>NZ_JAHOPD010000037.1:0-7911 GCF_019038635.1 Micromonospora sp. WMMB482 | reverse complement strand
GACGTCCTCGTCGAGGTGGTTGCGCAGCTCCTCGCGGTGCTCCTTGAGCAGGTCCCGGCACGTTGTAGGAGCCGGGATGTGCGAGGTCTCGAACTCCGCCGGGTACGCACGTCCAGCAGGCGCGGCGCGCGGCCGCGTCGATCAGCTCCCGCAGGCTGGCGGCGTCGAGGGTGGCGGGGCGGGTGATGTCGGAAGTACTCATATCTCCTCTTTCACGGGCAAAGCGCTACACGTCATGGCAGGGGGATTCGGCCGGCGCCGGACGGCGCCGGCCGGATTGCGGTGCTGAGGTCGGCTTCGGTGACCATCTCCAGGCCGGCGTCTGCGGCCTGGTCGAACTTGTCGTCGACGACGACCACCTCGCGGCCGGCGTTCGCCAGCAGCGAGGCTGCGGCGGTGGCCCGGTAGCCGGAGCCGCAGTGCACCCAGACGGCGCCGGCCGGTACGTCGGCCAGCCGCTTGGGGAGGTCGGGCAGCGGGATGTGCACGGCGCCGTCGATGTGGGCGGCCCGCCACTCGTTGGTCATCCGCACGTCGAGGACCACGTCCGCAGCGGGCAGGCCGGCGGGGGCGTGCCCGGCGCGGGCCGCCGCGAGGGACGGGAAGTCGGACATCCGCAGCTCCCGCAGCTGTCCGGGCTCGGCCGCCCACTGCTCGGCCTCGCCGGTGGCCTGCGCGGCCGGGCGGTCGATGCCGATGCGGACCAGCTCGCGCTGCGCGTCGGCCACCTGCTCCGGTGTCTCGGCGAGCAGGGTGATCGGCACGCCCCAGTCGATCAGCCAGCCGAGCCAGGTGGACATCGGGCCGTCCAGCCCGAGGCTGACCGTCCCGGCCAGGTGCGAGGCGGCGTACGCCTTGCGGTGCCGTAGGTCCACCACCCACTGCCCGGCGGCCATCCGCTCGCGCAGTTCGGCGGCGTCGGCCCGGGTCACCGGGGTGAGGTCGACCGGGGCCGGACCGGCGAAGTTCGCCACACCCATGTGGGCGTAGTACGCCGGGTAGGCGTCGAGACCCGCGAGGGTCTCGGTCACGAACGTGTCCGCACCCAGCGCGAGCGCCGGGTTGGCCTGCTTCTCCCGACCGATCGTCGACTCGGGCGCATCGGACTGGCTGGCCGAGCAGAAGCTGCCGAAACCGTGCGTCGGCCACACCTCCGCCCCGTCGGGCAGCAGATCCGCCAGCCGCTTCGCCGAGGCGTGCTGGTGGTGGGCCAGCTCGTGTGCGTACTCCTTGCCGAGCAGGTCGGTGCGCCCGGTCGTGCCGAACAGCAGCGACCCGCCGGTGAAGACACCCGCCGGCTGCCAGCCCCCGTCGGTGGCCTCGTCGAGGATGTACGACAGGTGGTGGAAGGTGTGGCCCGGCGTCGCGACGATCCGGAGCTGCATGGAGTCGGACACCGCAACCGCGTCACCGTCGGAGACCGGCATCCGGTCGAAGCCGACCTCGTCGGCTGCGGCCACCAGGTAGCGGGCTCCGGTCACCCGGGCCAGTTCCAGGCCGCCGGAGACGTAGTCGTTGTGGATGTGCGTCTCCACCACATGGGTGATGCGGACGCCCTTCTCCCCCGCCAGATACATGACCCGGTCGATGTCGCGCTGCGGGTCGACCACGATCGCCACCTGCCCGTCCGAAGCCAGGTAGCTCCGGTCACCCAGGGACGATGTCGCGATAACAGACACCTCAACTGTCACTGCCGTTCTCCTGTCAAAACCTACATACCCCGGGGGGTATACGGGGAGCACAGTCCGGCCACTCATGTCCAACGGTTACCCGCCCGCGCCGCCGTCAAGCAGCACGGGCGGGTCGACCGCTCAGGCGAGTGCCAGGAAGAGCTTCTCCAGCTCCCCCTCGGTCGTTCCGGCGCCTCGCCGCGCTCGCGGGCGGCCTCGCAGTACCGCATGCCCGAGGCGATGATCTTGTAGCCGGCGCGGTCGATGGCCTTCGACACCGCGGCCAGCTGGGTCAGCGCCTCGCGGCAGTCCTGACCGCTCTCCATCATCGCGATGACGGCATTCAGCTGCCCCCGTGCCCGCTTGAGCCGGGTCAGCGCGTCGCTGGTCATTTCAGGTCGAAGATTCATCGCCCCACCTTTCGGCTCCACCATACCCCGGGGGGTACGGAACCGCGACGGGATACCCCCACGGGTATGCTGAACCTCGAAGGTCGCCGACACATTCCGCCCCTGGGCGGCGTGCACGGCGGTCGCCCTTCTCATACCTGGGAGGTTCCATGACTGCGGTCCGGCATCATCAGGTGGTCATCGTCGGCGGCGGCACCGCCGGCATCAGCGTGGCCGCGCGGCTACGGCGCCAGGGCGTCACCGACATCGCCCTGGTCGAGCCCTCCGAGTACCACTACTACCAGCCGCTCTGGACTCTGGTGGGAGGTGGCCTCGCCAAGGCCGGCGAAACCGCACGGCCGCAAGGCAAGCTCATCCCAAGGGCGTCACGTGGACCCGGGACCGGGCGGCCGGCGTCGACCCGGACAACCGGATCGTCACGCTCGCCAGCGGCGACACGCTCGCCTACGACCAGCTCGTCATGGCCCCCGGGCTGCAGCTCGACTTCGAGGGCGTGCCCGGTCTGGCCGAATCGGTCGGGCGGAACGGGGTGTCGAGCAACTACCGGTACGACCTCGCCCCCCGCACTTGGGAGTTCATCCGGAAGGTCCGCGGCGGCACGGCGATCTTCACCATGCCGGCCGGCCCGATCAAGTGCGGCGGCGCGCCGCAGAAGATCGCCTACCTGGCCGCGGACTGGTGGCGTCGGCAGGGCGTATTGGACGGCGTACGCGTCATCCTGGTGCTGCCCACCGCGACCATCTTCAGCCAGCCGGACTGGGCACGGGTCCTGGAGGGCGTGGCCGCCGGCTACGGCATCGAGGTGCGCTACGAGTCCCAACTGGTCGAGGTCGACGGCGACAGCCGTCGGCGGTCATCCTCGACAGCAAGTCCGGCACCAAGGAGAGCATCGACTACGACCTGCTGCACGCCGTGCCGCCACAGAGCGCGCCGGCCTGGCTGAAGGACAGTGCCCTCGCCGATCCTGCCAGCCCGTTCGGCTACCTGGCAGTCGACCAGTACAGCCTGCAGAGCACCCGCTGGCCGGACGTCTTCGCACTCGGTGACGTGGCGAACCTGCCCACCTCCAAGACCGGGGCGGCGATCCGCAAGCAGGCGCCGATGGTGGTGGCCAACATGCTCGCCGCGCGCCGGAGCGAGCCGCTGCCGGCCCGCTACGACGGCTACACCTCCTGCCCACTGGTCACCGCCCACAACCGGATGCTGCTGGCCGAGTTCGACTACCAGCTCAAGCCGACGCCCAGCTTCCCGTTGATCGACACGATGAAGCCGCGCTACGACATGTGGCTGCTCAAGCGCCACGGGCTTCCGGCGATGTACTGGCACGGCATGCTGCGCGGCCTCCTCTGACCGGCCCGGCACGGCTTTGCCGAATCACCCACGCCGGTCGTGTCGCGGCCGGCACCATCTCCGCTGAGGGAGAGCAGAGCATGAGCTACGCGATGACGATCCGGCTGTCCGCCGGGTTCGCCCCGACCGTCGAGCGGGTCCGGGCGGCACTGAAGGACCAGGGCTTCGGGGTGCTCACCGAGATCGACATGCGGGCCACACTGCACGAGAAGCTCGGCGTCGAACTCGAGGAGTACGTCATCCTCGGCGCCTGCAACCCCCCGCTGGCCCACCGTGCCGTGCAGGCCGACCGGAACATCGGCCTGCTCCTACCGTGCAACGTCGTGGTCCGCGCCGACGGGCCGGACGCCACCCTGGTGCAGGCGCTCGACCCGCAGGTGATGGTGCAGCTGAGCGACGCCGCCGACCTGCGGACGGTCGCCGACGAGGCAACCAGGCGACTGCGGGCCGCCCTGGACGCCCTCTCCGGATGAGAAACGGCGGGGTGCGGGCATCGCCCGCACCCCGCCGTGGTCGTTCAGGCTGTCACCGGCTGGCCGGCTCCCCGGAGATCTTGGCCCGCACCTCGTCCATGTCGAGGTCGCGGACCGCCTGGATCACCTGCTCCAGAGCCGCGGCCGGCAGCGCACCCGGCTGGGAGAAGACCAGCACGCCGTCCCGGAAGGCCATCAGCGTCGGGATCGACCGGATCTGGGCCGCCGCGGCCAGACCCTGCTCCACCTCGGTGTCCACCTTGCCGAACACGATGTCCTGGTGCTTCTCGCTGGCCTGCTCGAAAACGGGCGCGAAGCCGCGGCAGGGACCGCACCAGCTCGCCCAAAAGTCGACCAGCACGATCCCGTCGCGGGTGACGGTCTCCTCGAAGTTCGCGCCGGTCAACGCCACGCTCGCCATGTCCAACCTCCACGTTTCGGCAGTGCTCTCGCACCGGCCAACATACCCCCGGGGTTTACATTCCCACTCGACGGGCGGAATACCGAGCCGGGCCCGGCGCGCTATGGTCGACGTAAATACCCCTGGGGGTATACGGATCGGAGGATGAGATGCAAGAGGTGAACCTGGCGGACTTCGCCGCCGCGCACGCCGAGGGGCCACGGTGGTGGACGTCCGTGAGCCGTTCGAGTACGTCGAGGGCCACGTGCCCGGCGCCCGGTCGGTGCCGCTGGGACAACTGGCCGCAGCGGTCGGAGAACTTCCCCGCAGCCGCCCGGTCTACGTCATCTGCGCCAGTGGTGGCCGCAGCCTGTCCGCGGCGCAGTTCCTGGCCCGCGCGGGCATCGACGCCCGGTCGGTCGCCGACGGCACCGGCGGGTGGGCCCGCAGTGGTCGCGACATCGTGACGGGAGCGGACGCGTGAACCTCGGTGGAATGCTGAAGAAGGTCTTCGGAAAGCCCTACACCTCCATCGGGCCCGAGGAGGCTGCGGCGCTGGTCGCCGATGGAGGGCTGTTGCTCGACGTTCGGGAGCCGGCCGAATGGCGTGCCGGCCACGCACCCCGGGCCCGGCACATCCCGCTCGGCCAACTCGCCGGCCGGGCCGGGGAAGTGCCGGCGGACCGGCCGGTGATCACCGCGTGTCGGTCCGGGGCGCGCTCGCGGCAGGCAGCCGCGCTGCTCGCCCGCGACCACCACCAGATCTACAACCTGGCCGGCGGGATGCGGGCCTGGGTCCAGGCCGGAATGGCGCTCCAGGCCAAGGGTGGGCGGCCCGGGCACCTGGCCTGAGGGTCGTCCGGCGGGAAGGTCCCGAGGATGAGGACCTTCGGCCCGTCCTATACCCCCAGGGGTATGCGCTATCGTAATCGCATCGCTGCTCATCACCGTGAAGGAGTTCGGCACCATGTTGTTCACCCAGTACTACCTGGACTGTCTGTCCCAGGCGTCGTACCTGATCGCCGACGAGAGCACCGGCCGGGCCGTGCTGGTCGACCCCCGCCGCGACATCGACGAGTACCTGACCGACGCACGAGCCCGCGGCCTCACCATCGAGGGAGTCATCAACACCCCACTTCCACGCCGACTTCCTCGCCGGGCACCTCGAGGTCGCTGCCGCGACCGGCGCGTGGATCGGCTACGGGCACCGAGCCGAGACCGAGTACCCGATCCGCAAGCTCACCGACGGGGAGCGGATCAGCCTCGGCGACGTCACCCTGGAGGTCATGGAGACCCCGGGCCACACGCCCGAGTCGATCAGCGTGCTGGTCTACGAGCACACCGACGACGCCACGCCGTACGGGGTGATGACCGGCGACGCGCTGTTCATCGGCGACGTGGGCCGACCCGACCTGCTCGCCTCCTTCGGCGTGACCGCGGACGAACTGGGCGCGATGCTCTACGACAGCGTCCAGTCCATCGCAAGCTGATGGGCTGCCCGACGAGGTCCGGTGTCTTCCCCGCCCACGGCGCCGGCTCGGCCTGCGGGAAGAACCTCTCCACCGAGCGGCAGTCCACCATCGGCGAGCAGCGCCGCACCAACTACGCCTGCGCCCCGATGAGCCAGGCAGTTCCTCGCCCTGTTCACCGGCGGCCAGCCGTCCGCGCCCGGCTACTTCGCCTTCGACGCCGTGCTCAACCGCAAGGCCCGCGAGCTGTTCGACCACACCACCCGAAGGCCCCTCGCCCGCTCGACGCGCCGAGTTCGCCCAGGCCGCGCCGACGGCGCGGTCGTGGTCGACGCCCGCGACCCGCAGGAGTTCGCCACGGGCCACCCTCGCGGGCCGTCAACATCCCCCGCCGACGGGCGGTTCGCGAGACCGCAGGCAGCGTGATCGCCCCGGACCGCAAGGTACTCGTGGTCGCCCCACAGGACCGGGAGGAGGAGATCGTCGTACGGCTCGCCCGGATCGGCTTCGACCACGTCGTCGGCTACCTCCGCGAGCCCGAAGGCGCGTTCCTCGAGATGGCCGGGGACATGGCCCCGCGAGCCGGTTGACCGCCACCGAGCTGCGCGACGCGCTGGACCGCCCCGAGGCGCCGGTGGTGCTCGACGTCCGCAACGCCGGTGAGCGCGAGCAGGGTGCCATCCAGGGCTCCCTGCACATCCCCCTCGCTGAGCTGACGCGGCGCCTCGACGAGGTGCCGGCGGACCGGGCGGTCGTCGTGCACTGCGCGGCGGCTACCGCTCCTCGGTGGCGGCCAGCCTGCTCCGCAACGTCCGGCCGGGCGGACGTCTCCCGACCTGCTCGGCGGCTACGGCGCATGGCAGGCGCTGCACGCCGCGGTCTGATCCGACCACGACGAGCCGGGCAGGTGACCGGGGACAGCCCGGCCACCTGCCCGTCCCGCAGGAAGGTGAGACATGACAGGGTGAACGGGCGCGGGCACCGCCGGGCCGAGGCTCGGCCTGCGCGCGAACGCCGCCCAGTTCCTCCTCCTCGTCGTGGTCAACGCGTTGGTGGGTACGTCCGGCCGGGCGTGGAACCGCCGGGTCTGCTCGCCCACCGGCAGCCCACCCGCGCCCCAGCGCGACCAGTGCCAGCATCTCGGAGAAACTGCCGCCCACCGGGCCCTGCGGCACGGTCGGCCGGACGGGGTGCGGTCCGGCGTGCGGTCCTGCTTGAACGCGGTCGAGGTCACCGCCGGGTACTGCACCACCGGATGTCGCCGTGCACCTCCAGCGACACCGACTCCTCCGCCGCGAGCGGATGGCCCGCGGCCACCGCGAGCACCCGGCGCTCGCGCATCAGCACCGGGCCGTTCGCCATGCCGTCGAAGGGGTACGAGGCGATCAGCACGTCTATCGTGCCGTCCCGCAGGCTCGACCGGGTGCTGGCCAGAGGTGCCTCGTGCACGTGCACCTCGCAGTCGGGTGGCGCTCGGTGAACAGAGAGACCGCCCGCAGCAGCACCGGAAGCTGTCGACGTCGCCGACGTACGCCACCCGCAGCTCGCCGATGAGCCCGCGCCCGGCGTCCACGGCCCGCTGGACCGCCTCCTCGATGCCGGCCACCAGCGGCGCATCTCCTCGGCCAGGCGGGCGCCGATCGGGGTGAGGCCGGACGACCCGGCGGTGCGCTCGAACAGCGGCGCCGATGCGACGTTCCAGCTTGCGCACCACGTGACTGACCCGCCCGGTGCTCACCCCGCAGCCGCTCGGCGGTCCGCCCGAAGTGCAGCTCCTCGCCAGGGTCAGGAACGTCTCGATCTCGTACCGCTCCAGCACCGGGCACCTCCGTCGTTGCCTGCGGTCAACGATCGTAGTCCGGTTCGGGCTTGTCCGGGTGGCGCGCCGGACCAGGGTGACGGCATGCAGAACCATCTCGTGACGGTGACCGTTTCGACCACCTCGTGCTCTCGGTGAGCGACGTCGAACGCTCCCTCGACTTCTACTGCGCCACGCTCGGCCTGGCCCCGGTGCGGGTCGACAGGTGGGGCCGGCGAGGTGCCGTTCCCGTCCGTACGCGTCGACGCCGGCACCATCATCGACCTGGTGCGGGGCGAGCCGGCGGATCCAACGTGGACCATTTCTGCCTGGTGGTGGAG
>NZ_JAHOPD010000036.1:0-7988 GCF_019038635.1 Micromonospora sp. WMMB482 | reverse complement strand
CTTGAGCAGGTCCAGCGGCACGTTGTAGGAGCCGGGGATGTGCGAGGTCTCGAACTCCGCCGGGGTACGCACGTCCAGCAGCGCGGCGCGCGGCGGCGTCGATCAGCTCCCGCAGGCTGGCGGCGTCGAGGGTGGCGGGGCGGGTGATGTCGGAAGTACTCATATCTCCTCTTTCACGGGCAAAGCGCTACACGTCATGGCAGGGGGATGTCGGCCGGCGCCGGACGGCGCCGGCCGGATTGCGGTGCGAGGTCAGGCTTCGGTGACCATCTCCAGGCCGGCGTCTGCGGCCTGGTCGAACTTGTCGTCGACGACGACCACCTCGCGGCCGGCGTTCGCCAGCAGCGAGGCTGCGGCGGTGGCCCGGTAGCCGGAGCCGCAGTGCACCCAGACGGCGCCGGCCGGTACGTCGGCCAGCCGCTGGGGAGGTCGGGCAGCGGGATGTGCACGGCGCCGTCGATGTGGGCGGCCCGCCACTCGTTGGTCATCCGCACGTCGAGGACCACGTCCGCAGCGGGCAGGCCGGCGGGGGCGTGCCCGGCGCGGGCCGCCGCGAGGGACGGGAAGTCGGACATCCGCAGCTCCCGCAGCTGTCCGGGCTCGGCCGCCCACTGCTCGGCCTCGCCGGTGGCCTGCGCGGCCGGGCGGTCGATGCCGATGCGGACCAGCTCGCGCTGCGCGTCGGCCACCTGCTCCGGTGTCTCGGCGAGCAGGGTGATCGGCACGCCCCAGTCGATCAGCCAGCCGAGCCAGGTGGACATCGGGCCGTCCAGCCCGAGGCTGACCGTCCCGGCCAGGTGCGAGGCGGCGTACGCCTTGCGGTGCCGTAGGTCCACCACCCACTGCCCGGCGGCCATCCGCTCGCGCAGTTCGGCGGCGTCGGCCCGGGTCACCGGGGTGAGGTCGACCGGGCCGGACCGGCGAAGTTCGCCACACCCATGTGGGCGTAGTACGCCGGGTAGGCGTCGAGACCCGCGAGGGTCTCGGTCACGAACGTGTCCGCACCCAGCGCGAGCGCCGGGTTGGCCTGCTTCTCCCGACCGATCGTCGACTCGGGCGCATCGGACTGGCTGGCCGAGCAGAAGCTGCCGAAACCGTGCGTCGGCCACACCTCCGCCCCGTCGGGCAGCAGATCCGCCAGCCGCTTCGCCGAGGCGTGCTGGTGGTGGGCCAGCTCGTGTGCGTACTCCTTGCCGAGCAGGTCGGTGCGCCCGGTCGTGCCGAACAGCAGCGACCCGCCGGTGAAGACACCCGCCGGCTGCCAGCCCCCGTCGGTGGCCTCGTCGAGGATGTACGACAGGTGGTGGAAGGTGTGGCCCGGCGTCGCGACGATCCGGAGCTGCATGGAGTCGGACACCGCAACCGCGTCACCGTCGGAGACCGGCATCCGGTCGAAGCCGACCTCGTCGGCTGCGGCCACCAGGTAGCGGGCTCCGGTCACCCGGGCCAGTTCCAGGCCGCCGGAGACGTAGTCGTTGTGGATGTGCGTCTCCACCACATGGGTGATGCGGACGCCCTTCTCCCCCGCCAGATACATGACCCGGTCGATGTCGCGCTGCGGGTCGACCACGATCGCCACCTGCCCGTCCGAAGCCAGGTAGCTCCGGTCACCCAGGGACGATGTCGCGATAACAGACACCTCAACTGTCACTGCCGTTCTCCTGTCAAAACCTACATACCCCGGGGGTATACGGGGAGCACAGTCCGGCCACTCATGTCCAACGGTTACCCGCCCGCGCCGCCGTCAAGCAGCACGGGCGGGTCGACCGCTCAGGCGAGTGCCAGGAAGAGCTTCTCCAGCTCCCCCTCGGTCGTTTCCGGCGCCTCGCCGCGCTCGCGGGCGGCCTCGCAGTACCGCATGCCCGAGGCGATGATCTTGTAGCCGGCGCGGTCGATGGCCTTCGACACCGCGGCCAGCTGGGTCAGCGCCTCGCGGCAGTCCTGACCGCTCTCCATCATCGCGATGACGGCATTCAGCTGCCCCCGTGCCCGCTTGAGCCGGGTCAGCGCGTCGCTGGTCATTTCAGGTCGAAGATTCATCGCCCCACCTTTCGGCTCCACCATACCCCGGGGGGTACGGAACCCGACGGGATACCCCCACGGGTATGCTGAACCTCGAAGGTCGCCGACACATTCCGCCCCTGGGCGGCGTGCACGGCGGTCGGTCGCCCTTCTCATACCTGGGAGGTTCCATGACTGCGGTCCGGCATCATCAGGTGGTCATCGTCGGCGGCGGCACCGCCGGCATCAGCGTGGCCGCGCGGCTACGGCGCCAGGGCGTCACCGACATCGCCCTGGTCGAGCCCTCCGAGTACCACTACTACCAGCCGCTCTGGACTCTGGTGGGAGGTGGCCTCGCCAAGGCCGGCGAAACCGCACGGCCGCAAGGCAAGCTCATCCCCAAGGGCGTCACGTGGACCCGGGACCGGGCGGCCGGCGTCGACCCGGACAACCGGATCGTCACGCTCGCCAGCGGCGACACGCTCGCCTACGACCAGCTCGTCATGGCCCCCGGGCTGCAGCTCGACTTCGAGGGCGTGCCCGGTCTGGCCGAATCGGTCGGGCGGAACGGGGTGTCGAGCAACTACCGGTACGACCTCGCCCCCCGCACTTGGGAGTTCATCCGGAAGGTCCGCGGCGGCACGGCGATCTTCACCATGCCGGCCGGCCCGATCAAGTGCGGCGGCGCGCCGCAGAAGATCGCCTACCTGGCCGCGGACTGGTGGCGTCGGCAGGGCGTATTGGACGGCGTACGCGTCATCCTGGTGCTGCCCACCGCGACCATCTTCAGCCAGCCGGACTGGGCACGGGTCCTGGAGGGCGTGGCCGCCGGCTACGGCATCGAGGTGCGCTACGAGTCCCAACTGGTCGAGGTCGACGGCGACAGCCGTCGGGCGGTCATCCTCGACAGCAAGTCCGGCACCAAGGAGAGCATCGACTACGACCTGCTGCACGCCGTGCCGCCACAGAGCGCGCCGGCCTGGCTGAAGGACAGTGCCCTCGCCGATCCTGCCAGCCCGTTCGGCTACCTGGCAGTCGACCAGTACAGCCTGCAGAGCACCCGCTGGCCGGACGTCTTCGCACTCGGTGACGTGGCGAACCTGCCCACCTCCAAGACCGGGGCGGCGATCCGCAAGCAGGCGCCGATGGTGGTGGCCAACAACATCTCGCGCGCGCCGGAGCGAGCCGCTGCCGGCCCGCTACGACGGCTACACCTCCTGCCCACTGGTCACCGCCCACAACCGGATGCTGCTGGCCGAGTTCGACTACCAGCTCAAGCCGACGCCCAGCTTCCCGTTGATCGACACGATGAAGCCGCGCTACGACATGTGGCTGCTCAAGCGCCACGGGCTTCCGGCGATGTACTGGCACGGCATGCTGCGCGGCCTCCTCTGACCGGCCCGGCACGGCTTTGCCGAATCCCACGCCGGTCGTGTCGCGGCCGGCACCATCTCCGCTGAGGGAGAGCAGAGCATGAGCTACGCGATGACGATCCGGCTGTCCGCCGGGTTCGCCCCGACCGTCGAGCGGGTCCGGGCGGCACTGAAGGACCAGGGCTTCGGGGTGCTCACCGAGATCGACATGCGGGCCACACTGCACGAGAAGCTCGGCGTCGAACTCGAGGAGTACGTCATCCTCGGCGCCTGCAACCCCCCGCTGGCCCACCGTGCCGTGCAGGCCGACCGAACATCGGCCTGCTCCTACCGTGCAACGTCGTGGTCCGCGCCGACGGGCCGGACGCCACCCTGGTGCAGGCGCTCGACCCGCAGGTGATGGTGCAGCTGAGCGACGCCGCCGACCTGCGGACGGTCGCCGACGAGGCAACCAGGCGACTGCGGGCCGCCCTGGACGCCCTCTCCGGATGAGAAACGGCGGGGTGCGGGCATCGCCCGCACCCCGCCGTGGTCGTTCAGGCTGTCACCGGCTGGCCGGCTCCCCGGAGATCTTGGCCCGCACCTCGTCCATGTCGAGGTCGCGGACCGCCTGGATCACCTGCTCCAGAGCCGCGGCCGGCAGCGCACCCGGCTGGGAGAAGACCAGCACGCCGTCCCGGAAGGCCATCAGCGTCGGGATCGACCGGATCTGGGCCGCCGCGGCCAGACCCTGCTCCACCTCGGTGTCCACCTTGCCGAACACGATGTCCTGGTGCTTCTCGCTGGCCTGCTCGAAAACGGGCGCGAAGCCGCGGCAGGGACCGCACCAGCTCGCCCAAAAGTCGACCAGCACGATCCCGTCGCGGGTGACGGTCTCCTCGAAGTTCGCGCCGGTCAACGCCACGCTCGCCATGTCCAACCTCCACGTTTCGGCAGTGCTCTCGCACCGGCCAACATACCCCCGGGGGTTTACATTCCCACTCGACGGGCGGAATACCGAGCCGGGCCCGGCGCGCTATGGTCGACGTAAATACCCTGGGGGTATACGGATCGGAGGATGAGATGCAAGAGGTGAACCTGGCGGACTTCGCCGCCGCGCACGCCGAGGGGGCCACGGTGGTGGACGTCCGTGAGCCGTTCGAGTACGTCGAGGGCCACGTGCCCGGCGCCGGTCGGTGCCGCTGGGACAACTGGCCGCAGCGGTCGGAGAACTTCCCCGCAGCCGCCCGGTCTACGTCATCTGCGCCAGTGGTGGCCGCAGCCTGTCCGCGGCGCAGTTCCTGGCCCGCGCGGGCATCGACGCCCGGTCGGTCGCCGACGGCACCGGCGGGTGGGCCCGCAGTGGTCGCGACATCGTGACGGGAGCGGACGCGTGAACCTCGGTGGAATGCTGAAGAAGGTCTTCGGAAAGCCCTACACCTCCATCGGGCCCGAGGAGGCTGCGGCGCTGGTCGCCGATGGAGGGCTGTTGCTCGACGTTCGGGAGCCGGCCGAATGGCGTGCCGGCCACGCACCCCGGGCCCGGCACATCCCGCTCGGCCAACTCGCCGGCCGGGCCGGGGAAGTGCGGCGGACCGGCCGGTGATCACCGCGTGTCGGTCCGGGGCGCGCTCGCGGCAGGCAGCCCGCGCTGCTCGCCCGCGACCACCACCAGATCTACAACCTGGCCGGCGGGATGCGGGCCTGGGTCCAGGCCGGAATGGCGCTCCAGGCCAAGGGTGGGCGGCCCGGGCACCTGGCCTGAGGGTCGTCCGGCGGGAAGGTCCCGAGGATGAGGACCTTCGGCCCGTCCTATACCCCAGGGGTATGCGCTATCGTAATCGCATCGCTGCTCATCACCGTGAAGGAGTTCGGCACCATGTTGTTCACCCAGTACTACCTGGACTGTCTGTCCAGGCGTCGTACCTGATCGCCGACGAGAGCACCGGCCGGGCCGTGCTGGTCGACCCCCGCCGCGACATCGACGAGTACCTGACCGACGCACGAGCCCGCGGCCTCACCATCGAGGGAGTCATCAAACCCCACTTCCACGCCGACTTCCTCGCCGGGCACCTCGAGGTCGCTGCCGCGACCGGCGCGTGGATCGGCTACGGGCACCGAGCCGAGACCGAGTACCCGATCCGCAAGCTCACCGACGGGGAGCGGATCAGCCTCGGCGACGTCACCCTGGAGGTCATGGAGACCCCGGGCCACACGCCCGAGTCGATCAGCGTGCTGGTCTACGAGCACACCGACGACGCCACGCCGTACGGGGGTGATGACCGGCGACGCGCTGTTCATCGGCGACGTGGGCCGACCCGACCTGCTCGCCTCCTTCGGCGTGACCGCGGACGAACTGGGCGCGATGCTCTACGACAGCGTCCAGCGCAAGCTGATGGGCCTGCCCGACGAGGTCCGGGTCTTCCCCGCCCACGGCGCCGGCTCGGCCTGCGGGAAGAACCTCTCCACCGAGCGGCAGTCCACCATCGGCGAGCAGCGCCGCACCAACTACGCCTGCGCCCCCGATGAGCCAGGAGCAGTTCCTCGCCCTGGTCACCGGCGGCCAGCCGTCCGCGCCCGGCTACTTCGCCTTCGACGCCGTGCTCAACCGCAAGGCCGCGAGCTGTTCGACCACACCAAGGCCCCGCGCCCGCTCGACGCCGCCGAGTTCGCCCAGGCCGCGCCGACGGCGCGGTCGTGGTCGACGCCCGCGACCCGCAGGAGTTCGCCCACGGGCCACCTCGCGGGGGCCGTCAACATCCCCGCCGACGGGCGGTTCGCCGAGACCGCAGGCAGCGTGATCGCCCCGGACCGCAAGGTACTCGTGGTCGCCCCACAGGACCGGAGGAGGAGATCGTCGTACGGCTCGCCCGGATCGGCTTCGACCACGTCGTCGGCTACCTCCGCGAGCCCGAAGGCGCGTTCCTCGAGATGGCCGGGGACATGGCCCGCGCGAGCCGGTTGACCGCCACCGAGCTGCGCGACGCGCTGGACCGCCCCGAGGCGCCGGTGGTGCTCGACGTCCGCAACGCCGGTGAGCGCGAGCAGGGTGCCATCCAGGGCTCCCTGCACATCCCCCTCGCTGAGCTGACGCGGCGCCTCGACGAGGTGCCGGCGGACCGGGCGGTCGTCGTGCACTGCGCGGGCGGCTACCGCTCCTCGGTGGCGGCCAGCCTGCTCCGCAACGTCGGCGGGCGGACGTCTCCGACCTGCTCGGCGGCTACGGCGCATGGCAGGCGCTGCACGCCGCGGTCTGATCCGACCACGACGAGCCGGGCAGGTGACCGGGGACAGCCCGGCCACCTGCCCGTTCCCGCAGGAAGGTGAGACATGACAGGGGAACACGGCCGCGGGCACCGCCGGGCCGAGGCTCGGCCTGCGCGCGAACGCCGCCCAGTTCCTCCTCCTCGTCGTGGTCAACGCGTTGGTGGGTACGTCCGGCCGGGCGTGGAACCGCCGGGTCTGCTCGCCCACCGGCAGCACCCGCGCCCCAGCGCGACCAGTGCCAGCATCTCGGAGAAACTGCCGCCCACCGGGCCCTGCGGCACCGGTCGCCGGACGGGGTGCGGTCCGGCGTGCGGTCCTGCTTGAACGCGGTCGAGGTCACCGCCGGGTACTGCACCACCGGATGGTCGCCGTGCACCTCCAGCGACACCGACTCCTCCGCCGCGAGCGGATGGCCCGCGGCCACCGCGAGCACCCGGCGCTCGCCGCATCAGCAACGGGCCGTTCGCCATGCCGTCGAAGGGGTACGAGGCGATCAGCACGTCTATCGTGCCGTCCCGCAGGCTCGACCGGGTGCTGGCCAGAGGTGCCTCGTGCACGTGCACCTCGCAGTCGGGTGGCGCTCGGTGAACAGAGAGACCGCCCGCAGCAGCACGGAGCTGTCGACTCGCCGACGTACGCCACCCGCAGCTCGCCGATGAGCCCGCGCCGGCGTCCACGGCCCGCTGGACCGCCTCCTCGATGCCGGCACCAGCGGCGCATCTCCTCGGCCAGGCGGGCGCCGATCGGGGTGAGGCCGGACGACCCGGCTGGTGCGCTCGAACAGCGGCGCGCCGATGCGACGTTCCAGCTTGCGCACCACGTGACTGACCCGCCCGGTGCTCACCCCGCAGCCGCTCGGCGGTCCGCCCGAAGTGCAGCTCCTCGGCCAGGGTCAGGAACGTCTCGATCTCGTACCGCTCCAGCACCGGGCACCTCCGTCGTTGCCTGCGGGTCAACGATCGTAGTCCGGTTCGGGCTTGGTCCGGGTGGCGCGCCGGACCAGGGTTGACGGCATGCAGAACCATCTCGTGACGGTGACCGGTTTCGACCACCTCGTGCTCTCGGTGAGCGACGTCGAACGCTCCCTCGACTTCTACTGCGCCACGCTCGGCCTGGCCCCGGTGCGGGTCGACAGGGCGGGCCGGCGAGGTGCCGTTCCCGTCCGTACGCGTCGACGCCGGCACCATCATCGACCTGGTGCGGGGCGAGCCGGGCGGATCCAACGTGGACCATTTCTGCCTGGTGGTGGAGCCGGTCGACTGGCAGCGGGTGGTCGGCTCCGGCGTGTTCACCGTGCTGACCGCCCGGTTTCGCGCTTCGGCGCGCGCGGCACCGCCACCTCGATCTACGTGAGCGACCCGGACGGCA
>NZ_JAHOPD010000035.1:0-6918 GCF_019038635.1 Micromonospora sp. WMMB482 | reverse complement strand
TCGGCGGGCTGTCCACCCTGGAGGAACAGGTGCTCGGCCGCGCCGCGCGGGGGCCGGTTCGGGTCAGCCCCTACATGCTGCCCGGGACACTGCCGAACATGGGCGCGGCCCGCATCGCGATCAAGTTCGGCATCCACGCTACACCTCGTCCATCGGCACGGCGTGCGCGGCCGGGCGCAGTCGATCGGTGAGGCGCTGCGCATCCTGCGCGCGGGTGAGGCGGACGTGGTGCTCGCCGGATGCGCCGAGGCGCCGCTGTTCCCGACGTTCGCGTACGCGTTCGGCAACGCCCGGGCGCTCGCTCGCGGCTGGGCCGACCGGCCGCCGCGAGCCGCCCCTTCGACAGGCGTCGCAACGGGCTCGTCTTCGGCGAGGGCGCCGGGTGTTCGTGCTGGAACGCGCCGCGCACGCCGCCGCGCGCGCGTGCCCACCGCCATGCCGACGTGCTCGGCTGGGGCGCCAAAACGACGCCCACCACCCGACCACGCCGCGCCCCGACGGCGCCGGGCGCGGCCGCGTGCATGCGGATGGCCGTCCGCGACGCCGGGCTGGTGCCCGGCGACATCGGGTACGTCAACGCGCACGGCACCAGCACCCGGGCCGGGACGCCGCCGAGCTGGCCGCGCTCGCCGAGGTGTACGACACCGGCCCGCCGCCGATGAGTTCGACGAAGGGCGTGACCGGGCACATGCTCGGCGTCTCCGGCGTGATCGAGGCGAGGCCCATCGCGGTCGAGGCGCTGCGTCGCGGCCTGCTGCCGCCCACGCACAACCTGGACGACCCGGAACGCGCCGGGGAGGTCGACCACATCCGCGCGAAGGCGCGGCGGTGGAGGTGGACGCGGTGCTGTCCAACTCGTTCGGCTTCGGCGGCCACAACGTCACCTCGTCCTGGCGCGCCCCGCCTGACCGCGCGGTGTGCCTCAGCGCAGCGTGATCACCGTGGCGGTGTCGTACGTGGCGACGGCCACTGTGAAGTGCGGGCGCAGCATGTCGGCCACGTAGTCGAGGTCGGCGACCAGCGGCACCGGCAGCAGGGCGCGCTGGTCCGGGCCGGTACGGGTGGCGACCAGCTCGATCCGGTCGGCCTTGAGCAGCCCCCGTTGAGGAACGCGGGCAGATCCTCGGGCAGCAGGCACCGCCACATGTCGACGTTGACGATCAGATCCAGCGCGCCGGCTTGAACTGCTGGAGCACGGTGCCGAGCAGGTGGGAGTTCGTCTCGCCGGTCGGCGCGTCGTGGTCGAACGTGTGCGACCCGGCGCCAGGTCCAGCGCGGACACGCCGTTGCCCACGACCAGCGCCACGCTCGCCGCCAGCTCGTCGCGCAGCGGCGCGGGCAGGACGTCCGGCCGGCCCAGCCCACCGGCCCGGTACGCCTCGATCGCCTGGCCGTAGAGCCGGATCCGGCCCAGGTGCCGGCCGAACGTGTTGAGCCCGTACAGCACTCGACGTCGTAGCGCAGATGCTTGCGCAGCAGTACTTCATGTTGTCCATCGAGGCGAGCCCGTTCGACGTCTTGCGGAAGTGCGGCAGGTGGTAGGAGAGCGCGTCGGCGTCCAGCCGGAACAGCTCCGGCGGCGCGCCGTGCAGTGGAACACCCGGTAGAAGAAGTCGAGGTCCTCGAAGCCCCACTTGACCATCGCCTCGTCGAACCCGCCGACCCCGCCGGAACGACTCGTGGTCCACCGACGCGTTGTGGGTCAGGCCCAGCAACCCAGGGCGCGCTCGGGAAGTCGTCAGTCCGCTGAGGGAGGGCGATGTCCTCCAGCCCCGGCTCACCGCCGCTCGCCCGCGCGTCGGACACCGACAGGCGCAGCGCCACCCACACGGTCCGGTACGCCGACGGCGGCGCGCCGGGCGCCGGTACCAGACCAGGGTGTGCGAGACGACCTGGGTCTGGGTGACCGGGCCGGAGAAGTCGGCGAGTACCGCGAGCGCGCGGTCCACCGCCGCCGCCTCGATCGAGCCGGCGGGCGCGCCGGGCCGGCCGGTCAGCGCCAGCGCGGCGAACCAGCCCCGGTCGTCCTGCCCGATGCCGAGCCGGGTGCCGCGCTCGGTCAGCTCCACCACTGTCAGTTCCGGGGCCAGCGCGGCCAGCCTCGGGTCACCACCGGGTGCCGCGCCCCGGGCCGGTCACGGCGCCGGTGCAGCCGGCGGCGGAGCATCAGATCCTCGTACCACCAGCGGCCGCCCCGGCGGGCGAACGCCGCGGCCACCGCCAGCAGCGCCAGGACGGCGACCACCACGAGCAGCCACGCCGGGCCGGCGGTGGCGAACCAGACGGCGAGCGCGGCGCACTCCACCACCACGAGCTGCCCGACCACGACCGGCCGAGGCGTCCCCGGCGGCGCTTGTCGGCCGGGGTGACCGGCCGGTCCGGTACGGCGGGAGCGGTGGCGGTACGACCGGGTGGCGCCTGCAGCTGCGTCATCGGTGTGCGTCCCTTCTGGACATCCTGGCATCCGCCGGGCGGGTGCGGTCGTTCGGGCGGCGGACGGGGTCCGGCGCACCCCCGGCGGCCCCTTATCGTAGGGAAGCCCGCGGCGCTGTTCGGACCTGTCGCCGTGGACCCACCCCCGCCGGAGGTTAGTCATGCGGACCCGCCGCGATCAGGTGCAGGCGTACCGCTTCGTCACCCGCCGCATCGTCTCGGCGCTGCTCTCCGTGATCCGGAGACGAACGACCTGCCGATGCGCCGCCTCGGCATGGCGGTGTTCGGCAGCGTCATCGCGGCCGCGGTGGTGCTCGGCGGCGTGGGCGCGTACGGGCAGCTCACCAGCAACTCCGCACCGCTGGAGCCGAACACGCTGGTGATCGAGCGGGAGACCGGCGCGACGTACTACTTCGGCGAGGACGGGGTGCTGCGCCCGACGCTCAACTACGCGTCGGCGCGGCTGATCGTCAACGACGCCGCGCGCGCAGCCGCGCACCATGTCCCAGGCGTCGATCAAGGATCGTCCACGCGGGCGGCTGGTCGGCATCGTGGGCGCCCCGGACGACCTGCCGGATCGCAGGTCGCTGGCCGGGCTCCCCTGGTCGGTGTGCGACGTGCCGAATCCGAACGACCCGCAGCGCTCCAGCACGCACCTGGTGATCGACCGGGCGCTGCCCGGCGGCACGGCGCTCACCGACCGGGCCGTGGTGGTGCGGACCAGCGACGCGCGTTACCTGCTCACCGGCGGTTCCCGGCTGCGGGTGGCCGGCGACGAGCAGGCGCTGGTGGCGTTGAAGATGGCCGGCGCGACGAACCTGACCGTCGGGCAGCAACTGCTGAACGCGGTGCCGGTCGGCCCGGATCTGCGCAAGCCGGCGATCGCCGGGGACGGCGGCGCGAGCGGGCTGACAGTGGCCGGCCGGCCGGCCCGGATCGGCCAGGTCTACCAGGCCGCCGGCCAGTACTACGTGCTCACCCGGCGGGGCCTCGCGACCGTCCGTGAGGTCACCGCGCTGCTGCTGCTCGGCGGCGGGGGCGAGGTGACGCAGATCACCCCGACGAGGCGGGCCGGCTCCTCACCGACCAGCGCCTGGACGCGGACGGCCTGCCGGCCCGGTTGCCGGCGCTGCACGAGGTCCGTCCGGGGCGGACGGTGCTCTGCGCCACCTACCGGCCCGGCCCGGCCGGTCAGCCACCGACAACCACGCTGGAGGTCTTCGACTCCCCACCGGCCGAGCTGACCTCGGCGACCGATGCCCGCGCGGCAGGGCGCCCGGGACGCGGTTCGCACCGCCGAGAGCGTGCTGCTGCCCGGCGGCAAGGGCGTGCTGGTGCAGGCCACGGCCGGGGAGAGCGGCAAGGCGGCGGCCGGTTCGACGGTCTACCTGATCACCGCGCAGGGCATCCGCTATCCGCTCGGCACCGCCGGGGCGACGCGAAGAGCGCGCTCGGGTACGGCGACGTGAAGCCGCTCGCCGTACCCGCCTCGCTGCTGGCGCTGGTGCCGACCGGTCCGACACTGTCCCGCGAGGATGCGATGACCTACTTCGATGCGTCGACTCCTCCGGGGCCACCGAGACGCCCTCGGCCGGAGGCGGGGCGGCGCAGGTCCAGGGCGGTTGACCGGCCCTCGGGCGATCCGAAGTGGAGGATCTCCGTCACGGGTCGCCCGGTTGGCCCGCTTCGACTAACCTGAGTGCGGCGAACGGTTATCGACGATGACTACGGGGATGCAGCCATGACGGGGCGCACGACAGTAGACGTACTGTCCTTGGAGGACTTTCACAGCGGCTCGATCGGCGCCTGCACGAGGCGGAGTCGGTGTTGCGCAAGCTCAACACCCAGATGCAGTGCCGCCCGCCGGCCCTCGGCACGTTCACCGACGCGACCGACAACGCCCGTCGCTACTCCGAGACCCACCAGAGCTACGTCAACCACGTCGACCGGCTGCGCCGGGCGATCCTGGCCGCCCGCGAGGCGACCCACAAGATCATGACGAACTACCGACCGCCGAGGGCCCGCAACGCCGCCGCCGCGGCCGACATCGCCGCCGCCCTCTCCGGGCTGAACGAGGCGATGGAGCAGCCGAAGGAGGATCCGCGTGTCTGAGTACACCCAGCGCTACGAGCATGTCCCGCACGAGGAGCTCTACCAGGGCGTCAACGCCGGCGACCCGAAGCAGATCGAGGCGCTCAGCGCCCAGTGGACCTCGCTGAAGGGCACGCTCGACGACCTCGGCCGCGACCTCACCGCCGACCTGGAGGCGCTGGCGAAGACCTGGACCGGCGACGCCGCGCGCGAGTTCCACCGCCGGCTGGACATGGTCGTCCGCTACTCCGGCAACCTCGCCGAGGGCATGACGGGCGTCCGGCAGGGCCTCGACATGATGTCCAGCGAGCTGCGGGCCGCCCAGTCGAAGGCGGAGAGCCCGGAGAAGACCGACGACAACGACAAGCTGCTCTCCGCGCCGGCAAGGGCTTCCTGCTCGGCGGCGCACCCGGTGCGGTGATCGGCGGGATCGTCGGCCACCAGCAGGACAAGGCCGAGCAGGAGAAGGCGCACCAGCGGATGGTGCAGGTCGTGGCGAAGCTCGCCGAGGGCTACGACTTCTCGGCGTACGGCCGGATCGTCGTGCCGGAACCGCCGGAGATCGAGCTGCCCGGCCACACCGGCAACGGTGACCCGACGCTGCAGAACGGGCCGTCGGTGAAGACGCCGTCGTCCGGCCCGAGCCTGGGCAGCTTCGGTCCGGGCGCGAACGCCACCGCCACCACGTCGGGCGTGCACCACACGGCCCCGACCGGCGGCACGCCGGGCGAGGGCACGCCGGGTGCGGGCACGACGGGTGGCCAGCCGGGCGTCGGCGTTCCGGGTTCGGTGCCGACCGGCGGCACCGTCGACCCGACCGGCACCTCACTGGCCGGCGCCGCTCCGCTGACCAGCACCGCCGGCGGCCCGACGATCGGCGGCGGCCCGGGCTTCGGTCCCGGCGGCGCCGGATCGACGACGATGAGCGCCGGCGGCGCAGGTGGCGGGCTCTACGGCGCCCCCGGCGTGCTGAGCACCGGCTCGCTCGCGGGCACCGGCGCCAACTCGGCGTCCTCGGCCCGCTTCGGCGGCGGCGTGTCCGGCGCGGAGACCGCTCGGCGGCCGGCACGGGCCGGCTCACCTCCGGGCGGGGCCTCGTGGTCGACGCCGGGAGCAAGTCCGCCGAGCGCACCGGCGGCGCCACCGGGCGGCCCGCGATGGCCGGCCGCAGCGGCGTGCTGGGCGGGCGAGGCGGCCACGGCGACGACGAGTCCGACGGCCGCCTGACCTGGCTCACCGAGGACGAGATGGTCTGGGGCGACGGCGACACCGCCCCGCCGCCGGTGCTCGGCGGCAACTGACACCGCACCCGCGCGAGTGGTCCGTCCACACCGACCCGTGTGGTGGCTCACGTAACGCGCAAGATCCTTGAGCTGCGGGATCCTCCGCTGACCGATAGGTTGAAACGGTGCTGCCCGTAGCGTTCGACCCGTCCACCTGGACGGCGACGCTGCGCCGGATCGCCCGCACGGCGGTGGCCAGTCTGGTGCTGATCGCCGGCCTCCAGGGCATCGCCGCCGCACCCGCCCACGCCGCCGCGTCCTCGCACGCGACAGACGCCCCGCACGCCGTCGCGACTGGGCACGTCGCGGCGATCGAGCGACTCGCCGCCGTCGAGCACGTCACGGCGCGGCAGGCGGCCACGGCCGGCGCCGCACGCACCGCCGATCTCACGGCGGGCGACGCCACGACCGCCACCCCGCGGACGACCGGTCCCGGCACCGGCCCGGCCGTCACCGAGGCCCCTTCCGCCGACTCCGCCGGGCGCGTCCCGGCGTCGAGGTCGCCGCCGCCGCCGACCCCGGCCGGCGCACATCGCCCGTCGCGGCCCGCCGCACGCCTGACCGGGCGCCCTTCCGGTACGCCCCGGCGCGGTCCCCACAGCCCGCACCCGGCGCCCTGCCGCGCGTCCCGTCGCGTCTGAGTCACGACGCGCACCGCCGGATGTCGGGCACAACCGTTGATCATCTTTCGTTCCACCACGAGGTGCTGGTGATGCAGACCGTATTCTCCACCGTCCTGCCCGACATGCCGCGCGGCCGCCGTGATCTGGCTGGTCCTGCTCGCCGTGGCCGCGACAGTGGTCGCCGCGCTGATCGTCCGGCCGTCCCGGTTCCGTTCCGACTGGTCGAACGGATCAGCGACGCAGCCCGGCCGAGCAGCATCGAACGCGCCGAGCGCACCCGCGTACGGGACCGGGAACGGATCCGCTACGCCGACGAGATGGCGGTGGCGGCCTCCCGTGCGACGGCGACCGCCGAGCGGAGCCGCGCCGGATGCTGAGCGCCCAGGAGGAGGCCGAGGCCACCTGGCAGGCGTACCAGGCGCCGAGGAGACGTCCGGCGCCTGACCGCCGCCGCGGCGCTCCCGCTGCCTCGGACCGCCAAGACGCCG
>NZ_JAHOPD010000034.1:0-6946 GCF_019038635.1 Micromonospora sp. WMMB482 | reverse complement strand
GCTGTCCACCCTGGAGGAACAGGTGCTCGGCCGCGCCGCGCGGGGCCGGTTCGGGTCAGCCCCTACATGCTGCCCGGGACACTGCCGAACATGGGCGCGGCCCGCATCGCGATCAAGTTCGGCATCCACGGCTACACCTCGTCCATCGGCACGGCGTGCGCGGCCGGGCGCAGTCGATCGGTGAGGCGCTGCGCATCCTGCGCGCGGGTGAGGCGGACGTGGTGCTCGCCGGATGCGCCGAGGCGCCGCTGTTCCCGACGTTCGCGTACGCGTTCGGCAACGCCCGGGCGCTCGCTCGCGGCTGGGCCGACCCGGCCGCCGCGAGCCGCCCCTTCGACAGGCGTCGCAACGGGCTCGTCTCTCGGCGAGGGCGCCGGGTGTTCGTGCTGGAACGCGCCGCGCACGCCGCCGCGCGCGGTGCCCACCGCCATGCCGACGTGCTCGGCTGGGGCGCCACGAACGACGCCCACCACCCGACCACGCCGCGCCCGACGGCGCCGGCGCGGCCGCGTGCATGCGGATGGCCGTCCGCGACGCCGGGCTGGTGCCCGGCGACATCGGGTACGTCAACGCGCACGGCACCAGCACCCGGGCCGGGGACGCCGCCGAGCTGGCCGCGCTCGCCGAGGTGTACGACACCGGCCCGCCGCCGATGAGTTCGACGAAGGGCGTGACCGGGCACATGCTCGGCGTCTCCGGCGTGATCGAGGCGGCCATCGCGGTCGAGGCGCTGCGTCGCGGCCTGCTGCCGCCCACGCACAACCTGGACGACCCGGAACGCGCCGGGAGGTCGACCACATCCGCGCGAAGGCGCGGGCGGTGGAGGTGGACGCGGTGCTGTCCAACTCGTTCGGCTTCGGCGGCCACAACGTCAGCCTCGTCCTGGCGCGCCCCGCCTGACCGCGCGGTGTGCCTCAGCGCAGCGTGATCACCGTGGCGGTGTCGTACGTGGCGACGGCCACTGTGAAGTGCGGGCGCAGCATGTCGGCCACGTAGTCGAGGTCGGCGACCAGCGGCACCGGCAGCAGGGCGCGCTGGTCCGGGCCGGTACGGGTGGCGACCAGCTCGATCCGGTCGGCCTTGAGCAGCCCCGGGTGAGGAACGCGGGCAGATCCTCGGGCAGCAGGCACCGCCACATGTCGACGTTGACGATCAGATCCAGCGCGCGGCCTTGAACTGCTGGAGCACGGTGCCGAGCAGGTGGGAGTTCGTCTCGCCGGTCGGCGCGTCGTGGTCGAACGTGTGCGACCCGGCGCCAGGTCCAGCGCGGACACGCCGTTGCCCACGACCAGCGCCACGCTCGCCGCCAGCTCGTCGCGCAGCGGCGCGGGCAGGACGTCCGGCCGGCCCAGCCCACCGGCCGGTACGCCTCGATCGCCTGGCCGTAGAGCCGGATCCGGCCCAGGTGCCGGCCGAACGTGTTGAGCCCGTACAGCACCTCGACGTCGTAGCGCAGATGCTTGCGCAGCAGGTACTTCATGTTGTCCATCGAGGCGAGCCCGTTCGACGTCTTGCGGAAGTGCGGCAGGTGGTAGGAGAGCGCGTCGGCGTCCAGCCGGAACAGCTCCGGCGGCGCGCCGTGCAGGTGGAACACCCGGTAGAAGAAGTCGAGGTCCTCGAAGCCCCACTTGACCATCGCCTCGTCGAACCCGCCGACCCGCCGGAACGACTCGTGGTCCACCGACGCGTTGTGGGTCAGGCCCAGCACCCAGGGCGCGCTCGGGAAGTCGTCAGTCCGCTGAGGGAGGGCGATGTCCTCCAGCCGCGGGCACCGCGCTCGGCCCGCGCGTCGGACACCGACAGGCGCAGCGCCACCCACACGGTCCGGTACGCCGACGGCGGCGCGCCGGGCGCCGGGTACCAGACCAGGGTGTGCGAGACGACCTGGGTCTGGGTGACCGGGCCGGAGAAGTCGGCGAGTACCGCGAGCGCGCGGTCCACCGCCGCCGCCTCGATCGAGCCGGCGGGCGCGCCGGGCCGGCCGGTCAGCGCCAGCGCGGCGAACCAGCCCCGGTCGTCCTGCCCGATGCCGAGCCGGGTGCCGCGCTCGGTCAGCTCCACCACTGTCAGTTCCGGGGCCAGCGCGGCCAGCCTCGGGTCACCACCGGGTGCCGCGCCCCGGGCCCGGTCACGGCGCCGGTGCAGCCGGCGGCGGAGCATCAGATCCTCGTACCACCAGCGGCCGCCCCGGCGGGCGAACGCCGCGGCCACCGCCAGCAGCGCCAGGACGGCGACCACCACGAGCAGCCACGCCGGGCCGGCGGTGGCGAACCAGACGGCGAGCGCGGCGCACTCCACCACCACGAGCTGCCCGACCACGACCGGGCCGAGGCGTCCCCGGCGGCGCTTGTCGGCCGGGGTGACCGGCCGGTCCGGTACGGCGGGAGCGGTGGCGGTACGACCGGGTGGCGCCTGCAGCTGCGTCATCGGTGTGCGTCCCTTCTGGACATCCTGGGCATCCGCCGGCGGGTGCGGTCGTTCGGGCGGCGGACGGGGTCCGGCGCACCCCCGGCGGCCCCTTATCGTAGGGAAGCCCGCGGCGCTGTTCGGACCTGTCGCCGTGGACCCACCCCCGCCGGAGGTTAGTCATGCGGACCCGCCGCGATCAGGTGCAGGCGTACCGCTTCGTCACCCGCCGCATCGTCTCGGCGCTGCTCTCGGTGATCCGGAGACGAACGACCTGCCGATGCGCCGCCTCGGCATGGCGGTGTTCGGCAGCGTCATCGCGGCCGCGGTGGTGCTCGGCGGCGTGGGCGCGTACGGGCAGCTCACCAGCAACTCCGCACCGCTGGAGCCGAACACGCTGGTGATCGAGCGGGAGACCGGCGCGACGTACTACTTCGGCGAGGACGGGGTGCTGCGCCCGACGCTCAACTACGCGTCGGCGCGGCTGATCGTCAACGACGCCGCGGCGCAGCCGCGCACCATGTCCCAGGCGTCGATCAAGGATCGTCCACGCGGGCGGCTGGTCGGCATCGTGGGCGCCCGGACGACCTGCCGGATCGCAGGTCGCTGGCCGGGCTCCCTGGTCGGTGTGCGACGTGCCGAATCCGAACGACCCGCAGCGCTCCAGCACGCACCTGGTGATCGACCGGGCGCTGCCCGGCGGCACGGCGCTCACCGACCGGGCCGTGGTGGTGCGGACCAGCGACGCGCGTTACCTGCTCACCGGCGGTTCCCGGCTGCGGGTGGCCGGCGACGAGCAGGCGCTGGTGGCGTTGAAGATGGCCGGCGCGACGAACCTGACCGTCGGGCAGCAACTGCTGAACGCGGTGCCGGTCGGCCCGGATCTGCGCAAGCCGGCGATCGCCGGGGACGGCGGCGCGAGCGGGCTGACAGTGGCCGGCCGGCCGGCCCGGATCGGCCAGGTCTACCAGGCCGCCGGCCAGTACTACGTGCTCACCCGGCGGGGCCTCGCGACCGTCCGTGAGGTCACCGCGCTGCTGCTGCTCGGCGGCGGGGGCGAGGTGACGCAGATCACCCCGACGAGGCGGGCCGGCTCCTCACCGACCAGCGCCTGGACGCGGACGGCCTGCCGGCCCGGTTGCCGGCGCTGCACGAGGTCCGTCCGGGGCGGACGGTGCTCTGCGCCACCTACCGGCCCGGCCCGGCCGGTCAGCCACCGACAACCACGCTGGAGGTCTTCGACTCCCCACCGGCCGAGCTGACCTCGGCGACCGCGATGCCCGCGCGGCAGGGCGCCCGGGACGCGGTTCGCACCGCCGAGAGCGTGCTGCTGCCCGGCGGCAAGGGCGTGCTGGTGCAGGCCACGGCCGGGGAGAGCGGCAAGGCGGCGGCCGGTTCGACGGTCTACCTGATCACCGCGCAGGGCATCCGCTATCCGCTCGGCACCGCCGGGGGCGACGCGAAGAGCGCGCTCGGGTACGGCGACGTGAAGCCGCTCGCCGTACCCGCCTCGCTGCTGGCGCTGGTGCCGACCGGTCCGACACTGTCCCGCGAGGATGCGATGACCTACTTCGATGCGTCGACTCCTCCCGGGGCCACCGAGACGCCCTCGGCCGGAGGCGGGGCGGCGCAGGTCCAGGCGGTTGACCGGCCCTCGGGCGATCCGAAGTGGAGGATCTCCGTCACGGGTCGCCCGGGTTGGCCCGCTTCGACTAACCTGAGTGCGGCGAACGGTTATCGACGATGACTACGGGGATGCAGCCATGACGGGGCGCACGACAGTAGACGTACTGTCCTTGGAGGACTTTCACAGCGGCTCGATCGGCGCCTGCACGAGGCGGAGTCGGTGTTGCGCAAGCTCAACACCCAGATGCAGTGCCGCCCGCCGGCCCTCGGCACGTTCACCGACGCGACCGACAACGCCCGTCGCTACTCCGAGACCCACCAGAGCTACGTCAACCACGTCGACCGGCTGCGCCGGGCGATCCTGGCCGCCCGCGAGGCGACCCACAAGATCATGACGAACTACCGGACCGCCGAGGCCCGCAACGCCGCCGCCGCGGCCGACATCGCCGCCGCCCTCTCCGGGCTGAACGAGGCGATGGAGCAGCCGAAGGAGGATCCGCGTGTCTGAGTACACCCAGCGCTACGAGCATGTCCCGCACGAGGAGCTCTACCAGGGCGTCAACGCCGGCGACCCGAAGCAGATCGAGGCGCTCAGCGCCCAGTGGACCTCGCTGAAGGGCACGCTCGACGACCTCGGCCGCGACCTCACCGCCGACCTGGAGGCGCTGGCGAAGACCTGGACCGGCGACGCCGCGCGCGAGTTCCACCGCCGGCTGGACATGGTCGTCCGCTACTCCGGCAACCTCGCCGAGGGCATGACGGGCGTCCGGCAGGGCCTCGACATGATGTCCAGCGAGCTGCGGGCCGCCCAGTCGAAGGCGGAGAGCCCGGAGAAGACCGACGACAACGACAAGCTGCTCTCCGCGCCGGCAAGGGCTTCCTGCTCGGCGGCGCACCCGGTGCGGTGATCGGCGGGATCGTCGGCCACCAGCAGGACAAGGCCGAGCAGGAGAAGGCGCACCAGCGGATGGTGCAGGTCGTGGCGAAGCTCGCCGAGGGCTACGACTTCTCGGCGTACGGCCGGATCGTCGTGCCGGAACCGCCGGAGATCGAGCTGCCCGGCCACACCGGCAACGGTGACCCGACGCTGCAGAACGGGCCGTCGGTGAAGACGCCGTCGTCCGGCCCGAGCCTGGGCAGCTTCGGTCCGGGCGCGAACGCCACCGCCACCACGTCGGGCGTGCACCACACGGCCCCGACCGGCGGCACGCCGGGCGAGGGCACGCCGGGTGCGGGCACGACGGGTGGCCAGCCGGGCGTCGGCGTTCCGGGTTCGGTGCCGACCGGCGGCACCGTCGACCCGACCGGCACCTCACTGGCCGGCGCCGCTCCGCTGACCAGCACCGCCGGCGGCCCGACGATCGGCGGCGGCCCGGGCTTCGGTCCCGGCGGCGCCGGATCGACGACGATGAGCGCCGGCGGCGCAGGTGGCGGGCTCTACGGCGCCCCCGGCGTGCTGAGCACCGGCTCGCTCGCGGGCACCGGCGCCAACTCGGCGTCCTCGGCCCGCTTCGGCGGCGTGTCCGGCGCGGAGAACCGCTCGGCGGCCGGCACGGGCCGGCTCACCTCCGGGCGGGGCCTCGTGGTCGACGCCGGGAGCAAGTCCGCCGAGCGCACCGGCGGCGCCACCGGGCGGCCCGCGATGGCCGGCCGCAGCGGCGTGCTGGGCGGGCGAGGCGGCCACGGCGACGACGAGTCCGACGGCCGCCTGACCTGGCTCACCGAGGACGAGATGGTCTGGGCGACGGCGACACCGCCCCGCCGCCGGTGCTCGGCGGCAACTGACACCGCACCCGCGCGAGTGGTCCGTCCACACCGACCCGTGGGGTGGCTCACGTAACGCGCAAGATCCTTGAGCTGCGGGATCCTCCGCTGACCGATAGGTTGAAACGGTGCTGCCCGTAGCGTTCGACCCGTCCACCTGGACGGCGACGCTGCGCCGGATCGCCCGCACGGCGGTGGCCAGTCTGGTGCTGATCGCCGGCCTCCAGGGCATCGCCGCCGCACCCGCCCACGCCGCCGCGTCCTCGCACGCGACAGACGCCCCGCACGCCGTCGCGACTGGGCACGTCGCGGCGATCGAGCGACTCGCCGCCGTCGAGCACGTCACGGCGCGGCAGGCGGCCACGGCCGGCGCCGCACGCACCGCCGATCTCACGGCGGGCGACGCCACGACCGCCACCCGCGGACGACCGGTCCCGGCACCGGCCCGGCCGTCACCGAGGCCCCTTCCGCCGACTCCGCCGGGCGCGTCCCGGCGTCGAGGTCGCCGCCGCCGCCGACCCCGGCCGGGCGCACATCGCCCGTCGCGGCCCGCCGCACGCCTGACCGGGCGCCCTTCCGGTACGCCCCGGCGCGGTCCCACAGCCCGCACCCGGCGCCCTGCCGCGCGTCCCGTCGCGTCTGAGTCACGACGCGCACCGCCCGGATGTCGGGCCACAACCGTTGATCATCTTTCGTTCCACCACGAGGTGCTGGTGATGCAGACCGTATTCTCCACCGTCCTGCCCGACATGCCCGCGGCCGCCGTGATCTGGCTGGTCCTGCTCGCCGTGGCCGCGACAGTGGTCGCCGCGCTGATCGTCCGGCCGTCCCGGTTCCGTTCCGAACTGGTCGAACGGATCAGCGACGCAGCCCGGCCGAGCAGCATCGAACGCGCCGAGCGCACCCGCGTACGGGACCGGGAACGGATCCGCTACGCCGACGAGATGGCGGTGGCGGCCTCCCGTGCGACGGCGACCGCCGAGCGGAGCCGCGCGGATGGCTGAGCGCCCAGGAGGAGGCCGAGGCCACCTGGCAGGCGTACCAGGCGGCGAGGAGGACGTCCGGCGCCTGACCGCCGCCGCGGCGCTCCCGCTGCCTCGGACGCCAAGACGCCGGCCGAGTACGCCGACCGGGAGCGCTGGCTGCACCG
>NZ_JAHOPD010000033.1:0-7994 GCF_019038635.1 Micromonospora sp. WMMB482 | reverse complement strand
CTTCAGGTTGGGCAGGCCGACCCGGCCAGGGTCTGCCGGCCTGGGTGGCGCGGGCGCGGAGCGGAATCAGCACGACGTCCGTAGAGGTGGTTGCGCAGCTCCTCGCGGTGCTCTTGAGCAGGTCCAGCGGCACGTTGTAGGAGCCGGGATGTGCGAGGTCTCGAACTCCGCCGGGTACGCACGTCCAGCAGGCGCGGCGCGCGCGGCCGGCGTCGATCAGCTCCCGCAGGCTGGCGGCGTCGAGGGTGGCGGGGCGGGTGATGTCGGAAGTACTCATATCTCCTCTTTCACGGCAAAGCGCTACACGTCATGGCAGGGGATGTCGGCCGCGCGCCGGACGGCGCCGGCCGGATTGCGGTGCTGAGGTCAGGCTTCGGTGACCATCTCCAGGCCGGCGTCTGCGGCCTGGTCGAACTTGTCGTCGACGACGACCACCTCGCGGCCGGCGTTCGCCAGCAGCGAGGCTGCGTCGGTGGCCCGGTAGCCGGAGCCGCAGTGCACCCAGACGGCGCCGGCCGGTACGTCGCCAGCCGCTTGGGGAGGTCGGGCAGGGGATGTGCACGGCGCCGTCGATGTGGGCGGCCCGCCACTCGTTGGTCATCCGCACGTCGAGGACCACGTCCGCAGCGGGCAGGCCGGCGGGGGCGTGCCCGGCGCGGGCCGCCGCGAGGGACGGGAAGTCGGACATCCGCAGCTCCCGCAGCTGTCCGGGCTCGGCCGCCCACTGCTCGGCCTCGCCGGTGGCCTGCGCGGCCGGGCGGTCGATGCCGATGCGGACCAGCTCGCGCTGCGCGTCGGCCACCTGCTCCGGTGTCTCGGCGAGCAGGGTGATCGCGAGTCGGCAGCCCCAGTCGATCAGCCAGCCGAGCCAGGTGGACATCGGGCCGTCCAGCCGAGGCTGACCGTCCCGCCAGGTGCGAGGCGGCGTACGCCTTGCGGTGCCGTAGGTCCACCACCCACTGCCCGGCGGCCATCCGCTCGCGCAGTTCGGCGGCGTCGGCCCGGGTCACCGGGTGAGGTCGACCGGGGCCGGACCGGCGAAGTTCGCCACACCCATGTGGGCGTAGTACGCCGGGTAGGCGTCGAGACCCGCGAGGGTCTCGGTCACGAACGTGTCCGCACCCAGCGCGAGCGCCGGGTTGCCTGCTTCTCCCGACCGATCGTCGACTCGGGCGCATCGGACTGGCTGGCCGAGCAGAAGCTGCCGAAACCGTGCGTCGGCCACACCTCCGCCCCGTCGGGCAGCAGATCCGCCAGCCGCTTCGCCGAGGCGTGCTGGTGGTGGGCCAGCTCGTGTGCGTACTCCTTGCCGAGCAGGTCGGTGGCGCCCGGTCGTGCCGAACAGCAGCGACCCGCCGGTGAAGACACCCGCCGGCTGCCAGCCCCCGTCGGTGGCCTCGTCGAGGATGTACGACAGGTGGTGGAAGGTGTGGCCCGGCGTCGCGACGATCCGGAGCTGCATGGAGTCGGACACCGCAACCGCGTCACCGTCGGAGACCGGCATCCGGTCGGAAGCCGACCTCGTCGGCTGCGGCCACCAGGTAGCGGGCTCCGGTCACCCGGGCCAGTTCCAGGCCGCCGGAGACGTAGTCGTTGTGGATGTGCGTCTCCACCACATGGGTGATGCGGACGCCCTTCTCCCCCGCCAGATACATGACCCGGTCGATGTCGCGCTGCGGGTCGACCACGATCGCCACCTGCCCGTCCGAAGCCAGGTAGCTCCGTCACCCAGGGACGATGTCGCGATAACAGACACCTCAACTGTCACTGCCGTTCTCCTGTCAAAACCTACATACCCGGGGGGTATACGGGAGCACAGTCCGGCCACTCATGTCCAACGGTTACCCGCCGCGCCGCCGTCAAGCAGCACGGGCGGGTCGACCGCTCAGGCGAGTGCCAGGAAGAGCTTCTCCAGCTCCCCCTCGGTCGTTCCGGCGCCTCGCCGCGCTCGCGGGCGGCCTCGCAGTACCGCATGCCCGAGGCGATGATCTTGTAGCCGGCGCGGTCGGTCGATGGCCTTCGACACCGCGGCAGCTGGGTCAGCGCCTCGCGGCAGTCCTGACCGCTCTCCATCATCGCGATGACGGCATCAGCTGCCCCGTGCCCGCTTGAGCCGGGTCAGCGCGTCGCTGGTCATTTCAGGTCGAAGATTCATCGCCCCACCTTTCGGCTCCACCATACCCCGGGGGTACGGAACCGCGACGGATACCCCCACGGGTATGCTGAACCTCGAAGGTCGCCGACACATTCCGCCCCTGGGCGGCGTGCACGGCGGTCGCCCTTCTCATACCTGGGAGGTTCCATGACTGCGGTCCGGCATCATCAGGTGGTCATCGTCGGCGGCGGCACCGCCGCATCAGCGTGGCCGCGCGGCTACGGCGCCAGGGCGTCACCGACATCGCCCTGGTCGAGCCCTCCGAGTACCACTACTACCAGCCGCTCTGGACTCTGGTGGGAGGTGGCCTCGCCAAGGCCGGCGAAACCGCACGGCCGCAAGGCAAGCTCATCCCCAAGGGGCGTCACGTGGACCCGGGACCGGGCGGCCGGCGTCGACCCGGACAACCGGATCGTCACGCTCGCCAGCGGCGACACGCTCGCCTACGACCAGCTCGTCATGGCCCCGGGCTGCAGCTCGACTTCGAGGGCGTGCCCGGTCTGGCCGAATCGGTCGGGCGGAACGGGGTGTCGAGCAACCGGTACGACCTCGCCCCCCCACTTGGGAGTTCATCCGGAAGGTCCGCGGCGGCACGGCGATCTTCACCATGCCGGCCGGCCCGATCAAGTGCGGCGGCGCGCCGCAGAAGATCGCCTACCTGGCCGCGGACTGGTGGCGTCGGCAGGGCGTATTGGACGGCGTACGCGTCATCTCTGGTGCTGCCCACCGCGACCATCTTCAGCCAGCCGGACTGGGCACGGGTCCTGGAGGGCGTGGCCCGCCGGCTACGGCATCGAGGTGCGCTACGAGTCCCAACTGGTCGAGGTCGACGGCGACAGCCGTCGGGCGGTCATCCTCGACAGCAAGTCCGGCACCAAGGAGAGCATCGACTACGACCTGCTGCACGCCGTGCCGCCACAGAGCGCGCCGGCCTGGCTGAAGGACAGTGCCCTCGCCGATCCTGCCAGCCCGTTCGGCTACCTGGCAGTCGACCAGTACAGCCTGCAGAGCACCCGCTGGCCGGACGTCTTCGCACTCGGTGACGTGGCGAACCTGCCCACCTCCAAGACCGGGGCGGCGATCCGCAAGCAGGCGCCGATGGTGGTGGCCAACATGCTCGCCGCGCGCCGGAGCGAGCCGCTGCCGGCCCGCTACGACGGCTACACCTCCTGCCCACTGGTCCCCGCCCCACCGGATGCTGCTGGCCGAGTTCGACTACCAGCTCAAGCCGACGCCCAGCTTCCGTTGATCGACACGATGAAGCCGCGCTACGACATGTGGCTGCTCAAGCGCCACGGGCTTCCGGCGATGTACTGGCACGGCATGCTGCGCGGCCCTCCTCTGACCGGCCCGCACGGCTTTGCCGAATCACCCACGCCGGTCGTGTCGCGGCCGGCACCATCTCCGCTGAGGGAGAGCAGAGCATGAGCTACGCGATGACGATCCGGCTGTCCGCCGGGTTCGCCCCGACCGTCGAGCGGGTCCGGGCGGCACTGAAGGACCAGGGCTTCGGGGTGCTCACCGAGATCGACATGCGGGCCACACTGCACGAGAAGCTCGGCGTCGAACTCGAGGAGTACGTCATCCTCGGCGCCTGCAACCCCCCGCTGGCCCACCGTGCCGTGCAGGCCGACCGAACATCGGCCTGCTCCTACCGTGCAACGTCGTGGTCCGCGCCGACGGGCCGGACGCCACCCTGGTGCAGGCGCTCGACCCGCAGGTGATGGTGCAGCTGAGCGACGCCGCCGACCTGCGGACGGTCGCCGACGAGGCAACCAGGCGACTGCGGGCCGCCCTGGACGCCCTCTCCGGATGAGAAACGGCGGGGTGCGGGCATCGCCCGCACCCCGCCGTGGTCGTTCAGGCTGTCACCGGCTGGCCGGCTCCCCGGAGATCTTGGCCCGCACCTCGTCCATGTCGAGGTCGCGGACCGCCTGGATCACCTGCTCCAGAGCCGCGGCCGGCAGCGCACCCGGCTGGAGAGACCAGCACGCCGTCCCGGAAGGCCATCAGCGTCGGGATCGACCGGATCTGGGCCGCGCGGCCAGACCCTGCTCCACCTCGGTGTCCACCTTGCCGAACACGATGTCCTGGTGCTTCTCGCTGGCCTGCTCGAAACGGGCGCGAAGCCGCGGCAGGGACCGCACCAGCTCGCCCAAAAGTCGACCAGCACGATCCCGTCGCGGGTGACGTCTCCTCGAAGTTCGCGCCGGTCAACGCCACGCTCGCCATGTCCAACCTCCACGTTTCGGCAGTGCTCTCGCACCGGCCAACATACCCCCGGGGGTTTACATTCCCACTCGACGGGCGGATACCGAGCCGGGCCCGGCGCGCTATGGTCGACGTAAATACCCCTGGGGGTATACGGATCGGAGGATGAGATGCAAGAGGTGAACTGGCGGACTTCGCCGCCGCGCACGCCGAGGGGGCCACGGTGGTGGACGTCCGTGAGCCGTTCGAGTACGTCGAGGGCCACGTGCCCGGCGCCCGGTCGGTGCCGCTGGGACAACTGGCCGCAGCGGTCGGAGAACTTCCCCGCAGCCGCCCGGTCTACGTCATCTGCGCCAGTGGTGGCCGCAGCCTGTCCGCGGCGCAGTTCCTGGCCCGCGCGGGCATCGACGCCCGGTCGGTGGTCGCCGACGGCACCGGCGGGTGGGCCCGCAGTGGTCGCGACATCGTGACGGGAGCGGACGCGTGAACCTCGGTGGAATGCTGAAGAAGGTCTTCGGAAAGCCCTACACCTCCATCGGGCCCGAGGAGGGCTGCGGCGCTGGTCGCCGATGGAGGGCTGTTGCTCGACGTTCGGGAGCCGGCCGAATGGCGTGCCGGCCACGCACGCCCCGGGCCCGGCACATCCCGCTCGGCCAACTCGCCGGCCGGGCCGGGAAGTGCCGGCGGACCGGCCGGTGATCACCGCGTGTCGGTCCCGGGCGCGCTCGCGGCAGGCAGCCGCGCTGCTCGCCCCGCGACCACCACCAGATCTACAACCTGGCCGGCGGGATGCGGGCCTGGGTCCAGGCCGGAATGGCGCTCCAGGCAAGGGTGGGCGGCCCGGGCACCTGGCCTGAGGGTCGTCCGGCGGGAAGGTCCCGAGGATGAGGACCTTCGGCCCCGTCCTATACCCCCAGGGGTATGCGCTATCGTAATCGCATCGCTGTCTCATCACCGTGAAGGAGTTCGGCACCATGTTGTTCCCCCCAGTACTACTGGACTGTCTGTCCCAGGCGTCGTACCTGATCGCCGACGAGAGCACCGGCCGGGCCGTGCTGGTCGACCCCCGCCGCGACATCGACGAGTACCTGACCGACGCACGAGCCCGCGGCCTCACCATCGAGGGAGTCATAAACACCCACTTCCACGCCGACTTCCTCGCCGGGCACCTCGAGGTCGCTGCCGCGACCGGCGCGTGGATCGGCTACGGGCACCGAGCCGAGACCGAGTACCCGATCCGCAAGCTCACCGACGGGGAGCGGATCAGCCTCGGCGACGTCACCCTGGAGGTCATGGAGACCCGGGCCACACGCCCGAGTCGATCAGCGTGCTGGTCTACGAGCACACCGACGACGCCACGCCGTACGGGGTGATGACCGGACGCGCTGTTCATCGGCGACGTGGGCCGACCCGACCTGCTCGCCTCCTTCGGCGTGACCGCGGACGAACTGGGCGCGATGCTCTACGACAGCGTCCAGCGCAAGCTGATGGGCCTGCCCGACGAGGTCCGGTCTTCCCCGCCCACGGCGCCGGCTCGGCCTGCGGGAAGAACCTCTCCACCGAGCGGCAGTCCACCATCGGCGAGCAGCGCCGCACCAACTACGCCTGCGCCCCGATGAGCCAGGAGCAGTTCCTCGCCCTGGTCACCGGCGGCCAGCCGTCCGCGACCCGGCTACTTCGCTTCGACGCCGTGCTCAACCGCAAGGCCGCGAGAGCTGTTCGACCACACCAAGGCCCCGCGCCCGCTCGACGCGCCGAGTTCGCCCAGGCCCGCGCCGACGGCGCGTGTCGTGGTCGACGCCCGCGACCCGCAGGGAGTTCGCCACGGGCCACCCGCGGGGGCCGTCAACATCCCCCGCCGACGGGCGGTTCGCCGAGACCGCAGGCAGCGTGATCGCCCCGGACCGCAAGGTACTCGTGGTCGCCCCACAGGACCGGGAGGAGGAGATCGTCGTACGGCTCGCCCGGATCGGCTTCGACCACGTCGTCGGCTACCTCCGCGAGCCCGAAGCGCGTTCCTCGAGATGGCCGGGGACATGGCCGCGCGAGCCGGTTGACCGCCACCGAGCTGCGCGACGCGCTGGACCGCCCCGAGGCGCCGGTGGTGCTCGACGTCCGCAACGCCGGTGAGCGCGAGCAGGGTGCCATCCAGGGCTCCCTGCACATCCCCCTCGCTGAGCTGACGCGGCGCCTCGACGAGGTGCCGGCGGACCGGGCGGTCGTCGTGCACTGCGCGGGCGGCTACCGCTCCTCGTGGCGGCCAGCCTGCCTCCGCAACGTCGGCGGGCGGACGTCTCCGACCTGCTCGGCGGCTACGGCGCATGGCAGGCGCTGCACGCCGCGGTCTGATCCGACCACGACGAGCCGGGCAGGTGACCGGGGACAGCCCGGCCACCTGCCCGTTCCCGCAGGAAGGTGAGACATGACAGGGTGAACACGGCCGCGGGCACCGCCGGGCCGAGGCTCGGCCTGCGCGCGAACGCCGCCCAGTTCCTCTCCTCGTCGTGGTCAACGCGTTGGTGGGTACGTCCGGCCGGGCGTGGAACCGCCGGGTCTGCTCGCCCACCGGCAGCACCCCCGCGCCCAGCGCGACCAGTGCCAGCATCTCGGAGAAACTGCCGCCCACCGGGCCCTGCGGCACCGTTCGGCCGGACGGGGTGCGGTCCGGCGTGCGGTCCTGCTTGAACGCGGTCGAGGTCACCGCCGGGTACTGCACCACCGGATGGTCGCCGTGCACCTCCAGCGACACCGACTCCTGACGCGAGCGGATGGCCCGCGGCCACCGCGAGCACCCGGCGCTCGCGCATCAGCACCGGGCCGTTCGCCATGCCGTCGAAGGGGTACGAGGCGATCAGCACGTCTATCGTGCCGTCCCGCAGGCTCGACCGGGTGCTGGCCAGAGGTGCCTCGTGCACGTGCACCTCGCAGTCAGGGTGGCGCTCGGTGAACAGAGAGACCGCCCGCAGCAGCACCGGAGCTGTCGACTCGCCGACGTACGCCACCCGCAGCTCGCCGATGAGCCCGCGCCCGGCGTCCACGGCCCGCTGGACCGCCTCCTCTCGATGCCGGCCCCAGCGGGCGCATCTCCTCGGCCAGGCGGGCGCCAGATCGGGGTGAGGCCGGACGACCCGGCTGGTGCGCTCGAACGCGGCGCGCCGATGCGACGTTCCAGCTTGCGCACCACGTGACTGACCCGCCCGGTGCTCACCCCGCAGCCGCTCGGCGGTCCGCCCGAAGTGCAGCTCCTCGGCCAGGGTCAGGAACGTCTCGATCTCGTACCGCTCCAGCACCGGGCACCTCCGTCGTTGCCTGCGGTCAACGATCGTAGTCCGGTTCGGGCTTGTCCGGGTGGCGCGCCGGACCAGGGTGACGGCATGCAGAACCATCTCGTGACGGTGACCGGTTTCGACCACCTCGTGCTCTCGGTGAGCGACGTCGAACGCTCCCTCGACTTCTACTGCGCCACGCTCGGCCTGGCCCCGGTGCGGGTCGACAGGTGGCGGGCCGGCGAGGTGCCGTTCCCGTCCGTACGCGTCGACGCCGGCACCATCATCGACCTGGTGCGGGGCGAGCCGGGCGGATCCAACGTGGACCATTTCTGCCTGGTGGTGGAGCCGGTCGACTGGCA
>NZ_JAHOPD010000032.1:0-6646 GCF_019038635.1 Micromonospora sp. WMMB482 | reverse complement strand
ATGGACAGGATCTTGGCCAGCTCGTCGTTGTCGATCACCGGGTACGGCAGCACGATCTGCCGGCAGCTCGCCGGGCCGGGTCGAGCAGGTTGCCCTCCGGCCCATGGTGGACGCCAGGCTGGTCACCAGCTCCTCCCGGATGCGTCCAGGGGGGTGGTGACCTGGGCGAACAGCTGATGGAAGTAGTCGTAGAGCAGCCGCGGCCGGGTGGACAGCGGGGCGATCGGGGTGTCGGTACCATCGAGCCGATCGGCTCCGCGCCGCTGCGGGCCATCGGGCCGAGCAGGATCTTCAGCTCCTCCTCGGTGTAGCCGAACGTCTGCTGGCGGCGGCGTACCGAGTCGTGGGTGTAGCGATGTGCTCGCGCGGCGGCAGGTCGTCCAGTTCGATCAGGCCGGCGTGCAGCCACTCCTGGTACGGCCGCTCGGCCGCCAGCTCGGTCTTGATCTCGTCGTCGGAGACGATCCGGCCGTTGACGGTGTCGACGAGGAACATCTTGCCCGGCTGGAGGCGCCCTTGGCGACCACGGTGGCCGGGTCCAGGTCGAGCACGCCCGCCTCGCTGCCCAGCACCACCAGGCCGTCGGTGGTGTGCCACCAAGCGGCCCGGGCGCAGGCCGTTGCGGTCCAGCACCGCGCCGACGATCTCGCCGTCGGTGAACGCGACCGACGCCGGGCCGTCCCACGGCTCCATCAGGCTGGCGTGGAAGCGTTAGAACGCGCGCTTGTCGGCGCGCATGTCCGGGTCGTTCTCCCACGCCTCGGGGATCATCATGAGCACCGCGTGCGGCAGGCTCCGCCCGGCCAGGTGCAGCAGTTCGAGCACCGCGTCGAAGTTGGCCGAGTCGGACGCGGCGGGCGTGCAGACCGGAAAGACCCGGCGGATGTTGCCGGGAATGCTCGGGCTGCGGAGCAGGGCCTCGCGGGCCTGCATCCAGTTGCGGTTGCCACGGATCGTGTTGATCTCGCCGTTGTGTGCGATGAACCGGTACGGGTGCGCCAGCGGCCAGGACGGGAACGTGTTCGTCGAGAAGCGCGAGTGCACCAGCGCGATGGCGCTGACACCCGCTCGTCGGTCAGCTCCGGGTAGAACGCCGGGAGCTGGTCCGGGGTGAGCATGCCCTTCCACACCATCGTGCGGCCCGACAGCGACGGGAAGTACGCCGGCACGCCCCGCTCGGCGGTCTCCCGCTCGACCTGCTTGCGCAGGCAGAACGCCACCCGGTCCAGTCGAGCCCGGTCAGCGGGGAGCCGGCCGGGCCGTCCGGCGAGCCGGTCAGCCGGTGCGCGGCCACGAACAGCTGCCGGACCCGGGGCATCGCCGCGAGCGCGGTCTCGCCCAGGCCGGACGGGTCGGTCGGCACCTCCCGCCAGCCGAGCACGTCGGCGCCCTCGACCAGCGCGTACTTGTCGACCACCTGGCGGGCGCGGGCCTCGGCCGCGTCGTCGTCGGGCAGGAACACCAGGCCGGTGGCGTACTGGCGGCCGGGGGCAGCGGGAAGTCGACGGTGGCGCGCAGGAACGCGTCCGGCACCTGATCATGATCCCGGCGCCGTCTCCGGTGTTGTGCTCCGCGCCCCGGGCGCCCCGGTGGTCCAGGCGGCACAGCGCCCCGAGGCCGTTCGCGACGACCTGGTGCGAGCGCCGCCCGTGCAGGTCGGCCACGAAGGCCACACCGCAGGCGTCGTGCTCGTACGCGGGGTCGTAGAGCCGGTCGCCTGTGGGGCCGGCTGCGGGCTGTGAGGGTACGGAAAGGCCACCGGGCCTCCTGTCGTCACTCAGGTTGGATCATGATGGGGACGACGTCGGCCCTCTGCGGTTTATTGAGTCTACGTTAGGGCTTCCGGCGCAAGGCCAGTTCAGATTGATCACACTTCCAGATGCTGGGACGTGTAGTCTCGCGCGGTGGATCTCGCACGCGCTGACGCACTCGACCGGTTGGAGCGGTTCTACGACGCGGTGCCCCGCGACGGGGCCCGGACCGAGGATTACGGCGCCCTGGTGCTGTTCGTCCGGGACGGGGCGGGCTGGCCGTTCTACGCCCGGCCCCGGCACGACGCCACCGAGGCGCCCACGCTCGCCGACGTGACGGCGGTCCGCGCCCGGCAGCGGGAGCTGGGCCTGCCGGAGGCGTTCGAGTGGGTGCACGAGCACCAGCCCGACCTGCTGGCGGTGGCCCGCTCCGCCGGGCTCAGCGTGCTGGAGGCGCCGCTGATGCTGCTGGAGCCGGAGCGGCTGCCCGAGCCGGGGACGTTCACCGACGTACCGGTGCGGGTGCTGGACCCCGCCGACCCCGGCTTCGCGGCGGACATCGCGCTGCGGCGGGCCGTCGCGGCGGTCGGCTTCGCCAACGGCGGCACCGCGCGCGGCGACGCCGGACCGGCCGAGCGGGACGCCGCCCTCGCCCAGCTGGACGTGGCCGCGCTGGAGGAGGAGGCGACCCGGGTCGCCGACGGGCGGCGCATCTCGGTACTCGCCGAGGCGCCCGGGGAGGGCGCGCTCGCCAGCGGGATGGCGATGCGGGTGGACGACGTGGCGGAGATCGCCGGCGTGGCCACGCTGCCGTCCGCCCGGCAGCGCGGGCTCGGCGCGGCGGTGACCGCCACCCTCGCCCGGGAGCTGCGCGCCGCGGTACCGACCTGATCTTCCTGAGCGCCGGCAGCGAGGACATCGCCCGCGTCTACCTGCGGGTCGGGTTCCGCCGGGTGGGCACCGCCTGCATCGCCGAGCCCACCGCCGTCATCTGAGCGCGGCCCGGCCCACGTGCCCCCGAGCCCGCGCCGCCGGGGCCGGGCCGCCGGGAGACCGGGCCGCCGGGAGACCGGGCCGCCGAGAGGCCGGATCGCGGCGGCACGGTCAGGACGGCGGCTGCCAGGCGGCGGCCGCCGCGGCGGCGGTGTTGCGCAGGCGCGGGCTGATCGTGCCCAGTGCGGCGTCCCGGGCGCGCAGCGCCAGCCGGCCCCGGGCCTGGAGGACCGCCGACATCCGCCGGGTCTGCCGGACCATCGTGGCCGCGCGGGGGCGGCGCAACCTGTCGTACGCGGTCACCGCGTCCGGCAGCCGCGACTCCCGCAGCAGCCCGGCCAGCGTCGCCGCGTCCTCGAACGCCAGGCAGGCGCCCTGCCCGAGGTGCGGCGGCATGGCGTGCGCGGCGTCGCCGAGCAGCACCACGCCGCCCGGGCCGGCCGGGAAGCCGTACGCCTTGGGCAGCGGGCGCAGCTCGCGGATCTCCTGCTGCACCACGTCCTCCGGGTCGGTCGCCTCCAGCAGCGTGCCGATCGGGGCGGGCCAGCCCGCGAACCAGCGTTTGAGCAGCGCGAGCTGGATCTCCGCGGTTCCGGCGGGGCGCGCCGCGGCCGTGGCGACCCAGTAGACGCCGCCCGGCGGGACGCGCCCGCCGTGCCCCGCTCGCCGAGCGAGGCGGCCAGGAAGCGGTACCCGGCGCCGAGCGTCTCGCCGTGCACCGGCTGGTCGTCAGGCAGCTGCGGAGCCCGGTACCAGGGGATGACCGCCCGCCAGGCGGCGCACCCGGAACTGACCACCGCGGTCTCCGGGGCGAGGTGCCGGCGGATCTCGCTGTCCGTGCCGTCGGCGGCCACCACCAGGTCCGCCTCGTAGGTGTGCCGGCCGTCGCCCACCGCCGGACGCTCGCCCGACACCGCGCGTACGGTCCGCACTGTCACGCCGGTCCGCAGCTCGACCCGGTCACCCAGGCCCGCTATCAGCGCGTCGTGCAGGTCCTCCCGGTGCACCACCACCGGCATCCGCTCGGCGGGCGTGGACCGGGCCTGCACCAGCCAGTGGCCGTCCGGTACGTCACACATCGAGGGCATGTTCAAGGCGGTGTGCCCGTACACCTCGCAGGCCGTGGTGATCGGGCAGGCGCGCAACTACTGCACCATGCTCGTGACGCTGGACCGGACGCGATCAAGGGCTGGGCCGCCGGCACCCCGCTGGAGGGCAGCGACTACACCACGATCGTCACCTCGCCGCAGGCGCGGGAGATGGTCGAGGGTTACGTGGCCGAGCTGAACGCCAAGCTCAACCGCTGGGAGACGATCAAGAAGGTGACGATCCTTCCCCGCGACCTCACCATCGAGGACGGCGAGGTCACGCCGTCGCTGAAGATCAGGCGCCGCAGCGTGGAGACGAACTTCGCCTCCGAGATCGACAAGATGTACGAGGGCACGCTCGCCGAGCTGTGACCCGCACCGCCGAACGGTCGCGCCGGCCGTGCCCCACCGTCCCGGGGCACGGCCGGTCGCGTCGGCGCCGTCACAGGTGCTGCTGCCGCCAGTGGCTCTGCTCGGCCTCGGCGGCGACCTGCTCCTCCAGCGCGAGCCGGCGGACCCGGCGCCGGAGGCCGTCCTCGCGGCGCGTCTCCCAGGCGACACCGGCACCCGTGATCACCGCGAGCACACCGAGCGCGATCAGCTCCGGGACACGGAAGACGAACGGGCCGACCACGGCCAGCGCCAGCACCGCGAGCAGCAGCGGCCGGTGCACCTCGCGCAGCGCGAGCCACCAGCAGCCGGCGAGGCTGAGCAGGTACAACGCCACCCCGCCGAACAGGATCGCGCCCCAGAAGCCGCCCAGTGGCAGGCCCAGGAGGGCGACTCGGGGTCGGCGGCCTCGGCCAGCAGGTCCTTCAGGCCGAGCGCGTAGAGGATGACCCCGGCGACCATCGGCAGGTGCATGAACGTGTAGACGTCGCGGGTCATCCGGACCCGGGTGGCCTCGTCCCGGGCGTGGTGCAGCTTCTGCTCCAGCGCGAAGGCGAGCGTGTCGAAGTAGGCCCACCACAGCGCCGCGACGATCACGATGCCGAGCAGAGCCGACACCGCCACCGGGCCGGTGAGCGGCAGTCCGCGCTTGGGGCCGAGACCGAGTGCGATGATCGACTCACCGAGCGCGACGAGCACGATCAACGCGTGCCGTTCGGCCCAGTGCCCGGCCGAGACGACCACCCACCACTGACGGGCGAGCGTGACCCCGCCGACGTACTCGACGAGCAGCGCCAGCGTCCAGAGCGACAGTTGCAGCGGGATCGCGAACCGCTCGTGCGGCAGCCACGACGGCACGGTTCCGGCGATGACCAGCAGGACGGTGGCGACGGCCGGTAACGCGGCCCGCAGCAGCAGCCGGCGGCGCCGGGCCAGGTCGGCGCGGTCCACCCAGCCGAAGACCGTGAGCTGGGCCATCCGGATCACGAAGTAGCAGCCGGCGAAGATCAGCGGGCCGGGCAGCCCACCGGGAAGGTCCTCGAACGCGCTGGGCGCGCTGAGCACCAGCAGGAACGTCGCCGCCACGGTGACGACACCGACCAGCGGCAGCACACCCTGGTCGGCGCGGAAGAAGTTTGCCCATCCGGGCGAAGCCGGTCCACGACCACCAGAGCAGCGCCAGCACCAGCAGGAAGCGGTACAGGTTGGCCGGGGTGAGCTCCGATGCGGTGAGCGTGGTGACGCTCAGGAACGCGAAGACGAAGACCAGGTCGTAGAAGAGCTCCAGCCGGGTGGTGCGGGAACCCGGGGCCGCGGACCGCACGGTCCACGACCGTCGGACACCGCTTCCGTTCCCCACCCGGGCAGTGTGCGGGCGCCGGTCCGGCCGGTGCCGGGGTTCGGACCCTTTCACCACCGGATCGGGCCGGTTCAGGTGATGACGCTGGGCTCCCGCCACTGCGGGCGGCTGGTGCGGTCCAGGTCGTAGCGGACCGCCGCGAGGCGCCCGACCGCCTCCACCAGCTCGTCGGCGGGCAGGGTGAAGGGCAGCCGCAGGAAGCGTTCCAGCGTCCCGTCCAGGCCGAACCGGGTCCGGGCGCCAGCCGTACGCCGACCTCCTCGGCCGCGCGGGCCAGCGCGCTGGAGATCGGGCCGTCCAGCTCGGCCCAGAGCGTGACACCGCCGCTCGGTACCCGTACCCGCCAGTCGGGCAGCCGGTCGGCGAGCGCGGCGACCAGGACGTCCCGCTGGGTGACGAGCTGGGCCCGGCGGGCGGCCACGATGGCCGGCGCCTCGGTGAGCAGGTGCACGGCGACGAGCTGGTCGAGCACCGGGCTGGCCATGTCCACCCCGACCCGGCCGCAGCCAGCCGCTGCACCTGGGGCGCGGAGGCCCGTACCCAGCCGATCCGCAGCCCGCCCCAGTAGGGCTTGCTCATGCCGCCGATGCTGATCACCCGGGAGTGCCTGTCGAAGACGGCCACCGGTGGCGGCAGCGTGGTGTCGTCCAGCGGCAGGTCGACGAAGGACTCGTCGACCACCAGGTCGGTGCCGGCCGCGTGGGCCGCGCCGACCAGCCGCTCGCGCAGATCGGCGGCCATCAGGTGGCCGGTGGGGTTCTGGAACTCGGGGATCACGTACGCGAGCTTCGGCCGGTCTGCCGGAGGCTGCCGAGCAGGAGTTCGGCGTCCCAGCCGTCCTCGGACAGGCCGTGCGTGGCGATCCGGGCCGCCGGGCGGACAGCGCGGCCAGCGCGTTGGGGTAGGTGGGCGACTCGACGAGCACGCCGCCGCCGGGCGACAGGGCCAGCCGCAGCACCAGGTCCAGCGCGTGCTGGGTGCCGCTGGTGACCATGATCTGCTCCGGGCTGGTGGGCAGGACCGCGTCGGTGTAGGCGGGGGCCACCGCCTCGCGCAGCTCGATG
>NZ_JAHOPD010000031.1:0-5714 GCF_019038635.1 Micromonospora sp. WMMB482 | reverse complement strand
TTGATCTCGCCGTTGTGTGCGATGAACCGGTACGGGTGCGCCAGCGGCCAGGACGGGAACGTTGTCGAGAAGCGCGAGTGCACCAGCGCGATGGCGCTGACCACCCGCTCGTCGGTCAGCTCCGGGTTTAGAACGCCGGGAGCTGGTCCGGGGTGAGCATGCCTTCCACACCATCGTGCGGCCCGACAGCGACGGGAAGTACGACGGCACGCCCCGCTCGGCGGTCTCCCGCTCGACCTGCTTGCGCAGGCAGAACGCCACCCGGTCCAGTCGAGCCCGGTCAGCGGGGAGCCGGCCGGGCCGTCCGGCGAGCCGGTCAGCCGGTGCGCGGCCACGAACAGCTGCCGGACCCGGGGCATCGCCGCGAAGCCGCGGTCTCGCCCAGGCCGGACGGGTCGGTCGGCACCTCCCGCCAGCCGAGCACGTCGGCGCCCTCGGACCAGCGCGTACTTGTCGACCACCTGGCGGGCGCGGGGCCTCGGCCGCGTCGTCGTCGGGCAGGAACACCAGGCCGGGGCGTACTGGCGGCCGGGGGCAGCGGGAAGTCGGACGGTGGCGCGCAGGAACGCGTCCGGCACCTGATCATGATCCCGGCGCCGTCTCCGGTGTTGTGCTCCGCGCCCCGGCGCCCCGGTGGTCCAGGCGGCACAGCGCCCCGAGGCCGTTCGCGACGACCTGGTGCGAGCGCCGCCCGTGCAGGTCGGCCACGAAGGCCACACCGCAGGCGTCGTGCTCGTACGCGGGGTAGTAGAGCCGGTCGCCTGTGGGGCCGGCTGCGGGCTGTGAGGGGTACGGAAAGGCCACCGGGCCTCCTGTCCACTCAGGTTGGATCATGATGGGGACGACGTCGGCCCTCTGCGGTTTATTGAGTCTACGTTAGGGCTCCGGCGCAAGGCCAGTTCAGATTGATCACACTTCCAGATGCTGGGACGTGTAGTCTCGCGCGGTGGATCTCGCACGCGCTGACGCACTCGACCGGTTGGAGCGGTTCTACGACGCGGTGCCGCGACGGGGCCCGGACCGAGGATTACGGCGCCCTGGTGCTGTTCGTCGGGACGGGGCGGGCTGGCCGTTCTACGCCCGGCCCGGCACGACGCCACCGAGGCGCCCACGCTCGCCGACGTGACGGCGGTCCGCGCCCGGCAGCGGGAGCTGGGCCTGCCGGAGGCGTTCGAGTGGGTGCACGAGCACCAGCCCCGACCTGCTGGCGGTGGCCCGCTCCGCCGGGCTCAGCGTGCTGGAGGCGCCGCTGATGCTGCTGGAGCCGAGCGGCTGCCCGAGCCGGGGACGTTCACCGACGTACCGGTGCGGGTGCTGGACCCCGCCGACCCCGGTTCGCGGCGGACATCGCGCTGCGGCGGGCCGTCGCGGCGGTCGGCTTCGCCAACGGCCGGCACCGCGCGCGGCGACGCCGACCGGCCGAGCGGGACGCCGCCCTCGCCAGCTGGACGTGGCCGCGCTGGAGGAGGAGGCGACCCGGGTCGCCGACGGGCGGCGCATCTCGGTACTCGCCGAGGCGCCCGGGGAGGGCGCGCTCGCCAGCGGATGGCGATGCGGGTGGGTGGACGACGTGGCGGAGATCGCCGGCGTGGCCACGCTGCCGTCCGCCGGCAGCGCGGGCTCGGCGCGGCGGTGACCGCCACCCTCGCCCCGGGAGCTGCGCGCCGCCTGGGTACCGACCTGATCTTCCTGAGCGCCGGCAGCGAGGACATCGCCCGCGTCTACCTGCGGGTCGGGTTCCGCCGGGTGGGCACCGCCTGCATCGCCGAGCCCACCGCCGTCATCTGAGCGCGGCCCGGCCCACGTGCCCCCGAGCCCGCGCCGCCGGGGCCGGGCCGCCGGGAGACCGGGCCGCCGGGAGACCGGGCCGCCGAGAGGACGGCGTCGCGCGGCACGGGTCAGGACGGCGGCTGCCAGGCGGCGGCCGCCGCGGCGGCGGTGTTGCGCAGGCGCGGGCTGATCGTGCCCAGTGCGGCGTCCCGGGCGCGCAGCGCCAGCCGGCCCCGGGCCTGGAGGACCCGCGACATCCGCCGGGTCTGCCGGACCATCGTGGCCGCGCGGGGGCGGCGCAACCTGTCGTACGCGGTCACCGCGTCCGGCAGCCGGACTCCCGCAGCAGCCCGGCCAGCGTCGCCGCGTCCTCGAACGCCAGGCAGGCGCTCCCTGCCCGAGGTGCGGCGGCATGGCGTGCGCGGCGTCGCCGAGCAGCACCACGCCGCCCGGGCCGGCCGAGGAAGCCGTACGCCTTGGGCAGCGGGCGCAGCTCGCGGATCTCCTGCTGCACCACGTCCTCCGGTCGGTCGCCTCCAGCAGCGTGCACGAGGGGCGGGCCGGCCCGCGAACCAGCGTTTGAGCAGCGCGAGCTGGATCTCCGCGGTTCGGGCGGGGCGCGCGCGGCCGTGGCGACCCAGTAGACGCCGCCCCGGCGGGACGCGCCCGCCGTGCCCCGCTCGCCGAGCGAGGCGGCCAGGAAGCGGTACCCGGCGCCCGAGCGTCTCGCCGTGCACCGGCTGGTCGTCAGGCAGCTGCGGAGCCCGGTACCAGGGGATGACCGCCCGCCAGGCGGCGCAACCGGAACTGAACCACCGCGGTCTCCGGGGCGAGGTTGCCGGCGGATCTCGCTGTCCGTGCCGTCGGCGGCCACCACCAGGTCCGCCTCGTAGGTGTGCCGGCCGTCGCCCCACCGCCGACGCTCGCCGACACCGCGCGTACGGTCCGCACGTCACGTCCGGTCCGCCAGCTCGACCCGGTCACCCAGGCCCGCTATCAGCGCGTCGTGCAGTCCTCCCGGTGCACCAACCACCGGCATCCGCTCGGCGGGCGTGGACCGGGGCCCTTGCACCAGCCAGTGGCCCGTCCCGGTACGTCACACATCGAGGGCATGTTCAAGGCGGTGTGCCCGTACACCTCGCAGGCCGTGGTGATCGGGCAGGCGCGCAACTACTGCCACCATGCTCGTGACGCTGGACCGGACGCGATCAAGGGCTGGGCCGCCGGCACCCCGCTGGAGGGCAGCGACTACACCACGATCGTCACCTCGCCGCAGGCGCGGGAGGATGGTCGAGGGTTACGTGCCGAGCTGAACGCCAAGCTCAAACGCTGGGAGACGATCAAGAAGGTGACGATCCTTCCCCGCGACCTCACCATCGAGGACGGCGAGGTCACGCCGTCGCTGAAGATCAGGCCGCCGCAGCGGGGAGACGAACTTCGCCTCCGAGATCGACAAGATGTACGAGGGCACGCTCGCCGAGCTGTGACCCGCACCGCCGAACGGTCGCGCCGGCCGTGCCCACCGTCCCGGGGCACGGCCGGTCGCGTCGGCGCCCACAGGGGTGCTGCTGCCGCCAGTGGCTCTGCTCGGCCTCGGCGGCGACCTGCTCCTCCAGCGCGAGCCGGCGGACCCGGCGCCGAGGCCGTCCTCGCGGCGCGTCTCCCAGGCGACACCGGCACCCGTGATCACCGCGAGCACACCGAGCGCGATCAGCTCCGGGACACGGAAGACGAAGGGCCGACCACGGCCAGCGCCAGCCACGCGAGCAGCAGCGGCCGGTGTGCACCTCGCGCAGCGCGAGCCACCAGCAGCCGGCCCGAGCTGAGCAGGTACAACGCCACCCCGCCGAACAGGATCGCGCCCCAGAAGCCGCCAGTGGCAGGCCCCAGGAGGGCGACTCGGGGTGGCGGCCTCGGCCAGCAGGTCCTTCAGGCCGAGCGCGTAGAGGATGGACCCCGGCGACCATCGGCAGGTGCATGAACGTGTAGACGTCGCGGGTCATCCGGACCCGGGTGGCCTCGTCCCGGGCGTGGTGCAGCTTCTGCTCCAGCGCGAAGGCGAGCGATTGTCGAAGTAGGCCACCACAGCGCGCGACGATCACGATGCCGAGCAGAGCCGACACCGCCACCGGGCCGGTGAGCGGCAGTCCGCGCTTGGGGCCGAGACCGAGTGCGATGATCGACTCCACCGAGCGCGACGAGCACGATCAACGCGTGCCGTTCGGCCCAGTGCCCGGCCGAGACGACCACCACCACTGACGGGCGAGCGTGACCCCGCCGACGTACTCGACGAGCAGCGCCAGCGTCCAGAGCGACAGGTGCAGCGGGATCGCGAACCGCTCGTGCGGCAGCCACGACGGCACGGTGGTTCGGCGATGACCAGCAGGACGGTGGCGCCGGCCGGTAACGCGGCCCGCAGCAGCAGCCGGCGGCGCCGGGCCATGTCGGCGCGGTCCACCCAGCCGAAGACCGTGAGCTGGGCCATCCGGATCACGAAGTAGCAGCCGGCGAAGATCAGCGGGCCGGGCAGCCCACCGGGAAGGTCCTCGAACGCGCTGGGCGCGCTGAGCACCAGCAGGAACGTCGCCGCCACGGTGACGACACCGACCAGCGGCAGCACACCCTGGTCGGCGCGGAAGAAGTTGCCATCCGGGCGAAGCCGGTCCCACGACCACCAGAGCAGCGCCAGCACCAGCAGGAAGCGGTACAGGTTGGCCGGGGTGAGCTCCGATGCGGTGAGCGTGGTGACGCTCAGGAACGCGAAGACGAAGACAGGTCGGTAGAAGAGCTCCAGCCGGGTGGTGGCGGGAACCCGGGGCCGCGGACCGCACGGTCCACGACCGTCGGACACCGCTTCCCGTTCCCCACCCGGGCAGTGTGCGGGCGCCGGTCCGGCCGGTGCCGGGGTTCGGACCTCTTCACCACACGGATCGGGCCGGTTCAGGTGATGACGCTGGGCTCCCGCCACTGCGGGCGGCTGGTGCGGTCCAGGTCGTAGCGGACCGCCGCGAGGGCGCCCGACCGCCTCCACCAGCTCGTCGGCGGGCAGGGTGAAGGGCAGCCGCAGGAAGCGTTCCAGCGTCCCGTCCAGGCCGAACCGGGGTCCGGGCGCCAGCCGTACGCCGAACTCCTCGGCCGCGCGGGCCAGCGCGCTGGAGATCGGGCCGTCCAGCTCGGCCAGAGCGTGACACCGCCGCTCGGTACCCGTACCCGCCAGTCGGGCAGCCGGTCGGCGAGCGCGGCGACCAGGACGTCCCGTGGGTGGACGAGCTGGGCCCGGCGGGCGGCCACGATGGCCGGCGCCTCGGTGAGCAGGTGCACGGCGACGAGCTGGTCGAGCACCGGGCTGGCCATGTCCACCCCGACCCGGCCGCAGCCAGCCGCTGCACCTGGGGCGCGGAGGCCCGTACCCACCGATCCGCAGCCCGCCCCAGTAGGGCTTGCTCATGCCGCCGATGCTGAATCACCCGGGAGTGCCTGTCGAAGACGGCCACCGGTTGGCGGCAGCGTGGTGTCGTCCAGCGGCAGGTCGACGAAGGACTCGTCGACCACCAGGTCGGTGCCGGCCGCGTGGGCCGCCCGACCAGCCGCTCGCGCAGATCGGCGGCCATCAGTGGCCGGTGGGGTTCTGGAACTCGGGGATCACGTACGCGAGCTTCGGCCCGGTCTGCCGGAGGCTGCCGAGCAGGAGTTCGGCGTCCCCCAGCCGTCCTCGGACAGGCCGTGCGTGGCGATCCGGGCCGCCGGGCGGACAGCGCGGCCAGCGCGTTGGGGTAGGTGGGCGACTCGACGAGCACGCCGCCGCCGGGCGACAGGGCCAGCCGCAGCACCAGGTCCAGCGCGTGCTGGGTGCCGCTGGTGACATGATCTGCTCCGGGCTGGTGGGCAGGACCGCGTCCGTGTAGGGCGGGCCACCGCCTCGCGCAGCTCGATGATGCCGGTCG
>NZ_JAHOPD010000030.1:0-14822 GCF_019038635.1 Micromonospora sp. WMMB482 | reverse complement strand
TGCGGCCGCCGCGCGGTCCTGGCCGAGCAGCGGTACGGCGTGGAGTGTTACGTCGCCGCCCGGATCGCGCTGGACGCCGCTCCGGAGGAGCGCGAGGCGGCCGAGAACGACCTGACCCGGCAGTTGCGCGGGGTGCGGCTGGACCCGGACGACCAGGCGTGCGCGGCGGTGATCGCGGCCAGCCGGCGGCTGGCGCTGGCCCGGCAGGTGCACACCGACCTGGTCCGGGACGCCCGCTCGGCGCGGGGGCGTCGGTGGTACGGCTGTTCCGGATGGGGCGCGGGCGGCAGTGGCCGCGCTACTTCGACATCGACGACCCACGCTGGCCCCGCACGCGGACGTGACCACCGGCTGACGTACCGGCCGTGACCGGGGCCACACGGCAGGCCACCGGGGGTTCGATTGGCGCTCGGATCGGCGTCGCGCCGGTCGTAGCATTCCTGCGCAGTCACCTCCCCAGCACGCCGAGGAGCGATGTCCCGTGTCTGAATCCGCAGCCCCGACCACCGCCACCGCCGTCGGCACCGCCCGCGTCAAGCGCGGCATGGCCGAGATGCTCAAGGGCGGTGTGATCATGGACGTGGTCACCCCCGAGCAGGCGAAGATCGCCGAGGACGCCGGCGCGGTCGCCGTCATGGCCCTGGCGCGTGCCGGCCGACATCCGCGCGCAGGGCGGTGTTGTCCCGGATGAGCGACCCGGACATGATCGACGGCATCATCCAGGCCGTCTCGATCCCGGTGATGGCCAAGGCCCGCATCGGCCACTTCGTCGAGGCGCAGATCCTCCAGGCGCTCGGCGTCGACTACGTCGACGAGTCCGAGGTGCTGACCCCGGCCGACTACGCCAACCACATCGACAAGTGGGCGTTCACCGTCCCGTTCGTGTGCGGGGCGACGAACCTGGGTGAGGCGCTGCGCCGGATCACCGAGGGCGCCGCGATGATCCGTTCGAAGGGCGAGGCCGGCACCGGCGACGTCTCCAACGCCACCACGCACATGCGGCAGATCCGGCAGGAGATCCGCCGGCTCCAGTCGCTGCCCTCCGACGAGCTGTTCGTCGCGGCCAAGGAGCTGCAGGCCCCGTACGAGCTGGTCAAGGAGGTCGCCGAGCAGGGCAAGCTGCCGGTCGTGCTGTTCACCGCCGGTGGCATCGCGACCCCTGCGGACGCGGCCATGATGATGCAGCTCGGCGCGGAGGGCGTCTTCGTCGGCTCGGGCATCTTCAAGTCCGGCAACCCGGCCCAGCGGGCCGCCGCGATCGTCAAGGCGACCACGTTCCACGACGACCCGGACGTGCTCGCCAAGGTCTCCCGGGGGCTGGGCGAGGCGATGGTCGGCATCAACGTCGACGAGATCCCCCAGCCGCACCGCCTCGCCGAGCGCGGCTGGTGAATGTAAGGAGGGGCCCCCTGTTAACGCCTCCGGTAGAGGCGGGGCCCCCTTTTAACAACACCGCGGAAGGAGCATCGTGGCCGTACCGGTGATCGGCGTGCTCGCCCTTCAGGGCGACGTACGCGAGCACGTCGCGGCGCTGGCCGGGGCGGGCGCCGACGCCCGGCCGGTGCGGCGGCCGGGCGAGCTGGACGCGGTCGACGGCCTGGTGGTGCCCGGCGGCGAGTCGACCACGATCAGCAAGCTGGTCGACATCTTCGAGATGCGTGAGCCGATCGACAAGCGGATCGCCGCCGGCATGCCGGTCTACGGCTCCTGCGCCGGCCTGATCATGCTCGCCGCCGAGGTGCTGGACGGCCGCCCCGACCAGAGCGGTTTCGCCGGCGTCGACATGACGGTGCGGCGCAACGCATTCGGCCGCCAGGTCGACTCGTTCGAGGCGCCGGTGGCGCTCACCGGCGTCGACGGCGGGCCGTTCCACGCGGTGTTCATCAGGGCGCCCTGGGTCGAGCGCGTCGGCCCGGACGTGGAGGTGCTCGGCCGGGTGACCGAGGGCCCCGCCGCGGGCCGGATCGTCGCGGTGCGGCAGGGCAACCTGCTGGCCACGTCGTTCCACCCCGAGCTGACCGGTGACCTGCGCCTGCACCGCCATTTCGTGGAGCTGGTCCGGGCCGCGTCCTGACCGGACGACGCGCCGGGCGTCAGCCGGCGACGGCGCGCAGCCGACCGGGTCGCCGGCCGAGCAGCCGATCCAGGGCGGCCGCGGAGGCGGCGTCGGCGGGCAGGTGGACGACGACGCGCTGGTGCGCGGCGTCGGCGAGGTCCAGCGTCTCGTACGCCAGCCGCAGCGGACCGGCCTCCGGGTGCCGCAGCCCGCGTACACCGGTACGCGGTGCGGCTACCGGACGCCGCCGCCACCTGTCGGTGAACGGCGTGCCCGCGGTGCGGACCAGGCGCTCGGCGAAGGCGTCCGTGTCCGGGTCGCCCCGTCGCAGCCGGTGCAGCTCGGCGACCTGCTGGTCGGCCAGCTCCGCCCACTCGGGAAAGTGGTCGCGGGCGCGTTCGTCGGCGAACGTGAACCAGAGCAGATTCGGCCGGCTGCCGTCGAGCAGGCCCAGCGGACGGGCGAGCCGGTCGAACGCGTCGTTCCACGCCAGCACGTCGCTGAGCTGGTTGACGACGTACGCCGGGGTGTCCCGCAGCCCGTCGAGCACGGCCCGGACCGTCGGGCGGACGGTGCGCGCGACGGATGCCCGTTCGTGCGGGCACAACTGCCGGCTGTGGCCGACGGTCGCGAGCCGGTGCAGGTGGTCCCGGTCGGCGTCGTCGAGGAGCAGGGCGTCGGCGAGCGCCGCGAGGATCTCCGGCGAGGGCCGCGTGTCGCCCCCTGCTCCAGCCGGGTCAGGTACTCGACGCTCACCTGGGCCAGCGTCGCCAGCTCCGCCCGGCGCAGACCGGGCGTGCGGCGGCGCGGGCCCGGGGCAAGCCCCACGTCGGCCGGCGCAGCGCCTCCCGGCGGCTGCGCAGGAACGCCCCCAGCTCGCCGTCCATCATCGGCCCAGTCTCGCACCGCCGGCGCGTCTCCGGGTGGCCCCGGCGGGGCCACCCTCGCGCCGGTCTCCCGGTCCGCCGGTGGCCGGGCCGACGATCCTCGGCATGAGTACGACACAGAGGACAGGACCGGTCCGGATCGGTCTGATCGTCGGAAGCACCCGCCCGGGCCGTCGCGGCGCCGCAGTCGCCGGGTGGGCCGCGCAGGTGTGCTCCCGGCACCCGGCGGTGCGCGCCGGGTCGGCGGAGATCGAGGTGATCGATCTGGCGGAGCAGGCGTTGCCGCTGCTCGACGAGCCGGTGCCGGCGATGTTCGGCGACTACCGGCAGGCGCACACCCGGCGGTGGAGCGCGGTCGTGGCCGCCTGCGACGCGTTCGTCTTTGTCACCCCGGAGTACAACCATTCGATTCCCGCCGCACTGAAGAACGCCGTGGACTACCTGTACGCGGAGTGGAACGACAAGGTGGCCGGACTGCTCGGCTACGGCGTGCAGGGCGGCCTCCGGGCCACCGACCACCTGCGGTTGATCCTGGCCGAGGTGCATGTGGTGGTCGTACCCACGGCGGTCTCCGTGCCGATCTTCACCGACTTCGACTTCTCCGGGTCGGATCCGGGTGATCCCACCGCGCCCGGCATCCTGATGCCCGGTGCGGATCGGGAGGAGTCGTTCTCGGCCATGCTGACCGAGATCCTGACCTGGTCGGCGGCTCTGCGCACCGCTGTCCCCGCCGCGGATGGCAGCCCGGAGCTGGTGGGATGAGCATGGAGATGATCCTGATCCGCTACCGGGTCCGCCCCGAGCGCCTGACCGAGCATCTGCGCCTGCTGCGCGACGTCCACGACGAGCTGGCGCGGCTGCGGCCGTCCGGGCTGCGCTACGTCTCCTACCGGCTCGACGACGAACGGAGCTTCGTCGAGGTGGCCAGGGCGCCGGAGCTGCCCGGGCCGCTGCCCGGGATGCAGTCGTTCCGGCGCTACCGGGCGGGTCTGGAGGAGCGCTGCGAGGAGCGCGAGACGTTCGAGCCGACAGTGGCGCTGTCGTACGGCTTCGGCGAATGAGTGGCCGGTCCGTCCCGGGCCGTGCCGGTTCGGGCGGCCTGGGACGGACCGGTGCCGTGCGGTGCGTGACAGTCACCCGCCGGCCGCCGGTAGGATTGCCAGGATTCGGCAGGGCCATCAGCCCGCCGGCTCCCAGCGAAGATCACGGCACCTCGACGTGCGCCGGCGGGGGAGCGGGGCGTGTGCGGTGCGGTCGATGCAGACGGCGGGTAGCAACGGAGGTAACAGATGTCCGGCACTCAAAGTGGGCGACGACCAAGCACAAGAAGGCGGTCATCGACGCCAAGCGCGGCAAGATGTTCGCCAAGCTGATCAAGAACGTCGAGGTGGCGGCCCGTACCGGCGGCGGCGACCCGGCCGGCAACCCGACGCTCTACGACGCCATCCAGAAGGCGAAGAAGAACTCGGTTCCGAACGACAACATCGACCGCGCGGTCAAGCGCGGCTCCGGCCTGGAGGCCGGCGGCGCCGACTGGCAGACGATCATGTACGAGGGTTACGGCCCCAACGGCGTGGCGATGCTGATCGAGTGCCTCACCGACAACCGCAACCGTGCCGCCACCGAGGTGCGTACCGCGCTGACCCGCAACGGCGGCTCGCTGGCCGACGCCGGCTCCGTGTCGTACATGTTCTCCCGCAAGGGCGTGGTTCTCGTCCCCAAGACCGGCACCAGCGAGGACGACGTGATGATGGCCGTGCTCGACGCGGGTGCGGAGGAGGTCAACGACCTCGGCGAGGCGTACGAGGTGGTCTCCGAGCCGGGTGACCTGGTCGCGGTCCGCAGCGCGCTCCAGGACGCCGGCATCGAGTACGAGTCGGCCGAGTCCTCCCTCATCCCCAGCGTGAACGTGCCGCTGGACGAGGAGGGCGCGCGCAAGATCTTCAAGCTGATCGACGTGCTGGAGGACTGCGACGACGTGCAGAACGTCTACGCCAACTTCGACGTGTCCGACGAGGTCATGGCCGCCGTCGGCTGACCCCGCCCGACGTGCCGGGCGCCGGCCCCCCGATCACGGGTGGCCGGCGCTCGGCGTATCGCGGCATCAGCCGATCGGCTCGCGCTGCCGCCACGCCGTGCGGACCGAGGTCCGGCCGTTGGTGCGCAGCAGCGAGCCCTCGTAGATCCGCGCCCCGGCGAGCAGGAACCCGGCCGCCGTGAGCAGCAGCAGCGCCAGCGACACGATCGGCTCCCACGGCGCCGCGTCGCCGGTGAACAGCCGCACCGGCATCGCGGTCGGCGACGAGAACGGCAGGTACGACAGGATCCGCATCGCGGTGGCGTTGTCGTTGAGGAACACCACCGCGAAGAACGGCGCCATCACCGCGAGCTGCACCGGGGTGGACGCTCCGGCGATGTCCTCCTGCCGGTTCACCAGCGCCCCGGCGGCCGCCCACATGGCCGCGAGCAGCAGGAAACCGCACAGGAAGTACGGCACGAACCAGCCGACGGCCGGTGCGATCAGGCCCAGCAGGTCGCCGCCGCCGGTCAGGCGCATCCCGATCAGCGCGGCGGCCGCGATCAGGGCGATCTGTCCCAGCGCCAGCGCGCCCGCGGCGAGGATCTTGCGGCCAGCAGCGCGCGGGCCGGCACGGCTGCGACCAGGATCTCCACGATTCGGGTCTGCTTCTCCTCGGTGACGCTCTGCGCGATCTGCATCCCGAACGTCTGGGACATGAAGAAGAAGACGAACGCGAAGGCGAACGGCACCAGGTACGCGACGAGCGGGTCCACCGCGTCCGGGTCCAGCAGCTTGACCTGCGGGGCCGCGCTGAGCGCGGTGACCACGTCGTCCGGGGCCCGCTCGTCGGCGACCACGACCGGACCGGCCACCACCGCGGCGTCCGCGTCACCGTCGCGTACCGCCTGCTCGGCAGCGCCGTCGTCGGCGACCAGCATGACGTCCAGCCCGGCCGCGCGCAGCGGTTCGGCGCCGGCCGCGGTCACCGCCACCGTGGACGGACCGCTGTTCAGCATCGCCGGCGCCACTGTGGCGACGACGGCGAGCAGCAGGAAGATCAGCGTGCTGTAGAGGAACGTCTTGTCGCGGAGTTTGACCTTGATCTCGCGGGCGGCGACCAGCGGGTGGCCTGAAGCGTGTTCACTGGTTGACCTCTCGGAAGATCTCGGCCAGGGACGGGGTGACCGGGCCGAACGCGCGCACCGGTCCGCGGGCCAGGGCCGCGCGCAGCACCGACTGGTCGTCGGCGGGCGGGTCCAGGTCGAACACGGCGCGCGCGCCGTCGAGGTCGACCAGCCGCACGCCGGGCTGGTCCCGCAGCCAGCCGGCGTCGCCGTCGACCACGAGCGAGAAGCGGGGCAGGGTGTACGCGGCGCGCAACTCCTCGCGGGCGCCCGCGGCCCGGATCGTCCCGTCCGCGATGAGCACCAGGTCGTCGCAGAGCCGTTCCACCACGTCGAGCTGGTGGCTGGAGAACAGCACCGGCGCGCCGGCGGCGGCGCGTTCCCGCAGCACCGCCACCACCATGTCGACGGCGAGCGGGTCGAGTCCGGAGAACGGCTCGTCCAGGATCAGCACCTCCGGGTCGTGCACCAGCGCGGCGGCGATCTGCGCGCGCTGCTGGTTGCCCAGCGACAGCGTCTCCAGCAGGTCGTCGGCCCGCTCGCCGAGGCCGACCCGCTCCATCAGCGCGTCGGTACGCCGGCGCGCCCCGGCGGCGTCCAGCCCGTACAGGCGGCCGAGGTGGACCACCTGCTCGCGGGGCGTCATCTTCGGGTAGAGGCCGCGTTCCTCCGGCATGTAGCCGAACCGGGCCCGGGCCTCGCGCGCGAGCGGCCGCCCCCGCCACGTCACCTGCCCGGCGTCCGGGGCGAGCACGCCGAGGATGATCCGCATGGTGGTGGTCTTGCCGGCGCCGTTGCCGCCGACGAATCCGGTCATGCGCCCGGCGGTCACGTCGAAGGAGACGTCCTTGAGCACCTGACGGTCGCCGAAGCTGCGGTCGACGCCGTCGAGGCGGAGCACGCTGGTCATGATGCCGACGCTACGGCCGGCCCTCGCGCCCGTCGTCCCACCACGGGGCGATCACGGGGTCCGTCGCGCGGTGGACGGGCGTCATCCGCCGGGTCGCACCACCCCGTGCTCGTACGCGAACACCACCGCCTGCACCCGGTCGCGCAGCCCGAGTTTGGCCAGCACCCGGCTGACGTGGGTCTTCACCGTCGCCTCGCCGACGCACAGGACGCCCGCGATCTCGGCGTTGCTGGCCCCGCGCGCGACCAGCTCCAGCACCTCCCGCTCGCGCGGGGTCAGGTCGGCAGTGGCCGCGTCGTGCCGGGGTCCGGTGGTACCGCCCCGGGACGGGCGAACGTGGAGATCACCCGCCGGGTGAGCGCCGGCGCGATCAGCCCTTCGCCGCGCGCCACCACCCGGACCGCCTCGATCAGGTCCTCCGGGGTGCGTTCTTGAGCAGGAAGCCGCTCGCCCCGGCGCGTAACGCGGCGAAGAGATAGTCGTCCCGGTCGAACGTGGTGAGGATCAGCACCGCCGGCCCGCCCGGCGTCGCGTCCCCGGTGATCCGGCGGGTGGCCTCCAGCCCGTCGAGCACCGGCATCTCCACGTCCATCAGCACCACGTCCGGCCGCAGGGCGGCCGCCATCGACACGGCGCGCTGCCCGTCGGCGGCCTCGCCGACCACCTCGATGTCGTCCTCGACCTCCAGGATCACCCGGAAACCGGTCCGGACCAGGTGCTGGTCGTCGACGAGCAGCACCCGCACCGGCGCGCTCACACCGTCCGCCCGGCGGCCTCGACGGGCAGCGGCATGCGGGCCCGGACCGGAACCCGCCGCCGGGACGCGCCCGGCCTCCACCTCACCGCCGTGCGCGGCGACCCGCTCCCGCATGCCGATCAGGCCCAGCCCGTCCCCGGCTGCGGGTACGCCCCCGTGTCCGTCGTCGCTCACGTCGATCTCCAGTTCCCTCGCCAGGTAGCGGATCCGCACGTCCAGCGTGGTGGCGTGGGCGTGCTTGACCGCGTTCGTCACCGCCTCCTGCACGATCCGGTACGCCGCCTGCGACACCGAGCGGGGCAGCGGCGCCGGTCCCCGTACACCCCGAGGTCGGCGGCCCGCAGCCCGGTGTCCGCGGCTACACCAAGCGGTACGCCGGGCCCGGCGGCTGATCTACCTGGAGGACCAGTACCTCTGGTCGACGAGGTGGCGGAGTTGTTCGCGCAGGCACTGCACGAGCATCCGGACCTGCACCTGGTGGCGGTCGTGCCCCGGCACCCCGACGTGGACGGCCGGCTCGCGCTGCCGCCGAACATGGTCGGCCGGGAGCAGGCGCTGTCGCTGTGGCCACGGGCCGCGCCGGAGCGGGTGCACGTCTTCGACGTGGAGAACCACGACGGCACGCCGGTGTACGTGCACGCCAAGGTCTGCGTGGTGGACGACGTCTGGGCCAGCGTGGGCAGCGACAACTTCAACCGCCGGTCCTGGACGCACGACAGCGAGCTGTCCTGCGCGGTGCTCGACGACCCCGCGACGAACGGGCGCCGGTCGACCCGGCCGGGCTGGGCGACGGCGCCCGGGTGTTCGCCCGCGACCTGCGGCTGCGGCTGTGGCGCGAGCACCTGGACCGCGATCCCGGCGGCGCGCAGGACGACGACCTGCTGGACCCGGCGGACGCGGTGGCGGCGATCACCGCGGCGGCCGACGAGCTGGACGGCTGGCACGCCGGGGGCCGGGCCGGTCCCCGTCCGCCGGGCCGGTTGCGGCCGCACCGCCCGGCGCGGCTGCCCTGGCATACGCGGCTCTGGGCGCTGCCCGCGTACCGGCTGGTCTACGACCCGGACGGCAGGCCGCTACGGGCCCGGCGGGCCGGCACCTGGTGAAGGTCCGCCACCTCGTGCGGCACGTCCGGGCGGGCCGGGTACGCGAACGAGACCCGCGGCGAGTAGAAGCCCCAGCAGACGTGCAGCGGGTTGGCCGGCCGCAGCGCGTGGACCGGGTGCTCCGGCACCGGGAACTCCACCGACTCGACCTCGAACGGTGACACCGGCTCCGCCACGTACGGGTAGTCGGTGACGATCAGCTCGCCGTCGTGGCGGGTGAGGTAGCGGTGGTGGCCGTAGTGCGCCTCGGTGCCGGTGTGCCCGACCCGGGCGGTGACCCGGATCAACAGCGTGCCGTCGGCGGCCCGGGTCTCGGCGATGAGCTGGTCGCCCCGCAGGTCGAGGCGGGTCTCTCCAATCGCGGCCGGTACGCCCCGTGCGGCGGCGTACCGCCGGACCCGCTCGCTGGAGGCGAGGTAGTGCGTCCACCAGCCGCCCGGCGTCTCGCCGTCGGGCGGGTCCATGTCCGCCAGTGAGACTCCCAGGTAGGTCAGCGAGTACGCCCCGAAGCCCGAGGTCTGCGTCTCGTCGTCGACCACGTACTGGTTGACGAAGACCTGTCGCTGCGGGTGCGGGCGCAGGCCCGCGGGCAGCAGTGTGTCGACCGCGCCGGGGTCCGCCGGGAGCCAGCTGAACAGCAGTGTCCGGGCGTTGATGACGAGTTGTGGCGCGGCGGGATCCAGCACGGTGCCTCCGTTGACGTGTCGCTACGGACGCTACGGGCGGTCCCGTCGGCGGGACAACGACAGAAAGGCGACACTTCGCCCACCTGTCGGATTCCACGTTGACCGGTCGGGGTACGACCCGGGCCGACCGGTCAGCGTCATTCGCCACCCCGCCGAGCGCGATATCAACCGGCTCACGTTTTTTCTGGCTGCTTACACCTTAAGTACATCGTACTTTCGGCTAGATTTCCGCAGGACGATCGGGCTATGGTGACTTCCGAACGTACGACCGACATCTAAACCTGAGCGTCACGTCTTTTTTCTTCCGTGGACGAGGTGCAGGGAGGACCAGTAATGACCGCTCCCACGATCAGCGCCCCGGCGACCACGCCGGCCGCCTCCGCGAAGCTCGACCCCCGCTCGCTCACCGACAGCGCCGCCGACCTGCTCGCGGCGATGGCCGCGCTGCCCGCCGACCACCCGTCGCGGCCGGCGCTGCGCGACCGCGCCATCGAGGCGTGGCTGCCGCTGGCGAACCACCTGGCCCACCGCTACAGCGGCCGGGGCGAGCCCAACGACGACCTGGCGCAGACTGCCGCGATCGGCCTGATCAAGGCGATCGACAAGTTCGACCCGTCGCGCGGCGTCGACTTCGCCGGCTACGCCATCCCCACCATCATCGGCGAGCTGAAGCGCCACTTCCGCGACCGCACCTGGGACATCCGGGTGCCCCGCCGGCTCCAGGAGCTGCGCCTGGCGATCTCCGACGCCAACAGCACGTTGCTCCAGACGCTCGGCCGCTCGCCGACTGTCGCCGACATCGCCGCCCACCTCAAGCTCACCGAGGAGGAGGTGCTGGAGGGCCTGGAGGGCGCCCGCGCGTACAACGCGGTGTCGCTGTCCACCCCGACCGGCGACGGCGAGCGGGCCACCGAGCTGGGCGACCTGCTCGGCGGCGAGGACGGCGAGTTCGAGCTGGCCGAGATGCGGGTGGCCCTCAGCCCGGCGCTCGCCACGCTCGACCAGCGCGAGCAGAAGATCCTCACGCTGCGCTTCTACGGCAACCTGACCCAGTCGCAGATCGCCGAGCAGATCGGCGTCTCGCAGATGCACGTGTCCCGGCTCCTGGCCGGGCCCTCACCAAGCTGCGCGGGCAGCTCGACGGAACGTACTAGCAAGGAGGGCGGCGGCCGGGTCGGCGGACCGGGCGCGGCGGCCCACCCGGCCCGGTCGGCGGTGCGCCGGCCGGGCCGTTCCACGTCCCGGGGGGTGACGCGGACCGTCCGGCGGCGCGGTGCGAGAGTGGGCCGGTGCTCGCCGACATCCCGCTCGACCTGCCGGTGCGCCCGGTCCTGCCGGCGCTCGTCGGCGCGCTGCGCGAGCGCGGCGCCGCCGTCCTGGTGGCGCCGCCGGGTACCGGCAAGACCACCACCGCGCCGCTCGCCGTCGCCGACGCGGTCACCGGCCGCGTGGTGATCGCCCAGCCACGGCGGGTCGCCGCCCGCGCCGCCGCGCACCGGATGGCCGCCCTGCTCGGCGAGCGGGTCGGCGACCGGATCGGGTACGCGGTGCGCGGCGAGCGCCGGGCCGGACCACGTACCCGGGTCGAGGTGGTGACCACCGGCCTGCTGGTCCGCCGCCTGCACCACGACCCGAGCTGCCGGCGTGGGCGCGGTCCTGCTCGACGAGTGCCACGAACGGCACCTCGACGCCGACCTGGCGCTGGCGTTCAGCGTCGAGGCCCGCGCGACGCTGCGCCCGGACCTGTGGCTGCTGGCGATGTCGGCCACTCCGCGGACGGACCGCTTCGCCGCGCTGCTCGGCACCGGCGGTCCCGCCCCCGTGGTACGCGTCGAGGCAGCGCTGCACCCGGTCGAGCGGGTGTGGGCACCACCGCCGCGCCCGGTGACGCCGCCCGGCGCCGGCGGGTCGATCCGGCGCTGCTCGACCACGTGGCCGCCACCGTGCGCCGGGCGCTGCGCGAACGCGACGGCGACGTGCTCGTCTTCCTGCCCGGCGCGGGTGAGATCGCCGCCGTCGCGGGCCGCCTGGCCGGCCTGCGCGAGGTCGCGGTGCTGCCGTTGCACGGACGGCTGCCGGGGCCCGCCAGGACGCGGCGCTCACCCCGGCCGCCGGGCGGCGCGTGGTGCTCGCGACAGCGGTGGCGGAGAGCAGCCTGACCGTCCCCGGCGTACGGGTGGTGGTGGACGCCGGCTGAGCCGGGTGCCCCGCACCGACCTGGCCCGAGGGCTGGGCGCGCTGGTGACCGTGCCGGTGTCGCGGGCGGGCGCCACCCAGCGCGCCGGCCGGGCCGGACGACAGGCCCCGGCGGCCGTGTCGAGCACCGCGGCGGCGCCGGAGCGACCAGGCGTCGGCGCGGTGCGCCGGCCGGCGACCTCTCCGCCGCGGTGACCAGGGCGCGGTGGTCTTGGTGGCCGCCGATGTCGAGTGCGGCGACCAGACCGGTCGTGCTCACCTCGGGCATGGTCAGAGCAGCCCGGCCAGTTCCAGCTGGGTACGCACGCGGCCCGTCTCAGCGGCGTCCAGCGCCGCAGCGGCAGCGACACCGCGTTGCCGGCGATGACGCCGAGCAGCGCCAGGGCGGTCTTGAACGCGCCGACGCCCCGGGTGGCGCCCGCCGAGGTGGCCGGGTCGGCGGCGTCGACGATGCGGAACAGCCGGGTCAGGCGGTCCTGCTCCCGCCGGGCGGCGGCCCAGTCGCCCGCCATGCAGGCGCGGTGCAGCCGTACGTAACCGGCCGGGTCCACGTTGCCCAGTCCGGGCACCGAGCCGGACCCGCCCGCGAGCATCATCGCGTCGACCACCACCTCGTGGCCGTGAGCAGGCTGAAGTCGCGCTCCGGCGCGCGCTCGGCAATGGCCAGCGCGAGCTGGCGGAACGCGACGTCGTCGCCGCTGGAGTCCTTGACGCCGGCCAGCACACCCTCGGCGGCGAGCCGGGTCAGCAGGTCCACGGAGAGCTTGCTGTGCACACAGACCGGGATGTCGTACGCCAGCAGTGGAAGCTCGACCGCCGCGGCGACGGCGCGGAAGTGCCGCTCGATCTCGTGCGGGCCGACGATGGCGTAGAACGGCGCGGTCACGACCAGGCCGTCCGCGCCCAGCCGGGTGGACGCCTCGGCCCGCTCCACGACCCGCCGGGTGGTGGGCTCGATGCAACCGGCGATGACCGGCACGGCGCTGCCGGCGGTCTTCACGATGGTCTCCAGGGCCAGGTCCCGCTGCCGTCGGTGAGGAAGACCGTCTCGCCGGAGCTGCCGAGGGCGAAGATGCCGTCGACACCGGCGTCGAGCAGCCACTCGACCAGCCGTTCCAGGGAGTGGACGTCGACCTCACCCTCCTCGGTCAAGGGGGTCACGGCCGGCGGCACGACTCCGGCGAACCGCGGGGCGGGGGTGGTCACAGGTTCTCCTCGACAGACTCAGATGCGGTGCGGCCGGTCGCCGGGGTGGCGAGCGCGACCAGTTCGGTGTTCGCGGTCCCGGCGGGCACCGGGTGGTGGCAGCGGAACTCGTGGCCCTCGCCCTCGGCGGGGCGCGGCGCCGGCATGTCCACGGCGCAGCCGTCGGTGGCGGCCCAGCAGCGGGTCCGGAACGGGCAGCCGCTCGGCGGGCGAGTGGCCGACGGACGGGCCGACCAGCGGAATGGGTTCGATCGGTGACAGCAGGCCCGGCGTGGCCGAGAACAACGCCCGGGTGTACGGGTGCCGGCCGCCCTCGGGCAGCAGGCCGGCGGGCGTCTGCTCGACGACGCGGCCCAGGTACATGGTGACGACCCGGTCGCTGACCCGCTTGACGGTCTGGATGTCGTGCGAGACCAGCACCATGGCCAGCCCGAGCCGGTCCTTGAGGTCCAGCAGCAGGTTGAGGATCTGGGCCCGCACCGACACGTCGAGCGCGCTGGTCGGCTCGTCGGCGATGACCAGCCCCGTTTCCAGGGCCAGCGCGCGGGCGATGGACACCCGCTGGCGCTGGCCGCCGGAGAGCTGGCTGGGCAGCACGTCGGCGACCGAGCGCGGCAGGCCCACCAGGGCCATCAGCTCGGCCACCCGCTGCTCGCGCTGCTGCCGGGTGCCCCGGCGGTGCACGTCGAGCGGGTCGCGCAGGATGTCGCGTACCGGCATCCGGCGGTTCAGCGAGGTGGCCGGATCCTGGAAGATCATGCCGACGCCCGCGCCGATGTGCTCGCGCCGCTCGGCGGCGCTCATCGACCACACGTCCTTGCCGGCGAACGACACCGTGCCGGCGGTCGGCCGTTGCAGGCCCACGAGCACCTTGGCCAGCGTGGACTTGCCGCAGCCGGACTCGCCGACGATGCCGACCGTCTCGCCGGACCGGATCACCAGGTCGGCGCCGGTGAGCGCGTAGACCTTCTCCCGGCTGAACATGCCGCCGCCGCGCGAGGCGTGCACCACGTGCACGTCGCTCAGCTCGGCGATCGGCCGGTGCTCGGCGGTGCGCTCATCGGGCCGGCTCCTTCTCGCTGACGGTGACGGCGGGTGGTGGCAGGCGTACCCGTGGCCGTCCGTGCCCTCCAGGGCGGGCGCGGTGTCCCGGCAGATCCCGGTCGCCATCGGGCAGCGGTCGGAGAACCGGCAGCCCTTCGGGAAGTCGGCCGGTGACGGCACCACGCCGCGGATCTGGGTGAGCCGTTCCGCCCCGGCTCCAGGGACAGGACGGAACCGAGCAGCCCGCGCGCGTAGTGGTGGGCGGGCGCCTCCATCACGTCGGCGGTCACGCCGGTCTCCACGATCTGCCCGCCATACATGACCACGACCCGGTCGCAGACGTCGCTGACCAGGGCGAGGTCGTGGCTGACCAGGATGAGGGCGAAGCCGAGCCGCTCGCGCAGGTCCAGCAGCAGCTTCATCACCTGGGCCTGCACGGTGACGTCGAGCGCCGTGGTCGGCTCGTCGGCGATGATCAGCTTCGGGTCGCGGGACAGGGCCATGGCGATCACCACGCGCTGCCGCTGCCCGCCGGACAGCTCGTGCGGGTACGCGGCGAGCGTGCGCCGCGGGTCCAGCCCGACCAGCCGCATCAGCTCCTCGGCCGAGCGGGTGCCGCCACGGCGGATCATCTGGGCGAGCTGGGCGCCGACGCGCAGCGCCGGGTTCAGCGCCGACAGCGCGTCCTGGTAGACCATCGCGATCTCGCGGCCCATCAGGGCCCGGCGGCCCTTGGCGTTCAGCTTCAGCAGGTCCGTGTCCTGGAAGCGGATCCCGCCGCGTACCCGGGCGCCCTCCGCAGCAGACCCATCACGGCCAGGACGCTGAGCGAC
>NZ_JAHOPD010000029.1:0-6458 GCF_019038635.1 Micromonospora sp. WMMB482 | reverse complement strand
CCGGTGTCGTGCACGCCAAGGTCTGCGTGGTGGACGACGTCTGGGCCAGCGTGGGCAGCGACAACTTCAACCGCCGGTCCTGGACGCACGACAGCGAGCTGTCCTGCGCGGTGCTCGACGAACCCGCGACGAACGGGCGCCGGTCGACCCGGCCGGGCTGGGCGACGGCGCCCGGGTGTTCGCCCGCGACCTGCGGCTGCGGCTGTGGCGCGAGCACCTGGACCGCGATCCCGGCGGCGCGCAGGACGACGACCTGCTGGACCCGGCGGACGCGGTGGCGGCGATCACCGCGGCGGCCGACGAGCTGGACGGCTGGCACGCCGGGGGCCGGGCCGGTCCCCGTCCGCCGGGCCGGTTGCGGCCGCACCGCCCGGCGCGGCTGCCCTGGCATACGCGGCTCTGGGCGCTGCCCGCGTACCGGCTGGTCTACGACCCGGACGGCAGGCCGCTACGGGCCCGGCGGGCCGGCACCTGGGAAGGTCCGCCACCTCGTGCGGCACGTCCGGGCGGGCCGGGTACGCGAACGAGACCCGCGGCGAGTAGAAGCCCCAGCAGACGTGCAGCGGGTTGGCCGGACGCAGCGCTGTGGACCGGGTGCTCCGCACCGGGAACTCCACCGACTCGACCTCGAACGGTGACACCGGCTCCGCCACGTACGGGTAGTCGGTGACGATCAGCTCGCCGTCGTGGCGGGTGAGGTAGCGGTGGTGGCCGTAGTGCGCCTCGGTGCCGGTGTGCCGACCCGGGCGGTGACCCGGATCAACAGCGTGCCGTCGGCGGCCCGGGTCTCGGCGATGAGCTGGTCGCCCCGCAGGTCGAGGCGGGTCTCTCCAATCGCGGCCGGTACGCCCCGTGCGGCGGCGTACCGCCGGACCCGCTCGCTGGAGGCGAGGTAGTGCGTCCACCAGCCGCCCGGCGTCTCGCCGTCGGGCGGGTCCATGTCCGCCAGTGAGACTCCCAGGGTAGGTCAGCGAGTACGCCCCGAAGCCCGAGGTCTGCGTCTCGTCGTCGACCACGTACTGGTTGACGAAGACCTGTCGCTGCGGGTGCGGGCGCAGGCCCGCGGGCAGCAGTGTGTCGACCGCGCCGGGGTCCGCCGGGAGCCAGCTGAACAGCAGTGTCCGGGCGTTGATGACGAGTTGTGGCGCGGCGGATCCAGCACGGTGCCTCCGTTGACGTGTCGCTACGGACGCTACGGGCGGTCCCCGTCGCGGGACAACGACAGAAAGGCGACACTTCGCCCACCTGTCGGATTCCACGTTGACCGGTCGGGGTACGACCCGGGCCGACCGGTCAGCGTCATTCGCCACCCCGCCGAGCGCGATATCAACCGGCTCACGTTTTTTCTGGCTGCTTACACCTTAAGTACATCGTACTTTCGGCTAGATTTCCGCAGGACGATCGGGCTATGGTGACTTCCGAACGTACGACCGACATCTAAACCTGAGCGTCACGCTCTTTTTTCTTCCGTGGACGAGGTGCAGGGAGGACCAGTAATGACCGCTCCCACGATCAGCGCCCCGTCGACCACGCCGGCGCCTCCGCGAAGCTCGACCCCGCTCGCTCACCGACAGCGCCGCCGACCTGCTCGCGGCGATGGCCGCGCTGCCCGCCGACCACCCGTCGCGGCCGGCGCTGCGCGGACCCGCGCCATCGAGGCGTGGCTGCGCTGGCGAACCACCTGGCCCACCGCTACAGCGGCCGGGGCGAGCCCAACGACGACCTGGCGCAGACTGCCGCGATCGGCCTGATCAAGGCGATCGACAAGTTCGACCCGTCGCGCGGCGTCGACTTCGCCGGCTACGCCATCCCCACCATCATCGGCGAGCTGAAGCGCCACTTCCGCGACCGCACCTGGGACATCGGGTGCCCCGCCGGCTCCAGGAGCTGCGCCTGGCGATCTCCGACGCCAACAGCACGTTGCTCCAGACGCTCGGCCGCTCGCCGACTGTCGCCGACATCGCCGCCCACCTCAAGCTCACCGAGGAGGAGGTGCTGGAGGGCTGGAGGGCGCCCGCGCGTACAACGCGGTGTCGCTGTCCACCCCGACCGGCGACGGCGAGCGGGCCACCGAGCTGGGCGACCTGCTCGGCGGCGAGGACGGCGAGTTCGAGCTGGCCGAGATGCGGGTGGCCCTCAGCCCGGCGCTCGCCACGCTCGACCAGCGCGAGCAGAAGATCCTCACGCTGCGCTCTACGGCAACCTGACCCAGTCGCAGATCGCCGAGCAGATCGGCGTCTCGCAGATGCACGTGTCCCGGCTCCTGCCCGGGCCCTCACCAAGCTGCGCGGGCAGCTCGACGGAACGTACTAGCAAGGAGGGCGGCGGCCGGGTCGGCGGACCGGGCGCGGCGGCCACCCGGCCCGGTCGGCGGTGCGCCGGCCGGGCCGTTCCACGTCCCGGGGGGTGACGCGGACCGTCCGGCGGCGCGGTGCGAGAGTGGGCCGGTGCTCGCCGACATCCCGCTCGACCTGCCGGTGCGCCCGGTCCTGCCGGCGCTCGTCGGCGCGCTGCGCGAGCGCGGCGCCGCCGTCCTGGTGCGCCGCCGGGTACCGGCAAGACCACCACCGCGCCGCTCGCCGCGCCGACGCGGTCACCGGCCGCGTGGTGATCGCCCAGCCACGGCGGGTCGCCGCCCGCGCCGCCGCGCACCGGATGGCCGCCCTGCTCGGCGAGCGGGTCGGCGACCGGATCGGGTACGCGGTGCGCGGCGAGCGCCGGGCCGGACCACGTACCCGGTCGAGGTGGTGACCACCGGCCTGCTGGTCCGCCGCCTGCACCACGACCCGGAGCTGCCGGGCGTGGGCGCGGTCCTGCTCGACGAGTGCCACGAACGGCACCTCGACGCCGACCTGGCGCTGGCGTTCAGCGTCGAGGCCCGCGCGACGCTGCGCCGGACCTGTGGCTGCTGGCGATGTCGGCCACTCGCGGACGGACCGCTTCGCCGCGCTGCTCGGCACCGGCGGTCCCCGCCCCCGTGGTACGCGTCGAGGCAGCGCTGCACCCGGTCGAGCGGGTGTGGGCACCACGCCGCGCCCGGTGACGCCGCCCGGCGCGGGCGGGTCGATCCGGCGCTGCTCGACCACGTGGCCGCCACCGTGCGCCGGGCGCTGCGCGAACGCGACGGCGACGTGCTCGCTTCTGCCGGCGCGGGTGAGATCGCCGCCGTCGCGGGCCGCCTGGCCGGCCTGCGCGAGGTCGCGGTGCTGCCGTTGCACGGACGGCTGCCGGGGCCCGCCCAGGACGCGGCGCCACCCCGGCCGCCGGGCGGCGCGTGGTGCTCGCGACAGCGGTGGCGGAGAGCAGCCTGACAGTCCCCGGCGTACGGGTGGTGGTGGACGCCCGACTGAGCCGGGTGCCCCGCACCGACCTGGCCCGAGGGCTGGGCGCGCTGGTGACCGTGCCGGTGTCGCGGGCGGGCGCCACCCAGCGCGCCGGCCGGGCCGGACGACAGGCGCCCGGCGGCCGTGTCGAGCACCGCGGCGGCGCCGGAGCGACCAGGCGTCGGCGCGGTGCGCCGGCCGGCGACCTCTCCGCCGGCGGTGACCAGGGCGCGGTGGTCTTGGTGCCGCCGATGTCGAGTGCGGCGACCGACCGGTCGTGCTCACCTCGGGCATGGTCAGAGCAGCCCGGCCAGTTCCAGCTGGGTACGCACGCGGCCCGTCTCAGCGGCGTCCAGCGCCGCAGCGGCAGCGACACCGCGTTGCCGGCGATGACGCCGAGCAGCGCCAGGGCGGTCTTAACGCGCCGACGCCCCGGGGGCGCCCCGAGGTGGCCGGGTCGGCGGCGTCGACGATGCGGAACAGCCGGGTCAGGCGGTCCTGCTCCCGCCGGGCGGCGGCCCAGTCGCCCGCCATGCAGGCGCGGTGCAGCCGTACGTAACCGGCCGGGTCACGTTGCCCAGTCCGGGCACCGAGCCGGACCCGCCCGCGAGCATCATCGCGTCGACCACCACCTCGTGGCCGTGAGCAGGCTGAAGTCGCGCTCCGGCGCGCGCTCGGCAATGGCCAGCGCGAGCTGGCGGAACGCGACGTCGTCGCCGCTGGAGTCCTTGACGCCGGCCAGCACACCCTCGGCGGCGAGCGGGTCAGCAGGTCCACGGAGAGCTTGCTGTGCACACAGACCGGGATGTCGTACGCCAGCAGTGGAAGCTCGACCGCCGCGGCGACGGCGCGGAAGTGCCGCTCGATCTCGTGCGGGCCGACGATGGCGTAGAACGGCGCGGTCACGACCAGGCCGTCCGCGCCCAGCCGGGTGGACGCCTCGGCCCGCTCCACGACCCGCCGGGTGGTGGGCTCGATGCAACCGGCGATGACCGGCACGGCGCTGCCGGCGGTCTTCACGATGGTCTCCAGGGCCAGGTCCCGCTCCCTCGGTGAGGAAGACCGTCTCGCCGGAGCTGCCGAGGGCGAAGATGCCGTCGACACCGGCGTCGAGCAGCCACTCGACCAGCCGTTCCAGGGAGTGGACGTCGACCTCACCCTCCCGGTCAAGGGGGTCACGGCCGGCGGCACGACTCCGGCGAACCGCGGGGCGGGGGTGGTCACAGGTTCTCCTCGACAGACTCAGATGCGGTGCGGCCGGTCGCCGGGGTGGCGAGCGCGACCAGTTCGGTGTTCGCGGTCCCGGCGGGCACGGGTGGTGGCAGCGGAACTCGTGGCCCTCGCCCTCGGCGGGGCGCGGCGCCGGCATGTCCACGGCGCAGCCGTCGGTGGCGGCCCAGCAGCGGGTCCGGAACGGGCAGCCGCTCGGCGGGCGAGTGGCCGACGGACCGCGGCCGACCAGCGGAATGGGTTCGATCGGTGACAGCAGGCCCGGCGTGGCCGAGAAAAACGCCCGGGTGTACGGGTGCCGGCCGCCCTCGGGCAGCAGGCCGGCGGGCGTCTGCTCGACGACGCGGCCCAGGTACATGGTGACGACCCGGTCGCTGACCCGCTTGACGGTCTGGATGTCGTGCGAGACCAGCACCATGGCCAGCCCGAGCCGGTCCTTGAGGTCCAGCAGCAGGTGAGGATCTGGGCCCGCACCGACACGTCGAGCGCGCTGGTCGGCTCGTCGGCGATGACCAGCCCGGTTCCAGGGCCAGCGCGCGGGCGATGGACACCCGCTGGCGCTGGCCGCCGGAGAGCTGGCTGGGCAGCACGTCGGCGACCGAGCGCGGCAGGCCCACCAGGGCCATCAGCTCGGCCACCGCTGCTCGCGCTGCTGCCGGGTGCCCCGGCGGTGCACGTCGAGCGGGTCGCGCAGGATGTCGCGCGTACCGGCATCCGGCGGTTCAGCGAGGTGGCCGGATCCTGGAAGATCATGCCGACGCCCGCGCCGATGTGCTCGCGCCGCTCGGCGGCGCTCATCGACCACACGTCCTTGCCGGCGAACGACACCGTGCCGGCGGTCGGCCGTTGCAGGCCACGAGCACCTTGGCCAGCGTGGACTTGCCGCAGCCGGACTCGCCGACGATGCCGACCGTCTCGCCGGACCGGATCACCAGGTCGGCGCCGGTGAGCGCGTAGACCTTCTCCCGGCTGAACATGCCGCCGCCGCGCGAGGCGTGCACCACGTGCACGTCGCTCAGCTCGGCGATCGGCCGGTGCTCGGCGGTGGCGCTCATCGGGCCGGCTCCTTCTCGCTGACGGTGACGGCGGGGGTGGTGGCAGGCGTACCCGTGGCCGTCCGTGCCCTCCAGGGCGGGCGCGGTGTCCCGGCAGATCCCGGTCGCCATCGGGCAGCGGTCGGAGAACCGGCAGCCCTTCGGGAAGTCGGCCGGTGACGGCACCACGCCGCGGATCTGGGTGAGCCGTTCCGCCCCGGTCTCCAGGGACAGGACGGAACCGAGCAGCCCGCGCGCGTAGTGGTGGGCGGGCGCCTCCATCACGTCGGCGGTCACGCCGGTCTCCACGATCTGCCCGCCATACATGACCACGACCCGGTCGCAGACGTCGCTGACCAGGGCGAGGTCGTGGCTGACCAGGATGAGGGCGAAGCCGAGCCGCTCGCGCAGGTCCAGCAGCAGCTTCATCACCTGGGCTGCACGGTGACGTCGAGCGCCGTGGTCGGCTCGTCGGCCGATGATCAGCTTCGGGTCGCGGGGACAGGGCCATGGCGATCACCACGCGCTGCCGCTGCCGCGCCGGAAGCTCGGCGGGTACGCGGCGAGCGTGCGCCGCGGGTCCAGCCCGACCAGCCGCATCAGCTCCTCGGCCGAGCGGGTGCCGCCACGGGCGGATCATCTGGGCGAGCTGGGCGCCGACGCGCAGCGCCGGGTTCAGCGCCGACCAGCGCGTCCTGGTAGACCATCGCGATCTCGCGGCCCATCAGGGCGGCGGCCCTTGGCGTTCAGCTTCAGCGGTCCGTGTCCTGGAAGCGGATTCCCGCCGCGTACCCGGGCGCCCTCCGCAGCAGACCCATCACGGCCAGGACGCTGAGCGACTTGCCCGAGCCGGACTCCCCCACCAGGCCGA
>NZ_JAHOPD010000028.1:0-7532 GCF_019038635.1 Micromonospora sp. WMMB482 | reverse complement strand
TCGGGCCGGCCAGCACGGTGCGCCACGGTGTCTCCTCGCGGCGCCGCCCAGACGTGCAGCTCGTGTTGCTCGGCGGGTCGTCGTCGGTGCGCACCGTCTCGTGCAGGCGGTGACGGGCGTGCACCCGTACCCGGATCAGCCCGCGCGGGACGGCGACGTCGACGAGGGCCTCCGCGACGCCACCCATCAGGCCGATGACCGACAAACGGCCGCTGGGGCTCCACAGGGTCGCCTCACTGATCGCATCCCAACCGGCGTCGATCTGCGTCGAGGGCTCCGGCAGCACCCGGAGACGTGCCTCGATCGGACCCGTGTGGATCCCGCAGAAGCCGGTGAGCCGACTCGGCCCGCCCACCTGAAGGAGGGTGTCACCGATGGTGTGGATGCCCAGGCCGGTCACGCCGGGCACGGTGGTCACCTCGTACTGGCAGTAGCTGACGTGCAGTCGCGCCCAGCCCGTCATGCGGCGAACTGCCGCAGCACGGTGGGGTCGGTGATCGTGTCGTCGGCGGCAAGCATGATCGCCTTGGACAGGATCGTCGACAACATCGGGTCGTCCTCGAACGGCAGGTGTAGCCGTCCGGTGCCGCCGCGTGCGGGGACGATGCACAGGTAGACGTCGTGGGGCTCCATCATGATGTTGCCCGAGCCGAGGTGGATGCGGTAGCCGCGCAGGTTCCCGCGTACGTGCAGGTATCGGTCCGTGAGGGTGACCCGGTCGGCGATGGCCATGCGGGGGAGCAGCCGGGCCAGGGCGTCGCGACGTACCTGCGCCGACGGGTTCAGCGCGCCGACCGCGGTGCGGTGCCAGTAGTCCCGGAACCGGTCCTCGCCGCGGTCGGCCCACTGCGGGTCGGTGGCGATCGAGGTGACGCCGACGAACAGGTCCACGTCCCGCATCGCCTCGGTGAACACCAGCGGCGGTACGTCCGCGACCGGCGCGGGTTGCCAGGTCGCGCCGTCGGATCGGGCGAAGCGCACCTGGTCGGTCGAGCAGTGGTGGACGTCGTAGTCGCGCGGGTCGTCGGTGTCGACGAGTTGGTGGTGGAAGGACGCCCGCCACGCACCACCGCCGAAGAGCTTGGTGGCTTCGCTGTCGTACCCTCCGTCCCACGTGCCGAGGTAGCCGGCCTGCCAGCCGCGGGCGCGCATGAGCGCGTTCGCCTGGCGGTAGCGCAGGATGTGCGCGGCGAACCGGTTGGAGTAGGAGCCGGTCCGCTCCTCGGCCAGCGTGAGCAGGTAGACCTCACGGAAGGCCTGCTTGAACGGCTGCGTCAGGCCGGTGGCGAGCACCCGTTCCCGCCAGGCGAGGGTCTCGTCCACCGCCGCGTGGATGGGATGCCACAGCCGGACCCGCTCACCACGCGCCGGTCGCCCGTCGAGACCGACGATCGTCCACCCGTCGCCGTCGGTGTGGGGCAGGCCCGCCGACCAGTCGCGTCCGTCGGTGCTGGTCTCCCAGAGCAGCCGCCGCCCGTACGTCCCGGTTATCGGGTGGTCGAGGAAGCGGGACACCCAGTCCGGGTACGCCCAGACGCGGTCCTCGGACAGCAGCGCCTCCACCCGCTGCCGCTCGGCGGTCAGCGTCGCGCTGATGCCCTTCACCATGTCACGTAGCTGCTTCAGCTCGTCGGCGTGCGTCTCCTTGAGCACGGCCGGCACGCCCTTGAGCCCGGTGCCGCCGCGAGTGAAGGTCAGACGCGCCTTCTCGCCCACGACCCGCACCGTCGCCTCGTACGGGCCGACCTCGGTCAGTCGGCTGCCGGTGGAGTCGAGCCCGTGGTCGTCGACGGCGAGCTCCATCACCTCGCTGAGCGACCACCCCCGCGACGCGCCGAGGCGCGCCAGCGCGGACTGCACCCGGGCGCGCACCGCCTTGTTCTTCACCCTCGCCGCGAGCCGTGCCAGGGTCCGCACCGGTGCCTCACCGTCGCGCCCGGCGAGCAGCTGCACGGCCGCGATCGCGGTGCGCTGGGCATGGGGGAAACCGGACGCCTGGCGGGGCGCGGCCGAGGCGGTGGCGGTGACCCGGGCCAGCAGGTCCGTTGCCGCCTCGTCCGACTCTCGCGACAGCGCCCACACCAGGCCACGCAGGAGGCGGTCCGAGTCCTCGTGCACAGAGTGACGGTGGGCGGCGAACGCCTCCAGGACCGCGCGGACGGTTTCCTGTCCATCGGTCGCGGTCGTGAGCCGTTCGTCGAGGACGCGCAGCCACTTCGCCGGCGCCGCCGGCTTGTCGAGCGAGGCGCAGTGCGCCAGCAGCTCGGGCACGCCCGGCGCGGCGAGGACGTCACCCAGGCCGGCGCGCACGAGGGGACCGAACTCGTCGCCGTGGTGCAGCAACCACGACGGCACTCGGCGACCGGTGGCACGGTCGACCGCCTCTCCAATCAGCATGGCGACCCGCCGACGTGGCCCGGCTGCCATGAAGTAGTCCTCGGCGATTTCGTCGAACAGGGCCGAGAGCGCCGGCGCCAGATCCGCCAGGTCCGCGGTAGTCAGACGCACGGCGATCATCGCCGGCAACTCCAGGTGGGCGCCGTTGTCGTAGCCGTGCCCCTGGCCGGCAACCTCCAGACTCCATAGGAGATCCGCCCGGGTCCAGTCGTGCACGCCGTCGGCTAGGCTCCGCAGGACGTCGTTCAGCGCGGACGGGATCGAGCTGGTGGTCGCCTCGAGGTGCACGGCGAGCGCGGCTCGGCGGCGAAGCTCACCCGGCCACGCCTTGGTGGCCGCCCATTCCGGCGTGCGGGTCACCGACGTCGCCCAGAAGTAGGTGTCCGTGGTCCGGAGCAGCGGCCGAACGTGGGCGTCGGCTTCGGCGATTCCGGTTTCCACCCGCCGGCGATCCGGGGCGCTCAGCGCGGGAAGCAGGCGCGTCCAGTCACCCATCTCAGCCACCTACCAGGGGGACGAGTCGCACGAAGGCCACCTCGGGGTCCGCGAGCAGGTCGATCTCCTCGTCGAGATCCTCGACCTGTCGGTCACCCACCAGCAGTACGAAGCCGTTGCGGGCGAAGGCGGCACACGCCGCGTCCGCCTGACGCTCCCAGTCCAGCCGCCGTCCCCGACCGACCCGATAGCCGTTCAACGTCGCCTCCGCGTTGGTCGGCTGCACCAGACCCCGGAAGAGGTCGGCCTGGTCGGCGTTGAACCGCGCCACCTCCTCGCGCACGCGCAACCGGACCAGCTCCCGCGCGGAGATGCGCTCGGGCAGGCCTGCCAACGGCCACTGATCGATCGCCCTGCCCGTCGCTGTCTCGTCCCGAACCGTAACCGTGGCCACCGCGCTGCTCCTTGCCTTGAGGTGAGCGGCATCATGGCACGACAGTCCGACGGAACCGCTGCGGTCATCCGCCCGGGCAGCGGGTGTCACCGCCGCTGTGTTCAACGCAGTGCCCCGGGCGGGCCGGGCGTCGTCGCTGCCGGCGCCGGAGCGAGGGTCCCGGCCGGCGAGCACGGCAACCGAGAGACCACCGCATCACATTGACTGAGCGCGGCCGTGAGGCGTCCCAGCAGCGGTGGTGGCAGAGGGCGGCCGAGTCCGCTCGCGGTCAGCACGTCGAGCAACGTTTGCTGTGCTTCGGGTTCTGGGAACGCCGAGGACGTCAGGATGTCCCGTGCGGCGTACCCGTCTGCGGCCGTGACCGCTGTCTCGACAGCGAGGCGTGCGATGCGCTCCAGGCTGGGGCTGGAAGCGCCGTCGGCTAGTACGGCAGCCGCCGTTTGAGATTCTGCTGGTGACCTGGGGTGGACGCGGGGCGGCCACCGCGTGATCGTCTGTACGTTGTGGACATAACTTCAGATCTTGCGGTGGCCGCGTGCCACAGCCTAGCTGTTGCACGGTGGGAGCGGGTGCTGGCCGAGGTGCTGGGCTGCTTCGCGGGCCGGTTCGGGCGGGTGGAACCGCGCCGGGCGGCCGGACAGTTCGTGACCGGGCTGCTGGCTGACCTTGAGGTCAAGACGTGTTGGCAGTTGGCCGAGCAGGCCGGGCACGCCGGGCCGGATGCGATGCAGCGGTTGTTGTACCGGGCGGTGTGGGACGCCGACGCCGTCCGCGACGACCTGCGGCAGATGATCGCCGGCCGGTTCGGCGGTCCGGACGCGGTCCTGGCCGTCGACGAGACCGGCGATCTGAAGAAGGGCATCCACACGGTCGGGGTGCAGCGCCAGTACACCGGCACGGCAGGGCGGATCGAGAACAGTCAGGTCGGGGTGTTCCTGGGCTACGCCGGCGCCGACGGGCACACCCTGATCGACCGGCGGGTGTATCTGCCAGCGTCGTGGACCGACGACCGCGACCGGTGTGCTGCTGCCGGGGTGCCCGAGGACATCGAGTTCGCCACCAAGTCGGAGTTGGCCGCCGACATGATCACCGCAGCCCTTGACGCCGGGGTGCCGGCCGGGTGGGTGGCTGCGGACGAGGCTTACGGCAACAGCGCCGCCTTCCGCGCTGGCCTGCGCGAACACGAGATCGGTTACGTCCTTGCGGTGTCCCGCAGCCACCTGGTGCCGATCGACGGCAGCAAGACCCGCATCCGCGCCGACCGGATCGCCGCTGACCTGCCCGCCTCGGCGTGGCAGCGCCGCTCAGCCGGCGCCGGATCCAAGGGGCCGCGTTTCTACGACTGGGCCTGGCTCGATGACGTGTGCACCGACGCTGACCCCGACGACGGCGGCCGGCACAGCCTGCTGATCCGCCGCAACATCACCACCGGTGAGCTGGCCTTCTACCGCTGCTGGACCCCGAGACCGGCCACCCTCGTCCAGCTCGTGCGGGTCGCCGGAATCCGCTGGAGCATCGAGGAGAGCTTCCAGGCCGCCAAGAGCCAGGTCGGCCTGGACCAGCACCAGGTCCGCCGCTGGGACTCCTGGCACCGATTCACCACCCTCGCCCTGGCCGCCCTCGCCGTGCTGACAATCAGCGCCGCTGACGCCACCCACGACGAGCCCACCGACACGGGACTGATCACGCTGACCGTCAACGAGGTCCGCCGCCTGATCAACGCCTGCCTCATCCGCCCGATCACCGACCTCGCCCATCGTTTGCACTGGTCAGGCTGGCGACGACGGCATCAAGCCCGAGCCCGACGAGCCCACTACACACGCCGGCTCAACCTCGAACTTCAACCATGATCCCAAACGGCGGCTGCCGTACTAGTTCGACGATGGACAGGGCGAGGCGAGTGCGGAACACGACCAGCGAAGGATCCCTGCTCACCTTCTGATAGCGCGCCGTCATCAGGTCGACGTCCTCGGTGCGTGCCGGTCCGTCTGGGTGGGACATTGTGGTGAGGCAGGCCGCCACGGCGGCTTCCCAGGGCTCGCCGGGTTGGGTCGTGTCGATCATCTGTTGGGCGGCGGCGTGTTGCCCGCGGTGGATGCGGGCGATGATGGCGGCTTGGCGTCCGTCGAGCATCCGGTTGCCGATGCCGTGGTGGTGCTGGAGGTGTTCTTCGGCGTCGTCCCAGCGGCCGGCGCTGGTCAGCGCGCGGGTGCCGTCTGCCAGGTGGACGCTCCAGAGCCATTGGGTGAGGTCGCGGTGGGCTTCTTCGGTGGGGGTGAGCGCGGCGGCGGGGAGAGGGATGCCGTCGATGGTGGTGTCGGTTCGGTGGGCGATGGCGTGGTAGAGCTCGGTGAGGAGTGTGAGGCCGTCGTCGTGTTCGCCGGCTCGGATGTGCAGGCGGGCGAGGTTGACCAGGGATTCGATGACGTGGCGGCCGGGGGTGGTGGTCAGGTCTGGGCGGTCGAGCCATGCTTGGGCGTGGCGGTGGCACCACTGGCGGGCGAGGTCGGTTTGGCCGCAGTCGGAGGCGATGAGGGCGGCCTGGTTGTAGACGCGGGCGGCGGCGGTCAGGTCGTTGTCGTGCTGTGCCCTGGCCGCGAGGTCGGCCAGGGCGCCGATCCTCGCGGGCAGGGCGGTGCACAGCGGCCGTGACCGGGCGACGAGGGGGAAGCGGTGTGCTGTCGTCCCGGCGAGCATGGCCCTATTCCCAGATGACGGTGACGGGTGGTGCGGGCGGTCGATGACGAAGCGTCCCTTGTCGGGGGCGTGCTCGCCGGCGCGTCCGATCGGGATTTCGAAGCGCACGCTGCGGGAGCGGTACTCGCGGTCCCACCGTGCGGCTTCCTCGGCCGTGATGTCGGCCAGGGCGATGCCGTCGGGGCCGTGGCCGATGAGGCCGATCTCGTAGCGCTTCTGCCCGTCGACGGGTTCGGCGGGGCGCAGGGTGAGGTAGGCGAGGCTGGGGCCTTCGACGGTGGCCATGGCGCCCACTGCGGGTGCATGGGGGTGACCTGGCCTCGGTCGATCGCGGCGCGGTCGGTGGTCATCCGCAGGTTCGAGTTAGGTAGGCGCAGCGCGAGCCACAGCTCGATCCACTCGTACGGCACCATCGGCGGGAAGATCACGCCGGTCCACTGGGTGTGCGCGGGGGTGTCGAGGACGCCGGCGAGCAGGGCGCCGTCGACGGTCTGGTCCTTGTTGACGACCAGGGCGACGTCCTGCTGCTCGTTGATCGCGACGATGCGGCGGGCGTCGTCGAGGCTGCCGCGCAGGGGCATGAACACGGCGAGTTGACTGTCGACGCTGGTGAGGCCGTCGGGAGTGCGGGTGAAGGCGATGGAGCGCGACGTGGCGCCGCGCAGCCGCAGCGGCACCACCATCCGCCCGGCGGGGGCGAGCTGGCCGACAAAGGCCGCGCGGACCACGTCGAAGTCGGCCAGCAGGGGCCGTCGGCCGGGTTCCAGCCGGCCGGTGATGGCGGCGGTGCGGCGCAGCGTGTCGCCGGCGATCGTGGCCCAGGTCGCGGTGCCGGTGCACGACGACGACGACGAGGACGCGCTCACCGAGCGCATCAAGTCCGCCGAGCGGCGCCAGCTCGTCGAGCAGGTCGGCCGCCTGGTCCGTAAAGGTTGGACGATCACCGGCAGAAAGGTCACCATCCCGTGAACGCCACTGAGGACGCCGGTCGCCGCCCGATCCGGCGCGCGCTGGTCAGCGTCTACGACAAGACCGGCCTGGTCGAGCTGGCCCGCGCCCTGCACGAGGCCGGCGTGGAGATCGTGTCGACCGGGAGCACCGCGTCGACGATCTCCGGCGCGGGGTGCCGGTGACGCCGGTCGAGCAGGTCACCGGCTTCCCGGAGATCCTCGACGGTCGGGTCAAGACGCTGCACCCGAAGATCCACGGCGGCCTCCTCGCCGACCTGCGCAAGGACGCGCACGCCGCGCAGCTCGACGAGCACGGCATCGCCGGCATCGACCTGCTGGTCTCCAACCTCTATCCGTTCCAGGCCACAGTCGCCTCCGGCGCCGGCACCGACGAGTGCGTGGAGCAGATCGACATCGGCGGTCCGGCGATGGTGCGGGCCGCGGCGAAGAACCACGCCTCGGTGGCGGTGGTGACCGACCCGGCCGCGTACCCGGCGGTGGTGGCCGCGCTCGCCGAGGGCGGCTTCACCCTGGCCCGGCGCCGGGCGCTGGCGGCCCGCGCGTTCGCCGACATCGCGACTACGACGTCGCAGTGGCCG
>NZ_JAHOPD010000027.1:0-7443 GCF_019038635.1 Micromonospora sp. WMMB482 | reverse complement strand
GCGCACCGTCTCGTGCAGGCGGTGACGGGCGTGCACCCGTACCCGGATCAGCCCGCGGGGAGCGGACGTCGACGAGGGCCTCCGCGACGCCACCCATCAGGCCGATGACCGACAAACGGCCGCTGGGGCTCCACAGGGTCGCCTCACTGATCGCATCCCAACCGGCGTCGATCTGCGTCGAGGGCTCCGGCAGCACCCGGAGACGTGCCTCGATCGGACCCGTGTGGATCCCGCAGAAGCCGGTGAGCCGACTCGGCCCGCCCACCTGAAGGAGGGTGTCACCGATGGTGTGGATGCCCAGGCCGGTCACGCCGGGCACGGTGGTCACCTCGTACTGGCAGTAGCTGACGTGCAGTCGCGCCCAGCCCGTCATGCGGCGAACTGCCGCAGCACGGTGGGGTCGGTGATCGTGTCGTCGGCGGCAAGCATGATCGCCTTGGACAGGATCGTCGACAACATCGGGTCGTCCTCGAACGGCAGGTGTAGCCGTCCGGTGCCGCCGCGTGCGGGGACGATGCACAGGTAGACGTCGGGGCTCCATCATGATGTTGCCCGAGCCGAGGTGGATGCGGTAGCCGCGCAGGTTCCCGCGTACGTGCAGGTATCGGTCCGTGAGGGTGACCCGGTCGGCGATGGCCATGCGGGGGAGCAGCCGGGCCAGGGCGTCGCGACGTACCTGCGCCGACGGGTTCAGCGCGCCGACCGCGGTGCGGTGCCAGTAGTCCCGGAACCGGTCCTCGCCGCGGTCGGCCCACTGCGGGTCGGTGGCGATCGAGGTGACGCCGACGAACAGGTCCACGTCCCGCATCGCCTCGGTGAACACCAGCGGCGGTACGTCCGCGACCGGCGCGGGTTGCCAGGTCGCGCCGTCGGATCGGGCGAAGCGCACCTGGTCGGTCGAGCAGTGGTGGACGTCGTAGTCGCGCGGGTCGTCGGTGTCGACGAGTTGGTGGTGGAAGGACGCCCGCCACGCACACCGCCGAAGAGCTTGGTGGCTTCGCTGTCGTACCCTCCGTCCCACGTGCCGAGGTAGCCGGCCTGCCAGCCGCGGGCGCGCATGAGCGCGTTCGCCTGGCGGTAGCGCAGGATGTGCGCGGCGAACCGGTTGGAGTAGGAGCCGGTCCGCTCCTCGGCCAGCGTGAGCAGGTAGACCTCACGGAAGGCCTGCTTGAACGGCTGCGTCAGGCCGGTGGCGAGCACCCGTTCCCGCCAGGCGAGGGTCTCGTCCACCGCCGCGTGGATGGGATGCCACAGCCGGACCGCTCACCACGCGCCGGTCGCCCGTCGAGACCGACGATCGTCCACCCGTCGCCGTCGGTGTGGGGCAGGCCCGCCGACCAGTCGCGTCCGTCGGTGCTGGTCTCCCAGAGCAGCCGCCGCCCGTACGTCCCGGTTATCGGGTGGTCGAGGAAGCGGGACACCCAGTCCGGGTACGCCCAGACGCGGTCCTCGGACAGCAGCGCCTCCACCCGCTGCCGCTCGGCGGTCAGCGTCGCGCTGATGCCCTTCACCATGTCACGTAGCTGCTTCAGCTCGTCGGCGTGCGTCTCCTTGAGCACGGCCGGCACGCCCTTGAGCCCGGTGCCGCCGCGAGTGAAGGTCAGACGCGCCTTCTCGCCCACGACCCGCACCGTCGCCTCGTACGGGCCGACCTCGGTCAGTCGGCTGCCGGTGGAGTCGAGCCCGTGGTCGTCGACGGCGAGCTCCATCACCTCGCTGAGCGACCACCCCCGCGACGCGCCGAGGCGCGCCAGCGCGGACTGCACCCGGGCGCGCACCGCCTTGTTCTTCACCCTCGCCGCGAGCCGTGCCAGGGTCCGCACCGGTGCCTCACCGTCGCGCCCGGCGAGCAGCTGCACGGCCGCGATCGCGGTGCGCTGGGCATGGGGGAAACCGGACGCCTGGCGGGGCGCGGCCGAGGCGGTGGCGGTGACCCGGGCCAGCAGGTCCGTTGCCGCCTCGTCCGACTCTCGCGACAGCGCCCACACCAGGCCACGCAGGAGGCGGTCCGAGTCCTCGTGCACAGAGTGACGGTGGGCGGCGAACGCCTCCAGGACCGCGCGGACGGTTTCCTGTCCATCGGTCGCGGTCGTGAGCCGTTCGTCGAGGACGCGCAGCCACTTCGCCGGCGCCGCCGGCTTGTCGAGCGAGGCGCAGTGCGCCAGCAGCTCGGGCACGCCCGGCGCGGCGAGGACGTCACCCAGGCCGGCGCGCACGAGGGGACCGAACTCGTCGCCGTGGTGCAGCAACCACGACGGCACTCGGCGACCGTGGCACGGTCGACCGCCTCTCCAATCAGCATGGCGACCCGCCGACGTGGCCCGGCTGCCATGAAGTAGTCCTCGGCGATTTCGTCGAACAGGGCCGAGAGCGCCGGCGCCAGATCCGCCAGGTCCGCGGTAGTCAGACGCACGGCGATCATCGCCGGCAACTCCAGGTGGGCGCCGTTGTCGTAGCCGTGCCCCTGGCCGGCAACCTCCAGACTCCATAGGAGATCCGCCCGGGTCCAGTCGTGCACGCCGTCGGCTAGGCTCCGCAGGACGTCGTTCAGCGCGGACGGGATCGAGCTGGTGGTCGCCTCGAGGTGCACGGCGAGCGCGGCTCGGCGGCGAAGCTCACCCGGCCACGCCTTGGTGGCCGCCCATTCCGGCGTGCGGGTCACCGACGTCGCCCAGAAGTAGGTGTCCGTGGTCCGGAGCAGCGGCCGAACGTGGGCGTCGGCTTCGGCGATTCCGGTTTCCACCCGCCGGCGATCCGGGGCGCTCAGCGCGGGAAGCAGGCGCGTCCAGTCACCCATCTCAGCCACCTACCAGGGGGACGAGTCGCACGAAGGCCACCTCGGGGTCCGCGAGCAGGTCGATCTCCTCGTCGAGATCCTCGACCTGTCGGTCACCCACCAGCAGTACGAAGCCGTTGCGGGCGAAGGCGGCACACGCCGCGTCCGCCTGACGCTCCCAGTCCAGCCGCCGTCCCCGACCGACCCGATAGCCGTTCAACGTCGCCTCCGCGTTGGTCGGCTGCACCAGACCCCGGAAGAGGTCGGCCTGGTCGGCGTTGAACCGCGCCACCTCCTCGCGCACGCGCAACCGGACCAGCTCCCGCGCGGAGATGCGCTCGGGCAGGCCTGCCAACGGCCACTGATCGATCGCCCTGCCCGTCGCTGTCTCGTCCCGAACCGTAACCGTGGCCACCGCGCTGCTCCTTGCCTTGAGGTGAGCGGCATCATGGCACGACAGTCCGACGGAACCGCTGCGGTCATCCGCCCGGGCAGCGGGTGTCACCGCCGCTGTGTTCAACGCAGTGCCCCGGGCGGGCCGGGCGTCGTCGCTGCCGGCGCCGGAGCGAGGGTCCCGGCCGGCGAGCACGGCAACCGAGAGACCACCGCATCACATTGACTGAGCGCGGCCGTGAGGCGTCCCAGCAGCGGTGGTGGCAGAGGGCGGCCGAGTCCGCTCGCGGTCAGCACGTCGAGCAACGTTTGCTGTGCTTCGGGTTCTGGGAACGCCGAGGACGTCAGGATGTCCCGTGCGGCGTACCCGTCTGCGGCCGTGACCGCTGTCTCGACAGCGAGGCGTGCGATGCGCTCCAGGCTGGGGCTGGAAGCGCCGTCGGCTAGTACGGCAGCCGCCGTTTGAGATTCTGCTGGTGACCTGGGGTGGACGCGGGGCGGCCACCGCGTGATCGTCTGTACGTTGTGGACATAACTTCAGATCTTGCGGTGGCCGCGTGCCACAGCCTAGCTGTTGCACGGTGGGAGCGGGTGCTGGCCGAGGTGCTGGGCTGCTTCGCGGGCCGGTTCGGGCGGGTGGAACCGCGCCGGGCGGCCGGACAGTTCGTGACCGGGCTGCTGGCTGACCTTGAGGTCAAGACGTGTTGGCAGTTGGCCGAGCAGGCCGGGCACGCCGGGCCGGATGCGATGCAGCGGTTGTTGTACCGGGCGGTGTGGGACGCCGACGCCGTCCGCGACGACCTGCGGCAGATGATCGCCGGCCGGTTCGGCGGTCCGGACGCGGTCCTGGCCGTCGACGAGACCGGCGATCTGAAGAAGGGCATCCACACGGTCGGGGTGCAGCGCCAGTACACCGGCACGGCAGGGCGGATCGAGAACAGTCAGGTCGGGGTGTTCCTGGGCTACGCCGGCGCCGACGGGCACACCCTGATCGACCGGCGGGTGTATCTGCCAGCGTCGTGGACCGACGACCGCGACCGGTGTGCTGCTGCCGGGGTGCCCGAGGACATCGAGTTCGCCACCAAGTCGGAGTTGGCCGCCGACATGATCACCGCAGCCCTTGACGCCGGGGTGCCGGCCGGGTGGGTGGCTGCGGACGAGGCTTACGGCAACAGCGCCGCCTTCCGCGCTGGCCTGCGCGAACACGAGATCGGTTACGTCCTTGCGGTGTCCCGCAGCCACCTGGTGCCGATCGACGGCAGCAAGACCCGCATCCGCGCCGACCGGATCGCCGCTGACCTGCCCGCCTCGGCGTGGCAGCGCCGCTCAGCCGGCGCCGGATCCAAGGGGCCGCGTTTCTACGACTGGGCCTGGCTCGATGACGTGTGCACCGACGCTGACCCCGACGACGGCGGCCGGCACAGCCTGCTGATCCGCCGCAACATCACCACCGGTGAGCTGGCCTTCTACCGCTGCTGGACCCCGAGACCGGCCACCCTCGTCCAGCTCGTGCGGGTCGCCGGAATCCGCTGGAGCATCGAGGAGAGCTTCCAGGCCGCCAAGAGCCAGGTCGGCCTGGACCAGCACCAGGTCCGCCGCTGGGACTCCTGGCACCGATTCACCACCCTCGCCCTGGCCGCCCTCGCCGTGCTGACAATCAGCGCCGCTGACGCCACCCACGACGAGCCCACCGACACGGGACTGATCACGCTGACCGTCAACGAGGTCCGCCGCCTGATCAACGCCTGCCTCATCCGCCCGATCACCGACCTCGCCCATCGTTTGCACTGGTCAGGCTGGCGACGACGGCATCAAGCCCGAGCCCGACGAGCCCACTACACACGCCGGCTCAACCTCGAACTTCAACCATGATCCCAAACGGCGGCTGCCGTACTAGTTCGACGATGGACAGGGCGAGGCGAGTGCGGAACACGACCAGCGAAGGATCCCTGCTCACCTTCTGATAGCGCGCCGTCATCAGGTCGACGTCCTCGGTGCGTGCCGGTCCGTCTGGGTGGGACATTGTGGTGAGGCAGGCCGCCACGGCGGCTTCCCAGGGCTCGCCGGGTTGGGTCGTGTCGATCATCTGTTGGGCGGCGGCGTGTTGCCCGCGGTGGATGCGGGCGATGATGGCGGCTTGGCGTCCGTCGAGCATCCGGTTGCCGATGCCGTGGTGGTGCTGGAGGTGTTCTTCGGCGTCGTCCCAGCGGCCGGCGCTGGTCAGCGCGCGGGTGCCGTCTGCCAGGTGGACGCTCCAGAGCCATTGGGTGAGGTCGCGGTGGGCTTCTTCGGTGGGGGTGAGCGCGGCGGCGGGGAGAGGGATGCCGTCGATGGTGGTGTCGGTTCGGTGGGCGATGGCGTGGTAGAGCTCGGTGAGGAGGAGTGTGAGGCCGTCGTCGTGTTCGCCGGCTCGGATGTGCAGGCGGGCGAGGTTGACCAGGGATTCGATGACGTGGCGGCGGGGGTGGTGGTCAGGTCTGGGCGGTCGAGCCATGCTTGGGCGTGGCGGTGGCACCACTGGCGGGCGAGGTCGGTTTGGCCGCAGTCGGAGGCGATGAGGGCGGCCTGGTTGTAGACGCGGGCGGCGGCGGTCAGGTCGTTGTCGTGCTGTGCCCTGGCCGCGAGGTCGGCCAGGGCGCCGATCCTCGCGGGCAGGGCGGTGCACAGCGGCCGTGACCGGGCGACGAGGGGGAAGCGGTGTGCTGTCGTCCCGGCGAGCATGGCCCTATTCCCAGATGACGGTGACGGGTGGTGCGGGCGGTCGATGACGAAGCGTCCCTTGTCGGGGGCGTGCTCGCCGGCGCGTCCGATCGGGATTTCGAAGCGCACGCTGCGGGAGCGGTACTCGCGGTCCCACCGTGCGGCTTCCTCGGCCGTGATGTCGGCCAGGGCGATGCCGTCGGGGCCGTGGCCGATGAGGCCGATCTCGTAGCGCTTCTGCCCGTCGACGGGTTCGGCGGGGCGCAGGGTGAGGTAGGCGAGGCTGGGGCCTTCGACGGTGGCCATGGCGCCCCACTGCGGGTGCATGGGGGTGACCTGGCCTCGGTCGATCGCGGCGCGGTCGGTGGTCATCCGCAGGTTCGAGTTAGGTAGGCGCAGCGCGAGCCACAGCTCGATCCACTCGTACGGCACCATCGGCGGGAAGATCACGCCGGTCCACTGGGTGTGCGCGGGGGTGTCGAGGACGCCGGCGAGCAGGGCGCCGTCGACGGTCTGGTCCTTGTTGACGACCAGGGCGACGTCCTGCTGCTCGTTGATCGCGACGATGCGGCGGGCGTCGTCGAGGCTGCCGCGCAGGGGCATGAACACGGCGAGTTGACTGTCGACGGTGAGGCCGTCGGGAGTGCGGGTGAAGGCGATGGAGCGCGACGTGGCGCCGCGCAGCCGCAGCGGCACCACCATCCGCCCGGCGGGGGCGAGCTGGCCGACAAAGGCCGCGCGGACCACGTCGAAGTCGGCCAGCAGGGGCCGTCGGCCGGGTTCCAGCCGGCCGGTGATGGCGGCGGTGCGGCGCAGCGTGTCGCCGGCGATCGTGGCCCAGGTCGCGGTGCCGGTGCACGACGACGACGACGAGGAACGCGTCACCGAGCGCATCAAGTCCGCCGAGCGGCGCCAGCTCGTCGAGCAGGTCGGCCGCCTGGTCCGTAAAGGTTGGACGATCACCGGCAGAAAGGTCACCATCCCGTGAACGCCACTGAGGACGCCGGTCGCCGCCCGATCCGGCGCGCGCTGGTCAGCGTCTACGACAAGACCGGCCTGGTCGAGCTGGCCCGCGCCCTGCACGAGGCCGGCGTGGAGATCGTGTCGACCGGGAGCACCGCGTCGACGATCTCCGGCGCGCGGGGTGCCGGTGACGCCGGTCGAGCAGGTCACCGGCTTCCCGGAGATCCTCGACGGTCGGGTCAAGACGCTGCACCCGAAGATCCACGGCGGCCGCCTCGCCGACCTGCGCAAGGACGCGCACGCCGCGCAGCTCGACGAGCACGGCATCGCCGGCATCGACCTGCTGGTCTCCAACCTCTATCCGTTCCAGGCCACAGTCGCCTCCGGCGCCGGCACCGACGAGTGCGTGGAGCAGATCGACATCGGCGGTCCGCGATGGTGCGGGCCGCGGCGAAGAACACGCCTCGTGGCGGTGGTGACCGACCGGCCGCGTACCCGGCGGTGGTGGCGCGCTCGCCGAGGGCGGCTTCACCCTGGCCCGGCGCCGGGCGCTGGCGGCCGCGCGTTCGCCGACAATCGCGACTACGACGTCGCAGTGGCCGACTGGTTCG
>NZ_JAHOPD010000026.1:0-3147 GCF_019038635.1 Micromonospora sp. WMMB482 | reverse complement strand
GGGGCGGCGGCGGCGCTGGCGACCCGCGGCCACGTCGAGGTGCTGGGCGCCCAGCAGGCCGACATGATGACCTTCCGAACATCTTCCGGTCGGTCGGCGGCGAGTACGAGGTCACCGACCTGCGCCCGCCGCGCGGCGGCAGCCCGGGCCAGGAGGGCGGCATCCGGTTCTGGCACCCGGCGGCGAGCTGAACGCGGTGGCGCTGGAGACCGACGTGCACCCCGGTTTCATGACCGACTGGCAGCAGCCGCTGGTGGTCGCGCTCACCCAGGCCCGGGGCCTGTCGATCGTCACGAGACGGTCTACGAGCAGCGGCCTCGGCTACACCGAGGCACTGAACACGATGGGCGCCAACATCCAGGTCTACCGGGACTGCCTCGGCGGCACCCCGTGCCCTTCGGCCGGCGCAACTTCAAGCACTCCGCGGTGATCGCCGGGCCGAGCAAGCTGCACGCGGCCGACCTGGTCATCCCGGACCTGCGGCCGGGTTCAGCCACCTGATCGCGGCGCTGGCCGCCGAGGGCACCTCCGGGTGTACGGCGTGGACCTGATCAACCGCGGTTACGAGGACTTCGAGGCCAAGCTGGCCGACCTCGGCGCGCACGTCGAGCGCCCCTGACCGTCCGCGCCTTTCGATCGGCCGCGCCCGGTGCACCCGTGATGTGCACCGGGCGCGGCCGGTTGGCTACCCTTGCCGCGTGCCGTCGCTGTTTCGCCGCAAGTCCGCCGACCTCGTCGAGGAGTCCGTCACCACTGTGACGACCGACGAGGAGTCCGCCGCCCGCCCCCGGGGCTACACGCCCAGCAAGAAGGAAATAGGGCAGGTCACGCCGAAGCGGGGGGGCCCGGTCGCCGGTCGAGGCGACCGCGCCGGCCAAGCCGCTGACCAAGGAGGAGGCCCGCGCGCAGCGCCGTGCCGCCCGCGCCGAGGCCGCCGCGGAGTTCCGCCGCGAGGGCGGCCCGCGTGAACGGGGCCCGGAGCGGCTGCTGGCCCGCAACGTGGTCGACTCCCGGCGGACGATCGGCACCTGGGTTCTTCGGCGGTGCGCTGATCGTGCTGTTCGGCTCCAACCAGGCCATGCCGCCGATCGTGCGGCTGCTGTCGAACGTGCTCTGGGGTGCGCTGGCCCTCGGCGTGCTGATCGACTCGATCCTGATCTCTCGGAAGATCAAGCGGCTGGTCCGCGAGCGCTTCCCGAAGAGCACCGAGAAGCTCGGCTCGCTCTACTTCTACGCGATCATGCGGTCGATCACGTTCGCCGGATGCGTGCGCCCGCCGCGGGTGAACATCGGCGACCAGGTCTGACCGGACCGGCCCCGAATCGGCCCTCCCGCCCCGGCGGTGAGGGGCCGATGTGGTGCGGGCCGATGCCGCACTCAGGCCACGCCGAGCAGGGCAGCACCGCGGTGGTGGCCGCCGCCGCGACCACGACCAGCACGAACGGCACCCGGCGCCAGGCAAGCAGCAGGCCGACGAGCACCGGCGGGCCGGGCGTAGCCGGCGAAGCCGCCGGCCTCGGGGATGAGCGCCGCCGGTGGCGGCCGAGCGCGGCCAGCAGCGTGGCGGCACCGACCGGCAGCAGGTGGCGCGACCACTCCGGCAGGTCGAGCCGGTCCCGTAGCAGCACCCCGGCAACCCGAAGCCGTAGGTGCCGGCGGCCAGCGCGAGGATCACGGCGATCAGCACGAGACCTCCCCCGCCCGCGCGCCCCGCCTGGCCCCGCCGTCGTCCACCGGTCCGCCGGTCCCCTCCGGCGGGGCACGGAACGGCAGGCACGGGGTTCGGCCGCGGCCGGGGTCATCACCCCGCGCGGCGTCCGCATCGGGCGGCCCGGCGTCGGGGACGGCCGGGGCGGCTTCCCGGTGGGGCGGCTCGGGCGGGGCGTGCAACGGCACGTGGTAGTGCACCCGCCACGCCCCTGGTAACCGCGCGTCGAGTGCGGCGTCGAGGTCGTCGGCCGCGAACGCCGGATCGGCCGGGTCGGTGGCGCCCGCGCAACCGGCCGCCCGGGTCTGGGGCAGGAACCTCGGTTCGACGAACCGGCGCAGCGCCGCGCTCGCCCCGGCCGGGTCGGGCGCCTCGACGGCTGCGGACACCTGGACCTTCACCACCGGCAGCCCGGCGGCACGCAGCCCGGCCAGGGCATCCGCGCGAGTCGGTGCTCGGCCGGGCGCTCAAGGGCGAGCGCCGCGAAGGACTGGAGATCTTCACCAAGGTCTACTGGCCGAACGGTCCCGCCGCAACGACCGCGGCCTGTCCCGCAAGCACATCATGGAGTCGATCGACGGCTCGCTGCGCCGCCTCCAGACCGACCACGTGGACCTCTACCAGGCCCACCGCTACGACTACAGCACCGCCGCTGGAGGAGACGATGGAGGCCTTCGCCGACGTCGTACACTCCGGCAAGGCGCACTACATCGGCGTCTCCGAGTGGAAGGCGTCCCAGCTGCGCGAGGCGCACGCGCTCGCCCGTGAGCTGCGCATCCCGCTGATCTCGAACCAGCCGCAGTACTCGATGCTGTGGCGGGTCATCGAGACCGAGGTGATCCCCACCAGCGAGGAGCTGGGTATCGGCCAGATCGTCTGGTCGCCGATGGCACAGGGTGTGCTGTCCGGGAAGTACCTGCCGGGCCAGCCGCCGCCCGCCGGCTCCCGCGCCACCGACGAGAAGTCCGGCGCCGGGTTCATCGCCCGGTTCATGACGACGACGTGCTCACCCGCGTGCAGCGGCTCAAGCCGCTGGCCGAGCAGGCCGGGCTGACCATGCCGCAGCTCGCCGTCGCCTGGGTGCTCCAGAACCGAACGTCTCCTCGGCGATCGTCGGCGCGTCCGGCCGGAGCAGGTGCACGACAACGTGAAGGCGGCAGGCGTGAAGCTCGACGCCGACCTGCTCAAGGCGATCGACGAGATCGTCGAGCCGGTCACCGAGCGGGACCCGGCGAAGACCGAGAGCCCGGCTTCAGCGCCCGTGACGTCGTGCCGTTCCCGGGCCGGCTCGCACCGGCCCGGGAACGACCCGGTCGGCTACTCCCAGAAGCGGATCAGGGCGTAGCCGATCTGGTACAGCTCGCGCGGCAGGCGAGGGCGTCGCCGACGGCGAAGACCGCGCCGAAGAACACCCGGTTGATCTGCGGCTCCACAGCAGC
>NZ_JAHOPD010000025.1:0-3133 GCF_019038635.1 Micromonospora sp. WMMB482 | reverse complement strand
CCCGCGGCCACGTCGAGGTGCTGGGCGCCCAGCAGGCCGACATGATGACCTTCCGAACATCTTCCGGTCGGTCGGCGGCGAGTACGAGGGTCACCGACCTGCGCCCGCCGCGCGGCGGCAGCCCGGGCCAGGAGGGCGGCATCCGGTTCTGGCACACCCGGCGGCGAGCTGAACGCGGTGGCGCTGGAGACCGACGTGCACCCCGGTTTCATGACCGACTGGCAGCAGCCGCTGGTGGTCGCGCTCACCCAGGCCCGGGGCCTGTCGATCGTCCACGAGACGGTCTACGAGCAGCGGCTCGGCTACACCGAGGCACTGAACACGATGGGCGCCAACATCCAGGTCTACCGGGACTGCCTCGGCGGCACCCGTGCCGCTTCGGCCGGCGCAACTTCAAGCACTCCGCGGTGATCGCCGGGCCGAGCAAGCTGCACGCGGCCGACCTGGTCATCCCGGACCTGCGGCCGGGTTCAGCCACCTGATCGCGGCGCTGGCCGCCGAGGGCACCTCCCGGGTGTACGGCGTGGACCTGATCAACCGCGGTTACGAGGACTTCGAGGCCAAGCTGGCCGACCTCGGCGCGCACGTCGAGCGCCCCTGACCGTTCGCGCCTTTCGATCGGCCGCGCCGGTGCACCCGTGATGTGCACCGGGCGCGGCCGGTTGGCTACCCTTGCCGCGTGCCGTCGCGTTTCGCCGCAAGTCCGCCGACCTCGTCGAGGAGTCCGTCACCACTGTGACGACCGACGAGGAGTCCGCCGCCCGCCCCCGGGGCTACACGCCCAGCAAGAAGGAACTAGGGCAGGTCACGCCGAAGCGGCCGGTCGCCGGTCGCCGGCCGACCGCGCCGGCCAAGCCGCTGACCAAGGAGGAGGCCCGCGCGCAGCGCCGTGCCGCCCGCGCCGAGGCCGCCGCGGAGTTCCGCCGCGAGGGCGGCCCGCGTGACCGGGGCCGGAGCGGCTGCTGGCCCGCAACGTGGTCGACTCCCGGCGGACGATCGGCACCTGGTTCTTCGGCGGTGCGCTGATCGTGCTGTTCGGCTCCAACCAGGCCATGCCGCCGATCGTGCGGCTGCTGTCGAACGTGCTCTGGGGTGCGCTGGCCCTCGGCGTGCTGATCGACTCGATCCTGATCTCTCGGAAGATCAAGCGGCTGGTCCGCGAGCGCTTCCCGAGAGCACCGAGAAGCTCGGCTCGCTCTACTTCTACGCGATCATGCGGTCGATCACGTTCGCCGGATGCGTGCGCCCGCGCCGCGGGTGAACATCGGCGACCAGGTCTGACCGGACCGGCCCCGAATCGGCCCCTCCCGCCCCGGCGGTGAGGGGCCGATGTGGTGCGGGCCGATGCCGCACTTCAGGCCACGCCGAGCAGGCGCAGCACCGCGGTGGTGGCCGCCGCCGCGACCACGACCAGCACGAACGGCACCCGGCGCCAGGCAAGCAGCAGGCCGACGAGCACACCGGCGGCGGGCGGGCGTAGCCGGCGAAGCCGCCGGCCTCGGTGAGCGCCCCGCGGTGGCGGCGGAGCGCGGCCAGCAGCGTGGCGGCACCGACCGGCAGCAGGTGGCGCGACCACTCCGGCAGGTCGAGCCGGTCCCGTAGCAGCACCCCGGCAACCGGAAGCCGTAGGTGCCGGCGGCCAGCGCGAGGATCACGGCGATCAGCACGAGACCTCCCCCGCCCGCGCGCCCCGCCTGGCCCCGCCGTCGTCCACCGGTCCGCCGGTCCCCTCCGGCGGGGCACCGGAACCGGCAGGCACGGGGTTCGGCCGCGGCCGGGGTCATCTACCCCGCGCGGCGTCCGCATCGGGCGGCCCGGCGTCGGGGGCCGCCGGGGCGGCTTCCCGGTGGGGCGGCTCGGGCGGGGCGTGCAACGGCACGTGGTAGTGCACCCGCAACGCCCCTGGTAACCGCGCGTCGAGTGCGGCGTCGAGGTCGTCGGCCGCGAACGCCGGATCGGCCGGGTCGGTGGCGCCCGCGCAAACCGGCCGCCCGGGTCTGGGCAGGAACCTCGGTTCGACGAACCGGCGCAGCGCCGCGCTCGCCCCGGCCGGGTCGGGCGCCTCGACGGCTGCGGACACATGGACCTTCACCACCGGCAGCCCGGCGGCACGCAGCCCGGCCAGGGCATCCGCGCGAGTCGGTGCTCGGCCGGGCGCTCAAGGGCGAGCGCCGCGAAGGACTGGAGATCTTCACCAAGGTCTACTGGCCGAACGGTCCCGGCCGCAACGACCGCGGCCTGTCCCGCAAGCACATCATGAGTCGATCGACGGCTCGCTGCGCCGCCTCCAGACCGACCACGTGGACCTCTACCAGGCCCACCGCTACGACTACAGCAGCCCGCTGGAGGAGACGATGGAGGCCTTCGCCGACGTCGTACACTCCGGCAAGGCGCACTACATCGGCGTCTCCGAGTGGAAGGCGTCCCAGCTGCGCGAGGCGCACGCGCTCGCCGTGAGCTGCGCATCCCGCTGATCTCGAACCAGCCGCAGTACTCGATGCTGTGGCGGGTCATCGAGACCGAGGTGATCCCCACCAGCGAGGAGCTGGGTATCGGCCAGATCGTCTGGTCGCGATGGCACAGGGTGTGCTGTCCGGGAAGTACCTGCCGGGCCAGCCGCCGCCCGCCGGCTCCCGCGCCACCGACGAGAAGTCCGGCGCCGGGTTCATCGCCCGGTTCATGACCGACGACGTGCTCACCCGCGTGCAGCGGCTCAAGCCGCTGGCCGAGCAGGCCGGGCTGACCATGCCGCAGCTCGCCGTCGCCTGGGTGCTCCAGAACCCGAACGTCTCCTCGGCGATCGTCGGCGCGTCCCGGCCGGAGCAGGTGCACGACAACGTGAAGGCGGCAGGCGTGAAGCTCGACGCCGACCTGCTCAAGGCGATCGACGAGATCGTCGAGACGGTCACCGAGCGGGACCGGCGAAGACCGAGAGCCCGGCTCAGCGCCCGTGACGTCGTGCCGTTCCCGGGCCGGCTCGCACCGGCCCGGGAACGACCCGGTCGGCTACTCCCAGAAGCGGATCAGGGCGTAGCCGATCTGGTACAGCTCGCGCGGCAGGCCGAGGGCGTCGCCGACGGCGAAGACCGCGCCGAAGAACACCCGGTTGATCTGCGGGCTCCACAGCAGCGCG
>NZ_JAHOPD010000024.1:0-6906 GCF_019038635.1 Micromonospora sp. WMMB482 | reverse complement strand
GATCAGCGCGAACGCGTCCGGGAGGACGGTGCCCCAGTAGCCGAAGTTGTGCCGCCCGTCGGCCCAGGCGGCGCGTACCGGCTCCTCGGGCAGTGCCCGGGCCAGCGCCCGGACGTCCTTGAGGAAGTTGTCCTGCCGCCCGCACCAGAGCCCGACGGGGTGCCGCGCAGTTCTCCACGCCGGCGAAGACCGCGTCGCCGGGGCTCACCGCGGGGGAGAAGGCCGCCGCCATCCGCAGCCACCTCGGGTACGTCTCCGCGAGCAGCAACGCGCCGAAGCCCCCCATCGACCAGCCCCAAACAGCCGCCGGCTGCTGTCGAACCGCGCCGGGCGCACCAGGTGGGCAACTCCTCGCGCACCATCCGCTGCGGTGTCGTACCCTCACCGGCGGCGCGCCAGGACAGCCGTCCGCCGTGGCGCCCGCGAGCGCGAACGGCGGGGCGCCCCGGCGTACCGCGTCGGTGAGGAAGCGGGCCAGCCCGACCGGCCGTAGTCGCGCGGGGTGGGCCGACGCGCCGTGCAGCACCAGGCATGGGTCGCTCGGCTCGAAGACGCGCGCGTTGACGTCTGCACGCCGAGCAGGTTTGAATCCGTCCCGTACGGTACCCACGCGGCGAACGCCCAGAGCGCGATCAGCGACGCCAGCAGCGCGATGATTCTTCGTACGGAGATTCGTACTGCGGGAACCCATCACACCGTCCTGGCCCGGTCTTCGGTCGGTTCGGAATCCGATCGACTCCGGCGCACGCTAGCAGCCGTCGTGAACCTCATTCAAGCGATCCTGATCATGGTAGGTGCGGCCCCCGTCCGGGCCGCCCCGGCGCGGCCGGAGGCCGCCAGCACCGCGGCGCGCACGATCCGCGTCGGGCGGTAGAGGTCCTTGTCGTGCCATAGTGCCGGTTCGCCGTCGCATCCGTCCAGCTCGGACAGTCGACGGCGCCCCCGCGCCAGCGCCGATGTGATCCGGGGGTCGCCGGGCCGGCCCGCGTCGGCCAGGGCGAGCACCGCGTACGCGGTCTCCTCGGCGGTGCCGTCCCACCGTCCCCAGGAGCCGTCCGGGCGCTGCGTGTCCAGCAGCCAGGCCACCCCCCGCTCGACAGCGGCACGCGCCGCGCCGTCCGGCGCGTGGTCGGCGAGGGCCAGCAGCACCGCGTAGGTGGCGTAGTACGGCGAGGCGTGCCAGCGGTCCTCCCACCGCCCGTCCGGCTCCTGCCGGTCCAGCAGCCACTCGGTGACCCGGCGCCGGGCGCCGATGAGGCCGGGCGCGCTCGGTTGCTCGCCGAGCGCGTCGAGCACGTGCGCGTTTGTGGTCAGCGACGCGCCGTCCTCTCCCGGCCAGGTGCAGAAGTGCCGTCCGGTGTCGAACCCGGCCAGCGGCTGAACGCCCGGCGCGCGACCCAGCCGGGCCAGCGCGTAGAGCGTGACGGCGGTGGTGTCGGCGTCGGCGGGCAAACCGGGCGCGGTGGCCGCGCCGGACGGTCCGACCGCGGCGCGCAGCTCGGTCAGCACCGGTTCGGGCGCGCCGACCGGCACGCCGGCCCGGACCAGGATGCCGAGCACCCAGGCCCGTTCGAACACGGTGATCGGGCTCGCGCAGGGCACCGGACCGGGCCGGGCGACGGCGTTCAGGTAGTCCAGCGCGGGACCGGGCTCCGGCTTGCCCAGCCAGGCCGCGGTGGCGGCGGGTGAGGCGCCGACGGCACCGCTGGCCGAGGGACGTACGCCGGGCGCGCGGTACGCCAGCTCGCCCGCCACCTCCAGCGCGTGCGCCAGCTTCTCCGGCACCGGTCTTCCGGTGGCCAGCAGCCCGCGTACCCGGGTCAGCCGGGCCGGATCGAGACCGGCCGGCAGCGGCAGACGGGCCCGGCCGGCCCACTCGGCCAGCCCGGGTGGCGGCCCGGCCGGACCGTCGAGGTGCCGGTCCACAGCGGTCAGCAGCGCCGGCACGATCAGATCGGTGGCGGGCAGGTCCGGCGGGGCGCCGTCGCGCAGCGCGCCGGCCAGATGTGCCAGTCCCCGGTGCGCGGCGGCGGCCGGCGCGGCGGCCGGACCGTCGTGGTGCAGCACGGCCAGCAGCGCCTCGACCGCGCTCAGCGTCGGCACCAGCGCGTACCCGCCGGGGCCGCCCCAGCCGCCGTCCGGGCGCTGCCGGTCCAGCAGCCAGGTCACGCGCCGGTCGTGGCCGTCGAGCCAGGGCGCGAGCGCGACCAGCCGTCCGGTCTCGTAGACCGACGGTGACGTCTGCCCCTCCGGCCCGCCGCCGAGGTCGGTGATCAGGTCGTGCGCGGTCCCGGACCGGGTGGCGGGCACCGGTCGGGCGGTGAGCGTCACCGCACGCCCCAGAAGTCGGTGTTCCGGTAGAAGCCGGTGGTGAAGCCGAGCTGCCGGGACAGGAAGCCGGCCTCCCGCGGCACCTCGCCGGCCAGCTTCGCCAGCAGGACGCGGCAGTGGTCGACCTGCTCGGCGAAGCGCCGCTCGACCTCGGCCGGGTCGTCCACCAGCAGCAGCGCGTTGAGGTCGCCGGACTCGGCGTCGCGACGGTGGGTGCCGAGGTCGTTGACCAGGCGCAGGGCCCGCTGGACCTCGTCGCTGACCTCGATCAGCCGGGCCAGCGTGGCGGCGTCGGACACCGATCCGGTGTGGATCCAGTGCGCCACGTTGACCACTGTGGCGGCGAGGTTGTCGGCGTTCGCGAGGTAGTCGGCGAGCGTGGGGCGGCCGGTGTGCCGCCAGTCCCACTCGCGGGCCATCGCGTCGAGCGTGCGTGCCATCGTGTCCCGCCACTGCCCGCGCAGTGCCGGGTAGGCGGGCGCGGCGGCGACGTCGTCGCGCAGCTCGGCGAGGAACCGGCCCAGCGGGTCGCCGGACTCGCTGCCGTCGAGAACGTCCAGGCAGACGCCGGTGACCCGGTCGACCTCGGCCCGGCTGGTGGCCTGGTGGTCGACCAGCCAGTCCACGGCGAATCCCCAGAGCACCGCGCGGTTGGTCACCCCGAGTTCGGCGGCGTTGTGCCAGGGGGCGCTGAACGCCATCGCCTGCGCGATGCTGCTGAACAGCGTCGCGTCGAACGGGTCGCCGGGGAACAGCTCGGGGTGCGCGGCGGCGGCCTTGCGCAGGCCGCGCTGGCCCTGCGCGGCGAGCGCGCAGACCCGGCCCTGCTCCGCCGCGACGGCGAGCGGATCGGGGGTGGGCCCGTCGGTCATGCCCGCCCCGCCCGCTCTGCGGCGACGAGCGTCAGCTCGACCCGTTCGCGCGGCCGCAGCGCGGCGGCCAGCCGCAGTCCGGGTACGCCGGGGCGGTGCAGCCGGAACCGGTAGCGGCTGAGCATGGTGGCGAGGATGAGCTGGGCCTCCAGGTAGAACAGGTACATGCCCAGGCACTGGTGCGGGCCGCCGCCGAACGGGAAGTGGGCGTACCGGTGCCGGGCCCGGACCCGCTCGGGGCGGAACCGCTCCGGGTCGAACTCGTCCGGGCGGTCCCAGAACTGCCGCATCCGCTGGGTGATCAACGGGCTGACCGCCATCGTCGCGCCGGGCTCGATCGGCACGCCGTCGATGACGTCCCCGGCGACCGCGCGGCGCGGGATGATCCACCCGATCGGGTAGAGCCGCAGCAGTTCGTCCAGCACCATCCGGGTGTACGTGAGCCGGCTCAGGTGCTCGCGTCGTACCGGCTCGCCGCCGACCACCTCGTCGATCTCGGCGTAGAGCCGCCCGGCCACCTCGGGGTGCTGGTCCAGGTGGGGCCAGGCCCAGGTGAGCACGTTGATGGTGGTCTCCGTGGTGGCGGCGAACATCGCCACGGTGTCGTTGCGGACCTGCCGCTCGTCGAGCTGCCGCCCGTCGTCGGTGCGGGCCTGCCAGAGCGTCGAGATGACGTCGTCGCCCTGGTCGGCGGACTCCCGCGTCTCGCGGACGATCGGCACCAGCACGTCGTCGACGATGCGGACGGCGCGGGCGAACGTGCGGTCGCCGGGCATCGGCAGGGACAGCGGCGCGAACGGCACGATGATCCGGGGGATGACGGCGGTGGCGATCCGGTCCTGCGCCTCGATCACGCGCATCGCGTCCGGTACCGAGATCCGGTCGGCGAAGAGCACCTTCATGATCGCCCGGCTGACGATGCGCGCCTGCTCCACGCCGATGTCGACCGGCTGCCCGGCGCGGGCCGGCTCGTCCAGTTCGCCGACGGCGTCGCGGATCGCGTCGGCCATGCCGTCGACCAGCGCCTCGACCCGCTTGGCGGTGAACATCGGCTGGAGCATCCGCCGGCTGGCCGACCAGATCTGCCCCTCGCCGAGGATCCCCTCGCCGAACAGCCGCTTGACCGGGCGCCAGAACAGCCCGTCACCGGCCCGCTCGTAGTTGTCCGCCCGGTCCCGCAGGACGTGCTGCACGTGGCGGGGGTGGGTGACCAGGTACGGCCGGAACGAGCCGAGGTTGAGCCGGACCAGTTCGCCTTCGGTACGGTTACCGATGTCGATGAGGGCCCGGGCGGGGTCGCGGAGCACCGCGGGCAGGATCTTCCGCAGCGGCACGGTCCGGGGTCGGCCGGCGGGCCTCGGTGTGTCCGTTGGTTCGGGCACCTGAACGCTCCCTCGGTTGACTCAGGGTCGCGGCTCCGTATCGACCCGTGACGTTGCCCGCGAGCATGCCATCCTGAGCGGCAGATCAAAAGGCAGGTCGGAGGATATTTCACGTAACAACTATCTCTTTGTCGAGAATGGAGCCCGTGGGATGTGCGTCACTCGCGTACACAGTGGCCGCTGCGGAGAGCGAGCAATGCTCACCTCTGCGCGGACGGCGGCAGAACGCGGGCGCGGACCCGTCCGCTGTGCCAAGCTTCGGGCATGGACGACAAGACCATCCTCAGCCGGATCTCGGAACTCGTCGACGAGGAGCACCGCCTGCGTGCCGACGCGCAGCAGCACGAGGCCGGCACCGACGACGAGGCGCGGGAGCGGCTGCGCGCGCTGGAGGAGTCCCTGGACCAGTGCTGGGATTTGCTGCGCCGCCGCCGGGCGGCCCGTCAGGCGCACGGCGACCCGGACGCCCAGGGCGAGCGCCCGGTGCCGGAGGTCGAGCGCTACCTCCAGTGACCCGGACCGGACCGGCGTCCCGGGCGGTCTCCCGCCCGGGACGCACGTCGGTCAGCGGATGCCCGCCTCCCGCAGCAGCGCTTCGGTCAGCGCCGCCGGGTCGGTCACCGTCGCGGGCATTCCGCGGGCGGTGAACCAGGCGGCCACCACCCGCACGTCGCGGGCCAGGAAGTCGGCCCCCTGCGGGTTCGCCACCACGTCGACCACCTGCGGCAGGTCGATCATCACCAGCCGGCCCGCGTGCACCAGCAGGTTGTACGGGGACAGGTCGCCGTGTGCGTACCCGGCCCGGGCGAGCACCGTCAACGCCTCCACGAGCTGGTCCCACAGGTCGCGCAACACGTCGTCGTCGGGCCGGGTCTGGGCGAGCCGCGGTGCGGCCTCCCCCGCCTCGGCGTCGCCGACGAACTCCAGCATCAGCTCGGTGCCGAGCAGCTGCACCGGGTAGGGCACCGCGATCCGCCCGGAGGCGGCCCCGATCTCCCAGAGCTGGGACAGCGCGGCGAACTCGGCCGCCGCCCACTGCCCGGCGATCATCTGCCGGCCGAACGCGGTGCGGCCGGTCATCGCCCGCATCTCGCGGGACCGGCGTACCCGGCGGCCCTCCAGGTAACCGGCGTCCCGGTGGAAGAGCCGGTGCTGGGCGTCGCGGTACCGCTTGACCGCCAGCAGGCAGGCGCGGTCGGTGCCCGGCACGGCGCGGCGGACCAGGTGGACGTCCGCCTCCTTGCCGGTCTTGAGCACCCCGAGCTCGGTGTCCCGGGCGGCCAGTTCGGTGACCAGCCAGTCCGGATGCGGCTCGGGGCCGTGGACGGCCTGATCCCAGGAGGACCACCGGTCCTCCGCCTCGGGCTCGGCGTCCGGGTCGGTGAGGGCCGGCGGGGTGCGCCGCCCTCGCTTCAGGAAGTCGGGTTCGTCGTCGTCGAAGCGGCTCTTGCCGCGGCCACGGCGCTGCGGCGCCGGGAGGTCGTGATCGCGCACGGGTGGATCTGTCCTTCGATCGAGGCTGGTGGAGGCAGGTGGGACGACCCTGCGAAAACGGCCATGACCGACCTCCTCTCCTCGACCGGGCACACCCCGGCTGCGCACTCGCGCGGCACCATGCTCGTGCGTCGCCCCGGGCAGGTCAACGGATTTTTCCGCGCCGCCGCCCCGCGCGCCGCCGGCAGCGGTCAGCCGGCCAGCACTGCCGCGACGGCCGCGATCAGCCCGTCCTCGATCCGGGTGGGCGCGAACCTCGGGTCGGACCAGCGGCGTCCCCGGTGCAGCCAGACGCTGGGCAGGCCCACAGCTGTCGCGCCGCCGATGTCCGCCTCCGGGCTGTCACCGACCACCCACGCGCCGCGCAGCGGCATCCGGGCCCGCTGGGCGGCGAGCGCGAAGATCCTCGGGTTGGGCTTGCTGACGCCCGCCTCCTCGGAGATCACCCAGTCGGCGACGTACCGGTCCAGGCCGGTCTTGCGGATCTTGGCGTCCTGTTGACGGGACGCGCCGTTGGTGACCACCACCGGCACCCAGCCGGCGTCGGCCGCGATCCGCAGCGCGCATGCCACCAGCGGGTCCAGCCGCGTGTGGGCCACCACGCCGTCGTGCAGCTCGTCGACCAGGTCGATCGAGGGGATGCGCAGCGCGTACCGGTCGCGGATCGCGTCCGCCAGGTCCCACCTGTTGGTCAGCCCGTCAGCGTCCACGGACACCAACCAGTCGAGGTCGGCCGGGGCGCGCCGATGCCGTCCAGGAAGCGTTCTCTCCCAGGCGCGGAACGGCCCGTCGCGGTCCAGCAGGGTGTTGTCCAGATCGAGCAGGAG
>NZ_JAHOPD010000023.1:0-6244 GCF_019038635.1 Micromonospora sp. WMMB482 | reverse complement strand
CGGGCGGTGCAGCCGGAACCGGTAGCGGCTGAGCATGGTGGCGAGATGAGCTGGGCCTCCGTAGAACAGTACATGCCAAGGCACTGGTGCGGGCCGCCGCCGAACGGGAAGTGGGCGACCGGTGCCGGGCCCGACCCGCTCGGGGCGGAACCGCTCCGGGTCGAACTCGTCCGGGCGGTCCCAGAACTGCCGCATCCGCTGGGTGATCAACGGGCTGACCGCCATCGTCGCGCCGGGCTCGATCGGCACGCCGTCGATGACGTCCCGGCGACCGCGCGGCGCGGGATGATCCACCCGATCGGGTAGAGCCGCAGCAGTTCGTCCAGCACCATCCGGGTGTACGTGAGCCGGCTCAGGTGCTCGCGTCGTACGGCTCGCCGCCGACCACCTCGTCGATCTCGGCGTAGAGCCGCCCGGCCACCTCGGGGTGCTGGTCCAGGTGGGGCCAGGCCCAGGTGAGCACGTTGATGGTGGTCTCCGTGGTGGCGGCGAACATCGCCACGGTGTCGTTGCGGACCTGCCGCTCGTCGAGCTGCCGCCCGTCGTCGGTGCGGGCCTGCCAGAGCGTCGAGATGACGTCGTCGCCCTGGTCGGCGGACTCCCGCGTCTCGCGGACGATCGGCACCAGCACGTCGTCGACGATGCGGACGGCGCGGGCGAACGTGCGGTCGCCGGGCATCGGCAGGGACAGCGGCGCGAACGGCACGATGATCCGGGGGATGACGGCGGTGGCGATCCGGTCCTGCGCCTCGATCACGCGCATCGCGTCCGGTACCGAGATCCGGTCGGCGAAGAGCACCTTCATGATCGCCCGGCTGACGATGCGCGCCTGCTCCACGCCGATGTCGACCGGCTGCCCGGCGCGGGCCGGCTCGTCCAGTTCGCCGACGGCGTCGCGGATCGCGTCGGCCATGCCGTCGACCAGCGCCTCGACCCGCTTGGCGGTGACATCGGCTGGAGCATCCGCCGGCTGGCCGACCAGATCTGCCCCTCGCCGAGGATCCCCTCGCCGAACAGCCGCTTGACCGGGCGCCAGAACAGCCCGTCACCGGCCCGCTCGTATTGTCCGCCCGGTCCCGCAGGACGTGCTGCACGTGGCGGGGTGGGTGACCAGGTACGGCCGGAACGAGCCGAGGTTGAGCCGGACCAGTTCGCCTTCGGTACGGTTACCGATGTCGATGAGGGCCCGGGCGGGGTCGCGGAGCACCGCGGGCAGTGATCTTCCGCAGCGGCACGGTCCGGGTCGGCGGCGGGCCTCGGTGTGTCCGTTGGTTTCGGGCACCTGAACGCTCCCTCGGTTGACTCAGGGCGCGGCTCCGTATCGACCCGTGACGTTGCCCGCGAGCATGCCATCCTGAGCGGCAGATCAAAAGGCAGGTCGGAGGATATTTCACGTAACAACTATCTCTTTGTCGAGAATGGAGCCCGTGGGATGTGCGTCACTCGCGTACACAGTGGCCGCTGCGGAGAGCGAGCAATGCTCACCTCTGCGCGGACGGCGGCAGAACGCGGGCGCGGACCCGTCCGCTGTGCCAAGCTTCGGGCATGGACGACAAGACCATCCTCAGCCGGATCTCGGAACTCGTCGACGAGGAGCACCGCCTGCGTGCCGACGCGCAGCAGCACGAGGCCGGCACCGACGACGAGGCGCGGGAGCGGCTGCGCGCGCTGGAGGAGTCCCTGGACCAGTGCTGGGATTTGCTGCGCGCCGCCGGGCGGCCCGTCAGGCGCCGGCGACCCGGACGCCCAGGGCGAGCGCCCGGTGCCGGAGGTCGAGCGCTACCTCCAGTGACCCGGAACGGACCGGCGTCCCGGGCGGTCTCCCGCCCGGGACGCACGTCGGTCAGCGGATGCCCGCCTCCCGCAGCAGCGCTTCGGTCAGCGCCGCCGGTCGGTCACCGTCGCGGGCATTCCGCGGGCGGTGAACCAGGCGGCCACCACCCGCACGTCGCGGGCCAGGAAGTCGGCCCCCTGCGGGTTCGCCACCACGTCGACCACCTGCGGCAGGTCGATCATCACCAGCCGGCCGCGTGCACCAGCAGGTTGTACGGGGACAGGTCGCCGTGTGCGTACCCGGCCCGGGCGAGCACCGTCAACGCCTCCACGAGCTGGTCCCACAGGTCGCGCAACACGTCGTCGTCGGCCGGGTCTGGGCGAGCCGCGGTGCGGCCTCCCCCGCCTCGGCGTCGCCGACGAACTCCAGCATCAGCTCGGTGCCGAGCAGCTGCACCGGGTAGGCACCGCGATCCGCCCGGAGGCGGCCCCGATCTCCCAGAGCTGGGACAGCGCGGCGAACTCGGCCGCCGCCCACTGCCCGCGATCATCTGCCGGCCGAACGCGGTGCGGCCGTCATCGCCCGCATCTCGCGGGACCGGCGTACCCGGCGGCCCTCCAGGTAACCGGCGTCCCGGTGGAAGAGCCGGTGCTGGGCGTCGCGGTACCGCTTGACCGCCAGCAGGCAGGCGCGGTCGGTGCCCGGCACGGCGCGGCGGACCAGGTGGACGTCCGCCTCCTTGCCGGTCTTGAGCACACCCGAGCTCGGTGTCCCGGGCGGCCAGTTCGGTGACCAGCCAGTTCCGGATGCGGCTCGGGGCCGTGGACGGCCTGATCCCAGGAGGACCACCGGTCCTCCGCCTCGGGCTCGGCGTCCGGGTCGGTGAGGGCCGGCGGGGTGCGCCGCCCTCGCTTCAGGAAGTCGGGTTCGTCGTCGTCGAAGCGGCTCTTGCCGCGGCCACGGCGCTGCGGGCGCCGGGAGGTCGTGATCGCGCACGGGTGGATCTGTCCTTCGATCGAGGCTGGTGGAGGCAGTGGGACGACCCTGCGAAAACGGCCATGACCGACCTCCTCTCCTCGACCGGGCACACCCCGGCTGCGCACTCGCGCGGCACCATGCTCGTGCGTCGCCCCGGGCAGTCAACGGATTTTTCCGCGCCGCCGCCCCGCGCGCCGCCGGCAGCGGTCAGCGGCCAGCACTGCCGCGACGGCCGCGATCAGCCCGTCCTCGATCCGGGTGGGCGCGAACCTCGGGTCGGACCAGCGGCGTCCCCGGTGCAGCCAGACGCTGGGCAGGCCCACAGCTGTCGCGCCGCCGATGTCCGCCTCCGGGCTGTCACCGACCACCACGCGCCGCGCAGCGGCATCCGGGCCCGCTGGGCGGCGAGCGCGAAGATCCTCGGTTGGGCTTGCTGACGCCCCCTCCTCGGAGATCACCCAGTCGGCGACGTACCGGTCCAGGCCGGTCTTGCGGATCTTGGCGTCCTGTTGACGGGACGCGCCGTTGTGACCACCACCGGCACCCGCCGGCGTCGGCACGCGATCCGCAGCGCGCATGCCACCAGCGGGTCCAGCCGCGTGTGGGCCACCACGCCGTCGTGCAGCTCGTCGACCCAGGTCGATCGAGGGGATGCGCAGCGCGTACCGGTCGCGGATCGCGTCCGCCAGGTCCCACCTGTTGGTCAGCCCGTCAGCGTCCACGGACACCAACCAGTCGAGGTCGGCCGGGGGCGCGCCGATGCCGTCCAGGAAGCGTTCTCCCCAGGCGCGGAACGGCCCGTCGCGGTCCAGCAGGGAGCCTCGGGCGCTGCAAACCGGACCCGGCGCTCTACCTGGCCGCGTGTTACCGGCTCGGTCAGGCCCCCGCCGACTGCCTCTACGTCGGCGACGGCGACAGCCAGGAACTCACCGGCGCGGAACGGGCGGGGCTGAGCGCGGTCCGGCTCGCCGCGCCGGATCTCGCCGACCACCTGGTCCTCAACGCCGACCATGACTTCGACGGGCCGTCGCTGACCTCGCTGACCGGCGTGCTCGACCTGCTCGACCCGGTCCCCGTCGCCTGATCCGGCTCGTCGACGGGTTCGCGTCAGCGGCGGCGGACGCGGTGCAGGCGGAACGGCTTGCGGACGTCCCGCACCACAGGGGCCGCCGGGGCTGCTCGCTCAGCGAGCCGTCCGGCAGGTCGCGCCGGTGACAGCGGTGCCGTCGGGCGCGAGCCGGTTGAGCGCGCACCCCTGCGTCGCCCACCGCTCCACCAGCTCGGCGGCGGAGCGGAGCGTTGAGCGTGGAGCCGCTTCGCCGCGACCAACGGCGCGGCGGTGTCCACTCGTCGGTGCCCGGTCGCAGCCGGGTCACCCGCGCCGGCAGGTGACGATCCGCCCGCCGTGGTCGCCGCGCAGGGTCACGTCGGCCGTGTCGCTGTCGCCAGCCGGGTGCGGTCTGCTCACCGGGGCCGGTGACCACGAGAAGGGTGCCCTCAAGCGGCAGGCACCACAGCGCGTACGCCGGACCGCCACCGGTGCTCACCCAGCACACCGCGGCCTTCTTCACCGCCTCGTCCACCAGCGGCGGCGTCACCCCTCGTCCACCTCGTCACTCACCCCGCCATCCTCTCCCATCCCACCCCGCAGCGGTCAGCCGATGAACGGGGGGACGGTGATCTCGCCTCGGGCCACCGGCATGACCTGGCGACACGGTCGCGCCCACCGCCAGTCCACCGGACGCGGTCACCGTGCAGTCGCGTCGACGGGCGGTTGATCTCGATGCCCTGCCGGACCGTGTACGTGGAGCGCCCGTCGCCGGGCAGCAGGCCGCTGGCGACCAGCCACACGCCCAGTCCCAGAGCGGCCGAACCGGTCGCCGGGTCCTCCGGCACGCGAGCCCCGGAACGAAGACCCGGGCGTGCGCGGTTTGCGAACGGGCTCCCAGGAGAAGAGGCTGACGTGCTCCACTCCGTACCGCTGCGCCGCAGTCGTGTTCAACCGTGCCCGGGCCACCGCGTCCGGGGTACCGGAAGGTAGGGGAATTCGAGGCCGCACCCGGCGACGCGTGGTGGCGGGCCGACGTAATCGGGCCGGTGAGGCCGACCATCTCCAGCAGCGGCTCCGGGTCGAGTTCCGGGCCGAGCGTGGGCGTGCCGCCGGTGAGCGTCGCGCCGGTGGCTGTGACCTCGATCGGCAGGACGCCGGCGCCGCACTCCTGGGTGACCCGGCCCGCGTCGAAGACGCCGCGCGGCTCGCCGTCACCGCGGCGCCGACGCTCGGGTGCCCGGCGAAGGGCAGCTCGTCGGCCGGGTGAAAGATCCGGCCCGGTAGGTGGCGCCCACCTGCGTCGGCGGCAGCACGAAGACCGTCTCGGACAGGTTGAACTCCAGCGCGAGCGCCTGCATCTGCTCGGTGGCCAGCCCTTCCGCGCCGAAACACCACGGCCAGCGGGTTGCCGGCGAACGGGCGGTCGGTGAAGACGTCCACGATCTCGTAGCCCAAGGTCGACATGTTGTTAGAGAGTAGGCCCTTAGGCTGTGGCCGTGAGCACGCCGAACCGGTCTACCTCGCTCGACTCGCCGGAGTCGCCGTCTCGACCGAACGGCGACCAGGTCGGCCGCGTCCGGGACGCGGTGGCCCGGATGCGCGCGACCCAGCGACCGCCGGAGGTGGTCGGCCTGGTCGCCGAGATGCCGATGCGACGGCGCATCTTCCTGTCCATCAACCGGATCACCTTCCATCGACCCCGACGCGGTGGTGCTCGGCAGCGGCACGCTCACCTGCGTCGGTTCGAGAAGCGCCCGAACGAGTTGCTGGTGCTCCAGGAGTTGCTGGACCGCCGGGTCCAGCTCGACAGCGGGCAGGCCGGCTCGGTGGTGGACGTGGCGATGGAGTGCAGCCGCGGCGGCGAGTGGCGCTGACCGCGTCGCAGTGCGCGAGCACACCGGCCGGCTCACCCGTCGCGGCCACCTCCACCAGGTCGACTGGGACCGGGTCCGCGGGCTGGGCGCGTCGGGTCGACAACCGGGGTACGGCGAACCTGCTCGCCGTCCTGGAGGACATGCGCCCGGCCGACCTCGCGAACGCCCTCCAGGATCTGCCGACGCCCGGCGTAACGAGGTGGCCGCCGCGCTCGATGACGAACGCCTGGCCGACGTGCTCAGCGAGCTGCCCGAGCACGACCAGGTGGAGATCCTGGCCGCGCTGGACCGGGAACGCGCCGCCGACGTGTTGGAGGAGATGGAGCCGGACGACGCGGCTGACCTGCTCAACGAGCTGCCCCCGCCGGAGCAGGACGTGCTGCTGGACCTGATGGAGCCGGACGAGGCCGACCCGGTACGCCAGTTGCTGCGCTACGCCTCCGGCACCGCCGGCAGCGTGATGACTCTCGGAGCCGGTGATCCTGCCGCCTGATGCCACGGTGGCCGAGGCGCTGGCCCGGATCCGGGAGCCGCAGCTCTCGCCCGCGTGGCCGCCCAGGTCTTCGT
>NZ_JAHOPD010000022.1:0-5953 GCF_019038635.1 Micromonospora sp. WMMB482 | reverse complement strand
GCACGCCGAGCGCCACCACCGCCAGCGTCAGGTCAGATCGCCAGCACCGCGCCGAGCGCGAGCGGCACCGCCCGGGGGACGGTGCGCTCCGGGTCGCGTACCTCCTCGCCCAGCGTGGCGATCCGCGCGTACCCGGCGAAGGCGAAGAACAGCAGCCCGGCGGCGGTCAGTACGCCGGCCGCGCCGATGCCGGCCGGGCCGGTGAGCCGGTCGGCGGCCACCTGCGGCGCGCCGGTCGACGCGGACGACGGCGAGCACCGTCAGCACCACCGCGACGAGAACCCGGGTGGCGGTGGCGGTCTTGCCGATGCCGCGCGGTTCACCGCCGTCACCGCCGTCACCGCGAGGACCGCGACGAGCCGCGCCCGCCCCGGCCAAAGGTACGCCCCGACGGTCAGCGCCATCGCCGCGCGCAGCTCGCTCGGTCTTGCCCACCACGAATCCCCAGCCGGCGAGGAAACCGGCGAACGGGTGCAGCCGTTCCCGGCCGTAGACGTAGGTGCCGCCGGACTCGGGGTAGCGGACGGCGAGCCGGGCCGAGCTGGTCGCGTTGCAGTAGGCGACCAAAGCCGGCGACCGCCAGCGCGACGAGCAGGCCGGTGCCGCGGCCGCCGCGGCGGCCGGGGCGAAGACGACGAACACGCCCTCGCCGAGCATCGAGCCCAGACCGATGACCACCGCATCGCGTACGCCGAGTCCGCCGTGCCAGCCGTTCCACAGCCGGCAGCCTAGGGCGCTCGGCGTGTGAACGGCCGGTGCCGCCGGCGGGGTTCCGCCGGCGGCACCGGGATCGGGTTCAGCAGGGCCCGTTGTCGGTCCACAGCCCTGGTGTTGCTCCCGGGCACGTCTCCCTGGGTCCACCACCGCGAGGTCCACCGGTGTCCGCCGTGGGACACCACAGCGCCTCCGGGGTACGCGGGTGCCCGCGGCCCAGGCCGGCGCGGCACAGCGCCACCGGTGGGTGACACGGCGAGCCGGGGGCGTCCCGGGGAGGCGGTCGGCGTCGGGGAGCCCGTGCAGGCACCCTGGTCGGCCAGACCGCGGCGCTGCCCGGCCGTCTCGCCCTGGGTCCACCACTTCGCGCTCAGGTCCGCCCGGCGTGCGAGACGGTTGCACCGCCGGAGTACGCGGTGGCCGCCGACCAGGCCGGCGCGGTACAGGTGCTCCCGCCGGGCGGGACGGAACCGCTCGGGCTGGGCGACGGCGTGACCACCTCGCCACCGCGTGCCCAGTCCCCGGCCAGCGCGTACGTCTGGCCGCCGAACGCGAGTGTGAAGTTGGCCGGGCCGGAGATCGGGAGGACTGATAGTTGAGCGTCACCTCGGCGTACGAGCCGGGGGCGATCGCGGCCGGTACGGTGAGGCGTACCCGGTTGTGGTCGCCCTTCAGTCCGCCCACGTTGCTGCCGGTGTGGCCGGTGGTGACGGTGGTGAGCGCCCAGCCGGACTGCTGGCTGAGTGTGGCCGGGGTGGTGGTGGATAGTCGAACTCGAGGTGCGCGCCGGCCGGGATCGGTGCGCCGGTGTTGTTGGTCAGCCGCAGCTCGGGGTTGATCGGGTAGTTGTTGTCGCCGAGCGCGAAGCCCCCATGCCGACCGCCACGTCCAGCTCCGGGTGGGCATGGTGATGCCCGCCTTGCGGCGCCGTACGCGGTGCGGCCTTCAGCCGGTCGTAGAGCAGCGTGGTCACGCGTGTCGCCATGCCGTACTGGCCCTTGGCGGAGTCGTAGGCGTAGTCGCCGGCGAGTTCCCAGATCATCACGCCGCCGAGGCCCTTGGCCGCGACGTAGTCGGCCTTGGCGGCGAGCGACTGGTCGTCCTCGGTGGAGAGGAAGACCTTCTTCTCCGCGTTCCACAGCCAGGGCGCGACCAGCGCTGCGGAGTAGTTCCGGGCGTAAGCTGCGCTGATCGGTCGGCCGGGTCGGTGGCCGGGGTGAGGCCGTATCCGCCAGGTAGTCGCCGGTGACGCCGGCTGGAGGTTCTTCGCGTGCCACCATCGGGTTGGCGCCGCCGGGCTTGCGCTGCGCGTCTTGATCTCGAACAGGTCGGCGAAAGTCGGTGCCTATGTCGATCCGCAGCGTCAGTTCGACGGTCGAGGTGGTTGTGGTTGAGCACGACGGTCAGCGTCTCCTCGAAGCTGCCGTTGATGGCCCGGTAGCGCAGGTACGGAGATCTTCGCGTCGATGTAGTGGCTGGGGCGCACCCGGCACGAGGAAGTACGTGGTGTCGTACGAGTCTCCTCGTCCACCGACAGCGCGTTCAGTCGCTCCCCGTCCAGCGTCAGCACCCAGGTGGACAGGAATCGCGTGTCGAAGGAGAAGAGCCCGGTCGGTTAGTCCAGCGACGGCTCGATGTCACCGCGCCGGTCGGACAACAGGAACGTGTTTGCCGTCCAGGATGCTGATCAATTCCTTCACGCCGGCGTCTCCGGTTCCACCGCATCCACGGTCCGAGGGTCACGCGCGTGCGGCGACGGCGGGAAGAACCGCCGAACGCCAGGAACAGGGTCACGTCGCCGCTCAACGTGGCGTCGTTGCGCAGCAACGCGGCCACCGGCTGGGACTCACCCGTCACCAGCTTCTCGAACAGCTCGGCGTCACTGCGCCAGACCGTGTCCGCGTCGGCGTAGCCGGGGCGGCGAGCGGCTTGCCCGCCTTCATCGTACACCACCAGTGTTCGGTTGTGCTCCCCGGTGTAGAGATCGACCCGGAGCACCCCGTCGACCGGGGGCTGCGCAAACCCTGCGGCGTCCTCGCCTGCAGCGTGCTGAAGAACTGCTCGACGAGCGCGTCCATGCCGCCACCCTAAGGGCGTTTCGCACCCTATTGCCGGGAATGTCAGGATCAGGCGTCCGACAACCTCGCGCGGGCAACGGGTACGGCGCGGTGTGCGTTCAGTACACCCAGACCCGGGTCTTCTTCGGCAGCACGTCCTGCGCCCACAGCCAGTCCATCGCCGGGGCGCGTCACCCGCAAACACCCGTGCGACGCCGGATACGCGGGACACTGGTGTAGCCGTGGATCGCGATCCCCTGCTCCTGGAAGTACTTCGGCCGGTACAAGCCGGCCGAGCGGCCGTCGCGCCAGCAGTCGACCTGCCAGTCGATGGTCCACCTGCCGCGCGGGGTGTCCGCAGGTAGGTCTCCCCTGGTGGGTTTGTAACGCTCGAACGTGCCGGTCGAGGTGTTGAAGATCCGACTCACCTCGCCGTCGTCGACGATCATCACAGTTTGCCGTTCCAGGTCCACCTCGGCGAGGTGGCCGCCGGTGCTGCGGGCGTCCGGCGCCTCCCGTCGTCGAGCGCGGCCCGGGTCTTCGCGCCGACGATCCCGTCGGGGCGCAGCCGGCCGCCTTCTGAGAGCGCGTACACCGCTCGCTCGGTGAGCAGCCGAAGGTGCCGTCGGTTTCGCCGACCCAATATCCGAGCCGGTCCAGCCGCTTCTGCAGCGCCTGAACCGGTCGCCGGTGTCGCCGCGTCGCAGGGCGTCCCGTACGTCGGCGTCGGCGGTGCTCGGCGGCGACGGGGTCGCCGAGGGCGCCGCCGTGGTCGGCGCGGGCGTGGACGCCTCGCCGGTCGTCGGAGACCGCCGGCGTTTCCCGGCGGCGAGGTCCGAGGGCACCGTGTGACTCGGGCCGGGTGAGGTCGGCTCCGGTTCCCGGCCGTCGGCGCAGCCGGCGGCCGCGAGCACCAGCAGGGCGGCGCAGGTGACGGATGCCGTGATGTGTCGGCTCTTCATGATCAGCGTGCCGAGTCCCGGCCCACCCCCTTCGTGCGTCCGTTCGAGGTCTCCCTTCAGGAAACAGACCCGTCGGCAGGCATGCAAAAGGCACGCGCAGGGGACTACTGCGGGATGAGCGCGCTCGCGTACCCTCCGGTCCCGCCTGGCGGCGGTGTGGTCGGGATTCGTGGCTGGTGCCGGCGGCGTTCGCCGCCGGGGCCGTGCTGCTGGCCCTCGGCCTGTCGGTGGCCGAGCTGCGACTGGGCCTGCCGACCGGCGGGATCCTGCCCAGCAGCGTGGCCGGGCACGGTCGCTGCTGTCGTCCCGTCGATCATCACCGCGATGATCTCGTTCACCGCGCTGGTCTTCTCCATCACCGTGGTGGCCGTACAACTCGCCAGCAGCCAGTACTCGCCCCGGGTGCTGCGGACCTTCCTGTCAGGACCGGATCACCCAGGTCGCGCTGGGCACCTTCCTGGCGACCGCGCTGTTCGCCATGGTGGTGCTGGCGGCGCTGCCGGCCGACGTCGACGCCGACGCCCGGCTGCCCGATCTGTCGCTCGCCGTGACGATGACGCTCGTGTTCGCCAGCAGCGGGCTGTTCGTCTACTACCTGCACCACGTCACCACGGTCATGCGGGTCTCGCACATCATCGCGGCGGTCGGCGCCCAGTCCCGCCGCGTGATCGAGGAGCAGTATCCGGTCGGCCCGGCCGCCGCGCCCGTCACGCCGCTGCCACCGCCGGTGCAGGTGATCACCGCGGTGCAGCCCGCATGGTCGAGCACGTCGACCTCGACCGGCTCGCCGCGCTGGCCCGCGAACACGACTGCGCCCTGTCGGTCCTGCCCGCGCCGGGCGACTTCGTGGTGGCCGGGCAGCCGCTGATCGCGGTCCATCCGCTGTCCGGCGGTGCCCTTCCCTGCGGCCGTGCCGGAGGCGCGGGCGTGCGTCGCGGTGAGCCTCGGCGTCGAACGGACCTGGGCCAGGACGTCGGGTTCGGGTTCCGCCAGCTGACCGACATCGCCGAGCGGGCCCTGTCACCCGGGATCAACGACACCACCACCGCGGTCCGCAGCGTCCAGGAGATGCACGACCTGCTGCGCCCCTGGCCGGCCGGCCCGGTCACCGCATGCTCGTCGACGATCCCGACGGCACACCACGCGTACGGGCGCGGACGCAGGACTTCGACGGCTTCCTCGCGGTCGCGCGGTGACGACGACGTCCGGCGGGCGGGACGTGACCAGCCGCGGATCACCCGCCTCCTGGACGACGTACTGGCCGACCTGCGTTCCGTGGCGTTGCCGGAACATCTGCCCGACATCACCCGCAGGACCGTGCACCGGGAAGCATGAGTCGCCGAAACCGGGGAAGGCGCGGGCACGAGTCGCGCCGCACGGCGTACTCACCCGGAGGAGTGCCATGACCGCGTCCAGCGAGCCCCCGAGGAACAGGCGCGTCGTCACCCGCGCCGGCCGAACCGGTACGGCGGCCAAGACCAGCACAGCCGCCGCTCTCGCGCTCGTGTTCGGCGTGGCCGCCCTGTTCAGCGTGCTCACCGCCATCCTCGCCTGGATCGGCGTGGTGCTCGCCATCGTCGGCATCGTCCTGGGCATCGCAGGGCTCAAGATGGCCGCCCGACCGGGGTGACCGGCCGGGGCGTGGCAATCGGTGGCCTCGTGCTCAGTGTGATCGCCCTGCTGCTCGGACTGGCGCTCGGTGCGGGCATCACCACGTTCCTCAACAACGAAAGCGCGGTGGACCGACTCCAGCAGCAGGTCGACGACCTGCGCGACCGACTCGACAGCTGACGGTCATTACCACACGGTCACGTCCCCGGCGACGAGCGCCCGGCCGCCCTCGAAATCCCGATAGGGGCCGGAGGGCCCGAGCTCATAGCGGCCGGACAGGTCCGGTACGAGAGAAGTCGACGACCGTGCCGACCACGGTCACCAACTGCGGCGGTTCCGGGATGTCCGGACCGGCGGGACAGCACCAGCAGCGTCCCGTCGGTGAAGTCGACGTCGCGCACCACGAGGCGGTGCCGGTGATGACGCGGTCGACAGTGGCGGTCACGGTCAGACGCGAGCCCGCTCGGCGCGCGCGACAGTGCCCAGCCGGACGGTGGAGGTCGGCTCGGGGACGGCTGGGGTCACGCGGCTGACGGGCGCAGCCGGCGACGAGCATCGTCGCTGCCGAGAGTGCTGCCAGCGCCCGGCGCGTGTCCACCCGCGGCGTTC
>NZ_JAHOPD010000021.1:0-5504 GCF_019038635.1 Micromonospora sp. WMMB482 | reverse complement strand
TAGCGCAGGACGGAGATCTTCGCGTCGATGTAGTGGCTGGGCGACCCGGCACGAGGAAGTTAGTGGTGTCGTACGACGCTCCTCGTCAACCGACAGCGCGTTCAGTCGCTCCCCGTCCAGCGTCAGCACCAGGTGGACAGGAATCGCGTGTCGAAGGAGAAAGAGCCCGGGTCGGGTAGTCCAGCGACGGCTCGATGTCACCGCGCCGGTCGGGACACCAGGAACGTGTTGCCGTCCAGGATGCTGATCAATTCCTTCACGCCGGCGTCTCCGGTTCCACCGCATCCACGGTCCGAGGGTCACGCGCGTGCGGCGACGGCGGGAAGAACCGCCGGAACGCCAGGAACAGGGTCACGTCGCCGCTCAACGTGGCGTCGTTGCGCAGCAACGCGGCCACCGGCTGGGACTCACCCGTCACCAGCTTCTCGAACAGCTCGGCGTCACTGCGCCAGACCGTGTCCGCGTCGGCGTAGCCGGGGGCGGCGAGCGGCTTGCCCGCCTTCATCGTCACCACCCAGTGTTCGGTGTGCTCCCCGGTGTAGAGATCGACCCGGAGCACCCCGTCGACCGGGCTGCGCAAACCCTGCGGCGTCCTCGCCTGCAGCGTGCTGAAGAACTGCTCGACGAGCGCGTCCATGCCGCCACCCTAAGGGGTTTCGCACCCTATTGCCGGGAATGTCAGGATCAGGCGTCCGACAACCTCGCGCGGGCAACGGGTACGGCAGCGGTGTGCGTTCAGTACACCCAGAACCGGGTCTTCTTCGGCAGCACGTCCTGCGCCCACAGCCAGTCCATCGCCGGCAGCGTCACCCGCACACACCCGTGCGACGCCGGATACGGCGGGACACTGGTGTAGCCGTGGATCGCGATCCCTGCTCCTGGAAGTACTTCGGCGGTACAGCCGGCCGAGCGGGCCGTCGCGCCAGCCGTCGACCTGCCAGTCGATGGTCCACCTGCCGCGCGGGGTGTCCGCCAGGTAGGTCTCCCCTGGTGGGTGTAACGCTCGAACGTGCCGGTCGAGGTGTTGAAGATCCGACTCACCTCGCCGTCGTCGACGATCATCAGCAGTTGCCGGTCCAGGTCCACCTCGGCGAGGTGGCCGCCGGTGCTGCGGGCGTCCGGGCGCCTCCCGTCGTCGAGCGCGGCCCGGGTCTTCGCGCCGACGATCCCGTCGGGGCGCAGGCCGGCCGCCTTCTGGAGCGCGTACACCGCCTGCTCGGTGAGCAGGCCGAAGGTGCCGTCGGTTTCGCCGACCCAATATCCGAGCCGGTCCAGCCGCTTCTGCAGCGCCTGAACCCGGTCGCCGGTGTCGCCGCGTCGCAGGGCGTCCCGTACGTCGGCGTCGGCGGTGCTCGGCGGCGACGGGGTCGCCGAGGGCGCCGCCGTGGTCGGCGCGGGCGTGGACGCCTCGCCGGTCGTCGGAGCCGCCGGCGTTCCCGGCGGCGAGGCCGAGGGCACCGTGTGACTCGGGCCGGGTGAGGTCGGCTCCGGTTCCCGGCCGTCGGCGCAGCCGGCCGCGAGCACCAGCAGGGCGGCGCAGGTGACGGATGCCGTGATGTGTCGGCTCTTCATGATCAGCGTGCCGGAGTCCCGGCCCACCCCCTTCGTGCGTCCGTTCGAGGTCTCCCTTCAGGTAAACAGACCCGTCGGCAGGCATGCAAAAGGCACGCGCAGGGGACTACTGCGGGATGAGCAGCGCTCCGCGTACCCTCCGGTCCCGCCTGGCGGCGGTGTGGTCGGGATTCTGGCTGGTGCCGGCGGCGTTCGCCGCCGGGGCCGTGCTGCTGGCCCTCGGCCTGTCGGTGGCCGAGCTGCGACTGGGCCTGCCGACCGGCGGGATCCTGCCCAGCAGCGTGGCCGGCGCACGGTCGCTGCTGTCGTCGATCATCACCGCGATGATCTCGTTCACCGCGCTGGTCTTCTCCATCACCGTGGTGGCCGTACAACTCGCCAGCAGCCAGTACTCGCCCCGGGTGCTGCGGACCTTCCTGCAGGACCGGATCACCCAGGTCGCGCTGGGCACCTTCCTGGCGACCGCGCTGTTCGCCATGGTGGTGCTGGCGGCGCTGCCGGCCGACGTCGACGCCGACGCCCGGCTGCCCGATCTGTCGCTCGCCGTGACGATGACGCTCGTGTTCGCCAGCAGCGGGCTGTTCGTCTACTACCTGCACCACGTCACCACGGTCATGCGGGTCTCGCACATCATCGCGGCGGTCGGCGCCCAGTCCCGCCGCGTGATCGAGGAGCAGTATCCGGTCGGCCCGGCCGCCGCGCCCGTCACGCCGCTGCCACCGCCGGTGCAGGTGATCACCGCGGTGCAGCCCGGCATGGTCGAGCACGTCGACCTCGACCGGCTCGCCGCGCTGGCCCGCGAACACGACTGCGCCCTGTCGGTCCTGCCCGCGCCGGGCGACTTCGTGGTGGCCGGGCAGCCGCTGATCGCGGTCCATCCGCTGTCCGGCGGTCCCTTCCCTGCGGCCGTGCCGGAGGCGCGGGCGTGCGTCGCGGTGAGCCTCGGCGTCGAACGGACCCTGGGCCAGGACGTCGGGTTCGGGTTCCGCCAGCTGACCGACATCGCCGAGCGGGCCCTGTCACCCGGGATCAACGACACCACCACCGCGGTCCGCAGCGTCCAGGAGATGCACGACCTGCTGCGCCGCCTGGCCGGCCGGCCCGGTCACCGCATGCTCGTCGACGATCCCGACGGCACACCACGCGTACGGGCGCGGACGCAGGACTTCGACGGCTTCCTCGCGGTCGCGGTCGACGACGTCCGGCGGGCGGGACGTGACCAGCCGCGGATCACCCGCCTCCTGGACGACGTACTGGCCGACCTGCGTTCCGTGGCGTTGCCGGAACATCTGCCCGACATCACCCGCAGGACCGTGCACCGGGAAGCATGAGTCGCCGAAACCGGGGAAGGCGGCGGGCACGAGTCCGCGCCGCACGGCGTACTCACCCGGAGGGAGTGCCATGACCGCGTCCAGCGAGCCCGCCCGAGGAACAGGCGCGTCGACCCGCGCCGGCCGAACCGGTACGGCGGCCAAGACCAGCACAGCCGCCGCTCTCGCGCTCGTGTTCGGCGTGGCCGCCCTGTTCAGCGTGCTCACCGCCATCCTCGCCTGGATCGGCGTGGTGCTCGCCATCGTCGGCATCGTCCTGGGCATCGCAGGGCTCAAGATGGCCGCCCGACCGGGGGTGACCGGCCGGGGCGTGGCAATCGGTGGCCTCGTGCTCAGTGTGATCGCCCTGCTGCTCGGACTGGCGCTCGGTGCGGGCATCACCACGTTCCTCAACAACGAAAGCGCGGTGGACCGACTCCAGCAGCAGGTCGACGACCTGCGCGACCGACTCGACAGCTGACGGTCATTTCCACACGGTCACGTCCCCGGCGACGAGCGCCCGGCCGCCCTCGAAATCCCGATAGGGGCCGGAGGGCCCGAGCTCATAGCGGCCGGACAGGTCACGGTACGAGAAGTCGACGACCGTGCCGACCACGGTCACCAACTGCGGCGGTTCCGGGATGTCCGGACCGGCGGACAGCACCAGCAGCGTCCCGTCGGTGAAGTCGACGTCGCGCACCACGAAGGCGGTGCCGGTGATGACGCGGTCGACAGTGGCGGTCACGGTCAGACGCGAGCCCGCCTCGGCGCGCGCGACAGTGCCCAGCCGGACGGTGGAGGTCGGCTCCGGGGACGGCTGGGGGTCACGCGGCTGACGGGCGCAGCCGGCGACGAGCATCGTCGCTGCCGAGAGTGCTGCCAGCGCCCGGCGCGTGTCCACCCGCGGGCGTTCCCTCCCTCGCCGCGGCCGGCTGCGGCTCACTTCCCGGCCCACGGGAACGTGGGTTGCAGAACGGCCTCCTCCAGTGCCAGGGTCCGCCACCGGCTCACCTCCTGATACTCCGGGTCGGCGACCATCCGGCTGAACGCCGTCCGGCTCGGATAGCGCACCAGCAGCACCGCGTCCCACTGCTGCCCCTCCTCCGCCACCAGGGCCGGTCCACCTTCACCGGCGTAGAGCACCTTGCCGCCGTAGCGAGGCAGGAACGTCTCCCGTAGGGCGGCGCCGTACCGCGCGTAGGACTCCCGTCCCCCTTCGGCAAAACGCAGCAGGTTGAGCATGACCACCGGACCGTCGGGGTCGGTGGCGAGAAACGCCTTCAGGTCCTCACCGATGGGATCGACTGCCATGACCTGTTTCTCCTGTCGTCCTCGCCTGCCGGCGTCACGCCACGTACACCCTGACGTTGACATCGTGCACCCCGGAGACGGCCCACGCGAGTGCGCGTGCACGGGCCAGCGCCTCGGCCGAGCCGACCCGGCCCTCCAGGATGACGACCCGGTTCTGCGCCTCGACACAGATGCGCTCGTGGCGCAGCAGCGGGTCACGACTCATCTGCTCGACGACGTGGCACGCCAACCGAATGTCGTCAGTGACCGGGCCCTCGTGAAACAGCGGCGGCAGCCCTTCCGGAAAGAACCACGGGTGGGTCATGGCGGGTCTCCTCACATCGCGATCGGGTTCTTCAGGCCGTACCCCGATGGTTCGACCGGAAATACGACAAACCCGTGACGATCTGCACCCGCCTGTGCGACAGTTCGCCGCCTCGATCGATCGCCGCTCCGTTCCGCGCCGGCCGCGGTTTCTCCTGCTGGCCCCGGGCAGGGGACGACATGCTGCCGCGCCGGTCCGTCGGCGGGATCCCCTCGCCGGAGGTACCAGGCGCCGGCAGACAGCCCGCGCGACACTAACGCTTTTGACTATGGTTTGCACTGGCGATCCACCCGGCGCCCCGACCCTCGTCGCCTCTGGCACGGGCCGGCCGACGTGCGTCCGCAGGTGGGCGCCGCGCCGGCCGGGTCCGCCTCACCTGAGGTACCCCCTACCTCGCGGACGGCTTCACGATAATGAGTTCCGCTTCGATTGTCATCGGGAGCGGCCCCCCGGATACCCGCACCCCTGGCGACCTGAATCGGATCGCCTGTCACCGCTGGCGAGACAGCGTCCGGCCGCCGTCGCTGCCGCCCGGAGCGGCCCGCGCCGAGCGGGGTCCAGTGAGGACTGTTGACGAGCCGTACGACTACGTGGTGTGCTCCTTCCGTAACCCTAATGGTAGCGATGGTCGTTTCAGGTTCCTAGGAGGATCATGTCTCTCACCGTCCCACCTGCCCTGCTCGAAGCCGCCGAGGCGGGCCCCGTGGACGACGACGCCTTCGTCGCCTGTGTCCGCGACTCCCTCCCGTACGCCTGGGCCACCGTCACCCGGGTGGTCGCGGATCTACAGTCCTCCACCGGTGACTTCGCCGACAACGTCGTGCCGCCGCCGACCGAGGCGGAGCGGGGCCAGCTCTTGCGGGCGTTGGCCAGCGATGCGATCCGCTCAGGTCTGGAGCGCCATTTCGGGGTGAAGCTGGCATTTCAGAACTGTCACCGGGTGGCCGCGTTCCGGTTGAGCGCCGTCGACACCGACGTCTACCGCAGGTTCGTCTCGACCCGAGGGC
>NZ_JAHOPD010000020.1:4750000-6851653 GCF_019038635.1 Micromonospora sp. WMMB482 | reverse complement strand
CGTGCTGAAGAACTGCTCGACGAGCGCGTCCATGCCGCCACCCTAAGGGGTTTCGCACCCTATTGCCGGGAATGTCAGGATCAGGCGTCCGACAACCTCGCGCGGGCAACGGGTACGGCAGCGGTGTGCGTTCAGTACACCCAGACCCGGGTCTTCTTCGGCAGCAAGTCCTGCGCCACAGCCAGTCCATCGCCGGCAGCGTCACCCGCACACACCCGTGCGACGCCGGATACGGCGGGACACTGTGTAGCCGTGGATCGCGATCCCCTGCTCCTGGAAGTACTTCGGCCGGTACAGCCGGCCGAGCGGGCCGTCGCGCCAGCCGTCGACCTGCCAGTCGATGGTCACCTCCGCGCGGGGTGTCCGCCAGGTAGGTTCTCCCCCTGGTGGGTGTAACGCTCGAACGTGCCGGTCGAGGTGTTGAAGATCCGACTCACCTCGCCGTCGTCGACGATCATCAGCAGTTGCCGTCTCAGGTCCACCTCGGCGAGGTGGCCGCCGGTGCTGCGGGCGTCCGGCGCCTCCCGTCGTCGAGCGCGGCCCGGGTCTTCGCGCCGACGATCCCGTCGGGGCGCAGGCCGGCCGCCTTCTGGAGCGCGTACACCGCCTGCTCGGTGAGCAGGCCGAAGGTGCCGTCGGTTTCGCCGACCCAATATCCGAGCCGGTCCAGCCCCTTCTGCAGCGCCTGAACCCGGTCGCCGGTGTCGCCGCGTCGCAGGGCGTCCCGTACGTCGGCGTCGGCGGTGCTCGGCGGCGACGGGGTCGCCGAGGGCGCCGCCGTGGTCGGCGCGGGCGTGGACGCCTCGCCGGTCGTCGGAGCCGCCGGCGTTCCCCGGCGGCGAGGCCGAGGGCACCGTGTGACTCGGGCCGGGTGAGGTCGGCTCCGGTTCCGGCCGTCGGCGCAGCCGGCCGCGAGCACCAGCAGGGCGGCGCAGGTGACGGATGCCGTGATGTTGTCGGCTCTTCATGATCAGCGTGCCGGAGTCCCGGCCCACCCCCTTCGTGCGTCCGTTCGAGGTCTCCCTTCAGGTAACAGACCCGTCGGCAGGCATGCAAAAGCACGCGCAGGGGACTACTGCGGGATGAGCAGCGCTCCGCGTACCCTCCGGCCCGCCTGGCGGCGGTGTGGTCGGGATTCTGGCTGGTGCCCGGCGGCGTTCGCCGCCGGGGCCGTGCTGCTGGCCCTCGGCCTGTCGGTGGCCGAGCTGCGACTGGGCCTGCCGACCGGCGGGATCCTGCCCAGCAGCGTGGCCGGCGCACGGTCGCTGCTGTCGTCGATCATCACCGCGATGATCTCGTTCACCGCGCTGGTCTTCTCCATCACCGTGGTGGCCGTACAACTCGCCAGCAGCCAGTACTCGCCCCGGGTGCTGCGGACCTTCCTGCAGACCGGATCACCCAGGTCGCGCTGGGCACCTTCCTGGCGACCGCGCTGTTCGCCATGGTGGTGCTGGCGGCGCTGCCGGCCGACGTCGACGCCGACGCCCGGCTGCCCGATCTGTCGCTCGCCGTGACGATGACGCTCGTGTTCGCCAGCAGCGGGCTGTTCGTCTACTACCTGCACCACGTCACCACGGTCATGCGGGTCTCGCACATCATCGCGGCGGTCGGCGCCCAGTCCCGCCGCGTGATCGAGGAGCAGTATCCGGTCGGCCCGGCCGCCGCGCCCGTCACGCCGCTGCCACCGCCGGTGCAGGTGATCACCGCGGTGCAGCCCGGCATGGTCGAGCACGTCGACCTCGACCGGCTCGCCGCGCTGGCCCGCGAACACGACTGCGCCCTGTCGGTCCTGCCCGCGCCGGCGACTTCGTGGTGGCCGGGCAGCCGCTGATCGCGGTCCATCCGCTGTCCGGCGGTCCCTTCCCTGCGGCGTGCCGGAGGCGCGGGCGTGCGTCGCGGTGAGCCTCGGCGTCGAACGGACCCTGGGCCAGGACGTCGGGTTCGGGTTCCGCCAGCTGACCGACATCGCCGAGCGGGCCCTGTCACCCGGGATCAACGACACCACCACCGCGGTCCGCAGCGTCCAGGAGATGCACGACCTGCTGCGCCGCCTGGCCGGCCGGCCGGGTCACCGCATGCTCGTCGACGATCCCGACGGCACACCACGCGTACGGGCGCGGACGCAGGACTTCGACGGCTTCCTCGCGGTCGCGGTCGACGACGTCCGGCGGGCGGGACGTGACCAGCCGCGGATCACCCGCCTCCTGGACGACGTACTGGCCGACCTGCGTTCCGTGGCGTTGCCGGAACATCTGCCCGACATCACCCGCAGGACCGTGCACCGGGAAGCATGAGTCGCCGAAACCGGGAAGGCGGCGGGCACGAGTCCGCGCCGCACGGCGTACTCACCCGGAGGGAGTGCCATGACCGCGTCCAGCGAGCCCGCCCGAGGAACAGGCGCGTCGACCCGCGCCGGCCGAACCGGTACGGCGGCCAAGACCAGCACAGCCGCCGCTCTCGCGCTCGTGTTCGGCGTGGCCGCCCTGTTCAGCGTGCTCACCGCCATCCTCGCCTGGATCGGCGTGGTGCTCGCCATCGTCGGCATCGTCCTGGGCATCGCAGGGCTCAAGATGGCCGCCCGACCGGGGGTGACCGGCCGGGGCGTGGCAATCGGTGGCCTCGTGCTCAGTGTGATCGCCCTGCTGCTCGGACTGGCGCTCGGTGCGGCATCACCACGTTCCTCAACAACGAAAGCGCGCGGTGGACCGACTCCAGCAGCAGGTCGACGACCTGCGCGACCGACTCGACAGCTGACGGTCATTTCCACACGGTCACGTCCCCGGCGACGAGCGCCCGGCCGCCCTCGAAATCCCGATAGGGGCCGGAGGGCCCGAGCTCATAGCGGCCGGACAGGTCACGGTACGAGAAGTCGACGACCGTGCCGACCACGGTCACCAACTGCGGCGGTTCCGGGATGTCCGGACCGGCGGACAGCACCAGCAGCGTCCCGTCGGTGAAGTCGACGTCGCGCACCACGAAGGCGGTGCCGGTGATGACGCGGTCGACAGTGGCGGTCACGGTCAGACGCGAGCCCGCCTCGGCGCGCGCGACAGTGCCCAGCCGGACGGTGGAGGTCGGCTCCGGGGACGGCTGGGGGTCACGCGGCTGACGGGCGCAGCCGGCGACGAGCATCGTCGCTGCCGAGAGTGCTGCCAGCGCCCGGCGCGTGTCCACCCGCGGGCGTTCCCTCCCTCGCCGCGGCCGCTGCGGCTCACTTCCCGGCCCACGGGAACGTGGGTTGCAGAACGGCCTCCTCCAGTGCCAGGGTCCGCCACCGGCTCACCTCCTGATACTCCGGGTCGGCGACCATCCGGCTGAACGCCGTCCGGCTCGGATAGCGCACCAGCAGCACCGCGTCCCACTGCTGCCCCTCCTCCGCCACCAGGGCCGGTCCACCTTCACCGGCGTAGAGCACCTTGCCGCCGTAGCGAGGCAGGAACGTCTCCCGTAGGGCGCGCCGTACCGCGCGTAGGACTCCCGTCCCCCTTCGGCAAAACGCAGCAGGTTGAGCATGACCACCGGACCGTCGGGGTCGGTGGCGAGAAACGCCTTCAGGTCCTCACCGATGGGATCGACTGCCATGACCTGTTTCTCCTGTCGTCCTCGCCTGCCGGCGTCACGCCACGTACACCCTGACGTTGACATCGTGCACCCCGGAGACGGCCCACGCGAGTGCGCGTGCACGGGCCAGCGCCTCGGCCGAGCCGACCCGGCCCTCCAGGATGACGACCCGGTTCTGCGCCTCGACACAGATGCGCTCGTGGCGCAGCAGCGGGTCACGACTCATCTGCTCGACGACGTGGCACGCCAACCGAATGTCGTCAGTGACCGGGCCCTCGTGAAACAGCGGCGGCAGCCCTTCCGGAAAGAACCACGGGTGGGTCATGGCGGGTCTCCTCACATCGCGATCGGGTTCTTCAGGCCGTACCCCGATGGTTCGACCGGAAATACGACAAACCGTGACGATCTGCACCCGCCTGTGCGACAGTTCGCCGCCTCGATCGATCGCCGCTCCGTTCCGCGCCGGCCGCGGTTTCTCCTGCTGGCCCCGGGCAGGGGACGACATGCTGCCGCGCCGGTCCGTCGGCGGGATCCCCTCGCCGGAGGTACCAGGCGCCGGCAGACAGCCCGCGCGACACTAACGCTTTTGACTATGGTTTGCACTGGCGATCCACCCGGCGCCCCGACCCTCGTCGCCTCTGGCACGGGCCGGCCGACGTGCGTCCGCAGGTGGGCGCCGCGCCGGCCGGTCCCGCCTCACCTGAGGTACCCCCTACCTCGCGGACGGCTTCACGATAATGAGTTCCGCTTCGATTGTCATCGGGAGCGGCCCCCCGGATACCCGCACCCCTGCGACCTGAATCGGATCGCCTGTCACCGCTGGCGAGACAGCGTCCGGCCGCCGTCGCTGCCGCCCGGAGCGGCCCGCGCCGAGCGGGGTCCAGTGAGGACTGTTGACGAGCCGTACGACTACGTGGTGTGCTCCTTCCGTAACCCTAATGGTAGCGATGGTCGTTTCAGGTTCCTAGGAGGATCATGTCTCTCACCGTCCCACCTGCCCTGCTCGAAGCCGCCGAGGCGGGCCCGTGGACGACGACGCCTTCGTCGCCTGTGTCCGCGACTCCCTCCCCGTACGCCTGGGCCACCGTCACCCGGGTGGTCGCGATCTACAGTCCTCCACCGGTGACTTCGCCGACAACGTCGTGCCGCCGCCGACCGAGGCGGAGCGGGCCAGCTCTTGCGGCGTTGGCCAGCGATGCGATCCGCTCAGGTCTGGAGCGCCATTTCGGGGTGAAGCTGGCATTTCAGAACTGTCACCGGGTGGCCGCGTTCCGGTTGAGCGCCGTCGACACCGACGTCTACCGCAGGTTCGTCTCGACCCGAGGCAGCTTCTCAACCCAGTCACCAGAGCTGCGTGACTGCTGACCACCACGCTGTCGGATCGCCCGGCGGGCAGGTCCAGGCACATCTGTTCCTGCTCGCCGGGCACCGGGCCGGCGGCAGCCACGCCGAGGCCCTGGCGGACGCGCACCGATTCGGACTGGCGGCGGAGGACGCCGGCTACGCCGGCTCGTTCGGGGTGGCGCTGGCGCTGACCGCAGCCCTGCTGTTGCGACGGGCGAGCGTCGCGCCCGGCGACGACCGATGCCAGCCGTCCTCGGCGGGTTCCGTGTCCCGCCCCCCTCGCCCGGGATGGGGCAACGCGCCGCCGCGGTGTCGGTGCTGCGCACATAGGAGCGTCTCTGCGGGCGGGCACCACGGCTGCCCGCCCGAGTCGCTCTGCGCACGTTCACCGACTTGGAAAGGCTTGGTCTGTCATGTCCCGTACCTTTCGGCGCTGTGCCCTCGTGGCCGGCGTGCGCCTCACCGCCGGCGCTGCGTTGGTCGCCTGCGACAGCATCGACGACCACCGCGCGGCCGGCGACGGCCACCGCTCGCCCACCACCACCTCGGTCGACAGCACGTGGGCTGGGGCACAGAACGCGGCGGACGTGATGTTCGCGCGGATGATGATCCCGCACCACCAGCAGGCAGTGGCCATGGTGGACCTGGCCGCCACCAGGGCTGCCGACCCTCAGGTCAAGCAGCTCGCCATCCAGACCAAGGACGCCCGGGCACCCGAGATCGCCGCGATGAGCCGCTGGTTGACCAAGTGGGGCACGCCGATGCCGCCGGGCGGCACCACCGCCACGCGGAGCGGCATGCCGGGGATGGACCACGGCGGCCCGGCGGCAGCCGGACGGATTCGACAGGCAGATCCTGTCGATGATGATCGCCCACCACGAAGGGGCGATCGCGATGGCGCGGGACGAGGCCGCGCACGGGACCAACGCAGACGCCAAGGCGCTCGCCGGGCGGATCAGCACCACCCAGCAGACCGAGATCGACACGATGAGGATCCTGCTGAGCCGGATCTGACCAGTACCGCGCGGCGGCCGGACCCGTCCGGCCACCGCGCCGGTCAGGGTGGCGGAGCACGGTCAGCGGCGTGCGCCTCGCCTCAGCTCGCGCCTCCACAGAAAGTGTCACCGATGGAGACAAGACGCCCGTGCATGACGGGCCGTCGAGTACCGACGGAGGAAAGATGACGAGGAACTACATCCGGTTCGGCCTGGTGCTGCTGATCAGCCTCGCGGTCATGTTCGTCCTCACGCTGTCGCAGATCCGCCGATGGTCGGACTTCTACCTGAACCCGAGCAACTTCTACATGGCGGTGCTCATGGTGGCCGTCATGGGTCTGATCATGATGGGCGTCATGCACCAGATGTTCACCGACCGGCGCCTCAACATCGTGCTGTACGCCGTGTTGGGCGCCCTGTTCGTCGGCGGGTTCGCGGCCGTACGCACCGAGCCGTTCGTGGGCAACGAGGGCTTCCTCAAGTCGATGATTCCCCACCACTCCCGGGCGGTCCTGGTCTGTGCGGAGTCGAACATCACCGACCCGGAGATCGTCCGGCTCTGTGACCAGATCGTCACGTCCCAGGAGGAGGAGATCACGCAGATGAAGAGGATCCTCCGCGACCGGTACTGACCCAGTCCTGATCTGGGCGCACGACGCCGAGTCTGCCCGTGATGTCGGGTCGATCCCGACACCGTTCCATGAACCGTCACTCGGCCGCCTCAGACCAGGCGAAAATTTCGGAGGGCCGTCTGTTGGAGCGGGCGGGTCTGGGTCCACCGGCTGTCCTGGGTGATCCAGGACAGGCTGTAGGCGCGGGCTCGGCCGTCGTTGATCAGCAGCCGGCGGGTGTGCAACCGCTCCCCGTCGGGCTGGTCGCAGGTGTACTCCCACTCGGCGGCGCCACCCGGGCGGATGATCGGCCCGATGCTGATTTTCTGATATCCGGACAGCGCTCCGGTCCTGAGCAGGTCGCGCTCGGCGGCCTCCCATCGCTTCGATGGCATGGTGGAGGCTCTGACGCTGAGGTCGACGGCGACGGCGTCTGGCCGAGCGGGATCGCGGAAGCAGATCGTCGTGCCCTCGGTGTGCCGGGTCCAGCGGTCGGGCACCGCGATCAGGAAGCCTGCCGGGTCCTGGTGCCACGACCACCCCTTCGGCGGGGCGTGCGGCAGCGGTTCGGTGGGTTCCCGCAGCGGTTCGGCCTCGCCGGCGGCGTCGTTCAGGCACAGGTGGACGGGGCGGGCCGGTGGGGTCGCCGGCATCGCGCCGGCCGTCGTGTCGTCCCGTCCGGCCGCCGGTGCGCCGTCCTGGCCGCGCAAGCCGCCCGTCACCGCGCCGGCTGCCGTGACGGCGACGGCACCGACTCCGATCAGGCCCAGCACGGCGCCGGCGAACGCCCAGCCGGTCTTCCGGTCGCGGGTGGTCGACGCGGTGACCGCGATGGGCGTGGTGGTGACCGCGTCCGGTGAGATCGGGTCGGTCGCCGCGGCGGCTGGACGCCACCGGGGCCGACCGCCGGCCCGGGGCTGCCCGCGGCCTGCTCGGGGTGTGGGCACGGGGTCGACGGGCGAGGTGGCCGCCGTTACCTGCTCAAGCCGGTCGCGGGCTTCCCGGGTGGACAGGCGCTGACGGGGATTGCGCAGCAGGAGACCGGTGATCGCGGGCTCGAGCGGCAGCGCGGTCATCCGGTCCGGTGCCTCGGTGGCCAGGGCGGCGAGCGTGGCGAGGGTGGTGGGCCGGGTCCACGGCAGCCGGCCCTCGGCGGCCAGGTAGAGGGTTGCGCCGAGGGCCCACAGGTCGGTCGCCGGGGTGGACCTGCCGTCCCGGGTGTGCTCCGGCGCGACGTACTGGAGCCTCGACAGGGTCGCCGCGGTGACGGCCGCCGGGACGCGGCTGTCGAGGATCGACAGGCCGAATCCGCCGAGTACCACCCGCCCGTCGTCGGCGAGGAGCACGTTTCGCGGACGGACCTCCCGGTGCAGCACCCCCACCGCGTGGGCGGCGTCGAGGGCGGCGAGCAGGTGCAGGCCCACCCTGGCGACCTCGGCCGGAGCCAGCGGGCCGTCGGTGGCGACCACCTCGGACAGGGTGCGGGAGGGTACGTGCTCCATGACGAGCCAGAGGTACCCGTCGGTGCTGAGCGCGTCCCACATCCCGGTCACGCCCGGATGGTCCAGACTCGCCAGGGCGCGTACCTCCCCGAGCGTCGTGTCCCGCAGGCGCGACCGTTCCGCGTTGCTCACCCAACCCGGTAGGGCGATCTGGTTGAGTGCGACGTGCCGGTCGAGTAGCTCGTCGCGTGCCAACCAGACGCGCCTCGGGGTCGCCGGGTCCCCGATCGGCGTGAGCCGGCGGTACCGGCCGGCGAGCAACTCGTCATCCATGCTGGTGATTCGAAGCGGCTCCCGGCCCGGATGGGAACGGGCGATGAGAATCTGCGGGCCGCGGCTGCGGCCCGGCGCGCCCGGGCTCAGCTCAGTTCGACGGTGCCGACGATCCGCGTGGGAGCGGCGGAGCCGCCCCGGGGCTCGTTGGACACGCCGAACGTGCCCGCACCGGCGACCGGACCGACGACAGTGGTCGCCGCCCTCGCTTCCTCGCCGAGTTGCCCCACCTTGCGGGGCTCGCCGCCGCGGATGAGCCACAGCTCGTAGATCCGTCCGCGGCCGGGCTCGGGCAGGTCGCGCAGCAGCACCACACCGCGGTCGCGCTCGCGCGAGACCACCACGGTGGCCGCGCCGCCGGGCTGCAGCGACCGCTCGAACACCCGGGCGTCGGGGGCCTCCAGGATGGCGGCGATGCGCCGGGCCTCGTCGGCGCTCGCCCGCTCGTCGCTGATCCGTCCGCTGCTCACGGTCCAGGTGACCGCGCTCGCACCGCCGGCCACCAGAACGGCTGCGGCTGCGGCCACGGTGAGCTGTCGCCACCTTCCTGCGCGCCGTCCGGCGCCCGCGGCGCGGCCCCTCAGCTGCGGGGTGCGCGCCACCTGGGCCAGGGTCCGCTCCCGCAGCCCGGGCGGTGGAGCCACGACGGTCTCGTCGGCGAGCCGCGCCACCGTCTGCCGAAGCTCGGCCACCTCGGTGCGGCACGGCTCGCACTCGGCCACGTGCCGCTCGAACGCCGCCCGCTCGACGTCGTCGACCGCGTCGAGAGCGTACGCACCGGCGAGGGTGTGGATGTCGCCGCTCATGCCCGCCCCTCGATCTCGATGCCGAGGCAGTCGCGCATCCGGATCAGGCCGTCGCGCATCCTCGTCTTCACTGTCGGCAGCGGTGTCCGGAGCTTCTCGGCGACCTCGCGGTAGGTGTGGCCGCCGTAGTAGGCGAGGGTCACCGCTTCCCGCTGGACCGGTGTCAGCCGGCCCAGACACCGGCGGACCTGTTCCCGCTCCAGCCGCGCGGTGACGTCCTCGACCACCTCGTCGTAGGGAACGTGCGCTTCGGCCGCGGCGACCTGTGACGTCCGTCTGGTGTGCGCCTGTTCCGAGCGCACCCGGTCCACGACCCGGCGGTGCGCCATGGTCAGAATCCAGGCCAGGGCCGAGCCACGACCGGCGTCGAAGCGGCCGGCGGTGCGCCACACCTCCACCATGACCTCCTGCGTCACCTCCTCCGCCTGCGCCGCGTCGCGAACGACGCGGCGAGTCAGCCCGAGGACCCGGCCCACCACGACGTCGTACAGCGACGCGAACGCCGTCTCGTCGCCACGCGCCACGCGCGCCAGCAACTCCTCGGCGGTCGGCGGCGTCGCGGTGTCGGGCGGTATCGGCCGGAGCCGCCGCGCCTGTTCCGGGTCACCGCTCATTCTCGGCAGGTCCTTCCGCATACGGGACGATGGGTGTGCCGCCTACGCGTACCCGACGTGCTAGGCGGGATGGGCATGGGCGAGGCGCGCGTAGACGATGACATTGTCGCGGTAGTGCTGCGTGTTGTCGTCGAACTCGCCGCCGCAGGTGATCAGGCGCAGTGCCGCGTGGTCGACGGCCCCGTACACCTCGTTGGTGGGGAAGCGGTCCTTGGGATACTGCGCCACCCTGGTCACGGTGAACATCGCGCTGCTGCCGTCCTGCCGGTCGACCGTGATCCCGGCACCGACGGCCAGCCTGCCCAGACCGAAGAACGTTCCGCGGTGGCCCTTCCAGTCGACGTGGCCGGCCAGCACGGCCGGGCCGAGCGCTCCGGGCGTCGGCGCCCTGGTGAACCACCCGACGTCGGCGGCGCTGTCCGGGACCTGCATCGCCCCGTCCGCCTGCAGGCCGAGGGCGACGACTGCCGCGGTGGCCCGCAGCGACGGAATCGACACCCGCGTTGGCGGCGACGAGGACATGAGCGGGCCCGACGTCAACTCGCCCGGCCTAATTGCCGGGCCGGCCGCCGGATCCGCGGCCGGCGCCGCAGCCGAGACGTCAGGTCGGGGCGGTTCTCCGCCCGGTTGGGCGACGGCGAACCCGATCGTCACGGCCGCCGTCAGGGTGAGGATGCCGGCCACCGCCAGGAGCGTGGCGCGCTCCCGACGGCGGCCGGCCGGCACTCGCGCGTCGCCGGTGTCCATCACCACCGCCTCCGGTTCAGCGCCCGCCGGCGAGCCGGCGGCGGGCGACCACCGCACCGGCGGCGCCGAGCAGCGCGAGAGCACCCACCGACCACATGACCGGCGTGTCGCCGGAGGTACTGCCGTCGCCGGTGGCGACACCCCCTGCGGGTACGGAGCCGGCCGCCGCGCCGCTGACCATGCCGCACGTCGCGGGATCGGTGGCCTCGGCGGGGATGCCGTTGACGCCGACGGACTTCGCGAACGTCGACTCCCCGAGCGCCTCCATGTCGTACGCGCCGTTCTTGTTGGCGTCGATGCCGTGCTGCACGAGATGCAGGTCCTTCAGGTGTTCGATGGTGCCGGCGGGCAGCTCGGCGGCGGGGATGGTGCGCTCGTAGCTGAGGTTGCCCCGCGCGTCGGCCTTCGGCATCCGGTCCACCGCCAGGCCGCTGGCCCTGGTGGTGTCCCCGGTGGTGGTCAGCGAGATGAAGATGTCCCCGTACATCTTCAGGCCCTCCTCGGTGCTGACGTAGCCGTTGCCGTCGGCGTCGGCGGACTTGTCCGGACAGTGGAAGTCCATGCCGTTGACCGCGCCGTGCACGTGCTGGGCGTGCGGCGAGTTCGGCGTCATGCCTGTCGACCGGATCATGACTTGCAGGTCGCCTCCGTCCGTCACGGTCAACGTCGCGGTCCCGGTCGCGCCGGTCTCGTTGAGATCCTGCAACCGGACCTGCACGCTCTCGCCGGCGTGCGCGACGCCCGGAACCGAGAGGGCCAGCGCGGCCACGGGCAGGGCGAGCAGGGCTCGGGAAAGTCTCACAACAGGTCTCCGTCTCCGCCTGGTCACGGCGCTGGTGTCGTTGCTGTCGGGAGGGATTCGTCGCCCACCGCCCGCCGGACTGGTGCCGGATCGCACATTTCTCGACCGGCGACCGGGCCACCCGCCTGTCGCGGTGGCACCGTGCCGTCTGCTGCTTCGGTAACGTCGACGCCAGGGCGAGCGCCCGGACATGCCGATCGATCGGAGGAGACGTGGACGATCGGGTGCGATCACTGGCCCTCGGTGGCGCCTGTGCGGCGTTCATCGCCGTACCTGTTCTCGGCCCGTTGCTCGGCAAGGGCGAACAGACCCGCCGCTTCGACACGGTGATCACCCCACCCGGCTACGCCTTCGTCGTCTGGGCGCCGGTCTTCGCCGGGTGCGCCCTGTCGACCGTAGGTCGGTGCCTGCCCGAAGGTCGAAGCCATCCCGTCAGCCGCCTCAGCGGATGGCCCCGGGCCGGTGCCTACGCGGCGAACACCGCCTGGTCGCTCGCCGCGCAGAGTGATCGGTTCGCCGCGACGCCGTTCCTGCTGTCCGTGGCCGTCGGCTTCGCCGCCGCGGCTCACGTCCGCCTGCAGCGCGCCACCCCCACGACGGCGTGGACGGCCGTCTCGCCGGCCAGCACCGGCCTGCTCCTGGGCTGGACAGCTCTGGCCGGCGTGGTCAACCTCGCGGCGGCCGGGGTCGCCTCCGGTGGGAGCAGGACCGCCCCGCGCACGGTGGCGGCATCCGCAGCCGGCCTGTTCGCCGCCGCCGGCGCGCTGGCCGCCGGAGTCGTCCGGAGCCGGCGGGGTGCACTGCCGCTCGCCGCGGCATCCGGCTGGGGGCTGCTGACCACCGCGCTGGCCATGGGCAGGCCGCGCAGCGTCAGAGTCGCGGCGGAAGCAGGCGTCGTCATGCTCGTGGCCGCCGTCGGGAGCGCGGCGACTCGTCGCGGGTAGCGGTCGCGTCGCGCCGTGATGACCCCGTCCCGGGCGCAGGCGGAGCGTCCGGAGCGAAGGTCCCTCCGGCGGTACGTGAGGTCGAGCCCGCGTCTCCGACCCTCACCCGTGACCTGTCGGTCTCCGACCTTCACGACGACGCGCGCTGACACCGCCGGTCATGCTCGTCGGGTCGACGGATCGACCACTCCGTATCGCCGGAGCGCCCGACGCACCAATCCCAGACCGGCGAGCCCGGGCAGCCTCTCGATCCGATCGTCGAGCTGCCGGATCTCCTGCCAACCGGCCTCGTCGGCGAGCAGGTACCGCATCAGGTGTGAGGTCTCGACCCGAGGCATCCTCGCCGCGTCGGCCGGTGCCCAGAAGTGGCGCAGCGCGAAGCGGGTCAGGCGACGGACGCGCGCCGAGTGGGCCAGCCGGTCGTGGGCCTGGCCTGCGTAGTAGGCGGCATGTCGCATCTCCAGACTCGTCACCCGGTGCAGGACGTCGGTCAGGACGGGGTGCTCCTCCCGTAGGACGAGCCGGTGATAGCAGCTGTGGGTCATCCACTCGTTGATCGCGCCCCACGTCATCCGGATGGCGGTGGCGTCGTCACCGCTGACGCCATGGCGTAGAGCCCACCGGGCCGGCCCCCGGCGACCACGTCGACCGATCCTGCACGGCGCCGCTGTCACAGGCGGCGTGCCGGTCGGGACGTTGTGTGCGGTGAGTACCTTGGCCAGCACCTCCCGATGCCAGTCCTTCTCATAGATCCATCTGGTCAGGATGGCTGTGTCGGTGGGTTCGGTGTGCGCCGGGGCGACCAGCAGGTCGTGCGGATGGCAGAGGTCACACAGATGGCGCAGGCAGCGTAGCCCCCCGGGCGAGAGAGGCTGGCGTCGGAAGACGTCGTAGTCCACGCCGTCGCCGCGGCGGGCAGTCCCACGGGTGTACGGACCGTAATCGAAGGCCATGAACTGCATTCGGAGGCGGCTGCCTGACGGATGGGTCTGTCGTCGACGGCGACGATCACGGCGCTCGCCCGCGCCCGTACCGTTCGGGAGCGAGCGCGGCTGCCGAGTGGTGGTAGGGGATGAGCCGCCACCTGGGTGACACCTCGGCAGAGTGTGGTGGGATACCGCGCATGGGGCGAGTCGCATTCTCCGGTGCTGGAGATGTTGTGGGAGGCGTACGACCCCGCCGCCACGCTGGGTGGAAGGTTCGGCTTCAGCGGCGGTGAGTCGGCTGGCCGGTGGGTCGCCGACATGCTCGACGAGCACTGGGGTGTTCGGGTCGACTCCTGTGAGCGGATCGTGATGAGCAGCGGCAACGCGCTCGCGTGGGTTGACACACCCGTGGGCCGGCTGATTGCGAATGGTCGGTGGTGCGCGACCGTTTCCCGAGGCTCGCGAAGATCGCGCCTATTACGAGTTGGCTGGACGGACGGGGTCTGCCGGTTTCGGCGCCCGTTCCGGCGCGGGACGGGCGCCTTCAGGTCGAGGCCGGTCACGCCTCGATGAGCTTGCAGCGGGTGATCGCGGGCGAACTCCTCGACCCCTCTGATCTGGCCCAGGTGCGGGCGGCCGGCGCGCTTCTGGCCCGGCTCCAGCAGGCACTGGCAGCCTGCCCGCATTCCGATCCGAACCCCGCCTTGGCCTCCTGCACGACGTGACGCGAAGGCGGCGCGGGTCCGTCGGCTGGCGGGCCAGCCCCACGCCGGCGCGCAGCCCGGCGACCAGTCCAGACGGGCCGAAGGTCGAGGTTTGGGCAGGTGCGACCCGGGGATCCAGGTGCTTCCACGCCACGCTCCGGGACCGGCGACGATCAACGTCGCCGGGCCCGAAGCGTGGCTGGGGTGCCGAATGTGCACGACGTTCAGTGCGGTGTCGACACCTCTGGGCCGGAGGTCGACGGGCTTCGGCGCCCGATCGTGAGTTCACTCAGCGGTTGCGCTGACAGATCCGGGTCGTCGCGCAGGAGGCGGCCAAACAGGTGGACAAGCGGCCGGGGCTTCCGTTCGCCAGCATCCACCACCGCGACGTGGACGCCGCGCGTGAGGTCGGCGGGGCTGGCCGCAGGTACCACCAGCATTCGCCGTATGGCAGCTCGGAGACGTACGGGAAAATTCCTGACGTCCGGTGTGGTGCCGCCGCCGGGAGGCTGTCGTCGTGTGGTGGGCCTCGATCCGGGTACACGTCGCACCCGGCGGTCGTGCGAGGACGGGGGAGCTGGTGACGGAGCAGGAGCGAGCGCAGGTTCTGGTAACGGCGTTGACGACCGAGCACTTCGTGCTGCAGACATCGCGTTCGGCAACGGTCGCGGAGTCGGTGGGTCGCGCCACCGTGTTCCTGTCGACGCTGTCGGCTGGGCTGATCGGGCTCGGCTTCGTCGCCGGCAAGGGTACGGTCACCGCGGCGTACCTGGCCGCCGTGATGCCCACGCTGTTGGTCGTGGGGTGGCTGACCTTCGTACGCCTCACCCAGACCACCGTGGAGAACGCGGTGGACCTCCAGCGGATCCGTCGCATCCGCGCGTACTACCACGAGCAGTTCGAGCCGGACGGCCAGTTCTTCGCCGACGCCGTCGCCCCGGGCGGCAACGCACGAGTGGCTTGGGCGGCGACCGGGGTGCCGCCGAGCCGGTTCGCGATGCTCTACACCGCTGCCGCCATGGTGGCAGCGATCAATTCCCTGCTCGCCGGCGCTGCCGTGGCGCTGCTGCTGGCTCTGGCCAGAACCGCATTCGTGACGGGCATCAGTGCCGGCGTCGTGATCGCTGTTCTCGCCTTCGTGGCGCAGATCCGCTTCCAGCGGCGGGTCATGTCCCGCCTACCCGAACCGTGAGTCGACACCCACGACGCCTGGGCCAGTGACCGTTGCGACGCGACGGTCGGAGCCGGTGGCATGGCGCTCTGCGTGGTTGCGGCCCCACGTATCCTGCTGCCCCCGCTGGGCTACCGAATCGTGCGGGCTTGCCTGCCGGTGTCCTACCTGCGTTCGCCCGGCGAAGTGTGACGAGCTTCGGCGGATGTGGTGGCTGACTCGTCGTCCGATAGATCCATCGGTCCCGGCCGCTGGTGGGCGTGACGGGCCGGTCCGGAGTCGACCGGTTCAGGAGGCTCCGTCATGGGCGGCTGTCGCGCCGCCTGCGCCCATCCCTGGTCGCTGGGCACGGGCCGTGCCGGGGCACCTGCGGGCGGCACCGAAGCGGCAACGCGGGGTTGTACCCGGCCTGGGTCGCGTCGCGCCAGCCGGGATCGACTTCGGGGTGAGTACGGGCAGGGAGGGGCGCGATCCGGCCCGACACTCCGGCGGGAACGCATTCCGGATCCGGTAGCCGATGACCCTCCAGATCCGGTCGGACGCTGAGGCGCGGAGCGCCTCGGGCCCGACCGGTCGGTCGGGCCCGAGGCGCTCGGTCAGCCGGTGACGGCGGTGAGCGCCGGTAGGTATCCACCGGAGTAGCCGCTGGCCCTGGGGTGGTAGGACTCGACGACGGGCAAGGTCGTGCCGTTGATCCAAGGGCTGCTGGCGCACACACCGTGTCCGGCGAAGCGGCCCCGCACGTCGGCGTAGGTGAAGCCGGCCGCCGACGCGCGGCCGGAGATGACGCCGGACATGGTGTCGGCGCCGCCGTTGAGCAGGCCCCGCTTGTACGCATTGATGCTGCCGAAGCCGCAGGAGCCGAGTTCGAACAGGCGCGGGTAGCCGAGCACGACAACCCGCGCGCCGGGCGCGCGGTTGCGGATCGCCCGGTAGGTTTCGTCGAGGCGGCCGGGCAGCGTGTTGGTGATGTAGGACTTGGCGTTGTTGACGGCGGTGAGGCATCCGCTGTCCGAGCCGAGGCGGCAGGTGGTGACGACGTCGGCGAAACCGGCGTCGTTGCCGCCGATCGAGATCGTGACGAGATCGGTGCCGGCGTTCAGCGCGGCGAGCTGGTTGTTCAGCACCTCGCGCGTGGTGGCGCCGGAGCAGGCGACGAACTGGAAGCTCGCCGGTGCGTGGCTGTTGGCCCACAACCTCGGGTACGCCTGCGGGCTGCGCCGGCACGAGCCGCTGCCGCTGTCGTAGTTGTTGGTGCCGACACCGGAGGAGTAGGAGTCGCCGAGGGCGGTGTAGTCCGTGCCGGCGGCGGAGGCGGGGGCGGCGAGACCGAGGCTGAGCAGCAGGCCGGTGGCGAGACTGCCGAGAAGCGCCAGGGGGCGACGGGTCATGCGGGACCTCCAGGGGGATGGGGCCCACTTCGTAACACGTCGTCTACTGGCTAGTAACAATTATCGGAGTCGATTCCATGGCTGGCGCTTTTTGTCGCAGCCGGCCTTGCCGTCGATGAAATCTATCGAGCAAAATGGATGGGTTCATGGTCTGGTGACGGCGAGGGCGGCCGCCCGCTCCGCCTTGACCGACGGGCCTCAGGTCAGCGGTTCGCGCCAGTTGCTGCGCTGCCGGACGTCTGCTCCGGGATCGCCGTGATCCTGGAGCCGCAGTCGCCCGCCGGTTGCCGTCTCGGCGGCGCCACCGCCGCGCGGGCCGGTGACCTCGGTGTCGTCGTGTACCGGCACACCGTTGCACCGCAGGCTCATGCGCGCCTGTCCGGGGGCCGACGGCCCGCTCCGGCCGCCGGGGAGAGACATCGATTACCGGCTACGGCCTCAGCAGCACATGCCTCAGCACGGATAGCCGGTGCGAACCTTGTCGAAGGCGGCCTCGCGGGTCAGGCCGGTCTCGCTGACGCTGGTCGGCCCATTGCGGGCGGACCGGCCGAGCTGCATCGGTTCGATCACGGTGCGGCGGATCTGGTACCTGTCGCCGTCGGTCGTTCTCTCCGCTCGAAGGCCGACCAGTGTCAGGCCGTCGCTCCCGCGTAGGCATCCGACGCCGGTGCCGGACCGGGCGAACCCGTTGTCGAACCGGTACTGCTCGCCCTCGGCGTTGCGCGTCACGACCACTCGGCATCCGACGAACGCGAAGAGGTATGCCTGCCGCGAGCCGCCGAGAAGGATGAACGACGAGCCGTCGGCGATGAGGAAGCCGTGCGGTTCCAGTTCGCTGGGTTCGGCGACGGAGAAGCGGGTGGAGGTGGTCAGGCCGGTCGCGGTCCGGACCCCGATGCTGTTCTCCCCGTCATCGACCAGGAACAGCGTGTCCCGCCGGCCGTCATGGTCGAGGTCGCCCGTCGATACGCTGCGGGAACCCGGCGGGATCCGATCCTCGTTCGCCGGACAGCCCGGCCCGGTGCCACTGCCCGGGGCGCCGGCGGTCGGCGTGGCGGGGCTCGGCGTGCCCGTGGTCGTGGCGGTGCCCGGCGTCGTGGGTGCCGCCGGGGCGGCGGCCTCCTCCCCGGTGCAGCCGCTCAGCCCGGTTGTCCCGAGGATGACCAGGGCTGTCGCCAGCATGACGGTGGGGCGTCGCATCCTCTTCCTCTCCTCGACGGCACGTGTCCGGCGAACGTGCTCACGTGGGGCTCAGTGCCCCGTCCGGGTGGAGCCCACTCCTACCGTCCGGTGACGCATCGGGGCGGCGAGAACCTTCCGGGGAGGCGTCGCACGCCGGGGGAGTCGCCCACGCTGCGACGGGGTAGGAACCGGGGCGTGACGCAGACGGTTGGGATGGTGCGGCGGATGATCGAACGCGGGCCGGGTGGAGGAGTCGTGGGGCTTCTCCTGCTGGCGGCGCTGCTTGGCGGCTGCCGGGCCGGCGAGCCACGGGACGCCGGCCGCCCGGGCGCCGGCGGCGACGGCCACGCGTGGACCGACCGCAGTCCCGGTGGCGAGGATCGGCACACCGTGGCGGCGGATCGGGGTGACCTGCGTTCCGCCGTCTTCGTGCTGGTCGACGGCGCGGACGCGGTGCGCGTGCGGACCGCCGATCTCGGGGACGACCTGTACCGGGTGTCGACGCCGACCGGCGCGAAGGTCCGGCCGGCGGTGTCGGTGTCCGACGGCACCGTGACGGCTGGTCTTGCCGCCGCCGGCGGCGCGGGTCCGGCATTGGTCGAGGTGGCGCTGCACGACGACGTGCGGTGGCGTGTCCGGCTCGGCGGCGGCGCCCAGGAGGAGGTGCTCGACCTGCGTGGCGGCCGGATCGAGGAGGTCGAGCTGACGGCCGGCACGAGCCGCGCGGAGGTCACGTTGCCGCCCGCCGAGCGTACGGTGCGGCTGGCGATGACCGGTGGGGCGAGTCGGCTGCTGGTCCACCTGGCCGGCGACGCGCCGGTGCGGGTTCGGGTGGCGGGCGGTGCCGGCCGGATGAGCGTGGACGGTGCCGAGCGAACTGGAGTGGCCGGCGGCACGGTGCTCACGCCCAGCGGTTGGGACACCGCGACCGACCGGTACGACGTCGACGCGGTCGCGGGAGTCTCCGACCTCGTCGTCGACCGCACATGACCGAGCCTGCCCCACCGACGCGAGCACGCTTGACCGGCAGGGATGACGGCCGCGTCGCCACCGGTTCGGACGGTGTTCACCGTGCGGTGGCCCGCACGGGGAACGAGCGGCGTTGAATGGCGGTGAGCACTCCGCCGTCGGAAGGTTCACCGTGGCGCTGCCGTTGCCCGAGGGTCTGCTGTTCGCCGGGTGGATGATCGCCCTGGCCTGCGCCGCTGCCGGTGGATACGCGATCCTCGCCCATCGCGAGTCCTCCCGGCCGGCGACGATGCTGCGGGCGGGGCGGTATGCGGTCATGGTGGCGGCGACGGGACTCGTCGGCCAGGCCGCCTGGGCGTTGCTCACCGTGCTCCTCGACCGGTGACGTCGGACGACAGGCGGCGATCAGTGGCGGTGGCGGCGTCGGTGGGAACGGTGTGATACGACGCTGACACTGGCGACGACCGCGGCGGCGGTGACGAGGCCGGCTAGGGGCACGGCGAGTGGGCCGGTGAAGCTTGCCGCCAGGGTGAGCGCGGCCGCGGTCGGTGCGATGAGCTGCTCTGTCCGACCTCGTTTGTAGTGGCGGGTCTGCAGGAGCCAGACGGCGAGCACGAACATGGCGGTGGGCGCGGTCACCGCGACAGCGACGGCGGTCACGTCGGCCGTGCCGCGTCCGACGGCGTGCTCGAAGGCTGCCTCCAGGCCGGCGCCGACCGCCGCGGCGGAGGCGAAGACCACGTAGTGGCCGTAGCCCCAGTTGAAGCCGGATCGGCGGTCGAGCAGGCGGTCGCGCCCGGGCACGGCGAAGTAGATCGACCAGAACGAGAAGACGATCAACAGGCCACCGGCCGCGATCGGCAACAGTTGGTCGAGCTGGTCGGCGCCGTCCACGGCGGACTGCAGCGCCACCGAGGCGGCGGCGATCGTCTCACCGAGCACAATGATGGTGAACAGGCCGTACCGCTCGGCGATGTGTCGGGGGTTCCACGGGGTGGGCCGTCCGCGTTCGGCGGCCGGAGGCACGCTGAGTTCGGCGGCGGCCGTGGCGACGAACAGCCACGGCTTCACCGGCACCGGTACGGCGACCAGCAGCAGGCAGCCGAACTGTCAGATCCTCGATCGGGATGGGGCCGGCCAGCGGCTGCCCGCGAAGGTGCCGGTCGAACAGGGCGAGCACCTGCTTGCGGGCGACGGGTGCCGCGTACTCGAAGGGGGTGGCGACCGCGTCGAAGTCCAACTCCTCGACCAGGTCGCGCGCCTGACGCGACTCGTCCTGCGAGAGCGGGATCTGGGCGTGGTAGGACAGCCCCACCGGCATTTACCCGGCAAGCTCCACCTTGATCAGGTCGCCGCCGAACAGGATCCCGCGCCGCTCGTCGTGCAGCACGCTGTGCCCGGGGAGGTGGCCGCCGGTGCGGTACATGGTCAACCCGGGCGCGAGTAGCTGCCGGTCGTCGGTCGGCAAGTGACCTGGAACGCCTTGGTCCAGGCCAGGTCGTGGATGCCGATGGCGAGCAACGGTGGGGCCAATTCGTCCTGGAGCTGCCACAGGGCGCCGTACCCGTGCACGTGGCTGGCGCCGAGCGCCACCAGGCCGCCGCAGGCGCGCAGGTCGGCGAGGGCCGCGGCCGGATACCGACCGGCCGCCTCCCAGCCGACCAGGCCGACATCGGTCTCGATCACTCAGCCGCTGCTGCCGAGACCGAGCCGCGGCTCGCTCCAGTAGCCGGTCACCCCGGGCGCGACGACGGCCGAGCGGGCCTGCCCTACCGCCACCTCGTCAGCGCTGAGGAACCGCCGGCCGTCGGAGGGCAGCGCGTTGCGCATGTCGGTGCAGACCGGACAGGACGGCGGGCGCGCGAACCAGCGCTGCCAGTGGCCGCAGGCGTACGGGAGCAGAGGCACGTCAGTTACCCGGCTATCGCCGTGGTCGCCACGGTGCCACCCAGTCCGACCACCGCGACCCCGATGTGCTGCTGCGTCATGCTGCCTCCCGATTCGACCGGGTCGTCCGACCTGGGCCGCCGCGTACCCGCGCGACGCCCCGCCAGCCATGCACATCCGTCGAACTTACCGTCCATGCGCCGATCCGTCGATGCCGGAAAGGAACGGTGGCCTGCGGCCAGGATGCAGATGGCGGCGTCACCGGTCGTGGTGGCGGTCACCCGGGGAGGTCTGCTGGTGAGGGTGCTGATCTCGGGCGGAGTGGGGTTCATCGGTAGCACGGTCGCCTCGGCGTTGACCGATGCGGGAAACACGCCGGTGGTGCTGGACAACCTCGTCATCGGGCGGCGGGAGATCTGCCGCGGACGGGCGTTCCAGCTCGGCGACGCTGGAGTTCGTCGACCGGCTGCTGGCGCACGGCGTACACCGGTTGATCTTCAGCTCGTCGCGGCGATCTACGCCCCCGACGCCGACATCGGCGTCGACGAGACGTCGCCGCTGGCGGCCGGCAGCCCGTACGCGCAGACCAAGCTGGTGGTGGAGCGGATGCTCGCCGACATCGCGGCAAGCAGCCCGCTGCGGGTGCTGTCCCTGTGCTACTTCAACCCCATCGGCGCGGACCCGGCGCTGCGTACCGGGCTGCAGACCTCCGTGCCGTCGCACGCCCTGGGCCGGCTGATGCTCGCGCACCGAGCCGGTGTGCCGTTCGCGGTCAACGGGTTCGACTGGCCCACCCGCGACGGCTCAGGACTTCGCGACTACGTGCACGTCTGGGACCTGGCTGCGGCACACCTGCGGGCACTGGAACGCTTCGATGACATCTTCGCCGTCGGTGCCGCTCCGCACGTGGCTGTGAACCTGGGCAGCGGCACCGGCACCACGGTGCTGGAACTGGTCGCGGTGGTCGACCGGCCGGTCCTGGTTCGGGAGGCGCCGCGTCGGCCCGGCGACGCCGCCGGCGCGTACGCCCGGGGTCGCCGGGCCCGTGAGTTGCTGGGCTGGCGGGCGCGACGTGACCTCGCCACCGGCATCGCCGACTCACTGGCCTGGCACGACCGGCGCGAGCGGCTTCTCGGGGATCTGGCACCGCGCCGTCGGCAGCTCGCCGGCTGATCGATCGGACCTTCGGGCGCGCCGAGTCGGGCACCATGGGTCGCCGCATCATCGGAGGGTGGGGCGGTAGACAAGCTCCTGGGTGTGGCCGTCGAGGGTCCGGCTCTCGAGCAACTCCAGGTCGAAGTCGTCCGCGCCGTGCAGAACGGGGCTGGTTCCGCTCCGTCCGGATATGACGGGGAAGATGGTCACCTGGAATCGGTCGACCAGTCCGGCGGCCATCAACGCCCGGTTAAGCGACAGGCTGGCCTGCGAGCGTAGCGGCACGTCCGACGTCTGCTTGAGCTGGGCGACGATGTTCACGGCATCGCCGCTGACGATGGTCGCGTCCGGCCAGCCGAGGGTGTCGTGCAACGTGGAGGAGATCACGGTGGCGGGCATGCGCATCAGCCGGACGTTCCACTCGTCCGAGGAGTGAGGGTCGAGGCCCGAGGTCATGATCTGTGCGACCTCGCGGAGGGTGGTGGCGCCGTAGACCATCCGTTGTGGGGTGCCGAAGAGGGCAGCGCGGTGTTCGAGCAACTCGGGGCCCTGCTTGCCCCAGTAGCCGCCCCAGTCGCCGGTCCGGTCGTAGGAGCCGTAGCCGTCGACGGTGGAGAAGACATCCCAGGTATACGTGGCGGTCATGACAAAATTCTCGTCTCTGTTGTGGAAGGGCGGCGTGGACGTCCCGCTCTCCGCGTCTGCGTACCCGATCGCGAGCGTGCCACGAGTCGGTCGGAGGCATCCAGCGCTCGGTTCCCCCGCGGTTGAGGCGGCGCCTGCGCCGTTTTCGGCCAGCTTCCGGCGGGCGCAGTACCGGGACCTCGCCGCGCGGTCCGCACGCCCCCGAAGCGGGATTCGGGCACCTGATGACGGGTAAGGACTCGTGTGGCTGACGACCGGCGGAACGGGCGCGCCGCCGACGCGGCGTGGCGCGCGGCGGCCGAACACGGTGAGCGGGACGTCGTGAGCGCGCGGCGGCGCGGTCAGGCCGCCGGCCGGGTCCGCCTCCGTCAGACGGAGGTCATCCTGGTGATCTCGGTCCAGGCCGGTCTGGCGGCTGCCCCCGCCGCCGTTCTCGCCGACCACCTGCTCGGCCCGGGGGCGCACGTGTTCGCGCCGTCCGCGGCCGTCGGCACCATCGCGACGGCCATCGGGCAACGCGCGCGGCGTACCGTCGAGTTGCTGGCCGGCGTCGGGCTCGGGATCGCCATCGGCGACGGGTTGCGGTTCCTGCTCGGGTCGGGCCCGTGGCAGACCGGGGTGATGGTCGCTCTGGCGATCGCCGCGGCTCTGCTGCTCTCCGGCCGGGGTAGCGCCCTCGTCGGTCAGGCCGGCGGCACGGCGGTGCTGATCGCCACGCTCGCACCGATGGAACGCGGGCTCGAGCTCCCACGGATCTTGGACGCCCTCGTCGGTGCGGTCGTGGGCATCGCCGTCGTCACCCTGCTGCTGCCGGTCAACCCGCTGCGCATCCTGGACAAGGCCACCAAGCCGATCTTCGACTCGTTGTCCGGTCAGCTGAACCGGGTTGCGCGCGCGCTGGTCGACCGGGACGCCGAAGCCGCCGTACGGGTGCTCGAGGAACTCCGCAACCTCGACGACGACCTCGGTCGGATGCACGAGGCGCTGGCCGGCGCCGACGAGGTGGTCACGCTCGCACCGGTCCGTTGGCGCCGCCGGCAGCAGTTCCACCGGTACGCGGACATCGCCCAGCACCTGGAGCGCCTGGTCGTTGACGCGCGTGGCATGTCCCGCTGGGCAGCGAACGCGCTGCAGTATCGCGAGCTGATGCCCTGGTCGTTGCCCCGGGGGATCGCCCGCCTCGCCGATGCCATCGACCAGCTACGGCGGGAGAGTCACCGCGGAAGCGGCCACGCGCACAGCCGGGACATGGCCCGACAGGCGGTCGAGTTGGCCGCGGCGGCCCGGAGCGGCGGCCTGCGCACGTACGGCGACGGCCTCGTCGCCGACCTGCGGACGGCCGCCAGCGACGTCCTTCGGGCGACCGGTTGTCCATCGCCCGAGGCGAACCGGATCGTCCGTGCGGCGGCCGACGCCGGGACGACGGCTACCTGAGCTCTCGAAACGGACGACGGAGCGGGGAGAATGTGGTGGGGCGCCACCGGCGCGCTTCCGGGGCGGGCCGCACCACGCCGGCTCACCATCGCAGCGGCACGCGACCCGCGGCGATGAGGCCGAGTCGGCGGGCTGCGCTCATGAGCTGTGCGATCCTGCGGCCGTCGCCCGTCGGGGGCAGGCTCCCGGCCGGCACACCATAGGCCGCGATCACGCCCGAGACCAAAGCCGTCGTGGTCCAGCCGACCGGCACCTCGATCAGGCCGCCGGCGAAGGGCAGTCCCGTCGGGTCGTGAAGCGCGAAGCCCATGGCGTGCCGGCGCGCGTACCATCCGGGTGCCGGCGGTGGCGACGCCGCGTGCCCCCACCGGGCGAGCCCGAGCACGATCGCGGCCTCGACCTGCGCCTCGTACACGTGTCCGTTCAGGGCCTCGGTCATCGCCGGGCGCCCCGGCGCGAACCACACCACGGCCGGCGACCGATCGACCGCGTCGGACCGGCGCGGTAAGAGGAGCACCCGGACCGCGCCCGGTTCAGGGGTCCGCCGTCGAGCGGTCTCAGCCTCCGCGAGCATCCACGCGTCACTCACGTGGTCCCGCTGACGCGCCCGGGGAGCTGCGGTCGGATCGCTCGCGTCGTACACCACGTGACGTAACGTACCGAACACCCGCGGGGATGTCCGAGTCTGATGGAACACCGTCGGGCCCGAACCTCATGGACACGGTCTCGGGCGCCGCACCGTCCTGCCATCGTGACGAATCCAGAATGTCTCCGGGTTGACCGCGCTCCGGTGCGGTACCGTGCCCTGCGCACTGATCGCCACGGCGGATACGGCCGGACGAGCCGCCCCACTGTCGTTTTCCGCAGATTGCGTACCGTGACATTCTGATTGGGTTCCTGGCCTGCGGTTCACTCCCGATGCTCAGGCCGGGGCACCGGCCCGGCCTGTTCGCCGGTCAGCGCTTTCCGTCAGTCCGTCCCGTTCGCAGAAGTTACCGTCGCGGATGCGGGGCGCACCCTTCCAGGAGGGACCACGGATGTGAACATGCCGCATCGGGAGTCTGACGCGCCACGGGAACTCACGATCGACTTCTTCGTCGGTGAGCGGCTGATGCGCCGCCTGCGCCGAACCGCGGCGCCGATGTCTGCGAAGCGGCGGCACCTTCCGGTCGTGCCCGACTGGTACTGCGGCGACTGCGCCCAACCCTGGCCGTGCCGAGCCGGTCGCGATCGCCTCAGGGACGAGCACCGCCGTGCGCCCGGAGCCGTCTTCCAGTACCTCGGCGTCTGCTACACGCGGGCTCTGACCGACCTACCCGCGGAACCGACCCGATACCTGCACGCACGGTTTCTGGGCTGGATACCGCGTCGTCGGACGCCCAATTCCGTTCCCGATCGGAGGTACGGAAGAGACGTGCCGTCGAACTGAGCCCAGCGCGAGCACGAGGGGGACCGGCAGGAGGAGGCTTGAGGTGAGCAGCCGCGGTGCCTGTCCTCGCCGCAGGCGGCGGCCGACGCGGCGGAGCAGGCGACACGGTCAGGCCTCATCCTCCGTCGCTTCCAGGCCAGGTCAGGTGGAGCAGGGCGGTGTCGTCGTTGTGTCGGCCGTCGTCGCCGCGCCTGATCTCGGTGAGGAGAGCGGTGAGGAAGTCGCCGGGATCGGTGGTGACGCTCAACCTGCCGGCGAGGTCGACGAATCGTTGCTCGCCGAGCCGGGTTCCGTCCTCGGCGAACCCTTCGTAGGCTCCGTCGGTGTAGAGCAGCAGTCCCGCGTCTTTCGGAAGGGTGACGATGGACTCCTGCCAGCGGCCCCGTCCGGGGAACATGCCCAACCCGAGGTGGTGACGGATCGGCGCGGGGTAGGCGCCGTCGGGTGTGATCACCAGGGGTGCGGGATGGCCGGCGCTGACGACGACCACCGTCGAGCGGTCCGGGGTGACGCGGATGGTGCAGGCGGTGGCGAACATCGCCTCGCGTGGTCGTTCGGCCACCAGCACCTGTTCCAGCAGCCGCATCCGGGAGGTCTTGTCCACTCCGGCCAGGGTCAGGGTGCGCCATCCGACGCGGAGGCCGACGCCGATCGCGGCCTCGTCCGGGCCGTTGCCGCAGACGTCACCGATGACGGCGTGGATCGTGTGGTCCCTGTCCTGCACCAGGTCGAAGAAGTCACCGCCGAGCAGCGATCGTCCTCGCCCCGGTACGTATCTGCTGGTGACCGCCAACGTGGGATCGGTGATCAACGGTGTCGGGAGCAGGCCCCGCTGCAGCCGGAGGTTCTCGCTGGCCTGCATGCGGCTGTCCCGCAACTGCCGCTGCGTGACGACCACCCGGCGGCGCTGAACGGCGTACTCGACGGTGCGCCCGAGAAGCGTCCCGTCGATCTGGCCCTTGATCAGGTAGTCCTGGGCGCCGGCGGCGACGGCTGCCGTGGCCGTGGCGGCGTCGGCCAGGCCGGTGAGCACCACCACGGCCGCGTCCGGCCATCGGTGCAGCACCTGCCTGAGCGCCGCCAACCCGCGGCTGTCGGGCAGGTGCAGGTCAAGCAGTACACAGTCCGGCGTCGAGGTGGTGGCGGCGGCCTCGGTCAGGCTGCTGGCCTGCGCGAACCGGGTGCCCAGGCCGCTGTCCGCCAGCAGTTCCCGGGTGAGCAGCGCATCGCCGGGATCATCCTCGATGAGCAGGACCGCGAGATCTACCGCTGCGGACGATGACGCCGGACGCCCGACCGTCGACGGTGCGGCGGTGGACGGCGCCACCGGCCGGTCGGCGTCACTGAGCACGGCAGATCCCCTTCTCCCCGGCTGCGACATGGATGCTGACGTCAGCGCGATGCGTGATCCGCTCGTCCGGTGGATCCCAGCCATTATCACCTTCGCTCACGCCGTCGGATACGCCGCCGGCGTCGATGTGGCCGCGCCGCCCGACGACGTTCGCCCCAGCGCCGGTCGAGGGCCGGTCCGGGAACGAAACGAAGCGAGAGTCAGACGCCCGACGCGGACTCGCAGTCGAGGTCGATGATTGGCGACGGGACTGGCGGGGCATCAGGAAGGTAGATCCGATCGGGTTCGAGTGGCAGCGATCCCCGTGCTCGATCGCGAGGAAGAGAGGTCCCCTGCCGCTTCGGGCGGCAGGGGCTCTCCTTCGCGGCGGATGATCCTTGGTCGAAGCCCCGGCAGCCGCGTTGCGTGGTAGCGGCGCCGAAGTGACAGGCGCGAGGTACGTCTACGCGTCGTGAGTCAGCCCTCACCGATTCGCTGTCCGCACCCCGCCGTGGTGGTCAGGGTCGATCGTGCTCGCCATCGTCCAGTGAAGCGGTGTACGTGCAGGCGTAGTAGTCCCCGACACGCTGACGGAACCCTGCGGTGTCGAAGTCCGCCTCGTCGTACCGAGGGGAGTTCTTGATCTGCTCCTTGGTGCGGTCGACGAACAGGGTGCGTGCGTCGTGGTCGGCGTAGGCGACGGTGCCCGCGGGCAGAAGCACTTTGCGACCGAAGATCCAAGGACCGGTGTCCACGACGAGCAGGGCGTCGCCGACGTCGTAGCTGGCCCGGTCGACCGAGCCGATCTGTCCGTCGGTGGCCTCCACCCAGTAGCCCACCATGTCGGCGTGCGGGCTGCCGGCCGAGCGGCCCGCGTCCGGATCCTCGGTGCCGCGGGCAGCGTCGAGAAAGCTCTCGCGCCACGTCCAGGGGGTGAACGGCTGCACAGCGACCTCCGGTCCTGACGAGCGTCGTTCCTGCTCCGGTAAAGTACCCAGGGTCAGGTGGGCTGACTCCGTCATGGGGGCGCGTAGCACCCCTGCCCGGCCGAGGAGATCAGGCGGGCCGGTCGAGGGGGATCTCCGCCCACACCACTTTGCCGGGCCGGCCGTCGTCGATGGTGTGCGCGCCCCACTCGCGCGCCATGGCCTCCACGATCAGCAGGCCCCGCCCGCCGATCCGATGCGGGTCCGGCGCGAGACGTCGGGGTTGCCGGGTGGAGTTGTCGAACACCTCGACGAGGATCGCGTCCGCCTGACGCGTCAGCTCGAGCTTCCCACCGTCGTCGGTGTGCCTGATGACGTTGTGCATCAGTTCCGTGATGACGGCGAGCGCGTCGTCGGCGACATGCGCGGCGTCCCAGTCGGCAAGGATCTTCCGGGCAGCCTGGCGGACCGGCGCGCTGTCAGCGCTGCCTCCGAAGGGCATCCGCACCGAGTCCATACCGAACACCTACCCCGCTCCACCGCATCCGTACCGTAGTCGATCATTCTGGCGTCGGCGAACCGGGCACTGCCCGCGTCCCGACCGCGCCGTCACCGCACGTTCGGGCGACCCCGGCGTGGATCGAGCAGTCCATGCCACCTGACCCGGATCAGGTGAGCGCCGCTTCTCAGCCATCGAGCAGGGGAGTGTCTAGGCTGGTCGACGACGTCGCCGGCCGACAATCCGGTCCGAACGGGCCGCTCCTGTTACCGGATCGTCTCGGCGGGGTACCGGCGAGGGCATGTCGCGTCCTGTCCGCGCGAAGGAGGGCAGAGTGGCGAGGAACGGATCAGCGGCCCACAGCGTGACCGCCGGCAGTGGTCAGGTGCCGCAGCGGCTGCGGCAGATGCGCGCGGCGGCGTGGCGCGGAGTGTTCCGGCGCGCGGCGCAGGGGTTCATGAAGAACAGTTGTACGGACCTGGCGGCAGGTCTGACCTACTACGCGGTGCTGGCGGTCTTTCCGTCCGCGATCGTCGTCGTCGCCCTGGTCAATCTGGTCTCCGAGGGTGACCGCACCGTCGACACGATCGTCGACCTGCTCCGCGACCTGGGGGCCGGGGCGGTGGTGGACCAGCAGTTGCGCGACCTGATCCAGGAGGTGGTGTCGAGCCAGGGTGGCGCGGGGGCGCTGCTGAGTTTCGGGTTGCTGGGCGCGCTGTGGTCGGCGTCGGGCTACGTCGGCGGTTACACCCGGGCGTCCAACGTGATCCACGGGGTGCGGGAGGGGCGGCCCTTCTGGAAGTTGCGCCCGCTGCAACTGCTCATCACCGCGGTGTCGTTGCTGCTCATGGCCGTCGTCGTGGTGATCCTCATCGTGAGCGGTCCGGTCACCCGAGCCGTCGGCGACGCCCTGGACATCGGCGAGACCGCCCGCACTCTGTGGTCCGTGCTCAAGTGGCCGGCCCTGGTGCTGATCGCCATGGTGATGCTGGCGATGCTGGGGTGGCTCGCGCCGAACGTGCAGCCGCCGCGGCTCCGCTGGCTGACCGTGGGCGGCTTCGTCACCCTGCTCGCGGTGGCGATCGTGTCCTTCGGCTTCGGCTTGTACGTGGCCAACTTCGGCTCCTACGACAAGACCTACGGCACGCTCGGCGGGGTGATCGCGTTCCTGGGCTGGCTCTACCTCGTCAACGGCGCCGTCCTGTTCGGTGTCGAGATCAACGCCGAGGTGCAGCGTGGCAGGGCACTGCAGGCCGGTCAGCCCGCCGACGATCCCGTCCTGCCTCCACGGACCGCAGCCGACGGCGACCGCTCCGACGAGGCGACGACGCATGCGGCGCGACCGGGTGAGCGGCCACCCTCGCCGCAGCGGGACGCCGCCGACGACGGCGCTCGTCCCCACTCGGGGGCAGCTATCCTGGCGTTTGCGCCGCGACCGCTGGGGGCATCACGGGAGCAGCCAGACGAGGAGGCCCCGGTGTCGCCAGACGCAACCACCCGTGCACAGGAGTCGCCCTCCGGTACGCCGGAGACGATGTCGACGTCGGAACTGGTCACCCGGGCCGCCGAGCAGGTGAGCACGCTGATGCGTGACGAGCTGGCGCTGGCCAGGGCGGAGATGGTCGCGAAGGGCCGGCGGGCCGGAGCCGGTGGCGGACTGTTCGGCGGCGCCGCGGTCCTGAGCCTGTACGGGTTGGGACTGCTGCTGGCGCTCGCGGTGGTGCTGCTGGACCTGGTCTGGCCGCTGTGGCTTGCGGTCCTGGTCGTCCTGGTGCTCGTGTTCGCCGTGGCCGCGGTGCTGGCGCTGCTCGGCCGTCGGCGGTTGCGCGCGGCGACGCCGCTGGTGCCGCAGGAGGCGGTTTCCGGGGTCGCGGCGGACGTGGACGCGGTGAAGACCGCGGTTCGGGAGGGACGATCGTCATGAGTGAGAGCACACCGACGGACCCGCAGCAGTTGCGGGCAGAGATCGCGCAGACGCGCGCCGCTCTCGGTGACACCGTGGAGGCGCTGGCGGCGAGGACCGACGTCAAGGCCCGCGCCAAGGCCGGCGTCGAGGACGCCGCCGCGCAGGCTCGGGAGAAGGTCACGACGGCGGCAGGTCGCATCGAGGGGGCAGCCGGGGCGGTGCCGCTGGCGGTGGTCGGCGCGGCGGCGGTGCTGGCGGTGCTGGTGGCCCTTCTGGTCCGGCGGCGGCGGGCGTGAGTCACGTCGCGGCGAAGGTCGCGTACCGACCGGTCGGCCTCCTGCTCGGCGTCGGGGCCGGACTGGTGTCGGGGCTGTTGTTCAAGCAGGTGTGGAAGCTCGTCGAGGGCGAACAGGACGCACCACACGCCACCGACCAAGACCGTGGGTGGGGCGAGATCGTCATCGCCGCCGCGATCCAGGGCGCCATCTTCGCGGCGGTGAAGGCCACCGTCGACCGGGCTGGTGCCGTCGCCGTGCACCGGGTCACCGGATACTGGCCAGGCTGACCGGGCACCCGGGTCGCCGCATCGACGTGCGGCAACGGCAGACGACTTCGCGCCTGCGAGAGCAGCACCATCTTCGGCCAAGGGTCAGAGAGGAACACGATGAAGGTCACGAGGTTCGCCGCCGGCCTGGCGGTCGGCTACGTGCTCGGCGCCCGCGCCGGCCGCGGCAAGTACGAACAGCTCACCGGGCAGGCGCAGGCGCTGCGCGCGAACCCGACGGCCGCCCAGGCCCGGGCTGCCATCGTCGAGCTGCTCTCCAAGCCCAAGGTCACCCCTACGCTGCCGACGCCCGAGTAGCGTGTCCGCGCCTCGGGCAGCCGCTGACACCGGCAGGCAGGCCCGCCGGCGCGGCGGTGACGTGCGGAACCGCCGCGTCACACCGCTCGGTCGTCGGTGACGGTCGCCAGCGACAGGTCCTGTGCGGCTGCCTCGATCCAGTCCAGAAGCACCTGGATCCACTGGTCCACCTCCGCGACCCGTCGAGCCAGGTCGGCGAGACGCAGCGACTGCTGCTCCATGACAGCTTCGAAGGTCATGCGACGACCTCGCTCTGGAGGATGGCCTTCGCTCCTCGGCTCTGTGCGGCCATGTCAGTGCCACACCGCCCGTCCGGCCGGCGTGGCCGAGCAGTGGCGGGTGAACCTGCTGAGGAGCGCCGGCGGTGCGGACGATGTCGCGATCACCGTACATGTGTTCGGGAACCGACGAACGCAGCGCCTCTGGCCGGAGGGATGCTGGTCCCACCTCGAACCGGGCTCCGCTCGACCTGCGGGATGGCGCTGTGGCGCGTCACGTGACCGTTCCCGTTGCGGGGGAGTCGTACTTCGCCGCCGTGACGCTGGTCAGGTCGATGCCGGTCGTGTGGCTGGCGTATCTGAGCAGGTAGGCGCGGGCCTGCTCGGAGGTGACGGAGGTGCGGGCGATGATGTGGTAGCCATAGGCATCCTCCAGTGCGACGAGGTTGCGGGCGGCTTCCGCAGCGGGTAGAGCGAGAGTGAAGGCGCCCTGGTCGCTGCCGGCGTCGAGGAGATCCTCGTACAGTTGGGCCTGCCGGTCGTAGAGACTGCGGCGTAGGGCGGCGTGGTCGGGGCGGCGGCGCGCGCGTGGGGAGAACTCGTAGAGCAGGCAGCACAGTTCGTCGTCGGCACCATGAGGCAAGCCGGCGTCGATCGCGGCCGCCAGCTTCCTGGCGTGGTCGATGTGTTGCTCCACCGCGTGCGCTCGTTGGCGGTGGAACCGGTCGGCGGCGTCTTCGAAGACCTGCTGGAACAGGTCGTCGAGGTGCCGGTAGTAGTAGGTGACGGTGCCGGGAGACATGCCCGCCGCATCGGCGATGTCCCGGATCCGCACGCGGGCCAGGCCGTGCTTGACGATCGCGCGGCGAGCCGCCGCGGTGACGTGGGCGCGCTGGTGGTCCTGATCCTTGGGGCGGGCCATCTGTCTCTCCGGTGACGGTGGGCTGCCGGGCCGCCTGCCCACGCTACCAACGCTGTCACCGCTGTGCCGTGCGGTACCGGGGTGGCGTTGACGGGGACCACGGCTTCGTGGTGGTCCGGAGGTGGTCGGCCGGCCGTTGCGACACCGCCGGCACCGGCTGACCGCCGGTGGGGCAGCGGCTGGGCCCTGGTGAGGGCCGGCCGGTGGTCTACGGTGCTCACCGGCCGGCCCTACGTCCGCTCAGTAGCCGTTGGGCGTCAGCACGTCCACGAAGATCGGGTCGGGTTCGGTGCCGCCGAGGGTGATGGTGTCGTACTTGACGTAGCCGTAGTAGGCGTTGGCGTCGATGGCGCGGTTGTTGCCGACGTACACCCCGGTGTGGTCCAGGTCGCCTCCGTAACGGATCCCGTCGTGCGGGTCCGTGTCCCAGAAGATCAGGTCCCCGGGCCTGGGGTTGTTGGTGCGCCGCCCCTGATTGATCTGCCCCTGCAGCCAGTAGTTCAGCTGTAGTCCCCGACCGGTGGCGGCCTTCGTGCCGTCCCAGATGGCGTGGCGGTTGAGGCACTCGCAGTCAACCCTGGCGGTCCCGCACGTCCACCCGTACGCCAGCTTGTAGGGCGTGCCCAGGTATGCCTTGGCGGCGTTCACCACGCTCGTTCGCACGCCGGCCGCCTGAGCCGGACCAGTGGTCACCTGCACGGTGCCGACGGTCATCAGAACGGTTACCGAGGCCACCGCCCCGCCTCGACGAACCGCGTCACGCACTCTGCGTCGAAGATCCATTCCCATTCCACTCCTCACCGTCCCGGCGCCGAGGAGATCCAGCGCCCGAATTCTTCGTTCCGGACAGCAAAGAATAGACGGGTCTCGCTGTCAAGAGGGTGAGGTCGACTGCTCGCCGGGCCATACCCCCGCGACGTCCATATCGGCAGCGGGCTCACCAGACGGTCTAGACATCCTCCAACCGGACGTAGCCAGTGCGTCCTACCGCCTCGATCGTCCAGCAGTGGCCGAAGGCTCGGACCCGCTCCGCGGTCATCCGGCCGAACTCCTCCGGTATGTCCGGATCGAGGGTCAGTCTGCCGTCGACCGGGTGAAGATCGAGCATCGCCCGCAGCAGGGCCAGCGGCGCTCCGCTCGCCCACGCCTGTGGGCTGCAAGCGGTGGGATAGGGCACGGCGAACAGCATCAGTTCCCGTGCGTAGCCGCTGAGTGCCTCCGGCAGCCGGTGGCCGAACTGCTCGGCCGCCTCGAACATGGCAAGGCTGATCCGGTTGACCTCGTTTCGGAAGCCGTATCGGGCCATGCCGAGCGCGGCGATCGAGTTGTCGTGCGGCCAGACGGTGCCCAGGTGGTAGCCCAGCGCGTTGTAGCGGCGTTCCTCCCGGGACAGGGTGCGGACGCCCCAACCGGAGAACATGTCGGGCGACATCAGCTGCCGCACCACCTGTTCGGCCCGATCCGCCGGGACGATGCCGCTCCACAGCAGGTGACCCATGTTCGAGGTCTTCGAGTTGATCCGGTTCTTGTCCCCGTCGAGGCCCACCGCGTAGTAGCCGCCGCGTTCCTCGATCCAGAAGTCGCGGTTGAACCGTTCGAACAGTGCGGCGGCATCTGCGCGTAGCCGCACGGCGAGGGTCGGATCGTCCAGCGGTCCGTCCGCCAGCTCCGCCAACCGCATCTTGGCGTCGTACGTGTAGCCCTGCAGGTCGCACGTGGCGATCGGCAGGAACGGGATCTTGCCGTCGGAGAAGCACACGCCGTCCGGTGAGTCTCGCCAGCACTGGTTTCCCAAGCCCTCCGGGGAGCGGGTGCCGTACTCGACGTATCCGTCGCCGTCCCGGTCGCCGTACGAGTCGATCCATCGCAGCGCGGCCAGCGCGTTGTCGCGCAGGTGCCGCACCGTGTCGTCGTCGCGGGTCCACCGCCAGTACTCGGAGAGCAGGATCAACCACAACTGGGTGGCGTCCGCCGTGCCGTAGTTGGGGTTGTACGGTTTCACGCCGGTCCGCGTCAGCTCGCCGCTGCGGAACTCGTGCAGGATCTTGCCCGGCTCCTCGTCGGTGAAGTCGTCACAACGGGTGCCCTGCAGCCGGGCGAGAGCCAGCAGCGCGCCGCGCGCGAGCGCCGGCCCGGCCACCAGCGTCTGGTAGGCGGTGATCAGCGTGTCGCGGCCGAAGACGGTGAGGAACCAGGGCAGCCCGGCGCCGGGAAGCATGACCTGCTGACCCTTGATCTCCATGTCCAACCGCAGCGCCCCGAGATCCTCCCGGGACCGGCCGAGCACTCGCTCGAGCATCGGGTTGTCGCTGCGTACCAGCGCCCGGTTGTCCACCCACCGGCGTAGCGGGTCGTCGACCCGGCCGTGAATCACCTCGGCGATGTCGCCGCGAACCGGCTCGACCACGCCGAGACCGGGCGGCAGGGGCACGTGGAGGTCGAGCTGCCAGCGCTGACGGGGCGCCAGGTCGAGCTGCCAGATCAGGTCGTCGCCCTCGACCCGGTCGGGCGGGATCGACGTCAGCACCGACGTCTCGGCGGTGAAGTCACCGTTGGCGTACGCGAAAGCCAACGCCGCCCCGCTCGCGTTGCGCCGGCGGTCGATCCGGGCTGAACGGTCCCGCACTCCGGACTTGACCTCGAACAGGTCGGCGAAGTCGGCTTCCACCGACAGCCGTACCTCGATCCCGACCGGCTCGGTACGGAAGGAGACCAGCTCGATCCGCTCCCGGAAGCCGTCGCCGATGTAGCGTAGGCGGCGCACTCCGATGCTGTCCGTGGGTAGACCGGGCAGGTCGGGGTTAGTCAGGACGAACTGCGCCGAGTAGTGCTGGAGCGTCTGCGAACGCAGCACCAGGAGGCGCCCACCGTTGACGGTCAGCAGCCACCCGCTGAGCAACCGCGTGTCGAGGTGTACCAGGCCGCCGATGCTGCCGGCCGGCACGTCCCCGACCGAGTCGGAGTACATGAACGTCGGCCCGCTGAGCACGGCGATGGAGTCCGGTCCCAGTTCGGGCGGCATGGCCCGTTGGTCACCGCTCTCCTGCGAGGCACGTACACCGGGTGTGGGATCGGCGGGTGTCGGACGCGCGGCAGCTGCCATATCCCTGACCGTAGAGCGACGCCCACCCGGCCACATCACCCGTTTCGGATGATTCCGGCCCGGGTGGATCATCCATCTCGGAGCCGGGCAGGATGGGCCAGGCGGCATGGTGACCGGCAACCGCACGAGAGCGGTCAGCGAGCGCCGTCGGCGTTCCGGGGCCAACCGGCGATCGGCAATCGATCCCGACCGCGCCCCCGCCCCTATGTCTACCGGTCAAGACGTCGGAGCGCCGAATCGGGTCCGTGCGGATCAGTGGACCCGTAGGAGAAGCTTGCCCAGGTAGGGCGCCTGCAGGCGGCGGTGCGCCTGGGCCGCCTCGGCGAGGGGAAAGGTCTCGGCGACGTGGATCTCGAACGGTCCCGACTCGATCAGATGGTTGAGCCGGCGCAGCTGGTCGGGCCCGGTGGTGCCGTCGTAGGCACGCGCGCCGCGCCCCGCCGGTGCGGTGGGCTCCGGCTGCACCCCGTGCGGGTAGGCGAGCGTGCCGTCGGGCTTCAGCAGGTCACCCAGGCGCGCCAACATCGGGCCATTGGCCATCGCCAACAGCCCGTCGACACCGCCGGGTACGGCCTCACCCGCCCGTGTCGGCGTGGCGGCGTCGTGCCCGTCGAGGACGACATCGGCGCCGAGCCGGGACACCAGGCGGACGCCTTCGTCGCCGGAGGCGATCGCCACGACCCGCAGCCCGAGCCTCTTGGCCAGCTGAACCGCCAGATGTCCCTGACCACCGCTGGCACCGAAGACGAGCACCGTGGCCCCGGCCGGCAGGTCGAGTGCGTCCAGTCCGGCCAAGGCGGTCAGCGCGTCCGTCGGCATCGCCCCCACGTGCTCGATCGGCACGTTCTCGGGCACCCGCGTCACGTAGTCGGCCTTCACCGCCGCGTATTCGGCGTAGCAGCCACCCTTGGGTCGGGAGAAAGCGTACGCGTAGACGACGTCGCCCACCGAAAAGTCGTCGACGGTGGCGCCGACGGCGGTGACCGAGCCGGCCGCGTCGGAGCCGGGAACGATGGGGAAGGTGGCGCCCTCGGGCACCAGTTGGCCCTGGCGTTCCATGACGTCCCACACCCCGACTCCGGCGGTCCATACCTTGAGCAGGATCTCGTCGTCGGCGATCTGCGGAATCGGCAGTGTGCGGGCCGTGAGCACCTCGGGCCCGCCGAACTCGTCGAACGCGACCGCCCGCATCGACGTCAACTGCTCATCACGGCTCATCACTCGTCCTTCCAGCTGCTCGCCGGAGCATAAAGCCGGGTCGACCGTCAGGACCGGGGAATCAGCAATCACGGTGGCCGGCGTCGGACCGGCCGGGATCGCCCGCGGCGCGGCGCCGACGGGCGGAAGTGACCCGTGGGTCGCGTCAGGCAGGTGCGGAGCCGGTCGTCTCGTGATGCATGACGTGGCCGGTGGCGGGGAAGGCCTCGTTGCCGGCGAGTCGTCCGGTTCGGGTCTGCGTCACGGTGAAGCCCTCACTCTCGTACAGCGCGAGGGCGGCCGGGTTGCCGTCGAGCACGGTGACCTCCACCCGCCGGCCGGCGGCACTCAGCGCATGCCGCAGCAGCGCTCTCCCGACGCCTCGCCGGTAGCGGTGCGGATCGACGTACAGCCAGGTGATCTCGTCCTCGCCGAGTGCGACGAAGCCGACCACGCTTGCGTCGATCTCGGCCACCCACACGCAGCCGTCGAAGAGCCCTTCGGCGTTCGCGGTCTGCGCGAGCGTGCGGAACGCGTCGACGCCGGCGGAGCCGCGCAACTCGTCGAGCCGGGCGGCGTCGTGGATCCGCGCGATCGCCGGCCAGTCACGGTCGGAGTAGGGCCGGATGACAATGGCAGACATCGCGCGATGATGGCAGGTGGAGTGGGGCTTGCCCAAGCCGATTCTCGGCGGCGGGGCGGGCCGGCGCCGGGGCGCCGGGGTTTCGAAAATCGTCGACACACCGGCCGCGGGCTGCGTAGCGTCGCCTCGAATGAGGGAGGTCGATATGCTGGGTGCCGTCACCCGCCGATCCCTGCTGGCCGCCGGCGCGACAGGATTGCTGTCCACGGTTGCCGGGGCGTCGCCGGCGCTGGCCGGACCGGTCGGGCCGATCCCGCCGTCACTGGTGACCAGGTACGGTCTGGACACCCGGTGGTACGGCAAGTACGTCGACGCGTGGGGGCTGCCGGTCTTCGGTCCGCGCCACGTGCAGGACGCGACCCTGGTGCGGATGCGGGACCAGCTCCAGACCTTGCTGTGGACCTACCCCTACTGGCCCGTGCCCGAGTTGGGCCGGCGCAACGTGCGCCTCGTGGTCGTCGCGCGAGGTGAGCACATGAGTTCGATCCCCGAGGTGTACCAGCGGTTCGGTGAGACCTTGGACGCTCGGTACTGGGCGGGATTCGGCGCCACCGACTCCTTCCCGCTGTCGGTCTGCACCGAGAGCAACGTGCTCGACAACCAGGGGCGGGAGAACGTGTTCGTGCACGAGTTCGGGCACACTCTGCATCTGATGGCCCTGCAACACATCGACCCCGCTCTGTCCGCCGAGTTGGCCGGTGCGTGGAGCAGCGCCCGCGCCCGCGGCCTGTGGAGGAACACGTACGCGGCAGCGAACATCCAGGAGTACTTCGCCGAGGGCGTCCAGAGCTACTTCGGCGTGAACTACCCCGGACCGGCGGGCGGCGACGGTGTGCACAACGACATCAGCACGCGGACGGCGTTGCAGGCCTACGATCGAGCCCTGTTCGGCCTTTTCGACCGCATCTACCGAGGTGCGGTGCTGCCGTGACGACGATCACCACCGTCCACGTCGCCGCGGTTGACGAGTGGCTGCGACACCGACCTCAGTGGGCCGAGTCGACCATCAGGGGACTGTCCCGTCGCGAGCGACCGGAGGCGGTGGCCGGCGGCGGGACCGGGCCGGCCGATCGGTGCGGAGGTGTGAGAGACCGCGCGACACGGGGCTCGAGTCGGTCCGAACTGGCGCCGGTCAGGCGAAGTCGGCCGCCGTCATCCCGGCTGGATGGTCGGGTGGCCACTGCACGAGCTCGATCCGGTAGCCGTCGGGGTCGGTGAGCCACGATGTCCGCATCCCTGGCCCTGGTTCTGTCGGCGGCTCGGCGGCAACGCCCCTGGTTGCCAGTTCGGCGAGCGTAGCGGTGAGGTCATCCACCTGGATGACGAGGTGGTTGACGGCGCCGATGTCGTTGACCGGCCGCGCGGGATCGTGCACAAGCTCCAGGCTGACAAACGGGTCGTCGGGGAGTTGAAGCATGGTCAGGCTACCGAACCCGGTCTCAGGGACACTGCCGATCCTGGCGTATCCGAGCGCGCTGTAGAAGGCGAGCGAGCGTTCGAGACTGGTTACTCGAAGACCGAGGTGTAACATCCGCATGCCGGGAGAGTATCGCCCGTCTCCGGCCCGTGGTACCGATGTCCGACCACGCGACGCCAGTCGCGGCAAGCTGCCCGAGAGCGCAGGTGACGATCGGCCAGGTCCGCCTCTCGGCGGCGCAGCAGGCTCTCGTGGGATGACCGCCGTTCGATCACGTCGAACGTGGAGCGTGTCCGATGTGCCTGTGCAACAGGACAGCCAACAGCGCGATGAGCAGCACCTGCGCCTCCGAGTCGTCGCCCTCCTGCCGCGCCGAGGTAACTCCACAAGGCCGAGGCTCAACGCCGCCTCAACTCGGCCTCCATGCGCTGAAGAAGGGCCTTTCTGGCCTTGCCCCGCCGCTCGCGTTGCAACGCGGCGCGGAGATCCCGGGTGTCGAGCCCTCGCACGACCTTCCCCGCCTCGGCGACCGGCAGGTCCGACAGTCGGTTCGGAGTGGTCACGTTCTTTCGCGCGCGTTTGGCCGGCCCGGTGTTGGGGACGAACTGCCGTCCGGTCCTGGACGCGCGCCGTTTCGTGCTCTCGGTTGCCGCGCGCTCCTGGTCGGAGAGCTGTTCCCAGGCCCGTCTGGGGAGGTAGCGGCGGGTCTCACCGCCCTGGCGGGCCCTGGTCGAGCCGTCCTCGGTCCGCCAATCCTGTTCGCCCCACCGTTGCAGGGAGCGCTGCCGCTCGTCCTTGGGGCCGATGAACCCTCCACCCTGTCGCTTGTACTCCTGGGTGAGCAACTGCGATTTGCGCGCCGACCACTGCCCCTTCCGACCTCCCTTGTCGGAGTCGCGGATCTGCGCCTTGAGCCTTTCCCGCAGTTCGGGTTCGGTGTATTTCGCCATGCCGGGACGATTCCCCGTTCGAACGGCCTCATGCCTTCGGTTGGGCCACCCATGCCACCACGTCGGCTCTCGTGGGTGGTCGGGGAGTCACAGCCCACGATATGAGGTGTGCTTGCGGGCCCGCCGACCGTCGGATCTGGCGACCCGGCCTGTTCGCGGTGGGGCGACTTCCGCCGGGCGCACCCCGGGCCTACTGTGCGAAGGTACGCGGCTGCCCGGCAGTACGCGGCCTGGGCCAGATCGGAGTGCGGAGGTTCGGTCCCCCTCGGGCCGGGGCCGGCCACGCCTCCGGCAACGGAGAGGAGCCCTGATGGGCGCACTGATTGTGTCCGTCCAGACGACGATGGACAGCGTCATGGATCAGCTCGAGGGTTGGTTCCAGGAGCAGGGGGACGTCGAGCACCACGGGGTCGAGGAGTTGCGTGCCGCCGACGCGGTCCTGTTGGGCCGCAAGACCTACGAGGAGCTGGCGGAGCTGTGGCCGAAGGGGTCGGGGCCGTACGCTGACCTGATCAACCCGATGCCGAAGTACGTCGCATCGCGGACCCTGAACGAACCGCTGGCCTGGAACGCGAAGCTGCTCGGCCGGGACACCGTCGAGGAGGTGGCGGCGGTGAAGGCGAAGCACCCCGGATCACTGATCTCGTACGGCTGCGGCGAGCTGGCCAGCGTGTTGGCGCGCCACGGGCTCGTCGACGAGGTGCGTTTCTGGTTGCACCCGGTGGTCTGGGGTGACGGTGAGAGGCCGTTCCGGCCGGGTAGGTTGCCGATCAGACTGCGACTGGTCACCGCCGCCCCCTACCCCACGGGTGTCGTGAGACTGAGCTATCAGCCGCTCGTCTGACGGCGGGCGGTTGTCAGGTCCGCCGGACGGCGTCGGGCATGTAGACCGGCGTCGGTCCGGGCCGTGCGCGCACGGCCGCGATCAGGCGGGCGGCCGTTCCCTCCGTCACCCGTGTCGGGGGCCGCAGTCGAAGAGGAAGTAGACCGCCGGTCCGGCGCGGTGCCGGTGGGGTGGCAGCCAGTCGATCACCAGGATCCGGGAGGGGACGACGCGCAGGCCCGTCTCCTCTCGGATCTCACGGGCGCACGCCCGCTCGGGAGTCTCGCCGATTTCGACGTCACCACTCGGAGGCACCCGGTCCGGACGGCAGGCGGGCTGGGTCCGCAGGATCCGCCCCAGCCGGTCGGTTTCCGCCGTCGTGGTGTGGTCGCTCGGCCCCGGTCTCATCGCGGGCCGTGGCCGCCTCGCGGTCGCCGACGGGGAGACCATGATGGATGATTGCTCCATGACAAACCCCGATCTCGACCCGGACGTCTACCCGCCCCTCGATCCGCGTGAGCCGATACCGGACGACGCCGACGAGCTTCTGGCCGACACGCCCGGGGAACTGCCGGAGGCCCCGGTCGAGCCCATGCCTGACGGCGGCGAGGCGGGCGGGGTGCCCGAACCGGCGTGACGCACCGCGGCACAGGACGATACGGAGTTGTCGGCGGCCGGGGCTTCGCCCGCCACCTCGACGCTCTCGACGACCAGCCGGCGAGCTGAGGCGCCCAGCTTGAGCGGCGGCCACCGCCGAGGGGCGCTCCCGAGGGCGCTTCCGGCGCAGCCGCTGCCGGCAACTCCGACCGGCCGTGGTCCGGTCGGGGTGAGGCTCAGCACCGCGGTGCGGGGCGGTGTCCCCTCCCGATGGGGCCGGCCGCTCTACGCGTCCGGGTTCGCGACCGGTCCGGCGGCTCGGCGGGCGAAATGCTCGACGACCGAGCGGCGGCGGCCCCAGGCGACGAGCACGAACAGCGCGAGCAGCACCACGGGTGTGATCACCAGTGCGCCACCGTGCAGGATGAACGCCTGGGTGATGGCGGCGCCCACCATGAGCAGGGCGAGTCCGGCAGCCGCCAGGCCGGCGAGCCGTGGTACGAGCAGTCCGATGCCGCCGGCCAGTTCGAGCAGGCCGACGAGGACGCGGAACCAGGGCGCCGCGCCCATGTCCTCGAAGGTCCGGACCGCGTACGTCTCGCCGACGAGTTTGGGGCCGGCCGAGGCGACGACGAGGAACACGCCGAGGACGCCCTGTAGTGCCCAGAGCGTGCGGTGCATTCCGCGGGTGACCTGTGCGGGCGCGGCATGGACAGCAGTCATGATGATCGTCCTTCCTGATGGTCGGGCTTTCTGCCTCCGCCGGCAAGCGGATGCACCGGTTTTGACCGGCGAGACCGCCGGAACTCATCGCCGATCCCGCGCCGAGATTTCGCCGGCCTCGTGTCGAAGCTCCTCGGTGGGCTCGGGATTGAATCGGGTACGTGGGGGCACTACGACGTGACGTTCCGTCGTTCGAGGGGGTTCCGTGAGTACCGTGACCGAGTCCGTCGACGTCCGGGTGCCGATCCGGGCGGTGTACGACCAGTGGACGCAGTTCGAGTCGTTTCCGCAGTTCATGGACAACGTCGAGTCGATCACGCAGATCGACGCGACCCACACGCGTTGGGTCACCAAGGTGGCCGGGGTGACCCGGGAGTTCGACGCGGAGATCACCGAACAGCACCCCGACGAGCGGGTGGCCTGGAAGAGCACCGGCGGCGACACGAAGCACGCCGGTGTGGTCACGTTCCACCGGCTCGCGCAGGACGAGACGCGCGTGACGATCCAGCTCGACTGGGAGCCGGAGGGTCTGGTGGAGAAGGCCGGCAGCGCGGTCGGGGTGGACAGTCACCAGGTGAAGGCCGATGCGAAGCGGTTCAAGGAGTTTATCGAGAGCCGGGGCAACCCCACCGGCGCCTGGCGCGGCGAGGTCGACCGCCCCGACGCTACGTCCTGATCGGCGTTTCGGTGCCGCTCTGCCGGCACCTCGGCTCCGTTACTTCAGTTCTACGCGGGTGCGCGGCGCAGCAGCGTCCGGCGGGCGACGGCCCTCATCGCTGCGTGGCCTGCCGGACCATCCGGTTGGCGTCGGTACGGGAGATCGCGGTGGCGCGCAGCAGATCTCGGGCGATGGTGCGGATCTGGGCCATGACCACGGTTCCGGAGAGGCCCAGGCCGTCGCGCGCGGCGTGACCGGCCTGGTGGACGGCCCGCAGTGCGTGGTGTCGTGCCGAGGACGGTTCGCGCCCCCGCACGAACTCGGCGTGCAGGCTTCCTACGGCGTGGCCCAGGTCGACGACGGCATGACCGAGGACAGCCGGGATCGGCTCGTCGTCACTGATCGCCGTGTACGCGCGCCGGGCCAGGCCACGGGCACCCAGCACGGCCCGGTCGAGGTGTTCGGCGCCGATGCGATACTCCCGCAGCGTGCTGCGCCAGCGGAAGCGCTGCGGTGAGTACCTGACCACTTCGAGCCCACCCTGAACGGCGTCGGAGAGTTGGGTGAGCTGCGCCCCCATGCTTCGAAGTCCCTGGAGCGAGTCGGCGACGGCTGCCGGGTCGCGGCGGACCAGTGCGTGACCCACCTCGGTGAGCTGGTGGGACAGGTCGTCCAACTCCGGGCCGGCGGCGCGTTCGACGATGCGCAGGGGGTTGAGTGGTAACAGCAGGAGCACCACGACCAGTGCGCTGGTGCCCCCGAGGACAGCGTTGAAGACCTGCGGCGCGTCGACCCGTTCGCTGGCGGGGGCGACGCTCGTCACCAGGACGGCGGTGCCGCCGGCCTGGGTGCTCAGGCTACCGCGTCCGACGACCGCGATGGCGGTCGCGATCGTGACCGCTGCGATCACCGCGATCTGCCAGGCTCCGCGGTCGACGACCACGACGAGTCCGTCGGCGACGGCCGCGCCCAGCGCCACTCCCACGACGAGTTCGACCGTCCGCCGCAGTCGCTGCCCCGCGGCGGCAGCGACCGTGCCGACAGCGGCGATGGGCGCGAAGACCGGGTTGTTGTCGAGGGCGACGGCGCCGGCGGCCGTCCAGGCGAGACCGGCGGCGAGGCCTGCCTGGATCGCGACCACGAGGTAGATGCCCAGTTGACGGCGTCGATTGCGGAGGCTGGGTCGTCGTTGCGATTTCCACCGCCGGAGGACCGCCTCTGCGCGGGCATCGTGGTCGCCGCTTCGGCCACCGGGTCGCGTGTCGGCGGAAGAGTCACTGCGCCCTCGCATGACGCGAGATACCCGAACTCTCCGTGGACAAGCGGGCGGATCTCACGTGCTCGCGTGAGCGGGTCGAGTGCCTGTTGACTGGATCCGGACGTCAGAGGGGACCGGTTGCCCCCGGGTCGAGACCGAGGTGTTCCAGTGCCGTGCTGCCCACCCACCCGTCGGTGACGGGAAAACCGTGGCACCGGTTGACGACACCACCGAGGGGAACGGCCCACACGTGCTCGACCAGGAGGATCAGGACGCCGCTGCCGGCCGGCATCTGCTGCCGCAGTGAACCGATTCGACCGGCAATGAACAAACCGTTGTCGTCCGTCGTCGGCTCGCTGGTCAGCGACGCCTCCGCGCCCGCTTCTGTGATCAACCTGCTCAGCAGCCGTCCGGGCGTCCCCGACCAGGTCCGCGCCAGGTCGGAATCCGTAAGCTCCCGCATGGTGCGGTCCGGACGCATCGCGACGGACCACATGTCGAGCACATGGACGCAGGATTCGTCGCGCATGAGAGAGCACACCACGTCGTGCACTTCACGGGGAATTCGATTCCCGCGGAATCCGATCATCATCAGCTGCACCGGTCCGATCACGTCGCCCTCCCAGTCGTCGAGGTCGACCCCGTGCGCCTGTCATGCCGGGGCGGGATCGACGGATTGACGCTTCCGGGCTGCGGCGTGCGGGAATGGTGGGAAGCCGCTGCGCAGACCACGCCCGGCGTCAGAGTGACCTGGCCGAGAGGTGGAGGCGTCGAGCACGTACCCACCGGCGAGGTCGAGCAGGGTGACGTCGCCCGTCGCGTACCCCGGAAGCCGAGGCGCTAACGCGGCCAGGGGCCGCCAAGCGTTTTCGAAATCTCTGGCCGGCACCCAACCGCATATCACAAGCTTCGATGGAAGCGCTCCCATTCCGCTCCACCACACCAGCTTTGGGGATTGCGAATGAAAATTTTTTCCATCCGGTGTCATCCGCGCTCTCCCGTCATGCGACGAGGAGTCGCCCGAATGATCGTTGCCGTCGTGGCCGCTGCGACGATGCTCACGCCCAACGGCGCGCAGGCGCAGCCCGTTGCCTCGCTCATGGTCGACGGGTCTGTGGCGGCGCCCGCCGCCGGCGACGACTGGCTGCACGTCCAGGGAAACCAGATCGTCGACGCCGCCGGCAACGCGGTCTGGTTGACCGGGACGAACTGGTTCGGGTTCAACGCCACCGAACGGGTCTTCCACGGCCTGTGGTCCGGCAACATCACCGAGATCACCAGGTCGATGGCGAACCGCGGAATCAACATCGTCCGGGTGCCGATCTCCACCCAACTGCTCCTCGAGTGGCGCAACGGCCAGGCCGCGGTGCCGTCCGGAGTGAACACCTGGGCCAATCCCGAACTGGCCGGCATGACCACGCTCCAGGTCTGGGACTACTTCCTCCAGTTGTGTGCTCGCTTCGGCATCAAGGTTCTGCTCGACGTGCACAGCGCCGAGGCGGACAACTCGGGCCACATCTATCCGGTCTGGTGGAAGGGCAGCGTCACCCCGGAGCTGTTCTACCAGGCATGGGAGTGGGTGGCCAACCGCTACAAGAACAACGACACGCTCGTGGCGATGGACATCAAGAACGAGCCGCACGGCAAGCACACCGAGTCGCCCCGGGCGAAGTGGAACGGGTCCACCGACCAGGACAACTTCAAGAACACCTGCCAGGTGGCGGGACGCCGGATCCTCGCGCTCAACCCGAACGTGCTCATCCTCTGCGAGGGCATCGAGATCTACCCGCGAGACGGCGTGAACTGGAACTCCACCGTCGAGGGCGACTACCACTTCAACTGGTGGGGCGGCAACCTGCGCGGCGTCCGCCAGTATCCGGTCGACCTCGGGTCCCAGCAGGACCAGCTCGTCTACTCGCCGCACGACTACGGACCCCTGGTCTGGGAGCAGCCCTGGTTCCAGAAGCCGTTCGACAGGGCCACGCTCACCGCGGACGTGTGGGACCCGAACTGGCTCTACATCCACAAGCAGAACATCGCACCGCTGCTGATCGGGGAGTGGGGCGGCCGGCTCGGTCAGGACGCCCGACAGGACCGCTGGATGACCGCGCTGCGGGACACCATCGTCGAGCACCGACTGCACCAGACGTTCTGGGTGTTGAACCCGAACTCGGGTGACACCGGTGGACTGCTGCTCGACGATTGGAAGACCTGGGACGAGCAGAAGTACGCGTTGCTCAAGCCGGCCCTCTGGCAGCACGGCGGCAAGTTCGTCAGCCTGGACCACCAGGTGCCACTCGGCGGCGTCGGCTCGACGACCGGCAAGAGCGTCTCCGACGTCTACGGAGGCGGTGGTGGCGGCGGCGACACCAGCCCGCCGAGCGCACCGGCCGGCCTGCGCTCCACCGGCGTGACGGCCTCGTCGGTCGCGCTGGCCTGGACCGTCTCGACCGACAACGTCGGCGTCACCGGCTACGACGTCTACCGCGAGGGCGCGAAGGTCAACGGCTCCCCGGTCGTCGGCACCGCCTACACCGACGTCGGCCTCACCGCCGGCACGGCCTACCGCTACACCGTGCGCGCCCGGGACGCCGCCGGCAACGTGTCCGCGCCGTCCGCCGCGCTCACCGTGACCACCAGCGGGGGAGGCGGTGGCCCGACGACGACGATCATCGGGCAGGCGTCCGGCCGGTGCGTGGACGTGTCCGGTGGGCGCACCGCCGACGGGACGGTGGTCCAACTCTGGGACTGCCTCAACAACCCGGCGCAGCAGTGGCGGCGATCCGGCAACACGTTCGTCAACCCCAACTCCGGCAAGTGCCTGGACGTCTCCGGCGGGCGTACCGCCAACGGCAGCGTGGTGCAGTTGTGGACCTGCCTGAACAACGGCGCCCAGCAGTGGGTGGTCAACAGCGACGGCTCGGTGGTCAACCCGAACTCGGGCAAGTGCCTGGACGCGGTCGAGTACGGGACGACCAACGGCACACGACTGCAGATCTGGGAATGCGGCCGGCCGCTGGGCGGGAACCAGCGGTGGCGCCTGAGCTGACGCGTTGCTGAGCGGCACGGCGTCCCATCCGCGGCCCACCTCGGACCGGCCCGGACGGGACGCCGTGTCACGCCTCGGATCAGCCGGTGCGCCACTTCTGGTTGGCGGTGCCGGCGCACTCCCAGAGGATCAACCGCGCGCCGTCGTTGCCGTTCCAGTCCTTGATGTCGACGCACTTGTTGGCCTGCGGGTTGACCAGGTCTCCGGCGGCCGAGAGCACGAACTGCTGGGCGGGGTTGCCGCTGCAGTTGGCGATCTGGATGACCGCGCCGTTGTCCCGGGAGCCCCAGGCGACGTCCATGCACTTGTTGTTCTGCGTGCGTAGGCTGCCGCCGGTGAACGTCCACCCCTGGGCCGCCGTGCCGTTGCACGTCCAGGCCTGCAACGGCACTCCGTCGGAGAAGTTCGAGTTGGGCACGTCGATGCACTTGTTGTTCCAGTTGCTGATGATCCGGGTGCCGGAGCCGCCGCCGGTGGTGACCAGGCTCAGTCCGTAGGTGCCGAGGATCTCGTTGACCGGCTGGAACCACATCGTGCCGCCGGTGGAGCAGTTGCCCGATCCGCCGGAGGTGACGCCTTGGGCCTGGTCGCCGGAGAGCCATGCGCCGCCGGAGTCGCCGCCCTCGGCGCAGGCGTTGCTGCGGCTGAGTCCGTAGACCGCGCCCTGCGCGTAGTTGACCGTCTCCTCCCGACCCAGGAGGGTGCCGCAGCGCCAGCCGGTCGTCCGTCCCGACCGGCACACCGAACTGCCGATCACCGCGTCGCGGGAGCCGGCGACGGGAGCGTTACCGCCGGCGTAGTTGTTCACCCAGGGGCGCGACGTCCAGTCGCCGTTGGTGCGCACCCAGGCGTAGTCGTTGCCGGGGAACGACGAGCCGGCGAAGGTGCCCTGGGCGGCGTTGTTGAAGCCACGGGTGGGGCTGCCGGTGGCTCCGCAGTGACCGGCGGTGACGAAACCGCCGACCACGGCGAAGCCGACCGAGCAGAGCACGTTGCCGTTGATGACGAACTGGTCGCCGCCGCGGATGTCGTACATCGGGCGCGGCGCGTCGGGTGTCGGCGCGTAGCGGACGAGCGTGTCGGCGAGGCCGGCGCCGCGCACGAGCGCTCGGCCGGCGCGTTCCTGCCCCGGCGCGATCCGCACCACCACCTGGTTTGCGGCGACGTCCACGTACCATCCCCGGACGGCGGCGCCGGGGGGTCGGCCGGTGGCGCTGCGGTCGAGGGCGGTACGCGCCGAGGACAAGGTCGCGAGCGTTCGAGGGACGAGCCGGGGTCGGGCACCCTCGGCCCGGACCGCGGCGGCAGTGGACGCGTCGGCGACGGCGACCGTGAGGAGGCCGTCCGCCTCCAGCCACGAGCCGGCGTACCGGGTGCCGAGGCGCGAGCGTAGCCGCCGGTCGACCACGGCCGCGGCGGCCTCGGCCGTGAGTCGGGCGGTGAGTTGATCGTCGGTCAGGTGCAGGTCGCGGCGCATCGCGGCGGCCATGCCGGACGGCAGGCCGGCCACCGCTGGTCGCGCCCCGGGGTCGTGTGCGGTGGGTGCCGCCGTCGGGGCCGCCGGTGCCGACAGCCCGAGCGTCACGGCGGTGAGCAGCGCCATTGTCCTGATCATCGAACTCCTTCCGGTTGTTCGCCGACACGTCGGAGGCGACGTGGGAGAGCGCTCTCAGCGTGAAACCGTAAATAATCCTTGTCAATAGAAAACTCTCGATTCCTTCTCGCGGGTGGGCCGCTCGTCTCGCCGGTCGACGGGACGAGCGCCGGTCACCGCGCGGACGTCAGCGGAAGCTCCACGTCTGGTTGGACTGGCGGCTGCCGCACTCCCAGATGATCAAACGGGTGCCGTTGACGGTGCCCCAGCCATCGGCGTCGAGGCACTTGCCGGACTGCGGGTTGCGCAGGGCGCCGTCGACGGCCAACCACTGCTGCGCGCCGTTTCCGAGGCAGGTCCACAACTGCACCACGGTGCCGCCGGCCGTCCGGCCGCCGGAGACGTCGAGGCACTTGCTCGTGGCGGTGTTGACCAGTGTGTTGCCCCGCCAGCGCCAGCGCACCTCCGGCCCGCCGTGGCAGTCCCAGAGCTGGACCCGGGTGCCGTCGGCGCTACGCCCGCCGGAGACGTCGACGCAGCGGCCGGATCCGGCGCCCGCGATCATCCGGTCCGGCTGGACCGGCAGGCCGGGGACGCCACGCCGGTTGCCGAGCGTCCATGCCTTCGCGCCGAGGCCGAGGTTGCCCGGGATGGTGCCGTTGAGGAAGTCGCGGTACCAGCCGATCCAGTACGGGAGTCCGTACTGGTTCTGGGTGTAGCCGTGGTCGGCGGCGGAGTGCAGGTCGACCGCGCCGGGGACGCCACGCTGCTGGAAGTAGTACTGCTCACCGAGCTGGTGCAGCATCTCGTGCACCCAGCCGGCCAGCGCGTCCTGGTGGTAGCCCAGATCGTCGCGGGCGTTGACGCTGCTCCAACCGGTGTTGTATGGCCCGGGCGCGCCGCTGGAGAAGTAGGCGTGTGGTCGGAACGCGTTGTAGACGAAAACGCCGTCCCACTCCTCGGGGTGCACGAACTCGGCGACGTCCTCCGGGATGTTGCCGGGCTCGACCATCAGGCCCGCGTACCCGATCGAGGTGAGCGGTCGGGGCGAGATGACCACCTGCGTGTTCATGTCCACGGTGCCGTTGGTCAGGTCCTCGACCATGCGTGGGAACGTGCTGAGGAAGGCGGTGCTGGCCGCGTCGACCTGTGCCGGGCTGAGCGTGGCCGACAGGTTGGGCACCTGCGACACCGGCTTGACGATCATCAGGAAGCGCAGCGACACCTGGGGTGCGGCCGCGGCGGCGTGGGCCGACGGAGCGCCGGGTCCCGCCCCCAGCAGAGTGGTGGTGCCGAGGGCAACCGTTGCCGCCGAGCGGAACAGCCGTCGGATCAGGGAGCGTGTCATGGAGGGGTCTCCGATCTCCGGCGTGCGTCAGGTGTGGGACCCGCGACGGCTCGTCCGCCGGTGCGCGCCGGTGCGGGCCCGGCGAGGCTGTGGCAAGTGTCGATCGACGGGTACTGTGCGCCGAGACGTTTCGAAACCTCGACGCCGACGGCGGTCCAGGACGCCGGAGTCCATCCGGCGTCCTGGACCGGTGCGCGTCAGGGCACCCAGGGAGCTGCGATGTTCCAGGTGCTGTCCGCGGCCCACAGCGTGGGGGAGTTCCACGCCTCACCGCCCGTGCCGTTGCTCAGCCAGACCTCGGAGTTGTAGTGCCGCAGATACTTGCCGCGGAAGTTGTACGACTCCAACGAGACGCCGCTGCCTGTGACGCCGACCCGCGCGCACCAGGTCGCATCGGCGCGCATAAGCGCCGAGCCGTCGTTGGGTGAGTTGCGCACCCGTGATTCCTGGTGCCGCAGGAACTGGCCCGGGAAGTTGACCGACTCGAACGAGTAGCAGGCCGGGTCGGCCAGACCGGTCCGGACGGTGTAGGTGGCGTCGTTCTTGAGCAGCGCGGAGCTGGCCGCATCCACCACCTCCGTGTAGGCGAGGCTGTCCCGGTGCCGCAGGTACCGGTTGGTGTAGCCGGGCGTCGTGACCTGGAGGGACCGTCGGGTGTTCAGCGGCAGTGCCACCGGGGCCGAGTTGCCGATCGACTTCGACGCGTTGATGAGGGACAGGTTGGCGGCCCGCACGCGGGCCTGGTCCATCTTGACGACCTGCCGGTCGTAGGTGAGGAATCCGTTGAGTTCACCCTCCTGGTCGGCGATCTCGGTGTAGACCGAGGCGCTCAGTCCCTTGCCGAGCATCAGGTTCTGTGTGCCTTGAGCGAGGCCGACATAGCGGTCGGTCAGCGCAGTCGAGTTGGGTTGCCATTCGTAGGCGAAGAAGTTGCCGTTCGGGCTCCACTCGTGGCCGGGCGCTCGCAGGCCCAGGCCGCCGAACTCGCCGAGCACCGCGATCCGGCTGCTCGACGGCACGGGTGAGTCGGGTCCGAGGTAGATGTGCCAGTCGTCGATGTCGCCGTTGCCCGGGTTGCCCAGCGACTGGCAACAGTTGTAGCCGCTGTGCGCGTTTACCAGTCGGGTCGGGTCCTGGTTCTTCACGTTCTGGGCGACCCGGCGGGTGTCGCTGAGTGCGCGCTCTCCCCAACCCTCGTTGTAGACGGTGTAGGTAACCACCGCCGGGGAGCTGCGGTGCTCCTCCACGATCTCGCGGGCTTCGGTCTCGAGCTGCGCCTGCTGCGCGTCCGTGGCATTGATGTCCTGCGCAGTCAACGAGGGGATGTCCTGCCACACCAGCAGACCGAGGCGGTCGGCGTGGTAGAACCAGCGCTGCGGTTCGACCTTGATGTGCTTGCGCACCATGTTGAAGCCCAGATCCTTGTGTTTCTGCAGGTCGAAGGCGAGCGCGGCGTCGGTGGGCGCGGTGTAGAGCCCGTCCGGCCAGAATCCCTGGTCCAGCGTGCCGGTCTGAAAGACGAACTGGCCGTTGAGCTTGGGCCGCAGGACGCCGTTGACCAAGCCGGTGCTGATCTCGCGCATGCCGAAGTAGTGCGTGGTCCGGTCGACCTGGCCGCCGGCGGCGTTGCGCAGGGTGACCCGCAGGTTGTAGAGGAACGGGTCGTCGGGCGACCACCGCCGGGCGTTCGGTACGGGCACCGTGAACTCGGTGAAGCCGCCGGTGGCGGAGCCGACCACGGTGGAACCGTTGAGCGCCTCGGCCACGACGCTGTGCCCGCTGACGTCCCCGCGGGTGAAGACCCGGACGCGGAGCGTGTTGTCGGCGAGGTTCGGATAGAGGTCGACGCTGCTGATCGAGGCCGCCGGCACCGGTTCCAGCCACACCGTCTGCCAGATGCCCGAGCTCGGCGTGTAGAAGATGCCGCCGGGTTGCTTGGTCTGCTTGCCGATCGGCGGCAGACTGCCGTTCTGCCGGCTGTCGGTCGGATCCCAGACCTTCACCACGATCTCGTTGGTGCCGCCGCGCAGGTGCGGGGTGACGTCGAAGGTGAACGCGTCGTAGCCGCCGGTGTGCCCGCCGACGGCGGTGCCGTTGACCCAGACGGTGGTCTGCCAGTCGACGGCGCCGAAGTGCAGCAGGACGCGGCGCCCGCTCCAGTTCGTCGGCACCGTGACGGTACGGCGGTAGAACAGGTAGTTGCGGTTGTCGCCGGCCGCCCGCCGCACCCCGGACAGCGCGCTCTCCACCGGGAACGGCACGTTGATCCGCTCGGGCAGGTCGGTGTTGAACTGGGGGGCGTCGTCGGTGGTGGACTGGCGTAGCTGCCACTCGCCGTTGAGGTTGAGCCAGTCCGGGCGGGTCATCTGTGGTCTCGGATAGTCCGGCAGTGGCGTGCCGTTGAGTGCCTGAGCGGTCCAGGGGGTGGTCAGCGGCGGGTTCTTCGCCGGCACGGCGCGCGCCGGTGCGGCCGGCGGGGTGAGCAGGCCGGCGATCAGGGCGAGGACAGCCAGCAGGGGTGCGGCGAGGCGGACGGGATCGGGACGTGTCATGCCGTCTCCATCGGACGGGCCGTCAGGACCGAGCTGCGCCACTGGCGGCTGGCGGTGGGTGTCGGGGCGGCCGGTCGGTCGGGTCCGGGCCCGGATGTCGGTGGGATTTCCGGGGGCGATCGTCGCGGTGGCCGGCATCGACGACATCGAGGAGGGTCGCTTCAGTAACCCCACCTTGACCAGCATTGCCCCGGACAAGCGGGAGACCGGCCGGCTGGCGGTCCGGCGATTGGTGGCCCGGATCGAGGGCGAAGGTGGTCCGCCGATGCATGCGCAACCCGCGTTCCATCTGGTCGAGCGGGAGAGCACCCGCCCCGCCCGGTGACGAGAGCGGATCCCTGCCGGGCAGCAGGGACCCGCTCCGCGAATCAGCCCAGTCGCCAGATCTGGTTCGACTGGTTCGTGCCGCACGCCCAGATGATCAGCTCGGTGCCGTTGGCGGTGCCCCAGCCGTCCGCGTCCAGACACCTGCCCGACTGCGGGTTGAGCAGGGTGCCGTTGCTCTGCTGGACCCAGCGCTGGGCGCCGCTGCCGGCGATGCAGGTCCAGAGCCACACCTCGCTGCCGTTGGCGGTGCCGTTGCCGCGCACGTCGAGGCACTTGCCGGACTGGGGGTTGACGAAGGTGTCGCCGGAGCGGCGCCACTGTTGTGGCGCGCCGCCCCAGCAGTCCCAGAGGATGATGTTGGTGCCGTCGGCGGTGCCACCTCCGGCCACGTCGAGGCAGCGGTTGCTGCCCTGCCCGCGGATCACGGTGCTCGTGGCGGTGGCGCCGCCGACGTAGATCGACTTGCGGATCTCGGTGAGGAACCGGCTGCGGATGGTGGGATCGGCCTGGATACGCGAGTCGCCCCAGTAACCGTTGGCGCAGCCGGGCTGGCCGGCGGGAGCGCCGTTGCACTGCCACTGCGTCTGGGCGTCCCAGTTCGTGTTGATGTAGGCGACGGCCCGGATGACGTCGGTGTTGGCGTTGACGTAGCCGAAGAAGTCGGCGTACCAGGTGTCCCAGAGCGCGGTCGCGCTGATCGGCTGCGGGTTCTTCGCGAAGATGCAGCTGGAGGTCTTGGCGCCGGTGGTGAAGCCCTGCGGCGCGGCCTCGGCGATCATGACCGGCTTGCCGTGCCCGCGGGCGAAGTTCAGCGCCCGGTCCTGCAACGCTCTCGGCGAGGTGTTCGGGGCGCGGCAGGACCACTGGTAGCGCTGGTAGGTGGCGCCGTAGAACGCGGACAGGCCGACCCAGTCGACGTACTGGTCGCCCGGGTACCAGGCATCGAAGTGGTTGGCGGCCGTGACCACGTAGTTCCACTCCGGGTGGTCGGTGTGCTCGTCGATCGGCCAACCGGCGGACTGCCAGACGGTGGCGACCCGGCTCGCGCCGAGCGCGTCGATGCGACTCTTGACGAAGCGGAACGCCTCCTTGTAGTAGTCGGCGTTGTAGCAGTTCCACGGCCCGTCGTACTCGTAGCCGATGCGCAGGAACACCTCTCGTCCGGTGTTCTTGAGCCAGGTGACCATCTCGTCGACCTTCTGCCGGTAACCGGCGGTCAGGTTGACCACGTCGGCGTCCGGGCGACCGATGATGGCGCGCAGGGGCTGGTTGTTGCACCCCGTGCTGGCGTCGGACAGGTAGAGGCCGACGGCGAGCGCCGCGTCCGGGTACTGCGCGAGCGTGGCCGGGAAGTCGACAGTGCCCGAGCCCCAGTTGACCGGGCCGTAGAAACCGGCGAGCGGCGGTGGGTCCCCGCCCAGCAGCAGGTTGGTGTACAGGGTTACCCCGCCGGGGCGCGGTGCGGTCGGATCGGTGTCCAGGACGTCGCGCTTGTAGTCGGTCAACGTGCTTGAGTCCTGCCCCATGAACAGGCGGACCTTCCCATCGGCGGGAAGGTTTCGGCCGCTGACCGCGGCGCTCGCGGGGGGCGCGGGAATCAGACCACCGATGCTCGCGGTCGTCGCGAGGACGAGGGCGAGCGCGGCGCGTATCAGGGTACGGGACCGGCGTGCGCCGCCGGTCGAGCGGATGGTCCGCATCGAAGCTCCCTGGTTCGGAGGTGGTGGGGGGTGCCGGCCCTTCGCCGGGACGATCCGGCGTGGGGACGACGGCCGGAACGTAACGACGTTTCGATCGAAAGTCCCGTAGTTTCGAAACACGCCGGCAACAATCGATTATCGAAAAACGTCGACGTCGCGGCGGCCGGCTGCCTAGCGTTCGCCCATGTCACGTACCCGTCCCCTGGCGATGCTCGCGGCCCTGCTGATGGTCGTCGGCGTCGTCACCGTGTTATCCACATCCACCCCCGCGTCGGCCGCGACCTTTCTCCCGGCCGACGGCGGCCGGCTGTTGTTCGTCGGCCAGTCCACCGCCGCCGCCTGGAACGACTACACCTCGTTCGCTGCGCCGCCGTCCGGCGGCTCGGTGTACTACGAGGTGAGGTCCGGCACCTGGGTCAACCCCGGCCACCGCGACCACGCCACCCAACTCGCTCAGCAGGGCCGGATGGTCCAGGTGGGTATCTCCTGGAAGGACAACCCGCCCGGCTACACCGGCGGCGACGAGAACGCCAAGGCGGCCCGCTCGCGCGCGGTGACCCAGGAGATCGCCGACGGGCGTCACGACGCCCAGTTCGGCAACCTGATCGCCTTCGTCAATCAGTATCCCGCGGCGAAGTTCTTTCTCCGCGTCGACTACGAGGTGTCGTCGTTCTACCACTGCACCGACGCCTCGTGCGCGTCCTACCGGAACGCGTTCGCGAAGGTGCGCTCGTTGATCAACGCCGCCAAGCGGCAGGACAATGTCACCTACGTGTTCCACCCGGTGCGGGGCGAGTTCGAGAAGCTCTACCCGGGTGACGCGGTCACCGACTGGATCGGCGTCTCGGTCTTCGCCCACGAGCTGTGCCTGCCGATCTACGACAACGGTTACCTCTACAACGGCACCCCACCGCAGAACTACGACACGGCGGCCTCGCAGTGCCGCAATGCCTACGTCGGTACGGACGCGGCCGGCAATCCGGCAGCGGTGTGGCGCAACTGGGACCACGACGCGAACGTGTTGAAGATGATGAAGTTCGCCAAGGACCACGGCAAGCCGATGATCGTCTCGGAGGCCGGGATGATGAACTTCACCGACAACGGCGCCGACACCGTCGGCCTGGAACCGCAGCGTGGTGACCTGTGGGTTCGGCGGCTGTTCTCGCTGATGGACTACGTGGGTCCGATCCCGAACATGTCAGGCAGCTACGACCTGCGCGGCGTGATCCGCGCCGCGGTCTACATCAACCTCGACTTCCGCTACGGCTGGGACGGCGTCAACGACGGATCCTTCGACTTTCCGGTCAACTCGACCTGGTTCGTCGACGGCCGGCTGTCCCGTTACGCGGAGGCGCGCGCCTCGTTCTGCCGAGGGCTGACCGAGCGCAACTTCGTCACCCGTTGCACCGGCAGCACCGACCGGGCGATCGTCGGCGCCGGCAGCGGGCGCTGCGTCGACGTGGCCGGCGGCGGCACGGCGGACGGTACCGCTGTGCAGTTGTGGGACTGCCTGGGCAACGGCGCCCAGCGCTGGCGCCGGGCCGGTGACACCTTCGTCAACACCGGATCCGGCAAGTGCCTCGACGTCCGCGGAGTCGGTACCGCCGACGGCAGTCAGGTGTGGCTGTGGACCTGCATCGCCGGCAGCGCCGCCCAACGATGGCTGGTCAACTCCGACGGCACCCTGGTCAACCCGAACTCCGGCAAGTGTCTCGACGCGGCCGGGTGGGGTACCGCCAACGGCACCCGGTTGCAGATCTGGGCCTGCGGTACGAACCAGTCCAATCAGCGGTGGCAGGTGATCTGACGGTGTGGACCGGGCCGCCGGGCGCGAGCCGGTGGCCCGGGTCAGGTCGGTGGCGGGGGAGCGGTGCTCTCCCGCTGGACCAGAGTCGTGGCCAGCTCGATGCGATGGGTGTCGAGTCGCTGGCCACCGATGATCCGCAGCAGCGTCCGGGCGGCGGTGACGCCCATCTCCCGCAGTGGCTGGCGCACGGTCGTCAACGGGGGAGCGGTCCACTGGGCGAAGTTCAGGTCGTCGAAGCCCACCACGCTGACGTCGTGCGGGATGCTGCGCCCGATCTGTCGCACCGCCTCGTAGACGCCGGTGGCCTGCTGGTCGCTGCCGGCGAAGATGGCGGTCGGCGGCTCCGGCAGGGCGAGCAGGCGCTGGGCGGCGGCCAAACCACCGGTGTGGTGGAAGTCGCCGTAGCGCACCAGCTCACGGCACACGGGCAGGCCCGACGCCTCCAACGCGGCCCGGTAGCCGGCCACCCGGGCCCGGGTGCACAACATCTGCTCCGGACCGCCGATCACGCCGATCCGGCGATGACCCAGAGCGAGGAGATGTTCGGTGGCGGCGTAGCCGCCGCCGAAGTTGGTGGCGCCGATCGAGGGCACCTCCGGCGGCGGCAGGCTCACCCCGTCGACCACGACGAACGGCAGCGTCCGCCGGGCCAGCTCGGCCCGCTGTTCCTCGGCCAGTTCCGAGAGCACCAGGATCGCACCCTGCGAGCCCCGGGAGATCAGCGAGTCCAGCCAGCGTCGGGTCAGGCTGGCCCGGTTGTGCACGGCCGAGACGACGAGGCTCATGTTGACCTCCTCGGCCACCTCCTCCACCCCGGTCAGGATCTCCAGCGCCCATGCGCTGTCCAACTCGTTGATCACCAGATCGAGGAGATCCCCTCGCCGGCTGGTCCGCCGCGGCACCCGGGGTCGCTGGTAGCCGTGCAGGGTGAGCAGCCGCTCCACGTGCGCCCGGGTCGTCGGTGCGACGTCGCTGTGCCCGTTGAGCACCTTGGAGACGGTGGGCACCGAGACGTTCGCCTCCCGGGCGATCGTCGCCAGCGTGCACCGGGATGCCGGAGCAGCCGATGTGCCTCCCACGGTGCCTCCCTCGCGCCGCGGTCCCCGGTGATGCGCCGCGTCCGGCCAGTCTGCCCCCGCCCGGGTCACAGTTTCCAACATGTTTCGAAACTTGTTGGTCGATGTTTCGAGCCGCCCTACGTTGTGTCGCACCGCACCGGTGCCGATCTCCGCCTGATTGGCGACGGCACCACCGGACCGTTCGCGACCGTCGTGGATCGGCCGGGCGGATTCCACCAGCAAGAGAGCGTCCCGGGCCGGCCGGCCCGCTCATTGAGGAGGCAGACAATGGCGCCTTGGCGCACCCCGCTCCGTCGCGGAGCCGTGGGTATGAGGTTGGCCGCCGGGCTGATCGCCGCCGCGCTCGCCGTGACCGCGAGCGGCTGCGGTGGCGGCGACGGCGGCTCGGGTGGCAAGACCACCCTCACCGTCGCGGTGTTCAGCGACTTCGGGTACGAGCCCCTGGTCAAGGAATACATGACCGCGCACCCCGACATCGAGGTGAAGATCCGCAAGGCGGAGTTCGACCCGCACCACAAGCAACTCGCCACCCGGCTGGCCGCCGGCTCCGGCGCGGCCGACGTCGAGGCGGTGGAGGAGGGCTTCCTGCCGCAGTTCCGGCAGTCCAAGGACAAGTTCGTCAACCTCGCGGACTACGGCGCGGCGGACCTGAAGAGCCAGTGGCTGCCGTGGAAGTGGGAGCAGGGTGTCGCCGACGGCGGCGCGTTCGTGATGGGTCTCGGCACCGACATGGGCGGTCTCGCGCTGTGCTACCGCGCGGACCTGTTCAAGGCCGCCGGTCTGCCGACCGGCCGAGACGAGGTGTCCAAGCTCTACATGAGCTGGGACGACTACTTCGCGGTCGGTCAGCGGTTCGTCGCCTCCGGCAGCAAGGCCAAGTGGTTCGACAGCGCCGGCAACGTCTACAGCGCCATGATCAACCAGTTGCCGTACGGCTACTTCGACCCCAGCGACCAGTACGTCGGCGACACGAACCCGCAGATCAAGGACACCTTCGCCAAGGTCGCCACGGCGGCCAGCGGCAAGGGCATGTCGGCTCAGCTCGACCCGTTCAGCCAGCAGTGGAACGTCGGATTCAAGCAGGGCACGTTCGCTACCCTTCCGTGCCCGAGCTGGATGCTCGGCCTGATCAAGGACGGCTCCGGGCCTGCCAACGCCGGCAAGTGGGACATCGCCAAGGTGCCTGGCAGCGGCGGCAACTGGGGAGGATCCTTCCTGACTGTGCCGAAGCAGGGCAAGCACCCCAAGGAGGCGTACGAGCTGGCGAAGTTCCTCACCTCGCCGGAGTCGGAGACCAAGATCTTCCAGAACGTCGGAAGCCTGCCCTCCCAGCCCGGGCCGCTCAAGGACCCGGCGGTACTCGACTTCCGCAACGAGTACTTCAACAACGCCCCGGTGGGCGAGATCTTCGCCCGCTCGGGTGAGACCCTGCGCCCCAACTACCGGGGCACCCGTGACGGCGACGTCCGGCCGGTCTTCGGACGCGCGTTGGCCCGCGTCGAGCAGGGCAAGCAGTCGCCCGACGCGGCCTGGCAGGCCGCGCTCGGTGAGGCCCGGAAGACCCTCGGCTGATCGGCTGTCGACCGCGGGTGGCACGGACATGTCCGTGCCACCCGCCCCGACGCGAACCCTCGGAGTTGACATGACCACCGACGTGAGCCTCCGCCGCGCCGCCCGGCACCGACCCGCGACCCCACCTCCTGCGGCCCGCCGCCGCACGCTGGCTGACATGCTGGACCGCCGGACGACCCCGTACCTGTTCATCGCGCCGTTCTTCGTCCTGTTCGGAGCCTTCGGACTGTTCCCCCTGCTCGCCACGTTCTGGATGTCGCTGCACGACTGGCACCTGATCAACGGCGACGGCGGCTGGACCGGCGTGCAGAACTACCGCACGCTCCTCGCCGACGGCGACTTCTGGAACGCGCTGTTCAACACCCTGAGCCTGTTCGTCATCTCCACCGTGCCGCAACTGCTGCTGGCCCTCGGCCTCGCGGCGGCGCTGAACACCACGCTGCGCGCTCGTACGTTCTGGCGGGCCGGCGTGCTGGTGCCCAACATCGTCTCGGTGGTCGCCGTGGCGCTGGTCTTCGCCCAGGTCTTCGGCAAGGACGCCGGGATCGCGAACTGGCTGCTCGGCTTCGTCGGGGTCGACCCGATCAACTGGCAGGCCGAGAAGTGGTCCGCGCACCTGGGCATCAGCGTCATCGTGATCTGGCGTTGGACCGGCTACAACGCGCTGATCTACCTGGCCGCCATGCAGGCCGTGCCGGCCGACCTCTACGAGTCGGCCCGGCTCGACGGCGCCTCGGCCTGGTCGGCGTTCTGGCACGTCACGGTCCCGATGATCCGACCGACGATCCTGTTCACCACAGTGGTGTCGACGATCGGGGGACTGCAGCTGTTCGCCGAACCGCTGCTCTTCGACGGCCAGGGTGAGCCCAACGGCGGCTCGGACCGCCAGTTCCAGACCGTGACCATGTACCTCTACGAGAAGGGTTTCACGCTCTTCGACGCCGGCTCCGCCTCCGCGGTCGCCTGGCTGCTGTTCCTGCTCATCGCCGTGTTCGCGCTGGTGAACTTCCTCGCGGTCCGGCGCTCGGTGGCGAGCCGGTGAAGGGAAGACGACCATGGTGACCTCCACGCGTGTCGGTGCCGCGCCCCCTCTCGCGGCCCGGCCGGGCCGCTACTCGCGCGGCCGCCGGCCCGGGAAATTGATCTACCTGTTCCTCGCCGCCGTGCTGGTGGCCTCGATGTTCCCGCTCTACTGGACCTTCGTGGTCGCCAGCAACGACAACAGCGTCATCGGCAACACCACCCCACCGCTGACACCCGGTGGGCACCTGCTGGACAACATCGCCCGGGTCTTCGACAGCTCCGACTTCGGGGTGGCGCTGACCAACTCGTTCCTGGTCGCCACCTCCGTCGCGGTGGGCAACGTCTTCTTCGCCTCACTCGCCGGCTTTGCGTTCGCCCGCCTGCGCTTCCGGGGCCGCAACGCCCTGCTCGTGCTGGTGATCTCCACCATGATGGTGCCGACCCAGCTCGGCATCATCCCGCTCTACCTGCTGATGACCGAGTTGGGCTGGACCGGTCGGCTGCAGGCGCTCATCGTCCCCGCGCTGGTCTCCGCGTTCGGTGTCTTCTGGATGCGACAGGCGGTCGAGGAGACCGTGCCGGCGGAACTCGTCGAGGCGGCCCGGGTCGACGGGTGCAGCCTGATCCGGGTGTTCTGGCACGTCGCGCTTCCGGCGATCCGGCCCGCCGCCGCAGTGCTGGGCCTGTTCACCTTCATGACGGCGTGGAACGACTTCTTCTGGCCGCTGGTGGTGCTCAACCCGGAGAACCCGACCGTCCAGGTGGCGTTGTCGGTGCTGGCCAGCGGCTACTACACCGACTACGCCCTGATGCTCACCGGCGCCACGCTAGGCGTGCTTCCGGTGCTCGTGGTCTTCGTCCTTCTGGCCCGACAGATCGTCGGCGGAATCATGCAGGGAGCGGTCAAGGGATGACGGAACTGCTCGCGCCCGGACGGCCCGGCCCCGCCGGCGAGGACACGGCTCTGATCCGCAACCCGGTGCTGCCCGGCTTCCACCCCGATCCGTCGATCCTGCGGGTCGGCGACGACTACTACCTCGCCACCTCCACCTTCGAGTGGTATCCGGGGGTACGAGTGCACCACTCCCGGGACCTGGTGCACTGGCGCCCGCTCGGTGGTGTGCTGACCGATCGGCGCCTGCTGGACCTGACCGGATGTCCGGACTCGGGCGGCGTGTGGGCACCCTGCCTGTCCCACGTCGACGGCGAGTTCCACCTGGTGTTCACCGACGTCGACTCGTACACCGGCGGGTTCTGGGACACCCCCAACTTCGTCACCACCGCACCGTCGATCGACGGGCCCTGGTCCGACCCGGCGCCGTTGCACGCCCGCGGCTTCGACCCCTCGCTGTTCCACGACGACGACGGCCGCAGCTGGCTGTTGTCCAACGCCTGCGACTGGCGGCCGGGCCGGTCCTGGGCCGGCGGGATCATCGCGCAGGAGTACGACCGACGCCGGCGTGTCCTGGTCGGCAAGTCGATCACCCTCTTCGACGGCACTCCGGCCGGTTTCACGGAGGGGCCGCATCTGTATCGCCGAGGGGACTGGTACTACCTCGTGACCGCGGAGGGTGGCACCGGTTGGGAGCACCAGGTGACCGTGGCCCGATCCCGCTCGCTGACCGGCCCATATGTCGCCGATCCCGATGGACCGATGCTCACCTCGACCCACCGCCCGGATCTGCCGCTGCAGAAGGCCGGCCACGGCAGTCTGGTCGCCGCCCCGAACGACCAGTGGTATCTCGCGCACCTCACCGCGCGCCCGCTCGGCCGCCGGGGCGCCTGTGTCCTCGGTCGGGAAACCGCGCTGCAGCGCGTCGACTGGACTGTCCACGGCTGGCCGCGCGTCGAGGGCGGCATACCGCACGAGCGGGTTCCCGGCCCCCGGCTACCAGCAAGGCCGTGGCGGGAGGCGCCGCAGACCGACGACTTCGACGCCGATCGGCTCGACCCGGCCTGGAGCACCCTGCGCCGGCCGCCGTCGCCGGACTGGCTGTCGCTGACCGCACGCCCCGGTCACCTGCGGCTCGCGGGCGGCCAGTCGCCGTCGTCGCGGCATCGGGTGAGTCTGGTCGCCCGGCGGATCGAGCACCCACGCGCCACCTTCTCGGCGGTGGTCGACTTCATCCCCCGCTCGTACCAGCACCTCGCTGGGGTGGTCGCCTACTACAACACCCGCAACTGGTACTACGCCCACCTCACCTGCCAGGACGGCGTCGGCGTGGTGGCGGACGTGCTGACCTGCCGACGTGGACGGTTGCGCCGTCTCGGCCGGCCGGTGCCGGTGCACGGGCCGGTCGAGCTGCACGTCGCGCTGGACGGGCCGGCACTGCGCTTCGCCCAGGGCGCGCCGGGGGCGGCGCCGACTTGGTGGCCGGACGTGTTCGACGCGACGATCCTCTCCGACGAGCACGCGACCGAGATCGTCGACGGGGTGCCCGAGGTGTGGGGCTTCACGGGTGCCTTCTTCGGTCTGTGGGTTCAGGACCTGACCGGCGGCGACGCGTACGCCGACTTCGACCGGACGACGTACCGGGCGGCGCGGTAGCGCGTCGGACGCGGTGGGGTGACCCGTGGCGCCGTGCTGGGTCATGTTTCGAAAACACTGGTTCGGACATCGACGAGCATTGCATCCTGTCGATCGAAGCGTTGCCCTGGCGTTCCAGCCAGAACATCCTCGCGCGGGCTCCCGTCCGCCCGCCACCGGGCGGCGGGCGGACCGGAGCCGGCCGGCGGCTGCGATCCGCCGGGAGCGCGTACCACCACCGGGAGACACCATGACCACACGACGACAAGAGTTGCCCGGCCACACTGGCCTCGCGCCCGCACGAGCCCGGCCCGTCGGTCCCACATCCACGAGCCCGGTCCCGCGACGGCTCACCGGACGACGCCGCCGAGGGTGGGGAAACGGACCGGTCGGTGCCCGCGCATCCCGACTCGTCGTGGTCGCCGTCCTGACCCTCGCCGGCGTCGTCGCCGCGCTCACCGCACCCGTGGCCGCCCGCCCGGCCGCGGCGGCTGGCGGGACGCCCGTCGACGGTCAGGCCGCCCTCTATCCACGCGCGGTACGGCTCGCCCACTCCGGCGCCGCGAGCGGGCGGGTGATCCTCACCGTCACGCAGTTCCCGGCCGGAGGGCCGGCTGCGGGCATCTACGAGAGCACCACCGACGGTCCCTTCCGCCGCGTCGGCACGGTCACCGACCCGGAGGCTCGGCGGGGCCTGTGCTGCACCACGCTGTTCGAGCTGCCGCGACCGCTCGGCGGGCTGCCCGCTGGCACCTTGCTCTGGGCGGGCAGCGTCGGTCAGGACGGCGGGTCCGACCGGCGCATGTCGATCCGCGTCTGGGCGAGCAACGACGTGGGCCGCACCTGGCGCTACCTGTCCACCGTCGCCCAGTCGGGCAACGCCGGCGGGCTGTGGGAACCGGAGTTCTTCCTCGACGCGGCCGGCCGGCTTGTCGCGCACCTCGCCGACGAGAGCCAACCCGGCCGAAGCCAGGTCCTCGTGCAGTCGATCAGCACCGACGGGCTCACCTGGTCAACGCGGTCGCCGATCGTGACCGGACCACAGCCGGGGCACCGCCCCGGCATGCCCGCCGTCCGCCGGATGCCCAACGGCACCTACCTGCTGGCGTACGAGGTGTGCGGCTTCGGCGGCCAGTACGACTGCGCGGTGCGCTCCCGCACCTCCGTGGACGGAACGACCTGGGGCGACCCGGCCCGGCTCGACCCCGTGGTCCAGACCGCGGACGGGCGCTACCTGACCGCCACCCCGACGCTCGCCACCACCGCGACCGGCCGTGTGCTGCTCGTCGCGCAGCGGATCCGTAACGCCGACGGCACCGAGGCCGCCCTCAACGGCCGAGCGCTGTTCGTCAACCTGGACAGCGGTCGAGGCTCCTGGTATCCGGCACCCGCTCCGGTGGCGGTGCCCGGCGCGCGTCCCGGCGTCTGCCCCAACTACAGCCCCACTCTGGTGCCATCCGCCGACGGCTCCGCACTGTTGCAGGTCAGCACCGATGACGCTGCCGACGGCACCTGTCGCGCCTACTCGGCCTCCGCGCTGCTGCCGCCGAGTTCGGCGCGCCCCGGACGCTTCGTCGGCGGCGCCGGAAGCTGCGTCGACGTCGGGGGCGGCGGCGCGGCCAACGGCGCCGCGGTGCAACTGTGGCAGTGCAACGACGCACCGGTGCAGCGGTGGACCCTGCGACCCGACGGATCGGTCGGCGCCCAGGGACGGTGCCTGGACGTGCCCGGGGCAGCATCCGGGGCCGGCACCAGACTGCAGATCTGGGACTGCAACGGCTCACCGGCCCAGCAGTGGCTGCGCCGCGGCGACGCACTGGTCAACCCGAACTCCGGCCGGTGCCTCGACGCACCCGGCGGCGCGACCGCCAACGGCACCCGCCTGCAACTGTGGGACTGCAACGGTCTCGCGCCACAACGCTTCCCGTTCGTCGCGGCGGTGGATCACCCACCGCAACTGCGTCCCGGAAGCACCGTCTCCCTGCGCGTCACCACACCCGGGTTCACCGACCGCTACCTGCGCCATCGGAACTTCCTCTCGGTGACGTCGGTGCTCGACGCCGGCGCCGCCGAGCCCGACCGACGCGACGCGACGTTCCGCGTCCAGTCAGGGCTGGCGGACCCGACCTGCGTCTCCCTGGCGGCCGTCAACGTCTCCGGCGCCTACCTGCGGCACCGCGACTTCCGGGTACGGCTGGACAGCTTCACCGACACCGCGCTGTTCCGCGCCGACGCCACCTTCTGCCCGGAGAGCACCCCGGGCGGAGTCCGCCTCCGCTCACTCAACCTGACCGACCGCTACCTGCGGCACTACGACGCCACCGGATACATCGCCGAGCCCGCAGGCGGCAACGCCTTCGACAACCCCGCCCACTTCGACGACGACACCGTCTGGCAGCCGACCGCCCCACTCGCTCCCTGAACCACCCGCGTTCCACCGCGACTGTCCACTTCTCACCGAGGAGGATCCATTGAACTGGCGATTCCGCCCACTCGCCGCCGCCGCCGCGCTGGTGGTCACCGCGGCCACCGCGCTGCTGGCGGTCAGCACGGCCCCGGCCAGCGCCGCGCCGCTGCTGTGCGACCAGTACGCCACCGCCCAGGTCCAGGGCGGTCGGTACATCGTGCAGAACAACCGCTGGGGTGCCAGCACCACCCAGTGCATCGACGTGTCGAACGCCGGCTTCACGGTGACCCGCGCCGACCACAACAACTCCACCAGTGGCCCGCCGGCCTCCTACCCGTCCATCTACGCCGGCTGCCACTACGGCGCCTGCACCGCCAACAGCGGCCTGCCGGCCCGGGTGGCCGGGTTGAACAACCCCAGGGCCACGTTCAACATCAGCACCCCCAACGCCGGCGAGTGGGACGCGGCCTTCGACCTGTGGTTCGACGCCAACCCCAACCCGGCCGGGCAGAACTACGGCGCCGAACTGATGATCTGGACCAACCACCGCGGCCGCCCACAACCCATCGGCAGCCGGGTCGCCACCGTCACCATCGAGGGCGGCACCTGGGACGTGTGGTTCGGCAACATCGGCTGGAACGTCATCTCCTACGTGCGGACCACGCCGAGCAACACGTTCGCCAACTTCAGCCTGAAGTCCTTCATCAACGACTCCGTCGGCCGTGGAAAGATCAACACGAACTGGTACATGACGAGCGTTCAGGCCGGCTTCGAGCCCTGGATCGGCGGCGCCGGCCTGGCCGTCAACCTCTTCGACTTCAACATCAACGGCAACGCCGCCGGGGGCGGTGGTGGCGGAGGCGGCGGTACCTCGGTCATCCGGGGGGTGGCCTCCAACCGGTGCGTCGACGTGGCCGGCTGGGGCAAGGCCGACGGGACCCCGGTGCAGCTCTACGACTGCTTTCCGAACAACGGCAACCAGCAGTGGCGTCGCGTCGGCAACACGTTCGTCAGCAACGACTCCGGCAAGTGCCTGGACGTCTCCGGTGGGCGCACCGCCAACGGTAGCGTTGTGCAACTCTGGTCCTGCCTGAACAACGGCGCTCAGCAATGGATACCGAACAGCGACGGGTCGATCGTGAACCCGAACTCGGGTAAGTGCCTCGACGCCACCGAGTTCGGAACGGCCAACGGCACCAGATTGCAGATCTGGGAATGTGGTCGGCCGCTGGGCGGCAACCAGCAGTGGCAGCTGGGCTGATGCCGGAAGCACACGCATCGACGAAAAGGGAGTAGGAGATCAGTCTGACGCTCGGGTTCCACGACCGCACCGGTGCTCGATCGGTGCGGTCGTGGCGGGGCCCCGGTCGACCTCCGGTGCAGGTGCCACCCGATAGCCTTGCACCGCCTCAACGGCATCTACCGACCGTTCATCGACGACAGGCCGCTGATCGAGGGCATGGGGGCGCGCGGTCGGACGGCGTAGTCCCCGACGATCCGCAGTGGCACATCAGCGACCCGCTTCGACGACCTCGCAGAACGCATGTGGGCTCGCCTGGCATGACCCGAGCCGGCGGAAGCCCGCCGGGACGCGCTAGTTACACCTCGTGAGGTAGGCGAGGGTTTCAGCTACCACGGAGGGCTTCCGGTCTCCGTAGGGCCGGGGTCGGCAGGCTGCTGAGCTGATGTCATCAGCACGGGCTGATCGCCGTCGGCTTACGGCCGACCAGGATCAGTGCGGCAACTGGCTGGAATGCGTCAGCTTGGTCGCGGCGATGATGAGAAGCGCTGCGGCTGTGAGCAGCGTCAGGTATGGCGGTGCGAGGGCGCCGGTTATCGCACCGGCCAGCGCCAGTGCGGTGGCGGCGATCAGCCAGGGCCGCGGGTTGCTCGGGGGAACCCTGCGCAGGTACCAGCCTTGGGCGAGGAGGAACAGGATCGAGCCACCGTACAGCAGCACGCTGATCGTGGCGGCCGCCCGGCCGTGCGGATGTCGGATGATCATTTCTTGGGCGGCCGCGACGGCGATGAGCCCGGCCACCATGACGGTCAGGACGTTGCCGGCCATCCGGGTGGCCCGGTTCGGGTCGCCGGTCCGTTCGACGTGGTGTTGGACCAGCCGGCCCGGACCGCCGAAAGCGAGCAACCACAGGGCGACGGTGACGAGCAGGGCGGCTGAGCCGGTGACCACGGTGAGTGGGGTCAGCGGCGTCGCGGTGAGGGCCAGCCCGGTGGACAGGACCGTGCCGCCGAGTGCGAGGAGCAGGAACAGGCGGCAGCGTTCCAGCATGTGTGCGCTCTCGGCCGTGGCGGCGTTTTCCGAGTGCAGGGTGCGCCCGGGGATCGGGTGCCCGAGCCAGGTGCCGAGCAGGTCGACCCCGGCGGCTGCGGCCCACCAGTAGAGGCGATGCGCGGGAGCCGCAACCGCGCCGATTGCCCACAGCGGTGCGCTGACGAGCAGCCACAGCAGCGTCCGCCGATAGTGGTCCCGCCAGATGTCGCCGGGCACGTTCAGCAGGGTCCAGAGGCCACGGCCGAGCTGCACGAGCAGGAACGGCGCGGCGAAGTCCCATCCCGAGCCGGTGAACGCGCGGGACACGGCGGCGGTCAGGAAGAGGCCGAAGAAGGTCACGGTCAGGACCATTGCGGTGGTTCGGGTGCGCTCGGTCCGTACGAGGGTCGCCTCCCAGCTGGTGAAGTACCACACGGTGAAGACCGCCAGCAACAGCACACCGGTCTCGCCCGCACCACGGATCGAAGGGTCTTCCCGCAGCCGAGTGGTGAGCTGGAAGATCGCGAACACGAAGACGAGGTCGAAGAACAACTCGACGGGGTCTACGGCGTACGTCTGCCGTTGCCGCGCGGTGCCGTCGGCGGTCTGGCCGGTTCCGGACAGTGGATCTCTCCTTTCCTGGAATCCGCTGCTCGGCTGGGCGCAGCCCAGGCCCGGTGTGCCGTGCGGGTGCCCTGGCCGGTGCGCTGCCCGCCACCGCTTTCCATCCCACCACATCCGCGATACGTAGCCGTCCTCGGACAGGTTGTTTCCTCCATCGGGTGGGCAACCAGGCGGGTTCCCCCGGTGGTGTGAAGATTTCCCGAGGCAACGACGACGCCGCCCCGTCCGACCACGCTGTTCGGTAGAGCCCGGCCCATCGGGCCGCCGGTAGGTGATGGCGCTCCGCGCTCGGGCGTTCCCCGAATCCGTGACCGTCAGCAAGGAGCATTCTCATGGCGTCGAACATCGGATGGGCCACCGCGGGTGCGGCAGAACCGCTGGCGTCTGTGCCGTTCGATCGTGGCCCGGTGGGCCCCGAGGACGTGCGCATTGCCATCGCCTTCTGCGGGGTCTGTCACTCCGATATCCACCAGGCCCGTGACGAATTCGGAGGCGGCCTCACCACCAACTTTCCCTGCCTGCCGGGACATGAGATCGCCGGGACGGTGAGCGAGGTCGGCGAACGTGTGCAGCGGCATGCCGTCGGCGACCGGGTGGGCGTGGGCTGCATGGTGTATTGGGGGTCCGAGGACCAGCGCGGCGCCGTGGACGAGCAGTATCAGGTTCCGCCGCCGGTGTACACCTACAACACCAGGGATCCAGACAGCGGGCAGGTGACCTTCGGCGGCTACTCCGACGAGATCGTGGTGAACGAGCACTTCGTGTTGCGGATTCCGGACTCTCTGTCGTTGGAGCGGGCCGCGCCGATGCTGTGCGCCGGCGTCACCACCTGGTCACCACTCAAGCACTGGAATGTCGGTGACGGCCAGGTGGTCGCGATCGCCGGCGTCGGCGGGCTGGGTCACATGGCGATCCAGCTCGCGAAGGCGCGTGGCGCGGCGAAGGTCATCGCGTTGACCACCACGGCCGCCAAACGCGACGACGCGGTGCGCCTGGGCGCCGACGAGGTCATCGTCATGCCCGACAGCGACGCCGTCACCGCACGTCAGGCGTCGGTCGACTTCCTGCTGTCGACCATCCCCACACCCTTCGACATGAAGCCGTACCTGTCACTGGTCAAGCACGACGGCGCCTTCGTCACCGTCGGGATGCTCGAACCCAGCCTGCCCCAGGCCATCGATTTCGGGATCGTCTCGATGCTGCGCGTCAGCGTCGCCGGCTCGCTGATCGGCAGCATCGCCGAGACCCAGGAGGTGCTCGACTTCTGCGCGGAGCACCGGATCGCCGCCGACGTGGAGGTCATCACCGCCGACCGTGTCAACGAGGCCTTCGACAACGTGGTCGCCAAGAAGGCCCGGTTCCGCTATGTCATCGACAACTCGACCATTCGCTCAGCGGCTACCTAGTCCATTCGGGGGCCGGGCCGACAGGCCCCGAGCACGCTGGCTCCGTGAAGGAGGTTGACGCTCATTCGCCGTCGGATCCCCGGAGGGCCGGATCGTTGCTCGATGCGGCCCAGGTCGACAGGAGGCGTAGGGCGTCGGCGGTTGGAGTGCCGGGTGCGGCGCTGTAGGCGGTGAGGGTGAGTCCTGGGTCGGCGGGCATCGGCATGGCCTCGAAGTTGAGGTCCAGGAGTCCCACCACGGGGTGGCGGAAGGATTTGACGCCGGTGTGGTGCAGTCGGACGTTGTGCGCTCCCCAGCGGGTGCGGAAGTCGTCGCTGCGGGTGGCGAGTTCGCCGATGAGATTGCTCAGATCCTTGTCGCAGGGATCCCGGCCGGCTTCGGTGCGCAGCAGCGCCACGGTGGTGTCGGCGGCCGCCTCCCAGTTCGGGTAGAGCTGTGGGGCTCGTGTGTCGAGGAAGCAGAACCGGGCCAGGTTCACGGGTCGGACCGGCGTCTGGAAGGCCGGCAGGTAGAGCGCCTCGGCGAGGTGGTTGGCGGCGACGATGTCGAGGCGCCCGTTGCGGACGAATGCGGGCGCGTCGGTCATTGCCTCGAGTAGGTGCAGGGTGGCGGGGCGGATCTGTCTGGTGGGGCGCCGGCGTACCCGGGGGTTGGTGTTGGCGGCGCGGGCGAGGTCGTACAGGTGGGAGCGCTCCGCCTCGTCCAGCTGCAGGGCCCGGCACAGAGCGTCCAGCACGCTGTCGGAGACGCCGGACAGGTTCCCGCGCTCGAGGCGGGTGTAGTAGTCGGGGCTGACTCCGGCGAGCATGGCCACCTCGGCACGGCGCAGGCCCGGCACGCGGCGGCTGCCGCCGAAGTCCGGCAGACCAGCCCGTTCGGGCGTGATCCTGGCGCGGCGGGTCGCGAGAAACTCCCGAATGTCGGCTCTGTTGTCCACCCTTGCGACGGTACGGGGCTCGACCACGCGTCAACGAGGCCCTGTCATGACCTGTCCTGCCGGACGCCCCGGACGCCGGCGTCCCGCCGGAGGTCCAGTTCCCACCCCGCCCGGGGGCTGCACCCTTGGTACCCGCAACCAAAGGAGTTGAGCGGAGCGGCCGACACACGGCAGGGCGAAGCAGAATCGCTGCGGCCTGATGGGGGCACTGTCATGACCTGTTTCGACAACCCCTCCCACGGGCACCCGGTAGCGGCTTACATGGTGACGTGAACCCGCCCGCTGATCGCTCGTGGGTCACCAAATGCATAACATGTTCGCTTTCGTGGCTTGTGAGGAGAACTGACATGGAACTTCAGCCTGTACGGCAGACCGCGAAGGCGCCCGCCCAGTCGTTCATCGGCGACGTGTACCTGACCCCGATCTACAACGGCACCGGGCCGTCGCGGATGACTGTCGCGCTGGTGCGGTTCGTTCCCGGGGCGCGGACCAACTGGCACTCCCACGCCGTCGGCCAGACTCTGCACGTGACCGAGGGGGTCGGCCTGGTCGGCACGCGTGACGGCTCGGTGGTGCGGATCCACGCCGGCGAGACGGTGGTCTGCCCACCCGGTGAGGAGCACTGGCACGGCGCCGCCGCCGACACGTTCATGAGTCACCTGGCCATGCTCGAAATGGCTGCGGAGGGCGGTGACCCGACGACCTGGCTGGAGCCGGTCACCGCGGAGGTCTACGAGCAGGCCAACAAGCAGTGACGTCGCACGGAGAGAGTCGATCGATGGCGAACGGATCCGAGCTGAGCCCGCGGCGGCAGGCGACCGCGGCGATCGCGGCCTTCACCGCCACCGGCCAGCTGCCGCAGCTGCGTGACGCCCTGGCCGACGGTCTGGACACCGGGCTGACGGTCACCGAGATCAACGAAATTCTGGTGCAGATGTACGCCTACGCGGGGTTTCCGCGTGCCCTCAACGGCCTTGGCGCGTTCATGGCGCTGCTTCAGGAGCGCCGCGACAGCGGCATCGACGACCCGGCCGGCGAGCCGCCGACCCCGTTGCCCGCCGGCACCGACATGCTCGCGCTGGGCACCGAGAACCAGACCCGGCTCTCCGGTCGACCGGTGACGGGGCCCCTGTTCGACTTCGCCCCCGCGATCGACGAGTTCCTCAAGGCGCACCTGTTCGGCGACATCTTCGCCCGCGACACCCTCGACTGGCAGAGCCGCGAGATCGCCACCGTCGCCGCCCTGGCCACCCTCGATGGCGTCGAGAGCCAGTTGAGGTCACACCTCGGCATCGCGCTCAACGCCGGGCTGAGCCCGGCGGACCTGCACGGCCTCGTCGCGACGCTGCGCTCCCGCGTCGGCCAAGCCGCGTCCGACCGGGCCGGTGACCTGCTCGACCAGGTCCTGGCCGGCAGCGACGACTGAGAACCGTCACCGCAACCGAAGGAAGACAGAGATCATGACTTTCCACGAGACGTACACGTTGTCCAACGGCGTGGTCATCCCCAAGCTGGGGCTGGGCACCTGGTTCATCGACGACGACAAGGCGGCCCAAGCCGTCCGCAACGCCATCGAGGTCGGCTACCGCAACATCGACACTGCACAGGCCTACGGCAACGAACGCGGCGTCGGCGAGGGCGTACGCACCAGCGGCACCTCCCGCGACGAGCTGTTCGTGTCCACCAAGCTCGCCGCCGAGATTAAGAACTACGACGACGCGGCAGCGGCCATCGACGGCTCCCTGCAGACGCTGGGCCTGGACCACATCGATCTGATGCTGATCCACGCCCCGCAGCCGTGGAACGACTTCCGCGGCGGCGACTACGCCGAGGGCAACCGCGAAGCCTGGCGTGCCCTGGAGGACGGGCTCCGTGCGGGCAAGCTCCGCTCCATCGGGGTGTCGAACTTCCTGCAACAGGACCTGGATAACATCCTCGCGTCGTGCACCATCGCGCCGCAGGTGAACCAGATGCTCGTCCACGTCGGCAACACCCCGACCGAACTGATGACCTACTGCGAGAGCAGGAACATCCTCGTCGAGGCGTACTCGCCGATCGCCCACGGTGAGATGCTCAAGAACGCCGACGTCGCCGCGGTGGCGGAGAAGTACGGCGTGAGCGTGCCGCAACTGTGCATCCGCTACACCATTCAGTTGGGCACCGTCTCGCTGCCCAAGACCGCCAACCCCGAACACATGCGCAGCAACGCCCAGCTCGACTTCGTCATCTCTGACGACGACATGGACCTGCTGCGAAACATGGTCCAGCGCGACTACGGCGAGCACAGCGTCTTCCCCGTCTACAGCGGCAGGTAACCACCGCCGGCCGGTCCGACCGCGAGCCTCTGGTGCCCCGATCGGCTGCCGCTGGTGCCCAGCGCGCTGGTCGGGGGTCCGTCGCGGCGGGGGCACATCCTGTCGGTGTTGGTGGTGTTCACGACGCGGCTGGCGTCGCTGCCGGCCATTTGCCGCGGTTGTGGGGGCCGGCGCGCACGACGCGACTGCTGTGCTGCATGGATGGAACATCGCGGTGCTGCTCACCAACGCGTTCTCGGTGACCGGCGCCGCTGCCGTGGTGGTCGCCCGCCAGGATGCCGCAACCCGGAATCAGGCGACATCGGCACCGTGATCTCTCTCCCGGAGTCATCTGCGAGAGTCGTCGAGGCGCACCGGACCAGGGCCGCGTGCGCGGAGTCCGTCGCCGGGGTTGAGAAGGTTGCAGGCCTTCATCGAGAGACATCCGCATCCTATGCAGCCGACCAGCTCGTGTTCGAGGTTTTCGAGGTAGCGCCGCCGATTCTCCAGCTGGCGTTTCCACGACCTGGAGACGCGTTGCCAGTCGTCCTGCGTCGGCGGGCGGTCGCAGGGAAGGGAGGCGAATACGTCAGCGACCTCGGTGAGGTGGATCCCGAGGCGTTTGGCGACGAGGATGAGCGAGATCCTGCGGAGCATGTGCCGCCGGTACAGGCGCCGATTGCCGCTACTGCGCTCGGCGGTGATGAGGCCTCTGCTCTCGTAGAACCGCAGAGCGGATGCGGCCACACCGGTACGAGCGATGACCTCCGCCATGGTGAGACGATCGTCGGGGCTGGCGTCGTTACCGGATATGGCGAGTTTGCTGGTAGGCGGCGGCGAGGTGAGTGCTGACGTTAGGGTGTGCGACGGCATCCGGCCTCCTGAACGGGTTGTGCGGAACCGGGTACGCCGGCGCGTACCCGGTCCCCGTGGCTCACGCCTGTTTGGTCTGCCAGAAGATCGTGGAGATCTCCTCGACCTTCGCGAGCAGTTGCTCGGCGACGGCGGGGTCCGCGGATCCCTTCGCGCCGCCGGCGCCAGCCAGCTTGGTGGCCTCGTTGAGCAGGGTGTGTAGCTGGGGGTACGTCGCGAAGTGGGGTGCCTTGAAGTAGTCCGTCCACAGCACCCAGAGGTGGTGCTTGACCAGTTCGGCGCGCTGCTCCTTGATGATCAGAGCGCGGGCGCGGAACGCCGGATCCTGGCTGGCCTGGTACTTCTCGCAGATCGCTCTGAGCGACTCGGCTTCGATGCGGGCCTGCGCGGGGTCGTAGATGCCGCACGGCAGGTCGCAGTGGGCGCTGACGGTGGTGCGCGGGCGCAGGAGGCGTGGCAGTCGCATCAGATTCCTTCGCTGGATGGTGAGATGACGAAATTCCTGTGGTGATAGATCAGCCGCCCGTCGGGCGGCCCGTGAAAGACCTCGGCCACGGAGGCGACGACGAGCGTCGCGTCGCCCACGCTTATCCGTTGCAGTGGCATGACGCGAAGCGCGGCGAGGGCACTGGGGAGCATCGGTTCCCCCGACGGCAGAATTCTCCAGCCCTGGTCCGGGGTGAAGTGCCGACCGTCGGCGTGGGAGAAGTCCTGAGCCAGATCGGCATGTTTGGGTCCCAAGAGGTGCACGACGAAGCTGGGCGCTTGCAGCAGAACCCTCGCCGTCCGCGTTGCCATGAGGGAGAAGGACAGCGTTGGTGGTGCCACCGACACGGACGCGACGCTGGAGGCGGTCAGCCCGACCGGCCCGTGGGGACCAGCCGCAGAGATGACGGCGACTCCCGTGGGGTACCGGCGGAAAGCCTCCTTGAACCGCTCGCTCAATGGCACTTCCTCCCTTCCTGCTCCCGGGCGAGACGCTAAAACCTCAACCGCGCTTCATGTCAAACGCCTGGCACCCCCAAGGCGCCTTTCGAGCTGTTGCCGAGGTGGTGAGCCGCACGTCAGTTCGAGGTGCGGTCCGCGACCGACCGGGGGATCGGGGCGCCACACTCAGCCCATGTGCACAGCCGAAGCCGCCTTGGCGCCGTGCTGTGCCTTGGAGTTCAGGGCTGTCAACGTGATCACCAGAGCGATGATCAGCAGGCCCGACGCGGCGGCGAACGCCACCGTGTAGCCGTGTGTCAACGCGTCGGAAGCCTGCTGGATCAGGCCCCTGTCGCCGGTGGCCACGCCCTGGAAGAACGCGCCGTCGGCGTGGGGCAGTTGATCGTCGGCGGCGCTGGTCGACAACGTCGCCAGCACCGCCAGGCCCACGGCACCACCGATCTGCTGCGTGGTGTTGAGCACCGCCGAGGCGATCCCGGCGTCTGTGCTGGTCACCCCCGAGACCGCGCCGAGGGTCATCGGCAGGAAGCTCGCGCCCAGGCCGACCGCAGTGACGAACATGGCCGGCATCAGGTGGGTGGCGTACGAGGACGACGGCTCCAGCAGGCTGAACCACAGCATGCCGCCCGCCGCCAGGACAAGGCCGGGCGCGGCGATCGCACGCGGCGGGAACCGGCCGACCAGCCGGGAACCCAGACCCGCCGACAGGCCCATGCCGAGACTGAACGGCAGGTACGCAAACCCGGCGCGGACCGGACTGTAGCCGTGCACCTGCTGCAGGTACAGCGACAGGAAATAGAACGTCGCGAACATGGCAGCACCGATGAGCAGCATCGTCGCGTACGATCCGGCCCGGTTGCGGTCGCGCAGCAGCCGTAGCGGCAGGATCGGGTGGCTGTTGCGCCGCTGGGTCCGCAGGAACACCGCCAACAGGACCGCTGCGATGACGAACATCCCGATCGTCACGTTGTCGTTCCAGCCGCGGTCACCACCCTGCGTGATCGCGTACACCAGAGCCACCAGGCCGCCGGTACCGAGCACGGCTCCCCGCACGTCGAGCTCGCCGTGCGACTTCTCGCCGCTGGCCACCACCCTGGTGCCGATCAACACCGCCAGCCCGATCGGCACGTTGACGAACATCACCCACCGCCACGAGAGATAGTCCGTGAGGACCCCGCCCAGCAGCAGACCGACGGTCGAGCCGATACCGGACATGGCGGCGTACACGCCCATCGCACGGTTACGCGGCGCGCCCTCGGCGAACGTGGTCGCGATCAAGGACAGCGCGGTCGGGGCGATCACGGCAGCGCCGAGACCCTGCAGAACCCGGGCGGCGATGAGCAGCTCGGCGTTCGGCGCGAGTCCGCCCAGTAGTGACGCGAAGCTGAAGACGACCAAGCCGACCCGGAACACCCGGCGCCGGCCGTAGAGGTCACCGGCCCGGCCCCCGAGCAGCAGCAGGCCGCCGAAGGCGAGCACGTACGAGTTGACGATCCAGGACAGACCGGAGGCCGAGACCTCAAGGTCTTCCTGGATGCTCGGTAGCGCGATGTTCGTGATGGTGCCGTCGAGCACGACCATCAGCTGTGCTGCGGCGATCACGACGAGCGCCAGGCCCGGATGTGCGGTCGCGGACCCCGCCGAGACTCGCTCGGTACGCACGGGCACCGTCATTCTCACCCTCCGAAAAGTAGACAGTCGTTGAGAAACTTTGGTCAGCGTAGCCGGACGGTTGGGGCGGCCCGTAGGCGAGTGCCACACCTCACCCCCGTGGCCGTGACACAGCCCGCCGGGTCGGTGGACGGCACTTTGTCTGGCAAATCAGCCCAGGTACGATCGACGTGCCGAGGTGAGAAGGAGTGCCAGATGAGCCGGGCGCAGGCGGACGGTCCCTCGCCCCCCGGGATCCTCTCGGAAGCGACCGCGCAGCGGCCGGAGCGCAAGGGCGAGCGCACCAAGCGCCGCATCCTCGCCACGGCACGACGAGTGTTCGCCGAAGTCGGTTACGAGCGCGCCACCATTCGGGCGATAGCCGCCGCCGCCGACGTCGACAAGTCCTCGGTCATCCAGTACTTCGGTACCAAACAGCGGCTCTTCCGCGAGGCCGTGCACTGGCGCATCCCGCTGCGCGAGCTCACGACCGGCGACCCTGTGCAGAGCACCGACAACTATCTGAGAGCCATGCTCAGTAGCTGGGCCGCCGACCCGAACAGTCCGATGGCGGTGCTCCTACGGGCCAGCATGACCAGCGACGAAGCCGCCGGGATCCTGCGTGACCACGTCACCGCCGAAGCCGTCGACGTCATGGCCGACACCATCACCGCCGCGGAGCCGCGGCTGCGCGCCGCCCTGGCTGGCGCCATGATGATGGGAATCGCCGCCCAGCGCTACGTGCTCCGCATGCCCGACCTGGCGGACGCGGATCTCGACGATGTCCTGCGCGTGGTCGCGCCGGCCATGCGTGCCATCATCGCGCCGGACTCCTGCATCGGCGCTGACGGCGAATGAACGTCGGTTACCACCGTCGAAAATTTTCTCAACGCCCGTCTACTTCCAGGTAGACTCGGTCCCATGGCTGCTGTACCCGCCGGGGATTCGGAGCACCGTTGCGGGCCGCTGCTCGATCACCTGGCCCGGCGGATCTGGCTGCGTGCCGAGCCGGCGCTGACTCCGCTCCATCTCCGGCCACGGCATCTTGTCGCGCTGACCATGATCCGCGCCGGCGGCGGAATCAGTCAGCAGGCCCTGGCCAGGACGCTGGCGATGGACGGGACGAATATCGTGGGGCTGCTCAACGAGCTGGAAAGCGGTGGCCTCACCAAGCGGATGCGCTCACCGCAGGACCGTCGTCGGCACCTGGTCGAGCTGACCCCACTCGGGGTCGAGCGCCTCCGGGATGCGGAGGGCGCCATGGCCACCGCCGAGGACGAGGTGCTCGTGGCCCTGGCGCCCGTCGAGCGCGAGAGGCTCTACCACCTACTCCGGCGGGCCTCCACCGCGGTCGACGAGGAGTTGACCGCACGCTGATCGGACCGACAGTTGGCGCCAGATGGCCCCGCCAGCGGCCCGCGCAAGTTTTGCCGCGTCTGTCGTCAGACCGACCACCAAACCGATCCGCTCTCTCGTGCGCGACCTGTCGCCGCCGACGTCGGAGGCTATCCGTTCACGGCTGCACCGGCTGCGGAGTCGGCGGGCAGGCTGTCCATGAACGAGCTCACCGAGAAGACCGCCCGCCCGGGACCAGCGGGGCCGTACCCGGGCGGACTGGACAGGCCGTTGGCCTCCATGGTCGCCCGGTAGGTCTCCAACAGCCGGATGTGGTACTCCAAAGGTGCGCCCTGAGGGTTGGTCCGGCCGAGCGGGGTGGTCGGCTCCGGGCACCAGGTGGTGAATCGCGGGGTGATCCCGCGGGACATGAAGTACTGCAGGCCCTCGGCGGTCGATTCGATTGCCTCGTCCACCGTGGTGAAGCCGTGCGGGGCGGCCATCTCGACGCCGGCGACGAAGTTCGGGATGACGTTGCGTGGTCCGAAGACCTCGGCGGAGTCGAGGATGCGGCGGTGCCACTCCTCGCGGCCCACGTACCGCTCCTTGCCGGGGCAGTAGAGTTCGAAGAGTCGCTTGTCCCACACCTCGTAGTTGGGGTGGTAGATCCGGATCCCGTAGTCGTGGAAGCGCTGTACGTCGGCCCGCGGCAGGGCTTGGGCGACCACCTTGCCGACCCACCGGCCCGGGAACCGCTCCTCGATCGCCTGGGCGTAACGGCCGTAGAAGTCGGCCTCGGCCAGCCCGTCGACCTTCGAGGTGATGCTGCCGCCGGTCAGTGTGTACGCCTGTGAGGCGCGTGCCGTGTCGTGCTTGTCGATGATTGCCAGCGCTTCGAGGACCTCGTCGACCGGCTTGACCCCGGTGTACGGGCGGCCGGCCTGCTTGTGCTGACGCCAGTTGTGGTTGATGTCGCAGTACTGGCACTCCTCTTTGGCGCCGAAGTACTGGCAGACCCGGAAGGCGGTCAGGTAGATGAGGTAACCCCACTGGATCGTGGGGGCGACCTCCATCACCGACTTGCCGTTGGCGAGCGTGTGCCGGTAGTAGTCAGGCATCGGGGGCAGGCCCACCTCGGCGATCGCCCGCCCGTCGAGGAGCAGCATGAGCCGTCCGTCGTCGTCGGGCTTGACCCGGTAGGGCGAGTCGGGGTTCGTGCGGACCGACACGACGGTCCGGCGCAGGTCGTACGGCCCCCCGGTGAGCACGATCTCCTCCGGCGGCCGACGCAACGCGGCGGCGCCCAGCTCGGGCAGTGTCCGGTGGTCGAACGAGAAGATGAAGTACGACTTCGGCTTGACCTCACCGTGTTCGTTGTCGGTCAACGCCGAGTCGTCGAAGGCCAGTCCTCCGCGCAGCAGGTCCTCCTTGATCACCGCCTCACGCGGCACATCAGGAAAGCGTCCCATCAGGTCTTCGATGAGGTCCGTACGAGACTGCATGCGTTGCTCCTTCTCGACGGCCGACGAATGTTTGGCGGCGGGTCAGCCGTCCGTCATTCGCTCCATGCAACACCCGCCCGGACCGGTGCGGCAACGAGGGCCGCGCTACCGGCGGCGTAAGTGTGAGCAGAGTCTCCCTTCATTGACCTGAAGTCCGGTTGAGTTCCTAGCTTTGCGGCGAACCGACACTCCCGCCGCCTCCGAGTCTTGATAAAAAGCGCGAAGAGTGCTGCATATCTGCGTACGACAAGCGGCTCTTCGCAATCCTGAGTATCCGACTGGTACACGAACAGAGGGAACAGCCATGGACCGATCCGTGCGGGTCGCCATCGTAGGAGCCGGCCCGGCTGGCATCTACACCGCGGACATCCTCACCAGAGCCGTCCCGACGGCGACCGTCGACATCTTCGACCGCCTGCCCACGCCGTACGGCTTGATCCGGTACGGCGTCGCGCCCGACCACCCACGGATCAAGGAGATCATCACCGCACTACACCACGTGCTGGACGACCCGCGGATCCGTTTCATCGGCAACGTCGACTACGGCGTGGACGTCAAGCCGGAGGAGCTTGACCAGTTCTACGACGCGACAGTCATCGCCACCGGCGCCGACAAGGATCGTGAGCTGGCGATCCCGGGTATCGATCTGCCGGGCAGCTTCGGTGCCGCGGACTTCGTCTCCTGGTACGACGGGCACCCCGACGTGCCCCGCGACTGGCCGCTGACCGCGACCAGGGTAGCGGTGATCGGCGCCGGCAACGTGGCGGTGGACGTAGCCCGGGTCCTCGCGAAGACCGCTGACGAGCTACTCGAGACCGAGATCCCGGACAACGTGCACCAGCGCTTGATGACCAGCCCGGTCACCGACGTGCACCTGTTCTCTCGCCGTGGGCCCGGCCAGGTGAAGTTCACGCCGCAGGAACTGCGCGAGCTCGACGAGTCGCCGAATGTCGAGGTGATCGTGCACCCGGAGGGCATGGAGTTCGACGAGGGCAGCCTGGCCAGGATCCGCGCCAAGCGTTCGGTCAAGATGTGCGTCGACATCCTGCAGAACTGGGCCGCGCGTACACCAACCGCACGCACACGCAACCTGCACCTGCACTTCCTCGAGGCGCCGGTGGAGATCCTGGGTCAGGGCCGGGTGACCGGCTTGCGCACCGAGACGCAGGAGCTGACCGGCGACGGCTCGGTGCGCGGCACCGGCGTGTACACCGACTGGGACGTCCAAGCCGTCTACCGGGCGATCGGCTACCTCAGCCGCCCCATCGCCGACCTGCCGTTCGACGCAGCTACCGGGACGGTTCCGCACGACGCCGGTCGCGTTCTCGGCCTCGACGGCGACCGGATCCCCGGTAGGTACGTGAGCGGCTGGATCAAGCGTGGCCCGGTCGGACTGATCGGCCACACGAAGAAAGATGCGAGTGAGACCGTCGCGAGCCTGCTTGCCGATCTGCCCGGCAAGCAGACGGCGAGCACCCACCCGGCCGACATGCTAGCCCACCTCGCCCGACGTGGTATCACCCACACCACGTGGGCGGGCTGGCAGCAGCTGGACCGCCACGAGATCGAGCTCGGCCGCCCGCACGGGCGCACTCGAGTGAAAGTCGTCCCCCGACAGGACATGATCGACATCAGCAGCGTGCGCTGAGAGTCACATCGCCCGCGCAATCGAACCCGGCGGCACCCCTCAGCTTCCTCGGCCGCTGCCGTCCCGGCTCTCGACGGAGCGGGTGTGCGACGGATACCCGGTGCCACGGACGGCCACGGGCCGGCCGCCGGAGCTGGTGATCGGCGACCAGCGGTGGAAACCACTGAGTCGCACCCTCATAGTCGTGCTGAAAGGCAGTCTCGTGAACGCTCGGCAGCCGATCGACGATCTGATCGTGCAACGGCGCATCGCCACGGCAATACGGGCAATTCGCGCGGCCGAGGAGTGCAGCCTCCAGCGAGCGCTTGACGTGTTCTACGAACGGTACGACTTCCTGCGGCGAACCAGGGCCCATGACTTCACGGTCTCCCACGAGGAGTACTGGCAGGGCGTCTACAGGGCCGGACAGTGGGATGTCCATCCTGATCGCATGAACTAACCTCGGCCCTTCGGTAAGGGCTGTCCACGGACTGGGCTGGGAACGAAGAAGTGCCTTCTGATCTGGGAAAATAGGGCTTGCTGAGGGTCCGATTTTCCTGTCACGGAAGGCACTTGCTGGGTGAAGGTTACCGCAACACGTCCGAAGATCATGGTGACCGGCGGCGGGCGGGGGTCACGTCGGTGCCCGGCTGCTCGCTGATCTGGCCGACGTCACCGGGCTGACCAGCGCGTTCGGGGAGGCTCTGGCGGGGCTGCGGCAGCGGCAGGGCGGGCATGACCCTGGCCGGATCGCCGTGGATCTGGCGGTGATGCTCGCCGACGGCGGTGAGGCCATCGCTGATCTGGCGGTGCTGCGGGATCAGCCGGGGTTGTTCGGGCCGGTCGCCTCTGACCCGACCGCGTGGCGGCTGTTGTCGCAGGTGGACGAGACCCTGTTGGCTGGGCTGCGGGCCGCGCGGGCCCGCGCCCGTGAGGTCGCCTGGGCCCAACACGCCGAGGTCTGCGGTGACCTGCCGCAGCCGTTGGTGGCCGGCCGGCACGTCGAGGGTTTGGTCCTGGACATCGACGCCACGATCGTGCTCTGCCACTCCGAGAAGGAAGCAGCGACCCGCACCTGGAAGAAGACGTTCGGCTACCACCCGCTGCTGTGCTTCCTGGACAACACCGGCGAAGCCCTGGCCGGCCTGCTGCGGGAGGGCCGAGCCGGGTCGAACACCACCGCCGACCACATCACCGTCCTGAACCAGGCATTGGCCCAGATCCCCGACGCCGTCCGGCACGGCACCCCGATCCTGCTACGCGCCGATTCGGCCGGCAGTAGTCACGGCTTCCTCGCCCACATCCGGACTCTGCGCCAGCAGCAGCACCTGGACATCCGGTTCTCCGTCGGCGCCGCGATCACCGAACCCATCCGGGCCGCGATCAGGTCCGCTACCGGCTGGCTCCCCGCCGTCGACACCGACGGTGGCCTGCGCGACCACGCCGAGGTCTGCGAGATCACCGGCCTCATCGACCCGGCCGGCTGGCCCGAAGGCACCCGATTCCTGGTCCGCCGCGAACGCCCACACCCCGGCGCCCAACTGACCTTGTTCGACACCGTCGAAGGCTGGCGACATCAAGTCGTCGCCACCGACACCCCACCCGGCCAGGGCAGCATCCAGCACCTGGAGGCGCGCCACCGCGCTCACGCCCGCGTCGAGGACCGTATCCGCACCGGCAAGGACACCGGCTTCGGTCGGTTCCCCTCCCGGATCTTCGCCATCAACCAAGCCTGGCTGCAGTTGGCACTGACCGGCATCGACCTACTCGCCTGGACCCAAACCCTGCTCCTCGACGGTGACCTCGCCCGCGCCGAACCCAAGAAGCTGCGCTACCGGCTGCTACACGTCGCGGCCCGCCTCACCCGCACCGCCCGCCGGACCCGACTCGCCATCGCCACCGACTGGCCCTGGACCCACGCTCTGACCAGCGCCTTCACCCGCCTCGCCGGACTACCCCGACCCGCCGGCTGAACCCGCAGCCCCACGCCCCGACCAGCAACACCGAGGAACCCGGCCCCGCGCCGGGCCATCAGCATGCCAACGACCCGGCGCGCGAACCCCGGACCCTGTCGCAGATCATGGACCAGCACCACACCAACCTGATGGGTACGGTGCACGGCGGCCGGATCCTCAACCTGATCGACTCGGTCGCCGGGGTCGTCGCCGCCCGCCACTCCGACGGCCCGGCGGTCACCGCAGCCATCGACGAGACCGCCTTCCTACGCGCGGTCCGCGTCGGTGACGTGGTCAACGTCGACGCGCGGATCACCTGGGCCGGCCGCAGCTCGATGGAGGTGGCGGTGAAGGTCAGCGCGGACCGCTGGGACCGCGCGGTGCCCCCGGTCGACGTGGCCACGGCACACCTGGTGATGGTGGCCGTCGACGACCACGGCGACCCCCGCGCGGTCCCGCCGCTGCTGCCGCAGACCGACGGGGACCGGCGACGCTACCGGGAGGCGCAGATCCGACGGGAGCACCGGCTGGCGCTGCGCCGGGCCCTGCTCGACGGCGCCGGGGTGGGCTGAACGGTGCTCGGACTGTCCGTTGCGGCGCTCGCCGGCTATCTCGCCGCGATCGTCGTCCTCATGGTCACGCCCGGCCCGGACATGATGTTCGTGCTGGCCAACGCCACCCGCTACGGCGCCCGATCCGGGGTCGTCGCCGCGCTCGGTGTCGCCGCCGGGGAAGCCGTGCACGTCGCCGCGGTGGTCGGGGGACTGGCCACGGTGATCAGCGCGTCACCGGTCCTGTTCACCGCCATCCGATGGGCCGACGCCGCGTATCTGATCGTCCTGGGGGTCTGGGCCGCGTGTCGGCGCGATCCGGTCACCGCCGACGATCCGGACCGCGGCGCGTCGCCCGGGCGGGCCTTCCTGCGTGGACTGGTGACGAACCTGCTCAATCCGAAGATGATCCTGTTCAGCGTGGCGTTCCTGCCCCAGTTCGTCGATCCCGCCGCCGGTGACGCCACGGCGCAGCTCGTCCTGCTCGGCGCCCTGTTCGTCGCCGTGCAACTCGCCGTCGACGTCACCCTCGGCGCGGGCGCCGGCAGGCTCGCCTACCGGTTGGCCGACCAGCGGTGGTCGCGGCGGATCAACCGGCTCTGCGCGGTCGCGTTCATCGCACTCGGCGTCCGGCTGGCCGTTGGCTGACATGCCGTCACCGGGTGGGGCGGCGCTCACGCCGACTACCTGAGCGTCGTGCTCACCGGTGCCGACCGGCGCACGGGATCGTGGCGCGGGTCAGGGCGGCGTTCGGGTCGGCGCCAAGGATCAGTGGTGAGGGCGCGACGTCGGCGCGGACGAGGAGGTCGCCGATGGCGGCGATCATGGCGCCGTTGTCGGTGCAGAGTCGGGGTGCGGGGACGCGCAGGGTGATGCCGGCGGCGTGACAGCGCTGTTGGGCGAGGGCGCGCACGCGGCTGTTGGCGGCGACGCCGCCGACGAGCAGCAGGGTGTCGATGTCGTGGTCGCGGCAGGCGGCGACGGCTTTGCGGGTGAGTGTGTCGGCGACGGCTTCCTGGAAGGAGGCGGCGATGTCGGCGACGGGCAGGGGGCCGTGGTGGCGTTCGGTCCAGCGGGCGACGGCGGTTTTCAGGCCGGAGAAGGAGAACCGGTAGGGCGGGTCTCCGGGTGCGGTCATGGGGCGGGGGAAGGCGATCGCGGTGGGGTCGCCGTGGCGGGCGGCGGCGTCGATTGCCGGGCCGCCGGGGTACGGCAGGCCGAGCAGCCGGGCGACCTTGTCGAAGGCTTCGCCGGCGGCGTCGTCGGCGGTGTCGCCGAGGTGGACGACGGGGTCGCGGGCGAGGTCGCCGAGCCGCAGCAGGCTGGTGTGGCCGCCGGAGACGATCAGGGCGATGCTGCGCGCGGGTAGCGGGCCGTGGTCGAGGATGTCGACGGCGGCGTGGCCGGCGAGGTGGTGCACGCCGTAGAGGGGGACGCCGAGGGTGAGGGCGTAGGCCTTGCCGGCGGCGAGGCCCACCTGTACGGCGGTGGCGAGGCCGGGGCCGGCGGTGGCGGCGACTGCGTCGATGTCGGCGAAGCCGATACCGGCGCGGTCGAGGGCGTGGCGGACCATCGGGGTGATGGCGTGCAGGTGGGCGCGGGCGGCGATCTCGGGGACGACGCCGCCGAAGCGGGCGTGTTCGTCCATGCTGGTGGCGAGGGCGTCGCCGAGCAGGACGCCGCCGGCGACGATGCCGACGCCGGTCTCGTCGCAGGACGTTTCGATGCCGAGGACGACCGGCACCGCTCAGTCCTGCCCGGCGCCCGCGCCGACGCCGGGGTGTTCGGCCGCGGCGGCGAGCAGTCGTTTGCGGGTGCGGGCGGGTAGCCGGTCGACGTAGGCGAGGCCGTCGAGGTGGTCGACCTCGTGTTGCAGGCAGCGGGCGAGTGTTCCGGTGCCGTCGATGCGGACGGGCTGGCCGTGCAGGTCGACGCCGGTGACGGTGGCGGTGGCCTGGCGGGTCACGTCGGCGTACTGGCCGGGCACGGACAGGCAGCCCTCGCTGTCGGTGGCGAGGTCACGCTGCTCGGGCAGGTGCAGGACCGGGTTGATCACGTGGGCGACGGTGTGGGCGCCGGTGGCGTCGGGGCAGTCGAGGACGAAAATCCGGGCGTCGGCGCCGATCTGGTTGGCGGCCAGGCCGACGCCGTGGGCGGCGTGCATGCTGGCGAACATGTCCGCGACGAGCTGCGCGAGGGCGTCGTCGAAGACGGTCACCTCGGCGCAGCGGCGGTGCAGCACCGGGGTGCCGTATCGGGTGATGGGTCGTGGGGTGCCGGTCGGTGTCTGCACAGTCGCCCATACTATGCAATTGCCAATGACTTGCAGTAAGGGATGGGGTGGTATGCGGACGGGGGAGATCAGGCGGCGGTTCCTCGCCCATTTCGAGGCGAACGGGCACGCCGTGGTGCCGTCGGCTCCGCTGCCCGCCATCAGCGACCCGAACCTGCTGTTCATCAACGCGGGCATGGTGCAGTTCGTGCCCTACTTCCTGGGCCAGCAGGCCCCGCCGTACCAGCGGGCGACGAGCGTGCAGAAGTGCATCCGGACGCCGGACATCGACGAGGTCGGCAAGACCAGCCGGCACGGCACGTTCTTCCAGATGAACGGCAACTTCTCCTTCGGTGACTACTTCAAGTCCGGGGCGATCCCGCTCGCCTGGGACCTGGCCACCAAGTCGGTCGAGGCGGGCGGTTTCGGGCTGGACCCGGAGCGGATCTGGGCGACGGTCTACCTGGACGACGACGAGGCGTACGACATCTGGCGGGCCACCGGCGTGCCCACCGAGCGGATCGTGCGCCGGGGCAAGGCCGACAACTTCTGGTCGATGGGCATCCCCGGCCCGTGCGGCCCGTGCTCGGAGCTCTACTACGACCGCGGCCCGGCCTACGGCCGCGAGGGCGGCCCGGAGGTCGACGAGGACCGCTACCTGGAGTTCTGGAACCTCGTCTTCATGCAGTTCGAGCGCGGCCCGGGCACGGGCAAGGAGGACTTCCCGATCCTCGGCGACCTGCCGGCGCGCAACATCGACACCGGCATGGGCCTGGAGCGGATGGCCTCGCTGCTGCAGGGCGTGGACAACCTCTACGAGATCGACGAGGTCAAGCCGATCCTGGACCGGGCCGCCGAGCTGACCGGCAAGCGGTACGGCGCGCACTCGGGTCACGCGGCCAACCAGTCGCACCCGGACGACGTGCGGCTGCGGGTGATCGCCGACCACGTGCGCACCGCGCTGATGCTGATCGGCGACGGCGTGACCCCGTCGAACGAGGGCCGGGGCTACGTGCTGCGGCGGATCATGCGCCGGGCGATCCGGGCGGTGCGGCTGCTGGGCTACCAGGATCGGGCGCTGCCGGAACTGCTGCCGGTGGCCCGCGACTGCATGGCGCCGTCGTACCCGGAGCTGGCCGAGGACTTCGGTCGGATCTCCCAGTACGCGTACGCCGAGGAGGACGCGTTCCTGGCCACGCTGCGCGCGGGCACCACGATCCTGGACACCGCCATCGCCGAGACCAAGTCGGCCGGCAAGCCGGCGCTGTCCGGTGACAAGGCGTTCCAACTGCACGACACGTACGGCTTCCCGATCGACCTGACCCTGGAGATCGCCGCCGAGCAGGGCCTCCAGGTCGACGCGGAGGGCTTCCGCCGGCTGATGGCCGACCAGCGCAGCCGGGCCAAGGCCGACGCGCAGGCCCGCAAGACCGGGCACACCGACCTGTCTGCCTACCGGCGGATCATCGACACGGCGGGCCCGACGGACTGGCGCGCCTACACCGACCTGACGACCGAGTCGACGATCGTGGCGATCCTGACCGACGGCGAACCGGTGCCCGCCGCGTCCGAGGGACAGATCGCCACTGTGGTCCTGGACGTCACCCCGTTCTACGCCGAGTCCGGCGGGCAGGCCGCCGACGCCGGGCACCTCACCGGCCCCGACGGCGCGGGCGAGGTGATCGACGTGCAGCGCCCGGTCAAAGGGCTCGTCGCCCACCAGGTCCGCGTCACCGCCGGGCACCTGACGGTCGGCGCCCACCTCACCGCGCACGTCGACGCGACCTGGCGCCTCGGTGCCCGACAGGCGCATTCCGGCACCCACGTGCTGCACGCCGCGCTGCGGCAGGTCCTCGGCCCGACCGCGTTGCAGTCCGGCTCCTACAACCGGCCCGGCTACCTGCGGCTCGACTTCACCTGGCCCGGCGGCCTGTCCCCGGCCACCCGCAGCGAGGTCGAGGACGTCGCGAACCAGGCGCTGCGCGACGACCTCCCGGTCACCGCGCAGCTCATGCCGCTGACCCGAGCCCGCCACCTCGGCGCCCTGGCCCTGTTCGGGGAGACCTACGACGAGCAGGTCCGGGTGGTCGAGATCGGCGGGGCCTGGTCCCGGGAGCTGTGCGGCGGCACCCACGTCGCCCACTCCAGCCAGATCGGCCTGCTCGCGCTGACCGGCGAGTCGTCCGTCGGCGCCGGTCACCGCCGCGTCGAGGCCGTTGTCGGCCTCGACGGGCTGCGCTACCTCGCCCGGGAACGTGACCTCGTCACCCAGCTCGCCGCGCAGCTGCAGGCCCCGCGCGAAGACCTGCCCGAACGCATCGGCGCGCTGCTCGACCGCGCCAAGGCCGCGGAACGCCGCGCCGACCAGCTCACCCGAGAACTCACCGCGCAGCGCGCCCGACGCCTCGCCGCCGACGCGGTACGCATCAACGGCACCCGCCACGTCGGCGTCGTCGCCGCCGACGGCGAGGACCCACGGCAGCTCGCCGAGCTGATCCGCGCCGCGCTGCCCCAGGACCAGCCCGGCGTGGTCGCGGTCGCCGCGTCCGCGCCACGCAACACCCGACTGGTCGTCGCCACCACCGCGGCGACGCCGGACCCGCTCAGCGCCGTACACCTGGTCAAGGCCACCCTCGACGGGCGCGGCGGCGGCACCGCCCGCCTGGCGCAAGGCGGAGCCTCGGGTCGCACCGCCGAGGAGATCCTCACCGCGCTCGCCACGATCATCTGACCGCCGTCAGGTGACACGCCGCCGCGCGCGGTGCGCCCGCACGTGCGTGCGGGTGGCGCAGCGCGGCGAGCAGAAACGGCGACGCCGGTTCGTGCTGCCGTCCAGGAACACCGCGCCGCACCCCGGTTCGGCGCACACCTTCAACCGGTCGACGCCCTGCTCGCACAGGAACACCGCGAGCGCCCACACCGCCGCCGCCACATACTCCACCGCCGCGTCGCTGCCCACCGCGGCGACGTGCAGATGGCGATCCGACGGGCCGGCGCCGGAGATGACCGGCCGCAGCCGGTGCCGGGTGAGCAGCCGGTTGAGCCGGTCGACAGCCTCCCGGTCGCGGCCGCCTGCGGCGTCGACGAAGACCGCGCGAAGCTGCCGGCCCGCCGACCCCAACACCGCGAGGCCGGTCGACGTGAGCCCGTCGCCCAGGCCCGGCCACCGGGTCACCGCGGCGCACACCTGGGTGGTGTCGTCGAACCGCGTGTTGGCCAGGCACACCGCCAGCGCCGTCAACTCACCGCGATCGGTGAGGTCCGTCCGGTGCTCGCGAGGGCGGGGCACGGACGTGCGACCGGCCGACGCGGTCAGGTGATCCTGCTGCGGCACGGCGCGCACCGCCCGTACACGACCACCCCGCCGTTACCCCCGTCCGGATCCACCTCGATGCCCACCGCCCGGGCCGCCGTGACCGTGCCAGCCACCGCCGAGGCGGCCAGCTGGCGCATGCCGCCGCAGCCCTGACACACCGCGTGATGGTGCGGCAGGTCAGCCAACCCGAACGTCGCCGTCCCACTCACCGACACCGTGTGGGCCACACCGACGTCCACCAGCTGGGTGAGTACGCGGTGCACGGTGGACAACTCCACCGCCAGTCCTCGACCGGTGAGCCGCTGATGCACCTCGGCGGCGCGCAGATGCCGACGCTCGCCGGCGGCCTCGCCGAGCGCGTCGACGACGCCGCGACGCGCGAATGTCGTACGAAGACCGGCACGGCGCAGCCGATCCATCACGGCGCTCACCCGGTCGACAGGCGATGTGATCAATCCCCGCTCCTCACGACAACCGCCACCTTGTTGCAAGATACTGGCAACAACCAAACTACGGCAGCATCACCGGAAGGATTCCCTGATGGCGCTCTACACCCTGCCCGACATGCCCTACGACTACGGCGCGCTGGAACCGGCCATGTCCGGCGAGATCCTCCAGCTGCACCACAGCAAGCACCACGCGGCGTACGTCAAAGGCGCCAACGACGGCCTGGAGAAGCTCGCCGAAGCCCGTGAGAAGGGCGACTTCGCCACGCTCGTCGGCCTGGAGAAGACGTTCGCCTTCAACCTCTCCGGCCACGTGCTCCACTCGATCTTCTGGGGCAACCTGTCCCCGGACGGCGGCGACCGCCCCGACGGCGACCTCGCCGCCGCGATCGACGAGCACTTCGGCTCCTTCGACGCGTTCACCGGCCAACTCTCCGCAGCCACCAAGGGCGTGCAGGGCTCCGGCTGGGGCGTGCTCGGCTGGGAGCCGCTGGGGCGGCGGCTGATCGTCGAACAGGTCTACGACCACCACGGCAACGTCGGCCAGGGCACCACCCCGCTGCTGGTCTTCGACGCCTGGGAACACGCCTACTACCTGCAGTACCGCAACGTGCGCCCCGACTACGTCGACCGACTGTGGAACCTGGTCAACTGGTCCGACGTGATCGCCCGCTTCGACGCCGCCCGCGCGACGAGCCCGAAGATCTGACCTGGTGGATCAGACCACCCCCGCCACGGCGGACCTCCTCCAACGCGCCGCCGGAGTCATCGCCGCCAAGCACCGCGGTGACCTCGCCGGCGCCGAGGAACTGCTCGCCGCGTTCGCCGGCGAGCAGGCCCGCACCCTCGGCTTCTACCTGCTCGCCGACCTGGCCCTCGGCCTGGTCCGGGCCAGCAGCGGCCAGCCCATGGACGACCTGGTCCGGGAGCTGTCCCTACTCGTCGCCGCCACCGCCGGCCAGCCACCGGTAGAGGGAAGCTGAGCGCAGGGTCCTCGACGCCCGCACCACCGGCGACGAGGACCCTGCCAGGCATGTCGACACCGCCGATCACACCCAGGACCTCACCGTCGACGACTGACCACCATCGCCCCCCCGCGGGCAGTCGCAGCCTTCGAGGGCAGCTATGCCGTTAACAGGTGATGACCCCGTTGAGCGCTACCGAGCGACTCATCCGCCCTCTGCTTCCCACCCATCGTCCCGAGAGACCAGTCCCCACCCCGATGCCGATACCGGTACTGCCCACCCGAAGCCCTCTCCCGACGGTCACCGAGCCGTCCGATCTGCTCCTGGGGATGGCTCACCCCGCCCGGTGCGGCCGACTGACCGCCCAGCAACCGCTTCGGGCATTGGCCTGGGGCCCGGGACACCGCCTCGAAATCCGGCCCCACCAAACGATGATCGTCATCACGTCGTCCGACATCGGCCGGCACCGGGTGGGCAGCCGAGGCGACCTGCCACTGCCGGCCAGCCTCCGACAACTGTGCCGATTCGAACCAGGCCAACCGGTGCTGCTCGCTACCCTCGTAGACCACGACACGCTCATCGTCCACCCCTTCACCGTCGTCGTGCGTCTTCTAGCCACCCTGCACGCTGACCTGTCGGGAGAAGATCGTGACCGCTGATCCCGCCACCGTCGCCGTAGCCCGCCAGGTCCTGGCTCGCCTGGGTGTCACCATCGCCGACCTTCAATCCCAAACCGCGACGTCGGTAACCCTGCCGACGATCACCGAGTACCTGCCCCACGTCGTCGCCGCTGCCGGGCCCGGAGCCCGACGCACGTACGGCACCTACTGGGCCCGCATGGCCTACACGTGGCCCGACCGACCCCTGGACACCATCGCCGCCACCGACATCGAGGCCCTGAAACAAACGATCATCGCCACCGCCGTATCGCGACGAACCAGCCGCAACGGTCGCCACGCCGGTGAACACGTCATCGCCGCCGCCCGCGCCTTCTACGCCCGCGCCATCGACGACGGGCTGATCGCCGCGTCCGCCAGCCCCGCGCACCGGGTCGCGAAACCCCGGCGACTGCCCAGCAACCGTCGCGCCCTGACGCGACACGAGCTGGAAGAGATCAACATCGAAGCGCGTACGAGTGGTAACGACGTCGTACTCGACACGCTGCTGCTGCGGCTGCACACCGAGACCGCGTGCCGCCGCGGAGGCGCCCTCGCGCTGCGGCTGGTCGACCTCGACACCACCAACGGACTCGTCCGCCTCACCGAGAAGGGAGCCACCCTCCGCTGGCAGCCGATCACCCTTGATCTTGCCGAACACCTGCGCGAACACGCCCGCGCCCGGGGTGCCGTTCTCCACACCGATCGGCTGCTACGCAACCGCGCCGGCCAACCGATCACCAGCCGCCGCTACGACCACCTCTGGAAACGCCTTGGGGAACGCCTACCCTGGGTCGCCGTGCACGGCGTGTCGACCCACTGGCTGCGCCACACCACCCTGACCTGGGTGGAACGACACTTCGGCTATGGCATCGCCCGCGCCTACGCCGGACACACCGACAGCCCAGGTCCCTCCACCACCACCTACATCAAGGCTGACCTGCACGACATGGCCGCCGCGTTGTCCGTGATGACCAGTCAACCCCACCCACTGGCCCAGGCGGCAGCAGACCACGCCGTCCCCTGGCCCCGCATCCGCGAACTACCTCATAAGGCACCTCCGAATGCTGTCCCGGACCCCCGCGGCGCTGCTCGACCGCCTTCCCCATGAAGTCGCGCCTCATCGGCCCGACGCCGTGCAGCGTGGCCAACTCGCCGCGCGGCACTCCGGCAAGCTCACCCGGAAGCGGTGCGGCCAGTCTTGTTCTCAATCCGGACCGTTGACACACCGGTGTGACGCTGCGGATCCGCGCCGGTGCCGAGCACACAGGTTGGCGGTGCAGGACTCGGCCCCTTGATCCGTCGGCTGTGGCCTGTCGATCTGCGCATGGCGGCGCTGCTGCTGTTGGAGAGCGCCGGCTGTCGCGCGCCCCGTGTGCGGTGCGGCGCCCCGTGTGGCCCCGGCCCCGGGCCGGGGCCACACCGCGACATGTGCGCGCCTCGCGGTGGTCGTAGACAGCGCGGAGCGCGCACAGCAGAGCGGGCTGGCAACCGAGAGGTACCCGCCGCTCGCGTGTCGCAGCGAAGCTGTGGGCGCACACCGCATAGCCTCCATCAACGGCAACCTATGGCGTCCGTGACCACCCGTAGCGCCCCCATGTCGAAGGAGAGGACCCGTGCGGGAAACAACAACCGATGTCCCTGAACACGTGGCACCGTCGACTCCTCCCGAGATGACGCCCGAGGCCGTCGACACCGTCTTGGCGGACCTCGCCGCGACCGCCGATCGCCTCATCGAGGAATCGGCTACGGCGCAGCGCGAACTCGACGAATGCAACGACGACAACGAGCGCTGGTTCACGCAGGACGGGCTACCGGCCGGCCACCTCTGCTACCCCAACCCGAGCCGAGCGCTGTCGTCCGTGCGCCTGGCCCACGCCACCGACAGGGCGCGCCTCCTGCGACAGTCAGCCCGACAGATCGTGGCCTGGTGGGCCGACCTGGCAACCTACGCCGTGTTGTCCACCGTAGCCGGCCAGCCGATCGACCCCGTGCGCGCAGCCGGCGCCGACCCCAGCGCCCACCTCACTGACGAGGAGCTTCACCACCTGCCAGGGCCATCCCAGGACGTCAAAACGTTGGCCAGGCTCGCCGCGTTGTTCGCGGGACCGCCCGTGAACCCGGACGCACCCGCTGACCCACCGCTGGATGCGGGCGAGTACGCCGCCCGAGCAGGACTGATACTTCAACGCTCACCGTCCGGCGAGATGGACGTGGTCGATGATCCCCTGCCCGATGCTCGGCTGCGCCGCATGTGGGGTGACACCTGGGTCGACCATCAGATGCCGGTTCTGCTGCCCGCGGACGAGCTCACGGCGACGATCACCGCCGCTGGCGTACCGCTGACGGTTGTCGACACCATCCGAACGACGACCAGGGCCGTCGACGTCGCGCTCGCCGCCGCCGTACGGCTCGCCGAGCCGGAGGATGCCGCTGCCGTATCCGAGGCGGAGGAAGAGGCGCTGTGGGAACATGTCGAGCGGACCACGGACCTGCTGGCCGCGTATGCTCGAACCCTGACCAGTCACCTGCCCGCGATCCGCAGGGCAGCTCAACAACGCGCCTGTCGCTGAACGGGCGGTCGTTGCCGCCCTACCGTACATGGTGCCTGCGGGCGGGGGCGGACCTGCCGCTTCTGGTGCCGGGGGAGCGGGATGGCTTGGGTCGCCGCAGTCTCGTGTCGCGGTGCGTGTAGTTATTGACCGCTCAGACCGAGCAGGACGTCCAGGCGGGCGAGGCAGGTTGCGCGGTTCTGCTCGCCCGTTGTGAGCCTGGTGTCGGCGGTGATCTACGTGGTCAGGCGGCGCGGCGGACCGGGCGGAGCAAGGTGAGCGCGCGAAGGGCGTCGGCGCGGGAGATGGGCTGGTCGTCGTCGGACTGCATGGTCAGCACGATCTCGATGGCTTGGCGGATCCAGGCTGTTTTGGTGACGCCGGCGTCTTTGGCGGCTGCGGTGACGGCGTCGTCGAGGTCGGTGGGCATGCGCAGGGACCGCACGACCATGACCTCGGCGCCTTCTGGCGGGAGGGAGGCAAGCAGCTCCGCCTCCTGTTCCGCTGTCGTCGGCGCAGGGTCGAAGGTGAGGTCGTTCATGAGTGCGGCGGCCTCTTCCGGGGTGCGCGGCAGGTGCTGGTTGTCGCTCATCGCGTCTGCTCCCATCGGGTGAAGTCAGCACGTTCGGTGTCGCTCATGTCTCGGGCACCGATGATCTTCCAGGTGAAACCGTCGACGTGGTGCACCGCCACGATCAGAGGACGACCGTCGCGGGTGCGCGCCCACACGGTCAGTACGCGCAACCCGGTGGCGTCAGCGCCTGGACGCGGCCACCGCTGCTTGGCTTCCAGGACTTGGCGGACCTCGTAGGGCTGAATGCCCGCCAGCGCCTGCAACGCCCACTCTTCCCACTCGTACGGCACCTAGCGAGTGTAATACACACGTATTTTAGCAGCTAGACCCGTCGTTTCGGACAAGGCTCAAGGCCACCGGAGGGGGAGTCCATGCGCCCGGCAGTTACGCGTCTGTCCTAGGACGCCCTACAAGCTGTTTCGGAGACCGCGCCGCCAGTGTGATGACTATCCATACCGGCTCTTCTAAGTTAAGCGGGGTTGAGGTGTCCGCGGTGGCGGCGGGTGGTCGCGGTGCGGGTGCGTAGTCGCTGGTTTTCGGTGTTTCGGAAGCCGTAGGCGTCGCGGGCGACGGTCTTGATGACCCGGTTGGTTCCTTCGGAGCCGGCGTTGGTGATCCCGGTTGTCAGGAACGCAAAGATCTGTGGCCACCAGGTCTCGATGGTGGTGGCGAGTCGGTGGAGTTCGGGCAGGTCGGTGGCGGCGCAACGGGTGTAGAAGCGGCGTAGCAGATGGTGGACGTGTTCGCGGTCCGGGTGGGTGCGGGCGGTCGCGAGTAGGTCGAGGAGGTCTTCCTTGGCGTTCCACGCGGCGAGGATCGGGGCGCCGATCTTGGCGGGTAGGGCGTCGAGGGTGTCGGCCAGGCGGTCGACGTGTTTGCCGGGCATGCGGGCCGCGGATCGGGTCAGCCGGTTGCGGATCCGCCATTCCGGGTCGGTGCCGCGGCCACGGCGTCCGCGCTGGGTGAGCGTGACCCGGCGGCGGACCTCGGTGACGGCCCGGTTGGCCAGTTGCACGACGTGGAAATGGTCGACGACCAGCAGCGCGTGTGGCAGGACCTGCCGGATGGCGGCCTTGAACACGGTGCACATGTCGATCGCGACCGCCGTGACCTGCTCGCGCCAGGCGGGTGGGCGAGCGGCCAGCCAGCCGGTGACCGCGGCGGTGGTGCGGCCTTCGACCTGGGCGAGTAGCCCTTGGCCGCCGGACAGATCACAGAAGCCGACGTGCCATCGGTCCGCGGTCGTGGTTCCATGAGGCGGCCTGCTCGTCCCAGACCCAGCGGGGCTTGCCCCGGCGGACCTCGTCGATGCCGAGCACTGCGACCGGCTCGGGCTCGGCCGGCAACACCGCGGTGGCGTGGGTGGTGAACGCGGCCGCGACGATCGGCCACGAGATACCGTGGTCGCGGGCGGCCTGCACGATCGTGCGTCCGCCGTCGGCGACCGCCGCCCCGGCCGCCTGCCGCAGTCGGGTGGTCAGCCGTGAACGGGCCGGAACCTGGGCGACCTGCTCGGTGAACGACCTGCGCGGACAGGCCGGGGTCGGGCAGTACCAACGTCGTTTGCGCCAGCGCAGCCGCACTGGTCGACCGGCGACCGGCAGGTCCCGCGGCCGGGTCGTGGCCCACTGCTTCACCCGGGCCGCTCGCTGCCCACACTGCGGGCAGCATCGTGCCTGCTCACAACCGGTGGACACATCCACCACGGGGACGCCCTCGACGTCCAGCTCGACCCGTTCCACCACCAGGCCGTCCAGACCCAGCAGCCGGGTCGTATCGTTGACCATGCTCGCAGCTCTTCACTTGTGACCATCCGATCTAGACACTCAGATGATCACCGATGAGCTGCGAGCCCTCTATATCCGGGTCGCCGTCAGCCACGAACCCCGCTCAACTTCGAAGAGCCTCCATACCTCTGAGCCGACCGGGGTGGGCTTCGCCACCGACGATCGGCCGCGCTGTTGTGGGCCGTGGCTGGGCCACACGGGCTCACGGGCGAGATGGACCAGAGGGACTGCCGGGCGGCACAAGATCCCGGCCGGCCTGCCTGCGTCGAGCCCAGGGCAGACCAGATTTTCGGCGAAGGCGGGCAGGCCAGCTACCTCGTGCGACTAAGGTCGCCCAAGAGGCTCTCGATCACCGCCTCCTCGTGGATCGCGGTGGCGGTCTGCGCCATCGCCCCGGAGAGGGCCGGATCCCACGGAGTCTCCCTCGCGCGCCCGGTGAGAGGTTGTCGTGGCGTCCCACGTTTGGTGGCCTGTGCGACGGCACGGCGATAGTCGGCAGCCATGAATTGCCAGGGTTTGGCGTTGTATCGCCGCATGATGCGGTCGGCGATGGCGATGCCAGGCCAGTCGAAGTCTCCGTGGTAGAGCAGACGCACGTCCGGCGATTCCACGGCAGCGTCTAGGAGGGCGATGGAAACCGTTGTGGGGTTGCCCATCGTGCAGACGATCGCCGGAGCAGCACCCGCATCGGCCGCAGCTTCCAGAACCCGTGGGTTCTCACATACATAAACGGTCTGCGGGGCCAGACGCAGGGGAGCAAGACGGCGGATTTCCCGTAGCGTCAGGTGGGTCTCGGCGCCTGCGTCGGCGCGGAAGCGCAGCCAGTCATCGCCGAGGGGGCGCAGCCCATAGGTGAGTACGGTCGTCGCAACAGTGTCGCTGGTTACCCCGGCGGCATCCCAGAGAGCGCGGCGTTCCGCAGCGCCTAGCGGGTAATCGGAGGCACCGGTGAGGGCGAGGGCGAGCCCTCGCAGGACTAGGCGGGTCAGCGGGCTGTCATCGTCGAGCCCGTGGGCGCTGCCGGTGACTACTTGAGCCAGTTCGCCGCGGGACCAGGTTCGCCCGTGCTCGCCGACGGTCAGCCCAAGCGTGGTGGTCGCCTGGCTGATGATGCGGCGTACCTCCTCGGAAGGTAGGCGCGCCGGTAGGCCGTGACGCCACAAGTGGTCCAACCACTCGGACGTCCAAGGGCAGTTGCTCAGGCCGGCGGCTACCAGGGCTGCGTTCGCCTGGTCCCGCAGCCAGGCTCGCCGCGCCGTCTCTACGGAGGCGTCGGCTCGTCGGTCCGGCACCAGACCGACGATCGCTTCCACCACGCCGAGCAGTCCGGTTCCCGCAGCACTTTCCCACAGCTGCCGGTCGAGGTCGGCCAATTTAAGCGTGTGCGTCGACCCGACAGCCTGACCGAGGAACTGGCCGACGGCTTCGCGTTCCTCGTCGTTCAGCCCTGTCAATGTCAAACGTCCACCGACCATACGGCCGTTACGCACCAGGCGCGCGTGTACGGCAGCCCACAATGGTCGTAGCCCATTTGACTTCAGGTATTCGAGTGCGCCGACCGGGATCATGAGGTGAGGACCGTCCGGCGGCGACCGTCCCAGCGGAAGTGCAGCGTGGCAACGCCGGGTTGGGCGGGGTCGCGGAGACACTCGTAGATGCCCAACGAGGGCACCTCGGGGAAGCAGCCCCAGAGCCGCTCGCTGGTCAGCACGGCATCCAGGTCGAGGTCGACCAGCAGACCGAGCAGCCGACCATGGGTGGGTTCGTCGACCTTTGCGAACGCGTCGTCGAGAAGGATCAACCGTGGGGCTTTCGGGTAGGCATCGCCGACCGAGGTGAAGTGTGCGGCGGCGGCGGCGAACAACACCAGGTACGACACCACCCGCTGCTCCCCTTGCGACATCGCGGTACGCGCCGACAGGATTCGCTCCCGGTTCGGGTTTGCCTGGTCGGTGACCTTGACGGTAAAGCCGAACCAGCTGCGGTAGTCGAGTGCCGCGCGCAGATGCACCGCGTACCCGGCGGAGGGGTCTGCGCGTCGGGCATCCTCGACCCGGCGGGCGAGGGCCGCGCGGAGCCGGTCGTTGTTCTCTCGGGTCCGCAGCTCGAGCGGGGTCCTGAGCAGGGCGACGGCCGTACGGGTGTCCGCGTCCGCGCCGTCCTTCAAAGTCCACACGAGTCGGGCGCCGAGCCCGTGCGAGGTCCGTACTCCGGCGAGGGTGGCGTTCATGGCCGACACGAGGCTCTCGGCAGAACGGATCTGCCGGGACAGCGCATCCCCCAACTCGCCGAGCAGGAAGCGCTCGAACGCGTGCCGTTCCCGTTCGGCGACGGCAGAACGCTTCTGCTCTAGCTCCGTGCCGAGTCGTGCGGTTGCCACGGCGGCGGGGTGCTGCCCGATGTCGTCGGCGATCTCGACGACCTTAACGCCGTCCCGATCCTCCCAGACGAGGTCGAAACCGCCGGGCAGCCTGCTTCGAACGTCGTTGTAGCGCTGGTGCAGGGCATTCTCGCTCAGGTCCTGCTGGGGCCGGCCGAGCGCTTCGCGGAGCAGGCCGGCGAGTTCGTCGAGCTGCCGGATCCTCTCCGGCGGGGCCCCGGTGCCTGGCTCGAATGACACGTCGGTGGACAGCGCGAGCGCGGGACCGACGCCGGGCAGGGTGAGGACACGTGGCAGCGCGATGCCGGCGTCCAGGGCAACCTGCTCCTGATGAGTCAGCAGTTGCCGGGTGTGGTCGCGCACCTGTTCGGCCCGGACCCGGCGGTCCCGTGCCTGTTCGTAGCCGCGACGGGCCGATGGCAGCTCCGTCTCGGCCGCGTGCAGGCGTGCCTCGGCTGCGCTTTCCTGCCGGTGGATTTCCGCCGGCTCAGCGTCGAGCGACCGTTCGAGAACGGCGAACGCTTCTTCCGCAGCGAGATATACCTCGGCTGCGGCTCGGGCCTCGTCGGCGGTAACGGCGGCACGGTCACCGGCCTCAACGTGCCGGACGATCAGTGACTCGTATTGCTTGAGCTCGTTGATGAACTGTCCGATCTTCCGGCTGTAGCGGGGCAGCTCCGCACCGAGCTGGCGCAGGCGTTGGTCGATGCTGCTCAGACTGTCGCGATCCGCGGGTAGGAGATGGGCCTCCGCCGCGGACTGCACGCGGGCCCTGCGGTCGTCGGCGACGCTGCGGAGCTCGCGTGCTCTTCGTCGCGCGTCGGCCGCCTGGCGAGCAAGCCGGTGCGCGGTAGATTCCGCTTCGTCACGACGGGCCCAGGCGCGGCCCAGCTCAGCGCCATCGGGCAGAGCGCGAAGCGCCGTGGTGAGCGCGCCACGTTCGCGGTCGTTCACGGTGAGCTGTTCGTCGATGCCGGTGAGTACGTGCGTCAGGTCGTTCAGCTGTTTTTGCAGGTCGGCGAGCCGGCGTCGCCGCAAGGCCTCGCGGTTGGCCGTGCCGACGTACTCGGCCGCCGGTTTCGTCCAGGCACCGTGGGCCACGCCGAGTCGCCATCGACCGTCGTCGGCGATCCAACTGCTCGCGTTCGAGGTCGGCCCGAGGCCGATGCTGTGCAGCAGGTCCGCCACGTGTTTAGCCCCGGGCACGACGACCAGCGCCTCCCAGAGAGTGGGTGCGGCTGCCGGCGGACCAGGTCGGAGAATCACCTCACCGCTTAACGGGTCCAGCACCGTGCCGCCCTCGGCGAGCAGCCCGTCGAGCAGCCCGCTGGACTCCAGAGCTGCCTCGATCCCGGCCCGCTGCCGCTCGTCGAGGTGATCGGCGAAGTCAATCAACCGGTATAGCGGTACGCCCGGTCGCGACGGGGAGCCGGGCCGAAATCGCGACCGGGGTGGCTCAGGGTCGGTCATGGCGTTCCACCGACTGTGCTCGCCGCGTACCTCGTCGAGGTTGGCCTGGACCTGCGCCTGCTGGGACCGCAACGTGTCGCGCCGGGCCTCGGCCGCGCCGCGCAGCGGTTCCGCAGCAAGCTCAGCCGCTGCGCGCACCTCAGCCTGCGTGCCCGCCGGCAGCGGGTCATCACCGAGCAGAGCCTCCTGCACCGGCGCGAGAGCTGCGTCGGCCAGGGCCGGCAGCGACATCCATTCCCTTACGGCGTGCGCGAAGGCGCTGCTGGCCGCAGCGAGGCCGGTCGTGACCTCGCTCAGGCGGTCCTGAGCGACGCTCTGCTGTCCGTCGAGCAGGTCGCGGTCGGCCTCCGCGCGGACGGCCGCGGCGACGGCCGCGTCCGCCTCGTCCAGCCGCCGGTGAACGTCGACGACGGCCGTCCGCCGTGCCCGCGCCGCCTCCTCGGCCGCTGCGATGCGCGCACGGTGCTCGCCGAACTCCTGACCTGCCAGGCTGTGGTAAACAACTCGCGTCGAGGGGTCAGCCGGAGCTCCGAGATAGCGCAACTCCGGCACCGCACCGAAATGTCCGGTGTCCAGGCCCGATTCGGCGGCGAGGTCGCGAAGGTGCCGATGGCTGTCGCGCAGTTCGCTGACGGCGCCCGTCAGCCGGTCGGTCTCCGCGGCAAGGCGCGACACGACATCGGTGAAAGTCTGTCGGTCGGCGTCGGCTGCGCGCGCCGCGGACCGGGCCGCCGACTCGAGCGCCCGTACCGCGAGACGGCGCTGCCCCAGCTCCTGAACGGCCCGATACGCGGCGCTGTCGCGGAGAGCTCCGAGCTCGGCCCGAGCCTGCCGCTCCGCGTGCTCGCAGCGTTCGACTGCGGCCACGGCGGCTTGCTCCGCGCCGAGGGCCGCCGCGACCTCCCGCTCGGCTTGGCCCGCCTGCCGACGCTGGGCTCGTAGCTGGGACAGAGCCTCGTCCACCGCCTGTACACGGCGGCGCAGCTCGCCGCGCAGATATCCTCGGTAGGCCGCCATGAGGTCGACTAGCGCGGCATGGGTGGCTTCGAGTCTGCCCAAGTCTGCGCGGACGGTCTCCAGGTCGTCGAGATTGTGCGCGACCGAATCGAGTACGTCGTCGTCGACTGATGGCAGTGCCTCGCTCAGTTCGGTGGTGAGCTGGCCCGCCTCGATCCGGTCGCCGATGGTGGGACGGCGCAGCCGGTACAGCAGGTGGACGAGATTGCGGTATCGGCCCGGATCGCTGATCCCGAAGAGTTCACGACCCACCCGGGCACGGTAGTCACGGGCGCTGCTCATTAGAGCCGCCTCGCCCAGGGTCTCGCGGAGTCGCTCGACGGGCACGGGTTGTCGGTCCACTGCCAGGTCGACGTCAACGCCGATACGCAGGGGAGTCATGAAATAGGTGAGCCGTGCCTCCGTGGTGGATGACGACCACCGAACGACCGCCCCCAGCGTCACAAACTGTGCCACGTCATGTTCGTCGGTGCGCCGGAGCTCCAGCCAGACAAATCCCTGCCGATTCACCCCGCTGGCACCCTCACTCATCAGCCAGCGGAAGGTGGTGCGGCCAGCACCGGTGGCATCCAGACGCTTGGCGTCGCCGTCCAACAGGAATGGCAGCAGTAATTCCAAGGCCTTCGATTTTCCGGCGCCGTTCTTACCGCGCAGCAGCAGGCGGCCGCCCTCGAACTGGAACACCTGATCGTCGTACTGCCAGATGTTGCAGATCCCCGCCCGGTGTAGGCGATACCTGTACGGGTGCGCCGGCAGGGTCTCCATCCGGCTTGCCACGACGGCCGCTGTGCTCATGACCGCACCGCCTCGCTCGCAGCGTAGCGGGCTGCAGCCGCGAGCAGAACCAGCGTGCCTTCGGGGGCGTCGCCACGGGCGGCGCGAGCGTCGACCGCCCGTTCGGCGGCGACGGTTTCGTCGGACTCGGCGTCGGCTACCGTCGGCGCCGATCGCGCCAGTAGTCCCATGCTGGTCAGCAACGCGATGACCGCCTCTCGCAGCAGGAGTGGATCGTCGACGTACCGGCCCGCCCACCGCCGGCTGTGGCGGTCGGCCAGGTCAGCCAAAACCCGGTCCAGGGCGCCTTCAGGTATGGGCACCCCGACCACCAGCCGCCCCGAGGCTGGGCGCACCTGCTCGACCAGCGCACCGATGGTCAGCAGCGCGGCTTGGGCGACGGTACCGACCCCGGGAAACAGCACATCGGTGAGATCCTCGTCGGGGTCGAGTAGAGCTGCCCCCTCGGCGCGCAGCTCCGCCTGCAGGCCGGTGTATTCCAGAAACGACCGCTCGTCGCGGCGTTGCTCCCGGCGCAGCCAGGCACGCTCCGAGGCGGGCAGCTCGTCGAGGTAGGTCACCGGTTCCTCAGTCAGCCGCCGGCGCACCGCGTGGCGCGCGCCACCTGGACCGGGCTCGGCGGCACAGCGGACGAACTCCGCCGCTGTGGCAGCCCGTCCCGGGGGCGTCGCCATCAAGTGGGCGACGATGTCGCGATTGACGGTGAGTAGGGCTTCGGCTTGGTCGTCGTCGGCGTAACCGGCGACCGTGCCCTGCTCCTCGCGCAGCGCGTTCCATGAGACTAGTTGCCGGAGCGCGGCGCTAAGCGCGCGGCGTTCGGTGGGCCGTTGGGCGTCACCGAGTTCGATCCGGGCCTCGACCGCCGCCGCCCGTACATCAGCGATGAGCTGGGACAGCAACACCTGTTCCGGGCATGTGAGCAGCACCGCCGCAGCGAGCGTTACGTAGGCATACATTCTCGGGGTGAACGGCCCGGTCGCGCGCAGCAACGGACGGCCTCTCCCCGGACCCAACCCGGGCTTGAAGAGCCGGGCGAAGTCCGCCTCTACGACGAGTCGGTAACCGAGAAAGTTGCCGAACCAACTCTTCAACCATTCGGCGTGGCGGCGGGCCAGGGGAAAGTCGTCGCTGGCGGTGAGCAACAGCGGCGAGGCCAGCAAGGCGCGTATGGCCCTGCGGCGCTCGGTCGCCAGCGCGATGTCGTGGTCGTCAGCCACCACAGTCCTCCAGGCGAGTGATCGCGATATCGATGTCCTGGGCGATGAAGTTCCCGGCTGCCGAGCGTAGGGTCAGCACATTCCGCGGCTTGCTCATGAGCTCGCAGCGCAACCCTAGATCGACGACCATGGTGACGGCGTTGCCCAGCAGGGGGTCACCGGCGCCCAATGTCTGCGCCATCAATTCGAGCAGGAGATGTACGGCCGGGGCGGAGAGGCTTACCGCACCAAGGTCTGCCGCGGCGGACAGTAGCTCCGCCGCGGCCGCGACCCGCAGCTCATGAAGGACGGCCGCCTGATCGATCAATGCCTGTTGTAGGGCGCTGCGATCGGCAATTCCGGAAGCGCGACCGCGCGGCGTGCGCTCTCCGCGGTCGCGCAGAGCGACGGGAACCTGCACCGCCGGGGTCGGCCACCAGCTCGCCGTCGCGGCTACCACGCCCTGCTGATCGGCCGCGATGCCGAGGTGCCGGGCGCCGTAGAGCCCGAACGCCGACGTGTACAGATCAGCCGCCGATTCCTCATCGGCGGTGTCCAGCCAGGCTGCCAGCCGCAGCAGCTCACGACGCCTTGAGGCACCGTGTCCGGTGGAGCGCATCATCCGTTTCGCATTGGCGAGCAGGGACTGCAGGGCCCGCATGGTGGCGTCTCGCAGTTGAGTTACCTCGCTGCGGCGACCGTCGGCGTCACTGAACCAAGCTCGCAGCGCAGTCCAGTCGGCGAGTTCATGCCCGCGGCTGCGTTGCACCGTGACGCCGAGGTCGGCGGCGGCTCCGGCCAGCCCTCCGTCTCTCATGACTTGTACCAGGCCCGGCAAGTGCGGCCAGAGGCGGTGAAGATGACGTTCGATCCGTGGTGCGAGGAGAACGATCTCCTCGGTGATCGACTCGACGTAGTCCAGAAGAAGGTCCTTGAAGCCGACGTACTCCGCACTGTTGAGGTCGTACCGCGCCAGAACCTGTCCGAGGAAGGCGTAGAAGTCGCGTACTGAGTCCCGAAACGCCCAGAACTGGGCGAAGATCGCGGCGACCGTCTCGCGAGCGGTGCCGGTATCGAGCCCGCCCGGTTGTTCGACACGATTCGCCAGGTCGCCCAACCCGCTGCTGATCAAACCCAGCAGCTCACGGCTGATTTCTCGGGCGGCGTCCGCACTCGACAGCACGTCATCCGCGTGCCGTTGCACCCGTTCGCCCAGCGGTGAAAGCTGATATCGGGACCGGGCGCGTTGATACTCCTCGATGCTTTTCACTCGTACGGTGTGTGAGCTCGGAAGCAGATTGCCCCACCCGACAAGCTGGTTCAAGCGGCTCACCGCGGTGTCGAGGTTAAGGTCAATCTCCTGGGCGGCGAGTTCCTCGACCACCTGCTGGGCGGAGAGATCCGTCATCAGGGACGCCGTGAACAGACGCATGATGGCGAGGTAGGTGGCGCGCTCAGGTGCGGTCAGATAGGTGAAGGCCTCAAGGCGGCCCAGGTCGTCCGCCAGCTCACCCACGAGGACAGAATAGGCGACAGTCAGTAGTGGCCGCATTGCCGGAACCGCTGGAAAATGCGGTCCAGCGGTGGACGGACAACTTGGACTGGCGGGCCGGTAGCGGCCGAGGCGCTCCCCTCAGTGGGGCGCGCGCCGCAGCAGCGAGGCGCGGGCATCGGCGACGACCCCCAGATCGTCATCACCGGACCTCGCTGCAAGCGTGTTCGGCGCAGGAAGGTCGGGAGGCACCCGCTCGACACGCCTCGGCGATTCATGCTGGCGCGGCGTGTGCACTAAGTGGACGATTTGCGCGTGCTGATCATCCCCTTCCCCAGCTTCAACCCCGAATCGCTCAGTTCCGCGGTCGGGAACCTACGTGACTCTCTCGCGAACGTGTACGTCGCCGGCACCGACCGAACAGTTGGGCGGGCCTACACATATCTGGAATGGGTGAACCAGGCCTGCCGGCACCTGCGCAGGCAGATCCGGCCGCGTCGTCCGGTCTCCGGTCTGCAAGCGGGCTCACCATGCCAGGTCAAGCGAGGTCTCTTGCTCACGGGTCGGGTCTGCTGCACCGATAGGTGACATCTGAGATGGCTTGCCCTGACGGCGAGCTGGAAGGATGTCGCTGTGCCCAAGCCCTATCCCCGAGAGTTCCGCGACGATGTCGTGCGGGTGGCCCGTGACCGCGATCCGGGCGTGACGGTCGAGCAGATCGCCAAGGACTTCGGAGTCCACCCGATGACGTTGTTCAAGTGGATGCGCCAGGCTGACGTCGACGCCGGAACCAGACCGGGTGTCAGCGGCGGCGAGTCAGCCGAGCTGCGTGAGGCCCGTAAGCGGATCAAGCTGCTGGAGCAGGAGAACGAGGTCCTGCGCCGGGCTGCGGCTTACCTGTCGCAGGCGCATCTGCCGGGAAAAGGCTCTACCCGCTCGTGAGCGAGCTGGCCGCTGACGGGGTCCCCGTGGCGGTGACGTGCCGGGTATTGACCATCGCTCGTCAGCCCTACTACCGGTGGCTTGCCCGCCGTGTCACAGACGCCGAGCTGGTGGCGGCGTATCGGGCGGACGCGTTGTTCGACGCGCATCGCGACGACCCGGAGTTCGGCTACCGGTTCCTGGCCGATGAGGCCCGCACTGCCGGCCAGCCGATGGTCGAACGCACCGCCTGGAAGATCTGCTCCCACATGGGCTGGTGGAGCGCGTTCAGCAAGCGCAAGCGTCGGGGCAAGGGCGGCAAGGTCGGTCCGCCAGTGCACGACGATCTGGTACGCCGCGACTTCACCGCCGACGGCCCGAACCGGTTGTGGCTGGCCGACATCACTGAACACCGCACCGGTGAGGGCAAGCTCTACCTGTGTGCGATCAAGGACGTGTGGTCCCACCGGATCGTCGGCTACTCCATCGACTCACGGATGAAGTCTCGCCTGGCCGTCAATGCCCTGCGCAACGCCGCAGCACGTCGTGGTGACGTGGCCGGCTGCGTGCTGCACACCGACCGCGGATCGCAATTCCGAAGCCGGAAATTCGTCCACGCCCTCAACCAGCACAACATGACCGGGTCGATGGGCAGGGTCGGCGCCGCCGGCGACAACGCTGCCATGGAATCCTTCTTCGGCCTGCTGCAGAACAACGTCCTCGACCGCCGAACCTGGACGACCCGGCAGCAGCTGAGGACCGCGATCGTGACCTGGATCGAGCGGACCTACCACCGCCGCCGACGCCAACGATCCCTGTCCCGGTTGACCCCCATCGAGTACGAGACCATCATGACCCCACCGGCCAGTCAGGCCGCGTGACTGAACCTGTCACCTATCGGTGCAGCAGACCCACAGCATCCTCGCCATCGAAGGCTTCGAGATCGCACACAGCCAGGGGCGACCCGTCATTCGGCCCTACAAGCAGCCAGAAGACCAAGAGCAACAGTCACCAGACGTCATGCTCCACGTGGCCATGGCAGACATCGTCCGCGACGCCGACCTCGCGATCGTCCTTGAAAGTCGGCTCAACGAGGCACGCATCTGCGACCGCAACGGTGCCTACGCCAGCGCGATCATCATGCTCGGCAGCCTTCTGGAAGGCGTTCTCCTCGACGCCGTCAAGGCCCGCACGCCCAACGCACAAAAGCCTCTCGACAAGTGGACCCTGCACGAGCTGATCGAGACCGCCCACCATGAAAAGTGAGCCATTTTCATCCTGCGTAGCGGTTCGCTTCGACGTGGTGCAGGGCGAGGATGGCCTGGACGATCGCGGTGGCTCGGCGTGGGCAGCAGCGCAGCTTGACCAGAATTTTCCAGGTCTTGAGCGTGGCGATCGCTCGTTCTCCGCGGGCGCGGATCTTGGCGTTGGCCCGGTTCACGGCCTTTTGCCGGCGTGACAGCTTCGGGCGGAAGCGGCGTCGCTTGAACGGGGTGCGCACGCTGCCACGGGCGCCCTGGTAGCCCTTATCGGCGAAGGTCATCACATCCGCGCGGGTCAGAGCATCGATGATGCCGTGATGGCGGGCGGCGGTCAGGTCGTGTACCGACCCGGGCAGTGCCGGTGATGCCCACACGAGCCGGCCGGCGGCGTCCGCGATGACCTGCACGTTCACGCCGTGGCGTTTGTGCTTGCCGCTGTAGTAGAGCCTCTGATCGGCGACTCGGTCGATCGGGATGAGCGTGCCGTCCAGGATCGCGTACGCCAGCAGCCGGATGCGTCGCATCGCGGTGTCCAGGTCATCGGCTGCCGAGCTGAGCAGGGCGATCGCTTCCTGGACGTAGCGCCAAGCAGTGGCGACGCCGATCTCGAATCCGGCCGCGAGTCGGGTGTAGGTGTCGCCGTTGCGCAGATGGGCGAGAGCGAGCAGCGCCTGCCGGCCGGGTTCGAGACGCCGCCACCGGGATCGGCGCTGCTTACGGTGGCCGCGGATGCGTTCGGCGAGGTGGTTCAGGGTGCGGCTGGACAACGGAATCGTGGCGGGGTAGGACAGCATGGCGAGGCTCCCGGTCGGGGCTTCGAGTCTTGGTCGACAGCTGTCCTACCTGGAGCCTCGCACCCATCGATCACCGGGCCTACCGCAACCGCCCTGAGCTGCAAGATCAGCTTGGAAAAGGCTCAGTGGATACAAGCCGACGTCCGCGGTTTCGCTGGAAAACTCCGCGAATACCGCAACCTCGTGCATCCCAACGCCCAGGTGAAGATCGGCCATGCTCCAGACCGCGATACTCTCAGCATGTGTTGGCCCGTGATCAACGCAGCCCTAAACGACTTGGCGGCCACCGCAACATGACACCGAAGCTGCGGCTGGCCGCTCGACGTACCCGACATGCCTCAAGAGATCCCGTGGCCAGCGGGCCCCAACCGTCGTCGGCCGGCTGACCAGCGCAGACATCGAACCAGGGCGGTGAACCTCGTGCACTGAGCGCCGAAGAATTCGACCGCTACGGTTGCCGGCACGTCGACCGGCTGAAGCGCGCCATAGGCAGAAATGCTTAGCGGCGGCTCGCCGGCGCCTGATTGAGCGGTCATTGGGGATAGCTGCACATTCATCTTGGCCCGTCGATGACGGGGCGAGCCGCTGCGCAAGGTATGTGGGCCCAATGTGTGCGAGCTGCCATTCATGCTCACGCACAGTGATGTGCATTGGGGGATTGAACCAATCCTGGCCGTGCCGTAACCTATGAGCATGCGCACCCAAAATGGCGCACAGGTGATACGTACAAGAGTTCGAATCCCCCCTCGGACACCAACTGAATCCCAACGGTGCGCGGCAAGGTCAACACTTGCCCGCACCGTTCGCGTTTCCGGGTCGTAGGTCAGGTGCAGCTCGAGGCTGCGGTAGACCTCCAGTTTGTGTTCCGGCTGCGCGTTCCGCAGGGCGGCCACGAGGTCTCCGAGTTCCTCGGCGACGGCGATGATCTGCTCCTCGCTGTAGCGGGTAGGGACGTTGGTCTTCTCTTCGACTGGCGTGTGCTGGTGCCGTTCGGCGTGTTCACGTTCTGCCTGGGTCTCGGCGATCCAGCCGGCAACGACGCCTGGGTGGGCGCCGGCGTCCGTCGCCGCACGGTGGCGCGCCAGTTTGGCGTCGCACTCGGCGATTGTGGGTTCTTCGAGCGCCGTCGGGGCGGCGGTGGGTGTGCCGGTGTGGGCCTGGTCGAGGAGCGTGGTGACGGTGTTCCGCCGGTGCAGTGGCCCGAAGCCCTGTATGAGCCAGGTGTCCAGCGGTGCGATCAGCACGTCTTCCCGCATGATCACATCTCGGGGGTGGTCGACTCTGTTGGCCAGGACGTACTCCCCCTGCCAGGCGTACATGAGTTCGCCAGCCGAACCGGGTTGATCTAACCCTCTGCTTCCTGTCGCGGCTGCTGTTCCTGCGCGTGGGTAGGTTCCGATCAGGCGGCGACTGTCGTGTCGGGACAGTGCACCCCTATCGACCCCTATTGATGCGTAAGGATGTCGTCGCGGAGCGTTATGGTCTGACGGTGTCGCCGCCCCCCGACGGCAAGATCGTCTGACGGAGAGGATCGCCATGTCGCTGCCCACCAACCCTCCGGCGCTGAGTGTGGTGATGCCGACCTACCAGGATCCGCAGTGCCTCGCGCTGACCCTCAGGGCGCTGACCCGGCAGACGCTGCCGCCGGAACGCTTCGAGGTGATCGTGGTCCGGGACGGTGGCTCGTCCGACGGGTACGCCGAGGCGCTCGCCGAGGGCGCCGGTCTCCGCCTGCGCGTGCTGGAACTCGCCGAGCGCAAGGGCCGCTCCGTCGCCCGCAACGAGGGGGCGCGCCGTGCCTGCGCACCTCTGCTGGTCTTCCTCGACGCCGACTCGTGGGCGGTGCCCGACCTGCTGGAGCGGCACCTGGCCTGGCACAGCGTGCCCGGCAACGCGGCGGTGCTGATCGGCCGGCGGGACGAGATCGGCCTCGCTGACCTGCCGGCAGTGCTGGCCGGGGAGTCGCACGCTGTCGCACGCGCCTTCCCGCACGGCGGCGACCTGCGGTTCGCCACGGGGCTTCCCGACGACGGGGGCGAGTGGCTCCGGGCCGGCTGGGTCATCGCCTACACGCACAACATCTCGCTGTCCAGCGCGCACTTCGCGCAGGTCGGTGGCTACCGCGAGGCGTTCGGTCTGAGCTACGGCGTGGAGGACGTCGAGTTGTTCTACCGCGTCGACCGCAGCCTTCCCGACGGCGTCAACTTCGGCTACGACGACGACGCCCGGGTCGTCCACCTGCCGCACCACAAGAACATCACCCGCAACTGGATGGAGATGAAGGCCAACTTCCAGCAGGCGGCCCGGCTCTATCCGTGCCTGGAGTGGGAGTTCCTCACCGCCGTCATGGGGTACGAGGCGATCCGGCGCATCCTGCACTATCGCGCGCTCATCGACGAGTGCGTCGAGCGGTCGGCCTGCGCCATCGGGCCCGCCGCCGCGCGCCTCGCCGGCCAGGTGCGGGGGCACCGCACGCTCTGGATCGGCACCGGCCGCGCCGAGTCCGGGTTGCCCGCCTCGGCGTTGACCTTCGACTACGCCGCACCCATCGGGCGGACCAACTTCCACCTGCTCGGCGTCGCCCCGCCCATGCCGCCGGGCAGCCTGGACGCGGTGATCAGCGTGGACTTCTGGCGGTACCTGCTGTGGCCGGAACTCTGCCAGTTCATCTCGGCCTCGCTGCTGCTGGCCGGCGAGGTCCACCTGGTCGCCACCGCCGGCTCGACGCCGGGGATGTGCGCCGCCGACCCGCAGACGCTGGACTACCTGCGCCAGGCGCAGGCCGCGGCCTGCACGGCCGAGCTGCGCGCGGTCGAGGGGCTCGGCCACGTACTGATCCTGCGGCCCCTCCGACCCGCGCCCGGCGCCGCGCGCCGGGTACCCGCTCAGACCGCCGCCAGGGCGCGACCCGCTGCCCTGGTGCCGGGGCGTTCCACGACGCGGGGATAGCAGATCGACGGTTGGGCCAGGCCCGACAACGCTGTCGGGCCTGGCCCAACCGCGCCCGGATCCGGCGTAAAAGACGGAAAGGCGAGTACCATGCGCGTACTGCTGTCGACTCTCGGGTCGCGCGGCGATGTCCAACCACTGGTGGCGCTCGCGTCGCGGTTGACGGCCCTCGGCCATCAGGTCCGCCTCTGCGCCCCGCCCGACTTCGCCCGCTGGGTGGCCAGCTTCAGGATTCCCTTCGTGCCCGTCGGCCCGCCCTGGCGCAGGTCGGCGGCGCCCAGGTCGCGGACCGCCGTGCCCAAACCCTCGCCCGCGCAGGTACGCAAGCTGGCCGAGTCCTCCATCGGTATCCAGTTCGAGGTGCTGTCGGCCGCAGCCCGGGACTGTGACATTGTCGTCGCGTTGACGGGCCTCCAGATCGCCGCCCGCACCGTGGCGGAGAAGCGCGGCATCCCGTACGTCTTCGCGGCGCTCTGCCCGGCGGCCCTTCCCTCACCCCACCACCCCCCGCTGCCGCTGCCGGTGCCCGGGGAGGTTCCGGCACCCGCGTCGGCCGACAACAGCGACCTGTGGGCCGCCAACCTGCGGCACGTCAACGACACCTTCGCCGCGCCCCTCAACGCGCTGCGGTCGGCGGTGGGGTTGGGCACGGTCGACGACGTCAGCGACCACATCCACACCGACCGGCCGTGGCTGGCCGCCGACCCGGCCCTGGCACCCTGGCCGGACGTCGCCGATCCGGCCGTCTACCAACCCGGCGCCTGGTTCCTGCCCGACGAGCGGGCCCTGCCCGCCGAGCTGACGGCCTTCCTGGACGCCGGCGGGCCGTGCGTCTACGTCGGATTCGGCAGCGTCGCCGCACCCCCGGGTCTGCTGGAGACGGCCGTGCGGGCCGTGCGCGCGGTCGGTTGCCGGCTGGTCGTCTCCCGGGGCTGGGCACCGCTCTCGCCGGTCGACCGGTCCCCCGACTGCCTGGTGGTCGGCGATGTGAACCAGCAGGACCTGTTCCGGGAGGTGGCCGTGGTGGTCCACCACGGCGGCGCGGGCACCACGACCACGGCCGCGCGGGCCGGGACGCCGCAGGTCGTCGTACCGCAGGTGTACGACCAGCACTACTTCGCGCGCCGGGTGTCCGCGCTCGGCATCGGCACCGCACACCCCGGCTCCGTGCCGACCGTCGAGTCGCTGACCGAGGCTCTGGGCGCCGCGCTGCGGCCGGAGGTGGCCGCCCGCGCCCGCGAGTTCGCCGGCGTCGTACGCACCGACGCGGCGCAGGTCGCCGCGGAGCGGTTGGTCGCCGCACCGGGGGCCTGAGCGGGCAGCCCCGCGCCGAGGTCAGGGCGTCGGCGGACCGGGCCGGTGTCGGGGTGCTCCCTACTCCGGCCGCGCTGTTCACCGGCGGGGCTGCGGAGACCGTCGGTCGCGCCGCGGGCTCGTGGCGGGCGGGGCGCGACGGCGTCAGAAGCTGCTGACCAGCTTCACGAACGCTTCGTCGATCTTGGCGGGACCGGTCGCGTCGAAGGCCTTGTCCGATGATGCCTTGGCGATCCGGTCCAGGGGTGGCGAAGTCCGACTCCCGGTCGAAGGCGATCCCGAACACCTTCACCGGACGCCGCGGATCCAGGGCGACCTCGGCGAGCAGGCGGTCCAGGTCATTGTCCTGTCGGTACTCGTTGTTGCCGTCGGTCAGCACGACGATCGCGTTGATCCGCTGTGGGTCGTACCGGTCGAGCAGCTCTCGGTGTGCGGCCCGGACCGTCGCGTAGAGCGCGGTGCCGCCCTCGACGTGTAGGCCGGCCAGTTCTGACATCCCGACTCCATCAGGGTTGTGCCCGGCCACCGGCGGCGCAGGACACGGCCACCGTGCCATGCCGCAGCGGCGACCGAGGACAGCCGATCATGGGTGGAGGCCACCACCGCCGGTGGTCTCGCGGCGGTGGTCGCCGCACTGCGCGGGTCGGCCTGGCCTACGACAGCGGGCGTCGCTCCAGGGTGTCCCTTCGTCCTCCGCCGTGGCCGGCGCGAACTCGCTTCCCGCCGTGCCGTGCCGTGCCGGGCCGGGCCGGGCCGAGCGGTCGGGTCGACGCTGGGTGCCCGACTCCCGTCACCGGCCCGCGCAGCCGCAGCGGCGTCAGCCCCGGCGCAGCGTCCGCAGTGTGCCGGCCCAGGCGACCACCTCGTCGAGCATGGTGCCGAGGGCCTGCTCGTGGTGCGCGGCCGGCCGGAAGTCGCGGAAGTTGACGAAGTCGGTCGTCAGAGAGAGCGCGACCTGGGAGCGGACGTCGGCGACGCCGAGCTGCCCGAGCACCAGCCGCAGGTGCTCCGCCGCCCGGGTGCCGCCGTGCACGCCGTAGCTGACGAGACCGGCGGCGGCGTGTCGCCACTCCTGGTAGAGGAAGTCGAGCGAATCCTTCAGCGCGCCCGGAATGGAGTGGTTGTACTCCGGCGTGACGAAGACGAAGCCGTCGAACCCGGCCACGGTCGCCGCCCAGCGGCGTACGGCCGGGCGTCGCGACGGCGCCATCGACGGCGGCAGCACCTCGTCGAAGTGTGGCAGGGCGTAGTCGGCGATGTCGACCAGCTCGACAGTGGCGTCGCCCCGCTTGGCGGCGACGTCGCGCACCCAGCGGGCCACGGCGTCGGCCTTGCGGCCGGGTCGCGTGCTGCCGACGATGACACCGATCCTGACCATGCTGCTCTCCTCTATGCGATGGGGATGGGGCGCGCGGGAGCCGGCGTGCCGGTCAGGTCACGAGCCAGCTCCACCGCTCCGTGCAGGGACGACAGCCCGCCGAGGGCGGCGGGACGCACCGGTGGCGCCGGGCGCCCGGCCCGGCCGGCGCGGCGTGCCCGTTGCGCGACGAGCGGCACGAAGCCGGGCAGTCCGGCGGCGAACCCACCGCCCACGATCGCCAGCGCCGGATCGAGGATCTCGCCGAGGCTCACCACCGCCGCCGCCAGCGCCCGGCAGCTTTCCTCGACCGCCGCCACCGCCCAGGGCTCGCGCCCGTCGAGTCCGGCCCGTAGGTCGTCGAAGCCCACCTCGCCGCCCCGGCGGGCGGCGGCGCGGCGCAGGGTGGCGGGGCCGGACGCGACGGACTGGAGGCAGCCGTGGCGGCCGCAGTCGCAGCGCTCACCTTCGAGGGCGACGACCACGTGGCCGATCTCGGCGGAGGACCGGCCCGGCACCGGCCGGCCGGCCAGCACGACGCCGCCGCCGATCCCGGTGCCGACGCCCAGGTAGACCACGTCGTCCGCGCCGGCGCAGCGCGCCTCGGCCAGGGCGGCGAGATCACCATCGTCGGCGACGGCGGTCGCCGCGTCGGGAAAGAGGCGGCGCAGCGCGCCGGTGAGGTCGAGGCCCACCCAGCCGGGGCGCCCAGGCCAGGTGGTGACGGTGCCCTCGGTGTCAGTGGTCGCCGGCATGGCCACCCCGACCGCGTCCACCGGTCCCCACCGGTCGCGCAGCCGGTCCACCTCGACGGCCAGCACCGTCAGGTCGGCGGCCGGGTCGGCGGCCCCCCGGGGCCAGCGGAAGGTCCGGTCGTACGCCGGCCGCCCGGGTGCCTCCGCGTGCAACGCGACCTTGGTGCCGCCGACGTCGATGCCGAGGACGCCGCCGTGGCGCTGCGGACCGGACACGGCCGGCCTCAGCCCAGCCGCACGTGCAGGTAGACGAGCGCCAGGGCGGCCACGGCAAAGATCACCGGCGTCAGGATCGTCGCGGCCGGGTCCTTCGCCCGGGCGTGGTAGACGACCGCGCCCGTCATCTGCAGGGCGAGACCGATCGCCGCCGCGATGCCCAGGGGCGGCCAGAGCAGGCCGAGCAGCAGCCCGGCGACCGCGGCGAGTTCCAGCACCCCCAGCACGCGGGTCAACCCCGGCGAGACGCCGAGGTGGTCCATCCGCTCGCGCATCTGCGCCTGCCCGGTGAGCTTCGGCACGGCGGTGCCCACGAACACGGCGGCGAGGACGAGGGTCAGGACGAGGACGGGAATCTCCACGTGAGGTCCTTCGGGAAGAGTCGGGACGTGCGGACGACCGTACTGCCGGCACGCCGGCGCCCACGGCACCGGACGTCGGGGTGCCCGGTCGTCATCGGACGGTCGCGGTGAGGGCGCGCGCGGCCAGCCGGTAGCCCAGCGCTCCGAGCCCGACGATCACCCCGCTGGCCAGCGGGGCGATCACCGAGTCGTGCCGGAAGCTCTCCCGAGCCCACACGTTGGACAGATGCACCTCGACGAAGGGCCGGGGGTAGTCGGCCAGCGCGTCGCGCAGGCTCCAGCCCGCGATCATCAGGGCGCCCGGGTTGACGATCGCGCCCACCGTGCCGTAGCTGTTCTGGATCGTACGGATCAGCGCACCCTCGCAGTCGTGCTGCTCGGCGACCACACCCCAGCCCCGGGCGGCGACCTCCTCGCCGACGGCGCGTCCGATGTCGTCCAGGGTGTCCGTGCCGTAGATCTCCGGTTCCCGCCGGCCGAGAATGCCCAGGTTCGGGCCGTTCAGCAGCAGTACGTCCGACACGCTTCACCTCGTGGGGCACGGCCCTGGTCCCGCAGAGCCTGATGACTGGTCACCGCAGTCTTACTACGCCGACGGCTCCCGGCGAACCAGCGGCGCCCGACGCACGGGCGGACTAAGGGGTGGCTAGGGGCTGTTAGGGGCGGTGACCGCGTATCCGCGTCGGTTACCGTCCTCCCTGCTGAAGCGACGCCGCCGGCTCCAGACGGAGGCGTCACGTACCGCGGCCATCCGGTGCTCCGCTGCGCCCGGACCGCGCACCGGCGGTCTCGGGTCGCACCGCCCGATGGTCCGTCCAAGCCCCTGGTCTGCCCGAGTTGGGAAGTGGGAAGTCATGAGTGGTCAGCCCTCGACGGTGTCCGAGTTCCCCGAGTGGCCGCGGTACGGCGACGAGGAGCGAACCGGACTGATCCGCGCCCTCGAACAGGGCCAGTGGTGGCGGATGGGCGGCAGTGAGGTCGACTCCTTCGAGCGGGAGTTCGGTGACTACCACGGCAGCCCCCACGCGCTCGCCGTCACCAACGGCACCCACGCCCTGGAGGTCGCGCTGGAGGTGCTCGGCGTCGGCCCCGGTACGGAGGTGATCGTCCCGGCCTTCACGTTCATCTCGTCCTCGCTGGCCGCCCAGCGTCTCGGCGCGGTCGCCGTGCCGGTCGACGTCGACCTGGACACCTACTGCCTCGACCCCGCCGCCGTCGAGGCCGCGATCACCCCGCGTACCAAGGTGATCATGCCGGTGCACATGGCCGGGCAGTTCGCCGACATGGACGCGCTCGACAAGCTCGCCGCCGACGCCGGGGTGGCGCTGCTACAGGACGCGGCACACGCCCACGGCGCGCAGTGGCGGGGCCGGCGGGCCGGCGCGCTCGGCTCGGTGGCCGCCTTCAGCTTCCAGAACGGCAAGCTCATGACCGCCGGCGAGGGCGGAGCGGTCGTCTTCCCCGACGAGGAACTGCGCGAGCGGGCATTCCTCGTGCACAGCTGCGGCCGGCCCCGCACCGACCGCGACTACCTGCACGGCACCACCGGCTCGAACTACCGGATGGGCGAGTTCGCCGCCGCCGTGCTGCGCGCCCAGCTGACCCGCCTTGACGAGCAGATCGCGCTGCGCGAGCAGCGTTGGCCGCTGCTGTCGAGCCTGCTCGCCGAGATCCCGGGCGTCGTCCCGCAGACGGTCGACCCCCGCACCGACCGCAACCCGCACTACATGGCGATGTTCCGCATTCCCGGGATCGGCATCGAGCGCCGCCGTGCCGTGGTGGACGCGCTCATCGCCCGGGGCGTCCCTGCGTTCGTGGCGTTCCGGGCGATCTACCGGTGCGAGGGCTTCTGGATGGCCGACGCGCCCGACGAGTCGGCAGAGGTGATCGCGGCCCGCTGCCCCAACACCGAGCAGATCCACTCCGACTGCGTCTGGCTGCACCACCGCACGCTGCTCGGCACGGAGCAGCAGATGCACGAGATCGCCGCCGTGCTCGCCGACGTCCTCGCCGGATGACGGCCCGGCCCCCGGCCACGTCCGACCGGCCGGTGCGGGTCGCGGTGGTCGGCCTCGGCTGGGCCGGGCGGGAGATCTGGCTGCCCCGGCTCGCCGCACACCCCGGCTTCGAGGTGGTCGCCGTGGTCGACCCGCAGCCCGTGGCGCGCGACCAGGCCCGCGACACCCACGCCGTCGCGTCCGCGTACGCCGACGTCGAGGACCTGCCCGCCGGAACGGTCGACCTGGCGGTGGTCGCCGTACCGAACCACCTGCACGCGGTCGTCGCCGTCCGGCTGCTGCGCCGGGGCGTACCGGTGTTCCTGGAGAAGCCGGTCTGCCTGACCTCCGCCGAGGCGGGCATCCTGGCCGATGCGGAGCGTGACGGCGGCGCGGTGCTGCTGGCCGGCAGCGCCGCCCGTTACCGGGCCGACATCCGGGCGCTGGCCGACGTGGTCGGCGGGCTGGGCCCGGTCCGACACGTCGATGTGGCCTGGGTCCGCGCCCGAGGGGTACCCGACGCGGGCGGCTGGTTCACCCGCCGCGACCAGTCCGGCGGGGGTGCGCTGGTGGACCTCGGCTGGCACCTGCTCGACACGGTGCTGCCGCTGCTCGGCCCGGCCCGGGTCACCCACGCGATCGGCAGCGTCTCGGACGACTTCGTCAACGACGTCGCCGCCCACGCCGCCTGGCGCGGCGGGGCCGACACCGCAGGTCACGTTTCCGGCGACGTCGAGGACACCGCCCGGGGGTTCCTGCTCACCGACACCGGCGCCTCGGTCGCCCTGCACGCCTGCTGGGCCTCGCACGAGTCGCTGGACCGCACCACCGTCACCGTGCACGGCGCCGCCGGGTCGGCGACGCTGCGCTGCACGTTCGGCTTCAGTCCCAACCGGGAGCCCACGCCTGTGCTGACGCGTACCCGCGACGGCCGGACCGCGCGGCTGCCGCTGCCCGCGGAGCCGATCGGCGCAGAGTACGACCACCAGCTCGACGCCCTGCCCGGGCTGCTCGCCGACCCGGCAGCCCGAGGCGCGGCCGTCGTCGAGGCCCGCCGGACCATCGACATCATCGAACGGATCTACCAGTGCGCCCGGCCCACCCGGCCGGAGCGCCAGCACGCACTGGTGGGCCATCGCGCCGGGTGAGAACCACCGTCGGCCCCAACCGCTTCCGGGAGCAGCTATGAGCCGTCCATCGTCCACAGTCGAGGTGACCCCGCCGTCGCCGGCGCGCGGGCCGATCCGCGCGGTCGTGTTCGACCTCGACGGCGTCATCGTCGACAGTTCGGCCGTCATGCGTGAGGCGTTCAGCATCGCGTACGCCGAGGTGGTGGGCGACGGGCCGGCGCCGTTCGACGAGTACAACCGGCACATGGGCCGGTACTTCCCGGACATCATGCGCCTGATGGGGCTGCCCCTCGAGATGGAGGAGCCGTTCGTCCGTGAGAGCTACCGGATGGCCCACCTCGTGCCGCTCTTTCCCGGCGTCCGGGAGACCCTCGAGACTCTGCACTCGCGGGGCATCCGGATGGGGATCGCCACCGGCAAGGCCGGCCCGCGGGCCCGCTCCCTGCTCGACCAACTCGGCGTGCTGGGCCTCTTCGGCCAGGTGATCGGCTCCGACGAGGTGGCCCGTCCCAAGCCTGCCCCGGACATCGTGCTCCAGGCGCTGGACAACCTCGACGTGCCGCCGCACGAGGCCATGATGGTGGGCGACGCGGTGATCGACCTGCTCAGCGGCCGGGACGCCGGGGCGACGGCCGTCGCCACGACGTGGCACGGCGGGGACATCGCGGCGCTGCTCGCCGCCGGCCCCGACCTGGTCGTGCACGCCCCGGCGGAGTTGCTGGCGCACTGCCCGGCGGCCCTCGTCCACTGACCCGGACCGGAGCGTGCCGGGCTGCTCGCGCGAGCCCGGCGCGCTCCGGTCCGGGCCTGCCGGCGGGCGGTGGTCAGCGTGTCCCGCTGACCGCCTCGGGGCCGGCTTCCAGGAAGCGCAGCATGCCGGTAGCCAGGATCTCGGCGACGGGGGCCGGGACCAGATCGGTACGGATGGTGACCCGCAGGAGGACACTCCCGTCGCCGGGCAGCACCTCGGCGACGCAGGCACCGGACCACTCCCGGGCGTACGGCTCGACGACCTCCTCGGTCCGGCAGCCGGGCAGGTCCAGCGGGAGGACGAGGTTGTCCTGGTAGGCGAACGAGGGCAGGCTGTCGATCACCTTGCGGGGCAGGTCGAGGACCGGGTCGTCGGTGACCATCTCCAGGAAGGAGACGTCCTGGGCGGCCATCAGCTCGTCCGCCGTCTGCTGGAGGGCGCACATCAGGCCGTTCTCCGGGTCACCGAACCGGACCCGGAGACAGTTGCTGCTGATCCTGCTCGTGAAGGCGGAGTCGAGGACGCGGCTGCCGCGCTGGGCGACGATCATCAGCAGGGCGATGTCGTCCTGCCCGTGGATGGCGCGCAGCGCCGAGGCGTAGGCGGCGGCGAAGTAGGTGGACCGGCTGAAGCGGTGTTCACCGGCGGCCCGGTCCCAGCGCCGCACCAGCTCGGGCGAGACAGCGACGATGTGCCCGGTCTTGGGGCCCCAGGGCGGGGTCTGTTCCAGGATCTCCTGCGGCCGGCCCTCGCCTTGGCGGGGTAGGTCGCGGAGTTGTTCGCGCCAGTAGGTTCGTTGGGTTTGCAGGTCGGCGGCGTTGCGGAGGCGGGTGTGTTCGTCGTGGGTCTGGTGGAGTGTGGGTGCGGGGTGTGTCCAGGTGGGGGTGTGGCCGGCGTGTCGTGCGGTGTAGGCGTGGTTGAGGTCTCGTACGAGTAGTCCGTATGACCAGCCGTCGAAGGCGATGTGGTGGATGCCGACGCCGAACAGGATTCGGTTGGTGGTTTTGTTTCGGATCAGGGCGGCGCGCCAGTTGCGGCCCTGGGTGTAGTCGAGGGGTTGTTGTACTGCCTCGGCGAGTTGGTCGAGGGCGTCGTGTTCGGTGGCGGCGTCGGCGAGTAGCCGTAGCTGTGGCATGCCGGGGTTGGGTGGGATGATTGCGGTTGGTGGGTCGGTGCGCCGGTAGCGGGCGTGCAGGGCCTGGTGGCGGTGGTGTATGTCGCCGAGGGCGGCCATCAGGGCGCGTAGGTCCAGCTCACCCTCGATCCACCAGGTGGTCGGGCAGACCAGTTCGAAGGGGAGCACGACGCACTTCGCGACGGACGGGGTCAGCGGGACGGGCTTCGACGGGCCGGGACGGCCGGTGACGGACGGCGCCGGCTCGGCCCCGGGGCGGCGGGGGGCGGTGGCGAGCCAGCGGGCCAGCTCGTGCGGGGTGGGCGTGCGGTGGATCTGCGAGACGGGCACCACCACGTCGGCGGCCTCGTCGAGGGCGACGGCGACGGCGGCGGACTGCAACGACGTGCCGCCGAGGTGGAAGAACCCGTCGAGTGCCCCGACCCGGTCCAGCCCGAGCACCGTCGCGAAGATCCCCGCGACGAGGCGTTCGGAGTCGGTGGCCGGTTCGGTGTACGGCACGTCGAGGTCGGGACGACGCGAGCCCGGTTCTGGTAGCGCCCGCCGGTCGATCTTGCCGGTGCCGCCGGTGGGTAACCGGTCCAGGACCATGATCACGGCAGGGACCATGTAGGGCGGGAGCACCGCGGCGGCGTGTGCCCGCAGGTCGGCGGTGACGGGGACGCGGCCGTCGCGTCCGGTGACGTAGCCGACGAGCCGGGCGATGCCCTGGTCCTCGCGACGGGTGACGACGGCGGTGCCGACGTCCGGATGCTGTTCGAGAGTCGCTTCGATCTCACCGAGTTCGATCCGGATGCCGTTGACCTTGACCTGATGGTCCATCCGGCCGAGGATCTCCAGCGCTCCGGCGGCGTTCCACCGGCCGAGGTCGCCGGTGCGGTAGGCGGTCCCGCCGCCGTACGGGTCGGTGACGAACCGCTGGGCGGTCAGTTCGGGGCGGTTGAGGTAACCGTCGGCGACGCCGGCGCCGGTGATGAGGATCTCGCCGGGAACGCCCATGGGGACGAGGTCGAGATTGGCGTCGACGACGCGGATCTGCCGGTTGGGCATGGGTCGGCCGATGGGCACGTACGCGCCGGGCCAGCCCTGCGACGCGTCGAACCAGGTGCAGGCGACGGATGCCTCCGCGGGCCCGTACGCGTTGATCAGGCGGGCACCGGCGGCCGTCCAGCGGTGTGCCATGCGGGGCGGAATGGGTTCCCCGGCGAGGGTCACGCACGTCAGGCTGGGGCAGTCGGCGGGATCGACGGCGGCGAGGTTCGTGGGTGGGCAGAACGCGTGGGTGGCCTGCTCCTTGGCGATCAGCTCCGTCAGCCGGCGGGCGTCGAGCAGGTCGTCGCGGGAGCTGACGACGACGCGGGCACCGGAGGTCAGCGCGGTGTAGATCTCGCCGAGGGCCACGTCGAAGACCGGGGAACAGGAATGGAGCATCCGGCTGTCCGGCCCGACCGCGCACTCCTCCCGCATCCAGGTGACGAAGTTCGTCAGGTGCTCGTGGGTCAGCACGACACCCTTCGGTGTCCCGGTCGAGCCGGACGTGTAGATCACGAACGCCGGCCGGGAGGGGGCCACCACCGGCAGGTCGGCCGCCTCGGCCGCCGCCACGGTGGGCCGGTCGGCATCGAGGGCGACGACCCGTACGCCGTCAGGTCTGGGGACACGCGGGGCGACCTCGCCGACGGTGAGGACGACCCGGGCGCCGTGGTCGGCCAGCAGCATCCGCATCCGCTCCGCGGGCCAGGACACGTCCATCGGCGTGTACGCCGCCCCCGCCCGCAGCACCGCCAGGGTGGCGACGAGCGTCCACATGCTGCGGTCCAGCGCCAGCGACACCACGTCCCCGGGCCGTACGCCCATCGACCGCAGCCGCGCGGCCAACTCCCCCGAGCGACGGGCCAGCTCCGCGTACGTCAGCACCTCCCCGGCGGCGACTCCGGCCACCGCGTCCGGCGTGCGTCGCGCCCATTCGAGCACCAGCTCGTGCAGCGGCGCACCTGGCACCGGGCGGGCCGGCCCCCGGCCCCACGCGAGCAGCCGCTCGCGCTCGGTCGCGCCCAGCAGCGGCAGCGCGCCCAGCGGCACCCCGGGTTCCCGGACCCCGGCCGACAGCAACGACACGGTCTGGTCCACCAGGCCCCGCACCCAGTCCGCCGAGAAGCCGTCGGCGGTGTAGTCCACCCGGAGCGCCGACCCGTCCCCCGCGACGGTCACCAGGATGTCCACGTCCACCACGTCCGGCCCCACCTCGGCCACCGGGGCGTCCACCAGCCCGACCACCACCGGCCCCGCCGCGCCCGCGCTGCGCGCGACCGGTCCGGCCAGCGCCGTGGCCACCCGCGACGTCAGCTCTCCGAAGCCCGGTTCGTCCGCGACGTCGACCCGCAGCACGCCGCCCGACGACAGGCCGACCGCCACCTCGGCCTGGCCGGTGTACCGGGCCAGCACCCCCAGCAGACCGGCCAGCAGCACCGGGCCGGGGGAGCGCGCCCCCTGCGGGACGGGCGGGTCGACCCGCCGGTAGGCGGAGGCCGCCCGGGCCGGCCACGCGGCCGGCCGGCGCAGGTCCCCCATCAGGTCGAGGATCTCGAAGCCGGGCCCAGCGACATCCGTGGCCTGCGCACCGACGATTCCGACAGACATTGAGCCAGCCTCCGATCAGGGCCGGCGCCACCCAGAGGGGTGCGCCGGAAGGGACAACCACGAACTCTCGGGACAACGGGCCGCATGCCACGCGGCGACGAGCGGTCCGGTACGCAGGGGCGGACGGTCAGCCGGCGGTGGGCGCACCCGCCGGCCCGTCTTCGAGGAAGCGCAGCATGTGGTGGTTCAGCTCCTCGGCGAAGCTGTACGGCAGGTAGTCGGTGCGGATGGTGACGCGCAGGAGGGCATGGTCGACGCGGGGCAGCACCTCGACCGTGAGCCCGTTGGGCACCTCCCGGGCGTACGGGTCGACGACCTCCTCGGCCCGGCAGCCGGGCAGCTCCAGCGGCACCACCACGTTGTCCTGGAACACGAACGTCGGCAGGCTCGCGACCACCTCGCCGGAGAGCCCGGCGGCGGGATCGTCGGCGGTCTCCGCGAAGGGAACGTCCTGGGCCCGCATGAGATCGCGGATCGTCTCGTCGACCCGCAGGACCAGCTTGTCGTCGTGCGGCCCGTCGAAGCGCACCCGCACACAGTTGAGGTTGAGCCGGGTGGTGAACGCGGAGTCGAGGACGCGGCTGCCGCGCTGGGCGACCACCATCAGCAGGGCGATGTCGTCCTGCCCGTGGATGGCGCGCAGCGCCGAGGCGAAGGCCGCCACGAAGTAGCTGGATCGGCTGAAGCGCTGGTCGCGGGCGGCCCGGTCCCAGCGGTCGAGCACCTCGGGGGTGACGGTGACGGTGTGGCCCGCCTTCGGTCCCCAGGCGAGGGCCTGTTCCAGGGGCGCGGTGGCCGGGCCCTCGCCTTGGCGGGGTAGGTCGCGGAGTTGTTCGCGCCAGTAGGTTCGTTGGGTTTGCAGGTCGGCGGCGTTGCGGAGGCGGGTGTGTTCGTCGTGGGTCTGGTGGAGTGTGGGTGCGGGGTGTGTCCAGGTGGGGGTGTGGCCGGCGTGTCGTGCGGTGTAGGCGTGGTTGAGGTCTCGTACGAGTAGTCCGTATGACCAGCCGTCGAAGGCGATGTGGTGGATGCCGACGCCGAACAGGATTCGGTTGGTGGTTTTGTTTCGGATCAGGGCGGCGCGCCAGTTGCGGCCCTGGGTGTAGTCGAGGGGTTGTTGTACTGCCTCGGCGAGTTGGTCGAGGGCGTCGTGTTCGGTGGCGGCGTCGGCGAGTAGCCGTAGCTGTGGCATGCCGGGGTTGGGTGGGATGATTGCGGTTGGTGGGTCGGTGCGCCGGTAGCGGGCGTGCAGGGCCTGGTGGCGGTGGTGTATGTCGCCGAGGGCGGCCATCAGGGCGCGTAGGTCCAGCTCACCCTCGATCCACCAGGTGACCGGGACGACGACCTCCAGCGGCGACATCAGGCACTTCGCCACCTGCTGCGCGAGCGGGACCGGTCCCGGGCGCTGCCGGGCCTGTCCCACGGTCGAGCCGGTGTCCGTGCGGCGGGGGGCGGTGGCGAGCCAGCGGGCCAGCTCGTGCGGGGTGGGCGTGCGGTGGATCTGCGAGACGGGCACCACCACGTCGGCGGCCTCGTCGAGGGCGACGGCGACGGCGGCGGACTGCAACGACGTGCCGCCGAGGTGGAAGAAGCCGTCGCGGGCACCGACCCGCTCGATGCCGAGCACGCTCGCGAACACCTCCACGACGAGGCGCTCGCCCTCGGTGGCCGGCTCCACGTACGGCACGCCGAGATCGGGGCGTTGGGCGCCGGGTGCGGGAAGGGCACTCCGGTCGATCTTGCCGGTGCCGCCGAGGGGGAAGCGGTCGAGGACGACGACGGCGGCGGGGACCATGTAGCCGGGCAGGTGGGCCGTGGCGTGGTCGCGCAGGTCGCCAATGCCCGGGGCGCGGCCGTCGCGCCCGGTGACGTACGCGACGAGCCGGGCCACGCCCCGGTCCTCGCGGCGGACGACGACGGCGGTCTCCACCTCCGGGTGCTGGGCGAGGATGCTCTCGATCTCGCCCAGCTCGATGCGGATGCCGTTGACCTTCACCTGGTGGTCCATCCGGCCGAGGATCTCCAGTGCGCCGGCGCTGTTCCACCTCCCCAGGTCGCCGCTGCGGTAGGCGAGCCCGCCGCCGTACGGGTCGGTGACGAACCGCTGGGCGGTCAGTTCGGGACGGTTGAGGTAGCCGTCGGCGACGCCGAAGCCGGCGATCAGGATCTCCCCGGGAACCCCGACCGGCATGAGGTCGAGGTTCGCGTCGACGACGCGGACCTGCCGGTTCGGCATCGGCCAGCCGATCGGTACGTACGCGCCACCCCACCCGGCCGACGCGTCGAACCAGGTGCACGCCACGGCGATCTCGGCCGGCCCGTACGCGTTGACCACCCGCGTGCCCGCCGTCAGCCACCGCTGGGCCAACCGCGGCGGGACGGCCTCGCCGCCGAAGATGATGCAGCGGAGGCCGGGACAGGCGGCCGGGTCGAGCGGGGCGATGTTGGTGGCCGGGCCGAACGTGTGCGTGACGCCGTGGCTGTTGACCAGGTCGGTGAGCCGGCGCGCGTCGAGCAGATCGTCGCGCGGGCACACGACGACGCAACCCCCGCCGGTGAGCGCGGCGAACATCTCCCCGAACGCGGCGTCGAAGACCGGTGCCGCCGAGTGCAGCATCCGGCTGCCGGGGCCGATCGCGCATTCGTCGGTCATCCACGCCAGGAAGTTCGTCAGCCTCTCGTGCGACAGCACCACGCCCTTCGGCGTGCCTGTCGAACCCGACGTGTAGATGACGAACGCCGGAGCGTCCACCGGCACCACCGGCAGATCCGCCGCCGCACCGGCCGGTACCGTAGGCCAGCCGTCGTCCAGCGCCACCACCGTGACCCCGTCCCCGACGGGGATCCGGGGCGCTACCGCACCGACCGTCAACACCACCCGCGCCCCGTGGTCGGCCAGCAGCACCCGCATCCGCTCCGCCGGCCACGACACGTCCATCGGCGTGTACGCGGCACCCGCCCGCAGCACGCCCATCGCCGCCACCAGCGACCACAATCCGCGCTCCAACGCCACGGACACCACGTCACCGGCGCGGACACCCACCGACCGCAGGTACGCCGCCAGCAGTCCGGACCGGCGATCCAGCTCCCCGTACGTCAGCACCTCGTCGCCCGCGACACCCGCCACCGCCTCCGGCGACCGCCGCGTCCAGCCCAGCACGAGCTCGTGGATCGGCTCAGCCGGGATCTCCCGCACCGGGCCGCGCCCCCACGCCAGCAACCGCTCCCGTTCCGCGGCATCCAGCAACGGCAACCTCGACAGGGCGACCTGCGGCGCCGCCGTCCCGGCGGAGACGAGCACCACTACCTGATCCACGAGTCCCCGTACGAACTGCGCGGAGAATCCCTCCACCGCGTAGTCCACCCGCAGCACGGATCCGTCCGCAGCCACGCGCACCACCATGTCGACGTCCACCACGGCCGGTCCCGTCTCCGCCACCGGACCGTCGGTCAACTCCACCGCCACCGGGTCCGGCCGGTCCGGGCCCGCCACCGGCACCGTCCACGCCAGTCCCACCCGCGCCGCCAACTCCCCGAATCCCGGGTCGCCCGAGACGTCCACCCGCGCCACCGACCCGCCGGCCGGGGCCGGCCCGAGCACCACCTCGTCCTGGCCGGTCCAGCGGGCCAGGACCGCCACGAGCCCCGCCACCACGACGTGCCCGGCCGGTGTCACGCGCGACGGCCAGGCGGGCAGCACCCGGTGCACCGAGGCCGCCCGCGCGGGCCACACCGCCGGCCTCCGCAGGTCCCCCACGAGTTCCAGAGCAGCCGCGCCGTCCGCGGCCTGGGCGCCATCGAACCCGACAGACAACAGCTCAACCTCCGATCGAAAGGGGACGACCGAAAGGCTCAGGGCCGCGACGATCGGTCAGCCGGGATGCCGTACGCCGGACGGTGGGGGTGACGCGAGGCGCGTCGACGGGCGGCACTGCTCGCGGGCCACCCGATCCGGTGCGCTGAGAGTGGCAACGACGAGCCGACGGGGCCCGACCATACGAAGCGCTGTGCAGTGACGTACACCCCTAGAGATCGGCATGTCGACCCCTAGCGCGCCAGCCGGAGATCCCGCCCCCGGGCAGGCCGGGGACGTGGCGGCGGTGCAAGCCCGGCACCGGCCGCGTCGAGGCCGGGCCGGCAATGTCAGCCTGGCAGAGGGCGTGGCCGTGCGAGTCCGGGCCGTCGGCAGCGCGGGCTGCGACAGCGCTGTCCGGCGACTCCAGCCCTACCGAAGAACAGCTTTTCGGTCAGCCCGAGTCGATGGCCCCGCCTAGGAGTATCGGCGGCCCCGGCGGCGAAAGGGCCGTCCACGTTCGCCTGTCTGGCCCATCCCGGGGCAATGAGTAGTGACTAAGCTCCTTCGATCATGACTCCAGTCGGTGGCTGGAAAATCAGCCGCTGACCGGCGGTGTGCACCTCGCCGAGCGACGCCGGCCACAAGTCGGCCGGCTTCCCGGCCGGTCCAGCTCACGACCGTTCGGCCGGTGCACACTGCACGCCCGACTCTCGCGGCCGAGCGGCCGCATCAGGACCGGGAGCCCACGCCTGAGGCCATGTTCTCCGCTGTTCGTGGCCGTGGCGCACCGGTTTCAGCGCTACCCCGAGGCCCGCACCGGGCCAGCATGTCAGGAGATCAGATGCAGGTTCCCATCCAGGTACAGGTGTTCGCACACGACGGGGTGGTCCTGGCCCGACCGCCCGACCCGTCGGCCACCGCCGACAGCCCCTATCTCGCCGGCGCGGGCGCCGCTCTCCACAACGGCCTGGACATGATCACGGGTCTGCACCTGACCCTTCCGCATCAGTCGGCGGCCATCTGCAGCACCGGCTCCAGCGCGGACAAGTCACTGCGTCTGCTCAGCCGGAGTGGTTTGAAGACGCCCAGCGACCTGCGGGAGTTCCGTTCCGGCGCGCAGGCGGTGCGGTACGCGCGGGAAGCCGTCGAGCGGGGCGAGACGCTGGAGTTCCAGTTTCCTCCGCATGACCCGCTGCTGCGGGCCGCTCGCGCCCGGGTGCCCGCGGATCTGCTCGCCCGCCTCAACAACAAGACCGTGCTGGAGACTCTGGTCGCGCCGGAGTACCTGCCCCGCCGGCAGGTCGCCACCCCCGCCGAGGTGCGCCGGATCGTGGCGCGGGACCGCCGGCCGGCGGTCATCAAACCGGCCGGGGTCGAGGTGTCCAGCGGAATTGCGATCTTCACCCGTCGGTTGCGGGACCGGCGGAACCGTTCCCTGTTCAACCAGTTGGAACAGGTGAGCGAGCAGTGGATCGTCGAAGAGGAGGTGCCCTTCCAGACGATCTGGGGTATCCAGTTCGGCGTGACCGACAGCGGATCGGTGCACTACTTCGGATCGTCGGTACACCTGCCGCAGCCCACCTCGACGTGGGTCGGTTGTGTGATGGACGACGACCAGCCCCCGGAGGAGCTGGTCGAAGCGCTGACCGTAGGGGTCCGAAAGGCCAGTGAGCTCGGGTACCGGGGCTACTGCTCCTTCGACGCCGGGATCGGCCGCGACGGCGCCCTGCGGGTCATCGACCCGAACTTCCGGGTCAGCGGGGCCACCAGCTCGCTGCTGCACCGAAGCTCGCTGCTGGGCCGGCATCCGTGCGCCATGACCACGTTCTTCTCACTGGCCCCCGGCGTCGACGCCGAGCCGATCCTCGCGCCGTTCATCGACCGGGGGCAGTTCGTCGTGTTCATGCACCACGATCCGGCGGAGACGGACAACGGCCCGCTGCCGGCGACCATCGTCGGCATGGTCGGGGCCGCGGACCGGTACGCCTGCGGCGTGCTGGTGGCGCAGATCCAGCGGGCCCTGGGCGCCTGACGCGCCGGTCCGGGCCCGCTCGGCTCCGGCGGCTCGTCATCTGTTCGCCGGCCCGGCCGCCCCCGCGGCGCCGGCCGGCGAACGGGCACCCGGCCGTGTCGGCCTCACATGCCGGAAAGTGCGGTACGCACAGCGACCTCGGGGACACGGGCGACCAGTTCGACTCCGCCCGGTCCGTCCAGGACGAAGGACAGGCCCGAGGTTGCCTTCTTGTCCCGGCGCATCAGCCTGATCAGCTCGTCGTGGTCGACGCCGCCGGGCAGCGTGGTGTCGAGCCCGTAGCCCGCCACCACGTCGTGGTGCTCGGCCACCCGGTCGGCCGGTATCCGGCCGAGGACGCCGGCCAAGCGGCCCGCGAAGACCGTGCCGACGCCGACCGCCTCACCGTGGCGCATGCCGAAGTCGGTGGCCCGCTCCAACGCGTGCCCGAGCGTGTGGCCGTAGTTGAGGATGTGCCGCAGGCCGGAGTCCCGCTCGTCCGCGGCCACCACCCGGGCCTTCAACGCCACCGACGCGGCGATCTGCTCCGCCACCGGCCGGTCACGCAGATCACCGGCGCCGATGAAGTGCGCCCGGGCGATCTCCCCGTACCCGTTGCGCCACTCCCGCTGCGGCAGCGTCCCCAGGTGCTCGGTGTCGCAGAGCACCGCCCGGGGCTGCCAGTACACGCCCACGAGATTCTTGCCCTCCGGCAGGTTGACGGCGGTCTTCCCACCGACGCTGGCGTCCACCTGGGCCAGCAGCGAGGTCGGCAGGTGGATCACCGGTACGCCCCGGTGGTAGAGGCCGGCGGCCAGCCCGACCACGTCCGTGGTGGTGCCGCCGCCGCAGGAGACCACCGCGTCCGTCCGGGTCAGCCCGAACTCGGCGAACGCCCGGCAGAGCTGTTCCACAGTGGTCAGGTTCTTGTCGTGCTCGCCGTCGCGGGCCGGCACCACCCGGTGCGGCACGCCCGGGTCGGGCGTCCACTCCGGTGGCCGGGCCGAGACCACCACGACCCGCTGGGCGCCGATCCGCGCCACCTCCGCCGGGAGCCGGTGGCGCACGCCGGGACCGATCAGCACCGGGTACGACCGTTCCCCGAGTGCCACCTCGACGCGGGCCGGCTCGCCGGCGGGACGGTCAGGTACCGGCGCGTGCATGTGGTTGCTGCCTCCTCTGCGGAACGTGGGCCGGCGCGGTCGCGGCCGGGCTGCCCCGCACCATCGACAGGCGCAGCGCCAGCGCGGCCAGCGAGTCGACCTCCGGCCGGATGCCCCACCGATCGTGGGTGAGCTGCGCGTGGTGCGCCAGCAGGAACCCGGGAGGCGCTGTCGGGTGGTCGTGGCCCACCACGTCGGTCACCCGGTCCAGGTAGCGCTGCCACGCCACTGCCACGTCCCCGCCCAGCGGTAGGTCACCGGCCGACAGGACGATCTTCTCCGCCCCGGCGTCGGCCTGCGCGGCCAGGTCCCGCCGCTGCGCGCCGGTGAGCCGCTGGCTGCGTTCCTGCCAGTGCAGGAACAGGAACGCCAGGCGGTCGGCCGCCGGCATCAGCCCGGTCAGGTGCCGCAGGTGCGCCACGGCCAGCGGCAGCTCGCCGCCGGCCAGCCAGGGCACGTCGCCGCCGAGCAGGGTGAGGGCCAGTTCGCTGCCCGCGAACGCGAGCGGGCCGCCCCGGGCGGGGTCGCGCACGACGCACCGGTCCCCGGCGAGGGACGTCCCCGGGTCGTAGGCGAGCAGCCCCGCCCGTACCGCGTCGAGCGCGGCGGGGGCGGCATGGAAGCCGAGGCTCAGCCGCCCGGCGGGGGAGTTCTCCGGGTCGAAGAACCAGTCCATGCCGGGATCGGCCCGGCGGGCGGCGGCGACCAGCCCGGTCAGGACGGTGCCGACCAGCTCGGTCAGCCGCGTGCCCGGGCAGCCGCCGGCCGGTACGGCCGAACGGGCGAACAACCAGCAGCGTTCCAACGACGGCACCTCGGCTGACGGGCGGGTGGAGCACGGGATTCGACGGTCCGCGGGGGTCGCCCCATCATCGGCCCGCAGGCCCGTTCCACCACCCGATCGGCGCTCCGAACTGGGGACGACTTAGGGGGTGACAGGGGTAGGACACCGGCAGGGTGCTCGGAAGACTTGGGCCGCTACGGCGAGCGAGGTCTACGCCGCGGATGAGGAGTCTCGCCGACGGATGGATGTGGTGACATGCTTCGGAGCGACCTGATCCAGCCGTTGTCCGATCTGATCGAGGCGCACGCCGCCAGGTCGGGGAACAAGGTCGCATTCCGCGACGACCGCCGGGCGGTCGGATACGCCGATCTGGCGGCGCGGACCCGTCGGCTGGCCGGTCACCTGGCGGCGGCCGGGGTCGCCCGGGGCGACCGGGTGGCCTTCTGCCTCGGCAACCGCGTGGAGACGGTGGAGACCTGGCTGGCCGTCACGCGGGCCGCCGCGGTCGGCGTGCCGGTGAACCCGCACAGCACCGACGCGGAACTGGCCCATCTGCTGGACGACTCCGGCGCGGTGCTGGTGGTCACCGACCCGCGTCACCTCGACCAGATGCTGCGGCTGCGTGCCACCCGGCCGGCCCTGCGGATCGTGGTCACCGGGGACAACCCGGTTCCGGACGGGGTCGTCGCCTGGCGCGACCTGGTCGACACCGAGCCGGCCGTGGGGGCCCGCGACGACCTGGGCCTCGACGAGGTGGCCTGGATGCTCTACACCTCCGGCACCACCGGCCGGCCCAAGGGTGTCCTTTCCACCCAGCGCACCTGCCTCTGGTCGGTCGCCGCCTGCTACGTGCCGATCCCCGGGCTCACCGCCGCCGACCGGGTGGTCTGGCCACTGCCGCTGTTCCACAGCCTCTCCCACATCGGGTGCGTGCTCAGCGTGACGGCGGTCGGGGCCACGGCCCGGCTCATCGACGGCTTCTCCGCCGACGACGTGCTGCGCGCGGTCGACGAGGACGAGGCCACCGTGCTCGCCGGTGTACCGGCGATGTACCACCACCTGGTCACCGCCGCCCGGGAGACCGGCTTCCGCGCCCCGGCCCTGCGGGTCTGCCTGGTCGGCGGGGCGATCACCACCGGCGCGCTGCGGCGGGCGTTCGACGAGGTCTTCGACGCGCCGCTGCTCGACGCGTACGGCAGCACGGAGACCTGCGGCTCGATCGCCGTCACCCGGCCGGAGCAGCCCTGGGTCGAGGGCTCCTGTGGACGCGCGGTGCCCGGCGTCGAGGTGCGCCTGGTCAGCCCGCAGACGGGTCTGGACGTGCCGACCGGCGCCGAGGGGGAGGTCTGGGTCAGCGGTCCGAGCGTCATGCTCGGCTACCACGGCCTGCCGGAGGTCACCGCCGCGGCCCTGCGCGACGGCTGGTACCGCACCGGTGACCTGGCCCGCCGCGATGCCGACGGCAACATCTTCGTCACCGGCCGCCACCAGGAGCTGATCATCCGGGGCGGGGAGAAGATCCACCCGGGCGAGGTGGAGGAGGCGCTGCGCGCGGTGCCCGGCGTCGCCGACGTGGCGGTGACCGGCCGGCCGCACGAGGTGCTCGGCGAGGTGCCGGTGGCGTTCGTGGTGCAGGGGCCGGAGGGCTTCGACCCCCGTGCCGGGTACGCGGCCTGCCGGGAGAGGCTCAGCTACCACAAGGTCCCCGAGGCGCTGTACGAGATCGGGCAGGTGCCCCGCACCGCGTCCGGCAAGGTCACCCGCCGGCTCCTGCTCGACGGGCCGGCCCGGCTGCGGGCGGTCAACGGCAGCCACCACGAGGCGCTCAGCCTGCTCGCCTGGCGACCGCTGGACCTGACCGCCGTACCGCCGGTGGCGGCGCCCGTACCGGCGGCCGCGCAGGACGCCGCCGCCCCGGCCCGCCGCTGGGCGCTCGTCGGCGCCGGGAGCGAGCCGCTGGTGGAGCCGCTGCGCGCGGCGTCGCCGGGGGAGCGGTTCCGGGCCCACCGGGATCTGGCCACCCTGCGCGAGACTCCCGACGCGCCCGACGTGACGGTGCTGCTGGCCGGGCCGGCCGACGCCGACGCGGCGGACCTCGCCGACCGGCTGCGTGGCTGGCTCGACGACGACCGCTTCGCCGGCACCCGGCTGATGCTGCTGACCGGCCCGGCCGGCGACGCGGCCAACGGCCCCGGTACGAGCGGTGCCGGCAGCGCGGGCGACGCCCCCGCGCGAGACGCCTCCGCGGGCGAGGCCACTGCGGGAGACGTCGCCGGGGGAGCCGCCACTGGGGGCGACGCCGCCGGCTGGCCCGGGCCCGATCCGGCGGCCGGCGCCGTCTGGGCGGTCGGGCGCAGCCTGCAGGCCGCGTACCCGGACCGGATCGTGCTGGTCGACCACGACGCGGCGGACCGCTCGCTCGCCCTGCTGCCCGCCGTCGTGGACGCCGGCGCCGCGCAGGTCGCCCTGCGGGCCGGGGCGGCCCGGCACGCGGCCCTCGTGCCCGCCCCGGCGACCGTGCCGGGACGGCCGGCGACCGTGGCCGACCCGGAGCGCCCCGTCCTGGTCACCGGCGCCGACGGACCGACCGGCGCCGCGCTGGCCCGGCACCTCGTCGCCGCGCACCGCGCCCGCCGGCTGCGGCTGCTGCACGCTGGCGCGACACCCGCCCCGGCCCTGGCGGACCTGGCCGCCGAACTCACCGCCGCCGGTGCGGAAGCCGTTCCGCTGCCCGCCGAGCGGGCGGGCGACGAGGCGTTCGGCGCCGTCTTCCTCTGCCCGTGCGACGACGACCTGGCCGACGCCGAGGGCGCAGTCCGGCTGCTCGGCCTCGCCGCGACGCTGGACGCCGCGGGCCGGCACCCGGGGGCGGCGGCGTTCACCGTCCTCGCGCCGTCCGCCCTGCTGCTGGGTGCGGCGGGCCGGGAACGCGCCGCCTCGGCCGTCGGGGCCCTGCACGCCCTGGTCGCCCGCCGCCGGGCCGCCGATCACCCGGCCCGGCTCGTCGGCACGACCGCGCCCGCCGAGCGCGGGCCGGCGGCGACCGGACCCGCAGCGGGCACCGCGTCGGCGGCCGTACGTGCCGACCTCGCCGCGTTCGACGTGGCCCACGACGGCGCCGACATGGTCGTGCTCGCCCGCCCGGCGGGCCACGCCGACGCCGCGCACCCCGCCTGGCGCGGGCCCGTGGCCGAGCCCGGCGACTCCACGGACGACCGGGACGCCGCCGAGCTGCGCCGCCGGCTGGCCGGGCTCACCACCGCCGAGGGGGACCGGCTCGTGCTCGACCTGGTCCGCGCCGCCACCGCGCAGGTGGCCGGGCTGCCCGACCCGGCCGCGGTCCGCCCCGGCCGCGCCTTCAAGGAGCTCGGCTTCACCTCGGTCGCGGCGGTTGCGTTGCGCGACCGGCTGGCCCGGGCCACCGGGGTACGGCTCTCCGCCACGGCCGCGTTCGACCGGCCCAGCCCCCAGGCCCTCGCCCGGCACCTCGCCGCCCGGCTGCGCGGTGCCGTCCCGCCGGCCACTCGCACGACCGGCCGGTCGGTACCTTCGTCAACGGTGGACGATCCGGTGGCCGTCGTCGCCATGGCCTGCCGGCTCCCCGGCGGCGTCGCCTCCCCCGAGGAGCTGTGGGAGCTGGTCGACCAGGGCCGGGAAGGGCTCACGGAGTTCCCCACGGACCGGGGCTGGGACCTGGCGAACCTGTTCTCCGACGACCCCGACCGCCCCGGCACCTCGTACGCCCGGGTGGGCGGCTTCCTCACCGGCGCCGCGGACTTCGACGCCACCCTGTTCGCGATCAGCCCGCGCGAGGCGCTCGCCATGGACCCGCAGCAGCGGCTGCTGCTGGAGACGTCCTGGGAACTGTTCGAGCGGGCCGGCATCGACCCCACCTCGCTGCGCGGCAGCGCCACGGGCGTCTTCACCGGCGTCATGCACCACGACTACGCCGCGAACCTGCGCCAGGCGCCGCCCGGCACCGAGGGCCACCTCGGCGTCGGCACCGCCGGCAGCGTCGTCTCCGGCCGGGTCGCGTACGCGCTGGGGCTGGAGGGGCCGGCGGTCACCGTCGACACGGCGTGCTCGTCGTCGCTGGTGGCGCTGCACCTGGCCGCCCAGGCGCTGCGCGCCGGGGACTGCTCGCTCGCCGTGGCCGGCGGCGTGGCGGTGATGGGCACCCCGCAGGCGTTCGTGGAGTTCAGCCGGCAGCGCGGGCTCGCCCCGGACGGCCGGTGCAAGGCGTTCGCCGACGGCGCCGACGGCACCGGCTGGTCCGAGGGCGTCGCCGTGCTGCTGCTGGAACGGCTCTCCGACGCCCGCCGGCACGGGCACCCCGTCCTCGCCGTGCTGCGCGGCTCCGCCGTCAACTCCGACGGCGCGTCCAACGGGCTGACCGCCCCCAACGGGCCCGCCCAGGAGCGGGTCATCCGCCGGGCGCTGGACGCGGCCGGGCTCTCCACCGCCGACGTGGACGCCGTCGAGGCGCACGGCACCGGCACGTCCCTCGGCGACCCGATCGAGGCGCAGGCGCTGCTCGCCACGTACGGGGTGGGCCGCGGTGACGCCGAACCGCTGCGGCTGGGCTCGCTGAAGTCCAACCTGGGCCACACCCAGGCCGCCGCCGGGGCCGCCGGGGTCATCAAGATGGTGCTCGCGATGCGGCACGGGACACTGCCGCGCACCCTGCACGTGGACGCCCCGACGTCCGAGGTGGACTGGTCCGCCGGCGCGGTCGAGGTGCTCACCGAGGCCCGCCCGTGGCCCGAGGTACACCGGCCCCGCCGGGCCGGCGTCTCGTCGTTCGGCATCAGCGGCACCAACGCCCACGTCATCGTCGAGGCCCCCGCCGATCCGCCTACCGCCGCCGGCGACGCCGCCCGGCAGTCGCCGCCCGCCACCGCGGCAGCGCGGCCGTCGACCGGCACCGCTCGGCCGCCCGTACCGTGGCTGCTCGCGGCTGCCTCCGGCGAGGCGCTGCGTGACCAGGCGGCCCGCCTGCTGGCCTGGCTCGACGGGCCGGGGGCGCACGCCGACCCGGCCGACGCCGGGCACGCCCTCGCCACCACCCGCGCCGCGCTCGAACACCGGGCCGTGGTGCTGGTGGACGACGCGGAGTCCGCCCGGACGGGGCTCGGCGCGCTGGCCCGCGGCGGACCGGACCCGGGCCTGCCGGGCGTGCTGACCGGCCGGGTCGTCGACGGCCGACTCGGCCTGCTCTTCGGTGGGCAGGGCGGCCAGCGCGCCGGCATGGGCCACGAGCTGCACGCGGCGTACCCCGTCTTCGCGGCAGCCTTCGACGCGGCCTGCGCCGAACTCGACCGCTGCCTCGCCGGCCACGCCCTGCTCCCCGTCGCGGACGTCGTCCTCGCGGCCGAGGGCACCGCAGCGGCCGACCTGCTCGACGAGACCCTGTACACCCAGCCGGGCCTGTTCGCCTTCGAGGTGGCGCTCTACCGCCTCCTGGAGCACTGGGGGATCCGCCCCGACGCGGTGCTCGGGCACTCCGTCGGCGAGCTTGCCGCCGCGCACGTGGCCGGGGTGTTCTCCCTCGCCGACGCGGCGGCGCTGGTCGCCGCCCGCGCCCGGCTGATGCAGCAGCTGCCCGCCGGGGGCGCGATGGTCGCCGTCGAGGCCGACGAGGCCGAGGTCGCCGCGCACCTGACCGACCGGGTGGGCCTCGCCGCCGTCAACGGCCCCACCAGCGTCGTCCTCTCCGGCGACACCGACGCGGTGCTGGCCGTCGCGGACACCCTGCGCGCGGCCGGGCGCCGCACCAGCCGGCTGCGGGTGTCGCACGCGTTCCACTCGCCGCGCATGGACCCGATGCTCGACGAGTTCCGCGCGGTCGCGGCCGGTCTCACGTACCGCACCCCGCACCTGCCGGTGGTGTCCAACCTGACCGGCCACCCCGTCGACCCGGCCCGGCTCTGCTCGCCCGAGCACTGGGTGGCGCACGTGCGGGGCACCGTCCGCTTCCACGACGGCGTACGGGCCCTGCACGGGCAGGGCGTCACCACATTCCTGGAGATCGGCCCGGCCGGTGTGCTCACCGCGATGGCCCAGGACTGCCTCGTCGCCGAGGCCGACGAGCTGGCCTTCGTCCCCGCCGTACGGGGCACCGCAGGGGAGGTCGAGGCGCTGCTCGCCGCCGTGGCGCGGCTGCACGTGCGGGGCGTCGCGGTGGACCGTGCCGCCCTCGCCGGCCCCGGCCCGCACCGCCGCGTCGACCTGCCCACGTACGCCTTCCAACGCCGGCACTACTGGCTGCCCGCTCCCACCGGCGCAGGCGGTCCCGTCGGCGCCGGACTGGCCGACGCGGGGCATCCGCTGCTCGGCGGCCTGCTGGCGGTCGCCGGCACCGGGCAGGTGGTCTGCACCGGGCAGATCGCCACGGCCACCTCGCCGTGGCTGGCCGCGCCCGGCGACGGCACGGCGCCGCTGCTGCCCGCCACCGCCCTGCTGGACATGCTCACCCACCTCGGCGACCAGCTCGGCGCCCCGAGCGTGCGGCGGCTGCGCGTGCCCGAGCCGGTTCCGCTGCCCGCCGAGGCCGCCCTCGAGGTGCAGATCGACGTGGGCGCGCCGGACGAGCACGGACGCCGGGTGGCGCGCTGTCACGTCCGGGCCGGCGAGGGGCAGCCCTGGCGGGAGGCCGCCGAGGCGGTGCTCGCACCCGTCGACCCGGAGAGCGGCCGGGGTGCCCTCGCCCCCGTCTGGCCCCCTGCCGGGGCCCGGCCGGTGGACCTGAGCGCCCCGCCGCACCGCGCGCTGGCCGGGGAGCTGGCCCGCGCCGCGTGGGTCGCCGCCGATCGGCTCTACGTCGACGTACGCCTGCCCGACGACGCCCGCGACCCGGACGCCGAGCGGTACGGCGTGCACCCGCTGGTGCTGGAGGCGGCCCTGCGCCTGCTCCCGCTCGCCGGCTTCGCGTCGGTCGCCGACGCCGGGCCCACCGCCCGGCTGCTGCCCTCCGAGTGGGCGGGCGTGCGCCGCCACGCCGTCGGGGCGCACGCGCTGCGCGTCTGCCTGGCCCCCGCCGGGGCGGACGCGGTGACGCTGAGCGCCGTCGACGACGCGGGCGGGCCCGTGCTCGACGCCGACCGGGTGGTGCTGCGGCCGGTGGACCTGCCGTCCGCCGACGCGCCGGCGCCGGCGGCCACCCCCGCCGGGCTGTACGCCGTCGACTGGCTGCCCGCCGCGTTCCCGGCGACCCCGGCGCCCTCCTGGACGCTCGCCGACGGCACGCCGCCGGACGGGCCGCTGCCGCCGCTGCTGGTGCTGCGGGTCGGCGACGGCGAGCCGGGCCGGCCGGTGCCCGATCGGGCGCACGCCGTCGGCCTCGCCGTGCTCGACGTGCTCCAGACCTGGCTGGCCGACCCCCGCGCGGAGACCACCCGCCTGGCCCTCGCCGTGCGCGACGGCGACCCGGTGCACGCCCCCGTGGCCGGGCTGCTCCGCGTCGCCCAGGCCGAACAGCCCGACCGTTTCCTCCTGCTCAGCCTCGACACCACCGACGACGCCGCCATCCGTTCGGCGCTGGCCGCCGCCGACGACGAACCCGAGGTGGCCGTCCGCGACGGCCGCGCGCTGCTGCCCCGCCTCCGTCCCGTCGAGCGGCCCCCGGCCGGCGCGCCGCTCGCGGCCCTGGCCGGCGGCACCGTGCTCCTCACCGGAGGCACCGGCGGGATCGGCCGGCACGTCGCCACCCACCTCGCCACCGCGCACGGCGTCACCGAGCTGGTGCTGGTCAGCCGCAGCGGCCGGGCCGACGACTGGACGACCGCGCTGACCGACGCCGGCGTCACAGTGCGGGTGGTCGCGGCCGACGTCGCCGACCGGGCGGCGCTCGCCGAGGTCGTCGCCCCGCTGGCCGACCGGCTCGTCGCCGTCGTGCACGCCGCCGGGGCCACCGACGACGCCCTGCTCACCGACCTCGACCCGACCCGCTGGGCCCGGACCCTGCGCGCCAAGGTGCACGGCGCCTGGCACCTGCACGAGCTCACCGCCGGCCTCGACCTGACCGCGTTCGTGCTCTTCTCCTCGGCCGCCGCCACCTTCGGCAGCCCTGGCCAGGGCAACTACGCGGCCGGCAACGCGTTCCTCGACGCGCTCGCCGCGCACCGCCGCGCCCAGGGCCGGCCGGCGAGCGCCCTGGCCTGGGGGCTGTGGGCCGCCGAGGACGGGATGGCCGGCCGGCTCAGCCCCGCCGACCTGGCCCGGCTCGCCCGCGGCGGCACCCGCCCCCTCGACACGGCCGCCGGGCTGGCGCTGTTCGACGCCGCCCTGCACGTGGACCGGCCGGCGCTCGTGCCGATCGGGCTCGACCTGGCCGCCGTACGGACCTCCGGAGAGGTGCCCGCCCTGCTGCGGGCGCTGCTGCCCCCGCCGCCCCGCCGGGCGGTCAACGCCGCCTCCGCGCCCGCCTCCGCGAAGGGCTTCGCCGACCGGCTGGCCGAACTCGCCGAGCCCGAGCGCGCCGAACTGCTGCTGGACCTCGTGCGTGCCCGGTGCGCCACAGTGGTCGGGCACAGCGGCCCCGAGCAGGTCGAGCCGCGCCGCCCGTTCAAGGACCTCGGCTTCGACTCGCTGATGGCCGTCGAGCTGAGCAACCGGCTCACCGCCGTCTCCGGGGTCCGGCTCGCCCCGCACGCCGTGTTCAACCACCCCACCCCCGAGTTGCTCGCCGCGCACCTGCACGCCCGGCTGCTCGGCACCGCCGCCACCGAGGTTGCCGACGCGAGCACCGTCGCCCTGGACGAGCCGGTCGCCATCGTCGCGATGGCCTGCCGCTTCCCCGGCGGGATCGGCTCCCCGGAGAAGCTGTGGCGGCTGCTCGACGCGGGCGACGACGTCATCGGCGACCTGCCCGACGACCGGGGCTGGCCGCTGGCCGACCTCCACGACCCGGTGCCCGGCACGCCCGGCCGGACGTACGTGCGCTCCGGCGGGTTCCTCACCGGCATCGCCGACTTCGACGCCGAGTTCTTCGGCATCAGCCCCCGCGAGGCCCTCGCCATGGATCCGCAGCACCGGCTGCTGCTGGAGACCTCCTGGGAGGCGCTGGAACGCGGTGGCATCGACCCGGCCACCCTGCGGGGCAGCCGCACCGGCGTCTTCGCCGGCACCCACGGGCAGGACTACGCCGACCGGGTCGCCCCCGGTGTCGTCTCCGACGACGGCGAGGTCACCGCCGACGAGGGACACCTGCTGACCGGCACCGCCGGCAGCGTCCTCTCCGGCCGGGTCGCGTACGCGCTCGGGCTGGAGGGACCAGCGGTCACCGTCGACACCGCCTGCTCGGCGTCGCTGGTGGCGCTGCACCTGGCCGTCCAGGCGCTGCGCCAGGGCGACTGCGACCTGGCGCTGGCCGGTGGGGTGTCGGTGATGTCCACCCCGGCCGGGCTGACCGGCTTCAGCCGCCAGCGGGGTCTCGCCGCCGACGGGCGGTGCAAGGCGTTCGCCGAGGACGCCGACGGCTTCGGCATGTCCGAGGGCGTCGGGATGCTGGTGGTGGAGCGGCTCTCCGAGGCCCGCCGCCGGGGCCACCCCGTGCTGGCCGTCGTGCGCGGCTCGGCGGTCAACTCCGACGGCGCGTCGAACGGGCTGACCGCGCCGAACGGGCCGTCGCAGGAACGGGTCATCAAGGCCGCGCTGGGCGCCGCCGGGCTGAGTGCCGCCGACGTGGACGTGGTGGAGGCGCACGGCACCGGCACGTCGCTCGGCGACCCCATCGAGGCGGAAGCGATCCTCGCCACGTACGGGCAGCGCCCGGCCGGCGCCGCGCCGGTGCTGCTCGGCTCGGTCAAGTCCAACCTCGGGCACACCCAGGCCGCGGCCGGCGTCGCCGGCGTGCTCAAGATGGTCCTCGCCATGCGGCACGGGCGGCTGCCCCGCACCCTGCACGCCGAGCGCCGCAGCTCGCGGATCGACTGGGACTCGGGAGCGGTGCAGCTGCTCACCGAGGCCCGCCCGTGGCCGGCGGCGGACCGGCCGGTGCGCGCCGGCGTCTCGTCGTTCGGCATCAGCGGCACCAACGCCCACGTGATCGTCGAGTCGGTCGCCGAGACGCCGCCGGAGGCCGCCGAATCCGAGCCGCCGCAGGAGCGCGCGCTGCCGTGGCTGCTGTCGGCGCGTACCCCGCAGGCGCTCGCCGGCCAGGCGCGGCGGCTGCGGGAGCACCTCGCCGCCCGGCCCGACCAGCGGCCCCTCGACGTGACGTGGTCGCTGGCCACCAGCCGGGGCACCTTCGACTCCCGGGCGGTGCTGGTCGCCGCGTCCGCGCAGCGGGTCGCCGACGCCCTCGACGCGCTCGTCGAGGGCCGGCCCGACCCGGCGGTCACGCGCGGCGAGGCGCAGCCCACGGGCCGGTGCGTCTTCGTCTTCCCCGGGCAGGGCTCCCAGTGGCTCGGCATGGGGTTGGACCTGCTCGACCAGGCCCCCGTGTTCGCCGAACGCATGGCGGCCTGCGACGCGGCGCTGCGGCCGTACCTGGACTGGTCGCTGCTGGACGTGCTGCGCCAGGTGCCGGGCGCGCCCGGCCTCGACGAGGTCGACGTCGTGCAGCCCGCCCTGTTCGCGATGATGGTGTCGCTGGCCGAGCTGTGGCGCTCGTACGGCGTGCAGCCGGCCGCCGTGGTCGGCCACTCGCAGGGCGAGATCGCCGCCGCCTGCGTCGCCGGGGTGCTCTCCCTGCCCGACGCGGCGCGGGTGGTGGCGCTGCGCAGCCGCGCGCTACGGGCTCTGGCCGGGCACGGGGCGATGGCCTCCGTCGCGCTGCCCGCCGACACGGTCCGCGACCGGATCGCCCGCTTCGGCGAGCGGATCTCGGTCGCCGCCGTGAACGGGCCGGCCGCCGTCGTGGTCTCCGGCCAGCCGGAGGCGGTCGAGGAGCTGCTCGCCGAGCTGGCCGGCGAGCAGGCCCGGGTGCGGCGCATCGCCGTCGACTACGCCTCCCACTCCGCCCAGGTGGAACGCATCCGCGACGAGCTGGCCGAGGTGCTGGCCGGCATCACCCCCGGCCCGGCCGCCGTGCCGCTGTTCTCCACCACCGACCTGCGCTGGCTCGACGGCGAGGAGATGGGGCCCGACTACTGGTACCGCAACCTGCGCCGGCCCGTCGAGCTGGAACGGGCGATCCGCGTGCTGGCCGGCGAGGGCCACGACGCGTACGTCGAGTGCAGTCCGCACCCGGTGCTCACCGTCGGCGTGGAGGAGACCCTCGCCGACCACGACGGCGATGCCGTGGTGGTCGGCTCGCTGCAACGGGACCAGGGCGGCCGGGAGCGGTTCCTGCTCTCGCTTTCCCAGCTCCACGTGTCCGGTGTCGCGGTGGACTGGCGGCCCGCACTGGCCGGCGGCCGGCGCGTCGACCTGCCCACGTACGCGTTCGCCCACCGCCGCTACTGGCCCCGGGCGGTCTCCGGCCCCGGCGACGTCGGCGCCGCCGGTCTGGACGCCGCCGGTCATCCGCTGCTCGGCGCGTCGGTCGTGCTGGCCGAGACGAGGGGCCACCTGTTCACCGGGCGGCTGTCGGCCGACGCGCAGCCGTGGCTGGCCGATCACCGGGTCACCGGCAGCGTGCTGGTGCCCGGCACCGGCCTGGTGGAGTTCTGCCTGCGCGCCGGCGACGAGGTCGGCCACCCGTTCCTCGACGAACTGGTCATCGAGGCCCCGCTGACCCTGCCCGCCGACGGCGCGACGCAGGTGCAGGTGGCGGTCGGCGCGGGCGCCGGCGACGGACGCCGCCCGGTGACCGTGCACTCCCGGCCCGCCGACGCGCCGGCGGGACAGCCGTGGACCCGGCACGCCAGCGCCACCCTGCGCGCCGACCAGCCCGCGGTGTCGCCGCAGCTCGCCGCCTGGCCGCCGCCCGACACCCGGCCCGTCGACCTGACCGGCTTCTACGCCGGCCTGGAAGCCGACGGGTACGCGTACGGGCCGGCGTTCCAGGGCCTGCGCGCGGTGTGGACCAGCGGCGACGAGGTCTACGCCGAGGTGGAACTGCCGGCGGCCCAGCGGGTCGACGCCGACCGGTACGGCCTGCACCCCGCCCTGTTCGACGCCGCCCTGCACGCCGCGCACTTCGGCGGCCTCGCCGGGGCCGGGGCCGGCCAGCTCCTGCTGCCGTTCGCCTGGAACGGTGTCAGCCTGCACGCCACCGGGGCGACCGCCCTGCGGGTACGGCTGACCCGGGTCGGGCCGCACGCCATCGCGCTGACCGTCGCCGATCCGACCGGCGCCCCGGTGGCCGAGGTGGCCGCCCTGACGATGCGCCCGATCTCCACCACCGAGCTGGCCGTCACCGACGACCGGGCCACCCGCGACGCCCTGTTCCGCGTCGACTGGACGCCGCTGCCGCCCGTCGAGTCGGCCACTCCGGTCGACGCCGTGGCCGTCGCCCCCGGCCTGGACAGGTTCCCGCTGTACCACGGGCTGGACGGGCTCGCCGACGCGGTGGACGCCGGACTGGCCCGGCCCGGGGCGGTGCTCGTGCCGCTCGACGCGGACCCCGCGCAGCCCACCCCCCGCGCGGCGCGCCACGCCGCCGTGCGGGCCCTCGACCTGGTCCGGCGCTGGCTCACCGAGCCCTGCTGGGCGGCGTCGCGGCTGCTGCTGGTGACCCGGGGCGCGGTGGCCGTGCACCACGCCGGCGAGGTGACCGACCCGGCCGCCGCGGCGGCGTGGGGCCTGGTGCGCTCCGCCCAGTCGGAGAATCCGGGCCAGATCGTCGTCGTCGACGTCGACGGCGACGGGATCGGCCCCGACGAGGTGGCCGCCCTGCTGGCGGCGGACGAGCCGCAGGCCGCGATCCGGGTCGGCACCGCGTACGTGCCGCGTCTGGCGCGGGCCGGGTCGGCCGGTGAGCTGCCCGTACCGCCCGCCGCCGCGTGGCGGCTGGACGCGCCGGTGCGCGGCAGCCTGGAGAACCTCACCCTGGTCCGCACCGACGCCGCCGACACCGCGCTCGGCCCCCGCGAGGTCCGGGTACGCGTCCGTGCCGCCGGCCTCAACTTCCGCGACGTGCTCAACGCGCTCGGCCTCTACCCGGGCGACGCGGGACCGCTCGGCGGCGAGGGCGCCGGCGAGGTCGTCGAGGTGGGCGCCGAGGTGACAGACCTGCGCCCCGGCGACCGCGTGTTCGGGGTCTTCGTGGGCTGCTTCGGGCCCGTCGCGGTCACCGACCGCCGCCTGCTGGCCCCGATGCCGGCCGGCTGGTCGTACGTCGAGGCCGCGTCTGTGCCGGTGGTCTTCCTGACCGCATACCACGGTCTGGTCAACCTGGCCGGGCTCACCCGTGGCGAGTCGGTGCTGGTGCACGCGGCGGCCGGCGGCGTCGGCATGGCCGCCGTGCAGCTCGCCCGCCACCTCGGGGCCGAGGTGTACGCCACCGCCAGCCCTGCCAAGTGGGACGCCCTGCGCGCGCTCGGTCTCGACGAGGAGCACCTGGCCTCGTCCCGGACCCTCGACTTCGAGTCCCGCTTCACCGACGCCACCGGCGGCCGGGGCGTTGACGTCGTGCTGGACTCGCTGGCCCGCGAGTTCGTCGACGCCTCGCTGCGGCTGCTGCCGCGCGGCGGGCGGTTCGTCGAGATGGGCAAGACCGACATCCGCGACGCCGCCCGCGTCGCCGTCGACCATCCGGGGGTGGCCTACACCGCCTTCGACCTGACCCTGGAGGAGCCCGACGAGGTGCAGCGCATGCTGGTCGTCCTGCTGGGGCTCTTCGAACGGGGGACGCTCACCCCGCTGCCCACCCAGGTGTGGGACGTCCGCCAGGCGCCGGAGGCGTTCCGGCACGTCAGCCAGGCCCGGCACGTCGGCAAGGTGGTGCTCACCATGCCCCGGGCGTGGAACCCCGACGGTACGGTGCTGCTGACCGGCGGCACCGGGACTCTGGGCCGGCTGGTCGCCCGGCGGCTGGTCGAGACGCACGGCGTACGGCGGCTGCTGCTGGTCAGCCGCCGCGGCGAGCGGGCCCCCGGCGCGACCGAGGCGCTCGACGAACTGCGGGCCCTGGGGGTCGAGGCCATGGTGGTGGCGGCCGACGTGTCCGACCGCGACAACCTCGCCGGGGTGCTGGCTGCGGTACCGGAGCGGCACCCGTTGACCGCCGTCGTGCACCTCGCGGGGGTGCTCGACGACGGGGTGGTCACCGCCCTCACCCCGCAGCGCGTCGACAAGGTCTTCGCGCCGAAGCTCGACGCCGCGTGGCACCTGCACGAGCTCACCCGCCACCTCGACCTCGCCGGGTTCGTGCTCTTCTCCTCCGGTGCCGGAGTCTTCGGCGTACCCGGTCAGGCCAACTACGCGGCGGCCAACGCGTTCCTCGACGCGCTCGCCCTGGCCCGCCGTGCGGAGGGGCTGCCGGGCCGGTCGTTCGCCTGGGGGCTGTGGGAGCAGGCCAGCGAGATGACCGCCAAGCTGGACCGGACCGATCCCCGGATCACCGCCCGTGACGGGCAGCTCGCCATCCCGTCCGAGCTGGGCATGGCCCTGTTCGACGCGGGCCTGCGGCTGGCCGAGCCGGTGCTGGTGCCGACGAGGATCGACGTCGCCGCGCTCGGCGAGCGGGCCGAGCGGCCCCCGGCGCTGCTGCGCGGGCTGCTGCGCCGGGAGCGGCCGACGGCGCGGGCGGCCACCCCGACCGGCGGCGGGCGCACGCTCGCCGACGAACTGGCGGCGCTGGACGGGCCCGAGCGCCACACCCTCGTGGTCGACCTGGTACGCGACCAGGCGGCGAGCGTGCTCGGGCACGGCAGCCGGGTGGCGGTGGCCCCGGGCCGGGCGTTCAGCCAGATCGGCTTCGACTCACTGACCGCCGTCGAGCTGCGCAACCGGCTGACCACGGCCACCGGCCTGCGCCTGCCGGCCACGCTGATCTTCGACTACCCGGACCCGAACGAGCTGGCCACGTACCTGGTGTCCGAGCTGGCGCCGGACACCGGACCGGCGGCCCCGCCGGTCCTCGCGGACCTGGAGAACCTGGAGCGCTCGCTGGCCGAGGCCACTGTGGAACCGGAGCTGCACGACCAGATCGGGTCGCGCCTGGAGGTGCTGATCGCCAAGTGGCGGACGATGCGCGCCGGCACGGGCGGCGATCCCGACCTCGATCTCGAACTGGCCAGCGACGACGACCTGTTCGATCTCATCGACTCCGAACTCGGTATCTGATGGCCGTCCGGCCGCCCCGCACGCCGCAAGCCCACCCCGTGTCCGACCGACCCCCGAGGAACCGATACCGATGCTGACGACCGACGTCCTGATCGTGGGCTACGGCCCCGTCGGTGAGATGCTCACGATCCTGCTGGCGCAGCGAGGGCTCACCGTCACGGCGGTCGAGCGGTGGGCAACCCCGTACAACTTCCCCCGCGCGGTGTCGTACGACGGGGAGGCGAGCCGTGTCCTGGCCGCCGCCGGCGTCGCCGACCGCCTCGGCCCGGTGGTGGAGTCGTCCGGCGAGTACACCTTCAAGAACGGCTTCGGCCGGACCCTGCTGCACGTCAAGGTCACCGGCGACGGCCCGATGGGCTGGCCGGACTCGGTCTCGTTCTACCAGCCGGGACTGGAGGCGCTGCTCGCCGAGCGGGGCGCGGAGCTGCCGGGTGTCACGGTGCTGCGCCCGTACCAGGTGACGGGCCTGGTCGAGCACGACGACCGGGTCGAGGTGACCATCGCCGGCCCGGACGGCGAGGAGGTCCGCGCGGCCCGCTGGGTCATCGGCTGCGACGGGGCCAACAGCTTCGTGCGGGAGCACCTGGGCAGCGGCGTCACCGACCTCGGCTTCACGTACGACTGGCTGGTCTGCGACGTGGTCCCGCACGAGGCCCGCGAGTTCAAGCCGAACAACCTGCAGGTCTGCGACCCGGCGCGGCCCCGCACGGCCGTTTCGGCCGGCCCGGGGCACCGGCGGTGGGAGTTCATGCGGGTGCCGGGGGAGAGCCGCGAGGAGTTCGAGAGCACCGCCAGCGTGTGGCGGCTGCTCGGCCTCTTCGACATCACCCCCGACAACGCCACCCTGGAGCGGTACGGCGTCTACACCACCCAGGCGTGCTCGGCCGGGCGCTGGCGTTCCGGGCGGATCCTGCTCGCCGGCGACGCGGCGCACGTGATGCCGCCGTTCATGGGGCAGGGGATGAGTTCGGGCTTCCGCGACGCCCTCAACCTCGCCTGGAAGCTCGACCTGGTGCACCGCGGCCTCGCCGACGAGGCCCTGCTGGACACCTACCAGGAGGAGCGCTGCGCGCACGTGCAGCACGCCATCCGGATGTCCATGGACTCGGGCACGGTGATCTGCGAGACCGACCGCGCCGCCGCGGCCGGCCGCGACGCCGCGATGCTCGCCGAGCTGCGCCGGCGTACCGCCCGCCCGCGCACCCGGTCCCTCCTGGAGCCCCTGTCCGGCGGGATCCTGCACAGCGGCTGCGAGGCCGCCGGCGCCCCGATGCCGCAGGGCCGCGTCGAGGTCGACGGCCGCGCCGGGCTCTTCGACGAGGTCGTCGGCACCGGCTTCGTCCTGCTCTGCGCCGAGGATCCCGACGACCTGCTCGACGCCGACGCCCGGGCCTTCCTGGACGCGCTCGGCACGCGGGTCGTCCGGATCGTTCCCGCCGGCGCGCCCGTACCCGGATCCAGCGCCGCGCCGACCGCCTTCGACCTCGACGACGTGTACCTGCCCCACCTCAAGCGGTACGACGCGGTGGCGGTGCTCGTCCGGCCCGACTTCTACGTCTTCGGCACCGCCGCCGACCCGGCCGTTGTGCCCGCGCTCGTCGAGGATCTGCGCCGGCAGATCCGGCGCGGCTGATCGGCATCCACCCACCGGAAGGAACCGACATGTTCGAGAACCTGAAGATCGCCGGCCGGGCGATCCGCACGGTCTTCACCGCCGACCCCATCACCCGGGTCCGGCGCTTCTACGAGATCCAGTCGCCCGACGTGGAGTTCGCGGCCCGCCGTACCCACTACATGAACGTGGGCTACTGGTCCGACGGGGTCACCGACATCGACACGGCCGCCGACGCGCTGGCCGACAAGCTGGCCGACGCCGCCGGGCTGAAGCCGGACGACACCGTGCTCGACGTCGGCTTCGGCTACGGGGACCAGGACTTCAAGTGGCTGCGGGAGCGCCAGGTCGCCAAGGTGTACGGCCTGAACATCACCCCGCACCACGTCGAGGCGGCGCAGCGTCGGGCGCAGGAGGAAGGGCTCGCCGACCGGACCGACTTCCGGCTCGGCAGCGCCACCGAACTGCCCTTCGGGGACAACACCTTCGACCGGGTCGTCGCCCTGGAGTCCGCCTTCCACTTCTACCCGCGCAGCGCGTTCTTCGCCGAGGCGCTGCGGGTGCTGCGCCCGGGCGGCGTGCTCGCCACGGCCGACATCATCCCGGTCAGCGGCGACGTCGTCCGCGCCGCCATCCAGTCCGGCCCGCTGAGTTTCGTCAAGTTCAGCATCCCGAAGGAGAACTGGCACGACCGGGACACGTACCGGCAGCAGTTGGTCGAGGCCGGCTTCGCCAACCCGGAGGTCCGCTCGATCAAGGAGCAGACCTGGGAGGGCTGGCGGGCGTACATGGCCGAGCGGACCAACGACCCCGCGTTCCGGGCCGTCGTCAAGCCGGCCGTCCGCAAGAGCATGGCGGCCCACTGGAAGAACCAGGACCTCATGAAGCGTGAGCTGGCGCAGCTCGACTACGTGATCGCGGTCGGCCACAAGCGGTGACAGCGCGCACCGACGAGGGGCCCGTCCACCGGTCGTGACGACCGGTGGACGGGCCCCTCGTCCGGTGGGATCAGATCGCCGGCGCCGCGCTCAGGGCCGTCGAGATGGCCCGCAGGACCGCCGGCTGGTGCTCGGCCAGGAAGAAGTGCCCGCCCGGGTAGACCTTCAGGTCGAACGCTGCGGTGGTGTGGTCCGACCACGCCCGGGCCTCCTCGACCGTCGTCTTCGGGTCGTCGTCGCCGGTGAGGACGGTGATCGGGCAGCTCAGCGGCGGCCCCGCCCGGTAGGTGTACCGCTCGGCGGCCCGGTAGTCGTTGCGGATCGCCGGCAACGCGGCGCGCAGCATCTCCGGGTCCCCGAGGACGGCGGAGTTGGTGCCGCTCAGCTTCCGGACGTCGGCCAGCAGCCCCTCGTCGTCGAGCAGGTGCACCGTCTCGTGCCGTGACTTCGACGGCGCCCGGCGCCCGGAGGCGAACAGGTGCGCGACGCTGCCGCCGTCCTGCTCGATGAGCCGGGCGAGTTCGAAGCCGAGGCTGGCCCCCATGCTGTGCCCGAAGATGGCCAGCGGCTCGTCCCGCCAGGGCCGCAGCACGGTGAACACCTCGAGCGCGAGGTCGTGGATGTCGCCGATGCACTTCTCGTGGCGCCGGTCCTGCCGCCCCGGGTACTGGATCGACAGCACCTCCACGGCGGGGGAGAGAGCGCGGGACACCGGGAAGTAGAAGCTTGCCGACCCGCCGGCGTGGGGCAGGCACACCAACCGCCTCGCGCCGCCCGGAGCGGGGTGGAAGCGTCGCACCCACAAGCCGTTGTCGGTATCTGGCGTCGTCATCCTCTGGTGGTCCTTCCGGCGGCTGCGGTTGCCGACCGGATCGGCGCGGACCCGGTCGAGGCGACGCTAGTGCGACGGGTCGGGACCGGACACCCCTAGCTGGTCGGTTGCCTGGTTAGGGGTTGTCCGCGCTCGCGCGCAACCAATAGCTTCTCCCGGCAGATGGGGATCTGCGTGGCTCTCGGCCGAGCGAGCCGAACGACAGATACAGGTGTCGCCTGAGACTTCTGCGCATTCGTACCGTCGCTTACGTCGAGTCTCCGCCGTGAATCGCGATGGGCTGGGTTGATGGACACCGAAGAGAAGCTCCGGGAGTACCTGAAGAGAGTCACCGCCGACCTGCGGCGGACCCGGCAACGGCTCCGGGACGTCGAGGCCGACGCGCAGCAGCCCATCGCGATCGTCGGCATCGGCTGCCGGTTCCCCGGCGGGGTGCGCACCGCCGAGGAACTGTGGGCTCTCGTCGCGTCCGGCGGTGACGCGATCGCCTCCTTCCCCACCGACCGCGGCTGGGATCTCGACGCGCTCTACGACCCGGAGCGGTCCCGGCCGGGCACCTCCTCGGTCCGTGAGGGCGGATTCGTGGCCGACGCCGCCGAGTTCGACCCTCGGCTGTTCGGGGTCTCGCCGCGCGAGGCCCTTGCCATGGACCCGCAGCAGCGGCTGCTGCTGGAGACCGCGTGGGAGGCCGTCGAGACGGCGGGGATCGACCCCACAAGCCTGAAGGGCGCCCGGGTCGGGGTCTTCGCCGGCATGACCCACAGCGGGTACGCCCACCCGCCGGAGTCCCCGCCGGCGGGCGTGGAGGACTACCTCGGTCTCGGCAACGCGGGCAGCATCGCGTCGGGTCGGGTGGCGTACTCGTTCGGGTTCGAGGGGCCGGCGGTCACTGTGGACACGGCGTGTTCGTCGTCGCTTGTGGCGTTGCACCTGGCGGCGCAGGCGCTGCGGTCGGGGGAGTGCGATCTCGCGCTGGCCGGCGGCGTGACGGTGATGCCCACTCCCGCGGTGTTCGTCGACTTCACCCGGCAGGGCAACCTGTCCCCGGTGGCCCGGTGCCGGGCGTTCGCCGACGCGGCGGACGGCACGGCGCTCGCCGAGGGGGTCGGCGTGCTGGTGGTGCAGCGGTTGTCGGATGCGCGGCGTGAGGGTCGTCGGGTTCTGGCGGTGGTGCGGGGTTCGGCGGTGAATCAGGATGGTGCGTCGAATGGTTTGACGGCGCCGAACGGTCCGTCGCAGCAGCGGGTGATCCGGCAGGCTCTGGCGAATGCGCGGTTGTCGCCGTCGGACGTGGACGTGGTGGAGGCGCACGGTACGGGTACGACGTTGGGTGATCCGATCGAGGCGCAGGCGTTGTTGGCGACGTATGGGCAGGGTCGGGATGTGCCGTTGTTGTTGGGGTCGGTGAAGTCGAACATCGGTCACACGCAGGCCGCTGCCGGGGTGGCGGGTGTCATCAAGATGATTTTGGCGATGCGGCACGGGGTGGTGCCGGCGTCGTTGCACGTGGATGCCCCGTCGTCGCATGTGGATTGGTCGTCGGGTGCGGTGGAGCTGGCGACGCGGACGCGTGAGTGGCCGGGGGTGGGGCGTCCCCGGCGTGCGGGTGTGTCGTCGTTCGGTATCTCGGGGACGAATGCGCACGTGGTCCTGGAGCAGCCGGAGGCCGAAGCCGATCTCGAGCCCGTCGCGGTGCCGGTGGGTGTGCCGGTGCCGTGGGTGGTGTCGGGGCGTTCGGAGCGTGCTCTGGTGGGTCAGGCGTCGAGGTTGGCGTCGTTCGTGCCTGGGTCTGGCGTGTCGTCGTGGGATGTGTCGTGGTCGTTGGTGAGGTCGCGGGCGGCGTTGGAGTATCGGGCGGTGGTGTGGGGTTCGTCGGTGGACGAGCTGGTGGCGGGTCTGTCGGCTGTGGCCGAGGGCCGTTCGGTGGTGTCGGGTGTGGTGTCGGCGGGTCGTCGGGCGGTGTTGTTCACGGGTCAGGGTTCGCAGCGTGTGGGCATGGGCCGGGAGTTGTACGAGACGTTCCCGGTGTTCGCGAAGGCCTTCGACGGGGTGTGCGCGGGGTTCGATGGCCTGTTGCCGCGGGCGTTGCGGGAGGTCGTGTTCGCCGAGGCGGGTTCGGGTGAGGCCGCCCTGGTGGATCAGACGGTGTTCACACAGGCGGGGTTGTTCGCGGTGGAGGTGGCGTTGTGGGAGTTGTTGTCGTCGTGGGGGGTGCGGGCGGATTTTGTGGCGGGTCATTCGATCGGTGAGGTGACGGCGGCGTACGTGGCGGGGATGTTGTCGTTGGCGGATGCGTGTGTGTTGGTGGCGGCGCGGGGTCGGTTGATGCAGGCGTTGCCGGCCGGTGGGGTGATGGCGGCGGTGGGTGCGTCGGAGGAGGCTGTCGCCGAGCTGATCGCGTCGACTGGTGTGGGTGTGGATGTGGCGGCGGTGAACGGTCCGGCGTCGGTGGTGGTGTCGGGTGCTGCGGGTGAGGTCGCTTCGGTGGTGGCGGTCTGCCGGGAGCGGGGTTGGCGGACGAGGGAACTGTCGGTGAGTCACGCGTTTCATTCGCGGTTGATGGAGCCGATGCTGGAGGAGTTCGCGTCGGTGGTGGCGGGGCTGGACTGGCGGGTGCCGCGGGTGCCGGTGGTGTCGAACGTGTCGGGCGCGGTGGCGGACGCGGCGGAGCTGACCGACCCGGGCTACTGGGTGCGGCACGTACGCCAGCCGGTACGGTTCGCCGACGCGGTGCGCACCCTCCACCAGCAGGACGTCACCCAGTTCCTGGAGGTCGGCCCCGACGCCGTACTCACCGCCATGGCGCAGGACTGCGTCGAGACGGCCGGCGAAGTCCGGTTCACCGCCACGATGCGTGCCGGGCACTCCGAGGCCGACACGCTGCGCACCGCCCTCGCCGAGCGGTACGTCACCGGCGGCCACGTCGACTGGACCGGATATCTCGCCGCCCTCGACGGGTCCGGCCCCGAGCGGGCAGCCGAGGCACGCCCCCGCGTCATCGCCCTGCCCACGTACGCCTTCGACCAGCAGCGCTACTGGCTCAACGCCAGCGCGGGGGTCGAGACGGTGCCCGGGCTCGGTGTCCGCCCCGTCGACCACGCACTGCTCGGCGCCGCCGTACGCGTCGCCGACGACGACGTACGGGTCTTCGGCACCGAACTCTCCGTACTGACACACCCGTGGCTCGCCGAACACGTCGTCTGGGACTCGGTGGTGGTGCCCGGCGCCGCCCTGGTCGAGATGGTCCTGCACGCGGGCGCGCAGGTCGGCTGCGACACCCTCGACGAGCTGACCCTCCAGGCCCCGCTGGCGCTCGCCGAGGACGGCACCCGGGCGGTGCAGGTGAAGCTGGGCGCGGCGGACGAGGACGGTCGCCGGACGGTCACCATCCACTCCCGCGCCGCCGCCGACCCGGACGGCGAGTGGGACCGCCACGCGGCGGGCGTCCTCGCTCCCGCCGCATCGCAGCCCGACCGGTCCGATCCGGCGCCGTGGCCGCCCAGCGCCGCCACCGCCGTCGCGGTCGACGGGATCTACACCGAGCTGTCCCGAATGGGCGTCGAGTACGGCCCCCTCTTCCGTGGCCTGCGCGCCGTCTGGCGCACCGGCGACGAGGTGTGCGCCGAGGTGGCGGTGCCCGACGGCACCGAGGTCGCCGGCTTCGGCCTGCATCCCGCCCTGCTGGACGCTGCGCTGCACGTCGTCGGCCTGCTCGACTCCGACGCGGAGGACACCTCCGGCGTACGCCTGCCCTTCGCCTGGACCGGCGTCACCCTCTCGGCGGTCGGCGCGACCGCGCTGCGGGTACGCGCCCGGCGCAGCGGCGGCGGCGTGGCCCTGACCCTGACCGACCCGGCCGGCGCCCCCGTAGCCCGGATCGACTCCCTGGTCTCCCGCCCCGTCACCGCCGACCAGGTGCGCGGCGGTGACTCCGCAGCCGACCCGCTGTACGCCGTCAACTGGCAGAGCGTGCGGCCGGGTACCCCGGCGACCGTCCGGGTGGTGCTCCTCGGCGACGCGCCGTCCGACCTGTCCGAGATCGCCAGTTACAGGCTCGCCGAGCTGGCGGAGGCGGTCGACTCCGGCCGGATCGACCCGGAACTGGTGCTGCTCGCCGCGTACGCCGACGACGAGGGCGCCCCGGTTCCCGCCGCGACGCGGAGCCGGCTCAACGCAGTGCTGGCCGCCGTCCAGGGCTGGCTCGCCGACGACCGGTTGGCGGAGCGGCGGCTGGTCGTGCTGACCCGCGGGGCCGTCGCCGCCGGCGACACCTGTCGTACGGGCGACCTGCCCGGCGCGGCGGTCTGGGGTCTGCTGCGCTCGGCCCAGGCGGAGCACCCCGACCGCTTCGTGCTCGTGGACCTCGACGAGGCGCGGCAGTCGGAGTCCTGCACGGTGGACCTGGTGGCCCGTGCGGTCGCCACCGGCGAACCCCAACTGGCGGTCCGGGACGAGCAGGTGCTGACGCCCCGGCTCGCGCCAGCCGTCCTCGACCCGGCGCCGGCCGCCGCCCTCGACCCCGACGGGACGGTCCTGGTCACCGGGGCCACCGGCGCCCTCGGCGGTCTGCTGGCCCGGCACCTGGTCAGTACGCACAAGGTGCGCCACCTGCTGCTGGTCAGCCGCCGCGGAACCGACACCCCCGGCGCGGCGGAGCTGCTCGCCGAGCTGACCGCGCTGGGTGCGCAGGCCCGCCTGGTCGCCGCCGACGTGGCGGACCGGGACCGCCTGGCCGCGGTGCTGGCCGACGTTCCCGCCGAGCACCCGCTCACCGGCGTGGTGCACGCCGCCGGCGTCCTCGACGACGCGGTGATCTCGGCGCTGACCCCCGGCCGGCTGTCAGCCGTTCTCTCCGCCAAGGCCGACGCCGCCTGGCACCTGCACGAGCTGACCCGATCGCGGCCGCTGGCGATGTTCGTCCTCTTCTCGTCGGTCGCCGGTGTCCTCGGCGGCCCCGGGCAGGGCAACTACGCCGCTGCGAACGCGTTCCTCGACGGCCTCGCCGGGCACCGGCACGCCTGCGGCCTCGCCGCCACGTCCCTGTCCTGGGGCCTCTGGGCCGCGGACAGCGGGATGACGGGCGCACTCGACGCCGCCCAGCGGCAGCGGATGAGCCGCAACGGCCTCAGCCCGCTCGGTACCGGCCAGGCGCTGCGTCTCTTCGACAACGGCCTCCACGGTGGACGCCCCCACCTGGTGCCGGCGCTGCTCGACCTCGCCGCGCTGCGCCGCCAGGCCGCCGCCGGCCAGCTTGCGGCGCCGCTGCGCGGCCTGGTGCGGGCCCGGCGGCGCGTCGTCGAGGGCCGCGGCGACGGCGGCCCGTCCTTCGCGCAGCGCCTCGCCGGCACGCCCGAGGCCGAACGCGGCCGGCTGGTGGAGGAACTGGTCAAGGCGCAGGTCATCGAGGTGCTCGGCTACCCGCCGGCCACCGTCGTGCCGTCCGGGCAGACGTTCACCGGCCTCGGCTTCGACTCGCTGACCGCCGTGGAGCTGCGCAACCGGCTGACCGCCCTCACCGGCATCCGGTTGCCGGCGAGCCTGATCTTCGACTGCCCCACGCCCGCCGCCCTCGCCGACTTCCTGCTGGTCGACGCCGCCCCGCCGAAGCCCGAATCAGGCCTGCTCGCCGAGCTGGACCGGCTGGAGGCCGCGTTCGCCGCGACCGCGCCGGAAGAGCTGGAGCGGCTGGCCGCCGACGACGAGACGCGTACCGCCGTGGCGGTCCGCCTCCGGGCGCTGGTCACCCGGTGGAGCGACACCACCGACCGGCCCGACGACGTCGGCCAGGCCCTCGACGACGCCTCGGACGACGAGCTGTTCGACTTCATCGACCAGAAGTTCGGCCGATCCTGACCATGAGTCCGCCGCTTGCCCCTTAGCGACAGGTGATCAACCCGATGGCGAACGAAGCCAAGCTCCGCGAGTACCTCAAGCGCGTCACCGCTGACCTGCACGAGACCAGCGAACGCCTGCGGGCCGTCGACGAGCAGAACCACGAGCCGATCGCGATCGTGGGGATGGGCTGCCGCTACCCGGGCGGGGTGCGGACTCCGGAGGCGCTGTGGCGCCTGGTCGAGTCCGGCGTCGACGCCGTCACACCCTTCCCGGCGGACCGGGGCTGGGACGTGGAGAGCCTCTACGACCCCGACCCGGACGCGCACGGCAAGTCGTACACCCGCGAGGGCGGCTTCCTGCACGACGCCGGCGAGTTCGACAGCGGCTTCTTCGGCATCTCGCCCCGCGAGGCGCTGGCCATGGACCCGCAGCAGCGTCTCCTGCTGGAGGTCGCCTGGGAGACGGTCGAGCGCGCCGGCATCGCCGCGGACTCGCTCAAGGGCAGCCGCACCGGCGTCTTCACCGGCGTCATGTACCACGACTACGTCTCCCGGCTCAACGGCGTGCCGCAGGAGGTCGAGGCGTTCGTCGGCACCGGCAACCACGGCAGCGTCGTCTCCGGCCGGATCGCGTACACGTTCGGGTTCGAGGGTCCGGCCGTCACCGTCGACACCGCCTGCTCGTCCTCACTGGTGGCGCTGCACCTCGCCGTGCAGGCGCTGCGTTCCGGCGAGTGCACTCTCGCGCTGGCCGGCGGCGTCACCGTCATGTCCAGCCCCGACACGTTCGTCGGCTTCAGCCGCCAGCGTGGCCTGTCCCCGGACGGGCGTTGCAAGTCCTTCGCGGCCACCGCCGACGGCACCGGCTGGAGCGAGGGCGCCGGGTTGCTGCTGCTGGAGCGGCTCTCCGACGCGCAGCGCAACGGCCACCGGGTGCTCGCCGTGGTGCGCGGCAGCGCGGTCAACTCCGACGGCGCCTCCAACGGCCTCACCGCGCCGCACGGCCCGTCGCAGCAACGCGTGATCCGCCAGGCCCTCGCCAACGCCCGGCTCGCCCCGGCCGACGTGGACGCCGTCGAGGCCCACGGCACCGGCACCCGCCTCGGCGACCCCATCGAGGCGCAGGCCCTGCTCGCCACGTACGGCCGGGACCGGGCCGACGACCAGCCGCTGTGGCTCGGGTCGATCAAGTCGAACCTCGGGCACACCCAGGCCGCGGCCGGCGTCGCCGGCGTCATCAAGATGGTCATGGCGATGCGCCACGGCGTCCTGCCGCGCACCCTGCACGTCGACGAGCCGTCCCCGCACGTCGACTGGTCGGCCGGCGCGGTGAGCCTGCTCCGCGAGCCGCGCCCGTGGCCGCGCGCGACGAGGCCCATGCGCGCGGGCGTCTCCTCGTTCGGTGTCAGCGGCACCAACGCCCACGTCGTCGTCGAGGCCGCCCCGCCCGCGCCGCAGCCGGCCACCGACGCCGTCACCGGCCCCGACCCGCTGCCGTGGGTCGTCTCCGCGCGCAGCGCCACAGCGCTCGGCGCCCAGGCCGACCGGCTGCGCTCCTGGCTCGCCGAGCACCCCGACGCCGCGCCGGCAGCCGTGGGCCGGGCCCTGGCCACCGGCCGGTCCGTCCTGGAACACCGGGCGGTGCTGCTCGGCGCCGACCGGGACGAACTGCTCGCCGGGCTCGGCGCGCTGGCCGACGGGGTTCCGGCGGCGTCCGTGCGGCGCGGGGTCGCCAGTCCCACCCGCGTCGCCGTGCTCTGCACCGGCCAGGGCGCCCAGCGCGTCGGCATGGGCCAGCGGTTGTACGCCGCCTTCCCGGCCTTCGCCGACGCCTTCGACGCCGCCTGCGCGGAGCTGGACAGGCACCTCGACCGGCCGCTGCGTGGCGTGCTCGACGGCCCCGCCGACGTGCTCGACCGCACCGGGTACGCCCAGGCGGCGCTCTTCGCCGTCGAGGTCGCCGCCTACCGGCTCGTCGAGTCCTGGGGTGTCGTGCCGGACTTCGTGGCCGGGCACTCGGTCGGCGAGGTGGCCGCCGCGCACATCGCCGGCGTGCTGTCGCTGCCCGACGCCGCCCGCCTGGTGGCCGCCCGGGGCACCCTGATGCAGGCGCTGCCCACCGGTGGCGCCATGGTGTCGATCCGCGCCACCGAGGCGGAGGTCCGCGCGCACCTGGCCACCGTCGGCGGGACGCCGGGCGCCGGGCTGGCCGCCGTCAACGGCCCGGAGTCCGTCGTCGTCTCCGGCGACGAGGACGCCGTGCTGGCGGTCGCCGCACACTTCGCAGCCCTCGGCCGCAGCACCAGGCGACTGCGGGTCAGCCACGCGTTCCACTCCGCCCGCATGGACCCGATGCTCGACGCGTTCGGCGATGTGCTCGGGCAACTGACCTTCGCCGCGCCCCGCATCCCCGTGGTCTCCACCGTGACCGGAGCGGTGCTCGACCCCGACGAGGTGTGCTCCCCGGCGTACTGGCTGCGCAACGTCCGCGACACGGTCCGCTTCGACGCCGCCGTGACCACGCTGCGTGAGCTGGGTGTCGGCGCGTACGTCGAGGTGGGCCCGGGCGGAGTGCTCTGCGCGCTCACCCAGGAGATCGTCGGCGCGGACCAGGCGGTCTGCGCCCCCGTGCTGCGCGCCGAGCACGACGAGGCGACGGCCGCCCTGGCCGCCGCGGCCACCGTGTGGACCAGGGGCGTGCCGGTGAACTGGGCGGCCCTGTTCGCCGGCCCGCCCGTGCCGGTCGACCTGCCCACGTACGCGTTCCAGCGCGAACGCTACTGGTTGCTGCCCCTGCCGCAGCCCGCCGACGTGACCGCCGCCGGGCTGACTCCGACCGGCCACCCGCTGCTCGGCGCGGTGTTCCGCTCGGCCGACGGCGACGAGGTGACGCTCACCGGCAGGTTGTCCGTGGAGACCCAGCCCTGGCTGGCCGAGCACGCCCTGCGCGACGTCGTGCTCCTGCCCGGCACCGGGTTCGTGGAGCTGGCGATGCGGGCCGGCGCGGAGGTCGGCGCCGAACGGCTCGCCGAGCTGACCCTCCAGGCGCCGCTGGTGCTGCCCGAGACCGGCGGCGTCGACGTGCAGGTCGCCGCCGAACGCACCGGCGGCGGAGCGTGGCAGCTCACCGTCCACGCCCGTCGCGTCGGCACCGACGACATCTGGGTACGGCACGCCACCGGCCTGCTCACCGAGGCGCCGGATGAGGACACGGGCGCGCTGGCGCAGTGGCCGCCGAGCGACGCCACCTCCCTGGACGTGTCGGAGCTGGCCGGGCGGGCGGCACGGGCCGGTTTCGCGTACGGCCCGGCCTTCTCCGGGCTGCGTGCCGCCTGGCGCGTCGGCGCGGACGTGTACGCCGAGGTGGCGCTGCCCGATCCGGCGGCCGGCGACGCCGGTGGGTACGGGCTGCACCCGGCGTTGCTCGACGCCGCCGTGCAGGCGGTCGGGCTGGGCATCGTCGACCCCGGCGAGGCCCGGATGCCGTTCGCCTGGTCCGACGTGACGCTGTCCGCCCACGGCGCCGACACGCTGCGGGTACGGTTGACCCCCACCGGTCCGGACACGGTGTCCATGCTGGTCGCCGACGCCACCGGGGCGCCCGTCGCCCGGGTCGGCTCCCTGGTGCTTCGGCCCCTTCCGGCGGGGGAGCTCACCGCCGGCGGGTCCGCGTGGCGGCGTTCGCTGTTCCGCCTCGACTGGCTCCGGCACCCCGTCGCCGGGGGCGCCGCCGACGGCACGACCTGGGCGGTACTCGGCGAACGTCCCGCCCCGCTGCCGTCCGGCCCGCCCGCCGCCCGGTACGCCGACCTCGAGGCGCTCCGCGACGCCGGGGTACCCGACGCCGTGCTGTACCCGGTGGCCGGCGCGACCGGCCCCGGCGCCGTACACGACCTGCTCGCCGAGGTCCTCGCCGTGCTCCAGGGCTGGCTCGCCGCCGAGCCGCACACCGGCGACTCCCGGCTGGTGGTCCTCACCAGCGGTGCGATCGCCGTCGACGACGACGCGGAGGTCACCGACCTGGCCGGCGCCGCCGTGTGGGGCCTGCTCCGCTCCGCCCAGGCCGAGCACCCCGGCCGCTTCCTCGTCGTCGACGTCGACGACGAGGAGAACTGCGCGGCCGTCCTCGCCGGCCTGCTGCCGGCCGACGAGCCGCAGGCGGCGGTACGCGACGGGGCGCTCCGCGTGCCCCGGCTCGTCGCCGCCCCGGAACCCGACGGGCCGGCGCCGGCGCTGGACCCGGAGGGCACGGTGCTGATCACCGGCGGCACCGGTGCCCTCGGCGCGCTGACCGCCCGCCACCTGGCCACCCGGTACGGGGCCCGGCACCTGCTGCTGACCAGCCGGCGCGGCGCCGACGCCGACGGCGCAGCCGACCTGGTCGCCGCCCTCGCCGACCTGGGCGCCACCGCGACGGTCGAGGCGTGCGACGCCGCCGACCGGGCCGCCCTCGCCGCGCTGCTGGACCGGATCGACCCGGCGCACCCGCTGACCGGCGTGGTGCACACCGCCGGCGTGCTGGCCGACCGCACCCTGACCTCGCTCACCCCCGAGACCCTCGGTGACGTGCTGCGGCCGAAGGTGGACGCCGCCGCGAACCTGCACGAGCTGACCGCCGCCAGCCGCCTCGCGCTCTTCGTCACGTACTCCTCGGCGGCTGGCGTGACGGGCAGCCCCGGCCAGGCCAACTACGCGGCGGCCAACGCCTTCCTGGACGCGCTCGCCCACCGGCGACGGGCCGCGGGCCTGCCGGCGCACTCGTTGGCCTGGGGCCCGTGGGCGGAGTCGGGCGGCGGCATGACCGCCGGCCTCGACCGCGCCGACACCGACCGGCTGGCCCGGGTCGGCGTACGGCCGCTTCCCGAGGCGGACGGCCTCGCGCTCCTCGACGCCGCCCTGCTCACCGGCCTGCCCGCGACGGTGCCGATGGCACTGGTCGGGCCGGCGCTGCGCGCCCAGGCCGAGGCGGGCACCCTGCCGTCGGTCCTGCGCGGCCTGGTCCGGGCGCCCCGGCGTCGCGCCGCGCGGTCCGGCCCGGCGGAGACCGCCGCGCTGACCGGGCGGCTCGCCGGCCTCGACCGCGAGGAGCGCGCCGCGGCCCTGCTGCGGCTCGTCCTCGACCAGGTCGCGACGGTCCTGGGGTACGCCGACGCCGCCGCCGTCGAGGCCGGGCGTCCGTTCACCGAGCTCGGTTTCGACTCGCTCACCGCCGTCGAACTGCGCAACCGGCTGGGCGCGGTCACCGGCCTGCGCCTGCCCGCGACGCTGGTCTTCGACCACCCGACCCCGCTGGCCCTCGCCGACCACCTGGACGCCGAGACCGGAACGGACGCCGGCACCCGGGCGGCTCCGGTCGCCGCCGTCGCGGCGCTCGACGAGCCGATCGCGATCGTCGGCATGAGCTGCCGCTACCCCGGCGGCGTACGCAGCCCCGAGCAACTGTGGAACCTCCTCGTCTCCGGTAGCGACGGCATCACCGGCTTCCCCGCCGACCGCGGCTGGGACGTCGACGACCTGTACGACCCGTCCGGCACGCGCCGGGGCAGCAGCTACGCCCGCGAGGGCGGCTTCCTGGCCGACGCCGCCGACTTCGACGCCGACCTGTTCAAGATCTCGCCGCACGAGGCCCTCGCCATGGACCCGCAGCAGCGGCTGCTGCTGGAGACCTCGTGGGAGGCCATCGAGGACGCCCGGATCGACCCGCTTGCGCTGCGTGGCCGCCCCGTCGGCGTGTTCGCCGGCATGATGTACCACAACCACGCCGCAGGGCTGGCCGACGTCCCCGAGACCCTCGACGGCTACCTCGGCGTCGGCACGGCCAGCAGCGTGTTGTCGGGTCGGGTGGCGTACTCGTTCGGGTTCGAGGGGCCGGCGGTGACGGTGGACACGGCGTGTTCGTCGTCGCTTGTGGCGTTGCACCTGGCGGCGCAGGCGCTGCGGTCGGGGGAGTGCGACCTCGCACTGGCAAGCGGCGTCACGGTGATGGCGACGCCCGAGACGTTCATCGACTTCTCCCGCCAGCGGGGCATGGCACCCGACGGCCGGTGCAAGTCGTTCTCCGACGCGGCGGACGGCACCGGCTGGTCCGAGGGTGTCGGGGTGCTGCTGGTGCAGCGGCTGTCGGACGCGCGGCGTGACGGGCGTCGGGTCCTCGCGGTGGTGCGGGGCACGGCGGTGAACCAGGACGGCGCGTCGAACGGGTTGACGGCGCCGAACGGCCCGTCGCAGCAGCGGGTGATCCGCCAGGCCCTGGCGAACGCCCGGCTGGGCGTCGCCGACGTCGACGTGGTGGAGGCGCACGGCACGGGTACGACGTTGGGTGATCCGATCGAGGCGCAGGCGTTGCTGGCGACGTATGGGCAGGGTCGGGATGTGCCGTTGTTGTTGGGGTCGGTGAAGTCGAACATCGGTCACACGCAGGCCGCTGCCGGGGTGGCGGGTGTCATCAAGATGGTCTTGGCGATGCGGCATGGGGTGGTGCCGGCGACGCTGCACGTGGACGAGCCCTCGTCGCATGTGGACTGGTCGTCGGGTGCGGTGGAGCTGGTGACCCAGGCGCGCGAGTGGCCGGGTGCGGGCCGCGCACGCAGGGCTGCCGTGTCGTCGTTCGGCATCTCCGGCACGAACGCCCACGTGGTCATCGAACAGGCGGAGCCGGCGCACGCCGCGGGGTCTGCCGCGCCGGTCGGGTTGCCGGTGCCGTGGGTGGTGTCGGGTCGTTCGGAGCGTGCTCTGGTGGGTCAGGCGGCTCGGTTGGCGTCGTTCGTGCGGGAACGGTCCGGCCTTGCGGTGGCGGACGTGTCGTGGTCGTTGGCGACGACCCGGGCGGCGTTGGAGCATCGGGCGGTGGTGTGGGGCTCGGACGTGGACGAGCTGACGGCGGGCCTTGCGGCGGTGGCTGAGGGCCGGTCTGCGGGTGTGGTGTCGGCGGGTCGTCGGGCGGTGTTGTTCACGGGTCAGGGTTCGCAGCGTGCGGGTATGGGCCGGGAGCTGTACGAGGCGTTTCCGGTGTTCGCGGTGTCGTTCGACGAGGTGTGCGCCGGTTTTGACGGCTTGTTGCCGCGTGCGCTGCGCGAGGTGGTGTTCGCCGAGCCGGGCACCGCCGATGGGGCTCTGTTGGATCGGACCGTGTTCGCGCAGGCGGGGTTGTTCGCGGTGGAGGTGGCGTTGTGGGAGTTGTTGTCGTCGTGGGGGGTGCGGGCGGATTTTGTGGCGGGTCATTCGATCGGTGAGGTGACGGCGGCGTACGTGTCCGGGGTGCTGTCGCTGTCGGATGCGTGCACGTTGGTGGCGGCGCGGGGTCGGTTGATGCAGGCGTTGCCGGCCGGTGGGGTGATGGCGGCGGTGGGTGCGTCGGAGGAGGCTGTCGCCGAGTTGATCGGTGCGTCGGGTGCGGGTGTGGATGTGGCGGCGGTGAATGGTCCGGCGTCGGTGGTGGTGTCGGGTGCCGTCGGCGAGGTTGCGGTGGTGGTGGCGGCCTGTCGTGAGCGGGGTTGGCGGGTCAAGGAACTGGCGGTCAGTCACGCGTTCCACTCGCGGTTGATGGATCCGATGCTGGAGGAGTTCGCGTCGGTGGTGGCGGGGCTGGACTGGCGGGCGCCGCGGATCCCGATCGTGTCGAACGTGACCGGCGTGGTGGCGGACGCCGCAGAGATCACCGAGCCCGGCTACTGGGTGCGGCATGTGCGGCAGCCGGTGCGCTTCGCCGACGGTGTGGCGGCGTTGCGGGCACAGGGGGTGGACACCTTCCTGGAGGTGGGTCCGGATGCGACGTTGACGGCGATGGTGGCGGAGATCGTCGCGGATGCGGGGGTGTGGCGGGTTCCGGCGTCGCGGCGGGACCAGTCGGAGCTCGCTGCGGTGACGGCGGCGCTGGGCCAGTTGTGGGTGGCGGGTGTGCCGGTCGACTGGGCTGCCTACCACGGTCAGACCGGCGCCCGGCCCGGCGTGGTCGACCTGCCCACGTACGCCTTCGATCATCGACGTTACTGGATCAATGCCGCGACGCGGTCCTACCGTCCCCCCGCCGCCCGGCGTACCGCCGCCGACGAGGACTTCTGGCGGGCGATCGAGGCGGAGGACCTGACGACCCTCGCCGAGAGCCTGGCCGTCGACGCCGACACCCCCCTCGCGGACGTGCTGCCGGCGCTGTCCACCTGGCGGCGCCGCCGGGATGCCGAGGCGGCACTCGACTCCTGGCGCTACCGGGTGGCCTGGCAGCCGCTCACGGACGACGCCGCCCGCGCCGAGGCGACCGACTTCCTGCTCGTCGTACCGGCCGACGCCGACGCGGCCGTGACGGACTGGGCCGCCGCCCTCGGCGCAGCCGGCGGGCGGATCGTCGAGATCGACGCCACGTGCGACCGCAAGCGCCTCGCCCACGACCTCGCCGAGGCGTCGACCGGCCGCGACGGGGACGTGCTGCCCGTACTCTCCCTGCTGGCCCTCGACACCCGGCCGTACGCCGGGGCCGCCTCCGTGCCGACGGGCCTCGCCGGTACGGTCGCGCTCGCGCAGGCCCTCGGCGACGCCGGGATCACCGCCCGGCTCTGGATCGCCACCCGCGGCGCGGTCTCCGTCGGATCCCGGGACCGGCACGTCGATCCCGTACAGGCGATGGCGTGGGGCTTCGGCAGCGTGCTGCGCGCCGAGCACCCGCACCGGTGGGGCGGGCTCGTCGACCTGCCCGAGCAGCCCGACCAGAACACCGTACGCACCCTGCGGACGTTGGTCTCCGGCGTCGGCGGGGAGGACGAGATCGCCCTGCGCCGCAACGGCGCCCACGCGCGCCGGCTCGTCCGGGCGGCGGCGTACGGGGACACCGGCCCGCGCGGCTCCTGGACGCCGTGCGGCACGGTGCTGATCACCGGTGGCACCGGGGCCCTCGGCGGGCACGTCGCCCGCGCGCTGGCAGCCGAAGGCGCAGAACACCTCCTGCTGGTCAGCAGGCGGGGCGGCGAGGCACCGGGGGCGACCACCCTCGCCGACGAACTCACCGCACTCGGTAGCCGCGTCACCCTCGCGTCCTGCGACGTGGCCGACCGGGACGCGCTCGCGGCGCTGCTCGCCTCGATCCCCGACGAGCTTCCGCTGAGCGCGGTCGTGCACACCGCCGCGGCCCTCGACGACAACGTCGTCGACGCGGTGGGCGTCGACCAGTTGGCCACCGCCCTGCGGGCGAAGGTCGATGCCGCGCGCAACCTGGACGAGCTGACCCGGAACGCGGACCTCTCCGCGTTCGTCCTCTTCTCCTCCCTCGCCGGGCTCATGGGCGCCGCCGGCCAGGCCACGTATGCGCCGGGCAATGCGTTCCTCGACGCCCTGGCGCAGCGCCGCCGCGCCGAGGGGTTGCCGGGCACCTCGCTCGCCTGGGGCCTGTGGGCCGACGGCGGGGTGAGCGCGGGCGACTTCGAGCAGCGGCTCAGCCGTACCGGTTTCGGCGCGATGGCGCCGGAGACGGCTGTGCGCGCCTTCAACCGGGCGCTGGACCGCGACGAGACGTACCTCGTCGTGGCCGACGTCGACTGGGCCCGGGTGGCCGCCACCGGTTCCCGGCGCGCCCACCCGCTGGTCCGCGACCTGCTGGCCGAGGCCGGCGCGGCCGTGACCGCCGACGCCCCCGTACTGGCGGCCGACCTGCGTCTGCGCCTGTCGGGACTGCCCGGCGCGGAGCAGCTACGCGTCCTCGGCGAGCTGGTACGCGCCGAGGTCGCCGCCGTGCTCGGCCACGAGTCCGTCGAGCGGGTGGCGCCGGACCGGGCGTTCCAGGACCTCGGCTTCACCTCGCTGGCAGCCGTCGAACTGCGCAACCGGCTCGACGCGGCGACCGGCCTCGCGTTGCCGAGCACACTCGCCTTCGACTACCCGAACTCCGCCGCCCTGGCCGGGCACATCCACGCCGAACTGCTGGGCGGGCAGGCCCTTCCCGCCCCCACCACCGTCGCCGGCCCCGTCGTGGACGACGACCCGATCGTCGTCGTCGGCATGGGCTGCCGTTTCCCAGCCGGAGCCGAGTCCCCGGAGGGCCTCTGGGAGCTGCTCACCGCCGGCGCCGACGCGATGTCGGACTTCCCGGCCGACCGGCACTGGGATCTGGAGTCGCTGGCCGGCGCCGACTCCTACGTCTCGCGCGGAGCCTTCCTGGCCGACGCGGGTGGCTTCGACGCGGAGTTCTTCGGCATCTCGCCGCGCGAGGCCCTCGCCATGGACCCGCAGCAGCGACTGCTGCTCGAGGTCTCCTGGGAGGCGTTCGAGGACGCCCGGATCGAACCCCTCGCGCTGCGCGGCAGCCGCGTCGGGGTGTTCGCCGGCACCAACGGCCAGGACTACGAGACCGTCGTGCGCGGGGCCGGCGAGTCGCTCGCCGGGTACGGCGCGACAGGTGCGTCCGCGAGCGTGTTGTCGGGTCGGGTGGCGTACTCGTTCGGGTTCGAGGGGCCGGCGGTGACTGTGGACACGGCGTGTTCGTCGTCGCTTGTGGCGTTGCACCTGGCGGCGCAGGCGCTGCGATCCGGCGAGTGTGACCTGGCGCTGGCCGGCGGCGTCACGGTGATGGCCACCCCGGGCGCCTTCATCGAGTTCTCCCGCCAGGGCGGGCTGTCGGCCGACGGCCGCTGCAAGGCGTTCGCCGAGTCGGCGGACGGCACCGCGTGGGGTGAGGGCGTCGGCGTGCTGGTGGTGCAGCGGTTGTCGGATGCGCGGCGTGAGGGTCGTCGGGTTCTGGCGGTGGTGCGGGGTTCGGCGGTGAATCAGGATGGTGCGTCGAATGGTTTGACGGCGCCGAACGGTCCGTCGCAGCAGCGGGTGATCCGGCAGGCTCTGGCGAATGCGCGGTTGTCGCCGTCGGACGTGGACGTGGTGGAGGCGCACGGTACGGGTACGACGTTGGGTGATCCGATCGAGGCGCAGGCGTTGTTGGCGACGTATGGGCAGGGTCGGGATGTGCCGTTGTTGTTGGGGTCGGTGAAGTCGAACATCGGTCACACGCAGGCCGCTGCCGGGGTGGCGGGTGTCATCAAGATGATTTTGGCGATGCGGTACGGGGTGGTGCCGGCGTCGTTGCACGTGGATGTGCCGTCGTCGCATGTGGACTGGTCGTCGGGTGCGGTGGAGCTGGTAACGCAGTCGCGTGAGTGGCCGGGGGTGGGGCGTCCCCGGCGGGCGGGTGTGTCGTCGTTCGGCATCTCCGGCACGAACGCGCACGTGATCATCGAGCAGCCAGAGTTGGCGGCGGAGCCTGCCTCGCGGCCGGTGCAGGGGCCTGCGGCCGCGTCGGCTGCGGAGCCGGTGGCGGCGGCGGAGTCCGTCCACCTCTCGGGTGCGCAGCAGCGCGGCGAGACCGACCGGGGCGGATCGGCGGACGGGCTGCCGGTTCCCGCGTCTGCCGACGCCGGTCGCCGCGAACGGGATGGAGATCAGCAGGGCGCGTCCGTCGGTCTGCCGGTGCCGTGGGTGGTGTCGGCTCGCTCCGAGCGGGGCCTGGCGGGTCAGGCGGGGCGGTTGGCGTCGTTCGTGCGGTCCCGGTCCCTGTCGCCGGTGGATGTGTCGTGGTCGTTGGCGACGACCCGGGCGGCGTTGGAGCACCGGGCGGTGGTGTGGGGCTCGTCGGGGGACGAGCTGGTTGCCGGCCTGTCGGCGGTGGCCGAGGGCGGGCCGGCGGTGTCGGGTGTGGTGTCGGCGGGTCGCCGGGCGGTGTTGTTCACGGGTCAGGGTTCGCAGCGCGCCGGGATGGGCCGGGAGCTGTATGACGCGTTCCCGGTGTTCGCCGCGTCGTTCGACGAGGTGTGCGCGCGTTTCGACGGCTTGTTGCCGCGTGCGCTGCGCGAGGTGGTGTTCGCGGAGGCGGGTTCGGGAGCTGCTGCTCTGTTGGATCAGACCGTGTGCGCGCAGGCGGGGTTGCTCGCGGTCGAGGTGGCGTTGTGGGAGTTGCTCGCGTCGTGGGGCGTACGGGCCGACTACCTGGCGGGTCACTCCATCGGTGAGGTGACGGCGGCGTACGTGTCGGGGATGTTGTCCCTGGGGGACGCGTGCACGTTGGTGGCGGCGCGGGGTCGGTTGATGCAGGCGTTGCCGGCCGGTGGCGTGATGGCGGCCGTCGGCGCGTCGGAGGAGGCTGTCGCCGAGCTGCTCGGCGCGTCGGGCGCGGCCGTGGACATCGCGGCGGTCAACGGCCCCGCGTCGGTGGTCGTCTCGGGCGCGGCCGATGAGGTGGCCTCGGTGGTGGCGACCGCCCGTGAGCGGGGTTGGCGGGTGAAGGAGCTCGCGGTCAGTCACGCGTTCCACTCGCGGTTGATGGAGCCGATGCTCGAGGAGTTCCGGTCGGTGGTGGCGGGGCTCGACTGGCGGGTGCCGCGCGTCGCGGTGGTGTCGAACGTGACGGGTGCCGTGGCGGACCCGTTGGAGCTGGTGGATCCGGAGTACTGGGTGCGACACGTGCGGCAGCCGGTGCGCTTCGCCGATGGTGTGGTGGCGTTGCGGGCGTTGGGGGTGGACACCTTCCTGGAGGTGGGTCCGGATGCGACGTTGACGGCGATGGTGGCGGAGATCGTCGCGGATGCGGGGGTGCGGCGGGTTCCGGCGTCGCGGCGGGAGCAGTCGGAGGTCGCCGCGGTGACGGCGGCGGCGGGGCAGTTGTGGGTGGCGGGTGTGCCGGTCGACTGGGCTGCGTACCACGGTCAGGCCGGCGCCCGGCCGGGGGTCGTCGACCTACCCACGTACGCCTTCGACCACACCTGGTACTGGCCCGAAGCGGCGCCCGCGGCCCGCCGGGACGCGCACGGCGAAGCTCTCGACGGGCGGTTCTGGGCGGCCGTGGAGTCCGGCGACCCCGACCTGGTCGGCGGCGAGCTGGGTGTCGGCGCGGACGAACCGTTCAGCGCGGTCCTGCCGAAGCTCGCGCAGTGGCGGCGGGCCGCACAGCAGCGGTCGACGGTGGACTCCTGGCGCTACCGCGTGGTCTGGCGGCGCCAGGACGTGACCGGGAACGAGAACCTGACCGGCTCCTGGCTGGTGCTGATGGTCCCCGGCCAGGAGGACCACCCGTTGCTGGCCGGGCTGGCGGAGCGGGGCGCCGAAGTGGTGCCGGTGGTGCTCGACGCGCTGGACCGGAACGAGATCGCGCGCCGGCTGTCCGCCGCCTCGGCGGCCGCCGGACCGGTCGCCGGGATGATCTCGCTGATGTCGCTGGCCGGCGCCGGTGTCGTCGAGGCACTGGCGGTCGCGCAGGCGCTTGCAGTCACCGAGGTCGAGGGTCGGTTGTGGTGGCTGACCAGCGGTGCTGTCTCCCTGGACGACTCCGAGCCTCTGACCGACCTGGACGGTTCTGCGGTGTGGGGTTTGGGTCGGGTGGTGGGTTTGGAGGTGCCGTTGCGGTGGGGTGGTTTGGTGGATTTGCCGGGTGTGTTGGGTGGGGGTGTGTGGGGTCGGTTGTGTGGGGTGTTGTCGTCGGGGGTTGAGGATCAGGTGGCGTTGCGGTCGTCGGGTGTGTTTGTGCGGCGGTTGGTGCGTGCGGGTTCTCCGGCGGGTGCGGGTGCGGGTGCGGGTGCGGGTGTGGGTGGTGGTTTTCGGTTGTCGGGGACGGTGTTGGTGACGGGTGGTACGGGGGCGTTGGGTGCGCGGGTGGCGTTGTGGGCGGTGGGTGTGGGTGCGGAGCATGTGGTGTTGGTGAGTCGGCGTGGTGGTGGTGCGCCGGGTGTGGGGGAGTTGGTGGGGCGGTTGGAGGGTTTGGGTGTGCGGGTGTCGGTGGTGGGTTGTGATGTGGCGGATCGTGGTGCGGTGGCGGGGTTGTTGGGGGATTTGGTGGGTCGGGGTGAGCGGTTGCGGGCGGTGGTGCATGCGGCTGGTGCGGCGCAGTTGACGCCGTTGGGTGAGGTGGGTGTGGGTGAGGTGGAGGAGGTGTTGCGGGCGAAGGTTGGTGGTGCGGTGGTGTTGGATGAGTTGACTGCTGGTTTGGATTTGGATGCGTTTGTGGTGTTCTCGTCGATTGCGGGGGTGTGGGGTTCGGCGGGTCAGGTGGGGTATGCGGCGGGGAATGCGTTTGTGGATGGGTTGGTGGTGTCGCGGCGTGCGCGGGGGTTGGTGGGTACGTCGGTGGCGTGGGGGCCGTGGGCGGAGGCGGGTATGGCGGTGGGGGTGGCGGGGGAGCAGTTGAGTCGGCGTGGGTTGCCGGGGATGGCTCCGGAGTTGGCGGTGGCGGCGTTGCAGCGGGCGTTGGATGGTGGTGAGGGGCAGGTGGTGGTGGCGGATGTGCGGTGGGATCGGTTTGTGCCGTCGTTCACGGCGTTGCGTCCGTCCCGGTTGTTCACCGACATCCCCGAAGCACAGGCGGCGATCGAGGCGGCGTCCCGAGCCGAGACCGGCCCCACCGACCGGGCGTCCGCACTGCGCGAGCGGCTCGCGGCCCTGACGCCGCCGGAGGTCGAGGCGTCCCTCCTGGATCTCGTACGCTCCCAGGTCGCCACGGTGCTCGGCCACGCCACCGTGGAGGCGGTGCGGCCGGACCGGGCGTTCCAGCGTCTCGGCTTCGACTCGCTCACCGCAGTCGAGCTGCGCAACCGGCTGACCGCCGAAACGGGCCTCGCGTTGCCCTCCACCCTCGTCTTCGACCACCCGACGCCGGCCGCCCTGGTCGCCTTCATCCGGGAGACCGTGCTCGGAGCATCGGGCGACGCGCCGGCCGACCGCAGGGTCGCCACCGTCGACGACGACCCGATCGTGATCGTCGGCATGGGCTGCCGCCTCCCGGGTGGCGTCGCGTCCCCGGAAGAACTGTGGCAACTGCTCGCCACGGGACGCGACGGCATCTCCGAGTTCCCCCTCGACCGGGGCTGGGACAGCTTCCTCAGCAGCGGCCTGTCCGACACGTCCTTCGCCCGCAGGGGCGGCTTCGTCTACGACGCCGGCGAGTTCGACGCCGAGTTCTTCGGCATCTCGCCGCGGGAGGCCCTCGCCATGGACCCGCAGCAGCGGCTGCTGCTGGAGACCTCGTGGGAGGCCGTCGAGTCGGCGGGCATCGACCCGACCACCCTGCGGGGCGGTGCGGTCGGCGTCTTCGCCGGGGCGAGCTTCCAGGGGTACGCCAGCGGGTCGGTCGGTCGGGCCCAGGAGGTCGGCGGCCACCTGCTCACCGGCAACGCGACAAGCGTGTTGTCGGGCCGGGTGGCGTACTCGTTCGGGTTCGAGGGGCCGGCGGTGACTGTGGACACGGCGTGTTCGTCGTCGCTGGTGGCGTTGCACCTGGCGGCGCAGGCGCTGCGGTCCGGCGAGTGCGACCTCGCCCTGGCCGGCGGAGTCACCGTGATGGCCTCACCGGGCACGTTCGCCGAGTTCTCGATCCAGGGCGGCCTGTCCGCCGACGGCAGCTGCAAGTCGTTCTCGGACGCGGCGGACGGCACGGGCTGGTCCGAGGGTGTCGGGGTGCTGGTGGTGCAGCGGTTGTCGGATGCGCGGCGTGAGGGTCGTCGGGTTCTGGCGGTGGTGCGGGGTTCGGCGGTGAATCAGGATGGTGCGTCGAATGGTTTGACGGCGCCGAACGGTCCGTCGCAGCAGCGGGTGATCCGGCAGGCTCTGGCGAATGCGCGGTTGTCGCCGTCGGACGTGGACGTGGTGGAGGCGCACGGTACGGGTACGACGTTGGGTGATCCGATCGAGGCGCAGGCGTTGTTGGCGACGTATGGGCAGGGTCGGGATGTGCCGTTGTTGTTGGGGTCGGTGAAGTCGAACATCGGTCACACGCAGGCCGCTGCCGGGGTGGCGGGTGTCATCAAGATGATTTTGGCGATGCGGCACGGGGTGGTGCCGGCGTCGTTGCACGTGGATGTGCCGTCGTCGCATGTGGATTGGTCGTCGGGTGCGGTGGAGTTGGTGACCGAGTCCCGTGAGTGGCCGGCCGTAGAGCGTCCTCGGCGGGCGGGTGTGTCGTCGTTCGGCATCTCGGGGACGAATGCGCACGTGATTTTGGAGCAGCCTGAGCCTGAGCTGGGTCTGGTGGCGCTGCCGGCGGGTGGCGAGGCTGGCCGGATCGGGTCGGCGGATGCGGAGCCGGAGTCTGTCGGGACGTCCGGGGTGGGTGTGCTGGTGCCGTGGGTGGTGTCGGGGCGTTCGGAGCGTGCTCTGGTGGGTCAGGCGTTGCGGTTGGCGTCGTTCGTGGGGGACCGGCCGGACCTGTCGGTGGCTGATGTGTCGTGGTCGTTGGTGAGGTCGCGGGCGGCGTTGGAGCATCGGGCGGTGGTGTGGGGTTCGTCGGTGGACGAGTTGGTGGCTGGGCTGTCGGCTGTTGCCGAGGGTCGGTCGGTGGTGCCGGGTGTGGTGTCGGGTGTGGTGTCGGTGGGTCGTCGGGCGGTGTTGTTCACGGGTCAGGGTTCGCAGCGTGTGGGTATGGGCCGGGAGTTGTATGAGGTGTTCCCGGTGTTCGCGGCGTCGTTCGACGAGGTGTGTGCGGAGATCGATCCGCGCCTGCCGTGTGCGTTGCGGGATGTGGTGTTCGCGGAGGCGGGCAGTGTCGAGGCGGGTCTGTTGGATCAGACCGTGTTCACACAGGCGGGGTTGTTCGCGGTGGAGGTGGCGTTGTGGGAGCTGTTGTCGTCGTGGGGGGTGCGGGCGGATTTTGTGGCGGGTCATTCGATCGGTGAGGTGACGGCGGCGTACGTGGCGGGGATGTTGTCGTTGGCGGATGCGTGTGTGTTGGTGGCGGCGCGGGGTCGGTTGATGCAGGCGTTGCCGGCCGGTGGGGTGATGGCGGCGGTGGGTGCGTCGGAGGAGGCTGTCGCCGAGCTGATCGCGTCGACTGGTGTGGGTGTGGATGTGGCGGCGGTGAACGGTCCGGCGTCGGTGGTGGTGTCGGGTGCTGCGGGTGAGGTCGCTTCGGTGGTGGCGGTCTGCCGGGAGCGGGGTTGGCGGACGAGGGAACTGTCGGTGAGTCACGCGTTTCATTCGCGGTTGATGGAGCCGATGCTGGAGGAGTTCGCGTCGGTGGTGGCGGGGCTGGACTGGCGGGTGCCGCGGGTGCCGGTGGTGTCGAACGTGTCGGGCGCGGTGGCGGACGCGTTGGAGTTGGTGGATCCGGAGTACTGGGTGCGGCATGTGCGTCAGCCGGTGCGGTTCGCCGACGGGGTGGCCGCTCTGCGGGGGCAGGGTGTGGACATGTTCCTGGAGGTCGGCCCGGACGCGGTCCTCACCGCCATGGCCGCCGAGGCGAACACGGCCGACGACGTGCGGTACGTCGCCACGCTGCGCCGCAGCCAGCCCGACGTCACCACCCTCACCAGTGCCGCCGGGCAGCTCTGGGCCGCCGGCGTGGCCGTCGACTGGGCGGCGTACCTCGGCCAGACCGGCACCCGGCCGCGCGCGGTGGAACTGCCCACCTACGCCTTCGACCGGCAGCGCTACTGGCTGGAGGACCCCCAGCCCGGCTCGGCTCCGGAGCGGGCCGACGGCCCGTCCGACGAGCAGTTCTGGGCGGCGGTCGAGTCCGGGGACCTCGGCGTGCTGGGCGACGATCTCGCCGTGGGCGCGGACGAGCCGTCCACGGCGCTGCTGCCCAAGCTCGCCCGGTGGCGGCGGGCGACGCAGCAGCGGGCGGTCGTCGACTCCTGGCGGTACCGGGCGACGTGGCGTACGGCCGCCGTGCCGGACTCCGCGACGTTGGCGGGAACCTGGCTGCTGCTGATGGCGCCCGGGCAGGAGGACCACCCGCTGGCCGCGGCGTTGGCTGCCCGGGCCGACCGGGCGGTCCCGGTGCTGGTCCCGGCCGGCGCCGACCGCGACCGGGTGGCGCGGCTGCTGCTGGAGGCGATGAGCTCCGACGCCCGGGACGCCCACGTGGTGTCCCTGCTGTCGCTGGCCGAGCCGCGGGAGGCGTCCCCGGTTCCGGCCGCCGCCGAGGTGTCGACGGCGCTGGCCGTGGTGCAGGCGCTGACCGACGTCGGTGGGTCGGGCCGGTTGTGGTGGCTGACGCGCGGGGCGGTGTCGGTCGGCGGCTCGGACGAGCTGGCGGATGTCGCGGGTTCTGCGGTGTGGGGTTTGGGTCGGGTGGTGGGTTTGGAGGTGCCGTTGCGGTGGGGTGGTTTGGTGGATTTGCCGGGTGTGTTGGGTGGGGGTGTGTGGGGTCGGTTGTGTGGGGTGTTGTCGTCGGGGGTTGAGGATCAGGTGGCGTTGCGGTCGTCGGGTGTGTTTGTGCGGCGGTTGGTGCGTGCGGGTTCTCCGGCGGGTGCGGGTGCGGGTGCGGGTGCGGGTGTGGGTGGTGGTTTTCGGTTGTCGGGGACGGTGTTGGTGACGGGTGGTACGGGGGCGTTGGGTGCGCGGGTGGCGTTGTGGGCGGTGGGTGTGGGTGCGGAGCATGTGGTGTTGGTGAGTCGGCGTGGTGGTGGTGCGCCGGGTGTGGGGGAGTTGGTGGGGCGGTTGGAGGGTTTGGGTGTGCGGGTGTCGGTGGTGGGTTGTGATGTGGCGGATCGTGGTGCGGTGGCGGGGTTGTTGGGGGATTTGGTGGGTCGGGGTGAGCGGTTGCGGGCGGTGGTGCATGCGGCTGGTGCGGCGCAGTTGACGCCGTTGGGTGAGGTGGGTGTGGGTGAGGTGGAGGAGGTGTTGCGGGCGAAGGTTGGTGGTGCGGTGGTGTTGGATGAGTTGACTGCTGGTTTGGATTTGGATGCGTTTGTGGTGTTCTCGTCGATTGCGGGGGTGTGGGGTTCGGCGGGTCAGGTGGGGTATGCGGCGGGGAATGCGTTTGTGGATGGGTTGGTGGTGTCGCGGCGTGCGCGGGGGTTGGTGGGTACGTCGGTGGCGTGGGGGCCGTGGGCGGAGGCGGGTATGGCGGTGGGGGTGGCGGGGGAGCAGTTGAGTCGGCGTGGGTTGCCGGGGATGGCTCCGGAGTTGGCGGTGGCGGCGTTGCAGCGGGCGTTGGATGGTGGTGAGGGGCAGGTGGTGGTGGCGGATGTGCGGTGGGATCGGTTTGTGCCGTCGTTCACGGCGTTGCGTCCGTCCCGGTTGTTCACCGACATCCCCGAAGCACAGGCCGGGCAGGCCGAGGAGAAGCTCGGTGACGCGGATCGCGGTGCGGCGTCGGCCCTGCGCGAGCGGCTGGGCGCGGCCTCCGGGCCCGAACGCGACCGCATCCTGCTCGATCTGGTCCGCAGCACCGCCGCGGCGGTGCTGGGCCACGCCACGCCGAGCGGGATCAGGCCCGGCCGGGGCTTCCTCGAACTGGGCTTCGACTCGCTGACCGCCGTCGAACTGCGCAACCGCCTGACCGCCGAAACCGGCATCGGGCTGCCCGCCACCCTCGTCTTCGACCACCCCACCCCGAGCGCGCTCGCCGGTCACCTGCGGGCCGAGTTGGTGCCCGAGCAGCCGGCGTTGCCGATCGTGGCGGAGATCGAACGCCTCGACAAGCTCCTCGGCGGGCTGCCGGGCGACCAGGTCGACGACGCGGTCGTCGGTCGGCTGGAGGACCTGCTGACCCGGTGGCGGGGCCGACCCGCCGCCACCGCGCCGGCGTCGGCCGCCGGAGAGGAGTTGGAGTCGGCCAGCCGGGACGAGCTGTTCGACATCATCCAGCGGGAGTTCGGCAAGTCCTGAGCGGACACTGCCCGACCCCGGGCGGGACGGGCCGGGAAAAGGGACACCCGACGGCGCCGGACGCCTGAACGGTGCCGTCGGCCAGGCGCGGCTGCCTAGGGGTCCACGTATCCCGTCTAGGGGTGTGCCGGCGCGGGCCCGGCTCCGTAGGGTTCGGAGCACGCCAGGCCGTCTCGCCCTGCCCACCGGCAGCCGAGCGGTACGGATGTGGGTGCGTGCGGTGCCCCGGATGGACGGGAGGTCCGCATGGCCGGATCCGGCTTGCCTCAACTGCTCGCCATCAGCGACCTGCACGTGGTGCACGCGGAGAACAAGCCGATCGTCGAGCGGCTGCGGCCGGAGCGCGACGGCGACTGGCTCGTCGTCGCCGGCGACGTCGGGGAGTTCGTCGGCGACGTCGAGTGGGCGCTCGGACTCCTCAGCCGCCGCTTCGCGAAAGTGATCTGGGCCCCCGGCAACCACGAGCTGTGGACTCCCCGCGAGGACCCGATCCAGCTGCGGGGAGACGCGCGCTACCAGCACCTGGTGGAGCTGTGCCGGGGGCTCGGGGTGGTCACCCCGGAGGATCCGTACCCCGTCTGGGATCCGCGGGGCGACGACCCGGTCCTGATCGCCCCGCTGTTCCTGCTCTACGACTACACCTTCCGGCCCCCGGGGACGTACACGAAGGAGCAGGCCCTGGCGCGGGCCCACGAGGTCGGCGTGGTCTGCACCGACGAGATCCTGCTGCACCCGGACCCGTACCCGACGCGGGACGCCTGGTGCCGGGCGCGGCTGGCCCTGACGGAGCGCCGGCTCACCGCCGAGCGCAACGGGCTGCCGACCGTCCTGGTCAACCACTTCCCGCTCGTGCGCGAGCCCACCAGGATCCTGCGGTACCCGGAGTTCGCCCAGTGGTGCGGCACCGAGGCCACGGCCGACTGGCACGTCCGCTTCGACGCCCGCGTCGCCGTCTACGGTCACCTGCACATCCCGCGCACCACCTGGTACGACGGGGTCCGGTTCGAAGAGGTCTCGGTCGGCTACCCGCGGGAGTGGCGCCGCCGCTCGACGCCCCCCGGCCGGCTGCGCCGCATCCTGCCGTCGGCCGCCTGAACGGCCCTCGTGGCGCTGGTCACCGCCGCTCCCGGAGCCTGCCGTGACGCCGCCCGCGGGCCGGTCGATCAGGGGTTCTCTAGGGGTTGGGCGGGTGTGGGGCGCTCAGTACCGTCCAGTCACGGTGGCGGGCGTGTGTCGGCGGGACTGTCCGGCGTGGCGGGCGCCTGAGCAGGCACGACAACCGGAATCAGGAACAGGTGTGGGGTTCGTGAGCCGATCGGCCGCGTCTGCACCCACCTGTGCACGAAGCCGGCCCGCCGGCGGTGGTGTGGTCAACGAATCGGCAGATTCCGATCGATAGCAAGCTCTGGGCGGGTGGGTCATGGCGGACGAAGACAAGCTCCTCGAACACCTGAAGTGGGTGACCTCCGAGCTCCGCCTGGCGCGTCGGCGCCTGACCGAACTGGAGGACGAGGACGCCGAGCCGATCGCGATCGTCGGCATGGCCTGCCGTTTCCCGGGTGGCGTCGCCTCACCGGAGGATCTCTGGGACGTCGTAGCCGGCGGGGTGGACGCCACCGGCGCGTTCCCCGACGACCGGGGCTGGGACCTCGACCGGCTCTACGACCCCGACCCCGACCACCCCGGCACCACGTACAGCAACCGGGGTGGCTTCCTGCGCGACGCGGGCCTGTTCGACCCGGCCCTGTTCGGGATCTCGCCGCGCGAGGCGCTGGCCATGGACCCGCAGCAGCGCCTCCTGCTCGAGGTGACCTGGGAGGTCTTCGAGCGGGCCGGCATCGACGCCGCGTCGGTCCGGGGCAGCCGTACCGGGGTGTTCGTCGGCACCGCGGGGCAGGACTACACGTCCGTGCTGCGGCAACTGCCCGAGGGCACGGAGGGCTACGTCCTCACCGGCACCGCCGCGAGCGTCATGTCCGGTCGGCTGGCCTACTCCTTCGGACTGGAGGGGCCAGCCGTCACCATCGACACCGCCTGCTCCTCGTCGCTGGTCGCCCTGCACCTCGCCGGCCAGGCCCTGCGCGACGGTGAGTGCTCCCTCGCCGTCGCCGGCGGCGTCACCGTGCTGACCACGCCGGGTGCCTTCGTCGAGTTCTCCCGCCAGCGGGGGCTCGCCTCCGACGGGCGGTGCAAGGCGTTCTCCGCCGACGCCGACGGGACCGGCTGGTCCGAGGGCGTCGCCATGTTGCTCGTCGAGAAGCTCTCCGACGCCCGGCGCAACGGGCACCCCGTCCTGGCGGTGATCCGGGGCAGCGCCGTCAACCAGGACGGCGCGAGCAGCGGGCTGACCGCCCCCAACGGCCCCGCGCAGCAGCGGGTGATCCGGCAGGCGCTGGAGAACGCCCGGCTCAGCCCGTCCGACGTGGACGCCGTCGAGGCGCACGGCACGGGCACCCGGCTCGGCGACCCGATCGAGGCGCAGGCGCTGCTGGCCACGTACGGGCAGGGCCGCACCGCCGGCCGCCCGCTGTGGCTGGGCTCGCTGAAGTCGAACATCGGCCACCCGCAGGCCGCGGCCGGCGCCGGCGGCGTCATCAAGATGGTGATGGCCATGCGGCACGGCGTGCTGCCGCCCACCCTGCACGTGGACCGGCCCTCACCGCACGTCGACTGGTCGACCGGCGCCGTGGCCCTGCTCGACGAGGCGCGCCCGTGGGCCGGCGGCGAGCACGTCCGCAGGGCGGGCGTGTCGTCCTTCGGCATGAGCGGCACGAACGCCCACCTGATCCTGGAGCAGGCGCTGGCCCCCGACCCGGCCGGCGACCACGCCACCCCGTCCCGCCGTCCCGCCGTCGTGCCCATGCTGCTCTCCGCCGCGCAGCCGGCCGCGCTCGCCGCCCAGGCCGACCGGTGGGCCCGCTGGCTGACCGGCGACGAGCGACAGCGTCCGCTCGACGTGGCCTTCTCCTCGGCGGTGGCCCGCGCGACGCTCGACCGGCGCGCGGTGGTGCTCGCCGGGGACCGCACGAGTCTGCTGGCGAGCCTGCGATCCCTGGCGGCGGGCGAGTCGTCGGGCACGGTGGTCACGGGCCAGGCCGGGGACCGGGGTCCGCTGGCGGTGCTCTTCTCCGGCCAGGGCGCGCAGCGCACCGGCATGGGCCGCGAGCTGTACGCCGAGTTCCCCGTCTTCGCCGCCGCCCTCGACGAGGCGTGCGGGCATCTCGACCGGGTGCTGCCGCGCCCGCTCAAGGAGGTGCTGTTCGCGCCGGAGGGCTCCGCCGAGGCGGAGCTGCTGGACCAGACCGCGTTCACCCAGGCCGGGCTCTTCGCCGTCGAGGTGGCGCTGTTCCGCCTCGTGGAGTCGTTCGGCGTGGTGCCGGACTTCGTGGGCGGGCACTCGATCGGTGAGATCGCCGCCGCGCACGTGGCCGGGGTGCTGTCCCTCCAGGACGCCTGCCTGCTGGTGGCGGCGCGGGGCCGGCTCATGCAGTCGCTGCCCGACGGCGGCGGCATGCTCGCCGTGGCCGCCGACGAGGCGGCCGTGACGGAGTCGATCGCCGGGCTGACCGACCGAATCGGCATCGCGGCCGTCAACGGCCCGACCTCCGTCGTGGTCTCCGGCGCCGTCGACGCCCTCGACGAGGTGGAGCGCGTCTGGCGCGACCGGGGTGTGCGTACCCGCCGGTTGGCCGTCAGCCACGCGTTCCACAGCCCGCTGATGGAGCCGGTGCTGGAGCGCTTCCGCGGCATCGTCGAGCGGCTGGACCTCGCCGCCCCCACGCTGCCGATCGTGTCGAACCTGACCGGTGTGCTCGCCGACGCCGACGAGATCCGCACCGCCGACTACTGGGTACGGCACGTCCGCGAGGCGGTCCGCTACGCCGACGGGCTCGCCGCGCTGCGCGACGCCGGGGTCGACACCTTCCTGGAGGTCGGCCCGCAGAGCGTACTGACCGCGATGACGACCGACGTGCTGCCCGACGACGACGTGCTCGCCGTCGCAGCCCAGCGCCGGGACCGGCCCGAGGCGCAGGCGCTGCTGCACGCCCTCGCCGAGCTGCACGTGCACGGGTTGCCGGTGTCCTGGCAGGAGTGGTTCGCCGACACCGGCGCCGCCCGGGTCGGCCTGCCCACGTACGCCTTCCAGCGGGAGCGGTTCTGGCCCGAGGTGCTGCCGTGGCGGGTCGGCGACGTGTCGGGCGCCGGCCTCGGCGTCGCGGGGCACCCGCTGCTCGGCGCGGCGGTGCGGCTCGCCGGCGACGACGAGGTGGTGCTGACCGGCCGGCTGTCGACGTCGACGCACCCGTGGCTGGCCGACCACGTGGTCGGCGGCAACGTGGTGGTGCCGGGCACCGCCCTGGTGGAGCTGGCGGTCCGCGCCGGCGACGAGGTGGGTGCGTCGCGGGTACGGGAGCTGACCGTGGCGGCGCCGCTGGTGCTGCCCGAGTCCGGGGCGGTACGCGTGCAGGTGCGCGTCGGCGCTGCGGACGACGCCGCCGTGCGGACGGTGTCCGTGTACTCCCAGCCCGAGGATGACGACGACACCGACTGGGTGCGGCACGCCGACGGTCTGCTCGAACCGGTGTCGGCCGACGAGCCGGGACTCGGCGAGTGGCCGCCGGCGGGCGCGACCGAGGTGGACCTGACCGGCTGGTATCCGGCGCTGGCCGAGCACGGCCTGTCGTACGGGCCGGTGTTCCAGGGCGTACGGCGGGCCTGGACGGCCGACGGCGAGGCGTACGCCGAGGTGGCGCTGCCGGACGGGGCGGCCGGGGACGCGAGCGCGTTCGGGGTGCATCCCGCGCTGCTGGACGCCGCGCTGCACCCGGTGGCGCTGCTGCTCGAGGCCGAGGCCACGGGCGGGCCGCGCGTGCCGTTCGCGTTCGAGGGCGTGCAGGTGCACGCCTCCGGCAGCCGGGCGCTGCGGGTGCGGCTGACCCGGGACGGCTCCGGGGTGCGGCTGGTCGCCTGCGACGGCTCGGGCGCGCCGGTGGTGTCGGTGGACTCGCTGGTGCTGCGGGAGATGACCGCGACGGCGACCCGGGGCGGTGCCGCCCGGTCGCTGTACGAGGTGACCTGGCAGGCCGAGCAGATCGAGAGCGTCGACGACCTTACGGGGTGGGCGGTGCTGGGCCGGCCGGCACCGGACGCGCCGCCGGAGGTGCCGGTCTTCGCGGACGTGGCGACCCTGGGGGCGGACGGGGCCACGTCCCGGCACGTGCTGCTGACGGTGCCCGCCGGCGTTCCCGGCGTCGCCGTGCCGGAGGCCGTGCGGGCGGTCACCAGCGGTGTGCTGGACGTGCTGCGGTCCTGGCTCGCCGCCGAGCCGCTGGCCGACACGAAGCTCGTGGTGGTGACCCGGGGCGCGGTGGCCGCCGGGGACGACGACCAGGTCACCGACCTGGCTGCCGCCGCCGTCTGGGGCCTGCTGCGCTCGGCGCAGTCGGAGCACCCGGGGCGGATCGTCCTCGCCGACATCGAGGGCGAACTGACCCCCGCGACCCTCGCCGTGCTGGCCGGGGCCGCCGTCGACCCGTCGGTCTCCGGCGGCCAGCTCGCGGTGCGCGGCGAGCGCACCCTCGTGCCGAGGCTGGCGCGGCCGGTGGGTGACGAGCTGACCCCGCCGTCCGGGCCGTGGCACCTCGCCCCCGTCACCGGCGGCACCCTGGACGGGATCGGGCCGGTGCCGGCCACGCCCGTGGAGCTGGGCGAGGACCAGGTGCGCGTCGCCGTGCGCGCGGCCGGCGTGAACTTCCGGGACGTGCTGATCGGCCTGGGTATGTACCCGGATCCGGCGGCCGTTATGGGCAGCGAGGGCGCGGGTGTCGTGGTCGAGGTCGGCCCCGGCGTGACCGACCTGGCGCCCGGTGACCGGGTGATGGGCATGTTCGAGCTCGGGTTCAGCCCGCAGGCCGTCGCCCATCGCCAGCGCATCGCCAAGATGCCCGCCGGCTGGTCCTTCACCCAGGCGGCGTCAGTCCCCCTGGTGTTCCTGACGGCGTACTACGCGCTGCGGGACCTCGCCGGGCTGCGGTCCGGCGAGTCGGTGCTGATCCACAACGGCGCCGGTGGCGTCGGGATGGCCGCCATCCAGGTCGCCCACCACCTCGGCGCCACCGTCCACGCGACGGCGAGCCCCGGCAAGTGGGGCGTGCTGCGGGGCCTGGGGGTTGCCGGGGAGCGGATCGCGTCGTCGCGGACCACCGAGTTCGAGCAGACCTTCGGCGCGGCCACCGGCGGTGCCGGGGTGGACGTGGTGCTCGACGCGTTGGCCGGCGATTTCGTGGACGCGTCGCTGCGGCTGCTGCCGCGCGGTGGCCGGTTCGTGGAGATGGGCAAGGCCGACGTACGCGACCCGGAGGCGGTCGCCGCCGACCACCCGGGCGTGGCGTACCGCGCGTTCGACCTGAACGAGGCGGGCAGCACCCGCATCGGCGAGATGCTCACCGAGATCCTCGACCTCTTCGCGCGGGGCGCGCTACGCCCGCTGCCCGTACGGGCGTGGGACGTGCGTCAGGCCCGGCAGGCGCTGCGGCACGTCAGCCAGGCCCGCCACGTCGGCAAGGTGGTGCTGCGCATCCCCGCGCCCGCCGACCCCGACGGCACCGTGCTGCTCACCGGCGCGGCCGGAACCCTGGCCGGCGTGCTCGCGCGGCACCTCGTCGCCACCGGCCAGGCCCGCCGCCTGCTGCTGGCCTCCCGCCGCGCACCCGGCCGGGACGACGCGTACGCCACCCTGGTCCGGGAACTGACCGACGCGGGCGCCGACGTCACCGCCGTGGCCGTCGACGTCAGCGACCCCGCGCAGGTCACCGAGCTGGTCGCCGGGATCGACCCGGCGCACCCGCTGAGCGCCGTGGTGCACACCGCCGGCGTGATCGCCGACGCGACCATCGGTTCGTTGGACGATTCCGCCCTGCGTGCGGTGCTGGTGCCGAAGGTGGACGCCGGGTGGGCGTTGCACGAGGCGACCGCGCACCTGGACCTGTCGGCGTTCGTGCTGTTCTCGTCGGTGGCGGCCACCCTCGGCTCGCCGGGGCAGGGCAACTACGCGGCCGCGAACGCGTTCCTCGACGCCCTCGCGCAGCACCGCCGGCAGCAGGGGCTGCCCGCCACCAGCCTCGCCTGGGGCATGTGGGCCACCGACAGCACGATGACCGCCCACCTCGACGGCGACGACCAGCACCGGCTGCGGCGCGTCGGGATGAGCCGGCTCTCCCCGGCCGAGGGCGCCGAACTCTTCGACGCCGCCCTGCTGGCGGCCCGACCGGTGCTCGTCGCGGCCCGCCTTCACCTCACCGGCGAGGCGAGCGGCGTACCGCCGCTGATGCGGCACCTGCTGCGCGGCGGCGGCCGACGCCGCACCGCCACCGACCGGCCGACCGTCGGCGCGTCGTGGCGCGAGCGGCTCGACGGCCTGTCCGAGGCCGACGCCCGGCAGGCGCTCGTCGACCTGGTCTGCGGCCAGGCCGCCACGGTGCTGGGGCACGCCTCGGCACAGGCGGTCCCCGCCGCCCGCGCCTTCAAGGACCTGGGCTTCGACTCACTGACCTCGGTGGAACTGCGCAACCGCCTCGGTGCGGCCACCGGGCTGCGGCTGACCGCCACGCTGGCCTTCGACCATCCCACCCCGGCCCGGCTGGCCGAGCACCTGTTCGCGCAGCTCGGCCCGGCCACGGGCGCCGGCGCCACCGTCCGTACGGTCGTCACCGCCGACGCCGACGAGCCGATCGCCATCATCGGCATGGCCTGCCGCTACCCCGGCGGCGTCGCCACTCCCGAGCAGCTGTGGCAGCTCGTCACCTCCGGGGCCGACGCCATCGGCGAGTTCCCGGCGGACCGCGGCTGGGACCTCGACCGGCTGTACGGCACGGACGGCGACCAGGCCGGCGGCACGGTCACCCACCAGGGCGGCTTCCTCTACGACGCGGCCGACTTCGACTCCGGCTTCTTCAACATCAGCCCCCGTGAGGCCCTCGCCATGGACCCGCAGCAGCGGCTGCTGCTGGAGACCGCCTGGGAGAGCTTCGAGTACGCCCGCATCGACCCCGCCGCCCTCAGCGGCACCGCCACCGGTGTCTTCGTCGGCGCCGCCTCATCCGGCTACGCCACCAGCGGACGCGACGACCTGGACGGCCTCGAGGGGCACCTGCTGACCGGCACGGCGGGCAGTGTCGCCTCCGGGCGGGTCGCCTACATGTTCGGCCTCGAAGGCCCGGCGGTCACCGTCGACACCGCCTGCTCCTCGTCGCTGGTGGCGCTGCACCTCGCCGCCCAGGCGCTGCGCGGCGGCGAGTGCGACATGGCACTGGCCGGCGGGGTGGCGCTGATGGCGCAGCCCGGCATGTTCTCCGAGTTCTCCCGGCAGGGCGGCCTCGCCCCGGACGGGCGGTGCAAGGCGTTCGCCGCCGGCGCGGACGGCACCGGCTGGTCCGAGGGCGTCGGCATGCTGCTCGTGGAGCGCCTCTCCGATGCCCGGCGCAACCGGCACCGGGTGCTCGCCGTGCTGCGCGGCTCCGCCGTGAACCAGGACGGCGCGTCCAACGGGCTGACCGCGCCGAACGGCCCGTCGCAGCAGCGGGTCATCCGCCAGGCCCTGGAAAACGCGCGGCTCGCCCCGGCCGACGTGGACGCGGTCGAGGCGCACGGCACCGGCACCGTCCTCGGCGACCCGATCGAGGCGCAGGCGGTGCTGGCCACCTACGGCCAGGACCGTGCCGTCGGCGAGCCGCTCTGGCTCGGCTCGATCAAGTCGAACATCGGCCACTCCCAGGCGGCCGCCGGGGTGGCCGGCGTGATCAAGATGGTGCTGGCGATGCGGCACGGCGTGCTGCCGCCGACCCTGCACGTGGACGAGCCCTCGCCCCACGTCGACTGGAGTGCCGGAGCCGTCGCCCTGCTCACCGAGGCCCGGCCGTGGCCCGCCGTCGACCGGCCCCGCCGGGCCGCCGTGTCGTCGTTCGGCATCAGTGGCACCAACGCACACACCATCATCGAACAGGCGCCCGGCGAGCCGGCCCCGACGCCCGTGCCGGCGGGGCACGTTCCCGGCCTTGTCGGGCCCGCCGCCGTACCCCTGCCGGTCTCCGGCAGAAGCCCTCGCGCGCTCCGGGCGCAGGCCGCCCGTCTCGGCGAACGGCTCGCCGGCGACGCCGACCTCGACCCGCGGGATCTCGGCTTCTCCCTGGCCACCCAGCGGGCGCACCACCCGTACCGCGCGGTCGTCGTGGCCGCCGGCCGGGACGACGCGCTCGCCCGGCTGGCCACCCTCGCCGACGGCGACACCTCCCCGACGGGCGTGGACGCCGCGTCGAAGGTCGTCTTCGTCTTCCCCGGCCAGGGCTCCCAGTGGACGTCGATGGCGCTGGACCTGATGGAGACCTCGCCGGTCTTCCGGCAGCGGATGGACGAATGCGCCGAGGAGCTGTCCCGGCTGGTCGACTGGAACCTGGGGGACGTGCTGCGGCAGGCGCCCGGCGCGCCGCCCCTGGACCGGGTGGACGTGGTCCAGCCCGCGCTCTTCTCCGTCATGGTGTCCCTCGCGCAGCTCTGGCGCGCGTGCGGCGTCGAACCGGCCGCCGTCATCGGGCATTCGCAGGGGGAACTCGCCGCGGCCTGCGTCGCCGGCGCGTTGACCCTCGCCGAAGCCGCGCGGCTCGTCGTGGCGCGCAGCCACGGCCTGCTGTCGATCGCGGGTCGCGGCGGCATGGTCTCCGTGCCGCTCCCGGCCGTCGACACCGAGCGGCTCATCGCGCCGTGGCGGGGCAGCCTCTCCGTCGCCGCCCTCAACGGCGCCGCCGTGACAGTGGTCGCCGGCGAATCGGCGTCGGTCGCCGAACTGCTCGCGCACTGTGCCGAGCGCGACGTCCGCGCCCGGCAGATCGCCGTCGACTTCGCCGCGCACAGCGGCCACGTCGACCCGATCCGCGACGAGGTGATCGCCCGGTTCGGCACTGTGGACCCCCGCTCCAGCACCGTGCCCTTCCACTCCACAGTCACCGGCGAGCCGATCGACACCGCCGGGCTCGACGCCGACTACTGGTACCGCAACCTGCGGGAGCCGGTCCGGCTCGCGCCGGTCGTGGACCAGCTGATCGAGCAGGGCTTCCGGACGTTCGTCGAGGTCAGCCCGCACCCCGTACTCAAGATCGCCGTGCAGGACGCGCTCGACCGGAAGGCCGACGGCGGCGTGGTGGTGGGCTCGCTGCGCCGCGACGGGCACGGGCCGCGTCAGCTACTGGCCAACCTCGGCGAGCTGCACGTCGCCGGCGTGCCCGTCGACTGGTCGCGCGTCTTCGTCGGCTCCGGCGCCACCCCTGTCGACCTGCCCACGTACGCCTTCCAGCGGGACCGGTTCTGGCCGGCGCTCGACCGCTCCGCCACCGGCGACGTGTCGGGCGCGGGGCTGGGCTCGGCAGGGCACGGGCTGCTCGGCGCGGCGGTGCGCCTCGCCGGCGACGACGAGGTCGTGCTGACCGGCCGGCTGTCGGCGTCCACGCACCCGTGGCTCGCCGACCACGTGGTCGGCGGTGCCGTGGTGCTGCCGGGTACGGCCCTCGTCGAGCTCGCGGTGCGCGCCGGCGACGAGGTCGGCGCCTCCCGGGTGCGGGAACTGACCGTCGCCGCGCCGCTGGTGCTGCCGAACCCGGGCGCGATCCGCGTGCAGGTGCGGGTCGGTGCGGCCGACGGCTCCGGAACCCGGAGCGTGGCGGTGCACTCGCAGCCCGACGGCGACCCCGAGGACCCCTGGACGCGGCACGCCGACGGTCTGCTGGAGCAGGCCACCGACGAGCCGGCGTTGGGCTCCTGGCCGCCGGCCGGAGGCACCGAGGTGGACCTCGCCGGCTGGTACCCGGCGCTCGCGGAGCGCGGCCTGGCCTACGGACCGGCGTTCCGGGGCCTGCGGCGGCTGTGGACCGCCGGCGAAGAGGTGTACGCCGAGGTGACCCTGCCGGACGAGGCAGCCGGCGACGCCGACGGCTTCGCCGTGCACCCGGCGCTGCTGGACGCCGCCCTGCACCCCGTCGGGCTGCTGCTGGCCGAGCGCTCCGGCGGACCGCGCGTGCCGTTCGCGTTCGAGGGCGTGCAGGTGCACGCTTCCGGCGCCCGGACGCTGCGGGTGCGGCTGACCCGGGCGGGCTCGCGCGTGCGGCTGGTGGCCGGGGACGAGTCCGGCGTGCCCGTGGTGTCAGTCGAGTCGCTCGCCCTGCGGGAGATGACCGACGCCACCGGCGCGGAGGCCGCGGAGCGGTCGATGTTCGAGGTGACGTGGCAGGCCGAGACGGTCACCCCGGCGCGGGACGTCTCCGGCTGGGTGCTGCTCGGCGACGGACCCGCCCCGGCGGGCCTCGTCACGCCTGTGTTCCCGACCGTCGGCGAGCTGACCGCGGCGGTCTCGGCCGGTACGGTCGAGGCGCCCCGCGCGCTCGTGGTCCCCGTGCCCGCCGGCACCCCGGAGGGCGACCTGCCCGACCTCGTCCGTACGGCCACCGCCCGCGTCCTGGCCGTGCTGCACTCCTGGCTGGACAGCGAGGCGCTGGCCGACACCACGCTCGTCGTGCTGACCCGGGCGGCGGTGGCCGCCACCCCGGCGGACGCGGTGCGGGACCTGCCCGGCGCGGCGGTCTGGGGCCTGCTGCGCTCGGCCCAGTCCGAGCACCCGGGGCGGATCGTCCTCGCCGACGTCGACGGGGAACTCACCCCGGCCGCCCTCGCCGTGCTGGCCACCGTGGCCCAGGATCCGTCGCCGACCGGCGGCCAGGTGGCCGTACGCGGCAACGAGGTGCGCACGCCCCGCCTGGGCCGGCCCGCCGGCCAGGCCGCCGACGAACTCGTCCCGCCGGACGGACTGTGGCGGGTCGGGGCGGTCAGTCCCGGCACCCTCGACGGCGTCGGCATGGTGCCCGCCACCTCCGCCGCCCTGGACGCGGGCCAGGTGCGCATCGCGGTGCGCGCGGCCGGCGTGAACTTCCGGGACGTGCTGATCGGCCTGGGCATGTACCCGGATCCGGCGGCCGTGATGGGCAGCGAGGGCGCGGGTGTCGTGGTCGAGGTCGGCCCGGGCGTGACCGACCTGGCCCCCGGCGACCGCGTGCTCGGCATGTTCGAGCCGGCCTTCGCCCCCGAGGTGATCGCCACCCGCGACCTCGTGGCGAAGATCCCCGTCGGCTGGTCGTTCGCGCAGGCCGCCTCCGTGCCGGTGGTGTTCCTGACCGCGTACTACGCGCTGCGGGACCTCGCCGGGCTGCGGTCCGGCGAGTCGGTGCTGATCCACAACGGCGCGGGTGGCGTCGGCATGGCCGCCATCCAGCTCGCCCGGCACTGGGGCGCGACGGTCTATGCCACCGCCAGCCCCGGCAAGTGGGGCGTGCTGCGGGAACTCGGGGTGGCCGAGGAGCGGATCGCGTCGTCGCGGACCACCGAGTTCGAGCAGGTCTTCGGCGCGGCCACCGGCGACGCCGGCGTCGACGTGGTGCTCGACGCCCTCGCCGGTGAGTTCGTGGACGCGTCGCTGCGGCTGTTGCCGCGCGGTGGCCGGTTCGTGGAGATGGGCAAGGCCGACGTACGCGACGCCGAAACCGTCGCCGCCGACCACCCGGGCGTCACCTACCGCGCGTTCGACCTCAACGAGGCCGGGCACCGGCGCATCGGGGAGATGCTCACCGAGCTGCTCGACCTGTTCACACGCGGCGCGCTGCGCCCGCTGCCGCTACGGGCGTGGGACGTGCGCCAGGCCCGGCAGGCGCTGCGCCACATCAGCCAGGCCCGGCACATCGGCAAGGTCGTCCTGCGGGTGCCCGCCCCCGCCGACCCGGACGGCACCGTGCTCGTCACCGGCGCCGGCGGCGCCCTCGCCGGCGTGTTCGCCCGGCACCTCGTCGCCACCGGCCAGGCCCGGCACCTGCTGCTGGCCTCCCGCCGTGGCCCCGAGCACTGCCGGGAGCTGGTCGACGAGCTGACCCGCGCGGGCGCCCGGGTCACCGCCGGCACCGCCGACGTGACCGACCCCGCGCAGGTGACCCGGCTGCTGGAACTGGTGGACCCGGCGCACCCGCTGAGCGCCGTGGTGCACACCGCCGGCGTGATCGCCGACGCGACCATCGGTTCGTTGGACGATTCCGCCCTGCGTGCGGTGCTGGTGCCGAAGGTGGACGCCGGGTGGGCGTTGCACGAGGCGACCGCGCACCTGGACCTGTCGGCGTTCGTGCTGTTCTCGTCGGTGGCGGCCACCCTCGGCTCGCCGGGGCAGGGCAACTACGCGGCCGCGAACGCGTTCCTCGACGCCCTCGCGCAGCACCGCCGGCAGCAGGGGCTGCCCGCCACCAGCCTCGCCTGGGGGCTGTGGGCGACCAGCAGCGCCATGACCGCCCACCTGGGCGGCAACGAGCACCGCAAGGCGATCCGCGCCACCAGCGCCCCGTTGACCGACCGGCAGGGCGTGGCGCTGTACGAGCTGGCGCGACAACGCGGGGCGGCGCACCTCGTCCTCATGAACCTGCCGCCGGCGTCGCGGGCGACCGGCCAGAACGTGCCCAGCCTGCTGCGGGACGTGGTCCGCGCGGGAGGCCCGGCCCGGCGCGCGGTGGGTCGCGGCCTCGCGGACACCGCCTCCGTACGCGACCGGCTGGCGACGCTCGGCCCGGCGGAGCGGCGCTCCCACCTGCTCGACCTGGTGGCCGCCAGCGTGGCGGCAGTGCTCGGGCACCGCTCGGCGGAGACCGTCGACGCCCAGCGCGCCTTCAAGGAGCTGGGCTTCGACTCGCTCACCTCGGTGGAGCTGCGCAACCGGCTCTCCGCCGCGACCGGCCTGCGGCTGCCCGCCACCGTGGCGTTCGACTACCCGGCCCCGGTGGTGCTCGCCGAGTTCCTGGACCGGGAGCTCGGCGGCGCGGCGGTCGTGGACCGGCCCGCCGCGGTCGGCACCGCCGCCGCCCTCGACGAACCGATCGCCATCATCGGCATGGCCTGCCGGTTCCCCGGCGACGTGCAGACCCCCGAGCAGCTCTGGGGTGTGGTCACCGCCGGCGCCGACGTCATCTCGCCCTTCCCCACGGACCGGGGCTGGAACCTCGACGACCTGCGCGCCGACGGCGAGGACCCGGGCGCCGTACCACGGCAGGGTGGCTTCCTCCACGACGCCGCCCAGTTCGACGCCGCCTTCTTCGGGATCTCGCCCCGCGAGGCCCTGGCGATGGACCCACAGCAGCGGCTGCTGCTGGAGACTTCCTGGGAGGCCTTCGAGCGGGCCGGGATCGACCCCCACTCGGCGCGGGGCAGCAGCACCGGCGTCTACGTCGGCCTGATCTACCACGACTACGCCTCCCAGGCCGCCGGCGGCACCGACGAACTGGACGGCCACGTCGGCAACGGCAGCGCCGGCAGCGTCGCCTCCGGCCGCATCTCGTACCTGTTCGGCCTGGAGGGCCCTGCCGTCACCGTCGACACCGCCTGCTCGTCATCGCTGGTGGCGCTGCACCTGGCCACCCAGGCGCTGCGGCAGGACGAGTGCCGCCTCGCCCTCGCCGGCGGGGTGAGCGTCATGTCCACCCCCGGCATGCTCACCGAGTTCTCCCGGCAGCGCGGCCTGTCGCCCGACGGGCGGTGCAAGGCGTTCGGCGCCGGTGCCGACGGCACCGGTTTCGCCGAGGGCGTCGGCATGCTCCTGCTGGAGCGCCTCTCCGACGCGCAGCGCAACGGTCACCGCGTGCTCGCCGTCGTGCGCGGCAGCGCCGTCAACCAGGACGGCGCCAGCAGCGGTCTGACCGCGCCGAACGGCCCCGCCCAGCAGCGGGTGATCCGGCAGGCGCTCGCCAACGCCCGGCTCGCCACCACCGACGTGGACGCCGTCGAGGCGCACGGCACCGGCACCGCCCTCGGCGACCCGATCGAGGCGCAGGCGCTGCTGGCCACGTACGGGCAGGGCCGGCCGCAGGACCGTCCGCTGTGGCTGGGGTCGGTCAAGTCGAACATCGGCCACGCCCAGGCGGCGGCCGGCGTCGCCGGTGTGATCAAGATGGTGCTGGCGATGCGGCACGGCGTGCTGCCGCCGACCCTGCATGCCGAGAAGCCGTCCCCGCACATCGACTGGACGGCCGGGTCGGTCGCGCTGCTCACCGAGGCCCGGCCGTGGCCCGCCGTCGACCGGCCCCGCCGCGCGGCGGTGTCGTCGTTCGGCATCAGCGGCACCAACGCGCACACCATCGTCGAGCAGGCCCCCGAGCCCGCCCCGGCGCAGGCCGCCCCCGCCACGGACGTCCCGGGCGGCCTCGTCGCCTGCGTCCTGTCGGCCCGCGACGAGGCCGCCCTGCACGAGCAGGCGCGCCGGCTGCGGACCCTCGTCGACGGCGAGCCGGACCTGACCATCGCCGACGTGGGCCGGGCCCTCGCCACCGCCCGCAGCGCCTTCGAGCACCGCGCCGTGCTGCTGCCCGCCGACCGCGCCGGGCTGCTCGCCGCCCTCGGTGCGCTGGCCGACGACGAGCCCTCGGCCGCCGTCGTGCGGGGGATCGCCCGCAGCGGCCGCACCGCCTTCCTCTTCTCCGGCCAGGGCGCGCAGCGCGCCGGCATGGGTCGCGAGTTGTACGTGGCGTTCCCGGTGTTCGCCGCCGCCCTCGACGAGGCGTGCGGTCACCTGGATCCGCTGCTGCCGCGTCCGCTGCGCGAGGTGCTGTTCGCTGCGGCGGGCACGCCGGGGGCGGGGCTGCTGGATCAGACGGTGTTCACGCAGGCGGGGCTGTTCGCGGTCGAGGTGGCGCTGTTCCGCCTGGTGGAGTCGTTCGGCATCGTGCCGGACCTGGTGGCCGGGCATTCCATCGGTGAGATCGCGGCGGCGCACGTGGCCGGCCTGTTCAGCCTGGCCGACGCGTGCGCGCTGGTCGCGGCGCGGGGTCGGCTCATGCAGGCGTTGCCGGCCGGCGGTGGCATGCTCGCCGTCGCCGCCGACGAGGCCGCGGTGGCCGAGTCGATCGCCGCACTCGCCGACCGGGTCGGCGTCGCCGCCGTCAACGGCCCCGCCGCCGTGGTGGTCTCCGGCGCCGCCGAGGCCCTCGACGAGGTGGAGCAGGTCTGGAGGGACCGGGGTGTGCGTACGCGCCGGCTCACCGTCAGCCACGCGTTCCACAGCCCGCTCATGGAGCCGATGCTGGCCGAGTTCCGGCAGACGCTCGACGGGCTGACGTTCCACTGGCCCGTCCTGCCGATCGTGTCGAACCTGACCGGGCAGGTCGCCGACCCCGACGAGATCGGCACCCCCGACTACTGGGTCCGCCACGTACGCGAGACCGTTCGCTTCGCCGACGGGGTCGCGAGCCTGCGCGAGCGCAACGTCCGTACCTTCCTCGAACTGGGCCCCGACGCGGTGCTCGCCGGCATGGTGGGCGCCTGCCTGCCGGACGACGACGCCGCGGCGGTTGTGGCGACCCTGCGCCCCGGCCGACCCGAGCCGGCGTCGCTTGTCCACGCGCTTGCGGAGCTGTACGCGCACGGCACGCCGGTCACCTGGACCGCCCTGCTGCCGGCCGGAACCCGCCCGGTCGACCTGCCGACGTACCCGTTCCAGCGGCAGCGCTTCTGGCCGGCCGTTGGCCGGCTGCGCGCCGCCGACGTCAGCGGCGCCGGCCTCGGCGTGGCCGAGCACGGTCTGCTCGGCGCGGCCGTGGACCTGGCCGGCGACGACGACGAGATCGTGCTGACCGGCCGGATCTCCCCGACCACCCACCCCTGGCTGGCCGACCACGTCGTCTCCGGCGTGCCGCTGGTCCCGGGCACGGCCCTCGTGGAGCTTGCCGTCCGCGCCGGCGACGAGGCGGACCTGCCGCGGCTGCGGGATCTGACGGTGCTCGTGCCGCTGGTGCTCCCCGAGTCCGGCGCCGTACGGATCCAGGTGCGGGTGTCCGCGTCGGAGTCCTCGCAGCGCCCCGTCGCCGTCTACTCCCGCCCCGACGACGACCCCGAGGCGGGCTGGACCCGGCACGCGGAGGGCGTGCTGGAACCGGCCACGGCCGACGAACCGCAGCCGGCCGCCTGGCCGCCCGCCGGCGCCACCGAGGTGGACCTGACCGGCTGGTACCCGGCGCTGCTCGAACACGGCCTGTCGTACGGGCCGGCGTTCCAGGGGCTGCGCCGGGTGTGGACCGGCGAGGACGACGTCTTCGCCGAGGTGGTCCTGCCGGACGACGCGGCGGCGGAGGCGGCTCGCTTCGGCGTGCACCCGGCGCTGCTGGACGCCGCCCTGCACCCGATCGGGCTGCTGCCGGGCACCGAGGAGACGGGCGGGCCGCGCGTGCCCTTCGCCTTCGAGGGCGTACAGGTGCACGCGTCCGGCGCGAGGCTGCTGCGGGTGCGGTTGACCCGCAACGGCTCCGCGGTGCGGCTGACCGCCCGCGACGAGGCGGGCGCGCCGGTGGTGTCGGTGGACTCCCTCGTCCTGCGGGAGCTGACCGGGGTGGTCGCCCCGAACGCGGCGTCGCGCTCCCTGTTCGAGGTGGCCTGGCAGGCCGAGGAGGCCGACCCGGTCGACGACGTGTCGGGCTGGGCGGTGCTGGGCGGGCCGGCCCTGCCGGGCGTCCCCGGTGGCCCCTCTGCCGAGACGATCCGGCAGCTGCGCGCCGCCATCGACGCCGGCATCGCCCCGCCGCGCCTGCTGCTCTTCACGCCGGCCGCGTCGCCCGCCGACGACGGCGACCCGGCGGAGGCCGTACGCACGGTCACCACCGACGTGCTGGGCCTGGTGCAGGAGTGGCTGGCCGTCGACGCGCTGGCCGACTCGACGCTCGTGGTGGTGACCCGGGGCGCGCTGGCCGTCCGCGACGGGGACCGGGTGAGCGACCTGGCCGCGGCGGCCGTGTGGGGCCTGCTGCGCTCCGCGCAGTCCGAGCACCCCGGTCGCATCGTCCTGGCCGACGTCGACGACGCGATCAACCCCGGCACGCTCGGCGTCCTGGCCCGCTTCGCCGGGGATCCGGCCGGCGGTCAGGTCGCGGTGCGTGCGGGTGGGGTGTTCGTGCCGCGTCTGGTGCGTGCGGTGGTGCCGGCGTCGGTGGAGACGCCGGTTGTGGGTGATGGTGCGGTGTTGGTGACCGGTGGTACGGGTGCGTTGGGTGCGTTGGTGGCGGAGCATCTGGTGTCGGCGCATGGTGTGCGGTCGCTGGTGTTGGTGTCGCGTCGTGGTCCGGCGGCCGCGGGTGCGGGTGAGTTGTCGGAGCGGTTGTCGGCGCTGGGTGCGTCGGTGCGGGTTGTCGCGTGTGACGTGACGGACCGGGATCAGGTCTTCGGGCTGGTGGCTGAGGTTTCCGCTGGGGGTCGGTTGGCGGGTGTGGTGCATACCGCTGGTGTGCTGGATGACGGGGTGGTCGAGCGGGTCACCGAGGAGCGTCTGGCGGGGGTGTTGGCGCCGAAGGTGTCGGCGGGTTGGTTGTTGCACGAGGCGACGGCGGGTCTGGGTCTGGATCTGTTCGTGGTGTTCTCGTCGGTGGCGGGTGTGTTGGGTTCGCCGGGTCAGTCGGCGTATGCGGCGGGTAACGCGTTCCTGGACGGGTTGGCGGTGTGGCGGCGGCAGCTCGGGTTGCCGGCGGTCAGCCTGGCGTGGGGGATGTGGGACACCGCCGGCATGGCCGCCTCGATCGGCGGCAACGACCGGGCCCGTACGGCACGCGCCGGACTCCGACCGATGAACGCCCGCACCGGTCTGGAACTCTTCGACGCCGCCGTGGGGGCACAGCGGGCGGCCCTGGTGCCGGCCGCGATCGACGTACCCGCGCTGCGGGCGGCAGCAGCCGGCGCGGTCGTACCGCCGATGCTGCGCAACCTGGTCGACGTGGCGACGAACCGCCGCCGCGCCGGCCAGGGCGCCCCGGGCGGCTGGGCCGACCGCCTCACCGGCCTCAGCGCAGAGGACGGCCTCGCGCAGGTCGACCAGCTGATCCGGGGCCTGGTCGCGCAGGTTCTCGGGCACGGTGGTGCGGAGTCGGTGCCGGCGGACCGGGCGTTCAAGGACCTGGGCTTCGACTCGCTGACCGCCGTCGAGCTGCGCAACCGGGTGAACGGCGCGACCGGCCTGCGCCTCACCTCGACCCTGGTGTTCGACCACCCGTCCCCGCAGGTCCTGGCGGCCCACGTGTACGCGGAACTCGCCGGCACCCGGCCCGGCGCCGTCACGACCGACGAGGCGGCGACCGGCGACGCCGACGAGGCGGTCGCGATCGTCGGCATGGCCTGCCGCTACCCCGGCGGGGTGGAGTCTCCCGACGAGCTGTGGAAGCTGGTCAGCGCCGGTGGGGAGGGCATCGGGGAGTTCCCGGCCGACCGGGGCTGGGACCTGGAGTCGCTGTACGACCCGGACCCCGACCACGCCGGCACCTCGTACACCCGCCACGGCGGTTTCCTGTACGGCGCGGCAGAGTTCGACCCCGGTTTCTTCGGTGTCTCGCCGCGCGAGGCCCTCGCCATGGACCCGCAGCACCGGCTGCTGCTGGAGGCGTCCTGGGAGACGTTCGAGTCGGCGGGCCTGGACCCGTCGGGCCTGCGGGGCAGCCGGACCGGCGTCTTCGCGGGCGTCATCTACCACGACTACTCGACGCGGCTCATGGAGACGCCAGAAGTCGAGGGCTACATCGGCACCGGCAACTCGGGCAGCGTGCTGTCCGGCCGGGTCGCGTACACGTTCGGTCTCGAAGGCCCGGCGGTCACTGTCGACACGGCGTGCTCGTCGTCGCTGGTGGCGCTGCACCTCGCGGTGCAGGCGCTGCGCAGCGGCGAGTGCGACCTCGCGCTCGCCGGTGGCGTGACGGTGATGGCGACGCCGGGGACGTTTGTGGAGTTCTCGCGGCAGCGGGGTCTGTCGGCCGACGGCCGGTGTAGGTCGTTCGCGGCGTCGGCGGACGGTACGGGCTGGTCCGAGGGTGTGGGTGTGTTGCTGGTGGAGCGGCTGTCGGACGCGCGGCGCAACGGGCACCGCGTGCTGGCGGTGGTGCGGGGCACGGCGGTGAACCAGGACGGTGCGTCGAACGGGCTGACCGCGCCGAATGGTCCGTCGCAGCAGCGGGTGATCCGCCAGGCGCTGGCGAATGCGCGTCTGTCGCCGTCGGATGTGGACGTGGTGGAGGCGCACGGCACGGGTACGACGCTGGGTGATCCGATCGAGGCGCAGGCGTTGCTGGCGACGTACGGGCAGGACCGGCAGGGGCGGGAGCCGCTGTTGTTGGGGTCGGTGAAGTCGAACATCGGGCATGCGCAGGCTGCGGCCGGTGTGGCTGGTGTGATCAAGATGGTGTTGGCGATGCGCCACGGCGTCGTCCCGGCGACGCTGCACGTGGACGAGGCGTCCCCGCATGTGGACTGGTCGGCGGGGGCGGTTGCCCTCGCCACCGAGGCGATGCCGTGGCCGCGGGTGGGTCGGCCGCGTCGGGCGGGGGTGTCGTCGTTCGGGATTTCCGGCACGAATGCGCACGTGATCATCGAGCAGCCGCCCGCCGAGGTGGTTGAGGGGGAGGTCGTCGTCCGCGAGGTGCCGCCGGTGGTGCCGGTGCTGCTGTCGGCCCGCGACGCCGCCGCACTCGCCGGCCAGGCGGGCCGGTGGGCGCGGTGGCTGAGCGTCGACGAGGCCCCGCGCGGCGTGGATGTGGCGTGGTCGTCGGTGGCGTCGCGGTCGGTGTTGGAGCACCGGGCGGTGGTGTCCGGGGCGGGCCGGGACGAACTGCTGGCGGGTCTCGCGGCAGTGGCGGCCGGCGAGCCGTCGGGGGCCGTCGTGACTGGTTCCGCCGCCGCACGCGGCCAGTTGGCGTTGCTGTTCTCGGGTCAGGGTGCGCAGCGTGCGGGGATGGGCCGCGAGTTGTACGGGGTCTTCCCGGTGTTCGCCGCCGCGTTGGACGAGGTGTGCGGGCACCTGGATCCGTTGTTGCCGCGTCCGTTGCGGGAGGTGCTGTTCGCTGAGGCGGGTAGTGCTGAGGCGGGGTTGCTGGATCAGACGGTGTTCACGCAGGCCGGGTTGTTCGCGGTCGAGGTGGCGTTGTTCCGCCTGGTGGAGTCGTTCGGGATCGTGCCGGACATGCTGGCTGGTCACTCGATCGGTGAGGTGACGGCGGCGCATGTGGCGGGTGTGTTGTCCCTGTCCGACGCGTGCGTCCTCGTGGCGGCGCGGGGCCGGTTGATGCAGGCGCTGTCCACGGGCGGCGGCATGCTGGCCGTGGCGGCCGACGAGGCGGCGGTGGTCGAATCGATCGCGGGGCTGACCGACCGGGTGGGCGTCGCTGCGGTCAACGGGCCCGCCGCCGTGGTGGTGTCGGGTGCGGTCGACGCGCTCGACGAGGTGGAGCGGCACTGGCACGAGCGGGGCGTGCGTACGCGTCGCCTGACGGTGAGTCACGCGTTCCACAGCCCGTTGATGGAGCCGATGCTGGCCGATTTCCGGGCCGTTCTCGACGGGTTGGAGTTCGCCGCGCCGTTGTTGCCGGTCGTGTCGAACGTGACCGGGGCCCTGGCCGGCGACGAGATCCGCACGGCCGACTACTGGGTGCGGCATGTGCGCGAGGCCGTGCGGTTCGCCGACGGGATCACCGCTCTGCGGGCTGGCGGGGTGGACACGTTCCTGGAGGTCGGGCCGCAGAGCGTGCTGACCGCGATGGCCGGCGACGTGCTGCCCGACGACGACGCCGTGCTGGCCGTCGCGGTGCAGCGCCGGGACCGGCCGGAGGTGCAGGCGTTGCTGCACGCCCTGGCGGGGTTGCACGTGCACGGCGTGCCGGTGACCTGGACGCAGTGGTTCGCCGAGACCGGCGCGCGGCGGGTGGACCTGCCCACGTACGCCTTCCAGCGGGAGCGGTACTGGCCCGAGCCGGCGAGCCGGCCGCGGCAGACGGCGACCCACGGCGGTGACGCCGACTTCTGGAAGGCCGTCGAACGCGGCGACCTGAGCGCCCTCGCCGCCCAGTTCGGCGACGACGGCGCCGCCCTGGACGCCCTCACCCCGGCCCTGCCGGTCCTGTCGACCTGGCACCGGGCGCGCACGCAGCGGGCCGTCCTGGACACGTGGTCGTACCGCGTCGGATGGAAGCGCACCGACATCACCGCCGGCCCGGCGCGGCCCGGCGCGTGGCTGCTCGTGACGGCGCAGGACGACCTGGCGGACGGCACCCGGGCGGAGGCGGTCACCAAGGCCCTCGCCGAGGTCGGCGCCGACGTGGTCCGGCTCACCGTCGACCCGGCCGGCACCGACCGGGCGGGCCTCGCCCGGCGGCTGGGCGACGCGCTGGCCGACGGTCCCGTCACCGGCGTGCTCTCCCTGCTCGGCCTCCGCGACCAGCCGCACCCCGCCCACCCGGCCGTGCCGGTCGGAACGGCCGCCACGCTGCTGCTGCTCCAGGCGCTGCACGACACCGGGGCGACGACCCGGCTGTGGTGCCTGACGCAGGGCGCGGTCAGCACCGGCGACGGGGACACCGTGCACGCTGCCGTCCAGAGCGGGCTCTGGGGCCTGGGGCTCGTGGCGGGCCTGGAACACCCCCACCTGTGGGGCGGGCTGGTGGATCTGCCCGAGCAGGCCGACGCGACGGCCTGGGACCGGCTGGCGCGGGTGGTGACCGGCGCCGGCGACGAGGACCAGCTTGCCGTACGCCCCTCCGGGGTGTTCGTCCGTCGCCTGGTCCGCTCGGCGCCCGCCGCCCCCGACACGGCGCAGCGGTGGCGGCCGTCCGGCACCCTGCTGGTCACCGGCGGCACCGGCGCGCTGGGCGCGCACGTGGCCCGCTGGGCGGCGGCCAACGGGGCGGAGCACGTCGTGCTGACCAGCCGCCGCGGCGGGGACGCCCCGGGGGCCGTGGAGCTGCGCGAGGAGCTGACCGCCCAGGGCGTACGGGCGTCGGTCGTCGCCTGCGACGTCGCCGAGCGCGACCAGGTGGCGGCGCTGCTGGCCCGCCTCGACGAGGATCCGGCGCCGCTGACGGCCGTGGTGCACGCGGCGGGCGCCGGCGAGTCCGGGCTGATCGCCGACACCGACCTGGCCGCGTTCGCGGGCGTGCTCGACGGCAAGGTGGCCGGCGCGTTGCACCTGGACGCCCTGCTCGGCGACCGGCGGTTGGACGCGTTCGTGCTCTTCTCCTCCATCGCGGGGGTGTGGGGCAGCGGCGGTCAGTCCGCGTACGCCGCCGGCAACGCCTTCCTCGACGCACTCGCGGAGCAGCGGCGCGGCCGTGGCCTGGCGGCGACGTCCGTGGCCTGGGGGCCGTGGGCCGACGGCGGCATGGCCACCGGCGATGCCCAGCAGATGCTGGCCCGACGCGGCCTGACCGCCATGGCGCCGGCCGACGCCGTGCACGCCATGCGGTACGCCGCCGGCCTGGCCAGGGCGGCGCTGACCGTGGTGGACGTCGACTGGGCGGTCTTCGCCCCGGCGTACGCCTCGGCCCGCCCCCGGCCGCTGCTCGACGACATCGCCGAGGCCCGGGAGGCGCTGCACGCCCACGCCGTGGAGCAGCAGCCCGGCGGTGCTGCCGACGCCCTGCGGGAGCACCTGCTCACCCTGCCCCACCGCGAGCAGGTCCGGCACCTGGTCGACCTGGTCCGTACGCACGCTTCGGCCGTGCTCGGCCACGCGGGAACGGACCGGGTCAAGCCGCAGCGGGCGTTCAAGGAGCTCGGATTCGACTCGCTGACGGCGGTCGAGCTGCGCAACCGACTGACCGGCGTCACCGGCCTGTCGCTGCCCGCGACCCTTGTCTTCGACTACCCGAACCCGGCCGTGCTCGCCGAGAACCTGCTCGACGGCCTGCTGCCCGAGGCGGCGCAGGCGGACGACGGCGACCCGGCGGAGGCGGCCGTCCGGCAGACGCTAGCGGCGATCCCGCTGGCCCGCCTCCGCGAGGCCGGGCTGCTGGACCTGCTGCTCAACCTCGCCGACACCGACGGCGACGACGGTGACGAGTCCACCGACGAGGACCTGGACCTCGACGACCTCGACACCGACGCCCTCGTCAGGCTGGCACTTGACGGAACCGATTCCTGACCGTTGTCCCCAGTACGGAGCTCATGATGTCTACGTCCGCAGACAAGGTCGTCGAGGCGCTTCGCGCGTCGCTCAAGGAGACGGGCCGCCTCCGCCAGCTCAACCAGCAGCTGACCGCCGCCGCCCGGGAGCCGATCGCGATCGTCGCGATGTCCTGCCGCTACCCGGGTGGCGTCGCCAGCCCCGAGCAGCTCTGGGACCTGGTGGCCTCCGGCGGCGACGCGATCGGCAGCTTCCCGACGGACCGGGGCTGGGACCTGGACAACCTGTACGACCCGGACGCCGACCGGGCCGGCCGCTCCACCACCCGCGAGGGCGGCTTCCTCTACGACGCGGCCGACTTCGACGCGGAGTTCTTCGGCATCTCGCCGCGCGAGGCCGTGGCGATGGACCCCCAGCAGCGGCTGCTGCTGGAGACGTCGTGGGAGGCGTTCGAGCACGCCGGCGTCGCGCCCGCCTCGATGCGGGGGCAGAAGGTCGGCGTCTTCGTCGGCACCGCCGCCAACGGCTACGGCATGGGCCCGCAGAGCGAGGCCGAGGGCGCCGACGAGGGCTACCTGCTGACCGGGACGGCCACCAGCGTCGTCTCCGGGCGGATCGCGTACGCCCTCGGCCTGGAGGGCCCCGCGGTCACCGTGGACACCGCCTGCTCGTCGTCGCTGGTCGCCCTGCACCTCGCGTGCCAGGCGCTGCGGCAGGGCGACTTCGACCTGGCCCTGGCCGGCGGCGTGTGCGTCATGGCCACCCCCGGCCCGTTCGTGGGCTTCTCCCGGCAGCGAGGGCTCGCCCCCGACGGCCGGTGCAAGTCGTTCGCCGCCGCCGCCGACGGCACGGGCTGGTCCGAGGGCGTCGGTATCCTGCTGGTGGAGCGGCTGTCGGATGCGCAACGCAAGGGGCACCCGATCCTCGCCGTGATCCGCGGCAGCGCCGTCAACCAGGACGGCGCGTCCAACGGTCTCACCGCCCCCAACGGGCCGGCCCAGCAGCGGGTGATCCGGCAGGCTCTCGCGAACGCCCGGCTGACCACGGCCGACGTGGACGCCGTCGAGGCGCACGGCACCGGCACCGTCCTCGGCGACCCGATCGAGGCGCAGGCCCTGCTGGCCACGTACGGTCAGGGCCGCCCCGCCGACCGGCCGCTGCTTCTCGGCTCGATCAAGTCGAACATCGGCCACAGCCAGTCCGCCGCCGGCGTGGCCGGTGTGATCAAGATGGTGATGGCGATGCGGCACGGGCTCGTGCCGTCCACCCTGCACGTCGACGAGCCGACGCCGAAGGTGGACTGGTCGGCCGGCGAGGTGTCGCTGGTGACCGAGGCGACGCCGTGGCCGGCGACCGACCGTCCCCGGCGGGCGGCTGTGTCGTCGTTCGGCATCTCCGGCACGAACGCGCACACGATCATCGAGGAGCCGCCCGCCCCGGACGCCGCCGACCCCGCCGAGACCGGGTCGGCCCCCACCGTCGCCCTGCCGGTGGTGCCCGTGCTGCTCTCCGCCCGCTCCGAAGCAGCGCTCAGCGCGCAGGCGGGTCGCTGGGCCCGGTGGCTGGAGGACGACGAGGCCCTCCGCACCGTGGACGTCGGCTGGTCGTCGGTCGTGTCGCGCTCCGCGCTGGAGCAGCGGGCCGTGGTCTGCGCTACCGGCCGCGAGGAGTTGCTGGCCGGGCTGCGTGCCTTGGGCGCCGGACGGCCGTCCGGCGCGTTGTTCGTCGGGCAGGCGGTCGGCCGGGGTTCGCTCGCGGTGCTGTTCTCGGGTCAGGGTGCGCAGCGTGCCGGGATGGGCCGGGAGTTGTACGCCGAGTTCCCGGTGTTCGCTGCCGCGCTGGACGAGGTGTGCGCACAGCTCGACGCGCTGCTGCCGCGCCCGCTCAAGGAGGTGCTCTTCGCCGAGCCGGGTACGGCCGAGGCGGAGTTGCTGGACCGGACGGTGTTCACGCAGGCCGGTCTGTTCGCGGTCGAGGTGGCGTTGTTCCGCCTGGTGGAGTCGTTCGGCGTCGCCCCCGACCTGGTCGGCGGTCATTCGATCGGCGAGGTCACGGCCGCGCATGTGGCGGGGGTGTTGTCGCTGGCGGATGCGTGTGTGTTGGTGGCGGCGCGGGGCCGGTTGATGCAGGCGTTGCCGGCCGGTGGTGGGATGTCGGCCGTTGCGGCGGCTGAGGCCGATGTGCTGGCGACGCTGGACGGCTTGACCGGTGTGGGGGTCGCGGCTGTCAACGGGCCGACGTCGGTGGTGGTCTCCGGTGCGGTGGAGGCGCTCGACGAGGTGGAGCGGGTCTGGCGTGGGCGGGGTGTGCGTACGCGCCGGTTGTCGGTGAGTCATGCGTTCCACAGTCCGTTGATGGAGCCGATGCTGGATGAGTTCCGGGTGGTCCTGGACGGGCTGACGTTCGAGGCGCCGGCGTTGCCGGTCGTGTCGAACGTGACCGGTGCACTGGCTGGCGTCGACGAGATCCGTAGTCCCGACTACTGGGTGCGGCACGTGCGGGAGGCTGTGCGTTTCGCCGACGGGGTCGCCGCGCTGCGCGCCGCCGGGGTGGACACGTTCCTGGAGATCGGCCCGCGCAGCGTCCTGACCGCCATGGCCCGGGACGTACTGAGCGGGCGGGAGCCGGCGGACGCCGACGACGACACCCCGGTCGTCGCCGTACCCGCCCTGCGCGCCGACCGCCCCGAGTCGCGGGCCCTGCTCGCCGCCCTGTCCGAACTGCACGTCAACGGAACACCCGTCGACTGGGCGGCCCTCTACGCCGGCACCGGAGCGACCCCGGTCGCCCCGCCCACGTACGCGTTCCAGCGGCAGCGCTACTGGCCCGAGCAGATGCCGGCCTCGGCCACCGGCCCGGTCAGCCCGGACGTGGTGGACGTCGAGTTCTGGTCGGCCGTCGAGCGCTCCGACGTGGCGGCCCTCGCCGCGCAGTTCGGCGCCGACGGGGCGGGCGTCCTGGCCCCGGCCCTGCCGGTCCTGTCGTCCTGGCGCAAGGCGCGGCTGCGGGACGCCGTCGTCGACGGCTGGTCGTACCGGGTGGTGTGGAAGCGGACCACCGTCCCCGCACCGCTCACCCCGCCGGGACGCTGGCTGCTCGTGGAGCCTGCCGACGACGCCGCCACGACCGAGTGGGCCGGGGCGCTCGCGGGGGCGCTGAGCGCCGCCGGCGGCGAGGTGTCCCGGCTGGCGGTGGACCCGCTCGCCGAGCGCCACCAGGTGACGTCGCGGCTGGCCGGCGCCGTGGGGGACACCCCGTTCACCGGGATCGTCTCCCTGCTGGGCCTGCTGGAGCGACCCCACCCCGGCCGGCCGGCGGTGCCGCTCGGCACGGCCGCCACGATGACGCTGGTGCAGGCCCTGCACGCCGCCGACGTCGCGGCACCACTGTGGATGCTCACGCGGGGCGCGGTCGGCACCGGCGACACCGACCCGGTGCGCAGCGTCGCCCAGGGCGGGCTGTGGGGCCTGGCCCGGGTCGCCGGGCTGGAACACCCGCAGCTCTGGGGCGGCCTGGTCGACCTGCCGGACGCGCCCGGGCGCGGCGACTGGGACCACGCGGTGGGCGTCCTGACCGGGGGCGGCCACGAGGACCAGGTGGCCGTGCGGCCCTCCGGTGTCTTCGTGCGGCGCCTGGTGCGCGCCACGCCGGCGGCCGTCGGCACCGTCGACCGCTGGCAGCCGTCCGGCACCGTCCTCGTCACCGGCGGCACCGGGGCGCTCGGCGCGCACGTGGCCCGTTGGGCGGCGGCCAACGGCGCCGAGCACCTCGTGCTGACCAGCCGCCGCGGCGAGCACGCCCCCGGGGCGGCCGAGCTGCGCGACGAACTGACCGCGCTCGGCGCCCGGGTGAGCCTGGTAGCCGCCGACATGGCCGACCGCGCCCGTGTCGAGGCGCTGCTGCGCGACGTCGACGCCGACCCGGCGCCCCTGACCGCGGTGGTGCACGCCGCCGGGGTGGGCCAGCTGAACATGCTCGTCGACACCGACCTCGCGGGCCTGGCCGGGGTGCTCGACGGCAAGATCGCCGGCGCCGTGCACCTGGACGAGCTGCTGGGCGACCGACCGCTCGACGCGTTCGTGCTGTTCTCCTCGATCGCCGGCATCTGGGGCAGCGGCGGCCAGGCCGCGTACGCCGCCGGCAACGCCTTCCTCGACGCCCTCGCCGAGCGGCGCCGCGCCCGCGGCCTGACCGCCACCGCCGTGGCGTGGGGCCCCTGGGCCGACGGCGGCATGGCCAGCGGCGAGGGGCAGGAACTGCTGGCCCGCCGTGGCCTCAGCCCCATGTCGCCGGCCCAGGCCGTGTACGCGCTGCGCAGCGCCGTCGGCCGGGCCGGGCCGGCGCTGACCGTGGCGGACGTCGACTGGGCCCTGTTCACCCCGGCGTTCGCCGCCGCCCGCGCCCGCCCCCTGCTCGACGACATCGCCGAGGCGCGCGACGCCCTGCGCGTGGTCGACGCGGAACCGGAGGGCACCGTCGGCGGCGGGCTGCGGCAGCACCTGCTGACGCTGCCCCGCGCCGAGCAGGACCGCCACCTGACCGAGCTCGTACGCACGCACACCGCCGCCGTGCTCGGCCACTCCGGCACCGAACTGGTCAAGGCCAACCGGGCGTTCAAGGAACTCGGCTTCGACTCGCTGACCGCCGTCGAGCTGCGCAACCGGCTCGGCACCGCCACCGGTCTCACCCTGCCCACCACCCTGGTCTTCGACTACCCGAACCCGGCCGCCCTCGCCGACCACCTGTCGGCGACGCTGCGCCTGCACGAGGTCGAGACCGTCACCGCCTGGGGCCCCGCCGGGCCGGTCGACGACGACCCGATCGTCATCGTCGGCATGAGCTGCCGCTACCCGGGCGGCGTGGCCAACCCGGACGACCTGTGGGAGCTGGTCGCCACCGGGCGCGACGGCATCAGCGGCTTCCCCGACGACCGCCACTGGGACATGGGCCGGCTGCTGGCCGTCGACGCCGACGGGCAACCCGTCTCACACACCCGCGAGGGCGGTTTCGTCGACGGCGCCACCACCTTCGACCCGGGCTTCTTCGGCATCTCGCCGCGCGAGGCCGTCGCCATGGACCCGCAGCAGCGGCTGCTGCTGGAGGCGTCCTGGGAGGCCATGGAGCAGGCCGGCATCGACCCGGAGGAGCTGCGCGGCAGCCGTACCGGCGTCTTCGTGGGCGCCTCCCCGTCGGGCTACGGCACCACCGACACCCCGGCCGAGCTGGCCGGCTACCAGCTCACCGGCGGCGCGCACAGCGTCATCTCGGGCCGGGTGTCGTACACCTTCGGGCTGGAGGGCCCGGCGGTGACGGTCGACACCGCCTGCTCGTCCTCGCTGGTGGCGGTGCACCTGGCCGCCCAGGCGCTGCGCGGCGGCGAGTGCGACATGGCCCTGGCAGGCGGCGTCACCGTCATGGTGACGCCCGGCGCCTTCGTCGAGTTCTCCCGCCAGGGCGGCCTCGCCCCGGACGGGCGCTGCAAGTCCTTCGCCGCCGCCGCCGACGGCACGGGCTGGTCGGAGGGCGTCGGCGTGCTGCTGGTCCAGCGCCTCTCCGACGCCCGGCGGCAGGGCCGCCAGGTGCTCGCCGTGCTCGCCGGCAGTGCCGTCAACCAGGACGGCGCGTCCAACGGTCTCACCGCCCCCAACGGGCCGGCCCAGCAGCGGGTGATCCGGCAGGCTCTCGCGAACGCCCGGCTGACCACGGCCGACGTGGACGCCGTCGAGGCGCACGGCACCGGCACCGTCCTCGGCGACCCGATCGAGGCGCAGGCCCTGCTGGCCACGTACGGTCAGGGCCGCCCCGCCGACCGGCCGCTGCTTCTCGGCTCGATCAAGTCGAACATCGGCCACAGCCAGGCCGCCGCCGGCGTCGCCGGCATGATCAAAATGGTGCAGGCGATGCGGTACGGCCTGCTCCCACGGACCCTGCACCTCGACGAGCCGACCCCCCACGTGGACTGGTCCGCGGGCGCGGTCTCCCTGCTCACCGAGGCGCGCCCCTGGCCGGCGGTGGACCGGCCTCGCCGGGCCGCCGTGTCGTCGTTCGGCATCAGCGGTACGAACGTGCACCTGATCCTGGAGCAGCCGCCCGCGCCGACCGACGCGGACGAGCCGGCCGACGGCGACGAGCCGGTCACCGGTGACGAGCCGGCCCGGGTGCCGACGGTGCTGCCGCTGCTGCTGTCGGCCCGCGACGCGGCCGGGCTGTCGGCGCAGGCCGGCCGCTGGGCGCAGTGGATCGGCGGCACCGGGGCCCCGCGCCCGCTCGACGTGGCGTGGTCCTCGGTGGCGTCGCGCTCCGTACTGGAGCACCGGGCCGTCGTGTCCGGGGCGGGCCGGGACGAACTGCTGGCGGGCCTCGAAGCCGTGTCGGCGGGCGAGGTCTCAGCCGGCGTGCTCACCGGCCCCGGCGGCCAGCGCGGCCAGTTGGCGTTGCTGTTCTCGGGTCAGGGTGCGCAGCGTGCGGGGATGGGCCGCGAGTTGTACGGGGTCTTCCCGGTGTTCGCCGCCGCGTTGGACGAGGTGTGCGGGCACCTGGATCCGTTGTTGCCGCGTCCGTTGCGGGAGGTGCTGTTCGCTGAGGCGGGTAGTGCTGAGGCGGGGTTGCTGGATCAGACGGTGTTCACGCAGGCCGGGTTGTTCGCGGTCGAGGTGGCGTTGTTCCGCCTGGTGGAGTCGTTCGGGATCGTGCCGGACATGCTGGCCGGTCACTCGATCGGTGAGGTGACGGCGGCGCATGTGGCGGGTGTGTTGTCCCTGTCCGACGCGTGCGTCCTCGTGGCGGCGCGGGGCCGGTTGATGCAGGCGCTGTCCACGGGCGGCGGCATGCTGGCCGTGGCGGCCGACGAGGCGGCGGTGGTCGAATCGATCGCGGGGCTGACCGACCGGGTGGGCGTCGCTGCGGTCAACGGGCCCGCCGCCGTGGTGGTGTCGGGTGCGGTCGACGCGCTCGACGAGGTGGAGCGGCACTGGCACGAGCGGGGCGTGCGTACGCGTCGCCTGACGGTGAGTCACGCGTTCCACAGCCCGTTGATGGAGCCGATGCTGGCCGATTTCCGGGCCGTTCTCGACGGGTTGGAGTTCGCCGCGCCGTTGTTGCCGGTCGTGTCGAACGTGACCGGGGCCCTGGCCGGCGACGAGATCCGCACGGCCGACTACTGGGTGCGGCATGTGCGCGAGGCCGTGCGGTTCGCCGACGGGATCACCGCTCTGCGGGCTGGCGGGGTGGACACGTTCCTGGAGGTCGGGCCGCAGAGCGTGCTGACCGCGATGGCCGGCGACGTGCTGCCCGACGACGACGCCGTGCTGGCCGTCGCGGTGCAGCGCCGGGACCGGCCGGAGGTGCAGGCGTTGCTGCACGCCCTGGCGGGGTTGCACGTGCACGGCGTGCCGGTGACCTGGACGCAGTGGTTCGCCGAGACCGGCGCGCGGCGGGTGGACCTGCCCACGTACGCCTTCCAGCGGGAGCGGTACTGGCTGCCGCCCGCCGGCCAGTCCGCCGACGTCTCCGGGGCCGGGCTCGGCGTGGCGCGGCACCCGCTGCTCGGCGCGGCGGTGTCGGTCGCCGGCGAGGACATGGTGGTGCTGACCGGCCGGCTGTCGGTGTCGACGCACCCGTGGCTCGCCGACCACGTGGTCTCCGGCGCCGTGGTGGTGCCGGGCACCGCGCTGGTGGACCTCGTCGTCCGGGCGGGCGACGAGGTCGGCGCGTCCCGCGTCCGCGAGCTGACAGTGCTCGCCCCGCTCGTGCTGCCCGCCACCGGCGGCGGGGTACGGGTTCAGGTCCGGGTCGGTCCCGTCGACGGGACCGGCAGTCGCTCGGTGACCGTGCACTCCCAGCCCGAGGACGACTCCGAGTCGGGCTGGACCCGGCACGCCGACGGCCTCGTCGGCGCCCCCACTGCCGACGAGCCCACCCTGGGCGCCTGGCCGCCACCCGGCGCGTCCGAGGTGGACGTCACCAGCTGGTACGCGACGGTCGCCGAGCACGGGCTCGCGTACGGGCCGGTCTTCCGGGGCCTGTGCCGGGCGTGGACCGCCGACGGCGAGGTGTTCGCCGAGGTCGCCCTCCCCGACGAGGTCACCGGTGACCCGGCGGGCTTCGGGGTGCACCCGGCGTTGCTGGACGCCGCCCTGCACCCCGTCGGGCTGCTGCCCGCCGACGAGCCGGGCGGCGGGCCCCGGGTGCCGTTCGCGTTCGAGGGTGTGCAGGTCCACGCCGTCGGCGCCCGGACGCTCCGGGTCCGCCTCACCGCCTCCGGCAACTCGGTGCGGCTGGTCGCCGCCGACGAGACGGGCGTGCCCGTGGTGTCGGTGGACTCGCTGACGCTGCGCGAGATGACCGGCCTGGCGGCCGCGCCGGACGAGGCGTACCGATCCCTGTTCGAGATCTCCTGGCAGCCCGAGCAGATCGCCGCGCCCGACGGCGCGTACGGCTGGGCAGTGCTCGGTGACCGCCCGCTCGACGGCGCGCCGCAGCTCCCGGCGTACGCCGACGTCGCCGCTCTGACCACGGCGGCGACGGACGGCACCGCCCCGGCGGCGCTGCTGCTGCCCGTCACCCCGGCGACCCCCGGGACGGACGTGCCCGACGCGGTGCGCTCCGTCACGACGGACGTCCTCGGCGCGGTGCAGGCGTGGCTGGCGGCCGAGCCGCTGGCGGACTCGCGGCTGGTCGTCGTGACGCGCGGCGCCGTGGCCACCGGCGCCGACGACCGCGTCAGCGACCTGGCGGGGGCGGCGGTCTGGGGCCTGCTGCGCTCGGCCCAGTCGGAGCACCCCGGCCGGCTCGTGCTGGCCGACCTGGAACCCGGCGCCGACCTGGACGCCGACCTGCTGGCCCTGCTCGCCGCAGCCGCCGACGACCCCACCCTCGGCGGACAGGTCGCGGTGCGGTCGGGCACGGCGTACCTGCCGCGGCTGGTCCGCGCCACGGGCGCCGCGCGGACCCCGGCGACCCTCGACGGGGGAACCGTCCTCGTCACCGGCGGCACCGGATCGCTGGGCGCCCTGGTGTCCGAACACCTCGTCACCGCCTACGGCGTGCGTTCGCTGGTGCTGGCGTCCCGGCAGGGCCCGGCGGCCCCCGGAGCCGACGAGCTGGTGCGGGGGCTGGCCGCGCTGGGCGCGACCGCCCGCGTGGTCGCCACGGACGTGACCGACCGCGAGCGCGTCGGCGAGCTGGTCCGGTCCATCACCGCCGACGACCGCCTGGCCGGGGTGGTCCACACCGCCGGCGTCCTCGACGACGGCATCGTCAGCGGGATCACCGCCGACCGGCTGGCGGACGTGCTGGCCCCGAAGGTCACGGCGGGCTGGTGGCTGCACGAGGCGACCGCCGAGCTGGACCTCGACCTGTTCGTGCTCTTCTCCTCCGTCGCCGGGGTGCTCGGCTCTCCCGGCCAGGCCGCGTACGCGGCCGGCAACGCCTTCCTGGACGCCCTCGCCGTGCTGCGGGCGCAGCGCGGGCTGCCCGCCGTCAGCCTCGCGTGGGGCATGTGGGACACCGACGGCATGGCCGCGTCGATCAACGACACCGACCGGGCGCGGGTGACCCGGGCCGGTCTGGTCCCGATGACCGCCCCGGTCGGGCTCGGGCTGTGGGACGCCGCCCTGACCCACGGCGGCGCGGCGCTGGTGCCGGCCGTGGTCGACCTGCCCGCCATGCGGGCACGGACCGCGGCCGGCCGGGTGCCGTTGATGCTGCGGGGCCTGGTGGGACCGGCCGCGAAGCGTCGCCGCTCCGGCACCGGCACGTGGGCCGACCGGCTGGCCGGCCTCGACCCGCAGGAGGCTCGTACGCAGGTGGCCCTGCTGGTGCGCGGGATGATCGCGCAGGTGCTCGGCCACGGCGGCGCCGAGGCGGTGCCGGCGGACCGGGCGTTCCGGGAACTGGGCTTCGACTCGCTGACCGCCGTCGAGCTGCGCAACCGGATCAACAGCGCGAGCGGACTGCGGCTCACGTCGACGCTCGTCTTCGACTACCCGACCCCCGCCGCCCTGTCGGAGCACCTGTACGAGCAGTTGTCCGGCCAGGTCGCCGAGCAGCAGCGGGCCGTGCGGGCGACGAACGTCGACGAGCCGATCGCCATCGTGGGCATGGCCTGCCGCTACCCGGGCGGCGTGACGAACCCGCAGCAGCTGTGGGACCTGGTCGCCGCCGGCGCCGACGGCATCGGCGAGTTCCCCACCGACCGCGGCTGGGACCTCGACCGGCTCTTCCACCCCGACCCGGACAACCCCGGGACGTCGTACACCCGCCACGGTGGCTTCCTGTACGGGGCCGCCGAGTTCGACCCGGACTTCTTCGGCATCTCGCCGCGCGAGGCGATCGCCATGGACCCGCAGCAGCGACTGCTGCTGGAGGCGTCCTGGGAGACGTTCGAGTCGGCCGGCCTCGACCCGTCGCGGCTACGCGGCAGCCGGACCGGCGTCTTCGCCGGGCTCATGTACCACGACTACGCCTCCGGCGTGCAGGACCTGCCCGAGGGCGTGGGCGGCTACCTCGGCACCGGCACCTCCGGCAGCGTGCTGTCCGGCCGGGTCGCGTACACCTTCGGCCTCGAAGGCCCGGCGGTCACTGTCGACACGGCGTGCTCGTCGTCGCTGGTCGCGCTGCACCTCGCGGTGCAGGCGCTGCGCGGCGGCGAGTGCGATCTCGCCCTGGCCGGTGGCGTGACCGTCATGGCGACGCCGGGGACGTTCATCGAGTTCTCCCGGCAGCGGGGCCTGTCGCAGGACGGTCGCTGCAAGTCGTTCGCGGCGTCGGCCGACGGCACGGGCTGGTCCGAGGGCGTCGGTGTGCTGCTGGTGCAGCGCCTGTCGGACGCGCAGCGTGACGGCCGGCGGATCCTGGCGGTGGTACGCGGCAGCGCCGTCAACCAGGACGGCGCGTCGAACGGGCTGACGGCCCCCAACGGCCCGTCGCAGCAGCGGGTCATCCGGCAGGCCCTCGCGAACGCGCGGCTGACCACGGCCGATGTGGACGCCGTCGAGGCACACGGCACCGGCACGACCCTGGGCGACCCGATCGAGGCGCAGGCGTTGCTGGCGACGTACGGGCAGGACCGGCCCGCCGACCGGCCGCTCTGGCTGGGCTCGATCAAGTCGAACATCGGCCACACCCAGGCCGCCGCCGGGGCGGCCGGCATCATCAAGATGATCATGGCGATGCGGCACGGGGTGCTGCCGTCGACGCTGCACGTCGACGAGCCGTCCCCGCACATCGAGTGGAGCGCCGGGGCGGTCTCCCTGCTCACCGAGGCCCGCGACTGGCCCGCGGCGGGTCGGCCCCGTCGCGCCGCGATCTCGTCGTTCGGCGTCAGCGGCACCAACGCGCACGTGATCATCGAGCAGCCCCCCGCCGAAGCGGAGCCCACCCGGGGCGAGCACGCGCCGACGCCCGCCGCCGGGTCGCTGCCGACCCCCGTGCTGCTCTCGGCCCGCTCCGAGGCCGCCGTCGCGGCGCAGGCCGACCGCTGGGCCCGCTGGATCGCCGACGACGAGAAACTGCGCCCCGCCGACGTCGGCTGGTCGTCGACAGTCAGCCGGGCCGTGCTGGAGCACCGTGCGGTGGTCACCGCGACGGGCCGGGACGAACTGCTGGCCGGGCTGCGGGCGCTCGCCGCCGGTGAGCCGGCCGCCGCCGTGGCGGCGGGGGCCGGCACGACGCGTACGCAGCTGGCCGTGCTGTTCTCGGGTCAGGGTGCGCAGCGCGCGGGGATGGGCCGGGAGTTGTCCGCCCTGTTCCCGGTGTTCGCCGCCGCGTTGGACGAGGTGTGTGGGCAGCTCGATCCGTTGCTGCCGCGCCCGCTGCGGGAGGTGCTGTTCGCGTCGGAGGGTTCCGCCGAGTCGGGGTTGCTGGACCAGACCGTCTTCACGCAGGCCGGTCTGTTCGCGGTCGAGGTGGCGTTGTTCCGCCTCGTGGAGTCGTTCGGAGTCGTTCCCGACGTGGTGGCCGGTCACTCGATCGGTGAGGTGACGGCGGCGTACGTGGCCGGGGTGCTGTCCCTGGCCGACGCGTGCGCCCTCGTGGCGGCGCGGGGCCGGTTGATGCAGGCGCTACCCACCGGTGGCGGGATGCTGGCTGTGGCCGCTGACGAGGCGGCCGTGGTGGAGTCGATCGCCGGGCTGACCGATCGGGTCGGTATCGCGGCGGTCAACGGGCCTACCGCCGTGGTGGTGTCGGGTGCCGTCGAGGCCCTGGCGGAGGTGGAGCAGGCCTGGCGGGAGCGGGGTGTGCGTACCCGCCGGCTCACCGTCAGCCATGCGTTCCACAGTCCGCTGATGGTGCCCATGCTCGATGAGTTCCGCGCCGTCCTGGCGGGGCTGGCGTTCCGGGCGCCGCTGCTGCCGGTGGTGTCGAACCTGACCGGGGCGCTCGCCGACCCGCAGGAGATCACCCGCGCCGAGTACTGGGTGCGGCACGTGCGGGAGGCCGTGCGCTACGCCGACGGCATCGCCGCCCTGCGGGCCACCGGGGTTGGCACATTCCTGGAGATCGGCCCGCAGAGCGTCCTGACCGCCATGAACGCCGACCTGCTCGCCGACGACGCGCTGGCGGTGGCCGTCCAGCGTCGGGACCGTCCCGCCCCGCAGGCGCTGCTGCACGCGCTCGCCGAACTGCACGTGCACGGTGTACCGGTGAGCTGGACGCAGTGGTTCACCGACAGCGGCGCGCGCCGGGTCGACCTGCCCACGTACGCCTTCCAGCACCAGCGGTACTGGCTCGGCGCGGGCCAGGCGCGTACCGCCGACGTCTCCGGCGTGGGCCTCGGCGTCGCCGGGCACCCGCTGCTCGGCGCGGCGGTCACCGTCGCCGGCGCCGACATGGTCGTGCTGACCGGCCGGCTCTCCCTCGCCACCCACGCGTGGCTCGCCGACCACGTCGTCTCCGGCACGGTGATCGTGCCCGGCACCGCCCTGGTGGAGTTGGCGGTGCGGGCGGGTGACGAGGTGGGTGCGTCGCGGGTGCGGGAGTTGACCGTGGCTGCGCCGCTGCTGCTGCCGCAGGCGGGTGCGGTGCGGGTGCAGGTACGCGTCGGCGCGGCCGACGAGACCGGCACCCGGGTCGTGGCGGTGCACTCGCAGGCCGAGGGCGACCCGGAGGCCGACTGGGTCCACCACGCGGAGGGCGTGCTGGAGCCGGCGACGGCCGACGAGCCGAGCGTGGGGGAGTGGCCCCCGGCCGGCGGGTCCGAGCTGGACGTGACGGGCTGGTACCCGACGCTTGCGGAGCACGGCCTGACATACGGGCCGGTGTTCCAGGGACTGCGCCGGGTGTGGACCACCGGCGACGACGTGTACGCCGAGGTGGCGTTGCCGGACGAGGTGGCGGGCGACGCGGCGGGCTTCGGGGTGCACCCGGCCCTGCTGGACGCGGCCCTGCACCCGATCGGGCTGCTGCCTGGCACGGAGGGGTCGGGCGGGGCGCGGGTGCCGTTCGCGTTCGAGGGTGTGCAGGTGCACGCCTCGGGTGCGCGGGTGCTGCGGGTGCGGCTGACACGTACGGGTTCGGCGGTGCGGCTGGTCGCGTGCGACGAGTCGGGCGCGGCCGTGGTCTCGGTCGACTCCCTCGCCCTGCGCGAGCTGGCCGGCGTGACCGCGGCGGGCGCGGCGGCCCGGTCGCTGTTCGAGGTCACCTGGCAGGCCCAGGAGGTCACGCCGACCGGGGACGTCGCCGGGTGGGCGCTGGTGGGCGAGCCGGCAACCGCCGACCTGTCGGCCCTCGCTGAGCTGCTGGCGCACGGCGACGTCGCGGCGTTCGCCGGATCGGCGGGTGCGGCGCCGCGGCTGCTGCTGGTGCCTGCCGGCAGCGCGCACCGTCCCGACCACGCAGGCGCGCCGGACGCCGCCGCCGACAACGACCCCGACGCGGTGCGTGCGGCGACCACGGCCGTGCTGGCGACCGTGCGGTCCTGGCTGGCGGCGGATGCGCTGGCGGAGTCGCGGCTGGTGGTGGTGACGCGGGGCGCGGTGTCGGTGGCTGCGGACGACCGGGTGTCCGACCTGGGCGGTGCGGCGGTGTGGGGTCTGCTGCGTTCTGCGCAGTCGGAGCACCCGGGTCGCATCGTGCTGGCGGACGTCGACGGCGACGTGGACGCCGGGCTGTTGGGTGTGCTGGCCACGGTGGCCGACGAGCCGGTGGCCTTCGGCGGTCAGGTCGCGGTGCGTGCGGGTGGGGTGTTCGTGCCGCGTCTGGTTCGTGCGGTGGTGCCGGCGTCGGTGGAGACGCCGGTTGTGGGTGATGGTGCGGTGTTGGTGACCGGTGGTACGGGTGCGTTGGGTGCGTTGGTGGCGGAGCATCTGGTGTCGGCGCATGGTGTGCGGTCGCTGGTGTTGGTGTCGCGTCGTGGTCCGGAGGCTGTGGGTGCGGGTGAGTTGTCGGAGCGGTTGTCGGCGCTGGGTGCGTCGGTGCGGGTTGTCGCGTGTGACGTGACGGACCGGGATCAGGTCTTCGGGCTGGTGGCTGAGGTTTCCGCCGGGGGTCGGTTGGCGGGTGTGGTGCACACCGCCGGTGTGCTGGATGACGGGGTGGTCGAGCGGGTCACCGAGGAGCGTCTGGCAAGGGTGTTGGCGCCGAAGGTGTCGGCGGGTTGGTTGTTGCACGAGGCGACGGCGGGTCTGGGTCTGGATCTGTTCGTGGTGTTCTCGTCGGTGGCGGGTGTGCTGGGTTCGCCGGGTCAGTCGGCGTACGCGGCGGGTAACGCGTTCCTGGACGGGTTGGCGGTGTACCGGCGGCAGCTCGGGTTGCCGGCGGTGAGCCTGGCGTGGGGGATGTGGGACACGGACGGTATGGCCGCGTCGATCGGCGAGGCGGACCGGGCGCGTTCGGCGCGGGCTGGCCTGACGCCGATGAGCGCCGAGATCGGGCTGGAGCTGTTCGACGCCGCCCTGGTGGCGGGGCGGCCGGCGTTGGTGCCGGCCGTGATCGACGTACCGGCGATGCGGGCAGCGCTCGGCGCCGGCCCGGCGCCAGCGGTCCTGCGTACGCTGATCGGATCGACGGCGGCCCGGCGACGGGCCGCACGAAGCGGCGACTGGGCCAACCAGCTCGCGGGCCTCGCGCCCGACGAGGCGCGCGCCCAGATCGACGTGCTGGTGCGGGGCCTGGTCGCGCAGGTGTTGGGGCACGGTGGTGCGGAGGCGGTGCCGGCGGACCGGGCGTTCCGGGAGTTGGGCTTCGACTCGCTGACGGCGGTGGACCTGCGTAACCGGTTGAACGCGGCCACGGGGCTGCGGCTGGCCTCGACGCTGGTCTTCGACTACCCGACCCCGGCCGCGCTCGTCGACCACCTGCACGAGCAGGTCTCCGGGCAGATCACCGCCCGCCAGACGGCGGTGCTCACCGCCGGCACCGACGAGCCGATCGCGATCGTCGGCATGGCCTGCCGCTACCCGGGTGGCGTCGAGAGCCCGGACCAACTGTGGGCGTTGCTGGCCGGCGGCGGCGACGGGATCTCGGAGTTCCCCACCGATCGCGGCTGGGACCTGGAGAGCCTGTTCGACCCGGACCCGGAGCACAGCGGTACGTCGTACACGCGCCATGGTGGTTTCCTGTACGGGGCGGCGGAGTTCGACGCGGGCTTCTTCGGGATCTCGCCGCGCGAGGCTCTGGCGATGGATCCGCAGCAGCGGTTGCTGCTGGAGGCGTCGTGGGAGTCGTTCGAGTCGGCGGGGCTGGACCCGTCGCGGTTGCGGGGCAGCCGGACGGGTGTGTTCGCCGGTGTCATGTACCACGACTACGCCTCCCGCCTGATGGACCTGCCGCCGGACGCCGAGGGCTTCGTCGGCACGGGCACGTCGGGCAGTGTGCTCTCCGGTCGGGTGGCGTACACGTTCGGCCTCGAAGGCCCGGCGGTCACCGTGGACACGGCGTGCTCGTCGTCGCTGGTGGCGCTGCATCTCGCCGCGCAGGCGTTGCGGTCGGGCGAGTGTGATCTGGCGTTGGCCGGTGGTGTGACGGTGATGGCGACGCCCGGCACGTTCATCGAGTTCTCGCGGCAGCGGGGTCTGTCGCAGGACGGCCGGTGTAAGTCGTTCGCGGCGTCGGCCGACGGTACGGGCTGGTCCGAGGGTGTGGGCGTGCTGCTCGTGGAGCGGCTGTCGGACGCGCGGCGCAACGGGCACCGCGTGCTGGCGGTGGTACGGGGCACGGCCGTGAACCAGGACGGTGCGTCGAACGGGCTGACCGCGCCGAATGGTCCGTCGCAGCAGCGGGTGATCCGGCAGGCGCTGGCGAATGCGCGTCTGTCGCCGTCGGATGTGGACGTGGTGGAGGCGCACGGTACGGGCACGACGCTGGGTGATCCGATCGAGGCGCAGGCGTTGTTGGCGACGTACGGGCAGGAGCGTCCGCAGGATCGGCCGTTGTTGTTGGGGTCGGTGAAGTCGAACATCGGGCACACGCAGGCGGCGGCCGGTGTGGCTGGTGTGATCAAGATGGTGTTGGCGATGCGCCATGGTCTCGTCCCGGCGACGCTGCACGTGGACGAGGCGTCCCCGCACGTGGACTGGACGGCCGGGGCGGTGGCCCTCGCGACGGAGGCGACGCCGTGGCCGGCGGTGGATCGGCCGCGTCGGGCGGCGGTGTCGTCGTTCGGGATCTCCGGCACCAACGCGCACGTGATCGTCGAGCAGCCGCCGGCCGAGACGATCGAGGGTGAGGTCGTCGCCCGCGAGGTGCCGCCGGTGGTGCCGGTGCTGCTGTCCGCGCGCTCCGACGCGGCCCTGGCCGCTCAGGCGGGCCGGTGGGCGCGCTGGCTGAGCGTCGATGAGGCCTCGCGTCCGCTGGACGTGGCCTGGTCCTCCGTCACCACCCGGCCCGCGCTGGAGCACCGGGCGGTCGTCACCGCCGCCGACCGGGACGACCTGGTCGCGGCGCTGACCGCCCTCGCCGACGGCGAGCCCACCGGTACGGTCGTCTTCGGCGCCACCGGCCAGCGGGGCCAGCTCGCCCTGCTCTTCTCCGGCCAGGGTGCGCAGCGCGCCGGGATGGGTCGGGAGCTTTCCGCCCTGTTCCCGGTGTTCGCCGCCGCGCTGGACGAGGTGTGCGGACACCTCGATCCGCTGCTGCCGCGTCCGCTGCGTGAGGTGCTGTTCGCCGAGGCGGGCACCGCCGAGGCGGCGCTGCTGGACCAGACGGTGTTCACGCAGGCCGGGTTGTTCGCGGTCGAGGTGGCGCTGTTCCGCCTCGTGGAGTCGTTCGGGATCGTGCCGGACATGCTGGCCGGTCACTCGATCGGTGAGGTGACGGCGGCGTACGTGGCCGGGGTGTTGTCCCTGTCCGACGCGTGCGTCCTCGTGGCCGCGCGGGGCCGGTTGATGCAGGCGCTGTCCACGGGCGGCGGCATGCTGGCCGTGGCGGCCGACGAGGCCGCAGTGGTCGAATCGATCGCGGGGCTGACCGACCGGGTGGGCGTCGCTGCGGTCAACGGGCCCGCCGCCGTGGTGGTGTCGGGTGCGGTCGACGCGCTCGACGAGGTGGAGCGGCACTGGCGGGAGCGGGGCGTGCGTACGCGTCGGCTGGCGGTGAGCCACGCGTTCCACAGCCCGTTGATGGAGCCGATGCTCGACGAGTTCCGCACGGTTCTGGAGGGGTTGACGTTCTCCGCGCCGCTGTTGCCGGTCGTGTCGAACGTGACCGGTGCGCTGGCCGGCGACGAGATCCGCACGGCCGACTACTGGGTGCGGCACGTCCGCGACGCCGTGCGCTTCGCCGACGGGATCACCGCTCTGAGGGCTGGCGGTATCGACACGTTCCTGGAGGTCGGGCCGCAGAGCGTGCTGACCGCGATGGCCGCCGACGTGCTGCCCGACGACGACGCCGTGCTGGCCGTGGCGGTGCAGCGCCGGGACCGGGCGGAGGCGCACGCGCTGCTGCACGCCCTGGCGGAGCTGCACGTGCACGGCGTGCCGGTGACCTGGACGCAGTGGTTCGCCGACGCCGGTGCGCGGCGGGTCGACCTGCCCACGTACGCCTTCCAGCACCAGCGCTACTGGCCCGCCGCCAACCGGGCGCGTACGGGCGACGTGTCCGGGGCCGGACTCGGCCGCACCGGGCACCCGCTGCTCGGCGCGACAGTGGACCTGGCCGGTGACGACGAGACGGTGCTGACCGGCCGGCTCTCCCTGACCACGCACCCGTGGCTGGCCGACCACACGGTCTCCGGGCTGACGCTGGTGCCGGGCACGGCCCTGGTCGAGCTGGCCGTACGGGCCGGCGACGAGGTGGGCCTCTCCCGGCTGCGGGAGCTGACCATGGCCGCCCCGCTGGTGCTCCCGAAATCCGGGGGCATACGCATTCAGGTGCGGGTGTCCACGTCGGAGTCGCCGCAGCGTCCCGTCGCCGTCTACTCCCGCCCCGACGACGATCCCGAGGCGGGCTGGACCCGGCACGCGGAGGGTGTGCTGGAGGCGTCCACCGCCGACGAGCCCGACACGATCACCTGGCCCCCCGCCGCGACGTCGGAGGTGGACCTCGCGGGGTGGTACGCGACGCTGGCGGAGCACGGCCTGGCGTACGGGCCGGTCTTCCAGGGGCTCCAGCGTGCATGGGTCGGCCGCGACGAACTGTTCGCCGAGGTGGCCCTGCCGGAGGCCGCCGCGACGGAGAGCGCCGGATTCGGCGTGCACCCGGCGCTGCTGGACGCCGCCCTGCACCCGATCGGGCTGCTGCTCGGTGGCGAGGAGACGGGCGGGCCGCGCGTGCCCTTCGCCTTCGAGGGCGTGCAGGTCCACGCGGCAGGCGCGGGGACGCTGCGGGTGCGCCTGACCCGCGACGGCTCCGGGCTGCGTCTGGCCGCGTACGACGAGGTGGGCGCGCCGGTCGTGTCGATGGACTCCCTCGTCCTGCGAGAGCTGACCGGCGTGGCCGCGCCGGGCGTGGCCTCGCGGTCGCTGTTCGAGCTGCGGTGGCCGGCCGTGGAGGCCGCACCCGCCGGGGAGCTTTCGGGATGGGCGCTGGTGACCGGCGGCCTGGAGCTGCCGGCACCGGTAGGAATGCCCACGTACGCCGACGTGGCGACGGTCGCGGGGGAGGAGTCCGTCCCCCGTACGCTGCTGCTGCCGGTGTTCCCCGCGCCCGGCGCGGCGACGCCGGAGTCGGTCCGTGCAGTGACCTCGGACGTGCTGGCGACGGTGCAGTCCTGGCTCGCGGCGGACGCCCTGGCGGACTCGCGGCTCGTGGTCGTGACCCGGGGCGCGGTGTCGGTCGGCGGCGGCGACCGGGTGACCGACCTGGCCGGTGCGGCGGTGTGGGGTCTGCTGCGGTCGGCGCAGTCGGAGCACCCGGGCCGCATCGTCCTCGCGGACGTCGACGGTGACCCGGATGCCGCGCTGGTGGCCCTGCTGGACGGCGTCCTGCGGGAACCGGCCGCGACCGGCGGCCAGTTGGCCGTCCGAGGGGGCGCGGTGTACTCGCCGCGCCTGGTCCGGGCCGGCATCACGGCCGCGCAGACGCCCAGCCTGGGTGACGGCGGGGTGCTGGTGACCGGTGGCACGGGTGCGCTCGGTGCGCTGGTGGCGGAGCACCTGGTGTCGGTGCACGGCGTGCGCTCGCTGGTGCTGGTGTCGCGGCGCGGGCCGGAGGCCGCCGGTGCGGGCGAGCTGTCGGAGCGGTTGTCCGCGCTGGGCGCGTCGGTGCGGGTTGTCGCGTGTGACGTGACGGACCGGGATCAGGTGTTCGGTCTGGTGACCGAGATCGGTGCCGGGGGTCGGCTGGCGGGTGTGGTGCACACGGCCGGTGTCCTGGACGACGGTGTCGTGGAGGGGCTGACGGCGGAGCGGCTGGCGGCGGTCCTGGCGCCGAAGGTGTCGGCGGGTTGGTTGTTGCACGAGGCGACGGCGTCGCTGGATCTGGATCTGTTCGTGGTGTTCTCGTCGGTGGCGGGTGTGTTGGGTTCGCCGGGTCAGTCGGCGTATGCGGCGGGCAACGCGTTCCTGGACGGGTTGGCGGTGTGGCGGCGGCAGCTCGGGTTGCCGGCGGTCAGCCTGGCGTGGGGCATGTGGGACACCCCCGGCATGGCCGCGTCCATCGACGAGGCGGACCGGGCGCGGTCCGCGCGGGCTGGCCTGACTCCGATGAGCGCCGAGACCGGGCTGGAGCTGTTCGACGCCGCCCTGGGCGCCGACCGGGCGGCCCTCGTACCGGCCGTGATCGACGTGCCCGCGCTGCGGGCGGCGACCTCCGGCGGCACCGTGCCGGCCGTGCTGCGCACCCTGATCGGCGTGAGCAGCACCCGCCGCCAGGCGGGACAGGGCGGTGGCGGCTGGGCCGAGCGGCTCGCCGGGCTCACCGAGGACGAGGGCCGCGCCCAGGTCGACGTGCTGGTGCGCGGTCTGGTCGCGCAGGTGTTGGGGCACGGTGGTGCGGAGGCGGTGCCGGCGGACCGGGCGTTCCGGGAGTTGGGCTTCGACTCGCTGACGGCGGTGGACCTGCGTAACCGGTTGAACGCGGCCACGGGGCTGCGGCTGGCCTCGACGCTGGTCTTCGACTACCCGACCCCGGCCGCGCTCGCCGACCACCTGTGGTCGGAGTTGTCCGGGGTGCGCCAGTCGACCGCCGGCCAGGTCGCCGGCCCGGTCGTCGGCACCGACGAGCCGATCGCCATCGTGGGCATGGCCTGCCGCTACCCGGGCGGGGTGGAATCCCCCGACGAACTGTGGGAGCTGCTGGCCGGCGGTGGCGACGGGATCTCCGAGTTCCCGGCGGACCGCGGCTGGGACCTGGAGTCGCTGTTCGACCCGGACCCGAACCGCAGCGGTACGTCGTACACGCGCCATGGTGGTTTCCTGTACGGGGCGGCGGAGTTCGACGCGGGCTTCTTCGGGATCTCGCCGCGCGAGGCTCTGGCGATGGATCCGCAGCAGCGGTTGCTGCTGGAGGCGTCGTGGGAGTCGTTCGAGTCGGCGGGGCTGGACCCGTCGCGGTTGCGGGGCAGCCGGACGGGTGTGTTCGCCGGTGTCATGTACCACGACTACGCCTCCCGGCTCATGGACCTGCCGACCGAGGTGGAGGGCTACGTCGGCACCGGCACCTCCGGCAGCGTGCTGTCCGGTCGGGTGGCGTACACGTTCGGCCTCGAAGGCCCGGCGGTCACCGTGGACACGGCGTGCTCGTCGTCGCTGGTGGCGCTGCATCTCGCCGCGCAGGCGTTGCGGTCGGGCGAGTGTGATCTGGCGTTGGCCGGTGGTGTGACGGTGATGGCGACGCCCGGCACGTTCATCGAGTTCTCCCGGCAGCGCGGCCTGTCGCAGGACGGCCGCTGCAAGTCGTTCGCCGCGTCGGCCGACGGGACCGGCTGGTCCGAGGGCGTCGGCGTGCTGCTGGTGCAGCGGCTCTCCGACGCCCAGCGCGAGGGTCGGCGCATCCACGCCGTGGTGCGGGGCACCGCCGTGAACCAGGACGGCGCGTCCAACGGCCTGACCGCGCCGAATGGTCCGTCGCAGCAGCGGGTGATCCGGCAGGCGCTGGCGAACGCGCGCCTGTCCCCGGCGGACGTGGACGTGGTGGAGGCGCACGGTACGGGCACGACGCTGGGTGATCCGATCGAGGCGCAGGCGTTGCTGGCGACGTACGGGCAGGAGCGTCCGCAGGATCGGCCGTTGTTGTTGGGGTCGGTGAAGTCGAACATCGGGCACACGCAGGCGGCGGCCGGTGTGGCTGGTGTGATCAAGATGGTGTTGGCGATGCGCCATGGTCTCGTCCCGGCGACGCTGTACGTGGACGAGGCGTCCCCGCACGTGGACTGGACGGCCGGGGCGGTGGCCCTCGCGACGGAGGCGACGCCGTGGCCGGCGGTGGATCGGCCGCGTCGGGCGGCGGTGTCGTCGTTCGGGATCTCCGGCACCAACGCGCACGTGATCGTCGAGCAGCCGCCGGCCGAGACGATCGAGGGTGAGGTCGTCGCCCACGAGGTTCCACCCGTCGTGCCGGTGCTGCTGTCCGCGCGCTCCGACGCGGCCCTGGCCGCTCAGGCGGGCCGGTGGGCGCGCTGGCTGAGCGTCGACGAGGCCCCGCGTCCGCTGGACGTGGCCTGGTCCTCCGTCACCACCCGGCCCGCGCTGGAACACCGCGCCGTCGCCGTGGTGGCCGACCGGAGCGATCTACTCGCCGCGCTCCGGGCCCTCGACGCGGGCGAGCCCTCCGGGGCCGTCGTGACCGGCACCACCACCGCCGCACGCGGTCAGCTCGCGCTGCTGTTCTCGGGTCAGGGTGCGCAGCGCGCCGGGATGGGTCGGGAGCTTTCCGCCCTGTTCCCGGTGTTCGCGGCCGCGCTGGGCGAGGTGTGCGGACTCCTCGATCCGCTGCTGCCGCGTCCGCTGCGTGAGGTGTTGTTCGCGTCGGAGGGTTCGGCCGAGGCGGCGCTGCTGGATCAGACGGTGTTCACGCAGGCGGGTCTGTTCGCGGTCGAGGTGGCGCTGTTCCGCCTGGTGGAGTCGTTCGGGGTCGTTCCCGACATGCTGGCCGGTCACTCGATCGGTGAGGTGACGGCGGCGCATGTCGCGGGCGTGCTGTCCCTGGCGGACGCGTGTCAGCTCGTGGCGGCGCGGGGTCGGTTGATGCAGGCGCTACCCACCGGCGGCGGGATGCTGGCGGTGGCCGCTGACGAGGCTGCGGTGGTGGAGTCGATCGCGGGGCTGACCGACCGGGTGGGCGTCGCTGCGGTCAACGGGCCCGCCGCCGTGGTGGTGTCGGGTGCGGTCGACGCGCTCGACGAGGTGGAGCGGCACTGGCGGGAGCGGGGCGTGCGTACGCGTCGGCTGGCGGTGAGTCACGCGTTCCACAGCCCGTTGATGGCGCCGATGCTGGCCGAGTTCCGCACGGTTCTGGACGGATTGACGTTCTCCGCGCCGCTGTTGCCGGTCGTGTCGAACGTGACGGGTGCGCTGGCTGGCGACGAGTTCCGTACCCCGGAGTACTGGGTGCGGCACGTGCGGGAGGCTGTCCGCTTCGCCGACGGGATCACCGCCCTTAAGTCCGCCGGTGTGGACACGTTCCTGGAGGTCGGTCCGCAGAGTGTGCTGACCGCGATGGCCGGCGACGTGCTGCCCGGCGACGACGCCGTGCTGGCCGTGGCGGTGCAGCGCCGGGACCGGGCGGAGGCGCACGCGCTGCTGCACGCCCTGGCGGAGCTGCACGTGCACGGCGTGCCGGTGACCTGGACGCAGTGGTTCGCCGAGACCGGCGCGCGGCGGGTGGACCTGCCCACGTACGCCTTCCAGCACCAGCGCTACTGGCCCGAGGGCGCGGCCGAGAAGCGGGCCGCCCCGGACGGCGGCGACGTCGAGTTCTGGACCGCCGTCGAGCGTGGCGACCTGGCCGCCCTCGCCGCCGAACTCGGCGACGACCCCGACGCCCTGGACACGCTCGGCCCGGCCCTGCCGGTCCTCTCGCGCTGGCGTCGGCACCGGTCCCGGGACACCGCGCTGGACGGGTGGTCGTACCGGATCGGGTGGGAGCCGGTCCGGCCGAACCCGAAGACCAGGCTGTCCGGGCGGTGGCTGGTCGTCACCGTCGACAGCGGCGCCGACGCGGGCGTGGCGAAGACCCTCACCCAGGCCGGTGCCCGGGTGGATACGCTCACCGTGTCGTCCACCCTCGACCGCGCCGACCTGGGCGACCGGCTGCGACGGATCAGCGGGGACGGCTGGGCCGGGGTGCTCTGCGTCCTGCCCCGCCAGGACCGGCCCCCGGCGCACACGCCGGCGTTGCCCGCTGGCACGGCCGCCCTGCTCACCCTCGTCCGGGCGCTCACCGACACCGGCCTGGCCGGACGGGTGTGGGCGCTCAGTCGGACCGCGATGCCCGTCACGGCCGGCGAACGGGTCGACGACGTCTGGGCGGCCCTGGCCTGGGGCCTGGGCCGGGTCGTCGCCCTCGAACAGCCGGACCGCTGGGGCGGCCTGGTGGACCTGCCCGCCCGCGCCGACCGCGGCGCCCGCGCCGGGCTCGTCGCGGTCCTCGCCGACGGCACCCTGGACCAGGTGGCCGTCCGGCGCAGCGGCCTCTTCGGCCGGCGGCTGGTGTCGGCCGTGCCGCCCGTGGGTGTGGGTTGGCGGCCTGCCGGGACGGTGCTGGTGACCGGTGGTACGGGTGGGTTGGGTCGGCATGTGGCGCGCTGGTTGCTGGCGAACGGGGCCGGTGAGGTGGTGCTGGCTTCGCGGCGGGGTCCGGGGGCGCCGGGTGCGGCGGAGCTGGTGGCCGAGTTGGGTGCGGTGCGGGTGGTGGCGTGCGACGTCACCGACCGGGCCGCCGTCGACGCCCTGGTCTCCGGGCTGCCGGCGCTGACCGCCGTCGTGCACACCGCCGGGGCGTCCGGCGGCACCACCCCGGCGTACGAGGTGACCGACGGCGAGCTGTCGGACACCCTGGCCGGCAAGGTGCTCGGCGCCCTGCACCTCGACGCCGCCTGCCGGGGTCGCGACCTCGACGCGTTCGTGGTCTTCTCCTCGGTCGCCGGTGTCTGGGGCGGCGGCGGGCAGGCCGGCTACGCGGCCGGTAACGCCCTGCTCGACACCCTCGTCGCAGCCCGCCGGGCGAAGGGCCTGCCCGCCACCGCGCTGGCGTACGGCCCGTGGGCGGAGGACGGCATGGCCGCCGGGGAGACCGCCGACCGCCTGCGCCGCCGCGGGTTCAACCCGCTCGCGCCCGACGCCGCCGTCGCGGCGCTCGGCCGCTGGGTGAACGCCCCCGAGGCGGCCCCGGTGATCGTGGACGTCGACTGGTCCCGGTTCGTCACGGCGTTCACCGCCGCACGGCCGAGCCACCTCTTCGACCGGGTCGCCCCCGCCGTCGCCGAGGAGCCGCAGCGGCCGGAGAGCGCCGCCGCCACCGACGGGCTGCGCAACCGGCTCGCCACGCTGCCGGCGACCGGCCAGGAGGCGCTGCTGGTAGACCTCGTCCGCGCGGAGGCGGCGGCCGTGCTCGGCCACCCCACCACCGACCAGGTGCCAGCCGGCCGGGCGTTCCGGGAGCTGGGCTTCGACTCCCTCGCCGCCGTGCAACTGCGGGACCGGCTGGGCCGGGTCACCGGCCTGACCCTGCCGTCGACAGTGGTCTTCGACCACCCGTCGGCTGCGGAACTGGCCCGCTTCCTGCGTACCGAAATCGTCATCGGCGCGGACGGCGGCCCGGTCACCGGCGGCGTGGCCTCTGCCCGGCCGGCGGCCGACGAGCCGATCGCGATCGTCTCCATGGCCTGCCGATTCCCGGGCGGGGTGTCGTCGCCGCAGGAGCTGTGGCGCCTGCTGGCCGAGGGGGTGGACGCGGTCACGCCGATGCCGACCGACCGGGGCTGGGACCTCGACGGCCTGTTCGACAGCGACCCGGAGCGGGTCGGCACCAGCTACACCCGCAGCGGCGGCTTCCTGCACGACGTCGTCGGCTTCGACGCCGCGTTCTTCGGGATCAACCCGCGCGAGGCCCTCGCCATGGACCCGCAGCAGCGGCTGCTGCTGCACACCACCTGGGAGGTCTTCGAACGCGCCGGCATCGACCCGCACCGGGTACGCGGCTCCGCCACCGGCGTCTTCATGGGCACCAACGGGCAGGACTACGCCACGCTGCTGCTGGGCGCCCGCTCGCAGGTGGAGGGCTACCAGGCGACCGGCAACGGCGCGTCGGTGGTCTCCGGCCGCCTGGCGTACTCGTTCGGGCTGCACGGCCCGGCGGTCACCGTCGACACGGCCTGCTCGTCGTCGCTGGTGGCGCTGCACCTGGCCGCGCAGGCGCTGCGCAGCGGCGAGTGCGACCTCGCCCTCGCCGGCGGCGTGACGGTGATGTCGACCCCGGGCGCGTTCCTGGAGTTCTCCCGGCAGCGCGGCCTCGCGGCCGACGGGCGGGTCAAGGCGTTCGCCGAGGCCGCCGACGGCACGGGCTGGGGCGAGGGCGTCGGCGTCCTGCTGCTCCAGCGGCTCTCCGACGCCCAGCGCGACGGCAACCGGATCCTCGCCGTCGTACGGGGCAGCGCCGTCAACTCCGACGGCGCGAGCAACGGCCTCACCGCCCCGAACGGGCCCGCCCAGCAGCGGGTCATCCGGCACGCGCTGGACAACGCCGGCCTCACCCCCGCCGACGTGGACGTCGTCGAGGCGCACGGCACCGGCACCACCCTCGGCGACCCGATCGAGGCGCAGGCGCTGCTGGCCACGTACGGCAGGGACCGAACCGCCGAGCGGCCGCTGTGGCTCGGGTCGGTCAAGTCGAACATCGGCCACACCCAGGCCGCGGCGGGCGCGGCGAGCCTGATGAAGATGGTGCTGGCCCTGCAACACGAGGTGCTGCCGAAGACCCTGCACGTCGACGCGCCGACCCCGCACGTCGACTGGTCCTCCGGCACGCTGGCGCTGCTCACCGAGGCACGACCGTGGACCGCCACGGACGGGCCCCGCCGGGCCGGCGTCTCCTCGTTCGGCATCAGCGGCACCAACGCCCACGTGATCATTGAGGAGGCCCCGGAGCCGGTCGCCGCCGCCGACCCCGCAGCGTTCGAAGCGACCGTGGGGCACGGCGAAGCGCGACGCGACCACCGCACCGTGGCCCTGCCGTGGCCGGTCTCCGCTGCCGATCTGCCCGCCCTGCGCGAGCAGGCCGGGAGGCTGGCTGACCGCGTCGCGATCGGCGACGACCCGGCCGGCCTGGTCGCCTGGGCGCTCGCCGACGGCCGCGCCCACCTTGGCCGGCGGGCCACCGTGATCGCCGCCGACCGGGAGACCCGGCTGGCCGCGCTGTGCGCCCTGGCCGCCGGGGAGGAGCACCCCGCGGTGGTCACCGCCCGGCGACGCGCCGGCGGCCTCGCCGTCCAGTTCTCCGGCCAGGGCGCCCAGCGCCCCGGCGCCGGCCGCCAGCTGTACGACACGTTCCCCGTCTTCGCGGCGGCCCTCGACGAGGTCTGCGCGGCCCTGGACCGCCAACTGCCGCAGCCGCTGAAGCCGGTGCTGTTCGCGGCCGAGGGCAGCGCCGAGGCTGCGCTGCTCGACGAGACGGTCTTCACCCAGGCGGGGCTGTTCGCGCTGGAGGTGGCCCTGTTCCGGCTGGTCGAGTCGTTCGGGGTGGTGCCCGGGCACGTCGCCGGGCACTCCATCGGCGAGATCACCGCCGCGCACGTCGCCGGCGTGCTGTCCCTCGCCGACGCCGCCACGCTGGTGGCCGCCCGGGGAAGGCTCATGCAGGCCCTGCCCGCCGGGGGCGGGATGCTCGCCGTCGCCGCCGACGAGGCGGCCGTCGTCGAGTCCCTGGCCGGGCTGGGTGACCGGGTCGGCGTCGCCGCCGTCAACGGCCCCACCGCCGTGGTGCTCGCCGGGGCCGTCGACGCCCTCGACGGGCTGGAGCGGCTCTGGCGGGAACGCGGGGTGCGCACCCGCCGGCTGCGGGTCAGCCACGCGTTCCACAGCCCGCTGATGGAGCCGATGCTGGCCGAGTTCCGGGCCGTCCTCGACGGGCTGGCGTTCGCCGCGCCGCTGCTGCCGATCGTGTCGAACCTGACCGGGCGGCTCGCCGAGCCCGACGAGATCCGTACGCCCGACTACTGGGTGCGCCACGTCCGCGAGGCCGTCCGGTACGCCGACGGGATCGCCGCGCTGCGCGACGCGGGCGTGGACACCTTCCTGGAGCTCGGACCGCAGGCGGTGCTGACGGCGATGGCCGCCGGCCTGCTGCCCGGCGACGAGGACGGCACTGCCGTGGCGGCGTTGCGCGCCGGCGCCGACGAGCCGGCCGCCCTGCTCGCCGCGCTGGCCGTCGTGGACGGCACCGGGCGGGACGTCGACTGGGCGGCGGTGCTCGCCGCGCTGGCCGGCCCCCGTCCGGATCCCCGCCTGCTGCCCGAGCTGCCGACGTACGCGTTCCGGCCGCAGCGCTACTGGCCGACCTTCGACACGTTGCCGACACCGGCCGCCGACCCGGTCGACGACGCGTTCTGGCGGGCCGTCACCGACGGCGACCTGGGCCGCCTCGGCCTCGACCCGGACCAGCCGATGCGCGAGCTGCTGCCGGAACTGGAGTCGTGGCGGCGTCGCCAGCAGCTCGACGGGACCCTGGCCGGCTGGCGATACCGGGTCACCTGGGAGCGCCGGGCGCTGACCGGCGCCGACCCGGGCACGTGGCTGGTGGTGGCCCCGCCGCACCAGGTCACCGACCGGGTGCTCGCCGCCCTCACGGCCGGCGCCACGGCGGTGCACCTGCTGACCGTCGACCCGGCCACCGTCACCCGCGACGGTCTGGCCGCCGACCTCGACCGGCTCGCCGCCGCGCACCAGCCGACGGCGCTGCTGTCCCTGCTGGCGCTGGACGAGGCGCCACACCCGGAGCAGACCGCACTGCCGGCCGGCCTGGCGGCGAGCCTGCTGCTGGTGCAGGCGCACACCGGCCGCTCCGGCCCGGCCGTGCCGCTGTGGCTGGCCACCACCGGCGCCGTCGCCGTCGACGGGGAAGCGGTCGCGCACCCGACGCAGGCCACCACGTGGGGCCTCGGCCTCGTCGCCGCGCTGGAGCACCCCCGGCACGTCGGCGGAGTCGTCGACCTGCCGGCGGGCCCGGCCGAGGCGGCGTACGCGGCCCTGGTCGGGGCGCTGGTCAACGTCGACGGTGAGGACCAGCTCGCCGTCCGGGAGGCTGGCGTGCACACCCGGCGGCTGGTCCGGGACACCGGGCTGCCGGCGGCGGGCGACGGCTACCGGCCGAACGGCACCGTCCTGCTCACCGGCGGGACCGGCGCCCTCGCCCGGCACACCACCGACTGGCTGGGCCGCCACGGCGCCGAGGTGCTCCCGCTGGCCGAGCCGGCCACGGGCAAGCTCGGCGACCTGATGGAGCAGCTCGCCGCCGAGGAACGGTCGGTGACCGCGCTCGTGCACGTCCCGGCCGAGACCGGCTCGGTGCCGCTCGCCGAGCTGACCCTCGCCGGCCTGGCCGCCGACCTGGCCGCCACCGTCGGCGACGTCCCCAGGTACGCCGACGAGCTGGCTCACCGCCCGCTCGACGCGTTCGTGCTGTGCACCTCGACCACGGGGGTGTGGGGCGCGGGCGGCCGGGCCGGCCAGTCCGCCGGCGATGCGCTGCTGCACGCGCTCGCGGCGAACCGGCGGCACGGGGGACTGGCGGCCACCGCCGTGGCGTGGGGCCCGTGGAGCGACGACCCCGAGTCGCCCGAGCAGGCGCAGCTGCGCCGACGGGGCCTGCCGGGGCTGCCCCCGGAGCTGGCCCTCGAGGCGTTCGGGCAGGCGCTGCGGGCGGAGACGGGGCTGATCGTCGCCGACGTCCGCTGGGACCGGTTCGTGCCGACGTTCGCGTCGATGCGGCCGTCCCTGCTGCTGACGGGGATCCCGGAGGCGGGCGCGGCGATGCCCGCCGACGACGAGCGCCAGCCGGCGGACGACGAGGCGGCGACCGCGCTGCGGAAGCGGCTGCGGCCGCTGAGCCCCGCCGAACGCGAAGGCGTCCTCGTCGACCTCGTGGGCGGCCTGGCGGCGACCGTGCTCGGCCACGGCGGGGACGCGGGGCTGGAGCCCGACCGGGCGTTCCGCGAGGTCGGGTTCGACTCGATGACGGCCGTGGAGCTGCGCAACCGGCTCCGCGCCGCCACCGGCGTCCAACTGCCCGCCGCCGTGGTGTTCGACTACCCCACGCCGGCGGCCCTCGCCCGGCACCTGCGTGACCGGCTCGCGGAGGACGGCTCCGCCTCGGCGGCCCCGCTGCTCGCCGAGCTGGAACGGCTCGACGGTGTCTTCGCGGCCGACGCGCCGGACCGGCTGACCCGGCAGAAGCTGCTGGTGCAGCTGCAGGCGTTCGTCGCCCGGTGGGGCGACGACCGTGGTCCCGTCGAGGAGAAATCGGCCACGCACACCCTCGACGACGCCACCGATGCCGAGATCTTCGATTTCATCCACCGCGAGCTGGGTGGCCCCGGCGGCAGTTTGCCGGGTATCTAGAAATGGTGTCGTACGACCGTTGTCGACGGTCGTGACACGCTGGGCCGGGCGGGTCCGCGCACCCGCCCGGCCGCACCCCGCGAGGGCGGTGCGCCGCACCGCTCGCGGGACGGGTCGGCCCAGCCTGCGCCCCCGCCACCTAGGGGCACCCGTAGGGGCACGCTAGGGGTTGTGACCGCCGTCCGGCGACAATTACCTTTCGTCCGGCGCGTAAGACCTGGTGGGGGACTGAAACGCCATTGTCTGGCAATTCGTGGTCGGCTGAATGGGTTTGGATCTTCGCGGCTTGTGGCGTCCGTGGACGGTATTGGGTCGCTGTTTCTCTCCGACCCGAAGAGGTGGCGTCAATGGCGACTGAAGATACGCTCCGGGAGTACCTGAAATGGGTGACGGCGGACCTTCACCAGACCCGGAGGAAGCTCGGCGAGCTTGAGGCGGCCAACCGCGAGCCGATCGCCATCGTCGGCATGGCCTGCCGCTTCCCGGGCGGGGTGGCCTCGCCCGAGGAACTGTGGGAGCTCGTCGACTCCCGCCGCGACGCCTACTCCGCGTTCCCCGCCGACCGCGGCTGGGACCTGGCGCGGCTGTTCCACCCGGACCCCGACCACCCCGGCACGTCGTACGTGGCCGAGGGCGGCTTCGTCGACTCCGCCACCGAGTTCGACGCCGCGTTCTTCGGTATCTCGCCGCGCGAGGCGCTGGCCATGGACCCCCAGCAGCGGCTGCTGCTGGAGACGTCGTGGGAGGCGTTCGAGCACGCCGGCATCGACCCCTCGACGCTGCGCGGCCACCAGGTCGGGGTGTTCGCCAGCACCACCGGCCAGGACTATGTGGGGCTGCTCCAGCAGCCGCCACCCGGCACCGAGGGCTACATCCTCACCGGCACCGCGGCCAGCGTCGTGTCCGGCCGGATCTCGTACGCGCTCGGCATCGAGGGCCCCGCCGTCACCGTCGACACCGCCTGCTCGTCGTCGCTGGTCGCGCTGCACCTGGCCTGTCAGGCGCTGCGGCAGGGCGAGTGCACCCTGGCACTGGCCGGCGGGGCCACCGTCATGTCCACCCCGTCCGCCTTCATCGGCTTCAGCCGCCAGCGCGGCCTGGCCATGGACGGCCGGGTCAAGTCGTTCGCCGCCGCCGCCGACGGCACCGCCTGGGGCGAAGGGGCCGGCCTGCTGCTCGTCGAGCGGCTCTCCGACGCCCGCCGCAACGGCCACCCCGTCCTCGCGGTCGTACGCGGCAGCGCGGTCAACCAGGACGGCGCGAGCAACGGGCTGACCGCCCCCAACGGCCCGTCCCAGCAGCGGGTCGTGCTCCAGGCGCTGGCCAGCGCCCGGCTCGCGCCCGAGCAGGTCGACGTGGTGGAGGCGCACGGCACCGGCACCACCCTCGGCGACCCGATCGAGGCGCAGGCGCTGCTGTCGACGTACGGGCAGGGCCGGCCGGCCGACCGGCCGCTCTGGCTCGGCTCGGTGAAGTCGAACATCGGCCACACCCAGGCCGCCGCTGGCGTGGCCGGCGTGATCAAGATGGTGATGGCGTTGCGGCACGACACCGTGCCCGCCACCCTGCACGTCGACGAGCCGACGCCCAACGTGGACTGGACGGCCGGCGCGGTGTCGCTGGCGACCGAGCCGCAGCCGTGGCCCGCGGGGGAACAGCCCCGCCGCGCGGGCATCTCCTCCTTCGGCATGAGCGGCACCAACGCCCACGTGATCATCGAGGAGGCGCCCGCCGCCGACCCGGCCCCCGCGGACGCCCCGGACGGCCCCGCCGCCGCGATCGACCCGGTCACCGTGCCCGACACCGCCCCGGTCGACGGTGCCGGCCTCGTGCCGGTGCTGGTCTCCGCCCGCGACGCCGCGTCCCTGACCGCGCAGGCCACCCGCTGGGCCGACTGGCTCGACGAGCGCCCCGAGCTGCGGCTGACCGATGTCGGCTGGTCGTCGGCGAGCACCCGGGCCAGCCTCGAGCACCGCGCCGTGCTGCTCGCCGGCGACCGCGCCGACCTGACCGCCGCCCTGCGCGCGCTGGCCGCGGGCGGCGACGCCTCGGGCCTGGTCACCGGGGCGGGCCCGCGCGGCGGCAAGCTCGCGTTCCTCTTCTCCGGCCAGGGCGCGCAGCGCAGCGGCATGGGTCGCGAGCTGGCCGCCGTGTTCCCCGTCTTCGACCGGGCGCTGGCCGAGGTCTGCGCCGAGCTGGACCGGCACCTGCCCCGCCCGCTCGCCCCGGTGCTCTTCGCGCCCGAGGGCGACGAGGCCGGCGGGCTGCTCAACCAGACCCTCTACACCCAGGCCGGCCTGTTCGCCGTCGAGGTCGCGCTGTTCCGGCTCCTGGAGAGCTGGGGGATCGTCCCGGACGTGCTGCTCGGCCACTCGATCGGCGAGCTCTCCGCCGCGCACGCGGCCGGTGTGCTGTCGCTTCCCGACGCCGCCACGCTGGTGGCCGCCAGGGGCCGGCTGATGCAGGCCCTGCCGGCCGGCGGCGCGATGCTGGCCGTCCAGCTCCCCGCCGACGCCGTCCGGGCCGCCCTGGCCGGCGTCGAGGACGCCGTCGCCGTCGCCGCCGTCAACGGGCCCACCGCCGTCGTCGTCTCCGGCGCCGCAGTCGTCGTCGAGGAACTCGAACGCCGCTGGGCCGACCAGGGCGTACGTACCAGGCCGCTGCGGGTCAGCCACGCCTTCCACAGCCCGCTGATGGAACCGATGCTCGCCGAGTTCGCCGCCGTGGTGCGCCGGCTGGAGCTGCACCCGCCGGCGCTGCCGATCGTGTCGAACCTGACCGGCGCCGTCGCCGACGCCGACGAGATCCGCACCGCCGAGTACTGGGTGCGGCACGTGCGGGAGGCGGTCCGCTTCGCCGACGGCGTCGAGCAGCTGCGGGCCCTGGGCGTGCGTACGTTCCTGGAGGTCGGCCCCAGCGGGGTGCTCACCGCGCTGGCCCGCGACGTCCTGGCCGACGACGAGACCGCCGCCGTGGCGCTGCTGCGCCGCGACCGCCCCGAGCCCACGTCGGCGCTCACCGCCCTCGCCGAGCTGCACGTCGGCGGAGTGGAGGTCGCCTGGACGCGGCTGTACGCGGGCGCCGAGACCGCGCGGGTGCCGCTGCCCGGGTACGCCTTCCGCCGCCAGCGCTACTGGCCCGAGCCGCCGCCCGCCGGCCCCGACACCGCCTCCGCCGACGGCGACGACGAGTTCTGGGCCGCCCTGGAACAGGCGGACGTCGACACGTTGCGCGGCGAGCTGGGCGACGACGACGAGCAGGTGCGGGCGCTGCTGCCGGCCCTGCCCGTGCTGTCCTCCTGGCGCCGGTCCCGGCGGGAACGCTCCCTCGTGGACGGCTGGTCGTACCAGGTGAGCTGGCAGCCCGTGCCGGTCGGGGACGGCGACGCCCCGGCGGGCCGCTGGCTGGTCGTGCTGCCCGCCGAGGACGCGCCGGCGTGGGCCGACGGCCTGGCCGGGCTCTTCGAGGACGCCGAGCCGCTGGTGCTGCGCGTCGACGCCGCGGACCTGGACCGCGCGGCGCTCGCCGCCCGGCTCCGGGTGCTGACCGACGGCCGCGGTGTCGACGGCGTGCTCGCCGTCGTCGCCGGCCAGGACCGGCTGTTGCCCGAGCACCCCGGCGTGACTCTCGCCGCTGCCGGCACCCTCGCCCTCGTCCAGGCGATGACCGACCTGGACCTGGTGGCGCCGCTGTGGTGCGTCACCAGCGGCGCGGTGGCGGCGGCCCCGGGCGACCGGGTCACGCACCCGCTGCAGACCGAGGTCTGGGGCCTCGGCCGCGCGGCGGCTGTCGAGCAACCGCACCGCTGGGGCGGGCTGGTCGACGTGCCGGCCACCGTCGACGCCGCCACCACCCGGCGGCTCGCCGCCGTGCTGGCCGGCCACGGCGGCGAGGACCAGGTGGCTGTGCGCCCCGGCGGCACCTGGGCCCGGAGGCTCACCCCGGCCCCGCCGCCGACCGACGAGAACCCGGACGGTGACTGGTGGTCCGGCGCCGTCCTGGTCACCGGCGGCACCGGCGCCCTCGGCGGCCACGTCACCCGCTGGCTGCTCGACCGGGGCGCCGGACGGGTGGTCCTGGCCAGCCGCCGGGGCGCCGCCGCCCCCGCCGTGGCGGACCTGCTCGACCGGTACGGCGCCGACGGGCGGGTCACCGCCGCCACCTGCGACGTCACCGACCGGCGGTCCGTGGCGGACCTGGTCGGCTCGCTGCCCGACCTGACGGCGGTCGTGCACGCCGCCGGCACCGACCAGCTCACCCCGATCACCGACACCACCCTCGACGAGTTCTCCCACGTCGTCGCGGGCAAGGTACTCGGTGCCCTGCACCTCGACGCCTGCCTCGCCGAGCGCGACCTCGCCGCGTTCGTCATGTTCTCCTCCATCTCCGGCGTGTGGGGCAGCGCCGGGCAGTGTGCGTACGGCGCCGGCAACTCCCTGCTGGACGCCCTGGCCGTCAACCGGCGCGACCGGGGCCGGCCGGCCACGGCCGTGTCCTGGACGGCCTGGGGCGGCGCGCACGGCATGGCCGCCGAGAACGTGGCCACCGAGCAGCTCAACCGGATGGGCCTGCCGCCCGTCGACCCGGAGAAGGCGCTCGTCGCCCTCGACCGGGCGCTGCGGCGGCCCACGCCCTGCGTGACCGTCGCCGACGTCGACTGGAGCCGGTTCCACCCCGCGTTCACGGTGGCCCGGCCCAGCCCGTTCCTCGGCGACCTGCCGCGGGTGCGGGCGCTCGTCGCGCAGGAGGAGGCCGCCGCGCCGGCGGACGGAGTCGCGGCGCCGCTGCGCCACCTCGCGGCGCTCCCGGCGGCGGAGCAGGAGCGGGAGCTGCTGCGGCTGGTCAACGAGCAGACCGCGGCGGTGCTGGGCCACGCCACCCCCGACGAGCTGCGCGGGCGCCCGTTCAAGGATCTCGGCTTCGACTCGCTGACCGCCGTGGACTTCCGGGGGCGGCTGAACGCGGCCACCGGCCTGCGGCTGCCCACCACGCTGGTCTTCGACTACCCGACCCCCGCCGAGCTGGCCGCGCACCTGCGCGAGCTGGTCTCCGGCGCCGCCCCGGCCGACGCCCCGCAGACCGTCGTCGTCGACGCCGACGAGCCCGTCGCGATCGTCGGCATGGCCTGCCGCTACCCCGGGGGCGTCGACGGGCCGGAGGCGTTCTGGCGGCTGGTCGCCGACGGCGTGGACGCCATCTCGCCGTTCCCCACCGACCGGGGCTGGGCGATCCCCGAGCCGGCCGAGGGGACGCACCCGCCGGCGGGCGGCTTCCTCCACGACGTGGCGGACTTCGACCCCGCGTTCTTCGAGATCTCGCCCCGCGAAGCCCTCGCCATGGACCCGCAGCAGCGGCTCACCCTGGAGACGTCCTGGGAGGCGCTGGAGCGGGCCGGGGTGGACCCGGCGTCGCTGCGGGGCACCCGTACGGGCGTCTTCGTGGGTGCCTCCACCTCCGGCTACGGCACGGGGCTGACCGAGGTCCCCGAGGGCGTCGAGGGCTATCTGATGACGGGCGCCGCGCACAGCGTCATCTCCGGCCGGGTCGCGTACGCCCTCGGGCTGGAGGGCCCCGCCGTCACCGTCGACACGGCCTGCTCCTCGTCGCTGGTGGCGCTGCACCTCGCCGGGGCGGCGCTGCGGCGCGGCGAGTGCGACCTGGCGCTGGCCGGCGGCGTGGCCGTGATGGCCACCCCGACGGCGTTCCAGGAGTTCTCCCGCCAAGGCGGACTCGCCTCCGACGGGCGGTGCAAGTCCTTCGCCGCGACGGCGGACGGCACCGGCTGGTCCGAGGGCGTCGGCATGCTGCTCGTGCAGCGGCTCTCCGACGCCCGGCGGCAGGGTCGCCGCGTCCTCGCCGTGGTACGCGGCTCCGCCGTCAACTCCGACGGCGCGTCGAACGGCCTGACCGCCCCCAACGGCCCCTCCCAGCAGCGGGTGATCCGGCAGGCGCTGGCCGGCGCCGGGCTGGCGGTCACCGACGTGGACGTCGTCGAGGCGCACGGTACCGGCACCGTCCTCGGTGACCCGATCGAGGCGCAGGCGCTGCTGGCGACGTACGGCCGGGAGCGGGGCGACGCCGGCCCGCTGCTGCTGGGCTCGGTCAAGTCGAACATGGGCCACGCGCAGGCCGCCGCCGGTGTGGCCGGCGTGATCAAGATGGTGCTGGCGATGCGGGAGGGCACCGTACCGGCGACGCTGCACGTGGACGAGCCGTCGCCGCACATCGACTGGTCGGCCGGCGACGTGGAGCTGGTGACCCGGTCCCGGCCGTGGCCGGCCGCCGACCGGCCCCGCCGCGCGGCGGTCTCCTCGTTCGGTATCTCCGGCACGAACGCCCATGTGGTCGTCGAGCTGCCCGCCGACGCCGAGGCGGCCGACGCACCGATGCCGCCGGCAGCCGCTGCGGCGGGGGAACGCGCCGCCGGGCTGCTCACCGCCGACGTGGTGGTCTGGCCCGTCTCGGCCCGCTCCACCTCGGCCCTGGCCGCGCAGGCGTCCCGGCTGGCCCGGCACCTGCGCGCGCACCCCGGCCTCGCCCCGGCGGCGGTCGGCTGGTCGCTCGCCGCGACCCGCTCGGCGTTCGACCGGCGCGCCGCCGTGCTCGGCGCGACCCCCGGCGAGCTGCTGGCCGGCCTGGACGCGCTCGCCGCCGGCACCCCGGCCGGCAACGTCGTGACCGGCACCGTCGCCAACCACGGCGCGGGACCGGTGTTCGTCTTCCCGGGCGCTACCCCGGCGGGCGCGGTGGCCGCACTGGTGGGCCGCTGCCCGGTCTTCGACGACACCCTCGCCGAGTGCCGGCAGGCCCTCGCGCCCTGGGTCGACGTCGATCCGGCCGCCCTGCTCACCGGCGCGGACGCTGCCTGGGCCGACCGGCCGGAGCTGGCCCGGCCCGTCCGGTTCGCCGTCGGCGTGGCGCTCGCCGCCGTCTGGCGGCACACCGGTGTCACCCCCGCCGCTGTCGTCGGCACCGGCGACGGCGAGGTCGTGGCCGCGTACGTGGCGGGCCTGCTGTCCCTGCCCGACGCCGCCCGCACGGTGGCGATGCGGGCCCGCGCCGCCGCCGGCGGCCTGGATCACGACGGCCTCCGCGCCGCCCTGGCGGGGCTCGCGCCGCAGCCCGGGACCGCCCGGCTGGCCTCCACTGTCACCGGGGACTGGGCCGACGCGGCGGGCCTCGGCGCCGACCACTGGACCGACCCGGCCACCCCCGGCGGCGGGGCCGGGGGGCCGGAGCGGCTCGACGCCGCCCTGCGTGCTGCCGTCGCGGCCGGACACCTGACCTTCGTGGAGGTCTCGCCGGAGCCGGCACTGGCTGCCGGGATCGCCGCCGCGCTCGACGCCGCCGGCACTTCCGGACACGTCCTGGACACCTTCGGCGGCTCGGCCGACACCGCCACCCGGCTGCTGACCGGCCTCGCCACCGCGCACGCCCTCGGCCTACCGGTGGAGCACCGCCGGCTGCTGCCCGAGTCCGAACCGGTCGACCTGCCCACGTACGCCTTCGACCGGCACCGCTACTGGCTGGAGCGCACCGGCGCGCACCGCTCCGTCCTGCCCGCCGTGGGCCTCGACGTGGTGGACCACCCGCTGCTCAGCGCGGTGGCCGACCTGCCCGGCGACGAGGGCCTGCTGTTCACCGGCCGGATCACCCTCACCACCCACCCCTGGCTCGCCGACCACGCCGTGCTGGGCACGGTGCTGCTGCCCGGGACGGCCCTGGTGGAGCTCGCGTCCTGGACCGGCCGGCAGGCCGGCGCGGCGACCGTCGCCGAGCTGAACCTGGAGGCGCCCCTGGCGATCCCCACCGAGGGAGGAATCGACCTGCGGGTACGCGTCGGCCCGCCGGACGAGACCGGGCACCGGCCCGTCGCCATCCACACCCGGCGCGACGACGACACCGCGGCCGACGGTTCCCGGCCCTGGCAGCGGCACGCCTCCGGGCAGCTCGCCGACACCGTCGCCCCGGACCCCGCGCCGGCCGCCGTGTGGCCGCCGGCCGACGCCGAGCCGATCGCCCTCGACGGGCTCTACGCCCGGCTCGCCGCCCAGGGCTACCACTACGGCCCCACCTTCCGGGCGCTGCGCGCCGCCTGGCGCTCGGGCCGGGACATCCTCGCCGAGGTCGCCCTGGACGCCGACGCGTCCACCGACACCACGGCGTTCTCGGTGCACCCGGCCCTGATGGACGCGGCGCTGCACGCCATCGGCGCCAGCGCCACGGCCGACGGCCCGGCCGGCGACCCCGCCAGCGGCGCGTCGGGCACCGAGGGCGGCCCCGACATCCGCCCGGGCCTGCCGTTCACCTGGTCGGGCGTCACCATCCGGCCCACCCGTGCCCGCGAGTTGCGGATCCGGCTGCGCGCCACCGACGCCGGCTCCGTGGCCCTGACCGTCACCGACACGGGCGCGACCCCGGTCGCCTCCGTCGACGGTCTGGTCCTGCGGCCCATCTCCGGCGAGCAGCTCAGCGCCGCCCGCCGCTCCGCCAGCCGGTCCCTGCACCGCCTCGACTGGGTCGCCCCCACCACCGGCCGCGCCGACACCGCCTCGCGGCTGGTCGTCCTCGGCGCCGACTGGCCCGGCGCCGACCGGCACCCGGACCTGTCGACGCTGGTCGCCGACGTACGCGCCGGCGCCGCCGCGCCCGACGCGGTGGTGGTGACCTGCGCCGGAGCCGCCGCCGACGAGCCCCACCCGGCCGCCCAGGCGCACCGGGTCGCCCACCGGATGCTCGCACTGGCCCAGCAGTGGATCGCCGAGGAGGCCCTGACCGTCGCCCGGCTGGTGGTGGTCACCCGCGGCGCGGTCCGGGTCGACCCGGACGAGCGGATCGCCGACGTGCCGGCCGCCACCGCCTGGGGCCTGCTGCGCTCCGCCCAGTCGGAGAACCCCGACCGGATCGTGCTCCTCGACGTCGACGACGACGCCCCGGCCGCCGCGCTGCTGCCGGCCGCCCTCGCCACGGGCGAACCCCAGCTCGCCGTACGCACCGGCCAGCTCCGGGTGCCCCGGCTGACCCGCCTCGGGCCGCCTCCGGCCGAGGCGTCCGGCCCCGACCTGGCCGCCGGCACCGTCCTGGTGACCGGGGCGACCGGCCTGCTCGGGAGGCTCGTGGCACGCCGGCTCGTCACCCGGCACGACGTACGGCACCTGCTGCTGGTCAGCCGCAGCGGGGCGGACGCCCCGGGCGTCGCCGCGCTGGTCGACGAGCTGGCCGGACTGGGCGCCACCGCCCGGGTGGCCGCCTGCGACGTCACCGACCGCGACGCGCTCGCCCTGCTGGTCGACCAGCTCCCCACCGACCTGCCACTGACCGGCGTGGTGCACGCCGCCGGGGTGCTCGACGACGGTGTCCTGCCGGCGCTCACCCCGGAGCGCTTCGACGCCGTGCTGCGACCCAAGGTCGACGCGGCCTGGCACCTGCACGAGCTGACCGAGAAGCGGGACCTGGCCGCGTTCGTGCTCTTCTCCTCGGCGGCCGGCCTCTTCGGCGGCCCCGGGCAGGCCAACCACGCGGCGGCGAACTGCTTCCTCGACGCCCTCGCCCAGCACCGGCGCGACCGGGGACTCCCGGCGCTCTCGCTGGCGTGGGGCCCGTGGGTCAACGACACCGGCGACGGGCAGACCGGGCACGTCGACGAGGCCCGGATGAACCGGGGCGGCTTCGTGCCGCTCGGCGCCGAGGAGGGCATGGACCTGTTCAGCGAGGCCCTGCGCTTCGCCGAGCCGGTGGTCGTACCGGTCAACCTGGACCTCGCGTTGATCGGCCGGCACGGGCCGGCGGCGGTGCCGCCGGTGCTGCGGTCGCTGGTGCGGCCGGCGGCGACCGGCGCGGCCCGGGCCGCCGAGCGGAACCCGGCCGAGGCGCTGCGGGAGACCCTCGCCGCCACGGCGGAGGCCGACCGTGACCAGGTGCTCTCCGACCTGGTGCGGACCCACGCCGCCGCCGTCCTCGGCTACGCGTCGATCCGCTCGATCGACGCCGAGCGCGGCTTCGTCGAGCTGGGCTTCGACTCGCTGACCGCGGTCGAGTTCCGCAACCGGCTCAACGCGGCCACCGGCCTGCGGCTGCCCTCCACGCTGATCTACGACCGGCCGACCACGGCCGCGCTCGTCGAGTACCTGCGCGGCGCGCTGCTGGCGGAGCGCAGCACGTCCGCGCTGACGGTGCTCGGCGAGCTGAACAAGCTGGAGCACGCCATGCGCGCGGTGTCCACCGGCGACACCGACCGGGCCGCCGTCGGCGTCCGGCTGCGCGAACTGCTCTCCCTGTGGACCTACACCGAGGCCGGTGCGGACTCCGCCGCCGACGAGGGCACCAGCCTCGAGTCGGCCTCCGCCGAGGAGATCTTCAGCCTGCTGGACGAAGAGTTCGGCTCGGCCTGATCCGGCATGTCGCACACCTCGAACCCCGATACGGAGTGGCCCGATGCCCACTGAGGCAGAGTTCCTCGACTACCTCCGGCGTGCCACTGCCGACCTGCGCGACGCGCGCCGGCGGGTACGCGAGGTGGAGGCCAAGGACCGCGAGCCGATGGCCGTCATCGGCATGGCGTGCCGGTTCCCGGGCGGGGTGTCCAGCCCGGCCGAGCTGTGGGATCTCGTCGACCGGGGCGGCGACGGGGTGGGCGACTTCCCGACCGACCGGGGCTGGGACCTGGAGCGGCTCTTCGACGTCGACCCGGACAACCCGGGCACGTCGACCAGCAACCAGGGCGGCTTCCTCTACGACGCGCCGCAGTTCGACCCGGGCTTCTTCGGCATCAGCCCCCGCGAGGCCCTGGCGATGGACCCGCACCAGCGGCTGCTGCTGGAGACCTCCTGGGAGGCGTTCGAGCACGCCGGCATCGACCCGCAGGCGCTGCGTGGCAGCCGGACCGGCGTCTTCGCCGGGGTCATGTACCACGACTACGCGTCGCGGGTGCTGGACCTGCCCGACGGCGTCGAGGGCTACATCGGCACCGGCAACTCCGGCAGCGTGGTGTCCGGCCGGGTGGCGTACACCTTCGGGCTGGAGGGCCCGGCCGTCACGGTGGACACGGCATGCTCGTCGTCGCTGGTCGCCGTGCACCTCGCGACGCAGGCGCTGCGCCAGCGGGACTGCGACTTCGCGCTCGCCGGCGGTGTGACGGTCATGTCCACCCCGGGCACCTTCGCCGACTTCTCCCGCCAGCGGGGCCTGGCCTCCGACGGCCGGTGCAAGTCGTTCGCCGCCGCCGCCGACGGCACCGGCTGGTCCGAGGGCGTCGGCGTGCTGCTCCTGCAACGGCTCTCCGACGCCCGCCGCGACGGCCGGCGCATCCTCGCCGTCGTCCGGGGCAGCGCGGTCAACCAGGACGGCGCCAGCAGCGGACTCACCGCCCCCAACGGCCCGTCGCAGGAGCGGGTGATCCGGCAGGCCCTCGCCAACGCCCGGCTCTCGCCGGCCGACGTCGACGTGGTCGAGGCGCACGGTACCGGCACCACCCTCGGCGACCCCATCGAGGCGCAGGCGCTGCTGGCCACGTACGGGCAGGACCGGGGCGACGGCGGGCCGCTCTGGCTGGGCTCGGTCAAGTCGAACCTGGGTCACACCCAGGCCGCCGCGGGCGCCGCCGGCCTGATCAAGATGATCGAGGCGATCCGCCACCGCACCATGCCCGCCACCCTGCACGTCGACGAGCCGTCCCCGCACATCGACTGGTCCGCCGGGCAGGTCTCGCTGCTGACCGAGGCGCGCGCGTGGTCGGCCACCGACCGGCCGCGGCGGGCCGCCGTGTCGTCCTTCGGCATCAGCGGTACGAACGCGCACGTCATCCTGGAGGAGGCGCCCGTCGACGACGCCCCGTCCACCGACGAGGCACCCCCCGCCGTCGACGCGCCGGTGGCGCTCCCGCTCGCCCCGGTGTTCCTCTCCGCCCGTACGCCCGAGGCGCTCGCGGGGCAGGCCGGCCGCTGGGCCGACCACCTCGCCCGCGTCGACGCCCCACGTCCGGTGGACGTCGCGGTCTCCTCGGTCAGCCGCGCGGGGCTCGAACACCGCGCGGTCGTCCTGGCCGGCGACGCGGACGACCTGCTCGCCGGGCTGCGGGCCCTCGCCGCGGGCGAGCCGACCGGCGCCGTCACCACCGGCGCGTCGGCCCCGCGTGGCCGGGTGGCCTTCCTCTTCTCCGGCCAGGGCGCGCAGCGCGCCGGCATGGGTCGCGAGTTGTACGTGGCGTTCCCGGTGTTCGCCGCCGCCCTCGACGAGGCGTGCGGTCACCTGGATCCGCTGCTGCCGCGTCCGCTGCGCGAGGTGCTGTTCGCTGCGGCGGGCACGCCGGGGGCGGGGCTGCTGGATCAGACGGTGTTCACGCAGGCGGGGCTGTTCGCGGTCGAGGTGGCGCTGTTCCGCCTGGTGGAGTCGTTCGGCATCGTGCCGGACCTGGTGGCCGGGCATTCCATCGGTGAGATCGCGGCGGCGCACGTGGCCGGCCTGTTCAGCCTGGCCGACGCGTGCGCGCTGGTCGCGGCGCGGGGTCGGCTCATGCAGGCGTTGCCGGCCGGCGGTGGCATGCTCGCCGTCGCCGCCGACGAGGCCGCCGTCGCCGCGTCCCTGGCGGGGGTGCCCGGCCAGCTCGACCTGGCCGCTGTCAACGGCCCCGCCGCCGTGGTGGTCTCCGGCGGCGTCGAGGCGCTCGACGAAGTGCAGCGGGTGTGGTCCGAGCGGGGTGTGCAGACCCGCCGCCTGCGGGTGAGCCACGCCTTCCACAGCGCCCGGATGGACCCGATGCTGGCCGAGTTCGCGGCCGTCGCCGAGGGACTGACGTTCCGGCCGCCGACGATCCCCGTGGTGTCGAACCTGACCGGCCGAGTCGCCGACGCCGACCAGCTCTGCGACCCGGGCTACTGGGTGCGCCACGTACGCGGCACCGTTCGCTTCGCCGACGCCGTCGACTGCCTGCGTGCCGAGGAGGTCGACATTTACCTGGAGGTGGGACCGAACGGCGTCCTCACCGCCATGACGCAGAACTGCCTCGCCGAGCGCGCGGAGGACGAGCCGGCGCCCCTGCTGGTGCCGGTGTCGCGCCACGACCGGCCTGAGCCGCAGGCCCTTCTGGAGGCCTTCGCGTCGCTGCACGTGCACGGCCGCGCCGTCGGCTGGGCGGGCCTGCTCGACCGGGCCGGCGGCCGGCACGTCGACCTGCCGACGTACGCCTTTCAGCACCAGCGCTACTGGCTGGAGCCGGCGGGCCGCTGGACGGACGTCTCCGGTGCCGGCCTCGGCGCGGCCGGGCACCCGCTGCTCGGCGCGGCCGTCTCCGTGGCCGGCGAGGACATGGTGGTACTGACCGGCCGCCTCTCGACGTCGACGCACGCGTGGCTCGCCGACCACGTCGTCTCCGGCACGGTGATCGTGCCGGGCGCCGCCCTGGTGGAGTTGGCGGTGCGGGCGGGTGACGAGGTGGGTGCGTCGCGGGTGCGGGAGTTGACAGTGGCCGCGCCGCTGCTGCTGCCGCAGGCGGGTGCGGTGCGGGTGCAGGTACGCGTCGGCGCGGCCGACGAGACCGGCGTGCGATCGGTGACCGTGTACTCGCAGCCCGAGGAGGCCTCCGACCCGGAGTGGGTCCGGCACGCGGAGGGTGTGCTGGAGCCGGCGTCGGCCGACGAACCGGGCGTGGGGGAGTGGCCGCCGGTCGACGGCGTCGAGGTGGACGTGGCGGGCTGGTACCCGACGCTTGCGGAGCGCGGCCTGTCGTACGGGCCGTTGTTCCGGGGGCTGCGCCGGGTGTGGACGTGCGGCGACGAGGTGTTCGCCGAGGTGGCGTTGCCGGACGAGGTGGCCGGTGACGCCGCGGGGTTCGGCGTGCACCCGGCGCTGCTGGACGCCGCGCTGCATCCGATCGGGTTGCTGCCCGGCTCGGAGGGCTCGGGTGGGCCTCGGGTGCCGTTCGCGTTCGAGGGTGTGCAGGTGCACGCCTCGGGTGCGCGGGTGCTGCGGGTGCGGCTCACGCGCGCGGGTTCGGCGGTGCGCCTGGTCGCGTGCGACGAGTCGGGCGCGGCCGTGGTCTCGGTGGACACCCTCGCCCTGCGCGAGCTGGCCGGCGTGACCGCGGCGGGCGCGGCGGCCCGGTCGCTGTTCGAGGTCACCTGGCAGGCCCAGGAGGTCGCCCCGGCCGGGGACGCCTCCGGGTGGGCGCTGCTGGGCTCGCCCGCCGCCGCCGACCTGCCGGTGTACGCCGACGTCGAGGCGGTCGCCGTGGCGTCGGGTGTGGCGCCGCGTCTGTTGCTGGTGCCGGCGGGTGGCCTGCGCCGGGCCCTGCACGTCGAGACGGAACCTGCTTCGGCCCCCGGTGAGATGCCCGCCGCCGCCGTCGACAATGGCCCCGAGTCGGTGCGGGCGGCGACGTCGCAGGTGCTGGCGACGGTGCGGTCCTGGCTGGCGGCCGACGCGCTGGCGGAGTCGCGGCTCGTGGTGGTGACCCGGGGTGCGGTGTCGGCCGGGGACGGAGACCGGGTCACCGACCTGGCCGCAGCGGCGGTCTGGGGTCTGCTGCGCTCGGCGCAGTCGGAGCATCCGGGTCGCATCGTCCTGGCGGACGTCGACGTTGACGTGGACGCCGGGCTGCTGGGTGTGCTGACTTCCGTGGCCGACGAGCCGGTGGCGTTCGGTGGTCAGGTCGCGGTGCGCTCGGGTGAGGTGTTAGTGCCGCGGCTGGTGCGTGCGGTGGCGCCCTCGTCGGCGGACGGTGCCGTGGTGGGTGACGGCGCGGTGCTGGTGACCGGCGGTACGGGTGCGCTGGGCGCGCTGGTGGCGGAACATCTGGTGTCGGCGTACGGCGTGCGGTCGTTGGTGCTGGTGTCGCGTCGTGGCCGGCGGCTGCGGGCGCGGGTGAGTTGTCGGAGCGGCTGACCGCGCTGGGTGCGTCGGTGCGGGTGGTCGCCTGTGACGTGACGGACCGGGATCAGGCGTCAGCCCTTGTGGCGGAGGTTTCCGCCGGGGGCCGGCTGGCGGGTGTGGTGCACACCGCCGGTGTCCTGGACGACGGCGTGGTCGAGGGCCTGACCGCCGAGCGGCTTCGTGCGGTGCTGGCGCCGAAGGTGTCGGCGGGTTGGCTGTTGCACGAGGCGACGGCGGGCCTTGATCTGGATCTGTTCGTGGTGTTCTCGTCGGTGGCGGGTGTGCTGGGTTCGCCGGGTCAGTCGGCGTACGCGGCGGGTAACGCGTTCCTCGACGCCCTGGCGGTCTACCGGCGGCAGCTCGGGTTGCCTGCCGTCAGCCTCGCCTGGGGCATGTGGGACACCCCCGGCATGGCCGCGTCCCTCGACGAGGCGGACCGGGCGCGATCGACCCGGGGCGGCATCACCGCGATGAGCGCCGAGACCGGGCTGCGGCTGTTCGACGCCGCCCTGACCGCCGGCCGGCCGGCCCTGGTGTCCGCCGTGATCGACCTGGCGGCCCTCCGGGCCGCGGCCGGCGACGGCCTGGTGCCGCCGATGCTCCGCAACCTGGTCGGTACGATCACGACCCGCCGCCGGGCGGGACAGGGCACCACCTGGGCGAACCGCATCGGCGGCCTGACCGCCGACGAGGCGCGCGCCCAGCTCGACGTGCTGGTACGCGGCCTCGTCGCGCAGGTGCTCGGGCACGGCGGGGCGGAAGCCGTGCCCGCCGACCGGGCGTTCCGGGAGCTGGGCTTCGACTCGCTGACCGCCGTCGACCTGCGTAACCGCGTGAACGCGGCCACCGGCCTGCGGCTGCCCTCGACGCTCGTATTCGACTACCCGACGCCGCAGGCGCTCGCCGCCCACGTGCACGCCGAACTGGCCGGCGCCGCAGGTGGCCCCGCCGCGCCGGGCGCACGGTATACCACCCGCGCCGACGAGCCGATCGCGATCGTGGGCATGGCCTGCCGCTACCCGGGTGGCGTCGAGAGCCCGGACCAACTGTGGGCGCTGCTGGCCGGCGGTGGCGAGGGGATCGGCGAGTTCCCGGCGGATCGCGGTTGGGATCTGGAGTCGCTGTTCGACCCGGATCCGGAGCGGAGCGGTACGTCGTACACGCGGCACGGTGGCTTCCTGTATGGGGCTGCGGAGTTCGACCCGGGTTTCTTTGGTATCTCGCCGCGCGAGGCGCTGGCGATGGATCCGCAGCAGCGGTTGCTGCTGGAGGCGTCGTGGGAGTCGTTCGAGTCGGCCGGGCTTGATCCGCAGTGGTTGCGGGGCAGTCGGACGGGTGTGTTCGCGGGTGTGATGTATCACGACTATGCGTCGCAGCTGATGGGGTTGGCCGACGAGGTGGAGGGCTATGTCGGCACGGGTACGTCGGGCAGCGTGTTGTCCGGTCGGGTGGCGTACACGTTCGGCTTGGAGGGCCCGGCGGTCACGGTGGACACCGCCTGTTCGTCCAGCCTCGTCGCGCTGCATCTGGCGGCGCAGGCGTTGCGGTCGGGTGAGTGTGATCTGGCGTTGGCCGGTGGCGTGACGGTGATGGCGACGCCGGGGACGTTTGTGGAGTTCTCGCGGCAGCGTGGTCTGTCGGCCGACGGCCGGTGTAGGTCGTTCGCGGCGTCGGCGGACGGTACGGGCTGGTCCGAGGGTGTTGGCGTACTGCTCGTGCAACGGCTCTCCGACGCCCAGCGGGAGGGCCGGCGCATCCACGCCGTGCTGCGGGGCAGCGCGGTGAACCAGGACGGTGCCTCGAACGGGCTGACCGCGCCCAACGGCCCGTCGCAGCAGCGGGTGATCCGCCAGGCCCTCGCGAACGCGCGGCTGACCACGGCCGATGTGGACGCCGTCGAGGCGCACGGCACGGGTACGACCCTGGGCGACCCGATCGAGGCGCAGGCGTTGCTGGCGACGTACGGGCAGGACCGGCCCGCGGACCGGCCGCTCTGGCTGGGCTCGATCAAGTCGAACATCGGGCACACGCAGGCGGCCGCCGGTGTGGCTGGTGTGATCAAGATGGTGTTGGCGATGCGCCACGGCGTCGTCCCGGCGACGCTGCACGTGGACGAGGCGTCCCCGCATGTGGACTGGTCGGCGGGGGCGGTTGCCCTCGCCACCGAGGCGATGCCGTGGCCGCGGGTGGGTCGGCCGCGTCGGGCGGGGGTGTCGTCGTTCGGGATTTCCGGCACGAACGCGCATGTGATCATCGAGCAGCCGCCCGCCGAGACGGTCGGCGCGCGGCCCACCGACCGGCCGCGCGCCGACGTCGTACCCCTCGTGCTCTCCGCCGTGGACGCGCCGGCGCTGCGCGACCAGGCGGCCCGGCTGAAGGCGCACCTCGCGGCACACCCGGAACTGGCGCCGGCCGACGTCGCGCACGCCCTGGTCACCACCCGGGCCACGTTCGACCACCGCGCCGTCGTCCTCGGCCGCGACACCGTCGACCTGACGCGGGCCCTGGAGTCGTTCCACCTCGGCGAGGCCACCGCCGCCGTCACCGGCGTCGCTGCGCGCGCCGCCGACCCGGTCCTCGTCTTCCCCGGCCACGGCGACCCGTGGCCCGCCGCGACCGTCGAGCTGCTGGACCGGGCACCGGAGTTCGCCACCGCGATCGCCGCCTGCGAGGCGGCCCTCACCCCCCACGTGGACTGGTCGCTCGCCGCCGTGCTGCGCGGCGCGGACGGCGCCCCCACCCCGGCCGACCCCGGGGTGGCGCCGGCCGTCCGGTGGGCCGTGGCCGTCTCGCTGGGACGCTGGTGGCGCTCCCTCGGCGTACGACCCGCCGCCGTGCTCGGGCACGCTCACGGCGCGCTCGCGGCCGCCTGCGTGGCCGGCGCGCTGTCGCTGGAGGACGCGGCGAGGACGATCGCCCTCGCCAGCCCGGCGGAGGACGGCCCGGACGCGCTGGCCGGGATCACCCTCCGGGCGGCCGAGGTGCCGCTGTACTCGGCGACGACCGGCGGCCCGGTCGACACCGACGGCCTCGACGCCGCCCGGTGGTACCGGAACCTGACCGCCGACGCCGACGCCGACGCCGACGCCGACGCCGACGCCGAACCGGCCGTACGCGCCCTGCTCGACGAGGGCCACCGGGTTCTCCTCGAGGCTGCCCCAGCGACCGTGCTCGCCGCCGGCATCCGCGAGAGCGCGCGGGCCGACGACGCCGTCGTGGTGGCCGCCGACGACACCGTGGCCGGCGGCTGGCAGCGCATGCTGACGGTCCTCGCCGGGCTGCACGTGCACGGCGTGCCCGTCGACTGGACGGCGATCCTGGACGCCCCCACCGGCCCGCCGCTCCCGCTGCCCACGTACGCCTTCCAGCGCCAGCGCTACTGGCCGCAGCCGACGGCGGGGACCGCCCCCACCCTCGCCGGCACCGACGAGGCGGACCGGCACTTCTGGGAGGCCGTGGAACGCGCCGACGCGTCTGCGCTGGCCGCCGCCATGCGTATCGACGAGGCCACGGTCAGCTCCCTCGACCCCGCGCTGCCGCTGCTCTCCGCCTGGCGCCGGCGCCGCCGCGACGAATCCACCGTGGACTCGTGGCGCTACCGGGTGACCTGGAAGCCGCTGGCCGTCGCGCCGGAGGCCACCCTCGCCGGCACGTGGCTGCTGGTCGCGCCGGCCGCCGAAGCCGATCACCCCCTGGTCGACGGCGTCGCCCGGGCGCTGGGCGAGGGCGGGGCCGAGGTCGTCCGGATCGACGTGCCGGAGACGGGCCGGCAGGCGCTGGCCGAGCGGCTGGCGCGTACCGGCGGGCCCGTCGCCGGGGTGCTCTCCCTGCTCGGCCTGGACGACGCGCCGCACCCGGCCCACCCGGTCGTCCCGGCGGGTCTCGCCGCCACGTACGCCCTGGTCCAGGCCCTCGGCGACACCGGCGTCACCGCCCCGCTGTGGTGCGCCACCGCCGGCGCGGTCTCGACCGGCCGCGCCGACCAGCTCGACCGCCCACGCCAGGCGATGCTCTGGGGGCTCGGCCGGGTGGTCGCCCTGGAGCACCCGGACCGCTGGGGCGGACTGCTGGACCTGCCCGCCGAGCTGGACCCCCGGGACCGGGCCCGGCTCGTGGCGGTGCTGGCAGGCGTCGACGCGGAGGACCAGCTGGCGCTGCGCCCCTCCGGGGTGTTCGCCCGGCGACTGGTCCGCGCCCGCGCCGAGCGCACCGCGACGCAGGACTGGCGTCCCGCCAGCGGCGCCGTCCTGGTCACCGGCGGCCTCGGGTCCATCGGGGCCCAGGTGGCGCGCTGGCTGGCCCGCGAGGGCGTGGGTGAGCTGGTGCTGACCGGCCGCCAGGGCCCCGCCACGCCCGGCGCCGACGAGCTCGCCGACGAACTGCGCGCCGCCGGCGCCACAGTCACCGTGGCCGCCTGCGACGTCGCCGACGCGGCCGCCGTACGGACCCTCGTCGAGCGGCTCGCCGGGCAGGGCACCCGCGTCGGGGCCGTGTTCCACGCCGCCGGCGTCGCCCACGCCGCGCCCGTCGCGGCCACCGACGTCGCCGACCTCGCCGACGCCCTGCGGGCCAAGGTGGCCGGCGCGGTCAACCTCGACGAGGCGTGCGGCGACGAACTGTCGGCGTTCGTGCTCTTCTCCTCCGGCGCGGGCGTCTGGGGCGGCGGGCACCAGGGCGGCTACGCCGCCGCCAACGCCTTCCTCGACGCGCTCGCCGAGGACCGGCGACGGCGCGGCCGGGCCGCCACCGCCATCGCCTGGGGCGCCTGGGACGGCGGCGGCATGGTCGACGCCGAGGGCGCCGCCGACCAGATGTTCCGCTCGGGCGTCCGGGCCATGCGCCCCGACCTCGCGGTCTCCGTCCTGGCCGAGGCGCTCGACCACGGCGACACCACGCTCACCATGGCGGACATCGCCTGGGACCGGTTCCTGCAGACCTACACGCTGGCCCGCCCCCGGCCGCTGATCGCCGACATCCCCGAGGTGGCCCGGCTGCTCGCGGCCGGGCAGCGCGACGGCGACACGCCCGACGCGGCGTCCCCGCTCCGCGGCCGGCTGGCCGGCCTCGCCGCACCGGAACGCCGCCGGGTTCTCCTCGACCTCGTACGCGTTCACGCGGCGGCGGTGCTGCGCCTGTCCTCGCCGCAGGCGCTGGCGGCGGACCGGTCGTTCCGGGAGATCGGCTTCGACTCGCTCAGCGCCGTGGAGATGCGCAACCGCCTCGCCGAGGCGGTGGGGCTGAACCTGCCGGCGACCCTGGTGTTCGACCGCCCGACGCCCGACGCCCTCGCCGAGCACCTGGCGGGCAGGCTCGCGGGCGACGACACCCCGGCGGCCGAGCCCGTGCGGGCCGCCACCGCGCTGGACGAGCCGATCGCCATCGTCTCGATGAGCTGCCGCTACCCCGGCGGCGTCACCGGCCCGGAGGACCTGTGGCGACTCGTCGCCGAGGGACGCGACGGCATAGCGGAGTTCCCGGCCGACCGGGGCTGGGACCTGGCAGCCATCTACGACCCCGATCCCGACCGGCCCGGCACCTCGTACGTGCGCGAGGGCGGCTTCCTCACCGACGCCGCCGGCTTCGACGCCGCCCTGTTCGGCATCTCCCCGCGCGAGGCGATGGTGATGGACCCGCAGCAACGGGTGCTGCTGGAGAGCGCCTGGGAGCTGTTCGAGCGAGCCGGCACCGCGCCCGCCGACATGCGGGAGACCAACACCGGCGTCTTCGTCGGCACCAACGGCCAGGACTACGCGACGCTGCTGATGGCCGCCCGGGTCGAGACCGAGGGCTACCAGGCCACCGGCAACGTCGCCGCCGTCATCAGCGGTCGGCTGGCGTACCACTTCGGGTTGCAGGGCCCCGCCGTCAGCGTCGACACCGCCTGCTCGTCGTCGCTGGTGGCGCTGCACCTGGCCTGCCAGTCCCTGCGGCAGGGCGAGTGCGACGTAGCGGTCGCCGGCGGCGTGACGGTGATGGCCACCCCCGGCCCGTTCCTGGAGTTCGCCCGGCAACGGGGGCTCGCCCTCGACGGCCGGTGCAAGTCGTTCGCCGGGGCCGCCGACGGCACCGGCTGGGGCGAGGGCGTCGGCTTGGTGATGTTGCAGCGGCTCTCCGACGCCCAGCGCGACGGCCGGCGGATCCTCGCCGTCGTGCGCGGCTCGGCGATGAACCAGGACGGCGCCAGCAACGGCCTGACCGCCCCCAACGGGCCCGCGCAGGAGCGGGTGATCAACCAGGCGCTGGCCAACGCGCGGCTGAGCGCCGCCGACGTGGACGCCGTCGACGGGCACGGCACCGGCACCCGGCTCGGCGACCCGATCGAGGCGCAGGCCCTGCTGGCCACGTACGGGCGGCAGCGCCCCGCCGACCGGCCGCTCTGGCTCGGCTCCGTGAAGTCGAACATCGGCCACACCCAGGCCGCCGCCGGCGTCTCCGGCGTGATCAAGATGGTGCTGGCCCTCCAGCACGACCTGCTGCCGCCCACCCTGCACGTGGACGAGCCGTCGCCGCACGTGGACTGGTCGGCCGGCGCCGTCGCGCTGCTGACCGAGGCGCAGCCGTGGCCGGACGTGGACCGGCCGCGCCGCGCCGGCGTGTCGTCGTTCGGGGTCAGCGGCACCAACGTGCACGTCATCCTCGAACAGGCGCCCGCCACGCCCCGGGCCGACACCGCCGCCCCCCGTCCGGCCAGCGCCGACGCGCCCACGACCAGCTCCAGCCGCGGCACGCTCAGCGCCGCCGACGGGACGCCGCTGCTGCCGTGGGTCGTATCGGCAGACACCGCCGACAGCCTGCGGGCGCAGGCGGCCCGGCTGGCCGAATGGCTGCCGGGCAGCGGAACGCCCGCCGCCGACGTGGCCCGGGCACTGGCCACCGGACGGTCCCCGCTGCGGCACCGCGCGGTGCTGCTCGCCGCCGACGCCGACGCCGCCCTCGCCGGCCTGCGGGCCCTGGCCGCCGGGCAGGACCACCCCGGGCTCACCCGGGGCGCCGCCGAGCCCGGCGGCGCGCTGGCGGCGATCTTCTCCGGCCAGGGCGCGCAGCACGCCGGGATGGGCCGACGCCTGTGGGAGACGTTCCCCGTCTTCGCGGCGACCCTCGACGAGGCGTGCCAGCACCTGGACGCGTACCTGCCGCGGCCGCTGCGCGCGGTGCTGTTCGCCGAGCCCGGCACCGCCGAGGCCGGCCTGCTCGACCAGACCGTCTTCACCCAGGCCGGGCTCTTCGCCGTCGAGGTGGCGCTGTTCCGGCTGCTCGAACACTGGGGGATCCGGCCCGACTTCGTGGCCGGGCACTCCGTCGGGGAGATCAGCGCGGCCCACGTCGCCGGGGTGCTCGACCTGGCCGACGCCTGCGCGCTCGTCGGCAACCGGGGGCGCCTGATGCAGGCCCTGCCACCCGGCGGCGGGATGCTCGCCGTCGCCGCGCCCGAGGTCGACGTGCTGCGGGCCCTGTCCGGCACGCCGGGACAGCCCGCCGTCGCCGCCGTCAACGGGCCGGCCGCCGTCGTCGTCGCCGGCGCCGAGGACGTGCTGACCGAACTGGCCGCCCACTTCGCCGACCTCGGCGTACGCACCAAGCGGCTGCGGGTCAGCCACGCCTTCCACAGCCCGCTGATGGAGCCCATGCTCGCCGAGTTCGCGGCCGTCGCGGCGACCCTGTCGTACGCCCCGCCGACGGTGCCGCTGGTGTCGAACCTGACCGGCACGGTCGTCGACCCCGAGCAGCTCTGCACACCCGACTACTGGGTCCGCCACGTCCGCGAGGCGGTCCGCTTCGCCGACACCGTCACCCACCTGCACTCCCACGGGGTGACCCGGTTCCTGGAGATCGGGCCGGACACCGTGCTGACCGCCCTGACCGCCGACGCGCTGCCGGTGGACGCGCCGGTCGTCGTGACCGGCGTGCAGCGGCCCGGCCAGGACGAGGTGGCCACCCTGCTCGGCGCGGTGGCCCGGCTGCACTGCCACGGCGTGCCCGTACGCTTCCCGGCACTGCTGCCCGGCGCCGCCGCGCCGGTGGACCTGCCCACGTACGCGTTCGCCCACCAGCGGTTCTGGCCGACCCTCGACGCGGCGGCGACCCACACCCCCGCCGCCGCGCACGACGACGCCGAGTCGGCGTTCTGGCGGGCTGTGGCGTCCGGCGACGGCGACGCGCTCACCGGCCTGCTCGGCCTCGCCGCGGACCGGCCGCTGCGGGAACTGCTGCCGGTCCTGGACCGGTGGCGGCGCCAGCAGCAGGAGGACACCCTCGCCGGCGGCTGGCGCTACCGGATCACCTGGCGCCCGCGGGCTCTCGTCGCGGGTGCCGTCGACGGCACGTGGACCCTGGTGCACAGCGGTACGGACCAGCCGGTCGTCGACCGGCTCGCCGAACTGCTCACCGCGCGGGGCGGCACCGTGCGGCAACTCGCCGTCGACCCGGCGACGACCGACCGGAGCGCGCTCGCCGGGCAGCTCGCCGCCGCGGCGCCCACCCGGATCGTGTCGCTGCTCGCCCTCGACGAGCGGGCGCACCCCGACCGCCCGGCCGTGCCGCTGGGCCTGACCGCGAACCTGGCCCTGGTGCAGGCGGTCACGACCGCTCTGCCACCGGTGCCGCTGTGGCTGCTCACCAGGCAGGCCGTGGCCACCGGCGCAGACGACCCCGTCGCCCACCCCGCCCAGGCCACCACGTGGGGCCTCGGCCTGGTGACCGCGCTGGAACACCCCCGGCACTGGGGCGGCCTGCTGGACCTGCCCACCACCCTGGACACCGCCGCCGCCGAGGGAGTCCTGGCGGCCCTCACCGCCGCCGGCGACGAGGACCAGCTCGCGGTGCGCGACTCCGGGACGTACCTGCGGCGGCTGGAGCGCGCGCCCCGCGCCGAGGCGCCGGCCGGCTGGCAGGCGCCGGGCACCGTCCTGGTCACCGGCGGCACCGGCGCCGTCGGCCGGTACGCCGCCGGCTGGTTCGCCCGGCACGGCGCGCGGCGACTGCTGCTGGTCAGCCGGCGCGGGGCGGCGGCCCCCGGCGTGGACGAGGCGGTGGCGGAACTGGCCGCCCTCGGCGCCGAGGCGCGGGTGCTGGCCTGCGACCTGGCCGACCGGGACGCGGTCGCCGACCTGGTCCGTGGCCTGCGCGCCGACGGTGAGACCGTGCACGCCGTGGTGCACGCCGCCGGGGTGGGCCGGCTCAACCCGGTCGCCGCCGTGACCGAGGCGGAACTCGCCGACGTCGTTTCCGGCAAGATCGCCGGCGCGCGGCACCTCGACGAGTTCCTCGACCCGGAGCCGCTCGACCTGGTCGTGCACTTCTCCTCCATCGCGGCCGTCTGGGGCGTCGGCGACCACGGGGCGTACGCCGCCGGCAACGCCTTCCTGGACGCCTGGGCGCAGTCCCGGCCGGCCGGGCGGGCCCGGCACCTCTCGGTGAACTGGGGACCGTGGGCCGGCGGCGGCATGGTGACCGACGCGCACGCGGCGGCCATGAGCCGGCGCGGGGTGTCCCTGCTCGACCGGGAACCGGCGATGGCCGCCCTGCGCGCCGGCCTCGACGGCGACGACACCGCCCTCACAGTCGCCGACATCGACTGGGAACGCTTCGCGCCGGTGTTCACCTCCGCCCGGCCCCGGCCGCTGATCAGCGAGATCGCCGAGGTGGCCGCCCAGGCCGCGGCGGCGCGCGCCGCCGCCGAGGACGGCGACCAGGTCGCCGGCGAACTGCGCAAGCGGCTCGGCGAGCTGTCGCAGGCCGAACAGGCACGGCTGCTGGTCGATCTCATCCGCACCGCCGCGGGCGAGGTTATCGGCCACGACAGCCCGTACGCCGTGGAGGCCGGGCGGCCCTTCCGGGACCTCGGCTTCGACTCGCTCACCGCCGTGGAGCTGCGGGGCCGGCTGGCCCGCTCGACCGGACTCAGCCTGCCCAGCTCGGTGGTGTTCGACCACCCGACCCCGCAGGCGCTGGCCGAGCACCTGCGGGCCGAACTGCTCGACGAAGCGTCGGTGGAGGCGCTGCCCACCCTCGCGGAGCTGGACCAGTTGGAGAGCGCGCTCGCGCTGCGCGACCCGGACGACATCGGCCGGGTGCGGATCACGATGCGCCTGCACAGCCTGCTCGAACGGCTCGGCGCCGCCGAGGAACGCCGGGAGGACACCGCCGAGGTGGCCGGTCGGCTGCGGGCGGCCAGCAACCAGGAGCTGTTCGACCTCATCGACCAGGATCTCGGGCTCTCCTGAGCCGCCCGGGGATCTGTGGTGTCACGAGAAAGCGAGATGTCATGGCGGACGAAGATCGGCTGCGCGAATACCTGACGCGCGTCGTCGCCGAGCTGCAGCAGACCCGCCAACGGCTGCGCGAGGTCACCGCCGAGGAGTCCGAGCCGGTGGCGATCGTGGCGATGAGCTGCCGCTACCCGGGCGGCATCAGCTCGCCCGAGGAGCTCTGGGAGTTCGTCTCGTCCGGCGGGGACGCCATCGGCGACTTTCCCACCGACCGCGGCTGGGACCTGGACCGGCTCTACCACGCCGACCCGGACAACGCCGGCACCTCGTACACCACCGCCGGCGGGTTCCTGCGCGACGCGGGGCAGTTCGACGCCGCGCTCTTCGGCATCTCGCCGCGTGAGGCGGTCGCCATGGACCCGCAGCAGCGGCTGCTGCTGGAGGTCACCTGGGAGCTGTTCGAACGCGCCGGTATCGCCCCGCTGTCGCTGCGTGGCAGCCGCTCCGGCGTCTTCGTGGGCACCTCCGGGCAGGACTACGCCGCCGTGCTGCACCGGGCGCCCGGCGTCGAGGGGTACGTGCTGACCGGCACCGCCGCCAGTGTCGTGTCCGGTCGGCTGGCGTACACGTTCGGCCTCGAAGGCCCGTCGGTCACCGTGGACACCGCCTGCTCGTCGGCGTCGGTCGCCATCCATCTCGCCTGCCAGGCGCTGCGCCAGCGCGAGTGCGGCCTCGCCCTGGCCGGCGGCGCGACCGTGCTGGCCACCCCCGGCCCGTTCGTCGAGTTCTCCCGGCAGCGCGGCCTCGCCGCCGACGGCCGGTGCAAGTCGTTCGCCGCCTCCGCCGACGGCACCGGCTGGTCCGAGGGCGTCGGCATGCTGCTGCTGGAACGGCTCAGCGACGCCCGCCGCAACGGCCACCCCGTGCTCGGCGTCATCCGCAGCTCGGCGGTCAACTCCGACGGCGCGTCGAACGGCCTCACCGCCCCCAACGGCCCGTCCCAGCAGCGGGTCATCCGGCAGGCCCTGGCCGGCGCGAAGCTCACCCCCGACCTGGTCGACGTGGTGGAGGCGCACGGCACCGGCACCACCCTCGGCGATCCGATCGAGGCCCAGGCGCTGCTCGCCACGTACGGCCGGGAGCGGGGCGACGCCGCGCCGCTGTTACTCGGCTCGATCAAGTCCAACATCGGGCACACCCAGGCCGCCGCCGGCATCGCCGGTGTGATCAAGATGGTGATGGCGATGCGGCACGGCGTCGTGCCGGCCACCCTGCACGTCGACGAGCCCACCCCGCACGTGGACTGGGCCGCCGGCGCGGTCACCCTCGTCACCGAGGCCACGCCGTGGCCGGCCGTGGACCGGCCGCGCCGGGCCGCCGTCTCGTCGTTCGGGATGAGCGGCACCAACACCCACCTCATCCTCGAACAGCCCGAACCGGCCGGCGTCGAGGCGGACCACCCGGTGATGCCCGCGCCCGCGCCGGTGCTGCTCACCGGCCGCACCCGCACCGCGCTGCGCCGCCAGGCCGAGCGCTGGTCGGCCTACGTCGCCGACGACGCGCACCTGCGCCCGGCCGACGTCGCCTGGACCTCGGCGGTCTCCCGCTCGCCCCTGGAGCACCGGGCGGTCGTGCTCGCCGACGACCGCGACGGCCTGCTCGCCGCGCTGCACGCCCTCGCCGACGACCGGCCCGCCCCCGGGCTGGTCACCGGCGCCGCCGCCGAACGCGGCGGGGTCGCGTTCCTCTTCTCCGGCCAGGGCGCCCAGCGCGCCGGCGCCGGCCGGGAGCTGTACGAGGCGTACCCGGTCTTCGCGGAGGCGCTCGACGAGGTCTGCGGCCACCTCGACCACCGGCTGCCCCGGCCGCTGAAGCCGCTGCTGTTCGCCGAGCCCGGCACCGCCGAGGCCGACCTGCTCGACCAGACCGTCTTCACCCAGGCCGCGCTGTTCGCCGTCGAGGTGGCGCTGCACCGGCTGCTCGGCTCCTGGGGGCTGGCCCCCGACATGGTCGCCGGGCACTCCGTCGGCGAGCTGACCGCCGCCCACGTGGCCGGCGTGCTCAGCCTCGACGACGCGTGCGCCCTCGTCGCCGCCCGGGGGCGGCTCATGCAGGATCTGCCCACCGGCGGCGCGATGCTCGCCGTGGCCGCCGACGAGGCCCGGGTCGCCGAGTCGACCGCCGCGCTGACCGGCCGGGTCGCCGTCGCCGCCGTCAACGGCCCCGACGCCGTCGTCGTCTCCGGCGACGCGGCGGCCATCGACGAGCTGGCGGAACTCTGGACCGGCCGGGGGGTGAAGGTGCGGCGGCTGCGGGTCAGCCACGCCTTCCACAGCCCGCTGATGGAGCCGATGCTCGCCGAGTTCGCCGCCGTCGCCGCCCGCCTCGACCTGCGCGCCCCCACCCTGCCGGTGGTGTCCAACGTGACCGGCGAGCTGGCCGACCCGGCGCAGCTCACCGACCCCGGCTACTGGGTGCGCCACGTCCGGGAGGCGGTCCGCTTCGCCGACGGCGTACGCGCCCTTCGGGCCCACGGCGTCGGCACCTTCGTAGAGGTCGGGCCGGACGCCGTGCTCACCGCCAGCGTCCAGGAGACCCTCGCCGGGATCGAGACCGACGCCGCCTCCGCCGTGGTGGTGCCGGTGCTGCGCCGGGACCGCCCGGACCGCCGTGCCCTGCTCGCCGCCCTCACCCAGCTGCACGTCGCCGGCACGCCGCCGCGCTGGGCGGACGTCCTCGCCGGCCGGCCCGGCCGGCTCGTCGACCTGCCCACCTACCCGTTCGAGCGGCAGCACTACTGGGTGCCGGCCGAGGCGCCCGCCGACGACACCACGACGGGCGGGGTCGGCGCGCTCGACCGCCGGTTCTGGGCGGCCGTCGAACGCGCCGACCTCGACGCGCTGCGCGACACCCTCGCCGTCACCGACACCGCCGCCGCCGCGTCGCTGCGTACCCTGCTGCCCGTCCTCGCCGACTGGCGGCGGCAGCGGCAGGAACACTCGGTCCTCGACGGCTGGCGGTACCGGGAGGAATGGCAGGTGGCCCCCGAGCCCGCCCCCGCCCGGCTGGCCGGCACCTGGCTGCTGGCGCTGCCCGCCGACGACGCCGACGACCCGGCGGCACGGGCCGTCCGGGCCGCGCTGACCGGCGCCGGCGCCGACGTGCTGCCGCTGACAGTGGAGCCGGACGCCGACCGGGCCGGCCTCGCGGCGGCCCTAGCCGGCACCGAGCCCACCGGCGTCGTGTCCCTGCTCGCCGGGGAACCACGCACCGCCGACGGCACCGTCCTGCCCGGCCTGACCGCCACCCTCGCCCTCGTGCAGGCGCTCGGCGACGCCGGCGTGGCAGCGCCGCTGTGGCTGGTAACCCGGGGCGCGGTCGCCGCCGCCTCGTACGACCGGCTCGCCGACCCGGCGCAGGCCGCGATCTGGGGCCTCGGCCGGGTCGTCGGCGTCGAGGCGCCGCACCGCTGGGGCGGCCTGGTCGACCTGCCGTCCGACCCCGACGACCGGGCCGCCTTCCGGCTCGCCGCGGTCCTCACCGGCTCGACCGGTGAGGACCAGCTCGCCGTACGCGGCCCCGGCGTCTTCGCCCGCCGCCTCGTCCGCGCCGCCCTCGGCGACCGTCCGCCGGCGCGCCGGTTCACGCCCACCGGCACCGCCCTGATCACCGGCGGCACCGGCGGGCTCGGCGCGCGCGCCGCCCGCTGGCTCGCCGCCGCCGGAGCCGAGCACGTCGTACTGGTCAGCCGGCGCGGACCCGACGCCCCCGGCGCCGCCGAGCTGGAGGCCGAGCTGGCCGGCCTCGGGGCCCGGGTCACCGTCGCGGCCTGCGACATCGCCGACCGGGCCGCCCTCGCCGACCTGCTCGACCGGGTCGAGGCCGACGGCGCGCCGGTGCGTACCGTCGTGCACACCGCCGGCATCGCGCAGTCCACCGCGCTGGCGGAGGTCACCCCCGCCGAGCTGGCCGAGGTGACCGTCGGCAAGACCGCCGGCGCCGCCCACCTCGGCGACCTGCTCGCCGACCGGGAGCTGGACGCCTTCGTGGTCTACTCGTCCATCGCCGCCACCTGGGGCAGCGGCGGGCAGGCCGGGTACGCGGCCGGCAACGCCTACCTGGACGCGCTCGTGCAGCGGCGGCGCGCCGACGGCCGGGCCGGCACCGCCATCGCCTGGGGCCCCTGGTCCGACGGCGGCATGCACGCGGCGGACGCCGAGCGCAACCTGCGCCGCCGGGGCCTGCCCGCCATGGACCCGGCCGTCGCCATGGCCGCGTTGCAGCAGGCCCTCGACCACGACGACGTCACCGTGACGGTGGCCGACGTGGACTGGACCCGGTTCGCCCCCGCGTACGCCTCCGCGCGCCGCCGGCCGCTGCTGGAGGGCGTACCGGAGGCGCGGGCCGCCCTCGACGGCGGCGCCGCGGTCGACGACGGCGACGACGGACCGGCGGCCATGCTGCGCCGGCGCCTCGCCGCGCTGACCCCGGCACGCCGCGAGGAGACCGTCGCCGACCTGGTCCGCGAACTCGCCGCCGACGTGCTCGGCCACGACGGCGGGGCTGCCGCCGTGGGCGCGACCACCGCGTTCCGCGACCTCGGCTTCGACTCGCTGACCGCCGTGGAGCTGCGCAACCGGCTTGTCGCCGCCACCGGGCAGGCGCTGCCCACCACCCTGGTCTTCGACCACCCCACCCCGGTGGTGCTGTCCCGCTTCCTGCTCGCCGGCCTCTTCGGCGCCGACGCCGGGGCGGCTCCCGTCGCCGTCCCGGCCGCCGTAAGCGACGACGAGCCGGTGGCCATCGTCGCCATGGCCTGCCGCTACCCCGGTGGCGTCGACGGCCCCGAACGGCTGTGGCGCCTCGTCGCCGACGGCGTCGACGCGATCGGCGACTTCCCGACCGACCGGGGCTGGGATCTCGACCGGCTCTACGACCCCGACCCGGCCAACCCCGGCACCACGTACGCCGACAAGGGCGGCTTCCTGCACGGGGCGGGCGAGTTCGATCCCGGTTTCTTCGGGATCTCGCCGCGGGAGGCGGCGGCGATGGATCCGCAGCAGCGGTTGCTGCTGGAGGTTTCGTGGGAGGTGGTCGAGCGGGCAGGGGTTGAGCCTGGGGTTCTGCGGGGTTCGCGAACAGGGGTGTTCGTGGGCACGAATGGTCAGGACTATGGGGCCCTGCTGATGGCTGCGAGGGAGCAGGCCGAAGGGTTCGGGGCCACGGGCAACGCCGCGAGTGTGGTGTCGGGCCGGGTGGCGTACGCGTTGGGGTTGGAGGGGCCGGCGGTGTCGGTGGACACGGCGTGTTCGTCGTCGTTGGTGGCGTTGCACCTGGCGGTGCAGTCGCTGCGGCGTGGCGAGTGCGACCTGGCTCTCGCCGGCGGCGTCACGGTCATGGCCACCCCCGGCACCTTCTTCGAGTTCTCCCGGCAGCGGGGCCTCGCGGCTGACGGCCGGTGCAAGGCGTTCGCGGCGGGTGCCGACGGCACGGGCTGGGGCGAGGGTGTGGGCGTGCTGCTGGTGGAGCGGCTGTCGGACGCGCGGCGCAACGGGCACCGGATCCTGGCGGTGGTGCGTGGGTCGGCGGTCAACCAGGACGGCGCCTCGAACGGGCTGACCGCCCCGAACGGTCCCTCGCAGCAGCGGGTGATCCGGCAGGCCCTCGCGGGCGCCCGGCTGAGCAGCGCGGATGTCGACGTGGTCGAGGCGCACGGCACGGGCACGACGCTCGGTGACCCGATCGAGGCGCAGGCCCTGCTGGCGACCTACGGCCAGGGCCGCGAGGGCGGCGAGCCGCTGCTGCTCGGCTCGGTCAAGTCCAACATCGGCCACACGCAGGCCGCCTCGGGCGTCGCCGGTGTGATCAAGATGGTGCTGGCGATGCGGGAGGGCGTGGTTCCCGCGACGCTGCACGTGGACGCGCCGTCCCCGCACATCGACTGGACCTCCGGCGCCGTCGAGCTGGCGACGCAGTCGCGTTCGTGGCCGGTGGTGGACCGGCCGCGCCGCGCGGCGGTGTCGTCGTTCGGCATGTCCGGAACGAACGCGCACGTGATCATCGAGCAGGCCGACGAGCTGGCCGGGGCCGTCGCTCCGGTCGAGCACGGCCCGGGCCTGGTTGCCTCGGATGTCGTGGTGTGGCCGGTGTCGGCACGGTCGAAGGGTGCGATCGCGGGGCAGGCGGCCCGGCTCGCGGACTTCCTGCGCGAGCGCGGCGACGGCGGCGCCCGTCAGCTACGGCGGGCCGCCGGAGCCGTGGTGGACGCGGCGGCGGTGGGCTGGTCCCTCGCCGCCACCAGGTCGGTGTTCGACCAGCGGGCGGCTGTGGTCGGGTCGAGCGTGGAGGAGTTGCTGGCGGGGCTGGACGCTCTGTCCGTCGGCGCGCCGGCGGGGAACGTCGTCGCTGGCACCGCCATGTCCCATGGGGCGGGTGCGGTGTTCGTGTTTCCGGGTCAGGGTGCGCAGTCGGCGCGGATGGCGGCCGGTCTGGTGGGTCGGGCGCCGGTGTTCGACGCGCGGCTGGCGGAGTGCCAGCGGGCCCTGGCCCCGTACCTCGATGTGGACCTGGTGTCGGTGTTGACCGGTGACGACGAGTCGTGGCTCGATCGGGTCGAGGTCGTGCAGCCGGTGCTGTGGGCTGTGGGTATGGCCCTGGCGGCGGTGTGGCAGTACGCGGGTGTGGTTCCGCCTGCGGTGGTCGGTCACTCGCAGGGTGAGATCGGTGCGGCGTGTGTGGCGGGGATCCTCAGCCTGGAGGATGCGGCGAAGGCGGTGGCGTTGCGGTCGCGGGCGCTGACGGTGCTGCGGGGCACGGGGACGATGGCGTCGGTGGACCTGTCGGCTGAGGCGGTGGCTGAGCGGCTGTCGGCGTTCCCGGGTGTCGGGGTGGCGGCGGTGAACGGTCCGTCGACGGTGGTGGTGTCGGGTCCGCCGCAGCCGGTCGCCGACCTGGTGGCGGCCTGCCAGGCCGACGGGGTGCGGGCGCGGTTGATCCCGGTGGACTACGCGTCGCACTCGGCGGCGGTGCAGGACGTCGCGGAGCAGTTGCGCGCGGACCTGGCCGACGTGAGCCCGCAGCCGGGGCACACTCGGCTCGTCTCGACGTTGACGGGGGACTGGGTCGACCCGTCCTCGATGGACGCCGGCTACTGGTACGACAACCTGCGGCAGACCGTGCGGTTCGAGGCCGCCGTCCGGGTGGCCGTCGAGGCGGGTCACACGACGTTCATCGAGATCAGCCCCCACCCGGTGTTGACGATGCCGGTGACGGCGATCCTGGACGACGCCGGTGTGAGTGGGCACACGCTGGGCAGCCTGCGTCGTGGTGACGACGATCCGACGCGGTTGCTGACGAACCTCGCCACCGCCCACACGATCGGCCTGCCCGTCGACCTGACGGCCGTCCTCGCCGAGACCGGCGTGGTGGCACTGCCCACCTACGCCTTCGAACGGGGACGCTACTGGCTGGACGCGCCCGCGCACCGCGTACGCGACGTCGGCTCGGCCGGCCTCCAGGACACCGGGCACCCGCTGCTCAGCGCTGCCGTACCCGTCGCAGACGACCGGACGGTGGTGCTGACCGGGCGGTTGTCGGTGCGTACCCACCCGTGGCTGGCCGACCACGCCGTCGGCGGGGCGGTGATCGTCCCGGGCACCGGCGTCGTCGACATGGTGGTCCGAGCCGGCGACGAGGTCGACGCCGGCCAGGTGGGCGACCTGACGCTGATCAACCCGCTGGTGCTCCCCGCGACCGGCGCGGTGCAGGTGCAGGTACGCGTGGGCCCGCCCGCCGACACCGGCGAGCGGAGCGTCACCGTGCACTCCCGCCCCGAGGAGGACGCCGACGCCGAGTGGACCCGGCACGCCGAGGGACTCCTGCTGCCGCAGCTGCCCGCCCCGACCGCCGTACCGGGGCAGTGGCCGCCGGCCGACGCCGTCGAGGTCGACGCCGACCTGGACGCCTGGTACGTGCAGACGGCCGAGGGCGGCCTCGGCTACGGCCCCGCCTTCCGGGGGCTGCGCCGGGTGTGGCGCGGCGACGGCGAGGTCTACGCCGAGGTGGCCCTGCCCGAGGAGGCGAGCGCCGACGCGTCCCGCTTCGGGCTGCACCCGGCCCTGTTCGACGCGGCCCTCCAGGCCGGCGGGGTCACCGCCCTGCTCGGCGACGCGGCGGACACCTCGGGGGCGGGCTGGATGCCGTTCGCCTTCCGCTCGGTCGCCCTGCACGCCCACGGCGCCACCCGGCTGCGGGCGCGGCTGCGCCCGCTCGGCCCGGACACCGTCGCGGTCACGCTCGCCGACACCGCCGGCCAGCCGGTCGCCACCGTCGAGTCACTGACGTTCCGCCCGGTCGCGGCGGGCCGGGCCGACGAGGCCGCCGCCCTGCGCCGCACGTCGGTGTTCCACCTGGACTGGACGCCGCTGACGGACACCGGTGCGGTGGCCGGGGAAGCCCGCTGGGCGCTGCTCGGCGACGACACCCTCGGCCTCGCCGGGGCGCTCGCCGCCGCCGGGCACCCGGTGCGGTCCCACGCCGACCTGGCGGCGCTGGTCGCCGAGATCGGGGAGTCCGGGGACGTACCCGATGTGGTGCTGGACCTGCGCTCCGGTGCGGAGTCGGACCCGCAGCGGGCCGGTGAGGCCGCGCACGTCGCGGCCCGCGACGCCCTCGCGCTGGTGCGGCAGTGGCTGGGCGAGCCCCGGCTGGAGCGGTCCCGGCTGGTGCTGCACACCCGGGGCGCCGTCGGCGCGGCCCCGGGCGAGGCCCCCTGCGACCTGGCCCGGTCGAGCCTGTGGGGGCTGGTCCGCTCGGCGCAGTCCGAGCACCCCGGCCGGTTCACGCTGCTCGACACCGACGCCGCCGCCGCCTCCCTGGCGGCCGTCCCGGCGGCCGTCGCCTCCGGCGAGCCGCAGCTAGCGCTGCGCGACGGCGCGCCGCTCGTGCCCCGGCTGGCCCGGGCCCGCGACGCCGGTGTGTTGCCGCTGCCCGCCGACGAGGTGCCGTGGCGCCTCGACGTCACCGAGAAGGGCACGCTGGAGAATCTCGCCCTGCTGCCCGGCCCCGAGGCGGGCGGGGAGCTGCCGGCGGGCCACGTCCTGGTCGGGATGCGCGCCTCCGGGCTGAACTTCCGCGACGTGGTGCTGGCCCTCGGCATGGTCCCCGACCAGGAGGTGCTGGGCAACGAGGGCGCCGGCGTGGTGCTCGGCGTGGGGCCGGGCGTCGCCGACCTCGCCCCCGGCGACCGGGTGATGGGCATCTTCTCCGGCTCGTTCGCCTCGGCGGCGGTCACCGACCGCCGGCTGGTCACCCGCATCCCCGACGGCTGGTCCTACACCGACGCCGCCGCCGTGCCCGTGGTCTTCCTGACCGCCTGGTACGGGCTGGTGGAGCTGGCCCGGCTGCGCGCGGGCGAGTCCGTGCTCGTGCACGCGGCGGCCGGCGGCGTGGGCATGGCCGCCGTGCAGATCGCCCGCCACCTCGGCGCGGAGGTCTACGGCACGGCCGGCCCCGGCAAGTGGCCGGCGCTGCGCGACACCGGCTTCGACGACGCGCACCTCGCCTCCTCCCGCAGCCTCGACTTCGCCGACGAGTTCGCGCACCGCACCGGCGGGCGGGGCGTCGACGTGGTGCTCAACGCCCTGCGCGGCGAGTACGTCGACGCGTCGCTGCGGCTGCTCGCCGACGGCGGCCGGTTCGTCGAGATGGGCAAGACCGACAAGCGGAACCCGGGGCGGGTCGCCGCCGACCACCCGGGCGTCAGCTACCAGGTCTTCGATCTCATCGAGGCCGGCCCGGAGAAGATCGGCGTGATGCTGGGCGAGCTGATGGCGCTCTTCGCCGCCGGTGCGCTGCGGCCCCTGCCCCGGCGCACCTGGGACGTCCGGCGCGCCCCCGAGGCGTTCCGCTTCCTCAGTCAGGCCCGGCACGTCGGCAAGCTGGCCCTGAGCATTCCGCAGGCGCCCCGGCTCGACGGCACGGTCCTGGTCTCCGGGGCGACCGGCACCCTCGGCGCGCTGCTCTGCCGGCACCTGGTCACCGCGCACGGTGCCCGGCAGCTGCTGCTGGTCAGCCGGCGCGGCCCGGACGCCGAGGGCGCCGACGAGCTGCTCGCCGACCTGAAGGCGCTCGGCGCGGACGTGTCGATCGTCGCCGCCGACCTGGCCGACCCGGACGCCGTGGCGGACGTACTGTCAATGGTGGACCGGCGGCACCCGCTGCGCGCCGTCGTGCACGCCGCCGGCGTCCTCGACGACGCCACCGTCGAGTCGCTCACCCCCGACCGCCTCGCCGCGGTGCTGCGGCCCAAGGTCGACGTGGCGTGGAACCTGCACCGGGCCACCCTCGGCCACGACCTGAGCGCGTTCGTGCTCTTCTCCGCCGCCGCGGGCGTGTTCGGCGGTCCGGGCCAGGGCAACTACGCTGCCGGCAACGCGTTCCTCGACGCCCTGGCGGAGCACCGGCGGGCCCTCGGCCTGCCGGCGGTCGCGCTGGCGTGGGGCCGCTGGGCACAGGCCAGTGGCATGACGGGTCACCTCGACTCGGCCGACATCCGCCGCCTCGACCGGGGCGGCATGGCGGCGCTCTCCGACGCCGAGGGGCTCGCCCTGTTCGACGCTCTCTGGCGCTCGGAGCGGGCGACGCTCATGCCCGCCAAGATCGTCACCGGCGTGGCCGCGCCCGGGTCGCCCGTACACCCGCTGCTGACCAACCTGGTCCGCGCCGCCGGCCGCCGGGCCGCGGCCGGCGAGGCCGCCGACGGGCAGGCGTACGCCGAGACGCTGCGCGCCCTGCCCGACGACAAGCGGGTACGCGCCCTGCGCGACCTGGTGCTGGCGCACGTGGCGGTCGTCCTCGGCCACGGCGACCCGGCCGGCATCGAGCCGACCCGCGCGTTCCGGGAGCTCGGCTTCGACTCGCTGACCGCCGTGGAGCTGCGCAACCGGCTCGGCGCGGCCACCGGGCTGCGGCTGCCGGCGACGCTGGTCTTCGACAACCCGACGCCCGAGGCGCTCGCCGTCCACCTGGCCGGGCAGTTCGCCCCGGTGAGCCCGGCCGGCGAGCCGTCGGCGGCGGGCCGGGAACTCGACCGGCTGGAGGCGGCGCTCGTCGGGCTGGACCCGGCCGACGACGAGTTCCGCCGGATCACCGACCGGCTGCACGGCCTGCTGGGCCGGCTGACCGAGCGGCAGGCGGACGCGGACGGCGACGACGACCTGGAGTCGGCCACCGCCGAGAACATCTTCGACCTGATCGACCGCGAGCTGGAGACGTCGTGAGCACCAGCCGCAACGACATCGGCATGCCGAGTGAGGTAGGTCCACGGTGAGCAACGAGGACGAGAGGTACGTCGAGTACCTGAAGCGTACGACCTCGGAGCTGCGGCGTACCCGGCGTCGGCTGCGCGAGCTGGAGAGCCGGGACTCCGAGCCCATCGCCATCGTGGCGATGAGCTGCCGCTACCCGGGCGGCGTCGACAGCCCCGAGGCGCTGTGGCAGCTCGTGCACGACGGCGGCGACGGGATCGGGCCGTTCCCCGCCGACCGGGGCTGGGACCTGGAGAACCTCTTCCACCCCGATCCCGACCACCCGGGCACCAGTTACGTGCGCGAGGGCGGCTTCGTCTACTCCGCCGCCGACTTCGACGCCGACCTGTTCGGCATCTCGCCCCGCGAAGCCGTCGCCATGGACCCGCAGCAGCGGCTGCTGCTGGAGACCTCCTGGGAGGCGTTCGAGCGGGCCGGGCTGCCGCTGCCGGCCGTCCGGGGCAGCCGTGCCGGCGTCTTCGTCGGGGCGTCGTCGCACGGCTACGACGGCATGATGGCGCAGGCCGAGAACGGCGAGGGCCACCTGCTCACCGGCAACGCCACCAGTGTCATCTCCGGCCGCGTCGCGTACACCCTCGGGCTGGAGGGGCCGGCGGTCACCGTCGACACCGCCTGCTCGTCCTCGCTCGTCGCCATCCACCTGGCCGCGCAGGCCCTACGAAACGGCGACTGCGATCTGGCCCTGGCGGGCGGCGTGACGGTGATGCCCACCCCGGCGGTCTTCGTCGGCTTCAGCCGGCAGCGCGGTCTCGCCGCCGACGGGCGGTGCAAGGCGTTCGCCGCCGGCGCGGACGGCACCTCGTGGTCCGAGGGCATCGGCATGCTGCTGCTCACCCGGCTCTCCGACGCGCAGCGGCACGGCTACCCGGTGCTCGCCGTGGTACGCGGCAGCGCGGTCAACTCCGACGGTGCGTCCAACGGGCTCAGCGCCCCGCACGGCCCCTCCCAGGTGCGGGTCATCCGCCAGGCCCTCGGCAACGCCCGGCTCACGCCCGAGCAGGTCGACGTGGTGGAGGCGCACGGCACGGGCACCCGGCTCGGCGACCCCATCGAGGCGCAGGCGCTGCTGGCCACGTACGGGCAGGACCGCGACGAGGCCGCGCCGCTGCTTCTCGGGTCGGTGAAGTCGAACATCGGGCACACCCAGGCCGCCGCCGGCGTGGCCGGTGTGATCAAGATGGTGATGGCGATGCGGCACGGCGTCGTGCCGCCCACCCTGCACGTCGACGCGCCGTCCTCGCAGATCGACTGGACCGCAGGGGCCGTCACCCTCGCCACCGCCGCCACGCCGTGGCCGGCCGTGGACCGGCCGCGCCGGGCCGCCGTGTCGTCGTTCGGCGTCTCCGGCACCAACGCGCACACCATCATCGAGCAGGCCCCGGCTCCCGCCGAGACCGAGACCGAGACCGAGCCGAGGGCCACGGCGGCCCGCACGGTGGCCCCCGTGCTGCTCTCCGCCCGCTCCGACGCCGCGCTCGCCGCCCAGGCCGGCCGCTGGGCCGCCCGGTTCGCCGCCGACGACACCCCGCGCCCGCTCGACGTGGCCTTCTCGTCGGTGACCTCCCGCTCCACCCTGGACCGCCGCGCCGTGCTGTCCGCGACCGGCCGCGACGACCTGCTCGCGGGGCTGCACGCCCTCGCCGCCGGGGAACCGGCCGGCACCGTCGTGCTCGGCGCCGGCGCGCCGCGCGGCCAGCTCGCGGTGCTCTTCTCGGGTCAGGGTGCGCAGCGCGCCGGGATGGGCCGGGAGTTGTACGCCGAGTTCCCGGTGTTCGCTGCCGCGTTCGACGAGGTGTGCGGGTACCTGGACAGGGCCCTGCCGCGCCCTCTGCGCGAGGTGCTCTTCGCCGAGCCGGGTTCGGCCGAGGCGGAGTTGCTGGACCGGACGGTGTTCACGCAGGCCGGGCTGTTCGCCGTCGAGGTGGCGCTGTTCCGGCTGGTGGGGTCTTTCGGGGTCGTGCCGGATTTCGTGGGTGGGCACTCGGTCGGTGAGGTCACGGCGGCGTGTGTGGCGGGGGTGTTGTCGCTGGAGCACGCCTGCGCGTTGGTGGCGGCGCGGGGCCGGTTGATGCAGGCGTTGCCTGCTGAGGGTGGGATGCTGGCTGTGGCGGCGGCCGAGGCCGACGTGGCGGCGGTGCTGGACGGGTTGGCCGGTGTGGGGATCGCGGCGGTCAACGGTCCGCAGGCCGTTGTGGTCTCCGGTGCCGTCGAGGCCCTCGACGAGGTGGAGCGGGTCTGGCGCGAGCGGGGCGTACGCACCCGCCGGCTCACCGTCAGTCACGCGTTCCACAGCCCGCTGATGGAGCCGATGCTCGTCCGGTTCCGCGCGGTGCTCGACAAGCTCACCTTCGCCGCGCCGTCGCTGCCGGTCGTGTCGAACGTGACCGGTGCGCTGGCTGATGATGAGATCCGCACGCCCGACTACTGGGTGCGGCACGTGCGCGAGGCCGTGCGTTTCGCCGATGGGGTGGCGGCGCTGCGCGCTGCCGGGGTGGACACGTTCCTGGAGATCGGCCCCCGCAGCGTGCTGACCGCGATGGTCGCCGACGTCCTGCCCGCCGAGGACGCCGTGCTGGCCGTCGCCGCGCAGCGCGCGGACCGGCCCGAGGTGCACGGGCTGCTGGGCGGGCTGGCCGAGCTGCACGTGCACGGGGTTGCAGTCGACTGGCGGCAGTGGTTCGCCGAGACCGGTGCGCGGCGGGTGGACCTGCCCACGTACGCCTTCCAGCACCAGCGCTACTGGCCCGAGGTCGGCGGCACCGCCGTGACGGCCGTGCCGGGTGACGCCGCCGAGGGGGACTTCTGGGCGGCCGTGGAGCGTGGCGACCTGACCGGGGTCGCCGCCCACCTGGCCGTGCAGGACGATCCCGCGGCAGTGGAGGCGCTCGCCCCGGCCGTACCGGTGCTGTCGTCGTGGCGGCGGGCCCGGCAGCGCGACGCCGTGGTGGACGGCTGGACCTACCGGGTCGAGTGGGAGCCCGTACGCCCCGCCGCCGTTCCGGCGCTGACCGGCCGCTGGCTCGTCGTCACCGCCGACAACGACGACGCCGGGGTGGCCGGCACGCTGACCGGTGCCGGCGCCCACGTCGACGCCCTGACCGTCGCCCCGGGCGTCGATCGCGCCGAGCTGACCGGGCTGCTGCGCGGCCACGGCGAGCAGGGCTGGACCGGCGTGCTCTGCGTGCTCCCCGCGACCGACCGGGCCCTGCCGGACGCCCCGGCCGTCTCCGTCGGCGTCGCGCTGCTGCTCACCCTCACCCAGGCGCTCGCCGACGCCGGCCTGGCCGGCCGGCTCTGGTGCCTCACCCGGGGCGCCGTGCGCGCCGGGGCCGGCGAGACCCTCACCGAACCGTGGGCCGCCCTGGCCTGGGGCCTGGGCCGGGTCGTCGCCCTCGAACAGCCGGACCGCTGGGGCGGCCTGGTCGACCTGCCCGCCCGCGCCGACCGCGCCACGGCCGACGCGCTGCTCGCCGTCCTCGCCGACGCCGGGCACGACCAGGTGGCGATCCGCCCCCAGGGCGTCCTCGGCCGGCGGCTGGTGCCGGCCGTGCCGCGCGTGGGTGTGGGTTGGCGGCCTGCCGGGACGGTGCTGGTGACCGGTGGTACGGGTGGGTTGGGTCGGCATGTGGCGCGCTGGTTGCTGGCGAACGGGGCCGGTGAGGTGGTGCTGGCTTCGCGGCGGGGTCCGGGGGCGCCGGGTGCGGCGGAGCTGGTGGCCGAGTTGGGTGCGGTGCGGGTGGTGGCGTGCGACGTCACCGACCGGGCCGCCGTCGACGCCCTGGTCTCCGGGCTGCCGGCGCTGACCGCCGTCGTGCACACCGCCGGCGTGATCGACGACGGTGTCCTCGACGGGCTCGACCTGACCCGGATGCAGGCCGTCCTCGACGGCAAGGTCCGCGCCGCCCGGGTTCTGCACGAGGCCACCGCCCACCGCGACCTCGACGCGTTCGTGCTCTTCTCCTCCCTCGCCGGCGTCATCGGCAGTGCCGGGCAGGGCAACTACGCGGCGGCCAACGCCTATCTCGACGCGTTCGCGGCCTGGCGACGCGACCAGGGCCTGCCCGCCACCGCCATCGCCTGGGGCGCCTGGGCTGAGGACGGCATGGCCGCCGCGCTGACCGCCCGGCTCGCCCGGGGCGGGGTCGACGCGCTCCCCGCCGCCGAGGCCGTCACCGCCCTCGGCCGGCTGGTCAACACCGCCGAGCCGGCGGTCACCGTCGCCGCCGTCGACTGGGGACGCCTCGCCGCCTCCTGGGGCCGGCCCACGCCACTGATCGCCGCCCTGCCCGGGGTGCCCGCCGTGCCCACCGGTCCCGCCCGCGCCGTGGTGGTCGGCCGGTCCCTGCCGCAGCTCGCCGACCTCGTACGCACCCAGGCCGCCGTCGTGCTCGGCTACCCGGCCGGCCGGCCGCTGCCCGAGCGCACCTTCCGTGATCTCGGCTTCGACTCGCTCACCGCCGTCGAGCTGCGCAACCGGCTGACCGCCGAGACCGGTATGACCCTGGCCGCCACGCTGGTCTTCGACCACCCCACGGTCGCCGAACTCGCCGCCCACCTGCACGGCCTCACCGCCGGGCACACCACCGGCGAGGTGGTCGCCGACGGCACCGGCCGCGACCGCGAACCGATCGCCATCGTCGCGATGAGCTGCCGCTTCCCCGGCGGGGTCACCTCGCCCGAGCAGCTCTGGGATCTGCTGGCCACCGGCACCGACGCGCTGAGCCTGATGCCCGGCGAGCGCGGTTGGAACCTCGCCGAGCTGTACCACCCCGACCCCGAGCACCTCGGTACCAGCTACGTCCGGGAGGGCGGCTTCGTCGCCGGCGCCGGCGAGTTCGACCCGGCGTTCTTCGGCATCAGCCCCCGCGAGGCCCTCGCCATGGACCCGCAGCAGCGGCTGCTGCTGGAGACCACCTGGGAGGCGTTCGAGCGGGCCCGGATCGACCCGGCCGCCCTGCGCGGCAGCCGCACCGGCGTGTACGTCGGCACCAACGGCCAGGACTACGGCTCGCTGCTGATGGCCACCGGGGACGTCGACGAGAACTACCTCGCCACCGGCACCTCCGCCAGCGTCATCTCCGGCCGGCTGGCGTACACCTTCGGACTGCACGGCCCGGCCGTCACCGTCGACACGGCCTGCTCGTCGTCGCTGGTCGCGATGCACCTGGCCGCGCAGGCCCTCCAGACGGGGGAGTGCGACCTGGCCCTGGCCGGCGGCGCCACCGTGATGGCCACCCCCGGCATCTTCGTCGGCTTCTCCCGCCAGCGCGGTCTCGCCGCCGACGGCCGGTGCAAGCCGTTCGCCGGAGCCGCGGACGGCACCGGCTGGGGCGAGGGCGTCGGCCTGCTGGTGCTCCAGCGGCTCTCCGACGCCCGCCGCGACGGCAACCCGGTCCTCGCCGTGCTGCGCGGCAGCGCCGTCAACCAGGACGGCGCCTCCAACGGCCTCACCGCCCCCAACGGCCCCGCCCAGCAGCGGGTGATCCGGCAGGCCCTCGCGAACGCCGGACTCACCGCCGAGCAGGTGGACGCCGTCGAGGCGCACGGCACCGGCACCACCCTCGGCGACCCGATCGAGGCGCAGGCCCTCATCGCCACGTACGGCCAGGACCGGCCCGCCGACCGGCCGCTCTGGCTCGGCTCGATCAAGTCGAACATCGGGCACACGCAGGCGGCGGCGGGTGTGGCCGGGGTGATGAAGATGGTGCTGGCGATGCGGCACGGGGTGCTGCCGCCCACGCTGCACGTGGACGAGCCCACCCCGCACGTCGACTGGACCGCCGGCAGCGTCGAACTGCTCACCTCCGCCCGGCCGTGGGAGCCCGCCGACGGCGTGCGCCGCGCCGCCGTCTCCTCGTTCGGGATCAGCGGCACCAACGTGCACACCATCCTCGAACAGGCCCCCGCCGACGAGCCGGAGCCCGGACCGGCGGCCGACGTGCCGACCGGGGAACTGCCCTGGGTCCTCTCCGGGCGCACCGTCGACGCCCTCACCGCCCGCACCCGGGATCTGCGCGAGCACCTCGGCACCGTCGACGACGCCGCGCTCGCCGACGTCGGTTGGTCGCTGGCCGCCACCCGCGCCGCCCACGACCACCGGGCCGTCGTCTTCGCCGCCGACCGCGACGAGCTGGCCACGTCCCTCGACGCGCTCGCCGCCGGCCGGCCCGGCCCGCAGACCGTCACCCGCGTCCCCGGCACGCCGGGCGAGGTCGCGTTCGTCTTCCCGGGCCAGGGATCGCAGTGGGCCGGGATGGCCGCCGAGCTGCTCGACACCGCCCCCGTCTTCGCGGAGACGTTCGCCGCCTGCGCCGAGGCGCTGCGCCCGTACGTCGACTGGTCACCGACCGACGTGGTGCGCGGCGCGCCCGACGCCCCGTCGCTGGAGCGCGTCGACGTCGTGCAGCCCACCCTGTTCGCGGTCAGCGTCTCGCTCGCCGCGCTCTGGGAGTCGTACGGGGTGCGCCCCTCCGCCGTCGTCGGCCACTCCCAGGGCGAGATCGCCGCCGCGTACGTCGCCGGTGGCCTCACCCTCGACGACGCGGCGGCAGTGGTCGCGCTGCGCAGCCGGATCATCGCCGGCATCGCCGGGGACGGCGGCATGGTCTCGGTCGCCACCACCGCCGACGAGGCCACCGCGACGATCGCCCGCTGGGCCGGCCGCATCGCCCTGGCCGCCGTCAACGGACCCACCTCCGTCGTGGTCTCCGGCGACGGCGCCGCCCTCGACGAGCTCGTCGCCCACTACGAGTCCCGCGAGGTGCGGGTGCGCCGCGTCCCCGTGGACTACGCCTCCCACTCCGCCCACGTCGAGCAACTGCGCGAGCAGCTCCTGGAACTGCTCGCCGGGCTGCGGCCCCGCACCGGCGAGGTCCGGTTCCGCTCCACCGTCGAGGGGGACTGGCTCGACACCGCCGCCCTCGACGCCGACTACTGGTACCGCAACCTGCGGCAGACCGTCCGCTTCGACGAGGCGGTACGCAGCCTCGTCGCCGCCGGCTACCAGACCTTCGTCGAGGTCAGCGCCCACCCTGTGCTGACGATGGCCGTGCAGGAGAGCGTCGAGCTGGCCGCCGCCGACCCGGGCGCGGTCACCGTCACCGGCAGCCTGCGCCGCGGCGAGGGCGGCCTCGGCCGCTTCCTGCGCGCCCTGGCCGAGGTCTGGGCCGGAGGTACGGCCGTGGACTGGCGGCCCGCCTTCGCCGGCCTCGCCGGGCGTCGCCTCGACCTGCCCACGTACCCGTTCCAGCGGCAGCTCTACTGGCCGCAGCCGTCGACCGCGCCCGCCCCCGCGGTCGGGACCGCCGGTGCCGTGGCCGACGACGAGGTCGACGCCCGGTTCTGGGCGGCCATCGAGGCGGAGGACCTGACCGCGCTCACCGCCGAACTCTCCGCCACGACCGAGTCGAGGCCCGTCCCGGAGACGGCGTTCGCCGACGTGCTGCCGGTGCTCGCCGCCTGGCGTCGCCGGCACCGCGACCAGGCGACAGTGGACTCGTGGCGGTACCGGGACAGTTGGACGCCCGTCGCCCCCGACGCCTCCGGCGAGCCGGCCGTCACCGGCACCTGGTGGCTGTTCACCGGCCCCGACGACACCGGCGCGGCCGAGGCCGACTTCTGCGCCGAGGCGTTGCGGCGCCACGGCGGCACCGTCGTACCGCTGGCGCTGGACGCCGACCGCACGGACCGCGCGGCGCTCGCCGCCCGGCTGCGCGACCTCGCCGACGGCGGCCCCCGCCCCGCCGGGATCGTGTCGCTGCTGCCGCTCGACGAGACGCCCGCCCCGGCGTACCCGTCCGTGCCGGTCGGCTTCGCCGGTACCGTCACCCTCGTGCAGGCGCTCGGCGACGCCGGCGTCCGCGCGCCTCTGTGGTGCCTCACCCGGGGCGCTGTCGCGACCGGCCCGGCCGACCCGCTGCCGCACCCGCTCCAGCAGCTCACCTGGGGCTTCGGCCGGGTCGCCGCGCTGGAGCACCCGGACCGCTGGGGCGGCCTCGTGGACCTGCCCGACGAGCTCGACGACTCGGCCGGCCGCCGGCTCGCGCGCGTCCTCGCCGGTGCCGACGGGGAGGACCAGGTCGCGCTGCGGTGGGCCGGCGCGTTCGGCCGGCGACTGCTGCACGCCCCGCTCGGCGACACGCCCGCCCCGCGCACCTGGCGGCCCTCCGGCACCGCCCTGGTCACCGGCGGCACCGGCGCGCTCGGCGGGCACATGGCCCGCTGGCTCGCCGCCAACGGCGCCGCCCACCTGGTGCTGGTGAGCCGGCGCGGCCGGCAGGCCGGGGGCATCGCCGACCTCGAGGCCGAGTTGGTCGCACTGGGCGCCCGGGTGACCGTCGCCGCCTGCGACGCCGCCGACCGCTCGGCGCTCGCCGCCGTCCTCGCCGACCTGCCGTCCGAGCACCCGCTGACCACCGTCGTGCACACCGCAGCCGTGCTCGACGACTCGGTGATCAACTCGCTGACGCTGGACCAGGTCGACTACGCGCTCAGCGCGAAGGTCACCGCCGCACTGAACCTGCACGAGCTGACCCGCGAGCTGGACCTCGACGCGTTCATCCTGTTCTCGTCGATGGCCGGCACCGTCGGCAGCTCCGGCGTGGGCAACTACGCCCCCGGCAACGCGTTCCTCAACGCCCTCGCCGAGCACCGCCGCGCCCTCGGCCTGCCCGCCACCTCCATCGGTTGGGGCGCCTGGGGCGGCGGCGGCATGGCCGACGGTGAGTTCGGCCGGATGCTGCACCGCCACGGCGCACCCGAGATGCCGCCGCGGCTCGCCGTCGCGGCCCTGCACCAGGCCGTCGAGCACGACGAGACGTTCCTGACCATTTCGAACATCGCCTGGGACCGGTTCTTCGTCGCGTTCACCGCCACCCGACCCGGCCCGCTGATCTCGGAGATCCCCGAGGCGCAGCGGTTGCAGGCCACCAAGGGACTGGCCGAGACGAAGGAGACCGACGAGGCCGGCCCGGCCGGCGCGTTCACCCGGATGAGCGCCGCCGAGCGCCAGCAGGCGCTGCTCGACCTGGTCCGCGACCAGGCGGCCACGGTCCTCAAGTACGCCGACGGCCAGGCCGTCGACCCGCACCACGCGTTCCGCGACCTCGGCTTCGACTCGGTGACCGCGGTGGAGCTGCGCAACCGGCTCGCCACCGCCACCTCGCTGCGGCTGCCGGTGACCCTGGTCTTCGACTACCCGTCGCCGACCGCGCTCGCCCGGCACCTGCACGAGGAACTGGGCGGGGAGGCCGCCGTGGCCGTCGAGGCCGCCCCGGTGGCGCTCGGCGACGACGAGCCGGTGGCCATCGTGGCCATGTCCTGCCGCTTCCCCGGCGGGGCCAACGATCCCGAGCGGTTCTGGCAGATGCTGCACGCCGGCCGCGACGCCGTGTCGGACCTCCCCGGCGATCGGGGCTGGGACGTCGAGCGCCTCTACGACCCCGACCCCTATTCCACCGGCACCTCCTACGTCCGCAGCGGCGCCTTCCTCTACGAGGCGGCGGAGTTTGATGCCGGTTTCTTCGGGATTTCCCCCCGCGAGGCGTTGGCCATGGATCCGCAGCAGCGGTTGCTGCTGGAGGTTTCGTGGGAGGTGGTCGAGCGGGCAGGGGTTGAGCCTGGGGTTCTGCGGGGTTCGCGAACAGGGGTGTTCGTGGGCACGAATGGTCAGGACTATGGGGCCCTGCTGATGGTGGCGGGGGACGAGGTGGAGGGCTTCGCGGGAACGGGCAACGCCGCGAGTGTGGTGTCGGGTCGGGTGGCGTACGCGTTGGGGTTGGAGGGGCCGGCGGTGTCGGTGGACACGGCGTGTTCGTCGTCGTTGGTGGCGTTGCACCTGGCGGTGCAGTCGCTGCGGCGTGGCGAGTGCGACCTGGCCCTCGCCGGTGGCGTGACCGTGATGGCGACGCCCGGGCTGTTCGTGGAGTTCTCCCGGCAGCGGGGCCTCGCGGCTGACGGCCGGTGCAAGGCGTTCGCGGCGGGTGCCGACGGCACGGGCTGGGGCGAGGGTGTGGGCGTGCTGCTGGTGGAGCGGCTGTCGGACGCGCGGCGCAACGGTCACGAGGTGCTGGCGATCGTGCGGGGCAGCGCCGTCAACCAGGACGGCGCCTCCAACGGGCTGACCGCCCCGAACGGCCCGTCGCAGCAGCGGGTGATCCGGCAGGCGCTGGCGTCGGCGCGGCTCTCCACGGCTGACGTGGACGTGGTCGAGGCGCACGGCACCGGCACGACGCTCGGTGACCCGATCGAGGCGCAGGCCCTGCTCGCCACGTACGGGCAGGAGCGCGAGGAGCCGCTGCTGCTCGGCTCGGTCAAGTCGAACATCGGCCACACCCAGGCCGCCGCTGGCGTCGCCGGTGTGATCAAGATGGTGCTGGCGATGCGGGAGGGCGTGGTTCCCGCGACGCTGCACGTGGACGAGCCGTCCCCGCACATCGACTGGACCTCCGGGGCCGTCGAGCTGGCGATCGAGTCGCGGCCCTGGCCGTTGGTGGACCGGGCGCGCCGGGCGGCGGTGTCGTCGTTCGGCATCTCCGGCACGAACGCCCACGTGATCATCGAACGGCCCGAGAACCTGCCCACCGAGAGCGCGGAACCCGAGACCGCCGCCGGCCGGAGCGCGGGGCTCGTAGCCTCCGACGTCGTCGTCTGGGCGGTGTCGGGGCGGTCGAAGGGCGCCCTGGCCGGTCAGGCCGCCCGCCTGGCCCGGCACGTCCGCGCGCACGGCGAGGTGGATGCGGCGGCGGTGGGCTGGTCCCTCGCCGCCACCAGGTCGGTGTTCGACCAGCGGGCGGCTGTGGTCGGGTCGAGCGTGGAGGAGTTGCTGGCGGGGCTGGACGCTCTGTCCGTCGGCGCGCCGGCGGGGAACGTCGTGACGGGTACGGCCGCCGGAACCGGTGCGGTGTTCGTGTTTCCGGGTCAGGGTGCGCAGTCGGCGCGGATGGCGGCGGGCCTGGTGGGTCGTGTGCCGGTGTTCGACGCGCGGTTGGTGGAGTGTCAGCGGGCGTTGGCGCCGTATCTGGATGTGGACCTGGTGTCGGTGTTGACCGGTGACGACGAGTCGTGGTTGGCGCGGGTGGAGGTCGTGCAGCCGGTGCTGTGGGCCGTCGGCATGGCGCTGGCGGCGGTGTGGCAGCACGCCGGGGTCACCCCGGCGGCGGTGGTCGGTCACTCGCAGGGTGAGATCGGTGCCGCGTGCGTGGCCGGGATTCTCTCCCTGGAGGACGCGGCGAGGGCCGTGGCGCTGCGGTCGCGGGCGCTGACGGTGCTGGGGGGTACCGGGACGATGGCGTCGGTCGACCTCTCTGCTGAGGCGGTCGCCGGGCGGCTGCCCGCGTTCCCGGGTGTGGGTGTGGCGGCTGTGAACGGTCCGTCGACGGTTGTGGTGTCGGGTCCGCCGCAGCCGGTTGCCGACCTGGTGGAGGCGTGTCGGGTCGACGGGGTGCGGGCGCGGTTGATCCCGGTGGACTATGCGTCGCACTCGGCGGCGGTGCAGGAGGTCGCCGAGCGGTTGCGCGCCGACCTGGCCGGCGTGACGCCGCGACAGGGCAACGTCCGGCTCGTCTCCACCCTCACCGGGGACTGGGTGGACCCGTCCTCGATGACGGCGGACTACTGGTACGACAACCTGCGGCAGACGGTGCGGTTCGACGCCGCTGTGCGGGTGGCGGTCGAGGCGGGTCACACGACGTTCGTGGAGATCAGCCCGCATCCGGTGTTGACGATGCCGGTGACGGCGATCCTGGACGACGCCGGTGTGAGTGGGCACACGCTGGGCAGCCTGCGTCGTGGTGACGACGATCCGACGCGGTTGCTGACGAACCTCGCCACCGCCCACACGATCGGCCTGCCCGTCGACCTGACGGCCGTCCTCGCCGAGACCGGCGTGGTGGCACTGCCCACCTACGCCTTCGAACGGGGACGCTACTGGCCCACCGCCGTGACCGGGCAGGACGGCGCCGATGAGACCCCGAACGGCGTCGACTCCGCGTTCTGGGCGGCCGTCGAGCGCGAGGACCTGGCCGCGCTCGCGGAGCTCACCGAGCAGGACGCGACGGAATCCCTGGAACGGCTGGGCGGGGCCCTGCCCGTGCTCGCCTCCTGGCGACGCCGGCAGCGCAACCGGTCCGGCCTGGACGACCTGCGCTACCGCAGCGTCTGGCAGCCGTACACCGGGACACCCGTCAGCTTCCTCCCCGGCGCCTGGTGGGTGATCGCCGACGCGCGGCACCCGGAGGAGGGCGAGGCCACCGTCGCCGAGCTGTCCCGCCGGGGCGCCGACGTCCGGCTGGTGTCGCTGCCGGAGAACCTGACCGACCGTGCCGCCCTCACCGCGCACCTGAGCGGTGTCACCCGTACCGCCGACGGGGGGCCCGCCCCGGTCGACGGGGTGCTGTCGCTGCTCGCCCTCGCCGACGGCGCGGTCGACGACACCCAGCCGGTGCCGCCGTTCCTCGCCCGGTCGCTGGCGCTGATTCAGGCGCTCGGGGATCTCGACGTCGCCGCGCCGCTGTGGTGCGTCACCCGGGGCGCCGCCGGCACCACCCGGGGCGGCACCGCCGGCCGCCCGGAGCAGTCGCTGCTCTGGGGCCTCGGCCGGGTGGTGGCCCTCGAACACCCCGAGCGGTGGGGCGGCCTGGTCGACGTTCCGGCCACCCTGGACGACCACGGCTGGGATCTGCTCTGCGCCGCCCTCGCCGGCCTCGACGGCGAGGACCAGCTAGCGGTCGACGGCGCCACCGTCCTCGTCCGCCGGCTGGTACGCGCGCCCGGGGGGCAGGCACCCACCGACGAGGCCGGCTACCCGGGCACGACGCTGGTCACCGGCGGCACCGGCGCGCTCGGCGCGGAGGTGGCCCGCTGGCTGGCCGCCCGGGGCGCCGAGCACCTGATGCTCGTCAGCCGCCGCGGCGCGGACGCCCCCGGCGCCACGGCACTCGTCCGTGAGCTGACCGAGGCGGGCACCCGGGTGACCGTCGCGGCCTGCGACGTGGCTGACCGGGCCGCGCTGGCCAAGCTGCTCGACGAGGTGCCCGCCGACGCGCCGCTGACCAGCGTCGTGCACGCCGCCGGCGTGCTGGAGGACGGGGTGCTCGACGGGCTCACCCCCGACCGGCTCGCCACCGTCCTGCGACCCAAGGTGCTCGGCGCCCTGCACCTGCACGAGCTCACCCTCGGGCGGGAACTGCGCGCGTTCGTGCTGTTCTCCGCGATGGCCGGCCAGCTCGGCGCCGCCGGTCAGGGCAGCTACGCCGCCGCCAACGCCTACCTCGACGCGCTCGCCGAGCAGCGGCACCGCCAGGGCCTGCCGGCCACCTCGGTCGCCTGGGGCCCCTGGACGGCCGGCGGGATGGCCGCCACCGACCAGGCCGTCGAGGAGCGCCGCCGGCGTACCGGCGTGGCCCGCCTCGACACCGCGCCCGCGCTCACGGCGCTCGCCCAGTGCGTCGCGCGGGGCGAGCCGGCGACGATGGTGACCGACATCGACTGGGCCCGCTACGTGCCCGGCTTCGTGGCCGTGCGGCCCAGCCCGCTCATCGCGGGCGTGGCCGAGGCGCGGCGGGCCGTCGCCGAGCGGGCCGAGGACACCGGCGTCTCCGCGGAGTCCCTGGCCGCCCTGCTCGCCGGGCAGACCGACGCCGAACGACGCAAGACCCTGCTGGAGCTGGTACGCGGGCAGGCCGCCGCGGTGCTCGGGCACGCCTCGATGGACGCCGTCGAGCCGGACCGGGCGTTCCGCGAACTCGGCTTCGACTCGCTGACCGCCGTGGAGCTGCGTAACCGGCTCACCGCGGCGACCGGCGTGCGGCTGCCCGCCACCGTGGTCTTCGACTACCCGACCGCCGCCGGGCTGGCCGAATACGTGCGGGCCGCGATCGTCGACGGCGGCGTGGCCGGGGTCGCACCGGTCTTCGGCGAGCTGGACAGGTTGGAAGCGGCACTCTCCGGCTCGGCGCCGGACCGGAGCGCCCGAATTCGGATCACCGAACGGCTGCGGGCGCTGCTGGCCTCCCTCAACGAGGCCGACGTCCCGGCGGACGGCGACACCGTCGCCGAGAAGCTCCAGGACGCGACGCCGGACGAGGTCTTCGACTTCATCGACCGCGAGCTGGGGATGTCCTGACGTGATCGCTGCTGCGACGACGGGTCAACACAAGGAGTGCGCGGTCCATGGCTGACGAGGCGAAGCTTCTCGACTACCTCAAGCGGGTCACCGCTGACCTGCACCAGGTGCGCCAGCGCCTGCGCGAGGTGGAGGCCGGTGAACAGGAACCGGTCGCCATCGTCTCCATGAGCTGCCGCTTCCCCGGCGGGGTGCGCTCTCCCGAGGATCTGTGGGAGGTGGTCGCGTCCGGCCGGGACGTGGTCACCGACTTCCCCGAGGACCGCGGCTGGGACCTCGGGTCGCTCTACGACAGCGACCCCGAACAGAGCGGCACGTCGTACACGCGGCAGGGCGGCTTCGTCGACGACCTGGCCGACTTCGACCCGGGCTTCTTCGCGATCTCCCCCCGCGAGGCGCTGGCGATGGACCCGCAGCAGCGCTGGCTGCTGGAGACATCGTGGGAGGCCCTGGAGCGGGCCGGCATCGACCCGCACTCGCTGCGCGGCAGCCGCACGGGCGTCTTCGCCGGCAGCACCGGCCAGGACTACGGCACCGTGCTGATGGGTGCCGCGCAGGGCCTGGAAGGGCACCTGATGACCGGCAACGCCGGCAGCGTGGTCTCCGGCCGGATCGCCTACACCTTCGGGCTGGAGGGCCCGGCGGTCACCATCGACACCGCTTGCTCGTCCTCGCTGGTCGCCCTGCACCTGGCGGGGCAGGCGCTGCGGCAGCGGGAGTGCACCCTGGCGATCGTCGCCGGGGTCACCGCCATGTGCACCCCGGCCGCCTTCGTCGAGTTCTCCCGGCAGCGCGGCCTCGCCGCCGACGGCCGCTGCAAGGCGTTCGCCGCCGCCGCCGACGGGACCGGCTGGTCCGAGGGCGTCGGCGTCTTGGTGCTGGAGCGGCTGTCGGACGCGCAGCGCAACGGCCACCCCATCCTCGCCGTGGTGCGGGGCAGCGCCGTCAACCAGGACGGCGCCTCCAACGGTCTGAGCGCCCCGAACGGGCCGTCACAGCAGCGGGTGATCCAGCAGGCGCTGGCCAACGCCGGCCTCGCCACCGGCGGCGTGGACGTGGTGGAGGCGCACGGCACCGGCACCCGGCTCGGCGACCCGATCGAGGCGCAGGCGCTGCTCGCCACGTACGGGCAGGACCGGGGGGACTCGGCGCCGCTGCTGCTCGGGTCGGTCAAGTCGAACATCGGTCACGCCCAGGCCGCCGCCGGTGTCGCCGGTGTGATCAAGATGGTCATGGCGATGCGGCACGGCGTCGTCCCGCCCACCCTGCACGTGGACGAGCCGACGCCCGAGGTCGACTGGTCGGCCGGCGAGGTGTCGCTGGTGACCGAGGCGACGCCGTGGCCGGCGGTGAGCCGGCCGCGCCGCTCGGCCGTCTCCTCCTTCGGGGTGTCCGGCACGAACGCCCACACCATCCTGGAGCAGGCTCCGGCGCCCCAGCAGTCCCCGTCGGCCGCCGCCGCGTTGCTGGTCGAGCGGCCGGTCGTGCCGGTGCCGGTGTCGGCCCGGGACGCGGCCGGCCTCGCCGCGCAGGCGGGCCGCTGGGCGGCCCGGATCGCCGCCGACGAGACCCTGCGGCCCCTGGACGTGGCCTTCTCGTCGGTGACCTCGCGCTCCGCGCTGGAGCAGCGGGCCGTGGTCTGCGCTACCGGCCGCGAGGAGTTGCTGGCCGGGCTGCGTGCCTTGGGCGCCGGACGGCCGTCCGGCGCGTTGTTCGTCGGGCAGGCGGTCGGCCGGGGTTCGCTCGCGGTGCTGTTCTCGGGTCAGGGTGCGCAGCGTGCCGGGATGGGCCGGGAGTTGTACGCCGAGTTCCCGGTGTTCGCCGCCGCGCTGGACGAGGTGTGCGCACAGCTCGACGCGCTGCTGCCGCGCCCGCTCAAGGAGGTGCTCTTCGCCGAGCCGGGTACGGCCGAGGCGGAGTTGCTGGACCGGACGGTGTTCACGCAGGCCGGTCTGTTCGCGGTCGAGGTGGCGTTGTTCCGCCTGGTGGAGTCGTTCGGCGTCGCCCCCGACCTGGTCGGCGGTCATTCGATCGGCGAGGTCACGGCCGCGCATGTGGCGGGGGTGTTGTCGCTGGCGGATGCGTGTGTGTTGGTGGCGGCGCGGGGCCGGTTGATGCAGGCGTTGCCGGCCGGTGGTGGGATGCTGGCCGTCGCGGCGGCGGAGGCCGAGGTGGCGGCCACGCTGGACGGGTTGGCCGGTGTGGGGATCGCGGCGGTCAACGGTCCGCAGGCCGTTGTGGTCTCCGGTGCCGTCGAGGCCCTCGACGAGGTGGAGCGGGTGTGGCGTGAGCGGGGCGTCCGCGCGCGTCGGCTCACCGTCAGCCACGCGTTCCACAGTCCGTTGATGGAGCCGATGCTCGCCGATTTCCGGGCGGTGCTCGACGGGCTGGAGTTCGCCGCGCCGGTGCTGCCGGTCGTGTCGAACGTGACCGGTGCGCTGGCCGACGCAGGCGAGATCCGCACGCCCGACTACTGGGTGCGGCACGTTCGGCAGGCGGTGCGTTTCGCCGACGGGGTCGCCGCGCTGCGGGCGGCGGGGGTGGACACGTTCCTGGAGGTCGGGCCGCGCAGTGTGCTGACCGCGATGGTCGGCGACATCCTGCCCGCCGACGACGCCGTGGTGGCGGTCGCCGCGCAGCGCGCGGACCGGCCCGAGGTGCACGGGCTGCTGGGCGGGTTGGCCGAGCTGCACGTGCACGGGGTTGCAGTCGACTGGCGGCAGTGGTTCGCCGACACCGGTGCGCGGCGGGTGGACCTGCCCACGTACGCCTTCCAGCACCAGCGCTACTGGCCCGAGGCAAGCGCCGGGTGGACCGGCGACGTCACCGCCGTCGGCCTGCGCCCCGCGCAACACCCCCTGCTCGGGGCCGCCGTCGGCGTCGCGCACGCGGAGGGATTCCTGTTCACCGGCCGGCTGGCCCGGCGTACCCACCCGTGGATCTGTGACCATGTCGTCTTCGACACCGTGCTGCTGCCCGGCACGGGCTTCGTCGAACTCGCCCTCCAGGCCGGCGCGCACGTCGGCGCGGACCACGTCCGCGAACTCACCCTGGAGTCGCCGCTGATCCTGCCGGAGACCGGGGGCGTGGACATCCAGCTCTGGATCGGCCCGGCCGACGAGACCGGCTGCCGGTCCGTGTCGCTGCACTCCGCCCAGGACGGCGAGCCGGCCGAGGGCACGGGCGAGCGGACCTGGACCCGCAACGCCAGCGGCGTGCTGGCCAGCGGCCCCGCCGCCCCGAGCGGCCCCGCCGGCTGGTCCGACCTGACCACCTGGCCTCCGCCGGGCGCCACCGAGATCGGCACCGACGACCTCTACCTGAACCTCGCCGCCCAGGGCTACGACTACGGCCCGTCCTTCATCGCCCTGCGCTCCGCGTGGCGGCGCGGAGACGACCTCTTCGCCGAGCTGGTGCTGCCCGAGGCGCCCGCCGCCGAGGCCGGCGGGTACGGCCTGCACCCGGCCCTGCTCGACGCGGCGCTGCACACCCTCGGCCTGACCACGCCGGCCGGAGAGCCTTCAGGGGCGGGCATGCCCCCGGGGTACGGCCGGCTGCCGTTCTCCTGGAACGACGTCGCCCTGCACGGCGCCGGGGCCGCGGCGGCCCGCGTCCGGGTCTCGCACACCGGCCCCGACAGCATCTCGCTGCTGCTCACCGACGCCACCGGCGCGCCCGTCATCTCCGTCGGCTCCCTGGTCCTGCGGCCGGTCTCCGCCGACCAGCTCCGCACCGCCTCCGGCGGCGGCACCGAGTCGCTCTTCCGGGTCGAATGGGCGCCGCTCGCGCTGCCCGCCGGCCCGTCCACAGTCGACTGGGCGGTCATCGGTGACGCCGCCGCGCTCACCGACGCGGTCGCGGCCACCGGCACGACCGTGGCGGCGTACCCCGACCTGACGGCCCTGGCCACGGCGATGGACGACGGGACGGACGCGCCCGGCGTGCTGGTCCTGCCGTTGCTCGACCCGCCCGCGTCGGCGGACGTGCCGCGCGCCGTCGCCGAGGCGACCCACCGGGTGCTTGCCGTGCTCCAGCAGTTCCTCGCCGAGGAGCGCTACGCGGTGTCCCGCCTGGTGGTGCTGACCTCGGGCGCGGTCGCCACCGACCAGGACACCGACCTGACCGACCTGGCCGGCGCCGCCGTGATCGGCCTGCTCCGCTCCGCCCAGTCGGAGAATCCCGACCGGTTCGTGCTTGTCGACGTCGACGACGTGGCCGGCTGTGCCGCCGCGCTCGTCCCGGCCGCCGCGACCGACGAACCGCAGGTCGTGATCCGCGCGGGCGTCGCCGCCGGCGCCCGGCTCACCCGGGTTCCCGCCCTGGCCGCGCCGCCGGCCGCCCCGTTCGACTCCGACGGCACCGTCCTGATCACCGGCGCCACCGGCACCCTCGGCCAGCTGATGAGCCGGCACCTGGTCAGCACCTACGGCGTCCGGCACCTCATCCTCACCAGCCGGCGCGGCCGCGCCGCCGGGGGCGTCGCGGAGCTCTGCGCCGAGCTGGAGGCGCTCGGCGTGAGCGTCACCGTCGCCGCCTGCGACGTCGCCGACCGCGCCGCCGTGGCCGAGCTGCTGGCCGGCATCCCGGCGGAGCACCCCCTCACCGCCGTCATCCACGCCGCCGGCGTCCGCGACGACGGCGTCATCTCCTCGCTCACCCCCGAGCGGATGGACGGCGTGCTGCGGCCCAAGGTCGACGCCGCGTGGCACCTGCACGAGCTGACCGCCGACCTCGGCCTGAAGGCGTTCGTCTCGTACTCCTCGCTGGCCGCCACCGCAGGCGGCCCGGGCCAGGGCAACTACGCCGCCGCCAACGCGTTCCTCGACGGGCTGGCCCAGCACCGCAAGGCGCGCGGCCTCGCCGCGCTCACCCTCGCCTGGGGCCTCTGGGCCGACCGCAGCGGCATGACCACCGAGCTGGACGACGTCCACCTCAACCGGATCTCCCGCTCCGGCGTCGCCGCCATGGAGGCCGAGGAGGGGCTCGCGCTCTTCGACGCGGCCTGCCGCACCACCGACGCCGCGCTCGTCCCGGCCCGGCTGGACCTCGCCGCGATGAAGGTGCAGTTCGCCGGCGGGAGCATCCCGCCGCTGTACCGGGCGCTGATCCGCACGCCCACGCGCGCCGCCGCGGCCACCACCGGCGCGTCGCTCATGCAGCAGCTCGCCGGGCTGGGCGACGCCGAGCGGGCCGCCGCGCTGGTCGAGATCGTCCGTGGGCAGGCCGCCGCCGTGCTCGGCTACCCCGACCCGGCGGCCATCGAGCCGCGCCGGGCGTTCAGCGAGTTGGGCTTCGACTCGCTGACCGCCGTCGAGATGCGCAACCGGCTCAACAACGCCTTCGGGATGCGGCTGCCGGCCACCCTCGTCTTCGACTACCCGACCCCGCACGACCTGGCGGGCTTCCTGGGTACGGAGATCGCCGGCACCCCGGTCCCCGTGCGCCCCGCGACGACCACCGTGCCGGTCGGCGACGACGAGCCCCTCGCGATCATCGGCATGGCCTGCCGGCTGCCCGGCGGCGTGTGGTCGCCCGACGACCTGTGGCGGCTGGTAATCGACGGCGTCGACGCGATCAGCGACCTGCCGACCGACCGTGGCTGGGACCTCGACAGCCTCTACAGCCCCGACCCCGACGCCCCCGGCACCTTCTACGCCCGCGGCGGCGGCTTCCTCAGCGGCGTCGACCGGTTCGACCCCGGCTTCTTCGGCATCTCACCCCGCGAGGCCCTGGCCATGGACCCGCAGCAGCGGCTGCTGCTGGAGACCACCTGGGAGTCCTTCGAGTCCGCAGGCATCGACCCCGCCGACGTACGGGGCAGCAGCACCGGCGTCTTCGTCGGCACCAGCGGCCAGGACTACGGCTCGCTGCTCGCGTACTCGCCGGAGGCCGCCGAGGGCTACATGCTGACCGGGATGACCAGCAGCGTCATCTCCGGCCGGGTGGCGTACACGTTCGGGCTGGAGGGGCCGGCGGTGTCGCTGGACACGGCCTGCTCCTCGTCGCTGGTGGCCCTGCACTGGGCCGGTCAGGCGCTGCGGCGCGGCGAGTGCGACATGGCCCTCGCCGGTGGCGTGATGGTGATGGCCACCCCGACCGCCTTCGTCGAGTTCTCCCGGCAGCGCGGCCTGGCCGCCGACGGCCGGTGCAAGTCGTTCGCCGCGTCCGCCGACGGCACGGGCTGGTCCGAGGGCGTGGGCATGCTGCTCGTGCAGCGGCTCTCCGACGCCCGCCGGCAGGGCCGCACCGTGTATGCGGTGGTGCGCGGCTCGGCGATCAACCAGGACGGCGCCTCCAACGGGCTGACCGCCCCGAACGGCCCGTCGCAGCAGCGGGTGATCCGGCAGGCGCTGGCGTCGGCGCGGCTCTCCACGGCCGACGTGGACGTGGTCGAGGCGCACGGCACCGGCACGACGCTCGGTGACCCGATCGAGGCGCAGGCCCTGCTGGCCACGTACGGGCGGGAGCGGCCCGCCGACCGGCCGCTGCTGCTCGGCTCGATCAAGTCGAACATCGGCCACGCCCAGGCCGCCGCCGGGGTGGCCGGTGTGATCAAGATGGTGCAGGCCATCCGGCACGGCCTCGTCCCGGCGACGCTGCACGTGGACGCGCCGTCCCCGCACATCGACTGGACCTCCGGCGCCGTCGAGCTGGCCACGGAGTCGCGTCCGTGGCCGGTGGTGGACCGGCCGCGCCGCGCGGCGGTGTCGTCGTTCGGCATCTCCGGCACGAACGCCCACGTGATCATCGAGCAGGGTGACGAGCCGGCCGACGCCGCACCCGTGGACCCGCGGCCCGGCCTCGTGGATTCCGGCGTCGTGGCATGGCCCCTGTCGGGGCGGTCGAGGGAAGCCCTGACCGGCCAGGCGGCCCGGCTGGCCCGGCACGTCCGCGCGCACGGCGAGGTGGATGCGGCGGCGGTGGGCTGGTCCCTCGCCGCCACCAGGTCGGTGTTCGACCAGCGGGCGGCTGTGGTCGGGTCGAGCGTGGAGGAGTTGCTGGCGGGGCTGGACGCTCTGGCGTCGGGGTCGCCGGCTGGCAACGTGGTCGCGGCGACGTCGTCGTCGCACGGTGCGGGCCCGGTGTTCGTGTTCCCGGGTCAGGGCGCGCAGTCGGCGCGGATGGCGGCGGGCCTGGTGGGTCGTACGCCGGTCTTCGACGCGCGGCTGGCGGAGTGCCAGCGGGCCCTCGCTCCGTACCTGGATGTGGACCTGGTGTCGGTGCTCACCGGTGACGACGAGTCGTGGCTGGCGCGGGTGGAGGTCGTGCAGCCGGTGCTGTGGGCTGTGGGTATGGCGCTGGCGGCGGTGTGGCAGCACGCCGGGGTCACCCCGGCGGCGGTGGTCGGTCACTCGCAGGGTGAGATCGGCGCGGCGTGTGTGGCGGGGATCCTGTCGCTGGCGGACGCGGCGAAGGCGGTGGCGTTGCGCTCCCGGGCGCTGACGGTGCTGCGGGGTACCGGGACGATGGCGTCGGTCGACCTCCGCGCGGACGCGGTGACGGAGCGGCTGCCGGGCTTCCCCGGGGTGGGCGTCGCGGCGGTGAACGGTCCGTCGACCGTGGTGGTGTCGGGTCCGCCGCAGCCGGTCGCCGACCTGGTGGCGGCCTGCCAGGCCGAGGGGGTGCGGGCGCGGTTGATCCCGGTGGACTATGCGTCGCACTCGGCGGCGGTGCAGGAGGTGGCGGAGCTGTTGCGCGCCGATCTGGCCGACGTGACTCCGCGGCCCGGCCGTGTCCGGATGGTGTCGACGTTGACCGGTGACTGGGTCGATCCGGCGTCGATGGACGCCGGTTACTGGTACGACAACCTGCGGCAGACGGTGCGGTTCGACGCCGCTGTGCGGGTGGCGGTCGAGGCGGGTCACACGACGTTCGTGGAGATCAGCCCGCATCCGGTGTTGACGATGCCGGTGACGGCGATCCTGGACGACGCCGGTGTGAGTGGGCACACGCTGGGCAGCCTGCGTCGTGGTGACGACGATCCGACGCGGTTGCTGACGAACCTCGCGACCGCCCACACGATCGGTCTGCCCGTCGACCTGACGGCCGTCCTCGCCGAGACCGGCGTGGTGGCACTGCCCACCTACGCCTTCGACCACCAGCGGTACTGGGTCGAGCCGCCGGCGCACCGGGCCCAGGACGTCAGCTCCGCCGGTCTCCAGGACGCCGGGCACCCGCTGCTCAGCGCCACGCTGACCTTCCCCGACAGCGAGCGGATGGTCTTCACCGGGCGGCTGTCGGTGCGTACCCACCCGTGGCTCGGCGAGCACCGGGTGATGGACAACATCCTGCTGCCCGGCACCGCCTTCGTGGAACTCGCCACGTACGCCGGTGCGCAGGCCGGCTGCCCGACGGTGGAGGAGCTGACCCTGCTCGCCCCGCTCGTCCTGCCCGAACTCGGCGCGCTCCAGGTGCAGCTGACGGTCGGCGACCGCGACGACGACGGGCGGCGCACCGTCCAGCTCTACTCCCGACCCTACCGGGACGGCTCCGACGAGATCCTCGCCGACGTCGCCTGGACCTGCCACGCCACCGGCCTGCTCGGCCCGCAGCCGGCCGACGCCGCGCCCGCCTTCGACCTGGGGGTGTGGCCGCCGCCCGGCGCGACGCGCGTCGAGTCCGACGACTTCTACTCCGGCATCGAGGCGACCGTCTTCGGGTACGGGCCGGCGTTCCGGGGCCTGCGTGCCGCGTGGACCCGTGACGACGAGGTCTTCGCCGAGGTCGAGCTGCCCGCCGGCCACCACGCCGACGCCGGCCGCTTCGGCGTGCACCCGGCGCTGCTGGACGGCGCGCTGCAGGCCATGTCGATCGGCGGCTTCCTCGGCCGGATGGGCGACGGCGCCGACGCCGGCGTGCCCCGTCTGCCGTTCGCCTGGACCGGGGTCTCCCTGCTCGCCGCCGGGGCCACCGCCCTGCGCGTGCGCGTCGCCGCGGCCGGCGAGGTCGGCGTCTCCTTCCAGGTGGCCGACGCCACCGGCGCCCCGGTGCTGCACGTCGACTCGCTCATCATGCGCCGTGTCTCCGGGGACTCCCTCGGCGCGGCCCGCTCCGGCCGGCACGAGTCGCTGTTCCAGGTGGACTGGCCCGTGCTGCCGGTGCCCACCGGCCCCGTGCCGGCCGCCATCCGCTGGGTGGCGCTCGGCGACGACCTGGTGCTCAGCGCGGCCTGCGAGGCGGCCGGTGCCCGGGTGCGTACCGACGTCGGGCTCGACTCGCTGGGCGACCTGCTCGCCGGGGGTGAGCCGACGCCCGAGCTGGTGATCGTCCCCGTCGGCGACGCCGGGAACCCGTCGGACCCGGAGCTCGCCGCGCAGGCGCGCGCCGCCACGCACCGTACGCTCGCCGCGTTGCGGACCTGGCTCGCCGACGACCGGTTCGCCGACTCGCGGCTGGTGCTCGTCACCCGGAACGCGGTCGCGGCGGGGGAGCAGAAGCCGGTGAACCTGCGCCAGGCCCCGGTCTGGGGCCTGCTGCGCGCCGCCCAGCTCGAACACCCGGGCCGGTGCCAGGTCGTCGACCTCGACGACGCCCCGGACAGCGCCGCCGCGCTGGCCGCCGCCATCGCCTCCGGCGAGCCGCAGCTCGCCGTGCGCGACGGGCAGGTCCGCACCCCACGGCTCGGCCGGGTTCCGGCCGGTGTCGAGCCGCTGCCCGGCGGGATCGACCCGGCCGGCACCGTGCTGATCACCGGCGGCACGGGCGTGCTGGGCCGCATCCTGGCCCGCCACCTCGCCACCAGCCACGGCGTACGGCACCTGCTGCTGGCCGGGCGGCGCGGCGCGGCGGCCGAGGGGATCGGCGACCTGGTCAGCGAACTCGTCGGCACCGGTACGGAGGTGACCGTCGCGGCCTGCGACGCCGCCGACCCCGAGGCCCTGTCGGCACTGCTGGCCGGGGTGCCGGCGGCGCACCCGCTCACCGCCGTGGTGCACGCCGCCGGCGTCCTCGACGACGGCGTGCTGGAGTCGATGACCCCCGAACGGGTGGACGCGGTCGCCGTGCCGAAGATCGACGCCGCCTGGCACCTGCACCGCCTCACGGCCGACGCGAACCTCGCGGCCTTCGTCCTGTTCTCCTCGGCGGCGGCCACGCTGGGCAGCGCCGCCCAGTCCAACTACGCGGCGTCGAACGCCTTCCTCGACGCCCTCGCGGCGCACCGCCGGGCACGCGGGCTCGCCGGCATCTCACTCGCCTGGGGCCTGTGGGCGCAGGCCAGCGGCATGACGGGCCACCTCGGCGACGACGACGTGCGGCGGATGGCCGAGCAGGGCGCCACCGGCCTGTCCACCGAGCAGGCGCTGAATCTCTTCGACGCCGCGTGGCGGCTCGACGCGACAGCCGTCCTGCCGATGCGCCTGGACGTCGGGACGCTGCGCGGGCAGGCGGAGACCGGCACCCTCGCGCCCATGCTGCGGGCCCTGGTCCGGGTGCCGCTGCGACGCTCCATGGACGCCAACGGTGCCCGCTCCGGCGGGGTGCAGCTCGGCCGGCGACTCGCCGGACTGGCCGCCCCGGAGCGGCTCAAGGTGGTGCTCGACGTGGTGCGCGCGAACATCGCCGCCGTCCTCGGCCACGCCGGCTCGGACGCGGTCGACCCGAACCGGCTCTTCACCGACCTGGGCTTCGACTCGCTCACCGCCGTCGACCTGCGCAACCGGCTCAACAACCTGTCCGGCCTGCGGCTGCCGGCGACGCTCGTGTTCGACTACCCGACGCCGACGGCGCTCGCCGAGAAGCTGACGAGCGAGATCGCCGCCGACGCGGCGCCCTCCACCCAGCCGCTCTTCCAGGGCATCGACACGGTGGAGAGCCTGCTCACCGCCATCCCGCTCGACCCGGCGGCCCGCGCCCGGTTCACCGCCCGGATGCAGGACCTGCTCGCCAAGGCGTCCGACCTGGCGGCCGGGCCCGCCGTCGAACCGGACCGGCCAGACCTCGACTCGGCCAGCGACGACGAGATCTTCGACTTCATCAGCAAAGAGTTTGGAATCTCCTGAGATGACCAACCTTCGGACCGAGGCAGGGGCCACCCGATGAGCGACGACAAGCTGCGGTACTTCCTGAAGCGGGTGACAGCCGACCTGCACGACACCAAGCGCAAGCTGCAGACCGTCGAGGCCCGCGACCAGGAGCCCCTGGCCATCGTCTCGATGAGCTGCCGCTTCCCGGGTGGCGTGCGGTCGCCGGAGGACCTGTGGGAGCTTGTCGCCGACGGCCGGGACGCGCTCACCGAGTTCCCGGACGATCGGGGCTGGGACCTGGAGGCGCTCTACGACCCCGACCCGAACAAGCCGGGCAAGAGCTACACCCGCATCGGCGGGTTCCTCGACGGCGCCGGTGACTTCGACCCGTCCCTGTTCGGGATCTCGCCGCGTGAGGCCCTCGCCATGGACCCGCAGCAGCGGCTGCTGCTGGAGACGTCCTGGGAGGCCGTCGAGCGGGCCGGCATCGACCCGCTGTCGCTGCGGGGCAGCTCCACCGGTGTCTTCGTCGGACTGAGCACCTCGAACTACGGCATGGGTCTGCCGAACGTGCCCGAGGGCGTCGACATGTACATCGGCACCGGCAACACCACAAGCGTGGCGTCCGGACGGATCTCGTTCACCCTCGGCCTCAACGGCCCGGCCGTCACCGTGGACACCGCCTGCTCCTCCTCGCTGGTGGCCCTGCACCTCGCCGTGAACGCCCTGCGCCGCGGCGAGTGTGACCTGGCCATCGCCGGTGGCGTCACCGTCATGGTCACCCCCGGCGTGTTCGTCGTCTTCTCCCGGCAGCGCGGCATGTCCGTCGACGGCCGGTGCCGGGCCTTCGCGGCCGGCGCGGACGGCACCGGCTGGGGCGAGGGCGGCGGCGTGCTCGTCGTGGAGCGGCTGGCCGACGCCGAACGCAACGGCCACCCGGTCCTCGCCGTGATCCGGGGCAGCGCCCTCAACCAGGACGGCGCCTCCAACGGGCTCACCGCCCCCAACGGCCCCTCTCAGCAGCGGGTCATCCGCCAGGCCCTCGCCAACGCCCGGCTCGGCTCCGCCGACGTCGACATGGTCGAGGCGCACGGCACCGGCACCACCCTGGGCGACCCGATCGAGGCGCAGGCGCTCATCGCCACGTACGGGCAGGACCGCCCGGCGGACCGTCCGCTGTGGCTGGGCTCGGTGAAGTCGAACATCGGCCACACCCAGAGCGCCGCCGGCGTCGCCGGGCTGGTCAAGATGGTGATGGCGCTGCGTAACGGCGTCATGCCGGAGACCCTGCACATCGACGAGCCGTCCCCGCACGTGGACTGGACGGCCGGGGCGGTCTCCCTGCTCACCGAGTCCAAGCCGTGGCCGGAACTGGACCGCCCCCGCCGCGGCGGCGTCTCCTCCTTCGGGGTCAGCGGCACCAACGCCCACGTCATCCTGGAGGAGTACCGCCCGCGCGTCGCCGAGGCGGTGACCGTCGACGGCGGGCAGGCGGACGGGACCGGCGCCGTCGAGCCCGCGCGCCGGCCGGGCCTGGTCGCCTCGGACGTGGCCCTCTGGCCGGTGTCGGCCCGGTCGAGGACCGCCCTGGGCGGGCAGGCGGCCCGGCTCGCGGACTTCCTGCGCAGGCGCGGCGAGATCGATCCGGCGGCGGTCGGCTGGTCGCTGGCCACCACCCGCTCGACGTTCGACCACCGTGCCGCCGTCGTCGGGTCGACCGCCGACGAGCTGCTGGCCGGGCTGGACGCCCTCGCCGCCGGCCAGCCGGCGGGGAACCTCGTCACCGGTACGGTCACCAGCGCCGGCGCAGGTTCCGTCTTCGTGTTCCCGGGTCAGGGTGCGCAGTCGGCGCGGATGGCGGCCGGGCTCGTCGGTCGTACGCCGGTGTTCGACGCGAAGCTGGCCGAGTGCCAGCGGGCCCTGGCGCCGTACCTCGACGTGGACCTCATCGCGGTGTTGACCGGTGACGACGAGTCGTGGCTGGAGCGGGTCGAGGTCGTGCAGCCCGTGCTGTGGGCCGTCGGCATCGCCCTGGCGGCCGTGTGGCGCGCGGCGGGCGTCGTCCCGGACGCGGTGATCGGTCACTCGCAGGGCGAGATCGGCGCGGCCTGTGTCGCCGGGATCCTGAGCCTGGACGACGCTGCGAAGGCAGTGGCGTTGCGGTCGCGGGCGCTGACGGTGCTGCGGGGGACCGGGACGATGGCGTCGATCGACCTGTCGGCCGACGCGGTTGCCGAGCGTCTGAGGGAGTTCCCGGGTGTCGGTGTCGCGGCCGTCAACGGGCCGTCCACCGTCGTGGTGTCCGGCCCGCCGCAGCCCGTGGCCGACCTCGTGCAGGCGTGCCAGGCGCAGGGCGTCCGCGCCCGGCTGATCCCCGTGGACTACGCGTCGCACTCCGAGGCGGTGCAGCAGGTGGCCGAGCAGCTCCGTGCGGACCTGGCCGGCGTCACCCCGCGGGCCGGCCACACCCGGCTGGTCTCCACCCTCACGGGCGAGTGGGCTGACCCGCTCACCATGGGTGCGGAGTACTGGTACGACAACCTGCGGCAGACCGTGCAGTTCGACGCCGCCGTCCGTACGGCGGTCGCCGCCGGGCACACCACGTTCGTCGAGATCAGCCCGCACCCGGTGCTGACGATGCCGGTCACCGCGATCCTCGACGACACCGGCGCGAGCGGGCACACCCTGGGCAGCCTGCGCCGGGGCGACGACGACGCGACCCGGCTGCTGACCAACCTCGCCACCGCGTATGCCGTCGGCCTGCCCGTCGACCCGGCGGACGTCCTCGCCGAGACCGAGGTCGCGCCGCTGCCCACGTACGCCTTCGACCACCAGCGGTTCTGGCTCGACGGCAGCGGCGGGCCCGACCTGGAGAGCCTGCTGTCGGGCATGAGCGGCGACCCGGGCGACGCGGGCTTCTGGGCCGCCGTCGAGAGCGGGGACGTCACGGCCCTCGCCGAGACCATCGCCACCGAGGAGACCCCGGCACACGAGGTTCTCGACGCGCTGCTGCCGGCCCTGCCGATGCTCACCTCCTGGCGCCGGCAGCGGCGCCGGCAGGCCGACATCGACAGTTGGCGCTACCAGGACACCTGGAAGCCCCTGACCGGCGTCGCCAACCGGGGCATGGACGGCACCTGGATCGTGGTCATGCCGACCGGCGACATCATCGAGCCCTGGCAGGACGCCTGCGTCGAGGCGATCGCGGCGGCCGGCGCGACGCTCGTGCCGGTGGCCGTCTCCACGCCTGACGTCGACCGCGACCAGTTCGGCAAACTGCTGCAGGAGGCGCTCGCCGCCGCACCGGGCGGCGACGCCACCGCCGACGTCGCCGGCGTGGTCTCGCTGCTCGCCTTCGACGAGCTGGCCCACCCGCTGTACCCCTCCGTGCCCGGCGGCTTCGCCGCCACCGTCGCGCTCTTCCAGGCCCTCGGCGACATCGGCCTGCACGCGCCGATGTGGAGCGTCACCTCCGGCGCCGCGTCGGTAGGCATGGCCGACCTGCTGCGCTCCCCGGCGCAGTCGCTGGTCTGGGGCTTCGGCCGGGTCGCCGCGCTGGAGCACCCGCAGCGCTGGGGCGGCCTCGTGGACCTGCCCGAGGCCGTGGAGGACCGCTGTGCCGACCTGCTGGTCGCGGCCCTCACCACCGCCGGGGACGAGGACCAGATCGCGGTACGCCCGAGTGGCCTGCTCGCCCGCCGGCTCACCCGCGTCCCGCTCGGCGACAGCCAGCCCGCCAACCCGTGGCAGCCGTACGGCACGGCGCTCGTCACCGGCGGCACCGGCGCGCTCGGTGGGCACGCCGCCCGCTGGCTGGCCCGCAGCGGTGTGGAGAACATCGTCGTCGTCAGCCGGCGGGGCATGGCCGCGCCCGGCGCGCAGCAGCTCGTGGACGACCTCACCGCGCTGGGCGCCCAGGCCACAGTGGTCGAGTGCGACGCCTCCGACCGCGACGCCCTGGCCGAGCTGATCGAGGCGATCCCCGCCGAGTACCCGCTCACCGCGGTCGTGCACGCCTCCGCCGTCCTCGACGACGCCATGATCAACGACATCCGGCCCGAGCAGATCGAACGGGTGCTGCAGGCCAAGGTCGACGTCGCGAACAACCTGCACGAGCTGACCCTCGACCACGAGCTGTCCGCGTTCGTCATGTTCTCGTCCTTCGCCGGCAGCGTGGCCAGCTCCGGCGTCGGCAACTACGCCCCGAGCAACGCCTTCCTCGACGCGCTCGCCCAGCACCGCCGGGGCCTCGGCCTCACCGCCACCTCCGTCGCCTGGGGGGCGTGGGCCGGCGGCGGTATGGCCGACGGGCCGCTCGGCGAGCTGCTGCACCGCCACGGCGTACCCGAGATGACCCCGGAGGCGGCGATCACCGCGCTGCACCAGGCCGTGGACCATGGCGAGGCGTTCCTCACCATCGCCGACATCGCCTGGGAACGGTTCTCCGTCGCGTTCACCGCCACCCGGCCCGGTCCGCTGATCAGCGACCTGCCGGACGTCCGGCGGCTCGCCGCCGCCGAGGCGATGGGCAGCGTGGAGGCCGGCGACGGCCCGGAGTCGTTGCGGGAGCGGCTCGCCGGGCTGCCCGCCGCCGAGCGGTTCGCCGTGTTGCTCGGCCTGGTCCGTGGTCAGGTCGCCGCCGTGCTCAACCACCCGTCCGCCGACTCCGTGGACGAGCATCGGGCGTTCCGGGAGCTGGGCTTCGACTCCGTCACCGCCGTCGAGCTGCGTAACCGGCTCGGCGCGGCCACCGCCGTGGCCCTCCCGGTCACCCTGGTCTTCGACTACCCGACCCCGACGACCCTGGCGGAGTACCTCTACGCCGAGGTCGCCCACGACGACGTGGTCACCCCGAACGCGCTCCTCGACGATCTGGACCGGATCGCCGAGGGCCTCGACGTGGTCGCCCGGGACGAGGCGGCCCGGGTGCGGGCCACCGTACGCCTGCAGGCGATGCTCTCCCGGCTCGGCCAGGACAGCGGTGGCGCCGACATCGGCCGGCACCTCGACGACGCCACCGACGACGAACTGTTCGCGATGGTGGACAAGGACCTCGGCATCTCCTGACCCCAGCTTCAGCTCTCTCCCGTCTCTTTCGAGGAAGCGGCACTCCGATGGCCAACGAAGACAAGCTCCGCGACTACCTCAAGCGGGTCATGGCTGATCTCCACGACACCCGCCGCCGACTCAGCGAGGCCCAGTCCCAGGAACTGGAGCCGGTGGCGATCGTGGCGATGAGCTGCCGGTTGCCGGGCGGGGTGCGCAACCCCGACGACCTGTGGGAGCTGTTGCGGGACGGCCGGGACGCCGTCGCGCCCTTCCCCGACGACCGGGGCTGGGACCTGGAGCGCCTCTACCACCCCGACCCCGACCACCCGGGCACCTCGTACGCCCGGGAGGGCGGGTTCGTCGACGGGGCCGGCGACTTCGACTCCGCCTTCTTCGGCATCTCGCCCCGCGAGGCGCTGACCATGGACCCCCAGCAGCGGCTGCTGCTGGAGACCTCCTGGGAGGCGGTCGAGGCCGCCGGCATCGACCCCGCCTCGCTGCGCGGCAGCCGGACCGGGGTGTTCGTCGGCACCAACGGGCAGGACTACGGCACCCTGCTGATGATGTCGCCCGACGGCGACGAGGGGCACTCGATGACCGGGGGCGCGGCGGCCGTCGCGTCGGGCCGGGTGTCGTACGCCCTCGGGCTCGAAGGACCGGCCGTCTCCATCGACACGGCCTGCTCGTCGTCGCTGGTGGCGCTGCACCTCGCCGTGCAGGCGCTGCGGGCGGGGGAGTGCGACCTGGCGCTGGCCGGCGGGGTGACCGTGATGGCCACCCCGGGCCTCTACATCGGATCCAGCCGGCAGCGCGCACTCTCCACCGACGGGCGCTGCCGGTCGTTCGCCGCCGCGGCCGACGGCGCCGGGTTCTCCGAGGGGGTCGGCTGGCTGCTGGTCGAGCGGCTGTCGGACGCCCGCCGCAACGGCCACCGCGTCCTGGCTGTGGTCCGCGGCACCGCCGTCAACCAGGACGGCGCGTCGAACGGGCTGACCGCGCCCAACGGGCCGGCCCAGCAGCGGGTCATCAGCCAGGCCCTCACCTCCGCCCGGCTCTCCACCACCGACGTGGACGTGGTGGAGGCGCACGGCACCGGCACCAGGCTGGGCGACCCGATCGAGGCGCAGGCGCTCATCGCCACGTACGGGCAGGACCGTGACGAGGCCCCGCCACTGCTGCTCGGCTCGGTGAAGTCGAACATCGGCCACGCCCAGGCCGCCGCGGGCGTGGCCGGCGTGATCAAGCTGGTGCTCGCCATCCGGCACGGCCTCGTGCCGGCGACGCTGCACGTCGACGCGCCCTCCCCGCACGTCGACTGGACGGCCGGCGCGGTGGAACTGGTGACGGAGGCACGCCCGTGGCCTGAGACGGGCCGGGTACGCCGGGGCGCCGTCTCCTCGTTCGGCATCTCCGGCACCAACGCTCACGTGATCATCGAGCAGTCGGCCGAGCTCGTCGAGTCGGGTGCGTGGGGGCGTGGGGCGGGGTTGGTCGCTTCGGATGTGGTGGTTTGGCCGGTGTCGGCGCGGTCGGGGTCGGCGTTGGCCGGTCAGGTTGTCCGGCTTGCGCGGCACGTGCGTGAGCGGGGTGGGATCGATCCGCTGGGGGTGGGTTGGTCGTTGGCGGCTACCCGGTCGGCGTTTGATCATCGCGTCGTTGTTGTCGGGTCGTCTGTCGAGGGATTGCTTGCCGGGCTGGATGCCTTCGCTACTGGTCAGCCGGCGGGGAACGTGGTCACGGGGGTGGCGTCGAGTCCAGGTGCGGGTCCGGTTTTCGTGTTTCCGGGTCAGGGTGCGCAGTCGGCGCGGATGGCGGCGGGGCTGGTGGGTCGTACGCCGGTGTTCGACGAGTGTCTGTCGGAGTGTCGGCGGGCGTTGGCGCCGTATCTCGATGTGGATCTCGTGTCGGTGCTCACGGGCGAGGACGAGTCGTGGCTGGACCAGGTCGAGGTGGTGCAGCCGGTGCTGTGGGCCGTCGGTGTCGCTCTGGCGGCGGTGTGGCGTGCGGCGGGTGTGGTTCCGGACGCGGTGATCGGTCACTCGCAGGGTGAGATCGGTGCGGCCTGTGTGGCGGGCATCCTGAGCCTGGAGGACGCGGCGAAGACGGTGGCGTTGCGGTCGCGTGCGCTGGCGGTGCTGCGGGGTACCGGGACGATGGCGTCGGTGGACCTGTCGGCCGAGGCGGTGGCCGAGCGGCTGCCCGCGTTTCCGGGTGTCGGGGTCGCGGCGGTCAACGGCCCGTCCATCGTCGTGGTGTCGGGTCCGCCGGAGCACGTCGCCGGGCTTGTGCGGGCGTGCGGGGCCGAGGGTGTTCGTGCCCGGCTGATCCCCGTGGACTACGCGTCGCATTCGCCCGCGGTGCAGGAGGTCGCCGAGCAGCTTCGGGCGGACCTGGCCGGTGTCAGTCCGCGGGCCGGTCATACCCGGCTCGTGTCCACTCTCACCGGGGACTGGGTGGATCCGGCGGTGATGACCGCTGACTACTGGTACGACAACCTGCGGCGGACCGTGCTCTTCGACGCGGCCGTGCGGACGGCTGTGGCTGCCGGGCACACCACGTTCGTCGAGATCAGCCCGCATCCGGTGCTGACGATGCCGGTCACCGCGATCCTCGACGACGCTGGTGTGAGTGGGCACACCATCGGCAGTCTGCGTCGTGGTGACGACGACGCGACCCGGCTGCTGACCAACCTCGCCACCGCGTATGCCGTCGGCCTGCCCGTCGACCTGACGAGGGTGCTGCCCGCCGCGGCCACCGTCGACCTGCCCACGTACGCCTTCGACCACCACCGGTACTGGCCCGCGCCGCCGCTCTTCCTCACCGCGGCCGACGCCGCCTCGGACATCGACCGCTGGCGCTACCGGGTCACCTGGCGGCCCCTGCCCGACCTGCCGCTGACCTGGCTCGCCGGCACCTGGCTCGTGCCGGTGCCCGCGGCGCTGGGCGAGGATCCGCTGGTCACCGACGTGCTGTCGGCCCTCGGCAACTTCGGCGCGGACGTCGTCCCGGTGGAGCTGGACGTCACACACGACCCGGCGGCGCTGGCCGAGCGGCTGAGCGCCGCGCTCACCGGCCCGGACGGACCCGTCGCCGTGTTCTCGCTGCTGGGCCTGGACGAGCAGGCGCACCCGGAGCACCCGGCCACCTCGCTGGCGGTCTCGGGCACCGCCCTGCTGGTGCAGGCGCTCGGGCTGCTCGGCGTCGAGGCACCGCTGTGGTGCGCCACCCGGGGAGCCGTCGTGGCCCGCGCCGACGACCCGGCGCCGCGCCCCGCCGCCGCCTCCGTCTGGGGGCTCGGCCGCGCCGTCGCCCTGGAACACCCCGCCCGCTGGGGCGGCCTGCTCGACCTGCCCGACGTGCTCGACGCGCAGGCCGGCGCGCTGCTCTGCGCGGCGCTCGGCGCCAGCGGTGGCGAAGACGCCTTCGGCGACGACGGCGCAAAGCAGTCCGGCCGGGGCGAGGACCAGCTCGCCGTCCGCGCCTCCGGCGTCTTCGTCCGCCGCCTCACCCGGATCACCGAACCCGAGCCGGCCGACTCCGGCGCCGCGGACGACGCCCGGCGGATGCGCGGCACCGTGCTGATCACCGGCGGCACCGGCGGACTGGGCGGGCATCTGGCCCGCTGGGCGGGCCGCTCCGGCGCCGCGCACGTCCTGCTGGCCAGCCGGCGCGGCCCGGACGCCCCGGGCGCCGCCGAGCTGGAGGCGGAGCTGACCGGCCTCGGCGTACGGGTCACAGTGGCCCGCTGCGACGTCGCCGACCGGGCACAGGTGGCCGACCTGCTCGCCGCCGTCCCCGCCGACGCCCCGCTGAGCGCCGTGCTGCACACCGCCGCCGTCCTCGACGACGGCATCGTCGACACCGTCACCGCGCAGCGCCTGCACACCGTCGCCGCGTCGAAGTGCGTCGCCGCGCTGCACCTGGACGAGCTGACCCGCGACCTCGACCTGGACGCCTTCGTGCTCTTCTCCTCGGTGGCCGGAACCACCGGCAACGCCGGGCAGGGCGCGTACGGGGCGGCCAACGCCTTCCTCGACGCCCTCGCCGAGCGGCGGCGGGCCGAGGGACTGCCAGCCCTCTCGGTGGCCTGGGGCGCCTGGCGCGGGGCCGGCCTGCCTGCCGAGAACGAACGCGCCCAGGAACGGCTGCGCCGGGGCGGCATGATCGGCATGGACCCGGAACTGGCCGTCGAGGCCCTCGCCCGGGCGCTGCGCCGCGACGAGCCCACCACAGTCGTCGCCGACATCGACTGGGCCCGTTTCGCCCCCGCGTTCACCCTGGTGCGGCCCAGCCCGCTGATCGGCGAACTCGCCGAGGCCCAGGAGGCGACGCAGTCGGCCGGGCAGGAGGCCGCCGAGGAGGAGACGGGCGTACCATCGGCCCTCGCCCGGCGACTCGCCGCGCTCGCGCCGGGGGAGCGCACCACGACACTGCTGGAGCTGGTGCGGCAGTGCGCGGCGACGGCCCTCGGCTACGGCGCCGCCGACGACATCCCGGCCACCCAGCCCTTCCGCGACCTCGGCCTGGATTCGCTGACGGCAGTCGACATGCGCAACTTCTTGGCCGCCGCCACCGACCTGCGGCTGCCCGCGACGCTCGCCTTCGACTATCCGAACCCGACGGTGCTCGCCGCGCACCTCGGCGAACTGCTCACCGGGATCGTCCCCGACGCGACCACCCCCGCCCCGGCCGCCGCGGCCGAGGACGACGACCCGATCGCCATCGTGGCGATGAGCTGCCGACTGCCCGGTGGGGCGGACACCCCGGAGCAACTGTGGCAGCTCCTCGCCGCCGGCGGCGACGCCATCGGGGAGTTCCCCACCGACCGGGGCTGGGACCTGGACCGGCTCTTCGACTCCGACCCGGAAAAGGAGGGCACCAGCTACGCCCGCGAGGGCGGCTTCGTCACCGGCGCCACCGACTTCGATGCCGGCTTCTTCGGCATCAGCCCCCGCGAGGCCCTCGCCATGGACCCGCAGCAGCGGCTGCTGCTGGAGGCGTCCTGGGAGGCGGTAGAGCGCGCCGGGATCGACCCGCACACGCTGCGCGGCAGCGCCACCGGCGTATTCGTCGGCACCAACTACCAGGACTACCGCAACCTGATGTTCAGCGCCGAGGGCGCCGAGGGGCACCTGATGACCGGCAATGCCGGCAGCGTCCTGTCGGGCCGGGTGTCGTACACCCTCGGGCTGGAGGGGCCCGCCGTCTCGGTCGACACCGCCTGCTCGTCGTCGCTGGTCGCGCTGCACTGGGCCTGCCAGGCGCTGCGCCGCTCGGAGTGCTCCCTCGCCCTGGTCGGCGGCGTCACCGTCATGTCCACCCCCGGGGTGTTCGTCGGCTTCAGCCGCCAGCGGGGCCTCGCCCCGGACAGCCGGGTCAAGGCGTTCGCCTCCGCCGCCGACGGCACCAGCTGGGGCGAGGGCCTCGGCCTGCTGCTCGTCGAGCGGCTCTCCGACGCCCGCCGCAACGGTCACCCGGTGCTCGCGGTCATCCGGGGCAGCGCCGTCAACCAGGACGGCGCTTCCAACGGCCTCACCGCCCCGAACGGGCCGTCGCAGCAGCGGGTGATCCGGCAGGCGCTCGCCAACGCCGGCCTCGCCCCGGCCGACGTGGACGCCGTCGAGGCGCACGGCACCGGCACGAAGCTCGGCGACCCGATCGAGGCGCAGGCCCTGCTCGCCACGTACGGCCGGGAGCGGCCCGCCGAGCAGCCGCTCTGGCTCGGCTCGATCAAATCGAACATCGGTCACACCCAGGCCGCCGCCGGTGTCGCCGGGATCATCAAGATGGTGCTGGCGCTGCGGCACGGCTACCTGCCGCAGACCCTGCACGTCGACGAGCCGACCGACCAGGTGGACTGGAGCGTCGGCGCGGTCGAACTGCTCGGCGAGGGCCGCGCGTGGCCGGTCACCGACCACCCGCGCCGCGCCGCCGTCTCCTCGTTCGGCATCAGCGGCACCAACGCGCACACCATCCTGGAGCAGGCCCCGGAGCCGGTCGAAGCCGAGCAGCCGACGGGTGACCCGGCGCGGCTGCCGGTGGTGCCGGTGCTGCTGTCGGGCCGTTCGGGGTTCGCGCTGGCCGCCCAGGCGCAGCGCTGGTCCGAGCAGCTCACCGGGCTGGAGGCGCCACGTACGGTCGACGTCGGCTGGTCGTCGGCCGTCGCCCGGGCCGCCCTGGAACACCGGGCCGTCGTGCTGGCCACCGACCGGATCGCGCTGGGCGCCGGGCTGCGCGCCCTCGGCGCCGGCGAGGACGCGCCGCTGGTGGTCACCGGCGTGGCGGTGCCCCGGCCGAAGGTGGCGTACCTGTTCTCGGGGCAGGGCGCCCAGCGGGCCGGGATGGGGCGCCAGCTGGCCGAGGCGTTCCCCGTCTTCGCCGCCGCCCTGGACGAGGCCTGCGCCGCCCTCGACGCGCACCTGCCCCGCCCGCTCAAGCCATTGCTCTTCGCCGAGCCCGGCACGCCCGAGGCCGAGGCACTGGACCGCACCGAATTCACCCAGCCGGCGCTGTTCGCCGTGGAGGTGGCGCTGTTCCGGCTGTTCGAGGCGTGGGGGGTCCGCCCCGACGCCGTCGCCGGGCACTCGATCGGCGAGATCGCCGCCGCCCACGCCGCCGGTGTGCTCTCCCTGGCCGACGCCGCCGAGCTGGTCGCCGCCCGGGGCCGGCTGATGCAGGCGCTGCCGGCCGGGGGGGCGATGCTCGCCGTCGCCGCCACCGAGGCCGAGGTGACCGCCACGCTCGGCGAGCGGGCCGACCGGGTCTCCGTCGCGGCCGTCAACGGCCCCGCCGCGGTCGTGGTGTCCGGGGCCGGCGACGCCGTCGAGGAACTGGCCGCCGAGTGGGCTGCCCGGGGCGTCCGGGTCCGGCGCTTGGCGGTCAGCCACGCGTTCCACAGTCCGCTGATGGATCCGGTGCTCGACGACCTCGCCGCCGTCGCCGGACGGCTGCGGTACGCGGCTCCGAGCGTCCCGATGGTCTCCACCGTCACCGGCGCGCCGGTCGACGCGGCGGAGATCGGCGCTCCGGGCTACTGGGTGCGCCACGCCCGCGAGGCGGTACGCTTCGCCGACGCCGTCTTGGCACTGCGCGAGCGCAACGTCACCGGCTACGTCGAGATCGGCCCGGACGGGGTGCTCACCGCCCTCGCCCAGGCCGTCCTGGCCGAGGCCCCGGCCGGCGGCCGGGCCCCACTGGTGGTGCCCGCCCTGCGCCGGGACCGCGCCGAGCCGACCACCCTGCTGCGCGCGCTCGCCGCGCTGCACACCCACGGCGTCTCCCCGGACTGGTCCGTCCTCTACGCCGGTACCGGCGCCCAGCGGGTCGAGCTGCCCACCTACGCGTTCGACCGGCAGCGCTACTGGCCGGAGCCGGCGCCCTGGGCCGCCCTCGTGGCCGCCGACGAGGCCACCGAGGTCGAGCGCCGCTTCTGGGCCGCGGTCGAGGCCGAGGACCTAGAGTCGCTGGCCCGCGACCTCGACGTGCACCGCGACCAGCCGTTCGGCACCGTGCTGCCCGCCCTGTCGGCGTGGCGCCGGCGCGGCCGGGAGCAGGCCCTGGTCGACGGCACCCGCTACCGGGCGGTCTGGGAGCCCATCGCGGAGACCTCGCAGGAGCAGAACCCCGGGCGGTGGCTGGTGCTGCTGCCCGCCAACCGGGCGGACGACCCCGACCTGCACTCCTGCACCTGGGCCCTGGGTGCCGAGGTGAGCATCGTGCCCTTGGACACCGCCGCCGACTCCGAGGAGCTGTGCGGCGGGTTCGCCGACGTGCTCACCGAGGCGCTCGGCGCGGGCGACGGGCCGCTGTCGATCCTGTCCTTCCTCGGCCTGGACGACGCCCCGCACGCCGAGCACCCGGCGCTGCCGCGCGGCCTCGCCGCGACCGTGCACCTGCTCCAGCAGCTCGTCGACCTCGATGCCTCGGTCCGGCTCTGGTGCGTCACCCAGGGCGCCGTCGGCCTCGGCGACGGCGACGTCCCGGCCAACCCGCGGCAGGCGATGCTGTGGGGCCTGGGCCGGGTGGCCGCGCTGGAGCAGCCCGCCCGCTGGGCCGGGCTGGTCGACCTGCCCACTGACCTGGAGCCGTGGACGGCGATGCGTCTCGGCGGCATCCTCACCGGCGGCGGCGTGGAGGACCAGCTCGCCGTCCGCGAGTCCGGGGTGCTGGTGCGGCGGCTCGTACCGGCCACCACCACCGACGGGGAACTCACGCCGTGGCAGCCCCGGGGCACGGTGCTGATCACCGGAGGCGCCGGTGCGCTCGGTGGGCACGTGGCCCGCTGGGTGGCCGCCGAGGGCGCGCAACGGGTGGTGCTGACCAGCCGGCGGGGGACCGGCACCCCGGGCGCCGCCGAGCTGATCTCCGAACTGGCCGGGCTCGGCGTGGACTGCCGGGTGGTCCGCTGCGACGCCGCCGACCGCGCCGCCGTGACCGACCTCCTGGCCGATCTCCGGCGGGAGGGGCCGCCGCTGCGCGCGGTGGTGCACGCCGCGGGGGTCAGCGAGGTGGTGCCGCTGGCCGACACCACCCTGGAGGATCTGGCGTACGTCATCGCCCCGAAGGCCTGCGGCGCCGAACACCTCGACGAGCTGCTCGGCGACGCCGAACTGGACGCGTTCGTGCTCTTCTCGTCCATCTCGGCGGTGTGGGGCAGCGGCGGACAGGGCGCGTACGCGGCCGGTAACGCCTACCTGGACGCGCTCGCCGAGCGGCGACGCGGCCGGGGCCGGGCGGCCACCTCCATCGCCTGGGGACCGTGGACCGAGTCGGGCATGTACACCGAGGGTGCGGCGGAGCAACTGCGTCGCCGCGGCCTCCAGGTGATGCCGCCCGGCGTGGCGATGGCCGGGCTGCGGCACGCCTTGGCGGTCGGCGACAGCTGCGTCACCGTCGCCGACGTCGACTGGGCCACCTTCCAGCCGCTGTTCACCTCGCTGCGGCCCAGTCCGCTGCTGGCCGACCTGCCGGCCGTACGCGGGCTGGCCGCCGCCCCCGCCGAGGCGCCGGAAGCGGTCGCGCCCGGTGCCCGGGATCTGCTCGCCGGGCTGCGGGCGCTGCCGGACGACGAGCGGCGGGCCGCACTGCTGGAGATGGTGCGGGTCGACGCGGCGAAGGTGCTCGGCCACCCCTCCGCTGAAGCGATCGAGACCGACCGGGGCTTCCTGGACCTCGGCTTCGACTCGCTCACGGCCGTGGAACTGCGCAACCTGCTCACCGCGGCGACCGGGCACGACCTGCCCACCACAGTCGTCTTCGACTACCCCACCCCGGACGGCCTGGCCGGCCACCTGTACGAGCAGCTCTTCGCGGACGGTGCGGGGGACGACGGCGACGAGGAGTCCGTGCGCCGGGCCCTCGCCGCGATCCCGCTCGACGAGCTGCGGCAGGCGGGCCTGCTCGACCAGCTGCTCCAGCTGGCCCGTACGAGTGCCGGCACGCCGGCCGTGGCGTCCGCCGTCCCGGTCACGTCGTCCGCACCCGAGACCCAGATCCGCGAACTCGACGTCGCCGGCCTGGTCCGGATGGCCCTGGAAGGCTCCGACTCGTGAACCGGCCGGCCCTGAGGAGCGCCCGATGAATGTTTCCCTGGACGAGGTCGTCGGCGCGCTGCGTGCGTCCCTGCTCGACAACCAGAAGCTCAAGCAGCAGAACCAGCAGCTCACCGCCGCGCTCAGCGAACCGGTGGCGATCATCGGCATGAGCTGCCGGTTCCCCGGCGGTGTCGGGTCACCCGAGCAACTGTGGGACCTGGTGGCCGCCGGCGGCGACGCGATGTCGGCGTTCCCGGACGACCGGGGCTGGAACCTGGGCGCGCTCTACGACCCGGACCCCGACCCCGACAGCCGGGGCACGTCGTACGTGCGGGAGGGCGGGTTCCTCTACTCCGCCGGGGACTTCGACCCGGCGTTCTTCGGCATCAGCCCCCGCGAGGCCCTCGCCATGGACCCGCAGCAGCGGCTGCTGCTGGAGACCGCCTGGGAGGCGTTCGAGCGGGCCGGCATCGACCCCACCCGGCTGCGCGGCGCGCCCACCGGCGTCTATGCGGCCACCAGCAGCCAGGGTGACTACGCGGCCCTGCTCACCGGGGTCACCGGCGGCGTCGAGGGCTACCTCGGCACCGGCAGCGCCGCCGCCGTGGCGAGCGGCCGGATCTCCTACGCTCTCGGGCTGGAGGGGCCGGCGGTCACCGTGGACACCGCGTGCAGCTCGTCGCTGGTCGCGCTGCACCTCGCCTGCCAGGCGCTGCGGCTGGGCGAATGCACGATGGCGCTGGTCGGCGGGGTGTCGGTGATGGCCACCCCGACCGTCTTCGTGGAGTTCTCCCGGCAGCGGGGCCTGTCCACCGACGGCCGGTGCAAGTCGTTCGCCGCCGCCGCCGACGGCACCGGCTGGTCCGAGGGAGCCGGCATGCTGCTCGTCGAGCGGCTCTCCGACGCCCGCCGCAACGGCCACCCGGTCCTCGCCGTGCTGCGCGGCAGTGCCGTCAACCAGGACGGTGCGAGCAGTGGGCTGACCGCTCCGAACGGCCCGTCGCAGCGCCGGGTGATCCGGCAGGCTCTGGCGAACGCGGGGCTGGGTGCCGACCAGGTGGATGCCATCGAGGCGCACGGTACGGGCACCACGTTGGGTGATCCGATCGAGGCGCAGGCGCTGATTGCGACGTATGGGCAGGGTCGGTCCGCCGACCGGCCGTTGTGGCTCGGCTCGGTGAAGTCGAACATCGGGCACACGCAGGCGGCGGCGGGTGTGGCCGGGGTGATGAAGATGGTGCTGGCGATGCGGCACGGGGTGCTGCCGCCCACGCTGCACGTGGACGAGCCCACCCCGCACGTCGACTGGTCGGCCGGGGCGGTGTCCCTGCTGACCGGCCCGCAGCCATGGCCGGAGACCGGGCAGCCACGCCGGGCCGGGGTCTCCGCGTTCGGCATCAGCGGCACCAACGCACACGTCGTCATCGAGCAGGCCGCCGCGACGGACACCGACGACGTCCGGCCGGCCGGTACGCCCGCCCCGCCGGTACCGTGGATCGTCTCGGCCCGCTCCGCACCGGCCCTGGCCGGGCAGGCGCGACGGCTGCTGGCGCATCTGGCCGATCACCCCGAGCTGACCCCCGCCGACGTGGCGTACTCGCTGGTCACCACCCGGGCGGCCCTGCCGTACCGGGCAGCGGTGATCGGCGGGGACCGCGACGCGCTGCGGGCCGGCCTGCACGCGGTCGCCGAGGAGCGCGACACCCCCGGCGTGGTGCGAGGCGTGGCCCGCCCGGCCGGCAAGGTCGCGTTCCTCTTCACCGGGCAGGGTTCCCAGCGCCTCGGCATGGGCGCCGAGCTGTGCCGCCGGTTCCCGGTCTTCGCCGCCGCCTTCGACGAGGTGGCCGGCGAGCTGAACCGGCACCTGAGCCGGCCGCTGCGGGAGGTGGTCTTCGCCGAGGCCGACTCGCCCGGCGCGGATCTGCTGGACCGTACCGAGTTCACCCAGCCGGCGCTGTTCGCCTACGAGGTCGCCGCATACCGGCTGGTCACCGCCTGGGGGCTACGCCCGCAGTTTCTGCTCGGCCACTCGGTCGGCGAGCTGGCCGCGGCACACGTCGCCGGAGTGCTGTCGCTGGCCGACGCGGCGACCCTGGTGGCCGCCCGGGCCCGGCTCATGCAGCAGTTGCCGCCCGGTGGGGCGATGCTGGCGGTGCAGGCGTCCGAGGCGGAGGTGGTCCCGCTACTCGACGAGCGGGTGTCCCTGGCCGCCGTGAACGGCCCCCGGTCGGTGGTGCTCTCCGGCGACGAGGAGGCCGTGCTCGCGGTGGGGCGGCGGCTGTCCGCCGAGGACCGGCGGTCCCGTCGGCTGCGGGTCAGCCACGCCTTCCACTCCGCCCGGATGGACGCCATGCTGGCCGACTTCCGGATCGTCGCGGAGAAGGCCGCGTGGCACCCGCCGAACCTTCCGATCGTCTCCGACCGCACCGGCGAGCCGCTCACCGCCGCCCAGGCCACGGACCCGGGCTACTGGGTCGACCACGTCCGGGACACCGTCCGTTTCCACGCGGGCGTCGCCACCCTCGCCGCCGGCGGCGTCGGAACCTTCGTGGAACTCGGCCCCGACAGCGCCCTGACCGTGCTGGCCCGGGAGTGCCTGCCCGACATGGAACCGGCGGCCTTCGTGCCGCTCGCCCGCCGGGACCAGCCGGAGGCGACCACGCTGCTCGCCGGGCTGGCCGCGGTCGACCTGCGCGGTGCCGGGGTCGACTGGGCGGCTCCCTTCGGCGGCAGCGACGCCGCGCGCGTCGAACTGCCCACCTACGCCTTCCACCGCGAGCGTTTCTGGCCGGATCCGCCCACAGTGGATTTCGTCCCGCCCGCCGCGACCGGGGAGGACGAGGAGTTCTGGGCGGCCGTGGCGCAGGGACGACCGGCCGAGCTGGCCGCCGCGCTCGGTCTGCCGGTCGACCGGCAGGACGCGCTCGCCGACGTGCTGCCCGCCCTCGCCTCCTACCGGGACCGGCGGCGTCGCGGATCGGAGCTGGACGGGCTGCGCTACCGCGCCGACTGGGAACGCGTCGACCTGTCCTCCGCCCGTACCACGCCGGCCGGCCGATGCCTGCTGGTGGCCGGGGTCGGCACCGACGCCACCGCGGTGCTCACCGCGCTGCGCGCCGAGGGCCTGGACCCGACGCTGGTCACGGTGGGAGACGACCTGGACGCTGTCGCCCAGGCCTCGCTCGCCGACGGCACCTGGTCGGTCGTGGTCTCGCTGCTGGCGGCGGAGGAACCGGTGGCCGGCGCGGGAACCGGCGCGCTCGCCGGGACGGCCGCGCTGGTGCGGGCCCTCGCCGCTGCGGGGAACGGCACGCCGATGTGGACCGTGACCCGGGGCGCGGTGGCCGTCGACGCGCACGACGCCGCTCCCGGCGTGGCCGGGGCGTACCTCTGGGGCCTGGGCCGGGTGATGGCGCTGGAGCAGCCGCGCCTGTGGGGCGGGCTGGTCGACCTGCCGGCGGAGCCGGACGACGTCGAGCTCGCCGCGCTCGCCCGGGTCGTCGCGTCCGGCGGCGACGAGGACCAGGTGGCGGTACGCTCCGGCGGGGTGTATGCCCGGCGGCTCCGCCGGGCGCCGGCCGGCGCCACCGATACGGACTGGCGGCCCCGCGGCGCGGTCCTGGTGCACGGGTCCGCGCAGGTGCGTACCCCGCACCTGCTGCGCTGGCTCGCCGAGCGCGGCGCGTCGCACCTCGTCCTCGTGGGGCCGGTGGCGGATGCCGACCCGCCCGGCCCGGACGTCGCAGTCACCGCCGTCGGCGACCTGGACGGGCTGCCCGAGGTGCTGGACCGGCTGGCCGCCACCGGCAGCGAGATCCGCACCGTCCTGCACGTCGCCGACTCCGACGGGGCCGGCGACCCGGTTGCGGTGCTGGACCCGCACGACCTGGCCGACGCCGTGGCCGCCCGTACCGCCGCCGTGGAACTGCTCGGGCGGGCCTGCGCCGGCCTGCCGGTCGACGAGTTCGTCGTCTTCACCTCGACCGCCGCCGTCTGGGGCAGCGGGGGAGCGGCGGTCGCCGCCGCCGTGGGCGCCGGGCTGGCGGCGGTGGCCGCGGGCTGGCGTGCCGCCGGCCGCCCGGCCACCGTCGTCGCGTGGGTGCCCTGGGCGGACGAGGTCACCGATGCGGCGCAGTTGCGCCGCCGGGGGGTCCGGCCGCTGCCCGCCGACGTGGCGCTGTCCGCGCTGGGGCAGGCTCTGGTCCGCGGCGACGACCAACTGGCCGTGGCCGACCTCGACTGGCCCGCGTTCGTGCCGGCCTTCACCGCCGTACGGCCCAGCGCTCTGCTGCGCGGCGTGCCCGAGGCGACGGTCGGCGCGGAGCCGGAGGCCGGCGATGCCGCGACCGATCCCGCCCGCGCGCTGTGCGAGCGGCTGGCCGGCGTTCCGGCCGGCGACCGGCACCGGATCCTGCTGGACCTGGTCCGGGCACGCGTGGCCACCGTCCTCGGGCACGCCTCGCCCAACGCGGTCGAGGCCGACCGGGACTTCCTGGAACTCGGCTTCGACTCGCTGACCGCACTGGAACTGCGCGACGCGCTGCGCCAGGAGACCGGGGCGGAGCTGTCGGCGACCCTGCTCTTCGACCATCCCACCCCTACGGCGCTGGCCGTTCACCTGCTCGGCCGGCTCCTCGGCGCGGCGGCGGCCGGGGACGGCGCGGACGACGCCGGTGGACCTGCCGGGGAGAGTGCCGGCGGCGGACTGCTCGGCGGGTTGTTCAACCAGCCGAAGGCGCGCGAGAACCCGGCCGGGTATGCCGAACTGCTGGTCAAGCTCGCCCAGTTCCGCCCGAGCTTCCGCGAGCCGGCGCAGCTCACCCGCCCGGCCGGTATCCTCCGGCTGGCCGAGGGCGGCGCCCGGGCGCAGTTGGTGTGCTGCTGCACGATGTCGCTGCTCTCCGGCGCGCACGAGTACGCCCGGCTGGCCGCCGGCTTCCGGGGCGTACGTGACGTGTGGGCCCTGCCCAACCCCGGGTTCGGCGTGGGTGAGGAGCTTCCCGCCGACCTCGACGCGCTGCTGCGGGTGCACGCCGACACGGTGCTGCGTACCGTCGGCGCCGGCCCGTTCGTGGTGGCCGGTCACTCCGGTGGTGCGATGGTTGCCAACCTGCTCGCCGGGGAGCTGGAACGCCAGGGCCGCCCGCCGGACGCGGTGGTGCTCATGGACACCTACCCGGCCGACAGCGAGGTGCTCGGCGGGTGGGTGCCGCAGCTTCTCGACGGGATGATCGACCGGGACACCGCGTACACGCCGATGGACGACTGGCGGACGACGGCGTGGGCGGGCTACCTGCCGCTGTTTCTGGACTGGCAGCCGACCGAGATGGACGCGGCGACCCTGCTGGTGCGGGCCACCGAGCCGCTGGGGGAGTGGGACGGCGAACCGGACGGCTGGCGGTCGCGCTGGCCCTACCCGCACGAGGCTGTCGACGCGGCTGGCGACCACTTCAGCATGGTCGCCGACCGGGGGCCGGAACTCGCCGGCACGGTCCAGCGCTGGCTGGCCGCACGGGGCCTGTGACCGGTTCCGCCCCTGGCGTGCCCCTAGCGCCCCCTATCAGCGCACATACATCTATCGGACCGACGTTCCAGGACGGAGCATGACGACGTGGACGAGGCAGTGGTGGTCACGGAGCTGGTCAAGCGGTACCAGCCCAACATGCCACCGGCGGTGGACGGGCTGAGTTTCTCCGTCGCCGCCGGTGAGGTCTTCGGCCTGCTCGGGCCGAACGGTGCGGGCAAGACGACGACGATCGGGGTGCTGACCACACGGGTGCGGGCCACCTCGGGCCGGGCCCGGGTGTGCGGCGCAGACGTGATCGGCTCGCCCGCCGCCGCCCGGCAGTTGCTGGCGGTCGTACCGCAGCGGGTGAACCTGGACCGGGCGCTGACCGTCCGGCAGAACCTGCTGTTCCACGCCGCCTACCACCGGGTGCCCCGGGCGCAGCGCATCCGGCGGGCGGACGAGTTGCTGGACCAGATGGGGCTCAAGGACTTCGCGAACCACCGCACCGACTTCCTGTCGGGCGGCCTCGCCCAGCGGACGATGATCGCCCGCGCGCTGATGCACTCGCCCCGGGTGCTCTTCCTCGACGAGCCGTCGGCGGGCCTCGACCCGCAGTCCCGGCTCTTCGTGCACGACCGGATCGCCGAGCTGAAACGGGACGGCGTGACAGTGGTGGTCACCACACACGACATGGACGAGGCGGAGAAGCTCTGCGACCGGGTCGGCATCGTCGACCACGGCAAGCTGCTCACCATGGACACGCCGTCCGCGCTGACCCGTACGCTGCCGGGCAGCAGCACCCTGACCCTCGTGGTGACCCCCGGCGCCTCCGCCGAGGAGGTGCGGGCCGCGCTCGATGCGATCCCCGACGTGGAGCAGGTGGAACACTTCAAGATGACCGCCAAGGTGCCCGTCGCCGCGCCGGCGTTTCCCGGCATGCCGGCGATGCCGATGCCCGCCCCGGTCCCGGATGCCCCCGCCGACTCGGACGCCCCCCTGTCCTTCCGTGTCTACACCAGCGGTCAGCCGGCCAACGCCATCCCGATGGCGATGAAGATCCTCGCCGACCTGGGTTGCGAGGTTCGTGACCTCAACATCGGCCAGCCCAGTCTGGAAGATGTCTTCATCCACCTGACCGGAAGGGAACTTCGGTGAGCGTCACCGCCCCCGCCCCCCCGTCCGCGCCGTCACCGGCCGCGGCGCCGCCGCCGGTGAGCGCGCTGGACCAGCTTGCCACCTTCCGCGCGGTGCTCTCGCGGGACCTGTTCGTCACCGGCCGGGAGCTGGTCGGCTTCCTGCTTCAGGTCTTCATCCAGCCGCTGTTCATGCTGCTGATCTTCGGCAAGGTGCTCAGCGACCTGGGTTACGCCAGCGACGACTTCTCCAACGTGCTGCTGCCCGGCGTCATCGCGCTGAACGCCTTCCTGATCGGCCTGGAGAACACCGCGCTGCCGATGATGATGGACTTCTCCTTCACCCGGGAGATCGAGGACCGCCTCCTGGCGCCCATGGCGACCCCGCTGGTGGCGCTGGAGAAGATCGTTTTCGGGGGCATCCGTGGCCTGATCGCCGGTGTGGTGCTGATCCCGGTCGGCATGCTCATGCTCGGCGTCACCTGGCCCTGGGCGGTGGTGCTCAAGGTGGTCGGGGTGTTGGCGATCGGCGCGCTGGTCGGCGCGGCGGTCGGTCTCGCCTTCGGCACCCTGGTGCCCACGCAGCACATCCAGATCATGTTCACCGTGGTGATGACCCCGATCATGTTCACCGGTGCCACCCAGTTCCCGCTGCTCGGCCTGGACTCGCTGCGCTGGTATCAGGTGATCTGTTCGCTGAACCCGCTGACCTACATCAGCGAGGCGACCCGGTCGCTCGTCGGCCCGCCGGGGGTCGAGTCGCTGCCGCTCTGGCTGTGCATGTGTGTCCTCACCGGGGTCTTCGTGGCGTTCTCGGCGATCGGCATGCGTGGCTTCATGCGTCGCGCCATGGACTGACCCCGCCCGGGATGCGGTCCGCGAGGGCCCGAGCCGCTCCTGCGGTTCGGGCCCTCGCCTCTGCCCTGTGTCGCAGGGGGCCGGTGGTCACCGCGCCCCTGCGACAGCCGGTCAGGACGTGGCGCTCTGTGTCTCGTCGGCCAGCGTCTCGGCGTACACGGCGAGCCGGGACGGCAGGTCGGTCCGGCGCTTCACGTCGAGCTTGCGGTAGACCCGGGTCAGGTGCTGCTCGACAGTGCTCACCGTGATGAAGAGCTTGCTGGAGATCTGGCGGTTGGTGTGGCCCTGTGCGGCCAGCGCGGCAACGCGCCGCTCGGCGTCGCTCAGCCCGTCTTCCGGTTCCTGGAGTTCGGCGGCGGCCGGGTACGCCGGCAGCCCACTGCCCGGCTCCCGGCGGATCAGCCGCTGAGCCAGCACCGACGCCCCGCAGTCCTGCGCGAGCTGGTAGGCGCGGCGGACGAGCAGCCGGGCGCGGGCGGACTCTCCGGCGCGCTGGAGCGTCTGACCGGTGTCGCCGAGGGCACGGACGAGCTCCAACCGGTCGCCGCTGGACTGAAGCAGGTTGACCGCCTCGGAGAGCAGCTTGCGCCGGTGGTCCTGGGCGGCGGTGGTGGCGAGCAGGCGCAGCGTGCGGCCCCGGGTCCGGTCGTCGACCCCGTGCGGCACCCGCAGTTGCTCCTGCAGGAGCTGCATGGCCTGCGTCTTGTTGCCGACGCTGAGCTGCACCCGGGCCAGCTCCAGCCGCCACGGCACCAGTCCGGCCGCGTCGATCCCCCACGTGCGCATCAGCTCGCCGCAGCGCCGCAGGTCGGTGGTGGCGGCGTGCGGCCGGCGTACGGCCAGGTGGTGCCGGCCGCGTGCGGCCAGGTAGTGCAGGCCCAATGGGGTGCGGAGCATGCCGGGCGGGGTCGGGTGGGCCAGCCACCGGTCGGCCTCGGCGAACCGGCCCGACTCCGTCGCGGATGCGATCAGGGTGGACAGCGGTCCGGCGATCGCCACTCCCCAGGCGGGAGCGGGCATGTCCTCCAGGGCCGCGCGGGCGTGGTGCTCGGCACCGGGCAGATCGCCGACGCGCAGGGCCGCCTCCGCCCGGATCGCCCGGATCACCGCCCGCCAGCCCGGCGCGTGCTGAACCACCGGCCGGTCGAGCAGCACGTCGCCCCAGACCGCGGCCCGGTCCGACCGGCCGGCCCAGAGCAGCGCCAGCAGGGGCGCGGTCAGCAGGCCGAGGGCGCCGTCGTCCGTGTGGTGGCGCTGCAGGATCTGCTCGGCGGTCGGCACCGTGTCGTTGTCGGCGGTCGGCGTCAGCGCGGTGCCGAGCACCGTGACCGCCTGCAGGAGCGGGCTGACGGTGGTCGGGGCGCTGGCCGCGCGGCTCCAGGTGGCCGGGGTCTGCCGTACGCTCGCCAGGTGGTCCGGGTGGGAGAGGGAGACCAGAAGCTGCATGATCCGCAGGCGGCCGGGCGGGGCGGCCGGAGCCTGCTCCTCGTCCGCCGAGAAGCCGCTGACGGCCTCGGCAGCCTCGTCGACGCGGCCCTGCCAGAGCAGGTACGGCACGGCGGAGAGGCTCGCATCGGTGGACCAGCCGACGGCCCGCGCCGTCTGCACCAGCTCCGTCAGCTGCCCGTTCACCGTCAACGGGTTGAGCTGCCAGCGGGCATTCACCAGCATCTCGGTGGTGGCGGTGCGTTGCCGCTCGTCCACCGGCGCGCTGGCGAGCAGCCGCAGGCAGGCTGCCGCCACGTCGGGCCGGCCGGACGAGAGCGCGTGACCGGCGGCGTCCTGGAGCACCGGCACCCGCCAGCCGGCCACCGTCGCACCGGCGGCCACGAGGTGCTCGGCGACCACGCTCGCCTCGGCGCCGCGGTCGTGCAGCACCTCGGCGGCCCGCTGGTGCAGGCCGCGCCGCTCGTCGGCCGACATGTCAGCGAGGATCGAGTGCAGGATGCGCGAGTGGCGTAGCTGGTCGCACTCCATCAGACCCGAGGTACGCAACACCCGCACCGCCGGGACCGTGGTCGTGGGCATCACGTCGAGGAGGTGGCCGAGCAGTTCGGTCGACGCGGGCCGGTCGAGCACGGCGAGCGCCTGGGCCACCCGGCGTACCCCGGGCTCGTGGCGGTAGAGGCACCCGAGCACGGCCTGGTCGAACGCGTCACCGACGGACGGAACGTCGTGGTCGCTGCCCTCGCCACCGGCCCGTTCGTCGAGCAGCGCCCGGGTGAGCAGTGGATTGCCTCCGGTCATCCGTACGTAGTGTTCCGCGGTCCTGCGGGCGTCAGCGTCCTCGACGGCGCCCTCGACCAGCCGGGCGACGGCGTCGACGGTCAGCGGTGGCAGGCCGATCCGGGAGAAGTGCGGCTGGCTGAGCAGCTCGGCGCGGAACAGCGGGTGCGGCGGGCGCAGCGTCGACGCCTCCGCGAGCACGACCATGATCCGGGCGTGGCGCAGCCGCCGGGTCACGTAGAGCAGGCAGTGCAGCGAGGCCGGGTCCGCGTGGTGCACGTCGTCGACGAGGAGGATCAGGGGCCCGTTGGCCGTCAGGTCGACCAGGGTGGTGAAGAGGCCGTGCAGCAGGGGCGCCCAGGCCCGGTCTCCGGCGGACGCCTCGCCGCCGACTTCGGGCAGCGGCACCGCGGAGGTGGCGTCGCGCAGCAGTTTCTCGACGTGGGCGGCGGCCTCCGGGGCGAGTCGTGCACTGTGGAAGAGCTGCCCGACGACTCCCAGGTGGAGACCGCGCTCCGCTCGTGAACCGGTCGCGCTCATCACCTGCCCGCGGGAGGCGGCCGTCCACTCGCCGAACGACTCCAGCAGGCTGGTCTTGCCGCTGCCCACGGCTCCGGTGACCAGCGCGACGTGTCCGCGCTGCTGCTCCTCGCAGGCGTTGAACACGCGCCGCAGACGGGTGATCTGTTCCTCTTGCTGAACCAGCACCTGCGCGTAAGCCCTCCTTGTACGCGGCGCGGGCCTGGAAACGCCGGTGCGGCCCGACACCGCCACCCCTGCCGGAGACAGCCGCCCTCCGCCCGCGTCTCGCCGGGTAGGGGTGGAGCGCGCCGGGCGGCCACGCCGGGTGGACCTGAAATCCTTCGTCGGACCGGTCTTCCAGCCGTACGGTCCGCGTGATGAGGCGAGTCTGGCACCGGCGCGATGGTGCGACAATGGGCGTGAGACCCCACCGTTTCGCACCCAAACCTGCGGCCCCGAAAGGCGTTTAGGGGTTGCGCGATCCGGGGTGAGGGGTGTCGGAGCCGACCGGCCCGGGGAGGCGACACGTCAGTGAACGGCCGGTGTCGGGCGTACAGCCTGATGGTGCCACACCGCGACTTCCGGAGGTGCCCACAGTGGTGGTGGACGGACTCTTCGCGACGGTGGGCGACGGCGACGGTCGCGTGACGCCCGGCGGCTCTTGCGTGCGGAACCCCGACCGGGATCAGCGTGGCCGAGGGCCGGACGGACGGCCGCCCGGAGGGTCGGTGCCCCGCGTAAGCGGGTTCAGCACCGTCGTACCGGGGCGGTCGAACCGCAGCCGTCCGGCGAGTTCGCTGCGCGAGTTGACGTCCAGCTTCCGGTAGATGCGCGTCATCCGCTGTTCGATCGCGCTGACCGTCAGGAAGAGCTTCTCGGCGATCTCACGATTGGTGTGACCCTGGGCGGCCAGGATGGCCATCCTGGATTCGGTGTCCGTCAGGCCCTGGACCACGACCGCCGCACCCGCCCGGCTGCGGGTGGCACCGTCCCTGGCGGACAGGGCGCTGGGCCACAATGTCGGGATGCCGCACTCCTCCGCGAGAGCCCGGGCCGACCGGGTCGCGGCGCGGGCCTGCCGCCGGTCGCCGGCCTGCTCGTAGGCGTGACCGAGGTCGGCGAGGTTGTGCGCCAGCTCCATCCGGTCGCCGCACTGCCGCAGCAGCCGTACGGCACTGCGCAGGTGCGGGATCCGTTCCTGTCCCTCCTCGGTCGCGGCCAGAACCCGCAGGGCCGCGGCCCGGTACCGGACGTGGAGGGGCCGCAGCCGGGTCAACTCGTCGCGCACCAGCTTGCGCGCCTGCTGACGGCGGCCCATCCGGAGCAGTGCCCGAGCCGACTCGGTGCGCCACGGCACGAGACCCGAGAAGTCCAGCTGCCACCGTTGCATGAGTTGCCCGCAGAGCTGGAAGTCGGCCAGCGCGGCCTCGGGGCTTCCCGCGGCGAGGGCGTGCGTTCCGCGGGCGTGCAGGTAGTGCAGCCCGAGCGGAGTCTCGAAGGTCGCCGGCGGCACCGGCACCTGGAGGCAGTCGGCCGCCGTGTCGAGCTGGTCCATAAGGGTCAGGGCCCGTATCCGGACGGCGAGAGGTATCCCGATCACCACCCCCCAGCCCTTCGGCGAGAGCTGCCCCAGTGCCTCGTCGGCCAGCTTGCCGGCGCGGGGAAGGTCGCCGAGCCGGCCGGCGACGGCGGCCCGCAGGGCGGTGAGCGTGGCCGAGGGCGTGGGGTGGTGCGGGGTGGCGAGGTGGCGGCCCAGCCGGTCGCACCAGTCGTCGGCCAGGTCGAGCCGATCGGCGTAGATCATGGCGATGAGGGCGCAGATGACCCTGAACATGTGCGGTTCGTCATCCGGCCCGGTGGTCGACAGCGTCCGCTCGGCCTCCTCGACCACGCCGGCGTCACCCCGGGCCAGTACGCCGGACAGCAGGATGACCCCGCTGAGCCCGTGCTTGACCCGGGCCAGCGTGAGCGGATCCCGCGCGGCCACGGCGGGGGCGGGCCGGTCGACCACGACCCCGGGATAGAGCGTCGAGATCCAGCCGGTGATGATGAGCAGCTCGGCCATGGACTGCGGATCGGCGGCATCCGCCCGCTCGCTCAGGTGCCTGACCAGGTCGACGGCCTTGTCGATCTCACCGTGCCAGAGGAGGTACTGGATGGGACCGGCGGCCTGTTGGCTGCCGAGGTGCCCGGCCCGGATGGCGGAGGCGACGCTGACCAGGTGAGGGATCGTGGCCTGCGGGTCGAGCCGCCACTCGGCGCGCGCCAGCGCGGAGCGGATCCGCGCCCGCAGGCACTCGCCGACACCACTGCGGTGCGCCCGGCGCAGGTACCGCAGGGCGGTCTCCACCTCGCCGTCGAGCAGCGCCTGCTCGCCGGCGTCCAGCAGGGTCTGCGCCATCCAGGGCTCGGCCAGCTCGCCGATGCCCACCAGGTGCGGCGCGATCCGCGCCGGGGGCGCGCCGTCGTCGTGCAGCAGGCGGGCCGCTGCCAGATGCAGCCGTCCGCGTTCCTCGGCGGTCATCCCGTCGATCACGGCCTGGGTCACCGTCGGATGGCGCAACCCCTGTTCGTCGATCAGCCCCGCGCTGGTCGACTTGTCGACAGCGTCCAGCGCGGGGTGCGACCGGGCGTCGACGAGGTGCGGCAGCAGGCTGCCGTGCAGCGGCTCGCCGGTGACGGCGAGCACCCGGGCGGTGTTGAGCACCAGGTGGTCGCAGCGGTACAGGCAGCTCAGCACGGCCTCCCGGAACGACTCGCCGACCGCCGGGGCGTCGGCGGACCGTGGCGCGGCCGCCTGGTCATCGGCGAGCGCGTGCACCAGGAGCGGATTCCCGCCGCTGATCCGGTGGCTCGCCTCGGCGATGCTGCGGGCGAGCGGGATGTCGAGCCGTTGGGCGAGGAGCTGGAACGTCCCCTCGGCGGTGAGCAGCGGCAGGCGGATGCGGTGCAGCCTCGCCGGTTGCAGCATCTCGGCGTGCACGTCCGCCCGCCACGGCCGGGTGCGTGGCGCCTCCGTCAGGACGATCAGTACGGGTAGGCCGGAGAGCCGCCGGGCCACGTAATCGAGGCAGCGCAGCGACGGCGCGTCCGCGTGATGGATGTCGTCCACCACGATGACCAGCGGCCCCCGGGAGGTCAGTTCGAGCAGGGCGCGCCCGATGGCGGCGGTGAGCCGGGCGTTCTCCGCGTCCGCCGGATCGGCGTCGTTCCATGCGAGGGCGCCCGCGTCCAGCAGACTGGCGAGGCGGGTTCGGATGTCAGGGGCGTCCGCGGCGCACAACGGCACCGCGCGGACGAGCTGCCGGACGACCTCCAGCGGTACGCTGCGCTCCGCGCGGGAGGCGCTCGCGCCGACGACCCGTGCTCCGGCGTCGCAGGCGCGCCGGGCGAAGGTCTGTGCGAGCGCGGTCTTGCCGGAGCCGACCGGGCCGGTCAGCACGGTCACCGGCCGGTCGGTCGGCGCGGCGCCGCCGCGGAGCAGGTCTGCGAGTCGGCGCTCCAGCAGGTCGAGCTGGCTTGAACGCTCGGTCAGCTCCATCACCACCCCCTCCGGGGGAGGGCCGCTTGCCCTGTGCGGCCCGACAGCTCGACCAAATTGGAGACCGGCAATTCTTGACCCATTCCACTAGCGGCAAGTATCGACGGGCGTCGAGCTTCGCCGGTGAGCCATCGACCGACGTGACCGGTTGGCCGCTGCGAGCCGTGTTCCCGTATGTGTCGGCGATAATTCCCCAGCTCCTTCGGGGTCGAAACTTCCTATCGACCTCCGTGATGGTGGGAGTATGGCAGTTGGGCAAATGGGCGGCAAGCCGAGTTGTGTAAAGGATGAGCAAACATGGGTTACTCGTCGCGGGTGGCCCGGCCGGGGGTGACAACGGAAAGTCGCCGGCTGGTCCCGTACCGTGACAGAGCGCTTCCATGAGCCGATGGTTCCGCTTATCCGGCCCGCCTGCTGATTGGCGTGTGAGCTTTTTCGTGCTAACCGGGTGTCCGGGCGTCGCCGGTCGCTCTTGTCGAGGGGGCCGACGCCGCCCGCGGTTGCGGCGTGCGGAGACGCCGAGCTGAGTGTCATCGTGGTTGAACTCGGCGTTCGTGGCTCCGCCCGTGCCGATCCGGCGCGGGTGGCGTGGTGCCGGAAGCTGGCGTGGACGTGTCGTCCGGCCTCCGGCGTGCGGCCGTGGGGTCTGGTCGGGTGTCTCGGCAATTGCCGGAGGCGCTCGATTGCTGCGGTGTGAGGCCTCGATGCCGGAACTGCGACCGATGCCTGTTCGATTCTGCTGGCGGTCGTTGGTTGGTGCGCGTCATCGAGCCACGATTCGGACGTTTGGGAGATTCTGCGATTATGTTGTTAAAAAGAGAATTATGCATCCGAGTGCCTGTTGGTCGCGGAGGTCTGCGGTTTCATTCGACCCGGGGCTGATCCAATGCAGAACACGTTAAGGCGATAAAGTCGCGACGCGAGCTGCCACGCATTAATAAAGACACTTTCGGTCGATGTTCGCTCGCCGAGGACGAATGCGGTCTCTGCATTGTTCGCCGAGCCGGAGTGAGCGCTCGGGCCCACCGTTGTATCAGGACGGACGGGATCCGGTCCTAGCTGGCCAGTAGGCCCCGGCAGGGGGATCCGGACTCGGTGGCTAGGGGTTGTGCCCGACGATAGCCCGGCCCTAATTTCGGGGCACCCGGTCTTTACCGTCGGGATAGCCGGACATGGGGCCGTGCAGGCCCGAGACCTGAAAGGTCCTGTGGTCGTCGTGATGTCCCAGCTGCCGCCGCGACTCGTTGCGGCCCCGCGCAGGGGATAGCGGAGATGACACTGCTGCCGGTGCTGCGGGGATTCGGTGCGGATCGGGCCGACGCGGTCATGGTGGCCGGAGAAGCCCTCTCCAGCGAGGCCCTGCTGGGCTGCGTCACCGCGGTCGCCGATCGGATCAGGGGCGCGACGGCGGTCGCGGTCGACGGCACACCGACGCTGGAAGCGGTGGTCGGAATGCTCGGCGCCGTCCTCGCGGGGGTGCCGCTCGTACCGCTGCCTCCCGGCGCCGACGAACGCGAACGCAGCCGCATCCTGCGGCAGTCCGGGGCTACGGTGATCCTCGGCCGTGCCCCGTCCGGGGCCGACGGCCTGCCCGCGATCCCGGTCGACCTGCGAGAACACGCCTCGACGCGGCATCCCGAGCCCGCCCCGGGCAGCGACGCCGTCATCCTCTACACCGGTGGCGTATCAGGGCCGCCGCGAGGGGTGCGCATCTCGCGCCGCGCCATCGCCGCCGACCTCGACCTTCTGGCCCGTGCGTGGCACTGGAGCGAGGAGGACGTGGTCGTCCAGGGCACCCCGCTGTTCCGGGCGTACGGTCTGGTCGTCGGCCTGCTCGGCGCACTGCGGGCCGGTAGCCGTTTCGTCCACCTCGACCACGCCGGCACCGGGCCGGTCGGCTCCATGCACCTGGCGTCGCCCGACCAGTGGGCGAGGATGGCGCTGGACAGCCACCGGGCCCGGCCGCTGTCCGCGGCGCGGATGCTCGTCTCCGCGGACGGCCCGCTGGCCCGCGCCGTGGCCGAGCGGCTCCGGCTGCTCACCTCGCACCGGCCGGTGCAGGCCTACGGCACCACCGAGACGCTCGTCGCGCTGACCGGGCTGGCCGGCGACCGTACGCTTCCGGGCGCTGTCGGCACGCCTCTGCCCGGCATCGAGACGCGCGTGCTGGACCGCGAGGACCGGCCGGTGCCGGCCGACGGCGAGTCGGTGGGCGAGCTGAGCGTCCGCGGGCCGACGCTGTTCAGCGGGTACGTCGGCGGGCGGAGCCTCGCCGCCGGTCGCTGGCACGCCACCGGGGACCTGGTCAGCGTGGCCCCCGACGGCACGTACCGGATCATCGGGCGGTGCGGGCTCGACGTGGTGCACAGCCGGGGCCGGCGGATGCCTGCCAGCCAGATCGAGGAGGTGTTGCTGAGCCACCCCGGCGTACGCGACGCCTCCGTCGTCGGCACGCCGCACCACGCGCTCGGCGAGCAGGTCACCGCCTACGTCGTCGCCGAGGGGGTGACCGCGCAGGTGCTCATCGACCACGTCGGCCGGTACCTCTCGGCGGGCCAGCGCCCCCGGCGGGTGCACTTCGTCGACGAGCTGCCGCGCAGCGCGCTCGGGCGGATCAGGAAGTCCCTGCTGATCGCCGGCGGCTGAGCCGACCGGACGGCGGGCGGCGGTGACCCGCCCCCGCCACGGTCAGCCCTCCACCCAGCCGTGCCGCCGGGCCAGCTCCAGCATCCTCGCACGTACCGCCACGATCTGCGCTCCGGTCAGGTCCGGCACGGAGGTCACCAGCGCCTCGGTGGTCTCCGCAGAGAAGGCCCGCTCGGAGAGGACGTCGCACAGGCCCTCGTCGTCCTCCGCGCTGCCCGTGACCTGCCCGCTGTCCCGCCCGCCGCCGACCGTGACGCCGGCCCGGGCGGACAGCCCGGCACCGGCCGTCGGGGCGCGATCCGCACCCGGGGCGACGCCGACCACCCGCACCAGCACGGCCTTGGGCCCGCGCTCGGTCTCCACCGCGTCGTACTCGACCGGGACGCCGGGCGTCAGTGCCCCCTTGTCGCCGTCGAGCATGTTCGCGTGCACGAACACGTCGTCGCTGTCGTCGTCCGGGGTGATGAACCCGTAGCCCCGCACCTCGTCGAACCGCACCACTTTGCCAGTAAGCATCGCCATTCCCGCGTCCATCCGCCCAAGACCAGGTGCCCCACCCGCAAGCCCGGGCCGGCGCCCAGGGTGGCACCTGTCCCGGGCGGGCCGGCACCCGTACCCGACCCCTATGGTGCACCTATCGCCGAGGCCGCCGCGGCACCGGGTGCCGCAGCGCCTACCATCGGCCAACGTGATCGAGCAGATCCTGCCCTCCACCGTGGCGGTGGCCGAGTCCTTCACCGATCCCGCCGGCGTAACCCTGTTCCCCGAGGAAGAGGCGCTGGTGGCACGGTCGGTGGAGAAACGCCGCCAGGAGTTCGCCACCGTGCGGCACTGCGCCCGGCTGGCCCTCGGCGAGCTGGGTCTCGCCCCGGCGCCGATCGTCTCCGGCGCGCGCGGTGCCCCGCTCTGGCCGGCCGGCGTGGTCGGCAGCATGACGCACTGCGATGGCTACCGGGCGGCGGTGGTCGGCCGTACGACGGGGTTCGCCAGCCTCGGGGTGGACGCCGAGCCGCACGCCCCGCTGCCCGACGGGGTGCTGGGCGCGATCGCCCTGCCGGCCGAACGGTCGCGCACCGTCACGCTCGGCGCGGTCCGCCCCGCCGTCTGCTGGGACCGCCTGCTGTTCAGCGCCAAGGAGGCGGTGTACAAGGCGTGGTTCCCGCTCACCGGTCGGTGGCTGGACTTCTCCGAGGCGGACATCGTGTTCGACCCGGCCGGCACGTTCGAGGCCCGGCTGCTGGTGCCCGGTCCGGTGCTCGGCGGGGCCGAGGTGCGGGCGTTCGCGGGCAGGTTCCTGGTCGAGCGGGGGCTGGTGGTCACCGCGATCAGCATCGCGGCAGTGGCGTCCTAACCGGCTGCGCTCAGCCGCGTCTTCTGCACCTTGCCCAGGGCGTTGCGGGGCAGGGCGTCGACCAGGCGCACCTCGCGGGGTCGCTTGTGCGCCGAGAGGTGCCGGGCCACGAAGTCGATCAGTTCGGCCCCGTCCACCCCGTCGCCCACCACGTACGCGGTGACCTGCTGGCCGAGGTCGGGGTGCGGGGTGCCCACCACGGCTGCCTCACGGACCCCCGGGTGCGTCAGCAGGGCGTCCTCCACCTCCCCGGCGCCGATCCGGTAGCCACCGCTCTTGATCAGGTCGGTCGACGCCCGGCCGACGATCCGGTGCCAGCCGTCCGGGTCGACGGTGGCGACGTCCCCGGTGCGGAACCAACCGTCCGGGGTGCGGCTCGCCGCGTCGGCGTCCGGGTGGTTGAGGTAGCCGTCGAACAACGTTGGGCCGGTGACCTGAAGCTCGCCCATCGTCGCCCCGTCGGCCGGGAGCGGGGCGCCGTCGTCGTCGACCAGCCGCGTCCGGACCCCGGGCAGCGCCAGCCCGACGGTGCCGGGCCGGCGTGGGCCGTCCGTCCGGGCGCTCACAGTGATCAGGGTCTCGGTCATCCCGTACCGCTCGACGATCCGGTGACCGGTGAGGGTGGCGAGGTCGGCGAAGACCGCCGCCGGCAGCGCCGCGCTGCCCGAGACCAGCAGCCGCGCCGGACGCAACGCCCGGGCCGCGTCCGGGTCGGCGGCGATTCTGGACCACACGGTCGGCACCCCGAAGTACATCGTGCCGTTGGCGGCGGCGTACCGGTCGGGGCGGGGACGGCCCACGTGGTGCAGCCGGCCGCCCAGCCGCAGTGGTCCGAGCACGCCGAGCACCAGCCCGTGCACGTGGAACAGTGGCAGGCCGTGCACCAGCAGGTCGTCCGGCGTCCATGCCCAGGCGTCGGCCAGCCCGTCGAGGCAGGCGGCGATCGCGCGGCGGGAGATCACGGCGCCCTTCGGGGCGCCGGTGGTGCCGCTGGTGTAGAGGATCACCGCGGTGCGGGCCGGATCCGGCTCGGGGTGAACGGTGTCCGACCGCCGGGTCAGGTCGACGGGCACGACGGGCCGGCCGGCGTCACCGACGGTGGGTCCAGCGCCGGCCGGGGCCAGCAGCGCCGTCGCGCCCGAGTCGCGCAGGATGTGATCGCGCTCCATCGGCCCGGCGTCCGGCGGGATCGGCACGACCGCCGCCCCGGCCGTCAGCGCGCCCACCACGCCGACCACCGTCTCCAGGGTGGCGGTGGCCTCGATCGCCACCCGGTCGACGCCGCGCAGCTCGTCGGCCACCGCCGTGGCCAGGCGGCGAAGCTCCACCCAGGACGCCGCCCGGCCGTCGACCCGGATCGCGTCCGGGTGCTCGTCGGTGCCCTTCGTCAGCCAGCCCAGCAGCGGCATGGTGCGATCCTCTCAGCGGCCCGGTCCTAGCCCTGCCGGGGGCCGCGACGCCGGTAGGGTGGCGGGGTGCCGCCGGATCCGGGTGGGCGAGTGCGCCGCGCCGGTGGGCCGGGAGAACGGTCCTGACCGTAGTCGGGGGTTTCCGCAACCGGCCACCCCTACCGGCCGGGGCGGGTCGCGCGGACGGGAGGTGACATCGGTGGTCGCGAGGGCGGCGGCACCCGACGGTGTCCGCGCGGTGGTGTTCGACCTCGACGGGGTGCTGGTCGACAGCCTCGCCGTGGCCAGAGAGGCGTTCGCCCTCGCCTACGCCGAGGTGGTCGGCGACGGCATGGCCCCGGTCGAGGAGTACTGCCGCCACCCGGGCCGGTACCTGCCGGAGGTGCTGGAGCTGATGGGCCTGCCGGCGGCGCTCGCCGAGCCGTTCGTGCGGCAGAGCAACCGCCTCGCACACCGGGTCAGCCCGGTCGACGGCGCGGCGGAGCTGCTGCGCACCCTGCGTCGGCGGGGGATCGGGCTCGCCGTGGCCACCGGCCGCAGCGGCGTACGCGCCCGGGACCTGCTCGGCCGGCTCGACCTGTTGCCGCTCGTCGACCACGTGGTGGGCTCGGACGAGGTGCCCCGCCCGAAGCCCGCGCCCGACATCGTACGGCGGGCACTGCACCTGCTCGGGGCCCGCCCGGCGGAGGCGCTGATGGTCGGCGACGCGCCCAGCGACCTGGCCAGTGCGCGGGCGGCCGGGGTGACGGCGGTGGCCGCGCTGTGGGGCGAGTCCGAGGAGGAGACGCTGCGCACGGCCGGCCCGGACGTCGTCCTGACCCGGCTCGACGAGCTGCTGCCGCTGTGCCCGGGCCGGCGGTGACGAGCCACACCGGATCCGTGGGCGGGAAGCCGCCCGGAGTCGCCCGGCCGGACGGACGCCCGGACACCCGACGTGACCGGGCGACACCCCTGTCGCCGGGCGGCACCCCTGTGGAGGGTCGTTCCCCGCATCGACACCCCCGATTCATCATCTGATCAGTTGATCGGCGCATCGGTTGCGCGGATGATGTCGGGCGTCGGTCGGCCCGGGTCCGGCCCGTTCCCGCGGACCGACGCCGCGATCAGCCGAGGGGTCCGCCCTTGCCCGCGGCGAGCCGCACGTGAAGGAGGACCATCCCGGATGCCGGTCATCGAGGTCGATCATCTGCAGAAGCGGTACGGCGAGAAGGTCGCGGTCGACGACGTCTCCTTCACCGTCGAGCAGGGCGAGGTCTTCGGCGTCCTCGGCCCGAACGGAGCCGGCAAGACGACCACTGTCGAGTGCGTGCAGGGATTGCGCCGCCCCGACGGCGGGAGCGTCCGGGTGTTCGGGCTGGACCCGGTGCGCGACCGCACCGAGGTGCGCCAGCGCGTCGGCGCCCAGCTCCAGGAGAGCCAGTTGCCGGACAAGGTGCGGGTGCGGGAGGCGCTGGACCTGTACCGGTCCTTCTACCGCAACCGGGCCGACATCGACGAGCTGCTGACCGACCTCGGCCTGGCCGAGCAGCGCAACACGTACTTCCAGAAGCTCTCCGGCGGGCAGAAGCAGCGACTGTCGGTGGCCCTGGCGCTGGTGGGGAGGCCGGAGGTCGCCATCCTCGACGAGCTGACCACGGGCCTCGACCCGCAGGGCCGCCGGGACACCTGGGATCTCGTCGAGCGGATTCGCGACCGCGGCGTCACCGTCGTGCTGGTCACCCACTTCATGGAAGAGGCGCAACGACTCTGTGACCGGATCGCGATCATCGACAAGGGGCGGATGGTGGCCATCGACAGCCCCGCTGGCCTGCTCGCCCGGGTCGGCAGCGAGCACCGGGTGCACTTCCGCCCGGCGGAGCCGGTCGAGGACACCCTGCTGCTCGCCGCGCCCGACGTGACCGGGGTCAGCCGCTACGGGGCGGAGGTGACGGTGACCGGCACGAAGGACGTGCTCCAGTCGGTCCTGGCAGTGCTCAACGGGCGCGGGACGACCTACACGGACCTGCGGGTCGAACAGCCCACCCTCGACGACGCCTTCGTCGCCCTGACCGGCCGCGGCGGCCGGGCCGCGCAGTCCCCGACCGACGGGAGGTCGTCGTGAGCGCCCTGTCCAAGCTGATCGCCGTCGAGGCGAAGCTGTTCCTCCGGGAACCCGTGTCGTTGTTCTTCGTCTTCGCCCTGCCGATCGGCCTGATGCTCGTATTCGGCCTGCCGCAGCGTGCCGGTACAGCCGCCGACACCGGCCAGCACGCCGAGCAGACGTTCCTGCCGTCGCTCGCGCTGGCTCTGACCATCGGCATGCTCGCGCTCTTCACCCTGCCGATGGCGCTGGGCATCTACCGGGAACGCCGGATCCTGCGCCGCCTGGCGACCACCCCGGTGCGGCCTGCGCTGCTGCTGGTCGCCCAGGTTGTGGTCAACCTCGTGATGGGCGTGCTCGGTGCGGTGGTCACCTCGATCGCCGTGCGGTTCCTGCTGGACCAGCCGGCGCCGGCCAACCTGCCCGGGTTCGTGCTGGCCTTCCTCCTCGGGGTCGCGTGCCTGTTCGCCGTCGGCCTGCTGATCGCGGCGCTGGCGCCGTCGGCCAGGGCGGCACAGTCGATCGGCCCCGCGCTGTTCTTCCCGCTGCTCTTCCTGGCCGGCGCCTGGCTGCCCCGCGACCGGATGCCGAGTGCCCTGGCGGCCGTGGCCGACTACTCGCCGCTCGGCGCGACTGTCGACACCATCGGCGCGGCGTGGGCGGGGGCCGACCCCGAGCTGCCGCAGCTGATCGCCCTGGCCGTCACGGCTGCCGTCGCCGCCCTGGGGGCCACGCGGTTCTTCCGCTGGGAGTGAGCCCGCCTCCCGATCGGGCTGGTCCGGGCATCGTCGCTGCCCAGGGCCGTTTCTAGGGGTGCGCTAAGGGTGCTCACGAAATGTGATCTGCACTACGTTCGGAGCTGAACGGGTGGCCGCTCACCGGACAAGGACGTTCGACCGCGGAGCGTCCGTTCATCCGGCAACGGGTGTCGTTGGACCTGTGTGGACCGAACCGCCGTCGCCCCTGCGGCGGCTCGTGAGGTGCGGAATGCGACGGAGGTCGTGCCATGAAGGACGTTTCGCAAGCTGATCCGGTCGCCCGTGACGCCGCCGGCGTCATCGATGTCGTCCTGGAGGGCGGCCCGGCCGGCCTGCCGGCCGATCTGCGCAGCCGTCGGGTGCCCAGGGCAGAGAAGAAGATCAAGATCCTGTACTACGGCGGGTACGAGCACTTCGAGCGGGGCACCGCCGCCGCGACGGTCGAGCCGGTGGTCTTCCGCTGGACCGGCCGGACCCGGATCGCCGAGTAGCGAAGGGACGCAGCAGTCTCATGCGGGCACAGGACCAGCGGACGGCACCGCACCTGACGGTCAGCGACACGAGCGAGGCGATCGCCTTCTACACGGACGTCTTCGACGCCGTGGCCATCCAACGGGAGTGCCTGCTCGACGGGCATGTCGTGCACGCCGAACTGGCCGTCGGCGGTCATCGCCTGATCGTGAGCGAGTGGTGGGAGGCGGGCGACCCGTCGGTGGCCGCGAACCGTGACGAGGTGCTGACCATCGAGCGGACGGACCCCGAGTCGGTGCTGCGGCGGGCGGTGGCCGCGGGCGCCCACGTCGAGCCGCCGGCTGGCCCGTCGCACCAGGTCACGTTGCGCGACCCGGCCGGCCTCTGCTGGAGCGTCGTCGGCCCGCAGCGGACGGGGTAGGGCGAGTCCCGGTGGACCCGGGACAGCCCGCGGGAACCCGTCCGTACGGTGCAGGTTCCCGCCCGTCCGGCGGGACGTCGCCGGAGTCCGCGCGGTGCGCGGCGCCTGGGCGCTCCTCCGGCCTCCTGGTCAGCCGCGAGCGGTCCCGCCAGGGCGCGCTTGTCCGGCCTACCGCTCGGCCCCACCGGAGCCCGGTCGATCCACCGGATCGTCTGCGAGGCCGACGGGCCTGCACGACGACGACGTCCCGGATCCGGCCGACCAGGTGCGGGTAGCCGTCGCCATTCAGCCGGGCCAGGTCGCGGGTGCGGACCCAGCCGTCCACGGGGCCGAGCACGTCGAGTGCCTCGGTGAGCCGGCCCGGTGCGAGCGGCGACCCGGAGACCAGCAGGGCCCGCAGGCTGCTCAGGTGGACCGGGTCGGTGCGCTGGTCCTACACGAGCTGGTAGAGCTTGGCCACGGTGATCACGCTCGCGGTCGCCCGGTGCCGGGCGATACGCCGGGGGCGCGCCCGGGCCGCGACCAGGGTGCCGCCTGCGGCCGGGGTGGGGATGGCGTACTCCAGCATCACCTGGCTGCGCAGCGCACCGGAGACGCGATGACGCTGGAGCCGGGTGGCGAGGTCCGCGACCGCCGGGGGCAAGCGATCCGGGTGACGCGCCCAGGCCGCGTTCATCGCCGCGTACGTCTGTGCGCAGCCCTTCGGGCTGCCGGTGCTGCCGCTGGCCCAGATGATCCGGGCGACGTCGTCCGGGCGTCCGGCGGCGATCAACGGCCTTCCGTCGTCGGGGGTGCGCGCCAGCTCGGCGGCCCGGGCGTCGTTGACCAGCAGCGTGTTGCCGCCGGGCTGCCAGACGCGCTGGGCTGCTCATCCGGCCAGTTCGGGGCATCCGGCGCGGCGGGTTCCGGCTCTGCCGTCACACCCACCGACTGAAAGCTGTGGCATCGCGGTGTGGGGCGCGTCCCCACGGGTACGCCGCCGGGCACGCGGCGGCGCAGTGGGAGGTGCGATGAGCGGGGGAACCGTCGGAGGGGACGGACGGCGGAGCCCGACCGAGCGGCTGGCCGAGGACGTGGCCGACGTCGTTCGCGAGGAGGTGCGAGCCGTGCGTGCGCAGGTGAACGAGGCGGCCCGACCGGCGGGTGTGGGCGTCGTCCTGCTGGCTGCCGCCGGTGGCTGCCTGGTGCTCGGTGCCGGCGCGGCGTCGACCACGGTGCTGCGCGTGCTGGAGACGATGCTCCCGCGCCGGCTGGCCGCGGCGGGTCTCACCGCCGGCTACCTCGTCGCCGCCGTGGTGCTGGGGCGGGCGGGGCTGGCGCAGCTCCGTGCGGCCGGAGGCCCCTCGGCCCGGCTCGCGGACGACGTGCGGGACATGGTCAGCGGAGCCGCCGGCCGAGTGCTGCCCGCCGGTGTCGACGCCGCCCGCGACGAACTGGACAGGTGACACGAACCAGGAGGCAGCGAGATGCCGGACAAGCACGAGCAGGCCGAGGAGATGCGCGACGACGTCCCGTCGACCATCGCGCGCTCGGACGACAAGGCGGTCCGCACGTACAAGAAGACGCTGGAGTCGGCCGAGGAGAGCTACGGCGACGGCGAGCGGGCGCACCGTGCCGCCTACGCGTCGTTGAAGCACACCCACGAGAAGGTCGGCGACCACTGGGAACCCAAGGAACACAAGGGGCCCTCCGACCCGCAGGCGGCCCAGGGCACCCCGGCCTCGCGCGACCGCGACCGGCCCACCGCCCAGGGGGTGGACGCCAACGCCAGCAAGGGGCACCTGGACGACGTGGCCCGCAGGGTCGGCATCGACGACCCGGAGAACATGAACAAGGGTGAGCTGGTCGAGGGGATCGAGAGGGCCAACGCCCGGGCCACCGCCCGGGCCCGGCGCTCGTGAGGCGGCGAGACGGCCGAGTGGGCGACACCGCGACGGGTAGCGGGCGGGCATGAGTCCGCTACTGCTCGCGTACGCCCTGGTCGGGGGTCTCGGTGTCCTGCTCGCCTTCTGGTCGAGCGCCATCCGCCGGACCGTGCTGTCCGAGCCGCTGCTGGCGCTGGCTCTGGGGGCACTGGCGGGCCCGGTGCTCGGCCTGGTCGACGTCGGCGACCGGCTCGGCGCCGAGCTCAACCGTGAGGTGAGCCGGGCCCTGCTGGCGGTGTCGCTGATGGCGGTCGCGCTGCGCTTCCCGCTCGCCGGCTACCGGGCGGTGCTGCGCCCGGTGCTCGTGCTGCTCTCCGCCGGCATGGTCGGAATGGCGCTGCTCAGCACCGGCCTGTCGTGGCTCGTGCTCGGCATGCCGCTGGGCCTGGCCGCGCTGCTCGGCAGCTGTCTGACCCCCACCGACCCGGTCCTGGCCTCCAGCATCGTCTCCGGCGGCCCGGCCGAACGGCAACTGCCCGACCGGCTCCGGCAGGTGATCAGCGGCGAGTCCGGCGGCAACGACGGGCTCGCGTTCCCCCTCGTCGTGCTCGCCCTGGCCGCCATCGGCGCGCAGCCATGGGCCGACCAGGTGACCGCGGCGGTGTGGGGAGTGCTCGGCGCGGTGGCCGTCGGCGTCCTACTCGGTTGGCTGGCCGGACACGCCGTCCGCGCGGCGAGCCGCCGGGAGACCCTCGACCAGGGCTCGCTGCTCGTCTTCGCGGTGCTGCTCGGCATCGCCGCGCTCGGAGTCGCGCGGGTGTTCGACACCGACGGCATCCTGGCTGCCTTCGTCACCGGGCTGGCCTACAACCGGGTCGTCGGCGACCAGCCTCGCATCGCCGAGCAGAAGTTGGACGACTCGCTCACCCGCTATCTGGTGCTGCCGCTGTTCTTCCTGCTCGGCGTCGAACTGCCGTGGCGCGACTGGCTCGATGCCGGCTGGCGGCTGCCGCTGTTCGCCGTCGCGGTCCTGCTGTTGCGGCGGCTGCCGGTGGTGCTGGCGCTCCGGAAGCCGCTCGGGTTGCCCTGGCGAGAGCTGGTCTTCCTCGGCTGGTTCGGCCCGATCGGCGTGTCCGCGCTGTTCTACCTGGCCTTCAGCGCCGACGAGGGCGCGCGGGATCCGCTGCTCTGGACCGCCGGCAGCCTCGTCGTCACGCTCAGCGTCGTGGTGCACGGCGCCACGGCGATGCCGGGCCGCCGCTGGTACGCCGCCGGACACCACGAGATCTCGAGGCGGTAACGGTCGACGCGCCGGCGTTTGCCGCCAACCTCCCCGGAAGGCGATCGAGGCAGCTCGCGTTTCGAAGCCGCGGCAGAACGGGTCTTCACCGGTCGGGACGAGTGGACGTTTGGTGGCCGTCCCGCCGGGTAGCCGGCGGCTTTCGGCAAGGGGGTGGGCCATGGACCGCGGCGAGCTCGGTGACGTGGTGGTGGGGGTCGCGGGCGACGTGGCCGGCAGCGTGGTGGACCCGAAGGCGGGCCTGGGCCGGTTGCGCTCCGCGCTCACCGCGCGCGGGTTGGTGACGCTGACCGTCGGTGCGGTCCTCGGCTTTTTGGCGGCACGGTCGATGCGTCGGTCCTGAGCCCGGCGGTCGGGATGGATGCTGTGACCGCTCTCATCGGCCACCCGGGCTGGCTGATCTGGGTGGCGGTGAAGGCGTTCCTGCTCTACCTGACCGCCGTGCTCGCGATGCGCCTCGGCGGACGCCGGACGCTGGCCGAGCTGTCCGCGTACGACTTCGTGGCGGCCGTCGCGGTGGGCGCGATCGTCGGGCGGCTGCCCAGCGCGCCGGACGCCAGCTACCTGTCCGGCGCGGTGACGCTGGTGGCCGTCCTGGCCGCCCACGCGCTGATCACCTGGGTGCGCCTGCGGCCCGCCGGTCGGCGGCTGATCGAGACGGGGCCGGTGGTGGTGGTCGCCCGGGGCCGGGTGCTCACCGGCAACCTGCGCCGCGCCGGTCTGACCCGGGCCGACCTGGACGGACTGCTGCGCGAGCACGGGGTGGGCGAGGTCGACGCCGTGCATATCGCCGTGCTGGAGGGGCGGGGACGGCTGTCCGTGCTGCCCGGGGACGGGAGGCGCGGGTGACGGCGGTCCGAAACCGCCCGCCCTGGTGGGTTTGCGGCGGGGGAGGCCGGGTAGCCGCCGCCCCGTCCGCCCTGCTCCGCGTTGTCTGGTGGGCCAGGTGAAACCCCGCTGACGCGGACGAGGACGGGTGAACCCCGGAAGAGGAGGACGACGTGCAGGAGATCGTGGGCGAGAGCCTGGCCCGACGCCTGGTGGAGTGGGGGGTCGACACCGTGTTCGGCCTGCCCGGCGACGGCATCAACGGCCTGATGGAGGGATTCCGTCGGCAGCGGGAGAGGCTGCGGTTCGTGCTGGTGCACCACGAGGAGGCGGCGGCGTTCATGGCCACCGGCTACGCCAAGGCCACCGGCCGGCTGGGGGTCTGCTGCGCCACCTCCGGGCCGGGGGCGATCCATCTGCTCAACGGGCTCTACGACGCCAAGCTCGACCACGTGCCGGTGCTGGCGATCACCGGCATGCAGGAGACGTCGGTGCTGGGCTCGCACTACCAGCAGGAGGTGCACACCACCCAGCTCTACCAGGACGTCGCCTCGTACAACCTGATGGTCACCAACCCGCAGCAGATGCCCGCGGTGGTGGACCTGGCGATCCGCGACGCGATGAGCAAGCGGACCGTGGCGCACCTGACCTTCCCCAACGACGTGCAGGTGGCGCCGGCCTCCGACGACCCGTACCGGCACGTGAGCCCGGGCAAGCCGCCGATGAGCGCCGCCACGGTGTCGTACCCCCGGCTGCCGGCTGACCCGCGGGAGCTGGCGAAGGCGGCCGAGGTGCTCAGGGCCGGCCGGAAGGTGGCCATGCTGGTCGGTGTGGGCGCACGGGGCGCCCGCGAGGAGGTGCTGGCGGTGGCCGAGGCCCTGGCCAGCCCGATCGTCAAGACGCTGCCCGGCAAGCTGGTGGTGCCCGACGACCACCCGCTGACCACGGGCGGGCTCGGCCTGCTCGGCACCGCGCCGAGCGAGGAGCTGATGGAGGAGTGCGACACGCTGCTGATGGTGGGCACCTCCTTCCCGTACGGGAAGTACCTGCCGTCGCCGGGGCAGGCGAAGGTGGTGCAGGTCGACGTCGACCCGAGCCTGATCGGCATGCGGTTGCCGGTCGAGGCGCCGGTCTGCGCGGACGCCCGCCTGGCGCTGCGGGATCTGCTGCCGATGCTGGACCACGCCCCGGACCGGTCGTTCCTGAAGAAGTACCAGGGCAAGATGAACGACTGGCGGTCGGAGATGGGCAGCCTGGTGGATCCGGAGCGGTCGCCGATCGCGCCGCAGTACCTGATGGGCTGCATCGACTCCGCCGCCGCCGACGACGCGATCCTCACCTGTGACTCGGGCACCATCGCCACCTGGTCGGCGCGGCACTGGACGATCCGCGGCGAGCGCGAGTTCTTCCTGTCGGGAAACCTGGCCACCATGGCGCCCGGCCTGCCGTACGCCATCGCCATGCAGCACGCCTACCCGGGCCGGCAGGTGATCGCGTTCGTCGGTGACGGAGGGTTCGCGATGCTGATGGCCGAGTTCCTCACCGCGGTGCGGCACGACCTGCCGATCAAGGTGGTGATCAACAACAACAACTCGTACGGGCAGATCCTCTGGGAGCAGATCATCCTCGGCTACCCCGAGTACGCGGTGCGGCACCGGCAGCCGGAGGCGGACTTCTCCACCTGGGCGCGCGGCTGCGGCGCGTTCGGGGTGAAGGTGACCGACGCGAAGGCGCTGCCGGGCGCGATCCGCGAGGCCCTGGCGCACCCCGGCCCGGCGCTTGTCGACTGCGACGTGAACCCGAACGAGCCGCCGATGCCGGGCAAGATCAAATATGACCAGGCGAAACACTTCACCGAGGCGTTCCTGCGCGGTCAACCGCACAAGGTGGCCACCGTGGCGACCGTCGCACGCGACAAGATCAACGAGTTGCGCTCATGACCGAGGTGCTGCCCGACCCGGTCCTGCGTCCACCCGAGCCGGCCGACGACGTCGACCTGATCGCGCTCGCCGCCGAGCTGCGGGCGGAGGTCGACGGCGAGGTCCGCTTCGACGCCGGTTCCCGCGCCGCGTACTCCACCGACGCCTCCAACTACCGCCAGGTGCCGCTCGGGGTGGTGGTGCCCCGCACGGTGGAGGCGGCGGTGGCCGCGGTGGCGGTCTGCCGCCGCCACGGCGCGCCGCTGACCTCGCGCGGCGGCGGCACCAGCCTGGCCGGCGAGTGCACGAACACCGCCGTGATCCTCGACTGGTCCAAGTACTGCCACCGGCTGGTGGAGGTCGACCAGCAGGCCGGCACCTGCCTGGTCGAACCCGGCATCGTCCTCGACGAGCTGAACGCCCGACTCGAACCGACCGGGCTGGAGTACGGGCCCCGACCGGCCACCCACAACCACTGCACGCTCGGCGGCATGATCGGCAACAACTCCTGCGGCGCGACCGCCCAGCGCACCGGCAAGGTGGTCGACAACATCGTCGAACTGGAGGTGCTGCTGCACGACGGCACCCGGATGTGGGTGGGGGAGACCAGCGACGAGGAGTACGAGCGCATCCAGCGCGACGGCGGTCGCAAGGCCGAGATCCACCGGCGGTTGCGGGCGCTGCGCGACGAGTACCTGGCCGACATCCGCACCCGCTACCCGCACATCCCCCGCCGGGTGTCCGGCTACAACCTGGACAGCCTGCTGCCGGAGAAGAACTTCCACGTCGCCCAGGCTCTCGTCGGCTCCGAGGGCACGCTTGTCACAGTGCTGCGTGCCCGGCTCAAACTGGTCCCCCGGGTCAAGGCCGACGCGATGGTGTTCCTCAGCTACCCGGACATCGCCTCGGCCGCTGACGACGTGCCGCGGATCCTGGAACACCAGCCGATCGCGCTGGAGGGCATCGACGACAAGCTGGTCAGCTTCGAGCGGCGCAAGAACCTGCACCCGCACGCGCTGCACGAGCTGCCCGAGGGCGGCGCGTGGCTGATGGTGCAGCTCGGCGGCGACACCCCCGACCAGGCCGCGGCCGCCGCCGACCGGCTGATCGCCGCCGTCCGCCGCGACGGCGGGCCGCGCGTGCACCAGTTCGCCGACCCGGCCGACGAGAAACGCATGTGGGAGGTCCGCGACTCCGCGCTGGGTGCAACCGCCCACGTGCCGGACTCCGAGAACACCTGGCCCGGCTGGGAGGACTCGGCGGTCGCCCCGGACCGGCTCGGCGACTACCTGCGCGACCTGCAGGCGCTCTACCGCGAGTACGGCTACCAGCAGGCCTCGCTGTACGGACACTTCGGGCAGGGCTGCGTGCACACCCGGATCCCGTTCCAACTGCGCACCGCCGACGGGGTGCGGGACTTCCGCTCCTTCGTCGAACGCGCCGCCGACCTCGTGGTGTCCTACGGCGGGTCGTTCTCCGGCGAGCACGGCGACGGGCAGGCCCGCGGCGAGCTGCTGCCGAAGATGTACGGCGAACGGCTGATCCGGGCGTTCGGCCAGTTCAAGGCGATCTTCGACCCGGACGACCGGATGAACCCCGGCAAGGTCATGCCGCCCTACCCACTCGACAGCCACCTGCGCCTCGGCGTCGACTACGACCACGGTGGCGTGCGGACCACCTTCGCCTTCCCCGACGACGGTGGCAGTTTCGGTGACGCGGTGCTGCGGTGCGTGGGCGTGGGCAAGTGCCGACGGCACTCCGGCGGGGTGATGTGCCCGTCCTACATGGTGACCCGGGAGGAGGAGCACTCGACCCGGGGCCGCTCCCGGCTGCTGTTCGAGATGCTCGACGGCGCGGCCCGCGGCGGCACCATCGGCGACGGCTGGCGCTCCGACGCGGTGCGCGACGCGCTCGACCTCTGCCTGGCCTGCAAGGGCTGCAAGGCCGACTGCCCGGTCAACGTGGACATGGCCACCTACAAGGCCGAGTTCCTGTCCCACCACTACGCCGGCCGGCTGCGCCCCCGCGCGCACTACTCGATGGGCTGGCTGCCGCTGGTGGCGACCGTCGCCGCCCGGCTGCCCCGCACGGTCAACGCCCTCGCGCACGCACCCGGGCTCGGCCGCCTGGCCAAGGTCGTCGGCGGGATCGACCGGCGCCGGGACATCCCGCTGTTCGCGGCGGAGTCGTTCCAGCACTGGTTCGCCCGGCGCACCCCGACCGGCGACGGTGCCCGGGGCGAGGTCGTGCTCTGGCCGGACACCTTCACCAACCACTTCCATCCGGCCGTCGCCCGCGCCGCGGTCGAGGTGCTCGAGGCCGCCGGCTGGCGGGTACGCGTGCCGGACGGCCCGGTGTGCTGCGGGCTGACCTGGATATCCACCGGTCAGCTCGACGTCGCCAAGCGGGTTCTGCGGCGCAGCGTCGACGCGCTCCGCCCCCACCTGCGCGCCGGCACCCGGGTGGTGGGGCTGGAACCGAGCTGCACAGCGGTGTTCCGCAGCGACGCCCACGAGCTGTTCCCGGCCGACGACGACGTCACCCGCCTACGGGAGCAGACCGTCACGCTCGCCGAACTGCTGCACGACCACAGCCCCGGCTGGCAGCCACCCCGCCTCGACGCGCACGCGCTGATCCAGACCCACTGTCACCACCACGCGATCCTCGGTACCGCCGCCGACCAGGCGGTGCTGTCCGCGGCCGGCGTCGACGCCGAGTTCCTCGACTCCGGCTGCTGCGGCCTGGCCGGCAACTTCGGCTTCGAGCAGGGCCACCACGAGGTGTCCGAGGCGTGCGCGGAACGGGTGCTGCTCCCCGCCGTCCGGGAGGCCGCCGACACGGACGTGATCCTCGCGGACGGTTTCAGCTGCCGTACCCAGGTCGAGCAGAGCGCCTCCGCCGGCCGTTCCGCGCTCCACTTGGCCGAACTGCTGCGCGCGGCCATGCACAACGACACCGTTTCCCGGCGGCCGGAACAGGGCTGGGGCGACCGGCCCCGACCGCCCGGCCCGGTCACCCGCTGGGCGACGGCCGGCCTGGTGGCGACCGCCGGGCTGGCCGCGGCGACCGCGTTGGCGCGCCGGAGGTCGCGGTGACCGGCGTCGGCCTCACCGCCGAGGCGTACCGGATCCCCACCGACGCTCCGGAGGGCGACGGCACCCTCGCCTGGACCGCCACCACGCTGGTGCTGGTCCGGGCGCGGGCCGACGGGCACACCGGGATCGGCTGGACCTACGGCCCGATCGCCGCCGTCGCCGTGGTGGCCGACCTGCTCGCGCCGGTGCTCGCCGACCTCGACCCCGACGACGTGCCGGCGGCCTGGGACCGGATGCGGCGACGGCTGCGCAACGCCGGCCGCCCCGGCATCGCCGGGCTCGCCCTGTCCGCCGCCGACTGCGCGCTGTGGGACCTCAAGGCGCGCCGACACGGCCTGCCGCTGGCCCGGCTGCTCGGCGCCGTCCGCCGGGAGGTGCCGGTCTACGGCAGCGGCGGCTTCACCACCTACGACGCCCAGCGGCAGCACCGGCAGCTCGCCGGCTGGGTGCACGAACAGGGCATCCCCCGCGTGAAGATCAAGATAGGGGAGTCCTGCGGCACCGCGGTGGCGCGCGACCTGGACCGGATGAGGCAGGCGCGCCGAACGATCGGCGACGACGCGGAGCTGTTCGTCGACGCCAACGGCGCGTACCGGCGCAAGCAGGCGATCCGGGTCGCGCACGCCGCCGCGGACCTCGACGTGCGCTGGTACGAGGAGCCGGTGAGCTCCGACGACCTGCCCGGCCTCGCCCTGGTCCGCGACCGGGTCACGGCCGACGTCACGGCGGGGGAGTACGGCTACGACCTGGTCTACTTCCACCGGATGGCCCCGTACGTCGACTGCCTCCAGATCGACGTCACCCGGTGCGGCGGCGTCAGCGAGTTCCTCCGCGCGGCGGCGGTGGCGGACGCCGCCGGGATCCAGGTGTCCGGGCACTGCGCGCCGCACCAGCATCTGCCGGTCGCGGCCGCCACGCCGAACCTGCGGCATCTGGAGTGGTTCCACGACCACGTCCGCATCGAGGCGATGCTCTTCGACGGGGCGCAGTCGGCGACCGGCGGCGCGGTGCTGGTGCAGCTCGACCGGCCGGGCAACGGGTTGGTGTTCCGCGCCGAGCAGGCCCAGCAGTTCCGGGTGGCCTGACATGAGCCGTCGAACGCCGGGGCGAGCGCTGCGACGCGTGGCACTGACCGGCCGCGTGGCCTGGGGCGTTCTGCTGCTGGTCGCTCCCGTCGCCCTGCTGCGGCCGGTCGGACCGGCCACCCCCGCCGCCCTGGCGACGCTTCGGGTACTCGGCGCCCGACACCTGGCGCAGGCCGCTCTCACCGTGCGCCGGCCCGCACCCGGGACGTTCCTCGCCGGCGCGGCGGTCGACGGCATCCACGCCCTCGCCTCGCTCGCCCTCGCCGCCGCCGATCGGCGGCAGCGGTACGCCGCGCTGGCCGATACAGCCGTCGCCGGCGTCTGGGCGGTGCTGGGTGCGACCACGGCACGACACGAGGAGGAGCCATGAGGGCCGAGGAACTGCACCAGCCGACCGGACGGGTGCTGGTCGTCGTCTGCGACAAGGGCGACGAACCGGTGACCGCGATCGGCGACGCGCTGCGCCGGCACGACCTGCGCGCCGGCCGGGTGACAGCCGTGGGTGGTTTTCGGGAGGCCGAGGTCGGTTGGTTCGACCGGGAGCAGGGCGACTACCGGCACATCCCGGTCCGCGAGCAGGTGGAGGTGTTGTCGCTGGTCGGGGACGTGGCCGCCCGTGACGGCGAGCCGGCCCTGCACGTGCACGCGGTGCTCGGCCGCTCCGACGGCAGCACGGTGGGCGGTCACCTGCTCTGGGCCCGGGTATGGCCGACGCTGGAGGTGATCGTCACGGAGGTCACCCCGGAACTGGCCAAACGGGTCGACCCGGAGACCGGGTTGGCGCTCATCGCCGGTCCCGGCCGGTAGACCGGTCAGCGGCCGGGCTCGACCTGGCCGAGTGTCACGGCGGCCTCCAGCATCAGCGCGTGCACGAAACCCTGGGGCAGGTTGCCGCGGAGCTGGCGCTGCCGCACGTCGTACTCCTCGGTGTAGAGGCCCGGAGGGCCGCAGGCGGCCCGGTTGCGTTCGAACCATCGGTTGGCGCCCACCGTGTCGCCGGCCTGCCACGCGGCCAGCGCGGCGGCGAACCCGCACAGCAGGAACGCGCCCTCGGCGTCGCCGAGCGGCCGCCGGTCCGGACGGAACCGGTAGAGATAGCCGTCCTCGGCCAGCTCGGCGACGACCGCCTGACGGGTCCGGCCGGTGCGCGGATCCTGCGGCGGGAGCGCCCCGCGGATGCCCGGCAGCAGCAGCGCGGCGTCGACCCGGTCGTCGTCGTACGCGCGGCGCCAGTGCCCGTCCGCCGCCAGCCCGTGCTCGGCGGCGTCGGCGAGGATCCGGTCGGCCAGCGCCGACCAGCGCGCGGCCGGGCGAGCCGTCGCGGCCCGCGCCGCCGCCCGCAGCCCGGCCACACACGTCAGCTTCGAGTGCGTCCACTGCCGGGGCGGCAGCTCCCAGATCCCGGCGTCCGGCTCCGCCCAGCGCCGCTCGATCACCTCGGCGGCCACCCGCAGCGCGCGCCAGCCGTCGCTGTCGAGCCGGTCGTGGCGCTGCGCGGCCGCAAGCACCATCAGGACCTCGCCGAACGCGTCGAGCTGGAACTGGCCGCGTACCCAGTTGCCGGTGTGGGCGCTCGCGCCCGGATATCCGGGCAGGCCGTCCAACGGCTGCTCCCGCGGCACGGGATCCCCGCCGACCGTGTATGCCGGCGCGAGCCCGTCCCCGTCGGCCAGCACCCGATCGGTCAGGAACGCGACGGCGTCGTCGAGCAGGTCGTACCGCCCGACCAGCGCGGCGGCCTGGCCGGCGAAGGACTGGTCACGGATCCACGCGTACCGGTAGTCGTAGTTGCGGCCCGCCAGCGCCCGCTCCGGCAGGGCGGTGGTGGTGGCGGCGACCATGCCACCGCCCGGGCGGGTCATGCCGCGCAGCACCGCGTAGGCCAGCGTGGCGTCCCGGGCGGCCGGCCCGTCCAGCGACGGGACCGCCGCCGCCCAGTTCTGCTCGGTGGTGCGCCACAACTCCCCAGGCGACTCGCACGGCCGGTCGAGCGGGCCGGCGGCCAGCTCCAGCACCAGGTCGTGCCGGCCACCCGCCGGGACCGTCAGCTCACCGGTCAGGAAACCCTGCCGGTCCCGGTGCAACCGGCCACCGCCCTGCAACCGCAGGTGCAGCCCACCGGTGCGGGCCAGCCACCGCTCGCCGTCCCGGGTCACGTCCCGCACCGGCTCCCGGCCGAAGCCGGCCCGCGGGTCCAGCACCACCCGCACCCGCGCCGGCCGCTGCAACGCGCGAACCTGGCGCAACAGCACCAACCGGCCCGCCTCCCCGGGGAAGACCAGCGCCTCCCGGGACTCGACGATCCCGTCTCCGGTGACCCACCGGCTGCGCCAGATCAGCGAGCCCGGCTCGTAGTGCCCGCCCCAGACGAACCGGTCCGCCGCCGGCGCGACCAGGAACCGGCCGGCACCGCCGAGCAGCGCGCTGAACGCCGCCGGGTCGGACCAGCCGGGCGCGCACAGCCAGGCGACGTCCCCACCGGGGCCGACGAGCGCGCCCCGGTGCCCGTCGGCGAGCAGCGCGTAGTCCCGCAGCACCGCCGGCGTGGTGCCGGGGGCCGGGTGGTCCATGCTGTCGTCCCTTCCCTCGGCGTCCGTGGGCGTGCGATACCCGTCCGTCCCGCGCTGACACGTCGGGCCGCGCGAATCAGACGCGCCGGGGTGACTGAGTCGACCGGCGACGGGTAGTGCGGGCAGCGAGGCTCGACGACAGGAGGCGAGATGAGCATGCGGCGGCAGGACATCCAGGTCGCGGTGGTGACCGGGGCCAGCGCGGGCGTCGGCCGGGCCACGGTACGGCTGCTGGCCCGGCGCGGCATCGCCATCGCGCTGCTGGCCCGTGGGCGCCTGGGGCTCGACGCCGCCGCCGAGGAGGTACGCGCCGCCGGCAGCCGGGCCCTGCCGATCGCTGTCGACATGGCCGACCACGACCAGGTCGTCGACGCCGGCCGGCGGATCGAGGCGGAACTCGGCCCGATCGACCTGTGGATCAACGACGCGTTCAGCTCCGTCTTCGCGCCGTTCCAGCAGACCCGGCCGGAGGAGTTCCGCCGCGCCATGGAGGTCACCTACCTCGGCTACGTGCACGGCACCCGCGTCGCGCTGTCCCACATGACCCCGCGCGACCGGGGCACCATCGTCCAGGTCGGTTCCGCGCTGGCCTACCGGGGCATCCCCCTGCAGGCGGCCTACTGCGGCGCGAAGCACGCGATTGTCGGGTTCACCGAGTCGCTGCGCTGCGAGCTGCTGCACGAGCGGAGCAACGTCAAGGTGACCATGGTGCACCTGCCGGCGGTGAACACCCCGCAGTTCGAGTGGCTGCTGTCCCGGCTGCCCCGGCACGCCGAGCCGGTACCGCCGATCTACGAGCCGGAGGTGGCCGCCCGCGCGATCGTCGGTGCCGCCCACCGGCCGCGCCGGCGCGAGTACTGGGTCGGCGCCTCCACCGTGCTGACGATCCTCGGCAACCGCGTCGCACCCGGGCTGCTGGACCGCTACCTGGCCCGCACAGGCTACAAGTCACAGCAGACCGGCCGTCCCGCCGACCGCGACCGGCCGAACAACCTCTGGCACCCACTCGACGGGCCCGGCGGGCACGACTACGGCGCGCGGGGCGGCTTCTCCTCCCGGGCGCACGGCCGCAGTCCGCAGGCCTGGCTGTCCCGACACCGGGTGGGCGTGGCCGCCGGCGTGCTCGGGACCGCGGTCGGCGTCCTCGCCTGGCGCCGAAACTGATCAGCCGTCGCCGGTCGTCCCGGGGGCCACCGACCGCGCCACCTCCGTACCCGCCGGCGAGCGGGTGGCGTCGGCCGTGGTCATCTGCCCGAGCAACCTCGCGCTGGACTTCATCAACACCCGTACCGGTCCGCCCGTCGGGTCTCGGGACGACGACGTGCGACCGGCTACCCCGAGCTCGTCGCCTGGAGCGTGTACGCGGGCGCGCTCAGCGAGCTGGAGGCGGAGGCGTTCGCCCGCTGTCACGCCATGATCCGGCTGGCTCCCAGACCACCTTCGCCCGATCGCTGCGAATCCGCGACGATCTCGACGGTGTGTTCCGGGCAGTGGCTGCTGATCGCAGCCCGGGCACGTCCGTACTGGCCCGTCTGCGAGACGACGAAGCGGACGCGCTCGGTCACGCACGACTCGATCAAGGGCGTCCGTTCGGATGGACCTGGCGAGACGACCAGACCCTTGCCCGGCCGCTGCGGCCGGTGGTGCACGCGGCGGTTGAGCTCCTCACCACAGGCGCACTGGATCGGATCAAGGGATGCGGCGGCCGGCCGGCTGAGCCTGGCCTGTCGCGATCCGGCGTGCCGCGGCAGACCTACGAGTTGGTCAGCCGAGCCGGCCCACCCAGCGGCATCTGGCGGAGCGGCACCGGTCCTCGTCCGGGTCCACCGGCCAGTCGGGCCGCCATTCGGGCAGCTGCACCAACCCGGCGCTAGCTAGCGGCAGCTGCGGGGGTGTCGAGACCCGGGGTGAGGTCCACGACACAAGTGTCCGTCGATGGCCCATTCCGCGCTGCCCGGCTGCCGCAAGCCGATGCTCATCGGCGCCGGCCCCTGGAACGGCGTGCTGGAGACAGGTGCGCGGCGGCAGTGCGTCTACGACCGTGCGGGAAGCCGGAAACGCGTTTCTTCGATCGGCGTCCGCTCCGTAGGATCTCCGGCGATCAAGGGGGATGAAACGGTGGGCGATTTCCAGCAGTTCGTGACGGATGTGACTTCGCGTCTGTCCACCATGTCCAAGGGCGAGTTGTACATCGTCGGCGACGGTCTCGACCGGGACTCGCTCTGGCTCACGTATCTCGATTCCTTCCCCGCCGGTACCAATCTGCGGTTCCGTGAGCGCTCCGAGTACGACTGCTCGACCTGCCGCGGTTTCGTCAAGCACTTCGGCAACGTCGTCGAGATCCACGCCGGGCGGGTCCGTACCGTCTGGTCCGGGGTGTCAGCCGCCGACCCGGTCTTCTCCGTCGTCGCCGCCGCTCTGGACGAGTTCGTTCGCTCGCTGCCGTTGTCCACCATCTTCCGGTCCACGCAGGCGCAGTACGGGACGAAGACCACCCGGACGCTGCGCGACGGCCAGGTCGAGGTGTGGCACCACCTGCACGGCCGGGTGGAGACGCGGCATCGCGTCGAAGACGTCGGCGCGGCACAGGGCAACTTCGACGCCGCGGTGCAGGTCTTCCAGCGTGGCCTGGCCGAGTTGTCCCAGGACGCTCTGGACACCGTCGCCGACCTGATCGACGACAACGCCCTCTACCGGGGCACGGAGCATCGTCGGGCGGTGACCGAGTTCCGGTCGCTGCAGAGCCGGTGGACGAAGGCGACCGACGGACGGGCCTTCGTCTTCGCCAACGCCATGAACCCGGCGGCACGCCTCCGCAACACGGTGATCGGCACCCTCGTCCAGGATCTCTCCGCGGGCGTCGACCTGGAGCAGGCGGTCCGGTCGTTCGAGACGAAGGTGGCGCCGCAGAATTACCAGCGCCCCACGGCGTTGATCACCCCGGCCATGGTCAAGGCTGCCATGAAGACCATTGACGAGTTGGGCATCGAGGAGTCGTTGCAGCGACGGTTCGCCCGGCTGTCCGACGTGTCGGTCACCAACGTGCTGTGGGTCGACAACGACACACAGCCGCGGATGAAGGACGGCATCGAAGGGCTGCTCATGCAGGCGGCCACCGTGCAGTCGGCAGGTGCGCGCCTTCGTGACGCGAAGCCGGAGGCGATTCCGGTGGTCTCCTTCATGAAGGACATCCTGCCCGGCGCCACCAGCATCGACCTGTGGGTCGCCAACACCCAGGAGCCGCACTTCGTCAGTCTCACGACCGGCCGGCATCCGGCTGCCCCGCGGTTGTTCAAGTGGAACAACGATTTCGGCTGGTCGTACGGCGGCAACGTCACCGACTCGATCAGGGAGAAGGTCAAGCGAGCCGGTGGCAACGTCACCGGCAAGCTGCGGGTGAGCCTGTCCTGGTTCAACCACGACGACCTCGACCTGCACGTGTTCGAACCCAACGGCGACCACATCTGGTACCAGGAGAAGCGCAACAAGCTCGACGTCGACATGAACGCCGCCGGGCCGCTCTCCCGCGAGCCGGTGGAGAACGTCACCTGGACCGACAGTGTCCCCGACGGTGAGTACCGGATCGAGGTGAACCAGTACCGCAAGCGGGACAGCGCCCAGGGCGGCTTCGTGATCGAGACCGAGAGTGACGGGAGGATCGAGCACTACCGCCACGAGCGTGCGGTCGGCCACAAGGAGACCGTCGAGGTGGGCCGGATGACGGTTACCGGAGGGGTGATCACCGCTTTCCGGCCGGGCAGAGACGTGCAGCCGGGCAGTGCGGGCAAGGAGGTGTGGGGCATCACCACCGAACAGTTCGTACCGGTGTCCACCATCATGTACTCGCCGAACTACTTCGACGACAACGAGGTCGGCAACCGGCACTACTTCTTCATCCTGAAGGGGTGCGTGAACGACCAGCCGGCGCGCGGGATCTACAACGAGTTCCTCCGCGCCGACCTGCAACCACACCGCAAGGTGTTCGAGGTTCTCGGCGACCGCACCAAGTGCGAGCCGTCTCCGGACCAGCTTTCCGGCCTCGGCTTCAGCTCCACGGTCCGCAGCTCCGTGGTCGCCAAGGTGACCATGACCAGTGGTCGGCGCCGGCTCATCGGCATCCAGTTCTGATTTCCTACCCAGACATCGGAGAGAGGCCATCGTGACCATTTTCGAGAAGGCCACGCGGGAGAAGTTCCGCTACCCGTCGGCCAAGGGACAGCTGACCACGGAACAGTTGTGGGAGCTTCCGCTGACCGCCAAGTCCGGCTTCAGCCTCGATGATGTCGCCAAGGCGGTCAACGCCGAGCTCAAGGCCGTCGACACCGAGTCGTTCGTGGCCACCGAGGCCAATCCGGCCAAGGCGATCTTGGAGACCAAGTTGGAGGTCGTCAAGCACGTCATCGCCGTCCGCCTCGCGGAGGAGCAGGCGGCGAAGGCGGCGGCGGCCAAGAAGCTGGAGAAGGAGAAGCTGCTGGCGGTCCTGGGCCGCAAGCAGGACGCGGTGCTGGAAAACCTGACCGAGGCAGAGCTGGTGGCGCGAATCAACAACCTGTAGCCCGCCTGCAATCTGCAACTGCCAGCAGGTCCGCACGACCCGTAGGTTCACGGTGCGCGCTGAGATCCACTTCAGCGCGCACCGTTTTGCGTTTGCGGAGTCGGCTGTCCGACCCCGACGCCGGCGCGGCTCGATCCCTGATGCCGAGCACACTGTTGCCCCCGCCGGTGGCGATCCTCTACGGTCGGCTCAAGCGGTGGGCGGTGCGGTCCGCATCCGACCGACACCGCCGGGTGCCCGTCGCGCGGGCCGGGACGGTGGAGTCCCGGGCCACCCGTCGGCGGCGTCGCGGCGGTCGTGTGACCTCAGCTCCTCCTCCGGGTGGTGCTGCCCGGCGCGGCTCCGCGCGGAGCCGACGGCGAGCGAGGCCACGCCGATGCCCACCGGAGAATCCCGTGTTCCTCAGCCCGCACGAGCAGGACCGCCTGCTCGTCCACGTCGCGGCCGACGTCGCTCGCCGCCGCCGCGAGCGCGGCCTGCGACTCAACTATCCCGAAGCCGTCGCGATCATCACCGCCTTCCTGCTCGAAGGGGCCCGCGACGGACGGTCGGTGGTCGACCTCATGTCCGCCGGCCGGACGGTGCTCGGCCGCGAGGACGTCCAGGACGGCATCCCCGAACTGCTGAGGGAGGTGCAGGTGGAGGCGACGTTCCCGGACGGTACCAAGCTCGTGACGGTGCACCACCCGATCCCGTGATCCCCGGGGAGATCCTGCCGGCGGCCGGCCCGGTCGAGATCAACGCAGGTCGTCCGGTGACCACGGTGGTCGTGGTCAACACCGCCGACCGTCCGGTGCAGGTCGGCTCGCACTACCACTTCGCCGAGGCCAACCCGGCCCTGATGTTCGACCGGGCCGCCGCCTGGGGCCAGCGTCTCGCCGTCCCGGCGGGCACCTCGGTCCGGTTCGAGCCGGGCGTGAGCCGCAACGTGGAGCTGGTCCCGCTCGGCGGCGCACGCGTCGTGCCCGGTCTCCGCGGTGAGTGCGCCGGACCGCTGGACGAAGCGTCACCGACCGCGCCGGGATCGGACGCGCCGACGAGCGGGGCGCCGGCGACCGACGGGCCGGCGCGGTGAGCGCCGTGCGGCGGGACCGCTACATCGACCTGTACGGGCCGACCACCGGCGACCGCATCCGGCTGGCCGACACCAGCCTGCTGATCGAGGTCGAGTCCGACCACTGCGTGGGCGGCGACGAGGCGGTCTTCGGCGGCGGGAAGGTGATCCGCGAGTCGATGGGCCAGTCGCGGGCGACCCGCGCCGAGGGCGCCCTCGACACCGTCATCACCGGCGCGGTGGTGCTCGACCACTGGGGCGTGGTCAAGGCCGACGTGGGTCTGCGCGACGGTCGGATCGTGGCCCTCGGCCGGGCCGGCAACCCGGACACCATGCCCGGCGTCCACCCTGAACTGGTCATCGGCCCGGCCACCGAGGTCATCGCCGGGAACGGCCGGATCCTCACGGCCGGCGCCGTCGACACCCACGTGCACTTCATCTGCCCGGAGATCGTCACCGAGGCGCTGGCCGGCGGCATCACCACACTCGTCGGCGGCGGCACCGGCCCCGCCGAGGGTACCCGGGCCACGACTGTCACCCCGAACGCCTGGCACCTGGCCCGCATGCACGAGGCGCTGGACACGCTGCCGGTCAACGTGCTGCTGCTCGGCAAGGGCAACACCGTGTCGCAGGAGGCGCTGTGGGAGCAGTTGCGCGCCGGCGCGGGCGGTTTCAAGCTGCACGAGGACTGGGGCACCACACCGGCGGCGATCGACGCCTGCCTGCGGGTGGCGGACGCCTCCGGGGTGCAGGTGTCCATCCACACCGACACCCTCAACGAGGCCGGTTTCGTGGCCGACACGCTGCGGGCGATCGCCGGCCGGGCCATCCACTCGTACCACACCGAGGGTGCGGGCGGCGGGCACGCGCCGGACATCATCACGGTGGCCGGCGAGCCCAACGTGCTGCCGTCGTCGACCAACCCGACCCGGCCGTACACCGCCAACACCCTCGCCGAGCACCTGGACATGCTGATGGTCTGCCACCACCTCAACCCGTCCGTGCCGGAGGACCTGGCCTTCGCCGAGAGCCGCATCCGACCGTCCACCATGGCCGCCGAGGACCTGCTGCACGACCTCGGCGCGATCTCCATCATCGGCTCCGACTCGCAGGCGATGGGCCGGGTCGGTGAGGTGATCCTGCGAACCTGGCAGAGCGCGCACGTCATGAAGGAGCGGGTCGGCGCGCTGCCCGGCGACGGCGCGGCCGACAACCACCGGGCCCGCCGGTACGTGGCGAAGTACACCATCTGCGCGGCGATGGCGAACGGGCTGGACCGGGAGATCGGCTCGGTCGAGCCGGGCAAGCTCGCCGACCTGGTGCTGTGGGATCCGGCGTTCTTCGGCGTACGACCGCATCTGGTGCTCAAGGGCGGCATGATCGCGTACGCCCAGATGGGTGACGCCAACGCGTCCATCCCGACGCCGCAGCCGGTGCTGCCGCGCCCGATGTTCGGGGCGTACGGCGCCGCGGCGTCCGCCACCAGCCTGGCGTTCGTCGCGCCGGCCGCCCTCGACGCCGGACTGCGCCTGGACGTGCGGCGACGGGTGGTGCCCGTCGCGGACGTGCGCTCGCGGGGCAAGGCGGACCTGCCGGAGAACGACGCGATGCCCCGGATCGAGGTGGACCCGGACACCTTCACCGTGCGGATCGACGGTCAGGTGGTGGAGCCGGATCCGGTGTCACGCCTGCCGATGGCCCAGCGGTACTTCCTGTTCTGATGGCGACGTCGAGCCTGTTCCTGCTGCTGGCCGACGGTCGCTTCCCGGCAGGCGCGCACGCCCACTCCGGCGGCCTGGAGGCCGCCGTCGCCGCCGGCCGGGTCACCGGCCTGGCCTCGCTGGAGGCGTTCCTGGCCGGCCGGCTGGCCACCGCCGGGCTGGTCGGTGCGGCGTTCGCGGCGGCGGCGCACCGCGCGGTGACCTCGGCCGGTTCCGCCGTACGCGGATCCACGCTGGCGTTGCTCGACGCGGAGCTGGACGCCCGGACGGCGGCACCGGCGCTGCGCACGGTGTCCCGTCGCCAGGGACGTGCTCTGCTGCGCGCGGGCCGGGCCATCTGGCCGGAGGCGTCCTTCGACGACCTGCCCTCCGCGCCCGAAGGAGCGCACCAGCCGCTGGTGCTCGGGCTGCTCTGCGCCGCCGCCGGCCTGAGCCGCGCCGAGACCGCCACGGTCGCCGTCCACGGGACGGTGACCGGTGCGGCCAGTGCGGCCGTACGCCTGCTCGGCCTCGACCCGTACCAGGTCCAGGCCCTGCTGGTCGGTCTCGCCGGCCTGTGCGACGGCACCGCCGCCGCGGCGACCCGGGCGGCCGACGAACCACCCGAGCGGCTGCCCGCGGCAGCCGCTCCCCTTGCCGACATCCACGCCGAAGCTCATGCCACCTGGGAGGTGCGTCTCTTTGCGTCCTGACACCGTTGTGCCGACCGCTGCGCCCACTGCCGACGAGAATCCTGCCCCGCACGACGAGAATCCTGCCCCGCACGACGAGACCGTTCCGCACACCCACCCCGAACCGGGGGTGGACCCGCATCCGCCGCTGGCACTCCCCGGCCGGGCGCTGCGCGTCGGCATCGGCGGGCCGGTCGGGTCCGGCAAGACCGCCCTGGTGGCGGCCCTGTGCCGGGCGTTCGCCGGCGAGCTGCGACTCGGCGTGGTCACCAACGACATCTACACGACCGAGGACGCCGACTTCCTCAAGCGGGCCGGGGTGCTGGACCCGGCCCGGATCCGCGCCGTCGAGACCGGATGCTGCCCGCACACCGCCATCCGGGACGACATCGGGGCCAACCTCGACGCGGTGGACGAACTGGCCGAGGCGGTCGGCCCGCTGGACCTGGTGCTGGTCGAGAGCGGCGGGGACAACCTGACCGCCACGTTCAGCCGGGGCCTGGTGGACCGGCAGATATTCGTGGTCGACGTGGCCGGCGGGGACAAGGTGCCGCGCAAGGGCGGACCGGGGGTGACGTCCGCCGACCTGCTCGTGATCAACAAGACCGATCTGGCCCCGATGGTCGGCGCGGACCTGGCCGTCATGGACCGGGACGCGCGGGCCCGGCGCGGCGACCTGCCGACCGTGTTCCTGTCGATCGTCGGCGACCCGACGGCGGGGCAGGTCGCCGACTGGATCCGCCACGAACTGGCCCATCACGCGGCCCTGCACCCGATCGCCGCGCGGGTCGGCCCGGCCTGATGCGCGCGCACGCCCGGCTGGTGGCTCGGGCCGACGGCCGGGGCGGCACGGTCCTCGCCGAGCTGCGCGGTGAGGTGCCGCTGCTGCTGCGACAGACGCCCGGCAGCGGTCGTGTCGTGACCGTGTACGTCGTCGGCGGGGCGGCCGGCCCGCTCGCCGGCGACGACCTGCGGCTGGAGATCGACGTGGGACCGGGGGCGGCGGTGCGGGTACACACCGTCGCCGCCTCGGTCGCCCTGCCCGGCCGGCCCGATGCCGTGTCACGGATGGCGGTCCGCGCCGTGGTGCACGACGGCGGCGCACTGCACTGGCTGCCCGAGCAACTGGTCGCGGCGGCCGGCTGCGCCCACCTCGCCGAGTCCCGGGTCGAGCTGGCCGCCGGGGTGAGGCTGACCTGGCGCGACGAGGTGATCTGCGGCCGGTACGGCGAGGCGCCGGGTGGCGCTGTCGTACACACCCGGGTCGACTACGACGGCTGGCCGCTGCTGCGCCAGTCGCTCGCAGTGGGACCGGGCGCGCCCGGCTGGGCCGGCCCTGCGGTGCTCGACTGCGCGTCGGCCACCGGGTCGCTGCTGGTGGTCGATGTCGACGGTCTTCGAGGAACTGTCGGTCGTGCAGAACCTCGACATCGCCGCGGGCGCCCGCCGGAGCTGGGCCACCCTGGCCCGGCGTCGGCGGGGTATCCCCGACGAGGTGGGCGCCGCGCTGGAGACCATCGGGCTGACCGGCCGGGCCGACCAGCTCGCCGGCACGCTCGCGCACGGCCAGAAGCAGTGGTTGGAGATCGGCATGCTGCTGGTGCAGGACGCGCGGCTGCTGCTGCTCGACGAGCCGGTCGCCGGGATGAGCCACGAGGAGCGCGACGCCACGGGCGCGCTGCTGGAGACGGTGAGCCGGGATCGCACGGTGGTGGTGATCGAGCACGACATGGACTTCCTGCGTCGCTTCGCGCGTAGCGTCACCGTGCTGCACGCGGGGAAGGTGCTCAGCGAGGGCACTGTGGCGCAGGTCCAGGCGGACCCGCGCGTGCAGGAGGTCTACCTCGGCCACCCGGTCGACGCCGGGTCGGTCCTCAGCGGTCTGGAGGCATGATGCTGACCCTGCGTGGGGTGCACGCCGGATACGGGCGTTCCCGGGTGCTGCACGGCGTGGACCTCGCCGTCCCGCCCGACGGGGTGGCCGCGGTGCTCGGGCACAACGGCGCCGGTAAGAGCACCCTGCTGCGGGTCGCGGCGGGCCTGCTGCGCCCGACCGCCGGCACCGTCGAGCTGGACGGCGAGGACGTCACCCGTCTCGCGCCGCACGAGCGGGTGGCGCGCGGCATGGCGTACGTCCCGCAGGGCCAGCAGTGCTTCCCGCACCTGACGGCGGCGGAGAACCTGCGCCTCGTCGCCGACGCCCGGCGCGACGGCGCGGTGGCGACGGCGGAGGTGCTGGACCTGTTCCCGGCGCTGCGTCCGCTGCTGCGGCGGCGGGCCGGGCTGCTCTCCGGTGGTCAGCGTCAGCAGCTCGCCGTCGCCCGTGCGTTGATCACCCGGCCGCGGCTGCTCATGCTCGACGAGCCGACCGAGGGCATCCAGCCGTCGGTGGTCGCCGAGATCCAGGAGCGGATCGTCGAGCTGACCCGGCAGTCCGGCTTCAGCGTGCTGCTCGTCGAGCAGCACCTCGGGTTCGCGCTGCGGGTGGCGAACCGTTACCACGTCCTCGAATCCGGCCGGGTCACCTCGCACGGTGACGGGGGATCCGCGGCGGAGCGGGAGGTGCGGGCGGCCCTCGCGGTCTGACCCGGCCGGGTGTGCCGGTGCATCGGTATCGATTTACATTGACCGCGGTCTCTACTAATATCGTGGCTGGGAGTCGCCAAGCGCTGCTGGGCAGCAGTGCCGTCCACCTCTCGGACGGCTTGAATCGATCGGCGTCACCTTCTCCGGGGTGGGCACCCAGCGAGGGCCACCGGGCGCCGGTGCATCCACTGGAGCATCGATGAAAATCTCACGGACAGCACGCCGTCTGGGACTGGGCGCGGTCGCAGTTCTCGTCGCCTCGTTCACGATGGTCGCCGTCAACCAGGCCGGTCCGGCCTCGGCGCACGGATCGGTCACCAACCCGCCGTCACGCAACTACGGATGTTACGAGCGCTGGGGTTCCGACCACCTCAACCCCACGATGGCCCAGACCGACCCGATGTGCTGGCAGGCGTGGCAGGCCAACCCGAACACCATGTGGAACTGGAACGGCCTGTACCGCGAGAACGTCGGCGGCAACCACCAGGCCGCCGTGCCGGACGGACAGTTGTGCAGCGGCGGTCGCACCCAGGGTGGCCTGTACGCCTCGCTCGACGCCGTCGGCGCGTGGACCGCGAAGCCGATGCCGAACAACTTCACCCTGACGCTGACCGACGGTGCTCGGCACGGCGCGGACTACATGTTGATCTACATCACCAAGCAGGGTTTCGACCCCACCACCCAGCCCCTCACCTGGAACAGCCTCGACCTGGTACTCCGCACCGGCAGCTACCCGACCACGGGGCTCTACGAGGCGCAGGTGAACGCCGGCAACCGCACCGGGCGGCACGTCGTCTACACCATCTGGCAGGCGTCCCACCTCGACCAGCCGTACTACCTCTGCAGTGACGTGATCTTCGGCGGCGGCGGCAACCCGCCGCCGACGACCCCGCCGCCGACGACGCCGCCGCCCACCCCGCCGCCGCCGACGACCCCGCCGCCTACCACGCCGCCGCCGGCCGGAAACGGTGCCTGCACCGCCACCTACCGCAAGACGAACGAGTGGTCCGGTGGATTCGGCGCCGAGGTCACCGTCCGGGCCGGCAACGCCGCCATCTCCGGATGGACGGTGGCATGGACCTGGCCCAACGGCCAGAGCATCACGAACTCCTGGAACGCGACGGTCACCTCGAGCGGTTCGTCGGTCACCGCGTCGAACGTCGCCTACAACGGTTCCCTGAGTGCCAACGCCACCACCAGCTTCGGCTTCAACGCCTCCTGGAACGGCACCAACTCCGCACCCACCCTCACCTGCACCGCTCGGTAACAGCATCGGCGGTGGGGTGGCGCGGCACGTGCCACCCCACCGTCGGCAGGGCCCCGCGCGCCGCGGGCATTGCTGTGCCGGCAGTGCGTCGTCCGCTGCCCTCCGCCACCATCAGGAACCGCGACGAGGTGAAGAACGATCATGATTTCCCGGTTGGGCGTCGGCGGCTGGTACCGCAGCCGCTTCGTGTGGATCGAGGTGTGCCTGCTGGCCGCGTCGATCGGTGTGGCCGCCGTGGTCACCTCGACCACCACGAGGACGGATCCGGCGGTTCTCCGCCAGGAGATCCTGGCCCGGATGCGTACGACACTCGAGCAGGCGGACCCGGCACATCACCACCACGCCGGGCACACCGCCGCCCAGGTGCCGGCCGGAGAACAGGCCGCGCCGCCGGTCATCTGCGGAGTCCATGTCTACGGCCACGAGCCCACCGGGGCCGCCACACTGGCCGAGGTCCGGACGATCTACGGCTTCCACCTCTGCGGCGTCGCCGAACAGAAGCGCCATTGGGACGGAGCGGTCAAACTCGTCGGCCCGGTGATCATGGACATGACCACCGAACCTCCGGGCATCAGGGTGGTCGAGGCGACCGCCGACGTCAGGTTCGTCGACCGGCTACGCGAGATGTTCCCTGACAAGTACGAGGAGCTGGCACTCAGGGAGGCGTTACCCACATCGGAGATGGCCGACCTGCGGCGCCGGTACGACGCCGCCGCCGGCCTCTGACCACGCCGAGCGGCCGACACCCGCGGAACCACGGCTCCAATTCTCAGGCGGAGACGGCACGGGCGTTCGGTCGCGTCGATGTGGACGGGAGCCACGGTGGGCGGAACCTGGATGACCTTGCCGGGACGGCCGCGTCAGCTCCAGGTGATGGTGGCCCGTGTCCGCCAGAGATCCAGGACGGCCGCGTCCCCGCGTAGCTCGAGGCGTTCGGTCCCACCCCGGTTCCACAGCAACAGGTAGAGCTCGGATGCAGGTCCCGTGACGGTCAGCTGGGCCGGCATCTCACCGGCGACCAGACGGTGCCCGGCCGGCTCGATGTAGGTGGTCCATCTCGCGTCGGCATCAGTGGGCACCAGGGCCATGCTGAGGGGTGGATCGGCCACCAGACGCCCACCCGGCCGGCCGAAGAAGCCGTTGAGCAGCTCGTCGATGCCGTCGGCGGCGAAGGGCGGATCCCAGTACGGGACCGTGGAGACAGCCGACTCGGCATCGGCGCGGTGTACGGCGGTCTCGTGAGCCTGGCGACGTGCCCAGAACGCCAACGGCGAGGGCGCGGGCAGGAACGTCCAGCACTCGACGCTCTCGTCAGCCGCTGCCAGCGCATCCACGAGGGCGCGGTGGCCTTCCCGGAACCGGTCCAGCAACTCGTCGTCGTCGACTGCCGCGAAGAACTCCGCCTCTTCCCGAGTGGAGTAGGGCAGGCGGCGTCCGGTGGTCACGTGGGCCCTGGCCCAGCGGTGTACCCCGCTGACGTGGTGCAGCAGGTCGCGGACCTGCCAGCCGGGGCAGGTGGGCACGTGTGCGTCCAGACCCGCCCGGCCCGCCGCCTCTGTCAGCCGGAGGCCTTCCTCATCCAGCGCGGCAATGTGCTCGGCGATGCGCATGACGCGAGCGTCCCACGCGCCACCTGCCCTCCGCCAGGCCGGCGTCGTGCCGTGGATGGCGCCTTCATCTGGCACCCCTGCGTGCCAGGTCCCGGCAACGGTCCGTGGCGGCCCCGGCGTGACAGCTGCCAATACAGTGGAGGAGTGACCGAGCCGCACCTGCGCCCTGCCAAGAAGCCGTGGTTGCCGCCCCGTTGGTTCATCCGGCTGTTCTGGTCGGCTCATCGGGGCCTTCTCCGGCGCTCCGGCGGCCGGGTCGGACTGTCGCGTCCGCGCAGCAACCGGTACGGCCTGCTGCGCCTGACCACCGTCGGGCGTCGCACCGGCCGGCAGCGCAGCGTGATCCTCGGGTACTTCGAGGACGGCGCGAACCTGGTCTCGCTGGCCATGAACGGGTGGGGGGAGCCCGAGCCGGCCTGGTGGCTCAATCTGCAGGCGCACCCGGACGCGACTGTTGACCTGGTCGGCGGGCCGCGGCAGGTGCGTGGTCGCGCGGCGACGGGCGACGGGCGACGAACGATCGCGGCTGTGGGCCCGCTGGCGTGAGATCGACAAGAACCTGGACGGCTACGCCGCACTGCGGTCGTCCGAAACCGCTGTGGTGGTTCTGGTGCCACGGCCGTGACCCAGTTGCGCAACGCCTCGTGACGCACCCCGAGCTGGCGGATCGCCGGCTTCGAGGACGACTCCCGATATAGCCGGACCGCACGCGTCCGGGGCTGCGACGGCGACCGGCCCGCGCCGAACGACCAGGTCGTCGGGCCGGTCCCGCGCACGCTCTGCGCCACCCTCAACCGGGGCACGCTCGGCACCATCGACACCCGGCCCGGCCCGGCCCGGCACCGCCGACTTCTACCGCCACGCCGCACCGCGGGCCGGCGACCGGGCGGCGCCTTCGACGTCGCTGCCGGCCCGGCCGATCCGGCGGTGTCGCATCCCGCCGGCAATCGATATGCTTCTATCAATGGCTCCGGTGAGGAGCCTGTCGGGACGGCATCCGCCGTTCCTCGGGAAGGAGTGCGGATGAGAGACATGTTGCGGCACGGTGCGCGGCACACGGCGGTGGTGCTCGGCGTGTGGGTGCTCGGAGCGAGCCTGCTGTCGGCGCCCGCCGCCGGGGCGGATCCGGCCCGGCCGGTGGCGCCGGCGTCGGTCCGGGCACCGGAGGCGGACCAGTTCTCCGCCGAGGGCGTCACCACGGTGGGTGAGCTGCGCACAATCGACGCTGTCCGCACCGCCGCCAGGCCAGGCGCGCGTCAGGTCATCCGGCACCCCGGTGCCACCTACATCAAGGTCCACTTCAGCGCGCTGCGGCTGAACGAGGGAGACCACGTCACGGTGTCCAGCCCGGACGGTCGGGAGAGCTATCGGTACGACCGGAACCTCGACCGGAAGACCGGCTCGGACTACACCACCGACGGCGAACCGGGTTTCTGGGCGATGTCCGTGACGGGGGACACCGCCGTGGTGACGCTGCACAGCGCGCGCCCCGCTCGCACGGTCGTCGACGTCGACCGGTTCTGGCGGGGCTACGACCAGGCCGAGATCGCTGCGCACAACTTCTCGACCACGTCCGTCTGCAGCACCGACGCCCGCCGGGACGTGGTCTGCTACCAGAGCACCCACCCCACCGAGTACGCCCGGGGCCGGGCGGTGGCACGACTGCTCATCGGCGGCGGCGGACTGTGCACCACCTGGCGGGTCGGGAACACCAACCGGATGCTGACAAACAAGCACTGCTTCTCGACCCAGTCCACGGTCAGCGCCAGCGAGGCGCAGTTCAACTACCAGTGCGCCACCTGCGGCGGCAACAACCCCGGCCCGGGCACGAAGGTGAGCGGTGCGACCCTCTACCGGGTGAGCAGCGGTGGCTCGGGCGAACTGGACTACGCGCTCTACTCGGTGAACAACTTCGCCACGATCCAGGGATTCGGCACGCTCTACCTGAGGACGACCGCGACCAGCACCGGCACCCGGATGTACGTGCCCGGGCACGGTGACGGCAGCCCGAAGCGACTGTCGATCTACGAGAACACCCAGAACGGCGCTGTCTGCACGGTGCGCAACGCCAACTACAACACCTGGAACATCAGCTACAGCTGCGACACCTCGGGCGGCAACTCGGGCTCCCCGGTGCTCGACGCCAATCACCGCGTCATCGCCCTGCACCACCTCGGTGGATGCCCGTCCAACCAGGGCGCGAAGGCACACCTGATCTACAACGAGATCGCCGGCCTGATCGACAACGGCTGACGGGCGTGCCCCGGTGGCTCGTCGGCCGCACGCGGCGGGCGAGCCACCGGCACGACGACGCCCGGTCCGGGAAGCCGATGGCGGACACGACGACCGGCCCGCAGCCCGGCAGGCCGGGTGATCGGCGTACCGTCCCGATCCTCAGCCGGACGGGCGACGGCCCTGCGCGGCCGGTGCTCGGCGCCGGCGCGCCAGTGTCACGCCGCCCGCCAGGGCGAGCAGTGCCAACGCCGTCGCGGCGACGGCCCACGGGCCCAGCCCCGCCAGCCAGCCGCTCAGCGCTGTCTGAACGGCGCCGGCCGCGTCGATGATCGGGTCGTCCGGGTCACCTCGGCCGGTGAGGACCCGTATCTCGTACCAGCCGTACCAGGCCACATATCCACCGGTGACCATCAGCAGCAGGCCGGCGACGCGCCCGAGCAGGGGGGCGGCCCGCCGGCTGCGACGTACCAGTGATTCGCGGGCCAACGCGACGGCCAGCGCGGCGGCCCCCACCGCGAGCCCCATGCCCACGGCGTACGCCACGAAGAGGCCGATTCCGGAGAGCGCCGACCCGGCACGGAAGCCGGCCACCACGACGGCCAGGAAAGGACCGATGGTGCAGCCGAGCGAGGCTACCGCGTAGGCCATGCCGAACAACACCATCGAGCCGAACCGTCGGCGGACCGCCGGTCCGGTCGCGACGCTCGGGGTGAAGGCCGGCAGTTGGCGTCCGGCCAGCAGCCAGCCACCGGCCGCCACCAGGGCGAGACCGATCAGTATCGACACCCGGGGCAGGTGCCGGGCGACCGCGTCCGCTGCGGGAGCGGCGAGCAGCCCGAACGAGCCGAACACCGCGACGAACCCGAGTGTCATCGCGCCGGTCAGCGCGACCGCCCGGCCGATCGGTGCGAGCGGGGACTGTCCGGCCGCCGGCTCGTCACCGAGCACCAGCATCGACAGGTACGCGGGCAGCAGTGCGAAGCCGCACGGGTTGACCGCGGCGAGCAGCCCGGCGGCGACAGCGAGGCCGTACGGCGTGTCCGGCATGGTCAGTTCAGTCCGGCAACCCGCTTGCGCAGGTCCGCCTGGGACAGCGGTCCCGAGTGCACGACGGTGCCGGCAGAGTCGAGTAGCACGTACTGCTCCTGACTGGTCACCTTGAAGCGGCGCCACACCTGGCCGCCGTCGTCGGCCAGGTGGGGGAAGCCCTCGATGCCGGTCTCCTCGGCGAATCGCCGCATGGCCGCGTCGCCGCTGCCGAGCCCGGCCACGCCGACCACGTTGACCCGGCCGGCGTTCTCCCGCTGCACGGCGGCGACCTCGTCGGCTACGCCGCGGCAGCGGCTGCACCAGGCCGCCCAGAACCACAGCACCGCGGGCTTGCCGGCGAGACTGCTGCCCGAGAACGCCCCGCCGTCGATGGTCCGCCCGGTGAACGCGAGCGTCTCCGGGACCGGCGTCTCCGTCGTGCCGCCAGCGGTCGGGGCGACAGTGGTCGGTTGCGCTGTCACGTCCGGCCCGGCGCTCGTACCGTCGGGCCCAGCGGGCGGCTCGGTGCCGCCGCAGGCGGCGAGGGCGAGAACGACAGCGGTCAAGGCGGCCACACCGGGCAGGAATGCGGTACGAGGACCGGGCATGATCGGATATTAGCCCGGCCCCGGGCCGAGCAGGATTACCACATTCTTACGGCGCCGCGCGCCGGCCGCGTCGCGCCGGCGCTCGACGATGCCGCAGCGCGTACAGAGCCGCGCTGACCGCGAAGATCGCGGCGCTGGCCAGCAGCCAGCGGGCCAGCAGCGGCTGCGGGGTCAGGCCGGTCGCCGCCGTGTACGTGTCGCCGCCGAGCCCGAGGACGCCGGGAAGGTAGACGAGCAGGAGCAGCCCGGAGGCGAGCGCGGGCACCCGCACGTGATTCAGCGCCGAGCGGCGTCCGGGGCCGCCCAGCGCGGCGCGCAGCGCCCGGTCGACCAGCGCGTAGAGCGGGAACAGGAGCAGGTCGTGGGCGATGACCGCACCGACGAACCAGAGCAGCATCCGCCCGGCGGCCGGTTCCGCGGACAGCCGCAGAGCTATCCAGCCGGTCACCGCGAAGCAGCCGAGCAGGAGCACCAGGTGCCAGGGTGCGGCGCCGTAGCCACGCCGGAACTCAGTCATCGGGCTGCTCCTCGAAGGTGATGTCACGGACCCACTTCGTGCAGTGGACGCCCGGCAGAGCGGGCACGATGATGCGGGCGGGATAGCCGTGGTCGGCCGAGAGGTCGACGCCGTTGACTCTCAGGGCGAGCAGCGAGTCGGGGTGGCGGACCTGGTTGACCTGCAACCGGGCCTGACGGAACAGGCCGCCCCGTTCCAACGACTCGACCTGCGCCACGGCGCTGCCGGGTGCGCCGACCAGAGCTGCGAGATCCCGTAGCCGCACCCCCGTCCAGGTCTGCGTCGTCGACCAGCCCTCGACGCAGGCGATCGGCAGGTCCGCGGTGTGCTGCGTCATGGCGAGCAGGCCGTCGCGGTCCACCTTTACCGTGCGGCTGCCGCCGCGCACCGTCAGACGCCACTGAGCGCCGGTGTCGGCGGGCTGGACACCGGCCGCGGCGGCGGTCCGGTTGACCGGGAAACCGTTGGGTCCGTCGTCGTGCTGCCGGCCCCGCGGTAGCAGCAGCGCGGTCCGGCGCAGCACCCCGTCCAGGCTCTGCCCGACGGTCAGCGCCGCCAACAGCAGGGCGCCGCCCCCGGTCAGGGCGAGAACGCCACGCCGGCTCATCGTCGCCGGGCCGGGCCGGCGGGCCACCAGCCCGTCCGGATCCGCCGGCTCCGGCACGGTCTCCTCCGTGGTCGTACGGGTGAAGCCCGGGCCGCGCAGCGCGGAGATCGTACGAGGAAGCTTGATCAGGACGTGCGCGACGAGGGCGGCGGTGAAGACCCAGGCGCCGTACCAGTGCGCGGTGTAGAAGTCGAATCCGAACAGGTAGGCGTACTGGATGTTGAGCAGGCCGGTGGCCGTCTGGAAGAGGATTCCGCCCACCAGGAGCAGCAGGGAGAGCCGTTCGAGCACCTGGGCCACGGAGCGGGCCGGCGGCCAGTCGAACAGCTTGGGCACCACTGACCAGAGTTTCGCCACGACCACCGGTACCAACACGATGCCGAGCGTCACGTGCAGCCCCTGAGTGAGCCGGAACAGCCAGGCGGGACGGGTCGGCCAGTCGAAGACGGGAGGGTGCAGCCAGCCCACGTCGCTGGGAAATGCCTGGCCGAGCCGGGGGCCGTAGGCGATCCAGTCCAGGAGCCCGGTGATGATCACCAACGGAAGCGTGGCGAGCAGGACGACGCCCAACACGGATGTCAGCCAGGGACCACGCACCGGACTGCGCCACGCGTCGGTGGCGGCGTCGGCTCCGGGAGGGCGGTGCCGGTCCAACGTACGCCACAACCGCGCCGGGTAGGCGGCAGATGGTTCGTCGGACGGCGGGTCGGCTGGCACGGTTCCTCCAGTCGGCGAGGGCGTCGGACCGGACGCGACGGGCTTCGTGCAGGACGCTAACCGGCAACGGCGCCCTCGGAAGGGCTTTGCCGCATTACCGAAGGCTTACCGGCCGTCCCCTTACGAAGTGCTGACGTCGGAGCCGAACGAGCCCCGGCGGCCGCTCCGCTGACCTAGCGTGACGCAATGCGGGTACTCGTCACCGGCGCCGCCGGGTTCATCGGATCGCAGGTCGCGGACCTGCTTGTCGCGCAGGGGCATCAGGTGGTGTGCCTGGACGCGCTGTTGCCCCAGGCGCACGGGGGTGAGCTGCCCGAGTGGTTCCGCCGCCATGATCCGGTCGTCGGCGACATCCGCGATGCGCACCTGCTCGACGACCTGCTGGCGGGCGTCGACGCCGTGTGTCACCAGGCGGCGATGGTCGGGCACGGACTGGACCCGTCGGATGCTCCCGACTACGTCAGCCACAACGACTACGGCACGGCGGTGCTGCTGGCGGCGATGCACCGGACCGGCGTGTCACGCCTGGTGCTGGCCAGTTCCATGGTCGTCTACGGCGAAGGGCGATACACGTGCGCCCGGCACGGCGTCGTCCCGGCGGCCCCACGGCGCGCGGCCGATCTCGCCGTCGGCCGGTACGACCCCACCTGTCCGGTCTGTGCTGGTGCACTCACCAGCGCCCTCGTGCCGGAGGACGCCCCGCTCGAACCGCGCAGCACCTACGCGGCCAGCAAACTGGCCCAGGAGAATCTGGCCGCCGCGTGGAGCCGGCAGACCGGGGCGGGGGTCTGGGCACTGCGCTACCACAACGTGTACGGCCCCCGGATGCCCCGCGACACGCCGTACGCCGGAGTCGCGTCGATCTTCCGGTCGGCGCTGGCCCGCGGCCGGCCGCCGCGGCTCTACGAGGACGGCTTGCAGCAGCGCGACTTCGTGCACGTCTCCGACGTGGCGCGCGCGAACGTGCTGGCGCTGACCGCTCCGGCTCCGGACGGCCTGGTACCGGTGAACGTCTGCTCCGGCCAGCCGCACACCGTCGGCGATCTCGCCACCGCCCTGGCGGCGGCGATGGACGGGCCGGCGCCGGTGGTCGTCGGCGGCGCCCGCCCGGCCGACGTGCGGCACGTGGTCGCCGATCCCCGCCGCGCACGCGACCTGCTCGGTTACACCGCCCGGGTCAGCTTCGCCGACGGGGTGGCCGCCTTCGCCACGGATCCGCTGCGGGAACGTGCCGCCGTGTCGGTCTGAGCGCCCCGCCCCCACCCCGTTGCCGCCGCCGGGGCCGGGGCCGGCTCACGAGACGGTGAAGACGAGGTGATTGACGGCGAGGGCGGTGAGCGCCTGCCCGGCCAGCCACCAGCGGTGCGTCGCGGCGGGTAGGTGCGCCACGGCGACGAGCAGCCAGACCGTGAACGGTAGCCAGATCCGCTCGACCTCCGCCTTGCTCATGCCCGACAGGTCGGCGGCGAGCACCGCCAGCACCGCGGCGGCCGGTAGCAGAACGGTGGGCCCCAGTGTCCCGACCCGTCGCGCGAACGCGCCGAGCCGCCGGCTCCGCACCGGGACGTGGATCAGCGGGTCGCCACCCGGTCCTGGTCCGCCGGTCCCCGGCGTCGACGCGGCCGGTGCCGGGGAACCGTCCCGCGCTCGCCAGACTCCGCGGGCCGCGTGCAGAGTGCGGCGCAGTGCCGGTCCGACGACCGGCCCGGCAGAGAGCAGCAGCGCCGCCAGGTTGGCCCAGACCCAGTAGGCGTACGGACGGTCGGCCGCCCAGCCCTGGTAGTAGCGCTCGACCACCCGGTCGTATCCCTGCCACCAGTGGAAACCCGCGACGGTGAACGCCGTTGCCACAGCGGCCACACCGGTCGCACCGGCGAGTAGCGCGGCAACCCGGCCTCCTGGACGCAACGCGAGCACGACGAGAGCCAGGGGCGCGACGAGCACGAAACCGTAGGACAGGTACAGCGCGAAGCCGAGCAGTACGCCGCCCGCCAACGCGGTCGCGGTTCCCCGCACGGCCAGCAGCGCGAGGCCGGCGGCCACCACCCCGGTGAAGAGACCGTCGGCGGAGGCACCCACCCAGACCGCTCCGGGCAGCAGCACCAGGAACGGCAACGACGCGCGGGCGGCCCCTGCGGCGCCCAGTGCCCGCAGGGCGATCGGCACGGACACCACGACGCTTGCCCCGACCAGGACGCAGGCCATGGCCGCCGCCGTGCCGCCGCCCAGGCCGACCCGGTCGAGTGCGACGAACACCAGCAGGGCACCTGGTGGATGGCCGGCGGTGTGGGTGGACCACGAGTCCGGCTGGAAGTCCAGGATGCGGTCCGCGAAACCGGCCAGCATCCGCCCGACATCGGTGACCCGGGGTACCTCGTGCAGATACTCCGCCTGCGGGGTGAGCCGTCTTGTCAGCCCCTCCGACCAGCCGTCCACCAGCGCCAGGGCGAGCGTCCAGCCGACCGCCGCCAGGTAGCCGGCGGACAGCAGCGGGCCCCACCGGGCGGTGCGGGCCCACTGCGTTCCGGGCCCGACCACCGCGACGGCGATTGCCAACGCGGCCGGTGTGCCCCAGCCCAGGTGCGGTCTCCAGGTGGCGTAGAGCGGTGCGGCGTCAGCGTGCAGGCCCACCCCCGCGCGGTTGAGCATCGCGCCCACCGCCACGGCGGAGACCAACAGCGTCGCCTCGACGCCCAGCACCAGCAGGTCCCCCCGGTGTCGATCCGGGATGCGGTGGTGGACGGACGAGCGGGAAACGGTGGCACCGGGTCTCATGTCGACCGGACGGTACGGCTCTGTTCCGTCCGCTGTCAGCCGCTTCGCCGGTACGTCACCGGACGGTAAGAAGTGTCGGCACGGTAAGTGTTCCGTAAGGTTGAATCGAGCACGGACCGCCTGGGCCGGCCCTAGCGTCGGCGGTATGCCGACACAGATCGACGTGGTGCTGCCGTGCCTGGACGAGGCCGCTGCCCTGCCCGCCGTGCTGACCGCGTTGCCGCCCGGGTACCGGGCGATCGTCGTTGACAACGGGTCGCGCGACGGCTCACCCGAGGTGGCCGCCCGGCACGGGGCGCGGGTGGTGCACGAACCACGGCGGGGGTACGGAGCGGCCGTGCACACCGGGATCGAGGCCGCCGACACGGAACTGGTCTGCGTGCTGGACGCCGACGGCTCCTTCGCTCCCCGGGAGTTACCCAATTTGGTCGCCCTCGTCGCCGACGGGGTCGCTGACCTGGCCGTCGGCCGTCGCCGACCGGTCGGTGCCGGGGTGTGGCCCTGGCACGCCCGGGCGGGCACGGCGCTGGTCGCCGCGCTGCTGCGGCACCGGGGCATGCCGCTGCGCGACCTCAGCCCGATTCGGGTGGCCCGCCGGGAGGCGCTACTCGCCCTCGGGGTCACCGACCGGGCCTTCGGCTATCCGCTGGAGCTGTTGATCCGAGCCGCCGCGGCGGGCTGGCGCATCCACGAGGTGGACGTCACCTACGCCCCGCGCGCTGCCGGCACCCGTTCCAAGGTCTCCGGCTCGGTACGGGGCACCCTGCGGGCCACCCGGGACTTCGCCGCCGTTCTGCGTACCGTCCGGAAGTCCCGGTGACCGTCGTACTGGTGATGGCCAAGGCGCCCGTGCCCGGCCTGGTGAAGACCCGGCTGTGCCCGCCGGCGACCCCCGTCCAGGCCGCCCGGCTGGCCGCCGCCGCGCTGCTCGACACAGTGGAGGCCGTCCGGGGGACACCGGGGGTGACGCCGGTTCTGGCGTTGGCCGGACAGCTCGCGGAAGCCGTGGACGGCGTGGAGCTGACCGCCGCCCTCGCCGGTTGGTCGGTCCTGCCGCAGCGCGGCACGGACCTCGCCGACCGGCTCGCGCACGCCCACCTCGACGTCGCCGAGACGTTCCCCGGCCGCTGGGTGCTGCAGATCGGGATGGACACCCCGCAACTGACCCCGGCGTCGCTGGCCGCCGCCGTGCGCCGGCTCGAGGATGCCGACGCAGCGCTCGGCTTCGCCCACGACGGCGGCTGGTGGGCGCTCGGGCTGCGCGACCCCCGGCAGGCGGTGATGCTACGCGCGGTGCCGATGTCGACGCCCGTCACGGGCCGATCGACATGGTCCGCGCTGACCGGACGCGGGTTGCGCCCCGTGCCGCTGCCCGTGCTGCGGGACGTCGACAACTGGTCCGACGCGCACGCCGTGGCGGCGGCGATCCCGGACGGCCGGTTCGCCCGCCAGGTCGAGGCCGTGCGTCGCGACATGGTGGTACGCGCGTGAACGGGGACGGATTCGCCTCCGCGCTGCGCGACCCCGCCGGAGACGTGCACTGGCTGGTGCCTGCGGACGGGCCCAGCCGCCGCCTGCCGGTGGAGCGGTGGCACCGGCCGGCATCCTCCGCGGAGGCGACGGTGGTGGCCCGATGCGCCGGTCCCACCCTCGACCTGGGGTGCGGTCCGGGCCGGATGGCGGTGGCATTGACCAGGGCCGGGCTGAGCGCTGTGGGGGTGGACGTGTCGCCGCGGGCGGTGGCGTTGACCCGGGCGCGCGGCGCGGTCGCCGTGCACGCCGACCTGTTCGGTCCGCTGCCGGCCGAGGGACGGTGGGCCCACACGGTGCTGCTCGACGGGAACATCGGCATCGGCGGCGACCCGGTCGCGCTGCTGCGGCGGTGCGGCTCGCTGCTGTGTGCGTCCGGCACGGTGCTGGCCGAGCTGGAACCGCCCGGGGCCGGTGCCTGGCAGGGGCAGGTCCACGTGGAGAACGGACGACACCGGGGTCCCCCCTTCCGCTGGGCGTGGCTGGACCCGGAGGCGATGTCAGGTGTCGCTGCGGCGGCGGGACTGAGGGTCGGCGAGGTGTTCCGGTCGGGCGGTCGCTGGTTCGCCGAGTTGACCCGAGCGGACTGCCCCGCCGCGCCATGACCTCCACCTGGTGGACACGGTCGTCCGGGTGACCGGGGCGGGACGGTGGCCCGTCCCGCCCCGGTCACCGTGCGGCTCGGTTCAGGCCGCGGGGTGCAGTGCCGCGCTGGTGGCTCGCAGCAGCCCCACCACGCTGCGCACAGGCGCCAGCCCCTCCCGGTGGCTTCCGGCCGCGATCCGGCCGGACCAGTACGCGTACCGCTGCGTCAGCTCGTCGCTGCGCGTCGCGGCTGCCTGGACGATGCAGGAGGCGAGCGGATCGCGCGGTGTGTTCGCTCCCGTCGCGGGCGGGCAGCCGGTGCCGAACTGCTCCTGACCGGCCAGCGGGCTCAACCCCGAGACGTCACCCTGGCACGGATCCCAGTCCACCTGCTGGACGCATCCGGCGTAGTTCGTCAATGCCTTCTGGTAGGCGTTGCGCAGGTGCAACGAGCCGGTGTTGTAGCTGCTCTGGCTGCGCGGCAACCGGAAGTCGGCGGGCAGCGCCCGATCGCCGAAGAGCCGCCCGTGCAGGACGTCGTCGCGTTCGAGCGCCGACGACCAGCCCAGCTCGCTGAAGATCTGCAACATCCGTACCGCGTCGGAGACCTTCTTGCCGGCGTCCCAGAGCTTCTGGGAAACCCCCCAGCTTCCCGCCGGGGGACGGTCCACCCCGGTGCCGAGCGCCGCGGCCCGGTAGAAGTAGCGCTGCTTGCCCGCCAGCATCGCCTGGACCTTGGTACGCGCCTCGGCCAGCGCCGCAGGATTGTCCACCACCGTGCCGTTCGCCTCCACCGCGGCCCGGTACGTGGTCGCCCACTTGTTCGCCATGTAGTAGTGCGGATCCCGGCAGTAGCCGGTCGGCGGGTTGGCGCGCTGATCCCACAGGCAGATGTCGAGCAGCCGGGTCTTCCAGGTGACGGTTCGCACGTCCTGCCACTGGCCACCGTTCCACTGTGCCTGCTGGCGGACGATGACCTGCAGTTCGCCGTTGGTCCGCTGGGTACGGGGCCCGTCGATCACCTCGACGTTTATGAAATCGGCCTCCACGCACGAGCGCAGTTGCGGCCGGTGGGCCGGGGCCATGCCGTAGTTGCCGAGGTGGTGGACGTTCGGCAGCGCGGACCGGTTGACCGGTGCCGGGGTGGCCCACAGCGGCAGGGTGCTGCCGCAGTAGGGAATCTTCGCCTCGTCCGGGATCCGGTCGGCAGCCGGGATCTCCTGGTCGGGGCTACCCCACATGTCGTACGAGCGGTCCCCTTCGACCCACCGTACGCCTTGCCCCACCTCCTCCAGGGCGGCGGACCAGCCGGTCATCGCGGTGCGGTAGTCGGCGAGCAGCCGCTCGAACAGCGCGTTCGTGCCGCCGTTCGCGGCCGGGGCGCTGAACTGCCGGACCCGGCGGTTCACCGCCTCGCCCGCGGCGACAGTGGTCTGCGTCTCCGCCGTCGACAGCTGGGCCGCGTACTGCGGATTCTGGAGCTGCAGGATCAGGTTGGCGCGGGCGCCGAGCAGCCACGCGGAGGGGTTGGCCACTCCGGAGGCCGGGCCGTCACCGGGGGCGGGCGTGAGCGCGATTCCCCTAGCGCCGGCCCACTGCGCCAGGTAGTCGATCGATCCGGACGGCAGGGCGAGACCCACTGTGGAGACCGGGTCGGCGAGGGAGGTGCCGGTGGGGACCACGAAGGGCGCCTGCCGGGCCGCGTCGACGGCAAAGGTGCGCGTGGGCGAGTCCGCCTTGTCGAAGTAGGTGGCGTACGAGTCGATGGCCGGCACACCCCGGGCCTCGCGGTGCACGTACAGGTCCACGCTGTTGCGCAGCGGCGCACCGGCGATCTGCTCGAAGGCCGCCTGGCTGGCCAGGGCGAGCGCGTCCACCCGCTGGTCGAGCACGATCAGCTGACCGGCGATGACCGCGAGCTGGACACGGACCTCCGCCAGATCCCGGGCGAGCGCGTCGAGCTGGGCGGTGAGCCCTTCGTACATGACCCCGAGCATCTTCTCGATCCGGTCGAACCGGCGATCCATGCCGACCGCCAGCCGGTTGATCTGATCCCGCAGGACCGCGATCTGGCCGCCGGTGCCGTCGTCCGCGCCGCCGCCGGAGGTGAAAAGCGGAAGCAACGTCATCGCCACACCGACGAGTGCTCCGACCAGGGTGAATGTCGACATCGCCGCCGCCGCGAAGGTGAGGCCGGCGGCGGACATGGCGGCGGTGTACGTGGTGATCGCGGTGATCGCGCCGACCACCGCCTTGGCGATGGTCTCGATCTGCTTGCCGAACTGCTTGTCGACCATGCCGGCGAGCTTTCCGAGCACGCTGACGGCCTGGCCGAGCTGCTCGTTGACCTTGCGGTCCGACTCCGCCTTGGCCTTGGCCGCCGCCTCGTCCGCGCTGGTCGGCTTGTTCGGGCCGTCGATCGGGAACCGGTCGGACTGTGCGACGGCGTCGGTCACCGCCTGCACGGTCCGCTGCTGCAACGCCGTGATCGCCACGTCCAGCTGGCTCTGCACCTCCGCCCGGTACGCGGCCTTGTCGTCGAGGCGCGCCGTGATCGCCGTCAGGTCGAGGTGCCCGGCGAGATCCGGCGACTGCGCCAACTCGGCGGACGGGGTGTCCACGCCGAGGCCGATGCGGGATCCGACGGCGCCGTTCCACACCTGCGTGAGGACCGGGTCGGTGGCGGCCTGCTGGTGCAGCGCGCCCCACACCGTGCCGAGGGCGCCCCTGGAGACGATCTCCCACATGTAGTCCTGGGTGCCGCTGCGGATCTGCTCGATCGGCGAGACGATCCCCTTCAGCTCCTCACCGGTGGTGCTGCGCAGCAGACCTCGCACGGTGGGCCCGCTGAGGTGCGCGGCGTCGCTGCCGGCCAGCCGCTCCATCGCCGCGCCCAGCAGGTGCAGTCGCGCGGGCGACTCGTCGCCGGGCGGTACCGCGCCGGCGACCAGCCCGGTGACGGTGTTCAGGTGATTCAGGACGGTGGCGGCGTCGGCATTCGGATGCACCGCGCGCCAGTCGCTCAGCTCGGCGGCGATCACCGCGTCCACCAGGCCCTGCGTGCCCCCGTCGCGCACCTGCACGACCGCGGCGAACAGGGCGTGGTTCATCTCCTGCTCGTCGTACTGCACCGGGTCGGCCGCGATGGCCGGCCCGGTCAGCGACACAGCCAGGCTCACGCCGGTCACCGCGGCGAGCCACCGCCGGCTCCCGCGGTGGTGACGTTGCTGTCTTCTCATGGATGTCCTCTTTCCGGCCGCACCCGGAGGGGTGCGCTGTGACGCCCATGGAGCACCTCGGCGGTTGGCCGGCACTTAACGCCGCCTTGGCCTGCGGTTGCCGCAGTGGTGTGGGGCCGGTCCGTCCGCTCATGATCGGCGCCGGCCGGCGTCACGTGTCAGATGGGGGATCGTGCGGCCGGTCCCGGACCACTACGGTTTCTCGCGTGACGACGATCGGTGTGCTGGGATCGATACGGGCCGATCGAGCCGGCACGGCGATCGATCTCGGCCCCCCGCGGCAACGCGCGGTGCTGGCCCGGCTGGTCGCTGCCGGTGGGCAGGTCGTCTCGGTCGACCGGTTGGTGGACGACCTGTGGTCCGCCGATCCGCCGCCCCGTGCGCAGGCGGCGCTGCAGGTCTACGTCTCCCACCTGCGCCGGCTGCTCGAGCCGGGCCGGCCACCGCGCGTGCCCGCCCGGCTGCTGGTGACCGCCGCCCCCGGCTACGCGCTGCGACTGCCGACCGACGCGGTGGACGCGTGGTGCTTCGAGGCGACGTTGCGCCGTGCGGCGATCACGGGCGACGCGGAAATGGCCGACGTGCTCGCCACCGTTGATGCGGCCCTGGCCTGCTGGTCCGGCCCCGCCGCCTACGCCGAGTTCGCCGGCGAACCGTGGGCCGACCGGGAGAACGACCGGCTCGTCGGGATGCGGTCGACCGCGTTCGAGCGACGGGCCGAGTTGTTGCTCGCGCTGAACCGGCCGGACCGGGTGATCCTCGACCTGGACGCGCACGTCCGTGAGCATCCGCTTCGCGAGGCGGCGGCCTGTCTGCTCGCCACGGCGCTCTACCAGGTGGACCGGCAGGCGGACGCGCTGGCCGTGCTGCGCGCGACTCGTACGGCCCTCGCCGAGCAGCTCGGCGTCGACCCCACTCCGGCGCTGCGGGCACTGGAGCTGGACCTGCTGCAGCACCACCCCCGGCTGCGCGTCGCGCCGGCGCCTGCCGCGCCCGTCGTGGCGCCGGCCCGGACGGTACGCCTGCCCGCCGCGGCCACCGGTCCGGGCCGCTCGCCCGGCCCTGGCCGCGCCGACGAGCCGCTGGGCCGGGACGGCGAACTGGCCCGGCTGCGTGCGGCGGCCGACCGCGCCCGGACCGACGGCGCGACGCTGTGCTGGTTGCACGGTGACCCGGGCGTCGGCAAGTCGGCGCTGGTCCGCCACCTCGTCGACGAACTCACCGCCGCCGGCTGGGCAGCCGCCGCCGGCACCTGCCCGGACGTGGCGGGTGCGCCGCCCGGTTGGGCCTGGCACGAGATCGTCGAGCGGCTCGACGCCCAGGTTCCCCTCCGCGCGGCCGAGCAGCGCGGCCTGCGGCTGCTGCTGGGGCGGGACGGACCAGCCGGTTCGGGCACCGACCCCCGGAACGGCTCCGACGGCGTGGGCGAGCCCGGTGCCGCCGGCGACGGGCGGGGTGGCCGTCACGCCGAGTTCCACCTGCGGCGCAGCCTCGCGGACTACCTCCGGCGCACGGCGACCGGCCGACCCCTGCTCGTGGTGGTGGAAGACGTCCACCGGGCCGACGGAGAGACCCTGCGCATCCTGCGCCACATCGCCACGACGATCGGCTCCTGCGCCGTGCTGGTCGTCGTCACGTACCGCCCCACCGAGGTCACCGACGAGCTGCGCGCGGCCCGCGCGGCGCTGGCCGGCGTTCCGGCGGTCGAACTGAGCCTCGGCGGCCTGCCCGACCGTGCCGTCGTCGACCTGTTGGCCCGGCACGGCGTGCCGGGCGCCGACGCGGAGGTGCTGCACGCCGTCCGCGAACGCTCGGGCGGGAATCCGCTCTTCGTCGTGGAGCTGGCGAAGCTGATCGCCGCCGAGGGCCGGGAGTCCGCGCTGGACGGCGTGCCGGCCGGACTGAGTCACGTCCTGCACCGACGGCTCGCCCGGCTGCCGGCGGCGGCCCAGACCGTGCTGCGGCAGGCCGCCGTCCTCGGACCGGAGTCGGAGGTCGACGTGCTGGTGGCGGTGGACGGCGGCACGGAGGACACGGTGCTCGACGGCCTGGAGGCCGGCATCACAGCGGGTCTGCTGGTCGAACCCGCACCGGGCCGGGTCCGGTTCGCCCACGCGCTGATGCGTGACACCCTCTACGGCGCCGTGCCGCTGCTGCGCCGCACTCGTATGCACAGCCGGGTCCTGGCCGTGCTGCGCGAGCAACGACCGGACGACGTCGCGGCGCTGGGCCGTCACGCGCTCGCCGCGCTGACTCCGGCGAGCGCACCGGAGGCGGTACGCCACGCCGCCGGCGCCGCGCGACACGCCGCCGCGTTGGGCGCGCCCCGGGAGGCGGCGACCCTGTGGGCCGGGGCGTTACGCGCCGCCGACCTCGCGCCCGACGACGTCGCCGCGGACGTACGGCTGGGCCTGCTCTGCGGGCTGGCCAGGCAGAGCGCGCTCGCGGGCGATGTGCTGGCCGCCCGCGACGCCCGCGACCGGGCGATCCGGCTGGCCGCGGACGGCGACGAGCCGGACGCGCTGCACACCGCGCTGACCTGCTTCGACGCGCCGGTCACCTGGACGATCCGGCCGGACCGGATCGTCGACGAGCCGTTGGTGCGACGGCTGGAGGAGGCGTTGCGGCGGGTCGGCCCGGATCGGGCCGGGCTGCGCGGCCGGCTGCTCGCCACGCTCGCGTTCGAGATCGAGGGCAGCGACCTCGGGCGAGCGGACACGGTCACCCGGGAGGCGGTCGTGCTGGCCCGGTCCACAGGGGAGCCCGAGTTGTTGTGCCGGGCCCTGAACGCCCGCTACTTCGTGGCGATCGCCCCGCCGTTCCGCGCAGAGCTGGCCGGGATCGGCGATGAACTGCTCGCGGTCGGCGAGGCGGCCGGGCTCACCGCGTACCAGTGCGAGGCCCACCACATCCTCTATCAGGCGGCTCTGCTGCGCGCTGACCTGACGCAGGCGCGGCACCACGTCGACCAGGCCGTCACCCAGGCCGCGTCGGGACAGTTGGGTCTGATCCTCGCGGTGATGGGCTGGTTCGAGGGCCTCACCGCCCTCTTCGCCGGTGACCTCGACGCGGCGCTGCACCGCTACACCGAGGTCAGTGAACGGATGGGCCGGCTCGGTGGACCCAACGCCGCGGTGATGGGGCTGATGGGACAGTTCACGGTGTTGACCACGGCGGGCCGGGGGCACGAGTTGATCGAGCCGCTCCGGCGGGTGCACCGCCGGGTTCCCGAGGACACCCACGACGTGCTGGCCCACGCGCTGCTCTCTGCCGGTGACGTCGCGGGCGCCCGCGAGGTGTGGCGGCCCCGGCAACCGATCCGCCCGGACTACCTGTGGCTCTACTGGATGACGCTGCGCGGTCAGGTGGCGGCCGGGTTGGCCGACCAGGAGGCGGCCCGCCGCTGCTACGCGGAGCTGCTGCCGTGGGCCGGGCACTTCGCCGGGCTGGAGTGCGGGTCGATCTCACTCGGCCCGGTGGACCAGACTCTGGCGGCGCTCGCCGTCGTTCTCGCCGACCCGGCGGCCACCGCGGCGCACCGCGCCGCCGGGCTCAGGCTGGCCCGTACGGTCGGCGCGGTGCCGTGGGCCGACGAGTCGGCGTACGCCGGTGCCGGCTGACATCTCGCCGGCCGGTCGCGGCCACCGGCCGGTTCACCCGGCGAAGACCGTCGCCTCCCGACGCCGGAATCCCGGTCGCAGCACGGCCAGCATGATCCGCAGCACCGGACCCGCGACGGCCTTGAGCTCCGCCAGCTCCTCGGGCCGGGCGTACCGTTCCATCCGGGGAAGCTCGAAGCGCAGCGCCCCGCCCTTGCGCACCGCCGCCTCGACGGTGTTCCAGTCGGCGACGCTGACGTAGCGCCGGATCACCGGGAAGAGCAACCGCTCCTCCTCCTCGATGTGTTCGTCGAGGAGGTCCCGCAGCCGGGCGAGGACGTCGGCGAGCCGTGCGGCGACCTGCCGGGTCGCCGGCACGTCGGCGGAGGAGAACGCCCCGACGAGATCGTGCGCGGCGGCCCGGATCTCGTCCAGTACCGGGTCCAGCGCCACGTGGTCCTCGGTGAGCTCTCGGAGATCCACCTCGGCCCCGGCCGAGCGTTCGAGCACGGGCCAGAGCACCTCGTCCTCCATCCGGTGGTGGTGATGGATGCCGTCGCAGAGCAACCGCAGGTAAGTCCGGAGCGCGATCGCCCGGCGCCGGTCGTACGCGATCTGCCCGGTGGCGACCCGGGCCAGCAACTCGGCCAGGCGCCGGGTGTCGGCCCGCATGGTGCGATGGTTGACCTGGAGGCCGGTCGTGTCCGGCGTGGTGTGTGCGGTTCTGGTGTCCATCTCGTCTCCCCTGCCGCCCGCAGCGGCCGCTCGTGGTGGGGCTCGACGATGCGGCACGGCACTTGGCGCACGCTTAATGCCCGCCTGACTGCCCGGCCGTCACGCCGGCCCCGGAGCCGCTGTTGACCGCTCACCGCTGCCGGGACCGCTCGTTGGCGAGCTCGCGCGGCACCCGGGCGAGCCGGAGGACGGTGACGAGGCCGACGCCGCCGACGAGGTTGCCGAGCACCGACCAGCAGAGAGCGCCGAGCCAGGCGAGGTAGCCGAACGGCGCCGGCCCGGCGATGAGCGCGGCGAACATCATGATCGAGTCGAGGACGCTGTGGAAGAGCTGCCCGCCGGTGAGCAACGCGCCGAACAGCAGGGACGGCACGAGGCGCACGCCGAGACTCTCGGTGGCGTGCTGCATCCTGGTCATCAGCGTGATCACCAGACCGGCGAGCACGGCCAGGACGAACGAACGGAGATTGACGCCGAGCGCGGCGTAGTGCGTGCCGGTCTCGACGGCGACGGGTCGTAGCCGGGGCAGGCCGCGGATGATGAGCCAGGCCACCAGCCAGCCACCGACCAGATTGCCGACCAGCGTGACGCCCCACAGCCGGAGCAGCGAGCGCACGCCTGTGCGTCCGGCGGCCACGGCGGTCACCGGCACCAGGAAGTTCTCGGTGAACAGCTCGCTGCGGGCGAGCAGGAGCGCCACGAAGCCGATGCCGAAGGCGAGCCCGGCGAGCAGGATCTGCCCGGTCGCCTCCAGCACCAGCAGATAGGCCAGCACGCCGGTGCCCACGTCGACCCCGCCGAGCAGCCCGGTGACGACCAGCGCCGGCCAGGGGCGGGTCAGCCGGGTGGTTCCCTCCTCCACCAGGCGGCTGAACGCCTCGGCGACCTCCGGTTCGGAGCCGGCGGACGAATCCGCTCCGGCCTGCCGCGGTCGCTGCTCCCTTCTCACTGCTCGCCGTGGTTGCCTTGCCAGTGCCCGCCCGGCGGCGGGATGTCGGCCCGGATCGCCGCGTGGCCGCCGTCCAGGTCGTCCTCGATCACGCGGCGGTTCAGGCAGCTTCCGTCCTCGGGCGGTGTCACCGGACCTGGCACGGATTCCTCCTCTGGCCGCCCGGCGACGGCGACCGGGGTCCATCGGTCACGGTACGTGATCCGCCGGCCCCGGCGGCGTCGGTTCGCGAAGCCCGGTACGCGCGCAACCCGCCCCGCGGCCCGTTGTCCGGCCCGGCCGGCTGCCGTACGCTCGGTCCCGGCTCGCCCTCACGATCCGTGAGGAGCAATCATGCCCTTGAACCGCCTGCTGACCTTCGGGGTCGGTGCCTGTACCGTCGTCGCGCTCAGCGTGCCGGTCGGCGCGGTCCCGGCCTCGGCGTCGCACCACCGCACCGGTGGCAGCCTGGTGCTCGTCGGCGGCGCGCTCGCCGACGACAACCGGGAGATCTACGAGGACATCGTGCGGCTGGCCGGCGGCCCCGGCCGGGCCCGGATCGGCATCGTCACCGCCGCCGCGCCGGTGCCGGCCGAGGATCCGGACGCCGGCACCCCGGACTGCAACAACAGCGTCTGCAACGGCGACTACTACGCCGGCCTGTTCCGGTCCTACGGGGCGGCCGACGCCCAGTGGATCCCGATCGACCTCGACCACCCGGGCGCCGCCGACGACCCGGCGGTGGTCCGGCAGATCGAGTCGCTGACCGGTTTCTTCTTCGGCGGCGGCGACCAGTACCGCTACGTCACCACGATGACCCGCGGCAAGGCGCAGCGGGACAGCGCGGCGCTCGCCGCCGTGCGGCGCAAGCTGCGCGGCGGCGCGGTGGTCGCCGGCACCAGCGCCGGCGCGCAGATCATGGCCGGCCGCGACATGATCACCGGTGGTTCGACCGAGCCCGGGCTGCGGGACGGTGCGAAGCCGGGCTACTTCGACGACCCGGCCGTGCTCGGCTATCTGCCCCGGGGCGGGTTCGGGTTCTTCACCGCGGGGCTTGTCGACACCCACTTCTCCCGTCGTGGGCGGGAGGCGCGCTCGATCCGGCTCGCCTCGGACACCCGGCACGCCCGGGTCTTCGGGCTGGACGAGAACACCGCGCTGGAGGTGACCGGCGTGGGTGGTCGCCGTACCTCGCTGCGGGTGCTCGGGCAGCGCGGCGTCAGCGTGCTGGACCTGCGCCGGGCGCGGGTGACCGGCCACGGCGGGGTGTGGGGTGTCGAGGGCGTGCGGTGGAGCCGGCTCACCGCCGGTGACACGTACCTCGCGCCACGCTGGACCGTGGTGCCCGCCGCCGGCAAGCCGCGCGTGCGGCCGGCGGCGGGACCGTGCACGGCGACGCCGTCCGAGGACGTCTTCTACGACTACGCGATGGTCGGCCTGGTCGAGGAGGGGCTCGCCGCTCGCACCGGCTGCGTGGCGGTGGGCGGCACGTCGTACGAGAAGGATCCGCAGTGGGCGGCCCGGCTGACCCGGGGGGCCGGGTTCGCGGCGTACCGGGGTGCGACGGCGACCACGTTCACCGGCGTGGTGATCGGCATCCGAGCGGTCTGACGTGGGTGCGGCGGCGCCGGGCCGGGGGTCCGGCGCCGCCGTCACGAAGCCGTAACAGAAGTTACGTATTGAGCAGTGACCTTAGTGGATGTAACGTTTGTTTCATTGCTTCGTGGCCCCTCGGAGGTGCCCATGTCCCCTTCCCGCAACCCTCGCCGGCTCGCCGTGACGGCGGCCGCCGCGGCACTGCTGACCGTCGCCCCGCTCGGCGTGACCGCCGCCCACGCCCAGGTCACCCGGGTACGCCAGGGCAGCGCCACCGACGCCAGCCGGGCCACCTGGTCCGGCCCGGCGTACACCATGAACGGCTCCGGCGGCATCGTCACCGCCACGATGACCAAGGCCGTCGACGCGATCCGCGGCGGGTCCGGCGCGATCGACGTGGTGGTCATCGCCGGCTCCGGCTCCGGCACCCCGGAGTGCGACGTCATCAGGCCGCTGGCCGGCGTGAACTCCTGCACCACGCTCACCCTCACCGCCGCGGCGGACGGCAACAACAGCCAGGTCAACACCGATGTCCGCAACGCCGAGTTCGTCTACTTCGCCGGTGGTGACCAGTGCCGGTACGTGGCCTGGAAGGGCACCGCCCTGGAGGCGTCGGTCGAGTCGGTGGTGGCCAAGGGCGGCGGCGTCGGCGGCGGCAGCGCCGGCCACCACGTCAACAGCGACATCGTCTACGACGCGTGCACGGCCAGCGCCACCTCCTCGGGCGCGCTGGCGAACCCGTACGACCGGTCGTTGACGTTCACCACCGGCATGTTCCGCTGGCCGAACTACGCCGGCACGATCAACGACTCGCACTTCGTCACCCGGGACCGGATGGGACGGACCATGGCGTTCGTGGCCCGCGCGGTCGCCGACGGGCTGGCACCCGGCGGCAAGGCGTGGGGTGTCGGGGTCGAGGAGGGAGCCTCGCTGTTCGTCGACCGCGCCGGCCGGGCCACGCTCAGTGGTCCCAGCGCGTACGTGGTGCTCGGCGACCACCAGCCCGAGGTGGCCGTCGCCCGGCAGCCGCTGACCTACACCAACTTCAAGATCTGGAAGCTGACCAACGGCCAGAGCTACGACTTCGCCAACCGGCCCACCTGCGGCTACTACCTGCGCAGCGTGCGCGCCGGCGTGCCGGACGCCAACCTCTACAGCGGCACGCCGGTCACCGACTGCTCGACCACCCCGCCGCCGTCCGGCGGGTCCGCCTTCGCCGAGGTGGAGCCGAACGACAGCCGCACCGCCGCTAACGGCATCTCCGGGCTGACCTTCCCGGCCACCGTCACCGGGGACATGAAGAGCTCGTCGGACCGGGACTACTTCTCCCTGACCATCGGCAGTGGACAGACGCTGACCGTGAACTGCGCCGTGCCGTCGGCGTACGACGCCGACCTCTATCTGCTCAGCGCGAGCGGGAGCACGCTGACCCGATCGGTGAACGACGGCGCCGGTGCGGACGAGTCGGTCACGCTGACCCGGACCTCGTCCGGCACCGGCACCTACTACCTGGACCTGGAGGCGTACGCCGGCTCCGGCACGGCCGACTACTCCTGCACGGTCGCGAAGTCCTGACCCGGCACCCCCGAAGGGTCCGCGGGCGGGCGGCGACGCCCGCCCGCGGATCCGCCGTCGCGGGGGAGCGCGGCGGCGGGCCGCTACGCTCTGCTCGTGGCGAACCCCGTACCTGCCGACGAGACCCACGCCGTGGGGGTCGCGGCGCTGATCCGCCAGCGGCTCGGTGAGTGCAGCCCGGCCGAGCGCCGGGTGGCCCGCGCCCTGCTCGCGTCCTATCCGTCCGCCGGCCTGGGCACTGTCGCGGCGCTGGCCGAGCGGGCCGACGTGAGCGCCCCGACGGTGCTGCGCTTCCTGTCCCGGCTCGGCTTCGGCGGCTACCCGGAGTTCCAGCGGGCGCTGCGCGACGAACTGGCCGAGCGGGAGACCTCGCCGCTGACCGCGTACCGGGCGACCGAACGCAGCGGGGCGCCGCCCCACGGGGCGCTGTCCCGGGCCGCCGCGGCGCTGCCCGAGGCGGTGGCCGGCACGCTGGCCGACCTTCCGCAGGGTGAGCTGGACGTGGCCGTGCGCCTCCTCGCCGACCAGCAGTACCGGATCACCGCGGCCGGCGGCCGGTTCTCCGCGTTGTTCGCCAACTACCTGGTGCTGCACCTGATGCAGGTGCGCGGCAACAGCCGGCTGCTGCCCGCCGGCCCGGTGGAGCGGGCCGACATGCTGGTGGACGTCGGCAGGCGGGACCTGGTGGTGCTCTTCGACTTCCGCCGGTACGAGGAGCCGACCCTGGCCCTGGCCCGGGAGGTGACCGGCCGGGGTGCCCGGGTGGTGCTGTTCACCGACCGGTGGCTCTCGCCGGTGGCCGGCCTGGCCGAGGTGGTGCTGCCCGCCCGGGTCGACTCGCCGTCGCCGTACGACAGCTTCGTGCCGACGTTGGCGCTGGTGGAGACGCTGGTGGCGGCACTGATCGACCGGCTCGGCCCGACGGCCGGCGCTCGGCTCAAGGCGATGGAGGGAGCGCAGCAGGCGTTCGGCGTACGCTGAAACGTACGTTACAGAAAACTGTAACCCCACCGAGATCGTAACGTGGGTTACAGTCCGGGGGCTGGCTGTTCCGGCCCCCGGAAGGACTCCCCATGCGCATCCGTTCCCTCGCTCTGCTCGCCGCGACCACGGCGTTGCTCGCCGCCACCGCCGCCTGCGGCACCTCCTCGGCCGGTGGCTCCACCGACGAGATCACGCCCGTCTCGGTCACCATCGACGGCGTCGGCGCCGTCGAGACCGACAAGGCCCTCGCCGGCAAGGTTCCGGCCGACGTGCGCGGCCGTGGCACCGTCACGGTCGCCACCAACGCCCCCTACCAGCCGTTCATCGACTTCAAGGTGGAGGGCCGCACGGACGAGTTCGTCGGCCTCGACCACGACCTGTTCCAGGCCGCCTCGGCCCGGCTCGGCCTGAAGGCCACCTTCACCCAGCAGCCGTTCGACGGCCTGGTGCCCGGCCTCCAGGCCGCGAAGTACGACGCCATCGCCGGCGGCATCACCGACAAGAAGGAGCGCCAGCAGGTCGCCACGTTCGTCGACTACTCCGCCTCCGGCACCGGCTTCCTGGTCGCCGCCGGCAACCCGCTCGGCGTCAAGACGGTGGCCGACCTCTGCGGCCGCACCGTGGCCGTGCAGAAGGCCAGCAACCAGGCGAAGAACCTGGCCGCGTACGCCACCCAGAGCTGCGCCGGCCGGCCGTTGCAGGTCAAGGAGTACCCGGAGAACCCGCAGGCGGTGCAGGCGCTGATCGCCGGCAACGTGCAGGTGGTCGCCGCCACCCGGGTGAACCTGGTGGACACCGTGGGCGAGCTCGCCGGCAAGGCCGAGCTGGTCGCCGACCCGTCCTCGCCCAACGGCTGGCTGGCCAGCCCGAACGGCTTCGGTTTCCTCAAGGCCCAGAAGGAGCTGGCCGAGGCGTACCGGGCCGCGGTGCAGTCGCTCATCGACGACGGCACCTACGGCAAGATCCTGGCCCGCTGGAAGCAGACCCCGATCGCCGTCGAGAAGGCCACCATCGACCAGGCCATCGACTGACCCGGCGGACCACCGCCCCCCGAACCGCGGTCGCCGGGCGTCCTCCCATTCCGTGAGGGCGGGCCCGGAGGCGTCCGGCGACCGCCGCACCCCCCTTGCCGGAGGCACTGTCACGATGACCACCACCGACACCCCGGCGGCGCGGGTCGTCCCCGTCCGCCACTACGGCCGCTGGCTGACCGCGCTGGTCGTGGCCGGGCTGGCCGCGCTGTTCCTGCGGGCGCTGCTGACCAGCCCCAACCTCGAACCGGCCACCGTCGCCCACTACCTGTTCCAGGACTACGTGCTCGACGGCGTGCTCACCACGCTCTGGCTCACAGTGCTCGCCATGGTCCTCGGCACCGCCGGCGGCATCCTGCTCGCCGTGCTGCGGCTGTCGGACAACCCGGTGCTGCGCGGCGTGTCCTGGACGTTCATCTGGGTCTTCCGCGGCACTCCGCTGCTGGTGCAGATCATCTTCTTCGGCTTCCTCGGCGCGTTGTTCCCCCGGATCACCCTGAGCGTGCCGTTCACCGGCACCGTCCTGTTCGACCGGCCCACCAGCGTGGTGGTCACCGGCACCGTCGCCGCCGTGCTCGCGCTGTCGCTCAACGAGATGGCGTACGCCGCCGAGGTGATCCGCGGCGGCATCCTGGCCGTCGACGACGGCCAGACCGAGGCCGCCGCCGCCCTCGGCATGGGCCCCACGCTCACCCTGCGCCGGGTGGTGCTGCCCCAGGCCATGCGCGTGATCATCCCGCCGATGGGCAACGAGACCATCACCATGCTCAAGTCCACCGCGCTGGTGTCGATCATCGCCGGGCGGGACCTGATGACCGCCGTGCAGAGCGTCTACCAGAACAACTACAAGGTGATCCCGCTGCTCGTGGTGGCGGCGATCTGGTATCTCGCCCTGGTCAGCCTCCTCTCCGCCGGCCAGTGGCTGGTCGAGCGCCGGTTCGGCCGCGGCTTCGCCCGGGGAGGCGTGCGATGACGGCGATGGTCAGTGCCGAGGGCGTCACCAAGCGGTTCGGCCCGGTCGAGGTGCTCAAGGGCATCGACCTGACCGTGGCCCCCGGCGAGGTGGCCTGCCTGCTCGGTCCGTCGGGCTCCGGCAAGTCCACGTTCCTGCGCTGCGTCAACCACCTGGAACGCATCGACGGCGGGCAGCTCTCGGTCGACGGCGAACTGGTCGGCTACCGCCGCCAGGGCGACCGGCTGTACGAGCTGAAGGCCCGCGAGGTGGCCGTTCGCCGCCGCGACATCGGCATGGTGTTCCAGCGGTTCAATCTCTTTCCGCACCTCACCGCGCTCGGCAACGTGACCGAGGCGCCGGTGCGCGTGCTGCGGACCCCGCGCGAGCGGGCCCGCGAGCAGGCGCTGCGCCTGCTCGACCGGGTCGGGCTGGCCGACCGCGCCCACCACTACCCGAGCCAGCTCTCCGGCGGGCAGCAGCAGCGGGTGGCCATCGCCCGGGCGATGGCCATGCGCCCGAAGCTGATGCTCTTCGACGAGCCCACCTCGGCGCTCGACCCGGAGCTGGTCGGCGAGGTGCTGGACGTGATGAAGGGCCTCGCCGCCGACGGCATGACCATGGTCGTGGTGACCCACGAGATGGGCTTCGCCCGCGAGGTCGCCGACCAGGTCGCGTTCCTCGACGACGGCGTGGTGGTCGAGGCCGGCCCACCGGACGAGGTGCTCGGCCGCCCCCGTCACGAGCGCACCCGCGCCTTCCTCGACAAGGTGCTCTGATGGACCCGCTGCTCCGCGCGGCCGGTGACCGGCTGTCCGCGTACCACGACCGGCTCGCCCGGCTGGTCGCCGTCGACTCCGGCTCCGGCCAGGTCGACGGGCTGCGCGAGGTCGGCGACATGGTGCAGGGCTGGTGTCTCGGCGCCGGGCTGGCCGTCGAGCGGGTGCCGGTCACCGACCCCGCCGGCGGGCCGCTCGGGGACGTGCTGATCGCCCGCCGCCGCGGCGCCGGCACCCGGCGGGTCCTGCTCGCCGGTCACCTGGACACCGTCTTCCCGCCCGGCACGGCCGCCGCCCGCCCGTTCCGCGTGCAGGACGGCCGGGCGTACGGTCCGGGCGTCAGCGACGACAAGGGCGGCGTGCTCGCCGGGCTGGCCGCCGTCGAGGTGCTCACCGCGCTGGACCGGCACCGGTACGGCGAACTGGTGCTGGTCTGCACACCGGACGAGGAGATCGGCTCGGTCGGCAGCCGTCCGCTGCTGCGTACCCTCGGGGCGGAGGCCGACGTGGCGCTCTGCCTGGAGTGCGCCCGCGACAACGGCGACCTGGTGTCGGCCCGTAAGGGTGTCGCCGACCTCGCGGTGACGCTGCGTGGCCGGGCCGCGCACGCCGGCATCGAGCCGGAGCGGGGCGCCAACGCGCTGCTCGCCGCCGCCCGGCTGACCGTCGCGCTGGACCAGCTCAACGGCCGGTGGCCCGGAGTGACGGTGAACGTGGGCGCGCTGGAGGCGGGAGGACGGCCCAATGTGGTCGCCGACCGGGCCCGGATGCTCGTCGACCTGCGTGCCTGGCGCACCGGCGAGTACGAGGCGGCGCTGGCCGAGATCCGCCGGCTGGTCGCCGAGCCGGTGGTGTCCGGGGTGCACGCCGAGCTGACCGTGCACGCGCCCACCCCGCCGTGGGAGCCGGGGCCGGCCGGGCGCCGGCTGGCCGAGCTGGCGGCGAAGGTGGGCGCGGGGCTCGGCGTACCGGTCTCGCACACCGCGACCGGCGGCTGCGCGGACGCGAACCTACTGGCCGAGGCCGGTGCGGCCGTCCTCGACGGGCTCGGCCCGATCGGCGGTGCCGACCACAGTCCGGGGGAGTGGCTCGACCTCGACTCGGTGGTGCCCCGGGTGGCGTTGCTGGCCGGCCTGATCGACGCGGTCGGACCGGGCGGCCGCTCGGACACGGAAAGTCAATTCCGGGCGCGCTGCTGATCTCGGGAGGCGCCCGGTGCCCGTACCGCTCGCGCCGCCCCGTGGGCGGGGCCGCCGATCCCGTGTCGTGCCCGGCGTGCAATCCCTGAGGCGCGGGCTCAGCGCGTGTAGGCGCCGAGAACGCGGTCGACCAGCCGTTCCGCGAAGCGCCTGTCGACGTCGCCGCGGGTCGCGCGGCGGTAGAAGACCGGGCCGGCGAGAAGGTCGAGCACCTCCGCGGGATCCGTCCCGCGGGGGAGCTCGCCGCGCGCGACGGCGCGTTCCACGATCCGCAGGATCACGCCGTGCCGGGTCTCGGCCTCCCGGTGGTGCAGCTCGCGCAGACGCGGGTCGCGTTCGGCGGCGTCGACCAGCGCGAACCACAGCCCGGCGGCCGGCCCGCGGGAGACCGCGGCGGCCAACCCGGTCACCAGGGCGAGGAGGTCGCCGCGCAGGGTGCCGGTGTCCGGGTCCGCAGGTGGGCTCCGGACGCCGGCGAAGGCGTCGAGCACCAGTGCCGCCTGGCCGTCCCAGTGCCGGTAGATGGTCGTCTTCGCCACGCCCGAGCGCTCCGCCACCGCCTCGACTGTGGTGCCGGCGACGCCACGCTCGGCGAGCAGAGCCAGCACCGTGTCGATCACGAGGGCGCGGGTACGCCGGACCCGCGGGTCGGTGGGCGGGCTCATCCCCCCATCTTCGGCGGGGTCGGCCCGTCCGTCCACCGCCACCGGTCGACGTGCTCGGTCACGTAGTCCCGTAGCGTCCGGGCCGGGCGGCCGAGCAGGACCGGCAGGGTGGGGTCGACCCGATCCGCCTGGCCCCGGCGCAGGCCGGTGTGCAGGACCGTCTGCACCACCGCCTGGGTCACCGGAACCCGCCGCCGGTGCAGGTGCCGCAGATAGCCGCCGACGGTGGCGGCCTGGTAGCGGACGGGCCGGCCGAGCGTCTCCGTGAGTAACGCCGCCACCTCCGCGAAGTCGAGTGCCCGCGGCCCGGTCAGCGTGTAGGCGGCGCCCCGGTGCGCGGCCGGGTCGGCGAGCACGGCCGCGGCCACGTCACCGATGTCCCGGGTGTCGACGAAGGCCACCCGGCCCGAGCCGGCGGGCAGGTAGATCCGATGATCCTCGCGGATGTCCCGCCGGTACGCGTCGGCCAGGTTCTGTGCGAAGAAGCCGGGTCGCAGGATGGTGTGGGGCAGTCCGCTGGCGCGCAGGTGCCGCTCGACCCGGTGGTGGGGCACCACAGGGTTGCGGTCCGCCCCGGTGACCGAGGCGAACACCACGTGCCGGACGCCGCGCCGCGCGGCGCGGTCGACCAGCGCGTTCAGCGTGGGGCCGACCCGGGCGATCTGCGGCGGGCGGAGCAGGAACAGCGTGGCCACGCCGTCCAGCGCGGCGTCGAACGTGCGCGCGTCGCCGAAGTCCAGGCGCGCCGCCGGGATGCCGGGGAACCGCTCCTGCAGCTCGCCGACGTCCGTGCCGGCCACCCGCAGCGCGACGCCGGCCGTGCGCAGGGAGCGGGCGACGGCACCGCCGACGTTGCCGGTGGCGCCGGTGACGAGGGCCGGCCCGGTCACGGTCGCACCTCCGGTACGTCCAGGTGGACCAGCGCCAGACCGTCCCGCCGGGCGGCGTCGGCGAGTTCGCCGTGGGTGGGAGTGCGCGGCACGTTGATCCGGATGCCCATCCGCCGGCCGGCCCGCCGGTGACCGACCGCCTCGATCAACGCCCGGTAGACGACGGCCACCCGGTCGGGGTCCTCGACCAGCTCCGCCCGGGCCGGGCGGAGCTGGCCCTGCAACGTCACCTCGACGTCGGGCCGGCCGCGCAGGTTGACCCGCCACCCGGAGTTGGTCAGCACCAGCAGCCGGCCGTCCGCACCGTGCCGGTAGGCGACCGGGAAGACCAGCTCCCGTCCGGTCCGCCGGCCGGACACGTGCAGCAGCATCAGGTGCCGGCCCACCCGTCCGGAGCGGGCGGGTGTCGCCAGCAGCCAGCGCATGACCCGGTTGACCAGCCGGTACGGGGCCTTGGGCGGGCGTACCCGCTGTACCGGGGGACGGGAAGAAGGTCGCATGCCATCACCGTAACGCTACGGGACCGTAGCGAAAAGGGGGGTGCTCGATCTCGCCTCGGTGCCCCGCGCCGGCCCGGTGCCCCGCGCCGGCCCAGCGCGGCGCCCCGTGGCGTACGGTGACGGCATGGGACGCCTCGCCCGGTGGCGTCGGGCGGCCCGGGAGCATCCGACCGTGGCCGACGCGGTGCTGGCCGCGGCGCTCTTCACGGTCAGCCTGCTCCCGGTCAACCCGCCCGGAGGGCCGCCCCGGGATCCGTTGACCGCCGGTGCGGTGCTGCTCGCGCTGGCCGGCTGCGCCGCGCTGGTGCTCCGGCGCCGTCGTCCGCTACCGGTCCTCGTCCTGGTGACCGGCGCGGCGGCCACCTCGCTGCTCGCCCAGCAGGCACGTGGGCCGTTCGTGCTGACCGTGGCGGTGGCCGCCTACACCGTGGCCACCCGCACCGACCGCCGGACCGCCGCGGCGGCCGGCGCGGCGAGCGGTCTGATCCTCGGCGGATCGGCGGTCGTCGCGTTGGGTGTGGGCTGGCTGGACCCGGCGGTCGTGGTCCTCCTGCTCTGGTTCGGCATCGCGGTGGCCGCGGGTGACGCGGTACGCAGCCGGCGGGCGTACGTGGCCGTGCTGGAGGAACGGGCGCGGCGGGCCGAGCGGACCCGGGAGGAGGAGGCCCGCCGGCGGGTGGCCGAGGAGCGGCTGCGCATCGCCCGGGAGCTGCACGACGTGGTGGCGCACCACATCGCCCTGATCAACGTGCAGGCCGGCGTGGCCGGGCACCTGCTGCGTGACCAGCCGGACGCGGCCGAGGAGGCCCTCGGGCACGTCCGGTCCGCCGCCCGGACCGTGCTGGACGAACTGGCCGTCCTACTCGGCCTGCTGCGCCGGGGCGAGCCCGAGGCCCCGACCGAGCCGGCGCCCGGACTGGGCCGGCTCGACGCCCTCGTCGACGGTTTCGCCGCCGGCCAGCCGGTCCGGTGGAGCCTGACCGGGCGGCCCCGCCCGCTGCCCGGCGCGGTGGACGTGGCCGCCTACCGGATCGTCCAGGAGTCGCTGACCAACGCGCACCGGCACGCGCCCGACGCCACCGTCACGGTCGAGGTGCGCTACACCGACACCGCGGTCTTCGTGGAGGTCCGCGACGACGGTCCGGGGCCGGCCGGCCCGGGTGACTCCGGAGCCGGTCTCGGCCTGCTCGGGATGCGGGAACGAGCCGAGGCGGCCGGCGGCGCGTTCCATGCCGGTCCCCGTCCGGAGGGCGGCTTCGTGGTCCGCGCGGAGCTGCCCGCCCCGATCCCGCAGGAGGTGACGTGACCCTCCGGGTCCTGCTCGCCGACGACCAGACGCTCATCCGCGCCGGCTTCCGCGCCCTGATCGACTCGGCGCCGGACCTGTCCGTGGTGGGCGAGGCGGGCACCGGCCGGGAGGCGGTCGTCCAGGCCCGGGCCACCCGGGCCGACGTGGTGCTGATGGACATCCGGATGCCCGACCTCGACGGCCTGGCCGCCACCCGGCAGATCACCGCCGACGAGGACCTGGCCGGCGTGCGGGTGCTCATCCTGACCACGTTCGAGGTCGACGAGTACGTCTTCGAGGCGCTGCGCGCCGGCGCCAGCGGCTTCCTCGGCAAGGGCGTGGAGCCGGTCGAGCTGCTCGACGCGATCCGGACCGTCGCCGCCGGGGAGGCGCTGCTGTCGCCGAAGGCCACGCGCGGGCTGATCGCCCGGTTCCTGGCCCAGCCCGACCCCGAGCCCCGGGCCACCCCGGAACGGCTGCGGGTGCTCACGGAACGGGAACGCGAGGTGGTGGCGCTGGTCGCCGCCGGGTTGAGCAACGACCAGATCGCGCAGCGGCTGGTGGTGTCCCCGCTGACCGCGAAGACCCACGTCAACCGGGCGATGGCCAAGCTCGGAGCCCGGGACCGGGCCCAGCTCGTGGTGCTCGCGTACCAGAGCGGGCTGGTCCGGGCCGACCCGCCGGCGCGGTAGTCGGGCCGCCCGGATACCGCGACCGCGGTACGCGCAGGTGTCCGCGCCGGGCCGACGCGGCTGCCGGGGTACGCGCGCCAGGGTTGAGCACATGATCGAAGCCCGCGACCTCAGCAAGCGCTACGGCGACCGGCTCGCCGTCGACTCCCTGACCTTCACCGTCGCGCCGGGCGTGGTGACCGGATTCCTCGGTCCCAACGGCGCCGGCAAGTCCACCACCATGCGCATGATCCTCGGCCTGGACGCACCGACGGGGGGTGACGTGCGGGTCAACGGCCGCCGGTACGCCGACCACCGGAACCCGCTGCGCCAGATCGGCGCCCTGCTGGAGGCGAAGGCGGTGCACACCGGCCGCTCCGCCCGCGACCACCTGCTCGCCCTGGGCGCCACCCACGACATCGGCCGGCGCCGGGTCGACGAGGTGGTCGACCTGGTCGGGCTGCGGGAGGTGGCCGGCAAGCGGGCCGGCGGGTTCTCCCTGGGCATGGGTCAGCGGCTCGGCATCGCCGCCGCGCTGCTCGGTGACCCCGCCGTGGTGATGCTCGACGAGCCGGTCAACGGCCTGGACCCGGACGGCATCCGCTGGATCCGCGGCCTGCTGCGGGGCCTCGCCGCCGAGGGCCGCACGGTGTTCGTCTCCTCGCACCTGATGAGTGAGATGGCGCAGACCGCCGACCACCTGATCGTGGTCGGCCGGGGCCGGTTGCTCGCCGACGTGTCCCTCGCCGAGTTCACCCGCCGGGCGTCCCGCACCACGGTACGGGTGCGCTCGCCCCAGGCCGCCGCGCTGCGCGACCTGCTGGCCGGACCGGACGTCACCATCACCGTCGCCGAACCGGGCCTGCTGGAGGTCAGCGGGCTGCGCCGCGAGGTGATCGGTGACCGGGCCGCCGCGGCGGGCCTGACCCTGCACGAGCTGACCGCACCCGGGGCGTCCCTGGAGGAGGCCTTCATGACCATGACCCGCGACGCCGTCGAGTACGCCGGCGCCACCGCAGGAGAGACCCGATGACCACCACCAACGCGCCCACCGCCGTCCCGGCCGACGCCCGGATCACCGGCCCGCGCGTGGTCCGCGCGGAGTGGATCAAGTTCCGCTCGCTGCGCTCCTCGCTGATCATGCTCGCCGCCACCGTCGTGGTGTTCGCCGCCCTCGGGCTCGGCTTCTCGGCGTTCCTGGCCGACGCCACCATCGAACCGGGCACCCCGGCGCCACCCGGCGGCCCCTCGTCGCTCGACCCGCTCGGCGCCAGCCTCGGCGGCGTCAACCTCGCCCAACTGCTGATCGCCACGCTCGGCGTGCTGCTGACCGCCGGGGAGTACGCCACCGGCATGATCCGTACCTCTCTCGCCGCGGTGCCCCGGCGCTGGCCGGTGCTCACCGCCAAGGTGGCCGTCCTGAGCGGCGTGTCGCTCGCCGTGCTGCTGCCCACGGTGCTGCTCACCTTCCTCGGCGGACAGGCGGTCCTGGGGGAGAAGGCCATCGCCCTCGGCGACGACGGGGTGCTGCGCGCGGTGCTGGGCACCGCCGCGTACCTCGCTGGGACCGGCGTGCTCGGTGCGGCGCTGGGCTCGCTGCTCCGTACCACCGCCGGTGCGCTGACCAGCGTGGTCGCACTGCTGCTGGTCGTGCCCGGGGTGGTGTCGCTGCTGCCGGAGAGCTGGTCGGAGGCGATCTTCCCGTACCTGCCGTCGAACGCCGGGCAGGCGTTCATGAGCCTCGGCGGCGACCCGGACCTGCTCTCCCCGGGAGCCGGCGGGGCCGTGTTCGCCGGCTGGCTGCTCGCCCTCGTCGGCGCCGCCCTGATCCGGCTGCTCCGGCGCGACGCCTGAGCCCGGCGTCCCGGACCGGCGGCCGACCTGGACCGGGCGGCGCCGCGGCCACCTCGCCCCGCCGGAGGAATCCGGCGGGGCGAGGCAAACCGCGTCGTGCGGCGGTGACCGGCCCGGGAGAACCGGGTCGGGTGCCGGTCAGTTGAAGGTCGCGTCCAACGCCCCGGCCAGCTTGTTGTGGCCCGATTCGTTGGGGTGGGGAGAGCCGCCGAAGGCCGTCTTCTGCAGGTCGGCTACCCCGAGCGCCGGGGGCGGAGCGAATCGCACCTTCGGGTGGTTCGCCGGCAGTCCGGCGCGGATCACCAGGTTGAGTTCGTTCGTCCAGTCGGCGACCGTCGCCTTCCAGCCCGGGTCGTCGATCAGGTCCCGTTCCTGGGAGGGGATCTGCCCCGGCAGCCAGCCGTTCAATTTCTGGGCCAGGTTCACCCGGTACTGCTCGGCGAGCCGGCCGACGTCGAACCGGGCCGGGCTGATGTCGTAGTAGCCCATCCACACCACCTTGTCGGCGCCGGCGTCGAGCACGTCGTCGACGATGTCCTCGACGTCGGTCTTGATCTGGTGGTAGAGGGCCGGACCGTCCCAGACGGGGACGTCGATCCGATGGTGGATGTACTGGATCCCGGTGACGTCGCCGACGACCTTGCCGTGGCACGCGCCCCCGGCGATGATCTTCGATTTCGCGATGTTGTTGCCCGCTAGGTCGAACCAGTCCATCTGCGCCTGCAGGGGCAGATCGTGGTCGGCGAAGAACGTCTGCATCAGGAACCGGTAGTGGTCCATCAGCCCGCACTTGGCCAGGGCCGTGAGCAGATCCGTCCACGCGGTGTTGTTCACCCCGCCGGTGCTGACGAAGTAGGCGGCCTTCCGATCCGCCTTGGCCTGCTTGATGGCCCGGGTGGCCAGCTCGACCGGTGGCCAGTTCCGGGCCCAGGGGTTTTTGCAGGCGTCCAGGTATCCGAAGGGCGCGCCGAGGATCTGCTGCGTGCCGTAGCCGGTACGGGCGAAGTTGTAGTACTCCACGACCCGCTGGTTGCGGTTGACGGCGTACTTGCCGGCGTAGCTGAACAGCATGTCGTTGCCGGGCAGGCCGCGGAAGTCGGCCTTGGTGTTACCCGCGCAGGCGCCCATCGGGTAGGCGTTGAAGAGCTGCAGATGGGCGGAGGTGACCGAGTCGCCGGTGGCCACCAGTACGACCGGCTGAGCCGGGTTGCGGTTCGGCGGGCAGTAGCGGTCCTTGCGCGCCTCGGTCAGCTTCGCGTCGGTGGCGTTGCCCGGGCACGGCGGGGCGGTCGTCGGGCTGGGCGGCGGAGGCGGCGGGTAGGTCGGAGTGGGCGGCGGCGTGGTGGGTGAGTGACTCGGGCCGCCGGTCGGGGAGCTGCTGGGGCTGCCGGAGGGTGATCCGCTGGGGCTGCCGGTCGGGGAGCCGCTGGGGGAGCCGGAGGGTGATCCGGTCGGGGAGCTGCTGGGGCTGCCGGAGGGTGATCCGCTGGGGCTGCCGGTCGGGGAGCCGCTGGGGGAGCCGGAGGGTGATCCGGTCGGGGATCCGCTGGGGCTGCCGGAGGGTGATCCGCTGGGGGAGCCGGACGGGGAACCGCTCGGGCTACCGGACGGTGATCCACTGGGGCTGCCGGAGGGTGATCCGCTGGGGCTGCCGCTCGGGCCGGGTGACGAACTGGCGCACGGCGAGGGACTGGTGCTCGGACTGCTGCTGGCCGAGGCGGTCGGGCTGCCGGTGGCAACGCCCGGATATGTCCCGGCGGGCTGCGCATCTCTGGCCACTGTCGGCTCTCCGGCCCGGGTCGGCTGTGCCGAGGAAGCCGTCGCGCTCGGAGTCGCCGACGGGCAACCGCGCGCGTCCCGCACGTCCTGCTCCAATGCCTGGATCACGTCGGCGGGCAGCGGCTGCCCGGCCGGGACGCAGGGGTCGAAGGTCCAGCGGGTGAGCACTCCCTGATAGGTGATGTCGCGGGTGCAGATGTCCGGGTCTGCGCCGGGCTCGGCGGCCACCGGGCTGATGGTCAGTTGTTCAGGGGGCGCGACGTGAGCGCCGATCCCCAGAGTGAGGCTGAAGACTGCCGCCGCCGCCAGGGCGGCAGTGACGGCGCTCCAGGTTCTCCCCCTGCGGTGAAACGCGGATCTCATGAGCTGGCGTCTCCTCTCAGGCTGTCAGCCGGGGCGCGCAGCACCGAGTTGTGCCCCCACGCCTCGCGGGGAAGCTAGCGACAGGTGATAATTCATCGATGAATCCGCGGTGAAGCGATGGGACGGGGCCGTGCGGATAAAGGCGCTGGGGCCGGTGCTGATCTGGGACGGCACGCAGTGGATGCCGATCACCGCGCCGCATCACCGCATCGTGCTGGCCGTGTTGCTGGCCGAGGCCGGGCGGCCGGTGAGCCGGGACCGACTCGTCCACGAGATCTGGGGCGCACGCCCCACCCGGACGGCGAGCAGCGCCGTCAACGGTTACGTCATGCGCCTGCGCCGGATGCTGCGTGCCGGTGCGGCCGGCGACGTGGTCAGCCGCGCCGCCGGCTACGAGCTGGTGACCGGTGCGGACACGGTCGACATCCAGGTGTTCGAGCGGATGGTGCGCGCCGGCAAGCGGGAGGCCGCCGAGGGCCGGACCGCCGACGCGGTACGGCAACTGACCGAGGGACTGGCGCTGTGGCGGGGACCGGCACTGGCCGACGTACCCGACACGCTCACCGTGTCGGCGGAAGCGGCCCGGATGGAGCAGTTGCGACTGGCCGCGTACGAGGAACGGTTCGCCGCGCAGCTGGAGTTGGGCCAGCATGGTGAGATCGTCGAGGAGGTGGCCGCGCTCGCGGCCGTACATCCGACGCGCGAGCGGCTCTGCCGGCATCTGATGATCTCGCTCTACCGCTGCGGGCGCCGCGCGGAGGCGCTGGAGGCGTACCGCCGGGTCCGTGACGTGCTGGGCACGGAAACCGGGATCGAGCCCGGTCCGGAGCTGCGGAACCTGGAACGCGCCGTGCTCACCGACGATCGGAGCCTCGCCGCGCCCGCCGTCCGGCCGGTGACTCCGGCGCAGTTGCCCGCCGCGGTCGCCGACTTCGCCGGCCGTCGCGACCCGCTGGCGGCCCTGGATGCCCGCACGGCGCAACGGCCCGCACCGCCGGTGGTCATCACCGGCCTGGCCGGGGTCGGCAAGACCGCCCTGGCCGTCCGCTGGGGGCACGCGGCGCGCGACCGCTTTCCCGACGGCCAGCTCTACCTCGACCTGCGCGGCAGCTCACCCCGGCCACCGGTGACGCCGATGGCCGCGCTGGTCCATTTCCTGCAGGCCCTGGGCGTGCCAGCCGATCAGATCCCGGCGCAGCTGGACGAAGCGGTCGGGCTCTACCGCAGCGTGACCGCACTCCGGCGGATCCTCGTGATCCTCGACAACGCGGCGGAGCCCGACCAGGTCCGCCCGCTGCTACCCGGGGGAGCCGGCTGTGTGGTGCTGGTGACCAGCCGCGAGCAACTACGGGGGCTCACCGCCCGGGAGGGCGCGGTCATGCTGCGGCTGGACGTCCTTTCCCGGGACGAGGCCGGTGACCTGCTGGCCATGCTGCTGCCCGGCGCGGCGAGGCAGGACACGGCGGAACTGGCGCGGCTCTGCGGTCACCTTCCGCTGGCCATCCGCATCGCGGCCGCCAACCTCCGGGCGGAGCTGACCTCGATCGAGCAGTACAATCAGCGGCTCGAAGCCGGTGACCGGTTGGCGGCGTTGGGAATCCCCGGCGACACCGCGACAACCACCGTGGCCACCTTCGACCTTTCATACCAGGCGCACTCCCCGGCCGCCCGCCGGCTGTTCCGGCTGCTGGGCATCGCTCCGGGGGACGGTGTCACCGCACCGACGGCCGCCGCCCTGGCCGGCGTGGCGGTGGCCGAGGTCGAGCCGTTGCTCGACGCGCTCGCCCGGGCCCACCTGCTGGAGCAGACCGCCCCCGGCCACTACCGCTGGCACGATCTGGTCCGCCTCTACGCCCGGCGACGGAGCCTGGTCGAGGATACCGACCGGGAGGCCGCCCTCGACCGGCTCTACGACCACTACCTGTCCACCATGGACCACGCCGTGAGCCTGCTCTATCCGAGCGTCGTCCGGCTGCCCCTGCCGGCGGAGGTGAGCGCGCGGCACCGGGTCGGGTTCCCCGAAGCCGCCTCGGCGCTGCGCTGGGTGGAGACCGAGCGGGACAACATCATCGCCGCGATCATGGCGGCCGGGCCGGAGCACCGTACGGCCGCCTGGCGGCTCACCGACCATCTGCGCTGGCACCTGGACTTCACCTCGCCGTCCGCGGAGTGGTTGCCGGTCACCGAGGCCGCCCTGGAGTACGCCCGCTCCGACGACGACCCGCTGGGGCAGGCCGCCGCGTACCTGAGCCGGGCCACCGTCCTGTTGGCCGCCAGCCGGTACACCGAGGCGCTCGACGACTTCCGCCGCGCGCTCGACTTCGCCCGGCGGGGTGGCTGGGCCGAAGGCGAGGGCAGCGCCCTGAACAATCTCGCCCACGTCTCGTTCGAGACCGGCAGGTTGGACCTGGCCGCCCGGTACAGCCTCGACGCCCTGGAGATCGACATCAGGATCGGGCGGCTCGCCGGCCAGTTGGCACGGTTGACCAATCTCGGCAACATCCGCCTGCAGCAGGGCCGGCTGACCGAAGCCATCACCTACTGTGAGCAGGTCGTCGAGCTGGAGAGCAGGCTCGGTGAGTGGCACGGGCAGGGCACGGCGCACGGCTGCCTGGGCGAGGCACACCTGCTGCTCGGCCGCCACGACGAGGCGTCGGCCTACCTCACCCAGGCACTGGCCGTTCACCGCCGGGCCCGGGCCCGTAGCTGCGAGGCCGACACCCTGCGCCTGCTGGCCGTGGTACACGGGGCGACGGGTGACCTCGACGACGCCCGTAGCGAGGCGGAGGAGTCCCTGCGGATCGCTCGCGAGGCCGGCGACCGCTGGGTCGAGGCACACGCCCTGCTCGCGCGGGCCGGTCTCGACCTCGCCGCCGGTGACGCCGACCTGGCGAGCGCCCATCTGCGGCAGGTCCTCGCCCAGGCCCGGGGTGACGGGGCCCGGCACGCCGAGGCGCAGGCGCTGATCGGTCTCGCCCGGGCTTGCCGGATACGCGGCGCGACCGCAGTCGACGAGGCGAAGGCGTACGCGGCGCAGGCGTTGAGCATCTGCCGGGAGTACGGCTACGAGCTGTTGGAGAAGGAAGCGCTGACGGTGCTCAACTAGCAAGTTCAGGCCGCCGGCCGCGTCGCGCTCGTCACCGGTGCCGGTTCCGGAATCGGCCGGGCCGTTGCCCACCGGCTCGCCGCCGAGCGGGCCCTCGCCTGGTCGTCACCGACCGCGACGCCACCGCCTCAAGGGTCGCCGGCGGCTGGCAGGCGGCATGTCGCCGTGGCGGCTGCGTCCCCGCCTCATCGTGCCCTCGTCGGCAAGCTGTAGCCGGAGGAACAGCGGCGGCGTACGAACAGCAGGCGTTCAGCCCGGAACCCGGAACGCCGCCGTGCTGTGTCTGATCACCAGCTCAGGCACGAGCAACTGCCGCCTCGACACCGGCGGACCCACGTCGTCCAGGAGGGACAGCAGGAGCCCCAGGCTGAGCCGGCCCAGCTCGGCGAAGTCCTGGCAGACCGTGGTCAGCGGTGGCAGGTAGTGTGCGCCGTCCGGCGTCCCGTCGAAGCCCACCACGCTGACGTCCTCGGGGACTCGTCGGCCGGCCTCGTGCAGGGCTCGCAGCACACCGAGAGCGAGCTGGTCACTGGCGCAGAAGACCGCCGTCACACTCGGATCCACCGCCAGCCGCCCGCCCTGCTCGTACCCGGCCCGCGCACTCCAGTCCCCGGAGATGACGGAAGGGAGCGGCCGACCGGCCTCCCGCAACGCGTCGCACCAGCCCTGGTGCCGTTCGCTCGCCTCGGGCCAATCGTCCGGTCCGGCCACGAGGTGGACGGTACGGTGTCCCAGCTCGAGCAGGTGCCGGGTGGCCAGCCGTGCACCTGCGACGTTGTCGATCCGGGTACTCGGCACCGCATCGATGCTGCCCCCGCCCACGGTAACGCAGGCGATCGTCGGCGACGCCTCGGCGAGTGCGCCGGCCATTGCCGATTTCGGCGCGATGGCGATGATCCCCTCGACCGACTGCTGGCCGAGCCAGTCGATCGCGTCGAGCACCGACCGGCGGTTCAGGTGGCGAACGCTGGCAACGCTTACGAAGTAACCTGCCGACCGGGCGGCCCCCTCGATCGCGTACAAGGTCGACGTGGGCCCGAACAACGGGCTTTCGTAGCCGATGATCCCCACCGTGCCGGACCGCCGGGTGACCAGCGCGCGGGCAGCGGGATTCCGCCGGTAGTCCAGCTCACGCATCGCGTCCAGCACCCGCTGGCGGGTTGCGGCCATGACGTGCGGGTGCCGGTTGATCACTCGGGAGACCGTCTGCGGGGACACCCCGGCCAGCCTGGCGACGTCACGCATGACGGGGCGGTCGCGCCCTCCGCCCGGTCGGATCGGAGCCTCCGGCCACGGGCCGCCCCCCGCCCCGGGGCCGTTCACGTCGACCACGACCCACTCTCCTCGATCGGTCGGAAGATGCCGGTGTGTTCTGGACGAGTGGTCACTACCCGCGCCGGGCGAGGTTGCCCGGCGCGGGTAGTGGCCGGATCGTGACGGAACTATTCGCCGGACGGCGCGGTCAGCGTCGTGCCCAGCCGGACCGGCGTGCCGAAGTTGGGCGTGCCGTCGGCGTTCCAGGTGAACTTCTGCGCGCGGGTGGAGCGGTTCATGTCGCACCCACCGGAGGCCGAGTCGTTGGCGTGGTAGACGATCCAGTCCTCGGTGCCGTCCGGTGACTTGAAGAACCCGTTGTGGCCGGGTGCGAACACACTGTTCGAGTCGTTGCGCTGGAACACCGGGCTGGACTTCTTCGTCCAGTGCGCCGGGTTCATCGGGTCGGTGCCGGTGAGCGTGAGCAGCCCCAGCTTGTAGTCCGGGCCCCAGCACGCGGAGGCCGAGTAGACGACCATCACCTTGCCGTTGTGATAGAGCGGCTCGGGCCCTTCGTTGACCGCCCCGGTCTGCCGTTCCCAGGACAGCGTCGGTGAGGAGAGCCGGGCCCGCGGGCCCTGCAGGGTCCAGGGGTTGGACAGCCGCTGGATGGAGTTGCTCTGTCCGGCACCGTCACCGCCGTAGGTTGCCAGCAGGTAGAGACTGCTGCCCACCCGCAGCACGCTGGCGTCGAGGGACCAGTCGCTGCCGAGGTCGGCCTTGAAGGTGTACGGGCCCATCGGATCGGTGCCCGCCGACTCGAGAACGTGTAGGCGTTGGGTGGGGTTGTAGTCCGGGACGTTGCGACCGGCGGTGTAGTAGAAGTACCAGCGGTTGCCGTTCGGACCGTTGATCAGGTGGAACTCCGGTGCCCACATGTTGCAGCAGCCGTTGGTCCGTCCGGTCAGGTTGAAGATGACCTGGTCGGGGGCGGTGGCCAGGCCGGCCAGCGTCGCCGAGCGGCGCATGGTGATGGTGGAGTTCCAGGTCGTGGTGGCCAGGTAGTAGTAGCCGTTGTGGTACTGCAACCACGGGTCCGGGCCGTTGCGCTTGATCGGATTGGTGAAGGTGCGGGCGCCGGCGCCGAGGGGGATGAGCTGCCACTGCTGGTTGGCGCCGTCGAGGTCCTGGTACTGCGAGACCTTCGCGCCGTCGGCGGTGGACCACTCCCAGACGTCGAGGACCTTACCGCTGTTGCGGTTGACCAGCCGGACGTGACCGCCGGCGGAGTCAACGAGCCGGAACTGCTGACGTGCGTCGTTGCGGTCGGCGTTCTGCACCAACTGGACGCCGTCGGCGGTGGTGGGCAGATCGAGGACCTTACCGCTGTGTACCGATTGCAGGCGATACCAGCCGCTGCCGGAATCGAGGAAACGCCATTGCTGCCAGGCGCCGTCGTTGCGGGAGTACTGGTTGATCGGGGCCCCGTCGTTGGTGGCCAGGTTGTAGACGTCGAGGGCCTTGCCGCTGTTGCGGTTGACCAGCACGTAGGACACGTTCGGTTGCACCGTGGCGGCCTGGGCGGTCGGGGTGGCGATCGCCGTGCCGGCCGCGACGAGCAGCGCCACCACGCCGGTGATCAGAGCTTTGCGCATTGCCGGTTTTCCTTTCCAGTCGGTGGACGAGTACGGGGGACGTCGACGCGACGCGGCGACGTGATCTCCGGCCGCACCGCCTTGCGCTCAGGAGACGCGGAATGTGGCATCCTGGCGGTCGACGGCGCTGGAGCTCGAACTGAGAGGGTCGATGCGCAGCAGGTAGTTGGCGTGGCGCAGGTAGCGGTCCGGGAAGTTGTAGGACCGGAACGACGACCAGGTGGAGTCGGCGAGGCCCGGAACGCGCTGGAAGGTCGCGTCGGCGCGGAGCAACGCGGTGCCGTCATCAGCGGCCAGCCGGATCGCGTAGTCGCTGTGCCGCAGGTAGCGTCCGGGAAAGTTGACCGACTCGAACGACACTCCGGCGGGGTCGGCCAGGCCGGCGACCATGCGCCACAGTTGGTCCTGGTAAGGGTCGAACGGGTAGGCGTCGATCCGGCCCACGTCGCTGGCGTGCCGCACGTAGTAGTCGGGAAAGTTGTACGACTTCAGCCGGACCCAGGACGGCAGGCCCCAGCGGGACACCAGACCGTCGTACTCGGCCGAGGTGATGCCGACGATCGAGCCGTGCTTGGCGTTCAGCGGCGGCGTGAAGTCGCGCTGGCTCAGTGGCTGCCAGGAGTTGCCGCCCACGTTGGAGGTGGACCAGGCGTAGTAGTCGCTGTTGACCGGGCTGAACGAGTCGCCCCACAACCGCCAGCCGCTGCCGGTGTTGTTCTTGATCAGCAGCGGAGCCTCCATCGCGCCGCCCTGTCGCAGCCCGCCGGTGTAGGTGGTGTAGCTGTTCGGCGCGCCGGTCGACGACCGGGCACCGTAGACCAGGCCATCGGACATGTTCTTGTAGTACATGTAGAAGGTCGACCCGTCGACCACGATGTCGGCGTCCAGCACCGGGAAGCCCGGGCTGAAGTAGACCTGGTTACCGCTCACCGTTCGAAAGTCCGACGTGTAGTTGACCATGAAGACGTCGGTGCCGTTGTTCGCGGAGTAGACGATGGCGTACTGGTTGCGCGACGGCACCCAGAAAGCGGTCGGCGCCCAGGTGTGGGTGGCCAGGCCGTGCATGCGGAGCCGGCGGTAGCCGGTGAAGCTGCGCAGGTCGACCGAGTCCCAGACGTGCAGGTACTGGTTGTTCTGGTTGAAGATGCGCCCGCGCAGGTCGGTGGCGAGCACGACGAAGGTGCCGTCCTGCTTGCGCAGGATGAACGGGTCCCGCAGCCCGAGCGTGCCGGCGGTGGGGGTCACCACCGGGTTGTTCTGGTTCAACGGCCGCCAGTTCAGGCCGTCGGTGCTGACCGCCAGGTGCAGGGCGTAGCTGTCACCGCTCTGGTCTTGCGTCTCCTTGAAGTAGCCGAACGCGTAGGCGCTGTTGGCGGCCAGCGCGACCGTTGGCACCGCCAGCGCGGCCGCTCCGCCGCCGACGGCGGCCAGCGAACTCATGGCGGCAAGTCTGGTGAAGTCTCTTCGGGACAGTGGCACAGCGGGCTACCTCTCTGGATCCGGCGCCACCCGGGACAGGATCTCCGGGGTGCGGCGCCGCCGGGTCGATGACGACTTGAAGGCGTGAGGATGACTATGGTGTTAACGCTAACATCAGTATCAGTCAATTGACAGCTAGTAGGGCGGTCGTGCAGTAGTTGCAGACAAGCTCGGAGGTTAATTAGCGTTAACATTTCTGGCTCGAGTGCCGAGTCGGATGGCCGTCCAGGACACCGGGGGCAGGGTCGCGCGAAGCAACCCGCCGTCCACCTCGACGTCGTCCGCCGGCCGAGTGGTCACCCGGTCCGGGGCGTCCGCCGTGTTCACCGCCAAGAGGTCGTCGTCGGCAAGCGTCCACGATTCCGCTACCCGGAGGGCAGCGCCGAAGCTCGTCATCGGAACGGAGAGTGTCGCCGCCTGTGACTGATGCCGGTTGACCACGAAGACGGCGACGTCGCCGGTGTCCGCGTCGTAGGTGGCGACCGCGTCGAGCGCGGGCACCGCACCGTGTCGCGCGGTCTCGTACGTCGGGCAGCGGGGTTCCACCCGTAGCACCTCGCCGCGGGCCAGGCGGGAGGTGATGGCGAAGGGGTGGAAGATGGTCTGCCGCCAGGCCGGGCCGCCGGGTTCGGTGCGGATGGGTGCGATGACGTTGACGAGCTGGGCCTGACAGGCGGCGGTGACCCGGTCGCTGTGCCGCAGGAGCGAGATCAGCAGGCTGCCGACCACCACGGCGTCCGCGACGTTGTAGCAGTCCTCGATGACGCGCGGCGCCACCGGCCACTCGGTGGATCCGGCGTCCAGTCCGTCCTGGAACTCTCGCAGGTACCAGACGTTCCACTCGTCGAAGGAGATCTTCAGGCGTTTGGGGTTCTTGAGCCGGGCGCCGACGCTGTCCGCGGTGGCGACCACGCTGGATACGAAGTGGTCCATGTCCACGGCTGAGGCCAGGAAGCTGGCCATGTCGCCGTCGACCGGCTCGTAGTAGGCGTGCGCCGAGATGTAGTCCACCGCGTCGTACGTCAGCTCCAGCACCTCCGCCTCCCAGGCGGCGAATGTCGGCATGGACGAGCTGGAGCTGCCGCAGACGACCAGCTCCAGCCCCGGTTCGGCCGAGCGCAGCGCACGTGCCGTCTGCCCGGCCAGCCGGCCGTACTCCTGGGCGGTCTTGTGTCCGGTCTGCCAGGGTCCGTCCATCTCGTTGCCGAGACAGAACATCCGCACCCCGTACGGCTTCTCGGCGCCGTTCGCCCGGCGCAGCTCGGCCAGCCGGGTGCGGTCGGGGTGGTTGAGGTACTCCTGGACGTCGAGCGCCTCCTGCACGCCGCGGGTGCCCAGGTTGAGTGCGTACATCACCTCGACGCCGGCCTTGCCCGCCCAGCGCATGAACTCGTCGATGCCGATCTCGTTGGTCTCCAGGCTGTGCCAGGCCAGGTCGCGGCGGACCGGCCGGTCCGTGACCGGTCCGATGCCGTCCTCCCACCGGTACCCGGAGACGAAGTTGCCGCCGGGATAGCGCACGAGGGAGACCCCGAGTTCGCGAACCAGGGCCAGGACGTCCCCCCGGAAGCCGTCGGCGTCCGCGGTCGGATGTCCCGGCTCGTAGATCCCGGTGTAGACGCACCGGCCCATGTGCTCGACGAAGGAACCGAAGGTGCGCCGGGACACCGGGGCGACGGTGAAGGACGGGTCAAGGGTGAACGAGGAGGCAAACACGGATCTCCCAGCGCGTCAGCGCGTCACTTGAGGCTGCCGACCGCCAGCCCGCCCTGCCAGTACCTCTGGAGGGTGAGAAAGGCGATCACCAGCGGAATGATCGAAACGAGCGAACCGACGATGATCAGATTCCACAGCGACTGGCCACCCCCGTTGTTGGAACTGGCCAGTTGCGACCACAGGCCGATCCCCACGGTCAGCGGATAGAGCTTGGAGCTGGACAGCATGGTCAGCGGTAGGAAGTAGTTGTTCCACGTGCTGACCACCGACAACAGCAGCACGGTGACGACGCCGGGCCGCATCATCGGCAGCGACACCCGCAGGAACGTGCGCAGTTCACCGGCACCGTCGATGCGCGCCGCGTCCAGCAGTTCGTCCGGCACCGAGACAGCCGCGTAGACCCGCATGAGGTAGACGGCGAACGGACTGAGCAGCGACGGCAGAATCACCGCCCAGATCGTATCGGTGAGCCCGACGTTGCTCATCATGACGAACGTCGGGATGACCAGCGCGGTGAGCGGGACCATGACCGAGCCCAGGACAAGCGCGAAGACGGCTCGCCGACCGCGGAAGTCGAACTTGGCGAAGCCGTATCCGGCCAGCACCGACACGACCGTGCAGCCGACGCCGCCGGCGGACGCGTACAGCACCGAGTTGCCCAGCCAGCGCAGATACTCCCCGTTGTTGACGGTGAACAGGTCGCCCAGGTTGTCGAACAGGTGGAAGCCCGAGAACCACAGCGCGCCGGAGCCCGAGAACAGGCCCGGGGCGTCCTTGGTGCTGGCCACCACGAGCCACCAGACGGGCACGAGGAAGTAGCACACCATCGCCAGCAGCAGCAGTTTCGCCCAGAGGTGGCGGGGCCGGCGCCGCGCGTCGCTCACGTGAAGATGCTCCCCTTCTTGCGGGTGACGATCATGAAGGCGGCGACCGCCACGAAGACCACGAAGCCCAGCGCGAAGGAGATCGCCGAGGCGTAGTTGAACTGGGCGTAGCGGAATGCCAGATTGAACGCGTAGATGTTCGGGGTGAAGTCGGGGGTTACCGTGCCGTTGGCGATCGGCCCGAGGATCTGCGGCTCGGTGAAGAACTGCAGGGTGCCGATCAGCGAGAAGACCAGGATGAGGGTCAGCGCCGAGGTCACCAGCGGCACCTTGATCCGGAGCGCGATCTGGCGGGCGTTCGCGCCATCCATCCGGGCCGCCTCGTAGACCGATGAGTCGATGCTGCGCAGCGCCGCGTAGATGATGATCATGTAATAGCCGGCCCACTGCCAGGTGACCACGTTGAGCAGGCCGTAGAAGATGTTGCCCTGGCTGAGCAGAAACGGCGCCCGCACGTCGAACGCGGCGGCGATCTGCTCGACCGGCCCGAAGCTCGGACTGTAGAGGAAGCCCCACATCAGCGCGCCCAGGACCGCGGGGATCGAGTACGGCAGGAAGATGACCAGACGGGAGAAGCGGGCCAGGCGTCCGGTCACCTCGTCCAGCACCAGGGCCGCGACCAGCGCCACGATCATCTGCAGCGGGATGACCACGAGACTGAAGCGCAGGACGAACCACAGTCCCTTGCGGAACGACGGGTCGCCGAAGGCGCGGGTGTAGTTGTCGAAGCCGGCGAACGTCGTACCCGTCGCCAGCCCCTTGGTGTAGAGACTGAGGTAGCCCGCGTACGCCAGCGGAGCGATCAGGAAGACCACGAACACGACGAGGAAAGGGAGGACGAACAGCCAGCCCAGGGCGCCACGCCGGGCTCGCCGACGGCGAACCGCCGGTGGAGCGGCGGCGACGGCGCGGGGTGCGCCTGTTCCGGTGTCGACGATGCTGGCCACGCAGCCGTCTCCCTTCCTGCGTGAGATGGGGCCCGGGGCGGCCGACGGGGTGCGGCGACCGCCCCGGAGCGGATCAACGTACGGTGAAGCCTTGGCTCTTGGCGTACTTGACGATCTCGTTGTGCAGGTCGACGGCGGCCTGCGCGCCGGTCGTCTCACCCGCGTTGATCTTCACGATCTGGGCCTGAAGCTGCGCGTAGTAGTAGACGGTGAACGGGCTGTAGATCGCACCCCGGTAGGCGTTCGCGGCCGGGATGTAGACGTCCTTGTTGGCCGTCTGGCCGCCGAAGAACTCGCTCTCGGCGTTGACGAACTCGTCGGAGGTCAACACGCCGGTGTTGAGCGGGAAGATGGTCTGCGACTTCCAGCCGTCGGTCAGGGACGGCTCGTCGGCGTACAGGCCCATCGCGACCTTGGCCGCCGCCGCCTTGTCACTCGCCTGGCTGGTGACCGCGAAGGTGGAGCCGCCCCAGTTGACCGCGACCGGGTCGGCCGGGTCCCACTGCGGCAACGGCGCCACGGCCCAGACGTCCTTCTCCTTGCCGCCGCCGACGCCCGCACCGGTGAGGTAGCCGGGTGCCCACGCGGCCGAGACATAGGTGGCGTACTTGCCGCCGACCATGCCGGCGATGTAGTCCGTGGTGAACTGGTCCTCCTTGCCGACCAGACCCTTGCTTGCCAGGTCGCCCCAGAAGGAAAGGACGTCCTTGGTGGCCTGGTCGTCGAGCTTGATGGTGATGTTCTGCTTGTCGGCCAGGTCGTAGGTGAACGGCTGGGCGCCCTTCTGCATCATGAGCGCGGTGGTCACGGCCGGTACGTTGCTGCCGAAGTCACCGAAGGCCGGGCCGCCGGCCGCCTTCATCCTGGCCGCCGCCGCGGCGTATTCGGGCCAGGTCTTCAGTGGAACCGTGATGCCGTACTTCTTGAACACGTCGGTGCGGTAGATCAGGGCCATCGGACCGCCGTCGACCGGGATGGCGTAGACGGCCTCGCCCTGGGAGACGTCCTTCCACGCGCCTTCGCTGAAGTTCGCCTTCACCCGGTCGGCGCCGAAGGGTGCGAGATCGACAAGCGCGTCCTGGATCTCGAATCCGACCAGTTGGTCGGATTCGAGCATGATGACGTCGGGTGCGCCCTTTTTGGCCACGATCGCGGTCTGGAACTTCTCGTACTGCGGCTGGCCCTGCCCGGCGTTGGTCCAGCAGACCTGCACGTCGGTGTGGGCGTTGTTGAAGTTGTCGACGACCTTGGCCATGTTCGGGTACCAGGCCCAGACCGAGACGCGGCTGGCCTCCTCATGGACGATCTTGTTGGTGCAGTTGGTGGGCTTCGCTCGGGGCCCGTCGGCGCCGCCGTCACCGCCGCTGCACGCGGGCAGGCCGAGCACGACCGCGGCGGCGATGACGAATGCGGGCAGACGTTTACTGGTCGGCATTGCGGTGCGCCTCCTGAAGGGACTTCGAACACCGGTTTGCGCGCAGGCCGCGTTGGCGGGCAGGACGACCCGGCCCTGTCGTGGGGCACGGATCAAGGCTGGGGCGAGGCGCTACTCCGGAAAAGTTTGTCGGCGGATGCGAGGTAACAACGCATCGACGCTGATGTGTCGTGTAGATTGCATTGCAGCGCTGCAAAAGACTATGCACGGCGACTCTGGCTCTGACAAGAGGCAACATGACGGAAATACCATCGTCACTGCGAGAGCCCTTTCACCCGCACGGCAGGAAGGCGCCCATGGGGGAGAGCACGCTACGGGACGTCGCGGAACTGGCCGGAGTGTCACCCCGCACGGTGTCCAACGTGGTCAACGGCTATGCCCGGGTCACCGACGCCACTCGGAGCAAAGTCGAGCGTGCCATCGCCGTGCTCGGCTACCGCCCGAACGTTCTGGCCCGCAACCTGGCCACCGGCCGATCGGGGCAGATCGTCGTCGTGGTGCCGTACCTCGACACCCCGTACTTCGCGGAGCTGCTCCAAGCGATCATTCCCGCGGCGCGCAAGGCCGGCTACAACGTGTTGATCGACCAGACCGACGGCGACCGCGACCACGAGGTCGAACTCATCGGACGGGGGCGGCGGCGTTTCTTGTTCGACGGCATGATCATCAGCCCGCTGGGACTGTCCCAGGCGGATCTCTCGCTCCGTGATCCGGCCCTACCCCTGGTGGTGCTCGGTGAACGCCCCTCCGACGGCACCTTCGATCATGTCGGCATCGACGATGTGGCCGCCTCCACCGAGGCCGTACACCACCTCATCGCCATCGGGCGCCGCCGGATCGCCGCGATCGGCGACCAGCCCTATCCCACCGGCGAGGCGGCTCAGCTGCGGACCAAGGGCTTCCGGGCCGCCCACGCGGCCGCCGGCCTGCGGGTCGACGAATCACTGATCATCAGCACCACCCGCTTCAACCGGGTCGACGGCGCGACAGCGATGGCCACCCTGCTGGATCGGCCGGAGCCGCCGGACGCAGTCTTCTGCTACAGCGACCTGGTCGCCTCGGGCGCCATCCACACGGCACTCCAGCGCGGGCTGCGCGTCCCGGAGGACATCGCCGTGATCGGCTACGACGACATCGAGGACGGGCGGTACGGACGACCCGCGATCAGCACCATCTCGCCGGACAAGAAGGCCATCGCCCAACTCGCCGTCGACCGGCTCATCATGCGTATCGGCAGCACCGAGCCTGTGCCCGGCATGGAACTCCGCGCTGCCCACCGGCTCATCCCCCGGGAGAGCACGCTACCGGTGGTCTCCTGACCGGTTGCTGGTCGAGTGGCGCCGCTTCCGGCCGACGTTGCCGTGCCGGCTGGAATCGATCATCCTGTCGCCAGGTTGAGAAGCCCTATGTTATCGCTAACAGGGGCGCGGTCGGCTGGGGATCCGTCCTGCCGGGGCGGCCGAAGATCGTGCCCCCGGGCTGGGTGCTGATCGGGCTTGCTGAGAACCGTCCCGTGAGTACGCCGGTCGCTGATCCAAAGCGTTTCGACAAAGATTGATGCGAGGATGGCCTTGACGGACACGTGTTGTTAGCGTGAACATCGATAGGTAACTCGGATGTAACGAAAATGCCACGGTTGTCGGCACCCGTTCGCCCTCGCCGGCCAGGCAGCCGTCGCGCCGTCCGAGCTGCCGGAGCGGGCAGTCGCACGTCCGTCACCGAACACCGCTCGTCGGCCCACGGAACCAGGTGTCGCGAGCCGGAGAGGACCAGTCACAGGAGGATCCGATGACGACTACAGGGATGGATCAGGCGCCGCGGGCCAGGTCGCGGTCGCGGGGCTGGCGGGTGGGGGCGGTCGCGGGCGCCGCGGTGCTGCTGCTCGGTGCCGGGATGGTGCACGGCTTGCCGTCGGCTTCGGCGGCGACAGTGGACACGTCGGCGTCGTACGTGTTCGTGAACCGGCACAGTGGCAAGGCGATGGACCTGTACGACTGGTCGACGGCGGAGAACGCGCCGGTCAACCAGTGGACGCGCAACGATCTCGCGGTGCAGCAGTGGCAGTTCGTGGACGCCGGTGGTGGGTTCTACAAGGTGCGGTCGCGGCACAGCGGGAAGGTGCTGGAGCTGCCGAACGGCAGCGACGGTACCCGGTTGGTGCAGTCCACGGACCGGTCGTCGGCCACGCAGCAGTTCCGGTTGCAGGATTCCGCGGGTGGGTTCGTGCGGTTCGTCAACCGGCAGTCGAACAAGGTCATCGACGTGTGGGAGTGGTCGACGGCCGACGGTGGGCGGCTGGCGGCCTACGCCGACACCGATGGCGCCAACCAGCAGTGGCAGCTGGTCCGCCTGGGCGGCGGGACCCCTACCACTCCGCCCGGTCCCACCACATCCCCGCCCGGCACCCCGCCGCCGGCGTATCCGCAGCCCAGCCGGGTCACCGGGGACATCGGCGTGCACGACCCGACGGTGGTCGAACGACCCGATGGCGCCTACCTCGTCGCGCACACCGGTAACGACATCGCGTTGAAGACCTCCACCGACCGGGTCGCCTACCGCAACGCGGGCGTCGTCTTCCCCGGTGGCGCACCGTGGACCACCACGTACACCGGTGGCGCGCGCAACCTGTGGGCCCCGGACCTGTCCTACCGCAACGGGCGCTACCACCTGTACTACTCGGCGTCGACGTTCGGCTCCAACCGCTCGGCGATCTTCCTGGCCACCAGCACCACCGGGGCCTCCGGAAGCTGGACCAACCAAGGGCTGGTCATCGAGTCGCGGACCTCGGACAACTTCAACGCGATCGACCCGAATCTCACGGTCGACGACCAGGGCCGCTGGTGGCTCAGCTTCGGCTCGTTCTGGTCCGGCATCAAGATGATCCAGATCGACCCCGCCACCGGACGCCGGCTCGGCAGCGCCATGCACAGTCTCGCCGCCTACGGCCCCGGCATCGAGGCGCCCGTCCTGGTCAAACGGGGATCCTGGTACTACCTGTACGTCTCGTTCGACCGCTGCTGCCAGGGCGCCAACAGCACGTACCGGGTCATGGTCGGCCGGTCTGCGAGCCCGACCGGCCCGTTCGTCGACCGCTCCGGCCGGGACATGCTCTCCGGGGGAGGCACCCAGATCCTGGCCTCGCACGGCAGCGTGCACGGCCCCGGACACCAGGCATTCCTCGCCGACACCGACGGCGACCAGCTCTTCTACCACTACTACGCCGACAACGGCGTCGCGCTGCTCGGCATCAACCGCATCGGCTACGACGCCGCCGGCTGGCCCTACGTCTACTGAGCGCCGGTATGCCACCTCCTCCGACCAACATTCTCGACCAATCGGGAGTGCGCATGTCGCACCAGCAACCTGTCCACGTGGCCGACCGGGCGGTCAACCCGGCGCTCGTCACCGTGCCCGCCACCTGGCGGCTCCGAGCGCTCCTGGCCGCGTTGCTCGCGGTGGTCGCCGTGTCGGCCGGCGTGCCGATGTCCCGGCCCGCGCAGGCGGCGCCGGCGGTGGCCTACACCAACCCGCTGGTGAACCAGCGGGCCGATCCGCACATCGTCAGGCACACCGACGGCTACTACTACATGACCGCGACGGTGCCGCAGTACGACCGGATCGTGCTCCGGCGGGCCACCACCCTGCAAGGGCTGGGCACCGCCACCGAGACGACGATCTGGCGCCGGCACACGAGTGGGGAGATGGGCGCCCACATCTGGGCCCCGGAGATCCACTTCATCAACGGCAAGTGGTACGTCTACTTCGCCGCCGGGCGGGCCGACGACGTGTGGCGGATCCGGATGTACGTGCTGGAGAGCGCGAGCGCGAACCCGCTGTCCGGCTCGTGGACCGAACGCGGCCGGATCACCACGCCGTGGGACACGTTCAGCCTGGACGCCTCCACGTTCGTGGTGAACGGGGTGCGGTATCTGACCTGGGCCCAGCAGGAGCCCGGCATCTCCACCAACTCCAACGTCTACCTCGCCCGGATGGGTGCCGACCCGTGGCAGATCACCGGCCCGGTGACCCGGCTGGTCGTGCCGGCGTACGACTGGGAGACCCGCGGCTTCCGGGTGGCCGAGGGACCGGCGGTGATCCAGCGCAACGGCCGGGTCTTCCTGACCTACTCGGCCAGCGCCACCGACGCGAACTACTGCCTCGGCATGCTCACCGCGTCCGCGGGCGCGAACCTGCTCGACGCCGCCGCCTGGCGCAAGAGCCCGACCCCGGTGTTCGCCAGCAACGCCGCCACCGGCCAGTACGGCCCCGGCCACAACTCCTTCACCGTCTCCGAGGACGGGCAGAGCGACATCCTGGTCTACCACGACCGCAACTACCGGGACATCAGCGGCGACCCGCTCAACGACCCGAACCGCCGGACCAGGATCCAGAAGCTGTACTGGAACGCCGACGGCACCCCGAACTTCGGCATCCCGGTGCCCGACGGGGCCACCCCGGTCCGGCTGCGGTCACACGATCTGACCGGCGGCTACGTCCGTCACTACGACTACCGGGCCCGCGTCGAGCCGAACGTGACGAACCTGGCCGACTCGCAGTTCCGCGTCGTCCCCGGCCTCGCCGGCGGGGGCACCGTGTCGCTGGAGTCGACGAACTTCCCCGGCTACTTCCTGCGCCACCGTGACTTCGCCCTCTACGTGGAACGGGACGACGGATCGACGTTGTTCGACGGCGATGCGAGCTTCCACCGGCGCTCCGGCCTGGCCGCCAGTGCCGGGCTCTCCCTGGAGTCGCAGAACTTCCCCGGCCGGTACGTCCGCCACCGGGACGGACTGCTGCACCTCGAAACTGTCAGTTCGAGCGCCGACCGTGACTCCGCCACCTTCCACCTCGAATAGCGGTCGCCAACTCGCCCTGTCCACCACCGACGCGCTCCCTCGTCCATCCCGACGCAGGGCTCGGCGTGACGGCCTCACGGGAAGGTTCAACCATGTTCAACCCGTCAGTGAAGTCGCCCCCAGGGGCGCGTAGCCGGGCCCGTCGTGCCGGCCTGGCGCTGGCCCTGGTGGCGGCGCTGGCCGGCGTGATCGGCGTCGTCCTGGTGGTCGCGTCGCCGCCGGCCCAGGCCGCATCCATCGACACCGGCGCCTGGTACGTGTTGGTCAACCGCAACAGCGGCAAGGTCCTCGATGTCACCGATACGTCGACCGCCGATGGAGCGCCGCTGCAGCAGTGGTCCCGTAACGACGGCGCCTGGCAGCAGTTCCGGTTCGTCAGCTCCGGCAGCGGCTACTACCGGCTGCAGAACCGCAACAGCGGCAAGGTGGTCGACCTGTGGGAGTGGAACACCGCCGACGGCGCGGAGTACCGGCAGTGGCCCGATCTCAACGCCACCAACCAGCAGTTCCGGGTCCTCGACTCGGACAGCGGCTACGTCCGCCTGATCAACCGGCACTCGAACAAGGCCATGGAGGTGTGGGAGTGGTCCACCGCCGACGGCGGCCGGATCTCCCAGTACGCCGACCTCAACGGCGCCAACCAGCAGTGGCAGCTCGTTCCGATCGGCGGCGGCGGTCCCGGGACGCCACAGACCGGCCTGGTCGGCTGGGCCACCCAGAACGGCGGCACCACCGGCGGCGGCAACGCCGCGGTAACCACGGTGACCAGCGCGTCCGGGCTGTCGAGCGCGCTCGGCTCGTCCAGCGCCGCGGTGATCCGGGTGTCGGGCACGATCTCCTGCTCCGGGATGCTGCGGGTCCGGTCCAACAAGACGATCCTCGGCAACGCCGGCGCGACGATCTCCGGCTGTGGATTCACCGTCAACGGGGACCGCAACGTCATCATCCGCAACCTGAACTTCCGCAACTGGAGCGACGACGCGATCAACGTGGAGCAGTCGGCCACGAACATCTGGATCGACCACAACAGCTTCACCAACGGGTACGACGGCGCTGTCGACATCAAGCGCGGCTCCGACTTCGTCACCGTGTCCTGGAACCGCGTCTACGGCCACGACAAGTCGATGCTGCTGGGCCACAGCGACGACAACGGCAGCCAGGACATCGGACACCTGCGGGTCACCTACCACCACAACTGGTTCGACGGCTCCAACCAGCGCCACCCGCGGGTCCGCTTCGGCAACCCGGTTCACGTCTACAACAACCTCTACAGCAACGTCGGCGGCTACGGCGTCGCCTCGACGATGAACGCCGGGGTGCTCGTCGAGGGCAACTACTTCGAGAACACCGCCGACCCCTACCATCGCGGCGAGGGCTCGTCCGGTCCCGGTTCGCTGGTCGCCCGCAACAACTGCTTCGTCAACTCGGGCAGCGGACAGGCCGGCGGCAGCGTGGCCAGCATCCCGTACCCGTACCCGATGGACGCCGCCTGTAACGTGAAGGCCGTCGTGACGGCGGGTGCCGGAGCCGGCCGCATCGGCGTCTGACCGGCACGGACCTGCATCACCACGTCACCGGCCGGGCCGCCCCGAGATCGCACTCGGGACGACTCGGCCGGCGTACGCGCTACCCGAGATCGGCCGTCCTCGGAGCGGGTGCGTCGGACGCCTGCCGGTCGAACCTGAGGTTCGGCGCACCGCGCCCCGCTCGGGCTGACCGGTCCGATCCCAGCGTGACGAGGTGACCGGCACCGACTGCTAGTCTGCGCGTCGCCGCAGGAGTGCCCGACGGGGCGCCGCGGCCGATGGAGGAACCAGCATGCAGGCGATCCTGCGGTCACGTCGTCGGCTGGTGGCCGGGGTCGCCCTGGTGCTTCTGTCGGTCGGCTGCGGCGCCGACGCACCCCGCCGGGCCGACAACCCGGCCGCCGCGCCCACCTCCGCGAGCCCCGGCCGGCCCGCCGGAACCGCCGCGGCAGCGGCACCGAGTGCACGGGCCGGCCTGGGCGCCACGCCGGTGGACTGCCCGCAGGCAGGTGCGCCGGCCCGGTCGCCGAGTCGGCTCACTCCGACCGCCGGGTCGTACCTGGGGCGGGCCGGCGGCGTGGCGACCGCGGTGGACGTGACCCCGGGATGCCAGCTCGTGGTCGGTGGCCGGTTCACCGCGGTGGCCGGCGGACCGGCGACCACGATCGGCCGGGGCGGCGCCGGCACGGTGCTGCTCCTCGACGGTGCCGGCCGGCGTCTGCTGCGTACCGTCCGGCTGGCCGGCGCCGTCGAGGACCTGGAGGTACGCCGGCCGGGCGGGGAGATCGCGGTGGCGACCGACCGTGGCGTCATGCTGCTGGACCCGACGGCGGACCGGGTCCGTTGGCAGCGCGGCGGCGCCGCCGGCCGGGTAGCGGTCGGGTCCGCCGGCACGGTCGCGGCGCTGCGCGGTGCCACCGTCACCGTGTACGACCTGGGCGGCGCGACACTGGCCCAGGTCGCGTTGCGCGGACGCACGGTCAGCGACGTGGCGGTGGACGACCGCAGCGGTCTGATCTTCGTCAGTGGGTTCCGGCAGACCGGCGGTGGCCGGTGCGTGCCGGTGCAGATCGCCTATGTGCACGCCTACGACCGGCAGGGGAAGCTGCGGTGGCGGGCCTACGACCATCCCGTGGACCGGTTGGGTGACCTGTGCGCGGACAGCCGTGCCGACCGGGTCGCGATGGGCCGTGACGGGCGTCTGTACATGGCGGGGGAGACCGCCGGTGGGAACACGATCTTCTCGCGTTCGGCCGGCGACCCGGGACGCGCCGCGCCGAACGTGGTCACCGACGACTTCAGCCGGGCCAGCAACACCGCGGACGCGCACTACACCTACCTGGCGCGCTTCGACCCCGCCTCCGGGCGTCAGCTCGCCGGGCAGGTGGTGATCAGCCGGATCGACAGCAAGGGCAACCGCGGCAACACCATCAAACCGCTCGCGGTCATCGCCGACGAGTCCGGCCGGATCTACGCCGGCGGGGTGTCGGCGTACCAGATCGCCGGCCGGTCGCAGGTGACGCTCGGTGGCCGTCGGCTGGCCCCGTACGCCGGCGGTGACGCCTGGGTGCTCGTGCTCTCCGCCGACCTGCGGCGGCGCCTGACCTGGGTGGTGTTCACCGACGGCGGCGCCGGCGCCGTGCGGGGGGTGACCGTGGCCGGAGGGGTTGCGGCGGCGGCCGCCCAGGTCGACAAGGTCGGCTTCTGGCGCGGACCGGGCCCGTCGTTCGGCACCGGCGGCGGATACCTCGCCGCCTGGCCCGGTCTGCGCTGACCGCCGCTCCGGCGGCGGAAGCGCGCCTCGGCCCGCGCACCGTCGTCGTGCCGCCCCGTACAGCCGGAGGTCGCACCGGGCGTGTGGTCACCCGCTTGCGGCGAAGCGTTCCACACTGTCGATCGGCCCGACGATGAGGATCAGGTCGCCGTAGGCGAGCACGGTGTCCGCCGTGGCGTGGCTGAAGTCGGGACGTACGCCCGGCGGCGGAGCCTGCGGTTTGACCGCGACCACTGTGACGCCCCACCGGCTGCGTACCCGGGAGTCGCGCAGCGGCACGCCGACGACCTCACGCGGCGGAGTGGTCTTGACCACGGCGAAGTCGGCGTCGACCTCGACGTAGTCGAGGATCCGGCCGGAGAGCAGGTGGGCCACCCGCTCGCCCATGTCGTGCTCCGGCGCGACGACCTTGTGGGCGCCGACCCGGGTGAGGATGTGCCGGTGCTGGTCGCTGACCGCCTTGGCCCAGATGTCGGGGATGCCGAGCTCGGACAGCAGGCTGGTGGTGAGAATGCTGGCCTGGATGTCGGTGCCGATGGCCACGACGGCGCGCCGGAACTCACCGACGCCGAGCTGCCGCAGCGCCTCGATGTCGGTGGAGTCGGCCGTGACCACGTGCGGGAGGCGGCCGGACAGGGCCTGAACCACCTTCGGCCGGTGGTCGATGCCGAGCACCTCGGTGCCACGGCTGATCAGCTCCAGGGCCAGGGCGGAGCCGAACCGCCCCAGGCCGACGACCACCACGGGTTCGGTCAGGTCAGCCAACGATCGTCCTCTCCTCGGGTAGTTCGAAACGCCGGGTCCGCTCCCGCAGCGCCAGCGCCGAGGCCAGCGTGAGCGGCCCGATCCGGCCGGCGAACATCAGCACGACCAGCAACAGGTCCGCCTGCGGTGGCAGGCTGCCAGTGATCCCGGTGGACAACCCGACGGTGGCGAACGCCGACACCACCTCGAACAGCGCGCGGTCGAGCCCGTGCGGTGTGATCATCACGAGCGTGAACGTGGCGGTGACCACCGCGCCGACGCTCAGCAGCGCCACCGCGAGCGCCTGCCGCTGGTTGCTGGCCGGGATGCGCCGCCTCCCGACGTGCACGTGCGTCTCCCCGCGCATCTCCGACCAGAGCACGAACGCCAGCAGCCCGAACGTGGTGACCTTGATCCCGCCGGCGGTGCCGGCACTGCCGCCGCCGATGAACATCAGCACGTCGCTGGCGAGCAGGCTCTCCGGGCGCATCGCGCCGATGTCCAGGCTGTTGAACCCGGCGGTACGGGTCATCGCCGAGGCGAAGAACCCGGCCAGCAGTTTCTCCGGACCGCGCAGCGGGCCCAGCGTGGCGGGGTTGGTGAACTCCGACAGGGTCAGCACGACGGTACCCAGCGTCAGCAGGGCCGCCGTGAGGGTGACGGTCAGGCGGGTCAGGACCGACCACGTCGCGGGCCGGCGCCAGCATCGGGCGAGTTCGAACACCACCGGGAAACCCAGGCCGCCGAGGATCACCGCGCCGGCGATCGTCACCGTGATCCAGGGGTCGGTGACGTAGCCGACGAGGCTGTCGGAGTTGATGGAGAAACCGGCGTTGTTGAACGCCGACACCGCGTGGAACACCCCGTGGTAGATGGCCGGACCGGCCGCCTCGCCGTACCCGAGCGCGAAGCGGAGCGTCAGCACCACTGCCACGACCGCCTCGGCGGCGAGGCTGAACAGCACGATGCGCCGGACCACCCCGCGCACGTCGGTGAGGTCCAGGCTCTTCGTCTCCGCCTGCGCGAGGAACCGGGCCCGCAACCCCAGCCGCCGTGACACGAGCACGGTGAACAGCGTGGCCAGCGTCATGATGCCCAGGCCACCGGCCTGGATCAGCAGCAGGATGACCACCTGGCCGAACAGCGACCAGTAGCTGCCCGTGTCAACCGTCACCAGGCCGGTGACACACACCGCCGAGGTCGCGGTGAACAGCGCGTCGACAAGCGGTGCTCGCTGTCCCGACTGGGTGGCCACCGGCAGCGACAGCAGACCGGTGCCCGTCGCGACGGCCGTGCCGAATCCGACGGTGATCACCTGGGCCGGGTGCCGGAAGCGGGCGCTGCGGCGCTGCCAGGCGGGCCGGCGCGCGGTCAGGGCCATGGCGATCCGCCCGCCCCGGCCGCCCGGTCCGCCCGCCCCACTCGTGGCGTCCGCGTCATGCCTGGATCCTGCCATGACCGCACCGGCGGCGATCGTCCGCGGCGGCCTGCCGTGACGTGCGCGGGCGGCCCGTCGTCCCGGCGCGGCGGAGCGGGGTGGGTGGCTAGCCGCCGGCCTCGCGGTGGGCGCTGCCCGCCCACCGCCGCCACCACTGGTCCTCGGTCGGCTCGCCGGCGGCTGCCACCAGCGCGCCGATGAGTTCCACAGCGGTCGCGGCGCGCACCGGTTCCACCGCGCGGACGAGGTCTCGGATCCGGTCGGCCCGCCCGCGAACCACCTCGCCGACCAGGTCGCGGCCGGCCTCGGTGAGCGTCAGCCAGGCCACCCGCCGATCGGTGGTGCCCTGCCGCCGGGCCACCAGGCCACGCCGGACCAGTCGGTCGCAGGTGCGGGTGACGGTCGACGGGTGGACATCGACGGCGGTGGCGAGATCCACCGTTCGCAACGGCCCGCCGGCGGCGAGCAGCACCATCGCGCGGTACTGGGAGAGGGTCAGCTCCGTACCGAGGCCGGCCAGGGTGCGCGCGGTGAGGCCGACCATGACCCGGCTCAGCGCGGCGAGTCCGTCGACGAGCGCCGACTCGGGGTCCGTCGCCTGCGCCCCGGCCGGCACGTACAGTTCCACCACGGAATGGTTGCATGGGTGCAGGGAAGGTGGTGGAGAGGTGTTCGGCTGGCGGGACGGCTCCCGAGAGCTGGCTGTCGGGCGCTGGGAGCGGCTCACCGCCGGACCGCTGACGTTGCTGTCAGTGGTTTTCCTGGCGGCGTACGCGTGGCCCATCCTCGTGCCGCAGCTTTCCGACCGGTGGGTGGTCGTCTGCGAGGCCACCGGTCTGGTCATCTGGCTGCTCTTCTGGGCCGACCTGCTGGTGCGGTTCGCCCTCGCCGCCGACCGGTTGCGGTTCCTGCGCACCCACCTGTTCGACCTGACCGTGCTGGTGCTGCCGTTCCTGCGCCCGCTGCGAGCGCTCCGGCTGGTCACCGTCGTGCTGAACCTGACCCGGCGGACGACCGAGTGGGCCCGTGGGCGCCTCGCCCTGTACGTCGGTGCCACGACCGTGTTGCTGGTGGTCGTGTCGGCCCTGGCGGTGCTGGACGCGGAACGGGGCGCGCCGGACGCCTCGATCGCCTCGTTCGCCGACGCCCTCTGGTGGGCCGTGGTGACGATCACGACCGTCGGGTACGGAGACCTCTTCCCGGTGACCACTGCGGGTCGGCTGGTCGCGCTCGGCCTCATGGTCGGCGGGATCGGCCTGATCGGTTTCGTGACCGGGTCGCTCGCGACCTGGATCGTCGAGCGGGTCGCCGACCGGGACCGTCCACAGCCGGTCACGGCCGCCGACGTCGCGGCTCTGCGGGACGAGATCGCCGCGCTGCGGGTGAGGCTGGAGTCGCGGCACCGCGCCGAGCCGGAACCGCTCGACGTCGATGACTGATCCGGATCGTTCCGGTGAGTCCGGCCACCGGCCGTGGCTCGGACTGCCCGCGGCGCTGGCTTTCATCGGCGTCGTACTGCTGGTCGACGTGGCGGCCGCCGCGCACGCCGTACTCATCGGCTTCCTGGCCCTGGCCCCGCTGCTGGCCGCCGCGGTGGACACGCCGAGACGTACCGCCGTCGCGTCCGCCGCGGCGACGGTCGCCGCCGTGCTGGCCGGCCTGCCCAGCCAGACCCTGGGCAGCCTCGACCACGTCCTGCGGGTGGCGGTGGTCATCACGGTCAGCGTCACGGCACTGTACGTGGCCCGGGCGCGCACGTTGCGCGAGGAGCGGATCCGGCGGATGAGCGAGATCGTGCGGGTCACCCAGAAGGCGATCCTGCGGGAGGTTCCGCCCCGGATCGGCGCCGTCGCACTGGAAGCCCGGTACGTCTCCGCGCAGCGGGGCGCGGGGGTGGGCGGTGACCTCTACGAGGTCGTGCCGGGACCGGACCGGTTGCGCGTCATCATCGGCGACGTGTGCGGCAAGGGACTACCGGCCGTGCAGCTCGCCTCGGCGGTGATCGGTGCGTTCCGGCAGTCCGCGATCGTGCGCGACCGGCTGGAGGAGATCGCCGCGGACCTCGACGCCCTGGTCGCGCGGGAGCCGAGGCCCGCCTACGGGGTCACCTTCGTCACGGCCGTCCTGCTGGAGGTCCGTGGGCCGGACCTGTGGGTGACGAGCTGCGGGCATCCCATGCCGTTGCGGCACCGTCCCGGGCACCTGCCCGCCCTGCTCGGCGAGAACGAGCCGGACCGGCCGCTCGGGCTGGGCGGCCGGCGCAAACCGCCGGCCCACCACACCTGGGCAGTCGGTGACCGCCTCCTGCTCTACACCGACGGCCTGATCGAGGCACGCGACGACGCCGGCCGGTTCTTTTCGCTTCAGGTGCTCGACCGCCCGCTGTCCGCTCCCTCCCCGCCGAAGGCGCTCGACGCGGTACGGCGCGCGATGCGGACGCATACCGGTGGCGAACCCCGCGACGATCTCGCGCTGCTGCTGATCGAGCGGCTGCCGGACGACGGCGACGACGCCGGTCGGTAGGGGGCCGCCCGGTGAGAGGTCAGGCCGGCACGTCGGCGCCGACGGACGTGGGAGCGTCGGCCGGGGTGGTCGAGGCGGTGGCGGCGGGTGCCGACGGCGCGTCCGGGCTCGCCGGGCTCGATGGGCTCGCCGGGCTCGACGATGCCGGCGGGCTCGACGGTGCCGGCGGGGAGACGGACGGGCTCGTGGGGGAGCCGGTGGAGCCGGTCGGGTCGGCTGTCGGTTCACGGCTGGGGCCCGGCGGCGCCGGCCGCGAAGGCGAGGGGCGGCCGGTCGGTTCTCCGGCCGAGGGCGACGGGCTCACCACCGACTCGTCCCCGGCTGCGTCCGGTGGTGTCGTCGCGGGCGCGGCGTCGGTATCGGTGGATCGGGGTGCCGGACGATCGGGCCGGGCCGGCGGCACGCGGCGGGTCGCCGGGGTCGCCTCCGGCTCGTCCTCGCCCGCGATGGTGACCAGTGCCGAGGCTCTCCGGCAGGGCACGCCGGCGAGCGAGAAGCGGTCCGGGCCGGATCGGGCCTGCTCGCCGTAGGTGCCCCGCAGCGGCACCCGGATTCGCGACGACGCTTCCAGCGGGACGGGGAGCCGGACCGTTCGCCCCGACTGCCACCGGTCCAGCGGGGCGGCCAGGTGCTGGCCGGGCGACAGTCGGAACACCAGGACGGGCCGTCCGGTCGGCTGCCCGCCGGTCACCTCGACGGTGAGTTCGGCGTCGAAGGTTCCCTGCCGACGCTCGGCCGCGTAGGTGACCGTGCAGCCGGCGGTCGCGGTCGGTGTCGCCTCCGACGCGCCGTAGGCGTCCTGCGTCGGGCCGGAGCCGGGAAGCTGCGCGACGAACACCGCAGCCGCCAGGACCGCCGGGAGACCGCCGACCAGCGCCGCCCGCCGGACGTTTGTCCGGCGAGTGCTTCCGGCCGTCTCGGGGGCGGTGGGTCGGGGGTCCGGGCGCGCAGCGACGGGCGGCCGCAGCGGCACCGGGTCGGGGCGGGCAGCGGTGGCGAACGACCGCGCCAGGGCGTCCGCGCTCGGCCGTTCGGCGGGATCGGGTGCCAGGCAACGACGACGCAACTCCTCCACGGCCTCGGGCACCCCTTCGATCCGGAGGGCCGCCCCGCGATCGTCGCGGTCGGCCCGGTCCGGGCGAGCCGGCGGTCGTCCGGTGAGGCATTCGGTGAGCAGGAGGCCGAGGGCGAAGACGTCACACGCGGGAGCGGCCGGCTCGCCGCGCAGTTGCTCCGGAGCCATGTACGACGGGGTGCCGCGGATCTCGCCCCGGCTGTCGACGGTGTCGGAGCCGACAGCGAGCGCCACGCCGAGGTCGACCAGCTTCGCTCCCTCGGGAGCGAGCAGCACGTTACCGGGCTTGACGTCGCGATGGACCAGCCCTGCCTCGTGGATCGCGGCCAGCCCGGCCGCCACCTCCGCGCAGATCCGACCACCCGCGGGCCACCCCGGCGGCCCGGACCGGCGCAACCGGTCGGCGAGCGTCTCGCCGTCGACGTACTGAAGCACCAGGAAGGGTACGCGCCGCAGCCCCGACAGCCGGGCCTCACCGTAGTCGTATACCGCCGCGACGTTCGGGTGGTCCAGCCGCGCCGCGGCTCGTGCCTCGCGGCGCACCGCCTCGCGCCATCCGCTGTCCTCCGCCGTGCCCGGGGCGAGCAGCTTGACCGCGACCGTCCGGTCGAGCAACTGGTCCACCGCCTGCCAGACGACAGCCGATCCGCCCCGTCCGACCTGCCGCACCAGGCGATAGCGGCCCGCCAACACCCGCATCGTTCACCTCCTCGACGGTCGGTTCGGCCGTCTCGATCTCTGCGGCGTACCTTGACCTCCTACCCGGGTCTTCAGCAGGGAAAACGGAACCGGGGAAACGGGCCGGCACCCCGACGCCCGCCGGGGCGACGAGGACGGTCAGCCGCCCTCGTGGATCCCGGCCTCCTCGGGCTCGACGACCGCGGGCGGGGGCGCGATGGGGGTCAGCGATGCGGCGACCGGCGCCGGGCCGGTGATCCGCTGGCCGTTGCCGAAGTCGAAGGTCACCGTGGCGTTCTGCCCCGAGCGCAGCGACTCGTCCAGTCCGAGGAGTGCGAAGGAGCGGCCGGACTGCTCGTTGAACCGCACGAAGCCCAGCGGAGGAAGGTCGATGCGTGCCGGCTGCCGCGACCCGACGGTGGGTCCGCCGGGACCGGGTGAGCCGGAGGCCGGCGTGCGGTCGGGTGTGGAGGTCGCAGGCAGGTCGCGGTTCGTTGCGACCAGGACGACCTCCCGGGCGTCCTCGCTGGTCACCGTGACCGTGACAGGGCTCTTGGAGTCGTTGTAGAGCACGGCGTGCAAGGGCGCGTCACCGCCGGCCGGATAGCCGCCGACACCGGGGTACGCGAGGAGCAGGCCCCGGACGGCGTACTCGCCGTTGTCGCTGCTGAGATTGACGCCCTGGATGGAGGGATCCTTCTCGGCGGTCTCCGCGATCTGACCCGCGCCGCAGGCAGCGAGCAGGAGGTTGCCGGCGGCCAGACCGGCCACCAGCGCGGCCCGCAGGCGACGGCGGGCCGGGCGGGTCCGATCGATCGGCTGCTGCTGGACCCTCATCAGGGACGCTCCCAGAAGTCGGGGCCGATGGATGCCTGGTAGTCGGAGGACGCGACGAAGAAGCCCTCGTCGTCGACCTCGATCGGCAGTTGCGGCAGTGGCCGGTTGGCCGGACCGAAGACGGGACGGGCGTTGTCGGTGATCAGGAACTGCGACTGGTGGCACGGGCAGAGCAGCCGGTTGGTCTGTTGTTCGTAGAGGCTGGCGGGACAGCCCGCGTGGGTGCAGATCTTGGAGTAGGCGATGAAGTCGCCCCACATCCAGTCCCGCTTGCCCGCCTCCCGGTTGTTCTCCCGCGCCACGAGCGCGTCCTGGGCCCGTAGGTGGATGAGCAGGGTGACCGAGTCCGCGTACTGGTTGCTGACGCCGTGCGGGATGCCCGGGAAGGCGGTGACCTGCGCTCCGGGCAGGATGTCCGGCGGCCGGATCGGTCGCCCGTCCTCCCGCACCAGGCGGATCCTGGTGACCGTGCCGTTGTCGTCGGCGGGCGCGAAGCCGGTGCGGAACAGCTCCCGGTCGTCGTGAGGATCCCGGATGAGCCCGCCCACCAGGGGAGCGGCGGTGACCACCCCGACGGGAAGCAGCCCGGCGAGCAGGGACACCCCGAGCAGCGGGCGTCGCCGGACGCCCAGCTCGTCGGCCAGGTACAGCATGGTCTGGCCGGTGATCCGCCGGTCCTGCGCGGAGGAGGGCTCGTCGTGCCGGTCCTGGATCGACACCTCCTTGGGCAGCAGCTTCTTGCCCCACACCAGGACACCGAAGCCCACCGCGAGCAGTGCGACGCCGAGGGTCAGCCCGAGAATCGGGGTGTAGAACTCCTCGATGCCGCCGACCAGCCGGTAGCGCCACGGCCACCAGATGTAGACGCCCAGGAAGACCGTGGCCGACAGACCCGCCGCCAGGAACAGAGACGCCACCGTACGGCTCATCCGCCGCTCGGCCGGGGAGCCGGCGGCCACCTGCGGCTCGTAGTGGACGATCTCGATGTCGTCCCGGCGTGCGCCCTCCCGGACCACGGCGAAGCGCGGCAGTGCCGGGTCGTGGACGTCGACCCGCTCCGTGCGCCCGGTCACGACTTGCCCGCGATCCACAGACTGGCGAACACCAGGGCGACGACACCGACCAGGAAGATCGCCAGACCTTCCGTGGACGGACCGTAGCGGCCCAGGTCGAAGCCACCGGGACCGCGGTCGTCCTGCACGACCTGCTGGATGTAGGCGATGAGGTCGGTCTTCTGCTCCGGTGTGAGCTGGCCGTCGCCGAACACCGGCATGTTCTGCGGACCGCTCAGCATGGCCGCGTAGATGGTGCGCTCCGACGCCGGATAGAGGCTGGGCGCGTACTTGCCGGAGGAGAGCGCCCCGCCGCCGCCGCCGAACGCGTGACACTGCGAGCAGTTGATCCGGAACAGCTCCCCGCCCCGGGCCAGATCGGGCTCGTCGGCCCGGGCCCCGACCGTGTCGGGCACCACCGGTCCGCCGCCGAGTTCCTGAACGTACGCGGCCAGTTGCCGGATCTCCTCGTCGCTGTACTGCGGCGGCTTGCGCATCGCCTGCGCCTCCTGCCGCGCCAACGGCATCCGGCCGGTGCCGACCTGGAACTCCACGGACGCCGCGCCCACCCCCACCAGGCTCGGCCCCCGCCCCTCCACACCACCGCCGTTGCGGCCGTGGCAGGTGATGCAGCCGACGTCGAACAACGCCTCACCCTCCGCGGCGGCGCCGCTGAACCGGTCCGCGTCCTGCGCGCGGGCGGAGGGCGCGAGAGCCGTGTACGCGCCACCGGCCAGGACGAGCGCGGCCACCAGCCGGACGACGGCACCGGCACGGCGACGGGCGAGCGACCGGTCGCCAGGCCGCGTGCCCGGCAACCGGCCCGGCCGGCGGGAACGACGGAGACGCATGGCTGTCCTCTCGCTCGTGCGGATGGCCTATGCCCGATTTAACGCATCATATGGAGGCATGACCGGCGTGCGAGCGGAGTTCGTCGCCTTCCGTCGGCCGGGAGAGGCGGTCGGCGGGGACCGTCAGAGGTGCTGCCGCCGCCACTGGCTGACCGCCCGCTCGGCGACCTCCTCCTCGTCGCGCAGGGACGCCTTGATCCTCCGGCGGGCGGCGGCGCCGGTGAACCGGTCGACCACGACGAGGGCGAGCAGGACCACCACCAGCGCGCCCAGCGCGGCGAGCGGCGTGACGAGCGTCGCCGGCCAGCTCAGCAGACACAGGACGACGGCGGTGGTCAGCCTGGTGTACCGCACCCGGCGGAAGGTGCGCGCGACCACCGCGACCTCGGTCAGCAGGAACAGGGCGGCTCCACCGTAGAGGGCGACGACCCCGGGCCAGCTCAGCGGTTCGACGACGACCTCGGCCACGGTTTCCAGGACGAACTTGAGCCCGAGTGCCATGGTGATGACGCTCATGATCATCAGTAGGTGCAGGTAGGTGAAGACGTCCCGGGCCAGCGAAATCCGCCGGACGTCCCGGGTGCCGTGCATGGCCTGCTCGACGCTGGGCGCGAGGGTGTCGAAGTGCAGCCACCACAGGGCCGCGAGCAGCAGGATGCCGAGGGCCGATCCCGCGATCACCGGTCCGGACAGCGCGAGACGTTCGAACCGGCCCGGTCCGATTCCGAGGGAGATGACCGCCTCACCGAGCGCGATCAGGATGATCAGGGAGTGGCGTTCGGCCCAGTGCCCGGCCGAGGCCACCGCCCACCTGGAGTAGGGCAGGAACAGGCCGACCGAGTACTCGGCCAGGAGCGCGGCCGTCCACAGGCCGAGACGGGCGTCGACGCGTGCGCCCGGCGGGGCCCACCACGCCGCCGTGGCGGCGAGCGCGATCAGGACGGCTGCCACCAGCGGCGGCACGAAGACGAGCGCCAGTTGCCGCGGGCCCCGGCCGGCGCCGGTGAGGACGAACAGGAACGCGCCCATCGTGAGTCCGCGCAGGACCAGGTACGCGACCGCGAACACGGTCGGCCCGGCCAGGTCGTCCCGCTGGTTCTCGAAGGCCTGCGGGATGGTGATCGCCAGCACGAAGGTGGCGACGGCGATGCCGAGCCCGAACACCGGCAGGATTCCCTTGTCGAGGCGGACGAGGTTGCCCAGGGCCGCCAGCACGGTCCAGCACCACCAGAGCAGCGTCAGCACGAGCAACCCGGCGACGACCGACCTCGGGGTCGGGTGGGTGGAGACCAGGCCGGTGACGTTGAGGAACGCGAAGACGAAGACGAGGTCGAAGAACAACTCCAGCCGGGTGACCCGCGTCCCCGGCACGACCGGCGTCAGCCACCGCGACCTGCGCACGAGAACGGAAGTACCCACCGCTTCAGTCTCCCCGGGCCTCGGTGGGGCCGCCCCGGTTTCGGCGTGGCACCACCGACGTCGCTGGGCGAGGGGTCAGCGGGTGGCAGCGGTCGGCGTGACAGTCGTGCTGCGGCTGTCGGACCCGCGCAGGTAGGTGACCGGCACGCGCTGGCCGGGCTCGACGCCACGCAGGGCGCCGAGGAACGCCTCCAGCGTGTCGGTGCGGTCGCCGGCCAGTCCGGTGATGATGTCTCCGGGCCGCAGACCGGCGGCCGCCGCCGGACCGTCGCCGGCGACGTCCCGGACCAGCACCCCCCGGTCGGTGGCGGCGCCGAGGGATCGGGCGATCTCCGCCGTCAGCCGGGTCACGGCCAGCCCGAGGTACGGCTGAGTGACCTTGCCGTCGTCCAGCAGGTCGTCCGCGATGTCGACCGCCGTGGCGACGGGAATCGCGAACCCGATGGACACCGCCCCGGTCTGCGGCGGGAGATACGCGTCGTTGATCCCGACCACCCGGCCGGAGTAGTCGGCGAGCGCGCCGCCGGAGTTGCCGGGGGAGATGGCGGCGTCGGTCTGGATCAGGTCGACCAGGGCGTTGCCCTGACTCGCCGAGCCGGGAATCTCCCGGCCGACGCCGGAGACGATGCCGGCGGTGACGCTGTTGAGGAAGCCGAGCGGACTGCCGAGTGCCACCACCGGTTCACCGGGCGCCGGCAGTTCGGTGCGCAGCGGCGCGGGCGGCAGGTCGGTGCGTTCCGCCCGGAGGACGGCGAGGTCGGTGACGGCGTCGGCGGCCACCACCCGGGCGGGCACCCTGGTTCCGTCGGCGAGCGCCAGCTCGACGTCCCGCTGATCGCCCACCACGTGCTCGTTGGTGAGGACCAGCCCACCGTCGCGGAAGACCACGCCGGAGCCGAGACCCTGGTCGGTCCGGACGGTGACCACGGAGGGTTGCAGCCGCGCGACCACCTGTGGCAGGCCTGCTGCGGGCGGCGCGGCCGAGACCGTCGACTTCTCGGCCGGTGTCGCAGTGGCATCGCCGTCCGCCGTGCACCCGAGCGTCACGGCCAGCAGTGCCACGCTGCCGATGAGCGTCGCCCGGCGCCGTCGACGTTCCACGTCTCTGCCCTCCCGCAGTGCCTGAGTGGCGGCGGACTCTCCGGCGCCTTCCGCGCCCGCTACCCGCAGCCCTCACAAACAAACGCCGGGAGGGACCGGTTCGGCCGGTTGTCACGGTCATGACCGCCGATCGTCATGGCACTGTCGTATTGCCACCGGTCACCCGTGTCGCTGCGCGCGGCGCTTCCGCCCGTCGCGTTCCCGGCTGAGGATGAACGCGCCGGTGCTGTTCCTCTTCGCCGCCGCGGTCGTCTCCGACCTGCTCTGGGGCCGGTCGCTCACCGGCGGCGGCAACAGACCGCCGGTTCGCAGCCAACCGTCTACTCCTGCCGGATGATCGTGGCGGCCGTGAGGTCGCTGCCCTGCCTGTCTCCCGTCACCGCGACGGTGTCGCCGGGCCGGAGGTCCTTGAGCGCGGCGGGCAGCCGGACCTGCGTGCTGTCGTCCGTCCGCACGGTGACCACCTCGCCGGACTCGCGCCGAATCTTGACGACGGTCCCGTCGATGCCGGTGACGGTGCCGGTGGTGGCCGGGGTGGCGGTGGCGGCCGGGGGAGCGGCGCCACCGCCACGGGCTCCGCCGCCGCGGGCCCCACCGGCGGGTCCGTCGACCGCTGCTCCGCGTCCCGCCGGTGCGGGCCCGGAGTCCGGCCCGTATGCCTGCTGCGCCTGGGCGCCGCCGGCGAAGCCGCCGACGAGCAGCAGCGCTGCCATGAGCCACGGGGTGGCCCGGCTCCGCCAGGGGCGGGATCCGGCGGCGAGTGCGGTGTCGAGTTCGGTCGTCATGCTTCACCTGTCATTCGTAGCGAAGTGCGTCGATGGGGCGCAGGCCGGCGGCGCGGCTGGCGGGGACACTGCCGAAGAAGAGTCCGATCGCGACGGAGACTCCCAGCGCCAGGGCGACGGAGCTGGGCACGATCACCGGTTGCACGCCGACGATGGTGAAGCGGCTGCCGATGAGTGCGGCGGCCACGCCGAGGCCGCCGCCGAGGACGCTGAGCATTGTCGCCTCGGCGAGGAACTGGGTGAGGATGGTGCGCCGGGGTGCGCCGAGAGCCTTGCGGATGCCGATCTCCCGGGTCCGCTCGGTGACCGTCACCAGCATGATGTTGGTGATGCCGATGCCGCCGACGAGCAGGCTGATGCCGGCGACGGTGCCGAGCAGGACGGTGAAGGTCTGCGCGGTCTCGGTGCGGGTGGCGAGGAGTTGGGCGGCGTTCTGGATCCGGTACGGCGCGGCGCCCGCACCACCTCCACCCCCGCCCCGGCCGGTGGCGGTGGTGCCGGCCGGCAGATCGAGGCGCTGGTTGAGGATCTGGGTGACCTGTTGCTGGGCGGCATTCACGCGGTCCGGGCCGGTGGCCTCGACGAGGATGGAGTTCACCGGGCCGTACCCGGTGAGAGCCTGCTGCACGGCGGTGAGCGGGGCGACGGCGAGGTCGTTGGGGTCGGAGAAGCCGGATGACGAACTCTTCTCGGCGAGGACTCCGACGACGGTGAACAGGGCGCCGCCGACGGTGACCTGCTGGCCGATCGGGTCGGTGTCGGCGAACAGCTCGGTGGCGACGGTACGCCCGAGCACGACCACCCGGCGGCCCTGGGCCACGTCCTGGTCGGTGAAGGCGGCACCGGCGGCGAGCGGGCTGTTCGACGACCCGAAGTAGGCCGGGTGGGTGCCGAGGAACTGCGCCACCGGGTGCTCGGTGCCGGCGTGGGTCATCGTCGGGGCGCTGCTGACCACCGGTGAGACCGCCCGGACGTCGGGGGCGAGTGCCGGGTCGTGCAAGGACTGCGCGATGTCGACAGTGAGTGCCGACGGCGTCGTTCCGCCGCGGGCGGTGCTGGACACGGTGATGGTGTTGGTGCCCAGCGCCTCGATGCTGCGGTTGACGGCCTGGGCGGAGCCGTTGCCGACGGCGACCAGGAGGATGACCGCGGCGACGCCGATGAGGATGCCGAGCATGGTCAGCGCCGAGCGCAGCTTGTTGGCGGCGACACCGCGGCCGGCGAAGCGGAGGATCTCCCACAGGCTCACCGGGCACCGTCCTGTCGTACGTCGGTGGTGACCCGTCCGTCGAAGAGGGTGATCAGCCGGCGGGCGCGGGCGGCCACCTCCGTCTCGTGGGTGATCATGACGATGGTGCGCCCGGCGGTGTGCAGCTGGTCGAGAATGCCCAGCACCTCCTCGGTGGAACGGCTGTCGAGGTTCCCGGTGGGTTCGTCGGCGAGGATCAGCGCGGGCTCGGTGACCAGGGCACGGGCGACAGCGACGCGTTGCTGCTGGCCGCCGGAGAGCTGGTTCGGCTCATGGTCGGCCCGGCCGGTGAGACCCACCATGTCCAGGGCCGCGAGGGCCCGCCGGCGTCGTTCGGCCGGCTTGACACCGGCGTACGCCAGGGGCAGCTCGACGTTGGCCACGGCCGAGGTGCGGGGGATGAGGTTGAACGACTGGAAGACGAACCCGATGCGCCGGTTGCGGACCAGCGCCAGCCGGGCATCGTCGAGTCGGCTGACGTCGACCCCGTCCAGGCGGTAGGTGCCGGCGCTGGGCACGTCGAGGCAGCCGAGGATGTTCATCAGCGTCGACTTGCCGGATCCCGAGGACCCCATGATGGCCACGTAGTCACCGGCCGCGACGGTGAGGGACACTCCGCGCAGGGCGTGCACGGTCGCCTCGCCCTGCCCGTACACCTTGGTCAGGTCATGGACGTCGAGCACCGGACGGGCCCGGGCCCCGTCGGTGCGGTGGTGGTGGCCGACCAGGTGGAGGGTCATCGGTTGCCCCGTCCGCCGCCACCGGTCAGGCCGCCGCCCGCCGGTCCGCCGCGCCCGCCGCCACCGGTGCTCGTCTCGGCGCCGCCGGTGCTGGGCAGCACGACGCGGTCGCCTTCGGTCAGGCCGGAGATGATCTCGACGAGTTGGTCGCCCCGCAGGCCCACCTCCACCGGGCGGACGACCGGGGTGCCGTTGTCCAGCACGGTCACGGTGTTGCGGTTACCGGCGCTGGTGACCGCGAGAGCCGACACCGCGACCACGTTCTCGGCGGTGTCGAGGGTGACGGTGACCTGCACGCTCTGGCCGGGCCGGGCGGCGTCGGGACGGTCCTTCAGGCTCAGGGTGACGCCGTAGGTCACCACGTCGTCGGCGGTGGTGGCGTTCGGGTCGATCGCGGCGAGCGTCGCCTCCGCGGTGGTGCCGGGTAGCGCGTTCCAGCTGACCGTGGCGGGCATGCCCGCCTTGAGCCGGGTCGCGTCGGCCTCGGGGACCGCGGCGGAGACCTCCAGCCGGGTCAGGTCGGCGATCTGCACGAGTCCCTCACCTGCCGACCCGGGCGGCGTGCTTCCGGCCCCGGAGGCGCCGCCCCCGGTCGCGCCGCCGGTGGCCGCGCCGCCCGCCGGGGTGCCGGAGTCCCCGACGCTGCCGTTCACGGCCACCACGGTGCCCGCGATCGGTGCCGTCAGGGTGGCGCCGTCGACCTTCTCCCGCGCCGCGGCGACCTTCAGCTCCGCCTGGGTCACCGCCGCCTCCGCCTGCGTGGTGGACCCCTCGGTCTCCGCCGCCCGGTCCGCCGCGTCCCGCGCCGCATCGAGGTCGGCCTCCGCCGCCGCGAGCTCCCGCTTCGCGGCCGAGGCGTCGACCTTGGCCAGCACCTGGCCCTTCTTCACCGGGTCGCCGACGGCGACGGTGATCTCCGTGATCTGCCCGGCGGTGGCGAACGTCGCGCTCGCGGTCGCCGCGCTGCGCACCGATCCGGGTACGGAGACCGCCGACGTCACCGTCGCCCGGCTGACCGGCACCGTCCGGGCCTCGCCGGCAGCCGCGGTCTCCGGTGCGCTGAACGCGGTGTACGCCCAGCCGCCGGCGAGCAGCACCGCCGCGGCGAGGCCGGCGTTGACGAACAGGGACGGGCCGCGGGCAGGGATGAGTCGTCGCACACGCATGTCCGAGAGCCTGGGGGCGGCGGCTCGGAGCGGGCCCGGCGCCACCTCGGAGCCGGCTGGGAGTCGGGCGGCGGGTCAGCTGCCGCCGAGGAAGTCCTCGATCCGGTGCCAGATGTCGGCGCTGTTGTCGTCCTGCATCATCAGGTGCGTGTTGCCCCGCACGCCCTCGTCGGGCAGGTACACCAGGCGGCCCGGGTGACCGCCGGCATCCACGAGACCGACGGTGCTGCGGCAGGCGTCGAGCCGCCCGGTCTGCCGGCGTTCGGCGATCCGGTCGCCGTAGACCGCGATCGTCGGCGCGGTGGGTACCTGGCCGGCCTCGGCGGGGCAGCCGACGGGTTCGACGGCCACCACGGCCACGACCTGCTCCGGGTGCTGGTCGGCCACCGCGAACGCGGCCGACCCGGCGGCCGAGTGGGCGAGCAGGATCGCCGGCCCGGTCCGTTCCAGCAGGGCGAGCAGCGCCTGTTCCTGAGCCGTCGCCCCCGGTCCCCGGCCGCCGCTGTCGGACCGCCAGTACGGTGGCAGGGCGGCAAGGAACTGGTCGATGTCCTGCACGGGGAACCGGGTGTCCGGGTACGGCTGGCCGGGTGACTCCCCGAAGCCCCAGCGCGGCCAGATCTCCTCCTCGGTCCACACCGACATCTTCGGTTGGCTCTCGGGTGGGGATTCGCCGGCGGCCACCGCGTTGAACGGCCGCACGTCGAAGCCGGAGACGGCCAGGGACGGCTCGTCCAGCACGTAGACGGGGTGGCCGGCCCGGGCCGCCTGCTGTGCCCAACCCTCGCGGCCGTCCGGCGTGGTCAGGAAGATCGACGAGCTGAGCCCGAGACCCGGCATCATGATCACCGGCGGCTGGTCGGCCCCGGCGGGGACGAGCCGGTGAACCATCGCCTGCCCGGTCCAGGTGGTCGACGTCCGGCCGCCGCTGTCGTCGGTGACCTGCTGCCCACCGACGAAGAAGTAGCCGCTCCCCGTCACCGTCAACCCGTCGTCGCGGGTGTCGCCGGCCCATCGGGGCACCAGCAGCGCCCCGGCCAGCACCGTCAGGGCGGTCGCCGCCGCCGCGACGATCCGTGTTCTCGTCCGCATGCTGCCTCCGTCCGGTTCGTGTACCGGGATTGAACGAGGTCAGGCTCGGAGCGAGCTCCGGGTCCGCTGGACGTTTCCGGACAACCCTCGGCGGGTCAGCTGTGCATGGTGCGCAGCAGGTCGACCAGCTCGTCGCGGTCGGCATCGGGCACCGAGGGCAGCAGGAGCCGGAAGGTGGCCCCCCGGCCGGGGGCGGTGAGCAGTTCGACCCGGCCCCCGTGTCCCCGCACGAGGGCCGCCACGATGGACAGGCCGAGGCCGGACCCGCCGCTGCCGCGGGTCCGGCTCGGATCGGCGCGGTAGAGCCGCTCGAAGACCCGTACGGCCTGGTCGGCCGCGAGGCCGGGCCCGTCGTCGGTCACCTCCAGCACCGCGGCCGGCGTTGCGGCGGGCAGCGGATCTCCCACGGCCGTGACGGGCGGCGGTCCGGCCGGTGCACGGCGCAGTAGCCCGGTGCGGACCGTCACGCGGGCCTGCGGTGGCGTGTGCTGCAGGGCGTTGTTGAGCAGGTTGGCGACCACCTGGCGCAGCCGGTGCTCGTCGCCGGTGACCATCACCGGTTCGAACCCGTCGTCGTCGAGGGCGGCCAGGCGGATCCGGCGCCGGGGCGCGCGGGCGTGTGCGTCGCGAACGCTGTCGGCGGCGACGGCCAGCAGGTCGACCGGCTGGTCTCGCAGGGGGCGCTCGTGGTCGAGCTGAGCGAGCAGCAGGAGGTCTTCGACGAGCAGACCCATCCGGGCGGCCTCGGCCTCGATCCGGGCCATCGTTCCGTCCAGCTCCGGGCCCGGTGGTGTTCCGCCCCGGCGGTAGAGCTCGGCGAACCCGCGGATGGAGGTCAGCGGCGTCCGCAGTTCGTGCGAGGCGTCCGCGATGAACTGCCGCAGCCGCCGCTCCGACTCACGGCGCGCGGCGACCTCGGTGGAGATCCGGTCCAGCATCAGGTTGAGCGCCCCGCCGAGCCGGCCGGGCTCGGTGTGCGGATCGGCGTCGGGCACCCGGCGGGACAGGTTTCCCCCGGTGATCTGCGCCGTGGTCTGCTCCATCCGGGTCAGCGGCCGGAGTCCGAGCCGGACCACCACCGCGGCGAGCGATGCCAGTAGCAGCAGGACGACCATGATCACGACCGCGTCGATCAACAGGAGAAGGTCGGTGGTCTCCTCGACCTCGCGCAGCGACACCGCCAGCACCGCGATGCCCCGGTCGTCACCGCGCTCGACCACCAGGACCCGCCAGGCGGCCGCGCCGTCGGCGGCCTCGACGGTGTACGGGCGGGTGCCGGCGGCCCGGGCGACCAGCCTGTCGTACGGCTCCACCTTCGGCACCGTGGCCGACTCGTCGGAGCGCCGGACGTCCTCCAGGCTGCCGTCCGGGCCGTACAGCAGCACCACCTGCTCCGGTCCGAGCCGGGCGCGCGGCAGCACCCGGGTTCGCTCGTGCGGGTCGTAGGACGGGGCGGCGTCCCGGGTGAACGGCCGGCTGACCGTGGTGAGCTGCTCGTCGATCCGGTCGGTGAGGGTCCGGCGCAGCAGCACCAGCCCGGCCGCGTTCGCCAGGACCAGCGCGAGCGCGGTCAGCGCCGCCACGACCACGACCAGCCGGGACCGCAGGGTCCAGCGTCCCCACCGGCGCAACCGCCGCCGCCGGGCGGCGCGGCGGCTACCCACCGTCGCCCGGCCCCGGACGCGGCAACCGCAACGTGTAGCCGACGCCGCGCACGGTGTGCACCAGCGGTGGCGCCTGCACGTCGATCTTCCTGCGCAGGTAGTAGATGTACGACTCGACGATGCGTCCGTCGCCGCCGAAGTCGTAGTTCCACACCCGGTCGAGGATCTGCGCCTTGCTCACCACCCGGCCGGCGTTGACCATCAGGTACCGCAGCAGGTTGAACTCCGTCGGCGACAGCTCGACCACCCGGCCGGCCCGGCGCACCTCGTGGGCGTCCTCGTCCAGCTCCAGGTCGGCGTAGCGCAGCACGCCGTCCGGCGCCGGCGCGTCGTCGGCGCGGCTGCGGCGCAGGATCGCCCGGATCCGCAGCACCACCTCCTCCAGACTGAACGGCTTGGTCACGTAGTCGTCCGCCCCGACGGTCAGCCCGGAGATGCGGTCCTCCACAGTGCCCCGCGCGGTGAGGAACAGCACCGGCACCCCGGCGCCCGCACCGCGCAGCCGCCGGGCGACCTGGAAGCCGTCGAGGTCGGGCAGCATCACGTCGAGCACCACCAGGTCCGGGTCGAACTCCTCGGCCATGGTCAACGCCTCATGGCCGCCGCCGGCCACCCGGACGTCGAACTCGACCAGTCGCAGCGTCGCCGACAACAGGGCACGGATGTTCTCCTCGTCGTCGACGACGAGCACACGGGTACGGCGATCGGACACGGTTGCCAGGTCTATCCGGGCAACCTCGGAGCGAGCTGGGAGCGACCTGTCCCGGAGCTGAGCGAGATCATCCCGTGGCGACAACCAGGTCGCCCTCGGCGAGTCCGGACCTGATCTCCACGAACTGGTCCCCCCGGACACCGATCACGACGGCGCGCGGTTCGGCCGCCCCGGCGAGCAGGACGGTGCCTGATCCATCCGGCTGCACCTGGACCGCGCCGGCCGGTACGCGCAGCACGTCGGTGACGGTGGCGATCCGGATCCGCACGGCGGCGCTCTGCCCGATCAGCAGATCGTCCGGAGCGTCGTCCAGCGCGAGCCGGACCCCGAACCGGACCACCTGACCGTCGCTGGCGCCCACCGGGTCCAGCTGGACCACCTCGGCGGCCAGATCGGTGCCGGACCTCCCGGCCGGGGTCACCGTGGCGGTCTGCCCCACCGCGATCCGCCCGGCGTCGGCCTCCGGGAAGGTCGCCGTGACCTGCATCCCGTCGACGACGGCCAGTTCGACGAAGCGCGCACCCGCGGACACCCGGGCTCCCACCGGTCCGGCCACCGACAGCACCCGGCCGTCGACCGGCGCGGTGATGGTCGTACCGGCCAGCCGGTCCTCCGCCTCGGCCAGGGCCAGCTGCGCGGCGGTCACCTGCTGGTGTGCCCGCAGCAGGGGATCGGTACCCGCGGCGGTACCGCCCGGCCTCGAACCACCGGACTGTGTCGGGCAGCCTCGCGGGTCCGCCGAAGCCGGGGCCGTCGCGGTAGCCACCGGCCCTGTCCTGGTTTCGCCCGGCGACGGCTCGGCGGGGGAGCCCGACGATCCCGTGGGAGCCGGGGCGGCCGACGGTGCGGGGGAGTGCGAGGGCTGTTCGGAGCCGGATCCCGGGGTGGGTGATCCCGTGTCGCCCGAGGGTGTCGTCCGGACGGCCTCGCCCTCCGTGGCGGCGGCAGCCGCACCTCCCGCGCCGCCCTGCGCGGCCGCGACGGGCGACGTGGCACAGGCGGGGGTGTCCGGCTCCTCCTCGGCCTCGAGGTCGTCGAGCGCGGCCCGCGCGTCGGCCAGGGCCTGCTCCGTGCGTGTCACCTCGGCGCGGGCCTCGCCGTCGTCGAGCACCGCCAGCACCTGACCGGCGGTGACGTCGGCCCCCGGACGGACCCGCACCTCGGTCACGGTGCCGGCCGCGGTGAACGCGAGTCCACGGCCGGCCGAGGGTCGTACCGAGCCGGTCGCGGCGACCGCTGAGGTCACCTCGCCCCGGTCCACCCGTACGGTCGCCGCCGGCGCCGCGTTCCGGTCGGCCCCGCCGGACAACGCGGCCACGCCCGCCGCGGCGGTGACCGCGACCAGAGCGGCGGTGGTGGCGACGGCGGGTACCGGCCGGCGCCGGATCGCCCGCCACACGTGCAGGTGGATGCCCATGGCTGGCGATCGTCGACCCACTTCCTGACAGTGGGCTCGGCCGTACCTCGGAGTTACCTCACAGCCCGGTGTTCCGAGGTGACTCCCAGGCCCGCCGGAGCCGCGCCGGAGGTTGGTCGTCTCTGCTGAGCCGTCGTGCGGGCGTGGGTCCGCACCCGAGAACCGAGGAGAGCCAGATGCCCCGCATCCATCGACGACCGGCCCTGACCGTGGCGGTCGGCGCCACCCTGCTGACGCTCGCGGCCGGCTGCGGCGGCAAGCCGGCGGCCGAGCAGTCGCAGCCGACCCAGCCGCCGTCCGGTGGGCTGGCCGCGTACGCGGCATGCCTGCGCGAGCAGGGCATCGATGTACCCGAGGAACTGCCCTCGGCCCGGCCCGGCCGAAGCGGACAGGCGGACCGGAGCGCCCGGCCGACGACCCGGCCCACCACCCGGCCCTCCGGCCAGCCGGGCGACGGGAACCGCCAGGGTGGCGGGCCGGAGGCGCTCCGTCCGGCCGATGTCGACGACGCCACCTGGGCGAGCGCCCAGCAGGCGTGCGAGGGCTCACGTCCGCAGGGCGGCCGGCGCGGCGACGGCTGACCCGGGCGCAGGGCCGGGGCAGATGAGTGCCGTGGCGGCGAAACCTCCCACGACGGGGCGGAGTGTCTGTCTGCGAGCCGCCCGACCGCGCCGACAGAACCCGGTCGGGCGGCGACCACCCCTCGTACCGGAAGGATCTCCATGCCAAGGATCACCCGTCCCGGCCTCACGGCCGCGGCCTGCGCACTCGCGCTCGGCGTCACCGTCGCACTGACCGGGCAGCCCGCGCAGGCCGCCCCGCCCGCTCTCGACTTCGGGTGCGAGCGGATCGCCTGGAGTTCGGACGGCAACTACCACGACCGCGACGACATCGGCGCGTCGGCGATGGCGCTCGCGCTTCTGGCCGAGAAGGGCCAGCAGTCCCGGCTGGTGCACTGGGACTACAACTCGCACCTGGGCAGCTCGACCGCGAGCTGGGAGCGGGACATGGTCACCGCCACCGAGGGCACCGCCGGCCAGTTCGGCTACGACGTGGCCGGGATCTTCCGCAACAGCCAGACGAGTCTCAACGCCGCCGTGACCCACCTGCGGTCGGCCGTCGACGCCTCCACCGCCACCAACCGGCTGTGCCTGGTCGGTGCCGGCCCGATGGGCGTGGTGTACCGGGCGCTGCAGGGCTCGAACACCGCCGCGCGTCAGCACGTCACGCTGATCTCGCACTCGGACTGGAACAACAATCACGACGACGACGACAACAAGTGGAACCTGGCCGACATCCGCCGCGACTTCCCGCAGGTGAAGTACAAGAGGATTCCGGACCAGAACGCCGGTCTGGGCACCGGTGGCGGTGAGGAGAAGTGGGCCTGGATGGCCGGCAACTCCGACCAGCGGCTGCGCTACGTGCACGACGTGGTCAACGACGTCATGAACAAGAAGGGCGACGTCTCCGACGCCGGGATGATGTACTACCTGATCACCGGTGACGACTCCGGAAACGCCGGCAAGCTTCGTACCTTCCTGACCGCGCCCGGCGGCAGCGCCTCCCCGCAGACCGTGCAGGGTGAGTCGTTCACGTCGGGCTCGGGGGTGCAGGTGGCCGACCACGCCGCGGCGCAGGGCGGCGCCACGGCGGGTTACCTGAACGACGGTGACTGGGCCGGCTACGCCCAGGTGTCCACGGCCGGCCGGACACAGTTCTCCGCCCGGGTCGCCTCCGGCACGTCGGGCGGCACCGTCGAGGTGCGTTCCGGCTCGCCCACGGGTGCGCTGCTCGGCTCGGTCGACGTGCCCGCCACTGGCGGCTGGACGACCTACCGGACTGTCTCGACGTCACTGTCGGGCACCGGAACCGGTCCGCTGCACCTGGTCTTCAGCGGCGGATCGGGCTTCCTCCTCGACGTGGACAGCGTCACGGTGAGCTGACCGCCCAGGGAAGGTCCACCGGGTCGCGCCGGTGGTGGGTGTCACGGGCAGCCACTGCGGTGACCGTCGTCGGGGGTACGCCTGCCGGGCGTACCCCCGACGACGGCATTCAGGGCCGCATGTTGGAGAGGAGTTCGTCGGCTGTCGTCGTCTCGTCCGCGCACAACGCCGCCTGCAGCTGCTGACGGCCCCGCCGCAGCCACGTCTTGACGGTGTTCTCGGGCACGCCCAACTCGGCCGCCACGTCACGTACAGGAAGGTCGACGACATAATGCAGGACCAGTGCCTGGCGGTGCCGTACCGGCACCGCCCGCAGCGCCTCGGTGACCATCAGAGCGTTGCCGTCCTCCACCTCGTGTGCCTGACCGCCGCCGAGGCGCAGCAGGGCGGCCGCGCCGCGCAGCGCCTTGCGCCGCCGGGAGAAGGCGAGGTTGAACGCGACCCGCCGGACCCACGCCTCCGGCGCCTCGTATCCGCTGATCTTCGTCCACCGGGGCAACGCACGGGAGAACGCCTCCTGGGCAAGCTCCTCGGCGTCGTGACGGTTGCCGGTCAGCACGAACAGTTGGCCTACCAGCCGACGGTACGTCGCCAGGTAGAACTCGGTGAAATCCCGATCTGTCGACATCGGACCTCTCGACGCCTGTCGCGACGCGCGCATCCCGATTCGGGCGCTTACCGTGCGGCGACCATCCGACTTGGACGCTGTCGAACTCATGCGCTTAAATAACGATCGCACCGTATGTGAATAATGCGGCAGCGTCAAACGGTAGAGTGGCGACGGCTACGCCCAGGGGAGATGACGGTGACTGACGGAATTCCGGGCGCGGAGGCGACGCGCGACGCGCTGCGCCGTATGGCCGGGACCGCCGCCGAGACCGCGCGTCCGCCGGATCTCGGCGACCTGCGCCACCGGGCACGCCGTCGCCGCGTCCGCTCCGTAGCCGCAGCCGGCCTGGTCGCCGTGGCGGTGGTGGCCGTTCCCGTCGTCACGGCAGTGGTGGCGACCCCAGCCGGTGAGCCGCAGGTCGCCGCACCCGCGCCGACGGCTTCCACCACCGGGTCGCCCGCCGCATCGTCGGCCCCGCCGCCCCGGCCGTCCGAGAGCCCGTCCACCGCCACGGCGAGCGCCCAGGCGACGGAGACCGGCGGCCCGGTCCAACCGGCGACCGAGCCGACCACCGGTACCCGCCGCGTGAAGCTGTTCCTGCTGCGTGAGCAGGCCGGCCAGCGCTGCCCGCAGGTCGTCACGGTGACCCGGGAGGTCCCGGCCCGCAGCGTCGCCAAGGAGGCTCTGCGGGCGCTGCTCGACGGCCCCACGACGGCCGACCGCGCGGCCGGCCTGACCAGCGCCTTCGACGGCGACGCCCACCGCTTCCGCTATCTCAAGCTGGAGGGGACGAACGCACGGGCGGACTTCACCGACCTCGACGGCATCCTGGCCCCCGACGACAGCTGCGAGAAGACCAAGCTGCTGGAGCCGATGCGCCGCACCCTGGAACAGTTCGACTGGATCGAGCAGGCGCGTTTCTCCATCCGTGGCGACCAGCGCGCCTTCTACGTCGACGTGCTCCACGACCGCGTTCCGAACTGACCCTCGGCGACCTTCCGCACTCGACCGGAAGGTCGAGCGGTGAAACCTGGCACCGGCATGCGGAGTGCCATCAGGTATGAATCCTCCACACCAGAATCAGAACCGGCCGCCCGTCGCCCTCGGCATGGCCGGCCTCGCACCGGCCTTCCGTCGACGGCCACAGATCGCCGCGCTGATGGTGATCGCTGCCCTCGCCGGGGCGAGCGCCGGGTGCGAGCCGGACGGCACCCGGGGGACGGCGACCCCGACGACGGCGCCTCCCGTCACCGTCGCGGTCCCGACGACGTCGGCCCCGGCCCCGGTCGTCCCGGTCCCGAGCGCGACGCAGCGCACCGGCAGCGCCTCGGCCTCCAACGCGCCGAGCAGATCCCCGTCCGCCGCGACGACCAAGGCGCCCGCGACCCCACTGGTGCCGGTCACCAGAAAGAACACCGCCCAGGGGCGGCTGTATCTGGTCTCCGGGCTGTCCCAGTTCGAGGCCAACCACGCGTACCGGTACCTCGCGATCGTCACCGGCACCGAGCCGGGCGTCAACGGCCATCCCGGTCTCGGCGCCAAGCAGAAGGACGCCCTCCGCGCCCAGCTCGGCTCCATCGTGGCCACGGTCTCCACCGACGACGGCGGCAAGGGTCTGCTGCCCGGTGACGGCACGATCAGCTACTTCGAGATGTACACGGCGATGGCCCTCGGCTCGACGCTCTACCGCCCGTTCTTCGCCGCCGAGGCCCACATCGACGACGAGTACGGCCGCAACTGGAGCGAGAACCTCCGGAAGTTGGTCGTCGCCGCCGGTGGCATCTCGGCCGACATCGTCACGATGATGCTCGACCGGGTAGCCAACGGTCAGAAGATCGAAGGCGGGCACAACGGCGCCATCGAGACCTTCGGCGGGCTCGGCAAGGAGTACCAGCCGCACCGCCTGCGCAACGACAAGGCGTTCTCACGCAGTCCCAGCCGTCTTCGGGACGTCATCGAAACGCTGAAGTAGAGACGGGCCCGGCCCGGCCGACGGTCTGCCGTCGGCCGGGCGCTTGGCTGGATGCAGTTTGTCGACGGGCCGGGCCGGTGCGTCCGGCCGGCCCGGCCCGCTCGGGTCTACTTCGCGGCGGGGCGGAGGTCGTCGAAGATCGCGGGTGCCTGGGCGCAGACCCGGTCGTACGCCTTGTCGAAGTTGGCGTCGCCCTTGCCGTTGGTGTCGTAGCCGGCGATCCCGCCGTCCAGGAACACCAGGAAGGTGATCGAGTCGGAGAAGTCGGGCGTGATGCCGGCGTACTTGGCGTTCAGGTGGACGCCCAGGCCCTTCTTCGGGATGGTCACGTCGGCGTCGCACGCGCCGCGGGCGGTGTTGATGAACTTCTGCCCGGCGGCGCCCAGCTCGATCAGCTTGATCCTGTTCTTGGCGGCCAGCTCGTGTACGTACTCGCAGGCGGAACGGTCGGGCCCGCAGTTCGGGTCGATCGGGAAGCCCGGGCTGGTGACCGTCCAGTGGCTGATGACGGAGAGCTTCGCGAGGTCCTGCGGGGCGTTGTGCTCCAGCCAGCAGGCCGCGCCGGCGGACTCGGTCATCGGCCCCCAGTTGAGCACGGTCACGCCGCCGGCACGCACGGCCTCGATCAGTGCCTTGACGGTGGCCGGCGGGTTCTTCACCCACGGGTTGGAGGCGGTGCAGGTGGTGAAGCCGCCCTGGAGACCGCAGATCGAGGACAGTTCCAGGTTCTTCAGGTACGCCCCGTAGGCGTTACGCGCGTGCGTCATCGCCCCGGCGCAGTCGGTGATCCGCTGCTCACCGCCGACCACGACCTTGGTCAGGGAGAACTTCGAGGCGTACACGCTCAGGGCGGCCAGGGCCGAGATGTCGTCGGCGTCGGTCTCGCCGCCCGGCTCGCTCATGTCGGAGGTCACCCACAGCTTCGGCTTGCCCGGGGCTGTGGGAGCCGGCGTGGTGGGTGGAGCCGGGGTCGTGTGGCCGTCCTGGTCGACGGTGAACGTGACGCTGCGCTTGGCCGTGGTGGATCCTCTGCTGGCGACAGCGGTCAGGGTGTACCTCCCCTCGGACACCGTCCGGCTCTCCCACCCGAAGGGCGACCCGTTGCTGTCACCACCGAAGAAGTACGGTGCGACGCGTTCGGTCCGGGTGAGGTCCGTCGCGCCGTCGAGGTGGAACACCACGCTGTCGGGCCGGCCGGTGACCTTCGCCTCGATCGACACCTTTCCGCTGACCACTCCGCCCGCGGGGAGTCCGGTCATCCCCGTCACCCGGAGGGTTTCGTCGGCGGAGGCCTGCGGCCCCAGGATCCAGATGCCTGCCACCATCGCGGTCGCCGCTGCGGCGAAACCTGCCGCGGTCGTCCATCGCCTGCTGCTCTTCGCCATGCCTGTCACTCCTGCCATTGCCTGTGCCGATGCCTGCCGCGGTCACGGAAGGCGGTTGCCAACGAGAGATCCCGTCCGGCCGCATGCGGCGTACGCGTCGGCGAGCGGGACGGTGCGGTGAAGGTGGTGGTACTCGGGGTGTGGAGCCGGGCGACGTCCCGGCTCCACACCCCGGTGGTGGCGTTACCTGCAACCGGTGACGGCGACCTTGTTGCCGGAGGTGTTGGCGCCCTGGAACGTGTTGGCGGAGGTGCTGCGGACCACCGAGCAGGTGCCGCCCTCGACCCGGATGGTCTTGTTCTTCACGCCGTCCTTGAACGCGTAGAGCGGCGCCTCGACCATGCCCGGGTTGACCATGCGGATGAAACCCGCTCCGACGATCTTGATCGTCCGGGTGTCGGCCTTCGTGCCGCCGGCCCAGGAGAAGACGCCCTGGTTGTAGCCGTTGGACGAGTTGGAGACGACGGTCAGCCCGTCCAGGATCGCGGTGCCCTGCCCGTAGTCGCCCCAGGCCATCTGGATCGGCGCGCCGTTGCGGTTGTGCACGATCGTGGTGTCCCGGATGGTGAGGTCGCCGGTGTAGAGCTTGGCGGAGTCGTCCCAGGTGTCGATGAAGGTGTTCTCGATCAGCGAGTCGTCGCCGCCGCTGAAACCGTCGGAGTTGTTGCTGCCCAGGTCCCGGTTGTCGAGGTATCGCATGCCCGACATGACGACCTGCGCGCTCTTCGCCCACATGTGGTAGAAGCGCGGGTTGACCGAGGTGTAGTTGCGCAGGGTCAGCTTGATCTTCGCTTCGGTCGTCACGCCGGCCCGGGCGTAGTCCTTGACGTGCGGGCCGTCGCCGGTCAACTGGGAGGTCTGCTTGTCCCGGCCGGTGATCGTCAACGCCTTCGTGCGGTTGGCCGGGATGAAGAAGTTGCCCCTCAGGGTCACTCCCGCGCCGATCACGATCTCCGTCCAGGAGTCCGGCACGGAGAGCTTGCCGATCGACTTGTTCGCGGTGAACGTCGCCACCCCGTTGCTGACCGACGGGTTCGCCGCATTCGCGGTGCCGCCGTTCGTCGGCGTCGGTGCCGGTTCGCCGGCCCGCCGGTCGACCGTGAACCGTACCGTCTGCCGGGTGGTGCCGCCGGGGCCGATCGCCCGCACCGTCAGCGTGTACGCGCCTTCCGGCGCGGTGGCCGCGTGCCAGCCCGGCACGGTAGCGCCGTTGTTGCCCATGAAGTAGTACGGCGCCTCCCGTTCGGTCCAGGTCGCCGTGCCGGCACCGGAGAGCGAGAACTCCACCCGGTCGATCGTGCCGCTGGTGCGCGCCTCGATCCGGGCCGTGCCGCTCACCGTGGCGCCGTCGGTGACACCGGCGAGCTGCGTGATGCGGGGGGCGTCGTCGGCGGAGGCGGTGGGGGCGACTGCCCATGCCCCACCACCCGCAGCCAGTACCAGGCCGGTGATCGCCAGCCCGCGCCAGGATCGTCGTGACATCGTGTCTCCTCAGGATTCGTTCGGCTCTCGCTGATCGGCGACGTACCGATCGACTGGGGACACTCCGCGCCGGCGGGTCAGGTTTCGTCGTCGGAACGCCGGATGTGGTGCCGTGGTCGCCGCATTGCGTTGACGTTTCAGAGCCGTGATCACCGCCGCCCCAGGTCAGCGCCGTGGGGCCGGGGGATCTGGTCGACGGACCTGGCCCGCGAGCACCTGTTCTGCCGATGCTTGTGACGTAGGAGCCGCTCCCAACGGCGCATCGGCGGGAGGTCGAGGGCACCGGTTCTCCGGACGACCATCCCGCCGATCTGCCTTGTCGCGTCGCTGGCGACGACAGCGCACCACCACCGCCCGTCCGGGTCGGGCACCTCAGAAGAACACCGACGACCTCGGTGGGCCGTCCGCACGACTGCCCACCGGGTCGATCAGCCGGGTCGCTCGTGACCCGGTCCCGTCCCGAAGGAGATCTGTGCAATGAACGTGTGGAGAAGACTCTCCGGCTCACGCCGGGCGGTCGCGCTCTCCGGAGCAGGCGTCCTGGTTGCGGGAGGGCTGGTGGCACTGCCCGTCACCGCCGCCCAGGCCGCCACCCAGTGCGAGGTGTCCTACTCGACCAACGACTGGCCGGGTGGGTTCACCGCCTCGGTCACCGTCAAGAACGTCGGCGACGCCCTCAACGGCTGGACGCTGGGATTCGCCTTCCCGGAAAGCGGTCAGCGCGTGGGGCAGGGTTGGGCCGCCCGGTGGACCCAGTCCGGCCAGGAGGTCAGCGCCCAGAACGAGGCATGGAACGGCTCCGTCGCCAGCGGTGCGACGCTGAGCCTCGGCTTCAACGGCTCGTGGAGTGGCAGCAACCCCAAGCCGACCCGGTTCACGCTCAACGGCACCGTGTGCAACGGCGGCACGCCGTCCACCAGCACCCCGCCGACGAGCACCCCGCCCACGTCGACGCCGCCTACGTCGACGCCGCCCACCACGCCGCCGCCGACCACCCCGCCGCCGGGGCAGAAGGTGGACAACCCGTACGCCGGGGCCAAGGGGTACGTGAACCCGGAGTGGAAGGCCAAGGCCGAGTCGGTGGCCGGCGGTAACCGGGTGTCGAACAACCCGACCGCGGTCTGGCTGGACCGGATCGCCGCCATCAACGGCACGCCGGACAGCAGCTCCAACGGCGCGATGGGCGTGCGTGACCACCTGGACGAGGCGCTCGCCCAGGGCGCGGACTACATCCAGTTCGTCATCTACAACCTGCCCGGCCGCGACTGCGCGGCGCTCGCTTCCAACGGTGAGCTGGGTCCGAACGAGCTGCCCAAGTACAAGTCCGACTACATCGACCCGATCGCCGCGATCCAGGCCGACCCGAAGTACAAGGACCTGCGCATCGTCAACATCATCGAGATCGACTCGCTCCCGAACCTGCACACCAACACCGGTGGCAGCCCGGGCGCGACCGCGATGTGTGACACGGTGAAGGCCAACGGCGCGTACGTGAACGGTGTCGGCTACGCCCTGGCGAAGCTGGGCTCGATCGGCAACGTCTACAACTACATCGACGCCGCCCACCACGGCTGGATCGGCTGGGACAGCAACTTCAGCCCGGTCGCGACCCTGCTGCACCAGGCGGCGATCGCCTCGGGCAGCACGGTGGACAACGTCACCGGCTTCATCGTCAACACGGCGAACTACTCCGCCCTCAAGGAGCCGTACTTCAAGGTCACCGACACGGTGAACGGGCAGATGGTGCGGCAGTCCAAGTGGGTCGACTGGAACTTCTACGTCGACGAGCTCTCGTTCGCCCAGGCGTTCCGGCAGGAGCTGATCTCCAAGGGCTTCCGGAACAACATCGGCATGCTGATCGACACCTCCCGCAACGGTTGGGGCGGCTCCGCCCGGCCCACCGGCCCGGGCCCGATGACCAGCGTGGACGCTTACGTCGACGGCAGCCGCATCGACCGTCGGATCCACGCCGGCAACTGGTGCAACCAGTCCGGTGCGGGTCTCGGCGAGCGGCCGCGGGCCAACCCGGAGCCGGGGATCGACGCCTACGTCTGGGTGAAGCCCCCGGGCGAGTCGGACGGCTCCAGCAAGGAGATCCCGAACAACGAGGGCAAGGGCTTCGACCGGATGTGCGACCCGACGTACACCGGTAACGCCCGCAACGGGTACAGCATGTCCGGCGCCCTGCCGGACGCGCCGATCTCCGGCGCCTGGTTCCCGGCCCAGTTCGCGCAGCTCATGCAGAACGCCTACCCGCCGCTGTCCTGATTCCGGTGCTCGCCGGTCACTCGCACCCGGCACGGCACCTTCGACGGTAGTCCCGCGTCCCTGACCCCGGCCGCCCGGCCGGGGTCAGGGCGCAACAGGTATCGCACCCCCGGTGGTCGTTCGACACACCGGACTCGTCGATGGGTGACGCCGGGATCCGCGTCGTGGGCCGGGCGTGACGCATGCTTCGCCCGACGCAGCCACCCGATCTCGCCGGCACACGGGGGTACCGGCCCCCGGCTCGCCCAACCGGGGGCCGGTACGTGTCACCACCGCTCTGCGGAGCGGGTCACAGGGGCGGCGGTGCGTCCAGATCCCGGTTGGGGGAGCCGGGGTCGCGGGCCGTGCCGGTCGTGAGCACCCGAGCCCGAGGCTGCCACGTACATCCAGGTATCTCAATCCGTGTGCGTCGGTCACCGATGACGGTGCCGGAGCTGTCAATCCGGGGAACGCCGGCTGAGCAGCATATCCGCAGGCGGGCGCGAATCTCGCCGCCGTTCGCCGGGCCGGGCGAGGGCTGAAACGATTCAGCGGCGGCGTCCAGGCCCGTCGGACGGAGGTCGTCGGCGGCGCGGCACCCCAGTGGCGGAGTGTTACCTGAGCATTGCCACAAAGTTTCCATTGACGCGCTCCGTGTTCACTGTATACAACGTATCCGTCAAGTTCGCATCGATGAGCGGAGGCCGGATGAACAAGGCGTTCAGCACGAGGTGGCACCTCGCCACGGCGGCGGTGGCGGCGGTCACGTTGCTCGGCCCCGGAGCGGTGGCCGCCCACGCCGCACCACCAGCACTCAACTATCCGTGTGAGCGGATCGCGGTGAGTTCCGACGGCAACTACCACGACCGCGACGACATCGGCGCGTCGGCGATGGCGCTCGCGCTTCTGGCCGAGAAGGGCCAGCAGTCCCGGCTGGTGCACTGGGACTACAACTCGCACCTGGGCAGCTCGACCGCGAGCTGGGAGCGGGACATGGTCACCGCCACCGAGGGCACCGCCGGCCAGTTCGGCTACGACGTGGGCGTCGTCTTCCGCAACAGCCAGGCCGATCTCGGCCGCGCGGTCACCCACCTGAAGAACAAGATCAACGCCTCGACGGCCGGCAGCCGGCTCTGCCTGATCGGAGCCGGGCCGATGGGTGTCGTCTACCGCGCGCTGGACGCCTCGAACCCCGCGGTGCACCAGTACGTCAGTCTGATCTCCCACTCGGACTGGAACAACAACCACGACGACGACGACAACATCTGGAACCTCGCCGACATCCGTCGCGATTTCCCCCAGGTGCGCTACACCCGCATCCCGGACCAGAACGCCGGCCTGGGCACGAACGGTGGCGAGGCCAGGTGGTCCTGGATGGCCGACTCGGGCGACCCGGGCCTGCGCTACGTGCACAACGTCGTCAACAACGTGATGAACAAGAACGGCGACGTCTCCGACGCCGGAATGATGTACTACCTGATCACCGGCGACGACGCGGGCAACGCGACCAAGCTGCGCAACTTCCTGCAGTGACGGCGGGCGGGGCGGCGCCCCGGGTGGCGACGTCCGCGGTCACGCCGCCCCGCTCACCGGCCGGGCAGTGCCGCCGGCTGCTCCGTGACCACCGGGGTGGCTGACAGCGGCGCCGTCGTCCGTCACCGCCCGGCAGCGGGCCCGGACGACGCCTCTCCCCGAGACATCGGGACGAGCAGACGCGACCGACTCCACATCCCCCACCACACCTTCTCGCCCCCTCCCTGGAGTAGCCATGGCACATCTGAGCCGCACCGGCATGTCCCGCCGTCACGCGCTGAGCCTCGGTCTCGGCGCCGGCCTCACCGTCGCCCTCGCCGCGTGTGGCGAGGACGGCACCTCGACCGCCGGCGGGACGTCGCTCGGCGGGGCCAGCCTCACCGGGCTGATGCGCGCCAGCTTCATCCCGGCCATCCATGAACTGCAGCAGAAGCAGGCAGCCGCCTGGGCGGACTCCCACGACGGGGCCGTCGAGCTGACCTTCGCCAAGGAGTGGCGGGAACAGATCGCCGCCGTCGTCGAGTCCCGCGCCGGTGAGGACCTCGGTGAACTGTTCGCCAACCAGGCGCACATCTACGCGGACCGTCTGGTTGACCTCACCGATCTGTGTGAATCCGTCGGCGAACGCAACGGCGGCTGGTACGACGTCGCCCGGGACGCCTGCGTCGTCGACGGCCGGTGGCGGGCCGTGCCGCGCGCCTACACCGCGCACGTGATGAACTGGCGCACCGACCTGTTCGCGCAGGTCGGCATCACCGAGTTCCCGAAGACATGGACCGGCCTGGTCGAGGCGGCGACCCGGCTGCGGGACGCGAAGCTTCCCCGGGTCGCGCTCACCATGAGTCAGGCCGGGCCGAACGACTCGGCCAGCGTCGCCTACTCCCTGCTGTGGTCCTACGGCGCGGCCGAGGTGGAGAAGGACGGCAAGACCGTCGCTATCAACAGCGCCGAGACGCGTGCCGCCATCAAGGTGATGCAGGACCTGGCCGCCGCGAGTGCCCCGGAGATCTCCTCCTACGACGAGGGTGGCAACAACACCAGCTTCCTCGCCGGCAAGATCGCCGTGACCCAGAACGCCACAAGCATCTGGTACACCGCACAGAAGCAGGCTCCGGACGTCGCGAAGAACATGAGCCACGCGCGCTACCCGGAAGGGCCGGCCGGTCACCAGCAGCTCGTCGAGATGAACTCGCTGGCGGTCTTCGCCCACAGCAAGCGGATCGAACCGGCCAAGGACCTGCTCGGCCACCTGATGGACAAGGCGCAGCTCGGCGCGCTGGCCGAGATCGCGCTCACCTACTACACGCCGCTGCTGAAGAGCTACGACGATCTGCCCTCCATGCCGTGGAACTCCGAGGCCAAGCTGAAGGGGCTCAAGGGGCTGGCCGCCGGCGGGCACATGCCGGGCTGGCCCGGGCTCGCCTCCCGGCAGTCGGCCCAGGCGTACAACAACCAGACGATCGTCAACATGTTCGCCCGGGTGATCAGCGGCAAGGCCGGCGCGGAGGAATCCATCCGGGTCGCCGAGGGCGAGCTCAAGAAGGTGTACGGGGGCTGACGTCGATGACCGTACGCACAGTCGACCGGGTCGCGGGGTCGCGACGGCCGGTCGGGTCCGGCCCTCCGGCCGCCCGTGAGCGGTGGTCCTTCCTGGACCGCGAGACCCCGCTGGGCTATCTGCTCGTCCTGCCGATGGCGGTGGTGGTCCTCGGGCTGGTGGGCTATCCGCTGGTGCTCACCGTGTGGTTCAGCCTGACCGACAAGTCACTCGGCAGCGACACGGTCTCCTTCGTCGGGCTGACCAACTACCTGGACCTGCTCGACGACCCGGTCTTCGCCCGGACCATGTGGAACACGTTCAACTACACGGTCACCGCCGTGTTCGCGAAGCTGGTGCTCGGCCTGGTGATGGCGCTGGCGCTCAACGAGGTACGCCGGTTCCGCCGGTTCTTCCGCGCCGCGTTCCTGCTGCCGTGGGTGGTGCCCTCGTCGTTGAGCGTGCTGGCCTGGATGTGGATGTTCCAGGCGGATTTCAGCGTGCTGACCTATCTCGGCCGGCAGGCCGGGCTGGTGGACGGCAACATCCCGTGGCTGGGCGAGGCGGGCTGGGCGATGGCCGCCGTACAGACGGTCAACATCTGGCGTGGTGCCCCGTTCTTCGGGATCATCATCCTCGCCGGGCTGGCCACCGTACCCAAGGAGCTCGTAGAGGCGGCCGTCGTCGACGGGGCGAGCGCGTGGCAGCGGTTGCGGTACGTCATCCTCCCGCACCTGACCCCGATCCTCGTGGTGGTCACCCTCTTCTCGTTCGTGCAGACGCTCGGCGACTTCCAGATCGTCTGGATCCTCACCAACGGCGGCCCGGTCAACAGCACCCATTTGATCAGCACGCTGGCGTTCCGCACCGGCATCCGGGGCGCGGACATCGCTTCCGGTTCGGCGATCTCGTTCTTCGTGTTCCCCGCGCTCGCCGCGATCATCGCGCTGCAGCTGACCGTGATGCGACGAAAGGCGAAATGACCATGGCCACCGTGTCCGGCCGGGCCGCCCGGCCACCCCTGCCCGCGCCTCCGCCGCGCGCCGTACGGCTGTTGCGCCGCCTGAAAGTGGGCCGCCGACTGCTGATCACCGGCACGCTGGCGTTGTTCACCGTCTTCACCCTGTTCCCGTTCGTCTGGATGGCGCTGACCTCGCTGCGTACCGGATCGGACCTCTACCGGGTCGCCGACCGGCCGTTCTCGGTCAGTGGGCTCACCCTGGACCACTTCCGGGAACTGCTCACCGAGACGAAGTTCCTCACCTGGACGCTGAACAGCCTGATCGTGGCGCTGTCGGCCTCGGCGATCGCGTTGGTCATCGGGGTGCCGGCGGCGTACAGCCTGGGTCGGTTGCGGTACCGCGGCGGCGCCGTGGTCGGCGTGATCGTCTTCTCCACCTACCTCCTCCCGCCGGCGTTGCTGTTCATCCCGATGAACGTCGTGGTCAACCGGCTGCACCTGGGCAACACGCTCGGCGCGTTGATCCTGGTGTATCTCACGTTCCTGGTGCCCTTCATCGCCTGGATGCTCTCCAGCTACTTCCAGAGCCTGCCGGTCGAACTGGCGGAGGCCGCCAGGATCGACGGCGCCAGCCGGCTGCGGGCGATGATGGTGATCGACCTGCCGTTGGTGCTGCCGGGCGTGGTCTCGGTGTTCTTCTTCGCCTTCACCCTCTGCTGGCAGGAATACCTGTACGCGCTGACCTTCGTGCGCTCGGCCGACAAGCAGCCCGTCGCGGTGGGTCTGGTCAACGCGTTGCAGGTGGGCGACGTGTTCGCCTGGGGCCAGCTGATGGGTGGGGCGCTGCTCGGCGCACTGCCCGTGGTGATCATTTTCTCCTTCCTCATGGACTACTACCTGTCCGGCCTGACCGCGGGAGCCGTGAAGGGATGAGCATGCGCGAGTGGGTCCGAGGGCTCGACCACGTCGGCCTGGTGGTGCCCGACACGGAGCAGGCGCTGGCGTTGTGGCGGGACCGGCTGGGCTTCGCCGTCGTGCACGCCGAGGCGGTGAACGACGGCACGGTTCTGCTCACCCACCTCGACCTAGGCAACGTCCACCTGCAACTGGTGCAGCCGCTGGTCCGCCCGCACCCGCTGCACGAGTGGCTGGACCGGCACGGCGCCGGCCTGCACCATCTCTGCTTCGGAGTGGACTCGGTCGACGTGGCCTGGCACGCCGACGGGGTCGGCGTCCCGCCCGCCCAGCCGGCCCCGCACCAGGGGATCCGCGGCCGGCGGTCGGTCTTCCTCGATCCGTACCGCTCCGGCGGCGTCCAGGTGGAGCTGACCGGCTCATGAGTCACTCGTCGACCGCGCCGGGCCTGGCGGGGCTGCCCGCAGCGTGGGCGGGGCCGCTGGTGCCGCCACTGGAACAGCGGATCGCCGCCGAACGGCGTACGGTCGTCGTCCTCGACGACGACCCGACCGGCACGCAGACGGTGCACGGAGTGCCTGTGCTGACCCGATGGGACGCCGCCGCCATCGCCGGGGAACTCGCGTCCGAGCCGCCGGCGCTGTTCCTGCTGACCAACTCCCGGTCGCTCGACCCGGTCCGGGCCGCGGAGATCAACGCCCGGACCGGCCGGCAGATCCGTGCCGCGGCCGAATCCGCGCGGCGACGGGTCGTGGTCGTCAGCCGGGGTGACTCGACCCTGCGGGGGCACTTCCCGGACGAGACCCTGGCGCTCGCCGACGGCCTCGGCGGGGTTTTCGACGGCGTCCTGCTGGTGCCCGCATTCCTGGAGGGCGGGCGGGTGACAGTCGACGGCCGGCATTGGGTGGCCGGCGCCGACGGCTGGACGCCGGTGGGCCGTACGCCGTACGCCCGGGACGCCACGTTCGGGTTCGGCTCGTCCGACCTGCCCGACTGGGTGGCCGAGCGCAGCGGCGGCCGGATCCCGCGGGAGAGCGTGCAGCTGCTGACGCTGCGCGAGTTGCGCACGGGCGGGCCGGCGGCCGTCTTCCGGCGGCTGTCCCGGCTGCGGGGCGGTGCCGTATGCGCCTGTGACGCGGCCGAGCAGGCCGACCTCGACGTGCTGGTCGCCGGGCTCCTGGCAGCCGAGGCGGCCGGGGCGCGACTGCTCTACCGCACGGCGGCCTCCTTCGTCCGGGTCCGGGCGGGACTGCCGCCGCGGAGCCTGCTCACCATCGGCGAACTGGGCCGGAGCCGGCAGACCGGCGGGGGAGGGCTGGTGGTGGTGGGCTCCCACGTGCCCACCACCACCGCCCAACTCGGCCGGCTGCTCGCTGACCCCGCGGTGGTGGGCGTCCAGGTCGACGCGGCGCTGCTCGCCGGCTCCGACCGGCAGGCGGCAACCGAGGTCGAGCGGGTGGCCGCGCTGGCCGACGAGGCGATGGCGGAGGGGCGGACCGCGGTGGTGCACACCAGCCGCCGGGTGTTGACCGCGGCGACGGCGGCGCGGGCCCTCGCCCGGAGCGTGCGGATCTCGACCGGGCTGGTACGGATCGTCGCCCGGACGACGGCGCGGCCCGCCTTCGTGGTGGCCAAGGGCGGCATCACGTCCAGCGACGTCGCCGCGGAAGGGCTGGGCATCAGCCGGGCCGAGGTGCTCGGGCAGGTGGTGCCGGGTGTGCCGGTGTGGCGGGCCGGCCTGAACAGCCGGTTTCCCGGCCTCACCTACGTGGTGTTTCCCGGCAACGTCGGCGGCCCCGACGATCTGCTGGCAGTGGTGGCGAGGCTCGGTGGAGCCGATGGACAGGAGTCGACGCATGCGTGAGCCGTTGAATGGATACGACGTACACGCCGCCGGGCCGGCGAGCCGTCGGTCGCCGTTGGTCGACGTGCACGGCCACTTCGGTCGCTCCGCCGCCACCGGATACACGGCGGGCGCGACCGAGCTGCTCGCGGCGATGGACCACCACGGCATCGACACCACGCTCGTCATGCCACAGCCGTCGGCCGACCAGGACACCGCCGACGAGGTGCACGCCGAGATCGGGGAGGCGGTCGCACGCCATCCCGGGCGGCTGTACGGCATCGTCAACCTCGACCCGCGGCTGCCCGACGCGGAGTACCGGCGACGGGCCGGAACCCTGCTCGACCAGCCCGGTTTCGTGGCGGTGAAGATCCACACTGCCGGGTTCGGGGTGGCACCCGACGACCCGGTCTGCGACAAGGCGTTCCGGATCGCCGCCGACCACGACGTACCGGTGATGGTGCACACCGGCCTGGGCGGGCCGCACACCCTGCCGCACCGCCTGGTGGAGCCCGCCCGCCGGTACGCCGGGCGGCCGGTGGTGCTCTGCCACGCCGGATTCGGCGCGTTCTGCGCCGAGGCGATCGAGGTGGCGCTGCTCCTGTCGAGTGTCCACCTCGAACCGTCCTGGTGCCCGGCCTTCAGCGTCCGGCAGATGGTGCGTCGGCTCGGTGCCCACCGCGTCATGTTCGGCAGCGACCACATCGACAACATCCCGGTGGAACTGGCGAAGTTCGACGCCGTCGGCCTGACCCCCGGTGAACGCCGCCTCGTCTACGCCGGCACCGCGGCCACCGTCTTCGCCCTCGAACCGTCCGCCCCCGCCACCCCCCGACCGGAGGTTTCCGCATGACCGCGTACCGCATCGCCGTACTGCCCGGAGACGGCATCGGTCCCGAGATCACCGCCGTCGCCACCGAGGTGCTGCACCGCCTCACCGCCGCGCACGGCGGGATCTCACTCGATCTCGACCCGCACGACGCGGGCGCCACCCGCTGGCTGCGCGAGGGCACGGTGATGACCGACGAGACGTACGACGCCTGCGTGCGGGCCGACGCCATCCTGATGGGCGCGATCGGTCTGCCCGAGGCGCGCCATCCGGACGGGCGGGAGGTCAACGGCGACGTCATCTTCCGGCTCCGCTTCGACCTCGACCTGTATGCCGGCATCAGGCCGGTCCGGTCCTGGCCGGGACTGACCAGCCCGCTGTCGGCAGCGCCGTCAGTCGACTACGTGGTGGTGCGGGAGAACGTGGAGGGCCTCTACGCCTCCCGGACCGGCGGCTGCAACGTACGGGAAGAAGTCGCCACGGACACCATCGTGATCACCGCGACCGGCACCCGGAAGGTGACCGAACAGGCGTTCCGGCTGGCCGGTAAACGTGCTGGCCGCCCCCGGGACGGCCGCCGGACGGTCACCTGCGTGGACAAGGCGAACGTGCTCGCCTCGTACGCGTTCTTCCGGCGCGTCTTCGACCAGGTGGCCGAGGACCATCCCGAAATCGGCACCGAGCACGTGTACGTCGACGCGATGACCGCGTACCAGGTGCAGCAGCCCGACATGTTCGACGTGGTGGTCGCGGAGAACATGTTCGGCGACATCATCTCCGACCTGGCGGCGGCCACCGTCGGTGGGCTCGGTCTGGCCGCCTCCGGCGACGTCGGTGACCGGCACGGGCTGTTCCAGCCCGCGCACGGCTCCGCGCCCACCATCGCCGGCAAGGGCGTCGCCAATCCGATCGCCACCGTGCTGTCGGCGGCCATGATGCTCGACTGGCTGGCGGACCGGCACGCCGATCCGGCCGCGGCCGAGGTGGCCAGGCTGATCGAGGACGCGGTCGGCGACGTGCTCGCCGACGGCCGGGTCCGCACGCCGGACCTGGGTGGGACCGCGGGCACCGCCGAGGTCGGTGCGGCGATCGTCGCGGCGGCGGGGCGGCGGTAGGTGGGAGAGGGAGGAACGGGGATGGGACGACCCTTGCGGGGCCTGATGGTCGGTGCCGGCTACTTCGCGCCGATCCAGCTCGCCGCCTGGCGGGCGGTGCGAGGCGCGGAGATCCACGGCCTGGTCGGGCACCGTGATCCGGATCGGGTTGCGGCGGTGGCTGGCGAGGCCGGCGTCGGCTGGTCGGGGGTCGACCTCGAAGCGGCGATGGCGGAGGTCCGGCCCGACTTCCTGGACATCTGCACGCCGCCGGCCACCCACGGCGAGCTGATCCGGTTCGCGGTCGACCGCGGGCTGCCGGTGCTCTGCCAGAAGCCGCTCGCGCCGACCGTGGCGGACGCCGCGGAGCTGGCGGACCTGGCGCACCGGCACGGCGTGCCGCTCGTGGTCAACGAGAACTGGCGCTGGCAGCCGTGGTACCGGGAGGCGAAGCGGCTGATCGACGACGGCGTACTCGGCCGCCCGTTCCACACCACCATGCGGATGCGGCCGGGCGACGGCTGGGGGGAGCGGCCCTACCCGGATCAGCCCTACTTCGCCGCCATGCCACGCCTGGTGCTGTTCGAGACGGGCGTGCACTACGTCGACACGACCCGCTACCTCTTCGGTGAGATCGACGAGGTCCGGTGCACGACCGCGACCGTCAACCCGGCCGTCACCGGTGAGGATCTGGTCATCGCGGTGCTGCACACCACCGGCGGCGGCATCGTGGTGTACGACGCCGACCGCTCGGCGGTGGCTCGGACCGTCCGCAGCCTGGCGTACGGCACGATGTCGGTGGAGGGAACGGACGCCACCCTGGAGGTGGCCGACGACGGCACCATGACCGTGCTGCGCCGCGACGGGCGGACGGCTCGGCACGACTACCGGATCCCGGACGGCTGGAAGGGCGGCTGCGCGACCGCCGCCCAGCAGAACTTCGTCGATGCCCTGCGAGGTCGCGCCGAGGCGGAGACGCCCGCCGCGGACTATGTCCGTACGATGCGGGTGGTGGAGGCCTGTTACCAGTCGGCCGCGTCGGGGCAGGCCGTCCGGATCCGGTCCGAGCGGGTGGCAGGCGTGCCGGAACCCGCGGGTGAGAGGCTGCCGTGAGCACTGAGACGACCTACCTTCCGCTGGAGGAGAGCACCTACCAGCGGGTGCGCGCGATGCTGCTCAGCGGCGAGATCCCGACCGGCCAGCCGGTCAACCAGAGCGAGGTCGCCGTCGCGCTCGGGGTCAGCCGCACACCGGTCCGCCGCGCCCTCGCCCGGCTGGAGGGCGAGGGCCTGGTCACCGCCGGCCCACGCGGCTGGCACGCGGTGGGCTTCGACGCCGACCGGATGACCGCCGTCTTCGAGATCCGCGCGGTGCTGGAAGGTCTCGCCTGCCGCCTCGCCGCAGGCCGGGCCGGCCGGGCCGAGCTGGCCCGGCTGCGGGTGCTGTTCCAGGACGCCTACGAGCAGCTCACCACCACCGGTTCGGCCGAGGCGTACTACCAGGCGGATGTGGTGTTCCACCGGGCGCTGCTGGAGCTGGCCGGGGAGCCGCTGCTCAGCCGTACCGCCGAGGTGCACCACATACTCACGACGAGCCTCGCACCCGGGCTCTACCGCGACCCGCACGAGACGCATCCGGAGCACCTGGCGATCATCGAGGCGCTGGCGGCGGGTGACGCCGACCGGGCCGAGGAACTGGCCCGCGGGCACATCCGCGCGGCCGTGCCGAACATCCGCACCGGCGCCGTGTACGTGCCGGGCGCCGAAGCCACCTGATGGTCGTCCGGCGCCACGACCGTCCGCGCCCGCGTCCGGCACGAGTAGTGAACCGGTCACCGGGCACCCGCCGTACTCATCACCGTATGGGTCGTGGCGGGGGCGGAGGCTGACATGGGCACGTACCGCAGTGGAAGCCCGTTCGCCGGACGGCTGACCCCCGAGGACATCACCCAGGTACGGCTGCCGCCGGCGCCCTGGTACCGGCGCGACGAGGTCGACGCGCTGCTGCACCGGCTCGCGTACGAGCTGGGTGAACGGGCGCGGGAACTGGAGATCGCGTGGGCGGAGAGCCAGCGGATCAAGCGGGCGCTGCGGCTCTGGCAGTCGGAACGGGCCGGCTCCGGGGCACACGCGAGGCGGACGACCACCGGCCGCCGGGTGCGGCGGACCACCCTGCCGAAGCGGCTGCCCTCCGAGTCCGCAGCCGGTTCCGCGGGCGCCCCGGGACGGCACGTGGCGACGCACCGGACGGACACCGAGGACTCCGCGGGGTAGCGGACGGTCCCCACCGGCCGGCGGGGCCGGCTCACCCCACCTCACTCACCCGTCCTCGGTCGGTGGCTCGTCGGTCCGCGACGGTCCGCGACGTTGCTCCACCGGCCGCGACCGGTGCTCCTGCCAGGCGGCCAGCGCAGCCGCTCGGTCCGCCTGCGGGTGGGCCCTCCGCCACTGGCGCAGGAATGCGTTGAACTCGAACTGTGCGGCCACCGGCCGTTCGCGGGCGGCTTCGGCCCGGGTGCCGTACCAGTGCGAGACGGCAGCACCCAGGGTCTGTCCGGCCCCGTCCCGGATGAACGCCCGCATGAACTCGTCGAAGACGAACTCCTTGCCGACCTGCTCGCGGAAGAACTCCCGCAGCACCTGACTGCACCGCTGCCCGGCGGGGATGACGGTGTCGGCAGTTACCGGCGGACCCAGTTGCCGCGCCGGCCCCGCCCGCCGAGGAGGCTCCGGCGCCGCCGTGCCGTCCAACGCTGCGGCCAGCCGCTCGACCAGCGCCAGTTTGCCGCCCCCGCGCGGGACGCCCATCGTCCGGGCCAGGTCCGTCAGCTCGGCGAGCGTCCAGTACCAGCGGCGCAACTCCGTACCGGAACGGACGTGGGTCAATGGCGGGCGATCCGTCACCGTGACACTCCAGGCGGGCATTCAGGGGAACAGGGGTGTGACGAAGTCCGACACCGTCTCGGTGAACAACGCCGGTCGCTCGATGATCCAACCGTGCCCGACGCCGGGAACCGTGCGGTGCTCTCCGCGTGCGAAGGCCGCGGCGAGCGGGGGCGCGGAGCGCCTGATGCCGGCCGGTTCGTCGCCACCGCACAGCACCAGGACCGGTCGGACGAACGCGTTGTCCACCGGAGGCCGATATCCGGTCAGCTCCCGGTTGATGCGGGCGAACGCCCGAGGATGGGTCCGCCGTGCCGCCGACAGGTACCAGGGGCGCAGGTCGGGCGGTATCCGTAGCACCCGGGCGTTGGCTCTCAGCATCGGCCCGGTGACGATGAACGGCGTCAGCACCGGACCGAGCAGCCGCGGTGACGACCAGAACGGCAACGGGACGGCGTTGACTCCGCTGGCGACCACACCCGCGATCCGATCCGGCGCCGCGCGGGCCAGTTCCAAGGCCAGATACCCGCCGAGCGACAGCCCCACCACACCGACCCGGGCGTCGGGGACCTTGCTGTCGATCAGGTCGGTCAGGTCGTGCACCACCCGGCTCATCGAAACCCATCGCCGGTTCCGTGCCGTGCCGTGCCCGGGCAGATCGGGGATCAGCAGGCGGAACGAGTGGCCGAGTGTCTCCACGACGGGCTGCCACATCGTGCGGTCGATGAGCAGGCCGTGCAACAGGAGCAGCGGGGGTGCGTCCAGTGGGCCGTGTTCGCTGACTTCCACCCTGTCGTCCGTCCAGGTCGTGATGCCGTGCAGTCTCCGCCGCGACTCGCGTCCGGCCCGGACCACGCTAGGGGGCGCCGGCGCGGCACCGGTATCACAACTGCGCCGCGGCACTGTCGAGACCGTGCCCGTCTGCCGCCGCCTCCGCCCGCCAGCGTCCCGGGCTCGAGCCGAAGTGCGCCCGGAAGGCGGCGCCGAAATGGGAGGCGGAGGCGAACTGGTAGCGGTACGCCAACTCGGCTGCGCTCACCGGCGAGCCGGCCAGCTCCCGGGCGCATGCCTGCAGCCGCCGTAGCCGGATGTAGCCGGCCGGGCCGTGGGCGTGGCCGTTGTCGGCGAAGGCACGGTGCAGTTGGCGCACCGACACGGCGAGTCGGCCGGCCAGCCAGGAGACGGAGAGGTCAGGTTCGGTGAGGTGGTCCTCGACCAGTCGCTCCGCGGCGATGCGCAGAGGGAGGTGAGGACCGCCCCGCGTGTCTCCGAGCGTGCCGTCGAGCAGCAGATCCAGCACGGTGGCGAACACCGAGGCGAGGTTTCGCCGGCGGGCGGGATCCTCGGTGGCGCCGACCGCCGTCATCAGGTGGGGCAGCTGTCTGCCCAGGGCGCGCCCGGCCGGGTCGAGGGGTGCCGAGCTGATCGCTGCGTCCAGTGCCGCGTACCGGGCCTCGACCAGAGCCGGCGGAAGCCCGACGAACAACAGCTTGGCGGCGGCGGGATAGTCGACCTCGAAGGACTCTCCGCCCGGTACGACCACGAGCCGGCCCGGCACCACCGGCTCGACGCCGAAGCGGTGCCGAATCCGACCGTCGGCCTTCGTGCTCAGCAACAGGAACACGCCGCCGGGCGAGCGTTGTCCGGTCTGCCGCGCGTGCAGCGCACCGACGGTGACGGACACCAGACGAGCCGGACCGATGTCGGCGGTGCTCAGCCGGGCTCGGAAGCCGGCCGGGTCACGGGCCTCGACCGCTTGGCTGACCAGGCTCTGCCGGACCGCACGGCGGAAGTCGTGCAGGCCGCGCGGACCCGAGAAGCGGTGCGTGAGCACGGGCACGGTTGCTCCTTGATCTGTCCGCCGCGGCTCGGGCGGCCGCGGCGCGCTCGGTTGCCTCGATGATCCTCGTGCACCGCCGGGCCGGGCCCCGGCTGTCCGGACGGATCCGGGGCCGCCCCGGTTCGCGATTCCCGGCCGGGCGGAGGCGGTCACCCGCTGTGGCGGGCGGACGGCCGGGTGATCCGGCGCAGTCCGCGCCAGGCGCCGACGAGGCGGGCGGGTAACGGGGCACCAATGTCGTCGTTGACGTCGCTGGTCACCCGTGGCCAGCCGTCCGCGTACGTGGGGTGCCCCGGCAGCGCCCGGGCGAGTTCCGACACGCTGACGCCCTGACGCACCGCGGCGGCCAGCTCGCCGATCCACTGCCCGACCCGGGGCGACACCACAGTGGCCCCGAGCAGCTGACCACCCGGCCCGACGACCAGGTGGCAGAAGCCGTCGACCCGCTCGCCGAGCGCGTCCCGGTCGAGATCCTCGTCGACCCACCAGCGGGCCCGCGCCCGGTCGCCGTGGAGCCGTTGTGCCTGCTCCAGCGTGACCCCGACCTGCGCCACCTCGGGATCGGTACGGGTCACCCGGGGCACCGGGATCCGGTCGACCCGCCCGACCGGTCCCAGTAGCGCGTTCTCGGCCGCTTGGACGCCCTGCAGCTCGGCGGCCCGGGCCAGCGGCGCGGATCCGGTGACCGGGCCGGCGGCGAAGACCCGATGGTTCGCGCTACGCAGCCGCTGGTCCACCACGACATGGCCGCGCACGTCGCGCCGCACCCCGGTGGCGGTCAGCCCGAGCCGATCGGTGCGCGGCCGGCGCCCGACGGCGAGCAGGATCCGGTCGGCCGGCACGACCGTCCCGTCGGCCAGGTGCACCGTCCCGACGCCGACGCGATCGACCAACTGGCCGGTACGCAGCGCGACGCCCTCGGCGCGGAGCCGCTCGCCGATGAGGGCGCCCACGGCCGGTTCCTCGTTCGGCAGCAGGCGGCCGGCCACCTCGATCAGGGTTACCCGCACGCCCAGCCGGGCCAGGGCCTGGGCGAGTTCACAGCCCGTCGATCCGCCGCCCAGCACCGTGATCCGCCCCGGCAGCCGGTCGAGCCGCGACAGGTCGTCGGCGGTCAGCGGTTCCGCGTCGGCGAGGCCCGGAATCAGCGGTACGGCGGGGGCGCACCCCGTGGCGATCACCGCTCGACGGAAGCGCACCTCGCGGACCGCGTCGGCGCCGGTGACCCGCAGTGAGTCCGGGCCGGTGAACTCGGCCCGGCCGTCCAGCACGTAGAGTCCGCCGACGATCGTGCCGTCGCGCAGGTGATCCGTCTCGGCGCGGGCCGCCGCCCGGACGGCGGCGAGCACCGCGACGTCGTCCACCCGGGGCTCGCCGCAGCGCAGCCCGAAGCGGCCGGCGGTCGCCACCGTGTGTGCGGCGTGCGCGGCCGCGATGAGGGCGGCGCCCGCCGCGGACGCGGCGTGCCCGCTCGCGCCGTCGGCGACCAGCAGCACCTGTGCGTCGAGTCGACGGGCCGTCCGCGCGGCGGCGAGCCCGGCGACACCGCCGCCGAGAACCACCATGTCCCACGTGCCGGTTCGCATCTCTCGCCCCGCTCCGTGACGTCGCAGCCCGATCCTGTGCCTGTCGTCGCACCGTCGTGAGTTGCGCCCGGCCGGGTGGTCGCCGGGCGGCGCGGACGTATCGCGGCCCGGCGGGTGACAGTCCGCCGGGCCGCGACCTTCCCGGTGTGTGGTCAGTTGAGGGTGCAGACCGCGAGGCTGTCCAGTTCGGGGCGTTGCGCGCCGACCCGGTTGAAGGCGATCTCGATCCGGTCGAGCGCCGCCCCACGCTTACTCTTCAGCGGGTTCAGGATGGCGTTGGCGATGAAGTCGGGCCCGCCTTCCGGCTGCACGGCGATCCGGGCGAGCCGGGAGTTGGCCTCGTCGATCTGCTTGTCGAGGGTGGCCAGTTCGGACTGGACCTGCCCGGCGGCCGCGGCCGGTACCGCCGGCAACTCGACGCGGGGGCAGTTCACCGTACGGGCCTGCGCCGCCCCGCCGGTTCCGGACCCGGCCGCCTCGCCCTGGCCCCCTTCGCCGTTGACGGCGCTCGGCGTGCCGGGGGAGTTGAGCGTGCAGGCGGCCAGGTCGACCAGGTCGTCCGGTCGGTTGCCGTCGACCCGGCCGATGTTCGTGGCGATGCGGTTCAGGACGGCGACCCGCTTGTTGCGCAGTGGGCCGAGGATGGCGTTCTGGATGAAGTTCGGGCCGCCCTCGGGCTTGACGGCCAGCTTCGCCAGGCGCTCGTTCTGCCGGGCGATCTCCTCGTCCAGGTTCGCCAGCTCCTTCTCCACCCCGGCGACCGCCTCGGCCGGCACCTCGGGGAGCTTATCGCGTACGGTCGGGCAGTTGACCGTCTGCGCGTTGGCCGGCGGAGCGGCCACCCCGCCGCCCTCGGCGCCGCCGGCCGCACCTCCGAGCGCGCAGTTCGCCAGGCCCTGCAGCCCGACCGGCGCGGCACCACCGACGCGGGTGATGTTCTGGCTGATCCGGTCCAGCACTGCGCGGCGCTTGCCGGCGATGTCGTTGAGCTGGTTCTGCGCCGCCTTGGGCTCGCGAGCCAGCCGCTCGTTGACGTTCGCGATCTGCTTCTCCAGATTCTGCAGCTCGCGGTTCACGCCGTCCTGCGCCGCTTCCGGCACCGCGCCGAGCTTGTCGGCGACGGACGGGCAGACCACCGACACCGGCGCTGAGCTGCCGTTCTCGTCGGCGGACGCCAGTTGCAGTCCCGCGCCGATGAGCAGCGCGGCGAAGACCCCCACGCCACCGAGCTTCAGGACTGCGTTCTTGCGCGTACCCCTGGCCATGCACCTCTCCTTTGGATCGATCGCGGAGGGTCGCGCGGCGTCAGCCGCGCGACCCTCCGCTGCGCGAAGTGAGGACTCAGGAATCGTGCTCGTGCCCGCTCCGGCTAGGCGGTTCCGGACGATGTCCACGGTCGATGTGGAATACGGAACCGGTACCAGGATCGTTCAATTAACTTGTCACGACATCACATGAAATGGCCTGAACTGCGGCTTCACCGGAAGCTCAGCGCCGGCTCGCCGGAGATGGCGAAACCACCAGTGGTCGTCGCGTTGCCCGCGGTGATGGCCTGACCGCCGATACGCAGGTTGCGCACGGTCAACTCCAACGGTGCCTTCGCCTGCTTGACCAGGTTGCGGGGCAGGTCCTTGCTGCCGTTGCCGCGCAACGAGTTGATCTCCGCAACGCTGTAGAGCTTGTCCACTGTCGTGTCGGCCAGCGTGATGGTGCGGAAGGTCTGGGCGGCGGAGGTGTTGGACAGGGCCACGACCCGGGTGGTGGGCCCCATGATCCGGGTGCCGGTGATGCTGACGTTCGAGACGGTGCCCGAACCCCCGGCCTCCTGGTAGTTCAGCAGGCCCCAGTTGGAGTTGGTGCCGGTCCATTCGGTGTGCAGCAGGGTGTTGTTCGTGGCCGTGATGTTGGAGATGGTCTTGGCGAACCAGCCGAGCTGGAACACCGCGCCGTTGTCCATCTGCCACAGAGTGTTGTTCTTGACGGTGGCGTTGGAGCTGTAGAGCTTGAAGGCGTCGTCGAAGGCGGAGACGAACGAGTCGCTGATGGTGGTGCCGGTCAGGGCGGGAATGCCGTCGCCGTTCCAGCCCCAGTTGCCGAGCACCTTGACGTCCGAGATGGTGCCGCTGAACCGGGACTCGTCGTCGCTCTGCTTGGCAGTGATCTCGTTGTCGCGGTGGCCGGTGACCACCCAGTGTGGGGCGTTGACCACGGTGACGTCGTGGAAGCGGAACTTGTCGGTGCCGAGCTGCACCATCTTGACGGTGTGCTCCCAGCAGTCGTAGCTGCACGAGGTGGTGCCGTTGGTCCGCTTGTCCGCCCGCCAGTCGAAGTCCTCACCGGAGAGCACGCCGCGACCGGTGAGGGTGAAGCCCTGCTGGGTCGACTTGCTCACCGTGGCCGAGTCGATCGCACCCTTGACGTATGCGCCGCCGTCCAGGTGCACCCGCCGCACCGAGTCCGGCACCGGCCAGTAGCCGAGATCGTGCACGCCCCGCTTGAAGATGACAGGCGCCGAGCGGGCGGCCCGGGCGCGGTCGAAGGTGGTACCGGGGTTGACCACGTACGTGTCGGGGGCGGTGCGCAACGGGCGGTGAGGTTCTTGCCGACGACGGTGAAGTCGCCGGTGCCGCGAACCTTGATGTCGGTCACCGCTCCGGCCGCGGCCGTCCGGGTCACCGTGACCGTCGGCGTGGTGCCGGCGGGGAACCAGAACGAGGACCAGTTGAACGACCGGTTCTCCGCGCGGGCGTGGTCGCCACCGTCGCAGTTGGTGGTGGGGCAGGTCCGCGGCTTCGGGGCGGTGCGGTAGACCGACGGCTTCTTCCCCTCCACCGACACGGTGTAGATCGACGACTTGTCGCCCGCCGGCAGCCCGGGGGTCCTCGCGACGGTCACCCCGGCGGCGGCTGCCGCGGTCCGGGGCAGGACGGGCTGCTGCCCGGCGTACGCGCTGGTGATGCCGGTGACCGCCAGGCCGGCGACGGTCACGCCCAGGGCCAGTGGCCCGAGGTGTCTGCTCTTTCCTGCCATGCCCTTGCTCCTTCGGTGGTGGTGGGGATGTGGTGCCGCGGTCCGCCCCGCCCCGGCACGGCGAGGGTGGTACGGGAAGGACACTCCGCAGTGGTCTGGGAGGTTTCAGGACGCGCGCCTACTTCTCGGCGCCTGAGCCGCGCGGGCGGGCCCGCTCTCCCCGCCGCCTCGACCTGGTCTCACCGCGCGGGTGCCCGCCGAACACGCGCCGCTGCCTGTTCCCCGGGCCGGTGTGGCGCCGGGATCAGCTCGCCGGAGCCGAACGGGCGACGGCGTCGCCGACGCGGTCGACGGCCTCACCGAGTGGCGTGGCCGCCGCCGCCGAGACACCGCCGTCGCGGATCTCGTCGGCGAGGCTGCGGCGCAGGTCCGCCATCAGTTGCGCCAGGTTGTCCGGACGCGCGTTCTGGTTGTTCACGACATTGACGGCCTGGGCGTCGATCTTCTGCGCCGCACCCTGGGTGACGGTGCCGTCGGCGAGGCCACGGCGGAGCAACTCCCGGAGCTCGGCCGCCGCGACGCCGACGGACACGGCCGGACTGGCGGGCGCCTTCGTCCGGGCAGGGGCCGCCCCCGTGGCCGCGGGCGCGGATGTTCGGGCCGCGTCCGGCGTGCGGGCGGGCTTGCCGCTCGGTGACGAGCCGGGCGTCGTGACCGGCCGCGTCGACCTGACCAGGGGCGGCCAGGAAAGTGTGGGTGTGGGCAGCTGGGCGGCGGGCGGCGGCGTCGGCGAGCGGGTGAGCGTGACGATGGTCGCGGCCGCCGCGACGGTCCCCACGACCACCGTGGCCACCGCGCCGATCAACGGTCCTCTCCACCGCCGGTCCCGGGCCGGTTCCAGCACCGCCGTCACGGCCCGGCCCGCCGGAGCGGGCACCGGCGGAGGAGTCTCCGCCGCCCGCCGCCCGGCGGGCAGTGGATCGGTGAGGCCGCCGAGGTCGGCAGCGACCTCCGCGGCGGACGGTCGCCGGCTCGGCTCCCGCTCCAGACACCGGTCGCACAGCCGCACCACCTCGGCGGGAACTCCGGCGGGCATCTGGATGACCTCGCCCGGCGGTCTGCCGGTGAGCATCTCGACCAGCAGCGCACCGAGGGAGTAGACGTCGGCCGCCGGATCGGCCGGAGCATCGGCGAGACGCTCCGGCGCGAGGTACGGAGGAGTGCCGAAGGTCCAGCTTCGCTGAGGGCGGTCACCGATCCTCGCAGCGATGCCGAAGTCGAGCAGCTTCACGTCGCCGTCGGCAACCATCACGTTGTCCGGCGTGACGTCCCGATGGACGACACCGTGGGCGTGCACGGCCGCCAGCACCGCAGCCACCCGCCCGGCGATGCCGACGGCCTGACGCCAGCCGAGCGCTCCGGCGGCCAGGACGTCGAGCAGCGACTCCCCGGCGAGCATCTGCAGGACGAGGAAGGTGACCGTCGTCCCGTCGGGCGCCGTCGCCCGGCCGACGTCGTGCACGACCACCACGTCGGGATGGGGGACGGCCGCCATGGTGCGAGCCTCGTTGCGCGTCAGTTCGTCCCGGTCCACCGGGACGTCCCGGTCCGGCCCCGGAAGCTTGACCGCGACGAGACGGTCCAGCTCGACATCCACGGCCCGCCAGATGACCGACATGCCGCCCGCGCCGATGCGTTCCAGCAGTCGGTAACGACCGCCCAGCGTCACGCCGGGCGCGGGCCATGGACCGGACGGGTGCTGATCAGGCAGACCCGCGACGGACGAGTTCGGTGGGAAGTATGACGGTGTCACTGCTGGGGCGGTCCTCGGTGATGTCGGCCAGCAGCAGCCGGCAGGCGATCCTGCCCAGCTGTTCGGCCGGTTGGCGGACGGTGGTCAGGGCCGGCTGGATCATGGTGGCCACGGGCGCGTCGTCGAACCCGACCAGGGCCACGTCGTCGGGCACGGCGCGGCCGGCCCGTCGGAGCGCGTGCAGCGCGCCGACCGCCATCGCGTCCGAGGCGACGAAGACCGCGTCGATCGTCGGCGCCCGGCTGATCAGCCACTGCATGGCGTGCGTCCCGGACGCCTGGGTGAAGTCGCCGTACGCGGTGGCCGCCGGCTCGATGCCGGCCTCCGCCATCGCCTCGCGGTACCCGGCGAGGCGGTCGGCTGCGGCGGGCAGGTCGGGCGGCCCGCCGATCGTGGCCACCCGGCGGCGTCCGCTCCGGAGCAGGTGACGCACCGCCGTGCGGGCGCCACCGCGGTTGTCCACGTCGACGAAGGGGAGGTCGAGGCCGGCCGGTCGGCCGACACCGCGTACCGGTACCGGGGAGGCGGCCACCGCCCGAGCCACCGGGTGCTGGTGGTACGCGCTGACCAGGAGGACGCCGTCGGCCCCGCCGGTGAGAAGGTAGCGTTCGATGCCGGCCAGGTTGTCCCGCGCCGCGGTCAGGATCGGCATGGGGGAGCCGTGTATGGACAGTTCGGCCTCCGTGCCGGCGGCCAGTCGCGCGAAGAACGGGTCGGCGAACACCCGTGCGGTCGGCTCGCAGATCACCAGGGCGATCACCGGCGGCTTGCGCAGGCCGTGCTGTCGGACGTCGCGGCGTACGTAGCCGAGTTGCGCCATCGCCGCGTACACACGCTGCCGGGCGCCCGTCGTGACGCGGACGGAACCGGTGAGCACCCGCGACACCGTGGCCGGTGACACGTGGGCCGCCGCGGCGATCTGTTGGACGGTCGGCTGCGCGCGCATCATGCTCCGGCTCGAGGTCGGGTACCGAGCGGTCGGCCGCCGTTCTGTGGGCAGGCGGGCGCGTCCGCGGCGCGACGAGCCCGGCGTTGAGGAGTGTGGGACGCGGGTTTCGTCGCGGGGTGCTTACTTCCCGGTGGCGGGGCGTGGCCTGACTCCGCCGGAATCACCGAAGCGTGGCACGGCCGGCGAGGACTGGCAAGGCCGGTGCACCGGGGCGGCCCGTGCCCCGACCGGCAGTACCCGCCGGCCCGGGCCCGGCGGCTGTCCGGTCGGGGCGGCCGGAGACGCATTCGTACCGGTCATCGCTGTCGAGGCATCGACAGCGATGACCGGCGTCCGTCGGTGGTGTCCTCGGTGCGCAGGGTCGGCGTCCGGTGGGGACGGGGCGATTCCGGGGGCAGGACGCGCGCAGCGCTGAAACGCGTTTCAGGCAACATCGGACAGCACGGGCAGCGTCGCGACGGTGCCAGGGCCGCGGCGACGGTTGCGGCCGGCGTCGACCGCACGGCCGCCACCCGGAGAGGACGGCTCATCCGTGCTCCGGCGAGTGGCCGAGGTGCGGCCCACGTCGAGGACGAGGGCCGCACCGGCGGAAGATCCGCTGTACGGGCGGGGACGGCCTGACTCAGCCGCAGGTCACGTCCGTGAACATGGGGACGGCGGTGCCACTGCCGAGCAGCCCGGCGGTGACCGAGGCGCCCGGGGCGAGCACCCGGTTCCACGTGGCCGCATGGACCATGGCGGTGGTGCCGCTCTGCATCGGAGTGCCGTTCCACACCTGGTCGAGCCGCACGCCGGCCGGGAACGTCCAGCTGGCGTACCAGTTGGTCATGGTCATCGTGCCGGTGTTGGTGACGGTCACCGTGGCCTGGAAGCCGCCGCTCCAGCTGTTGTCGGTGTGCAGGCTCGCCCGGCACGACAGAGCCGGTGGGGTGGTGGGCGAGGCGCTCGGCGTCGGCGTGGGCCCGCTGGGCGTCGGCGTGGGCGTGGGGCCACCCGGACCGCCGAAGTCGACGTCGGAGCAGCCGTAGAAGGTCTCCTGGCTGTCCACCCGCGACCAGACCGAGTAGATGACGTGCCGGCCGGAGCGGTGCGGCAGTTGGCCGCTGAGGCGGTAGGCGCCATCGCTCACCGGCGGCTGCGGGTCAGCCGTCAGGAACGGCTGCGCCTCGAGGTCGTCCCAGGTCAGCGGTTTGGTGGGGTCGTAGTCGTCAGTGGTGATGAACAGCCGGATGCCGCCGGGGTGCGGCACCCAGGCGCCGTAGGAGAAGTCGTACGTGGAGTCCGGCTGCACCGGGGTAGCCGGCCAGTCCGCCCGAGGGGCGTCGTACGCGGCGTACTTCGGGTTGCCGCCGCTGCACAGCTGGCCGTCAGGGATGTAGCCCCGGGTGCGACCACCGCCGTCGGAGCGCAGGACGCCGTACCAGTCGTAGAGCGGCTGGGTGCCGCCGGCGGCCACGGCGGCCTGGCAGGCCGGGTTCTCAGGCACGATCTCGCCGCTGCCGACGATGCCGTCGTTGTAGCAGGCGTACGTCCGGCTGGCCGGCGCCTGGAGCGCGCCGTGCGCCTGCGCCGGCCGGGTCGGGGACAGAGGACCGTCACGACGCCGGCCGTGAGGGCCAGGACGCCGAGGACGGCCAGCATGCGCCGGGTAGGCGTTGCCGCCAGTTGCATTGTTCCTCCTCGCGGTCCCGTCTCGGGACCGCCGTCGCCGACCGGGTCCGGTCGGAGTTGCGCAGGTGAGTGGGTCCGGCGGCGGCGCTGCGGTGGCCCAGACCGCGATCGCCCATTCCGGCGAGCGGTGGGTGCCCGGCCACCCGGCCCGCTGCCATCGGAGTCGCCGCTCGGTGACAGAAGCCAACATGTCCCGGGTCCCGGGTGCCACCCCGTGTCCAGGGGGCCGGTCACTACCTGCGGCTTTGCCTGAAACGCGTTTCACCGACGCAGGCGGCGACCCAGGGGGCGGCCTGATCGTGAACGGCGCATGTCGTCGCAGGTAATCGCGGGTTCACGCGGGCCTGCGCTGAGGCGCGGCCACGGTGGGCGCGTCACGCGACTGGACGGCGGAGCCCCTCATCCTGCTTATGCTCGCCGATGGAAGCGCTCCCAAGCGCACCGCCAACACCACCACCGGCAAAGGACAGAGCATGTCTGTGAAGAGATCCGTGCGCGGTGTCGCGCTCGCGGCCTGTGCCGTCGTCGGGCTGTCGGCCCCGGCAACGGCATCGGCGGCGCCCCCGCCCCGAGCGGCACTGCCACTGGCGGCCGACAGCGCGGCACCCACCGCGGACTGGCTGCACACCGAAGGCAACAAGATCGTCGACGAATCCGGAAACCAGGTCTGGCTCACCGGGGTCAACTGGTTCGGGTTCAACGCCACCGAACGGGTCTTCCACGGCCTGTGGAGCGGCAACATCGAAACCATCACCCGGCAGATGGCCGAACGCGGCATCAACATCGTCCGCGTCCCGATCTCGACCCAGCTGCTGCTGGAGTGGAAGGCCGGCCAGACGGTGATGCCGAACGTCAATCTCGCGGCCAACCCGAAGCTGGCCGGGATGAACAACCTGCAGATCTTCGACCACTGGCTCGACCTGTGCGAGAAGTACGGCCTGAAGGTCATGCTCGACGTGCACAGCGCCGAGGCCGACAACTCCGGCCACATCTACCCGGTGTGGTGGAAGGGCACCATCACCCCGGAGAAGTTCTACCAGGGCTGGGAATGGGTCACCGCCCGGTACAAGACCAACGACACGATCGTGGCGATGGACATCAAGAACGAACCGCACGGTCAGCCGAACGAGTCCCCGCGGGCGAAGTGGGACGGCAGCACGGACGTCGACAACTTCAAGCACGCGTGTGAGACGGCCGGCCGGCGGATCCTGGCGATCAACCCCAAGGTCCTGATCCTGTGTGAGGGAATCGAGGCGTACCCCCGGCCCGGCAAGACATGGGACTCGCCGAAGACCAACCCCGACCTGAGCCCGAACTACTACAACAACTGGTGGGGCGGGAACCTCCGCGGGGCGAGGGAGTTCCCGGTCGACCTCGGCGCGAACCAGGACCAGCTCGTGTACTCGCCGCACGACTACGGACCGCTGGTGTACGAGCAGCCGTGGTTCCAGGGTGACTTCGACAAGACGTCGCTGACCAACGACGTGTGGCGGCCGAACTGGCTGTACCTGCACGAGGACGACACCGCGCCGCTGCTGATCGGTGAGTGGGGTGGCCGGCTCGGCCAGGACGCCCGGCAGGACAAGTGGCTCAAGGCGCTGCGGGACCTGATGGGCGAGTACAAGCTGCACCACACCTTCTGGTGCCTCAATCCCAACTCCGGCGACACCGGCGGCCTGCTGCTCGACGACTGGAAGACCTGGGACGAGACGAAGTACAACCAGATCCTCAAGCCGGTGCTCTGGCAGCACAACGGCAAGTTCGTCAGTCTCGACCACCAGGTGCGCCTCGGCGGTGCCGCCTCGACCACGAGCATCAACCTCACCGAGCGCTACGCCGGTGGCAGCGAGGACGACACCGTCGCGCCGACCGCCCCCGGCCGGCCCGCCGCCAGTGACGTCACCGCCAACGCCGCTACGCTGACCTGGGCCGCCGCCACCGACAACGTCGGAGTCACCTCGTACGAGGTGCTGCGTGCCGTGGGCACCGCCCCCGCGACCGTGGTCGCCACGGTCTCCGGTACCAGCTACCGGGCGGGCAACCTCAGCGGCGACACGACGTACACCTTCACGGTGCGGGCCCGCGACGCCGCGGGTAACGTGTCGGCGCTCTCGCCGGCCAGAACCGTGACGACTCCGGCCGGCGGCAACGGTGACGGCGGGTGCGCCGCCACGTACCAGCTGACCAACGCCTGGCAGGGCGGCTTCCAGGGCGACATCCAGGTGAAGAACACCGGCACCGCACAGATCAACAGCTGGACCGTGACCTGGACGAACCCCTCCGGCACCACCATCTCGTCGGTCTGGAACGGGAAGCTGACCACCACCGGTGGCATGAACACGGTCAGCAACGAGCCGTACAACGGAAAGGTGGCACCGCAGGCCAGCACCACCTTCGGCTTCACCGGCACCGGTGCCGGCACCGCCCCGGCCGACCTGAGCTGCGCCGCGTCGTGACCGGGCCGGCGCGGCGGGCCGCGGGTCCACCGGCTCCGAAGACTCGTCAGTGCTGACAGGACACGGCCCGGCGGTGCTCCACCCGCCGGGCCGTGTCCCCGCAACATGCGCACGCGGTTCAGGATCTCCCCTCGACGGGCCCAGCCTCACTTCAGGTGCCGGGCGAAGAACCCGGCCGCGTCCTCCCCGGCGAACTGCGGGACACCGGTGTGTCCGCCCATGTTGGCGTGCAGCGTCTTCTCCTGGGAGCCGAAGGCGTCGAACAGGTCCAGGGCCGCCTGCCGGTCGTTTCCTTCGTCATCCCACTGCAGCAGGACATGCAGCGGAATGGTGACCTGCCGGGCCTCCTCGAACATGGCGCGTGGCACGAGACTCCCGGCGAAGAAGCCGGCGGCCACGATGCGGGGCTCGACCACCGCAAGCCGGATGCCGACGGAGATCACGCCCCCCGCGTACCCGACGGGGCCACCGATCTCGGGCAGCGAAAGGAGGGCGTCCAGGGCTGCTCGCCATTCCGGGACCGCTCTGTCGACGAGCGGGAGGACGAGGGCGTCGATGATCTCGGCGCTGACCGGCTCGCCCGCCTCCATGACCCGTCTCAGGTCGGCGCGGGCCTGCTCGGCGGCGGCCCACCGGGGCCGGACACCGCTGCCGGGAAGCTCGATGGTGGCCGCGGCGAAGCCATCCGCCGCGGCCTGCCGGGCCCGCGCCGCCAGACGGGGGTACATCTTGCGCAGCCCGAGCGGCGGGTGGCCGAGCAGGATCAGCGGTACCGGTGCGGCTGCGGATGCGGCGGCGGGTGTCCACAGGATGCCGGGGATCTCGCCGAGGGTGAATTCGCGTTCGAGGACGCCGTCACCGATGCGCTGCTCAGTGGTGAATCGCATGGTCGTGCCTTCCGGGAGTGCTCGTGTGAACGGCGCTCCCGGACGACCTATCGCCCGGCCGTGACCCCTGAGGGGAGCACCCACGTCGATTCGTTCACGGGTACCACCCCCTCGGTTTCTCTCGCACGGCCTCCGCACGTTAGCAACGCTCGCAGCAACTCGCCAGCACATTGTCGCGGAGAGTTCAGGGCCGGCGTGCCCCTTGCCAGGGTGACGCCACCGGGCAGCACGCACAGCACGCGTCCAGGGGTGCGCCCGCCGGGACCACCGGGGGTGACGGCTGCTGGTGGATGCCTGGTTCGTATCGACAGTCGCTTGTTTGTCCATCCCGGACCCAGTTCTTACCGTCGTCGTACATTCGTGCCGTAGCGTCGGCCGGATGAATGAGCGGGAGGCGGTGGCGCACCTGTTGCGCCGGGCGACGTTCGGGCCGACGGCCGAGGAGGTGGATGCGGCCGAACGCGACGGATTCGCCAGTACCCTCGATCGGCTGATCGGTCCCGACGGCCGGGATCGTGGCGCGGCGGCCACCCCGGTGCCGGTCCTCGGCCCGGACCCGGCCGCTCAACTCGACCGCAACGCGACCCGGGAGCAGCGGCAGCAGGCCAACCAGCAGCGCCGGGAGCAGATCACCCGGCTGCTCGACTGGTGGCTGGGACGAATGACCGCCGCCGAGCACCAGTTGACCGAGAAGCTGCTGTTCTTCTGGCACGGGCACTGGGCGACCAGTGTGCAGAAGGTCCGATCTGCCCCGATGATGTCGAGGCAGCTGGAGACCCTGCGCCGGCTCGGGCTCGGACCGCTGCCGCCGCTGGTGGACGCGATGGTGCGCGATCCGGCCCTGATCCGGTGGCTGGACGGGCAGCGGAACACCCGGCAGGCCCCGAACGAGAACCTCGCCCGGGAGCTGATGGAGCTGTTCACCCTCGGCATCGGTGACGGCTACAGCGAGGCGGACGTGCGAGAGGGCGCCCGCGCGCTGACCGGCTGGACGATCGACCGCCGCAGCGGGCAGGCGCGGTTCGAGCCACGCCGGCACGATCCGGGACCGAAGACGATTCTCGGCGTCACCGCCGCCTTCGACGCCCGGTCGTACGCCCGGCTGCTGGCCGAGCGACCGGAGACGTCGCGGTTCGTGGCCGGCCGGCTCTGGTTCCGGTTCGCCGGCCCGCACCTGCCGCCCCCGGACGGACTCGCCGGTGCCGACACCGCAGCGACGCTGCGCCGGATGTTCACCGCGCCGGACTTCGCGCGGACCCGGGACACCCTCGTCAAACAACCCGTCGAGTGGCTGGTGGGGGCGACGCGGCAGCTCGGGATCCGTCCGTCGGCCCTGCCCGAGAACCGTCGCCGGCAGTTGGTCACGGGCCTGAGCGCGCTGGAACAGGTGCCGCTGCGCCCACCCAGCGTCGGCGGCTGGCCGTCCGGGACCGCCTGGCTGACCACGTCGTCGGCGCAGGCCCGGCTGCGCGTCGCCGGCCATCTCGCCGGTGCCGCGGCACCGGCGGTGCTGTCCCGGCTCGCGGCGGCACCACGTGACGGCCGACCGGACGCCCTGGCCCGGCTGCTCGTGGTCGACCGGTGGAGCGAGCGCACCCGAGCGGTCCTGGCCCCGCTGGCCGGTGAGCCCCGCCGGCTGATCATCGCCGGTCTGGTGAGCCCCGAGTACACAGTCAGCTGAAGGAGATCGGTGTGGACATCCTGACCCGGCGACGGTTCCTGGTCGCCAGCGGCGTGGCCGGCGCCGCCGCCCTGGCGGCCGGTGCCGCCGCGTACCGGCTGGAGGATCTGCTGGCCACCGCCGGCGACCGGGACCCGGACGTACGTACGTTGGTGCTGGTCACGCTGTACGGCGGCAACGACGGCCTGAACACCGTCGTCCCGTACGCCGACCCGGCCTACCACGATGCCCGTCCCGAGCTGGCATACGCGGGGGAGGAGGTCAGGCGCCTCGATGACGAGGTCGGGTTGAACCCGGCGCTGGCCGGACTGCACTCCCTCTACGGCGAGGGTCGGCTCGCGGTGGTGCGTGGCGTCGGCTACCCGAAACCCGACCGCAGCCACTTCCGGTCGATGGACATCTGGCACACCGCCGAACCCGAGCGCCCCGGTACCACCGGGTGGGTGGGCCGGTGGCTGGACCGCAACGGCGGGGATCCGCGGCTCGCGGTCTCCTTCGAACCGGCACTGCCGCCGCTGCTGGCCGGGGAGCGCACCGCGGGTGCCTCGGTGTCGGTGAGCGGGCGGACGGCCCCACGTGGCCTGCCGGAAGCCGCGCTGGGGGCGCTGGCGGCGGTGGAGCCGGGGGAGTCGGCCGCCCGGGCACGCGCCGCCGCCTGCTTCGCCGACCTGCGCGCGGTCGACCAGATGATCCGCGACGTCCGCGACGCGGCAGCGGACGAGGAAGGCGACGAGGACGCGGAGACGGCTCCGGCCACCGCGACCGGCGGCGCCCGCACCTCACTGGACACGCAGCTGGACCTCGCCGCGGAGTGCATCGAGGCCGGCGTCACCACCCGCGTGTTCTCGGTGTCGCTCGGCGGGTTCGACACCCACGCCGACGAGAAGCAACTGCAGGAGGTGCTGCTCGGGCAGCTCGACCGGGCGCTGACCCGATTCGCCGCCCGGATGGCGCGCACCGACGCGGGCCGGAAGGTGGTCGTCGCCGTCTACTCCGAGTTCGGCCGCCGGGTCCGGGCCAACGGCTCCGACGGCACCGACCACGGCACCGCCTCGAACGTGCTTCTCCTCGGCTCGGGCGTGCGGGGCGGCCTGCACGGGGATCCGCCCAGCCTGACCGACCTCGACCGCGGTGACCTCAAGTTCACAGCCGATTTCCGGGACGTCTACGCGACCTTGCTCGAGTCGGTGCTGGACACCGAGCCGGAATCCGTCCTCGGCGGCTGGCGTGGCCGGCTGACCGGCGTGCTCTGAGGGCGGCCGATACCCGTCGCCGGCAGCACGCCCGGTCGGCAACGCGCGTACCAGCCGCCGCGTGGTGGTCATCCGCCGGCGCCGTCCGGCACACTGACGTGATGTCAGCAGACGGACCTGTGGTGCCGATGCGGGCTGCTCCCCGCTCCGATGTGCCGGCCGACGAGGCGCTGGCCAGGGCACGTGCGTTCGCCGCGAACCTGTCGGCCCGGCGCTCCATCCGGCAGTTCGCCGACCGCCCGATACCCGAGGGCGTCATCGAGGAGGCCGTGCGGGCCGCGGGCAGCGCGCCCAGTGGCGCCAACCTTCAGCCGTGGAGGTTCGTGGTGGTCACCGATCCCGGCGTACGCCGCGCCCTGCGCGAGGCCGCCGAGGCCGAGGAACGCGACTTCTACCGGCGGCGGGTCTCCGACGAGTGGCGGGACGCCCTGGCGCCACTGGGCACTGACTGGCGCAAGCCGTTTCTGGAGACCGCGCCGGGGCTGATCGTGGTGTTCGAGGTGCACAAGGGCCCGGAGTCGCCGAAGCCCTACTACGTCAAGGAGTCCGTCGGGATCGCCGTGGGGTTCCTGCTGGCGGCGCTGCACCACGCGGGGCTCGCCTCCCTGACCCACACGCCGAGCCCGATGCGGTTCCTCAACGACATTCTCGACCGGCCCCGCGAGGAGCGCGGATACGTCGTGATACCCGTCGGATACCCGGCGGCGGACGCCGAGGTGCCCGCGATCGACCGGAAACCCCTCGACGAGATCCTCGTTCGCAGATGAGGCGGATCCGGTGCTCTCGGTGCTCTGCCGGGCCTCGGCTGCGAAGTCGCGGCCTGCCGTACGGCGCGGAGGGCGTTTCGTGTCAGCCGTCGGGCGTGAACAGACCTTGGACGCCGACCACGATCGCGATGAGACCGAAGACCGCGAGCAGCAGCCGGACGCCCGTGGTGTCCTTCGGCTGATCGGCCTGCGGCGCCGCTCGTCCGGTCAGCCGGCTCCACAGCAGCGCCAGCCCGACGCCGATGCCGACCACCTCGAAGTGGAACAGCCGAGGGCCGGAGACGAGGTGGACGATGAGGTGGTACCCGCCGGTCACCAGCGCGACGAGGCCGACGATCCAGGCGACCGGGGCGGCCCGGCCGGCGAGGCGGCCGAGGTCGTCGCCGACCCGTGGCAACAGTCGCAGCAGCGCGGCGGCGAGTAGGAACCCGCCGACGATGTTGGCGAGGTCGAGCAACAGCGCCATGATCACGAGGAGCCTCCATTCTGGCGATCAGCTGGCGTGGGAGCGTACCCACGGTTCAGCCTCTCTTCCCGCTTCGGACCGGCGCCACGCCTGATCCGGGGGCGTGACGTGTCCGTCCGCGGGCGGCCTTCAGCGGTAGCTGCTGTGCTCGTTCACGCGCGCGGCGGGTCCAGGAAGCGTTGTGCCAGGTCGGCGAGGACGTCGGCGGTGTTGTCGGCGGGCGCGGTCGGCAGCACGATGTGGCTGACGACCAACCGCGCGATGGACTCGGCGCCGACTGTGACATCGTCGGCGGGCACCCAGGGCAGGTGGGTGCCCGCCCACTCTCTCAGCACCGTGACGGCGGCGGCCAGGGCCAGGTCGGCGCGGGTGGTGAGGTAGGGGAGCAGGGAGTCGGTGCCTCGGACACTGTTGACGACGGCTTTGATCAGCGGGTCGGCACCGGCATGCGTCAGCACGAACGTGACGGCTGCGTGGACGGCGGCCCTCACGTCGCCGCCGTGGGCGGACAACGCGTCCCGCACACCGTCCATGAACCGGTCGATCTCGCGGTGGGCGATGGCTTCGCCCAGGCCTGCCTTGTTGGTGAACTCGTTGTAGAGCGTCTGCCTGCTCACACCCACGCGGGCCGCTACGTCGGCCATCCGCACCGCGTCCCAGCCGCGGTCGATCGCCAGGTCGCGGCCGGCGGTGATGACGGCGTCACGCAGGTGCTGGCGCGCGGTGTGGCGATAACGCGGGGAGCCGGCCATGGTGCGCCGAGTCTATCGAGTGGACACACACGTCTCGCGTGCCCACGAAATTGACGCGAAGATACATATTGTCAAGCGTGAGCGTCCGTGTGACAGTCGACATGACGCTCGACACTCCGGAGGCGGTTCATGCAGACCTCGATCGATGCCCCGGCGGTCGCCGCCGGGTGGCGTGACGGCAAGAAGCCCCTGTGGCCCCTGGCTCTTCTCGTGCCGGTGCTGCCGTTGCTGGCGTACGCGTTGTGGGAGGCCGGCGCCGGACCTGCTGCCTGGTGGCTCACCCCGGCGGTGGTCTTCGGACTCATCCCGATCATCGACGTGCTGCTCGGTGACGACGGAGAGAACCCGCCCGACGACGTCGCCCGGCGGTTGCAGGAGGTCCGTTACTACCGCTGGATCACGTTCCTGTTCCTGCCGGTGCAGTACGCCGCCCTGCTGCTCGGAGCATGGGTGTGGACGCGCGGCGGTCTCGGTGTCGTCGGCGCCGCCGGCCTGGTCGCCACCATCGGAATCGTCAACGGTCTGGCCATCAACACCGCCCACGAGCTGGGCCACAAGCGCGAATCGGTCGAGCGGTGGATGTCGAAGATCGCGCTCGCGCCCACCGGGTACGGCCACTTCTATGTCGAGCACAACCGCGGGCACCACGTCCGTGTCGCCACACCGGAGGACCCGGCCAGCGCCAGGCTGGGGGAGAGCTTCTACGCGTTCTGGCCGCGTACGGTCTGGCGCAGCCTCGTCTCGGCGTGGCGGCTGGAGACCGGCCGCTTCCGGCTTCGGCACAGGAGTCCGTGGACGCTGCGCAACAACCTGCTCAACGCCGGGCTGATGACCGTCGTGCTCTTCGCCCTGCTGATCGCGGTGTTCGGGTGGCAGCTCGTGCCCTTCCTGCTCCTGCAGGCGATCGTCGGCTTCTCGCTGCTGGAAGCGGTCAACTACCTCGAGCACTACGGATTGTGCCGCCGGCGCACGGCCACCGGCCGCTACGAGAAGGTCGACCCACGACACAGCTGGAACAGCGACCGCCTCGTCACCAACGTGTTCCTCTTCCAACTGCAACGTCACAGCGACCACCACGCCAACCCGCTGCGCCGCTACCAGACGCTGCGCAGCTTCGACGTCTCACCGCAACTGCCCGGAGGCTACGCCTCGATGGTGCTGCTCGCTCTCGTTCCGCCGTTGTGGTACCGGGTGATGAACCCACGGGTCCTGGCGCACTACGGCGGCGATCTGACCCTCGCCAACCGCAACCCCCGCGCCGAGGCCCGGCTGCGTCGCCGCTACGGCCGGCCATCAGCGGACACCACGGTGGTGCACGCCGCCCGGCCCGGCCCGAGCCTGGGTTCTCCCAGCCCGCACTGCTGATCGTTCGGGGTGTGGTCGCCGAGGGCGATGCCGTCTCAGACCGCATCGTCGAACGTGTGGGCGAGGTCGGTGGCGGCAGCGACGACGTCCGGATCTGCGAGCAGGGCGATCTTCTTCTGTAGGAGCCACACAGGGTGGGTCCGCTCGAGCGCGTTGTCGTGGTCGACCGGGGTGGTGCTGCGGCCAGGCTGTCGCTCACGTCCCGACCGGTGGTCCCGACCAGGAGCCAGGGCCATGCCTTCGGGGCCCTGTCCGGTAGGCGCGACTGGCATCATGGCCGCATGCTGTGCGATACCAGGTCGTCGATGGCTTCGCGTGGTGCCGTGGTCCTTGCGCCGCTCGGCACGGGTGGGACGACTGCCGGTTGAGCGGCGACGGAGGGCGCGGTGGTCCGACGGAGGTCTCACCGAGCGCGAGACGCGGCCCGCGCGGGAGCGTGGCCCTGCTGCTGGTGACCGTGTCGAGCCTGCTCTCAGTCGTGCTGGCCGTCGTGGTGAACGTCGCGACCGGCGGCGAGCTGCCCGAGCCGGTCGCGGCGTACGGCTGGCTGGCCTGGCCCACCGTCGCCGCGCTGACCCTTGCCGGGGTCGGCCTCGCTCTGTGGCAGCACCGGCTCACACAGGCCGACGACCTGCCCGCGCCATCCGCCGTCCCGTCGGTGGACAGCCCACCGGAGCCGAGCGAACTCCCGGTCGCGCCGCACCTCACCGGCCGGGAGGCGGAACTCGCGGCCATCGAGGAACTGATCGCGGGGAAAGCGCAGGTCATCGTCATTTCTGCGGCGGCGGGCACGGGAAAGTCGGCGCTGGCCGTGTCGTACGCCCATCGGGTCCGCGAGCGGTTCCCGGACGGCCAGGTGTACGTCCCCCTGGGCGGTGCCGGTCCCGAGCCCGTGCCGGCGCAGGAAGCGCTGATCCGGATGCTCGGGGCGCTCGGCCGCGACGTGGAGGAGCGGCGGGGCACGCTGGAGGAGTTGTCGGCGCGGTTCCGGTCCGTGGTCGCAGACCTGCGGCTTCTCGTCGTACTCGATGATGCCTCTGACGTGGCGCAGGTGCGGCCGCTGATCGCGGCGGGCGCGGGCTGCCTCACCCTGGTCACGAGTCGCCGCCTGCTCGCCGACCTGCCGGGGGCCGCCGTGCTGACCCTCGGCGCGCTCCCGCCCGGACCGGCGCTCGAATTGCTGGCCGCGACGGTCGGTGCGGACCGGGTCGCCGCGGACCCCTCGGGCGCCCGACGGCTGGTCGAGGTCTGCGCGGGGCTGCCACTCGCGTTGCGCATCGTCGGGTCCCGGCTCCAGGCCCGACCCGGTTGGACGCCGTCCGGCCTGGCCGACCGGCTGGCGGACGAGACCGGCCGGCTCGGCGAGCTTCGGGTGGGGGACCGGACGATCAGGTCGGCGTTCCAGTCCACGTACGAGGAGCTGAGCGACGTGGACCGGCTGGTGTTCCGGCGAGCCGGGTCACACCCGGGTGTGTTGTTCGGCCTCGAATCGGCGGCGCGCCGGTGCGGGCTCGATCCGTCCGAGGTGCGGGACGCCCTCGACCGGCTGGGGAATGCCTTCCTGGTCGAGGCGCCGACCCCGTCGAGCTACCGGCTGCACGACCTTCTGCGGCTGTTCGCCGGCGAGCTGATGGAGCAGCAGGAGCCGCCCGGCGACCGTGCCGCCTGCCTCATTCGGCAGTTGGACTGGTTGCGGGGCCGGGCCGGGGACGGTGGCTGTGTCGCCGACGAACGCGACAACATCCTGGCCGTGCTGCGGACCGCGGTCGCGCAGGGGCTCACCGACCACGTGTGGGCGCTGGTGGAGGCGGTGCACCCGCTGCTGACCGCCGCCGACGACCACATCTACCGGCTTCAGCTCTGGCGATCGGCGGAGCAGGCGGCCGCTTCGGCGGGTGACGACCGGAGGCGCATACGCGCGTTGCGCTGGGTCTCGCACTCCTACGGCCTGGTCGGTGAGGTGGAGTCGGAGCTGGGTACGGCGCAGGAGGCCATTGCTCTCGCCGAGCGGCTCGGCGACAACGGAGAGTTGGCACAGACCACTCGCCGGCTGGGCGAGGCGCTACGGTCCTACGGCCGTCTGGAGGAGGCGGAGAGGTCGCTGCTGCGGGCGCTGCGCCTGTTCCAGCGGTTGCAGGCGACCGAGGAGGAGATCGAGGTCCGCTCCGCTCTGGGGACCCTCTACAACACCCTGGGCCGTCCCGAGTGCAGCATCCCCATCCTGGAGCGGGCGGCGGCACTGCTTCCGGCGACGGAGACAGCCCTGCACGGCTACGTTCTCCTGGGACTGGCCGCCGGGCACAAGCTCGCCGGCCACCCGGCCGAGGCAGCCGCTCTGTCGAGGCACGCGTTCGACGTCGCCGACCGGCTGGACGACGACTTCCTCCGCGGGTACTGCTTGCACGAGCGGGGCTGGCTCGCCGCGGGCGACGAGCGATACCGGGACGCCGAACAGGACTTCCGCGCCATGCTGGAGATCTTCTCGCGGATCCGGCACGGCGCGGGGGTGAGTGGGGCACACCACGCGCTCGGCGATATCGCGGCCGCCCAGGGCCGTCCGGACCAGGCGACCACGGAGTACGAGGCGGCAATCGGCGTGTACGAACGGCTGGGCAACACGGAGTCCGCGAACCGGGTCCGGAGTTCGTTGGCCGCCATGAGCCGGCCGGCGGGGGACGCGTAGGGCCGATGGCTGATCGGCTGGGCACATCGAACAAGGGCCGTGGCGTGCTGAGGGGTTTCCCGTTCCGGATCAGCGAACTGCGCGGCCGCAATCGCGGCTGCGGTTGGCGTACCGACGTGGAACGTGCTCGACGCCTGTCGGGAGATGGGAATTGCCCGTTGCACGCTCACTGGTGTAGATGTGCGCGCTGTCCCTCGCGGTCGAAGATCATGATCAGTTCGGCCGGTTCGTCGAGCGCTGTCATCGAGTGTGGCGTCATCGTCGAGAACTCGGCTGCCTCGCCCTTCTCGACCTCGATCTGCCGTTCGCCGAGCCACAGCAGCACCTTGCCCTCCAGCACCAGGAACCAGTCGTACCCCGGATGGACCCGCTGGGCGGGCATCGTCGCCTCGGGCTCCAACCGGATCTTCATCGCCATGGTGCGCCCGTCGACGCGGCTCAGTGGCCACGTCGTGCGTGATCCCGAGCGGTGCTGCACGGGACGGATCACCACGTCCTCGTCGCTGGTTGCCTCGAAGAGCACGTCGAGGCTGACCTGCAGGGCACCGGCCAGGGGCACGAGCACGTCGAGACTGAGCGTCCGTTTACCGGTCTCGACCCGGCTGATCGTCGACGGGCTGAGGTTGCTGCGCTGGGCGAGTTCGTCCAGGGAGTAGCCGAGCGTGGTGCGGATGCTGCGCAACCGGGTGCGCGCCAGCCGCTCCACCTCACTGCGGTCGTTCATGTCCCCAGCATGGAGGCGTCTTGCGGATTCCGCAAGGTGTCTGTCACATAATGCCAGATGTTCGTACGCTGGACCCATGACGGACCATGCCCACGAGACAACCGGACACACCCCGCACCAGAGCATCGTCCGCAGGTGCGACGTCGCCGTCATCGGCGGCTCAGCAGCCGGGTTGGCGGCCGCGCTGCAACTCGCTCGCCAGCGCCGCTCGGTCATCGTCGTCGACGACGGCACACCGCGGAACGCGCCGGCGGCGCACATGCACGGCTACCTCGGACGCGAGGGCACCCCACCGGAGGCGATGCGGGCCATCGGGCGCGAGGAGGTCCGCAGCTACGGCGGCAGCGTCCTCACCGGCCGGGTCCTTGCGGTGCGGAAAGAGGACGACGGGTTCCACCTCGCCCTCTCGGGCGGCCACGGCCTCGTCGCACGCCGGATCCTGGCCGCGACCGGCATCGTTGACGAGCTTCCCGCCATCGAGGGCCTCACCGAGCGGTGGGGCGCTCAGGTGTTCAACTGTCCGTTCTGCCACGGCTGGGAGGTCCGTGACCTGCGGGTCGTGCAGATCGTCGCGACGCCGATGGGACTGCATCCGACCCCGCTGATGCGGCACCTGACCGACCAGCTGACCGTGGTACTGCACGACGCAACGGGAATCGACCCGGCCACGGTGCAGAACCTCGTCGCCTCCGGAGTCCCGGTGCTCGAGAGCGCGGTGCGCCGGGTGGCCGACGCCGGCCCCGACGGGTCACTCGTCGTCGAGCTGGCCGACGGCCGCAGCCTGCCGGCCGACGCGATCCTCACCGGGGGTCGGTTCCGTCCCCGGGTCGAGATGCTCGCCGGGCTCGGCGTCGACACCACGGCCCACCCCAGCGGACTCGGTCATCTCGTCGCGGTCGACGCGACCGGACGTACCAGCGTGGAGGGCGTCTTCGCCGCCGGGAACCTGACCGACCCGAGCGCCCAGGTCCTGCAGTCCGCGGCGAACGGTAGCTGGATCGGCGCCCAGATCGCCTTCAGCCTCGCCGCCGAGGACATGATGGCCGGCATCCGCCCCTCCGGTGTCTCGATCGAGTGGGACAGTCGCTACGGGGACCAGGAACGCATGTGGAGCGCCAACCCGAACGGCACCCTCGTGGCGGAGGCGACGGACCTGCCGCCCGGGCGGGCGCTCGACGTCGGCGCGGGCGAGGGAGCCGACGCGCTCTGGCTGGCCGAACGAGGCTGGCAGGTGACCGCCTCCGACGTCTCCACCAGGGCACTCGACCGCATCCGGGCCGAAGCGCGACGCCGCGGGCTGGCCGTGCGTACGCTGCACCGCGACGCCAACGACCCCGCCGCGTACACAGACCAGACCTACGACCTCGTCTCCCTGCAGTACGGATCGTTCCAGCGCACCCCCGAACAGCGCGGACTGCGCAACCTGCTCGACGCCGTGGCCGTCGGCGGGACACTGCTCGTCGTCGGCCACGACCTGACCGTGTTGCGGCAGCCGTCGGACCCCGGCGAGCAGACCCGCATGTACGACCCGCAGGCGTACGTCGGCATCGACGAGATCGCCGCCGCCATCACGGCTTCGGGCCACTGGCGCATCGACGTGAACGAGACCCGCCCGCGTCCCCCGGGAGCGATCAGCACACACCACGTCGACGACGTCGTACTGCGCGCCGTCCGACTGGACCACCGCAAGGAGTAGGCCGGAGTGTGGATATTCGGGCAGACACGGCCCGACAACGACAGGTGCGGCCGGCTCGCGTGGCAGCGAGCCGGCCGCACCGTCACGATGTGCCGCTCCGTGAGGCGTGAGCGGATGGTCAGACGGTGAGGGTCCAGGTGTTGAGGTAGCCGGTGTCGGCGGAGTAGACGTCGCGCACCTGCAGCCGCCAGGTGCCGTCGGCCGCTTCCGAGGAGAGGTTGACGGTGTAGGTGGCGTTGATGTTGTCGGCGCTGTCGGAGCCGCTGCTGTTCTTCAACCGGTAGCTCGTCCCGTCCGGTGCGAGCAGGTCGATGACCAGGTCCCCGCGGTAGGTGTGGACGATGCTGACCGCGACGGTGGCGGTCGCCGAGGCGGCGCGTCCGCAACCGGAGATGGTGATGGCGCTGGTCACGGCGGAACCGGCGTCGGGGATCGCCACGTCGGTGCCGTTGGTGCCGGTGCAGCCGGGCGGCGGGGGCGGGGGCGGCGGGGTGCTGCCGTTGACGACGTAGAGCAGCTTGTTGGGGGAGCCGGTGCCGGGACTGGTCACGACGTTGCTGGTGGCGTTGTTGACCAGGTAGTCGCGGACCTGCTGCGGGGTCCAGGAGGGGTTGGCGCTGACGACCAGCGCCGCCGCGCCGACCACGTGCGGGGTTGCCATCGAGGTGCCGCTGATGGTGTTCGTGGCCGTGTTGCTGCTGTTCCAGGCGGAGGTGATCGACGAGCCGGGCGCGAAGATGTCCAGGCAGGTGCCGATGTTGGAGAACGACGAGCGGGCGTCGCTGCTGGTGGTCGAGCCGACCGTGATGCCCTCGGCGGTGCGCGCCGGTGAGCTGTTGCAGGCGTTCGCGCCGTAGTCGTTGCCGGCGGCCAGGCCGTAGGTGACGCCGGAGGCGATGGAGTTGCGCACGGCGGCGTCCAGCGTGGTGTCGACGCCACCGCCGAGGCTCATGTTGGCGACGGCGGGCTTGACCGCGTTGGCGGTGACCCAGTCGACACCGGAGACGACGCCGGCCGTGGTGCCGCTGCCGGAGCAGTTGAGCACCTTGACCGCGACCAGTTGCACACCCTTGGCCACGCCGTACGCGGAGCCGCCGACGGTGCCGGCGACGTGGGTGCCGTGGCCGTTGCAGTCGGTGTTGTTGGAGTCCACCGTGTTGGTGCCCCAGGTGGCCCGGCCGCCGAAGTCGGTGTGCGTGGTGCGGATGCCGGTGTCGATGATGTAGGCCCGCACGTTGCTGGCGGTGTTCGGGTAGGTGTAGGAGTTGTCCAGCGGCCGGTTGCGCTGGTCGATCCGGTCCAGGCCCCAGGAAGGCGGGTTGGTCTGGGTGCCGCTGATCGACATGGTGTGGTTCTGCTGCACGTACGCCACGTCCGGGTCGGCGGCGATCCGCGCCGCGGCGCGCGCGACGGCCCGCACCTCGAAGCCTCGCAACGCGGCCCCCCAGGTGCGGGCGACCGCCCCACCGTGCCGACTGGTCAGCCGCCGGGCGGTGTCACCGACCCGGGCCCGGGTGACCGAGGCATCCTTGAACACGACGATGTAGCTGTCGGCGACAGCGGTGGCGCCGCCCGCCTCCCGGACCACGCCGACCCGGTCGGCCGCCATGGCGGGGGTGGCCGCCATCAGCATCGTCAGGGCCGCCGCCCCGACGAGTGCGGACTTGCACGATGGACGCATCGCATTCCTCCTCAGCCGGAGCCAGGTCGTCGCGCTGCGGTAGCAGTGCGATCGATCGGCGCCGATTGACGACGATCATAGGAGTCATTTTCTCCCCAGGTAAATAGCGGATGATGGATACTTTGAGGGTATGACGGGTACCGGGCGCTCCGTCGCGTGCGACCGCACCGGCTCCGACCCCCGGCGGCTCCTCGTCACCGCTCGGATGACATGGCGTCCGCTTCCACCACCCCGAACGGTCCGGCAGCTACAGTAACGCCTATGAAAACGGTTATCGCTTTGGTGTGTCCGGAGGGTCGGCTGTGAAGATCGCGTTCGTCGGCAAGGGCGGCAGTGGCAAGACGACCCTCGCCGCCATGTTCGCCCGCCATCTCACCGGCCGGGGCCCGGTGCTGGCCATCGACGCCGACATCAACCAGCATCTGGCGGTGGCTCTCGGCGCGTCCGCCTCCGTCGCCGCACAGCTGCCGCCGCTCGGGGAGCACCTGCCCGCGATCAAGGAGTACCTGCGGGGAACGAACCCGCGGATCGGCTCCGCCGCCGAGATGGTGAAGACGACTCCGCCCGGCGCCGGATCCCGGCTGCTGCGGGTGGCGGAGGAAAATCCCGTCTACGCCGCGTGCGTCCGGGACGTCGGCGGCGTGCGCGTCGCGGCGACCGGGGCCTTCACCGCCGAAGACCTTGGCGTCTCCTGCTACCACTCCAAGGTCGGTGCGGTGGAGTTGCTGCTCAACCACCTGCTCGACGGGCCGGGGGAGTACGTGGTGGTGGACATGACCGCCGGCGCCGACTCGTTCGCCTCCGGCCTGTTCACCCGCTTCGACCGCACCTTCCTGGTCTGCGAGCCGACCCTGCGCAGCGTCGGCGTGTACCGGCAGTACGCCGGCTACGCCCGCGACTACGGTGTCGCCCTGTCCGTAATCGGCAACAAGGTCGAGGACGCCTCGGACGTGGACTTCCTCCGCGAGCACGTCGGTGCCGATCTCCTCACCTGGGTGAGCCGGTCGGCATACGTGCGGCGGGCCGAGCGCGGCGCGGTGGAGCCGCTGTCACAGCTGGAGCCGGCCAACCGGGCGGTCCTGGCTCAGCTCGCCGGCGCGGTGGACGACACCGTGCAGGACTGGGACGCCTTCACCCGCCATGCCCACGAGTTCCACCGCCGCAACGCCGCCGCGTGGGCCAACGACCGCACCGGTGTCGACCTCACCGCCCAGATCGACCCCGGCTTCCGGCTCGGCCCGGTCCGGTCGAGCGTCCCCGACGCGGTATCCGCGTAGAGCGCCGGGCGCGCGTTGACGGGCGTCCGACTCACCACGCTGCTGACTCGAATGTTCGCGGACCGCACGCCACGGGACAAGGGCGGTTTTTCGGGTGACGACGCCGGGGAGTATCGCCACCGGCCTCGGTGTACTGGCACACCGAGGCCGGTTGCCGGCCGATTGCAGTGGTACGCCGGGGCACTAGCATCTCGCGACATGAATGCCGTACCTCTTTTCTGGGTCCGGGTGCGCAAGGTCGCCCTCTGGGTGGTGGCGGTCCTCCTGGTGCTGAGCCTCGCGCTCGCCCTCACCGCGGTCTGGGCGGTCCGCCGCTCGTTCCCGCAGCAGGACGGCGCGTTGCGGCTCCCCGGACTGACCTCGCCCGTCACCGTGCACCGCGACGGCCACGGCATTCCCCAGGTGTACGCGAAGACCAGCGACGACCTGTTCCGTGCCCAGGGCTACCTGCACGCGCAGGACAGGTTCTGGGAGATGGACTTCCGGCGCCACGTCACCGGTGGCCGGCTCGCCGAGCTGTTCGGGGAGAGTCAGGTCGAGACCGACAGCTACCTGCGCACGATGGGCTGGCGCCGGGTCGCCGAGCAGGAGTGGCAGCTCCTGTCTCCGGACGCGCGGCGGTACCTGCAGGCGTACGCCGACGGCGTGAACGCCTGGCTCGCCGACCACGACGGGGGCCGGGCGAGCCTGGAGTACACGGTGCTCGGGCTGCAGAACTCCGGCTACACGATCGAGCAGTGGAGCCCGGTGGACAGTCTCGCCTGGCTCAAGGCGATGGCGTGGGACCTGCGGGGCAACATGGACACCGAGATCGCTCGCGCGGCGCTGCTCGCCGCCGGGCTGACCCGCCCGCAGGTCGAGCAGCTCTACCCGGCCTACCCGTACGACCGGAACTCACCCATCGTCGACCGGGGGGCCGTCGTAGGTGGCGTCTTCGACCAGGACGCCGGACCCGTCCCGTCCGGTGCCCCGACGGCGCCCGCCAGCGGCGGCGGCCAGGGCGGCGGCGGCCCGGACGAGGCCGGGACCGCCGCCGCGCGGACCGTCACCGAGCTGGCCGACGGCCTGTCCCGGCTGCCGGTCATGCTGGGCAACGGCGGCCCGGGCATCGGTTCGAACTCGTGGGTCATCGGTGGACGGCTGACCGCCACCGGCAAGCCGATTCTGGCGAACGACCCACACCTGAGCCCGAGCATGCCCGGTATCTGGTATCAGATGGGTCTGCACTGCGAGTGCGCGTTCGACGTCGCCGGGTTCACGTTCGCCGGCGTCCCCGGCGTGGTCATCGGCCACAACGCCCGTATCGCCTGGGGCTTCACCAACCTCGACCCCGACGTGACCGACCTGTATCTCGAGCGGGTGGACGGCGACCGGGTGCAGGTCGACGGCGAATGGCTGCCCCTCCAGACCCGCACCGAGACCATCGAGGTCGCGGGCGGCAAGCCGGTGTCGATCACGGTACGCACATCCCGGCACGGTCCGTTGCTGTCCGACGCGTCGGCATCGCTGCGGGACATCGGCCGCAGGCCGCCGATCGACCCGGCCGGCTCGCCGGCCGCCGTGGCCGACAGACCTCAGCTCGCTCCCGGGCGTCCGGCACCGCACGGCGGGACGCAGGGCGACGGCTACGCCATCGCACTGAGCTGGACGGCGCTGCGGCCGGGTCGGACCGCGGAGGCTCTCTTCGCACTCAACACCGCGGCGAACTGGACCGAGTTCCGCGCCGCCGCCGCATTGTTCGAGGTGCCCGCACAGAACATCGTGTACGCCGACGTGGCCGGCAACATCGGCTACCAGTCCCCTGGTCGGATCCCGGTGCGCGGCAAGGGCGACGGGCGGTGGATGAGCCCGGGCTGGGATTCGGCGTACGACTGGAAGGGTTTCATTCCCTTCGCCGAGCTGCCGAGCGTCCTCAACCCGCCCGGCGGCTACCTGGTCACCGCCAATCAGGCCGTCGTGGGCCCTGGCTACCCGCGCCTGCTGACCAGCGACTGGTCGTACGGCTACCGCAGCCAGCGCATCCGCGACATGATCACGTCAGCGCCCGGCGCGATCAGCGTGGCGGACGTACAGCGCATGCAGTTCGACAACCGCAACGGCTTCGCGCCGACCCTCGTACCGGCGGTTGTCGACGCTCTCGGCAGGGCGACCGACCCGTCCGACGACGCCCGCGTCACCGCCACCGAGCTGTGGAAGGACTGGGACTTCCAGCAGCCTGCCGACGGCCCCTCCGGCAGCGCCGAGGCGCGCCGGTCCGCCGCGGCCGCGTACTACAACGCGACCTGGCGCCACCTGCTCGCCGGCATCTTCGACGAACTGCCCGCGAGCTACCGGCCCGACGGCGGCGACCGGTGGTTCGAGGTGGTGCGGGGACTGCTCGCCCAGCCCGGGTCCCCGTGGTGGGATCGCCAGGACACCCCGGCCGTCGAGCGCCGCGACGACATCCTGCGCTCGGCGGCGGCCGAGGCAACCGCGGAGCTCCGTCGCGACCAGGGCGACCGGCCCGCCGACTGGCGGTGGGGCCGGATGCACATCCTGACCGCACGCAACCAGACCTTCGGCTCATCGGGTGTCGGGCCCGTCGAGTGGCTCTTCAACGCCGACCCGGTCGGGGTGTCGGGCGGCGACGCGATCGTCAACGCGACGGGTTGGAATGCCGCTGCGGGCTACGAGGTCGACGCCGTGCCTTCTATGCGGATGATCGTCGACCTGGCCGACCTCGACGCCTCCCGGTGGATCCAGCTGACCGGCAACTCCGGGCACGCGTTCCACCACAACTACGACGATCAGTTGCCGCTGTGGCGCGCCGGCCAGACGCTGCCGATGCGCTGGGACAGGGCCGCCGTCACGGATGCGGCGACCCAGACGCTGACCCTGCGACCGTGAGTTCGTCGCCCGAACCCTCCGGTGGGAGACGAGATGCCCGCCCGACGAGCGCCGCGCCACCCCGCATCGGCAACGACCGCGTCGCCGCACGTCGATGATCATGGTGCCGCCGCCCTCGGAGACCAGGAGTCATCGGCCCGCAGCGCCGACAACGCCCGGGCGATCTTTCCGCGGAGCGCAGCCACCCGGATCATGCGAGTTCTGGGACGAGCTCTACGGCGGCCTCGTGACGGACGGTTACGACTACCCGGGGGGCCTGCGCCCGGTGGGCCGTCGGCGGGATCAGTGCCGTGGCAGAGCTCCGCAGACAGGGTTCCCGTGCTCCCCGCGGGGCCCGGTCGTGACGAGGATGGCGCGCACCAGCAGGACGGCCGACGGGGTCGCGAGGTACCGGACGTGGTTCGCGCTCCGGTGACGGCGGACGAGGCCGGCAACCCGGAGGTGTCGTAGGTGTTTGGCGACCGTGGTGTATCCGACGCCGAGCCGTTCGGCCAGTTCGGCGGCCGTCGCCTCCCGATCGATGACGTCCAGGACCACTCGCAGGCGGATGGGCGAGGCGAGGGCCTGAAGAACGGCGGCGGCGGTCTCTATCGGCTCCTTCGTGGTGCTGCGGTCGCCCTTCGCCATTCGGCCGGCCCCGATCTCAGCGCGCCGCCGCGGACAACGGGGCCTCGGCGCGCCCGACGGTGGCCCAACCGCGCCGGTGCCGTCGTGCGCCGAGAACCCGGCAGGCGATGTAGATCATGAACGAGATCGTGGTGACGTAGGGGCTGATGGGAATGCTGCTGCCCAGGGCGAGCAGGATGCCGCCGACGATGGAGCCGACGGCGAACAGGACGCTGAGCACGGTGACGAGCGGCGGCGACGCCGTGACCCGCATCGCGGCCGCGGCGGGTGTGACGACGACGCTCAGCACCAGCAGCGCACCGACGATCTGCACCGACATGGCGACCGTCAGGCCCAGCAGCAGCATGAACACCGACGACAGCGCCGCGACCGGGACGCCGCGCCCGGCGGCCAGCTCCGGATCGACGCTGGCGAAAGCGAGCGGGCGCCAGATCACCAGCAGGCCGATCAGGACCACCGTCGAGGTCACCAGCATCCAGGACAGCTGTGGTGTGTCCACGGCGACGATCTGGCCGGTCAGCAGCCCGAACTTGTTCGCCGACCGGCCCTGGTAGAGCGCGAGGAACAACACGCCGAGACCCAGACCGAAGGGCATGAGAACACCGATGATGGAGTTGCGGTCACGGGCCCGGCTGCCCAGCATCCCGATCACCAGGGCGGCGAGGATGGAGCCGACCAGAGATCCGAGCACGACGTTCGCGCCGACCAGGAGCGCTCCGGACGCCCCGGCGAACGACAGCTCACTGATGCCGTGCACGGCGAACGGCATGTCGCGCATCATCACGAACGTGCTGATCAACCCGCCGACGAGACCCAGCACCGCGCCGGCGATGATCGAGTTGTGGACGAGACCGAGCAACTCGCCGTAGTCGGCGAAATTGAACACGCGGTCCCACAGTCCGGGGTCAGACATGCTCCGCCCCGACCTCGGTGCCGTCGTGGTGATGGTGCGACTCGTCGGCGCCCGGGATCCCCGCGACGAGGATCCTTCCGTTGACGCGAAGCACCTCGATCGGTACCCCGTACAGGTCGGAGAGCGTCGCCGAGGTGAACACCTCCTGCACCGTCCCGCTCCGGAATCCGCCGTCGGCCAGGTAGACGACGCGGTCCACGTAGGGCAGGACGGGGTTGATCTCGTGCGTGACGAACACGACGGCGGTTCCCTTCTCCCGGCGTCGCCGGTCGGCCAACGCGGTGATGGTCTGCTGGCTGCGCAGGTCCAGTGAGAGCAGCGGTTCGTCGCAGAGCAGCAGGCGCGGGTCGGCCACCAGTGCTTGCGCGACGCGGATCCGCTGTTGTTCACCGCCGGAGAGCAGTCCGACCGGCATGTCGGCGAACGCGGCGGCGTCGACCGAGCCGAGAGCCGCCCTGACCCGCGCATCCCTCCCTGGATGCCGGCCCAGGCCCCAACGGTGTCCGTCGAGACCTTGGCCGACCACGTCGCGGGCGCGTAGCGGCGTCAGCGGATCGATGCGCCGTTGCTGCGGCACGTATCCGATGTCGTCCGCGCCGCGGCGCGGTGGCCGGCCGGAGACGCGCAGCCGACCGGCGCTCAGACGCTGGAGCCCGAGGATCGCGCGGACCAGGCTGGTCTTGCCCGACCCGTTGGCGCCGAGGACGGCGATGAACTCGCCGGCCTCGACGCGCAGGGAGAGCCCCGACCAGAGCCGCCGCGGGCCGAAACTCAGCCCGGCATCCTCGAACTCCAGCACCGGAACCGCGCGGTGGTCGTCAGGCATCAGCCCAGTGCGGTCTTGACGGCGACGAGGTTCCCGCTCATCCACGAGACGTAGTCCTTGCCGGCCGGCAGCGTCTCGGTCACCGGCACGACGCCGACCTTGTTGTCCTTGGCCGCCTGGAGCACCTTCTCGGTCTCCGGTCCAGTCGTCTGCTCGTTGTAGGCAAGCAGCTTGACCTGCTTGCCGGTGAACAGAGCGACGGTCTCCTTCAGAGTGCCGGCGGAGACGTCGGTGCCCTCCTCGATGGCTTCGCTGAACTCTTCCGGAGTCTTGTTGACCAGACCGCACGCGTCCAGCAGGTAGCCCGGCACCGGCTCGGTGATCGCCACACCGGTGCCGCCGTGTGCCGCCTTGATCTCGCCTGCGGTGGCTTCCAGATCCCTGAGCTTCTGCTTGAAGGCCGTCGCGTTGGCGGTGAACGTCGCGGCGTCGCCGGGCTCCGCGGTGGACAGCGCACCGACGATCTGGTCGGCCAGCTTTCCCATCGATGGCAGGTCGTACCAGACGTGCTCGTTGAGCTCCTCGCCGCCGGTCGCCGCCTTGCCGGAGATCTCGACGGCGTTGAGCACCTTGGCGTCACTGTCGGCCGCCTTGAGCATCGTGTCGACGAAGTCGTCGTAGCCGCCGCCGTTCTCGATCACCAGGTCGGCCTTCGACAGCTCGAGTTGGGTGCGGGTGTTCGCTTCGTAGGAGTGCGGATCGGCAGACGGATCACTGATGATCGACGTGATCGTCGCCTTGTCGCCGGCGATCTGCCGCACGATGTCACCGTAGACGTTGGTGGACGTGACCACCGAGATGCCTGTCGCTCCTGAGGCCCCGGAGGAGGGCGCCGCCGTTTCGCCGTCGGAGGACGATCCGCAACCCGCACCGAGCATCGCCACCGAGATCAGGGCTGCGCCGAGCAGACCTGCGCGCTTATTGAACACCGGAACCGCCGCCTTTCCACGTCCGGTCAAATGACAAAGAGGTTCATTACCAGCAGGACGCTAGCGGTGGGGTGCGTGTGCCACAAGGCTACCGGAAGTGATTTCCATTATGATTAGAACGTCATGATATGACGATGTGTGCACCACCGGAGGCAGGGTGCGTTGAGCCAGGCGTTGCCCCAGGTCTCGAAGGGCGCTTTGGCGAAGACGCGGAAGGAGGAGAAGTCGTAGTAGTTGAGCTGGTTGCCCCGGCGGAGACAGGCCGAGGGCTGGGCACCCGCCCCACACGACCGGCGGCGGTGTGTACGGCGCCTCGGTGGAGTCACCACAGTTGTCCGTCGGAGAGGGTGAGGACTCGGTCGGCGCGTGCCGCGAGGTGGCCGGAATGGGTGACGAGCACGACGGGAGTGCCGTCGCGGCGGCGGAGGTGGTCGATCGTGTCCAGGACGTGGGCCTCGGTGTCGCGGTCGAGGGAGGCGGTGGACTCGTCGCAGACGAGAACGGCGGGCGCGGCGGCGACAGCCCGGGCGAGCGCGACGCGATGGCGTTGACCGCCGCTGAGCCGATCGGGCGTGCGATCGAGGACCTCGGCCGCAAGCGCGAACCGCTCGACGATCTCCTCCAGAGTCCAGCCGGCCGGACGACCTCGCCGGGCGTTCGCGGCGAGCGCTCGGGTGAGCGTGCGACGGACGGTTTCGTGCGGGTTCAGGGCCGCGCGGGCGTCCTGGCCGACGTAGGCGAGGTACGGCTGACCGGCACGCGCGCGGACGGCCGCGTCCCAGCTCACCGGCGCGCCGTCGACCAGCAGTCGTCCGGCGGCCGGAGGAGCGAGCCCGCAGAGCGCCCGCGCCAACGAGGTCTTGCCGCTGCCGGACGTCCCGCGGATGCCGAGAATCTCGCCGAACTCGACCCGTGCGCTGGCGCTGTCGAGAACCCGTAGCGCACCGTGCCGGACCGTCACCCCCTCGAAGGCGAGGGCGGCTCGAACCGTGCCGTTTCCGGTTGGCGGGGTCGCCGTCACCGAGGCGGGCGCCTCGGCGCGTGCCGGTGCCACCGGAGCGTGGCGCCGGGCGGGGGAGAGCCGGCCGCGGTCCATCACGAGCGTCTCGTCGGCGATCCGGTCCACGAGGGCCAGGTCGTGGCTGATCAGCAGGACCGCCGGCCGCCAGGGCAGCGCGGTGAACCGTTGACTGACCCGCAGCGCGGTGTCGGGGTCCAGGCCGCTGGTGGGTTCGTCGAGCAGGATCAGCGCCGGCCGGGTGACCAGCGTCCATGCCAGCACCCCACGTTGGGCCTGTCCTCCGGACAACTGACTCGGATAGCGGTGCAGGAGCGGCGGGTCGAGGGCGGCATCGCGGGCGGCCTGCTCGATCCGCGCGGCCCTGTCCGCCCGGTCGTCCTGCGGCCAGGCGATCCGGGCGGCCGTGCGCAGTTGCGCCCCGAGGCGACGCCGGGGGTCCAACGCGCTGGCCGGATCTTGCGGGACGTAGCCGGTCGTCCGGCCGCGTAGCCGGCGCCGGCCCGCGGGGGAGAAGGGGTCGACGCCGTCCACCTCGACGGTGCCGGCCTCGCGGCGGAGCCCTCGGCCGAGGTGCCCGAGCAGGCCGAGCGCGAGCGTGGTCTTGCCCGACCCGGACGGCCCGACGAGGCCGGTCACCCGGCCCGAGGTGAGATCCAGGCCGACCGCGTCCAGGATGCGAGTGCCGTCCGGCGTGGTGACGGTGAGCCCGCGTACCCGGGCGACCATGCTCATCCGGTCTGTCCGATCCGGTCGGGGCCGATGTGGCCGCCCCCGGCTTCGCCGAGAACGGGACCGGCGAGGCGGTCGAGGAGGAGCGTCACACCGACGGCGAGCGCGACGAGCAGCATGGCGGGGACCAGCACCGGCAACGGGTTGGTCGCGAGCCCGGAGCTGTTCTCCTGGACCATGCGCCCCCAGTTCGCGGCCGGCGCGCCGGTACCCAGGCCGAGGAACCCCGCGGTGGCGGCGAGCTGGACCGAGGCGACGAACCGGATCCCGGCCTCGGCGAGTGCGGTGGGGACCAGCCCGGGCAGCACGTCGTGGCGCAGTCGGGCGACGGCGGTGTCCCCCCTGGCCTGCGCCGCTCGGGCATAGTCCGTGGCGACGAGGGCGGCGACGCGTTCCCGGAGCACCCGCACCGAGAACGGGATGCTCACCAGGACGCTCGCCACGACGACGGCGGCCCCGCTGCCGGGGGCGCCGGCGGCGAGCACGAGAAGCAGCAGGATCGCCGGCAGGGCGGCGAGCGCGTCGACGCTGCGCACCGTGAGCCGGGCGGCCCGGTGCCGGCGTGTCATTCCCGCCCACGTGCCGAGGCCGAGGCCGATCAGGCTGCCGATCGTCGTGGCGACCGTGGCCAGGACGATCAGCGCCCGGCCCCCGTCGAGGACACGGGCGAGCACGTCCCTGCCGAGCACGTCGGTACCCAGGACATGCGCGCCGGACCAGGGTTCGTACGGTCCGGCGACCGGCGTGGTCGGGCTGGCGGCGGGCACCCAGGGTCCGATCACGGCAACGGCGAGCACGAGCAGGGGCGGCACCGTGCTCAGCAGGCGTCGTGCGGTCACCGGGCCCCCGCCGGGGAGTGCGACCGGTGACGATCCAGCAGCGCGGCGAGGAGGTCGCCGACAAGCAGGATCATCAACGTCGCGGCGCCGAGTGCCAGGCTCAGGCCCTGCACCAGTGGCACGTCCCGCTCAGCCACGGCCCGGGTCAGCTCGAAGCCGACGCCGGGCACGTTGAACAGCGTCTCCACCACGACGCTGCCGCCGAGCAGACCGGCGAGCATGATCGCCAGGCCGTGCAGCGCGGGTGCCGCGGCGTTGGAGACCACGGTCCAGAGGTAGCGGGAGCCGCGGACGCCGTTGAGGCGGGCGAACTCGGCGAAGCCGGTCGCGGCCGTCTGCGCGACCGATGCGCGCAGCAGCCGCATCGTCGCGCCGAATCCGCCGAGGGCGAGGGCGAGCGCCGGCAGGGCCACCAGGTCCGGGTGTTGCCACAGCTCGTCACCGGCGGGCACCAGGGCAACCGCCGGCAGCACCGGCCACCACGCGGTGAACACCAGGAGCAGGCCGGTGGCCAGCAGGAAGTCCGACGAACCGACGAGCCCGAGCGTGGTCGTGCTCAGCACCCGGTCCAGCCGGCCGCCCACGCGTAGTCCCGCCGCGACGCCCAGCGCCCCGGCGAGCACCAGGATCAGCGCCGCCGCCGGGACCAGCACCGCGAGGCTTGCCGTCAGCCGGTCGGTGATGATCTCACCGATGTCCCGTCCGGTGACGAGCGAGACGCCCAGATCGCCGCGGGCGGCATCGCCGATCCAGTCGAGGTAGCGCTCGTACGCGGGACGGTCGAGCCCGAGCGAGACGCGGATCGCGTCCCGCTCGGCGTCGGTGGCGTTCGGGCCCGACGTCGTGCCGACCGCGTCGCCGGGCAGGACCTCGGTCGCCCAGAACACCACGGCGGACAGGACGGTGAGGGTCGCCGCCGCAGCGGCGACCCGCACTGCCAGCCATCCGGCCAGTCGCACCCGTCAGCTCCGCATGGTGGCGCGGGACAGGTCGGGGAACTGCAGGTTTCGCACGCCGCCGACGCGGTCGGAGGCGGCGTTGATCGTGGGGACGAACACCGGTCCGATCTGGTCGCCCTTCTCCCACAGCAGCTTCTGCGCCTGGTGCGACGCGGCCGTCCGCTGCTCCTTGGTTCCCGCGCTGCGCGCCTTGAGCACGAGGGCGTCCACGTCCGGGAACGTGCCCGGCGTGTGGTTGATCTCGAAGAACGCGGGCGGGGTGTACCCGGCGCGGAACGGCCAGGAGAGGTAGGCGGGGTAGTCGGCGAACAGTTGCCCGGCCGGGAGTTCCCGCACGGTGGCCTGGACGCCGATCGCCCGCAGGTCCTCGACGAGGAGCGTCGCAGTCTCCACCATCCCGGGCAGCTCCGGCCCGGCGGTGAGCTCGACCTTCACGCCGCTCCCGCCGGCTGCGGCCAGCAGCTCCTTCGCCCGCTGCGGGTCATGGGCACGCTGGGGGAGCGAGCTGTCGTACGAGGGGAAGCCGAGGGCGGGCAGGTCGTTGCCGACGAACGCCCGGCCGTAGTAGACGGTCTTCACGATCCGCTCACGGTCGACTGCCAACCGGAACGCCTCGCGCACCCGGGGATCGTCGAACGGCTTGGCCTTGACGTTCATCGTGTACTGCAGGTAGGCGGCGTACGGCAGCTCGCTGCTGGTGATCTCGATCCCGTCGACACTGTCCAGCGTCTGCGCCTGAGCCGGGCCGACACCACTGACGAAGTCGACCTGGCCCTGTCGGAGGGCGTTCACTCGAGCCGTGCTGTCGGGGATCGAGAGCAACTCGATCCGCTCCAGCGACGGTGCCTCGCCGTAGTAGTTCCCGTTGCGCTTGAGCAGCGTCGACCGGCCGGGCTCGAAGGTGGACACCGTGAAGGGACCGGAGGAGGGCATGTCGGGGGTGAACTCGGTGGTCCCGTCGGGTATGGCGAGCATGCTCTGGCAGATCACCTCGCGCCCGTCGGCGATCGGCGACAGCGTCGGCAGGAGCACCGTGGACGCGTCCGGGGCGGAGGCCGCGTCCACGTTGAAGTTCCGCGAGATCAGCTTCGTGAAGGGCAGCCCCTTCAACAGGGTCGGTGCGCGCAGCGAGTACAACACGTCCGCGGACGTCAGAGCCTTTCCGTTGCTGAACCTCACCCCGTCGCGCACCCGCAACGTGTACGTCTTCAGGTCGTCGGAGACCGTGATCGACTCGACGACGCCGTACGAGACGCCGTCCGGTGCCTTCGGGTCGAGCTCGCACAGCGGGGCGTGGACCAGCTTCGCCCGTACGTAGTCGAGGGCGGTCGGGCCGACCAGGTAGTTGAGCGTCTCGCTGGAGCCGCCGCCGGCGAACGCCGCGCGCAGCGTCCCGCCGGTGGACGCCGCCCCGTCGTCGGTGTCCGCCGAGCATCCCGTCGCCGCAAGGATCGCTGCCGCGGCGACTACCGCGGCCAGTCTGCGTCCCGTGGTCGGAACCATCCCTCACCATCACTCTCGTTGTCGACCACGAAGATCGCGGCCGGATAGGTCCACTAGGTATACCAGTTAGTGAAAATGGTTGTCACCCCCGTTTGCCTGAGAAGTGAGAGCCGTGCGGTCGAGCCGGGACGCCGTCGTCGACGTAGCCATGCGGGCCGTCGCGGCGCGGTTCGACGTCACCGGGAGGACGGCATCGACGCCGCCTCACATCCGGCGAGGAGACGGGCCGCGCCGGTAGGGTGCCCGACGGCGAGCATGCCTCGCCTCGCCGGGAGTGAGCACGGGGCACGCGCAACGGAACCGGACCTACCGACCCCGTGTCACCGGACCACCGCGCGCACCAGGTCCATCTGGCCGGGGATCGCGTCGAAGCCGGCCGCGGACAGTTCGACGGCGAGCGCCTCCGGTGACACGACGTGCCATCGGTAGACGGCGGTGACCTCACGTACGAGTCGGTCGGCCTCGTCGAGCACCCGGTAGCGCATCCGCCACCTGATGGTGCCCGGCCCGTCCGGTTGCGCCGCGCCGCTGCCCACATAGGTGTGTGCACCCACCCGCACCGTCACGAACTCCGCCTCCGCGATCTCCACCGGCTCCGCCGGCGGCTGCGCGTTGACCACCAGCGGCGCGCCGTCCGCGAGCCGGTCGCGCAGCCGCCTCCACAACCGGCGACGGGCGTCGAGGTCCAGGTGCCCGATCATGTTCATTGCGATGGCGCCGCCGATCCGATCCGGGAGCGGGGCGTCCTGCGCTCCGGCCGCCACCACCGTGACCCGCTCCCGCAGGTCCGGGACGGGACCGAGCCGGCCGAACAGGGCCGCGCGTTGGGCTGCCGACGGCTCGATCGCCAGGACGCGTGCGGCGGGCAACACCTCGGCGATGAGCAGGGTGCCGAGGCCGCTGCCCGCCCCCAGGTCGACGATGGGGCCGGCGTGCGGCGCCGCGCCGGCCAGCGCGGCCAGCACGGGCTCGCGCAGCGTCCCCCATGCGTCGAGACTGAACAGGTCGAGGAACTCGCCCGACTCGTGGTACTCGTCGCCGTTCATCAGTGCCCTTCCGTCGGTTCGTCGTCGAACGATCCGTGCCTTGACCGACCGCTGAACGACAATCACTTCCGATACGAGATGCTCGCACGCCCTTCATTGCTCACCAAGCTGCTGGTTAGTGAAATTCATTTTCTATAGACTGCCGGCATGAGCCGACAGCTCGTCGTCGACGACACCCGGTGCATCGGTGCGGGGCAGTGCGTCCGATTCGCGCCGCACGCCTTCGACCAGGATCAGGAGACGGGCACCGTGCTGCTGGTCAGCGCCGCCTCCGAGATGGACACCGGCGTCGCCGACGCAGTGGCGCTCTGCCCTTCGGGCGCGATCCGGTGGGCGGACGACATGACGTGACACGGTGGCGTCGTCCCCGGCTCACTCCTCGCGCTCACCGGCCGACGAGGCGCCACCCTTCGGCCGCCGTCCGGTCGCGCCAGAACGACGCGTACGTGCCACCGGCGTCGACCAGGTCGTCGTGGTTCCCGCGCTCGGCGATCACGCCGTCGCGCAGCACCAGGATCTGGTCGGCGGCCCGGACGGTGTGCAACCGGTGGGCGATCACCAGCAGGGTGGCCTGTCGGGACAGGGCAGCGACGGCGGTACGCACCGCCGCGTCGGCCTCCGGGTCCAGGGCCGCCGTCGCCTCGTCGAGCACCACGATCGGCGCGCGCTTGAGCAGGGCGCGGGCGATGGAGACGCGTTGGCGCTGGCCGCCCGACAGGGCCGTGCCGCCCTCGCCCACCGGGGTGTCCAGCCCGGACGGCAGGTCGGCCAGCACGTCGTCGAGGCCGGCGGTCGTGGCGGCGTCGCGGACCTCGTCGTCCGTCGCGTCCGCACGGCCGAGGCGGATGTTGTCGGCGAGAGTGCCGTCGAAGAGATACACGTCCTGGAACACGAACGCGACGCGGGCCATGAGGTCGGCGGGGGCGATGTCGCGTACGTCGACGCCGCCGATGAGCACGGTGCCGGCGTCGGTGTCCCAGAACCGGGCGAGCAGTCGGGCGACGGTGGTCTTGCCCCCACCGGACGGTCCCACCAGGGCCGTCATGCTTCGCTCGGGCAGGCGGAAACCGACGCCGCGCAGCACCGGCCGGTCGTCGTACGCGAAGTGGACGTTGTCGAAGACCACCTCGGCGGACCCGGGCTGCCGAGGCTGGACGGGTTCGGGCAGGGTCGCGGCGTCCAGCACCCGGTTCACCGCGGCGAGCTGGTTGCCCGCGAGGCGCAGCGAGGCACCCGATTCGGCGGCGGTGCCCAACGGCTCGCTCAACCGGACGGCCAGCACGAGTACCGCGACCAGGGTGGCGGCGTCGAGCCGGCCGCCGAGCGCGAGGTGCACGCCGGCGAGCAGGACGACGCCGAGCAGCGCCCGGACCGCGAAGGCGAAGGCCACGATCCCCGGCACCGCCCGGCGCAGCAGGGCGTGATCGGTCCGGCTCTGCGCCACCAGGGCGTCGTCGAGCAGGCGATGCTCACCCGCGGTCCGGCCGAAGGCCCGCAGGAGCGGCTGTGCCTGTGCGTACTCGACGAGCCGGGAGGCGGCGTCGTCCATGGTCCGGTGTCGGTCGGCGTCGGCACCCGCCACCGCGCGGTTGCTCGCCCGCAGCACCAGGACGAGCAGCGGCAGGGCGAGCACCACGGCCAAGCCCAGCCGCGGTTCGACGACCAGCAGCGTCCCCCCCACCACGGTCGGGGTGACCACGGCGGTCACGACCGGACGCAGCAGGTGGGCCGGCACGTTCATCAGTTGCAGCACACTCTGGCTGGCGAGCCGGCTGAGCTCGCCGGTGCGCTCCGGGGTGAACCAGCCCAGCGGCAGTTGGATGATCTTCTCGCCGAGACGCTCGTGCAGCGCCCGGGCGACGTCGCGGCCCAGCCCGAACGCCCGGTTCTGGGCCGTCCACGTCAGCGCCGCGAAGACCGCGACGGCGGCGGTGAATCCGGCCAGCCACGGCAGGGCCGCCGCGGGGCGGTCACCGAGCGCGGCGCGCAGCAGCGGGACGAGCAGGGCGTACGCGATGCCCTGCGCGGTGGCGGCGGCCACGGCCAGAGAGACGAGCCGGCGCAGCGGGCCGGCGTGGGCGGGACCGAGCGCGGCTGCCATGGCGCGGATCATCGAGTCTCCTCGGCGAGGGCGGGGACGGCGGTGGCCTCCTGGGCGCGCCACATGCGGGCGTAGCGGTCGCCGGCGGCGAGCAGGTCCTCGTGCCGGCCGCGTTCGACGACCTGCCCGCCGTCGAGGACGACGATCTGGTCGGCCGCGCGCACGCCGGCGAGGCGGTGCGCGATGACCAGCATCGTCCGGCCGGCGGCCAGGGCGGACAGGGCCCGTTGGATCTGCGCCTCGGCGTGCGGGTCGGCGTACGCGGTGGCCTCGTCCAGGACCAGCACGGGCGGGTCGGCCAGCAGCAGCCGGGCGATCGACAGGCGCTGCGCCTCACCGCCGGAGAAGGCGACGTCCGTGCCGACCACCGCGTCGTACCCGCGCGGGTCGGCGACGATCCGGTCATGGATCTGCGCCGCCGTGGCCGCCGCCTCGATCTCGGCCCGGGTGGCCTGCGGCCGCCCCAGTGCGATGTTCGCCGCCACCGTCGTGCGCAGCAGGGTCACCTCCTGCAGGACGAAGCCGACGGTGCGGTGCAGCGTCGTCGGATCGAGTCCGCGCAGGTCGACGCCGCCCAGGGTGATCCGGCCGGCGGTGGGGTCGTGGAAACGGCCGATCAGCCGGGCGACGGTGGACTTGCCCGCCCCGGACGGCCCGACCAGCGCGGTGACGGTGCCCGGACGGAGTTCGAGGTCGACGCCGGACAACACGGTGGTCGTGCCGTCGTAACTGAAGTCGACGGCGTGCAGCCGCACGGTGGTGTCGTGCGGGTCGGCCGCCGCGGCCCCGTTGTCCACCACCGGCGTGTCCAGCAGCGCGGAGACGTCGGCCGCGGCGCTCAGCCCGGTACGCAACGCCTGCAGGTGCCGGCCGATGGTGGCGACGGGGCCGGCCAGCGCGGGTGCGAGCAGCACGAAGGCCACCAGTGTCGCCGGTGCCAGGAGGCCGGCCGCCGCGGCGGGCACCCCGGCGGCGAGGACCACCACCAGCACGACCGGGGCGGTCACCACCAGTTGCGACGCGGTGGTGATCCCGGTGGTGCCGGCCGCCCACGCGGTGAAGAAGTCGCTGAACGCGTCCGAGGCGGTGCGGAACCGACGGTGCGCCACGCCGGCGCGCCCGAAGGTCTTCAACACCGCGATGCCGTCGACGAACTCCACCGCCGCGTTGTTGATCTCCGCTGCGGCGCGTCCGTAGGCGGCCATCTTCGGTCCGGCGCCGGTCATCGCCCGCCGGAACAGCCACGCACCGGTGATCGTCGGCGCCAGGGCCAGCAGGGCGAGCCACGGGTTCACCGTCAGCAGGAAAACCAGCGCCACCAGTGGAGTCACCACCGCCGCCGTGACGTCGAGGGCGGTGTGCGCCACCAGGTAGTGCATGGCCTGCACGTCGTCGTGCACCGCCTTCTTCACCTGACCGGAGCCCCGGCCCGAGTACCAGGACAGTGGCACCCGGCCGAGCCGGTCGGCCAGGACTCGTCGCAGCCGCAGTTGCAAGGCGTTGTCGGCGAGGTGGGTCAGTACCGTGGCCGCGGCGGCCAGCAGGACGCTGAGCAGCGCCGCGACCACGGCGAGCACAGCCAGGTTCCGGACGCCGGCCGGGTCCGGTGCCGGCCGCAGGAGCCGGTCGCCGATCACCGCCATGGCGATGAGCACGCCGGCACCGGCCGCGCTGGACAGTGCCTGGAGGAGTACGGCGAGGACCAGCCTGCCGCGAACGGGGCGCAGGATCGTCATAGTGATCCGAAATCGTAGTCGTTTTCAATCAGGGCAGACAGCTCGATCGCCAGATCCGTCACCGTCGGCGCGGCCAGGAACCGCGCGATCGGCACGTCCACACCCCAGCGCTGGCGGATCGCGGCGACGAGGCGCAGCGCGGTAACACTGTCCCCGCCCAGCGCGAAGAAGTTCGCCGCCCGGTCGTCCACCCGATCACCGAGCAGGTCGGCCCAGATCCCGGCCAGCGCGGTCTCGACCGGACCGGTAGGCGGCGCGGCGGACGCCGCCACCCCGCGCGCCGCGTCGTGCTGCAACGCGGCCCGGTCGACCTTGCCGTTGGTGGTCAACGGCAACGACGGCAGCACCGCGACGGCGGCCGGCACGGCATACGCCGGCAGCCGTTCGGCCAGGAACGCCCGCAGCCCGTCGGCGACCGTCGTCGGATCGGCGTCGCCGGCCTCGACGAAGGCGTGCAGGCGGCGCCGGGTGCGCTCGCCGACGGCCACCACGGCGGCCCGGCCCGATCCCGGGTACGCCTCGCAGGCGGCCTCGATCTCGCCCAGCTCGATCCGGTGCCCACCGACCTTGACCTGGTGGTCGGCCCGGCCCAGGAACTCCAGCGTCCCGTCCGGCCAGTAGCGCCCGAGATCCCCGGTCCGGTACCAACGGCCGGCGGCGTCCTCGACGAACTTCTCCGCGGTCCGCGCCGGGTCACCGCGGTAGCCGAGCGCCACGCCACGACCGCCGATCCACAACTCACCCGGCACCCAGTCCGGCCGGTCCCGGCCCGCGTCGTCCACCACCCGGTAGGTCTGGTTGGCCAGGGGGAAGCCGTAGGGCACCGAACGCCAGTGCGTCGGCACCGCGGCCACCTCGAGGGCGTTCGACCAGATCGACGCCTCGGTGGCCCCGCCGAGCGCGACCAGAGCGGCCGGGCCGTCCGGCCGGTGCGCCGTGGCCCGCGTGAACCGCCCCGGCAGGTCGAGGCCGACCCAGTCCCCGGAGACCAGCGCCAGGCGCAGACCCGGAGGCAGCGGCTCCGGCTCGGCCGCCACCAGCAGCATGTCCAGCAGGGTCGGCACGGTGTTCCAGAGGGTGACCCGGTGATCGCGGACGAGTGTCAGCCAGCGCGCCGCGTCGCGACGCTCATCCTCCGCCGGCAACACCAGCGACCCGCCGGCACCGAGCACGCCGAAGATGTCGTACACCGACAGGTCGAAGTCCAGGGCGGACAGGGCCAGCACACGGTCGTGCGCCCCTACGCCGAAGCGTGCGTTGATGTCGGTGCACGTGTTGGCCGCGGCGTCGTGGGCGACCTCGACCCCCTTCGGGGCGCCGGTCGACCCGGAGGTGAAGATGACGTACGCCGGCTCGTCCGGCCCCCGCTCCACCGGGGCGGGCAGCGGCTCGGCGGCAGCCACCTGCGCCAGCACCGGTGCGTCGAGCACGAGCACGGCCCGGCTGTCCCGGTAGCACCGGTCTCGGCGCAGGGCCGGCTGTTCCACGCCCACCGGGACGTAGACCGCTCCGGCGGCGAGCACCCCGAGCACGGCGACGACCTGATCGGGCCCCTTCGGCAGGGTCACCGCGACCGCGTCGCCCGGCTGCACGCCGCGTTCACGCAGACCGGAGGCCACCCGCAGGGCTTGGTCGGCCAGCGCGCCGTGGGTCAGCTCACCGACGCCGTCCGGGCCGTGCCAGATCAACGCGATGCGTTGCGGATGGTCCCGGGCCGCGTCGAAGAAGGCATCGTGCAGCCGGCGCCGCGGGACCGGCGCCGCGGTGTCGTTGACCCGCAGCCGGGTCGCCCGCTGCGCGGCCGGTAGCAGGTCGGGCAGCGGAGCCTCCCAGTCGGCGTCGGCGAGCCGATCCAGCAACGCCGTGTACGCCCCGAACATGTCGTCGAGCACCCCGGGAACGAACAGGTCGTCGACCGCGTCCCAGGTGACCTGCAGACCGCCGCGGGACTCCAGGACCTGGTTGTCGAGACTCACCTGCGGCGACTGCGAGACACCCCACACCTCCGGTGGGAAGCCGTCGGAGCGGTCCATCGACACCCCGTCCCCGACCCCGATCGCACTGGTGAACACCACCGGCATGGCCTCCATGCTGCCGGTGCTCCGGGCCAGCCGGCGCAGGAGCCAGGCCGGACTGATCTCGCGGTGGTCGAGGTCGGCGCCCATCCGGGCGTGCAGGGCGCTGACGTCGGCGAGGAAACCACCGCCGCCCGGGCGGTAGTCGGCCAACGACAGGGTGGTGAAGTCGCCCAGCACCCGGTAGATGTGCGGGTGCACGTCACGCCGGTTGAACAGGGTGAGCGTGACGGTCAGGTCGCGGCGGGCGCTCCAGGCGCCGAGCACCTCCGCGTACGCCGCCAGCAGCACCGTGGACGGGGTGACCCCGTGCTGGCGGGCCCGCGCACGCAGCGCGGACCACCGATGTGCCGGCAGCTGGTGGCGGCGGCGGGTGAACCGGGGCCGGGACACCTCGGACGGGTGGCGCACGGTGGGCAGCTGCGGCGCCGGCGGCAGGTCGACCAGTCGGGCTTCCCAGTAGCGCTGGTCGCGGAGCTCGGCCTCCGGATCGGGACGGACCTGGAGGAGGTAGTCGCGGAACGACACGTCGATCGCCGGCAGTTCGGCGTCGGGATCGCGGTAGAGCAGGTCGAGTTCCGTGTAGAGAGTCATGATCGACAGTGCGTCGAAGACGATGTAGTCGAGCCCGACCGCGAGCCTGGTGCGCTGCCGGCCGTCCCGCCGGTAGCGCACCGCGGCGAGGTCGAACAGCGGCCACCGGGTGAGGTCGGTGAGCTGGTGCGAGCGGGCGGCCCGCATGCTCTCCAGCGCCGCGGCCGGATCATCGTCGCCGACGTCGGCCACGGCGATCTCGACCGGCGGCGCCGTGGCGAGGATGCGCTGGGCATCCGCGCCGTCGAAGACCGCGCGCAACATCTCGTGCCGTTCGACCAGTCGCTGCCAGGCCGCGCGGAGCCGGTCGAGGTCCAGGTCCGCGCCGTCGAACTCGGTGTACTGCCAGGTGCCCACCCCGCCCAGTGGCAGCCGGTCGTCGCGGCCGACGAAGTAGGCCCGCTGCACGTCTGTCGGCGGGAACGGCTCATGCCGGCGCGCCGGGTCACCGGTCACCACCGTCGTCTGGGTGTCGGCGCCGCGCCGCAGGTCGGCGGCGAAGTCGGCCAGAGTCGGCCGGGTGAACAGCGCGGCGAGCCGGGCACCGGACAGACCCACGGTCCGCAGCCGCACCAGCAGCCGGGTGGCGAGCAGCGAGTCCCCGCCGAGGGAGAAGAACGAGTCGCCGCGGCCCACCTCGGGAACTCCCAGCAGATCGGACCAGGCGGCGGCCACGAGCGCCTCGATCTCGCCGCGGGGCGGCCCACCGGTGCGGGTCGCCCGCCGATCGCCGGCCACCGAGTCGAGCAGGAGGCGTAGCCGCGCCCGGTCGACCTTGCCGTTGGCGGTGAGCGGCAGTGCGGGCAGCGCCGTGACCGTGTCGCAGCGCATGTGCTCGGGCAGCCGCTCCGCGAGCCAGGCGTCGAGGTCAGCCGGCAGCGGCGCGGCGGTGACGACGGCGGCGGCCAGCCCGGTGGCGGTCACCATCGCGACCGCGTGCTCCACCCCCGGGTGTGCCGCCAGCGCGGCCTCGATCTCGCCGAGTTCGATCCGGTGACCGCGCACCTTGACCTGGTGGTCGGCTCGTCCGAGGAACTCCAGCAGGCCGTCGGGGCGGTAGCGAGCCAGGTCGCCGCTGCGGTACCAGCGGGTGCCGGCGTGCGTGACGAACCGTCCCGCGGTGCGCTCCGGATCACCCCGATAACCCTCGGCCACGCCGGCGCCACCCACCCACAGTTCGCCGGTGACCAGGTCCGGTCGGTCGCGGCCGTCGGCATCGGTGACCCGGCACACGACGTTGTCCAGCGGAGTGCCCCACGGCATCGACGGCCAGGCGGGATCCACCTGGTTCACCTCGAACACGGTGGAGTGGATGGCGGCCTCGGTCATCCCGCCGAGCGCCGCGAAGCGACAGTCCGGCGCCGACCGACGCAGCCGGGCCGGGAGTTCGAGGCCGACCACGTCGCCGCCGAGCAGTACGGCGCGCAGCGTGGGCGCCGGCCGTCCGGCGCCGGCGACGAGGAGCATGTCCAGCAGCGCCGGCACGGTGTTCCACACGGTGACGCCGTACGTGGTGACCAGGTGCCACCACGCGGCCGCGTCCCGCCGCTGGTCCTCGGCGACCAGCACCAGCGCGCCACCGGCGGTGAGCAACCCGAACGTGTCGTAGACGGACAGGTCGAACTCCAGCGCCGACAGCGTCAGCACCCGATCGGCCGGGCCCACGCCGAAGCGCCGGTTCAGGGCGAGCACCGTGTTCATGGCGGCGGCGTGACTCACCTCCACGCCCTTCGGCTCGCCGGTCGAACCCGACGTGAACAGGACGTACGCGACCGCACGCGGATCGGACGGAGCGGGTGCGAGCGGCGCGTAACCGTCGGCGGCGCTCAGCAGCAGCGGCGTGACGCCCCCCGCGTCGGTGACCGACTCATGGTGTGCCGGGTCGGTCAGCGCGACCCGGGCTCCGGCCGCCGCGTGGATCAGCCGCCGTCGGTGCGGCGGCTGGTCGATGCTCACCGGCAGGTACGCGGCGCCGCAGGCGAGTACGGCCAGCGCGGCGACCACCTGGGCGGCCCCCTTCGGCAGGGTGATCACGACCGTGTCGCCCGGGCGTACCCCTTCGGCGTGCAGCAGCGCGCGGAGGCGCAGCGCACGATCGGCGAGATCGCCGTAGGCGATCTCCCGCCCGGCGTCGATCAGCGCGGTCCGCTCGGGCGTGGCCTGCGCGTGGGCGAAGAACCCGTCGTGCAGGCAGGCCGCCGGCCACGAGGCGGCGGTGGCGTTGACCCGTTCCCGGACGGCGAGCTGCCCCGGTGGCACCAGCGCGCCGACCGGCCGCCGCCAGGCCCCGTCGTCGTCGGTCAGCGCGTCGACCAGGCCGCGGTAGACGGAGAACGCGGCCTCGGCGACGCCGTCGGCCAGCACGTCCAGCCGCACGTCCCAGTTGAGCAGCAGCCCGCCGTCCAATTCGGTCACCTGCGCGTCGAGCCACACCTGCGGGCCCTGCGAGATGATCCACGACGGAGCGCCGAAGGTCTGCTGCATCGACTCGCCGTAGATCTCGCCCAGACCCAGCGCGCTGGTGTAGACGACCGGCGCCAGCACCGGGCTCCCGGCCCGACGGGACAGGTCACGCAGCACCTCCACGCCGGCGTACGCGCCGTGACCGATGGCCGCCCGCAGGTCGGCCTGCACCCGGGTGGCCCGTTCGGTGAACGGCGGCCGGCCGGTGGTGTCCACGTCGAGCAGCACCGAGCTGGAGAAGTCACCCACCAGGAGATCGGCGCCGTCGACGAGCGGCTCGCGGGCGAACAGCGGCAGGTTGAGCAGGAACCGCCGGTCGTCGCTGAACGCGCCGATCACCTCCGCGAACGCGGTGGCCAGCGCCGCGGCGGCGGTCACGCCGTGCGCGGCGGCCCGGCGCAGCAGCCGCTCCCGGCGCGCCGGAGCCAGCCAGTGGTGCAGCCGGACGCTGCGCGCGACCGCACCGGGACGGCCGGCGTCGGGGCGGATCGGCAGCTGCGGGCCGGCGGGAAGCTCGTCGAGACGCTGCGTCCACCAGGTGCGGGCCCGCTCCCGGGCCACCCCCACCGAATCCCGGTGCGCCGCCAGGTACTCCGGGAAACTCGCCGTGATCGCGGGCGGGTCGGCGTCCGGATCGTGGTACAGCGTGTGCAGGTCGCCGAGCAGGATCCGCATGCTCAGCGCGTCGGCGACGAGCATGTCCAGATCGACGTGCAGCCGGGTGGCGCCGCCGGGCAGCAGGCTCAGCGCGACCGTGAACACTTCGCCGTTCTCGACGTCCATGCGCCGGTGCGTGTAGTGCGCGCGCAGGCGGTCGAGCTCCCGGTCGACCTGGTGCGCACCGGTCAGGTCGTGCACGACCAGTGGGGTACGGGCCGCGGTGGCGATGCGCTGGCGGCCCTCTGCGTCGAACCGGGCCCGCAGCATCCCGTGCCGGGCGGTGACCGCGGCCAGCGCGGCACGCAGCCGGTCCGGGTCGACGGAATGACCGTCGAACTCGACGTAGAAGTGGGCGGCGACGCCCCCGAACGGTTGCTCGTCCTGCCGGCCGATCCAGTAGGCGTACTGCATCGTCGCGAGATCGAACGGCGCGGACGGGTCCACCGGGGTGGGCGGCGGCGACGGCACGGCCGCCGGGCCGGACAGCGCTCTGTCCCAGCCGGCCAGGGTCGGGTCGGCGACAAGGTCTTCGAAGGTGACGTCGTGCCCCGCCCGTCGTAGCTGCGCGACCAGCCGGATCAGGGTCAGCGAGTCCAGACCGGCGCCGAACAGGTCGGTGTCGTCGGCCAGCGAGCCGGGGTCGACCCGGAGCGCGGCGGCGAGTTCGGCGCGGATGGCGGCGGAGTCCACCGGACCGGCAGCGACCGTCATCGCGACGACCCCGGGGCGTCGGAGTCGACGGAAGCCGCGGCGACGGGGCCGGCGTCCGCGGTGCCCGGCGGGGTTCCGGGAACGCCGCCCACGCCCCAGCGCTGGGCCGAGGCGCCGGTCAGCACGATCCACGTCTGGTCGCGCACCGCCGGGCCGAGCACCTCGCTCACGGCGTCGGTGAGCCGGGCGATGAGCGCCTCCTGCACCGGCGGGGTGAGGCGCTCCTCGAAGATGCGGACGTCGATGAAGGGCATGACGCTCCATTCAGGAGAGATCGGACAGCGCCTCGTCGAGGGCGCCGGTGAGGTAGTCGACCTGGGTGTCGGTCAGTCCGGGGTGGCACGGCAGGTTGACCTGTTGCTCAAACCAGAGCTGCTCGGCGCGGGGGCACTCGCCGGGCCGGTGACCGCGCTGACGCCATTCCGGGGTCAGGTGCTGCGGGAAGTAGCGCAGCTGGATCTCGACCGCCCGCTGGTCGAGCGTCTTGACCAGGTGCTCCCGGGCGGCGGCGCCCGCCTCGACGAACATCGTGTAGAGGTGGTAGGCGTGCGCCACCCCGGCCGGAGGCCGGTGCAGCCGGATCCCGTCGTGGCGAGCGAGACAGTCGTCGAGCCGAGCCGCGACGTGCCGGCGGCGGGCCGAGAACTCCGGCAGGCGGGCCAGTTGCACCGTGCCGGCCGCGGCGGCTACCTCGGACATGGTGGCGTTCGTTCCCGGGTGCCGAAGGTCGGCGTACTCGTGCGCGTAGATCTCCTCGGAGTAGCGCATCCACGGCAACAACGGCGTCGGCGGCACCCGCGAGACAAACGGGCCCACGACGGCGTCCGCCTTGTTCGAACGGATGCGGTCCAACCTTTCGTACCATTCGTCGCGGTCGAACGTCAGCATTCCTCCCTCGCCCAGCGTGGTGAGGTTCTTGGAGCTGTGGAAACTGAAGCAGCCGATATCGGCAAGTGCCCCGGGGCGTCGGCCGTGGTATTCCGCCCCCAGCGCGTGCGCGCAGTCCTCGATGACGATCGCGCCGTGCGCGTGCGCGGCCGCGAGAATGCGCTCCATCGCGACCGGCAGACCGCCGTAGTGCACCACGATCACCGCGGCGGTGCGGTCGGTGACGGCGGCTTCGACCGCAGCCGGGTCGATGTTGAGCGTGTCCGGTTCGACGTCGCAGAACCTGACCCGCACGTCGCGGGCCAGCAGCGGTTGCACAGTGGCGGCGAACGTCTGCGGGGTGGTGACCACCTCGTCACCGGGTCGCAGTCCGGCCAGGTGAACGGCGAGTTCGAGGGCCACGGTGCCGCTGGTCACCGACAGGGCGTGCCGGCATCCGACGTGGCGGGCGAACCGCTGTTCGAACTCGGCGCGCCACCGCCCGCCGGACAGCGCGCCGTCCGAGTCGACGAGCTCGGCGACGGCGGTCAGCTCGGCGGGGCCTACGACGCTGCCGCGCGCCGGGAATGGGACCCGGTAGTCACGTTCCATCATGGATGTCAGCCTCCTCCAAGCGGCGAAGATACAGGACCGCCCGCGTATTCGATAATGTGAATAGCTTCTGGGTGTACGTTTTCTTTCCAGCCTTGAGAAGCGCATTGGCAAATGCGCTTCGGGTGTGTCGTAGGCGATATTCCGGCGGCCTCCTCATTGACTTGCCGGGCGGATGGCATTTCACTGGTCAGGTCTGTGAGAGAGGACTTCCATGCAATTCGGTGTTGGTTTCTTCCCGGTGCTGGACCCGGCTCAGAAAAGCGCGAGCCAGTGGTACGACGAGAGCCTTCGGCTGGCCGTGCGCGCGGAGGAGTTGGGCTACGAGCACGTCCAGGTGGTCGAGCACTACTTCACCGCGTACGGCGGCTACAGCCCCGACCCGGTGACCTTCCTGACCGCGGTGGCGGCACGCACGCGGCGGATCCGGGTGACGACCGGGGCGGTGGTCCCGGCCTTCACCCACCCGGTTCAGCTCGCCGGCAAGCTGGCGATGCTTGACAACCTGTCGCACGGCCGGCTCGACGTCGGGTTCGGCCGCGCCTTCCTGCCGGAGGAGTTCGCCGCCTTCGGGGTGCCGATGAGCGAGAGCCGGGCGCGGTTCGCCGAGGGCGTCGAGGCCTGCCGGCGGCTGTGGACGGAGGAGGAGGTCGTCTGGTCGGGGACGTTTGCGCGATTCGGGCCGGTGACGATGCTGCCGCGGCCGTACCAGCGTCCGCACCCGCCGATCTTCGTGGCCTCCACGACCAGTGCCGAGTCCTGCGCGGCGGCGGGCCGTGCCGGCTACCACCTCCAGGTGGTGCCGACGGTGACCTCGCGGGAAGGGCTCCAGGAGATGCTCGCCGCCTATCGGCACGAGCGCGCCGCGGCCGGTCACGGCCCGGGCCGCGTCCAGTTGAAGTACACCTGCTACCTGGCCGAGGACGCCTCCGAGGCGCTGGCGGCGGGGCGGCGCTGGGAACAGAACTACATCGAGAAGATGACCGGTGCGATCGCGTCCTGGGCCACCACGAGCAGCGCCGACTATCCCGGCTACGAGCAACTGGTCGACAAGGTGCGCCGGTACGACTTCGACGCCTCGCTGGCCGGGCACAAGGTCCTCGCCGGCAACCCCGCACAGGTACGGGAGCAGCTCGCCGTCGTCGCCGACTGGTTCGGCCGCGATGTGACGGTGTGCCTGCAGGTCAATCCGGGCGGCACGACGGAGGCGGAGGCGGAGCGCACGCTGCGCCTGTTCGCCGAGGAGGTCGCGCCGCACGTCGTCACCGGACCGGCCGATGCGCTCACCGGACGCTGAGGTCGCGGTCGTCGGGCTGGGCGCGTTCGGTGCGGCGTCACTCTGGCAACTGGCGGAGGCGGGCGTCAGCGTGATCGGGCTCGACCGGTACGAGCCGGGCCACGGGTACGGCTCCTCGCACGGCGGCACGCGCATGTTCCGTACGGCCTGTCTCGAGCACCCGGACCTGGTGCCGCTGGCCCGGCGCTCCGGGCAGCTCTGGCAGGAGTTGTCGGCGCGCGCCGGCGAGACGCTGCTCGCGCCGACCGGCGGGGTGCTGATCGGCCCGCGGGACGGGCACGTGGTGGCGGGCACGCTCGCCGCGGCCCGGCAGCACGACATCGCGGTCGAGGTGTGGGACGCGGCCACGCTCGGGGCCCGGCTGCCCCGGCACGCCGGCCTGGCCGCGCACCACGTGGCGGTGTGGGAGCCGGCCGCCGGGCTGATCCCGCCGGAGGCGGCGATCCGGGCCGCCGTCCGGGTGGCCGGCGAACTGGGCGCCCAGGTACGGACCGGCACGCGGGTGCTGGCGATCGAGCTGGTCGACGGCGGCGCGTTCGTGCACACCACGACGGACCGGATCGCCGTGCGCCAGGTGGTTGTCGCGGCCGGAGCCTGGCTGCCCGGGCTGGTGCCGGGGCTGACGCTACGGGTGCTGCGGGTGCCGATCACCTGGTTCCGGCCCGCCGATCCGAGCGCGACCGGGTACGACCTGGCCGCGGTGCCGGTGTTCATCCGTGAGTTGGACGACGGTGCCTGTCTGTGGGGACACGGCGCGGACACCGGCGGCGAGCTGAAGCTCGGTCTGGAGGACGCGGGAACCGCGATGCGCACGATGGACCCCGACGGTGACGACCGACGGGTGACTCCGTCCGACTGGCGGGAGCTGGCCGACCGGCTCGCCGTGGCGCTGCCGGGGTTGGAGCCGGAGCCGTCGCGGGCGGCGGTCTGCATGTACCCGCTGACTCCGGACCGGCAGTTCCTGCTGGGCCGGCCGGGCCGGGATCCTCGGCTGGTGGTGGCGGGCGGGGACAGCGGCCACGGCTTCAAGCACGCGGCCGCGATCGGGGAGGTGGTCGCGGACCTGGTCAGGCGACGTGCGCCCCGGGTGCCGGTCGCCTTCATGCATCCGGACCGCTGGTGATCCGGGACGCGAGCACCTTCTTGTCGATCTTGCCGACCGCGGTGAGCGGCATCGCCGTCTCGAAGCGGATCCGGTCCGGAAGCTTGTATGCGGCGAGCCCGCGCCCCCGCAGGAAGCTGGTCAGGTCGGCCAGGGACGGCCGGTCGTCCGGGCAGACCAGCACCGCGACCGGCGCCTCGCCCCACTGCGGGTCGGGAACGCCGACCAGGGCCGCCTGCCGGACCAGCGGATGGGCGAGCAGATGACCCTCCACCTCGGTCGCGGCGATCTTCTCGCCACCGCGGTTGATCTGGTCCTTGACCCGTCCCACGACGTTGAGGTGCCCGGAGGGCAGCCGGCGGACCAGGTCGCCGGTGCGGTAGAAGCCGTCCGGGGTGAACGACGCCTCGGCGGCGGCGTCGGCCCGGTAGTAGCCGCGCAGCGTGTACGGCCCGCGGGTGAGCAACTCGCCGACGTCGCCCTCGTCGACCGGGCTGCCGTCGACCGGGTCGACCACGCGCACCTCGTCCGCGGGCGAGCACGGGCGGCCCTGGGTGGTGCAGATCAGGTCGGCCGGGTCGTCGAGGCGGGTGTAGTTGATCAGTCCCTCCGCCATGCCGTAGACCTGCTGCACCGCCACTCCGAGGGTGGGGGTGAAGCGGCGGGCCAGGTCGTCGGCCAGTCGGGCGCTGCCGACCTGGACGAAACGCAGGCTGGACAGGTCGGGTCGGCTGTCGTCGTGCTCGGCGAACCAGTGGGGCACCAGCGGTGGGTTGATCGCGGTGAAGGTGACCCGCTCGCGGGCGATGAGCCGGAACGCGGTGGCCGGGCTGGGATTCGGAGCGATCACCACGGCCCCGCCCGACATCAGCGTGCCGAGCACCCCCGGGCAGGCGAAGGTGAAGTTGAAGGCGATCGGCAGGACCGCGAGATAGACGTCCTCCGGCGTCAGCGCGCACACCTGCGCCCCGGCGCGGGCGTTGTAGGCGTAGTCGTCGTGCGTGCGGGGGATCAGTTTCGGCAGGCCGGTGGTCCCGCCGGAGAGCAGCAGCAGCGCGAGGTCGCCGGCCGCCGGGCCGTCGCCGCTGCCAGGTGCGGCCAACGCCCCGGTCAGGTCCCGGTAGGCGGTGAAGCCACTGTCTCCGGGGTCACCCACCACCACCACGTGGTCGAGTGGCTCGTCGAGGGCACGCCGCTCGGCCCGGATCCGGGCGGCGAGCGCCCGGTAGTCGAACCCGAGGTGGCGGTCGGCGACCACGTAGCCGGCCGCCCCCGACAGCGCCGCCAGGTGGGCGATCTCGGCGTACCGGTGGCCGGGCATGGCGTGCACCGGTACCGCTCCCAGCCGTTGCAGGGCGAACCACACCTCGACGAACTCAGCCCGGTTGGGCAGTTGGACGACGACCCGGTCGCCGCGGCGCAGCCCGAGCCGGCGCAGCCCGGCGCACACCCGGTCGACGGCGTCGTCGAGCTGCCGGTAGGTCCAGCGCCGCTCGCCGTCCACCAGTGCGGTGCGTCCGGCGTGCCTGGTGGCCCACTCGTGCAGCAGGTCGCCGAAGGGGACGCCGGTCCAGTACCCGGCCGATCGGTACCGCTCGGCGTCGGTCTCGGACCATCCGGTCCACTCCGGACGGTGGAGCTGGGTCATGTGTGATCCATTCTGGTCTGTTGCCGGGCGGCGTGCTTTGCTATCTTTACCGCATCTGAAATTCGTTTTCAATAGTGCTCGACCGGGTGGAAGTGGGGCTCGATGGATGTCCACGACCTGATCACCGACCTCGACGCCGCCGGCGTGAGCCTCTGGCTGGAGCGCGACGAGTTGCGCTTCCGCGCCCCCAAGGGCGTGTTCACGGAGGACCGCCGGGCGGCCGTGCGGGCCCACCGGGCCGCGATCGTCGAGCGGCTACGTCAGGCCGAGGACGTCCGGCTGAGCCCGGACCCGGCGGGGCGGCACGAACCGTTCCCGCTGACCGATCTCCAGGCCGCCTACCTCGTCGGCCGGGGGCCGCACTACGAGTACGGCGGCGTCGCCTGTCACGCCTACGTCGAGTACGAGTACCCCGACCTCGACCCGCGACGGGTGCAGTCCACCTGGGACCGGATGGTCGCCCGGCACGACATGCTGCGCGCTGTCGTGCACCCCGACGGCTACCAGGTGGTTCTCGCCGACCCGCCGGAACACCCGATCCCGGTCACCGACCTACGTGGGCAGGACGCCGCGCTCGACGGACACCTGCGTGCCGTCCGCGACCGGATGTCGCACCGGGTCGCGCGGACCGACCGGTGGCCGTTGTTCGCGCTGCACCTCACCCGCACGGACCGGGGCGCGGTCCTGCATCTCTCCCTCGACCTGCTCATCGTCGACTACGCCAGCGTGCAACTGTTGATGAGGGAGTTCGACCGCTGCTACGCCGACCCCACGAGCGAACCGGCCACGCCGGAGATCAGCTTCCGCGACTACGTCATCGGACGACGCCGGGTCACCGAGACGGCCCGGTACGCCCGCGACCGTGACTACTGGCTCGGCCGCCTCGACGACCTGCCCCCGGCGCCCGACCTGCCGGTGACCGGCACCGGCGAGGTCACCGGTCCGGTCCGCTTCCGCCGACTGGAACACGTCCTCGACGCCGCGACGTGGGCCGGGCTGCGCGACCGGGCGGCCCGGCACCAGGTCACCGCCTCCGCCGCGCTGCTCACGGCGTACGCCGAGGTGATCGGCCGATGGAGCCGGTCGCCGCGGTTCACCCTCACCGTTCCCACCTTCCAGCGACTGCCCCTGCACCCCGACGTGGACCGGCTGGTCGGCGACTTCACCGTGGTCGAGCCGCTCGCCGTCGACCTCGCCGAGTCCGAGCCGTTCCAGGCACGCGCCGCGGGGCTCAGCGCCCGCCTGCTCGAGGACCTGTCGCACGGGCTGTTCACCGGCGGTGAGGTACTCGGCGAACTGGCCCGGCGCACCGGCACCCGACCGCTGCTGCCGGTCGTGTTCACCAGCACCCTCGACGCCCCGGTCGACGACCCGGACGGCCCCGGCCGTGGCACGGTCGGGTACGCCATCAGCCAGACCCCGCAGGTCTGGATCGACTGTCAGGTGATGCCGCGCGGGGGAGGGCTCGCCCTCTCCTGGGACGTCCGCGAGGACGTGCTCCCGGACGGCCTGGCCGACGACGCGTTCGCGGCCTGGACCGACCTGGTCGGCCGCCTCGCCGCCGGCGACCGTGACTGGGACGAGGCCGGGCCGGTCCGGCTGCCGGCCGCCCAGCTCGAGCGCCGCCGTCAGGCCAACGACACCGCCGGCCCCCTGCCGGACGGCCTGCTGCACGACGAGGTCGTCGCCCAGGCCCGACGCACGCCCGACCGGATCGCGGTGGTCGCCGGAGACGTCCGGCTGACCTACGGCGAACTGCTCCGCCGCGCCGCCGCGGTCGCCGACCACCTCCGGGCCGGTGGCCTGCGCCCGGCCGAGCCGGTGGCCGTGTTCATGGACAAGGGCTGGGAGCAGGTGGTGGCGGTCCTCGGCGTGCTGTGCGCCGGTGGCGCGTACCTGCCGGTCGACACCGCGCAACCGGCCGCCCGCCGCGACGCCATCCTCACCGACGCGGGCGTCCGGACGGTGCTCACCCAGTCCTGGCTCGCCGGCGGCGTCCGGCGGCTGGTCGGCGTCACCCACATCACCGTGGACGGCCTCGCGCCGGCCGACGTGCCCGAGGTTCCGGCGTCGGGGGCGGCGCCGGACGACCTCGCCTACGTCATCTACACGTCCGGGTCCACCGGATCCCCCAAGGGCGTCATGATCAGTCACCGGGCCGCCCGCAACACCGTCGACGACGTCAACCGCCGCTTCGCCGTCGGCCCCGACGACGCCGTCCTCGGCCTCGCCGGCCTCGGCTTCGACCTCTCGGTCTACGACATCTTCGGCCTGCTCGCCGTCGGCGGCCGGCTGGTGCTGCCGGACGCCGACCGCCGCGGCGACCCGTCGCACTGGGCCGACCTGGTGGACCGGCACGCCGTGACCCTGTGGAACTCGGTGCCCGGCCAGTTGCAGATGCTGCACGACTACCTGCGCGCCGTGCCGGGCGTGCGGCCGGGCACGCTCCGCCTGGCCATGCTCTCCGGCGACTGGATCCCGGTCACCCTGCCCGACGCGATCCGCGCCATGCTGCCGGCGCTGCGCGTGGTCAGTCTCGGCGGCGCCACCGAGGGAGCCATCTGGTCGATCTGGCATCCGATCGACCGGGTCGACCCGCGCCGGCCCAGCATCCCGTACGGCACCCCGCTGACCAACCAGAGTTTCCACGTGCTCGACGACCGGATGCGCGACCGTCCCGACTGGACGGCCGGTGAGCTGTACATCGGCGGCGCCGGAGTCGCACTCGGCTACCACCGTGACCCGGAGCGCTCCGCCGCCCGCTTCCCCACCCACCCGGTGACCGGCGAGCGCCTGTACCGCACCGGTGACCTGGGCCGGTACCGGCCGGACGGGACGATCGAGTTCCTCGGCCGCGAGGACGACCAGGTGAAGATCCGCGGATACCGGATCGAGTTGGCCGAGGTGGAGAGCGCCGTCCAGACGCATCCCGGGGTGGCGCACGCCGCCGTGCTGGTCGACGCGGACCACCCGGCCGGGAAGCGCCTCGCCGCCTTCGTCGAGCCGGCCGTCGTCGAGACCGACCCGATCGCCGCCGCCGAGGCCGGGGCGGTCGGCGCCGCCGCGGCGGCGGTCTCCCGGGCCGCGCAGGCCGGGGTCGACCGGCCCGCGCTGGCGACGTTCCAGCAGGCCTTGGCCGACGTCGGGTACGCGGTTATGACCCGCACGCTGCGGGACGCCGGGCTGTTCACCGACGACCGCGCGCACCGCGCGGAGGAGGTGGCCGAAGCCCTGTCCGCGACCGCGACCACCCGGCCCGTCGTGCGTCGATGGCTGGTCGCGCTGGCCCGCGCCGGGCACCTCTCCGCTGATCCGGGCGCCGGCGTGTACCACGGCCCGCTGTCGCTGCCCGCCGACCGGATCGAGGAGGCGTGGCGGCGGCTCGCCGAGGCAGAGGCGCGGGTGGCGTACAGCACCGACCTGATCGAGGCGGTCCGGACCTGCGCCGAGCGGCTGCCCGAGGTGATCGCCGGAACGGTCGACGTACGGGCGCTGTTGTTCCCCGGCGCCCGCGCCGACGCGATGGCCGCCGCCTACCGGGACAACCTGGCCGTGGCCCACCTCAACGAGGCCGCGGCGGCGGCCCTGCGTGCTTTGGCCGAGCGGCACGGCGGTGACGAGCCGTTGCGGATCGTCGAGGTCGGCGGCGGCGTCGCCGGCACCACCGCCGCGCTCGCCCCGGCGCTTGCCGAGTTCACCCCGGACTATCTGTTCACCGATCCGTCGGCGTTCTTCCTCGCCGAGGCCCGCGAGCAGTTCGCCCACCACCCGTGGATCCGGTACGCGCGGCTGGACCTGCGCGAAGACCTGACCGCCCAGGGGCTGGCGCCGAACAGCGCCGACGTGGTGATCTGCCCCAACCACCTGCACACCGCGCCGGACACCGTCGTCGCGCTGGACCGCCTGCGCGGCCTGCTGGCGCCGGGCGGATGGTTGCTGGTCATGGAGCAGACCCGGGACGACGATCCGGCGCTGCTGGTGTCGATGGAGTTCCTGGAGGCCACCGCCGGCCCGTTCGTCGACGCGCGCGCCGACGGTGGCCAGGCGTTCCTCACCGAGGCGCAGTGGCGGGAACTGTTCGGCACCGCACTGGTGGGTGTCCTGCCCGAGCCCGGGGAGCCGCTGCACCCGACCGGGCAGCAACTGTTCCTCGCCCGGGTCAAGACCGACCGGGCCGTCCTGACTCCGGCCGCGTTGGCCCGGCACGCCGGCACCCGGGTGCCCGAGTACATGGTGCCGAGCGTGTGGCAGCTCGTCGACGCGCTGCCGGTGACCGGCAACGGGAAGGTCGACCGCAAGCGGCTGCGCTCCCTGCTGCCGTCGGCCGGGGCCGGGGAGCAGGCCGCCGCGGTCGCCAGCGAGCCCGCCGACGCGCTGGAGCGGCAGATCGCCGCGCTCTGGGCCGAGCTGCTCGACCGGCAGTACGTCGGCCGCCACGACGACTTCTTCGACCTCGGCGGCGACTCCCTGCTGGTGGCCCGCCTGGTGGGCCTGCTCCGCGAGCGGGTGCCCGACGTGGTCGCCCTGGAGTGGGAGGTGGTGCTCCGGCACATGCTGCGCCGGCCCACCGTCGCGGCGCTGGCGGCCTACCTGCGCGGCGCCACCGCGACCGGCGACGCCGGACCGGAGGACGCGCCGGTGCGCACCTCGCCCGTGGTACGTCTGCACGGCTCCGGCGGCGACCCGGTGACCGTTCTGGTGCACGCCGGCACCGGCACGATCATGCCGTACCGGGCGTTGATCACCGAGATCCGACGCCGTTCGGCCGGCACCGGGACGGTCGTCGGGTTGGAGGTGCCGCACCTGCCGCACTACCTCGACGCGGACCCCGAAGGGCTGATCGAGACCATCGCCGCCGACTACGTACGCGCTCTCCTCGACCTGGGCGCGGGGGAGTTCCACCTGGTCGGCTACTGCCTCGGCGGACTGATCGCCACCGAGGTCGCCCGTGGTCTCGCCGAGGCGGGCGCGAACGTGGCGACGCTGACCGCGATCAGCAGCCACAGCCCTCGCTTCCGGTTGGACGACGAGATCCTGTCGGAGTACTCGTTCAGCGTCATGATGGGCATCGCCCCGGCGGATCTGGGCTTCCCCGCCGACGAACTGGCGGTGGCGCGCGCCGGGGACGCGGTGCTGGCCGCGAGTCCCGGGGTGATGCGCGACGGCGGCTTCGCCGCGCTGACCGGCGAGCACGCCGGCGTCGCGGAGGCGTTCCGGAGTCTCGCCGAGGTGCCCCGGGAGCAGCGGGTGGCCCGGATGTGCGAGGCCGTCCCCGCCTCCGCCGGCATGTACGAACCGGACCACATGATGCGCCTGTTCCGGACGTTCCGGCAGAGCGTCTTCGCGATCACCCGGTACGACCCGGAGCCCTACGCGGGGGACATCACCTTCCTGCGGCACAGCGGCGCGTACCCGTTCCCCGGCAGCCGCGACGCCGTCACCCAGCACTGGTCCGACCTGTGCCTCGGTGACCTGCGCGTCATCGACGTCCCCGGCGACCACTTCAGCTGCGTCGACGTCGCCCACGCCCCCGGTGTGGTCAAACTGCTCACCGAGATCACGGGCGGGGCGGTGACCCGGTGATCGGGGTGCTCGGGGCCACCGGATCGGTGGGCTCGGCGGCGCTGGTCCACCTGCACCGGCTGGGCGCCGGCCCGCTGCGGATCGGCGCCCGCCGCCTCGCGCCCCTGGAGAAGCTGGCCGCCGACGTCCCCGCCGAGACCGTGCCGGTGGACGTCCGTGATCCCGTCGCCCTGGCGGCCTTCACGGCCGGCTGCACGATCGTGCTCAACTGCGCCGGCCCGACGTACGAACTCAAGGAGACCGTGGCGCGGGCCGCGCTCGCCGCCGGGGCGCACTGTGTCGACGTGGCCGGCGACGACCCGGTCCGGGAGGCACTGCACGGTCGCGACCTCGGTGGCCGCACCGTGCTGCTGTCGGCCGGCACCCTACCCGGACTGTCCAGCCTGCTGCCGCGGTGGCTGGCGGGGACGGAGTTCGACCGGGTCGAGGCGCTGTCGGCCTGGGTCGGCGGAGTGGAGCACTGCTCCCCGGTCGTCGCAGTCGACATGCTGTTGTCCCTGCAGACCGGCGGCGCCGGTGGAGAGGCGTACGGGGAGGCGAACGCGGCCTGGCGGGCCGGTGGCCCGCGCGCGCGGGTGCTGCGTCCGGCCGAGGACGTCGTCGTGCCGATGTTCCCCGGCCCGGTGGCGGTGCAGCCGTTCCTGAGCGCCGAGACCCGCCGTCTGGCGGCCACCCTCGGTCTGACCACGCTGGACTGGTTCAACGTGTACCCCGGGCCGGCCGTACGCGCGCTGCTCACGGCGTTGCCGGCAGCGGCCCGGGAAGGAGCCGACCGGCAGCAGCTCGCCGACCGGATGATCCGTGCCGCCACCGTCGACCTGGCCGGTCGGCGGCCGTACTACCAGATGGTGTTCACCCTGCGCGGGCCGCGCGCCGGCCAGGCCTCCGAGGTGAGCGTCGTACTGCGCACGCCCAGCAGCTACCGGCTGACCGGCCTGGTGGGCGCGCTGGCGACCGTCGCCGTGGACCATGGCGCCGTTCCACCCGGCGTGCACTACGCCGCCGAGGTGCTCGACCCCGCTGCCGTCGTGGACGCGGTCCGCGCCGCGGGCGAGGCATCCGTGCGCATCGTCACCGCCCATGGCGACGACGAGGAAGAGGGGAGCCTGTGAGCACGCCGGCACCGCGGCCGCCTACCGAAGAATCCAGGACGCCCCCGCTCCGGGTGCTGGTGTGCGGCACCAACTTCGGGCGGTTCTATCTGCGTGCGATCGCCGACCTGGCACCCGGCCTGGAATTGGCCGGGGTGCTCAGCAGTGGGGGGACAGCGTCGCGGGAGCTGGCCCGCCGCTACGGCGTCGCCCATCACGAGAGCCTCGACACGGTGGGTGACGACATCGACCTGGCGTGCGTCGTGGTCGGCTCCACGGTCTCCGGCGGCCCCGGCACCGACCTGGCCCGTGCGTTGATGTCCCGCGGCGTGCATGTGCTCCAGGAGCATCCGGTGCACCACGACGAGATGGTCGCCTGCCTGCAACTGGCCCGCCGGCAGGGTGTGCAGTATCGGGTGAACGCCCACTACCACCACGTCGAGCCGGTGCGCCGGTTCCTTGCGGCCGCTGCCCGGCTGCGCGAACGGGAGCGGCCGCTGTTCGTCGACGCGGCCACCCCGGTCCATGTCCTGTACCCGTTCGTGGACATCCTCGGTCGCGCCCTCGGTGGGCTGCGTCCGTGGCGGGTGGACGAGCCGGGCGGAGACGGACCGCTGCGCTCGCTGACCGGCCGGCTCGGCGGTGTGCCGCTGACCGTTCGGGTGCACCACCAGCTCGACCCGGCAGACCGCGACAACCACGCCCTGCTGTGGCACCGGATCGCGATCGGCACCGGTGCCGGTGTGCTCACGCTCGCGGACACCCACGGACCGGTGCTGTGGAGTCCGCGCCTGCACGCCGGCCGGGACGACCAACGCCGGTTGGTGTTCGCCGGTCCCGGCCTCGACGAGCCCAGCACCGCCGTGCTGCCGGGCACCGGACCGGGCAGCGGGCAGGAGATCTTCGATCGGCTGTGGCCCGAGGCCGTGCGCCGGGCTGTCGCCGGGTTCGCCGAGTCCGTCCGGGCCGGCGGTGATCCGCTACGCGCGGCCCAGTACGACATCACCGCCTGCCGGGTCTGGGCGGAGTTCGCCGCGCGTCTCGGGCCGCCGGAGATCGTCAGACCTGCCCGCCCGGCTGTTGTCACGGTCGCGGACCTGGCTGACCCGCCGCAACCGGCTGCGGTGGGCCCGGCCCATTCGCGGGAACCCGCCCCGGCCGGGCAGCAGGGCCCGGCCCCGGATCGGCCCCGACCGCCGGAGCCGGCCGCGGAATCGTCGGGGTCGCGTGACAACGGGCCCGAGCCCTACTCGCCGACGGCCGAGTTCTTCGATCTGGCCGCCGCGTCGCACGTCACCGCCGGCAGCGCCCCGGCCGTGGTAGCCGCGCTCGCCGGCGCCGATCCCGGGGCCGGGCCGGTGGTGGAGATCGGCGCCGGCAGCGGGCTGATCACCGCCGCGGTGGCCCGTGCCTACCCGGCGCTGGAGCTGCTGGCCTGCGAACCGGCGACCGGCATGCGCGCGGTGCTCACCAGCCGCATCTACCGCGACCCGGACCTGCGCCGGCGGGTGACCGTCTCCGCGCAGGCCGCTCCGGATCTGGATCTGCCCGACACGATCAGCGGCGCCGTCGTCTGTGGCGTCGCCGGCCACCTCGATGCCGGTGACCGGCAACGGTTGTGGCGGCGGCTGGCCGACCGGCTGGCCCCGGGCGGGGTGATCGTCGTGGAGCTGATGAACATGGACCGTCCGCTGGTCCTCGCCCCCACCCGGCTGGCCGGGGCGGAGTTGGGCGCGCAGCGATACGAGTGGTGGCTGTCCGGGGAGCCCGACGGTCCCGGCCGGATGCGCCTGCACACCACCTGGCGGGTGCTGCACGACGGGCGGACCGTCCGCGAGGTGACCGACGCGTACCACTGGCACACCATCACGCTGGCGCAGGTGGCCGCCGAGTCCGGACTGGTCCTGCACGACGTTCCGCATGTGACGGGAGGGCCGCCGATCGGTGTGCTCGCCGCCGGCCGAGAGGAGACCCGATCATGACCGACGATCCGCCCGCCTTTCCGATCCCGCGGGAGTGCCCGTTCGCCCCGCCCGCGCGCTACGCCGAGCTGCGCGACAAGGAGCCGGTGTCTCAGGTGACGATCCCCACCGGCAAACATCCGTGGCTCCTCACCCGGTACGCCGACGTACGGCGGCTGCTCGCCGACCCGCGGGTCAGCTCCGACATCCGCCGGCCGAACTTCCCTGCACTGGGGGTCGGCGAACAGGAGGCGGGCGCGAAGTCGCGGCCATTCATCCGTACGGATCCGCCCGAGCACACCCGGCACCGGCGGATGTTGCAGGCCGAGTTCACGGTGAAGCGGATCCGGGACATGCGCCCGGCGATCCAGGCGACCGCGGACCGGCTGATCGACGAGATGATCGCCGCCGGGCCGCCGGCCGACCTGGTGACCGTGTACGCGAACGCGATCTCGACCACGACCGTGCTGGGCCTGTTCGGCGCGCCGACCGACGATCTGGCCCTGTTCCGTGACGTCACCCGTATCTCCGGTGGTCGCGGCAGCACCGCCGAGGAGGTGACCGCCGCGCTGGGCAGCATGTTCCGGGTGCTGGACGGGCTGATCACCGCCCGTGAGGAGGAGCCCGGTGAGGACCTGCTGTCCAAGCTCGTGGTCAACCACCTGCGTCAGGGTGCGGTGACCCGGCAGGAACTGCTCTCCACGATCGGCATCACCATCGTCGCCGGGCGCGAGACCACCACCAGCATGATCGCCCTCGGCACACTGATGTTGCTGGAGAACCCCGACCGGCTGGCCGACCTCCGTGCCGAGCCGGCCCTGATGCCCGCCGCCGTCGAGGAGCTGTTGCGCGTGCTCTCCGTCGCCGACTCGATTCCGCTGCGGGTGGCCACCGAGGACATCGAGGTCGGACCGACCCGGATCCCGGCCGGGGACGGCATCATCGCGCTGCTCGGCGCGGCCAATCACGATCCCGCCGTGTTTCCGGATCCGCACCGCCTCGACTTCACCCGGACCGCCAACCACCATGTCGCGTTCGGGTTCGGCCTGCACCAGTGCATCGGCCAGAACCTCGCCCGGCTGGAGATGGAGATCGCCATCGGCACCCTGATCCGGCGCCTGCCCGGCCTGCGCCCGGCCGTTTCGCTCGATGAACTGGATCTCAAGCACGACGCCGCCACGTTCGGCGTCGAGTACCTGCCGGTGGCGTGGTGACCGGCGCCGGGTCGCTGGGCCCGTGGCTGCGCCGGTACCAGGCGCGGCCGGCGGCGGCGGTACGGCTGGTCTGCTTCCCGCACGCCGGCGGGGGAGCGGGTAGCTACCGCCCCTGGGACACCCTGTTGCCGTCGTCGGTCGAGCTCGTCGCCGTGCAGTACCCGGGGCGGGAGGACCGGTTCGCCGAGCCGCCGGTGGCCGAGATGGACGAACTCGCCGGCCGTGTCGCCGGTGCCCTGCGGCGTGTCCTCGACCGGCCATACCTGGTGTTCGGGCACAGCATGGGCTCCGCGATCGCCTACGAGACCGTCCAGCGGCTGCGCCGCCTCGGCGTGGCGGAACCGGACGCGCTGATCGTCTCCGGTCGTCCGGCACCGGGCGAGGTGGTCGGCGGCGAGGTGCACCTGCGCGACGACGACGGACTCTGCGACGAACTCACCCGGTTGGGCGGCACCCCGGCGGAGGTGCTTGCCGATCCTGAGCTGCGGCGGGCGGTGCTGCGGTACGTGCGCAGCGACTACCGGCTCATCGAGACCTACCGGCCCGCGCCGACCCCGCCGCTGAACTGCCCCGTGTCCGTCCTGCGTGGCGGGGACGACCCGGAGCTGAGCGCTGCCCAGGCGGCGGGCTGGAGCCGGGTCACCACCGGGCCGCTGGACGTGCACACCTTCCCCGGCGACCACTTCTACCTCGTTTCCCAACGCCGGGCCGTGGTGCGGACCGTGCTGGGCACCCTCGATCCGGCCCTGACCCGCACCGGCGGGTCCTGGGCCGGCATACCGTGATCGGAGCTGCGGGTGCGTGACTTCTACTCCCCGATGGCGGAGTTCTACGAGATCGTCGCCGAGCGGCAGGCGGCCAGCAGCGGGCCGGCGCTGGCTGCCGCGCTCGCCGGCGTCGACGCGGCGGCTGGGCCGGTGGTCGAGATCGGCGCCGGCACCGGCCGGGTCACCGAGATCATCGCCGCGGCGGCGCCCGGGGCGGCGATCGTGGCCGCCGAGCCGTCCGCCGTAATGCGGGCCGTGCTGACCAGCCGGGTGGCCGCCGACGACGACCTGCGCCGCCGGGTCACGGTGGTCGATGGTGCGGCACCGGACCTGGACCTGCCGGAGGTGATCTCGGCGGCCGTGCTTTTCGGCGTCGCCGGGCACCTCGACGAGCCGGCCCGCCGGCGGCTGTGGTCCCGGTTGCGGGACCGCCTCGCGCCGGGCGGGGTGATCGTCGTCGAGCTGATGGGTGTGCGGCAGTCGCGGGAGATCCCACCCGCGCTGTCGGTGCGCGACTCCATCGGGCGCCACGACTACGAGTGGTGGGTGTCGGGCACCCCGGGTAACGGCACGTCGATGCGGTTCACGACCACGTGGCGGGTGTACCGGGCCGGTCGTCTGCTGCGGGAGGTGAGCGACACCTACGACTGGCACACGGTCGACGTCGCCCAGCTGTCCCGCGAGTCCGGCCTGAGCTGCCGGTCCGCGGCGGCGCCCACCGGCGCCGGAGCGCCGGAGGTGGTCGTCCTTGCCGTCGCCTGAGTCCGCCGACGCCCGCCGTACCCTGCTCGTGGTGAGCGTCGCCGCCGCGATGACCACCATGGACATCACCATCGTCAACGTGGCGCTGGGCGCGATCGGAGTGGACCTCGACGCCTCGTTCGGGCAGCTCCAGTGGGTCGTCAACGCCTACCCGCTGCTGTTCGCGGCCCTGTTGCTGGCCGGGGGGTCGTTGGCCGACCGGATCGGGCACCGCCGGGTGTTCGTCACCGGTGTCCTGCTGTTCACCTGTGGTTCGCTGCTGTGCGGCGCGGCGCCCGAGGCGGTGAGCCTGATCGCCGGCCGGTGTGTGCAGGGTGTCGGCGGTGCCCTGATCATGGCCGCCGCCGTGCCGCTGCTCGTTCTCGCCCATCCGGGCGAGCGGCGCACCGCGGCGATCGGCGTGTTGAGCGCCACCGCCGGTGTCTCCGCCGCCGTCGCGCCGGTCATCGGCGGTGCGCTGGTGTCCGGCCTGGGGTGGCGCTGGGTCTTCCTGGTGAACCTCGTCCCCGGTGTCCTGGTCGTGCTCGGCGCACGGCGGTGGCTGGCGGCCGACGATCCGGCCGGCCGGCGGCGTCTGGACCTGCCGGGCACCGCTCTGGGCGTGCTCACACTCGGCGCGACGAACCTGGTGGTGGTCTCCGGCACCGAGAACGGCTGGGCGAGTGCGCGGACGGTGGGCGTGGGCCTGGTGGCGCTCGCCGGCTTGGCCGCGTTCCTGGTCGTGGAGGTCCGCACCGCCGATCCGATGCTGGACCTCGCCCTGTTCCGGGTGCCGGCCTTCGCCGGTGCGGGTGCGCTCAGCTTCCTGACCCGAGCGGTCGGCTTCGGTGTGATGCCCTACCTGGTGCTGTGGTTGCAGGGTGTGCGTGGGCAGTCGGCGTTGGACGCGGGGCTCCAGGTGGTCGCGCTGCCCGCGGCCATCGTGGTGGGCAGCCTGACCGTGGCCCGGGTGCAGCGGCGGCTCGGGGCACGCGGCACGGTCGTCGCCGGCTTCGCGGCCATGGCCGTCGGATACCTCCCGTTGACCCGGATCGACGAGAGCGCCACCTGGCTGACCGCGCTGCCCGGCCTGGTGCTCATCGGTGCCGGCATGGGTCTGCTGTTCGCGCCGCTGATGAACCTGTCCGTGACCGTGGTGCCGCCGCGGCACGCCGGGATGGCCAGCGGCACCGCCAACTCCTTCTTCCCGCTGGGAACCGCGGTCGGGGTCGCGGTGTTCGGCGCGGTCCTGGCGGCCCGGATCGCGGACCTCTTTCCGGGTTCCGGACCGGCCCGGGACCTGGTCGAGGCGGGGCGGCCCGGCGAGGTGCCCGCCCCGGACGACGTCCTGGGCAGGATCGCGTTCACCGGCGCGTTGTCCACGGTGGCCTGGGTCGCCGCGGCTGCCGCGGTGGTCGGTGTCGTTGTCGCGTTGACAACCGTCCCGTCCCGTCGTGCCGCTGCCGTCGCCCCGCCGGCACGGGTGGACGCCGACCGTGCGTGACCAGCGTCGGGGTTCCGACGTTCGGGAAAGCGCGCCGGACCGGGGGATCTCGGACCGCCCGCCATCCGGGCGGGCCGCGTGTTCCCCGGATCCGGGCACCGTGACCGGTGACGATCTGCGGGCGTCGATGCGGTTGTTCCCCACGGGTGTCGTCGCAGTCACCGCTCTCGCCGGACCGCGGCCGGTGGGTCTGGTGGTCGGCTCGTTCTTCTCCGCGTCGCTGCACCCCGCCCAGGTCGGCTTCTGCGTCGGGAACGGCTCCACCAGTTGGCCGCTCGTCCGTGCCGCGCCGTGTTTCGCGGTCAACGTGCTGGCCGCCGGGCAGCAGGACGTGGCGGCGGCGCTGTCCCGTCCCGGCGCCGCCAAGTTCGCCGGAGTCGACTGGCAGGCGAGCGACGGGGTACCGGTCATCGACGACGCGCTCGCGTGCCTGGTGTGCACTCTGGTCGCCGAGCATCAGGCCGGCGACCACCGGATCGTGGTGGCCGGCGTGCGCCGGGCGCGGGTGCTGCGCCCGGCCGAGCCGCTCGTCTTCCATCAGCGCCGGTTCGCCACAGTGGCCGGTGGCGGTTACGGCGCCACAAACGCCACCGGCGGTGGAGACGAGCGCCTCCACCGCCGGTGACCTGAATGTCAGTGTCCCGACGACGTGCCGCTGATCTCGTTCGGAATCGCGTCGAGCGTCACCGAGCCGACGATCTTGCCGGTGGTGAGGTCGAGCCGGTGCACCTTCTTGGTGGCGGGCTCGGTGACGTACGCGTCGTCGCCGCGGACGAACAGGGCCGGGCGCGGCTCCTGCCACTCCATCGGCTCCTTCCACGCGCCGACCACCGGCCACGAGCTGGTCAGCTTGCCGGTGGCGGGGTCGATGACGTGCAGCTTGCCGTCGGTGCCGAGGATCAGGCCCTCGCCCTTCGGGCCGCGACCCAGCGAGCGGAAGCTGTAGCTGACGCCCTCGGGCATCGGTACGACCTGGAGCTTCTGGGCCGCCGTGTCGATGAGCGCGAACTGCTCGGGGAACTCGCGCTCCGCGTCCGGCTCGACCTTGTAGTCGCCGAGCAGGACCGGGGACTTCTCGCTGCCGGCCTGGGTGCCGACGGCACCGTACGCCCCCGCGCTCTTGACCTTCACGAAGGCGCCGTTCTTGAACAGCAGCACGCCGTCCTTGCAGCCGAGCCCCACGATCTCACCCTGCGCGACTGCCTCGCCGTGGACGCCGGGGCACTCCTCGCTGCGGGCGACCTCCTTGCCGTCCTTGTCCAGCGCGATGGCGCCGGAGCGGGACTCCTCGGTGCCGAGGGTCACCAGCAGGGTGCCGTCGGGGAGTTCCACGGCCACGCCGTGGTGCGGCTGCGCGGTCTTGTAGGTGCGTCCCTCGGGCTTGCCGTCGGCGAGCTTCTTCGGGTCGAAGCTGTGCACCTCGCCGGTGCCGTCGGTGAAGAGGATGGTGCGGTCGCCGTGCCGCACCACGTGGCCGGGCTTGGCGCCCGGGTAGCTGATGTCGGTCATCTTGCCGGCGGCCGCGTCGAGGACCTGGAACCCGGACTCGGTGGAGACGAACACGCCGGTGTCGTTGCCGGCCGAGTTCACCCGGTTGAAGCCGGGCAGGGTGACGTTGTGCGCCACCTTCAGCGCCTCACCGTCGAGGACGAAGATGCCGCCGTCGTAGGTGATCGCCACCGGCTCCTTCACCGAGGCCGCTGCGGATGATCCGGCCGCCGGTGCGGTGCCCTCGTCCGAACCGGACGCGCACGCGGTGAGCGCCAGCGTGGCCGCCACCAGGGCGGCTGCGCCGCTGATTCCACGATGCCTCACGAACTTCTCCCTCAAACTGAAACTGGCAATCATTTTCATTCACTCTACAGGGGGTGTCGCCCGACCTGACGCCGGGGTGTCTCAACCGGATAGGCCGCCGATGATCGCCTCGGTGTTGAAGCGCATCATGCCCAGGTAGCTGGGGGCGCCACCGTCGGCTTCACTGAGCGACTCCGAGTACAGGGCGATCACCTCGACGTTGATGCCTGCCTCCGAGACGAGCACCTCGGCCAGCTTGGCCGGCTGTGAGGTGTCGACGAAGATCGCCGGCACCCGGTGGGTCCGGATGGCGGTGACCAGCGAGGCGAGATCCGACGAACTCGGCGACGCGAGCGTCGTGCCGCTCGGGATGATCGCGCCGATGACCCGGAAGCCGTAGCGGTCGGCGAGATAGCCGAACACGTGGTGGTTGGTGACCAGGACCCGGCGCTCGGACGGGATGGCGGCGAACCGCCGCGCGAGCTCCGCGTCCAGCTCACCGACCTTCCTCGCGTACGCGTCCGCGCGCTCCCGCACCGCGCGGGCGTCCACCCCGTCGACGTGCTCGACGATCGCGTCGGCGAGCAGCCGTACCGCGGTGACCATTCGGGCCGGATCCGTCCAGAAGTGCGGATCCGGAAGCCCCGCGGCGTCGCCGTCCTCGTACTCCATCGGGCCGATCCTGGTCCCCACCTCGACGGTCGGGACCTTCTCGGCCTTCGCCGCCTCGACGTGGCGCAGTACGCCCTCTTCGAGCCCCAGCCCGTTGTAGACGACCAGGTCGGCCGTCTGCATGGTGTGCGCCTCCCGGGCCGAGATGGCGAACGAGTGCGGGTCGGCGTTCGGCTTCATCAGCACGCTGACCTCGGCCTCCTCGCCGGCGATCTCGGTGACGACGTCGCCAAGGATGTTCGTGGTGACCACGATGCGCGACTCGTCGGCTGAGGTGCAGGCCGCGCCGCCGGTCAGCAGGGCGCCGACGGCGAGCGTCGCGAGGAGCCTCCGTGCCCTCATCGGCCGACCTCCACGACGAGATCCGGTCGCTCGGCGACCTTCAGCGTGCGGGCGGTGCGCAGCCCGTCGCGGTAGTCGATCTCGTGGATGACCTGGCCCTCCGGATCGGCCAGGTAGGCGCGGTCGGCGTCCAGCGTCAGGCCGGTGGCACGCAGCGGCTTCCGGGCGAGGACCTTGCCGGTCCCGAGGTCGTAGCTGATCAGCGTGTCGGAGGCGTCGAGGGCGAGCACCGTGCTGCCGTCCGCCGGTGACGCGGCGGCCACCAGGTCGCGGCCGGTGGCCGGCACGTACCGCAGGGTGGCCTTGGCGGCGTTCACCGACCAGATGCCGGTGCGGTCCGCCACCGCGGCCTCATTGCTGCGCGGCCGGTAGCCGAACCCGCCCGGCGGGACCGGTGTGCGCGGGGAGGGCAGCACCTTGGCGGTCAGCTTGTCGCCCTCCTGCTTGATCCGGACGAGGCTGTCCTCGCACGCGATCACCGCGCCACCGCGCAGGACGGCCCAGCCGCGGGGCGCCGCGCAGGGCGTCTCGAAGGCGCCGGTCGGCTGGCCCTTCGCGTCCATGGCGACGATCCGGTCGGCCGGCCGTTGCGGATCGTCGCCCATGGCGACGAGGAGTTGCTCCGCGTACGGCACGGCCAGCGGCGTGGAGCTCTTCGAGTCGATCGCGGCCAGCTCGGCGACCCGGCCGGCCTCGAGTTCGCGTCGGTCGAGGACCGTCACCTTGCCGTCGGCGGTGCCGACCGTGGTGTGGGCCTCGAAGCCGGCGACCGTCCGGACCGGTGCGTCGAGCGGCAGGGTGCCGATCGACCGGGACGGTGCCCGGTAGTAGTGGACGTGGTCGGTGTGGTCGACGGTCCACACGCCGGCGTCGACGATCTCCAGAGTGCGGTCACCGTCGTCGACGTAGACGAAGCGGCCGTCCTCGGTGAGCCGCTCGGCGCCGACCGACAGGCCGACGTCCTTCTCGGATCCGGTGCTCAGGTCGAGCAGGCGCAACCGCTGCGCGCCGCGGGCCGCGTACGCGATGGCCGACTGCGGCTCGGCCAGTTCCTCCGCGCCCTCGACGTAGCCGTGCGGCGTCTCCTCGACGCCCTGTGGTTGTTGTCTGGGCGCGCCGCAGGCGGAGATCGCGAGCGTGAGGCCCAGGGCGGCCACGCCGAGGAATCGTCTGGTGGTGCCGATGATCACGAATGTCCTTCCGGTACCGGGTTGGAGGTGGGCGTGGGGGCCGGTGACCGACGGCGCCGCACCGCGGTCGTGAGCCGGCGCACGCCGAGAATCACGAAGAACAGCAGGACGGCGACGGCGGCGATGGTGGCGCCGGCGGCGGTCGCCGCGTACCACGAGATCCACAGGCCGACCACGGTCGCGGCCGAGCCGATGCCGAAGCTGGTGAGCATCACCGCCGGGAGCCGCCGCGCGACGAGCATCGCCGCCGCCGAGGGCGCGATCAGCATGCCGAAGGCGAGCAGGGTGCCGACGACGCTGAAGGCGACCGCCATCGTGATGGTGAGCAGGGCCAGCATGACGGCGTTGGCGATCTCGGGGCGCAGGCCGAGGGTCCGGGCCTTACGCGGGTCGAACGTGAGCGCCAGGAACGGCCGGTAGCAGACGGCGGAGGCCACCGCGACCACGGCGACCGCGCCGGCGAGCAGCAGCAGGTCGGGCCACCGGATCGCCAGCACGTCGCCGAACAGGAAAGCGGTGAGGTCCGTGGCGAAGGACCGCGAGTGCGAGACGACGATCACCCCGACCGAGAGCATCCCCACGAACAGCAGCCCGATGCTGGTGTCGCGCCCGAACTCGCGGCTGTGCCGCAGCGCGTTGACGCCGACCGCCATGGCGAACGCGCTCGCGGCGGCCCCGACGACGAGGTTGCCGCCGAAGATCGACGCGATGGCGACACCGGGCAGCATGCCGTGGCTCATCGCCTCGCCGAGGAAGGTCATGCCGCGGGCGATAACCCACACGCCGACCAGGGCGCACACCGCGGCCAGCAGGACGCCGCCGATCAGCGAGCGGACGACGAAGGACACGGTGAACGGTTCGAGGAGTGACGCCATCACCGGGTCGACTATAGTGGAACTGACAATCGATATCATTTAGGGGGAGTGGTGAGCACCGAGGTCCTGACCGCCGAGCACGTGGCGTTTCGATACGCCGGTGTCCCTGTTCTGCGGAACGTGAGCCTGCGCGTGGAGGCCGCCTCCACGGTCGCCGTGACCGGTGCGAACGGCTCCGGCAAGAGCACGTTGCTGCACCTGCTGGCCGGTGTCGAGCAGCCGGCCGAGGGCAGCGTCCGGCTGCGGGCCGGCTGCCGGCTGGCCCTGCTTCCGCAGCGAACCAGCGGCATCGACGCGCTCCCGCTGACCGTGACGGAGTGCGTCCAGATCGGCCGGTTCCGGCCGCGCCGGCGCCTGAGCCGCGACGACCGTGCCGCGGTGAGCGCGATCATGGAACGGCTCGACCTCGCCCGCCTGGCCCGGCGGAGGCTGCGTGAACTGTCCGGCGGGCAGCGTCAGCGCACCCTCATCGCCCAGGCTCTCGTCCAGGTCGCCGACATCTACGTGCTGGACGAGCCCACTGTCGCACTCGACGTGGCGAGCCGGCAGCACGTGCACGACCTGCTCGCCGAACGGGTCCGTGCCGGCGCGGCGGTGGTCTACGCCAGCCACGACGCCGCCGACGCCACCCTCGCCGATCGCACGGTGCGCCTCGCCGGGGCCGAGGGCTGCACCGTCACCGATGCCGCTGGGCACTGATCATGAGCACGGGGCCGGCCACCCGGGTGGCCGGCCCCCGCGCTCATGATCAGCGTGGCAGCAACGGAGCGACCGTCGTCCGGACGGTCACGTGGGCGCCACGGCCGCGGACCGGCGGGTGAGGCCGACCGGAACGGGGTCAGTGCTCGTCGTAGTGTCCGCCGTGTGCGGCGTGCCGGTGGCCGTCGTGCACGTAGTCCAGGTGGTCGCCGTGCAGCACGGGGGAGTGGCCGCACCCGTCCCCGTGGACGTGGTCGTGCTCCTCGGCGATCACGTGCTCGCTCGACGCGCACTCGTCGTAGTGGTCGTCGTGGGCGTGGTGAAGGTGCCCGTCGTGCAGGTAGTCGGTGTGGCCGTCGTGCGGGACCGACACGTGCCCGCAGCCGTCGGCGTGCCGATGTGCGTGCGTCTCGGCGGGATTGTGCCCTTCGGTGCTGCACTCGTCGTAGTGCCCGTCGTGCGCGTGGTGCAGGTGCCCGTCGTGCAGGAAGTCGACGTGCCCGAGATGCCGCACGCCCACGTGCCCGCACTCGGGCCCGTGCGTGTGCTGGTGTCCGGCGGGATGGGTCGGGTGGATGGTGCCCGTGCTCATGTCGTCCTCCTCGGTGTGACTCGTTCTCGAGTCCAAGATACATGCGCAGTCGCGCATTTGTTTGTGTGTTCCAACGAACAGTTCGACGTGCCGGCCGCGCCGACACCAGGCCAACGATCGGAGGCACCAGCCAATGGAGTTCCCCGCCCGGACCGATCCATCCGACGTCGTCCCGTCGGATGCCGACCCTGACCTGTCCTTCCTCGCCCCGCCGGGCGACCTCGCCGACTGGCGGCTCGTGCTGGCCTACGAGGCGGCCGCCGAGGCCGGGGTCTTCGACGCGCTGCCCGGTCCTGCCGACGCGATCGCCGAGCGCTGCCAACTCGACGTCGCCGCGCTGCGGGCAGTTCTAGGTCAGTTGACCGCCTGGCGAGTCCTCGCCGAGGACACCAACGGGTGCTATCACCTGGGCGAGCGTGCCCCCGTGCCGCCGGGCGGCGCCGTGCTGCTGCGGCACGCGGCCACCATTCGTCGCTGGGTGCTGTTGCTCGGCCCGCGGCTGCGCGACCGGACCGCCCTGCTCGACGGGATGCCCGCGCGGCCCGCGCCCCCGTCGCGTACCGAGCCGAACCTGCTGGCCATCAACGCTCGCCGGTTGACCGGGCCGATGGTCGACGTCTGCCTGCGGCACTTCCCAGCGGCCCGCCGGGTACTCGACCTCGGCGGCGGGCACGGTGAGCACGCACTGGAGTTCGCGCGCCGTGGCCTGCGCGTGACCATGCAGGACCTGCCCGACATGATCCGCATCGCGAAGGAGCGCGGCCGCCTGGCCTCTGCTGGTGTGGAACTCTTCGCCGGCGACCTGCGGACCGCCCTGCCGGCGGGCCCGTTCGACCTGGTGCTGTGCGCAGCCGTCACCAACATGTTCGGCGCGTCGGTGAACCGTGACCTGTATCGCCGGCTGCGTCCGGTTCTCGCCCCCGGCGGCGGCCTGGTGGTCGTCAGCTACATGTGCGGCCGGGACGAGGTGACCGCGAGTTTCGGCCTCCAGATGCTGGTCTGGACCGATGGCGGTGATGCGCACCCGGTGAGCGACTACCGCCGCTGGCTGACTGAGGCCGGTTTCGAGTCCATCGAAGTCCATGAGCTGGAGCGGCCTCCGCAGACCATGGTCATCTCCCGCCGTTGACCGCCGGGCCGCGCGTGTGTCGGAGGCCGATCGCGACGATTATGAAAACGAAAACCGATGCCGGTAGTCTGGTGTGACACCGAGCAGAAGGAGTTTCCATGGCTGTTCCGAAGCGGAAGATGTCGCGATCGAACACCCGGCACCGGCGGGCGCAGTGGAAGGCGGCCGTGCCGCAGCTGACCCCCTGCCCCTGTCCCCGCAAGGAGATGGTGGTGCCGCACCGGGCCTGCACGCACTGCGGCCTGTACAAGGGACGTCAGGTGGTGGACCAGCCGTGACCGGCCGGCTGCCGGTGACGGTCCTGTCGGGTTTTCTCGGTGCCGGCAAGACGACCCTGCTCAACCACGTCCTGGCCAACCGGGACGGGCTGCGGGTGGCGGTGATCGTCAACGACATGAGCGAGATCAACATCGACGCCGCGCTGGTCCGCGACGGCGGGGCGCTGTCGCGGACCGAGGAGCGGCTGGTCGAGCTGACCAACGGCTGTATCTGCTGCACGCTGCGCGACGACCTGCTCGACGAGGTGGCCCGCCTCGCTCGGTTGGGTCGGTTCGACTATCTGCTCATCGAATCCAGCGGGATCTCCGAGCCGATGCCGGTGGCCGCCACGTTCGCCTTCGGGGTGGAGGGCGGGCAGATCCTGGACGACCTGGCCCGGCTGGACACCACTGTCACCGTGGTCGACGCGGCGGGATTGCTGGCCCGGATCGAGGCGGGCGAGACGCTCGAGGCGCGGGGCCTCGCGGCGTACGAGGGGGACGACCGGAGCATCGCCGACCTGCTGGTCGACCAGATCGAGTTCGCCGACGTGCTGGTGGTCAACAAGACCGATCTGGTGTCCCTGGAAAACCTGGCGGTGGTGGAGGCGCTGCTGACCCGGCTCAACCCGGCCGCCCGGCAGGTCCGCGCGGTCCACGGTCGGGTCGACGCGGCGGAGATCCTGCATACCGGCCGGTTCGACCTGGATCGGGCGGAGACCGCGCCCGGTTGGGTCGCCGAACTCAACGGTGAACACGTGCCGGAGACCGAGGAGTACGGCATCTCCAGCATCGTGTTCCGTGACCACCGGCCGTTTCATCCGCAGCGCCTGTGGGAGCTGCTCGCCGGCGGCCTGGACGCCTTCGGTGTGGTGCGGTCGAAGGGGTTCCTGTGGCTGGCGAGCCGCCCGGACGTGGTGGCGCTCTGGTCCCAGGCCGGGCCGTCCGGTCGGTGCGATCCGGCCGGGGTGCCGATCGCGGTGTCGGGGGAGTGGCCGGAGGATTCCGTCGAGCGCACGGAGCTGGAGTCCCGCTGGCATCCGGTGTTCGGTGACCGCCAACAGGAACTGGTCCTCATCGGCGTCGGCCTCGATGGCGACGGGCTCCGGGCGGCCCTGACCGCCTGTCTGCTCACCGACGTTGAGGTCGCCGCCGGGGAACTCGGATGGCGGGCCCTTCCCGACCCGTTCCCCGAGTGGGACCTGGGCGACCTGGACGACCACGACCACGCCGAGCCGGTCCGGGTCTGATCATGTCGACGATGCTCGCTCCCGCTGACGTCGCCTGGTGGCGGCGGGACTGGGAGACGGTGATGCGGTACTACCAACCGGGCCGGGACGAATTTCTCGCCGCCGGCCTCGCCGCGGTCCAGGAGATGCACGGGCGGTCAGCGGAGCGGGTGCTCGACGTTGGCGGCGGGCCGGGCACCACCGCCGAGGCGGTGCTGCGATGGTGGCCCGATGCCCACGTCACCGTGCTGGACGTCGACCCGGTCCTGCTGGCGTTGACCGGCACCGCGCTGCCGCACGTGCGCACCGTCCGGGCCGACATCGCCACCGAGCAGTGGGTGGCGTCTGCCGGTGGCCCCTACGACGTGCTGCTGGCCCTGATGACTGTGCACTACCTGACCGCAGACCGGGTGCGCGACTGGTACGCCGAGGCCCGGCAGCTGCTGCGGCCGGGCGGGCTGCTGCTCGTCGGCGACGTGATGCGGGACGCTTCGACCGTGCTGACGGCACAGCCGGCAGACGGAGGCGCCGATCCCTGGACGGCCTGGTGGTCCAGGCTGGGCGGGAAACCGGCGATGGCGCCGCTGCTGCGTGAGCGGGCAGCCGCCCTGACCGGCCTCTCCTGCGCGGAGTTCACCGCGCCGGTCGACTGGCACCGGGATGCCGCCCGGCGAGCCGGCTTCCCCGACGTGACGGTGCTCCATCGGCGAGCAGATCACGCCCTGATGGCTTTCCGCCGTCCGGGGGACGGCCGATGAGCACCGGCGCGGCCGCCGGGGCCACCGTCATCTACTGCGACGGCCATCGCTGCCACGCGCTCCGCCAGCGCAGCCGACCGGGCGGTCCGGAGGACCCGGCGGACTACGTCGGTGCCCTCCGCGAAGCGGTGCGGTCCAGTCGGAACGGGGTCCTGATCCGGGCGGGCTGCCTCGGCGCCTGCCATCGGGCGCCCGCGCTGCTCCTGCTCACCGGCCCGGCGGTGGGCGGGCGACCGGCGTTGATCGGGCCGATCGAGGCACCGCACGACCTGCAGGCTGTCGTCGACCTCATCCGAGGGTCCGACCTGCGGCCACGCTGACCTGCGTCGGCGCGATGCCCGACCGGCACGGTGAGCTTGTCGGTTAGCATCACCATCGCGGTGCTCGGAGTGCAGGCCCGGGCGGAACAAGGAGGAGGTGACAGCCGATGACGACGAATCCGATCCCCGGTGCCGTCCGCAACACCCGACAGCGGGCGGAGGTGATCGAGCTGCTCGGCCGCTCGGACGAGTTCCGCAGCGCGCAACGCCTGCACGCGGAACTGCGCGAGCGGGGAGCAGCGGTGGGTCTCACCACCGTGTACCGCACCCTGCAGGCTCTGGCGGACGCGGGCGAGGTGGACATCCTGCGCCTGCCCACCGGAGAGCAACTGTTCCGGCGGTGCAGCCGCACCCATCACCACCACCTGATGTGCCGGCACTGCGGGCGCACCGTCGAGGTCACCGGACCGGCGGTGGAGGACTGGGCCCGCCGCACGGCCGGCCAGCACGGGTTCACCGACGTCAACCACACTCTGGAGATCATGGGCACCTGTGCGGCCTGCGCCGCCCGGTGATCCGGGCGGGCCTACGGCGACTCCGGTGACGTGGGGCAGGCCGCGCAGTGCCCGTGCAGATCGATCCGGTCAGCGTGCGGGGTGAAGCCGGTGGCCTCCCGTAGCTCACGGAGCCACGCCTCCACCAGGTGCGGCGGGCATTCGGTGACCAGGCCGCAGTCGTCGCAGAGCAGGTGTTGGTGCGGCGTGTCCGGGCAGCGCCGGTAGGCGCGTTCCCCGCCCACCTCGAAGGAGTGCAGCAGGCCGACCTCGGTGAGCCGGTGCAGCGCGCGGTACACGGTACTCAGGCCGATCCGGTGACCGGCGCCGGCCAGCGCGGTGTGCACGGCTTGGGCGGTCATCGGGTGGGTCCGACCGGTCAGCGCGGCGAGGATGGCCTGTCGTTGCCGGGTCGTGCGGACGCCGATTGCCCGCAGAGGCGCGTCGGCGGAAGGCACGGTCTCGGTCATGGCCGGTCAACCGCGCCGGCCGACGTGGACACTGCGCGCCTCGAGGAGGAACACGTCGCGGCGGTTGCCGAGCCAGACGGGATCGCCCGGATCGAGGAGCCGGTCCCAGGTGCACAGGTCCGCGGTGGTGAGCAGGCCGGTGCCGCGGAGCCGGCCGACGCGATCGGCGAGGCGGTCCACGACGGCGCGCCGCTCGGGCGGGGCAAGCGGCGGGGCCAACTCGGACAGGGCGGTGGCGGTCGTGGCCGGATCCAGGCCGGCACGGCGCAATGCCTCGTCCCAGCCGTAGGGCATGGGTCGGCCGCCGGGGAGCGCGGCTCGCATGCCGGCGAACCATCGGTCCTCGGCGGTGTGCAGGCGCAGCTCCAGCCCGGGGTCACCGACTCCGAGGTCCCAGGGCAGGTGGCGGGCGGGAAGACCACCCTCGGCGAGTGCCAGCCGCCCGCCCTGAGCCAGCAGAGCCGCCAGGGCATTGATGCCGCGTTGCTGGTCACCGAGGTGGTGCACCACGGCCGACGCCCACACGAGATCAGCGTGTCCACCGACCGTCTCCGCGAGGCTGTCGACGTCATCGATGTCGACGAGTGCGACGTCGACGCGGACGCGCGGGTCCGCCCACTCGTCGTAGATCCGCGCGCGGGCAACGTCCACGATCGCCGGTTCGGCGTCGACGGCGAGGACCCGGCCACAGGTCATGTGTCGGGCCAGGGCGAGGGCCATGCCGGCGCCACCGCAGCCGACGTCGACCGCGAGCCGGTCGCCGGGGGCGACCAGCTCGCGGGCGACAGCCTGGTACCAGGCCCGATCGGCGGTGGCGGCGTCGACGAGGCGCGTCTTGTGCGCCGCCCAGTCGATACGCGCCTCGGTCGTCACGACTGCTGGGATCCCCGGCGAGCGTACTTCTGGCGGAACTTCTCGACGCGGCCGGCGGTGTCGAGCAGGCGCTGCTTCCCAGTCCAGAAGGGGTGGCTGGCGGAGGAGATCTGAACGTCGATCACCGGATAGGTGTTGCCGTCGGTCCACTCGATCGTCTGGTCGCTGGTGGCGGTGGAGCGGGTGAGGAAGGCAAAGTCGGCGCCCTTGTCGCGGAAGACGACGGGGCGGTACTCGGGGTGGATGCCGGGCTTCATGCGGGCTGCGCTCCTTCGGTGTCGGTGTCGGTGTCGGTGTCGGTGTCGGTGTCGGTCAGCTCCTCCGCCCCGAGGGGGAAGCAGCCGGCGAACGGGTCGGGATACGTGCGCCAGGTCTGTTCTCCGTCGGCGAGTTCGGCGTCGGTGAGCAGACATCCGGCGAGAGTTCGGTGCAGGTCGACGGGGTCGATGTCGAGGCCGATGAAGACCAGGTGCTGGTGCCGGTCGCCGTAGTAGGGATCCCAGTCGAGGGCGGCGGCGAGGCGACGCTGGTCCTCGACGTGCTCCCAGTGCTGCTCGGGCAGGCTCACCAGCCAGTACCCGAGGGAACCCATGGCCAGGCCACCGCCGGCGAACTCCCAGGCCACCACCGTGTCAGGTTGGCTGGCCAGCCAGAAGTAGCCGCGTGAGCGGATCATCTCGGCGTTGACCTCTTCGAGGACGTCGTGCAGGCGCTGCGGGTGGAACGGTCGGCGGGCACGGAAGACGGCGGAGACGACTCCGCAGTCGGACTCCGGCTCGTGCGCGCCGAGGGTGTAGCCCTGAAGGCCTCGGTTCAGGATCCCCGGGGTCTCCGGCCGGTGCCGGTGGGTGTGGCGAAGATTCCGGGTCAACGTGCCGGCATCGACGAGGTCACCGTCGACGCGGACCTGCGCCGCCCACGGCGCCATGCGTTGCAGCAGCACCGACAGGCGACTGGTGTCGTAGGCGCCCTCGCGGGACTCGCCCCACAGGACGAGCGTGTCGGCGAACTCGATCTGCCGGACCACGACGTCGGCCAGCGCCCGGTCGTCGTTGTCGGCGGCCGCGATGCCGAGGGTGGTCAGGTCGTCCGTGCTGGCCAGGCCGTCGAGCAGGTGCTCGGCGTCGACCACTGTGACGTAGGAGTCGACCCGGATCAGGTCGGTGATCGGGGCGCCGTCGACGAGGCAGTGCGCGCAGACGGCGGCGACCGCCTCCGGCTCGACCACCTCGGGCAGCATCAGCAGCAGGTCGCGGTGCGGCTGGGCGCGGGCCAGCCGGGCGAGGGTGGGCAGCACGTCCTCCCGCAGCGTGCAGGAGACACATCCGTGCGCCAGGGTGATCCGCTCGTCCTCGATCACGCCGGCAGCGTCGCGCACGATGCGGTGCACGGTGCCGGCGGCCAGGTCGGCGAGATCGTGCCGGACCAGCACCAGCGCCGGGTCCGCCGCCAGCAGCGTGCGGGCGACGGCGTACGTCGCGGACGGCCAGAAGCCGCTGAGCACGGTCAACGACGGCCCAGTGCCGGCCGTCGTAGCGCCGGGGTCGGCGGGTGCGAGCGGTGACGTCGACATCACAATCCTCTCGACACGAGTTGAAAACGGTTGTCATTATAGGCACGTGATGGACGACCGATGGGTGGGGGTGTCGATGGAGGACGACGGTGGCGTGGTGGTCACCATCCGGCTGAAGGGCCCGGCGGGACCTGACGATGCCGACGCGACCCGCCTGCTGCGGCTGGCGGGTCGCATCGCCGCCCGTCATGCCGAGGGTGGGGTGGAGTCTTCTGCCGCGCGGGACGGGCACCTCCTTCGAGTCGTCCCGCACGCGCGGACGGTCTACTGCGACGGCCGCGAGATCCTTCTCACCCGACGCGAGTTCGATTTGCTCCGGCACCTTGCCGACCATCCCCGACGGGTGTTCACCCGGGACCAGTTGCTCGATCGGGTGTGGGGACACCCTTTCACCGGCACCCGGAGCGTCGACGTCCACGTGCGGCGCCTGCGGGTCAAGCTCGGCGCCGACCTGCCGGTGATCGCCACCGTCCGCGGCGTCGGCTACCGGCTCGGATCCGCCATGTCGGTCGAGGTGGTGGACGACCCCGGCTGAACGTTGTCCGATCGGCTGATGTAGAAACGAAAACCGTTGTCGTTACCGTTCGATCGAACCAAGAGGAGTTGAGTCGTGTCCCGACGCTGTGACGTCACCGGGGCGGAGCCGAGCTTCGGCAACGCCGTTTCCCATTCGCACCGGCGCACCCGTCGCCGGTGGAACCCGAACCTGCAGAGCCACCGCTACTGGCTGCCGTCGGAGGGCCGCTGGGTGCGGCTGACCTTGACCGCCAAGGCGCTGAAGACGGTGGACCGCAAGGGCATCGAGAAGGTCGTCGCCGAGATGCGCGCCCGGGGAGTGAAGCTCTGATGGCCAAGCAGACCGACGTCCGTCCGATCGTGCGGCTGCGCAGCACCGCCGGTACCGGCTACACGTACGTCACCCGCAAGAACCGCCGCAACGACCCGGACCGTCTGGTGCTGCGCAAGTACGACCCGGTCGTGCGCCGGCACGTCGAGTTCCGCGAGGCCCGCTGATGGCGAAGAAGAGCCTGAGCAACCGTCAGGCCCGCCGGGAGGACCTGGTCGCCCGGCATGCCGACCGCCGGGCGGAGCTGAAGCGGCTGATCGCCCACCCGGACACCGACCCGGTCGTACGCGCTGACGCGGTCCGCTCGCTCGGCCGGCTCCCGCGCGACTCCAGCCCGGTCCGGCTGCGCTCCCGGGACCAGATCGACGGCCGTCCGCGAGGCGTGTTGACCCGCTTCGGGCTGTCCCGGGTCCGGTTCCGGGAGTTGGCCCTGCGTGGCGAGCTGCCAGGGGTCCGCAAGGCGTCCTGGTGACGGTCGCCGTCACCGGTCTGGTGCGGGCCACCGCCCCGCGCCGGCTGCCGCCCGCACCGGGCGACGTGTACCACCGCGCGCGCACGCGCGCGGCGTGGAAAGGGGAGGTATGAATGCGACATTGAGGGCTCGCGGTTTCGCGGCCCTGCTCGCCGGGGCGGTGGTGGTCACCGGCACGGCACTGGCGCCCACCGCCGCTTCGGCAGCCGAGAAGGTGGTGCTGTCCAAGGGCCACACCGACGCGGTCGACGTGCACTACGAAGGTGGTGCGCTGTCGTTGAAGGTGCACGACGACACGGTCAGCCCGTCGGTGACGCGGAATCCGGCGGACGTCACGTTCCAGGCGTTGCCGGAGTCGGCCATGACCGTGCCGGCCGATCCGCGGTTCGCGTTTCTCGGTCCGGCCGGATCGCAGGTGTGGTTGCTGCCGATGACGCAGGACCCGGATCTGCTCTGGCCGGGCTGGAACACCACGACGCTCGACTCCGGCGTGTTCGAGGGCGACAAGGTGCGCCTGAGCCTGGTCGACGTGGAGGGCCCCGGCGACGTCACGCTGTTCACCCAGGACTCGTTCGGCGGACCGATCATCAAGTTCCGGTCCGACGACGGGCTGCCGGACGCGATCGACGTGCCGGTGCACACTCACGCGCACTCGAACTGGGCGTTCAGCGCGCTGGGCAACTACACGCTGAAGTTCCAGGCCGACGCGACGCTGACCAACGGCACCACGGTCAGCACCGGGGCGGTCGACTACTCGTTCGTCGTCGGCGAGCTGCCCGGCGATGGGCCGGATGTCAGCCTGTCGGTCAGCGGGATGGCGGACGAGTACCAGCCCAACGACACGGTCACGCTCACCGCGGTGCAGACGCCGCAGACCGAGCTGGACCACTACCACTGGTTCAGCAAGTGTCCGGACGCGGCCGACTGGAGCATCATCTCGGGCGAGGCGGGCGCGAGTTACTCGTTCACCGCGACCCGGGAGCTGAACGCCTGCGAGTACGTGGCCAAGCTCTACGACGACGACCACGAGGTCGTGGCGACCAGCGAGCCGGTGACCCTGTGGGTGGCGTTCCCGCCCCAGGAGCCGGGCGCCTCGCAGACGATCACCGCGTCGATCGCCGAGACGCAGGGCTCGCTGGTGATCAGCGTCAACCCCGACGACCGGGCCGTGGTGCTGCCGCCCGCGCAGCTCAACGCCGCCGGTGACCGGTGGGAGAGCAACGGTGAGCTGCGGCCGGTCACGGTGACCGACACCCGCGCCGGCCAGCCGGGGTGGAGCGCCTCCGGACAGATCCCGGCGGACTTCGCAGGCCCGGACGGGGCGACGTTCAGCGCCGGCTACCTCGGCTGGACCCCGCGTGTCCTGGCCCAGGCCGACGGGCAGGGCGTGGTGCCCGGCCCGGTGGTGGCGCCGTACGTCGTCGGAGCCGGCGGCGGTCTCGGCAACAGTGCGGTGCTGGGCTCGGCGCCGGACGGCGCCGGACGGGGTACCGCACAGCTCGGCGCGGACCTGCGGCTGAGTCTGCCCACCGAGACGGCGGCAGGGACCTACACCGCAACCCTGACCCTCACCGCCATCTGATCGCACCAACCCGTCCGGTGGCCGGGCCGTGAGCCCGGCCACCGGACGACCGCGCGGGGTGGGTGCGTCGTTGCCGCGACCCGCCCACCCCGCACCTCCCCTCGCACCTCCAGGAATGGACCCGTCCCCGTAATGCGCCTGCTCGCCACCATCGCCGTCGGGATCGGCCTGCTCGGTGTGGTCCCCGCACCACCTGCCTCCGCGCTGGCCGCACCCGCCCCCTCCAGCCCGCCGGCAACGCAACGGACGTCGCCGTCGCCGGCACCGTCGCCCGCCGCCGCGACCTGGGGCGTGGCTCCGTCGACCGCGCGTGGACCGAACGGCCGGCCGGCGTTCAGCTACAAGCTCGACCCGGGCGCCATCCTGACCGACTACGTCGGCGTCACGAACCACTCCAGCCGCCCGCTCACCCTGAACCTCTACGCCAGCGACGCGGTCACCACCACGCGGGGCGGGTTCGACCTGCTGGCCGCCGGTCAGAAGCCCACCGACGTTGGCTCCTGGGTCCGCCTCCCGCGCCGCACGGTGACCATCCCGTCGGCGTCCCGCCTGGACGTGCCGTTCACGCTCACCGTGCCGCGCAACGCCACCCCGGGAGACCACGCCGGAGGGATCGTCGCCTCGCTGACCGACGTGGGGAGCGACGCGCGGGGCAACCGGGTCGCCGTCGACCACCGGGTCGGTGCGCGCATCTACCTGCGGGTGACCGGTGAGCTGCAGCCGACGCTCACCATCCAGGATCTCCGGGTGCGGCACACCGGGTCGCTCAATCCGCTGACCGGTGGCACGGTCACCGCCACGTTCACCGTCCGCAACACCGGCAACGTACGGCTCGCCGGACAGCCCGTGCTCGGCGTGGCCGGGCCGTTCGGCCAGGCCCGGCGGTCCGTGACCGGTGCGGCCCTGCCGGAGATCCTGCCCGGCGGCGAGCTGACCACCACCGTACGCATGCTAGGTGTCCCGCCGCTGTTCCGGCTCACCGCGGACGCGACCGTCACACCGGTCGCCGTCGGCGACCAGGTCCTCGATCCACCACCGCGGGCCAGCACGGCCCGGACCGCCGTCTGGGCCGTGCCCTGGCCGCAGCTGGCCCTGCTCGCCCTGCTCGCCCTCGCCGGGTGGGCGCTGATCGCGACCCGGCGCCGCCGGGCGGCCCAGCACGCACGGGCGGTGGCCGCCGCCCGGGAGGAGGGCCGCGCGGAGGCCGGCCAGGCCCTGGACGCCGACCGTCCGGGCCCGGGCCACGACAACCGGCAACCTGCCATCGACCGCACGGGGAAGGACGAAACGTGAATCGGCTACGCCTGGGGGAGCGACCAATGAGGATGAGAAGCATGCGTGCCGGCGCCGCGAGCCTGGCTGCCGTCGTGCTGGCGCTGGCTCCCGCGGCAACGCCTGCCTACGCCGAACCGGCCACCGTCACCTCCGCCGGCGCCGACCTGGTCTCCGTCGGTCTCGACGGTGACACGATGTCGCTGCGCTTCCGCGGTGACGCGCGGGCGGCCGGGCACGACCCGGCCGAGGTGGTGCTTGGCCCGGACGGCGGGCTGGCCGGCCGGGTGCCGGACGAACCGGCCTTCGCCTTCCTCGGACGGGCGGGCCACCCGGTGTGGGCACTGTCCGCGGGTGACACCGGCTTTCCCGCCCTGGACACCACCGGGGTACGCCCCGGGGCCGTCGCCGACGGCCGGGTGACCCTCGCGCTGCGCTCGGTCGACGGGCCGGGAACGTTCACCGCCTACACCCTGTCCGGCCTGGGCGCGGCGACCCCGCTGTTCGGCAACGGTCCGGGCGTACCGGACTCGACGCGGCTGCCCGCCGGCACGCGTACCGGTGGCGTGGTCTGGGCCTTCGACGCCGCCGGTGAATACCGGCTCACGCTGACCGCGTCGGCCGTCCTGCTTTCGGGCGGGACGGCACGGGCCGAGGCGACGTACCGGGTGAAGGTGCCGACGATCGCCCCGGCCGGCCAGTCGACGCCCGCGCCGCTGGAGCCGGCCGTGCAGCCGAACGCGCGGGCCCTCGCCGCGCCGAAGGCGGCCGCCGCCGCGCCGAAGCCCGCCGCCGCCGCGCCGAAGCCCGCCGCCGCCGCGCCGAAGCCCGCCGCCGCGCCGCGGGCGGCGGCCGCCCCCGCCACGGGCCGTCAGGTGATCAGTGACGGGCACGTCGACATGGGCCCGCAGCTCAACGGCGACTCCTGGACCATCCGGATCAAGGACGACCGCAGCAGTCCTCCGGTCTGGCGGGAGACCGCCGACGTGGTCCTGCACGCCAAGGACAAGGCGAGGATCACGGTGCCCGCCGGCGCCGACTTCCTCGGCAAGCAGGGCGACACGGTGTGGCTGCTCCCGCAGACCCAGCAGGCGGGTCTCGTCTGGCCGGGGTGGAACACCCAGCACGAATCCGTCGTGTCGGGTGTCAAGGGCAACGTCACCTGGACGCTGAAGGGAGTCAACGGCCCCGGCCGGTTCGCTCTCTTCCTGACCGGCTCGTTCGGCAGCGAGAACGTGCTGTTCGACACCACCAAGCCGTTCCCGCAGAAGCTGGACATCCCGCTCAACACCCACACGCACGGCAACTGGGCGTTCGGCAAGCCCGGTCTGTACCGCCTGGCGGTGCAGATGAGCGGCACCACCAAGGCGGGCAAGGCGGTCAGCGACACGAAGACGCTCACGGTCGCCGTCGGCGACAGCACCGACCCGAACACCGGGTTCGGCTCTGGCGCCGGAACCGGCTCCGGAGGCGGTGGGAACGGCGACGGAGGCGCGGACCCGGGAGACGGCGGTCCGCTTCCGCGCACCGGCGCGGGCTGGGTGTTGCCGGCGGTGGCGGTCGGCGTCCTCCTGGTAGTGATCGGCGCTCTGCTGATGCTGCTGGCCCGTCGGCGCGCCGCGCTCCGGACCCGGTGACGGCGGTGCCGAGCACGGCAGGCCACCGCGGCGGCACGCGGTGGCTCGCCGTGCTGCCGCTGCTGGCCGCGATGCTCGCCGGGGGCTGCCGGTCGGACGTGGCGCTCAGCGCGCACGACCAGCGGATCCAGGTGTTGACGACCACCGGGATCCTGCGGGACCTGGCGCGCAACGTCGGCGGCGACCGGGTCGCGGTCACCTCGCTCGTGCCCGACGGCGCCGACCCGCACAGCTACGAGCCGTCGCTGCGGGACATCCGCGACGTCGTCTACGCCGACGTGGCGTTCAGCAACTACCTGCTCCTGGAGGAACAGGCCGTCATCAAGGCACTGGACGCGAACCTGCGCGACGGCGTGCCGAACATCTCGCTGGCCGAGGGAGCGGTGAAGTACGCGGCGGAGATCATCCCGCTGGTCGAGGACGTCTCGCTGGACACCATCTGGCTGGGCATGCGGGTGCGCGGCACCGGTGCGGGGCAGGGAGCGGACCGGTCCTCGGAGGTGCTGGTCAGCGCGACCGCCGTGGACGGGCCGGGGCGGATGTTCGCGTACCTCACCGAGTCGTTCGGCAATCCGTCGTTCTCCGTCGACTCGAGCGACGGGTTCGACCCCGCCAACGGCTACCGGGACGACACCGCGACGCTGCCGCCGGACGCGCACACCCACATGAGCTGGGCGTTCACCGAGCCGGGCATCTACCGGCTGACGATGCGGGCGCGGCTGGCCGTCGACCCGCAGACGGCGCCGGTTCCGATGGGCGAGCAGACGTTCACCTTCGCCGTCGGAGTCGACCCGCACTCGGTGCCGGGCATGTCGGAGGTGCTCAGCGGCGGCCACGCCGACGCCACAGTCGATCTCGACCAGCGCCGGCTCTACCTGCTCGCCGACCCGGAGGGCGGCGGCGAGGCGACCCAACGGGTGTACGACCCGGCGCGCACCGTGATCGAGGTACCGAACAAGGCGCTGCTGGAGGTCCCCGGGGACCGGCGGTTCCGGTTCCTCGGCCGGCCCGGGACCCAGGTCCACCAGCTGCCACAGGCGGTTCTCGGCAAGCACGTGCACGGTGAGATCGACCCGCACCTGTGGCAGAACGTCCGCAACGCGATGGCCTACACCCAGCTCATCCGGGACACGCTGATCAGCGTCGACCCCGAGGGGGCGGCGACCTACCGGGCGAACGCCGCGGCCTACCTCCGGCAACTGGAGGCGCTCGACACGTACGTGCGGGACACCATCGCGCAGATCCCGCCGTCCCGGCGTCACCTCGTCACCACGCACGACGCGTTCGCCTACCTGGGCCAGGCGTACGGGGTGCGGATCTCCGGGTTCGTCACCCCCAACCCGGCCGCCGAGCCGAGCCTCGCCGACCGCCGCCGGCTCACCGAGACGATCCGCAACCTGCGCATACCCGCTGTCTTTCTGGAGCCGAACCTGGCGGCCCGGTCCGCCACGCTGACCGAGGTGGCCCGCGAGGAGAACCTGCGGGTGTGCCCGATCTACGGCGACGCGTTCGACGGCGACGTCACCACCTACGCGCAGATGATGCGGTTCAACGCCGAATCGCTGCGCGACTGCCTGACCAAGGACACGTGATGGAGGAACCAGTGACGCCAGGACGGGCGCGCCGCCGCACCCGCGCGACCACAGTCATCCTGCGAGGGGCGCTCGCGGCGTCGCTCGTGCTGGCGACGGCACCCACCCCGGCGCGGGCCGCCGAGCCGGCGCCGGACCTCAGCCAGTCGATCGCGGCCGACCAGCCCCTCGCCACCGGGCGGACCACGCTCACCACCGGGCACATCGACATCGGGCCTCGCTACGTCGGCAACCGGTGGATGCTGCTGATCCACGACGGCACCCAGGCGCGACCGGTGTGGCGGAACCCCGACGAGACCCTGCTCCGGGTGTCCGACGCCGCGCTGCAGACAGTGCCGGACGACCCGGCGTACGCCTTCCTCGGCATCGAGGCCGGAAAGCGGGCGTACGTGGTGCCGCAGGTCCAGGATCGCAACGTCATCTGGCTGGGGTGGAACACCCAGGATCCCCGGGTGATGCAGACCGTCGACCGGGGTGCCACCCTGACCCTGCTCGGTGTGCGTGGCCCGGGGACGCTCACGACCTATCTCCAGTCGGGCAACTTCGCGGCGCCGCAGCCGCTCTGGCGATCCGCCGAGCCGAAGGCCCAACCCTTCTGGGTGGAGGTCAACACCCACACCCACGCCAACTGGGTCTTCTCCGCCCCGGGTGTGTACCTGCTGGCGGTGCAGGTGTCGGCCGACCTTGTCGACGGGAAGAAGGTGTCGGCGACCGGCACGCTGCGTTTCGCGGTGGGCGACGCCACCAGCGCCGACGACGCCTTCGCCGCCGAGGCGGACACGCCCGTACCCGCCGGTCAGGAGCAGCCCGCCGAGGACCCGGCCGGAGCCGGCGATCGGGCCGGCGGCTCGCCGACGCTGCTGATCGCGGCGCTGGCCGGGACGGCGGTCGCGCTCGCTGCCGGCCTGGTCGTCCTGTTGCTGCGCGGACGTGGCGCCCGACGGCGGGCCGAGCGGGAACGCGTCGTCGCCTCGCCGGAGGGCCGGCGGTGAGAGCACTGGAGATCGAAGGGCTGGACGTGGATCTCGGCGGCCGGCCGGTCCTGCGGGACGTCACACTGCACCTGGATCGCGGCGAACTGGTGGGACTGCTCGGGCCCAACGGCGCCGGCAAGACCACCCTGCTGCGTGCCGTCCTGGCCCTGATCCGCACCCGCGGCGGCCGGGTGCTGGTGGAGGGTGAACCGACCCGCCCCGGACGGTCGGGGATCGGGTACGTCCCCCAGCGTCACGAGTTCAACTGGGACTTCCCGATCTCGGTGGAACAGGCGGTGATGAGCGGGCGCACCGGACGGATCGGTCCGCTCCGCCGTCCCGGTGTGGCCGACTGGCGTGCGGTCGGCGACGCGCTCGACCGGGTGCAGCTCACCGGCCTGCGCCGCCGGCCCGCCGGTGAACTGTCCGGTGGGCAACGCCAACGCGTCCTGGTCGCGCGGGCGCTCGCGCTCGCGCCGAGCATCCTGCTGCTCGACGAGCCGTTCACCGGACTCGACATGCCTACCCAGGAACTGTTGGGCGAGCTGTTCACCAGCCTGGCCCGGGAGGATCACGCGGTGCTGATGACCACCCACGATCTGGTCGCCGCGGTGGACTCCTGCACCCGGCTGATCCTGCTCAACGGGCGGGTCGTCGCCGACGGTCGACCTGCGGACCTCCAAGAACCCGCGCTGTGGACGGAGACCTTCGGTGTGAGCGCGACCTCTCCACTGCTGAAGCTCGTGCGGGCGGCCTGATGTCGATCACCGATTTCCTCACCGACCTGCTCAACCCGGACCTCGCGTTCCTGCCCAAGGCACTGGCGATCGCGGTGATGTCCAGCATCGTCTGCGGCGTCGTCGGCTGCTATGTGGTGCTGCGCGGGATGGCCTTCATCGGCGACGCCGTGGCCCACGCGGTCTTTCCCGGCATCGCTGTCGCCTTCGTGCTGCAGGGCAGCCTGGTGCTCGGTGGCGCCGTCGCCGGCGTCGCCACCGCGCTGCTGATCGCGATCTTCTCGCAGAACCGGCGCGTCAAGGAGGACTCGTTGATCGGCGTCTTCCTGGTCGCCGCGTTCGCTCTCGGCATCGTGATCATCTCGCAGGCGCCCGGCTACGCCGGATCGTTGCAGCAGTTCCTGTTCGGCTCGATCACCGGCATCCCGGACCGGGACCTGTACGTCGTCGGCGGCACGGGTCTGGTCATCCTCGGCCTGGTGCTGGCGCTGCACAAGGAGTTCGTCGCGGTCTGCCTGGACCGGGAGATGTCGCGCTCCATGGGGCTTCCGGTCTTCTGGCTCGACATCGCGCTCTACGTCCTGGTGACGCTGGCCGTGGTGATCTCCCTGCAGACCATCGGCAACATCCTCGTCCTGGCGCTGCTGATCACCCCCGCCGCGGCGGCCCGCCTGCTCACCGATCGGCTCGCCGTGATGATGCTGCTCGCTCCGCTGATCGGCGGCTCGTCGGCGCTGGTCGGGCTGTACCTGTCCTGGAGCTACGACACGCCGGTCGGCGGCACCATCGTCCTGGTCGCCACCGCGGTCTTCCTCACCGCATGGCTGTTCGCCCCGCGACACGGCCTGGTGACCAGGGGCCGCCGATCAGTCGGGCGCGACACCTTTCCTCATCAAACTAAAACGACTATCATTTCCAATAACTGATGGTCCACCGAGGACCGTCGTGAGAGGAGTTTCTACGTGCGTAGCACCGTGCGTCACCTGCTGGCGTCGGGTGTCCTGGGCGTAGCGCTGGTCGCGACGGCACTGCCCGCGCAGGCCGCCACCGCGTCGGTCGTGACGTTCAAGGCCGGCCACCTCGACGTCGTCGACGTCGCCTACGAGGACGGCTCGCTGGAGATCGGCGTCCACGACGAGGACAACGACATCGAGTACGGCGCCGACGAGGTCAAGCTGGTCGTCAAGCGCCAGGCCAAGGTCACCGTTCCCGCCGACCCCGCCTTCGCGTTCCTCGGCACGCCGGGCGTGTCCAAGGTCTGGATCCTGCCGGAGATCCAGAACGAGAATCTGATCTGGCCGGGCATCGCCGCCGAGGATATCGAGGCCGGCGTTTTCACCGGCGATTCGCTGACGCTCTCCGTCCGGTCGGTCACCGGCCCGGGCCAGCTCGCCATCTACACCGAGAACGCCGTAGGCCAGCCGAGCATCCTGGCCGACAGTGGCGACGGCCTTCCCGACGCCCTGCCCCTGGCCGCAGGGGACCACACGCACGCCAACTGGGCGTTCGACAAGGCCGGCACCTACTGCGTGACCGTCCGGGCCACCGGCACCCTGGCCGCCACCGGCCAGCAGGTCACCTCCGCACCCGCCACGCTGCGTTTCGTCGTGAAGGCGTGAGCGCGATGCGCATCCGCAACCGTCTTCTCGGCGGTCTGGTCCTGACCGCCGCACTGCTCGCCGGCACCACCACGCCCGTCGCCGCCGCGCCGCTCGTGCTCACCAGCGGCCACGTCGACGTCATCGACGTCGACTACGCCGCCGGCGCGCTCACCGTCGCCGTCCTGGACGGCACCGGCCCCACCGACGTCGAGCGCAACCCCGCCGACGTGCTCTTCCGGGTGCCGAACACGGCCAAGGTCAGCGTGCCGGGCGGCTCGGCCTGGGCCTTCCTCGGCACCGGCGGCCAGGCCTGGGTGCTGCCGCAGTCCAACACGGCCGGGCTGCTCTGGGCCGGCTGGAACACCACCGAGGTGCCCACCGGCGTCTTTCAGAACAACCGCGTCACCTTCAAGCTCACCGGTGTGTCCGGGCCGGCGGGCTTCAGCATCTACACCGTCTCCGGTGGCGCCCCGAGCGTGCTGTTCGACAGCGGCAACGGACTGCCGGACAGCCTGAACGTCAACCGCAACACTCACGCCCATGCCAACTGGGGCTTCGACGCCGCCGGCACCTACGCTGTCACCTTCGAGGTGACCGGCAAGCTCGCCGCCACCGGCAGCACCATCACCTCGGGCCCGAAGACGTTCACGTTCGAGGTGCTGCCCTGACGCGCCTGATGTCCGTCCACTGTTCGGCGGTTCCCTGCGGTAGGGACGCCGCCGAACAGTGATCCCGGCCGGCGCGGAGCCCCGCCCACCTGGCTCCGCGCCGGCCGCCGGCAGAACTCGGCACGCCGGCGTTCACCGGCGTTGGGCGCGTGCAGCCGCATCGCCGCCGTCAGGGGCAGGGCAGAACCTCAGTACCTCCAGCACGAGAGCGACGCCCGGTACGCTGGTGAGTCCGTAGTACATGCGGCCGCCGCCGCGGTAACGGCGCACGAGGTGGGCGTTGCGGAGCAGCCGCAACTGATGCGACACGTAGGGCATGGGAACGTCCAGCTTGGCGCTCAGCTCCGTGACGCAGGCATCACCCTCCATGAGGTGCCGCAGGATCCGAAGGCGTGTCGGGTGGGCGATGGTGCGCAGGAGCTCACTGATCTCCTCGACGCTGCCGGTCTCGGGGGTCACGACACCGCCGGAACGGGGTGGCGCGGAACTCTGCGCATGCTCGACCGCTCCTTGCGCTCCTCGAAGTAAGCGCAACGGTAGTCATGTGCAATAGCGTCGTCTAGCTGTCAGATGCTGATATCAGCACTCGTGCAACCGTCGCGGCTACTCGTACGGCTCGGCGGGCGCGGGGATCTTCTCCCAGGTCTCCACGTGGAAGTAGGGGAGGTCGGCGTCGTTGACGGGATCCTTGGCGGTGTGCGGGATCCACCGGCCGGTGGCGCGTATCCAGGTGTTCGACGGCCCTTCGGGCACGTCGCCGCGCAGGCCGACCTTGACGGGGATCCCGTCGGCGGCACAGCAGGACAGCATGATGCGGGCGAGCATGGGCTCACCGTCCGGACCGGGGGCGAGGAACCCGGTCAGCTGGATGCGCCGGCCCTGCAGCGTGCGGCCGTGGTCGTAGACGGCTCGGTACCCGTACTCGAGAAGGGACAACTCGGCCGGGTCGCCGGGCGGCAGGGGCGGGAAGGCGATGTCCCGGTCGTCGGTCAGGGCGGAACCGGCGCGGGCAACGGTGTCGGCGCCGAGCGCCGGCGGCACGACGAAGAGCAGCGCGAGCGCCGGAAGCAGCAGCAGCCAACCGACGGCGGGACCGGAACGGCCGTGGCCGTGGCCGTCGTCGTCCGGCTGACCCTCGGGCCGGTTCAGATGACGCACCTCCTGCACGAGCGCCACCAGCGCGGTGATGACCAGCAGCAGACCGGCGGCGATGAGGAACGGACGCAGTCCCTGCTTGACGTAGCGCAGGTAGAGGTCGGTGAGGCTGGCGCGCAGGATCGCGCCGCCGAGGAAGACCAGTACCACCGCCTGCGTTCCGCGACTCACCAGATCACCGTCCCGACTCCGGCCGCGACGAGCACGGCGAGGGCGAAGGTGGCCGGGGCGAACCGGACGGCGAACCGCCTACCGAAGATGCCGGCCTGCATGGATATCAGCTTGAGGTCGACCATCGGACCGACCACGAGGAAGGCCAGCCGGGCGGTCAGGGAGAACTGGGACAGCGAGGCGGCGACGAACGCGTCGGCCTCGGAGCAGATGGACAGCAGCACCGCGAGGGCGGCGAGGGCGAGGACCGACAGCACCGGCCGGGCCGCGAGATCGTGCAGGAACTGCTGCGGTACGACCACGTTGATCGTCGCCGCCGCCATGGCGCCGACGACCAGGAATCCGCCCGCGTGGACCACGTCGTGCCGGCAGGCCGTCCAGAACGCGGCCATCCGGGGTAGCCCGTCGAGGTGGGCACGATGCGGCAGGCGGATCAGATCGGCGCGGCCCAGCCGCAGCCACAGCCAGCCCATCAGCAGCGCGACCAGGAGGCTGGCGCCGCCGCGGGCGGCGACCATCTCCGGGTTGCGGGGAAACGCGACGGCGGTGGCGGTGAGCACGATCGGATTGATCGCCGGCGCGGCGAGCAGGAACGCCAGCGCGGCGGCGGGGGTGACACCGCGACGGATCAGCGACCCCGCGATCGGCACCGACCCGCACTCGCAGCCGGGCAGCACCACTCCGGCCATGCCCGCCACCGGAACCGCGAGCGCGGGATGGCGGGGCAGGGCCCGCGCCCAGAACGAGCGGGGCACGAACACCGCGATGACGGCGGAGAGCACCACGCCGAAGACGAGGAACGGCACCGCCTGCACCATCACCGACACGAAGACGGTCAGCCAGGTCTGCAGCCGCGGATCGGTGACCAGGGCCGCGATCTGCCGGTGCAGCACGCCGACGAGAATGAGCAGGAAGCACAGCACCTCGGTCGAGCCGACCCACCGCTCGTGGCCGGGCGTCGCCGGTTCGGCGGCCGGCACGGTGGGAGCCTGCGGTTCGGGCCGCGCAGGCGCGGCGGGATCGGTCGTGCTCAGACGGATCACCTTCCAGCTTCGACGGCCGTATCTTACAGTGATCGGCCGATCACATTGCGCCCATGGTGCGGCGATGCCCGCCCCCGGCGGCGCCGAGGGCGGGCATCGCCCGTGCCGGTCAGTTCACGGTGCCGACGGACACCGCGCCGCGGCCGACGACCGCGCCTTCGTCGGTGACCAGGTTCAGCTCGCCGAACAACTGCCGACCCTCGGCCGGGGCCGCGTCGACGGTCACGGCGCCGGTGATGGTGGCGCTGGCGCCGTTGGGCAGGGACACCGTGGTGCCGGGTGCGGTGACCTGGCCCAGTGCGGGGGAGTAGAACACGTCCCGGTAGTCGAACTGCGTGGTGCCGGCCGGCACGGCGTACCCGTCGACCTGCACCGTGTACGTGCCGGGCTCGGGATTCGGGATGGACACCGACTCCTCGGAGTCGCCGTCGGCGGACTGGCCGACCTCGACGCCGTCACGCAGGACGGTCAGGTCCAAGTCGGCGGCCAGGTCGCTGGTGTTGCCGATGGTGACGTCGAGCCGGGTGGCGCCCTCGGGCACCTCGACGGTGTAGGTCTTGCGCTCACCGTCGGCGATGCTGTCCCGGGAGGAGGCCGAGCTGCCCAACGGACCGCCCTGACCGGTGATCACCACCGGGCCGAACAGGTTGGTGACAGTCCAGGTGACCGGAGTGGACTCACCGGCGGTCACGCTGGGCAGCGTCACCACGGCCGGCTCCACCTTGACGCCCTGCACCCGCGCGGTGAGCTGGAACGGGTTGTTCAGCGACGGCGAGGTACGCCGAGCCTCCACCTCGATCTCCCAGATGCCGGGCATCGGGTTGGCGTAGTCCCGCTCCTGCGGCTTGCACACCGCCGCGTCGGAATAGTTGGTGTAGCAGGCGGTGCTGGCGGTGCTCTCCACCGGCACGCCCCAGGGGTTGACGGCGATGAACCGGGTCTGGGAGCCGGTGGCGATACCGGACAGGTTCACCTGCAGTGCGGCCGCACCCTCGGGGACCGAAACGAAGAAGCTGGTGGTCGAGTTGCGGTCCACGCTGCCCGAGCCGGAGAACGCGTACGCCGGCTTGGTGGGCCGCTCGGCGGCGACGACGGTGTTCAGGACCTCGAAGTCGACCACCTTGGTCTTCGGGTCGTCGATGCGCAGGATGGCTCCGTGGGCGCCGGCCTGCGGGGTGGCGGTCACCGGGATGGAGACGGCCTTGTTCAGCGGCAGGTCCACCGACCTCGGGGCGCGGAACGTCCCGTCGTTGCCCCGCCACTGCAGCTTGTGGCGGATCACGCCGGCCGGACCGCTGGTGCGGGTGACCTTGACCTGGTAGGTGCGCGCCTGGCCGACCTTCTGTCCGCCCTGCCCGGGGGCGCAGCGGTTGTAGATGCCGGTACCCCGGCCGGGGGTGGCGAGGAAGTCGGAGATCGGCGTGCACACCGGTGCGCTCGCGGTGTAGCCGCGCGGGGTGACGGGCTTGGCCAGCAGCTTCCAGGCACCCGGTACGTCGAGCAGGCCGTTGCCCTGCGCGTACGCCGGCTCGCCCTTGATCCACGAGGCCGAGCTGACCAGGGCCCGGCGCAACGCCGCCGGGGTGACCCCGATGTCGGTCGCCCTGGCTGCGGACAGCAGCAGCGCGGCGCCGCCGGTGGCCTGCGGGGAGGCCATCGAGGTGCCGTTGAACATGGCGTAGCCCGGCGGCAGCGAGTAGCCGGCCTCGGCAGTCGGCGAGCCGGCCTGCCACAGCGGGATGGTGGAGATCGCCGAGCCGGGCGCGCTGATGGTCGGCTTGAAGCCGCCGTCCTCACGCGGCCCGCGCGAGGAGAACGGGTGCAGCTGGTACGGCCGGCGGGTGACCGAGCCGTAGTTCGCCAGCCAGGTCTCCCGGCTGATGCTGGAGGCGACGCTGACCACGTTGTCGGCGACGGACGGGTCACCCACGGTGTTGACGCCCGGGCCGGAGTTGCCGGCGGAGATGAACATCTGCACGCCGTAGTCGTTGATCAGCCGGTCGTACAGCTCGGCGCGGGCGTTGTTGGCGTCGTTGAGCGCCGGCAGGCCACCGATGGACATGTTCACCACGTCCACCTTGCGGTTGACCACGAGGTCCACCATGCCGGTGGTCAGCGCCGCCGCGGTGCAGCCCCCGCCCCAGGTACAGGCCCGGGAGGAGACCAGCTTCGCGCCCGGTGCGGCGCCGTCGAAGCGGGTGTTGCCGAGCATGTCGTTGGCCGCGGTGATGCCCGCGACGTGCGAGCCGTGCGCGTCCTCGACGATGCCGATGTTGACGAAGTCCGCGGTCTGACCGGGCAGGCCCGCCGGTCCGAGGTCGACGTCCTCGCGGTACTCGACCACGAACGGCATCTGCTCGCGCACGGCGGTGGCGGGATCGTCGGTGCCGAAGTGCCCGACGTCGAAGCGCTCCTTGTAGGGGCGCATCACCGGGTTGTCGGTGAAGTCACCGTCCTGGTCGGAGTCCACCCGGATGTCGTGGCTGGCCGGATCGTAGAGGATCCCGAAGCTGTCGGAGGTGTCACCGTCACGGTTGACGTCGCCACCCGGTTCGCTGCCCTCGGTGATCTTCTCGTTGAAGACGTTGAACAGCCAGGTGCCCGCCGGCGCGGTCCACTGGCGCCCGGCCGCGGTGAACGACGGGCCGGTGACCTGCGTGCGCATGGCCCGCCAGGTCAGGTCGCCCTCCAGCAACGGGTCGGTGGCGGTCACCCAGTCGACGATCTTCCGCTCACCCGTCGAGGTGGTCTGCAGAGCGGGATTGTCCAGGTCGACGCCGGAGTCCATGATGCCGATGGTGATGCCGCGGCCGTCCCACGTCGGGTGGGCCTTCTTGAACGCCACCGCGCCGGTCTCCCCGGTCGGCATGTAGGGGTTGTCCGCCGGTGTCGACGCTCCCGGGCCTGACGGAGCGGCCTGCGCGGCAGCCCGCCGGCCGGGCAGGGACTCGGCGCGGGGATCCGGCAGCGTGATCGACTCGTTCAGGTCCAGCGCCGAGACGCCGGGTAGCTTGGCGGCCTTGACGACCTTGTCCGTCGGAACCTGAGCCAGCACGTAACCGACCTGGTCGACCCGGTGGGTGACCGTGCCGCCGAGCTTGCGGATCTCAGCGGTGACCTGGCCGGCCTTGCCCTTGTCGGTGGCGACGATGACTGTCACCGCCGGCTTGCGCTGTGCCCGGGCGTCGGCGAGCAGCCCGGCGTCGTGGCTGCCCAGGGCCTCGGCCGGCGCTTCCTTCGGTGCCTCCGGCGCGGGTGCTGCCGGCTCGGCCGCTGCCGGGTGCGCGCCGGTCAGCGCGACCGCGCTGGTGGCGACGGTGGAGGCGAGCAGGGCGGCGAAGCCCCGCCTGCCCCACGGGGATGGATGTCTCACGGGCGGATTCCTCCCAGAGCGAGCGCCCGGTGACGGGCGCGACTGAAGGGGATCCTCCGCTCATCGAAAGCCATTGTCACCAAGTGCACGAGACGTTGTGACCAGGCCGTGACCAACCTGCGGCTCGGCGTCACACCGAGGCTTGGGTCAAGGCGTGGCAGGTGGGCGCGATGCCAGCCCAGACCGCGTTTCGGTCTCGGCGGGCATCAGTGCAGCACCGAGACGGTCAGCAAGACTATTGCACATATGCGTAATGCATAATGGGTGCGGATGTCGAAATGCCCGCAGCGAGGCGTGAGAGCGCGCCGTCGAACAGCCGCAGCGGGCCGGCCACGGATCGGAACGGAGACGGCAAACGGTGAGCGAGGCAACGACCGGCATGACCCGTAACACCCGCCAACGCGCCGAGGTGCTGGCGCTGCTGCGCGAAGTCGAGGGCTTCCACAGCGCGCAACAGCTGCACCAGATGCTGCTGGATCGCCAGGCGCGGGTGGGCTTGACCACCGTCTACCGGACGCTGCAACTGCTGGTCGACGCCGGTGAACTCGACTCCACGAAGCTGCCGGGCGGAGAGCAGCTGTACCGGCGGTGCAGCCAGAGCCGCCACCATCACCATCTGGTGTGCCGCGAGTGCGGTCGGACGGTCGAGGTCGCCGGGCCGGCCGTGGAGCGGTGGGCGGACCAGGTCGCCAGCCAGCACGGCTTCACCGACGTCGGCCACACCATGGAGATCTTCGGCACCTGCAGCACCTGCGCCGCCTGAACCGTACCGTGGTGGAGCCGCTCACCGCCGAGATCGGCCCGCTTCTACCGGCTGTGCAGCACTTCACTGCTGAACCGGTCGATGGTGCGCAGCGTGGTTGTCCGATCGCCGGTCGCCTCGACGAGGAACAGCAGGTGGCGTACGCCCGGAAGCGCGGCGGCGGCCGCCACTGCCGCCCGGCATCGGTCCGGTGAGCCGACCGGGTGCACGGCAACCAGGCGACGAACATACGCGTCGATGTCGGGCGGACCGGCTCGGCCGCCGTCGAGACGGACGTACTCCCGGGTGCCGGCCAACAACCCGGGAAGCTCATCGCGTACGGCGCGGGCCGCCGCCACGTCGGTGTCGTCGACATGGGCCAGGTGGACACTGCCGTGCGGCACCTGCGAACTGTCGTGACCGTGCTCAGCCGCGATCCGTCCGTAGCGAGCGAGCAGCGACCGCTTCTCGTCGAGATCGGCGTGCAGGCCCAGGAGTAACGGCAGACCGTGACGGGCGGCGAGGTCGACGGTCGCCGGGGACGTCGCCGCCACCCAGGTCGGAACCGGCCGTCGCGGCCGGGGCACCACCTGCACCGGCCGGAACGGAAAACGTGGGTTGCCGGCGACCGTTGCCGCCCCGGACAGCCACCTGAGCAGGATCTCCACCGCATCGGCCATACCGTGCGAGTAGCGATCCTCGCCGGTGCCGAAGACCTCGACGTCAACCCACGGGCCGCCACGCGCGATGCCGAGACGGAAGCGCCCGCCGGACAACTCGTCGAGTAGTACCGCCTCCTCGGCCAGGCCCACTGGATGCCGTACCGACAGCACGCACGCGGCGGTGCCGACGACGATCCGGCGGGTCGCCCCGAGCAGGTGCGCGGCGAAGGCCGTCGCCGAGGGGCACACCCCGTAGGAGATGAAGTGGTGCTCGGCGATCCAGACGCCGGCGTAGCCGGCGTCCTCCGCCGCCAGTCCGAATCGGTGCGCGTCCGCCAGGGCCTCGGCGTGGCTGCCGCCGGCCCGGTGCCCGGCGAGCAGGAACAGATGTGCCTGGACCTGCCCGCCGGGCGATCCGACAGCGTGGTGGTCAGCAGTCACGCAGCTCTGGTGACTGGTTGAGAAGCTGCCCTCGGGTCGAGACGAACCTGCGGTAGACGTCGGTGTCGACGGCGCTCAACCGGAACGCGGCCACCCGGTGACAGTTCTGAAATGCCAGCTTCACCCCGAAATGGCGCTCCAGACCTGAGCGGATCGCATCGCTGGCCAACGCCCGCAAGAGCTGGCCCCGCTCCGCCTCGGTCGGCGGCGGCACGACGTTGTCGGCGAAGTCACCGGTGGAGGACTGTAGATCCGCGACCACCCGGGTGACGGTGGCCCAGGCGTACGGGAGGGAGTCGCGGACACAGGCGACGAAGGCGTCGTCGTCCACGGGGCCCGCCTCGGCGGCTTCGAGCAGGGCAGGTGGGACGGTGAGAGACATGATCCTCCTAGGAACCTGAAACGACCATCGCTACCATTAGGGTTACGGAAGGAGCACACCACGTAGTCGTACGGCTCGTCAACAGTCCTCACTGGACCCCGCTCGGCGCGGGCCGCTCCGGGCGGCAGCGACGGCGGCCGGACGCTGTCTCGCCAGCGGTGACAGGCGATCCGATTCAGGTCGCCAGGGGTGCGGGTATCCGGGGGGCCGCTCCCGATGACAATCGAAGCGGAACTCATTATCGTGAAGCCGTCCGCGAGGTAGGGGGTACCTCAGGTGAGGCGGACCCGGCCGGCGCGGCGCCCACCTGCGGACGCACGTCGGCCGGCCCGTGCCAGAGGCGACGAGGGTCGGGGCGCCGGGTGGATCGCCAGTGCAAACCATAGTCAAAAGCGTTAGTGTCGCGCGGGCTGTCTGCCGGCGCCTGGTACCTCCGGCGAGGGGATCCCGCCGACGGACCGGCGCGGCAGCATGTCGTCCCCTGCCCGGGGCCAGCAGGAGAAACCGCGGCCGGCGCGGAACGGAGCGGCGATCGATCGAGGCGGCGAACTGTCGCACAGGCGGGTGCAGATCGTCACGGGTTTGTCGTATTTCCGGTCGAACCATCGGGGTACGGCCTGAAGAACCCGATCGCGATGTGAGGAGACCCGCCATGACCCACCCGTGGTTCTTTCCGGAAGGGCTGCCGCCGCTGTTTCACGAGGGCCCGGTCACTGACGACATTCGGTTGGCGTGCCACGTCGTCGAGCAGATGAGTCGTGACCCGCTGCTGCGCCACGAGCGCATCTGTGTCGAGGCGCAGAACCGGGTCGTCATCCTGGAGGGCCGGGTCGGCTCGGCCGAGGCGCTGGCCCGTGCACGCGCACTCGCGTGGGCCGTCTCCGGGGTGCACGATGTCAACGTCAGGGTGTACGTGGCGTGACGCCGGCAGGCGAGGACGACAGGAGAAACAGGTCATGGCAGTCGATCCCATCGGTGAGGACCTGAAGGCGTTTCTCGCCACCGACCCCGACGGTCCGGTGGTCATGCTCAACCTGCTGCGTTTTGCCGAAGGGGGACGGGAGTCCTACGCGCGGTACGGCGCCGCCCTACGGGAGACGTTCCTGCCTCGCTACGGCGGCAAGGTGCTCTACGCCGGTGAAGGTGGACCGGCCCTGGTGGCGGAGGAGGGGCAGCAGTGGGACGCGGTGCTGCTGGTGCGCTATCCGAGCCGGACGGCGTTCAGCCGGATGGTCGCCGACCCGGAGTATCAGGAGGTGAGCCGGTGGCGGACCCTGGCACTGGAGGAGGCCGTTCTGCAACCCACGTTCCCGTGGGCCGGGAAGTGAGCCGCAGCCGGCCGCGGCGAGGGAGGGAACGCCCGCGGGTGGACACGCGCCGGGCGCTGGCAGCACTCTCGGCAGCGACGATGCTCGTCGCCGGCTGCGCCCGTCAGCCGCGTGACCCCCAGCCGTCCCCGGAGCCGACCTCCACCGTCCGGCTGGGCACTGTCGCGCGCGCCGAGGCGGGCTCGCGTCTGACCGTGACCGCCACTGTCGACCGCGTCATCACCGGCACCGCCTTCGTGGTGCGCGACGTCGACTTCACCGACGGGACGCTGCTGGTGCTGTCCGCCGGTCCGGACATCCCGGAACCGCCGCAGTTGGTGACCGTGGTCGGCACGGTCGTCGACTTCTCGTACCGTGACCTGTCCGGCCGCTATGAGCTCGGGCCCTCCGGCCCCTATCGGGATTTCGAGGGCGGCCGGGCGCTCGTCGCCGGGGACGTGACCGTGTGGAAATGACCGTCAGCTGTCGAGTCGGTCGCGCAGGTCGTCGACCTGCTGCTGGAGTCGGTCCACCGCGCTTTCGTTGTTGAGGAACGTGGTGATGCCCGCACCGAGCGCCAGTCCGAGCAGCAGGGCGATCACACTGAGCACGAGGCCACCGATTGCCACGCCCCGGCCGGTCACCCCCGGTCGGGCGGCCATCTTGAGCCCTGCGATGCCCAGGACGATGCCGACGATGGCGAGCACCACGCCGATCCAGGCGAGGATGGCGGTGAGCACGCTGAACAGGGCGGCCACGCCGAACACGAGCGCGAGAGCGGCGGCTGTGCTGGTCTTGGCCGCCGTACCGGTTCGGCCGGCGCGGGTCGACGCGCCTGTTCCTCGGGCGGGCTCGCTGGACGCGGTCATGGCACTCCCTCCGGGTGAGTACGCCGTGCGGCGCGGACTCGTGCCCGCCGCCTTCCCCGGTTTCGGCGACTCATGCTTCCCGGTGCACGGTCCTGCGGGTGATGTCGGGCAGATGTTCCGGCAACGCCACGGAACGCAGGTCGGCCAGTACGTCGTCCAGGAGGCGGGTGATCCGCGGCTGGTCACGTCCCGCCCGCCGGACGTCGTCGACCGCGACCGCGAGGAAGCCGTCGAAGTCCTGCGTCCGCGCCCGTACGCGTGGTGTGCCGTCGGGATCGTCGACGAGCATGCGGTGACCGGGCCGGCCGGCCAGGCGGCGCAGCAGGTCGTGCATCTCCTGGACGCTGCGGACCGCGGTGGTGGTGTCGTTGATCCCGGGTGACAGGGCCCGCTCGGCGATGTCGGTCAGCTGGCGGAACCCGAACCCGACGTCCTGGCCCAGGGTCCGTTCGACGCCGAGGCTCACCGCGACGCACGCCCGCGCCTCCGGCACGGCCGCAGGGAAGGGACCGCCGGACAGCGGATGGACCGCGATCAGCGGCTGCCCGGCCACCACGAAGTCGCCCGGCGCGGGCAGGACCGACAGGGCGCAGTCGTGTTCGCGGGCCAGCGCGGCGAGCCGGTCGAGGTCGACGTGCTCGACCATGCCGGGCTGCACCGCGGTGATCACCTGCACCGGCGGTGGCAGCGGCGTGACGGGCGCGGCGGCCGGGCCGACCGGATACTGCTCCTCGATCACGCGGCGGGACTGGGCGCCGACCGCCGCGATGATGTGCGAGACCCGCATGACCGTGGTGACGTGGTGCAGGTAGTAGACGAACAGCCCGCTGCTGGCGAACACGAGCGTCATCGTCACGGCGAGCGACAGATCGGGCAGCCGGGCGTCGGCGTCGACGTCGGCCGGCAGCGCCGCCAGCACCACCATGGCGAACAGCGCGGTCGCCAGGAAGGTGCCCAGCGCGACCTGGGTGATCCGGTCCTGCAGGAAGGTCCGCAGCACCCGGGGCGAGTACTGGCTGCTGGCGAGTTGTACGGCCACCACGGTGATGGAGAAGACCAGCGCGGTGAACGAGATCATCGCGGTGATGATCGACGACAGCAGCGACCGTGCGCCGGCCACGCTGCTGGGCAGGATCCCGCCGGTCGGCAGGCCCAGTCGCAGCTCGGCCACCGACAGGCCGAGGGCCAGCAGCACGGCCCCGGCGGCGAACGCCGCCGGCACCAGCCAGAATCCCGACCACACCGCCGCCAGGCGGGACCGGAGGGTACGCGGAGCGCTGCTCATCCCGCAGTAGTCCCCTGCGCGTGCCTTTTGCATGCCTGCCGACGGGTCTGTTTACCTGAAGGGAGACCTCGAACGGACGCACGAAGGGGGTGGGCCGGGACTCCGGCACGCTGATCATGAAGAGCCGACACATCACGGCATCCGTCACCTGCGCCGCCCTGCTGGTGCTCGCGGCCGGCTGCGCCGACGGCCGGGAACCGGAGCCGACCTCACCCGGCCCGAGTCACACGGTGCCCTCGGCCTCGCCGCCGGGAACGCCGGCGGCTCCGACGACCGGCGAGGCGTCCACGCCCGCGCCGACCACGGCGGCGCCCTCGGCGACCCCGTCGCCGCCGAGCACCGCCGACGCCGACGTACGGGACGCCCTGCGACGCGGCGACACCGGCGACCGGGTTCAGGCGCTGCAGAAGCGGCTGGACCGGCTCGGATATTGGGTCGGCGAAACCGACGGCACCTTCGGCCTGCTCACCGAGCAGGCGGTGTACGCGCTCCAGAAGGCGGCCGGCCTGCGCCCCGACGGGATCGTCGGCGCGAAGACCCGGGCCGCGCTCGACGACGGGAGGCGCCCGGACGCCCGCAGCACCGGCGGCCACCTCGCCGAGGTGGACCTGGACCGGCAACTGCTGATGATCGTCGACGACGGCGAGGTGAGTCGGATCTTCAACACCTCGACCGGCACGTTCGAGCGTTACACCCACCAGGGGGAGACCTACCTGGCGGACACCCCGCGCGGCAGGTGGACCATCGACTGGCAGGTCGACGGCTGGCGCGACGGCCCGCTCGGCCGGCTGTACCGGCCGAAGTACTTCCAGGAGCAGGGGATCGCGATCCACGGCTACACCAGTGTCCCGCCGTATCCGGCGTCGCACGGGTGTGTGCGGGTGACGCTGCCGGCGATGGACTGGCTGTGGGCGCAGGACGTGCTGCCGAAGAAGACCCGGGTCTGGGTGTACTGAACGCACACCGCTGCCGTACCCGTTGCCCGCGCGAGGTTGTCGGACGCCTGATCCTGACATTCCCGGCAATAGGGTGCGAAACCCCTTAGGGTGGCGGCATGGACGCGCTCGTCGAGCAGTTCTTCAGCACGCTGCAGGCGAGGACGCCGCAGGGTTTGCGCAGCCCGGTCGACGGGGTGCTCCGGGTCGATCTCTACACCGGGGAGCACACCGAACACTGGGTGGTGACGATGAAGGCGGGCAAGCCGCTCGCCGCCCCCGGCTACGCCGACGCGGACACGGTCTGGCGCAGTGACGCCGAGCTGTTCGAGAAGCTGGTGACGGGTGAGTCCCAGCCGGTGGCCGCGTTGCTGCGCAACGACGCCACGTTGAGCGGCGACGTGACCCTGTTCCTGGCGTTCCGGCGGTTCTTCCCGCCGTCGCCGCACGCGCGTGACCCTCGGACCGTGGATGCGGTGGAACCGGAGACGCCGGCGTGAAGGAATTGATCAGCATCCTGGACGGCAACACGTTCCTGGTGTCCGACCGGCGCGGTGACATCGAGCCGTCGCTGGACTACCCGACCGGGCTCTTCTCCTTCGACACGCGATTCCTGTCCACCTGGGTGCTGACGCTGGACGGGGAGCGACTGAACGCGCTGTCGGTGGACGAGGAGACGTCGTACGACACCACGTACTTCCTCGTGCCGGGTGCGCCCAGCCACTACATCGACGCGAAGATCTCCGTCCTGCGCTACCGGGCCATCAACGGCAGCTTCGAGGAGACGCTGACCGTGCTCAACCACACCACCTCGACCGTCGAACTGACGCTGCGGATCGACATAGGCACCGACTTCGCCGACCTGTTCGAGATCAAGAACGCGCAGCGCAAGCCGGGCGGCGCGACCGTCCGGGTCGAGGGCGCCGACTTGCTGCTGAGCTACCGGCGTGAACGGTTCCACCGCGAGGTCCGCGTGACCAGCAGTGTCCCGGGTGCCGTGGACGAGCAGGGTATGACGTTCCACATCCGGGTGGAGCAACACGCCGAGTGGCGGACGAAGCTGGTGGCGCAGGCTCTGGTCGTCGGGGCCGACGGGCGGGACTTCCGGGAGTCGCTGCCGATCGGCCTCAACCGGACGGTCGACCAGATCCGCGCCGAGCGCCGCAGCTTCGTCGCGGCCGTCCCGCGGTTGATCTGCGACTACGAGCCGCTGGCCACGGCGTACCAGTGCAGTGTGCGTGACCTCGGGGCCCTGCGCTACGAGTCGATCACCTTCGGCAGCCAGCTCATCGCCGCCGGACTGCCGTGGTTCATGACGTTGTTCGGCCGGGACAGCATCTTTACCGGCCTGCAGGCGCTGCCGTTCCTGCCGCGTATCCTGCCGCCGACCATCGCGGTCCTGGCCGGCATACAGGGCAGCCGGCTCGACGACTTCCGCGACGAGGAACCCGGGAAGATCCTGCACGAGTTGCGCTACGGCGAACTGGCCGGTTTCGAGGAGCAGCCCCACTCGCCCTACTACGGCTCGGCCGACTCGACCCCGCTGTTCCTGATCCTGCTCGACGAGTACGAGCGCTGGACCGGCGACCAGAACCTCGTCCGGCGCCTCGAACCCGAGGCCCGGGCCGCCATCGACTGGATCGACACCTACGGCAACAGCCGCGGTACCGGCTACATCTACTACCAGACCCGCAACCCGGAGACCGGGCTGCCCAACCAGTGCTGGAAGGACTCACCGGACGCGATCGCCTATCGTGACGGCCGGCTTCCCGGCTTTCCCCGCGCCACCTGCGAGCTACAGGGCTACGCCTACGACGCCAAGGTCCGAACTGCCCGGCTGGCCCGCACGGTGTGGCACGACCACGCCTACGCCGAGCGGCTCGAGCGCGAGGCCGCCGACCTGAAACAACGGTTCAACCGCGACTTCTGGGTCGCCGACGGCGGCTATTACGCCCTCGCGCTGGATGCCGACGGCAACCAGGTGGACGCCCTGTCGTCCAACATCGGTCACCTGCTGTGGAGCGGCATCGTGGACGACGACCGGGCCAGGACCGTCGGCGACCATCTGCTCGGCCCGGACATGTTCACCGGCTGGGGGGTGCGCACACTGGCCTCCGGCCAGGCCCGCTACAACCCCCTCGGCTACCACGTCGGCACCGTCTGGCCGTTCGACAACTCCATCATCGCCTGGGGCCTCTGGCGCTACGGCATGCGCGAGGAGGCCGGGCGCATCTGCGCGGGCATGCTCGAGGCGGCCCGGCACTTCCAGGGCCGCTTGCCCGAGGCCTTCGCCGGCTACCACCGTGACCTCACCAACTACCCGGTGGAGTACCCCACGGCGTGCAGTCCCCAGGCATGGTCGGCCGGCACGCCGCTGCTCCTGCTCCGCGTCATGCTCGGCCTGCAGCCCCACGACGACCACCTCGTCATCGATCCCGACGTGCCCCCCGGACTCGGCCGCATCGAGGTCCTCGACATCCCGGGACGCTGGGGAGGGGTCGACGCGCTGGGCCGGAGCCGGCCTGACTGACAGGCCGGACAGCCGCCGGTCACATCGCGTCGGCCCGTCCGCCGACCCGTTGCGGGCCGTCGATGAGTACCGGCAGATCCCGGGCCCCTTCGCCGTCGGCGGGCTGCGGGCAGAGGATGGGGCCGGGCGGGGCGTCGGCGATCATGCGCCCTCGATGCGGGCCGAGCGTCCTCGGGTTCTGACGGCTACCGGCCGGTCTGCCGGTCGACCACGCCGAGAATCGGTGTGCTGCCGGGGAACGCGTCGTCGAGCAGGGCGACCCCGTCCTGGGGGTGTGCCCGGTCGACCAGGCCGGAACGGGCGTCGCGCTTCCGAGCCCGGTCGACGTCCGTGGCTTGGTTGCGATGCTGTTCGAGGGCGGGGTCGCACTGGCCGTCGCGGTTGAACGACCACATCAGCATCGGGTCGCCCAGGGGCAGGGTGTCGCCGGGGCCGGTGTCGAGGCGGCCGGTGTGCCAGGTGTGCCAGGTCTTGCCGTAGCTGTTCATGAGCATCGCCATCAGCGCCCGCTCGGCCGTCTCGGGCAGCGTGTCGTGAAGGCGTTCCGAGACGATGTACTCCACGCCGATCAGGTTGGCCTCGTCGGTGTTGCCGTCGAACAGCACGCACTGCAGGAAGTCGTCGTTCACCTGCCGGCAGTAGTGGTGCGCCTCCATCTGCATCGACGGATCCTCCTTCGCCGGGTGAAAACCGACGACGTACCCGTCGAAGCCCTTCAGCGGCGCCATGTTCTGCACCACCTTGGACCCCAGGGACAGACCGCATCGGTGCCCGCCGTGGCTGGTCGGGACGGACGACGCCCTCATCCTGGTTGTTCTCCCTGTTCGTTGCAGGGAAAAGCGACAAGCCACGTCGGCCACTCCGCGTCGCGTTCCCGGTCCGCTACCCGGCCGACTCCGGCGCTCACTCATCTGGTTGGCGACGTTCGTCCTGGGCGCGTTCCCGGCTGAGGAAGAACGCGCCGAGCGCGCCGGCCAGTGTGCCGAACACCGCCACCGAGTACGCGGCCAAAACCAGTTCCAGGATCTGGGCGAATGTGTCGTCCACGCGCAGCGGCTCGCCGGTGATGGTGGTGAGTGCGGCGTCGTGCAGGGCCCGGGGGAGGCTGCGGTAGGAGCCGGTGACCACGAGCAGTTGCCCGGCTGCGAGGATCACGGCGAGGGTCACGACGGCGAGCCAGGCCAGCCGGTCGGTGAGCAGCCGGCCGGCGGAGCGGGATCCGCGGATCGCAGCCGCGACGACGCCGCCGCCCCGGGCCGCCCGTAATGCGCTCGCCGCGCGCAGGAACCGCAGGAACGGCACCGCCAGGAAGATCAGCTGCCACCAGTTGCGTTTCCAGAACTCGCCGGCGCGGTGACGGGCGAGCCAGGCGCGAAGCGTGAACTCGGCGACGAAGACCGCCCACAGGATCCAGCTCGTGACGGTGAGCACGGTGCTGAGCGGCCTCTCGTGGACGATCGCCTGGGCCAGGACGAGCAGCAGGAAGATCAGCCCGAGGACGCCCATCGGCTTGTCCAGCCGGCGGGCGAGGCCGTTCAGGCGGGCGTCCTCCTCGCGGCGTCGCCGGCCCGGATCGTCGTTCACCCTGCCGCAGCCTACCCGCGCGCAGGTCCGGGGACCGCCGCTCGCGGCGGGACCGCCTCACAGATGCTGGTTCCGCCACGCGCTGACGGCCTCCTCGGTGGCGTGCTCCTCTCGGCGCGACACCGCCTTGATCCGCCTGCGGTCACCGGTCATCCGCTGGAACACCGCGAGCGCGCCGCAGGCCGCGACGAGCATCGCCAGGGCGGCCAGCGGCACGACCTGGGTGCCGGGCACCGTCAGCACGGCGGTGACGAGGGTGGAGCGTCTGGTGCGGTGGCCCGCACGATCAGGTAGGACGCGGCGAACACCGCCGCGCCCGCCAGCTCGCGGGCCACGAGCCCGGTGACGTTGAGGAAGGCGAAGACGAAGATCAGGTCGTAGAACATCCCGGCTACCCGGGCAGCCGGCACCAGCCACCGGGACCGGCGGAGACGTGGTGGCCTGCTCACCCGGCCAGTCTCGGGCATCGGGCGGGGGCGGATCCCGGCTTCGCCGTCGCACCCGCCGACCGGGCGCCGCGCCCGGCTGCCGCCCGGTCACCCGTCCGGCCGCGCCATCGCGTCGGGCACGTCCGCGAGACTGCTGCCGTCGCCCAGCCGGCCACGGGTGATGACGCTGAGGCTGCCGTCGGTCTCCAGCACCACCGCCGCGAGCTCACCCAGATCGCCGGTGCCCTGGCTACGCGCGGCCTGCCGGATCTCGCTCTCCGCCACCCGCACGCTGCGCATGGCCTCGTACCGGAGCCGCCCGTCCCGCAGCAGCAGGGTCGGGCGTGCCTTGAGCAGCCGCTGCGACGACGGCCACCGGACCGCGAGCAGCGCGGCTCCGTACTGCAGGCCGACCAGCAGCGCCAGCGCGAGGATCCCCTCGACCAGGGAGACGTCCCGGGACAGCAGGATCGTCGCCAGCGTCGAACCCAGCGCCACGGTGACCACGAAGTCGAAAGCGTTGAGCTTGGACAGCGTCCGCTTCCCGGACACCCGCAGGATCACCACCAGGGCCGGATAGACGAGCAGCGCAACGACGAGCAGACGTAGCAGGTCAGCCGGGTTCTTCCACACCATTCCGTAGAGCTACCCAGGTGGTCCGGCCCCTATCCGCCGCGAGCCGGATCACCTGACGCGGACGCGGCACTCAGCCGAGGACCGTGTCGCTTCGATCTCCACGACGAGCCCGGGCGTGAAGGGAGCCTGCACGCCGACGACGGTGACGGGCGGAGTCGGCGCGGGCAGACCCTCGTCCTGTTGCGCCCGCACGATGCCGGCGAGCAACTCGTCCCACTTCTCCGGGGCCCAGTCCACGACGTAGAAGGTCGGTCGGGCAAGGTCACCGATGTCCCCGCCCGCGCCTCTGACACCGATGATGATGTTGCGCAACGCGGCGTGGGTCTGACCGGCCAGATCCGATGCGGCGGGCCTGAAGTCCGGGGTTACGCCGGCCTGCCCGGCCAGCAGAACCAGCCGAGATCCGGTCGTGACGGCGACCGGCGAGTAGTCGGTCTGCTGAGCAGTCTGTCCGGGTGTATGAGTTCCACGGTCATCTGGTCTCCCTCTCGTAACTAGCTTCGCGGAAGCACCGTGATGGCGACGATGGCGCTGTTGACGACAGTTGCCGTCACGGTGCGGGTCACGGCCTGCGCCGTCGCGTCGGCGCCCCAGTCGCCGCGTTCGAGTTCCTTCGCCCGCGCGATCACCGACGAGGTCCAGGGGATCTCGCGGTGGAACTGCGGGAGGGTTCCGCTCGCCGAGAGCAGGGCCGCGAGCGCGGCGACCCGGGCCGTCGGCTGCACACCGTCGACGAGCGCCTGCCGGACGTCGGCGAGGAGCCGCGCCCGGCGTTCGGTCCGTCCTTCCCGCAGGGCCGTGGACCGGAACAGGCCGAGCACCTTGCGCGGCTGCCGGTCGATGTCCCCTCGCGCGACGAGCCGCTGCAACCCCGGCTCGCGCAGGGTGGGGCCGATCGCCGCGAGTGCCGTCTGCACCCCCCTCGGTTTCTCCGCGAGGTGGTCCCACGCCGGACGAAGGAGACCGTCCGGCGGTGGACTACCGACCACGCTGATCCGGCCCTTGGCCGCCGTGGTCAGGTGGTCACCGAGGGCGAGGTCGGCGAGGACGGCGCCGCCGAGGACGTAGAAGAGCGTGTTCTCACCCGCGACGGTCCCGGACGCGGGCTGGAACAGCAGCAGGAGAAGATCCTCCACCAGGGTCGGAGGGTCCGGGCGCTCCGAGGGGGTGGTGGTCATCGGCGGGGCTCCCAGCGGAAGAGTCGGGTGGCGAGGATGACCGCGACGGCGACCCAGCCCAGGGTGGGCCCGAGCAGGAGCAGGGAGTCGGCCACGGCCACGCCGCCGTTCCAGGCGTTTCTGGTCAGTTCGGTGGCGGCGCCGCCGGGCAGCAGCCGTTTGAGCCAGGCGAGGTCCGCGGTGCCGCTGATGCCCACCCAGGTAACCACGGCGATCACGCCGAGGGTAACGGGCAGGGTGGTGACCTGGGCGTGTTCGGGAGAGTTGGTCAGGCCGGCGGTGGCCAGGGCCAGGCCGATCATCATCGCCAGGGTCGCGAGGACCGCGAGCACGAGCAGGGCGGCGTTGGCCGGCCCGCCGGCGACGACGGCCAGCGCGGTCAGGATCGCGGCCACCTGCACCACCGCGATCGTGGTGGGCGGCAGCAGCAGGCCGGCCAGGATGGTGGAGTCGGCGACGGCGGTGGAGCGCAGTCGTTTGAGGAACAGGTTCTGGCGCCGGGAGGCCAGAGTGGTGACGGCGGTGGCGTAGAGCCCGAAAGCGGCGACGGTGAACAGGACGATCGCCGCGATGTAGCCGAGGCTGCCGATGGCGGCGAACGTCTCGTGCTGGCGGACGAAGAGGACGGAGACGGCGACCGGGATGATGAGGCTGGTGACCAGTACCAGCCGGTTGCGGAGGATCTGGGCCATTTCGCTGGCGGCGATGGACAACACGGTGGTGCTCCTGTCGGGCTGGCGGGTCAGTTGTCGAGGGCGCGGAAGACGTCGTCGAGGCGGGTCGGCCCGGCCTCCAGGCCCTGCAGCTCGACGGCGTGGTCCTGGGCCCACCGGAGCAGGACGTGCAGGTCCTTCTGCAGGGTGAAGGTCTCGACCCGGACCTTCCCGGCGCCGTCGGTCACGGCCGGCAGCGGCAGCGTCGGCACCGCCGCCGACAGCGAGAAGTGGATGACGGCCGGCAGGCTTCGGGTCAGCTCGGAGACGGTGCCCTCGCGGTGCAGGGTGCCCTGGTGCATGAGCCCGATGCGGTCGGCGCGCTGCTGTGCCTCCTCCAGGTAGTGCGTGGTGAGCACGACGGTGGCGCCGTTCTCGCGTAGCCGGTCCACAGTCGTCCAGACGGCGTCGCGGGAGGAGATGTCCAGGCCGGTGGTCGGCTCGTCCAGGACGATCAGCTCCGGGGTGCCGTAGGCGGCGGTGGCGAAGTCCAGCCGCCGCTTCTCGCCGCCGGAGAGCTGTGCCACCCGCCGGCCGGCCCGGTCGGTGAGGTCGACCAGGTCGAGCACCCGGTCGACGTCGTCGGTGCGTCCGCTGAGCCGACCGATCAGGCCGACGGACTCACGAACCGTGAGGTCCGGGGAGAAACCGCTCTCCTGGAGCATGACGCCCATCCGGGGACGGACCGCTCGGCGATCGCCGGGGCGGTGCCCGAAGACACGTACGGTGCCGGAGGTCTGTCTCCGGTGTCCCTCGACGACCTCCAGGGTCGAGGTCTTGCCGGCCCCGTTGGTGCCCAGGAGCGCGTAGAGCTCACCGGGGCGCACCTGGAAGGACAGGTCCTTGACGGCGTGGAAGTCACCGTAGGTCAGGTTCAGACGGTCGACGTCGATCACGGGTGTGGTGGACATGCACCTATGACAGCGCGGAGCCGACCGGACGGTCAGTGGCGTGGTGTCACGACCGGATGTGACGTGATGTCACTGGTCGGGAACGGTGGCCGCCGGATACTGGGAGGGTGACAGTATCGGCGCCGCGCTTCACCGCCTCGACGCAGAGAAGGCTGCGCCGGCTCAACCTCGTCACCTCACTGCCGCCTGTGGTCTTCGCCGCCGTGATTCTGCTCTACATGGACGCGCGTACCTGGTGGCACGTCCTCGTCCTGGCGCCGGGGGCGGTGGCGGCCCTGGTGGCATTCGAACGGTGGGCGGCCAACGACCTGGCCCGGTTCGCGCTGCCCTGCGTGGTCGTCGCCGGAGCGGTGTGGCCATTGGGAGTGCTGGTGACCGGCAGTCCCAACGCGTACTGGGGCGTCTGCGCCGTCGGCTCGCTCGCCATGCGCCAGGTAGGACGGCATCGACCCCGGGCGATGGCCGCACTGTTCGCCTACGTCGCCGCCGTCGGGGCGGCGCGGCTGCTGGTGCAGCGCGATGACATCGCGGGCGTCCTGGTCGCCTACGTCCTCGTCCCGACGGGCCTCACCGTGGTGGTGACCGTCCTCACGGTACTGGGGGAACGGTTCTACGACCTCATCCGCGAACTCGAACAGACCCGGGAGCGCGAGGCCGAACTCGCCGTGGTCCGGGAACGCGTCCGGTTCGCCAGCGACCTGCACGACATCCAGGGCCACACCCTGCACGTGGTCAAGCTGAAGATCGCGCTGGCCCAGAAGCTGCTGCTCAGTGACACCGATCGGGCGGAGAAGGAACTGCGGGAGACGTACGCGTTGGTCAGCGACACCATCACGCAGACCAAGGACCTCGCCAACGGCAAACGGCGGCTCAACCTCACCGCGGAGATCGAGAACGCGAAGAACCTGTTCGAGGCCGCGGGTATCCGCGTCCGCGTGACCCGGGAGGCCGAGGTCGACGCCCGCGTCAGCGAACTGCTCGGGCAGGTGCTGCGCGAGACGACCACGAACATCCTGCGGCACGCGCAGGCCGTCCGGGTGCAGATCACCCTCACCGAGTCGGGCATCACCATCGTCAACGACGGGGTGAACGCCGGCTCCCCGCCGAAGCTCAGAGGGCTCTCCGCGCTGCGGCAACGGGTGGCGGACGACGGAGGCGAGCTGACCGTCGAACTGACCGACGGACGGTTCCTGACAGCCGCGGTCTTCCCGCCCGCCCGGGTCGACGCCTCCCCGGCCGCATCGGAGAGGGACTGCTGATGACCACCATCGTGCTCGCCGACGACGAGGTCCTGCTGCGCACCGCGCTGGCCGCGCTGCTGCCGATGGAGGGCGACATCACCGTCCTCGCCGAGGCCGAGGACGGGCGGACGGCCGTCGAGGCCACCCTGGGGCAACGGCCCGACGTGCTGGTCGTCGACCTGGAGATGCCGGGCATGGACGGGCTCGACGCGGTCGCCGAGATCCGCCGCGCGCGGCCGGAGCAGGTGATCCTCATGCTGACCCGGCACGCCCGCCCCGGCGTGCTCCGCAAGGCGTTACGCCTCGGCGTCCAGGGCTTCGTCAGCAAGTCCGCCGAGCCGGCCCACATCACCTCGGTCATCGCCACCCTGCACGCGGGGAAACGCTGGATCGATCCGGATGTGTCAGCGCTCGCGGTCACCGAGGACTGCCCCCTGACCGACCGTGAGATCGATGTGCTGCGGGTCACCGGCGAGGGCTACTCGGTGGCCGACATCGCCACCCGGCTCCACCTCGCGCCGGGCACCGTGCGCAACTACCTGTCCAACGCCATGCGTAAGACCCAGACCCGGACCCGCCACGAAGCAGCGCGTTACGCCCGCGAACACGACTGGTTGTGACCGGCGCTCGACCGGCCGAGGCCGTGCGCCATGTCACCCGGATAGCGAACCAGAGGAGCTCACGATGCAGCGGAGATCGACCGGAGACGACGTGATTCGGGTGCTGGTGACCGGGGTCCGAGGCAAGACGGGGCTTCCGCTGGCGGAGTCGCTCGCGGCACGGCAGGGCGTCGAGGTGCTCGGCGGCAGTGGTGATCCGTCCACCGTCGGCATCGACGGCGTCCACCCCGTCGCCTTCTCCTGGGACGAGCCCGCCGGGTGGGCGACGGCGACCGATGGCGTCGACGCGGTGTACGTGGTCCGACCGGATCGCCCGGACGCACCCGAGCTCGTCGGGGCACTCGTGGCGCAGACCTCGCCCTCGACGCGGGTGGTCCTGCTGTCCGACAAGGACGCCGGCCACCCGGGCTCCGACTACCCGGCCGGCTGGGCGCCGAGCGTCGAGCGCGCGGTACGCGGTAGCGGGCGCCCCTGGACGATCCTGCGGCCGGGTTGGTTCATGCAGGTCTTCACCGACCCGCGCTTCTACCGGCACCAGATCGCCGACTCGGGGGAGCTGCCGTTTCCCAGTGGTGGCGCCGAGATGGCCTGGATCGACGCCCGCGACATCGCCGCGGTCGCCGGGCGGGCACTGATCGAGGACGGGCACACCGGCCGGACGTACCAGCTCTCCGGTCCGGAGAGCCTGTCGTTGCCACGTACCGCGGAGTTGCTCTCCGCCGCGGCGGGACACCCGGTGGTCCATCGGGACCTGACCGTGGACGAGGCCGTGGCCGGGACCGAGGGCTTCGAACGAGACCTCAACAGGCTGACGTTCGAGCGCGTACGCGCCGGCGGGTTCGCGGTGGTGACCGACACCGTCGCCCGCGTCACCGGCGCGGCGCCGAGGACGCTGGAGGACTTCCTCTCCACCAGCGGACCGGCCTTGCGACGCACGAGCCGCTGACCCGGTACTTCGCACCTGCAGGGCTGGCTCTGCGGCGCGTCGAGGTGGGGCGCCGCCACCTGAGCGATCCCGGCCGGCCGCCGACACCTCCCGGCCGTTCGGCGCCCACCTGCGCATGAGCTGGTGGAAGCCGCTCGTGGTCATCCTCGTGCCGCCGCCGGCGATGGTCCACCCGCTCGCCCGGCTGGACCGCCTCCGGTGTCACCGGCACGCCGATCGGCCTGATGGCGATCATCAGCCGGGGCATCGAGGCGCCGGTCACCTTCCACGTCGCCAACAACGTCCTGTTCGGGATCGTCAACACGGCGATGGCGGACGGCGAGGCCTTCACGATCGACCGGTCCACCGATACCGGCGACGCGTCCCTGCTGATCCTCGGCGCCGTCAACATCGCAGTGGTGGCGCTGGTCTGGCTGTGCGAGCCGCGTACGGGGGAGCCGCCAGAGGTGCCCGGATCAGGCCGGCGAGTGGCTCGCCTCGAACCGCTCGCGGGTCAGGAACGCCAGCTGTGCCCGCTTGTCGGGCATGTCGATCTCGGAGGCGAAGGTGAAGCCCTCGGTCCGCAGCCGTCGCAGCGCGGCCTCGTTGCGCACGTCCGGCTCGACCACGATGCGCCCCGCGGCGGGATTCCGCAGGAGGAACCGGGCCAGTGCCGGACCGATGGCTGTGGTGAGGCCGCGGGCGTAGCGCCGGGGCGGGTTGAGCAACAGGTGCATCCCGACGTCCCCGGGCTGAACCGGGTAGCGCTCGCCGACCGGGTCCGCCTCGGGGCGGTAGGTCTGGAACAGACCGACCGGTTCACCGTCGAGCAGGACCAGGTATGCGTGATGGGTGTCCAGTCCGTCGAGGAAGGTGTAGATCTCGCGCACGTCGTCGAGGCTGTGTCCGCCCATTCCCCAGAACGCGTTGCGGGGCAGGCTGACCCAGCCGTGCAGCAGTTCGGCGTGCTGGTCGGGGCGCACCGGCACCAGCGCCAGCTCGCCGAGGTCGGGAATCTGTTCCTGGTAGATCACGGTCTCCTCTTTCGGGGCTCCGGCGGGGGCCGGGACGCTGGAGGTGTCAGCACCGGTCGTATCGGCGAGGGTCACCGCCGGCCCGGGGGTGGCGGTTCCCCAAGTCGGAAACTTAGGTTAACCTAACCCGCCTGTGGTGGACCTTACCTGGAGGGGCTCGTGAAACGGAACTGGGAGGGCCTGGTGCTCAAGGCCATGGGGGGCCGGGACTTCCGGCTCACCGTGTTGGGCACCGAGTCGGTCGACGGGCACTACCAGCGCCTGCTCCTCGACGACGGCGGGCTGCTGGCGGCCTGTGGCACACACCCGACGATGTGGATCCGGCTCTGGTTCGACAACGACGGACGGGCCCACCAACGGGCCTACACGCTCGTCGACCCGGACCCGGCCGCCGGACGGTTCACCCTTGAGTTCGCCGTGCACGACGGCTGCGCCGCCCGCTGGGCGACCACCGCGCGGGTCGGCGACACCATCGACGCAACCGTGCAGGGCAGTGCGTTCGCGCTGCCCGACCCCGCGCCCGAGCACCTCTACCTGGTCGGCGACGCGGCCTCGCTGCCGGCGGTCAACAGCCTCCTCGACGCCGGCGCGGACATCCCGGCGACGGTCTGGCTGGAGTTCGCCCACGAGGGCGAGAAGGCGCTGACCCTGCGCACCCGCGCCCACCACGACGTGACGTGGGTGCCCCGCCGCGACGACGGCCGGCACCTGGTCGACACCGTCTGCGCGGCGCTGCCCGCCGGTACGGCCGCGCACTACTGGGTGGCCTGCGAGGCGGCCAGTACCCGCAGCATCACCCGGCACCTGCGGCGCACGCTCGGCGTCGGCAAGCACCAGCTCACCGCGCTCGCGTACTGGCGGGCCACCTGATGGGCAGCCTCGGGATCCTCACCTCGCTCTACGTCACGCAGTATCTCGGCATCGGCTTCATCACGGTCGGGCTGACCGCGATCCTCCGCGACGGCGGCACCTCGCTGGACACGCTGGCGTTGCTCCAGGTGGTCGGCCTGATCTGGCCGATCAAGTTCCTCTGGGCGCCGGTGCTCGACCGCTACGGCTCCCGGCACCGTGGCCACTACCGCTCCTGGCTGCTGGTGCTCCAGGCCGCGCTGGTGCTGACCCTGCTGGCGCTGTTGCCGTTCTCCCGGCCGGCCGACCAGCTCGGCCCGGTCATCGGCGTCTGCGCCGCGTTCGTGTTCTTCTCCGCCACCCAGGACATCGCCGCCGACGCCGTCGCGGTGCGCCTGCTGGCCACGTCGGAGCGGGGCACCGGCAACGGCATCCAGGTGGCCGCCAGCTACCTGGGCAACCTGCTCGGGGGCGGCGCCTGCGTGCTGGTGTACGACCGCTTCGGCTGGGCCGCGGCGGTCGGCTTGCTGGCCGCGCTGACGGCCGTCGGGCTGCTGGTGGTGTGGCGGTTCCGGGAACCGGAGCGCACCGACCGGGTCGTGCGTATCGGCACTGCCTACCGGGCGCTGGGGTCGGTGTTCGGGCAGCCCGGCTGCCGGTGGTGGACCTTCGGCGTGGTGCCGCTGGTCTACGTAGGCGCCGGGATGGCGTACGCGTTGGTGACGCCCGCGCTGGTGGATGCCGGCTGGTCGCTGGGCCGGATCGGCGTGGTGACCGGCGTGGTGACCAGCGTTCCGGCGATCGCGGCCGGTCTGGTCGCCGGTCTCGGGATCGGCCGCTTCGGTCGCGCCGGCGTGCTGGTGGCCGGCGGGGTCACGCTCGCCCTGTCCACAGTGGCGTTGCTGCCGCTGATGAACGGCCGCGCGCCGCTCGCCGGCACGGTCGCCGCGCTCTGCTTCTTCCTGGCCGCGTACACGATCGCCAACGTGGTGCTCTACACGGTCAACATGGACTACTCCCGGCCGGGCAGCGGGGGCACCGACTTCACCGTGCTGTCGTCGTTCGGGCTGGTCTGCTCGTTCGTGGCCGCCTCGCTCGGACTCGCCGCCGCCGAGCGGTTCGGCTACCCGGCCGTCGCGCTGGCCTCGCTGGTGCTCGTCGCGGCCGGGGTGGCGGTGGGCGTGACGCACCAGCGCCGGTTCCCGCCGTCCGGGCGGGCGATCCGGGACGCGTACCCCCGGGCGGACCTGCTCGCCAGGTAAGGCTGCCCGATCTGACCGCCGCGGCAGTCGCCGCGCGTCTCGTCCGTACTACCGCTGGGAAGTCGCATGAGTTCGATCGGGAGCCCGGCCGTCCGGCTCAACCGTCGCGTACCGGCGCCGGTGCCGGCACCGTGACGCTCGACCCCACGGGCGTCGGCCCGGCGCCCGCCGCGAGCGCGGACCGGGCCGCCACGCCACCGGCCGCCGTCCCGCACCGCTGGCTGATCCTGGCTGTGCTCTGCCTGGCCCAGCTCGTGGTGGTGCTGGACAACACGGTGCTGACCGTGGCCGTGCCGGTGCTCACCGTCGAACTGGACGCGGGCACGGCCGACGTCCAGTGGATGATCAACGCGTACGCGCTGATGCTGTCCGGCCTGCTGCTGAGTGCCGGCAGCGCCGCGGACCGGTACGGGCGGCGGCGGATGCTGCTTGCCGGGCTGGTGCTGTTCGGCCTCGGCTCGGCGGCGGCCGGGCTCGCCCGCACAGCCGAGCAGCTGATCGCCGCCCGCGCCGGCATGGGTGTGGGCGGTGCGCTGCTGGCCACCGCCACCCTGGCCGTCGCCATGCAGGTCTTCGACGCGGCCGAGCGGTCCCGGGCGATCGGCATCTGGGCGGCGACCAGCGCGCTGGGCTTCGCCGCCGGACCGCCGATCGGCGGATTCGTCCTGGCTCACCTGCCCTGGGGCGCGATCTTCCTGCTGAATGTCCCGATCGTGCTGGTCTGCCTGCTCGCCGGCCGGATGCTGGTGCCGGAGTCGCGGGATCCGACAGCGGGGCGCCTCGACCTGGGCGGGGTGACGCTGTCCACCGCCGGCCTGACCGCGATCGTCTGGGCGATCATCTCCGGTCCCGACCGAGGATGGGCTTCGGCGCCGGTGCTCGGCGCGGGCACGGCAGGAGTGCTGCTGCTGGTGCTGTTCGTCGGCTGGGAGCGGCGATGCACCCACCCGATGCTGGACATGCACTTCTTCCGGGACCGCCGCTTCGTCGGCGCGGTCTGCGGCGTCGTGCTGATCACGTTCGGCGCCACCGGGGCGCTGTTCCTGCTCACCCAGCAACTTCAGTTCGTCCGCGGCTACCCGGCCTGGGAAGCGGGGCTGCGGATGGCGCCGTTCGCGTTGTCCATCGTGGCGCTCAACGTCAGCGGCGTGGCCGCGCTGGTGATCCGTCGGCTCGGACTGCCGGCCGCCATCGCGGCCGGCATGACCCTGCTGGCCGGTGGCCTGGCGCTGGTCACGCACGGCCCGTCCGACGGCTACGGTGCGCTGCTGGCCGGGTTGCTGGTCATGGGTACGGGATGCGCGCTGGCGAACCCGGCCATCGTGGAGGCGGTGATGAGTGCGATCCCCACCCACAAGGCCGGTGCCGGAGCTGGTGTGGACGGCACCATGACGGAGGTCGGCAGCAGTCTGGGGGTGGCGGTGCTGGGCGCGGTGCTCAACGCCCGGTTCGGCGCGTTGCTGCCGGCCGCGCTGGCCGGCGCCGGCTCGTTCCCGGCCACGCTGGCCGCCGCCGGCCCGGACCGAGAGGTGGTGACCGCGGCCTTCGCCGAGGCGTTGCGGACCGGCCAGACGGTGGGGGCGGTCGCGGTCCTGGTCGGTGGTCTGGTTGCCGCCGCCCTGCTGTGGCGCGCCGACCGGTTGGCGCGTCGGAGCTGACACCGGTCAATCCGCAACAAAACAGCTATTTAGGGTAGGCTGACCTAAATAGTCGATCGGTCGAGGAGGTTGGATGCGGCTCTACCTGACCGCGCTGAACCCCACCGACGCCGTCCTGGAGGGCTTCCTCCCGGCGGCGGACGAGCTCGGCCTTCCGGCCACGGTGCTGACCGACCGGCCCGGCGAGTGGCCGGCCGACGTCCCGGTGCGGCACTGCGCGGTCCGCGACCCGGCCGCGATCATCGCGGCCACCGCCGCCGAGCCGCCCACCGCGCTGCTGTCCAACAGCGATCACCTCCAGGAGGCGACCGCTGTCGCTGCCGGCAAGCTCGGCCTGCCGGGCAAGGATCCGGAAGCGGCCCGGCGCTGCAAGGACAAGGCCGTCATGCGCCGGACCCTCGCGGCCGCCGGACTGGACCCGGTCCGGGCGGTCACCGTCGACCCGGGCGCCACCCCCATCGTCCCGGCCGACGTCTTCCCCGCCGTGCTCAAGCCCCGCGACGGCGTGGCCAGCGAGGACGCCTACCTCGTGACCGACCCGCGCGAGCTGGCCGCCCGGGTCACCGCGATCCGGCGACGGCGCCCGGAGGCGGCCCTCGTCGTCGAGGAATACCTGGCCGGTGAGCTGCGCACCTACGACACACTGGGCGACGGCGAATCGCTGGCGGTGCTGGGCGGCTGGCGTACCGGCCTCGGCCCGCCGCCGACCTTCACCGAGGTGAGCCTGGACTGGGCGCCCCCGCCTCCCGCCCACGACACCGGATTACGCGTACTGCTCGACGCGCTCGGCGTCGGCTTCGGTGCCTGTCACACCGAGTACGTCGTGCGGCCGGACGGAATCCGGCTGATCGAGGTGAACGACCGGCTCATCGGTGACCGGATGGACCTGATCCTCACCGACCTGCTCGGGGTGCCGCTGTTCGCCCATGTCATCCGGCTGCACCTCGGCGAGCCACTGGCCGCGCTGGACCTGCCCGACCCGGCCGCGCCCGGCAGGCACGCCCGGGTCGAGTACGTCTGCGCCGACCGGTCCGGCCGGCTCACGGCGGCGCCCGGGCCCGTGGACACCGTCCACGACGGCGTACGGCTCTCGTGCCGTCCGATGCGGGAGGTGGGCCGGGTCGCCGCGCGCACCGGCACCAACCGGGACTACCTGGCCGCGCTGCACGGCATCGGACCCGACCCCGGCACCGTGCGGGCCGCGCTCACCGCGTTCCGCGACGGTCTGCGCTGGACGATCACCGGATGACCGACGACAGCGAGCGGCAGATCTTCACCCGGGTGCTCGACGCGCTGCTGCGCGAGGACCACATCGGCCTGCTCCGGCGCGGCCGGCTCGCCGCGACCGGCCGGTGGGAGGTGCCGCACGCCGGTGGCCTGCTGCGCATCCCGGTCCGCGCCGACGGTTTCCAGGCGACGCTGCGCTGCGCGACCGCCACGCTCGACGTCCGCGACGCCGGCGGCCGCGAACGCCGGGTGGACACCCTCGACGCTCTGCTCGCGGTGCTCGCCCCGGTCGACGACCCTGAGGCCGAGGCCGGCTGGCAGACGTTCACCGCCGAGTGCCACGCCGACCTGCGGGCCCGCCGGCTCGCCACCCGGGGCCGGCCGGCGGTGTTCGCCGCCGTGGCCGCCGAACGGGTGACCGCGCCGGCCGGAATGGCAGCGGCACTGCTCGACGACGTGCTCGCCGCGCACGCCGGGCATCCGGTGTACCCGACCGACCGGTGCCGGCACGGTCTCGACGACGACGACCTGCTCCGGTACGCCCCGGAGCACGCACCCCGTTTCGCGCTGCGCTGGCACGTCGCGCCCCGGGCGGCGGTACGGCTCACCGGTCCGCTGCCGGCGTGGTGGCCGTCCGCGGACCGGGCCGGGGACGTGCTGCTGCCGGTGCACCCGCTCACCGCGGCGCGGCACGCGCTACCGGTGACCGACCGGCCGGCGGTGACCGTGCGGCCCACGCTCTCCATGCGCACGGTGGCGCTCGCAGACGACCCGTACACGCACCTGAAGCTACCGCTGCCCACCGCCACGCTGGGCGCGCGCAACCGGCGCGGCCTGCCGCCGGACACGCTGGCGGACGGCGCGGCGGTGGCCGGGCTGCTCGACCGGATCGCCGCGGCCGAACCCGCCTTCGCGGGCCGCATCCGGCATGCCGACGAGCGCACCTTCGGTCACGCCGGCGACGACGACCGGCGGGCCTTCCTGCTCCGCCGGTTCCCCCGGAACCTGGCCGGCACCCGGGTGGTGCCGGTGGCGGCCCTCGCCGCGCCGGACCCGGAGTCCGGCACGGTGCTGGAGCGCATCGGCGGCGGACGTCCACAGGCGGTGCTCGACGCCTACCTGGACCTGCTGCTCGACTGGCACGTCTGCCTGTGGCTCCGGTACGGCGTGGCGTTGGAGGCCCACCCGCAGAACATCCACCTGGTCCTCGCGCCGGACGGGACGGTCGGCCTGCTCTACAAGGACGACGACGGCGCCCGCCTCGACCCGCGCCACCGCGGCACCGTGACACTGCGGGACGCACGGATGTGGGTGACCGACCCCGGCGAACTGGCCGACGTGTTCGTCACCATCACCCTTCACCTGGCCGCCGCGGCGCCGTTGCTGGCGCTCGCCGCCCGCGGGGTGCCGGTGCCGGCTCCGGCCGCCGCGCTGACCCCGCGACTCGTCGCGGCCCGGGACCGGTGGGGCGACGGGCCGGCGGCGCGGGAGTTCACCGAACGGGTGCTGCGCGCCGCACGGCTGCCGGTCAAGGCGATGGTCACCGCCGGCACCCTCTTACCGAAGCAGCGGCTCGGATGCGCCGACGTGAACAAGTTCTACCGGCGCACCGGTCCGAACTACCTGCGGGAGACGCGATGACGAGCACCGGCCTGCGCCCCCGGGCTGCCGGGCACACCCATCCGGCAGACCTGGCCACCGCCCACGCCGTGTTCGGCTGCCTGGCCCGCGAGGTCGCCACCCCCGCCGGTGACGTCACCGTCACCGGAGACGTGGTGCACGTCCGGCTGCCGTCCACCGGGGTGACGCTGCGCTGTACGGCGGCTCGGCTGTCCCCGGTCGGCACGCATCGCTACACCGGCCCGGTGCGGCACCGGCCCGACGGCGGCCCGTGGCGCGACCTGGACGCCGAAGGGCTGGCCAGGCTGGTCGCCGCGGAGCTGACCGCGCGCACCGGCCACGACAACCCCGAGTTCGTCGACCAGGTGCGGGCCAGCCGGGACACGGTGGCCCACCTGCTGGCCGGGCGGCCGGCCGCCGACCCCACGCCCACCGGCGACCCGGCGGTCGACGCCTACGTGGCCTCCGAGCAGTCGCTCGTCCTCGGGCACCCGCACCACCCCACACCCAAGTGGCGCAGCGGCGACCCGGACGAGTGGCGGGCGTACGCGCCGGAACTGCGCACCGCGTTCCGGCTGCACTGGCTGGCCGTGCCGGACGACCTGGTGGCCGAGGCCGGGCCGGTGGATCCGATGCTGACCGCCCTGGAACCGCCGTGCCCACCGGCCGGGCACCGGGTGCTGCCGGTGCACCCGTGGCAGGTGGCGCTGGTACCGCCGGCGCATCCCCGGGTGCGCCGGCTCGGCCCGGCCGGGGTGCCGGTGCGCCCCACCGCGAGCGTCCGCACGCTCTACTCTCCCGACGCCGACCTCTTCGTCAAGACCAGCCTGCACGTGCGGATCACGAACTGCCTGCGGAAGAACGCCCGGTACGAGTTGACCTCCGCGGTCGCGCTGACCGGGCTGCTCGCCGGGATACCGCTGTCCGACGGCGTGGCGTTGCTCGCCGAACCCGCGTACCGGACCGTCGACGCGGCCGGCGCGGACGAGGCGTACGGGACGATCCTGCGCACCGGGCTGCGCGCCCATCTGCGGCCCGGTGAGACGCCGGTCCTGGCGGCGGCGCTGGCCGGCGGGCCGCTGCCGGTGCCCGACCCGCTCGACTGGTGGCGGCGCTACGCCGGGCTGCTGGTGCCGGCCGTGCTCGGCGCGTGGTTGCGGCACGGCGTGGTGCACGAGCCGCACCTCCAGAACGTCGTCGTGGTGTGCGACGCCGACGGGCGTCCGGCGCGGATGCTGCTGCGCGACCTGGAGGGGGTGAAGCTGGACACCAGCCGGTGGGCGAGCTGGCCGCGGGGGTTGCCCCGGCAGGTCGGGTACGACGCCCGGCAGGCCCGCCGGCGTGTCCTCTACTGCCTGTTCGTCAACCACCTGGCCGGAATCAGCGGCGCGCTCGCCGACGCCCGGCCGGGCGTCGAACCGGCCCTGTGGCGGGAGGTGCGGGACGTGGTCGCCGCGGTGGCAGCCGACCTGGACGAGCCACCCGAGCTGCGCGCGCTGCTGGCCGGCGAGCACCTCGTGGCCAAGGCGAACCTGCTGGTGCGGTGGCGGCGCGACGCGGACCGGGCCGCGCCGTTCGTGCCGGTGCCGAACCCCTTCGGCGGTCGCGGATGACCCGGCCGGTCTACGTCCACGACCTCGACGCGCTGGCCGGGCACGCCCGGGCGATCCGCGCCGCCCTGCCGCCGCAGGCCGAGCTGCTGTACGCGGTGAAGGCGAACCCGGAGCCGGACGTGTTGCGTACCCTCGCTCCGGTCGTGGACGGGTTCGAGACCGCCAGCCGGGGTGAGCTGCGGCGCCTCGCCGAGGTGCTGCCCGGCCGGCCGGCTGCCGCGTACGCCGGTCCCGGCAAGACCGACGCGGACCTGGCCGCCGCGCTCGCCGCCGGGGTGGCGCGGATCCACGTGGAGTCTCCGGCCGAACTGCGCCGCCTCGGCGCGCTGGCGGTCGCCGCCGGGGTGCCGGCGCGGGTGCTGCTGCGGGTGAACCTCCCGCTGGACGCGCCCGGGGCGAGTCTGGTGATGGGCGGTCGGCCCAGCCCGTTCGGGATGGACCCGGCCGACGCGGTGGCCTGCGCCCGCCGTCCACCGGCCGGGGTCGACGTGCGAGGCGTGCACGTCCACCTGGCCAGCGGACTGGACGCGCCGCTCGCCGCCACGGTGGCGCAGGCCGTGGTCCGCTGGTCGGTCGCCGAGGTCGGCGCGCGGGAGGTGGACGTCGGCGGCGGCATGGCGGTCGACTACGGCGACCCGGCGGCCCGCTTCGACTGGGCCGGCTACGGGCGGGCGCTGGCCGGCGTGTGCGACGCGTACCCGGGGGTGCGGATTCGCGTCGAGCCGGGCCGGTCGGTCACCGCCTACTGCGGGGCGTACCTGACCGAGGTGATCGACGTGAAGCGCTCCTACGGCGAGTGGTTCGCGGTGGTGGCGGGCGGCACTCACCACCTGCGTACACCGGCGGCCAAGGGCCACGCGCAGCCGTTCACCGTGCACCGGCGGCACGGTGGTGACGGCCCGTGCACCGACGGCGGGCCGGTGACCGTGGTCGGGCAGCTGTGCACGCCGAAGGACGTGCTGTCCCGGTCGACCGAGGCCGGTCCGGTGGGCGTCGGCGACGTGCTGGTGTTCGCCATGGCCGGCGCGTACGCGTGGAACATCAGCCACCGCGACTTCCTGCTGCACGAACCGCCGGACTTCCGCACCGGCGACCCGTACCGCGTCGCGGCCGAGTGGACGGCCGGCCGGGCTGGTCAGACCTTGCGGTAGCGCGCCTCGGCGAGCGCGAACACGCCGTACGCCGCGAAGCCGAGCGCGATCACGAGCAGCAGGCCGGTGCCGTACGCCTCGCCGGCCGGCGTCCGCGCTCCCGGAGCATCTCCGGCACCTGCCAGACCGCCGTGGCCACCAGCCCGACGACGATCGCCGCGATCAGCGCCAGCCCGAGCGGCTCGTCGGCGATCCCTGCATGGCGCCGGACTGGTCGCCGTCGGCGTTCGGCCCGCCCGAGGCGACCCGCGCGACGACCCAGGCGAAGCGCAGGCGCAGGATGCCGTAGCCGACGAAGCCGGCCCGGGTGAGGCGCTCCGGACCAGGGCTGTCGGTGGCGCGGGAGAGGACGCCGCGAGCCGTTCTTACCACTGTCTTACGGGACGGCAGCCGGGCGTACGCGGACCGTGCCGGAGCGCGATGCTGAGGACCGGATGTCAATCGGGGAAGAGGGGCCACCATGGGGAAACTGGCACGGTGCGGAATGTCGGCGGCGATGCTGTCCACTCTGGCGGCGGGTGTTCTGCTCCCGCCGGTCACGCCGGTCGCGGCCGCGACCCCGTCGACGTGGACGGCGACGGTTCCCGGGCTGATCCACGACAGCCGGCTGACCGACGTGGCCGCCACCGGCCCGAACAACGCCTGGTCCGTCGGCTACCAGGCGTCGACCTACTCGGGATACTCGATCGACCAGCCGTACGCCCTGCTGCGGTGGAACGGGCGGACGTGGAAGGAACGGCGGCTGCCGCACCAGGCGCATGTGCTGTACAAGGTGGACGCGGCGAACGCCCGGGACGTCTGGACGGTGGGCTCCCGGCGCTTCGGGGAGCCGTACGCCGGGCACTTCGACGGCGAGACCTGGACGTCCCACACGCCGTGGTCCGCCCCGTCCGGGACCTCGGACCTGCTGGACGTGGCCGCGACCGGCGGCGGGCGGGCCCTGCTCGTCGGTCACGAGAGCGGCCGGCCGCTGGTCGTCGAGGGCGACACCCGTCAGTTCAGCCGGGTGGCGATACCGGGGACGGAAGGGGTCAACGGTGTCCTCCGGGGTGTCTCGCACACCAAGGACGGTGCCGTCTTCGCCGCCGGTGACCGGTACGTCGCCGACGCCCCCTACCCGGAGCCGATGATCGTGCAGCGCATCGGCGGGTCGTGGCGGGTGGCCCCGATCCCGCCGATCGCGAGCGTCCAGCTCACCGGCGTGTGGGCCCGCTCGTCGACCGACGCCTGGGCGGTCGGCACCCAGGACTTCGACACCTCGCCCAAGCCGGTCATCCTGCACTGGGACGGCCGGACGTGGCAGCGGGTGGCCGGACCGGCGCCCGCCGGCCGGGCGTACGCCGTCGCCGGCGACGCGAACGGCAACGTGTGGATCAGCGGCACGAACCCGATTCCGCCGTACATCGAGTACCCGGGCACGCTGTTGCTGCGCTACACCGGCGGGCGATGGAGTGTCGCGTACGGGCCGAAGGTCGACGGCAACGACCCGCACCTGGACGCCCTGGCCAACATCCCGGGGACCTCGTCCTTCTGGGGCAGCGGCGCTGCGTCCGTTGACGGGTTCCGCCTGGCCGGGGTGATCGAGCGCACCAGGTGAGGGCGGGGCGGCCGAGACGGCGGTCGTGTTCGGGGCGCGGCGTGCCTGCTGGCGGGCCTGTGGCTGTGGTTCCGCAAGCCGGCGGACCGGTCGTCCGCGCCCTCGGCCGGCGACGGCGAGAGCCCGTGACGGCGCGTGGATCCGACGCCGGCGGGCGGTCCCGGCGGTGGCGTCGGATACTGGGCCGATGACCAACCCCGCTCTCGACCCCGAGGTGTACCCGCCGATCGACCCGCGTGAGGACGTGCCGGACGACCCCGGCGAACTCCTCCCGGACACGCCGGGCGAGCTGCCCGAGGCGCCGGTCGAGCCGATGCCGGACGACGGGGAGCCCGGGGGCGTGCCCGAACCGGCCTGACCGGGTCCGGCTCCGCGCCGGCCTCCCTCATTGATCGACGATGATGGATAATCCTGTGGTGACCGGCGCGCCGACCGCAGGGGAGACCGGATGAGAATCGTCGACGCCCGGGTCATCGTGTCCTGTCCCGGCCGGAACTTCGTGACCCTGAAGGTCGTCACCGACGCCGGCGTCACCGGCGTCGGCGACGCCACCCTCAACGGCCGGGAACTCGCAGTCGCGTCCTACCTGCGCGACCACGTCGTGCCGCTGCTGATCGGGCGCGACCCGGCCCGGATCGAGGACACCTGGCAGTACCTCTACCAGGGGTCGTACTGGCGGCGCGGGCCGGTCACGATGAGCGCGGTCGCCGCCGTGGACACCGCGCTGTGGGACATCAAGGGCAAGGTCGCCGGGCTGCCGGTCTACCAGTTGCTCGGCGGCCGGTCCCGCGACGGCGTGACCGTGTACGGCCACGCCAACGGCGAGACCGTCGACGAGGTGCTGGCCGAGGTCGCCCGCTTCGTCGGCCTCGGCTACCGCGCGGTGCGGGTGCAGTGCGGTGTGCCGGGCCTGCCCCGGACGTACGGCGTCAGCGCCGACAAGATGTTCTACGAGCCCGCCGACGCCGCGCTGCCGACCGAGACGACCTGGTCGACGGAGGCCTACCTGGCCCACGTGCCGGGCGTGTTCGCCCGGGTCCGCGAGGAGTTCGGGCCCAACCTCCGGCTGCTGCACGACGTGCACCACCGGCTCACCCCGATCGAGGCGGCGCGGCTCGGCAGGAGCCTGGAGCCGTACGCGCTGACCTGGATGGAGGATCCCGTCCCGGCGGACCTGCCGGAGGGTTTCCGGCTCATCCGCTCGCACACCACCACGCCGATCGCCGTCGGCGAGGTCTTCAGCAGCATCTGGGACGCCGCCCAGCTGATCCGGGAACAGCTCATCGACTACGTGCGCGCCACAGTGGTCCACGCCGGTGGGATCACCCACCTGCGACGCATCTTCGACCTCGCCGCGCTGCACCACGTCCGCAGCGGCTCGCACGGCGCCACCGACCTCTCCCCGGTCTGCATGGCCGCCGCGCTGCACCTGGACCTCGCCATCCCCAACTTCGGCCTGCAGGAGTACATGCGGCACACCGAGGCGACCGACGAGGTGTTCCCGCACGGCTACCACTTCGACGGCGGCTACCTGCATCCGGCCGAGACGCCGGGGCTCGGGGTGGACATCGACGAGCAGGCCGCGGCCCGCTACCCGTACGCGCCGGCCTACCTGCCGGTGAACCGGCTGGCGGACGGCACCGTGCACCCCTGGTGAGCGCGCCGGTTCAGTGGATGCGGCGACCGTGCGCGTCCGGCACCCCGGACTTGCGGAAGAAGTAGGTGTTGATCTGGTCCCGCCACTCGACGGCGCTGCGGAGCTGTTCGTCGAGGCGCTCGGCCACCCGGTCGTGGACGGCCGGGTCGACCGCCCCGGCGGCCAGCCGCCACCGCCGGCGCATCGCCGCCACCTCCTCGACCCCGGCGAAGTGCGTGTCGTAGATGTGCTGGATGACCGTACGGCCACTGTGCAGCACGTGCCGGTACGGGACGTGGTGGAAGAACAACAGCAGTTCGTCCGGGCAGTGCTCGCGTGACTCGTACACCTCCGACCACGGCGGCGGGTACTGGCCGGTGAAGCCGGTCCCGGTCGCCCGGGTCCGGTCCACCCCGACGCCGTCGCGGTCGGCGAAGTGGTAGGTGCCCCACGGGGTGTACTCGTAGCCGTCCACGTCCGGGCCGTAGTGGTGGCCGGGCCGGACCATGAAGCCGACGCCGAGCGGGGCGGTGTAGCGCTCGTAGGTGCGCCAGGAGTCGTCCATGATCGCGTGCATCGCCCGCCGCACCGGCTCCGGATCGCCTGTGGTGAGCGGCACCCAGGTCAGGTCGATCCACTCGTCGAGGATCGCGCCGGGATCCAGCAGCGGATCCCAGGCGAGCCGGCCGAAGGCGTACAGGTTCGCCTGGGCCAGCGGGTGCCCGGTCCAGAACGGGTCGTCGCCCGCGTTGGCCACGGCGACCAGGCCGCCACCGGTGCCCGCCACGTCGGCGATCGTGCCGCCGTTCTCGCCCCGGGGCCGGAACCGCAGCACCTCGCTCCACCAGGGTGCGAGGTAGCAGACGTGCCGCTGCTGGCCGGTGTACTCCTGCGTCGCCTGCACCTCCACCGCCAGCCGGGTGGCCGGCATCGCGGCGAGCACCGGGGACACCGGTTCGCGTGTCTGGAAGTCCATCGGGCCGAACTTCACCTGGAGGATCACGTTGCCGGCGAACCGTGCGTCCAGCGGCGCGAAGTGGTCGTACGCGGCCCTTGCCCGGTCGGTCGACCGGTCCCGCCAGTCCTGGCGGTGGTCGTAGACGAACGCCCGCCAGTGCACCACGCCGCCGTGGGGGGCGAGCGCCTCGGCGAGCAGGTTCGCGCCGTCTGCGTGGTCGCGCCCGTACGCGAACGGGCCGGGCCGGCCCTCGGAGTCGGCCTTCACCAGGTAGCCGCCGAAGTCGGGGATCCGCCGGTAGACCCGCCGGGTGGCGGCGGCCCACCAGGCCCGGACCCGGTCGTCCAGCGGGTCGGCGGTGGGCAGGCCGCCGAGGACCACCGGGGCGGCGAAGGTCACCGACAGGTGCACCCGGATGCCGTACGGGCGGAGCACCTCGGCGATCTCCGCGACGTCGCCGAGCCGGTCGGTCAGCAGCCGCGCCTCGGTGTCGTGCACGTTGACGTTGTTCACCGAGATGGCGTTGACACCGCAGGCGGCGAGCAGGCGCCCGTAGTCCCGGAGCCGGGCGGGCTCGTCCCGGGCGGCGCCGTCGCGCCAGAACAGGGAGCCGCCGGCGTAGCCGCGCTCGACCTGGCCCGACACCGGGTGCACGGCCACGTTGTCCCAGTGGTCGAGCATCCGCCGGTCCAGCGCCGGCCGGTGCCGCCGCGCCGGAAGGCCGTCGTCGAAGGCCGCCGCGCCGAGCCGGACCACGTGGAACATCCCGTACAGCAGGCCGGCCGGCGCGTCGGCCAGGACCACTGTCACGCCGTCCACCCGCGCCAGCAGGTACCCCTCGTCGCCGAGGGAGCCGTCACCGGTGCCGTTCACCGCCGGTGTCGCACCGAGCCGGGCCGCCTCCGCCGGCGCGTTCGGCACCGGGCCGGCCCCGCGCAGGGCCAGCACCAGATCGGCGTCGACCTGCCACGGTGGACCGTGCCAGACCCGTCCGCCGTACCGGGCGCAGGCCCGGCTCACCTCGTCGAGCACGGTGCCGACCAGGAGCCCGTCGCCGTGCACCAGCACCGGCCGGGAGCCGAGTTCGCGGAACGCCGCGGGCGGCAGCCAGGCGGCGTGCCAGGCCGACTCGCCGGCGTCGGCGGACGTACGGCCGGTGACCGGAACGCTCATGCGATGAACTCCGCCCGGATGTCGTCGATCATCGGATCGCCGACCCGCAGCAGCGCCAGCACCAGGAGCGCGGCCGCCAGGGCGAGCACCGCCTCGGAGAACACCGCTGTGACACCGGCGGCGGCGGCCAGCAGGACGACGTTACCGAACGTGACGCCGGGCCTGCGCGCCACGTAGTAGACGGCGAGCCGGAGCACGTCGCGGGTGCGGAAGGTGAACAGTGAGACGATCACCAGCGCGTTGAGGCCGACCAGGGTCACCCCCGCACCGACCACGACCAGCGGCACCGCCCACCAGCCGGGGACGCCGGCGGCGGGCAGGTTCGCCAGGTTGACCGCGACGACTGCGAGCCACAGCAGCGTCGGCGCCCAGACGCGCAGCACGCCCGGCAGGTTGGCCCGGTAGGCCCGGCGGAACACGGCCGCGGGACGCAGGTCGGTCAGGTCGGGGCGCTGGTGCCGCAGCGTGAACAGGGCGGCCGAGACCGCCGGACCGACCGGCAGCGCGGCGGCGGCGACCAGCGGGAGGTTGCTGCTGCCGCGGTCGAGCAGCACGAGCACGGCCAGGCCGGGCAGCATGCTCACCAGGAGCAGCAGTTCGACCACGAGCAGCGTGTGAACCACGGCGGCGGCCCGGGACAACGGCCCGTCGCCGAACTCCCGCATCCCGCCGGTCGCGCGGCTCATCGTCGGTCCCCGGGCGGGTCGAGCAGCCGGTCGTCCCACCACGGCGGGGTCTCGTCCACCACGGGGGTCAGCTCGGCGAGGGTCACCTCGTGCCGGGCGAGGACGAGGTCGAGGGCGGCCCGCCCGGCCGCGACCGGCAGGGCGCGATGGGTACGGGCCGGTTCGGCTGCTTCCCGCAACGCGTCGAGCTGCCGGGGCCGGGGCGAGTGCGGGCTGCCCATCTCCCGCCAGGCCGCCCAGGCGTTGCCGGCGTCCTCGCTCACCGACGAGCGGAGCAGGAACGCCGACGGGGTGCCCGGCGGGCCGATGGGAACCGACAGCGACAGGGTGTGCCGCTCGGGTGCCGGCTCCCGGCCGGTGACGTCGACCGGGGCCCAGGCCAGCACCGCGACCCGCCCGTCGGGGTGCCGGGTGACGAGGTGGTCCGGCCCGCGCGCGAGCACCTCGTCACCGAGCCGGGCCATGAACGCGTACAGGTGGTAGGTGGGTTTCTTGAGCTGCCGGTGGGTGAGCAGGCCGAAGCCGCCGTGCAGCGGCGCGGTCGGCACCCCCTCCTCCTCGAACACGTCGCTGAAGGTCCAGTAGGAGAAGGAGTCGGCCAGGTCCCCGCCGCCGGCCAGCACCGGAGCGAGGTAGGCGGCGTGGAAGGCCGTGTCGTGGATCGGGTTGTCCGGTCGGTAGGAGGAGTTGAACTCGGTGATGTGCACCGGGTGGTCGGCGAGCGCGGTGCCGGCCAGGTGCCGGCGGGGCGCGGCGAACTGCTCCAGCAGTTCCGCGGCCGGGGCCAGGGTCTGCCGGGTGCCGAACGGCAGGTGCCGCGCCGGGCCGGAGGTGTAGGCGTGCCGGCTGACGAAGTCGACAGGCACGTCGCGGTCGGTGACGAACTCGGCGAACGGTTTCAGCCACCCGTCGGCGCCGGGGGAGAGGGCCGGACCTCCGACCTGCAGCGCCGCGTCGACGTCCTTGACGGCGTGCGCCGACACCTCGTACAGGCGGTGGTAGGCGTCCTGGTCGGCACCCGACCAGAACGCCGTGAGGTTGGGCTCGTTCCACACCTCGACGGGCCAGCCGCGCACCTCGTCGAGGCCGTACCGGTCGACCAGGTGGGCCACCGTGGCGCGGACCAGGTCACCCCATTCGGTGTACGACCGGGGCTGCGTCACGTTGCCCCGCCACCAGAACACCGTCTGGTCGCCGGAGGCGAGCGCCGAGGGCATGAATCCCAGTTCCACGAAGGGCCGGATGCCCAGTGCGAGGTAGGCGTCGACGACCTGGTCCACGTAGGTGAAGGCGTGCCGCACCCGGCGCTCGCCCTGGTATTCGTAGGGCCGGTGCACGCCGACGCCGTCGCTGAGCAGCCCGTGCCCGCGGATGTGCCGGAAGCCGATGTCCCGCTGCACCAGCGCCAGCGAGTCCTGATAGTCGCGTCGCAGGGCCAGGTCGATCCGGCCGCTGCCGACGCAGGTACGCCAGGCGTCGGTCAGCCGGCCGACGGGCTGCTCGGGAACGGTGAGCCGCATCGCCGGGTCAGCCGTGGTTCTTGCGGTACCGCTCGTACGCCTTGTTCACCAGGTCGATGTAGGCCTGCGCGTTCTTGCCCTTCAGCTCCGAGACGTAGGCGTCCCACTCGCTCAGCGGCCGCTGGCCGAGGGCGAACTTCAGCGTGTTCTGGGTGACGTGGTCCTTCAGCGCGGTGGCCCACAGCGTCGTCTGCTCGCGCTCGGAGTCGCTGAGCGGCGCGGGTGGCGGAGTCACCCAGGGCGCGGGCCTGCGCGCGTTCATCTCCTTCTGGAACTCCAGTTCCTCGGGGGAGAAGAACGACTGCACCAGGTCGAGCCTTCCGCCGTAGGCGAAGACGCCGTTGTAGAAGCCGAAGTCCTTCTGGAGGTGCTTGCTGCCCTTGGGGTTGAGCCCGATGACGTCGACGTCCAGGGCGAGGGTGCGCTTGCCCGAGGCGTCCCGGGTGTACGTGGTGCCCTCGACGCCCCACTTGGCGAACTCCTGGCCGGCGTCGGAGTACCAGAGCCAGTCGACGAACTGCATCATGGCCACGAAGTTCTTGCCCTCCCGGGCCTTGCTGGAGATCATCACGCCGTTCTCCAGCCGGCTCGCCGCGTTGACCGGGCCGGCCGGCCCGACCGGAAAGAGAATCTTGCCGAGCCGGGCGTTCGGGTTGATCTTCGCGATGTCCGGGCGGTAGTCGTTCACCAGGGTCTGCGCGTTCGTGCTGATCACGAACGACTTGCCGCTGGCGAGCTTCTGCCGGGCCTGGTCGTCGGTCTGGGTGAACGTCTCCGGGTCGAGCAGACCTTCGGCGACCAGCTTGTGGAGATACGCCACCACCTGCCGGTAGCCGTCCGAGGCGCCGGTGAAGACGTACTTCCCGGCACCGGCGTCCCAGGCCGTCGGCTGGTAGTTCCAGCCGGCGCCGGGCAGCCCGTGCGCGAGGGCCAGCATGTTCAGCAGGTTGCCGGCCGGGTTGGGCTTGCCGAACCGGTCGGAGAAGGGGATGACGTCCGGGTGGGCCGCCTTCATCGCCTTGAGCATGGCGTACACCTCGTCCCACGTGGTGGGGGACGGGATCTTCAGCTGCTCCAGCACGTCGGTGCGGACCGCGAGGGTGTAGTCCTGCCAGGGCTTCTCGTGCAGCCCGGGCAGCAGGTAGAACTTGCCGTCCTCCTGCCGGAGCGTGTCCATCTCCGGCTGGAGGTTCCACCGCTCGATCTTGTCCTTGAAGTGCGGCATCAGGTCGAGGTAGTCGCTGACCGGCAGGATCGCGCCGGAGGAGACGTACGAGTTCTCCTGCGGGTGGTAGGTCTTCGGGATGATCAGCGGGGCGTCGCCGGAGCCGACCAGCACACTGCGCTTCTGCTCGTAGTCGCTCAGCGGCACGGCGACCGGGTCCAGCTTGACGTTCGTCCGCCCGGCCAGCTCGGTCCAGAACAGCCACTCCGGCTTGAGCGGGTAGTTCGGGTGGTTGTTGTAGAGGATCGAGAACGTGACCGGCTCGGTGGCCTTGAACTGGTCCCCGACTCCGTACTTCGCCATCGCGCCGGCACGGTTGCGGTCGAGGTCCTTCTTGTCGGGGGTGTCGTCGCCGCAACCCGTCAGGGAGGCGACGGCGGCCACGCCGGTGGCGAGCAGCACCTGGCGCCGGGACAGCTGGGCCATGGGTTCTTCCTTCCGGTGGTGGGGGTGTGCGGGGGCGGCTATCCCTTCACTGCGCCGAGCATGATCCCGGAGACGAAGTAACGCTGGATGAAGGGATAGACCGCGAGGATCGGCAGCATCGTCAGCACGATGGTCACGGACTGGATGGTGGCGGCGGACTGGACGACGTCGCCGGCGCTGCCGAGGCCGCCGCCGGTCTGCGTGGCGTCGGTCGCGCCCGCGACGAGGTTGCGCAGATAGACGGTGACCGGGAGCAGGTCCTGGCGGTCCATGTAGAGGAACGCGGCGAACCAGGAGTTCCAGAACGAGACGGCGTAGAACAGCACCATCGTGGCGACCATGGCCTTCGACAGCGGCAGCACGATCCGCAGCAGCGTGCCGTACGTGTTCAGCCCGTCGACGGCGGCGGCCTCCTCCAGCTCGACCGGCAGGCTCTCGAAGAACGCTTTCATCACCAGCAGGTTGAACACGTTGACGGCGTTGGGCAGCGCGATCGCCCACACGGTGTTCTTCAGCCCCAGGCTGGTGACCAGGACGTAGTTGGGGATCAGGCCGCCGGTGAAGAACATGGTGAACACGGCGATCCCGACCAGCGCGGTCCGGCCCCGCAGGTGTCGTTTCGACAACACGTACGCGTAGGAGGTGGTCAGCACGACGGAGACGAGCGTGGCGACCACGGTGTAGAAGACGGTGTTGCGGTAGCTGATCCAGAACGTCGGGTCCGACGTCACCACGCGGTACGCGGTGAGGTTGAACCCTCGCGGCACGAGGTTCACCTCACCGGCGACGATGTACGCGTTGTCGCTGAGCGAGCGGGCCACGATGGTGAGGAACGGATACAGGGTCACCACCACGACGCCGGTCAGCACGACGGCATTGACCACCTGGAAGACGCGGTAGCCCCGGGTGGGCCGGGGGCCACGCGGCCGGACCACCGGTTCCCGCGTACGGGCCTGCGCGCTCACCACAGGCTCGTCCCCACCGTGCGCCGGGAGATCGCGTTCGCCGACAGCACCAGCGTCAGCCCGATCACGGACTCGAACAGGCCGATCGCGGCGGCGTAGCTGAGGTTCCCGGAGACGATGCCCACCCGGTACAGGTAGGTCGAGATCACGTCCGCCGTCGGGTAGGTGAGCGGGTTGTACAGCAGCAGGATCTTCTCGAAGCCGACGGCCATGAAGGTGCCGATGTTGAGGATCAGCAGGGTCACCATCGTCGGCCGGATCCCCGGCAGCGTCACGTGCCAGGTCTGCCGCCACCGGTTGGCGCCGTCGATGCGGGCCGCCTCGTACAGGTCGCCGTCGACAGTGGTGAGCGCGGCGAGGTAGAGGATGGTGCCCCAGCCGACGGTCTGCCAGACCTCGGAGGAGACGTAGATCGTCCGGAACCAGCCGGCCTGCTGCATGAACGGGACCGGCTCGCCGCCCACGGCGCGCAGTAGCTGGTTCACCGCGCCGTCCACCGACAGCAGCTGGAGGACCATGGCGGCCACGATCACGATCGACAGGAAGTGCGGCAGGTAGGACACCGACTGGACGAACCGCTTGAGGGCGCGGTTGCGCACCTCGTTGAGCAGCAGCGCGAGGACGATCGGCAGCGGGAAGCAGAACACCAGGGTCAGCGCGCCCAGCACGAGCGTGTTGGTGAACACGTTCCAGAAGGTGGGGTCGGTGAAGAACAGCCGGAAGTACCGCAACCCGGTCCAGTACTCGCCGAAGAGACTGCCGCCCGGCTGGAAGCGCCGGAACGCGATCACGTTGCCGAGCATCGGCAGGTAGCGGAACGTCAGGAAGAACAGCAGCGGCAGGACTGCGAGCGAGTAGAGCTGCCAGTCCCGGCGCAGGGCCCGCCGCCACGGCGTACGACGACGGCGCGGGATCGGGGCTGCCAAGCTCATCCTCCCGCCTGACCGTCGGCTGGAACTTTCCGGTAATACTGCGTAAGCCTTTCGGAAATTTATGGGTATCGTTATCAGCGTGTCAAGAGCGTCGATTGATATCTCCCTCGACCAGCTCCGCCGCTACGTACCGGCAGTCGTCGAGCCCGTCGACTTCGACCGGTTCTGGCGCGCCACCCTCACCGCCGCCGCGGCCACGCCGGTGCTCGTCGGCGTCCGTCCCGAACCCACCTGCTTCCGGCTGGTCGACGTGTGGGACGTGACGTTCGCCGGCTTCGCCGGCGAACCGGTCCGGGCCTGGTACACCCGTCCCGCGGGCGTGCAGGCGCCGCTGCCGGCGGTGGTGGAGTACCCCGGCTACGGGCGCGGCCGGGGCCTGCCGGGCGAGCGGCTCACCTGGCCGGTGGCCGGCTACGCCCACCTGCTGGTGGACAACCGGGGACAGGCCGGACTGTTCAGCCACGGGGACACCCCGGACCCGCACGACGGGCCCGGCGGGCCCAGCCCCGCCACGCGGGGAATCCTGTCCCCTGACGACTACCACTACCGCCGCCTGATCACCGACGCGGTCCGCGCGATCGACGCCGTCCGCGTACTGCCCGGGGTGGACCCGGCCCGCGTCGCCGCGGTGGGCAACAGCCAGGGCGGAGGACTCGCGCTCGCGGTGGCGGGCCTCGTCGACGGCCTCGCCGCGCTCCTGGTCACCGCCCCGTTCCTGTGCGACATCCAGCGCGCCGTCGAACTGACCGACGCGTCACCGTACGGCGAGATCGCCCGTTACCTGGCGGTGCATCGCGAGGCGGAGGAGGCGGTCCGCCACACCCTGTCCTACGTGGACGGGGTCAGCTTCGCCCGGCGGGCCACCGCCCCGGCGCACTTCGGGATCGGCCTGCGCGACGAGGTCTGCCCGCCGAGCACCGGCTTCGCCGCCTACAACCAGTACGCCGCCGGCGGCTCGGCCACGCCGCCACGGGAGATGCACACGTACCCGTTCAACGGCCACGAGGGCGGGGAAGCCGTCCACGTCCGGCGGCAGCTGCGCTGGCTCGACGCGGTGATCCGTTCCGCCGGGACGGCAACCGGCTGACGCACTCACCGGATGCGCGCAGCGCAGCAAAGCGCCTGGACGTCCGTCCGGAGCGACTGTCGTCGGCCCCTAGACTGCGCCGATGGATGCTGAATTCGCGGCCAACGCCGCGGCCACCGCCGCGATCTTCGGAGTCTTCGGCCTCGTCTGGTTCGGCTGGGCGCAGGAGGCACCGCCCAGGGCATGGCGTCCGTGGCTCGGCGTCGGCTCGGTGTTGTCCCTGGCCGCGGCGATCATCGGCGGCATCGTCACCGCACGCACCTGGGACGAGGGCAGCTCCGTTGACGAGAGGACGGGGCCGGTCTTCGGTGTGGTCGTCCTGATCGAGGTGGTCCTCTGTGCCGCCGGCGCGATCTGGCTCCGGCGGGCCGGCCGCACGTCCCTGGTCCCGGCCTGGATCGCCCTGATCGTCGGCCTGCACTTCCTCCCTCTGGCGCCACTTCTGCGGTATCCGGCCCTCGCGATCTGGGCCGCGCTGGTCACCCTGGTCGCGCTCGTCAGCGTCACCGTCGCCCGGCGGTACGACCTCGCCCCCAGCGCCGTCGTCGGTGCCGGCGCGGGAGTGGCCCTCCTGGCCGGGGCCGCGACCGCGCTGGTGCACGCGCTCACCTAGGTGTACGGCCCAGGCAGGTCGGCTGAGGTCGTGTGACGGTACGGCCGGTCGGGTGACAGGCCCGCATCCATAGGAGATCACCTATTGACAAACAATATTAACAATTGGACTCTGCTGAGAGAGCGCTCTCCCTGTCCCCGTCTCCAGCGAGGTGTCGCCATGCGTCTCCGAAGAAAGCTGCTCGCCGCCGCGTCCGCCCTGCTCGCCGGGCTCGCGGGCACCGTCGTCGCCACGCCCGCCCACGCGGTCGGACCGGCGTTGCTGCCCGTGACCGTCACCAACACCACCGGCCGCAGCGACCCGGTCCACCTCTACGTCATCGGCGTCCAGCTGTCCTCCGGCCGGCTCGGCTACGTCACCTCCGGCGGCGCCTTCGTGCCGTGGACCGGCGGGCAGATCCCGCCGTCGCCCGCGCCCGACGTCTCCATACCGGGGCCCGGCAACGGCGGCAGCACCACGATCCGGTTCCCCCGTGGCTTCTCCGGCCGGGCCTACTTCGCCCTCGGGCAGAAGCTGAAGTTCTTCCTCACCCCGGACGGGCTGGTGCAGCCCGCACCCTGGGCAGCCGGTGACGCGAACCGCGACATCCTCTTCGACTGGAGCGAGTTCACCTACAACGACTCCGGGCTGTGGCTCAACAGCTCTCAGGTCGACATGTTCGCGATTCCGCACGCCGTCACCGTGACCGGCGCCAACGGCGTCACCAAGCGCACCGGCGACGTGGTGGCCAACGGGCGCAACGCGGTCATCGACGGCATCCGGGCACAGCCGGGCTGGGCCGGCACCGTCCACACCCGCTCCGACGGGACCGTGCTGCGCGTCCTGGCTCCGGGCAAGGCGGCGGGGGTCGGCCTGCTGAGCACCACCTACCTGGACTCCTACATCGCCTCCGCGTGGAACGCGTACACCACGAAGACGCTGACCGTGGCGCCCTTCGCCGACCAACCGGCCATCCGGTACTACGGCCGCACCTCGGGCAGCACCATGACCTTCACGAACGGCAGCGGCCAGGTGGTCGCCTCCTTCAACCGGCCCTCCTCGGCCAGCGTCTGGGGCTGCGACGGCGACCTGCCCGCGCCGAACGACCAGGTGGTCGGCCCGATCTCGCGCACGCTCTGCGCCGCCCTCAACCGGGGCACCCTGGGCACCGTCGACACCCAGCCCAGCACCGACGCCGCCGGCTTCTACCGCAACAATCCCACCAACCAGTACGCCCGCCTGATCCACGCCAACATGACCGACGGCCGGGCGTACGCGTTCGCCTTCGACGACGTCGGCGGATTCGAGTCGCTGGTGCACGACGGCGACCCCCGTTCGGCCGGACTGATCCTCAGCCCGTTCACCGGCGGTGGCGGCGGCAACCCGGCCACCGGGGTGCCCGTGGTCAGCAACTGGAACGACAAGTGCATCGACGTGCCGAGCTCCAACTTCGCCGACCGGGCGCCGCTGCAGATGTGGAACTGCAACAACACCAACGCACAGAGGTGGACGTTCAGCGGCACGGCGCTGAGGAGCCAGAACAACAAGTGCATGGACATCGACGCCGGGTCCACCGCGAACGGGGCGGTGGTGCAGCTCTACACCTGCAACGGCACCGGCGCCCAGCAGTTCACCCTGAACGCGGCCGGAGACCTGGTCAACCTCCAGGCCGGCAAGTGCGTCGACATCAAGGACTGGAACGGCGAGGACGGCGCGAGGCTCCAGCTCTGGGACTGTGCGGGTACGGCCAACCAGAAGTGGCGCAAGGGCTGACCGCCGTGCGACGAGGGCGGGGGCCGACCGTGAGTCGCCCCCGCCACCGGCGGGTCGACGGATGCGTCGGCCACCGGGCGAGCCGGGCGCGGGCGTCGCCTGCTCGCTGCGACCACGCGTCGAGGATCCGTGATCGGCGACGCACCGCCCGCTCGGCGTTGGATGATGGCGTGAGTCGTCCATGCACGAGAGGCTGCGGTGAATGACCGAGCAATTGCGGGCGCGCTCGGCACGCGAGGTGCTCGACGAGCATCTGCGCCTGTCGAACGAGGGCCGGTTCGCCGAGGACATCGAGCGCAACGTGTCGCCGGACTGCCTTGTCCTCGATCGCAGGGGAGTGTTCCGGGGGCACGCCGGGGTGCGGACACTGGCGCAGTGGCTGAGCGCGGAGCTTCCGGGCGCCCACTTCACCTACACGACGGTGCTGATGGAGGATCGGATCGGGTTCCTGGAGTGGACCGCTGACGCACCGGGCGCGCGGGTCCGCGACGGCGCCGACTCGTACGTCGTCGAGGACGGCTGGATCGTCGCGCAGACCATTCACTACACGCTGGAGTCGACTGCCGGGGCCTGAGCGGATCCGACCGGCGGAGTGGGTGCAAACCCCCGTCCGGGGCCCGACGTACAGCAGGTGGAGCGGTCACTGGACCGGGACGAAGGTGGCGGCCAGCACCCGCCAGTTGCCGTCCTCACGCACCCACAGCCGGGTGTAGCGCAACCGCGCGGACACGACGGCACCGCCCTGAACCGCTTCCACCGCAGCGACCGTGCGGGTCACTCCGGTCTCACCGTCGTCCTGGACGTCGAGTGACTTTTCCATCAGGCTGGTGATCCGCAGGGCCCCCGAGCGGTAGCTCTCCAGGTCGTCCTCCTTGGTGAAGACCGTGCCGTCCGGTCCGGCACCCACGACCCGGGGGTGCAGAAGTGCGTCGAGAGACTCGACATCGGCGGCACGCTGGGCGGCTTGGAGCCGCCGTTCCGCAGCACGGAGATCCATTCACCGATCCTCTACACCGCCCCGCGACTCGACAAGCGGGTTAGCTCGCGGCAGAACACGTCCACCGACGGCATCGCCGGGTCGGCTTCAGCGGTCCGGCTGATCGGCCGCCGGTGCGCACGCCGCCCCGCCGGCATCTACCATCCCTGATCATGATCCTGACCGTGTGGCGGCTGCTCACCCGCCAGATCGACATCAACCTGGCGCAGGACGACGCCGTGCTGCGCGAGGCGTGCACGCAGGCGCGGTACGGCTCCGACATCGGACCGGCCCGGAAGGCGCTGGCCGCCACCCGGGACGACTACGACCGCCGGGCACGGTACGTCCGTGTGCTGGCCGAATCGACTGCTCGTGGACTGGGATCCCGGGTCGACCGTACGACCGGCCGGGTCGACACCGTCGCCGCCTGGACCGATGGCTGGGCCTCGCGCGCGCCCGCCGATCCGGACGCCCAGCTCGTCCGTGCCCGTTCCCTGATGGCACGGGCGTGGGAGGTGCGCGGCGGCGACTGGGCCGCCGCCGTACGTCCCGAGCAGTGGGCCGAGTTCCACCGCCTGCTGGACCTGGCCCGGCAGGTGAACGATCGGGCGATGCGGCTCGCGCCCGAGGACCCCACGCCGTGGGTGCACCGGCTGGATCTGATGATCGACGAGAGTGCGCCACTGGAGGACGTCGAGGAGACATGGCGTGAGCTGACCAAGCGGGATCCCTGGCATCAGCAGGGCCACGTACTCAGGCTGACCTACCACTGCAGGAAGTGGAGCGGCTCGCACGAGGCGATGTTCGGCTTCGCCCGATCGGTCGCCGCCACGGCGCCTACGGGCTCGCCGCTGCTCGTGCTGCCGGTGCGGGCCGCCGCGGAGTGGGCACTGTGGGAGCAGGAGCGCGAACCCGACGGCGGTACCGCCGACGAGATCAGCGAGCGGTGGCGACAGGATCCGGTCATGCAGTCGGATCTCGACAACGCGCTGTCCCGGTGGTTCCACCAGCCGGCGACCAGGCACGCCGACTGGCTCGACGACGCCAACTTCCTGGCGTACGGGCTGGTGCGCACGGGCCGTGACGCCGAGGCCGCGCCGGTGTTCGCGTCGATCGGCCGGTACATGACCGGCGTTCCGTGGTCCTGGTGGGGCCTCGGCCGCGGCGACACCGCCTTCCTCCGAGCCCGTCGCCGCGCCCGCCGCGCCGCCTGACCGCCGGCGGTACGGCCCCGCTGCACCCGGTGCCCGGCTCCGACTCCGACGACCTGGACAGGGCCGGCGTGGCGGCGCTGCTCGGCGGCGTCGAGGCCGACCGACGGGCGGGCCGGACACTGTCGGAGCCCGTGGCTGTCCTTTCGCGGTGTCGTACGCCGATCTGACTTTCGCGCAGTGGAACGATCTCTCCGACGGCGCTGCCGGCCGGATCGCCCAGGACATCGCCACACGGCACGAGCTGACGGTGGTCGGCACCGGCGAGCGGGCGTACGCGGGGCGGTCGCACCGGACGGTGCTGTTCGACCGCGGCGGGATGCGGTTCGCGCTCGTACCCGGCGGCCGGCCGACGCTCGGCTACGACGCGGACCGGTTCCGGCCCCTTCCGCACCAGGCCGCCGACTACGCCGAAAGCGCCGCCGAATTCGGGCTTCCGTCGCTGACCGAGCACGTCGACGCGATGACGTCGCCCGCACGCGGCGCCGAGATGCCGGCGATGCTGGTCGCGGTGGACGCGTTCGATCCGTGCGAGATTCCGCTGGCGCCGGACGACCCCCGGGTGCGAGAGCTGGTCGCGTCGGCCGATGGGCGGTTCGGCGGGGTGCGCACCTCCGGATCGGGTGGTGACGGGCTGACCGTCGAGTTCGACCGGACCGGGCGGGTGGTGCGGGCCCGGGCGATCCGCGAGGTCTCGTACGACGAGGCGATGGCCGGGCTCGCGAGCCTCGGCCTGCGGACGGCCACCCCGGACGAGTGGGAGTGGGCGTGCGGCGCCGGTGCGGCGACGCTGTTCCGCTGGGGTGACGACTGCCCCGGCGACGGCTATCCGTACGACCACCGGACCGGCCCGCACCGGCAGGGCAACCTCTGGGGCCTGGCGATCGGGCAGGATCCCTACCGGCACGAGGCGACGACCGAGCGCACCGTCGTGTGCGGTGGCGACGGCGGCGGTGCCACCTGTGGCGGCAGCGGCTTCTTCCTGGGCTGGCTCACCCTCGCGACCGCGTTCCGCGACGAGGATTTCGGCCGGTGGTTCGCCTCCGACGACGGGTACGCCGACGAGATCCTGACCCGGCCCGTCATCGAGCTCGGCTGAGACCCGACAGCGCCACCTGTCATGCTCGAAGCGATGACCACCGAGCGTTCCCGAGGTTCCCGCCGCCCGCGCCGCCGCGCCTCGCGCGTCCTGCTGATCGTCGGCGTCCTCGCCGTGCTCGCCGCCGGCGCGGCGGTCGTGGTGCCGCTGCTGCGGCCACCCGGCCCGCGACCGGACTTCCGGCTCCCGGTGGCCTGCGGCGAGACGTGGCGGCTGTCGACCTATCCGGGGCACGACGACTACGACGTCGACTTCTTCCCGACCTCCGGGAACGCGTGGGGACGGCCGGTGCTCGCCTCCGCCGCCGGCACCGTCACGGTGGCGGGGATCAACGGCTCGCTGGGTGGCCGTACCCCGCAGGATCCGGACGGGCCGCGGGGACGCGGCGGTGGTTACTGGGTCAAGATCGACCACGGCGGCAAGTGGGAGACGCAGTACCTGCACCTGCTCGAACCGCCGTCGGTGCAGGCCGGTCAGCGGGTGGCCCGGGGGGACCAGCTCGGACGGGTGGGCAGCACCGGGAACTCCGGCGCTGCGCACCTGCACTACGAGCAGCGCCGGGGCTGGGAGAAGGTGGAGGCGTACTTCGACGGCGTACCGTCCGGGATCACGTCCGACGACCGTGAGTACTCGGTGCGGCTGACGAGCGCGAACTGCGAACCGACCCGCCCGTGACCGAAGCCGTCAGCGTTCGTCGGTGGCCGACCCGGCGCGGCGGGCCTTTCCGATCCGGCCGAGGTGGGTGTGCTCGAACCCCTGGGTGGTCTTGAGGCCGTAACCCAGGGCACGGTCGACGGCGATGTGGAACGCCCACGCGACGGCCAGGACTCCGAGCCAGTCGATCCGGTCGCCGGACGCGGCCGCCACCACTGCCACCGCGCCGAGCACCGCCGGCAGCGTGTACGAGTGCGCCACGTTGTAGCAGACGGCGCCGACGCGCGGCCCGCGCAGGTAGCCGAGCATGGACAGGTCGAAGACGAGGAAGAGGGCGAGCAGCGACCACCACGGGTACCCGGCCGCGACGGTCACGACGACGGCGAGGGCCGCGACGGCGACGGCCTCCGCGCGCTGCGCCGCGGCCGGGTCCAGCTGCGGCATCTCCCACCTCGATGTCTGTCCGTGGCCGCTGCGCAAGGCCCGATCACCCCGCTGGCCGAGGTGGTCGGAGGCAGCCGGCTCGTGCCGTCACCAGCCCCGACAGGGTACGCGGCGGAGGGCCGCTCGTCGGCGACAACCGCGACGGTCAGCCGCCGAAGCGTTGCCGCAACTGGTACTTCAGCACCTTGCCGGTGCCTCCGCGGGGCAGCGCGTCGAGGCGGTGGATGCGGGCGGGCACCTGGTGCGGTTCCAGCCGCTGCGCGAGGAACGCGGCGAGCGTCGCGTCGTCCAGGGCCGGGTCGGCCGCAACGACGGCGGCGACGACCTCGCCGTGCTCCGGGTCGGGCAGCGCGATGACTGTGGCCTCGCGTACCGAGGGGTGGTCGTAGAGCGCGGCCTCGACCTCCAGCGACGACACGAGCTTCCCGTCCGTGGTGATGACGTCGGTCATCCGGTCGAACAGGAACAGTTCGCCGTCGGCGGTGGCGCGTCCGAGGTCACGGGTACGCGTCCATCCGCCGGCGTGCACGCTGGCGTTGAGCGCCTGGTCGAGGTACAGCCGCTTGGGCGCCTCGCAGCGCAGCCACACCTCGCCGAGTTCGCCCGGCGGCAGCGGCTCGCCCTGCGGGTCGACGACGCGCATCTCGGTGCCGCGACCGGGGCGCCCCAGCCACATCGGCCGGTCCGGGTCGACGTTGCCCAGGATGATCGCCGGCACCGCCTCGGACTGCGCGTACGCGTTGGCGATGGTGGCGTTCGGCATGGCGGCGAGGAGGTCGCGGGCGATGCGCGGCGGCATGATCGCCGACGCGTTGCCGATGGTCTTGACCGAGCTGAGGTCGTAGCGGTCCTGCGGGCGGATGGCGGCGAGCCGGATCGCGGTCCACGGCGTGAGGATGAGCGTCGCGCAGCCGTGCGTGGCGAGCAGGCGGGCGATCTCCTCCGGGTCGTCGGGGGAGCACACGATCAGCGGGGACGGCGTCGTGGTGGCCAGCACCGCGACAGTCGTCGCGCTCGACGTGGTGCCCAGCGGCATCGGCGCGAGCAGCGGCGCGGGGTCGACCAGCTGCCCGAGGGCGGCGGACCCGCGCCCGTACGTCAGGTTGCCGTGCGGGTTGGTGAACGGCTTCGCCAGGCCGGTGGTGCCCGAGGTGTAGAGGATGTCGGAGATGTCCTCGGGGGTGACGCCGGTGTCGATGTCGCCGGTGTCGCCCTGGTCGAGGTCCGCGACGACCACCGACCAGCGTCCGGCGTCGTCCCGCCACGGCGGCAGCGCCGCGCCGCGGATCACGCCGGCCACCGCGCACTGGTCGAACCGGCGGCGCAGCTCCACCGCCGGCATCGTGTCGTTCACGTGTACGGCGGTGGCGCCGGCCTTGAGCACGCCGAGGTAGGCGACCGCGTAGTCGATCCAGTCGTCGCCGCCGAACAGCAGCGCCACCCGGGCGCCCCGCCCGGTGCCGCCGAGCCGGTCGAGCACCGCGCGGGCGACGGCGTTCGAGCGCCGGTCCCAGTCCCGGTAGGTGATCGCCGTCTTGCCGCGGACGTTTATCGCCTCCTGGTCGGGCATCAGGCCGGTGCGGTGCCGGAGCAGGTCGGGCACGACGACCGCGGACGTGGGCACACTCATGGGTCCTCCCTCGGATGGCGCGCTCAACTCCACCGGTACACGCGGTGGAAGTCTTCGATCCGGTCGAGCAGCAGCAGGCCCCGGCCGGCCACGTGACTGTCCAGAACGGAACGGTAGGGGGCGGTGTCCAGGACGGCGTCGCGGACACCGAAGGCACGGTCGGCGGTGTGCCGGTTCCAGTCGTCGAACTCGGCGACGGTGAGCCGGCGGCGTTCCTCGACGGCGCGGGCGAGCGGGCGGGCCGCGAGCCGGCCGGCGGCCCGCTCCGTGACGACCCCGCTGAAGAACTCGGACCCGCAGCCGGAGCCGTAGGAGAACAGGCCGATCCGGCGGGCCACTGAGAAGTCGGCGTGGTCGATCAGCGAGCAGAGCGCGAGGTAGAGCGAACCGGAGTAGAGGTTGCCGATCTGGCTCGTGTACGACAGCGACGGGGCCACCCGCGCCGCGAAGTCCCGGTCGATGTCGGCCGGCGCCATGCGCGTGGTCTTGCGCAGCAGCGTACGGTGGGCGCCCTTGACCATCCCGGCGAAGGGGATGTGGAAGACGAGGTGGTCGAACGTGGTGACGATGTCGGCGCCCTCGACGCGGTCCCGGTAGGCGGCGAAGCACCGTTCCAGACAGGTGAGATAGGCGAGCAGGGACAGGTCGGAGTTCACCACGTCGACGTCCGGGCGGGGCCGTAGCGTGTCCATCACCTCCTGGGTGTGGTACCCGCTGGCGCCCAGGTCGAGCCGCAGCACGTCGGGCGTACGGCTGACCAGCATCGCGACCGCGCCGGCCCCCTCCGACGGCTCGAAGTAGCTGCCGGCCGCCGCGACGCCGGCGATGTCGGTGGCGACCACGAGCGCCCGCGCGTCCGGTGCCGGGCTCGCGGCGATGATCGCCGCCGCGCTCTGCAGGGCGGCGGTGCCGCCATAGCAGGCGTGCTTGACCTCGAACGACCGGCAGCGCGTCGGCAGGCCGAGGAGGTCGTGGACGTAGGTGCTGATCGGCTTGCCGAAGTCCAGCCCCGACTCGGTGGCGACCACCACCAGTTCGATCGCCTCCCGCTGCTCCGGCGACAGCGCGTCGACCAGCGGCCGGGCGGCGTTGACCGCGTGGGTCACCTGGTCCTCGCACGGCAGGCTCACCGACCGGCTGCGCATCATCAGGTTCGGCAGCCGCGACGGGTCCAGGCCGCGCGCCTCGAACAGGCTGGGCACGTCGACGTACGCCCGGCCGGGATAGACGTGGAGATCCTCGATGCCGACCGCTGTGGTGATCATCCTCGGGCCTCTCCTCTTCGTGGATCCCTCACCGTCGCGGTCCCTGACGTTGTACGACCGGGGGCCGGGCGTGTCTGCTCAGAGTTGAGCGCCCGCGACCGGCCCGGCCGGTTACCATCCCGGGTCATGACGAGATACGTCGCTCTGTTGCGCGCGGTGAACATCGGTGGCGGTAGCTCGATGGTGATGACGGAGCTGAAAGAGGTCTTCGTCTCCTGCGGCTTCGACGGCGTGGCCACGTACATCCAGAGCGGCAACGTCGTGTTCGGCTGCCCCGAGACCGACGAGGCCGCGATCCTGGCCGAGATCGGCAGGGGCATCAAGCAGCGGTGGGGCCGCGACGTCCCGGTGCTGCTGCGCAGCCTGGCCGAGCTCGACGCGATGATCGCCGCCAACCCGTATCTCGACGTGCAGACGGATCACACGAAGCTGCTCGTCACGATGCTCGGCAGCGATCCCGGCGCGGACAAGCAGGCGGCGCTCGCCGCCCCGCCCGGCGAGACCGGCACGCTGACGCTGCTCGGCCGGGACGTGTTCGTGCACGTTCCCGACGGGTACGGGCGCAGCAAGCTCAGCAACGCCTTCGTGGAGAAGAAGACCGGCGTAATCGGGACGACGCGCAACTGGCGTTCGGTGCTGAAGCTGCGCGACATGGCGGCGGCCTGACCGCGTACCCGTCATCGGGGGCTCACCACTGACGGGCCGGACACGGCGCCCGAGGCGCTGTCGCCGGCGTCGGCGGCCCGCCCGAACCGGTCCGCCGACGACAGCAGCGGGCCGGTGAGAAGCGTCGTGACCAGCGCCATGATGAGCAGGGCGAGGAACAGCGGTGGGCTGAGGATGCCGGCCTGGAACGCGACCTGGAGCACGATGAGTTCGGTGAGCCCGCGCGTGTTCAGCAGGATGCCGACCCGTGTGGCCTCCGCGGGAGAGCAGCCGCCGAGCCGGCTGCCGAGATAGCCGCCGCCGATCTTTCCGACCAGGCCGAGGACGAGCACGACGACCACGAGCGACCACGGCGTGCTGGCGACCGCGCCGGTCAGCGCGGTGAGCCCGGCGCTCACGAAGAAGATCGGCAGCAGCGACCGCCCGAGCCGCGACACGGCCTCTGTCGGCGCGTCCCAGGGCTCGCCGGGCGGCACCGCCAGGCCGACCAGGATCGCGCCGAACACCGCGGTCAGCCCGAGGAGGTGGACGCCGAACCCGACCACGAGAGCCACCACGCCGAGCGCCACGGCGCTGGCGGCCGGCCACCGGCCGCACCACAGTGCCGCCCGGCCGCGGCGCAGCACCCATCGGATCCCGCCGGCCAGCAGCAACGCTCCGGCGAGGACCGCCATCGCGCGGCCGAAGGTCGCCGCATCCCCGGCGCTCAGGCCGACGGCCAGCGACAGCAGCAGCCAGCCGACGACGTCGACGACCACGGCGGCGGCCAGCGCGAGGGCCCCGGCCGCCGTCTCCGTCAGGCCCCGCTCGGTGAGCAGCCGCGCCAGCACCGGCACGGCGGTGATGGACAGCGTGACCGCGACTCCCAGCACGAAGGCCGGCATCGGCGCGTCGCCGCGTACGGCCGGGCCGGCGACGAACTGAACCCACAGCGCGACGAGCACGCCGCAGACCAGCGCCGGGACGAGCGCCCCGGCGGTCACCCAGGCCAGCCTGCGGTCGTCGCGCGCCGGCCCGACCCGCAGCTCACGCGCGAGGCCGACCAGGAAGAGCACCAGGGCGCCCTCGGCGACCAGGCGCAGGAGTGCGCGTACGTCCTCCGGCAGCACCTCCGCCAGCCCGTCGTGACCGGCGAACAGGACGAGGGCCGGGCCGACGAGGAGACCGGCGACGATCTCCCCGATCACCGGGGGCTGCCGCAACAGCCTTGCCGCGGCGCGTCCGATCCCGCCGACGAGCAGCAGCGCCACGAGCAGCACGGCTCCGTGCAGGAGGACCAGGACGGCGCTCACGCGGACAGCTCCCGGTCGCCGCGCAGCAGGCGTGCGCCGTTCACCGGCCGGATCGGGTCGGCGCCCCACCGGGCGGGCTCGTACTGTCCGCACTCCACGTAGCGGGTCAGCGCCGGCTCGTTGATCAGGAGATATCCGCCGGGCAGCTGATCCACCAGCTTCGCCGCGCGGAAGTGCTTGAGGAACAGCCCGACGCGGGACCGGGTGGTGCCGACCATGCTGGCCAGCTCCTCCTGGGTGATCTTCGCGTCGATCTGCATGCCGAGGTTGAGCCGCCGGCCCACCTTCCGGGCGAGTCGCAGCAGGGTCGCGGCCAGCCGGTGTTCGCTGTCCATGGTGACCAGTTGGGTGATGGCCTGCTGCTGGTCGAGCAGCTTGGCCATGAGGAACCGGGTGAAGTGCCAGTTGAGCTGCTCGTCGCTGCTCAGCAGGTCGAACAGCTTCGCCGAGTTGACTCTCCTGATCACGCTGTCGCGCATGGCCCGGGCGGTGTCGTGGCGCGGCCCGCCGAGCAGGCCGAGTTCGCCGAACATGTCGCCCCGCGTGTGGATCGACAGCAGGCACTGCTTGCCGTCCGCCGAGGATGCGATGGTCTTGAACTGGCCGACCTCGACGAGGTACATCCGCAGATCGTGGTCGCCGGAGTTGTACGCGGCCCCGCCTCGCGGGACGTGTGTGCGGACGGCGAAAGTCGGGTCGTCCCGGATCAGCCGATGCAGCTCGTTACGCAAACTTGTGGTGGCGCCGGCGATTCGCAAGGAGGCCTCCTGGCACCCGATGTCGTGGCTCGGGCGTGTTGTCAGGTTCCTGATCGTTCGCTGGTGAAATGCGTGACGCTATCAATCGTTGACAGTGCAGCCGCAACGTCGGCAAGTATTGTTTAGCCGGGTGTCGGCATCCTGTCTGAATTGCAATACGGCCCGTGCCGGCCGTTCGTGCGGTTGGTCGCGCTCGGCGTGCCGCACGCCCTACGATGAGGCGATCCACCCGCGTTTCCCCAGGCAGAGACGCTATTGATGGGCGGTGCCATGACGCGGCCTACGATGTCCATCTATCTGTAGTGTCTGCTTTCTTCCAGGTTCGGCACGCGTTCATCCAGTGAAGCAAATGCATGCAAAAGGCCTTTCGGGGGTGCGGGCGGGGGGTGCACATACCGCTTGATTGAGCGGTGTTAATGCCCGCCGCCATCGTAACTAATTGGGTGGCAGGTGTCTACGCAGAGCAATGACCAGGAATTTTGCCACCTCGGTTCGGTTCGTAGGGGGTGATTGTCAGCGGAATGGGAGTCGGCTGGCCTTTCAAATGATTTAGGTCAAATTGCCTCGCCGAGCAGCCGTTCGGTGACCAGCTCGGCGTGCCGGGCCCGCCAGCCGGCCAGCGGCTCCGCCGAGACCAGCCGGTTGAACGCCCCGACGTCGGTGGAGGCCGGCACCCGGTAGTTCAGCCGCTGACCCGGCGTGCCGCGCAGGGCCGCAGCGGTGGCCTCCCGGCAGTACGCGGCGCAGACCGACGCGAGCACGCGCCGGTCGTCCCGCCCCGCGACGCCGAGATCGGCGCGCACCTCGTCCAGCGGGCGGCCGAAGTGCGTCCGCTCCAACTCGGCGAGCCGCCGCGGACCGACGTCGGCCAGCCGGTCGTAGCGCAGGAACATCCGGTACAGCTCCTCGGCACGAGCGGCGAACAACGTGCCCCGGTGCGCCACCGGAGACCGCGCGCCGAGCTCGAACAGGTCCGGATCGGGCGCCTCACGGACGTCGGTCACGTCGAGCGCGGCGAGCAGATCCTTCGCCGCGTCCGAAGTGGCCGCCTCGGCGGTGCACTGGTTCACCGTCGTCGTGACGACGAAGTCGGCCCCGAGCGCGAAGGCGGCGGCGACGGCCGCCGGGGTGCCGACCCCGGCCACCCCGATCCGCGCCCCCGGCGCCTCCCGGTCGCGCAGAGCCACCAGGGCCGGCACCAGCGCGTGCGCGTCCCGCTCCACGGCCACGTCGGTGGCGACCGGCCCCCGTGCCGCCGCGCCCGCCGACGCGCCGTCCAGGTGCCCGGCGGCGGCCAGCGCCCGTACCGTCGCCGGGTCGGCGGGGCGCAGGAACCGGACCGCCGTGGCCAGGTCCGGGGCGCGGACCAGGAGCTGCCGGGGACCGTCGCCGTGCCGGAACCGCACGAGTTGCGGCGACACCACGGCGAGCGGACCGGTGACCTCCACATGGCGGACGTCGTGGGCGAGGTACAGGTCGCACAGCGTCCGCTCGTCACCCCCGGACGGCCAGGCCATGCCGTACCGGCGGACGCCGCGCAGCTCGGCCAGCGCGGCCCGGATCTCCGGCGGCGCCAAGCCCTGCGCGCCGAAGAAGCCGAGCAGCCCGGCCTCCGACAGCCGTCGCAGGAACGCCGGCGACGTGACGCCGAACGGCGACGACCCGGCCAGGCAGGCGTACCGGATGCCGTAGTCGGACCGCAGCCCGGACGAGCCCGCCGGACGCGGACGCGACGCGGCAGCCGGCGGCGGCCCGGAAGCGGGACCGGGCGCCACCGGCACGGACGGCGCAGCCACCGGAGGCGCGGCCGGGGCAGCCGGCGCCGGCGGGGCGACCGGCATGGCCGGCACGGCCGGCGCGGGCGGTGTGACCGGGTTGGACGGTGCGGACGGGGCTGGTGGTGCGACCGGTGTGGACGGTGCGGACGGCGGGACGGGCGCGGGCGGGGCGAGCGGCCCGCCGGGGGCGGGCGGCGGCAGGCTCCCGGCGGCCCGGCGCCACATCTTGGTCAGCACCTCACCGGGACCGACCTCGACCGGCTCGGTCACCCCCGACCGGGCCAGCAGGCACATCGTGTCCCACCACCGGACCGGCTCGACGAAGTGCCGCAGCAGCGTGGCCGGGATCTCGCCCGGGACATGAGGCGACCCGGTCACGTTGCTCACCACCGGGATCGACGGCGGGCCCGGCGCGGCGTCGCGCAGGGCCACCGCGAACGCCTCCGCGGCGCCGGCCATGAACCGCGAGTGCGCCGGCACGCTGACCGCCAGCGGCACGCACCGGCCGGTGCCGTGCCGCCGCACGGCGCCGACCACCGCGCGGACGCCCGCCGCGCTGCCGGCCAGCACGAACTGGTCGGGCAGGTTGTGGTTGGCGAGGTCGACGTCCGGGATCTCGGCCAGCAGCTCCGTCACCCGCGACAGCGGCAGGCCGAGCACCGCCACCATGCCACCGCCGGTCACGCTCTCCATCAGTCGCCCGCGGCGCACGACCAGGCTCAGCGCGCTGTCGAAGTCCAGACATCCGGCGAGATGCAGCGCGGCGTACTCACCGAGGCTGTGCCCGGCCACCACCTCGGGTGGCGGACGGCCGTCCGCCAGCGCGGCCCGGGCGGCCAGCACGCTGACCAGGAACACGGCGGGCTGTACGTACCGCGTGCGGCCGAGGTACTCGCCCCGGGTGTCCCGGCACAACTGCGCCGGAGGCACGCCGATGATCCGCTCGGCGGAGGCGCACTCGGCGGGGAAACGGTCCAGGAGACCCTCGCCCATGCCGGGGTGCTGCGAGCCCTGCCCCGGGAAGACCCACGCGCGCACGGCGATCACCGTTCCCAGGGGTAGCGGCCGTGCGCGACGAACTCCGTGATCCGCTGCCGCACCGCGGGCGCCGACATCAGCCGGCCGAACTCGGTCACCGCGTGCTCGCGCAGCCGGTCGTCGACGCCGGAGAACGCCCGGAAGTACCGCTTGGCGTCGCCGACGACCACGGGGTCGAGGCGGTTGAGGCGGAACAGCAGCTGCCGCAGCACCGTCTCGGGACGCTCGGCGACCTCGTCGACCAGATGGATCCGGTACGCCTCGGCCGCGGCGATCGTCTGCGTGCTCAACGTCGCGGCGTACGCCTTCTGAAACCCGACCCGCCGCACCAGGAACGGCAGCACGCAGCAGGGCAGCAACCCCCACAGCGCCTCCGGCAGCGCGAACGTGCTGCGGGCGGTGGCGTGCACGAAGTCGCTGGCGGCGACCAGCCCGACACCACCGCCGGCGACCTGCCCGTCCACCTGGGCCACCACCACCCGCGGCACCGTGGTGAAGCGTTCCAGCAGGGCGAAGAACGCCGCCCCGCCGTCGGAGGCGCCACCGTCGCCGGCGGCGCTCCGGAAGTCCATGCCGGTGCTGAACACGCCGTCCCGCCCGGCCAGGACCACCGCCCGGCAGTCGGCGTCGCCCTCGGCCTCGTCGAGCGCCGTGTGCAGCTCGCGCAGCGTCTCGTCGTCGATGCCGTTGCGCCGCTCCGGCCGGGCCAGCGTGACGCGCAACAGTCCGGGCTCACGCCGGAGCTCGATCGTGCGGTACGCCATCGGTGCTCAGGCCGCGCCGCTCGGCACCTGCGGCAGCAGCAGCGTGTCGCGGATGCTGCCCTCGATGAACAGCCGGTCCCAGGTGCCGCCGCCCTTGGACTCGTGCAGCCGGCGCCGGCCGAACACCTCGGTGGCCATCTCCTTGCTCCGCTCCAGCTCGGCCAGCTCGTGGTAGTCGTCGACGCTGCGCAGGTGGATCAGCTGGAACAGGTGGTCCTGCTGGCCCCAGGTCTGCTCGTACAGCGTCGCGGTGACCCGGCCGGCGAGCCGCTCGTTGACGAAGTGCTGCCAGTGGGCCGCGTACATCCGGCCCTCCTCGCGGAACTCGTACTTGACGTCCGAGGTCCGCATGACGATCGCGCCGGCCGTCGCCGAGTTGATCTGCTGCTCCGGCGGCTGGTTGAGCTGGGACGAGGCGGGCGGCACGAAGGTCGCCGGCTCCGCGTCGTCGCCGTCGTGGTCCATCCCGTGCTGCGGTACGAGCACGTCCTCGTGCAGGCTGCGGTGGACGAAGATGCGGTCCCAGTTGCCGCCGCCCTTGTGCGGCAGCCGGTCCTCGTCGGAGATCCGGCGGAACTCCAGGTCGTGGTCGACCATGTTGAGCAGGATCCGGTAGTCCTGCGGGGACTTCAGGTGGATGAACCAGTGCATCCGGTCCCGGCCGCCGAACACCTCCTCGAAGGCGAACGACGTCGCCACGCCCTCCTGCGAGGTGTTGATGTACTGCAGCAGGTCCACGCTGAACTGGCGCCCCTCGGCGGCGAACCCGTAGGCCATCTGGCCGACCCGGTGCAGGATGAAGCCGGAGTTGAGCGTGTGCAGCACCCGCTCCAGCGGCAGCGACGATTGGTTCAGCGCGCGGTACGGCTCGACCGTCGTGGTCATCGGTTCGCTCCTCAGGTGAGATCGCCGGTTCGGCCCGTTTCTACGGGGACGGCCGACGGCGTGTCTGCTCACGGTTGAGCGGGCGCCGGAAGCAACCGGCCTGCTCAACGTTGAGCAGGCGAAGCCGGGACGACTGCCTAGCGTGATGACTCGGCCGGGCCCCTCGGCCGTCGACCCTTCCCAGGCGGGCAGGTGCCGTGACGCAACAGACCGATCCAGCCCACGCCGTCGTCCTCTCCGCCGCCGATCCGGAGCGGCTACGCCGGTCCGCGTACCGGCTGCGCGAGCACGTCTCCACCGCGGACCCGGCGCTCGACCTCGCCGACGTGGCGTACACCACGCAGGTCGGCCGGATGCCGCTGCCGCACCGGCTCGCCGTGCGGTGCGCGAGCGTCGCGGACCTGGTCGGCGGACTCGACGCCTACCTGCGCGGCGAGGCCCGCGACGGGGTGCTGCACGGCGTCGCCGGTGCGCCGTTCGCGCCGGCCGCCGCACCGACCGACGCCGACGCCGCCGCGGACTGGGTCGGCGGCGGCCTGGTCGACTGGCGGCGGTACTGGCCGCAGCCCCGCCCGCGGGTGCCGCTGCCCGGCTACCCCTTCGGTGCGGCGCCGCCGGCCCCACCCGCCGCCCGGCCGCGCGATGAGGCCGGGTCGCTGCGGGCCTACCTGGTCGAGGTGTACGCCGAGGTGTCCGGCCTGCCCGCCGAGTCCGTCGACCCGCACCTGCCGCTGACCGAGCTGGGTCTGTCGTCGTTCCTCGTCACGCGGCTGACCGCCCGGCTGGAGAGCGACCTGGGCGAACGGTCACGGACGCTGTTCTTCGAGCACGCCACCCTCGCCGAGGTCGCCGCGGCGCTGGCGGCGGCCGGCCGCACGGCACCCGCCCGCGTGGCTCCCGCCGAGCCCGCCGAACCCTTCGCACCTGCCGAGTCCGCCGCACCTCCCGGCCCGGCCGTCGTGTCCGCTCCGGCCGTCGCCGTGGAGCGGGAGCCGGGGGAGGAGCGCGCGACGGAGATCGCGGTGATCGGTGTCGCGGGACGCTACCCGCGCTCGCCCGACCTCGACGCGTTCTGGGACAACCTCGCCGGTGGCCGCGACTGCGTCACCCCCCACCCGCCGGAACGGGCGCGACCGGGATGGCCGACCCACCTCATGGACGGCGGATACCTCGACGACGTCGACCGGTTCGACCCGCTGCTGTTCGGCATCACCCCCCGCGACGCCGCCCTGATGGACCCGCAGGAACGGTTGTTCCTCGAAGTGACCTGGGCCGCGCTGGAGAGCGCCGGATACACCCGCGCCCGGCTCCGGGAGCGGCACCACTCCTCGGTCGCCGTGTACGCGGGCGCGATGTGGAACGAGTACCCGCTGTTCGGGGCGGAGCGCACGCTGCGCGGCGTCCCGCAGGACTCCGGCGCGACGCTCGGCGGCATCGCCAACCGGGTGTCGTACTGCTTCGACCTGCACGGCCCGAGCCTCACCGTGGACACGATGTGCTCCTCCGCGCTCGTCGCGCTCGACCTCGCGGTGCAGAGCCTCCGTCGCGGCGAGGCCGAACTGGCGGTCGCGGGCGCCGTGAGCCTGTCGCTGCACCCGAACAAGTTCATCCAGCAGCACCGGATGAAGCTCACCGCGAGCGACAGGCGCAGCCGGACCTTCGGCGCCGGTGGCGACGGGTTCGTACCGGCCGAGGGGGTCGGCGCGCTGATCCTCAAGCCGCTGCGGCGGGCGCTCGACGACGGCGACCCGGTGCACGCCGTGATCCGCGGCACCGCCGTCGTCCACGCCGGACGGACGAACGGCTACATCGTGCCCAGCCCGGTCGCCCAGGCCGACGTGGTACGGCGGGCGCTGCGCGACGCCCGCACCGGACCCGCCGAGATCGGCTACGTGGAGGCGCACGGCGCCGGCACGGCGCTCGGCGACCCGGTCGAGATCGACGGCCTGACCCGGGCCTACCGGGACGCGGCCGGGACCGACCTGCCGCCCGGCAGCATCCCGATCGGCTCGGTGAAGTCGACGATCGGGCACACCGAGGCCGCCGCCGGACTCGCCGGTCTCACCAAGGTCCTCCTGCAACTGCGGCACGGCGTGCTCGCGCCGTCGCTGCACGCCGACGAACTCAATCCGAACATCCCCTGGGACGCCGTGCCGTTCCGGGTGCAGCGGCAGCGGGCCGAGTGGACCGGTCCCCGGGTCGCGGGCGTCAGCTCGTTCGGCGCCGGAGGGACCATCGCCCACGCGGTCGTCGCCGCGCCACCCGTCCGTACCCGGCCGCCCGCGCCGCCCGGGCCGCAGCTCGTCGTCCTGTCCGCCTACGACGAGGACCGCCTGGACGAGGTGGTGCGGCGGCTCGTCGCGTACCTGCGCCGGGATCGCGGACCGAGCACGGCGGACCTCGTCGCGGCGGTCCGGCGGATCGCGGCCGGGGAGCACTCCGGCTCGGCCGCCGACCACGCCGCCGCGCTGCTGGCGCACGACGGGCCGGCGCTCGCCGACATCGCCTACACGCTCCAGGTCGGCCGGGAGCCGCTGCGGCAGCGGCTGGCGGTCGTGGCCGAGGACGTCGCGACGTTGTGTGAACGCCTCACCGCCTACCGCACCGACCCCGCCGTGCTGCGCGGCCGCGCCCCCGCCGCGCCGGACCCGGACGCCGCGCCGCCGGCCGGCGCGAGCCTGACCGACCTCGCCCGGCACTGGGTGACCGGCGGAGCCGTCGACTGGGCCGCGCTCCACGAGCCGGGCCGGACGGTCGTGGACCTGCCGGCGTACCCGTTCGCCCGCATGCGGTGCTGGGTGCCCGAGGACACACCGGCCGGTGCCGGGCCGTCCGGCACGCAGGCGCCGATCGTCGAGCCGACGACGACGCCGCCCGCCGAGGTGCCGCTCTACGTCAAGGGGTGGGAGCCGGACCCCGATCCCGGACCGGCCGCGTCGCCGGTGGCCGGGGTGATGCTGTGCGTCGGCGGCAGTCCCGATCTCGTCGCCCGCCTCGGTGGCCAGGCCGTGCACGACGTGGCGGACCTCGGCGCCGTGCTGTCCCGCGTGCCCGGCGTCGGCGGGCTGGTCGGCCTGCCCGGCGGGCCCGGCTGGGAGACCCGGGTACGGATCGTGCAGCGGCTGCTGGCCGAGCGTCCCACCACGCCGTTGCGGATCCTGGAGACGAACGTCGGCGACGTCCGCACGGCCGGCTTCGTCAAGGTCCTCGGCGCCGAGTACGCCCGCGTCACCGCCACCGTGCTGCACACCGACCGGCCCGGCGACGACACCGACCTCGCCGCCCGGATCCTGACCGAATGGGTACGGGCCGACGCCTACGGCGAGGTCCGGTACGCCGGCGGCCGGCGGCACCGGCCGCGCCTGGACCTCGTACCGGCGCCCCATACGCCGCTGCGGTGCGACCCGGACGCGGCCTACCTGGTGACCGGCGGCACCCGGGGCGTCGGCGCGCTCGTCGCCCGGCACCTGGCCGGTCACGGCGCCCGGTCGATCGCCCTGGTCGGCGTCCACGCGGACACCGGCGTCGCGGACGACCTGCGCGCCCGTGGCGTGCGCGTGCTCCAGCACGCCGGCGGGTTCCCCGGCGTCGAGGAGTTCCTGCGGCAGGTACGCGCCGAACTCGGCCCGCTGCGGGGCGTGGTGCACTGCGCCGGTGTGGAGAGCCGGGGCAACCCGGCGTTCCTGCACAAGGACCTGGCGGACGTCCGCGCGGTGCTGGCGCCCAAACTGGACGGCTTCGAGACCCTTGTGCCGCTGTGCGCCGCCGACCCGCTCGACTTCTTCCTGGTGTTCTCCTCGGTGTGCGCCACGGTGACCGGGCTGGCCGCCGGGGTCTCCGACTACGCCGCCGCCAACATCGCCGTCGACGAGCTGGTCCGCGCGCGGATCGCCGCCGGCCGTACGGAGTTCCGCTCGGTGGACTGGCCGCAGTGGGCACAGACCGGCTCCACGAGCGGACGCCCCAACCCGTGCGCGCCGGCCGGTCTCGCCCCGCTGGACGACGCCGCCGGACTACGCGTCGTCGACCGCGTGCTCGCCCTGCCGGCCGGTGCGGTGGTGCTGCCGTGCCCGCCGCTCGGCGACGCCCCCGACCCAGACGGCCTGCTGCGGCTGCGCCCGCGCCGTCCGGCACCGGCGTCACCCACTGCCGCGACAGGCGCTCCGCCTGCCGGTATTCCCGCCCCGGGCTCGGCCCCGGCCATGTCCTCGATCCCAGCCTCGTCCTCGGCGCAGGCCCCGTCCTCGACCTCGGCCCCGGCCTCAGCCCCGCCGTCGGCCCTGGCTAACGGCGCGGCACCAGGGTCGGCTCTGGCCCCGGTCACGGCGTCGGCCCTGACTACGGACACTGCCTCGGCCGTGGTGGCGTCGGGCCGGCCGGTGGCCCCGCCGGGGTGGCTCGTGGGGATCTTCTCGGCGGCGCTGGGCATCCCCGAGCGCGACCTCGACCCGACCGTCGAGTTCGGCGACCTGGGCGTGGACTCGGTGCTGCTCGGCGAGCTGCTGGTCCGCATCGAGGAGCGGCTCGGCACCCATCTCGACCCGGCGACGCTGCTGCTGCATCCCACGTTGGAGCGCCTCACCGCCCACCTCGGCGTGCGGGCCGCGACTCCCGAGCCCGAGCCGCCGGATGCGCCCGAGGCGGTGAACGCGCCCGAGCCGGTGACGGCACCCGTACCCGTGACTGCGCCCGTACCCGCTGACGAGCCTGTGCCGACGGCGGCGCGGGCCGCGGCGGTGGCCGCGGGCGACGGGACGCGGCCGGACCTGGACGGACGGGTGGCCGTGATCGGCATGGCCTGCCGGTTCCCGGGGGCGACCGACGTCGCGACGCTGTGGGACAACCTGCTGCACGGACGCTGCGCGGTCACCGAGGTGCCGGCCGAGCGCTGGGACCACCGCCGCTGGTACTCGCCGGAGCCCGGCCTCGGACGGTCGATCAGCAAGTGGGGCGGCTTCGTCGAGGGCATCGAGTGGTTCGACCCCGGCTACTTCGACATGGGCGACGACGAGGCCCGCTGCCTGGACCCGGCGATCCGGATGTTCCTGGAGGGCACCGCGGAGTGCCTGGCGGAGGCCGGGTACGCCCCGGACGAGCTGCGCGGCCGGCGCGTCGCCGTCGTGGCCGGGGCGCGGCTGTCCGACTACGGCCGGCGCGTACCCATCCGCACCGACGTCCTGCGCTCCGACCAGAACTTCATCGCCGCCCGCGTCGCACACCACTTCGACCTGCGCGGCCCGAACCTGGTCGTGGACAGCGCCTGCTCGTCGTCGCTCGTCGCGGTGCAGGTCGCCTGCCGCAGCCTGCTCGCGGGGGAGTCGGAGCTGGCAGTCGTCGGCGGCGTCGAGGTGTTGCTGGACCCGGAGACGTACCTCGACCTGAGCGCCGCCCGGGCACTGTCCCCGACCGGTCGGTGCTGGACGTTCGACGAACGCGCCGACGGCTTCGTGCCCGGCGAGGGCTGCGGTGTGGTGCTGCTCAAACCGCTGGCGGCCGCGCTCGCCGACGGCGACCGCGTCCACGCCGTGATCGACGGCGTGGCGGTGAACAACGACGGGCACACCATGGGCGTCACCACCCCCAGCCCGGCCGCCCAGGCCGACGTGGTCCGGCAGGCGCTGGCCGCCGCCGGCCGGTGCCCCGCCGACATCACGATGCTGGAGGCGCACGGCACCGGCACGCTCATCGGCGACCCGATCGAGCTGCGTGCCCTCAACGACGTCTTCGGCGACCGGCCCGGCGGCCGGATCGAGATCGGCAGCGTGAAGTCGAACCTGGGCCATCTGCTCAGCGCCGCCGGGATGGCCGGGCTGTTCAAGGTGGCGCTCGCCCTGGAACACGGCACGATCCCGCCGACCCTGTTCTGCGAGACCCCGAACCCGCGGTTCGACTTCGACCGCTCGCCGCTGCACCCCACCACGGAACCGGTCGGCTGGCCCGCCGGATCCGAACGCGTCGCCGGCGTCAGCTCGTTCGGCCTCGGCGGCACCAACGCCCACCTCGTGCTCAGTGGCGCGCCGCCGGGGCCGGTCCGCCGGGCGCCGCTGCCCCGGCCGGTGTTCCGGCGCCGCCGGCTGTGGCTCGACGGCGACGGCGCGGCCGGGGCGCCACCCCCGGCCCGGACGGACCCGGGCGAGCCGCTCACGGCGTCCCTGCTGCGGCTGCAACTCGTCACCACCGACTGACCGGAAGACCGGAGGCAGGTTCCTGATGGCCGACGTCCAGAGCCGGTTCCGGCTCACCCACGACGACTTCGTCATGCGGAACCACCGGCTGCACGAGGTGTCGGTGCTTCCCGGCGTCGTCTTCTTCGACCTCGTCTACCGCACCGCCGTCGCGGCCGGCTGGGACCACCGCCGGCTCTGCGTGCGAGACACCGTGCTCGCCGAGGCGATCGTCACCACCGACGGCTTCGACCGCGAGGTCGTGCTCACCATCGGCGAACCACAGGACGCCGGGCGTCCGTTCACCGTCCGCAGCCGCTGGCTGCGCGGTGACGACCCGGTCTCCGGCTGGCACGACAACGCGCACGGGCTGATCTGCGTCACCGACGAACCGGTCCCGCCGCCGCTGGACCTGGCCGGACTGCGGGCCGCCGCCGACCGGCACGACGACATGGAGGTGCTCTACCAGCGGGCGGTACGGGAGCACATCCGCCACGGCCCGGCGATGCGCTGCCGCGGCACCCTCCACATCGGCGGCGGCGCGCTCCTGGCCGACCTGACCCGCGACCAGCACCCGGCGTCCAGCGACGCCGGGTTCCACCTGCACCCGGCCTCGCTGGACGCCTCGACGCTGGCCGGGTTCGGGCAGGTCGGGATGCCGACCGACGACCCGTTCGTGCCGATGTTCGTCAAGGAGTTCCGGGCGCCCGAGCCGCTGCCGCCGGCGTGTCACGTCCACGTACCGCGCCCGGAACGGCTCGCGCCGTCCGGCGACGTGATCACCACCGACTACACGATCCGCGACGCGGACGGCCGGTTCCTGGCCGGGTTCACGGGCCTCACCTGCAAGCGCATCCGCGAATCCGGCCTGGTGCACCGGCTGCTCGCCGACGTGTCGGCCGACGCCGCACCGGTCCGGTCCGGGATGAAGGCGACGGCGCCCGGACAGCCGGCGGTGTCCTCGCCGGGCATCGCGAACGGCTTCACCGACACGCTGCGCGCCGCCGTCGCGGACATGCTCGGCCGGCCGGCCGCGGAGGTGCCGACCGGCACCGGGTTCTACGACCTCGGCTTCGACTCGGTCGCGCTGCTCCGGCTCACCGAGCGGGTCCAGCAGCTCGTCGGCCGCAAGCTCTATCCGACGCTGCTGTTCGAGCACACCACCATCGACGCGCTCGCCGCGCACCTGTCCACCGGGCAGCCCTCGGCCGTCCCTCCGTCGCCCGACGCGCCGGTGGCCGACGCGGCTCCGGCCGCCCCCGAGTCCGCGGTGCTGGCCTTCGTCGACGCCTGGGTGCCCGCGGACCCGGCGCCGCCGAGCACCGGCACCCCGGAGGCGCTGGTCGTGGGCGGCGCGCTGCCCGCCGGGCTCGCCGCCGCCCACGTGGACTCCGTCGACCGGCTCCGCGATGCCCGTGACCTGCCGCCCGCCGTCGTCCTGCTGACCGACGACCCGGCCGCCGACCTGTGGCGCGCCGCCACCGCCCTCGTCGACGCCGGACCGCGCGACCTGCTCGTCGTGCATGCCGGCGAACCCACCGCCGAGCAGGCGGCGACCGCGGCGCTGGCCCGGACCGTGACGGCCGAGATACCCGGTCTGCGCTGCCGGTTCGTCCAGGTCGACCACGCCCGCGACCTCGCCGCCGCGGTACGCGCGGAACTGCGGTCGGCCGACACCGAGCCGGAGGTCCGCCACGTCGGCGGCCGGCGTCTCGTGCGGCGCTGGCGCGAGGTGGACCCGGCCGCCGGGGCCACGGGCGGGGAGCCGTTCCGCGACGGCGGCGTCTACCTGATCACCGGGGGGTCCGGCGGTCTCGCCGCCGTCCTCGCGACGCACCTCGCGCGCCGGCACCGGGCCCGGATCGCCCTGCTGTCGCGCACCGCGCCCGCGGCGGCGCTCGTCGACCGGTGCCGCGCGGCGGGCGCCGAGGTGCACGTCGCGATCGCCGACGTCACCGACGCCGCCGCTGTGGACGCGGCGGTGGCCGGTGTACGGGAGCGGTTCGGCCGGATCGACGGGGTCCTGCACTGCGCCGGCGTCACCCGGGACGGCCTGTTCTTCCGCGGCGATCCGGGCGACCTCGCCGCCGTCGCCGCCCCCAAGCTCGACGGCCTGCGCCACGTCGACGCCGCCACCGCCGGTGACGCGCTTGACTTCCTGGTCGCCTTCTCCTCCGCGTCGGCCGACGTGGCGAACCCCGGCCAGGCCGCCTACGCGTACGCCAACGCGGGCCTGCGCCACGTCGAGCGGCGTGGCCGCGGCCGGACCGTCGTCATCGGCTGGCCGTACTGGGCGCAGGGCGGCATGCGTGCGCCCGCCGACGCCCTGCGCCGCTCGACCGAGCGCACCGGCCAGGAGCCGATGCCCACCGGCACCGCGCTCGACGTCCTGCGCGACGTGCTGCGCGGTCCGTACGACGCGGTCCTGGTCCTGCACGGGCGGCCGGAGCGGCTGCGGGAACTCGTGCCGGCCCTCGATACGGCTGCGGCCACCGGAACCGCCGTCTCGCACCCGGCCCTCGGAGCCGACGGCGTCTCGCGCCCGGCCGCCGGTGCTGCCGCCGTCTCGCGCCCGGACGCCGGGCCCGGCGGCGGACCGGCCGCCGGTGAGCCGGCCGTGGGCGGACCGGCCCTGGTCGGGCCGGGTGACGACGCGGTAGCGGTGGTCGGCGTGGCCGGGCGCTACCCCGGCGCGGACGACCTGGACGCGTTCTGGCGCAACCTGGCCGGCGGCGTCGACGCGATCACCGAGGTGCCCACCGGCCGCTGGGACCACGCGGCGCTGTTCGACCCGGAGAAGGGCACCCCCGGACGTACCTACGGCCGGTGGGGCGGGTTCCTCGACGGCGTCGACCGCTTCGCGCCGACCTTCTTCGGCGTGTCCCGGCGGGACGCCGAGCGGATGGACCCCCAGGAACGGCTGTTCCTGACCACCTGTTGGCACGCCCTGGAGAACGCGGGACATCCGCCGGAGACCCTGCGCGGCGAGGTCGTCGGCGTCTACGCGGGCGTCATGTGGAACCACTACCAGCTCGTCGGCGGGGCCACCGACGGCGTCGCCCCGACCGCGATGCACTGCGCGATCCCCAACCGCGTCTCGCACACCTTCGACCTGACCGGGCCGAGCCTGGCCGTCGACACCGCCTGCTCGTCGTCGCTTGTCGCCGTGCACCTCGCGGTCGAGAGCATCCGGCGGGGCGAGTGCACGCTCGCCCTGGCCGGCGGCGTGAACGTGACGGTGCACCCGCAGAAGTACCTCCAGCTCGCGCAGGGGCAGTGGTTGTCCACCGACGGCCGGTGCCGGGCGTTCGGCGCCGACGGCACCGGCTACGTACCCGGCGAGGGGGTCGGCGCGGTGCTGCTCAAGCCGTTGTCGCGCGCGCTCGCCGACGGCGACCACGTGTACGGCGTCATCCGCGCGACGTCGGTGAACCACACCGGACGTACCGCCGGGGCGACGGTCCCGAGCCCCGGCTCCCAGGCCGCGCTCGTCCGCGCCGCCCTGGAGTCGGCCGGCTGGACCCCCGCCACCGTGGGCTACGTCGAGGCCCACGGCACCGGCACCGCGCTCGGCGACCCGATCGAGGTCGAGGGCCTCCGGCAGGCGTTCGACGGTGCGGACCTGCCGGCCGGGGCGTGCGCGATCGGTTCGGTCAAGTCGAACATCGGGCACCTGGAGGGCGCGGCCGGGATAGCCGGCCTGACGAAGGTGCTGCTGCAACTGCGGCACCGCGCGCTGGTGCCGTCGCTGCACGCCGGGGAACTCAACCCGCACATCGACTTCGCCGCCGTGCCCCTGCGGGTCCAGCGCACGCTGGAACCGTGGACGCCGCCGCCCGGCGTCCCGCGGCGGGCCGGCGTCAGCGCGTTCGGCGCCGGGGGCACCAACGCCCACGTGCTGGTCGAGGAGTTCGCCCCCGCCGCCGCGCCCGCGCCGGACGGGCCGGCACTCGTGGTGCTCTCCGCGCCGACCGCCGAGACACTGCGGGCGTACGCGAGCGCGATGGCGGCCGGCCTGCCGGTGGCGACCGGCCCGACGGCGGCGGTGGCCGACCTTCTCGGCGTACCCGAAGAGGCGCTGGAACCGTCGGCGACCCTCGGCGACCTCGGGCTCGACCCGGCGCGGCTGGCGGACCTGGTCGGGGTGGAGGCGATCGGCCGGCTGACCGTGGCCACGCGCCTCGACGAACTCGCCGCGGACCGGGGCGTCCGCGACATCGCCTACACGACGCAGGTGGGACGGGCGGCGCAGGCGGTCCGCGTCGCCGTCGTGACGTCCGGCACCGACGCGCTGCGCACCGCGCTGGAACGCTTCGCCCGGGGTGAGGACACCGCGGACGTGGTGAGCACCGGCGCGCCCGCCACCGGCGACCCGGTGGCGGCGTTCCGAGCCGGTGACCTGCACGAGGTGGCCCGGCACTGGGTCGGCGGCGGCGCGGTCGACTGGTCCGCCTGCTACCCGGACGGGCATCCCCGCCGCGTCCCGTTGCCGGCCTGCCCGCTGCCGGAGGAGCCGTGCTGGCTCGGCGGCTGGGACGCCGCCCGCACCGGCACGGCCGTCGCCGGCACGGCCGTCGCCGGCACGGCCGGTACGCACGTGACCCGTGCCGACACGCACGTGGCCGTCACCGACACGACCGGTACGCAGGCGGCTCGCGCCGGCTCGGTCGACTCGGTCCGAGCCGGGACGGGCGGCGACGTCGCGCCGGCGGCGGGCCCGCAACCGGCCGTCGACGGCGACGTGGTCGTCCCGGACGGGCCGGAGCTGGAGTTCCGCGTCCTGGACCAGGGCGTCGCGCTGGTGTCGATGCGCGCGCCGATGTTCACCGACGGGCTCCTGGCGGCGCTGGCGGACACGTTCGCGGAGATCGAGCGGCGCGACGACGTACGCGCGGTGGTGATCACCGGCCACGGCTCGGTCTTCAGCATGGGCGGCACGCCGGAGGCCCTGCGGGCGCTGGCCGAGGGCGAGGGCACCTTCACCGACGCCGCGCTCGTCTACGAGGGCATCCTGCGCTGCACCCGGCCGGTCGTCACCGCCGCGGCCGGGCACGCCTCCGGCGGGGGACTGGCGTTCGCCTGTTACGGCGACGTGGTCGTCCTCGGCGACACATCGGTCTACAGCGCGAACTTCACCCGCTACGGCTTCACCCCGGGCATGGGCGCCACGTACATCCTGGAGCAACGCCTCGGCCCTGCCCTGGCCGCCGAGATGATGCTGACCGGACGGTCGATGACCGGCGCCGAGCTGAGCCGGCGCGGCGCCGGCGTGACCGTGCTGCCGCCGCACGAGGTCGTCCCGGCCGCGCTGGACCTGGCCCGGTCCATGGCGGACAAGCCGCCGGCGGTGATCCGGTCGCTCAAGAACGAACTCGCCGGCCGGATCCTCGACCGGTTGCCCGACGTCATCGCCAGCGAGGTCCGCATGCACGGCAACGTCCTCGGCGCGGAGTCCGCCGCCCTGGTGCGGGAGCACTTCACCAAGGTCGACGGGTTCCGTGGCCGGGCGACGCCGGCGGCGCAGCCCGAGCCCGGCCCCGACGACGGCGCGGTGGGCGACGCCGTGACGGAGATCGTGGGCGCCCTGCTGTACCTGCGCCCGGACGAGGTGCTGCCGTCGCGTACCTTCGCCGACCTGGGACTGGACTCCATCGGCGCCGTCGAGCTGGTGCGGGACCTCAACCGGCGGTTCGGCACCGACCTGGACTCGGCCGCCGTGTACGACCATCCCACAGTGCCCGACCTCGCCCGGGCGGTGCTGCGCAACCTGGCCGAGTCCGCCTCGCTGCGTGCCCAGGCCGCCGCGCCCCCGGCACCGTCCGTCGTGGACGAGACGATCCCAGCAGGGGCGCCCGCGTCCGCCGCGCCCACGCCCACGCCCGCTGTCACGGGAGCCGCCGCGCCGGCCGCCGCCGAGGTGGCCGCGCCCGGTGCGGGCGAGGTCGCCGCGCCGACCGCCACCTCGCCGACCGCCACCTCGCCGACCGCCACCTCGGCGGCCGCCGAGGGCCCGCCGCCACTGGTCCTGACCGCGCCCAGCGGGGCGTCCGGGGCCGCCCCCGCCACGGCTCCGGAGCCGCCGCCGCTGACGTTCGCCGTCCGCCCACCGTCGGCGTCGCCGTCCCACCCGGAGCCGGCACCGGCCGCGACTTCGGCGTCGGCACCGGCAGCGGACGTGTCGCCGGCTGCGGACCCGTCCACCGCGATCGCGGTGATCGGGATGGCCGGACGGTTCCCGGGCGCCCCGGACCTCGACACGTTCTGGGACAACCTCGCCGCCGGCCGGTCCGCCATCCGGGAGATCCCGCCCGAGCGTTGGAACCTGACGGGACTCTACGACCCGGACCCGGCCGCGCCCGGCCGCACCCGCAGTCGGTGGGCCGCGCTGCTGGACGACGTGGACGCGTTCGACGCCGGGCTGTTCCGCATCTCGCCGCTCGAGGCCGAGGCGATGGACCCGCAGCAGCGGATCTTCCTGGAGCAGGCGTGGGCGGCGCTGGAGGACGCCGGGTACGCGGGGCGGCCGATGCGGTGCGGCGTCTTCGTCGGCTGCGGCGCGGGCGACTACCCCCGGCTGCTGGAGCGGCACGGCCGCGGCGACACCAGCGAGGCGTTCCTCGGCGGGGCCAGCTCGATCCTGCCGGCCCGGATCGCGTACCTGCTCGACCTGACCGGTCCCACGATGGCGATCGACACCGCGTGCTCGTCGTCGTTGACGGCGGTGCACCTGGCCTGCGAGAGCCTGCGCTCGGGTGACTGCGACACGGCGCTGGCCGGTGGCGTCGCCGTGATGTGCACGCCGCAGATGCAGGTCTGGACCAGCCAGACCGGGATGCTGTCGCCGACGGGCCGGTGCCTGCCGTTCGACGCCGCCGCCGACGGCATCGTGCTCGGCGAGGGCGTCGGCGTGGTCGTCCTCAAGCGGCTGGAGCGGGCGCTCGCCGACGGCGACCACGTCCACGGCGTGATCCTGGCCGGCGGCGTGAACGGCGACGGCCGCACCAACGGCATCACCGCGCCGAGCGCGGCCTCCCAGGTCCGTCTGCTGCGTGAGGTCCACGCGCGGGCCGGCGTCGAGGCCGGGTACGTCGAGACGCACGGCACCGGCACCGCGCTCGGCGACCCGATCGAGGTCAAGGCGCTGGCCCAGGTCGTCGGCCCGCACTGCCGGATCGGCTCGGTCAAGGCGAACATCGGTCACACCACCATGGCCGCCGGCGTGGCCGGCCTGATCAAGGTGCTGCTCAGCCTGCGGCACCGGCAGCTGCCACCGACCCCGCACGCCACCGAGCCGATCCCCGGGCTGCCGGTGGTGCGGGAACTCACCGGGTGGCACGACGACCGGCTGTTCGCCGGCGTCAGCTCGTTCGGCTTCAGCGGCACCAACTGCCATCTCGTGGTCGCCGAGGCGCCGGCCGCGACGGCGGGCACCGGCACCGGGCCGGTGGTGGTGCCGCTCTCGGCCCGGACCGCGTCCGCGCTGCGTGACCTGACGGACCGGCTGGCCCGGCGCCTGCGTACCGAACCGGCCGACGTCCACGACGTCGCCGCCACTCTCGCGCGCGGCCGGGCCCACCTGCCGGTCCGGGCCGCGTTCGTCGCCGCCGACACCGCCGACCTGGTCCGGCAGCTGGCCGGTGGACCGCCCGCCCCCGACGCCCCGGCCGACCTGGTCGCGCTCGCCGAGCGCTGGGTGGCCGGCGCGGACGTGGACTGGACGGCGATGCCGGCCGGGCGTCGCATCCCGCTGCCCACGTACCCCTTCGCCCGCGACCGTTTCTGGACCGGCCGCGACCGGCGGGAGACGGCCCTCACCCCGGCCGACCCGCTCGTGGCCGACCACACGCTGCACGGCGTCCCGGTCCTGCCCGGCGCGGCGTTCCTGCGCCAGGCCACCGCCGGTGGGATCGCCCGCGCCGCCGACGTGACCTGGCTGCGGCCCGTCGTGGTCACCGAGCCGGTGACGGCTGTCGTCACCCGGGACGACCGGATCACCCTCACCGTCGGCGGGACGCCGTACGCCGTCGCCACCCGCCCCGCCGCCGACCCGGCGCCGCCGGAGCGGGTGGACCTGCCGTCGGTCGAGGCCCGCTGTCCCGTCCGCCGTCCGGTCGAGGACCTGTACGCGGGGTTCGCCCGGGCCGGTCTGCGCTACGGGCCGTCCTTCCGGGTGCTGACGGAGCTGCGGCTCGGCGCCGGTGAGGCGCTCGGCACGCTCACCGCCGGTCCCGACGGCGACGTCCAGCTGCTCGACGGGGCGTTGCAGGCGGTCGCCGGGCTGGTCGATCCCGCGGACCGGATGCTCGTACCGTTCGCCGTCGAGTCCGTCTTCGTCGCGGACCGGCTGCCCGCGACCGCCCGCGTCCACGTGGTGAGCCGGCACGGCGGACGGTTCGACGTGGTGCTCACCGACCTGGCCGGTGACGTCAGGGCCCGGCTCGACGGTGTGGCGCTGCGCCCCTACGACGCGCCCGGCACCCCGTCCGCCGCCGCCGAGAGCCGGCCGGTCGTGGCGGCGCCGCCGGAGGACCTGCTGTACGTCCCGGCCTGGCGGCCGGCCGGTGCGCCCTCCGGCGAACCGCCTGCCGGGCGGGTCCTCGCCGTGCACACCCCCGCCGACGCCGCGCTCGCCGCCGCCCTCGGGGCCGACGACAGGCTGCCACTCGGCGAGCTGCCCACCGGCCGCTACGACACGGTGTACGTGCTTGCCCGCACGGCCGATCCGGCCGCCCCGCCGCAGGACGACACCGCGACGCTCGACGCGTTCCGCCTGCTGCGCCGCCTGCTCGACCTGGGCGCGGACCGGGGACCGCTGACGCTCACCTTCGTGGTGTCCGGGGTGGCGGGCCTGCCCGGCGAGCCGGTCCACCCGCACGCCGCCGGGCTGGCCGGGCTGGCCAGCGCGATCGCCGCCGAGTACCCGCAGTGGCGGGTCACCTGCGTCGACGCCGGTCCCGGCGACGCCACCTCGGCGGAGGCGATCCGCCGCGAGGACGGCACCGACCGGTTCGTCGCGCTGCGCGGGGACCGCCGCCTGGTCCGCCGCCTGGAGCCGGTGGCCGGACCGGCGGGCGAGGCGCCGCTGCGCGACGGCGGGGTCTACCTCGTCGTCGGCGGCACCGGCGGCATCGGATTCGAGGTCAGCCGTCACCTCGCCCGGACCCGGCGTGCCCGCCTGGTGTGGCTCGGCCGGTCGGCGGAGGACGAGCGCGTCCGGTCCCTGGTGGCGCAGATCGAGGCGCTGGGCGGGCAGGCCGTCTACCTGCGCGCCGACGTCACCGACGCGGTCGCGGTCCGCCGCGCGGTGGCCGAGGCGCGACAGCGGTTCGGGCCCGTCGACGGCGCGTTCCACGCCGCGCTCGTGCTCCGTGACCGCGCCCTGTCCGCGATGGACGAGGCGGCGTTCACCGAGGCGCTGCGGCCGAAGGTCGCCGGTGTCGGCGTGCTCGCCGACGCGCTGGCCGGCGAGCCGCTGGAATTCCTCGCGCTGTTCTCCTCGGCGCTGTCGTTCGCCCCGGCCCCGGGGCAGGCGAACTACGCCGCGGCGAGCACGTTCGAGGACGCGTACGGGCTGGCGCTGCACCGCCGCGGGCAACCGGTACGCGTGGTCAACTGGGGCTGGTGGGGCAGCGTCGGCGTGGTCGCCGACCCCGGATACGCGGCCCGGTTCGCGGCGCTGGGCATCGGCTCCATCGAGCCGGCCGAGGGCGTCGCGGCGCTGGAACGGATCCTCGCCGGCCCGCACGCGCAGGTCGCAGTGCTCAAGGGCACGAGGGACGGGCTCGCCGCGCTCGGCGTCCACCCGTCCCCGCCCGCCGACGAGGCCGTCACCACAGCCCCGCCCGCGACGGTCGGCGCCGCCGGGGACACGGACCCGTCGCTGGACCGGTCCAGCGCGGCCTTCCGTACCCTCGACGGGCTGGCCCGCGACCTGCTGCGCGACCGGCTCCGGGACCGTCCCGGGCCGGCCTCCGGGCCGCTGGCGGCCGCCGTCGCCGCCGCCGTGGCCGGGCCTCCGGCCGGCCCGTCCACCGCCGACGTGCTCGCCCGGCACCCCGACCTCGCCCCGCACGTCGCGTTGCTGGCCCGGTGCGTCGACGCCCTGCCCGGCGTCCTGGACGGCCGGACCGCACCGACCGAGGTGCTCTTCCCCGGCGGCAGCACCGACCTGGTCGCCGCCGTCTACCAGGGGCAACGGGCCGCGGACTTCTACCACCGGCTGGTGGCGGCGCAGGCCGCCGCCGCGCTCGACCGGACCGACGGCCGGCCGGGCCGCGTGCTGGAGATCGGCGCCGGCACCGGCGCCGGCTCGGCGTTCGTCCTCGACGCCTGCCCGGGAGTCCGGTACGACTTCACCGACGTCTCGGCCGCGTTCCTCCGCGAGGCCGAGGACCGCTTCGGCGGACGCCATCCGGGCCTGCGGTTCGGCGTCCTCGACATCGAACGGGAACCGGCCGGGCAGGGCTTCGAGGCCGGCTCGTACGACGTCGTGCTCGCCACGAACGTGCTGCACGCCACCGCGGACGTGGTCCGCAGCCTGCGCCATGCCCGGTCCCTGCTGCGCCCCGGCGGTGTGCTGCTGCTCAACGAGGTCACCCGCGCCTCCGACTTCCTCACCGCGACGTTCGGCCTCCTGCCGGGCTGGTGGCGGTTCACCGACGCCCACCGGCGGCTGCCGCACTCCCCGCTGCTGTCACCGGCCGGGTGGCGCGCGGCGCTCGCCGAGGCGGGCCTGACCGGCCGGATCCTCGGCATGCCCGGTGTCCCCGACGACGAGCAGGAGCAGTGCGTGCTCGTGGCGACGGCCGGTGCGCCGCCGGTGGACCCGGTGCCGGCCCGCGCCGCCCGGGACTACGTCCGCGCGGTCTTCGCGGAGGTTCTCAAGTACCGCCCGGACCAGCTCGACGACGACGTCACATTCGACAACTTCGGCGTCGACTCGCTGGTCAGCCAGCACCTCGTACGCCGGTTCTCGACCGACCTCGGCGACCTGCCGGCCACCCTGCTGTTCGAGCACCTGACGATCGAGCAGCTCGCCGAGCACCTGGCCCGGGAACGGCCGGGCCCGCTCGCCGCCACGCTCGGCGTCGCAGCGGCGGACGCCGGGCCGGCACCCGTCCACGAACCGGAGCGACCGGCCGCCCCGGCCACCACGGCCCTCGCCGCTCCTGCCTTCGCCGGCCGGGGCGACGCGGAAGCGGTAGCTGTCGTCGGCCTGTCCGGCCGCTACCCGGGCGCACCGGACCTGGAGCGGTTCTGGCAGAACCTGGTCACCGGCACCACCTCGATCACGGAGGTGCCGCCGGAACGGTGGGACTGGCGCGAGCACTTCGACCCGCGCCGCGGCCGGCCGGGGCACACGTACAGCCGGTGGGCCGGGTTCCTCACCGACGTCGACCGGTTCGACCCCGGCTTCTTCGGCATCCTGCCGAAGGACGCGGCCGCGATGGACCCGCAGGAGCGGCTGTTCCTGGAGACCGTCTGGCTGATGCTGGAGGACGCGGGTGCCCTCGGGGGAGCGCTGCCGCGCGACACCGGTGTCTTCGTCGGCACCATGTACGGCTCGTACGGCAGAATCGCCGCCGCGCAGGGCTGGCCGGAGGGCCGCTACACCGACGGGCACTCGGCGTACTGGTCGATCGCCAACCGGGTGTCGTACACGCTCGACCTGACCGGGCCGAGCTTCGCCGTCGACTCGGCCTGCTCGTCCTCGTTGACGGCGGTCCACCTGGCCTGCGAGAGCCTGCGCCGCGGGGAGTGCTCGGCGGCCGTCGCCGGAGGCGTCAACCTGGTCCTGCACCCGGCCCACCTGGTCGCGCTGTCGTCGATGACCATGTTGTCGGCCGACGGCGCGTGCAAGGTGTTCGACGAGCGTGCCGACGGGTTCGTGCCGGGCGAGGGCGTCGGCGCGGTACTGCTCAAACCCCTGTCCGCGGCCCTGCGCGACGGCGACCGGATCTGGGGCGTCATCGAGGGCGGCTTCGTCAACGCGGGCGGCCGGACCGCCGGCTACACGGTGCCCAACCCCACGGCCCAGGCCGACCTGGTGGTCCGGGCGCTCGCCGCGGCCGGCGTGGCACCCGGCGACGTCGGCTATCTGGAGGCGCACGGCACCGGCACGGCCCTCGGCGACCCGATCGAGATCGCCGGTCTCGGCCGGGCGCTCGGCGGCGCGCCGCCGGACGGCCGGCGCATCCCGGTCGGCTCGGTCAAGGCCAACATCGGTCACCTCGAAGGCGCCGCCGGCATCGCCGGCCTGACGAAGGTGCTGCTGCAACTCGCGCACCGCACGATCGCGCCCTGCGCGAACCTGTCCACTGTCAACTCCCGAATCGACCTGTCCGGGTCGTTCCTGCTGCCCACGAGCGCGCAGCCGTGGACCGCGCCGCGCCGCGCCGGGGTCAGCTCGTTCGGCGCGGGCGGCGCGAACGCCCACCTCGTGGTCCGGGAGCATCCCGCGCCGCCGCCCGCGTCCGTCCAGCCGGGGCCGCACGTCGTGGTGCTGTCGGCGCGGACCCCGGAACAGCTGCGAACGCTCACGGCCGCCGTGGCGGACCTGGCCGAGCGGACGCGCCCGCGCCTCGACCAGCTCGCGTACAGCACCCAGGTCGGGCGGGCGGAGTTCGACCACCGGCTGGCCGTCGTCGTGTCCGACGTCGACGAGCTGGTCCGCCGGCTGCGGTCCGGCGAGGTCGTCACCGGCACCGCCGGCACCGATCCGCTGTTCGACGGCGACGGCGGCGCCGAGATCGCCGCCGACCTGCTGCGCCGCGGCCGGCTCGACCAGTCGGCGAAGCTGTGGGTACGCGGTGTCCCGGTCGACTGGGCGGGCCGCTGGCCGGTACGGCCGGGACGGGTGTCGCTGCCGCCGTACCCGTTCGACAGGCAGCGGCTGTGGCTGCCCGAGCTGGCCGGTGCCGCACGGCCACCGGCGCCGCCGTCCGTACCGGAGGGCGACCGGGCCGCCGACGGCCGGGCCGTCGTGTCGCCGAGCCCGGCGGTTCCGGAGGCGGCACCGGAGACCGCCGTGCCGGAGACCGCCGTGCCGGGGCACGTCGTGCCGGACGCGGCGGCGCCGGAGAACGCCGTGCCCGACGACGACCCGTGTGTGTACCTGCGGCCGCAGTGGCGGGCCGAGCCGCCGCCGGAGGGCGGGCGCCCGCCGGCCCGCATCCGGGTGATCGGCGAGGGCCCGACGTTCGGCGGCCGTCACGACCAGGCCGACCCGGACGTGGTCGTGGTGCACCTGCCGGCTCGTGCCGGCGGGCTCGCCGACGAGGTGCGCGAGAGCCTGCACACGGTCCTGCGGACCGCCGCCGAGGTGCTCGCCCCCGATCCGGCCGCGCCGCTGCGGATCGTCGTCGGCTGCCCGGACGAGCGGCCCGCGTACACCGCCGTGACGGCGGCGCTGCGCACGCTCGCCCTGGAGCACAGCGGCTTCTCCGGGGCGGTGGTCCGGGGCGGCGTGACCGCCGAGGCGGACCTGTGGCACGTCTCCGGGCCGCCGGAGCAGCGGGTGGACGACGTCCGCTGGACCGGCGGCGTCCGTGAGGTACGGCGGATGGTGCCGTTCCGGCCCGGCCCGGCCGTCCGGCGCACCGGCGGTGTGTACGTCGTGGTCGGCGGCACCGGCGCCGTCGGCTGGCACCTCGCCGTCCACCTCGCCGCGACCCGCGCGCCGTCGGCGGTGGTGCTGGTCGGCCGGACCGCGCCGGCCGACGACGCCTTCGCGTTCGTCCGCGCGGACGTGACCGCCGAGTCCGACGTGCGCAGTGCCGTGGCCGAGATCCGCCGCCGCTACGGGCGCATCGACGGGGTGGTCCACGCCGCGGGCGTGCACGACGACGCCCGCGCCCTGACGAAGCCGGCCGCCGCCGTCGACGCGGTGCTGGCCCCGAAGGTGTCCGGCCTGCGGCATCTGGTGGACGCGCTCGGCACGGAGCCGCTGGAGTTCCTCGCGCTGTGCTCGTCGATCGCCGGGCGCACCGGCAACCTCGGGCAGGTCGACTACGCCTACGCCAACGCGTTCCTGGACGAGTCCGCCGCCGGTCGGCCCGGCACGGTGTCCGTCTGCTGGCCGCTGTGGGCCGACGGCGGCATGGCCGTCGACGACGCCACCCGCCGGTTGTTCGCGCGGCGCTGGGGGAGTGCGCCGCTGCCGACGGCCGAGGCGGTACGGGCGTTCGACCGTGTCGTGTCCGGCACCGAACCGGTGGTCGCGGTGCAGCTCCCGGCCGAGACCGCGCCGGAGTCCTCGGACGTCCCGGCCGGCGGCCCGGAGCCGGGACCGGATCTGGACGCGGAACTGCGCGCGCTCGCCGCCGGGTTCCTGCTCGTCGAACCGGACGAGGTCGACCCGGACATCCAACTGCTCGACCTGGGCTTCGACTCCATCTCGCTGACCGAGCTGGTGAACGAGACGAACGAGCGCTTCGGTGCGGACCTGCTGCCGACGGTCCTCTACGAGCACCCGACGCTCGCCGCCTTCGGCGCGTACCTGCGCACCGTACTCCCGGCCCAGCCGGCCCCGGCCACCGTGGACGCCGGGCCCGCGGCGGACCGGCCCGCGGCGGACGCCGCCGAGCCTCCGGCGGACCTGCCGGCCGACGCGGTGGCCGTGGTGGGGATGGCCGGGGTGCTGCCCGGCTCGCCGGACCTCGACGCCTTCTGGCGGCACCTCGCCGCCGGCGACGACCTCGTCCGCGCGGTCCCGGCCGACCGCACCGACCTGCTCGGTGACCCCGCCACCGCCGGCGTCCGCGCCGGCTTCCTCGCCGACGTACGCTCGTTCGACGCCGACCTGTTCGGTATCGCGCCGCGCGAGGCCGCGCTGATGGACCCGCAGCAGCGGCTGTTCCTCCAGACCGCCTGGCAGGCCGTCGCCGACGCGGGATACCGGCCGGCCGACCTCGCCGGCACCGACACCGGGATCTTCGTCGGCGTGTCCGCCTGCGACTACGACGACCTGCTCCGCGCGCACGACGTGCCGGTCGAGGCCCACACCGCGAGCGGCCTCGCCGACTGCATCCTGGCCAACCGGGTCTCCTACCTGCTGGACCTGCGCGGCCCCAGCGAGGCCGTCGACACCGCCTGCTCCAGTTCGCTCGTCGCGGTGCACCGCGCGGTGCGGGCGCTGCTGGCCGGGGAGTGCTCGACGGCGCTCGCCGGTGGCGTGAACGTGCTGCTGAGCCCCGGCCTGTTCGTGGCGTTCCAGTCCTCGGGCATGCTCAGCGCCGACGGCCGGTGCAAGACGTTCGACGCGTCCGCCGACGGGTACGGCCGCGGTGAGGGCTGCGGTGTGGTGCTGCTCAAGCCGCTGCGCGCGGCGGTCGCCGACGGGGACCAGGTGATCGCCGTCATCCGGGGCAGCGCGGTCAACCACGCCGGCCGCGGGCCGTCGCTGACCGCCCCGAACCCGCAGGCGCAGGCGCAGGTGGTCAGCCGGGCGTACCGGACCGGTGGCGTCGACCCGGCGAGCGTCAGCTACATCGAGGCCCACGGCACCGGCACCCGGCTCGGCGACCCGATCGAGATCGAGGGGCTGAAGAAGGCGTTCGAGGGCGTGGACGCCACCATCGCGGTCGGGACGGTGAAGACGAACATCGGCCACCTGGAGGCCGCGGCCGGCATCGCCGGGCTGCTCAAGGTGCTGCTGAGCCTGCGGCACGAACGGCTGCCGCGCACGCTGCACCAGCACCGGCGTAACCCGTACCTGCGGCTGGACGGCACCCCGTTCACAGTGCTGGACCACGACGTGCAGTGGACCGGCGACCGGGTCGCCGGGGTCAGCTCGTTCGGTTTCGGCGGCACCAACGCCCACGTGGTCGTGCAGTCGCCGCCGCCGCTGCCGGCGGCTCCCGCGTCGGGCCCCTGGCGCCTGGTGCTGTCCGCGTCCGGTCCCGCGGCCCTGGCGGAGTACCGGCGCCGGGTCGCGGACCACCTCGCGGAGAGCGCCGACATGGCCCGTGCCACGTACACCCTCCAGGTGGGACGGGAGGCCCTAGCCCACCGGTTCGCCGCGGTGGTCGCCGACGCCGCCGAGGCGGTGGCGGTGCTGCGCGGCGAGGCGCCGCCCCGCCTCGACGCGGAGACCGAGACCTGGCTGGCCGGCGGAGACGTGGACTGGGCGGCGACCTGGGACCACCGGCCGGCCCGGATCTCCGTGCCCGCCCCGCCGCTGGCGGCCCGGCCGTTCTGGTTCGACGAGGGCCCGGCCCGCGCCGTGGCCCGGCCCGAACCGGCCGGGCGGCCCGCCCCGCGTGTTCCGGCCGAGCCGCCCGCCCCGGTCGGGCGCACCGCCGCCGGCCGGATCGTGCTGCGTGATCCGTCGGCGCTGCGCCGCAACGGCACGGGCCGGCGTACGGCCGCGAACGCGGGGACACGCAACGGCGGACGCGCGTCGAACGGCGCGTCGTCGGTGGGCGTCCTCGCCCGGCCGGACGCCCACCCGGCCGGAGCCGGTCCCGCAGCGGCAGCGCCACCGGCCGCCCCCGAGCGACCGGCCGCACCTGAGCGCCCCGCCGAACCGCACGACCGCGTCGAACGGCCGCGTCCCGCCGACCCGCAGGGCCTCGTCGAACCGCAGGGCCCCGCCGACCCGCAGGGTCTCGTCGAACCGCAGGGCCCCGCCGAACGGCCGGCCGCCGTCGTTCAGCAGGCCGCGGTCCCGGCCGCGCCCGCGGAGGTGGCCGAGGCGGTACGCGACTGCGTGGCGCGGGTGCTCGGTGCCGACCGTACGGAGATCACCGCCGACCGGGCGTTCGCCGACCTCGGCCTCGACTCGATCTTCCGGATGGAACTGGCCCGGCTGGTGGTGGCGACGTTCGACGTGGAGGTCACCGCCGCGGACCTGTACGAGCACGACACGGTCGAGGCGGTGGCGGCACTCGTGGCCGCCGGCACGCAGGCCCCACGGCCGGGCACACCGGCCGGCGGCGGCGTCGAGGAGATCGTGACCGGGGTGCTGGAGCGTCCCGTCGAGCCGGGCCGGACGTTCGCCGACAGCGGCCTCACCTCGTTCGACATGCTGCGGGTCGTCGGCGCCCTGGAACAGCGCTACGGCGCGCTGCCCAAGACGCTGCTGTTCGACCACCCCACGATGGCCGACCTCACCGCGTTCCTGGCCGGGCGGTCCGCCGCGACCGGCGCCCGGACCGAGCCAGGCTCCGGTCCACATGCCACCGGCCGGACGATCGAGAGCGGCGCCGAGGTCGACGGCGAGCCGGTCGTCGTCCGCAAGCGGACCCTGCCCGGCCGCCCGGCCCTGCGTGACCTCCTGGCCGACCTCGACCGCCGCCATGCCAAGGAGGGCGGACTGGCCGGCCGGGACATCGCGCCGTACGCGTTCGTCGACTCGGCGCGGGCCGGCTACGTCAACTTCTCGGTCCGCGGCGACGACGTGTTCGCCTGGAGCTTCGTCGGGCACCACGACCACTTCCACGACCTCGTCGCGGAGTGGATCGCGTGGGCGCGGCGTCACGGCCTGCGGCCCAACTTCCTGTCCCTGGCCCACCTGACCGAGGTCGCCGGGGAACCGGTCACCGCGACCCCGTTCGGGGCGGTGCAGCGCCTGACGGACCTGGCCTCGTTCACCGTACGGGGCGGCCGGATGCAGCGGCTGCGCAGCCTCCTGCACCGGTTCGAGCGGGCCGGTGACTGCCGGATCGAGGAGTACCGGGCCGGCGCGTCGCCGGAGACCGACCGGCAGATCGTCGGCCTGATCGACTCCTGGGGCCGCCGCAAGCAGATGGTGAACCCGTACGTCGGCGTGGTCCGCGAGGAGATCAGCGGCGGCACGCTCGACCCCCGGCACCGGGTCTTCCTCACCCGGGTGGACGACGTTCTCGTCAACGCGGTCATCGTGACCCGGATCCCGTCGGAGCGGGGATACCTGCTCGATCTGGAGTTCTACGCCGACGAGATGCCCGCCGGTGGCCTGGAGTGGGCGATCGTCCGGATCATCGAGCTGACCGCCGCCGAGGGCTGCACCTCGTTCAGCTTCGGGGCGAGCTTCGGCGTCGCCATCACCGAGTCGCGCAACGCCGACCCGGCGGTGGCGGACGCGCTGGCGGAGCTGCACTCGGTGGGCGTGTTCGGGCCCGGCAACTTCCAGTTCAAGAACAAGTTCCGGCCGGAGAACACGCCGATCTACCTGTGCCAGCCGGCGACCGGTGACCGTACGTCGGTCACCGACATCATCCTGATGATCGCCAACCCGGACCTCGTGGACGGCGCCGCCGCCGCCCCCGCGCCGCCGCCGGACGACGCCGCGCGGCCGAGGGACGCCGCCGCGACGCCGCCGCGCGCCACCGTGCCGCTGCCGGAGAAGACCGCGCCGCCGGCGGACGCGGGACCGCCGCCGGACCCGGCGCTGCGGCCGGGACGTACGGATCTGCTGGCCGCGCACGGGTACAACGCGCTCGCCCTGCCGACCGAGCTGGTCCCCTTCGACCTGCTCACCGACTCCTGGGCGGAGCGGGCGGACGGCTTCGTCGCCGCCCGGGCGCGGCTGCTCGCCGAGCGGTCCGCGCCGCCCGAGCTCACCGCGCACGACTGGCTGCCCATGCCCGAGGTGGTGCCGACCCGGTCCGGGCGGACGGCCGAGGAACTGCTCTGCCGCTGCCACCCCGGCCCGCGCGGCGTCGTGCTGCACGCCGCGGCCTTCCCGACCTGGCTGTCCACGCTCGCCGACCTCGGCTACGAACCGGTGGCCGTCGGGGCGGGCCGGCTCGACCCGGAGACGATCGCGGCGTTCGCGGCGGAGCTGACCCGCCGGCCCGCCGGGTCGGTGTCGTTCGTCGTGGTGGAGGCGGCGAACAACGCCGCCGGTGGCGTACCCGTCGCACCCGGCGTCCTCCGGGAGCTGCGCCGCGTCACGGCCGCGCACGGGGTGCCGCTCGTCCTGGACGCCAGCCGGGTGGTCGACAACGCGGTCCGGCTCGCCGGCCCCGGCGGTGATCCCTGGCCGGTGGTGCGGGACATGCTCGCCGTCGCCGACACGGCGACGCTCAGCCTGTCCAAGGACTTCGGCGTCACCGCGGGCGGGCTGGTCGCCACCCGCGACCCGGAACTGGCGGCGCGGCTGCGCGAGCACGTGGCGCGGCGCGGCTCCGAGGTGGACCGGGCCACCCGGATGACGCTGCGGGCCGCACTGGCGGACCGCGACGGCGTCACGGAACTGGTCCGGCGACGCGTCGCCGCCGTCGCGGTGCTCCGCGACGGCCTGCGGGCGGCCGGCCTGCCGGTCGTGGACGTCGACGGCGCCCACTGTGTCCTGCTCGACCTCGCCCGGATGCCCGGCCTGGCCGGTCGGGAGCATCCCACGATGTCCGGGCTGGCCTGGCTCTACGCCGGCGCCGGAGTCCGGGGCGGGCCGCACCTGGCGATCGGCGGGCCGCTCGCCGGCACCGTCCGGCTGGCCGTGCCGGTCGGCTTCGGGCCCGGCGACGCCGAGGCGGTGGTGGCCGCCGTCGCCGCGCTCGCCGCCGCACCGGGGGAGATGCCCGAACTGGTCACCGGCGGGGTCCGCACGGCCGGGGAGGCGGCCCGGGCGGTCTACCAGCCCGCCGACCGGGTGCCCGACGACGTCCGGCAGGCGCTGCGCGACGAGGCGCCGGCCGACGACAACGGCACGGTGCTGCGGGAACACCAGCCGGCAGTACGCCGGCGGGTGGTGCCGGTGGCCGGCGCCCAGGTGGAGGTCTTCACCGCCGGCGACGGGCCGCCGCTGCTGCTCGCGCACCCGTTCAACATCGGCGCGGGCGTCTTCGCGCGGCAGTTCGAGGCGCTGGCCGGGCGGTACCAGGTGATCAGCGTCCACCACCCGGGCGTCGGGGCGAGCACCGCCTCGGCCGACCTCACCCTGGACGGGATCGCCGCCCTCCAGCGGCGGGTGCTGCGGGAGATCGGGGTCGACGGCCCGGTCCACGTGGCGGGCGCGTCGTTCGGCGGCCTGGTCGCGCTCACGTTCGCCCTGAACCACGCGGAGGACACCGCGTCGCTGATCCTGCTGGGCAGCTCCTACAAGATCGGCAATCGGGTCGGTGAGATCAACCGGCTGGCCGTCGTCGCGGCCCAGGACCTCGACCGCACGATCGAGGGGTCCGGCGCGGACCGGCTGCGGCACGAGCGGGCCGCCGTGGAGGCGCTGCTGCTGCGCTGCGAGAGCATGGACCCCCAGACGGGACTGCGCTATCTCGACGTGTTCGCGGCCCGGCCGGACCTCCGCGACCGGCTCGGCGAGCTGGACCTGCCGGCGCTCGTGGTGCAGGGCCGGCACGACACGGTCATCCCGTCCGAGACGGCGCGGCTGCTGCACCAGGGCATCCGGGGCGCCCGCTACGCGGAGATCGCCGACGCCGGCCACTTCCCGTACCTGACCAGCCCGCAGGAGTGCAACCGGATCCTGACCGGCTTCCTGCGCGACGCCGGAGTGGAGGGGCCGTGACCGTCCTGACTCCCGAGCTGGAACTGCTCGGTCCCGACGCGACGACCCGGACGACAGTGGTGCGGCCCGGCATGTGCGGGCCGGGGTCACTGTTCGTCGGCCAGGTCGGCGACTGGACCTGGGACACCGTCAGCGCGCTCTGCGACACAAACGTCTACACCGCCCGCGACGCCGACGGGATGCCGACCTACCTGGCGTTCCACTACATCCACCTGCGCGGCGGAGCGGACCTGCACGTGCGCGGCATGACCTTCGGCGACGTGCTGCGGGTGGACTCGCGGTCCTTCGCCTCCGGCAGCGAGTCGGTGCTGACGCTGCACGAGATCCGCCGTGGCGACCGGCCCGGACGGGTCGTCGACCCGGACGAGTTCTACGCCCACCCCGACCCGGGATGCCTGTACGCGCAGAACTTCAACCGCTGGGTGGTGCGGGGCCCGTCCGGCGGCAACGGCGATCTGCGCAGCGCGTCGCCACCGGGGTTCCGGCACGGGCACCTGCCCGTGCTGCCCGCGCGGCACTCGCCCCGGCGGGCGTACGCCGAACTGCGCGCCCTCGGCGGCGAGCCCGACCCGTCCGACCCGCTGGACCGGCTGGCGCTGGACTACCCGGTCGATCCGAGCCGCGACCTCAACGGGGTGGGGCTGCTCTACTTCGCGTCCTACTTCTCCATCGTGGACTGGGCGTCGCTGCGGCTGTGGCGGCACCGCGGCGGCACCGACGGCGGCTTCCTCCGGCGGATCGTGCTGGACCAGCGGATGAGCTACCTCGGGAACGCCGACGTGGGCGCGGTGCTGCGGGTGCGGGTGTCCCGGCGGCCGGGCGGTGACGTGCCCGGCGCCGACGAGACGGTCCGGGTGGTGCTCGCCGACCGCGACACCGGACGGCCGCTCGCGGTGGCCCTCGCGCAGACCCGGACGGAGGCGACGACATGAGCGTCAGCGACGAAGCGGTCCGGCGGGTGGTCCACGAGGTGATCGCCGAGATCCTGCCGGCGGTCCCCGGGGACCGGATCTCCGGCGGCGCGCACCTGCGCGACCTGGGCGCCGACTCGATCGACCGGGTCGAGATCATCCTGGCCCTCCGGGAGCGGCTCGGCGTCGACGAGCCGCTCGCCAGCTTCAGTGACCTGCCCGACATCGACCATCTGGTCGCGTACCTCTGCGAGGTGACGGCATGAACGTGGGCATCGAGGCCCTGAACGTGTACTGCGGGGTGACCTCCGTCGCGGTGCCGGTCCTGTTCGAGGGGCGCGGTCTGGACGCGACCCGCCTCGGCAACCTGATGATGACCGCGAAGTCGGTCGCGCTGCCGTTCGAGGACCCGGTCACGCACGCGGTGAACGCGGCCAAGCCGATCCTCGACGCGATGGACGGGGCCGACCGCGACCGGATCGAGCTGCTGGTGACCTCCAGCGAGTCCGGCCTGGACCTGAGCAAGTCGATCGCCTCGTACGTGCACCGGCACCTCGGGCTGAGCCGCCGCTGCCGGATGCTGGAGGTGAAGCAGGCCTGCTACGCCGCGACCGGTGTGCTCCAGCTCGCCTGCGGCTACCTCGCCGCCGGCCTGTCGCCGGGCGCCAAGGCGCTGGTGATCGCGACGGACGTGTCACTGGTCAACGAGAACGCCTCGTACACCGAGCCGGCCATGGGCACCGGCGCCGCGGCGGTGCTGCTCGGCGACGACCCGCGGGTGCTCGACGTGGACCTCGGGGCGTTCGGGGCGCACAGCTACGAGACGTTCGACTCGGCCCGGCCGGGCCCGACGTTCGACGTCGCCGACGCCGACCGCTCGCTGTTCGCCTACCTGGACTGCCTGACGAACGCCTACGCCCACTACGCGGAGAAGGTGGCCGACGTCGACTTCGCCACCACGTTCGGCGGGCTGGCCATGCACACGCCGTTCGCCGGCATCGTCCGCGCGGCGCACCGCAAGCTCGCCCGCGAGCACCGGCTGCCCGACGCCGACGCGGACTTCGCCCGCCGGGTCGCGCCAAGCCTGGAGTACCCGCGGCTGGTCGGCAACCTCTGCTCCGGCTCGGTCTACCTGGCCCTGGCCAGCCTGATCGACCACCTGCGGCCCGACGAGCCGGTACGGGTGGGCCTGTACTCGTACGGCTCGGGCTGCGCCGCCGAGTTCTACAGCGGCCTGGTCGACGCGCGGTCCACCGCCGAGGTCGGCCGGATGCGCATCGGCGAGCACCTCGCCGGCCGGTGCGAGCTGACGTTCGACGAGTACAAGCGGATCCTCGCCGACAACGCCGACTGCCTGGTGCCGGTGGCGGACAAGCGGATCGACCCGGGGCGGTACGCCGAGGTGCTGGACCGGGTGGCCGGCGCGCGCACGCTGCTCGCCTGCACCGGCGTCCGCGCCTACCACCGCAGCTACGAGTGGATCGGGGCGGGCGCGTGACGCCGGGGCGGGATCTGGCCGCCGCGCTGCTGGCGGCGGGCCCGCTGCTGCGGGTGCTGCCGCCACCGGTACGGGTGCGGTGCGCCGACCCGGCCACCGCGGCCGCGCTGGCCCGGCTGTGCGCACGGCTGGACGTGCCGGCGCCGGTGCCGGTGGCCGGCGCCGCCGACCTCGGCCCGTTCGAGCGGGTGCTGAGCGGCCTGCTGGACCTCGACGCGAACCCGGCTCCGCCGCCGGCGGACGAGGCGCGCGCGGTCGCCGAGGCGCGCGAGCGGGACTTCACCTGCCGGTTCCGGCACACCGACGTGCGCACCGGCGACGGGGCGGTGCTGCCCACGTACGCCGCCGGAGACCCGGAGCGGCCGCCGGTGCTGATGGTGTCCGCGTGCGGGATGCCGGCCCGGCTCGCCGAGGGCTGGGCTGACCGGCTGTCCCGCGACTTCCACGTGCTCGTCCCCGAGACGCGGGGGTTGTTCGCGGACGTGGACGGGTTCTCCGGCGACACCGGTGTGGTGGCCCAGGCCGACGACCTCCTCGCGGTGCTGGACCGGTTCGGGCTGCGCCGCGCGCATCTGATCGGCCTGTGCGGCGGCGCGGTGCTCGCGGTCGTCGCGGCCGCGCGCGCTCCGGAGCGGGTGTCGTCGCTGAGCCTCTGGCACGGCGACTTCGACCTCGGCGGCGAGAGCCCGAAGACCGACCACCAGCAGAATCTGCAAGCCCTGATGGCGATGGCAGCCCGCAGCCCGCAGCAGGCGGCGGCGGTGCACGCGGTGCTCACCAACACCATGCTCGGCGTCGCCCCGCCCCGGCTGGCGCACCTGGTCACGTACCCGTACGCGACGCCGGAGCTGCTGCGCCGGTACTGCCGGCTCAACGGCGCCATCATGGGCACGGACCTGCGCCCGTACCTCGCCGGGCTGACCACGCGCACGCTCGTCGTCACCAGCGAGGACGACCACACGGCGCATCCCGCCGGGTCGCGGGCGGTGGCCGCCCGGATCGCCGGGTCAGTCCTGCACGTCGCCGAGCACGGCGACCACCTGTCCCTGTTCCACGCCGAGGAGAGCCTCGTCGACCTCGCCGCGCGGTTCGTCGCCGGCGACGTCGCCCTCGGCGCACGATCTCCCGCCGAAGCCGGCCGGCGGGTGCCCCCCGTTCCGACGAGAGGTGGAGAGGAGGTGTTCCCATGACCAAGGAGACCGCGCCCAAGAAGCCGCTTCCGGTGCGCAAGCTGGAGTCCATCAAGGCCAGCACCGTCGCCCCGTGCGCGCCCGCGCTGACCTGATCCCGGTGAGACGGGGGCGGGGGTCCGGCTGCCGGACCCCCGCCCTCGCGCCCAGTCCCGCACCGTCAGAGGAGAGGTCCCACAGTGACCGAGTTCGCCCTCGACGCACCGGTCCTGGTCCGGCCGTACACCGCCCGCAGGGACGGTGACTTCGCCGTGATCGGTGACGACAGTCGTCAGGTCTACCTGTCCATCCCGGCCGAGGGCCTCGACCTGCTGGAGTGGCTGCGCGACGGCGCCACGGTCGGTGAGGCCGTCCGCCGCTTCGAGGCGACGCACGAGGCGTCGCCGGACGCCGACGCGTTCCTCCAGGCGCTGGCCGACGAGGGGTTCCTCGCCCCGGCCGGCGTACCGGATCCGCCGCCGGAGGCCGGCCCGCGCCGGCCACGACGCGGCGGGCATCTGGAGTGGCTGTCCCCCCAGGCCGCGCGGCGCCTGCTGAGCCGGCCGGTGCTCGCCGTCTGTGCGGTGGTCGTCGCAGTCGCGGTCGCGATGGCCGTCGACCGGCCGGGGCTGGTGCCCGGGCCGTCCAGCCTCATGTTCCACTCCCACTTCTGGGCCTACCTGCTGGTCGTCCTGGGCATCGCGGTGATCGGCGTGTGGCTGCACGAGCTGGCCCACGTCGTGGGGGCGCGCGCCGCCGGCACGTCGGCCCGGATGACGGTCGGCAACCAGATGTACGCCATCGTCGCGCAGACCGACCTGTCCGGGATGTGGATGGCGTCCAAGCGGGAGCGTTTCGTCGCGGTGCTGGTCGGGCCGCTCGTCGACGTGATCGGCGCGGCGCTGCTGTTCATCACGCTGTGGCTGAACGACGTCGGCGTCCTCGGCCTGCCGGAGCCGGTGCGGCTGGTGGTGGCCGGCGTGCTGTTCACCTCGTTCATCCGGCTGCTCTGGCAGACGTTCCTGTTCCTGCGCACCGACTTCTACTACCTGATCACGACGGCGCTGGACACCCGCAGCCTGATGGCCGACACCGGCGCCTACCTGCGCAACCTCGTCCGGCGGGTGCTGCGCCGCCGGCTCATCGACCAGTCCGGGGTCGGGCGCGGCGAGATGCGCACCATCCGGATCTACGCGGTGGTCTGGGTGCTGGGCCGCGTCGTGGCCCTGGCCGTCCTGTTCACCGCGACGATCCCGCTGCTGTGGTTCTACCTGGTCCGGGTCGTCGGCTTCTTCCGCGGTGACGAGATGACCGGCCAGTTCACCTGGGCGGACGTGCTCGCGCTGGCGATGCTGTCGTTCCTGCTCGACGGCGGCGGCACCCTGATGTGGCTGCGGTCGCTGCGGCGTTCCAGCCGGCTGCGCCGCCGCGCGCCGGACCGCGTCCTGGTGGAGTAGGCCCCGCGGACGACGACTCCGCCCGCACGCCGACGGCGCGGGCGGAGTCGTCGTTCTCAGCGCCCGGCGGACCTGCGGAACTGGGCGATCGCCAGGGGGATCGACAGGGCCAGCAGCGCGCCGATCCACAGCCCGGAGGCGGCGACCGGGTGTTGCAGCGGCCAGACGTCCGGCGCGGTGGACGGGTCGACGTTGCCGAACTGGACCCGGACCGCCTGGACGATCGCCGAGACCGGGTTCCACTCGGCGACCGGTTGCAGGACGCCCGGCATGGAGTCGATCGGCACGTAGGCGTTGGAGAGGAAGCCCAGCGGGATGGCGATGGTGAAGCCCGTGCTGCTGACCGCCTCCGGCGCCCGGGACGCCAGCCCCACCACGGCCATCAGCCACGACAGCGCGTACGCGAACGCCAGCAGGATTCCGAACCCCAGCGCCGCCTCGGGCAGCGACGTGTGGCTGCGCCACCCGACGAACAGGCCGAGCAGCGCGGTGACGGTGATGACCACGCCGCTGTTCACCAGGTCGCTCGTGGTGCGGCCGACGAGCACGGCGGAGCGGGAGATGGGCATCGACATGAGCCGGTCGACGATGCCGTTGCGCAGGTCGGCGGCGATCGCGGTGCCGGTGTTGACGGCGCCGAAGAGAACCGCCTGCACGAAGATGCCGCCGAGCAGGTACTCGCGGTACGGCACCCCCTGCACGTCGATCGCGCCGCCGACGATGAAGCCGAACAGCAGCGTCATCATCGCCGGCGCGATGGCCGCGTTGAGCAGCATCTCGGGTACGCGCAGGATCATCCGCAGGTTGCGCTTCGCGACGACGACGCCCTCACCGAAGGCCAGTACGACGGCGTTCACTGCTTCTCCTCCACGGTCTCCTTGACGGGCTCGTCGCCGGTGCGCGGGCCGGGGCCGCCGGTGAGGGCGAGGAAGACGTCGTCCAGCGTCGCGGTGCGCAGCGCGGCGTCCCGGACCGGGACGCCGGCCTGGCGCAGCAGCCGCGCGCCGGCCAGGAGCGTGTCCACCCCGTCGCCGGCCGGCACGGAGATCCGGCCGGCGGCCTCGTCCACACTCGCCGGACCGGTGCCGAGCGAGGTGAGCACCGCCTGTGCGGCGGTCAGGTCGGCGTCCGGCCCGACCGTGATCTCCAGGCTGGTGCCGGAGACCCGACGCTTCAGCTCGTCCGGCGTGCCGCGGGCGACCACCCGGCCGTGGTCGATCACCACGATCTGGTCGGCCAGCCGGTCGGCCTCCTCGAGGTACTGCGTGGTCAGCAGCAGCGTCATGCCGCCGGAGACCAGCTCGCCGATGGTGTCCCAGAGCGCCGTCCGGCTCCGGGTGTCCAGGCCGGTGGTCGGCTCGTCCAGGAACAGCACCCGGGGCGTACGGATCAGCGCGGCGGCCAGGTCGAGGCGCCGCCGCATGCCGCCGGAGTACTCCTTCGCCCGGCGCCCGGCGGCGTCCACGAGGTCGAAGCGTTGCAGCAGCTCGTCGGCCCGCTGCCGGCTCTGCCGGGAGCCCAGGTGCAGCAGCCGGCCCAGCATCTCCAGGTTCTCGAACCCGGAGAGGTTCTCGTCGACGGCGGCGTGCTGCCCGGACAGGCTGATCACCCGGCGTACCTCGGCGGCCTGGGTGACCACGTCGAACCCGGCCACCTCGGCCCGGCCGCCGGTCGGGGCGAGCAGTGTGGTGAGCAGCCGGACGGCGGTGCTCTTGCCCGCGCCGTTCGGCCCGAGGATCCCGGTGATGGTGCCCTCCGGCACCACCAGGTCCAGGCCGTCCAGCGCGGTCACCTTGTCGAACTGTCTGCGTAACCCGTCAGCGACGATGGCGTTCGCCACGTCGTCTCCTCCCTCTGCGGTTCGGTCGGATGCTCACCGGCCGGCCGGCCGAACCGCAGTGGGAGCCGGTCGTGCCGGCCCGGTCAGAACTCGACCGTGAGCGCGGTCAGCCCGCGCAGCGTGAGCCCGGGCCGCCAGGGCGTCTCGTCGAGGCTCTCCGCCGGGCGCAGGTCGGGCATCCGGGCGAGCAGCGTGGTGATGGCGACCTGTCCCTCGACGCGGGCCAGCGGCGCGCCCAGGCACATGTGGGCGCCCCGGCCGAACGCGAGGTGCCGGTTCGCGGTCCGTTCGATGTCGAGCCGGTCCGGCTCCGGGTAGCGGCCCGGATCGCGGTCGGCGGCCGCGAGGACCCCGATGACCATCTCGCCGCGGCTGATCGGCACGCCGCCGATCTCGGTGTCCTCGGCGGCGAACCGCGGGAAGCTGATCTCGATCGGGCCGTGGTAGCGCAGCATCTCCTCGACGGCGCCCGGCGCCAGCTCGGGCTTGTCGCGCAGCAGCCGCAACTGGTCGGGGTTGCGGAACAGTGCCAGGACCATGTTGCCGATCAGGTGCTGGGTGGTGCCGAGACCGCCGACCACGAGCAGCGCCACCATCTTCAGCAGTTCGTCGTCGCTCATCCGCTCGCCGTCGGCCTCGGCCAGGGCCATCCCGGAGATCAGGTCGTCGCCGGGCTCGGCGCGCTTGCGCTGGATCAGCGCGTCCAGGTAGCGCACGAACTCCTCGATCTCCGCCATCACCTCGGCCGGGCTCATGCCCTGCGGCGCGGACTGCGCGGACGTCGGGTCCAGCGACAGCAGCAGCTCCGACCAGAGCCGGAACCGGTCCCGGTCGGCGCGGGGGATGCCCAGCATGTCGGACATCACGGTGAGCGGCAGCGGCACCGCGAAGTCCTCGACCAGGTCGAAGGTCCGTCCCTCGCGGTCGAGCAGCCCGTCGACCAGCTGGTCGGTGATCTGCTGGACGCCGGGGCGCAGCCGTTCGACGTACTGCGGCGTGAACGCCTGCTGCACCAGCCGGCGCTGCCGCGTGTGCTCGGGCGGGTCGACGCTGCCCATGCTGCCGCCGAGCAGCCGTACCACCGCCTCGGGCAGCGACGGCGCCTCCATGCCCTCGGGCATCACGGTCGGGCTGGTCTTGAACCGGTGGTAGTCGGTGAGGAAGCTGGTGCACTCGTCGTAGCCGGTGACCAGCCAGACGTCCTGGCCGGTGGGCATCCGGACCCGGGAGACCGGGTTGGTGTCGCGGAGGGCGGCGTAGGTGTCGTAGGCCGTCTCCCGTGCGGCTGGTGACATCAGGTCCGGTTGTTCGGAGGTCGTCATGTCGGCGTCCCCTCTCCAGCGTTCGGCCGCACCGGTCGGCGCCGGCTCCGGATGAGCATTTCCGGGCCATGCCGACACCTCTGCTCAGAGTTGAGCACCGGCCACCCTGCGCACTACTGCGCAGACGTCACCGGCCCTGTTCCGGTGGACTGCGTGCTGTTGTCCTGGTTCCCTTCGATGACGGAGCGCCGACGCATGGACCTCGAAACCACGGAGACCGAACGCCTGCGCACGCTGGACCAGCAGCGCGTGTGGCACCCGTACACCCCCACCGACGCCTACCTCAGCGCCAAGCCCCTGGTGATCACCCACGGCGAGGGTGTCTACCTGGTGGACAGCGACGGCAACCGCTATCTCGACGCGGGTTCCTCGCTGGGCGTGAACATCCACGGCCACCAGCGTCGGGAACTGAACGAGGCGCTGGCCGCGCAGGCGGCGAAGATCGCGCACACCACGCTCTACGGCATGACCCACCCGGGCGCGGCGGAACTCGCCGACCGGCTGGTCCGGCTCGCCCCGGAGGGCATCGACAAGGTGCTGTTCCTGGAGTCCGGCTCCAGCGCCGTGGAGACGGCGATGAAGATGGCGTACTCCTACTGGGTCTTCAAGGGCTCGCCGCAGCGCAACAAGTTCGTGTCCATGGGCGGGGCGTTCCACGGCGACACCATCGGCGCGCTGTCCGTGGGCCAGATGACGATCCTGAAGAACTTCTACCAGCCGCTGCTGCGCGAGACCAGCTCGTTCGCCCAGCCGTACGCGTACCGCTGCGGGTTGTGCAACAACAACTGCAACCTGGCCTGCGCGGACACGCTGGAGGAGGTGCTGGAGCGCGAAGGCGACGAGGTGGCCGCCGTGCTCGTCGAGCCGCGCGTGCAGAACGTCAGCGGCATGATCGTCGCGCGCGACGGTCACCTGGCCCGGGTCGCCGAGATCGCCCGCCGGTACGGCGTCCTGCTCATCGCCGACGAGCTGGGTGTGGGCTTCGGCCGTACCGGCCCGATGTTCGCCTGCCAGGCCGACGGCGTGTCGCCCGACATCCTCTGCGTGGGCAAGGGCCTGACCGGCGGGTACATGCCGTTGACGGCGACGATGGCGTCGAAGGAGGTGTTCGACGCGTTCCGCGGTGACGGCAAGATGCTGCTGTCCGGGCACACGTTCTCCGGCAACCCGCTCGCCGTCGCCGTGGCGCTGGCGAGCCTGGACCTGTTCGAGAAGGACGACCTGATCCGGCACGGCCAGGCGCAGGCCGTGGTCCTGGCCGAGGAGCTGGACAAGTTCCGCAGCGTCGCGCACGTCGGTGACGTCCGGCAGTGCGGCCTGCTGGCCGCCGTCGAGCTGGTGGCCGACGTGGAGACGCGCGAGCCGTTCCCGATGGAGCTGGGCGTGGCGACGCGCATCACCGAGCGGTGCCGGGAGCTCGGCATGATCATCCACTCGGCGCCGAGCGACACCATCGTCATCGTGCCGCCGCTGGTGATGACCGAGGAGGAGCTACGCACGATGGCGCGGATCCTGCTCCAGGCGACGCAGGAGGTCGTGGCCTCGTTGCCGGCCTGAGCACCGGAGAAACGGGAACGGGACGGGCGGAGGGCCCGTCCCGTTTCGTCGTCCCCGGACCGTCTCAGGACCGCACGGCGAGATCGGCCAGCAGCGCCTCGGCCAGCTCGGCGGGCGGACCGGCCAGATAGAAGTGACCGCCGCTGAACACCCGCAGGCTGAAGCCGGCCGACGTGACATCGGCCCAGGAACGCATCTCCACCACGTCGACCTCCGGGTCGGCGTCGCCGGTGAACGCCGACACGGGACAGCGCAGCGGCGGGCCGGGCAACTGCCGGTACGTCTCGTTGACCGCGAAGTCAGCGCGCAGCCCCGGCAGGAACAACGCCATCAGGTCGTGCCGTCGCAGCACCTCGTCCGGCGTGCCACCGAGCGCCGCGACCGCCGGCAGGAACTCGTCCGCGCCGAGCGTGTGCCGGTCCGGCCGGCGGGCCGGCAGGTGCGGCGCGCGCCGGCCGGAGACGAACAGCCGCGCCGGGCCGCCCGCCCCGGCGGACAGCCGCCGGGCGGTCTCGTAGGCGACCACCGCGCCCATGCTGTGGCCGAACAACGCGTACGGGCGGTCCGCGTGCGCCCTGATCGCGGCGGCCAGCGGCGGCACGAGACGGTCGATGCTGGTGTACGGCGGCTCCCGCAGGCGGGACTCCCGGCCGGGCAGCACGACCGGGCAGACGCCCAGGTACGGCTCCAGCGCGGCGCGCCACGGCCGGAAGAACGAGCCGCCGCCGCCGGCGTGCGGGACGCAGTACAGCAGCATCGGGGCGTCCGGGGCGGCCGGGCCCTTGATCCACGGGTTGCTCATCGTTCCTCCTCGTCGGACCGCAGCACCACGTGCCCCACCGTGCCGGTCGCGCCGACGGCGGTGACGAGCGCGCGCAGCGGGACGCCGGTCCACGGCTCGGACCGGCGCACGAACCGCACCGGCAGCGCGCCGAGGTCGACGAGCGGGTGGGGCGCCTCCGCCAGCAGGGTCGGTACGAGCCGGCGGTGCCGCAGCTGGAGGAGCACCTTGGTCAGCTGCGCGAGCCCGGACGCGGCCTCCGCGTGACCCAGGTTCGGCTTGAGGGTGCCGATCGGCACGCGTACCCCCTCGGGACCGGGCGCGGCGGCCAGGAACCGGCCCACGGCCTCGATCTCGGCGGCGTCGGAGAGTACGGCCCCGGAGGCCGCGCACTCGACGTACCCGATGTCGGCGGGGGTGAGCCCGGCCCGGCTCACCGCCTCGGCGAGCGACCCGGCGAGGGTGGCCGCGTCGGGCGTGCCGAACCGGTTCGTCGCGCCGCTGTGCCCCACCCAGGTGCTCTCCACCACGGCGTCGACGCGGTCGCGGTCCCGGCGCGCGTCGCCGAGCCGGCGCAGCAGCAGGGCGCCGGCGCCCTCGCCGGGCGACCAGCCGCCGGCGGCGGCGTCCAGTGCCGGGTGCGGCGTCTCGGCGACCAGGCCCAGCCCGCGCAGCACCGCCGCGTGGTACGGATGTCCCAGCAGGTTGACCGCGCCGACCACGGCGGCGTCGCAGTCGCCCCGGTCGAGGCTCTCGGCCGCCTGGCGCAGGGCGGTGAGCGCCGAGGAGCAGGAGGTGTCCACGGCGAGGCTCGGGCCGCGGAAGTCGAAGGCGTGGGAGATCCGGTTGGCGATCTCGGACCCGGTGCCGGAGATCCGGGCCGGGTCGCCGTCGCGCCACCGGTCGGTGCCGGCGAGGCGGTGGTCGTGCCACATCACACCGACGAAGACACCGACCCGGCCGAGGGACGCCGGGGTGTGGCCGGCGTCCTCCAGGCACGCCCACACCACTTCGAGCAGCACGCGTACCTGCGGGTCGAGGACGGCGGCCTCGGCCGGCGCGATCCCGAAGACCATGCTGTCGAACGTCTCCAGGCCGGACAGGTAGCCGCCGGCCGGTCCGTCCCCCCGCCCGGGCGGGGGCGGCGTGATCGCGCAGTGGCTGGCGTCGAGGTTGCGCCAGAGCGTCAGGACGTCGTCCGCGCCGGGATAGCGGCCCGCGACCCCGACCACGGCGATCTCGCGGGGCCCGGCGGCGGACGGCGGACCGGCTGCGGACGTGTCGGCCTCGTCGTCGCGCGTCACCGGACCGCACAGGAACGCCTGCTGGAACACGTGGTCGTCGTCCAGCCGCAACGCGGCGCGGACCGGCGCCTCGGCGACCGCGCCGATCGGGCACAACCCCAGCCCGTGGTCGGCCTGGGCGCCCATCAGCACCTGGCCGAGGTAGCCGGCCTCCAGCGCGAGGTACCGGTCGGCGTCGTCGCCGTACAGCGGGCGGATCGCCCGCGCCTGCCCGACGAGGAGGAGCTGGAACGCCGCCCGGTCGTACACCGGCCGGTTGTAGACGAAGTGCGCGGTGCGGTCCAGGGCGGTTCCGTCATCGACGCGGCGCAGCGTGTGCTCGTCGGGGTGGTGGTAGTAGACGCCGGCCGGCAGCCCGGTGACCCGGTCACCGGGCACGTGGACGTAGACCTGCACGCCGTAGGTGTCGCCCGCCGACGGGTACAGCCGCCGCGTCCGGTCGCCGTCGGTCAGCGGGCGAAGCAGGCTCAGCAGGCCCGCCACGGTGGACAGCGGCACCGGCCGGTCGAGGAAGTCGCGGCGCGAGGCCCGCCGCCGGTACCGCCCGCGCGCGGGGCGATCCCCGGGCAGCGGTACGGCCTCGCCGTCGTCGCGCAGGTCGAGCCGCGCCGCGGCGAAGGCGGACCGCTCGGTGGGGGAGAGCACGTCGACAGTGCGCGGTGGCGGCACGGCGGCCGGGGGCGGGCCCGCGGGTACGGGTGCGGGTGCCGGCGGGCCGGGCGACAGGTGCGCGGCGATGCCGTCGATCGTCGGGTGCTCCAGCAGCGCCGCCACCGGCACCCGGGTGCCGAGACGCTCGTGCAGCCGGGCCGAGACCTGGACCATGGTGAACGAGGTGGCGCCCTGGTCCCACAGGTCGGCGGCCGGGTCGACGGTCTCGCCGAGCAGGTCGGCGAACAGTTCCGTGAGGACCTGACGGACACCCGGCGCGGGCGGGGCGTCCGCCGGTTCCGGCGGCGCGACCGGTGTGTGTGCAGCGGCCGGCGGGACCGGCGGCAGCGGCCACGGCAGCCCGGCGCGGTCCAGCTTGCCGTTGTCGGTGGCGGGGAACTGCTCCAGCACCGCCAGGTGGCTCGGCACCATGTAGTCCGGCAGCGTCTCGGCGGCGAAGGCCCGCAGGTCGCGGACGGCCGGAGCGACGCCACCGGAGGACAGCAGGTACGCCACCAGCTTGCGTTCGCCGCCCTCCTCGCGGGCCACCACCACCGCGTCCTTGACGCCCGGGTGGCCGCGCAGCCGGTGCTCGATCTCGCCGAGTTCGACCCGGAACCCGCGGATCTTCACCTGGTGGTCGGCCCGGCCCAGAAAGGTCAGGTTGCCGTCCGGCAGGAACGCCGCCCGGTCGCCGGTGCGGTACATCCGGTCGTCGGGCGGCCCGAACGGGCACGGCACGAACCGGTCCTCGGTGAGGTCCGGCCGGTTGTGGTAGCCGGAGCTGAGCACCTCCCCGGCGATATAGAGGTCGCCCTCGACGCCGGGCCGGCACGGGCGCCGGTCGACGTCCAGGACGTAGTAGCGGGCGTTGTCGATCGGCCGGCCGTAGGGGATGCTGCGCCACCCGGGATCGACCGTCCCGACGCGGTACCAGTTCGACCACACGGTGGCCTCGGTCGCCCCGCCGAGGTTGACGATCTCGGCGGCGGTGAAGCAGGCCCGCAGCTCGCCGGGCAGGGACAGCGGCGTGTGGTCACCGCTGAGGAACACCAGCCGCAGGTCGGTCGTGCCGGGCCCGCCGCGGTGCGCGGCGGTCAGCGGTACGACGTGCGCCAGTGTGGTCGGCGCGGAGTTCCAGAACGTGACCGGCTCCCGCAGCAGGACGTCCAGCAGCAGCGCCGGGTCCTTCTGCTGCTCGGAGTCGGCGACGTAGATCGAGGCGCCGTAGCCGAGCAGCCCGAGGATGTCGAACACGGACAGGTCGAAGCCGAGCGACGTCACGCACAGCCCGGTGTCCTCCGGTCCGAAGCGGAACGTCCGGCGCGCCCAGTGCAGGAGGTTGTGCACGGCCCGGTGGGTGACCGCGACGCCCTTGGGCCGGCCGGTGCTGCCGGAGGTGAAGATGACGTACGCGAGGTCGTCCTCGCCGGTGCACGGCTCCGGGTCCGGCACGGCTGCCGAACCGACCCGGTCGGCGTGGACCACGGCGATCCCGTCCGGCCCTCCCGGCGCCGGCAGGCCCAGGTCGCTCGTCGTGACGAGCGCGACCGCGCCCGCGTCGGCGAGCATCAGCGCGGCCCGGGCCGGCGGCAGCGACGGCTCCACCGGCAGGTAGGCGCCACCGGCCTTGAGCACGCCGTACACGGCGGCGACCATGAGGGGCCCCCGGTCGACACTGATCCCGACCACCGACCCGGCGCCGACGCCCGCGGCGCGCAGCCGGACCGCGATCCGGTTCGCCACCGCGTTCAGCTCACCGAAGGACGTGGTCCCGCCGCGCCCGCGTACGGCCACCGCCTCGGGCCGGGCCCTGACCTGGGCCTCGAACAGCAGGTGCACCGGCCCGGCGTGCGGGAACTCGACGGCGGTGTCGTTCCACCCGTACACGACGTCGCTGAGGTCGGCCAGTTCGGCCAGCGCCGACCGGTACGCGTCGAAGATCCGGTCCAGGTCGTCGTCGCCGATCGCGCCCTCGGTGGCGTCCCAGAACAGCCGCAGCGTGTCGTCGCCCTCGTTAATCGCGATGCAGTCCAGCGCCACGTCGGGCGTGCACGTCAGCCACGGGCCGGCGCGCACGCCGTCCGGCAGCGGCACGTCGCCGAGTTCGAGCAGCCCGGTGCACACGACCGGGTACCCGCCGCCGCCGTCGCGCATCCGCCGCAGCACCAGCCGCCGCAGCTCGGCCAGGCCCGAGGCGCCGTCGGCCGCCGCGTCGGCGGTGATCTGCCGGTCGTAGCGCTGGGCGAGGTCGAGCAGGTCCTCGCCCGGTTCGCCGGCGGCCAGCCAGCTCAGCGCGGTCAGCTCGGCGGGCCGGAACGGCTCGGACCGCGGCGTCCAGCGCACCAGCGGCACCGCGAAGCGGTCGTGGTGGCAGGTGCCGAGCGCGGTGGTGAGCGCGGCCATGAGCAGCGCGTCGAGGGCGAGGCCGCGTTCCCGGGCCAGCCGCCGGATCCGCGTCCAGCCCGGCACCCGGGCGGTACGCCGCCGCCGCGGCCCGGTGCGCGCCTCGATCGGCGGGCCGGGCGGAAGGTCGGCCAGGCGGTCCTGCCAGTACCGGCGGGCGTGCGGGTCCGGTGCCGCCTGCGGCGCGCGGGGCGGCCCGGCCACCGGCGTGCCGGGCTCGGCGTAGCGGCGCATCAGCTCGCGCAGCAGCAGGTGGATGCTGCGGCCGTCGGCCACCAGCAGGTCCAGCGCCACGTGCACGGTCGCCGCGCCGGCCTCGTCCACCTGGACGCGCAGCTCACCCTGGGGGAGCCGGCCGAGCGGGAAGGCCCGCCCCACCATGTCCCGCTGCACCGCGTCGCACGACGGCCCGCCGGGCCCGGTCACCGGGATGTGCCACCGGTCCGGCACGTCCTCGCCGGTGACCAGCCGTCCGTCCGGGGTGACGACGGTCCGCAGCGGCTCGTGCGCGGCGAGCAGGCCCAGCCAGGCCGCCTCCAGCCGGGGCAGGTCGAACCGGTCGACGGCGAAGGCGTGCACCACCTGACAGCCGCTCCACGGCCCGGTGCCGCCCGTGGTCCGGGCCACGAAGTACGCCTGCTGGAGGTCGTTGAGGGCCCGGCCGGCGTCGTCGGGCACGGGCCGCAGCCAGCGCAGCGTGTTGACGAACCAGGCGAAGGTCGCGGCGATGACACCCGGGCCGAAGGCGTCCTCCGCGACGTCCCACCGCACGCGCAGCTCCCCGTCGCGCTCGCCGATCTGCGCGTCGAGCGTGACGCCGGTGGTCTGGCTGACCGCGTACCGTCCGTCGGCGCCGGTCCCGCCCACGTCGAGCAGGCTGGTGAACACCACCGGAAGCTGCGCCGGTACCGGTAGCCGGCGGGACCGCAGCTCGCGGAGCGCGGCCACGCCGGGCACGTCGGCGTGTTCGAGGTCGCGGCGCAGCCGGTCGTGGACCGCGCGGGCGGCCTCGGCGAACGGCCGCCCGGTCGCCGGCTCGGCGACGAACACGGCGGTCGAGGTGAACGGCCCGGGCACACGCGCCGCCTCGGCGGGCAGCCAGAGCCGGCTGTTCGTGGTGAGCACGAGCGAGAACGCCGCGTCCGCGCCGGCCCGCCGCAGCGCCTCGGTGAAGGCGGTGAGCACCACAGCGGTCGGTGAGACGCCGAGATCGGCAGCGTACGCGGTCACCGCCGTCCACTCGCGCCGCGTCAGCGCCGCCGTGTACGGCACCCGGACCGGGCCGGGCTCGGCGCCGGACGTGGGCAGGGCGGGGCCGGGCGGCAGGTCGCGCAGCGCGTCGGCCCAGTACTCCAGGCCGGCGCGGTACCCGTCGCCGTCGCGGTGGGCGGCGAGGGCGACGCCGAGGTCCCGCAGCGCGGCGCCGGGGGCGGGCAGCTCGTGCCCGGGGTCGTCGTGGAGCGCCCGGAGCTGCTCGACGATCAGCTCCAGCCCGGCGCCGTCGACGATCGCCGCGTCGACGCTGAGGTGCAGCACGCCGCCGCCGTCCGCGGCACGGGTCACCTCGACCGTCCACAGCGGCTCGTCGGCCGGTCCGTAGGAGTGGTGGGAGAGGCGCCGGCGTACCTCCTCGGCGTCGTCGCCGACCGGCATGGTCCAGTCCGGCGGCCGCTCGGCCACCCGCTGGCGCCCGTCCGGGGTCAGCACGAGCCGCAGCGCCTCGTGGTGCCCGACGAGCCGCCCCCACGCCGCGCGCAGCCGGTCCACGTCCAGGCCGGGGATGTCGTACTCGCGGTAGAGGTGGCAGCCGGGCAGACCGGTCGCCTTGGCCAGCAGGTAGCCCTCCTGGAGCGGGGTGAGCGGGAACGGCTCGTGCCGCCGTGCGGGGTCGGGGCGTACGTCGGGACGCAGCCCCGACCCGGCGGGCGCGGCGCGGGCGGCCAGCCCGGCCAGTTCCCGTGCGGTGGCGCAGCGGCGCAGTGCGTCGGTCGGCAGGTCGGTGCCGAACGCGGCACCGACCTCCAGCAGCAGCCGCGCGGCGGCGAGGGAACCGAGCCCCAGGTCGCCCAGGGGCGTGTCGGCGTCGGCGGTTACCCCGGCCGGCAGCACGCCCGACAGGACGTCCAGGACGATCTCCACGCGGTCCGGGATGGCGGTCTGCTCGTTCATGCGCTCCCCGCTCCGAAGGCCGGCGTTCGCCGCAACCTAAGCGGCGCCGGACCGGGCGTGCTGCTCAACTCTGGGCAGCACGCCGGTCCGGCGGGCCGGACAGTCCAAGTCGTGTCCTTACGACCGAAGTCCGCCTGGGTGTTCCCGGGGCAGGGCGCGCAGCGCCGGGGCATGGGTGGTGACCTGTTCGACCGCTTCCCGGCCGAGTGCGCCGCCGCCGGCCGGATCATCGGCGTACCGGTGGCCCGGCTGTGCCGCGACGACGCCCTGCTCGGCGACACCCGGTACGCGCAGCCGGCGCTGTTCGTCGTCGGCGCGCTGGCCTACCTGGCGGCACGCGACGAGCAACCGCCGCCGGACTACCTCGCCGGGCACAGCCTCGGCGAGTACGCGGCGTTGTTCGCGGCCGGCTGCCTGGACTTCGAGGAGGCGCTGCGCCTGGTGTGCCGCCGCGGCGAGATCATGGCGCGGGCGGCCGGCGGCGGCATGCTCGCCGTCCTCGGACAACGGCTGGACCGGCTGCCCGGGGTGCTCGCCGACGCCGGGGTCGACGACGTGGACGTGGCCAACGACAACGCCGACGGCCAGGTGACGCTCTCCGGCCCGCGCGAGTCGCTGTCGGCGGCGGCGCGGGCGGTCACCGCCGCCGGTCTGGGCCGCTGCGTCCCGCTGCCGGTGGCCGCCGCGTTCCACTCGCGGTACATGCGCGCGGCGGCTGGTGAGTTCGCCGAGGTACTGTCGCAGGTCCGCTTCGCGCCGCCGCAGGTGCCGGTGATCTCCAACGTGACCGCCCGGCCGCACGACCCGCTGCTGCTGCCCGACCTGCTCGCCGTGCAGCTGCGCCGCCCGGTGCGGTGGCGCGAGACCATGGCGTACCTGGTCGGCCGCGGCGTGCGCACGGTGCGCGAGCTGGGTCCGGGCCGGGTGCTGACGGACCTGTTCCGTCCGGTGCTCGCGGCGGCGCCGGCCGTGCCGGACGGGCGCGACCCGGGACCGGCGGCGCTCGGCTGTCAGCGGTTCCGCGCCGACTACGGCGTCACGTGGTCCTACCTCGCCGGCTCGATGTACCGCGGGATCAGCTCGGTGGCGATGGTCGCCCGCCTGGGCAAGGCGGGCCTGCTCGGTTTCTTCGGCGCGGGCGGCTTCGACCGCGACGAGATCGAGGTGGTCCTGCGCTCGCTCACCGCGGATCCCGGCCCGGGCCGCTTCGGCATGAACCTGCTGGCGATGCCGGACAACCCGGCGCTGGAGTCGGCGCTGGCGGAGCTGTACGTCCGGCACGACGTCCGCTACGTCGAGGCGGCCGGGTACACCGGCGTCACCGCGGCCCTGGTGCGGTTCCGCTTCGCCGGCGCGCACCTGAGCGACGACGGCACCCCGGTCGCCGTCCGGCACGTCGTGGCGAAGGTGTCCCGGCCCGAGGTCGCGGCCGCGTTCCTGGCCCCGCCGCCGGCGGCGATGCTCACCGCTCTGGTGGCCGAGGGCGCGCTGTCCGCCAGGGAGGCCGCCGCGGCGGCCCGGCTGCCGGTGAGCGGCGACCTGTGCGCCGAGGCCGACTCCGCCGGGCACACCGACGCGCGGTCCGCGCTCACCCTCGTGCCGGACCTCGCCCTGCTGCGCGACGCGGAGATGCTCCGGCACCGCTACCCGGAACGGATCCGGGTCGGCGCCGCGGGCGGGCTGGGCACCCCGCAGGCGGTCGCCGCGGCGTTCGTGCTCGGCGCCGACTTCGTGGTCACCGGGTCGATCAACCAGGCCACCCCCGAGGCCGGGACGTCACCCGAGGTCAAGGACCTGCTGGCGCGCGCCGGGATCCAGGACACCGCGTACGCGCCGGCCGGCGACACGTTCGAGTTCGGCTCCCGGGTGCAGGTGCTGCGCCGCGGCACGATGTTCGCGGCGCGGGCCACCCAGCTGCTCCAGCTCTACCACCGCTACGACACCTGGGACGACGTGCCCGTCGCGATCCGCGACGCCGTGGAACGGACCACCTTCCGCCGGCCGTTCGCGCAGGTGTGGCGGGAGACCGAGCGGCACTACCGGGCCACCGGCCGGGCCGCGGAGGTGGAGCGGGCCGGCCCGCGACGGCGGATGGCCCTGGCGTTCAGGTGGTACTTCGCCCACGCCACGGACGTGGCGCTGCGCGGCGACACCACCGAACGGGCGAACTTCCAGGTCCACACCGGACCGGCGATCGGCGCCTTCAACCGGTACGTGCGCGGCACCGAACTGGCCGACTGGCGGCTGCGGCACGTCGACGTCATCGCCGAACTGCTGATGCGCGGGGCGGCCGACGTCCTGCGCCGGCACTGTCCGCCCGTGGCCATTAGTGAGCAGAGCGGCTGCTCCGATGCTGACTAGCGTGTCCGGGCGCCCACCGAACCAGCCGAAGCGAAGGAGTCTCCGATGACCACCACATCGAGTCCGCCGTTCGTGTTGCCGACCGCCCAGGCCCAGACCTCGATCGACCCGGCCGCGATCCTGCACTCGGGCAACGCCGGCGTCATCGTCGAACGGGTCGGTCAGTTGCGTGCCGAGTTCCGCTCCGAGGCCCGGCAGTTCGCCCGGGAGCTGTCGGAGTACCTCAACACCAACTACGCCGGCATCATCACGGTGTTCGTCTACGAGGAGACCTTCGGCACGAAGGACCGCCTCCACTGGCTGATGCACCTGAAGTCGCTGCACGCGTACGAGACGTTGATCGAGATGGGCAGCCGCGACGCCGGCTGGCGGGACATCATCATGCGCCAGCGCATCGACCCCGCCCGCGGCGGCGGCACGTGGGACCGGATGTTCCTCGACGGCGACCTGCACGAGACGGTGCTCATCCCGTCGGCCTTCGGCATGTACGGCACGTCGGACGAGACGCCGGACTCGGTGCGGACCACCGAGGGCGCCGCCACGTTCGCCGTACCCACCGCGCAGCTGCAGACCGACGTGCCGGTCGAGGAGCAGCTCAACTCCGCCACCTGCGGCATCCTCATGCACCGCACCGGCGAGCTGCGCTACGAGTTCCGGGCCGAGGGACGCGCGTTCGCCCGGGCGCTGTGCGAGAGCTGGAACCGGGCGCTGGCCGGCCACGCCACCATCTACCTGTACGAGGAGGCGTTCGGCCGGTCCGACCGCATCCACCACTTCATCCACCTGAAGTCGCTCAGCTCGTACTACACGCTGATGGGCGTCCGCGCGATGAGCGACCCGGCCACCCGCGAGGTGTTCACCCGCCAGTGGATCCCGGAGGAGAAGGGCGGCGGCGGCTGGGAACGGATGTTCGTCCAGTCCAGCCTGTCCGACCTGTCGCTCACGCCCCAGCACTGGGGCATGTACGCCACCAAGACGGAGCGGTGACCGATGCCCGTGACTGACTGCCTGCACACGATCTTCTCCCGGCGGGCGGCGGAACAGCCGCACCGGATCGCGGTGACCTGCGGCGACCACCGGCTGTCCTACAGCGAGCTGGACCGCCTGTCCGGCGAGCTGGCCGAGCGGCTGCGCGGGTACGGGGTCCGCCCCGGCGTCCACGTCGGAGTGTGCGTCGACCGCTCGGTCGACCTGGTCGTGTGCGTCCTGGCGGTGGTGAAGGCGGGCGGCGCCTATGTGCCGGTGGACGCCGAGCATCCGGCCGCGCGGGTCGCTGCGGTGCTGGCCGGCAGCCGGGTTCCGGTGACGGTGGCGGTCACCCGGACCGCGGACTCGCTCGCGGAGTGGTCGGGCCCGGTGCTGTGGGCCGACGACAGCGAGGACGACGACGACACCGACGGCGAGGACACCGACGGCGAGGCGGCAGACGGCGAGGTCGCGGCCGGCGCCGGCCCGGCGGACCGGGCCGTCGGCGCGGACGCGGTACGGGAGCCCGCCGGTGAGGCCGGGCCGGACGACCCCGCATACGTCATCCACACGTCGGGTTCCACCGGGGCGCCGAAGGGCGTGGAGGTGTCGCACCGCAGCGTCGTGGCGCTGCTGGAGCACGGCGCCGAGCGGTTCGGCTTCAGCGGCGACGACACGTGGACGCTGTTCCACTCGATCGGCTTCGACTTCTCGGTCTGGGAGCTGTGGGGGGCGCTGCTGTCCGGCGGGCGGCTCGTCGTCGTACCGGGGCGCGTCGCCCGGACCCCGGCGCTGATGCTGGACCTGGTGCGGCGCGAACAGGTCACGGTGCTCAACCAGACCCCGTCGGCGTTCCGCCAGCTCGCCGCCGCCTACCTGGCCGACGAGGGCCCGGACGAGCTGCGCCTGGTGGTGTTCGGCGGCGAGCGGCTCGACGTCGCGGTGCTGGCGCCGTGGATCGCCCGGCGCGGCGACGACCGGCCGGAGCTGGTCAACATGTACGGCATCACCGAGGTGACGGTGCACGCCACCGCCCGCCGGATCGTCGCGGCGGACCTCGACCGGCCGTCGGTGAGCCCGATCGGCCGGCCCCTTCCCGGCGTACGGGTCGAGCTGCGCGACGAGACCGGCGCGGTGGTGCCGGACGGCACGCCGGGGGAGTTGTACGTGGCGGGCGCCGGGCTGGCGCGGGGCTACCTGCACCAGCCGGAGCTGACCGCCGAGCGTTTCGCCACCTCCGGCGGTGAGCGCTGGTACCGCTCCGGGGACCGGGCCGTGCGCACCGACGGCGAACTGGTCTACCTCGGCCGGGTCGACAGGCAGTTGAAGGTCCGCGGCTACCGGATCGAGCCGGGCGAGGTGGAGGCGGCGGTCCTGGCCCACCCGGGCGTCGGCACCGTGCTGGTGACCGCCCAGGACTTCGGCGAGGGCGACGTACGCCTGGCCGCCTACGTCGCGCCCCCGCCGGGCGCGGACCCGGCCGGGCTCACCGAGGCGGACCTCGCCGCGACAGTGGCGGACCTGCCCGGCTATCTGCGACCGTCCCGCTTCCACGTGGTCGCCGACATCCCGCTCACCGTGCAGGGCAAGGCCGACGTGGCCGTCCTCGACCGCCTGGCCGACCTGGCCGGACCGGCCGAACCGGCCGACGCCGTGTCCGGGGTGAAGGCGATCGCCGACGAGGTGCTGCGCCGCGACGTACCGGTGGACGGCGACCTGTTCGACCTGGGCGCCACGTCGCTGGCACTCACCCGGATCGTGGCCATGGTGAACGACCGGTTCGGCATCGCGCTGACCGGCGCCGAGATGGAGGAGCCCACTGTCGGGTGCCTCGCCGAGGTGGTGGACGCGTCCCGACGCCACCATTCCCTGCAACAGGTAGGAGGATGACATGGAGGACGACTACACGCTCACCGACGAGGAACTGGCCGGCTTCCACCGCAACGGGTACTTCGGCCCGTTCCCGGTGTACGAGGTCGAGGAGATGCAGCGGCGGTGGCGGCGGGAACGGCTGCGCCTGCTGGACCGCTCGCACGCGGTCTACCAGGACGAGGCGGCGCTGTCCGGCAACACGAACATCTCCAACTACGACCGGCACCTGGACAACGAGTTCCTGGCCGACCACATCTGCCACCCGCGGATCGTCGACCGTGTCGTCAGCGTGCTCGGCCCGGACGTGCAGTGCTGGCGGTCGGAGTTCTTCCCCAAGTACCCCGGCGACGAGGGCACCGACTGGCACCAGGCCGACACGTTCGCCAACGCCTCCGGCAAGCCGCAGATCCTCTGGCCCGGCGACGCGAAGGACTTCGGCGGCACGATCACCGTCTGGACGGCCTTCACCGAGGCCAACGAGGAGACAGGCTGCCTCCAGTTCATCCCCGGCACCCACCGGACGATGTTCTACGACGAGACCAAGAAGATGCACTACGACCCGTCCTCCATCAACAGCACCGACAAGGACGGCGTACGCCGCGGCTTCTTCGGCTACGACTACCGCGAGCTGCAGATCGACCCGGACTGGAAGCCCGACGAGTCCAAGGCGGTGTCGATGGTGATGCGGCCCGGCGAGGCGATCATGTTCTGGTCCACGCTGATGCACGCGTCGCTGCCGCACGCGGGGCGTACCGAGGAGATGCGGCTCGGCTTCGCCGGCCGGTACGTGCCGGTGTCGGTGGACGTGTACCCGGACACCGACGTCATCGAGGAGTACGGCGGCGCCGTGTCGCTGGACCGCTGGGGCTCGGTGCTCGTCGCGGGACACAACGGCAACCCGCACAACCGGATGGCGACCGAGACCACGCGCGGCCACCGGTTCACCCGGCGGGACCGCCCCGGGGCGCGGGTGTCACCGGCATGACCGTCTTCGAGGTCGTGAAGGCGAGCCTCGTCGAGGTCGTCCCGGACGTCGACCCGGCCAGCGTCACCGCCGGGCGCACGCTGAGCGACCTCGGCTGCACGAGCATCGACCGGGCCGAGGTCGTGACGCTGGCCATGGAGCGGCTCGGCATCGTGGTGCCGATCTCCGAGTTCCGCGACGTCAACGACCTCGACCGGATCGTCGAGCTGCTGCGGACGCACATGTGAGCACGGTCGCGGTGACCGGCACCGGGATCGTCTGCGCGATCGGCGCGGACCTCCCGTCGTTCACCACGGCGCTGCGCGCGGGCCGCAGCGGTGTCGTCGGCACCGCTGACGGCCTCGCCGCGCCGATCACCGGGTGGTCGTTCGAGGACGCGGTGGCCGGCGCGCCCGAGCCGCTGCGCCGCCGGGCGGTCCGGGCCGCGGCCCGCGCGCCGCAGCCGGTGCGGGCCGCGGTCGCGGCGGCGCTCCAGGCGTGGACCGGGGCCGGCCTGCCCGGCGCCGGGATCCCCGGCGACCGGGTCGGGGTCGTGGTGGCCGGACACAACCTGACCGCCCGGTACACGCACGAGCTGCACCGGGCCTGGCAGGAGCGGCCGGCGTACCTGCCGGCTCGGTTCGCCCTGCACGTCCAGGACACCGACCACGTCGGGACGCTCAGCGAGGTGCTGTCGGCGACCGGCGAGGGGTTCACCGTCGGCGGCGCCTCGGCCAGCGGCAACGTCGGCATCGTGCACGCCGCCCGGCTGGTCGCCGCCGGCGCGGTGGACTGCTGCGTCCTGGTCGGCGCGGTCACCGAGCTGACACCGATGCACCACCGGGGCTTCGCCGTGCTCGGCGCGCTCGCCGAGCCGGGTGGCGAACCGGCCGCCGCCTGCCGGCCGTTCGACCAGGACCGGCGCGGTTTCGTGCCCGGCGAGGCCGCCGCCGCGCTGGTGCTGGAACACCCGGTCGCAGCGGCCCGGCGCGGTGCGGACGTCCTGGCGACGGTGGCCGGGTACGCGCTCGGCCTGGACGCCAACCGGCTCGCCGACCCCGACGCGGCCGGGCAGGCCCGCGTGATCCGGGCCGCCCTGGCCGCCGCGGGGCTGGCCCCGCACGAGGTGGACTACGTCAACGCCCACGCCACCGGTTCCCGGCTGGGCGACGAGACGGAACTCGCGTCGCTGCACGACGTGCTCGGCGCCGCCGCCGGCCGGCCGTGGGTGAACGCCACCAAGGCGCTGACCGGTCACTGCCTCGGCTCGGCCGGGGTGGTCGAGGCCGTCGCCACCGTCGCGCAGCTCACCGGCGGTTTCGTGCACCCCAACCCGAACCTGGCCCGACCGATCGATGCCCGGATCCGGTTCGCCGGCCCCGGGCCCGAGCCCGCCCGGCTGCGGTACGCGCTGTCCACCGGCTTCGGCTTCGGGGGCATCAACACGGCCGTGGTCCTCGCCCGTACCGCCGATGGAGGTTGAACGATCATGTACGACGTCGTCGTCGTCGGGGCCCGCTGCGCGGGCGCGCCGACCGCCATGCTCCTGGCCCGCCAGGGCCACCGGGTGCTGCTGCTGGACCGCAGCGCCTTCCCGGCCGACAAGCTCTCCACGCTGTACATCCAGCAGCCGGGCGTCGCTCGGCTGGCCCGCTGGGGTCTGCTGGACGCGCTGCGGGCCACCGGCTGCCCGCCGCTGGACCACGTCGTCTACGAGCTGGGTGACGTACGCGTCGAGGGCTGCTGCAGCGGCATCGACGGCATCCGCGCGGCGTACGCGCCCCGCCGCTCGGTCCTGGACCCGCTGCTGGCCGGCGCCGCGGTCGACGCCGGCGCCGAGTTCCGTGACGACTGCCGGGTCACCGGCCTGCTGTGGGAGGACGACCGGGTCGCCGGGGTGCGCACCGACCGCGGCGACGAGCGGGCCGCGCTGGTCGTCGGCGCCGACGGGATGCGCTCCACCGTCGCCCGGCTCACCGGCGCGCCGACGACGACGTCCCACCCGCCGCTGACCTGCGCGTACTACGCGTTCTGGGACGGGCCGAAGACGCACTTCGAGATGTACGAGGGCGACACCGGCTGGGTGTCGGCGGTGCCGACGAACGACGGCGCGGTGCTCATCGCCGCCTACTACCCGCAGCAGCGCTTCGACGAGGTCCGGCACGACGCGCGCGCGGCCTACCTCGACAACGTCCGGACCAACGCGCCGCGGCTGTACGAGCAGATGGAACGCGGCCGGCAGATCGGCGGCGTGCACGGCACCGGCGACCAGCAGAACTTCTTCCGCCGCGCGCACGGGCCCGGCTGGGCACTCGTCGGCGACGCCGGCCACCACAAGGATTCGCTGACCGCGCGCGGCATCGCCGACGCGTTCATGCAGGCCGACCTGCTCGCCGGGTCGGTGGGCGAGCACCTGGGCGACCGGACGCGGCTCGACGCCGCGCTGGCCGACTACGACCGGGAACGCGAGCAGCGGCTGATGGAGAACTACCAGGCGACCCTGCTGGTTGCCCAGGCCGAGGCGCGGGACAAGCGCCGCGCGTTGCTGCGTGCCGTCGGCAGCAGCCCCGAGCTGACCACCCGCTACTTCGACGCGGTGGCCGGGATCGTGTCGCTGCGGGAGCTGTACACCCCGGAACTGATGGCGCTGATGTCCGCCCCTACGGCCCCCTGACACCGCGCCCTATTGAGCAGACACCCGTGCCGATGATCGGCGACCGTCAGATCCGCAGACGTCTTGCGATCCGATTTCACCGGCACGACTCTTTGTGGAGGAACCATGTCGCCCACCCCGTACGACTCGCCCTTCAATCGCCGCGCGCTGCTCCGGATGGGGCTCGTCGCGGGCGCCGCGGTGGCCGGCGTGCCCCTGCTGTCGGCCTGCGGCGACGACGACGAGCAGCCGTCGCCGGCGGCGGCCGGCGGGGGGTCGCTGGCGGTGCTGAAGGTGGGCGCGCCGAACGCGGTCACCGACGCCGAAGCCGGCAACCCGCTGCTGACCAGCATCGGCGCGACCCTCATCGTGATGCGGCACGTGTACGACTCGCTGATGGTGCTCGACAACGGCGAGTACAAGTACCAGCTCGCCGAGTCGGTGCAGCCCAACGCCGACGGCAGCGTGTGGACGATCAACCTGCGTTCCGGAGTCACCTTCCACGACGGCAAGCCGGTCACCGCCGCCGACGTGGTGCACAGCATCCGTACGCTCGGCGCCAAGCCCAGCAACCGGGCCTCCGTCTACGCCAACGTCGACCTCGCGAAGGTGACAGCCGTCGACGACCGCACTGTCACGGTCCCGCTGCTGACCCCCCGCGGCGACTTCAAGGAAGCCGTCCTCGTCGTCTTCTCGCCGGTCTTCCCGGCCGGCATGACCGAGTTCAGCAAGCCGATCGGCTCGGGCCCGTACCGGCTGGCCGAGCGCAACGGCACCACGACCCGGCTGGTCGCCAACGAGCAGTACTGGGGTGGCAAGCCGAGCGTGGCCGAACTCCAGATCGTCGGCATCCTCGACGCCGGTGCCCGGCTGTCGGCGCTGAAGGCGGGACAGGTCGACTACGCCGTCAGCATCAGCTCCACCGGCGCGAAGACCGAGGCGGCGAACAGCGAGCTCACCGTCGTCCGCGGCGGTCCGGCGAACGCCAACGCGCTGTCGTTCGCGATGAACCAGAAGCTCGCGCCGTTCGACGACGTCCGGGTTCGCCAGGCGGTCCGGCTCGCGGTGGACCGGCAGGCCCTCGTCGACAACGCGCTGCTCGGGCTCGGCTCGACCGCCGACGACGTGGTCGGCAAGAGCCTGCCCGGCTACGCCGACCTGCCGGCGCGCGCCCGTGACCTGGAGCAGGCCAAGCGGCTGTTCACCGAGGCCGGGATCACCAAGCTCACGCTGCGGACCGGCGAGATCGTCCCCGGCATGCTCAACGCCAGCCGGCTGATGGCACAGCAGCTCAAGGAGGCGGGCGTCGAGCTGACCCTCCAGGAGATCTCACCCGACGCCTACTACGCCGACCTCATGACGCTGGCCACGCACCCGTTCCAGGCGTTCTACTACGTCAACCGGCCGGCCGCCGTGCACCTGTCGGCGGTCACCCACGGCAAGGCGCCGTTCAACGTCACCGGCACGTCGGCGGCCTACCAGGCGCGGCTGGCCAAGGCCCAGGCGACAGTGGACGACAACGCCCGCGCCGAGGCGTTCAAGGCGTTGCAGGAGGAGTTCTACAAGGAGGGCGGCGACCTGCTCTGGGGCTTCCAGGAGCAGCTCGACGCCGCCCGTAAGGGGATCAGCGGGGTCCGCACGATGCAGTCGGTCCAGCTGTTCGACCGGGCGACCGGGCCGGCGTGACCGCGCTCGGGTTCCTGGCCCGACGGCTGCTGGCGACGGTGGCCACGCTGTTCGCGGTGGCGGTGGTGCTCTTCGCCGGCTCGGAGGTGCTCCCGGGTGACGCCGCGTCGGCGTCACTCGGGCCCGACGCCACCATCGAGGAGGTCGCGCAGCGCCGGGCCGAACTCGGTGTCGACCGGCCCTGGCCGGTGCGGTTCGTCGAGTGGGGGACCGCGGCGCTGCGTCTCGACCTGGGCACCAGCACCTCGATGCACCGGCCGGTGGTGGACGTCGTGGCCGAGCCGCTGGCCGCCACCGGCCTCCTGGTCGGCCTCACCGCGGCGGTGACGGTGCCGCTGGCGATGGGACTGGGGCTGCTCACCGGGCTGCGGCCGGGCGGCCGGGTGGACCGCGCGGTGTCGGCTGTCGCGGTGGTGGCGGTGTCGATCCCGCAGTTCGTCACCGCCGGTCTGCTCGTGCTGGTCTTCGCCGACCTGTGGCCGCTGCTGCCGGCGATCTCGCTGCCGCCGCTGGGCGGCGGGCCGCTGGACCGGCCGGAGATCCTGGTGCTGCCGGTGGCCGCGCTGACACTGTTCGGCGCGGCCTGGGCGAGCCGGATCGTGCGGGCCACCGTCATCGACGCGGACGCGATGCCCCACGTCGAGGCGGCCCGGCTGGCCGGGCTGCCCGAGCGGGTGGTCGTGGCGCGGCACCTGCTGCCCGCGGCGGCGCCGCCGTGCGCGCAGACGTTCGCGTGGCTGCTGTCCGGACTGTTCGGCGGCACCACAGTGGTCGAGGTGGTCTTCAACTACCCGGGCCTGTCGCAGACGCTGGTGGCGGCGGTCCGCAACCACGACACCGCCGTCCTGGAGGGCGTCGGGCTGCTGCTCGCCGCGATCATCCTCGTCTCGTTCATCGTGGCCGACCTGCTCGTCCTCGCGGTCGACCCCCGGCTGCGGGTGGCCGCCCGATGAGGGCCGCGCGGTGGCTGCTCGCCGGGGCGGCCGCGGCCGTGGTGCTGCTCGTGCTGGGGGTGGCGCTGTTCGGCCCGCTGTTCGCCGGCGAGCCGGAGCGGATCGTCGGGTTGCCGTACAGCGCCCCGACGGCGGGTAGCCCGCTGGGCACCGACAGCGCCGGACGGGACGTGCTGGACCGGGTGCTGGCCGGCGGGCGGCCGCTGGTGGCCGTGCCGGTGGTGGCGACGATCCTGGCGACAGTGCTCGGTCTGGTGCTGGGCCTGCTCGGCGGCTACTTCGCCGGGATCACCGACGCCGTGGTCTCCCGGCTGGACTACCTGCTGCTGGGCCTGCCGCCGGTGCTGATCCTGCTGGTGCTGCTGCACGGCTGGGGGTACAGCGCCACCACGATGATCATCGTGGTGGTGCTGACGGGCACGCCGTTCGTGTCCCGGGTGACCCGCGCCGAGACGCTCCGCGCGGTCGAGGACGGGTACGTGGTGGCCGCGTACGCCGGCGGCGACTCGCACCTGTCGGTCATCGTCCGGGAGATCCTGCCGAACATCGTCCGGCCGGTGCTCGCCGACTTCGGCACCCGCCTCGCCATCGCGGTCACGCTGACGGCGGCGGCGGCGTTCCTCGGCTTCGGCTCCAGCGGCCCGAACTGGGGGGCCATGATCAGCCAGAACGTCGAGGGCATCCAGCTCACCCCGTGGGGCGTCGCGGTGCCGGCGATCCTGCTCGGTGTGCTCACCGTCGCCGCGAACCTCGGCATCGACCGGATCGTCGGGCGGGTGCTGCGATGATCGAGATCAGTGGGCTGCGGGTGGAGGACGCCGCCGGCCGCGTCGTCCTGGAGAACCTGTCGTTGCGGGTCGCCGAGGGGGAGCGGGTCGCCGTCGTCGGCGAGTCCGGGGCGGGCAAGACGACACTGGCGATGGCCCTCGTCGGCGCGGTACGGCGCGGACTGCGGGTGGCCGGAGGCACGGTCGTGGTCGACGGGCACGACGTGCTGACGGCCTCCGGTGCCGAGGTGCGCCGGGTCCGGCGGCGGGTGCTGGCGTACCTCCCGCAGGATCCGCCGTCGGCGCTGAGCCCGACGCTGCGGGTCCGGGCACAGATCCGGGAACTGGCCGCGGACCGGTCCGATACGGCCGTCAGCCGAGGGCTGGTCGAGGTGGGACTGCCCGGCGACCGGGCCTTCCTGCGCCGGTACCCGCACCAGCTCTCGGGCGGCCAGCAGCAACGCCTGGCGCTGGCCCGGCTGCTGGCCGGCGATCCGCGCGGCCTGGTGCTGGACGAGCCGACCACGGGCCTGGACGGGCTGGTGCGCAAGCAGGTGCTCGACCAGCTGGACCGGCTCTCCGCCGACCGCGGGCTGGCGGTCGTGTTCGTCACCCACGACCTCGCCGCGGCGGCCCGGATGACCGACCGCCTGATCGTGCTGCGGGGCGGCGTGGTGGTGGAGCAGGGACCGACCGCGCAGGTGCTCACCCGCCCGGCCGCCGCGTACACCCGGGATCTGCTCGCCGCGGTGCCGGACCTGCCGGCCGAGATGCGCCGCCGCGCCGCCACGCCGGTGCGGGGGGCGGAGGTCCTGACCGTGTCCGGGCTGACCGTGCCGCGCGGCGGCCGGGTCGTCCTGGACGACGTGTCCCTGCGGTTGCGCGCGGGCGAGGCCCTGGCCCTGCTCGGCACGTCGGGCTGCGGCAAGACGACGCTCGCCCGGGCCGTCGTCGGGACGCTGCGCCCCAGCGCGGGCCGGGTGACGCTGTCCGGCGAGGTCCTGGAACCGACGCTCGGACGCCGGCCGGTGCACCAGCGACGCCGCATGCAGCTCATCCCGCAGGACTCCGGCGGGTCGCTGAACCCACGGCGGCCGGTGGGCGCGGCGATCGGGCGGGTGGTCCGCCTGGCCGGTGGGATGACGGCCGAGGCGGTGGCGGCGGAGACCCGCCGGCTGATGGGGCTCGTCGGCCTGCCGGGGGAGCTGGCGTCGCGGCTGCCACGGGAGCTGTCCGGCGGGCAGCGGCAACGCGTCGCGATCGCCCGCGCGCTCGCCGCCGGGGCCGACGTGCTCGTCTGCGACGAGATCACGTCGAACCTCGACGCCCAGGTGGCGGCCTCGGTCCTGGCCCTGCTCGACTCGCTGCGGCGGACCCTGGGCCTGGCGGTGCTCATCGTGACGCACGACCTCGGTGTGATCGCCCGCAACGCGGACCGGGTCGCCGTGCTCAGCGGCGGGCGGATCGTCGAGGAGGGGACCGTCGAGCAGGTGTTCGGCAACCCGCGCCACGAGGCGAGCAGGATGCTGCTGGACGCCGCGCGGCCCGTCACGGCCGCGGCGGACGTGCCGTGACCGCCCGAGGCGGAGGGCCGCTCCCGGCTTCCCGGGAGCGGCCCTCCGCCTCGACCTCAGCGCGTCAGACGATCTCGTCGAGGAGCTCGTAGTTCAGCGTGAAGGTGTGGCTGCCGTCCTCCAGCTTGCGCATGGTGGCGGTGCCCTGGATGCCGGCGAGCCCCTCGGTGCCGGTCCCCGGCACGATGTGCCACTCGGCGCCGCCCTCCTCGTCGCTCATCAACCCGACGGCCTGGTGCTGGAGCATGAAACTGCCCTTGGAGCCGCCGATCGACACCTCGATCACTTCGTGACCGACGTATCCGGCGCCGCCCTTGCCATAGGCGAACAGGAACTGCGCGCGGCTGGTGCCCTCGAGCTCACCGGAATACGTCTTGGTGACCGAGGCCCGCGAGAATTTCATGCCGTCGGGGGTTTCCTGCCACTCGTCTTCGTCCCAGGAGTCGAGCGTAAATGAAGCGGTCGCGGTGCTCACCTTGTCTCATTCCTTCCGTGGTTCTCTTTCAGTCCCAGACCGAGGCACAGAACGGGTGACCGGCCGGGTCGAGGAAGACCCGCCACTTCGCGTCGCCGGGTTGGTCAGCGGGTTTCGTCGCACCCAGGCGCAGCAACTCGGTCTCGGCCGTCTCGATGTCGTCGACGGCCAGGTCGAGGTGCAGTTGCTGGGGAACCGTCTGCCCGGGCCACTCCGGAGGCCGGTAGTTCTCCACCCGCTGCAACGCCACGGCGACGCCGTCACCGTTGCTGAGGAACGCGCCGGACTCCGACTCGTGCACCGGCTCGAGGCCGGCCGCTTCCCGGTAGAAGGCCACCAGCGGGGCGATTTCGGAACAATCCAGTGTTACCGCCGCCAAGCGACCGACAGCCATTCATGTCTCCTGGAGATTTGTCGTCCGATCGAAAGCGTGGCCCGAGCCTAGCAATCCGCCGTCGTCCACGCCACGGTTGCCGGGTGTGTCGCGACCGGGCCTGCTCTTTAGACGGTTGCGAATGGACGGCACGCCCCGAAGGCTCGGCAGCATACCGGCTGAACCGTCGGCGGCGCCACCGTTGCACCAATCGAGTTGCCCTCACTTCGTGCTCACAACAGCGCAGCGTCAAGCGCACCCGTCCGCCACGATTCGCCGGTACCCAATCACCGGCGTGGAGGAGAACACGGTGGAAGGCTTCGAGATCTTCACCTACGGGGACGCCGTCGCCGACGTCTTCGACGGGACGGGATGGGCCGGCGACCCGGGTGACACCGAGGAGACGATCGAGTGGCTCGCCGAGAACGCCGGCGGCGGGCCCGTCCTCGAACTCGGCGTCGGCACCGGCCGGGTCGCCGTCCCGCTGGCCCGCAGGGGCATCGAGGTGCACGGCATCGACGCGTCGGAGGGAATGCTGACGCAGCTGCGCGACAAACCCGGCGGCGAGCTGGTGCACGTGCACGTGCAGGACTTCACCGACTTCACGCTGCCGTACAAGTTCTCGCTGGCCTACGCGGTCTTCGACACCCTGCCGTTCATCACCGACCAGGAGGAGCAGATCCGCTGCTTCCAGAAGGTCGCCGACGTCCTGGAGCCGGGCGGCCGGTTCGTGATCCAGACGTCCATCCCCGACCCGGCGCGGTACGACCGCAACCAGCGCACCCAGACCGTACGGGTGGAGAAGGACCACGTGGTGATGACGTTCACCCGGCGCGAGCGGATCTCCCAGTGCTCGTCGATCCAGTTCGCGGTCCTGCGGCCCGACGGCATCCGGTTCTTCCCGATGCGCATCCGCACCGTCATGCCGTCCGAGATGGACCTGATGGCCCGCCTCGGCGGGCTCACCATGGAGTCGCGCTGGGGCCACTGGGACGGACGACCACTGCGCGACTCCGACGAGCGGCACATCACCGTCTACCGCAAGTAGGGCGGCGGATCGGTGGAGCACAGCCAGACGAGCGCCGGCGGTGCGGACCGGCGCCTCCGGGTGGTCCTGGTGCAGCAGGGCGTCTGGGACATGCCGCTGGAGTCGCTGCCGCTTGCCTCGGCGTACCTCAAGGCGATGGTGTCCGGCGACGCCGAGCTGGACGCCCGGGTCTCGGTCGAGATCTGCAACTTCCGGGGACGGGTGACGCACGGCGAGATGGCCGCCCGGCTGTTCGCCGGTCCGCTGCCCGACGTGATCGGGTTCTCCGTCTTCGGCTGGAACCAGCGCGCCTTCGGGGCGCTCGCCGCCACCTACAAGCAGCTCAACCCGCAGGGGTGGGTGATCTTCGGCGGCACTCACGTCAGCGCGCAGGCCGACCGTGTGTTCCGGCTCTACCCGGAGATCGACGTGGTGGTCAACGGCGAGGGCGAACTGACCTTCCTCGACCTGCTCCGCGCCCGGCTGGACGGCGTGGCCCCCGACGCCCTCGGCGAGGTGCTGGGCATCTCCTGGCACCGCGCCGACGGCAGCGTGGTCACCAACCCGGACCGGCCCCGGATCGAGGACCTCGACATCATCCCGTCGCCGTTCCTCACCGGAGCCGTCGAACTGCTCGACGCCGACGGCCGGTTCCGCTACGACGTCGCGCTGTTCGAGACCAACCGCGGCTGTCCGTACAAGTGCTCGTTCTGCTACTGGGGCGGCGCGGTCGGCCAGCGGGTACGCGCGTTCTCCCGGGAACGGCTGCGCGCCGAACTGGAACTGTTCGCCCGGTGCGGCGTGCACACGGTGGTCGCCTGCGACGCCAACTTCGGCATGCTGCCGATCGACCTGGAACTCGTCGACGACCTCATCGACATCAAGCGGCGTCACGGGTTCCCGCTGGCCTTCGAGAGCTCGTGGGCCAAGAACAAGTCGAAGGTGTTCTACGAGATCGTGCGGCGGATGAAGGAGGCCGGGCTGCGCAGTTCCTTCACCCTGGCCCTCCAGTCGCTGAACCCGGACGCCCTGACGCTGATGCGCCGGCGGAACATGAAGGTCAACGACTGGCGTGACCTGGTGCGGTGGCTCAACCGGGAAGGGCTGGACTGCTACGCCGAGCTGATCTGGGGCGCGCCGGGTGACACCGTCGAGTCGTTCCTGGCCGGGTACGACGAACTCGCCCAGCACGTGTCCCGGATCGCCGTCTACCCGATCATGCTGCTGCCGAACACCGAGTACGCGGAGAACAAGGAGCTGTACGGCATCGTCGCGCTGCGCGGCGACAACGACGACTTCGAGTACGTGCTCGCCCACCGCACCATGACGTTCGAGGACAACGCGGTGATGCAGCGGTTCCTGTTCTGGGCCCGCGTGATGGCCGAGAACGCGGTCCTGCGTCACTGCTGGCTGCCGCTGCGGCGGCTCGCCGGGTGGGAGCAGTCCCGGGTCTTGAACAGCATCGCCGACTGGGCGGACACCACCACGGCACGGGAGGCGATCCCGCTGCGGGAGGCCGCGATGCGGGGCCACGGCGGGGGCGCGCCGGCGTACGCGGCCGCCATCGGCTACCTCTTCACCGAGGCGGACGGACGGCGGGCGCTGGAGCTGTGGTGGCAGGAGGTGGTGTCGCGGGAGCTCGCCGCCGACGTCCGCCCGTTCCTCGACGAGGTGTACCGCTACGACCTGCTGACCCAGCCGGTCTGCGAGCCGGACGAGCTCCCCGTCGTCGAGATCGGCGGCGTCGAGTACTTCCACCGCCCGGACGTGACCCTGGCGTACGACGTGCCGGGCGTCCTCGCGCGGATGCGCGCCGACGAGCCGGTCTCGCTGGAGCCGGACCCGATCCGGGTCGACATCTACTACCGCACCGGCGCCATGACCGCTGTCATGTCGACGAACCACGAGGAGATCCTGCACTTCATGGGGGAGGTGCGCCGAGCGGGCACCCCACTCACCGTCCCCTGACCGATCGTCGGGGTCCGGAGTGGACCGGGCGCTGCGATACTCGGCACGATGGGGTCGTCGTCGACGTGACTGTGCAGTTCCGGGTGCTGGGTCCGCCGGCGGTCGTCCGGCACGGGCGGGTGGTGCCCCTCGGCGGGCCCAAGCAGCAGGCACTGCTGGCGCTGTTCCTGCTGCGGCCGAACCGGATCGTCGCCGCCGACTGGCTGGTCGACGCGCTCTGGGACGCACGGCCGCCGGCCAGTGCCCGGACCACGCTGCGCACGTACGTGGCCGGGCTGCGCCGGGCGGTGGAACCGGAACGGTCCCCCCGCGAGCCGGCCCGCGTCCTGCGCGGCCACCCCAGAGGGTACGAGCTGCGGGTCGACGCCGGCGCGGTGGACGCGATCCGGTTCGCCGCCCTGGTGGACCGGGCTGCCGACGCGCTCGCGGCCGGGCAGGCGGCGGCCGCCGAGCGGGCGTACACGGAGGCGCTGGCGTTGTGGCGCGGCGAGCCGCTGGCGGGCGTGGCCGACCTGGTGGCGGTGCGCCCGGAGGCGGCCCGGCTGGCCGACCTGCGGCTGAGCGCCGAGGAGGGGCGGTTGACCGCCGCCGTCGCCGCGGGCCGGCACGCGCCGCTGCTGCCGGAGCTGCGCCGGTTCGTCTCGGCGCACCCGCTGCGCGAGGGCGCCCGGGCGCAGTTGATGCTGGCCCTGTACCGGTCGGGGCGGCAGACCGAGGCGCTCGCCGTCTTCGACGAGGGGCGCCGGATCCTGGCCGGCGAGTACGGGATCGACCCCGGCGAGCAGGTCCGCGCGGTGCACCGGCTGATTCTGGAGCAGGCCGTACCGCCGGACCGGAGCAGCCCGGCGCAGTCCGGCGGCCCGGCGGCGGCCGGACGCCCGGCCCCGCCGGAGCGGGACGGCGGACCGCTCGTGGGCCGGGACGCGGAGCTGACGCGGCTGCGGAACACGATGGACGCGGCCACCGGGCACGGCGGGCGGGTGCTGACGCTGGTGGGGGAGGCCGGCATCGGCAAGACCCGCCTCGCTGCGGCGCTCGGCGCGCGGGCCGCGGAGACCGGCGTCCCGGTGGTCTGGGGCCGCTGTCCGGACGTCGGGCAGGCGCCGCCGTTCTGGCTGTGGAGCCAGGTGGTACGCGCGCTGGCGGCGCTGCCGCAGACCGGCGCCACCGGCTCGGCGAGCCGCCTGGACGGGTTCGCCGCCGGCGCGCCGAGCGGACCGGCGGACGGTCGCGCTCTCGACCCCACGGCACGCTTCCAGGTGTACGAGGCGGTGGCGGAACTGGTGCACGCGGCGGCCCGGCAGCACGGGCTGCTCGTGGTCCTGGACGACCTGCACGCCGCCGACCCGGACTCGTTGCTGTTGCTGCGGTTCCTCGCCACCGCCCTGCCCGCGTCCCGGGCACTCGTGGTCGCCACGCTGCGGCCGTACGACGACGACAAGGCCCTGGTGGCGACCGTCGCCGAGCTGGCGCGCGGACCCGCTTCCGTTCAGGTCCGGCTCGCCGGGCTGGACGCCGCGGCGGTCGCCGACCTGGTCCGGGACCGCACCGGCGCGGCGCCGCCGGAGCCGGTGGTGACCCGGCTCGTCACCCGCACCGGCGGGAACCCGTTCTTCCTCACCGAGCTGCTGCGGTCCGGAACCGACGCGGGCGCCGCCGCGGAGCTGCCGCCGAGCATCCGGGACACCGTGCGGCTGCGCCTCGCCGGGCTGCCCGGTCCCACCCGGCGGTGCCTCGACCTGCTCAGCGTGGCTGGACACGACCTGGACCTGGCGGTGCTGGCGGCGGCACTGGACAGCACCGCCGAGGCGGTCGCCGAAGACCTCGCCCCGGCGTACCCGGCCGCGCTGGTGGTCGAGACCGGACCGGGCGCGCTCGCGTTCCGTCATCCGCTGATCGCCGAGGTCACCTACGCCGAGCTGGTCCCGCCGCGCCGGGCCGCGCTGCACGCCCGGCTGGCCGCCGCGTACGAGCGGACGGCCAGCACCGCACCGGCCGAGCTGGCCCACCACTACGGCGAGGCGGCCGGGCTGGGGCACGGCGAGGACCACCTGCGCTGGTCGCTGCGCGCCGCCGACGACGCCACCCGCCGGGTCGCCTACGAGGACGCGCTCGGTCACCTGGAACGCGCCGCGCTCCGGCTGGCCCCGGCCGCGCGGCTCTCACCCGACGCGGCGGCCACCGAGCTGACCGTCCAACTGCACCGCGCGTCCCTGCTCCAGATGACGGTGGGCGTCGGCAGCGACGCGGTCGACCGGGTCTGCGCCCGCGCCCGCGAGCTGCTGACGCTCGCCGGGCCGGACGCCGACATCCGCCACGCGCTCTGGGCGCTCGGCGAACTCGCCGCCAACCGGGCCGAGTTCGCCATCTGCGCCGACCTCGCCGGGCGGCTCGTGCGGGCGCCCGACGACGGCAGTGGGCTGATCGCCGTCGCCGGTGAGTACCTGCTGGGCGCGGTCGCGTACTTCAGCGGCCGCCACGCCGAGGGCGAGCGGCGGCTCACCGCGGGGATCGAGCGGCTGCGCACCGTCGACCAGGCCTTGCTGCGGCGCGAGGCCGGGCGGCGTCCGGTGCTGGCCTGCCACAACTTCCGGGCGCTCGTGCGGTCGATGCGCGGCGACCCGGCCGGCGCGTGGGCCGACATCGCCGCCGCCGAGGCCCTCGCCGAGGAACTCGACGACCCGTACGGCCGGGCCAACGCGGCGCTCTACGCCGCCTGGCTGGCGATGCAGGAACACGATGTCGCCGCGGCCGACGCGGCGGGGCGACGGTGCCGGGACATCGGCCGGGCCACCGGCCTGCCGCACATGACCGCGACCGGCGCGTACTTCCTGGAGTGGGCGGCCGCGCGCGGCGGCGACCGCGGCCGGCTCGACGCGATGCGCGCCGCCGCCGAGGAGTTCTACCGTCCCGGGCTGCGGTCCACCCGGACCATCACGCTCTGCGCGGTGGCCGAGGCGCACCTGACCGGCGGCCGTCCGGACACCGCGGCGGCGCTCGCCGGGGAGGCGCTGGCACTGGCGGACCGGGTGGGCGAGCGCGTCGTCGTCGCGGAGCTGCACCGGATCCGCGGCGTGGCCCGGCGCGACCGCGCGGAGTGGGATCTCGGCGCGCGGATCGCCGCCGAACAGGGAGCGGCTCTGCTGCTGCCCCGGTTCGCCGTTTTCTGACCGGTGTGCAGGCCCGCCTCCACGCCGTCTCCACACCTTTTCCACGCCCGGCTGGTGCCCTGGTCGGTGCGGGACGGCCGGAGCCGTCCGGGACCACGTTTTCGAAGGGGCACCACCATGGGATCAGTTCAGCCGCCGGCTCACCAGGAGGTCCAGGAGGTCGAGGTCGCCGTCATCGGCTGCGGGCCGGTGGGCGCGCTCACCGCCAACCTGCTCGGCGTCCGCGGCGTCACCGCGCTCGTCGTGGAGCGCAGCGCGGCCCCGCACGGCCAGCCTCGGGCCTTCTCCTGCGACGACGAGGCGCTGCGCATCTACCAGCAGGCCGGCCTGCTCGACGAGGTACGCGACGAGATGATCGCCCCGCCGCTGGTCCGGTACGTCAACCGCGCGGGCCGGGTGTTCGCCCGGATGAAGCTGTCCGAGACGGACTTCGGGTACGGGCACGCGCCGCTGCGCTTCTTCGACCAGCCGCGACTGGAACACACGCTGCGCGCCGGGCTGGGCCGCTTCCCGCACGTCCGGCTCGCGCTCGGCACCGAACTGGTCGGCCTGGCCCAGGACGAGGACGGCGTGACGGTGCTGCTGTCCGACGTGGCCACCGGGCAGCGGCGGGCGGTCCGTGCCCGGTACGTGCTCGGCTGCGACGGCGCCCGCAGCGCCACCCGCGCCGCCGTCCGGATTCCGCTGTCCGGGGCGAGCTACGCCGAGCCGTGGCTGGCGGTCTCCGGCGACGTGCCGCCCGACGCCGTGCGGGTGCCGGACACCACGTTCGTCTGCGACTGGCGGCGCCCGGCGTTCGTCTCTCCCGGCGCGGCCGGCAGCTACCGGATGGAGTTCATGCTGCGCCCGGGCGAGACCGAGGACGAGGTGCAGCGTCCGGAGACCGTCGCCGCGCTCGTCTCGCCGTACGTCGACCCGGACCGGTTCGCCGTCACCCGGGCGGTGGTCTACACCTTCCACCACCTCGTCGCGCAGCGGTGGCGGGAGGGACGGGTGTTCCTGCTCGGCGACGCGGCCCACCAGATGCCCCCGTTCATGGGCCAGGGCCTGTGCAGCGGCCTGCGCGACGCGGCGAACCTGTCGTGGAAGCTGTCGCTGGTGCTGTCCGGCGCCGCCGGCCCGGCCGTGCTCGACACGTACGAGACCGAGCGGCGCCCGCACACGGTGGAGATGGCACAGACGAGCGTCCGGCTGGGACATGTCTTCCTCGCCCGCAACCGGATCACCGCGTGGATGCGAGACACCGCGCTGCGGGCGGTCCAGACGGTTCCCCGGGTACGGCGGTTCGTGGAGCGCTTCGAGTTCAAGCCGGTGCCGGCGTACCGGCGGGGCCTGATGGCCGGCGGCCGGCGCGACGGCGTGGTCGGGACGATGTTCCCCCAGCCGCGGGTCCTCATCCCGGGTGTGCCCGGCGGGCGCCTGCTCGACGAGGCGCTCGGCGACGGCTTCGTGGTGCTCGGCGCCGCCGGCGTGGACGGGCCGCCCGGCGCGCGGTGGCAGGGACCGCCGGTGCGGTTCGTCGCGGTCCACCCGGCCGGTACGCCGCTCGCCGGACTGCCGGACAGGTCCGGCGACGGCGGATACGACCGGATCGACGTCGTCGACGCCGACGGGGTGCTCGGCGGGTGGCTGCGGCGGCACGACGCCGACCTGGTGGTGCTGCGGCCGGACCGGTTCGTGTTCGCTCTGGCGACGGCCGGTGGGATCGAGCAGGCCGCACGGGACCTGTCGGCCGCCCTCGGTGTACCGCCCGCCGCCCTCCTTCTCCGAGGCGGCGGGCGGCGGAGCGGGTGGCCGCGCGGCGGCTTGACCTGAAGCGGACGCGAGGTTCTAGCCTCCCCGTGGAGGTACGGCATGAGCATGGAAGTGACAGCGTGGACGTCCCTGCACCACGCCCTGAACGCGCAGGACGAGCGACCGCTGTCCCGGGCGACGTTACGGCGCGTCGCCGGGTTCGCCCGGCCGCACCGTACCCTGATCGCCGCGTTCCTGCTGTTGAGCGTGGTGACGGCGGTCCTCACCGTGGCGGCGCCGATCCTGGCCGGACGGGTGGTCGACGCGATCGTCAGCGGTGCCGGCAGCGGCGTCGTGGTGCGGCTGGCGGTGCTGATCGCCGTGATCGCGCTGGCCGAGGCCGGCCTGGGGCTGCTGACCCGGTACCTGTCCGCCACCATCGGGGAGGAACTCATCGTCCAGCTGCGGACGGCGGTCTTCGACCACGTCCAGCGCATGCCTGTCGCCTTCTTCACCCGGACCCGTACGGGCGCGCTGGTCAGCCGCCTGAACAACGACGTGATCGGCGCGCAGCGGGCGTTCAGCGACACCTTGTCGACTGTGGTCGGCAACGCCGTCACGCTGCTCCTGACCCTGGCGGTCATGCTGACCTTCTCGTGGCGGATCACGGTGCTGGCGCTGGTCCTGCTGCCGGTCTTCGTCCTTCCCGCACGCCGGATGGGTTCCCGGCTCGCCCGCCTGCAGCGTGAGGCGGCGGAGCACAACGCGGCCATGAGCAACCGGATGACCGAACGCTTCTCGGCGCCCGGCGCGACGCTCGTCAAGCTGTACGGGCGTCCGGCCGAGGAGTCGGCGGAGTTCGCGGCCCGGGCGCGGCGGGTCCGCGACATCGGCATCCGCGCAGCCATGCTCCAGTGGGTCTTCATCACCGCGCTCACCGTCGTCGGTTCGCTGGCCCTGGCCCTGGTGTACGGGCTCGGCGGCGTCTACGCCCTGCGGGGCGACCTCGACGCCGGCGCCGTGGTCGCGCTCGCGCTGCTCCTGTCGCGCCTCTACGCGCCGCTGACGTCGCTCGCGAGCGCCCGGGTCGAGGTGATGAGCGCGCTGGTCAGCTTCGAGCGGGTGTTCGAGGTCCTGGATCTCAAGCCGCTGATCCTCGACCGGCCCGGCGCGCGTCCGCTTCCCGACGGGCCGGTGGCCGTCGAGTTCGACAGCGTCCGGTTCGGCTACCCCTCGGCCGACAAGGTGTCGCTCGCGTCGCTGGAGGACGTCGCGAAGCTCGACACGCGCGGCGGCGAGGAGGTGCTGCACGAGGTGTCGTTCCGCGTGGAGGCGGGGCGGATGGTCGCCCTGGTCGGCTCCTCCGGGGCGGGCAAGTCGACGATCGCCCAGCTCGTCCCGCGCCTGTACGACGTCGAGCACGGCGCCGTGAAGCTCGCCGGTGTCGACGTCCGCGACCTGTCGACCGAGTCGGTCCGGGCGGCACTCGGCGTGGTCACGCAGGACGGGCACCTGTTCCACGAGAGCATCCGGGCCAACCTCGCGTTCGCCCGGCCGGACGCGCACGAGGACGAGATGTGGGACGTCCTGCGGCGGACCCGCCTCGAGGCCCTGATCCGGTCCCTTCCGGACGGACTCGACACCGTCGTGGGTGAGCGGGGATACCGGTTGTCCGGCGGGGAACGTCAACGGCTCACCATCGCGCGGCTCCTGCTGGCCCGCCCCCGGGTGGTCATCCTCGACGAGGCGACGGCGCACCTGGACTCCACCTCGGAGGCCGCGGTGCAGGACGCCCTCGCCGAGGCCCTGACCGGCCGGACGAGCGTCGTCATCGCGCACCGGCTGTCCACCGTCCGCGCGGCCGACGAGATCCTCGTGGTCGAGGGCGGGCGCGTCGTCGAACGCGGCCGGCACGGTGACCTGCTCGCCACCGGCGGACGGTACCAGGAGCTGTACCGCACCCAGTTCGGCCAGGAGAAGCCGGAGGTCCCGAGGGAACGCGCCGCCACCGGCTGAGCGCCCGTACCCTCACGCCGGACACCCCGGTCAGCTCACTGCGCCGCCGGGCCCTTGCCGGGATCCGGTCACGGGCGTAGGAAGAACACCACCGTCCGCTGTCGAAGGAGACACGCGTGCCCACCCCCAGACGGCTCCGTCTCGCCGTGTCCGCGCTGGTGACCGCGTCGGCCGTGCTGCTCGGCCCCGGCGCCGCCGCGGCGCCGTCCACGCCTCCGGCACCGGCCGGGCAGCGGTCCTGCGACCCGATCGACCCGGCGGCCTGCCTGCTGCCGTTCCCCAACGACTACTTCACCGTGCCGGACCGCAGCACCCCGACCGGCAAACGGGTCCGGTTCGCGGCCGCCGCGATGCCCGCCAACGTGCTCGGCGTGCCGATCGACCCGGCCGAGTGGAACCGGCAGGACGGGTTCAGCCCCGGCTCGCCGATCCTGGCGCGCGTACCCGGCCTCGACGCCACCCGGACCCGGATCGCGCCGGTCACCGACGTCGGCCGCTCACTGGCGCCGGACGCGCCGATCGTGCTGCTCGACGCCCGCACCGGCAGGCGTACGCCGTACTGGGCGGAACTGGACGCGCACGCCGCCGGCAACCCGGACCGGCAGGCGCTGATCATCCGGCCGGCGGTCGCGCTGACCGAGGGCGCCCGGTACGTCGTCGGCCTGCGCGGCATGCGCGACGGCGTCGGCGCGCTCATCCCGGCGCCGGAGACGTTCCGCAGGTACGTGACCGGTACCGGCCTCAACCGGCGGGATCCGCGCGCGCCGCAGATGAAGCGGATCCTCGCCGACCTGAGCCGGGCCGGCGTCAAGCGGCACAGCCTCTACCTGGCCTGGGACTTCACAGTGGCCAGCCGGCAGGGCCTGACCGGGCGGATGCTGGCGGTCCGCGACGGCGCGTTCGCCGGGCTCGGCCGCCGCGCGCCCTCGTTCACAGTCACCCAGGTCACCGACTACACGCCGGAGCAGGATCCGCTGATCGCCCGGCAGGTGACCGGCGCCGTCGCCGTACCGTCCTACCTGACCGGTGACGGCGGGCCGGGCTCCCGGCTGCACTACGGGCCGCCCGGCGGCGACGGCACCCCGCCGACGCCGGACGCCCTGCCGACGCCGTCCGGCGCGACCCTTTCGGCCGACTTCGTCTGCAACATCCCGCGCAGCGCGTCCGCCGCGAGACCGGCGCACCTCTCGCTGTACGGCCACGGCCTGCTCGGGCGGCCGACCGAGATCAACGCGGGCAACGTCAAGACCATGTCGCAGACGTACGACTTCACCTTCTGCGCGACGAGCTGGATCGGCATGGCAGCGGCCGACGTCCCGTACGTGGCGGGCGCCTTCACCGACCTCAGCGCCTTCCCCGCGGTGGCCGACCGGCTCCAGCAGAGCTTCCTGAACTTCCTCTTCCTGGGCCGGACGATGATTCACCGCGGCGGGTTCGCCGCCCACCCGGCGTTCCGCGACGCCGCCGGGCGACCGCTGATCGACGTGGCCGGCGGGCTGCACTACGACGGCAACAGCCAGGGCGGCATCAACGGCGGCGCGCTCACCGCCGTGGCCCAGGACTGGACCCGCTCGGTGCTCGGCGTGCCGGGGATGAACTACTCCACGCTGCTGCAACGCAGCGTCGACTTCGCCCCGTTCCAGACCGTCCTGGACGGCCACTACCCGGACCGGGTCGACCAGCAGCTCATCTTCGCGCTGCTCCAGATGCTGTGGGACCGGTCCGAGGCCAACGGGTACGCCCGGCACATGACCGACCGGCCGCTGCCGCGTACCCCGGCGCACCGGGTGCTGATGCACGTGGCGTTCGCCGACCAGCAGGTCTCGACGGTCACGGCGGAGGTCCAGGCGCGCACCGTCGGCGCCCGCCTGCACACCCCGGCGCTCGCCGCCGGCTGGTCGCCGGACGTGCGGCCGTTCTGGGGCATCGCGCCGATCCGCAGGTACCCGTACGCCGGCTCGGCGATGGTGGTCTGGAACAGCGGGGCCGCGTACGCGCCGCCGCCGACGAACCTGGCGCCCGCCGGACCGGAGTACGGCGAGGACTCGCACGAGTTCCCCCGTGCCCAGCCCGGCGCTCAGCGGCAGAAGGCGGTGTTCCTGCTCACCGGCAAGGTGATCGACGTCTGCGCGGGCGGTCCCTGTCCGTGACCCGCCGGCCGGGCGTGCCGAGCGGCACGTCCGGTCAGTCCCGCGGGGGAGTGCCGGCGCTGAGGTGACCGAGCACGCGGCGGTCGGGCGTGTCGCCCGACGCGGCCTGAGCACGGGGCCCGGCCGGGCCGCGCTCGCTGTTGACGCGCAGAAGCCCCGCGACCCCGCGCAGGAACGTCTCCGACACCAGCGCGGGGTCGAAGAGGCAGCCGGCCGCCATGGCGCCGTCGCGGAGCATGACGAAGTGGCGGGCGGCGGCGTCCGCCGTCGCCTCGTGGACCTGTGCCGTCTGGGCGGTACCAGCGGGATTCAGGCTGCTCGGATGACGGCGAAAGGGCCGGTGTGTCCGTTCGCCGACGTTTCCCGTTCCGCTGACAGCGATTCCGGGCGTGCCCGATATTGGAGACTCCACCGTGCCTGTCGGAAGGAACGTCAGATGAATGCCGCATCCATGCCGGAGACCGGAATGCCGACAGTTTTGCTCGTGCACGGGGCATTCGTGGACGGGTCGAGCTGGAACGGGGTGATCGCGGACCTCCAACGCCGGGGCTACCCGGCCGTCGCCGTCGCGAACCCGCTGCGCAGCGTGCCGGGTGACGCCGCCTACCTGCGCGCCCTCGTGGACAGCCTGTCCGGACCGGTCGTGCTCGCCGCCCACTCGTACGGCGGAGCGGTCATCACCGAGGCCGCGGACGGCGCCGCCAACGTCCGGGCCCTGGTGTACGTCGCCAGCTTCAGCCCCGAAGTCGGCGAATCGGTGGCCGACGTGAACGCGAAGTTCCCCGGCAGCCAGCTCGCCGACAACATCCAGGCGGTGCCGATCCCCGCCCGGGACGGCAGCGCGGACATGGACCAGTACGTCAAGCAGGAGACCTTTCCGGACTTCTTCGCTCCCGACGTCCCGCGGGAGGCCGCCGTGGTGATGGCGGCCACGCAGCGGCCGGCCGCGGCGAACACGCTGACCGACAGCGTGACGCGGGCCGCCTGGAAGAGCATCCCGTCCTGGACGCTCGTGACCACCCAGGATCTGGCGATCCCGCCGGATCTCCAGCGCTTCATGGCGCAGCGCGCCGGGTCGACGACGGTCGAGGTCGACGCGTCGCACGCGGTGACGGTGTCGCAGCCGGGCGCCGTCGCGGACCTCATCGACCGCGCGGCGCGCGCCACCGCGCAGTAGCCGCCATCGACCGGCGCACCAATGTCCTAGGACGTTCTAGAGGGTGTGCGGCCGCCACCGCGTCACCGCCGTAACGAGACGTGTCAGTCGGCGGCGGTCGATGCGTCGTGGGCGGCCATCTCCTCCTGCCGCCCCGGCTCCTCACGCAGGATCGCGGCGTGCAGCCACGCGTCCGGGATGGCGAAACCGTCCACGAGCGTGCGCATGTACGGCCGCAGCTCCTTGAGCAGCCCGTTCACCACGGTGGTGATCGTCTTCGAGCGGGCCGGGGTGAGCCGGCCGTGCTCCAGGAGCCAGCCCTTGTTCGACTCGATGACGCTCAGCGCGTACAGGTCGCAGACCCGGGACAGCAGTTCCTTGACCGCCGGGTCGGCGGTGGCGTCGATACCTGCGACGAACGCCTCCAGGGTCACCCGGTCGACGTGCGCGGCGGCGACGGCGAGGACGTGGTCCTGCACGTCGTTGAAGATGTCGAACGGACGGTCCTTCTTGCTGGAGGCGCCACCGCGCAGGCGGCGGACCGCGCTGTCGAGCAGGTGCTCCTCCCGGTCCTCGAAGACCTTGAGGTGCCAGCCCCGGTCGGTGACGGCGACCTCGTCGTCGCGGCCGGGCACGGCGCCGACCAGCCGCGCGATGAGCGCCCGCGCGGCGGTGCGCTCCAGCACCATCTCCCGTACCTGCTCGGCGACGAACGAGGCTCGCCCCCAGCCGTCCAGCGAGCCGAACTCGTCCCGGTAGCCGGTCAGCAGCCCCTTGGCGACAAGCTGGAGCAGGACCGTGTTGTCGCCCTCGAAGGTGGTGAACACGTCGGTGTCGGCCTTGAGGCTGGGCAGGCGGTTCTCCGACAGGTAGCCGGCGCCGCCGCACGCCTCCCGGCACATCTGGATGGTGCGGGTCGCGTGCCAGGTCTGCGCCGCCTTGAGTCCGGCGGCCCGGGACTCCAGCTCCCGCTGCCGGTGCTCGTCGACCGGCCCCTCGCCGCCCTGGATCTCGTCGAGCGCGGCGACCAGCTCGTTCTGGGCGAAGTGCAGCGCGTACGTGGTGGCCAGTGCGGGCAGCAGCTTGCGCTGGTGGGCCAGGTAGTCGTTGAGCAGCACCTCGCGGTCGCCCTCGGCGTCACTGAACTGGCGGCGGATGTCGCCGTAGCGCACCGCGATGGCCAGCGCCGCCCTGGTGGCCGCCGACGCGGCGCCGCCCACGCTGACCCGGCCCCGCACCAGTGTGCCGAGCATGGTGAAGAAGCGGCGGGAGTCGTCCTCGATCGGGCTGGAGTACGTCCCGTCCTCGGCCACCTGCGCGTACCGGTCCAGCAGCATGTCCCGCGGCACGCGTACGTGGTCGAAGGTGAGGCGCCCGTTGTCCACGCCGAGCAGGCCGGCCTTGGACCCGGCGTCGCCGATGGTCACGCCGGGCATCGGGTTGCCGTGCTCGTCGCGGATCGGCACCAGCCACGCGTGCACCCCGTGGCGGCGACCACCGCTGATCAGCTGAGCGAAGACCACAGCCATCCGCCCGTCCCGGGCCGCGTTGCCGATGTAGTCCTTGCGCGCCGCCTCGTGCGGCGTGTGCAGGTCGAAGGTCTGCGTCTGCGGGTCGTACTCGCAGGTGGTGCGCAGCTGCTGCACGTCCGAGCCGTGGCCGGTCTCGGTCATCGCGAAGCAGCCGAAGATCCGCCCCTCGACGATGTCCCGCAGGTAGGCGTCGTGGTGCCGCTTCGTGCCGAGCGCCGCGACCGCGCCGCCGAACAGGCCCCACTGCACGCCGGCCTTCACCATGAGTGACAGGTCGACCTGCGCCAGCATCTCGGTGGCGACGATCGAGGCGCCCACGTCCGACCGGCCCCCGTACTCGGCGGGGAAGCCCGCGGCGATGCCCAGCTCGACCGGCAGTTCGCCGAGCAGCCGGGTGATCCGCTCGCGCGCCTGGTCGCCGGTCTCGCCGTAGACCGGGAGGAACCGTTCGTCGAGGTGTTTGCGGTGAGCCTGGCGGACCTCGGCCCACGGCCCGTCGAGCGTCTCCTGAAGGCGGGCGATGTCGATGCGGCCGGACGCGTGATCGAGCATGGTCGCTCCTCGGGGCAGCGGACATATGGGTGCACTCTCGGCCTGATCAACATTACCGGCGGTCACCGGGCCCCGCTGGCGGAGGCCGTGGTGAGCCGTGCCACCCCACTCGGCCACCCCGGAGGCTGAGGTTAGGCTGTCCTCACTTCGAGCACTGGAGGCATCCCCTCGTGTCCCCGCACCCCGCCGGTGGCGCCGTCACGGCCCGGTACGTGCTGCGTCAGGCGTTGCGCCGCCAGCGGCGGCCGGTGCTGATCGGCGTGACGCTGCTCGGCCTGCACCAGGTCGCCGAGGCGCTCGTGCCGGTGGCGATCGGCGTCATCATCGACCGCGCCGTGATCACCGGCGACCCGTGGGCGCTGGCGTACTCGGTCGCCGGCCTCGCGGCCCTGTTCGCCGTGCTCGCGTTCGCCTACCGCAACGGCGCCCGCCAGGCGTTCGCGGCGGTGGAGCGGGAGGCGCACCTGCTGCGGGTCGAGATCGCCGAGCGCGCGCTCGACCCTCGCGGGCACCGCTCCGGCCTGCGCGACGGCGAACTGCTCTCGGTCGCCGCCTCCGACGCCGAACTCTCCGCGCTCGTCGTGCGGGTCGCCGGGTTCGGCGTCGCCGCGGTGACCGCGCTGACCGTCGCGGCGACCGCGCTGCTGGTCATCGACGTCCCCCTCGGGCTCGGCGTGCTCGTCGGCGTACCGGTGCTGGTGCTCGTGCTGCAGCGGATGGCGCCGCTGCTGTCCCGGCGCAGCACCTCCCAGCAGGAGGCCCTCGCGGAGACCACAGCGCTCGCCGTGGACCTGGTCTCCGGCCTGCGCGTGCTGCGCGGCATCGGCGCCCAGCACCACGCCGCCGGCCGGTACGCCGCCGCCAGCCGCAACGCGCTCGCGGTCACGCTGCGCGCCGCCAACACCAAGGGCCTGCACCTCGGGCTCACCACCGCCGCCAACGGACTGTTCCTCGCGGCGGTCGCCGGGGTGGCCGGCTGGCTCGCCCTGCGCGGCCGGCTCACCATCGGCGAGCTGGTGACAGTGGTCGGACTCGCGCAGTTCGTCGCCGAGCCGGTGCAGACCATGGGCTGGTGCGTGCAACTGTTCGCGATGGCCCGCGCCTCCGCCGCCCGGGTGGCGCGCGTGCTCGGCGCCGAGCCGCTGACCCGGCCCGGCGACATGTCGGCGCCGGCCCACCCGGACGGGCCGCGGCTGGCTCTCGACGACGTCGGGTACGCCGGACTGGCCGGGGTGAACCTGCGCGTCGGCCCCGGTGAGGTGGTCGGTGTGCTCGCGTACGACCCGGCCGACGCCGACGCGCTGGTGGCGCTGCTGTCCGGGCGGGTGCCGCCGGACGCGCGCCGGGGCGCCGTGCGCGTCGACGGCGAAACCGCCGACGACCTGCACGTCGACGCGCTGCGTGGCACCGTGCTCGTCGAGCCGCACGACGTGACGCTGTTCGAGGGCACCGTGGCGGCCAACCTCGCCGCCGGCGCCCCGGCCGACCGGGCGCGGCTGCTCGCCGCCGTCCGCGCGGCCGCCGCCCAGGACGTGGTGGACGCGCACCCCGGCGGCCTCGACCACCGGCTCGTCGAGCGGGGCGCGAACCTCTCCGGTGGACAGCGCCAGCGGCTCGGGCTGGCCCGGGCGCTGCACGCCGACCCGCCCGTGCTGGTGCTGCACGATCCCACCACCGCCGTCGACGCGGCCACCGAGGCGCAGCTCGCCGACGGACTGGCGCAGGCGCGCCGGGTGGTGCCCCGGGGCACGCTGCTGATCACCAGCAGCCCGGCCCTGCTGCGGATCGCCGACCGGGTGGTGGTGATCGCCGACGGCCGGGTGGCCGCCGAGGGACCGCACGAGCACCTGCTGGCCTCCGACGCCCGCTACCGCGAGGAGACGCTGCGGTGACCGCCGAACCGCGTACCCCCGGCCGGACGTTGCTGCCGGTCGCGTCCGCCCGGCAGACCTGGGCCACGCTCGGCGCCCGGTTCCGCGACCGGCCCGGCCTCAGCGCCGCCGCCGCGACGGTGCTGGTCGCCGCCGCCACGGGTGGCCTGGTCGCGCCCTGGGTGCTCGGCCGTCTGGTCGACGACGTCATCGCCGACGCCCCGGTCTCCCGGATCGCCGGGCGGGTGGCGGTGATCGCCGCCGCCGCCGTGCTCACCGGGCTGCTCACGGCGCTCGGTGCCGCGCTCGCCTCCCGGCTCGGCGAGACGGTGCTGGCCCGGCTGCGCGAACGCGTCCTCGACCGGGCGCTGCACCTGCCGTCCGCGACGCTGGAGCGGGCCGGCACCGGGGACCTGCTGGCCCGTGTCGGCGACGACGTGGCGGTGGTGACGAACGTGATCGCGGTGAGCGGCCCGGCCTTCGTCGGCGCGCTGCTGTCCGTCGTGCTCACCGTGTTCGGGCTGGTCGCGCTGGACTGGCGGCTCGGCCTCGCCGGGCTGGTCGCGGCGCCCGCGTACGCGCTGGCGCTTCGCTGGTACCTGCGCCGCTCGGCGCCGTACTACGCACGCGAGCGGGTCGCCACCGGCGAGCGTACGCAGGCGATGGCCGGCGCGCTGCGCGGCGCGGCGACGGTGCGCGCGTACCGGACCGAGGACGCGCACGTCGCAGCCATCGCCGAGCGCTCCGGCCTGGCCCGCGACCTGTCGCTGGAGATCTTCAACCTGCACACCCGCTTCGGCCTGCGGATCAACAGGTCGGAGTTCCTGGGTCTGGCCGCGGTGCTCGTGGCCGGGTTCTTCCTGGTCCGCGACGACCTGGTCACGGTCGGTGCGGCGACCACCGCCGCGCTCTACTTCCACCGCCTGTTCAACCCGATCGGCCTGCTGCTGCTGGAGTCCGACTCGGTGCTTCAGGCCGGCGCGAGCCTCGCCCGGCTGGTCGGCGTGGCGAACCTGCCCGACACCGCGCCGTCCGGCCCGCCCGCCGGCCCGCGCGGCCCGGCAGCGCTGGACGTCACGGTGCGCCGGCACCACTACGACGACGGGCCGCTGGTGCTCGCCGACGTCGAGCTGCGCCTGGCGGCGGGGGAGCGGGTCGCGCTCGTCGGTGCCAGCGGCGCCGGCAAGAGCACGCTCGCCGGCATCGCCGCCGGGATCATCGTGCCCACCGACGGGTCGGTACGCCTCGACGGCGTGCCGCTCGCCGAAACGGGCGAGGCCACCTCCCGGCACGACGTGGCACTGGTCAGCCAGGAGGTGCACGTCTTCGCCGGGCCGCTCGCCGAGGACCTGCGCCTGGCCGACCCGGACGCGACCGACGCCGAGCTGATCGACGCGCTGGAGCGGGTCGGCGCCACCGGCTGGCTGCGCGCCCTGCCGGACGGGCTGGCGACGCCGGTGGGCGAGGGCGGCCATCGGCTCACCGCCGCGCAGGCCCAGCAGGTCGCGCTGGCCCGGCTGGTGCTCACCGCGCCGGCCGTCGCCGTGCTGGACGAGGCGACCGCCGAGGCGGGCAGCGCCGGAGCCCGCGACCTGGACCGGGCGGCCCTCGCGGCCACGCGGGGGCGGACCACGCTGATCGTGGCGCACCGGCTCAGCCAGGCGGTGAGCGCGGACCGGATCGTCGTGCTCGAACACGGCCGGATCGTGGAGCAGGGCACGCACGAGGAACTGCTCGCCTCCGACGGCCGGTACGGCCGTCTCTGGCGCTCCTGGCGCGTCCCGGTATGATCACCGACCGCTCCACCGCCCAGGCGAGGTGACCATGACCGACCTGCCGACCCGCTTCGTGCTGTTCCCGGGGCGGCACCACCTGCTGACCCGGTTCCAGGCCGACTACCTGAGCCGGCTCGCCGGCGACGAGGCCACTGTCATCTGGGCGGTGACGTCGGCCAACCACGAGAACACCAGGCGCAACCCCGTCGCGTACCACAGGCGGGAGGCCGCCATCGAGCGGTTCAGCGTGCTGACCGGGCTGCGCTCGCTGGCCGTGCCGATCTTCGACACCGCGTACACCGACGCGTTCGCGGAGGTCACGCTCAAGAGCATCGCGGTGGCCACCGGGCTCGAACTCACGCCCGCCGACACCGTGGTGGCCTGCTCCACGCCGGAGGTCGCGAAGCGGTACGAGCGGCTCGGCTTCGTGATCGCGCAGGTCGAGGCCGACCCGGACCTGCGCGAGACGCCGGAACGGCCGTGGGACGTGCTGCTGCGCCTGGCCGCCGGCGACGAGACCTGGCGGACGCTCACCCACCCGGCGACGATCGACGTGTTCGAGCGCTACCGCCTGGTCGAGGCGATCCGGTCGGTGGTGAACGACCCGCTCGTCGGCGACGAGGGCGGGCTCACCGTCACCCGCGACTACCGGACGTACGTGGAGGCGTTCGCCTCGGCCGCGCACCGCAAGTGGGACTCGGTGCGCCGGTACGTGCAGCCCGGGCGCATCGTGGACATCGGCTGCGGCGCGGGCGCGGTCCTGGAGCTGGCCGACCGGGAGGCCGCGCTGCGGGAGAGCGACCTGATCGGCGTGGAGGTGGCCCGTCACCTCTACCAGGAGTGCCTGCACAAGAAGGCGCAGGGCGTGTTCCGCAACGCCAACGTGTACTTCTTCCACCGAAACGTCCTCGGTGGCGCGGTGTTCAAGGACCGGTCGGTGGACACCACGCTCACCTTCGCGCTGACCCACGAGATCTGGTCGTACGGGCGGCAGCGGGAGTCGTTGCTCCAGTTCGCCCGCCGCATCCACGACCACACGGTGCCCGGCGGTGTCTGGATCAACAGCGACGTGTGCGGGCCGGACGATCCGGACCGGCCGGTGATCCTGCGGCTGACCGGCGACGACGGCGCCAACCCCGCCGCGCCGCGCCGGGATCTCGCCGACCTGACCTCGGCCGAGGTCAAGCGGTACGTCTCGGGGCTGTCGACGCGGGCGCGCCTCGACCAGTTCGCCGTGGACTTCGCGTTCGGCTTCGACTACGAGCCGCTCGCCGACGGCGCGGTGCGCCTCTCCCTGGGCGCGGCGATGGACTACCTGACCCGCAAGGACTACACGGACAACTGGCTGTCGGAGACGAAGGAGCAGTTCTGCGGCCTGAGCTTCGCCGACTGGACCGGACTGCTCACCGAGGCGGGCTTCGAGATCGGCCCCGCCTCGTCGCCGGTCCGCAACGACTGGGTGATCGACAACCGGATCGCTCCCGTCGCGTCCCTCACCGACCCGGACGGCCGGCCGCTGGACTGGCCGACCACCCACGTCCTCACCGTCGCCCACCGCCCGCGCAACGCGTGACACCGGGGTGCCCGCCGTCACGGCGGGCACCCCGGTGCGGCGCGGTGGCTCAGTGACTCAGCGCGATCCGCACCGCCAGGACGACCAGGATCAGCCCGGTCAGCCGTTCGATCACCAGCAGCACCGACGGCCGGGTCAGCCAGGGCTGCAACCGGTCGATGAGCAGGATGTAGCAGGCCCACCAGAGCACGGCGAGGCCGATGAACGTGGCGGCCAGCACCGCCGTGCGGGCCGCCGCGCCGTCGCCGGGCTTGACGAACTGCGGCACGAACGAGACGTAGAAGACGACCACCTTGACGTTCAGCAGCTGGCTGGTGACGCCCATGACGAACGAGCGCCGGGCCACGTGCGGCTCGTCGGCGGCCGGGATGTCCCGGACCGGCGCGGCGGCGTCTGTGCCGGCACCGGCCCCACCCGCGCCGACCGGGACCGGCTGCGCCACCGGGGCGGCCCGGCGGGGCCGGGTGGCCCAGAGGATGGTGCCGCCCAGGTAGAGCAGGTACAGCGCACCGGCGACGCGCAGCACCGTGTAGAGCGCCGGTGAGGAGACCAGCAGCGCGGACAGGCCGGCGGTGGCGAGCGACGCGTGCACCAGCGCGGCGGCGAACAGCCCGGCCAGCACGACGAATCCGGCCCGCCGCCCGTACCGCACGGTCTGCCGGGTGACCAGGGCGAAGTCGACGCCCGGCACGATGATGATGAGCAGGCTGGCGGCGACGAAGCTGACGATCTGGATGTCAGACACGCTGCTCCTCCCTCGCCTCGGCGCGGACCGGTGCGGCCTCCTCGATGACGGAGACGCCGCTGTCGCGGCGCGGCCCGTGCCGGCGCCACTGCTCGCGCAGCCGGATCCGGCCGTCCGGCAGCCGCTCGGGCCGGGACTCGCACTCGCCGACCACGATCCTGCCGTCGGTGAGCACCTCCAGGTACGCGAAACGCACCACGCCCTGCGCGTCGCAGGTCCCGGCGAGCCGGCCGTGCCGTACCGGGCCGCCGGAGATCTCCGCCCAGACCAGGTCGCCGCGCTGGTGGTAGTGCCCCCGCAGCGGGTCGGCGTCACCGGCGTGGTCGACGGAGACGAAGATCCGGTCGTCGTAGTCGAATGACGTCATCGCGCTCACGCCCATCGGGTGCTCAGGTAGTCGTCGCGGAACCGGCAGACAGTGCGGCCGGCGATCGAGTTGAGGATCATCGCGCTGCGGATCGGCAGGATGCTCAGGTTGGAGTCGACGAGCCCCTGGACGTACCGCCCCCGGTTCAGCACGAAGATCTTGTGGTCGTCGGCGTGCTTCCACCGGATCGAGTAGTCCGACTCGATGACCGGCTCACCGCGCTCGTCCAGGTCGATCAGCGCGGTCAGCTCCGGATCGAAGGGCAGCGGCGCCTGCCGGCGTCCCGCCGCGACGACGAGGTTCACCGCCCGGTGCCGTTCCTCGCCGCTGCCGGCGGTCAGGCACTCCAGCTCGACCTCCCCGTCGAGCTGCCGGGCGCCGGTCACGGTACGGCTCGGCATGATCGTCACCGGGAACCGGCCGGTACGCAGCCGCTCCTCGTAGTTGTGCTGGTAGATGCCGCGCAACGTGCCCGGGGAGATGCCGTCGCTGGTCAGGATCTGGCCGGAGACGAGACGTTCCCGCACGTCCCGGGACAGGGTGAGGAACGCCTCCTGGTAGGCGGGCCGGTACAGGTCGTTCGCCGACGGGGAGTCCTCCAGCGGGGCGAACCACGACCGCCGCCCGATCCACCTGATGTCGCGGCACCCGCGGGCGAGCAGCGCCGCGACGCACTCCGCGCTGGTCTGGCCGCTGCCGATGACGATCCACGGCAGGTCCGGTGAGTCCGGCACGGTGGCCAGGCGCTGGTGCAGCTCGTCGGCGACGAACAGGTGCCGGGGGTCGAGGGCGTCCAGGAACTCCGGTACGAAGGGGACGGTCCCACTGCCGAGCACCAGGTGCCGGGAGCGGGCGACCTCCACACCGCCGCTGCGGCTCACCAGCGCGCCGTCGAACTCGACCCGGTCGACGCGGGTGCCGTACGTGATCCGCGGCAGTCGCCCCGCCGCCCACACCAGGTACTGCTGGTACTCGATCCGGGGGATGGTGTCGAAACCGGCGCCGAGCAGGGCGTACACCCGGCCGGTGGTGACCAGGTAGTTGAGGAACGACAGCGGGTGGGTCGGGTCGTAGAGCGAGACCAGGTCCTTGACCCAGCCGGTCTGCATGCGGACGCCGCTGTGCAGCATCCCGTCGTGCCAGCCCGGCCGTTCTCGCGCCTCGAACAGCGCGATGTCGTGCGGCGCGAGGGTGTCGTACATCGCCGCGAGGCTCAGGTTCGCCGGCCCGGCGCCGATTCCCACTGTGTGAAAGGTCTGCGTCATGAGTCTGCCTCTGTGTGGCCGTGGGGGACAGGGATCGCGGTTCGGGTGTTCAGCAGGGCGGTGGCGGCGAGCCGGCTGGCGGCCAGGACGGTCTTGGCGGCGCCGCCGCTCCCGCCGGTGAAGGTGTGCACGGCGCCGGCCACGTGGCGCAGGGCCAGCCCGGCGGGTTCGCTGTAGCAGTCGGCGGCGCTCACCGGCGGCCCGGCCGGTCGCGGGTCGAGGCCGGGCAGCCGCCGCGCGGCCACGGTCAGGACCCGTGCCGCGAGTGCGGCGTCCGGCTCCGGGGACGGCGGGTCGACGTCCCATCTGTCGCTCGGCAGCCCCAGCAGCACGCGCCCCGGACCGGCCGGCCGTCCGTAGAGGCCGCTGGTCTCGTCCACGAAGCACGGCAGGTCGCCGCGCGCGGTGACGTGGTGGGCGTACTGGATGTGCTTGGTGCGCAGCGAGGTCGGCAACCCGGCGGCGCGCAGCAGGCGCGGGGTCCAGGCTCCGGCGGCCACGACGACGAGGTCGCCGGTGAGCCGGCGGCCGTCGCGCAGCTCGACCACGCGGTCGTCGAGGCGGGCCACCGGTGTCGTTTCGGTCCGGCCCAGGCCACGCAGGACGGTCCGGCGCAACCGGTCCGGGTCCAGGTAGCCGGCCCGGCGCTCCCAGATCCCCACCGTGCCGTCCGGGAGCCCGGCGAGACCGAACCGGTGGGTGACCTCGTTCCCGGTCAGCACCTCGGCGCCGTCCACACCGGCCGCCGCCCCGGCGCCGAGCAGGTAGAGCGAGCCGGTCCGCCGCCACCCGGCCGCCGTCGCGAGGGACGGGTCGGCCAGCAGTTCGGCGAGGCTCGCGGCGGCGAGGGACCGGGCGGCCGGATCGGGCTCGAAGGCCCGCACCAGCCCGCCGGACGCGGCCGTCGCGTCGGCGGGCCGCCCGGCCGCGCCGCCGTGCGGGCCGATCAGGACCGTCTCGGCGCCCGCGTCCCGCAGCCGCCGGGCCAGCAGGACGCCGCTCACGCCCGCGCCGACGACGAGCACACGCGGCTCACCCATCGGACTCCGCCGGTCCCGCGCCGCCGATGACGCCGAGCAGGCGGGCGGCTCGCTCCGGCCGTTCGGGGTACGCGGCCAGCGCCGCCCGGACCGCGGTGGCGGGGTCGAAGTGCTCCGGGCGCAGCGCCTGCTCGCCGCGCGTCAGCTCGGTGTCGGCGAGCACGCCGTCCAGGCCGGCGGTGGTCCCGGCCAGGGTCGCGGCGTAGCGGGCGGTGAACGCCTCGTACGCCTCCGGGCGGAAGTCCGACTCGTAGCTGTCCGGCCGGTCCCAGCTCAGGAACGCCCGGACCACCGCCGGGTCCTCCGTGGGCAGGAACTCGTGCGCCCAGATCGCGTGCTCGCGGCTGGTGGAGAACTTGGCGCCGGTGAGCCGGTAGAACTCGTTGACGACCAGCCCGGTGGGCCGGTCGGGCAGCCCGGCGGCCAGGTGCAGGGCCGGGATGAGCAGCGCGTAGTAGAAGGCGTTGTCCACCCCGAGGAAGATCCACTGCTCGTCCACGTCCCGCCACGCGTCCAGGTACCCGGCCAGCGTGTCCACGTCCGGCCGCAGGTGACGGGCGGGCAGCACCAGGTTGGCCAGGGCCATCTCGGCCCAGACGTCGACGCGCAGGCCGTCGTCCCACTCGATGCCCCAGTCCGTCGGGTACGCCAGCGGCACCTCCGGCAGCCCGCCGTCCAGGTACGACGCGACGAGGTGCCGCAGCCGGGGCGGCAGCACCGCCCGGGACCAGAACTCGGCGAGACGTTCCCGGTGCTCGTCGAGCCGCAGCACCGGGACGGTGTGGGTGACCGGCTCGGGCGCCGCGTCGCAGCAGGTCGACCGTGCGTCGGCCAGGTTCGCGGCGGTGCAGAAGCCGCCGCACCCCTCGCAGGTGCCGCCGTTCGCGCCGGCGCCGCAGGCCGGGCAGCGCCCGGCGACCCGCACGTGGTGCAGGGTCCGCCCGCAGGCCGCGCACGCGCGCAGCGACACCGGGGCGACCTCCACCACCTTCGCCTCGACCAGTTCGGCGAGCAGACCGGCCACCGCCCGGCGGTAGCCCGCGTCGGCCAGCGGGTCGGCCATCACGTCGTACCTGATGCGCGCGGCGCGCAGCGCGGCGTGGATCGACGACCCGTACCGGGCGACCGTGTCGGCCGGAGTCTCGCCCAGGGCCTCCGCCCGGGCGAGCACGTAGTTCTGGTGCGCGTCCAGCCCGCACTGGGTCACCACCCGCCGGCCGGCGGCGCGCAGCGCGCGGGCCGCGACGTCCCCGGCGACGTACGGGCCGCTGAGGTGCCCGAGGTGCAGTGGCCCGTTCGGCGTCGGTGGCGGCGTCACCACCAGCACCGCGCCGGTGGCGGAGGGGGCCTCAGTCACGGCCGGTCCCGTCGCCCGCGCCGGCCTGCCCGTCGGGGCGGGGCATCCAGTAGATGCTGAGGATGGTGAGCGGCTGCTCCGGCGAGGGGTTGTGGATGACGTGGCTCTGCTCGGGTTCGAGCAGGATCACGCCGCCGGTCGGCACCTCGACCTTCTCGCCGCCCGCCTCGTAGATGGCCGTGCCGCGGGTCACCACGGCGAACTCGACCTCGGGGTGGACGTCCTCGCTGCTGCTGCCACCGGGCGGGATCACGCACCACATGGCGTCGAACGGCAACGGGCCGAGATCGCGGTACTGCGTCCAGCGGCCGATCCGGATGCCGTACTCGTCGGTGAGTTCGGCGGTGTCGCTGACGTACCTTCGCATGTTCGTCCTCCTGGTCGGCGCACTGCCCTCCGGGCCGCGCCGGACGGATCTGAGGTTTGCGGAGAGTGACCGGAAGTGCTGCTTCTGCGACGCTGCACCGATGCCGGGAAGGGCCCGTCTCGTCGACCGTCGATTCGACTCCGGTCGATAGCGTCGGACCCACTGTGGACTTAACCTCGGCTGGCCGACAGGAGCTTCACCGGCAGATCACCGGCAATGTCGCTGCTGACTGCCCGCTCAGCGGCCCCGGCTCCGGTGGTCCACCGGCATGAATCCACCAGAACCGGTACGGAGACGACGCTGTGATCGGCTACATGGATACGTTGGGTCATGAAATCGCTACCGCGCGGCGCCTGGCCAGCCTGACCCAGGAGGAGTTGGCCGCCCGCACCGGACTGAGCGTCCGGAGCATCCGCAACCTGGAGTCGTCGCGGGTGACCCGTCCGCGGCCCGCGACCGTCCGGCTGCTCCGCGAGGTCCTCGGGCTACCCGCCCACCCGGCGCCCGCGGCCCGGATCCGCCCCATGCAACTGCCGCTGGAGATTCCCGGCTTCACCGGCCGCTCCGCCCAACTGCGGCAACTCGACCGGCTGCTCGACGGCGGACCGAAGCGGATGTCGAGCGTCGTCGTGTGCGTCCTGTCCGGCCGGTCCGGCATCGGCAAGACGGCGCTGGCGCTGCGCTGGGCACACCGGTCGGCCGCCCGGTTCGCCGACGGGGTGCTGCACGTCCAGCTCGGCGGCAGCGGCCCGGGCAGAGCGGCGGTGGCGCCGGCCGAGGCGCTCGGCGGTCTGATCGAGGCGCTCGACGTACCCGGTGGTGTCCCGTGCGGCCCGGCGGCGCGCACCGGGCTCTACCGCAGCGCGCTCGCCGGACGCCGGATGCTCATCGTCCTCGACGACGCCCGCGACGCCGACCAGGTACGGCCGCTGCTGCCCGGCGTACCCGGCTGCATGGTGGTCGTGACCAGCCGGGACCGCCTCACCGGCCTGGTCGTCGGCGAGGCCGCGTGCCCGGTCGTGGTCGACGAGCTGGCCGCCGGCGAGGCGTGGGAGCTGCTGGCAGCCCGGCTCGGCGAACGTCGCCTCACCGCCGAACGCGCGGCGGTGCGGGAGATCATCGCGCACTGCGCGGGCGTGCCCCGGGCGCTCGCGGTGGTGGCCGCCCGGGCGGCCGTCCAGCCCCGGCTGCCGCTGGCGGAGGTGGCCCGCCAGCTCCGGTAGGCGGACCGGGGCCGGTCAGCCCCGGTCGGCGCGGGTGCCGGCGCGCGCGGCGACGTGCGCCGGCACCGGCGTCGCCGGCGGCAGGGCCGGGTCGGTCACCGGCGGCTCCCAGCGCGCGACCAGCGGAAGCTCGCCGGCCCACAGCCCGAGGGCGGCGTCCGGGCCGTCGCCGTCGTCCGGCGGGCCGCTGCGTGTCTTGACCGACGCCTCGGCCAGCGGCAGCGCCAGCAGCGCGGTGGCCGCCAGCTCCCGCCGGTTCGGGCGGCGGGCGTGGTCCCACTGGCCGGGGGCGACGTGCTCGGTCAGCAGCCGCAGGCCGTGCAGCTTCTCCTCGGCGTCGGTCACCCACCGGGGCCGGCCGTAGATCATCGCGCTGCGGTAGTTGATCCCGTGCTCGAACACCGAGCGTGCCAGGACCAGGCCGTCGACCACGGTGACCGTGACACAGACCTCGGCGTCGGTGGTGAGGCTCCGGCTGGCCACCGAGCCGTGCAGGTAGAGATGCCGGTCGTCGAAGCCGTAGACGGTCGGCACCACCATCGGACCGCCGTCGACGAGCACGCCGAGATGGCAGACGAAGGCGGCCCGGAGCACGTCGAACAGGGCGGCGCGGTCGCGGTGCCCCTTCTCCTTCATCCGGCGCAGGGTCGTACGCGGCGTCGCGGACAACCGCGCGTCGGTGTCGGTCATGGCTGATTCTCCCGTCGGCCACGCCGTTTCTACCGGGTCGGGCCGCGGTCCTCAAGGGCCGGCCCGCCGGGCCGGTGGGAAAGCGGGGTGCTCTCCGGCTCAGCGGACCTTCTTCGTGGGCCGCTTGCGCGGCGGCGTCAACGACTCGGCGATCGCCGAGATCGCCGACGGCACCAGGCGGTAGTACGCCCACACACCCCGCTTCTCCCGCTCGATCAGGCCGGCCTCGGTGAGGATCCGAAGGTGATGGCTGACGGTCGGCTGGGAGAGCCCGAGCGGCGCGGTGAGGTCACTGACGGACGCCTCGCCCTCCGGAGCGGACTGGATCAGGCTGAGCAGGCGCAGCCGGGCCGGGTCGGCGAACGCCTTCAGCACTCCCGCGAGCCGTTCGGCATCGGCCCGCTTGATCGGCTCACCGGCGAGCGGCGAGATGGCCGGGGTGGCAGTTTTCGCAGTTCCCACGCCTGCATCGTTGCACCAAAGGGCTCCGCCTGCCCGTACAACCAGGACCGGATCACCGTCAGTGGCGCGGTGGGCGACCATGAGGGCGGGTGTCAGGCGGTGCGGTGCAGTTCGGCGAGCAGCCGCTCCACCCGGGTGCGGATCTCGTCCCGGATGGGCCGTACCGCGTCGAGGCCCCTGCCTGCGGGGTCGTCGAGTTTCCAGTCCTCGTACCGCTTGCCGGGGAAGACGGGGCAGGCGTCACCGCAGCCCATGGTGACGATGACGTCCGAGGACTCCGCCGTCTCGTACTCCAGGAGCTTGGGGGTCTGGCCGGTGATGTCGATGCCGACCTCCCGCATGGCCTCGACGGCGGCGGGGTTGACCAGGTCGGCGGGTGCGCTGCCCGCGGAGCGGACCTCGACGGTGTCGCCGGCGAGGTGGCGCAGCCACCCGGCGGCCATCTGGGAACGGCCGGCGTTGTGCACGCAGACGAACAGGACGCTGGGCTTGTCGCTCATCGGGTCTCCATGATTGCGGTGGTGGCCGCGCGGCGTGCCGCAGCGCGGTGGACGCAGATGCCGGTGCCGGCTTCGGATCCGCGGTCGAGGCGTCTCATGACCGGATGCCCGGCGTGGGGAACAGGCGGGTGCGGGCCCACAGCGACACGTAGACCAGGCCGACGAGAACCGGAACCTCGATCAGCGGGCCGACGACACCGGCGAGGGCCTGGCCGGAGGCGATCCCGAAGGTGCCGATCGCGACCGCGATGGCCAGTTCGAAGTTGTTGCCCGCGGCGGTGAACGCCAGGGTGGTGGTGCGTTCGTAGTTCAGGCCGACGGCCCGGCCGAGCAGGTAGGAGCCGGCCCACATGAGGGCGAAGTAGGCCAGCAGCGGCAGGGCGATGCGGGCCACGTCGGCCGGTCGGCCGGTGACGGCCTCGCCCTGCAGGGCGAACAGGATGACGATGGTGAACAGCAGTCCGTACAGTGCGGCGGGGCCGATCCTGGGCAGGAATCGCTGCTCGTACCAGTCGCGGCCCCTGGCGCGCTCGCCGAGGCGGCGGGAGAGGTAGCCGGCGAGCAGCGGGATGCCGAGGAAGACGAGCACGTTGCCGGCGATGTCCCAGCCGGAGACCTCCAGCGCGGCGCCGTCCAGACCCAGCCAGCCCGGCAGGACCGACAGGTAGAACCAGCCGAGCAGGCCGAACGCGAGAACCTGGAACACCGAGTTGACGGCGACGAGGACCGCTGCCGCCTCCCGGTCGCCGCAGGCCAGGTCGTTCCAGATGATGACCATCGCGATGCAGCGGGCCAGGCCGACGATGATGAGACCGGTGCGGTACTCCGGTTGGTCGGCCAGGAACACCCAGGCCAGGGCGAACATGAGGGCGGGGCCGACGATCCAGTTGAGGACCAGCGACGAGACCAGGAGGCGCCGGTCACCGGTGACGGTGTCGAGGCGGTCGTAGCGGACCTTGGCCAGTACCGGATACATCATGATCAGCAGGCCGAGAGCGATGGGCAGGGAGATGCCACCGACCTTGACGGCGTCGAGAGCGTCGTCCAGGCCGGGGACGATCCGCCCGAGCAGCAGGCCGGCGACCATGGCCAGGCCGATCCAGGCCGGCAGGAACCGGTCGAGGCGCGACAGGCGTGCCACCACCGGTGGGGCGTGGTCGGCTCTGGTGGCGGTGCTCATGGGCACTCCCGCGAGGTGTCGGTGCCGGCGCGTGCGCGTCCGGCGAGGTCGGCCAGGTGGTGGGCGGCTGCCGCGCGTGCCTGCGGGCTGAGGCGATCGGAGGGGAGGCGGCCATGCGGCTCGGCGGTGATCACGCCGGCATCGACCGGCTCGTCGTGCGGGAGCACGAGGCGCCGCCCGGTACGGCGGTGGCCTACCGCTGCGCCGCGGCGGCCGGCTCGATCGACAGCAGGCCGGCGAGCTGGCGCAGGATCTGCGGTCGCGCGCGGTAGTAGACCCAGGTGCCCCGCCGCTCGGCGTCCACCAGGCCCGCCTCGCGCAGCGTCTTGAGATGGTGGGAGATCGTGGGCCCGGTCAGGTCGAACGCCGGTGTCAGGTCGCACACGCACACCTCGCCGCCCTCGGCGGAGGCGATCATCGACATCAGCTGCAGCCGTACCGGATCGCCGAGGGCCTTGAACGCGGGCGCGAGCACCGCTGCCGTCTCGGCCGGAACCCGGCGCTGCGCCAGTGGGGGGCAGCACGGCGCCTCGCCGCCGAGGTCGACGAGGGGGATCGGCGCCTGTTGCTTCGACATGCCTCTAGGTTGACATCTGTCTAATCAGCGCGCAAGTCCCGTGGCCCGCCCGTCGCCCTCGTCATCCGGCTCCCGTGATCGACGCGGCGGCGGGCTCTAGGTGAGCAGCGTGCGCAGCGCCTCGGCCAGGCCGGAGCCGGCGGTGACCGGGCGGGCGAAGGGCAGCCGGGTGTCGATGTGGCCGTCCGGCCGCTCCGCACGCAGCACGACGCCCTCGGCGTCGAGCGCGACCGGGACGACGCGCGCCGAACCGGCGGGGTCGACGAGCGCGCCCAGCCGGTCGAGGACGTCGCGGTGGCAGCGCGCCAGGTGCGCCAGGTGGGCGGCCTCGTCGACGGCGATCGGATCCGGCCGGGCCGCGCGGTACGCGCCGAGGTCCACCGCGACGGGATCGGCGGCCCGGTCGAGGACGATCTCGTCCGGTTCGACCGCCCACAGCGCCACCGGCGGCAGGTCGAGCAGCGACATCACGGTGGCCGGGTCGCAGGCGTCGAGGGCGGCCGGGTCGAACCGGCGGGCGGTGCCGAGGATCCGCAGCCGGGACCGCACCCGGGAGCGTACGGCGACCGGGGCGAGGTCGGTCACGTCGAGGCGCACCGCGCCGCTGTGGCCGCGCGCGGCGACCAGCAGGCCGCCGGTGCGGCTCATCGCGTCGACCGCGAGGACGATCGTGCCGTCGGGGAGGACGGCGTGGGCGGAGAGGAGGTCGGCAGTGGTGTCGCCGAGCGTGAGCCGCAGCGAGGAGGCGGCGGCCAGCACGCGCCGGGCGGCCACGGCGTCGCCGGGCGTGGAGGAGGTGCCCGTACCGCCCGCCGACCGCCCTGTGGCGACGGGTGCGACGCCGGCCGACGGGGCCGGACGCCCGGCGGGGTGCAACGCCATGTCTGTCTCCTCGGCCGGAAAGGGGTGAGCGCGGCCCAGGTCAGACGGTAGTAGGTAAGGCTTACCTGTGCAACGGCGGGTCGGGTGCCACAGACGCGGTACGGGTCACGACGGTGACCGTCGTGACCCGTACGGGCGTGCTGTCCGGTTCGTCAGGCCGGCTGGTAGGTGAGGCAGTCGCTGACCGTGGCGCCCGGACCGACCGTGATCGACTCGGCGGTGCAGGCGAGGTTGCTGTTGAACACGCACTCGGCCCGCGCACACGCGCCCACCGCGCCGGTGACCTCCGCGATCCCGCCGCTGAGCGACGACTCGACGAACGTCGCGCAGGAGGCCGCGTCGGCGGACGCCGCCACGGTGATCGCGGGAGCGTGGCAGCCGCTGTCGTTGAAGCTGCACGCGGTGGCGGCGCACTCACGTACCGGCGGAGACTGCAACAGGGTCTTCATGGTGCCTCCAAGTCATGCGGGCCGGCGGACGCCAACGGCCGGCCTCGTGGTGCTCGAATGCCATCTGGTATTTGCCGGGTGGCCCGGTCTTCAAACCTCTCGGCCGTCCCTGAGGATCTGCCTCACCTTAGCAACGGAATGCGGGTTTGGCGGCCTTACGCCGCCGTTTCCCCGCCGAATTCCCAACGACGAAGATAAGGCTAACCTTGGTTAGGTGAGTCTTTCTTTACTCTCCGGTACCGCGAATGCCGGCGCCTGGTTGTGGCCCGCCAAAACGGCCCTGAGCTGCGAATACGTACGCTGTCGTGCCGCCGGGAACCGGGGCTTCCGGTCGAATGGGTGATCGGGTGACGACGGCGGGTTCCGGAACGGCCGACGCGATTCGGGGCGCGCCGTAAATGCCAGCCGGAAATCGACGAACCGGCGGGGATCCAGGGCTGTCTTCGGGGCGTGGAATGCGAGTCCGGCGGCGGGAAGCGCAGGCTCCGCGTCCGCGATGTCCGCCGGGTGGGGGTCACCTGTCGGCGCGGGCGTGGCACCCTGAGCGGACCGCGGGCCCGGTGCGGGCCCGGCGGATCCGGGGCGGACGGGTGGAGGCGGCGTGACCGAGGGGTGGCACGGCTGGTTCGGCACGATCAACGGGGTCGTGCTTCTGACCGTGGCCGCGTTGCCGGTGGCCGCGCTCGCGGTGGGGGTTCTGGCCCGCCGGCCCGGCGGCGCGGGGCCGGCGTGGCGGAGGTCGCTGGCCGAGGTGGGAATCGTCTACGGGACCGTGCCGTGGGTCTGGATGATCATGTTGCCGGGGGAACGGGCCGGCGCGGTCCCCGGCCGGGTGAGCCTGGTGCCGCTGCGGGACCTGCTCACCGTCCTCGCGAGCGGGCCGCTGACGGTGACGGTCCAGATCGTCGGCAACCTGCTGGTGTTCGCCGCGCTCGGGTTCTTCGGCCCGCTGCGGTTCGCGGCGCTGGCGTCGGTGCCCCGGATCCTGGCGCTCGCGGCCGGCTGCTCGGTCCTGGTCGAGGTCGCGCAGTACGTCCTGCGGCTGGACCGCGTCTCCTCGGTCGACGACGTCCTGCTCAACACCGCGGGCGCCGGGCTGGCCGCGCTGGCGTCGCGCCGCTGGTGGCGGGAACCGGCCGAGGCGTCGCCGGACCGTCCCCGACCGGTCGCGGCCCCGCGACGCTGACCGGGCCGGCCCGGGGGTGACCTGCCGTCAGGCGGCGACCGGGCCCGCCGTGGCGCGGCGCGCGCGCCGTCCGAGGGCGGACACCGCGACGACGATGATCGGGGCGAGCGTGAGGTGGCAGGCCGCCAGTGTGATCGTGCTGGTGGTGTCGAGGTCCGCGGGCAGCGTCATGGTGGCGATCGTGAGCACCGCGAGCGCCGGGCCGACGATCAGCGCCGCCCGGACCACTTAGGCGAACCGGGAGGCCAGCAGGGCGACGGCGGCGAGCCCGAGCGCTAGCTGTAATGCCCATGAGGGTTGTTGACGGCGTGGCGGCTTGAGACGAGGCGAGACCTCCGGCGAGGTGTGAGGTGCTGACGCCCACACGGAACCGGAGGTCTCATGGCCCACCGTAATGCCCGGCTGACCATCCACGGCCGGCGGCTGCTCATCACGCGTGTCGTTGACCAGGGTCGGCCGGTGGCCCACGTCGTGAAGGAACTGGGCTGTTCTCGGGCCACCGGCTACAAGTGGCTGCAGCGGTGGCGGGCCGAGGGCGACGCTGGTCTGCGGGATCGATCCAGCCGGGCTCACCACCAGCCGCACAAGACGTCCGCCCAGTTGGAGGCGCGGGTCTGCCAACTGCGCCAGGAACGCAAACTCGGGGCTCGCCGGCTCGGACCGTTGCTCGGGATGCCGGCCTCGACGGTGCACGCCGTTCTGACGCGGCACGGTCTACATCGCCTGGCCTGGCTCGACCGGCCCACCGGTCAGCTCATCCGCCGCTACGAGCGCGACCGGCCCGGCGAGCTGATCCACGTCGACGTCAAGAAACTCGGCCGGGTTCGCGACGGCGGCGGCTGGCGCATCTTGGGCCGCGACAGCCTGGAACACCGCCGTGCCCGCAACGCCAGCCGTGTCGGCTTCGACTACGTGCACTGCGCCATCGACGACCACACCCGTCTCGCCTACGCCGAGATCCACCCCGACGAGAAGACCGACACCTGTGCCGGCTTCCTACGCCGCGCTGCCGAGCACTTCGCCACCCACGGCATCACCCGCGTCGAACGCGTCATGACCGACAACGCATTGGCCTACCGCCGCGGCCGAGCCTGGCACCAGGCCCTGACCGACCTCGGTGCCACCGCCCGCTTCACCCGCCGCTACCGACCACAGACCAACGGCAAAGCCGAACGCTTCAACCGCACCCTGTGCGACGAATGGGCCTACGCCCAACCCTTCACCAGCAACCAGCAACGCGCTGACGCTCTACCCGCCTGGTTGCACACCTACAACCACCACCGCAACCACACCTCACTCGGCGGCAAACCACCCATCAACCGCGTCAACAACGCTGCTGGGCATTACAGCTAGCGGCGGCGCGCTGAAGCCCGCCACGGTCACCGCGTCGACCTCGACCCGCCGGCCGTCGGCGGTGAACAGGAAGCTGCCGCCGGCCGCCCGGCCGATGGCGTACACGGCCAGGTTGACGACCACCGCGACGGCGGTGGCGAGCGCGACGACGGCGGTGCGGGACAGGTCAGCCACGGGAGGTCTCCTCTGCCTGCTCCCGGATCAGGTACGCCTCGATGCGCGCGAACGCCCCCGCCCAGACCTCGCCGACGAAGAGGTCGCGCAGCTGCGGGGTGGGGAAGCCGCTCTGCACCACTGTGATCAGCGTGCCGCCGTCCTTCGCCTCGAAGGTGACCTCGATGCGCGTGGTCATGGTCGTGCCGACCGGGCCGGTGCCCGTCGACTCGGTGACCAGCCGGTGCGGGCGGTCGATCTCCAGGAACGTCTGCGTCTCCCGGAACAGCTCGTCGGGGGAGGGGCCCCAGACGGCGGTCTGCCTCCCGCCGACCCGCAGGTCGACATCGATCTCCACGACGCCGGGCTCCTCGTCGAGGATGCCGAACCAGATCTTCTGTTTGCCGGCGTCGGTGTAGGCGTCGAACGCCTCGTCAGGGGTGCCCGGAAGGTGTCGTGTCACCCGCATGTGGAGTGTCATGGTCGCGGTCCTCCGTGGTGAGTGTGAGATAGGCGTCGAGGCCGTCGAGGCGACGCGCCCAGAGCCGTCGGTAGAAGGCGATCCAGGCCATCGCCGAGTCCAGCGGCGCCTCGCTGAGCCGGCACTGCCGGGACCGGCCGACCTTGCGCGTCACCACGAGGCCCGCGTCCTCCAGCGCGCGCACGTGCTTGCGCATGCCGGTGAGGCTCATCCCGGTGGGCTCGGTGAGCTCGCTGATGGTGGCCGGACCCGCGCCGAGCCGGATCAGGATGTCGCGTCGGGTGGGGTCGGCCAGGCTGGCGAACACCCGGTCGAGCGTCTCTTGCTGAACCACGAGGTTCACCGTACGACACTGAACCAATTGGTTCAACGTTATGCCGGGATCAGCGTGGCGTACGCGTGAAACGGCCCCGCGACCGGTGCGGGTCGCGGGGCCGTCCCCGGCGCCGTGGGAAGAACGCCGGAGTGCGGAGTGCCGGTCAGGCGATCGTGCAGGGTGAGCCGTTCAGGCTGAACGAGCCGGGCCGGGCGGTGTTGCCGGTGTGCGTGGCCTGGAAGCCGATGGTGGTCGAGCCGCGGGCCGGGATGACCGCGTTGTACGCGAGGTTGCGCGCCGTCACCTGCCCCGAGGCGGGGGAGTAGGACGCGTTCCAGCCCGAGGTGATGGTCTGACCGCCGGGCAGCGTGAACGCCAGCGACCAGCCGTTCACCGCGGTGGTGCCGGTGTTGCTGATGGTGATGTTCTCGGTCAGCCCGTTGTTCCAGGCGTTCAGCGCGATGCTCACCGAGCAGGCGCCGGTGCCGGGCGGGGGCGTGGTCGGGCCGGGCGGGGGCGTGGTCGGGCCGGGCGGGGGCGTGGTCGGGCCGGGCGGGGGCGTGGTCGGGCCGGGCGGGGGCGTGGTCGGGCCGGGCGGGGGCGTGGTCGGGCCGGGCGGGGGCGTGGTCGGGCCGGGCGGGGGCGTGGTCGGGCCGGGCGGGGGCGTGGTCGGTCCCGGCGAGGTGGTCAGGCCGAAGAAAGCCACGGCGGCCGCGGCCATCCCCGCCGACGGCAGGCTGTGCCCGGCGCCCTGGATGCTGTAGGCCTCGACCTGGACCGTGCCGGAGGTGTCGGCCCAGCGCCGCCGGTTCCAGCCGGACTGCGGCGTGTCGGTGGACGTGGGGTTCTGGCTGAGGCCGAACACGTTCGTCCACTGCTCGATCGTCTCCTGCAGCAGCGAGTACGGCACCAGCGTGTCGTTGGTGCCGTGCCACAGCTGCACCCGGGGGCGGGGGCCGGTGTAGCCGGGGTACGCCTGGCGGACCGCGTCGCCCCACTGCTGCGGGGTGCGGTTCATGCTCCCGCCGGTGCACTGGCTGGCGCCGGGCGGGTAGTCGGCGGCGCCGGCGAAGCAGTTGAACGGCACGCCCATGAACGCCGCGCCGGCCTTGAAGACGTCCGGGTAGAGCGCCAGCATGTGGTTGGTCATCATGCCGCCGGACGAGCTGCCGGTGGCGTAGACCCGGTCCGGGTCCGCGCCGTACTGCTGCTGGACGTAGCGGACCATCGAGATGAGCGACACCGGGTCGCTGCCGCCGCCGCGCCGCTTGGCCGCGTCGGACCAGGTGTCGAAGCAGTTGCCGAAGCCGGCCTGCTGGGTCGCGCTGGGGTAGATGACGATGAAGCCGTACCGGTCGGCCAGGCCGGCGAACTCGCTGCCGGAGTAGAAGCCGGGGCCGGAACCGCCACAGCCGTGCATGGCGACCACAGTGGCCGGCCGGGCCGGACGGGCGTCCGGGACGTAGACGTGCATGCGCATCCGGCCGGGGTTGTCGCCGAAGCTGGTCACCTCGGTCAGTGACGCCGCGTACGCGGGTTGGACGGCGGGGATCACCAGGCCGGCCGCCGCCAGCGACGCGGCCAGGGCCACCACCATCTTGGCTCTGATTCTCACGGATTCTCCTTCGGTCGCCCTGTGCGGGCGGTGACGGGCGGGCGCGCGTCGCGCCGGCGGCCCGGACCACCGCGGTGTCGCGTCTCGCCCACTGACGTGTCTCGCCCGGCCCGGCTCCGTCGTGTGGCACATAGTGTTCCCGCCGGGCGCTGAAGTGTCAATCGACGTGCTCCGATGAGCTTTGGCGGCGTTCGTCTACAGTCGGTGCACCGTCCCTGAGCCCAGCCCGGAGCGCGCGTGGCAAACCCGTTCGACATCGAGGAGATCTACCCGGACGAGGGGCCCGCCGCGCGGCTGCCCCGGCGGCAGGCCGGCACCTCACCGCAGAGCGTCGCGGTGACCCTGCTCGCCGACTACACGCTGCGTACCCGCGCCGCGCTGCCGTCCGCGGCGATCGTCGCGCTGCTCGGCGAGGCCGGGGTGACCAGTGCCGGGGCGCGTACCGCGATCAGCCGGCTGGCCCGCCGCGGGGTGCTGGAGGGCGCCCGGCAGGGCCGCAACAGCTTCTACCGGCTCAGCCGCTCCGCCGCCGAGTACCTGTCCGCCGGCGGGAACTGGATCATCGCCTCCACGACCGACGTGCAGACGTGGGACGGATGCTGGACCATCGTCGCCTTCTCACTGCCCCAGGATCACGGAGCGCAGCGCCGGGCGCTGCGCGGCCAGTTGCGCTGGCTCGGCTTCGCGCCGCTCTACGACGGGCTGTGGATCTCGCCGTACGAGCTGGCCGCACCCGCGCGGGCCCGGCTCGCCCCGCTCGCCCTCGGCGCGGTCACGGTGTTCCGGGGACGGCAGGACGCGCTGGACGCGATCGGCCAGCGTGCCCCCGTCGACGCCTGGGACGTCGACGCGATCAGCGGACACTACGAGGCGTTCCTGCGCCGGTGGACGCCACTGGTGTCGCGGCTCGGCTCCGTCGACGGCGCCGCAGCCGTGCGGGCGCGCACCGAGGTGATGGACACGTACCGGCGGTTTCCCACGCTCGACCCGCGGCTGCCGCTGGAGCTGCTCCCCGCCGGGTGGCCACGCCGGACGGCCCGGGACCTGTTCGCGGCCGTCTACGACGGCCTGGCCGGGGCCGCCGAGACCCACGTCCGGACGGTCGTCGCGCGGTTCGCCGAGCCGGTGCCGCAGGGCATCCGGGCGCACACCACCGCCGACATGCTCGTAGGCGTCGGCGAGGACGGGTGCGGTGCGCCGGCGGGCTGACACTCACCGTCGCTCATGGACACATCGGCGGCGATGAGTCTAGGGTCGCGGCACCCGGTATCCCGCGAGGAGCGGCCATGCGCGTCACCTTCTCCCTCGACGAGTTGCTCGGTGACAAGGTGCGGCGCGACCCGTACCCGTTCTACGCCCGGCTGCACGAGGCGGGGGAGGCGGTCGCGCTGCGGCCCGCCGACCCGCACGCACTCGTCGTGCACGGGTACGACGCGGTCAACCGGGTGCTGCGCGACCCCGTCTTCCGGGTGCTCGGCGCCGAGTACCTGGACCGGGCCGGCGTGCGCTGGCGCGAGCACCAGGTGATCCGGATCCTCCAGTCGTCGATGCTCAACGCCGCCGAGGGCGACCACCTCCGGGTCCGGCACCTGTTCTCCCAGGCGCTCACCCCGCGCCGGGTCGCCGCGCTGGAACCGGCCATCGGGCGCATCGCCGACGACCTGCTCGACGGGCTCGCCGCCGAGGGCGCGGACGGCCGGCCGGTCGACTTCATGGCGCGGTTCGCGCTCCGGCTGCCCAGTGACGTCATCGGCGAATTGCTGGGCGTGCCGGAGGCGGACCGGGAGTGGTTCCCGTCCCGGGTCCGCGCGTTCGACGCGGTGCTGGAGATCGGCCGCCGGTCCATGCGCGAGGTACGGGCCGCGAACGTGGCGGCGGCGGAGCTGACCGCGTACTTCACCGATCTGGTCGTCGCGCGCCGGGCTGCGCCGCACGACGACTTCGTCTCGGCCCTGCTGCGCGGCCTGGACGCCGAACCCGGCCGGCTGACCGCCGACGAGCTGCTGGCCAACCTGATCATCATGTACAACGCCGGGTTCCGGACCACCGCGAACCTGCTCGGCAACGGGCTGGTGCTGCTCACCGAACGGCCGGCCGCCCGGGACGCGCTGCGCGCCGATCCGTCGCTGGCCGCGTCGTACGTCGAGGAGATCCTGCGGTACGAGCCGCCGGTGCACTTCGCGGTCCGCTACGCCGCCGCGGACACCGAGGTCGCCGGCCTGCCGGTGGCGGCGGGCCGGACGGTGGTGGTGCTGACCGGCGCCGCGAACCGGGATCCGCGCCGGTTCCCCGACCCGGACCGGTTCGACCCGTCCCGCGCGGACAACCGGCACCTGGCGTTCAGCGCCGGACCGCACTACTGCTTCGGGGCGACGCTGGCCCGGGCCGAGGGGCGGCTGGTCCTGCCCCGCCTGCTGGACCGCTTCCCGGGGCTGGCCGCCGAACCCGGGCCGCGCCGCGCGCTGATGCTGCGCGGGTACGACCGGCTGCCCGTACGGCTGACCGGCCGGGTGTCTTGCCAAACCAACCCGATCGAGTAAGGTCGATGCTACGCGGAGTGTCCGCTCCGCGCCTCACAGGTTCCGTCGAGCAGGTCGAGCGCGCCGCCAGGACACCGTGGAAGGGAAACACCGGACATGACCGACGAGATCCGCGCGTTCCTCCTCGCCGCACTCACCGAGATGAAGTACGACGTCTCCGACGTCGACGACGACACCGTCTTCGGCCCGGCCGGGCTCGACGTGGACTCCCTCGGCCTGGCCGAGCTGGCGGTGCGCGTGGAGGACCGGTTCGCTGTCGCCTTCGACGACGAGGCGGAGGACCTCGCCATGATGACCGTCGGCGAGTTCAGCCGGGCGGTGGCGGCGCGCATCGCGCCGGCCTCGGCGCACTGACCGATGCCGGGGCACGACAGCCGGTCGGGTCGCGTCCCGGCGGTTCCGGCGCGGCACCGGGTCCGGTGAGCGTGCGCGAATCGGTCACCGTCACCGGGATCGGGCTGGTCAGCCCGGTCGGCTCCACCGCCGCCGACGTGTTCGACGCGGTCTGCGACGGCCGCTCCGGGCTCTCCCGACCGCCCGCCGGCCATCCGCTGCACGGCGTGGTCGACGTCGCCGCGTTCGCCCCGGCGATCGACCCGGCGAGCGTGCTGCCCGGCCCGGAGTCCCGCGTCGTGGACCGGTCGATCGTGATGGTGCTGCGCGCCGCCGAGGACGCGCTCGCCGACGCCGGGCTGCGGATCGGCCACGACGTCGACCCGTACCGGGTGGCGGCCGTCGTCTCCGGCGTCGGCGGGCTGTCCACCCTGGAGGAACAGGTGCTCGGCCGCGCCGCGCGGGGCCGGTTCGGGGTCAGCCCCTACATGCTGCCCGGGACACTGCCGAACATGGGCGCGGCCCGCATCGCGATCAAGTTCGGCATCCACGGCTACACCTCGTCCATCGGCACGGCGTGCGCGGCCGGGGCGCAGTCGATCGGTGAGGCGCTGCGCATCCTGCGCGCGGGTGAGGCGGACGTGGTGCTCGCCGGATGCGCCGAGGCGCCGCTGTTCCCGACGTTCGCGTACGCGTTCGGCAACGCCCGGGCGCTCGCTCGCGGCTGGGCCGACCCGGCCGCCGCGAGCCGCCCCTTCGACAGGCGTCGCAACGGGCTCGTCCTCGGCGAGGGCGCCGGGGTGTTCGTGCTGGAACGCGCCGCGCACGCCGCCGCGCGCGGTGCCCACCGCCATGCCGACGTGCTCGGCTGGGGCGCCACGAACGACGCCCACCACCCGACCACGCCGCGCCCCGACGGCGCCGGCGCGGCCGCGTGCATGCGGATGGCCGTCCGCGACGCCGGGCTGGTGCCCGGCGACATCGGGTACGTCAACGCGCACGGCACCAGCACCCGGGCCGGGGACGCCGCCGAGCTGGCCGCGCTCGCCGAGGTGTACGACACCGGCCCGCCGCCGATGAGTTCGACGAAGGGCGTGACCGGGCACATGCTCGGCGTCTCCGGCGTGATCGAGGCGGCCATCGCGGTCGAGGCGCTGCGTCGCGGCCTGCTGCCGCCCACGCACAACCTGGACGACCCGGAACGCGCCGGGGAGGTCGACCACATCCGCGCGAAGGCGCGGGCGGTGGAGGTGGACGCGGTGCTGTCCAACTCGTTCGGCTTCGGCGGCCACAACGTCAGCCTCGTCCTGGCGCGCCCCGCCTGACCGCGCGGTGTGCCTCAGCGCAGCGTGATCACCGTGGCGGTGTCGTACGTGGCGACGGCCACTGTGAAGTGCGGGCGCAGCATGTCGGCCACGTAGTCGAGGTCGGCGACCAGCGGCACCGGCAGCAGGGCGCGCTGGTCCGGGCCGGTACGGGTGGCGACCAGCTCGATCCGGTCGGCCTTGAGCAGCCCCCGGGTGAGGAACGCGGGCAGATCCTCGGGCAGCAGGCACCGCCACATGTCGACGTTGACGATCAGATCCAGCGCGCCGGCCTTGAACTGCTGGAGCACGGTGCCGAGCAGGTGGGAGTTCGTCTCGCCGGTCGGCGCGTCGTGGTCGAACGTGTGCGACCCGGCGCCAGGTCCAGCGCGGACACGCCGTTGCCCACGACCAGCGCCACGCTCGCCGCCAGCTCGTCGCGCAGCGGCGCGGGCAGGACGTCCGGCCGGCCCAGCCCACCGGCCCGGTACGCCTCGATCGCCTGGCCGTAGAGCCGGATCCGGCCCAGGTGCCGGCCGAACGTGTTGAGCCCGTACAGCACCTCGACGTCGTAGCGCAGATGCTTGCGCAGCAGGTACTTCATGTTGTCCATCGAGGCGAGCCCGTTCGACGTCTTGCGGAAGTGCGGCAGGTGGTAGGAGAGCGCGTCGGCGTCCAGCCGGAACAGCTCCGGCGGCGCGCCGTGCAGGTGGAACACCCGGTAGAAGAAGTCGAGGTCCTCGAAGCCCCACTTGACCATCGCCTCGTCGAACCCGCCGACCCGCCGGAACGACTCGTGGTCCACCGACGCGTTGTGGGTCAGGCCCAGCACCCAGGGCGCGCTCGGGAAGTCGTCAGTCCGCTGAGGGAGGGCGATGTCCTCCAGCCGCGGGTCGCCGCGCTCGGCGTCGAGCATCGCCGGAACGACCGGTTCGTCCCGGCGCAGCGCGTCCGCGCCGGCCCAGTCCAGGTCGTACCGCTGGCCGAGCAGCACGCCGGGCCGGCCGGCCCGCCCGGCGTGGAAGTCGCGGTGCCGCTCCAGCAGCCCGGGATGGGCCACCGTGTCGGCGTCGAGGAACATCAGCGTGTCCGCGCGGGCCCGGGCCGCCGCCGCGTTGCGGTTGGCGCTGCGGCCCCGGTTCCGCTCGCTGCGGACGTAGTCGATCCGCAGGCGGTCCCGGTACGTGTCCACCACCGGGCCCAGCGACACGGCCGAGCCGTCGTCGCCGACGACCACCTCGAACTCCCCGGCCGGCAGCGTCTGCCGGGTCAGCGAGCGCAGCGTGGCGTCGAGCGCGGATCCGTTCTCGTGCGCGGGCACCACCACGCTCAGGCCGGGCCGGTCCATGGCTCAGCGCGGGGTGGAGTTGGCGGTGATGTAGTCGGCCAGGTCGCCGAGCGTGGCCATCCGGTCCTCGTCCAGCTCCTCGACGTCGATCTGGATCTCCAGTTCGTCCTCCAGCGCCAGCAGCAACTCCAGGCCGAGGGAGGAGCTGAGGCCGAGCTCGTCCATCAGCTGGGTCTGCTCGGTGACCGGCGCGTCCGGCCGGAGCATGCGGGTCAGCAACACGGTCAGGCGGTCCACGACCTGGTCACGGGGCGGCGCGGCGACCGGCGCGTCGTGCTCTAGCACCGGGCGTCCCACGAGTCGATCATGCGCGTCGGCATGGAGTCATCAGAGCAGGGGACATCGGCGGGTGTCAACGGGTGCGGCGATCGTCACCGATCTTGACCGGGGCCGGTGCGGCACTCGACGGCGTACGGCCGCTCACCGGCGAGCGCGACCGCCACCGCGTACCCGGCGGGCTTGCGCAGGTCGGTCAGCCGGTGCGGTCCGGCCGGGTCGACGCATTCGACCACGTCGCCCCGGTGCACCGGCATCCCGAGGTTGGGCCACAGCCGCCCCCCGGCCGCCTTGACCGCCGCCTCCTTGCGCGCCCACAGCCGGGTGAACCGCAGCGCCCGGCCGGCCGCGCCGGGCCCGGCGGCGACGTGCCGCGCCTCCTGCGGGTGGAAGAAGCGCGCCGACGCCGACACCGGATCCCCGCCCGGCGCGACGTGCTGGACGTCCACCCCGACCGGACGGCCCTCGCTCAGCGCGACCGCCACCAGGTCGCCGGAGTACGACAGGCTCGTGTGCAGGCCGCTCCACGGGCCGGTCAGCACCGGTTTGCCGTACCGGCCCCGGCGCCAGGCCAGCGCCGCCGGTGACGCGCCGGTGGCCCGCCCGGCCAGGACGCGCAGCGCGCCGTGCGCCACTGTGAACCGGTCCCGCAGCGCCTCGGTGTCGAACCGCGCGGCCCGGTCCCGCTCGTCCGCGTCGAGCACCGCCCGGTACCGCGCCAGCTCGTCGGCCGGCACCGCCACCGGAACGATCCAGACCCGGACGGCGTCCCGCATGGACGGCAGCGTAACCGCGCGCCGTCACGTTGACACGCGCCGATGCACGTTGCTCTGATGAGCGGGTGTTCGCGCAGACGGTCCAGGCCCAGGTGCCCGTGGCGTTCGCCGGGCCGGGCGCCGGCACCGCGCCCCTGACCTGGGGGCAGAAGGCCATCATGCAGGACATGCGGGAGACCGGCTGGACGCACAACGTCAGCGGCGCCCACCCGATGCCGCCCGGTGTCACAGTCGAGCAGGTGACGGCCGAGTTCGCCGCGCTGATGGCCCGGCACCCGGCGCTGCGGATGCGGCTCGGCGCCGGCGGCGGGGACGGACCGTGCCAGGTCGTGTCGGCCAGCGGCGAGACGGTCCTGGACGTGGTGGAGGTGCCCGACGACGCCGACCCGGCCGACGTGGCCGCGTTCGCCTACGACCTGGGCCACGCCCGCCTGCTGAGCCACTACGACCTCTACCGCGACTGGTCGGTGAGGATGGCGGTGATCCGGCACCGCGGCGCCCTGGTGCACCGGGTGCTGACCATCGACCACCTCGTGGTGGACGGCACCGCCACGTCCCTGGTGCTGGCCGACCTCGGCCTGGCCGCCGGCCGGTCCGCCGGGTCGCCGACCCGCGTACCGTGCAGATCCTCGACCTGGGCCGGCGGGAGGAGACGCCGCCGCTGCGCCGGGTCAGCGACCGGGCCGTGCGCCACTGGGCCGAGCACCTGCGGGACGTCCCGCCGCTCACGTTCGGCGAGCCGGCCGCCGGTGGGCGCCGCGGCCACCGCTACTGGCACGGCCGGTTCAGCTCGCCCGCGGCGTACCTGGCGGTGCGGGCCATCGCGGCGCGGACCCGGACGGACACCTCGCGCGTGCTGCTCGCGGTCATCGCGGTCGCGATCGGCCGGGCCACCGGCGTCAGCCCGCTCACCGCCAAGCTCATCGTCGGCAACCGGTTCCGGCCGGGCTTCGCCGAGGCCATCGCCCCGCTCAGCCAGAACGGCGTGCTGAGCGTCGACACCGCGGACACCACTGTGGACGAGGTGGTGGCGCGTGCCCGCCGGGCCGCGGTCTCCGCCGGGAAGTACGCCTACTACGACCCGGCCCAGCTCACCGAGGTCTCGGACCGGCTGGACGCCGAACGCGGCTACCCGGCGCGGGTCACCTGCCGGATCAACGACCGGCGGGTGACCACCCGGCGGGCGGCCGACCACGGGCTGCACGACGACCCGGTGACCGCCGAGCGGATCCGCCGCCGGGCCGACGAGACGTTCCTGGTCTGGGACGGCCCACTGGACCACCTGCCCGAGCAGATGTTCATCACCGTCGAGGACCAGCCGGAGACGGTCCATCTCCAGGTGATCTTCGACTTCGGCTGCTTCACCGAGGAGCAGGCGGAACGGCTGCTGCGCGGCGTGGAGGAGGTGGCGGTGGAGGCGGCCCTCGACCCCGCCGCGCCGACCCGGGTCGTCCCCGGGTCGGCGGGCGGCTGACCGGTCACGCGTCCCAGGCCACCGGCAGCGACTCCAGGCTGCGCACCACCAGCCCCGGCCGGAACCGCAGCTCCGACTCGTCGACGGCGAGCCGCAGCCCGGGCAGCCGCCGCAGCAGCGCGCCCAGCGCCTCCTGCAACTCCATCCGGGCCAGCGCCGCGCCCAGGCAGTGGTGCGGGCCGGCGCCGAACGCCAGATGCGGGTTGTGCACGCGGGTCAGGTCGAGCGTGTCCGCACCCGGGAACACCATGGCGTCCCGGTTGGCCGACGCGATCGCCGGCAGCACCGCGGCGCCGGCCGGCAGGCGTACGCCGCCCAGCTCCACCTCCTCGGTCGTCACCCGGGGCAGCAGCACCCCGTTGTCGCCGAGCTGGATGAAGCGGGACAGCTCCTCGACCGCCCGGGCGACCGCCCCCGGGTCGTCGCCGCGCAGCCCGGCCAGCTGCTCGGGATGGCGGGCCAGCACGAGCAGGAACAGGTTGAGCTGGTTGGTGGTGGTCTCGTGCCCGCCCACGAAGATCCCGGCGGTGACCGACACCAGCTCCCGTTCGGTCAGGTCGTCGTGCTCGTCCCAGACCGCGATGAGCGCGCTCATCAGGTCGTCGCCGGGCTTGCGGCGCCGGAGGTCGATCAGCTCACGGAACGCCTCCAGCGCCGCCCGGGGCGCCTCCGGGTCGGCGTCCCAGTCGCCGACGAGCGCGTCCGACCACTGGCGTACCCGCTCCCGGTCCCGTTCCGGGATGCCGAACAGCGTGCTGATCACGGAGATCGGCAGAGGGCCGGAGACGTGCGTGATCAGATCGGCCGGCGGACCGGCGGCCTCCAGGTCGTCGATCATCCGGTCGACGAGCGCCGCCACTCTCGGGCGCAGCTCCTCCACCCGGCGGACGGTGAACGCGTGCGAGACGGCCCGGCGCATCGTGGTGTGCCGCGGCGGGTCCATCCCGATCAGCGAGTCCTCGGCGAGCGAGCCGAGTTCCCGGGTCGGGCGGTTGGGGCCGGCCGCGGCGGCCCGGCTGAACCGCTGGTCGGTGAAGACCCGGCGTACGTCGGCGTGCCTCGTGGCCAGGTACGCACACGCCCCGTCGGGCAGCTCGACCCGGGCCACCGGGCACGTCTCGCGCATCCGGGTGTAGTCCGGCGACGGGTGGTAGATCGTCGGAGCCGGCGCGAGCGGGTACGGGATGGCCGGTGGCTCCTGCGTCATCTGCGACTCCTCAGATCGGGCCGCCCCGGGCCAGGGCGGCGAGCGTCGGCACCAGGTCGGCGGGGGAGGGCATGGCCTGGACCCGGTCACGCATCGACGTCGCGGCCCGCCGCCGGGGCCCGTCGCCGACCAGTTCTCCGACGAGGTTCCGGACCGTGGCGGCGGTGGCCTGCTCACCCGCAAGCCAGGTGCCGGCGCCGGTGACGGCCAGCCGCTCGCCGTTGAAGTGCTGGTCGCTGACCTGAGGCAGGACGAGCTGCGGCACGCCGTACGCGAGCGCGGTCATGGTGGTGCCGGCCCCGCCCTGCTGCACGAGCGCGGCGCAGGTCGGCAGCACCAGCCGTACCGCCAGCGGCCCCTCGGCCAGGCGGACCCGGGCCGGCAGCGGCCCCAGCCCCTCGTGCTGGCGCGGTTCGACCACCACGACGACCTCCACATCGAGCCCGGCCACCGACCGGACCACCCCGCCCAGGTCGAGCCGGTCGTGCAGCCCGGCGCCGGCCATCATGGTGCCCGCCGTGACGCACACCCGGGGCCGGTCCGCCGGGCGGCGCAGCCAGTCCGGCACCACTGCGGGACCGTTGTACGGCACGAACCGCACCGGACGGCCGGGGCGGCGCATCGGCACCTGCATCGGCGGCGGCACCGGATCGAGCGTCAGGACGCCGTCCAACGGCACGTCTGCGGCGGGGAGCCCGAATCGGGCGGCCAGCGGCCCGACCACCGCGTCCGGGTCGAGGCGTAGCGTGGTCGAGGAGTCCGGCCCCCACAGGTTCAGCACGCCCGGCACGCCCAGCGCGGCGGCGGCCACCGGCGCGGCCAGGTTGAACGGCTCCCAGAGGACCAGGTCCGGCCGCCAGGACCGGCCGAAGGCGACCAGGTCGTCGAGGACGGCGTCGGCGAACCGGACCACCCCGCCGTCGGCGGTGATCGCCGGCTCGACGGCGCCGGCCGACGCGGAACCGGCGAGCGGGGCCACCGCGCCGATCCGGCCGGCGAACGCCTCGGCGAAGTCGACATCCGCGCCCACCGGTACGGCGGCGAGCCCGGCCGCGCTGATCGTGGCGGCCATCGACGGGTGACTGGCCACCCGCACCTCGTGGCCGGCGGCCTGCAAGGCCCAGCCGAGCGGGACCAGGCTGTAGAAATGCGACCGCCAGCCCCACGTCGACATCAGAATTCGCAGCGGCGCAGTCAAATCCCACCAATCCGCGCGGCGAAACGGCAGCCCTGGACAACCGATGCTAGGGGATCGGCACCGGTACGCGGAAGGTCGCGAACGCAAGCGGCGGATATTGACGCCGGACTAACCGATGCTGGACCCTTAGCCGATGTCCGAGGTGGACCGCGATCAGTCTCCCGGTGACCCGGTGACGGTCGATTCCAGGCCCCGTTCGTATCCGTTCGAGCCGTTCACCGGCGACCTTCCCGCCGAGCTGCTGGAGATGGTCGTCGCCGAGCCGGTCAGCCGGGTGCGGTTGCCCGACGGGCGGGCGGCCTGGCTCGTGCTCGGCTACGAGCACTGTTGCACCGTCCTGGCCGACCCCCGGTTCTCCCGGCTCCCGCTGGGCGCGACGGCGACACCGGACGGCGGTGGCCCCCGGGAGCTGAACATGGACGGCCCGGCGCACGCCGTGGTGCGGCGCGTGGCGGGCCGCGCGTTCACCGCCCGGCGCATCGAGACGTTCCGCCCCCGGGTGCAGCGGCTGGTGGACGAGCTGGTCGGCGCCATGCTCGCCGGTCCGCGCCCGGCCGACGTGGTGGCCGGGCTGGTGGCGCCGCTGCCGGTGCTCGTGGTGTGCGACGTGCTCGGCGTCCCGGCCGCCGACCGGCCCCGCTTCTACGCCTGGATCGAGGGGCTGAACTCGGTCACCGCGTACGGTTCGGCAGCCGCCGCGACCGCGCAGGCCGAGTTGCGGGACTACCTGGCCGGGCAGTTGGCGCGCAAGCGGGCCGAGCCCGGCGACGACCTGCTCTCGGCCTGGGTCCGCGGCGGCGGCGCGCACGAGCTGGCCGACGCCGAACTGGTCGAGCTGGCCATGGGGGTGCTGCTCGGCGGCTTGGAGATCAACTCGACGAGCGCGGGACTGCGCGCGTTGTTCCAGCACCCGGAGCAGCTGGCGAAGCTGCGCGCCGCGCCGGGCAAGCTCGCCACGGCCACCGACGAGATCCTGCGCTACACGTCGGTGAGCGCCATGTTCCGGGTGCAGGTGGTCCGCGAGGATCTGGTCCTCGGCGGGGTCGGGATGCGGGCCGGCGACTGCGTGATGGCGATCCCGTGGGCCGGCAACCGTGATCCCCGGTTCTTCCCCGAGCCGAACGTCTTCGACATCGACCGCCGGCCCGGCGTGCCGCACCTGACCTTCGGCTTCGGGCCGCACTTCTGCCTCGGTACGGCGCTGGGCCGGATGCAGGTGGAGCTGTCGCTCGGCGCGCTGCTGACCCGGATGCCGGCGCTGTCGCCGGCGGTGCCGCCGGCGGAGATCCCGTGGCGGCACGACCGGATGAACGGCGGCATCGCCTCCTTCCCGGTCACCTGGTGACCGGCGGTCAGTAGCTCTCCACCGCGTTGACCCGGTCCGGCCAGTACCGCTCGCCGGGTGCCGGGACGTAGTGCTCCCACCGGGGCTCGTTGCCGGTCGGGTGGTCGCCGAGCACGGTGATCCGCTGCCCGCGCCGCGGGCCGTCGTAGTCGTTGACCGCGTAGTGCTGGGTGACCCGGTTGTCCCACACCGCGACGTCCCCGGTCCGCCAGCGGTAGCGACAGGTGAACTGGGGACTCTCGGAGAAGGTGAACAGGTGCTCCAGCAGCGCGTCGCTCTCGTTGCGGGTCAGCTGCGGGATGTGCGAGGTGAACAGCCGGTTGACGTACAGCGAGCGGCGCCCGGTCTCCGGGTGCACCCGGACCACCGGGTGTTCCGCGCGGCTGGTGAACTCGGTGCCGATCCGGATGACGTGGATGGCGGTCAGCCCGTCGAGCAGGTCCCGCATCGGCGCGGAGAGCGCCTCGTACACCCGGCACTGGTTGGTCCACATGGTGTCGCCGCCGACCTCGGGCAGCTGGATCAGGTGCAGGATCGAGGCGATCGGCGGGCTCTGGTGGAACGTCATGTCGGTGTGCCAGACGTCGACCTTGCCGCCGTCGGCGGAGTCGATGACGACGATCTCCGGGTGCCCGTCCAGCCGGGGCAGGTACGGGTGCAGTTCCACCTCGCCGAAGCGCCTCCCGAACGCGACGTGCGCCTGCGGGGTCAGCCCGCTCTGGCCGGCGAGGAATACCACCTGGTGCTTCAGCAGCAGGTCGTGGACCAGCGCGAAGCCCTCGTCGGTGAGCGTGTTCAGGTCGATGCCGTGGACCTCGGCGCCCAGCGCGCCGGAGACGAGCCGGACCTCGGCCGCGATGGATGTGGTCATCGATGATCCCTCCGGTCTGCGCGCCTCGGCTGGTCCGCGGATTGTTCCATGTTCATGAATGTCCTCACCAGCCGTCGTCGTTGACTCACCCGGCGTGCGCCTGGAAGCATGCGCACCGGCGGGGCGGCGGTGCCGGCCCGCGAGGCGGGAGGAGGCGCCGGTGTCGATCGATGCCCCGATCGAGGGTGACGCGGGGGAGCGGCTCGACCGGCTCACCGACCTGGCCACCCCGTTCGCGGTCCGCACGGCGGTGACGCTGCGCGTGCCGGACCGGATCGCCGCGAGCGTCACCGGTCTGGGTGAGCTGGCCGAGGCCTGCGGCGCGGACGCCGCCGCGCTGGCCCGCCTGCTGCGCTACCTCGTGCACCGGGGCGTGTTCGTCGAGGTGTCGCCGGACGTGTTCGGCCTGACCGACGTCGGCGAGCTGCTCTGCGACCGCGACGGCGGCGGCCACGGCGCCTACCTCGACCTCGCCGGTCTCGGCGCGCGGATGGACCTGGCCTGGACGGGCCTGCCGCACGCGATCCGCACCGGCGGGCCCGGCTACCGGGAGGTGCACGGGCGCGACTTCTGGGCCGACCTCGACGCCCACCCGGAACACCGGGCCTACTTCGACGCGCTGATGCTCAGCCAGCAGCGGTTCACCGCGCCGGAGGTCGCGGCGCTGTACCCCTGGCAGGAGGCGGGCCACGTGGTCGACGTGGCCGGGGGCGCGGGCGGGCTGCTGCGGGAGGTGCTGGGCGCCCACCCGCACCTGCGGGGCACGCTCGTCGACCGCGACGAGCCGGTGGCCACCGCCGCCGCCACGTTCGCCGCGTGCGGTCTCGCCGGCCGGGCCGAGGCCGTGGTCGGGGACTTCTTCGCCCCGCTGCCGCCCGGCGCCGACGTCTACGTGGTCTCCCGCGCGCTCACCGACTGGAGCGACGCCCACGCCACCGCGATCCTGCGGCGCTGCGCCGAGGCGGCCGGGTCCACCGGCCGGGTGCTCGTCGTCGAGGTGCTGCCGACGGTGCCGCACGTGCCGCACCTGTCCCCGTACGACCTGCGGATGCTGGTGCTCGTCGGCGGGCGCGAGCGTGGGCTGCCCGAGTTCGCCGCACTGGCCGCCGCCGCGGGGCTGGCACCCCGGCGCACCTACCACGGCACCGACGGGCTGACGCTCATGGAGTTCGCCGCGGGCGCCTGAGCGGGCCGGGCGAGTCGCACCTGTCCGGTGCCGTCCCGTGCGCCCGAACATTGACGTATATGCATCGACATGGCGGCCGTGGGTCAAACGGCGGATTTCGCTGGGCATCGGCCAATGTGCTGAAGAATGCTGTCGCGACATTTGCGGCTACCCATCTCCATGCGTATTTATCAATGGTTGTTCGCGGGAGGGCCGACCGGTAACGTCTCGCGTGGCGACTAGCCGATCCCTGGCGAAAGGGTCGACGCGTCATGACGGTTGCTGGCTCCACGCGATATCCGCCCTTCATCGATGACCTGGCCCGCAGTGAATCGGGGCGGCTGCTGCGCGCCGAACTCGGCCGGCGGTGGCCGGAGACGCCCGACCAGCTCGACGCGATCGTGCGCTACGCGCTGCTGCCGGCGGGCAAGATGCTCCGCCCGATGATGACGCTGCACGCCGCCGAGGCGGTGGGCGGATCGCCGGCGGACGTCCTCGCGGCCGCGCTCGGCACCGAGTACCTGCACGTCGCGACGCTCGTGCACGACGACATCATCGACGCGGACACGCTGCGCCGCGGCCGGCCCGCGGTCCCGGTCGCGTACGGCATCCCCGGCGCCATAGTGGCCGGTGACCACCTCATCTTCCACGCCTTCCAGGCCCTCGTGGAGGGCGGCCGGGCAGTGCCCCCGGCGTCGGTCGTCGCCGCCGTCACCGCGCTCGCCGAGGCGGGCCAGGACCTGTGCCGGGGTCAGGCGCTGGAGGCGCGCCTCGTCGGCGACCTGGACGCGGGCGGACGCTGGTACCCGGAGATGATCCGGCTCAAGACCGGCTCGCTGTTCCGCGCCGTGTGCCACGTCGGCGCGCTGCTCGGCGGCGCCGACCCGCCGGTGTCGGGCGCGCTGGCCCGCTACGGCGAGCACGTCGGCACCGCGTTCCAGATCCGCGACGACCTGCTGTCCTACCTGTCCACCCCGGAACAGACCGGCAAACCCGCGACCAGCGACCTCAACAACGGCCGGCCCACCCTGCCGCTGCTGCTGGCGTACGACGCGATCAGCGACGCGGCCCGGGTGGAACTGCTGGCGGTGCTGCACCGCCGCGGCGCCGGTCCCGGCGACGTCGAGTGGGTCACCGCCCTGCTCCGCGACGTGGGCGCGGTCGACGGCGCCCGGCGGCGGATGGTGGAGCACGCCGAGCGGGCCCGCGCCGAGCTGACAGTGCTCACCCCGTCCGCGAGCGCGGACGTGCTCACCGGCATCGCGGCCTGGATGACGAGCGAGATGGCGTGAGCACGGCCGTCGCCGTGCGAGTACTGCGGGCCCACGTGGAGACCTGGCGTCCCTACACCCTCTGGTACGTCGGGCTGGTCGGCCTGGCCGGCGCCGCGGTGGCCGGTGGCCGCGACCCGTGGCTGCTGCTGTCGGCCTGGGCCGCGCCCACCGCCGGGTGGCTGGGCGGGCACTATCTCGGCGACTACTTCGACCGGAACCTCGACGCCGGCAGCAAGCCGCACCGGCCGATCCCGTCCAGCCGCCTGGGCGCGGGCACGGCACTGTGGTGCGGCAGCGCCTGCTTCGCCGCGCTCGGCGTCCTGGCCGTGCTCGGCGGCTGGGGCACCACAGTGGCGGCGCTGCTGGCCGGATGCGGCATCGTCGCGTACAGCAGGTGGTTCAAGGCTCGAGGGATCGCCGGCAACCTGGTCCGCGGCGCGCTCGGCGCGGTCGCGCTCGCCTACGGCGCGTTCGCTGCCGGAATCGAGCCGGGCCGGGCCTGGGCGGTGCCGGTACTGCTCGCGCTCGTCGTCGCGTTCTGGTCGCACGACGCGATGTCCAACCTGGTCGGCGCGCTGCGCGACATCGACGGGGACCGCGCCGGCGGCTACCGCACGCTGCCCGTGGGGCGGGGCGTGCCGGTGGCCGTACGGACCGTGGTGGCGCTCTACGCCGTCACGATCGGCGCCGCCGTGACCGCCGGACTGCTGGCCGGGGCGGGCACGCGCGTGGCGTACCTGGGCACGGTGGCCGTCGTCCTGGTCACCGGCGTCGTCGCGCTGACCCCGCTGGTGGCGCGCCGCGACGGGATGCCCGTCCTGGTGGCGCTGCGCGCCCACTCGGTCCTGGTCGTCGAACGGGTTTTGCTGGCCTCGGCGGCGGTCGGGCTCGGCCTCGGCGTCGCCGTGCAGCTCGCGCTCGCGCTCCCGATGGTGCTGCTGACCTGGCTGGCGCAGCGTGGCATGCGCGTCCGGCACGAACTCGGCCCGCCGGTCGCGGGCCTGACCCTCGCCACCCGCAGTCGACTGCCGCTGGAGGACGCGCCATGACCGCTGTGACCGCCGAGACCGTCGGGAAGGCCCTCACCGCGGGCGCCGAGGCGCTCTTCCGCCGCCGCCGTCCCGACGGCGCCTTCGGCGACGATCCGCCCGCCTCGGTACTCGGCACCGCCGGCGCGGTCGCCGCGCTGCACGCCGCCGACCCGTCCGGCTGCGCCGACCTGGTCGACGCCGGAACCGCCTGGCTGCGGCGCGCGCAGCACGACGACGGCGGCTGGGGCGGCGTCGTGGGCGCCGGCACCGCTGTGGTGCCCACCGCCGTGGCGGTCGCCGCGCTGGCCCTGAGCGCGCCCGCCGACAGCGCCGGCGCGATCGCGGCGGGACGGGCCCGGCTGGCCGCGCTCGGCGGCGTCGACACGATCACCGATCCGGCCGTCTCACTGCTGTGCCGGCAACTGCTCACCATGGCCGGGATGACCGGCGAGGCCGGCCCGCTGCGCCGGCTGCCGCTGGAGATCGTCCTGTTCGACCGGGTACGCCGGCAGCGCCTGTCGTTCCGTACCGCACCGTTCGTCGGGCTGGCCCTGATGCAGGCCGACATGCTGCCGGCGGGCCGGCTGCGCCGGGCCACGCTGCGCCGGGCCCGCCCGGCGGCGGTACGGCTGCTGCGGTCCATCCACGACCACGAGGGCCGCACCGGGGCGCTGAGCGAGGATCCGTGGCCGGCCGCGCTCGTCCTGCTCGGCCTGGCCCGCAGCGGCGAGGCCCCCGACATCGCCCGCGCCGTCGTCGGCTGGCTGCGCCGGGCGGTCCGCCCCGACGGTTCCTGGGACGCGGTCGCCAACCTGGACCTCACCCGGTCCGGGTACGCGGCGACCGGGCTGATCGCGGCCGGTTACGCCGACGACCCCCGGCTGCGCCCCACCCGGGAGTTCCTCCACGCCGCCCGCAAGACGGAGGCGTTCGAGGTGCTGGACGTACCACCGGGCGGGTGGAGCTACTCGAACGCCCGGGGCTGGCCGGTGACGCTGGAGTCCGCCGAGATCCTCTCCGCGCTCGCCGGATTCCCGGACGCCGGCACCGACCCGGTGCTGCCCCAGGGACTGGCGTGGCTCGTCGGCCGCCAGGACAGCCGCGGCTCGTGGAGCCTGTGGGTGCGCGACACCCGGCTCGCCAACGACGGCCCGTGCCCGGCCATCACCAGCCAGGCGATCCTCGCGCTGCACGACGCCGGGCACCCGGACGACCACCCGGCGATCGCCCGCGCGGCGGCGTGGCTGCTGACCCGGGCCGCGCCCGGCGGCACGTTCGAGAACCTCTGGTACCGCGACCACACCTCCGGCACCGCGGTGGTGGTCGCCGCGCTGTCCCGGGTCGGGCACGCCCGGCACGAGGTGGTGCGCCGCGCGGCCCGGTGGCTGCGCGGCACGCAGCTGCCCGACGGCTCGTGGGGTCCGGGTGACGGCACGGGCGGCACGGTCGAGGAGACGTCCTGGGCGGTACAGGGCCTGCTCGCCACCGGCGATCCCGACGCCGCCGGGGCGGTCGACCGGGGCGCCGCCTGGCTGGTGGCCGCCGCCGGACCGGACGGCGCGTGGCCCGCGGCCCGGGTGTGCAACTACATCCGCCACCACATGCGGTACCCGAACGCGGTGATCACTCAGGCGCTCGCGCTGCGGGCGCTCGGCGAATACCGCAGCGCCGCCGCCGCGCGATCCGGCGCCGTACCGGGCGCGGTGCCCCGATGACCCCCGACGTGGTGGTGGCCGGTGCCGGTGCCGGCGGGCTGGCCTGCGCGCACGCGCTCGGCGCACTCGGGCTGCGGGTGCTCGTGCTCGACCGGCAGCGCACCCCCGCGTCGATCGCCAAGGGCGAGATCCTCCAGCCCGAGACGGTACGCATCCTCGACTCCTGGGGCGCGCTGGACGCCCTGCGGGCCACCGGCGCGCGCCCGGTCGGGCGGCTGGCCATCCGCGACGCGTACGGCGAGCCGTTGCTCTGCCTGGACTACGCCGGCCTGCCCGGGGCGTACCGGCAGATCCTCTGCGCCGACTACGGCGACCTGCGCGCGGTGCTGGCCGACCGGCTGCCCGCCACGGTGGACCTCCGGCGGGGCGTGCGGGTGACCGGTGTCCGGCGCGACGGCGACGGCCGGATCGGCGGCGTCCGGGTCGTCGCGGACGGCGCCGAGCGGGAGATCGCGGCGCCGCTGGTGGTCGCGGCCGACGGCATGTCCTCGCCGCTGCGCCGCGCGGCCGGGATCGGCGTGGAGCGCCGGGAGTACCCGCACGGCCTGGTCGCCTTCGACGTGGACGGCGCCGAGGTGGCGGACGAGGTGTCCGCCTACCGCACCGCCCGGGGACTCTGCCTGGTCTACCCGCTGCCGGGCGGGCGGTGCCGCCTCTACGTGCAGGTCACACCGGACGAGTTCCGGGGCCGCGTGGACCTGGGGGCGTGGTGCGAACGGCTGCTCGCCGACGTCCCGGCGATCCGCCCGCTGGCCCCGGCCGTGCGCGCGAGCCTGCACCGGCGCCAGCTGCTCGCGGTCTACCGGCTGCGCAGCGCACGGCTGGTCGTACCGGGACTCGCGCTCGCCGGCGAGGCCGCCCACGCGGTGCACCCGATGGCGGCGCAGGGCGTCAACAGCTCACTCGGTGACGCCGAGACGCTCGCCGCCTGCCTGGCCGCCGAGGGCGGTGCGCCGGAGGTGGCCGCCGTGGACCGGGCGCTGCGGGCCTTCGACGCGGCGCGGCGACCCCGGCTGGACCACGTCGCCACCGTCAGCCACAACGCCTCCCGCATGATCACCGCCGTGTCCGGGCTGCCGAAGCTGCTCGGTGCGCGGATGATGCGCCGCACCGCCGCCAACCCCCGGCTGCTCGGGCTCACCGCCGGGAACCTGTCCGGCACCGACGTCCGGCCGCTGTCGGTGGTCGACCGGCTGTACCAGCTGGGGTTGCTGGCCGACCGGCACGCGCACACCCCGTCCCCACCGGTCCCGTCGGAAAGTGAGCGATGATGACGCCTGCCACCGCCGTCGGGACGCAACCACCGGCCGACCTGTCCATGAACGAGACGCCCTACCCGCCGCTGCCGGGAATCCGGCGGGTGGTCGAGGACGCCGCCGCGACGCTCCAGCGCTATCCGGACCGGACGTCGTCGGCGCTCGTGGCGGCGCTGTCGGCGCGACTCGGCGTGGGCCCCGAGGCGATCCTCGTCGGCCCCGGCTCGGCCGGGCTGTGCCAGCACCTCGTGCAGTCCCTCGGGCCGCGACCGGACGTCGTCCACCCGGCCCTGTCCTTCGAGGGCTACCCGCTGATCATCGGCAACGCCGGCGCCCGCCCGGTACCGGTCCCGATGGACGGGTACGACCACGACCTGCCGGCGATGGCGGATGCGGTCACCGAAAGGACCCGGTGCGTGCTGCTGTGCAACCCCAACAACCCGACCGGTACGGCGCTGCGCCGCGACGACGTCGAGGCGTTCCTGGACCGCGTCCCGGCCGACGTGCCGGTCATCGTGGACGAGGCGTACCGCGAGTTCGTCACCGACCCGCGCTCGCCGGACGGGATGGACCTGTACCGGGCGTACGACAACGTCTGCGTACTGCGCACGTTCTCCAAGGCGTACGGCCTGGCCGCGCTGCGCGTCGGTTACGCCGTGGTGCCGCCCCGGCTCACCCGGGCCGCCGCGCTCACCGGTGCGGTGTTCTTCCCCGGCGCGCTCGCCCAGGCGGCCGCGGTGGCGAGCCTGACGCCGGAGGTGGGCGGCGAGCTGACCCGGCGGTGCACCGAGCTGGTGGCGGCGCGAGCCGGTCTGGTCGGCGCGCTGCGCGGCCTCGGGCTCACCGTGGCGCCCAGCGAGGCCAACTTCGTGTGGCTACCGCTGGGAGAGCGGGCCGTGCCGTTCGCCGAGCGGGCCCGGGAGGCGGGCATCCTGGTGATGGCGCTGCCAGGCGCCGGGGTCCGGATCACCGTCGGCACCCCGGAGGTCAACGAGCGGCTGTGCGCGTTCGTGCGCGCCGCGCTCGCCGACGGGCTCTGACCGGCCCGCCGGTGCCAGCGCGACAACGCTCAGGTAGCCCAGGCCGGGCTCGTAGTCGGCCACCACCACCGGACGGGGCCGCGCCGCGTCCCCGGCCAGGCGGTCCAGCAGCGCCCACCACACGCCGGTGGACGGCTGCCGCTGCGGACCGGTCGTGACCGCGCCGCCGCCGGGACCGGGCCACGCCGCCGCGAGGTCAGCACCGAGCACGACGGCGGCGTCGGTACGCCCGGCCGTCAGCTCGCGCACCTCGGCCGCCGCGAGCGCCGCGACGTCGCCGGGGCCGACGTCCGCGTGCTGGCGCAGCCCGGTGACCCGCGCGCCGCCGAGCCCGATCCGCTCCGGACCGCCGGTCCTGCCGTCGGCCCTACCGCTGTCGCCGCCGGTCCCGGCGCTGTCGTCGGCCGCAGTGCCGTAGAGCATGGCGACGGCCCGGTGGCGGGCCGGTACGGGCACTGCCGCGCCGTACGGCAGGACCGCCTGCTCGACGGTGACCAGCAGGGCGCGGCGGCACCCGTAGCCGCGGGCGATCCGCAGCCCGGTGAACGCCGCCGCCGATCCCTGGTCGCAGAGCGCGAACGACATCGGCACACCCGGGCAGACGTGACTGAGATACGCCGCCGTGGCCCGCCCGGGCAGCATGTCGTGCACGGCGAACGCCAGCACCAGCAGGTCCACCGGCTCGTCCGGCGGCACGACGGCCGGGATCAGCTCGGCGGCCATCTCCCCGTACGACTGCCCGAGCGTCCCCGGCGGCGCGTCGAACAGGCCGTCCGGCACCCGCAGCCCGTACGGCCGGGTCAGGTCCGCCAGGTACTCGGCGGCACGGGCGCGCAGCACGGGATCGCCGAGCAGCGCGGCCGGGCCGGTGACCGTGCGCCGGGCGGCCCGCAGCAGGCGCAGCCCGTCGTCCATGGTGGCCTCCCGTCCGCCGGTCAGTGCTCGAACACCATGGCGGCGAACGTCGCGCCGTCCCCGGCGCCCACCGCCGCGACCAGATACCTGTCACCCGGCCGGAGCAGGCCGCGCTCCCGTGCCGTGCGGTAGTTCACGAACGCGTCGGCGCAGAACACGTGGCCGGTCTCGGTGACGTTGTCCAGCAGCACCCGGTCCAGCGGCAGCCCGATCAGCCGGCACAGCCGCTTCCAGGTCATCAGGTTGACGTTGTGCGGCAGCACCAGCCGCAGCTCGGACAGCGCCGTGCCGGCCCGGTCCAGCGCGCGGCCGATCACCTCGGCCAGGGCCGGCCGGTACGCCCGCTGGAACCGCGCCGGGGACTCGCCGCCGGCCACGTCGAACTCGCCCCGCTGGTGGCAGGCGTACGCGAGCAGCCGGTCCCGGCCGCCACCGGCGCTGAGCAGGCAGGCCGACGAGCCCTCGCTGAACACCGACGTCTCCGGGATGAACTGGGCGTCGCGGGTGAACGCCTTCTCCCCGGTGAGCACCAGCGCGAGCGGCGGGCCGTCGGGCGTGTCCGGTTCGCGCGCCAGCAGCCGCCCGGCCACGTCGATCGCGGCGAGCGCGCTCGCGCAGGACTGCTGGGTGAGCGTGAACGCGAGCGCGTGGCCCAGCCCGAGCGTGCGGCACACCTCGTGCAGCGGGTTGACCGGATAGGGGGTGACCACCGGGAACGCCCGCCCGTACACCACGAACCGCACCCGCCGCCGTAGCGCGGGAAGCGCGGTGAGGCCGGCCGCCGCGCGCAGCAGCAGGCCGGTCAGGGACAGCGCGGGGTCGCGGCGGACCTCGGTCAGGCCGTGGAAGCGGCGGAACAGCCGGACCTGCATGTCGCTCAGGCCCAGCGGCGCGGCCAGGCTCTCGACCGGTACCCGGCGCTGCGGCAGGAACACCGAGACGGCGTCGATCGCCGTCATACGCGTACCGTCACGCCACGGATCAGATCAGTGACGCCGGTGGATGTCAACGCGCATGCGATCATATCGACGTGGCTCGCTTCCTGTTCGTCGTGCTGCCGGTGGAGTCCCATCTGCACGCCCCGGTCGCCATCGCCCAGGAACTGGAGGCGGCCGGGCACGAGGTGGCCTGGGTCGGGCCGCGCAGCGACCTGCGCCCGCTCGTCGGCCCCGACGCCACGCTGTTCCCGACCGGCAAGCGCTACTACCGCCCCGACGGCGCGTCCGGGCCGGCCTCGGTGCGCAGCCTCTGGGAGGGGCACGTGCTGCCCGCGAACCGGTTCATCCGCGACGCCGCCGACGCGGCGGTCGAGCGGTACCGGCCGGATGTGGTGGTGGCCGACCAGTACGCGCTGGCGGGCGGCCTGGCCGCGCACCGCCGCCGGCTGCCGTGGGCGACGTTCTGCGTCGGCATGCTGGAGCTGACGCCCCCGGTCGAGGAGATGCCCGACTTCACCGACTGGGTGCGAGCCCGGGTCCGCCGCGTGTGGGCGATGACCGGCGTACCGGTGGACGAGACGATCGACCTGCGCTTCTCGCCGTACCTCGTGCTCGGGCTGACCACGACGGCGCTGACCGGCCCGGTGCCGCTGCCGCCGGGCTGCGTGCTCACCGGCCCGGCGCTGGGGCGGCGGCCGAACGCGCCCGCGTTCGCCTGGAAGGAGTGGGATCCCGGCCGCCGGCACGTGCTGGTCACGGTCGGGACGATGGCCGAGCACCTCGCGGCCGACTTCTACCGGCGGATCACGGCGGCGACCGCGCCGCTCGCCGACCGGCTCCAGGTGATCCTCACCGCCGGCGCCGGTCTGGTGCCCGACCCGCCACCGCACGTGCTGGTCGCGCCCCGGGTGCCGGTGCTGGAGCTGATGCCCCGGCTGGACGCGCTGGTGTCCCACGGCGGGCTGGGCACGGTCTCCGAGGCGCTGGCACACGGGGTGCCGGTGGTGGTCGCGCCGATCCGGCACGACCACCCGGCGGTGGCCCGTCAGGTGCGCCGGGCCGGCGCCGGTCTGGAGGTCTCCTTCCACGCGGCGACCCCGGCGGAGCTGACCGCGGCGCTGAGCGCGGTGCTCGACGAACCCGCGTACCGGACGGCAGCGCGCCGGGTGGGCCAGTCGTTCGCCGCGGCCGGCGGCGCCCGCGCGGCGGCGGCACACCTCGCCGCATTGGCACGGACGGCCCCGGCGCCTGACGCATCGACCGTTGTCCAACCGTCGGCGCCGAACTAGCCTGACCTGACGCACCCGCGCCGGTGTCGTGCCGCACGAGGAGGCTCGATGATCGAGGCCACCGGCCTACGCAAGTCCTTCCGGGTCGGGCGCGGGCGCGGCGCCACCACAGTCGACGCGGTACGCGGTGTCGACTTCGCGGTACGGCGCGGCGAGATCGTCGGGTTCCTCGGCCCGAACGGCGCGGGCAAGTCCACCACACTGCGGATGCTCGCCACGCTGATCCGGCCCAGCGGGGGAGCGGCCACCATCGCCGGTGTCGACCTGCTGCGCGCGCCCGCGCAGGTCCGGCGGCGGATCGGTTTCGTGGCGCAGGCCAGCGGCACCTACGACGACTCCACCGCCCGGCGGGACCTGGTGCTCCAGGCCCGGATGCACGGGCTGTCCAAGTCGGTGGCGCAGGAGCTGGCCGCCGGGGCGATCCGTGCGTTCCAGCTCGACGACTTCGCCGACCGGAAGATCAAGACGTATTCGGGCGGGCAGCGCCGCCGCCTCGACGTGGCGCTCGGCGTCATCCACTCGCCGCAGGTCATGTTCCTGGACGAACCCACCGCCGGGCTCGACCCGCCCAGCCGGGTCCGGATGTGGCAGGAGGTGCGGCGGCTGCGCGAGGAGGGCATGACCATCTTCCTCACCACGCACTACCTCGACGAGGCGGACAGCCTCTGCGACCGGGTCTCGATCATCGACGCCGGGCGGATCGTGGCCGAGGGCACCCCGTCGGTGCTCAAACGCGAGATCTCCGGTGACGTGGTCGCCGTCGACTTCGCCGCCGGCATCGCGGGCGCCACCGGCGGCGACCTGCCGGCCGCGACGAAGCTGCTCGCCGAGGCGCCGTACGTGCACGCGGCCGAGCCGGTCGACGGCACGTTGCGGCTCTACGTGGACAGCGCCGCCACCGCCATCCCGCAGATCATGCGCGCGCTCTACGACAGGGGCATCGAGCCCGGCGCGATCGAGGCCCGCCGGCCCAGCCTCGACGACGTGTTCCTGGCCAAGACCGGCCGGTCGCTCGCCGAGTGACCGGACGCCGAGAGGAGTACGGCGTGAAACTCGTCCGCGACACCTGGCTGATCTTCCAGCAGGAGGCCGGCCTGATGGTGCGCAACCCGGTGATGGTGGCGTTCAGCCTGGCCCAGCCGATCACCTACCTGATCCTGTTCGCGCCGTTCCTCAAGGTGGTGATGGTCGACCGGGGCGCCTCCTCGTACGCCGACGCGTACCGCATCTACGTACCGGGTCTGTTCGTCGCGATGGGCCTGTTCGGTGGACTGTTCGCCGGTTACGGCCTGCTCAGCGCGCTGCGCGCGGGCATCATCGACAGGTGCCGGGTGACGCCGGTCAGCCGGACCGGCCTGCTGCTGGGCCGGGCGCTGATGCACGTGTGCCTCAACGTGGTCCAGGCGGTCGTGGTCACCCTGGTGGCACTGCCGTTCGGCCTGCGGGTGCACCTGGCGAACCTGCTCGTGTCGTACGCGCTGCTGTCGGTGATGGTGCTGCTCAGCACCTCGATCTCCTACGACATCGCCTTGCTGGTGCGCAACGAGAACAGCCTCGGCGTGCTGGTGAACACCGTCGGGCAGCCGGTGTCGCTGCTCGCCGGCGTGCTCATCCCACTCGTGCTGGCGCCCATGTGGATCCAGCGGGTGGCGGTGTGGAACCCGTTCGCCTGGGCCACCGACGGCATGCGGGCGCTGTTCGCCGGCCAGATCACCCAGAACGTGGTGTGGCAGGGCGCGCTCATCATGTCCGGGCTGGCCGCCGCCAGTCTGTTCTGGTCGTCGCACCTGTTCAACCGCGACGTCTCCTGACCGTCCGTGCATCGACCATTGTCTCAGCGTGGCGGGCCCTCTAGCCTGATCGTGTCCCCGCTCGGCGGCCGGTACGGGGCGCGGCCGTGACGCGTGTCAGCTGAGGAGGCCACTCGTTGGGTGCCGACAACTTCCGGGCGACGCTGGCGGCCGACATGGAGCTGGGCGCGGGCAACGTGCTGCTCCGGCTGGCCGAGCACGGCGCCGACATGGAGATGCCCCGCGTGACCTTCGACGCCGACGTCGACGGCATCCCCGCCTGGACGCCGCTGTCGCTGGCGACGCTCACCGACCGGGTCGCGGCCCGGGCCGCCTGGTTCCGGGCGCGCGGCGTGCGCCGGGCCGACCCGGTCGCGGTGTACGTGACCTCCGCGCCCGACGTGTTCCTCAACTTCCTGGCGCTGACCTGGCTCGGCGCGATCCCGGCGCTGATGAACGGCAACATGCCGATCCCGCTGGCGGCCGAGTTCGTCAGACGGCTGCGCGGGGCCGGGGTGCTGCTCGACGCCGACCACGCCGCCCTGGCCGAGCACGACCTCGGCGTGGAGATCCTCGGCGACGCGGCGCAGACCGGCACCGGCGACCCGGCGCAGGCGCCGCCGCACCACCGGCACCACCCCGAGGACCCGGTGGTCATCACCCACTCCTCCGGCACCACCCGGGTACCGGCGGCGATCGTCCACTCGCACCACGGGCTGTTCGCCGCGATCCGCGCGGTCCGGCTCACCGAGTCCCGGCCGTACGGCGAGGTGCGGGAGATGTCCGCGCTGCCGGCCGCGCACGCCGCCGGCATCATCACGCTCAACCAGGCGCTCTGCAACGGCTACCAGCTGCTCTGCCTGTCCGCGCAGGGCGGCCCGTTCGAGCGCAGCGCGGAGACGATCCTTTCCGCGATCGAGCGGTGGCGTCCCACCGGCGTCTTCGGGTTCGCGGTGACCTGGTCCGAGCTGGCCCGGGTCGACCTCACCACCCGCGACCTCAGCTCGGTGCGCAACTGGTTCAACACCGGTGACTGCGCGCACGAGGCGCACGTACGCCGGCTGGTCGCGGTCGGCAGCCACCCCGCGTACACCCGCGACGGCATGGTCGACGTCCCCGGCTCCAAGTTCGTCGACATGCTCGGCTCCACCGAGATGGGCCACGGCGCGTTCCGGATCACCCACCGGCTCGGCAGCGACCGCTACGACCGCTGCGTCGGCAAGCCTTACCCGTTCGCCGAGATCGCGCTGCTCGACGTGGACACCGGCGAGGAGGTTCCGCCGGGGCAGGTGGGGCACGTCGGCCTGAGGTCGCCGACGCTGGCGCTCGGCTACTGGAACGACTCGGTCACCACGTACCGGACGCGGCTGGGCGGCTACTACCTGACCGGTGACCTGATGTACCGGGACGCGGCCGGCGACTACCACCACGTCGACCGGGCCAGCGACGCGGTCCACCTGGGCGGCGGCACGTGGCTCTACACCGCGCTGTCCGAGGAGCGCATCCTCAGGCACTGCCCGGACGTCCGTGACTGCACCGTCCTCGCGGCCGCGGGGGAGGACGGCGCGACCGTCACCGACGTGCTGCTCCTGCTCGCCGCCGACGCCGATCCGGCGCACGACCGTACCGGGCGGGTCCGGGCCGCGCTGGGGCCGGCGGTGTCCGCGACGCTGCGCCGGGTGGTGACGGTCCCCGACGACGACGTGGTCATGGGGCCCACCGGGAAGGTCCGCAAGTTCCTCATGCGACAGCGGCTGCTGACCGACGCCGGAGCGCCCGGCGCGGGCTGACCGGAGGAAGATCGACGGCTGGCGTCGCCGTGCCAGAATCTGGCCGTGTCCTACCTCCCCTCGCAGCCCTACCCGCCGATGCCCGGCGGCGTCAGCCCGCTGATCGCCTACCCGCACCCGATCACCCCGCCGCCCGGCTGCGGCGTGCTCGTGGTCTCGGTGAACCGCGGGCCGTACCTGATCCCCGTGCCGGTGACCAGCCGCTTCAAGATCGACCGTCAGGTGGTCGCCATTCCCGGCGAGGGGACGTGGCACGTCGCGGTGCCGGCCGGCGCGCACGACGTCCGGTACACCGACTTCCTGGGCGTCCCGCTCGTCACCACGGCGCTGGCGGTGCAGCCGGGCGCCGCACACCACCTCGCGTTCCGCTTCGGCGGGTGGCGCAACCGGGTGCACGACGGCTACGGCACCGACGTCACCCGGTTCGGCCTGTGGTCCAACTACAGCGTCATGCTGATCGTGCTGGCGGTCCTCGGCGTGGCCTGCTGCGGGGTGCTCGGGCTGGTCGTAGGTACGACTCCCTGACCCGGTCCGGACGGCGGACCTGGTCGCTGGCGCAGCGCCCAGGTCTGCTTCGCGTTGCACCCGGCGGCGATTGATGATCCGGAACGAACCCGAAAAGTTTCGGAGGCAAGCTCCGTCGGGCGGGCGGGGAGTGGTCGCCAGTGGGCCGTCCGCGCTGATCGGATGCCCTTTCCGGCAGCCATAACGCCCGTTCAGGGCGCGGCGAACGGTTACCACAACATTTCCGGAACTTGTTGACAGGATGAACCGGGTCTCCAATACTGTGGCCATCGGCGTACCTCGATTGACGTCGATGTCCGACCACCACCGTGGCGCGGCTGTCGCCCCGGTCCCGCCGTCCGCGGGCGGGCGAGCGCACGCGGCTCGCGCCACCCGGCTGGCCGCCCGCCAGCCGTCACAGGGAGGAAACCCGTCCATGAAAGACGCTCCCGTCCGCACGGGCATCCGCAGGCGCGGACGCCTCAGGATGGCCCTCGGCGGCGCCTGCGCCGTCGCGCTGATCGCCGCCGGGGCGACGGCTGTGACGTCGAGTCCGGCGTACGCGCAGACCGTCACGTCGAACTCGACCGGCACGCACAACGGCTACTTCTATTCCTTCTGGAAGGACAGTGGCAACGTCTCCATGACCATGGGCAACGGCGGTCAGTACAGCACCCAGTGGAGCAACATCAACAACTTCGTCGCCGGCAAGGGCTGGAACCCGGGCTCGCGCCGCACGGTCAGCTACTCCGGCAGCTTCAACCCGTCCGGCAACGCGTACCTGACGCTCTACGGCTGGACGCGCAACCCGCTGGTCGAGTACTACATCGTGGACAGCTGGGGCAGTTGGCGCCCGCCGGGCAGCGGCTACATGGGCTCGGTGTCCTCCGACGGCGGCACGTACGACATCTACCGCACCCAGCGGGTCAACGCCCCCTCGATCGAGGGCACCCGGACGTTCTACCAGTACTGGAGCGTCCGCCAGCAGAAGCGCGTCGGTGGCACCATCACCTCCGGCAACCACTTCGACGCCTGGTCGCGCCACGGCATGAACCTCGGCACGCACGACTACCAGATCATGGCCACCGAGGGCTTCCAGAGCAGCGGCAACTCCAACATCACGGTCGGCGGCACCAGCGGTGGCAACCCGACCACCCCGCCGCCGAACAACGGCGGCTGCACGGTCAGCGTCAACCGGGCCGAGGAGTGGGGCGACCGGTTCAACGTGACCTTCTCGGTCAGCGGCACCAGCAACTGGGTGGTCAGCATCCAGACCCAGGGCGGGCAGAGCCTGCAGAACAGCTGGAACGCCTCGATCAGCGGAACCAGCGGCACGCTCACCGCGCGCCCGAACGGCAACGGCAACAACTTCGGCATCACGCTCTACAAGAACGGCAACAGCAACACACCGACGGCGAGCTGTTCCGCCGCCTGAGCCCTTTTCCGGGGAGGGGGTGCCGCGCCTGGCGCGGCACCCCCGTTTCGTGCGTCCGGCCCCGATGATGTGACGGCCGACACGCCGACGCAAAAACTTGATTCATTCCAGAAGAGCGGACTAAGGTCGTCGCATGACGGCCGACTTCGAGACGCAGCTCCGGGCGGTCTCGTTGCGGGTGACCCGGCCCCGCCTGGCGGTGCTGGCCGCGTTGCGCGATCACCCGCACGTCGACACCGACACGGTGATCGCCCTGGTCCGCGCCGAGCAGCCCACCGTGTCCCACCAGGCGGTCTACGATGTGCTCCGGGCACTCACCGACGCCGGGCTGATCCGGCGCATCCAGCCGGCCGGCGCCACGGCCCGCTACGAGTCGCGGGTGGGAGACAACCACCACCACGTCGTGTGCCGTTCCTGCGGCGCCATCGCCGACGTCGAGTGCGCCGTCGGCCGCGCCCCCTGTCTCACCGCCTCGGACGACCACGGCTTCGTGGTGGACGAGGCGGAGGTCGTCTACTGGGGCACCTGCCCCGGCTGCGCGGCCGACCCCACCGCCCAGTGACCCGCCAGTTCGGAAGGAAGCAGATGAGCGACACCCAGGACAACCGGCCCGTCAGCCCGCAGGGCGTGGACGCCAAGGAGGCGGCCGGCTGCCCGGTCGCGCACGACTCCGTGACCGCGCACGGCAGCGAGAGCGAGAACCCGGCGATCGACTCGCCGACCCCGAAGACCGGCGGTCGTCCGCGCAGCAACCGCGACTGGTGGCCCAACCAGCTCGACCTGTCGGTGCTGCACGCCCACTCCTCCAAGGGCAACCCGCTGGGCCCGGAGTTCAGCTACGCCAAGGAGTTCGCCAAGCTCGACGTCGAGGCGCTGAAGCGGGACATCACCGAGGTGCTCACCACCTCGCAGGACTGGTGGCCGGCCGACTTCGGCCACTACGGCGGCCTGATGATCCGAATGAGCTGGCACGCCGCGGGCACCTACCGCATCGAGGACGGCCGCGGCGGCGCCGGCGACGGCGGGCAGCGGTTCGCGCCGCTGAACAGCTGGCCGGACAACGCCAACCTGGACAAGGCCCGCCGGCTGCTCTGGCCGGTCAAGCAGAAGTACGGCCAGAAGATCTCCTGGGCCGACCTGCTGGTGCTCGCCGGCAACGTGTCGCTGGAGTCGATGGGCTTCAAGACCTTCGGGTTCGGCTTCGGCCGCGAGGACGTCTGGGAGCCGGAGGAGATCTTCTGGGGCCCCGAGGACACCTGGCTCGGCGACGAGCGCTACGCCTCCGAGAAGGACATGGTGGCCGGCGTCGGCGCGACCGAGATGGGCCTGATCTACGTCAACCCGGAGGGCCCGCGCGGCAACGCCGACCCGCTCGCGGCGGCGCACTTCATCCGTGAGACGTTCCGCCGGATGGCGATGAACGACGAGGAGACCGTCGCGCTGATCGCCGGTGGTCACACCTTCGGCAAGACCCACGGCGCCGGCCCCGCCGACCAGCACGTCGGCCCCGAGCCGGAGGCCGCGCCGCTGGAGTCGCAGGGCCTGGGCTGGCTGAGCACGTACGGCGAGGGCAAGGGCGGCGACACGATCACCAGCGGTCTCGAGGTGACCTGGACCGACCGCCCGACGCAGTGGAGCAACCGGTTCTTCGAGATCCTCTTCGGCTACGAGTGGGAGCTGACCACCAGCCCCGGTGGTGCCAAGCAGTGGGTCGCCAAGGACGCGGAGGCGATCATCCCGGACGCCCACGACCCGTCGAAGAAGCACAAGCCGACGATGCTCACGACCGACCTGTCGCTGCGCGTCGACCCGGCGTACGAGAAGATCTCCCGCCGCTTCCTGGAGAACCCGGACGAGTTCGCGCTGGCGTTCGCCAAGGCCTGGTACAAGCTGCTGCACCGTGACATGGGCCCGGTCAGCCGCTTCCTCGGCCCGTGGGTGCCGGAGGCCCAGCTCTGGCAGGACCCGGTGCCGGCCGTCGCGCACGACCTGGTGAACGACGCCGACGTCGCCGCGCTCAAGGCGAAGGTGCTGGAGTCCGGCCTCACCACCGCCCAGCTGGTCTCCACCGCCTGGGCCTCGGCCGCGAGCTACCGCTTCACCGACAAGCGCGGTGGCGCCAACGGCGCGCGGATCCGGCTGGAGCCGCAGCGCAACTGGGAGGTCAACCAGCCGGAGCAGCTCGCCACCGTGCTGTCCACCCTGGAGGGCATCCAGCAGGAGTTCAACGCCGCCGGAGGCGCCCAGATCTCGCTCGCCGACCTGATCGTGCTGGCCGGCTCGGCCGCGGTCGAGCAGGCGGCGCGGGACGCCGGCGTCGAGGTGACGGTGCCGTTCCACCCGGGTCGTACCGACGCCACCCAGGAGCAGACCGACGTCGAGTCCTTCCGGGTTATGGAGCCGCGCGCCGACGGGTTCCGCAACTACCTGCGGCCGGGCGAGAAGACCCAGCCGGAGGTGCTGCTCGTCGACCGCGCGTACATGCTGAACCTGACCGCGCCGGAGATGACCGTCCTGGTCGGCGGCCTGCGCGCGCTCGGCAACAACGTCGGCGGCGCCGCGCACGGCGTGCTCACCGACCGGCCCGGCGTGCTCACCAACGACTTCTTCGTCAACCTGCTCTCCCCGGGCACCCGGTGGAAGGCGGCGGAGTCCGAGGAGCACGTGTACGAGATCCGGGACCTGGCGACCGACCAGGTGAGGTGGACCGCCACCGCGGTCGACCTCATCTTCGGCTCCAACTCGCAGCTGCGGGCACTGGCCGAGGTCTACGCCAGTGACGACGCGCGGGAGAAGTTCGTCCGCGACTTCGTCGCCGCCTGGACGAAGGTCATGGAGCTGGACCGCTTCGACCTGGCCTGATCCGCCACATCTGAGCGAGCCCCGGTCCGTCGCGCCGCGACGGACCGGGGCTCGTCCGTGTCCGGCGGGCGCACCCAGCCGCAAGCGGTGGAAGATCTGCTCGGAACTTGCGGTCGTCCCGCGCATCGGTTCGTCCTGTCCCGAGTGGCGGGAATCCCGCTGAGTGCTGCTGGCGAATCCACGATGGATCGTCGCTGGTGGGTGCGAATCCGCACCCCTTGGTATTGCCTGCTGGTTTCGAAAACTTTGCCGCAAGCTATTGCAAAGACTTTCATGGATGGCGCATCGTGTTCGCTACCCGGGACGGCCGCCCCACCCCCGCTCACCCTTTCGAACCCACGGAAGAGGTCCCCCGACCATGCCATCCGCCAGGCCACACCCCCGTGGCCGCACCGGTCGCCTGCTGCTCGCCGCCGCGCTCGTCGCGGCCGGCGGCACGGTCGTCGCCGCTGCCACCACCGCCCCCGCCCCCGCCCGCGCCGCCGTCACGCTCAACGACAGCGAGGTGACCGCCAACCTCTGGGAATGGAACTGGACCTCGGTCGCCGCCGCCTGCACCGACCACCTCGGACCGGCCGGCTACGGCGCGGTGCAGGTGGCACCGCCGCAGGAATCGGTGAAACTGCCCGCCAGCGCGGACGGCGCGTACCCCTGGTACGAGGTGTACCAGCCGGTGTCGTACAAGCTGGACAGCCGGTTCGGCAACCGCCAGCAGTTCGCCGCCATGGTCACCGCGTGCCACGACGCCGGTGTCCGCGTCTACGTCGACGCGGTGGTCAACCACATGGCCGGCACCAACAACCCGGCGGGCACGCGCGGCTACGCCGGCACCGAGTTCTCCGGCTACAGCTACCCGGCCGTACCGTACGGCGCCGGTGACTTCCACCGCCCCGGCGACAACTGCCCGACCGGCGGCGCGATCAGCGACTGGAACAACGAGGCCCAGGTGACCAGCTGCGAGCTGCTGTCGCTGTCCGACCTCTACACCGAGAAGGAAGCGGTCCGGAACAAGATCGCGGCGTACCTCAACGACCTGATCGGGCTCGGCGTCGACGGCTTCCGGGTCGACGCGGTCAAGCACATCCGCAAGGACGACTTCGCGGCCGTCCTCGGCAAGCTGAACGACACCGTCGCCGAGGGCCGGCGGCCGTACGTCGCGCAGGAGATCTTCGACGGGGCGAGCAACCCCGCGTTGCAGGCCCGGGCCTACATCGGCAACGGCGACGTGCTCGACTTCGCGTACGCCAAGGGCATCCGTTCGGCGTTCCAGGGCTCCGTCTCGGCGCTGGCGAACGTGCCGAACTGGAACCTCGACGCGCCGAGCGCCAACGTCTTCGCCATGGTCACCAACCACGACCTGGAGCGCGACGGTGTGGTGCTGTCGTACAAGAACGGCACCGACTACGTCCTGGCGAACTACTTCGCGCTGGCCTACCCGCACGGCAAGCCGTCGGTCTACGACAGCTTCACCTGGTCTGACCGCAACCAGTCCCCGCCGCACGACGGCACCGGGCGGGTCACCGACACGGTCTGCGGCGCCGCTTGGAACTGCCTGACCCGCACCACGGGCGTCAAGGGCATGGTCGGCTGGGCCAACGCCGCCCGCCCGGTGAAGACCGTCTCAAACTTCACCACTGTGAACAGCAACGTGATCGGCTTCCACCGGGGCGACCGGGCGTGGATCGGCATCAACGACTCCGGGTCCGCCAGCACCGCCACCTTCGCCACCGGGCTCGCCGACGGCCGGTACTGCGACGTCATCTCCGGCGTCGCCACCGCCAGCGGCTGCACCGGCGGCACGGTCACCGTGTCCGGCGGCCGGGCCACGGTGACCGTCCCGGCCAACGACGCGGTCGCGATCCACGTGAATGCCCGGCCGGCCGCCGGCCCGTCCCCGACGGTCTCGCCGAGCGCCTCGCCGACTGCGTCGCCCACGGTCAGCCCCAGTGACCGGATCGCCACCACGTTCACCGTCACCGCGAACCTGGCCGCCGGGCAGGACGTCCGCGTCGTCGGCAACATCCCCGCGCTGGGGTCCTGGACGCCCGCGAGCGGCGTCGAGCTCGCCGCGCAGGGCGGCGGCGTCTACCGCGCCACCGTGGACCTGCCGCGGTCGACGGCCGTGGAGTACAAGTTCGTCAAGCTGACCACCGGCGGCGCGGTCACCTGGGAGCCCGGTGCGAACCGGACGCTCACCACGCCGGCCGGCGGCACGTACGCGGTGACCGAGACGTTCCGCGGCGACACCGTCACCACGGCGGTCGCCACCACGTTCTCCGTCACCGCGACCACCGTCTACGGGCAGAACGTGTTCGTCGTCGGCGACATCCCGGCGCTCGGCGGCTGGAACCCGGCCGCCGCCGTCGCCCTCTCGTCCGCCGCCTACCCGGTCTGGCGGGCCACTGTCGACCTGCCTGCGAACACCGCTGTCGAGTACAAGTACGTCAAGAAGAACCCGGACGGCTCGGTGACCTGGGAATCAGGCGCCAACCGGACGCTCACCACGCCGGCCGGCGGCACCCGCGCCGTCACCGACACCTGGCGCTGACGATCGTGCGGCCCGTCCCCTCACCCCGGGGACGGGTCGCATCCGGTCACGCCGGACCTGGGCCCGGCCGGGTTCGGGCGCGGCGGCAGATCCGTCCCGGCGAGGTCCACCGGCGGCCGCCGCCAGTGCGGCGGCCAGGCACACCACGGCGGCCACCACCAGCGGCGGCCGCCCGCCGAGGGCGACCGCCGCCGAACCGAGCGGGATGGCCAGCGTGATCGGGCCGAACATCGCCGTGTTCGCCGTCCCGGCGACCCGCCCGAGCATCGCCTGCGGCGTGTACGCCTGCACGGCGGTGACCGCGGCGACGAGCGTCCACGGCAGACCTGCACCGACCGTCACCGAGGCGGCCACAGTGCCCGGCCACCACGGCAGGCAGCGCCCCAGACAGCCGGCCGCGAACAGGACGGCGCCCGCGACACCGACCGCCACCTCACCGTGGCGGCGGACCAGCCGGCCGACGGCCAGCCCGGCGAGCAGTGACCCGCCGCCCTGCGCGCTGGCCAGCACACCGAGGAACGTCGACGGCAGCGCCAGGTCCGTCACCACCACGTCGTACAGCGCCGCCGTGGTGAAGCCGGACATCGCGATGGACACCGCCGCGAGCGCCACCGGTACGCGTACCGCCCGCCGGGCCAGCAGGGCGGCGAGCCCGTCCCGCACCCCCGCCGGGCGTGTCGCCGGGGGAGCGGGGACGGCCCGCGTCAGGCGTAACGCGCCGTACAGGGCGGCCGCGAGCACCGGTACGGCGGCGGCCAGCACCGCGACGACGTGCCCGCCCCGCCACGTGTACAGACCCGCCCCGGCCAGCGGCGCCACCAGCTTCATGCCCTCCTGCGCGCTCGACCGCCAGCCGTTGACGTCGGCCAGCCGGGCCGGGGGGAGCGCGGCGGGCAGCAGCGCGGTCTCGCCGGCGTCGACGAGCACGTAGCCGATGCCGTAGGCGAGCGAGACGGCGTAGATCAGCCACGCCTCGCCGGGCCCGCGCACCGCCAGCAGGCTCAGCAGCGCGGCGGCGAGCGCGAGGTCGACACCGATCACCAGGGGGCGCCGGGGCACCCGGTCGAGCAGGCCACCGAGCCACGGCCCGGCCAGCGTCGGGGCGTATACGCAGAGTCCGGCCAGCGCGGCGAGCCCGGTGGAGCCGGTCAGGTCGAGGATCCAGATGCCGGAGACCAGTGCCATGGCGCTGCCGCCGAGCCCGGACAGCAGCGAGACGGCCACGAACAGGACGGCGTTGCGACGCATGGATCCCCCGAGAGATTGAGTCTGGTGGACTCATATCCTCCGGAGTTGAGCCGTCACGAGGCAATGCCTCGGGCATACGTCAATGTGCTGTTGACAGCGCGGCGACGATCCGCCGGGCCGCGTCGCGTGCCGGAGCGGGCAGCCGGCGCCCGGCTGCGGCCAGGTCGTCGGCGAGGTGTGTGGCCAGCGTGTGCAGCGGCCCGGCCGGGGCGTCGAGCGCGAGCAGGCAGGTGCGGCGCGTCAACGCCGCGCGGGGGAATCGGCGGTCCCACGCGCGGTCCGTCCCGATCCAGCGGTGCAGGTCGGCGACGGCTGCCCGGAGCGCCGGCACGTCGGGGGAGCCGGCCGGGTCGAGCCGGGTCAGGCGGTCCCGCCGTGCCGCCAGGAGTCGTTGCCGGCGCTGCTCGGCTGCCTGCCGGCTGCCCAGGCCCAGCGCCCGCGCGATCTCGGCCCAGGTGGCGCCGTCGTGGCGGGCCCGGTCGATGAGGTCAAGTTCGCACTCGTCCAGCCGGACCCGGGCCGCGGTGATCTCGGACAGGCGGGCCAGGGTCACCCGTCAACGCTACATTGACATCGGGGCCGGGAGCGCGTCAGTCCTCCGGGAGGCCCGGGCCCACCTCGCCGTGCGCCAGGTGCTCGGCATTGCGGTCGGCCTCGCTCTCCGCGTTCTCCGCACCGGCACCCGGATCCCGGGTACGCCGCCCCTCGGCGTCCTGGAACACCTGCCCGCGCTCGAGCGCGCCCTCCTGCTGTCGCTGGAACTGCTCCGGATCCGTCATGACCGTCAGGTGCCCCGGCGGCCGCGCGGCAAACCGGTACGTCAGCGCGGCGGCGCCACGTACAGATCGGTCTTGCAGCCGGTCTCGCCCGGCTCCAGCCAGATCCGGTCGTACCCGGGGGACTCGATCTTCCCGGCCGGCGTGCGGACGAGCAGGAGGCAGTCCCGTTCGGCCGGGACGCCCACGGCGGCGACGAGCGCGCCCTCGTGCACTGTCGTGTCGACGGTGATCCAGTTCTGCGGGAAGGCCGCCCGCACCGCGCCCGCCAGCGTGCCCGGGGTGGCGGTGCGCAGCACGGCGGTCAACCGCTGCCGCCCGTCCTCGGGCACCCTCGGCACCGGCGCGGCGGTGGGCGGCGGGGGAGCGGCGCCACTCGGACAGTCGATCTCGCGGTACGTCGTGTAGCGGTAGAGCTCGAACTCGTAGCGGTAGCAGCGTGTGGCCTCACCGGCGCTGTTGCTCGCGCCGCCGATCGACACCGGCGGCCGCTCCGGCACTGTCACCACGAACCGCACGTCGACGGTGGCCCGCTCGTTCCCGGCGGTGCGTCCGGACCAGGCCAGCGCCTCCCGCCGGACCGTCCCACCACCGCCCGACGCGGGTTCCTCCGCCTCCTGGACGATCTCGGCGGCCGCGATGGACGCGGCGTCGCGGGGCCGGTTGCGGTGCCCCAACTCCGTGTTGAGCTGCTTCGCCTCCACCGCCGCGGCGTCGCGCGCCAGCGCGTCGCCGCTCTCCTCCCCGAGCCCTCTCCCGCACCCCGCCGACGCGAGGAGGAACACCGCGAGCGTCCCGCGGATCCACCGGTGACGGGGCGGAGGTTTCGGCCCGATGGCGCTGCGTGTCCGGCTCACCGCGCCGACGTTACCGACGAGCCGGGCGCCACGCTGCCCCGTGCACGGGGGCCGTTGGTCCCGGGTCCGACAGACCCTCGGCCCTGCGATTCGGCCCTGCCCGCGCGGCATCCTGGGACTGCCCGGCGCGGGCGGCGACGACATGGAGGACGATGTGGTGATCAACGGCGGGCCCGCTACCGCGACGACGCCCACCGTGATCTCTGCGGCCCCCGTGAGCGGGCTCGGTTCGGCCGAGGCGGCCGCCCGGTTGCGCGCCGACGGGCCGAACACCGTGGCCGCCCCACGCAAGCGCGGGCTGGCCGGCCGGGTGTTCCGCCAGCTCACCGACCCCCTGGTGGCGCTGCTGCTGGCCGCCGCCGTGGTGACCACGCTGCTGCGCGACTACCCGGACACCGCCGTGATCGTGCTGGTCGTCCTGATCAACACGGCGATCGGCGTGGTGCAGGAGGTACGCGCCGACCGGGCCGTCGCCGCGCTGGACCGGCTCGCGGCACCGACCGCGCGTGTGGTCCGCGACGGCCGCGACCTCGTGCTGCCCGCCGCCGACCTGGTCCGCGGCGACCTGGTCCGGCTGGAGGCCGGCGACGTGGTGCCCGCCGACCTGGACCTCACCGACGCGGTACGCCTCAGCCTGGACGAGTCGGCGCTGACCGGCGAGTCGGTGCCGGTGGCCCGGGTCGCGGGGGAGGAGACGAGCGCGGGCACCGTGGTCACCACCGGCCGCGCCACCGGAACCGTGGTGCGCACCGGCGCGGCGAGCGCGCTGGGCCGGATCAGCGCACTGGTTGCGGCGACCCGGCCGGCACCCACCCCGCTGCAACGGCGCCTGTCCTCGCTCGGCCGGGTGCTCGGCCTGACCGCCGTGGTGCTCTCCGGGCTGGTCTTCGCCATCGGCGTGCTCGACGGGCGGCCGGTCACGCAGATGGCGGTCACCGCCGTCAGCCTCGTGGTGGCGGCCGTGCCGGAGTCGCTGCCCGCCGTCGTCACGCTCGCGCTCGCCCTGGGCGCGCGCCGGATGGCCGGCAGCCGGGCCATCCCCCGCCGGCTGCACGCGGTGGAGACCCTCGGCTCGGTCACCGTGATCGCCTCCGACAAGACCGGCACGCTCACCGAGGGCCGGATGGCGGTGCAGTACGCGGTCGTCCCCGGCCGCGACCGCTACGCCGTCACCGGCACCGGCTACGCGCCCGACGGAGAGGTGCACCACCGGGGCGAACCGGTGAGCGCCCCGGACGAGCTGCGCGCCCTCGCCCGCGCCGGACTGCTCTGCAACGACGCCACCGTGACGCCGCCGACCGACGAGCGGCCGGAGTGGACCGCGATCGGCGACCCGCTGGAGGCGGCGCTGGTCACCTTCGGTGCCCGCTGCGGCCTGGACCCGGACACCACCCGCGACGCCTGGCCCCGGGTGGCGGAGGCGCCGTTCGACCAGGACCTGCGCCGGATGACCACGGTGCACCGCCGCTGCGACGGCCGCTACCTGGTGGTCTGCAAGGGCGCGCCGGAGAACCTGCTGGCCGCGCCGCTGGTGGACGCCGACGCCGGGGAACTGGCCGAGCTGACCGACGCCGCGCACCGGCTCGCCGCCGAAGGGCTGCGGGTGCTGGCGGTGGCGTCGGCAGTGGTCGGCACCCCGCCGGACCCGGGCCGGCCGACCGGCCTGCGCCCGCTGGGTCTGGTCGCGGTCGGCGACCCGCTGCGCGCGGTGGCCCCGGGCATCGCCGCGGGCTTCGAGGAGGCGGGCATCCGGCTGGTCCTCATCACCGGCGACCACCCGGCGACCGCCGCCGCCATCGGCGGACGGCTCGGGCTCTGGCGCGACGGCGACCCGCTCGCGAACGGCGACGACGGCGACCCCGGCCGGGCCCACCCGGAGACCCGGGTGTACGCGCGGACCCAGCCGGAGCAGAAGCTCGACATCATCGCCGGGCTCCAGACCCGGGGGCACGTGGTGGCGATGACCGGCGACGGCGTCAACGACGCGCCGGCGCTGCGCCGCGCGGACATCGGCGTGGCCATGGGCGGTGGCACCGAGGTGGCCCGGCAGGCCTCCGACCTGGTGCTCGTCGACGACGACCTGACCACCGTGGCGACCGCCATCGGCGAGGGCCGCCGGATCTACGACAACATCCGCCGGTTCCTGCGGTACGCGCTCGCCGGTGGTGTGGCCGAGATCGCGGTGATGCTGCTCGGCCCGCTGTTCGGCCTGCCGGTGCCGCTGCTGCCGGCGCAGATCCTCTGGATCAACCTGCTCACCCACGGCGTTCCCGGGGTGGCGCTCGGCGCGGAACCGGCCGAACCGGGCACGCTGCGCCGGCCGCCCCGCTCGCCGCAGGAGTCGGTGCTCGGCGGTGGCCTGGGCCGGGACGTGCTGTTCACCGGCGCGCTGATCGCCGCGGCGACGCTCGGCGCCGGAGTGTGGGCCGCCGCGGCGGACCGGCCGTGGCAGTCGGTGGTGTTCGTGGTGCTCGGCCTGGCCCAGCTCGGCGTGGCGCTGGCGGTCCGCGCGATCCGTACCCCGGGCTCGCGCGAGCGCAACCTCGCCCTGCCGGTGGCGGTCGCGGTCTCCGCTGTGCTCCAGGTGGCGGGCGTGCTGCTGCCGCCGCTGCGCGAGCTGCTCGGCACGTCGCCGCTGGGCGCACTCGACCTGCTCGCCTGCGCCGCGATCGGCGTGCTGCCCGGGCTGGTGCTGCGGCTGACCCGCCACTTCCGCGGGACCAACGGCCCCCACGCCGGGACCGCCGGCCCTGCCCGGCCGGCCGCCTGACGGGCAGGCTGAGGACGAGTGAAGGAGGACGACATGACGATCCACTCGCAGGCCCCCGTCGTGGTGGGTGTGGACGGCTCCGCCGCCTCGCTGGACGCGGTCCGGGTGGCTGCCCGCGAGGCCGCCGACCGGAACCGGCCGCTGCGGGTGGTCCACGCCTTCATCTGGCCGCTGACCCGCGCGCCGCTCACCCCGGCCCCGGGTGCGCCCGCCGGCGCCGGCCTGCGCAACCAGGCCGAGCGGTGCGTCGCCGAGGCGGTCGCCGAGGCGGGCAAGGTCGCGCCGGACGTTCCGGTGACCGGCGTGGTGGTCGACGGCGCGCCGGCGGCGGTGCTGGTCGCCGAGTCCCGCGACGCGGCGCTGATCGTTCTCGGCCACCGCGGCCTGGGCGGATTCGCCGGCCTGCTGATCGGCTCGGTCACGCTCCAGGTGTCGGCCCGCGCGCACTGCCCGGTGCTGGTGACGCGCGGCGAGGCGCGCGCCGACGGTCCGGTCGTGGTCGGTGTGGACGGCTCCGAGCTGTCCACGGCGGCCGTCGGGTTCGCGTACGAGGAGGCCGCCCGCCGGGGCGCGTCGCTGATCGTGGTGCACGCCTGGCTGTACCCCACCCCGATCGGCCCCGGCGACATCCTGCCCCTGGTGTACGACCCGGAGGCGCTCGCCGAGGAGTCCCGGCGGGTCGTCGCCGAGTCCGTCGCCGGCTGGTGCGAGCGCTACCCGGACGTGTCGGTACGGCAGCTGTCGGTCCGCGGCGCCCCGGCCCGGATGCTGGTGGAGGAGTCGAAGGACGCCCAGCTGGTGGTCGTCGGCGCGCACGGCCGGGGCGCGCTGGGCGGGCTGCTGCTCGGCTCGGTCAGCCACGCGGTGCTGCACCACGCCCACTCGCCCCTGGTGATCGTGCGCAACGGCGCCTGACCCCGCGACAGCGCCTGACCCCGCGACAGCGTCAGGTGCTGCGGACCGTGGTCAGGTCGGCCAGCCCGGAGATGGTCAGCAGCGGCTCCAGCAGCGGGCCGGCGACCAGCGCGATCCGGCCGGCGTGCGGGAACAGCGTGGCCAGCCCGGCGCTGTCCAGGTACTCCACCTTGGTGAGGTCCACGACCAGCGGTTCGCCGTCGGGGCGCACGGCCTCGGCCAGCGCGTCGGCGAAGGCGGACGCGTTACTCATGTCGATCTCGCCCACGGCGGCCAGCACGCGCACGCCGTCGGGACTATCGCTCGTGGTCAGAGTCAGGGACGTGCTCATGGCGTGATCCTCGCCTGCATGTCGACTGTGGTGCCGGTGGCTCCCGGGGTGACGCTGATGCTGTCCATCAGCGCGCGCATCAGCACGAGTCCGCGGCCGCGGTGCGGGCCGGAGGGCTGGTCCCGGTCCCGCCAGTGACCGCTGTCGGTGACGCTCAGGCGCAGGTCGCCGGCGGTGGCGGCGGCGCGCAGCCGGATCGGGCCGCCCGGGTGGTCGCGGTGCCCGTGCTCGATCGCGTTGGCGCACGCCTCCCCGGCCGCCACCAGGATGTTGTAGGCGTGCGCCGGGGCCAGCCCGCAGCGGTCCAGCCAGCCCCGCAGCGCGGTACGGACCTCGGCCAGGTGTGTCGGCTCGGCGGGGAACTCCAGCTCCAGCGGCCCGGGGTGGCGGTAGAGCAGCAGCGCCACGTCGTCGTGGTAGCCCCCGTCCGGGGTGAGCCGTTCCATGATCTCGGTCGCCAGGACCTCGACCGGCGCGTGGTGTCCTTGCTGGATGGCGCCGGTGGCGCGGGCGATGCCGGCGGTGATCGGCTGGCGGCGTCGTTCCACCAGGCCGTCGGTGTAGAGCATCAGGGTGGCGCGCGGGGCCACCGTCGCCTCCGCCTCCGGGCGTTCCTGGCCCGGACGGACGGCCAGTGGCCGGGACCGGCCGTGTTGCAGCAGCTCGGGAGTGCCGTCGGCGCGGACCACGATGGCCGGTGGGTGACCGGCGCTGGAGTAGCGCATCAGGCCGGTTGCCGGGTCGAGCACGCCGCAGAAGACGGTGGCGCAGGACGCCCCCGGCAGCAGCGCGGCGAACCGGTCGAGGGCCGCGAGTGTGCGGGCCGGGCTCGGGTCCTGCAACAGCAGCGCGCGGCAGGCGCTGCGCAGCTGCCCCATCACCGTCGCGGCCCGAAGGCCGTGGCCCACGCAGTCGCCGACCACGATGCCGATGCGCCCGTCCGGCAGTTCGACGGTGTCGTACCAGTCGCCGCCGACCTTGAGCGGCATCGCGGCGGGGGAGTACCGAACCGCGAAGCCGGCGGGCAGCCGCGCCGGACCGAGGATCGCCCGTTGCAGGGCCAGCGCGGTCTCCCGCTGCTGGTCGATCTGGTGCACCCGGTGCAGCCCCTGACCGATGTGGCCGGCCAGCAGCGCCAGCAGCGTCTGGTCCTGTTCGGTGAAGGGCCGCTTCTCGCCCAGGTCGATCCAGAGCGCCATGGTGCCGTGCGGGTGTTCGACGGCGATGCCGGCGCCGTGCGTACGCGTCGCCACCGGGGTCAGCAGCGGGGTGTCCCGCAGCGCGAGCAACGCCTGCCGGCGTTCCGGCGGCAACGTGTCCCAGCGTGCCGCCGGGTCGGTGGCGGTCACGTCGGGGGCGGGCAGGTCGCCGAAGACGGCGGTGAGCACGCCGGCGGCCCGCCACAGCTTGCGCAGCTCGTCCAGCACCCCGAGCAGCGCGTCGGTGAGGTCGTCCGCCTGGGACAGCCGCATGCTGAGCCCGGCCAGGGCGGTCTCCCGCTGCACGGCGTAGTGCTCGGCGGTGACGTCGCGGAACGTGCCGACGATCATCCGCCGGCCGCTGTCCGGGTCGTCGACCTGGTTGAACGCGGCCGAGATCCAGATCCGGTGCCCGTCGCGGTGCGTCACCGGCACGGTGTACGTGCCCCGGGTCTGCCCCACGAGCGTCGAGAACGCCGCGGCCACCTGGCGGTGCGCGTCGGGCTCGGCCTCCCGGTCCGGCCACCACGGGTGCACCGCCGGATAGGGCAGGCCCTCGGTCCCGTAGCCGAGGATGCCGGTGAACGCCTTGTTGATCTCGACCACCGCGCCGTGCGCGTCGCAGACGAAGAACGCCTCCTGCAACGAGTCGACGAGCGCGGTACGCCAGCGGGCGTGGTGGTTGCGCAGCCGGGCCAGCTCCACGTTCGCGCGTACGCGGGCCAGCAGCTCGGCGGCCGGGAACGGCTTGACCAGGTAGTCGTCGGCGCCGGCCTCCAGCCCTTCGATCGAGGCCTCCTGCCCGGCGCGGGCGGACAGCAGCAGCACCGGAGTGCCGGCCGTGCGCTGGTCGGCGCGCAGCGCGGCCACCAGTTGCAGGCCGTCCAGGCGGGGCATCATCACGTCGCTGACCACCAGGTCGGGGGTGTGCGCGCGGGCGGCGTCCAGCGCGTCCTGCCCGTCGGCGACCGCGTGCACCTCATGCCCGGCCGAACGCAGCAGCCGGGTCAGGTACTCCCGCATGTCGGCGTTGTCGTCGGCCACCAGGACGCGGGCCGGCGCCCCGCCGGACAGCGGCTGGACCGGTCCGCCGGCCGGGTCGTCCCCGGCGACCACGGCGCCCGGGTCGGCGGGCAGCCAGCGCAGCGCCTCCTGCACGAACGGCTCGGCCGACGCCGGTGTCCGGCCGGTGCCCGCCGGGGCGAGCGCGTCGGCGGGCAGGTGACCGGTGCCGAACGGCAGCCGGATCGTGAAGGTGGTGCCCCGGCCCACTGTGCTCTCGGCGTCGATGTCGCCGCCGTGGAGCGTGACCAGTTCCCTGACCAGGGCGAGGCCGATCCCGCTGCCCTCGCCGGAGCGGGAGCGGGCGTTCTCGATCCGGTGGAACCGCTCGAACAGGCGCGGCATCTCGTCGGCGGGTACGCCGATGCCGGTGTCGGAGATCCGCAGCACCGCCGCGCCGCCCTCGCCGCGCAGCTCCACCCGGATGGTGCCGCCGAAAGTGAACTTCAACGCGTTGCTGAGCAGGTTCAGCACCACCTTCTCCCACATGCCGAGGTCCAGGTGCACCGGCTCGGGCAGGGGCGGGCAGTCGACCTCGAAGGACAGGCCGGCCCGTTCGATCGCCGACCGGAACGCGCTGGCCAGGTCGGTGGTCACCGCGGCCAGGTCCACCGGCTCGTAGCGGGCCTGCATCCGCCCGGCCTCGATCCGGGAGAAGTCGAGCAGGCTGTTGACCAGCTTGCCCAGGCGCAGCCCGTTGCGGCGGATGACGTCCAGCTCGGCGCGGACCTGCTCGTCGGCGTCCGGCAACCGGCCACGCAGCTCGTCCAGCGGCCCCATGATCAACGTCAGCGGGGTGCGGAACTCGTGGCTGATGTTGGAGAAGAACGCGGTCTTCGCGCGGTCCAGCTCGGCGAGTTCCTCGGCCCGCCGCTGCTGCGCCTGGTAGCTACGGGCGCTGGCGATCCCGGTCGCCAGGTGCCCGGCGGTCAGCTCCACGAAGCCGCGGTACCCGTCGTCCAGCGCCCGGTAGCGGTTCAGCCCGGCGACCAGGAATCCGTACGGTGCCCCGCCCTGTTGTCGCAGCGGCACCAGCAGCGCCTCGGCCGGCGCCGCGGGCCAGACACCGGCGGGCAGGTCCGTGAAGGCCGGGCCGTCGAGCGTGACCCGCACCGGCTCGCCCTCGGCGAGAGCGCCGGCCGGCCACGGGGCGGCGGGGTCGCCCAGGGACAGCGTGGCGGGTGCCGCCGGGTGGCCCTCCGCCAGTCCGGTCGCCTCCACCAGCCGGGCGCGGTCGTCGTCGTACAGGTAGGTGAGCGTGAACGGCAGATCCCGCGGATTACGGGCCAGCTGGCGGCTGACGAACGCGAGCGTCTCCCGCTCGGTGCGGATGACGCTCGGATCCGAGCCGAGGTCGCGCAGCGTGGCCATCCGCCGCTCACCGATGACCCGCTCGGTGTCCTCGCTGACCACACAGAGCATCCCGACCAGACTGCCGTCGTCGTCGCGCAGCGGGCTGTAGGAGAACGTGTGGTACGTCTCCTCCCGGTAGCCGGCCCGCTCCAGGAACAGCAGCAGGCCCTCGTCCCAGGTCGCCTCGCCGGTGCGCAGCACGGAGTCGACGCGGGGACCGATGTCGTCCCAGATCTCCGCCCACACCTCGTTCGCCGGGCGCCCCAGCGCCCACGGGTACTTGCGGCCGAGCGTGTCCCGCCGGTAGGCGGCGTTGCAGAAGAAGGTGAGCTGCGGCCCCCAGGCCATCCACATGGAGAACCGGGAGGACAGCAGGATCCGCACCGCGGTCCGCAGGCTCTGCGGCCAGGTGCCCGGCGGGCCCAGGGGGTGCGCCGACCAGTCGATCCGCGCCAGGTCCGGCCCGATCTCACCGTCGACGGCGAAGACGTCGGCTCGCGCACGCGGGTCGGTGTCAGCGCCGCTCATCGCACGAGTCTCCCCCACCCCGTCGGATCCCGCTCGTCCGGGCCGCGTCGCGGCCTCGTGGTCGCATTCTTGCCCCGTCGCGTCCCCGGCACTCCACCCGGGGCGGGGAGATCCGACTCACGTGAGAGCAGAGATTCGCGGGCGGCAAAAAGAAGGGCAAGGAGACAACTCTCCTCGCCACTATCAACGTATACCGCACCCCGGGTCTTGCCGCAAGGCCCCAGTGATGCCGCACAATCATCGGCCGATGCGGGTTGAGCTGCGAAAACGGGGGCACGGCATGACCGGACGGTACGTGTGGCAACTGCACGAGGCCGATGAGACGCGAATCGCCGAGGTCGGCGGCAAGGGCGCCGGTCTGGGGGCGCTGACACGGATCGACGGGGTGCGCGTACCCGATGGTTTCTGCGTCACGACCGACGCCTTCCGGCTGGTGGCGCGGACGCCGGCGCTCGCCGGCCCGCTGGCGCGGCTCGCCGGCGCGGACGCGGACGACCCGGCGGGGCTCCGGACGGCCGCCGCCGAGGTCCGTCGCGCGGTCGAGCGGACCGCCCTGCCGGGCGACGTGGCGGCGGCGGTCACCGCCGCGCTGTCCGGGCTCGGTGCGGACGCCGCGTACGCCGTGCGGTCGAGCGCGACCGCCGAGGACCTGCCGACCGCCTCGTTCGCGGGCCAGCAGGACACCTACCTGAACGTGGCCGGCACGGCCGAGGTGCTGCGGCACGTCAGCCGCTGCTGGGCCTCGCTGTTCACCGACCGGGCGGTGACCTACCGGCGGCGCCACGGCATCGACGACCGGGCCGTGGACATGGCGGTGGTGGTGCAGCGCATGGTCGTCCCGGACGCTGCCGGGATCATGTTCACCGCCGACCCGGTCACCGGCGACCGGACGGTGGTCTCGGTGGAGGCCGGGTTCGGTCTCGGTGAGACCCTGGTCTCCGGCCTGGTGAACCCGGACGTCTTCACGGTGCGCGCCGGCGTGGTCGCCGGCCGGGCGATCGGCACGAAGGCGCGGGCCGTGCACGCGGCGCCCGGCGGCGGCACCCGGGAGACACCCGTCGACCCGGCGCGGCAGGCGTCCTCCGCGCTGACCGACGCGCAGGCGGTACGCCTGGCCGCACTGGGCCGGCGCATCGAGGCGCACTTCGGCTGCCCGCAGGACATCGAGTGGGCCCTGACCGGCGACGACGTCCACATCCTCCAGAGCCGGCCGATCACCACGCTGTTCCCGGTGCCGGCGGCCGCCGCCGACGGGCGGTTCCACGTCTACCTGTCGGTCGGCCACCAGCAGATGATGACCGACGCGATGAAGCCGCTGGGCCTGTCGATGTGGCGGCTGACCGCCATGGCGCCGATGCACGAGGCGGGCGGCCGGCTGTTCGTCGACGCCACGCCGCACCTGTCGACGGCGGCGGGCCGTGCCGCGTTCCTGGGCATGATCGGCCGGGCCGACCCGCTCACCCGGGACGCGCTGGAGACGGTCCTCGCCCGCGACGTCGTACCGGCCGCGCCGGACCCGGCCCCGGCCGGGCCGCCGGCGGGCGGCCCGCCGCCCCCGATCGGCACCGACCCGGCGATCGTCGCCACGCTCGTCGAGCGCAGCCGGGCGTCCCTCGCCATCCTGCGCCGCGACGTCGGCACCCGGTCCGGGCCCGAGCTGTTCGACTTCCTGACCGAGGCGTTCGCCGAGCACAAGCGGGTGCTCGCCGATCCGCTGAGCGCTCAGGTGATCATGGCGGGGATGCAGGCCACCTGGTGGCTCGACGACAAGCTGGGGGAGTGGCTGGGCGAACGCGACGCGGCCGACACGCTCACGCTGTCCGCGCCCGGCAACGTCACCGCCGAGATGGGGCTGGCGCTGCTCGACGTGGCCGACGTGATCCGCGCGCACCCCGAGGTGGTGGCGTTCCTGCGGGACGCCGCCGCCGACGACGGGTTCCTCGACGAGTTGCCGAAACTGCCGGGCGGCGCGCAGGCGCGCGCGGCCGTCGAGGGCTACCTCGACCGGTACGGCATGCGCTGCCTCGGCGAGATCGACATCACCCGGCCGCGGTGGAGCGAGCGGCCGGCCACGCTCGTGCCGCTGATCCTGGACCACGTCCGCACCTTCGCCCCGGGCGCCGCCGCGCGCCGGTTCGCCCACGGCCGGGAGCGGGCCCAGGCGAAGGCCCGGGAGGTGCTCGACCGCCTGCGTGCGCTGCCCGGCGGCGAGCACAAGGCCGCCGAGACGCAAGCCATGATCGAGCGGGTACGGATGTTCGCCGGCTACCGGGAGTACCCGAAGTACGACATCGTCAGCCGCTACGCCGTCTACAAGCAGGCGCTCATGGCGGAGGCCGATCGGCTGGCGCGCGCCGGTGTGCTCGCCGATCCGGAGGACGTCTTCTTCCTCACGTTCGACGAGTTCCGCGAGGCCGCGGCCACCGGCCGGGTCGACGCCGGGCTCATCCGCAGGCGCCGGGAGGAGTTCCGGGCACACCAGGCACTCACCCCGCCCCGGGTGCTCACCTCCGACGGCGAGGCGCTGAACGGGTCGTACCGGCGCGACGACGTGCCACCGGGCGCCCTGGCCGGGCTGCCGGTCTCAGCCGGCGTCGTCGAGGGCCGGGCCCGGGTGGTGACGGACCTGGCCGGCGCCGACCTGGAACCGGGCGACATCCTGGTCACCGCGCACACCGACCCGAGCTGGACGCCGCTGTTCGTGGGCGCCGCCGGGCTGGTGACGGAGGTGGGCGGCCTGATGACGCACGGCGCGGTGATCGCCCGCGAGTACGGCCTGCCCGCGGTGGTGGCGGTGCCGGACGCGACCCGGCTGATCCGCGACGGCGGCCGGATCCGGGTGCACGGCACCGACGGGTACGTCGAGCTGCTGTCCTGACCGGCGCGGCATGCTCGATGATGGAGGTGCGGCGAGCGGGGAGGCGCGATGCGGATCGGGGAACTGTCGGCGCGGACCGGGGTCAGCGCCCGGTCCATCCGGTACTACGAGCAGCAGGGCCTGCTCGCCGCCGTGCGCACCGCGAGCGGGCAGCGGGTCTTCGCCGAGTCGGCGGTGGACCGGGTCCGGCTCATCCAGCGGCTGTTCGACGCCGGGCTGAGCAGCCGCCGGATGGCCGAGCTGCTGCCCTGCGTGACCGATCCGGAGATCCGCACCTCGTGGCTCACCGACCGGCTCCGCGAGGAGCGGGCCCGGATGACCGCCGAGATGGCACGGCTCGCGCACGCCGTCGCGGTGCTCGACGACGTGATGGCTGACATGGCGGTGACCGAGGACACGCGGGCTCCGGCCGCCTGAGGGCTTGCCCTTGACACCGGTGTCAACTCCTAGCGTCGGGTCATGAACGCGATCCTGGACACCGCATCGCCGGTGGCGCCGCTGCTGGAACCCGTCACCGTCGCCGGGCTGCCGTTGCCGTCCCGCTTCGTGATGGCGCCGATGACCCGTAACCGCGCGCCGGGCGGTGTGCCGACGCCGGAGATGGCCGACTACTACCGGCGCCGCGCCGCCGCGGGCATCGGCCTCATCGTCACCGAGGGTGTGCTCGTCGACCATCCCAGCGCCGGTCACGAGGACACCGTGCCCCGGATGACCGCCGGCGCGGCCGAGGCCGGCTGGCGGGACGTGGTCGAGGCGGTGCACGCCGCGGGCGGCCGGATCGCCGCGCAGCTGTGGCACCTGGGCAGCCTCCGCGAGCCGGTGGACGGCGCTCCGGCGTGGACTCCCTCGGGGGTACGCGAGCCGGGCCGCCCGGCGCCGCGTGCGATGACCGCCGCCGACGCGGACGTGCTGCTGGCGGCGTACGCGGACGCGGCAGGGGTGGCGGTGCGGGCCGGGTTCGACGCGATCGAGATCCACGCCGCGCACGGCTACCTGCTCGACGAGTTCCTGTGGCCGTACACGAACCGCCGGACCGACGCGTTCGGTGGCTCACCGGCGCGGCGGGCGGCGTTCCCGGCGGCGGTGGTGCGTGCGGTACGCGCGCAGGTTCCGGCTCCCCGCCCGGTGATCGTGCGGTTCTCCCAGTTCAAGGAGCGGGCGTTCGACGCGCGGATCGCCGAGACCCCGGCCGAGCTGGCGCAGATCCTCACCGCGTTCGCCGAGGCCGGCGCGGACGTGCTGCACGCCTCGCAACGCCGCTTCTGGCAGCCCGCGTTCCCCGGGTCGGCGCTGAACCTGGCCGGCTGGGCGAAGCGCCTCACCGGCCTGCCGTCGATCACCGTGGGTTCGGTCGGGCTGCGGCGGGACTTCCTGCGCCCGGACGGTCCGGAGTCGGTGGCGGGCCTGGCCGCGCGGCTGGCGGACGGGGAGTTCGATCTGGTCGCGCTCGGCCGCGCGCTGCTGGGCAACCCGGCGTGGGTGACGCACGCCGCCGCCGGACGGCTGGGCGAGATCGTCGACTACCGCAAGGCGCACGAGGACGTCTATCCCTAGTCGGCGGGGGTTGACGCCGGGGATGTTATCGCTCACAGTCGATGGCAGGGCATCACACCACAAGGCTCACCGGGCGAGCCGCGCTGGTCGTACCTCGGCACCACCGCCACCGGACGCGGGGTCGAGGGGTCGCACCACCACCATCGCGCAACCCCGGAAGAGGAATCCGCATGAGACGAAAGAGAGCCTTGCTGACCACCGGCATCCTGGCCGGCGCGCTCGCCGCCGGGATGGCGGTGGCCCTGGCGCCGGCTGCGAGCGCCGGAACCACGCTGCGCGCGGCGGCGGCCGAGAAGGGCCGCTACTTCGGCGCCGCGGTCGCCACCGGAAAGCTGTCCGACAACACGTACGCGACGGTGCTGAACCGCGAGTTCAACTCCGTGGTGGCCGAGAACGAGATGAAGTGGGACGCCACCGAGCCGCAGCAGGGGCGGTTCAGCTACGGCGGCGGCGACCGGCTGGTCAGCCACGCCCGGGCGAACGGCATGTCCGTGCGCGGGCACACGCTGCTCTGGCACGCCCAGCAGCCGTCGTGGGCGCAGAACCTGACCGGCAGCGCGCTGCGCAACGCCGCGATCAACCACGTCACCCAGGTCGCCACGCACTTCCGCGGGCAGATCCATTCCTGGGACGTGGTGAACGAGGCGTTCGCCGACGGCGGCAGCGGCGGGCGCCGCGACTCGAACCTCCAGCGCACCGGCAACGACTGGATCGAGGCGGCCTTCCGGGCTGCCCGCGCCGCGGACCCGGGCGCGGAGCTCTGCTACAACGACTACAACACCGACGGCATCAACGCGAAGTCGACCGGCATCTACAACATGGTCCGGGACTTCCGGTCGCGCGGCGTGCCGATCGACTGCGTCGGGTTCCAGTCGCACCTGGGCACCACGCTGCCCGGTGACTACCAGGCCAATCTTCAGCGTTTCGCCGACCTGGGCGTCGAGGTGCAGATCACCGAGTTGGACGTGATGACCGGCGGCAACCAGGCGAACATCTACGCCGCCGTCACCCGCGCCTGCCTGGCGGTGTCCCGCTGCACCGGCATCACCGTGTGGGGCGTGCGGGACTGCGACTCGTGGCGCGGCTCGGACAACGCGCTGCTGTTCGACTGTGCGGGCAACAAGAAGGCGGCGTACAACGCGGTGCTGGACGCGCTGAACGCCGGCGGCAACAACCCGCCGCCGACCACGACCCCGCCGCCGAACAACCCGACCACCCCGCCGCCGGGCCAGGGCGGGTGTTCGGCCTCGGTGTCGCTGAACTCCTGGACCGGTGGATTCGTGGCCACGGTGAGGGTGACAGCGGGCTCGTCGGGCACCCGGGGATGGACCGTCACGATGACCCTGCCGGGCGGCGCGAGCATCACCAACACCTGGAGCGCGACCGCCAGCGGGAGCAGCGGGACGGTGCGGTTCGCGAACGTGAGCTACAACGGCCAGCTCGGCGCCGGGCAGAGCACCGAGTTCGGGTTCCAGGGCAACGGCAGCGGATCGGGCATGACGCCCACCTGCTCCGCGACCTGAGCCGGGCCACCGCGGGGGCGGCGCGCCCTCGCCCCCGCGGTGCTCGGCCACGCCGTCCCGTCCGACCTGGACTGTCGTCTCTGTTACGAGAAAGAGACATGCGCATTTCGCGCGATTGGTTGACGGGGCAACTTGTGAGCGTTAACACTCCCGGTGAGGGTTACCTGTGTCACAGGGACCGCCACGACAGGGAGGATGCTCGTGCGCAGACGACTTCTGGCCGCACTCGGCGGCGCCGCGCTCGCGATCAGCCTGGCCGCCTGCAGCGGCGAGGGTGCGGGAGGCGGCGGAGACACCAGCTCGGCCAAGCCCGGCGACCTGACGATCGGCGTCTCGATGCCGACCCAGACCTCGGAACGGTGGATCGCCGACGGCAACTCGGTGAAGGAGAAGCTCCAGGCCAAGGGCTACAAGGTCGACCTCCAGTACGCCGGGGACGACATCCCGACCCAGTCGCAGCAGATCGACCAGATGATCACGCAGGGCGCGGACGTGCTGGTCATCGCCCCGATCGACGGCACCGCGCTCAGCGGCCAGCTTCAGGCCGCCGCCGCGGCGAACATCCCGGTCATCTCCTACGACCGGCTCATCCGCAACAGCCCGAACGTCAGCTTCTACGTCAGCTTCGACAACTACAAGGTCGGCGTGGCGCAGGCCAACGCGCTCCTGGTCGGGCTCGGCCTGCTCACCAAGGACGGCGCCAAGGGCACCGCGACCGGCCCGTTCAACGTGGAGCTGTTCGCCGGTTCGCTCGACGACAACAACGCCGGGTTCTTCTTCAACGGCGCGATGGACACGCTCAAGCCGTACTTCGACGCCGGGACGCTGAAGGTCAAGTCGGGGCAGACCAAGATCGAGCAGGCCGCCATCCTGCGCTGGCAGCAGGAGACCGCGCAGAAGCGGATGGAGGATCTGCTCACCTCCAGCTACAACGACGGCAGCAAGGTCGACGGCGTGCTGTCGCCGTTCGACGGCCTGTCCCGGGGCATCATCACCGCCCTGCAGAACGCCGGCTACCGCGGCGGCGCCAAGAAGATGCCGGTGGTGACCGGCCAGGACGCCGAGGTCGCCTCGGTCAAGCTGATCAACGACGGCGTGCAGAGCTCGACCGTGTTCAAGGACACTCGGCTGCTGGCCGAGCAGGCGGTCGTCGCCGCCGAGGCGTTCCTGCGCAAGGAGGAGCCGGAGGCCAACGAGACCAAGGCGTACGACAACGGCGTCAAGGTCGTGCCCGCGTTCCTGCTCCCGGTGCAGACCGTCTACAAGGAGGACATCAAGTCCGTCCTGATCGACTCCGGCTACCTGACGGAGCAGGAGGTCGCCGCGGGCCGGGCCGGCTGACCCGCGCCACCGGGCCCGTCCGCTCCGGACACCACGACCACGAGCAGGACGGACATCCATGAGCGATCACATCCTCGAGATGCGGGGCATCACGAAGACCTTCCCGGGCGTGGCCGCGCTCCAGGACGTCTCGCTCGCCGTACGGCGCGGCGAGATCCACGCGATCTGCGGTGAGAACGGCGCCGGCAAGTCCACCCTGATGAAGGTGCTGTCCGGCGTCTACCCGGCGGGCAGCTACGACGGCCAGATCGTCTTCGACGGCCAGCCGGTCGGGTTCCGGGGGATCCAGGACAGCGAGGCCCGCGGCATCGTCATCATCCACCAGGAACTCGCCCTGGTGCCCTACCTGTCGATCGCCGAGAACATCTTCCTCGGCAACGAGCGCCGCGGGCGCGGCGGGCTGATCGACTGGCACCGGACCAACGCGGAGGCCGCGGCGCTGCTGCGGTCGGTCGGGCTGCACGAGAACCCGGTCACCCCGGTCGTCCAGCTCGGCGTCGGCAAGCAGCAGCTCGTGGAGATCGCCAAGGCGCTGTCCAAGAAGGTGCGGCTGCTGATCCTCGACGAGCCCACGGCGGCACTCAACGACGTCGACTCGGCGCACCTGCTGGACCTGATGCGCCGGCTGCGCGACCAGGGCATCACCTGCATCATGATCTCGCACAAGCTCGGCGAGATCACCGCCGTCGCCGACTCGACCACCGTCATCCGCGACGGCCGTACCGTCGAGACGCTGGACATGTCCGGTGGCGCCGTCACCCAGGACCGGATCATCCGCGGCATGGTCGGCCGCGACCTGGCCGCCTTCTACCCGACCCGCAGCGTGACGCCCGGCGACGAGGTGCTGCGCATCGAGGACTGGTCGGTGCGCCACCCGACCCAGGACCGCCTGGTCGTCGATCGGGCCTCGCTGCACGTGCGCGCCGGGGAGGTCGTCGGCATCGCCGGCCTGATGGGCGCGGGGCGCACCGAGCTGGCGATGAGCGTCTTCGGCCGGGCGTACGGCCGGGACATCAGCGGCCGGTTGTTCGTCAGGGGCCGCGAGGTGCGGGCGCGCACGGTGGCCGAGGCCATCGCGAACGGCATCGCGTACGCCACCGAGGACCGCAAGCACTACGGCCTCAACCTCATCGACGACGTGCGGGGAAACATCTCGGCCGCCGCGCTCGACAAGCTGGCCCGGCGCGGCTGGATCGACGGCAACCGTGAGATCCAGGTCGCCGAGCGGGGCCGGCGCGACATGAACATCAAGGCGCCGACGGTGATGTCCGTGGTGGGCAAGCTCTCCGGCGGCAACCAGCAGAAGGTCGTGCTGGCGAAGTGGCTGTTCACCGACCCGGACGTGCTGATCCTCGACGAGCCGACCCGGGGCATCGACGTGGGCGCGAAGTTCGAGATCTACACGATCGTCAACCGGCTGGTGGCCGACGGCAAGGCCGTCGTGCTCATCTCCTCCGAACTGCCCGAGCTGCTCGGCATGTGCGACCGCATCTACACCCTGGCGGCCGGCCGGGTCACCGGGGAGATGCCGGTGGCCGAGGCCACCCAGGAGAACCTGATGGAACTCATGACCAAGGACAGGGATCTCGTCCGATGACCAGCACGAAGCCTCCCCCCGCCTCGAAGATCGCCACCCCGGACACCGGCGCGGCGGCGACCCTGCACACCGGCACCAGCGATCCGCGCGCGCTGATCCTGGGCAACCTGCGGCAGAGCGGCATCTACATCGCCCTGGTGGTGATCGTGGCGTTGTTCGCGGTCCTCACCGACGGTGTCTCGCTGAGCCCCGGCAACCTGACGAACATCGTCCTCCAGTACTCCTACATCCTGGTGCTCGCGATCGGCATGGTCATCGTGATCATCGGCGGGCACATCGACCTGTCCGTGGGTTCGGTGGTGGCGCTCACCGGAGCGGTCTCGGCGGTGCTCGTCATCCGCGAGGGCCTGCCCTGGTGGGCCGGTGTCCTGGCCGCGCTCGCGGTGGGCGTCGCGGTCGGCGCGTGGCACGGGATCTGGGTCGCGTACGCCGGCATCCCGGCGTTCATCGTCACCCTGGCCGGCATGCTCCTGTTCCGTGGCCTGACGCTGCGCGTGCTGGACAACATCTCGCTGTCGCCGTTCCCGGAGGAGTACCAGCGGGTCGCCGCCGGCTTCCTCAACGGCCTGCTGGGCGGCCAGGGCTACGACGCCTTCACGCTGTTCATCGGCGCGTTCGCCGTGGCCGGGTACGCGGTGAGCGTGTTCCGGACCCGGGTCGCCCGGGTGCGCCACGAGCAGCCCGTGGAGTCGTTCCCGCTGTTCGTCCTGCGGATCGTGGTGGTCGGCGCCGTGGTCATGTGGTTCGCCTGGCAGCTCGCCCACGCCCGGGGCCTGCCCATCGTGCTGATCGTGCTCGCGGTGCTCGTGCTCGTCTACGGCCTGCTCACCCGCCGTACGGTGTTCGGCCGTCAGGTGTACGCGATCGGCGGCAACCTGCCCGCGGCGATGCTGTCCGGGGTACGGGTGAGGCGGGTCAACTTCTGGATCTTCGTCAACATGGGCTTCCTGTCCGCCGTGGCGGGCGTCATCTACTCGTCCCGCTCCAACGGGGCCCAGCCGGCGGCGGGCAACATGTTCGAGCTGGACGCGATCGCGGCGGCCTTCATCGGCGGCGCGGCCGTCACCGGTGGCGTCGGCACCGTGGTCGGCGCCATGGTGGGTGGCCTGATCATGGCGGTGATGAGCAACGGGATGCAGCTCATGGGCGTCGACCAGTCCGTCCAGTCGGTGGTGAAGGGTCTGGTGCTGCTCGTCGCGGTGGCGTTCGACATCTGGAACAAACGCCGGGCCGCCGGCGCCCGGTGACGGCCGGCCGGACGCTCGCCCCTTCGTCCGGCCGGCCGCCGTTCACCGGCGGTAGCCGCTCACACCCGGCTCCACCGTTGGTTGGCGTTGCCGTGGCAGGTCCAGACGATCACCCGGGTGCCGTTGGCGGTGCCCGCGTTGTCGACGTCGAGGCACAGGGACGGGAAGCGCCCGTTGCTCACCGTGCCGTTGCCGTTGATCGTCCACTGCTGGTTGGTGCCGCCGTTGCAGTCCCAGATCTGCACCCGCGTGCCGGCCGTCGCGTTGGTCGGCACGTCGAGGCACTTGCCCAGCACCTGCAATGTCTGCCCGTTGGCGGTGAACCGCTGGTTGGCGTTGTTGTGGCAGTCCCAGATCAGGGTTCCGGTGCCGTTCGCGGTGCCGGCGTTGTCGACGTCGAGGCACCGGCCGGACGACTCGCTGCGCAGCCGGAACGTGGCCGGGACCGGCGGCGGGGTGGTGGTCCCGCCGCCGCTGACCCGGTAGACCACTGTGCCGTGCGCGGGGATGCTGGCGGAGATCGCGCCGGTGCTGCCGGAGGTGGCGTTGGTCCACGCGTCGCGCAACGTGAACGAGCTGCCGCTCTTGCCGATCGCCGCCGCCGTGGTGGAGACGGTCGTGGTCGAGCCGCCCTGGTTGAACAGGGCCACCGCCACGTCGCCGTTTGCCAGCGGCTTGGCCAGCACACGCCGGGTGCCGTCGAAGGAGACCTGGACCGCCTGGCGGCCGAGCGTGTCCTGGTTGATCGCGACCAGGTTGGCGTTGCGCAGGATCGCCAGCGTGGCCGCGTTGGCCGAGCGTACGTCGTTGCCCATCATCAGCGGCGCGGCGAGCATCGACCAGAGCGCGAAGTGGCTGCGCATCTCGGTGTCGTTCATGCCACCGTTGCCGACTTCGAGCATGTCCGGGTCGTTGAACCCGCCGGGCGCGGCGTACCCGGCCAGCGGCACCGTGACGTCGACGATGTTCTGGATGCCCATCGGGTAGCCGTTGGTCTGGCCGGTGTTCCACGCGTTGGTGATGTCCTCGGTGGTCCGCCACAGGTTCGCCACGTCGCTCCAGTTGCGCTGCGGCCCGGTCTTCGCGTGGTAGCTGTTGGGGTTGATGCTGTAGACGATCGGCCGGCCGGTGGAGGCCAGCGCGTCGCGCATGATGCCGAACCGCGCCACCTGGTCGTTGATGGTCCCGGTGCCGGAGCACCAGTCGTACTTGAGGTAGTCCACGCCCCAGGCGGCGAACTGCCGCGCGTCCTGGTACTCGTGGTTGAGGCTGCCGGTGGCGCCGGGGAACGCGCCGCCGACCTGGGCGCAGGTCTTGTCCAGCGGCACCTGGTAGATGCCGAACAGCAGGCCCCGGGCGTGCAGGTAGTCACCGAGCGCCTTCATCCCGCTGGGGAACCGTTGCGGGTGTGCCTGGAGGTTGCCCTGCGCGTCCCGGTTCGGGTTGAACCAGCAGTCGTCCACGACGACGTACTTGTATCCGAGGTCGCGCAGTCCGTTGCTGACGATCGCGTCTGCGGTCTGGCGGATGAGGGTCTCGTTGATGTTGCAGCCGAAGGTGTTCCAGGTGTTCCACCCCATCGGCGGCGTACGGGCGACGCCGTTGTCCAGCGCCCGGGCGGGGCGCGGGGCCACGGCCTGGTCGGTGACTGTGGCGGCGAGCGCCACCGCCGCGACGCCCAGGACGGCGAGCGTCCGTCGGGTCCATCTGCGCACTGATCCTCCTCGGTCGCCGGGCGCCGGCCGTGCCGGCGTCCGTGGGGAGCGGCCCGCCGATCGCGCGGCGCCGCCCGTGGTTGCACGGGGACGTGGGCGGCACGGCAGTGGAGAGGGGCCGGCCGGACACCGGCGGGCGCTCGTGGGTGGTGGGTCCGGCGGGCGACGGGGTCGCCGTCCGCGTCGCCGCCCGGCTGTGGCGCCGGGGTTTCCCGGACGGCGGCGCCACGAAGCAGGGATGGCAGAAATGTTATCGCTGACATCAAGCTCTGTAAATAGTTAGGACTGCTGAGCCGGCTCGGTCGACACCCCTCCGGCTGGATGCCGAGATCAGTAAAAGTGCCGCTGAGCAGTCATCTACGAGCCTGGAGTACGCCCTCCGAGCCCGTCGGCGTGCCGCGTCGATCTCGCCCGCCTGTCGGGCGATGGAGGCATTGATTGTTGTCGTTAACACACCGCCTGCCCGGTCTCCTCGCCCGGCCGCGCGGTGTGCCCGCGTGGATCTCTTCCGGCGGCCGCCGTGCCGGTCCGCGCCGCTGGGTGGGAGCGGGTCGGGAGGGGGCGATCCTCGTTACGCAGCTGTTGCTCGGAGGTGTCTTGACGGATGTATATGTGAGCGCTAACACTAGCTCCGTGACACGGCGGAGGTGCAAATGAGCGAAGTGGAAGCGTCCGACCGGTACGTGATCGGGGTCGACTTCGGCACGCTGTCCGGGCGGGCGCTGGTGGTCCGGGTCCGTGACGGCGCCGAACTCGGTACGGCGGTGCACGAGTACCGGCGCGGGGTCATCGAGACCGCCCTTCCCGACGGCGGCCCGGTGCTGCCCCCGGACTGGGCCCTGCAGGACCCCGACGACTACCGTGACGTGCTGCGCCACGCGGTGCCGGCGGCGCTCGCCGAAGCGGGCGTGCATCCGTCCCGGGTGGTGGGCATCGGCATCGACTTCACCGCCTGCACCGTGCTCCCGACGCTCGCCGACGGCACGCCGCTGTGCGAGATCCCGGATCTGCGGGACCGGCCGCACGCCTGGGTGAAGCTGTGGAAGCACCACGCCGCGCAGCCGCACGCCGACCGGATCAACGCGCTGGCCGCCGAACGCGGCGAGCCGTGGCTCGGCCGCTATGGCGGCAAGATCTCCGCGGAGTGGCAGTTCGCCAAGGGCCTGCAGATCCTGGAGGAGGATCCGGAGGTCTACCGGCGGGCCGAGCGCTTCATCGAGGCCGCCGACTGGATCGTCTGGCAGCTCTGTGGCGCCGAGACGCGCAACGTCTGCACCGCCGGCTACAAGGGTGTCCGGCAGGACGGCCGCTATCCGTCGGCGGACTACCTGGCCGCGCTCGACCCCGGTTTCGCCGGTTTCGTGACCAAGCTGGACGGTCCGCTGCTGCCGCTGGGCGCGCGGGCCGGCTCGCTCAGCGCCCGCGCCGCCGCCTGGACCGGGCTGCCCGAGGGCATCGCGGTCGCGGCCGGCAACGTCGACGCGCACGTCACCGCCGCCGCGGCGCAGGCGCTGCGGCCCGGCCGGCTGGTCGCGATCATGGGCACCTCCACCTGCCACGTGCTCAACGGCACCCACCTGGCCGAGGTGCCGGGCATGTGCGGCGTGGTCGACGGCGGCATCAGCCCCGGCGCCTGGGGCTTCGAGGCCGGGCAGAGCGGCGTGGGGGACATCTTCGGCTGGTTCGTCCGCCACGCCGCCCCGGCCGGTTTCGACTCGCACGAGCGGCTGACCGAGGCCGCCGCCGCACAGCCGGTCGGCGCGCACGGGCTGGTGGCGCTGGACTGGTGGAACGGCAACCGATCCCTGCTGGTCAACCACGATCTGAGCGGGATGGTCGTCGGGCTGACGCTCGCCACCCGGCCGCCGGACGTCTACCGGGCGCTACTGGAGGCCACCGCGTACGGCACCCGGATGATCGTCGAGGCCTTCGCGCAGGCCGGTGTGCCGGTCGACGACCTGGTGGTGGCCGGCGGGCTCACCTCCAACCGGCTGCTCATGCAGATCTACGCCGACGTCACGAACCGGCCGCTGAGCATCATCGGCTCCGCGCAGGGCCCGGCGCTCGGCTCCGCCATCCACGCGGCGGTGGCCGCCGGGGCGTACCCGACGATCCACGAGGCGTCCGCCGCGATGGGGCGCATCGACGAGGCTGTCTACCGGCCCGTACCGGAGAACGTGCGGGCCTACGACGCCCTGTACGCCGAGTACCGCGCCTTGCACGACCACTTCGGCCGCGGTGCGAACGACGTCATGCTCCGCCTGCGGGCGATCCGCAACGCGGCAGTCGACGCCGCCGCGGACCGCGCCGCCGCGACCCTGGAGGTGGTCGGATGAACAGCCAGGTCACCGCGTTGCGCGAGACAGTGGCCCGCCTGCACCGCGAACTGACCCGCTACGACCTGGTGGCCTGGACCGCCGGCAACGTGTCGGCCCGCGTACCCGGCCAGGACCTGATGGTCATCAAGCCCAGCGGTGTCGACTACGACGACCTGACCGCCGGGGCCATGGTGGTCTGCGACCTCAACGGCACCGTCGTCGACGGCGACGGCGCCCCGTCCAGCGACACCGCCGCGCACGCCTACGTCTACCGCGCCATGCCCGAGGTCGGCGGCGTCGTGCACACGCACAGCGGGTACGCCACCGCCTGGGCGGCCCGCGGCGAGGCGATCCCGTGCTGGCTGACCGCGCAGGCCGACGAGTTCGGTGGGGAGATCCCGATCGGGCCGTTCGCGCTGATCGGCGGCGACGACATCGGCAAGGGCATCGTCAGCACGCTGTCCGGGCACCGCTCACCCGCGGTGCTCATGCGCAACCACGGCGTCTTCACCATCGGCCGCGACGCCCGGGCGGCGGTCAAGGCCGCGGTGATGTGCGAGGACGTGGCCCGCACCGCACACCTGGCCCGCGCGCTCGGGCAGCCGCTGCCGATCGCGCCGGCCGACATCGACTCGCTCCACGACCGCTACCAGAACGTGTACGGCCAACGCCCGCCGGCGCACTGACCCCGGACAGCGCCGCGCACACCCCCCACCACCACACCCGGGCCGCTCCGGTCTCCACCGGTCGCGCGCCCGGAACATCCAACCCCGGAGGAGAATCGATGAGAAGCAGGAGCACGGCACGCACGGTCATAGCGGCCTTCGCCGGCGTGCTGCTCGCCGCGAGCATGGCCGCGTGCGGCAACAGCGACACCGGCGGCGGTTCCGGCGACGGCAACGACAAGATCGTCCTGGGCTTCTCCCAGGTGGGCGCCGAGAGTGGCTGGCGCACCGCCAACACCACCTCGATCAAGGAGGCGGCGGCCGAGGCGGGCATCGAGCTGAAGTTCGACGACGCCCAGCAGAAGCAGGAGAACCAGATCAAGGCGATCCGCAACTTCATCCAGCAGAAGGTCGACGTGATCGCCTTCTCGCCGGTGGTGGAGTCCGGCTGGGACACCGTGCTCAAGGAGGCCAAGGACGCGAAGATCCCGGTGATCCTGACCGACCGCGCCGTCGACTCGGCCGACAAGTCGCTCTACAAGACGTTCCTCGGCTCGGACTTCGTCAAGGAGGGCCGTCTCGCCGGCGAGTGGCTGGTGGAGCAGAAGAAGGCGGCGTCCGGCCCGGTCAACATCGTGGAGCTGCAGGGCACGACCGGCTCGGCACCGGCCAACGACCGGAAGAAGGGCTTCGCCGAGGCCATCGCCGCCAACCCCAACCTGAAGATCGTCGCCTCCCAGTCCGGTGACTTCACCCGCGCCGGCGGCAAGCAGGTGATGGAGCAGTTCCTCAAGGCCAACCCGAAGATCGACGTGTTGTTCGCGCACAACGACGACATGGGCCTGGGTGCGCTCGAGGCGATCACCGCGGCGGGCAAGGTGCCCGGCAAGGACATCACCATCATCACCGTCGACGCGGTGAAGGACGGCATGCAGGCCCTCGCGGACGGCAAGTTCAACTTCATCGCCGAGTGCAGCCCGCTCCTCGGTCCGCAGCTGATGGACCTGGTCAAGAAGGTCGAGGCCGGCGAGGAGGTGCCCGCCCGGATCGAGACCGAGGAGACCACGTTCACCCAGGAGCAGGCCAAGGAGGCACTGCCCAACCGCAAGTACTGACCCACCCCGGGGGTCGCCGTCGCGAGACGGCGGCCCCCGGGCCACCACCGTCTAGAAGAGGTCCGATGGGATGACGGGTAACCGTCCGGTCCTGACCATGGCCGGCATCAGCAAGACCTTCCCCGGGGTACGCGCACTGCACGACGTCGACTTCCGGCTGTTCCCGGGCGAGGTCCACGCCCTGATGGGCGAGAACGGCGCCGGCAAGTCCACCCTGATCAAGGTGTTGACCGGCGTCTACGGGACCGACGCGGGCGTCGTCACGCTCGGCGGCGAGCAGGTCTCGTTCACCGGTCCGATGCAGGCCGCCGCGGCCGGTGTCAGCACCGTCTACCAGGAGGTCAACCTCTGCACCAACCTGTCGGTGGCGGAGAACGTCTTCATCGGCCGGGAGCCCCGCCGGCTCGGCGCGGTGCGCTGGGGCGAGATGCGCCGCCGGGCGCGCGACCTGCTGGCCCGGCTCGACCTCGACCTCGACGTCTCCGCGCCGCTGGGCTCGTACTCGCTCGCGGTGCAGCAGATGGTCGCCATCGCCCGTGCGATCGACGTGCAGGCCCGGGTGCTGATCCTCGACGAGCCGACGTCCAGCCTGGACGCCGGTGAGGTCGCGCAGTTGTTCCGGATCATGCGGCAACTACGTGACGAGGGGATCGCGATCCTGTTCGTCACCCACTTCCTCGACCAGGTCTACGGCATCGCCGACCGGATCACGGTGCTGCGCAACGGCCGGCTCGTGGGGGAGTACCGCACCGAGGAGCTGCCGCAGTTCAGCCTGGTCGAGAAGATGATCGGCCAGGAGCTGGACGTACTGGAGCGGCTGGACGGGCAGCAGAAGCGCGCCACCGTCGACGCCGGTGGCGAGGCTCCGCTGGTGGACGCCGCCGAGGTGGGCCGGCGCGGCGCGGTCGCCCCGTTCAGCCTCCGTATCCACGCCGGTGAGGTGGTCGGCCTGGCCGGCCTGCTCGGTTCCGGCCGGACCGAGGTGGCTCGCCTGATCTTCGGCGCGGACCGGGCCGACCACGGCCAGGTCCGGCTCGACGGCGGCCGGGCGGCGGTGCGCAACCCGATCCAGGCCATCGCCCAGGGCGTCGGGTTCTGTTCGGAGAACCGCCGGGCCGAGGGCATCGTCCCGGAGCTGTCGGTCCGGGAGAACATGATCCTGGCGATGCAGGCGGCGCGCGGTTGGCTGCGCCCGATTCCGCGCCGCCGCCAGGACGAGCTGGTCCGCAGGTACGTGGAGGCGCTGAGCATCCGCCCGGCCAACCCGGAGCTGCCGGTGCGCAACCTGTCCGGCGGCAACCAGCAGAAGGTCCTGCTGGCCCGCTGGCTGATCACCGAGCCGCGCCTGCTCATCCTGGACGAGCCGACCCGCGGCATCGACGTCGGCGCCAAGGCCGAGATCCAGAAGCTGGTGGTGCAGCTCTCCGACGGCGGGATGGCGGTGCTGTTCATCTCCGCCGAGCTGGAGGAGGTGCTGCGCCTGAGCCACCGGGTCACGGTCATGCGCGACCGGGAGATGGTCGCCCAGCTCGACAACGACGACACGCTCGACGCCGACCGCGTCATGCGCACCATCGCCAGTGGCACGCCCCGGGAGGAGGTGACCCGATGACCGCCGTCGCCGACCGCCTCCGCCCGCTGACCGGCCACCGCCTGTTCTGGCCGGCGCTCGTGCTCGTGATCATGATCGCCGCGAACACCGTCTACCGTCCCGGCTTCCTCGCCGTCGAGGTCAAGAACGGCCACCTGTACGGCACGCCGATCGACATCCTCCGGCTGAGCGCCCCGCTGATCCTGGTCGCGCTCGGGATGACGCTCGTCATCGCCACCGGGGGCATCGACCTGTCGGTCGGCTCGCTCTGCGCGATCAGTGGCGCGATCGCCTGCCTGCACATCAGCGGGGCGGCCGACCAGAACAGCCCGGCCACGGTGGCCACCGCGCTGGCCCTGGCCTTCGGCGCCGCGCTCGTGCTCGGCGCCTGGAACGGGATACTCGTGGCGGTCATCGGCATCCAGCCGATCATCGCCACGCTGATCCTCATGGTGGCCGGGCGAGGCATCGCCCAGCTCGTCACCGAGGGCCAGATCATCACGATCAACTCCGGTCCGTACCGGGCGATCGGGCTCGGGCACTTCCTGACGCTGCCGCTGGCCATCCTGATCGCGCTCGCCGCGGCGCTGCTCGTGGCCGCGTTCACCCGCCGCACCGCGCTCGGGCTGATCGTCGAGTCGGTCGGCGGCAACGCCGAGGCCAGCCGGCTCGCCGGCATCCGGTCGCGGCGCATCGTCTTCCTCGTCTACGTGATCAGCGCCGTCTGCGCCGCGCTCGCCGGTTTCATGGTCACCGCGAACGTCTCCAGCGCCGACGGCAACGCCGCCGGCCTGTGGATCGAACTCGACGCGATCCTGGCGGTCGTCATCGGCGGCACCTCACTGGCCGGCGGCCGGTTCTCCCTCGGCGGCACCGTCCTCGGCGCGCTGATCATCCAGACCCTGACCACCACCGTGTACGCCATGAACATCTCGCCGCAGACGTCGCTGCTGTTCAAGGCGGTCGTCGTCATCGCCGTCTGCCTCGTGCAGGCCCCGGCGTTCCGTGCCCGGTTGCGCCGGCGACGGCGCGGGGCCGAACCCGGCCCGGCGGCACCGCAGCGGGAGAAGGAGCCGGTGCCGGCATGAGCAGCACGTCGTTGACCACCGGCCGGTCCTGGCGGCCCAGCCTGCCCCGCCGGCACGTCCCGGTGCTGGCCACGCTGGCCCTGCTGCTGGTCATGTACGGCATCGGCGTGTCCCAGTACCGCGCCTTCTCCAACGTCCAGGTCGTCTTCAACGTCTTCATCGACAACGGCTTCCTGCTCGTCGTCGCGGTGGGCATGACCTTCGTGATCCTCACCGGCGGCATCGACCTGTCCGTCGGCTCGGTGGTGGCGATGACCGCGATGGTGTCGGCCGCGCTGCTGCGCGACGGCCTGCCCGCGGCCCTGGTGCTGGTGATCGCGCTGCTGATCGGCCCGACGCTCGGTTTCCTGATGGGCTGCGCGATCCATTTCTTCGAGATCCAGCCGTTCATCGTCACACTCGCCGGGATGTTCTTCGCCCGGGGCATGTGCACGTTCATCAGCGACGCCTCCATCTCCATCACCGACGGCTTCTGGACCTCGATGTCGCAGCAGCGCATCGGCGATCCGGCCGGCAACTTCGTGTCGATCAGCGTGCTGATCGCGTTCGCGGTGGTGCTGATCGCGGCGTACGTGCTGGCGTACACCCGGTTCGGCCGCAACGTGTACGCGGTCGGCGGCAACGCGCAGTCGGCGCTGCTGATGGGCCTGCCGGTGGCGCGGACCCGGATCGCCGTCTACACGATCAGCGGACTCTGCTCGGCGATCGGCGGCATCCTGCTGTCGTTCTACACGCTCTCCGGCGCGCCGCTGATCGCCGTCGGGATGGAGCTGGACGTGATCGCCGCCGTGGTGATCGGCGGCACCGTGCTCACCGGCGGCTCCGGGTACGTCTTCGGCACCGTGCTGGGCGTGCTGGTGCTGGGCGTGATCCAGACCCTGATCACGTTCGACGGCAGCCTCAACTCCTGGTGGACCAAGATCGTGATCGGCGGCCTGCTGTTCGCGTTCATCCTCCTCCAGCGCCTCATCGGCATCCGGTTCAAGTGACGGTTCCTAGCGCGGAAGGCAACAACATGGCAACTCACCCCCAGCCCGAGGTCTGGTTCCTCACCGGCAGCCAGGGCCTCTACGGCGAGGACACCCTGCGGCAGGTCGCCGAGCAGTCCCGGCAGATCGCCGCGCGCCTGGACGAGTCGCCGGACATCCCCGTACGCGTGGTCTGGAAGCCGGTCCTCACCTCCAGCGCGGACATCCTGGCGGCGTGCCGGGACGCGGCCGTGCAGGGCGCGGTCGGGGTGATCGCCTGGATGCACACGTTCTCCCCGGCCAAGATGTGGATCTCCGGGCTGGACGCGCTGCGCACGCCGCTGCTGCACCTGCACACGCAGGCCAACGTGGCGCTGCCGTGGGACGACATCGACATGGACTTCATGAACCTCAACCAGGCCGCGCACGGCGACCGGGAGTTCGGGTTCATCCAGACCCGGCTCGGCGTGGCCCGCAAGACCGTCGCCGGCCACGTCACCGATCCCCGGGTCGTCGGGCGCGTCGCGGCCTGGGCCCGGGCCGCGATCGGCTGGTCGGCGGTGCGGACGCTGCGGCTGGCCCGCTTCGGCGACAACATGCGCGACGTCGCGGTCACCGAGGGGGACAAGGTCGAGGCGGAACTCCGCTTCGGCGTCTCGGTCAACACCTACGGCGTCAACGACCTGGTCGCCGCCGTCGACGAGGTGCCCGAGGCGCAGGTCGACGACCTGGTCAAGGAGTACGACGACACCTACCGCGTCGCGTCCGAGCTGCGGCCCGGCGGGGACCGGCACGACTCGCTGCGGTACGCGGCGCGCCAGGAGCTGGGCCTGCGCGCGTTCCTCGACGCCGGTGGTTTCCGGGCGTTCACCACGAACTTCGAGGACCTCGGCGGGCTGCGCCAGCTCCCCGGGATCGCGGTGCAGCGCCTGATGGCCGACGGCTACGGCTTCGGCGGCGAGGGGGACTGGAAGACCTCGGTGCTGGTGCACACGCTCAAGGCGATGGCCGTCGGCGTGCCCGGCGGCACCTCCTTCATGGAGGACTACACCTACGACCTGACGTTCGGTCAGGAGCTGATCCTCGGCGCGCACATGCTGGAGGTGTGCCCGAGCATCGCCGCCGACGTACCCAGCGCGGAGGTGCACCCGCTGAGCATCGGCGGGCGGGAGGACCCGGTACGCCTGGTCTTCGACGCCGCGCCCGGCCCGGCGGTCGTGCTGGGCATGGCGGACATGGGGGAGCGGTTCCGGCTGGTCGCCAACGCGGTGGACGTGGTGCCGCCGCCGCACCCGCTGCGCCGCCTCCCGGTGGCGCGCGCGGTCTGGCGCCCGCAGCCCGACCTGTCCGGCTCGGCGGAGGCGTGGATCACCGCGGGCGCGCCGCACCACACCGTCCTCTCCCAGGCCGTCGGCGTGGAGGAGCTGCGCGACCTGGCCGCGATGGCCCGGACCGAGCTGGTGGTCATCGACGCCGAGACGCGGCCGCACCGCTTCGCCGACGAGCTGCGCTGGAATCAGGCGTACTACCGGCTCGCCCGGGGTTTCTGAGCCGCCGCGGGCCGCCCGCGCCGGCCCGCGCGGCGCGGCCCGTGTCACGCCTTGACGAACGGCATGTTATCGCTCACAGTCGATGGATAGGGTCACCGGCACCGCTCGCGGGCCGTTCCGGGCGCGATCTGCGCCGCAGTTGCCAGGGATCCGACTCCCGCCTGGGTGGGCATCGCTGTTAGCGATAACGCCGTCGTCGGCGCGTACTGCCGTGCCCGGGCTCCGGTCGACGAAGGAGGATCGTGGTGACGGCTCGACTGTCCCGTGGACGCCTGTCCCGGCTGCTGGCCGGGGTGGTGGCGCTGCTTGTCGGCGGCGTGGTGGTGGGCGCCGTGCCCGCGCCGGTATCGGCTGCCACGGTGGACACCGGCGCGTACTACGTGCTGGTGAACCGCAACAGCGGCAAGGCGCTGGACCTGTACAACCAGGCGACGAACGACGGCGCGCGGATCACCCAGTGGACGCGCAACGACGGCGCCTGGCAGCAGTGGCAGTTCGTGGACTCCGGCGGTGGCTACTACCGGCTGCGGTCCCGGCACTCCGGCAAGGTGCTGGACGTGACCGGCGCCTCCACCGCCAACGGCGCGGCGGTGGTCCAGTGGCCCGACCACGGCGGCGCCAACCAGCAGTTCCGGCTGGCCGACTCCGACGGCGGGTACGTCCGGCTGATCAACCGGAACTCGAACAAGGTGATGGAGGTGCAGAACGCGTCCACCGCCGACGGGGGCAACATCGTCCAGTACGACGACTGGAACGGCGCGAACCAGCAGTGGCAGTTGGTCCGCGTCGGCGGCAGCCCCGGCACCCCGGGCGGCAGCTTCACCAACCCGGCCGTCTGGCAGGACTTCGCCGACGTCGACATCATCCGGGTCGGCGACGTCTACTACATGTCCGCCTCCACCATGCACTACTCGCCCGGCGCGCCGGTGCTGCGCTCCTGGGACCTGGTGAACTGGGAGTTCGCCGGGCACTCGGTGCCCCGGCTGGACTTCGGCTCGAAGTACGACCTCAGCGCCGGCGAGCACGCGTACGTGGACGGCATCTGGGCGTCGACGCTGAACTACCGGCCGAGCAACCGCACGTTCTACTGGGCCGGCTGCATCGACTTCGCGCAGACCCACATCTACACCGCCGGCGCGGTCGACGGCGCGTGGACCCGGCACGCCACCATCCCCAACTGCTACTACGACGCCGGCATGCTGATCGACGACAACGACACCATGTACGTCGCGTACGGCAACGGCACGATCAGCGTGGCCCAGCTGTCCGCCGACGGGCGCAGCCAGGTCCGGGCCCAGCAGGTCTATCAGACGCCGTCGAGCATCGGCACGCTGGAGGGTGCGCGCTTCTACAAGCGCAACGGCGCGTACTACATCTGGTTGACCCGGCCGGCCAACGGCCAGTACGTGCTGAAGTCCACCAACGGCCCGTTCGGCCCGTACGAGCAGCGGCAGGTGCTGCTCAACCTGCCCGGCCCGATCCCCGGCGGCGGCGTGCCGCACCAGGGCGGGCTGGTGCAGACGCAGACCGGCGCCTGGTACTACATGGCCTTCACCGACGCGTACCCGGGCGGGCGGATGCCGACGCTGGCGCCGATCACCTGGACCTCCGACGGCTGGCCGCAGGTGCAGACCGTCAACGGCGCCTGGGGCGCGAGCTACCCGAACCCGCTGCCGACCCGCCCGGTCAAGCCGCTCACCGGCACCGACACGTTCTCCGGCACCACGCTCGGTGTGCAGTACGAATGGAACCACAACCCGGACAACAGCAGGTGGTCGGTGAACAACGGCCTGCGGTTGCAGACCGCGAGCGTCACGAACGACCTCTACCGGGCCCGTAACACGCTCACCCACCGTATCCAGGGCCCCACGTCGACCGGCACGATCGAGCTGGACTACTCGGGCATGCGCGACGGCGACCGGGCCGGCCTGGCGATGCTGCGGGACAGTTCGGCCTGGATCGGCGTACGGCGCGACAACGGCGCGACCCGGGTGGTGATGACGAACGGCCTGACCATGGGGTCGAACAACTGGAACACCACCAGCACCGGAACGGAGATCGCGAGCGCGGCGGTGTCCGGCGGGCGGATCTGGCTGCGGGCCAACGCCGACATCCGGCCCGGCTCGGGACGGCAGGCACGGTTCTCCTACAGCACCGACGGGTTGAACTTCGTACCGCTCGGGAACGCGCTGACGCTCAACAACGCGTGGCAGTTCTTCATGGGGTACCGGTTCGGCTTCTTCAACTACGCCACCCAATCGCTCGGTGGCGCGGTGACGGTGCGGCAGTTCTCGTTGACGACACCGTGACAACGGTCACCATTCGCGGCCGTTGACACATCTTCGACGCCCGGGGTGGGGCACCGGCAATCGCCGGAAATGCCGCACCCCGGGCTCGATTCCACCGCTTCCGAGCTGCCTGTTCACGCCGCTGCGTAACGGAAGGGAATGAGCCGCCAGGCCGACTCCGCGATATCGCCGCACCGCGGTGGGAACGGTGATCGACGGTGCCGATACCCGTGGGACCGCTGGCGTACACTGTCGCCACCCGGGCCGGTCCGGTCGAGATCGACCGGGTGCGGCCGCGGGCAGTGGCGAAAGTGAGGTGGCCGTGCGCGGTCCTGCGATGACGGACGTGGCCCGCCTCGCCGGGGTGTCGCACCAGACGGTCTCCCGGGTGCTCAACGGGCATCCCAACGTGCGTGAGCAGACCCGGCTGCGGGTGCAGGCCGCCATCACCGAACTCGGCTACCGGCCCAACCGCGCGGCCCGCGCGCTGGTGACCGGCCGGTCCCAGGTGATCGGCGTGGTCGCGCAGAACACCACGCTCTACGGCCCGGCGTCGCTGCTCGCGGCGCTGGAGCAGACCGCCGCCGAGGCGGGTTTCGCGGTGAGCGTCGGCAGTGTCCGCGACCTCGACCACCGCTCCATCTCGGCCGCCGTGGAACGGCACCTGGCACACCGGGTCGCCGGCATCGTGGTGATCGCGCCGGTCGAGTCCGCCGGGGAGGCGCTGGAACGGCTGCCCCAGGACGTGCCGCTCGTGACGGTCGACGGCGATCCGCGGCGGCCGATCCCGCTGGTGACGGTCGACCAGGTCGCCGGTGCCCGGGCCGCCACCGAGCACCTCCTCGCCGCCGGGCACCGCACGGTGTGGCACGTGTCCGGCCCGTCGGACTGGTTCGACAGCGCCGGCCGGATCGAGGGGTGGCGCGAGGCGCTGCGGCAGGCGGGCGCCGAGATCCCGCCGCTGGTCCCGGCGGACTGGTCGGCGGCGGCGGGCTACCGGTGCGGGCAGATGCTGGCCCGGATGCCGGAGGTGACCGCCGTGTTCACCGCCAACGACCACCTGGCGCTGGGCGTGCTGCGGGCGCTGCACGAGCACGGCCGTCGCGTCCCCGACGACATCAGCGTGGTCGGGTTCGACGACGTGCCCGAGGCGGCGTACTTCATCCCGCCGCTGACCACCGTCCGGCCGGACTTCGGCGCGGTCGCCGCGGCGAGCCTCGACCTGCTGCTGGCGCAGATCGAGTCGCAGACCGCCGGGCCGCTGCGGCAGACGATCGCGCCGACCCTTGTTCCGCGCCGCAGCGTCGGCCCGCCGCCCGCCCGCTGAGGCGGTCGCGGCCGCTCACCCTCGTCGGCCCGCTGAAGGGCCGGCACTCGCTCACCCGCTGCGAGACGGGCGGGTCCGCCCATCCGTGGCCCGATCCCGCGACGCGAGGTCCGGTCGTCAGTGGTCCGCGCGACGAGCGCGCGCACGCCGCGCGACCAGCAGCACGATCCCGGCGACCACGACCAGACCGGCGACCGCCCCACCGGCAAGCAGCGCCACCGGCGGGCCGTCGTCGCCGGACCGCGGACCGGAGGCGTCCGGCTCGCCCGCAGCGTCCGCGTCGGTCGACGCGGCAGCGGCCGCCGGCGCGGGAGCCGACGGTGAGTCGGGAGCCGACGGCACGGGCGCGGCCGGGTCGGCGACGGTGAAGCGGTACGACCCCTGGACCGGGTGGCCGTCGCGGGAGACCACCCGGTACGCGACGGTGTAGGTGCCGTTGCCCAGCGGCTCGTCGATCGTCACCGTGCCGGTGGCGCCGTCCACAGCCGGTGCGGAGGTGGGCACCTTGCGCTGACCGGCGTCGCTGACCGTGATGGTGGTGTAGGAGGGGTTCAGCCGTTGCAGGAACCGCAGCGTGACCTGCGTGGGCGCGGCGGTGAGCCGGGCGTCGCGTGCCGGCGTGGCCTCCTGGAGGGAGTTGTGCGCCGCCGCGGGCGTGGCCGGGACCAGCAGCAGGGCGGTGAAGACCGCGGCGAGCAGCGCGGTGACGGAACGGGTACGCATGACGCGCCTTCCTGTGGTGGTCAGCCGAGCAGTTGCCGGCCGATCCAGCCGCCCTCGGGGCAGCCGGGCGGTACGGCGAACACGGCGGAGCCGATCGGGGTGGTCCACTCGTTCAGTAGGTCGCGCTCGGCGAGCCGGCGTTGGATGGGCAGGTACTGGCCGGCGATGTCGGCCTGGTACGAGGCGAAGACGAGCCCGCTGTCCGCGTCGCCCTCCGGGGTGGGCACGCCGTCGTAGTTGTAGGGCCGGCGCAGGATCTTCTGCCGGTCGTCGGTGACGCGGGCGCGGGTCAGGTGGGAGAAGTCGGGTATGACGGTGAGCCCGTCCGGGCCGAGGGCGGCGAAGTCCGGCTCGTCGTGTTCGGCCCGGCCGGTCAGCGGTGCGCCGGTGTCGAGGCGCCGCCCGACGGCGAGTTCCCGGTCGGTGCGGCCGAGCAGATCCCAGGTCTCCAGGTTCATGCTGATCCGCCGTACCACGAGCGTGGTCGAGTCCCGCAGCCAGTCAGGTCCGTCGGTCACCCACACCGCGGTGTCCGCCGGCGTGCCGGGCTTCGGGTTGGCGGTGCCGTCGAGCTGCCCGAACAGGTTGCGCTGAGTATGTCCCGGCTCGGCTCCGGCCGCCCGCCGGAAGCCCTGCTGGACCCAGCGGACGACGGCGAACGGACGGCTGTCCTTGACCAGGACCCGCTGGGCGTGGGCGACGGTGAGCGGATCGTCGGCGCAGATCTGGAGCAGCAGGTCCCCGCCGGACCAGCGGGGTTGCAGCCGGTCGATGCCGAACGCGGGCAGCTCGGCCACCGAGGCCGGCCGGCGGTCGTCGAGCCCGGCGGCGGCGTAGAGCCCGGGACCGAAACCGAACGTGACCGTCAGCCGGGCGGGCAGCACGCTCAGCTCCGGCTCGGTGTCGGCCAGCGCCGGGCGGCCCTGGGTGAGCCGCGCCGCGTCGTCGGAGAGCAGCCGCAGCATCCGCCCGATCGCCGCCCGGTCGGTGCCGGGACGCAGTGTGAACGCGACGAACGCGGCGTGTGCCTGCGGGTCGGTGGTGACCCCTGACTGCCGGGCGCCGTGGAACGGCTCGACCGCGCTGCCCACCTGCGCCACCGGAACCGGTTCGGCGGGGCGTACCCCCGGGCCGCCGGGGCGGGCGGCGGCGAGGGCGCCCGCCCCGGCCAGCGCGCCCCCGGCGGCCATCGCGCCGCCGGTGAGCAGGCCACGCCGGCTCACCCGGCGGGCGGTGGCGGGACGGTCGCTCATGACGCCGGGCTCATGCTCATCTCCGGCATCGGGGAGTCACCGTGACCGGGGGCGTAGGACTCCTGGGCGCCGGTGAACGGCTTCGCCACCGCGGTGAACGTCTGGGTCCGGCCGTCGGCGAAGGTGAGCGTGAAGCTCAGCTCGTCGCCGGCCTTGACCGGCTTGGCGAGGTTCATCAGCATCAGGTGGTCGCCGCCGGGCTCCAGCGTCGTGCTGGAGCGCGCCTTGATCACGATACCGCCGTCCTTGGCCTGCATGACCATCTTGCCGTCCTTCATGGTCATCTCGTGCAGTTCCATCGGGGAGACCTCGGTGGCCGCCTTGGTGATCGTGACGTCGGCGTCGCCGTCGTTGACCAGCGTGCCGAACGCGGCGGTCATGCCCTTGTCGGCGGCCTTCACCCACGGGTCGCGGACGGTGAGCACGCCCGCCGCCGCGTCCGCCGACGCCGAGGCCGAGGCCGATGTCGGCGTGGCGGCGGACGGCGTGCCGGAGGACCCGCAGGCGGTGACCGACGCAGCGAGCACGGCGGCGCCGATCAGGGCGGCCGGGCGCAGGAATCGGCGGCTGGTGGTGCTGGGCATGATGTCGTCCCCTCGAAGATCCGGTGTTCGTACCGTTTGTCGGCTCGGGACGCCGGATAGTTCCGGCCGGAGCGGTCGGGCATGTCACACCCGGCGGCGGACCGTCGCGGACCCGGGATCGGCGGTGCGCCCGGAAGGCATAATGGTTCCGGGTGTCACGTGGCGCGCCGGGGCGCGGCCGGACGAGGGTGCCGGGCGGGCGCCCGGATGAGGGAGGCGACGGTGACGCAGGCGACGACCGGGGCGACCCGCAACACCCGTCAGCGCGCCGAGGTGCTGGCGCTGCTGCGGGAGCTGGACGGCTTCCACAGCGCGCAGCAGCTGCACCAGATGCTCGTCCAGCGGCAGGCGAAGGTCGGCCTCACCACGGTGTACCGGACGCTCCAGATGCTCGTCGACAACGGCGAGATCGACTCGGCCCGGCTGCCCGGCGGCGAGCACCTCTACCGCCGCTGCAGCCAGAGCCGCCATCACCACCACCTGGTCTGCCGCCGTTGCGGCCGGGCCGTGGAGGTGGCCGGCCCCGGCGTGGAGCGGTGGGCCGACCAGGTCGCCGCGCAGCACGGGTTCACCGATGTCGGGCACACCCTGGAGATCTTCGGCATCTGCGACCGCTGCGCCGCCTGAGCCGCCGCCGCAGGCGGTGACCCGCCCGCGGCGAGCCGCCGTCAGCAGTCGCGCAGCGCCGGTGACCGGTTCCCGTCCGGCGGTGCACCGTGTCAGCCCAGGCGCGCCTCGATCGCCTCGATGACGCGGGGACGCAGCTCGGCGGCGCGGATCACCGCGTCGACCGAACCGACCTCGACCGCGCGCTGGATGCTGTGCACCCGGTCGAACTCGGCGGCCACCTCGCCCAGCTTCTCCGCCCGCACCGACGCGCGCAGCTCGTCCAGCTCGGCGCTCAGCGTCGCCCGCTCGGTGCCCGCTGCGGCGGCGACCTTCGCCTCCAGGTCGCGTACCCGGGGATCGGCTGCGGTGCGGGCGGCGACCTCGCCTGCGAACACCACGGCGGCGGCGGGCGCGCCACCGAGCACCGAGGCGAACGACCCCTCGATCGCCAGCACCGTCATGTCCGGGTTGAGTGCCTTGGAGAACACCACGAACGCGCCGCCGTGGTAGCGCGAGATCACGCAGAACACGATCGGGCCGCGGAAGTTGACGATCGCCCGGCCGATCTCCGCGCCGTACTCCAGTTGCAGCTTGCGCATCGACTCGGGCGAGCCGTCGAAGCCGGAGAGGTTGGCCAGCACGACCAGCGGCCGGTTGCCGCTGGCCGCGTTGATCGCCCGCGCGGCCTTCTTCGACGACCGCGGGAACAGCGTGCCCGCGGTGTACGTGTCCGGGCCGTCGGTGGGCGGAAAGCCGTGCCGGGGCACCGAGCGGGACTCGATGCCGAGCAGGCAGACCGGGATGCCGCCGAGGTGCGCGTCCTGCACCACGGCCGTCTCCGCGTCGGCCATGCCGGCCCACCGCTCCAGCACCGGGTGGTCCTGGTCGGCGAGCGCCCGCATCACGGTACGGATGTCGAACGGCTTCTTGCGGTCCGGGTTCGCGGTGGCGGAGAAGATCTCGCCCACCGTGGCGAAGTCGCTGCCGGCCACCGCGTGCGGGTAGCCGCAGATGTCCCGGTCCACCGGGTCCACTGTGACGGCCCGCCGCGGGGCGTCCTCGCCCGGCGCGACGTACGTGTGGTCGTAGTGCGCCATCAGCACGTCCCGCGCGGCCGGCAGGTCCGGCGCCCAGTACTGCGCCTGCCCGTTCGGGCCCATCACCCGGTCGTAGCCGCCGATGCCGAAGTTGTCCTCGGCGGACACGCCGCCGGAGAAGTCGAGCGACTGCTTGCCGGTGAGCACCATCGCCGAGTCCGGCGTCATGACCAGCACACCCTTGGTGTGCATGAGCATCGTCGCCTCGGCGTTCCAGTACGGCTGGGCGCCGACGTTGATGCCCGCCACCACGATGTTGATCTCACCGCCGTCCTGGGTGAACTCGACGATGCGCTTGAGTGCCGCGGCCACCCAGTCCATGTTCTCCGTGCCGGAGGTCATCGAGATCCGGGCACCGGCGCTCAACGCGTACCACTCCAGCGGCACGCCCATCCGCTGCGCCAGGTCCAGCGCGGCGATCACCCGCCGGCACTCCGGCTCGGACAGCGCGCCGAGGGACTTGGTCGGGTCGCCGAGCAGCACCACCCGGGTCACGCCCTGCGGGTGCCGCGGCGTCGGCGTGGTCACCACACCGGCCACGATCGCCGCGGTGTTGCGGCCCTTCGGCCGGTCCACCGGAACCAGCGAGTGGTCCGCGTCCAGGTCGTGCTCGGCGAAGTCGCCCAGCAGGCCGGTCAGCTCGTACGGGTAGACCGTGTTGCGGCCCGCCGCGCGCAGCACCTTCAGCCGGTAGTCGTCCAGCGGCTCGACCGGCTCGGCCGGCGGCTCGCCCACTGTCAGCTGCGCGTGCCCGGTCACGTCGAACGTGATCCGCACGCCGACCTTGGTCAGCTCGCCGGTACGCCGGTCGCGCTGCCGGGCGATGAACAGGATCTCCTCCAGCTCGGCGCCCACAGTCGTCGGGCGTACCCGGCCGGCGATCAGCTCCATCTCCTGGCGGGTCAGCTCGCTCGGCGGCCACACGTAGACGACGATCCGGTTGGTCGGGAACCGCGACTTCGACGGCCGCCGCGACTGCGCCCGGCGGATCGAGTCGATGCAGGCCGCCACCGTGTCCTCGGTGGTCGGCAGCGCCACCAGGCGGCCGTCCTGCTCCCGCAGCCCGGTCAGGTCGCGTACCTGCGCGAACGCGACCAGCCGCTGGTCGGAGGGGTTCTGCCGGGCCACCGCCTGGAACAGGTAGACCTCCTCGTCCAGCGACGGCAGCCGGGTCAGGTCGAACTCGCGCAGCCGTTCCAGCTGCATCCGCTGCGCGATGTACGGGTGCAGGCCGCGGATCAGCCGCTCCTCGGCCATCCCGCCGCCGGCGGCCGGCCGGAACGTGACGTGGTGGTGCATCACCGCGCCGCCGCGCCCGGCCACGGTGGTGGTGAGGCGGCGTACCTGCTGCGGCAGCGGGTGCGCGTTCACCACGTCCAGCAGCGCGGCTGCGGCGGCGTCGAGGTCCTCGGGCTGGTTCTCCCAGGCCAGGTAGACGTCCGCGTCGACGGCGTCGCAGTCCCGGGCCACCTCGGCCAGGCCGCGCAGCGCGTCGCCGAGCGCGTCGAAGCGGACGGCGGCCGAGACCACACTCGACCCGTCCCGCCCGGCCACCACGAACGTGCAACCACCGGCGGTGCGGGTACGGACCTCGGTGAGCGCCTTGTTGCCGTAGTACCGGCGGGTCAGCACCTCCAGCATGGCCGCGTTGTCCACGTCGTTGCGGACCAGGCGCTGGCCGAGCAGCCGGACCAGCGGCTCGGTGCTGCGGACCATCTCGGCGATCCGCTCGGCGCGGTCCGGCGCGTCCGGCTGCGCGTCGAGGTGCCGCAGGTGGGTGCGGACCTGGGCGTAGACGCGGGCCCGGTTGCGGCGCAGCAGCGGCTGGGCGAACCAGGCGAACACCACGCCCCGGGCCAGGTCGGCGACCACCGGGAAGCGGACCTGGGTGGCCGCGACGAGCCGCTCCAGCGCCAGACCGGCCGGCTCGCGCAGCGCCTCGTCCGGCGGCGGCTCGCGCAGCCAGGAGCGCAGCAGCGCGGCGATCACCGCGGCGTCGGCGGCGGCCCGCTGCTGGGCCAGGAAGATCCGGAATACCGCGGCCTCCAGCTCGGCGCAGCGGTCCAGTTCGGTGACGCCGTAGTGGGCGAGCGCCTTGGCCAGGCGGGCCTTGAACGACTCCGGGGAGCCGGCCCGCTCGACGTCGAGGCTCTGCAGGTAGGTGTGGAAGTACTCGCGGTCGCTGTGCACGTGCCCGGCCGGCGCGTCGTCGCCGGGCCGGTTACGGCTCAGCTCGGCCAGGTCGGCGAAGACGTTCACCAGGTCCAGTTCCTCGGCCAGCGGCCGGTGCCCGGCCTCGGTGGCCGCCCGCCGCGCGTCCAGGTAGTCGTCGAGCACCCGGCGCTCGTCGTGCGGGTCCACGTCGTAGCCGAGCAACAGCGAGCAGAGGTCCTCCTGGCCGCGCTCGGCGCGGGACCGCGCGGGCACGTCGGCGGGCGCGGCGGGCAGGTCCAGCTCGACCGCCGATGCGGCCGGCCCGGCCGCCGCCTCGGTGCCCTCCTCCGCCACCGGCTCCAGGCGCAGCAGCGGCGCCCCGGCCTCCACCTGGGTGCCCACCGCGACCGACGACTCCTTGAGGCGGGCCCGGAACGGCGCCCGCAGCACCGTCTCCATCTTCATCGCCTCCAGCACCAGCACCGGCGCGCCGGCCTCGACCTCCGCGCCGACGGTGAGCGGCGTGGCGACCACGAGCGCCGGCATGGGGGAACGCAGCACGCCGCCCTCGTCACGGCTGATCCGGTGCGTCACGCCGTCCACCTCGACCAGGTGGACCGGGCCGTGGGTGTCGGTGAGCAGGCGGAACCGGGCGCCGTTGACGGCGATCTGGCCGGTGTGCCGGTCGAAGCGGTCCAGCTCGACGTCGGCGGTGCGGACGTCACCACCGGCCTCGACACCGACCCGGAAGCGGTGCGCGCCGACCCGGGCCACCCGCATCCGGTAGGTCACGCCGCGCAGCTTCAGGTCCAGCGGCCGGCCGCTGCGGTGCTGCACCTGCGGGCGTCCACCGGCAGCGGTGGACAGCAGCCGCTGCCGTTCGGCGGTCTCGTCCTCCTCGTACGCCTCGATCGCGGCCGCCGCCAGCGCCACGGCGGAGTGCCGGTGCGCGACCAGGCGGCCCTCGCCGCGTACCCGGTCGATCCAGCCGGTGTCCGCGCTGGCGTCGATCACCTCGGGCTGGTCGAGCAGGTCGAGCACAAAGCTCTTGTTCGTCGCGCCGCCGGCGATGACCACAGTGGTGTTCGCCATCGCCCGGCGCAGGCGGCCCAGCGCCTCGTCCCGGTCCCGGCCGTACGCGATGATCTTCGCGATCATGGAGTCGAAGTCGGCCGGGATGGTGTCGCCCTCGCTGACCCCGGTGTCGACCCGGATGCCCGGCCCGGCGGGCAGGTCGAGCCGGGTGATCCGGCCGGGGGAGGGCGCGAAGTCGCGGTCCGGGTCCTCGGCGTTGAGCCGCGCCTCGATCGCGTGCCCGCGCTCGACCGGCGGCTCACCGGTGAGCCGGCCGCCGCCGGCCACGTGCAGCTGCGCCTTGACCAGGTCGAACCCGGTGGTCGACTCGGTGATCGGATGCTCGACCTGGAGGCGCGTGTTGACCTCCAGGAACGCGAACAGCCGGTCGCCCGGGTGGTAGAGGAACTCGACCGTCGCCGCGCCCCGGTAGCCGACGGCGACCGCCAGCCGCTCCGCCGACGCCTTCAGCTCCGCGGTCTGCTCCGGGCTCAGCACCGGCGACGCGGACTCCTCGATCACCTTCTGGTTGCGCCGCTGCACCGAGCAGTCCCGTACCCCGAGCGCCCACGCGGTGCCCTGACCGTCGGCGATCACCTGGACCTCGACGTGCCGGGCGCCGGTGACCAGGCGCTCCAGGAACACCACGCCGCTGCCGAACGCCCGCGCCGCCTCCTGGCTGGTGCGCTCGTAGGCATCGGCCAGCTCGGCGTCGCTGCGGATCACCCGGATGCCGCGCCCGCCGCCACCGGCGGTCGCCTTGAGCATCAGCGGGTAGCCGATCGAGGCCGCCGCGCGCAGCGCGTCGTCCAGGCTCTCCACCGCCCCGCGGCTCCACGGCGCGACCGGCACGCCGACCTCCTCGGCGATCAGCTTCGCGCCGATCTTGTCGCCGAGCTTGCGCATGGCGTCCGGGCTCGGCCCGACGAACGTCACGCCGATCTTCTCGCACAGCTCGGCGAACGCCGGGTCCTCGGCCACGAAACCCCAGCCCACCCACGCGGCGTCCGCGCCGGTCTCGACCAGCGCGCGTTCCAGGGTCTTCAGATCGAGGTACGGGCGGGCGGACGCGGGGCCCAGGTCGTAGGCGACGTCCGCCTCGCGAACGAAGGTGGCGGTACGGTCGACGTCGGTGTACAACGCGACGGTCTCGATCCGGCTGCCGGTCTCCGCGGCCAGTTCCCGGACCGCGTGGATGAGCCGCATCGCGGCTTCACCACGGTTGACGATGGCGACACGGGTGAACACGTGACCGTCCCCTTCGGTTGACCCACTCCTGCGCGCCGGGCGCGGCGATGCCCCCGGCTCGCCTCACCTTTCCGGCTGTGCGCGGGCGGCGCCATGTCGTAACGGCTGAAGCCTGAGCGGGGACAGTTGTGGGAACCGAACAAAAGTTTTTAGCCAGCCGCTCACTACCTGCCGCTACGCGACACGGCGCCGGACCCGCTCGGGTCCGGCGCCGTGACGTGCCTGCGGCCGGGCTCAGCCCGGGATGTCCCGGGGGTCGCGCTCGCGGGGGTACGTGTTCTTCTCGCCGATCGTGCCGTCCTGCTTCTTGATCACGTGTTCGGTGCCGCGCTCGGCCGCCATCTCCCGGCCGGCCGCCTCGGCCTCCGCCTTGGTGTCGTGGCGGCTGGTCGCGCGCTCGTTGCCCTCCGGGCGGTTCTTCCACTGCCCGTCCTGCTGGTAGGTGTCGATGTCGCCCTTCGCCATGCCGTCAGCTCCCTCGTTCGCGTGTCCGATGACAAATGTCTGCCCATGCGAGGGGAGTGCTAATCCTGGCGGCACCGGATCGGGGGTTCACGCGGCGGCGTGCAGGCCCTGCCAGGCGCCGTAGCCGCCGAGCAGGTCGGACACGTCGGCGTGACCGGCGGCGCGCAGCAGACTGGCGGCGACCGAGGAGCGGTATCCGCCGGCGCAGTGCACGACGACCGGCCGCCCGGCGGGCACCTCGCCGAGGCGGTGGGTCAGCTCGGCCAGCGGGATGTGCAGGGAACCGTCCACCGCGCCCTGCTCCCGCTCACCGGCGTTGCGTACGTCCAGCACCACCGGCGCGTCCGGACGCTGCAGCGCCGCGCGCAGCTCGGTGGCGGTGACCCGGCTGGCCCGGGTCGTCTCGGCGACCATCTCCAGGAAGGCGCCCTCGGGTTCGCGCAGGTAGCCGATCACCCGGTCGAAGCCGATCCGGGCGAGGCGGACGACGATCTCCTCCTCCCGGTCCTGCGGGGCCACCACCAGCACCGGCCGGTCGGGCGCGACGACACTGCCGGCGGTCTCGGCGAACCGGCCGTCGGCCGGGACGTTGAGCGCGCCGCGCAGGTGCCCGGTGGCGTACTCCTGCGGGTCGCGGGCGTCGACCACGACGGCGCCGTCGGCCCGGGCGGCCAGGAACTCGGCCGGGGTGAGCGGGCGGGCCGGCCGGGCGTGGTCGAACAGCTCACGCGCCTTGCGGTTGAGCACCGCGTCGAAGGCGAAGTAGCCCGGAGCGGCCGGCTGCCCGCCGGTGACCAGGGCGAGGAAGCGCTCCTCGCTCATCGGCGCACAGGCGTAGTTGGTGCGGCGCTGCTCGCCGATGGTGGACTGCCGTTCGGTGGACAGGTTCTTGCCGCAGGCCGAGCCGGCGCCGTGGGCGGGGAAGACGCGCACCTCGTCGGGCAGGCCCATCAGCTTGTGCTGCACGCTGTCGTAGAGCATCCGGCCGAGTTCCTCGGCGGTCACGCCGAACGAGGCGAGCAGGTCGGGCCGGCCCACGTCGCCGATGAAGAGCGCGTCGCCGGTCAGTACGCCGTACGGGACCGGGTCACCGGCGCTCTCGTAGACGAGCACGCTGATCGACTCCGGCGTGTGGCCCGGGGTCTCCATGATCTCCAGGGTCACGTCGCCGAGGCTGATCCGTTCGCCGTCGGCGAGCTTACGGCTGGGGTATTCGGTCTCGGCCCGGCTCCCGTATCCGATCCACGCGCCGGTCGCGGCGGCCACCTCGAGGTGCCCGGCGAGGAAGTCGGCGTGGAAGTGGGTGTTGACGACGCCCTCGATGGTAAGGCCGTGCGCCGTGGCGTCGGCGAGGTACTCGTCGATGTCCCGGCGCGGGTCGACGAGCACGGCCCGGCCGGTGCGGTCGTCGGCGATCAGGTACGAGGCCTGGGACAGGCAGTCGAGGTAGTACTGGGTGAACAGCATCAGCCGCACTCCTTCGCGTAGTGACGTCGGGCGATACGACAACTGTAGCGCATACCCCCCGGGGTATATTCCGGGGCGGCTGGGGCCAGGCCATGTTTGCCGGAACGGCAAGGTTTCTTGCTGTCCGGCGGCCGGCGGCGCACGATGGCGGGGCGGCCCGCCGCTGACCGCCGCGCCGGTCAGGCCCGCGCCCGCGGCCGGGTCAGCAGCAGCACCAGCAGCCCGGCCGCGCACAGCGCGGTGCTCATGCCGTACGCCCACCGGTAGCCGACCTGCGCGGAGAGCCTGAGCAGCGGCCCGGCGAGCATGGCGCCGATCGGGAACGTGTTGGTGAACAGCGTGGTGGCCCGGCCCGGCTCGCCCGGCAGCAGATCCTGCACGTAGGCGATGCCGACGCCGGACACCGCGGCGATGAACAGCGCGTTCACCGGCTGCGCCAGCAACAGGACCGGAACGCCCGGCGCCGTCGCGGCGGTCGCGTAGTAGGCGATCCCGCAACAAGCGCCGAGCAGGATCAGCGCCCGCAGCCGGACCCGCGCGGCCAGCGCGCCCAGCCCGAGCATCAGCGGGATCTCCAGCGCCGCGCACAGGCCCAGCACCAGCCCGGCGCGGGAGGGGTCGTCGCCCAGTTCGGCGTCGATGAACAGCGGCAGCGCCTGCACGGCGAGCGTCAGCGGGCACTGGAGCAGCACGAACGCGAGCGCCGTCGACGCCAGCCGCAGCCGGGACGCGCCGGGCGGGCCGGGCGCCGCGCCGTCCGGATGGCCCGCGACCGGCCGTGCCGGCGGCGGCAGCTCCTCCAGCCGGAACGCCGCGACGAGCCCGGCCAGCGCGTACATGACGGCGGCCGAGCCGTAGACCAGCCGGAAGCCGCCGACGTCGAGCAGCACCGCGGCCAGCGCCGGCCCGGCCACCCAGGCCAGCGAGAACACGGTACGCATGAGGCTGACGCCGAACGCGGCCCGTCCCGGATCGTCCCGGTCGAACAACGCCCTGGTGTAGGCGAACGACTGCGGGAACAGTGAGTTCGCCAGCGCGGTGGCGGTCGCGGTCAGCCCCAGCAGGATCCAGTATTCGCGGACGTACGCGGTCAGGCCCGCGCCCACGACACCGGCCAGCGCGGCGCCGACGAGCAGCGCGCGCCGGATCGGCAGGCGGTCCGACAGCCGGCCGATCAGCGCTGAGGCGACCACCCCGGACAGCGGGGCGACGACCAGGAACACGGTCACCCGCACCGGGTCGGCGCGGACCTCCCGATCGAGGAACAGCGACAGGAACGGCAGCACCACGGCGGTGGAGAGGCCGACGGTCAGGAACACCACACCCAGCGGGAGCAGCCGGAATCGGCCGGCGCGTACCGCCGGCCTCGTGTCCACAGCCATGCGGCGGACTGTACGCGGCGGCGGTGCGGCGGCCGACCGGGTTTCCACCGCCGGGCGTTCCGGTGCTCAGCCGGCCGTCGCGCGCCGTCGCCCGGCCGCGTGAGTGCCGCTACCCGACGGCGGTGGGGGACGGCGGTGCGCTGCCGCCCTGCGGCGCCTCGGCCGTCATCAGCCGGACGATCTCCGCCCGGTCGGCGGCCGACGGCATCCCCCACTCCGGCCGGTAGCCGAACGCCCGGTCCAGCGGGATCGACGAGGTACGGCCGTCGAGGATCTCCACCGCGTCGGTGCCGATCAGCCCGGGGTGCTCGACGCCGCACGCCTCGGCCACCTTGACCAGGTCCCGGCGCAGCGTACGGATGTAGTTCGCGGCCCGTACCGACTTGCGGGCCGGGTCCAGGCCCCGGGCCAGCCAGGCGTTCTGCGTGGCGACACCGGTCGGGCAGGTGTCGGTGTGGCACTTCTGCGCCTGGATGCAGCCGATCGCCAGCATCGCCTCCCGTCCGACGTTGACCATGTCGGCGCCGAGCGCGAACGCCACCACCGCGTTGTCCGGCAGACCGAGCTTGCCGGCGCCGACGAACACCACGTCCTCGTGCAGGCCGCGTTCGGCGAAGGTCCGGTAGACCCGGGAGAAGCCCTGCTGGAACGGCAGCGACACCGAGTCGCTGAAGATCAGCGGCGCGGCGCCGGTGCCGCCCTCGCCGCCGTCGACGGTCACGAAGTCCACGCCGCGCCCGGTGTCGCGCATCAACGTGGTCAGCTCCTCCCAGAATCCCAGGTCGCCGACTGCGGACTTGATGCCGACCGGCAGACCGGTCTCGGCGGCGAGCAGCTCCACCCAGTCCAGCAGGCTGTCGCAGTCGGAGAACTCGGCGTGCCGGGACGGGCTGACGCAGTCGCGTCCCTCCGGAATGCCCCGGGTGGCGGCGATCTCGGCGGAGACCTTCGCCGCCGGCAGCAGGCCGCCGAGGCTCGGCTTCGCGCCCTGGCTGAGCTTGATCTCCAGCGCGCGTACCGGTGCCGACGCCACCAGGTCCTTGAGCCGTTCCAGGCTGAACCGGCCCTGCTCGTCGCGGCAGCCGAAGTATGCGGTGCCGAGCTGGAAGACCAGCTCACCGCCGTTGCGGTGGTACGGCGACAGCCCGCCCTCGCCGGTGTTGTGCAGGCAACCGGCCAGCGCCGCGCCCCGGTTGAGCGCCTCCACCGCGTTGGCGGACAGCGACCCGAAGCTCATCCCGGAGATGTTCACCACCGACTCCGGGCGGAACGCGTGCGCCCGGCCGCGCGCCGCGCCGAGCACCTTGGCGCAGGGCAGCGTCACGTCGTGCCCGGCGGTCGGCGCCGACGGCGGGACCGCCCGGCCGAACGTGCGGTGCTTGATGATCGGATAGCCGGAGGTGTGCTCGATGTCGTTGTCGGTGCCGAATCCGAAGTAGTTGTTCTCCTGTTTGGCCGAGGCGTACACCCAGCGCCGCTGGTCGCGGGTGAACGGCCGCTCCTCGTCGTTGCCGGCCACGATGTACTGCCGCAGCTCCGGGCCGATCGACTCGATCAGGTACCGGGCCCGGCCCAGCACGGGGAAGTTGCGTCGCAGCGCGTGGTCGCGTTGCAGCAGGTCTCGCGCCGCCAGCGCGGCGACGGCGGCGACGGCTGCGGGTACGGCTCTTCTCGCCCAGCTCATCCCGCCACTCTTTCCGGCCGGGCACCCGGTCAAACGCCTGATGGAACCCGGCCGTCCCGGGCGGTGTCATGAGAGCGGACCGACGGCGGAGGCTGCCCTGGACGACGACGACCTCGTTACCCGCGTACGCGCCGGCGACCGGGACGCGTACGACGCCCTGGTCGCCCCGCACACCGCGTCCGCGTACCGGACGCGGTGCTGCTCGGCGCCGGCCCGGACGCCGAGCGGTCACCGCTGACGACGGGCTGGACACGGTGCTGGCAGCCGAGCGGCGCGCCGCGCTGGTCGGGGCGCTGCGGCGGCTGCCCGTCCGCGACCGCGAGGTGATCGTCTGCCGCTACCTGCTGGACCTCGGCGAGGACGAGACGGTGACCGTGCTGGGGCTGCCCCGGGGCACCGTGAAGTCACGGACCCACCGGGCGCTGGCGAAGCTGCGTGCCCTGCTGGACCGGGAGGAGGCGCTGCGTGGATGACCTGGAGCGGGAGCTGCGGGAGCTGACCGGCTGGCTGGAGCCGGCGCGGACGCCGGATGTCACCGCGCGGGTCCGCGCCCGGCTCGACACGCCCGCGCCGCGCCGCCGGTGGCGGTACGTGCTGGCCGCCGCGCTCGCCGGCGCGGTGACCGGGCTGCTGCGGTTCTCCGGGATCGTCATGGACACCGCGCCCGCGCCGCCGCCGACGGGTACGCCCTCGCCGCTGCCCGCGCAGCACCAGGTCGCCCTGGCCGAGGCACAGCGGCAGGTCCGCTTCCCGATCCGCGTGCCGGCCCGCCTCGGCGTGCCGGAACGCGTGCTCGTCGCCGATCCGGACGGCGCCGGCGCCCACCGGGTCGTCAGCCTGCTCCACCGGGGCGGGACGGTACGGCTCGACGCATTCGACGGCTGGCCCGGGCCGTCCATCGTCGACCTGCCGGCCGCCGGGTGCTGGCGGCTGCGACTGGACTGGTCCGGCCGCACCGACATGATTGATCTGGTCTACCGGCCGGCGTCCGGTTGACCGGCATGGCCGCTGCCGGTCCGGGTAACGCTGCGTCATGGCGAAGTACACCGAGCCGGAACTGCGCGAGCGTCTCAAGGCCGAGATCCGCGCCTCCGACAAGGGCGGACGGCCGGGGCAGTGGTCGGCCCGCAAGTCGCAGCTGCTGACGAACGAGTACAAGAAGGCCGGCGGGGGATTCGAGGGCCCGAAGGACGCACGGCAGCGCTCGCTGCAACGCTGGGGCGGCGAGAAGTGGCAGACCCGCCGCGGTGACACGCGCGCCCGCAACGGCGGTGAGACGCGCCGTTACCTGCCCAAACAGGCGTGGGAGGAACTGTCGGAGAACGAGCGGCGCGCCACCGACACCCGCAAGCGTCGCGCGTCGCGCTCCGGCCGCCAGTACGTGCCGAACACCGGCCCGGCGAAGCGGGCCCGGCGGGACGCCACGGCCGCCGAGCAGATCAACGAGCTGCCGGTGACCGAAGCGGTCAAGCTGGTCCGCGACCTCGACACCCGTCAGCTCAACGCGGCGCTGCGCCGGGAGCGCGGCGGCAAGGCCCGCAAGACGCTCATCGGACGGCTGGAGTCGGAACTGGGCCGCCGCCGGGCGGCGTGAGGGCGTACCCCCGTGGCGACACCGCGACGGCGGGCCCGGCTCGCGGGCCGGACCCGCCGCGCGACGGTCAGCGGCGCGGGTGCTGCGGGATGCGCGGCAGCACGTAGGGCGGGCCGGAGAAGATCAGGTCGGCCTTCAGTTCGTGGTACGCGAGCTTCGGCTGGTAGTTCTCGTCGTAGACGGTGGCCAGGCCCTCCGGCGGGTCGGAGAACGCGCCGGGCACCCAGGAGTGCTTGTCGGTGAAGCCCCAGAGGGTGAACGACAGGCAGTGCCGCTCGGCCAGGCAGGCCTGCATCAGCACGCTGAAGTTCGCCGCGGACGCCTGCAGGCGCGGGTTGATCTCCGCGGAGTCGCCGGCCTCCACGCCTTCGGTGATCTGGCTGCGCACGTCCACCTCGGTGAGGGCCGTGGCCAGCCCGAGCCCGGCGAACTTGCGCAGGGCGGCGGTCACCTGGAGCGTGCTGAAGTTGCCGTACTGGGTGCCCAGGTGGCCCTGCGCGCCCACGCCGTCGATCGGCACGCCCCTGGCCCGCAGGTCACGGGCCATGTTGTAGACGAACTGCGTCTTGTCGTCGGCCGGGTCGCCGGAGCCGAACGCCTCGATGTTGTAGTCGTTGTAGAACAGCAGCGCCTTCGGGTCGGCGGCGCGGGCCCAGCGGAACGCGTCGGCGATGTAGCCGGGCCCGAGGTTCTGCGCCCAGAATCCCTTGTAGTGCAGGGTGGACGGGGTGTCCCAGGGGTCGCTGACCGCCTCGTTCACCACGTCCCACTGCCAGATCTTGCCCTTGAAGTGGGTGACCACGGCGGTGATGTGGTCGCGCAGGATCTGGCGCAGCTCGGCCTTGCTGATCGAGCCGTCCGCGACGCCGCTGGTCAGCCACGCCGGCAGCTGGTTGTGCCAGACCAGCACGTGGCCCCGGACCCGCTGGTTGTTCTTGCGGGCGAAGTCGATCAGCTCGTCGGCCGGGCCCCAGTTGTAGGTGCCGCGGGTGGGTTCGAGGCTCTCCCATTTCATCACGTTCTCGGCGGTGACGGTGGAGAACTCGGACGCGGCGATCTGGCGGTACTGCGGGTCGGCGGCGTCGTTGAGGGCGGCCATGTCCACTGCGGTGCCCACGTACAGGCCGTGGCGCTTGGCCAGCTCGCGCAGGCTCTGCGCGGCCGGGTCGTACGGCCGTCCGGCCGTCGCGGGGACGACGTTGAGGGCGGTGGCGGTCGCGACGGCGACGGCGCCGGCGGCGAGCCAGCGTCTCAGCTTCATGGTCGTTCCTTTCGGGAGGGTGCGCGCGGCCGGGGGCCGGCGGTGGCGGTGCCGGGAACGCCGCGGCGTGGAACGGACCGGCGGGCGCCCGGGTGGACGGTCGGTACGGGCTTCCGAAACTTCCGGTCCGACTTCCGGAAGTAGCCCGAAACATTACGGACGCCGATAGCCGTCCGTCAATCACCGGGGCCGGGAGGATGAGGTGGCGCCTCAGCGCAGCGGGCGGCAGGAGGCCCGGACGACCAGCTCGGTGGGGAGCTGGATGTGCGTGTCCCGCTCGACGCCGGCGATGAGGTCGATCAGCAGGCGCAGCGACTCGGCGCCCATGCGCTGCAGCGGCTGCCGGATGGTGGTGAGTGGAGGGTCGACGAGCGCCGACTCCGGGATGTTGTCGAAGCCGATGACCGACAGGTCGTCCGGTACGCGCAGGCCCAGGCCGCGGGCGACGTCGACTGTGGAGATGGCGGAGAGGTCGTTGCCGGCGAAGATCGCGGTGGGCCGGTCGGGGAGCGCGAGCAGCTCGGCGGCCGTGCTCGCGGCGCTCTCGGTTCGGAACCCACCGACCCGGACGAGCCGCTCGTCCACCGCCAGGCCGGCGTCGGCCATCGCCTTGCGGAACCCGGCCTCGCGCAGACGGGCCGACTCCAGGTCGGGCCGCCCACTGATGTGCCCGATCCGCCGGTGCCCGAGCGACAGCAGGTAGTCGGTGGCCAGCACCGCGCCGGCGAAGTTGTCGGAGTCGACGGTGGGCAGGCCGGACGGGCCGGTGTGCGGGTCGACGGCCACCACGTGGAAGCCGTGCTTGGTCTCGACCACGGTCGGCGTCACGATCACCGCGCCGTCGATGAGCGTGCCGGACAGTCGGGCCAGCGAACGCCGCTCCCACCCTATGGCTGCGCCCTCGCCGTCACCGCTGGAGTAGGCGAGCAGCTGGTAGCCGCTGCCGGCGACCTCCCGGGACGCGCCCTTGAGCAACTCGGTGGAGAACGGCTCGAACTCGGCGACCAGGATGCCCAGCACGTTGGTGCGGTGGCTGCGCAGGCTCTGCGCCCCCAGGCTGGCCTCGTACCCGAGCTCGCGGATGACCTGCTGGACGCGCTCGACGGTGGCCTGCGCGACGCCGTAGCGCCCATTGACAACCTTCGATACGGTTGCCACCGAGACGCCGGCCGTACGTGCCACGTCCGACATCTTGACGCGCTCCTGGAACACCACGCCGACGATGATAGAGGGCTCTCCCAGGGCGATCGAAGACGATGTCGAAAACGTTATCGATACCGATTGACTTCAGGTTACGGCCCTGTAAAACTCCCCGGCAGGTAACCCGACTGAGTGGTCGAGGAGACATCTATGGTGATGAAGCGCCGTGCTGGCGCCGCCCTGGCACTGTTTGTGACAAGCGCTCTGCTGGCCTCCGCGTGCGGTGGTGGTGGCGACGAGGAGCAGGCCGCCGAGAGCGAGCTGTACAAGAACCCGGTGACGTTGACCTGGTGGCACAACGCGTCGCAGGACGGGCCCGGCAAGACGTACTGGGAGAAGGTCGCCAAGGACTTCTCCGCGGCCCACCCCACCGTCACGATCCAGATCGAGGCGATCGAGACGAACCAGCTCCAGCGCACCCGGCTCCCCGCCGCGCTGCTGAGCAACGACCCGCCGGACATCTTCCAGGCGTGGGGCGGCGGCGAGATGCGCGAGCAGGTCGAGGCCGACTACCTCAAGGAGATCACCGACCAGGTGAAGGGCGAGGTCGCCGACATCGGCACCGCCGCCGAGATCTGGCAGGTGGACGGCAAGCAGTACGGCCTGCCGTACCGGATGGGCATCGAGGGCATCTGGTACAACAAGGACATGTTCGCGAAGGCGGGCATCACGGCGCCGCCGACCACCTTCGAGGAACTCAACACGGCGGTCACCAAGCTCAAGGCCATCAACGTCGTCCCGATCGCCCTCGGCGCCGGTGACAAGTGGCCCGCCGCGCACTGGTGGTACAACTTCGCGCTGCGTGCCTGCTCGGTCGACACGCTGAAGAAGGCCTCCAAGGACCGGACCTTCGACGACCCGTGCTTCGTCAAGGCCGGCCAGGATCTGAAGGCCTTCATCGACACCAAGCCGTTCCAGAACAACTTCATCGCCACGCCGGGTCAGAACGACCCGACCAGCGCCAACGGCCTGCTCGCCAACGGCAAGGCCGCAATGGAGCTGATGGGCGACTGGAACCGCGGCACCCTGGACACCGTCGCCACCGACAAGGCGGCCCTGGGCAAGTTCCTCGGCTGGTTCCCGGTGCCGGCGATCTCCGGTTCCGCCGGTGACCCGAAGGCGGCCCTCGGTGGCGGCGACGGGTTCTCCTGCGCCAAGAACGCTCCGGCCGAGTGCGTCGAGTTCCTCAAGTACCTCGTCAGCCCCGAGGTGCAGAAGGGCTACGCCGCCACCGGCACCGGCCTGCCCGTCGTCAAGGGCGCGGCCGACGGCGTCACCGACCCGGCGCTGAAGTCCATCCTGGAGGCCACCTCCTCCGCCACCTACGTGCAGCTCTGGCTGGACACGGCCTACGGCAGCACCGTCGGCACCGCGATGAACGACGCGATCGTCGCGATCTTCGCCGGCAACGGGACACCTGAGAAGGTCGTCTCGGCCATGAAGGCGGCCGCAAGCAAGTGACGTCCGCATCGCAGACCCGTACGCCCGCCGTCGGCGCACCAGCGCCGCCGGCGGGCCTCCGGCCCGGCGCACGGGCCGCCTCCCGCCGCGCCGAGACCCGTCGCAAGTGGTACGAGATCATCGGGCTTACCACGCCCGCGATCGTCATCTACGTGATGTTCGTGCTGGTGCCGATGGGCTTCGCGTTCTACTACAGCCTGTTCCGCTGGCGCGGCGTCGGCCCGCCCACCGAGTACGTCGGCTTCCGTAACTACACGCTCGCCTTCCAGGATCCGATCTTCCTCGACGCGCTGCGCAACAACGCGATCATCGTGTTCGGGTCGCTGCTGATCCAGGGCCCGGTCGCGCTGGGCATCGCCCTCCTGCTCAACCGCCGCTTCCGCGGGCGCTCGGCGTTCCGCCTGCTGGTGTTCGTGCCGTACGTGCTGGCCGAGGTCACCGTCGGCATCATGTGGAAGCTGATCCTGACCGAGAACGGCACGCTCGACGCGCTGCTGCAGTCGATCGGGCTGGGCGGGCTGGTGCAGGCGTGGCTGGCCGACCTGGACGTGGTGATCTGGACGCTGCTGTTCGTCCTCACCTGGAAGTACGTCGGCTTCGCCATCATCCTGCTGCTCGCCGGCCTGTCGAACGTGCCGCAGGAGCTGAACGAGGCCGCGGAGATCGACGGCGCGAGCTGGTGGCAGATCCAGCGCCACGTCACGCTGCCCCTGCTCGGGCCCACCATCCGGATCTGGATGTTCCTGTCGATGATCGGCTCGTTGCAGGTCTTCGACATGGTCTGGGTGACCTCCGTGCCGGCGGTGCGCTCGCTCGGCGCCTCGGCCACCATGGCGACGTACATGGTGGACAACGGCTTCTTCGCCCGGCTCTGGGGCTACGGCAACGCGGTGGCCGTGATCCTGTTCGCCATCTCCTTCGTCGCGGCGCTGCTGTTCCAGCGCTTCCTGCTCCGCCGTGACATCGAGGGCGCCATCACCCGGAAGGGGAAGTGACTTGGCCGTGAACTCCGTATCCGCCCCCTCGGCCGGGCGCCGGCCGGTGCAGTGGAGCTCGCCGCTGACGTACGCGCTGGCGCTCGCGGTCGCGGCCGTGTCGATCGCACCCGTCGTGTACGTCGTCGTCGGTGGTTTCCGGACCACGCCGCAGATCGTGGACGACCCGGCCGGCCTGCCCGACCCGTGGGTCTGGGACAACTACTACCGGGTGCTGACCCAGAGCGACTTCTGGAAGCAGGCGTTCAACAGCGCCGTGGTCGCGTTCGGTACCACGCTCGGCGTGGTGGTGCTCGGCATGGGCGCCGCGTTCGTGCTCGCCCGGTACACGTTCCGGGGCCGCGAAGGGCTCTACACCTTCTTCACCCTCGGCCTGCTGTTCCCGGCCGGTGCGGCGATCCTGCCGCTGTACCTCATGCTGCGCGACCTGAATCTGATCAACTCCTACTACGCGGTGATCCTCCCGCAGGTGGCCTTCTCGTTGCCGCTGACGATCGTCATCCTGCGGCCGTTCCTGACGGCCATCCCGCGGGAACTGGAGGACGCGGCCGCCATCGACGGCGCCGGCCGGCTCGGCTTCCTCTGGCGGATCGTGCTGCCGCTGTCGCGGCCCGCGGTCGTCACCGTCGGCATCCTCGCGTTCGTGGCGAGCTGGAACGCGTTCCTCCTGCCGCTGCTCGTCCTCGGGGACGTCAACCTGCACACCCTGCCGCTGGGCGTGCAGAACTTCTCCAGCCAGTACACCACCGACACCGCTGGCGTCCTCGCCTTCACGTCGCTGGCGATGTTGCCGGCGCTGCTGTTCTTCACCCTGGCGGAGAAGCAGATCGTGGGCGGCCTCCAGGGCGCGGTCAAGGGCTGAGCGGCAGCGGTACCAGCACAACCAGTGGAAAGGCACACCATGACAGAGGTCCACGCGGTGGTGGACGGGCCGGTACCGGCTCAGGCAGGTTCGGACCACGACCGGCCGGACGGGCACGACGCCGAGACGCGCGTACGGGAACTGCTCGCTCGCATGACGATCGAGGAGAAGGTCGCGCAGCTGGTCGGGTTCTGGGAGAAGGAGGACGGCGAGGCGGTCGCGCCCCTGCAGGGCGAGTTCACCGACACCGGCCGGCTGGAGGACTTCTCCCGCCACGGGCTGGGTCACCTCACCCGCCCCTACGGCACCCGCCCGGTCGAGGCCGCGGCGCGCGCGGCCTGGCTGTGGAAGTTTCAGCGGGACCTGGTGACGGGCACCCGGCTGGGCATCCCGGCCATCGTGCACGAGGAGTGCCTGACCGGCCTGTCGGCGTGGAGGGCGGCCACCTTCCCGACGCCGCTGGCCTGGGGCGCCGCGTTCGACCCCGAGCTGGTCACCGAGATGGCGGCGGCGATCGGGGCCTCGATGCGCGCGCTCGGCATCCACCAGGGACTGTCCCCGGTGCTGGACGTGATCCGGGATCCCCGCTGGGGCCGGGTCGACGAGTGCATCGCCGAGGATCCGTACCTCGTCGGCACCATCGGCACCTCGTACGTGCGGGGGCTCCAGTCACAGGGCGTGCTCGCGACGCTGAAGCACTTCGCCGGCTACTCCGCCTCACGGGCCGGGCGCAACTTCGGTCCGGTGCACGCCGGTCCCCGGGAACTCGCCGACGTGCTGCTGCCGCCGTTCGAGATGGCGATCCTGGACGGCGACGCGCGCAGCGTCATGCACTCGTACGCCGAGATCGACGGCGTGCCGGTCGCCGCCGACCCGACGATGCTCACCGGCCTGTTGCGGGACCGGTGGGGCTTCGACGGCACGGTGGTGGCCGACTACTTCGGGGTGGCCTTCCTCAACCTGCTGCACCACGTCGCGGCCGACAACGCGGACGCGGCCGTGCAGGCGCTGAGCGCGGGCCTCGACATCGAGCTGCCCACCGGTGACGCCTACCTGACCCTGACCGAGACGGTGCGGGCCGGCAAGGTGGACGAGGCGCTGGTGGACCGGGCGGTGCTGCGCGTCCTGCGCCAGAAGCAGGAACTCGGACTGCTCGACGCGACGTTCGACGACGAACCGCCGGCCGCGATCGACCTCGACTCGCCGGAACACCGGTCGATCGCCCGCCGGCTCGCCGAGGAGTCGGTCGTCCTGGTCGCCAACGAGGGCGTGCTCCCACTGCCGGCGGGCCGCCGGGTGGCGGTGGTCGGCCCGAACGCCGACCGGCAGGGCGCGCTGTTCGGCTGCTACTCGTTCCTCAACCACGTGCTGGCCCACCACCCGGGCGTGGAGACCGGCTTCGAGGTGCCGACCGTGCTGGAGGCGGTGCGCGCCGAGTTCGGCGCCGACCGGGTCGCCTTCGCGGCCGGCTGCGAGGTGGACTCGGCGGACCGGTCCGGGTTCGAGGAGGCGGTCGCCGCCGCGTCCGCCGCCGACGTGGCAGTCCTCGTGGTCGGCGACCACGCGAGCCTGTTCGGCCGCGGCACCGTCGGCGAGGGCTGCGACCGGGACGACCTGGAGCTGCCCGGCGTGCAGCGGCAGCTCGTCGAGGCGGTGCTGGACACCGGCACCCCGGTGGTCCTCGTGCTGCTCACCGGCCGCCCGTACGCGCTGGGCTGGGCGCTGTCCCGGTGCGCGGCGGTGGTGCAGACGTTCTTCCCTGGTGAGGAGGGCGCCGGCGCGATCGCGGGTGTGCTCTCCGGGCGGGTCAACCCGTCCGGCCGGCTGCCGGTCAGCCTGCCCGGCTCGGCCGGCGCTCAGCCGTACTCGTACCTGCACCCGGAGCTGGGGGAGGGCATGAACGGCACCAACCTGCCGGCGACGCCGGTGGCGCCGTTCGGGCACGGGCTGTCCTACACCACGTTCGCGTACAGCGGCCTGACCGTGCCGGCCGAGGTGCCGACCGACGGGGCGTTGCGGGTGTCGGTGCGCGTGACGAACACCGGCCCGGTCGCCGGTGACGAGGTGGTGCAGCTCTACGGCCGGGACCTGGTCGCCTCGGTGACCCGGCCGGTCGCGCAGCTGCTCGGCTACCGGCGGGTGCGCCTGGAACCGGGCGGCTCGGTGACCGTCGAGCTGACCGTCCCGACGACGCGGCTGGCGTTCACCGCTCGCGCGCTCACCCGGGTGGTGGAGCCCGGGGAGATCGACGTCTGGGTGGGTACGAGCGCCCGGCGCGACGCCCAGGCGCGGACGACGCTGACCGGAGACACCGCCGCGATCACCACCGCCTCGCCCCGCTGGACGACGACCGACCTCCGCTGAGCCGGGTCCGCCGGTCGTCCACGGGGCGGTCGGCGGACCCTTTCAGCTCATATTGGCGTTATGCCGTTTTTTGACTCAGTAGGCTCCAGGATGTCATCCAGCCCGTGAGCCGGGGCTTCCGGTGCCGCCCGCCGTGCGCGGGCCGCGTCTCGCCGCCGCCCGGAAGGCTGGATCCCGGTCGCCGGCACCCACAGGGATGCGTGAGTCACGATGATGGACGCGGACACCATGGTCCTGCCCCGGCTCGGGGACGCCACGGTCGAGGATCCGTGGGGCGAGGATCGGCCGCGCCGGGCCGCCGCGACCGCCGCGACCGCCGCGCTGACGCGGTGGCGGATCGCGGCGTGGCTGGTGCCGGCGGTCCTGACGGGTGCGCTCGGCGCCGCCCGGATCACGACCTCGGGGCTCAGCACCGGAGAAGCGGCGACCCGGCGCGCGGCCACGTCGCCGTGGCCGGGGATCGGCGCCGCGCTGACCGGTGACGACCTTGCGCTCGGGCCGTACCACCTGCTCGTACGCGGCTGGGCGGCGCTGTTCGGCGCGGCGGACCTCGCGCTGCGCGTACCGTCACTGCTGGCCATGGTCGGCGCCGCGGCGCTGGTCGGCGCGCTCGCCGCCCGCATCGCCACGCCCGCCGCCGGCCTGCTCGCCGGCGTGCTCTTCGCGGTGCTGCCGACCTCGGCCCGGTACGCACAGGAGGCGCAGCCGTACGCCCTGGCGGTGTTCGCCGCCGTGCTCGCCACCTGGCTGCTGGTGCCCGCGCTCGACCGGCCGCGTCTCCGCCGGCTCGTGCCCTACGCGGGCGCGGTGCTGCTGCTGGGCCTGTGCCAGCCGGTGGCGTTGCTGCTGCTCGCCGGCCACGGGTGGGCCGTGCTGGCGTTCCGTCGCCGCGGTGCGCTCCGGTGGCTGGCCGCCGTGGGCCTCGGGCTGCTCCCGGTCGCCGCGCTGCTCGCCACCGGCCTGAGCGGCGGCGGTCGCCTGGCGTCCGGCGTGCGTCCCGGCGCCGCCGTGCTCGCGGCCACGCCCGGGGACCTGTTCGGCGTCGCCGCGCTCGCCGGCGTGCTGGCTGGGCTGGCCCTGTTCAGCCTCCCGCTGCGGCATCCCGCCGCGATCTGCACCGCCTGGGCGCTGGTGCCGGCGCTGGGGCTGCTGGCGCTGGCGCAGGCCGTGCCGGTCTGGTCGGCGGGGAACCTGCTGTTCACGGTGCCGGCCTGGGCGGTGCTCGGCGGGGTCGCCCTGTCCCGGGCGCGTGCCGCCGGTGCGCTCGCCGTGCTGGCGCTCGTCGCGCTGCTCGCCGTGGCCGCCCGGCTTCCCGCGTGACCGTGTGACCCGTCGACGAACGGGCGACGTCTGTCTTATTCGCACCTTTTAAGGTTGATTGTCGGCTTAGCATTCGGTCGGCTCCTGAGCCGGATGCAGACCATGGGGGAAACGTGGCCGTCGCCGCCGATACACGCCCGTCCCGCGCCACGACGGCCGGGACACCGGGCGCCCACCCGATCGCGCCCGCCCCGCCCGAGGCGCCGGCCGACGCGGACCGCCGGCAACGCAACATCCGCGCCCGCCTCGCGTACGCGCAGTGCGGCGCCACCGCGGGCCCGCTGCGCCCGCCCCGGCGCCCCGACGCGGCGGTCGAGTTCCGGCCCACCGCCTCGGTCGCCGCGCGACTGGTCCTGACGCTGCTGGTGCTCGTCAACAGCGCCGCCGGACTGGTCTTCGTCGGCTGGCTGCTGCTGCCCCAGCACATAGCCGGCCCCGGCGTCGTCGGGCTCGGCGGCTGGCAGACCGCCGCCGCCCGGCTCGCGTTCTGTGTGGTCGTCGGCGTCGAGCTGATCCGCCTGGCGCAGAACGTGGTGGTCTGGGTCTTCGCCTTCCACGCCCGGGATCCGGTGCCGGTCGACCCTCCGGTCGGCCTGCGGGTCGCCCTGCTCACCACGATCGTGCCGAGCAAGGAGCCGATCGAGGTCGCCGAGCGGACGCTGCGCCGGCTGCGGGAGATCGTCTACTGCGGGCACGTCGACGTGTGGATCCTCGACGAGGGCGACGACCCGGCGGTCCGGGCGATGGCCGCGCGGCTGGGCGTACGCCACTTCACCCGTAAGGGGCGGCCCGAGTACAACCGGCCCGGCGGCGAGTTCCGGGCCCGCACCAAGTCCGGCAACCACAACGCCTGGCGGGCCGAGCACGAGCACCGCTACGACGTGGTCGCGAACGTCGACCCGGATCACGTGCCGCTGCCGAACTTCCTGGAACGCACCCTCGGCTACTTCCGCGACCCGGACGTCGCGTTCGTGGTGACCCCGCAGGTGTACGGCAACATGCACCAGAACTTCGTCGCCCACGGCGCCTCGGTGCAGCAGTACCTCTACAACGGGCTGATCGCCCGAGGCGGCAACGGCCTGGACGCGCCGCTGCTGACCGGCACCGGGCACCTCTACCGTCCGGCGGCCTGGCGGACCGTCGGCGGCTACCAGGACTCGATCATCGAGGACCACCTCACCAGCATCCGGGTGCACGCCGCCGTCAACCCGGCCACCGGCAACCGGTGGAAGGGCGTCTACACCCCCGACGTGGTGGCGCTCGGCGAGGGACCGACCTCCTGGGCGGACTACTTCAACCAGCAGAAACGCTGGGCGGCCGGGATCTGCGAGATCCTGCTCCGGCGCGAGCTGCGCACGCCGCGCGAACTGCCGTCCCGCCGCCGCTGGCAGTACCGGCTGCTCCAGTTCTACTACCCCAGCGTGGCGGTGAGCCTGCTGCTGGGCAACGCCGCCACCGCGCTGTACCTGCTGACCGGCGTCGACGCGGGTCGCCTCGACCCGCAGGTCTGGGCGACGCTGTGGGGCTCCACCATCGGCACCTGGTTCCTGCTCTGGCTTTGGCTGCGCCGCTTCAACATCGCCCCGCACGAGCGGGAGGAGGTGGGCATGGCCGGCATGGCGCTGGCGCTGTTCGCCGGACCGGTCTACGTGGCCGCGGCGGTGGGCGCCCTGCTGCGCCGCAAGCTCGGCTTCGTGGTCACCGCCAAGGGCGCGCTGCGCACCGTCGAGTCGCCGCGCACGTTCCGGCTGCACCTGTGCTGGGCACTCGCCGCCGCCGGACTGCTCGCGGCGAGCTTCGCGCTGGACCACGACTACCCGCTGCTGCGGGTCTGGCCGGCGCTGACGCTGCTGACCGGGCTCGCGCCGCCACTGATCTCCTGGGCGGAGAGTCTGCGGGCGCGCCGGGACCGGACCGCAGACGTGACCCGGGAGCCCCAGGTGGTGCCCCGGACCGTGACCGGCGGCGGTGTGCCGTGCTGAGGCCGACGCTGCCCCGGGTGGGCCTGGCGCTGGCCGGGCTGCTGCTGCTCGCGTACGCCTTCGTGGTGGCGCCGGCCGCGTGGCGCGACCCGGGCACTGGCGCCTCGGCGCAGCGGCCCGTCCCGGCGACGCCGCAGGCGAGCACCGACGTGCCGGCGGCGGTCGTGCCGAGCCCTCGCGGTGGCCTGTTCCCCCCGTCCGGGCAGGCGTTCTTCGGCGTGATGACCGACAAGGGACCGTACGACTTCGCGCCGGTCGACCGGTTCGCCGAGGCGGCCGGGCGGTCGCCGCAGGTGATGCTCTTCGGGGCCGACTTCGCGTCGGCCGCGTTCGACCGGAGCCTGTTCGACCGGATCGCCGGGCGGGGCATGATGCCGATGCTCGGCTGGGAGCCCTGGGACCACACGGTCGACCGGGCGGCCCGCCGTACCGGCCTGACCGACCGGCAGATCGATCGGCTGCGCGCCACCCAGCCGGACTACCGGCTGGCCCGCATCGCGCGCGGCGACTTCGACGCTTACCTGCGCTCCTGGGCCGACGGCGTCCGGTCGCTGGGCTACCCGGTGGCGATCCGCTTCGCGCACGAGATGAACGGCGACTGGTACCCCTGGTGCGAGCGGGCCAACGGCAACCGCCCCGGCGACTACGTCCGGGCCTGGCGGCACGTGCACGACGTCTTCGCCGAGGCCGGCGCCACGAACGTCACCTGGGTGTGGAGCCCGAACGCCCGCTGGGACAAGACGACCGCCGGGCTCACCGGCCTCTACCCGGGCGACGAGTACGTCGACTGGGTCGGCGTCACCGGCTACTACGGCAGCGGCGCGTTCACCAAGACGTACTGGTCGTTCGACCAGATCTTCGGCCCGACGATCGCCGAGATCCGCAAGGGCACCGGCAAGCCGCTCGTGGTCACCGAGACCGGCGCCGCCGACGCCGCCGGGAACAAGGCCCGGTGGATCCGGGACACGTTCCGCGCCCTGCCCCGCTACCCGGGCCTGATCGGGCTGATCTGGTTCGAGGTGGACAAGGAGAAGGACTGGCGCATCGCCGGCTCACCGGCGGCGGCGACCGCGTTCGCCGAGGCGGTGGCCGCGGAGCGTTACGACGTGACCTGGTCACCCGCGGTACGCCCCCGTGCCGGGTCATGACCCCGGCCGGTGATGCGCGAGTGGGTGCCACCGGCCCAGTTCGGCGGGCTTGCTCAGACCAGCGTGCGGACCGCCCGCAGCGCCGCCTCCACGTCCTGCTCGCCGTTGGCGATCGTCGCGCCGAAGCGCAGGTACGACGGCCGGTAGGGGGTGCTGCTGGCGATCACGCCGGCTGACCGCAGCCGATCCACCGCCCGGTCCGCCGGCACACCCGGCACCTCGCAGCACACCACTCCGGCGGACAGGTCGGCGGCGCGCGGCGTGACCAGCCGGACACCCCGGATCCCGGCCAGTCCTTCCTTGAGATGGTCGGCCAGTTCCCGGGTGCGCTCGGCGACCCGGGCCGGGCCGATGCGCCGGTGGAACTCGAACGCGTCGGCGAGCGCCCACCGGTGCTCGAAGCTGTGGTAGCCGCCGGGCGTGTGCGCCGGGCCGGGTGGTGCGGTCGGGCCGCCGGTGGCCCCGGTGAGCCAGCGGCCGATGACACGCCCGTCGAAGCTGGGGATCACCGGTGCCATCCGGGCCCACGCCCGCTCGGCGGCCCAGACCAGGCCGGTGCCGCGCGGGCCGAGCAGCCACTTGTGGCAGCCGGAGACGAACACGTCGCAGCCGAGATCCTCCGGTGTGGACGCGTCCGCGCCGAAGCCGTGCACCGCGTCGAGGCAGAGCAACGCCTCCGGGCTGCGCCCGCGGACCGCCTCGGCCAGCCGGCGTACCGGTAGCTTCACGCCGGTGCTGGAGTGCACCCAGGTCAGCGCCACCACGCGGGTACGGGGGGTGAGCGCCGCGGTCAGGCCCGCGACCATCTCGTCCGCCCCGGCCGTGGCCGCGTCCCGGTAGAGGCGGGCCCGGCGTACGGTGACGCCGTCGCGTTCGGCGCGCAACCGCAGCGACTCGTGCGTGGCGTAGAAATCGTGCTCGGTGGTCAGCACCTCCTCACCCGGCCGCAGCTTGATCGCGCTGTAGACCAGGCCGAGACCCATGGTCGTGGAGTCGGTGAGCGCGATCTGCTCCGGCCGGGTGCCGAGGTGCCCGGCCGCCGCGTCCAGCACCGCGCGATCCAGCCGCTCCTCGTGCAGGCCCAGGTAACCCGAGGCGTCCCGGTCGAGGCCGGCGCGGTGGATCGCCACGGCGGCCCGTACCGGGGCCGGATGCGGCGCGAAGACGAACGTGGCCAGGTGCGCCTGGGAGCGGTCGAGCGCGAACTGGGCGCGGACACTGTCCCAACCGGCCGGATCCAGGGCGGGCGCGTCGCCGGACGCCGCGGTCCCGCCCGCCGGGCGGTCCGGCTCGCAGCCGGTGGCCAGGCCGGTGACGCCCGCCGCCGCGGTCGCGCCGAGCAGATGCCGCCGGGACAGGCGCCGTCGGGTCGAGTGCATGGGGCAATCGTCCGCCGTGCATGTCACGGCCGGGTCACCGCCGCGGCCGGGGACCGGTGATTTCACCGATGCGCGCCGGCGGCCCGGGCGCGGATGCTGACGCATGTCGATGTAATTCCGGCGCAAGGAGTGACCGACGTGCCCACCACCATCCGTTCCCGTACCCCCGTCCGGGCCCTCGCCCGCCTCGCCGTGGCGGCGCTGCTCGCCACCGGCGGCGCCCTCGCCGTCCCGGCCGCCGCGAGCGCGGCCAGCCCCTACGAGCGCGGCCCGGCGCCCACGAACGCCATCCTGGAGGCCAGCCGCGGGCCGTTCGCCACCTCCTCGTTCAACGTCTCCTCGTGGAGCGTGACCGGCTTCGGCGGCGGCGTCATCTACTACCCGACCAGCACCGCCGAGGGCACCTTCGGCGCGGTCGCCATCTCGCCCGGCTACACCGCCTCCTGGTCCAGCCTGAGCTGGCTCGGGCCGCGGATCGCCTCGCACGGCTTCGTGGTGATCGGCATCGAGACGAACAGCCGGCTGGACCAGCCCGCCAGCCGGGGACGGCAGCTCCTGGCCGCGCTGGACTACCTGACCCAGCGCAGCTCGGTGCGCGGCCGGATCGACTCATCCCGGCTCGCCGTGGCCGGGCACTCGATGGGCGGCGGCGGCAGCCTGGAGGCCGCGGCGGCCCGTCCGTCGTTGCAGGCCGCTGTCCCGCTCGCGCCGTGGAACCTGGACAAGACCTGGTCCGAGGTGCGGGTGCCGACGCTCATCATCGGCGGTGAGTCCGACAGCGTCGCGCCGGTGTCGACCCACTCGATCCCGTTCTACAACAGCATCCCGGCGTCGTCGGAGAAGGCGTACCTGGAGCTGAACGGCGCGAGCCACTTCTTCCCGCAGACGACGAACACGCCGACGGCGAAGCAGGCGGTCGCCTGGCTGAAGCGGTTCGTCGACGACGACACCCGCTACGAGCAGTTCCTCTGCCCCGGTCCGACCGGGTCGGCGATCGAGGAGTACCGCAACACCTGCCCGAGCTCCTGACCCCGCCGCTTCCGGGGTGGCCGCCGCGGCGGCCACCCCGGAAGCGTGTCCGCCTCTTTTCCGACGGGTTGCCCATCTGTGACACTGCACGCATGGTTTCTGCATCGACAGTGCATATAGCCTTGTGGGGCCGGGACGACGAGTGCGGGGCGATCCGCCGGCTCCTCGACCGCGACGACGGCGGCGCGCTGCTGTTCCACGGGCCGCCCGGCTCCGGGCGCAGCGCCCTGCTGGCGTACGCCAGCAGGTGTGCGGGGCAGCGCGCGGTGCTCGCCGGCACCGGCCTGGCCGACGAGGCGACACTGCCCTATGCCGGGCTGCACCGCCTGTTCGACCCGGTGCTGGACGCGGACGCGGCGCTCCCGGCGCGGCAGCGCCGGCTGCTGCGCCGGGCGCTCGGCGGCGACGGGTGCCCGGCCGAGCAGCGGCTGGCCCTGGCCGCGGCGGTGCGCTCACTGCTCACCGCCGTAGCCGTGGACCGGCCGCTGCTGTGCACAGTGGACGACCTCGACACCGGCGATCCGCAGACCGCCTGGACCCTGGCGGTGGTGGCGCGCCGGCTGCGCCGGCTGCCGGTGGCGATGCTGCTGACCGCTACCGCCCCGGCCACCGTCGACGGCGTCCCGGCCCACGGGCTGCGTCCGCTCGACGCGCACGAGTGCCGGGCGATGGTCACCGCGCTCCGGGAGTTGCCGCCCGCGCCGGTGGCCGCCGCGCTGGCCGCGCTCAGCCGGGGCAGCCCGGCCGCGCTCACCGACCTGGCCGCCACGCTCACCCCCGCCCAGTGGCGGGGTGAGGCGCCGCTGCCCGACGCGCCGCCGGTGGACGGTGCGCTCGCCGCCGCGTACCGGGCCCGCCTGGACCGGTTGCCGGTGGAGACCCGGCGGATGGTGCTGCTGGCCGCGCTCGACCCCGGCGACGACCCGGGCACCCTGGTCCGCGCCGCGTGGGCGGCCGGCCTGGCCGTCGAGGCCCTCGCCCCCGCCGAAGCAGCCGGCCTGCTGCGCACCGGACCGGGCGGGGTGACGTTCCCGCACCCGCTCGCCCGCACGATGATCACCGCCGTCGCGGCGCTCGCCGACCTGCGAGCGGCCCACCTGCTGCTGGCGGGCGCGCTCGCCGAGGGCACGCTGGGCCGGGCGCTGCGCCACGCCACGGCCACCGACTGTCCGTCCGACATGCTCGCCGCCGAGCTGACGGCGGCCGTCGACGAGGTGCCGGACCGCGCCGCCGCCGCGGTCGTGCTGCGCCGCGCCGCCGAACTGAGCCCCGACCCGGGCCGCGCCGCCGAGCTGACCGTCGCGGCGGCGCGGTGCGCCTGGACCGCCGGCGACCCGGACCAGGCCCGAGGGCTGCTGCGACGACTGACCGCCGCGTCGCCGGCCGGTGGCCGGGCCGACCTGGTCCGCGGCGACATCCAGCTGCGCTGCGACGCGCCCGCCGCGGCGGTCGCCACGCTGCTGGCCGCCGCCGACGCGGTCGCGCCGGCCGACCGGCGGTCCGCGCTGCTGGCGCTGGTCCGGGCCGGCGAGGCCATCTGCGTCACCGGCGACCAGTACCGGTACGCCGAGGTGGCCCGCCGGGCGGAGGCGCTGCGCCGGCCCGGCGACCCGCCCGAACTCGATCTGCTTGCCACGTTCGCCTCGGGAGTCGGGGCGACGCTGCGCGGCGACCACGCCCGCGGCGGTCCGGCGCTGCGCCGGGTCGTCGTCCTCGGCGGCCGGCTGACCGGGTCCGCGCTCACCCCCGGCGCGCTCGTCTGCGCCGCCGCGGCCGCCCTGCTGGTCGCCGTGGACGCTCCCGCGCACCGGCTCGCCGGCCGGGCGGTCGAGGTGGCCCGCTCGCGTGGCGAGCTGTCCCTGCTGTCCCGGGCGCTGGAACTGCGGGCCGTCGCCGAATACTGGCTGGGTCGGCACGAGGCCGCGGCGGAGACCGCCCGCGAGGGCGTGCGGGTCGCCCGCGCCACCGGCCAGCACGTCTGCGCCCAGGTGCACCTCGGCATCCTCGCGGTGCTGGCAGCGGTGCGCGCCGACCGGCACGCCGCGCTGGCCCGGATCGCCGAGATCGGTGACGGGGCCGCGCCGGGAAGCCGGCCCGACGCGTACGCCCGCTGGGCCCTCGGCGTGCTGGACCTGATCGACGGCCGGTACGCCGACGCGGTGGCCCGGCTGTCCGCGCTGGCCCGCACCGGCACCGGCCGGGGGCAGGTGCTGGTCCAGGTGATGGCCACGCCGTACCTGGTGGAGGCCGCCGCCCACGACGGCGGCCGGCCGGCCGGCGCGCTCGCCGTGTTCGACCACTGGGCCAGCAGCACGGCGAGCCCGTCGCGGCGGGCGCTCGCCGCGCGCTGCCGGGCGCTGCTCGCGCCGCGTGGCGGCCCGGAGGCCGAACGGGAGTTCCGCGCGGCGCTTCGGCTGCACCCGGCCGACACCGACCGGTTCGAGCGCGCCCGCACCGAGCTGCTGTTCGGCCGCGAGCTGCGCCGCCGGCGCCGGCCCCGGGACGCCCGCGCGCACCTGCACCGGGCCCGGGAGGCGTTCACCGTGCTCGGCGCCACCGTCTGGGCCGACCGGGCGGGTGAGGAACTACGGGCGGCGGGGGAGTCGGTCGGACCGGCACGGCCCGGCCCGGAGCAGTTGCTGACCGGGCAGCAACTGCACATCGCCCGGCTGGTCGCGCAAGGGGCGACCAACCGGGAGATCGCGACCCGGATGTGCCTGTCCACCCGGACCGTCGACCACCACCTGCGCAACGTCTTCCTCCGGCTGGGCGTGCGCTCGCGTACCGAACTGGCCCGGCTGCTGCCCTGACCGCCCGGCGGGCGACGTGCGGCGCGGGCCGGGCCGGGCCGGAGTCAGCGCAGCGCGGCCACCGCGGCGTCCGCGCCGCCGCGCCAGAGCACGCCGGCCTCGGTGAAGCCGGCCGCCCGCAGCGCGTCCAGGTGCCACGCCGCGGGCGGGCTCCACTCCGGGCTGTGCCCGGTCGGATAGATCTGCCGCCGCTTCTCCACCAGCGGCCCGAGCACCGGGTCGCCGGCGGCCTGCTCCCACCAGTCCGACCAGGACAACGCCGCGCCGGCGCGGTGCCGGGCCGCCCGCAGCTCGCCGGCCCGCGCGCGCAGCCGGCCGCTGAGCGCCGGCATCGTGTCGTCGGGCATGTGGTCGGCGTTGACGAACACGCCGCCGGGACGCAGCACGTCGCGGATCTCGCCGTACAGCTGTGCCAGGCGCGGACCGTCCACCCAGTGCAGGGCGGTGGCGGTGAGCACCGCGTCGTAGTCCCGGTGGGGCAGCGTGGCGGCCCAGTCGGACCGGTTGAGGTCGGCGGTCACCACGGTGGCCCGCCCGGCCAGCGCCGCCTCGGCGAGGGTGAGCAGCACCGGGTCGAGGTCGAGCACCGTCACCTCGGCGTCGGGCCGGCGGGCCAGCGTACGCAGGCTGATCGATCCGGTGCCGCCGGCCAGGTCGAGCACGCGTGGCGGCCGGTCGCCGGCGACCGCCTCGACGGCGTCGAGCATCGCCGCGAAGCGGTGCTCCCGGTCCGGCATGAACGCCTCCTGCTGCCGGTCCCAGCTTTCCTGCCAGGCGCGCACATCCAAGTCGTAAGGAGTCATGGCGCTCACGATAGTTACCCGCACGCGGCGCTGTCGAGGCTTGTTGCCAAGGTTTTGCAACAAGCGAAGCGCCGTCCCGGCGGCGTCACCGGGACCGGACGTACGGCGGGGCCACGGTGACGAGGCGGTGACGCGCGCTGCGGCAGGGTCGCGGCACGACGACAGCACCGTTTCCAGGGGGCTGCATGATCAGGACGATGCTCCGGCTGCGCGCGCGCACCGGCTGCGAGCCCGCGGTCGGGCCGGCCTTCGAGGCGGTCGCCGGGCAGCTCGGCGCGCTGGCCGGCAACCTGCGGCACGAGCTGCTGCGCGACGCCCTCGACCCGCGCGGCTTCGTCGTCGTCACCGAGTGGGCCGACGAGGCGGCGCTGCGCGCGTACCGGCGCGGGCCGGTGGCGGCCCGCCTGGCCGACCTGCTCCGGCCGCTGACCGAGCCGGCGGACGGCACCGGCTACCCGCTGCTGCGGGAGACCCGGGACGGAACGGGTCCGGTCTACGTGGACGTCGAGCTCACCGTGCCGCTCGACCGGCTCGCCGAGTTCCACCGGGGTTACCCCGAGGTGGTCCGGCGGATGGCCGCGATACCCGGCTACCGCCGCGAACAGCTGCTGCGCGAACCCGGCTCGGACATCCACCACATCTTCGCCGAGTGGGACGGCGCGGCGCCGTTCCTCGCCTGGATCGGCGACCCGGCCCACGCCTCGGCGCAGGCCGGGCCGATCGCGCCGTTCCTTCTCGACATCCGGCGCCGGCTGTTCCACGTCGTCCCCGACGCGGACGGCCGCCGACACCCCACCACGGGCTGGGAGGCCGACGTGCACAGGACAACAGACGTACTCGTCGTCGGGGCGGGGCCCACCGGGCTGACCGCCGCCGTCGAACTGGCCCGGCGGGGCATCGACTGCCTGGTGATCGACAAACAGGTCACCCCGCCCGGCCACGCGGACAAGGCGATCGGTGTGCACTGCCGCACCATGGAGATCTGGGAGGAGCAGGGCGTCGTCCGGGAAGCCATGGACGCCGGCATCTGGCTCACCGGCAACACGGTCTTCGTCAACGGTGAGCAGACCCACCGGATGAGCTGGGAGCTGCCCGGCCTGCCGTACGCCCACCTCGGCCTGCCGCAGTACGAGACCGAGCGGATCCTCACCGCCCGGCTGGCCACGCTCGGGGTCCGCCCGCAGCGCGGCGCCGAACTGGTCGACTTCACCCAGGACGCCGAGGGCGTGACCGCCACCGTCCGCACCGCCGACGGCGGCACCGAGACGGTACGCGCGGCGTACCTGGTCGGCGCCGACGGCGCGCACAGCCGGGTACGAGAGCGGCTCGGGCTCACCTTCACCGGCGGGCTGGGCCGGTTCCCGCAGCTGTTCATGCTGGTGGACGTCGACGTGGACTGGGAGATGCCGGACGGGCACCTGCTGCGGTTCCTGCACATGACCGACGGGCAGATGGACGGGATGCTCGTCTGCGTACCGCTGCGTGGCGCGCACCGCTACCGCATCGCCACCCTCGCCCCGCCCCGGTTCTTCGCCCAGACCGGCGGGCGCGACGCCCCGCCCGGGTTCAGCGAGGAACTCGACGAACCGACCATCTCCGACGTGCAGGCCGCGCTGGACCGCCTCGCGCCGCCCGGCACCCGGGCGAGCAACCTGCGCTGGTCGTCGGTGTTCCGGATCAGCCACGGCATCGTCGACCGCTACCGCGACGGCCGCGTGTTCGTCGCCGGGGACGCCGCCCACCTGCACCCGCCCGCCGGCGGCCAGGGCATGAACACCGGCATCCAGGACACCTGGAACCTGGCCTGGAAGCTGGCCCTGGCGGTACGCGGACTCGCCGCGCCCGGCCTGCTGGACAGCTACGAGACCGAGCGGCGGCCGGAGGGCGAGGAGATCGTCGGCCGGGCGGTACGGATGGCCGGCACCGAGGAGGTGGACCGCGCCGACCTGGAACGCCAGTTCCTCCAGGAGATGTCCATGCTGCTCAGCTACGCCGGCAGCCCGCTGGTCGGGGAGACCGTCGCCGACCCGGCCGCGCTCGGTGACGCGCCCCGCCCCGGCGACATCGCGCCCGACGTGGACGGGCTGCGCCGGCGCGGCGTCGGCCACCCGCTGCGGCTGCGGGATCTCACCCGGGGCACCCGGCACACGCTGCTGCTCTACGCCGACCGTACGGCCGGCGCGGGGGAGCCGGCGGCGTTCACCGGACTGTGCGCCGACGCGCGCCGGCTCGCCGGCGGGGAACTCGACGCGTACCTGCTGCTCGACCCCGACGCCGACGAGCCGCGCCTGCTCGACCCGCCGGTGGTACGCGACGCCGAGCGCCGCTTCCGGGCCGCGTACGGCCTGGACGGCACCGGCCTGTACCTGATCCGCCCGGACGGGCACGTCGGGTTCCGGGGCGCGCCGGTCGACCCGGACGCGCTGCGCAAGCACCTGCACCTGGTGTTCGGGAGCGTCCGGTGAGCCGGGTCCGGACCGTGCTGTCGATGCGGACCCGGGAGGGCTGCGAGGAGCGCTTCGAGTCGGAGTGGCTCACCGCCGCCGAACAGATCCGCACGCTGGACGGCTGCCTGCACCAGGACCTGGTCCGCGACGCCGACGACCCGCGCAGCTACCTGATCATCAGTGACTGGGCGGACCGCGAGCGGCTGGACGCGTTCGGCCGCAGCGCGCACCGGGACCGGCTGCTGAGCATCATCCGCGAGCTGCGCGAGTCCGCCGACCGGCACACCTACCAGGTACTGCACAGCGTGACCGGCGAGCCGGGGGAGGGGCGATGACCGACGACGTGGTGCCGGCGAGCGAGCTCTACACCGACGCGTTCGCGGCCGATCCGTACCCCACCCTGGCCCGGCTGCGCGCGCACCGGCCGGTCTGCCCGGTCGGCTCGCCGCGCTTCGACTCCTGGCTGATCACCCGCTTCGACGACGCGCGGACCGCGCTGACCGACCCGCGTCTGTCCAAGGACCTGTACGGCCCGGAGCAGCACTACCTGAAGATCTTCGGCCCGAACTCCGAGGGCCTGAACCGCAACATGCTCAACTCCGACCCGCCCGAGCACACCCGGCTGCGCCGGGTGGTGTCGCAGGCGTTCGCGCCCCGGCGGATCGAGGCGTTGCGCCCCCGGGTGGCGTCGATCGTCGACCAGCTCATCGACAAGATGGCGCCGCACGGCGAGGCGGACCTGATGCACGACTTCGCCATCCCGCTGCCGATGACCGTCATCTGCGAACTGCTCGGTGTGCCGCCCGCCGACCACGACCGGGTGCTCGACTGGACCCAGGTCATCCGCACCTCCGGCTCCACCAGCCGGCCCCCCGCGCAGGAACGGGCGGCGGTGCAGGAGGCCCAGCTCCGGCTGCACCAGTACCTGGCCGGGCTGGTCCGCGCCAAGCGTGACGACCCGGCCGACGACATCATCGGCGCGCTGATCACCGCCGTCGACGAGGACGGGACGCTGTCCGAGGCGGAACTGGTCACCACCACGTTCCTGCTCCTGTTCGCCGGGCACCAGACCACCGCCGATTTCCTCGGCAACGCCGTGCTGGCCCTGCTCACCCACCCCGAGCAGATGGAACTGCTGCGCGCCACGCCGCGCCTGCTGCCGGCCGCGATCGAGGAGCTGCTGCGCTTCGACGGGCCGCTGCCGGTGGCCAGCCCGCGCATCGCCACCGAGGACGTCGACTACCAGGGCGTACGCATCCCGCGCGGCGCGATCGTCGGGGTGGCGATCAACGCGGCCAACCACGACCCGGCGCACTTCGCCGACCCGGACCGGCTGGACCTGCGCCGGGTCCGGGGCCCGCACCTCGGGTTCGGGCACGGCGTCCACTACTGCCTCGGGGTCTCGCTGGCCCGGATGGAGGCCGAACTCGCGCTCGGGGCGCTGCTGCGGCGGCTGCCCGGACTGCGTCTCGGCGTACCGCCGGCCGAGGTGCGCCGGCTCCCGGCCGCCTCGCCGTTCCGCGGCCTGCTGGAACTGCCTGTCACCTTCACCGCCTGACGGCGCCGCCGTCGCGGCTCATCATCAAGGAGCAGTCATGGTCTTCCGCAACGTGATCGTCTGTCACATGGTCCCCGGCAGCGAGCAGATCGTCGGCGGCGTGTTCGGCCACTACGACCAGGCCACCCGGCCGCAGGACCTGGGCGTCGTCGGCCGGTACCTGCTGTCGCACCACGACCTCTACATCCACGTGATCGAGCGGGAGCAGGATCCGCGGATCTCCGGGCAGACCCGTGGCCTGCCCGCCTTCCAGAAGATCGCCGAGGAGATCGGCCCGTACGTCACCCCGTACCCGCGCTACTGGAAGAACCCGTCGGACTCGGTGGCGAAGGAGTTCTACCACTGGGCGCCCGAGGGGGAGCCGCCCGCCGACACCACGCTCACCGTGATCGTCGGGCGGATCAAGCCGGGCGCCGAGCCGGACGTGGCGCGGGTCTTCGCCGAGTCCGACGCCGGGTCGCTCCCAGCCGACCTCGGGGTCACCGGGCGCTGGCTCTACTCGATCGACGACGTCTACGTCCACCTGCTCGAACAGGAGTCGTCGGCGGCCGAGGCCACCCGTGACCGGCACGGCGACAAGCCCGCCTTCGGCAAGGTGATGCAGGACCTGGGCCCGTTCATCGAGCCGTACCGGCCGGAGAGGTGGCAGGGCCCGCAGGATTCCGTGGCGACCGTCTTCTACCGCTGGCAGGCCCAGGACTGACACGATCGGCGCTGTCGTTCACCGGGAGCGCGGAAACGCCGCCCCCGTTACCGGCCGTACGCGAGGCTGGTGCGGGGGTGCCGGGTGTCGACGAAGGAGATCGTCCAGCACGTCGGGACGCTGCTGGACCTGGCCGGGGTATTCGTCATCGCGGTCGGCGTCGCGGTCGCCACGGCGGTGTTCGTGGTGCGCTGCGCCCGGACCCGTCAGGTGGTCGCGCACTACCGGGCGTACCGGCAGGGGGTCGGCCGCGCCATCCTGCTCGGCCTGGAGTTCCTGGTCGGGGGCGACATCATCCGTACGGTCGCGGTGTCCCCCACGTTCACCAGCGTCGGCGTGCTGGCGCTGATCGTGCTCGTCCGTACGTTCCTCAGCTTCTCGCTGGAGGTCGAGCTGGACGGGCGCTGGCCCTGGCAGAGCCGGCCTCCGGTGGACCGGCCGAGCGTCGGCGCCCGCCCCCAGCGCTGAGCGTCGTACCCCTGCGGCAGCATTCCGGACATGGCGGAGTTCCGGATCGTACGCGGCGACGCGACGAGCCCGCAGGCGAAGGGCCCCAAGATCGTCGCGCACGTCTGCAACGACCACGACCTGGGCGGCTGGGGGAAGGGCTTGTCCGACCGCGGCATCCCGGTGACCGTCTACGACCGGTCCTGACCTTCTCCTGTCGCCCTCGCCACTTCGCCGAGCCGGCACATCAAGTACCCCCAGGGGGTATGGTGACCGCATGGAACACGCAGACGGTCACGACACCGGCGGGCACGGCGCGCACGCCGGGCACGACCCGGAGCAGTTCCGCCGGCGGTTCTGGCTGAGCCTGGCGCTCACCGTGCCGATCGTCGTCACCAGCCACATGGTGATGGAGTGGTTCGGCTACTCGCTGGACCTCCCGGGCGTGCGCTGGGTCGGCCCGGTGCTCGGCACCGTGGTGTTCGTGTACGGCGGCTGGCCCTTCCTCACCGGCGGGCTGCGTGAGCTGCGCGAGCGTACCCCCGGGATGATGCTGCTGATCTCGATGGCGATCGTGGTCGCGTACCTCGCCTCGGCCGCCACCAGCCTCGGCCTGTTCGACCTCGACTTCTGGTGGGAGCTGGCCGCGCTGGTCACCATCATGCTGCTCGGCCACTGGCAGGAGATGCGCGCGGTGGGGCAGGCGCGTGGCGCGCTCGGCGCGCTCGCCGCCTTGCTGCCCGACGACGCCGAGCGCCTGGACGACGCCGGGCGGCCGCATCCGGTGCCGGTCGGCGAGCTGCGGGTGGACGACCTGGTGCTGGTGCGCCCCGGCGGGCGGGTGCCGGCCGACGGGCGGATCGTCGAGGGCGCCGCCGAGCTGGACGAGTCGATGATCACGGGGGAGTCGCGGCCGGTGGCCCGCTCCACCGGGGACCGGGTGGTCGCCGGCACCGTCGCCACCGACTCCACCCTGCGGGTACGCGTGGAGGCGGTCGGCGCGGACACCGCGCTGGCCGGCATCGGGCGGCTCGTGGCGCAGGCACAGGCTTCCGGCGGGCGCGCGCAGGTGCTCGCCGACCGGTTCGCCGCGCTGCTGTTCTACCTGGCGGCGTTCGCCGGCCTGGCGACGTTCGCGGTCTGGGCGCTGCTCGGCGACCCCGACCAGGCGGTGGTACGGACCGTGACCGTGCTGGTGATCGCCTGCCCGCACGCGCTCGGCCTGGCGATCCCGCTGGTGGTGGCGCTGTCCACAGCGCTGTCGGCCCGCGCCGGCATCCTGGTCAAGGACCGGCTCGCCCTGGAGCGGATGCGCACCGTCGACACCGTCCTGTTCGACAAGACCGGCACGCTCACCACCGGCCGGCACACGGTGACCGGCGTGGCCACCACCGGCGGGATGGACGACGCCGCCGCCCTGGCCCTGGCCGGCGCGGTGGAGGCGGACAGCGAGCACCCGCTGGCCCGGGCGTTGGTCGCCGCCGCCGACGCCCGGCAGGCGGGTCCGGCCGCGCCCGACCGGCACCCGGACGCGCACGAGGCGGGTCCGGCCGGCCAGGACACGGGGACGGTGCGTCCGGCTGCGCACGGCTTCCGCGCGCTGACCGGCCGGGGTGTGCGCGCCACGGTGGACGACGTGGACTGGGCGGTCGGCGGGCCGGCGCTGCTGCGCGAGCTCGACGCCCCGGTGCCGGCGGACCTGGCCCGGGCCGCGCAGGAGTGGTCGGGCCGGGGAGCCGCGGTGCTGCACCTGGTCCGCCTGCCGGAGGGCGGTCCGCCCGAGGTGACTGCCGCGTTCGGGCTGGAGGACCAGGTCCGCCCGGAGGCGCGTGCCGCCGTGGCCGAGCTGCGCGACCTCGGCGTACGCAAGATCGTGATGATCACCGGCGACGCGCGCCCGGTCGCCGAGGCGGTGGCCGCCGACCTCGGGTTCCGGCCCGGCGTCGACGAGGTCTTCGCCGAGGTGCTTCCCGCCGACAAGGACAAGGCGGTGGCCGGGCTGCGCGAGCGGGGACTGACGGTGGCGATGGTCGGCGACGGGGTGAACGACGCCCCGGCGCTGGCTCGCGCCGACGTCGGGCTGGCCATCGGCGCCGGCACCGACGTGGCGATCGAGTCCGCCGGGGTGGTGCTCGCCGGTTCCGATCCGCGCGGGGTCGGCGGCGTGATCCGGCTGTCCCGCGCGTCGTACCGGAAGATGCGGCAGAACCTGGCCTGGGCGGCGGGCTACAACGTGGTCGCCATCCCGCTCGCCGCCGGGATCCTCGCGTGGGCGGGCGTCGCGCTCAGCCCGGCGCTGGGCGCGGTGCTGATGTCCGCCTCCACGATCGTGGTGGCGCTCAACGCCCAGCTGCTGCGCCGGGTCCGGATCGCCCCGGCCGGCTGAGCCGCAGTTCCGGGCCACGATACGCACCGAGGCTCGCGGATTCGAGTGAACCTGCCCCTTCCGGCCCGCACCTGCGGCCCGCTAGGGTGAGCGCGTGACGGTGTTCCGGATCGGCGAGGCGGCCGAGCTGCTCGGGGTCAGCGCGGACACGGTCCGCCGCTGGATCGACGCCGGCAGGCTGCCGGCCACCCGTGACGAGCACGGCCACCGGGTGCTCGACGGCGCCGACGTGGCGGCGTTCGTCCGTGCTCCCGGCCATCCCGAGCTGTCCTCGGCCCGCAACCGGCTGCGCGGCATCGTCACCGCCGTCGTCAAGGACACCGTGATGGCCCAGGTCGACATCCAGGCCGGGCCGTTCCGGGTGGTGTCGCTGATGAGCCGCGAGGCCGTCGACGACCTCGACCTCCAGGTCGGCTCCGTCGCCGTCGCGGTGATCAAGTCGACCACCGTCGTGGTCGAGCGCGCCCCCACCGCCCCCAGGGGAAGGACCGGCCCGTGACCGTACGGAGGATCCGCGCCGCGCTCGCCGCCGCGCTGGTGGCGGCGTTCGGCCTGACCGCCTGCGGCGGCACCGACGACTCGTCCGGTCCCGACGGCGCCGGCCCGGTGACCGTGTTCGCCGCCGCCTCGCTCACCGAGTCGTTCACCCGGCTCGGCAAGGAGTACGAGGCCGCCCACCCGGGCAGCACCGTCACGTTCAACTTCGGCGGCAGTTCCGGGCTCGCCACCCAGATCACCCAGGGCGCGCCCGCCGACGTGTTCGCCGCCGCCTCACCGGCCACCATGAAGACGGTCACCGACGCCGGTGACGCCGCCGGTGAACCGGCCGTGCTGGTCCGCAACCAGCTCGTCGTCGCCGTACCCCCTGGTAACCCGGCCCGGGTCCGCGGCCCGGCCGACCTCGCCCGCCCCGGCGTCAAGGTGGCGCTCTGCGCCGAGCAGGTGCCCTGCGGCGCCGCCGCGCGTACCGCGCTCGACGCGGCGGGTGTGCGGCTCACGCCCGCCACCCTCGAACAGGACGTCAAGGGCGCGCTGGCCAAGCTGCGCCTCGGCGAGGTCGACGCCGCGCTGGTCTACCGCACCGACGTCCGCGCCGCCCCCGGGCTCGACGCGGTCGAGTTCCCGGAGTCCGCGCGCGCGGTGAACGACTACCCGATCGTGGTGCTGCGCGCCGCCGGCAACCCGGCCGGCGCCCGCGCCTTCGTCGACTTCGTCCGCTCCGACGCCGGGCTCGCCGTGCTCACCGCGGCCGGGTTCCAGGCGCCGCCCGGCGCATGAGCCGCACGGTACGCCGGCAGCGGGCGCCGATCGCCCTGCTCGTCCCCGCCGGGCTCGGGCTGGCCTTCCTCGTCCTGCCGCTGGCCGGTCTGCTGCTGCGGGCGCCCTGGACCACGCTGCCCCGGCGGCTGACCGAACCGGGCGTGCTCACCGCGCTGCGGCTGTCGCTGGAGACCGCCACCGTCGCCACGCTGCTCTGCGTCGCCCTCGGCGTACCCCTGGCGTGGCTGCTGGCGCGCGTGGAGTTCCCCGGGCGGCGGCTGGTCCGGGCGCTGGTCACGGTGCCGCTGGTGCTGCCGCCGGTGGTCGGCGGCGTGGCGCTGCTGCTGGTCTTCGGCCGGCGCGGGCTGATCGGGTCGTGGCTGGACGAGACGTTCGGTGTGACGCTGCCGTTCACCACCGCCGGGGTGGTGCTGGCCGAGGCGTTCGTGGCCATGCCGTTCCTGGTCATCGCCGTCGAGGGCGCACTGCGTGGCGCCGACCCCCGGTACGAGGAGGCCGCCGCCACGCTCGGCGCCGGGCGGTTCACCACCTTCACCCGGGTCACGCTGCCGCTGGTCGCCCCGGGCGTGGCGGCCGGTGCGGTGCTCTGCTGGGCCCGCGCGCTCGGCGAGTTCGGCGCCACCATCACGTTCGCCGGCAACTATCCCGGCCGCACCCAGACCATGCCGCTGGCGGTCTACCTGGCGCTGGAGACCGACCTTCAGGCGGCGATCGTGCTGAGCCTGATCCTGCTCACCGTCTCCGTGGTCATCCTCGCCGCCCTGCGCGACAAGTGGGTCGGCAGCACATGAGGATGCTGCTGGACACGCACCTGGTGGCCGAACGGGACGGCTTCACCCTCGACGCGCGGCTGCGCATCGCGGCCGGTGAGGTGGTGGCGCTGCTCGGCCCGAACGGTGCCGGCAAGACCACCGCGCTGCGGGTGCTCGCCGGACTGCACCCGCTCGCCGCCGGGCATCTCACGCTCGACGGCGCCGACCTGGACCGGCCGGACCGCCGGGTGTGGACGCCGCCGGAGCGGCGGCCGGTCGGCGTGGTGTTCCAGGACTACCTGCTGTTCCCGCACCTCAGTGCGCTCGACAACGTGGCGTTCGGGCCGCGCCGTTGGGGCGCCGACAAGCGGGCCGCCCGCACCCTCGCCCAGGAGTGGCTGGACCGGGTCGGCCTCGGCGACCAGGCCCGCCGCCGCCCCCGGCAGCTCTCCGGCGGGCAGGCCCAGCGGGTCGCGCTCGCCCGCGCGCTCGCCGTCGACCCGGCGCTGCTGCTGCTCGACGAGCCGCTCGCCGCGCTCGACGCCCGGACCCGGCTGGACACCCGCGCCGAACTCCAGCGCCACCTCGGCGCGCACCCCGGCGCGACACTGCTCGTCACCCACGACCCCCTCGACGCCCTGGTGCTCGCCGACCGCCTGGTCATCGTGGAGCACGGCCGGGTGGTGCAGGAGGGCGACGCCGCCACCGTGACGGCCCGGCCGCGCACCGACTACGTGGCCCGGCTGGTCGGCCTCAACCTGCACCGCGGCCGCGCCGACGGGCACGCCGTGACCGTCGGTGAACTGACCCTCACCACCGCCGACACCGTCCACGGTGACGCGTTCGTCGCGTACCCGCCGGCCGCTGTCGCGCTGCACCCGTCCCGGCCCGAGGGCAGCCCGCGCAACGTCTGGGCGGCCACCGTCACCGGCGTGCAACGCCACGGCGACAACCTGCGCGTGCAACTGGCCGGGCCGGTCGAGGTCGCCGCCGACGTCACGCCCGCCGCCGCGGCCCATCTCGGACTGATCCCCGGCCGGGGTGTCTGGGCGGCGGTCAAGGCAGCCGAGACGCGCGCCTATCCGGCGTGACAAACACCGCTGGTCGCGGCAGTTGCGCAGGTGAGAGGTTTGATCTGCGCTCAGCCGGTCACTGGGACGGTAGCGACGACGCAAAGGGGGACGCGGTGCCCGACACGATCCGCAACAGGTCCAGTCTGGACGCCGACCTGCCACGGGGAGTCACCGACCCGTTGCTCTGGCGGGCCGCGTACGACGTGGCCGTCGCCCACCGGCCCGACGGGTCCGGCCGGTGCGAGAGCCTGCTGTGTGACGGTCAGGTCGCGCCGTGTGACGCCTTGACCGCGGCCCACCGGGCGATGGAACTGGCCGGGGACCGGCACGCCGTCCGGGGCGAGCCCGGAACCCGGCGTGCGGAGCAGCGCCGGCGCGCCGCCTGAGCATCGGGTCGCGGGCGGTTCGAACCGTGGACGCCCCGCTTCCGTGTTTATGATCGACAACTCGGTCGGAATGCGGGGAAGAGGAGAGTTCGTGACGGTCGACGCCCATGCGTTCTGGCTCCGCGCCCCCGGCGAGGGCGAGATCCGGCCGGTCCGGCTCGCCGCGCCCGGCCCCGGTGAGGTCCTGGTCCGTACGCGCTTCTCCGGCGTCAGCCGCGGCACCGAGACACTGGTGTTCGCCGGCCGCGTCCCGGCCGACCAGCACGACGCGATGCGGGCGCCGTTCCAGGAGGGCGACTTCCCGGCCCCGGTCAAGTACGGCTACCTGAGCGTCGGCACAGTGGAGGCGGGCGACGAGCGGCTGCTCGGGCGTACCGTCTTCTGCCTCTACCCGCACCAGAGCGCGTACGTGGTCCCGGCCGACGCCGTGACCGTCGTGCCGGACGGCGTGCCGGCGGAGCGCGCGGTGCTGGCCGGCACCGTGGAGACCGCGGTGAACGCGCTCTGGGACGCCGCCCCGCTGGTCGGCGACCGGGTCACGGTGATCGGCGGCGGGATGGTCGGCTGCGCGGTCACCGCGCTGCTGGCCCGCTTCCCCGGGGTACGCGTCGAACTCGTCGACGCCGACCCGGCCCGCGCCGGGGTGGCCGCCGCGCTCGGCGCCGACTTCGCCGCGCCCGCCGACGCCACCGGCGAGCGCGACCTGGTGGTGCACGCCAGCGCCACCGCCGACGGGTTGCAACGCGGTCTGGAGCTGTTGCGCCCCGAGGGCACTGTGCTGGAGCTGAGCTGGTACGGCGACCGGAAGGTCACGCTGGCGCTGGGCGGCGCGTTCCACTCCCGGCGGCTGGGCATCCGCAGCAGCCAGGTCGGCACCGTGTCGCCCCGGCGGGCCGGCCGCAGCTACGCCGACCGGCTCGCGCTCGCCCTGGACCTGCTGGCCGACCCGGTGTTCGACGCGCTGCTCACCGGCCGGTCCCGCTTCGACGACCTGCCCGACGTGCTGGACCGGCTCGCCTCGGGCGAGCTGCCGGCGCTGTGTCATCTCATCACCTACGGCGAGGAGTGATCGTGTTCAGCGTGACCGTCCGGGACCACATGATGGTCGCCCACAGCTTCCGCGGCGAGGTCTTCGGCCCGGCGCAGCGGCTGCACGGGGCGACGTTCGTCGTCGATGCCACGTTCCGCCGCGCCGAGCTCGACGACGACGGGATCGTGGTCGACATCGGGCTGGCCACCGAGCAGCTCAAGGCCGTGCTCGCCGAGCTGAACTACCGCAACCTCGACGACGAGCCCGCATTCGCCGGGGTGAACACCACCACCGAGGTGCTCGCGCGGACGATCGCCGACCGGCTCGCCGACGCCGTGGCGACCGGCCGGCTGGGAGAGGGCGCGCGCGGGCTCGCCGGGATCACCGTCACCCTGCACGAGTCGCACATCGCCTGGGCGAGCTACGAGCGGTCGCTCTGACCGGATGACAGCCGTCCACGTGGTGCTGCCGGGCGACATCGACGACCCGGCGGACCCCAGCGGCGGCAACGCCTACGACCGCCACGTGTGCCGGGGCCTGGCCGCGCGCGGCTGGACGGTACGGGAACACCAGGTACCCGGCGGCTGGCCGCACCCGGGACCACGGGAACGCGCCGACCTGGCCGGGCTGCTCGGCGGGCTGCCCGACGGCGTGCCGGTGCTGCTCGACGGCCTGGTCGCCTCGACCGTGCCGGACGTCCTCACCCCGCACGCCGCGCGGCTGCGCCTGGCGATCCTGGTGCACCTGCCGATCGAGGGCGAGACGGAGGCGCGGTCGCTGGCGGCGGCCACCGCCGTGGTCGCCACCAGCGAGTGGACCCGCGACCGGCTGCTCGACCGCTACCGGCTGCGCCCCGAACGGGTGACAGTCGCGCCGCCCGGCGTCGACCCGGCGCCCGTCGCTCCCGGCACGCCCGGCGGAGGGCGGCTGCTCTGCGTCGCCGCGGTCACCCCGGTGAAGGGCCACGACGTGCTCGCCGCCGCGCTCACCGAAGTGGCCGACCTGGACTGGACCTGCGACTGGGTGGGTCCGACGGACCGGGACCGGGCGTTCGCCGACCGGCTGCGCGGACGGCTCACCGCCACCGGTCTCGGCGGCCGGGTCCGGCTCACCGGTCCGCGCACCGGTCCCGACCTGGCCGCCACGTACGCCGCCGCCGATCTGCTGGTTGCGCCCTCCCGGCGGGAGACGTACGGAATGGTGGTCACCGAGGCGCTCGCCCGGGGCGTACCGGTGCTGGCGAGCCACACCGGCGGCCTGCCGACCACGCTCGGGCACGCCCCCGGCGGCGACCGGCCCGGCCTGCTGGTGCCGGCGGGCGACCCGGGCGCGACAGCCGCGGCGCTGCGCCGCTGGCTCACCGATGCCCGCCTGCGGGACCGGCTGCGCCACGCCGCCCGGCAGCGGCGGCACACCCTCTCCGGCTGGCCGGTCACCGTGGACCGGCTGGCGACGGCGCTCAAGGAGGCGACAGCGGCATGACCACCTCACTCCCGCCCGGCTTCGCGGACTGGCTGCGACTGCGCGAGCCCGCCGACGCGGCGGCCCGCAGCGCCGAACTGGCCGACGCGGTCCGCGACCGGCTGCCCGCCGGCCGGCCGGTCGTCGTGCACGACCTGGGCAGCGGCACCGGTTCGATGGCCCGCTGGCTCGCGCCCCGGCTGCCCGGCCCGCAACGCTGGGTGCTGCACGAACGCGACGCGGACCTGCTGGCGCTGGCCCGGGCCGGACGGCTCACCGCCGCCGACGGCACCGAGGTCACGGTGACCACGCGCGGCTCCGACGTCACCCGGCTGACCGCCGCCGACCTGGCCGACGCCCACCTGGTCACCGCGTCCGCGCTGCTGGACATGCTCACCGCCGAGGAGGTCGAGCGGATGGCGGCGGCCTGCGCCGGCCATCCGACGCTGTTCGCGCTCACCGTCACCGGGCGGGCCGAGTTCACCCCGCCGGACCCGCTGGACGCCGAGCTGACCGCCGCGTTCAACGCCCACCAGCGCCGTACCGTCGACGGCCGGGTCCTGCTCGGACCGGACGCCGTGGACGTCACGGTGGCCGCGTTCCGCCGCCACGGCGTCGAGACGCTCGTGCGGCCGACCCCGTGGCGGCTCGGCCCGGAGCAGGCGGAACTGGCCGCCGAGTGGCTCACCGGCTGGGTCGACGCGGCGATCGAGGAACGACCGCATCTGTCCGGGCCCGCCGCGACGTATTCCCAACGGCGGCTCACCGAGGCCGCCGCCGGCCGGCTCGAGGTGGCACTGCACCACGCCGACCTGCTCGCCGGCTGAACCGTACCGGCCGTCGGCACGTGACAACCGGTGGGAACAAGGGAGGACCGTTTGTCACACGTCGCCGTCGCCGGGCCCGTACCGGCCGTCACGCCCGCGCCGCCGCGCCGGGCCAGGGCGGGCCGGGCATGGGTACGCCCGCTGCTCGGGCTCGCCGTGCTCGCCGTGCTCGTCGCCTCGGTGGGCACCGGCCCGTTCCTGGCCGGTCTGCGGCTGATCGACGCGCCGGCGCTGGCCGCCGCGCTCGGCATCGGCGTCGTCACCACCGTCTGCTGCGCCTGGCGCTGGTCGCTCGTGGCCGGCGGGCTGGGCGTACGGCTGCCGATGGGTGCCGCGGTGGCGCACTGCTACCGGGCGATCTTCCTCAACTCCACGCTGCCCGGCGGCGTGCTCGGCGACGTGCACCGGGCGGTGCGGCACGGCCGCGACGCCGGGGACGTGGCTCGAGGCGTCCGGGCGGTGGTGTGGGAGCGCACCGCCGGGCAGGTGGTGCAGGTGGTCATCGCGGTGGCACTGCTCGCCGCGTTCCCGTCGCCGGTGCGCCGGTACCTGCCGGCGCTGGCCGCCGTACTCGCAGTGGTCGCGCTGGCGCTCGTGCTCGCCGCCCGCGCGGTGCCCCGCTCCGGGGCGTCCCGCTTCGCCCGGGCGGCTCGGACGGCGCTCGCCGACGTCCGCTCCGGGGTGCTGGGCCGGCGGACCTGGGCCGGTGTGGTGGTCGCCTCGACAGTGGTGTTCGCCGGTCACCTGGCCACGTTCGTGGTGGCCGCCCGCACGGCCGGCGCGGACGCCCCGCTGTCGCACCTGCTGCCGCTGACGCTGCTCGCCCTGCTGGCCATGGCGGTGCCGCTGAACGTGGGCGGTTTCGGGCCGCGCGAGGGGGTGGCCGCGTGGGCGTTCGCCTCGGCCGGGCTGACCGCCGCGCAGGGTGTGGCGACCGGCACGGTGTACGGCGCTCTGGTGCTGGTGGCCAGCCTGCCCGGCGCCGCGGTCCTGCTGGCACGGCGGATGCCTCGGCGCGAGCCCGGCAACTGTCGGTGATCCCGCCTACGGTGGGGAACGAGGTGTGCGTCGCCGGGTCCGCCCGGCGACCGGACGACAGGAGAACCATGGACGAAACGCTGCCCACCGCGACGGTCCGGACCCGCGTGACAGTTCCGCTCCGGTTCCCCGACGGCTACGTGACCACGGCCCGCGTGCACACCTTCCACGGTCTCGTCGACGGCCGCGAGCACCTGGCGTTCGGGCTCGGTGAGCACGCCGACGCCGACCCGCCGCTGGTCCGGCCGCACAGCGAGTGCCTCACCGGGGACGTGTTCGGCAGCCAGCGCTGCGACTGCGGCCCGCAGTTGCGCGAGGCGGTCGAGCGGATCGCCGAGGCCGGTGGCTACCTGCTCTACCTGCGGCAGGAGGGGCGCGGCATCGGCCTGTACGCCAAGCTCGACGCGTACGCCCTCCAGGACGGCGGCCTGGACACGTACGAGGCGAACCTGGCGCTCGGGCGCGGCGCGGACGAGCGCGACTACACGGTGGCCGCGCAGATGCTCGCCGCGCTGGGCGTGGACCGGGTGTCCCTGCTCAGCAACAACCCGGACAAGGCGGCCCAGCTCGAACGGCTGGGCGTGACGGTGGCCGGCCGGGTGTCCACCGGCGTGCACCTGTCGCCGGCGAACGCGGGCTACCTGGCGGCCAAGGTGACCCGCGCCGACCATGCCCTCGACCTGCCGTTCGTGCCGTGACGACCCGCCCGTACGTGCTGCTCAGCTGCGCGATGTCGATCGACGGCTACATCGACGACGCGACCGCCGAGCGGCTGCTGCTGTCGAACGACGACGACCTGGACCGGGTCGACGGAACCCGGGCCGGGTGCGACGCGATCATGGTGGGCGCGGCCACCGTCCGCCGCGACGACCCGCGCCTGCTGGTGCGCAGCGAGCGCCGGCGCGCCGAGCGGGTGGCGCGCGGGTTGCCGCCGTCACCGGTGAAGGTGACAGTTACCGGCAGCGGCGACCTCGACCCGGGGGCCCGGTTCTTCACCGCCGGTGACGGGCTCAAGCTGGTGTACTGCCCGAGCGGCGTGGTGGACAAGGCCCGCGAGCAGGTGGGCGCGGTGTCCACAGTCGTCGACGCGGGTGATCCGGCCACCCCGGAGGCGGTGGTGGCCGACCTGGCCGGGCGCGGGGTGTCGCGCCTGATGGTGGAGGGCGGCGGCTCGGTGCACCGCCAGTTCCTGACCGCCGGCCTGGCCGACGAGTTGCACCTGGTGGTGGCGCCGTTCTTCGTGGGGGACCGGCGGGCGCCGCGCTTCGTCGGGGACGGCCGCTTCCCGTGGCACCCGGGGCGCCGGGCCCGGGTGGTCGAGGTGCGCCAGATCGGCGACGTGGTACTCACCCGCTACGCGCTGTCCGACCGCTGCCCGGCCTGACCGTCGTGTCGATCCGGTCCGCCCTTGTGCAAGCTCATCGACGTGATTAGTTTGTTGACCATCCATACGAACTAATCCGCTGTGCTTCCCTTCCCGAAGGGGGACCGATGACCGCGCACCACCCCGACCCGGGCTCCTCCCGCCGCCGCTTCCTCGGCCTGGTCGGCCTCGGCGTGGCCGCCACCGCCACCGGCCCGCTGCTCGCCGGCTGCTCGGAGAAGCCGGCCGGCTCCGGCGCCGCCCAGGACCTCGACGCCGTCTCCGGCCTGCTGCCCACCCGCAAGGACCTGCCCGGCGGCATCAAACCCGACATCACCGGTACGCGCCCGGTGCCCGACGGCTACACCAGCTATCCGGCGAACCTCGTCGACGCCGTCACCGGCAAGCCCGGCACCAGCGGCAAGCAGGTCACCGCGATGACTCCCGCCTGGGGCCCGGCGCCGCCCGGAGTCGCGCAGAGCGCCTACCTCCAAGCCGTCAACGCCGAGCTGGGGACGCCGGTCAACTTCACCATCCAGGACGGCGCCACGTACGCCGACAAGCTCAACGCGATGCTCGGCGCGCGGGACGTGCCGGACCTGCTGTGCGTGCCGGGGTGGGAGGTGGAGAAGATCCCGCGCTTCGCCGAGGCGATCAAGGTGCTCTTCGAGAACCTGACCGACCACCTGAAGGGCGACGCCGCCGCCGCGTACCCGATGCTGGCGAGCTTCCCCACCGGGGCCTGGCGGCGTGCGGTCTGGAACGAGCGGATCATGTCCGTGCCGAACCCCACGGACGGGCCGTTCCCCTGGGCGCTGTTCACCCGCAAGGACCTGCTCGACGCGCGTGGCCTGGCCGTGCCGGCGAACCTGGACGACCTGCTCGCCGCCGCCAAGCAGGTCACCGACCCGACGCGCAAGGTGTGGGCGTTCAACGACGTCTTCGCCATGATCCAGATGTTCCACAAGGTGCCGGGTCACAAGGGCGGGTGGCGGGTCAAGCCGGACGGCACGCCCGAGTTCAAGTACGAGACCCCGGAGTTCCGCCGCGCCCTGGAGGTCATGACCAAGATCTACGCCGACGGCCTGGTCCACCCGGACATCGTGGCCAGCAAGGGCGCGGACGCCAAGCAGCTGTTCGCCAAGAACGGCGCGATCGTGTTCCACCAGGACGGCGTCGGCTTCTGGCAGGGCGCCCAGGCCGAGCACCAGAAGACAAACCCCAGGCTGGACATCCAGCCGGTGCCGATCTTCTCCGCCACCGGCGGCGACCCGCTGGTCTGGGGCGACGACGAGCCGATCTCCTACACGTTCGTCAAGAAGGGCCTCGGCAAGGACCGGGTCCAGGAACTGCTGCGGATCATCAACTGGTGCTCCGCGCCGCTCGGCAGCCAGGAGGCCCAGCTACGGGACTTCGGCGTCGCGGGCAGGCACCACACCCCGTCGCCGAACGGGCCCGTCAAGACCGACCTGGCGTTCAAGGAGATCGCCAACCAGTACTTCTTCATCAGCGGCCGCAACCCCGCCATCGGGCCGTTCCCGGACACCCCGCGCTTCGTGCCGGACGTGCTCGCGTACTCCAACGAGATGGTCAAGCACATGGAGCCCAACCCCTGGGCGGGCGTGAAGCTGGAGATGCCGGCGGCCTACAAGGCCAACCAGGTGCCCACCGAGGACAAGTTCACCGACGTGCTGCGCGGCCGCCGACCGCTGCGCGACGTGGACGCCATCGTCGCGGAGTGGAAGGCGAACGGCGGCGAGGAGGCCCGCAGACTGCTCGCCGACTCGCTGCCCGAGGAGGGCCGGTGAACGAGCCGGCCGTCCTGGCCGGGCCCGAGGGGGCCCGGCCGGACGCGCCGGCCCCACCGGGCCGTCCGCCCCGCCGTCGCCCGTCCCGCCGCCGGGTGCCGCTGCGCACCCGGCTGCGCCGGGACTGGCAACTGCTTGCCATGGTGGCACCCGGCTTCCTCGTGCTGCTGATCTTCAGCTACCTGCCGATCGCCGGCAACGTGATCGCGTTCCAGGACTACAACCCCTACCTGGGCGACAACCCGTGGCAGGCGTTCCTGCACAGCGAGTGGATCGGCTTCGGGCAGTTCCAGCTGCTGTTCGACGACCCGGCGTTCTGGGACGCGTTCCGCAACACGCTGGCGATCACCGCGTTCCAGCTCGTGTTCTTCTTCCCGCTGCCGATCCTGCTGGCGATCGCGCTGCACAACCTGCTGTCCAGCCGGCTGCGCGGGCTGATCCAGACGATCGTCTACCTGCCGCACTTCTTCAGCTGGGTACTGGTGGTCACGTTCTTCGTCGCGATGCTCGGTGGCGCCGGGCTGCTCGCGCAGAGCATGCGCGAGGCCGGGCTGCAACCGTGGAACGTGATGACCAACCCGGACACGTTCATCGTCCTGGTCACCGTCGAAGCGGTGTGGAAGGACGTCGGCTGGGGCACGATCGTGTTCCTCGCCGCGCTGTCCACCATCGACCAGAACCTCTACGAGGCCGCCGCCGCGGACGGCGCCGGCCGGTGGCGGCGGCTGTGGCACATCACGCTGCCCGGCCTGCGCCCGGTGATCGTGCTGCTGCTCATCCTGCGCCTCGGCGACGCGCTCTCGGTCGGCTTCGAACAGTTCCTGCTGCAACGCGACGCCGTCGGCCGGCAGGCCGCCGAGGTGCTCGACACCTTCGTCTACCACTTCTCCATCGCCACCGGCAACTACGGCTACGGCGCGGCGGCCGGGCTGTTCAAGGCCGTCATCGGGCTGGTGCTGATCCTGGCCGCGAACCGCGTGGCGCACATGCTCGGCGAACGAGGGATCTACTCGAAGTCATGACCACGCTCATCCGCCGGGCCGCCGGCGACCGATCCCGCCGGCCGGTGTGGCAGGAACCGCCCACCCGCCTCGGGCAGGGGCTCAAGGCCGTCGCGCTCACGGTGCTGGTGGCGGGCGTGCTGTTTCCGCTCTGGGTGATCCTGGTGACCAGCTTCTCGTCCCGGGAGACGATCGCGCGGGCCGGCGGCCTGGTGGTCGTGCCCCGCGGCGTCGACACGTCCGCGTACGAGACCATCTTCGCCGGTGGCGCGGTCACCCGGGCGCTGTGGATCAGCACGCTCGTCACAGTGATCGGCACCGCCGTCGCGCTGACCGTCACCGTGCTCGCCGCGTACGGGCTGTCCCGGCCCGGTTCGCTGGGCCACCGCTGGCTGCTGGCGTACTTCCTGATCCCGTTCCTGGTCTACCCGCCGCTGGTGCCGCGCTACCTGGTGGTCACCGGGCTGGGCCTGAAGGACACCATCTGGGCGCTGGTCCTGCCGCCGGCGATCAGCGTGTTCAACCTGGTCGTGGTGCGCGGGTTCTTCCAGGGCATCCCGTCGGAGCTGCTGGACAGCGCCCGTATCGACGGCGCGAGTGACGTCCGTACGCTCGCGCGCATCGTGCTGCCGCTGTCCCGCGCGGTGATCGCCGTGGTCGGCCTGTTCTACGCGGTCAGCTACTGGAACGTGTGGTTCGACGCGCTGCTGTTCATCGACCGCAACGACATGTACCCGATCCAGCGGGTGCTCCAGAGCTACCTGCTGGCCGGGCAGGCCCCGCACACCTCCGGTGCCAGCAGCGGGGTGACCATGCCACCGACCGAGGCGATCAAGATGGCGGTGGTGGTGCTGACCGTCGCCCCGATCGTCGCGGTCTACCCGTTCATCCAGCGGCACTTCGTCAAGGGCGTCCTGATCGGCGCGGTGAAGGGCTGAGCCGGCGCGTCAGAGCACCTGGGACAGGAAGCGCCGCAGCCGCGGGTGCTCCGGTGCCTCGAACACCGCCTCCGGCGGCCCGGCCTCCAGCACCACGCCCGCGTCCATGAACGCCACCGTGTCTGCGACGCGCCGCGCGAACCCCATCTCGTGCGTCACCACGACCATCGTCATGCCGGCGGCGGCCAGGTCCGCCATCACCGCGAGCACGCCCTTGACCAGTTCCGGGTCCAGCGCACTGGTCGCCTCGTCGAACAGCATCACCTGCGGGCGCAGCGCGAGCGCCCGCGCGATGGCGACGCGCTGCTGCTGGCCGCCGGAGAGCTGCGCCGGCCGCGCGTCGGCCTTGCCGGCCAGGCCGACCAGGTCGAGCTGGGCGCGGGCCACCGCCACCGCCTCGTCCTCGCTGAGCTTCTTGAGCTTGCGCAGCGCCAGCGTGACGTTGCGCAGCACGCTCAGGTGCGGGAACAGGTTGAACTGCTGGAACACCATGCCGATGCGCTGGCGCAGTACGTCCGGGTCGTCGCGCAGCACGCTGCGCCCGTCCAGCAGGACGTCACCCCGGTCCGGCTCGATCAGGCGGTTGACGGTGCGCAGCAGCGTCGACTTGCCGGAGCCGGACGGGCCGATCACGCAGGCCGCCCGGCCCCGGGCCACGTCGAGGTCCGCGCCGCGCAGCACCCGGTGCGCGCCGAAGGCCAGGTGCACGTCGCGGACGGCCAGGCTGACCGAGGTCGTGGTGGTCATCGCGGATCCCTTCCGGACGGGGTGAGGTCGGCCGGCTCGGTCTCGGGCTCGGGCGGCGCGGCCGGGCGGCCCTGCCGCAGGCGCCGGTCCAGCCAGTTGACCGCGTGGGTCAGCGGCACGGTCAGCACCAGGTAGAACAACCCGGCCAGCAGCAGCGCGGACTGGTTGCCGGTGTTCGCCGCGTAGTCCTGCCCGATCCGGAACAGCTCCCGCTGGCTGGCCAGCAGGCCGAGGAAGTAGACCAGGCTGGAGTCCTTGATCAGCGCGATGAGCTGGTTGACCCAGGCGGGCAGCACCCGGCGTACGCCCTGCGGGATGATCACCAGGCGCATCGCCTCGCCCCAGGAGAAGCCGAGCGCCCGCGCCCCCTCCAGCTGGGCGGCCTCCACGCTCAGGATGCCGGCCCGGAAGATCTCACCGAGGTAGGCGGCGGCGATCAGGGACAGCGCCAGCACCCCGAGCGGATACGGGTTCGGCCCCCACACCCGCATGCCGAACGGCGCCAGGCCCACGCCGATCAGCAGGATGGTCGCCGCGGCCGGCAGGCCGCGGAACACGTCGGTGTAGACCCGCGCCGGCCAGCGCAACCATCGGGTACGCGAGATGCCGGCGACGGCCAGCAGCATGCCCAGCACCGAGCCGAGCAGGGCGGCGGAGACCGCCAGGGTCAGCGTGTTGGGCAGCCCGACGGTGAGCATCTCGGGCAGCGCCTCGCGCATCGAGTCCCAGTCGAAGAACGTCTCCCACAACGTGCTCAGTGGATCCATGTCCGCTCCGTCCGCCCCGCTCGTGCTCGGTCACCGGTTCAGGAAGCCGCCGGCGGCGACGGCACGGCCACCGAGCCGCTGCCGGGCTTGAAGCCGGCCGGGATCGGCCGCCCCGGGTAGTACTCGGCCTGCAGGCGGCTCCAGGTGCCGTCGGCGATCACCTCGTCCAGGCCCTTGTTCAGCGCCTCGCGCAGCCTGTCGTCGCCCTTGGCCACCGCGTACGCGGTCGGGGTGGGGCTGAGCTGCTTCGCCGCGACCTTGATCCGGCCGTTGCTGTCGGCGGCGGACTTGTCACCGATCTCGGCCGGGGCGATCCAGGCGTCGGCCGTGCCGGCCTTGAGCTGGTTGATCGCGCTGTTGTAGTCGGGCACCCGCACCGGGTCGAGGTTCTGCTTGGTGGCGTAGTCGTCCTGCACGGTGCCCTGGACGACCACCACGCGCTTGCCGGCGAGCTGGTCGAAGCCGGTGATCGGGGAGCCGGCGGGCACGTCCAGGCCGAAGTAGCCGAAGTCGTAGCCGTTGCCGAAGTCCACAGTCTTCTTGCGGGCCTCGGTGATCGTGATCGAGGAGCTGCCCACGTCGAACTTGCCGCTGTTGACCTGGGCGAGCAGACCGGAGAAGTCGGTGCCGACGAACTCCACCTTCAGGCCGATCTTGTCGGCCACGGCGCGCAGCAGCTCGTTGTCGAAGCCGGTGAACTTCCCGTCGGAGAGGAAGACGTTCGGCGGGGCGTCGGTGAGCGTGCCGGCGCGGATCACGCCGGGCCGGAGCAGGCCGTACGGGTTGTCGGCCGCTGCGGTGTCGTCGCTGCCGCAGGCGGTGAGCGCGGTGACGGCGAGCAGGGCCGCCGCGCCGACGGCGGCGGCACGGGTGAGGACGGTACGGAAACGCACGATGTCTCTCCAAAGTGGATGGACGCGCGGCGCGCGTCGGCGCCGGCCCGCGCCGGACGGACGGCCGGGCCGGAGAAGGGTGGATCGGGGAAAGGAGGGTGGCGTTCGCTCAGCGCGCGCGGCGACAGGCGTCGCTGCACACCCGCATCAGGTCGACGTGGCGGCGCTTGACCAGCGCGAAGCGGGCCGGGTACGCGGCGACGTCGCGGTGGAGGGTGGTGCGATCATCGGTCTCCCTGGTCTGTTGCTGACCTGGGTGCCAGGCCACGCTTGCACCGGCGGCTGCCGGTGCCTGGTCTTCACCCGGGGCACCCCACCGCGGAGGAGGGTTGCCGGCCAGCGAGCCGGGGCTTCGCGCTGGCGCTCATGACCTGCCCAGAAGGCTAGCAGCACCGCCGCGGCGGCCGTCCAGCCGTTATGACCACCCTCACGCGCGGCGCCTCACCGCCGGGCCGGGACGACTGCCGGGCGGGTCCGGCCCGCGGGCCGCAGAATGGGCGGATGACCGACCGGCGGGTGACAGCCGACGACCTCGGCGCGTGGTTGATCAAGGGCAATGCGGACGCGGTGGACCTGGCGGCGCGCTTCGCCGCCGACCCGCGGGTCACCGGCTGGTGTGTCCGCCCCGGCTACCGGGTACGCCTGATGCGCGCCGGTCAGCCGGTGGTGTTCTGGGCCAGCGGCAGCCGGGGTCGCGCGCCGTACGGCGTCTGGGGCGTCGGCCGGATCGCCGCCGCTCCCGAGCCCGGGACGCCGGGCCGGCCGCGGACCGCGCCGCTGGACCTGACGATCCTCGACGAGCCGCTCCGGGTACGCCGGGAGCTGCTGCGCGCCGACCCACGGCTGGCCGGGGCGGAGGTGTTCCGGCAACCGCAGGCGGCGAACCCGTCCTACCTGACCGTGGCCCAGTTCGAGGCGCTGCGCGGCTACCTGCCGCGCGAGAGCCTCGTCTGACCGGGCGCGCCGTGCCGGGGCGCGGCGGGCGGGCGCGCGTCCGCCCGCCGGCCCGCCGCCCGTTCGGGTGACGACGTGACCGCTCGGGCGACCGCGCCGGCTCGGGCGGTGAGGCCCCGGTTCAGGCCGCCATGGCGGTGGTGAGCCGGCGGGCCTCGGCGACCAGCCGGCTGCCGCCGCCCCGGGCCACCACGTCGGCCAGTCCGGGCACCTCGATCCGGACGCCCGTCGCGGTCGCCGTCTCCGCCGCCAGCGCCAGCAGGTCCGGCGTGCCCCGGGGCGGTGCCGGCGCGGCCAGCAGCGGCGGCAACGCCCCGGCGAGCAGCCGCCACACGCTCAGCGGGGCACCCGCCGCCACCGCGTCGCGCAGGGGCGTGACCGCCCGGGTGAGGGTCACCTGCCCCTGCGCCCCCATCTCGCCCAGATGCCCGCCGACCCGAGGCGCGTCCATGTCACCGGCGGCCGCCAGGATCAGCAGCGCGTCGAGCGCGGCCACCCGGTCCGCCTCGTGCCGGGCACACAGCCCGTACGCCACGGCCAGGTCCAGCGCGGGCCCGCCCGCGCCCGTGCACTCGGCCAGCGCCAGCAGGACCGGCCCTCGTCCGCCGAGATCCTCCTGGGCGGCCATGGCCAGTTCGGGGAGGACCTGGGCGGCGACCACGCCGCGGTGCCCGGGCAGTACGGCCGGCCACAGGCCGACGGTGCCGAACATCCGGGTGCCGATCGCCGGAGGCGCCAGGGTGAGCAGGCCGAACCGGTCGTCCACGCCGGCCGGCGGGGTGAGCGCGACCAGCCGGCGTCGTTCCGGCAACGAGTCGTAGCTCCAGTCGTACGCGCGGGACCGTTCCCGCCGGCCCACCGTCACCACCTCCTGCACCGGCACCGGCACGGCCTCGCCGCGCAACCAGGCCGCCAGCTCGATCCCGGCGGCCGTGCCGAGCGCCTGCGCGCGCGCCGCCAGCGGCTCGTCGACGACGGCCGGCAGGCGCAGGAACGCCTGCGCGCAGTCCCACTGCCAGTGCCCCCGGTCGCCGAGCGCGGCCAGCCGCTCGTAGAGCACAGCCGGTTCGATCGCGCCGCTGGTCGAGGTGGGCGCGGACAGCAGCCCGGGATCGTCGTGACCGTCCAGCCGCTGCCCTGCCTCGGCCAGGCGCAACCGGTAGAGCCACGTCGGTGCGGGACGCCCGGACGTCGCCTGGGCGGACCGGGACGTCGCCAGCACCGAGGCCCAGTTGTCCCGGCGGCGCGTGGCGTCGCCGATCCCGGCGGCGGCCAGCAGCAACCCGTTCATCTGCGCCCCGGGAAGGAACCGGGCCCAGGTCTCGTGGTACTCGGCCACCCCCGCCCGGCGCAGCACCGGGGCCAGTGCCGCCGCGACCCGGTCGCGCTCGCGGGTGCCCACCCGCACCAGGCCGTCCACGACCCGTTCGAGAACCGCCGTCGGCCACTGCCCGCGCAACGCCGCCGCGACCTCCTCCACCAACTCGTCGACCTCGGCGATCTGCGGCGGGGCGGCCGCCGCCGGCAGCGGCGGCGGCAGGTCGTCGCGGGCCTCGGCCACTGTGGCGACGGCCACCGGCCGGTGACCGTGGCGTCGCGCCAGCGTCAGCGCGCGCTCGCGCAGGCCGGCATCGGGATGGGCGGCCGCCGCGGCGAGCACCGCGCCGATCTCCGGGGCCCGGTCCGGGTGCTGCCGGGCCAGCCGGTCGAGCCAGGACACCTGCGCCCGGACCAGCGCCTTCTCCGGCCGCGCCAGCACCGTCCGGGCGGCCTCCCACAGCGCCTCCGGCTCGGCGACGTCACCGGCCTGCCGCAGCGTCCGCTGTGCGGTACGGGCCACCGGCCCCGGCCCGTCGGCGAGCAGACGCAGATAGGCGCTCGACCGCACGGCCACCTCGTCCGGGGTCGGCGCCAGCAGGTCGTGCAGGACCAGGAACGGGCGCAGCGCGCCCGGCCGGTCGCCGCGCAGCAGCCGGCCCAGGACACCGTTGAGCAGGACCGCCCGGTCGAGCCGGCCCTCCGCGGCCAGCGCCACCAGCGCCCGTGGCACCGCCTCCGTGCCCGTGCCGTCGCCCCGAGCCAGCTCGGTGCCCACGCCGTCCACCTCGAACAGGCGCGGCAGCAGCGCGTCCAGGAACGGGTCCGCGCGCAGCCGGTCCACTGTCGGCGGGCGCGTCCCGCGCGGATCCGGCCAGCCCTGCGCGGCGGCCCAGCCATGCACGAAGTCGTCAGCGGTCGGCGGCGGCGCCTTCTCCGCCAGCAGGAGACCGGCGACGAACCGCCAGCCCGCGACCATCCGGTCCCGGGGCAGCCGGTCGGCCAGCTTGTACGCCACGTCGGCCAGCCAGGTCACCCCGCGTTCCCGGGCGACGTCGACCACCGGCGCCGCGTCGACGCCGGCCAGCCAGACCGAGCGGCGGCCGAGCAGCGCGGCCACCTTCGTCGAGGTGCTCAGCGTCCCCACCGCGGCCACCGCCAGCGTCGCCGCCTCGCCCCGCCACCACCAGGCGTCCCGCCGGCGGCGCACGTCGGCGACCAGCTCGTCGCCGAGCGCGCGCCGGGCCGGCTCGTCCAGCCCGGCCAGGGCCGACCGGACCTCGGACATCCTGCCGCGCACCACCGCCTCGGCGAAGCCGGTCACGACAGCGCCTCCACCGGCGCCGCGACCATCGACACGGCCAGCGCGTGCCGGCACGGCCCCCGCTGCCCGCGGTGCCGGGCCCACCAGCGGCAGGAACAGGAGTACGCGCCGTCCGGGTGGCGGCGCACCCGGTAGGTCTCGGCGTCGGTGCGTACCGTCGCGTGCTCGCCGTCGCGCTCGACCGCGCCGCGCTCGACGAGTGCCCGCGCGCCGACCAGCCGCGGGTTGTCCCGCTCCGCGCGGCCCGCGTCGTAGGGCATCACCCGGTGGAAGTACGCCCCGTCCGCCACGTCGTACCCGACCCGCCCGGCGGTGCCGAGCTGGGCGAGCGCGGCACGCACCCGCTCGTCGGGTAGCGCGGCGGCGTCGGCCAGCGCGGCGACGTCGATCGCCGGATCCCAGTTGAGCAGCGCGCCGACCAGCTCCGCGTCGTCGACCACGTCGTCGCCCGCGAGCGCCGCCAGGGCCGCGCCCTCGCCGGAGAACCCCCGGTACGGCTCGGGGGACAGCGTCAGCGACACCCGCAGCGCCCCGGTGTCCAGCTCCCACGTGCTCGGCACGGCCGGTGAACCGGCCCGCACGGCCGGGCCGTACACCCGCAGGGAGCGCGCGTGCCGCAGCACGCCGCGCAGCGCCGCGAGCCTTCCCGCGCCGGCCAGGCAGACCGCGCCTGGCACCGGGCGGGAGGTCAGCCGCAGCGTACGCCCGGCGGGCACCGCCCACAGCACGCTCCGGTCGCCTGCGGCGGGCAGCCGCCGCAGGAACGCCACCGCCTCCGCCGCCGCGATCTCGGCGCGCGGCTCGAAGCCGGCGGTGAGCACGTGCACCTCGGCGAAGCCGCGCAGCCAGCGGCCGGGCAGCGGCACCTTCCGCTCGACCACCGCGCCGTCCAGGGTGGAAACCGTCAGGTCGTCCGGGCCGACCGCCACGTGCAGCGGCTCGATGTCGCCCACCCGGGCCAGCGCCTCCCGCAGCGGCGGGTTCACGTCCACGTTCGTGGTGCCGTGGCCGCTGATCTCCCCGTCCAGCCCGTCCGGCAGGACGTCCATCCGTGCGTACACCCCGCAGCAGCCCGAGAACGACTCGAAGCGCAGGCGGCCCCGGCTGCCGGTCACCACCGGGTCCAGGCTGGCCGGGCTGACCGGCTGGTGGTAGCGGGTGCGGGCCACCTCGGCGACGGCGAGCAGCCCGGCCGCCGCGGCGGCGGGGGCGGTGAGGAATCCGGCGAAGAAGCGCGGGTTGGCCGCCGGACCGCCGCAGGTCTGCAGATCGAGACCGGCGGTGCGCAGCGCGGACGGCTGAAGATATCGGTACGTCTGGACGGCGTTCACGGCGCAGACCGTAGAGGGACCGACCGACAAAAGCGCGACGGTCCTGCTAGCTTCCTCGGATGTTCGCCCACGCCCTCACCGACGACGCCGAGCTGCGTCCACTGTCGCCCTGGCACGCCGACGAGTTCCTGGCCAACCTCGACCGCTGCCGCGAGCACATCGCACCCTGGGTCGGCGCGTCCTTCGTCGCCACCGACGCCGAGTCGGCCCGCAAGGTCCTCCAGGCGTACGCCGACCGGTGGGCCCGCGACGACGGCGGCCTCTGGGGCATCTGGCAGCGCGGCACGCTCGTCGGCGGCGTGCTGTTCGTGTCGCTGAGCACCGAACGCGGGGTGTGCGAGGCCGGCTGCTGGCTGGAACCGGGCGCCGAGGGGCAGGGCCTGGTCACCCGCGCGGCCCGCTTCGTCATCGACTGGGCGGTGCGGGAGCGCGGCATCCACCGGGTTGAGTGGGTCACGAAGGCGGGCAACGAGCGCAGCATCGCCGTCGCGCGGCGGCTCGGCATGAGCCGCGACGGCGTCATGCGCGGGGCCGCCCCGGCACCCGACGGCCGCGCCGACCTGGAGGTCTGGTCCGTGCTGGCGCCGGAGTGGACCGCCTGACCGGAAAATTGTCGTACCCGGACGTCAACATGTGTCCATGGCTGTCCCCGCACTGGCCGACCGGTCCCCCCAGCCGCGCGCCCTGCCGCTGCGCGAGGTCCGCACCCGGCTCACCCAGCTCGTCTCCCTGGCCGAGCTGACCGACACCGTCACGCTCGTCACCCGCGACGGCGATCCCCGGCCGGTCGCCGCGATCGTGCCCGCGACCGCCGCCCGCACCGGTGCGCAGGCGCGTGCCGACGCCGAGCGCGTCGCCGCGATCAGCGCCGGCTGGGCCCGTCGCCTGGAGGAGTTGCACCGGCAGTCCGGCCGGCGGCACGCCGCCGAGCTGCGGGTGCTGGCCGACGCACTCGCCGAGGCGTGGGCCGAACTCGACCGCCGCGCCCCGGCCGGCGACCCGGCGCTGACCCGGCTGCGCGCCGCGCACGCCGACCTGTTGCGCCGCTGACTCGTGGCGTCCCGCCCGGAGTGCGCGGGACGCCACGGGCGCAGTGGTCAGCTCCGGCCGCGCTCGGCCCGGTAGCGGCGGATCAGCTCAGCGGTCGAGGTGTCCACGTCGGCCAGGTCCGGGTCCGGCCCGGTGAGCTTCGGCGCGAGCTGGTTGGCCATCACCTTGCCCAGCTCCACGCCCCACTGGTCGAACGCGTTGATGTCCCAGATCGCGGCCTCGGTGAACGTGATGTGCTCGTAGAGCGCGATCAGCTGGCCCAGCGTCGCCGGGGTGAGCTTCGGCGCCAGGATCGACGTGGTCGGGTGGTTGCCCGCCATCACCCGGTGCGGCACCACCTCGGGCGCGGTGCCCTCGGCCTCCACCTGCTCCCGGGTCCGCCCGAACGCCAGCGCGGCGGTCTGGGCGAAGAAGTTCGACATGAACAGGTCGTGCATGTCGCCCAGGTCGTGGTTGGGCCGGCTGAACGCGATGAAGTCCGCCGGGATCAGCCGGGTGCCCTGGTGGATGAGCTGGTAGAAGGCGTGCTGCCCGTTGGTGCCGGGCTCGCCCCAGAAGATCTCCCCGGTCGGGTACGTGACGGGCGAGCCGTCGAGGCGTACCGACTTGCCGTTGCTCTCCATGGTGAGCTGCTGGAGGTAGGCGGGGAACCGGTGCAGGTACTGCGAGTAGGGCAGCACCGCGTGGGTCTCCGCGCCGAGGAAGTCGGTGTACCAGACGTTGAGCAGGCCGAGCAGCGCCGGCACGTTGCGCTCCACCGGCGCGGACCGGAAGTGCTCGTCGACCGTGTGGTAGCCGGCCAGCATCTCCCGGAACCGGTCCGGCCCGATCGCCAGCATGACCGACAGGCCGACCGCCGAGGGCAGCGAGTAGCGTCCGCCCACCCAGTCCCAGAAGCCGAACATGTTCTCCGGGTCGATGCCGAAGTCACGGACCCGCTGCTCGTTGGTGCTGACCGCGACGAAGTGCCGGGCCACGGCGTCGTCGTCCGCGTCCAGCCCGGCGAGCAGCCAGCGCCGCGCCTGGTCGGCGTTGGCGAGCGTCTCCTGGGTGGAGAACGTCTTGGACACCACCACGAACAGCGTGCTCGCCGGGTCCAGGTCGGCGGTCTTGTCGTGGATGTCGGTCGGGTCGATGTTCGACACGAACCGGCAGCTGATGCCCGCGTCCCGGTACGCCTTCAGCGCCTCGTACGCCATCACCGGCCCGAGGTCGGAGCCGCCGATGCCGATGTTCACCACTGTGGTGATCCGCTCACCGGTGTGGCCGCGCCACGAGCCGGAGCGCACCCGCTGCGCGAACGCCGACATGCGGTCCAGGACGGCGTGCACGTCGGCGACCACGTCCTGGCCGTCCACGGTGAGCGACGCGTCCGGCGGCAGGCGCAGCGCGGTGTGCAGCACGGCCCGGTCCTCGGTGGTGTTGATGTGCCGTCCGGCGAACATGGCCGCGATCCGGCCGGTCAGCCCGACCCGCTCGGCGAGCGCGCCGAGCAGCGCGATCGTCTCGTCGGTGACCAGGTGCTTGCTGTAGTCCACGTGCAGGTCGGCGACCTCGCCGGTGAGCCGCTCACCCCGCTGCCCGTCGGCGGCGAACAGGTCGCGCAGGTGCGTGCCGCGCATCGCCTCGGCGTGCTTGCGCAGCGCCTGCCATTCGTCGGTGGTGGTGACGTCCACAGCCATCGGGTCGATCTTCTCCTTCGCGACGGGCGGTCGGCCGGCGCGCGCCGGCGAACCCCACCAGCCTGCCACCCGGACCGGTCTCGCGCGACGGGACCCGGCGGCGACCACCGCACGGGCGGGTCTTCCCGGCCACCGTTCCGGGACACGCCGTTGGGACAGCTGTACGACACGCCGATCACCGAATGACATCGCTCGATAGCGGAGCGCAGTGTCCAGCGTTGCTGCCCGATCGCGTCGAGGGGGTGCCATGGCCGGGGTGACCCGTGCCGGTTATCCGCGCTGATCCGTGCGGCGATCACTCTCGCCTGGGCGACCAGCCGCCGGGACACCGCCGCCTCGCTGGGCCTGAACGTCGCCGCCTGTGCTCACCACGCTCTGCCTGCTCGCCACCACCGGGTGCTCCACCAACTGTTCGCGGCCGACCCGACTGGCTCGCCCGGATCACGCTGCTGGTGGGCGGTGTGGTGGCGCTCGCGGCGGCGGCCACCGCGCCGCTCGCGCTCCGGTCCGCGCGTACGAGCCTGCGCACGGCGGTCTTCGCCACCAACTCGCTCTACGAGGACGCCCTCTGCTACCAGGACTACCGCGACTTCCTCGCCCGGGCGACGCGGCAGATCCCGTCGGGCGGGCGCCTGCCGGTCGACGGTTTCGAGCGCATCGACGCCGAGCGGGTCAGCCTGCCCTACCCGGAACCGACACGGCCGCTGTCGCCGAGGTCAGCCTGACGGTCCGGCGCGGCGAGGTGATCGCGCTGGTGGGGGAGAACGGCTCCGGCAAGACCACCCTCGCGAAGCTGATCGCCGGCCTCTACCGGCCCAACGGCGGCACGATCCGCTGGGACGGCGTGGACGCCGCCGAACTGGACCCACGGCAGACCGCCGCCCAGGTCGCGGTGATGAGCCAGGACTGGTGGAAGTTGCCGTTCACCGCCCGGCAGAACATCCGAGCCGGCCGCCACGACCCCACCGGCGGACCCGGCCCCAGCGTGGAGACCGCCGCCCGCGACGCCGCCGCGCACAACGTGTTCAGCGAGCTGCCGTTCGGGTACGACACGCTGCTCGACCGGCAGCTCAAGGACGGGCAGGACCTGTCCGGCGGGCAGTGGCAACGGCTGGTGGCCGCACGCGGTCTCGACCGCGAGCTGTTCGAGTTGCAGGCGGCCGGCCACCTCGCCGGCAGCGCCGAACCCGCCGACGGTTGACCTCCAGCGCACTCGAACTCCTACCGTGACCGGACCGCGCGCCACCGGACGGCGCGATGCGACCCAGGGAGTTCACATGCGCTATCGCGTCCTCGGCGGCACCGGCATCGAGGTCAGCGTCCACTGTCTCGGCACGATGATGTTCGGCGCGGTCGGCAACCCCGACCACGACGACTGCGCCCGGATCGTCCACGCGGCACTCGACCGCGGGATCAACGTCGTGGACACCGCCGACATGTACTCGGCCGGCGAGTCGGAGGAGATCGTCGGCAAGGCCCTGCGCGGCCGGCGCGACGACGTGGTGCTCGCCACGAAGGTCCACTTCCCGATGGGGGAGGGGCCCAACCGGGGTGGCAACTCGCGGCGCTGGATCGTCCGGGCCGTCGAGGACAGCCTGCGCCGGCTGGGCACCGACTGGATCGACCTCTACCAGGTGCACCGCCCCGACCACACCACCGACGTCGAGGAGACGCTCGGCGCGCTCACCGACCTGGTCCTGGCCGGGAAGATCCGCGCGTTCGGCTGCTCGACCTTCCCGGCCGAGGAGATCGTGGAGGCGCACCACGTCGCCGAGCGGCGGGCGCTCGGCCGGTTCCGCACCGAGCAGCCGCCGTACTCGATCCTGGCGCGCGGCGTCGAGGCGTCGGTGCTGCCGGTCTGCCGCCGCTACCGGATGGGCGTGCTGGTGTGGAGCCCGCTGGCCGCAGGCTTCCTGTCCGGCCGGTACCGGCAGGGCCGGCCCGTCGACCTCGGCGCGGGCCGCCCGGCGCTCACCCCGGCCCGGTTCGACCCGGCGCTGCCCGGTAACGCCGCCAAGTACGCCGCCGTCGAGGACCTCGTCGCGCTCGCCGACGAGGTCGGCTGCACGCTGCCGCAGCTCGCCGTGGCGTTCACCGCCGCGCACCCGGCCGTCACCTCGGCCATCATCGGACCGCGCACCATGGACCAGCTCGACGCGCTGCTGGCCGGTGCGGAGCTGACGCTCGACGATGCGGTGTTGGACCGGATCGACGAGATCGTCCCGCCCGGCACGAACCTCTACCAGCCCGACGGCGCCTGGTCCCCGCCCACCCTGACCGACCCGTCCCACCGCCGCCGCTCCCTCCCGGACCGAGCCGCAGCCTGACCCGTCCCGCCACCCGCCGCCCTTCCCCGCCCCTCCTCCTCCCCGCCCTCAGCTCCCGCCCGTCGATCATGGAGTTCCGGCCCCGGCAAACAGCGCGATCCGGACACCCGAGGGGCGGAAACCGCAAGATCGGCGGGGCGGGGCACGGCAGGCCGGGGCAAGGCGGGGAAAGGCGAGGCGGGGACGGGAGAGGCAAGGCGAAGCAGGGAGGGGCGGCGGACGGAGCGAGACGGGCGCGGGGCGGGCCAGGGGAGCGGTGGGTGGGGAACTGCGTCGACACAGGAAGGGTGCGGCTCCACACTGGGCGGGTGGAACATCGGGAACTCGTTCGGGTGAGCAAGCGGCTGTCGCTGGCGCTGCGGCACCGGCCCGACGCGTACGGGCTGCGACTCGACCGGGCCGGGTGGGCGCCGGTGGCCGACGTGCTCGCCGGTCTGCGGATCAGCCGCGCCGCGCTGGACGCCGTGGTCGCGGGCAACGACAAGCAGCGCTTCGCGGTGGAGGCCGGCCCGGACGGGGCCGACCGGATCCGCGCCAGCCAGGGCCACTCCGTGCCGGTCAACCTCGGCCTGACCCCGGCCGCGCCGCCGCCCCGGCTGTTCCACGGCACCGGCGAGGCCGTGCTGGACGCGATCCGGGCGCAGGGGCTGCGCCGGGGCGGGCGGCACCACGTACACCTGTCGCCGGACGTGGCGACGGCCCGGCGGGTCGGCGCGCGCCGGGGCGGCGCGGTGGTGGTGCTGACCGTGGACGCGGAGGCGATGGCGGAGGCCGGGTACCTGTTCTACCGCTCGGCCAACGGGGTGTGGCTCACCGACACCGTCCCGCCGATCTACCTCGGCACCACCTGAAGCGGCGGTCAGCAGGCGGTCACCGGGTGGGCCACCACGGCGTCGAACAGGTACGCGAGGTCGTTCGGCGCGGTCCGGTCGGGCTGCCGTGCGCCGGTCCGGTCGGTGGCGCGGGCGCGCAGGACGTGCCGTCCGGCGGCCGGCGGGCGCCAGCGGACGGTCCAGCGCTGCCAGGCACCACCCCGGTCCGCGGCGACCAGGTCGGCGGGGCGCCATCCGTCGCCGGTGTCCACCTCGACGTGCGCGATCGGGCCGTTGCCGGACCAGGAGCGGCCGGTCAGCAGCATCTCCTCGCCGGCCGGCACCCGGGCGTCCCAGGGCAGCTCGAACGCGCTGCGCACCGGCTGGGCGGTGAGCACGGTGCCGTCGGCCGGATGGCCGGGGCCGAACATCCGGTAGAACTGCGTGTTCCACGGCGAGAACAGGGCAGTGGTGGAGACCTCGATCGCGCCCACCCACTTGATCGAGGAGATGCCGACCCAGCCGGGCACCACGACCCGCACCGGGAAACCGTGGTCGGCGGGCAGCGGCTCGCCGTTCATCTCGTACGCCAGCAGCACGTCGTCGAGCGCCTTCGCGACCGGCATCGGACGGCGTACCCGGCCGAGGTTGACCCCGCCGCTGACGTAGTCCGGGTCGAGGCCCTCGGGCATCACGTCGACCGCCTCGTCACGCAGCCCGGCCAGGCGCAGCACCGTGCCGAGCCGGACGCCCCGCCACCGGGCCACGCCGACGCTGCCCAGCCCCCACACCACGCCCGGCGTGGGCTCGTCCTGCTGCTCGGCGAAGTAGCGCCGCCCGTTGCCGGCGCACTCCAGCAGCGCCGCCTGCTCCTCGGCGGGCAGCCGGCGCAGCTCGTCGAGGTCGAACTCGACCGGGTTGTCGCGGGTGGGCGCGCCGCGCAGGCCGTCGCCGAACAGCCGCAGCCGCCAGGTGGCCGCGTCCAGGCGCGGGGTGAGCGTGTGGTTGCGGACGAAGAAGCGGTCGACCGGGACCACGTACCCCTGGCCGGCCATCGACGGCCAGCGCATCTCGGCGTTGGTGTCCAGCGGGCGCAGCAACTCCGGCGGCAGCGGCTTGACGATCGGCGCTCCGGGGTCGACGCCGACCGGCGCGGACGCCACCGCGACCGGCTCGCGCTCCTCGGCGGCGGCGGTCACCGCACCCATCGCCGCACCCACCTCCAGCAGCCGGTCGCGGTCGACGCCCGGCCCGTGCGCCTGCCCGGCGAGCCACTGCCGGCTCCGGTCGGCGTCGTGGACGGCTTCGGCGGGGGACGGGGAGTGACTCACGGCTGACCTCCGGTTAGGCGACGCTGCCTTTCCTATTCAACCAGTAGGACTTTTCGTCGATTGATCGCAGGTGGCGGCGGCTCCCGCAACGGGCTGGAGGTCACGCCGAACCTGTGGCCGGCTTCGGGCTGGTATGCCGCGGCGCGGGCAGCGCGCTCATCTGCGTGGCCGGACCCGGGTTCTGGTCAGAGCGGGCGTTGACCGGCGAGGAAATCGGCGAGCACCCGGGTGTGCGTGGAGAAGGCCAGCTCGACCGGATCGGTGAGCACCAGCCATTCGGTGGCCTCCTCGGTCGGCGCCGACGGCGGCAGGTCACCGACCGGCCGCTCGGGCAGCACGCCGAAGACCATCATCGTGCCGCCCGCCGGTGCGCCGTGCACCGCGAACAGCCGCGCCTCGCCCGCCTCGGCCCGCAACCCGGTCTCCTCGCGCAGCTCACGGACGAGCGCCTCGGACCACTCCTCGCCGTACTCGATGAAGCCGCCCGGCAGCGCGAGCTGCCCCCGGGCCGGTTCGATGTCGCGGCGCACCACCACCACGCCGAGTCCCTCCGGCGTGCGGACCGGCAGCACCGCGACCGCCACCGGCAGCGGATTGCGCCACACCGTCTCGCCGCAGGAGGAACAGACGCGCGGCCACCCGGCGCCCGCCGGGTAGGCCACGCCGCAGAACGAGCAGTGCGAGTACGCGGTCACGCCGCAGCACGTTACCCGCACCCCCGGCTCGAGGTCAGGCGTCACCCCACCGGCCGGCGAGTGTGGCGCGTGCCTCCATCAGGGCGAACCCGAGCAGGTTGCCGCCCCGCCACCTCGACGGGTCGGCGGCGCGCGGGTCGTCGGCGGTCAGGCCGATGCCCCAGATCCGGTCGGTCGGGCTGGCCTCGACGAGCACCCGGTCGCCGGTGCCGAGCAGGAACCGCCGCAACGGCTCGTGCTGGGAGAACTTGGCGACGCTGCCGGCCACCACGATCTCGTGGCGGCGGGCCGCCCAGGTCGCCTCGTCGAAGCCGCGGACCTGCCGGCCGAGCGCCTTGGCCCGGTGCGGATGCCCGGCCGCCAGCACTCGCCCGGCGATCGCGTGGTCACCGAAGAGCGTGGCCTTGTGCCACATCATCCAGTGTTCGGCGGTGGCGAACTCACGCCCGTCCACTGTGAACGGCGCCGGCCACCACTGGCTCAGGCAGCCCGCGCCGACGCTGCCGTCACGCTGCGGCCGGTGCCCCCAGAAATGCAGGTATTTGACCGTCTGGCCGGTGTCGAGCGCGGCGGTCAGGTCGGCGACGGAACGGATCGGCATGCCCCGCAGTCTGCCCCACCCCACCGACAACCCACCCCCGCATTTCGCCCGCGGGACGGCGCTCCGACGTGACCATCCATGACGGACATCTCCGCCCGTTCCCGCCCCCTGCCTCGGCCCGCCCTCTGCCTCGGCGCGTCCGCTCGCATCGACGGGCCGATCACGCGCGCCTCGCGGCGTCGAGCCACATCTCGCCCGCCCGAGCCGAGCGCTCGTCTCAACTGCAGAGAAGGTCGTCCCGCATCACGAGATTCCGAGAGATCTAGGAACGAACCGGCCCCTATAAGGGCCACTTCCTTCCAAGATCTCCAAGGCCCGCCGCGCCCCTCCCCGCGATCTTGCGCTTTGGTGCTCCGCGTAACGCGCTTACCGGACATTCTGCGGGCTCACAGTGCAAGATCGACGGGGCGGGGCGGGGCGGGCGGGCGGGGTGGGCGAGGGTGGGGTGGTCAGGGAGTGGGGGCGCCTGTGTAGAACGCGGTGACGCGCTCGCCTGCGGCGTGTGCCTCGTCGGACGGGGTGCCGGCCTCGACGCTTGCTGCCGTCCACCTGTTGCTGGACTCGGTGACGAAACGCAGGCCGTCGGGTGAGGCCATCCACTCGGGTGCGGAGGCCGGGTCGACGCCCGTGCCGTCGGTGGCGAAGTGGGAGGCCAGGCCGACCAGCGCGAGGTCCCAGCCGATGCCGACCGCGCCCGGACCGTACTCGGCCCACCGCTGGTCGTCGACGTGCGCGACGTGCTCCAGCTCGAAGCGGGTACGCCCGGGCCCTGCTTCACGCAGCCGCACTTCGATCCAGCTCACCTCGTCGCCGAACTCCCAGGTGGCGGCGAAGCCGTGCGGCGGGTCGCAGCGCTCGACGGTGCCGCCGGCGTTGCCCTCCAGCTGGTACCGGCCGCCGAGGCTCAGGTCACCGGTGACCGGCAGGAACCAGCGCGGTATGCGTTCCGGGTTCGTGCAGGCGTCGAAGACGTCGGCGACCGGCGCGTCGTACGTCTGGGCGATGGTGAGCACCCGCGCGTGCCCGGCGGGGAGCGTACGGGCGCCGATGCGGCGCTCGACGGCGCTGATCTGTCCGGTCACGTCGATCATGGGTCGGTCCTCTCGTCGGTGGTGTCCTCGCGCAGCCGCCGTTCGCGGCGGCCCCGGGCCAGCTCGGTGGCGAGCGCCGCCAGTGGCGGCGTCCAGAAGCGGCGGAACCCGTCCAGCCACGCGTCGATCTCGCGCAGCGGGCCGGGATCCACGGCGTAGAGGCGGCGGGTGCCCTCGGCGCGCACCGTGGCGAAGCCGTGCTCGCGCAGCACCTTGAGGTGCTGGGAGACGGCGGGCTGGCTGATGCCGAACTCCCGCCGCACGGTCTCGCCGAGCGTGCCGGCGGGCTGTTCGCCGTCGGCGAGCAGCTCCAGGATCCGGCGGCGGACCGGGTCGCCGAGGACGTCGAAGGCGTGCACGACGTCTTTATATCAGAGCTAACTTATATAAGCTAGCGTTGACGTAACACGGGGCGCCCGTCGCACCCGGGCGCCCCGCGTACCCCCGTGGTCAGCCGCCGAGACGGGCGGCGACGGTACGACGCAGCTCCGGCAGGCGGCCGTGCAGCAGGCCCGGGCACTGCGTGTCGTTGAAGTCCTTGTGCCCGTAGATCTCGGTGGGCGCGATGCCGTACTGCTGGCAGGTGAACGCGCAGAACGTGACGAGGCTGTTCCAGAGGGCCTGCGGCGGCTGGACATCCACGTAGATGCCGTCGTTCTCGATGCCGATGGCCTGGCTGTTCTGCCCGACACAGTGCGCGCCCTGCACCATGGTCTGGCCGTGCAGCAGCGCGTAGAGGCTGCCGTGCCGGCCCTCGGTCAGGTGGCCGCCCCGGCTGTTGGTGAAGTGCTGCCCGGAGTCGAGCCAGCCGTTGCCGTCCATGTGCAGGTTCTGGATGTCGCGGGAGTTGCGGTACGCCTGGGCGAGGCTGTAGTCGGTGGTGTTCGGGAACGCCGTGTGGTGGACGATGATCTTGTTGGGCCGGCTGGTCACCACGCTCACCGGCGACGAGGGCGGCCGGGCGCCCCAGGTCGCGCAGTTGGCGATGGTCGGCTGGTCGACCCGGGTGGCGGCGGCCCGCGCGTCGGGGCCGGAGCCGATCCGGGTCAGCGCGCCGACACCGGCGGCGGCGCCGAGCAGGACCGCGCCGCGCAGCACGGTCCGCCGGGGGACAGGAGCAGACATCGCAGCCTCCTCGTGGAAGGGGAGCGCCGCCGGGCGGCGGGCCGGATCGAGGGGTACGCCGGGCACGGCGGGACCGGCACCGCCCGCCACGCCCGGGCCGGGGTCAGCAGGGTCCGTTGCAGGCCAGGACGCGCAGCCGGTCGAGCGAGCCGTTCCAGACGTTCTGGTCGCCGGGGAAGACGCCGGAGGAGGACCACTGCCAGAACGAGTACGTGCCCCAGCCCGCAGGCAGCGTGCCGACGCTGCTTGCGTAGCGGGCGATCCACAGTGGGTTGTTGGCGGCGAACTGCGAGGTGTTGCCGGTGCAGGTGCTCCACCAGTCGGTGGTGGTGTAGATGGTGGCCCACCGGCCGGTGCGGGCGTGGTACTGGTTGACGAACGAGGCGATCCAGCTGCGCATCGACGCCTGGCTCAGCCCGTAGCAGGTCGCGCCGTACGGGTTGTACTCGATGTCCAGCGCGCCGGGCAGCGTCCGCCCGTCCTTCGACCAGCCGCCGCCGTGGTCGACGAAGTAGTTGGCCTGGGTGGCGCCGCTGGTGGTGTCCGGGCGGGCGAAGTGGTACGAGCCGCGGATCATCCCGACGTTGTACGAGCCGTTGTACTGCTGGGCGAAGTACGGGTTGGTGTAGTACGTGCCCTCGGTCGCCTTGACGTACGCGAACCGGGCGCCGTTGGCCCATGCCCCGGACCAGTTCACGTTGCCCTGGTAGCTGGAGACGTCCATGCCGGGCAGCCCGGCCGGGGCGGCGCCGGCGGGGGCTGCCCCGGACAGGGTCGCCGCGGCGACGGTGGCGGTGGCGAGCAGCGCGGCTCCGGCCGCGCGCAGCGCCGATCGGATCGACCTGTGCATCTGTCCTCCCTGGGGTTGCCGCGCTCCGGCGGCGGGAGTATGACGAAAGGAACTGTCGTCATTAGGTCACAGGGTGGAGAAACTTTTCAATAGATTGCATCGAAGAATCTCGCTGAATCGGGTGCTCGGCCGAGCTGGGCGAGTGCCTCGGCGGCGGCGCGCTCACCGGCCGTCACCGCGCCCTCCAGGTAGCCGTTCCACCGGGTCGCGGTCTCGGTGCCGGCCCAGTGCACCCGGCCCACCGGCGTCCGCAGTTCCGGGCCGTACGCGCACCACGCCCCGGGTGGCAGGACGCCGCTGAAGCAGCCGCGCGTCCACTCCTCGGCCGACCAGTCGTACTCGACGAGATCGTCGGGGCGCGCGGCGGCCGGGCCGAAGATCGCGGCGAGCGCGTCGCACAGCGCGTCCCTCCGCGCGTCGTCAGGCAGCCGGCGCAGCGTCCGGGCCTGCGCGCCGTAGCTGAACGCGGTGAGGATTCCGCCCGGCGCGTCCGGCAGCGAGTTGTCCACCGTCTCGGTGAGCGGCCCGGTGTCGGTGGTGGACACGCCGGACCGGCCGTCGGCCCGCCAGAACGGCTCCGGGTAGAGCGCGTGCACCTTGAGCGCCACACCCATCGGCATCCGCTGGGTCAGCCCGTCGCGCAGCGACGGCAGCGGCGGGTCGTACCGGATCCGCCCGGCCAGTGCCGGCGCCAGCGCGACCACCACCGCGTCGCCGCGGTACGTCGAGCCGCCTGCGCGCACCCGCACGCCGTCGCCGTCCTGCGCGACGCCGTCCACCGGCGCGCGCAGGCACAGGCTCCCCTGCGGCAGCGCGGCGGCCATCCGCTCGGCCAGTACGGCCGGACCGCCGGCGATCCGGTCCTGCTGGGCGCCACCGGCCATGCCGAGCAGCGACCGGGTGCCGCCGCCGCTGCGCAGGTAGAACAGCATGTGCAGCAGTGAGACCTCGTCCGGCGAGGCGGCCAGCAGCCCACCGGCGAGCAGCCGGCCGGCGTACCCGGCGGTGACCGGGTCGGCCGCGCTCGCGTCGAGCCAGCCGCCCAGCGTGATCCGGTCCCACCGCGCCGCCTCGGCGGCCCGCCACGGCGCGGCCGGGTCGAGCCCGGCCGCCATCCCGTCGAGCGTGCCCAGCAGCGCGGACAGCCCCGGCGGCCCGCCGGTGGCCGGGCGTCCGCCGAGCAGCAGCGTCGGCGCGCCGTGCGCGGGGGGGGGGGAACGTGGTCAGGCCGTACGTGGCGACGAGCGCGTACATCCGGTCCTGGGCCGGGCCGATCCACTGCGCGCCGAGATCGAGCCAGCCGCCGCCGGGCAGCGGGCGGCTGCGCGTCCGGCCGCCCACCCGGTCCCGGGCCTCCAGCACCCGCACCTGCGCGCCGGCCGCGTCCAGCGCGAGCGCGCAGGCCAGGCCGGAGAACCCGGCGCCCACGACGACGACCCGGTGGCGGCGCACGCGACCGCGTACCCCGCTCCCGCCCGGATTCACCCGGCCCGGCGTGTCGAAACCGGCGTCAGTCGTTCGTGTGGAGGGTGAGGGGACGGCGCGGGACCGTCCGGTGACGAGGAGGAGCCGATGAAGCAGTACCTGATCAGCGTGTACCAGCCGGCCGGCGAGGGACGGCCGGACCCGGAGTTCCTGGCCGGGGTGATGCGCGAGGTCGAGGCCATCGGCCGGGACCTGCGGGAGGCGGGGTGCTGGGTGTTCGGCAACGGCCTGCACGACCCGCAGACCGCCACGGTGCTGCGCCCGGCCGGCGACGAGGTGCTGGTCACCGACGGGCCGTTCGCCGAGGGCAAGGAGTACCTGGGCGGCGTCACCGTCATCCGGGCGCCCGACCTGGACACCGCGCTGGAGTGGGGCCGCCGGTACGCCCTCGCGACCACGCTGCCGATCGAGGTCCGCCCGTTCCAGGGCGAGGGATGACCGACGTCGAACGGGTCTTCCGGGCCGAGTACGGCCGCGCGGTAGCCGTCCTGGTCCGTCTCCTCGGCGACATCGACCTCGCCGAGGAGGCGGTCCAGGAGGCGTTCGCGGTGGCCGTGACGCGCTGGGCCGCCGACGGGCCGCCGCCCAGCCCGGCCGGCTGGATCATCATCACCGCCCGTAACCGGGCGATCGACAGGTTGCGCCGCGAGGCCACCCGGGCGGCCCGGCACGCCGAGGCGGCCCTGCTGCACGCCGCCGACCCGCCCGCCGAGGAGGGGCCCGTGCCCGACGACCGCCTGCGCCTGATCTTCACCTGCTGCCACCCGGCACTCGCCGCTCCGGCCCGGGTGGCGCTGACGCTGCGGCTGCTCGGCGGCCTGAGCACCGCCGAGATCGCGCGCGCCTTCCTGGTGCCGGAGCCCACCATGGCGCAGCGCCTGGTCCGGGCCAAGGCCAAGATCCGCGACGCCGGCATCCCGTACCGGGTGCCGCGCGACGCGGACCTGCCGGACCGGCTGCGCGGGGTCCTGGCGGTGGTCTACCTGATCTTCAACGAGGGGCACACGGCCAGCACGGGGGAGCGGCTGGGCCGCGCCGAGCTGGGCGCGGAGGCGATCCGGCTGGGCCGGCTGCTGGTGACGCTGATGCCGGACGAGCCGGAGGCGCTCGGCCTGCTCGCGCTGATGCTGCTCACCGAGGCCCGCCGCGCCGCCCGGACCGGTCCGGACGGGGTGCCGGTGTCGCTGTCCGAGCAGGACCGCGGCCGGTGGGACCGGGAGCTGATCGCCGAGGGGCAGGATCTGGTCCGCCGGTGCCTGCGGCGGGGCCGGCCCGGCCCGTACCAGATCCAGGCCGCGATGGGCGCGGTGCACGCGGACGCGCCCACCACCGCCGCCACCGACTGGACCCAGATCCTCGCGCTCTACGACCAGCTCGCGGCCGTCGCGCCCGGCCCGGTGGTGGCGCTGAACCGGGCGGTCGCGCTGGCCGAGGTACGCGGAGCGGCGGTGGGACTGGCCGAAGTGGAGCGCCTCGACCTGGGCGGCTACCACGTGTGGCACGCGATCCGGGCCGACCTGCTGCGCCGGCTGGACCGTCCGGCGCAGGCCCGGGCGGCGTACGACGTGGCGATCGCCGGCACCGGCAACGCGGCGGAGCAGATGTTCCTGCGCCGTGCCCGCGACCGTATGCCGGCTTGATCGCACCGGCCGTGCACGCAGGAGCCCGCCAGCCCGGGGAAGGAGGCCGTGATCGCCGGGGCATTGACGCGGCGGCAGGGAAAAGTACACTCCCGGTGTAATTAGTTTTTCCGTGCTCCGTCGACCGGCACGAGGTGACGATGAGCCCACCGGCCGCCCCCGCCGACGAACCGGGCCTGGCGCTGCACCACGTCGGCGTACGCTTCGGCGGCCTGGTCGCCCTCGACGACGTCTCACTGCGGGTGCCGCCCGGCCGGATCGTCGGCGTGATCGGGCCCAACGGCGCCGGCAAGACCACCCTGTTCAACGTGGTCTGCGGCTTCGTCCGGCCGACCGAGGGTTCGCTCACCCTGGACGGCCGGCCGTTCCGGCCCCGCCCGCACGCCCTCACCCGGCTCGGCATCGCCCGCACCCTCCAGGGCGTCGGCCTGTTCGCCGGGCTGACCGTGCTGGAGAACGTGGTCGCCGGCGCGAGTCACACCGCCCGCGCCGGTTTCGCCGCCGCGCTGTTCGGCCTGCCCCGCAGCGACCGGGACGAGCGGCGGCTGCACGCCCGGGCCCTGGACCTGCTCACCGAGCTGGGCGTCGAGAAGTACGCCGGCGCCCCGCCGGGCACCCTGCCCTACGCGATGCGCAAACGGGTCGCGCTGGCCCGGGCGCTGATCGCCCGGCCCCGGCTGCTGCTGCTCGACGAACCGGCCGGCGGTCTCGGCGCCGACGACGTGGCCGAGCTGGCCGACCTGGTCCGGGCCCTGCCCGAACGTGACGGCGGCTGCGCCGTGCTGCTCGTCGAGCACCACATGGACCTGGTCATGTCCGTCTGCCACGAACTGGTGGTGCTCGACTTCGGCAAGGTGATCGCGGCGGGCCCGCCGGAGCGCATCCGCGACGATCCACGCGTCACCGAGGCGTACCTGGGCGCCGACGTGCCGGCCGAGGGGAGCACGTCGTGACCGCCGTGCTGGAGGTCGAGGCGCTGAGCTGCGGCTACGGGCCGGTGCCGGTGCTGCGCGACGTCGCGTTCACCGTCCCGCCCGGCACGATCACCGCCGTGCTGGGCGCCAACGGCGCGGGCAAGACCACGCTGCTGCGTACCCTCTCGGGTCTGCTCCGTCCCACCGGCGGCCGGGTCCGGTACGCGGGGGAGGACCTGCGCGGCGTCCGGGTGGAACACCTGGTCCGGCGCGGCCTGGCGCACGTGCCGGAGGGGCGCGGCGTGGTGACCGAGCTGACCGTGGCGGAGAACCTGCGCCTGGGCGGGCTGTGGCGGCGCGACCGGGCCGACGCCCGGCGCGCGCTCGACGAGGTGTACGAGCTGTTCCCCGCCCTGGCCCGCCGCCGCGACCACGCCGGGCACCAGCTCTCCGGCGGGGAACGGCAGATGCTCGCGATCGGGCGCGCGCTGATCGCCCGGCCCCGCCTGCTGCTGCTCGACGAGCCCTCGCTGGGCCTGGCGCCCAAGGTGGCCGCGCAGATCATGGCGCTGCTGCGGCGGCTGCGCGACGACCGAGGGCTCACCGTGCTGCTCGTCGAGCAGAACGTGCGCACCGCGCTGTCGGTCGCCGACCAGGGCATCGTCATGTCGCTCGGGCAGGTGGTGACGGCCGCGCCGGCCGCCCGGCTGCGCGACGACGACCAGCTCCGGCACGCGTACCTCGGATTCTAGGAAGGGGTCGCGGATGGAGCGGTTCTGGTTCCTCACCTTCGACGGGCTCGCCGCCGGGGCGGTCTACGCCGCGTTCGCGCTCGCGCTCGTGCTCATCTGGCGGGCCGCCCGGGTGGTCAACTTCGCCCAGGGCGCGATGGCCGTGGCCACCGCCTACGTCGGGTACGCGGTCGTGTCGGCCACCGGCTCGTACTGGCTGGGCCTGGCCGCCGCGATCCTGTCCGGGCTGGCCCTGGGCGCGCTGGTGGAGCGGGTGCTGATGCGGTTCGCCGGGCCGGGCGGCCCGCTCAACCAGGTGATCGTCGCGCTCGGGCTGGTGCTCGTCATCCAGGCGATGCTCGGCATCGTCTTCGGCAACGACTACCGGCCCGCCCCGGCGCCGTTCGACACCGACGCGCTCACCATCGGCGGGGTGGCCGCACTGTCCCCGTACGACCTGTGGGTGCTCGGCGCCGCGCTGACGGTGGTGGCGCTGCTCGCGCTGCTGTTCACCCGTACCCCGGTGGGGTTGCGGATGCGGGCCGCCGCGTTCGCGCCCGAGGTGTCCCGGCTGCTCGGCGTCAGCGTCGGCCGGATGCTCACGCTGGGCTGGGCGCTCGCCGCCGGGGTCGGCGCGCTCGCCGGCATGCTCGTCGTCCCCACCGGACTCGGCCTGCACTCGCACGCCATGGACCTGGTCTTCGTGGTCGCGTTCACCGCCGCCGTGGTGGGTGGCCTGGACAGCCCGGTCGGTGCGGTGGTCGGCGGCCTGCTGGTCGGGCTGATCCTGTCCTACGTCACCGGCTACCTGGGACCGGACACCACCCCGCTGGCCGTTCTGGTGCTGCTGCTGTCCGTCCTGCTGGTCCGCCCCGGCGGGCTCTTCTCCACGGCGAGAGCGAGGCACGTGTGACGAGCACCCCCACCAAGATCTCGCCCGCCGCGCCGTCCCCGCTGCGGCGGCTGCTCCCCGGCGCCCCGGCCGGACGCGAGGCGCGCGGCTCCACGCTGCTGCGTCACCTGGCGGTGGCCGTGTTCGCCGGCACGCTCGTCGTGCTGGTGACCAACCAGCTCGCGCCGTACCAGAACCTCCAGGTGGCGCGCGTCTGCGCGTTCCTCTGCGTCACCGCCGGGCACACCGTGCTGGTCGGGCTCAACGGTCAGCTCTCGCTCGGGCACGGCGCGCTGATGGCCACCGGCGCGTACACGGTGGCCCTGACCCAGCAGGCCCTCGACGAGCGCGCGGTACGCGGCTGGTGGACGCTGCCCGCGTCGCTGCTCGCCGGCGTCGCGGTGACCGCGCTCGTCGGGCTGGTCGTCGGGCTGGCGGCGGCCCGGCTGCGCGGCCCCTACCTGGCCGGCGTGACCCTCGCCGTGGCGACGCTCGTCCCGGCGGTCACCACGATCTTCACCGGCGTGTTCAACGGCGAGCAGGGGCTGCGGTTCCCGGCCCAGACACCACCGGCGGCGCTCGGCGCCTACTTCCAGCCGGAACGCTGGCTGGCCTGGATCGCGCTGGCCGCCGCGCTGCTCACCATGCTGCTGCTGGCCAACCTGGTGCGCAGCCGCTTCGGCCGGTCCCTGCGGGCGGTCCGCGACGACGAGGTCGCGGCCCGGCTCGCCGGCATCCCGGTGGCCCGCACGCAGGTGCTCGCGTTCGTGGTCAGCGCCGCCTGCGCGGGCCTGGGCGGCGGCGTGTACGCCATGCTCACCGCCACCGTCGCACCCGGCAAGTTCCCGCTGGACCTGTCGCTGTTCCTGCTCATGGCGATCGTGATCGGCGGGCTGGGCAGCCTGGCCGGCGCGGTCTGGGGCGCGGTGCTCCTGGTCGCGCTCCAGGATCTGCCCGGCCTGCTCACCGAGCACCTCAGCCTGTCCGCCGGGCTGGCCCAGCGGCTGGAGGGCAACCTCGCGCTGGCCGTGTTCGGCCTGATCCTCATCGTCGTCATGCTCGCCGCCCCGGGCGGCCTCCAGGGCGGGGTGCGCGCCGTCGGCACCCGGCTGCGCGCCGTGCTCCGCGGCCGTCGCGCGCCCCGCCGGTCGCCGGACCGCTGACCCCACCGGTTCCACCCACCGTTCGCACCGTCGCACCGGATTGGAGAACCATGCGCCCCACCACCCGCCGCGTTCTCGCGGCCGCCGCCGGCCTGGCCCTGCTGGCCGCGTTGCCGGCCTGCGCCGACGACGAGAAGCAGGCCGCCGAGAACGTCCCCGGCGTCAGCGACTCCGAGGTCGTCATCGGCACCCACCAACCGCTCACCGGACCGGCCGCGCCCGGCTACTCGAAGATCTCCGCCGCCACGAAGGCGTACTTCGAGCACGTCAACAGCAAGGGGGGCGTCCACGGCCGGAAGATCGTCTACAAGGTCATGGACGACGGCTACAACCCCGCCAACACCGAGAACGTGGTCCGCAAGCTGGTGCTCGACGACAAGGTCTTCGCGCTGCTCGGCGGGCTGGGCACGCCGACGCACACGAACGTGCTGGAGTTCATAAAGACGCAGAAGGTGCCGGACCTGTTCGTCGCCTCCGGCAGCCGCAACTGGAACCAGCCGGACAAGTACCCGACGACGTTCGGCTGGCAGCCCGACTACACGGTCGAGGGCAAGATCCTGGCCAGCTACGTCAAGCGGGAGTTCCCCGGCGCGAAGGTCTGCCACTTCGGGCAGAACGACGACTTCGGGCGGGACTCGCTGGCCGGCGTCGAGCAGGTCCTCGGCCCGGTCGCGGCGAAGCAGACGTACACCACCACCAACCAGCAGGTCGGCCCGGCGATCGGCGCGCTGCGTGCGGCCGGCTGCCAGGTCGTCATCTCGGCGTCCATCCCCGGCTTCACCGCGCTGGCCATGGGCCAGGCCGCCGGGCAGGGCTTCAAGGCGCAGTGGGTGGTGTCGAACGTGGGCGCCGACTACACCACGCTGGCCGCCCAGCTCGGCGACAAGAAGGTGATCCTCGAAGGCCTGGTGGCCGACAACTACCTGCCGAACGTGAGCGACACCGCGAATCCGTGGATCCAGGAGTTCACCAAGATCCACCAGAGGTACAACGCGGGCAACCCGGTCGACGGCAACGCGATCTACGGCTACTCGATGGCGTACACGTTCGTCCAGGCGATGCTCGCCGCCGGGCCCGACCCCACCCGGGAGAAGCTGGTCGAGGCCGTGCGCAAGGGCGGCTTCCGCGGGCCGGGCCTGGTCCCCTTCCGGTACGCCGAGGGCGTGCACGCCGGCTACGGCGGTGTCCGGCTGACCAAGGTGACAAACGGCGTGCAGGCGTACTTCGGTCCCGCGTACACCACCGACGACGGTGACGGCGCGGTCACCGAGTTCACCGAGCCGCCGACGGACCCGCCGGCGGACGCCGTGCCGACGTCCTGACCACGGCGCTGTCGCCGGGTGGCCGGGTGCCGGCCGCCCGGCGGCACGCACGTAGAGTGGCCGCCGGCAGACGAGCAACAGGAGATTCCGTACCCATGATCGAGGTGGAGACCGACCCGCCGGAGCGGGTGGACGGCCGGGCGGCGCGGGCCGAGCGGACCCGGGCCGCGATCGTGGAGGCGCACCTGACCCTGATCGACTCCGGTGACCTGCGGCCCACCGGGGAACGGATCGCCGACCGGGCCGGGGTGTCGCTGCGCACGCTCTGGACCAACTTCAAGGACATGGAGACGCTGTTCGGCGCGACCGGGCGGCGGGTCGGCGAGCGTCAGGCGGCGCTGTGGCGTCCGGTGCCACCGGACCTGCCGCTGACCGCCCGGATCGCCGCGTTCTGCGACCAGCGCGCCCGGCTGCTGGAGGTGCTTGCGCCCTCGGCCCGCGCGTCGGCGCTGCGGGAGCCGTTCTCCCCGCAGTTGCGCCGCAACCGGGAGGCGGCCATCGCCCGGGTGCGCCAGGAGATCGAGTCGGTGTTCGCCCCGGAACTGGCCCACGCCGGGCCGGACCGCGAGCAGTTGCTCGACGCGCTCACGGTGGCCGGCACCTGGTCGGCGTGGTCGATGATGCGCGACTCGATGGCGCTCGACGTCGACGCCGCCCGCGCGGTGATGGCCCGTACGCTCGGCGCGCTGCTGGTCGACGCGATCGCCGCCGGCCTGCGCTGAGCGCCCGCGGCGGCCGGCGGCCGCCTCGGCCCCGCCGGCCGCCGCGCTCAGTCCTCGCGCAGCAGGCGCAGGATCCGGGCCAGCTCGCCCTGGTCGTCCGGTGAGAGCGCGCCGAAGAACCGCTCCGCCTCGGTGGCCCGGGCCTGCCGGATCGCCGTGCCCACCCGCTCGCCCTCGGCAGTCGGCGCGACCAGCGTGGCCCGCCGGTCGCCCGGGTCGGGCCGCCGCTGCGCCAGGCCCCGCTCCTGCAACCCGTCGACCACCTCGGTGGCCGAGCGCGGGGCGATGCGCAGGTGCTCGGCGAGCGCGCCGGGGCGCAGCGCGCCGTGGCGGATCAGCACGCCGAGCGCCCGCGCCTGCCCCGGGCTGATGTCCCACGGTTGAAGCGCGCGCTTGGTCTGGTGCCGCAGCCGGCGGGTCACCGCCCAGAACGCCTCGGCCAGGCTCTCGTCGCTGCCGTTCACGGGGAATACGGTAACAGCCTTTCGTGTTGCTCCCTCATGTTGAGGTAACCTCAGTATCGTCCCCCACACGAGGAGCACAGTTGGACCGCATCCCCGACGGCCGCCGTGACGGCCGAACCGTTTCCCCCGCCGAGAAGGCCCAGGCCCGTGAGGTGTCCCTGCGCCGGATCGGCCGCCTCTTCGCCGCCCACCGCGGCCCGCTCGCCACCGTGGTGGCGATCATCGTGGCGTCCTCGATCATCGCGATGGCCACGCCGTTCCTCCTGCGTACGGTGATCGACCGGGCCCTGCCCGAGCGTGACCTGACGCTGCTGGCCTGGCTGGTCGCGGGCATGGTCGCGGTCGCCGCCGTGACCGCCGTGCTCGGCGTCGCCCAGACGTGGATCTCCACCCGCGTCGGCCAGGAGGTCATGCACCGGCTGCGCGCCGACGTCTTCGCCCACCTCCAGCGGCAGTCGATCGGCTTCTTCGTGCGCACCCGCACCGGCGAGGTCCAGTCGCGCATCACCAACGACATCGGCGGCATGCAGGCGGTGGTCACCTCCACCGCCACCTCGATCGCCGCCAACCTCACCACAGTCGTGGCCACCACCATCGCCATGCTGGCGCTGAGCTGGCGCCTCACCCTCGTCTCGGCGGTCGTCCTGCCGCCCGCGCTCTGGCTCACCCGCCGGGTCGCCCGGCTGCGCCGGGAGATCACCGCCCAGCGCCAGCGCGAACTGGCCGATCTCACCGTGACCATCGAGGAGGGGCTGTCGGTCAGCGGCGTACGGCTGGCCAAGACGCTCGGCACCGGCCCGGCCCTGGTCGACCGGTTCACCGCCTCCTCGGCCCGCCTGGTCGACCTGGAACTGCGCTCCGAGCTGGCCGGACGCTGGCGGATGGCCGCCATGAGCATCGTCTTCGCCGCCATCCCCGCGGTGATCTACCTCGGCGCCGGGCTGCCCGGCACCGCAGGCACGCTCACCATCGGCACGCTCGTCGCGTTCACCGCGCTCCAGGGCAACCTGTTCCGGCCGCTGATGGGCCTGCTCAACGTCGGTGTCACGCTCACCGCGTCGCTGGCGCTGTTCGCCCGCATCTTCGAATACCTCGACCTGCCCGTCGAGGTCGCCGAACCGGCCCGCCCGGTCCCGCTGGACCCGGCCACCGCCCGCGGCCACCTGCGGATCGAGGACGTCACCTTCAGCTACCCGGGCAGCGACACCGCCGCCCTCGCGGGCGTCAGCCTGGACGTCCCCGCCGGCACCAGCCTGGCCCTGGTGGGGGAGACCGGCTCCGGCAAGAGCACGCTCGCCGCGCTGATCAGCCGGCTGCACGACCCGGACGCCGGCCGCGTCACCATCGACGGGATCGACCTGCGCGACCTGCGCCCGGCCGACCTGGCCGCCGTCGTCGGCGTGGTCAGCCAGGAGACGTACCTGCTGCACGGCACCGTGCGGGACAACCTTCGGTACGCGCGCCCGGACGCCACCGACGCCGAGATCGAGGCCGCCGCCCGCGCCGCCCGCATCCACGACCTCGTCACCGCGCTGCCCGACGGGTACGACACCATGGTCGGCTCGCGCGGCCACCGGTTCTCCGGCGGCGAGCAGCAGCGCCTGGCGATCGCCCGGACGCTGCTGCGCGACCCGCGGATCCTGGTGCTGGACGAGGCGACCAGCGCGCTGGACACCGAGACCGAACGCGCGGTCCAGCGGGCGCTGGACGAGCTGGCCCGGGGCCGCACCGTGGTGACCATCGCGCACCGGCTCTCCACGGTCCGCGACGCCGACCGGATCGCGGTGCTCGACCACGGCCGGATCGTCGAGTCGGGCACCCACGACGCGCTGCTGGACCGGCGCGGGCGTTACGCCGCCCTGGTCGGCTGAGCGCCGGCCCCGGCGGCGCCGATGCGGCACGCCAGCTCCAGGGCGGCCCGGATCGGGTCCTCCGCCCAGCGGCTGGCGAACGCCTCGTACAGCCGCCACCCGGCCCGGAGTAACGTGCGCTGCCGTTCCAGGTGCGCCGCCACCCCGTCCGGGTGCACCGCGCAGATCACCCCGACCGCGTCGGCGTCCGCGCCCACGCAGAGGTCGACGCGCCAGCGGCCCACCGGATAGCCGGGTCGCACCGGCAGCCCGAGCCGGCGCAGCTCCTGGGCCAGCCCGGCGGTCCAGCCCGTCACCGGCTCCGCCTCCGGCGCCGCCGGTGGCCGGTCCGCGTAGGCCAGGAAGTCACCCACCAGGCCCTTCGGCGAGCGTAGCGAGGTGACCACCGTCAGCCGCTGGCGTGCCCGGGTCACGAGTACGTTGAACAGGTTCGGCCCGGCTGCGAACCGGTGCCGCGACGGCGAGTCGCCGTCCACCAGCCCGAGCGACGCGATCACCACGTCCGCCTCGCTGCCCTGGAACGCGTGCACGGTGCCCGACCGCAGGCCGAGACGCTCGATCTCGTCGACGTCGTACGCGGCCAGCAGCGCCGCCTCCACCGCGTCCGCCTGTGCGCGGAACGGGCTGACCACAGCGATGCCGCCCGCCGGGGGATCGGCGGCGACCCGCCGGACGAGGTCGATGACGGCGGCGACCTCGCCCTGGTTGACGCCGTCGGCGACGCTCGCACCCTCGACGGTCACCACGTCGATGACGTCGGCGCGCTCGTTGCGCGGATGCCGGGTGACCAGTTCCAGCCGATCGCCGTAGAACCGGCGCGCGGAGAACCCGATCAGGTGCGGCAGGGACCGGTGGTGTTCGCCCAGCCAGGTGACCGGGGCGGCGCCGGTGGCCACGTCGAAGGCGCTGGACCGGCGGACGTCGAGCCGGTCGCCGAAGCGTTCCAGACCGTGCCGGCGCAGGGTGGTGGCGACGTCCACGTCGGCCACGAACGACACGAACCGTAGCTGCCGGGGGTCGCCGGCCACCAGCGCCCGCCGGGCCCGGGCCAGTGCCGGCGCGGCCCGCAACTGGTCGATGTGCGCCGCCTCGTCGAGCACCACCAGGTCGAACATCCCCGGCATCGGCGGCAGCAGGTCCTCGACGTCGGTGACCGTGCCCACCCACAGCGGCAGCGCCCGTACCAGCGCCTGGGCGTCCAGCCCGGCGAGCAGTTCGCGGCGGCGGTTGCGTCCGGCCCGCAGCGCGGCGGCGAGGCCCCCGGTGGCACGCCGCGCCGCGTCGCTCCACCGGTGGGTGCTCGTCGCCCGGTGACGCATCGCCGTGCCCACGGCCTCGGCGAGCGCTGCTTCCGCAGTCGTCAGGGCACGCCAGGAGGGGGTCAGGTCGGTGCCGCCGGTGGCGGCGAGCCGCGCCGCCGCCCGGACCGCGCTCGCCGCCTCCAGCGCGGTCCGCAACCGCTCCACGGATACGTCGCCGCCGCTGAGCCGGCGCAACCGCTTCCCGGCCCGGGACCGCCGCCAGTGCCGCCACCAGCCGCCGCCGGCCGCTGTCGTCGCCGTCAGCGCGGACCGGACCGCGTCCAGGTCGGTGTCCGGGTCGAACAGGCGGGGGAGATCCCGGCTCAGGGCGGGCAGCAACGGTTGCCAGCCGGGCAGCGCGGCGGCCCGGCGCTCCTGGTCGAGGGCGGCGGCGATCCCGTCCGCCAGGGCCGTCACCCGGGCGCGGGCGGCAGCCACGGCGGCGTCGGCGTCGCGCAGCGTGGCGTCGTCCGTCCCGGCGGCCGCGCCACCGGCCAGGTCGGCGGCGATGGTCTCGCGGCGTTCGGCGTCGCCGAACAAAACGGGCGCCGGACCGCTGTGCCGGCGCAGCAGTTCGCCGAGCACGTCGGCGGCGTGCACCGACTGGGTGGCCACGAGCACCGACCCACCCCGGTCCACGGCGTCCAGCGCGGCGGCGACCAGGGCGTGGCTCTTGCCGTTGCCGGGTGCGCCCGAGACGACCACGACCGGCTCGGCCCGGGTACGCCGCACCACGTCGCGCTGGGCCGGACTCAACGGCAGGGGCGACAGCACCTCGGCCTCGGCGTCGTCGCCCACGCCGCTGGTGTCCCGCCCGCCTTGGCCGAAGCGCCGGCCGCTCTCGTCGCCCCGGCTAGTGGGGTCGCCCGGGGCGGCGGCGTCGCCCGGGGTGGAGTCGCGCGGGCCGGTGTAGAGCCGGCTCAGCGCCGTGTCGGCCAGTCCGGGCCGGGCCGCCCAGGCGAGCAGCGTGTCGCGTAGCCGGCCCGCCAGCACGTCGCGGGTGGTGAAGAGCGCCGCGGCCGTGACGCCGACCAGCCGCTCCTCGTCGATACGGCGGGGCGGTCGCGCCTGCACCGTCGTGAGCTTCAGGCCGGCGGCCTCGGCGGCGGCGGTGATCCACGCCTTCGTGCCGGACGCGCCGAGCCAGCCGGGCCCGGCGAGCCCCGGGGCGGCCTCCAGCCGGCCGGCGAGGTTCCGGTCCTCTATAAGCGAGGTCAGTTCCAGGTCCCCGGCGGGCACGATCCGGTAGCTGCGGCTGGTGCGTTCCAGGCGTACCGGCTGGGCCAGCAACGGCACGCGGACCCGCCGGCGGCTGCCGTCGAGGTCGGCCGCGCCGACGACGAACGCCAGACCCCGGCGCAGGATCCGCTGGTCGCGGTGCAGCGCGTCCAGGGCGGCCAGCCGGTCCAGCCGGGCGTCGCGCGGCGCGCGGTCGGGCCCGGGCAGCCAGATCAGCGGCCGGCCGGCGCCGGAGACGTCGAAGGCCCGCTCGGCGCCGGCCGGAGCCAGGTCGGCGAGCGCGGTGAGGATCTTGGCCGCCTCCATCGCCCGCGATTCTGCCGTACGGGGGCCCGGCCCGGGGGCCACCGGTAGCGCCGGCGGCGCGGGGACGTAGGAAACCTTTGCCCATACATTCATCCCGGTAGCCATTCACCCGACCGGATGCCCGTCCTAGCATCGATATGCATCGTTGTTAACCGAAGAGGAGGGTCCATGTCCCTGGCGTTCACCGCCGCCCGGCTGCGTGTGTCAGCCGTGCTCACCGTCGCTGTCGCCGCCGGGGCGATGCTGGGCGTGCAGCCCGCGCAGGCCGCCCGGCCGGGCTTCCGGATGCCGTTCCTGTGCGGCCAGACCTGGCAGGGCAACAACTGGAACGGGCACAGCCCGGCCCACGCCATCGACTGGAACCACTACGACGCCAACGGCAGTCCCGACGACCTCGGCCGCCGGACGGTCGCCAGCGCCGCCGGCACCGTGCTGGAGTCGTACTACTCCACCACCTCCGGCTACGGGAACACCATCGTCATCGGGCACGGCGACGGCTGGCGCACCCGGTACGCCCACCTCGACTCGCGCGCGGTGGCCAAGGGCGACACCGTGAAGCGCGGCGACGTCATCGGCCGGGTCGGCGCGACGTCGGCGAAGTACGACCTCAGCCCGCACCTGCACTACGAGCAGATCCACAACGGCAGCGTGGTGGTGGCTGTCGTCCAGGGCGTCACCTGGTCCGACGGGCTGAAGCGCAACCAGAAGAGCACGAACGGCTGCTGACCCGGGACGCCGGCCCCGGTGCGAGAACCGGATCTGCAAGACGTGATTTGCAGAGCGCCAATGGGGTGGAGTGGGGCGGTGCGCAGCGGAGTTCAGGCTCAGGTGCCGGTGCTGAAACGTCGGCGACGCCGACGCGGCCGGGCGGTTCTACGCCGGCCCCCGCCACGCTCTATCTCCACGTCGACGACGTCGCCGCGACCACCGAACGCCTCGTCGCGGCCGGTCACCCGGTCGACCACGTGCCCGGCGGCGAGGCCCGCACCGTCGACCCCGACGGCACACGATCCTGTTCGCCCGCTCGCTGCCCGCCCCACAGGCCGAGCCGGACGGGCGGTCCACGCCGGTCCGCCCAGGTCGCCGCCCGGCGCGACGGTGCCCCCGGGCACTGCCGGAGCGGCGGACCACGAGGCGAGCCCTGCGCCGAGCCGGCCGAGGTCAAGCTCGCCGACTCGTGGGGCGACACGGTGTGGGGCTGTCTGACCCTAACCGACGAGGCGCTCGGCAACGCGCGCGGCGCGTTCCTGGCCACCGAGGACAGCACCGGGCTCGCCGCGTACCTGGCCGCCCGGCAGGCCCGCCCCGACGCGGCCGCCGTCGCGGGCTGACGCCGCCGCCGGCCCGGCGGGCGTCACGCCTGGGAGGGCCCTAGATCGCCGGCGGCTCCGGCTCGCCGGGGCGGGGCCGCTGTCCGGGGGCCGGACGCGGCGCAGGCGGGGGGAGCAGCGGCTCCAACGGGGTGAACGACTCCACCGGCCCGCCCGGCCGCGATCCACGCCGCGCCCGTCCCGCCTCGCCCGGCATGCCTCGCGCGTCTCGTGTCGCGCCCGTCGGCTCGCGCCCGTCGGCCGACGGTGCCGTGGCGGCCGGCTCGCCGTCCTTGCCCGCGCGCGTCGCCGCCGGCCGTTCACGGCGGTCGCGTTCCTCGGCGTGCTCGGCGCGGCGGCGGGCCAGGTCGCGCTCGCACTCCAGCGCGATGCGCTGCTCCCAGTACGGCTGGAGCAGCCTGCGCACCCGCTCGTCCAGGTGCACCGTGACGTCCGGCTCGCAGGCGAACGTCACCTCGCCGCGCGCGTACGTCCACGGTGCCGGGTCGTCGTCGGCGAGCGCCGCGGTCAGCGCGGCGTGCAGATCGCGCGGGCGGTGCGGTGGCACCTCCGCCGCGCACCGGACGGCCAGCCGGTGCAGGCGCTGCGCGGCCTGCTGCTGGAAGTAGTCCACGTACCAGCCGAACAGCTCCGGTCGGGCTGAGTCCGACGACCACGTGTAGGTGGCCCGGACCAGGAACACGTACACCTGGCCCTGCGCCGGCACCGCGAGCGGCTCCGGGACGCGCCGGTCGACTGTGGTCACCGGGGTCGCCGGCTCCTCGCTCCACCAGAGCTGGCGCAGCGTCGGTTGCGCGCCGTCCCAGAACCGCCGGGTCCGCACGCGTGCCGCCTCGCCCAGCGCCTTCGCCCGTCCGGCCCACCGCCTTCGGCGGCTGGCCACCGGCGCGCCGGGCTTCGGCCGGCCGCCGGCCGGCTCGGGCCCCTCCGGCACCGCGGTCATCGCACCCCCTCCATGCCGGATCGCAGCACCGCGTCCCGCGGCGTCACCGGGACGCGCGGGCCGTCGGGCGAGGGATGGCCGGACCGCCGTGCGGTCCGCGAACCACGCTAACAACCCCGACCGGTGTACGCGCGCAGCCGCGCATCGGGTGTTGACCGATCGGACGATCCGCGCCGTAGTCCTATCCGTGGGACTCGGAGCGGGTTCGGTCCCGTCCACGGGACCGACCATCCAGACTCGATCGGCACACCTTGATCCGTGATCGAAGCGCTTCGTAGCGTGAGGCTCCGCGATCCTTCGGGGGAGGACCACAACGCATGGGCGTAGACGCTCGACACGCCGCCGGCCGGACCGTGCAGTACCTGCGGTCCCTCGCCGAGCGGCAGTACGACCGGGTCTGGACCCCTGACTTCCTGCACCTCACCCCGGACGTGCAGGGCTTCGCCGTGTTCCACCGCGGCGGCCTGGTGCTGGTCTACGGCGCGGTGTCGCCGGACGACCCGGCCCGCTGGGTCTTCCGGATGACGTGCGTGGCCGGTGCCGACGTGCCGGACATCTCCGGGGCGATGGCCTGGGCGAACATCAGGAACCGGCTGGCCGAGGCCGGGCGCTACTACTGTGTCGTGAAGGCCGACCAGAGCGCCTGCCACGTGGTGTTCGTGCTCGACGTGCGCAGCCCGCTGCTCGGCGACGTCACGGCCCCGGACGCGCAGGCGGCGCGGGAACTGCTGCACTTCTCGCTCGCGGTGTGCGTGCACAACGCCGTGGCGGACTTCCGCGACCTGGCGTCGTATCTGCCGGCGCGGCCGTTGGCGCCGACCGAGATCGACGCCTGGACCCTGTTCGCCGGCACGCAGGACTGACGGGTGTCCGCGGACCGGGTGAGACCGCTGCCGTACTCGGCCCCGCTGCGGGCTCCGTCACCAACCGGGATAGCGATCCCACCAGTCCGGATCACTCCCGTCGGTGTACCCGGTGCCTGACGGTCGGTCGACGAACTCGGCGAGCAGGTCGCGTGCCAGCACATCGGCGACCCAGGCCAGTTCCAGCCGGGACACCAGTCCAACCGGGAGAGCGTTCACGCCGTGCCGCGCGCCGAGCAGGGCTCCTGCGGTCGCTGCCGCATGCCGACCGTGCGGTGCGGAGGCGGCGAACAACAGAGCGTCGCGCACGTGCGCCCGCTCGGGGAAGGAGAGGACGACGTACACGGCTCCCGCGAGCGCTGACAGCGCCCGGCTGTCAGGAACGAGCCGCGCCAGCATCGCCGGGTCGCGCGGATGCGCAAGAGCTGTTTGTGCGGCCTCGGCGAGCGGCCGTCCGGTCAGCACCTGGAGGAAGCTCTGACATTCCCGTTGCGCCCGCTCCACCGCCTCATCGGGTTCACGGCCGGCTGCCATCGTTTTGATCATCGTTGCACCGAGCGCGGCGGCGTCCACCGCCTCGGAACCATGCGTGGTGGCCGCCACCTCCGCAGCGAACCGACCGGGCTCCGGATGCCACCACTCGATCAGGCCGGCGGGCAGGGTGCGGGTGAGCCCGTGCGCCCCCAGGCTGGTCCAGACATGGTCGTCGGGATCCAGCACCGGCCGGGCCTGCAGGGCGGACACGGTGGCCGGGGCGGACCCCCGGCGAACACCCAGTGCGGGGACCTGTGCAAGCCAGCCGTCCGGCCAGTTCTCGTCCCGCCAAGGTCTGATCCCAGGGATGCCCTGCACCGATGCCCAGCGCGTGTAGGCGTGCCACACGACGCTGGGCGGATGGCAGATGCCCTTGTGTGATCCCCGGACATCGGCGCGGATGATGCCCTCGACGGTGAAGCAGGCGAGTTGGCCGGCGCTCGTCGCCCGTAACGGGCCTTCGGCCGGCAGATGGCCGCCGGTCACGCCCACCGCGTCACCGAGCATCAGCCCGAGCATGCACCCCCTCGCCGTGGCGAGCTGCTCTGCCGTCACCCTGGTCATTCCGAGCAGCATAGGGGCGGGCGGCGCGAGCACGACCCGGCGTCCGGATGCCGTCGTGCCGGTGCAGGCCGGTCGTCTGCACGAAGATCTCCCGCTTCGCGGTGGCGACGCCCCGACGGTTGAGCACGTAGCCGGTCAGCCAGATCCAGTGGGTGTGCGGCACCTCTGGGCCGACCGACACGACCCGGAACGTCAGCGCCCGGCCGCCGTCGAACTGCACCGACGCGCGACCGTCGACCCGCAGGAGATCGCCGGGTTGCGGGCGCACCGCTACCAGTGACCGTCGTTCGGCGGGCGGCACTCCCGCGCGTGCATGGTCTGCCAGTCCCGCAGGGCGCGCTTCAGCCGGTCGTTCTCCTGCGCGAGCAGGCGTACCCGCCGGTGCAGGTCGGTCAGCTCGTCGGCGACCCGGGCCTGGAACTCGCGTACCTGATGAGGGTCGACGCCTCGCCTGCGTGCGTCGAAGGCGTGCGTGCGCACCTCGTGCGGGGTCAGCCGGGCCGGTGTACCGGTCAGGTAGAGCCGGCCGGATCGATGCGGCGTCATCTCGGTCCTTCCAGGAACAGGGGACAGTGCGGTGGGTCTGGAAGGGCGGGTCGTCCGCACTCCGGCCGCGGACGACCCGCCCGCTCCGCCGCCGCAGCCCAGGTCGGCGGTACGGAGGCGGAGCAGTCCGGAGGGTCGGGACGGGTACGCGCACCCGCCCCGACCGGGGGATGGGCCGAACTCGTTGCCACGCGAGGATCGGCCCGGAATCAACTTATCTAGACATGTCAGATGAGTCAACGCTGCTTGTTAGGCGAGTCGCGGTGTGATCGAATCGGATCGCCACGCGAGGAGTGCCATGCGAGAAGTGCCGGATTACTGGCGCATCGCCGACGATGTGATCGCCGACGTCAGGGGAAAGAAGCTGAAGCCGGGGGACAAGCTGCCCTCGATCGCTGAGCTACGCGATCGCTACGACGTCAGTCATGGAACCGTGCAGATGGCGTATGCGCGTCTCGAAGCGTTGCGGGTGATCCGGCGGCAGCAGGGCAAGGGTGTCTTCGTGACCGATCCGAAGACCTGGATGAGAGAGCCGTAACCGGCGTCAGCCTGTCAGGCCCCACCCGTCCGGCGCGCGACTCGCCATACTGTCGGCGATGAGTGCGGACGTTCGTACCGATGACGACTGCCACCTGTGGGCGGACGAGGCCGGCGCCGGGGCTGCGGTGGTGCTCTGTCACGGTGGTCCGGGCCTTTGGGACTACCTCGGGCCGGTCGCCCGGCTGCTCGACGGGCACGCCCGTGTCATCCGGTGGGACCAACGTGGTTGCGGGCGCTCCCAGCGGCGCGGTCCGTACTCGATCGGCCGCTTCGTCGCGGACCTCGACGCGGTACGCGAACACCTGGCCGGACCGCGGACGGCCCTGCTGGGCCACTCGTGGGGCGCGCACCTGGCGCTGCGGTACGCGATCGAACACCCGGAGCGGGTCAGTCACCTGATCTACGTGTCCGGCACCGGCATCGATCCCGGACGCGCGTGGCATCCGCACTACGAACGGAATCTCCGGCGGCGGCTCGGGCGGCATCTGGACCGGTGGGAGGCGCTGGGCGCGCGGGACCGCACCCCGGCGGAGGAACGCGAACGTGCCGTTCTCCAGTGGTCGGCCGACTTCGCCGACCCCGATGCCGCCGTGACGCACGCCGAGGACATGGCCACGCCGTGGCTGGGCATCAACCACGACTGCAACCGGGCCGTCAACGTCGAGGTCAAGCAGGAACTCCGTACATCAGGGATCGCGGCGCGGTGCCGGACGCTCGACCCGCCCGTGCTGATCATCGACGGTCCCGAGGACATCCGTCCTCGCTGGAGTGTCGACTCGCTGGAGGAGGTGCTGCCGAACTGCGAGCGGGTCAGCCTCCCCGGATGCGGTCATCTGCCGTGGGTCGAGAATCCGCACGACTTCCGCCGGGTTGTGACCACCTTCCTCGAGGCGGCGATGTGAGCCGGCTTCCCTCCGGCTCGGCATGCTGCCGAACTGGGGAGATCTTGGTACGAAAGGGCCCTCATGGGGGCCGTTTCCTACCAAGATCTGTGTCTCGTTTGGTGGGACATGAGTCTCGAAACTGCTCGGCCGGAGCGGCGGCGGGCGCTCACCGAGAGATTAATGAATCAGCATTTATGGATGTTCGGATGGTGTCGGACGGTTGATCGTCCTGGTCGGATGGCGGAACGGACATCGCCGTTCGACGATGACAGGAGGGACCGTGCGCACACCATCCCGTGCGTTGACGGGGACCACCGCGCTGCTGCTGGCAGCCGGTCTGGTCCTGACCGCCGCAGGCGGCGGCCAGGCGGCACCCCGGGAACAGACCCGTACCCAGGCGCCACCCGACCACCTGCCGGGCGACCGGCACGACACCAAGGCCACTGACAACCGTAAGGGCCGCGTCGCCGCCAGCGACCGGCAGCGCGACCGGGCCGCCGCGCTCGGCGCGCGCGTGCGCTGGACCGACTTCGGTACGCCCGCCACGCTCACCTCGACCGGCAAGCCGCTCGCCACCGGGCTGCCCGCCGACCCGGCCGCCGCCGCGCGCGCGTACGTCGCCGCGAACCGGGACGTGCTGGGGCTGACCGCCGAGGGCGCCGCCGCGCTGGAACTGCTGACGGTGGCGCCGATGGGGCAGGGCGCGACGGTCCTGTTCCGGCAGCGCTTCGGCGACCTGCCGGCCGCCGTCGACGGCATGCTGTCGGTCGGCGTACGCGACGGAGCGGTGTGGCACGTCAGCTCCTCGCTCGCCCGCGACGCCGGTACGCCGGCTCCGGCCACGATCAGCGCCGAGCAGGCCCGCAGGGCCGCCGTCGCCGACGCCGGCCGGGCCGACGCGCAGGTCGTACGTACCTCCTTGGTCGCGGTGCCCACCGCGGACCGTGGGCCGCGCGCGGCGTGGGAGGTGGTCCTGGGCGCGGACACCACCGGCGCGGACCCGGTCGCCTACTCCACCTACGTGGACGCCCGTGACGGCGCCGTGCTGGTCCGCGAGAACCTGATCGACCACGACGCCGACCACCCCTCGTGGGAGGTCTTCCCGAACTCGCCGCGGGTCGACAAGTCCTCCGTCGACACCCGCAAGCGGTGGTGCGCCGTGCCGGCGCGCGGCTGCGCCGAGGTGGTGGGCGTTCCCGGTCACCCGGCGTGGGACGTGGACCCGGCCACCGGGCAGTCCACCACCACGACCAAGGGCAACAACGCGATCGCGGTGCAGAACTGGTACAGCAATGACCCGTTCAGCGTCGGCACCGAGACGGCGACGCCCCGCGCGGACCGCAGGTACGCGTACCCGTGGACGAACCAGTGGCACGAGCAGCGCTGCAACCCGGAGGTCTTCACCTCACCGCAGGCCAACGACATCGACGCGGCGCGGGCGAACCTGTTCGCGATGCACAACCGGATGCACGACTGGACCTACCACCTCGGGTTCACCGAGGAGACCTGGAACATGCAGCAGGACAACCTCGGCCGCGGCGGGCTCGGTAACGACCCGGAGCAGGGCAACGCCCAGGCCGGTGGCGTCAGCGGCGGTCCGCCCACGTTCGCGGCCCGCAACAACGCCAACCAGATCACCCCGCCGGACGGCGTCGCCCCGACCACCAACATGTACCTGTGGCAGCCCATGGCGGGCTCGTTCTACGCGCCCTGCGTCGACGGCGACTTCGACATGTCGGTGATCGCCCACGAGTACGGCCACGCGGTCACCAACCGCATGATCGCCGGCCCGAGCGCCGGGGTCAGCTCGCCGCAGGGCATGAGCGAGAGCTGGTCGGACCAGCTCGCCATGGAGTACCTGTTCGAACACGGGTACGCCGCACCCGGCCGGCGCGGCTTCACCATCGGTGAGTACACCACCGGGGATCCGAAGGCGGGCATCCGCAACTACAACATGAGCGACAGCCCGCTCAACTACAGCTCGGTCGACTACGACCTCGCCGGCCTCCAGGTGCACGCCTCCGGCGAGTTGTGGAGCGCCACCAACACCGACATCCGCGCGGCGATGATGCGCCGCTGGGGCAGCGGCACCCCGGCCGTCCAGAAGGCGTGCGCGACCGGCGCCCGCGACGTGACCGCCTGCCCGGGCAACCGGCGCTGGATCCAGCTGGTCTTCGACTCGTTCCTGCTGATGTCGGTCAGCCAGGTCAGCATGGTCGACGCCCGGGACGCGATGCTCGCCGCCGACCGGATCCGGTTCGGCGGGGCCAACCAGGACCTGCTGTGGAACGCGTTCGCCGGGCGCGGCCTCGGTGAGACCGCGGCCAGCGTCGGCCACACCGATCCCGACCCCACGCCGGGCTTCACCTCGCCGTACGCGCGGGAGGGCGCGCTGCGGTTCCTGCCGGTCGGCGAGCGCGGGCCGGTCGCCGGCGCGCAGCTGTTCGTCGGGCGCTACCAGGCCCGTGCGGTGCCGGTGGCGGACACCGACGCGGCCACCCCGCTCACCGACCGGGTGGACCTGGTGCCCGGCACGTACGAGTTCGTGGTGCGGGCGCCCGGCTACGGCCACACCCGGATCGGTCCGGTGAAGGTCAAGGCGGGCCAGAACCGGACGCTGGCGGTGTCGTTGCGACCCAACCTGGCCTCGGCCGCGGCGGGTGCGGCGGTCACCGGCGACGGGATCAACCTGCCGCAGATCGCCGACGAGGACGAGGCCACCAACTGGGCCTCGCTCGGCGCGCCGGTCGCCGGCCGGCAGGTCACCGTCGACCTGGCCGGTGGCGTCCAGCAGGTACGCCGGGTGCAGGTGAGCGCCATGCTGCGCCCGGCGGTGGCCGGTGACGCGGACGCCGGCACCCAGAGCCGGTACTCCGCGGTGCGGCAGTTCCGGGTCCTGGCGTGCACCGCGACCGGGCCGGTGACCTGCGCGGACGCGGCGGACTTCCGCCCGGTCTACACCAGCCGGCCGGACGCGTTCCCGGCTGTGGCGCCGCGTCCCCGGGCGCCCGAGCTGATCATGCGGTCGTTCGACATCCCGCGTACCAAGGCTACGCACCTGCGCGTCGAGGTGCTGACCAACCAGTGCACGGGCGCGCCGGACTACGCCGGTGAGCAGGACGACGACCCGCGGGCGGCGACCGACTGCGCCACTGCCAGCCCGCAGGCGCAGAACGTGCGGATCGCCGAGTTCCAGGCGTTCGTGCGCTGATCCACGCGGCGGGTGCGGACGGGCGGCTCGGGTCGTCCGTCCGCACCCGCCATCGCGTGTTCACCCGGGATTCGGGGCGTCGTCGCCGGATCGGGGCTGTACCGCGGGCAGGATCCTCGACAGACTGAGCGGCAACCAGCCAACGATGCTGATCGATGTCCGGCCTGGCCCGCTCAAGGAGGATGCCTTGACCCCGTTCCGCGCCGGCGTCACCCGCGTACGCCGCGCTCTCGCCGCGTCCGCCCTGGTCACCGCCGTGGCCGCCGCCGCGCTCGTCGCACCGTCCACGGTGTCCACGCGCCTCGCCGAGCCCGCGGCGGCCGCCGTGTACGGCTCCTGCACGCAGTCCCGCTGCGCCGACGCGCGCACCGCCCGATCCGGCTGGTCGGCCAAGAGCTTCCCGACCAGCCGCGGCTGGTACTCGTGGAGCGGCGGCCGGTGCAACTTCGCCGGCGGCCGGTTCTACAACTACGAGGGACAGCTGCCCTCCGGCGCCACCTACCACGAGTACGACGTCTACCCGCGCGCCTGCAACGCCTCCCGGGACGCGTACCGGATCGTGGTCGACAAGAGCACCGGGGCGACCTGGTTCTCGCCCGACCACTACGCCAACTTCTACCGGCTCTGAGCAGCCTCGGCGCCGGCCGGCGCCGTCGGGAAAGGACGGATCCATGGGCGCGGCGTCCCCGCAGGTACCGGCCTGGCTCGTGTACGACGGCGCGCCGCCCGAGCCGGACGGCGGCGCGGCCGTACCGGGCTCGGGCGGTGACCCGCGGTCGGGTGGCGGGGTGCTGCCTGGTGGCGGGGTGCTGCCTGGCGGCGTGCTGATTTCCGGCCCGCAGGCGCGTACCCGGGCCGGGCTGCACGAGGCGCTGGCCGGGGCGCTGGAACTACCCGGCTGGTACGGCCGCAACTGGGACGCCCTCGCCGACGCGTTCGCCGACCGCCTCGACGCCGGCCCGCTGACAGTGGTCGTGGCCGACGCGGCGGACCTGCTCGCCGACGAGCCGCCCGCCCAGCTCGGCACGCTGCTCGACGTGCTCGGCGCGGTCGCCGCCGGTGGTCACGAGACGCTCCGGGTGGTGCTGCGCGACCACCCGGACCGGCTGCGCGCCCTGCGTGACCGCGTCGCCGCCGTACTCGGCGGGCGGGTGGGCGCCCCGCCTCCCGCAACCGGCTGACCGGGGTGCCGTTTCGCCGCCATCTCCCCGAAGCGGCGACCTCATGCGGTGAGCATGGCCGCCAGCTCGGCGAGGTGGCGGGGTCCGCTGGGTGAGGATGCCGCCACTTCCCCGTGATGGCGGGCCGATCGCCAGTTCGGGGAGGTGGTGGGGTCCGGTGGGGAGGGATGCCGCCACTTCGCCGTAGTGGCGAGCCGGGCGTCAGTTCGGGGTGGTGGCGTGGGCGTCGCCAGTTCGGGGGAGTGGCGGGGTCCGCTGGGTGAGGTTGTCGCCACTTCGCCGTAGTGGCGAGCCGTGCGCCAGCCTGGGGAGTGGCGGGCCCGGTGGGTGGGGATGCGGCCACCTCGGGGTGGTGGGCCGGGCGCCGGTTCGGGGAAGTGGCGAAGGTGAGGGTGAGTGCGAGCCGGGTGGTGAGGGCGCGGGTCGCGTCGGCGGTCCGGGCGGGACATGCCGGACCGGGTGGGGTCAGGCGGGCGGGTCGAGGATGGCGCTGAAGCGCTCCTCGGCCAGGTCCAGCTGGGCGAGGATGTGCTGCTTGACCGGCGGGGACAGCGGCGTGTCCGGCCGGGCGACCAGGTCACGGAAGACCGGCACCAGGGGGCGGTACTTGGTGGCGGCGCGGGTCACCTTGGGCCCCACTGTGTGGATCACGCCCACGCCGTTGTCGGTGAAGTCGGACACCTTGATCACCCGCGCCCAGGGCTCCCGTTCCAGGCTGGCCGCCACGTGCTCCCGGTACTGCTCGTCGCGGTCGCGACCCGGGTCGTACGCCGGGTTGGTGACGGCCGCGACCAGCCGGGCGACCCGCGCCCCGAACCGGTCGGACAGCGCGGTGAGCGCCGCCGGGGTCGCGTCCGCCGCGGAATCGGGATCGAGTCCGGCCAGCTCGGCCGGGTGGTCCTCGACCGCGTCGTGCAGCAGCCCGGCGACGATCACGTCCACGTCCCGCACCTGGTAGTGGTGCATCAGCCGGATCGCCACCCGCAGCAGGTGGTTCAGGTACGGCTCGCGTACCCGCCGGTCGTCGCGGTGCAGCTCGGCGGCCAGGTCGAGCGCCTCGGTCAGCCGGTCGCGGGCGGTCTCGTCGAACGCCTCGATCTCCAGCCGGAACCGGGCCAGCAGGCCGGGCTCACCGTGGATCTCGGTGATCGCGTGCATCGGCATGGTGGCCAGGTACGCGGGGAACTCCATGCGTCCCTTATAGCTGATCTTCGCTAGATCCGGCGCCCGCCGGGCCGCTCACGTCGCCGGTCAGGTGCTTGACCAGGCGTACGCAGGTGCCCTCCGGCGTGCCGACGATGGTGGCCTCGTCCATCACCCGCGCCATGATCAGCCGCCCGCGCCCCCGGTCGCCGCTCTCGTCGCCGTCGGCCGCGCGCCAGCCGCCCTGGTCGCGTACCTCGATCTCCAGCCGGTCGCCGCGCAGCTCGGCCCGCAGCGTGGTGATGCCCTCCCGGGCGAAGCGGTAGCCGTGCTCGATCGCGTTGGCGCACGCCTCCCCGGTGGCGATGAGGACGGTGTCGACGTCCCACTCGCTCACACCCCGGGCGTGCAGCCAGCCGCGCAGCCGTTCCCGGGTGTCGGCGAGCCGGGCCGGGTCGGCCGGCAGGTCGATGGTGAGGACCGGGCCGACGTCGCCGGATGTCCCACCCGTCACGTCCGGCCCTCCGTCCCGTGCCCGTCCCCGGACCTGGGCGCCCACTCGCGCTGTCACCGCCTGATTCTCACCCTGTTGTCCCCGGTGGCCGCCGTTTCATTCCCCCGGCGGCGGTGTCCGTCAAACGTGATCATTGCGCATCGGGGGCGGCGTGTCAGCCGGCGGGCCGGTGACGGCGCCGGGCCGGCCTCCCCAGGGGGACGCCGGCCCGGTCGCCTCAGTGGGCTCCGGTGTAGGTCAGAGCGGTAGCCGGCCGGCGCCCGCCCAGGCGTCCACGACGAACGGGACCACCGGGGTCGGCAGCGGCCGGGAGGCGCGCAGCGTGGGCGTCCATCCGGCGTCGCCGCCGAGGTCGGGGTCGTGGGCGGCGTTGTACGCGGCGAGCAGGTCCACCGGCCGGGGCAGCCGGTCACCCTGCCGGACCCAGCTGCCCCGCTCGGTGAGCGCGGTGCCGCCCCAGTCGTACAGCAGGTCAGCGGGGGTGGTGTCGCCGGTGAGCGTGAAGAAGTTGTTCTCCGCGTACAGGGCGGACTGCACGCCGACGCCGAGGGCGTACGCGAAGCCGGGCCCGCCGAGCCGGTAGTGGTTCTCGTGCACGTCGACCTGACCGAACCGGACCCGGGGCAGCCGTTGCAGCGTGCCGTCGAACAGGTTGTGCCGCACGGTGACGTTGAGCCGGCCCACGTCCGGGCCGACGGTGTTGGACGAGCCGATCAGCATCACCTTGTCCCGGCCGGTGAACCGGTTCCAGGAGACGGTGACCAGGCTGGCCGTGTGCGTGACGTCCAGCGAGCCGTCGTGCACCTGCCAGGGCCGGCCGAAGTAGACGGGCTGGGCGCTGTCCGGGTTGTCGCCGTCGGTGAACGTGTTGTGGTCGATCCACACGTGTTCGCTGCGCCGCACGGAGATCTGGTCGTACTGGGAGTTCCAGTTGCCGGTGTCGCCGTCGGTGGGGGACCAGGCCGGGAAGCAGTCCCGGGCGTCGGCGAACTCGATGTTGCGCACGATCACGTTGTCGACCCGGTCGATCATCAGCGTCAGGCCGGTGAGCCGCGCGCCGCGCAGCCCGACGATCGTGGTGTTGGAGCCGACGTTGATCTGGGTCTGCCGGGTCTGGTTGGCCACCGACCGCACGCGCGCGGCCTCCAGCGGTCCGCTCGGGGGCACGCGGCCCCAGGTCGCCGGGTCGTACGCGGCCAGGTAGGCGGGCAGCGAGTACTCCGGGTCGGCCAGGTCCGCGCAGTCCAGCGGGGTGCCGTCCGGGCCTTCGAAACCGTCGACGGTCCCGGCCACGTACACGATCTTCCCGGTGGCGTCGGTGGCGTTCGTGGCGTTGTCACCGCCGAGCGCGTCGACCAGTTCGGCGCGGGTCCGCACGACGCGTACCCGGTCCGGCGCGGCGGCCGATCCGCCGGTGGTGCCGGTGCCGGCGGCGGCCCAGCCGTCGTGCGCGGGAAGGGCCTGGCGGCCGATCCGCTCGGCGGCCCGGGACGGCTTGCCGGGTGCGGCCGGTGCGGGCGCGGCGGTGGTGAGGACGAGCGCGGCGGTCAGCGCCGCGACGACTGCGGTTCGGGTACGCATGACTCGTTCCGTTCTCCTGAAGGGATGTTCACTGCACTGGCAGGTCCACCACGTACGGGCGGACCGCCCACGGCACGCCCGCCTCGGACGGCAGCGCACCGGTCTCCGCGGCGGCCCGCAGCACCGCGCCGACGCCCCGCACCATCCGCAGCCGCTGCGGGCCGTCGCCCGCCTCGCGCACCAGGTCCCCGTCGAGCAGCGTCGGAACGGGTGCGTCCCGCAGCGCGTCCAGCACCGCGGTGAACGGCTCGGTACGCGCCAGCGGCGCGATCAGCGGCGTGCCGTCCGCGCGGTGGTCGAGCAGGTTCGCCAGCAGCCCCCGGCGGCCGGGCACCGGGCGCGGCGCGTCGTCGCCGGGTAGCCGCAACCGGTCGGTCGGGTACTCCAGCACCGCCCGTCCCCGTTCCCCGGTGACCAGCACCTCCCCGGGGACGTGTTCCTCGGCGGCGAGGGTGAGCGCGGCCAGCACGGGCGGCCCGGCGTGCGGGGTCAGCCGCAGCACGGTGGTGTCGTCCACCTCGATCGGACGGACGCGGTAGCGCTCCACCTCGATCCGGGCGGGGCGTACCGGCGCGCCGGTGACCGACTCGGCGACGGCGAGGCACTGCATCAGCGCGTGCGCGAGCGGGTTGGCGAGCGCGCCGTCCAGCGCCGGGCGGCCGTCGACGGTGCGCCGCCCGGCCCAGGGGGAGCGGGCGTAGTAGGCGTCCGGGCGTTGCCAGGCGGCGAGCGTGGCGATGCCGGTGACCGGGCCGAGCCGCCCGAGCGCGCCGGTCAGCTCGGCCAGCGCGGCCGAGCCGAGCGCCTGGAAGTTGACCTGCACGGCCCGGCCGGCGGCGGCCGCGGCGGCGGCGAGCATCAGGTGCTCGGCGAGGTCGAGCACGGGCGGCTTCTCCAGCAGCAGGTCCGCCCCGGCGGCGAGCACGTCGAGCGCGATCGGCAGGTGCGTGTGCGGGGGCGTGCAGATCACCACCACGTCGGGGCGGGCGGCGGCCAGCATGGTCCGGTGGTCGGTGAGGACGGCCGCCTCCGGCGGGACGGGCGCCTCCGGCTCGGCCTCCAGCGGGCGCACGTCGACCAGGGCGACCAGGCGTGCCCGCCCGGCCGCGTGCAGCCCGGCGATGGTCCGCCGGTGCCAGCGGCCGTGCCCGTTCGCCCCGATCAGCGCCACCCGCGGCGGGTCGCCGCCGCTCACCGGCCACCCCCGGCCGGTCGCCGCCCGCCGGGCGTCCCCGGCATGCCGCCGGTCACCGGGCGTCCGCGAGCGTGGCCCGGACGCCGTGCCGTTCCAGCGCGGTGAGCCAGCCGGTCACGTCGGCGCGGAACTCGTCGTCGGCGGCCAGGCCGGCCGGGAACACCTCGCGCAGCGCGAAGACCGCGTCCACCACCCCGGCCGGGGTGTGCGCCCCGGCGGCCAGCGCGGCGCGCAGCCGGTCCGCGAGCGGGTCGTCCAGCGGCAGCGGCCGGCCGTCGTCGGCGTACCCGAGCAGGAACCGCAGCCACGCGGCCACGACGAGCGCGCTCCACCGCGCCGACCGGCCGGCCGCGCGCAGGTCGGCGACGGTGTGCAGCACCCGCTGCGGCAGCTTCTGCGAGCCGTCCATGGCGACCTGCCACGTGCGGTGGCGGATCGTCGGGTTGCCGAAGCGGGCGAGCACCTGCTCGCCGTAGTCGGCCACGTCGACGCCGGGCGGCGGGGTGAAGCTCGGCGCGATCTCCTCGGTGACCAGCCGCCGCAGCACCGCCTCCAGGTGTGGCAGCGTCAGCGCCTCGGCCACCGTCTCCGCGCCGGCGAGCGCGCCCAGGTACGCGGTGGCCGAGTGCACGCCGTTGAGCGCCCGCAGTTTCAGCCGCTCCCACGGGCCGGCGTCGCCGGTGAGGATCGCGCCGGAGCGTTCCCAGGCCGGGCGGCCGCCGGGGAAGTCGTCCTCGATCACCCACTGCGACCACGGTTCGGCGGCGACCGCCGCCAGGTCGGTCACGCCCAGCGCCCGCCGCGCGGTGTCCCGCGTGGCGTCGGTGCTGGCCGGCACGATCCGGTCGACCATGGTGCCGGGGCAGGTCACCGCTGTCAGCACCCGCTCGGCCGTCGCGTCCGGCACCCGGGCCAGCGCGAGGCACTGCTCCACCAGCCCGCGCAGCCGCCGCCCGTTGGACGGCAGGTTGTCGCAGCTCACCAGCGCGATCGGCCCGGCGTCGGCGGCGGCGCGGGCGAGCAGCCCGCGCACCAGCAGGCCGGGCACGGTACGCGGGGGACGGCCGGTGGTCAGGTCGGCGGTCAGGTCCGCGTCCACTGTGACCGCTGCGGTGACCGGATCCAGCCGGTACGCCTTCTCGGTCACCGTCAGCGTGACCACCCGGATCGCCGGGTCGGCGAGCAGGCCGGCCACCGCGTCCGGATCGCTCGCGGCGTGCCGTACCCCGGCGAGCGCGCCGACCACCCGGGTGGCCGCGCCCTCGGCGGCGAGCGCGGTGACGCTGAACAGGCAGTCCTGCGCGGCCAGGGCGTCGACCACGCCGGTGCTGCGCGGCGCGACGCCGATGATGCCCCAGTCGCCGCCGGCCGCGCCGACCGCCGCCTCGGTGTGCACGGCCTGGTGGGCGCGGTGGAACGCACCGACGCCGAGGTGGACGATGCCGGCCGGCACCGTGCCGGGGCGCAGCAGCGGCCGGGACTCCTGCGGCAGGCAGCGCAGCGTGGCCAGGCCGAGCCGGTCGGTGGTCAGCGCCATGCCGGGCCGTCCGGGAAGCGGAACCGCGCGATCGACTCCTCGCGCATGGTGGAGCTGTAGCCGGGCGCGGTGGGCAGCAGGTAGCGCCCGCCCCGGGTGCGGACCGGGTCGGTGAAGTGTTCGTGCAGGTGGTCGACGTACTCGACCATGCGGCCGTCGAGGCTGGTGCCGACCCGCAGGTAGTCGAAGATCGCGAGGTGCTGCACGTACTCGCAGAGGCCGACGCCACCGGCGTGCGGGCACACCGGCACGCCGAACTTCGCGGCGAGCAGCAGTTCGGCGAGCACCTCGTCCACGCCGCCGACGCGGCACGCGTCGACCTGCATCACGCCGATGGCCTCGGCCTGGAGCAGCTGCTTGAAGATGACCCGGTTGGCGGCGACCTCGCCGGTGGCGACCCGGCAGCGGCCGCCGGTCAGCTCGGTCACCGCGCGGGCGATCCGGGCGTGCCCGAGCACGTCGTCGGCGTGCGTGGGCTCCTCGATCCAGTACGGGTCGACAGCGGCGAGCACGCCCATCGCGGCGATCGCCTCGTCCACGTCCCACACCTGGTTGGCGTCCATCATCAGCAGCGCGTCCGGGCCGATCTCGGCCCGGATGATCCGGGCCCGCCGCAGGTCGTCCTCGATCCGCCCGCCGACCTTCATCTTCATCGCGCGCCACCCTGAGGCGTACGCCTCGCGGGTCAGCGCGCGGACCTGCTCGTCCGGGTAGCCGAGCCAGCCGACCGAGGTGGTGTACGAGGGGAACCCGTCGCGTTCCAGCCCGGCGAGCCGGTCGGCGAGCCCGTCCCGTCCCTTGTCCAGGATGGCCGCCGCCTCGTCACGGGTGAGCGCGTCGGTGATGTGGTGGAAGTCGACAGTCGCCACCAGCTCGTCGGTGGGCGCCTCGGCGAGGAACCGCCACAACGGCTTGCCGGCGAGCTTGGCGCGCAGGTCCCAGACCGCGTTGACCAGCGCTCCGGTGGCCATGTGGATGACGCCCTTCTCCGGGCCGAGCCAGCGCAGTTGCACGTCCGCGGTGAGCGAGCGCCAGAACGCGACAGGTTCGGCGGCGATCTCGGCGACGGTACGGCCCCGGACGTGGTGGGCGAGCGCGCGTACCGCCGCGCAGGTGATCTCGTTGCCCCGGCCGTTGGTGAAGGTGAACCCGGCGCCGGTCGGGCCGCCGTCGGTGGTCAGCTCCACGTACGTGGCCGAGTAGTCGCCCCTGTTGATCGCGTCCGAGCCGTCGCCGCTGGCCGCCGTGGGGAAACGGACGTCGTGCACCTCGACGTCGACGATTGTGGTCATGCGGGCCCACCTCCGAACTTGAAGACCTGCTTCGGCAGCCGGTACGCCAGGTCGACGATGGTCTCGGCGGCCTCGTCCCCGGTCAGCCGGTGCTCGGCGACGAGGCGGGCGAGGAAGCCGGCGTCGACCCGGCGGGCCACGTCGTGGCGTACCGGGATGGAACAGAACGCGCGGGTGTCGTCGACGAACCCGGCGGTGTTGTAGAAGCCGGCGGTCTCGGTGACCGCCTCCCGGAACCGGCGCAGCACCTCGGGGGAGTCCAGGAACCACCAGGGCGCGCCGAGGCGCAGCGCCGCGTACCCGCCCGCCAGGGGCGCGAGTTCCCTGGTGAACGTGTCCTCGTCGAGCGTGTAGAGCACCACCGTGAGCCGGGGGTCGTTGCCGTGCGCGTCGAGCAGCGGGGCGAGGCCGTGCACGTACTCGGTGGCCTGCGGCACGTCGCCGCCCACGTCGCGGCCGTGCCGGGCGTGCAGCCAGCGGTTGTGGTTGCGGACCGCGCCGGGGTGCAGCTGCATGACCAGGCCGTCGTCGAGCGACATCCGGGCGAACTCCAGCAGCATGTGGGCCCGGAACGCCTCGGCGTCGCCCGCGTCGGCCAGGCCGCGCCGGCCCTTGTCGTACAGCGCCGCGGCCCGCGCCGGGCCGAGATCGAGGGTACGGGCGGTCGGGTGCCCGTGGTCGGTGGAGGTGGCCCCGGCGGCGGCGAACGCCGCCCGCCGTGCCCGCAGCGCGGCCAGGTATCCGGCGTACGTGCCGGTGTCCTCCCCGGACACCTCGGCGAGCCGGTCCACGTTCGCCGCCCAGCCGTCGAACTCCATGTCCACCACGTCGTCCGGGCGGAACGTGGTGACCACCCGCCCGCCCGGCCCGCCCCAGCCGTCGACGGCGAGCTTGGCGTGCCGGCCCAGGTCGTCCAGCGGCGACTCGGTGGTGGCGAGCACCTCGATGCCGAAGCGCTCGAACAGCGCCCGGGGCCGGAACCCCGGTTCGGCCAGGCGCGCGGCGAGCGCGTCGTAGACGGCGTCGGCGGTGGCCGGGCCCAGCGGCGTGTCGACGCCGAACACGTGCCGGAACGTCTGCTCCAGCCAGAGCCGCGACGGGGTGCCGCGGAACAGGTGCCAGTGCGCGGCGAAACGTCGCCAGATGGTCCGTCCGTCGGTCTCCACCGGGCTGCCGTCGACGCTGGGCACACCCAGGTCGGCCGGGGGCACGCCCTGGCTGAGCAGCATCCGGGTCAGGTAGTGGTCGGGCACGATCAGCAGCCGGGCCGGGTCGGGGAACGGCTGGTCCTCGGCCAACAGGCCGGGGTCGACGTGCCCGTGCGGGGAGATGATCGGCTGCTCGGCGGCGAGCGCGTACAGCTCGCGGGCCAGGGCGCGCAGCCCGGGCTCGGCGGGCAGCAGCAGGTCGCCGCGGGAGATGATCGGCACAGCGAGGGCTCCTCGGTCAGGGCAGGGTGAGCAGGTCGGCGACCCGGACGGGCGCGCCGGTCTCCAGCGAACGGTTGGCGGCCAGGCCGGTGAGCAGCGCCAGCGCGCCGTCCCGGGCGGTGGCGGCCCGGCCGAGCGGGTCGGGTTCGCCGCCGAGCAGCACCCGGGTCATCCGGGCGTCCGCGCCGCCGTGCCCGCGCCGGGTCCAGCCCTCGACCGGGATCTCCACCGGCGGCGCCCAGAACGGGCGCAGCGTGAGCCGGGCCGCACCCTGCTCGACGGCGGCCTCGTCGCCGTGCAGCGCCGCGCCCTTGAGCGCCCCGGCGACGGCCGGGCTGACGTGGTCGCTCTCGGTCACCTCCAGTTCGAGGCGGCCCCGGCTGCCGTTGACCATCACGCGGTAGCCCTCCCAGGGGGCGTACGCGGTCAGGTGGTAGGTCATCGTGGCGCCGGTGTCGTAGCGGGCCAGCACCGCCAGGTCGTCCTCGATGGTGACGCCGGGGGCGAAGACGTTGCGGTCACGGTGGTAGCCGTCCTCGGCCTCGGCGTCGAGGTACAGCTCACGCAGCCTCGGGTGGTCGGCCATCCGCAGCGCGAACGGGTCGCCGTCGGCGGCGGGGGAGCCGTGCGCCCGGTCGTAGTCGCGGGCGTAGCCGTGCCGGCGGCCGTCCGCGCCGTAGAAGAACAGCCGGCCGTACGCGTGCACCTCGACCGGGCGGGCGTCCAGCCACCAGTTGACCAGGTCGAAGTGGTGGCCGGACTTGTGCACCAGCAGGCCGCCGGAGACGGACTTGTCCCGGTGCCAGCGGCGGAAGTAGTCGGCGCCGTGGCGCACGTCGAGCAGCCACTCGAAGTGCACCGAACCGATCTCGCCCACCGCGCCGTCGGCCAGCAGCCGCCGGAACTGCTCGTGCAGCGGGTTGTAGCGGTAGTTGAAGGCGACGGTGACGCGCCGGCCGGTCTCGGCGACCGCGTCGAGGATGCGCCGGCAGCCCGCGGCGTCGACTGTCATCGGCTTCTCCACGACCACGTCGCAGCCGGCCCGCAGCGCCGCCGTCACGTACTCGTCGTGGGTGGCGTCCACGCTGGTCACCAGCACCACGTCGACGCGTTCCTTCGCCAGCATGGTGGCGAAGTCGGCGGCGGCGTACGCGGGCACCGGCGGGTGGCCCAGCTCGGCCAGCCAGCGGTTGTGCGCGTCCATCCTCCTCTGGTTGACGTCGGCGAGCGCGACCAGCTCGGCGGTGTCGGCGTGGTCGAGGGCCAGCGCGCGGACGAACATCTCGGCGCGTGCTCCGGCACCCACCAGGGCGTGGCGGACCCGTTCCCGGGCCGGTGGTGACATGACGTCGGCCTCCCCGGCAGTCGGCTGCAAAGGTTTGCAGCGAAGAAACCACGACGATGGATACGCCGTCAACGGTTGCCGCCCAAGCCGCCCCATCCATCCGCATTGATGCGCATTCCTGCACGCGGGCGGAACGCCGGCGCAATCGAGTCGCAACAATGGACCGTTGACACGAGCGCAACCGTTTGCATTAATGGGCGGCACCCGTGACCCCCACCACATCGGACGAGGGAGCCCGCCGTGCCAGCCACCATCCGGGACGTCGCCCGCGCCTCCGGTGTGCACATCTCCACCGTGTCCCGTACGTTCTCGGCCCCGCACCTGGTCAACCCGGAGACCCGGGTCCGGGTGCTGGCCTGCGCGGAGGACCTCGGCTACCGGCCCAACCGGGCCGCCCGGGCCCTCATCACCGGCCGTACGCACAACATCGGCCTGATCGTGGCCGACATCGCCAACCCGTTCTTCCCGCCGCTGATCAAGGCGGCGGAGGGGCAGGCCCGGCACCGCGACTACCACGTGTTCGTGGCCGACACCAACGAGGACCCGGTCGCCGAGGAGGACCTGGTCCACGCCCTGGCCAAGCAGGTCGACGGCGTGCTGCTGTGCAGCCCCCGGATGAGCAACAGCCTGATCGAGCAGGTCAGCCGCGAGGTCCCGGTGGTGGTGATAAACCGCCAGGTCGCCGGGCTGCCCTGCGTGATGATGGACGTCGGTCAGGGCGCCCGGGCCGCGATCGAGCACCTGCTCGGGCTCGGTCACCGCCGGATCGCGCTGCTCGGCGGTCCGCGCGGCTCCTGGACCGCCCGGGAGATGCGCCGCGCCGCGACCGCCGCCGCCCGGGGCGGGGGCGCGGACCTGACCGTCCTCGGACCCAACCAGCCCACCGAGACCGGTGGCGGCGCGCTCGCCGAACAGGTACGCCGCAGCGGCGTCACCGCCGTGCTCGCCTACAACGACCTGATGGCGATCGGCCTGATCGAAGGGCTGGACGCGCTCGGGGCGCGGGTGCCGCACGACGTCAGCGTCGTCGGCGTCGACGACATCGCGCTGAGCCGGCTCACCCGCCCCAAGTTGACGACGGTGGCCACGCCGACCGCGGCCGCCGGCCGGACGGCCGTCGACATGCTGCTGCAACTGGACTCCGACGCGCCGCGTGGCGCCCGGGGCCGGGGCACGGCGTCCGGCGACCGTCGCACCACCGCACAGGTAATGCTCCAGACCGAACTGGTCGTCCGTGACTCGACCGGGCCCGTCCCCGAGCCCGGCCGGGACGGCACCGGGGCCTGAGCAGGTGGCCCGGGCCCGCACAGCACTGCGGACCCGGGCGACCCGTGGACGGCCGCCGGTGACGTCGTCGCCTCCCACAGCCGAGGAGTGAGCGCAGATGCACCCCGCAACGTCCCCCACCGCCGGCGCACCCGCCGGGCGGGATCACCGTACCCCCCTGACCCGACGCCGACTCGTCCGCGGCCTGGCCGCCGTCGCGCTCGCCGTACCCCTCGCCCTGGGCGCGGCCGGCTGCGGCGACGACTCCGCCGGTGGCGACGGCGGCCCGGTCAAACTGTCCGTCTTCTGGTGGGGCGGTGAGGCCCGGGCGAAGCTCACCGAGGACGCCCTGGCCCTCTACACCAAGAAGCACCCGGACGTGACGTTCGAGAAGACCTGGCAGGCCAACCAGGGCTACTTCGACAAGCTCGCCACGCTGACCGCCGGCGGCAACCCGCCGGACCTGTTCCAGATCGACGACAACTACCTGGCCGAGTACGCCGGCCGCAGCACCACGCTCGACCTGGGCAGCTACCGCGACTCCGGCAAGCTCGACGTGTCGAAGTTCCCCAAGAGCCTGCTGGAGTACGGCGTGGTCGACGGCAAGCTCGCCGGGGTGGCCGCCGGGGAGAACACCCAGGGCCTGGTCTACAACAAGACGCTGTTGACCAAGAACGGGCTGCCCGAGCCGACCACCGGGATGAGCTGGGAGGAGCACATCGCCTGGGCCGAGCAGGTGGCGAAGAAGACGAAGATCCCCGGCACCCAGGACCCGAGCGCCGACTACAAGGCGCTCTGGGTCTGGCTGCGCCAGCAGGGCAAGGACCTGTACCAGGGCAAGGAACTCGGCTTCACCGCCGAGGACGTGACAAAGTGGTTCGAGCTGTGGAAGGGCGCCCGCGACCGGGGCGCCACCCCGACCCCGGACGTCATCCACGAGGGCAACGCCAGCGACGTCACCAAGCAGCTCGTGGTCACCGGCAAGGCGGCCACCTCCTGGGTGTGGGTCAACCAGATGCCGGACCTGAAGAAGAACACCAAGGACGAGCTGGGCGTGGTCGCGTACCCGGGTGACCCCAGCGCGCAGTGGGCGCGGGCCTCGATGTACTGGTCGGTGTTCAAGGGCAGCAAGCACAAGGACGTCGCCGTCGACGTGATCAACTTCTTGAACAACGACCCGGAGGCGGTCGCGCTGCTCGGCACCGACCGGGGCCTGCCGTCGAACATGGACCTGCGCGCCAAGGTCAGCGAGACCGCCACCGACCCGGCCATGAAGCAGTCCATCCAGGTCGAGTCCGAGCTGGCGCAGAAGTTCGGCGCCTCGCCCCAGGTGCCGATCAAGGGGCACAGCAAGGTCAAGTCCGAGCTGGTCAAGGCCGCCGAGAACGCCCAGTACGGCCGTGCCACCCCGGCCCAGGCGGCGGAGCAGTTCGTCACCGCCTGCAAAGCCGCGATCGCCTGACCCCACGAAAGGACCGATCCCGTGGCTGTCACCACGGTGCCCGGCCGGACCTCCCGTACCGGACCGGCCGGCCCCCGCCCCTCGCGGCGCGGGGCCGGCCGGGCCCGGCTCGGCGAGGGCCTGGCCGGGTACGTCTTCCTCTCGCCCTGGCTCATCGGACTGATGGGTGTCACGGCGATCCCGATGCTGCTCTCGCTCTGGCTGAGCTTCACCGACTACGACATCCTCACCCCGCTGTCCGAGGTGCGCTGGGTCGGGCTGGCCAACTACGAGCGGATGTTCACCGCCGACCCGTCGTACTGGCACGCGGTGCGGGTCACGCTGACGTTCGCGCTCATCGCGGTGCCGCTGAAGCTGGCCGCCGCGCTCGGGGTGGCGCTGCTGCTCAACCGCGCCTGGCGCGGCGTCGGGCTGTTCCGCAGCCTGTTCTACCTGCCGTCGCTGCTCGGCGGCAGCGTCGCGCTGGCCATCGTCTGGGTCAACATGTTCAACCGGGACGGCGCGTTCAACTCGTTCCTCGCCCTGTTCGGCGTCGAGGGGCTGCCCTGGGTCAGCGACCCGGACTGGGCGCTGGAGACGCTGATGGTGCTGGCGATCTGGCAGTTCGGCGCACCCATGGTGATCTTCCTGGCCGGGCTCAAGCAGGTGCCCACCGAGCTGTACGAGGCGGCGGCCGTCGACGGCGCCGGGGCGTGGCGGCGCTTCCGCGCGGTGACGCTGCCCATGCTCTCCCCGGTGATCTTCTTCAACCTGGTGCTGGAGACCATCAACGGCTTCCAGGGCTTCACCGCCGCGTTCGTGCTCAGCAACGGCACCGGCGGCCCGGTCGACTCCACCCTGATGTACACGCTGAAGCTCTACATCTCCGGCTTCACCGACCTGGAGATGGGCTACGCCTCGGCGATGGCGTGGGTGTTCCTGGTGGCGATCGGCGTGGTCACCGCCGTCTTCTTCAGCACCGGCCGGTTCTGGGTGCACTACTCGGACGGAGACGACTCATGACCGCGCTCACTGTCGCCCGCCGCCGGCCGGGCAGCGGCCGGAACGTGCTGCGGCTGGTCGTGCTCGTGGCGATCGTCGCGGTGGTGCTCTACCCGTTGTTCTGGATGCTCGGCACCTCGGTCAAGTCGCAGGCCGAGATCGTCAACAACGTCGGCCTGCTGCCGGAGGAGTTCACCCCCGGCAACTTCGTCGACGGCTGGACCAACTTCGACGTCAGCTTCGGCCGGTTCTTCCTCAACAGCGCGGTGGTCAGCGGCCTCACCGTCGTCGGCAACGCGCTGTCCTGCCTGCTCGCCGCGTACGCGCTGGGCCGGCTGCGGTTCCGGCTGCGCAAGCTGTGGTTCACCGTCATGATCGGGACGCTGCTGCTGCCCGGGCACGTGCTGATCGTGCCGCAGTACATCCTGTTCCGCAGCCTCGGCCTGGTCGGCGGCGACTGGCCGTACCTGCCGCTGCTGGTGCCGCAGTTCCTCGCCACCGAGGCGTTCTTCGTCTTCCTCATGGTGCAGTTCATGCGCGGCATCCCGCGCGAGCTGGACGAGGCGGCCACCATCGACGGCGCGTCCCCGTACGGCGTGTTCCGGCACGTCATCCTGCCGCTGAGCCGCCCGGCGCTGGTCACCACGGCGATCTTCTCGTTCATCTGGACCTGGAACGACTTCTTCCGCCAGCTGGTGTTCCTGTCCAACCTGGAGGACTACACCGTCCCGGTGGCGCTGACGCTGTTCATCGACTCGACCAGCCAGAGCGCCGTGGGCCCGATGTTCGCCATGTCGGTGCTCTCCCTGCTGCCGGTGTTCCTGTTCTTCCTGGCGTTCCAGCGGATGCTCGTCGAGGGCATCAACACCAGCGGACTGAAGGGATGACCGCCGTGCCGGCCCGTGCCGACTGGCGGGACACGCTGCGCGAGGCGACCGACCTGGCGCTGCTCGGCTTCGCCGTGGCGCTCGCCGCGCTGCCGGTGCTCACGCTCGCCCCGGCGGTCGCCGCCGCCAGCGCGGCGTTGCACGACCGGTCGGTCACCGGCGCCTGGCCCGACGTCCGGACCAGCCTGCGCCGGTTCGGCCGCGCGCTGCCCGCCGGGCCGGCGGTGAGCGCCGTCGTCCTCGCCGCCGCCGCCCTGCTGGTCGCCGACGTGCTCGCGCTCGCCACCGGCCGGGTGCCCGGCGGCGGGCCCGCGCTCGCGCTGACCACCGTCGTGGTGGCGGTCCTGCTCGGGTACGCGGGCCTGGTCGCCGTCGCGGTCGGGCGCACCGGCGGCCGGGGCTGGCGGGGCGCCGCCCGCCGGGTGGCGCGCACCTGCCCGGAGCGTCCCGGCGTGTGGGCCGCCGCCTCCGGTGTCTGCGCGCTCGCCGTGGTGCTGGGCGTGCTGGTCACGCCGGTGGCGGTGCCGATCCTCGGCGGGTACGCCCTCGCCGCGCTGCACGCGCTGGACGCCCGCCGCCCGATCACCGCCCCGGACCCGTCGTGACCGCCGAGCCGCGGCTGGTCGTGGGCGGCGCCGAGGTGGCCCGGTACGTGGTCCGGCCGGACCTGGACCCGCGCCACGGGCCCCGGCCCTACCTGCACCCGGTACGGACCCGGGCCGGCACGCCGGTCACCGACGCGCTCCCGGCCGACCACGTCTGGCACCTCGGCGCGTCACTGGCCGTGCAGGACGTGGACGGCGTCAACCTGTGGGGCGGCCGGACGTACGTGCGCGGCACCGGCTACACCTGGCGCGACGACCACGGCGTCATCGCGCACACCGGCTGGCGGGACCGGGCCGCCGACCGGCTCGACCACGAACTGGAGTGGCGGGACCGGCACGGCCGGGTGCTGCTGCGCGAGCGCCGGCGGATCACCGCCACCGCCGCCGGTGCGGACGCCTGGTGGCTCGACCTGTCGGCCACACTCACCGCCGCCGGTGCTGACGTGCGCCTGGGCAGCCCGGCCACGAACGGCCGTCCGGGCGGCGCCGGGTACGGCGGCTTCTTCTGGCGGGCGGCGGCCGACGGGGAACCCCTGGTGCGTACCGCTGAGGCGGAAGGCGAGGAGGCGGTGAACGGGTCGGCCGCGCCCTGGCTGGCGCTGTCCGCCACCGCGCCCGGCGGCGGCGGGTACACGCTGGTGTTCACCGGTCTGGGGCCTGGTGACAGGTGGTTCGTGCGCACCGCCATGTACCCGGGCGTCTGCGTCGCGTACGCGTTCGACCGCCCGGCCGTGGTCGCGGCCGGGCGGCCCCGGCACAACCGGCACCGCGTGCTGGTCGCCGACGGCCACCTGGACCCGGCCGACATCGCGGCCCGCCTGGACGTGGTGCCGTGAGCCCGGCGGGCGGTCCGGAGGTGGTCTGCGTCGGCGAGACGATGGTGGTGCTCGCCCCCGACGACGGCGGGTCGCTGGAGCACGCCGCGCGGCTGACTGTCGGCGTGGGCGGCGCCGAGTCGAACGTGGCGGCCGGGCTGGCCCGGCTCGGGCACCGGGCGGCGTGGGTCAGCCGGGTCGGGGACGACCCGTTCGGGCGGCGGGTGGTGGCCGAGGTCGCCGCCGTGGGCGTGGACGTCTCGCTGGTCGCCGTCGATCCGGATGCGCCGACCGGGCTCTACCTGAAGGATCCGGGGCCGGACGGCACCCGGGTGCACTACCACCGGGCCGGGTCGGCCGCGAGCCGCCTCGACGCGCCGGATCTCGGGCGTCCCGGGCTGGCCGGGGCACGCCTGCTGCACCTGTCCGGGATCACCGCCGCGCTCTCCGGCACCTGCCGTGACCTGCTCGGATCAGCGCTGGCCCGGCGTGCGCTGCCGGGCGCGCGGGTCAGCTTCGACGTGAACCACCGCCCGGCGCTCTGGCCCGCCGACCGGGCCGGCCCGGTCCTGCGTGACCTGGCCGACCGCGCCGACATGGTGCTGGTCGGGCTGGACGAGGCGGCAGTGCTCTGGTCGGCGGGCGGTCCGGCCGCCGTCCGTGACCTGCTGCCCGGCCCGGAGCTGGTGGTGGTCAAGGACGGACCGGTCGGCGCGACGGCGCTGCCGCGTAAGGGGCCGGCGGTGTTCGTGCCGGCGTTGCCGGTGGAGGTGGTGGAACCGGTCGGCGCCGGTGACGCGTTCGCCGCCGGGTTCCTCTCCGGGCTGCTGCGCGGCCTCGACCTGCGATCGTGCCTGCGGCTGGGTCACCTCACCGCCGCGCCGGTGCTGGCCGTGCCGGGCGACACCGCCCCGCCGCCGGACCCGGACACGATCGCGCGGGCGCTGGCGCTGCCGGACGAGGCGTGGACCGAACAGGCCCCGGTACGGGCCGAGGGAAGGAGCGGGAGATGAGCGGGCACGAGTTCGAGGCCCTGTTCGGCGACGCGCGGGTGATGGTGATCCTGCGGGACCTGCCGCCCGGCGAGACGGTCCGGCTGGCCGAGCTGGCCTGGGAGCTCGGCATCGCCGTGGTGGAGGTGCCGATCCGTACCCCGGAGGCGGTGCCGGCGCTGCGCGCCGCCGTGACGGCCGGGCGGCGGCGGGACCGGATCGTCGGCGCGGGTACGGTGCGTACCCCCGAGCAGGTCCACGACGCGGTGGCGGCCGGAGCGGCGTTCACCGTCGCGCCGGGCCTGGACCTGGCCGTCGCCGACGCGGCGGCCGGTCTCGGCGTGCCGCACCTGCCCGGCGTGGCCACCCCGACCGAGGCGCAGCGGGCGCTCGACCACGGCCTGGTGTGGCTCAAGGCGTTCCCGGCGGTCAGCCTCGGTCCGGCCTGGTTCCGGGCGGTCGCCGGGCCGCTGCCGGAGGCCCGGTTCGTGGCCACCGGCGGCGTCGACGCCGGCAACGCGGGCGACTTCCTCGCCGCCGGGGCGCGGGTGGTGGCGGTCGGGTCGGCGCTGACCGACCCGGAGCAGCTGCCGCGCCTGGCCACGCTCGCGGCCGGCGACGCGGTCACCTGACCGTACGGCCGGACGTGGTCGCGGTGGTCCGGATCGCCTTCACGATCGCCGGGATCGACCCGATCAGCAGCACCAGCGCCCAGATCAGTGCCACCACGGCGAACACCACGGCACCCAGGTCGTCCAGGATGCTGACCAGGATCACCGGCACCAGTCCGTGCAGGAACTGCAACACCACAGTGCACAGCAGCGTGGTCAGCGCCAGCGCGACGAGGCCCTTGTTGCGCAGGAACCGGGGCTGGGCGGCGAGCAGCAGCGCGGCCCAGACCAGTTTGAGCAGCAGCACCAGCCCGAGCAGCACCGCCGCGTCGCCGACCGGGAAGAACCCCCACACCGCGAGGTACGCCAGCGTGCCGAACGGCGGGGCCAGGAACAGCGAGACCATCACCGTGAGCTCGACGAACGCGACGATCAGCAGGACCAGCGACACCAGCAGCAGCACGATCGAGAAGACGAGCGTGGCCACGCCCTGCACCCGGCCCTGCACCCGGTCCGGCAGCACCAGGCTCAGGCAGAACAGCCCGGTCGTCCAGAGCGCCACCACGTCGATCAGCGCCAGGTAGCCGATGCCCCGCCCGGACGGCTCGGACACCGCGCCGACGTCGCCCAGTTCGACGCCGAGCTGCGCGGCGTTGTCAAGCAGCGCGCCGCTCGCGTCCCCGCCGCCGGTCAGTGCCGCCGCGCCCAGCTCCACGCCGACCACGAGCGCCACCGCGAGCAGGGCCAGCAGCAGGAACGGCTTGCGCAACTCACCCATTCCGCGTCTCCGTCCCGGTCAGGACCGGGCCAGCGTGACCGAACATCCGCCACCTCCCGGACAGCGCAGGAGCACCTCGGTCTCCCGGTCCACCGCCACCTTCGCCAGCGCCGGGCCGTCCGGGCCGGGGGCGACCTCGTCGGTGACTGTGACGTCCGCGTCGCCGGGTGCGGGGGCGGTCACCTCGAACGGCGTCGTACCGCGCAGCACGAGCGTGCGCAGCGCCCCCGGGTCGGCCACCCGCAGCCGGCACGCGGTGCCGAAGGCGAGCCTCACTCCGTCGGCGGTGGTGGCCGGTTCGGCAGCCGGCGGCAGGCACGTCACCGCCACCGTCGCCGGGTCCACCGTCCCGGACCCGCGCCCCAGCCGGGCCAGCGCCCCCGGCCCCGCCGCCGGGTCGCCCGTGTCGTCGCGGCGCCCGGCCACCGCCACCACGTACAGCCCCACCAGCAGCACGGCCACCGCCACCAGCAGCACCTTCTGCCTCGCGCTCACGGCCGGACGACGGGCGTGAGGCGGATCTGGTCCACACCGGCGAAGTACCTGTCCGTGCCCTGCGTCTTGCTGACCGCCACGAGCGTCAGCTTGTGCGGCCCGCGGGTCAGCTCCACGGTGCCCACGTCCACCTCGTCGGTGCGGACCACAGTCGGGCTGAACCCGAAGAACGTGTCGCCCACCTGCCGGCCGTCGACCAGCCAGATCGTGTTCGCGTAGTCGAACGAGGTGGTGCGCACCGTGGAGAACCGCCAGGTGCCGTCGGACGGCACGTCCACCTGCACGGTCACCCGGTCACCCACGCCCCGGCCCAGGAAGAACAGCTGCGCGTCGCCGGACCACACCACGTCGCAGCAGTTCTCCTGCGCCACCACCTCCGCCTTCGCGCCGGTGGTGGACTGCACCGCGGCGCCGGAGACGAGCGTCTCCGCCTCCACCGTCACCGCGTCTGCGCGCGGCGGCGGCGGGGTGTCCGGTCCGCGGGTCACCAGCCAGGCCACCACCCCGGCCACGACCAGCACCAGCGCCGCGGCGGCGGCGATCCACGGCCACGGCGCGCGCTTCCGGGGTACGACGGCACGCACGTCGTACGTGACCCGGCCGCTGGACCGGGAACTCTCCTCCGGCGCGGTGTTCGCCGAGTACGCGAACCCGGTCATGTCGTAGCGCCGGGGCGGCGTCCCGGGCGGCACGGCGAGCCGGACCAGGAACGACACCGAGCCCTGCCCGGGTACCACCCGCTGCGGCTCGGCCACCGTGAACCAGGCCCGCTGACCGCCCTCGCCGGGCGCCACGTCGAAGACGACGGTGTCCGGGGCGGTGCCCGGGTTGGACACGGTGAACGTCAGCTCACCGGCGTTGCGGGCGTCCAGCGTGAACTGTCCGGCGGCGGCGACGACTGTCCATTCGGTGGTCATGACGGCTCCTCGGGCGGATCGTGGGGCAGGGGTGCGGGTACGTGGGCCCGGCCGACCGCGCGGACCGTCGCCACCCCGGCGGCGGGCTCGGCGGCTTCAGGCGGTTCCTGGCCGGGCGGTTCCGGGCCGGGCGGCGCGGCGTCGGCCGGGACGGCGACGACCTCGACGGTGACCGCCGCCGGTTTCTCCGCCTCGACGATGCGGGTGACCAGCGCGAGCCGGTCGGCGGCGGCCGGCGGCACCCGCACCACCAGGTGGAACGGCCGCTCGGGCGGCTCGTCCAGCACGAACCCGGTCACGCCGGTGGCCAGCTCCAGCGCGGTCCGCATGCCGTACGGGGTGCCCCGCCACCGGGCCAGCAGCGCGCCGTGCGCCACCAGGTCCCGCAGCCGGCCCACCGGCAACGGCAGTGGCGCGTCGGCGCGGGGCGCGGCGACCACGTGGTCCATCGCCACCCACCGGGTCAGGTAGGCGACGAACCCGTCCGGTGTCCGGTACGGCCCGAACAGCGCGTCGACGTCGGCGAGCACCGCCTCGTCCGGGGCGTGCAGCGCCTCCATCACGTCCAGCAGCGCGCCCAGCACGCTGCCCGGCCCGGCGGCCCGCTGGTACGCGGCCGGCAGCAGCCGCTCAATCGCCGCTCGGCGCATCCTGCCGCACCACCTCGATGTCGTGCTCGCCGGAGCAGAGCAGCCACGTGCCGGGGACGGTGACCACGTCGGCGGTGGCCTGGTTGGCGCTCGCGCTCCAGTCCTCGCCGTCGCCGCTGCGGAACACGCCGCGCTCGCCGCCGGCCAGCACCAGCCGCCCGGCGCCGGACGTGCCGGTGGGCGCGGTGGCGGCGATGGCGTCGACCGGGACGAACCGGGTCCGGTCCCGCAGCGGCAGGCCGCAGTTGACCATCACCGGCGACCACTGCGGCTGCCCGGCGAGCGTGTCGAGCCGGACCACGCCGCCGCTCTGCGTCGCCGCGAGTGCGAGCGGACCGCTGAACGCCAGATCGCGGCAGGTCCCGCCGATCCAGCCGGACGCCATCGACTGCCACTTCACGTCCGACTCGAACAGCCGGGTGCGGTGGCAGCCCTGGCCGGGCTTCTTCGGGTCCGGCTCGCCCGCGCCGCACCACAGCAGCGTGGCCGGGCCGTCGTACTGCACGGCGAGCACCCGGTTGTCCACGTTGGCGAGGCCGACGTGGGCGAACGTGCCGGGCCGTCCGGCCGCGGTGGACAGGTAGACCCCGAATCCGGCCTGCGCGGCCACCGCCACGCCTGGTGCGCCGCGCTCGGAGACGAACGCGCGCACCGCGTAGAAGCCCCGGTCGGCGTCGGCCGGGTCGACCAGGATCTGCAACGGCACCGCGCCCGGTAGCAGCGGCACCTCGTACAGGCCGGTGTCGGTTGCCAGCAGCAGCGCGCCGGTGCCGTCCCGGTCGATCCAGGCCAGATCGCGGACGCCGGAGTCGAGGTCGGTCAGCAGCGTCCACGTCTCGCCCAGGTCGGTGCTCAGCCGGACCCGGGAACCACCGTCGTCGCGGGTGGTCACCACCGCCACCGAACCGGCCCGGGGAACCACGCCGGGACGTACCGGGGCGGGCGCGGGGACCACCCGCACCACCGTCTCGTCGTCGAACCGGCCGGCCGGTTCCCAGCCCGCACCGGCGTTCGTGGAGCGGAACAGCACCGGACCGCCGCCCGCGTACCAGGTGCCGGCCTGGTACTGGTCCACCGCCACGGTCCGCACCCGCGCATCGGGTGCCTCGTCGACTACGAAACGCACCGACTCGACGTAGCGCACGCCCGGCTCGGCGTGCTCCAGCATCCGGTACACGTTGGAGGCGCGCAGCGGTTCGCCGAACGCCCAGCCGGCCGGGTTCAGCGGCGTCGGCAGCGGGCTGAGCGTCTGGTGCAGCCGGTCGTGGATGCGGCGGCGCACCGCCTCCACGTCCTCCTCGCGGCGCACCACCACCCGCGCCCGGATGGACACCGCCTTGTACCGGGCCCAGCCCGCCCGCACCGCGGTACCCAGGGCGCGACGGCGTTCCAGGTCGGTCTCGACCCGGCGGCGGGCCTCCTCCACCTCGTGCTCCCGCAGCACCGCCACCGGCAGCCGCCCGCCGGGCCGGGCCGCCTCCGGCACGTACGGCACCAGCACCACCTCGACCTCGCCGGGCCGGGCGAAGCTGTAGACGGCGGCCCGGGTGAACGCCCGCGCCCGCGCCACCGCCCCGGAGCCGGTGGCCAGGATCTCGAAGTCCCGGGCGGTCACCGCACGCTGCTGGGCGAAGAACTCGTACGGCCCGCGCGCCAGCACCGACTCCAGCGTCTCCAGCTCCCGGCCACCGGTGGCCGGCTCCGGGTTGTCCACGGTCACCCCCGGCAGCGGGTCACGCAGGCTGGTCAGCACGCCCGCCGCCACGTTCCCGGCCGGGCCGCCGCCGCAGCGGTACCAGAGCCGCACCTGCCGCCCGGCCGGCGGCACCGCCGCCACAGTGGTCGCCCCGGCCGCCCCCTCGACGGCCGGGGCGCCCCCGTCCGGGCGCAGGTCCAGCGCCGGGGCGAACGTGACCACCCCGGAGGCCCGGTCCACCAGATAGACCTTCGCCTGCGGGCCGACACCGGCGAAGCTGTCCACCGGCCGCCAGATCTCGTACGTGCGCCCCTCGTGCTCCCGGGCCGCCGCGCCCAGCTCCACCGACCCGGCCGGCACCTCCACCCCGAGCAGCAGGTCCAGCGCCTCGGTGGTCCGCGTCAGCGGCACGCGGGCGGCCCGGAACACCTGACCGGGCTGCCCGGTTCCGGTGCCCAGCAGCTCGGCCTCGACCGGCTCGCAGTGGTGCACGCGTACCGTCGTCGTGGTCTCCCCGGCGGGCAGCACCGCCGGTTCGGTGGTCACGAAGACGACCGGCCGGGGGTCGGCGCCGCGGGCCGCGGCGACGCGGGTGCCGACCGGCACCCGCACCGGGCCGCGGTCCGGGCCGGTGCGGGTCAGGCGCACGTCCGCCCAGGCCGCCGCCGGTGGGTGCCGGGTGACGCCGAGCAGGTTCAGGAACGCCACGTACGCCTTCTCCGGCAACTGGTTCAGCCGGTAGATCATCACCTCGGTCAGGTAGGCGAACGCCTCCACCAGCGCCATGCCCGGGTCGTGCGCGGACAGGTCGGTCCAGTCCGGGCACGACCGGGCGATGCGTTCCCGCGCCTCGGTGACCAGGTCGAGGAAGGCGCGGTCGTCCAGGTGCGGCACCGGCAGCGTCATGACGTGCCCTCCTCGTCTGCGGTCTCCTCGTCGGCGGGCAGCAGGTCGACGGAGAACACCAGGTGGCCGGGGGAGAGGCTGGCCCGGACCCGGTAGTCCAGCCGGATCACCAGGCGCCACGGGTCGTCCGGGTCTCCACCGGCGTCCACGTCCAGCACCTCGACCCGCGGCTCCCAGCGGCGGACCGCCTGCCGCACGTAGTGGATCGCCAGCCCGGCGGTGGTGTCGTCGTTCGGCGCGAAGATGAGGCGGTGCAGCCGCGACCCGTACCCGGGACGCATCAGCCGTTCCCCGGGCGTGGTGGACAGCAGCAGGTACAGCGCCTGGCGTACGGTCTCGTCGCCGTCGGTCATGGCCAGCCCGCCGGCGGCGGTGAGCGCGAGACCACCGGCGCGGCCGGCGTCGAAGCCGGCGCCGACGAAGCGGAAGGCCCTCATGCGTCCGCCCCCAGGAAGCCCTGCCGCACGTCGCGGACCTGGTGGTGCACGGTGCCCGGCGGAGTGCCGTCGGTCAGGCCGTCCAGGTGCGACAGCACCACCGGCTGCCGGTCCACCCGCACCCACGTGCTGTAACCCACAGTCACGGTCAGCGTGTGCAGGCACGGTTTGATCGTCGGGCCGTAGTTGGGGCAGGCGGTGATGTCGCGCCCCTCCGGGTCGGGCCGCACCAGCACCGGCACGGCCTGGACGGTCACCCACTCCTGGGACGGGCGGTTGCGCACCCGCCCGTCGTGTCCGCAGGTGATCAGCGAGTCGCGGTGGATCCAGCGCATCAGCCACCTCCGGCGGAACGGGCGAGCGTACGGGCCTGCGCGGCGGCGGTCTCCGCGTCCTCGGCCGCCGGGGCGTGCAGGAAGTCGACGGTGCGGCCGCGCACCACGACGGCCCGGCCGGGCGCGGAGAGCACCAGGTCACCGGCCGCGTGCACGGTGGTCAACTCGGGACGCAGCTCGACGAAGCTGCCCGCGTCCGTGGCCAGCCGCAGCGTCCGCCCGTCGTCGTCGATCACGATCGACTGGCCGGTGCCGGTCCGCATCGACCAGCGCCGCGACCGCCCGGACACGATCCCCGCGTCGTACGGCTCGACCGCCCCGAACAGCGAACCGAGCACCACGCCCGAGGCCGGTTCGCCGCCGGGCAACGCCACCAGGACGGTGTCGTCCGGGTCGGGCAGCGCGACGATGCCCTTGCCCCGGCCCGCGCCCGGACAGAGCACCGCTAGCCAGCCGGCGTCCAGATCGCCGTACGCGGGAAGCGTCACCCGCGCCCGGCCGAGTCCGTCCGGGTCGTCGACGTCGGTGACGGTGCCGAGCGTGACAGTCGCCGCCGGGGGCGCGGCCGACGGCGGCGAGCCGGGCGGCGCGGTGGAGAACCGGGTCAGGTGCCCGTGCGCGTCCACCGTGTGCACCACCTCGGTGAGCACGTACACCCCGGCGACCGGCTCCGGGACGCCCGCGAGGGCGATCCGCCGCCCGGGCCGCAGCGCCGGGTCGCCCTCGGCGGTGCCCTCGGCGGTGACGAGCGCGGCCACCCGGGTGTCCAGCCCGGCCTGGGCCAGTGCGGCCAGCTCGTCGCCGCTGCGGCCCGGCTGGTCCACGGACGTGCGCACGCCGTCCGCGCCCACGTCGCCCGGCTCCGGGCGCAGCGGGATACGCCGCCCGCCGCGCGCCTCGCCCGCCCGCTCGCCCAGCGGCTCGGCGCGCTGCGGATGCCAGCCGAGGACGGCGCACTCCGCGCCCGCCCGGTCCAGGTTCTCGGTGACCCGCAGCGCGTGCACCGTCTCGCCGAGCGTCAACGGCAGCGGCTCCCCGTACCCGTCCAGCGTGAACAGCCGCAACCGGTCGCCGTCGACGCCCAGGTGCAGCCCGGCCCGGCCGGCCACCTCGCACAGCAGGTCCAGGTCGGTGTGCCGGTGCTGGAGCAGCCGGTCCAGGCGCGGCCCGTCGTCCTCGGCCGCCACACTCAACCCCAGCCCGGCGCACAGCTCACCGGCCAGCTCGGCGGCCGTCACCGACTCGAACACCCGCAACTCCTGCCGCTTGCGCAGCCGGTGCAGCGGGTCGTACGCCCGGATCCGGGCCAGCGCGGCGCCGTCGCCGGCGTACTCCCGCTCGACCGCTGTCACCTCACCCGTGAACAGCGCCTCCGCCTGCCCGTCGAGGCGCACATCGAGGGCGGCGCCGGGGCGTACCGGCGGGTCGAGCGGGCCCGCGCCGGGAGCGGCGGTGAGCGTCAGCTCGCACTGCGCGGGCCGGTCCAGCCGGGCGGCGACGCGGATGCCGCGCAGCCGGGCCGGGTCGGCCAGCGGCCGGCCGTCGACTGTGACCAGGGCGGCCCGGTTCACGGCGTGCTCCCGACGGCCGCTCGCCGCGCCGGGCTGGTCGCGTGGCGCGTCACGGGGTGCCTCCCGCGGTGACGGCGTCCGGGGTCGTGGCGGCGCCGGCCGGGGGGACGGCGAGCGCGGTGCCCGCGGGCACGGTGAGAGGGTCGGTGATCCGGTTGTGCTCGGCGAGCAGCCGCCAGCGCAGCGGCGAGCCCAGCGCGTCGTGGGCGAGCAGGTCGAAGCGCACCCCGGACCAGCCCGGCTCGGCCGCCCCGTCGGCCGCGGCGACCACCGCCGACCCGGGCGCGACAGCCGGCGTGCTCGCCGCGGCCAGTTCCTCCTCGAAACCGGCGCGCGCCGCCTCCGCGCCCTCCGCGACCCGGACCAGCTTCAGCCGCAGCCAGGACCGCCGGGGCGTGCCGGTGAGGGTGAACGCGTCGAACCGTTCCGCGATTGCGGTGATCACGCCGGGGACGTTCCAGGTCTTGCCCCAGACCAGGCGGACCAGCGGCGGGCGCAGCCAGCCGTGTTCGGCCGCCGAGTTCTCGGCCAGCATCCACAGTGGCCGGGTCAGTGCGCGGACGTCCTCGGGCCGGGCCGGGGACTCCACGAAGTCGATGTCGAAGAGCAGGTCGAGGACCAGCTCGGTGCGCCCGCCGCCGGTGAAGACGAGCGGGTCGTCGGCCAGCCCGGCGCCGGTGAGCGGCCCGTCCGGTCCGCCGCGCGGGCGTACCCCGGCCAGCCGGGTCACCTGCACTGTCTCCGGGTTGAGCAGGCAGTCGACCCGGGTGCCGGACTCGTCCACGAGGAAGGCGACGCGCTCCATCAGTCACCCGCCTGTTCCCGGTCCAGCCGGGCCGTGTCACCCCACGGCGTGGCCCGCGTCGCCGGGTTCCACCAGGCCGGTTCGCCCGGCAGCGCCGGCCACGGATCCCGGTGCGGCAGGCCGCCCCCGGCGGGTTGGTGCGGTGCGGGGTACGTCGTCCGGCCGGCGTCGTCCGGCAGGTCCGGCCACGGGCCGGGAGGCGTGGGCCGCTCGGGCCGCCGGCGCGCCGGACGTGCGCCGTCGAACGCCGGGCCGGACCCCTCCGGGTGCGGCGCGCAGGCGCGTTCCCGCTGACGGGTGGTGGGTTCGGCGAGCCCGAACCGGTCGCCTCCGGGCCCTTGTGGTGCGGCCGGCCCCGGTCGTGCGGCCGGCCCCGGTCGTGTGGCCGGCTCCGGTGGTGTGGCCGGCCCTGGTGGTGCGGTCGTTGGTGCTGCCTGTCGTGCGGCGGCGAAGACGAGCGGGAGGACGTCGCCGTGACCGGGCGGCGGGATCTTCCCGGCGGCCGCGTTCCGGTTCCGGCGTACCAGGTTAGGGAGCACGTCCACCCGATCCGCGCCGAGGGAGGTCCGCCGCTCGGGCGGTGACGGCCGGCCTGATTCGCGGGACGTCACGCCGGTCGTGCCCCGGCTTCCGGTGAGGTGGACGGGCCCGGCAGGGCGGGCGGGCTGGCCCGGGTCGGTGGGCCTGCCGTTGCCGTTGTTGCTGCTGCCGCTCGCGCCGCTCATGCCGTTCGCGCCGCTCAGGCCGCTCGAGCCGCTCGCGATGGCGGTGGCGGGCCTGGCGGCGCGGGTCACCGTCGGCCTGCGGGCCGAGGGCGCGCCGCCGCCGGCGTCAGCGGTGCGTGTGGTGCCGGTCGTACCGGTGGCGCTCGGTGATCCGGTCCCGTCCGAGTTGCTCGCCGTTCCGGTCAGCTCCGCCGGGCCGGCCGGATCACCCGGTTCCGTCACGTACCCGTCTGCGGGTCCACCCGCGAGTGACCCGGTGTCTAACGGCCGCGCAGCACTGTCCGAGAAGGAGCTCGTGCCCGCCGCCGGTGCGGAGGCCATCGCCCCGCCCGCTTCCCGGCCCGCACCCGCCCTTCCCGGCGACCGCACACCCCGCCCCGGCACCCCCTTTCCGTATTCCGAGAACCCCGTTCCACTTACCAGGATCTCCGGGAGATCTTGGTAGGAGGTGGCCCGTATGGGGGCCCTTTCGTACCAAGATCTCGAGGGCCCGGGGCTGGCGGCGGCGAGTCGGTTGATCAACCGTTGCGTCCACGCCGGCCACCAGCCCTTCGGGCGCCGCCCGACGGAGGGCGGGGGAGGGACGGGCGGCGGGGGAGCAGCGGAGGGCGGGGGAAGATCGCGCAGCAGCCCCGGGGCGTGCGCTGCCACCAGACGCCGCCAGTGTTCGGGCGGCTGACCGGGAGCGGGCGGCACGTCCTCCGCCGGGCCCGGTGCGGACAGGCGGTCGGCGGCGGCCCGCAGCGCGCGGGCCAGCCGGTCACGCGGTCGCCGGGGCGGCGGCACCGCCGGCCTCCAGTTCCAGGCCCTCGTACGCCAGGGTCAGCGCCTCGATGGCGATCTCCTGCGACAGGGTGTTCAGGTGCGCGCCCCGCCACCGGGTCGGCCAGGCGTTGATCATGTTCCAGCGCAGCACCTCGGCGGTGCCGGCCGGGTCCAGCAGCACCACCGACACGTTGCGCCGGTTGACAGTGCCCTTCGCCGCCGCGTTCACCCAGTCCCACAGCTCGCGTGAGCTGGTCAGGCCGAAGTGGAGGGTGACCGGGGCGTACTCGACCTGGCCGGGCACGGCCCGGATGCGCTCGTTGCCGGCCTCCCGGTACGACAGCGCCGGTATCGCCACCTCGAAGCCGCTGACCTCGGTGAAGTGCCCGTTGGTGATGCCGTTGATCAGCAGCTTGAAGTGGTACGCCCGGTACGGGTCGACGGGTGCTCCCGGCTGCGGCGTCGCGGTGGTGGGCATGTCAGCCTCCGATCGTCTCGGTCTCGGTGCCGCCGGCCCACTGGCTCAGCTTGAACACCACGAACTCGGCGGGCTTGACCACGGCGATGCCGATGTGGGCCACCACCATCCCGGCGTCGCGGACGTCGGCCGGGTTGGTCTCCTCGTCGCACTTGACGAAGAACGCCTCTTCGGGCGTACGACCGAGCAGCGCGCCGTCGCGCCACACCCGGGTGAGGAACGCCCCGATGTCGCGGCGGATCGAGCGCCACAGCGTGAAGTCGTTCGGCTCGAACACCATCCACCGCGTGCCGCCCGCGATGGCCTGCTCGATGGAGATGGACAGCCGGCGTACGTTCAGGTAGCGCCACTCGCTGGCCTCGGCGGCGAGCGTCCGGGCACCCCACAGCCGGATGCCCTCCCCGGCGAAGAAGCGGATCACGTTGACGCCCTTGGGGTTGAGCACGTCGTGCTCCGGCCGGGTCACCCGGTACGCGAGGTCGACCGCGCCGCGTACCGGCTCGTTCGCGGGCGCCTTGTGCACGCCGCGCAGCGCGTCGGTGCGGGCCCAGATGCCGGCCACGTGCCCGCTCGGCGGGGTGAGCACCAGGTCGCCGCTGAGCGGGTCGCGGACCCGGATCCACGGGAAGTAGAAGGTGGCGTAGTCCGACTGCCGGGGCCGGTCGCCGCCGGTGCCGGGCGGCTCGCCGTCGCCGTCGCCCGGCGTACCCTCGGCGGGCTTGCCGGACGACGCAGCCGAAGCGGACGACGCGGCCGAAGCGGACGACGCGGCCGAAGCGGACGACGCGGCCGAAGCGGACGACGCCGGCTTGGCGGGCTTGCCCGGCGTGGCGACCCGGGTGAGCCGGGAGACGTCGGTGACCTCCGGCGGCGGGTCGCAGATCGCCACCATGGTGCGCAGCCGCTCGGCCATGCTGATCAGGGCCTCGTGCGAGACCGGGTCGTGGTAGCCGGGCGCGGCCAGGATGGAGATCTCGTCGATGGCCTCCAGCAGTTCCAGGCCGGCGCGCCGCCCGCCGGTGCCGGTGAGCCGGCCGCCCTCGCCGACGTTGACCACCCAGCAGCGGGTGCCGCCGTTGTCCAGGAAGCCGAACACGGCGCGGGCCAGCGGGGTGCTCTCCAGCTGCTCGCCGTCGGCGTACAGCCGCAGGAACTCGGTCCAGCTGTTCACCGCCAGCGCCTCGCCGACGTGGGCGCCTCGGTCGGGCGCGACCCCGACGAACGCGGCGGTGCTCATGCCGACCGGCCCGATCGGGCGGGCCCCGCTGGGCACCTCCTCGACGTAGATGCCGGGGGAGAAGTAGGTGGGCATCGGTCCTCCTCGGGACGTCAGTCGGGGGCGCGGACGACGATCAGGCCGTCGCCTTCCGGGTCGAGCTCGGCGGTGTGGACGCGCCCCGCGCCGGTGAGCCGGATCCGCACCGGGGCGTCCGGCGCGTCGGGGTCGTGCGGGACGCCGGCCAGCCGGAACCGGCCGGCGGCGTCGGTCTCGGTGGCCTGGGCGGTGCCCACCAGTTCCACCCGGACGGCGGCGAGCGGCTGGTCCTGCGGTCCGATCACCCGCCCGTGGAGCGTGCGCATGCCGAGCTGCCGAAGCCGCAGCGGCTGCCGTACCGGCGGCGCGACCGGGGCCGGCCGCTCCACCCGGGCCGGCGCGTCGAGCAGCAGCGCGGGTCGGGGCGCCACGCCGAGTGCCCGCCACAGCGCCGGGTCGCCGGCGGCGAGCACCAGCTCCGGCCGGCCCGCCGTGGTGGCGGCGGCGAGCACCCGGTCCAGCGCGGGCAGCGCCGCCGGCCCGCCGCCCGCGACCAGCAGGCGGACCACGAACCGGTACGGCTCGCGCGTCGCGCCGCCGGTAGCGGTCTGCCGGGCCGGCCGCAGCTCCAGCGGCCAGAGCGTGAGGCCGCCGCCGGGGTCGTCGCGCGGCGGACCGACCGGTACGGGCTCACCCGCGGCTCCGGTCAGCCAGCTCGCGACGTCCGCGACGGCCGCCTCGATCGCGCCGGTCATCGCGGTGGCGTCCCCTGGATCCGGTACGCGATGGCCTCGTTCCACACGTGCGGGTAGACGCCGATCTCGAAGTAGCGGGTGAACCGGTTGATCGGCGCGTTGGTGTGGTCGTGCCAGAGCAGCCACACCGGGGCGACGGTGAACAGCACGTAGTTGAGCGCGACCAGCGGCAGGTAGAACGGGCCGAGCAGCCGGGCCTGGAACACGTGCACGTCCTCGTGCCGCTGGATGCCGGGGCTGGACCCGGCGCACACGGTGCCGATCGTGGTCGCGTACCGGGGGGAGACGCCCTCGACGACGTTGACCCGGCCGCTGCCGGCCGAGACGACCCGGTCGAGCTGGTGGCCGAAGACCAGGTGCAGCGCCAGGAACAGCGCCCCGGCGAACGTGTTGAGCAGGCTCCAGGTGTGGTCGACCACGAAGAGGAAGATCCCCTTCGGGCCGGCCCCGTACGTGCCGGCGGAGGCGGACGCCCAGCCGAACGGCGCGCCGAGGAGCAGTCCGACGACCGCGCCGACCAGCAGGCCGACGGTGCCGGCGGCGAGCTGTCCGAGCAGTGCGCCGAAGACGACCTGGACGGCCGCGCTGAGAATGCCGAAGATCATGGGGTCACCTCTCTCAGACCCAGGAGCGGACGAACCGGGGCTCGCGCCCCTGGGCGAGCTGGGTCGGCGACGCCTGCGTCGCCTGCCGGTTGCCAGGGGGGAGTTGGTTGACGCCGAGCGCGGCGGAGAAGATCACCAGTCCGTTGAAGAACGCGATGACCCACTTCTCCGGGCCGGCGTCGTCGGCGAACGCGGCGGTCAGGTACGACAGCAGGAGCGCGACGCCCAGCGCGATCCACTTCCGCGCCTTGTCGCCGCTCGGGCCGATCAGCCCGCCGATGACGTTGGTGGCGAGCAGGGTGGCGGCGCTGGCGCCGGTGAGGCTGCCCAGGGCGGCCCAGGTGAAGAGATCGTTCACGGCGATCCCCCTCTTTCCACGGTGCGGTGGTGCGGTCGGGGTGGGATGGTGCGGCGGAACCGGGGTGTCGGGCCCGGGTTCCGCCCGGTGTGCGGCGGGCCGCCGGCGCGGGCGCCGTCGGTGGTCGGTGGGTGTCAGGCCGGCGGGCCGGCGGGTGGTGCCGGTGCCGCCGGTGTGCCGGGCGCGGCCGGTCCCGTGGTGGCGGCAGGTGCCGGTCCGGCGGGCGCACCCGGGCCGGTGGTGGCCGTCGCGTCCGGGTCGCCGCGGGAGGCCCGGCGCCGCAGCAGGAGCACGATCGCCACGGCGACGACCAGCAGCAGGACGACCGCGCCGGCGACCACCGGCAGCCAGGGGAAGGAACCGTTCCCGGTCACCACGGCGGCCGGGCTGGTGGCGGGCGGCGGGGGCGCCTGGGCGACGGCGCGCAACTCGGCCGGCTTCGGCTGGTTGGCGACCACCTTCCAGCTGACCGAGCGTCCGGTGATCGTGCCGTTGGTGTCGAGCACCCGGCCGGGGAACGTCACGGATATCTCGAACGCCATCAAGGTCATGAAGGCCTGCTGCTGGCGCGGATCCTGCTGCCCGAACTTGCCGCCGTATTTCTTCGGGTCCAGCGGGAGCGAGAAGCGATAGAGATCGTCGTCGCGGACAAGATTCACGCTTTCGCTCGTGAATTGCGCCAGCGGCGTTTTCCGGTACGTGATCTGAATGCCGTACGAGGTGGCGTCCTCGTACCGGGTCTCCGCTCCGGGCGGAAGTGAGGGAATGTTCGGCCGCAGTTCGGCGAACGCCACCGCCGGGTCCGGGTTCCGCTGCTTGAGCACGGATTTCGGCGCGGTGAGCAGGAGCTGACCGGAGACGGTGTCGTCGTCGTTCACGGTCAGCCCGAGGTTGAGCTGCATGCAGCCGCTCAATGTCGCCACGAGGGCGAGACACACCGCGAGGCCGAATGCCCGGCTGCGGCGGAGTCTCGTATTCATGCGCTCAGTGTGAGCCGGTTCCGGCCGCCTGGCAGTCCGTGATCGGTCGCCGTTCTGTCGCCGATCTTACCGGCTCCCTCTCCCGTTCGGACGACCTCGAAAATGCGAGCGATCGATATTCTGAAGGATTGTCGCGACGCCGCTTCGCCAGGGTCCGGTGACGACCCGGGCGCCGGGTCAGCGCGGCGGCTGCCAGTCGGCGTGCCGGGCCATGCCGCGCAGCGCCGCCCTCGACGGGGTCAGCCGGATCGTCGTGTCGCGCAGGGCCACCGCCACCGGGTGGCGCAGTTGCTGGCCGTACCGGGCGGTGCGCAGGGCCGCGCGGGCGACGGCCTGACTGCGCGGCCGCCGCTGCCGGTCGTACGAGGCCAGCGCGCCGGCCAGGTCCGCCGTGCCGTTCGCGCAGACGGCGCCCAGCACCACGGCGTCCTCGATCGCCTGCCCCGCGCCCTGACCCAGGTGCGGCGTCATCGCGTGCGCGGCGTCGCCGAGCAGCGCCACCCGCCCCCGTATGTAGGTCGGTAGCGGGGTGTCCAGGTGCAGCAGGTCGGTCCGGAGAACCGCGTCGGGCGGCGTGGCCGCCAGCAAGGCCGGGATCGGCTCGTGCCAGTCGCCGAAGCGCTCCCGCACGGCGGCCAGTTCGTCCGGCTCGCGCCCGCCCGGCGGCGCGACGTCCGCCGCGTACCAGTAGAGCCGGCCGTCGCCGAGTGGAACGGTGCCGAACTCGCGGCCCGGTCCCCAGGTGACGGCCGTCGCCACCGGGGCGGGCCACGTGATCGCCGCCCGCCACGCCGTCGAGCCGGAGTACGCCGGCGGCGGCGCCGCCGGCCACAACCGGCGGCGCAGCGTGCTGTTCAACCCGTCCGCGCCGACGACCAGGTCCGCCGCGAGGACCTCGGTGGTGCCGTCGGTCCGGCAGGTCACCGACGGCGTGGTGGTGTCGGCGTCGACGACCTCGACGCCGGTGCGCAGCGCGCCGGGCGGCAGCGCGTCGCGCAGCAGGCGGTGCAGGGCGGTCCGGTGGATGCCGAGCGCCGCGGTGCCCAGGGCGTCCGCCAGGTCGGCGCCCTCGATCCGGGACAGCCATCGGCCGTCGCGGGTGCGGAGTCCGCCGGGCGTGTCGGGCCGGCCGTCGCGCCGCACGGCGTCGCCGAGGCCGAGCGCGTCGAGCCCGCGCAGCGCGTTGGCCATCAACGTCAGACCGGTGCCGAGTTCGCGCGGCCGTTCGGCGCGCTCCAGCACGGTGACGCGCCATCCGTGCCGGTGCAGCGCGACGGCCGCGGCCAGCCCACCGATGCCCGCGCCGACCACCGCCGCGTGTGGTACCCCCACCCCGCACCTCCTTCTACAGCTGTAGAAAAGCGATACTACGCCGGTACGGCGCGGTTGAGGAGAGTGACGTGAGCGCACGAACGGCCCGGGTGGAGTTGCTCGCCGACGCGGCGGTGCGCCTGCTCGCCGCCGGCGGCATGCGCGCGCTGACCCATCGGGCGGTCGACGCCGCCGCCGGGGTGCCGCCCGGCACCACCTCGGCCTACCTGCGTACCCGGCAGGCGCTGATCGAGGCGGTGGTGCAGCGCCTGGCCGACCTCGACCGGGCGGACCTCGCCGACCACGACCTGCCCACCGCCCCGACCGGGCCCGCGCCGGCGCTCGGGCCGGACGGGCTCGACCACCTCGCCGCCGGGGTGGCCGACGTGCTCGACCGGTGGCTGACCGCGGGACGCGACCGGGCCCTGGCCCGCTACGCCTGCCTGCTGGAGGCGACCCACCGGCCGGAACTGCGCGCGATCCTGCACCACGGCAGCGTCCTCCGCGTCCAGGCCCGGGAACTGCTGTCCCGGGCGGGGGCCGCGGACCCGCACCGGCAGGGCGACCAGTTCGTGGCGTTCGTCGACGGGCTGCTCTTCGACCGCCTGGTCGGCGCGGGCGCGCTCAGCGCGCCACCGCCCGGCACCCCGGCGAGCCGGGACGACCTCCGGGCGGCCGTCCGCACCCTGCTGCGCGCGTTCACCGGAGCGTGAGCCGGTCGTCACCGCGCCGAGGGCTCCACCGCGACGATCCGGAAGACCGGGATGCCGGCGGCCACCCGGGCGAAGTCGGCGAGCGGGGCGTGCCGGTCCACCGGGGCGTGCGCCCGGGCGCCGGGGGCGAGCGCGAGGTGACGGCGCAGGATCGGCGGTCGCCGCGCCACCGGCACCTCGATCAGCCGCACCGGCTCGCGGCCGCGACGGCGCAGCACCACCCGCCCGCCCGCGGCGCGCACGTTCGCCACCCAGTTGGCCCGCTCGCCCAGCATCGACACCACGTAGCGCTCGCCGTCGTGGTCGGCTACCACGATCGGCACCGAGACGGTCCGGCCGGTACGGCGGCCCGGCACCTCCATGGTCATCCAGTGCCGCGGCGCGAGGCCGGCGCCGTACTGCCAGGCCGACAGCGCGTTCAGCGTCCGGGCCAGCCGGTTCGGCCGGCCGCCCCGGTACATCCACGTCATGACTCCGCCCATCGAACCCCTCCCTCTCCCGTGTCCATTTGACGGACGGGCGGGCGGCGGCGGCCAGGGCCGACCGGCCCGAACACGTCCACCGCAGCGTGAACCACCGCGCGCCGCGCCACCGGCCGGGCCGCAGGACGGGGCCGGGCACCGACCGGCGCTCAGGCGCTCTCCCGGGTCACGAGCGTCGACGGGAACGCGGTGCTCGGGGCGACCGGCGCGCGGGTCAGCACGGCCGTGGCCGCCGCGGCGGCGATCCGGTCGACCGGGTGGGTCGCGGTGGTCAGCGGCGGGCTGCTGATCGCCGCGTACGGCAGGTCGTCGAAGCCGGCCACCGCCACGTCGTGCGGCACCCGCACGCCGCGCCCGCGCAGCGCGGCGATCACCCCGAACGCGGTGGCGTCGCTGGCCGCGTAGACCGCGTCGGCGTCCGGCCACCGGCGCAGCGCCTCCAGCGCCGCCCGGCCGCCCCGTGCCGTGGTGAAGTCGCCGGTGACCAGCCGCTCCGGCGACCCCGACTCCCGCATCAACTCCCGGTACGCGGTGACCGAACGCTCGGCGCAGCTCAGCCAGCGCGGCCCGGTGACCATGACGATCCGGCGCCGGCCGGTGGCGTACAGGTGACGCAGCACCTCGCCCGCGCCACCGGCGTTGTCGACGTCGAACGACGGCACCGTCGCCGAGCCCTGACCGATCGAGACGACCCGGCCGCGCAGCCTCGGCGGCACCGCGTCCAGCGCCGCCTGGGTGGTGTTGACCAGGATCACCCCGCAGACGCCCCGGTCCGTGCCGAGCCGGGTCAGCCCCGACGGGTCGGCCAGTGGCAGCCACTCCAGTGCCACGCCGACGCCGTGCGGCGCGCACACCCGCGACGCCGCGCTCACCACCCGGTGCACGTACGGGTCGTCCAGCACCGTGTCGTCGCGGCCCACCACCGCCACCACCAGGCGTACCCCGCCGCCGCGCACCAGCGCCCGGGCCGCGAGGTCCGGCACGTAGTCGAGGCGTTCGGCGGCGGCGCGCACCCGGGCGCGGGCGTCCGCCGAGGTGAACCCGTAGCCGCCGAGAACCCGGGAGGCGGTGGCCCGGGACACCCCGGCGTCGCGGGCCACGTCGTCGAGCGTGGCGGGACGTGCGGTCGGCGTACCCATGTCCGCATCATGCCTGCTCCGGTGCGAACGGGCTAAGCCATAACGGCGCTTGTGGTGGAAGCGCTCTCAGGTGTGCGATCGTCGTCGGGAACCAGACGGGGGAAGGGAACGCCGCACCGTGAGCAGGACCATCGACGCGCCGGCCGGGAAGCGGCCATCGGCGCCCCGGGCGGTGCTGACCGCCCGCAACGGCGTCGCCGTCGTCTTCGCCCTCAACGGGCTCGCGGTGGCGAGCTGGTTCTCCCGCGTTCCGGCGGCCCGCGAGGCGCTCGACCTCAGCCCGAGCCGGCTCGGGCTCCTGCTGCTCTGCGTGTCGGCGGGCTCGCTGCTGGCCATGCCGACCGCCGGCCTGGTCACGCAGCGGCTCGGTCCCGCGCGCACGGTCGCCGTGTCGGTGGTGCTCGTCACGCTCGGCCTGACCGGCACCGGCCTCGCCGCCAGCCTGGCCGGATCGGTGGTCGGCGTCGGCCTCGGGCTCGCCGCGTTCGGCTTCGGCTCCGGCATGTGCGACGTGGCGATGAACGTCGAGGGCGCGACGGTGGAGAAGCGGCTCGGCTACACCATCCTGCCGCGGTTCCACGCCGCCTGGAGTCTCGGCTCGGTGGCCGGAGCCGGGCTGGGCGCCGGTGCGGCCCGGCTGGACGTACCCGTCGGGGTGCACCTGCCGGTCCTGTCCGTGCTGGTCCTGGCCGGCACGCTGCTCGGCGCCCGGGCGTTCCTCGCCGCACCCGCCGACGCGGCCGGCGACGGGGAGCCCGCGGCCCGGCGACGGGCGCTGCTGGCCGCCTGGCGCGAGCCCCGTACGCTGCTGATCGGGCTGCTCGTGCTGGTCATGGCGTTCACCGAGGGCAGCGCCAACGACTGGCTCGCGGTGGCGTTCGTGGACGGGTACGGGGTCGACGAGGCCGTCGGCGCCGCCGTGTTCGGCGTGTTCGTGGTGGGCATGACGCTCGGCCGCACCGTCGGCACCGTCGCCATCGACAGGTGGGGGCGGGTGCCGGTGCTGTACGCGACCATCGCGACGGCGTCCGCCGGCGCCGCGCTCGCCGTGCTGGCCGGCTCCGGCCCGCTCGCCGTGGCCGGCGTCGCCCTGTGGGGACTCGGCGCCTCGCTCGGCTTCCCGGTCGGGATGAGCGCCGCCGCCGACGACGAGGACAAGGCCCCGGCCCGGGTGAGCGTGGTCGCCGTGATCGGTTACACCGCCTTCCTCGCCGGCCCGCCGCTGCTCGGCTTCCTCGGCGACCACTTCGGGGTACTGTCCGCGCTCGGCGTGGTGCCGCTGCTCCTGCTGCCCACGCTCGCGCTGGTGCCGGTGCTGCGGGAACGCCCCGCCGCGCCGGGCCCGCCGGCCGGCGCCCCGGCGGCGAAGGTCGGCTGAAGCCGGTCCAGCCGACTCCCACCGCGCTCCCAGCCGCCTGCCAGGCGGGCGTGCTGCACTGGAGCGAACGCGAGGAGAGGAGGCGGGCATGGGCTGGTTCAGCCGCCGGGCCGCCGACCCGACGACGCCCACGAAGCTCGACCGCGAGGCGAACAAGGAGGACCTGGCGCAGCTGGAGGCGTTCGTCACCAGCCGGCGCGGGGTCGAGTTCTACCTGGAACCGGAGACCACCGCCACCGACACCACAGTCGTCGCCATCGCGGACGACGGAGAGTGGATCCGCCGCCGTACCGGCTCGCCCCGGGTCGCCGGCCGGATCGCCCAGAAGCACGCGGTGCCGCTGTACGAGGCGGCCCGCACCGGCTACCCGGAGCGGATGCGGGCGTGGAACCGGGCCCACCCGGAGCGCCGGGCCCGCTGACCGGCGCGGTCAGCCGGTCAGCGCGGTGACGAGGACGTAGCCGAGGAACGCCGCGCCGAGCCCCGCGACCACACTGAGCGCCATGTTCGCGTACGCGGCGCGGCGCTCGCCGGTGCGAGCCAGGCGCAGCGTCTCGTAGCTGAGCGTGGACCAGGTGGTCAGCGCGCCGCAGAAGCCGGTGCCGGCCAGCGCGGTCACGGCCGGGCCGACGGGCGCCGCGAGCAGGCCGCCGAGCAGCAGCGACCCGGCCACGTTGACGGTCAGCGTGCCCCACGGGAACGGCGAGGCGTGCCGGGACTGCACCGCCCGGTCGGTCAGGTAGCGCAGCGGAGCGCCGATCGCGGCGCCGAGCGCGATCAGCAGGACCGTCATCGGTCCGCCCCGGTCCGGGCGGGCAGCAGCAGGACGGTCACCGTCGCCTCCCGTCCCGGGCGGCCAGCAGCCGGGCGGTCATCGTGTCCCCGGCCGCGACCGCCGCCAGCGCGCCGAGCACCGTCGCGGCCAGGTAGACGCCCGCCGTACCGGCCGCCCCGTCGGTCAGCAGCCGCTGCGCGTCGACCGCGTACGCGGAGAACGTGGTGAACCCGCCGAGCACGCCGACGCCGAGGAACGGCCGGGTCAGCGGGTGGGCCGGGCGGGCGGCGAGCACCGCCGTCAGCACCCCGATGAGCAGGCAGCCGGTGACGTTGACGGCGAACGTGGCCCAGGGGAAGCCGCCAGGCTGGTGCGGCATCGCCGCCTGGGCGCCGGCCCGCGCGAGCGCGCCGAGCACGCCACCGGCGGCGATCACGCCGAGCACCGCCGCCGGGTGCGCGGACAGTTCCGCCCGGTCCGCCGGTACGCGCAGGTCGACGTCCGGATCGACGCGGGGATCGGACACGGCACCTCCCACCAGGACTCGTCACTGGCAGGGACCGTTGGCGACGTCGCGGTTCTCCCGGCACCCGCCGGAACGGCGGGCCCCACCGCCACCGCGAGCATAACCCCCTCGCCCCGCCCCGCCCTCCCGCCCCGCACGGCACCCGCGATCTTGCAGGTTCTGCCCCGGCAGTCCGGACATCCGGGACACCCGAGGGGCGGCAAGTGCAAGATCGCGGAGGAGAGAGCGGGGGAGAGCGGGGGAGAGGGCGGGGCGGGCGTACGGTGGGCGGCAGCGCCCGGCGCGGCGGCGTCGGGCCACTCCCGTGCCAGGAGGTACCCCCGTGCAGGAGCGCACGCCCCGTCCGGACGAGCTGGATCCCGTCGAGCGGATCGGCGTCGACGAGCTGCGTGCGCTGCAACGGGACCGGCTGCGGCACTCGCTGCGGCACGCGTACGACAACGTGCCCCACTACCGGCGCGCGTTCGACGCCCTCGGCGCGCACCCGGACGACCTGCGTGAGCTGGCAGACCTGGCCCGCTTCCCGTTCACCGCCAAGGCGGAGCTGCGCGAGAACTACCCGTTCGGCATGTTCGCGGTGCCCCGCGAGCGGGTCGCCCGGCTGCACGCCTCCTCCGGCACCACCGGCCGTCCCACGGTGGTCGGCTACACCCGCGCCGACGTGGACACCTGGGCGAAGCTGATGGCTCGGTCGATCCGGGCCGCCGGGGGCCGCCGCGGCGACCGCGTGCACGTCGCGTACGGCTACGGGCTGTTCACCGGCGGGCTCGGCGCGCACTACGGCGCCGAGGAACTGGGCTGCACAGTCGTCCCGGTCTCCGGCGGCATGACCGAGCGCCAGGTGATGCTGATCCGCGACCTGGAGCCGGAGGTCATCATGGTGACGCCGAGCTACATGCTCGCCATCGTGGACGAGATGGAACGGCAGGGCGTCGACCCGCGCGCCACCTCGCTGCGGGTGGGCATCTTCGGCGCCGAGCCGTGGACCGAGGACATGCGCCGCGAGCTGGAGCAGCGCCTGGACATGCACGCGCTCGACATCTACGGCCTGTCCGAGGTGATGGGGCCGGGCGTGGCGGTCGAGTGCGTGGAGACCAAGGACGGCCTGCACCTGTGGGAGGACCACTTCTACCCGGAGATCATCGACCCGGTCACCGGGGAGGTGCTGCCCGACGGGGAGCGGGGTGAGCTGGTGCTGACCTCGCTGACCAGGGAGGCCATGCCGGTGGTCCGCTACCGCACCCGCGACCTGACCCGGCTGCTCCCCGGCACCGCCCGCCCGATGCGGCGGATCGAGAGGATCACCGGGCGTACCGACGACATGATGATCGTCCGGGGGGTGAACGTCTTCCCGACCCAGATCGAGGAGCTGATCCTGCGTACCCCGGCCCTGTCGCCGCACTTCCAGTGCGTGCTCGACCGGCGGGGACGGCTCGACACGCTCACCGTGCACGTGGAGCGGCGCGCGGGCGCCGCCGCCGACGAGGCCGAGCGGGCCGGCGCGACGCTGGTCGAGCAGGTCAAGAACACCATCGGGGTGTCCGTGGCGGTACGGGTGATCGAGCCGGACGGGGTGGAACGCTCGATGGGCAAGATGCGCCGCATCGTCGACCAGCGGCGGGAGTCCTGAGATGGCGGGCGACGGCGGCCGTACCGCGGCGCACGACATGTTCGACGCCGACGTGGCGTCCAAGGGGCTCGGCATCGAACTCGTCTCGGCCGGCGCCGGCGCGGCGGTGGCCCGGATGCGGGTCACCCCGTCGATGCTCAACGGGCACGCGATCGGGCACGGCGGCTTCGTGTTCCTGCTCGCCGACACCGCGTTCGCGCTGGCCTGCAACAGCCACGGTCCGGCCACTGTGGCGGCCGGCGGCGAGATCAGCTTCCTGCGTCCGGTGCGCGAGGGTGACCTGCTGGAGGCGTACGCCACCGAGCGGGTCCGGCACGGCCGCAGCGGCATCTACGACGTGACGGTGCGGCGCGGCGACGAGGTGGTGGCCGAGTTCCGCGGCCGCAGCCGCGTCATCGCCCGCGACTGATCGCCGGCCCGCACCCCGCACGCCCGCGAGCCGGGTGACGTCCGGGCCGGAGTGGCCCCGTGCCCGCTCCGGCCCGGACGTCATGCGGCCGGCCCGAGCGTGTACCCGCCGGGCTCGGTTCTTCGCCGCTTCCGGCCCGCCTGCCCGGGCGGACCGGTCCGCCCGGGCCACGCCGGAGCCACGGGTGGCGGGCCGGTCCGTTGCCCGGGCCACGACGTGACCGCGGGCGACGTGCCGCTTCGCCACCCCGGCCGCTCCGCCGCATCCGCGACGGCCCGCGTCGCGCCGGCCGTCGCCGGCCCGGCGCGCGCCGGCTGCCCCGCCGGCCCGGGCACCGCCCGGAGCGCACCGGCCCGTCGGGGCTGTGCGGGTACCGGATCCTCGGGCACCGGACGGAGCATGCCGAAACGATCGAGCCGGTCCGGCGGGACGGACGCCGGTCGGGCCCCTCCACCCGACCGGCGCGACCGTCCCGCCCCGAGCGGGCAGACCTCCCGCCCGCCGGCGCCCCGGGACGGGACGCCGGTTCCCGCTCCCGGCACCCGGCCGGCAACGGTGTCCTTCGCGGCGCGCAGGCGGCGGGCGAAATCCGCCCGTACCGCACGGGACAGCCGCAGCGCGGCCACCCGCGCCACCAGCGCGTCGATCGCCCAGCCACCTGCCGCGGCCGGGCGCATCAGCCCCGCCGAGGCCAGCGCCCGCAACGCCGGCTCGGCCCGGCCGGCGGGCCAGCCGAGCATCGCCTCCACCGAGGCGGCAACGACCGGGCCGCTCCGGGCGGCGCCGGCCAGCAGCACCGCCCGGTGCGTACCGTCGAGCCGGTCCAGCCGGGCGTCCACCAGGCGGCGCGCGGCGGCCGGCACTCCACCCGGCTCGCCGGCCGGGTCCGCCGACGCGTACGCGGTCGCGAGCGCCGGACTGCCACCGACCAGCGCGACCAGCCGCGCGGCGAGCGCGACCGGCCGCCCCGCCCGGTCGAGCAGGTGCCGCAGCAGCCGCCCGGTGTCCAGCGGGCCCAGCGGCTCCACCGGGATCCGCCGCGCCGGGGCGGGCAGCGGATCGGCCGAGCCGGAGCCGCACGTGGTCACCACCGCCAGCGGCAGTCCCCGCTCACCCGCCGCCACGTGGAGCTGGTGCAGGAACCGGCGCAGCGCCGGGGCGGCCCGGTCCAGGTCGTCCACGGCCACCACCAACGGCGCGCCGGCGGCCAGGCCGAGCAGCGCCTCGCGGCAGGCGCCCACGGCGCGGGCCGCCACCGTGTCGTCGTCCGGCGCGGCGAGGAACGCGGCGAGCACGCCACCGCCCGGACCGTCCGCGACAGTGCCGTCCGGCCGGGGACGGACCAGGTCGGCCAGCGGCGCCAGTTCCCCGCACGGGTACGGCGGGCAGACCGTCACCCGCCGGCGCACCGGCACACCGTCCACGTGCGGCACGGCGCGGGTCACCTCGTGCAGCAGCCGGCTTCGGCCGCTGCCCGGCGGTCCGACCAGCGAGATCCACCGGGGACGGCGCTCGCGCAGGGCCCGGGTCACCTCGTCTGCCGCGCTCGCCAGCTCCCGGCCGCGGCCGACGAGCGGGACGCCGTGCCGGGCCGGCCCGCTCCCGGCCGCCCCGGTCACCCGCCACACGTCCAGCGGCAGCGCCTTGCCGGCGAGCGCCAGGGTGGCGAGTGGACGCTGCTCGACCAGCCCCGCCACCGCGCTCCGGGTGACCGGGCAGACCACGACCCCGCCGGGCGGCGCGTGCTCCTGGAGGCGGGCCGCCGTGGTGATCACCGCGCCGCTGGCCGCGCCGTGGCCGCCGTCGCGGAACCCGGACAGGTCCAGCAGCACCTCGCCGGTCGCCACACCGACCCGCACGCGCAGCCGGACGCCGGCCGGTCGCCGCCGCGCCAGCGCGGCCTGGATGTCCAGCCCGGCCCGCACCGCCCGGTACGCGTCGAGACCGTCCGAACCGGACGCGCCGAACAGCGCCATGACCGCGTCGCCGACGTACTTCTCCACCACGCCCCGCCAGCGGCGCAGCACCGAGGCGACGGTGCCGAAGTAGGCGCGCTGCAACGCGCGTACGTCCTCCGGGTCGAGCCGCTCGACCAGCCGCGTCGAGCCGACGATGTCGACGAAGAGGACGGTGACGGTACGCCGTTCCTCGGGCACCGGCCGGCACGCCGCGATGACGGCTTTCCGACTCCCTGCGGGCGTGGTGATCAGCATCGCACCCACCCTTTCCCGATCGTGGTGCCCGACGACCTCAGCAGACTTTCACCACCGGGTCCTCGGCGGATCTGTAGGACGACGTATGTCGGGCACCCGCAACCATTAGTCGTGTAGTCGACGCGAGAGGTACGAGTCCGGCCCCGAGGCCGTAGAACGGTGCGGGGACCTGTGACTAGGCTGCGTCCCATGGCCAGCGACGTGGACACGGCACCTCTCGTCGGCCGTACCGGGACGATGGCGACGCTGCGGTCGGCGCTCTACGACGACCTGCGGCCCGGGCAGACCGGCGCGGTGTTCCTCACCGGAGAGAGCGGGGTGGGCAAGACCCGCCTGCTGACCGAGGTCGGCGAGCAGCTGCGGCAGACCGGCGCCCTGGTGCTCACCGGCACCTGCCTCGACATCGGAGACGCCTCGCCGCTGCACCCGGTACGGCAGGCGCTGCGCCGGCTCGACGCCGAGCAGGCGCAGGCGCGCACCACGTCGGCGATCCGCGGGGTGTTGCAGGTCTTCGACGAGGAGACCCCCGGTCCGGACGGTGCCGGCGCGCTGCTGGAACGCGTCGCCCAGGGCCTGCACGTGGTGGCCGGTGGACGGCCGCTGGTGCTCGTCCTCGACGATCTGCAGTGGGTCGACCGCAGCACCAGGCAACTCCTGCTCTACCTGCTGGCCGGGCTCGGCGACCTCCAGCTCTCCGTGCTGGCCGCGATCCGGGCCGAGTCGCTGCGCGGCGCGCACCCGCTGCGCCGGGTGCTCACCGAGCTGCGCCGACTGCGCTCGGTACGGGTGATCGACCTGCTGCCGCTGGACCGGTCCGCCACCGACGAACTGGCCGCCGCCGTGGTCGGCGCGCCGCTGCCCCCGGAGGCCGCCGACCAGCTCTGGCAGCGCAGCGGCGGCAACCCGTTCGTGGTGGAGGAGCTGGCCCGCGACCGGCGCGACGGCCGCGACGGCCTCTCCGACACGCTGCGCGAGGTGTTCCTCGACCGGGTCGACGCGCTGCCGCAGCCGGCGCACGCGGTGGTGCACGCGGTGGCGGTCGGCGTCGAGCCGGTCGAGCACTGGCTGCTGGCGCAGGTGGTGCGGCTGCCCGAGGAGGAACTGCTCGACGCGGTCCGCGAGGCGGTCGCGCACCGCCTGCTGGTCGGCGCCGACGACGGCTACCGGTTGCGGCACCGGCTGGTCGCCGAGGTCCTGGCCCACGAGCTGCTGCCCGCCGAACGGGCCGCGCTGCACCGCCGCTACGCCGAGGCGCTCACCGCCGTACCGGCCGAGCTGCACCAGGCCCGGCTGGCCCACCACTGGCGGCACGCCGGCGAGCCGGGCCGGGCGCTGCCCGCCGCGATGGCCGCCGCCCGGGAGGCGGAGCGGCTGCACGGGTACGCCGAGGCGCACCGCCACTGGTCCGCCGCGCTGACCCTGGCCACCGAGCCGACCGCCGTCCTGCCCGACGGGGCGCGGCCCGAGCCGGTCGAGGTGGACCGGGCCGAGCTGCTCAGCCACGCCGCCGAGGCCGCGCACCACAGCGGGGAGCACGCCCGCGCCCTGACGCTGCTGGAGGAGCTGACCGACGACCCGTCCGGCCCGCCGGTCTGCGCGCTGCGCATCCGCCGGGCCCGCTACCTGGCCGCGGCCGGCCGGTCGGCCCCCGCCGAGCAGGAGTACCGGCGGGTGCTGGACTCGCCCGACTGCACGCCGCAGGAGCGGTGCACCGCCGCCGCCCGGCTGGCCGAGCTGCTGCTGCACCTCGGCCGCTACGCCGAGGCCGGCGACCAGGCCCGGGAGGCTCTCGCGCTCGCCGCCGACGTTCCCGGCACCACCTCCGAGGTGGTGATGGCCAGCGCCGCGCTCGGGTTCAGCGAGGCGTTCCTGGAGGATCCGGCCGCCGGGCTGGCGGTGATGCGCCGGGCGCTGGACACCGCCGAGCGGTCCGGCCGGCCGGAGGACGTGGCCTGCGCCTACCTGCACCTGGCCGAGCTGCTCACCGGGCCGCTGAACATCCTCGAGGAGGGTGTGGTGGTGGCCCGCCGGGGCGCCGACCGGGTCGCCCAGATGGGGCTCGGCCGCACGTGGGAGACCCGGCTGCTGGCGGTGGCGACGAACGGGTTGTTCCGGGTCGGGCAGTGGGCCGAGGCGGAGAAGGTCGTCGCGGCGGCGCTGCGGCACCGCCCGTCCGGGGCCGACGCGGTCGAGCTGCTGCTGGCCCGGTGCCGGCTCTCCGTCGGGTACGGCGACGTCGAGGCGTCCGACCGGGACCTGGAGGCGGTCGCGACGGTGCTGGCCGGCGGCGGCGCCCGGCACGTGCTGCCGATGCTCATCCTGCGCGCCGGCCTGGCCATGTGGCAGGGCCGGCACGACCTGGCCCGGCAGGCGGTGCAGCGGGGCCTGACCGAGAGCCGCTCCGACGACGTGATCGTGCTGGCCACGCTGGCCTGGCACGGGCTGCGCGCGGAGGCCGAGGCGGCGGCCGGCCGCACGATCGAGGTGGACCCGAACGCGGTACGCCGCCTGCGCGAGGTGGTCGACCGGGTGACCGGCAAGAGCGCCAAGGCGGGCGCACCGGTGCGCTACGTCGCCGAGGGGTTCCTGGCGCTCTGCGACGCCGAGCTGAGCCGCCTCGACGACGGCCGGGGCGACCCCGCGCTGTGGGAACGCTCCGCGCTCGAGTGGGACCGGCGCAACCACCCCTATCCGGCCGCGTACTCGCGGTTGCGGCAGGCCGAGGCGCTGCTGTCCCGCCGCAGCCGGGTCGCCACCGCCGGCAAGCTGCTGCACCGGGCGTACGCGATGGCCCAGTCGCTCGGCGCGGTGCCGCTGACCGCGGAGATCCGTACCGTCGCCTCGCGGGCCCGGGTGACCATGGACGCCGCGCCGGACCCCACGCCGGTGCCCCGGCAGCGGGCGGCGGCGCCCGCCGGGCCGGCGGTGGACGAGCTGGCGACGCTCACCGCGCGGGAGCGGGAGGTGCTCGCCGCCGTTGCCGAGGGGCTGACCAACCGGGAGATCGGCCAGCGGCTGTTCATCAGCGAGCGGACCATCGGCGTCCACGTCTCGCACATCTTCGACAAGCTCCAGGTACGCACCCGGGTCCAGGCCAGCGCCATCTTCCTGCGCAACGGCGCGGCGTAGGCGTACGCCGGCAATACGTCGTTCGACGGATCCGCGATGTGGACGGCGGCTGGCAGGCTGTCCCGCGGAACGCCGGTGGTGGCGTCGTGGGCGCCGGCCGTTGTGGAGGAGAGATGACCGAACCGGTCTGGGGTCCTGTGCACCAGGACATCGTCGGGTTGCTCGCCGACCACCCCGCCGACGTGCCGGCGGTCGTGGACCATCTGACCAAGTTGCAGGATCTGCTGGTGCGGCTACCGCCGCTGGAGGAGAGCTGCCCGCTCGCCGACTTCAACAAGCTCTACCTGGTCATCACCAGCACCGTGCTCGACGGCCTGTACGACGACCGGTTCTGCGACCCGGCGTTCCTGGCACGGCTGGACGTGGAGTTCGCGGCCCGCTACTTCGAGGCGCTGCGGTTCTGGACCGACTCCAGCCCGAGCACCCCGAAGGCGTGGTCGTGCCTGTTCAAGCGGATGCGTGGCCCGGACGCCCGGCCGCTGCCGTCGGCCGCCGCGGGCGTCAACGCGCACATCAACTACGACCTGCCGTTCGCGCTGGTGACCACGTTCGACAGCCTGGAGTCCGAGCCGATCGACGGCAGCGACCAGCACCGCGACTACCTGGAGATCAACAAGATCTTCGCCGAGCGGATCCCGGAGCTGCGCCGCGGCTACCTGGACAACTGGCAACTCATGATCGACATGGTCAACGGCGACATCGACGACTGGTACCAGGGCGAACTGGTGGAGTACACCCGGAACGTGGCCTGGCGCAACGCGCAGAAGATCTGGCACTGCCGGCACGACCCGGACGCCCGTGAGTGTGAGCGGACGCGGCTGGACGACAACGCCGCGCTGCTCGGCCGGCTGCTGCTGTCGCCCCTCGGGGCGTTCCTGCAGTAGCCGGGACGGGGGGTTCCCGCGTCCCGCCGTCCGGGCGCGGGACGCGGGAACGCCGCCCGCGGGTGTCGAGCCCGCCGCACCGGGTACGTCGTCGCCGTGCCGCGAGACGAACCGGCCGGCCCCGGAGCCCTCCCGCCGGGCCCGGTCCGCCGCTTCCCGTTCCGCTTCGACCCGGCGTTCCGGCTGCCGCTGGCGCTGCTCGGGGTACGGCCCGCCACGGCCTGGCTCGGCTGGGGCCCGGAAGCGCTCGTCGTCCGGTTCGGGCCGTGGCTGCTGCGTACCACGCCGGGCAACGTGACCGGTGTCGAGCTGAGCGGGCCGTACCGCTGGTGGCGGGCGATCGGCCCGCACCTGTCGCTGGCCGACGGCGGGGTGACCTTCGGTACCAGCGTGGCCGGTGGGCTCTGCCTGCGTTTCGCCGAGCCGGTGCCGGTGCTGGCCCCCGGCCCCTGGCCGCGGCATCCGGCGGTCACCGTGACGGTGGCCGACCCGGCGGCGGTGCGCGACGCGCTGGCCCGCAGACCGGATCTTTGACCGGTTCGGCCGGGTCGAGGCGGGGACAACCCCTACCGTCTTCACAGGGACGAAGGGGAGCAGATGGGGCAGGCGGGGGAGCCGGAACAGCCCAGGCGCACGCGGGAGCGGCGCCGGGAGGCGCGCGCGGCCGCGGCGGCCCGGGCCGGTCGGCACGGCGATCACGCCGAGCGGTCCGGCCGTGCCGTGCCGGAGCTGCCGGAACGGGTGGCGGCCCCGGCGCGGCCGAGGCCGCCGGCGGGCCGGCTGCACCGGTGGTTGTTCGCGCACCGGGTCGAGCCGGTCGGCCCGGAGGTCCGCGAGCACCAGACCCGGTCCCACCCGTGGTGGCAGGTGATGTGCCTGACCGGCGTCGACTACTTCTCCACGCTGTCCTACCTGCCCGGCATCGCCGCCGTGGCGGCCGGCGCGCTCAGCCCGCTGGCCACGCTGCTGATCGTGGCGCTGACGCTGCTCGGGATGCTGCCGATGTACCGCCGGGTGGCCCGGGAGAGCCCGCACGGGCAGGGCTCGGTGGCCATGCTGGAGCGGCTGCTGCCGTTCTGGCGCGGCAAGGTCTTCGTGCTGGTGCTGCTCGGCTTCGTCGCCACCTCGTGGATCATCACGATCACGCTCTCCGCCGCCGACGCCAGCGTGCACCTGCTGGAGAACCCGGTCCTGCCCGCGTCGTTCCCGCACGGCGACACGGCGGCGGTGGTGGTCACCGTGGCGCTGCTGCTCGTGCTCGGCTTCGTGTTCCTGCTCGGGTTCAGCGAGGCCGTGCAGGTCGCCATCCCGCTGGTGGCGGTGTTCCTGGCGTTGAACGCGGTGGTGGTGGTCGTCGGCGTGGCCGAGGTCGTCGCCGACCCGGGCCTGCTCGGGGGCTGGACCGGCCGGCTGGCCGACACCGGCGGGCCCGGCGACGTCGTGGCCACGAGCGTGCTCGCGTTCCCGCTGCTGGTGCTCGGCCTGTCCGGGTTCGAGACCGGGGTGAGCATGATGCCGCTGGTGCGCGGCGAGGGCGAGGACGCGCAACGGCGGCTGGACGCCCGGATCCGCAACACCCGCCGGCTGCTCACCGCCGCCGCGTTGATCATGTCGGTCTACCTGATCGCCACCACGTTCGTCACCACCGTGCTGATCCCGCCCGAGGCGTTCGACCCCGGCGGGCCGGCGGACGGCCGGGCACTGGCGTTCCTCGCCCACGAGCACCTCGGCGAGGCGTTCGGCACCGTCTACGACATCAGCAGCATCCTGATCCTCTGGTTCGCGGGCGCGTCGGCGATGGCCGGGCTGATCAACATCGTGCCCCGCTACCTGCCGTCGTACGGCATGGCGCCGGAGTGGGGGCGGGCGGTGCGCCCGGTGGTGCTGGTCTACACCGCGATCAGCATCGCCATCACGATCGCCTTCTCCGCCGACGTGAACGCTCAGGCCGGGGCGTACGCCACGGGCATCCTCGCGATGATGGTCTCCGCCGCGATAGCGGTGACCATCGCCGTGCTGCGCGCCCGCAGCCGCGCCGCCGCTGCCGGGTTCGCGGTGCTCACCGCCGTGCTGCTGTACGCGCTGGTGGAGAACGTGGTGGAGAAGCCGGACGGCATCACCATCTCCGGGTTCTTCATCGCCGGGATCATCGCGGTGTCGCTGATCTCCCGGGTCACCCGGACCACCGAGCTTCGGGCCGAGCGGATCGAGTTCGACGAGGCGGCCCGCCGCTTCGTCGACGAGTCAGTCTCCCGGGACGGGCGGCTGCACCTGATCGCCAACAAACGGCAGCGCGGGTCGGTCAAGGAGTACCGGGTCAAGGAACGGGCGCAACGGTCGATGAACCCGGTGCCGGGCGCCGCCGACGTGCTCTTCCTGGAGATCGACGTGAGCGACCCGTCCCAGTTCAGCCAGGTGCTGCGGGTGCACGGGGTGGAGTCCGGCGGCTACCGGATCCTGCGCGCGAGCAGTTCGGCCGCGCCGAACGCGATAGCCGCGATCCTGCTGGCGTTGCGCGACGCGACGGGTGTGCGCCCGCACTGCCACTTCGAGTGGTCGGAGGGGAACCCGATCGCGCACCTGCTGCGCTACCTCATCCTCGGCCGGGGCGACACCCCGCCCGTGGTGCGGGAGATCATCCGCAAGTCCGAGCCGGACCCGACCCGCCGCCCCGGTATCCATGTGGGCGGCTGAGCGCAGGTCCGGCCGGGCGCGTGGACCGGCCGGGCGCGCGGACTAGCCGAGCGCGCGGACGCGGGCGAGCAGGTCGCGGGCGCAGAAGTCCAGGAAGCCGTCCGGGTCCGGCCCGGCGTTCTGGAGCACGATGTGGTCGAAGCCGGCCTCGACGTACGTCCGCGCCTTCTCCACGTGCGGCGCGGCGTCCGGGCCGACGGAGAACTGCTGCCGGATGTGGTGGTCCTCGACCCAGGCGGTGGCGGCGTCGAAGTTCACCGGGTTCGGCAGTTCGCTCATCACCTTCCAGCCGGTGATCGCCCAGCGGCTGGTCTCCCGGGCCGCGCGTACCGCCGTCTCCTCGTCGGTGGCCCAGGCCATCGGAACCTCGGCGTAGCGCGGGCCCTGACCGCCGGCGTTGCGGTACTGGTCGACGATCGACGCCTTCGGCTCGGTGGCGAACAGGCCGGTGCCCAGCTCAGCCGCGAGACCGGCCGACTCCCGGCCGCTCGCGGCCACGGCGATGACCGGCGGCTGCTCGGGCAGGTCCCAGATCCGGGCGTCCTCCAGGTGCAGGTGCCGGCCGTCGTACGAGCGGTAGCCGCCCTGCCAGAGCAGCCGGATGATCTCCAACGCCTCGCGCAGCCGCTCGTGCCGCCCCCGGACACTGGGGAACCCCTGCCCGACGACGTGCTCGTTGAGCCGCTCTCCGGCGCCCACCCCGAGCGTGAACCGCCCGTCGGAGATCAGCGCCATGGTGGCGGCGGCCTGCGCGACGATCGCCGGGTGGTAGCGGACCGACGGGCAGGTGACGCCGGTGGCGAGGCCGAGGGTGGTGGTGCGGGCGGCGATCGCGCCGAGCGCGCTCCAGGTGAAGCAGGAGTGACCCTGCACCTCCAGCCAGGGATGGTAGTGGTCGCTCATCTCGACGAAGTCGAACCCGGCCTCCTCGGCCCGGACCGCCTGCCGGATGAGTTCCTGGGGCCCGAACGCCTCCGAGGCGAGCTTGTAGCCGATCCGCATGCCCGGGTCTCCGTTCCGTCGTCGGCGAACCGCTGCCGTTCCCACCGCTCCGGCGGGCAAACCCCACGGAACCCAGCCTCCTAGGATGCCGTAGAGGTGGTGACGCTCCGCGCCGCGGACACGGAACGGCCCGCGCTCGCCGGGCGGGCGCGGGCCGGAAGTACGGGGGTGGCCGCCTACTTCGACGGTTCGGGGAGCTTGCAGTCCACCTTCGGGTTGGCGCCGATGTAGTTCAGCGGTCCGGCCACGATGGTGACCAGGATCGTGCCCGCCTCCGCACAGTTGGTTTCGTCGTTGCCGTAGTAGCCGCGCTGACCGGCGGCGATGGCGCCGATGATGAGCCAGATGACGACCAGGACGCCGACTATCGAGGTGCCGCGCATCAGTTGCCTCCACTGGGGTCGTGGTGGATTCGAGGTGGAGGCCATGTACCCCGTGCGGGTGATCCGCCAAACGACACAGCGACGCCGGCACGGCCGATTCCGATTACGTCAGTGCGGTGGCATCGGCTCCTCCGGCGGACGGCCGCGGCTGCGGCGGTAGTCGGCGCACGCTACCCCGGCCAGCACCAGCATCGCCCCGGCGGAGGCGTAGACCGGCGCGAGGAACAACCCGGCCGGGGCGATCGTGAGCAGCGCCAGCACCCCGCCGGGCCGCGATGGCGACACCCGGCTGAACACCTCGTACTCGAAGGCGCCCCGGCCGATCAGGAACAGCGCCGGCCCGCCGAGGATCACCGCCAGCCAGGCCGGCGGCGTGTGGCCGGTCGGCTCCAGCAGAACCAAGTCGAAACCCGCCGCGGCGGTCACCACCCCGGCCACCATCAGCAGATGGGTGTACGGGGCGGTGTTGAGGAACCGGCTCGGCTGAGCCGCCCGGGCGATGGCGTCCGGCAGCAGCTCACCGGACTTGTGCACGTAGATGCGCCAGAGCAGCAGCGTGGTGGCGAACGCGACGGTGAAGGCGGCCAGGTTCTCCGCCTCGGAGTGGTGCAGGCTGAACACGGTTCCGGCGACCAGCACGGCGTCGCCGAGCGCGATGATGAAGAACTGCTGGTACCGCTCGGACAGATGCTCGGCGGTGACCCTGCGCTGGGCGTCGGGCACCGCGCCCAGCCCGGGCACCGGATACGCCAGCCGGAACCCCAGATAGTCGATGGCCAGGGCGCCGGCCCAGAACCACAACCGGGCGGTGCCGTGCGCGGCCAGCGCGCCGACCAGCCACGGTACGGCCGACACGGCGAACCAGACGAAGATGCGCAGGGCCCGGCGGTTCGTCTGCGCGTCCCGGCGCACGGTGGGCATCAGGAACAACCCGCGTCCGAGATGGATCGTCACGTACGTGCCGGCGAACACCAGCCCCCGGGAGCCGAACGCTTCCGGGATGGCGGTGGTCATCAGCAGCGCGCCGAACATCACCGCCACGATCAGCAGCTTGATCTCGGTGCGCCGGGGATCGTAGACATCGGTGACCAGCGTGGTGATCGCCCAGGTCCACCAGAGCGCCATCAGCATGACCAGCGACTCGGCCGCCCGTTCCCAGGTCACCGACCCGACCAGGTTGCGTGAGATCAACGCGAGCGCGACCACGTAGACCAGGTCGAAGAAGAGTTCCAGCAGCGTGACCCGGCGCGGCGCCTCCGGATCGCGAACCGGCGGTCGCCGGCCGGCGGGCTCCGGCGCTGCGGTGGGCACGAGATGCTCCTGCGGGTGGCGGTACGCGCGTCGGGCCGTCCCGGCCCCTCACCGACCGTAGCCATGCCCGCCCGCACGCGGTCACTTTTCCGGCATACCGGCCGGGCGGGGGTGACGGGGTGGCGATGTCACCACGTCGGGTGCTCGTGCAGGTGGAGCGACCGCCGGTTCGGGGTTGTGGCGGGGTTGGCGGGGTGCTGATGTCACCACCTCGGCGTACTGGCGGGGCGGGCGCCGGTTCGGGGAGGTGACGGGGCGGGAAAGGCACCGGGCCGGTGGCGACCATCGTCACCACCGGCCTGGAATGTGGAGGAGTGTCTACTCGGCGCCGGCCGGGAGCACCCGCTCGGCGTCGGCGAGGGCACCCGCCAGCACCTTGGCCTGCTGCGGCCAGGTGGCCAGCCCGGGTGCGGCGCGCAGCCCGGCGGCCTTCACGGTCTGCCGCAGCGCGGCCTCGTCCAGCTCGGCGAGCTGCCGGTAGGTGCGGATCCCGGCGTCCTGGAGCGCGGCGGCCATCTTCGGCCCGATGCCCTGGATCCGCCGGAAGTCGTCCGCCGTGTCCCCGGCCGCGTCCGCCGGCACGTCGTTCTCGGCCGAGGCCCGCGGCGCGGGTACCACGGCCGGCGCGGCGGCGACCGGCTCGGCCGTCGTGACGGGCTCGGCGGTCGCGGCCGGCGCGACCTGCTCGGCCGTCTCCACCTGCTCGGCCGGCGCGACCTGCTCGGCCGTCTCCACCTGCTCGGCCGTCTCGACCGGCGACGGCGCTGCCTCCGCCGTGGCCGGACCAGCGGCCGACGTCGTCGCCGGAGCCTCCGGCTCGTCGGTGGGCGCCGACTGACCCGGCACGGCGACGGGTGCCCGCTCCGGCTCCACCGCGAGGGGCTCCGACTCGGCGACGAGCGCCGGAGCAGCGACCGGCTCGTCCACATCGGCGGAGGTCGAGCTGGTGGCGGCGGGCTCGTCCACAACGGCGGCCGTCACCGGCTCGTCCACGCGACGGTCGGCGGCACCGGTGACCGGCTCGGCCTCGGTGGTCGGCGACGTCTCCGGCTGGTCGGCGGTACGGGCGGCGGTGGCGACGGCCGGTTCGGCGGCCGCTGTCTCGGTGGGTGCGGGCTGCTCGGCCACCGTGGCGGCCGCCGCGGGCTCGTCGACCACCGCGACCGGGCGCGGCTCGTCGACGGTGGCGGTCACCTCGGGTGCGGTCTCCACCGTGGGCGTCGCCGGGGCGCCGGACCGACGGCGGCCGACGACCACCCAGCCGGCAGCGAATCCGATGAGCAGGGCCAGTATCACGAACAGCCACTGCCCGAAGCTCGACGGCATGGCCAACCTCCTTGTATGTACGTGCACAACGGTGGCGAAAGACTCGGGGCAGCTTCGCACACGCGCGCGGCGCACGACAGGCAGCCCGGGGCCGGACCGCGGCGGCGGGACCGGCGGTGTCGGCCGGTGTCCGGAGGATGACCGAGCGTGTGCCGGAAGCCGGGGCCGAGCGGCGTGGCAGGGCAGGGAGACGCCCCGGAACCTGGGTGCCGTGCGTGGTTCCGGGGCGCCCCGTCCGTCGCCCGTGGCCGGTCAGTGGATCCGGTCGGGCGCAGGTGAGCCGGCGGCGTCCCAGCTGTAGAAGCAGCCGGCCACGGCGTCGCGAGGGGAGTGCCAGGTCGGCAGGTACGGGGAGGTGTGCGCGGAGAGCCGCTTGTTCACCTGCTCGTAGAGCGGGTTGTCGCGCAGTTCCGCGGTGAGCCCGGGGGCGACGTCGACGGTCTCCATCAGATGGACGCACAGGTCGTGCAGGTAGTACAGCGACCGGTGCCGGACGCCGGTGAGGTGGGGCAGTTCGGTGGCGTCGGACTCGGCGAAGATCTGCGCCACCCGCCCCTGTGCGCCCGGCACGATCCGGCTGACCACCAACAGTCGACTCATCGTGACCCCTCTCGCCGCCGCGGTGCTGGCCTCACCGTGCCGGTCGCGCTGTCACCTCGCCGTCACCGCGTCCTCCGGGGCATTGATGGTGGTGGCGACGGAGCGGCGGGGGCGCGCGGCGCCGGTTTGGCGGTCCGGGCCGCGCGGCGTGGTGGCGGGTCCGGCCGGCTGGCCCGCCGGATCGGCGCGAGGGTGTCGTCGAGCAGCGCGGTCATCGCCGGGGACGGTTCCAGGCGCAGTTCGCGCAGGAGCAGATCCCGGTAGACGTAGAAGGAGTGGACCGCCTCGAACGCGTTGCCCTCGGCCAGGTGGATGCGGACCACCAGGCGGTGCGGGGTCTCCCGCAGCGGTTCGGCTGCCATCGCCTCCAGCGCCGCCTCCAGCGCCTCGCCGTGCCGCCCGGCGGTGAGGTGGTTGCCGGCGAGTTCCTCGAGCATGTGCAGGCGCAGCTGGCGCAGCCGTTCGCGTTCCAGCAGCACCCAGTCGTCGTACCAGCCGGGGAGCAGGTCGTGACGGCCGGCGCCGGCGGCGCCGCGCGGGACGGCGCCCTCGCGGACCAGCGCGGCGGTCTCCACCAGGTCGTCCACGTCGAGGCGGACGGTCGGTCCGAGCCGGACGGTGTCGCCGTCGGTGCGCAGCGGACAGCACGGATCCTGCCGCAGCCGCCACAGCGCGGTCCGCAGCGACGACAACGCCCGCTCCTCCGGCGTCTCGGGCCACAGCAGCCCGGCGAGGTGGCTGCGGGTCGCGGCCGGGCGCAGGCCGATCAGCGCGATGACGCGCTGCAACCCCCGGGGTACGACCACGGGCGTGTCGTCGTGCAGCAGCTGGAAACCGCCGAGCAGGTGCAGTGACACCCGTGGGGCGGGTTCGCCCGCCGTCGGCATCCTCGCCCCACCCGACACGGCGCACCCCCCAGCACCGGAACCTTCGTCCCGACTGTTTCGCGTTGCCCGGACCGCCGCCCGCGACGCCGGTGTCGGAACGCCTCCGCCACGGCCGGAGCTGCACCGTGGCCGGGCTGACCGAGACGCAGAATATCAATGCCTGTTACTCTCAGTCAACGGTCGGTCGGTCACCTGACTGTCCGTAGTGGGCTCGGTAATACGCCTGTGATCTGCGAAGAAGTGTCGCCAACCGGAAACCGGAAAGTGATCTTCCCATAGCTCGCGCACAGCTTGCGTCAACGCAGCGTCACCATGTTCGTGGCGCGATGGGGCCCGGTTGACGCCCGGTAGACGCCGCCGGGGCGACCGTGTGGTGATCCGTGCGGCGCGACCGGTTCGCCGCGCACCGGGACGTGCAGGAGGCGCGAATGGACCGTTCGCTCATCGTCGCCAAGGTGGTGCCGACGGCCGAGGACCGGGTGGCCGAGATCTTCGCCGAGTCCGACGCGACCGAGCTGCCCGGCCTGGTCGGGGTCCGGCACCGCTCGCTGTACCGGCTGCACGACCTCTATGTCCATCTGCTGGAGACGGAGACGCCTGCGCAGGGCGCGGTGGAGGACAACCGCGGGCATCCGGAGTTCGTCCGGATCAGCGAGCGGCTGCGGCCGTACATCTCGCCGTACCTGCCGACCTGGCGATCGCCGCGCGACGCGATGGCGCACTGCTTCTACCGCTACGACGCGCCGGCCCACGACACCGCCGGGCGGCCACGGTGACCACGACCGCCCCGCGCGACGAGCAGCTCTGGTCGAGGTGCGACGGATGCGCGTCGCTGCTCTACCGCAAGCGGCTGCGCCGCAACCTGGACGTCTGCCCCGAGTGCGGGTCGCATGCCCGGCTGGACGCGCCGGACCGGGTGGCGCAACTGGCCGACCCGGACTCGTTCGTCCCACTGCCCGACCGGGCGGTACGCGTCGACCCGATCGAGTTCGTCGACGAGCTGCCGTACCCGCACCGGCTCGGCGCGGCCCGCGCGGCGACCGGCCTGGACGAGGCGGTGCTCTGCGGCACCGCCCGGCTGGGCGGGCACCCGGTGGCGCTGGCGGTGATGGACTTCCGCTTCCTCGGCGGCAGCCTCGGCTGCGCGGTCGGTGAGCTGATCACCCGGACCGCCGAGCGGGCGCTCGCCGACGGCATCCCGCTGGTGCTGGTGACCGCGTCCGGCGGCGCGCGGATGCAGGAGGGCGCGCTGTCGCTGATGCAGATGGCCACCGTCAGCCAGGCTCTCGCCGGGATGCGGGAGGCGGGTCTGCTCACGGTCAGTGTGGTCACCGACCCCACGTACGGCGGGGTGGCCGCCTCCTTCGCCACCAACACCGACCTGGTGCTGGCCGAGAGCGGCGCCCGGCTGGGCTTCGCCGGCCCGCGGGTGATCCGTCAGGTCACCGGTGCCACGCTGCCGGAGGGCTTCCAGACCGCGGAGTACTTGCTGCGGCACGGCCAGGTGGACATGGTGGTGCCCCGGCACGCGCTGCGGGGCCGGCTCGCCGCGCTGCTCGCCGCCGCCGAGGCGGGCCGCCGCGCGCCGGAGACCCCGCCCGCCCCGCGCCCGCCGGCCACCGCGCCGACCGCGACGACGCGCCCGGACCGCGACCCCTGGGAGACGGTACGCACGGCGCGGCACCCGGGCCGGCCGACCACACTGGACTATCTGGAGACGGCGTTCGACGGGTTCGTGGAGCTGCACGGCGACCGGCTCGGCGCGGACTGCCCGGCGGTCGTCGGCGGCGTCGCCCGCCTTGACGGACGGCCGGTGATGGTGATCGGCCACCAGAAGGGACACACCACCGCCGAACTGGTGACCCGCAACTTCGGCATGGCCAGTCCGGCCGGGCACCGCAAGGCGCTGCGGTTGATGCGTCTCGCTGCGCGGCTGCGGCTGCCGGTGGTGACGCTCGTGGACACGCCCGGTGCGGACCCGGGGGTGGGCGCCGAGCAGCAGGGTCAGGCGGCGGCGATCGCGGAGAACATCCTCGCGCTCACCGTGCTGCCCACGCCGGTGGTGGCGGTGGTCACCGGGGAGGGCGGCAGCGGCGGCGCGCTCGCGCTCGCGGTCGCCGACCGGGTGCTCATGCTGGAGCAGGCCGTCTACTCGGTGATCAGCCCGGAGGGCTGCGCGGCGATCCTCTGGCCGGACAGCTCGGCCGCCCCGCAGGCGGCCCGCGCGCTGCGGCTCACCGGCGCCGACCTGTGCCGCCTCGGCGTGGTCGACGAGCTGGTGCCGGAGCCGCGCCCGGCAGCCCACGCCGACCCGGGCGGCGCTGCCGAACTGCTGCGCCGGGCGGTCGCGGCGAATCTCGCGCCGCTGCTCACCGTGCCCCCGGCCACCCTGGTCCGCCGCCGCAGGCAGCGCTTCCGCCGCTTCGGTGCGGCCCGCTCGGCCGCCACCGGCCCGTCCCCGGCCGCGCCCGCGGGCGGCCGGGCGGAGGTGGCGTGATGGCCGACGCCGAGGCCGAGCAGGTGCTGGACGGGCTGCGCCGGCAGGCCCGCAAGCTCGTCGCCGACCTGGCCGGGCCGGTACGCCGGGTGCGGCTGCGCAGCGGCGAGTCGGTGCTGGAGGTCGAGTGGCACGACCCGGCGCCGCCGGCGCAGCGGGCCGCCGAACCGGCCGAGGTGCTCGCCGCGCGGGCCGCTGAACCCGCCGCGCGTGCCGCGCCCGCGACCGACCGGCCGGCGGTGCGCTCACCCGTGGTCGGCACGTTCTACCGCGCGCCCGAGCCGGGGGCGATGCCGTTCGTCGCGATCGGCGACCTGGTCCGCCCGGGCCAGGTGGTCGGCATCGTCGAGGCCATGAAGCTGATGAACGAGGTGACCGCCGGCCAGGCCGGACGGGTGGTCGAGGTGCTCGTCGAGGACGGCAAGCCCGTCGAGTACGACCAGCCGCTGATCGCCCTGGAACCGGTCACCGGACAGGACTCCTGATGTTCGACAAGGTGCTGATCGCCAACCGCGGCGAGATCGCGCTGCGGGTGCTGCGCGCCTGCCGGGAGCTCGGCGTGCGCACGGTGGTGGTGCACTCCAGCGCCGACGCCGACTCGCTGCCGGTACGGCTCGCCGACGAGGCGGTACGGATCGGCCCGGCGGCCAGCCGCCGCAGCTACCTCAACGCCGCCGCGATCGTGGAGGCCGCCCGGCAGACCGGCGCGCAGGCGGTCCATCCCGGCTACGGCTTCCTGTCCGAGGACGCCGACTTCGCCGAGATCTGCGCCGAGAACGGGCTGGTGTTCGTCGGCCCGCCGCCGCAGGTGATGGCGGCGCTGGCGGACAAGTCGACGGCGCGGGCGCTGATGAGCAACGCCGGACTGCCGCTGCCGCCGGGCAGCGTCCGGACGCTGCCCACCGCCGCCGAGGCGCAGGAGGTGGCCGCCGAGGTGGGCTACCCGGTCATCGTGAAGGCCGCGGCGGGCGGTGGCGGTCGCGGCATGACAGTGGTGCGCTCGGCCGCCGAGCTGCCCCGCGCGTACGCCCGGACCCGCGCCGCCGCGCAGGTCGCGTTCGGCGACGACCGGGTGTACGTCGAGCGGTACCTCGCCGACGCCCGTCACGTCGAGGTGCAGGTGCTCTGCGACGGACACGGCAACGGCGTGCACCTGGGCACCCGGGACTGCTCGGTGCAGCGCCGGCACCAGAAGCTGATCGAGGAGGCGCCCGCGCCCGCGCTGCGGCAGGCCACCCTGGACACCGTCGCCGAGGTGGCGCTGCGTGGTGCGCTGTCGGTCGGCTTCACCGGCGCCGGGACCGTGGAGTTCCTGGTCGACGAGGCCGAACGCTGCCACTTCCTGGAGATCAACTGCCGGATCCAGGTGGAACACCCGGTCACCGAGATGGTCAGCGGCATCGACCTCGTGCAGGAACAGCTGCACGTGGCGTTCGGCACCCCCCTGCGGCTGCGCCAGTCCGACGTCCGCCTGGACGGCGTGGCGATCGAATGCCGGGTCAACGTGGAGGATCCGGACCGCGACTTCGCGCCCGCACCGGGCCGGCTGGACCGGTTCCGGCCGCCGGGCGGACCGTTCACCCGGGTCGACACCCACGGATATGTCGGCTACCTGGTCAGCCCGCACTACGACTCGCTGCTGGCGAAGGTGGCGGTGTGGGCGCCGGACCGGGACGCCGCGCTGGACCGGCTCGACCGGGCGCTGGCCGAGTTCGACGTGGCCGGTCCCGGTGTGCGTACCACCATCCCGTTCGCCCGGCGGGTGCTGCGCGACCCGGCGTTCCGCGCCGCCCGGCACACCACCGCCCTGGTGGAACGCCTGCTCGCCCCGCCCGCCTGCGACGCCCCGCCCGCCGGCGACGCGGCCGAGGCGCCCCCGGCACGGGCCGTCGTGCCCGACCCGCGCGCCGAGCCGGGCGACCGTACCCCCGTCAGCGCCGTGCCCGCCGCCGGCCCGACCACCTGGAGGAACCGATGACCGTCGCCCCCGACCGCCCGCTCGCCCGCGAGATCACCGACATCCTGGTCACGCACTGCGGCCTGGACCCGGACGCCGCCGCCGGCGCGCCCGCCGCGAGCCTGGAGGAACTGGGTATGGACTCGCTGGCGCTGCTCGAACTGTCAGCGGTGGTGGCCGACAGGTGGCGGGTGAAGATCCCCGAACAGGCCGGGCAGCTCAGCATCGCCGGGGTCGCCGACCTGGTGGCCCGCAAGGCGGACCCGCCCGGGCACACCGAGAACGCCGTGGAGATCGCCGCGCCGCTGCCGCTGGTCTGGGAGATCACCAACGACGTGGCCCGGTGGCCGGAGCTGTTCACCGAGTACGCGACGGCGGAGATCCTGCACCGCGACGGCGACACCGTGCGCTTCCGGCTCACCATGCATCCCGACGCCAACGGCGTGTCGTGGAGCTGGGTCAGCGAACGCACCGCCGACCCGGCCACCCGCGAGGTGCACGCCCGGCGCGTCGAGACCGGCCCGTTCGAGTACATGCGCATCCACTGGCGCTACGACGAGACGCCCGGCGGCACCCGGATGACCTGGACGCAGGACTTCGCGATGAAGCCCGACGCACCCGTCGACAACGCCGGTATGACCGACCGGATCAACACCAACAGCACGATCCAGCTCGCCGTGATCAAGGAGAAGATCGAGCGGGCACACGCGGGAGGCGCGCGATGACCGACACCACCACCGCCCGGGTCTCCGTCCACGACGTACCCGCCGACCGCCGCCGCGGCGGGGAGCTGCGGGTGTTGCTCGGCCCGAAGACGGTCGGCAGCACCTCGGGATTCATGGGTGTCGCCACCCTCGCGCCGGGGGAGCGGATCGCCGAGCACTACCACCCGTACAGCGAGGAGTTCCTCTACGTCGCGCGCGGCGCGATCACCGTCGACCTGGACGACGCGCCGGTGCCGGTCGCCGCCGGGGAGGCGCTCTACGTGCCCAAGGACGTCCGGCACCGGCTGCGCAACACCGGCGACGAGCCCGCCGAGGTGGTGTTCCACCTCGGACCGCTCGCCCCGCGCCCGGAACTCGGCCACGTCGACACCGAGAGCGCGGCACCGCCGCCACGGGAGCCGTCGTGACCGGCCGGCGCACAGTGGTCACCGGCATCGGCGTCGTCGCACCCGGCGGCGCCACCCGGGACCGCTTCTGGAAGACGATCACCGAGGGCCGCACCGCCACCCGGCGGATCAGCTTCTTCGACCCGTCGCCGTTCCGGTCGCAGATCGCCGCCGAGTGCGACTTCGACCCGGACGCCGCCGGGATCACGCTCGCCGAACGGCAGCGCGCCGACCGGTACGTGCAGTTCGCGCTCGCCTGCTCCGCCGAGGCGCTCGCGGACAGCGGCCTGGCCCTCACCGACGCGCAGCGGGAACGCGCCGGGGTGGTGCTCGGCACCGCCGTCGGCGGGACCATGGCCCTGGAGCAGGAGTACGTGCGGGTCAGCGACTCCGGCCGGCACTGGCTGGTCGACCACGCGCTCGGCGGGCCGTACCTCTACCAGGCGCTGGTGCCCAGCAGCCTGGCCGCCGACGTGGCCTGCCGGCACGGACTGCACGGCCCGGCGCAGGTGATCTCCACCGGCTGCACCTCCGGCATCGACGCCATCGGGTACGCCCACCAGCTCGTCGCCGACGGCGAGGCCGACGTGGTGCTCGCCGGTGCCGCCGACTCGCCGATCTCCCCGGTCACCGTCGCCTCGTTCGACGCGATCGGCGCGACCAGCCCGGACAACGACGACCCGGAGCACGCCTCCCGGCCGTTCGACGCCGACCGGCACGGGTTCGTCCTCGCCGAGGGCGCGGCGGTGCTGGTGCTGGAGGAGGCCGAGCACGCCCGCCGCCGGGGCGCGCACGTCTACTGCGAGGTCGCCGGGTACGCCGGCCGCAGCAACGGCTTCCACATGACCGGCCTGCGCCCCGACGGCGCGGAGATGGCGGTGGCCATCAGCGACGCGCTGCGGCAGGCCCGGCTCGCACCGTCGGCCGTGTCGTACGTCAGCGCGCACGGCTCCGGCACCCGGCAGAACGACAGGCACGAGACGGCCGCGTTCAAACGGGCGCTGGGGGAGGCGGCGTACCGGGTGCCGATCAGCTCGATCAAGTCGATGGTCGGCCACTCGCTGGGCGCCATCGGCTCGATCGAGATGGCCGCCTGCGCGCTCGCCATCGAGTACGGCGTGGTCCCGCCCACCGCGAACTGGACCACCCGAGACCCGGAGTGCGACCTGGACTACGTGCCGAACGAGGCGCGGGAGGTGCCGGTGGACGTGGCGCTGTCGGTGGGCAGCGGCTTCGGCGGCTTCCAGTCGGCCATGGTGTTCCGCCGGCTCGCGGTGACGCCACTATGAGCGCGAGGAGTGAGCCGGGTTTGCGAGCCCCGCAGTCGCGAACAAGGACGGCACCCGTGAGCGCGAGGAGTGAGCCGGGTTTGCGAGCCCCGCAGTCGCGAACAAGGACGGCACCGTGACCGCGCGGGCCGTGGTGACGGGCATCGGGGTGGTCGCGCCCAGCGGAATCGGCGCCGAGGCGCACTGGAACACGGTGCTCGCCGGCACCCGGCGCACCGGGCCGATCACGCTGTTCGACCCGCAGCGGTACCCGGCCCGGGTGGCCGGGGAGGTGGAAGGCTTCGACCCGGCCGGGTTCAGCGACACCCGGCAGCGGGTGCAGACCGACAGGTGGACCCACCTGGGCTTCGCCGCCACCAGGCTGGCGCTCGCCGACGCCGGGCTGCCCGAGGTGTCGCCCGACCCGTACAAGTGGGCGGTCACGCTCGCCAGTTCGTCGGGCGGCAACCTGTTCGGGCAGCGGGAACTGCAACGGCTGTGGGGCGGGCCGAGCCGCACCGTCGGGGCGTACCAGTCGATCGCCTGGTTCTACGCCGCGAGCGTGGGGCAGTTGTCGATCCGCCACCAGTTCAAGGGACCGTCCGGGGTGACCGTCTCCGAGTCGGCCGGCGGGCTGGACAGCCTGGCGCACGCGGTGCGCACCATCCGCAGGGGCACCCCCGTGGTGGTCGCCGGGGCGACCGAGTGCCCGCTGAGCCCGTACGCGCTCGCCTGCCAGCTCCGCTCCGGCCTGCTCAGCGACGTGTCCGACCCGGAGCGGGCGTACCGGCCGTTCGACGTCACGGCGAGCGGGTACGTGCCGGCCGAGGGCGGTGCCGTCTTCGTGGTGGAGGAACTGGGCCACGCGCTGTCCCGGGGTGCCCGCGTCTACGGGGAGATCACCGGCTGGGCCGCCACCCACGACGCCGCGCCGACCGACCCGGCCGCCGGCCCGGACCCGGTCCACTACGCCCGCGCGCTGCGGCTGGCGCTGGAGCGCGCCGGGGTACGCCCGCACGACGTGGACGTCATCTGGCCGGACGCGCTGGGCGTGCCCGCGTACGACCGGGCCGAGGCGGCGGCGCTGCGTACCGTGTTCGGTGACCGGACCCCGCCGGTGACCACGCAGAAGCCGCTGACCGGGCGGGCGCACCAGGGCGGGTCGGCGCTGGACGCGGCCACCGCGCTGCTGGCGTTCCGCCGCGGGATGCTGCCCGCCTCGGCCGGCCCGGACGAGCCGGCGCCCGGTTGCGAGCTGACGTTCCTGCGGCAGCCCCGCCCGCCGCGCAGCCGGATCGCGCTGGTCGGGGCGCGCGGCTTCGACGGGTTCAACAGCGCGCTGGTGCTGCGCGGCGCCGCGCCCCCGCCGGCCGGGGAGGGCTGACGAAGCCCGGTCAGTCGCGTCCGTCGATGCGCTGCCGGAGGGAGCGACCGGCCCGGAAGGCGCGCCGGGGGAGCCACACGCGCAACCCGACCAGAACGAGGATCAGCACGAGGAGCAGGACCAGGTAGAGCCAGCGCATGACGCCTCCGCTCGTTCGGGGCGGACCGGTGGTGTCCACCGGCACCTCTGTGCCCGGTGTCGGCGCCGGTGAATCCTTCCCTGCGGCCCGGCCGTCCGGGGTGCGCGTCGTCGGCCGGCTGTCTCACCCGGGCTGTTCCACGCCGTGCTCGGCGGCGATCCGGGCGATCTCGGCGGGCGTGCCGGCCATGATCGTGCGGGCGTGCGCGGTGACGAGGTCGGTGGGCCAGTCCCACCAGGCGGCGCGGCGGAGCCGCACGATGTCGGCGTCGTCGAAGCGTTGCCGGATCGGCCGGGCGGGATTGCCGCCGACGATCGTGTAGGGCGGCACGTCGGCGGTGACCACCGCGCCGGTCGCGATGACGGCGCCGTCGCCGATCCGCACGCCCGGCATGACCACGGATCCGAAGCCGAACCAGACGTCGTTCCCGACGACGGTGTCGCCGCGGCTCGGCATGGCGGTGACGATGTCGAGGGTCTGCTCGGCCCACTCGCCGCCGAACATGGTGAACGGGTACGTGGAAACGCCCATGCCGGGATGGGCCGCGCCGGCCATCAGGAACCGGGTGCCGGAGGCGATCGCGCAGTACTTCCCGATGACCAGCCGTTCCGGTCCATAGGCGTACAGGACGTTGCGGTGCTCGAAGCCGATCGCGTCGTCAGGATCGTCGTAGTAGGTGTAGTCACCCACGACGATCTTCGGTGACGTCACAAGTGGTTTGAGGAACACCACGCGGTCGAAGGCGGGCAGTGGGTGGACGGTGCGGGGGTCGGGTGTCATCGGTCGGCCTCCTGGTGGGACGGTCGGTGTGCGGTCCTGACGGGGCGCGCTGGCGCCGCGCGGCGCCGCGCCCCCTCCGGCGGGCGGCCGCTGACCGTCACGACGGGCGGGCCAGGTACGCCGTCTTGGCGTCGCCGGAGAACCCGCAGGCCAGGTAGAAGGCGTGGGTCGCGGGCGAGCGCGACCCGGTCATGAGCATCGCCTTGTAGCAGCCCGCGTCCCAGGCGGCCTGGAGCGTGGCGGCCATGATCCGCTTGCCCAGGCCGGTGCCGCGCCGCGACTCGTCCACGACCACGTTCTCGATGACCGCGTACGGCGACGCCGACCGGCTCAGGTTGGGGATCACGTTGAGGTACGTGGTGGCGACGACCGCGCCGTCCACCTCCAGCACGAACAGGTGCAGCCCCTCGGTGGCCAGGATCCGCGCGAAGGCCCGCTCGTCGGAGCCGTCGCTCAGGTGCGGGTCGTCCGGATTGAGCTGCCGGTAGAGGCGGATGAGCTGCGGGAAGTCGTCGGGCCGGGCCGCGCGGAACATGCCGTGAGCGTAGCCGCCCCCGCCGTCCGCGCGGGTCACCGCGAGCGCACAGCATCCGGCGGCCGGCGGACTACCTTGCCGGCGTGGCCCCGATCCTGCCTGTCCGATCGAGCCTGAGCAATCCACCCAGCCGCTGTTTTGGATCTAGCCATTTGCATCTGGCGATGCAGAACAGAGGCGTCGTAGGGTTCCGCCATACCCCGAACGACGTACCCGCTGGGCGGATCCGCCCAGTTCCTCAGTGGAACGGTGGCTGGTCGTGACTGCACATCCCGTGGCGGAAGATCCCGCCTCGACGACGGTGGACTGGGTGGACGACATCCTGTTCACCGGCCGCGACACCGACGTCTGCCTGCGCCTGCCCGAACCGGTCGACAAGGGCACGCTGCGCCGGCTCGTCGGCGAGGCGCAGGACCGGCTCGCCGGGGCCGGGCTGCGCGCCGGAGGCGCCGCCGCGCTGCGCCTGCCGCCCTCGCCGGCGTACGTGGCGTACCTGCTCGCCACCTGGCGTACCGGCGCCCAGGCGGTGCTGCTCGACCACCGGCTCACCGACCACGAGGTCGACCAGGCGCTGCGCCGGCTCAGCCCGCAGGTGGTGGTCGCCCCGGTCCGCACCGGCGGCGGCGCGCTGCGGATCTTCGTCGACGTCACCGCCGGGGTCAGCGCGTACTCCGACCACCCGGCGGGCAGCCCGCACGCGGTGATCCAGCTCAGCTCCGGCTCCACCGGACCGTCCAAGGTGATCGGCCGCACCGCCGCCGACCTGGTCGCCGAGGTGCACCGCTACACCCGCATCGACGGCGTCGCGCTGCCCGGCGAGCGGATCATCCTGCTGCCCAGCATGGTGCACGTGCTCGGCCTGGTCGGCGGCCTGCTCTACGGGCTGCACGCGGGCGTCGAGCTGTGCCCGCCGGAGCGGCTCAGCGGCGACGCGATCCTCGCCGCCGTCGCCGCCCAGGACACCCCGGCCACCGTGCTCGGCGTCCCGTTCCACATCGGGCTGCTCGCCTCCACCACACCCGCCGGGCCGCTGCCCCAGCTCAAGCGCATGACCACCGGCGGTGAGCTGGTGCCCGCGGCCGTTGCGAACGCGTTCACCGACCGGTACGGGGTGCCGCTGGGCAACATGTACGGGATGACCGAGGTCGGCGTCATCGGCACCGACCTGTACGGGCGGCACCGCCCCGCCATCGCGCCCGCCCCCGGCATCGAGGTACGCGAGCGCGACGGGGAGCTGTGGGTGAGCTGCCCGGCCAACCCGTACGTCGGACTGGCCGACCCGACCCGCTGGGCCGACGGCTGGCTGCACACCCGTGACGCCGGCGTGGTCGACCCGGACACCGGTCTGGTCACCATCAAGGGCCGGCTGGACTCGCAGGTGTCGGTGGGCGGCCTGAAGGTCGACCTGACCGAGGTGGAGGCGACAGTCGCCGGGCTGCCCGGCGTCGTCGCGGCGGTGGTGGTGTGGGACGACGGCGTCACCGCGTACGTCCAGACCGACGGCTCGCTGACCGAGGAGACGCTCGACAAGCTGATCGCCGAGCGGCTGGCCGGTTTCAAACGTCCCCGCATCCTGCGCCTGCTCGGCCAGATGCCCCGCACCACGACCGGAAAGCTGGTCCGGTCCGTCCCGGCGCTGCGGGACGCGGCGTCGTGACCGGCCCCCTGTACGAGCCGCACGTCCACCGGACGCCGGCCGGACGTCCGGTACACCCCGAATCCCGCCCCGGACCGGCCGGGCAGCGCGCCACCCGCGCGCCCGACCCCGCCGGTCCCCACGCACACGGTGTCCCGACCGGGCACCGTCAGCCGGTACACGGAGAAGAGGTCTGAACCCATGCGAGACGAGGTCCGCACCTTCGTCGTCGAACAGCTCGCCGACATGAACTACGACGTGGAGGAGCTCGACGACGACACCACGCTCGGCCCCTCCGGCGTCGACCTGGAGTCGCTGGCCCTGGCCGACCTCGCGGTCCGCGTCGAGGACCGCTACGGCCTGAAGTTCGCCGACGACGAGTCGGAGAAGCTGGCGCTGATGACGGTCGGCGAGTTCACCACGATGGTCGCCGACCGGGTGGCCGCGAACAGCGACAAGTCCTGATGTCCGGTCAGCCCGACCTGGGGCGAGCTGACCTGGTGAGCATGCTCGCCGAACTGACCGCGAAACCCGCCGACCAGGTGCCGGACCGGCTCGGCTCGATGGAGCTGGCCTGGCTGGTGCACATGGTCGAGCAGCGCTACGACCGCCGGCTGGACCTGAGCGACGACGAACTGGCCGGCATCCGCACCGTCGACGACGCGCTCGCGGTGTTCCGTGGCTCTCTGACCGCTCCCGCAGATGGCTGAGCGGGAGACCGTACGGATCACCGGCACGTACGCGCTCAGCGCCCTCGGCAGGGGCGCCGACGCGCTGCTGGCCGGGGTGCTCACCGGCACCCCGGCGTTCGCGCCGGTGCGCCGTTTCGACACCACCGGCCGCCGGGTGACGGTGGCGGCCACAGTGCCGGACGTCGGCACGCTCGCCGGCGAGCTGACCGACGCGATCGACACCGCCGCCCGGGCCGCCGGACTGGACCGGGCCGGGCGGGCCGAGTCGGCGCTGTTCCTGGCCACCCACGGCGGGCCGTACTCGCTGCCCGTACCGCAGGGGTGGGACGAGCCGACGGTGCCGGCGCTCGCCGGTCACCTGGCCGCGCGGTGCGGCCTGCGCGGGCGTACCCGGATCTACACCACCGCCTGCGTGTCGGCGAGCAGCGCGGTCGCCGACGCGGCGGCGCTGATCCGCCGGGGCGACCTGGAGCGGGTCGTGGTCGCGGCCGGTTACCTGGTCGAACCGGACCAGTACGCGCTGTTCGACGCCGGCCGGGCGCTCGCCGCCGACGGCGCGGTACGCCCGTTCAGCGTCGGTCGCAAGGGCCTGCTGCTGGGCGACGGGGTGGCCGCCGTGGTGCTGGAGTCGGCCGGCGCGGCCGCCCGGCGGGGCGCCGAGTCGCTGGCGAGCGTGGCCGGGTGGGGCCGGGCGGGGGACGCGTACCACCCGTGCCAGCCGCACCCGGACGGGCTCGGGCTGGCCCGGGCGGCCGAGGCGGCGCTGCGCCGGGCCGGGCTGTCCCCGGACGCGATCGGCTACGTCAACGCCAACGCCACCGGCACCCCGTTCAGCGACGCCTCCGAGGCGGCGGCGCTGACCCGGGTGTTCGGCGAGGACGCCGGGCGGCTGCCGGTCAGCTCCACCAAGTCGGTGCACGGGCACGCGCTGGAGGCGTCCGGGTTGCTGGAGCTGCTGGTCACCGTGCTGGCCCTGCGGCACGGCAAGCTGCCGGTCACCGCCGGCTGGCTCGGCCCCGACCCGCAGTGCCCGCTGGACGTCATCCGTGACGCCCCCCGCCCCGCGCGCACCGAACACGCCCTGACCCTCAACGCCGCCTTCGGCGGCGCCGACACGGCCCTCCTGGTGAGCACCTCATGACCGCGCCCACCCACCCCGACCTCCCGCGATCTTGCGCTTCCGGCCCCGGCGAAACGGGCACATCGCCCGTCGAGGGGGCACCAACCGCAAGATCGTGCAACGGCGGGGTCGTGGTGCTCGCGGAGGCGCGGTGGCCCGAGGCGGGGGACGAGGGCGCGGGGCCGGCGGGGGTGGCGGGGTTCGTGCACTCGCCGTTCGCGCCGCTGGTGGCGGCGGTGGCGCAGCGGTGCCTCGCGCGGCGGTACCCCGACGGGCCGCTGCCGCCGGGCAACCGCACGGCTGTCGTGCTGGTCAGCGCCGGTGGCGACACCGCCGGGGCGGCGCACGTCCGCGCCACTGTGGACGCGGGCGGACGGATCGGGCCGCTGTTCTTCTTCCAGTCGGTGCCGAACAGCGTGGCCGGGCACGTCGCGGCGCGCTGGGGACTGGACGGGCCGGTGGTGTGCCTGAGCCCGACCGGCGACGCGCGGGCCGAGGGGGAGGCCGAAGCGGACCTGCTGCTGTACGACGGCGACGCCGCACAGGCGTTGCTGATCCTGATCGAACTGGCACCGGACGGTACGCCGGGCGAGGCGACCGCGGTGCTGCTGGGGGAGGGAACACGTCAATGAGGACGAAGGGACTGCGCGGCGCGCTCGCGGCTGACGCGGAGCTGGGCGCGGGCAACGTGCTCGCCCGGGTGCTGGCCCACGGCGCCGACCCGGACGGGCCGGGGCTCACGTTCGACACCGAGATCGACGGCCATCCGGCCGAGACTCCACTGACCCTGGGCCAGGTCGACCGGATGGTCGCCGCCCGGGCGGCCTGGCTGCACGAGCGCGGGGTGAAACCCCGCGACCCGGTGGCGGTCTGGGCCGGCACGGCCGCCGACATGGTGCTGTCGTTCCTGGCGCTGACCCGCCTCGGCGCCATCCCGGCGCTGATGAACGGCAGGCTGCGCCCCGAGATCGCCGCCGAGTACATCCGCCGGCTGCGCGCCGCCGGGGTGCTCGCCGACGCCGCGCACGCCGAGGCGCTGGCCGGGCACGACCTGGGCGCCCCGCTGCTCGGCGAGCCCGCGCAGGCGGGCACCGGCGACCCGGACGCCGCACCGCACTACCGGCACCACCCGGACGACCCGATCGTGATCACCCACACGTCCGGCACCACCGGCGTGCCGAAGGCGGTGCTGCACTCGCACGCCAGCCTGTTCGCCGCCACCCGCCACCTGCTGTCCATGCCGCAGGCGCAGGGCACCACGCGCATCCTCAACGCGCTGCCCGCCCCGCACACCGCCACGGTGCTCATGGTCAACCAGGCGCTCGGCAACCGGGCGGAGATGTTCCTGCTCTCCGACCAGGGCGGCGAGCGGGTGCTCGACGCGATCCAGCGGTGGCGCCCGGACGGCGTGTTCGGCTTCTCCGTCACCTGGGCCGAACTGGCCCGCTTCGACCTGTCCGGCTACGACCTGGACTCGGTGCGGCTGTGGTTCAACACCGGCGACTGCTCGCACGAGCCGCACGTACGGCGGCTGGTCGCGGTCGGCGCCCGGGACGTGGTGACCCGCGGCGGCGTGACCCGGGTACCCGGCTCGGTGTTCATCGACGGCCTGGGCTCCAGCGAGATGGGCCACTCGATGTTCCACATCACCCACACCACCGGCACCGACCGGTACGGCCGCTGCGTCGGCCGCCCGTACCGGTTCACGAAGGTCGCCGTGCTCGACGCCGACGGCAACGAGCTGCCGCCGGGACAGGTCGGCTGGCTCGGCATCGACTCGCCGTCGCTGTTCCGCGGCTACTGGAACGACTCGGTCACCACCTACCGGTTCCGGCTGCGCGGCTGGTACCTCACCGGCGACCTGGTGTACGCCGACGACGACGGCCGCTACTACCACCTGGACCGGGCGGTGGACTCGGTCGAGGTCGGCGACGGGAAGCGGTTCTTCACCGCACTGTCCGAGGAACGCATCCTCGCCGCCTGCTCCGACGTGACCGACTGCACTGTGGTGATCGTCAAGGCGGACGACGGCACCGTCACCACGGACGTGCTGCTGGAACTGGCCGCCGGTGCCGACCCGGACGCGGACCGCACCGAGCGGATCCGTACCGCGCTCGGTGCGGACGTGGCCGCCACACTGCGCCGGATCGTCCCGGTACGCGCCGACGACATCCCGGTCACCGTCACCGGCAAGGTGCGCAAGGTGGCGCTGCGCGAGCGCTACCTGACCGAGGCGCCGTCGTGACCGCCGTCATCACCGGCATGGGCCTGTTCACCCCGGCCGGGCGCGGCGTGGCGGACACGTTCGACGCCCTGCTCACCGGCCGCTCCGGGCTGTGCCGCCCACCCGAGGGGCACCCGGCGGCGGGCAGCCTGGACGTGGCCGGCGTGCTGCCGGACATCGACCCGCGCAGCGTCGCCTCCGGACCGGAGACGAAGGTGCTCGACCGGGTGGTGCTGCTCGCCCTGATCACCGCCGCCGAGGCGCTCGCCGACGCCGGCATCGAGGTGGGCCGCGACGTCGACCCGGAACGCATCGCGGTGATCGTCGGCGGCGTCGGCGGCATGTCCACGCTGGAGGGCCAGGTGCTCGCCCGGGCCGCCCGGGGCCGGGCGGCGGTCAGCCCGTACCTGCTCACCGGCATCCTGCCGAACATGCCCTCGGCGCGGATCGCCATCGCGCACGGCATCCGCGGCTACAGCTCGTCGGTCGGCACGGCCTGCGCCTCCGGGGCCCAGGCCGTCGCCGACGGGGTACGCCTCATCCGCGCGGGCGAGGCCGACGTGGTGGTGTGCGGGGCGAGCGAGGCGCCGCTGTTCGGCACGTTCGCCGACACGTTCGGCAACGCCCGGGCACTGGCCCGGGGCTGGGACGAACCGACCGAGGCGAGCCGCCCGTTCGACAAGCGGCGCAACGGTTTCGTGCTGGCCGAGGGCGCGGCGCTGCTGGTGCTGGAGCGCACCGGGCACGCCGGCGGCCGGGGTGTGCGGGGTTACGCCGAGGTCGCCGGTTTCGGGGCGAACACCGACGCGTACCACCCGACCGCGCCGCGGCCGGACGGCGCCGGCGCGGCGGCCTGCATGCGCCGGGCGCTGGCGGCCGGCGGGGTCGCGCCTGCCGACGTCGGATACGTCAACGCCCACGGCACCGGCACCAAGCTCGGTGACGTCGCCGAGACGACAGCGCTGGCCGAGGTGTTCGGCACCGGCGGTGTGCCGGTCAGCTCCACCAAGGCGCTCACCGGGCACCTGCTCGGCGCATCAGGGGTGCTGGAGGCCGCCGCCACCGCGCTGGCGCTCGACAGTGGCCTGCTCCCACCCACCTACCACCTGGACGACCCGGACCCGGAGTGCGAGGCGGACCACGTCCGCGCCGTGCCCCGGCCCACCCGGGCCGGCCACGCGCTGACGAACTCGTTCGGGTTCGGCGGCCAGAACGTCAGTCTGCTCCTGCGCCGGCTCTCCGGGCCGGCCCGCCGGGCCGCCACCCCGGCCGCGGGCTGACCGGACTCCAATCCCGGGCGTCCGTCCGGGTCGTGATCACGGGGGGAACAGGGGAAGCCCATGACCATCAACGGGATAGACCATCTCGAACTGTACGTGGGGGACGCCCGGCAGGCGGCCTTCTACTTCGACAACGCGGTCGGTTTCCGGCTGTGCGGGCAGGGCGGCCCGGAGACCGGGCTGGACGGGCAGCGTTCGCTGCTGCTGGCCCAGGCCGGCATCCGGCTGCTGCTCACGACGGGGCTGTCCGCGGAACACCCGGCCGCGACCTACGTGCACCGGCACGGCGACGGCATCGCCGTGGTGGCGCTCGCCGTCGACGACGCCGCCGGGACGTACGCGGAGCTGGTGGACCGCGGCGCGACGGCGCTGAGCCCGCCGCGCACGTTCACCGGGCCGGACGCCGAGGTGGTGGTCGCCGAGGTCGGCGGCTTCGGCGACGTGGTGCACCGACTCGTCGAGCGGCGCGGCGACCCGGGCGTGTTCCTGCCCGGCGCGATCGAGCCGGTGACCGCGCCCGACGGGACGGACACGCTGCTGGCCGAGGTGGACCACCTGGCGATCTGCGTGCCGCCGGGGCAGCTCGACGAGACGGTCGCGCACTACGAGAAGGTGTTCGGCTTCGCCGACATCTTCACCGAGCACATCGAGGTCGCCGGCCAGGCGATGAACTCCAAGGTGGTGCAGAGCCCGTCCGGGGCGGTCACCTTCGTGCTGCTGGAGCCGGACACCGGTGCCCGGCCGGGGCAGATCGAGGACTTCCTGCGCTGGCACGCCGGCGCCGGGGTGCAGCACCTGGGCCTGCGCACCGACGACATCGTCACCGCTGTCGGCGCGCTCGCCGGGCGGGGGGTGCGGTTCGCCAGGACGCCCGGCGCGTACTACGACGGCCTGGAGCAGCGGGTCGGCCGGCTGGACGCGCCGGTGGACCGGCTGCGCGAGCTGAGCATCCTGGTCGACTCCGACCACGACGGGCAGCTGCTCCAGATCTTCACCGAGTCGATGCACGTGCGCCGCACCCTCTTCCTCGAACTCATCGAGCGGCGCGGGGCGCGCACCTTCGGCAGCGGCAACATCAAGGCGCTCTACGAGGCCAAGGAACGGGAGCTGGCCGCCGCGGGGGCGACCCCCGCCGCCGCGGTCGGAGGGGTTGGGGCATGAGTGAACGCACCGAGCGAAGCGAGGGCCGTGAGGCCATGCCGGGTCGGCTCGGCATGACCACCATCGATCCCGGACTGACCGCCGAGGAGGAGGCGCTGCTGCCCTCCGACGAGGACGTCCGGCACTACGCCGAGCACGGCTGGTACCTGTCGAAGAAGCTGCTCACCGACGACGAGGTGGACGAGCTGGTCGCCGCCACCGACAGCTACTACGCCGGGGAACGCGACCGCCTGCTGCCGGTACGCCCGCCGAAGCTGGCCTACTGGGAGCCGTCCAGGGGTGACGTGCAGCGGCACAACGACTACGTCCACCACGAGCACGACGGCATCGCGCGCATCCTGCGCAAGCCGCTGATCGGAGCGGTAGCCGCCCGGCTGGCCCGCGCCGCCGAGATCCGGATCTTCCAGTCCACGCTGATCTGGAAGCCGCCGATCGCCGGTGAGCCGTCGAACATCGTGCCGTGGCACTTCGACAAGCACTACTGGGCGTCCTCGTCGTCGGAGAACATGCTCACCGCGTTCATCCCGTTCCACGACTGCGGCGAGGAGATGGGCACCATCACCATGGTCGACGGCTCCCACCGGTGGCGGGAGATCGGCGCCGACGACACGGTGGTGCGGCACTTCGCCGACCGGGACCGCGACCAGCTCGAAACCATGCTCGCCGAGAACGCGGCGTACAACGGCGCGCAGATCCGCAAGATCCCCATGGTGATCCCCAAGGGACACATGAGTTTCCACCACTGCCGCACCTACCACGGCAGCGGTGCGAACGTCAGCGGGCGGCCCCGCCGGGCCGTCTCGCTGCACCTGCAGGACGGCGACAACGCCTGGCGGGAGTATCCGCTCTCCGACGGCACGCTCGCCGCGTACAACCACGACGTGCTGGTCCGCCGCACCCACGAGGGCCGGCCGGACTACGCGGACCCCGATTACTGCCCGGTCATCTGGCGCGACCGCGCCCAGCAGGGAGGCTGACAATGTCACGGTACGACTGGGGTAAGACGCACCCGGGCATCGAGCGGCTGGAGCGGGCGGTGACCGAGCGCCGCGACGTGGTGGTCAAGCACCCTCTCTACGCCAACCTCGACACCCACGACGCGCTCGTCACGTTCATGGAGCACCACGTCTTCGCGGTCTGGGACTTCATGTCCCTGCTGAAGTCGTTGCAGCGGCAGCTCACCTGCGTCACGGTGCCGTGGATCCCGACCGGGCCGACCGGCAGCCGCCGCCTGATCAACGACATCGTCATGGTCGAGGAGAGCGACGAACTCGGCGACGGCTACATCAGCCACTTCGAGCTGTACGTGCAGGGCATGACCGAGGCCGGGGCCGACACCACAGCCGTGAACAAGCTCGTCGACCTGCTGCGCGAGGGCACCCCGGTCACCGAGGCGCTCGGCGCCGCGGGCGTCCCCGCGGCGTCCGCGGCGTTCGCCGGGACCACCTGGCGGATCATCGAGACCACCCCGGTGCACTGCCAGGCCGCGGCGTTCGCGTTCGGCCGCGAGGACCTCATCCCGGAGATGTTCACCCAGGTCGTCGCCGTCAACGAGCGCAGCAACCGGCTCAACAAGTTCGTCGACTACCTGGAGCGGCACATCGAGGTCGACGGCGAGCAGCACACCCCGATGGCCATGCAGATGCTGGCCGACCTGTGCGGTGACGACGACACCAAGTGGCAGGAGTGCGCCGACACGGTGAACGCCGCGCTGGCCGCCCGCGCCCGTCTCTGGGACGACATCCTCGCCGCCGTCAAGGAGGGCCGTCCGGCGTGACCGGCTCCGACCCGCTCCGGCTCTACCGGACGGTCCGGCTGATCCGCCGCTTCGAGGAGCGCGCGATCGAGCTGGTCCGCGCCGGGGAGATCGTCGGCGGCATCCACCCGTACCTCGGTCAGGAGGGGATCGCCGCCGGCGTCTGCGCGGCGCTGGACCGCGAGGACCTGGTCACCGGCACCCACCGCGGACACGGGCACGTGCTCGCCAAGGGCGCCGACCCGGCCCGGATGCTGGCCGAACTGTGCGGCCGGGTCACCGGCCTCAACCGGGGCCGGGGCGGGTCGATGCACGCCGCCGACTTCGGCGTCGGCGTCCTCGGCGCCAACGCCATCGTCGGAGCCGCCGGCGCGATCCTCACCGGAGCGGTGTGGGAGCGCCGGCGGCGCGGCGCCGGCATCGTCGGCGCCACCTTCTTCGGCGACGGCGCGGTCAACGAGGGCATGCTCCTGGAGGCGTTCAACCTGGCCGCGCTCTGGCGGGTACCGGTGCTGTTCGTCTGCGAGAACAACGGCTACGCCACCACCATGCCGGTCGACGGCGCGGTCGCCGGCACCATCGCCGGGCGGGCCGCCGCCTTCGGCATGCCGGCGGCCACCGTCGACGGGCAGGACCCCGAGGCGGTACACGAGGTAACCGCCGCCGCCGTCGCGCGGATGCGCGCCGGCGGCGGCCCCGAGCTGGTCGAGGCCCGCACCTACCGCTTCGACGCCCACCACACCTTCGAACATCAGGTACGCCTCGACTACCGGCCGCCGGAGGAGGTGGCCGAGGGCCGGTCCCGCGATCCGGTGGACATCGCCGGAGCGCGGCTCGACCCGGCGGCGCGGGCCGCTGTGGACGCCGCCGTCGAGGCGGAACTGGACGCCGCGGTCGAGTACGCGCTCGCCGGGCCGCACCCCGACCCGGCGACCGCCCTGGACCACCTGTACGCCAGCGGGCTCACCGCCCGGACCGGAGGTGGCTGATGCCCCGGCTCTCCTACCGCAGGGCGCTCACCCGGGCGCTCGCCGACGAGATGACCCGCGACGACTCGGTCGTGGTGCTCGGCGAGGACATCCGGGTGGCCGCCGCGAACGTCACCACCGGCCTGCTGAAGAAGTTCGGCCCGGAACGGGTCCGCGACACCCCGCTGTCCGAGCAGGCGTTCACCAGCTTCGCGACCGGCGCGGCGCTGGCCGGGGCCCGCCCGGTGGTGGAGTTCCAGATCCCGTCGCTGCTGTTCCTGGTCTTCGAGCAGATCGTCAACCACGCGCACAAGTTCCCGCTGATGACCGGCGGCCAGTGCGCGGTGCCGGTCACCTACGTGGTGCCCGGCTCCGGCTCCCGCACCGGCTGGGCCGGGCAGCACTCCGACCACCCGTACGCGTTGTTCGCCCACGTCGGGGTGACCACAGTCGTACCGGCCACCCCGGCCGACGCGTACGGGCTGCTGGTCTCCGCGATCCGCTGCGACGACCCGGTGGTGGTCTTCGCCCCGGCGGGCGCCCTGGACCTGCGCGCCGACGTCACCGACCTGGCGCCGGTGCCGCTGGGCCGCGGCATCGTCCGCCGTCCCGGCGCTGACGTGACAGTGGTCGCGGTCGGGCACCTGGTGCACGACGCGCTCGCCGTCGCCGAGGAACTCGCCGGCCAGGCCTCGGTGGAGGTCTTCGACCCCCGCACGCTCTACCCGTTCGACTGGGACGGGCTGGTCGAGTCGGTGAGCCGCACCGGGCGGCTTGTGGTCGTCGACGACGGCAACCGTTCCTGTGGCATCGCCGGGGAGATCATCGCCACGGTGGTCGAGCGGGTCCGGCTGGCCGCGCCACCCCGCCGCGTCACCCGCCCCGACGGCGCGGTGCTGCCCTTCGCACCCGCCCTCGACCGGGCCGTGCAACCCGGCCGCGACCAGCTCACCGCCGCCATCCAACTGACCCTCAAGGACGGATGAACGATGGACCCGAACTACACGTGGCCGCCGCTCGGCCAGGCGTGGACCGACCTGCCCGAGTCCACCCGTACCGCGATGGTGACCACCGGTGCCGAAGCGTGGGAGAAGGTCTTCCACGGCCGGGCCACGTACAACAAGCAGTGGCGGCTGGCTCGCCCGCCCGTCTTCACCGCGGATGCGTTCCGCGAGCTGAACGAGGTCTGCGACCGCATCGCGCAGCTCATCCTGGAGGCGTGCCGGCGGCGTGCCCGTACCGCCGGTGAGCTGCGCCTGCTGCTCGACGTGCCGGACGGCGAGACCCGGCTGCTCGACCCGGGCGAGGAACTGCACGAGGGGCTGCTCGCGGCGTACCGGCCGGACGTGCTGTTCTCCGGCGGCGTGCCGTGCATCGTGGAGTACAACATCGACAGCAGCCTCGGCGGAGGCTTCGACGCCGACACCGTGATCCAGCGGTACGCCGAGCTGTACCGCGCGCACGACCTGCTCGACGGCGCGCGGCCCGCGCCGTCCCTGCTGGACCAGCGGTTCGTGGCCATCCGGGACACGCTCGGCCTGCCCGACGGCGCCCGGGTGGCGCTGCTGATGGACTTCGACGCCGACTACCCGGGGCTGGACGACCCGGAGACGTTCATCCGGATCCTGTCCCCGCTGATCGACCAGGCCCGCCCGTTCGGCATCGACCTGGTCATCGCTCCGGTCGCCACCGCCGGCCTGGACGCGCAGAACCGGCTGGTCGTCGGCGGCGCGCCGGTCGACGCCCTGTTCCGGCTGTTCGTGCCCAACCGGGTCACCCCCAGTGCCGGGCTGGACGCGGTGGCCGCCGCGCTCGCCGCCGGTACGCTGCCGATGTTCGTCAGCAGCGCCGCCTGGCTGCTCAGTAACAAGCTGAACTACGCCTGGCTCTGGGACGACCTGGACCTGCTGCCGGAGGACGACCGGACGCTGATCCGCCGGTACGTGCCGCACACCGTGGCGCTCACCGCCGACCAGTTCGACCGGGCGCTCGCCGAACAGGCCGACCTGGTCGCCAAGCCGGCGGGCGGCTCGGCCGGGCACGGCGTGCTGATCGGCCGGGAGATGACAGCCGTGGCGTGGGCGGACGGGGTACGTGCGGCGATCGCCCAGGGCGGGAACATCCTGCAGCGCTACCACGAGGCGGACCGGGTGGCGATGGACTTCGTGCAGATCGAGACCGGTGAGACGGTCACCGCCGACGTCCCGTACAGCCTCGCCCCGTACCTGTTCGCCCGCACCGGGTCGGGCGCGCTCGCGCGGGTCGGCTACCCGGGCTGCGACGAGGTCCTCAACCTGGCCCGAGGCGTCCTCCTGACCGGCATCCTCCTAACCGACTGACCCTCCTCACCGCCCCCCGCCCTGCCCTGCCCGCCCCCTGCCCTGCCCGCCCGCCCCCTGCCCTGCCCGCCCCAGCCCGTTGATCAAGGAGTTTGCGTCTTCAATCAGGCTCGTCGCCGCCACAAACTCCTTGATCGACGCACGGATCCGGGCTCCGGGACGATCCCATGAAGGCCCTGACCCCGTTGACCATGAGGTTGACGGGGACGAAATGGACACTCGGTGCCGTCAACCTCATGATCGCCGGACGGGGCGGGGCGGGGCAGGGGGGAGAGGTCAGGGATTAGGGCGGTGGGTGGCGAGGACGCGCAGGGTTTCGGCGGTGGCCACCGCGTCGCTGCGGGCGCTGCCGTGCCGGCCGTCGCTGCTGTACAGCGACGGGTCGGCCACCAGCGGATGGTCGGTCAGGTGGACGTGCAGCGTGCCCAGCCGCTCGGCCACGCCCCTCGTGTGCCGGGACAGCCGGCGCATCCGCTCACCGAGGCCCGCGCGCAGCGCGTCCGGCACCGCCGGGCTGTGCGACACGTCGAACATGCCCACCGTGATCACGTCCGCGCCCGCCTCCCGCAACGCGGTGATCATGGCGGTCAGCTCGGCGTCGACCGCGTCCGGGTCGTAGGCGGACCGGAACGCGTCGTTGCCGCCGCACACCACCAGGGCCAGGTCCGGTCCGAAGGCCAGCGCGTCGGCGAGCTGGGTGGCCCGGACCTCGTGTGCGCGCAGCCCTCGCCGGCCCAGGTTCAGGTAGGCCAGTTCCGGCCGGACAGCGCGCAGCTCGGCCGCGATCCGGTCGGCCCACTGGATGTCGGGGTAGCCGTCGGCGGGTTCGCACAGTCCTTCCGCGACGCTGTCACCCAGCACCGCGAACCGCCGCCACGGGTGCCCGCGCAGCAGCTCGGCGGCCTCCCCGGGACGCAGGCACCACGGGTCCGTCGCCTCGGTCAACGTCGATGGCATGCCCGGCAGGCTAGCCGAGCGTCCCGCGCGGGGAAAGGGGCTCAGGGCAGCAGGGCCAGCAGCTCCCCGGGCCGGGTCAGGCTGAGGTCGGCAGGCTCGTCGGGATCGTACTGGTGACCCCACGCGGCGGCCACCGCGACCGCGCCGCTGTGCCGGGCGGCACGGACGTCCAGTGGCGAGTCACCCACGTACGCGGCGCGGCCGGGTGGCACGCCGAGCCGGCGGCAGGTCGCCTCCACGCCGTCGGGCGCCGGTTTCGGGCGGTCGACCTGGTCGCCGCCGAGGACGGCCGCGAAGTGACCGAGCAGGCCCGCCCGGTCGAGCAGGATCTCGGCGGCCCGGTGGCTCGCGCCGGTGAACACGCCGACCGGCACCCGGGCGGCGACCTCGGCGAGCGCGTCCGCGACGCCGGGGTAGACGCGTACCCGCCCGGCGAGCGCGGCCAGCTCGGCGTGGTAGCGGTCCAGATCCTCGCCGGAGGCGGGCCGCCGCAGCAGGTGGGTCAGCAGGTCCGCCGGGGAGCCGACCGAGTAGCCGGCGATGACCTCGGCGTCGGTGTACGACGGCCCGCCTCCGGCCCGCACCGCCGCCCGGTACGCCGCGGGCACCACCGCGTGCGACTCGACGAGGGTGCCGTCCATGTCAAAGACGATCGCGTCCACCGGCCCGGTCACGCGTTCTCCGCCCGGTGTGCCGTGGCGAGCCGCTTCGGGGCGCGCGCGTACCACGCCTCGGTGACCAGCTCGGTCAGCTCGTCCACGTCGATCCGGTCGAGCCGGACCAGCACCGCCGGGTAGCCGTCGAAGTGTGGCGTGGTGAAGTAGACAGCCGGGTCGTCGGCGATCAACGCCTCCTTGGCACCCAGGTCGGGCACCCGGGCGCCGAGGATCGGGCCGTCCGGCGCGGCGTCGCCGAGCGCATCGAGTTCGCCGCGGCGCAGCGGCCGTTCCCAGACGAACGACTTGTCGCGGACGCGCCAGGCGGGCGCCTGGTCGTACGTGGGCCGCTCGGTGGTCTCGGGCAGGGCCAGCGCGATGCGCCGCACGTCGTCCCAGGTCGCCATGGCCCCGACCCTACCGCCACCCCCGACACGGTGGCCCCGACGGGCGGGCTCAGACCGGCGTGGGCGTGGCCGGTTCCGTCGCCGGGCGCCGGGACGCGCGGGCCAGCAGCAGCGGCCCCACGGTCAGCACCAGGCAGACCACCGACATCACCAGCAGCGCCGGGGTCAGGTCGAGCAGCGCCACCGACCAGCCACCGAGCAACGCGCCCACGGGCAGGCCGAGGAACGCCACCGATCCGGAGATGCCCAGCACCCGGGTCTGCAACTCGCCCGGCACCCGCTGGTAGAGCGTCGCGCCGAGCAGCGGGTTGACCGCCGCGATGCCGATGCCGGACAGGAACGTCACCACGAGCACCACGACCAGGTCTTCGCTGAGCGCCAGCGCGAGCAGCCGGGGCGCGCCGCTGAGCGTCAGCCCCAGGGCGAACGTCGTACCGGCCGGCAGCCGGGTGCCGAACATCGTGAACAGCAGGTTGCCCAGCAGCGCGCCGGCCGAGAAGACGCCCAGCAGCAGACCGAACCCGGCCGGGTCGCCGAGCACCTGGCTGACCCACAGCGGGATCCAGACCGCGACGCTGGCATTGGCGAACATGTTGGACACCGACACCACGATCAGCATGGTCATCAGCGTCCGGTCGGTGCGCAGGTACGCGAAGCCGCCGCGCAGCGCCCGCAGGTACGGCTCCCGGGGCGCCGGTTGCGCCGGTGCGGGCGGCCGGACCAGCACGCCGATCAGCAGCGCGCAGACCGCGAACGTGGCCGCGTCGATCCAGATGGCCCGGGTCAGCCCGACCCAGTCGATGAGCAGCCCGCCGAGCACCGCGCCGAACAGCGTCATGCCCCGGGCCAGGCCGTCGTAGGCGCTGGTGAGCCGGATCAGCGGCACCCCGGCCCGCTCGGCCGCCGGTTTGAACAGCACGTGCTTGACCCGGTCGCCGATGCCGCGCAGGCCGCCGGCGATCGCCACCAGCACCAGCAGCGTGCCGAAGCCGAGCCAGGGCGCCAGCGCCACCACGGCCATCGCGACGGCGCTCGCCGCGTCCACGAACACCGAGGTACGGCGTACCCCGAACCGGTCCGCCCACGGGGTCGCGAGCGCGCTGGAGAGCATGTACGGAAGCGTCTCCGCCGCCGCGACGAGCCCCATCTTGGTGGGGCTGCCGGTGGTCTCCAGCACCAGCCAGGGGATGGCGACCACCGAGATCCGGGTGCCGAGGTTGGACAGCAGGTCGGCGCCGACCAGGGTGTACAACTCCCGGCGCGGGTTCACGCCGGACTGCCGATCGGGTCGGCGCCGGCCGGGTGCGCGGCCGCGTACCGGGCCCGCAACGCCCGCTTGTCCACCTTCGCGGACCGGTTCAGCGGCAGCGCGTCGACGAACTCCACAGCGCCGGGCGCCCACGTCTCGCTCAGTTCCCGGACCACGAGCGCGATCAGCTCCGCACCGGTCACCGACGCCCCCGGTGCGGGCACCACGTACGCGTGCGGCAGCTCCCCGGCCACCGGGTCCGGTACGCCGATGACGGCGGCGGCGCGCACGTCGGGGTGGCCGGCGAGCACGTCCTCGATCGGACGGGAGTAGATCGGCCAGCTGCGCTGCCGGGTGAGGATCCGGTCCTGTAACCGGTCGACCAGGTAGAGGAAGCCGTCGGCGTCGAGGTGCCCGATGTCGCGGGTGCGGACCCAGCCGTCGACAAGCGTCTCGGCGGTCAGCTCCGGCCGGCCGTGGTAGCCGGCGAAGCTCAGCTTGGTGCGTACCCACACCTCGCCGTCCTCGCCGGCCGGCAGCACCCGCCCGTCGGCGTCGCGGATCTGGACCGACACGTCGCCGTAGGGGCGGCCGCAGGAGCGCAGCCGCTCCGGGTGCTCCGGGTCCTCGGTGAGGCCGGGCAGCGCGCAGATGACGACCGCCTCGCTGAGCCCGTACACGATGCGCAGGCACGGGCCGAAGCGGGCGATGGCCTGGCGCAGCCGGGCCGGCGCGGCGGGCCCGGCGCCCACGTTGAACATGAACATCGCGGAGAAGTCGGCGCCCGGCAGGTCGGGGTGGTCGAGTACCTCGTAGAGCATCGGCGGGGTGACGAACGTGGAGGTGAGCCGTTCGGCGTCCACGGTGGCGATGAACGCGGCCGGATCCCACTGCTCGCGCAGGAACAGCACGCCGCCGGTGAACAGGTTGAACAGTGTGGTGATCTGCCCGCTGGCCAGCCACATCGGGGAGTGCGACAGGTGCCGCAGCAGCGGGAACCCGGCACCCCGGAAGTCGGCGGCGAGCGCGAGCACCTGCCGGTAGAAGCTCTCCCGGTGGTGCACCAGCTTCGGCGTGCCGGTGGTGCCGCTGGTCTGCAGGAACGCCTCGGGCGCCGGTACCTCGGCGGGCAGTTCCACGGCCGGGCCGGCGGTCCCGGCGGTCAGGTCCGGCCCGGCGCCGCCGGGACCGAGGCAGAGCACCGGTACGCCGGACAGGCCCGCCGCGACCTGGACCGCCTGCGCGTCGCGCGGGTCGTGGACGAACGCCTCCGGCGCGGACAGCGCGACGAACTCGTCGACCTCCCGCCGGGACGTCACCGGGGCCACCCACATGCTCCGGCAGCCCAGCAGGTGCAGGGCCAGTTGCAGCAGCGGGCCGTCGATCGTGTTGCCGAGCATCACCAGCACCGCCGCGCCGGGGCGTACCCCGTGGTGGCGCAGCGCGGCGGCCAGGCCGCGCACCTCGGCCGCGACCTGGGGGTAGGTGAGGCGGCGTCCGCCGCCGACGAGCGCCTCCCGGTCGCCGAACCCGGCGAACAGCTCCAGCGCCTCGTGCACATAGTTCGGCCGGTCGGTCATCGGGCAGCCCCCATCATGGTCCGCGAGCGGCGTCCGGCCAGGTCAGGGCCGGGACATGACGGCAGGTGCCAGGGTCGGCGACCGCACCGCCGCCAGCTCCGAGCCTAGGCATCCGCGGTCCACGGCGGACAGAGCCGATCGTCGCTGCGTCCCGTCCCGCGGGCATTTGATCATGTCGATCAGGTTGATTGACGCTCGTCACAGCCGGAAGCTAGTTTCCGGTCCATCGCCCGGGCGGTGCCGCCGACCGCGTCACGCCCGGGGCTGCCGACAATGGAGGATCGATGCCGACCCCGAAGAGATGGCACGTCATAGCTTCCGCCGTCACGCTGCTGATCGCCGCCACCCCGGCGGTCACGGCGAGCGCCGGCCCGACCGGGAACGACCGCGCCGGGCACGGGCGCGCCGAGTGGGCCGGAACCTGGGCCGCTGCCGTGACCCGCGGGAACACCGTGGGCCTGACCAACACCGGCCTGAACGACCAGAGCATCCGGATGACCGTGCAGACCTCGGTCGGCGGCCCGCGCCTGCGGGTGCGGCTGACAAACCTGTACGGCGAGCAGGCCGTCCAGGTCGGTCGCGCCACGATCGCCCGGCCGAACACCGCCACCCCCGACGACCTGTCCGACATCGTCCCGTCGAGCGTCCGCCAGCTGACGTTCTCCGGCGCCGGCTCGGCGACCATCAACAAGGGCGCCGAGTTGCTCAGCGACCCGGTGGCCTTCCCGGTGGCCGAGCAGGAGGACCTGGTCGTCACCCTGTACTTCCCGGTGCTCACCGGGCCGGTCACGTTCCACGGCCAGTCCCGGGTCACCAACTTCATCGGCGCCACCGACCTCACCTCGGCGGCCGAGGGCACCGGCTTCACCATCCGGCCCAACTGCTGCTGGATGTTCCTGTCCGGCATCGACGTGGAACGCAAGGCCACGCCCGGCTCGGTGGTGGTGCTGGGTGACTCCATCAGCGACGGCAACGGCAGCACCGTCAACGCCGATCGACGCTGGTCCGACCTGCTGGCCAAGCGGCTGATCGACGCCCGCCCGGAGTGGCGTACGCCGGGCGTGCTCAACCTCAGCCTGGCCGGCAACCGGCTCAACCACGAGGGCCCCGAGCCCGGTGCGGACAACTTCCCCGGCTACTACGAGCTGGGCCCGAACGCGCTGGCCCGGCTCAACGAGGACGTGTTCCCGCAGACCGGGGTGCGGACCGTCATCACCCACCTGGGCATCAACGACATCTGGATGAACGGCGACAGCCCCGAGGCGATCATCGCCACGCTGCGCCAGCTCAACCGGCAGGTCAAGGCGCGCGGCCTGACCAGCATCGCGGGCACGCTCATGCCGTACGAGGGCAACGGCGGGCCGGGCGTGTGGACCCCGGAGAAGGACGCCACCCGCCAGGCCGTCAACACCTGGCTGCGCGGGCCCGGCCGGGCCGAGTTCGACGGCATCGTCGACTTCGACGCGGTGATGCGGGACCCGGCCCAGCCGAGCCGGCTGCTGCCGGCGTACGACTCGGGTGACCACATCCACCCGAACGACACGGGCGCCGCGGTGATGGCGAACGCCGTACCACTGAAGTTGCTCGGACTGTGACACCGGGTGGGGGCGGCGGTCGACACGACGCCGCCCCCGCCACCGTTTCCTGGGGAGGAAGACAGTGGACGTCAGCGAGATCCTGACCGGTCTCTACAGCGAGCAGGGCCGGCAGAACCCCTATCCCTTCTACGCGGCCCTGCACGAGCACGGGCCGATAAGCGCCGTTCCGGCCCGGGCCGAGCACAGCACCGTGAGCGCGGTGGCGGGCGGGTACGACGTGGTGGACCAGATCCTGCGCGACCCCGGCTGGTACAAGGGCTTCCCGCCCGGCTGGGAGGAGCAGGAGATCCTGCGCACGTTCCTCACCTCGATGATGTTCGTCAACCCGCCGGACCACACCCGGATGCGCGCGGTGTTCGCCAGGACGTTCACCCCGCGCCGCCTCGGCGCGCTGGAGCCGGTGATCGAGCGGATCGTCGCCGAACGCCTGGACCACATGGCCGAGGCGGGCGCGGACGGCCACGAGGTGGACTTCGTGGCCGACTTCGCGTACCCGGTCCCGGCGCTGGTGATGGCCGAGTTCATCGGCCTGCCCGCGGCCGACCTGTCCTGGTACCGGCAGCGGGTCGACTGGATCGACGAGTACATGGACGTGGCCGGCAAGACGCCGGAGCGGCTGGCCCGGGCCAACCAGGCCGCCGAGGAGTTGCGTGCCTACTACCGGGATCTGATCGCCCACCGGCGCCGCGCGCCCGGCCACGACCTGATCAGCGGGCTGACCGAGGTGCTCGACGCGGGCGGCGTCGACCTCACCGAGGACGAGTTGATCAGCAACCTGATCGTGCTGTTCAACGCCAGCTTCGTCACCACCGTCTACATGTTCAGCAACGGCCTGCCGCTGCTGCTGGACCACCCGGACGTGACCGCCGCGCTGCCGGGCGACGACGCGCTGGCCGGCGGCTGCGTGGAGGAGGTGCTGCGGATGGAGAGCCCGGTGCACTTCCTGGCCCGCTCCGCGCCGGCCGGCGCCGACCTCGGCGGCGTGCCGATCAGCCGCGACGACAACGTGCTGTTGCTCATCGCCGCCGCCAACCGCGACCCGGCCCGGTTCCCCGACCCGGACCGCTTCGACCCGCGCCGTGACGGTCCGCCGTCGCTGGCCTTCGGCGTCGGGCTGCACTTCTGCCTCGGCGCGGCGGTGTCCCGGCTGGAGGGGCGCCTGGCGCTGCCGCGCCTGTTCGCGCGTTTCCCCCGGCTCGCCGTCACCCAGCCCTACACGTACAGCGGGAGCCTGTTCCTGCGCGGTATCGACAAACTCTTCGTCACCACAGGGGAGGCCGGATGACACTCGATCCGCAGGTGGTCGCGTGGCGGGCCGCGCGGGCCGCCGCCGGCACCGTGCCGCTCTACACCCAGACCCTCGCGCAGGCCCGCGCCGCCGACCTCGCCGCGATCCGCGCCGGCTCCGGCGCGGTCGAGCCGGTCGCGGAGGTACGCGACACGACGGTGCCCGGCCCGGCCGGGCCGCTGCCGGTGCGGATCCACCGGCCGGACGGCGACGGCCCGCTGCCCACGCTCGTCTACTTCTTCGGTGGCGGCTGGACGCTCGGCAGCGTCGACACCGCCGACGGGATCTGCCGCCGGCTGGTCAACCTCACCGGCGCGCAGACCGTGACGGTCGGCTACCGGCTCGCGCCGGAGCACCCGTTCCCGGCTGCGGTGGAGGACTGCCACACCGCGCTGCGTCACCTCGCCGCGCACGCCGCCGGGTTCCGCGTCGACGCCGACCGGCTGGCGGTGGGCGGCGACAGCGCGGGCGGGAACCTGGCCGCCGCGGTCACGCTGCTGGCCCGCGCCGACGGCGGTCCCCGGCTCGCCGCCCAGTTGCTGGTCTACCCGAACACCGACCAGCGCCCCGGGCGCCGTCCGGCCGACGACGAGGACCCGATGTTGTTCAACAGGCACTCGGTCGGCTGGTACCGCGGCCACTACCTCGCCGACCCGGGCGACGCGGCCCACCCGCTGGCGTCGCCGCTGCTCGCCGAGGGCCTGTCCGGCCTGCCACCGGCGTTCGTGATCACGGCCGGGCACGATCCGCTGCGCGACGAGGGCCTGCGGTACGCGTCTCGGCTGCGCGAGTCCGGCGTGCCCACCGAGACGGACGACTACCCGGGCATGGTGCACGGGTTCTTCGCCATGCCCGGCGTGTTCGACGCCGGACGGCTGGCACAGGAACGCGCCGCCGCCTTCCTGCGCCGCGCGTTCGGGCTCGACCCGGCGCACACGGCGGCGGCGACGGGTGCCGACCATGGCTGATCCGGCGGACGGGTTCGTGCCGCCGGCCAGCCTGGCCGAGTTCGCCGCGCCGGCCCGGGCGGTGCTGCCGGCCGACGTGTGGGACTTCGTCGACGGCGGCAGCGGCACCGAGACCGCCCTGGCCGCGAACCGGGCCGCGCTGGACCGGGTGGCGGTGCTGCCCCGGGTGCTGGCCGGGGTCGACGACCCGTCCACCGAGGCGGCGCTGCCCGGAGGCCGGGCCGCGTTGCCGGTGGCTGTCGCGCCGATGGCGTACCAGCGTCTGCTGCACCCCGACGGCGAGCCGGCGCTCGCGGCGGCGGCCCGCACGGCGGGCGTGCCGTACGTGGCGAGCACGCTGTCCAGCACCCCGATCGAGGAGATCGCGGCGACCGGCGCGACGGTGTGGTTCCAGCTCTACTGGCTGCGTGACCGGGCGCTGGTCGCCGACCTGCTCGACCGGGCGGAGGCGGCCGGCTGCGCGGCGGTGATGGTGACTGTGGACGTGCCGGTGCTCGGGCGGCGCCTGCGTGACGCCCGCAACGGGTTCGCGCTGCCGCCGCACGTCACCGCCGCGAACCTGCCCGGCGGCCGGGACGACCTGGCGCACCAGGGCACCCCCGGCGTGTCGGCGGTGGCGGTGCACACCGGCGCGGTGTTCGCCCCGGCGCTGAGCTGGGCGGACCTGGCGTGGTTGCGCGCGCGTACCCGGGTGCCGTTGCTGGTCAAGGGCATCCTGGACCCGCGCGACGCGGTCCGCGCGGCGGACGCCGGCGTCGACGCCGTGGTGGTCTCCAACCACGGCGGACGGCAGCTCGACGCCGCCCCGGCCAGCGCGGCCATGCTGCCCGAGGTGGTCGAGGCTGTCGACGGGCGGTGCGCGGTGCTGCTCGACAGCGGTGTCCGCGGCGGTGTCGACGTGCTGCGCGCGCTGGCGCTGGGCGCGGACGGCGTGCTGCTGGGCCGGCCGCTGCTCTGGGCGCTCGCGGCGGGCGGCCGGGCCGGCGCCGAGGCGGCGCTGGCGCTGCTCGCGGCGGAGCTGCGCGACGCGCTCATCCTCAGCGGCTGCCCCGACCCGGCCTCGGCCCGGCGGCTGCGTACCCGGATCGGAGGCTGACGTGGAACCCGTCGACCTGGCCGTCACGGCGCTGCACGGCAGCGTCGGCGACCCGGCGCTGAACTCGATGAACTTCCTCAACGAGGTGGCGCAGCACTACCCGGACGCGGTGTCGCTGGCGGCCGGCCGGCCGTACGAGGAGTTCTTCGACTCCGCGCTGCTGCACACGTACCTGGACCGCTTCCGCCGCCACCTCGCCGAGGACGCCGGGCTGGACCGGGCCGGCGTGGACCGCACGCTGTTGCAGTACGGGCGCACCAAGGGCATCGTGCACCACCTGATCGCCCGGCATCTCGCCGTGGACGAGGGGCTCGCCGCCGACCCGGAGTCGATAGTGGTGACCGTCGGCTGCCAGGAGGCCATGTTCCTGGTGCTGCGCGCGCTGCGGGCCGGCCCGGCCGACGTGCTGTTAGCTGTCGCGCCCACGTACGTCGGACTCACCGGCGCGGCCCGCCTGGTCGACCTGCCGGTGCGCCCGGTGGCCGGTGGACCGGATGGCGTCGACCTGACCGACCTGCGCGCCGCTGTGCGCCGCGCCCGTGCCGAAGGGCTGCGGCCCCGGGGCTGCTACGTGATGCCCGACTTCGCCAACCCGTCCGGCGTCAGCATGGACACCACGCAGCGGCGGCGGCTGCTCGACCTGGCCGCCGAGGAGGATCTCCTGCTGATCGAGGACAACCCGTACGGCCTGTTCCCGGCCGACGGCACCGCGCGGCGGCCCACCCTCAAGGCGCTGGACACCGCCCGCCGGGTGGTCTACCTCGGCTCGTTCGCCAAGACCGTGCTGCCCGGCGCCCGGGTCGGCTACGTGGTCGCCGACCAGCGGGTGGGGGAGGCGGACGGCGAGGTGGTCCCGCTCGCCGACCACCTCGCGAAGATCAAGAGCATGGTCACCGTGAACACGTCGCCGATCAGCCAGGCGGTGATCGGCGGCGCGCTGCTGGCGCACGACTGCTCGCTGGTGGCCGCGAACGTCAGGGAGCGGGCCGCGTACGCCCGCAACCTGCGCTACCTGGTCGACGGCCTGGCCCGGCGTTTCCCGGCCGGCGGCCCGGTCTCCTGGACCGTGCCGGCGGGGGGTTTCTTCGTCGTGGTGAGCGTGCCGTTCGCGGTCGACGACGCGCTGCTGCACCGCTCGGCGCGTGAGTACGGCGTGCTCTGGACCCCGATGGCGCACTTCTACGACGCGGGCACACCGGTCGACGCGCTACGGCTGTCGGTGAGCGCCGTCACACCGGAGTCGATCGATGTGGGCCTGGACCGGCTCGCCGCGCTGGTCACCGACACCATGGCCGCGAGTGTGACGCCGGAGTGTCAGGGTTCCGGCACCGTGCGTGTTTCCTGACTCCGGTCGTCTGTTGATAATGGACGAATGGTTGCCTGGGAGTACGCGTTGCTCGTTCGTCGGTATCAGGGTCAGGGTCGCAATTTCCACGTCTCGTTCGTGTGGTACGGCCCGGACGGGTCACGCACCGACGTGACCGCGTACGGCGACACCGCGATCGCGCACCTCAACCGGGTCGGCCGGGAGGGCTGGGAACTGGTCTCCGCCGCCGAGGACGTGAACAACGTGCAGGGCAGCACCGAGGTCCACCGCTACCACCTGAAGCGCCCGCTGAGCTGACCCCCTTCGCAACGGCGCCCCGGGAGATCGTTCTCCCGGGGCGCCGCCGTCACGACTGTCAGCCCAGGTCCACGGCGGGGTAGAGCGGGAACGGCGTGAGCAGGTCGGCGGCCTGCTTGCCGACGGACTCGGCGATGGCCGGGTCCAGCACGTACTTCGCCTTCGACGCGGCGCCGTCCGGGCCGGTGCCGGGCGTGGTCTGGCCGAGCACGGTGTGAATCAGCTCGGCGGTGGCGTCCATCTCGGTGGCGCCGAGCCCACGCGTGGTCAGCGCCGGGGTGCCGATGCGGATGCCGGAGGTGTACCAGGCGCCGTTCGGGTCCTGCGGCACCGAGTTGCGGTTGGTGACGATGCCCGAGTCCAGCAGCGCCTGCTCGGCCTGCCGGCCGGTCAGGCCGTACCCGGACACGTCGATGAGCACCAGGTGGTTGTCGGTGCCGCCGGTGACCAGCGTCGCGCCCCGGCGCAGCAGCCCGTCGGCCAGCGCCTGCGCGTTGTCCACGATCCGCTGGGCGTAGTCGGCGAAGTCGGGTCGGCGCGCCTCGGCCAGCGCGACGGCCTTGGCGGCCATCACGTGCGGCAGCGGCCCGCCGAGCACCATCGGGCAGCCCCGGTCCACCTGGTCGGCCAGCTCCGGCCCGCAGAGCACCATGCCGCCGCGCGGGCCGCGCAGCGACTTGTGCGTGGTGGTGGTGACGATGTGGGCGTGCGGCACCGGGTCGAAGTCGCCGGTGAAGACCTTGCCGGCGACCAGCCCGGCGAAGTGGGCCATGTCGACCATGAAGGTGGCGCCGACCGAGTCGGCGATCTCCCGCATGATCCGGAAGTTGACCTTCCGCGGGTACGCGGAGTAACCGGCGACCAGGATCAGCGGCTTGAACTCGCGGGCCGCCTCGGCCACCCGGTCGTAGTCGATCAGGCCGGTGGCCGGGTCGGTGCCGTAGCTGCGCTGGTCGAACATCTTGCCGGAGATGTTCGGCCGGAAGCCGTGGGTGAGGTGCCCGCCGGCGTCCAGCGACATGCCGAGCATCCGCTGGTTGCCCAGCTCGCGGCGCAGCGCGAACCAGTCGGCCTCGGTGAGGTCGTTTACCTGCCGCGCCTGCGCCTTGCGCAGCGCGGGGGACTCGACCCGGTCGGCCAGGACCGCCCAGAACGCGACCAGGTTGGCGTCGATGCCCGAGTGCGGCTGCACGTAGGCGTGGGACGCGCCGAACAGTTCCCGGGCGTGCTCGGCGGCGAGCGCCTCGACGGTGTCGACGTTCTGGCAGCCGGCGTAGAACCGGCGCCCGACCGTGCCCTCGGCGTACTTGTCGCTGAACCAGTTGCCCATCGCCAGCAGCGTCGCGGGGGAGGCGTAGTTCTCGCTGGCGATGAGCTTGAGCGACTCGCGCTGGTCGGCCAGTTCCGCGGCGATGGCGTCGGCCACGCGCGGCTCGACGCCGCGGACGACCTCCAACGCGCTGCGGAAGGCGGTGGACTCGGCGTTGCGCGACATGCGACCTCCAGGTGACGTGCGGAAGGCCCAGGCGCTCGGCATGCGTCCTCATGACGAGGCCGCTCCCCGATGGTGCTCCATCTCCACGCGCCAGTCACGGCCCGTGCCGATCCTACCGGCCCGGCCGGGACCTGCGGGGTTGGGCCGCCCGTCCCGGGGCACACCGTGGGGGAGGCCGGCCCCGACCCGGCCCGGGGGAGAGGAGGCACGACCATGACCACACCGAGCACCGGACGGCCGCTCGCCGTGGTGACCGGCGCGTCCAGCGGCATCGGGTACGAACTCGCGGTCCAGTTCGTCGAGCACGGGTACGACGTGGTGGCCGCCGCCGAGGACGCCGGGATCGAGCACGCGGCCGGCGACCTGCGGCGCGACGGCGGCCCGGAGGTGTACCCGGTCCAGGTGGACCTGGCCACGCCCGAGGGCGTACGGCGGCTGGCCGGTGAGGTGACCGGCCTGGGCCGCCCGGTCGACGCGCTGGCGCTCAACGCCGGCCGGGGCGCGGGCGGGGACTTCGTCGGCGGCACCGATCTGGCCGACGAGCTCACAGTGATCGACCTGAACGTCCGCTCGACCGTGCACCTGGCCAAGCTGCTGCTGCCGGACATGGTCCGCCGGGGCGCCGGGCGGGTGCTGTTCACCTCGTCGATCGCCGCCACCATGCCGGGTGCGTACCAGGCGGTCTACAACGCCTCGAAGTCGTTCGTGCAGTCCTTCGCCGAGGGGGCGCGCAACGAGCTGAAGGACAGCGGCGTCACGGTGACCTCGCTGATGCCCGGCCCGACCGACACCGAGTTCTTCGACCGGGCCGGCATGGAGGACACCCGGGTCGGCCAGGGGCCCAAGGACGACCCCCGCAAGGTCGCCGAGGACGCGTTCGAGGCGCTGATGAAGGGGGAGCACAAGGTCGCCGCCGGCTCGCTGATCAACAAGATCCAGGTGGCCGCCGGCAAGATCGTCCCGGACCGGCTGAAGGCCGAGCAGCACCGGAAGATGGCCGAGCCCGGCTCGGGTGACTGAGCACCGACGCGAGCGGGACCGCCCTTCTTCCGGGGCGGTCCCGCTCGCGTCGGGGTGCCGGTGTCAGGCGACCACGGCGTCCAGCGACTTCTTCAGCGCCTTCGGGGCGGTCGGCGTCTTCGGAGCCTTCGGCCGCAGGTCGAGCATCCGCTGGCCGATCTCCTGGAGCTGGTTACGGCCGAGCGCCTCGCGGACCTTCGGGAACCACTCCTGCTCCTCCTCCTCGATGTGGTGCGACACGTTCTCGATCAGCACCGTCGTCTTGGCGTTGAAGCGCTCGTCGCCGGCGTCCATGGTGAACAGCTCGAAGCAGAGCACGTCCGCGACGTGGTGCTCCTCGTACGACTCCAGGACGTCGTCCTCGACGTCGGGCACCAGCTTGCGGACCTCCGGGTACATCACCTCGTTCTCCAGGTAGGTGTGCACCGTGAGGGCTTCGAGGATCTGCGTGACGATCTTCCCGCGCTTGCTCGCCGGCCCCTCCTCGGCCTCCTGGAAGGCCTTGAACAGGCGGCGGATCTCCTTGTGGTCCTCCTTGAGCAGGACGATCGCGTCGGTGGACACCGTTACCTCCTAAGTCGGCTGACGGTGCCCCCCTACCCGGCGCCCCACCAGGACAAACAGACCGTGCCGGGCGAACGGTCACGGCCGGCACCGCGGCGGGCGCCTCGCGACGGAGTCGTCAGACCGTGGCGATCGTGTAGGGGATCTCGTCCAGCAGCTCCCGGGCCAGGAAGCCGATCCGCCCGTACCGGGGGACCAGCCGTTGCCCGCTCACCGCGTGCGCGAACGCCGCCCAGCAGGCCGCCTGCGCCGGGTCCGCGCCCCGGGACAGCAGGCCCGCGAGCAGTCCGGCCCGCACGTCGCCGCTGCCCGAGGTGCCCAGCCCGGCGTCCCCGCTCTCCTCCCGCCAGGCCCGGCCGTCCGGCGTCGCGATGTGCCCGTACAGCGACACGACGGCGTCGTACCGGCCGGCGAGTGTCACCGCCTCGGCGTCCAGGTCGTCGCCCGGCTCGCGGCCCAGCAGGTGGTGGGCCTCGGTCAGGTTGGGGGTCAGCACCACCTTGCGGCCGGACCCGGCCAGCAGGTCCGGCGCGTGGCTGAGCGCGCCGAGCGCGTACGCGTCGAGCACCAGCGCGGTCTCCCGGCCGGCCGCGTCCAGGACCAGGCGCAGCAGCTCCCCGGTGGCGTCGATGTCCCTCAGCCCCGGGCCGACGGCCACCACGTCCGCCTCGGCGACCAGGCCGCCGAGCAGGTCGCCCGGGTCGCCGCGGACCGCGCCGTCGCCGGTCTCCGGCAGGCCGATCACGAGCGCCTCGGGCACCTGGATGCTCAGCGACGCGGCTGTCGACTCGGCCGCGGCGAGCTGGAGCACGCCGGCCCCGGCCCGCAGCGCGGCCACCCCGGCGAGCAGCACCGCGCCCGGCGTGAACCGGGAGCCGCCGACCACCAGCACGGTGCCCCGCGCCTCCTTGCCGCCGGTGGGCACCGGCAGCGCCCAGTCCCGCAGCAGCGCGGGCGTGATCACGTCAGACCGGCTCGGCATGGACCTCGTCCTCCCTGGTGGGCTTCGCCCCCTGCTGGTGCAGGTGGGCGACGTCGTTGAACACGTCCGGCACGAGCCGGCCGTCGTCGTCGGCGTGCCAGCCGGTGACCGAGCAGTTGGCGATCACGTGCTCGCGGGTCAGCGCCATCAGCTCCGCCTCGGTGAGCCCTTCCACCAGGTAGCGCAGCAGGAACACGAGCGCGTCGTGGCCGAACAGCAACACCCGGCCCCCGTCGTGGTCACGGCGCAGGTCGCCCAGCAGGGCCCGCAGCCGCAGCGCCACGTCGGTCCAGGACTCGCCGCCGGGCGGCCGGTAGTAGAACTTGCCGAGCCGGGCACGCCGCTGCGCCTCCTCCGGGAAGCGCCGGGTCACGCCGTGGCCGGTGAGCCCGTCGAGGATGCCCAGCTCCCGGTCGCGCAGCCGCTCGTCGACGCTCGCCGGGATCCCGGTGCCGTCGAGCGCCAGCTCGGCGGTCCGGACCGCCCGCAGGTACGGCGACACCACCGCCACGTCCGGCCGCTGCGCGTCCGGCAGCCCGGCCAGCCAGCGCCCGGTCGCCCGCGCCTGCTCCTCGCCGGTCGCCGACAGCGGCACGTCCGCGTCCCGATGGGTGAGGTCGATCAGCTCGGCGCCGGACGTCTCGGCCGCCGTGGCCGCGACGTTCGCCGTGCTCTCCCCGTGCCGGACGATCCAGAGCGATGCCATCTCCGCCATGCGGCTCCCGGTACCCGGGCACGGCGGGGGATAACCGCGCCGGTCGGGCGGCGCGCGGGGCAGCGCGGACTGGCATCGACACGGCACAATGTCCCACGTCTCGGGACGGTCGGAGGTAGGGGGCGCACATGGCGACGGTGATGCGGGGCCTGCGGGAGGCACTGGTGCTCTTCGTGATCGCCGCGGCGGCGATCGCGGCGGCGGTCGGCATCTGGGTGGCGGTCGGTGGCGGCGGCTTCACGCACCGGCTGGGTGTGGCGTTCATGATCGTCGGCGCCGTGATCGGGATGACCGGTGACCTGACGCTGAGCCGCATCGGCATGCTGCCGGCCCGCTCCGCGTTCGGCCTGGCGCCCGAGCGGGCGGACGGCGGCGGCGGGCGCGTGCTCACCGGCGTCGGCATCTTCCTGTTCGTCTCGGTGCCGCTGATCGTCGTCGGAGCGCTTCTGATCACCTGATCTCCGCGCTGTCGGTGGGGCCGGTTATGGTCCCCGCACACTGCGGGCGATCAAGGAGACGGTGTGCGCAGATTCGAGTTCGTGGGCGGCGGTTCGGCCAAGTTCTGGGAGGTCGGGCAGCACGACGCGACGGTGACGGTCCGCTATGGATCCATCGGCGCGCAGGGCCGCACCCAGCTCAAGGAGCTGGGTTCGCCGGCCGAGGCCGCCGCGCACGCCGACCGGCTGATCGCGGAGAAACTGCGCAAGGGGTACGCCGAGACGACCGCCGCGTCCTCCGCCGGGCACACCGGAACGCCCGCCGTCGAGCGGGCCGCGCCGAGCCGCGACCCGGAAGCGGCCGGTGCCGATCCGGCCGGTGCCGATCCGGCCGGTGCCGATCCGGCCGGTGCCGATCCGGCCGGGGCCGGTTCGGCCGGGGCGCCGTCGGCCACGTCGCCCGCCGGCGAGCTGCCGGACGAGGACGCGTTCGAGGTTCCGGCCGGCTGGCGACGGATGCTTGCGGCGCGCCGGGGCGGCGCACCGGGCCCGTCCCTGCCGAGCGCCGCGAAGGGCCGTGCCGCCGGGCGGAAGGTGCTGGACTCGGTGGCCGCCCAGGTCGCCGCCACCGCCCGGGCCACCGACGACCCGGAGCTGGGCCCGGCGCTGCGCGGCTACCTCGACGGCGAGCCCGGCCCGCTGGGCGGTGCCGCGCTGGTGGCAGCGGTGGCCATGGCGCTCGGCTACCACGGGCGCGACCAGCAAGGGCTGTCCCTCGGCGACCTGCTGGTCGCCGATCTCGGCCCGGCCGGTGCGACGGTCGCCGCGACCGAGCAGATCACCGTGGCTGCCGCCGGGTCGATGTCCCCGCTTCCGCTGAAGCGCACCAGGGCGGACAAGTCGGAGAACTACGGCCACTGGCGCCTGCGCCAGTACGTGCTGCGCCGGGTCCGCGCGCACCTCGCGGCGGCCGGCGACGACGACTACGCCGCGGCCCGCGCCGCGCTGGTCCCGTACCGGTCCGGGCCGCTGGCGGCGCGGGCGGTCACCTCGTTCCTGGTGCCGACCGAGCGGGAGTGGGTGGCCCGGGACGTCGCCGACGTGGCGCGCGACGGGGGCCCGCTGCTCGCCGAGCTGCTGCTCGGCGCGGTCGACGAGGTGGACGCGATCCACGCCCTCGACGGGCACCTGGCGGTCTACCGGCTGATGTACGACCAGGTGCCGATCGTCACCGCCACCGCGGCGGTCGGGCCGCCCGTCGCGCCGGTGCTGGCCGGGTGGTTCGACCACGAGCACACCGGCGCGGACGGGCGGCAGCGGCTGGTGTCGCTGCTGGCGGCCCTGCCCGGCGACGAGCCGATGACGGCGCTGCTCGACCGGCTGGACCGCAAGTACGTCCCGCCCGCGGTGACGGAGATGCTGCGCCGCTTCCCGGTGCGCGGCGTGCGCCTGCTGTCCGCCGCCGCCGAGGGGCGCAGCCCGGCCGCGCGGGAGGCCGCCACCTTACTGCGTGCACACGTGCTGGCCAACCCGGCCGCTGTCGAGGCGGCGCTGCCGGCGCTGGACCCGGCACAGCGGGAACGGGTCGAGCGGATCCGCGACGACGCGTCCGCGTTGCCGGTCGCCGGGCCGGACCGGCTGCCGCCGGTGCTGGTGACGCCGCCCTGGTCGGTGCGGCGCCCACGGTCCACCCCGCCGGTGGTGGACGGGCTGGAACGGCCCGCCGGGTCCACCACGGCCTGGCTGCCGGGCGAGCGGGAGCGGTGGGCCGCGGTCGTGCCCCGCTGGTCCGGCTGGTGGCGGGGCGACGACCTGACCGTGCTGGCCGCCGAGGTCGCCGCCGGGCGGGCCGGATCGTACGAGGCGATCCACTTCTTCGTCCGGGCCACCGAGGACCTGGCCCGGCCGCTGCTGCCGTCCTGGCGGCCCGACGAGTCCTGGGGCGCCGACGAGTGGATGTCCCGCCTCGCCGGCCGGTACGAGCTGGACGCCCTGCCCGCCGCCCTGCACCTGGCCCGCACCGCGCCGAAGAGCGTCGGCGAGGTGCTGCTGCCGTACGCCGACGGCGAGGTCGCCGACCTGATGGCCGACTGGCTCGACCGGCTCGGGTCGGTCCGCCCGGTCGCCCGGTCCTGGCTGCGGCGGCACCCGGAGTACGCCGTGCGGGCGCTGCTACCCGCCGCCCTGGGCGCGCCCGGCCCGCGTCGCCGGGCCGCCGAGCGGGCGTTGCGCCTGGTCGCCGCGGAGCACCGCACCGTGCTCCTGGGCGTGGCCCGGGAGCACGGCGACGAGGCGCTCGCCGCCGCCACGGCAATGCTCGACGCGGACCCGCTGGCCCAGCTCCCGGCCCGGATGCCGAACCTGCCGGCCTGGCTGGACCCGGCGGTGCTGCCGCAGGTGCTGCTGCGGGACCGTTCCGCGGCGCTGCCCGCCGACGCGGTCCGCCACCTCTGCACGATGCTCGCCATCTCCGCGCCCGGCGAGCCGTACCCGGGGCTGGAGATCGTCCGCGCGGAGTGCGACACCGACTCCCTGGCGGAGTTCGCCTGGGCGCTGTTCGAGAGCTGGCAGAGCGCCGGCGCCCCATCCAAGGACGGCTGGGCGTTCACCGCGCTGGGGCTGCTCGGCGACGACTCGACCGCCCGGCGGCTCGCGCCGCTGGTCCGGGCCTGGCCGGGCGAGAGCCAGCACACCCGGGCGGTGACCGGCCTGGAGGTGCTGGCGCAGATCGGCACCGACGTGGCGCTGATGCACCTCTACGGCATCTCGCAGAAGGTGAAGTTCCGGGGCCTGCGGGAACAGGCGGCGCGCAAGGTCACCGAGGTCGCCGACGGGCTGGGTCTGACGCCCGAGCAGCTCGGCGACCGGCTGGTGCCCGACCTCGGTCTGGACGCCGACGGCAGCCTGGTCCTCGACTACGGGCCGCGCCGGTTCACAGTCGGCTTCGACGAGCAGCTCAAGCCGTACGTGGTGGACGGCACCGGCGCTCGCCGCAAGGACCTGCCCAAGCCCGGAGCCCGGGACGACGCCACGCTGGCGCCCGCCGCGCACAAGCGCTTCGCCGGCCTGAAGAAGGACGTGCGCACGCTCGCCGCCGACCAGATCCGCCGGTTCGAGTCGGCGATGGTGACCGGGCGGCGCTGGCCGGCCGCGGACTTCCGCCGCTATTTCCTGTCCCACCCGCTGCTCTGGCACGTCGTGCGCCGCCTGGTCTGGGCCACTGTGGACGAGGCGGGGACGGTGGGCACCGCGTTCCGGGTCGCCGAGGACCGCACGCTCGCCGACGTCGACGACGAGACGTACGCGCTGCCCGACGACGCCGTTGTCACCATCGCGCACCCGCTGAGCCTCGGCACGGCGGTGCCGGCCTGGGCGGAGGTCTTCGCCGACTACGAGATCCTCCAGCCGTTCCCGCAGCTCGGCCGCGAGGTGTACCGGCTGGACGCGACCGAGCGCGCGGAGACGCTGCTGCGGCGGCACGCGGGCGTCACGGTTCCGGCCGGGCGGCTGCTCAGCCTGGAACGGCGGGGCTGGCGGCGCGGCGACCCGCAGGACGCCGGCATCCAGAGCTGGCTGGAGCGCGAGGCCCCCGGCGGCCGGGCCGTGGTGATCGACCTCGACCCCGGCATCGCGGTCGGGATCGTCGACATGTTCCCCGACCAGAAGATCGAGGCGATCTGGGTGAACGACGTGCCTTACGGCGGCTGGTTCCAGCGTGACGGCAAGGTCCGCCTCGGCGACCTGGACGACGTCACGCTCTCCGAGGTGCTGCGCGACCTGGCGGAGGTGACCCGGTGACCGCGCTCGACCCGGGCGCCGAGCGGGCCCAGCGGCCCCCGGCCGAGGTGCGGTACGCCGACGAGCTGGCCGCGCTGGCCGCCGAGGACCGTGACCCGCGCCCGCCCGGCTGGCGGCTGAGCCTGCGCGCCGCGCGCCGGTTCATCCTCGGCGACCCGGCCGCCGGGATCCGGCGCAAGTTCGTCGGTGACCCGTCGCTGATCGACCGGGCCCTGGTGGCACTGGCGACCAGCCGCGGGCTGATGCTCGTCGGCGAGCCCGGCACCGCCAAGTCGTTGCTGTCGGAGCTGCTCGCCGCCGCGGTCAGCGGCGACTCCACGCTGACCATCCAGGGCGGCGCGGCCACCACCGAGGACCAGATCCGCTACTCGTGGAACTACGCGCTGCTGGTCGCCGACGGGCCGTCGCCGCGCGCGCTGGTGCCGGCGCCGCTGCTGCGCGGCATGGCGGATGGGCGGGTGGTCCGCTTCGAGGAGATCACCCGCTGCCCGCTGGAGGTGCAGGACTGCCTGCTGTCCCCGCTGTCGGACCGCGTGCTCGCCATCCCCGAGCTGCCGGGTGCCGACGCCATGGTGTTCGCCCGCGAGGGCTTCAACGTGATCGCCACCGCGAACACCCGGGACCGGGGCGTCAACGAGATGAGCGCCGCACTGAAACGGCGGTTCAACTTCGAGACTGTCTTCCCGATCCCCGACCTCGGCACCGAGCTGGAACTGGTCGAGGTCGAGGCGGGCGAGTTGCTGCGCCGCTCCGGGGTGACCGCGCCGCCCCGGCGCGACCTGCTGGAGGTGCTGGTCACCACGTTCCGGGAGCTGCGGACCGGGATCACCGAACGCGGCGACGCGATGGAGCGCCTGTCGGCGGTGATGAGCACCGCCGAGGCGGTGTCGGTGGCGCACGCGGTCGGGCTGCGCGGCTGGTTCCTGCGCGGCGAATCCGGCGACGCCGCCGACCTGGTCGCCTGCCTGGCCGGCACCGCCGCGAAGGACGACGCGGAGGACCTGGCCCGGCTGCGGCGCTACCTGGAACAGCAGGTGTCCCGCCGCTCCGGCGCGCAGTGGCGGGCGGTGCACGACGCCCGGCACCTGCTGCCCGGGTGAGCGGCGTCGAGGCGCCCGGCGGCGTCACGTTCCTCGGCGTCCGGCACCACAGCCCGGCCTGCGCCCGGCTGGTGGCGGCCACCGTGGCCCGGCTGCGCCCGGCGTACGTGCTGGTGGAAGGGCCGGCGGACCTGAACGGGCGGATGGACGAGCTGCTGCGAGACCACGAGCTGCCGATCGCCGTGTTCACCGCGTACCGCGACGGCACCCGGCGGCACGCCTCCTGGAGCCCGTTCTGCGCGTACTCGCCCGAGTGGGTGGCGCTGACCGCCGGGCGAAAGGCGGGCGCGCAGCTGCGCTTCATCGACCTGCCCGCGTGGCATCCCGCGCTGTCCGACCGCGCCAACCGGTACGCCGACGCCGACCAGCGGTACGCCGAGGCGGTCCGCCGGCTCTGCGCGACGCTCGCGGTGGACAACGTGGACGCGCTCTGGGACCACCTGTTCGAGATCGGCCCGGACGACGGGCTGGCCGAGCGGCTCGACACGTACTTCGACGTGCTGCGCGGCGAGTCGGCGGCCGGGGCTGACGACACCGCCCGGGAGGCGTACATGGCCCGCTGGGTACGGGTGGCCCGGCGCCGGGCCGCGGGCCGTCCGGTGCTGGTGGTGACCGGCGGCTTCCACCGTCCCGCCCTGGCCCGGCTGACCGCCGGTCCGAACGGCGACGGCCCGGACGGCACCGGCCCGGAGGAGGAGGACTGGCCGGAGGTGCCCGCCCCGGCGCCCGACGCGGTGGCGGGCAGCTACCTCGTGCCGTACTCGTTCCGGCGCCTCGACGCGTTCGTCGGCTACCAGTCCGGCATGCCCTCCCCGGCGTACTACCAGCGGGTCTGGGAGGACGGCCCGCGCCGGGCCGCGGAGGCGCTGACCGAGGCGGTGGCGGGCCGCCTGCGTGCCCGGCGGCAGCCCGTGTCCACCGCCGACCTGATCGCCGCCCGGAGCATGGCCGCCGGCCTGGCCCGGCTGCGCGGCCATGCTCACCCGGGCCGGGTCGACGTGCTCGACGGGCTGGTCTCCGCGCTGGTCACCGACGCGCTCGACCAGCCGCTGCCGTGGGCGACGCGGGGCACGTTGGCACCCGGCGCCCACCCGGTGGTGGTGGAGATGGTGGCCGCGCTCAGCGGCGACCGGGTGGGCCGGCTGCACCCGGACACGCCGCTGCCGCCGCTCGTGCATGACGTCGACGCCGAGCTGGCACGGCACCGGATCGATTCGCGCGACGCGGTCGAGCTGGACCTGACCGATGCCGGCGACCTGGGCCGAAGCCGCCTGCTGCACCGGCTGCGGCTGCTCGACGTGCCCGGTCACACCCGGGAGAGCGGCCCGCGGGTGGGCGCGGACGCGCTGCTCACCGAACGCTGGTCGCCCGCGCCGTCGGCGGACCGGCTCGCCCGGGTGATCGAGGCCGGCGGGTACGGCCCGACCGTCCTGGACGCGGTCACCGCCCGGATCGAGGAGCGGGTGACGCTGCTCGGCGCGGACGTGGACGGGCTTGCCACGACGTTGTTCGACACCGCGCTGGCCGGGCTGCCCGAGCACTCCGCCCGCACGCTCACCGCGATCGCCCGCGCCGCAGGCGGGGTCACCGACCTGCGGGCGCTGGGCCGGGCGCTCGCAGTGGCGCTGGCCCTGTGGCGGCACGACCGGCTGCTCGGCAGCGCCGGAACCGCACCGCTGGGCGCGCTGATCACCGCCGCCGTACGCCGGGCGCTCTGGCTCGTCGAGGGCGTGCGCGCCACAGCCGCACCGGCCGACCCGGGCCGGCTCACCGCGGTCGTCGCGGTCCGGGACGCGGTCCGCCACGCCGGCCCGGCGCTGGGGCTCGACCGGGACGGCACGCTGGCCGTGGCCGGGCGGGTGGCGGCCGACCCGGCAGCCCCGCCGGACCTGCGCGGCGCGGCGCTGGGTCTGGCCTGGTCGCTGGGGGACGTGCCGGACGCCGCCCGCGCGGTCCGGGCCGTGGCCGCGCCGGACACGCTCGGCGACTGGCTGGGCGGGCTGTTCGCGCTGGCCCGGGAGGAGGTGGTCAGCGGCGACGCGGCGCTGCTCACAGTCGTGGACGAACTGCTCGCCTCGATGGGCGCGCACGACTTCCTGGTGGCGTTGCCGGCGCTGCGCCAGGCGTTCGGCTGGTTCCCGCCCCGCGAGCGGGCCGAGGTGGCCCGGCACGTGCAGGCGCTGCACGGCGGCGACACGCCGCCCGGTGACCTGTTGCGGCTGGACGCCGACCCGCTGCTGGTGGCCGCCGCCCGCGCGGTGGAGGAACGGGTCGACGCGGTGCTGGCCCGGGAAGGGCTGTGGGAGGGGGACGGGACGTGAGCGACCCGATGCGGGAACGCTGGCGGCTGGTGCTCGGCGACGCCGCGCAGGACAGCCTGGGCGGCCTGTCGGCCGAGGCGGCCGGGCGGGACGCGGCGCTGGACTGGCTCTACGGCCGCGACGCCGAACTCGGCCGCCGCGACGTGCGGCGTGGCGGGTCCGGCCCGTCCGCCCTGACCACTGTGGACTGGCTGGACGGGATCACCCGGCTGTTCCCGAAGGAGACGGTGCAGCGGCTGGAACGCGACGCGGTCGAGCGGTACGGCATCCACGAGGTCGTCACCGACCCGGCGGTGCTGGCCCGGGTCGAGCCGAACCCGGCGCTGCTGCGCGCGGTGCTGCGCACCAAGCACCTGATGGACCCGCAGGTGCTCGGGCTGGCCCGCAAGCTGGTCGAGGCGGTGGTGCGGCAACTGGTCGAACGGCTGGCCGCCGACGTCCGGCAGTCGTTCTCCGGGCCCCGGGCCCGCCGCCCCAGCCGGTTCCGGCAGGCCCGCAACTTCGACGTCCGGCGCACCATCCGGGCCAACCTGGCGCACTGGCGGCCGGACGAGCGCCGGCTGCACGTACGGCAGCCGCACTTCTTCTCCCGCACCCGCCGTCACCTCGACCGCTGGCAGGTGATCCTGCTGGTGGACCAGTCCGGTTCGATGCTCGGCTCGGTCATCCACGCCGCGGTGACCGCCGCCTGCCTGTGGGGGCTGCCGGGCGTACGGACCCACCTGATCGCCTTCGACACCGAGGTGGTCGACCTGACCTCCGACGTGGACGACCCGGTGGAGCTGCTGATGAAGGTGCAACTCGGCGGCGGCACCGACATCGCCCGTGCGGTGACGTACGGCGCGCAGCTCGTGGAGAACCCGCGCCGGGCGATCGTCGCGCTGGTGTCCGACTTCTACGAGGGCGGGGACGCCGGTCGTCTGGTCCGGACCGTGAAGCACCTCGTGGAGCAGGGCACGCACGTGCTGGCCCTCGCGGCGCTGGACGAGGAGGCCGACCCGGCGTACGACCGGGCCACCGCCCAGCGGCTGGCCGACGTGGGCGCGGCAGTGGGGGCGATGACCCCGGGCGAGCTGGCCGCGTTCGTGGCCGAGCACGTGGGCCGGTAGGGGGACGGATGACACGTGACGACCTGATCGCGCTGACCCCGGACGTGCTCGCCGCGCTGAGCAACAGGGGCCTGGTGAAGCGCGCCACGAAGGAGGTCGACGCCGGTGAGCGCCCCACGCTCACCGTGGACGCCGACGGCACGATGCGGGCCGCGTACCCGGACGAGGTGACCGTCACGCTGCCCGTGGGTGGCGGCCTGACGGCGGGGATCTGCTCCTGCCCCGCGCCCGGCGTGTGCCGGCACCTGCTCGCCGCCGTGCTGACCTACCTGCGCGCGCACGCCGACGCCGCGGGCCGCGGGGCCACGCCCGACCGGGACGCCGGGCCGGGCCGCGACGCGGTATCGAACCGGAAGGCCGCGCCGGACGGGAAGGTGGGGCCGGGCGGGAAGGCGGGGCCGGACCGGCGCGCCGATCCGGACGGGCACGCCGCGCCGGGCCGGGACGGCGCCGCGGCCGGTGAGGAACCGTGGCGGTGGTCGCCGGGCGACGTCACCGACGAGGAACTGGCCGCCGCGATCGGCGCGCCCGCGCTCACCGCCGCGCGACGACGGCTGAGGCGCGGCTACACCGCTGTGGTCCACCGGCCGGACGCCGCCGATCCGGTGCCGCGCGTGGAGCTGCCCACCGGCACGGTCCGGTTCCTGGTGCCCCGCCAGATCGGGTACGCGCGCGGCGACGCGGCCGACGACGGCGGCGAGGCGGTCGCGCTCGCGGTGTGGGCGTGCCGGACGGCCGACCGGGAGCACCCGGACCGCCCCGAGGCGCAGGTACGCGTCGGTGGAGCCGCCACCGTGACGGACCGTCCGGCGCTGGACGCGGCGGTGGCGCTGGCCGCCGACGTGCTGCTGGCCGGGGCCCCGCACCTGGGCTCCGGCGTGGACGCCCGGCTCGCGGCGGCCCGGCGCGACCTCGACGCGGCCGGTCTGCGCTGGCCGCTGCTGGCGGTGGACGACCTGGCCGGGCAGCTGGAGGCGTACGCCGCGCGCGGCGCCCGGTACCGGCCGGAGACGTTCGCCGACCTGCTCGCCGAGCTGCCCGCGCGGCGGCGCGCGGTGGTCAACGCCGGCGCCACCCCGGCGGAGCGGGTGCTGGGCGCCCAGGAGCCGGCGGAGACGCCGCTGCGGCGGGTGCGGCTGACCGGCCTCGGCGCACGCGTCCGCGAGAGCGGCGGCGAGGTGGGCGTGGACGTGGTGCTCGCCCACCCGGCGGCCGTCTCGGTCCTGGTGCTGCGCCGCGCCTACCCGGTCACCGACGGCGGCCCGCCCACCGGGCACGAGCTGGCCGGGCGGCGGGTCACCGGAACCACGCTCGGCGCACTGGCCACCGGCAACGTGGTCTCCGAGTCGGCGGTGCGCAGCGCGGCGCACCAGCTCCGGTTCGCCGCCGGGCGGCTCGCCCGCACCACAGTCGCGCCGGGCGCCGGAGAGTGGTCCGGGTTGCCGCCCGGCCTGCTCGTCCGTGACCCGGACGCGCTCGCCGCCGAGCTGGCGGGACGGCCACCGCGGCTGCTGCGTTCCCGCACCGCCGCCGAGTCGGTGCGGGTGCTCGCGCTCGGCGAGGTGCGCGCCGTCGGGTACGCGGCCGGCGAGCAGCGGCTGCACGCCACGGTGACCGGGGCCGACGGTGGCACGGCGACCGTCACCGCGACGCACCACGGAGCCGCCCCGGGTGCACTCGACGCGCTCGCGGCGGCGCTCGAAGGCACGCACGGGCCGCCGCGTTACATCAGCGGGACGGTACGCCGTGGCGCCGACGGACTCGTCGTCGAGCCGCTGGCGGTGGTCGCCGACGCGGTGGTCGTACCCGATCTCTCGCCCGGGGCGGGCGACGGCCGGCTGGCCGGCGCGGTCGACGCCCGGCCCGACCCGGTCGCCGCCGCGCTCGGTACGGCGTCGGCGCTGCTCGCCCAGGCCGCGCACACCGGCCTGCGGCACCTGCCGGCCGGCTTCCCGGACCGGCTGCGCGCGACCGCGGCCGGGCTCGCCGGAGTCGGTCTGGACCGCTGCGGCGCGGCGCTGTCCGGGCTGGCCGGTGCGCTCGGCGCCGACCCCGGCGAACAGGCGGTACGGGCCTGGGTGGACGCCTGGATCCGGCTGTCGGTGACGGCGGAGTCCCGGTGAGCCGGTCCCCACGGCCGGGAAGGGTCGCTACCTTATGACGGTGGCGACCACGGCGGCGCAGGAGATCCAGGTGGGGGAGCGGCTGGTCCGCGTCTCCAGCCCCGACAAGCCCTACTTCCCGGAGCTCGGGCTGACCAAGCTGGACGTGGTCCGCTACTACCTGTCCGTCGGTGACGGCATCCTGCGCGCGCTGCGGGATCGGCCGACCATGCTGGAACGCTGGCCGCGCGGTGTGTTCGAGGGCGCCAAGGTCGCCACCCGGCAGACGAACAAGGGCGACGCGTTCTACCAGAAGCGGCTCCCGGCCGGCGCGCCCGACTGGGTCCGCACCGCCCACATCACGTTCCCCAGTGGCCGTACCGCCGACGAGGTCGCCCCGAGCGAGCTTGCGGTGGTGATCTGGGCGGCCAACCTGGGCACGCTGCGGTTCCACCCGTGGCCGGTCTCGAAGGACGACGTGGAGCACCCCGACCAGCTGCGCATCGACCTCGACCCGATGCCGGGGGTGGACTTCGCGCAGGTGGTGCCGGTGGCGCACGAGGTACGCGCGTTTCTCACCGAGCTGGGCCTGGAGGGCTTCCCGAAGACCACCGGCGGACGCGGCATCCACGTCTACGTCTCGATCGAGCCGCGATGGAGCTTCGGCGAGTGCCGGCGGGCGGTGCTGGCGCTGGGCCGGGAGATGCAGCGGCGCCTGCCCGATCTGGTCACCACCACCTGGTGGCGCGACCAGCGGGACCGGCCGGTCTTCGTCGACTACAACCAGATGGCCCGCGACCACACGATGACCTCGGCGTACTCGATCCGGCCGACCCCGGCGGCGCTGGTCTCGGCGCCGCTGGACTGGTCCGAGCTGGACGACGCCCGCCCGGAGGACTTCGACGTGCTCAGCATGCCGGCGCGGTTCGCCGGGCGCGGCGACCCGCACGCCGGCCTGGACGGGCGGCGGTACTCGCTGCAACCGCTGCTGGAGCGGGCCGACGCCGAAGGGCTGGAGCCGCCGCCGGAACGCTGACCGGTCAGTCCCAGGGGCTCTGCGTGCCGTCGAACTCCTCGAACACCAGCCAGGTACGGGTGGACAGCACCCCGGCGATGCTCTGCACCCGGTCCAGCACCACGTCCCGCAGCGTCGCGTTGTCCGGCGCCCGGACCAGCGCGAGGACGTCGTGCTCGCCGCTGAGCAGCGCCGCGTGCTCGATGTAGCGCACCCGGGCCAGCTCGGCGGAGACCTCCCGCCAGGTGTTCTGCTCGATGGTCAGCGCGATGTACGCCGACGTGCCCAGCCCGGCCGGCTCCGGCGCGACCCGCGCGGTGAACCCGGTCAGCACGCCGTCGCGCAGCAGCCGCTCCACCCGGGCGTACGCGTTGGTGCGGGAGACGTGCACCCGTTCGGCGAGCGTACGGATGGACGTCCGGGCGTCGCGGACCAGTTCGCGCAGGATCCGCCGGTCGACCTCGTCCAGCGGCCCGGCCGAACGTCCCGTTCCGCCCGCCGCGCCCGGTGTGGCGCCGGTCTCCTGGCTCACCTCAGCCGCCCTTCAGTGCCATTCGTCCCGCCTTCATCCCGCATGTTGAGTCAATCATCCACTACCGGGAGCATAGGGCCACCACACGTCCAGGAGGTCCCCGCCGTGACGACCACACCCCAGGCGGTCCGCAGGGCATCCCCGCGCACCCGCCGGAAGACCACCCCGGCCGCATCCGACCCGTCGGCCGGCTTCATGCCGCAGCGGGAGCCGGTCCGGCTGCTCGAACCCGACGGGACCCCGCTGCCGGCCCGTGACGACTACCCGGAGCCGCCGGTCGAGACGCTGCGCGAGATGTACCGGCGCATGGTCGTCGGCCGCCGCTTCGACGTGCAGGCCACCGCGCTCACCAAGCAGGGCCGCCTCGCCGTCTACCCGTCCGCCCGTGGCCAGGAGGCGTGCCAGATCGGCGGCGTCCTCGCGCTGCGCGACACCGACTGGGTGTTCCCCACCTACCGCGAGTCGATGGCGCTGACCGCGCGCGGCCTCGACCCGGTCGAGGTGCTCACGCTGCTGCGCGGCGACTGGCACTGCGGGTACGACTCGGCCGCCACCCGCACCGCGCCGCAGTGCACCCCGCTCGCGACCCAGTGCGTGCACGCCGCCGGGCTGGCCTACGGCGAGTCGTACCAGGGGCGCGACACGGTGGCGCTGGCGTTCATCGGCGACGGCGCCACCAGCGAGGGCGACTTCCACGAGGGCATCAACTTCGCCGCCGTGTTCAAGGCGCCGGTCGTCTACCTGGTGCAGAACAACAAGTACGCGATCAGCGTGCCGCTGTCCCGGCAGACCGCCGCGCCGAGCCTGGCCTACAAGGGCGTCGGCTACGGCGTACCCAGCGAGCAGGTCGACGGCAACGACCCGGTGGCCGTCCTGGCTGTGCTGGAGCGCGCCGTGGCGCACGCCCGCGCCGGCAAGGGCCCCTACCTGGTCGAGGCGCACACGTACCGGATGGAACCGCACACCAACGCCGACGACCAGACCCGCTACCGCGACGCCGACGAGGTCGAGGCGTGGCGCGACCGCGACCCGATCGCCCGGCTCGACGCGTACCTGCGGGCCAGGGGCGTGCTGGACGACGCCGCCGTCGCGGCCGTCGCGGAGGAGGCCGAGGAGTACGCCGCGACGCTGCGCCGCCGGATGGACTCCCAGCCGACCGTGGACCCGCTGAGCCTGTTCGACCACGTGTACGCCGAGCCGACGCCGCAACTGGCCGAGCAGCGCGAGATGGTCCGGGCCGAGCTGGCCGCCGACGGGGAGGGGGACGCCTGATGGCCACCATGACCATGGCGAAGGCGCTCAACGCCGCGCTCGCCGACGCGATGCTCGACGACGACCGGGTGGTCGTCTTCGGTGAGGACGTCGGCCAGCTCGGCGGCGTCTTCCGGATCACCGACGGGTTGCAGGCCCGCTTCGGCGACAAGCGCTGCTTCGACACCCCCCTCGCGGAGGCCGGCATCGTCGGGTTCGCCGTCGGCCTGGCCATGTCCGGGCTGCGTCCGGTGGTCGAGATGCAGTTCGACGCGTTCGCGTACCCGGCGTTCGAGCAGATCGCCTCGCACGTGGCGAAGCTGCGCAACCGCACCCGCGGCTCGCTCAGCGTGCCGATCGTCATCCGGGTGCCGTACGCCGGTGGCATCGGCGGCGTGGAGCACCACTGCGACTCGTCCGAGGCGTACTACGCGCACACCCCCGGCCTGAAGGTGGTCACGCCGGCGACTGTGGACGACGCGTACTCGCTGCTGCGCGCCGCCGTCGACGACCCCGACCCGGTGGTGTTCCTGGAGCCCAAGAAGCTCTACTTCACCAGCGCCGAGGCCGAGCTGCCCGCCCGTACCGCGCCGATCGGCACCGCGGTGGTGCGCCGCCCGGGCACCGACGCCACGCTGATCGCGTACGGGCCGGCGGTGCCGGTCGCGCTCGCCGCCGCCGAGGCGGCCCGTGAGGAGGGCTGGGATCTGGAGGTCGTCGACGTGCGCAGCATCGTGCCGTTCGACGACGCCACCGTCACCGCCTCGGTCCGCCGTACCGGCCGGTGCGTGGTGATCCAGGAGGCGCAGGGATTCGCCGGTGTCGGCGCGGAGATCGCCGCCCGGGTCCAGGAACGCTGCTTCCACGCCCTGCACGCGCCGGTGCTGCGGGTGTCCGGGCTGGACATCCCGTACCCGGCGCCGATGCTGGAGCACACCCACCTGCCCTCGGTCGACCGGGTGCTGGACGCCGTGGCCCGGCTCCAGTGGGACGACCAGCCCGACACAAGGTGGGTGGCGGCATGACCGAGCGCACCGAGCGGAGCGAGGGCCGTGAGGGTATGCCCGGTCGGCACGGCATGACCGAGCGCACCGAGCGGAGCGAGGGCCGTGAGGGTATGCCCGGTCGGCACGGCATGACAGCGGCGATCGGAACCCGGGACTTTCTCCTGCCCGACCTCGGGGAAGGGCTGAGCGAGGCGGAGATCGTCGAGTGGCGGGTCGCCGTCGGCGACGTGGTCACCGTGGACCAGACAGTGGTCGAGGTGGAGACCGCCAAGGCTGTCGTCGACGTGCCGTGCCCGTACGCCGGACGGGTCGTGGCCCTGCACGGCGCGGCCGGTCAGGTACGCCCGGTGGGCCAGCCCCTCATCACCATCGCGCCGCTCGACGACGCCCCCGACCCGCACGCCACCTACCGTGAGGAGGAGCGGGCCGGGTCCGGCAACGTCCTGATCGGCTACGGCACCGGCCACGGCGGCACGGGCCGGCGTCGGCGCCGGCCACGGCTGGCGCTGGCCACCGATCCCGGCGCACCCGCCTCGGCGGATCTCGCGTCCGGTCCAGCGGCGGGCTCTCCGGTTCCGGCCGGTTCGTCGGTTCCGGCGGGCCCGGATTCGGCCAGCTCGTCGGCTCGGGACGGCACTGCCGCCTCGGCTGACCGCACGGCTGGGCCGGCACCGACCGGCGGCCCGGCGGCGGCGCCGCTGGTCATCTCGCCGATCGTGCGGCGGCTGGCGAAGGAGCACGGCATCGACCTGGCGTCGCTGCGCGGTACCGGGCCAGGTGGTGTGATCCGCCGGGCCGATCTGGACGCCGCCGTGACCGCCCCCGCTCCGGCGGCCCGGCTGGCGGCGGTGCCGGACGTCCCGGCCGCGCACGTCGGGCTCGCCCCGACCGGCGACGGCGACACGGTCATCCCGCTCACCGGCATCCGCAAGGTGATCGCCGACAAGCTCTCCCGCAGCCGCCGGGAGATCCCCGAGGTGACCATCTGGGTCGACGTGGACGCGACCGGACTGCTGGAGACGCGCGCGGCGATCAACGCGGCCACCCCGGACACACCGGTGAGCATCCTGGCACTGCTGGCCCGGATCTGCCTGAGCGGCCTGCGGAGGTACCCGCAGCTCAACGCGCACGTCGACACCGAGGGGCAGCGGATCGTCCAGTCCGCGGGCGTGCACCTGGGCATCGCCGCGCAGACCGACCGCGGCCTGGTCGTGCCGGTGGTGCGGGACGCGCAGCGGCTCACCACCCGGGAACTGGCCGCCGCGCTCGCCGAGACCACGGCGGCGGCCCGGGCCGGCACGCTCCCACCGGCACGGCTGACCGGTGGGACGTTCACGCTCAACAACTACGGCGTGTTCGGCGTGGACGGCTCCACGCCGATCATCAATCACCCGGAGGCGGCGCTGCTCGGCGTCGGGCGGATCGTGGACAAGCCGTGGGTGGTGGACGGGCAGCTCGCCGTCCGCAAGGTGACCCAGATCAGTCTCACGTTCGACCACCGGGTCTGCGACGGTGGCGTGGCCGGCGGCTTCCTGCGCCACGTCGCCGACTGCGTCGAGCAGCCCGCCCTCCTGGTCGCCAACGTCTGACCCCACCCCACCCCCACCCCCGCCCCCGCCCCCGCCCCCGCCCCCGGCCCCGGCCCTCACCCGAGGGCCGGGGCCGCTCCCGTCCCCGCCGCCGCTGGTGGCGTGGGCGAGAGCCGGCTCGGCTGGCGTGCGACGTCCAGCGCTGCCCGTCTTGCGGGACCGCTGGTCCGGTGGGTGGGACAGGTCGAGATCTTGGTACGAAAGTGCCCCTATAGGGGCCGTTCGGTACCAAGATCTCGCCGGGCCGCCCCCTCACGCTCGCCCTCTCCCCGTCGATCATGAGGTTGGCGGGGACGAATCGGACGCCGTACGCCGTCACCTTCATGATCGACGGACGAGGGGCGGGTGGGCGCGAGGCGGGGGCCTGGGGTGGACGAGAGCGGGGAAGGGGGAACCGGGCGGAGGGCGCGTGGGGCGCAAGCCGGGACGGGAATTACCTGTCCGGCACAATTCACGCAGCTGTTTCCGAGCAATTCCGCCGAAGGTGCCACGGCGCGACCCCGGGCCTACAGAATATGGGCGAGAGGGTTCGGAAATGGGGGGCGAAATATGTTTGCGAGGCGCCGACTGACGCTTTTCGCGATGACCGTCGCAGCCGCGCCACTGGCGGTCGGCGCGTGTACCGCCGGCCCGAAGTCGGTGACGAAGCGGGCCGAGGCGGCGCCGCCGTCGGTCTCCGTGACGCCGGCCGACCGCACGCGGGACGTGCCGATCAGCGCGGAGGTGGGGACGAAGGTCAGCAACGGCAAGGTGACAGCCGTCAAGCTGACCGACGACAAGGGCAACGCCGTGCCGGCCCAGCCGCGTGAGGACGGGTCCGGCTGGGTGCCGGACCGGCCGCTCGCCAATTCCCGGACGTACACCGCGGAGGTGACCGCGACCGGCGATTCCGGCAAGACCGCCACGCGGAAGACGACGTTCACGACGATGGCCAAATCCACCAAACCGGCCGTCACCAGCGAATTGTATTTCCGGTCGAATCAGACGTACGGGACGGCGATGCCGGTCGTGCTCGGATTCGACCCCCCGATTCCGGAGGAGGCCCGCGCCGACGTGCAGCGCCGGCTGTTCGTGAAGACCGACCCGCCGCAGCCGGGCACCTGGTCCTGGGTGGCCGACGGCAAGCAGGCCGAGTACCGGGCGCCGGACCGCTGGAAGCCGGGCACCACGATCAGTGTGCGCAGCGGTTTGCAGGGGCTGCCGATCGGCAAGGACGCGATCGGTGACTCCGACCGCATCGCGACCGCCAAGGTCGGCCGGCAGGTGACGCTCGACATCGACAACGGGACCAAGCAGATGACCGTCTACCAGGACGGCAAGGTGCTCAAGAGGATCCCGGTCAGCCTCGGCAAGCCGAGCACGCCGACGTCCAGCGGTGCGATGGTGATCATGGAGAAGCACGAGCACACCACGTTCGACACACGCGGTGAGCCGAACGGCGGCTACGTGGTCGACGTGGACGACGCCCAGCGGCTGACCTGGGGCGGCGAGTTCATCCACTCGGCGCCGTGGTCCGAGGGGGATCAGGGCAGCACGAACGTCTCGCACGGCTGCACGAACGTCTCGGCCACCGCCGCGGACTGGCTGATGGGCATCACACAGGTCGGTGACCTGGTGACGGTCAAGGGCACCGAGGTGAAGCTCGACCAGGGCAACGGTTTCACCGCCTGGAACGTGAGCTGGGACGAGTTCGCCAAGGGCAGCGCGCTGCCCGTACCGGCGGGGCTGAAGCCCACGCAGAGCGCCACGCCGCACCCGGGCGCGGTGGCCGGCGGGTCGTCACCGGCCCCGGCCCCCACGCGGAGCAACAGCGGCGGCTGAACCTGGGGAGGAACGGCCACGGGGCCGGCCCGCGTCCGCGCGGGCCGGGCCCCGCGCCGTGCTCAGTCCAGGCCGACGCGGGCCACCCCGGTCGCGGTCAGGCTGCCCAGCCAGAGGTGGCGGCCGTGTTGCCGCACGCCGGTGACCATCGGGTACGCCCCGCTCGGGCCGTGCAGCGTACGCAGCACCCGGCCCGTGCCGTCGACGAGCGCGACCAGCCCGTAGCGGCGTGGCTGCGGTTGCACCGCCCCTGGTAGCAGGGCCACGATCTGCCGGACCCGGGGATGCGGCAGCAGCCGCTCCATGGCCCGCAGCCGAGGGCTGGGCAACGCGACCCAGTAGGTGCCGTCGCCGACCGCGGAGATGTTGTCCGGGTAGGCGGGCAGGTCGGTGAGCACCGTGGCCCGCCCGCCCGGCAGGTCCACCCGGAGCAGCCGGTGGGTGGCGGTCTCGGCGAGCATCAGCGCCGACTCGTCCGGCGTCAGCGCGAGCCCGTTGGGGAAGTAGAGCCCGTCCGCGACCACGTCGGTGCGCCCGGTGCGCCTGTCGTACGCGAGGATCCGCCCGTTGGGCCGGTGCTCCAGCAGGTCGCGCTTCCAGTGCGAGAGCGGGAACCGGTCGGACGAGTCGGTGAAGTAGACGGTGCCGTCGCGCGCCACGGCCGCGTTGTCGGCCAGGTGCACCGGCGGCGCGGTCCCGGTCAGCTCGTGCACCCGGCCGGCCGGGTCGACCCGCAGCAGACCCCGGTACGCGTCGCAGACCAGCAACCCTCCGTCGACCGGATCCCGTTCGACGCCCAGCGGTCGTCCGCCGGTCTCGGCAAGCAGCGTCGGCGGCGTGCCGGGCGGGGAGTCGGCCGGCCACCACCAGAGCCGGCCGTCCTCGTCGCCGCTGACCACCCGGCCGTCGCCGTCGACCACCACGTCCTCCGGGCCGTGCCCGCCGGCCGGCAGCGGCAGCAGGTCGGCCCGATCGAGCCGGGTGTCAGCGGGCGACCAGGGACCGGTGAGCGGCGGCGGCACCGTGGCCGGCTCGCGGACCGGCCGGATCAGCAGTGGGGCACGCGGGCGGGGGACGACCATCGGCTCATTGTGGTCCGGCGGCGTCGCGCGGGGCAGTCCCCGACGGCGTTTCGCCGACTCCCGCGCGGCGTGGCGTGGCGGCTGCGGGGACGACCCTGAGACAGCTCGGGGTCGGTTCCCGGACACTACCCGGAACCCCCGCCGCGAGGTCCGGAAATGTCGGTGGGGCCGGGTAGGTTCGGCCGTATGGTACCCAGCGTTGAGCGCTTCCACGTGGCGATGGACGTGCACGATCACGTGGTCGAGCTGCGCCCGGTCGGCGAGATCGACATCGCCTCCGTGACGGCGTTCCGGGCCGCGCTCTGGGCGGCGCCCGCCCGGCCGGTGCTGGTGGTCGACCTGTCCGGTGTGCGGCTGCTCTCCGCCGCCGGGGTCCGCGCGCTGGTCGCCACCCACCTGCGGGTCCGGGCCCGCGGTGGCGAGCTGGTGCTCACCGACCCCGACCCGGTGGTGGCCCGGGTGCTGCGGGTGACCGGCCTGCACCGGGTGCTCCCGGTACGCTGCTCCGGCCGAGCGCAGGATCCGCCCGGCCGCGCCCAGGATCTGTCCGGCCGCGCCCACGAACTGGTGGCCTGCGCGGCCTGAACGGCTGCCGGGCCGGGCGCACGCAGCCGGGCCGGGCGCACGCCGGGCCGCCGGCGCGAGTGCCGACGGCCCGACGGGAAGGGCGGTGCGCTCAGCGCACGCCGAGCAGGTCCACCACGAAGACGAGCGTCTCGTTCGGCTTGATGACGCCACCCGCGCCCCGGGCGCCGTAGCCCAGGTGCGGCGGGATGGTGAGCTTTCGCCGGCCGCCCACCTTCATGCCCACGACGCCCTGGTCCCAGCCGGCGATGACCTGGCCGCCGCCGAGCGGGAACTCGAACGTCTCACCCCGGTTCCACGAGGCGTCGAACTCGCGGCCGTTGGAGTGGGCCACGCCCACGTAGTGCACGCTCACCAGTTGGCCCTGGCGGGCCTCCGGGCCGTCGCCGACGGTGATGTCCTCGACGACGAGATCGGCGGGCGGCGCGCCCTCGATCGGGCCGACCTCGGGCTTGTCCATGAGCGGGTCTCCTCGGATGCTGACGGTGTGGTCACAGTCGATCCTGCCGGATCGTGACCGGCCGATACGCGCCGGTCCCCGCACAACGGTGTGGCGGGGACACGAATGAGGGCGGGCGCCGCCTGCCGGCGGCGCCCGCCCCGGGGCGAGCTGGTCACTTCAGCCAGGGGAGACGCTGGACCAGGGGGAGCTTCGCCCAGGCCCGGCCGAGGCCGAGGGTGTTGCCGGCGCCCACCAGGGCCAGGCCGGCCAGCAGGCCCGCGTAGATGAGGTGGTCGTCCATGAAGGGGTTGTTCGCCGGGGGCAGCACTGCCGTCCACATCAGGACCAGGAGCAGCCCTCCCGCGGCGGCGGCGATCCGGATGCCGACGCCGAGCATCAGCGCGACACCGATGCCGAGCAGGCCGACCATGAACAGCCAGTCCGCCCACGCCGCGCCGGCCAGGTTCTGGTAGAAGCCGGCGAACGGTCCCTCGACCGCGTTACCCAGGAAGCCCTTGGTGGGGCTGCCGCCGTTGATCCAGGCGTTCTTCGCCGGGGTCTCGTGGCCCAGGCCGAACATCTTGTCGAGGAAGGCCCAGAGGAACACCCAGCCCAGCGCGAGCCGCAGCCCGGCCCAGACGTAGCGGGTGGCCTTCTGGCGGGTGGTCCCGGTGTGCGCCGCCGGAGCGTTGGTGGCGGCGGGGGTCCGCTCGATTGTCGCGGTCATTGTCTCCACGTCCCTTCCTGTGCCTCGCACCGCGCTTCCCGGTGGCACATTCATTCCACCGCCGCGCGGCGTCCGGCAGCAGGGCCGAGAGGGGCCCTCGTGACCGGGCCGTTGGTCCCGTCCGTACCCGGTCCGGTCGGCCCGTCGCCGCCGGTCCGCCGCCCCTGACCGGGGCGCCCGCCGGCCACCTACCGTCGCAGGTGGAGGCCCGGTACGAGGAGGTCGTGATGAGGACGTGGCAGGTGGCCGACGTGATGACCAGGGACGTCGCGACGGTGACGGAGGAGACGCCGTACCGCGAGGTCGTCGACGTGCTGGTCCGGCAGCGGATCAGCGGTGTGCCGGTGGTGGACTCGTTCCGCCGGGTGCTCGGGGTGATCTCCGAGGCGGACCTGCTGCACAAGGTGGAGCGGTCCGGCCACCCGGACGAGCGGCGGGTCTTCGAGGGGCGGCGCCGCCGTACCGCACGGGAGAAGGCGGGCGCGCTCCTCGCCCGGGATCTGATGACCGCCCCCGCTGTCACCACCCACGAGCGGGCGTCGCTCGCGGCGACCGCCCGGCTGATGGACCACGAGGCGGTCAAGCGGCTCCCGGTGCTCGACGACCTGGGCCGGCTCGCCGGCATCGTCACCCGTGGTGACCTGCTGCGCGTGCATCTACGTACCGACGCGGAGATCCGCGAGGAGGTCGTGCGCGAGGTGCTGCGCCGGGTGCTGTCCGTGCGTGACGGCCTGGTGACGGTCCAGGTCCGTGGCGGCGAGGTCACCATGGACGGGCGACTGGACCGGCGCAGCGCCGTCGAGCTGGCGGGCCGTCTCGCCGCCCAGGTCGCGGGCGTGGTCGCGGTGCACAACGCGATCGGGTACGACGTGGACGACACCACGCTGATGGAACTGGACCCGGTGCACGCCACCCCGGTCGCCTGAGCGCCGCCACCCGGGCCGCACCGGTCAGGTGGGGCCCGCGGTGGCGAGCTGGGCGGCGAGCAGCGCCGGAGCCTCGGCCAGCGACGGGCCGTACCAGGTGAGGTGCCGGCCGGACACCAGCGCCGCCGGCACCCCCGGGAACGCCTCCGGGCCGTCGTCGGCGGTGAACCGGTACGGCTCGTCGGGCAGCACCACGAGGTCCGGCGCCCGAGCGCGCAGCTCGTCCAGGCTCGGCCGGGGATAGCGTTCCGCGTCGCCGGCGTAGCCGTTGCGTACACCGAGCCGGGCCAGCACGTCCCCGGCGAACGTGTCCCGCCCCAGCACCACCCACGGCCGCCGCCACACCGGCACCACAGCGGTGCGGACCCGCTCCGGGGCGGGCAGTGCGGCCCAGGCACGGCGGGCCTCGCGCAGCCACGACGGCACGGCCGGCGCGCCGAGCGCCTCGACCAGCTCACCGAGCTGGTCGAGGGCCTCCGGCACGGTACGCGGGAAGGTGACCCGCACCGGCACCCCGGCCGCGCGTAGCGCCTCGGCGTCGGCCAGCCGGTTCTCCTCCTCGTTGAGCAGCACCAGATCCGGCTCCAGCGCGAGCACCCGGTCCAGGTCCGGGTACTTCGTCCCGCCGACCCGGGCGACGTCCAGCCCGGCCGGATGGGTGCACCAGTCGGTCGCCCCGACCAGCACCTCCGGGCGGGTGGCCGCGACGGCCTCGGTCAGCGACGGCACCAGCGAGACCACTCGCACCGCGTCCCCCTCCTCGAACCGCGCCGGTCAGCGGGCCGCCGCGGTCACGGCGTCGGCGGTCTCCGTCGGCAGGCCGGCCACCGGCACGCCCTTGCGTACCGCCCAGTCGACCGCCGCGCGCAGGTCCGCGGTGGGCAGCGGCCGCCGAGTGGTCACCCCGACCGCCGCGTGCACGGTGTACGCCATGAACGGGTACGACCGGGCCAGCGCGCCGATCGCGTCGTGCAGCCGGCGTACCACCTCCAGCGCGGCCGGTTCGTCGAGCCCGGGCAGAACGAGCTGGAACTCGTTCTCGGTGACGCGCACCGCGCGGTCGACCGGCCGCAGCACGGCGGTGATCGCGGTGAGCACGGCATGCCCCTCCCGGGCGACGCCGCGGCGGCCGAAGCGTTCCGGCGATCCGGGCGGCGCGTCCACACGCAGGCCGACCAGCGCCACCGGCAGCGTGCCGGAGGCGGTCACCCCGTCCGCGCCGGACCACCGGGCCAGGCCGGCTTCCTCCAGCATCGTCTCGGCCGGCTCGACCGGCTGGTGGCGCCGGTCGCCGCGGCGGGCCAGCATCCGCAGCGCCGCCTCGGCACGCGGTTCGCCCGGCCCGGCCGGGATGTCCCGCACCCGGCCGATCGCCTCGTCCAGCGCGGCACGAGCCGCGGCGGGCAGCCGCTCGGCGAGCTGTTCGCGCAGCCGGATCGCCTCGTGCAGCGCCTCGTCGCGGCGGAAGCCCCAGCGTCCCTCGAACAGGCGGCCGGACTCCAGCGTGGGCGCGGGCGCCACCTCGGCCCGGTCGTGCGCGACGAGTGTGGCGCCGAAACGTGGGCTGAGCGCCACCACCGTCCACTCCCGGGCCAGTGCCTCCGCCTCGTCGAGCGGCACGCCGTAGGCACCCTCGGGCAGGTCGGGCGGCGGCCCGCCGACCATCGCCACCACCGTCACGGCGGCGCGGCCGGCGATGCGCCGGTAGACCTCGCGCTCCCGGGCGAAGTACGGCAGCCGCTGGAACAGCGCGAGCACGACGAGCGGGCCGTCCTCGGCCTCGGCGAGCGCGGCGCGTTCGATGGCGTGGGAAACGGCGACGAGACTGCGTTTGGTGAACTGTTCCGGGGTCCGTCCGCTGGGCACGGGCAGAGCCTAGAGGGACGGGCGCGGTAGCGCACCGGTCGGCCGGACCGGTCGTGCCCCACCACATAGACTCGGGCGTCGACCGGACGAGGGGGATCGGGGCGAGATGACGAGCACAGGCAGCGTGACCGCCTCCTGGCTGCGGCCGATCCCGCGCGGGGCCGCGCCGTCCCTGGTCCGTGCCGGTCACCTCGGTCACGGCGGGCGGCGGCTCGGCGACCTGGTGCAGGGCCGCCCGCCGGGGGTCACCGGCAGCCAGTGGAGCACCGCCGGACGCGCGTCGCTCGACCTGGTGGTCTGCGCCGCCGACACCGGGCTGCCGCGCTTCGCGGTGCGGTTCACCGCGCCGGTCCCGGACGGATCGTCCGCGCGGCGGGAAGAACGGCTGACCGACGCGGTCTGCGCCGCCGTCGGCCTGCCGCTGCTGCGCGTCGAGTCGCCGGCGCTGGGTGGCGCTGAGCAGGTCCGCCGGTTCGCCGAGTACGTGCTGGACGCGCGGGCGTACGCCGACGGCACCGACCCGGACGGCGGCGACGCGGTCGGCTTCCGGGACATCATCGGCCGGCTGCCGGACGGCCGGCGGGGACCGGTGAACGACCTGGGGGCGCTGGCCCGGGTCGAGGCGGTCGAGGCGTACGTGGCGGGCCGCATCGCCGACCCGATCGTGCGTGGCCTGCACGTGCGCTGGACCGACGGCCCGGCGGAGGGCTGGGCCTGGGCCGAGGTGCGGCCCGGCCGCTGCCTGCTGGAGCGGGTCCGGCTGACCTCGCGCGGTTTCTCCTGCGGCGTCGACCCGGGGCGGCTCGCCGAGGACCTGGCCGCTGTGGCGCTGGGGGAGCGGCTGCGCGACCTCGACGGCGCAGCGCCGTCCCTGGTGGACCGCGCCGAGCTTCTCCGGCGGGTACGCGCGCTGGCCGCGCAGCGGGACTCCTTCGACGGCGGGTTCGCGTTCGACCACCTCTGCGCCGACTGAGCCGTCCTCGCCGGCGAGGACGGCGGCTTTCGATTTTTTTCCGCTCTCCGGTTGAACCTTCGCCGACGGCGCTCCGTACCTCATCGGGAATGGACGCAGATCTTCCCCGCCGCGCCCCGACGGTGCGGAGACGGTGCGGAAAGGGCATCGTCGGCCATTGACGTGCGACCGAGCGTCGCAGTGATCTCACACCCCGAATTCGTCGGTCCGCCGGGATCACCAGTCAACTACCGGATCGAGAAGGAGAGCAATTCGATGCGCAGGTCCACACGGGCGCGCCGGGCATCCGGTAACGCGCGGAGCAAGCGGATGCTGGCGGTTGTCGGCACGCTCGCGGTCTTCGGCGGCATCGTCGCCGTCACCCAGATCTCGTCCGCCCAGGACCGGCGGACGACCACCCGCGCCGCCTCGGCGTCCTGCGTGCCCGCGAGCCCCGGGGCGACCGCCCCGAAGGGCCAGGGGAGCACCACTCGTACGTGGCAGAACGGCCGCTGGGTCCGCAACCACTGGGGCGACGGCCAGATGTCGCCGGCCGAGTGCCAGCAGACGAACGCGGGCGGTGCGGGCGCCGGCACCCCGACCGTGGCCTGCCCGGACGTCCGCGGCCGGCTGCCGCAGGTGCCCGACCGGGCCCGGGCCGAGGTGGACCGTAACCTGGCGTTGCTGGAGAGCCAGATCGCCGAGGCGAACCGCCGGCTCGCGGCGGACGGCCGAAACGGCGGTGAGTTCATCAACAATGCGATCCTGCGTCCGCTCGCGGACAAGCGGACCGCCACGCTCAACCGGATCGCCACCGCCATCGGCCGGGTCGCCCAGCGTCCGCAGGGCCTGGACCAGCTCGCCCAGTGCGCGGTGACCGATGCCCCTCAGAACGGCGGGAACAACGGCGGCCAGAACGGCGGGAACAACGGCGGCCAGAACGGCGGCGGGAACAACAACGGCGGTGGCCAGAACAACGGCGGCGGAAACGGCCTGGACGTGCTCGCCAAGGACTGCTCCGACAGCGAGCTTCAGGCCCACGACGGCTTCCAGAACGGCAACCGGTGCGTGAGCACCGCGTTCGGTGAGGTGGGCGCCGCGGCGAACAACCCGTCGCTGCTGATCACGCAGTTCCCGAACCAGGTGCGGCGCAACCAGCCGTTCACGCTCCGGGTCACCACCAAGAACCTGGTGCGGGACCGCTTCCTCGCCGCCGGCCAGGGCGGCTACTACCTGGAGAGCTCGCTGCTCAACGGGCAGGGCCTGGTGCGCGGCCACTTCCACACCGCCTGCCGGATGCTCGGCAGCACCCGGCAGCCTCCGAACCCGCAGGACGTGCCGGCGTTCTTCGTCGCCACGGAGGACGGGCGGGGCAGCGAGCAGCCGGACGACGTGCTGATCCAGATCCCGGGCCTGGCGCAGTCGGGCGTGGCGCAGTGCGCGGTCTGGGCCGGTGACGGCTCGCACCGCATCCCGATGATGGAGCGGGCGAACCAGACCCCCGCCATCGACGTGGTGCGCATCCGCGTCAACTGATCGGGCGATCGGCAGCGGCCGTCCGGAGGGCTCCTCCGGGCGGCCGCTGCCGTTCCCGCGTACGGGCACGGTGGGAGGTGGTCCCGAAAGAAATCTCATCCCGGCGGTATCCGGCGAGATGAAAAGCGCCGGCCGTAGAAAGCCGATCGGGGCCACGCCGATTTCTCAGCGTGACCCCGGGATGCCCGACGGTGAACCGGCGGCGGTCAGCGGTTCTTGTACGCCTCGACGACCGACACCGGGATGCGCCCGCGCTCGGAAATCTCGAACCCGTTCTTGGCGGCCCATTCCCGGATGGCGCGGTTCTGCTCGCGGTCCATTCCCGAGGTGCTCGGCCGGGTGGTGCGGCGGGCGCCGCGGGGGACCTCGGCCGCTCCCCGGCCCATTCGCCTGCCAGCGCTGATGTACGGATCCAGCGCCTTGCGCAGGACGCCCGCGTTCTCGTCGGAGACGTCGATCGTGTACGCCACGCCGTCCAGGCTGAACTCGACGGTCCGATCGGCCTTTCCGCCGTCGAGGTCGTCGGTCAGAACGGTGATTACTTTCCTTGCCATCGCCATTACTCCCTGTGTCGGGCGGGGTGTGGCTAAGAGTTTGACCTACCGCGTGGTAATTCCGCAACAATAGCCCGCTGTTTCCATTCGGCGGGTCGCGCTAAAGGGTGCCGCCATTGGGTGCGGGGCGCGGGAACGCGGCGGCTCGGAGTGGTGTGGGTCACAACCCGGAACAAGGGGCACGTTTTGTTACTTGAGCCAGACACGCTCAACCAACGCGATGGCAGGTGTTCGATGGCAACTCTTCCGGTACTCCCACTGACCGACGCCGTCCTGCTGCCCGGGATGGTCATCCCGGTGACCCTCGACCCGACCACCCAGGCCGCTGTCGACGCGGCGCGCGCCACCGGCGACAAGGAACTCCTGGCCGTACCCCGCATCGACGGCGAGTACGGCTCCGTCGGCGTGGTCGCCACGATCGAGAAGGTGGGCCGGCTGCCCAGCGGCGAACCGGCGGCGGTCATCCGCGGTCTGACCCGCGCCCGCATCGGCTCCGGCGTGCCCGGCCCCGGCGCCGCGCTCTGGGTCGGGGCGACCCCACTCGACGAGCCCGCACCGGCGGGCCGCGCCCGGGAACTCGCCCGCGAGTACCGCGCGCTCATGACGTCGGTGCTCCAGCAGCGCGGCGCCTGGCAGGTGATCGACGCGATGGAGCGGATGACCGACCTGTCCGAGCTGGCCGACTCGGCCGGGTACGCGCCCTGGCTCAGTCTGACGCAGAAGACCGAACTGCTCGCCGCGCCGGACGTCACCGCCCGGCTGGAACTGCTCGTCGGCTGGGTGAAGGAACACCTCGCCGAGCAGGAGGTCACTGAGCAGATCAACAGCGACGTCCGCGAAGGGCTGGAGAAGTCCCAGCGGGAGTTCCTGCTCCGCCAGCAGCTCGCCGCGATCCGCAAGGAACTGGGCGAGGACGAGCCGGACGGCTCCGCCGACTACCGCTCCCGGGTGGAGTCCGCCGACCTGCCGGAGAAGGTCCGCGAGGCGGCGCTGCGCGAGGTCGGAAAGCTGGAGCGGGCCAGTGACGCCTCACCCGAGGCGGGCTGGATCCGTACCTGGCTGGACACCGTCCTGGAGATGCCGTGGAACACGCGTACCCAGGACGACACGGACCTTGGTGCGGCCCGGGCCGTGCTCGACGCCGACCACGCCGGCCTGGCCGACGTGAAGGACCGCATCCTGGAGTACCTCGCGGTACGCAACCGGCGCGCGGAGCGCAACCTCGGCGTGGTCGGCGGCCGCGGATCCGGCGCGGTGCTGGCCCTGGCCGGTCCGCCCGGTGTCGGCAAGACCAGCCTCGGCGAGTCGGTCGCCCGGGCGCTGGGCCGCACCTTCGTCCGTGTCTCCCTCGGCGGCGTCCGGGACGAGGCGGAGATCCGCGGCCACCGGCGCACCTACGTCGGCGCGCTGCCCGGCCGGATCGTGCGGGCGCTGCGCGAGGCCGGCTCGATGAACCCGGTCGTGCTGCTCGACGAGGTCGACAAGCTGGCCGCCGGCTACTCCGGCGACCCGGCGGCGGCCCTGCTGGAGGTGCTCGACCCGGCGCAGAACCACACGTTCCGCGACCACTACCTGGAGGTCGACCTCGACCTGTCCGACGTGCTGTTCCTGGCCACCGCCAACGTGGTCGAGGCGATCCCCGGCCCGCTGCTGGACCGGATGGAGCTGGTCGCGCTGGACGGCTACACCGAGGACGAGAAGGTCGCCATCGCCCGGGACCACCTGCTGCCCCGGCAGCGGGAACGGGCCGGGCTGACCACCGACGAGGTGACGGTCGCCGACGAGGCGCTGGCACTGATCGCGGGCGAGTACACCCGGGAGGCCGGCGTCCGGCAGCTCGAACGGGCCCTCGCGAAGATCCTGCGCAAGGTCGCCGTCGCGCTCGCCACGGACGCCGCGCCGGTGCACGTCGACGCCGGGAACCTGGCCCGCTACCTGGGCCGGCCGAAGTTCACCCCGGAGTCGGCCGAACGCACCGCCGTGCCCGGCGTGGCGACCGGCCTGGCCGTCACCGGCGCCGGTGGTGACGTGCTGTTCATCGAGGCCACCACGATGGAGGGCGAGCCGGGGCTGACGCTCACCGGCCAGCTCGGCGACGTGATGAAGGAGTCCGCGCACATCGCGTGGTCGTACCTGCGGTCGAACGGACGGCGCTACGGGCTGGACCCGAACGCGCTGGCCGGGCGGCGGATCCACCTGCACGTCCCGGCGGGCGCGGTGCCCAAGGACGGCCCGAGCGCGGGCATCACCATGGTGACCGCGCTGGCGTCCCTGGTCACCGGGCGGCCGGTGCGGCCCGAGTTCGGGATGACCGGCGAGGTGACGCTCTCCGGCCGGGTGCTGCCGATCGGCGGGGTGAAGCAGAAGCTGCTCGCCGCGCACCGGGCCGGTCTCACCGAGGTGATCATTCCGAAGCGCAACGAGCCGGACCTGGACGACCTGCCGGAGCAGGTGCGGGAGGCGCTGACCGTGCACACCCTTTCCGACGTGGCGGACGTGCTCGCGCTGGCGCTGCGCCCGGCCGGGATCGGCACGGAGTCGCTGGACGGTCCGGCGCTCGCCGCGGCCTGACGACCGTCGCCCCGGCCACCGTACGCGCGGTGGCCGGGGCGACGTCGCGTCCGCCCGCCGAAGGCGCCGGGCTCAGCGGCGGTCGCGCCGCTCGTAGCCCCGGTCGCGGCGCTCGCCCGGGCCGTCGCCGTCCCGGTCCCGGCGTACCGTCGCCTTGCGCCCCTTGATGGTGGTGCCACGCAGCCCCGCGATGATCTCGTCGGCCACCGCCTGCGGCACCTCGACCAGCGAGAACCGGTCGGCGATCTCGATCGAGCCGATGTCCCGGCCACTGATCCGGGTCTCCCCGGTGATCGCGCCGACCAGGTCCTGCGGCCGAACCCCGGCCCGGCGGCCCAGCCCGATGAAGACCTGGGTGGTACCGCCGGTACGCGGGCGGCCCGGGCCCCGGCGCTCGCCCCGCCCGCCGGTCTCCGGCCGGCCCTCGCGCGGGCCGCGGACCGGAACCTGCGGGATCTCCTCCTCGTCGTCCGAGCCCGGCGACGTCGCCTCGTGCGCCAGCTTCACCGCCGCCAGCGCCACCTCGACCAGGTCGAACTCGTCGGTGAGCGACTCCACGATCGCCCGGTACGGGTCGAGGTCGTCCTCCAGCAGGCTCTCCCGCAGCGCGCCCTGGGTCAGCTCCAGTCGCCGGGTACGCATGTCCGCCACCGTGGGGATCTTGTCGATGGCGATCCGCTGCCCGGTGACCCGCTCGATGGTCTTGAGCATCCGGTGCTCACGCGGCTCGGCGAGCGTGATCGCCACGCCCTCCCGGCCGGCCCGGCCCACCCGGCCGATCCGGTGCACGTACGACTCCGGTGCCGACGGTACGTCGTAGTTGACCACGTGGGTGAGCTGCTCGACGTCCAGCCCTCGGGCCGCCACGTCGGTGGCCACGAGCAGGTCGGCCGTCCCGGACCGCAGCCGGCCCATCACCCGGTCCCGCTGCTCCTGGCTCATCCCGCCGTGTAGCGCCTCGGCCCGGTAGCCCCGGCCGTTCATCGTCTCGGTGAGCCGGTCCACCTCCTCCCGGCTGCGGCAGAACACGATCGCCGCGGTGGGCGACTCCACGTCCAGCACCCGGCCCAGCGCGGCCGGCTTGTGGCCCCGGGCCACGATGTACGCGCTCTGCCGCACCCGGGGCGCCTCCCCGGCGACCGGCCGCTCCCGCTCGATCCGGATGCGGACCGGGTCGGTCAGGTGCTGCCGGGCCAGCCCGTCGATCCGGGCCGGCATGGTGGCCGAGAACAGCACCGTCTGCCGGCCGGCCGGGGCGTGCTCCAGGATCGCCTCGATGTCCTCGGCGAAGCCCATGTCGAGCATCTCGTCCGCCTCGTCCAGCACGACCGTGGCCAGCGCGCCGAGCCGCAGCGTGCCCCGGGCGATGTGATCGAGGGCCCGGCCCGGCGTCGCCACCACCACGTCCACCCCGTGGTCGAGCGCGCGCAGCTGCCGGCCGATCGGCTGCCCGCCGTAGATCGGCAGCACCCGCGCGCCCAGATCCTTGCCGTATCTGTGGAACGCCTCGGAGACCTGCACGGCCAGCTCCCGCGTCGGCACCAGCACCAGCGACACCGGGTCGCCCTCGGCCCGCCCCACCGGCATCCGCTGCAACAGCGGCAGCGCGAACGCGGCGGTCTTGCCCGTACCGGTCGCCGCCTGACCCAGCAGATCCTGCCCGGCCAGCAACGGAGGGATGGCCTCCCGCTGGATCGGCGTCGGTTCCTCGTAGCCGAGCGCGGACAGCGCGCCCAGCAACTCGGTGCGCAGCCCGAGGTCGGCGAACGCGATGGCCTCCTCGGCGTCGGCGGGAACGGCGGGGTCGGTCGGGGTCGGTGCGGCGGTCATGCGACAAGCTTTTCATCACCGCCGCGCGGCGGTCGCGGCGACCGGGGCAAACGTTCGCCGCGCCACCCGTGTGCCGTCCCGTCCGGGTGATCCGGCGCGGCCCCGTGCCCTCGCCGGATCACCGGGACAGGACGGCCAGCAGCGTGGTGAGGCCCACTCCGACGTCGAACACCGCGCACCACAGCGCGTAGCCGCGTGGCACCACGGCGCCGGTGCGGTGGTACCAGGCGTCCCAGGCCGCATGGACGAGCCAGCCCACGCCCACCAGCACCCCGGCGAGGTCGGCGGAGGCGATCACCGCCACGACCGCCAGCCCGCCCCACACGGCCGCCCCGGCGAGCTGCACGGCCAGCGCGCGCCGGTCGCCCCACTGCCGCCGCCAGGTGCCGATCAACAGGTAGCCGGCCGGCAGGACCAGCAGCGTCCACGGCGCGAAGACGGTCGGCGCGAACCACATGTCCACGGTCATGAGCAGCCCCAGACCGGCCGGCCAGCCGCGCGCCACGGCCGCGGTGACCGGGCGCGGCGGCGCGGCGGCCGTGTGCCGGTGCCGCAGGGCCACCAGCAGCATCGCCGGCACCATCAGCAGGTGACCGCCGAGCAGCAGCGTGTCGTGCCCGACCCATCCCGCCCACCAGGGCGGGAGCAGCAGCAGGAACGGCACGTACATGGCCGCCGACATCTCCGCGGTGGCGGCCCGGTCGTCCCCTCGGTACCACATCCAGGCGGCCATGCCCGCCGCCATGTTCGTCGCCATCACCAGCGCGCCCACGTCCGGCCGCGCCAGCACCGCCGCGCCGCCCAGCAGGCCGCCGGCGACCTGCCACAGCGGCCCGAGCAGCACCATCCCGGCCACCATCGCCACCACCATCCCGGCCAGGTGCCGGGTCCGCGCCCATCCGGCCCACCGCCGGGGTACGCCCACAGTCATCTCCGTCATGCCCCGACCCTGCCGCCGCTCGGCGCACCGGAGAAGGCGCGTCCGTCACCGGGAAACCGTGCGGATCGCACGGTCCGGCCGTGACATCTCCCGGGGGTGGCCGGGGCGGTGCACGCCCTAGGATCGGCGGGCATGACAGTCGATTCCGCCGACCACCGGCTGCGCCGGGCCCGGCGGGTCACCCTGCTGTCGCTGGCCACGAACGTGTGGACCACTGTGCTGCTGCCCGTCGTCGGCCTGGCCCGTGAACCCGGCCCGGTGCGCGTCGCGCTCGGCGCCGCCGGGCTGCTCGCGTTCACCGCCGCCCAGATCGCGGTGCTGCACGCCGCGGTCACCCCGTGGCTGCCCGTACCGGCCCGCCGCCGCCGGCATGCCGCGCTGACCGTGGCGGCGCTGCTCAGCCTGCCGCTGCTCGGCCCGGTCGCGGCCGGATCCTGGCCGACCTGGGCGTGGCTCGGGGCGTCCCTGGTCGGCATGACGCCGCTGCTGTTCCGGCCTGTCGTCGCGGCGGTGGCGGCGGCCGGCGTCCTCGCGGTGTCCGCCGCCGTCACCTGGTCGACAGGTGGGCCGGTGCTCACGGCGCTGCTGGTCACCGGCGTGGTGGGCGCCGGGATCGCCGCGCTCACCTGGATCCAGGTCTGGTTCTGGGACCTGCTCGTCGAGGCCCGGCAGGGGCAGGCCGCCCAGGCGCGGCTCGCCGCGGCCGAGGAACGGCTGCGCTTCGCCCGGGACGTACACGATCTGCTCGGCCACGACCTGACAGTGATCGCGCTCAAGGCCGAGCTGGCGGAGCGGCTGGCGTCGCGCGACGCCGGCCGGGCCGCCCGGGAGGCGGCCGAGGCCCGGCGGCTGGCCGGCTCGGCGCTGACCCGGGTGCGGGCGGCGGTGCACGGCTACCGCGCCGTCGACCTGGCCGAGCAGGCCGCCGCGGTGGGGGAGGTGCTGCGCTCCAGCGGGGTACGCACGACGGTGGTCCCGCCCGCCGGTGAGGTGCCCGCGCCGGTCGCCGCCGACCTGGCCGCGGTGCTGCGCGAGGCCGGGACGAACGTGCTGCGGCACAGCCGGGCCGGCTGGTGCCGGATCGAGATCATCCGGGAGGACGGCGTGGTGACAGTGACCGTCAGCAACGACGGTGTCCGTGCCGGCGGTGGACCGGACCCGCTGAGCGGCGGCCTGCGCGGCCTGGCCGATCGGCTCGCACCGGCCGGCGGCCGGGTCCGGGCCGAGGCCGCCGACGGTGTGTTCAGCCTGGTCGCGACCGTGCCGGTGACGCCGTGATCCGGGTCCTGCTGGCCGACGACGAGGAGCTGATCCGGCTCGCGCTCGCCGCCCTGCTCGACCTGGAACCGGACATCGAGGTGGTCGCCCACGCCTGCGACGGGCGCGGAGCCCTGGACGCGGCGCTGGCCCACCGCCCCGACGTCGCCGTGCTCGACCTGGAGATGCCGCCGCCCGGCGGCGTCGAGGTCGCCGCCGAGCTGACCCGGGCGCTGCCCGGCTGCGCCCCGGTGATCCTCACCGGACACGGCCGGCCCGCCCAGCTCCGGCCGGCGCTCACCGCCGGGGTGCGGGGGTTCCTCGCCAAGGGCGCCCCCGGCGGCGCGCTGGCCGACGTGATCCGCCGGGTGCACTCCGGGGCGCGTTACGTCGATCCCGCGCTGGCGGCCGACGCGCTGACGTTGCCCGAGTGCCCGCTGACGCCGCGTGAGCTGGAGACGCTGCGGCTGGCCGAGCTGGGCACCCCGGTCGCGGTGATCGCCCGGCGGACCCATCTGGCCACCGGAACGGTCCGCAACCACCTGAGCGCCTGTGTGCAGAAGCTCGGCGCCGCCGACCGCGCGGAGGCGGTCCGGCGGGCGCGCGAGGCCGGCTGGCTCTGACGTACGGGGCGTCGCGGGCGGTCGCCGGCGACTAGCCTGATCACGTGCGGACGGTCGAACTGCTCTGCTCACCCGAACTGGAAGCGGCGGTTCGCGCTGCCTGGGACCGGCTCGCCGCCGCCGGGCTGCCCAGCCTGGCCCGCAACACGCACCCGACGAACCGGCCGCACCTGACGCTCGCCTCGGTCGAGGACTTCCCGCCCGGCGTCGAGCAGCGACTGGCCGACCTCTGCGACGCGGCGCTGCCGCTGCCGGTGCGGCTGGGCCGGGTGGCGGTGCTGGACGGCAGCGCGCCGCTGGTGTGGCTGGTCCGCCCGACCCCGCAGCTCGTCGCGCTGCACGGCGCGGTCTGGGACGTGCTCGCCGAGGCGTCCGGCGGGCACTCGTGGCACCTGCCCGGCCGGTGGGTGCCGCACCTGAGCCTGGCGTTGCGGTTCGGTGCGGCGGACCGGCGCCGGGCTCGGGCGGTCGCCGGGGCGCATCCGCCGGCCGGTGCGTTCGTGGCGGCGCGCAGCTACGACGGCGACACCCGCACGGTCAGCGAGCTGACCACCGCCTCCCCCCGTACCGGCGGCTGAGCCGGGGCCGCCCCGGAGCGGGCACGGCCCCGGACGTCGTCAGCGGTGGAAGCGCAGGTAGTCGAACTCCGCCGTCACCGCCGGTGTCGCGCCGCCGTGTGCCACCAGCCCGATCCGGGGCGTCGTGCCGGCCGGCAACGTCCACACCGCGCCCCACGTCCAGCGCTTCCCGTCCGGGCTGGACCCGGCCCGGAACTCGTGCTCCCCGTTCACCGGGTCGACGCGGTGGGCGAGCCGCAGCCAGGTGGTGGTGCCGGGGGTGCCGACGATGCTGCCGCCGTACACGGGTTGTCCGGCGAAGGGCAGCTCGTAGCCGTACTCGACCTGCCGGGTGTTCCAGATCGCCACCTGGGTCAGCCGGGCGAACCGGTCGTCGTCGATGTACGCGACCAGGCCCGCCTGCTGGTAGTTGCGCACGCTGTCCTCGCCCAGGTCCAGCGTCACCTTCGTCTCGGCGACGTAGTTCCGGGCGGGCGCGTCACGCAGCAGCACCCCCGCCGTGTTGCCGGTGCCGGACAGGTCGGCGTCCTGCACCGGCCAGCGCAGCGCGCCGCCTGCCACGGTGGCGGCCGGGTCCTGGCGTACCCACTGTGTCAGCATGGGCCGATGACGACTGGCGCCGACGGCCGCGCACTCGCCGGGTTCGCCGCGCTGCTCGCCGACCCCACCCGGGCCGGCTTCTGCCTCGCCCTGCTCGACGGCCGCGCCTGGACCGCCGGAGAGCTGGCCCGCGCCGCCGGGGTCGCCCCGTCCACCGCGAGCGACCACCTCACCCGGCTGGTGGCCGGTGGCCTGCTCGTCGAGGAGCGGCAGGGCCGCCACCGGTACGTCCGCCTCGCCGACCCGGCCGTCGCCCAGCTCGTCGAGGACCTGGCCGCGCGGGCGCCCGCCCCGGCCACCCCGCCCCGCACGTTGCGCGCCGCGTCCGCAGGCGCCGCCCTGGCGTACGCCCGCGCCTGCTACGACCATCTGGCCGGGCGGCTCGGCGTGCTGCTGCACGACGCCCTGCTCACGCGTGGCGTGCTCGACCGCTCCGGCGGCCTCGCGCTGACCGGCACCGGCGTGACCTGGCTGGCCGGTCTCGGCGTACCCGTCGAACCGTTGCGCGCCACCCGGCGGCCCCTCGTCCGCGACTGCCTGGACTGGACCGAACGACGCCCGCACCTGGCCGGTGCGCTCGGGGCGGCCCTGTGCGGGCGCTTCCTCGACCTCGGCTGGACCGTGCGCGGCACCGGCCGGGCGATCCGGGTCACCCCGGCGGGGCGGGACGCGCTGGCCGAGACGCTCGGACTCGACCCGGCGCTGCTGGCCCCGCCCGCCTCCCGCGACAGCGGTCCCGCCCGCGCCTGACCTGCCCGCGCCCCGCGGCACCGGTCCCGCTCGCGTCGGACCGCCGGGTGTGCCCGGCCGGATCGTTCGGTCCGGACCGAACTGTCAGCGCCCTACGGTCGGGCGATGGATTCACCGACGATCACGGCTGCTCCGGGCACACCGCCCTGCGGGCCGCCGACCTCGGGCGACGGCGGCTGGGTGGTCACCCGGTACGCGGACGTCGTCTCCGTCCTGACCGATCCCCGCTGCGTGGTGCCGCCCGCCGAGGAAGGGCCGGAGAGCGGCCTGGCGTGGCTGCGTGCCTCGGTGAGCCGGTTCAGTCCGCCGGACCGGCATGCCGCGCGGCGAGCCGTCGGAGTGGCGGCGCTCGACGCGCTCGACTCACGGGAACTGCGCGTGGCCGCGGAACGGCTGACCGGGCGGATCCTCGACCGCGCCGCGACCGGGGAGAACGGCGGTGACCGGGTGGACGTGACCGGTGACCTAGCTCGGCGCGTACCCCTCGTGGTGCTGGCGGAACGGCTCGGCCTGACCGACCCGGTGGCGGCCGTCGCGGAGGTGACGGCGGTGGCCGCCGCCTACCACCCGGGCGCGGGCCCGGCGGCGATCCGGCGGGCGGACCGGGCGGTGGCGGCGCTGCTGGCCATGTCGCCGCCCGCTCCGGCCGAGGTGACCGCGAACCGGCTCGGGCTCCTGGTGCAGGCCGCCGACGGCACCGCCGGGCTGATCGTGGCCGCCGTCCGTCACGGGCTCGCCGCGCCGGACGGGCTCGGCACCGACGCGTTGCTCGCCGAGGTGCTGCGCCTCGATCCGCCGGTGCGGGTCACCCGCCGGGTCGCCGCCGACCCGCTGAGCCTGGGCGGCCAGGCGGTGCGCGCGGGGGAGCGGCTGCTACTGCGGTTCGACGCCGCCAACCGCGACCCGGCGGCCTTCCTGAAGCCGGACCGCTTCCGCGCCGGGCGGGTGCGTGCCGCGCTGACGTTCGGTGTCGGTCCCCGCGGCTGCCCCGGGCGGCGGTACGCGCTCGCCTTGGCCGCCGGTGTGGTCGGCGTCCTGCGCCGCCGCTGCCGTTCCCCCGGCCCGATCCCTGATGCCCCGACGACCCGGCTCGAGGTGATCCTGCAATGACCGACCGGTACCGCGCGTTCGGGGAGCTGCACCGGCCCGGCGACCCGATGCTGCTGCCGAACGCCTGGGACCACGCCTCCGCCGCGGCGCTCGCCGCCCGAGGATTCCCGGCGATCGGCACGACCAGCCTGGGCGTGGCGGCGGCCGCCGGCCGGCCGGACGCGGTCCGCGCCACCCGCGCCGAGACGCTGGACCTGGCGTACCGGCTGCGGGGTCTGCCCGCTCTGCTGACGGTGGACATCGAGGACGGCTTCCACGACGACCCGGCGGAGGTGGCGCGCTACGTCGGCGAGCTGGCCGCGCTCGGTGTGGTCGGCGTGAACCTGGAGGACGGCCGGCCGGACGGGCGTCTGGCCCCGGCGGAGCACGTCGCCGCCGTGGTCGCGGCGGTCCGCGCCGCGGTACCGCAGATCTTCGTCAACGCCCGTACCGACGCCTGGTGGCTGGGGGTGCCGTCGCCGCTGGACGAGGCGCTGCGGCGGGCGGCGCTGTTCCGGGCCGCGGGCGCCGACGGGCTGTTCGTGCCGGGCGCACCGGACGACCTGGTCGGCGTGCTCGCCGCCGGGGCGGGGTTGCCGCTCAACGTGCTGTACCGGCCGGGCGGCCCGGATCTGGCCGCCCTCGGACGGCTCGGGGTGGCCCGGGTCAGCACCGGCTCGCTGCTGTTCCGGGCGGCCCTCGGAGCGGCGCTGCACCTTACCGACGCGATCGGCGCCGGGCGCGACGCGGGCCTGCCGGCAGCGCCCGGGTACGAGGAGGTGCAGGCGCTGACTTCTCCGTCCGCCACCTGATCGGGCATATCGGGGGAGATGGGGCGATTGCCGACGTCACGGCTCATTACGGTGTGGCCAGGCCCAATCACGCCGTGTCCTGACCGAGAGGGGACGGAGACCATGCGAGTGCCCAGCCGCAGCCCCGGTCGCCAGCCCGGTCCCGCCGTCACGTCCACCGCTCCCGCCCGGCGGATGCCCGCCGCCGGCCGCCGTGTCGGCGCCGAGCCGGACCTGTCCGCGTACCGGGCGGCGGTGGCGGAACTCCTGGTCGAGGTGGGCGCGCTCGCCGACGCGCCGTCGGTCACCGCCCGCCAGGTGCTGCTCGACCAGCGGCTGCGCGAACCGGCCATCGCCGCGGTCCTCGACGCCACGCCGCAGGGCCTGATCGGCGCCCGGGAGACGCTGCTGCTGGAGATGGCCCGCTACCAGCCGAGCGCGCGCAGCTCGGCGCAGGACCTCACCGCGCTGGTCCGGATCTACCTGCTCTCCCGCGTCGACGTGCTCTGGTGGCGGGACAGCCCGACGTTCCTCACCGACGACCAGGTACGCGCCAGCACCGAACTGGTCGACCTGGAGTGGCTGCGCCGCCGCGGCCTGATCGAGTTCCGCTACCAGGAACAGCCCGCCACAGTGGTGGGACGCGGACTCCGGGCGGTGCGGCGACGACTGCGCCCGGACGCCACGCCGCGTACCGCCGGGCTGCTGTTCCGCCGTGCCCGCCGCGAGATGATCGCGTTCCTCAACGACCTGGCCCGGGAGTTCACCGCCGTCGCGCCGGACGGCACGCCGCCGCTCTGGGTGACCAGCCTGGCCCGCAGCGCCGAGCACCAGCACCGGCTGCGCCGCCTCGGGTACGCCGCGATGGTGCCCAGCGGGCACTGCCTCGGCTGGGCCGCCGACGTCGAACTGGAGTGGTACGACCGCTTCGGCGCCCGCCCCGCGCTCGCCGGGCTGCTGCTGGCCCGCCAGGACGCCGGCGAGGTGAACGTGGTCGACGAGGGCCAGGTCTGGCACGTGTGCCTCGCCCCGGCCGCCCGCCGCCGGTACCGGCGGGCGTACGAGGCCGAGATGGGGGTGTGACCCGGTGTGCGGCATCGCGCTGAGCATCGGCCCCGACGCGGATCCGGCCACGTTCCGGCGGATGCTCGCCGCGCTCGCGCCGCGCGGTGAGGTCACCGAGACCCGGCAGGAGCACGGGCTCCTGGCCGGCGTACGGCGGCTGAAGATCGTGGACCGGGAACGCTCCGTCCAGCCGTGGATGTCGCCGGACGAGCGGCACCTGCTCTGCTTCAACGGCGAGATCTTCAACCACCACGAGCTGCGCGCCGAGCTGACCCGGCTGGGGCACCGGTTCCGCACCACGGGCGACACCGAGGTGGTGCTCGCAGCGTTCCGCCGGTGGGGCGGGAACGCGGTCCGGCGGCTGCGCGGCGAGTACGCGTTCGTGATCGTCGAACGCGACACCGGCCGGGCGTACCTGGCCCGCGACCCGCTCGGCGTCAAGCCGCTGTACTGGTCCCGCCTGCCCGGCTGCCTGCACCTCGCCTCCGAGGTCAAGGCGCTGGTCGGGCACGGCGCGCCGATCAGCGAGGTGGCGCCCGGGCACCACGGCTGGGTCGAGCCCGGCGGCCCGGTCCGGCTCGGCCCGCACGTCGACCTGCTCACCCTCGGCGACGGCCTGCCGGTGATCGACGACCCGGACGAGGCGGCGCTGCTGGTCCGCGTCGCGCTCACCGACGCCATGCGCGCCCGGCTGGACACCGACCTCACCGTCGGCGTGGTGCTCTCCGGCGGCCTGGACAGCTCACTGGCGCTGCTGCACGCCCGGGAACTGCACCCGGACTGCGTGGCGGTCACCGTCGGCGTGCCGGAGAGCCCGGACGTCGCGTACGCCCGGCGGCTCGCCGCCGACCTCGGCGTCCCGCACGAGGTGATCGAGCTGCGGCCGCGCGACATCCGCCTCGCCGACGTGCGCGAGGCGATCCGGATCTCCGAGCTGACCGAGTACGGCGACATCATCAACGCGGTCGTCTCGGTGCCGATCTTCCGGCGGCTGCGCGAGATGGGCGTCCGGGTGGTGCTCACCGGCGACGGCTCGGACGAGCTGTTCGGCGGGTACCCGATGTATCACCGGGTCGGGCCGGAGCGGTCCCGCCGGCTGTTCCTGCACAAGATCCGCAACCTGTGCCGGACCGAGCTGCAACGGGTGGACCGGGCCAGCATGGCGCACGGCGTCGAGGCCCGGGTGCCGTTCCTCGACCTCAGCGTCGTCGAACTGGCCATGCGGCTGCCGCTGGACGTGAAGCTGCGCGACGGGCAGGAGAAGTGGATCGTCCGGCGGGCCTTCGCCGACGTGCTGCCCACCTACGTCCGGCAGCGGCCGAAGAACCCGATGTCGTACTCGTCCGGGCTGCACGAGCGGGCCCGCCTCTACAAACCGCTGTTCGCCCGGCTGCACCGGTCCTTCGGCTACGACCTGCTGGACCCGGTCCGCCGAGACTTCGACAGCGTGCTCACCCGGTGCGGCAACGACCTCGACCGGGCCATCGCCGACGGCATGGCGCGGCCCGACTACACGGTGCTGGAACACGCCCGGGACCTGGTCGGCGCGGCCCGCTGGAACGCCGCCCCGATGGTCCGCCGGCTGGTCAACCCGCGCCGCACCCGAGGCGACGAGGCCCCCCTGCCCGGGTGAGCCCGGTCAGCGTCGCAGATCCACGTCGGCGGCCACCCCGGAGACCGGGTCCACGCAGTGCACGGTCGGACCCGGACGCAACCGGTCGTCCGAGGCGTACCGCCGGGCCAGCTTCCGCTCGGCGGCGGCGTCATCCCGGTCGGCGGCCACCAGCAGCGAGGCGATCTCGTCGACGAGCCCGAGGTCGGCGCCGGTCAGATCCTCGGTCATCGCCCCGAAGCCGTCCCAGAGCAGCACCTCGTCCTTCTGCCGATGGGCCAGCTCCAGCAGCACGTAGTCGTGGATGAACCAGTCGCCCCGGAACGGCAGCGACGGGTCCACGCCGTACGTGTCCGGATCTATCCGCCCCGCCCGGTGAGCCAGCCACACCCGCGCCGCCGACTCGAAGTGCCCCGCCTCCGGGTCGATGTCGTAGCCGTCGAACGGCCGGTCGCCGGCCGGGTCCAGCTCCGGATCGGACCACACCCAGCGCTCACCGTCCCACCACTCAGCCAGTACGTGGTCGTGATGCCAGCCGGGGACGAAGTAGCTCGCGAACCCGACCCGGCTGCGGGCCGGCACACCCCGCTGGCGCAGCGCCGCGACGGTGAGCAGCGTGTGGTCCCGGCAGCAACCGGCGACCCGCTCGGCGGCCGGGCGTTCGGCGGTCAGCGGCAGCGGGAACCGGGACTGGTCGGCGTCGAGGATGCGGTCCAGCCAGCGCAGGTTCACCTCGGCCCGGTGGGCGTCCGGCAGCTCGACGCCACCGGCCCGGTAGTGGACGATCACGTTGCGGGCGGTCGCCGCGACGGTGGGCAGGCCGGGCGGAACGGCGTCGAGCAGCGCCGCGTGGTGGCGGGGATCGCTGTACGGGGAGTGGGTCCGGTAGTCGTCGACGTCCATCCGGCCATTGTCGGCGCCGGATGCGGCCCGCGGGTGCCCGCTCGGCGCGCAATGTCGGCGTCCGAACGCCGGGTCCGATCGCCGCCGGCGTCGCGGTCCGGGCCGCGCCAGGCTGGGAGCGTGACGACCACCCGTACCGCGTTCCGGATCCACCCGCTGCCCGCCGGGACGCTCGCCGAGCTGCGACGCACCGGCCGCGACGGCACCGGGCAGCCGCCCGAGCACCGGCGCGCCACCGGCGGCGAGCCGCTGCGCTGCTGCCTGCGCGACGCCCGGCCGGACGAGGCGCTGCTGCTGTTCGGGTACGCCCCGCCGCTGCCGCCGGGTCCGTACCGCGAGGTGGGACCGGTGTTCGCGCACGCCGCCGGCTGTGCCGGCCCGGACGACGTGACGGCGTACCCGGCACAGTGGCGCGGACGGGAGCAGGTGCTGCGCGCGTACGACAGCCGGGGCCGCATCGTGGGCGGACGGCGACACGACGGCGGCGACCCGGAGGCGGTGATCGCGGAGCTGTTCGCCGATCCGGCGGTGGACCTGCTGCACAGCCGCAACGTGGTGTACGGCTGCTGGATGTTCGCAGTCGTGCGGAGCTGACCGGGCCCCGGATGGACATCGGCGGGCGCCTCTTCTAGCGTCGCTGTCATGCGGAGGATCCTCATCGCCGGCGGGCTCGCGCTGCTCCTGCTCGGCACGGCCTGCGGGGAGAGCAGCCGGTCCGGCCCGCCGGCCGCGGCCGGCTCACCGACCGCGTCGCGGCAGGACGCCGGGCAGGTCGAGCGGACCCTGGCCAGCCTCCGCAAGATCGACGACCTGCCGATGTACGAGATGACGTACGACGGCGACTACGACCCGACCGCCGGGCTGGCCGGGTCGACGCCGCCGAGCCCGTTCGGCTGCTCGCTGTTCGCCGCCCTCGGTGACCGGGACCGGCCGCTGTTCGCCCGCAACTTCGACTGGGAGCCGAACCCCGCGCTGGTGCTGCGCACCGACCCGCCGGACGGGTACGCCTCGATCTCGCTGGTCGACATCTCCTACCTGGGCGTGTCCGCCGACCCGGCGGGGGACCGGCGGCTGCTGGACGCGCCACTGCTGCCGTTCGACGGCATGAACGAGCGGGGCCTCGCGGTCGGGCTGGCCGCCGACGACCGGGCACGGGCCGAGCCCGTGCCCGGGCTGCCGGCGGTGGGGTCGGTGCGCATCCTGCGCCTGGTGCTCGACTCGGCCGCCACGGTGGACGAGGCGGTCGCCGTGTTCCGGCGCTACAACCTCGACTTCGACGGCGGGCCGCCGCTGCACTACCTGCTCGCCGACGCGACAGGCGTCTCGGCGGTGGTGGGGTTCGTCGACGGGAAGCTCACCGTGGACCGGCGGCAGGGCCCGTGGCAGGCGCTGACCAACGTGCCGGCGGCGGGAGTGCCGGACCGGGAACTGCGCCGGGACCACAGGTACGGGGTGCTGGCGAAGGAACTCGACCGCACCGGCGGGGTGGCCGACGCAGCCGGGGCGCTGCGGCTGCTGAACGCGGTACGCCAGTCGCACACCCGCTGGTCGGTGACCTACGGGCTGCGCAGCGGCGAGGTGCGGGTGGTGACGGCGGGCGGCGGCTCCCGCGACTACCGGCTGCCGATGAGCGACTGACCACGGCCGCGCCGGCGCCGTGCCCTCTCAGACGATCGGTTGCCGGTACTTTTCGGCGAGCGTGGGCAGGTCCGGCTCGCCGAAGCGCGCGACGAGTGCCGCGAACCGGTCGGCCTTGTCCGCGCCGAAGCGCCGCACGGCGACCGCGTAGGAGGCGGCGGAGACGAACGCCGGTGGCGTGGTCTTGCTGTGGAACTTGTCGGCGTACATCACGAGGTGTTCCTCGGCGCTGACGGCCGTGTAGTCGGCGGCCGGAATCGGCAGGCCCTGCCGGCGCACGTCCGCCGGGGTGATCCCGACGCCGGTGTGACGGGAGCAGAACCGGGCGATCACCTCGGGCAGCCCCGAATCCCGTGCCAGCGCGTGGCCCAGCACGCCGTGCCGCACGTAGTTCCGCTCGTCGAGCCGCCCGGCCGCGTCGTAGAGGCGGTAGACCCCGATGTCGTGCAGCAGGCTGCCGGCCCGCACGAGGGCTGCGTCCGCGTCCGCGCCGCTGCGGTCGAGCAGCTGTTCGGCGATGTCGCACACGATCCGGCAGTGCGTCCAGACGAGACGCAACGCCTCCCGGGACGGCGCGAGCCGTTCGTGCAGGGCCCGGATCCGGGCGTCGCTCGGCACCGTCGTCCGGTCGTCGATCGTCCCTGGCACGTGTCCGTTCCCGTCCCGGGACCGCACCGGGCCCGGCGTCCCCGCGAGGGGAACGCCTGGCCCGGCGACGGTCAACGGTTCACCAGCTCAGGTAACCGGCCTGCGTCTGCACGTTCAGTTCGGGCACCAGCAGGAACTTCGCCAGCCAGGTACGCGGGTCACGCAGCTCCAGCACGTCCAGTCCCTTCTGGATGTCACTGGAGTAGATGTGGCCGTTGTACCAGTAGGCCGACCAGGACCCGCCGGTACGCAGCTGCGAGGCGTCCAGCGGCCCCCGCTCCCAGTAGGCGATCTCCTTGGGCTTGCGCGAGTCGGTGAAGTCCCACACCGAGATGCCGCCCTGATACCAGGCCTGGACCATGATGTCGCGGCCGGGCACCGGGATCAGCGAGCCGTTGTGGGCCACGCAATTCTCGGTGTCCGCGTTGGCGCGCGGGATCTTGTAGTAGCTGCGGAACTCCATCTTGCGGGCGCCACCGCGGCCGGTGATGTCGTAGATGGCGTCCGCGCCGCGGTTCGGACCGACCACCTCGTTGCAGGTGGCTGCGCCGCCGCCGCCCAGCTCGTCGGTGAAGACGACCTTGGTGCCGGCGTTGTTGAACGTGGCCGAGTGCCAGAACGCGAAGTTCTCCGCGTCGGTGACCCGCTCGATGACCCGGGGCGCCTCTCGGTCGGAGATGTCGAACAGGACGCCGTCACCCATGCAGGCGCCGGCGGCGATGTCCTTCGACGGGTACGCGGTGATGTCGTGGCAGCCGGTGGTGGCCGACGACTGGCCCGGGACGCCCGGGTAGCCGCCGTCCGGGAAGAGGTTCGGCGTGGCCACCACGGAGGCCGTGGTGGGGTTCTTCACCGGCACCTTGACGATGGAGATGGAGTCGTGCGGCGGCTGGCAGTCCGGGAACTCGGCCCGCGGGCTGTACGAGGAGACGTACAGGTAGACGTTCCGCCTGTCCTTGCCGGGCACCAGGGTGTGGGTGTGCGAGCCGCACGCCGTCTCCACCGACTTGATGTAGCGCGGGTTGCGCTTGTCCCGGATGTCGAAGATCTTGATGCCCTCCCAGGACTCCTTCACCGTCGCCGACTGGCTGGTGCTGGCGCAGGAGTCGTCGTTGCGGGAGGAGTCGGTCGACAGGAACAGCAGGTTCCCGTGGACCGAGATGTCGTTCTGCGAGCCGGGGCAGAGCACCTGGGACACGATCGTCGGGCGGCTGGGGCGGGCGATGTCGTAGACGACGAACCCGTCGTAGTTGCCGACGAACGCGTACCGCCCCTGGAAGGCGATGTCGGTGCCGAAGGCGGCCGAGGTGTCGAACGGCGCCTGCTTCGGCAGGTTGGCCACCTGGCGCAGGTTGGGGCTGCTGGAGATCTCGTCGACACCGGGGACGGCGCTGTCCACGGTGGCCGACGCGGCCTGGGCGCGGGGGATCTCCTGGGCGCTGCTCGGGGGCGCGGTGAACACGCCGGCGAGCAGCAGGCCGGCGGCGGCCAGGCTGACGATCCGGATGCGGGACGTGCGGATGTTGATCATCGGCAACACCCTTCGAAAGGGGGTCATGCTTTCGCCACACCTTACCGAAGGCAGACGGTCATCAATGTGACCTGGGTCACACTGGGGAACTTTCGTCTATGGATAGGATCGCTGTCACCTTGACCGGAGGAGGCGTCGTATGGCCGGCCGGCGGGCACGCGTGTGGGTGGGCGTCACAGCGCTGGTGACCCTCGTCGTGGTCGGCGCGATCGCGCTGACCGGGCGCGAGGAGGCCCGTACCCCGGAGGCGGCCGGAACCGTCGCGGCGGCCGAGCCGAGCGCGAGCGCCGCCGACCCGGCGCCGCCGGTGGTGGTCCCGGGACGCCCGGGGGAGCCCGCCGCGACCCGCCCCGCCGAGCAGGTCCGGGGTGCCACCATGCCGCGGTGGAACAGCCTCGACGTCTGGTACGTCCGGATGATGATCCCGCACCACGAGCAGGCCCTGGAGATGGCCGCCCTCGCGCCGGAGCGCGCCGCCGACGCGCGGGTCCGCGCCGTGGCCGAGCGGATCCGCGCCGCGCAGGGTCCGGAGGTCGGCCTGCTGCGCGCCTGGCTCAGCAACCGCGACCTGCCCGCCGACGTGCCGGGGCACGACCACGCCACCATGCGCGGGATGCAGTCCGCCGAGGCGATGCGGCGGCTGGCGGACGCGCGCGGAGCGGCGTTCGACAGGCTGTTCGTGCAGATGATGTCCGACCACCACCGGGGCGCGATCGTCATGTCCACCGACCTGCTGAAGGTCGGCGTCGACCAGCCGATGCAGGAGTTCGCCACCGCGGTGGCGGTCGAGCAGGGCGCCGAGATCACCCGCATGCAGGCCCTCCTGACCACCCCCTGACCTCATGCCCTTCCCGGCCCACCCGACGATCATGGGGTTGGCGGCGACAGAACGGGCGGCAGCTGCGTCAACGTCATGATCGCCGAGGGCGGAGGTGGTGCGGTCAGAGCTGTGCGGCGGGTTCCCCGCCGGTGTCACCGCCGCCGCCGGTTCCGGGGTCGGGGTCGGCGGTGGTCGGATCCGGCGCCGGTGGCGTGGTCGGATCCGTCGTCGGCGGCGTGCTGGGCGGCGTGCTGGTCGGCTCGTCCGTCGGGGCCGGCTCGTCCGATGGGCTCGGCTGGGCAGCCGACGGGGTCGGGGAGGAGCTCGGCGTCACCGAGGGCGTGGCCGACGGCCGGCTGCCCGGGCCGGGCGGGCGGTAGGTGTACTCGTCGTCCGCCGACGGCTCGTCGGCGACCGGCTCGGCGGCCTGGTCGCTCGGCACCACCACGGGCGCCGTCTTGTCGATCTTCGTGGCCGGTTCGGCCGTGTCGTTCGCGGCGGCCACCAGCGCGCCCAGCGCGCCCATCGCCACCAGCACCGCGCCGAGCGCCCCGACGAGCGTGCCGCGCCGGCCCCGGCGCCGCGACGTCGCGACCGCGGCACCCGGGCGGACCGCCGGCTGGTCGTCCCGGGACCGCCCCGGACCCGCCGCGCCGCGCAACGACACCGTCGCGGTCGGCGAGTCGGTACGCGCGGCCCGGGCCGCGTCGGCCATCGCCGCCGCGTTGGGGTAGCGATCGGCCGGATCCTTGGCCAGCGCCCGGGACACCAGCTCACGCACCGACGCCGGGATCTCCGCCGGCAGCTCCGGCGGCTCGTCGTCGAGATGGCGGACGGCCACCTGGAGCGGATTGTCGCCGGTGAACGGCGGGCTGCCGGTGAGGCAGCAGTACGCGACGGCACCGAGCGCGTACACGTCGGTGGCGCCCGAGACGGGCCGGCCGGCGGCCTGCTCCGGCGCCATGTAGAGGGCGGTGCCGGGAACCGCGTTCGTGCTGGTGATGCTCGTGACGTTGGTCGAGCGGGCGACCCCGAAGTCGACCAGGACCACGGTGCCGTCGTCCTGCACGAGCAGGTTGCTCGGCTTCACGTCCCGGTGGACGATGCCCCGGCCGTGTGCCGCGTGCAGCGCCTGCGCCACCTGGGCCACGATCGACATGGTCTCGGCGACCTCGAGGCTCCCGGCGTCCTCGATCCGCCGCGACAGCGGCTCACCGGCGACGAACTCCATCACGAGGTAGTCGGCCCGGCCGCCGCCGGGCAGGTCGTCCTCGCCGCAGTCGAAGACCTGGACCACGCCGGGGTGGCGCAGCGAGGCCATGATCCGCGCCTCGGCGCGGAACCGGGCGATGAAGTCGGGGTCGGACACCAGGGCCGGAAGGAGCACCTTCACCGCGACCGGACGACCGAGGACCAGGTCCGTGGCACGCCAGACGTCGCCCATGCCGCCGGTGGCGACACGGTCATCCAGGCGGTACCGACCGCTGAGTACGACGTCTGAGGACAGCACCCCCATACCGTACCCACAGCGGGCGCGAAGTATTTCCCGCGAAGTCCGCGTCCGGCCCGGCCGGACCGTTCGGACGGGTGTCCGGCAGCCGGGGCGCCGATCGGCTGATCGTGATCGACCCGGTACGATCGGCCAGAAAGTGACGCGCCTCAGCGCTCCCCGGTCCGCCGTGCCGGCGTCATCCGGCCTCGGAGGGCGTCGCGCCCGGCATCGGCGTTACCCCGACACGCCGATGCCGGAGCTAGACATTTCTCTCAGTTTCTCCGGCCCTCGACGGCTTGCCGACCCGTCCCGCCCGTCCCGGTGTCGGCCCGGCTCCCGGCCGCCGCCGGACGTCGGTACGGTATGTCCCGCCGACGCCCGTTGCCGCGCGGCAAGTGTCCATGGCGCACCGCACCCTCGTGCGCGTGCCTGATCAGCTCACGGGGGGCCGAGTGCGGATGGCGGTGTGGTCACCGGCTCCGGTCGACGCCCCGCGCGGGGCCGGCACGCGGGTGGGACGGCGAGCGTGACGGCCGAGCTGAACGAGGCGGTCGCCGGGGCGCAGGCGGGCGACGAGGAGGCGTTCCGGTTCCTCTACCGCAGCCTGCAGCCCGCCCTGCTGCGTTACCTGACCGCCCTCGTCGGCGCCGACGCCGAGGACGTGGCCTCGGAGGCGTGGCTCCAGATCTCGCGCGACCTGCCGTCGTTCACCGGTGGCGAGTTCCGCGCCTGGGCGGTCACGATCGCCCGCAACCGGGCCATGGACCACCTGCGTCGGCAGCGGCGGCGTCCCTCGGTGCCGGTGCCCGTGCAGGCGCTCAACGACCTGGCCGCAGACGTGGACACCGCCGACCGCGCCGGTGAGGCCATCGCCACCGAGAGCGCGCTGGCGCTGATCCGTACGCTGCCGCCGGCCGAGGCGGAGGCGGTGATGTTGCGGGCCGTCATCGGCCTGGACGCGGAGACCGCCGGGCGGGTGCTGGGCCGGCGGGCCGGCGCGGTGCGGACCGCCGCGCACCGGGGCCTGCGCCGGCTCGCCGCGATGCTGGAGCGCTCGGCGGCGCAGGCCGCGCCGGACGACACCGGGGACGCCGTCGCGCCGCGTCCCCGAATCGAGCGCCAGGTGCCGCACGCGCCCGAGGCCGAGCCGGCGGAGGGCTGACGTGAGGGGAGACGACGGCATGCACGCTCGCCGGTCCGGCGGGCCCGCCGACCGGGCGGAATCCGACCGCCTGCTCGGCGCCGCGCGCGCCGGCACGCCGCCGGAGGCCGACGCCGACCCGCTGACCCGGCTGCTGTCCGCCGCCGCCGGACCGGCGGCCCCCGGCGAGGTCGCCGGGGAGGAACGGGCGCTCGCCGCCTTCCGGGCGGCCCGCGCGGCGGCCGGGACGGCCCCGGCGGCGGTGGCCGCGCCGCGCCCGCGCCGGCGCCTGCGGATCGCCGCCGCGCTGTCCGGGCTGGCCGCCACGGCGGTCGCCGGGGTGGCGTTCGCCGCCGTGCGCCTGGACCACCACCGGCCCGAGCCGGTGGTCCCGCCGGCGACGACGGCCGGACCGACCGGCACCGGTCCCGGCGTCACCGGCCCGTCGCGGCCGGCGCCGAGCACCCCCGCCGGTGACGCGTCCGGCGCGGCGTCGCCACCGGCGCCGACGCCGTCCGGGACGCCGAGCGCCACGGCCCGGCCACCCGCACCACCGGCCGGCGACGGCCGGATGGCCGGCCACTGCCGCGCCTATCTGGCCAAGTCGGAGCGGCAGCGGGAGAAGGCGCTCACCAAGCCGGGCTTCGCCGACCTGGTGGCCGCCGCGGGCGGCCCCGAGCAGGTGGAGAGCTACTGCCGGAACCTGGTGGGCGAGTCGGCGGAGGACTCGGACGACGACTCGGACGACGACGACTCGCCCGAGCGTCCGGGCCCGCGGACGGACGACTGAACGGCCACGGCGCAATCAGATTCCGGACAAAAATTCATCTCTCCGGGCAAGCGGATGTCGTCTGCTAGACAGAGGATGGTGGGGCGGCGTCCCGTGCCGTCCCGGCCGGACGCGTCGCGACGACGTCGTCGCCCATCGCCGAGGAGGAGCCGTCCCATGGTGATGTCACCCGATCTGGACCGGGCAGTCGTCCTGGGGGACGAGGAGGCGGCCCGGGGCCACCTCGCCCGGATCTGCTTCAAGACCGGCCCACCCGCACTCGTCGGCGTCGAACTGGAATGGACCGTGCACGACGCCGCGGACCCGGCCCGGCCGGTCGACCGCGAGCGACTACGCGAGGCGCTGGGGCGGCACAGCCCCGTGACCCTCGACCCCACCAGCCCGGCCGACGAGCTCCGGCGCGGCGGCGCCGTGACCGTGGAGCCCGGCGGGCAGGTGGAGATCTCCGCGACACCGCGATCGTCGGTCGCCGCGCTCATCCTGGCCACCGAGGCCGACGTCGCCGAGCTGCGGGCCCGGCTGGACGCCGCCGGCCTGGCGCTCGGCCGCAGCGGCATCGACCCCTGGCGCCTTCCCCGGCCCGTCGTGGAGACCCCGCGCTACCGGGCCATGCGGTGCGCCTTCGACCGGCGCGGCCCGGCGGGACGGGCCATGATGTACAGCACCGCCGGCCTCCAGGTCTGCCTCGACGCGGGCGAGCCGGACCACGTGGCGCAGCGGTGGACCGCCGCGCACGCCGTCGGCCCGCCGCTGCTCGCCGCCTTCGCCACCGCCGACCGGCACGCCGGGCGCCGCACCGGATGGGCGTCCGCCCGGATGGCCACCTGGCTGGCGATCGATCCGGCCCGGACCCGTCCGGTCTGGTCGCCCGAACGCGCCGGCGAGGACCCGGTGGCGGCCTGGACCGGGTACGCGCTCGCCGCGCCGCTGCTCTGCGTACGCGGCGACGGCCCGGACTGGACCGCACCGCCCGGCGTCACGTTCGCCGACTGGCTGGCCGGGGCGCTTCCCCGCCCGCCCACCACCGACGACCTGGAATACCACCTCAGCACGCTGTTCCCGCCGGTGCGCCCCCGTGGCTACCTGGAGCTGCGCTACCTGGACACCCAGCCCGGCCCGGCGTGGACCGTGCCGCTGGCGGTGCTGACGGCGCTCTTCGCCGACCCGGCCACCACCCGGGACGCACTGGCGGCGGCCGCTCCGGTCGCCGGCCGGTGGCGCGCGGCGGCCCGGTGCGGGCTGGCCGAGCGTCCGCTGGCCACCGCCGCGGCGGCGCTGTTCGACCTGGCCCTGGCCGCACTTCCCCGGCTCGACCTGCCGGCCGGCATCCACGACGACACCCAGCGAGCGATCCGGCGGCGCCGCGACGCCGCGGAGAGGGGACACCGGTGACCACCACCGAGCGACTACGCGACCGGATCGCCGCCGAACTGGAGCGGACCCGGGCCCGTACCGTGTCGCTGACCGACGCGGTGGACGACGACGACCTGGTCCGGCAGCACTCCACGCTGATGTCGCCGCTGGTCTGGGACCTGGCGCACGTCGGCAACCAGGAGGAGCTGTGGCTGGTCCGCGACGTCGGGGGCCGCGACCCGGTGCGCCACGACATCGACGACCTCTACGACGCGTTCAAGCAACCCCGTAAGGACCGGCCGGCGCTGCCGCTGCTGCCGCCGGCCGAGGCCCGCGCCTACGTGCGCACGGTGCGGGACAAGGTGTTCGACCTGCTCGACGGCATCCGCTTCACCGAGCGTGCCCTGGTCGCCGACGGGTTCGCGTTCGGCATGATCGTGCAGCACGAGCAGCAGCACGACGAGACCATGCTGGCCACGCACCAGCTGCGCGCCGGCGCCCCGGTGCTGGACGCGCCGCCCCCGCCGGAGCCCCGGGCCCGGGCCGGCGGGGAGGTGCGGGTGCCGGCCGGGCCGTTCACCATGGGCACCTCCACCGACCCGTGGGCGCTGGACAACGAGCGCCCGGCCCACACCGTCGACCTGCCCGCGTTCTTCATCGACGCCGCGCCGGTGACGAACGGGCAGTACCGGGCGTTCATCGCCGACGGCGGGTACGACGAGCCGCGCTGGTGGAGCGAGGCCGGCTGGCGGCACCGGGTCGAGGCGGACCTGAGCGCGCCGATGCACTGGCGGCGCGACGGGGACGGCTGGGCGTACCGCCGGTTCGGCCGCTGGTCGCCGGTGCGCGACGACGAGCCGGTGGTGCACGTCTGCTGGTACGAGGCGCAGGCGTACGCGGCGTGGGCCGGCAAGCGGCTGCCGACGGAGGCGGAGTGGGAGAAGGCGGCCCGCTGGGATCCGGCGACCGGCCGGTCCCGGCGCTACCCGTGGGGCGACGAGGACCCGGCCGGCGAGCACGCCAACCTGGGCCAGCGGCACCTGTGGCCGGCGCCGGTCGGCGCGTACCCGGCCGGCGCCTCGCCGCTGGGCGTGCACCAGCTCGTCGGCGACGTGTGGGAGTGGACCTCCTCGACGTTCCGGGGCCACCCGGGGTTCACCGCGTTCCCCTACCGGGAGTACTCGGAGGTCTTCTTCGGCGACGACCACCGGGTGCTGCGGGGCGGTTCGTTCGGCACCGACCGGTCCGCCTGCCGGGGCACGTTCCGCAACTGGGACTACCCGATCCGGCGGCAGATCTTCAGCGGGTTCCGCTGCGCCCGTGACGCCGGACCGGGGGAGTGAGCCGGCCCGATGTGCCGTCACCTCGCGTACCTCGGTCCACCCGTGCTCCTGTCCAGTCTGCTGTCCGACCCGCCGTACGGGCTGCTGCGGCAGTCGTGGGCGCCGCGTGACATGCGCGGCGGCGGCACGATAAACGCCGACGGTTTCGGCGTCGCCTGGTACGCCGGCGACGGCGACCCGGTCCGCTACCGGCGGGCCCAGCCGATGTGGAGCGACACCACGCTGCCGGACCTGGCCGCCGTGACGCGGGTGCGGGCGGTGCTGGCCGCGGTCCGCTCCGCCACCGTCGGCATGCCGCTGCACGAGACCGCAGCGGCGCCGTTCGCCGAGGGGCGGTGGCTGTTCAGCCACAACGGCGTGGTGAAGGGCTGGCCGGACAGCCTGGTCCCGCTCGCCGCCGGCCTGCCCGTCCGCGACCTGATCACCCTCGACGTGCCCACCGACTCGGCGTTGCTGTGGGCGCTGGTCCGGCACCGGCTGCGGGCCGGCGCGCCGCCCGGCGAGGCGGTGGCGGACACGGTCGCGGCGGTCGCCGCCGCCGCTCCCGGCTCGCGGCTGAACCTGCTGCTCACCGACGGTACGACGGTGGTGGCGAGCACGGACGGGCACGCGCTGTCGGTGCGCCGCGGCCCGGACTCGGTGCTGCTGGCGTCCGAACCGTTCGACGACGACCCGGCCTGGCGGGCCGTACCGGACGGCCGGCTCGTGGTGGCGACCACGGGCGGGCTCGACGTGCGGGACACGACCGCCGCCCGACGATCCGTACCCACCGCAAGAGAGGACACTCGATGAGCGCGGAGCCGCTGGAGATCCATCTGGAGCAGCAGAACCTCGACCGTGGTTTGCGGGAGGACGTGCGGGTCGGGCTGGCCGCGACGCCGAAGTGGCTGCCGCCGAAGTGGTTCTACGACGCCCGGGGCAGCGAGCTGTTCGAGGAGATTACCCGCCTGCCGGAGTACTACCCGACCCGGGCCGAACGGGCGGTGCTGGCCGCGCACGCCGACGACGTCGTCACCATGACCGGCGCGAAGACGCTGATCGAGCTGGGTTCGGGCTCGTCGGAGAAGACCCGGCTGCTGCTCGACGCGTTCACCCGCCACGGCGACCTGGGCACGTTCGTGCCGCTGGACGTCTCGGTGAGCGCGTTGCGGTCGTCCACCGAGCAGATCGCCGCCGCGTACCCGGGGCTGCGGGTCCGGGGGATCGTCGGCGACTTCACCCGGCACCTGGACCGGTTGCCCACCGGCGGCCGGCGTCTGGTGGCGTTCCTCGGCGGCACGATCGGCAACCTGCTGCCGGTGGAACGGGCCGAGTTCCTCACCTCGATGCGCGCGGCGCTGGAGACCGGCGACTGGCTGCTGGTCGGCACCGACCTGGTCAAGGACCCGGGCGTGATCGTCCCCGCGTACGACGACCCGGCGGGCGTGACGGCCGAGTTCAACCGCAACGTGCTGCGGGTGATCAACCGCGAGTTGGGCGCGGACTTCGACGTCGACGCGTTCCGGCACGTGGCGGTCTGGGATCCCGAGCGGGAGTGGATCGAGATGCGGTTGCGCGCCGGGCACCCGACCCGGGTGCGGATCCTGGACACCGACGTGGCGTTCGCCGCGGGCGAGGAGCTGCGGACCGAGGTGTCGGCGAAGTTCCGGCCGGAGGGGATCGCCGCCGAGCTGACCGCCGCCGGATTCGACCGGCGGGCGTTCTGGACCGACCCGGACGGGCTGTTCGGGGTGAGCCTGGCGCGGGCCGACTGAGGGCCGCCGTGGCCCGCCCACACCCGGTGACCGGGCCGGCCGGTGATCGGCTAGGCTGGCGGCGCGAAGGGGAGTAGCCCCCAATGTCGTGGTCGACACACTGGTGCGTTCCGCATCCGGCCACGCGGCCCCGATCTCCGGGGCGGGCGAGACCTTCGACTCAGGCTGTCGCAGCCGGGTCGAGGGCGCCCCCGTTCCTCCTCCCGGCTTGATCGGGAAGGTTCACATGGAGGGTTTCCTCGTCGCGCTGGTGGTCAGCTTCGGCGTCATCTTCGTCGCCGAGCTTGGCGACAAGTCCCAGCTCATGGCTCTGACGTTCGCCACGCGGTTCAAGCCGGTGCCGGTGCTCATCGGCATCACGATCGCCACCGCCGTCGTCCACCTGGCCTCGGTGGCCATCGGGTACGGCCTGAACGCCGCCCTGCCCACCGAGTGGATCTCGCTGATCGCCGGTCTGGCGTTCCTCGGCTTCGGCGCGTGGACGCTGCGCGGTGACAAGCTGACCGAGGAGGAGAAGCGCAAGGCCGAGCGCGGCGGCCGGTCCGCCGTCATCGCCGTGGGTGTGGCGTTCTTCCTGGCCGAGCTGGGCGACAAGACCATGCTCGCCACCATCACGCTGGCCACCAAGTACGGCTGGTTCGGCACCTGGCTCGGGTCGACGCTCGGCATGGTGGCCGCGGACGCGCTGGCGATCCTGGTGGGCCGGATGCTCGGCCGGCACCTGCCGGAGCGGACCATCCGCTACGGCGCGGCGGTGCTGTTCGCCGTCTGCGGTCTCTGGCTGATCTTCGAGGCGGTCACCGAGCTGACCTGACGGGCCCGTGCGGGCCGCCGTCCCGCGACGGGGCGGCGGCCCGCGCCGTCTCGGTCAGGCCGTGTCGCCCTGGTAGACGTCCGGGACGCCGTCACCGTCGGCGTCCCGGCTCTCCCGCTCGCTGATCCGGCGGTAGACCCGGTTACGGCGGATCAACACCACAGAGGCGAGCAGGGCGGAGATCAACGAGCCGAGCAGCACCGCCACCTTGACGCCGTCCTCCTCCGGGCTCCCGGCGCCGAACGCCAGCTCGCCGATGAGCAGCGACACGGTGAAGCCGATGCCGGCCAGCAGCGCCAGCCCGAGCAGGTCGGCCCAGGTGATCTCCTCGTCCAGCTCGGCCCGGGTGAACCGGGCGAGCAGGTACGCCGACCCGAACACGCCGATCACCTTGCCGAGCACCAGCCCGGCGGCCACCGCGAGCACCACCGGGTTGGTCAGCACGCCGCCCACGTCCACGCCGACCAGGGTCACCCCGGCGGCGAAGAAGGCGAAGACCGGCACGGCCAGACCCGCGGAGACGGGCCGCCAGCGGTGCTCCAGCCGCTCGGCGAGGCCGGGCGCGCCGTCGCGTCCGCGCAGCACCGGCACGGTGAAGCCGAGCAGCACGCCCGCAACCGTGGCGTGCACACCGGAGGCGTGCACCAGCACCCAGGCGGTCACCGCCAGCGGGATCAGCGCCCACCACCAGGTCCGCCGGCGCTGCACGAGCAGCCCGAACACGGCGATCGGCAGCAGCGCGGCGAGCAGCGGCAGCGGCTGGAACCCGTCGGTGTAGAAGACCGCGATGATGGTGATCGCGAAGAGGTCGTCGACCACCGCGAGGGTGAGCAGGAAGGCGCGCAGCCCCTGTGGCAGGTGGGAGCCGATGACGGCGAGCACGGCGAGCGCGAAGGCGATGTCGGTGGCGGTGGGGATGGCCCATCCGCGCAGGCCGGAGCCGCCGGCGCTGAGCGTGATCGCCAGGTAGACCAACGCCGGGACGATCATGCCGCCGAGCGCGGCCACCACCGGCAACGCGGCCCGCCGGGGGTCGCGCAGGTCACCGGCGACGAACTCGCGCTTGAGTTCCAGGCCGACCACGAAGAAGAAGATCGCCAGCAGCCCGTCGGCGGCCCAGGTGCGCAGGTCGAGGTCCAGGTGCAGCCCGGCGCCGCCGGGCCACGGCACCCAGTGGCTCAGTTCGGCGTACGCGGCGCGCCACGGCGAGTTGGCCCAGATCAGGGCGAGCACCGCGCCGAGCAGCAGCAGGCCGCCGCCGACCGTCTCGGTGCGTAGCACGTCCGCCAGGAAGCGAGCCTCCGGCCAGGAGCGGCGGGACAGCAGGCGGGACCGGTGCGGGGTGTGCTGGGGCATGCGGCGTCCGTTCGGAAGCTGGGGTCGGCGAAGCCATCGCCGACCAGGCTTCCCGGCACACCGGGATCAACCCTATCGGGTGCCGCCACCGGCGGCGAGCCGAGCCGGCCGATGGGACGCCCGTCTCACCACCGGGGGCGGGGCGTCCCGTCGGCCGGCGGGTCAGCGTTGTCCGGGCAGGGCCGGCAGGGACACCCCGGCCGGGTCGCAGAACGCCGCCATCCGCTTGATCAGCTCGTCCGGGTCGGCGTACGGGTCGAGCCCGCGCACCTCGTCCGGGTCCAGTTCCGGCACCGGGACGTGGGAGATCAGCGGGTGCAGCGGCCGGGTGTCGACCTCGTCGGCGCCGAACAGGTGCTCGTGCAGCTTCTCGCCCGGGCGCAGACCGGTGAAGACGATCTCGGTCGGGCGGTCCGCCTCGGCGGCGAGCCGGCGTGCCACGTCGGCGATCCGGACCGGCTCGCCCATGTCGAGCACCAGCGCCTCGCCGCCCCGGCCGATCGTCGCGGCCTGGAGCACCAGGTGCACCGCCTCCTGCACGGTCATGAAGTACCGCGTCACGTCGGGGTGGGTGACGGTGATCGGCACCCCGGCCCGGATCTGCGCCTGGAACGCGGTGAGCACCGAGCCGCGGCTGCTGAGCACGTTGCCGAACCGGACGCTGAGAAACCGGCCGTCGAGCCGCTGCGCGTGGTACGCCGTGAGCCGCTCGGTGATCCGCTTGGAGTAGCCGAGGACGCTCGCCGGGTTGGCCGCCTTGTCGGTGGAGATGTTCACGAACTCGGCGACGTCCCGGCACGCCTCCAGCACGTTCAGCGTACCCAGGATGTTGGTCTTGATCGCCTCCCCGGGGTGGCGCTGGAGCAGCGTGAGGTGCTTGAGCGCCGCGGCGTGGAACACCACGTCGGGCTGCCGGTCGGCGATCACCCGGGCGATGCCCTCGGCGTCGCGGATGTCGGCCAGGATCAGTTCCGGCCCGTCCAGCAGCGCGCGCCCGTGCAGGGACATCTGCAGGGCGTGCAGCGCGGACTCGTCCCGGTCGAGCATCATCAGCTCGTCCGGCTCGCAGCGGGCGATCTGCCGGCACAGTTCCGAGCCGATCGAGCCGCCGGCGCCGGTGACGAGCACCCGGCGCCCGGCCAGCCCGCCGCGCTCGACGCTCAGCTCGGCCACCCGGTGCGCGCGGCCCAGGAGGTCGGTGAGCTGGAGGTCGCGTACGTCGGTGGCGGCCACCGGACGGTCGAGGATCTCGCGAACCGGCGGCAGGACCTTGAACGCCGCCCCGGCCTCCAGCGTGCGGGTGCGTACGTCGCGCAGCAGCTGCGGGTCGGAGCCGCTCATCGAGAAGATGACGGTGCTCGCCCGGGTGGCCCGGACGGCGACGTCGATCTGCTCCCGGCCGCCGAGCACGCGCAGCCGCTCCAGCCGCAGGCCGCGGCTGCCGGGTGCGTCGTCGAGCAGACCCACCGGCCGGTAGCTGCTTTCCGGGTCGTGCAGCAGCGCCCGGACGAGCCGCTCGCTCGCCCCGTCCACCCCGTAGATCAGGCAGCGCTCGGCGTGTCGCGCGGCGGGCGGGCGGCGGTCGGCGTGGGCCCGCCAGAGTCCCCGGGCGGTCGCCATCACCACGAGCGCCACCGCGCCGCCGACGAGCGGCGTGCTGGCCGGTACCGGGTGCTGCGCCCAGGGCAGCAGGGCGACGAAACCGACGGCCGCGACGAGCGCGACGGTGGTGGCCAGACCCTGCGCGTCGCCGGCGCTGCCGATCGGATACCGGCCGTGGACCCGGGACCGCAGCAGCGTGAGCGCGGCGTACAGCGCGGCGCAGGCCAGCGCCATGCCGAGCGTACGGGCGCTGGCGGCGGCGGTGAGGCCGAACTCGTACCGCGTCCAGGCGGCGCCGAGAAAACCTCCGCACCACGCGGCCGTGTCCAGCGTTAACAGGGAAAGGGTGGCGGCGCGGTGGGTGATCCGGCCGGGAGGTCGAACGGCTGTGATCGCGTCACGATCCATGGGCTGCCCTCTGTGTCCTATCCGTATTGAAAGGATTAGACCGTCTGTGCCTGTTCGGTCGTTTACTGTCGTCCAGTCACGTAACGTCGTGAATAGGCGATTCGATCCTGGCACGGCAACTGGGGTTTTTAGGGGGCTTTCGTGCAGTTTCATCGGCAGACCGGCGTGTCGCGAGGGGGAGCGTGATGGACGTTCTCGGCTACCTGCGCCTGGTCCGACGCCACTGGTGGATCGTGCTGGTGACGGTGATGCTCGGCCTGGGCGCCGCCGCGCTGGTGACGGTCCGGACGGCGCCTCGGTACGAGGCCTCGGTGACCTTCTTCGTCACCACGCCCAGCCAGGGGGTCACCGACGCCTACCAGGGCGGCCTCTTCCTCCAGCAGCGGGTGAAGTCCTACGGTGACCTGCTCACCAGCGACCGGCTGGCGCAGAGCGTGGTCGCCGACGCGCCGCTCGGCCTCACCGCCGACCAGGTCCGCAGCCGGATCCGGACCACCGCCACGACCGGCACGGTCCTGCTCCGGGCGACGATCACCGACACCGACCAGACCCGGGCGCTGAAGACCACCGAGACGCTCGCGACCAAGTTCACCGAGCTGGTGCGCAAGGTCGAGACGCCGCCGGACGGCAACGCCCCGCCCATCAAGATCGAGGTGGTCAGCGGTCCCCGGGTCACCTCCGCCCCGGTCTCCCCGCAGCCCACCCGCAACCTGGTCCTGGGCGGCCTGCTCGGCCTGCTGCTCGGCGTCGGCCTGGCCGTGCTGCGCGGCGTGGCCGACGTCCGGATGCGCGACGGCGCCGGTCTGCAACGGGTGACCGGCAGTCCGCTGCTCGGCGAGATCCCGTACGAGACCGGCGCCCGGTCGGCGCCGCTGATCGTCGGCGACGCGGCCAACTCCGCCCGGGCCGAGGCGGTCCGCAAGCTGCGCACCAACCTGCGCTTCGTGGACGTGCACGAGCCGGCCCGGGTCATCGCCGTCACCAGCGCGTTGCAGGGCGAGGGCAAGACCACGATGGCCTGCAACACCGCCATCGCGCTGGCCGAGGCGGGCTGGCGGGTGCTGCTGATCGACGCCGACCTGCGCCGCCCGAAGGTCGCCGACTACCTCGGGCTCGACGGCGGCGTCGGCCTCACCGACGTGCTGGTCGGCGACGTCCAGGTCGGTGACGTGGTGCAGCGCTGGGGGGAGAAGTCCCTGCTGGTGCTGCCCAGCGGCGCCACCCCGCCCAACCCGAGCGAGCTGCTCGGCTCCAAGTCCATGGCGGACCTGCTGGTCGCGCTGCGGGACTCGGCGGACATCGTGGTCATCGACACCGCACCGCTGCTGGCGGTCACCGACGGCGTGGTGGTGGCCGTGCAGGCCGACGGCGCGCTCCTGGTCACCCAGCAGGGGCGTACCTCCCGCAGCCAGGTCGCGGCGGCGGCGCACGCGCTCAGCTCGGTCTCGGTGCGCCTGCTCGGCTGCGTGCTCAACATGGCCAAGGTGGCCAAGTCGGACGCCTACCAGTACGAGGCGTACAAGGTGGTCGTGCCGCCGGCGGCGCCGTCCGTGCCGGCCGACCGGGCCGGCACCCGGCGGGGCGCGAAGGCCGTGGGCGACCGGACGCAGGAACTCACCCGGCTGTCGCGATGAGCGCGAGCACGGGCCGGATCGACCGCTCGATCTCCTCGGCGCAGCGCCGGAAGTCGGCCGGCGAGCCGCCGATCGGATCGCGCAGGTCCTCCGCGTCGGGGGCGGCGGGTTGCAGCCGCCCCCGCGCGCGGACCGCGGCCGACACCGCCGCCCGCAACGGCGTGCCCGCGTCGGCCTCCGCCTCGGCGGGTCGGGCGGCGGCGGCCAGCCGGGCGAACTGCCGCAGCGTGAACGTCCGGGTCAGTGCGGCCGGCGCCAGCGCGGTGCAGGCCGAGCGTTGCCGGCGGGTCGCGGTCAGCACCAGCGCCGCCCCGGTCAGGTGCTCCGGGCGCAGCCGGCGGGTGCGGAAGGCCGCCGGGTCCGCGCCGGTGGCCGCGGTCACCTCGACCGCGTACGGGTGCATGGCTGCCCCGTCGATCGCGTCGGTACCCGCGCTGGCCACGGCCAGCGGCAGGCCGGTCAGCATCCGGCGGGCGATGAACTCCGCCATCGGTGACCGGCACATGTTCGCGTGGCAGACGAAGAGCACCTCGTCGACCATCTGCACCCCTCTCGTCGGCACGGTCGCGACGGAGGGTGCCGCGACGGCGTTCTTCCGGCGGTCGCGGCCGGACGCAGAGGGGATGCGGGAATGGTACGCGGTGCGGCGCCCGGCCGTCCGGAAAGCCGCGCCGGGAGCGCGGTCATGAGGGTCGGCATCCTCACCTACCACTTCCCGCCGGAGCCGGCGTTCGTCCCGGGCAGCCTGGCCGAGGAGCTGGTGGCCAAGGGTCACGAGGTGCGGGTGCTCACCGGCTTCCCGGACTACCCGGGCGGCCACGTCTATCCCGGCTGGCGGCAGCGCTGGCGGCACCAGACGCACAGCGAGCGGCTGACCGTGCGCCGGGTGCCCCGGTACGCCGCGGGCGACGGTTCCGCCCGTTCCCGCGCGGCGAGCTGGCTCTCCTTCGCCGGCAGCGCCGCGCTCGCCGGCCGGGGCCTGCTCCGCGACGTCGACGTGCTCTACGTCCACGGCCACCCGGCGGTCACCTTCGCGGCCACCGGGCTGCTGCGGCTGCTCGGCCGTACGCCGACCGTGCTGCACGTGCAGGACGTGTGGACGGAACGGGACGGGCGCGCGGAGCAGGACAGCGGGTGGCCGGCCCGGCTGGGCGCCGCCACCCGCCGCCTCTACCGGGAGGCGGCGCTGGTGGCGGTCGGCTCGCCGGCCATGGCGGATCTGGTCCGCGCCGGCGGGGCGGAGCCGGGCCGGGTGCGCACCGCGCCGAACTGGACCGACGAGCGCATCTTCCGCCCCACCCAGGCCGGCCCCGCGGTGCGCCGGCTGGTCCGCCGGGACGACCGCTGCGTGGTGATGCACGCGGGGACGATCGGCGCGCGCCAGGATCTGGAGACGGCGGTCCGCGCGGCGGCGGCGCTCGGCGACCGGATGGACCTGGTGCTCGTGGGTTCGGGCCCGCAGGAGCGGCGGGTGCGGGGGCTCGCCGCCGGCCTCGGCGCGGACAACGTCCGGTTCCTGGAGCGACGGTCCGCCGTGGACATGCCGCAGCTCTACGCCGCCGCCGACTACCAGCTCGTGGCCCAGCGCGGCCTGCCGGAGCTGCACGGCCGGGTGCCGGGCAAGCTCCAGGCCGCGCTCTCCTGCGCCGCGCCGGTGGTCGCCTCCGCGGCGGGGGCGACGGCGGAGGTGGTGGAACGGGCCCGCGCCGGCCTGTCCTGCCCGCCGGAGGACTGGGCCGCGCTGGCCGACCGCTTCTGGCTGGCCGCCGCGATTCCGCCGGCCGCCCGGCTCGACATGGGCAGGCGGGGCCGCGACGCGTACCTGCGGGACATGTCGATGCGGGCCGGTGTGGACCGGATCGAGGCGCTACTGCACGAGGCGGCCGAGCGGGCGTCGAACCGAACAAAGCTCGCACGCAGCAGTTAAATCGTCAGAGTGTCGGATAACGCCATGAAAAGCCACTTTCTCGTGCTAAAAAGCACTCGATCACGAATTGTGTCCGATTCGACCGATGCATAGGGGGAATCCGTGACCGGACCTGGTGCCACGCCCGTCCGGCGGCGCCGCTCGCGTCGGCGCCGGCGCGCCCGGGTCCGCCGGATCCTGCTGACCGGGCTGGTCGTCGTGTCGGTGCTGCTCAGCGCCGGCGGCTGGGTCGCGTTCCGGGGCTGGCAGGCCCGCGCCCACCTGGTCAACGCCGCCGGGCTGGCGCGGGAGCTCAGCGCCCAGGTGCTCGACGGCGACGTGGCCCGGGCCCAGCGGACGCTCGCCGCGTTGCAGGAACAGGCCGCCGCCGCGCGCGGCGAGACCGGGGATCCGGTGTGGTGGGTCGGCCAGCAGACCCCCTACGCGGGGGACAACCTGGCCGCGGTGCGGCAGATCTCGGTGGCGGTGGACGACCTGGCCCGGCTCGCGTTCCCCACGCTGCTGCGCGTCGACCTCGCCTCGCTGGTGCCGAAGCAGGGCAAGCTGGATCTCGCCCGCCTGCGCGCCGTCTCGGCCGAGGTCTCCGCCGCCGACCAGGCGGTACGCCGGACCGCCGACCGGCTGCGGCAGGTGCCCACCGGCGACCTCGTGACGCAGGTACGCGACGCCGTCACCGCGCTGCGCTCGGAGCTGGACCAGCTCGGCGAGCTGACCTCGGCGGCTGAGCGCGGCGCCCGGCTGCTGCCGCCACTGCTCGGCGCGGACGGACCGCGCAGCTATCTGCTGATCTCGCAGAACCCGGCCGAGCTGCGTGCCACGGGCGGCATGTTCGGCGCGTACGCCGTCCTGCGCGCCGAGGGCGGACGGATCCGCCTCGTGAAGCAGGGCAGCTCGTCCGACCTGCGGTTCTTCGACCCGCCGCTCGCTGTCGACGCGGAGGCGAAGCGGCTCTGGGGCGACCTGCCGGGCATCTATCCGGCGGACGTGAACCTCAATCCGGACTTCCCGGCCGCCGCCGCGCTCTACCGGGACATGGTGCGCCGCCGGACCGGCACCACTGTGGACGGGGTGCTGGCCGTGGACCCGGTGGTCCTGTCGTACCTGCTCGGCGTCGTGGGCCCGGTGAACGTGCCGGACGGGCCGTCGCTGGGCGCCGCCACCGCCGTGCGGACGCTCCTCAGCGACTCGTACCGGGACCTGGGCACGAAGGACCAGGACGAGTACTTCACCAAGGCCGCCTCGGGCGTATTCGACACCCTGTTCACCAAGACGGTCGACCCGCGTGCGCTTTTGACCGTTTTTACCCGTTCAATCCATGAACGTCGGATATTGTTCTGGAGTGTCCGACCTGAGGAGCAACGCGCACTGGCCGGCAGCCGGCTGGCCGGTCAGCTCCCGGAGCAGGACTCCGTACCGACTGTCGGCGTGTTCCTCAACGACGGCAGCGGCGCGAAGCTCGGCTACTACCTCAGGTTCTCGGCCACCGTGACGGTCGGCGAATGCCACCAGGACGGGCGCCGCGAGCTGCGGCTGCGGGTCACGGTGCACTCCACCGCCCCGAAGTCGGGCCTGAGCAAGTCGGTCACCGGGCTGGCCCTGGCCGGCGACAAGTACACCGCACGCACCTTCGTCTCCGTCCACACGCCCACCGGCGGCGCCGTGCTCACCGGCCGGCTGGACGGGCGGGACACCGCGATGAGGAGTGGCAGCCACGGCCGCCGCCAGGTGGCGGTGGCGAACGTGGAGACCCGCCCGGGGCAGACCCGGACGCTCGACGTCACGGTGCTCACCGGCAGGACCGGCGCCGGGACGGCCGACCTGGTGCACACGCCCACCGTCACCCCATGGACCACCCAAATAGTCAACGCACCAAGCTGTGAACAGTAGGAGGGAATCCATCATGCGGCTATCCCGCATCATCATGGCGCTCACGGTGGGCCTGGCCGTAGCGGCCGTGCCGACCGCGGCCGGGGCGGCACAGCCGCAGCCACCGGTCTACCCGCCCCAGGGAATCGTCTCGCTGACCGTCTCACCGCCCACCATCCGGCTCGGCGAGACGTTCACGCTGCGGGGTTCGGGCTTCCTGGCGAACGAGACGGTCCGGATCGACGTGGCGATCTCGGGCCTGCCCGCGGCCGCCCCGGCCGAGGGGGCCGCGCGCCGCAGCGACGGCAGCACGGTGGCGATGGCGCCCGTGGCCTATACGCCCAACCGGGCCCAGCCGCAGCCCGCGCCGACCACGTTCACCGTGACGGCCGACGGTAGCGGCAACTTCACCGTCACCTACCGGCCGACCCGGCCGGGCCGGCACACGTTCACCGCCACCGGCCTGACCTCCGGGCGGACCGCCAGCGCGACCGGCACCGTCCTGCCGCCGCGGCCGACCCGGCCGCCGCACAAGGGCGGACTGCCGGTCACCGGTGACAGCATCGGCACGCCGCTGAAGCTCGGTGGTGGCCTCGCCGCCGCCGGGGCGGTGCTGCTGCTGGGCTCCCTGGCCTGGCGCCGCCGTCGCGTCGGCTGATCCGGGACGCGCCGGGAACCACCCGGCTCGATCGTGAGTGCCCGCCGGACGCGGTCCGGCGGGCACTCACGTGTCCGGGCGACAGGACACAATGAGCCATGGATGCGACACCGTGGACCGACCAGTCCGGCCTGCTCACGCTGCCCGGAGGCGCCACCGTGCGCGGGCGCCGGGTCGCCGGGCCCGCCTCGCCCGCCGACTTCGCCCTGCTGCTGGCGCCCGGTCCCGAGCCGGAGTGGCCGGCCCGGCGGATCCGCTGGCCCGACTTCTGGATCCCGGCCGACCGCGCCGACGCCCTCGACGCGCTGCGGGAGGCGCGGCGGCGCGCGTACGCGGGCGAGCGGGTCGAGGTGGCCTGCCACGGCGGCGTCGGGCGCACCGGCACCGCGCTCGCCGCGCTCGCCGTGTTGGACGGGCTGCCGCCCGCGCGGGCGGTGGCCTGGGTCCGGTCCCGCTACCACCGGCGCGCGGTGGAGACGCCGTGGCAGCGGTGGTGGCTGCGCGGCGTGCACTGACACCCTCGCCGGTCACCGAAAGATGCCGTGCGATCGGCACACCGTCACGACACCGGTGAGCCGTCCGGACCTGATCATCGGGCTCGGTAGGGTGCCTTCTCATGAGAGCCCGGGTCCTGGCCGCCGCCACCGCCGTCACCCTGCTCGCCGCCGGGACGCCCGCCCCGGCCACCACACCCGCCACCGCACCCGTTGCCGCGCCCGTCGCCACCGCTGCCTGCCCGCGCCTGCCCGCACCGAAGGTCAGCCGGCCGCCCCGCCCGACGCCGCCGGTCACGACGCCCGAGCAGGCGGCGGTGGGCGGCGAGGCGCTGGCCGGCACCGGGCTGGTCACGCCGTCCGGCAGTCCCGCGCCCCCGGCGGTCACCGCCACCACCTGGCTGGTGGCGGACCTGGACACCGGCGCGGTCCTCGGCGCGTGCGGCGCACACGTCCCCGGTACCCCGGCCAGCACCCAGAAACTGCTGCTGGCCGCCACCATGCTGAGCCGGCTGGACCCCAGGCAGGTCGCCGTGGCCACCCGCGCCGACCTGGACATCGAGCCGGGCAGCTCGGCTGTCGGCCTGCTCGTCGGCGGCCGCTACAGCGTGCAGACGCTGTGGCTGGGCCTGCTGCTCCAGTCCGGCAACGACGCCGCGAACATGCTGGCCCGACTCGGCGCCGGCAGCGCACCGGCCGGCGTCGCCGAGATGAACGAGCAGGCCCGCCGGCTCGGCGCCGGGCAGACGCACGCGGTCACCCCGTCCGGCCTGGACGGTCCCGGCCAGTTCACCAGCGCGTACGACCTCGCGCTCATCGCGCGGGCCTGCTTCGCCGACGCCGCGTTCCGCCGGTACGCGCTCACCGAGCGCACGCAGATCCCGGCCCAGCCCGCGCTGAAGAAGGGCGGGTTCCAGATCCAGAACGAGAACCAGCTCATCTACCGCTATCCCGGCGCACTCGGCGGCAAGACCGGCTTCACCGAGCTGGCCCGGCACAGCTACGTCGGCGCCGCGCAGCGGGGCGGACGCCGCCTCGTGGTGACGCTGCTCGGCGCCGAGGCCCGCCCGGTACGCGGCTGGCAGCAGGGCGTCCAGCTGCTCGACTGGGGCTTCCGGCTGCCTCGCGACGCCTCGGTCGGCCGGCTGGTCGAGCCGGGCGAGCGGGAGGCCGAGGCGGCGCAACCCCGGCAGGCGGCGGCCGCCGAGCCCACCCGTACCGCCTCACCGCCGTGGCGGGGGCCGGCCGGGACGGCGCTGCAACGCATCGGCGACGGGGACTGGCGGGTGATCGTGCCGGTCGCCGGTCTGCTGGCCCTCACCGTCGGTGGGATGGCGGCGGTGCTCGCCGCCCGCCGTGGCCGCGCCCGCAGGCGGGGACGCCGCCGCGCCTGACCGGGCCGCACCCTACCGCCCGGTCCGGGCGCCGGAACGCGAATCCCGGAGCCGGTGACCCGTTGGGGTCGGCGTGGCTACCGTCCGGGTCATGAGGACCTGGGGACCCTTCGTGGCGCTGGCCGCCGCCCTGCTGCTGCCGGCCCCGGCGACACCGGCGGTGGCCGCCGTCCGCGCGCCCGTACGCCGGCTGCCGGCCGCGCCGCCCTGCCCGAATGTGCCGGCCGCGTCGACCCGGCCGCCGCAGCCGCCGCCCGCGCCCGACCCGGCCGCGCGGGCCGTCGGCGGTGCCGCGCTCGACACCGCGGGCCTGGTCGTCCCGCCCGCGTCCACCGTGCCGCCGGCTGTGACCGCCACCTCCTGGGTGGTCGCCGACCTGGACAGCGGCGCGGTGCTCGGCGGCTGCGGCCCGCACGAGTACGGCGTGCCCGCGAGCGTGCAGAAGCTGCTGCTGGCCGCCACCATGCTGCCCCGGCTGGACCCGGACCGGGAGGTGACGGTGACCGCCGGGGACCTGGCTGTCGAACCGGGCAGCTCGGCGGCCGGGCTGGTGGAGGGCGGGCGCTACCGGATCGAGACGATCTGGCTGGGACTGCTGCTGCGCTCCGGCAACGAGGCGGCCAACGCGCTCGCCCGCCTCGGCGGCGGACCGGACGGGCTGACCGGCGGGATCCGGGCGATGAACGAGGAGGCGCACCGGCTCGGCGCCCGGCAGACGCACGCGGTCACCCCGTCCGGGCTGGACGGGCCGGGGCAGTTCACCAGCGCGTACGACCTGGCGCTCATCGCGCGGGCGTGCTTCGCCGACCCGGCGTTCCGCAGGTACGCCGCCACCCGGTCCGCGCGGATCCCGGCCCAGCCCGCGCGGCGGGCGAAGGCGTTCGCCATCTCCAACGACAACATGCTGCTGGACCACTATCCGGGCGCGCTCGGCGGCAAGACCGGCTTCACCGACCTGGCCCGGCACACGTACGTCGGCGCCGCCGAACGTGGCGGGCGGCGCCTCGTGGTCACGCTGCTCGGTGCCGAGGTGACCACGCAGCGGGGCTGGCAGCAGGGCGCGGCGCTGCTGGACTGGGGCTTCGCGCAGCCCCGCGACGCAGCGGTCGGGCGGCTGGTCGAGCCGGGGGAGCTGGACCGGTCCGCGCCACCGGCGGTCGGGGCGGCCTCGGCCCTGGCCGGGCACGCCGGTCTGGCCGGCGGTGCGGCGGCGCCCGTCCCGCGGCCGGGCACGGGTGTGACGGTCGCGGTGGGCGCGGTGCTGACGGCCGGGGGAGCGCTGCTGCTGGCCCGGCGCCGCCGCCACGCCGCCGCCGTAGCCATGTCGACCGGGCCGGTCCTACGGGAGCCGGAAATTCCGGAACAGGACTGAAAGGGACAGCCCGGATCAGTGGCGGGCGGGCCCCGCGGTGCTGTCCCGCACCACGAGTTCGGTGGCCAGCTCGACCCGGGGCGAGTCGATCTCCTCGCCCTGGGCCAGCCGCAGCACGGTCCGCGCGGCGAGCCGGCCCATCTCCACGAGCGGCTGGCGCACGGTGGTCAGCGGCGGTGAGGCCCACCGTGCCTCGGGCAGGTCGTCGAAGCCCACCACGCTCACGTCGTCGCAGACCCGCAGCCCGCGGCGGCGCACCGCCTCGTACACACCGAACGCCATCTGGTCGCTGGCGGCGAAGATGGCGGTCGGCGGGTCGTCGAGGTCGAGCAGCGCGCCACCGGCGGTGAAGCCGGAGGCGTGGTAGAAGTCGCCGGGCTGCACCAGCCGGTCGTCGGCGACGACCCCGGCGGCGGCCAGCGCGGCCCGGTAGCCGTCCAGCCGGGCGCGGCTGCACAGCAGGTGCGGCGGGCCGGCCACGAAACCGATCCGGCGGTGGCCGAGCTTGAGCAGGTGCTCGGTGGCGGCCAGGCCGCCGGTCCAGTTGGTGGCGCCGATCGCCGGCACGTCCGTGGCGGCCACGCCGGCGGCCGGGTCGACCACCACCACCGGCACGTTGAGGCGCCGCAACTGGGCCTGCACCGCCGGGCTCAGGTGTGAGGTCACCACGATCACGCCGTCGGACGCGCGGGCACGCAGGTTGTGCAGCCACTGCCGGGTGGAGCTGGACTCGCGGTGGATCGCCGAGACGACGGTGCCCACCCCGGCGGCGTGGCTGACGTCCTCGACGCCGCGGATGATCTCCACCGCCCACGGGCTGTCCAGGTCGTTGAAGACCAGGTCGACCAGGTCCGCCCGGCGCACGGTACGGCTGCCCCGGCGCCGGTAGCCGTGGTGGCGCAGCAGCTCCTCGACCCGTTCCCGGGTGTCCGGCGCGACGTCGGACCGCCCGTTGAGCACGCGCGACACGGTCGGGACCGAGACGCCGGCCTCCCGTGCGATCGCGGTGATGGTCACCCTGCGCTCGTCGTCCGCGCTCACCCGTGTTCCCTTCGCCGGCTGCCGGAACCGACCGGTAGACCGTCCCGCCCCACGCACATCTTGCCGTACGCCGAGGGCTTGACGACAGGCCGGACCGGCCCTAGCGTTCGCACGAGTTGCGGAAACCTTCCGGAAATGCGCCCGCCATCGTCCCACTGCTCGCCGTCCACCCCCGACGCACGACGAGGAATCCGAGGCGTGTTCACCGACCTGACCGAGGCCGAACTCCGTGCCTATCGCAGCGACCTGCCCGAGCCGCCGGACTTCGACGCCTTCTGGGCTGACACTCTGGCACAGGCGCGCTCGTGCGGCGACCCCGTGTCGGCGACCCCGCTGCCGACGCCGCTGACCGCTGTCGACGTCTACGACGTGACCTTTCCCGGCTTCGCCGGACAGCCGATCCGCGCCTGGCTGCGGGTGCCGCGCGGCGCGACGGAGCCGTTGCCGACGATCGTGCAGTACGTCGGGTACGGCGGCGGCCGCGGCCACGCGCTGGAGAACCTGCTCTGGTCCGCGGCCGGCTTCGCCCACCTCCAGATGGACACGCGCGGCCAGGGCGCGGGGTGGAGCCGGGGCGACACACCGGACGTCGCCGCCGCCGGGCCGCAGGCGCCGGGCATGGCCACCCGGGGCATCGAGGATCCTAACAAGTACTACTACCGGCGCTTCCTCACCGACGCGGTCCGCGCCGTGGACGCCGCGTGCGAGCTGCCCGCGGTCGACCCGGACCGGATCGCCGTGCTCGGTCACAGCCAGGGCGGCGCCGCCGCGCTCGCCGCCGCCGCGCTGGCGCCGAGGGTACGGGCGGCGGTGGCGCTCGTGCCGTTCCTCTGCGACATCCCGCGCGCGATCACGATCACCGACGCCACGCCGTACCGGGAGATCCGCGACTACCTGGCCGTGCACCGGGACCGCGAGGACCAGGCGCTGCGCACGCTCGGCTACGTCGACGGCGTCGCGTTCGCCCGCCGCGCCACGGTGCCGGCCCGGTTCTCCGTCGCGCTGATGGACGAGATCACGCCGCCGTCCACCGTCTACGCCGCCTACCACGACTACCGCGGTGACAAGGACCTGACGGTGTGGCGGTTCAACGGCCACGAGGCGGGCGGCATCGACGACGACACCGCCGCGCTCGACTTCCTCCGTACCGTGCTGGGCGGCTGACCACCGGTTCCGCCGATGCCGGGCCGCCGGGGCTGGTAGACACGGCGGATGGGCACCGGCAGACGCGCGACGGCGGTCCTTGCCGTCGCCTCCGCGCTGCTCGCCGCCGCCTGCCAGCGGCCGGCGCCGTCCCCGCCGCCGCCGTCACCCACCCCGACCGGGCCCCGCGCCCCGGCGGACTTCGTGGACCTCGCCACCGTCGACCCCACGATCCGCACCGACATCCGGTACGCGGGCCCGCACAACTTCGTCGGCCGCCCCATCGACGGGTACGCCGAACCGCGCTGCCTGCTCACCCGCCCGGCGGCCCAGGCGCTGCACCGGGTGCAGACCGCCGCGCTCGCCGGCGGGCACAGCCTCAAGGTGTACGACTGCTACCGCCCGCAGCGCGCGGCGGACGACTTCGTCGCCTGGGCGAAAGTCCCCGGGGAGCAGCGGATGAAGAGTGAGTTCTATCCCCGCGTGCCCAAGGACCGGCTGTTCGCCGACGGCTACATCGGCGCGCCCACCGCGCACAGCCGGGGCAGCACCGTCGACCTGACCCTGGTTCCGGTCTCCGGGCCCTCGCAGGCCGCGTACACGCCCGGCCAGGCGCTCGTGCCCTGCACCGAGCCCGCCGGCCGCCGCTTCGCCGACGACTCGATCGACATGGGCACGGGGTTCGACTGCTTCGACCCGCGCGCCCACACCGCCGACGCGCGGATCAGCGACACCGCCCGGAGCAACCGGGATCTGCTGCGACGGCTGATGTCCGCCCAGGGATTCGAGAACTATCCACTGGAGTGGTGGCACTACCGGTACGTCGACGAGCCGTACCCGGACACCTGGTTCGACTTCCCGGTGGCCGGTTCGTCGCTGCGGGGACGGTCGCCCCGCCATGATCGATTGGGGCTAGGCTGGCGCTCGTGGAGACCGAACGGATCGGCCCGCCCCTGCTGGCCGGCGAGCGGGAGTCGTTGCGCGCCTTCCTCGACTTCCACCGGGCCACGCTGGCCCTCAAGTGCGAGGGACTGACCGACGAGCAGTTGCGCCGGCAGGCGTCACCGCCGTCCACGCTGTCCCTGCTCGGACTGGTCCGGCACATGGCGGAGGTGGAGCGCACCTGGTTCCGCCGGGTCATCGCCGCCGAGGACGTACCGCTGATGTGGTCGGACAGCGGCGACTTCCAGCAGGCGTACGACGCCCGCGACGCCGACGCGGCGGAGGCGTTCGAGGCGTGGCGGCGGGAGATCGGGCACGCCCGGCGCATCGAGCGGGAGGCCGAGTCGCTCGACGTGACAGGTCATCAGGCGCGCTGGGGCGAGGACGTCTCGCTGCGCCTGGTCATGCTGCACATGCTGCACGAGTACGCCCGCCACAACGGGCACGCCGACCTGATCCGCGAGGCGATCGACGGCACGGTCGGCGTCTGAACCGGCCCGGTCACAGCCCGCGCGCACCGGTCAGCGCGGGCGCAGCGGCAACCAGGCGAGCACGTCGGAGATCCGCGCGTCCCAGTACGCCCAGTCGTGGTCACCCGGACCGAAGTCGACGGCGACCGGCACGTCGCGTTTCCGGGCCACGTCGAGGAACCGCAGGCTGTCCTCGTACAGGAAGTCCTCGTTGCCGCAGGCGACGTAGAGCGCCGGCCGGTCGTCACCGGAGCGCTCCAGCAGCCCCACCGTGTCGTCGTCGGCGGGCACCGGGCCGTCACCCCAGACGGTGTGCCACACCGCCGGGTCGACCGGACGGGCCGGATGGTGGCGGCGGCGCGTCACGTCCAGCGCGCCGGACAGGCTGGCCGCCGCCGCGAACCGGTCCGGGTGGCGCAGGGCCCACTTCACCGCCCCGTAGCCGCCCATCGACAGGCCCGCGACGAACGTGTCCTCCCGGCGGGTGGACAGCCGGAAGAACGACCGGCACACCTCGGGCAGCTCCTCGCTGAGGAACGTCCAGTACCGGTTGCCGTGCGCCTCGTCGCAGTAGAAGCTGCGCTGCACCTGCGGCATCACCACGGCGAGCCCCAGCGGCGCCACGTACCGCTCGATCGAGGTGCGCCGGGTCCACACCGTGTCGTCGTCGGTCAGGCCGTGCAGGAGGTAGAGCACCGGCGGGTCACCGTCGGCGGCCGCGCCCGGCACGCCGATCCCGGCCGCGCCGCGATCGGGCAGCAGCACCGTCATCGACGTGCCCATGCCGAGTGCCTCGGAGAAGAAGTCGCACCGGATCAGGGCCATGAGGCGGCAGCCTACCTCGGAGGGGTTCGATGAGGGCGTTCCTCTTGCCCCGGACGGTCGCACGGGAAAGGATGGCCGTGCGTGCCGGAAACACACCCGTAACCTGCGCGCTGCTGGTCTCTGTCACGAGGAAGTGGGAGTCAGTCATGAGCGACGTGTCGGCCGCACTGGGGGTGCGCCTCTACCCGGACCTGGTCGAGCCCGGCGGTCTCGCCCCCGCGCTCGTGGCCACCGCCGCCGCGAACCAGCTCGACGTCGGCGAGGTGACCGCGCCGGAGCAGGGGCGCAGCCGGTACACGTGTGCCGAGATGACCTCTCCCCGGGGCGTCGTCTGCGTCAGCCTCGGCTCCCAGGCCCGCTACTTCATGATCGACCTGCGGGTGGACGGCGACGTCCAGGCCCGGGGCGACGCCACCGACCTGCTCCAGGTCGCGCAGGTCGCCGCCGCGTGGCGGGCCGGCATCACGCTCGCCGAGCTGACCGCGCGCTACCCGTTCATGGAGGAGATGCGCCGCCACCCGGTCGCGCACGCCGGCTGAGGCCGACCACCCCAGCCCTGCCCGATCCAGGTCGACCGCCGCTCCCGGACGCGTCGTGTCGATCTAGGGTGATGCGATGACCGCCAGGCGCGTGACGACAGTACTGTTCGACTTCGCCTGGACGCTGTTCGCCAGAGACTCGGAGCGTTGGGTGGGCAACGCGGCGGCATCGATCGGCCGGACATTGGCTGCCGGCGAGGCGCACCGTATTGCCGGCGACTTCGCGGAGCTGTTGCGGGAGACGGCCACGGATCCGGCCCATATCGCCCGAGATCTGGATCGGCGAGTCTGGGATCGGGCGATCCTCACCGTGCTGGAACAGATTCCTGGGGTTGACCAGGCGCTGGCATCGGCCTTGCACGAAACACACGCCGAAGCAGTCGAGCCGTACGCCGACACCGTCGCCACCCTGTCCGCATTGCGTGACAGTGGTGTTCGCATCGGTGTCGTCAGCAACGTCGGCTGGGACATCCGCAAATGCTTTGCGCGGCACGGACTCGACGGCCATGTCGATGCGTTCGTACTGTCCTACGAGGTCGGCTTCGTCAAACCGGACCCTCGGATCTGGGGCGCTGCCCTCGCAGCCCTCCATGCCGTACCGGGCCAGGCCCTGATGGTCGGTGATCATCCCGCCGGCGACGGCGGATCGGTTTCCGCCGGCATACCAGCGCTGATCCTGCCAATGGTGGATTCGCCCGCGCAGAAACGCGGATTCGAGTACGTGCTCAGGCTTGCCCAGGTTCCGTCCTGACGGGTCTGCCGCTGGCGCTGTCGCAAATACACGTTGCCGCCGGTGCGCGGCGGCCGTACCGTGAGCGGCAACGTTCTGATCCACCAGGGGAGTCCACCGTGTCGCAGCAGAATCGCACCCGCGCCGAGCGGCTCGCGCCGCGCGCCGGTGTCCTGCTGTCCGAACCGGGCACGGGCCGGCGACGGCAGTGGCAACCAGGGTGGTGGCGCGTCTAGCGTCGGCGCGACGATCCGCGCGAACCGCCCGCCCCGACACCGGAGCCGGGCGGTTCTTCGTGTCCGGGGCATTCTCAGCGACGGCACCGCGCCGTCGAGGGGCCGTTGGAGCAACTGGCAGCTCACCCGGCTCTCAACCGGGAGGCTACGGGTTCGAGTCCCGTACGGCCTACATCAGACGGACATGAGCAAGGAGACGACGATGGGTTTCACCCCGCTGGCCGGTACCCGGGCACCGGTCCGGGTCTGGACCGACCCGTACGCGATCGAGGCGCAGGCGGCCCGGCAGCTGCGCAACATCGGTGCGCTGCCGTGGGTGCAGGGCGTCGCGGTGATGCCGGACGTGCACTTCGGCAAGGGCGCCACCGTCGGCTCGGTGATCGCGATGCGGCAGGCCGTGTCGCCGGCCGCGGTCGGCGTGGACATCGGCTGCGGCATGTCCGCGGTGCGGACCTCGCTGACCGCCGCCGAGCTGCCCGACGACCTCGCGCCGCTGCGTTCGGCGATCGAGGCGGCGATCCCGGTCGGCTTCGCGATGCGCGACGACGCGGTCGATCCGCGCCGGATCCGGGGGCTGGAGCAGGCGGGCTGGGACGAGTTCTGGCGGCGGTTCGGCACGCTGGACCGGAAGGTCGCGCAGCTCCGGACGCGGGCGCAGCGGCAGCTCGGCACGCTCGGCGGCGGCAACCACTTCATCGAGGTCTGCCTGGAGCAGGGCGGCGCGGACGACGGCCGGGTCTGGCTGATGCTGCACTCCGGTTCCCGCAACATCGGCAAGGAGCTGGCCGAGCGGCACATGGCGGTGGCGCGCGGGCTGCCGCACAACACCGACCTGCCGGACCGCGATCTGGCGGTGTTCCTCGCCGGCACGCCGGAGATGGAGGCGTACCGGCGGGACCTGTGGTGGGCGCAGGAGTACGCCCGGCGCAACCGGGCGGTCATGCTCGCGCTGCTGAGCCAGGTGGTCCGGGAGGCGTTCCCGCACGCCGGCTACGACGAGCCGATCTCCTGCCACCACAACTACGTGGCGGAGGAGACCTACGACGGGGTGGACGTGCTGGTGACCCGCAAGGGCGCCATCCGGGCCGGGACGGGCGACCTGGGCATCATCCCCGGCTCGATGGGCACCGGCTCGTACATCGTGCGCGGCAAGGGCAACCCCGACGCGTACTGCTCGGCGTCGCACGGCGCCGGGCGGCGGATGTCGCGGGGGCAGGCGAAGCGCACGTACAGCACCGCGGATCTGGCCGCGCAGACCGCCGGCGTGGAGTGCCGCAAGGACGCCGGTGTGGTCGACGAGATCCCCGGCGCGTACAAGGACATCACCGAGGTGATGGCCCAGCAGGACGACCTGGTCGAGGTGGTCGCCCACCTCAAGCAGGTCGTCTGCGTGAAGGGCTGAGCGGCAGGGCCGGCGTCGAGGGGGCGCCGGCCCTACCGGGTACGCCGGGCGACGCGTACGCCGATGGCGACCGCGCCGATGACGAGCAGCGCGGACAGCAGCTGGAGGCCGGGGGAGTCGTCGGCCTCGCCGTACACGAAGCCGGCGACGCCGAGCGCGACGGCGAGCAGGGCGACGGCGGCGGCCAGGTGTCTCATCGGTCCTCCTCGTCGGCGACCCATTCGAGCAGGTCGCCGGGCTGGCAGCCGAGCACCCGGCACATGGCCTCCAGGGTGCTGAACCGGACGGCCTTGGCGCGGCCGTTCTTGAGCACGGCGACGTTCGCCGGGGTGAGCCCGACGCGTTCGGCGAACTCGCCGACGCTCATCTTGCGCTTGGCCAGCTCGACGTCGATGCGCACGACGATCGGCATCAGATCACCGCTTCCATGTCGGTGCGCAGCGTGGTGGCCTGGCGCAGCAGCGCGCGCATCACCACCATCAGCAGCCCCAGCACGCTGACGCCGGTGACCAGCAGGAACAGCAGCAGCGGCAGGCCCGGGTCGTCGGCGTTGAAGCCGACGTAGCCGAACACGCCGACGAGCACCACCCAGGCGGCGGCGATGGCCCAGACGATCCCGTCGACCCAGCCCAGGGACGCCTCGGTGAAGATGCGGTCGTCGCGGACCAGGGTGAGCAGCTGCCAGGTGCAGACGATCACCACCTGCACGCACAGCACCCAGAAGATCGTGACCGCGGTGGCGGGCCACCGCAGGTACGCCATGTCCGGGTTCTCGCGCGCCATGTGCGCGAACTGCCCGGGCAGCGACATGGTCTGGAACAGCACCAGGATCGCGAACAGCAGGGCCAGGAAGGCGCGCAGTGGTGTCACCGCGCGTTGCGCCGTCAACATGCATCGACTATCGCGCGGAACCTATCGAAAGTCAATCGGTATCGCTCGCGCGGCGGCCGACGGCGTAGCGGACGTGTACGGCGTGCCGCGAGTGGTGCACGGCGCGGATCTCCAGGTCGACGTCCCGGTCGAAGCCCTCGAAGAGCCGCTTCCCGGCACCGAGGATCACCGGCGCGGTGGACAGGCCCAGCTCGTCGACCACACCGGCCGCGAGCGCCTGCCGGATGACGTCGGCGCCCCCGCCGATGACCACCGCGCCGTCACCGGCCGTACGCCGGGCCGCGGCCAGCGCCTCGTCGAACCCGTCGACCATGAGGAAACCGGCGTCCGGGTCGGGCTGGTCGGCGGTGCGGTGGGTGAGCACGACCAGGGGCGCCTGGAACGGGTTCCGGCCGCCCCACGCGCCGGCGCTGTCGTACATGCCCCGGCCGCACAGCGCGGCGCCGACGCCCGTCAGCAACTCGTCGAAGTACGCGCGGTCCTCGCCGGTCATGCCGGTGCCGGGTTCGCGTGGCGTGTCGTACGTCCACGGCCCGCCCATCACCCAGTGGTGCAGCCGCTCGCCGCCGACACCGAGCCCCTGGCCGGCGTGGTCGTCCGGTCCGGTGACGTACCCGTCCAGGGACACGGTGACGAACGCCCGCACCCGGCCCCGCCCTTCACTGGTGCTCATGCTTCCTCCCGGAGATCGGAGAACACCGACTCGGGGAAGACCGCCCTCGCGCGCCGGACTCGTCGCCGCCTCCGGCGTCAGCCGTACACCGGATGCTCGGCCTGGAACGCCAGCCGGCGGTCCGCGCCGGCGGCCAGCTCGGCGAGCACGTCGTCGAGGTCCAGGAACGTCTGCCAGCGCTCCTGGCCGGTGATGCCGGCGAGCCGGTCGACCACGAGCTGCTCCAGGTCGGTGACCCGGCGGCCCTTCCACACCTTGTCGGCGAGGCTGACCAGCAGGTCCTCCAGCTGCACGCCGGGGGAGTGCCACGCGGCGTGGGTGACGGCGAAGCGGGCCCGTTCCTCCGGTACGCCGAAGCGCAGCAGCAACTGGTAGCCCGCCTCCTCGTGCGCCGACCCGGGCCCGGTCAGCTCGGCCGGGTGCTCGACCTTGCCGATGTCGTGCACGGCCGCGCCGAACAGCACCGCCTGCCTGTCGAACGGCACCGCGCCGAACCGGTCGGCGAACGCGGCGGTCAGGTGCCAGGCGACGTCGTGCACCAGCCGCAGGTGCGCGCCGAGACGCGGCGGGGCGGCGAGGGCGTCCAGCAGCTCGACCGCCACACCGGGCAGCGGGAGCAGCGGCGGGTCGCCCGGTTCGTTGAGAGCGCGGCGCAGCGCGTCGGAGGTCATCGGGGCGAGCGTACCGGTCTCCGGTGCACTCACCAGGGGTGATGGACGAGCAGCCGAGCGTGAAGCGGCCACTCGTCCGATTCCGGTGCGTCGATCCACTCGCGAGTGTGGGGGCCACGTCTCACACGGGGGTTGTTGAATGACAGCAATGAATCGTCGTGCCCTGCTGCGCACCGCCGCGCTGACCGGGCTCGCCGCCGCGACCGGGCTGGCCGCCGCATCCACGGCCGCGTCCGCCGCACCCGCGTCCGCCGCCGGCGTGGTGAACGGGTCGTGGCTGGTCAGCGTCGGCTGGGGTGTGCTCCAGGTCGACCCGGGCCGCACCACGCCGCGCGAGCTGCTGCCGAACGGGGACAACGCCAAGGCCTCGCCGGACGGCCGGTACGTGGCCTGGGAGAACACGGCCCGGTCGGGCGACGGCTCGCTGGAGCCGTTCGTGGCGGTGCACGACCGGATCACCGGCGAGAAGCGCACGCTGCTCGCCGACCCGTTCGGCGTCTACTACGGCGCGCCGACCTGGTCGCCGGACGGCCGGGAGATCGCGCTGGTCACCGGCGAGAACCGCGACCGGCTGATCGCCGTCGACGTGGCGACCGGCGCCACCCGCGTCCTGGTCGAGGGACACGTCATGACCGACCCGGACTGGTCCCGGGACGGCTCGATGATCGTCGTCAGGTGGCGCAGCCGTTCCCAGGGCTGGCAACTGCGGGTGCTGGAACTCGCGACCGGCACGGTGCGGCCCATCTACACGCCGGTGGCGGGCGAGATGTTCCTCTCGCCGGTCTTCACGCCGGACTCCGGGCGCGTGGTGTTCTGCACCGACCGCTGGTATCCGGACCTGGAGACGCTCAACCAGTCCCTCGCCTCGGTGCGGATCAACGGGACCGGGCTCAAGAAGCTCACCGACGAGCCCCGGTTCTACCTGTCGCCGGTGTTCTCCCCGGACGGCCGCTACTGCGCCGCGCTGTCGATCCCGCCGGAGAACGAGTACCCCGACGGCGGCAACATCATCGTGTCCACCAGTGGCTTCGGCGAGCAGTGGTGGATCCCCGGCGACGAGTACGACGACAGCACCCGGCTCGACTGGGCCCGGGCGATCACCACGGAGGTGCCGGCATGACCACGATGAACCGCCGTACGCTGTTGCGCGCCGCCGCGCTCACCGGCGCCGCCACCGCGACCGGGCTGGCCGGCGGGCTGGCGGCCGTCGCGCCCGCCTCGGCCGCCACGGGCGTCAACGGGCCGTGGATCGTCACCGGCAGCGCCGGCGTGCTGCAGATCAACCCGGGCCGCACCACCCCGCAGGTGCTGCTGCCCCCGGGCGCCGACGCGGCCGCCTCGCCCGACGGGCGCTACATCGCGGTGCCCGACTACGAGGGCGGGCCCGTGCTCCTGCTCCTCGACCGTGTCACCGGCCAGGTCCGCACGTTGATCAGCGACGCGCCCGGCAACCGCTACGAGTGGCCGACCTGGTCCCCGGACAGCACCGAGATCGCTCTCGTGGTGAACGACTCCACACTCGTCGCTGTCGACGTCGCCACCGGCGGCCGGCGCCTCCTCGTCGAGGGGCACCGCATGGCGCGTCCGAACTGGTCCCGGGACGGCTCGATGATCGTGATGGAGTGGGTCAGCCGGTCCAACGGCGGGCAGTTGCGCGTGCTGGAGCTGGCCACCGGAAAGGCGCGACTGGTCTATCAGCGCGTACCGGGCGAGTTCGCGGACCACGCGGTCTTCACCCCCGACTCCCAGCGGATCGTGTTCAGCACCAACCGGTGGTACCTGGACCAGGAACGCCACAACCTGTCGCTGGCGTCGGTGCGGCTCGGCGGCACCGGGCTGAAGATGCTCACCGACGAACCGCGGTTCATCATCTCGCCGGTGTTCTCCCCGGACGGGCGCTACTGCGCCGCACTGTCCGTCCCGGACAGCAACCCGGACGCCGACGGCGGCAACATCATCGTCTTCACCAGCGGCTTCGGCGAGCCGTGGTGGATCCCCGGCGACGAGTACGACGACAGCATGCGGCTCGACTGGGCGCCGGCCGTCTGACGATCGACGCGGCGGCCGGGACGACCGGCCGCCGCGCCGCCGTACCCCGGGCGGATGTGCACTCCGGAAGGCGGAAGCGGTGCGAGGCTTGGGGGTGGACGCCGCCGACGGGGCCGGCGTCCGCTGTGGAGGGGTGATGGCCGAGCCGCCGACCGGGACGTCGTCGCACCGCGCGCAGGCGCACGTCAGGCACGCCAACCACCGCCGCTACCACGACGGCGCCGAGGTCGACGGGTACGTCGACGACCCGTACCACCGGGTGCGCCGCGCGGTCGCGGCCGGGCTGATGGCCGAGGGAGTGACCCGGCGCGGGCCGGTGCTGGAACTGGGCTGCGGGCCGCGCGGCATGCTCGACCCGGCCGCGCTGCCCGGCCCGGTGGTGCTCGCGGACATGGCCGAGACGGCGCTGCGCACGGCCCGCGCGGCGGCCGGCGGCCGGGCGCTGCCGGTCCGCCTGGACGCCACCCGCGGGCTGCCGTTCCGGGCCGGCAGCTTCGCCGGGCTGCTCGCCGGGGAGCTGATCGAGCACGTGTACGACCCGCTGGCGCTGCTGCGGGAGTGTCACCGGGTGCTGGTGCCCGACGGCCTGCTGGTGCTCACCACCCCGAACCTGGCGCCGGTGCAGGACCGCCTGGCGTTCCTCGCCGGCCGGGCGCCGCGGCAGGTCGACCCGCTGCACCCGTACCTGTGGCTGCACATCCGCCCGTTCACCGCCTCGCTGCTGCGCCGGACGCTGCGCCGGGCCGGGTTCACGCCGGTGGCGCTGCGCTCCAACGAGGTCGGCTGGCGGCTGCCGGGCGGCCGGTGGGTGGCCTCACGCCGGCTGGCCCGCGCCGCACCAGGGCTCGGCGGCTCGCTGATCTGCGCCGCCCGCCGGCACGGCGCACCGCCACCACCGCACAACAGGGCGTGATGGCGACATTGACAACGGGCTATCATGAGGGTTCCGTCGTCGACCGGGGGATGTCATGACGCGCCTGCTCGCCTGGGTCGTGACCAATCTCGACGCGTTCATCGGCCTGGTCCTGGCTCTCACGGTGTCCGTGCTCGGCCTCACCAACGCGGTCGACCAGGAGGTCGTCAACAGCGCGATCCTGCTGGTCCTGGGCCTGCTCGCGCAGGCGATGCTGCGGGACCGGCTGCGCCGGCGCACCACCGAGCGGGAGGTTCGCCAGGTCATCTCGGACACCCGTGACCGGCTGACCGACCTGGTGCCGCAGATGCAGGAGATCACCGGCCCGGAGGGCGCGCTGAACCGGGCCCGCGAGGCCATCGACAGCGTCTCCATGGTGCGCGTGCTGCACGGCAGCGAGGTCGGGCAGGCGCTCGCCGAGGCGCGGCGGCACACCGACCAGTGGAGCTTCAAGGGCGGCACCGGCACCTTCCTGCGCGCGGTCACGCTGCCGGACTGCCTGGAACACGCCCGGCGGCGCAACGCCACGCTCACCGTCGCGATCGAGATCATCGACCCGACCGACGAGGAGGTCTGCGAGCGGTACGCGCGGTTCCGGCGCAGCCTCGACCCGGACGCGCCGGGCGAGCCGTGGACCGTCGACCGCACCCGCAAGGAGTCGTACGCGACGGTGCTGGCCGCCTGCTGGCACCTGCAGCGCTCCGGCCTGCTCACCGTCGACGTCCGGCTCTCCGCGCAGATGACCACGTTCCGCTACGACCTCTCCTCCTCCTGCGTCGTCATCACCCAGGAGAACCCGCAGACGCCCGCGCTGCGCATCGACCGCGGCGAGGTCTACTACAACCGTTTCAACATCGAGCTGGACTACAGCCGCCGGCAGAGCCGGCGCGTGCCGATCGAGGCGTCGGCCCAGGTCAAGCTCGACGACGAGCCGTCGGTCGAGCAGGTACGGCGGCTGTTCGCCGCCCTCGGCCTGACGCTGCCCCGGTCCTTCGGCGACCGCGAGGTCGCCGGCATCGTCGGCAAGGCCGTCCAGGCGAGGAACCCCTACTCATGACCAGTTACGCCGACCTCGAACGGGAGATCGACCGGGGCACCCGGCCGGAGGTGCTCCGCGGCTGGGTGCTGGACGTGCTCGGCGACGTCGCGGACGGGCGGCGGCCGCTGCGCGCGGTCCGGCACCCGCTCGGCTTCACCTGCCTGCCCGTGGAACGCGACGGCCCGGACGGCATCTGCGTGCACGCCTGGCCGGCCGACCCGCCGCCGGTGCGCCCGACCACCTCCACCATGCACTCGCACAGCTGGGACCTGCTCAGCCACGTGCTGCACGGCACCGTCCGCAACGAGCTGATCGAGGTCGACGACGCGCCGGCCGACCCGGCCTGGCGGATCTACGAGGTGCACAGCCTCGGCGAGGTGGACGAGATGGCCGCCACCGACCGGCTGGTCACCGCGACGACCGCGACGGTGGAGACGCACTCGGCCGGCGACTCGTACGCGCTGCGCGCCGGTGGCTTCCACACCTCGGAGGTCGACGCCGGTGAACCGGCGGTGACAGTGGCGCTGGGCCGGACCACTCCCGGCGCGTGCGACCTGAGCCTCGGCGCGGTGGACGGGCGCAGCCACCGGGTACGCCGGGACCGCTGCGACGCGGCGGAGACCGCGCGGATGGCGCGGGAGATCGCGCGACTGGTGGCACGGGGCTGACTGGCTGGAGGAGCCATGGACGTGGAGCCGAGCAGAGACGGGCCCGACCTGCGCGACGCGCACCGGTTCGCGGTGGAGGTCGCGCAGGCGGCGGGTCGCCTGCTGCGCCGGGGCACCCGGGGGGAGGTGCACGCCCGGGCCAAGAACGACACCGGTGACCTGGTGACCGACCTCGACCTGGCCGCCGAGCGCCTGATCGTCGACCGGATCCGGGCCCGCTGGCCGGAGCACGGGGTGATCGCCGAGGAGGGCGGCGAGTACGCCCCGGACACCACCTGGGCGTGGCTCGTCGACCCGCTCGACGGCACCAACAACGTGGCGATCGGCCTGCCCGCGTACGTGGTGGGCATCGCCCTGTGCGACAACGGCTCGCCGGTGCTCGGCGTGGTGCACGACCCGGTCGCGGGCCGTACCTGGTCGGCGGTGCGCGGCCGGGGCGCGTTCGTGCACGGGTCCGGTCCGGCCGCGCGGCCGCTGCGCGCCGTGCAGCGGCCGGTGCCGTCCGCGCCGGTGCTGGCCTGGACCCAGGGGCACGAGGTACGCCGGGACGACAGCACCGCCCGGGCGCTGAAGGTGGTGCTCGACACCAGCGCCCGCCGGGTGCTGCAACTGTGGGCGCCGCTGCTGTCCTGGGTGATGCTGGCCCGCGGCGACATCGACGGCATCGTCGGCTACCGCCCCGAGGCGGTCGACCTGCCCGCCGGGGTGCTGCTCGCCGTCGAGGCCGGCATGGCGGTACGCGCGCTCGACGGCGGCACGTTCGACGACCGGTACGGCTGCCCGGCGGACCGGCGCAGCTTCGTGGCCGGGCCGCCGGAGACCATCGACCGGCTGGTCAAGCTGGTCACCGCGGCACAGTGGATCGAACCGCAGGTGCGCCGCCTCACCCCGGTCGGCCTCGGCTCGGTCGGCTGGTGAGCCGGGTCCGCTGATCCTGTCCGACCTGCACCGCCACGGGCACCACGACGCGGAGCGGGAACGTGCGGTCAAGGCCGGGCCGCCGAGCTCGGTGTCGTGCTCACCGTGCCCACCGCCGACCTGGACGCCACGTACGCGCTGTGGCGCGACGAGGGGCTGCCGGTGACGCTGGAGCCGGAGGACGTGGCATGGGCGCGGATCTTCTACGGGCTCGACCCGGACGGCTGCGAGGTCATGTTCGAGCAGTTCCACCCCGTCACGGGCACCTGACCGTACGTGCCGGATGCTGCCGCCTGTTCATACGATTCGATGCCACGCCGCCGTGGCTAGGCTCCTCGCGTGTTCTCGCTGAGCAGTCCACATCAGACGGAAGCCGACCGGCCGATCGGGCCGCGCCATGGGTGAGCCGGACGAGTACTGGACGGACGTGCGGGACCGTTGGTCGCGGGTCGTGTCCGCCGTCGACAACTCCGGCGCCGGCCACTCGGGTGGCGGGCGGGTGTCGATCGCCGAGACCACGCGACGACCCACGAGTGACATCATTCCGGTGTTGGTGGCGGGCCAGCGCGGGGTCGGGAAGAGCGCGCTGTACCAGGCGTTGCTCGGCGACAACGGCTACATCCGGCGGCGGGACGAGGACCATGTGCCGCACCGCCTCGTGCTCGCGGCCGGCCGGCGCCAGGCCCATGTGACGCTGGTGGTGAGCCCCGGCCAGACCGCGGGCGGCGACTACTCCTCCGGCGAGGTGGACAAGTGGGACGCCATGCTCAAGCCGCCGAACCACCCGACGGGCGTCATCTACGTCGCCGCCGCCGGGTACGACGAGCCGTGGGATCCCCGCGAGGTCAACGTCCTCGAGGAGCGGCGGCAACGGCGTGAGGACGAACTCCGCCGGCAGGTCGAGGCCCGGCTCTGGGAGCAGTGGCAGGCATCCCTCGACGCGACGCCCACCGAGGAGGAGCGGCGGGACCGGGCCGAGCAGATCGCCCGCGAGGTCGAGGCGGCGATCCCGTCGCCGTCCGAGCAGCTCTGGGCGCAGAACCGGAACGTCGAACTCGAACACTTCTCCCGGTTCTGCCAGAACCTGCTGCCCTGCTGGGTCGACAATCCGGCCGCCAAGGACCTCTGGTTCGTCCTGGCGGTCACCAAGGCCGACCTCTACTGGACCGACCAGCTGGGCCAGGTCGAGGAGTACTACCTGCCGGGCGCCGACGGTGAGCCCACATCGGACTTCCAGCGACAGTTGGTCACTCTCATCCGTGCCTTCGGCCACCGCAATCGCCCCCGGCTGGCCGTGCTGCCGGTCGCCGGCCGCCGGCAGGACTACCGCTTCATCCCTGGGATCGGTGAGAAGCAGGCGATGTTCGACGACATGAAGTTCGCCGCGGTGCAGCGGAGCTTCCGGACGACCGTGGGAGAGTTCTGTGGGCTGGGATCCTGAGCGGGGCGGTGACCTGTCCGGCCCGGAGTTCGAGCGGCTCCTCGGCGGCGCGGAGCACCTGCTGACCCGGGTGGACGCGGCGCGGGAGCGGCTGCGCTGGTACGAGGCACTGCGGGCGGTCGTCCTGGCCGTACTGGTCCTCGTGGGCCTGGTGACGGCCGTGTCGGCGTCCGACTGGTGGACCGGGGCGGGCGTCGCGGCAGGTGCGACGGTGGTCGTCGCGTGGTTCGCCGCGACCTTCCGCCGAAGCGTCGTCAAGCCGCTACTGAGCCAGATCTACCGCGACGAGAAACTGATGGTCGCCACCGTGAACATGCTGCGTGAGCTGCTGCCGCTGCTGAGCCACGACGAGCGGTGGAGCGAGGTGAGGCAGGATCGAAGCCGCCTGCGTCTCGGCCGCTTCCCCATCGAGCCGCGGGGCCTGTGATGGCGCGGACGGAGAACGCGGCAGACGGTCGGCGCGAGGCCGGCATCTGGCTCGTCGCCGGACGCGTCGGTGTCGCCCTCGGTGTGGTCAACGGGATCGTGCAGGTCGTCCGTACCGTCGTCGCCGGGCGGGCCGGCCTGCGAGGCGTGGTCACCGACGGGTGGGTGCTCGGCAGCGCGGTGCTGACCGGAGGCTTCGCCCTGGTGTTCGGAGCGGTGATGGTGCTGTACGCCCGCTTCTGGTTCCGGTCGAGCCCGTTCGACGACTTCCGCCCGGACCGGCAGGCCGTACGCCGGCGCATCGACCGTGGCGGCTGGAGCCTGGCCGGGCTCGGCGCGGTGATCCTCGCCGCCACCGGGGCGGCCTGGTTGACCCTTCGCTGAGCGGCGCTCCGGCGGCTCAGGCGACCGGCCGCGACGGCATTCGGTCAGCCAGAAAATCGGTCCAGGTCCGCACACCTCTCGCGGCGCCCGGCCGGGCCAGGTTCGCGCCTTCCCGGTACGCCCGGCCGACCCGGCCGGGAAGGCGCACCGGCAGCCGTGCCCGGCGCTTCCCGGTGGCCGCCAGGTATCCGGCCAGCAGGTCACCGATGCCGTACGTGTCCGGCCCGGCCAGGTCCGGCACCAGCCCGGCCGGTGCGCCGAGCGTGAGTTCGGCCAGCCGGGCCCCCACCTCGGCCGCGTCGACCGGCTGCAACCGCAGGCCACCCGGAACCGGCACCACCGGCGGTCTCGTCATCGCAGTCAGCATGGTGAACACCAGGTCGTGGACCTGCGCGGCGCGCAGCACCGTCCACCCGACGCCGGAGTCCGCCACCGCGCGCTCGGCGTCGAGCCTGGACCGGATCCAGGCCAGCGGCACCCGGTCGACGCCGGTCACCGAGATGTGCACCAGGTGGGCCACACCGGCCCGGCGTGCGGCGCGGGCCAGGTGGGCGGTGGCCCGGTCGTCGCCCTTCGCGCCGCCGGCCAGGTGCAGCACAGAGGACACCCCACTCAGGGCGGGGCCGAGGTCCGCGCCGCTGAGCAGGTCGGCGGCCACGTGGGTGACACCGTCGCCGGGCCGCCCGCCGCGCCGGCTGAGCACGCGCACCGGGTGCCCGGCGGCGCGCAGCAGCGGCACGACGTGCCGGCCGATCGTGCCGGTGCCGCCGGTGACCAGAATGGGTGCGTTCATCGTCGTCCTCCCGTTGTCGGTGCTGCCACCTCGACCGGTGCCGGCCTGCCGACGTGACAGGTGTGACGGCTGTCACCTGTGGTCACATCGGTGACCCGGCGCGGGTCGAGTCGACGTGCGGGAGGGGAGGCTCAGGTGATGGACCTGGCGGAGCGGTTCGAGGGCGAGCGGCCACGGCTGCGCGCGGTGGCGTACCGGCTGCTCGGGTCGCTCACCGACGCCGAGGACGCGGTGCAGGAGACCTGGCTGCGGCTGTCCCGCACCGACGCGGACACCGTGGAGAACCTCGACGCCTGGCTCACCACTGTGGTCGCCCGGGTCAGCCTCAACACGCTGCGGTCCCGCGCCGCCCGCCGGGAGGATCCGCTGGACGTACGCCTGCCCGACCCGGTCGTGGACACCGGCGCCGGCGACCCGGCGCACGCCGCGGTGCTCGCCGACTCGGTGGGGCTGGCGCTGCTCGTGGTGCTGGACACGCTGACCCCGGCCGAGCGGCTCGCCTTCGTGCTGCACGACATGTTCGGCGTGCCGTTCGGCGAGATCGGCCCGCTCGTCGGCCGCTCGCCGGTGGCGGCCCGGCAGCTCGCCAGCCGGGCCCGCCGCCGGGTACGCGGGCAGGCGCCCACCCCCGATCCGGACCTGTCCCGGCAGCGGGCGGTGGTCGACGCCTTCCTCGCCGCCGCCCGGGACGGTGACCTCGACGCGCTGATCGCGGTTCTGCACCCGGACGTGGTGCTGCGCTCCGACGCCGGGAACGCCCGCGCCCGCCACACGGTCGTGCTCACCGGCGCGACGACCGTGGCGGCGCAGGCCACCACGTTCGGCCGGCTCTTCCCGCACGCCCGGCCGGTGCTCGTCAACGGCGCCGCCGGGGTGCTGGTGACCGCCGGGGGCCGCCCGCTGTCGGTGATGGCGTTCACCGTCGCCGGCGGCCGGATCGCCGCCGTGGACGTGATCGCCGACCCGCACCGGCTGGCCGCGCTCGGCCTCGCCGGCTGACCGGGAGCCGCGAACCGTCTCGGTCTTCCCGAGCCGGGTTCAGGGGGCGATGCGCAGCCGGCGGATGTGGGTGTCGTCGTACTCCTCGAACCGGAACCGCAGCCCGGCGAACGGGCTGCCGGGGAAGTCGCCGCTGATCGTGGCCGTCACGACCGTCCCGGCCGGCGTCTGCTCGACGTCGGTGATCTCGTACGACACGAGCGGCGTGCCGCTGCGCCAGGCGCGGATCTCGTCGATCCCGCGGTGGGTGCGTCCCTCGTCCTCGACCACCGCGTCGTCGGCGAACAGCGCGAGGTAGGGCTCCCTGTCGGCCTGGCCGGCGAGGGCGAAGTAGCGGCGGACGATCTCGGGCGCGTTGCTCATGGGGGTGATGCTAGGCGCCGGGACCGACAAGAAGTGCCGTAACGGTGGCGGCGGTGGCGAGCACCGCGAGCGCGGCGCTGGTGGCCACGAACCGGCCCAGCGGCACGGCCACCCCGGCGGCCCGGCAGCGTTCGTACCAGATCAGTGTGGCCAGCGACGCCCACGGCGTGGCCAGCGGACCCACGTTCGTGCCGATCAGCAGCGCCAGCAGCTGGGTGTGCCGGTCGGCCGCGATCACCGCCTCGCCCGCCAGGTACGCGGGCAGGTTGTTCACCACGTTGCTGAACAGCGCGCCGACCGCGCCCGCCCGCAGTGCCCCCTCCGCGCCCGGGTCGGTGCCGATGAGCGTGCCCATGACCGTGTCCAGGCCGTACCGGCCGATGGTCTGCACCACCAGGAACAGCCCGGTCACGAACACCAGCAGCCGCCACGGCACCAGCGCGAGCCGCAGCCGGTGCCGGGCGCGAACCGCGAAGCCGGCGACCAGGATCGCGGCGGCCACCCCGGAGGCGATGCCGATCTCCACCCCGGCGAGGATCCCGGCGACGAACAGCAGGCAGGCCGCGAGCGCGGTGCGGTAGAGCACCCGGTCCGGCGGCACGTACGGCGCGGGCGGGACGAACGGGTCGGTACCGGCGCGCGCCGGACGCCAGTACCACCACCACAGCAGCAGCGCGGTCACCGCCACGGCGACCAGCTGCGGCCACCACATCCGGGCCGCCCAGGGCACCGGGTCCAGGCCGACCCGGTCACTGGCCAGGATGTTCGTCAGGTTGGACACCGGCAGCAGCAGGCTGGCCGTGTTCGCCAGCCACACGGTGGTCATCGCCAGCGGCGTCGGCGGCACGTTCAGCGCCCGGGCCAGCGCGATCATCACCGGCGTGAGCAGCACCGCCGTGGTGTCCAGGTTGAGCGCGATCGTGGTCACCGAGGCGAAGCCGACGCAGAGCCAGAACAGGGCCCGGAAACTGCCCCGCGCGGTCACCGCCACCCGGGTCGCGAGCGCGTCGAACACCCCGGCCACGGCGGTCAGCTCGGCCAGCACCACCACCGTGCCGAGGAAGATCAGGATGGGGATGATCCGCCGCATCGTCGCCTCGGCGTCGGCGCGGGGGAGCAGCCCGGTGAGCACGCACACCACCCCGAGCACGGCCAGCCCGATCGCGATCCAGTCCAGCACGTGCAGGCGGCCCCAGCGGGAGCGGTCGGGCACGGCGTTCGGCGGATCGCCGGGGGTCTCCACGAGGGATGATCCTCGCACATGCGGGCGCGGGCGGAGGTGCCCGGCCGATCGCGATCCGAGCTGCCGAGGGTGTCGATCTGTTGACCGTCGGTGGCCATAATGACCATGTGGTTGTAGGCGCGCACCCCACCCGGTCCGACCGCCCCATCGACTTCTTCATCAGCTACTCGCCCGCGGACGAACGCTGGGCGACGTGGCTGGCGTGGGAGTTCGAGGCGGCCGGCTACCGCACGTTGTTGCAGGCGTGGGACTTCGTGGCAGGCACCAACTTCATCGACTTCATGGACCGCGGCGTCCGTGAGGCCGAGGTGGTGGTGGCGGTGCTGTCGGAGCGCTACCTGCACTCCACGTACGGCAAGCTGGAGTGGCAGGCCGCGCTGCGCGCCGACCCGGACGGCACCGGCAACAAGCTCGTCACGGTACGCGTCGAGGACTGCCCGATCGACGGCCTGCTCGCCACCATCACCTATGTGGACCTGGTCGGCGTGGACGACCCGCTGCAGGCCCGCAACCGGGTGCTCGACCGCATCCGGGAGGCGCTCGACGGCCGAGCCAAGCCGATGCGGCAGCCGGCGTTCCCGCACCACCCGGCCGACCCGCACGGGGTGCTCGCCGCGCCCGCCGCCGGCGCGCCCGCGCCCCGCCGCGCCCGGCGTACCCCGATCAACCCGCCGCCGTTCCCGCCCGCCGCCGCGGCGCCACCGACCGCCCGGGACACCGTCACCGTGCTCCAGGTCGCCGGGCCGCGCTTCGGCCGGGGCGTGATCACCCCCGGCGCGCCGGTCACCCCGGGCGAGGTGCAGGAACACCTGATGGGTGACCTCACGCTGCTGATGAACGACGGTGTGCCCCGGCCGGACCTGCTCGTCGTCGCCGGCAACCTCACCGAGTCGGGCAGCCCGCGCGAGTTCTCCGACGCGCTGAGCTTCCTCACCGGCCTGCGGGTGCTGCTCGGGCTGGAGCCGCACCGGCTCGTCGTGGTGCCCGGCCCGCGCGACGTGACGATGGCGGCGTGCCGTGCGTACTTCGCCACCTGCGAGGCCGACGACGTCGACCCGCAGCCGCCGTACTGGCCGAAATGGCGGCACTACGCGCGCCTGTTCGACGACCTCTACCAGGGACTCGACGACCGGATCTTCGACAGCGAGCAGCCCTGGACCCTGTTCGGCGTGCCCGACCTGCGGGTGGTGGTGGCCGGGCTGAACTCCACCATCGCCATCACCCACCGCGAGGAGGACCGGTACGGCTTCCTCGGCGAGGCGCAGTCCAGCTGGTTCGCCCAGCGGCTGCGCCACTACCAGCAGTCCGGCTGGCTGCGGCTGGGCGCGATGGCGCACGCCCCGGGGCCGCGCAGCCCGTACGCCGACGAGGTGCCGCCGGACCCGGTGTCGCTGCGCGACCGGGGCGCGGTCAACCGGCTGGTCGGCCCGATGCTCAACCTGCTGCTCTCCGACGTCGCGCCGTCGGCCCGGGTGGACCCGGTGGTGCCGCTGGCCGCCGCGCCCCGCGACGGCCGCGCGCAGGTCCTGCGGCTCGGCGCGGACGGGATGACCCGCTGGGTGCTCGGCCGCGACGACCGGCGCGACGGCGGCGCGCTCACCGCGGTGTCCTGGCCGCACGCGGAGGCGACCTTCGGCGCGTCCGGCCCGGCGCAGGTGCCCGACCCGCGCCGCCCGGCCGCCGTCGAGGGGGCCACCCAGGGCGCGGCGGCGGCCGCCGCTCCGGTCGCCCCGGTCCAGCGGCTGCTGGACCGGCTCGCCGAGGTCTGCGAGGCCCGTTACGACCGGGTGGTGGTGCGCCGCGTCGACACCGACCCGCCGCACCTGTACATCAGCTACCGCTCCGACGGAGTGGTCCGCCAGCAGCGCGTCGGCGCGCACGTGGGCACCCCCACCGCGGCCGACGTGGACGTCTTCGCGCGCCGGGTGCACGCCACCGACCCGGACATCGCCTCCGAGCTGGTCTACGACGGCGACCGGGTGCCGCGCGGGCTGGCCGAGGAGGCGCAGCGGCGTGGCGTCCGCGTGCTGCACCTGACCGAGTTCCAGGGCCTGCTCGACCTGCGCGAGTACGTCGCCGCGCAGACCGCCCGGCTCCAGGCCGACCGGCTCTACCCGCCCGGGCAGTACGTGCCGCAGCGCTTCCGCCACCTCGTCGGCGCCGACCAGCGCGTCCGCGACGACGTGGTGGACGAGCTGCTGGAGACCGTCTCCGCGCCGGACGGCCGGTTCGTACTGGTGCTCGGCGACTTCGGCCGGGGCAAGACGTTCGCGTTGCGGGAGGTGGCCCGCCGGCTGCCCACCGCCGCGCCCGATCTGATCCCGATCCTGGTCGAGCTGCGCGCGCTGGACAAGGCGCACTCGGTGGACGGCCTGGTCGCCGCGCACCTGGCCAACCACGGCGAGCAGGTGATCGACCTCAAGGCGTTCCGCTACATGCTGCGCCAGGGCCGCATCGTGCTGCTGTTCGACGGCTTCGACGAGCTGGTCGCCCGGGTGACCTACGACCGGGCGGCCGACCACCTGGAGACGCTGCTCCAGGCCGCCGAGGGCAACGCGAAGATCGTGGTGAGCAGCCGGACCCAGCACTTCAAGACCAACTCGCAGGTGCTGACCGCGCTCGGCGAGCGGGTCGGCCTGCTGCCGCACCGGCGCGTGCTGGCGGTGGAGGACTTCACCCCCGGGCAGATCGAGGCGTTCCTGCGCAACCGGTACGGCGGCGACGAGCAGGCCGCTCGCGAGCGGATGGACCTGCTCGCCGGCGTGAAGGACCTGCTCGGGCTCTCCCGCAACCCGCGCATGCTCGGCTTCATCGCCAACCTCGACGAGGGGCGGCTCGCCGCGGTGGCCGGTGCGGGCGGCACGTTCAGCGCCGCCGCGCTGTACCGGGAGATCCTGGAGTCCTGGCTGGACTTCGAGGAGCGCCGCACCCAGGGCATCCCGGGCGCGCCGGTGAGCCTGCGCCGGCCCGAGCTGTGGCAGGCGGTGAGCCGGCTGGCGTTCCAGCTGTGGGAGAGCGGCGAGGCATACCTTCGCCTGGCCGAGCTGGCCGAGTCCACCGGCCAGCTCGCCGGCCGGGCCGACTCGCGGCTGTCCGGCCCGCAGGCGGCGCACGCGGTCGGCGCGGGCAGCCTGCTGGTCCGTACCGACGACGGGCTGTTCGGGTTCATCCACACCTCGGTCATGGAGTGGCTGGTCGCCGAGGGGGTGGCCGAGCAGATCAACCGGGGCGAGGAGCCGGCCGCGCTGGCGGTACGGTCGCTGTCCGCGCTCGCCGTGGAGTTCCTCGGCGACCTGGCCGACCCGGCCCGCTGCACCACCTGGACCGCCCGGGTGCTCGGTGACGAGTCGGCGGGCGAGACGCTGCGCGCCAACGCGCTGCGGCTGTCCGCCCGGCTGCGCCTGCCCGACCGGGCCGACCTGCGCGGCGCGGTGCTGCGCGGCGAGGACCTGTCCCACCGCGAACTCGCCGGCGCCGACCTGACCGGCGCCGACCTGACCGACGCGCGGCTGGTCGCCACCAACCTGACCGAGGCGCGGCTGGAGCACGCCCGGCTGCGCGGCGCCCGCCTGGACCAGGCCCGCCTCGCCGGGGCGGACCTGCGCGACGCGGAGATGGCCGGGGCCCGCCTGTTCCGTACCGATCTGCGCGGCGCGCGCGTGGCCGGCAGCAGCTGGCACCGCACCGCGCTGATCGACGTCAGCGCCGACCCGTCGCTGCTGCGTGCCCCGGAACTGCGCGGCGCCGTCGTCGCGCCGGGCCGGCCGGTCGCGCCGGGCCTGGCCCCGCCCGCCGTGGGCGTCGGCTACGGCTTCGAGGTGGGCCGGCTGCCCGTGCCGGTGGCGTACAGCCCGGACGGCGCGGTGCTCGCGGTGGGCAGCGACGACGGTGGTGTGCTGCTCTGCGACACCGCCACCGGGCTGCCGGTGCGGACGCTCGCGGGCCACCGGTCCCGGGTCTACGCGGTCCGCTACGACGCCGCCTCCCACCAGCTCGTCACCGGCTCGGCCGACCTCACCGTACGGCTGTGGGACGCCGACCACGGCGACGTGCGCCACGTCATCGAGGACGTCTTCACCGGCTGGGTGTGGCCGCTGCTCACCGACGGCCGCCGAAGCCGCCTGGTGGTCGGCGACGCCGCGGGCGTGGTGCGGCTGTACGACGTCCGCGGCGCCCGGCTGCGCCACGAGTGGCCCGGCCACGTGGCGCCGATCTGGGGCACCTCGTTCAGCCCGGACGGGCGGCGGGTGGTGGTGGCCGACAGCGCCGGCGCGGTCCGCGGCTGGGACATCCCCACCGGCAGGCTGGCGTTCGAGGTACGCGAGCCGGAGGTGGTCTACCGGGTGGTGCACTCGCCGGACGGCCGGCTGCTGGCCGCCGTCGGTCAGCACGGCCGGATCTGGATCCGCCGGGCCACCGACGGCGAGCTGCTGCGCGCGCCGCGCGGCCACGAGGCCGACGTGTACGCCCTCGACATCCACCCCGACGGGACGCTGATGGCCACCGGCGACACGCACGGCGCGCTGCGGCTGTGGGAGACCGAGACGGGCCGTCCGGTGCGGGTGCTCGGCCGGCAGCGCGGCGCCATCTACAGCGTCCGGTTCAACGGCGACGGCAGCCTGCTCGCCACCGCCGCCAGCGACGGCGCGATCCAGCTCTGGGACACCGACGACGGGCAGGTGCGGCACGAGCTGACCCGGCACCGCGGCTCGGTCTGGCCGGTGGTCTGGCGACCGGACCAGAACCAGGTGGCGACCAGCAGCAACGACGGCACCACCCGGCTGTGGGACGTCCGCACCGGGCAGCTCCAGCACACGCTGCGCGGGCACGGCCGGCGCGTCACCGCGCTGTCGTTCCGCGACGACGGCGAGGTGCTCGCCGCCTGCGGCAACGACGGCGTGATCCGGCTCTGGGAGCCGCGTACCGGCCGCCTGCTGCGGCAGCTCGCCAGCCCGGCCGACCGGCTGCTGTCGGTGGTGTTCTGCCCCGAGGAGCCGCTCGTGGCCACGCCCAGCGGCGACGGCGGCGTTCACCTGTGGAACACCGACACCGGCGCCGACGAGCGTGAACTCAACGTGGACACCGATCACGTCTGGGCGGTCGCGTTCAGCCCGGACGGGGACGCCCTGGCCACCGCGAACGACGACGACACGGTGCGCCTGTGGTACCGCCGTACCGGCCGGCACTTCGCCACGCTCACCCCGCACCGGGGACGCGTGCGCACCGTCGCGTTCAGCCCCGACGGCGAGACCATCGCCACCGGCTGCGACGACCAGATGGTACGGCTCTGGGACGCCGCCACCGCCACCTGCCGCCTCACCCTCGAACACCACACCGACCGGGTCTACTCGGTCGGCTTCAACAGCGAGGGAACGCTGCTCGCCAGCGCCGGCAACGACGGCACGGCGGTGATCTGGGACGCGGTCACCGGCGAGCGGCGTCTGGTGCTCACCGAACACGACGGGCGGCTCTGGTCCTGCGCGTTCAGCCCGGACGGCAACCTGCTCGCCACCGCCGGGGACGACCTGGTGATCCGGCTCTGGGATCCGGTCACCGGCCGGCTGCACGGCACCCTGGCCGCGCACACCCGGCGCGTCTGGTCGGTGCACTTCAGCCCGGACAGCAGCCTGCTCGCCAGCGCCGGTGACGACGGCACGGTACGGCTGTGGGACGTGGCGGACCCGGAGCACGCCCAGTTGCGGACCACGCTCATCGGCCTGCCGGACGGGTGGGCGGCGGTCAGCCCGGACGGCCGGTACAAGCTGGACGGCGACGCGGGCGGCCAGTTCTGGCACGTCATCGGCACGTGCCGCTTCGAGGTGGGGGAGCTGGACCCCTACCTCACCCAGGTCCGCCGCCTACCGGTGGACGCCCCCTTCTGACCCTCGCGCACTCCGGGTGACCAAGGAGTTCGTGTCCGGGTTCGACGTCGTCTCCGACGCGAACTCCTTGGTCAACTCCGGGCAGCCGGGGGTGGCGGGGCAGTTGCACCGGTCCAGCGGACCTCGCCGTCCTGCCACACGTCGGTGGGGGTCAGGCCGCAGGCCGTGGCCACCGCCGCCGACGCGCGGTGGCCGGGATGGATGTGGGCCATGAGGGTACGCACACCGCGCCGCCCCAGCCAGCCGGCCATCCCACGGGCGGCCTCGGCGGCGATCCCGCGCCCCTGCCACTGTGTGCCCACCACCCAGGCGATCTCCGCGACCGGTCCCGCGGCGGCCGGTGTCGCCTCGTCGAGGTGCCGGTGGCCGACCACGCGAGCACCAGCCGTTGCGGTGTGCCGGGACGGACCGACCGGCGCGGTGACGGTGGCCTGGACGAAGCCGGCCAGCCGGCCGTCGTCCCGGAGCTGGATGACCCAGTTGCACCACGACTCGGCCGGGTCGGGCGAGCCGGCGACAAGCCGTTCGTAGCGGGCCCGCAACGCCGCCGGGGTGGCGGGCTCACCGCCGATGTACGTGTGCAGCGCCGGGTCGGCGAGTACGGCGGCCATCTCCTCGGCATGCCCGACACCCAGCGGCAGCAGGTTCAGCCGTGCGGTGGGGATGAGCTCCGGCGTGCATCCGCTCATCGACGTCAGCGCGCCGGTCAGTTCATCCATGATCGCGCTTCCGGGAGATCGACGACCTGGTCTCGCGGGAGCGAAACGGACCTCACGGTACCCCAGACCGCAACGCCATTCGTGCCCCCGGCGAGGCAGCCAGCCCTCGCGATCTTGCGGTTTGCGCCCGGGCAGATGGGGCATTTGCGTCACCGCTCGGGCCGAAAGTGCAAGATCGCGGAGGAGAGGGTGGCGGGGAGGAGAGGAGCGGGCGACGCCGGGGCGGGCGGGGGGCCGCCCGCCCCGGCCCGGGACACCGGTCAGCGGCGCCACTTCTGGTTGGCGGCGCCGGTGCAGTCCCAGATCTGCAGCCGGGTGCCGTCGGCCGAGCTGGGACCGGTGGCGTCCAGGCACTTGTTCGCCTGGGGGTTCACGATGTCCCCGGCCGCGCTGAACACCCACTTCTGCGCGCCGGTGCCGTTGCAGTCGTAGAGCTGCACCTTGGCGCCACTCGCTGTCGATCCGGCGGCCACGTCGAGGCACTTGCCCAGCGCGCGTACCGAGCCGTCGGCGTTCCAGGCCCAGCGCTGGGCGGCGGTGCCGTTGCAGGTCCAGAGCTGCACCGGGGTGCCGTTGGCGGTGCCGGCGCTCGCCACGTCGACGCACTTGTTCCCGTACCCGACGATCTGGCCCACGGTGCCCCCGCCGCCGTTGTCCCACGCCTGCACGCGGACGTAGTCGATCGTCATGGTCTGCGGGAACGTGGTGTTGCCGTCCGGCGAGCCGGGCCAGTTGCCGCCGACCGCCACGTTCATGATCATGAAGAACGGGTGGTCGAAGACCCAGCGGTTGCCGCCCAGATCGGCGGGCGTCTTGCGGGAGTATGCGACACCGTCGAGGTACCAGGTGATCGAGTCCGGCGCCCAGTCCACTGTGAATGTGTGGAAGGCGTCGGCGAGCGCCTGGCCGTTGGGTAGCGAGGTGGACGCGCCGACGCTGTTGCCGCCGGAGTAGCCGGGGCCGTGCAGCGTGCCCCAGACCGTGGACGGCGCGTAGCCGACGTTCTCCATGATGTCGATCTCGCCGCTGCCGGGCCACGGGTTCGTGCCGATGTCGTTGCCGAGCATCCAGAACGCCGGCCACAGCCCCTGCCCGCGCGGCACCTTGATGCGCGCCTCGAACCGCCCGTACGCCTGGGCGAACGTGCCGTTGGTGAGCAGCCGGGCCGAGGTGTACTGGCAGCTTCCGTACCAGCAGGAGTAGCCGCCGGGGTTCTCCCTGCGGGCGGTGATGACCAGGTTGCCGTTGCCGTCGAGCGCGGCGTTGCGGGTGCTGTTCGTGTAGTACTGGAGCTCGTTGTTGCCCCAGCCGCCGCCACCGATGTCGTAGCGCCACTTGTTCGCGTCCGGGGCGGAGCCGGCGGGGCCGTTGAAGTCGTCGGACCAGGTGACCGCGTCGGGGGCGGCGACCGCGGGGGAGTGCGGGACGACGGCGAGGGCGGCGGTGAGACCGACAGCCGTCACCGCCAGGGCGGCGAGGGTACGGATGGTGCGCACGGGGCGCCTCCTGCGGGGATGGTGGTCGTTACCGTCACGGCGGCCGGCCCCGCCCGACGGTTAACAAACCATACAAATAGACTTCGATGAAGGTATGAACGAAGCCGGTCGATGTCAAGAGAGCGTTTCCGGCTGGCGCTCCGACGTCGGCCCGGGCTCCCGCTGGCGCACCACAGGGGGCCGGCGCATGTCCCGCCACGGGCCACCCAGCAGTGGCGTCAGCACCACCAGCAGGTAGCAGGCGCCCATCACGACCAGCGTGGACGTGGGGCCGAACCGGTCCGCGGCCAGTCCGGCGCCGACCGCGCCGGCCGGCATGGCCGCCCACGCGCCCGCGCCGATCACGCCGTACACCCGGGCCCGCATGGCCGGCGGCACCCGCTCCAGCTCGACGGCGCCCATCAGCGGGTTGAGCGAGCCGGCGGCCAGCCCGGCCAGCGCCACCACGGCGACCACCACCGGCAGCGGCGGCGCGGCGGCGAGCGCCCACAGTGGCGGCGCGCCGCACAGCACGTACGCGGTGACGAACGTGGCCCGACGGGGCAGCCGGTGCCCGATCGCGCTGAACACCAGCGAGCCGACCAGCGCTCCACCGCCCATGACGCCGACCAGCAGGCCGAACGCCGCCGGACCGCCGAGCTCCCGTTCGGCGACCACCGGCAGCAGCACCTGGCTCTTGGCCGCGTCGAACAGGTTGGTCACCAGCACCAGCAGGACCATGGCGCGCAGCAGCGGCTCGCGGACCAGGAAGCGCAGCCCGGCCGCGAACTGCCGCCAGTAGCCCCCGGCCTCCGGCTCGCTCTCGTCGCCGGACGGGTTCAGGCCGCGCGGCACCAGCAGCGTCACCGCGAGCGCCGACACCGCGAACGTCACCGCGTCCACCGCGAGCACCGGCAGCGCGCCGAACACGCCGACCAGCAGGCCGGCCACCGGCGCGCCGATCATCCGGGCCCCGCGCGAGGTTGCCTCCGCCCAGCCGACGGCCCGCTCGATCGGAACCCCGGCCGCCTCCGCCGCCTCCGGCAGCAACGCCGTGCGCGCGGTCTGCCCCGGCGTGTCGAGCAGCCCGCTGACGAAGACCAGGGCCAGCAGCGCCGGGAACGGCAGGCCGACGGTGGCGTGCAACAGCGGTACGGCGGCGATCGTCACGCCGGAGATCGCGTCGGCGAGCACGCTGGACCGCCGGTAGCCGATCCGGTCGACGAGCACGCCGCCGAACGCGCCGCCGAGCACCACGGGCGCGGTGGCGAACGCCCCGGCCAGTCCGGTGGCCGCCGGTGAGCCGGTCTCGGCCAGCACGTAGAGCGGCAGTGCGATGAGCGTGAGTACGTTGCCGGTCAGCGAGACGGCGTGCCCGATCAGCAGCCCGGCCAGGGGCCGGCGGTCGCGGTTCACTGCGGCCCCCGGTACGCCTGCCAGATCAGCGTGACCATCTCGGCGCCGGGCCGGCCGGGTGTGCCGCGTTCCTGCCAGCGCCGGCCGAGCGCGGACAGCTCGTCGCGCAGCTCGACCAGTTCTGCCGGCGTCAGGCGCAGCACGATGTCGCTGCTGGTGGTGCCGCGGACCCACGCGGGGTCGAGGCTCGCCTCGGCGTCCAGATATGCCTGGTAGCGGTCCACGTAGCGCTGCATGGCGGCTTGGCGCAGCAGGTTGCCGGCGAGCCGGCGCTCCGGGTCGTCGAGCAGTTCGAGCGGATCCCAGTCGGTGGTGGCGTGCGCCGCCCGCCACCACCGCTCGCGCCGGTCCCGGGCCAGCTCGGGAGCCGCGGTCACGAAGCCGTGCTCGGCGAGCTTGCCCACGTGGTAGCTGACCGAGCCGACCGCCTCACCGGTCCGCTCGCTCAGCATGCCGACCGTCTGCGGGCCGCGCAGGCGCAGCTCGCCGAGCAGCCGCAGCCGGGTGGGGTGGGCCAGTGCCCGCATGGCTCGCGGGTCGCTCACGCGCCGGTTGCCGGTTCCGTCCGTCATGCCGCCAGGCTAGACCGACAAGGAATGATGTACAAGTATTCTTGTATTTATCGCGTTGCCTCCGGCGTGTGGCGGTACAGGTCGCGCAGCAGGCAGACCTCGGCCAGGTGGTGGATCACCTCCCGGTTGATGTGCAGCACGAGCGTGACCATCGGGACGTCGGCGAACGGCCCCTCGGCCGGGCCGCAGGGGCGGGCCAGGCCGTCCTCGCCGAGCGCCTCGACCCCGGCCGTCCAGGCGGCGTACTCCTCGTCGAGCTGGGCCAGCGCGCCGGCCGCGGTCGGGGAGTAGGGGAACGAGGCGTAGTCGGTGGGCGCGCGGCCGAAGTGCGACGCGTTGCGCACGGCCAGCACGCCGACGATGACGTGGGCGAGCCGCCAGGCGATGGTGGTGAACGGCGGCGGTTCCGGCTGCGGCATCGCGAAGTCGATCGCCGGCGTGCCGCCGCCGGCGCGCGGGCGCAGGTTCCAGCAGCCGGGGACCGGCTCCCACAGGTACTCCGCGTCGGTGAGCCCGGCGAGGCGGTCGCGCAACTGGTGGGTCCAGTGCCAGGTGAGCTGCTCGCGGAGCAGCGGGTTCCAGGTCAGGTCGGTCATGGGCGCCAGCGTGCCACCGGCCTGGGACAGAAACGCGGTGCGCTCAGCCCCGCCGCGCCGCCGTCCGGCCCTTGAGGCGGCGGCCCATCTCCCGGGCGATCTCCTTCTTCGCGTCCCGCTCGGCGAGCGCCTGGCGCTTGTCGTACGACCGGCGGCCCCGGGCCAGGCCCAGCTCCACCTTGGCCCAGCCGTCGGCGAAGTACATCGACAGCGGCACCAGCGTGATGCCGCCGTCGCGCAGCTTCTCCAGGATCCGGGCGATCTCCACCCGGTGCAGCAGCAGCTTGCGGGTGCGCCGGGGCGCGTGGTTGGTCCAGGTGCCGAAGCCGTACTCGGCGATGTGCAGGCCGTACAGCATGATCTCGCCGTCGCGCTCCTGGGCGAACGCGTCGACCAGTGACACCCGTCCCTCGCGCAGCGACTTCACCTCGGTGCCGGCCAGCACGATGCCCGCCTCGTACGTCTTGAGGATGTCGTAGTCGTGCCGCGCCTTCTTGTTCGAGGCGATCAGCTTGCGCCCGTTCTCCCTGGCCACGCGAGCAGGGTACCCGCCGTCGGCGGCTGCGGGCCGGGCGCCGGGCGCGTCGCGGCCACCCAGCCGGTGGTGATCAGCAGCAGCGCGGCGCAGTAGGTGGTCATCACCAGCAGGCCCCGCCCGGGCAGCTCCACCCCGGCCGCCCTCACGCCGATGAGCAGGTCGGAGACGAGGAAGAACGCCCCGCCCGCGGCGACCCGCGCCGACACCCCGGTCGCGGCGGCGGCCATCAGGCACAGCGCCAGGCTGTAGCCGAGCACCGGCAGCCGCAGCGGCCCGAGCATGCCCCAGAGCAGCGCGTTCGCGCCGGCCCAGGCGAGCAGGTAGCCCGCCCACGCCACGACCGGCGCGCGCCGGTGCCGCGCGAATGCGGTGAGAAACGCGAGCTGGGTGACCAGGAAGAAGCCCATGCCGGCCAGGAACGCGGTGTCTCCCGGCAGGAGCAGGGCGACGTCGCCCGCGGTGGCGGCGACCAGGCCGGCCGCCACCGCGTCGACGCGGCGCCGGTGCGCCCAGAGGTACGCCAGGAGCACCGGCGCGAGCAGCGGCTTGGCCAGCCACTGGAGCATCGTCGAGTCGAGCGCGACCCCGGCGAGTTCGACGGCTGCGACCAGCCCGAACAGGGGCAGCAGCCGCCTCATCGGGCCGGCTGCCAGCCGGGACGGCCGAACAGGTAGCCCAGCCGGTGCCGCCAGCAGTCGGCCCGGCGTACGTCGGACCAGATCGCGGCGAACTCGTGGGTGGCCACCCGCAGCGGGTTGTAGGTGCCGATGTTCTTCGTGAGGCCGTAGCGGACGGTGGCCCCCTCCGGCTCGAACGTGCCGAACAGCCGGTCCCAGATGATCAGGATGCCGCCGTAGTTGCGGTCCAGGTACTCGGTGTTCGAGCCGTGGTGCACCCGGTGGTGCGACGGCGTGTTGAAGATCCACTCGATCGGCCGGGGCAGCACCTTGATCCGCTCGGTGTGCAGGAAGAACTGGTAGAGCAGGCTGACCGACTGCTGGAGGAAGATCATCCACGGCGGGATGCCGAGCAGCGCCAGCACCAGCCAGAACGGCAGCGAGGTCATCGGCGTCCAGCTCTGCCGCAGGGCGGTCGAGAAGTTGTAGTAGACGCTGCTGTGGTGCACGACGTGGCTGGCCCAGAGCACGCGTACCTCGTGGTGCGAGCGGTGGAACCAGTAGTAGGCCAGGTCGTCGGCGAAGAACAGGATCACCCAGGTCCACCAGTCGCCGGGGGACAGGTGCACCGGCGCGACGGTCCACAGCGCCGCGAACACACCGACGGTGAGCAGCTTCCACGGGAAGCCGATGATCTGGCTGCCCATCCCCATCGACAGGCTGGTGGTGGTGTCGCGCAGCTCGTAGCCGCGTTCGTCGTCGTCGGGCAGGAAGCGGTAGGAGACCGCCTCGACGACGATCAGGAGCAGGAACGCCGGGACGGCGTACAGCACGGCGGGGATCATGCGCGCGCTTCCCTTCCGGTGGTGGGGGTGGTGGGGGTGGTGACCGGCGCGGTCAGCAGCGCCCGGGCGTGCCGGGCTGCCGCCTCGCCCTGACCGGAGGCGACCGACGCGGCGAGACGGCGGTGACCGGCCACGTCGAGCAGTTCGGCCGCGCGGGCGTCCGGGGGGACGTCGCCGACCGCGAACGTGCCGGCCACCAGGCTGTTGAACGCGAGCTGGTAGGCCGTGTTGCCGCTGCCGCGTACGACCAGCCGCCAGATGGCGATGTTGACCTCGCTCATCCGGTCCAGGTCGGGGGCCAGGTCGCCGTACTCCTCGGCGGCCCGGACCAGGGCGGCGACGACCGCCGGGTCCGCGCGCTCGGCGCAGAGCCGGGCCGCGTCGATCCCGACGCAGGCCCGCATCTCCAGCATGTCGCGCACCAGCGTCTCGACCGGGAGCACGTCGGCGGAACGCGCCAGGGACAGCGCCAGGTCCAGCCCGGCGTGCACCCGCCAGTCCAGCACCCGGGTCGCGCCGCCCTGGCTGACCCGGACCAGGCCGAGCTGTTGCAGACGGCGCAGCGCCTCCCGGACCGCGTGCCGGTTGACGGCGAACGCCCCGGCCAGTTCCCGCTCGCCGGGCAACGTCTCGCCCGGCGCGTAGCGACCGGACACGATCGCGTCGCGGAGTCGGCCGAAGACGTGGTCGGAGACCGAGACGCGAGGCGCGGGATCGAAGGTCATGCGCTGCAGTGTGGCCCCGAACACATCAACCCGTCAACTGGTTGTACCAGTGGATTTCGGGGGCGGCCGGTGCGTGCCGCAGTGGTCACCCCTCGTATCCTTTCCGCCGGAGGACCGCCAGAGGGAAGGGAGTCGGTGTGAGCGACCGGGTCGAGACGTTGGAGTTCCAGGCCGAGGCCCGTCAGCTGCTGCAGCTGATGGTGCACTCGATCTACTCGAACAAGGACGTCTTCCTGCGCGAACTGATCTCGAACGCGTCCGATGCGCTGGACAAGCTGCGGCTGGAGTCGCTCGTCGACAAGGATCTGCCGGCCGACACCTCCGACCTGCACATCGGGATCGAGGTCGACAAGGACGCCCGTACGCTCACCGTGCGGGACAACGGCATCGGCATGACCCGCGACGAGGTGGTCGGCCTGATCGGCACCATCGCCAAGTCCGGCACCGCCGAACTGCTGCGCAAGCTGCGCGAGTCCGCCGACGCCGCCGCGTCCCAGGAGCTGATCGGCCAGTTCGGCGTCGGCTTCTACGCGACCTTCATGGTGGCCGACAAGGTCACGCTGCTGACCCGCCGCGCCGGGCAGTCCGGCGGCACCCGCTGGGAGTCCGCGGGCGAGGGCACGTACTCGATCGAGGAGGTCGGGGACGCGCCCCAGGGCACCTCGGTCACGCTGCACCTCAAGCCGGTCGACACTGAGGACAACCTGCACGACTACACCGCCGAGTGGACGATCCGCGAGATCGTCAAGCGCTACTCCGACTTCATCTCATGGCCGATCCGGATGACAGTCGACAAGCCCGGCGAGGACGGCGCCACCACCCGCGAGGAGCAGACGCTCAACTCGATGAAGGCGCTCTGGGCGCGCTCGCGGGACGAGGTCGACGAGGCCGAGTACAAGGAGTTCTACCGGCACGTCGCACACGACTGGGCCGACCCGCTCGAGACGATCCACATGCGCGGCGAGGGCACCTTCGAGTACGAGGCGCTGCTGTTCCTGCCGTCGCACGCCCCGCTCGACCTGTTCTCCCCGCAGGGCCGCCGCGGCGTGCAGCTCTACGTCAAGCGCGTGTTCATCATGGACGACTGCGACGCGCTGATGCCCAACTACCTGCGCTTCGTCAAGGGCGTGGTGGACGCGCACGACCTGTCGCTGAACATCTCCCGGGAGATCCTCCAGCAGGACCGGCAGATCCGCGCGGTGCGCCGCCGGCTGGTCAAGAAGGTGCTCGCCACGCTCAAGGACATGTCCGCCGAGTCGTACCGCACGTTCTGGACCGAGTTCGGCGCGGTGGTCAAGGAGGGTCTGCTGGAGGACCCGGACAACACCGAGACGCTGCTGGAACTGGTCCGTGCCGCCAGCACCCACGACCCGGCCGAGCCCACCACGCTGCGCGCGTACGTGGAGCGGATGCGCGACGGCCAGACCGAGATCTACTACGCCACCGGCGAGAACCGGGCCACCATCGAGAACTCGCCGCACCTGGAGGCGTTCCGCGCCAAGGGCTACGAGGTGCTGATCCTCACCGACCCGGTGGACGAGGTGTGGGTCGAGCGCGTCGGCGCGTACGACGGCAAGACGCTGCGCTCGGTCGCCAAGGGCCAGGTGGACCTGGAGACCGAGGAGGAGAAGGAGAAGGCCGAGGCGGAGCGTCAGGAGTACGCCGACCTGCTCACCTTCCTCGGCGGCGCGCTCGCCGACAGCGTCAAGGAGGTGCGCCTGTCCACCCGGCTGACCACCTCACCGGCCTGCGTGGTCGGTGACGCGCACGACATGACGCCGACGCTGGAGAAGATGTACCGGGCGATGGGCCAGGAGGTGCCCCGGGTCAAGCGGATCCTGGAGCTGAACCCGGCCCACCCGCTGGTCACCGGCCTGCGCAAGGCGCACGGGGAGGGCGGCGACACCGCCGCGCTGACCGAGACCGCCGAGCTGCTGTACGGCATGGCGTTGCTGGCCGAGGGCGGCGAGCTGGCCGACCCGGCCCGGTTCACCCGGATCCTCGCCGACCGCCTGGCCCGCGGCCTGTAGCCCGACCCGGCTCGGCTCGCCCGACTCGACCCGGCCCGACCGGCTTGATCGACTCCATGACGCCGAGGTGGCGGTATCGGAATGCCTCCGATACCGCCACCTCGGCGAGCTGGTGTGGATCAAGCCGCTCGTGTCCCAGAGTGGGGAATGCCGGTCCCAGATGGAGGGACGTGGCGCTCTCGGCGAGTGAGTGCCCCGGCGGGGGTGGTTCTGCGGACGCCCGCGTCGGCCGGGGCAGCGCGTGGATGGGCCGGGGTGGATCTGGTGAGGGCTGGGTGCGGCGAGCGCCGGGCGGTGCAGGGTTGTGCCGGGGTCGCTGATCGGATGTCCGGGGCGGTTGTCGTGACGGCCGCTTGACGGGCACCGTCTCGCCGGGGTGACGTCGCCACCTCGGCGAGACGGGTCCGCTCAGGGGAGCGCGGGGTAGAGCGCGGCCACTCCGCCGGACAGGCCGGCCTGGACCCGGCGGGCGACGTCGTCGGCCAGGATCTCGTAGCTGTCGGACTCGATGCCGTCGGCCGCGAGCCGGGCGACCTCGGCCGGGTCGGCCTTCGGGCCGGGCACGGCGGCAGCCATCTCGGTGTCCATGTAGCCCACGTGCAGGCCCGCGACGCGGACGCCCTGGCCGGCCAGCTCCACGCGCAGGGCGTTGGTCATCGACCACTCGGCGGCCTTCGCCGCGCCGTACGCGCCGACGCCGGGGAACGTGAACCAGGACAGCGCGGACAGCACGTTCAGGATCGTGCCGCCGCCGTTCGCAGCGATCCGGGGCGCGAACGCCCGTACCACCGACAACGTGCCGAGATAGTGCGTCTCCAGCTCCAGCCGGATCTGTGCGAGGTCGCCGTCGAGCAGGCCGGTGCCGGTGCTCACGCCGGCGTTGTTGACCAGCAGCGTCACGTCACCGGCCCGCTCCGCCGCAGCGGCCACCGACGCGGGGTCGGTGATGTCCAGGCGTACCGCTGTGACGCCGGGCAGGTCCACGGTGTCCGGGTTGCGGGCGCCGGCCCAGACGGTGGCGCCGCGGGCGACGAGTTCGGCGGCCAGGTGCCGGCCGAAGCCGCGGTTGGCGCCGGTGACGAGGGCGGTGCTTCCAGCGATCTTCATGTCTCGCTCCGAGAGGTGGTGGGAAGGGAGGTCAGGCGGACAGCAGGCCCGGTCCGGGCAGGACGGCCAGTTCGCCGGGCGGTACGTCGTGCCCGCCGTCGCAGCGCAGCCGGGCGTGCACCGCCGACCCGCACCCGTCGTGGGCCACCCGGACGGCCGGGCCGGCCGCGTCGGCGGCGTACGTGTCGCCCCACTGCCGCAGCGCGACGAGCACCGGGATCAGGTCGCTGCCCTTGGCCGTGAGCACGTACTCGTCGCGGGTGCGCCGGCCGGGCTCGCGGTAGGGACGCCGGTCGAGCAGCCCGTCGGCGACGAGCTGCTTGAGGCGTGCGGCAGCCACGGGCTCGCTGACGCCGGCCCGCCGGGCGAAGTCGTCGAAGCGGCGGGTGCCGAACGACGCCTCCCGCAGCAGGAGCAGCGTGGTGCGGTTGCCGACCACCTCCAGGGCCCGGGCGATCGAGCAGTTGGCGGTGGACCAGGAGTCACGCTGCGAGAGGAGGTCCGTCATGCCGTCGACGGTACCCCCTGACTTAGGGAATCAGAAGTCAGCTACCTCACAGCTGGCCGGGGAAGAAACCGTGCCGGGCCAGCGGCTCGACGATCTGGTGCTCCTCGTACGACAGGTGCGACAGCAGCGTGTCGGTGAGCAGGTCCACCGCCTCCTGGAGCTGCGTGAAGTCGCCGGGCCGCCGGACCAGCTCCACGAGCGCCCGGTCGACGTTCTCCACCACCCCGTGGATCACCACGTGCTCCTCCTCGAGGCGGTCCAGCACGGCGGCAAGCCCGGCCTCGGAGCGGCGCAGGTGCGGGAAGATCGAGGCGTCCTCCAGCCCGTGGTGCTGGGTGACCATCGTGCAGTAGGCCGCGCAGTACGCCCCGAGCGTCCAGTTGTTCTGCCGCATGGTCATCTCGTTGAGCGCGGCCCGCGCCCGGCCCGGCGAGACCGAGCCCCGCTTGACCTGTTCCAGCAGGTCGCGCACCTGGGCCAGCTCCTGGCGCAGGTGGTCGTGCACGTCCACCAGGTGCTGCCCGGCGGCCTGTCCCCGGGCCGGATAGGCGTGTCCGGCCGGTGGCGGCGGAGCGCTCGGGCGGGTGGACTCGTCCCACGCGCGGCGCGCGCTCAGGCGTACCCCCGGGTCGGGGGTGGGGGTGACGCCGAGCGTGCTCGGGCCGCCGGCGGTGGCCGGCTCGCGGGTGGCCGCGCGGGCGGCCGCGGCGGGCGTGGCGCGCTCGGCGGCGACCAGCTCCCGCACCGCCGGCGCGACCTCCTGACCGAAGATCTGGATCGCGCGCGGCTCGTCGCTGCCGAGGATGAACGTGGTGATGCCGTGCTCCAGCGTCAGTCCGGCCAGTTCCTCCACCCACTGCTCCGGCGGTCCGGCCAGGAAGCCGGCCGACGAGCGGGCGAACGTGCCGGTCACGTTGAGCATGCGGCGGATCGCGGCCGGGTCGCGCCCGGCGGCCGCCGCGCCCTCGTCGACGAGCGCGTTCAGGGCGGGCAGGTCGTCGGGGCCCTCGGGCAGGTACGACAGGGACGGCAGCCAGCCGTCCGCGGCGCGGCCCACCAGGCGCAGCATGCGCGGCTTGTATGCGCCGACCCAGATGCCCACCGGGTGCGCCGGGGCCGGACCGCGCTTGGCGCCGACCATCCGGTAGTGCTCGCCGTCGACGCGGATCATGCCGCGGCGGTCGGTGTCCCAGACCTCGCGGATCACCTGGATCGCCTCGTCGAGGGCCTCGACGGCGGCGCCGGGGGACAGGCGCCGCCCGCCCGCAGCCTCGATCGCGTCCCAGAACGCGCCCGCGCCGAGTCCCAGCTCGACCCGGCCGCCGGTGAGCAGGTCCAGGCTGGCGACGCTGCGGGCCAGCACCACCGGCTGGCGCAGCGGCAGGTTGAGGACGTTTCCGGCCAGGCGGACGCGTTCGGTGGCGGCGGCCACGTAGGACATCAGCGTCCAGGTGTCCAGGAAGCCCGGCTGGTACGGATGGTCCTGGAACGTGACCAGGTCCAGCCCGACCTGCTCGCAGAGCCGGGCCAGCGCCACCACCTGGTCGGGCTGCCCGGCGGCGGGCGTCAGGAAGCCGCCGAAGGTCAGCTCGTGTCCGTGATCGGTCATCCGTCCGCCCTCCCGTGATCTTGCCTGGCCCTGTCACCGTAGCGCCGCCCCCGGTCGCCCGGCCGGGTGAAGAGCGTCACAAGAAGCGGATGATCGTCGCAAATCGCTCCTAGCGTCAGTTGCGTTCGCACAAGCGGACACCGGGGCTGGAAACGCCAAATCCCGCCGCCGGCCCCGGTAACCGAACCTCGCGCGGGAGCGGGGGAACCACACGTTCCACGGTGCATCGGCACCTCGGGGTGAAGCCGCCACCGGCGGCCGGGCTCCTCGGCCCGAACCCGACAGCTCACCTCGTCGGCGTGGAGGAATCCACATGGCAACTGAATACTCAGCCCGAAGCCGCCGTACCGCGCTCGGCGCGGCTCTGGCCGGCGTCGCCGTCGGCGCCGCGACAGTGTTCGGCCCGGCCGCTCCGGCCAGCGCCGGCGTCAACTGGGACGCGGTCGCGCGCTGCGAGTCCGGCGGCAACTGGAAGATCAACACCGGTAACGGCTACTACGGCGGGCTCCAGTTCTCCCGCGCCACCTGGAACGGCTACGGCGGCAGGAAGTACGCCGCCCGCGCCGACCTGGCCAGCCGGTCCGAGCAGATCGCCGTCGCGGAGAAGGTGCTGCGCGGGCAGGGCATCGGCGCGTGGCCCGTCTGCGGCAGGAAGGGTGGCTCGGCGAGCGCCGCGGCGACTCGGTCCGAGCGGGCCACCACGAAGGCGGCACCGAAGAAGGCGGCCCCGAAGCGGGCCGCCGCGCGCAAGGCCACGCCGCAACGGGCCGCGACGAGGGTGTTGCCGCAGCCGTCGTCCGCCGCCGGGACGTACGTGGTCCGGCGCGGGGACACGCTGTCGGAGATCGCCGTCGCGCAGCGCGTCGACGGCGGCTGGCGTGCCCTGCACGAACGCAATCGCGCGGTCGTCGGCGACGACCCGGGCCTGATCTTCCCCGGTCAGCGGCTGCGCCTGCGCTGAGCGGCCCTCGGACGCCCGGCCGGTTCGCCCCGGCCGGGCGTCCGGCCGTCCGCGACACGCCGCGCCGCCCGGTGTCCGCCCTGCTCGCGGCGCCGGGACGCGGCCCTCGGCGGCCGGTGACCGCGATTCGTCGGAGCCGGTTGCTAGGGTCACGATGCTCGGCTAAGACGTGAAGAAAGCGCGGAAATGACCAACGACCCGTTCTCGGCGGCCGCGAGCCTCGACGAGCTGCTGACCCGCACGCAGCAGGCGCTCGCCGCGATGCGCTCCCGGGCCTCGGCGCACACCGACGGCGAGCCGGGCGACCTGCTCCGGGCCGAGGGCACGGCCGCCGGCGGGCGGGTCCGCGCGGTCGCCGTCCAGGGTGGCCGGCTGGACTCCGTGGTGATCGACCCGGAGCTGGCGGGCGTGCCCTTCGACGTCCTCTGCGGACACCTCGTCACCGCCGCCAACGCCGCGCTGTCCGAGCTGGACGCCCAGGTCAGCGCGTCGGCGCGGGCCGACGCCGACGCGCTCGCCGCCCGGCTCGGCGGCGTGGGCGACCAGGCGGAGCTGTTCAGCCGCGCGATGCACGAGGTGGCCGCCCGGATCCACCGCGACCGTGGCGCCGTGTCCCGGGCCGGGCGCCCGGCCGGCGCGGGCACCCACCCCGGCAACCGTGACCTTCGATAGGCCCTGGTCAGGGCGACCGTTGCCGGTGGTGACACGGGCTGCCGTGCACGCGGCGGACGGCGCCGCTGTGGGCCGGCGGCGCAGATCAACGTGAGGCGGCCGGGTCAGCGCGGGCCGCGGGTCCGCGTCGGCGACACGGTGGGCAGCGGTGGCAGCGACGGCGTCAGCGTCGGCCGCGACGTCGGCCGACGGGTCGGGTCCGGGCTCCGGGACGACGACGAAGGACTCGGGCTCGGCGACTCCGACGGCGTCGGCGCGGCGGTGGTCGGCGGCGGTGGCGCCGACCGAGTCGGCTCCGGGTTCTCGCCGGGGAACGCCGGCTGACCGAAGCGGTACTCGTCCGGGTCGAGCTTCATCGCCGCGGTGGCCCGGGTCATGAACTGCCGCCAGATCGGCGCGGCACCGGTCGAGCCGTACACCTCGTAGCTGCCGCCCCTGGTCCGCAGCGGCTTGCCGTCGGTGGTGCCCAGCCAGACGGCCGAGGCGAGCGCGCCGGTCCAGCCGACCATCCAGGTGTGCACGTTCTGCGTGGTGCTCTGCCCGGCCTGCCAGGTGCCGGTCTTGCCGGCGGAGTCCCAGCCGTTGCCCAGCTCGGCGGCCCGCACGCGGCGCAGCGTCCAGTCGAGCTGGTCGATCGCCTCGCGGTCCAGGCCCAGGTCGGTGGTGCGCAGCTGCTCGGTCCACACCTGCTCGTCGTCCTTGCTGACCGACCGGACGAAGTGCGCGTCGGCACGCTTGCCGCCGCCCGCGAACGTCGCCATCCCGTTCGCGTGGTCCTGCACGGTGATGCCGTACTGCCCGATGCCGACCTCCGTGGAGAACCGCTTCGCCACCTCGTCGGCCGGGTCGCTGCGCAGGTCGACACGCTGCGGCCGGGGATTGCCCCGGACCGTCTCCCACATCGACTCCACGCCGGCCTGCCGGGCCATCTCGATCACCTTGTCGGTGCCCAGCTTCTCGGTCAGCTCGAAGTAGGTCACGTTCAGCGAGGCGACGGTGGCCTCCCAGAGCGCGCAGTCCGGCTGACAGGGCGCGCGTTCGGCGTTGCGGATCGGCCCGGCCGCGCTGCCCCTGGTCCGCCCCGAGGCGGGGAACTCCTTGGTGTCCGGCGAGTCGAACCGCTGCTTCACCGAGATCCCGTCCCGGACGGCGGCGGCCAGGTCGTACACCTTGAACGACGACCCCGGCGGGTGCTGGCCGAAGCCGCGGGTCTCGCCGTTCTCGTCGTAGTACCAGCCGGCGTAGTCCGCGCCCGAGCCCCTGTCACCGCCGTAGTAGCCGAGCACCCGTCCGGTCCCCGGCTCCACCGCCACCAGCGCGGCCTGCCAGTTGCGCGGCTGGTCGCGTACCGCCTGCGGCGCGGTGTCGCGGCGGATGTCCGCCGCCGCCTCGGCCGCGTCCTGCACGCGCTTGTCGATGGTGGTGACGATCCGGTAGCCACCGTCGCGGATCACCTCGTCGGGCTTGCCGCGGAACGGCTCGGTCTCGCGCAACTCGGCGAGCACGTGGTTGACCACCAGGCCGGTCGGCCGGTCCAGGTCGGACCGGCCCGCGTCCTCGTCGATCGGCCGGACCGTGTCCGGGTACGTGAGCCCCGCCGCCTGCTGTGGCGTCAGGTAGCCGAGCTCGACCATGCCGTCGCGGATGTAGTTCCACCTGTCGATCGAGTTCTGCCGGGCCAGCGCGTTGCGGCGCGGGTCGTAGCCGGGCGAGCCCTCCGGGTCGGCCGGGTCCGCCTCCGGCTGCTTCACCATCGCGCAGAGCACCATCGCCTCGGCCGGCGTGAGCTGCCGCGCGGCGGGCGCGTCCCGGCGCACCGTCTTGCCGAAGTACGTCTGCGCGGCCGCCTCGATGCCGTACGCGCCACGGCCGAACGGCACGGTGTTCAGGTAGAAACCGAGGATCTCCTCCTTGGAGTACGCGTCGTCGAGCTTCCACGCGATCACCGCCTCGCGCAGCTTGCGGGAGTAGGTGACCCCGCGCAGGTCTGCGGCGATGCGCGCGTACTGCTGGGTGAGGGTGGACGCGCCCTGCCGCTGCCGGCCGCTCACGTTGGCCCAGGCCGCCCGTAGCACGCCCCTGAAGTCGATGCCCTGGTTCGTCCAGAACGTACGGTCCTCGGCCGCCACGATCGCCTGCTTCGCCGAGTCGTTCATCTGGTCGTACGGCACGATGGTGCGGTTCTGCGCGCCCAGCTTCGCCATCGGCGTGCGCCCGTCGGCGTAGTAGACGGTGGTGGACTCGGGCAGCTTCAGGTCGCTGGGCGTCGGCACGCTGTCGAAGTAGTAGCCGCCGGCCACCAGCCCGCAGCCGGCCAGCAGCGTGCAGACCGCGAGGACGACCGGCAGACGCCGCCGGCTGCGCCTGGGGCGCATCTGGGCAGCGCCGCCCGGCTCCGCTGTGGATCCGCTGTTCCGCACGCCTTACCTCCGACTGCTCGGCTGAGTCGTGCCCGGCTCGCAGGCTAACCGAGCTGCGCCGACGACACCGGCCGAAGAGCCCGGACGGGTGTGGCGCCGGTCCGGGCCGGGGCGTACGACTGCCGCCCCGGCCCGGGCTCAGCCGGTCAGCGTGCCGCCCGGCCGACGGCCCGGTCGTCGCGTTCCCGGCCGACGGCCCGGCGGGTCCGCCACCTGTCGTTGCCGCCCGCGGGCGACGGCGCCGGCCGCCACAACGACCGCACCGGCGTGCCGTCCGGGGCGGCGAACGTCTCCCGCTCGGCGTAGCCGAGCCGCCGCAGCAGCTCCTCCTGCCCGGCAGCGCACGGATGCGCGTACGAGGGCAGGTTCAACGTGTCCATCCGGCGCTGCGACGCGGACAGCGCCTGCGTCGCGCCGCCCCGGGGGGCGGCCAGCAGCGCCAGATGGTTGTGCGGCTCGGCGGGGCGGCGTGCCGCCATTTTCTCGCCGAAGCGGCGGAACCGGTCCTCGTCCGGCCCGGCGGCGCTCGCGAGCCGGTCGGCGTACCGGTGGGGGGACGGGATCGGGCGGTAGCGGTGGAACCACACGGTGGCGGCGCTGCCGTCGGGCAGCAGGAACGCGTCGCCGAACAGCAACGCGTGCTCGGTCCAGATCCGCGCCACAGCGGCGAGTACCGGCAGGCGGCGGGACGGGTCGGGGACGAGCCAGGTGGCCGGCGCGGTGGGTGCGAGGGACTCGGCGACGAGATCGGCGATCCGGCCGATGTCGCACCAGCGGGCGCGGACGACGGACAGGGCTGTGCTCATGGACGAACTCCTGTCTTCGCAGGCGTGATCGGGTCGGTTACGGGCGCCGGACGACAGTCGGCGGCGCCGCCGCGGCATGCGGCAGTCGGGCGGGACACGCCCGTGCTCCGGATCGGAGGTGCCTGTGGAGTCCGCTCAGGCAGGTCTGGTGCCGGGGCGCGACGTGCGCGACGGCGGCAGCGGCTCGGCCGCCGGTCGCGCGTATCCGTGGGTCAGCGCCGGCAGCCGCCAGCGGTCCGCGTCCGCGTCGGCGGCCTCGCTGTGCACCCCGCCGCCGCCGTGGGTGACGGCGTCGAGCGGCGGCGGCAGGGGGGCGTGGTCGTGACGTGCGCGGCCGGACCGGCCGCCGCCGCCCGGTCGCCTGCCGGATCGGCCCACCGCGTGCCGACGGCGGTGAGGGCGCGCCCCGCCGGGGCGGCGAGGACCGGCCCGCCCAGGCGGGGCGGCGTGTCGTGCGCACGCTCGGGAGCCGGTGCCGGCGTTGCGACCGGGTCGGCCGGGGCGACCGGGGCGACCGGGGCGACCGGGGCGCCGGGAGCGGCCGGGCCGGGCACGGGCGGTTCGACCACCCGGCCGGTGACCGGCGCGGCAGGACGCCCCGGCTGTGCCGGCACCGCCTCCGGCCGGCCCGCGCCGGGCGTGGGCGACGCTGTGCCGGGTGCTGTCGCACCCGGCGCGGGCGCGGCGGCGTCGGGAGCGGGCGGGGCGGACGCCGGCGCCTCGGCAGCGTCGTCGCCGGACCCGGAGGGGGCCGCGCCGACGTCGTCGGTTCCGGACGTGGGCAGGTCGAGCACCGTCCCGAGCGTGTGGGTGAGCACCCCGAGGGTGGCGGTGAGCGCACCGGACGGCTCCCGGTCGGCGGCCTGGGCGGCCGAACCGAAGGCGACCTCGTGGGCGCCCCAGACGACTGCCACGCCGCCGAGCAGCAGACCGAGGCGCAGCGTGCAGCGCGCCGCCCACCCGGTCCGTCCCGACATCCCGCACCCTCCGGATCCGCGCCCGGCGGCACGGATCGACGCCCCGCACTGTACCGAACGTGGCAGCCCGGGCACAGTAAGCGGTTGATCCGAATCGGGCGTGCCGCGCCCGGCGCAGGCGTGGGATCCGCGCGGTCCGGGTACCAGCCGGACCATGGACACGCGCACGGCGCAAAGCCCGGACACCACCCCCGCCCCCGCCGCGCCCCCGGCCGGTGTGGTCGCTGTCGTCGCCCACCGGAAGAAGACGTTCGGGGGCGGGCTCGACGAGCTGCGCTCCCGGCTCGTCGGCGCCGGGGTCGGGCGGCTGCTCTGGTACGAGGTGCCGAAGAGCCGCAAGGCGCCCAAGCGGGTCCGCGCGGCGCTGGACGACGGCGCCGAGTTGGTGCTGGTGTGGGGCGGCGACGGCATGGTGCAGCGGTGCGCCGACGCGCTGGCCGGCAGCGGCGTGCCGATGGGCATCCTGCCCGCCGGCACCGCCAACCTGTTCGCGGTGAACCTGGGCATCCCGGTCGACCTGCCCGAGGCGGTACGCATCGCGCTGCACGGCCGCCGCCGCGAGCTGGACCTGGGCCGGATCAACGGGGAGCACTTCGCGGTGATGGCGGGCGCCGGATTCGACGGCGACCTCATCCGTGACGCCGACCGGCAGCTCAAGGGCCGCTTCGGCAGGATCGCGTACGTCTGGACCGGGCTGCGGCACGTGCGCGGCGAGTGCGTACGGACCCGGATCCGGGTCGACGGCGCCGACTGGTTCGACGACGAGGCGAGCTGCGTGCTGTTCGGCAACGTCGGCACCATCACCGGCGGCATCCCGGCGTTCGACGACGCCCGCCCCGACGACGGGGCCCTCGAAGTCGGCGTGTCGACCGCCGGCGGCGCCGTCGACTGGGCGCGGACGCTGGGCCGGATGGCCGCCGGGCGCTCCGAGGATTCGCCGTTCGTCCGGATCACCCGGGGCCGCAGGATCAAGGTCCGGTTCGACGCGCCGAAGACGTACGAGCTGGACGGCGGCGCCCGGGGCAAGGCGAAACGGCTCAAGGTCAAGGTGGTGCCGGGCGCGCTGACGGTGTGCTGTCCCGACCCGGCGGACTGACCGCCCCCGGGCCGGGGCAGGATGCCGGAATGCGCGACGACATCCGCGACTACCTGGCCGAAGTGGTCCGCCGTTCCCGGGACGTGCTCGGTGACGACCTCGTAGGCGCGTACGCGGCCGGGTCGGTCGGGCTGGGCGCGTACCAGCCGGGGCGCAGCGACGTGGACGTGGCGCTGCTGGTCGCCGGACCGCTGCCGGAGGCGGACAGGCGTCTGCTCGTGGACCGGCTGCGGCACGAGTCGCTGCCCTGCCCGGCGCGCGGCCTGGAACTGATGGTCTACCGCCGCGACGTGGCCGCCTCCGGCACCCCGGAGCCGGGCTTCGAGGTCGAGCTGAACACCGGCGCGACAATGCCGTTCCGCGCCACCTACGACCCGGCCGACCGGCCCGCCGCCGACGGGCGGTTCTGGTACGCGCTGGACCGCAGCATCCTGCGCCAGTCCGGCCTGGCGTTGCTCGGCCCGCCCGCCGCCGGCGTGTTCGCCGACCCGGCGCCGGAGAACCTGCGGGCGCTGCTGGCCGACGCGCTGCGCTGGTGGCTGGCGCTGCCCACGCCACCCGGCGACGAACCGGCCCCCGGCGCGGAGGACGCCGTGCTCGGCGCCTGCCGGGCGCTGGTGCGCAGCCGCGACGGCGTCTGGCTGGGCAAGGTCGACGCCGGACTGCGGGTGGCCGCCGACGACCCGGACGCCGCGCTGATCCGCGCCTCGATCGAGGCCCGCCGGGGCGGTACGCCGCCGTCCGGTCCGGCCGCCCGCGCGTTCCAGCGGCGGGTGCTGGACCGGATCACCGCGGGCTGAGCCACGCCGGGTGTGACTACTGTGGGCCGGGGGAGGTGCGGTGATCATGACGAGTCTGAGCGCGTCCGCGCGGGCCGGGCTGGAGGCGGTGGTGCCCGGCGGCGTGGCGACGCGGGCCGCGGACCGGCTGCGGATGGCCCACGACGCCTCGCACTACCTGCTGCACCCCGGCGCGGTGATCACGCCGGCCGACGCCGGCCAGGTGGCCGCGCTGCTGGCGTACGGCCGCCGCACCGGCACCGCGCTGACGTTCCGCTCCGGCGGCACCAGCCTCAGCGGCCAGGCCGTCACCGACCGGCTGCTCGTCGACGTGCGGCGGCACTTCCGCGACCTGACGGTGCTCGACGACGGGCAACGGGTACGGGTGCAACCGGGGGTGGTGCTGCGGCACGTCAACGCCCGGCTCGCGCCGTACGGCCGCAAGCTCGGCCCCGACCCGGCCAGCGAGTCCGCGTGCACCGTCGGCGGCGTGGTCGCCAACAACTCCAGCGGCATGACCTGCGGGACCGAGTTCAACACGTACCGGACGCTGGAGTCGCTGGTCCTCGCGCTGCCCAGCGGCACCGTGCTGGACACCGGCGCCCCCGACGCCGACGCCCGGCTGCGCGCCGCCGAACCGGACCTGCACGCCGGGCTGCTGCGGCTGCGCGACCGGGTACGCGGCAATCCCGACTCGGTGCGCCGCGTCCACGCCCAGTACGCCATGAAGAACACCATGGGGTACGGCGTGAACGCGTTCCTCGACCACGACGACCCGGCCGGCCTGCTCACCCGGCTCGTGGTAGGCAGCGAGGGCACGCTCGCGTTCGTCGCCTCGGCGACGTTCCGCACCGTACCCGTGCACCGGCACGCCGCGACCGGCCTGCTCGTCTTCGACTCCCTCGGCGCGGCGATGGCGGCCATGCCGGCGCTGATGGCCGCCGGGCCGGCGGCGGTCGAGCTGCTCGACGCCGCCGCCCTGCGGGTGGCCCAGCGCGACCCGAAGGCGGACGCCGCGCTGCGCGGCCTGGCCGTGCGCGGGCACGCCGCGCTGCTCGCCGAGTGGCAGGAGTCCGACCCGCAGGCGCTCGCCGACCGGGTCGCGGATGCCGAACCGGTGCTGGCCGGCCTGCCGCTGAGCGCCCCGGCCCGGCTCAGCGGCGAGCCCGCCGCCCGCGCCGCGCTGTGGCACATCCGCAAGGGCCTGTACGCGGCGGTCGCGGGCGCCCGCCCGTCCGGCACCACGGCGCTGCTGGAGGACATCGCCGTGCCGGTCGAGGCGCTCGCCGGCACCTGCGCGGCGCTCGCCGACCTGTTCGAGCGGCACCGGTACGCCGACAGCGTGATCTTCGGCCACGCCAAGGACGGCAACCTGCACTTCATGCTCAACGAGCGGTTCGACGGCGGCGAGGCCCCGGCGCGCTACGCCGACTTCACCGAGGAGATGGTCGACCTGGTGCTCGGCCACGGCGGCACGCTCAAGGCCGAGCACGGCACCGGCCGGGTGATGGCCCCCTACGTGCGCCGCCAGTTCGGCGACGAGCTGTACGAGGTGATGCGCGAGCTGAAGACGCTCTGCGACCCGGACGGCGTCCTCAACCCGGGCGTGCTGCTCAGCGACGACCCGGAGATCCACATGCGGCACCTCAAGACCGTGCCGACGGTGGAGGAGGAGGTGGACCGCTGCGTCGAGTGCGGCTACTGCGAGCCGGTCTGCCCGAGCCGCGACCTCACCACCACGCCCCGGCAGCGCATCGTGCTGCGCCGGGAGATCGCCGCCGCGCAGGCCGCCGGGAACACCGCGCTGGCCCGGGAGCTGACGGACGACTACGACTACGACGCGGTGCAGACCTGCGCGGTCGACGGCATGTGCGCCACCGCCTGCCCGGTGTTGATCAACACCGGTGACCTGGTCAAGCGGCTGCGCGCGCAGGAGCACGGCCGGACGGCGGGGACGGCCTGGCGCGGCGCGGCCCGCCGCTGGGGCGCCACCACCAGGGGCATGGCCCGGGGACTCGACCTGGCCGGGGCGCTGCCACCCGCGCTGCCCGAGGCCGCCACCCGGGCCGCCCGCGCGGTGCTCGGCGCCGACCGGGTGCCGCAGTGGCAGCGGAACCTGCCGCGCGGCGGCACCCCGCGCCGCCCCCACCCGGCCGGCGACCCGGACGCCGTGTTCGTCCCGTCCTGCCTCGGCACGCTGTTCGCCCCGGCGCAGGGCGGCACCGGCGTGGCCGCCGCGCTGCTCACCCTCGCCGGGCGGGCCGGCGTACGGCTGCTCGTGCCGGACGGCATCGGCGACCTGTGCTGCGGCACCCCGTGGTCGTCGAAGGGACTCACCGAGGGCTACCGGGCGGTGCGCGACCGCGTCCCGCCGGTGCTGCGCGCCGCGAGCCGCGACGGCGCGCTGCCGCTGGTCAGCGACGCCGCGTCCTGCACCGAGGGTTTCGAACGGCTGCTCGACGGCGCCGGGGACCTGCGGGTCGTCGACGCGGTCGCGTACACCGCCGGCACGATCCTGCCCCGGCTGACCGTGCGCCGCCGGATCGGCTCGCTGGCCCTGCACCCGACCTGCTCGTCGGCCCGGCTCGGCCTGGACGACGCGCTGCGCACGGTGGCCCGCGCGGTCGCCGACGAGGTGGTGGTCCCCGACGGCTGGCAGTGCTGCGGCTTCGCCGGGGATCGAGGGCTGCTGCATCCGGAGCTGACCGAGTCGGCCACCCGGGCCGAGGCCGCCGCCGTCGCGGCACGCCCCTTCGACGGGTACGCCTCGGTGAACCGCACCTGCGAGATCGGGCTGGCACGGGCCACCGGGCAGCCGTACCGCCACCTGCTGGAGCTGCTGGCCGAGGCGACCGCGCCGTAACGGTCCGGATCCTCCGAGATCGACACCAGTTCGGGGGAGTGGTGGGGTCCGGGTGGGTGGGATGTGACCACCTCCCCGTGCTGGCGTTGACCTTGGATCGGCCGGTGCACATGGGGTGCGTGCTCGACGCCAACTCCGGGAGTGACCGCCTGACCGCGCGGGGCTGCCGGTGAGGGCGGTCCTGGCTAGGCTCGGGTGATGCATCGATCGCGGTTGTACGCTCTGATCATCGACGCGCCGCACGACGAGGCGGGGGAGGCGGCCGCGTTCTGGTCCGCCGCGCTCGGTGCGGACCTGCGTACCGATCCCGCCGAACCGGAGTTCACCGGCCTGGCCGACGTGGTGCCCGGACTGGTCACCGCCGTGCAGTCGGTCGGCGACGCGCCCCGCTACCACCTCGACATCGAGACCGACGACGTAGTGGCCGAGGTGGAGCGGCTGTGCGGGCTGGGCGCCGCGCCGGTGTCCCGATGGCTCGACTGTCACGTGCTGCGCGCGCCGGGCGGGCACCTGCTCTGCGTCATCCCGGTGGCCAGCGAGCGGGAGCTGTTCGAGGCCACCGCCACCCGCTGGCCGTGAACCGCCCGCCGGCCGTGACCCGGTCGCGAGCCGGCGCCCCGGCCACTGGGGCCGGGGCGCCGGAGAACGCGGGTCAGGAGCCGTACGGCAGCGTGACGGTCGAGCCGTTGCCGACGCCGAGGATCGTGGGCGCGCCGCCGATGGCGTTCCACACCTCGACGCGTACCGTGCCGCCGGACAGGTTGCCCAGCGTGCCGGTGGCCGAGAGCAGCCCCTGGGTCTGCCGGTAGCGCTCCGCACCCGGGATCGGATCGGTGGCGAAGTACCGGTAGGTCTCCACCCGTTCGAAGCCGCCGTTGCCGGTCAGGTCGTAGGAGATCCGGATCTGGACGCCGTTGCCGACCGCGGTGCCCGCGTCGACGGCCAGGTCGAACGCGGTCGCCCCACCGGTGTACGCGCCGGTCAGCCCGGTGGCGGTGAACACCTGCGGGTTGGTCGGCGTGCCGTCGTGGTTGCCGTTCGCCGCCGCCACGTTCACCGTGCCGGCGGTGCCGGCGGTGCCGTCCAGCCCGCCGCCGGAGCGCAGGTACCGGACCGGCTTCAGCGACCCGGGGGTGCTCGGGCTCGGGCTCGCGCTGGTCGGCGTCGGGCTGGCGCTGGTCGGGGTCGGCGTGGGCGTCGAGGTGGGCGGGGGACCGGTCGGTACGGTCCCGCCGCCGGTGGCGTTGCCACCGCTCCAGGTGTACGCCCCGGAGGTGGCCGTCTTCCCGGCCGGCACGGCGAGCGTGGTGCCGTTGGAGAACGTGACTGTCAGCGGCCGGGCGGTGATGTTCGACGCCACGTAGGTGCGGACGCCGTTCTTGACGAACACCTTCGCCAGCGGGTGGTTCGCGGTGACTGTGGTGTCCACCGTGCCGAGCGCGGCCAGGTTGCGGATCCAGTGGAACGTGTGCGCCTTGCTCTCGCCCTCCTCGCTGGTGAACCCGCTGTTCGCCCGGAAGTTGCGCAGCGCCTGCTCGCCGTCGCCGAGGGCCAGGAACTCCCAGATGATGTCCTGCCACACCGTCGGCGGGCCGCCCTTGTTGGTGACCAGCTCGGCGTAGTTGGCCCTGACGTACTCCGGGAAGTCACCCAGGTAGAGGTGACCGCCGGTGATCGGCAGCATGTTGATGCCCTGGATCATCTCCGGTGCGGCGGAGAACCAGGTCGAGTACGACCCGCCGTCGCCCCACACCATGCCGACCGTCTTGTGCCCGAACGCGGCCGGGAAGTTCTGGTCGTACACGTCGAACCAGTACTCGGAGATGGCCGCGGACTGGGTGGTCCACAGGTAGACCCCGGCGTCGCGGACGGCGGTGTCGCCGGTGGCCTGGCCCCACTGGATCAGCGCGTTGGCGAAGTTCATCCCCTCCGAGGAGGACTCCTGGTTGTTTCCGGCGAAGAACGGCGCCAGGCCGGAGGCCCAGTCGTGCCCGGCGTAGATGTCGAAGTCCCGCAGGTAGGGGAAGCGGCTGTCGGCGCGGTCGTAGTTGTTGGCGTCGCGGATGAGCAGGTCGACCATGCCGCCGTAGCGGCTGTCGTCGGCCCAGCCCGGGTCGAACTTGGCGACCGTGGCGGCGGCGGCGATGAAGTAGCCGTAGTGGAAGTGGTGGTCGTTGAGGTCCTCGTCGGAGCCGTACGAGGCGGGGTAGCCGATCAGCGTGCCCCAGTTGCGGTCGTAGTAGAACAGCTGGCCGGTCTCGCCCGAGCCGGCGGTGAGCCAGTTGGTCAGCCGGTTCTTCATCGCGGTCAGCGCCGCGTCGCGGACCGAGGTCTGCCCGAGCTGGTCGGCGATCTCGGCGATCCGGGCGGCCCGGCCGAGTCCCTTGCCGGCCCAGTAGGTGTCCGTTCCGCTGACGCCCTCCGGGTTGCCCTGCTCGGCGTTGAGGTAGCCGGTGACGGTGGACAGGTCCGTGCCGCTGGAGTCGCCCACGGCCGGCACCTCGGGCAGGACGCCGGTGAACCGCATCGTGGTGGTGAACGACGGCACGCCGGTGAGCACGCGCATGGCGCCGCGTGCCGAGACGTACGCCGGGGTGATCGGGGTGGCGCCGGTGAGGCTGCGCCACTGGTGCGGGTAGAGCGCCACTACCGTCTTCGTCTCGCTGCCCTCGCGGGGCGTGGTGGTGAACGCGTACGTGGTGCGCACCGTTCCCGCCGACGGGTCGTACGTGTAGCTCATCCGGGTGCCGGTGACGTGGGCGTGGGCGTACCGGCCGTAGGTGTCGGACAGGGCGGTCCGGTCGCCGCCGCCGGGCAGCACCGCGACCGCGAAGTACCCCTTGCCGGCCAGCGTCGAGCTGATGCCGGTGCCGTTGACCGTCCAGGTCGCGCCGGACGGCGCGTACGCGACGTAGTCGTGGCCGCGGACGCTGAAGCCGATGGTGGCGCCGGAGTTGCGCCAGACGGTGGGCGTCCCGGCGGTGGTGAGCTGCGCGGTGCCGCCGTTGACCGTGTAGTAGCTGAACGGCAGGCCGTGGCCGATGGTGGCGCGCATGCTGCGGCTGCCGTCGCTCCAGTCGGCGGTGACCGTCCAGTCGGTCCAGCCGGCGGCCTTGACCACCGGCGCGGACAGTCCGGGCATCCCGACGCGGACGTCCTCGGTGTACGGGTAGTGGAACTCGCCGACGCCGGTCGCGGTGCCGCTGATCGCGGGCGTGGTGGTGTAGGACAGCCCGAGCCCGTTGTTCTCGGCCTTGAACGCCAGCGGGTGGGCGTGCAGGATCTCGCTGCCGGTGCAGTTGTTGCGCTTCCAGATCAGCGAGGACCACCAGTCGTTGGTGGGGATCGCGCCGGCCGGCGCGTCGGCGGTGGTGAATGTCCGCGGGTTGGTGCTGATCGCGCCGCAGCCCTTGGGCAGCAGTGCGCCGGCCGGCCGCGTCTCGGTGAAGCTGCCCGCGCCGACGGCGCCGGCGGTGGCGGTGCCGCCACCGGCGACCACGACGCCGAGCAGGCCGGCGGCGAGCACGGATGCGGCGACGAGGGCGGTCGCCCGCAGACCGCGGCGGCGGGCCGGGGACGGGACGGGCGCGGCCGGGGGTACGGGGTCGGGGGAGAAGTCCCGCAGGAGGGTCATTGAGGTCCCCTTCACGAGGAGAAGGCAGGGTACGGAGGTGGCGGTCCGGCGGTCGTGAGAGCGCTCTCTTGGGATGCGACATTAAGGTCCGGGTTACGGATCCGTCAATGTCCTGTTACCGAAGAGAGCGCTCTCGCGCGCGCGTGTTGACCGTCCGCGGTGGCTCTCCGTGCGTTCGGTGAGCAGGGCGGACGACCCCGGAACGCGGCGCCGCCCCCGGCCGGTGACCGGGGGCGGCGCCGCGCGTGCACGTGCTCAGGCGGCGGCGAGCCTCTCCGCCGCGTCGCCGGCGCCGGGCTGCCCGTGCTGCCGGTCGGCCGGGGCGACCGGGACCGTTCCGGCCAGGCCCGGCGTGAGCACACCGACCGCCGTGATCCCGCCGCCCGGTCCGGCGGAGCGGGCGGCCGGGACGGAGCGCGCGGCCGTGGCGGGCCGCAGCGCCCGGGCGGCGCTCAGCCCCGCCTGCGCGTTGTTCCAGGCCGGGCACGGCCACGCCGCCCCGGCGCAGCTCGGACTGGCGCAGGCGCGCTCGGCGTCCGGCTGGTGCGCGTCGGCCACTGCGGCGGCCAGGTCCCACAGCAGCGGATCGGTCACCTCCGCGGGGCGGTCGGCGACGCGGTCTGTGCTGGCTTCGGACATGATTCGGTCCCCCTGTCGTGAACGGCCCCCACCTGTTTCCGGAAACCGCCCCGGCCAAACCTGCGCCCGCCGGGGCGCGGACATAGGCTGGCCGGCGTGGCGAGGTACTACGACCTGCATCCGGACAACCCCCAGCCCCGCGTGATCCGGCAGGTGGTGGACCTGCTGCGCGCCGACGGGGTGATCGCCTACCCGACCGACTCCTGCTACGCGCTCGGCTGCCGGATCGGCAACCGCGACGGCGTGGAGCGGATCCGGGAGATCCGGCGGCTGGACGACCGGCACCCGTTCACACTGATGTGCGCCGACTTCGCCCAGCTCGGCCAGTTCGTCAAGCTCAGCAATGCGGTCTTCCGGCAGGTGAAGTCCGTCATCCCGGGCAGCTACACGTTCCTGCTGCCGGCAACCGCCGAGGTGCCCCGCCGGTTGCAGGACCCGCGGCGGCGGGTGGTCGGGGCGCGCGTACCCCGGCACGCCGTGACCCAGGCGCTGCTCGCCGAACTCGGCGAGCCGCTGCTGACCAGCACGCTGCTGCTGCCCGGCGAGGACGAGCCGATGACGCAGGGCTGGGAGATCAAGGAGCGGCTCGACCACCTCGTCGACGCGGTGGTCGACGCCGGGGACTGCGGGCTGGAGCCGACCACAGTGGTCGACCTGTCCGGCCCGGAACCGGAGATCCTGCGCCGCGGCGCCGGCGACCCCTCCCGCTTCGAGTAACGATCACCCGTTCCGCCCCGCCGGGCCGCCGCCGTAGGGCACCGTGGTTCCCGGCGAACGGTGACGGGGGTACGGCGTGGAAGCACTCCTGCTGATCACGGTGCTGGGCGCCACCGTGCTCGTCGGCACCACGATCGGCGGTCGCTACAGCGTCGCGCCGCCGGTCCTGCTGATCGCGACGGGCGCGCTGATCGGCCTGCTGCCGCCCTTCGACAACCTGATCCTCGAACCCGAGGTCGTGCTGGTGCTGTTCCTCCCGGCGATCCTCTACCGGGAGAGCCTGGTCATCAGCCTCCGCGAGATCCGGGCCAACCTCACGGTGATCGTCGGGCTCGCCGTCGTGCTGGTGATCGTCACGATGGTCGCCGTCGCGTACACCGCGCAGGCCCTCGGCGTGCATCCGGCCGCCGCGTGGGTGCTCGGGGCGGTCCTGGCGCCGACCGACGCCGCCGCCGTGGCCGGCCTGGCGAAACGAATGCCGCGCGGCATCCTCACCACGCTGCGCGCGGAGAGCCTGGTCAACGACGGTACGGCGCTCGTGCTGTTCGCCGTGGCGGCCGGCGTGGTCGCGGGCGGGACGGTGCCCGGAGCGCTGACGCTCACCGGCGAGTTCGTCGGCAAGTCGGCCGGCGGGGTGGCCGCGGGCCTGCTCGTCGGTGCGGTCGTGGTCCTGATCCGCAAGCACGTGGACGACCCGATGCGCGAGGGCGGGCTGAGCATCCTCACCCCGTTCGTCGCGTTCCTGCTCGCGGACGCGGTACGCGCCAGCGGCGTGCTCGCGGTGGTCGTGTCCGGGCTGCTGCTGTCCTACGCCGCGCCCCGGGTGATCCGGGCCCGCTCCCGGGTCACCGCGCTCGCGTTCTGGGACCTCTCCACCTTCATGATCAACGGCGGCCTGTTCGTGCTGCTCGGCACGCAGGTTCCGCGCTCGCTGCGCAGCATCACCAGCCACTCGCCGACCGCGTCGCTGGGCATCGCGGCGCTCGTCGCGGCGGTCGTGGTGGCGATCCGTCTGCTCTGGGTGCACCTGTCGGTGTCGGTGCTGCAACGGGTGGACCGGCGGGAGCCGAGCCGGGCGCAGCACTTCGACGGCCGGATGCGAACCGCACTGGGCTGGGCCGGGTTCCGCGGCGCCGTCTCGCTCGCCGCCGCGCTCGCCGTGCCGGTCGCCATGCACGACGGGAGCCCGGTACGCGAACGGGACCTGATCATCTTCGTCACCGTCGTGGTGATCGTGCTGATCATGCTGGTGCAGGGGACCACGCTGCCCGCGGTCGTGAGCTGGGCCGGCCTGACGGGTGACCGGGAACGCGACGAGGAGGTCCGCTGGGCCCGGATCCGGGCCACCGAGGCCGCCCTGGAGGCGCTGCCCCGGGCCGCCGGCGACGTGGGCGCCACGCAGGACACCGTGGACCGGCTGCGCGCCGACTACGAGGAGCACCTGGCCGATGCCCGCGACGCGGGCGGCGAGGGCGCGGAGGGGGAGCGGGAGATGGCCCGGCGGCTGCGGTTGCGGGTGCTCGATCACAAGCGGCAGGAGATCACCCGGTTGCGCGACACCAGGCAGATCGACGACGTGGTGCTGCGGCAGCTCCAGGCGGCCATCGACATCGAGGAGATCCGGCTACTCGGGCCGGAGATGGAGGAGTGAGCGCCGCCGCCCGCGCCGGATGTCCGGCGCGGGCGGCGGCCGGCTCAGCGTGCGTCGACTGCGACAGCGGTGTACGGGGTGGCCGGCGTCGGCGGAGTGGAGAACCGGGCGTTGGGCAGGTAGAGCCGGCCGAGCGCGGCGGCGACGGTGGTCGGCACGTCGAAGTCCGGGTCGGTGAGAACCCGGCGCAGCACACCGGTGGTGCCGGCGCGGTTCAGCTCGACCACGGCGACCTGGTTGAGCCGGTTCTGCACCACGTACAGCGTGCGGCCGAGCAGCAACAGGCCGTCACCGTTGGCGAACGTGGTGCCCGGCACGTCCACGGCGGTGGTGCCGCCGGTGGCCGGGTCCACCCGGAACAGGGTGCCGGTGTTCGACTGCACGACGATCAGCCCTCTGCCGTCCGGCGTCGGCACGATGCCGTTCAGGTTGACGCCGGTGCCGCTCTGCTGGAAGTCGCCGGTCAGCGGCAGCGTGGTGAAGCCGTCGGCGGGCGGTAGCTTGCCGCCGCGTCCCAGCGGCAGGCGGTAGAGCACCGGCCGGTTCGAGTCGGTGAACCAGGCGGCGTCGCGGGTGAGCGTCACGTCGTTGACGAACGTCGGCGCGTCGGCGAACCGGTAGCGGGCTAGCACGGCGCCGGTGCGGGTGTCGATCACCCGCGCGTCACCGGCGGTGCCGCCGGCGACGAAGAGCCGGCCCCGCCGGTCGACCTTCAGGCCGAGTGACGGGGTGCCGGTGGCGGGGCTGACCTGCCGGCCCGCTCCGGTGATCAGATCGGCGCGGTAGATCTCTCCGGTGGCCCGCGACCCGAACCAGGCGTACCGGCCGGCGGCGGCGACGCCCTCCGGCTGGAAGCCGTCCGGCAGCGCGATGACGCTCGGACGCCGGTCGTGGGCGGCGGCGGGGGCCGGTGCGGCGGTGGTGACGAGGGTGGCGGTGAGGGCGACGCCGAGGGCGGTCCTGATGCGTCGGTTCACTGTGGTCCTTCCGGCGAGTCGGTGGAACAGGACCTACCCCACTGTACGGTCGCCGGCGGGTGCCGCCGGGGACGCGACCCGGCACGGTCGTCCCGTGCCGGGTCGCGCCGACGGTCAGCCGGCCGCGCAGACCGGCGTGCCGGAGGGCGCGGTGCCAGTGCCCTGGAATCCGAACTCGGTGGTGCCGCCGGCACCGACCTGGCGGTTGTAGTCCACGTTGCGGAACGTCACCGCGCCGGTGGTGCCGCTGGCCTGGGCGCTCCAGGTGTTCGTGATCGCCGAGCCCGAGGGGACGGTGAGCGACACGGTCCACCCGTTGAGCCCGCCGGAGCCCGCGGTGATCCGGACGTTCGTGACGAAGCCGCCCGGCCACTGGTTGACGGTGAACGTGGCGGTGCAGGCGCCGGTCGGCGGGGGAGTCGTCGGCGGCGCGCTGGTCGGCGGCGTGCTGGTCGGCGGCGTCGAAGTGGGCGGGGTGCTGGTGGGCGGCGCGGTGGTCGGCGGCGGGGTGCCGCCCTCGTTCAGCGCGTTCAGCACGGCGGTGTACGCCTGCTTCTTGTTGCCGCTGCCGTCGAACAGCAGCGGGGTGCCGCTGGCCCGCCAGGAGTCGGTGTCCCGGATGCCCCAGACGGTGATTCCGTTGCAGCGCGGCACGGCCAGGCAGTCCCGGGTCACGTTGCCGTACGTGGTGGCCTGGCTGCTGCCGGAGCCCTCGATGTCCAGCTCGGTGATCTGCACGTCGACGCCGAGCGCGGCGAAGTTCTGCAGCGTGGTGCGGTAGTTGCTCGGGTACGGCGATCCGCTGTTGAAGTGCGACTGGAAACCGACGCAGTCGATCGGCACGCCCCGGGCCTTGAAGTCCCGCACCATGTTGTAGACGGCCTGCGTCTTGGCCCAGTTCCAGTTGTCGGTGTTGTAGTCGTTGTAGCAGAGCTTGGCGCCCGGATCGGCGGCGCGGGCGGCACGGAAGGCGGCCTCGATCCAGTCGCTGCCGGTGCGCTCCAGGTTGGAGTTGCGGCGGGCGCCGCTGTTGCCGTCGTCGAACGCCTCGTTGACCACGTCCCAGGAGTCGATCTTGCCGCGGTAGTGGGTGGCGACCCGGGTGACGTGGTTGAGCATCGCCTGGCGCAGCGCGCTGCCGGACATGTTCTGCGCCCAGCCGGGCTGCTGCGAGTGCCAGGCCAGCGCGTGGCCGCGTACCCGCATGCCGTTGGCCTGGGCGTGCGCGACGAGCCGGTCGCCGCTGGTGAAGTTGAACTGGTTCTGGGACGGCTCGGTGGCGTCCCACTTCATCTCGTTCTCGGCGGTGACCGAGTTGAACTCGCGGTTGAGGATGCCGACGTACGTGCTGTCGGAAAGCTTGTTGACCGCCACCGCCGTGCCGAAGTACCGGCCCTGCTCCGCCGCCGACGCGCCGAGCGTCGTGCCGGCGCTGGCGCTGGTCGCCACCGCTATCGTCGCGGCGACCACCGCGGCCCCCGCCGCCATCGCGACCACAGCGGTCCGCGGGCGTGACCGGGCTGCCGCGCTCCCGCTGCCGCGGGCGAGCACCTTGTCCATCTGAACGCCTCTCTAGCCTGTCAATGGGATCGGCTCGCCCCGGCCCACCGCCCGCCACGACGTCGGCTCCGCGCGGCCGCCCGGTGGCCGCGCCAGGTGAGGGAGTGACTCCCCGGCACATCGTGAGTGGATCGAAGCGAATCTCTGCCCGGAGCTTACCGGAAGCGTTCCGAAAACTTAATCACCTCGATGCGCCGACATCGGGGCACCGGGCATCGGGTGAGAGCGCGGAATTCGCGGGTGGGCGCGGGCTGCGGGCGCGCGCGTACCCCCGGCGCGGCTCCGGAAGTTTCGGGGGCCGCCGGTTCTGCCGCTTGAGTCGATCGCGTCACCGGGCCGATGCTTGGCGAATCGACCGTAGACGATGGAGGAGGTACTGGGGGATGCGCCGACCCGCGCTTGTCGTACTCGTCCTCGCCGCCCTGCTCGCCGGCACCCCGGCGATCGCCCGGGCCGGCGTCGCCGCACCGCCGCCCGGCCCCGCCGCGCTCGCCGATCTCCGCACGTCCGGCACCGCCTGGGGGCACGACCCGGCCACCGGCCGGCTCACCGTCACCGCCGACGACACCGTACGCGGGCGCGAGCTGGCCGCGTTGCGACGCACCGCCGACCGGGCCGGTGCGGTGCTGCGCCACGAACCCGGGCGGCTGCGCACGCTCATCGCGGGCGGCCAGGCGATCTACGGCGGCGGCGGGCGCTGCTCCCTGGGTGCCAACGTGCGCAGCGGCACCACCTGGTACTTCGTGACCGCCGGGCACTGCACGCGCCTCGCCGCCACCTGGTACGCCGACAGCGCCCGCACCACTGTGCTGGGCAGCCGGACCGGCAGCAGTTTCCCCGGCAACGACTACGGTGTGGTCCGCTACACCGGTACCGTCGCCCATCCGAGCGCTGTCCACACCTACCCCGGGCAGGTCACCGTCACCGCCGCCGGCAGCGCGTACGTCGGGCAGGCGGTCTGCCGCAGCGGCGCCACCACGGGCGTGCGGTGCGGCACCGTCACCGGGCTGAACCAGACCGTCAACTACGCCGAGGGCAGTGTCACCGGGCTCATCCGCACGAACATCTGCGCCGAGCCGGGCGACAGCGGCGGCCCGCTCTACGTGGCGGCGACCGGCACCGTCATCGGCGTCCTCTCCGGCGGCAGCGGCAACTGCACGAGCGGCGGCACCAGCTACTACCAGCCGATCCTGGAGATCCTCGCCGCGTACGGCCTGGCCATCCCCTGACCGGCGGGCCGGCCGGGGCGCGCGACGCCCGCCCCGGCCGGTGCTCAGCCCGCGCAGTTGTAGTTGCGGACCGGCCGGGTCAGCCGCTCCTGGCCCCCGAACGCCGCGTAGACCCGCAGGTGACACGGCAGGTCGACGTCACCGTAGTAGCTGACGACCTGGTCGTCGTAGTGCGTGGTGCCGCTGTCGGTCACCTGCCAGGTGCCGCCGTAATCGGACTGGATCTCCCAGTAGACGTCGCCCGAGCAGCCGTCCAGGCCGCGCGACCAGGCGATCAGGTTCGCACCGTTGTAGATCTCCGACTGCACCAGGGTGCAGGTCGCGGCCTGGGCCGGTGTCGCGGCCGCGAGCAGGCCCGCGGCCGTCATCGCCCCGGCGCCGAGCGCCGCCATCAGCTTGCGCATGCTTCAGCTCCTCCACGGTGGATGGTGGATCTTTCCGCCGAGGGTATCGAGAGGTGAAAACAAGCTTCAATGCCTGGACGGAAAACCGTGGGAAATCTTCAGCTCGTGGCGTCGCCGGGTACGGCCATCTCGCCCAGGCGCGACCAGTCCTGCTGCGGCACCGTCGCGTTGACGATCCGGGGCGTCTCGGCCAGGTGCGGCGGCAGCGTGCGCCGGGCGGTCCGGAAGTGCTCCGACTGCACGTGCGCGGCGCCCGCCTCGTCGTCGCGGAACGCCTCGACCAGCACGTACTCGGTCGGGTCGTCAAGGCTGCGGGACCAGTCGAACCACAGGCAGCCGGGCTCGGCCCGGGTCGCGGCGGTGAAGTCGGCGGCGATCCGCGGCCAGCGGTCGGCATCTTCCGGGCGGACCCGGAACTTGGCGGTAATGAAGATCATGGGATCAGGCTAGTCAGTGTCGGAGGCCGCCACGCGGCGTCAGCTCTTGGCCGCCGGCCCGAGGAGTTCGGCCGCCCGCCGGTCGGCGAACGCGGTGACGGCCTGCTGCCCGGCGCCGAACACGATCGCCAGGCCCAGCAGCGCGGCGGTGCTGCTCACGCTGGTCTCCACCAGACCGCCGATGACGAGCATGATGCCGACCACCGCCACCAGCGGGCCGATCGCGAGCTTGAGCAGCCCCTGCTGGAACGGCAGCTTGTAGGGCAGGCCGCCGGACCGTGAGGTGATCATCGAGGGCAGCGCGCTGAGGAAGGCCCCGAGCGCCCCGGCGATCAGCACGAAGAACAGCAGCCGCCAGGCCGGCACGCCACCGGCGTCGGTCGGCGCCTCCAGCAGCCGTACGTCGTGGCTGCGCCACTGCACCAGCACCACCAGGATCTCCGCCACCAGCGCGAACACCGACAGGCCCAGCATCCGGTTGCGCAGCCGGCGGGCCGACTCGTGGAACTCGTCGGACGCCGAGTGGTGGCGCAGCAGCAACGCCTGCACCCGGGCGCGCAGCAGCGCGTCGGACGGGGTGGCGGCCGACAGGTCGAGATCGGTGAGCACCTTGTCGTCGGCCGGCAGCACCTGCGCCGCCGCGCTGCGGTACGCCGGCAGCAGCCCGGTCAGCTCGTCCGGGGAGCGCAGCGCCACCATGGCCCGCTCCACCGAGTGGATCGTCTGCCACGCGTACTCCAGGTTGCCGCCGCGCAACCATTCGACCACACCGCTGCGTCCGAGCACTCCCTCCACCCCGGACAACTGCGCGCGCAGCGCCTCGGCCCGCTCCGGGTCGCGCGCGGACAGAACCGCGAGCTGCTGGTACAGGTCGTCGAGCTTGGTCCGCACGCGGACCTGCCACACCGCGCCGGGAACCGGCGCGGCGGGCCGGACCGGCCGGCCCTCCGGCGCGCTCCGGGGCTCGGGAATGGCCTCCGGCCGGGTCTCCGGTTCGATCATCGTGCCCCACCTCTTCCCCCACGCGGCGCTGACCTGCTATCAGTATTCGCAGGTCAGGGCCATAATGGCTAGAGCACACCGGACAGTTGACCGGGCTCGCGACGGCTCGGGATCCGGCCCGACGGACGAGGCCGGAGCGTCGGGCGGTCGGTAGCCTGAGCCGGTGACCGTCTACGCCCTCGCGCAGCTCACCATCCACGACCCGGCGCGCTACAACAGGTATGCCGCCGCCTTCCCGCCGGTGCTGGCCCGCTACGGCGGGAAGCTGCTCGCCGCCGACACCGCCCCTCGCGTGGTGGAGGGCGACTGGCCGCACCAGAAGGCGGTGCTGCTGTCGTTCGGCAGCCGCGAGGACTTCGAGCGCTGGTCCACCTCGCCGGAGTACCGGGAGATCTCCCGGGACCGGGAGGCGGCCACCGAGGGCGTGGTCCTGCTGCTCGACGGGATCGGTCACGCCTGGCCGGCGTGACCCGCAGGCCCGCTCAGAGGCGGTGCCGCACCCACACGTTGGGCTCCACGTACGCGGCGTGGTCGTGGTCGACGTCGACGAGCACCGGCGCCAGCGCGCCCGGCACGCGTACCGGGCCGGAGGTGTCGAACGGCAGCCCGGTCCAGCGCCGCCAGTCGGCGAGCGTGCCGGTCACCGTCATCGACCGGGGTGCGACCCGCTCGATCTCCCCGCCCGCGCGGACGTGCACCCGCAGCCACGGATCGGCCGGCAGTCCGTCCGGGCGGAGCCGGGCCGCGTACTCGGCCATCGGCACGTCCGGGACGGCGGCCTTGCCGCTCGGACGCACCGGCGCCACCAGCGTGTCGAAGCCCGCCCGGGCCACCGCCGTGCGCATGGCCGCGAGCATCAGCCCCGACACCCCGCCGCCGCGCCGGTCCGGGCGCACGCAGATCTCCAGCGCCGACACCAGGTTCGGCGTCGACCCGGTGAGCCGGCCCAGCGTGGCCCGCTGGATCACCCGGTCCCAGCCGCCGTCGGGCAGCTCGTCCTCGGTCCAGCGCAGCGGCACCGCGCGACGGCCCGGCCCGGCTCGGCCGGGTCGACGGCGGCGAAGACGAACTCGGGGTACAGCTCGTCCGCGACGGCGTAGTAGAGCGCGCCCATCGGATCCCAGAGCATGAACGGCGGCCAGGCGCCGTCGAAGTCGGTGTCCAGCAGCGGCGCCAGGTCGGGCCGCTGCGCCAAGGTCATGATCTCCAGAGTCACGCCGGGCAGGTTAGGGCCGCACGGCCCGGACCGCACGCGGATTACCGCTGCGCCCCTGGTTAGGCTGCCGGCATGGCAGATCCGTTCCGGGTCCGCGTCACCGTGCGCGGCTACGAGCTCGACACGCAGGGGCACCTCAACCAGGCGGTCTACCTCCAGTACGCCGAGCACGCCCGCTGGGAGTGCCTGCGCGCGTCCGGCATCGGCCAGGACCGGCTGCTCGCCGGCGGCGTCGGGCCGGTCGCGCTGGAGGTGACGGTGCGCTACCTGCGGGAGCTGCGCGGCGGCGACGAGGTCGACGTGACCTGCGAGTTCCACTGGGGCGAGGGCAAGACGTTCCGGATCGGCCAGGAGTTCACCCGCGCCGACGGCACCCCTGTCGCGTCGGTGAACGGCGTCGGCGGGCTGCTCGACCTCACCGGACGGCGGCTGGTGCCCGACCCGCGCGAGCGGTTCCGGGCGCTGGCCACCGACCCGGTGCCGATGAACCTGTAGCGCCCGGCCGGCTCCGGCGTCCACCCGGGTGCGGTTGCCGCCTCGCGGCTACTCCGGCCCTGTCGGTGCCGGCCCCTATCCTGAGCCGATGGAGCTGGCGTTCAGCGGCGAGGTGTGGTTCTGGCGCGGCCCGGCGCCGTACCACTTCGTCACGGTGCCCGACGAGCAGAGCGCGGCGATCGAGGCGGCCTCGGCGTCGGTCACCTACGGCTGGGGGATGATCCCGGTGACGGTCCGCATCGGTGGCACCGACTGGCGGACGTCGCTGTGGCCGAAGGACGGCCGGTACGTGGTGCCGCTGCGGGTCGCGGCGCGCCGGGCCGAGGGCATCGAGCTGGGTGACCGGGTCGACGTGCGGCTGACGGTGGACGTGTGACCGGGCCGGAGCTGGCCGAGGCGGGCCGGCTGCTCGCCGCCGCGCGGCGGCCGGTGGTGTTCACCGGGGCGGGCATGTCGGCCGAGAGCGGCGTGCCGACGTTCCGGGACGCCCAGACCGGGCTCTGGCGGCGGTACGACCCGCAGGAGCTGGCGACCCGTGCCGCGTTCCGGGCCGACCCGGCGCTGGTCTGGGGCTGGTACGAGGCACGCCGGCGCGGGGTGCGCCGGGCGCTGCCGAATCCGGGGCACCGGGCGGTGGCCGCGATCCAGGCGCGTCTGCCGGAGACGGTGGTGATCACCCAGAACGTCGACGACCTGCACGAGCGCGGCGGTGTGCCCGCCCCGGTACGCCTGCACGGCAGCCTGTTCGCGCCCCGCTGCTCGGCCTGCGCCCGCCCCGCGCCGTTGCCGTCCGACCTGCCGCTGCCGTCCGACCTGCCGCCGCCCTCCGATCCGCCGGTGCCGCCCGGCGAGCCGGAGCCGCCGGACGGGCCGCTGACCCCGCCCGCCTGCGCCGGATGCCGGGCGCCGGTACGGCCCGGGGTGGTGTGGTTCGGCGAGGCGCTGCCGGAGACGGCACTGGACGCGGCGGTCGAGGCGGCGTCCGGCTGCGACCTGCTGCTCACCGTCGGCACCTCTGCCCTCGTGCACCCGGCCGCCGAGATCCCGCTCGTGGCGGCCCGTCTCGGCGCGCCGGTGGTGCAGGTGAACCCGGTGCCGACGCCGCTGGACGAGATCTGCGCGGTGAACCTGCGCGGCCCGGCCGGCGAGGTGCTGCCCGCGCTCGTCCGCGCCGCCTGGCCCGACGCGGACGCCGCCGACTGAGCTGCCTGCGGCGGACGCGGCCCGTCAGGCGCCGCCCTGTCGAACGCGCCGCCTGACGGCTCGACCTCGCGCCTCGCCGCGCTGCCCGGCATGGACCGGCCGGCGGAGCGGGCCCGGCGTGATCCCGGGAATCGCCCGATCGCCCGCCCGGGGCCGCCTACCGTCGGCGCAGGAGGCGGACCGGCGGAGGGCGGCGGACGTGGGACGCGAACGGGTGCGACCGCGGCTGCGCCCACCCCGGCCGGGGCCGGACCAGCGCCGGGTCACCCCCTTCGAGATCTTCTTCGACCTGGTGTTCGTCTTCGCGCTCACCCGGATCATGGCGCTGATCGAGCCGCACCCGACCCTGACCGCGATGGCCCAGGGCATGCTCCTGCTCGTGCTGCTCTGGGTGGCGTGGCTGTCGTACGCCTGGTTGGGCAACCACACGCCCGCCGACGTCGGGGTGGTGCGCGGCGGGTTCCTGATCGCGATGGCCGCGTTGTTCCTGGCCGCGCTCGCCATGCCGGAGGCGTGGACGCCGGGTCCGGGGCTGGACGGGCCGCTGATCGTCGTGCTGGCGTACGTGGTGCTGCGCGTGGTGCACCTGACGCTGTTCCACTGGGCCGCCGCGGACGACCCGGAACTGCGCGCCCGGATCCGGTTCTTCGCGCTCGTCAGCGCCGTGGGCTGGGTGCCGTTGCTGCTCGGCGCGCTGCTGGACGGGGCCGCACACGCGGCGCTGTGGGTGCTGGGCTTCGCCGTCGAGGTGGCCGGTCAACGGCTGTCGTACGCCCGCCGGGGAGCCTGGCCGCTGCGCAGCCCGACGCACTTCGCCGAACGGTACGGCCTGGTACTGATCATCTCGCTGGGGGAGTCGGTGGTGGCCGCCGGGGTGGGCGCGGGCTCGGCGGTGACCGAGCCGCCGGTCCTCGCCGTGGCGCTCGTCGGTTTCGTCGTGACCGCCTGCCTCTGGTGGCTGTACTTCCACCGCACGTCCCCGGCGGCGGCCCGGGCGCTCGCCGCCGCGACGGCGGCGCAGCGGGACCGGATCGCCGCGGACGCCTACAGCCAGACCCATCTGTTGCTGGTCGCCGGCGTCATCTACCTGGCGCTGGGCATCGAACAGGTGCTGGAGCACGTCGCGGACCCGGAGGCCGGGCCCCGGCTGGATCTCTCCGCCACGGTGGCGCTGTTCGGCGGCGCGGCGGTCTACCTGGCCGGGCGGCTGCTGTTCCGCCGGCTGACCGGGCAGCCGGTCGGACCAGCCCGGCTCGCCGTCGCCGGGGCGGCACTGCCGCTGGCCGCGCTCGGGACGGTGCTGCCGCCACCGCTGGCGCTGGCTGCGCTGGCCGGGCTCTTGCTGGCCGCGCTCGCCGCCGATCGGCTCGGTGAGCCGGCCGCCGCCGGACGGCCGGGGGTCACCGACGCGCATCGACCGCTCTGAGGCCGGATCGCCGGCGCGGTCGGTGATCCTCAGGCGTCGCGCGGCGCCCGCTTCGGGAAGACGGTGTACGCGACCGGCCAGAACACCAGCCAGCCCGCCATCACCAGGGTGAGCCGCCCGGTCCACGCCCACAGTTCGGCGGTGCGGTCGCTGTCGCCGACCACGGCGATGCCGGCGAGCAGCACGGCGCAGGCGACCGCCCAGCCGAGCATGCCCTTGCCCCACTCCCGCCATTCGTGCCGGGCCCGCGCCATCCCGTACCGGGGGGCCCGGCGCGGGGGAGGGCCACCGGCGAACCGGTGCGCGAACCGCTCGTCGGCCCAGCGCACCATGCTGTGCCCGAACGCCACCGAGAAGCCGAGGTAGGCGGCGGCGAGGCCGTGGGCGAACGTGGCGGTGGCGCCCCGGCGCAGGTCGATCATCGTGGCGGCCAGCAGGACGACGTCGACGACCGGCACGGCGACCAGCAGGGCGGCGCCGAGGCGGGGCCGCCGCAGCGGGTACCGGGCGATCAGGCCGGCGAGCAGCACCACCCAGAACGCCACCTCGCATCCGACGATGACTGCCACGAGCATGCGGTCTCCTTTTTTAGTACGCTGTGCGACAACCGTAACAGCATTCGTCGACCACGTTCCGGAGGGCCCGTGCCCAAGATCGTCGATCACGACGCGCGCCGTGCCGAACTGGCGCGGGCGATGTGGCGGGTCGTCTACCGCGACGGCGTCGGCGCCGCCACCGTGCGCAGCATCGCGGCCGAGGCGGGCTGGTCACCGAGCGCGCTGCGGCACTACTTCGCCACCCAGACCGACCTGCTGGTGTTCGCCATGGAGCACGTGCAGGCCGAGGCCGCCGAGCGGATCGCCGCCGGGGACCGCAGCGGCAGCCCGCGCGAGGTCGCCCAGCGGATCCTGGAACAACTGCTGCCGCTGGACCGCCAGCGCGTCCGCGAGGCCGAGGTGTGGCTGCTGCTCGCCGCGCGCGCCCGGACCGACCCGGCCGCGCGGGCCCGGACGGCCGAGGCGGACGACGGGATCCGCCGTGCGGTCGAGCTCGCCGTCGTGCTGCTCACCGGGGAACCGGCCGCCGACGCGGTCGCCCGGCTGCACGCGGTGCTCGACGGGCTCGCGCTGCACGCGCTGCTGTACCCGGAGCGGATGCCGCCCCGGCGCGCCCGGGAACTGCTCGGCGCGCACCTGGACGCGCTCGCCGCGTCCTGACGCTCAGTCGCCGGGCGGCCGGCCCATCGCCGCGCCCAGCTCGGCGCGGCTGGCGATGCCGAGCTTGCGGTACACCCGGGCCAGGTTGGCCTCCACCGTCTTCGGGCTGATGTAGAGCGCGTCGGCGATGAGCCGGTTGGTCTGGCCCCGGGCGGCGAGCCGGGCGACCCGCTCCTCGGTCGCGGTGAGCGTCGTCGGTGCCGGGGTGCGGGCGCCGATACGGCCCAGCTCCGCCCGCGCCCGGTCGGCGAACGCGGACGCGCCGAGTGCGTCGAACTCGGCCATCGCCGCTTCGAGCGCCGCCCGCGCCTCCCGGCGTCGCCGCACCCGCCGGTACGCACGGCCGGCGGCGAGCAGGCAGCGGGCCCGGTCCAGCGGCAGCACCGCCTCCGGCACCGCGGCCCGGGCCTGCGTCAGCGCGTCCAGCGCCGCGCTCGGATCCGCACCGGTCGCGCCGGCCAGCAGAACCCGGCTGCGGGCCAGCCCGAGCGTCGTCCACGGTCGTGGCAGCCGGCTGTGGCGCCGGGCCAGTCGGTCCAGCGCGGTGTGCGCAGTGTCCAGGTCACCGGCGCCCACACACGCCTCGATCCAGTCCGGCTCGAAACGCTGCCCCAGTGGCTCGGCGATGCCCGACCCGTCCAGGTCGGCGGCGAGCGCGCCGAACGCCGTCGCGGCGGTGGCCCACTCCCCGGACGCCAGCGCCACCAGCCCGGTGAGCTGGTGGTGCAGTCGCCGGCTCCACGCGTCGGCGAGGTCGTCGTCGCGGCGCAGCCCGGCGGCGGCGGCACCGGCCTGCGCCAGCCGGCCCCGGTGCGCGTCGAGCACACCACCCAGCCAGCTCTCGCCCACCAGCCCGGTGCCCAGCTGCTCACCCAGGTCACGGGCGGCGGCGATGTGCGAACCGGCCTCGGCGAAGCGCCCCGCCAGCAGTTCCGTCTCGCCGAGATGGGTCAGCACCTCGTGCCGCAGCGGGTCGTCGCCCCGCGCCACCGCCAGGTCCAGCATCAGGTGCAGCCGGGCCCGCGCCCGGTCGTGGTCGTCGACCGACTTCCACCAGATCGCCGGCACCGAACCGGCCAGGAAGGACGGCTCGCCGTCCTCCAGCGCAAGCGCCCGGTCCAGCAGTTCCGTGGGCGCCGGGCCGCCGGCGCGTACCTCGTTGAAGAACAGCAGCAGCAGCGCGGCGGTCAGCAGCGGGCGGTGCTCGTCGCGGCCGGACAGGCGGGCGATCGCGGCGCGCGCGTGCCGGCGGGCCGGCTCCGGCTGGTCGTGGAACATGGTCAGGTGGGTGTGGATCCGCCCGGCCAGGTCGCCGTCCGGCCCGGCGGCGGCGAGCGCCTGCTCGGCGATCCGGACGGCGGTGACCAGGTCGTCGGCGCACCACGCGACGAGCGCGCGCAACAGCAGCGCCTCGCCCCGCTCGGCGCCGGTCAGCTCACCGGCCGCCGCCTCGGCGGCCCGCCCGGCCGCCGCGTAGTCGCCGCTGTCGATGCGGCACTGCACCGCGTCGAGGCGGCGCCGGTTCCGGTCGGCGGCCGACGACGGCGGGGTCAGCTCGGCCGCCCGGGCGTACCAGTCGGCGGCGAGCGCCGATGCGCCGCGCATCCGCTGCCGGGCCGCCGCGGCGGCCAGGTCCGCGGCGACGGCGGCGTCCGGTGTGACAGTGCACCGGGACAGGTGCCGGGCCCGCTCGTCCGGGTCGGCGACCGCGCCGGCGAGCAGCGCGTGCAGCCGCCGCCGGGCCCCCGGCGGGATGCTCTCGCGCACCGCCGCCGCGTACCGGGGGTGCGCGAAGTCGATCCGGCTCGGCGTGACCACGACCAGCCCGGCGTCCTCGGCCGCGTCCAGCGCTCCGGCCGGCACGTCCGCCGCCGCCAGGTCCCGCAGCGTCGGCACGGTCAGCAGCGCGGCCAGCCGCACCGCGTCCCGGCTCGGGCCGGGCAGCGCCCGCAGCGTCTCCGCGAGCAGCAGGCGCAGCGACGACGGTACGGGCAGGTCCTCGTCGTGCGCGGGCGGGCGCGGCAGCCGCAGCACCGCCCGGGCCAGTTCGATCGCCAGCAGCGGGTTGCCGTCGGCGTCGCGGGCCAGCCGGTCGGTGAGCGGACGGCTGAGCGTGCCGCCGAGCCGGGCGGCGAGGACGCGGTGCAGGTCGGGCGGGGTGAGCGGGGGTACGCCGGCGCGCAGCAGCGCAGGCCGCCCGGCCGGGTCGTCGTCGAGCCCCAGCGGCACCGGCACCGGAGGGCTGTCCCCGGTGCGGTGGGTGGCCAGGACGGCGGGCCACCGGGTCAGCCGGCGCAGCGCGAACCGCAGCGCCCGGGCGCTCGGCGGGTCCAGCCACTGCGGATCGTCGACCGCGAGCAGCACCCGGGGCGCGTCGGTGACCGCCGCGTCGAGCAGCGTACGGGTGGCCGCGCCCACCGCCCGCTCGTCCACCGCGCCGTCGTGCTCGCCGGTCAGCAGCACCATGTCGGCGGCGACCCGTTGCGGCGCGGGCAGCCCCGGTAGCGCGTCGGCCAGCGGGCGGAGCACGTCGGCCAGTGCCGCATACGGCAGCGCGGTCTCGGCCTCGGTGGGCGCGGCGGACAGCACCCGCCAGCCGGTCCGCCCGGCGTGGGCGACCACTGCCCGCCAGAGCGCGGTCTTGCCGATGCCGCTCGGACCGTCGAGCAGCACCGGCGTACCGGAGGTAAGGGCGCGCCACACCCGCTCGACGACCGCGTCGCGGCCGACCAGTGCGGCTTCCATGGCGGGATGGTGGCACAGCCGCGCCCGCGAACCCAGCGTCGGCGCGGCCTAGCCCGGAAGCTGTCCGCATATCGAGACGGCGATCACCTCCTGATCGCGGTGGACGGCGGCGGTTCGCCGCCGTCCACGGCCAGGTCGAGCACTCGTCCCAGGCCGCGTCCGGTGAGGAGCATGACCCGGCCGGCCGCGCACCGGCCGCCTCACATCCGGCCGGCGACGGTACGGGCGAGCCGTTCCAGCGGCGCCCGGTTCTCCTGCGGGTCGTTGAGCCGCACCAGCCGCACCGCCACCCACAGCTCGCCCTTGCGCAGGAAGAACGCCTCCGCGGTGAGCAGTGCCTCGTCGGCCGTCCCGGCCAGCTCACGGATCTCGTGCCCGAGCTGCCGTTCGATGTCGAGGTACTTCTTGGCGCCGTCGCCCACGAACACCTCGACCTGAGCGGTCGGCCCGCTCACCGGTCCGGTGTAGGTGCACGACTGCCCGCCCACCACCGGTTCCTGCAGCGGGGTGCCGGCGAGGCGTTCCGCGTCGGCCTTCGACACCAGCGCGCACGCCTGCGGGGCGGCGGCGTCGTCCGCCGGTTCGGTGCTCGGCTCCGCCGGCGCCTCCCCGGTCGGCTCCGCTACCGGCGCGCCTGCACCCGGGGGGGTGCCACCGGTGGCCGGCGGTTCGTCGCCGCCGCAGCCGGCCGAGGCGGTGAGCAGGGTCGCGGCCAGCGTGAGCGCGATCAGTCCACGGGTTCGCATGCCTGCCCCCGCTCAGTCCGGGATCGCGTCGAGCGTACGGCGCAGGATCTGCTCGTTGCCCGCGGTGCCGCCGCCGAAGCTGCTGATGGTGACCGTGTACGTGCCCTTGCCGTCGATCAGCACCGCCTCGCCGCCGATGTCCTTGACCGCGAGGTAGCTTCGCTCGCCCCGGTCCAGGTCGACGACCTTCTCGTACTGCTTGCCGGCCTGGTCGTGCTGGTAGTCGTAGGTCGTCGCGCCGGCCTGGGCCGACGCGGTGGTGACGGTCAGGCTGGCCACTCCCTTGCCGTCGCCGAACGCGCAGTTCCCGTCGTCACGCATGCTCTGCCCGACGATCTCCGACACCTGAGCGGCGGTGAACGGGCAGGGCGGGCGGACCGCGGCGAGCGCGCCGGGGCCCGCGTCCCCGTCCTCGGCGACATCGGCCGGTGCGGAGTCCGGCGGACCTGCGTCGCCGCCGTCGCACCCGGCCGGGGCGAGCAGGGCGAGCAGCAGCAGGGGCAGCGCCAGCCGGGCGCGGCCGCTCCGGGACGGTGTGAGCGCGTCAGATGCCATGCGGTCGACGCTAGGCGCGTCGTCACCTCCCGTAATCGGGAGTTTCCCTATGTGGTGACCTTGCGTACGGACGGGTCCGCCCCAACGGGCTTCGGCTGGACGGCGTCCGGCCGCCCGGCGCGGATCGTGAGCCGCTCCACAGTGGTGACTGGGCGTGCGCCAACCAGGTCGGCGGTGCGGTCGATCACCGAACCGCACCGCGGCCGAGGCGGCGGCCCGGTCCCGCCGGGTGCCGCCGGATAGGGTCGCATCCGTGCGGACCAAGCAGGAGCTGTCGACGGCGATCCGGGAACGACGGCGGGCGGTGCTCGTGGTGAACGCCCACTCCCGCCGCGGCCGGCGGCTCTACGACACCGTCCACGCGCGCCTGCGCGCGGCCGGTTTCGCGCTGCTCGGCGCGTACCCGGTGGACCGGCCCGGCGAGCTGGACCGGGTGCTCGCCGAGGCCGCCGACCTGGGGCCGGACCTGCTGGTCACCGGCGGCGGCGACGGCACCGTCGGCGCCGCCGCCCGGCTGCTCGCCCACCGGGACGTCGCGATGGGCCTGCTGCCGCTGGGCACCACCAACAACTTCGCCCGCACCGTCGGCGTCCCGCTCGACCTGGACGCCGCGATCGCGGTGCTCACCGGCGGCAAGGTGATCGACGTCGACCTGGGCCTGATCGGCGACACCCGGTTCACCAACCACGTCGGGGTCGGCCTGTCCGCCGACATCATGCAGGCCGCGCCGCCCGGGCTGAAGCGGGTCGTCGGGCGGCTCGCGTACCCGCTGACCGGGCTGGGGCTGCTGGCCCGGCACCGGCCGCTGGCCGTCACGGTCCGCGCCGAGGGCCGCGAGCACACGTTCACCACGCATCAGGTGTACGTGGCCAACGGCGGCTTCCACGCCGGCCGGCCCATCACCGCCGACGCCACCGCCGACGACCGGCTGCTGGTCGCGTACCCGGTGGGTGGGCCGACCCGGCGCGGGCTGCTGCGCGAGACGGCGCGCAACGCGGCGGCCGGCCACCGCCGCACCCTCGGCGACGAGCCGTTCCTGGCGGTACGCCAGCTGTGGCTGGACACCGACCGGTCGGCCCGCATCGAGGTCGACGGCGAGCCGTACGGGCGGACGCCGGTCCGCATCGGCCTGGACCCGAACGCGTTGCGGCTGATGGCCCCCGCCGGCAGCCCGGATCACTGACCGGTCAGGCCCAGTGCTCCTCGTCGGGCAGCGGGATCTCCGTGTTCTGCTCCACCGCGTCGGCGGCGGTCAGGTCGTCACGCACCGACTCGCCCAGGCCCGCCCGGTCGCTCGGCGGGCGCAGCACGCCCTGCTCGGCCAGGTCCGCCTCGCTCGCCTCGGGCACCGCCGTGCCGACCGTCTCGGGCGGCCCGACGAGCGTCTCGTCCTGCCGCTGCTCCTGCGCGTCGGCCTCGGGCGGGCGGCGCAGCGCGTCCTCGCTCATCGCGTCCCCGTCACGCCGTGCGCCGCACGTACGGCGCGATCTGGTCGGCCACGTCGCCGTACTCGGCCGGGAGCTGACCGACGACCTGGGCGTAGGCGGCCGGGTCGACCGCGTCGCGCAGCACGTCGAACACGGCCGTGATCCCGTCCCGGGCGGCGTCCACGTCGACGTCGGCGCGTCCGCTCACCCGCTCCACGAACACGTCGAGCCCGAACGGCTCGGCGTCCTCGGCCGGGCCGAACGCGTACGCCCGCAGCGCCTCCGGCAGCCGGTCGGCGAGGTCGCGCGCCTCCCCGCCGTCGATCCGCTCGGCCAGCGTGGTCAACGTCGCCCGGGTGATCGCGGTGGCCTGCTCCACGGACGCGCCGCACCGCTGGGCCACCGCGTCGATGAACTGATCCTGGTCCATCTCGCCGCCTTCCTCCGCCGGGATTGCGGGATTCCCACGCTCGACCTCCGCAAACGGGCCGCGAGCCCGAGGCGCCGCCGACCCGGCACGGCGCGGGGCACGATTCATCGGCCCGGAGCCGGGTAACCGCCGTCATGACCGACCGTCGCGCCGACACCGTCCGCTCGCCCCTGGACCGGGCGGCCGAGCGGGGCGGTCTCGCGCTCTCCCGGGCCCGCGCCGAGGGCGGCGCGGCCGGCCGGAACCGGCTGCGCCAACTGGAGATCACCGTGGTGATCTCCGCGCAGGCGGGGCTGGCCGCGGCGCTCGCCGCACTGCTCGCCGACGAGCTGCTCGGCTCCGGCGCACACGTCTTCGCCCCCGCCGCCGCGGTCGGCACCATCGCCACCGCCATCGGCCAGCGCGCGCGCCGCACGTTCGAGCTGCTCGTCGGCGTCGGCCTGGGCATCGTGGTCGGTGACCTGCTGCGCGCGCTGCTCGGCAGCGGATCCTGGCAGACCGGCCTGGTGGTGACGCTCGCCATCGCCACCGCGTTGCTGGTGGCCGGGCGCGGCGGCGCGCTCGTCGGCCAGGCCGGCGGTACGGCGGTGCTGATCGCCACGCTCGCGCCGGTGCAGCCCGGCCTGGAGCTGCCCCGCATCTTCGACGCGCTGGTCGGCGGCCTGGTCGGTCTGTTCGTGGTGGCGCTGCTGCTGCCGATCAACCCGATCCGCGTGCTGGACCGGGCGGTGGCACCGGTGGTCGCCCGGCTCACCGAGCAGCTCGACGCCGTCGCCCGTGCGCTGACCCGGCGGGACGCCGACGCGGCCCAGCGCGCCCTGGAGGATCTGCGCGGGCTCGAACCGGACATCGGGCGGCTCAACGACGCGCTCAGCGGGGCCGAGGAGGTGGTCACGATCGCGCCGGCCCGCTGGCACCGCCGGGCCCGGTTCCACAGGTACGCCGACGCGACGCAGCACCTCGAACGGCTGGTCCTGTACGCCCGCTCGATCGCCCGTCGCTCCGCCACCGCGTTGCAGTACGACGAGCCGATTCCGCCCGCGCTGCCCGACGCGGTGACCCGCCTCGGGGACGCGGTGCGGGAGCTGAAGCGGGCCTGCAAGTCCGGGGAGGACCTGGGCCGCACCCGGGAGCTGGTCCGGCAGAGCGCCGAGCTGGCCGGGCGCGCGTGGTCGCAGGGGGTGCGCGCCTTCGGCGAGGCGATGATCAGCGACCTGCGGACCGGGCAGAGTGAGCTGCTGCGGGCCACCGGCTGCCGGCCCGAGGACGCCAACAGCACCGTGCGCCGGGCCGCCGGGGCGGGGGAGGCGGAGGCGCGCCCACCGGTCCGGGCCCGGATGAGCCGGCCGGTCCCGCGCCGCACCGCCGGGCAGGGCGCGCGGGGCATGTTCCGCCCGCCGACCCGCGTCGCCTGACCCGGCCCGGCCGCCCGCCGCCGTCCGGCCCGGCGGCTCGCCGCAGGCCACCGGGCGTCAACTGGCACCTGCCCGGGCCGGGCCGGCTGGTTAGCGTCGGCGCATGGACATCCGCCAGGACGCGCCGGCCGCGCGTTTCGCCGCGCTGACCACCGCCCACGTCGCCGACGCCTGCCTGCGCGCCGGCGTCCCCGTCCGCTGCGCCCCAGCCGCCGTCGTCCCGGTGCTGCCCGGGCGGCGCCTGGCCGGCCGGGTCCGTCCGGCCCGGCACGCCGGCAGCGTGGACGTCTTCCTGGAGGCGATCGAGCGGGCCACCGAGGGGGACGTGCTCGTCGTCGACGACGGCGGGCGCACCGACCGGGCCTGCGTCGGCGACCTGGTGGTGCTGGAGGCGCGGGCCGCCGGCCTGGCCGGACTGGTGGTGTGGGGCGCGCACCGCGACACCGCCGACCTGGTCGCGGTCGGGCTGCCCGTGTTCAGCCTCGGCGCCACTCCGAGCGGGCCGCTGGAACTGGACCCGCGCCCGGCCGGGGCGCTGGAGCACGCCCGGGTCGGACCACTCACCGTCGGCCCGCGGGATCTGGCGCTGGCCGACGACGACGGCGTGCTGTTCGTGCCCGCCGACCGGGCCGGGGAGCTGTTCGACCTGGCCGAGTCGATCCGGGACACCGAGCGGCGGCAGGCCGGCCGGATCCGGGCCGGGGAGTCGCTGCGCGCGCAGGTCGGGTTCGGCGCGTACCTGGCGGCCCGGGAGGCGGATCCGGCGCTGACGTTCCGGGCGCACCTGCGGGCGGTGGGCGGCGCGATCGAGGAGTGACCCGGTCAGCCGCCGCGCGCCCACAGTGCCAGGCGTACCCGGTTGGCGCTGCCGGTCTTGGTCATCAGGCTGGTGATGTGCGTCTTCACAGTGGTCACCCCGATGTGCAGGCGGTCGGCGATCTCGGTGTTCGACAGCCCGTCGGCGACCAGGTCCAGCACGTCCCGCTCGCGGGCGGTCAGGTCGGCCGTACGCCGTGGCGCGCCGGCGCGGGCGTGCACCGCGCGTTCGACCAGCCGGCGCAGGACGTCCGGACTGAACGGGCTGTCCCCGGCGGCGGCACGACGGACGCCGTCGAGCAGGTCGGCCGGTGGCGCGTCCTTGAGCAGGAACCCGCAGGCGCCCGCGGTCAGCGCGGGATAGAGGTGGTCGTCGTCGCCGAACGTGGTGAGCACCATGATCCGGGTGGCCGGCCGGTCGGCGAGGATCCGGCTGGTCGCGGTGATCCCGTCGACGCCGGGCATCCGCAGGTCCATCACCACCACGTCGGGGCGTAGCCGGGCTGCGAGGGCGACCGCGTCCCGGCCGTTGTCGGCCTCGCCGACGACCTCGAGGTCGGGCTGGGCGTCGCAGAGCATCCGCAGACCGGCCCGGATGAGGTGCTGGTCGTCGACCAGCAGCACCCGGATCACGTCGGCTCCGGCGTACCGGCGCGGGGCCGGGGCGTGTGGCGGGCGGGCCCGGCCGCGGGCAGCACGGTCCGGACCCGCCAGCCGGACCCGGTGGGCCCGGCCTCCAGCCGCCCGCCGAGCACCTCGACCCGTTCCCGCATCCCGACGATGCCGTGCCCGCCGCCGGAGGGCACCCCGGCCGGCGCGGCGCCCCGCCCGTCGTCGGTCACCGCCCAGTGCACCGCGCCGTCCTCGACCGACACGGTCAGCCGCGCCCGGGCCGCCGCGCCCGCGTGTTTCGCCACGTTCGTCAACGCCTCCTGGGTCAGTCGCAGCACCGCCTGGCCGCGTACCGCGTCGAGCGTGCCGACCGCGGGGTCGATGTCGGCCTCCACCACGACGCCCGCCTGCCGGGCCCGGTCGACCGCCGCGCCGAGCGCAGCCGGCAGCGCCGACGGATCGATCGCGGTCAGGGCGGCGTCGCCGCGTACGCCGTCCGGGTCGCGTAGCACCGCCACCAGCCGCCGCAGGTCGGTCAGCGCGGCCGTGCCGGTGGCGTGCACGTCGTCGAACACCTCGCCGACCCGGGGATCCAGGTCCGGCAGGACGTGCCGGGCCACGCCGACCCGCAGCACCATCGACGCGACGTGGTGCGCGAGCACGTCGTGCAGTTCCCGGGCGATGGCGCCGCGCTCGTCGGCACGGGCCGCCCGGTTCTCCGACTCGTGCCGGCGCCGTTCCGCCTCGGCCCGCTCCTGGGCCTGCCGCCCCAGTTCCCGGGTGGTCCGCACGACCAGCCCGAGCAGCAGCGGCAGGCCGACGGTGACGGCCAGCCCGAACAGGCCGGTGAGCGCGGTACGGACCGGTAGCCCGATCAGGCCGGTCAGGTCGACGGCGGCGAGCAGCCCGGCGCCCAGCCAGATCGTGCGGGGCCGGGTGGCCCGCATGGTCAGCTCCAGCAGCGCCCAGCTCGCACCGACCTGGTTGATCGTCTCGTCGTCGACCAGGACGAGCGCGGCGACCAGCAGGGACGACTGGAGCAGCAGGTTCACCAGCGGCCGGCGGTGGCACAGCAGCGCCAGCAGGAACGCCGGGACCGCCAGCGCCCACTGCGCGCCGGTGGCGGCCGGGCCGCCGTGCGCGCCGAAGACCAGGTAGCCGATGCCGCTGAGGTCCAGCAGCAGGATCCGCGCGAATGTGTCGCGCGCGTCGAACAGCCGGCCGACCCACCTCACCGCGTCAGCCTAGGCAACCGCTGCGACCGGGGGCCACCGTGTTCACCGGCCGCCGCCACCCGACCGGCGGTCCGGTATGGACCGCCGGGCCGAGCCGGCCGAGGCCCATGGCGCTCATCCGACCAGCACCACACCGGTACGCCGGGCCCGGCGGGCCAGCACCAGCGTGGTGGCCGCCGCGGTGGCCACCACCAGCACCCCCGCGGCGGCGAGCGTGAGCGCGTCCGGCGCGAGCAGCGGCTGCCCGCGCAGCGCCTGCCCGGTCACCAGCAGCGTCAGTCCGGCGTACGCGACCCCGCCGACGACCACCAGCCGGGCCCGGGTCAGCTCGTCCAGGCGTGCGCCGAGGAACCGGTCGAGCAGGATCGCCAGCAACGGCAGCGCCTGCAACGCGTGCATCCCGACGAAGTGCCCGACGCGCAGGTCGCCGCCGGTGGTGCTCCAGCCGAGCAGCGGCAGCCCCGGGCCGCCGTCGGGCACGCCGACGCTGTGCGCGCCGCTGATCCCGGCGGGTGCGCCGGCCGGGCGCTGCGCCACCATCGGGAACGCGACGAGCATGCCGAGCAGGGACACGGCGAGACCGAGCCGCACCGCGTATCCGCCGGCCCGGTCCGGAAGCGACCGGCGGGCCAGCACGACCGCCAGCACGAACTGGGCCGCGAACAGCACGGTGATCGCCACGCCCATGACGTCGAACAGCCTCGCGTCCAGCGTGGTGGTGCCGTTGAAGTGGCTGGTGGTGCCGCGGAGCACCTGACCCACGATGACGGCCATCTCCACCACGGACACGGCCACGATCACGGTGGCCGCCCGCTCGGCCGCCCGGCTGCGGCGGGGCAGCAGGGACAGCATCCAGGCCAGCGTGACGCCGTAGAGGACGAACGAGATCGCGAACTTCAGCGGCTTGAGCCAGATGGGCGCGCCGGTGAGCACGCGCGGGTCGGCCACGGCGCCGACCGCGGCGACGACGGTGAGCACCGCCATCGCGGACACGAGGAGCATCAGGGGGCGGTGCCATCCGGCCGCCCGGTTCCGCAGGGTAGTCATGCCTGTAGATGCTCGCGACGGGCCGGACCGGTCGCGCCCGCCCGCAGGCCGCACCCGTGGCCGCGGGTCGGAGGTCGTCTCCTACCGGGGGAGGAGGCCGGCCGGTCAGTCCGGCAGCCGGGGCATCTCGACGCCCGGGTCGCGGCCGAGCAGCACGCCGCGCGTCAGCGCCCGCGAGCCGAAGCGGTCCCGTACCGCGTCGACGGCGGCGTCCAGCGCCGGGCCGGGTTCGGCGGTGAACGGCAGGGCGAGCTGGGTGTGCCCGCTGCCGAGGTTGCCCACCGACACGCCGAGCAGCGTGACGCCCCGGTCCGCGATCTGCGGCAGCGCGGCGCGCAGCAGGTCCCGGGCGGCGGCCCGCAGCGGCCCGGTCTGCGCGGTCGGCTCGTCGAGCGTGTGCGACCGGGTGGCCCGGGTGTAGTCGGCGAAGCGCAGCCGCAGCGTCACCGTGCGGCCGGTGCGCCGGGCGGCGCGCATCCGCCCGGTGACCCGGTCGACCAGCCCGGCCAGCACCGCGTCCAGGTCGGCGGGGGAGTGCGGCCCGCGCCCCAGCGCGTGCTGTGCGCCCATCGAGGATCGGCGGCGGCCCGCCTGCACCGCCCGGGGGTCGCGGTTGTGCGCGAGGGCGTGCAGGTGCCGCCCGGCGCCCGCGCCGAGCAGCGACACCAGCGCCGGCTCGTCGAGCCGGGCCACCTGCCCGACGGTACGGATGCCGCGTTCGCGCAGCCGGGCGGCGGTGACCGGGCCGACGCCCCACAGCCGTTCGACGGGCAGCGGGTGCAGGAACGCCAGTTCCCGTTCCGGCTCCACCACCAGCAGCCCGTCCGGCTTGGCCACCCCGCTTGCGACCTTCGCGAGGAACTTCGTCCGGGCCACGCCGACGGTGATCGGCAGTCCGACCTCGCGGCGTACCCGCTCCCGCAGCGCGGCCGCGACGCCGGGCGGCGCTCCGGCGAGCCGCCGCAGCCCGCCCACGTCGAGGAACGCCTCGTCGATGCTCAGCCCTTCGACCAGCGGGGTGGTGTGCCGGAAGATTTCGAACACCGCCCGGCTGGCGGCCGTGTAGGCGGCCATCCGGGGCGGCACCACCAGCGCGTCCGGGCAGAGCCGCCGCGCCTGCCGGCCGCCCATCGCGCTGCGCACGCCCCGGGCCTTGGCCTCGTAGCTGCACGAGAGCACCACTCCGCCGCCGACGATCACCGGCCGGCCGCGCAGCCGGGGGTCGTCGCGCTGCTCGACCGAGGCGTAGAACGCGTCCAGGTCGGCGTGCAGGATGGTGGCCTCGCTCGACACCCCGCCATCATCGCACAGGTGTTCTAATCAGCGTGGCTGACCTGCCCGGACAGGCGACCGGCCGGCGGGAGCATCCCGCCGGCCGGCCGCCTGTGGTCACCGTCCGTAGACCTCGAACTCGTAGAGCGAGAAGCCGTACGAGGTGGCCCGGGTGACGCCGTACATCCGCACGTAGCGGGCGCTGACCGGGGCGAACGTCACGTTGTCGACGCCGCCGTTGCCGGTGGTGGTGCTGAACACCGGCTGCCAGGAGTTGCCGTCACCGGAGACCTCGATCCGGTAGCCGGTGGCGTAGGCGGCCTCCCACCGCAGCACCGCTCGGCTGATCGTCCGGGCCGAACCGAGGTCCACCCGCAGCCACTGGTTGTTGTTGTAGCTGCTGGCCCACCGGGTGCCGAGACTGCCGTCGACCGCCTTGGCCGGGGTGAGGCTGGTCAGGAACTGGGTGCTGGACGCGGTCGCGGTACGGCCCTGCGCCAGGTTGGTCACGGTGTCGCCCCGGCGTGCCGGGAACGAGACGACCTGCTGGTAGGTGGGCCGGTTCTGCCAGGCGATCAGCGGATGGGTGATGCCGCCGAGCCCGGACTGGGCGATCGAGTCGGCGCACCACTGGTCACCGGCCCCGCAGGACGAGTCGCCCGGGTAGACGGTGGTCGCGGGCGCCGTCGCGGCCTGGCCGAGCGTGTCGAGCAGCGCCTGCCGGCACGCGCCCAGGTTGCCGTTGCCGCAGTACGTGCGCCCGAGCCCGCCGGCCACCGGGTCGCCGAGCACGGCCCGCAGATCCTTGTCGACGTAGCCCCACCAGCCGTGCTGGAACGACGAGCCCTTGTGCGCCTGCCCCTGCGACGCCCAGCTCACGGTGCCGTCGCGGGCGCCGTTCTGGCCGCCCGAGGGCGCCTCGTTGACGTCGAGCGCGTCGACGAGCGCGGCGTACAGGTCGGGGCCGAGCCCGGGGCGGAACTGCGCCGAGGCCAGCAGCGGCCACCAGGCGTCGAAGATCCGGATGGCCTCGGCGTGCTGGTAGACCTTCGAGCCGGGCGACGTCTCCACCCGCCGCGACCCGGCCTGCTGCCAGGCCCGCAGCTTGGCCACCGCGGCGGCGAGCGCCGGGTCGGTGACCGGCGTGCTGTCGAGCACCCGCAGCAGTTCGCCGAGTACCTGCTGCCCGCGCAGGTCGGTCACGGCCGCCTCGGCGGTGATCCGGACGATGTCGGCGCGGCCGACCTTGCGCTGGGCGATCGCGGCCTTCACCGGGCCGTCGAGCAGCTGGCCCCGGTGCACAGCGCCGTAGCTGAAGTTGCCGTCGGCCGCGCTGAAGTCGCGCGCCTGCTTGTTGTTCCAGCTGACGTAGTAGTCCTGGTTGACCGACTGCGGGTGGGCCGACGCCGGGGCGTACGTGGCGTCGTTGGTGTCCGGGTTCCAGCCGGCCCACTCGTACGCCGGCTCCGCCTTCGCCGGCAGGTTCGGGTCGAGCCCGGACGGGCGGACCGGGTTGGAGCCGGAGTTGTAGTACGCCGCCTCGGTCGAGTTGACGTAGAACCAGTTGAACGCGTACCCGACGCCGGCCGCGGACGCCTGGAACGCCGCCGCGCTGCCCATCGCCGCCGGGTCGTTGTACGCCTGGAAGCCGATCGCCGAGTCGGCCTCGTGCCGGTAGGTGGAGCGCAGCTTGGTGAACGCGGTGGGCTGCCCGTTCACCAGCCCCCGGTAGGCCACCAGCCCGTACTTGGTGCGCAGCGAGCGCAGCGTGTACGCGCCGGCCGGAGTGGAGTCGGCGAGCGTCGGCGACCAGGAGTTGCGCTTCTCCAGCACCTCCATGGCGACGCACTGGCCACGGTACAGGTAGCGGTTGGAGCGCAGCGTCGGCGCGCTGCCGTCGGTGGTGCACAGCGGCACCGCGTACGTGTCGGTCAGGTCCTGGTTGGCGGAGGTGGCGCTCCACGCGTAGTCCTGGCCGCGGCCGAGCAGCACGTAGAGGTTCAGCCCGGCGAACGCGGCGCCGCGGGCGCTGATCCCCGGCCCCTGGAGTTCCTGGAGCATGAGCAGTTGCGGCGCGAAGTAGCCGGTCTGCGGGCCGAACACGGCCACCGGGTTGCCGCTGGTGGTGTGCCGGCCGGAGACCACGACCGCGTTCGACATGCCGTGCGCGCGCAGGTTCGACAGCCCGCCGAGCAGGTCCTTGGTGGCAGCGCTGCTGCCGGTACGGGCGGCGGCCCCGCCGGTGGCGTCGTACGCCAGCGGCTCGGCGACCACGGTGCCGGCGTCGGGCAGCACCGCACTGGTGGCGCCGGGTGGCGTCGCGCCGTACGGGAAGCTCTGCCCGTCGTGCAGCGTCAGCACGGTCTCCGGGTCGTTCTGCGAGCGGAACGCCGTCCAGACCCGGTCGCCCTCGGTCGGGCCGTACTTGGCCCGGGCGGCGACCCGGACCAGCGCGGACTGCATCTCGCTGCCGCCGCCTCCGCCGAACAGCCCGCCGATGACGCCGGCGGTGGCGATCAGGTCGGTCATGGTGAAGTGCTTGGGCTTGCCGGCGCCGGTGAGGACGTACTCGCCGGGGTAGTTGTCGTCGGCGATCGACTTGTCGATGTAGGCGTTGATGCCGGCGATGTAGTCGACGACGTCGGTGTAGAGCTGCTGGCCCCGGGTGCCCTTGAGACGCAGCGCGTCCACCTGGGCCTGGAGGTCGGCCTCGGAGTACGGCGAGTTGGCCCAGATGCTCTGCTCCAGCTCCCGGTTGCCCGGCGCGCCGCCCGCGAACGAGGTGAGCGTGCCGCGTCCGGCGTGCCGCAGCAGGTCCATCACCCAGAGCCGGTCCTGGGCTCCGGCGTACCCGGCGCCGAACATGGTGCCGGCGCGGGTGGTGCCGGTGACGTGCGGGACACCGGTGGCCCTGTCCCGCACGATGGTGACGTCCGAGCGCGGCGAGATCCTGCTCTCGACCTGCGCGTCGGGGACGCCGAACGAGGCGTCGTTGTAGAAGTGGGCGATCTGCTCGTCGGTCAGACCGGCATAGTTGTAGACCAGGTTGGCGTACTCGTCGAGCTGGTCGCTGGAGTGCGCCGGGCGGGTGCCGAGCGCCTGGTGGGCGAGGATGGCGACGAGTGTGGCGTTGCCGTTCTGCCCGGGGGGCAGGATGTCGGCGCACTGGCCGAGGCAGTAGTCGTCGGGGGTGAACGTGGTGGCGGCGAGCGCCGGTGACGGCGGAGTGACCGTCAGGACGCTCGCGGTGAGGGCGGCGGCGGTGAGCGCCGCGAGACGGGCGCGGATGGCGGGTCGTGGCATGGCGATCCTCCGGGGACGCGGAGTAGGGCCGTTCGGTACGCCCGGCTGACGGCGTCTCGGCCTCCGCGCCCGGGCGTCCTGCCCGGAGGTGAGAATGACTCATATCTATCTCCGGGCAATGATCGGCGCACCACCGCCGTCCGGGATAGCCGTCATTCACCAGTCGTCAATGCCGACGTTTCGTCGCGTTCCACCCCGCAACGACGAGGTGGGGGTGGCGCCGTTGCCACCCCCACCGCTCTCCCCGCCGGTGCGCCGTCAGTGCTTGTGGAACGACTGGCGCACCACACCCCCCACCAGTGCGCACCAGGTGGTGGTGCTGATCTTGCCGGTGGGCGGTAGTCCGTGCAGGCGCTGGAGGTCCTTCACCGCCGTGCGGGTGACGTGGTCGTACTCCCCGGTCGGGGTGACCTCGGCGTAGCCCTTGGAGGCGAGCATGAACTGCGCGGCGGCCACCGGGACGCCCGACGACTTCTGGTCCAGCTCCGGGGCCAGGGTCTCCCAGGTGGGCGCCGTGAGCGTGGCGTCGACGTCGACCGGGATGCCGTTGCGCGCCTGCCAGTCCTGCACCGCCGCGACCGTGGCCGCGTCGAACACGCCGTTCACCGGCACGGTGTAGCCGCGGAACGTGAGCAGGTACTGCGCGACCTGGACCACCGGGCCGCCGACGAAGCGCCAGATGTCCGGCCAGCGGCGGGCCGGCACGTCGCCCAGCTTCGTGCCGAGCTTCTTGAACACGGCCCGGCGCAGCGCCGGGAACTCCCGGTAGAACATCGCGCCCGGGCAGAGTGTGGCGCGGAAGTCCCAGTGGCCGAAGATGTCGTGCGCGTGCAGACCGTACTGCCGGCAGATCGCGGTGCACAGCCGGACGAGGGAGTCCAGCAGCTCCTCCGGCGGCGTCTCGATGACGTAGGTGCCCTCGTTCTCGATGCCGATGGCCCGCCCGTTCTCGCCCGGGCAGTGCGCGGCGATCATCTGCCGGTCGCCGGCGCGCAGCCGGTCCAGGCTGCCGTGCCGCCCCTCCAGGACGTGCCCGCCGCGGCTCACCGTGAAGTGCTGCCCGGTGTCGGACCAGCCGTTGCCGTCCATGTGCAGGTCCTGGCAGTCGCGGGCGAGCTGCTTGGCGTGCTCCTCGGAGTAGTCGGTGACGTTCGGGAACGCCATGTGGTGCACGATGATCTTGTTGGTCGGGATCGCGCTCACCGACAGCGGGTCGGCCGGTGGGCGGGCGGCCCACTCGTCGCAGCTGATGATCCAGTCGAGGTCCGTGCCCGGCGCGGCCTGCGCGGCGGCCGGCCGGGCGAGCTCGCTGCCGACGACCGCGACCGCGGCGGCGCCGAGGCCGGCCCGCAGCAGCGTACGGCGGTCCAGCTCGGGGTGGTCGAAGTGCATCTCGCCTCCTCGATGGCCCGACCGGTGCCGGGCGATGTAAAGGAACTGCAACGAATGAGCGCGTGTTGGAGAATATTGCCAACCTCGGGTGGTGCGCCAGAGGACAAAAGCGACGATCGCCGGCCGGTGAGCCGACCGCGCCCGCCGCCGGAGCAGGCGATCTCACGTCCGCTGACCGGGACGGGTCATGGTCGTCCGCTGTCCGCCGTGGCCGCCCGGACCGGTGCCGTCGCTCAGCCTGACCGGCACTGATCCGGCGGCTGGGCGGGCGTCCGCCCAGCCGCCCGGGTGGCGGTGCCCCCGTGCCGGCCGTCCACCCGTACGCTGGCCGGGGCGGAACGGGGGGAGTGGCATGGCGGGTCGCGGGCGGCTGGACCGGCGCAGTGTGCTCGTGGCCGCGGGCGGGCTGGCGGTCGCCGGGATCGGCGTGCCGGTCGGGCTGGCCGCCACGAACGAACGGCCGCCGCCCCCGCCGCGCGGCCGGCGGCCGGTCAGCATGGCGATGCATCTGCACGCCTCCTTCAGCGAGGGCGTAGCCAGCTACGCCGCCCATCTCGACCAGGCCCGCCGCAACGGCGTCGACGTGCTCTGGTGGACCGACCACGACTTCCGGGTCGCCGCCCACGACCACCGCCGGGTCGTCCACTTCGACGGCCCGGAGGAACGCGAGGGCGGCCTGGCCTGGACCTGGCAGCCGGCCACCGAGGGACGGCTGTCCGCCTCGGGCGCCGACTTCGTGGACGCGCCGGACGCCCCCGACGGGCCGGGCCGCGCGCTGCGCCTCACCGCCGCCGGTTCCGGCACCCTCTGGTACGCGGGCAAGGCGTGGAACTGGACGCACACCGCCAACATCTCCGACACGACGCTGCACCTCGACGTACGCCCCGAAGCGGCAGGGCGGGACGCCACGCTCACCGTGGAGGTGGCGCTTTCGCACCACCCGGCCGGACCCGACCGGCCCGCCGGGCAGCTCGTGCTGCGCTACCGCCTCGGCGGCGTGGACACGGTCCGGCACACAGTGGACGGCCGGCACGGCACCGTCGAGACGCCTGCCCCGGCGGGTGCCTGGCGGCGGCACACCTTCGACCTGCTCGCCGACGTGCGGCGGCTCTGGCCCGGCATCGTCGCCGGGGACAACTCGCTGCGCGGGCTGCGCCTCGGCGTGACCGCGGCCCGCGGCGGGCGCGGCGCGTACCTGGTGGACCGGCTCGTCTTCGACCGCGCCCGCCGCGCCGGCCAGGCGGGCGAGGAGTTGCGCGCCGAGGTGCTGCGCGGCTACGACGGCGCGTACGCAGGCGTCACCCACCACCGCGCGTACGAGGTGTCGATGGTGCGGCACCTCAACTGGTTCGGCGGCGACGGCACACTGCCGCGCTTCCCGTCCCCGCCGTACCGGGACAACGACGTCGATGCCACCGAGGCGATGGTGGAGTTCCTGCACGCGCACGGCGGGGTGGTGTGCTGGAACCACCCGCTGGACGTGGAGCGCCGCGAATCACTGGCCCGCCTGCTGGTGAGCCGCGACGCGCTCGGCGTCGACCTGATCGAGATCGGACGCCGACCGGTCGAGGACCACCTCTGGGCGTACGACGTGGCGGCCCGTAACGCGATCCCGCTCACCGCCGTCGGGGTCACCGACGACCACGACGGCACCGACTGGCGGGCCGGCCGGGACCGGAACGTCACGTCGGTGTGGGCGTCCTCGACCGGCGTTGACGACCTGGTCGCGGCGCTGCGCGCCGGGCAGGCGTGGTTCGCCGACCTGACCGGCTACCGGGGCGCGCTGGACCTGGAACTGGGTGGCCGCAGCGCCATGGGCGCGCTCGCCGTGCTCGCCGAGGACACCGTCACGGTGCGGCTGTGCGCCACCGACCTGCCGGCCGGGGCCACGCTGGAGACGGTCACCGGCGAGGTCGACCGGGCCGGTGTCGCGGACCCGACACCGGCGGTCCGGGTCGGGCAGATCCCCTGGCGGCAGTTGCGGCAGGGCTGGTACGACCTGCCGGTGCGCGTCGGCGCCGGCACGTACGTGCGCACCCAGGTCCGCGACCGCGACGGCGAGATCGTCGGCGCGAGCAACCCCCTCTGGCTGCTCCGCAACCCCCCACCGGCAGGCATCCCCGCACCCCGCCGCTTCTGACCGCGGTTGCCGGGGTCTGGTACTCGTGACGGGGTGTCCGATACCGACCACCTGCCGCGCGGTGAGGCGCCGCGCGGCCGACAGGGCGCCGACCGGCGTCCGGAAGCAGCCGTTGCGGCGATGGCCGGCGGCTGCGCGACGATGAGAATGACGAGCGAGGCGGCGTCCGAGAGCCGCCCGTGGGACGCCGTGGAGTCTGTCGCATGAGCGGCTGGGAACTGTCCGGATACACGCCGGTCCGCCGGCTCGGCGCCGGCGCGTCGGGCAGCGTCGTGCTCGCCGTCCACGACGCGACCGGCACCCCGGTCGCGATCAAGTACCTGGTCCGCGACCTGGGCGAGGACTCGGCGTTCCGGACCGCGTTCCGGACCGAGGCCCGGCTGCTCGGCGAGATCGACGACCCGCACGTCAGCCGCCTCTACGAGTACGTGGAGAGCCCGCACGGTGCGGCCATCGTGATGGAACTGGTCGACGGCGTCTCCCTGCGCCAGATGCTGCGGGAACACGGTCCGACCACGCCCGAGGCGGCGCTCTGCGTCCTCAAGGGCTCACTCGCGGGCCTGGCCGCCGCACACGCCCACGGAGTCGTGCACCGCGACTACAAACCGGAGAACGTGCTGGTCACCGGCACCGGGCTGAGCAAGCTCGCCGACTTCGGCATCGCCATGCCGATCGGCCAGGGCTCCGACACCACCGTGTCCGGCACGCCCCGCTACATGGCCCCCGAACAGTGGACCGGCGCCCCGGCCGCCCCGGCGTGCGACGTGTACGCCGCCACCGCCACGTTCTTCGAGTGCCTCACCGGCCGGCCCCCGTACCAGGGACCGGACCTGCTCTCCCTGCGCGACCAGCACGCCGGCGCGCCGATCCCCGCCGAGGCGGCACCCCCGCCGGTGCACGAACTGCTGCGACACGGCATGGCCAAACGCCCCGACGAGCGTCCGCCGTCCGCCGAGGCGTTCCTGGAGCTGCTGGAACGGGTCGCCGGCACCGGCTACGGCCCGGAGTGGGAGGAACGTGGGCTGCGCGAGCTGGCCCGGCGGGCGGTGCTGCTCGCCGCGCTGTGGCCGTTCCCGGACCGGGCCGAGGGCGGCACGGCTGTCGCCCACACCGCGCTGGGCACCACCACCGGCCGGAGCGGACGGTTCCGCGGCGGGCGCACCCGTACCGCGCTCGCCGCCGGTGCGCTGGTCGCCGCCGTCCTGGCCGGAGGCGCCGGTTACCGCTACGCCGCCCACGGCGGCACGTCCGCCGCGGAATCGGCCGGCCCGGCGAGCGCCGCTCCCGCCATCACCGGCGCACCCACACCGGACCCGACCGGCGCCGAGTCGCCGAGCCCGTCGCCGACGCCCAGCCCGTCCACCGCGTCCGCCGCACCACCTCCCGCGCCGCCGGCCAGCCCCGACCCGACCGGGACGCCGACCCGTACCGGCACGCCTGCCCCCAGCGCGTCGCGCAGCACCAGCCCGCCGCCACCGGACGTGACAGCACCGGTCGTGGACGGCGTACGTGCGGACCCGGGCGAGCTGGACCCGAAGGGCTGCCCCTACGGCGCCAAGACCAGCACCGTCACCGCCACCGTCATCGACGACCGCAGCGGCCCGGCCGCGCTCACCGTCACGTTCGGCTACACCCTCGACGGTGCCACCGGCACGATCCGGATGGCCGCCGCCGGGCGCGGCGTGTTCACCGGCCCGCTCGGCCCGCTGTCCACGCCCAAGCGCAGCGCCCGCATCCCCATCCGGGTCACCGCCGCCGACGCCGCCGGCAACACGACCACCTCGGCGTCACCGGTGTACGTGACGCTCTACCACGCCTGCACCCCCGGCTAGGAGTACGACAGTGCCCGCTGCCCCGCACCGCAGCCCGTCCCGGGGACGGTCGGCGTGACCCGCCCCGACGAGCCCACCGAGGCGCTGCCCACCCGTGCCCTGCCGGTCACCGGCGACGCGGACGCCGCGGAGCCCACCGTCCACCTGGTCCGGCCGGGAGCCGACGCCGACTCGACGGTGTCGCTCGCCGTCAACCAGGCGGACTCGACTGCCGAGAGCGCGGAGCCGACGACGGCGCTCGTGATCGACCATGCGGAGGCGACCGTCCGGCTCGCCGTCGACACCCCGGCGGCGACCGTCAGTTCGGAGTCCACCGTCCACCTCCCCGGGGCGGCGGCCGACCAGCCACCCACCGCCGAACCCACGGTCCACCTGACGGCGATCCCCGGCGGGGACGACCACACCGCAGACCTCGCCGCCTCGGCCACGCCGACACCGCCGGATGCCGAGCCGACCGTGCACCTGCGCCCCGGGCGGGCAGCCGACACAGGTGAGGTGACCGTTCACCTCCCGGCGGCTCCGGACAACAGAGCGGGGGAGCAGACGGTGAGTCTGAGCCCGGCCAGCGACGGCTCGGCGGGCGAGGCGACGGTCCACCTCCGTGCGACGCCTGACGGTCAGACCGGCGAACCGACGGTGAGCCTCCATCCGGCTCCGGCGGGCGAGGCGACGGTCCAGATGCGCCCGGCATCGGCAGGTGCGACCGGACAGGCCACCGTCTACCCGCGTCCGAGCGCGGAACCGCCCCTGCGCCCCGGCGCGGAACCGACCGCATCGTGGCAGCCCATCGCCTCCTGGCAGCCCACCGGCGTACCGCATCGGGGCCGCGCCACCGGCACGGCGGCGACGGGCGCCGGGGCGTACCCGGATCGGACCGGCCCCGCGCGGGCGGTGAGCAGCGGGTCGGCCCCCGGCGGCGAGCTGCGCTTCGGGCCGGGCGTGCCGGCGACGCCGCCGCCCGCGCCGCCCTGGCCCACCGCGCCTCCGATCCGCCCGCGTCCGGCCTGGCGTCGCGTCGTCTCGGTGCTGTCCACGCTGCTCACCGTGGTGCTGCTGCTGGCGGTCGGCCTCTACCTGTGGCAGCGGCTGCGCCCGCTGGAGGTCGAGGGGGTCACCGTCGCGGTGCCCCGGCCGGCCGGTGTCGCCTGCGACGTGACGGTCGACGTGGTGGCCACGGTGCACACCAACGGGCGCGGCGGGACGATCCGCTACCAGTGGTTCCGCTCGGACGCACCGCCCGGCGCGGTGCTCAGCGAACGGGTCGGCAGCGGGCAGCAGACGGCGGCCCTCACCCTCAAGTGGACGTTCACCGGGGTCGGGACGACCACCGGCATCGCCACCGTCAACATCGTCGAACCGGCGACGGCGCAGGCCAGCACCCGGGTCGTCTACCGCTGCCCCGGAGGCTGATCGCGTTTCCCCGCGCGCGGGTCCGGGTAGCCCCACCCGAACAACCCTGGACCACGTACGTGGAGGCCCTTCGATGACAGACAACTTCGGGGACGCGGTGGGCGACGCGTTCCGTTCGGTGATGCTGTTCCTGCCCAAGGCGGTCGCGTTCGTCGCGATCCTGGTCGTCGGCTGGCTGATCGCCAAGGCCGTGCTGAAGCTCGTCGACAAGGTGCTGGAGCGGGTCCACTTCGACCGGGCCGTCGAGCGCGGCGGGATCAAGACCGCGCTGGCCCGCTCGAAGTACGACGCCAGCGACATCGTCGCGAAGCTGGCCTACTACGGGGTGCTGCTGGTCACGCTCCAGCTCGCGTTCGGCATCTGGGGCCCGAACCCCATTTCCGACCTGATCGCCGGCGTGATCGCCTGGCTGCCCCGGGCGTTCGTCGCGATCGTCATCGTGGTGGTCGCCGCGGCCATCGCCCGCGCCGTGAAGGACATCATCTCCAGCGCGCTCGGCGGCCTCTCGTACGGCCGGGTGCTGGCGAACCTCGCCTCGGTGTTCATCCTGGGCCTCGGGGTCATCGCCGCGCTCAACCAGATCGGCGTCGCCACCACGGTCACCACCCCAGTGCTGATCGCGGTGCTCGCCACCGTCGGCGGCATCCTGGTCGTCGGCGTCGGCGGCGGGCTGGTCCGGCCGATGCAGAGCCGCTGGGAGAACTGGCTGACCCGGGCCGAGGAGGAGTCGCGCACCATCGCCACGCACGCCCGCGCGTACCAGGCGGGCCGGCGCGACGTCGAGGCCCGCCTGTCCGCCAACGGCCCGTACGGGGAGTCGGAGCTGACCCAGCCGGTGAGCCGCGACGCCGAGGCGGACCGCACGCAGCCGGTCCCCGCGTACCCGGGCACCCAGCCGGCCCCGGCCGCCACCGGCGCGGACGCCACCGAGCCGGTGCCGCCGCAGGCGGGCGCGGAGGCGACGCAGCACATCCCGGCGTACCCGGACTCCGAGCGCACCCAGCCGACCACGCCGCGCCAGCCGACCGCCGAGCAGGCCGCGGACAGCGAGGCCACCATGGTCATTCCGCAGGCCGACGTGGAGAAGTTCCGCCGCTGACCCGAACAGCAGCGACGAACCGGGGCGGGGCCGCACGGTCCCGCCCCGAATTCGTGCCCTCCGGGGACCACCCGGTCGCCTCGTGGCGGATAGGATCCCGGCATGACCTGGCGATGTTGATGCCCTCCTGAGCGACGAGGCCGCGGGCCGCCGCGGACGCCGTGCATTCCGACCGGTGTCCGTCACGTCCCGTGGGAAGGTTCCATGCTCGTCGCTCCTGCCCGCGTGCCCGCGACCCGCCGTCTGGCGGCGACGCTCTACGGGTACGCGTTCCTCACCGACCTCGTCCTGCTCTACCCGCTCTACGTGCTGCTGTTCGCCGACACCGGGCTGTCGGTCGGGCAGATCTCCTCGCTGTTCGTGCTCTGGGCGGCCGCCGGCATCGTGCTGGAGGTGCCCTCCGGCGTGTGGGCCGACGCGGTGTCGCGCCGGCTGCTGCTCTGCCTGGCGCCGCTGCTGGCCGCCGGCGGGTTCGCGCTCTGGGTGCTGCTGCCGTCGTATCCGGCGTTCGCCGTGGGCTTCCTGCTCTGGGGCGCCGGTGGCGCGCTGCGGTCCGGCGCGCTGGAGGCGCTCGTCTTCACCGAGCTGGAACGCCTCGGCGCGACCGGCCGGTACGCCCGGCTGATCGGCCGGACCCGCACCGCCGAGGTGCTGGGCGCGGTCGGGTCGGGGGTGCTCGCCGGGCCGGTGTTCGCGCTCGGCGGCTACCTCGCGGTCGGCGCGGCGAGCGTGGCGACGTGCCTGCTGGCGGCGGCTGTCGCGGCCCGCTTCCCGGAGCACCGCAGACCGCCCGCAGCCCTGCCGGCCGTCCCGGCCGGGCCGATTCCGAGTGCCGTGCCGGCCGGGCCGATCCCGAGTGCCGTGCCGGCCGGGCCCGTGCCGACGACCGGTCCGGACGGGCTCCCGGTGCTGCCCCGGGTGCCGGCGGCGGCTCAGGTGTCCCCGGACCACCCGACGCCGGGCGCGGGTGACGAGGCGGGGGAGTGGCCGGGTGACGAGGAGCCCGGCTGGCTGGACAGCCTGCGCCTGGGCCTGTGCGAGGTGCGGGCCGACCGCCGCGTCCGCGCCGCGGTGCTGCTGGTCGCGGCGGTCACCGCGATCTGGGGCGGGCTCGACGAGTACACCGGGCTGCTGGCCGCGGACACCGGCATGGCCGAGGTGGGCGTACCGCTGCTGCTCCTGCTGGTGTGGGCCGGGATGACAGTGGGCGGGCTGCTCGCGCCGCTGGGCGAGCGGCTGTCCCACCGGGGGTACGCCGGTCTGCTGGTGTTCGCGGCGGCGGCGACGGCGGCCGGGGCGCTGCTGCGGCACCCGGCGGGCTTCCTGCTGCTGGCGGCGGCGTTCGCCGCGTTCCAGCTGGCCACCGTGCTCGCCGACGTACGGCTCCAGGCCCGGATCGCCGGGCCGGCCCGGGCCACCGTCACGTCGCTGGCCGGGATGGCCACCGACCTGACCATCGTCGCCTTCTACGGCGGGTACGGGCTGCTCGCCGGCGCGGTGGGCAACCCGGCGGCCTTCGCGGTCGCGGTGCTGCCGTACCTGCTGGTGGCGCTATGGCTGGCCACCGGCCGGGCATTAATCGGCGGAAAAGGGACCAATGGTCGCGTTCGCGGCTAGCGTGGATCCGGAAGTCGGCGAGCCCGGGAGACGATCGCTGTGACGTTGGAAGCAGAGCGCACACTGCGCGACGAGGAACTGACCGGGCTGGCGGAGCTGGCCGCCCAGCTGCGGGTGGACGCGATCCGGTGCAGCACGATGGCCGGCTCCGGGCACCCCACGTCCAGCCTCTCCGCCGCCGACCTGCTCGCCGTGCTGGTCGCCCGGCACCTGCGCTACGACTGGTCCTACCCGGACAACCCCGCCAACGACCATCTGATCTTCTCCAAGGGGCACGCCTCCCCGCTGCTGTACGCGGTGTTCCGCGCCACCGGCGCGATCAGCGAGCAGGAGCTGCTGGAGACGTACCGGCGATCCGGGTCGCGTCTCCAGGGCCACCCCACACCGGTGCTGCCCTGGGTGGACGTGGCCACCGGCTCGCTCGGGCAGGGCCTGCCGGTCGGCGTCGGGGTGGCGCTGGCCGCCCAGTACCTCGACCGGTCGCCCGCCCACGTCTGGGTGCTCTGCGGCGACAGCGAGACCGCCGAGGGATCGGTGTGGGAGGCGCTGGACAAGGCCGGCCACTACGGGCTGCGCAACCTCACCACGATCGTGGACGTCAACCGGTTCGGCCAGCGCGGCCCCACCGAGCTGGAGTGGGATCTGGACACCTACCGGCGGCGGGTGGAGGCGTTCGGCTGCCGGGCGATCGTGGTCGACGGCCACGACCCGGGCGCGATCGACGAGGCGTACGGGCAGGCGCGCGACGCCGCCGGGCCGACCGTGGTGCTGGCCCGCACGGTCAAGGGCAAGGGCGTACCCGAGGTGGAGAACGACCCGGCCTGGCACGGCAAGCCGTTCGAACCGGAACTGGCCGAGCGTGCCGTGCGCGGGCTCGGCGGCCCCCGGCGCATCCGGGTCGCCGGACCGAAGCCACCGCCCGCGCCGCGCACCGCCCCGGCCGAGCACGGACAGCCGGAGCTGCCCCGGTACTCCCGCGGCGCGAAGGTCGCCACCCGGGACGCGTACGGCGACGCGCTGCGCGCCCTCGGCGCCGCCCGGCCCGACGTGGTCGCGCTCGACGGCGAGGTCAGCGACTCCACCCGGGCGGAGCGCTTCGCCACCGCGTACCCGGATCGGTTCTTCCAGATGTTCATCGCCGAGCAGCAGCTCGCCGCCGCGGCGGTGGGCCTCGCGGTGCGCGGCTACCGGCCGTTCGCGGCGACGTTCGCCGCGTTCTGGTCCCGGGCGTACGACTTCATCCGAATGGCGGGCGTCTCCCGGGCCGACATCGCGCTGGTCGGCTCGCACGCCGGGGTGGAGATCGGCCCGGACGGCCCGTCCCAGATGGGGCTGGAGGACATCGCCGCGCTGCGGGCGGTGCCCGGCTCCACGGTGCTCTGCCCGGCCGACGCGGTCTCCTGCGGGGCCCTGGTCGCCCAGATGCCCGACCACCCGGGTGTGACCTACCTGCGCACCACGCGCGGCAAGTACCCGGTGCTCTACGACGACGCCGAGCCGTTCCCGATCGGCGGCAGCCGGATGGTGCGCGGCGGCGGGGACGTGGCGCTGCTGGGCACCGGCGTGACTGTGCACCTGTGCCTCGCCGCCGCCGACGAGCTGACCCGCGAGGGCATCGACGCCCGGGTGATCGACCTGTACTCGATCAAACCGGTGGACCGGCGGCGCCTGGCCGAGGCCGTCGTGGAGACCGGCGGGCGGCTCGTCGTGGTCGAGGACCACTACCCGGAGGGCGGGCTGGGCTCAGCCGTGCTGGAGGCGCTGGCCGACATGAGCGAACCGGCCCGGGTCAACCACCTGGCGGTACGCGGACTGCCCGGCTCCGGCACCTCCGCCCAGCAGCTCGACCGGGCCGGCATCGGCGTCGGCGCGATCGTCTCGGCGGCGCGGGCCCTGGCCTGAGCGACGCCTGCCGGGGCCGGCGGTGCGGCGGGTGTTTGCCGAGGCCGGCCGCGGGTAGCCACGCTGCCGTTGCGACGGGAGGACCGACGATGGCCGAACCGGAGTTCTACGCGCGGGTGTCCGCTCGCGCCGGCATGCCGATGGAGACCGCCCGCGCGCTGACCGAGGCGACGCTGCGCACGCTCGCCGAACGCATCAGCGGCGGCGAGGCCGACGACCTGTCCGCGCACGTCGCGCACGAGCTTCGTCCGCTGCTGGCCCGGGCCCGGGTCGAGGATCCCGAGGTCTTCGGGTACGACGAGTTCCTGCGCCGGATCGCCGAGCGGGCCGGCGTCAGCCCGGCCGACGCCGAGCGCGGTGCCCGCGCCGTGGTGCAGGCCCTGCACCGGGTGATCGGGCCGGTCGCGTTCCACCGCGCGCTCTCGCAACTGCCCGCGCGCATCGGCGAGCTGGTCCAGCCGGCACCACGCGGGTAGAAGCGGGATCCCGCCCCTACCGGACGCGGGATCCCGCTCTGACTGCCCGCCTGAATCAGTCCGTGCGGTGCAGGAACGACCACTGGTGGCCGTCGGGGTCCCGGAAGCCCCGCATGTAGAGGTAGCCGAGATCCTGGCCCGGGCCGAGCGCGCTGCCGCCCGCGTCGACCGCGCGCTCCACCAGCGCGTCCACCTGCTCGCGGCGATCCACGGCGAGGCCCACGATCACCTCCCGGCAGGTCGCGGTGTCGCAGACGTCGACACCGGCGAACGCGGTGAAGGCGGCCGGGAGATGCAGGACCAGGTGCGTGGCGGCGCCGAAGCCGAGCTGCGCGCTCGGCGCACCAGGCGGCCGGGGCGCCGGGACGAACCCGAGGGCGGCGAAGAACGCCACCGCGGCGTCGAGGTCGCGTACCGGGAGGTTGACGAAGGTCGCGCCGGTCATCGGGCCGCCTCCCGCTCCAGCAACGCCTTGAGCGCGCCCAACCGGTCCCGCCAGTACGCCTTGAGCCGCGCCGCCTCGGCGGCGTCGGCCAGCTTCTCGTGCAGCACGGCCACCCGCGACTTCGACGCATCCACCGGCGTCAGCCCGACGACGATCCGGCTCGGACCGCTCGCCCAGTTCGCCCGGAACGTCTTCGGCGCCGTGGCGGTACGCACCCGCACCTCGACGCCGGGCAGCCACCGCCGCCGGGTCGCCTCGTCGGCGAACGCCTGGAACAGCGTCTGCACCGGCACGGCGACGGTCCGGCTGGCACCGGCCTCGAACCCGCCGCCCCGCCGCTGACCCGGTGCGCGCAGGCCTCGTGCCTGCTCGTAGCCGACCGTGACCGTCTGCGCCCACCAGCCCGGCACCCCGTGGGTGTCGACCAGCCAACGGGCGATCTCGGTGTGGCTCCGGTCGACCGCGCCCCACGCGTCGAGCCGGTCGAACCAGCCGGGCCATTCCTGCCCGGTCCGCTCGCGCAGCAGCGCGTCGGAGACGCGGTCCTGCTGGGTCCGCCCACCGGTGGGGGCGACCGTCGGGGCCGGCGTGGTTTCGGCTCTGCCGAGCAACTGCCGGCGGGCGGTGGTGTAGCTCTCGCCGGTCTTGTCCATCCGGGTGCGTACCCGGGACTTGAAGGACCTCTGACGGGTCATCGCGCGCTCCCTGTCACGACCCGGTCGGGGAACCCACGCTTCCGGCGACCGTGCCGTGCGGCTGCCGCGCGGTGGTGAGGTGTCGCGTCCCGAGGGCTCGGGGCCCCCTTTGCCTCCGCGGGCCGGTGGCGTGGGCACCGGAAAGGAGGTGGGGCGCGGGACGGCGCCGACCCTCAGTGTAGGCCGGATCGTCGTGTCGTGGGAGCCGGCACGCCGGGCCGCGTCACTCCGGCAACGCGTCCAGGTAGACCCAGCGGCCGTCCTCCCGGGCGAAGCGGCTGTGCTCGGCCAGCACGCCCGCCCGGCTGCCCTCGCGGTAGTGCGCCCGGAACCGGACCGTCCCGGCGCTGTCGAACAGCCCGCCCTGCCCGGTCTCCACGATCTCCAGCCGGGTCCAGCGGGTGCCCGGGTCCAGCTCCAGCCGGGCCGGGCGGGTGGTCGAGTGCCAGCTGTGCCGCAGGTAGGCGGCGTCGCCGAGCGCGAACGCGCTGAACCGGGACCGCATCAGCGCCTCCGCGGTCGCCGCCGTCACCTCGCTCCGGTGCACCGGGGCGCAGCAGTCCGCGTACGGCCGCCCGGTGCCGCACGGGCAGGCCGCCGACCGTTCACGCCGTTTCGCCATGCCGCGATTCTCCCAAGCGCCGGGGCGGTGTTAACAAGGGGCCCTTCCTCTACCGGAGGCGTTAACAGGGGGCCCTTCCTTACATCCCAACCCACTACGCTCCCGGAACCATGAGCGTGAGTCCGACTCAGCGTGCCCTCGACCCCGCGCAGGTCCGCCGCTACCTGACCGCATCGCTCGGACCGGACGCCGAGGTGGCCGACTGCGGCCCGCTGACCGGGGGCGGCTTCGCCGCCGTGTGGCAGGTACGCCTGACCGACGGCCGTGACGTGGTGCTCAAGGCCGGTCCGCCGCCGCACGTGCCGCTGCTGCGCTACGAACGGGACATGATCGGCGCGGAGGCGCGCTACCTGCGCCTGGTGGCCGACCGCGCGCCCGGGGTGCCGACGCCGCCGCTGCTGCACCACGGCACCGACCCCGAACTGGGCGACTGGCTGCTCATGGCGCGGCTACCAGGTCGCACCCTCTGGGACCTGACCCGGGCCGGCGCGGACGTCGGACCGCTGCGCGCCGAGTTCGGCCGCGCGCTCGCCGCGCTGCACACGGTCACCGGCGACCGGTACGGCTACGACGGCGACCGGGCCCGCGGCGCGACGTGGCGGGACGCCTACCGGGCCATGGTGGACGACATGCTCGCCGACGCCGCGGACTGGGCGGTGCCCCTGCCGGTGCCGGCGTCCCGGATCCGGGATCTGGTGGCCCGGCACGCGGACGCGCTCGACGCGGTACGCCGCCCGGCGCTGCTGCACTTCGACGGCTGGGCCGGCAACGTGCTCGCCGTGGACGGGCCCGACGGCACGCCGCGCCTGAGCGGCCTGGTCGACGGCGAGCGGTACCTGTGGGGCGACCCGCTGATGGACCTGGTGTCGCCGCTGCTGTTCCGCCGCGCCGAGGACGAGCCGGACGACCCGCTGGTGCGCGCCTACCGGGCCGTGTCGCCGTTCCCGCTCGACGCCGGGGCGCGGCGGCGGCTCGGGCTCTACCGGCTGTATCTCTACCTGCTGATGACCGTCGAGATGCCCAGCCGGAACATCACCGCCGACAACGACCCGGGCCGGGTGGCGCTGCTGGCCGAACTCCTCGACGCGGAACTGGCCGAGCTGGAAGGCTGAGCGTCACCGGGTGGCGGTGGCGAAGACGACGATGTTGTCCGGGTAGCTGCCGGTCCGCGGGTCGAACCGCCCGCCGCACGTGATCAGCCGCAGCCGCGCCGCCGCGTCGCCGCCGTAGACCCGCGCGGTGGGGAAGCGCTCCTTCGGGTACGCCCCGACGCCGTCCACCGTGAACGTCGCGGTCCGGCCGTCGGCCCGCAGCACCCGGATCGTGTCGCCGCCGCGCAGCCGCCCGAGGTCGAAGAACACCGCCGGACCGTGCTGCGAGTCGACGTGTCCGACCAGCACCGCGTTGCCGGCCTGGCCGGGGGCGGGACCGGGGTGGTACCAGCCGGCGACCTCCGGGCGTTCCAGCGGCGGCACCTCCAGCGCGCCGTCCGCGTCGGTGGCGACCGGGACGATCTCGGCGTCGACGCCGATGCGCGGGACGGTGACCCGCACCGGCGTGGACCGGGGCAGCGCCGGGCCGTCCGTACCCGGTCGTTCGGTCGCCGGCGCGGCGGAGGCCCCGGGCTGCGGCGGTGGAGCCGACGTGGTGCCGAGCCCGGCCGAGACCAGCCCGGCGCCGGTGGCGGCGGCGAGCGTGACGGCGGTGACCACGACGGCGGTGTGCAGGCGCGAGCGGCGCTGCGACTCCGACAGCATTCCACCTCCGTCGAACAGGAACGCGACGCCCGCGCCGGATGCATCCGGCGCGGGCGGACCGCTCCGGTCAGGCGACGGCGCCCGCGCGACGCCGGCGGACGACCGCGTACGCGCCTCCGGCGAGCGCCCCGGCGGCCAGCACGCCACCGGCGAGCAGCACCCCGGTGTCGCCGTCGCGCCCGCCGCCACCTGCCTGCGCGCCGCCGATCGGGGTGACGGTGAACGTGGCGCTGCCGCCGTCGCTGCCGTCGCCGCAGGTGGTGGCCACCGTGTACGTGCCGAGCGTGAACCCGGCGGTGAACAGTTCGGCGCTCAGGCCGCCGCCCGCGGCGGCTGTGGTGGACCGGACGTTCTGGTCCCGGTCCGGGCCGGTGACCCGGAAGATCGCGTCACCGGCGTTCGGGTTGCACGTGGTGGTCAGCACGACGGTGCCGCCGACCGGGGTGGTGGCGGGTGACACTCTGGTGTCCGCCAGCGCGGCGGCCGGGAGCAGCAGTGTGCCGAGGCCCACGCCGAACGCCGCCGATCCGAGAAATGACTGTGCCTTCATCCGCGTCTTCCCTCACTTTTCGTCCGCTGTAGGCGTGGGACGTCGTTCGGGTGGCCAACTCCGTGACGAGCACCGGTGTGGCCAACACTAGGAGGGTTGCGACGGTCACTGGGGGTAATTGAGAAATCTTCGTTGCCGTCCCGTGTGCTCCCTGCCGCCACCGGACGGCGGACATGCCGGGCCAGGCCGGACGGCGGACCGTCCCGGATCGCCGCGTCTGGGGCCTGGTGTCCGGTTCGTGCCTACCGGGTCGGCGGCTCCGGCCGGACCAGCCCGGTGTCGTACGCGAGCACCACCGCCTGGATCCGGTCGCGCAGGCCCAGCTTGGTGAGGATCGACGAGACGTGGGTCTTCACGGTGGCGGTGCTCAGGTGCAGCCGGGCAGCGATCTCCGCATTGGACAGTGCGCGCGCGGTGAGGGTCAGCACCTCCCGCTCGCGGGCGGTCAGCGCGGTCAGCACGTCCCCGGTGGGCGCGGGCGCGGGCAGCCGGTCGGCGTACCGGTCCAGCAGCCGCCGGGTCACTGAGGGCGCGAGCAGGGCCTCGCCCCGGGCCACCACGCGTACCGCCTCGGCGAGGTCGGCCGGACGGGTGTCCTTGAGCAGGAACGCACTCGCCCCGGCGCGCAGCGCGGCGTAGACGTGTTCGTCCAGGTCGAACGTGGTCAGCATGACCACGCGCGCCGGGTTGCCGGCGGCCACCAGCTCCCGGGTGGCGGCGATGCCGTCGCGCCGGGGCATCCGGACGTCCATCAGCACCACGTCCGGCTGCGTGCGGGTCGCCACCGCCACCGCCTCGACGCCGTCGGCGGCCTCCCCGACCACGGTGAGGCCGGGTCGCGCGTCGAGGACGGTGCGCAGCCCGGTGCGGATCAGCTCCTGGTCGTCGGCGACCACCACCCGCACCGTCATCGGCCCGCCCCGACCGGCAGTCGCGCGTGGACCCGGAACCCGCCGGCCGGCAGCGGGCCGGCGTCGAGCGTGCCGCCGAGCAGCCGGGCCCGTTCCCGCATCCCGACGATGCCGCGCCCGGTGCTCGTACCGGGACGGCGGGCGGGTGCCGGGCCGTCGTTGACCACCTCCAGCCGCAGCACCCCGTCCCGGTAGCGGACGTCCACGTCGGCGTGTGTCGCGTGCCCGTGCCGCAGCGCGTTTGTCAGCGACTCCTGCACGATCCGGTATGCCGACAGCTGCACCCCGCCCGGCAGCACCTCCCCGTCGCCGTCCCGGCGCAGCGTCACCGGCAGTCCGACCGCCCGTACCGCGTCGGCGAGCGTGTCGAGCTGCGCCAGCCCCGGCTGCGGCCCGTCCGGGTTCGACCCGTCGTCGGCGGCGAGCGCGTGCAGCATGGCCCGCAGTTCGGTGAGGGCCGACCGGGCCGCCGTGTCGATCGCGCCGAGTGCCGCCCGGGCCTGCTCCGGCTGCTCGTCGAACACGTCCTCGGCTGCGGCGGCCTGGACGGCGATGACCGCCACGTGGTGCGCCACCACGTCGTGCAGCTCCCGGGAGATCCGTTCCCGTTCGGCCGCGCGTACCTGCCGTTCCCGCTCGCAGCGCCGCTGCGCCTGGCCCCGCTGCAACTCACCGAGCGTCCAGCTCAGGCCCAGCGCGGTCACCGCCAGCAGCAGGTCCCGCCAGCCGCCGGTGACCAGTTTCCACGGCGTGGGCGCCAGCAGCAGCCCGAGCGCGACGAGCGAGTACCGGGGCGGGCGCAGCCGGGCCACGTACGCCGTCGGCACCGCGACCAGGCCGAGCCAGCCGAGCTGCGGGCAGAGCGCCTCCAGGCCGAGGCCGGCGAGCGCGGCGGCGGACAGGGCGTACCCCGGGTGGCGCCGGATCCACAGCAGACAGCTCGCCTGCGCCACGGCGAGGCCGACCGCGACGGCGGTCGCGCCGGTCGTGTCCGGGCCGGCGTCGGAGGCCAGCAGCGCGAGCAGGCAGACGGCGAGGCTCGCCGTGGCGACGCCGCCGTCGAGCAGCAGCAGGAACCGGGACCGGGACGCACACCTCATGTCCGGATGCTAGGCCGCCGGGCCGCCGCTTCTCATCGGTCGCCGGACGGAGATCCGGGGCGGCGGTCGTTCCGGCGACGGAGCCGGGAACCGCTCGGCGGCCCGATCCGCCCGCCGGGCCGCCGGACCTAGCGTTCCGGGCAGTAGTCCCGATCTGGAGGAGTCACCGATGGAACACACGATCCCGGCCGTCGCCGCCCGCCCGAATCGCCGCCGGGACCGCCTGCTGACGGTGGTCGCGGCGGCCGCCGTCACGCTGCTGGGCTGGGTGGTCGCGGTGCCGGTGGCCGGGGTGGAGCTGGCCGCGCGTACCGGCTCCGCCGAGCAGCGGGTGACGCCGGTGGCAGTGGCGGTGAGCACGCTGCTCGCCGGGCTGGCCGGCTGGGCGCTGCTGGCCCTGCTGGAGCGGCTCACCGCCCGTGCCCGGACCGCCTGGACGGTGGTCGCGGGCCTGGTGCTGCTGGTGTCGCTGCTCGGCCCGCTGGGCGGGGGAGCGGGGAGCGCGGCGGCGCTGACGCTGGTGGCGCTGCATCTGGTCGCGGGCGCGGTGCTGATCACCGGCCTGCGCCGGACCGCCGCCGGCTGACGCCGGGCGATCCGCTGACGGGTCCGGGCCGCCGCGACGGGGGCGGGCGGCCCGGACCATCACAACTAGCCTCCTAGGATGCCTTACGCGATGTGGCGCCGAAAATTCCTCCGCCACCGATGTCGAGAACGGACGGGCGGCTTCGTCCCCGGAGTGAACGCGGCCAGAATGGATCGCACCCTCGACGAGGAGACACCGATGAAGTACCTGCTCCTGAAGCACTACCGCGGCGGCCCGACCCCGGTCACCGAGATGCCGATGATCGACAAGTGGACGCCGGAGGAGATCTCCGCGCACGTGAACTACATGCAGGAGTTCGCGGCGCGGCTGCAGGAGAGCGGCGAGTACGTCGACGGCCAGGCGCTCGCCCCGGAGGGGACGTTCGTCCGCTACGACGGCGAGGGACGCCCGCCGGTCACCGACGGCCCGTTCGCCGAGACGAAGGACCTCATCGCCGGCTGGATGGTGATCGACGTGGACAGCTACGACCGCGCGCTCGAACTCGCAGCCGAGCTGTCGGCCGCGCCGGGGCAGGGCGGCAAGCCGATCCACGAGTGGCTGGAGCTGCGCCCGTTCCTGAGCGCGCCGCCCACCATCACGGAGTGACCCCTCCGATGGACGGGGTCGCGCTCCGCAGCCTCATCCCGGGCGTGCTCGGTGTCCTCGTCCGCCGCGGAGCCGACTTCGCGGCGGCCGAGGACGCCGTGCAGGACGCGCTGATCGAGGCGCTGCGCGTCTGGCCGGACGACCCGCCCCGGGATCCGCGCGGCTGGCTGGTGACGGTGGCGTGGCGGCGGTTCCTGGACGTGGTCCGTGCCGACGCCGCCCGGCGCCGGCGTGAGGACCTCGTGGACGAGGAGCCGCCGCCCGGGCCGGTGCCGGCGGTGGACGACACGCTGCGGCTCTACTTCCTCTGCGCGCATCCGTCGCTGAGCCCGTCGTCGGCCGTCGCGTTGACGCTGCGCGCCGTCGGCGGGCTCACCACCCGGCAGATCGCGCAGGCGTACCTGGTGCCGGAGGCCACCATGGCGCAGCGGATCAGCCGGGCCAAGCGCACCGTCTCCGGGGTCCGGTTCGACCAGCCCGGCGACGTGGCCACCGTGCTGCGGGTGCTGTACCTGGTGTTCAACGAGGGCTACTCCGGCGACGTGGACCTGGCGGCCGAGGCGATCCGGCTCACCCGGCAGCTCGCCGCCGTGATCGACCACCCCGAGGTGGCCGGGCTGCTCGCGCTCATGCTGCTGCACCACGCCCGCCGGGCCGGGCGTACCGCCAGCGACGGCAGCCTGGTGCCGCTGGCCGAGCAGGACCGCAGCCGGTGGGACACCGCGCTGATCGCCGAGGGCGTGGGCATCCTCCAGACCGCCCTGTCCCGGGACCGGCTGGGCGAGTTCCAGGCCCAGGCAGCCGTCGCGGCGCTGCACGCCGACGCGCCCACCGCCGCCGAGACCGACTGGGTGCAGATCGTCGAGTGGTACGACGAACTCGTCCGCCTGACCGGCAGCCCGATCGCCCGGCTCAACCGGGCGGTCGCGGTCGGGGAGGCGGACGGCCCCCGGGCCGGACTGGCGGCGCTCGCGGCACTCGACGACGCGCTGCCCCGGTACACGGCGGTGGCGGCGTACCTGCACGAACGCGACGGCGACCCGGCCACGGCGGCGCGACTGTACGCGGAGGCGGCCCGCCGTGCGTCCAGCCTGGCCGAACGTGACCACCTGAACCGGCAGGCCGCCCGCCTCAACACCCGCCGGCCCGGATAAATCGGTCGGCGGTGAGCGTCGCCGCTGGTAGGTTGCCTCGCCGTGACGGGGGAACGGCTCGGCGGGCGCTTCGCCCGACTGTGGACGGCGAGCACGCTGTCCGCGCTGGGCAGCGGGACGGCGACGGTGGCGGCCCCGCTGTACGTGGCGTCGATCACCGACGATCCGCTGGTGGTGTCGGCCGGGGCGGCGGTGTCGTGGCTGCCGTGGCTGCTGTTCGCGCTGCCCGGTGGCGTGCTGGCGGACCGGATGGACCGGCGGCGGCTGATGGTGCTCATCGACTGGGTACGCGTCGGCGCGCTGGTCGCGCTCGCGGTGGCGATGCTGGCCGACCGGGCCGGGATCGCGCTGCTCTACGTGGTGCTGTTCGTGGTGAACACCGGCGAGGTGGTGTTCCGTACCGCCGCGCAGGCGGTGCTGCCGGCGGTGGTGCCGCGCTCGATGCTGGAACGCGCCAACGGCTGGCTGGGCGGCGGTACCCAGGTGATGCAGAACATGATCGCCGGCCCGCTCGGCGGGTTCCTGTTCGTGCTGGCGGCGTCGCTGCCGTTCGCGCTCAACGCCGGCACGTACGCGCTGAGCGCCGTGCTGGTCGGGCTGCTCGCCGGGACGTACCGGGGCGGCGCGGCGCCGCAGGAGCGGCGGTCGGTGCGGGCGGAGGTCGCGGAGGGGTTCCGCTGGCTGTGGGGGCAGCGGCTGCTGCGCACCATGACGGTGCTGATCGGCCTGCTGAACGTCACGCTCACCGCGGCGGTGGCGGTGCTGGTGCTGCTCGCCACCGAGCGGCTGGGTCTGGGCTCGGTCGGCTACGGCGCGTTGTTCACCTGCATGGCTGTCGGCGGCGTGCTCGGCTCGCTGGTGGGGGACCGGCTGATCGCCGCGATCACGCCCACCTGGACGGTGCGGACGGGGTTGCTGGTCGAGGCGGGACTGCACCTGGCGCTCGCCGCCTCCCGCAGCGCGCTCGTGGTCGGGTTCGCGCTGTTCGCGTTCGGGGCGCACAGCGCACTGTGGAACATCGTGGCGAACTCGCTGCGGCAGCGGCTCACCCCGCCGGAGCTGATGGGCCGGGTCGGCAGCACCACGCTGTTCGTCGCGGCGGGCGGCAACTGCGTCGGCGCGCTGCTCGGCGGCGTGGTGGCGGCCCGGTTCGGCATCACCGCGCCGTACTGGGTGGGTTTCGTGGTGGCGGTCGCGGTGATCGCCGCGACGTGGCGGGTCTTCGACCGGGCGACGGTGGCCGCCGCCTACGCCGAGCCGGTCCCGCAGCAGCCCGCCCCGGTGCCCTGAGCGGGTCGCCCGGTGGCGGCGTCCGCCGGTGTGGCAGCGTGGCCGGATGCACGCATCCTTCCCGGTCGACGTGGACCTCGCGCTGGTCGGCGGCGGCGGCGCCGCGTCCCTGGTCCTGGCCGCGCTGGACCGCCACGACGTGACCGGGCTGCGGGTCGCGGTGGTCGACCCGGTGCACAAGCGCGGCCAGGACCGCACCTGGGCGTTCTGGGGTCTGCCCGGCGACGACCTGGACCCGATGCTGAGCGCGAGCTGGTCGCAGGTCGACGTGGTCACGCCCGCCGGCCGCCGCGTCCTGACGCTCGACCCCCTGCGGTACGCCATGCTCCGCTCCGCCCCGGTCTACGACCGGGCTGCCGCGGCCGAGCGGCGGCTGGACGCGGTCCGGGTGAGCGTTCCCGCGGGGGAGCTGCACGACGACGGTGAGCGGGTGACCGTCCGCGACCCGGACGGCCGGAACCTGGTGCGGGCCGGCTGGGTGCTCGACTCGCGGCCCCGGCGGCCGAGGCGGCCGGGACGTACCAGCTGGTTGCAGCACTTCCGGGGCTGGTGGCTGGCCGCCGACCGGCCGACGTTCGACCCGCAGCGGGCGGTGCTGATGGACTTCCGCACACCGCAGCCGCAACGCGGGGTGTCCTTCGGGTACGTGCTGCCGGTCGACGACCGGTTCGCGCTGGTCGAGTACACCGAGTTCGGGCCGGAACTGCTCGACGACGCCGGCTACGACGCGGCGCTGCGCGGGTACGCGGGCCTGCTCGGCCTGGATCTGACCGCGCTGCGGGTGCGGGAGGTCGAGGACGGCGTGATCCCGATGACCGACGGCCCGTTCGAGTCCCGCCCGAGCCCTCGCGTGGTGCGGCTGGGCACCGCCGGTGGGGCGACCCGCCCGTCCACCGGATTCACGTTCTCGGCAATGTTGCGCCAGGCCGACCAGGTGGCCGGCGCGCTCGCCGCCGGTCGCCCGCCGGTGCCCGCGCCCGCGTACCCGGGCCGGCACCTGTGGATGGACGCGGTGGCGCTGCGCGCGCTGGACCGGGGGCACGTCGGCGGGGTGGAGTTCTTCGAGCGGCTGTTCGACCGCAACCCGCCGGAGCGGGTGCTGCGGTTCCTCGACGGCGTGACCAGCCCGGCGGAGGATCTGGCGGTGATGCGGTCCAGCCCGCTGCTGCCGATGACCGGGGCGGTGCTCGGCGACGCGGCCGGCCGGCTGCGCGCCCGCCTGCGCCGCTAGTCTCAGCGGCCGGTCGCCGCGGTGACGCGGTCGCGCACGAGCGTGCGCAGTCGCTCCATCGGGTCGCCGTCGCCCGCGCCGAGCCGGTTGCGCACCGCCGCCACCGTCAACCCCAGTTCCGGGTACGCGAACGCGAGGCTCCCGCCGCTGCCGGCGGTGCCGAACGACCCGTCGTCCTCGACCGCGTACCCGAGCCCGAACGTGCTCTCCTGCCCGAACACCCACTCCTGCGCGCGTACCGCGGGAGCGGACACCTCCCGCATCCGCGCGGCGGAGATCAGCCGTACCCCGTCGACCGGGCCGATCAGCGCCGCGTACATCCGGGCGACCGCGCGGGCGCTCATCGTGCCGACCGACGGCACGTCGGCGCGCAGCACGTCGGGGCGGGAGCCGATGACGGTGTCCGGGCGTACGCCGGGCGGGGCGACCGCGTCGAAGTGCGGCAGGTTCGCCCCGGCCCAGGTCATCAGCGCGGACAGGCCGGCGTCCTCCAGCCGGGCCAGCCGGGGCAGGTCCGCCTCCGGTACGCCGAGGAACAGCTCCCGGTCCGCACCGAGCGGTCCGGACACCTCCTCGGCGAGCACCCGCGACACCGGCGCGCCGGTGACCCGCCGCACGACCTCGCCGAGCAGCCAGCCCCACGTCCAGGCGTGGTACGCGAGCCGTTCGCCCGGCACCCACAGCGGCCGCGCGCCGGCGAGCAGGTCGCACATGCGCGTCCAGTCGGTGAAGTCCTCCGGCGTGACGTCGGCGGGCAGCGCGGGCAGGCCGGCGGTGTGGGTGAGCACGTGCCGCAGCGTGATGCCGTCCTTGCCGTGCCGGGCGAACTCCGGCCACACCGCTGACAGCGGCAGGTCGTAGTCGAGCCGTCCCCGCTCGGCCAGCACGTGCACCACTGTGGCGGTGAGTCCCTTGCCGGTGGAGACCGCGTGCACGGGCGTGTCGGCGGTCATCGGCCGGCCCGTCGTGGTGTCGGCCGCGCCGGCCTGTTCGGTGACGATCGCGACCCCGTCCAGGTACGCGGCCACCTGCACACCGGCCTCCCGGCCGGAGGAGACCAGTGCGCCGATGGTCTCCCGCACCTCGGCCCGCAGGCCGTCCCACCGCGTGTCCACGATCACGCAGCGTGCCACACGGCCGCATCGGCGTCGTCTGCTTTCCGGGCGACGCGGCGCCGCCGCTCGGCCGTCACCCGGCGCTCAGCGGGTGGCCGGCGTCGGCGTACTGCCGCTGGTGCCCTGGGTGGGCAGCGGGCTCGTGTCGCCGGTGAGCAGCCGGGCGCGCAGCGCGTCGATTGTCTGCTCGTCGACACCGAGCCGGCCGGTCACGTAGCCGTGCACCGAGCCGTGGGCGGCCCTCAGGTCGGCCAGCACCAGCCGGATGATCTCGGCGGGCGCCCGCCCGTACGCGGGCCAACCAGGCGTCGCGCCGCCGTTGCGGTCCCGCCACTCGGCGACCAGCCGTTCGGTGGCGTGCTCGGTGAGCGCGAAGTCCGCCGCGATCTGGTCGTCGTCCACGCCGAGCAGGGACAGCACCAGCGCGGCGAGCAGCCCGGTGCGGTCCTTGCCGGAGGCGCAGTGGAACACCAGCGGGTGGTCGCCGTCCGCGATCAGTTCGAGCGCCTGCCGCAGTTCGGTCACGCCGTCCTCGGCCACCTCGGCGTACCGGTCGGCCAGGTAACGCCACGGGTCCACGTCGGGATCGATGTCGGCCTGCACGTACGGCCGGTGCTCGATGCTCAGGTTGTGCCAGGAGACGCCGAGGCTCTCCGGCGCCCGGCCACGGTCGGCGATCTCCCACGGGTAGCGCAGGTCGATCACGGTGCGGACGCCGAGCGCCGCGAACCGTTCCAGATCCGCACCGGCGAGCTTGGCCAGTGAGTCGGAGCGGTAGAGCCGGCCTCGGGCGACGGTGCGGCCGTCGCCGGTCCGCCAGCCACCGAGGTCACGGAAGTTGCAGAGCGTGGCAAAGTCCGGGGGAGTGGTCATGCCCGCACGTTAGCCGCGCGCGGCGGGTCGGGTGGTCCCGCGCGCCCGCGTACCCGGTAGGTTGCCGGGCATGGTGGAGGCGGAGACCGGCCGGGTCGTGGAGATCTGGACCGACGGCGCGTGCAGCGGCAATCCCGGGCCCGGCGGCTGGGGCGCGGTGCTGCGCTGGGGCGGGCACGAGCGGGAGCTGTGCGGCGGCGAGGCCACCCCGACCACCAACAACCGGATGGAGCTGACCGCCGCGATCCGGGCGCTGGAGAGCCTGACCCGCCCGGTCACGGTGCGGCTGCACACCGACAGCACGTACGTGCGCAACGGCATCACCGGCTGGCTGAACTCGTGGAAGCGCAACGGCTGGCTGACCGCCGCGAAGCAGCCGGTGAAGAACGCCGACCTGTGGCAGGCGCTGGAGGCGGCCTGCGCCCGGCACGACGTGACGTGGCTGTGGGTGAAGGGACACAACGGGCACCCGGAGAACGAGCGCGCCGACGCGCTGGCCAACCGGGGCATGACCGAGGCGCGGAGCGGCGCAGCCGCCGCCCCGCGTACGGCTCACCGCAGCGGCCGTCCCTCCTCGATCTCCTCCGGCTCCTCGGACGGGTCGCCGGTGCCGGAGACGGCGGTCACGTCGTAACCGGCGCGGCTGACCTCCCGTGCCGACCGCCGGTCCTCGGCGGGCAGGTCAGCGAAGTCGTCACCGGTGTCGTCGGTGGTGTGCAGGGACTCGCCCGGCGGGCGCAGGGACGCCTCGTACGCGGTCGTGCCGTCGGGTTCGTCGCCGGCCGCGCGGCCGAAGGACTCTTCACTGGTCATGTCGCACTCCTGCCCGCAGCGGGTGACGGCAAACGTTCAGTGGCCCGCGCCCGTTCGGGGCCTGCGTCGGCTCGGTGGCCCGAGTTCGGTGGGTGCTCACGCCCGTTCAGCGGCCGGCGTCCGGTCCGCTGGCCGCGTCCGGGTGGGTCGGCATCGAGGAGCCGCCCGAGCTGCTGCCGGAGGCGCCGCCCGCCATGCCGGATCCGTCGTCCTCGGTCACCTCGTCCGGTTTGGGCGCGCCGGGAGCGGGCGCCGGCACGTCGGTGTCCGCCGCGGTCTGCACCAGCGGCACCTGCCCGGCCTCGTCCTCGGCGTGCGCCGGGTCGACCGGCTCCTCACCGTCGCGTGCCCGATACCCCACCGGTGGCCCTCCTGTCGGTCGACAGTCGTTCCGCGCCGCCTACCCCACCCCACCCCCACCAAACCCAGACGCACCCCGCCCGGTCCCGCCGCGCCCTCGCCTTCCGCCCTCGCCTCTGGCCCCCGCCTCGCGATGATCAAGGAGTTTGTGTCCCGATCCGGCCCCGAACCCCACCCAAACTCCTTGATCACCGCGGTGCGGGTGCCGGGGCGGGCGGGCCGGGCTCAGCGTGCGGCGTCGGCGGCGAAGGACGCGGGTGGACGGCGTCAGCGGGGTTGGCGGCGCCGCTGACGCGGCTGGGGGCGGGCCGGGGTCAGCGTCAGGGACCAGTGGGCCGGGCGGCGTAGCCCCGGCGGCAGCACCGTGCGGTGATCGCCGCGTGCGGCGTCGAGCTGCGACTGGTGCGTGAACAGGCACTCGCCCAGGTCCGCGCCGCGCAGGTCGGCCCCGCGCAGATCCGCGCCGGTCAGGTCGGCGGCGCCGAGGCGTACGCCCCGCAGGTCGGCCCCGATCAGGCAGGCACCGCGCAGGTTCGCCCCGGTCAGCAGGGTACGGCGCAGATCCACCCCGATCAGCACCGCGCCCCGGCGGTCCGGGCCGGCCCTTCCGGCGCGGGCCCGTCCGGCGGCGCGCGACAGCAGCCGGTTGGCCCGGTCCCGGTGCGCGTCGACGTCGAGGGCGAGCAGGTCGTCAGGGGTGCCGTCGGTGAGCCGGCCGGTCTCGTCGAGCGCGGCGGTCAGCTCGTCGTGCAGCGGGCCGGGTGGGGTCAGGCGGACCGCCTCGGTCAGGTACCAGAGCAGTTCGTGCAGCGGTCGCAGCACCGCGAAGCTGTCGAACATCCGCTGTGCGGTGGCCGGGTCGGTGCGCCAGTCGCGGCCGGCGAAGGTGTGCCGGGTGAGGTGCTGACCGGCGCCGAAGCAGTCGAACACGGTGCATCCGGGGAAGCCGCGTTGCCGCAGCTCGGTGTGGATGCCGCAGCGGAAGTCGGCGCCCAGGTTCGGGCAGGGCCGCCCGGCGGGCTTGTCGATGGCGAAGTCGGCCGACGCGGTGAACGCCGGCGCGACGCAGCACACCCCGGCGCAGCGCGAACAGTCCGCCCGCAACTCCCGCCCGCCTCCGGCCGTCACCGGCCCGTCCACCCGCACACGTCCCCCTCCCGACACCCCGCACTCATTCTCCGCACCCACCCGCCCACCTGCCCACCCACCCCGTCGATCATGAGGTTGACGGCGACGAACCGGACCGGAACCGCCGCCAACCTCATGATCAACAAGAAGGGGTGGGGGCGTCAGAAGGTGAAGAGGGACGCGGTGGTGCGCTGCATCAGGCAGAGGTTGCCGAACGTCCGGGTGTAGGAGACCGGGCGGTTCTGCCAGAAGCCCACGGCACGCGCGACGACCGGGTCGTACTGAAGGGTGCACGGTGCGCCGTCCACGTCGAGCGCGCCGAGGTCGCCGTCGACGCGGGCGACGAGCCGGCATGCGGTGAACGGGTCGGGGTGCAGGCCGCCGGTGGGCCCGCAGGTCAGCACCGTGGCGCGCACGCCGGCACCGTGGTCGACGGTGAGCAGCAGCACCGAGGGGTTCTGCGGGCCGGGGCGCGGGGCGGCCTGCGCGGGGGAGGCCGGCGCGGCGAGGCCGCCGAGCGCGGCGACCAGGGCCAGCGCGGCGGTACGTCGGGCGAAGGGCATGGGTGGTCCTTCCGTCGGGGCCCCGGGTGGGGGCCGGTGGACGGCCCGGCACGTCGTGCGAACCGGGCCGCCGAGAACCCTAGGTGGACGGTGTGAACGCGAAGCGTCACGAAGTGTTACACCCCCCGACCCGGCCGCCCGCCCGGTGTGACATCGGCGTGCGGGAATGCCCGAACGGCTGACAACCGCCCGGGTGCCTCGCGGAAACGCGTTCCGAATTGGCGGTACGGCTACCTGAAAGGCTGACAACCGAATCGTGCCGTTATTGCGCCGATGCATTCCGTACGCCGGATCGTTGTCAATGCACGACAACCGGAACGGCCGTTACCGGAACGATTCTTTCCGGTGTCCGTAAGCGTATTACGGTCGGGTGGCAGGGCGTTTTCGTCGCCATCGGGAGGACTGCTCATGAGCGAACTGTCGCACCCACCGGCCGCTCCCGCCTCCGACGTCGAGGCCGTTCCCGGTCCCGCCGGCCGGCCCGGCCAATTCGTCGGCCGGTCGCCCGGCCAGCTCGCCTGGCTGCGGCTCAAGCGCGACCGTACGGCCAAGGTCAGCGCCGTCACGCTCGCCGTCGCCGCCCTGGTGGCGCTCGGGGCACCACTGCTGCAACGGCTCACCGGAATCGACCCGACCGACAAGTTCGTGGACCGCCTCAACGATTTCGGAATGCCGATCGGGTATGCCGGCGGAATCAGCTCCGACCATTGGCTGGGACTGGAACCCGGCAGCGGCCGGGACATCCTGATGCAACTGGTCTACGGCCTGCGGACGTCCCTGTTCATCGCGTTCGCCTCGGCGTTGCTGGCGTCCGGAATCGGCGTCGCTGTCGGTGTGCTGGCCGGGTGGGCCAGGGGCTGGCTGGACAGCGTCGTCAACTGGCTGATCGACCTCACCCTGGCGTTCCCGTTCCTCATCTTCGCGCTCGCGGTCATTCCGATCCTCCAGGACCGCTTCTACTCCGACCGGGAGGCGCCGTCGCCTGCCTTCCGGGTGGCCCTGATCGTCGCCACCTTCGGCCTGTTCAGCTGGACGTACACCGCGCGGCTGGTCCGCGGGCAGGTGATCTCGCTGCGGGAGCGGGAGTTCGTCGACGCGGCCCGGGCCGCCGGCGCCGGCACCGCGCACATCCTGCTGCGGCAGCTGCTGCCGAACATCTGGGCGCCGATCCTGGTCACCGTCTCGCTGATGGTGCCGCAGTTCATCGCCATCGAGGCGGCGCTGGCGTTCGTCAACATCGGCGTCACCGAACCCACGCCCGACCTGGGCCGCATGATCTTCAACAGCATCGGCTACGTCGCGAGCGACCCCTGGTACACCCTGTTCCCCGGGTTGACGGTCTTCCTGCTGGTCCTGGCGTTCAACCTGCTCGGCGACGCGCTGCGCGACTCGCTGGATCCCCGCTCCACCCGGTAGTCCCCACGGCCATCGCATGCCCGGCCGGCGGGGCCGCCGGGCAGGAAGGAGCACACCGTGCGCGCACGAACCCGGACACTGACAGGTGTCCTCGCCGCGGCGGCGCTGGCCGCCGCCGGTTGCAGCCCCACCACCGACGACGGCGGCGACGACGACCAGAAGACCAAGACCCAGAGCGGCTCGATCTCGTACGAGGCCGCCGACAACCAGGGCCCGGCGAAGGACGTCGACGGGGCGACCCGCGGCGGCACCCTCACCGTCATGCAGCCGGCCGACTTCGAGCACCTCGACCCGGCCCGCAACTACGTCAACGTGCAGCAGGTCGCCGGTGGGCTGCTCTACCGCTCGCTCAACGGCTACAAGGAGGACGGCAGCGGCAAGCTGCTGCTCGTCGGCGACCTGGCCACCAACCCCGGCAAGGACGTCGACGGCGACTGCAAGGTCTGGGAGTTCACGCTGCGCGACGGCGTGCGCTACGAGGACGGCACGCCCGTGTCCAGCAAGGACGTCGCCCACGGCATCGCGAGGTCGTTCGCGGCGAACCTCAACGAGGGCCCGCACTACATCCAGCAGTGGCTCTACCCGGGCGGGGCGTACAACGCCACCTACAAGGGGCCGTACGACGGCGGCAAGCCGGTGCCCGACGGCGTCACCACCCCCGACGACCGGACCATCCGGTTCACCTTCCCGCAGCCGCACTGCGACCTGCCGTACGCCGCGGCGCTGCCCACCAGCGCGCCCGTGCCTCCCGCGAAGGACACCCGCGCCAACTACGACCTGCGGCCGTTCTCGTCCGGGCCGTACCGGGTGAAGTCCTACCAGCGCGACGTCGCGCTGGAGCTGGAACGCAACCCGAACTGGGATCCGGCGACCGACCCGATCCGTAACGCGTACCCCGACGCGATCCGGATGACGTTCGGCCTGGAGCAGGCCCAGATCGCCGAGCGCCTGGTCGCCGACGGTCCGGCCGACCAGGCGGCGCTGAGCTGGTCGGACGTGCCGCCGTCGGTGCTGCCGCGCACCACCGGCGCCGGTGTCGCCGACCGGGTGGTGAAGGGTCCGACGCAGTACAACTGGGTGCTGAGCATCAACACCCAGCGGGTCACCGACCTGAGCGTACGGCGGGCGCTGAACTACGCGGTCGACAAGGACGCGCTGCTCAAGGTGCTCGGCGGGCAGGCCGCCGGATCGCCGGCGACCACGCTCATGTCACCCACCACCGCCGGGTTCGTCTCCTACGACGTGTTCAACGCCCCGGTCACCGGCGACAAGGCCAAGACCGCCGAGCTGCTCGCCGGTAAGCGGCCGAAGCTGGTGCTCGCCCACTCCAATCTGGAACTGCGTACCCAGCAGGCCGAGGCGCTGCGCAAGAACCTCACCGACATGGGCTTCGACATCGTGATGAAGCCGATCGACAACAGCAGCTACTACGACGAGGTCGGCCGCAAGGACAACCCGTACGACCTCTACCTCACCGGCTGGGGCACGGACTGGCCCACCGGCTCGACAGTCATCCCCCCGGTCTACGACGGGCGGGAGATCGTGGCCGAGGGCAACCAGAACCTGTCGTACCTCAATGAACCGTCGGTCGGCGCGGAGATCGACCGGGTCCGCGCCCTGCCGGCCGCGGAGCAGGACGCCGGTTGGATGGCGCTCGACCGCATGATCATGGAGAAGTACGCGCCGGTCGTGCCGTGCTACTACGACGCCACCTACGAACTGCACGGCTCGAAGGTCGGCAACGCCTTCCTCAGCGACGCGTTCGGGATCATCTCGCTCAACGGCATCTACGTGAAGAAGTGACAGCCGCGCGGGGACGGCTGCCACGGCGGCCGCCCCCGCGCCCCATCCCGGGGGAGGTGCTCCCGTGCTCCGTTTCGTCGTACGGCGGCTGCTCGTCGCCGCCCTGACCCTGGTCGTCATCAGCCTGGTCACGTTCGGTCTGTTCTTCGCGGTGCCGAGCAGCCCGGCGAAGGTGATGTGCGGCAAGAACTGCACGGCCGAGGACATCGCCCAGGTCGAGCGCCGCCTCGGCATCGACCAGCCGCTGCCCCGGCAGTACGCCGACTTCGTCAGCGGCGTCTTCGCCGGCCGCACCTACGGCGACGGTGACTTCCGGCAGGACTGCCCGGCGCCCTGCCTCGGCTACTCGTTCCGCAACAACCAGCCGGTCACCGAGATCGTCGCCCAGCGGGCCCCGGTGACGTTCAGCATCGTCCTCGGCGGCGCGGTGCTCTGGCTCGGCCTCGGCGTCTCGCTCGGCATGGTGTCGGCACTGCGCCGGGGTACGGCGTTCGACCGCGCCGCCATCGGCGTCACGCTGGCCGGGGCGTCGATGCAGGTCTACTTCTTCGGGCTGATCCTGCTCTACCTGCTCGTCTACTCCACCGGGCTGCTGCCGTTCCCCAGCTACACGCCGCCTACCGAGAGCCCGCTGCGCTGGGCGACCGGGCTGCTGCTGCCCTGGATGACGCTCGGTTTCCTCAACTCGGCGCTGTACGCCCGGCTCTCCCGCGCGCAGATGCTGGAGACGCTGTCGGAGGACTTCGTGCGCACCGCCCGGGCGAAGGGACTGCCCGCCCGCACGGTGCACACCAGGCACGCGCTGCGGGCGGCGATCACACCGATCGTCACGATCGCCGGGCTGGACATCGGCACCAGCCTCGGCGGCACGTTCATCACCGAGACCATCTTCGGCCTCCAGGGTCTCGGCAAGGCGACAGTGGAGGCGGTGCAGTTCCTCAACCTGCCGGTGGTGATGGCGACGGTGCTGCTGGCAGCCGTGTTCATCGTGGTCGCCAACATCGTCGTCGACGTGCTGTACGCGGTGATCGACCCGCGGGTCCGGCTGAGCTGAGGAGGAGGGATCGGACATGGTGGAGCTTCCGGCGCCGCGTCGCGGCGAAGACCCGTACCTGCGGGTCAGGGATCTGCGGGTGCGGTTCGACACCGAGGACGGTGTGGTCAAGGCCGTGGACGGGGTGTCGTTCGCGGTGGAGCGGGGTCGCACCCTCGGGATCGTGGGGGAGTCCGGTTCCGGTAAGAGTGTGACGTCGCTGGCGATTCTGGGTCTGCACAACGCGAAGCGGACGGTCATCTCGGGGGAGATCTCGGTGGGTGGCCGTCAGCTGGTCGGGTTGGCCGAGGAGGAGGTGCGGCGGTTGCGGGGCCGGGACATGGCGATGATCTTCCAGGATCCGTTGTCGGCGTTGCATCCGTACTACTCGGTGGGCAGGCAGATCGCTGAGGCGTATCGGGTGCATCATCCGGGGGCCGGTAGGCGGGAGGCGCGGACGCGGGCGGTGGACATGCTGGGCCGGGTGGGGATTCCGCAGCCTGCCAGGCGGTTCGATCAGTTTCCGCATGAGTTCTCGGGTGGGATGCGGCAGCGGGCGATGATCGCGATGGCGTTGGTCAACGATCCGGACCTGTTGATCGCGGATGAGCCGACCACGGCGTTGGATGTGACGGTGCAGGCGCAGATCCTGGACCTCCTGGCTGATTTGCAGGAGGAGTTCCGGTCGGCGATCGTGTTGATCACCCACGATCTGGGTGTGGTCAGCCAGGTGGCTGATGAGGTGTTGGTGATGTATGCGGGTCGGGCGGTGGAGCGGGGGAGTGTGGCGCGGGTGTTGCGGGCGCCGCAGCATCCGTACACGTGGGGGTTGTTGTCGAGCGTGCCGTCGTTGCACGGTGACGCCGACGCGGACCTGCTGCCGATAGCCGGTAACCCGCCGTCGTTGATCAACCTGCCGTCCGGGTGCGCGTTTCATCCGCGCTGCCGGTGGGCCGGGGTGAACGGTGACCGGTCCCGCACGGAGATACCGGAGCTGAGCCCGGCCGGGGAGGCGGGCCACCTGGTGGCGTGCCATCTGCCGGTCGCGGCGCGGGAGCGGATCTACCGCGACGAGGTCGCCCGGGTGGGGGTGGCCCGATGAGCACCGAGACCGAGCCGCTGCTGTCGGTGCGGAGCCTGACCAAGCACTTCCCCGTCCGGCAAGGGCTGCGCGCCACGGGTGCGGTGCGGGCGGTCGACGGGCTGGACTTCGACGTGCGTCCCGGTGAGACCCTCGGGCTGGTGGGGGAGTCGGGCTGTGGGAAGACCACGACCGGGCGGATGCTGGTGCGGCTGCTGGAACCCACCGCCGGCAGCATCACCTTCGCGGGCCGGGACATCACCCACGCCGGGCGCGGTGAGCTGCGCGGGCTGCGCCGGGATCTGCAGATCATCTTCCAGGACCCGTACGCGTCGCTGAACCCCCGGCACACGGTCGGGCGGATCGTGGCGATGCCGTTGCAGGTCAACCGCATCACCCCACCCGGTGGCGTCAAACACCGGGTGCAGGAGCTGCTGGAACTGGTCGGGCTGAACCCGGAGCACGACAACAGGTATCCGCACGAGTTCTCCGGCGGGCAACGCCAGCGCATCGGCATCGCCCGCGCCCTCGCGCTGAAACCGAAACTGATCGTCGCCGACGAACCCGTCCCCGCGCTGGACGTCTCCATCCAGGCGCAGGTCATCAACCTGCTGCGCACCCTGCAACACGACCTCGGCCTGGCGTTCGTGTTCATCGCCCACGACCTCGCCGTCGTGCGGCACTTCTGCCACCGCGTCGTCGTCATGTACCTGGGAAAGATCGTCGAGATCGGCGACCGGAACACCATCTACACCCGTCCCCAGCACCCCTACACAAGGGCGCTGCTGTCCGCCATCCCGGACGTCACCACCCTCGGCCCCGCCGGACGGATCCGCCTCACCGGCGACGTCCCCACCCCACTCAACCCACCATCGGGCTGCCGCTTCCGCACCCGCTGCTGGAAAGCCACCGACCGATGCGCCACCGAAGAACCGGCGCTGACCACCCGCGACGACGGCAGCCAGTTCACCGCCTGCCACTACCCGGAGAGTGGACCGGTCGGCGTGCCGACCGGCGACGACCGCACCTGACCGACGACGGGGTGAGGGGGACGCCGAGCGGTCACAGCGGTGACGGGTCGTCGCGCAGCCGGCTGTAGAGCCACCCGTCACGCCAGGCGCCGGCCCGGAACTCACAGGCCCGCAAGACCCCCTCCAGTTGGAAGCCGGCCTTCTCCAGCGATCGCTGCTCGGCGGCGTTCTCGGCATGGGTGCCGGCCTGAATGCGCTGCACCGGGGTGTGGCTGAACAGGTAGTCGCAGAGCAACGCCTGGGCACGCCAACCGAGACCCCGGCCGCGCCACTCGGGCAGCAGCACGATGCCGATCTCCCAGTAGGGTGCCCGCCCGCCGTACTGGCCCTGGCGATAGCTGAGGAATCCGGCCGCGACGCCGGGGGGCTCGATCTGGACGATCAGGCCGCCCACCTGCTCGCCGAGATAGCCGTCCTCGGCGAAGCGGCGGGCCGGCGCGGCGGCGTCCCGGAAGCCGGCCCAGTCGAGCCCGATCAACCCGGGTTCGACAGCGAACCGGCGCAGCATCGCCAGATCGTCCTCGGCCACTGGGCGCAGCCGTACGGTCGAGCCGGGCGCCTCGTGCACGACGCCGGCCACCAGCGGATGGGAACTGTGCATCCTCCGCACCGTAGTGACGGGCCGGGCCGCCCGCTGCCCCCGCGCCGGCGCTGACCGCCCTAGACCGAACGCCACGAATCGGAGGGCAGAGCAGAAGCCTGCGGACCCATCAACAGCATCCCCCCGTCCACCGCCCACGAGGCCCCCGTCACGTACGCCGCGGCCGGCGAGGCGAGCATCGCCACCACCGCTGCCACCTCGCGAGCGTCACCGGGACGTCCCACCGGCACACCGGGACGGTCCTGGGTGAACGGGTCGACGTCCTCCTGCCCGGTCATCGGGGTGGCGATCTCACCCGGTGCCACCGCGTTGACGGTGATCCCGTCGGCGGCCAGTTCCTGCGCCATCACCTTCGTGAGCAGGCCGAGCCCGCCCTTGGCCGCGCAGTACGCGGACGAGCCGACCCGGGGCGCGTGCTCGTGCACGCTGGTGATGCTGATGATCCGGCCGCCGCGCCCGGCCGCGCGCATCCGCCGGGCGGCCCGCTGCGAGCACAGGAACGGCCCGTCCAGGTCCACCGCCAGCACTTCCCGCCACTTCTCCCAGCTGACGTCCACGAACGGCTCGGCCAGGCCGGTGCCGGCGTTGTTGACGAGCACACCCAGGCCGCCGAGCCGGTCGGCCAGCTCGTCGATGACCGTCGCCGCCTCGGGGAGCCGGGTCAGGTCCAGCGCGGCGGTCTCGCAGCGGCGACCGCTGGCGCGTACCTCGGTGGCGGTGCGGTCGGCGCCCGCCGCGTCGCCGTACCAGGTGATGCCGATGTCGTATCCGGCCTCGGCGAGCGCCACCGCGCACGCCTTGCCGATGCCGGAGTCCGCGCCGGTGACGATCGCGACGCGGTCGTAGTCCTCGTATCGTTCGGGCATGTCCGCGCACTACCCGCGGGTGCCGACCTCAACCGGCCGGACGACCCCGGCTCGCCCGGCGGTTTCGTCGTACCCGCTCGCTAGGGTACGGGCGTGATCGCCGACGACTCCGATGCCGTGACAGTCCGCTTCCTGCGCATGATGCGTGCCGAGATAGGCGCCGAACGGGTGGGCGAGGATTCGCTCGGCCGCACCGCCGACCTGGCCCGGCGCTGGTGGGGCACCGGCGCCGCCGCCGACGCGCGACTCGCCGACGCCCTGCGGGAACTGCACGGCGAGCCGGTCGACCTGGCCGATCCGCACGTCGTGTCGGGTGCCGCGAGCGCGCTGACCGCCGACGCCGGGCTGCTCACCGAGCCGGACCCACGCGGCGCGGCGATCGCCCGGTTCGCCGCCAACGCCCGGCGGCTGCGCAGCGGCGAGATCACCCCGGCCGAGTTCGACGAGCTGATGGCCCGCGACCGGAGCGACCCCGACGCCTGACGCCGAGCCCGCCGGCGGGTCAGCCCGTCCGGACCGGCACGGCGAACTCCGGCGCGTCCGCTGTCAGCAGCGCCGTCCGCGACGGCACGCGCCACTGCTCGGCCAGCGCCGCCGCCAGGTCGTCCAGCATCCGGCGTACGGTCTGCGCCGCCCCCTCGTGCATCGCCTCGACCACCACGAGCACCTCGGTGGTTCCGGGCCGGACCGCCGACGCGCCGCTCTGCCGGTGGCACCAGCGCCGGGCGTGGGCGTGGCCACAGCGGTCGGCGAAGATCACCTCGCCGGGCGCCGGGTGCTCGCTCTCCCCGCCGAGGCCCAGGTAGGACTCCGTGCCGTCGGCCGGGCGCACCGTCAGGTCGCCGTCGATCCGGGCCAGGTCGAGCACGGCGACCGGGACCGCGTACCGGGTGGAGAGCGCGTTGCCGAGGTCCACGAGCGGATGCAGCCGGGGCAGGTGCCCGTCCCGCCGCAACCGGCGCAGCAGCGACTCGGCAGCGCAGCGGTAGCGGGTCGGCGGGCAGCCCATCCGGGTGAACGCGCGACGCCACGCCTGGATCTCAGGGAAGCCACCCTCCGGCCCGGCCGCGAGCCGGTCCCGGGCGGCGCCGAGATACCCGGCCAGCCGGGGCGTGACGTCGACGCCGGGCGTGACGCCGGTGGCGTGCAGGACGCCGCACGTCAGTTCCGGAAAGGCCGACCAGATCTCGGAAGAGTGCCGGAAACGCACGGGAAGACTCCTTGCCGGTGGTGAGCTGAGGCTAGGCGCTGAACGCGAGGCCGAGGCCCAGGACGAGGAAGCTGCCGGCGAAGGCGTGCCGCAACAGGCCGGTCAGCCGGGGCCGGGACAGCACACGGCGGCGCAACGCGCCGGCCAGCAGCACGTACCCGGCGAACACCAGCAGCGTGACGGCCATGAACACCAGGCCGCAGGCGAGCATGCGCACCGTGGCGGCGGGCGCGTCCGGCGGTACGAACTGCGGCAGGAACGCCACGAAGAACACCGTCACCTTCGGGTTCAGCAGGTTCAGCAGCACCCCGTCGCGGAACACGGCCGCCGCCGGACGCGGTGACCGGTCGCCGTCGAGGGCGAACGCGCCCCGGTCGCGCAGCGCCGACCAGGCCATCCAGAGCAGGTACGCCACGCCCAGCCAGGTCACCACGCGGAATGCCGGGGTGCCGGCGCGCAGCAGGGCGGCCAGGCCGGTCACCGCGGCGATCACGTGCGGGACGAGGCTGAGCGTGCCTCCGGCGGCAGCGGCCAGGCCGGCCCGGCGTCCGGCGGCCACCGTGGTGGCGAGCGTGTGCATCACCCCGGTGCCCGGAGTGATCGCGACGACGAGTGAGGTCAGCAGGAACGCGACTGTCATGCGGTCCAGCCTGTGCCCATAATGGTCCGATGGACAGGGCCAAAGCCGCCGTTCCCGAGGAGTCCAAAGCGGTCGGCGCGGACTTCCTCCAGCTCGACGTCGGCGAGGCGCCGCCCGGTGGCCGTGCGGACTGGCTGGCCGCCCGGCTGCGGTCCGCGATCGCCGACGGACGGGTGCCGGTGGGCACCCGCCTGCCCGCCAGCCGGGTGCTCGCCGCCGAGCTGGGCGTCTCCCGTGGCGTGGTGACCGAGGCGTACCAGCGGCTGGCCGAGGACGGGCAGGTGGCCGGGCGCGGCCGGGCCGGAACGGTGGTGGTCGCCACGCCGGCCGCCGTGGTCACCCGTCCGCCGGAGCCGAGAAGAGCACCGGAGGTGTTCACCGCCCGGCCCGGCGTCGACGCCTTCGACGAGCTGCGCGCCGTACCCGCGCAGGTGGACCTGACTCCCGGCGTACCCGATCTGGCGGCCTTTCCCCGTGCGGCCTGGCTGCGGGCCGAGCGGGCCGTGCTGCACCGGATGACGCCCGCCGCGCTCGGCTACGGCGACCCGGCCGGCACGCCCGCGCTGCGGCTCGCGGTCGCGAACTGGCTGGCCCGCAACCGGGGCGTCGGCGCGGATCCGGCCGAGGTGGTGATCGTGGCCGGGGTGTCGCAGGCGCTCGGCCTGCTCGCACGGGTGCTGCACGACCGGGGTACGCACACGGTGGCGGTGGAGGATCCCGGCTCGCTGGGCGTACGGCAGCACCTGGTCTGGTCCGGGCTGGCGACACCCCCGGTTCCGGTGGACGACCGGGGCCTGTGCGTCGACGAGCTGGAACGCTCCGGCGCTCCGGCTGTGCTGCTCACCCCGGCGCACCAGTTCCCGACCGGGGTGGTGCTCGACGGCGACCGGCGCCGGCGGCTGCTGCGGTGGGCACGTGACGGCGGCCTGGTGGTGGAGGACGACTACGACGCCGAGCACCGCTACGACCGTCCGCCGGTGCCGGCGCTGCGTGCCATGGCGCCGGATCGGGTCTGCTACCTCGGCAGCATCTCCAAGCTGCTCGCGCCGGCCCTGCGGATCGGGTGGATGCTGGTGCCGCCCGCGCTGCACCCCGAGGTGGTGGCCGCGAAGCGGGCGGCCGACCTCGGCAACGCGGCGTTGCCACAGCTGGTGCTGGCCGAGCTGATGGAGTCCGGCGCGCTGGAGCGGCACCTGCGGCTGCTGCGCCACCGGCACGTCCGCCGACGGGACGCGATGATCCGGGCGGTCCGCGCGTACCTGCCGGGGGCGGTGGTGCACGGCGCGGCGGCCGGGCTGCACCTGATGGTCACGCTGCCCGGCGACGTCGACGACCGGGCGCTGGCGGCGGCGGCGCTGCGCCGCGGCGTCAAGGTCCACCCGCTGTCCTGGCACGGCCAGCGCGCGCAGCCACCCGGCCTGGTCCTCGGGTACGCGGCCACCCCGCCCTCCGAGATCGACCGAGCCCTCGCGATGGTGGCCGAGGTCCGCCGCACCCTCACCCCGCCCCGGTGATCAAGGAGTTCGGGTCCGAGTCGATCTCCCCGGAGGACACGAACTCCTTGATCAACCGGGTAGAGGCGGGGCGGGTGGGGGGTGGTAGAGGTCTGCCAGGGCGGTGGCGGTCTCGGCCAGGCGGGTGCGCAGCGCCTCCGGGGTGAGAACCTCCACGTCGGCGCCGAGGCGGAGCAGGTCGCCGTGGGCGTGGGTCAGCGACTCGATCGGGATGACCGCGTGCATCCACCCGGCGGCGTCCGGCGGTCCGGCGCTCGCCTCGGCGGCGGCCACGACCACGTCGCTGCCGACCTCGCGCAGCCGGGCGAACCCGCGGGGCGAGAGCCGGATGCGGGCCTCGTCGCGGTGCAGGCCGGCCCGGAACTCCACCACGTGCGCGCGCCACCAGGCCGGCAGGTCGAAGTCCGGCCGCTCGAACGGCTCGTCCAGCGGGGTCAGGCCGAGGATCTGGTTCACCCGGTAGGTGGCCGGGCCGGCACGGTCCGGCCGGGCGGCGACCAGGTACCAGCGACCGCCCTTGAGCACCAGCCCGTACGGTTCGAGCACCCGGGTCGTCTCGCCCCGCCAGCCCCGGTACCGCACCCGGACCCGGTGCTGCCGCCACACCGCCTCGGCCGCGTCGGCCAGGTGCGGCGACGGGTCGCCGTCGGAGTACCAGCCCGGCGTGTCGAGGTGGAACCGCTGCTCCAGCCGGGCCGCCCGGTCGGCCAGCGGCGCGGGCAGCGCGGCCCGCAGCTTGAGCTGCACGGCGGCGACGACCGACTGGTAGCCCAGCTCGGCGGCCGGTCCGGGGAGCCCGGCGAAGAGCAGCCGGTCGGCCTCCTCGGCGGTCAGCCCGGTCAGCCGGGTCCGCCAGCCCTCCACGAGCCGGTAGCCGCCGTCGTGTCCGGCCTCGCCGTACAGCGGGATGCCCGCGGCGTGCAGCGCCTCCACGTCCCGGTAGACGGTGCGCACCGACACCTGGAGCCGGGCGGCCAGGTCGGCGGCGGTGAGCCGGCCGTGCGCCTGCAGGAGCAGCAGGATGGACAGGAGTCGACTGGCCCGCATTCTGCTGACACTAGCTGTCAGGGAGCCGGTCCTAACGTGCCCGCATGGCTTTTCACGACAAGGAGCTGACCGTACCGGGGACCGTCGAGGTGGCCGGCCGGCACGTCAAGCGCTACCACATGGACCAGCCGGGCCGCCGCCTCGAACCGCGGGTGGTCGACGCCGGGTACGCGTACCTGCCGGCGCTGCTGCCCGGCCCGGACGGCTCCACCCCCCAGGCGAGCTGGGTGGTGCTGCACCGGGGCGCGGACACCGGGGCGTACCTGCTGGCGTACAGCTGGTTCTTCGACAACGTGGTCGAGTGCCGCATCGCGATCGCCGGGCAGCCCGCGCTGGACTGCCCGGACGACGACCCGGCGCACTTCGTCGAACTGACCCGCCCCGGCGTCGGATGCGTCTGGGAACTGGGCGTGCTGGAACACGAGCGAGCCGCCTGGATCCGCCACGTGCTCGCGCCGGACGAGCCGGACCTGGCCGGCTACCTTGCCGACGTCCGGGCCGAGGGGCCGGTGGGACGCTGATGGGCGACTTCGACTTCCTCGTCGGCACCTGGGACGTGACCAACCGGCGCCTGCGGCAGCGGCACGTCGGCGCCGACGACTGGGACGAGTTCGCCGGTGTCAGCGAGGCGCGCTCGTTCTTCGACGGCGCGGGCAGCTTCGACGAGATGCGCTGCCCGAGCCGGGGTTTCTCCGGCTCCTCGGTGCGCATCCTGAACCCGGCGACCGGGCTGTGGTCGATCTACTGGATGCACAGCGCGCGGGGCGTACTGGAGCTGCCGCCGGTGGTGGGCCGGTTCACCGGCGGCGTCGGTACGTTCTACGCCGACGACACCGACGAGGGGCGGCCGGTGCGCTGCCGGTTCCTCTGGTCGGCGGTCACCGCCGGCTCCTGCCGCTGGGAGCAGGCGTTCTCCACCGACGGCGAGCGCACCTGGGAGACCAACTGGGTCATGCGGTTCCGCCGGACGGCGTGAGCGGCGGCGAGAACGGCGGCGTGGTCGTCCGGTAGATCGCGGTCAGCCACACGTCGAGCAGCACGTCGACCACGTCCCGCTCGGCCACCGCCGGGCCGTCCCCGGCGAACGTGGCGTACCAGACGCGTTCGTTCATCGAGTTCAGCGCGATGGCGAGGTCCCGGGCGGGCAGCCCGTCCGGGGCCGCGCCGCGGACGCGTTCGGCCTCGATCGCGGCCTGCACCGCGCGGACCCAGCGTTCCAGCACCTCGGCCCAGAGCCGCCGCACCTCGGCGTTGGTGCCGCGCACCTGGGCGCAGGCCAGCACCACGTCCCGGTGCGCGCCGAACGTGGCGTGGAACCGGGCGATCAGCTCCCGCCAGTGGGCGCGCGGATCCTCGGCGAGCCGTTCGAACACGTCCCCGGCGGCGGCGTCGGCCTCCTCGGTGACCCGGTCGAGCAGCGTGAGCAGCACCGCGTTCTTGGACGGGAAGTAGAAGTAGAACGTGGGCCGGGAGATCCCCGCGCCGCGGGCCAGGTCGTCGATGGAGATGTCGGCGAAGGGGCGCTGGGTCAGCAACCGCTCGGCAGTGGCCAGGATCGCGGTCTCCCGGTCGTCGCCGGTGGACCGGCCGGCCCGCCGCCCGCGCGTCGGCGCGGCGCCGGTCGGCGTACGGGCGGTCGTCATGTCGGCAGATGCTACACCCGCTCGACACCCTGTCGATTCGACTCGACACGGTGTTGACTGCGGTCGACGGGGATGGATAGTGTCCGGTCCACCGCCGGTGCGAACGGGAGAAACCGATGGCCGCAGACCACGTCGACGTCCTCATCGTCGGGGCCGGCCTGTCCGGCATCGGCGCCGCCGTCCACCTCGGACGGGAATGCCCCGGCAAGACCTACGCGGTGCTGGAGGCGCGGGGCGCCGTCGGCGGCACCTGGGACCTGTTCCGCTACCCGGGCATCCGCTCCGACTCCGACATGTACACCCTCGGCTACTCGTTCAAGCCGTGGACCGACCCGAAGGCGATCGCCGACGGCGACTCCATCCGGGCGTACGTGCGGCAGACCGCCCGCGAGTACGACGTGGAGCGGCACATCCGCTTCCACCACCGGGTGCTTCGCGCCGAGTGGGACACCGCCACCGCCCGCTGGACCGTGCACGCCCGCCGCGACGACACCGGCGAGGACGTCACGTTCACCTGCGGGTTCCTGTTCACCAACTCCGGCTACTACCGCTACGACGAGGGCTACACGCCGCGGTTCCCCGGCGTCGAGCGGTACGCCGGCACGCTCGTGCACCCCCAGCACTGGCCCGGCGACCTGGACTACGCCGGCAAGCGGGTTGTGGTGATCGGCAGCGGCGCCACGGCGGTCACCCTGGTCCCGGCCATGGCCGAGCGGGCCGCCCACGTCACCATGCTCCAGCGCTCACCCACGTACGTGATCGCGCTGCCCTCACGCGACCGGTTCGCCGACGCCGCGCGGCGCTGGCTGCCCCCGAAGGCCGCATACGCGGTGGCCCGGTGGAAGAACGTCACGCTCGGCGTGGCGAACTTCCAGCTCAGCCGCCGCGCCCCCGGTGTGGTGAAGCGGTTCCTGCGCCGGGCCGCGAAGGGCCGCCTCCCGTCCGGGTACGACGTCGACAGGCACTTCTCGCCCCGCTACAACCCGTGGGACCAGCGGTTGTGCGTGGTGCCGGACGGGGACCTGTTCGCCGCGCTGAGCGCCGGCCGCGCGTCGGTGGTGACCGACACCATCGACACGTTCACCGAGCACGGCATCCGGCTCGCCTCCGGCGAGGAGCTGCCCGCCGACGTGGTGGTCACCGCCACCGGCCTCAACCTGCTCGCGCTCGGCGGCATGACGCTGACCGTCGACGGCGCCGAGGTCGACCTCGCCTCGACAGTGGCCTACAAGGGCATGATGCTCTCGGGCGTGCCGAACTTCGCCATGACCATCGGCTACACGAACGCCTCCTGGACGCTCAAGGCCGACCTCGTTGCCACGTACGTCTGCCGGCTGCTGCGCCACCTCGACGACACCGGCCGGCAGATCGTCACGCCGCTCGCCCCGGACACCGACGACCTGGTGCCGATCATCGACCTGCGGTCCGGGTACGTGCTGCGCGCCGTCGACCAGCTGCCCAAGCAGGGGCCGCAGGCACCGTGGCGGCTGCACCAGAACTATCCCCGCGACGTGCGGCTGATGCGGCACGGCCCGCTCACCGACGGCGTACGGTTCGCCCGCGCCGGCGCGCCCGCCACCGCCACGACCAGCTCCGGAGGAACCGATGCGTGACCTCGTCTTCCCCGGCGGCACGGCGGTGCTCACCGGCGCCGCGAGCGGCATCGGCGCGGCGCTGGCCCACGGGCTGGCCCGCCGCGGCGCCGACCTGGTGCTGCTCGACCGGGACGCCGACGGCCTGGCCGCCACCGTCGCCGCGATCCGGGCCGCCTACCCGGACCGGCGGGTCGAGCCCCACGTGGTCGACCTGGCCGACGCCGACGCCACCGACCGGGTCGCCGCCGAGATCCACCGCGCGCACCCCCGGATCCGGCTGCTGATCAACAACGCCGGTGTGGCGCTGGGCGGGCGCTTCGACCAGGTCACCCTGGAGGAGTTCCTCTGGGTCATCGAGATCAACTTCCGGGCGGTGGTCCGCCTGACCCACGCGCTGCTGCCCGCGCTCAAGGCCGAGCCCGGCGCCCATCTGGTGAACGTGTCCAGCCTGTTCGGGCTGATCGCCCCCGCCGGGCAGGCCGCGTACGCGGCGAGCAAGTTCGCCGTACGCGGCTTCACCGAGGCGCTGCGGCACGAACTCGTCGACGACGGCATCGGCGTCACAGCGGTGCACCCGGGCGGCATCCGCACCCGGATCGCCGCCAGCGCCCGCGTCGGCAGCGGCGTGACCCGGGAGGAGTACGAGGCCGGGCGCAAGCAGTTCGAGAAGCTGCTCACCATCGACCCGACGACGGCCGCCGAGGTGATCCTGCGCGGCACGCAGCGACGCCGCGGCCGGGTGCTGATCGGCTGGTCGGCGAAACTGCCCGACCTGCTCGCCCGGGTCGCCCCCGCCGGGTACGGGAGGGTGCTGGCCCTGGGCATGCGCCCCCGCCCGGCCCGGCCCGCCGCCCCGCCCGCAACTCCGCCCGCCGTCCCGGCTGCCGAGACGCCCGTGGCTCCGCCCGCCCAGGCACCCGCCGTTCCGGCCGACGCCGACGTACCGACCCGGCGGGCCGACGCCGACGTGCCGGTGCCGTCCCCCAGGACCGGCGAGGAGGCTGCGGCCGAACCCGGACGCCGGGCGTGACGCTCGCCCTGCCCCCGGCCGACGAGCGCGTCGTCGACGGGAGGCGGACCCGGTGCCGGATCAGCGGCGACGGCCCGCCCGTGGTGCTGCTGCACGGCATCGGCCGTACCCTCGACGACTTCACCGCCCTGCACACGGCGCTGGCCCGCGACCACCTGGTGCTCGCGGTGGACCTGCCCGGGCACGGCGGCTCCGCGCCGCTGTTCGGCCCGCACACGCTCCCGGCCCTGGCCGCCGCGGTGGCCCGCTTCCTGGACGTAGCTGGGGTGACCGGCCCGGCCCACCTGGTCGGCAACTCCCTCGGCGGGGCGGTGGCGATGCGCCTGGCCGCCGACGCGCCGCACCGTGTCGCCAGCCTGGCGTTGCTGAACAGCGCCGGCTTCGGCCGCGAGGTGACGGTGGCGCTGCGGCTGCTCGCGGTACGCCCGCTGGCCCGGCTGCTGCTACGCCCGCACCCGGGGATCGCCCGGCGCACCGAGCGGGCGATCTTCTACGACCCGGCGTACGTCACCGACGAGCGGATCGCCACCGCGCTCGCCGTGGCCGGGCAGCCGCACGCGGCCCGGGTGATGCGGGAGCTGGTCCGCGACCTGGGCACCTGGCGTGGCGTACGCCCGCAGTGGCGCGCCGACCTGCTCGACGCGGTGGCCGCGCTCGACCTGCCCACGCTGCTCGTCTGGGGCGAGCGTGACCTGGTCCTGCCCGCCGCGCATCTGGCGTACGCCCGCGCCCGGCTGCCGGACGCGCGCTCCCACCTGTTCCGCGACACCGGGCACATGCCGCAGATCGAGCGGACCGTCGAGGTGGAGGCGCTGCTGCGGGAGCTGTGGGCCTGACCGTGGCCTGCGCCACTGTCCGGGCCCGCGCCGGACCGCCGGGGCGGCCGGGGGAGCAAGCTTAGATACATGACGCATCCCAGCCGGGTCGCGCCGTCCGCCGCCGAGCGGGCGTACCGGCACCTCAAGCAGGCCATCCTGGAACAGGTCTACCCGGGCGGCCAGCTCGTCAGCGAGGGCGAGATCGCCGACGCGACCGGCGTGTCCCGGACCCCGGTCCGGGAGGCGCTGCTGCGGCTGGAGACCGAAGGACTGGTCAAGCTCTACCCGAAGCGCGGCGCGCTGATCCGGCCGGTGTCGGCCCGGGAGATCGCCGACGTCATCGAGGCCCGTCGGCTGGTCGAGCTGCACGCCGCCGACCGGGTCTGGCCGCGCCGCGCCGCGCTGCGCGCCGACCTGGCCCGATGGCTGGACGAGATGCGCCGCGCGCACGCCGCCGGTGACCTCACCACCCTGATGGCCGCCGACCGCTCGTTCCACGCCGCTGTGGTCGAAGCGGCCGGCAACGAGATCCTGGCCGAGCTGTACCACCGGCTGCGCGACCGCCAGCTCCGCATGGGCGAGGCGAGCTTCCGGCTCTCGCCCGGCTGGGCCGAGGTCGCCCTCACCGAGCACGCCGGCCAGCTCGCCGCGCTCGACGGCGACGACCCGCAGGCGTGGCACGACGCGGTCGCCGCGCACATCGACACCGCCGCCCGGATGCTCGGGACGCTGCGGTGAACGCGGGTCGCCGCCCCGCCGCCCTGGTGTACGCGGTGGCCGTCACCGCCTATCTGACTGCCGTGTTCCACCGCAGCTCTCTCGGCGTCACCGGGGTCGACGCGGCGGAGCGCTTCCACATCAACGCCGCCGCGCTCGCCACGTTCTCGGTCGCCCAGCTCGCCGTCTACGCCGCCATGCAGGTGCCGGTCGGGGTGCTGCTGGACCGGTACGGCTCGCGCCGGCTGCTGCTGGCCGGCGGCGCGCTCATGGTGGCCGGGCAGCTCCTGTTCGCGGTGGCCGGCGACGTACCGGCCGCCGTCGCCGCCCGGGTGCTCGTCGGCCTCGGCGACGCCATGACCTTCATCAGCGTGCTGCGCATCGTCGCGTTCTGGTTCCCCGGCCGGCGTAACCCGCTGCTGGTGCAGCTCACCGGCACCGTGGGCCAGTTCGGTGCGGTGCTCGGCGCCGTACCCCTGGTGCTGCTGCTGCACCGCGCGGGCTGGACCCCGGCGTTCCTGACCGCCGCGGCGCTCGGCGCCACTGTGGTGCTGCTGCTCCTCGTCGCGGTCCGCGACACCCCGCACGCGGAGCACGCCACCGCGCTCGCCCCCGACCTGGCCACCGTGCGCCGCCAGCTCGCCGACGCGTGGGCGCAGCCCGGCACGCGCCTGGGACTGTGGACACACTTCGTCACCCAGTTCTCCGGCGCCGTGTTCGCGCTGCTGTGGGGATATCCGTTCCTCGTCCAGGGGCAGGGGTTCTCGCCGACCGCGGCGGCCGGGCTGCTCACCCTGATGACAGTGGTGACGCTCGTGTGCGGGCCGGTGATCGCGCACCTGTGCTCGCGCCACCCGTTCCACCGCTCGGTGGTGGTCTTCGCGATCACCGCCGCCACCGCCGGGGTGTGGGCGGTGGTCCTGGCCTGGCCCGGCCGCGCGCCGCACTGGCTGCTGGTGGTGCTCGTGGTGGTGCTCGCCGTCAACGGCCCCGGCTCGATGATCGGGTTCGACTTCGCCCGCACGTTCAACCCGGTGCACCGCATCGGCAGTGCCACCGGCATCGTCAACGTCGGCGGCTTCGTCGCCTCGATCGTGCTGATCCTGGCCGTCGGCGTGGTGCTCGACCTGGCCACCCCGGCCGGGCAGGCCGCGCCGACGCTGTCCGCGTTCCGCTGGGCGTTCGCCGTGCAGTTCCTGCTCTGGGCGCTCGGCGCGGTGCAGGTGCTGCGCTACCGCAACGCCGCTCGTCGCCGGCTTGCCGGCGAGCGGACCACCGCCGCGGTGCCGGCGGCGGCCTGAGTACGCGGGTAGCCGGCGCGGCTTCGGCGCGGCCGGTCAGCGCCGGTGCCGGACCAGCGAGTCGAGCACCAGGCTCAGCCCCGCGCCGACCAGCCACACGTCCTTGGCCAGGCCGATGCCGGCCTGACTCGGACGCAGGCTGGTGCCCTCGCGCATGCCCGGCGTCTTCAGGTAGAGCTGCACCAGGCCCGCGCCGAACGCGGTGAGCGCGGCACCGGCCAGCAGCGACGGGACGAACGGGGCGAGCAGCGCCGCGCCGAGCGCGATCTCGCCCCGGGACAGCAGCATGGCGAACCGGTCCGGCGGGATCTGCCGCAGCTGCGGCATCGCGCCGGCCGCCATGCCGTGCACGCCCGCCGCGGCCTCGCCCTCCAGCGTGCGCTTGCCGAGCCCGGAGTTCAGGATGTACGCGCCGATGGCGACCCGCAGCGGCGCATGCGACAGCCTCATGATCACTCCCGTCCCACCTGGTACGACCGGCCCACCGGGTACCCGGTCACGACCAGGACAATCCGCCGGCTTCACTGGTTCGCGGGTCATGATCAGCGGTACGTTTCCGGGTGCAGACGCATCCGACGAGGGAGGCACCGTGAGCCAGGAAGTCCGGGGAGTCGTGTCGCGGCGCAAGGGCGCGCCGGTGGAGGTCACCACCATCGTGGTGCCGGACCCGGGGCCCGGCGAGGCGGTGATCCGCATCCAGTCGTGCGGCGTCTGCCACACCGACCTGCACTACCGCGAGGGCGGCATCAACGACGACTACCCGTTCCTGCTCGGCCACGAGGCCGCCGGCATCGTGGAGCAGGTGGGCGACGGCGTCACCGACGTGGCTCCCGGCGACTTCGTGGTGCTCAACTGGCGCGCGGTCTGCGGGCAGTGCCGGGCCTGCCGGCGCGGCCGGCCGTGGTACTGCTTCGCCACCCACAACGCGACGCAGAAGATGACGCTCACCGACGGCACCGAGCTGACGCCCGCGCTCGGCATCGGCGCGTTCGCCGAGAAGACGCTCGTCCACGCCGGGCAGTGCACGAAGGTCGACCCGTCGGCCCGGCCGGCGGCGGTCGGCCTGCTCGGCTGCGGCGTGATGGCCGGCCTCGGCGCGGCCGTGAACACCGGCAACGTGACCCGGGGCGACTCGGTCGCGGTGATCGGCTGCGGCGGCGTCGGCGACGCGGCGGTGGCGGGCGCGGCCCTGGCCGGGGCGACCACGATCGTGGCAGTGGACACCGACTCCCGCAAGCTCGACTGGGCGCGCAGGTTCGGCGCCACGCACACCGTCAACGCCTCGGAGGACGACGTGGTGGAGGCGATCCGCGCGGCCACCGGCGGGTTCGGCGCCGACGTGGTGATCGACGCGGTCGGCCGCCCGGAGACGTGGAAGCAGGCGTTCTACGCCCGCGACCTGGCCGGCACCGTGGTGCTGGTCGGCGTGCCGACCCCGGAGATGACTGTCGACCTGCCGCTGGCCGACGTCTTCGGGCGCGGCGGCGCGCTCAAGTCCAGCTGGTACGGCGACTGCCTGCCCAGCCGCGACTTCCCGATGCTGACCGAGCTGTACCGGCAGGGCCGGCTGGACCTGGACGCGTTCGTCACCGAGGAGATCGCCCTCGACCAGGTCGAGGAGGCGTTCGCCCGGATGCACCACGGCGACGTCCTGCGCTCGGTGGTGGTCTTCCCGTGACCGCCCGTGTCGACCACGCCGTCACCTCCGGCACGTTCTCGCTCGACGGCCAGACGTTCGACGTGGACAACAACGTCTGGGTGATCGGCGACGACGCCGAGTGCGTCGTCCTCGACGCGCCGCACGACGTGGCCGCCGTCCGCGACGTGATCGGTGACCGGCGGGTGCTGGCGATCATCGCCACCCACGCCCACGACGACCACGTGCGGGTCGCGCCCGAGCTGGCCCGGGCCACCGGCGCGCCGGTGCTGCTGCACCCGGCCGACCGGGTGCTGTGGGACATGGTGCACCCCGGCACGGCCCCGGACGGCGACCTGACCGACGGGCAGACGATCACCGTCGGCGGCGCCACGCTGCGGGTGCTGCACACGCCCGGCCACAGCCCTGGCGCGTGCAGCCTGTACGCCCCCGACCTGGGCACGGTCTTCACCGGCGACACGCTGTTCGCCGGCGGACCGGGCGCGACCGGGCGGTCGTACAGCGACTTCGGCACCATCGTCGAGTCGATCCGTACCCGGCTGCTCACGCTGCCGCCGGAGACGGTGGTGCACACCGGGCACGGCGACGACACCACGATCGGGGCCGAGGCGCCGCACCTGGACGAGTGGCTCGCCCGGGGCCACTGAGGACACCGCCCGACCTGGCCCGGCTGGAGTGATCCGGCCCGGGCCCGGTCGGGCGTCCCGCCCTGGTGGACGCCGGTCCGGCCCGGAAACCGTGTGGCCGGGCGTCGACCCGCCCGGTGATACTCGGGCCCGTGCCCGTCGCCGCCCTCACCGCCGCCCAGTCCGCAGCGCTGCACCACGTCCGCCAGGTCGCGCTGCGCGACCGCCCGGCGGCGCTCGCCGTCATCGCCGAGCACCTCGCCGCCGCCGGCGCCGCCTACCGGTACGAGGAGGTCGTCGCCGCGGTGACCGGGTACGGGCGTCTGACGCTCAACTTCCACCCCGACCGGGTGCTGCGGGACGGCCGTACCGTGGCCGAGGCACTGGACGGGGAGGGTGTCTACCGCAGCCAGTTCGAGACCGGCATCTCCAACGGGGGCCTGACCGCGTACCCGGGCGGCGACCGGGACGTGTGGGAGCAGGCGATGTTCGGCGGCGCGTACCAGCGTCCCGGCGTGCTGCCCACGGAGCGCCCGAAGTACGGCGGCCTGAACCTGCTCGACCACGCCGACGGCGCGTCCCCCCGGTTCGGCTCCTGCCACCTGCGGCTACGCCCGGAGGTGCTGGTCCGGGCCACGTTCACCTTCGGTGACAGCCACCTTCAGCCTGCCGAGGTCGGCACCGTGGACGTCTTCGAGCCGGTGTTCGCGGCGCTGCTGACCGCCACCGCCGGGACCGGCGTCGCCCTGGGGGTGGCCGGCACGGACACCGGCACGCTGCTGCGGACGCTGCTGCGCCGCCGGGAACGGGAGTCCGGGCGGGTGGGCCGGGCGCTCGACGACTACGTCGAGGCGCAGGTGCACGGGGAGATCAGCCTGGCCCGCGACGTCGAGGCGTTGGTGGCCGATCCGTCGTTCCGGGACACCGACATGGGGCACCGCCTCGCCGGGATCGCCGGGCGGCACGGCCTGGCGCTGCGCTTCCACAGCGGCTTCGTGCTGCCCGCCGACGAGGTGGACGCCGAGTTCCGCGGCCCCGACATCCCGCCGCTGGCCCTGCGGGTGGCCGCCGAGTTCGCCCGCCCGGGGGAGCCGCTGCACGCGGCGCTCGTCGGGCGCGCCGCCGCCTCGGTGGTACGGGAGCCGCAGCGCTGGGCCGACCGGGGACCGGCCGCGGTGACGTTGCAGCACCTCAAGCAGCTCTGGCATGTACTGGTCCGGTTCGGCGTTCCGGCCTGATCGTCCGCTCCGGCGCCTGCGCGGCGCTTCTGCCCGGAATCGCGGGTGACCTGGACTACAGCCTCGGCCCCGACCGGCATTTCCGGAATGACGGACACGGCGGGCTGGTTGTGTTCCCCGTACCGCCGGAACCCAAACACCTACCCGGCGGTAGTCCCTCAAGGGGCGCTCACCCCGGAGCGCGTCGTAACGATCGAAAGGGCAACCATCGTGAAGCAGCACTTCACCGGATGGCTCCCCGCCATCGCGAAGACCGCCGTCGTGAAGACCGCCGCCGTCTCCCGGAACCGCCGCGCCGCGCTGAGCGTGGCCGGAGTGGCCGTACTGGGCGGACTGGCCGTCGGCCCCGTCGCCGTTGCCGCGCCTGTGACCAGCGGGCCGCACGCCGGCGCCAAGGCCGCCATCGACCTGGCCACCGGCAAGAAGACCTCCACGGAGGCGGTGAAGCCCGGCCAGACCACCGGCCTCGACAAGGTGCCGACCAGGGCCGACCGGCCGGCCAAGGAGAAGCTCGTGCCGCACGGCGTCGAGGGCGCGCAGTCGCGCATCCCGCTCGACGACGCGCAGCTCGACAACGCCAAGGCCATCGTCGAGGCGGCCAAGGAGACCGGTGTGGGGGAGCGCGGCGCCGTGATCGGCGTCGCGACCTCGCTGCAGGAGTCGAAGCTGTACAACCTGGGTCACCTCGGCGCGTACAACGACCACGACTCGGAGGGCCTGTTCCAGCAGCGCCCGTCGTCCGGTTGGGGCACGTCCGAGCAGATCACCGACCCGGAGTACTCCAGCAAGGCGTTCTTCAACGCGCTGAAGAACGTCGGCGGCTGGCAGGATCTGCCGCTGACCGCCGCCGCGCAGACCGTCCAGGTGTCCGCCTACCCGTACGCGTACGCGCAGTGGGAGGAGCAGGCCGCGGACATCGTCCAGCAGGTCTGGTAACCCGCATCCCGGAGAACGGCCGGCCCCGGATGGGCCGGCCGTTCTTCACGTGGAGCGACCATCTCGACGGGGAGGGCGGGTGTGTGGGGCGTGTGGGCGGGATGTCCGGTTGCGCTGTGGTGGGCGGCACTCGGCGGGCGGAATCGGGGGCGGGCGGGTGGCGTTGTAACCCGGTGCGCGACCGGAGTGGCGCCGCCGAGCGCCCCCCTCCGGGGGAATGACCCCGGCCCGCCGGTCGTTACACACCCGGCACGCCCCGCGCTGCCGGATCCCTCCCCAGAACCTTGAGCGCCTGACGGTGCCCACGCATCCACCCCCGGGTGCGTCGACCCCCGAACGGAGCCCATCATGAACACGATCCTGCGTAAGAGCATCCTCGGTGTCGCCGGTCTCGCCTTCACCGGTGGCTTGTTCGCCGGCCCGGTCGCCGCCCACGCGGCGGACACCGCCACGCCGGCCGCCGTCGCGGTCCAGGCCGTGAGCCCGCAGGGCACGCAGTCGCACGTGGACCTGAACGACGAGCAGCTCGCCAACGCCAAGGCCATCATCGCGGCCACCAAGAAGGCGGGCCTGCCGGAGCGCGCCGCGGTCATCTCGATCGCCACCGCGCTGCAGGAGTCGAAGCTGGAGAACCTGGGTCACCTGGGTGACCGCAACGACCACGACTCGCTGGGCCTGTTCCAGCAGCGGCCGTCCAGCGGCTGGGGCACGCCGGAGCAGATCACCGACCCCGAGTACTCGACGCTGGCGTTCCTCAAGGGCCTCAAGCAGGTCGACGGCTGGCAGGACATGCCGCTGACCGAGGCCGCGCAGACCGTGCAGGTCAGCGCCTACCCCGACGCGTACGCGCAGTGGGAGCAGCAGGCCGCCGAAATCGTGGCCGAGCACTGGAACAAGTAAGACCTGACGAAAGGCCGGCACCCGGATCGGGGTGCCGGCCTTTCGCGTGCCGTCAGCCGCTGCTCTCGCTGACGCCCCGCCGGTCGTGCCGGGCGGCCGCGATCCCGGCGCCGGCCGGCGCGGCGGCCAGGTGCCGCTGGATGCCCAGGGGCAGGCGCCGGTGGTCGCCGGCCCGGAGCCGGGCAGCAGCAGCGCCACCGGGTGCGGTCCGCCGGCGCCGGGCAGCGTGAGCGTGCCGGCCAGCCGGTGCCCGCCCGAGTCGGTGGCGAGGGGGGGCGGTCGGCAGTCACCGCAGGACCGCCGCGGCCAGGGCCGCAGCGTCGTCGGCGCCGATGAGCAGGGAGTCGTACGCCTGGCCGGTGAGGGTGATGCGGACGGCCGGCTGCCCGCCGCGGACGCTCACGAACTCCTTGCCGGCCGCGCCGCGCCACGTGCCGACGTTGCGCGTGCCGGGGACGCCGAGCCCGGGCGCCCGGATGCCGCGGGTGGTGCGCGCCCCGTCGGGTACGACGACGGCACCGCTGATCGCGGAGCGGGGGAACGACAGGTCGCCGCGCAGGGCCCAGACCTTCTCGGCGGTGGTGAGCCGGACGTCGATGCGGTCGGGGGTGAGGTCGATGGTGGCCATCGGTGGACTCCTCGCTTCTGTTATCGTCTCTGAGAACATTACCGGAGACGATACAAATAGGGGAGCCGCTGTGGCACTCGACACCGTGGAGCTGCTGCTGCACCCGGTCCGGCTGCGCATCGTCCAGGCGTTCCTGGGCGGCCGCACGCTCACCACCACCGGCCTGCGCACCGAACTGAGCGACGTGCCACCGGCGACGCTCTACCGGCAGGTCGCCACGCTCGCCGACCACGGCGTGCTGCGCACGGTGGGGGAGCGACGGGCCCGCGGCGCGGTCGAGCGCAGCTACCGGCTCGACGAGGCCGCCGCGTCGGTGGACCCGGACGAGGCCCGCGCCATGAGCCCGCAGCGGCACCGCCAGGCGTTCCTCACCTTCGTCGCGCGCCTGCTCGCCGACGTCGACGGCTACCTCGACCGCGGCGACGCCGACCTGGCCCGCGACGTGGCCGGCTACCGGCAGAACGCGTTCCACGCCACCGACGCCGAGACCGCCGAGTTCGTCACCCGGTTCCGCGACCTGTTCGCCGAGTACGCGGCACTCGGCCCCGGGCCCGGCCGCACCCGGCGGCTGTTCACCACGGTGCTGCTGCCCGCGGCCGATCAGGAGCGGTCCGCCGACCGCCGGTGACCGAGCACGATGTCCGCCACGGCGACCCCGAGCGCCAGCACGATGATCCCGGCGGCGAGCAGCAGTGAGTGGCGGAACGCCGTACTCCAGTCGCCGCGGTCGTCGGCGAGCGTCGAGAAGAACAGCGCGCCCACCGCGGCGATCCCGGCGGCCGACCCGATGCGCTGCCCGGTCTGGAGCATCCCGGCGCCGCTGCCCGCCATCGGCACCGGCACCTCGGACAGCGTGAGCGTCTGGTTCGGCGCGATCACCAGGCCGCTGCCCAGCCCGGCGACGAGCAACGGCAGCGCGGTCCGCAGCGGCACGCCGTCGCGCGGCTCGCCGGCCAGTACCAGGTCGGTCGCGATCAGCCCGGCCACCACGGCCAGCAGCCCGACCGCGACGAGCGGACGGCCGTAGCGGGTGACCACCCGGCCGCCGAGCGCGGAGGCCAGCGCCGAACCGAGCGCGAACGGCGTGATCGCCAGACCGGCCACGAGCGCGCTGTAGCCGAGCCCCATCTGGAGATAGAGCGTGAAGATGAAGAAGATCGCGGTGAAGCCGGCGAAGTAGATCAGGCCGATCAGCGCGCCCAGCGTGTACGAGCGCACCGTGAACAGCCGCAGGTCGAACAGGGGCTGGGCGCGCCGGGCGTACCGGTGCTCCCAGAGTGCGAACCCGGCGAGCAGCAGCAGGCCGACGGGGATCAGCAGCCACTTGCCCGGACCCCGCCACTGCTCCCGCTGCACCAGTGGCAGCAGGATCACCGTGACCCCGGTGCCGAGCAGCAGCACACCGAGCGGGTCGAGCCGCCCCCGTCCGGCGGGGTTGGTGGGCCGGGCCGGCATCAGCCGCCAGCCGAGCAGCATCGCCACGATCCCGACCGGGATGTTCACGAAGAACACCCACCGCCAGCCGTGCTCGGCGCCGCCGAGGTGGATGAGCAGCCCGCCGAGCAGCGGACCCACGGCGGTGGAGATGCCGATCGTCGCGCCCAGCAGTCCGAAGGCCCGGCCCCGGTCCGCACCCCGGAACAGCTCCTGGATCATGCCGGTGACCTGGGGGTTCACCACGCCGGCGGCGGCACCCTGGACGAGCCGGGCGACGACCAGCCACTCCGGCGAACGGGCCAGCCCGGCCAGCGCGCTCGTCAGCGTGAACAGGCCCACACCGACCACGAACGCGGTACGCCGCCCGCGCGCGTCACCGAACCGCCCGGCCGGCACCAGCACCAGGCCGAACGTCAGCGCGTACCCGGACAGCACCCACTGGAGGTCGCTCGGCGTGGCCTGCAACGCCCGGTCGATCGACGGCACCGCGACGTTGACGATGCTGACGTCCAGCAGCGTCATGAACGCCGCGATCAGGCCGACGCTCAGCGCGTGCCACCGGCGCCGGCCGTCGTACCCGGTGTCAGGCACCGCGGTCGACGACCGGCCCTCGCTCATGGTGCCCCCCATCGACCGTCGATCACCCGGTGCGCCACCCGGTGCCCGGTGGGCCAAACGACCCGGTCACGCCATCTGGCGCGCGCACCACCGGGGTCCGAAGTCCAGGCCGGACATCGGGGAGTCCTCGCGGTGCAGCAGCCCCCGCTCGGTGAGCGAGTGCAGCGGCTCGCGCAGCTCCTCCTCGGGCATCCCGGTCTCCTGGGCGATCAGGTCCGGGTAGGGGACGTGTCCCTGCGCCTCCAGCGCGGACACCGCCTGGTAGACCCGTTCCTCGACCGCAGACAGCTGGACCTGAGGCATCGCTTCCCTCCTCGGCGTGGACCGCCCGACCCACGGACGGCCGGCGACCGGCGGATACCCGGACGGGCGGCGATGATGCTCACCCGTTCGGCTGTCGTACCGGGCGGAGCGGCGCGGCGGTGCCCTAGGCTGCACCCGTGATCATGGATCTCGTCGTGGTCGGCGGCGGGCCCGCCGGACTCTCCGCCGCGCACACCGCGGCCCGGGCCGGCGTCCGCACGCTCGTGGTCGATCGGGCCACCCACCCCCGGTACAAGACGTGCGGCGGCGGCCTCATCGGCACGTCGCTGGCCGAGATCGCCGACCGCGTCGAGGTGCCCGCCCACGACCGGACCGACCGGGTCACGTTCACCCGGGACGGGCGACGGGCGTTCACCCGCCGGCACCCCGCGCCGCTGGTCACCATGATCCGCCGGGAGGAGTTCGACGAGCGGCTGCGCGCCGCCGCCGTCGCCGCCGGGGCGCAGGTCCGCGAAGGCGTCGCGGTCCGCGCGATCGAGCAGGACCCCGACGGGGTACGCCTGCGCCTGGCCGACGGCGAGACGGTACGCGCCCGGACCGTGATCGGCGCGGACGGCTCGTCCGGCGTGACGGCACGCCACGTCGGGGTGCGCTTCCGCCAGGTCGACCTCGGTCTGGAACTGGAACTGCCGGTGGACGCCGCCGAGCGGGACCGCTGGCGCGGCCGGGTGCTGCTCGACTGGGGGCCGATTCCCGGCTCCTACGCGTGGGTCTTCCCGAAGGGCGACCGTCTCACGGTGGGTGTCATAGCCGCCCGGGGCGACGGCGATCGCACCCGCGCCTACCTGCGCGACTTCACCGACCGGCTCGGCCTGTCCGCTGTGACGCCGGAGCACGACTCCGGTCACCTGACCCGCTGCCGCACCGGGGACTCCCCGCTGCGCCACGGCCGGGTGCTGGTCGCCGGGGACGCCGCCGGGCTGCTGGAACCGTGGAGCCGCGAGGGGATCAGCTACGCGCTGCGCTCGGGCCGGCTGGCCGGGGAGGCGGTGGCCGCCGGTGACCTCGACGCGTACGCCCGGGAGGTCGACCGGCGGCTGACGCCGGAGATGCGCGCCGGGTACCGGCTGCTGGAGGTGTTCGAGCGGCGGCCCGACGTGTTCCACGCGATGCTGGGGAGCCCGCCCGGCTGGCGGATGTTCGTGCGGTTCTGCCAGGGGCGGGCGAGTTTCGCCGAGATGCTCGACCGGCGGCCCGTGCGCGCCGGGCTGGCGCTGCTCGACCGGCTGCCACCGCTCAGGGGACGATGACCGCCCGCCCCCGCACCTCGCCCCGGCGCAGCGCCTCGTACGCCTGCGGCGCCTCCGCGAGGGGGAACGTGTGCACGTCGGCGTGCAGCCGGCCGTCGCGGGCCAGCGCGATCACCTCGTGCAGTTCGGCCCGGGTGCCCCAGAACGGCACCACCACGCCGGTCTCCAGCGGCACCAGGGGCGGCTCGTCGGCGACCGGGCGCACCGGCAGCGTGCCGCCGGCCAGGCCCACCAGCAGGATCTGACCGCCGGTGGCGACGACCTGCCGGGCGGTGTCCAGGGTGGGCTGCGCGCCGACGAAGTCGAGCACCACGTCCGCCCCGTCCGGTGGCGGCCCGACCAGCTCGCGGATCTCGTCCACCGCGTCCGGGCCGGCCTGCACCGTGTGGTGGGCGCCGAGGCGGCCGGCCAGGTCCAGCGCGGCGGTGTTCGTGTCCACCGCGATGATCCGTACCGCGGTGGTGGCGAGCAGGATCTGCAACCCCATGTGCCCCAGGCCACCGATGCCGATCACCACGCAGGAGGTGCCCGGCCGCAGCCGGGGCCGGGCCAGCTCCACCGCGTGGTACGGCGTCAGCCCGGCGTCGGTCAGCGGTGCCGCCTGGGTCAGGTCCATGTCGCCGACCGGCAGCAGCCGGGACGCGGGCACCACCACGTACTCGGCCAGCCCGCCGTCGCGGCTGAGCCCGATGCCGCCGACCGGGATGACCCGGCAGCGGTTCTCCTCGCCCCGCAGGCAGGCTCGGCACCGGCCGCACCCGATGATCCCGTAGACGGCGGCCCGGTCGCCGGGCGACCAGCCGTCCACCCCGGCGCCGACCGTGTCGACGGTGCCGGCGATCTCGTGCCCGAGCGTCATCGGGACCGGGAACACGCCCTCCGGGGCGTCGAGGATGTGCAGGTCGGAGTGGCAGGCGCCGACCGCGCCGACGCGCAGCAGCACCTCACCGGGGCCGGCCTGCGGCGTGGGCACCTCCGTGTGCTCCAGCACGCCGGGTGCGGTCATCCGTACTGCGCGCATGTCTCCTCCACCTCGTCGCGGCGGCATACCCGTGCCGTGGCGGTTGATGCGGAGACGGGACGGGTGACACCTGCGCGCCGGCGGCTGACGGGGCCCGGACACCCGCCCGGACCCCGTCGCGTCACGGTCAGAAGACCGGCACGCCCGCGCGGACCAGCTTCCAGTTGGGTACGAAGAAGTCGGCCGGGTCGATGACGCCCTCGGCCTGCGCCCAGTCGATGAGCAGCTGGCGGATCTCCTGCTGGGCGTTGTAGACCTGGGTCTTCACGATGCCGGGGAAGTTACCGCCGCCGCTGCGCCGGTAGTTGTTCACCGCCACCACGAACCGGGCATCCGCCGCGACCGGGGTGTCGGTGCCGGCCAGCACCAGGCGGGTGATCCGCTGCCCGACCGGCTCGGCGATGTCGATGTCGTAGTCGACGCCGGAGAAGACGTCGTAGTTGTAGTCCGGCACCGCCGGGTCGCTGATGGTCTCCGGGTTCACCGGCGCGCCCGCCGGCAGCGTGCCGAAGTACTTCGCCGAGTACTCCAGGTACGCCTTCACCTCGGCGCCGGTCAGCACGACCGCCTCCAGCGTGTTGTCGTACACGTAGAGGCCCGCCACGTCGCGGATCCGCACGTCGCCCTGCGGGAACACCGCGGTGCGGCTGAACGGCGCGGCGATGGACAGCACCGGCAGGCCCGCGTACTCGCCGCCGGCGAGGGCCTCGGTGACCACCTCGGTCTGGACGTGGTTGATGAAGTCCAGGATCGGGGTGTCCTTGTACCGTGACTCGGCGGCGGACAGCTCCACGCTGGACTGGGCGACGACGCGGTTGACGTACTCGACGGTCTTGGTGTGCTGGCCGCGCACGGCCGCGAGCACCGCCGGGTCCTCGACCACCGTGTTGGTGTTGAGCGTGGTGGCCGACTTGGCGGTGACCGTCCAGCGGCCCTTCTCCCGGGTCAGCGTGAAGTCCATCCGGGTCAGCCGCTGGCCCCACTTCGACGGCTCCGAGGTGAGGACCCGCTCGCCGGTGGTGAGGTTGGTGACGAACTTCTCCGGCACCTCGTTGTGCGCGTGGCCGAACAGGATCGCGTCGATGCCGGGGACCTGCTCGGCGATCAGCGCGGTCGGGTTCTCGTTCGGCAGCTCCGGGCCGTAGCTGGAGGTGCCGCTGTCCCCGCCGTGCGCGGAGATGACGACGAGGTCGGCGCCGCGGCGGCGCATCTGCGGCACCCACTTCGCGGCGGTGGCGACCATGTCGGCGAAGACCAGGCGGCCCTCGACGTTGCCCTTGTCCCAGATGGCCACGCCGGGGTTGGTCAGGCCGAGGATGCCCACGCGCAGCTTCGGCGCGCCGTGCCCGCCGAGCTCGACCTCCTTGATCACGTACGGGAGGAACGCCGGCTTGCCGGTCTTCGCGTTGAGCGCGTTCGCGGCCAGTGCCGGGAAGCCGAGCTGCTCGATCCAGGTGGCCAGCAGCGGCAGGCCGTAGTTGAACTCGTGGTTGCCGAGCGTCACCGCGTCGTACCTGAGCACGTTCATGGCGCGGGCCATCGGGTGCGTCTCACCGGTGCTGGTGATCGGCTCCTGCTTGGCGTAGTAGGTGGCCAGCGGCGTGCCCTGGATCGTGTCGCCGGCGTCCAGAACCAGCGTGGCCCTGCCCCTGCGCTCGGCGCGGATCTGGTTGACCAGGGTGGCGAGCTTCGCGACGCCGACGTCGTTGTGCTTGCTGTCGTCGTACTCCGCGTCCTTGTAGTAGTCCCAGTTGTAGACGTTGCCGTGGGTGTCCGACGTGCCGAGGATCGTCAGATCCCAGGTCTTCGGCTTCGGCTTCGCCTCGGCGGGCGCGCCGGCCAGCAGGGGAGCGGTCGCGGCGGCGGCCGCGACGGCCAGCACCTGGCGCCGGGAGGCGCCGGAGGAGGAGGTCATGAGGTGCCTTTCCGAATGGGGGGTACGCGCCTCGTGGGCGCCGCTGCGCACCATAACCACCACATGTCGCCTGCGCCACACCGGCCCGTTTTGTTCCCCTTTCCGTCACTGGCTGCTGTTTTCCCGCCGGCCACCGGGGTAGAGGCGCATCCATGAGCGAGGACCAGTTCACCCAGCAGCACCCGGCCGAGCAGTACGGGCAGCAGGAGGGCCAGCCGGCGCAGCAGCAGACGCCGCCCGGCAGCGAGCAGCAGATGGGGCCGAAGCCCGACCACGGCGAGGAGTCGTACCGGGGCAGCGGCCGGCTCACCGGCAAGCGGGCGATCATCACCGGTGGTGACTCCGGCATCGGCCGGGCCGTCGCGATCGCGTTCGCCCGCGAGGGCGCCGACGTCCTGGTCACGTACCTCGCCGACGAGGAGGAGAAGGACGCCCGGGAGACGGTCGCCCTGATCGAGCAGGCCGGGCGCACCGGTGTCGCGGTCCGGTGCGACCTGCGCGAGGAGGCCAACTGCCGCGAGCTCGTCGACCAGGCGCTGCGCGACCTCGGCGGGGTCGACATCCTGGTCAACAACGCCGCGTACCAGATGTCGCAGGACAACGGCCTGCTCGACATCACCACCGAGCAGTTCGACCGGGTCTTCAAGACCAACGTGTACGCCATGTTCTGGCTCTGCAAGTTCGCGGTGCCGCACATGACGGAAGGCTCGACGATCATCAACACCTCGTCGATCCAGGCGTTCGACCCGTCGCCGCAGCTGCTCGACTACGCCACCACCAAGGCCGCCATCGCCAACTTCACCAAGGCGCTCGCGCAGGACCTGGCCGACCGGGGCATCCGGGTCAACGCGGTCGCGCCCGGTCCGATCTGGACGCCGCTGATCCCGGCCACCATGCCGGAGGAGAAGGTCAAGCAGTTCGGCACCGACACGCCGCTGGGCCGTCCCGGTCAGCCGGCCGAGCTGGCGCCCGCGTACGTCTACTTCGCCTCGCAGGAGTCCAGCTACGTCACCGGCGAGATCCTCGGCGTCACGGGTGGCCGCCCGACGAAGTGAGCCGCCTCGTCCGGTCCGGTTGCTTCGCCGGTCCCGGCTCGGCCGTCCGGTCCGGCGTGTCCCGGCTCGGTCCGGTCGGGCCCGGCGCATCCCGGCCCGGCCGGCTGGTTCCGTTGCTCAGCGGGGCCAGGCGGCCATCCGGCGGCGCACCTCGGCGATGCGCGGCGCGTCCAGGCCGTAGCGGGTGAACCGGCGGTCGGCCAGCCCGTCGAGGTAGCGGCCCGCGGCGCGCACGTCCTCGTCGTCGAGCGCCGGGTCGACCTGGCCGGCCAGCTCCAGCAGCTCCGTGACCGTGTACCGGTCCAGCGCGGCGGAGACGTCGATGTAGTCGCGTACCTCCCGCCGGTTGACCAGCGCGGCGGTCTTGTTGGCGATCAGGTCGCGGACGTCCATCACCGGGCCGAGGTCCATCACCACGGGGCTGCGGTGCCGGTCCAGGCGGGCCAGGCTGAGGCGGATCTGCCGGCCGTCCCGGCTCACCACGAAGTCCCGCAGATCCCGGTCGAAGCCGTCGAACACCTCGCCCAGCCCGCCCGGGTCCACTTCGGCCACCCGGTAGCCGGCCCGCTCCAGCGCCGCGCGTACCCCGTCGGCCGCCGCCGCGGCGGCGCCCTCCACGTCGGCGAACAGGTCGACGTCCTCCGTGGGGCGGGTGACCAGGCCGTGTGCGGCCCACGCCACACCGCCGCCGAGCACGAAGCGATGCGGGCCGGCCGCGGTCAGCGCCACCCGGGCCACCTGCCGGTAGAAGTCGTGCGGGTGGGTCACGCCGGGCGCAGACTCCGGTGCCGGCCCTCCCAGGCCAGGCGTACGCCCCGGGGCAGGTTGAGCAGCGGCCACAGCCTTCGCAACGTGCCCGCGTGGATCAGCTCGCGCAGATCCTCCACCCGGGTCGTCTCGCGCAGCACGTTCTCGTACATCCAGAGAAGTTCGTCCGGGTCGCCCAGGTCGAACGCCCGTTCGCTGCTCCACATCAGGCGTACCGGCAGTTCGACGATGCCGGTCGTGGGGCCGGTGAGCTCGTCCAGGGTGCGCGCCACCACAGCGGGTCGCCCGGGACGGGCGAGGTACGCGTGCGCGCTGACCGACATGGCATCAGGGTAACCCCAACCCGTCCCAATACCCCCCCGCCCTTCCCGCCCCCACCCCGTCGATCATGAAGTTGACGGCGCGAGACGTCCGTTTCGTCCCCGCCACCGGAGATCTTGGAAGATTTGGGCCCCTATGGCGGCCGTTTCCTTCCAAGATCTCCCACGGTGGTGCGGGTGCGCCGGGGCCTGCTCACGTCGACGTCCGCACTGCCGGATGGAGATCTTGGTACGAGAGTATCCCTGTGGGGGCCGTTGCTTACCAAGATCTCTCGTCGGCGGAATGCCCGGACCCGTGCGCCGTCTTCGGGGGCTGCTCTCGCCCACGCCCCGCCGTCCATGTGCCGGGCGGGTGTCGGGTTTCGGGGTGGTCGGGGACACCCGGCTGGCGGAATCGTGGGCGGGGCCGGGGCGTTATACCTGGTGAACGACCGCAGCAGCATCCCCCACGGGCGGGTGACAGGTCCCCGGAATGATCCCGGCGCGGTGGTCGTTGCACATGCCTCCGGCGCCCCGTACCACGGGCAGCGAGCCGGACCCCCAAGTCTTCTTGAGCGCCTGACGGTGCTCGCACCCGCACCGAACCCCCTCGGCGCGGGCGTCGACCCCCGAACGGAGCCCCCTCATGAACACGATCCTGCGCAAGAGCATCCTCGGTATCGCCGGTCTGACCGTCGCCGGTGGCCTCGCCGCCGGCCCCCTCAACCACGACACCAGCACCCCGGTGCGCGACACGGCCGTGACCACCACGCAGGCCACCGCGAAGCTGGACAGCGCCGCGCTCATCCCGCACGGCGTGCAGGGCGCCCAGTCCCACATCGACCTCAACGACGAGCAGACCGCCAATGTGAAGGCGATCATCGCCGCCACGAAGAAGGCCGGCATGGACGAACGCGCCGCCGTCGTCTCCATCGCCACCGCCCTGCAGGAGTCGAAGCTGGAGAACCTCGGCCACCTCGGCGACCGCAACGACCACGACTCCCAGGGCCTGTTCCAGCAGCGCCCCTCCAGCGGGTGGGGCACGGTGGAGCAGATCACCGACCCCGAATACTCCACCACCGCGTTCCTCACCGGCCTCAAGCAGGTCGACGGCTGGCGCGACATGCCCCTGACCGTCGCCGCCCAGACCGTCCAGGTCTCCGCCTACCCCGACCACTACGCCCAGTGGGAACAGCAGGCCGCCGACCTCGTCGCCCAGCACTGGAACAGCTGACCCGGCGGTGACCGGGGTCACGACGAACGAGCGGAAGAACCGTGACCCCGGTACCGTTGTGCAGAGCGTCGGTGTGTCCAGTGTCCCCGGGCCTCACCTAAATTGCCTTCGCGGAATACCGTTCGGCTGGAGCCGCGTCGCGCCACTCGCCGAGAGGCGACATGCACACCGACGCCCAGAGCCGCCCCGGCCGTCCGGCCGGGGCGGCTCTGTCTGTGAGCTCGAGTCGCACGCCCCGGACCGCTGGCCTAGGGTTACAGGCAGAGGTGAGCCGTTCTCGACGGAGAGGGGGTGCCCGGATGGGTTTCAAGACGTTCATCCAGGGGTGGCCGGTCTACCGGCAACTCACCGGCACCGACCCGCTCGGTCGCGGCGCCGCCGCCCAGTCGCCCCGTTCCGCCGGGCTGACCGCCCGCACCGAGACCGCCGACGGCATGGCCCGCTCGGTCTGCCCGTACTGCGCGGTCGGTTGCGGGCAGCGCGTCTTCCACAAGAACGGCCAGGTCACCCAGATCGAGGGCGACCCGGACAGCCCGATCTCGCGCGGCCGGCTCTGCCCGAAGGGCTCGGCCAGCAAGAGCCTGGTGACCAGCCCGCTGCGCCAGACCAAGGTCCGCTACCGCCGACCGTACGCGACCGAGTGGGAAGACCTGGACCTCGACGTCGCGCTCGACATGATCGCCGACCGGATCCTCGCCGCCCGCGCGGAGACCTGGGAGGACGTCGACGACGAGGGCCGCCCGCTGAACCGGACGCTGGGCATCTCCAGCCTCGGCGGCGCGACGCTCGACAACGAGGAGAACTACCTCATCAAGAAGCTGTTCACGGCGATGGGGGCACTTCAGATCGAGAACCAGGCCCGTATTTGACACTCCGCCACCGTCCCCGGTCTGGGGACCAGCTTCGGTCGCGGCGGCGCCACGGACTTCCAGCAGGACCTCGCCAACGCTGACGTCATCGTCATCCAGGGCTCGAACATGGCCGAGGCCCACCCGGTGGGCTTCCAGTGGGTGATGGAGGCGAAGAAGCGCGGCGCGAAGGTCTTCCACGTCGACCCGCGGTTCACGCGTACCAGCGCGCTCGCCGACACGTACCTGCCGATCCGGGCGGGCACCGACATCGCGCTGCTCGGCGGCGTGGTGCGCTACATCCTGGAGAACGAGCTCGACTTCCGGGAGTACGTGCTGGCGTACACGAACGCGGCAAACATCGTCAGCGAGCGGTTCGCCGACACCGAGGACCTGGACGGCCTGTTCTCCGGCTACAACCCGGACACCGGCTCGTACGACCACGCGAGCTGGCAGTACGACGGCCAGGAGGACAACGCCAAGATCCGGGGCACCGGCAAGGAACGTGACTCGGCCTCCGGGCTGGAGCACGAGTCGCACGGCGAGCCGGTGCCGGCGCAGGCGCCCCGGGACGAGACGTTGCAGCACCCGCGCTGCGTCTACCAGATCCTGAAGCGGCACTTCGCCCGCTACACCCCGGAGATGGTGGCCCGGGTGTGCGGCATCCCGGAGGAGAAGTTCCTCGAACTGGCGCGCGCCTGGACGGAGAACTCGGGCCGGGAGCGAACCGGCGCGCTCGTCTACTCGGTCGGCTGGACGCAGCACAGCGTCGGCGTGCAGTACATCCGCACCGGCTCGATCATCCAGACGCTGCTGGGCAACATGGGCCGCCCGGGCGGTGGCATCCTGGCGCTGCGCGGGCACGCCAGCATCCAGGGATCCACCGACATCCCGACGCTGTTCAACCTGCTGCCCGGCTACCTGCCGATGCCGCACCACGCCGACCACCCGACGTTCGACAGGTGGGTCGACAGCATCCGGCACCCGGGCCAGAAGGGCTTCTGGGGCAACTCGCGGGCCTTCGCGGCGAGCCTGCTCAAGGCGTACTGGGGTGACGCGGCGACGCCGGAGAACGACTTCTGCTACGGCTACGTGCCCCGGATGACCGGCGACCACGGCACGTACCAGCAGGTCCTGAACATGATCGACGGCAAGGTGAAGGGCTACTTCCTGCTCGGCCAGAACCCGGCTGTCGGCTCGGCGCACGGCCGGGCCCAACGCCTGGGCATGGCCAACCTGGACTGGCTCGTCGTCCGCGACCTGTTCATGATCGAGAGCGCCACGTTCTGGAAGAACGGCCCGGAGGTCGCCACCGGCGAGATCGTCCCGGAGGAGTGCCGCACCGAGGTGTTCTTCCTGCCGGCGGCCTCGCATGTGGAGAAGGAGGGCACGTTCACCCAGACCCAGCGGCTGTTGCAGTGGCGGGAGAAGGCCGTCGACCCGCCGGGCGACGCCCGCTCCGAGCTGTGGTTCTTCTTCCACCTCGGCCGGGTGCTGCGGGAGAGACTGGCCGGCTCCACCGAGCGCCGCGACCGCGCGCTGCTGGACCTCGCCTGGGACTACCCGACGCACGGTCCGCACGCGGAGCCGAGCGCCGAGGCGGTGCTCAAGGAGATCAACGGGTACGAGGTGGCCACCGGCCGCCCGCTCAACGCCTTCAGCGAGGCCCGCGACGACGGGTCGACGGCGATCGGCTGCTGGATCTACTCCGGCGTCTACGCCGGCGGGGTGAACCAGGCGGCCCGCCGCCGGCCCCGGCACGAGCAGGACTGGGTGGCCGCCGAGTGGGGCTGGGCGTGGCCGGCGAACCGGCGCACGCTGTACAACCGCGCCTCCGCCGACCCGGACGGCCGGCCGTGGAGCGAGCGCAAGAAGTACGTCTGGTGGGATCCGGACGCCGGCGAGTGGACCGGCTACGACGTGCCGGACTTCGAGAAGACGAAGCCGCCGTCGTACCGGCCGCCGGATGGCGCCTCCGGCCCGGCCGCGCTCGCCGGTGACGACCCGTTCGTCATGCAGGGCGACGGCAAGGCGTGGCTGTACGCGCCGAGCGGCGTCCTCGACGGCCCGCTGCCCACGCACTACGAGCCGGCCGAGTCGCCGATGCGCAACCCGCTCTACGGTCAGCAGGCCAACCCGACCCGCAAGATCTACGAGCATCCGATCAACCGGATGAACCCGAGTCCGCCGGAGCCGCACAGCCAGGTCTTCCCGTACGTGTTCACGGTCAGCCGCCTCACCGAGCACCACACCGCCGGTGGGATGAGCCGTACCGTGCCGCGCCTGGCGGAGCTGCAACCGGAGATGTTCGTCGAGGTGTCCCCGGAACTGGCCGGCGAGGTCGGGCTGGCCCACCTGGGCTGGGCGCACCTGATCAGCGGCCGGGCGGTGATCGAGGCGCGGGTGCTGGTCACCGACCGGCTCACTCCGCTGCGGGTGGACGGCCGGATCATCCACCAGGTCTGGCTGCCGTACCACTTCGGCACCGAGGGTCTGGTCACCGGCGACTCGGCGAACGACCTGTTCGGCATCACGCTGGACCCGAACGTCCTCATCCAGGAGAGCAAGGTCGGCACCTGCGACATCCGTCCCGGGCGGCGGCCCACCGGCCCGCCGCTGCTCGACCTGGTCGGCGACTACCAGCGGCGGGCCGGGATGACGGCGGACCGGAGGATCCCGGTGGTGACCACCGACGCGGCCGGCGGGGACGACGCCGCCGGCAGCACCGACGAGCAGTCGGCCGCCGCGCACCAGGACGGGGATCGGGATGCCTGACGCCAACAGCCTGTACGGCCCGCTCGACCCGGCCCCGGACGCGGGCTGGGACGAGGCGCCGCCCCGGATGGGCTTCTTCACCGACACCAGCGTCTGCATCGGCTGCAAGGCGTGCGAGGTCGCCTGCAAGGAGTGGAACGGCGTCCCCGACTCGGGCTTCGACCTGCTCGGCATGTCGTACGACAACACCGGTGCGCTCACCGCGAACTCGTGGCGGCACGTCGCGTTCATCGAGCAGCCCCGCCCGGCCGGGCACCGCACTCCGCCGTTCGCCGGTGACCCGACCGGCCCGGCGACCAGCCCGGAGTCCGCGGCGGCCGGCGCGGTCACGGCCCCCGACACCGGTACGAACCCCGGTCTGCCGCCGGGGCAGCCGGAGGCGGCGGCGCGGATGGCCGCCGGTCCGGAGTTCCTCGGCATGCCCGGCACCCGGCCCCCGGGCGGGACACCGGTGTGGAGAGCCGCACCGACTTCCGCTGGCTGATGATGTCCGACGTGTGCAAGCACTGCACGCACGCGGCCTGTCTGGACGTGTGCCCGACCGGTTCGCTGTTCCGCACCGAGTTCGGCACCGTGGTGGTGCAGGAGGACATCTGCAACGGCTGCGGCTACTGCATCTCCGCCTGCCCGTACGGCGTGATCGACCAGCGCAAGGGCGACGGCCGGGCGTGGAAGTGCACGCTGTGCTACGACCGGATCGGCGCGGGCATGACGCCTGCCTGCGCGCAGGCGTGCCCGACCGAGTCGATCCAGTACGGCCCGCTCGACGAGCTGCGGGAACGGGCCGCCCGGCGGGTCACCACGCTGCACGAGCGCGGGATGCCGGAGGCACGCCTGTACGGCCACGACCCGACCGACGGCGTGGGCGGAGACGGCGCGTTCTTCCTGCTGCTGGACGAACCGGAGGTCTACGGGCTGCCGCCGGACCCGGTGGTCACCACCCGGGACCTGCCGAAGATGTGGAAGCGGGCCGGGCTGGCCGCCCTGGCCATGGCGGCGGCTGCCGTCGCCGCGTTCGCCGGAGGATCGTCGTGAGCCCGGACCGCCCGGTCGGGGACCTGTTCCGCCGCTTCCGCGAGCGTTTGTCCGCCGAACGCGACAACGACAGTGCCGCCGGGCGCGACGCCGGCAGCCGGGCCACCGCGGCCGGTCCCGGCGTGGGCCGCACCGACGCGGGCTCCCGCGACGCCGGCCTGGCCCCGCAGCCACCCCGAGACGCGGCACCGCGCCGAGGCCGCGGCAAGGGCGGTGGGGAACAGCTCAACGTCCCGCCGGCCGAGTTCACCTCCTACTACGGCCGGCCCGTCCTCAAGCCGCCGGTGTGGCGGTGGGACATCGCCGCGTACCTGTTCACCGGCGGTCTCGCTGCCGGCTCCTCGCTGCTCGCGGCGGGCGGGCAGCTCACCGGCCGTCCCGCGCTGCGCCGCGCCGGCCGGGTCAGCGCGCTCGCGGCCGTCGGCGCCAGCACGTACTTCCTGGTCAACGACCTGGGCCGGCCGTCGCGCTTTCACCACATGCTGCGGGTGGCGAAGGTGACCTCACCGATGTCGGTGGGCACCTGGATCCTCAGCGTGTTCGGCCCGGCCGCCGGGATCGCGGCGGTCGCCGAGGCGGCCCCGCTGCTGCCCGAGCGCGGCGTGCTGGGGCTCGGCCGCCGGTTGCTGCCCCCGGCCGGGCACGCCGCCGGTGTGGTAGCCGCCGTCACCGCGCCGGCGCTGGCCACGTACACCGGGGTGCTGCTGGCGGACACGGCGGTGCCGTCGTGGCACGAGGCGTACCCGGAACTGCCGGCTATCTTCGCGGGCAGCGCGCTGGCCAGCGGCGCCGGTGTCGGGCTGGTGGCCGCGCCCGGCGCGCAGGCCGCTCCGGCGCGGCGCCTCGCGGTCGCGGGCGCGGCGATGGAGCTGTGGGGTTCGCACCGGGTGGAGAACCGGCTCGGCCTGCTCAGCGAGCCCTACACGCAGGGCACCCCCGGCAGGCTGCTGCGCGCCGGCCGGGCGCTGACCGCCGCCGGTGTGGTCGGCGCGCTGGTCGGCCGGCGCAGCCGGGTGCTGTCCGCGCTCTCCGGTGGCGCGCTGATCGCCGCGTCGGTGTGCACCCGGTTCGGCATCTTCCACGGCGGGGTCGCCTCGGCGCGCGATCCGCGGTACACGGTGGTGCCGCAGCGTGAACGCGCCGACCGGCGGGCAGCCGACCAGGGCTGACACCTCCCCGGGCGGCCTTCCGTCCGCTGTGGTTGACTGCTGCGTGGAGGCGTTCAGGCGGCTGGTGCCCCTCTCGGTCTTCAAAACCGGTGTGGTCCGGGATCCGGGCCAGGCGGGTTCGATTCCCGTCCGTCTCCGCCAAACCGTTCCCGGGAGTGCGCCGATGCGTGAGGTCGACCCGCGACGGCGGGTGCCGCGCACCGACGCGCTGCTCGCCGATCCCGCGCTGGCCGCCGCCGCCGGCACGCTCGGCCGCGACCGGGTCAAGGCCGCGATCGTCCGCGCCCAGGACCGCGCCCGCCGCGGAGAGCTGACCCCCGATCAGGTACGCGACGCGGCACTGGCCGACCTGCCCGGCCGTACGCCACGCGCGGTGCTCAACGCCACGGGCGTCGTGCTGCACACCAACCTGGGCCGCGCCCCGCTCGCCCCGTCCGCCGTGGACGCGCTCGTCGCCGCCGCCGGGCACACCGACGTGGAGCTGGACCTGCGGACCGGGCGGCGGGCCCGGCGCGGCCGGGAGGCGCTCGACGCGCTCGCCGCGGCGGTGCCCGACGCCGGGGCGGTGCACGTGGTGAACAACGGCGCCGCCGCGCTGGTGCTGGCCGCGACCGCGCTGGCCGCCGGCCGGGAGATCGTGGTCAGCCGCGGTGAGCTGGTCGAGATCGGCGACGGGTTCCGCCTGCCCGACCTGCTGGCCAGCACCGGCGCGCGGTTGCGTGAGGTGGGCACCACCAACCGCACCACCCGCGCCGACTACGAAGCCGCGATCGGCGAGGACACCGGCTTCGTGCTGAAGGTGCACCCGTCGAACTTCGTGGTCACCGGCTTCACCTCGGCGGTGCCGGTGGCCGAGCTGGCCACGCTCGGCGTACCGGTGGTGGCCGACATCGGGTCGGGCCTGCTCGCGCCCGATCCGCTGCTGCCGGCCGAGCCGGACGCGGCCACCACGCTGCGGGCGGGCGCGCACCTCGTCACCGCCAGCGGCGACAAACTGCTCGGGGGCCCGCAGGCCGGTCTGCTGCTCGGCGACGCCGATCTGGTGCACCGGCTGCGCCGGCACCCGCTGGCGCGTGCGCTGCGGGTGGACAAGCTCACCCTCGCCGCGCTCGCCGCCACCCTGTACGCCCCGGCCACGCCCACCCGGGACGCGCTGCACGCCGACCCGGCCCGGCTGCGGGAGCGGCTGGAACGGCTGCGTGACCGGCTCGGCGAGGACGGCTGCAAGGCCGAGGTGGTGCCCAGCGTCGCTGTGGTCGGCGGCGGCGGGGGCCCCGGCGTGGAGCTGGACTCGTGGGCGCTGAGCCTGCCCGAGCGGTACGCCGAGCCGCTGCGCACCGGCGACCCGGCGGTCCTCGGCCGGGTGCTGCACGGCCGGCTGCTGCTGGACCTGCGCGCCGTGCCGGAGGGCGCCGACGACCGGGTCCGCGCGGCCGTGCTGAACGTGGGGGACTGACCGGCATGTGGGTGGTGGCGACCGCCGGGCACGTCGACCACGGCAAGTCCACGCTGGTGCGGGCGCTGACCGGGATGGAACCGGACCGGTGGGCGGAGGAACGCCGCCGGGGCATGACCATCGACCTCGGCTTCGCCTGGACCACGCTGCCGTCGGGCGGCACGATCGCCTTCGTCGACGTGCCGGGGCACGAGCGGTTCGTGCCGAACATGCTCGCCGGTGTCGGCCCGGTCCCGGCCGCGCTGATCGTGGTGGCGGCCGACGAGGGCTGGATGCCGCAGTCCGCCGAGCACCTGGCCGCGCTGGACGCGCTGGGTGTGTCGTACGGGCTGCTCGCGGTGACCCGCGCGGACCTGGCCGACCCCGGGCCGGCGGCCGCCCGCGCCCGTCAGGAGATCGCCGCGACGTCGCTGGGTGCTGTGGAGGCGGTGCCGGTCGCCGCGGTCACCGGCGCCGGGCTGCCCGAGCTGCGCGCCGCCCTGGACCGCCTGACCGCCCGCCTGCCCGATCCGGCCCGGGACGCGCCGGTGCGGCTGTGGGTGGATCGCGCGTTCACCGTGCGCGGCAGCGGCACGGTGGTCACCGGCACGCTCGGCGGTGGTCGGCTGCGTGTCGGCGACGAGCTGGAGCTGGCCGCCACCGGCGAGACGCTGCGGGTACGCGGGCTGCACTCGCTCGGCACCGCGCGCACCGCTGTCGAGGCGGTGGCCCGGGTCGCGGTGAACCTGCGCGGCCTGTCCCGGGACCGGGTCGGGCGCGGCGACGCGCTGCTCACACCCGGCCGGTTCGGGCGAACCGACCTGCTCGACGTGCGGCTGTCCGGCGACCCGGCCGCCGACCTGCCGGCCACGCTCACGCTGCACGTGGGCTCGGCGGCGGTGCCCGCCCGGGTCCGGCCGCTGGGCCCGGACACGGTACGGCTGCGCCTGGCCCGCCCGCTGCCGCTGCTGATCGGGGACCGGGCGTTGCTGCGCGACCCCGGCCGGCACCACGTGGCGGGCGGTGTGACGGTGCTGGACGTCGACCCGCCGCCGCTGCGCCGCCGGGGGGCGGCAACGGCCCGCGCGGCGGTGCTGGCCGGCCTGGACGGGCGGCCGGACCTGGCCGGGGAGCTGCGCCGCCGACGGCTGGTCCGGGCCGGTGACCTGACCCGGATGGGTGTGCCGCCGGCCGCGACGCCGGTGGCCGGGCAGTGGCTGGCCGACCCGGAGCACTGGCGGGATCTGGGGCGTCGCCTCACCGCGGAGGTGACCCGGTACACCACCGAGCATCCGCTCGCCGCGGGCGTACCCGTCGACGTGCTGCGGCACCGGCTCGACCTGCCCGAGCGCGCCCTGGTCACGGCGCTGCTGCGCCCGCCGCTGCGGCTGCGCGACGGCCTGGTCACCGCCGCCGGGCAGGGGACACTGCCGGATCCGGTGGCCCGGGCGGTGGACCGGGTCCGGGCCGAGTACGGCGACCGGCCGTTCCAGGCACCCGAGGCGCACCACCTGGCCGACCTCGGGCTCGGCCCCCGCGAGATCGGCGCCGCGGTACGGGCCGGCGCGCTGCTGAAGCTGGCCGAGAACGTGGTGCTGCTGCCCGGCGCCCCTGATGACGCGGTGCGGGTGCTCGCCGGGCTGCCGCAGCCGTTCACGCTCAGCGCCGCCCGGCAGGCGCTCGGCACCACCCGCCGGGTGGCGGTGCCGCTGCTGGAACTGCTGGACCGGCGCGGCGCCACCCGGCGGCTGCCCGACGACGCCCGCGAGGTGGTCCGCCCGCCGGGCTGAGCCAACCGGTGCCACCGGTCCGTGCCGGTCACCTACCGTGACGCCATGGACCCTTCCGCGGTCTGGCGGGACAAGAACCACAAGTGGCGGATCGAGGCGTACCGGGCCCCTGACCTGCGCTTCGCGATCTTCGCCACGAACGGCCCCACGGAGTCGGCGCCGCTGTGGCTGTTCGGGATGGCCGCGCTGGCCCGCTGGCTGATGACCCACGCGATCTCGCTGGACGACCTGGAGACCGACTGATGGGCGCGCAGCTCGCGCTCGTACTCGTGCTGATCCTGGTCAACGCGGCCCTGTCCGGCAGCGAGATGGCACTGGTGAGCCTGCGGGAGGCTCAGCTGCGGCGGCTGGCGCGTTCCGGGCGGGCCGGGGCGCGGCTGAGCCGCCTCACCCGCGAACCGAACCGCTACCTGGCCACCATCCAGCTCGGCATCACGCTCGCCGGGTTCCTCGCCTCGGCCGCCGCCGCGGTGACGCTGGCCGAGCCGCTGGTGGGCCCGTTGGGTTTTCTCGGCGGGGCCGCCCGCCCGGTGGCGGTGTTCCTGGTGACGCTGCTGCTGACGTTCCTCACGCTCGTGGTGGGAGAGCTGGCGCCCAAGCGGCTGGCCATGCAGACGGCGGAACGGTGGGCGCTGATCAGCGCCGCGCCGCTGGACCTGCTCGCCCGGCTGTCCCGGCCGGCGGTGTGGCTGCTCGGGCGCTCCACCGACCTGCTGGTCCGGCTCGCCGGCGGTGACCCGCGGGCCAGCCGGCAGGAGGTGACCGAGGAGGAACTGCGGGAGATGCTGGTCAGCCAGCGCGGTCTGTCCGCCCAGCAGCGGGAGATCCTCGCCGGGGCGTTCGACATCGCCGGCCGTACGCTGCGGGAGGTCTTCGTCGCGCGCCGGGACGTGACCACGTTGCCCGCCGACCTGCCGGCGGCCGAGGCGATGCGGCGGCTCGCCGCCACCGGCCGGTCCCGGGCGCCGGTGATCGGCCCCGGCGGGCTCGACGACGTCCGCGGCACGGTCCACATCCGCGACCTGGTGGACGCCGCCGGCGCGCCGGTCGGCGACCGGGCCCGCCCACCGGTGCTGCTGCCCGGGACGCTGCCGGTGGCCGACGCGATGCGGCAGCTGCGCCAGCGGCACGAGCAGCTCGCCCTGGTGGTCGACGAGTACGGCGGCGTGGACGGCCTGGTCACCATGGAGGACCTGCTCGAGGAGGTCGTCGGTGAGCTGTACGACGAGACCGACCGGGACGTGCGCCGCGCCGTCCGGGAGCCGGACGGCGCGCTGCTGCTGCCCGGTGACTTCCCGCTGCACGACCTGCCCGACGTGGGCGTACGTGTGACGTTCCCGCTGTCCCGCGAGTACACCACGGTGGCCGGGCTGGTGCTGGCCGGCCTGGGCCGGCTGCCCGAGGGCCCGGGGGAGCGGGTGCGGCTGCCCGGTCTCACCGTCGAGGTGGTGGAGGTGGCGGAACGGGCGGTCCGCCGGGTCCGGCTGCGCGGCCCCGCTGTCGGCCGTACGCCGGACTGACACCCGGACGGGGGACAGCCGCCCGATCCGGCGTCCCGGCCCGCGCCGCCGGTCGTACGGTGCGGACGTGAGGGACCGAGGAATGCGTACGTTCATCACCGTGCTGGCCGGCCTGGCCGTGATCTACTTCGGCTTCACCGGAAGCCGCGACAGCGGCGGGGAGGGTGGCGTCTCCGGCGGCGTGGTGCTGCTCGCGCTGCTCGCCTCGCTGCTGGCCTGGCACCTCACCAAGCCCGGCCCGGCCAAGTAGCCACCGTCAGTGGGCCGCGGCGGCGCTGCGGCTCACCTCGCCCGCCGACTCCTCGCCCAGGGCCACCCGCACCAGCGCCGACGCCAGCCGGCCGAAGTCGGCCTCGCCGACCAGCCCGACCAGGTCACCCGGGCTCGCCGGCAGGCCGAGCCGTCGCGCCCCGGCGAGCGTGCGCCGGTCGGCGTACGGGCGCACGTCCGGCCACACCGACTGCGCCTCCCGCAGGAAGATGTCCGCACCGGTGGGGCCGATGCCGGGGAACTCGGTGAGCAGGCGGCGCAGCACGGCCCGGTCGGCGCCGGCCTCCTTGTGCAGCCGGCGCAGGTCGCCGTGCCAGCGGTCCAGGCAGAGCCGGGCGCCGGTGCCGAGCATGGTGGCGGTCCGCTCGTCGTAGCGCCGGTAGTGGCCCCGGCCCAGCGCGTCGACCCGGTCCTGCCAGCTCGCCGCCTCCATCGCCGGCGGGGTGCGGTAGCCGGCCGCGAACAGCTCCCGGGCGGCGGCCACCGCCACCGAGGCCCGGATCCGGGTGCTCAGCAGCGTGGTGAGGACCAGCAACTGGTAGAGCGGGCCGGGCCGGTCCGCGAGGGCGATGCCGGCCTCCTCCGCGTACGTGCGGGACTGCCGGTCCAGCAGGGCGCGCGCGACGTTGCGATCGTCTGGCATCCATCCGGCTTACCCGCCCCGGCCCCGGCCAGACCCCCGGGCCGATCCGGAATGCGCCGGGTGGCGACGGGTACGCGGGGCGGGTGCGCGGTCGACGGCCGTGCGTTCCACCGGGAAGGAGAGACCCGTGGTCAAGCCGCAGCAGGAGGAACTGCGCCGGAACGACCTCGGCGCCACCAGTCAGGACAGCCGCAAGACGGCCACCCAGGCGGGCGGCCGTTCGCGTGGCAGTGGCACGTCCAACGCCGACGCGGGACGCCCCGTCCCGAAGGGACAGGTGTCGCCGTACGGCCCGGCCGGTGAGCCGGTGGCCGACGACGAGAGCGACGGCTAACCGCGAGCCGACGTCGGCCGTAGTCGCCGCCAGGTGGCTGCGGCCGACAGCCCGTACGCCAGGTGCGGGATCAGGTCGGAGACCCAGTCGCTGCGCCGCCAGGTCCGCGGATCGGTCACCCCGAGCACCGTCATCGAGCCGTCGGTGGTGGCCATCACCCCGCCCCCGAGCAGCACCGTGGCCAGCGGCAACGGGATCCGGCGATCGGCGGCGACCAGGCCGAACACGGCCCCGGCGGCGATGCCTGTGGCGTACCCGAGCAACGGACCCAGACCGGAGCGGCGGTTCTCCGCCTCGTCGCCCGGGCCCAGGTCGACGTGCGTGACGTCGGCCAGCCGTCCGGCCGCCGATTCCGGGGTGCTGCTGGCCGGCCGGGCCCGCAACGCCATGTCGAGGTACGTGACCGCGTTGAGGACGGCGCTGCCGACGGCGCCCGCGACGGCGCCGTCGACAACCGCTGCCGATCTCACTTCGGGTCACCCGGTTCCCGGTTGCCCTTGGGGCCGTAGGTCCGTTCGCCCCGGACCACGCCGCGTTGCCCCCGGTCGTCCTGGAGGATCCGGTTGGCGACCTGGTTCGCCTCCTTGTCGGACGCCCGTCCGGACTGCTCGACGAGGTCGCGAAGGCGTGCCCGCTGCTTGTCGTACGCGTTGCTGCCCGGCCGTGGTCCTGGCATCTCTGCCTCCTCCGGATCGGTGTCGGCTGACCGTAGGCGTCTACCCGTCCGGGCCGGGACCAACCGTTGCGGGCACGTTCCCGCCCGGCCGGACGACGGCTCAGCCGGGCGCGCGGACCACCGCGACCGGGCAGGCCGAGCGGTGCAGGATCCCCTGGCTGACCGAGCCGAGCAGCAGTCCGCTCAGCTCACCGCGGCCGTGCCGGCCCACCACTACCAGCTGGGCGTCGCGGGACGCCGTGGTCAGCGCCGCGAGCGGCTTCTCGCGTACCGCCTCGGCGTGCACCGGCAGCTCCGGCCACCGCTCGCCGATCCCGGTGAGCGCATCGGCGAGCACCCGCTCCTCGTCGTCGTCCCGGCTGCGCGAGGCCGAGTGCGCGTACACCACGTGCAGTGCGGCGCCGCGGTCGTACGCGGTCTCGGCCGCGAACTCGACGGCGTCGCGCGACAGCGCGGAGCCGTCCACGCCGACCACGACCGGGCCGTCGTCACGGGCGGTGCCGCGGGCGATGAGCACCGGGCAGTCGGCGTGCGAGGAGACCTGCACCGCCACCGACCCGACCACAAGCGCGGCGAATCCGCCCAGGCCCCGGTCGCCGAGCACGATCACGGCGGCGGTGGGGGACTCGCCGAGCAGCACCGCCGCCGCCTCCCCGTCGATGATCTCGCCGGTGACGTGCAGTCCCGGTACCTCGGCCTCGGCCACGGCGACCGCGTCGGAGACAAGTTGCTCGGCCTGGTGGCGCAGCCCGGCGCCGGGTGGCGACCCGGCGGGCGGGGAGACCGGTACGCGCAGCAGCGGCCAGATGAAGCCGTGCACCACCCGCAGCGGGCGGTCGCGCCGCCGCGCCTCGCGGGCCGCCAGGCGCACCGCCCGTGTCGCGGGTTCGGAGCCGTCCACCCCGACCACCACCGCGGCCCCGTTCGCCGAATTCACCAGTACCTCCTCGTGGCCGGCGCTCCCGTGGCCAGTATCGCGGCCCGGGTGGGCGGCCGGGGCGATACCGCCGGGCTCGCCCGGTGGGTACGCTGACGTGCAGCGCCCAGGGGAGGGAGCCCCGTCGATGAATCAGCCGGACGGACCGAGCACCGCCCGCATGATCGACTACTGGCTCGGCGGCCGGCACCACCGTCCGGTGGACGTGGCGGCGGCCGCCGCGTTCGAGGCGGCGTACGGGCCCTGCGCGGCGATCTTCCGGTCACTGCGCGGCTTCCTCGGCCGTACGGTGCGGGCCATGGCCGCCGACGGGATCGACGGTTTCCTGGTCTTCGGTGCAGGCGTGCCCACCTGCGGCAATGTGCACGAGGTCACGCCGGAGGCGACGGTCCTCTACACCGACGTGGATCCGGAGACGGTCCGGCTGGGCCGGAGCCTGCTCGCGGGCAGCGATCGGGCCGGGTACGGCTACGGCGACGCCACCGACATCGGGACGGTGGACCGGGCGCAGGTGCACCGGTTCGTGCCGGGCTGGGGGAGACGGCCGGTGGGTGTGGTCTTCCTGGGGCTGGCGGCGTTCCTGGACGACGACACGCTCGCCCGTACGCTCGACGAGCTGTACGAGGCGGTCGCGCCCGGTAGCCGGCTGGCGATCGACTTCGACACCGAGGAGCTGGCGGGGCATCCCGAGGCGCTGGCCATGATGGGTCCGGCGTTCCGGATGCGGGCGCCCGAGCGGTTCGCGCCGCTGCTGGGCCGCTGGCAGCCGACCGAGGACGGCATCGTGCCGGTGGCTCGGTGGCGGCCGGCGGGCGAGCCCGAGCCGGTGCCGGAGGCGTTCCACGGCGCGCTGGCGGTCCGCGCGGCCGGCTGAGGCGCTCTCGTCACGCCCGGCCGAGGCGGGGCGTTCGCCGTCGGGCGGCCTTCGTATGATGTTTGCCCTGTAGCAATAGTCGTCATCGGAGGATGAGCATGCCGGAGGCGTCCGGATCGGTGTCGCGTGCCCTGCGCACGGCGCCGCCCGACCAGCTGGCGGAGACCGCGGACGCGGTGCTTCGCCAGACGCTCGGGGCCGCGCGGGCGGAGGTGTTCGTCGCCGACTACCGCGCCAGCGGACTCTGGCCGGTGCTCGACCCGGACGTGCCCGACGGCGGCCCGCTGCTGGCCCACACCGTGGCGCAGCGCTGTTTCAGCAGCCAGGAGCCCGTGCTGGACATCGTCGAGGACGGTCGCTGCCGCGCCTACCTGCCGTTGTCGGTGTGGGGGGAGCGGCTCGGCGTGCTGATGGTGGAGCTACCAGGCGACCCGGACGCGGCCACTGTGGAGGCGGCCCGCGACGCCGCCGGGGAACTGGCCGTGGCGATCCGGGCGGCCGACCGGGAGACCGACCGCTACCGGCGCGCCCGGCGGCGGGAGCGGCTGAGCATGGCCGCCGAGATGCAGTGGGACCTGCTGCCGGGGCGCAGCGTACGGCTCGGTGACGCGCTGCTCGCCGGGCAGCTCGAACCGGCGTACACGGTGGGCGGCGACCACTTCGACTGGTCTGTGGACGGCGACCGGCTCACGCTCACCGTGCTCAACGGCACCGGAAGCGGGCTCGCCGCGTCGATGCTCACGGCGATGACGGTGAACGCCATGCGCAACGCCAGACGGTCCGGCGGCAGCCTGGTCGAGCAGGCGGAGCTGGCCTCGGACACCATCTACTACCAGCACCGGGGCAGCCGGCACGTGGCTACGCTGCTGCTGGAGCTGGACAGCCGCCGGGGCGTGATGCGGGCGGTGGACGCCGGCTCACCGCAACTGCTGCGGCTGCGCGGGGGCAGCGTCACGCCGATCGCGCTGGAGCAGCAACTACCGCTGGGCATGTTCGCCGAGACGCGCTACGACGTGCAGGAGTTCACTCTGGAACCGGGCGATCGTCTCTTCGTGGTCAGCGACGGGGTGTACGCGGCGGAGCCCGACGAGCAGGAGCCGTACGGCGTGCGGGCGATGGCGCGGGCGATGCGGTCGACTCGGCTGCAGCCGGCGACCGAGGCAGTTGGTACGGTGATGCGCGAACTGCATGCGTACCATGCCGACGCGGATCTCCGTGACGACGCGGTCGTCGTCTGCCTGGACTGGCGCGGCTCCAGCCGGTCCGGCGACCTGACGGGGCAGTGACGGGGGCGGAGCGGACACGAGCGGGACGATCGCAGGGGACAGCGAGTGGAGCGACCTCCGAATCTTGCCGCGGCCATCGAATCGGCTGCGGAGGCGCTCATCGGTGTGCTCGACTCCGCGACCTCCCGGCACACTGTCAGCGTCTCGCCCACCCAGCTGCGGGTGCTGTCGCTTATCGTGTCGCATCCGGACACCAACGTGAACCGGCTGGCCGAGCTGCTGGACGTCGTCCCGTCGTCGGCGAGCCGGCTCTGCGACCGCCTGGAGGCGGTCGGCCTGCTGCGCCGGGTGGCCGACCCGCGCGACCGGCGCGAGGTGCGGCTGATCCCCACCGCGGCTGCGGAGACACTGTTGCGCGACCTCCAGGAGAGACGGCACCGGGCGGTGCAGGCCGTGCTGGACCGGATGCCCAACCGGGTGCAGCACGAATTGCTGCTGGCGCTGGTCGCGTTCAGTCAGGCCGCGACCGCCGCCGCCCCGCAGGCCGGCTCGGACTCGGCCGCCCGCACCGCCTGAACGCTCCCCGTGCCCCCGTCCGTCCCGTCTCCCATCGCTCGACTAGTGTCCTAGGACGCCCTTGCGGTTGTGACGGTCCCCACCGTGACACCACTGAGCAACGACGCAGCGGGCACCCGGGAGACAACGGCGAGCCCGATATAGTGGCAGCGCAACTGGGCGGCCCGTGATCACGACGGGCCGCGTCGGGGAGGTCCCAGCCCGGGATCACAGAGGGCGCCGGCGTCTGACCGGCCGGCAACGCGCACGTCCCTCCAGCGGCCGCTCGTCCGGCTGCCGGACCGTGCTGCGAAGGGAGGGTTCGGTGTCGCGTCGGCCGGCTCCAGCGGAGCAACCGGATTCCGCGACCGCCACGGTCATGGGAGATCGCATCCTCACGCTGCCCAACCTGATCAGCTTCGTCCGGCTCCTCGGCGTGCCGGTCTTCCTCTACCTGTTCCTCGTGGTCCGGGCCGACGTCGCCGCCATCGTGGTCCTCGCCGTGGGCGGCACCAGCGACTGGGTGGACGGCTGGATCGCCCGCCGCCTGGGCCAGGTGAGCCGGCTCGGGGAGCTGCTCGACCCGCTCGCGGATCGCCTCTACATCCTCGCCACGCTGCTCGCGTTCACCGCCCGCGAGGTGGTGCCCTGGCAGTTCACCGGCGCGCTGCTGGCCCGGGAGCTGCTGCTGCTGGCGTCGCTCGGGGTGCTGCGCCGGTACGGCTACGGTCCGCCGCCGGTGCACTACGTGGGCAAGACCGCGACGTTCCTGCTGCTGGCGGCGTTCCCGATCCTTCTGCTGGCCGACGCGGTGCCGGAGGCCGGCACCGCCGCCGGCGCGATCGGCTGGGGGCTGGCCTGGTGGGGCCTGGTCCTCTACTGGGCCGCCGGCGCGATGTACGTGGTGCAGGCCGCCCGCCTCGTGCGGGCCATGCGGGCCGGTCGTACGGAGGCGGCGGCATGACCACCCCGCAGTCGCGGGACGGGGAGCGCGACCCGTCGACCCGCGTGTACGCGCCGGACTTCCTGACCGAGCTGTTCCGCAATCCGCTGGACCCCGGGTACGGGGACGCGGCGGCGCGCCGGGCGACGGGCTCGATGTCGCGGGTGCGGCAGGTGCTGGGCCGGCCGGTGAGCCTGGTGGTGCTGGCGCTGATCGGTTTTCTGTTCGCGGTGGCGTACCGGGAGACGGTGGCGGAGGAGCCGAGCCGCGCGACGGCGCGGGCGGGTCTGGTCGCCGAGATCAAGGCGCGGGAGGCGGAGACCGATCGGTTGACCGAGCGCGCGGAGCAGTTGCGTGAGGAGGTCGGCCGGCAGCGGGACGCGGCGTTGAGCGGTTCGCAGGCGTCCCGGTTGCGCACGTTGGAGGCGGGGACCGGCCTGGCCCGGGTGCGGGGGGACGGCGTGGTGGTGCGGCTGGCCGACGCTGCGGCGGACCAGGACGGGGTGACCGGCGGGAACGCGGGTCCGTCCCGGGTGCTGTATTCGGATCTGCAGAAGGTCGCGAACGCGTTGTGGGCGGCGGGCGCCGAGGCGGTGGCGGTGAACGGGCAGCGGTTGACGGCGACGTCGACGATCCGGTCGGCGGGTGAGGCGATCCTGGTGGACTATCGGCCGGTGACGGGCCCGTACGAGGTGCAGGCGATCGGGCCGGGGTCGATGCGGGACCGGTTCGACGAGAGCCGGGCGGCGGCGTTGATGCGTGAGGTGGCGCGGACGACGGGTCTGTCGTTCGGGGTGAAGCGGGTCGGCGACCTCACCCTGCCGGCGGCGCCGCAGCCGCGGCTACGCTACGCCGAGCCTTCGGTGAGTCCGAGTGCGCGCCCGTCGGGTTCGGGTGGTGCCGGTTCGTCGAGTCCCGGGTCGTCCGGCCCGGGTGGTTCTTCCAGCCCTTCGGGAGGTGGCCGATGATCGCGGTGCTGGCGTTGCTCGCCGGTGTGGTGCTCGGGGTGTATCTGGACCCCACGGTGCCGGCGGCGTTGCAGCCGTATCTGCCGATCGCGGTGGTGGCCGCGTTGGACGCGGTGTTCGGTGGGGTGCGGGCGAAGCTGGACCGGATCTTCGACGACAAGCAGTTCGTGGTGTCGTTCATCTCGAACGTGCTGGTGGCGGGTCTGATCGTTTATCTGGGGGACCAGTTGGGCGTGGGCGGTCAGTTGTCGACCGGTGTGGTGGTCGTGCTCGGGGTGCGCATCTTCGGAAACGTGGCGGCGATCCGCCGGCACCTGTTCCGGGCGTAGGTTTGTGGCGATGAGCGAGGAACACAGGGAGACGGGTACCGGGTGGCCGCGGCCGGGGGATCCGGCGCGGCCGTCGGGTCCGGCGGGTGAGCCGGATCCGCGCCCGGACGCGCCGGATCCGGACGAGTTGAGCCCGTTGGCGCCGGTGGAGCCGGTGCCGGACGAGTCGGCGGAGCCCGCGGAGCGGGAGGCGGTGCCGGAGTCCGAGCCGGAGCCGGGCGCGATGGCTGGTGCCGGTGCGCCGTCGGCGGCGCGGCGGTTCTCGTCGGCGGGCGCGATGATCGCGGTGTTGCTGGCGTTGCTGGGTTTCACGCTGGTGGTGCAGTTCAAGACGACGTCGACGGATCCGACGCTCGCGGCGACGCGGGAGGAGGATCTGGTGCGGATCTCGTCGGATCTGGATTCGCGGGAGCGGCGGCTGCGCCAGGAGATCGAGTTGCTGGAGGAGAGCCAGCGGCAGCTGCGGTCGGGTGAGCAGGGCCGGCAGGCGGCGCTGGAGGAGGCGACGCGGCGGGCGGACGAGCTGGGCATTCTGGCGGGTACGTTGCCGGCGGTGGGTCCGGGTCTTGAGGTGCGGTTCTCGGGGCCGGCGAAGGCGGTGTCGTCGACGCGGATCCTGGACGCGGTGCAGGAGCTGCGGGGTGCGGGCGCGGAGGCGATGCAGATCCAGGGCGCGGACGGTACGGCGGCGCGGATCATCGCGTCGACGTTTTTCGTGGACGGGCCCGACGGTGCGCTGGTGGTGGACGGGCGGCGGTTGACGGGTCCGTTCACGATCATGGTGATCGGTGATCCGGCGACGATGCGTACGGCGTTGAACATTCCGGGCGGGGTGGTCGCATCGGTGCGGGACGGCGGCGGTAACGTGACCTCCGAGGATCGTGAGGTTGTGGAGGTTTCGCAGCTGCACGCGCCGATCAAGCTGGACCACGCCCGGCCGGTCTCGTGACCGGTCGCGGCCGCGCCGGTTTCTCCGGTGCACCGATGACGAAGGACGCAGCTGGTGATTCCTGAGGATCTGCGGTACACCGCCGAGCACGAGTGGGTGGTCGGTGGTGACGGTGGTGTCGTCCGCGTCGGTATCACGCACTTCGCGCAGGATGCCCTGGGTGACATCGTGTTCGTGCAGCTGCCGGAGCCCGGTGTGGTGGTGGCGGCGGGTGAGTCGCTGGGTGAGATCGAGTCGACGAAGAGCGTGTCGGAGATCTACGCGCCGTTGAGCGGCACGGTGGCGGCGCGCAACGAGGCGTTGGCCGACACCCCTGAGGTGATCAACACGGATCCGTACGGTGCGGGGTGGTTGGTGGAGATCACTCCGGAGGATCCGGCGGCGGTCGAGGGTCTGCTGACCGCTGATGCGTACCGCGAGCTCACCGAGAGCTGAGTTCGTGCTGTTCCGGGCGGCGGCGCGGTTCCGCGCGTCCGGTTGCCCTGCATTTCGGCGCTGGCTAGGCTCGCCCAGTCGACCGAGAACCAATAGTTTGAGCGTCGCGGAATGCGCCTTCCCGGGCACGGGGAGCCAGCCGCCGGGTGTGGTGTTGCCCGGCGGCCAGACCCGCCATTCCCTGACGCCGACCGAACAGATCCGTGAGGTGGTCCCATGACGCGCCCAGACGACGAGTTCCCCCCGCTCGACGTCACTTCGACGCTCAATCTCGGTTCGCTCGACGAAGTGCTGGAGGGGCCGGACACCGATGTGGTGCCGAGCCGGATGTCCGGCTCGTTGCCGCCGGGTATGGCGTTGCTGGTGGTTCGCCGGGGTCCGAATGCGGGTGCCCGGTTCTTGTTGGACCACGACGTGACGACGAGTGGGCGGCACCCGGACAGTGACATCTTCCTGGACGACGTGACGGTGTCACGCCGGCATGCGGAGTTCCACCGTGACGGTGGGACGTTCACGGTGCGGGATGTGGGCAGCCTGAACGGCACGTACGTGAATCGTGAGCGGGTCGAGGCGGCGACGCTGAGCAACGGTGACGAGGTGCAGATCGGCAAGTTCCGGGTGGTGTTCATCGCCGGTCCGCGCCCGGAGGAGGAGGCCGGCCGGGGGTGAACGAGCCTGCGGCTTCGACGCCGTCCGGGGCGGCGCGGGCGCCTGCGCTGATGAGTATCGGCGAGGTGCTGGCGCAGTTGCGGCCGGAGTTTCCGGACGTCACGATCTCGAAGTTGCGGTTCCTGGAGGCCGAGGGCCTGGTGGAGCCGCAGCGGACGCCGGCGGGTTATCGGAAGTACGGCTGGGACGATGTGGCGCGGTTGCGGTTCGTGTTGACCGCGCAGCGGGATCAGTACCTGCCGTTGCGGGTGATCCGGGAGCAGTTGGCCCAGTGGGACGGGTCTGGTCCGTCGCCGGGGCGGGGGCGGCCGAATCTGGTGGCGGTGGGTCCGGGTGGTGAGGTTCCGGGCCGGGAGCCGGTGGAGTCGGCCGAGTCGTCGGAGGTGCGGCTGGACCGGGCGGGTCTGATCGCTCGGAGTGGTGTGGAGGAGTCGACGCTCGCGGAGTTGGAGCGGCTGGGTGTGCTGGTGCCGGATCCGCCGGGGTGGTACGACGCGGACGCGTTGATCATCGCGAGTGCGGTGGCGGGTCTGGCGGCGTACGGGCTGGAGCCTCGGCATCTGCGGGCGTACCGGTCGTCGGCGGATCGTGAGGTCGGGTTGTTCGCGCAGTTGGTGGCGCCGTTGGCGCGGCAGAGCGATCCGGCGGCGCGGGCCCGGGCGGCGGAGACGGCGCGGGAGTTGGTGGCGTTGTCGCAGCGGTTGCACGCGGCGTTGGTGCGGGTGGGGTTGCGGTCGACGTTGGGCCGGTGAGGTCGGTGCGAGGGGCCGGGTGCGGGTGCGCCCGGCCCCTCGTCGTGGGTGGGCGCGGAAAGATCTGGTCGGTGGAGCGTGTCGTAGGCTTGCCGGGGTATGCCCGTCCGGCGAGGCGTGGTGCACGTAGCGCGTGGGACTCCCGTGTCCTGGTCCGTGTACCGTGCAGGGAAGGGCGCGGTGCAAGGTGACGACGACACGGAGGCGGCGGTGCGCGAGCTGAGCGTGGTCGGAGTTCGGGTGGAGTTGCCCAGCAACCAGCCGATCGTCCTGCTGCGGGAGGTCGAGGGGGACCGCTATCTGCCGATCTGGATCGGCGCGGTCGAGGCGACGGCGATCGCCTACGAGCAGCAGGGGGTCAAGCCGGCTCGGCCGTTGACGCACGATCTTCTGCGGGATGTGCTGACGGCGTTGCAGGCGCCGTTGCGGGCGGTGGAGATCACCGAGTTGAAGGAGAACGTGTTCTACGCGGATCTGCTGCTCGGTGACGGTGTGCGGGTGTCGGCGCGGCCGAGTGACTCCATCGCGTTGGCGTTGCGGGTGGGTGCTCCTATTCGTTGTGCGGAGCAGGTCCTCAGTGAGGCGGGGATCGTGATCCCGGACGAGCAGGAGGACGAGGTGGAGAAGTTCCGGGAGTTCCTGGAGCAGGTGCGTCCGGAGGATTTCGCGGGTTGAGGTGTTCCGGCCGGGTGGCCGGGGTCGGCGCGGCGGTGGGTGTCACGGTGGGTGGCGGCCGGCCGCCGTGTGTGGTTTGTCGCCGGGTGGTGGCGCGGCGTGTCGCGGTGTCTCCTGCGGGTGAAGTCCGGGGGGCGGCGTTAGGGTTGCCGTGTCGAGGGGTGCGCGCGTACGGGGAGTCGACGCGGCACCGCCACGGGCGCGGGGAGGTTGGTCCGGATGCACGAGCCGCGGGATCCTGGTCCGGGTGCGGAGCAGCAGGCGGGTGTTGGGGCCGTTCCGGCCGGTGACGGCGAGGTCGGCTACCGGGGTGTGACCGCGTGTTCTGCGGTGGGGATCAGTTACCGGCAGTTGGACTACTGGGCGCGTACGGCGCTGGTGGTGCCGAGTGTGCGCGACGCGTCGGGTTCGGGGACGTCGCGGTTGTACTCGTTCCGCGACCTGGTGGTGTTGAAGGTCGTGAAGCGGCTGCTGGACGCCGGGGTGTCGTTGCAGAACATCCGGAAGGCGATCGAGGCGTTGCGGTCGCGTGGGGTGGACGATCTGGCGGGCATCACGTTGATCTCCGACGGGACGACTGTGTACGAGTGCCGGTCGCCGGAGGAGGTGGTCGACCTGTTGCAGGGCGGCCAGGGGGTGTTCGGCATCGCGATCGGTGGCGCGTTCAAGGAGATCCAGGGTTCGTTGTCGCATCTGCCGGCGGAGCCGGTGGGTGGGCAGGAGCCGGCCGTTCCGGCGGTGGAGCCGGAGGTGGAGTCGGTGGGTGACGAGCTGGCGGCGCGCCGGGCCCGGCGCCGGGCCGGGTGACCTGCGTCGCGTCTCGTTGACGGGATCGCGCCGCGCCCGAAAAAGGTGCGGCGCGATTCGTGTTTTGGTGACGGGGTGTGGTCCTCGCCCGCGGGCTGAGGCGATCGGACGGTGTGGACCGGGCCGGGTGGAAGTCGGCGCAGGTCACCGCAGGTGTGCATGCGGTGTCCGAAAAGGACGGTACGTGGTGTGCGTTGACGGCTTGTGCGCGCGCGGCTGCGGTGCGTCCACCGGCTCGGGGCGTGTTGCTGACTGTCCGTGATCGACGGTTCTCGGGATCGGCACAGGGTGGGCGTGAAGTGTCGTTGCGGGCGCGCTATGGTCCGTTCCGGTCGTCGGCGTGTCGGCGTCACGGCGGAACGCTGTGTGACGCCGCGCCGGACGGCGAGCCCCTGCCGCGGCGTTGCCCGCGGGCCCCTGGTGGAAGGACCGAGCATGACGGTGACGAGCGAGACCACCCCCATCTCGCACTACGAGCGCATCGGCGGCGCGGCCGCGGTGAAGGCCGCGGTGGAGCTGTTCTACGACAAGGTGCTGGCCGACCCGGATCTGGCCGGCTACTTCGCCGGCGTGGACATGGTGGAGCAGCGGCGGCACCTGGCGCTGATGCTGGCGGTGGTGCTGGGTGGCCCGAACGAGTACGCGGGCCGTGGGCTGGCCGAGGCGCACCAGCCGCTGAACATCAGCGGGGAGCACTACGCGAAGGTCGGCGAGCACCTGACCGCGACGCTCGTCGAGCTGGGCGTGCCCGCGGACGTGATCGCCGACGTGCAGGTCGTGCTCGGGCAGGTGCGGGAGCAGGTCGTGTCGGCGGGGGACGCCTGAGCGTGGACGTCGCACGGCTCAAGCAGAGCTGGTCCCTGGTCGCCGCGCACGGCGACCAGGTGCCGCTCTACTTCTATTCGACGCTGTTCCTGGCGCATCCGGAGACCCGGCAGATGTTCCCCACGAACATGGCCGGGCAGCGGGACCGCCTGGTGGCCGCGCTGGGGCACGTGGTGTCCCACGTCGATCAGGTGGACCGGCTGGTCGGGTTCCTGCGGGATCTCGGCGCGGACCACCGCAAGTTCGCGGTACGCGTCGAGCACTACCCGGCGGTCGGTGAGGCGCTGCTGGCGACGTTGCGGCATTTCTGCGGTGAGGCGTGGACCGAGGAGCTGGCCGCCGACTGGGCCGCGGCGTACGGGCTCGTCGCGCAGGTGATGATCGAGGGCGCGCAGGCCGCGGAGTCGCAGTCGCCGCCGTGGTGGGTGGCGGAGGTGCTGACGCACGAGCAGCGCACGTTCGACGTGGCGGTGCTGACCGTGCGCCCGCAGTATCTGCTGCCGTTCGCGCCCGGCCAGTCGATCGGGGTGTCGCATCCGGCGGTGCGGTCGTGGCGGTACTACTCGCCGGCGAACGCGCCGCGGCCGGACGGCACGGTGGAGCTGCACGTGCGGGCCGCGCCGGGTGGCGTGGTGTCGTCGCGTCTGGTGTACGGGTGCGCGGCCGGTGACCAGATCCATCTGGCGTCGCCGGTGGGGGACCGGTTGACGTTGTGGCAGGCCGGGTCGTCGGATCTGCTGCTGCTGGCCGGTGGGACCGGCTGGGCGCCGGTGAAGGCGCTCGTGGAGCAGGTCGCGGCGGAGGGTTCGGGCCGGCGGGTGGACCTGTACGTGGGGGCCCGTTCGCGGACGGAGTTCTACGACAGCGAGGCGATCGACAAGTTGGCGGCGACGCATCCGTGGCTGCGGGTGTCGTACGTGGCCGGTGCGGATCCGGCCCGGCCGGGCGAGTCGGTGCGCATCGCCGACCGGGTGCTGGGCGACGGGGACTGGCGGTCGCGGCACGTGTACGTGTGCGGCTCGGATGAGATGGTGGGTCATTCCGTGGCGGCGTTGACCGGTGCCGGGTACCAGCCGGGCCAGGTGCATCACGAGGGTTACGGCAAGCACTGGTACGGCCCGGCGTGGCGGACGATGACGGGGCCTGACGAGTCGGAGGTGGGCCGGTGAGCGCGAGGAGTGAGCCGGTGTTGCGAGCCCCGCAGTCGCGAACGGAGGTGGGCCGGTGAGCGCGGGTCCGATCAGCAGTTACGACGGGCAGCAGGTGTCCGGTCCGGTGCAGGTGCGGTTGACCTCGGACCGCGTGCGGCGGTGGGAGTTCGGGTCGGCGGCGTTCACCCGGCGTGGCTACGACCAGACCGATGTGGACCGGTTCCGGTTGCAGGTGGCCGACGAGCTGGATCTGCTGGCGGCGCAGGTGGCGAACCTGCGGGCGGAGAACGAGCGGCTCAACGACCATTTGGAGCTGCACCGGCACGGGGTGATCCCGAGCACCGAGGCGGCGGTGGCGCCGGCGGCGAAGCAGGTCAACCTGTTGTCGGCGGCGCAGCGGGAGGCCGAGCAAATCATCGCGCAGGCCCACGACTACGCCCGCCGGGTCGCCGAGTACGCCCGTACGCAGTACGAGAGTTACATGCGGGCGGCGGCGGAGGAGGCGAAGCGGGAGGCCGAGCGGGCGGTGGCGGAGTACCGCAGCGCGGCCGGGAGCGGCTTCGACGACTCGGTGGCGACGCGTGAGGCGTTGCGGATCTTCGGTGAGATGATGATCTCGCACATGCAGGCGGCGGCCCGGCACCTCGACGACGGCAGTGAGCAGTTGTCGCGCACGATGGAGCGGATCGCCCGGGAGTTGCCGCAGGGCGGCGGGGGCGCACCGCAGCCGGCGTTGTCGCGGCACCAGCGTTGAGCGGCGTCCCGGCCCGCGCATGATCGCGGGCCGGGACGTGCCGGGCGCATGTCAGGCGGCGACGGCCGTGATCGCGTCGGCGATGGGTGTGTCTCCGCCGACCAGTTCCAGGGTGTGCCCGGCGGTGTCCGGGGCGTACAGCAGGGCGAGCAGCACCCGGGCCACGTCGGCGCGGCTGATCGCGCCGGGTTCGACGTGCCGGGCCAGGGTGATCCGGCCGGCGGGTTCGTCGTCGGTGAGGCGGCCGGGCCGCAGCACCGTCACGTCGAGGTCCCGGCCGGTGACGTCGTCCTCGGCGGCCTTCTTGGCGCGCAGGTACGCCGCCCACACGTCGTCGGTGCCGTCGGCGGGCGCGGTGTCCACGCCCATGGAGGAGACCAGCAGGTAGCGGCGTACCCCGGCTTGGACGGCGGCGTCGGCGAGCAGCACGGCGGCGCCCCGGTCGACGGTGTCCTTGCGGGCGGCGCCGCTGCCGGGTCCGGCGCCGGCGGCGAACACGACCGCGTCGGCGCCGGCGAGGTGGGCGGCGAGGGTGTCGACGTCGGTGTGTTCCAGGTCGCAAACGACCGGTTCGGCGCCGGCGGCGCGCAGCGCGGCTTCGTGGCCGGGGTTGCGGATCAGCCCGAGCGCGGTGTCTCCGCGTCCGGCCAGTTCCCGCTCCAGCAGTTTGGCGATCTTCCCGTGCCCTCCGGCGATGACGACGCGCATGGGCTCAACCTAGCCCGCCACGGCGGCCCTCGCCGGGTGACCGGCCTCGCCGATCATGAGGTTGGCGGTACGACACGCCGGGCCTGCGCACCGCCAACCTCATGATCAACCGGGTGAGGGGGCGGGGAGGGGCGCGGCGAGGGACGATGGACGGGTGAGTGAGGCGTTCGAGGAGTTGACGCGGCTGGTGGCCGCCGGGGACGTGGTGGTGCTCAGCGGCGCGGGCCTGTCCACCGAGTCGGGCATCCCGGACTACCGGGGGCCCAGCGGCGCGGCGCGCCGGCACACCCCGATGACGTACCAGGAGTTCACCCGGGATCCGCTGGCCCGGCGACGGTACTGGGCACGCAGCCACCTGGGCTGGCGCACCATCGCCCGGGCGGCGCCCAACGACGGGCACCGGGCGGTGGCCCGGCTGCAGGACGCCGGGCTGCTCGGCGGGATCATCACCCAGAACGTCGACGGGCTGCACACCGCCGCCGGCGCGACCGGGGTGATCGAGCTGCACGGCCGCCTCGACGAGGTGACGTGCCTGGACTGCGGCAACGCCACCGGCCGCGACGAACTGCACCGGCGGCTGTCCGAGGCGAACCCGGGCTTCGACGCGCGGGTGGCCCGCGTCAACCCCGACGGCGACGTGGACCTGCCCGACGAGGCGGTGACCGGGTTCCGCACCGTCGACTGCGGCCTCTGCGGCACCGGCATGCTGAAACCGGACGTGGTGTTCTTCGGCGAGACGGTCCCCGCCCCGCGGGTCGCCGACTGTTTCGCGCTGGTCGAGCGAGCCCGGGCGCTGCTGGTGCTCGGGTCGTCGTTGACTGTGATGTCGGGGCGGCGGTTCGTGCTGCGCGCGGCCCGCCACGGCATCCCGGTGGCGATCGTCAACCAGGGCGTCACCCGCGGCGACGGGTACGCGGCGGTGCGCCTGGACGCGCCGCTGGGCGCCACCCTGTGCGCGCTCGCCGACCGGGTGGCGGCGGCGCCGGCGCCGGTGTGATCAACCCCCGGGACATGAGCCGGAAACACGCCCGCTGGTAGCGTGGGAGGTGCCGGTACCACCCACGTGGGAGAGACCGTCGACCCGACGGCGCCGAAGGGGCAGATTCTCCCCGGAACCTCTCAGGCAAAAGGACCACGTGGGCAGGCGCTGTGGAGCGCGTCAGCGCGACTCAGGGGGAGGCCGACCCGTCGACCTCGCCCCACCAAGGAGCGCAGCGCATGACCGCAGAGCAGTTCGCCGACCGGCACATCGGCCCCGGCCGCGACGACGAACGCCGGATGCTGGGCACAGTCGGTTACGGCTCCGTCGACGAGCTGATGGACGCCGCGATCCCCGAGGTCATCCGCTGGCACGGCACCCTGGACCTGCCTGCCCCGGCCAGCGAGCGGGAGGCCATCGCCGAGCTGCGCGCCCTCGCGTCACGTAACACCGTGGCCGTGTCCATGATCGGCCTGGGTTACCACGGCACGCACACACCGGCGGTGATCCGCCGCAACGTGCTGGAGAACCCGGCCTGGTACACCGCGTACACGCCGTACCAGCCGGAGATCAGCCAGGGCCGGCTGGAGGCCCTGCTGAACTTCCAGACCATGGTCACCGACCTGACCGGGTTGGCCACGGCGAACGCCTCGATGCTCGACGAGGGCACCGCCGCGGCCGAGGCGATGACACTGGCCCGCCGCGCGTCCAAGAGCAAGAGCCCGGTGTACGTGGTCGACGCCGACGCGCTGCCGCAGACCGTCGCGGTGATCGCGAGCCGCGCCGAGCCGCTCGGCATCGAGGTGCGCGTCCTCGACGTCGAGCGCGACGAGCTGCCGGCGGAGTTCTTCGGCCTACACCTGCAGTACCCGGGCGCATCCGGCGCGGTCCGCGACCACCGGGCCCTGGTCGAGGCGGCGCACGGCGTGGGCGCGCTGGTGACCGTGGCGGCGGATCTGTTGGCGTTGACGCTGCTGCGCCCGCCCGGCGAGATCGGCGCCGACATCGCCGCCGGCACCACCCAGCGGTTCGGCGTACCGATGGGCTTCGGCGGGCCGCACGCCGGTTACCTGGCGGTGCGTTCGGGCCTGGAGCGGATGCTGCCGGGCCGCCTCGTAGGGGTGTCCCGCGACGCGGACGGCAACCCGGCGTACCGGCTGGCGTTGCAGACCCGCGAGCAGCACATCCGCCGGGAGAAGGCCACCAGCAACATCTGCACCGCCCAGGTGCTCCTCGCCGTGATGGCCGGCATGTACGCCGTCTACCACGGCCCCGACGGGCTGCGCGCCATCGCCCGGCGTACCCATGAGGCGGCGGCGCGGCTCGCGGCCGGGCTGCGCGCCGGGGGCGTGCGGGTCGCCGACGCCGCGTTCTTCGACACCGTCACCGCGATCGTGCCGGGCCGGGCCGCCGAGGTGGTGGCCGCCGCGGCGGCGCGCAACGTGAACCTGCGGCTGGTCGACGCCGACCGGGTCGGTGTGTCCTGCGACGAGACCACCACCCCGGCGCATCTGGCGGCGGTGTGGGCGGCGTTCGGCGTCGACGGGTTCGACGGCGACACCGGCGCGGGCCTGCCCGGCGGGCTGGCCCGCACGTCGGAGTTCCTCACCCACCCGGTGTTCCACAGCCACCACTCGGAGACGGCGATGCTGCGCTACCTGCGCCGCCTGGCCGACTTCGACTACGCGCTGGACCGGGGCATGATCCCGCTGGGGTCGTGCACGATGAAGCTCAACGCCACCACCGAGATGGAACCGGTCACCTGGCCGGAGTTCGCGCACCTGCACCCGTTCGCGCCGGACGAGCAGACCGTCGGGTACCGGGAGCTGATCGCGCAGCTGGAGGGCTGGCTGGCCGAGGTCACCGGCTACGACGCGGTCAGCGTGCAGCCCAACGCCGGTTCCCAGGGTGAGCTGGCCGGGCTGCTGGCGATCCGCGGCTACCACCGGGAGCGCGGCGAGGGCCACCGCGACGTGTGCCTGATCCCGTCGTCGGCGCACGGCACGAACGCCGCGTCGGCGGTGATGGCCGGCATGCGGGTGGTGGTGGTCGGCTGCGACGCCGACGGCAACGTCGACCTGGTCGACCTCGATGCGAAGATCGACAAGCACCGGGACGTGCTCGCCGCGATCATGGTGACGTACCCGTCGACGCACGGCGTGTACGAGACCGGCATCGCCCAGTTGTGCGCGAAGGTCCACGACGCGGGCGGTCAGGTGTACGTCGACGGCGCGAACCTCAACGCGCTGGTCGGGTTCGCCAAGCCGGGCCGGTTCGGCGCGGACGTGTCGCACCTGAACCTGCACAAGACGTTCTGCATTCCGCACGGCGGCGGCGGCCCGGGTGTGGGCCCGGTGGCGGTGCGCTCGCACCTGGCGCCGTTCCTGCCCGGTGACCCGCTGGGCGCGCGCGCCGAGGGACGGCCGGCGATCTCGGCGGCGAACCACGGGTCGGCGGGGATCCTGCCGATCCCGTGGGCGTACCTGCAGATGATGGGCGCCGACGGGCTGGCCCGCGCCACCGGCGTGGCGGTCCTGGCCGCGAACTACGTGGCGGCGCGGCTGCGGGGCCACTTCCCGGTGCTGTACGCCGGCAACAAGGGCCTGGTCGCGCACGAGTGCATCCTGGACCTGCGTCCGCTGACCAAGGCCACCGGCGTCAGCGTCGACGACGTGGCGAAGCGGCTGATCGACTACGGCTTCCACGCGCCGACGATGTCGTTCCCGGTGGCCGGGACACTGATGGTGGAGCCGACCGAGAGCGAGGACCTGGCCGAGCTGGACCGCTTCTGCGACGCGATGATCGCGATCCGGGCGGAGATCGACAAGGTCGGCTCGGGGGAGTGGCCGGCGGGGGACAACCCGCTGTCCAACGCGCCGCACACCGCGGTCATGGTGTCCGCCGACGAGTGGCCGCACCCGTACCCGCGGTCGGTGGGCGCCTACCCGGCGGGGGTGGACCGGGCGGGCCGGTACTGGCCTCCGGTGCGGCGCGTCGACGGCGCGTACGGCGACCGGAACCTGGTCTGCTCGTGCCCCGCGCCGGAGGCGTTCGAGGACTGAGCGGCTGACGCCGGGGCGGTGGGCTCTCGCCGCCCCGGCCGGCGCGCGCGCAGGTCATGACCGGCGCGTACGCTCACTGACGCTGCGTGATCGCTCAGGCGACGAGGGCGTGGCGGGCCGGACCCCGGTGCGGGGCGATGGTGCGCCCGTCGGGGAGCAGCTCACCGGTGTCCTCGAAGACGATGACACCGTTGCAGAGCAGGCTCCAGCCCTGCTCAGGGAAGCAGGCAAGGACGCGGGCGGCCTCGCGGTCGGTCGCGTCGGCGGAGGGGCAGGTGGGCTGGTGCTGACACATCGGGTTCTCCGGACTGTGGGGGCACTGTGTCATGGTTCACATGACCAGTGACGCACAGTACCAAGGAAAACTGAGCGGCATCGAGCAAGGATGCGTCATGTTCACCCAGAATGGGCTGAACGGATGACCCGTAACCGCCCGGACGTCGTGGAAGCGCTCCCACTGGTGGAGGTCGATACACCCGGTGCCCCGCCCGGATGCCGCCGCCGGCTCGTCGAGACCGCCCGGCTGCACTGGTCGATCGGCGACGGCGGCGACCCCGCCGACCTGGCACAACGCTTCCTCGCCGCGCACGGCATCACCCGCGACGACCTGGCCCGCCCCGGCCGCCACGACCCCGGCACCGCCGTGTGCGGCGCCGCGCTGTATTTGTCCGCCGCCGCCGGCGCGTACACCCTCGGCGTGTCACCCGGCGCGCCGAACCCCGCCCCGGCGCTGCCCGACCTGGCCGTGGTCGTCTACCACCACACCGACCGCCCGGCGGCGCCCCGGCCGGCGACGGCCGCCCCGTGGCGGCTCGGCAACTGGCGGGACAGCTGGACCCCGGCCGCGCACGCCACCGCCGTCGCCGCGGTCCGCGACGCCATCGCCCGCGGCGACGTCTACCAGGTCAACGTCGTCGGCCACGCCACCGCCGGCTACAGCGGCGACCCGCGCCCCGCGCTGGCCCGCCTCGCCGCGCTACCCGGCGCCCGCTACGGCGGCACCCTGCACGGCCCCGGCTGGGCACTCGGCTGCGCCTCCCCGGAGACCCTCATCGCCGTCGAGCACGGCCGGCTGGTCACCCGCCCGATCAAGGGCACCCGCCCCGCCACCCCCGCCGGACACCGCGACCTGCTCGCCTCTGCGAAGGAACGCGCCGAACACGTCATGATCGTCGACCTGGAACGCAACGACCTGGCCCGCGTCGCCCGCACCGGCTCGGTGCGCGTCGACGAGCTGTTCGCCGTACGCCGCTGGTGTGACCTGTGGCAGGCCGAGTCCACCGTCTCCGCGGCGCCCGCCGACGGCCTCGGCCTGGCCGACCTGCTACGCGCCGTCTGCCCCGGCGGGTCGGTCACCGGCGCGCCCAAACACGCCGCCCTGGCCCACATCGCCGCCCTGGAGCCGGTCGGCCGCGGCGCGAGCATGGGCGCGCTCGGCTGGATCGGACCCGACCGCCTCGACCTGGGCCTGACCATCCGCACCGCCGCCACCGACGGCGACCTGCTGCACCTGTGGGCCGGAGGAGGCATCACCTGGGACAGCGACCCGGCCGCCGAGGTCGCCGAAGCCGCCGCCAAGGCCGCCCCGATCCGCGCCCTGCTCGCCGGCTGACAAAGCGGCCCGGCGACCCGGCCTCCCGCGGCGGCTCAGGCCCCGGCGGGCCGTGTGCGGCGGCTCCGGCTTCCGCGGGCCGGTGGCGGCCGCGCGCGGCGACTCAGCCTGCGGCGGCGAACGCGTCCAGGGCGGCGACCACCCGCTCGCCGATGCCGTGCCCGCCGCCGTGACCGCCGGACTCCACGATCTCCAGCCGCGCGTCCGGCCAGTCCCGGGTCAGCAGCCACGCGATGTCCGGCGGGCCGCTGACGTCCAGCCGCCCCTGCACCAGCACACCCGGAATGCCCGCCAGACGGCCCGCGTCGCGCAGCAGCTGACCGCCGGGCAGGAAACCCCGGTTGGCGAAGTAGTGGGTCACCAGCCGGGCGAACCCGTACCGGAACACCGGATCGGCGAACCGCGGATCCGGCGCGTACCCGCCCGCGAGCGACACGTGCACGTCCTCCCAGTCGCACCAGTCCCGCGCCGCCCGGTCCCGCACCGCCGGGTCCGGGTCGTTCACCAGCCGGGCGTACGCGGCCGACAGGTCACCGTCCCGGTCGGCCTCGGGCACCCCGTCCCGGAACCGCGCCCACTCCTGCGGGAACACCCGGCCCATGTCCCGGGTCACCCACTCGATCTCCCGGCTGGTGTTGGCGACCACGCTGAACAGCACCAGCGCGCTGACCCGCCGCGGGTGCCGCTGCGCGTACGCCAGCGCCAGCGACGACCCCCACGACGCGCCGCACAGCAGCCACCCGTCGATCCCCAGATGCGCGCGCAGCGCCTCCATGTCAGCCAGCAGATGCCCGGTGGTGTTCACCGACAGGTCGGTGGACGGATCCGACGCCGGGGGAGTGCTGCGCCCGCAGCCACGCTGGTCGAACAACACGATCCGGTACGCGGCCGGGTCGAACAGCCGCCGCCACGACGCGCCCGCACCCGAACCGGGCCCGCCGTGCACCACCAGCGCCGGACGCCCGTCCGGACTGCCGCACGTCTCCCAGTACACGCGCTGCCCGTCGCCGGCGTCCAACATCCCGTGCGCGTACGGCTCGATCGGCGGATACATGCGGCGGCCTCCCTGCGACGGTGTCCGCACACCCTACGAGCGTCGCCGCCCCGGCGGGTGCCCACCCACGAACGGTAAGCAACGGATAGCCTTCCGGACATGACTATGCGCCCCATCCGGATCATCGGCGACCCCGTGCTGCGCACCCCCAGCGAACCCGTCACCAGCTTCGACGCCGAACTGCGCGCCCTCGTCACCGACCTGATGGACACGCTGCTCGGCGCACCCGGCCGCGCCGGCGTCGCCGCACCCCAGATCGGCGTCAACACCCAGGTGTTCGTCTACGACGCCGACGGCCACCGCGGCCACATGGTCAACCCCACCCTGGAGCTGTCCGACGAACTCCAGGACGACGAGGAGGGCTGCCTGTCCATCCCCGGCCTGTACTTCCCGACCCCGCGCGCGCTGCACGCCACCGCCCACGGCTACGACCAGCACGGCGAACCCCTCACCGTCACCGGCAGCGGCTTCCTCGCCCGCGCCCTGCAACACGAGAGCGACCACCTGCGCGGACGCCTCTACGTCGACACCCTGCGCGGCGACACCCGCCGACGGGCCCTGCGCGAGATCCGCGCCGGCCGGTTCGACTCACCCAGCCGCGGCCGCTGACGTCAACGCGCACTCGGTGAACCCGGCCACCCGGGAGAACCCCAGCCGCTCGTACAACCGCACCGCCGCCGCGTTGTCCGCCCGCACGTTCAACGTCACATGATCCACCGACGTACGCAGCCGGGCGCACAACGCCGCCACCACACCCGCACCCAGCCCACGACCCCGCACGTCCGGATGCGTCGTCACGTTCCCCAGAGCCGCCACCCGCCACCGCGGCGAGAACACGTGCACCCCCGCCACCGCCACCAGCCGGCCACGCTCCCGCACCCCCACGTACTGGCCCGTCTCCAGCATCCGCGCGTCGAACCAGTTCCCCGGATACGCCACCGCGTACAACCCGGAAAGCTCCGCCGCGTCCGCCGGCCCCAACGGCTCACCCACCGCCCGCACCGCCGCCAACCGGCCCGGATCCGTCAACGCCATCCGATGATGCTCCGCCGCCTCCGACACCACGAACCAGCGGCCCAGCGCCTCCTCCAGCCCGGGGGACAGGTGCGCCCACATCCGCACCGGCAACACCGGCGCCGCCTCCACCAGCAACCCCGCCAGCTCCGCCACCCGATCCGGCGCCGCGAACGCCAGCAACGTCGGCAACTCCACCCCGTGATACAGCAACACCACCTGGTCGCCACGCCGGAACCACGACGTGTACGGCCAGAAGAAATCGTCCAGATCACCCAACTGGTACGCGTGCAACACCGGATCCCGGCCCAGCAGACCCGCCAGCACCGCCCGGTCGTGCTCCGCCCGCACCGCCACCGCGATCAGCCCGCCATCCACTGGTCGTAACCCAACCGGGCCACCAGCGCCAGCACCACCACCAGCAGCACCACCCGCACGAACCCGGCACCACGCCGCAACGCCATCCGCGCACCCACCGCCGCGCCCGCCACATTGCACACCGCCATCGCCGCCCCCAACGCCCACCACACGTGCCCGGTCAACCCGAACACCACCAGCGCACCCAGATTCGTGCCCGCGTTCACGACCTTCGCCATCGCCGACGCGTGCACGAAATCCGAACCCAGAATCGCCGTGAACGCCAACACCAGGAACGTGCCCGTACCCGGCCCGATCAACCCGTCGTACAGGGCGATACCCAGACCGGCCACCGCCACCGCCACCACCACCCGCGCCGGAGTCCGCCGCTGCGGCGACGCCACCACACCCAGCGACGGCCGCGCCAGCACGAACACCGCCACCGCCACCAGCACCACCAGCACCACCGGCCGGTACGCGCTGCCCGGCACCGCACCCGCCAACGCCGCACCCAACCCCGCCGTCAGCACCGCCAACCCCGCCGCCGGACCCGCCACCGCCCAGTCCAGCTTCGTCCGCCGCGCATACGTCACCGCCGCCGTCGACGTCCCGAAGATCGCCGCCAGCTTGTTCGTGCCCAACGCCGTCGCCACCGGCACACCCGGCGCCGCCACCAGCAACGCCGGCAACAACAACAGACCACCCCCACCCACCACCGCGTCCACCCACCCGGCCAGCAGGGCAGCGGTCAGCAACGTCGTCAACGACAGGGCATCCACCGCCGCATTCTGCCCACGCCGCCACCAGCGACGAGACCCCCTGTGGCCAGCCTCACCGCCCCCGGCGACGCCGCAACCACACCCCGGCCGACCCCACCGCCACGAACACCAGCATCGAACAGCACAACAGTCTCAGCACCCGGCAAGACTCCCACGACGACGTAGGGTGTCCAGGTGCGCCTGGCCACCTTCAACCTGCTGCACGGCCGATCCCTCACCGACGGGCTCGTCGACCCCGACCGGCTCGCCGCCGCCGTCACCGACCTCGACGCCGACATACTCGCCCTCCAGGAAGTCGACCGAGACCAGACCCGCAGCGGCAAACTCGACCTCACCGCAGTGGCCGCCCGCGCCCTGCACGCCGACCACCACCGCTTCGCCGCCGCCGTCGTCGGCACCCCCGGCGAACAGTTCCGCCCCCTCACCCACGACGACGACGGCCACGGCGAACCCCTCTACGGCATCGGCCTGATCAGCCGCCACCCCGTCCGCTCCTGGCAGGTCACCCGCCTGCGCGCCGCCCCCGTCCGCTCACCCATCTACGCACCAGGCCCCGGCGGCGGACTCGTCCTGCTCCGCGACGAACCCCGCGTCGTGCTCGCCGCCGTCCTCGACACCCCCCACGGCCCCCTCACCGTCGCCGCCACCCACCTGTCCTTCGTCCCCGGCTGGAACATCTGGCAACTACGCCGCGTCGTCCGCGTCCTGCGCACCCTGCCCGCACCCCGGATCCTGCTCGGCGACCTCAACCTGCCCGCCGGACCCGCCGCCGCCCTCACCCGCTGGCAGCCCCTCGCGCGGCGCCCCACCTACCCGGCCGGGCAACCCCGCGTCCAACTCGACCACATCCTCGCCGACCACCACGCGCTCGACCGGCTGCCACCCGTCACCGCCGTACGCACGCCACTGGCCACCATCTCCGACCACCGGCCCCTCGTCGTCGACCTCGGCTGACCCTCAACCCAGACCACTCTGCCGCCGCGCCGCCTGCACCGCGTTGCGGAACAACATCGCCACCGTCGTCGGACCCACCCCGCCCACACGCGGCGTTATCGCACCCGCCACCTCCGCGCACGACTCGTCCACGTCCGGCAGCAACCGCCGCCCCTCGTACCGGACCCCACCACCGACCACCACCGCGCCCGGACGCACATGCTCCGGCCGCACGATCCCCGGCACCCCCGCCGCCGCCACCAGGATCTCCGCCCGCCGCGTGTACCGCGGCCAGTCCGCCACCCCCGTGTGCACCACTGTCACCGCCGCATTCGCCGTCGGCCGCTTCTGCGCCAGCAACATCGCAAGCGGCCGCCCCAACGTCGCACCCCGGCCCAGGATCACCACCTCCCGGCCCGCCACCGGCACACCGTGGAACGCCAGCAACGCCTCGATCCCCGCCGGCGTACACGGCAACGGACCCGGCAACCCCAACGCCAACCGGCCCATGTTCACCGGATGCATCCCGTCCACGTCCTTGTCCGGATCCAGCTCCGCCAACGCCCGGTCGTAGTCCAGGTGACCCGGAATCGGATACTGCACCAGCACCCCGTGCACCGACTTGTCCGCGTTGACATCCGCCAGCACCGCATGCAGATCAGCCTGCGACGCCGACGCCGGCAGATGCACGTGCGGCGACACGAACCCCAGCTCCGCCGCCTGGCGTTGCTTGATCCGGATATAACCCGCGCTCGCGTCGTCGTCACCCACCAGCACCGTCGCCAGCGCCGGCGTCACCCCCGCCGCACGCAGCTCCGCCACCGACGCGGCGACCTCCGACAACACCCGCTCCGCCACCGGCGCACCCGGCAACAACCGTGCAGAAGACATACGACACCTCGCCCGCGGAGGCCCAGGCGGTCGACCCCCACGACGAGCTCCCCGATGGTTCACCCATCCCCGTGCCGCCAGTCGCGTTCCCCTCAGCCTGCCACAGCCTCCGCCGCCACCGCATCCACCACCGCCTGCCACCCCGGCAACGCCGCCAGCAAACCGTCCGCCCGCCGCCGCCGATCCGCCGACGACGCCACACCCAGATCCGCCAGCACCGCCCCGAACGCCCGCTCCCGCTCCGGCGCCACCGCGCCCGACACCACATGACACCGCGCGTACGTCACCAGCACCCAGAACATCGCCTCCCGATGCCGGCCCGCCGCGATCAGCTCGGCCGCACCGTCGAACACCACCGGACGCCCCGCAGCGCTCAGGTCCGCCCCGAACGCGAACTCCTCCCGCGGCAGCCGCGACACCTCGTCGAACACCACCGCCAACCCGGCCAGATGCGCCCGCACCCGCTCCACGTCCACGCCGCCGCCGTCGAGCGTGTCCAGCAACCCCGCGTACCGATCCGCCAACCCGAACCGCGCCAACACCCGCTCCGCCCGCACGTACCGCCGCCGCACCGTCGGATCCGCCAACCCCGCCACCGCCGGCCACACCGCCAGCAACGACGTCGGAAACACCCACGCCAGCACCTGCTCCGCCACCGGCGCCGAACCGCCGACCGCCCGCAACCCGTCCTCGATCCGCCGCCGCACCCCCGCACACCGCGCGGCCACGCACACCGGATCCGCGAACCCCGCCGCCACCCGCTCCCGCACCGCGGCCAGCTTCCCCGACGGATCCGCGATCACCCCATCGGTACGGAACATCGGCGCGAACACCCACGACCCCAGCACCTCCTCCGGGCCGCCCAACTCCTCCCACGTCACAGTGCTGACCTCCAGCAGCACCCCCCGATGCACGAACTTGCCCACCTTCGCGCCGGGCTCCCGGCGCACCAGCAACACGTCCACGTCCGACCACACCGGCAGCACCGCGTCGTCCGGCAACCCCACAGTCGACCCGCTGAACAACGCCCCCTCGATCGACGGATCGACGCGCATCCGCTCCCGCACCCACCCGACCGCCACCGCCCGCGCCGCACCAACTCGCATCCCGCCGATCCTGCCAGCAGGTCGGACCGCCGCGCGCCCGTCATCGCGGCGGCGTCAACCCCGACAACGCCCGGTTGGTGCGGTTCGCCGCCACCGCCGCCCGCTGCTGACCCGCCGTCACCTCGATGTACGTCTGCGACGACGCCAACGACGCGTGCCCCAGCAACCGCATGATCTCCGCCGCGCTCGCCCCGTCCTCCGCCAGCCGCGTCGCGAACGTGTGCCGCAACGCGTGCAACCGCGCGCCCCGCGGCACCCGGTCACCGATGCCCGCCCGCCGGTAACACGACTCCACCAGGTACTGCAGCCCACCCCGGCGCAACGCCTCACCCTGACGGTCCACCAGCAACGGCGAGTCCGGCCGCACGCTGCGCGACCCGAACCGGTGCCGCCGGCTGTCCAGGTAACCGGCCAGCACCCGGTCCACGGCGTCCTCGATCGGCACCGTACGCGGCCGCCCACCCTTACCCGCCACGTCCACCCGCCGCTCGCCGGCGCGCCCGGCCACCGACGAAACCCGCAGCGCCAGCAGCTCCGACAGCCGCAACCCCGCGCACAACGCCAGCACCAGCACCGCCAGATCGCGCTCCGGCCACGGATCCCGCTGCCGGCCCTCCGCCCGGGCCACCGCCGCCAGCAACTCCTCCGGGGTGTCCTCGCCCCGCAGTGGCTTGGGCCGGGGGAGCGGCGTACGAGGTCGCCCCACCGCCGGCATCGGATTTCCCGGTACGACACCCTCGGCCACCAGGAACGTGAAGAAGCTGTTCCACGTCGACCAGGCACGGTGGACCGACGCGACGGCACGGGGAGCGGCGAATTTCGCGAACGCCCCGCGCATCACCCGGGGGGAGAGGGCGCTGACCGCCAGCCGGTCGAGGGGGAGGGGAGTGGCGTCTCCATCCGCGGCCACCAGCTCGGCCACGCTGACCAGGTCTCTCCGGTACGCGGCCAGGGTGTGCGGGGAGGGCTTACGGGTGGCCCGGGCGGTCAGGAACTCCTCGATCAGCGAGCCAACAGTTTCGCCCGATTTGTCATGCATAAGCCATATTATGCATGATTCTCGCGTTCCCGCCAGGAAGCCATTCCAGGGGGAGCGCAGTCGCGCTCAAATGATGATCAACGCCAGTTCGCCGATGTGGCGGTGATCCGGCGATTCGATGCAGCCACATCGGCGAACTGGCGACCGGTCACGGCCGCCGACGATCGATCGGCTCGGGGAGGGCAGGCGGAGAGGGCCGATGCCTCTCCGTTCCGGCGATCATGAGGTTGACCGGGAGTGCTGTCCACTTTGTCGCCGCCAACCTCATGATCGCCGGATGGGGCTGCGCGATTGGTGCCCGCCGTCAAGCGCTGGCGACCTCACGCGCCGGGGTACGGCCTGCCGCGCGGTGAGCGACCGGTGGAACTCCCGGCACTCCAGCGTTAGGCGGTCAGCGGGTGCCCCGGGGAGGCTCCGCCCGAGCGCGACTTGACATAATGTACATTATCGAATCGCCGTGATCGGGGTGCTCACGTAGGCTTTACGCCTCGTCCTCCGCGCCGAGCGCGTCCGACATCGCCTTCAGGACGTTGTCCATCCGTGGCTGGCCACTGACGGCCGGCTCCTCGGACAGTCGTGTGAGCGCCGCGTCGACCTCGGCCTTGAGCGCCTGCCGCTGCGACGCGTCGCCCGAGTCGAGCGCCTCCTGGACTCGCAGTGTCACGTCGGACAACCAGCCCAGCGCATCCAGGTCCGGCAGTGCACCCGGCCGTTGCGGCGCTCGCTGCCGGGCGTCGGTGAAGCGGCTTCCTCCGAAGTGGGCCAGAGCGGCCGCCACCTCGCCGGGCGGCTGTTGCACCTGGTCGAGGTTGAGCAGCACCAAGGCCGGCCGGCCGTCGGCCGGGTCGCGGCCGGTGAGTCGACGATCGATCGTCGAGGCGGTGGCCGGCACCAGCAACACCGATGCGGCTTTCTGCTTCCGGCCGCCCGACGGTAGCGGCTGGTCGAGGACGACAGCCTCGATCTCGGCCCACGCCACCATCCGGTTGAGCCCGGCGACCCGCAGGTCCAGCCCGTCGGCGCCGATGCGGAACCGGAACGGCCTGAACTGGTAGGCGACGAACACGCCGGCCGCCAGCAGCCAGAGACCGACAAGGGCCCACCTGACGGTTGACGAGGGCGTGAGGTAGAGCATGGGAGCCACGCCGATGACGAAGATCGCGAGGCCGCTCGACAGCGTCTGCCGGTTTCTGCGCAGCTCCATGGCGGCATCTCGTCCCTTGTGTCCTGTCACGGGAAGGCTCTCCATGGTGGCACGGACGAGGCGCTCTCGCGATCATCCGAACGTCCCGGTGCGGTCATGAGGAGGGGGGCCGTTGACCGAGGCCTCTCCCCCTGCACCGGCCAGCTCAGACCGGCTGCGGGTCGCGGTGTCCGGCCTCGCCCGCCTCCACGTCCTCGATGGACCGCAGGTCCGGCATGGCACGCACAGCGGGCGCGAGCGCGGCGACGACGGCGAGCGCCAGCATGACGGCGGCGAAGCTGCCGAACACCACCGGGGCCGGCACCCGGTCGATCAGCAGGCCGGACAACGCCGGGCCGAACGGCGCCACGACCAGCGCGATGAAGCTGGTGGCGGCGTTCGCCCTCCCCTGGAGGTCGCCGGGCGTCAGCAGCGTCTGCAGGGTCAGCATGCTGATGTTCGCAGCCGGTACGACCAGGACGCAGGCGCCGGCCAGCGCGCCCAGGACCAGTCCGTCGTCGGTGGTGGCCATGGCGGCGGTCAGCACGCCGCAGGCCCAGATGACCGCGAGGATCAGCCAGCGGGTGGGTACCCGGGCGGTCAGCCAGGACGCCACGAGTGACCCGGCGACGGCGCCGAGCCCGACGCACGCCATGACGGTTCCGGCGGACAGGCCGGAGGCGCCGTTGCGGACCGGCACCACGATGATCGCCAGCAGCACACCGGCGAACGCGAAGTTCAGGACGGCGCCGCTGAGCAGCGTGAACCGCAGTGCGGGGTGCCGCCACAGGAACCGGACGCCGGCGACCGCCTGCCGGGGCAGAGACTCCCCCGGCTTGGTCAGGGACCGGCCGAGCGGGCCGCGCAGGAGGGCCACGGCGACCAGGGAGACGGCGTACGAGATCGCGTCGACGAGGAACGGCAGCGCTGGGGCGAGGCCGAACAGGAGGCCGCCGAGCGGCGGGCCGGCCAGGTGGACGACGCCGTTGCGGGTCTCGTTGAACACGGTGGCCGTACGCAGGTCGCGGGCCGGGACGACGGCGCGGGTGGCCGCCGCGGCTGCGGGTTGCAGCGCGGCGCCGAGGCCGGCGGTGGCGGCGGCGAGGAGCGCGATCAGCAGGACGGGCGCGTCTCCGAGGAGGGCGAGCACGGTGACGCCGGTGACGGCGAGGAGTGCGCCGCTGTCGCAGCAGAGCATGAGGAGGCGCCGGTCGCGCCGGTCGGCGAGCAGGCCGGCGGGCAGGAGTACGAGGACGAGGGCCATGCCTTCGGCGAAGGCGACGAGGCCGGCGTCGGTGGCGGAGCCGGTCGTCATCAGGACGAGCAGCGGTGTGGCGACGGCGGTGACCTGGGTGCCGAGTTTCGAGGCGGTCCGGGCGACGGTGATCAGGAGGAAGTCGCGGTTGTGTCGCAGGCCGGTGGGCGGCATGGGGGCTCCGTGGGCGTGGTGACGGGCGGGAGGTCGGCTCCACCGGGTGGGTTGACGACGGACCCGGGCGGGCGGGGGGCCGCCCGCCCGGGTCGCCAGGCGGATCAGGTGTGGCCGGGGCCGGTGGCCCTGTCGCCACTGCCGTCTCAGCCGTTGCAGCAGGCGATGCTGATGCTGCTGGACTGCGGCGGGATCGCGTGGCGGGTGCCGTTCTGCGTGGCCATGGCCTGCAGGTTGAGGAGCTTCGTCATGGGGGGTTCACCTCCTTCGTGGGTGTGGTGGTCGGGCCTCCGGTGTCGTCCGGAGGGGCCGTCGGTGGGTTCCGACGGGGTCTGTGGGTGCCGGCTGGTTCAGCTCGCGGCGAGGAGGCGGTCGGTGGTCGCGACGTGGGTGGGCGCGTCGAGGAAGGGCAGTGTGACTCCGGTGTGGTGCAGCGCGGCGTGCATGGCGGAGAGGATTCCGGCGCCGCCGGCGGCGAGGTCGGTGGAGATGCGCAGCAGGGTGTCGCCGGGGAACGCGAGCCGGTCGTCGAGGGCGTACGCGTGCCAGGCGAGCCGGGTCAGGTGCGCCGGGGGGCGGCGGGACGCGTCGTCGCGGACGAGGCTGACGGGTCGGTGCGGGGTGGCGGGCGGCCGGTCCGGTGGTGGGTCGTCGGCGAGGAGGGCGGCGGTGGCGAGCAGTCCGGCGCGGCCGTGGAAGAGGCCGGGCAGGAGGACGAACTCGACGTCGACGGTGCGGCGGACGGTGGTGACGATGTCGCGCAGCCAGGGACGTTCGCCGTGCCGGAGCAGTGTGTGTGCGGCGACGGCGATGCCGGCGCTGCCTTCGTCGAGGTAGAACAGTCGTCGTGCGCCGTCGCGTACGTGGAGGTTGCCGTTGTCGTCGCGGACGGTGTGTTCGAGGTCGCGGCGGACGGCGGTGCGGGCGGCACGCAGCCAGGCCGGGTCGCCGGTGGCTTCGTGGAGCCGGGTGAGGAAGACTGCGGGGCCGGACCAGCCGCGGAGCAGGCCGGGGCGTGCGGGTTCGGGTACGGGGTGTTTGGTGTCGCCGGTGAGGGTGCGGGTGAGCCGGTCTCCGATGCGCAGGGCGTCGTCGGGGACGGGCCGGCCGGTGCGGAGCAGGGCGAGTCCGATGCCGGCGAGGCCGCTGTGCAGGCCGGGGCCGTACCGGTCGTGGCGGCCGGTGTGACATCGGTCGAGTAGTTCTGCGGCGTCGTCGTGGCGTCCCGTGCGGTCCAGCAGTGCGGCGATGCCGGCTAGGCCGTCGTAGAGGCCGAGGTGCGTGGCGGGAAGGCGTCGTGCGGCGCGGACGAGCCAGTCGAGGTGTTCGTCGCGTTCGGGGTAGTCGGTGCCGGTGTTGACCAGTGCCCAGATGACGCCGGCGGCGCCGTGCGCGAGGGTGGCGCCGCCGTGCGGGAACTGCCCGGGGTCGCCGGGGAAGAGCCGGTCGGTGCGGTGTGGTGTGGCGGTGGCGCGGATTCCGGCGGCGAGTGATTCGAGCAGCGGGGTGTGGTCGGCGGTCTGGCCGGTGGGCCACGCGAATCGGGTGACGCGGCTGCGGCCGGGTGCCGTGCTGCCGGCGCCGTCGGTGGCGGGCGTGGCGTGTGCGGTGTGCAGGTCGTCCCGGATGCGGTCGAGGTAGCCGGCCGGGAGGGGGAACCGTCGGGCGGCGGTGGTGAGGTCGTGGAACTTCTCGTCGGTCAGCGCGGTGAGCTGGGTGATCGGTACGAAGACGGCGAGCCGGAGGCAGGCCAGGGCGTACCTGTCGACGGCCGGGCCGCGGCGTATCCGCGGGGTGGCGAAGCCGGGGTCGCCGAGTGACGGGGTGAAGTCCTCGTCGAGCAGGTACGCCTGTTCGAAGTCGACGAGGACGATCCGTCCGTCGGGTCGGATCATGATGTTGGCGGTGTGCAGGTCGCCGAAGACCACTCCCCTGGCGTGTACCTGGGACAGTGCTGTCTCGACGCGGTCGATGACGTCGAGCGCCCACGTGGTGTAGTCGGCGAGTTCCTGGTCGGTGGGGTCGGGGTGGATCAGGGGGTGCCGCATGGCCAGGTGGTGTTGGAGGGTGTCCCCCTCGACGAACTCCTCGACCAGGAATTCGTGTTCCCACCAGGTGAGGCGGTCGAGCAGTCGTGGTACGCAGTCGAGGCCGGCGAGTCGGCGCAGCATGTCCTCCTCGCGGCGCAGGCGGGTGAGTGCGTCTGTTCCTGCTCCGTCGAGCCCGGCGAGCGGCCGGGCCTCGCGGAGGACGACGGTGTGGCCGTCGCGCAGGTCGGTGGCGCGGTAGACGCCGCCGGCGTTGGAGTGGTGCAGGGCTTCGTCGATCCGGTACGGCGGGTCGTCGTCGGTCTGCGCGTCCAGCGCCGCGATGTGTTCGGCGACGAAGTCGGGTACGGGGGCCCAGTCGGGCACGGTGAAGACGGGTTCGCGCCGGTCGGGGACGAGGACTCCGTCGGGGCGTGCGACCGCGGGGACGGGCTCGTCGCCGTCGACGCACCAGAGTTCGGCGAATCCGCCGTAGCGCAGGTAGAGCGGGCCGTCGTGCCAGCGCAGGTCGCTGAGGACGTACGGGCCGCGGTAGCCGGCGAGCCGGGTGCCGAGGTCGTCGAGGATGCGGCGCAGGGCGGTGTCGTCGGCCGGGTACAGGGCGGCGAGTTTGCCGCTGCCGGCCCGGTGGGCGTACTTCTCGTTGTTGACCAGGGCGAGGCGCCGGCTGCGCTGGAACTTGAAGGCGACCCGGTGGCGTACGCAGTGGTCGCGGACCAGGTCGAGGACGTCGGCGGCGTCGTCGAGGCGCACTGACACGTGCACCTTCCAGCCCTGCTGCGGCAGCTGCGCCTGGGTGGGGTGCCACATGACCCAGCCGCCGTGTTCGGCGACGCGCCATCCGTCGGGCGGGGTCTGGCCGGCCAGCGGGAACCGGTTCGCCGTGTCGGCGACGTATGCCGGTGAGTCGACGTGGACCGGGTCGGCGATCAGGAAGGCTCCGGGCGTGGGCATGGCAAACCTCGTGGCCGTGGCGGATGGGTGGGGTGTCCGGGGCGTTCGGTGTGTCGCTGCCGTCGTCCGGACTGGTTCCATCGTGGTCGTCGCCGGCTGGTCCTGGCGTCCGGCTGTGGGGCGAGGTTCGGTGTCCGCCCCGGTCCGGTGCGGGGCGGCGGGGGTCCGTCTGGAAGGTGACACCGGATGTCACCCGGTACGGGGACGTCCGGCGGACCGGTGTCGGCCAGAATTCGTCGCGTACGCGGGCTGGTCGCCCGCATCTCCCTGTTCTCTGGAGGTCCTTGATGAAGACCGAGGTCCAGTCGCCGCCGGCGGTGTTGTTCCTGCAGGCGGAGCGGCCGGCCGGGTGGGTGACGGTCGCGCGTGGGGTCGCGTTGGACGGCCGGCGGTGTCTGCTGAGGACGGTGGGTGATGGCCGGCCGCGGTCCGGTGACGCGGTGCGTCTGGTCGGGGTGATTGGCGGGGACGCGCGGTCGCTTGCGGTCGCCGAGGTGTCGGTGCTGCACCGTGACCCGGCGGACCTGCTGATGGTGTCTCTCGCCGGCGAGACGGTTCCCGGTGGGTACGGCACCGACGCGTCGGCGGTGCGCCGGGTGCTGGCGCTGCTCGCCGACGACGCGGACCGGCGGTGGCGGGTGGCTGCGGACGCCGCGGGTGACGTGGTGCCGTCGGTGGTGCTGGTCGGGGCGGGCCGGCCGGGTGTGCCGGGCCGGCCGGCGGCGCCGGTGACCACGCACCGGGTGAGCGCGGCCACGCCGCCGCCGGACGGTGGCGGTGACGACGACGGTTCTCCGCTGTCGTGGACGTGTCGGTTGTTCGGGATCGGCTGCCCCGCCGAAGACTCCTAGCCCGCTGATGATCACGGCGACCGGTGCGGTGGTGCCGTCCGGCCCGGCGCAGGCGGCGAGATGGTGGCGGCACGATCTTCTGCTGTTGCCGGTGCTGTGCCTGCTCGACCTGTTCACGGCCTCGTCGGTGGTGATTCAGAGCGAGCCGGTGGGCCCGGTCCGGCAGTGGGTGCAGGTGTTCGCCGCGGTGCTGTCGATCGGTGCGCTGTGGTGGCGGGCTCGCGCGCCGGTGGCCGTCTTCCTGTTCGAGTGTGCCCACGGTGTGGCGATGTGGTTCCTGGTGCATGACTACCGGCCGTGGGTGGGTCTGATCGTCGCCCTGTACACGGTGGCGGCGTTGCGGCCGTTCGTGGTGTCGGCGGCGGCGTACGCGGCGGCGTGCGCGCGTAGCCTGCTCAGCGCGCTCGACTCGTTCCGGGTGGAACCGAACCCGGGTGCGCGCGCCGGGGAGTTCGTGGTCACCGCGCTGATGTTCGCGCTCATCTACGCTGCCGCGTGGGCGGCCGGTTCGGTGGTGCGGCGGCACCGGCGGCGGGTGGCCGATCTGGAGCGGGAGCGGCGTCTGGCGCGGGCCGAGGCGGTGGCGCTGGAGCGTCGCCGGATCGCCGCCGAGCTGCACGACGTGGTGTCCCACTCGGTGACGGTGATGGTCCTGCAGGCCGCCGGTGCCGCGCGGATCAGCGGCTCCGACCCGGAGCGGACCCGGGAGGCGCTGCTGCACATCCAGCAGGCGGGGCAGCAGGCGATGGCGGAGCTGCGCCGGCTGCTGGATGTGATGCGGGCCGATTCGGGTTCGGCGGCCGGCGGTGAGCCGGGCCCGCAGCCGCGGCTGGACGACATCGAGGTGCTGCTGACGTCGATGCGGTGTGCGGGGCTCACGGTGACCATGTCGGTGTCCGGCAGCCCGCGGCCGCTGGATCCGAGTATCGAGCTGGCGGCGTACCGGACGGTGCAGGAGAGCCTGACGAACACGCTCAAGCACGTGGGCCGGAGCGCCTGCGCGACTGTGCGTTTCGCGTGGCAGGAGCGGGTGCTGTTGTTGCGCGTCGACGACGACGGCACCGGCCGCGATCCGGGCGGCGCGGCGGCGGGCCTGTCGACCGGCAACGGGCTGGCCAGCCTCGCCGAACGGCTGGAGCGCGTCGGTGGTCGCCTGGTCGCCGGGCCGCGTCCCGAGGGCGGGTTCCGGGTGAGCGCGACGCTGCCGGTCGCGCAGCGCGGCGACCTCGTGGCGGCGCCGGGTGACGGCGGGGTGCCGGCTGTCGGGTGAACGCGTGTCCGCTGTGCGACATCCGGCTAGCCGGCGACGCCGACCTCGATGATCATGTGGTGGGGCGGCGGTCACGGCCGCCGACGACGGGAGCCTTCATGATCCGGGTGCTGCTCGCCGACGACCAGCCGCTCGTACGGGCGGGACTCGCGATGCTGCTGACGAACGAACCGGACATCGAGGTCGTCGCCGAGGCCGGCGACGGGGCGCAGGCCATGGAACTCGGTCGCCGTCTGCGCCCGGACGTGGTGCTGATGGACGTGCGGATGCCGGGCACCGACGGGCTGGCCGCCACCAGGTCGATGGCGGAGGAGAAGCTCATCGACGACGCCGAGCGGCCGGTACGGATCATCATGCTGACCACCTACCATGTGGACGAGGCGGTGCACGCCGCGCTGCGGGCGGGCGCCTCCGGTTTCGTGCTCAAGGACGCCGCGCCCGAGGAGCTGGTGTCGGCGATCCGCGCGGTGGCCGCCGGAGAGGCGTGGCTGGATCCCGCCGTCGCCCGGCGGCTGCTCGACGACCTCGCCGCCCGGCCCGACCCGGGGCTGCCCACACCGGTGCAGATGCGCGGGCTCACCCCGAGGGAACGCGAGGTTCTGGTGCTCATGGCGTACGGGATGTCGAACCGGGAGATCGCCGAGCACCTCGTGCTCGGCGACGCGACGGTGAAGACCCACGTCAGCCGGGTGCTGACGAAGCTGGGGATGCGGGACCGGACGCATGCGGTGGTGGCGGCGTACCAGTGTGGCCTGGTGGAACCCGGCACGGCGCCGCCGGCCCGGATGGCCGGCCTGTCCCGCTGAGGCCCGCGGCGGGGCCGGGAGCCTCAGCGGGCGCGGCGGTCAGGCGCCGACGTAGTCGGCGAGGTGTTCGCCGGTGAGCGTGGACCGGGCCGCCACGAGGTCGGCGGGGGTGCCCTCGTAGACGATCCGGCCGCCGTCGTGACCGGCGCCCGGGCCGAGGTCGATGATCCAGTCGGCGTGCGCCATGACGGCCTGGTGGTGCTCGATCACGATGACTGACTTCCCGGCGTCGACGAGCCGGTCGAGCAGACCGAGGAGTTGGGCGACGTCGGCCAGGTGCAGGCCGGTGGTCGGTTCGTCGAGGACGTACACGCCGCCCTTGTCCCCCATCCGGGTGGCGAGCTTGAGGCGCTGCCGTTCTCCTCCGGACAGTGTGGTGAGGGGCTGACCGAGCGTGAGGTAGCCGAGGCCGACGTCGGCGAGCCGGTCGAGGATGGTGTGGGCGGCCGGGGTGCGGGCCTCGCCGTCGCTGAAGAACGTCTCGGCCTCGTCGACGGACATGGCGAGGACCTCGCTGATGTCGCGGCCGCCGAGGTGGTAGTCGAGGACGGCGGGCTGGAACCGCTTACCTTCGCAGTCCTCGCAGGTGCTGGCGACGCCGGCCATCATGCCGAGGTCGGTGTAGATGACGCCGGCGCCGTTGCAGGTCGGGCAGGCGCCTTCGGAGTTGGCGCTGAACAGGGCGGGTTTGACGCCGTTGGCCTTGGCGAAGGCCTTGCGGATGGGGTCGAGCAGGCCGGTGTAGGTGGCCGGGTTGCTGCGGCGGGAGCCGCGGATCGCGGTCTGGTCGACGCTGACGACGTCCTCGCGGTTGGCCAGGGAGCCGTGGATGAGGCTGCTCTTGCCGGAGCCGGCGACGCCGGTGACGACGACCAGGACGCCGAGGGGGATGTCGACGTCGACGTCGCGCAGGTTGTGCGTGCGGGCGCCGCGGATCGGCAGGGCGCCGGTGGGCGTACGCGGCTTGTCCTTGAGGGTGGCGCGGTCGTCGAGGTGGCGGCCGGTGGTGGTGTCGCTGGCGCGCAGGCCGGCGACCGTGCCTTCGTAGCAGATGGTGCCGCCGGCGGTGCCGGCGCCGGGGCCGAGGTCGACGACGTGGTCGGCGATGGCGATGGTCTCGGGTTTGTGTTCGACGACCAGGACGGTGTTGCCCTTGTCGCGCAGTTGCAGCAGGAGGTTGTTCATGCGGGCGATGTCGTGCGGGTGCAGGCCGATGGTGGGTTCGTCGAAGACGTACGTGACGTCGGTGAGGGACGAGCCGAGGTGGCGGATCATCTTGGTGCGCTGGGCCTCGCCGCCGGAGAGGGTGCCGGCGGGGCGGTCGAGGCTGAGGTAGCCGAGGCCGATCTCGACGAACGAGTCGAGGGTGTCCCCCAGCGCGGCGAGCAGCGGGCCGACGGAGGGTTCGTCCAGGTCGCGTACCCAGGTGGCGAGGTCGCTGATCTGCATGGCGCAGGCGTCGGCGATGTTGATGCCCTTGATCTTGGAGGAGCGGGCTTCGGGGGCCAGCCGGGTGCCGTCGCAGTCGGGGCAGGTGGTGAACGTGACGGCGCGTTCGACGAAGGCGCGGATGTGGGGCTGCATGGCGTCGACGTCCTTGGCGAGCATCGACTTGCTGATGGCCGGGATGAGGCCGGTGTAGGTGACGTTGATGCCGTCGACCTTGATCTTGGTGGGCTCCTTGTGGAGCAGGTCGTCCAGTTCGCGCTTGGTGTAGTCGCGGATGGGCTTGTCGGGGTCGAACAGGCCGCTGGAGCGGAAGATGCGGCCGTACCAGCCGTCCATGCTGTAGCCGGGGATGGTGATGGCGCCCTCGTTGAGGGACAGCTTCTCGTCGTAGAGGACGGTGAGGTCGAAGTCGGTGACGGCGCCGCGGCCCTCGCAGCGGGGGCACATGCCGCCGAGGCGGTTGAAGGTGCCCTTCTTGGTCTGGGTCTTGCCGGGGCCGCGGTCGACGGTGATGGCGCCGGCGGCGCGGACGGAGGGGACGTTGAACGAGTAGGCGTTGGGTGGGCCGATGTGGGGGTCGCCGAGGCGGCTGAACAGGATGCGCAGCATGGCGTTGACGTCGGTGGCGGTGCCGACGGTGGAGCGGGGGTCGGCGCCCATGCGTTCCTGGTCGACGATGATGGCGGTGGTGAGGCCTTCGAGGATGTCGACCTCGGGGCGGGACAGGGTGGGCATGAAGCCCTGGACGAAGGCGCTGTACGTCTCGTTGATGAGTCGCTGGGACTCGGCGGCGATGGTGCCGAAGACCAGTGAGCTCTTGCCGGAGCCGGAGACGCCGGTGAAGACGGTGAGGCGGCGTTTGGGTATCTCGACGTCGACGTTGCGCAGATTGTTCTCGCGGGCGCCGTGGACGCGGATGATGTCGTGGCTGTCGGCGTGGTGCAGGCCGGTGGTGGCCTTGCTCATGGTGTCTCCGTCCGGTGGTGCGGGTGTCAGTCGAGCCAGCGGCCGTCGCGCATCAGGGTGCGGCCGGGTAGTTCGTCGGCTTCGCGCCAGGCCTGGATGCGGCGCGGCGTGATGCGGTACCAGCGGTAGGGCGTGGTCAGGGTACGGGGGTCGAAGCCGGTTCGGGTGGCGAAGCGGTCGCCTCGGTCGGTGGGCAGGGCGTCGATGGCGAGGGTTTCCACGTGGCCGTCGATCATGGTGACGTCGCGGGTGGGGCCGAGGCCGACGCGGACGCGGCCGGTGGCGAGGTTGCGGCCGGTGGGGCTGCCGGCCGGGGTGGCGACGAGCAGCGTGTGACCGTCCCAGTCGAAGGACAGGGGCACGAGGTACGGGGTGCCGTCGGGGTCGGCGGTGGCGACCCAGCAGTCGACGTCGTTTTCGAGGCGGTGGGTGGTGTCGTGGCGGCGCTGGGCCCGGGCGCGGGGTGCGTCGGTCACGGGGTGGGCCTCAGCGCCGCTCGTTGATGCGGATGAGGTTGCCGGTGGGGTCGCGGAAGGCGCAGTCGCGTACGCCGTAGGGCTGTTCGGTGGGTTCCTGGACGACGTCGGCGCCGCTGGCCTGAAGGCGGTCGAACAGGCCGTCGAGGTCGTCGGTGGCGAGGGTGAGCGCGCCGTAGCTGCCCTTGGCGATCAGTTCGAGGATGGTGCGGCGTTCGTCGTCGGTGATGCCGGGGTCGGCGGCCGGCGGGTGCAGGACGATGCCGGTCTCGGGCTGGTTCGGCGGGCCGACGGTGAGCCAGCGCATGTCCTGGTAGCCGACGTCGTTGCGCAGTTCGAAGCCGAGGGTGTCGCGGTAGAAGGCGAGGGCGGCGTCGGCGTCGGTGTGGGGCAGGAACGCGTAGTGAATGGTGATCGTCATGGTGGTCACGGTAGTGGTGGCCGGCCGGTGCGGGCTTCTCGATTCCTGATCGGTCGGGTGGCCTGTTTGGTCAGGCACGGGGGCGGTTCGGCGGTGTCGGGGGCGTGGCGGGCGCGGTAGGCGCCGGGTGGTTCGCCGACGAGTTCGGTGAATCGGGTGCTGAAGGTGCCCAGGGACTGGCAGCCGACGGCGAAGCAGACGTCGGTGACGTTGAGGTCGCCACGGCGCAGCAGGGCCATGGCGCGTTCGATGCGGCGGGTCATGAGGTACGCGTACGGGGATTCGCCGTAGGTCTGGCGGAACTGGCGGCTGAGGTGCCCGGCGGACATGTGCTCGCCGCGAGCGAGGGCTTCGACGTCGAGGGGTTCGGCGTATTCGCGGTCGATGCGGTCGCGGACGCGGCGGAGCCGGGTCAGGTCGCGCAGACGCTGGGCGAACGCGGGGTCGTCGGTGGCCGGGTGCGGTGGCACGTCCGCATCCTGCCTGCTCGGCGGTGGTGTCGTCCACCAGTATGGGCGGCGAGTCGTCGCCGGGTGCACCGGGCGTGGGTCAGCGCAGCCGGCGGGCGGTGAAGCGGGTGGGCGGGTCGGCGATGGCGTCCTGGGTGGCGACGAGTTGCAGTTCGCGGGTGCCGGCTTCGAGGGTCGCCTCGAGTACCGCGTAGATCGAGTTGGTGGTGCGTTCCAGCGCGGTCCGCGGCGAGCCGGTGGTGGCGAGGTGGGCGAGGTAGAGGGCGGCGGTGACGTCACCGCCGCCGTTGGGGGCGATCGGCAGCAGCGGGGTGGTGACGGCCCAGGCGCCGTCGTCGGAGACGGCGACGACTTCCAGGTGGCCGGCGGGCAGGTCGCCGTGCAGGACGCTGGTGACCAGGACGTGCCGGGGGCCGGTGGCGCGGACGGCGTCGACGGCGGCGAGCAGGTCGTCGAGGGTGCCGGTGGTGCGGCCGGCGAGGAACTCCAGCTCGAACTGGTTGGGGGTGACGATGTCGGCGCGCGGGACGACGGTGTCGCGCAGGTATTCGGGGATGCCGGGGCGGACGAACATGCCGCGGCCGACGTCGCCCATGACCGGGTCGCAGCAGTAGACGGCGGCCGGGTTGGCGGCCTTGACACGGGCGACGGCGTCGAGGATGACGGCGCCGACGGCGGGGTCGCCCTGGTAGCCGGAGAGGACGGCGTCGGCGGTGCCGAGCACGCCGCGGTCTTCGATGCCGGCGATGACGTCGGCGACGTCGGTGGGGGCGAGCAGGGGGCCGCGCCAGGCGCCGTAGCCGGTGTGGTTGGAGAAGTGCACGGTCAGCACCGGCCAGACCTCGTGCCGGAGGCGTTGCAGCGGGAACACGGCGGCGGAGTTGCCGACGTGGCCGTAGGCGACCGACGACTGGATGGACAGGATCTTCACCCGGTCATCGTCGCATCTCCGGCCGGGGATGACTGCCGGTGGTGGGGTGATGACAGGCCGGGACGGCGGTGACCGTTCGGCGCAGCGGTCCGGCCGTCCGGCGCGGGGCGGGTTTGGGCGCAGCGTGCGGTGGGGGCATGAACCGGAGGTGTTCTCGCCATCCGGACGGAGGAAGCGCTGATGCTTTCCGCACTCGATCGTCGGCACACCGTCGCGCCGCCGGGGTACAGCCGCTGGCTGATTCCCCCGGCGGCGCTGGCGATCCATCTGTGCATCGGGCAGGTCTACGCCACGAGCGTGTACAAGAACTCCCTGATCGCACATTTCGACACCGGTCAGACCGCGATCGGGGTGATCTTCAGCATCGCGATCGTGATGCTGGGGTTGTCGGCCGCGGTGGCCGGTACGTGGGTGGAGGCGAACGGGCCGCGCAAGGCGATGTTCGTCTCGGCCTGTTTCTGGGCGGCGGGGTTCCTGGTCGGGGCGCTGGGTATCGCGACCGGGCAGCTGTGGCTGCTGTATCTGGGGTACGGGGTGCTGGGCGGCATCGGTCTGGGGATCGGGTACATCTCCCCCGTCTCCACGTTGATCAAATGGTTCCCGGACCGGCCGGGTCTGGCGACCGGGCTGGCGATCATGGGGTTCGGTGGTGGGGCGATGGTGGCCTCTCCCCTGTCCCGGCAGTTGCTGTCGTTCTACGACCCGGGCTACGACCCGGCGAACAGCGGTTCCACGGCGTCGGGGTCGGCACTGGTGTGGTTGTTCGTGACGCTCGGCGTCGGCTACTTCGTGATCATGATGTTCGGGGTGTTCAACGTGCGGGTGCCGGCGCCGGACTGGCGGCCGGCCGGGTTCGACCCGGCCGAGGTGGCGGAGAAGCCGCTGGTGACGACCGCGAACGTGTCGGCGGCCAACGCGGTCAGGACGCGGTCGTTCTGGCTGCTGTGGGTGGTGTTGTTCTGCAACGTGACGGCGGGTATCGGGATCCTGGAGCAGGCCAGCCCGATGATCCAGGACTTCTTCCGCGAGGGCGGCACGTCGGCCGTGTCGGTGGCGGCGGCCGGCGGGTTCGTGGGGCTGCTGTCGCTGTTCAACATGGCGGGCCGGTTCGTGTGGTCGTCCACGTCGGACGTGATCGGCCGCAAGCCGATCTACCTGGTGTACCTGGGTGTGGGCATGGTGCTGTACCTGCTGCTGGCGCTGGTGGGGCAGACCGCGACGGCGTTGTTCGTGCTGCTGGCGTGCGTGATCCTGTCGTTCTACGGCGGCGGGTTCGCGACCGTGCCGGCGTACCTGCGGGACCTGTTCGGCACGTTCGAGGTGGGTGCGATCCACGGCCGGCTGCTGACCGCGTGGTCGGCGGCGGGCGTGGCCGGGCCGCTGATCGTCAACGCGTTCCTCGACGCGCAGGGCGAGCCGGGCACGTTGACCGCGGCGGCGTACCGGCCGGCGCTGTTCACGATGGTCGGCGTGCTGGCCGTGGGTCTGGTGGCGAACGTGCTGGTGCGGCCGGTGCCGCAGCGCTACCACGAGCCCGCGTCCGGGCGGGACGAGACGGAACCGGGGCAGCCGGTGACGGCGGAGAGGAGCGGATCGTGAACGAGCGCAGCGGAGGCGGGCAGCAGGTCCGCCTGGTGGTGTCGTGGCTGGTGGTGTCGGCGCTGCTGGGCTACGGCGTGGTGCAGACGCTGATCACGGCGGCGAAGCTGTTCACCCAGTAGGAGACGCGACGCGGCGGCCCGGGGGCGGAGATCCCCCGGGCCGCCGCCGGGTCAGAGGCCGCCGCCGACGCGCAGGACCGCGCCCGTGGTGTACGAGGCGTCCGGGCCGAGCAGGTACGCGATCGCGCCGGCGACCTCCTCGGGTTCCCCGGCGCGGCCCATCGGAATCCGGCCGGCGGCGGTGTCGGGACGGTCGGGCACGCCGGAGCGGGCGTGGATGGTGGTGCGGATGATCCCGGGGGCGACGGCGTTGACGCGGACGCCGTGTGGTGCGAGTTCCTTGGCCAGCCCGACGGTGAGGGTGTCGGTGGCGGCCTTGACGGCTGCGTAGTGGATGTACTCGCCGGGTGAGCCGAGCGTCGCGGCCACGGAGGAGACGTTGACGATGGCGCCGCCGCGGGTGAGCCGCCGGGCCGCCTGCTGGGCGCACAGGACGTACCCGATGAGGTTGACGTCGACGACCTCGCGCAGGTCGTCGACGCGCAGGTCGGTGAACGGGCCGATCGGGCTGGTGACGCCGGCGTTGTTGACCAGGCCGGTGAGCGGGCCGAGCCGGTCGGCGGCGTCGAAGATGCGGCGTACCTGCCCGGGGTCGGTGGTGTCGGCGGCGACGGTGACCGCGCGGCGGCCGGCGGCGCGCACGTCGGCGGCCACGGCCTCGGCGGCGGTGTGGTCGGCGCGGTAGCCGATGACCAGGTCGTGACCCTGGGCGGCGAGGCGGCGGGCGGTGGCCGCGCCGATGCCGCGCCCTCCCCCGGTGATGATGGTGACGGAGGTCAATGCCGTTCTCCCCTGCCTGGCGGTGGGGGCGACGTTACCGTGGGCGGGACCATCCGGGGTGGGGAGGACTGTCACATGGGGCGCGCGTTGGTGCTGGGTGGTGGCGGGGTGACCGGGGTGGCCTGGGAGCTGGGTCTGCTGGCCGGGCTGGCCGGACACGGCCTGCGGCTGGACGAGGCGGACCTGGTGGTGGGCACGTCGGCCGGGTCCGTGGTGGGCGCGCAGGTGCGTTCCGGGGCGCCGCTTTCGGAGTTGTACGAGGCGCAGCTGCGGCCGCCCCGCGACGAGGTGCCGGCCCGGCTCGGGACTGGCGTGCTGTTGCGCTGGGCGTGGGCCGGTGGGCGGGGCCGGGACGCGGCGCGGGCCCGGGCGCGCATCGGCGCGATGGCGTTGTCGGCGCGTACCCCGTCGGAGCAGTCGCGGCGGGCGGTGATCGCGGCCCGGTTGCCGTCGCCGGACTGGCCGGCGGCGCGGCTGCTGGTCACCGCCGTGGACGCGGCCTCCGGCGAGTTCGTGGTGTTCGACGCGGACAGCGGGGTGCCGCTGGTGGACGCGGTCGGCGCGAGTTGTGCGGTGCCGGGGGTGTGGCCGCCGGTGACCGTCGCCGCCCGGCGTTACGTCGACGGTGGGGTCCGGTCGCCGGTGAACGCGGATCTGGCGGCCGGGTGCGATCGGGTGGTGGTGCTGGCGCCGACGCGGGCGGCGGTCGGGCCGATGCCGCGGCTGCCGGCGCAGGTGGCGGCGTTGCGGGAGGCGGGGGCCCGGGTGGCTGTGGTGTCGCCGGACCGGGCGGCGCGGACGGCGATCGGCCGCAACGTGCTGGACCCGGCGCGGCGGGCGGCGGCGGCGCGGGCCGGTTTCGCGCAGGCCGACGCGGTGGCGGCCGAGGTGGCCGGGGTGTGGCGATGACCGAGGGCCGCCGAGCACGCCGCGGCTCGACCGGTCGCGCCGCAGCCACGGGCCGCGTCAGGAGACGCCGGTCAGGCGCGCTAGCCGCCGGTTGAGGTAGCGCTGTTCGGGCAGGCTGCCGGTGAGCCGGGCAGCCAGCCGGTAGTGCTCGGCGGCGCCCTGCGCGTCGCCGTGGAGTTCCAGCAGGTGCGCGCGGACCGCGTGCAGCCGGTGGTGGCCGCGCATCGCCGAATCGGCCAGCAGCGGGTCGAGCAGCGCCAGCCCGACGGCCGGGCCGTGCGCCATGGCCACCGCGACCGCCTGGTTGAGCGTGACGAACGGGCTGGGAGCGACCCGGCTCAGCATGTCGTAGAGGACGCTGATCTGCAGCCAGTCGGTGTCCGGGAAGGCCGGCGCCTCGGCGTGGACGGCGGCGATGGCCGCCTGGAGCTGGTAGCGGCCCACCGGGCCGTGGGGCAGGGCCCGGCCGAGCAGCATGACGCCCTCGTCGATGAGGTCCCGGCGCCAGCGGGAGCGGTCCTGGTCGGCCAGCGGCACGAGGTCGCCGGCGGCGTCGGTGCGGGCGGGTGAGCGGGCGTGGGTGAGCAGCATCAGCGCCAGCGCGCCGGTGACCTCGTGGTGGCCGGGCAGCGCGGCGTGGACCTGCCGGGTGAGCCGGATCGCCTCCTCGGCGAGTTCGACGTCGAGGAGCTGGTCACCGGAGGTTCGGGTGTAGCCCTCGCTGAACACCAGGTGGCACACGTCGAGCACGGCGGCCACCCGGCCGGGCAGCGCGTCCGGCGGCGGCATGGTGAACCGGGCGCCGGCCTCGCGCAGGGTCGCGCGGGCCCGGCTCAGCCGCTGGGTCATGGTCCGGGCCGGCACCAGGTAGGCGGCGGCGATCTGCTCCACCCGCAGTCCCGCCACCGCGCGCAGCGTCAGGGCGACCTGTGAGGGGCGGCTCAGTGCCGGGTGGCAGCACAGGAACAGCAGCCGCAGCGTGTCGTCGGCGCCGGTCACCGGTGTGTCGTCGACGGGCGGTACGCGGCCTGCGCCGGGTTGCCGGGCCGCGTCGAGCCGCTCGCGGCGGGTACGGGCCTCCTCGGCGCGCATCCGGTCGATCAGCCGTCGCGCGGCGACCCGGATGAGCCAGGCGCGGGGTTCGTCGGGCACGCCGGTGAGCGGCCACCGGGCGGCGGCGGCCTCCGCGGCGTCCTGGAGGGCGTCCTCGCAGGCGTCGGGGTGCCCGTAGCGGCGCAGCAGCGCGGCGCGGACGTGCGGCGCCTCGCGGCGCCACACGTCCGCCAGGGGCGTGGCGTTACTGATCGGACCCGCCCGGCCACATCAGGGGCCGCAGTTCGACCGTCTCCCCCGGTCCGGCGAACTTCGCGGCGACGGCGTCCGCGCGGGCCTGGTTCTCGACGTCGATGAGGAAGAAGCCGGCGAGGTGTTCCTTGGCCTCGGAGTACGGGCCGTCGGTCGCCAGCGGCGCACCGTCGCGCCAGCGGTAGAGCCGGGCGGTGCGGGGGTCGCCGAGCGCCTCGCCGACGACCAGTTCGCCGTTGGCGTGCAGTTCGGTCATCACCTGCTCGAAGTCGGCGTTGAGCCGGTCGCGTACCTCGGCGGGCAGTTCCTGGTGGGCGGCGAGGTATTCCGAGGTGGGGTGGCCCCACGGCTCCGGGTTGGAGTGGATCATGATCACGTACTTCACTGTCGGTCCTTCGCGTCGTGTCGGCGGTTCCTCCCCGCCGCTCGCCGGGTACGACGGAGCGGGATCGCCGATGTCTACATATCCTCGCCTCATGAGTGACGCGGTGGGTGTCGGTGACCTGGTCGAGGATTTCACGCTGCCGGACGAGACGGGCACGCCACGGCGCCTGTCGGAGTTCCTGGCCGCCGGTCCGGTGGTCCTGTTCTTCTATCCGGCGGCGATGACGCGGGGCTGCACGGCGGAGAGCTGCCACTTCCGGGACCTGGCGGCGGAGTTCGCGGCGGTGGGCGCGTCCCGGGTGGGGATCAGCCGGGATCCGGTGCAGCGGCAGGCGGAGTTCTCCCGTCGGCACGGGTTCGACTATCCGCTGCTGTCCGACGTCGACGGCGAGGTGGCGCGGGCGTTCGGGGTGCGGCGGCGGCTGCCGCTGGGCGCGCTGAGCACCCGGCGGATGACGTTCGTGATCGGCACCGACCGGCGGGTGCTGGCGGTGGTGCACAGCGAGCTGAGCATGAACGAGCACGCCGACGCGGCGCTGCGGGCCCTCGGGGGCTGATCATCGCGGTGTCGCAGCCGACTGGTATCAAGGCTGCGTCAAACAGGTGTACGGAAGAGGGCGTGATGGCGGGTCAGGGTTTGTCCACTGACGATGTTCAGGGAATCCGGGAGGCCCTTGCGGCGGGCCGCAAGCCCCGGGTGGTGTTCACCGAGTCGGCCGGGCAGATGGCCGGGCAGCTCGGGCAGGTGGTGGAGCTGACCGACCCGGCGGCGTCGGAGGAGTTCGTGGTGGTCCGGTTCGGCCGCGACGAGCTGCCGTTCTCCCCCGCCGACGTGGCGATCGCCCCCAAGGGCGCCGGGCGGCGTCCGGCCGCCGAGGCGAAGCCGGAACCGGAGCAGCCGCCGGCCGCGCCGGAGCCGGCGTTCGTGCTGGACACGCCGCGGGTGCCGGCACCGCGGCGGGAGGAGCCGAGGACCGAGCAGCCGGCGGCGGAGCCGAAGCCGGCGAAGCGGGCGGTGAAGGCCGCCAAGCCGAAGACCCCGCCGGGGTTGACCGTGACGCTGGCCTACGCCGAGGGCGAGTGGACCGTCGCCGCGCAGCAGGGCACGAAGGCGCTGGCCCGGCCGTACGTGGTGAAGCCGGCCGAGGCGCTGCGGATGGTGGCGCTGGTGGACGTGCCCGGGGTGCAGGAGGCGGTGGAGCAGATCCTGGCCGCCGAGCGGGCCGAGGCCGAGCAGCAGGCGGAGAAGCTGCGCGCCGAGCTGGCCGAGATCGAGGCGCGGCTGGCGGAGCTGCGCGAGGCGCGCTGACCCGGTGACGCCCCGCGGGGCCGGTGCGACCCCCTCGCACCGGCCCCGCGCCCCTGCGCCCACAGGTCGATCAGTGTTGCGGGATGTTCTGTACCCCGATCCGGCGGCGGAACACCCAGTACGTCCAACCCTGGTATGCCAGCACGATCGGCGTGAACACCACGGCCACCCAGGTCATGATCTTCAAGGTGTACGGGGTGGACGCGGCGTTGGTGGCGGTGAGGGTGCCGGCCGCGTCGAGGGTGGACGGCATCACGTTCGGGAACAGCGCCGCGAACAGCGTCGCCACGGCCAGCGCGATCGCCACGGCGGTGCCGGTGAACGCCCAGCCCTCCCGGCGTACCCTGGCGGCGGCCAGACCGCCGAGCAGGGCGAGGGCGGCGCCGACGGCGAGCACGACGGCGGCGGCGCTGGAGCGGATGGTCAGCGACCAGCTCAGGAACGCCACGGCGGCCACGGCGGTGCCGACGCCGAGCTTGACGGCGAGGGCGCCGGCACGCTCCCGGATGTCACCGGAGGTCTTGAGCGCCAGGAACACCGCGCCGTGGGTGAGGAACAGCCCCAGCGTGGTCAGGCCGCCGAGCAGCGCGTACGGGTTGAGCAGGTCGAGCAGGCCGCCGACGTACTCGTGGTCGGCGTCCAGCGGCACGCCGCGGAAGATGTTGGCGAACGCCACTCCCCACAGCACGGCGGGGATCGCCGAACCCCAGAATATGGCCTGGTCCCAGCGGCGCTTCCAGGACGCCTCGGGCCGCTTGTGTCGGTACTCGAAGGCGACGCCGCGGGCGATCAGGGCCAGCAGGATGAGCAGCAGCGGCAGGTAGAAGCCGGAGAACAGGGTGGCGTACCACTCGGGGAAGGCGGCGAACATGGCGCCGCCGGCGGTGATCAGCCACACCTCGTTGCCGTCCCAGACCGGGCCGATGGTGTTGATCAGGACGCGGCGCTGCCGGTCGTCGCGGCCGAGCACCGGCAGCAGCATCCCGACGCCGAAGTCGAAGCCTTCGAGGATGAAGTAGCCGGTGAAGAGCACGGCCACGAGGAGAAACCAGACGGTCGTCAGTTCCACGGTTGGGCTCCGGGGTGTCAGTAGGCGAACGCCAGCGGGCGCTCGGCGTCGTCGGTGTCGTCGTCGGTCTGCGGGGTGACGTCCGGTACGCCGGCGCGGGCGTAGCGGACCAGCAGTTTGAACTCGACCACCGCGAGGACGGCGTAGATCAGGGTGAACGTGGTGAAGGAGGTGAGCACCTCGGTCAGGGAGACGCTGCGGGACACGCCGTCGCGGGTGAGCATCTCGCCGAAGACGATCCACGGCTGGCGGCCCATCTCGGTGAAGATCCAGCCGAAGGAGTTGGCCAGCAGCGGCAGCACGGGCATGACCAGGCCGGCGCGCAGCAGCCACTTGCTGGTGGGGGTGCGGCCCTTGCGCTGGCTCCACAGCACCAGCAGCGCGATCGCGGCGGCGGCCATCCCGAAGCCGATCATGAAGCGGAAGCTCCAGTAGGTGACCGGGATGATCGGGGCGTAGTTGCCGGGGCCGTACTGGCTGGCGTACTGGGCCTGGAGGTCGTTGATGCCCTGCACGGTGCCGTTGGGGTCGCCGGTGCCGAGGAACGACAGCAGGTACGGGATCTTGACGGCGAACAGCTCGCGGCTGCCGTCGAGGCTGCCGACGGTGAGTACGGAGAACGAGGCGGGGCTCTCGGTGGTGTAGAGGCCCTCGGCGGCGGCCATCTTCATCGGCTGCACCTCGGTCATGATCTTGCCCTGGATGTCGCCGGTGAGGATGACCAGCGCCGAGGAGACCAGGACCGTCCAGGAGCCGAGCTTGGTGGCGAAGCGGTACGCGCCGGTGTCGGCGCTGTCGCGGTTGCGCATCACGTGCCACAGACCGACGGTGACCATCAGCGACCCGGCGACCAGGAACGCGCCGGCCAGGGTGTGCGGAAAGGTGACCAGGGCGACCTTGTTGGTGAGCACGGCGACGAAGTCGGTCAGCTCGGCGCGGCCGCTGTCCGGGTTGATCCGGAAGCCGACCGGGTTCTGCATGAACGAGTTGGCGGCGAGGATGAAGTACGCCGACAGGTTGGTGCCGATCGCGGCGGCCCAGATCGCGGCCAGGTGCAGGCGCTTGGGCAGCCGGTCCCAGCCGAAGATCCACAGCCCGATGAACGTGGATTCGAGGAAGAACGCCACCAGGGCCTCGATGGCCAGCGGCGCGCCGAAGATGTCGCCGACGAAGCGGGAGTAGTCGCTCCAGTTCATGCCGAACTGGAACTCCTGCACGATGCCGGTGACCACACCCATCGCGAAGTTGATCAGGAAGAGCTTGCCGTAGAACTTGGTGAGTTTGAGGTACCGCTCGTTGCCGGTGCGGTGCCACATGGTCTGGAGGATGGCCACCAGCACGGACAGGCCGATGGTCAACGGCACGAACAAGAAGTGGTAGACGGTGGTGACACCGAACTGCCAGCGGGCGACGTCCAACGCGTCCACCTGAAACCCCCAGCTGCGCATACTACGAGACGTAGTAGATACTACTCGCTGTCGTAGCGAAATCAGCAGGGCCGCAGGGCCCGACCCGGCCCGGGACCAATGACCCTGATCACCCTTGCCGGAGGACCTGCGGTCCCCGCGATCACCCTTGCCGGAGGACCTGCGGTCCCCGCGATCACCGTGCCGGGTGCCGGGATCGCCCCGGCGCGTGCGACCATCCAGCACTGATGAACAGCACCCCCTGGCGCGCGCCGCTGCTGTGGCGGGGCGCGCAGACGCTCGCCCGCGCCGTCGTCGGGCTGGTCGGCCGGCTGGAGGTCACCGGCGACGTGCCCGACGCGCTGCGCCACGGCCCGCTCGTCCTGGCCGCCAACCACATCAGCCCGTTCGATCCGGTGGTGCTGGCCGCCGCCTGCCGGGTCCGGCGCGTCGCGCCCCGGATCATGGCCACCGGCGGGCTGTTCCGCGCCCCGGTGGTCGGGGCGCTCATGCGCCACGCCGGGCACATCCGCGTCGACCGGGGCACCGCCGCGGTGCACCGCTCGCTGGAGGTCGCCGCCCAGGCGGTGGCCGGCGGGTCGGTGGTGCTGGTCTACCCCGAGGGACGCATCGGGCTCGACCCGGGCATGTGGCCCGAGCGCGGCAAGACCGGCGCCGCCCGGCTCGCCTTCGCCGCCGGCGCCGCCGTCGTACCGGTGGCCCAGTGGGGCTCGCACGAGGTGATGCCCTACCGGGCGCCCAAGGGGATGCTGCGCGCGGTGGCCCGGGCGGTCGTCCGCCGGCCCGCCATCCGGGTGCACTTCGGCGCTCCGGTGCCGCTGGACGACCTGCGGCCGGGCTCCCCCGGCGCGGCCCGGCAGGCCACCGACCGGCTCATCGACGCGATCACCGACGATCTGGTGCTGCTGCGTCCCGACGAGCCCGATCGCCCCCGGCACCTCGACCCCGGCCGCCCGGTGGACGACAGCCGCGCGCACCGCCGCCGCGCCTGACGCATTCCGGCCGCGCCGGCGGGTATCAGATCGCGTACCCCGTACGCGGAGAGGACCGGTCATGACCGCTGTTCGAGCACTCGTTCTCAACTGCACCCTGAAGCGCTCCCCAGCGACGTCCAGCGCACAGGTGCTCGGTCAGGAGGTGCTCGACGCGCTGGCCGACCAGGGCGTCGACGGCGAGATCGTCCGGGTGGCCGACCACGACGTGCGCTTCGGGGTCTCCGTCGACGAGGGTGACGGCGACGGCTGGCCCGCCATCCGCGCTAAGCTGCTCGCCGCCCAGATCCTGATCATCGCCACCCCCATCTGGCTCGGCCAGCCCTCGTCGGTGACGAAGATGGTCCTCGAACGGCTGGACGCCGAGCTGTCCGAGACCGACGACCAGGGCCGGCTGCTCACCTACGGCAAGGTCGGCGGGGTGGCCGTGGTCGGCAACGAGGACGGCGCGCACCACACCATCGCCGAAGTGCAGCAGGCGCTCAACGAGGTGGGGTTCACCTGCCCGGCCGCCGGGGCCACCTACTGGGTCGGGGAGGCGCTGCACAAGACCGACTACGTCGACGCCCGCCCCAAACCCGACACGACCGGCCGCACCACCGCCGCGCTGGCACTCAACAGCGCCCACCTGGCCCGGCTGCTCGCGGAGCAGCCCTATCCGCCGCCCGGAAGCCGGGACGCGGGCACCGGACTGGGCTGACCCGGCGCACCCGCGGCCCGCTGCTCCGCCCCGACTCCGGCCGCGCCGGCTCGCCGTGCCGTGCCCCGCCGCCGATCTTGCAGTTGCTGCCCGGGCAAATCCGGCCAACCACCCCCGACGAGGGCCGCAAGCGCAAGATCGGCGAGGCGAGGCGAGGCGAGGCGAGGGGCGCCGGGCGAGGCCGGGTGGGTCAGGTGGTGGTGCGCAGCCGGTCGTCGAGCGCGGCCAGGTCCGGCACGAACCACACCTGGTCGTGCCGGTTGGACTCGGCCACCAGCGCGCGCAGCGCGCCACTGCGCTCCAGGTGCGCCGAGATGTCGCCGACGATCGCCAGGCGCAGCCGGTAGTTGACGAACTTCTGCATCACCTCACCGGCGAAGCGGGTGCCGAGCGTGAAGAAGCCGGGGTCGAGCCGCTCGGCCGGCACCGCCACCACCGTCGCGCCGAGGAACGCCGCGCCGATCAGGTCCAGCGCGTCGCCCTCGGTGGCGATCGGCGGGCCGTCCGGGTCGCAGACCAGCACCGGCACGCCGGCGCGCTCCTGCATCAGGTCAGCCATTGCCGCGCTCCCCGCCGAGCAGGCCGTTGCCGCCGTCGAGCACCCCGTCGAGCAGGCGCAGCAGGTCGGCGGTGGCGGTGAGGTCGCCCAGGATCATGATGGTCATACGGTGCCGCTCCTCGTCGTGGACCGTCTGCACCCGCAGCGGACGGTCCGGGTCGTGGTGGGTGTTCACACCGGCCAGCACCAGCGTGCCGAGCCGGTCGGCGGTGGCCCGGTCGACGCCGTCGAGCCGCACGACGCTCGACACCTCCGCCCCCGGCGCCGGGGGCGACGCGGGCCGGCCGGTCAGCGCGTTCAGGTCGGCGCGGGCGATCCGGTACTGCTTGCCGATCCGGGTGGCCCGCAGCCGGCCGGAGCGGATGTAGCCGCGCACGGTGCGCACGTGCAGGCCGAGTAGGTCAGCGACCTGCTCCACGGAGTACATGTCGTTACTCATCGCACCCTATTCTAGTGTTGTCAGGGAACGATAGGTAATTTCACCGCCCGGCCATGCGCCCGCCACCCACGGCGGGCATACTGCCCGCGTGCAGCCCCGTCACGGCTACCTCGACGCACCCGCGCCGCTGGCGTTCGCCCACCGCGGCGGCGCGGCCGACGGCGACGAGAACACCGCCGCCGCGTTCGCCCGTGCCGTCGCCCTCGGCTACCGGTACGTGGAGACGGACGTGCACGCCACCGCAGACGGCGTACCGGTGGTGTTCCACGATCCGACGCTGCGCCGGGTCACCGGCGAGCCGGGCCGCATCGCGGACCTGCGGTGGGCCGACCTGTCCTCGGTACGCGTCGGCGGGGCCGCCCTGGTGCCCCGCCTGGACGAGGTGCTCGGCGCGTGGCCGCAGGTCCGGTTCAACATCGACGTGAAGTCCGACGGCGGCGTGCAGCCCACCGTCGCCACGGTCACCCGGGCCGGCGCGGGCGAACGCGTGCTGCTCGCCTCGTTCAGCGACGCCCGGCTGGCCCGGCTGCGGGCGCTGGCCGGGCCGAAGGCCGCCACCAGTCTCGGCATGCGCGGCGTGGCCCGGCTGCGGCTGGCCTCGCTGCACGGACGGTCCCTGCGGCTGCCCCCGTCCGTGGTCGCCGCCCAGGTGCCGGTCTCCTTCGGCCGGGTGCCGGTGGTCGACCGGCGGTTCCTCGCGTACTGCCACCGGCTCGGGTTGCAGGTGCACGTCTGGACGATCGACGAACCCGCCCAGATGCACCACTTACTTGATCTTGGTGTGGATGGCATCATGACCGATCACGTCAGCGTGCTCCGTGACGTCTATCGCAGTCGCGGCCACTGGGCCGCCTGAGCCCCCGAGGACGACCCCCGATGGCCGATACGGTCACCCCCGCCGTCGCCGACCCCGCCGGACCGGGCAGCACCCCCCGCGAGCGCACCGGCTGGTACTTCTACGACTGGGCGAACTCCGCATTCCAGACCACCGTCATCACCGTCTTCCTCGGGCCGTTCCTGACCACCGTCACCGAGCTCGCCGCCGGCTGCGAGCTGGGCGCGGACACCTGCGACGGCGCGGTGTACCCGCTGGGCATCAAGGTCGCGGCCGGCTCGTTCTACCCGTACCTGATCTCGCTGTCGGTCTTCCTCACCGTGTTCGTGCTGCCGGTGATCGGCGCGATCGCCGACCGGTCGGCGCACAAGAAGCGGCTGCTCGCCGCCGCCGCGTTCACCGGCGCCGGCGCGACCATCGCGTTCGCGTTCGTCACCGGCGAGCGCTACCTGCTCGGCGGCGCGCTGTTCCTGATCGCGAACATCTCCTTCGGGGCCGCCGTGGTCGTCTACAACTCGTTCCTGCCGCAACTCGGCGGCCCGGACGAACGCGACGGCATCTCCAGCCGCGGCTGGGCCATCGGCTACCTCGGCGGCGGGCTGCTGCTCGCGCTGAACCTGGTCGCGGTCACCATGCTCAGCGAGGAGGGCAACGCCCAGCGCACGCTGGACCTGGCCCGCTGGTCGATCGTGTCGGCCGGCGTGTGGTGGGCCGCGTTCACCCTCGTCCCGCTGCGCTGGCTGCGCGAACACCCCACCGCCGCGGCCCTGCAGGCGGGCGGCAACGTGCTCACCGACGGCTTCCGGCAGCTCGGGCGCACCCTGCGGGAACTCAAGACGTACCCGCTGACGCTGTTCTTCCTGCTCGCGTTCCTGGTCTTCAACGACGGCATCCAGACCGTCATCACCCTCGCCAGCCAGTACGGCACCGAGGAACTGCGACTGGGCCAGAGCACGCTGATCGTGACCATCCTGCTGGTGCAGTTCCTCGCCTTCGGCGGCGCGCTCGCCCTCGGCGCGCTCGCCAAGCGCATCGGCGCCTGGAAGACCGTCCTGCTGTCGCTGGTGCTCTGGACCGGCGTGATCATCGCCGCGTTCCGGCTGCCCGCCGAGGCGCCCGTACCGTTCATGATCCTCGGTGGCTGCATCGGCCTGGTGCTCGGCGGCAGCCAGGCGCTGAGCCGGTCGCTGTTCAGCCAGCTCATCCCGGCCGGCAAGGAGGGTGAGTACTACGGCTTCTACGAGATCAGCGACAAGGGCACCAGCTGGCTCGGCCCGCTGGCGTTCGGCCTGGTGTTCCAGCTGACCTCGTCGTACCGGGTGGGCCTGGTGTCGCTGCTGATCTTCTTCGTGGTCGGCTTCGTGCTGCTGGCCGCCGTGCCGATGCGGCGGGCCATCATCGCCGCCGGCAACACCCCGCCCCGGGTGCTCTGACCCGCGCCGCGCCCCGGCCTGTGGATCATCGCGGGCCGGATCAGGCCGCGTCGATGGACTAGGCTGCCCCGACGTGACCGACGACGCCGCCCCGACCTGCCTGGCCCGCCCCCTGCCGGGGCCCGGCGACGACCGAGCCACCGGCTGCGCCGCCGCCCGCGGCGTCGACGGCCGGCCGCTGCACGCCGCCGCGCTGAAGTTCTTCTGGGGGCCGATGGACTGCGGCAAGTCCACCATGGCGTTGCAGATGAACCACAACCACGCCCGGCAGGGCCGCCGCGGCCTGGTCACCACCCGCATCGACCGCTCGCTGGGCCCGCAGGTCACCACCCGCATCGGCCTGGCCCACGAGGCCGTCGAGGTCACCGACGACCTCGACCTGCGCGTCCTGGTCCGCGACGCGTGGGCCGAGGGGGTACGCGTGGACTACCTGATCTGCGACGAGGCGTCGTTCTACAACCTCGAACACATCGAGCAGATGGCCGAGCTGGTCGACCGGTTCGACGTCGACGTGTACGCCTTCGGCCTGGCCACCGACTTCCGCTCCTGCCTGTTCCCGGCCGCGCAGCGGCTGTTCGAGCTGGCCGACGAGGTGGCCCGGATCCAGGTCGAGGTGCTGTGCTGGTGCGGCCGGGAAGGGCTGCTCAACGCCCGCGTGGTCGGCGGCCGGGTGGTCCGCGAGGGCGCGCAGGTCGTCATCGGTGACACCGTGGACACCGCGGACGTGCGCTACCAGGTGCTGTGCCGGCGCCACTACCGCGCGGGGGATCTCGGCCCGCGTGCCTGAGCCTCAGAACGGATCCCCGCACACCCGCCAGCCGCCGCCCTCCGGCACCACCGGCAACTCACGTTCCTCGCTGCCGCCGCCGTCCCGGTTGATCCGCACGATCACCGTCCCCGTCGGCTTGCCGGAGCGGGTCGCGACCGACACGTCGACGATCTCGTAGCCGCTGACCTGCGGCGGGGTCCGCACCCAGCTTCCGAAGCCGGTCCGGCTCCACCGGCTGCGGGCCTCGGCGCACAGCCGCTCGTACGCCGCGTCCGTGTCACCGGCCGCGACGTCGCGGAAGAAGCCGTCGGCGGTCTCCCGCACCGGCCCGTCGGCCTGGAACACCACCTGCGCGTTCCAGGCCGCCAGCCCGGCCACCCCGATCAGGCAGGTGCCCACGCCCAGACCGGCGATCAGCACGCCCGCGCGTAGCGGCCGGCGACGCCGGGCCGTGTGGTGCCACTCCCGTTGCCTGCCCATCACTGTCGACGGTAGGCAACGGGACGGTGACGCGCAGCCGGTTGCGACGCGCGCTTGTACCGGACAGCAATTGGCGGGCATCGGCGTCAGACTGTCCGCATGACAGCTCACGCCGACATCGCGATGATCAGTATCGACAGCTCCGACCCGGCCGCGCACGCCGCCTTCTACGCCAAGGCGCTGGGATGGGAGATAACCCACAGCGAGGCCGAATACGCCATGATCGTCAAGGACGGCCCGGCGATCGGGTTCGGTCTGGTGCCCGGATACACGCCGCCGGCCTGGCCGGACGAGAGCGGCGACAAGCGCTACCACCTGGACCTCTACGTCGACGACGTGGCGGCTGCGGAGAAGGACCTGGTGGCGGCGGGCGCGACCCGGCCCGAGTTCCAGCCCGGCGGCGAGCGGTGGACCGTGCTGATCGACCCGATCGGGCAGCCGCTCTGCCTCTGCCCCCGCCCGCAGGGATGACCGGTCAACGCAGCGGGCCGCGGAGCACCGCGGCCCGCATCGCGGCCGGATCGGCAGCCGGGACATACTCCAGCCACCAGGTGGCGCCCGCCTCCGCCAGCCGAGTCAGGTAGGCCCGCTCGGCCCGCTCGTCGGGACGTCGTCGCCGGCCGCCGACCGCCACGTCGAACGCTTGCCCGTCCGCGCGGCGGGCCGGCAACGCGGCGACCAGGCCGGCCACCTCGTCGGGCGTGAAGTCGGACCAACCGCCGGTGTCGGTCAGCTTGTAGGGCACGATCCCGTCCGCCCGGGCGGCGCGCCGCAGCACCGCCTTCGCCTGGGTGCTGCCGCCGACCCAGACCGGCACCCGGGGCGACTGCACGGGCGGGGGACGCAGCGGCACGCCCTCGGCCCGGTAGTGGGCGCCGTGGTGCGTGACCGGTTCGCCGCCGAGCAGCCCGACCAGCAGGTCGAGGCCCTCGTCGAGCATCGCGGCGCGGGTCCTGAGGTCGGTGGGCTCGCCGAACGCGGCCAGGCCCCGGTCGGCCGGGTCACCGACGCCGACCGCGACGCCCGCCCGGCCGCCGGAGAGGTGGTCGAGGGTGAGCACCTCTCGCGCCAGCTTGGCCGGGCGGCGCCGGGGCAGCGCCGTGACGGTCGTGCCCAGCCGTACCCGCTCGGTGCGCCCGGCGATCGCCGCCAGCACCAGCCAGGGATCCCAGGTGGGTGGGTCGTCCCCGGCGTGGTGGACGAGGTAGTCCTCCAGGAACACCCCGTCCCAGCCGGCCCGCTCGGCCAGCTCGCCGAGCGTTACGAGTTCGGCCACCGTCAGCGTCTCGCCGCCGCAGGCGATCTCCAGTCCGTGTCGCACGCCTGCGCACGCTACGGCGCGGGTACGACGGTTCAGCCGCGGCGGCGGGCCCGGGCCGCCCAGATCGCGTACGCCGGATCGCGGTCCAGGTTGTGTCGGTCCCGGTCGTAGCGGCGGGTGGTACGCGGATCGGCGTGCCCCATCGCGTCCTGCACGTCCTCCAGCGGCACCCCCTCCGAGCGCGCGGTGGTGGCGAACGCGTGGCGCAGCGAGTGCGGCGACAACTTCGCCCAGGCGGCGATTCCGGCCCGCTGCGCGAGGCGGCGCACCAGCCGGAACACGGCGTGCCGGTCCATCCGGCCGCCGGTGGCCGTGACCAGCAGCGGACCGGCCAGCTCCGGCACAGTGACACCCTGCGCGGCGGCCCGCACGGCCAGGTAGGCGTCGACCGCGTACGCGGTGCCGGGGGTGAGCGCGCGCCGGCGTACCTTGCCGCCCTTGCCGACGAAGCGGACGCTGCGGTGACCGCGCTCGGTGCCCAGGTCGGACACGTCCAGCGCGACCAGTTCCCCGACCCGCAGCCCCAGGTCGGCCAGCAGCGCGACGGCGGCCCGGTTGCGGGCGGCGGCCGGGCCGGTGTCGGTCTCGGCGGCGGCGATCAGCGCGTCGACCTCGTCGGGGGTCAGGCCGACGGTGGCGGAGTGGTCCCGGTCGACGCGCGGCCGGTCCGCCGCCGACACCGGGTTGGCGGGCACCGCGCCCAGCTTGACCAGGAAGTCGTACCAGCTCGACAGCGCGGACAGCCGCCGCGCGACGGTGGCCGGGGTGAGCGGGCGGCCGGTACGGCCGCGGGGTGTGGACTCCAGTTCGCGGCCGTAGGTGTTGACGTCGAGGAAGGTGGCCCGCAGCGGGTCCACGGCGTGCTCGGCGCACCAGGTCAGCCAGCCGGTGACGTCGCGACGGTACGCGTCGCGGGTGTGCTCGGACAGCCGCCGGTTGCGCAACCACGCCTCGGTGACGTCGGCCGGGCCGGCGGGCAGGGCGGCGGGGCGGGCGCGGGGCAGCACCTCGGGGCGAAGCATGTGAGAAAGGTTCTCAGCCGGTGGGGGGTTTGGCGACGAGGCGCGCGGGCCCGCCGGTACGACGAAGCGGGGTCGGCCGGCGGCCCGGCCTCCCCCGCGCGTCGGCGTGACGTGCTCAGGTGGTGGTGAGCTGACGCCGGCCGTTGCTCTCGGCGGGCGTGCTCACCGCGATCCGGCGCGGCTTGGCGCGCTCGGCGATCGGGATGCGCAGCGTCAGCACCCCGTTGTCGTAGCCTGCCTCCAGCCGGTCGGTGTCGAGCGTGTCGCCCAGGAACAGCTGCCGGGTGAACGTGCCCATCGGACGCTCGGCGGCGACCAGTTCGACGTTCTCGCCGCTGGGACGGCGGCGCTCGGCGCGGACGGTCAGCACGTTGCGCTCCACAGTGCAGTCGATGCTGTCCGGGTCCACGCCGGGCAGGTCGAACGTCGCGTAGAAGTGGTCACCGTCGCGGTACGCGTCGAGGTGCATCACGGCGGGCCGGGCGGTGGTGCCGAAGAACTGCTCGGCGATCCGGTCGATCTCGCGGAACGGGTCGGTACGCATCAACATGGTTCCTGCCTCCTCGGTTCTCCTGGCCCAAGGTCTTAAGTTGAGTCCGGATGACTCAAGTTCCTGGTTCTGTTTTAGCGCGCCCCCGCCGCGTCGTCAACTCGGTCCGCGAGCGCCTTCTCGAACCAGTGCTGCGCGTACGGGCCGCTGGTGAAGGCGGGGATCTCCCGGTAGCCGTGCCGGGCATACAGGGCACGCGCCTCGACCAGGTCGGAGCGGGTGTCCAGCCGGATCCGCGCCGCCCCGCCGCCGGCCGCGTACGCCTCGATCGCCGAGATCAGCGCCGCCCCGCCCCCGGCGCCCCGGTGCTCCGGACGGACGTACACCCGGGTCAGCTCGGCCCAGCCCGGCTGCCACCTCAGCCCGGCGCACCCGGCGAGCCGGCCGTCGCGGCGGGCCAGCACCAGCAGCCCGGTCGGCGGGGCCAGGTCGTCACTCGGATCCTCGGCCAGCGCGGCGTCCACCTCGCCGGCCTGCTCCGGGCGGCCGTACCAGCGGCGCACCATCTCCGCCATGTACTCGCGCAGCATCAGCGTCGCGTCCGGCTCGTCCGGGCGGACGACGTCGACGCTCCAGCCCGTCACGGCCCGGTCCGCCAGTAGACGCCCTGCTCGCGGGTGAGCAGCATGTCGTCGATCAGGTAGCGGCGCAGCGTCACGTGGTCGGCCTCGCCGCCCTCGCACCACTGGCGCAGCGCGTCGTCCACCTCCCGCTCCGGATAGCGCCGCCCGGGTTCGAAGGTGCGTTCGGTGATGTGTTCCAGCAGCACGCGGCGGCGCCCCCGCTGCGCGGGCAACCGGGTCAGCGCGCCGTCGCGCAGGAACGTGCGCAGGATCGCCTCGCGCGGGTTCGCGGCCGGGACCGCTGGTGCCGCCGCACCGGCGCGGGCGAACTCACGCAGCCGCCCGGCGTCGACCCGCAGTCCGCCGTCGTCGTCGGCGAGCACCCCGGCGTCGGTGAGACGGCGTACGGCCACTGCGGCGTCGCGGGCGGGCAGGCCGGTGCGGGCCACCACGGCCGGCACGTCCCGGGCGCCGAGCACGATCGCGGCGAACACGGCGCGGCGACGCTCGTCGGCGAGCGCCCCGGCGAGGGCATGAGCGGTCATGGCGGGCAGCCTGTCAGCAACGCACCGGATCCGGCGAGGCGTTTTCCGGTCGCGCTCACAGCCGCCGGTGCATGACGTGCAGCCCCACCCGGCCCCGCGCCGGGTGGGCGAACGCCTCCGGCACGGTGCCGATCACGCTGAAGCCGAGCCGCCGGTACAGCGCCACGGCCGCCGTGTTGGTCTCCACCACGGCGTTGAACTGCATCGCGGCGAAACCCTGCCGGCGGGCCCAGTCCAGCGCCTCCTCGCACAGCGCCCGGCCCACACCCCGGCCGCGGGCGTCCGCCGCGACCATGAAACTCGCCGTCGCCACGTGCGACCCCGGCCCGGGCCGGTTCGGGCCCATCTTCGCGGTGCCGCGCACCGCGCCGTCGTGGTCCACCGCGACCGAGGTACGCCCCGGCGGGCGCTCCACCCACACCTCGCGCACCGTCTCCGGCGGCCAGTCCGGGTCGTACGCGAACGTGTCGGCGGCGCCGACGACGTCGGCGAGGATCGGCCGGACCTGGTCCCAGTCGGCGTCGGTGTAGTCACGAATCAGCATCGACGCGCACGCTAGCCGCCTCCCCGGCCGTCCGGCCACCGGTTTCCGTCCACCCGGCCGAGGGCGGCGGGGCATCGGCGAACCACCGGCCGGGGCCATCATGGGCAGGTGGCCGAATCAGTCGCCGACGTCGATCGGAGCGAGGCCGCCCCGCCCGGTGGCCCGCCGCCCGCCGGTCCGCGCACCGCCGCGCCGCTGGCGGTCGGCGCGGTCCTCACCGCCGTGCTGCTGTCACTCGCCGGCCGCTACGGCTACCACCGCGACGAGCTGTACTTCCTGCTGTGCGGCCGGCACCTCGACTGGGGCTACGTCGACCAGGGGCCGCTCGTGCCGGCGCTGGCCCGGCTGGCCGACACGATCGCGCCGGGCAACCTGGTGGTGCTGCGTACCCCGTCGGCGTTCATCGGCGGCGCGGCGGTCGTCCTGGTCGCCGCGATCGCCAGGCAGCTCGGCGCCGGCCGCGCCGCCCAGACGGCCGCGGCGTTCCTCGCCGCCGCCTCGGGCATCGTCCTGGCCGGCGGCCACCTGCTCAGCACCACGAGCGTCGACCTGCTGGTGTGGCTGGCCGCCGCGCTCTGCGTTGTACGGATGCTTCGCACCGGCGACACCCGGTGGGCACTCGGCGCCGGGCTCGCCCTCGGCTCCGGCCTGCTCAACAAGCCGCTGCCCGCCCTGCTCGGCGTGGGCCTGGTCGCCGGTCTGCTGATCGCCGGGCCGCGCCGGCTGCTGCGGGACCGGTGGGTGCTCGCCGGGGCGGGCGTCGCCGCGCTGCTCGCCGTGCCGTACGCGGCGTGGCAGGCCGCGCACGGCTTCCCGCAGCTCGACGTCGCCGCCTCGATCGCCGGCGGCGACAGCTCCTACAGCGGCCGGGTCGACGCGCTGGTGCTCCAGTTCCTGATCATCAGTCCGTTCGCCGTCCCGGTGTGGATCGCCGGGCTGGTCGCGCTGCTGCGCCGGCCGTCCTGGGCGGCGTACCGGTCGCTGGCCTGGGCGTGGCTGGTGGTGGTCGCGATCGTGGTGGTGGCCGGTGGCAAGGGCTACTACGACGCGCCGCTGCTGCTGGTGCTCACCGCCGCCGGGGTGGTGCCGGCCGTCGAGTGGGCCCGGCGGGGCGCCGCGCGTGCCCGGCAGGCGCTGCTGGTCACCGCCGCCGCGCTGATGGCCGCGAGCAGCGCGGTGCTGCTGCTGCCCACGCTGCCGGCCGACCGGCTGCCCGGGTTCGTGGTCGCGGCCAACTACGACGCGGGCGAGACCATCGGCTGGCCCGAGTTCGCCGACTCGGTGGCCGCCGTACACCGCGCCCTGCCCCCGGCCGAACGCGACCGGGCGGTGGTGCTGACCGGCAACTACGGCGAGGCCGGCGCGCTGGCCCGGTACGGGCCGGCCCGGGGGCTGCCCCGCGCGTACTCCGGGCACAACAGCATGGCCACGTTCGGCCGGCCGCCCGACGACGCCGACGTGGTGATCGTCGTCGGCTGGTCCCGCCCGGAGCGGCTGCGTGCCTGGTTCACCGAGGTCACCGAGGCGGGCCGGGTCGACCAGCGGGTCGACGTCGACAACGACGAGAACGGCGAGCCGATCTTCCTCGCCCGGGGCCTGCGGCGTCCGTGGTCACAGATCTGGGACACCGAGGTACGCCACGGTTCCTGAGATACTTGCCGCCATGCTCTGGGGAGTCAGCGGGCCGGTCTTCCTCCTCGACTACCTCGGCGCGGTCGCCGTGGCCGTCGTGATCGCCCTGGCGGTACGCGAACTGACCGGCCGCCGTACCCGGGGTGCGGCACCCGACCGGGTCGAGCTGGCGTACCTGACCGACCGGGCGCTGCTGGCCTGCCAGGTCGGGGTGGCCGCGCTGCGCCGCGCGGGTGGGGTCGACGTCGGTGAACTCGCCACCCTGCACGCGCAGGGGCCGCCTCCGGCCGGCTCGCCCGCGCTGGTCCGCGCCCTGCACAGCGCGTTGCGCCGCCCGCAGACCTGGGCGGCGGTGCTCGCCGACCCGGCCGTGGGCCGGGCGCTGCGCCGTACCGTCGGGCGGCTGGTCCGCGACGGCTGGCTGCTCACCCGCGCGCAGCGGCGACGGATCGCGCTGGGCACGGTGCCGCTGTTCGCGGTCGCCGCGGTCGGCCTGACGCGGCTGGTGGACAGCGCGGTCGAAGGGCGTTCCGCCGGTGGTCCGGCGTCGGTCGCCGGGCTGCTGCTGTGCTGCCTGGCGACAGCGCTGGGTGGCTGGTGGCTGACCGAGGTGCCGGAGACCGGCGCCGCCACCCGCCGGCTGCTGCGGCGGCTGCGCCGCGAGCACGCCGACCTCGACCCGGAGCGCCGCCCGGTCTGGCAGGGCCGGGACACCGACACGCTGCTGACCGGGATGGCGCTGTTCGGCCCCCGCCCCCTGCTCGCCGTGGACCCGGCGTTCGCCGTGCAGGTCGGCGTCGACCCGGAACGGGACCGCCCGCGCCCCGATCGCAAACCCGCCCGCCGCTGACGAGACCTCCCATCTCGCGTCGATCATGAGGTTGACGGCGTACGGTGTCCGCTTTGCCCGGTACAATCCCATGATCGACGGGCGGGCGGGCAGGCCGTCTGCGCGAGCCGGTTTCCTTGTCTTGGGGGCCGGGAAGGCTCGGACATGGCCGAGACATTCGTGAGCGAAGACCTGAAGACACTGCAGGCGATTGCGCGCGGGGCCGGGATACAGGAGGTCGACCGCCTGTCGCCGGACCAGCTGGTCGAGGCGCTGCGCCGCGCCGGGGTGACCGACGGCACGCAGGACCAGTGGCCGCCCCAGCCGATCGAGGACCCGGCACACCTGGCCGGGCTGCCCCGCAGCTCGCTGAAGCAGGGCGACGAGAGCACCGGCGGCCGGGCCGCCGAGGAGGCGATCGGCGCCATGCCCGGCGAGTCCGGCACGGAGATCAACGACCGCACCCGACGCTGACCGTACGCAGAAAGGGGCCGCCCCCGGTGCTCCCGGGGGCGGCCCCACGCTCGGTCGGACGCGGTCAGTGCATGCCGGCGGCGGCCGCCGCCTCCTCGCGGGCCCGGCGCTCGTCACCGCTGAGCGTGTTCAGCGGCTTCTCCTTGATGAACAGCACGACGATCAGGGCGAGCAGCGCGAAGGGCGCGCCGATGAGGAACATCTCCGACGTGGCGATGCCGTAGACGTCCTGCACGATCCGCAGCACCGGTTCCGGCAGGGCGGACAGGTCCGGCACCTCGGTCGATCCCCCGCCGGCCGCGATCGGGCCCAGCCGCTCCACGGTCAGCGAGGTCACCCGGTTCGCCAGGACCGCGCCGAGCGCGCTGACGCCGACCGCGCCGCCCATGCTGCGGAAGAACGTCAGCACCGAGGTGGCCGCGCCGAGTTCGGCGGCCGGCACGTCGTTCTGCGCGGCCAGCACCAGGTTCTGCAGGAGCATGCCCACGCCGACACCCAGCACCGCCATGTACACCGACAGCACCGGCACGCTCGTGGTCGCGTCGATGGTGCTCAGCAGCAGCATGCCGGCTGTCATCACCGCCGCGCCGGCGACCAGGAACATCTTCCAGCGGCCGTACTTGGTGATCAGCTGGCCCGCCACCGTGGAGGAGACCAGCAGACCGAGGACCATCGGCAGGCTCATCAGGCCGGCCACTGTCGGCGACTTGCCCAGCGAGGTCTGGAAGTACTGCGACAGGAACACGGTGCCGCCGAACATCGCCACGCCCACCAGGATGCTGGCCACCGTGGTGAGGCTGACGGTGCGGTTGCGGAAGATCCCCAGCGGGATGATCGGCTCCTCGGTGCGGGCCTCGACGAACACGGCGAGCGCGAGCAGCGCCAGGCCGCCGCCGACCAGCAGCGCGGTCCAGCCGGAGGCCCAGTCGAACTTGTTGCCGGCCAGCGACGACCAGATCAGCAGCGTGGACACGCCCGAGGTGATCAGCAGGGCGCCGAGCCAGTCGATGCGGACCTTGCGGCGCACCACCGGCAGGTGCAGCGTCTTCTGCAGCAGCGCGATGGACAGCAGGCTGAACGGCACGCCGATCAGGAAGCACCAGCGCCAGCCCAGCCAGGACGTGTCGACCAGGACGCCACCGATCAGCGGGCCGGCGATGGTGCCGACACCGAAGACGGCGCCGAAGATGCCGGCGTACCGGCCCAGCTCACGCGGCGGGATCATGGCCGCCATGACGATCGTGGCGAGCGCGGTCATGCCGCCCGCGCCGATGCCCTGGATGACCCGGCTGAGCAGCAGCACCTCGACGTTCGGGGTGAAGCCGGCGACCAGCGAACCGGCCACGAACAGGCCGAGGGACAACTGGATCAGCAGCTTCTTGCTGTAGAGGTCGGCCATCTTGCCCCACAGCGGCACCGTCGCGGTCATCGCGAGCAGCTCGCTGGTGACGATCCAGGTGTAGACGGTCTGGCTGCCGTCGAGGTCGGCGATGATCCGGGGCAGCGCGTTCGCCACCACCGTCGAGGCGAGGATCGCCACGAACATGCCGACCATCAGGCCGGACAACGCCTGGAGGACCTCCCGGCGTGACATCCGCGTACTCGTCTCGGCGGGCGGAACAGTGGCGGTGGTCATCGAACTCCTTGTCGTGTGCACGTGCTCGCGGCCCCGCTACGGCGGCGGCCGGTACGGACGGGAGAGGTCAGGACGGATCGGGCAGGCCGGCGGCGACGGCGGCGAACGCCCCGGCGGTCAGCTCGCGCAGCGTCGTCGTGCCGGATTGGTCGACCCACTGCATGAGGGCCGTGCGGAACACCGCGCCGGCGACAGTGGTGACGAGCGTCGGGTGGCCGTGGTACGGGTCGAGCCCCAGCCGGGCGGCCACCGCCGCGACGATCACCTGCTCCGTCTCGGCGTTGCCGCTGATCAGGCGCGGAAGCAGCGACGGGTTCGCCGCGATGACCCGCAGGCGCAGCAGCCACACCTCCCGATCGGCCTCGACGGCCTCGACCACGTCGTCGAAGGCCAGCCGCAGCGCGTCGAACGCGGACAGCTCCGGCGGGGCGGCGACGATGCGGGCGGCCAGCACCTCACGGTCCGTCGGCTGGTCGCCGAGCAGCGCCTCGTCCTTGCTCGGGAAGTAGTTGAAGAAGGTGCGGGCCGACACGTCGGCGGCCTCGCTGATCTCCTCCACCGTCACCTGGTCCAGGCCACGCTCGGCGACCAGGCGCAACGCGGCGGCGCTGAGGGCCGCACGGGTCTGCCGCTTCTTGCGGTCACGCAGGCCGGGGCGGCTCTGATCCGAGGTCATGCCGCGACTCTACGAGCGATCTTGCAGAGTGTGCAAACTTTTAGTCAGTGAAGTGACGCGGGCCGCAGTGTGGCCGGAAAACGGGTTGAGAGCGGTTTCGGCACTGCCGTACGGTCCCTGCACCTGTCGTCGCAGCGAAGAAGGACGATCCGCGTGACCCCTCCTGCTCTCTAGAACCTGACACGTTCCCCACGCCTGTAGCCGACGCCCGCGCGCCGGCTCGCCGGGCTGCCCACGCGCGCCCGGCCACAGCGTCCGAGGCCGCGCGTAATCGGCCTCGCGTCAGGTCTTCAGAGATCAGGTCTCATGTCATCCCAACCGCATATCGTGCTGTCCTGGGTCGTCCGCCGGACCCGCCTCCCGCTGCTGTCGCTGCGCTGCGCCGTCTGCCGGGCGGAGTCGGCCACCGCCGCCCAGGGCCGGTTCCGCGTCAACGCCAACGGCAAGCTGCTGGACGTGTGGCTGCTGGTGCGGTGCGTGTCCTGCGACCGCACCGTCAAGCTCACCGTCCGCGAGCGGGCCACTGTCAGTTCGTTCGATCCCGCCGAGCTGCACGGCCACCACCTCAACGATCCGGATCTGGTGGCGGCCACACTGCTCGATCCGTGGTTCGCCCGGCGCTGCCGCTTCACGCTGGACTGGACGGACGCGTGGACGCTCGACGCGCCCACGGTGCCGCTGGACGGGTGGCCGGTCCAGGTGGACGTCACCTTCGACGACCCGGTGCCGGTACGCCCGGACCGGCTCATCGCACGCCGGTTCGGCCTCACCCGGGCGGAGGTGCTTCGCCGGGTCAAGTGCGACATCCCGCTGAAACGGCCGACGAGCTCCGCCTTCACCTTCACCGTGCTGGCGGAGGAGTGACCGGGGCGTGGTCGCGGCGGCACCCGGCCGCCGCGACCACGCCCCACCCGCCGCTCGCCGCGGTGAGTTCGGCCTCGATCAGATCGGCGGCCCGGTCGGCGCCGCCGGCGGCGCGGGCCTGCCGCTTCAACTCCGCGCTGCGGGCCAACACGGCGGGGTCGGAGGTAAGGGCGAGCAGCGTCTCGCGCAGCTCCGCGGCGGTGACGGCGGCCGGGTCGACGACCCGGGCGACGCCGAGGGCGGCCAGCTGCTCGGCGTTCGCGAACTGGTCGGCCGCCTGCGGCGCGGCGATCATCGGCGTCCCGCAGTAGAGACCTTCGCTGCTGCCGCCCATGCCGGCGTGGGTGACGAAGGCATCCGCCTGCTCCAGTACGGCCAGCTGCGGCACCCACCGGTGGACCTCGACGCCGTCGGGGACGGGACCGAGTTCGGCGGGATCGACGTGCTTGCCGATCTGCAGAACGGTGTGCCAGCCGGGCAGGTCGCCGAACGCGGTGACGCAGCGGCGGTAGAACTCGGGCTGCCGGGTGAAGGCGGAGCCGAGCGAGACGAGCAGCACCTTGTCGGCGCGCTCCGGGCGTACCCAGGAACCCTGGTCGGAGCGGTCGCCCAGGACCGGGCCGACGAAGCTGTAGACCGAGCGGTCCACCCGGTCGGCGTTCGGCTGGAGCGCCTCCGGCGGCAGGACCAGGCTGCGGACCGGTCGCCCTTGGAACGCCATGCTGTCGGTGACCGACGAGCCCTCCGCGGTCAGCCACGCCGTGAAGCGCCGGTAGTAGTCGGCGCCGCGCGGATCGGCCCGCATCGCCTCCACGGCAGGCGCCATCTCCTGTTCGTAGCCGTCCCAGGCGACGAACGTGGAGGAGAGCTGGACTGCCGGGATCCCCCACTGCTCGCCGAGCAGCCGGGCCGGCGCGCCGGCGATGTCGTAGAGGAACAGGTCCGGCCGGTCGTCGTCGTAGGCGGCCCGCAGCTGCGGCAGCATGGCGACGGCATCGTCGAGGAAGAGCGTGAGCTGCGCGATCGGATCGTCGATTCCGGCGCCGCCGTCGGCGGGCAGGGCCGAGGCGTACGGCTTCAGCTCCGCACCGGTGGCCCGGACGACCTCGGCGAAGGCGGGGTCGTTGGCGTAGGTGACGCGGTGGCCACGCCGCACGAGGGTACGGATGATCTCCAAGCTCGGGTTGACGTGGCCGTGGAACGGGATGCTGACCATGGCGATGTGCGGCAAGTGATCTCCTGATCGTCGCTGAGACGAGACGTTCCGTCTCGCTTACCGCAGCAGAGCATGACGTCACCTGTCCCGTCAAGACGATACGTCTCGTCTCGTTGTACGCTCTCGGCGTGACTCCGCAGCCCACCCGCCGCAACGAGCAGTCCCGCCGCGCGATCCTCGCCGCCGCCCTGGAACTGCTGGCCGAGACCGGATACCCGGCCCTGACCGTCGAGGCGATCGCCGCCCGCGCCGGCGTCGGCAAGCAGACGATCTACCGCTGGTGGCGCGGCAAGGGCGCGGTCATCCTGGACGCGCTCGCCGACGACGTGCCGGAGGTCATCGCGCTGCCCGACACCGGTGACCTGCGGGCCGACCTCCGCCAGGTTCTCCGGGCCACGGTCGCCGAGTTCGCCGACCCACGGTTGTCGGCCACCACCCGCGCCATCACCATCGAGACGCTCGCCGACGAGGACCTGGGCGCACAGGCACGCGACCGGCTGCTCCGCCCCCAGCTGAACGCCGTCCGGGTACGCCTGGAGGCGGCTCGCGAGGCCGGCCAGGTCCGCCCCGACGCGTCCCTGGACCAGGTGGTGGAGCTGCTGTTCGGCCCGCTCTACCACCGCTGGCTGCTGCGCAACGGCCCGCTGACCGACGACTACGCCGACGGCATCGTCGACCTGGTCGTCGCCGCCGTCACCCCGTCAACGAGCACCGGCCGCTAGCCAGTCGCCTGCGGCCTATCCGGCAGCCAGTTCCTGCGACATCCGGTCGAGTCCGCCCCTTATCAGATTCCCGTAGCTGTCGTCGCCGAGCGCGCCGATCCCCTCCCGGGCTCGCCGGAGGTGGTCCCGCGCCTGGTCGAGTTCGCCGAGCTTGCGGTGGCACTCCGCCAGGTTGAGATGCAACGACGGGTACAGCCCGGCGACCGACATCGGCACCCCGGCCTGCGCGACCCGCTCGTCGGTGAGCAGGTCGGCCGCCGCGAGTGCCCGCCGGTCCCAGACCAGTTCCTGACGTACGTCGTCCTGCACGTCGGCCATCGCGTGGGCGAGGACGCAGACGTGCAGGGGATCACCCTGTTCCCCGCCGATCTCGTCCCAGATCCGGGCGAACAAGTCGCGGGCGTCCTCCCGTCGGCCGTGCTGGTGGTGCATCTGCACGCCGTCGTTGATCCGGGTCAGCGTCGCGTCGGACACCATCGCCTGCTCCCTGGGATCGGCTGCGGTGGCGTGATCGTACGCCGACGACATCCAAGGAGCTGACCCGCACATAACTGTCATTATGGTGTAGTGGCGATTCATCCGTTTTGGGTAGATGAATTGATCGAATACTGTTATCGAAAATCCGGTAATAGTCGCTGGTTGCCTCGGCGCCGAAATTTGGAAGGATCGGGAGGGTGCGAGCCGACCGATGGAGGCGGGACCATCTCGCCGCAGCCGCCTGCCTGCTGCTGACAGCAACCGGCTGCACGACCGAGAACCATCCGCGTCGGCCTGATGCCGGCGCGTCGAACCCCGCGCCCGTGCAGCCCGGCTCGCAAACCCCGCTACTGCCGACGCTGCCGGAGGGCGGACGGCGCCTGTCGTGTGCCGACTCCGTTGCCACCGTGGCGGCTCCGGGCGACTCCTACCGGGTGGTGGCTGACGTGGTCGCGGTGCCGTCGGAACTCCTGCAACCCTCTGCCTCGTCTGACGAGGCCGGGCCGACTCGTCTCTTCGCCAAATGGGGCCTGCACGTACGGGCCGGAGCGGCTGTGGAAGTGCAGGTGGCGCCCGGATGGGAGGACCGAGCCCGCATCGGCTGGGGCGCGGGCGCGGAACCGGTGACCACCACGCAGATCGAGGCCTGCCCCGCCGCCGGCTCACCGTCCGCATGGTCGGTCTTCACCGGCGGCACCTGGGTGGCGGTTCCGGGGTGCGTGCCGCTCGTGATCCGATCCCAGGGACGAGAAGCCGCTACCCGCTTGCCGGTGGGCGCGGCGTGTGAGCAGAGCGCGTCCTGACGCGAGAACGCGGGGAACCGAACCGGGATGCCACTCTCCGCGCTCCGGAGCCCATGGGCAGATGGTGGTGCGCCCATGGGCTCCGGCGGCGGTGCCGCGGGGCGGAGGATCAGCGCGCCGAGCTCGCCGGAGAGTCGGCCGCGTCGACGTCGATCGCCTCGGCGCCCCGGGTGCTGCGCAGACTCCATGCGATCGACACCGCGATCGTCACCACGATCACGCCGAGAGTCACCGGGATCGGCAGCTTGCCGACCGGGGTCTCCGAGAGGATCAACTTGACGCCCGCGAAGGCAAGCAGGACCGCCAGGCCGTAGTGCAGGTGCACGAAGCGGCGCAGCAGCCCGGCGAGGCAGAAGTAGAGGCTGCGCAGGCCGAGGATGGCGAAGGCGTTGGCGGTCCAGACGATGAACGTGCTGGTGGTGATGGCCAGGATCGCGGCGACGCTGTCGATGGCGAAGATCAGATCGGTGGCCTCGACCGCGATCAGGACCACGAACAGCAGGGTCGCGACCCGCTTGCCGTCGACCCGGGCGAAGAACTTGTCACCGTGGTAGGCGGGGTCGGTCGGAATGAGCCGGCGCACCAGGCGGACGACGGGGTTGCGGTCCGGCGGGGTCTGCCCGTCGTGGCGGAACGCCATCTTGTAGCCGGTGTAGATGAGGAACGCGCCGAACACGTACGCGGTCCAGAAGAACGTCTCGAGCAGCTCGGCGCCCACGAAGATGAAGACCAGCCGGAAGACCAGGGCGCCGATGACACCCCAGAACAGCACCTTGTGCTGGAACGCGGCGGGCACGGCGAAGTACGTGAAGATCAGCGCGAAGACGAAGACGTTGTCGATCGACAGCGCTTTCTCGATCAGGTAGCCGGCGTAGTAGGTGCCGGCCACGTCACCGCCCTGCCAGACCCAGAGGACGACGCCGAAGAGCAGGCCGGCGGCGATCCAGATGCCGGACCAGACCGCTGCCTCACGGAAACCGATGACGTGGTTGTCGCGGTGCAGGAAAAGATCGACGGCGAGCATCGCCGCGATCGCCAGCATGAGAACGGCCCAGATCCACCAGGACACGGACATCACGAAGGGAGACCTCTCGCCCGGGCCGGCACACCCGAGGTGTTCCGGCGCTGCTGGACGAAGGTCTCCCCGGGCCACCCGTGGCGGTGGCTGCATCGCCGGGATCCGGATGGGCCGGGCCCGTACTGACGGCGGTGCGTGGATCGTCGGGTACTCCCCCTCGAACTATGACCCATTATTCACGAAGCGCAGTTCGTACGTCAAGAGGGTCCGGCCATCGATAGGGTGACCGGATGGACGAAGACGCACGACGCCGGCACTCGTCGTCGTTCGGCTCGGCGGCGACCGCGTACGCCGAGCACCGCCCGGACTACGCGCGGGCCGCTCTGCGGTGGGCCCTCGAACCCGCGCCCGGCGCGCGGGCGCTCGACCTCGGCGCGGGCACCGGCAAGCTCACCGCCACGCTGGCCGAGGTGACCGACGACGTGACGGCGGTCGAGCCGGACCCGGCGATGCTCGCCGAACTCCGCCGCACCCTGCCGGACGTCCGCGCGCTTCCCGGCAGCGCCGAGGCGATTCCGCTGCCGGACGCCTCGGTCGACGCCGTGGTGGCCGGCAACGCGATGCACTGGTTCGACATGGCAGTGGCCGGGCCGGAGATCTCCCGGGTCCTCTCCCCCGGCGGAGTCCTGGCCGGACTGTGGAACGTCGTGGACGACCGGGTCGACTGGGTCGCCGGGCTCGCGGCGGTCAGCGGAAGCGCCGCCATCGGCCCCCGGGACACGCCCGCGAGCTGGCACGCCGCCACGACCGGCATGCACCTGCCGAAGACCGGCGAGGCCCGGTTCGGCTCACCCGAGCAGGCGGAGTTCCCGCACGGGCAGCGCCGTACCGCCGACTCGCTCGTGGCGACGCTCGCCACCCGGGCCGGGATGCTGGTCATGCCGGACCGGGAACGCACGGAGACGCTCGACCGCATCCGCGCCTACCTGGCCGGCCGGCCGGAGACGGCCGACGGCGAGTTCACGCTCCCGATGCTCACGTGCGTGCTACGCGTACGCCGGTTGTGACGACGACGACCGGCGCGGACGTCCGCGCCGCCGCCGCCGCGATGACAGCCGTGCTGCGGCCCGCCGCCGGCCGGGACTGGACGGTACGCGCGGGCGGCCTGGACTGGTCCTGCTGGACCACCGCCGCGCACATCGCGCACGACCTGGTCGCGTACGCCGGTCAGGTGTTAGGCCGGCCCGACGGCGGCTATCTGCCGTTCGACCTGCGGGTACGCGCCGACGCCGCGCCCGCCGAGGTGCTCATCGTCGCGGCGGCCGCGGCCGGGATGCTCGCCGCCACGATCGACGCCGCGCATCCGGACGACCGGGCGTGGCACTTCGGCCCGTGCGATCCGGGCGGGTTCGCCGCGATGGGCGTGGCCGAGATCCTCCTGCACACACACGACCTGGCCCGGGGGCTCGGCCTGGACTGGTCGCCACCCGCTGAACTGTGTGCCCGGGTGGTGCGCCGGTTGTTCCCCGATGCCCCGGGCGGCGACCCGGAGCCGGTGCTGCTGTGGCTGACCGGCCGCGCGCCGCTGCGCGACCGGCCGCGGCGTACCGCGTGGACCTGGCAGGCGGCGCCTCCCTGACCGTTCTCAGCGACGCCACCAGCGCCGGCGGCGGCGCGGGCGGGCCGGGGTGGCAGGCTGCGGCTCCGGCGCCGTGACGACCGGCGTGTCGCGTTCCCGGTCGGCGCGCCAGCGGCGCACCGCCTCGTCGACGTTGACCGGGCGGACCACCACGCGTGGCCCGGTCGGGGTACGCAGCCAGGCCACCACCTCGGTGTTCAGCGCCGCCACGTACGACCGGACGGCCTCCTCGGTGGGCAGGTCGCGCAGCTCGGCCGGGAGTTGTTCGATGCGGCGGCGCAACTGCAGCGGCGTGGGCAGCAGCAGATCGGACGGGATCTGCTCGCGCTCCATGAAGCTGCGGATCCACCAGCCCTCGTCGTAGGGCATGTCGCGCCCCGGGATCGGCTTGCCGGCGCCCGGCAGGTTGTCGAACTCGCCGCGCTCCTGGGCCGAGCGGATCTGCGCCTCGACCGCGGCCTCCCAGCTTGTCGTCACCGCTGTCACCTCCCGTACCCACGGTATCCGCCGCCGTCCGACGGGGTCAGCGTCGCGCGGGGCCGGGCTGTTCCCGCGCGCCGGGCGAGGTCACCGCGTAGCGTGCCCCCGGTTACGGGAAAGGGGTGAGGGCGTGCGCGACTGGCTCATCGGGCTCGCGGTGGCGACGGTCTGCCTGGTCGCCGGCTGGGCGGTGCTGGTGCTGCTGGCCCGGCGGCTGCCGCCGGGGGTGCTGCGCGATCTGGCCGCGTTCGTGCCCGACTGCGTGACAGCAGTACGACGGCTGCGCCGCGACCCGCGGGTGCCCCGCCGCGCCCGGGTCGCGATCGTGGTCGCCGGGCTCTGGGTGGCCAGCCCGATCGACCTGATCCCGGAGTTCCTGCCGGTGATCGGGCCGCTCGACGACATCGTGGTGGTGGCGCTCGCGTTGCGCTACGCCGCCCGGCAGATGCACCGGCAGGTGCTGCTCGACGCGTGGCCGGGCGAGCCACGGCTGCTGCTGCGCCTGCTCGGCGCGTGAGAGCAGCGGCGGGCCGGTGTCAGCGCAGGTGGCGGATGTGGCGGTGGCCGTCCCGGGGGAACGGCGGGCGGGCCGGCAGAACCTCGGCGAACGCGTACCCGCTCTTCTCCGCCACCCGGCAGGAGGCCGGGTTGTCGACCTGATGCAGCAGCTCCAGGTGGGTCAGACCGGCGGCGGCGAACCGGGCGAACGCCCACCCGGTGACCGCCTCCACCGCCCGTGGCGCGACACCCCGGCCGCGCGCCGGAGCAGCCGTCCAGTAGCCGACCTCGGCGGCCGGGTGTCCCGGGCGGACATCCTTGAGCACCACGCAGGCCACCACCCGCTCCCCCTCCAGCACCGCGAACATGAACCGGTGCCCGGCGGCCCAGCCCTGGTGGCTGCGGCGCAGAAACACCCGCGCCTGCTCCGGGCCGGTCACCGGATGGCTGGTCCAGGCGCGCAGCACCGGATCGCGGTACGCCTCGATCAGCGCGTCGGCGTCACCGTCGTGCCACGGGCGCAGCAGCAGGGCGGGGGCGGTCGGGGTGGCCGGCGCGGACAGCACGATCGACATGCCGCAAGTATCACCACCGCAACACCGGCACCACCGCCCCCTGCCCCGTCGATCATGAGGTTGGCGGCGACGAATCGGACGCCAACGGCAGCCAACCTCATGATCGACGCAGTGACGGTGGGAGGGGACAGTGCGGGGCGGCGGGTGGGCGTAGGGTCCGGGGAAGGCGGTAACGGGGAGGCGATGTGGTCACTGTGGGCGCAGTTGCGGGAATCGCCCTGGTGGCGCTCGGTCTGGTGCTCACACCCGGGCCGAACATGGTCTACCTGGTGTCCCGGTCGGTGACCCAGGGGCGGCGGGCCGGGCTGGTGTCGCTGCTCGGCGTGGCCGTCGGTTTCCTGGTCTACCTGGCCGCCGCCGTGGCCGGCATCGCCACCGTCTTCGTGCTGGTCCCGCCGCTGTACACGGCGGTGAAGCTGGCCGGTGCGGCGTACCTGCTGTGGCTGGCCTGGCGGACGCTGCGCCCCGGTGGCACGTCGGCGTTCGCCCCGGCGCCGCTGCCGCCGGACCGGCCCCGGCGCCTGTTCACCATGGGCCTGGTCACCAACCTGCTCAACCCGAAGATCGCCATCTTGTACGTGTCGCTCCTGCCGCAGTTCGTCGACCCGGCGCGGGGGCACGTGGCGGTGCAGAGTCTCCTGCTCGGCCTGACCCAGATCGTCGTCGCGCTCACCGTGAACGCGCTGATCGTGCTCAGTGCCGGCTCGGTGTCGGCGTTCCTGACCCGCAGGCCGGGCTGGGCGCGCCTTCAGCGGTACGTGATGGGCACGGTGCTGGCGGCGCTCGCGGTGCGGATCGCCGCCGACCGCTCCCGCGCCGCCGTCGCCACCCCCTGACCGGGGTACGCCCCTCAGCGCGCTGCCTCGCGCACCACCGCCACACCGCCGGCCTCGATCGTCAGCGCGTTGTCGGCCGCCGCGCCGGTCAGCAGGTCGAGCCCGGTGACCGGCACCCGCTGCGGCCGGTCGGTGTGGTTGAGCAGGTAGAGCAGGCTTCCGTCGGCGTCGTGCCGGCGTACCGCCTCCACGCGGGAGGGTGCGCCGGGACAGGCCGGGGTGACACCGGCGACCCGGGCCGCCTCGCTGAGCAGCCGCCGGTAGGTGTCGTCGTCGGGGCGGGTGGAGACGTACCAGGTGTACGCGTCACCGACCCGGTGGCGGGTGATCGCGGGCCGTCCGGCCGGCACTCCCCTGGCGTACGCGCTCACCGTCTCCGCGCCGGTCGGGTGCACGGTCTCCGACCAGATCCGGCCGGACCCACCGCCGGTCAGCGGCACGTATTCGCCGCCGGCGAGCGGGTGGAACTCCTCCACCCGCACCCCGAGCAGGTCCCGGTACGCGCCCGGGTAACCGCCGAGCCGGACGCGGGCGTGCTCGTCGGCGACGCCGCTGAGCCAGGTCACCAGCAGGTGCCCGCCGTCGTGGACGTGCCGGCGCACCCAGTCGATCGTGGCGTCCGAGGCCAGGTAGAGGGCGGGGAGCACGAGCAGCCGGCAGCCGTCGAGCGCAGCGCCGGGCGGCACCACGTCGGCGGTGACGCCCGCCTGCCACAGGGCCCGGTGCGCGGCGGCGGCCTCGCCGGGGTGGTCGAGTCCGTCGCGGGGCATCCCCGGGTTACGCAGCGCCCAGCCGCTCGCCGCGTCGTACGCGATGGCCACCGCCGCCTGGACGCGGCCCGGCGTGGTCCCGCCGAGCCGGCCCAGCCCGGCGCCCAGGTCGGTGGCCTCGCGGAACACGCGGGTGTCCGCCCCGGCGTGCGACACCACCGCGGAGTGGAAGCGTTCCGCGCCGCCGGCCGGGGCGCGCCACTGGAAGAACATCACCCCGGCGGAGCCTCGTGCCACGTGGGCGAGGCTGTGCCGGGCCATCCGGCCGGGTTCCTTGGTGTGCATCCGCCCGGCGGTGTGGATCTGGTTGGGGGCGCTCTCCATCAGCAGCCATGGTGCCGGCCGTCCGGCACCATGGCGGGCCCAGCCGCGGGCCAGGTCGGCGGCGAACGCCGTCTGCTCCTCGGCGCCCGCGCCGGTGACGGACGGGTAGTGGTCGATCGCGACCAGGTCCACCTCGCGCGCCCAGCGGGCGTGGTCGACCGGTACCCAGTCGCCGAGGACGTAGTTGGTGGTGACCGGCACCGCCGGGTTCGCCGCGCGCAGCAGATCCCGCTGCTCGGTGTACGCGGACAGCAGCGTGTCGGACCAGAAGCGGCGGAAGTCGAGCAGCTGGCCGGGATTGGCGAGGTACTGGGTGGCGCGCGGCGTGCCGACCTGCGCCCAGTCGCTGTAGTGCTGGCTCCAGAAGCTGGTGACCCAGGCGTCGTTGAGCGCGTCGAGGTCGCCGTACCGGGTGGTGAGCCAGCGGCGGAACGCCGTCTCGGCGTGCGGGCAGTGGCAGGTGGTGCCGTACTCGTTGTGCACGTGCCACAGCGCGAGCGCCGGGTGGTGTGCGTACCGGGCGGCCAGCACCTCGGCGATGCTCCGGGCGGCGTCCCGGTACGCGGGCGCGGCCGCGCAGTAGGTGTCCCGGCTGCCGTGGTGCAGGCGTACGCCGTCGGCGGTGACCGGCAGCGCGTCCGGGTGGCGCAGCGAGAACCAGGGCGGCGGCGACGCCGTGGGGGTGGCCAGCGCGGCCCGGATACCGGCCGAGTACAGCAGGTCCAGCACGCGGTCGAGCCAGTCGAGCGTGTACCGGCCGGGCTCGGGTTCCAGGCGGGACCAGGCGAACACGCCGACGGTGACCAGGTTGACCCCGGCGGCGCGCATCAGGGCGACGTCCTCACGCCACACAGCGGGCGGCCACTGCTCCGGGTTCCAGTCCCCGCCGTAGCAGAGCCGCCCGTCACCCCACAGCGCTTTAGTTGGCATCCCGGCCAAAATAGGAACAGGTGAGACGGAAAGTCAATGCCGTCGATCATTGACAGTTAGTTGGGCTTCCAAAGAAACTGGCGGGACCGCCCGTGGACGCCGCGAGGAGACGCCCATGCCGTACCGCCCGCCGCTGGTCCCGTACGAGACGTTCGTGGCCGACCCGCCCGACCTGCCGGTCCGCGCCCCCGGCGAGGAGGGCGCCGACGACGTGCTGCGGGCCGAGGTCGCCACGACCGACGCGCACGGTGTCACGCTCACCGCGACCTGCGCGTCCGGCCGCACGCTGGTCGCGCGGGTCGAGGCCGCCGGGGACGGGATCATCCGGGTACGCCTCGCCGACGACCTGTCGGTCCGCAGCCGGTCGGCACGGGCGCTGACGCTGGTCCACCCGCAGCCGCACCCGGCCACCGTGACAGTCGCCGACGGGCACGTCCGGGTCGGCGCCGGTAGGGTCGTGGCCGAGGTGCGCCTGGACCCGTGGGGACTGCGCTTCGTCACACCCGACGGACGGCTGCTGCTGGCCGCCGACAGCGGCACCCGGGACATCAGCGGCCGCCGCCGCACGCTGCCGCTGGGCCGCTCCACGTTCGACGGCGAGCCGGTCGCCTGGCACGAGAGCTTCGTCGCGCCCGGCGACGAGCGGTTCGTCGGCTTCGGGGAGAAGTTCACGCCGCTGGACAAGCGCGGCCAGCGACCGCTCATGTGGAACTTCGACGCCTTCGGCGGCGAGTCCGACCGCTCGCACAAGAACGTGCCGTTCTACCTGTCCGACCGGGGCTACGGCGTCCTGGTCGACAGCGGCCTGCCGGTGCAGTTCGACGTGTGCGCCGGCACCCACAGCAGCGTGCAGATTCTCGTCCCGGACGACCTGCTCGACTACTACGTGCTCGCCGGGCCCGCCCCGGCGCAGGTGCTCGACCGGCTCGACGCGCTGACCGGACGGCCGTACCTGCCGCCGAGGTGGGCGTTCGGCGCGTGGATCTCGTCCGGCTTCTTCCCGGACAGCCAGCAGCGCGTCCTGGATCGGGCCCGGCGCATCCGCGAGCGGGACATCCCCTGCGACGTGCTGCACCTGGACTGCTACTGGCAGGTCGCCGGGCACTGGTCGGACCTGCGCTGGGACGCCGACGCCTTCCCCGACCCGGACGGGATGCTCAAGACCCTCACCGAGCAGGGCTTCCGGATATGCCTGTGGATGAACCCGTACCTGATGACCGGCAGCCCGCTCTACGCCGAGGCCGAGGCCGCCGGGTACCTCCTGCGTCGCCCGGACGGGAGCACGTACGTCGCCGACACCTGGCACGGCAGCTACCCGGAGTGCGCCATCGTGGATCTGACGAACCCGGCCGCGGTGCGCTGGTTCCAGGGCCTGCTGCGACCGCTGCTGGCGCAGGGCGCCGCCGTGTTCAAGACCGACTTCGCCGAGGGCGTGCCCGCCGACGCGGTCGCGCACAACGGCATGACCGGCGTCGAACTGCACAACGTGTACGCGCTGCTGTTCAACGACGCGGTCGCCGACGTCACCGAGGAGGTGGCCGGGCACCGCACCGTGTGGGCACGCTCGTCGTACCTGGGCGGACAGCGGCACAGCGCGCAGTGGAGCGGCGACGTCAACGCCACCTGGCCGGGCATGGCCAGCACGCTGCGCGGCGGCCTGTCCCACGGGCTGTCCGGGGTGCCGTTCTGGAGCCACGACACCGGCGGCTTCCACGGCACGCCCGAGCCGGACCTGTACGTGCGCTGGACCCAGTTCGGCGCGCTCTCCCCGCTGGTGCGGCTGCACGGCACCACGAGCAGGCTGCCGTGGGAGTTCCCGCCCGAGGCGGAACGGCACGCGGTGGACGCGCTGCGGCTGCGCTACCGGCTGCTGCCGTACCTGTGGTCGGCGGCGGTGGCGAGCGCCCGTACCGGCGGCCCGATGCTGCGGGCGCTGCTGGTCGACACCCCGGACGACCCGGCCGCCTGGACCGCCGACCTCCAGTACCGCCTCGGCGCGGATCTGCTGGTGGCGCCGGTGCTCGACCCGTCGGGCGAGCGCGCCGTGTACCTGCCGGTGGGCGACGACTGGCTCGACGCGTACACCGGGCAGCGGCACGCCGGCGGCCGGCACCTGCGGGTGCGCGTGCCGCTGGACCGGCTGCCGCTGTACGTGCGGCACGGCGCGCTGATCCCCACGGTCGCGCCCGCGGCGACCGTGGGGACCGGCCCTTTCCGGGACGTCACGCTGGTGGCCTGGGGCGGCGTCGACGGGGTGACGGTGGTGCACGACCCCGACGGCGACACCACGATCACCGCCGTACGCGACGGGGACACGCTGCGCATCCGCGTGGACGGGTCGCTGGACATACGGCGGGTCAGCGTGGTCGGGGAGGATCCGCCGCTCCGGGTGGTGCTCGGCGGCGAGCCGGTCCCGGTGACGCCGTTCGTGCCGTGGCTCGGCGGCGGAGACCGGGCAGCCGGGATTCCGCCCATTTAGTTTAAGCTGTAGCCGAACTCGGGCCGGGCGCAGGAGGCAGTACGTGATCAGCATCGACCGGCCGACGGCCGACCTCGGCGACGTGCGGGTGACCAACCGGGCCGCGGTGCTCCGGCACGTCCGCCGACATGCCCCCTGCTCCCGGGCCGACGTGGCCGCGCGCACCGGGCTGAACAAGGCCACCGTCTCCAGCCTGGTCGCCGAGCTGATCGAGCACGGCCTGCTGCGGGAGACCGGGCTGACCGAGAACCGGGTGGGCCGCCCGGCCACCATGCTCGTCCTCGACGGCTCCCGCTACGTCGGGCTCGGCCTGCGCATCGGCGCGGACGAGCTGGTGGCGGTCGCCGCGGGACTGGGCGGCGACCCGGTGCTCACCTGGCGACGGGCGTTCCCCGCCGCCACCGCCGGTCCCGAGGAGACGGTCAAGGCGCTCGCCGCGCTGACCCGGCGGGCCGTCACCCGGATCGGCACGGACCGCACCGTGCTCGGCCTGACCGTTGCCGTACCCGGACTGGTGGACCCGGACGGCGACGTTCCCGCCGCCCCGGCGCTGGGCTGGCGCGGTGTGCCACTGGCCGCGTCGGTGCGCCGCGCGCTACGCGACCCGGGCTTCCCCGTCGCCGTCGACACCGAGGCCAACCTCGCCGTGCTGGCCGAGCGACGGCACGGCCCGTACGCCGCCACGACCGACCTGGTTCACCTCACGGGCGGCCCGGCGATCGGCGCGGGCCTGATCAGCGGCGGCCGGCTGCTGCGCGGCGGCCGGGGCTTCGCCGGGGACGTCGGGCACCTGCCACTGGCCGCGGACGGCCCGGCCTGCGACTGCGGGCGGCGCGGCTGCCTCACCGCGCTGCTCGGCGTGGACGCGGTGATCCGCCGCCTGCTGCCCGACACCGGCCCGGTCACCGACCACCTGCCGGAGATCGAACGGATCCAGGCCCTGGCCCGGGCCGGGGACGAGCCGGTACGGACCGGCCTCACCGAGATGGGCCGGCTGCTCGGGCAGGCCGTGTCGGTGCTGTCCGGGCTGCTCGACCCGGAGGTGGTGGTGGTCGGCGGCCACCTGGCGGCGCTCGCGCCGTGGCTGCTGCCGGCCGCCCACGCCGAACTCGCGGCCCGCACGCCCGTCCCGCCCGGCGTGCGGCTGGAGGCCGGCACGCTCGGGTCCGCGGCCGGTGCCCTGGGCGGGGCCACCGCCGCACTGGCCACTGTGGAAGCGGGTCGCCTGCCCGTCGGATGACCCCTTGACCGCACCCGCCGGAAGGTGTCAACCTCGGTAGCGCCGCGTTCCGGGACCGGGCAGCCCCGAAGCGGCGTGTTTTTCGGCAGGTGTCGAAGCGCTTCACCACCGCTCCGGGCCGACACCGCCGACCCCACCACCCCTTTTCGCGTACGCGACGCCGCATCACCGGCTCGTCCGTCGAAGCGCTTCGACGGACGAGCGGCAGCACGTACGCCGACCGGAGGCGCCCACCATGACCGATCCCGTCCCCCACCGTCTCGACGACCTGCTGGCCCGGCTCACGCTGCCGGAGAAGCTCGGCCTGCTGCACCAGTGGCAGGCGCCGGTGCCCCGGCTCGGCCTGCGCGCGTTCCGCACCGGCACCGAGGCGCTGCACGGCGTCGCGTGGCTCGGCACGGCCACCGTCTTCCCGCAGGCGATCGGCCTGGCCGCGAGCTGGAACCCGGACCTGATCCGGGCGGTCGGGGCCGCCGTCGGGGACGAGGTGCGGGTCAAGCACCGGGCCGACCCGGACCGCGTCGGCCTCAACGTGTGGGCGCCGGTGGTCAACCCGCTGCGCGATCCCCGGTGGGGACGCAACGAGGAGGGCTGGTCCGAGGATCCGTGGCTGACCGGGCGGCTGGCCACCGCGTACGCGCTGGGGTTGCGCGGCGACCATCCGATCCGGCTGCGCACCGCGCCGACGCTCAAGCACTTCCTCGGCTACAACAACGAGACCGACCGGGCCACCACCTCCAACGACCTGCCGCCCCGGGTGCTGCACGAGTACGAGCTGCCCGCGTTCCGCGCCCCGCTCACGGCCGGCGCGGCGGTGGCGGTGATGGCGTCGTACAACCTGGTCGACGGCGTACCGGCGCACCTGAGCCCGCTGATCGAGGGTGAGCTGCGCGGCTACGCCGACGACGAGATCATGGTGGTCGGTGACGCCGGGGCAGTCGGCAACATCGCCGGCGTGCAGGAACACCTGCCCGACCACGTGGCCGGGTTCGCCGCCGCGCTGCGCGCCGGGATCGACAGCTTCACCGAGGACGACGAGGACAGCGCCCCCACAGTGGAGCGGCTCACCGAGGCGCTGGCCCGCGGGCTGATCGACGTCGCCCACGTGGACCGGGCGGTGCGACGGATCCTGTCCGTCCGGTCGCGGCTCGGCGACCTGGACCCGGACCCCCACGACGACGTGCCGCCCGACACGCTCGACAGCCTCGCCCACCGGGAACTCGCCCGCGAGGCCGCCCGCCAGTCGGTCGTGCTGCTGCGCAACGACGGCCTGCTGCCGCTGCGCCCCGGCACCCGCGTCGCGGTGCTCGGCCCGCTCGCCGACACCGTGCTCACCGACTGGTACAGCGGCACCCCGCCGTACACCATCAGCGCGTACGCCGGGCTGCTCGGACGCCTGCCCGGGGTGACCACCCACCCCGGCACGGACCGGATCACCCTGCGCGCCGGCGACCGGGCGGTACGCCTCGACGGCGACGGCCCGCTGACGCTCGGCGACAGCCCGGCCGAGTTCGACGTGGTCGACTGGGGACAGGACGTGGTGGCGCTGCGCGCCGTGGACACCGGCCGGTACGTCGGCGCCGACGACACCGGGGCCCTCGTCGCCGACCGCGACGGACCGGGCGGCTGGGTGGTACGCGAGACGTTCCGCCTGCACCACCGGCCCGACGGCACCGCGCTGCTGCACCACCTGGCCACCGGCCGGCACGTCGGCGTCGCACCGGACGGACGGCTGAGCGTCGCCACCGGCGACCCGGCCGTGTTCACGGTGACGCTGCTCGCCGACGGGGCCGCCGCTGCCGCCGCACTGGCGGCCGACGCCGACGTGGCGGTGGTGGTGCTCGGCAACCACCCGATGGTCAACGGCCGGGAGACCGAGGACCGCGCCGACCTGGCGCTGCCGACCGGCCAGGCGGAGCTGCTGCGGGCCGTGCACGCCGCGAACCCGCGTACCGTGCTGGCGATGACCAGCAGCTACCCGTACGCGGCCGGCTGGGCGCAGGAGCACCTGCCGGCGGTGCTGTGGAGCGCCCACGGTGGACAGGAACACGGCAACGGGCTGGCCGACGTGCTCCTCGGCGCCGCCGACCCGGGCGGGCGGCTGACCCAGACGTGGTACGCCGACGCCGCCGAACTGCCCGACCTGCTCGACTACGACGTCATCGGCGCCGACGCCACGTACCTCTACCACCGGGGCGAGCCGCTGTACCCGTTCGGGCACGGCCTCAGCTACGCCGAGTTCGACTACGCTGACCTCCGGTTGAGCACCGCCACGGCGCGCGCCGGCGAGGAGGTGGAGGTGAGCGTCGAGGTCACCAACACGGGCCGCCGGCCGGGCACCGAGGTCGTGCAGCTCTACACCCGGCAGCGACGCTCCCGGGTCAAGCAGCCGCTGCGGCAGTTGCGCGACTTCGCCCGCGTCACACTCGACCCGGGCTGCGCCGCCCGGGTGACGATGCGCCTGCGTACCGCCGACCTGGCCTGGTGGGACGAGACCCGCGCCGCGATGGTGGTGGAGGACGCCGTCCACTCGGTGCTGGTCGGCCGGTCCGCGCGGGACATCCGGCTCGCCGGCGCGCTCGCCGTCACCGGCGGCGACGCCACCACCGAGCCGGCGGGCACCAGCTCCGGGGCGGCCCGGTGACCGGCCGGACCCCCGGTGAGCAGGTCACCATCGCCGACGTGGCCCGGCACGCCGGGGTGGCCGCCAGCACCGTGTCGTACGTGCTCAGCGGCAAACGCACCATCTCGGCCACCACCCGCAGCCGGGTGCTCGCCAGCGTCCGCGCGCTGGGCTACCACCCGCACGCCGGGGCCCGCGCGCTCGCCAGCCGCAGGGCCAACGTGATCGCGCTGGTGCTCCCGCTGCGTACCGGCATGCAGGTGCCGGTGGTGATGCGGTTCGCCACCGCCGTGGTCACCACCGCCCGCCGCCACGACCACGACGTGCTGCTGGTCACCGCCGACGAGGGACCGGCCGGGCTGCACCGCATCGCGGGCAGCGCGCTCGTCGACGGCGTGCTGCTGATGGACGTGGAACTGAAGGACTCCCGGGTGCCGCTGCTGCGGGAACTGGCGTTACCGGGCGTCCTGATCGGGCACCCCGCCGACAGCACCGGGCTGGCCTGCGTGGACCTCGACTTCCGGCGCGCGGGAGAGCTGTGCGTGGAACACCTGGCCGCCGCCGGGCACCGGCGGATCGCGCTGCTCGGCGCCCCCGCCGCCGTCTACGACCGGGGCACCGGGTTCGCCCACCGCACCCGCGCCGGGGTACGCGCCGCCGCGCAGCGGCTCGGCATCGACGCGGTGACGCGGCCCTGCGAGGAGGGACCGGCCGCGGTACGCCGTGACCTGGAGGCGCTGCTCGCCGACCACCCGGACGTCACCGGGCTGGTGGTGCAGAACGAGTCGGCGGTCGGGCCGGTGCTCGCCACGCTGCCGCTGCTGGCCCGCCGGGTGCCCCGCGACACCTCGGTCGTCGCGATCTGCCCGGACGAGCTGGCCGAGCAGTCGGGGCTCACCTGCGTACCGGTGCCCGCCGAGGAGGTCGGCCGGCAGGCGGTGGCGCTGCTGATGCGGCGGCTGAGCGGCGAACCGGTGCCGGAGGTGACGTTGCTGGAACCGCACCTGACCGTGCGGGACACCAGCGCCGGACGGTGACGGCGCACCGCATCCACGACACCGCACCGGCCGGCGACTGGACCGACGCGTTCCTCACCGGCAACGGCGAGCTGGGACTGATGGTCCACGGGCGGCCGCACGCGGAGCGGATCGTGGTGAACCACCACCGGCTCGTCCTGCCCAACGGCACCCGGGACGCCCGCGCGCCCGAGCTGGCCGGCCGGATGCCGCACATCCGCGCGCTCGTGCTCGCCGGGCGGCGCGCCGAGGCCGCCCGGCTGCTCACCGGCGGCCGGGAACTGGAGTGGACCCAGTCGTTCCACCCCGGGTACGCGCTCACCGTCGACGCCGCGCCCGGACCGGCGCGCGGCTACCGGCGCGACACCGACCTCACCAGCGGGGAGGTGACTGTCGAGTGGTCGGGCGGGCGGCGGCGCTGCTTCGCCTCCCGGGCCGACGCCGTGGCGGTGCTCCACCTCGACCAGGGCGACTGCGTGGTCGGGGCGACGGGTGACCTGCCCGGCAGGCCCGCCGACGTGGTCTACGAGCACGCCGCGTACCGCCGCGACGGGCTGGTGTTCCTGCGGGTCCGCGCCCGTTACCCGCAGGCCGGTGGGGCGTACGGGTTCGAGGGGCTGACGCTGCTGCGCGGCGACGTGAGCGTCGACGGCGACCGGGTGCGGGTACGCGGACCGGCGCTGCTCACCACACTCGTCGACCGGCCCGGCGCGCCGCCGTGGCGTACCCGGGCGTCGGAACGGCGGCTCGCCGCGCTGCCCGGTGACTACGACGCGCTGCTGGCCCGGCACGTGCCGCGCCATCGCGGCCCGTACGCCCGGGTCGGCCTGGACCTCGGCGTGCCCGCCGCCGACCGGGCGCTGCCGGTGGGTGACCTGCTGGCCCGCCAGGCCGCCGCGCCGGACCGGCTGGACCCGGCGCTGCTGGAAAGGTTGTTCCACTCCGGCCGGTACCTGCTGTTCAGCGCGAGCGGGGTGCTGCCGCCCCGGCTGACCGGGCTGTGGCTGGGGTCGTGGGACGCGGCGTGGGCCGGTGACTTCACCACCGACGCGAACCTGAACCTGCAACTGGCGGGCGCGAACGTGGGCGCGCTGCCGGAGGTGACAGCGGCGCACGCCCGGCTGGTCGCCGCCCAGGTGGACCACTGGCGTGCCAACGCCCGGGCCGTGTACGGGGCACGCGGGCTGCTGGCGCCCAGCCGCACCGACGGCGAACACGGGCACCTGTTCCACGTCCACCCGCAGTGGCCGTTCACCGCGTGGCTGGCCGGCGCGGACTGGCTGCTGCATCCGCTGTACGAACATCACCTGGTCACCGGTGAGCCGCTGGGCGAGGTGGCCGGCTGGCTGGCCGAGGTGGCGGACTTCTTCGCCGACGTGCTGACCGCTGTGGACGGGCGACCGGCGCTGGTGCCGTCGTACTCGCCGGAGACCGGCCCGTACGACGACTCCGGCCGGACCGCGCCGGTCGCGGTCAACGCCACCATGGACGTCGCCGCGGCCCGGCACGCGCTGCGGCTGGCCGCCGAGGTGACCGGCGAGGACCGGTGGGCCGGGACACGGCCGCCCGGCTACCTGATCGACGGGCGCGGCGCGCTGGCCGAGTGGGCGTGGCCCGGCAGCACCGGCGACGAGGACCACAGGCACGTCAGCCACCTGTATCCGGTGTGGCCCCTGGACGAGATCACCAGGGACGACACACCGGAGCTGGCCGCCGCCGCGCACCGGGCGCTGACGCTGCGCGGCGACGAGGACCGGTCCGCGCACGGCAGCCTGCACCGGGCGCTGGCGGCGGCCCGGCTGCGCGACGGTGACCTGGTCGCGGCGAACCTGCGCAAGATCCTCGGCGCGGACATGTTCTTCCGGTCGCTGATGAGCGCGCACAACCCGGTCCGGACCACGTACAACGCCGACGCCGCGCACGCGCTGCCGGCGGTGCTGATCGAGTCGCTGGTGCAGTCGCGTCCGGGGACACTGCGGCTGCTCCCCGCGCCGCTGCCGGGCCTGCCCGCCGGGACGCTGCGCGGCGTCACCTGCCGGGGCCGGGTCACTTTGGAGGAGCTGACCTGGGCGCCGGGCCGGGTCCGGGCGCGGCTGGTGTCGCCGGTGGCGCAGCGCGTGGTCGTGCACGCGCCGGGCGGCCACCGTGCGGTGGCGCTGGCCCCGGACCGGCCGTACGAGATGGTGTTCGGCTAGATGTTGTCGGGCTGGTGCAGCGCCGGGTGGCTCTGGCCCGGCGCGGCGTACCAGGGCGGGGCGTCGTCGGTGAGCGCCGTGCCGATCCGCAGCCGCGCCCAGTCGTCCAGGTCGGGCAGCGCGTCCGGGGCGAACCAGGCCACCGCCAGCGACTCGTCGCCGTCGGCCGTCGGCGCCCCGCCGACCGCCCGGCAGCGGAACCAGATGTTCAGGTATTCGCAGGCGTCGCCGTTGGGGTAGACCACCGGATGGGTGGCCACGCCGGCGAGCCGGTCGATCGCCACCGTCACGCCGGTCTCCTCGTGGACTTCGCGCACCACCGCGTCGGCCGGCTGCTCGCCCGGGTCGACGGTGCCGGCCGGGACCGACCAGCGGCCGTTGTCCCCCCGGCGGGCCAGCAGCACCCGTCCCGCTTCGTCGGTGACCACGCCGCTGACGCCGTACAGCATCAGCAGGTCGTGGCCGACGTGGCGGCGCAGCCGGGCGATGTAGGGCGAGACGGCCATGGCGAGCAGGCTACCGGCGGTCCTGCCGGCGCCGCCGGACCATGCCCTCGGCCAGCGCCGCACCGTCCAGGTCACCGGCGGCCAGCCGTCCGGCGACGGTACGGCGCACCATCCGGTCGGCCAGCGCCGGAGCGTGCCGGGCCAGCGCCAGTTCGATCCGGCCGCGCCGCGTCGTGGCCACGTCCCGTGGCGCGCGCCGGGCGGTGGCGGCGCGCAGGATCGCGGCCACCACCCCCTCGACCGGCTCGGACCGGGACACGCCGCTCAGCGACAGCCCGGCCGCGACCGTGCTGTCGTGGATCGGGGAGGCGACCATGCTCGGGTAGACGACGCTGACGCCCACATGGGTGCCGACCTCGTGGCGCAGCGCGTCGGCGTACGCGACGAGCGCCCGCTTGCTGACCCCGTACGCGGCGGCCAGCGGCAGCGGCAGCACCGCCATCCGGCTGGCCACGAAGATCACCCGGCCGCGGGCGGCCTCCAGGGCCGGCATCGCGGCGGCTGTGGTACGCCAGGCGGCGAGCAGGTTCACCTCGATCTGGCGGCGGACCACCTCGTCCGGCGGCAGCTCGGCGGGTGCGGGTCCGCCCACACCGGCGTTGTTGACGAGCAGGTCCAGCCCGCCGAGCCGGTCGAGTGCGGCGGCCACTGCCGGTGGCGTCGCGGCCGGGTCGGTCAGGTCGACGCCGAGCACCGGCGGTGTGGCGTCGGGGTCGGCGTGCAGGTCCAGCCCGACCACGTGGGCGCCTGCGGCGGTGAGCGCCGCGCCCAGGTGCTGCCCGAACGTGCCCCGCGCGCCGGTGACCAGCACCCGCCGCCCGGCCAGCCCGCTGGTCCGGCCCGGCGCGCTCATCGTGCCGCTCCGGCGCGGCGCCGGCCGACGGCCAGTTCGCGGCCCAGTTCGGCCAGGTAGACGTCGAAGTCCACGCGCATGTGCGGGCGGCGCTGCCCCCACCGGGCGGTGGCGGCGCGCAGTTCGTCGCGGCAGGCGGCGGCCTGGCGGGCCGGATCCGGTGGCGCCCAGGTGCCGGCCAGGCGCGCGGCCACCAGCCGGGCCTGCGCCTCGACCAGGGGGAACGCGGCGCCGGTGGACTGCATCAGTCCGACGAACGCCAGCCCGGGGGCGTCCAGGTGGAACACGTGCCGGTACAGCGGGAGCCGGTCCGCGCCGTCGCCGAGCAGCGCCGGGTCGAGGAACGGCACCTCGACCCGGTAGCCGGTGCACCACACGACCAGGTCGACCTCGTCGGTACGGCCGTCGGTGAACTCGGCCCGGTCGCCGTCGAAGCGGGCGATGCCGGGCCGGGCCTGGATGTCGCCGTGGGTGAGCCGGGACAGCAGCGCGTCGGACAGCGTCGGGTGGTCCTGGAGGAAGCCGTGCGCCGGCGCGGGCAGCCCGTACCGGGCGGGCGGCCCGACCGCTGTGGTGATCATGGTCTGGCTGATCCGCTGGCGCAGCCGCCACGGCAGCCGCCGGGCCAGCGCGCCGTTGAGCGTGTCCGACGGGCGGCCCAGCAGGTACTTGGGCACCACCCAGACGCCGCGGCGCAGCGACAGCAGCGTGCGCTCGGCCGCGTACGACGCGTCGACGGCGATGTCCATGGCGGAGTTGCCGCCGCCGACCACGAGGACCCGGCGCCCGGCGAGCTGCTCCGGGCCGCGGTAGTCGTGGCTGTGCATCTGCTCGGCCGTGCACTCACCCGGGTACGGCTCGGGTCGCTTCGGCACCCGGTTGTGCCCGTTGGCGACCACCACCGCCTCGACGTCGACCTCGACCGGGCCGTCCGGGCCGGTGGCGTGCACCCGCCAGCCGTCGCCGGTGCGGGTGACCCGCTCGACGGTGTGCCGCAGCCGTACCGCCTCGCGCAGCCCGAACCGGCCGGCGTAGTCGGCGAGGTAGCCGGCGACGCGCGTGTGGTCGGGGTAGTCGGGCCAGTCGGCCGGCATCGGGTGGTCGGCGAACTCGGTGCGCCCCTTGCTGGTGTTCAGGTGCAGCGTCCGGTACGCGGGCGAGCCGGGCGCGCCGTACACCCAGAGGCCGCCGAGTGTGTCCGCCGCCTCGAACGCGATCGCCGGGACACCGGCGTCGGCGAGCGCCTTGAGTGTGGCCAGCCCGGCGGCTCCGGCGCCGACGACCGCGACCCTGGGTGTGGCCATACCCGCCTCCTTAATCCAACGACTGATGGATAATCCCCGGGGCGGGAGCCGGCGTCAAGGGCGGGTGCCTCCCGGGCCGCCGGCGTACAGCGCGTCGAGGAACCGGTGCACGAACGCCCGGAACTCGCGCCGCTCCCGCGCTCCGGAACCGTTACCGGCGGCCAGCGCCACCACGTGCCCGTGCACCGCCCAGACCAGGGAACGCACCGTCACGTGCGGGGTCGGCTCGGTCAGCGCGCCGGCCCCGGATGCGGCCACCAGCAGTTCCTCGACCAGCCCGTACAGCGGCGCGGCATAGCGGCGGTCCAGCTCACCGTGCCGCTGCGGCTCCAGCCAGCGGCGCAGCCACAGCGCGGTCGTCTCCGGCCGGTCCTCCAGGAAGTCGACGAACGCGTCCACCAGGTCGTGCAGCGCCCGCACCGCATCCTGCGGGCCCGCCGCCAGGGCCGACCGGGCGCGTTCCCCGGCCGCCTCGATCACCTCCCGCTCGGCGCTGAACACCCGGGCGAAGCAGGCGTCGTAGAGCTGCGCCTTGGTGCCGGTGTGGTGCACGACGGTGGCCGCGTCCACGCCCGCCGCGGCGGCGACGTCGCGGACGCTGACCGCGTCGAACCCCCGGTCGGCGAACAACGCGGTGGCGGCGGTGAGCACCAGGTCACGGGTCGGCCGCTGGTCGTCGCGGCGGGGCCGGCCCGGCCGGCGGCGAGGCATGGTCATCCGGCCATTGTTCCCCCTACAATCCAGCAACCGTTGGATTGGGGGCGGCGCGCCCCGAGGACAGGAGACCGCCATGACCGGGCTGGATCAGCGCTCCGACGCGGTCACCCTGCCGCGCGGCCCGCTCGTCGGGTTCGCCACCGGCTCGCTCGGCATGGGCGTCTGGGTCACCGTGCCCGGGCTGCTGCTGCTCTACTTCCTGACCGACGTGCTGGCGGTCGCGCCGTGGCTCGCCGGGCTCACCCTGCTGCTGCCGAAGATCGCCGACGTGCTGCTGCACCCGTGGATCGGGCACCGCTGCGACGTGGAGCAGGCACGCCGGGGCGACCGCCGCCGGCTGCTGCTGGCCGGGTGCGTGCTGCCGCTGGCGTTCGCCGCGCTGTTCGCGGTGCCCGGCGACCTCACCGGCGCCGCCGCCGCCGGCTGGGTGGCGGTGTTCTTCGTCGCCGGCAACCTGCTGTTCGCCGCGTACCAGGTGCCCTACCTGGCGACCCCGGCGGACCTGCGGATCGGCTACCACGAGCGGACCCGGCTGATGGCGTTCCGGATGGTGGTGCTGACGCTGGGCATCCTGGTCTCCGGGTTGCTCGCGCCGCTGCTGGCCGGTGGCGACGACGCCACCCGCGCCGGCTACCTGCGGATGGGCGTGGTGCTGGCGGCCGGGATGCTCGCCGCGATGCTGGTCGGTGTCGCCGGGATCGGCCGGTTGCGCCGAACCGCTGCCGACACCGCCCCGCCGCACGGCCCGGGCGGGTGGCGGGCGCTGGCGGCGAGCCTGCGGGACCGGCAGTTCCGCTGGCTGGTGGGCGCCTACCTGGCCATGTCCACCACCACCCATCTGGTGCTGGCCGGTGTGCCCTACTACGCCGAGTACGAGCTGGGCCGCCCCGGGCTCACCACGGTGCTGGTGGCCGCGTTCGTCGCGCCCGCGCTGCTGGTCACCCCCGGCTGGCTGGCGGTGGCGCGGCGGATCGGCAAGCAACGTGCCCTGCTCGCCGGGCAGGTTGCGTTCGCCGCCGGGTCGCTGGTGCTGGCGGTCGGCCGCCCCGCCGGGCTGCCGGTGCTGGTCGCCGCCGTGGCGGTGCTCGGGGTGGCGTTCGCCGGCATGCAACTGCTGCCGTTCTCGATGCTGCCCGACGTGATCCGCGCGGCCGGCGGCACCGAGCGGGCCGGCACGTACACCGGGGTGTGGACCGCCACCGAGGCCACCGGCGCGGCGCTTGGCCCCTACGCGTACGCGCTGTGCCTCGCCGCCGGTGGGTTCGTGGCCTCGACCGCCGGGCAGAGCGTGACCCAGTCCCCGGCCGCGCTGGACGCGCTGCGCTACGGCTTCGGGCTGCTGCCCGCCGCCGTGATGGTGGTCGCGGTGCTGCTGCAACGCCGCTACACCCTCGACGGCGCGGCCCGCGCGGACGCCGCCGGATAGACTTCGCCCCCGATGGACGCCGAGCCCGCCACCGACACCCGACCCTGCGCCCACTGCGGACGCGACGTGCCACAGCGTGCCGGAGCGGGCCGCCCGTTCCGCTACTGCCGGGACAACGACGGATCCTGCCAGCGGGCCGCCCGCAACTCGCGGATGCGTCACCGCAACTCCCCCGGCCTGCCCGGGCAGGTGGCGCGCACCTGGGAGGCGGTGGACCGGCTCGACCAGATCGTGGAGACGCTGACCGAGGCGCTGCACGCCGAGCTGTCACCGGCCGGTGTGGAACGGCAGCTCGCCGACCTGCGCGCGGAGACCGCCGCGCAGGTCGCGGCTGCGCACGCCGAACGCGACGAGGCCCGCCGCGAGGCTGAGGACGCCGGCGCGGCGGCGGCCCGCGACCGGCAGCAGGCCCGCGCCGCGTACACCGAGCGCGACGCCGCCGCCGACCGCGCCGAGCGGGCGCAGGCCGCCGCGACCGCCGCCGCCGAGCGGGCCACCGCCGCCGAGGAGGCCCGCGACGCGGCCCGCGCCGAGGCGGGCGCCGCGCAGGCGCTGCGGGTGCAGGCCGAACGCGACCGCGACTCCGCCCGGCACGAACTACGCACGGTACGCGCCGAACACGACACCGAACGCCGCCGCGCGGCCGAGCTCACCGCCGAACGGGACGCGGCCCGGGCCGACGCCGAGCGGGCCACCCGCTCCGCCACCGAGGCCCTGGACCGGGCCGAACAGTCCCGCGCCGAGGCGCGGTCCGCCCAGGCCCGGGCCGCCGAGGCGGAGCGCGCGGCCCGGACCGCGACCGAGCGGGCCGACGCGCAGGCGGCCGCCGCTCGGCAGGCGCAGGCCGAGCGGAACCACGCCGACGCGGCACGCGCCGAGGCCGAGGCGGCGCTGGAACGCGTACGCGCCGAGGCGAGCGCGGCGGTCGAGGCCGCCCGCGCCGAGGCCGCCGCTTCCGTCGAGCGGTTCCGCGCGGACGTGGCCGCCGCGGTGGAGCAGGCTGCCGCCCGTACCGCCGAGCGGGACGCGCTGGCAGCGGAACTGGCCGACGCACGGCGGGCCGCGAGCGCCGCCGAGGCCCGGGCGGCCGACCTGGCCGCGCGTTCGGCCATGGTCGAGGCCGACCGGGACGCCGCACAGCGCCGCGCCGCGCAGCTCGCCGACCAGGTGAGCGATCTGGCGACGGCGCTGGCGCGGCTCGGCGCGCGCACCGGCTGAGGCGGCCACGGGCTGGGAACGGGGCAGCGCCGCACCCGGTCCTGCGGGGAGGATCGGGGCATGGGAAAAACGTATGAGCGCATCGACGGCCGGCTGCGGGACTTCATCGAGGCGCAGCCGATGTTCTTCGTGGCCACCGCCCCGCTGTCCGGCGACGGCACTGTCAACCTGTCCCCGAAGGGGCTTCGCGGCTGCTTCGCGGTGCTCGACGAACGCACCGTGGCATATCTCGACTTCGCCGGCAGCAACGCCGAGACCATCGCCCACCTGCGGGAGAACGGCCGGGTCACGCTGATGTGGTGCGCCTTCGCGGGCCCGCCGAACATCGTGCGGGTACACGGACGCGGCGAGCCGGTGTTCCGCGACGACCCGCGCTGGCCCGGCCTGCTGACCCACTTCCCCGACATCGACCCGGGCCCGCACGGCCTGCGCGCGGTCATCGTGGTGCGCGCCGAGCTGATCCGCGACACCTGCGGATACGCGGTGCCGTTCATGACCTACGACGCCGACCGGGACCTGCACGAACGCCGCTTCGCCCGGGAGGACGACGCGTCGCTGAGCGCGTACTTCGCCGGCAAGGACCACGTGGCCACGAGCATCGACGGGTTGCCCGGCCTGCCGTTGCCGCTGCCGCCCACCCCGGCGGTGTGAGCGCGGTCAGTGGATGCCCGCCATCAGGTGCCGGATCTGGCGGGTGAACATCACCGCGGCCAGACCCAGCACCACCGAGGCCAGCCCGAAGGTCAGGAAGTACACCGGCTGGGACCAGGTGTCGGCCAGCCGGGCCACCTGCCCGCCGATGGCGTCGCCGACGGCGGTGGCGAGGAACCACAGGCCCAGCATCTGGCTGGCGTACTTGACCGGGGCGAGTTTCGTGGTGGCGGACAGGCCGACCGGGCTCAGTGACAGCTCACCGGCGACCTGGATCGCGTACACCGCGACGAGCCACAGCGGCGAGACCAGGTCGCCGCCGACGGCGGCCCGCGCGGCGGCGGCCATCAGCACGAACGACAGGCCGTTGAGCACCAGGCCGACGGCGAACTTCGTGGGCGTGGACACCCGGTGCCCGAGTTTGAGCCATAGCGCGGCGGCCAGCGGCGCACCGATGATGATGAGGATCGGGTTCACCGACTGCAACCAGGACGCCGGGAACGTGAACCCGCCGACCGAGCGGTCGGTCCGGTCGGCGGCGAAGATGTTCAGCACCGACCCGGCCTGGTCGTAGATGAGCCAGAACGAGGCGGCGAACAGGAACAGCCACACGTACGCCTTCATCCGGCTGCGTTCGGTGCCGCTGATCTCCCGGTCGGTGAGGATCCGGGCGAAGTAGCCGACAGTCACCAGCACCGTCACCACGGTCAGCAGGTTGACCACCGTGTCGACGGTGAACCAGCCGGCCAGCAGCAGCACGAGCAGCACCGCGAGCAGGATCGCTGTGGCCACGCCGACGCGGGTCAGCGCGCGCCGCCGGTCGGCGCCGAGCAGCGGGTCCGCCGGGCGGGCGCCGGCGTCGCCGAGGTTGCGGCGGCCCAGCACGTACTGGAGCACGCCGAAGGTCATGCCGACCGCGGCGGCGCCGAACCCCAGATGCCAGTTGATCTTCTCGCCGAGGAAGCCGGTGATCAGCGGCGCGATGAACGCGCCCAGGTTGATGCCCATGTAGAAGATGGAGAAACCGGCGTCGCGGCGCGGGGAGTCCCGCTCGTACAGGTCACCGACCATGGTGGAGATGTTCGGTTTGAGCAGCCCGGTGCCGAGCACGATCAGCGCCATGCCGGCGAACACGCTCCACCCGGTGGGGATCGCCATCACGTAGTGCCCGGCGGCGATCACCACGCCGCCCCACAGCACGCTGCGCCGCGCGCCGATCAGCCGGTCGGCGACCCAGCCGCCGGGTAGCGCCATCAGGTAGACCATGGCGTTGTAGGTGCCGTACACGGCGTTGGCGCTGGACTCGCCGAGGTCCAGCCCGCCGTCGGCCACGGCGGCGGTCAGGTACAGCACCAGGATCGCCCGCATGCCGTAGAAGCTGAACCGCTCCCACATCTCGGTGAGGAAGAGCGTGGACAGCGCACGGGGATGACCGAAGAAGGTCTTCCCGGCTGGTGGTCGGGCCCCGACCGGCGCGTCACTGCTCATCGTCACCTCCGGCACGCAAACAGGTGCGTAACATCCCCGTTGACAGGCGAAACACTCCACCGATTCGGCCCGGCCGGGGACGACCCCGCCGGGCAGCTGTGATGGCCGGTTACCCTTGACACTCCCGACCCGCGTACGGCCCTGCCGCCGTGGGCCGGGGAATGGGTGAGCGGTGACCGGTCGTTACACCTGAAGACCAGCACCACGAACGAGGGGAAGTCGATCATGGGCGAGCGCATGCTGCGCGGTAGCCGGCTGGGAGCGGTCAGCTACGAGTCCGACCGCAACACGGAGCTCGCGCCGCGCCAGACCCGCGAGTACCTCTGCGCCAAGGGCCACCAGTTCGAGGTGCCGTTCGCCGTCGACGCCGAGGTCCCGACGACCTGGGAGTGCAAGTTCGACGGCAGCGTCGCCCGCCTGGTCGACGGCACCGAGCCGGAGCAGAAGAAGGCCAAGCCGCCGCGTACCCACTGGGACATGCTGCTGGAGCGGCGCTCGATCGCCGAGCTGGAGGACATCCTCGCCGAGCGGCTCCAGGAGGTCCGGACCCGCCGCGGTCGTGCCTGACCGTCCGTGACGCGCCGAAACGCCCCCGGGATCACCCGGGGGCGTTTTCGTCGTCCGGGCCGGGCAGGGGCGGTCGCCACTTCGGGGAGGTGGCCGTATCCGGGCACTGGCGATGCCACCACTCCCCCGGTCATGGGGGTGGTCGGGTGTCGACTCGCGCGCTCGGCCGACAAATCGGCCCACCAGTTCGGGGAGGTGGGTGTGTCCGGGCGTCGATGATGCCATCACTTCGCCGAGCTGGCGTCGATCACGAGGTCGGGCGGGGTGACGGCAGGGCTCACCCTGGCGCGCCTGATCCGCGTGCCAGATCGAGTGTCGGCCCGCCACTTCGGGGAGCTAGCGGTAACGCGCGTGCCTTGATGCCGCCACTTCCCCGAAGTGGTGTCGATCATGAGGGCGGGCGGGGAGGCCGTGGGCGGCTGATCCGTCCGGTGAATGGGGCCCTTCGGGGAGGTGGTGTATCCGAGCCGCGGTGATGCCAGCACTTCGCCGAGCTGGTGTTGATCATGCGAGCAGGCCACCCGGCACGGACTCTCGGCGACAACCCATTGGCCGCGGGCTCGCCGTGCCAAATCGAGCGGCGGGCCGCCAGTTCGGGGAGGTAGTCGGGTCGGGCACGGTTTGATGCCGCCACCTCGGCGAAGTGAAGTTGATCAAGACGATGGCGTGGCGCAGCCCGGCGGGCGCGCGTCAGCGGTCGACGATCTCGCCCTCGATGGCCTTGCCCGGGTCGGTGACCGGCTGCGGGGAAGGCGCAGGACCAGGCGACGGGGCCGGCGCGGGCTCCGCGGCCGGCTGCGGCGCACCCCGGTACACGCGCACCCGGCGCGGCCCGAACAGGTCACCGGCGACCATCGACGACACCCGCCGCTCGGTGGCCCGGCGCACCCCGCCACCGGCCAGCCGGCGCAGCGGCGGCACCAGCAGCAGCAGGCCCACCACGCCGCTGACCAGGCCCGGCATCGCCAGCAGCAGCGCACCCAGCAGACCGACCAGCCCATCGGTCACCTCGGGCCCCGGCGGCCGGCCGGACTGCGCCGCCGCGCGGAACCCGCGCCACGCCCGCATACCCTCGCGTCGCAGCAGCACCAGACCCAGCAGCGACGCCCCGAACACCAGCAGCACCGCCGCGCCGAACCCGACGGCCCGGCCGACCAGCACGAAAACGGCCAGCTCCAGCAGCGCGAGCAGCAGCAGGGCCGGTGGTACGTACTTCAGTCCTCGGCGCATCTCACCTCATCAGCCCGGGGTCATCACGCCCCTCAAGCATGACACGCCCACGCTCAAGGCCAGCGCGCGAGCGCGTCCGGGCGCGCGGACGCGGTCGCCAGACGATCCCGCACCCCCCAGCGGGTGACCCGCCACAACGCCTCCGCCACGATCAGCGGGCTCATCTTGCTGTCGCCGTGTTCCCGCTCGGCGAACGTGATCGGCACCTCCACGATGCGTACCCCGGCGCGGTGCGCCAGCCGCGACAGCTCCACCTGGAACGCGTACCCCTGGGAACGCACCGAGTCCAGGTCGATCACGTCCAGCGCGCTCGACCGGTACACCCGGTAGCCGCCGGTGGCGTCGCTGACCGGCATGCCCAGCGCCAGCCGCGCGTACAGGTTGCCCACCCGGGACAGCAGCAGCCGCCGCCACGGCCAGTTCAGCACCCGCGCGCCGCGGGTCCACCGGGAGCCGATCACCACGTCGGCGTCGCGGGCGGCGTGCAGCAGCGCCGGCAGGTCCTCCGGGGCGTGCGAGCCGTCGGCGTCCATCTCCACCACCGCGTCGTAGCCGCGCGTGCGCGCCCAGGCGAACCCGGCCAGGTAGGCCGCGCCGAGCCCTTCCTTGCCCTCCCGGTGCAGCACGTGCACCCCCGGGTCGCCGGCCGCGATCGTGTCGGCGATCGCGCCGGTGCCGTCGGGGCTGTTGTCGTCGGCGACGAGGACGTCCACCGCCGGCACCGCCTCGCGTACCCGGGCGACGATGCGCCCGACGTTGTCGGCCTCGTTGTAGGTGGGGATGACCACCAGGACCCGCCCCACCCCGGGATGGCCGACCGTCCGCCTGCCGGCTGCCACGCCCACCGTCGCACCGCCTCTCGTCGGCTCAGCCGGGAGCGGCCTCCCGGCGGCGGCGCCGCAGCACGGCCGCGCCGGCCAGGGCCGCGACCGCCAGCGCCGTCAGCGCCACCTCCGGCCACACCCCGGCCGTGGTCGCCGGAGTACGCCCGTCGCCGAGTTCCATCTGCCGCACCACCACCGCGGCGGTGTTGAACCCGGTCGCACCGTCTACCCGCCCGTCCGGGGAAACGAACCCGGACACCCCGACCGTGGACGCCATCAACGCGGCCCGGCCGTGCTCCACCGCCCGAAGCCGCACCATGGCCAGCTGCTGACGGGCCTCGGCCACGTCGAACGTCGCGTTGTTGGTCTGCACCACCAGCAGCTGCGCGCCGCCGGTGACGGTGTCCCGGACGACGCCGTCGTACGCGACCTCGAAACAGATCACGTCGCCGAGCACCGCCGGGCCGGTGTTCAGCACACCGGGACGGTCACCGGGCACGAAATCGGACCGGACCCGGTCGACCTGGGAGCTGACCTTGCGGGCGATGGAGCGCAGCGGCACGTACTCGGCGAACGGCACCGGATGCCGTTTCGTGTACACCTGGTCCAGATCCGGGCCGGTCCCCGGCCGCCACAGCAGCCCCGCGTTGCGCACCTCACCCCGGCCGGGCCCGACCAGCACCGCGCCGACCAGGATCGGCGCGCCGATCGCGTCGGCCGCCTGGGAGATCCGCTCCCCCGCGCCCGGGTTGCGCAGCGGGTCGATGTCGCTGGAGTTCTCCGGCCACACCACCACGTCGGGACGTGCCTGCCCGCCCTCGGCGACCCGCCGCGCCAGGTCCAGCGTCGCGTCGACGTGGTTGTCCAGCACCGCCTGCCGCTGCGCGTTGAAGTCCAGCCCGAGGCGCGGCACGTTGCCCTGCACGATGGCCACGGTGACGGTGTCGCCCGGGCCGCGTACCCCGGCCGGCACGGCCGTGCCGGCGGCGAGCAGCGCCACCAGCGCGGCGGTGAGCCCGGCGACCGGCCGCCACTGCCCGGGCGTGTGCCGCCAGTCCCGCCACGCGGCGGTCACCAGGAGCCCGCCGGCGACCGCGGCGGCGAACGTGACCAGCGGGGCGCCGCCGAGCGCGGCCAGCTTCAGCAGCGGCGAGGTGTCCTGGCTGAACGCCAGCCGCCCCCACGGGAACCCGCCGAACGGGGTGCGGTCACGCAGCGCCTCCTGCCCCACCCACAGCACACCGGTCAGCAGCGGCCACGCCGCCCGGTGCCGGTCGGCCAGCGGCGACACCCAGGCGGTCGCGGCGCCCAGCAGCGCCAGGTAGGCGGCCTGGAGCAGCGACAGCAACGCCCACGGCAGGTAGCCGGTGTGCAGATTCGTCCACTCCAGCAGCGGCGCGAACAACGCCAGCCCGGTCAGGAAGCCCAGCCCGGCGCCGGCGCGCAGCCGCCGCCGGTGCACCGCGGCGGCCAGCAACGCCACCCCGACCGGCGCCAGCGGCCACCACCCGTACGGCGGGAAGGCCAGCAGCAGCGCCACCCCGGCCAGCACGGCGGCCGGCACGGCCAGCACCAGCGGCAGGGGACGCGCGGCGCCGTCACCGGGTGCCCCGTCGGTGGCACGCGGCTGTTCCCGGTCCAGCGTCGTCACCGGCTTCTCCCCACGATCACGGGCCGAAGGCTACCCGCCCGTACCGGCGGGCGGCCGAACCGGTGTGGGGCGTGCCACCGGCGCGGCGGGGACAGGCGACAATCGGGCGCATGCGGTTCGGTGTGCTCGGCGAGACCCAGGCGTACGCGGCCGACGGCAGCGTGCTGCCCGTCGCCGGCGGGCGGCTACGCGCGCTGCTGGTGCTGCTGCTGCTCGACGCCGGCCGCACCGTGGCGCCGCAGCGCCTCGTCGACGGCGTGTACGGCGACCGGCCACCCGAGCAGGCCGCGAACGCGCTCCAGTCGCAGGTGTCGCGGCTGCGGCGGCTGCTGCCGGGCGCGCCCGTCGAGTTCGGCCCGGCCGGCTACCGGCTGGCCGTCGACCCCCAGCGGGTGGACGTGCACCGGTTCACCGGGCTGGCCGCTGCCGGGCGGGCGGCGCTCGCCGCCGGTGATCCGGCCGGCGCGGCGGCGTTGCTGCGCGACGCGCTCGGCCTGTGGCGCGGTGAACCCCTCGCGGACGTGACGGACGCGCCGTTCGCCGACGCCGAGGCGGCACGGCTGCGCCAGGCGCGCCTGGCCGCGGTCGAGGACCGGGTCGAGGCGGAACTGGCACTGGCACCGGCCGGCGCACCGCTGATCGCCGAGCTACGCGACCTGGTGGCCGCGCATCCCCTGCGGGAACGGCTGCACGGGCTGCTGATGCGTGCCCTGCACAGTGCCGGCCGCCGCGCCGAGGCCCTCGCCGCCTACGCCGACGCCCGCCGGGTCCTGGCCGAGGAACTGGGCACCGACCCGACGGCGGAGCTGGTCGCGCTGCACACGGCGCTGCTGCGCGACGACGCCGCGCCGCCCGCCCGGCTACCCAGCCCGCTGACCAGTTTCGTCGGCCGGGAACCGGAACTGCGGCGCGTGCACGACCTGCTCGGCGCGGCGCGACTGGTCACCCTGCACGGCCCCGGCGGCGCCGGCAAGACCCGGCTGGCCACCACCGTCGCGTCCGGCCACGACGGGCCGGTGTGCCTGGTGGAGCTGGCCGCTGTCGCGCCCGGGGCGCCGGTCGCGCCGGCCGTGCTGGCCGCGCTGGACCTGCGCGACGCGGGCCTGCGCACCCCCGGCGGCCCGGCCGACCTGACCGACCGGCTGGTGGCCGCGCTGGCCGACCGGCGGCTGCTGCTGGTGCTGGACAACTGCGAGCACGTGATCGACGACGCGGCCCGGCTGACCGGCCGGCTGCTCGCCGCCGCCCCCGGGCTGCGGGTGCTCGCCACCAGCCGGGAGCCGCTGGGCCTCACCGGCGAGGCGCTGTGCCCGGTCGGCGGGCTGCCCGCCCCGGACGGGCCGGCCGCACCGGAGACGGCAGCCGCGTACCCGGCGGTGCGGCTGTTCACCGACCGCGCCGCCGACGTGTCGCCCGGGTTCACCCTCGACGCCGTCACCACCCCGGCGGTGCTGCGGATCTGCCGTACCCTCGACGGGCTGCCGCTGGCCCTGGAGCTGGCCGCGGCGCGGCTGCGGGCCCTACCGGTGACGCAGGTCGCGGCGCGTCTGGACGACCGGTTCCGGCTGCTGCGCCGCGGTGACCGCACCGCGGCGCCCCGGCACCGCACGCTGGAGGCGGTGGTGGGGTGGAGCTGGGATCTGCTCGACGAGCCGGAGCGGCGGCTGGCCGCCCGGATGAGCGTGTTCGCCGGCGCCGCCGACCTGGCCGCCGTGCAGGCGGTGTGCGCGCCGGACGCCGGTGACGTCCTGGACGTGCTCACCGGCCTGGTGGACAAGTCGCTGGTGGAGGCCACCGGCGGGCGCTACCGGATGCTGGAGACGATCCGCGAGTTCGCATCCGCCCGGCTGGCCGAGGGCGGCGAGACGGGGCGGGTGCGCGACGCGCACGCCGCGTACTTCCTGGACCTGGCGCTCACGGGCGACGCGGCGCTGCGCGGCGGCGGCCAGGACCGGTGGCTGCGCCGCCTGGACGCCGCCCGCGACGACCTGCACGCGGCGCTGCGGCACACGGACACCGGCATCGGGTTGCGGCTGGTCGCGGCGCTGGCGTTCTACTGGTGGCTGCGGGGCCTGCGCGGGGAGGGCGCGGCCCTGGCCCGGCGGCTGGTCGACCGGCTCGACGGCGCGCCCGACGGCCTGGCCGAGGAGTACGCGCTGGCTCTGTTGGTCGCCACGCTCGCCGGTGGCGGCGACCGCAGCGAGGTCGACGCCGCGGCCCGGATCCTGTGGACCCTGGCCCGGCCGCCCCGGCATCCGTTCCTGCTGTACCTGTCCGGCATGGCCAGCGGCCCCCCGTCTCCGGAGGACGCGGCGGCGCTGCACGAACAGGCCGTCCGGGACCGGCTGCTCGGCGCCGACCCGTGGAGCCGGGCACTGGGCCTGCTCGGCACCGCGATGGTCAGTCTGCTGCACAACCGTCACGCCCAGGCCCGCACCGATTTGGACGCCGCGCTGGCCGGTTTCCGGGCCCTCGACGACCGCTGGGGCATGATCGTGACGCTGTCCACCCGCGCCGAGGCCGCCTACCGCGCCGGTGACGTCGCGTCCGCGGCCGCGCCGATGGCGGAGGCGCTGGACCTGGCCGAGCAGCTCGGCTCCACACTGGACCTGGCGGAGCTGTTGCGTACCCGCGCCGACGGGCGGCTCGCCGCCGGTGACCTGGCCGGCGCGGCCGAGGACTTCCGGCGGGTGCGGCGCATCGCCGGTCCGGCCGGCGCGCCGGAGCTGGTCGCCGCCGCGTACCTGGGGCTCGGCGAGATCGCCCGCCGTGACGGCGACCCGCAGCGGGCGCGGGAGCTGTGCGAGCGGGCGATTGCGGAATGCCCGTCGGGCTGGTTCGGCGCCGAGGTGGTGCGGCTGGCGGCGCTGGTGACGCTCGGGCAGCTCGCCGACGCCGCCGGCGACACCGCGCGGGCCCACGCCTGCTACCGGCAGGTCCTCACCGCCGGCATCGGGGCGTGGGACGCGCCGGTGGTGGCCGCGGCGGCCGACGGGCTGGCCGGGCCGCTGCTGCGTGACGGCGATCACGAGTCGGCGGCCCGTCTGCTCGGCGCGGCGGCGGCGCTGCTGGCCGGCACCGGCGCGGCCGACGCCCCGGCCGGCACACCCACCGCGGCCACGCTGCGGGAACACCTGGGCGAGGCGGCGTTCGCCACCGCGTACGCCCGGGGCGCGGACCTGCCCCGGCAGCGGGCGCTGGCGCTGGTCGACGGCCGCTGACCGGCGCGGCGCCCCGCGGTGCGCGCGCGGTACGCGCCCGGTCAGCGCCACCGGTGACGCTGACGGCCATGAGCGACGACACGACGGCCGTGCTGGCCGACGGGATACGGAAGACGTACGGACGCACCACCGCCCTGGACGGCTTCGACCTGGCCGTGCCGGCCGGCACCGTGTACGGGGTGCTCGGCCCCAACGGGGCGGGCAAGACCACCGCGGTGCGGATCCTCACCACGCTGCTGCGTTTCGACGCCGGCCGGGCCAGGGTGGCCGGGTACGACGTCGCCGCCGACCCGGACCGGGTGCGTGCCGCGATCAGCCTGACCGGCCAGTACGCGGCGGTCGACGAGGTGCTCAGCGGGCGGCAGAACCTGGTGCTGTTCGGCCGGCTGCGACGGCTGTCCGCGCGCCGGGCCCGCCGCCGCGCCGAGGAACTGCTGGACCGGTTCGGCCTGACCGAGGCCGCGGACCGGTCGGCCGGCGGCTACTCCGGCGGGATGCGCCGCCGCCTGGACCTGGCGGCAAGCCTGGTGGTGCCGCCGCGGGTGCTGTTCCTCGACGAGCCGACCACCGGCCTGGACCCGCGCAGCCGCAACGGCCTGTGGACGGCGGTGCGGGAACTGGTCGCCGACGGCACCACGGTGCTGCTGACCACCCAGTACCTGCAGGAGGCCGACCACCTCGCCGACCGGGTGTGCGTCATCGACACCGGCCGGGTCGTGGCCGAGGGCACCCCGGACCGGTTGAAGGCCCGCATCGGCGCCGACCGGCTGGAACTGGTGGTCCGCGACGCGGCGGACCTGCCCGCCGCGGCGGCGGTGGTGGAACGCGCCACCGCCGCGACCGCGACCGTGGACCCCGAACTGCGCCGGGTGGACGCGCCGGTGGCCGACCGGATCGTCGTGCTCACCGCCGTGCTGCGGGCCCTCGACGACGCCGGAGTCGCGGTGGAGGACGTCCTGGTGCGCCGCCCGACGCTGGACGAGGCGTTCCTGCGGCTCACCGGCGGCGGTCACGCCGGCGCGCAGCGGGTGGGGGTGTCGTCGTGAGGGCGCTGACCGACGGGTGGCTGATGGCCGGGCGGAACATGCGGCACGTGGTCCGCGCCCCGGAGGAGATCATCCTCTACTTCAGCCTGCCGATCATGTTCGTGCTGGTGTTCGGCTACGTGTTCGGCAGCGGCATGACGGTGCCGGGCGACGGCAGCTACCGGGAGTTCCTGCTGCCGGGTGTGTTCGTCATGACGATGCTCTACGGCCTCGGCGCGACCGCGTCGGCGGTCGCGGTGGACGCCGGCCGGGGCGTGGTGGACCGGTTCCGGTCCCTGCCGATGGCCCGGCCGGCGTTGCTGTCCGGCCGCGCCGCCGCCGACCTGGTACGGGCCTGCCTGGAGATGACCACGCTGGTGGTGTGCGGGCTGCTGGTGGGCTGGCAGTGGCGCGAGGGCGTCGGCCCGGCGCTGGCGGCGGTGGCGCTGATCCTGCTGCTGCGCGTCGCGATGACCTGGGTGGGCATCCTGTTCGGGCTGCTCGTGCCGAACCCGGACACGGTCGCGGTGGTGGTGTTCCCGCTGGCGTTCCCGCTGACCGCCCTGTCCAACGTGTTCGTCGCGCCGGAGCTGATGCCGGACTGGCTGGGCGCGATCGCCGCGTGGAACCCGCTGTCGGCGACGGTGGCGGCGGCCCGGGACCTGTTCGGCAACCCGGGCCTGGGCGGGGACTCGTGGCCGGCCCGGCACGCGCTGGAACTGGCGGTCGCCTGGCCGCTGGCGCTGATCGCGGTCGCCGCCCCGGCGGCGGTGCGCCGTTACCGGCGGCTCGGCCGCTGACGGGGGAGATCGGGGGGATGAAATCGGGGCGCGGCCGAAGCCGCGCCCCGATGCTCCCAGGCCCTTCCCGGCCGGTGGGGCGAAGACGATCGGCGCCGACCTTCGGACCGACCCGACGTGGACTGGCTGCCCCCGCCTGGCCGTTGTCTACTGGCCGTGCCTCTCACCCTGCCCGTACACCGGTAACCGCGGCCGGTTCGCGCCGCCCCGCCGACCCCCGCCCGCTGGACCTGGCCGCCGCAACCTTCCGGTCGCTCGGCCAGCGGACGAAGGGACGAAGCGAACAACAGCCGCTTCCCGTGGTAGGACTCAAAGACGGTACGGCGTAGACCCCCGCCGCTGTCAACCCACCCGGGCCTGTCGTGTGTTGCGACACGGCGTGTCGCGTCGGCGCGTCTCGATTTCCGCGCCCGGTCCACGACCCGACTCAGGCGCCGAGGTGGTGCCGCAGCATCGCCGTCGCCGCACCCGGATGCTCCTGCGCGAGCAGCCCCGCGGCGGCCAGCACGTAGTCCACGTCGACGACCGGCCGGGCCGCCCGCGGCAACGCCCACCCGCCGGCGAAATCGGTGAGCACCGCATCGAGCACCGCCGCCGCGTCACCCGGGTCGGCGTGCCGCAGCACCCCACCGGAGCCGACGAGCAACTTCACCTCCCGCAGGTCCCGACCGGCCCGCTCCCCCGTCGCCGCGCCCCGCGCGTGCCGCCGCAACGCCACAGTCGCGGCGAGGGCCGCGATGCGCCGGTCCACGGCCCGCTCGCCGTCACCGGCGGGCAGGAACCCCGGATCGGCGGCCCGCACCGCCGCCGCGGCCGCCAGCTCCGCCTCCTCGGCCGGGTCGAGCAGCCGCTCCTCGGCCGCGGCGCGCACCACACCCGGCGCGCTCCACCGCATGCCCAAGTCACCCTCGACGGTGCGGGCCCGCCACAGCGTCCCGGCGACCTCCTGACTGGGGCCGCTGTCGCGCTCGTCGGGGGTGAGCACCGAGTACACGTCGGTGGTCGCCCCACCCACGTCCACCACCGCCAGGTCACCACCGAGCGTGCCGGCGAGAACCTCCACGCCGGTCAGCACCGCGTCCGGGGTGGCGGCACGGACCAGCCATGCGAACCGGGCACCCCGGGACAGCTTCTTGCCGCCGATGACGTGCCGCAGGAACACCTCCCGGATCGCCGCCCGCGCCGACGCCGGCTCCAGCACCCCGATGCGGGGCAGCACGTTGTCCGCCACCGTCACCGGCACCCCCGCGCCCGCCAGCAGCGCGTGCAGGTCGTCGCGCACGCCGGCGTTGCCCGCGAGGACCACCGGCACCCGGAACCGGGCCTTCGCCAGCCGCGTCGCGTTGTGCGTCACCGTCTCGGCGTCACCGCCGTCGGTGCCGCCCACCAGCAGCACCACGTCCGGGCGGGCCGCCCGCAACGCCGCCACGTCCGCCCCACCGAGCCGCCCCGCCGCCACGTGCACCACGTTCGCGCCCGCCGACAGACCGACCCGCCGGCCCGCCTGAGCCGTCACCAGCGGCTCGTACCCGATCACCGCCAGGCGCAGCCCACCCCCGGCCGACGAACACACGTACCAGGGCACCTCAGCGACCCCGGCCGACGCGACGGCCGCGCCGACCGCGGCGTCCAGGCCGTGCAGCACATCGGTGCCCACCGTGGTGGGCGCCGACGCCGCCGCGACCAGCCGGCCGCCGTCGAGGTCCACCACCGCGGCCTTCGTGTACGTCGACCCGACGTCGGCGCAGACGACGGCGCTCGCGCTCACGCCCGGCTGTCCACTCACGCCGACGGGGGCACGACCACCGTGCCGGTCGCGGTGACCGCCACGATCGGCTCGTCGAGCACCTCGGCGGCCGACTCGCCCCGGTCCGGGCGGCCCCGGCACACCACGGTCGCGGCGAAGTCGATCGTGCGGCTGCGGGTGCCCACCCGGGTCACCGTCGCCGTCACCTCCAGCACGTCACCCGCCTTCATCGGCGCCCGGAACTGCACATCGGCGTACGAGGCGAACAACCCCTCGTCGCCGTCGGTGCGGATGCACACCTCGGTGGCCACGTCACCGAACAACCCCAGCGCGTACGCCCCGTCGACCAGGTTCCCCGCATAGTGGGCGTGGGAGTAAGGCACATACCGGCGGTGGGTGACTGTCAGACCGACACGCGGATCGCTCATCAGGTGTTCGCCTTCCTGGAGGTGATCAGGGCATGCACGAGGTAACTGGCGACCTCACCCGGAGTGGTGCCACGGCCGAAGATCCGGTCCACGCCCAGCTCGCCGGTCATCGTCTCGTCGAACCGCGGCCCGCCGACGATCAGCAGCGGCCGGCGTCCGGCCGGCATCGCCTCCCGGAACGCCGCCGACATCTCCCGCGTGTTGTGCAGGTGCGCGTCGCGCTGCGTCACCACCTGCGACACCAGCACCGCGTCGGCGCGTTCCCGCCGGGCCGCCTCGACCAGCTCCGGTACGCTCACCTGCGCGCCCAGGTTCGTCACCTTCAGCTCCCGGTAGTACTCCAAGCCCTTCTCCCCGGCGATGCCCTTGACGTTGAGGATCGCGTCGATGCCCACCGTGTGCGCGTCGGTGCCGATGCACGCGCCCACCACCGACAGCTTGCGGCGCAACTGCCGCTTCACCACCGCGTTGACCTCCTTGGCCGACAGCAGCGGATAGTCACGCTCCACCACCTGCACCTTCGACAGGTCCACCAGGTGGTTCACCCGCCCGTACACCACGAAGAACGTGAACCCGTCACCGATCGGCTTGGCGTGCACCAGCATCGCCGGGTCCATGCCCATCCGGTTGGCGAGCTGCACCGCCGCGCCCTCGGCCCGCTTGTCGTGCGGCACCGGCAACGTGAACGACACCTGCACCATGCCGTCACCGGTGGTGTCCCCGTACGGCCGCACGACCGTCTTCTCACTCATGAGGGCTGCTCCAGGATCTCCGTGGCCGGGTTGTAGTAGTCCGCCTCGTGCCGCGCCACCCCGGACAGACCCTTGCCCCGGTCCGCCGGCCGCTTCATGATCCCGAACGTGCCCTCGGCGATCGCCGTCAGCAACGACTGGTCCCCGATGCGCTCCAGCAGATCCACCGCCTCACCGAGCACCCGGTGCGCCCGCTGCTGGATGAACCCGCCCGGCGCCGGCACGAAGTCCTCGTGCAACCCGCCCGCCGCGCCCAGCACGTACCGCACGTTCTGCAGGGCGATGTCCCGGTCCGACAGCCACGGCGTCACCACCGCCTCGGTCATCATCCCCACCAGCAGAATCCCCTGCCCGGTCATCGTGCCCACCAGGTTGAAGAACCCGTCCAGCAGATTCCCCCGGAACACGTCCCCGGTCATGTGCTTCGTCGGCGGCATCCACTTCAACGGCGCGTCCGGGAACAACTCCCGCGCCAGCAACGCGTGCGCCAGCTCCAACCGGAACGACTCCGGCACATCCGGGTTGATCTCGAACGCGTGCCCCAGCCCCAACTGCCAGTCCGCCAGCCCCGCCTCGTGCGCGAAGAACTCGTTGAGCAGCTGCGACACCGTCACCGTGTGCGCCTCGTCCACCGCATCCGCGGTGGTCAGGTAGTTGTCCTCACCGGTGTTGATGATGATGCCCGCCCGCGCGTGTACCTGCCGCGAGAACCGCTGGTCCACGAACGTACGGATCGGGTTGATGTCGCGGAACAGAATCCCGTACATCGAGTCGTTGAGCATCATGTCCAGACGCTCCAACCCGGCCAGCGTCGCCATCTCCGGCATGCACAGACCCGACGCGTAGTTCGTCAACCGCACGTACCGGCCCAGCTCCCGCGACGTCTCGTCCAGCGCCGCCCGCATCAACCGGAAGTTCTCCTGCGTCGCGTACGTGCCCGCGAACCCCTCCCGCGTCGCCCCCTCCGGCACGTAGTCCAGCAACGACTGCCCCGTCGACCGGATCACCGCGATCACGTCAGCGCCGGCCCGCGCCGCCGCCTGCGCCTGCGGAATGTCCTCGTAGATGTCACCGGTCGCCACGATCAGGTAGATCCACGGCCGCCGCTCCGGATCCCCGAACCGCTTGACGAGGCGGTCCCGCTCCGCGCGCCGCCGGTCGATCGCCCGCACGCCCGCCGCCACCGCCCTACGCGACGCCCGCCGAGCCGCCGTCGCCGCCTTCCCCGACGGCTGCGCGAACCGCACCGACCCCGCCGCCGCCTTCTGCGCCAGCAACGTCACATCCGCGATGCCCTCACGCGCAAGCGCGTCGAACACCGGCGCCGCCACCCCGTGCCCCAGCCCCACGTCCGCGACCACCGCGTCCACCAGCCGGTTCACCCACGGAATACCGTCCGGGTCCGCGCCGGTCACCCCGGCCAGCCGCAGCACCGCCCGCTCCACCGACACCGTGGTGTGGCTGCGCGCCAGATCCACCACCGGCTGCCCGGCCCGGCGCGCCAACTCCCGCGCCCGCGCCACCAGCGCCGGATCCAGCCCAAGCTTCCCTGTCACGAAGACCCTTCCTGATAGATCACGTCACCGCGCAACACAGTGGCCCGGCACACCGGCAACGGCGTCGGATCGTCCGCGCCCCGCAACTCCGGATCCTCCGCCAGCACCACCGGCAGCCCCCGCTCCACGCCCGCCGGGGTGTCCCACACCGCGAACGTCGCCGGCGCCCCCAACGCCAGCACACCCTCGTTGTCCAGGTGCACCGCCCGCCACCCGCCGCGCGTGTGCGCCGCGAACGCCGCCCGCACACTCATCCGCTGCGCCGGGTTGTGATGCGCCGCCGCCGCCCGCACCGAACCCCACGGATCAACCGGCGTCACCGGCGAGTCCGACCCGAACGCCAACGCCACACCGACCCCGTGCATCGCACCCATCGGATTCGACTCCAGCGACCGGGCCAACCCCAGCCGCGACTCGTACATCCGACCCGCACCGCCCCACAACCTGTCGAACGCCGGCTGCATCGACGCCACGATCCCGTACTCCACGAACCCGGCGATCAACGCCTTACTCATGATCTCCGCGTGCTCCACCCGGTGCCGGGCCGCCCGCAACCGGTCCACACCCACCGACCGCGCCGCCAGCCCGAACCCCGCAAGCACCGTCCCGATCGCCGCGTCCCCGATCGCGTGGAACCCGCCCTGCAACCCGTGCGCCGCGCAATCAAGCAGATGATCACGCACCTGCTCCGCCGACACGTACCCGTGCCCGCACGCCCCCGCCTCACCGTCCAGGTACGCCGCCGACACGTGCGCCGTCCGCGACCCCAGCGCCCCGTCGGCGAACAGGTCACCACCCGCGCCCACCGCACCCAGATCCCGGGCCTTCGCCGCACCCAGCAGCTCACCCCAGTACCCGTACACCTCCGGCACCCCGGCCCCCGAGATCGCCAGCAGCCCGGTGAAGTCCTCCTCGTCGGAGATGTCCGGACCACCGCACTCGTGCACCGCCGCGACACCCAGCGACGCCGCGTGTTCCAGGGCCCGCCGCTGCGCCGCCACCCGCTGCGCCCGCGACACCGACCCGAACGCCGCCGCCCGCACCACGTGATGCGCGTCCCGCCGCAGCCACCCCGACGCGTCGTACCCGGCCGCCGCCACCACCTCCGGGCAAGCCGCCAGCAACGCCCCCGACACCAGCGCCGAATGGATCGACGCCTGCGACAGATACACCCGCCGCCCACCGGCCGCCCGGTCCAGCTCCGCCGCATCCGGCAGCGCCGCGTCCGCCCACGCCGACTCGTCCCAGCCGTGCCCCAGCACCACCGCGTCACCCGGCAGGCCCGCCGCGAACGCCGACACCGCGTCCAGCAGCTCACCCGACGACCGCACCGCCGACAGATCCAGCCCCGACAACGCCAACCCGGTATCAGTCGCGTGCACATGCGCGTCCACGAACGCCGGCGTCACCAGCGCACCGCCCAGCTCCACCACCCGGTCCGCCGACGGCGCATCCGCGTCCGTACCCAACCAGGCGATCCGCCCGTCCCGCACCAGCAGCGCCGTCGCGCTCGGGTCGGCCGGACAGTGCAGCACTCCACCGCGATACAGCGTCGAGGGGTTCGTCATGGTCTCAGTCTGCCGCCAGACGCGCCTCGAACAGACCGCGCACCCCCGGCTCGGCACGCAACAGATCCAACGCCAGCGCCGCGTGCCCCGGCACGTACCCGTTGCCCACCAGCATCGTCACATCCGCCGCCAGGCCCTCCGCGCCCAGCGCCGCCGCCGCGAAGCTCGTCGCCATCGAGAAGAAGATCACCGTACCGCCGTCCGCCGTGGCCAGCACCGCGCCGTGCTCACACCCCGGCACGTCCACGCACACCACAGTCACGTCCGCCGGCACACCCAGCGCCGTCGTCACCGCCGTCGACAGCCCCACCGGATCCCGCGCATCAGCCAGCGCCACCACGTCGGTCAGCCCGGCCGCCGTCAGCGCGTCCCGCTCCGCGGCCACCGGAACCACCCCGACGGTACGGGCGGCGCCCGCCCGCCGCGCCGCCGCCAGCGACAACGACCCGCTCTTGCCCGCCCCGCCGATCACCGCCACCGACACCGGACGCGGATCACCCTCACGCGAGCGCCGCGCCACCTGCTCGGCCACCACCCGCGCCGTCAACGCCGGCGCCCCGCACACGTCCAGCACCGCGAGCGACAACTCGGGGTGCAGGTCCGGCGGCAGCACCGCCGCGATCGACCGGGCGAACAGGATCGCGTACCCGTCACACGGCACCTGCTCGCTGCGCCCGTCCCAGCGGGCCAGCCCGTCGAGGATCGTCAGCGGCGTCAGCGTCAGCGACACGAGCGTCGCCACCCGGTCGCCCGGCTTCAGCCCCAGCGGCGAGCGGCGGCCCGCCTCCTCGACCGTGCCGATCAGCATGCCGCCCGAACCGGTCACCGGGTTCTGCATCTTCCCCCGGGCCGACACGATCTCCAGCACCTCGGCGCGGACCTTGTCCCCGTCCCCGCCGTGCTTCTCCGCGAGTTGCCGGAAACTCGCCGCGTCCAGGTTCAGCCGCTCGACCCGGATCCGCACCTCGTTCGCCGCGATCCGCGGGTCCGGATCCAGCCGCCAGGCCGCCTGCGGGAGCACCCCCGCCGGTTCCACGACTCGGTGCAGACCCACCGGTGACGTCACGCCGACCCCCTATGTCCAGCCGCCCGAACCCCCGGCCAGGGGTCGCGTCGCGGGAAAACTTCCGGCAGACTAATTTCTTCACCGCAGATTTTCCAGTAGCCTACGCATCCGTTGATCAACCCGCACGCTGACGAGGAGGGGCCGTGACCCAGACCCAACCGGTGGAGACCATCCCGACGCCCCGCCACACGCAGACCACCGTCCCGGCCGCCGGACAGCCCTACGAATACCGCCGCGCGCCCCTCGTCGAACCCGACTGGACCCGCTTCCCCGGCTGGCGCCACATCACCCGCGACCAGTGGGAGAGCGCCCAGTGGCAACGGGTCAACTGCGTCAAGAACATCAAGCAGCTGCGCGCCGTCCTCGGCGACACCGTCGACGAGACCTTCTACGCCGACCTGGAGGCCGACCAGAAGGCCCTGGCCACCATGTCCATGCTGGTGCCGCCGCAGATGCTCAACACCATGGTGCCGTTTGAGTCGATGAGCACCGAGGCGCTGCTCGCCGACCCGATCCGCCGCTACATGATCCCGGTCGCCTCCGACCGGCGCACCGACTGGCCGTCACACCCGTACGCCAGCCGCGACAGCCTCCACGAACACGACATGTGGGTCGCCGAGGGCCTCACCCACCGCTACCCCACCAAGGTCCTCGCCGAGCTGCTCTCCACCTGCCCGCAGTACTGCGGCCACTGCACCCGCATGGACCTCGTCGGCAACTCCACCCCCGCCGTCGACAAGCTCAAACTCACCCTCAAGCCCGTCGACCGCTACGACGCCCACATCACCTACCTCAAGGCCCACCCCGGCGTACGCGACGTGGTCGTCTCCGGCGGCGACGTCGCCAACGTGCCGTGGCGCAACCTCGAGTCGTACCTGATGCGCCTGCTGGAGATCGAGACGATCCGCGACATCCGGCTCGCCACCAAGGCGCTCATGGGCCTGCCCCAGCACTGGCTCCAGCCCGACGTGGTCGAGGGCCTCGAACGGGTCGCCCGCACCGCCGCCCGCCGCGGCGTCAATCTCGCCATCCACACCCACGTCAACCACGCCCAGTCACTGACCCCGCTGGTCGCCAAGGCCGCCCAGACCGCACTCGACGTCGGCGTCCGCGACGTCCGCAACCAGGGCGTGCTCATGCGCGGCGTCAACGCCACCAACGCCGACCTGCTCGACCTCTGCTTCGCGCTCCAGGGCGAGGCGGGCATCCTGCCGTACTACTTCTACATGTGCGACATGATCCCCAACGCCGAGCACTGGCGCGTCCCGGTCTGGCACGCCCAGCAGCTCCAGCACGACATCATGGGCTACCTGCCCGGCTACGCCACCCCGCGGATCGTCTGCGACGTGCCGTTCGTCGGCAAGCGCTGGGTGCACATGCTCACCGACTACGACCGTGAGCGCGGCATCTCGTACTGGACCAAGAACTACCGCACCTCGATCGAGTCGGCGGACCTGGAGGCGCTGAACAAGCGCTACGCCTACTACGACCCGATCGACACGCTGCCCGAGGCCGGCCAGGCCTGGTGGCTCGCGCACCGCGACGACTGACCGGCCGCTCCGGGCACACGACGGCGGGCCACCTCTGCGATGAGGTGGCCCGCCGTTGCGCGTACTCACTTGTCGAAGGCGTCCTTGACGTCGCGGCCCGCCTGCTTGGCGTGCTCCCCGGCCTGCTTGGCGCGCGCCGTGCTCTGCTCGGAGGCGCCCTCGGCCCGCAACCGCTCGTTGTCGGTCACGTTGCCGATGCGTTCCTTGGCCATGCCGCTCATCTCCTGGGCCTTGCTCTTCGCCTTGTCGGTGAAGCTCATGTCGCCCTCCCTCGTCCGGCTACGCCTTGCCCTTGCCGCGTAGCCGGTGCCGGTCGCTGTAAACGTTGTTGCCCGGCGTACATCGCGTAAGACGTCCTAGGACAATAGGTTGAAGGTGGATGCCGGGCAGGTGCCGAGCCGCCATGGTTGACTGGGCCGGTGAGCGAGATCCTGCTGATCCGGCACGGCGAGACCACGTGGAGCGCGAGTCACCGGCACACCTCGTACACCGACCTGGACCTGACGCCCGACGGCGAGCGGCAGGCACGCGCCCTGGCTCCCCTGCTGGCCGGCCGGCGCTTCACCCGGGTGTTGTCCAGTCCCCGGCGGCGCGCCACCCGCACCGCCGCCCTGGCCGGGCTCACCGTCGACGCGATCGAGCCCGACCTGGCCGAATGGCACTACGGCGAGTACGAGGGCCGCACCACCGCCGACATCCAGGCCGAACGGCCCGGCTGGACGATCTGGACCGACGGCGGCCCCGGCGGGGAGTCGCCTGAGCAGGTGGGCGCCCGCCTGGACCGTGTCCTCGACCGGGTCGCGCCGCTGCTGGAGCAGGGCGACGTCGCGCTCGTCGGGCACGGGCACAGCCTGCGCGTGCTCGGAGCGCGCTGGATCGGGCTGCCGCCCTCGGCCGGCGCGCTCCTGCGGCTGGACACCGCCACGCTCAGCGTGCTCGGTCACGAGCACGGCCGGCGGGTGATCAGGCGGTGGAACCTGCCGGCTCCGCCGACGGACGGGGACGCCCCCGACCGGACAGCTCGCCACTGATCTTCGGCGGCCGGTTCTCATACGGCGTGGACAGCACCACAGTGGTGCGCGTGGTGACGTTCGCGGAGGTGCGGATCTCCTGCAGCACCCGCTCCAGATCGGCCGGACCGGCCACCCGCACCAGCAGGAGATAGAAGTCCTCCCCCGCCACCGAGTAACACGAGTCGATCTCGGGCAGGTGCGCCAGCCGCTCCGGCGCGTCGTCCGGCTGCGACGGGTCGAACGGCCGGATCGCCACGAACGCGGTCAGCGGCAGGTCCAGCGCCTCGAACGACACCCGCGCGGCGTACCCCTTGATCACCCCGCGCTGCTCCAGCCGGCGGACCCGCTGGTGCACGGCCGACACCGACAGGCCCACCCGCTCGGCCAGATCCGTGTACGACAGCCGACCGTCACCGGTCAGCGCGGCGACGATGGCACGGTCGATCTCCTCCACGCGCTGCACAGTAGCCGGAAAAGCGCTCCCACGCCGCACCCGGCCCGCCGTGGTGACGCTCAGCGCGCCGTCCGGTCGCGCACCGCGTCCGCGGCGTAGTTCAGCACCTCCGCCATGTCCTCCTCGTCCAGGAACGGCAGGTCGGTGAGGATGTCCGTGACCGACATGCCCTCGGCCATCATGGCCAGCAGGGTGGCCACGGGGATGCGCGACTGCCGCACGCAGGGCGCACCCCCCATGACGTCGGGGTCCGCGGTGATCCGGGGAAAGGTCACCGCGACAGGCTAGCCCTTCGCCAGCGCGCGGGAGATGACCAGCCGCTGGATCTGGTTGGTGCCCTCGACGATCTGGAGCACCTTGGCCTCACGCATGTACCGCTCGACCGGGTGGTCGGCGACGTACCCGGCGCCGCCGAGCACCTGCACCGCGTCGGTGGTCACCCGCATCGCCACGTCCGTGGCGAACAGCTTCGCCTTGGCCGCCTCGATCGAGTACGGGCGTCCGGCGTCGCGCAGCCGCGCGGCGGCCAGCGTGAGCGCCCGCGCGGCGGAGATCTGGGTGGCGGCGTCGGCCAGGCCGAACCCGAGCCCCTGGAAGTCGATGATCGCGCGGCCGAACTGGCGGCGCTCCCGGGCGTAGCCGACCGCGTAGTCCAGCGCTCCCTGGGCCAGGCCCACCGCGCACGCGGCGATGCCCAGGCGGCCGGAGTCCAGCGCGGACATCGCGATGGTGAACCCGGCGCCCTCGCCACCGATCAGCCGCTCCGCCGGCACCCGGGCGTCGTCGAAGGCGATCTGCGCGATCGGCGAGGCGTGCAGGCCCATGGTGCGTTCGGCGGCCTGCGGGTGGATGCCCGCCGTGGCACGGTCGGCCAGCAGGCAGGAGATGCCCTTCGGGCCGGGCCCGCCGGTGCGGCAGAAGATGTTGTAGAAGTCGGCCACCCGGGCGTGCGTGATCCACGCCTTGGTGCCGGTGACAGCGTACGCGTCACCGTCACGCACCGCCCGCGTGGTCAGCGCCGCCGCGTCCGAGCCACCCTGCGGCTCGGACAGACAGTACGCCCCGAGCAGCTCCCCGCCGATCATGTCCGGCAGCAGTTTGCGCTGCTCGTCGGTGCCGAACTGGGCCAGCGGGTAGCAGGACAGCGTGTGCACGCTGACCGCCTCGGCCACTGCCAGCCACCGGCTGGCGAGGATTTCCAGCACCTGGAGGTACACCTCGTACGGCTGGGCGGCGCCGCCGTGCTCCTCCGCGTACGGCAGGCCGAGCAGGCCGGCCCGGCCCAGGGTGCGCAGCACCTCCCGGGGGAACTCGGCGCGGGCCTCGAAACCGGCGGCGGCCGGGGCCAGCTCCCGGTCGGCGAGTTCGGTGGCGAGGTCCAGCAGGTCGTGGGCCTCGTCGGTGGGCAGGATCCGGTCGACGTTCATAGCGCGATGAGCTCCGTGGGGGTGGTGTTGAGCCGTTGCCCGCCGTCCGTCGTGCAGACGACGATGTCCTCGATCCGGGCTCCGTGCCGCCCGGCCAGGTAGATCCCGGGTTCGACCGAGAAAGCCATGCCGGCCTGAAGCGGCCGGGGGTTGCCGGTCACCACGTACGGCTCCTCGTGGCCGTCGAGGCCGATGCCGTGACCGGTGCGGTGCAGGAAGGCGTCGCCGAACCCGGCGGCGCCGATCACGTCGCGGGCGACCGCGTCGAGGGCCTCGGCGGTCACGCCCGGCGCGACGGCGGCCACGGCGGTGCGCTGCGCCTCCCGCAGCACCGCGTAGTAGTCCACGAATTCGGCCGGAGCGGGGCCGCCGGCCACGTACGTGCGGGTGCAGTCGGAGCGGTAGCCCGACGGCATGGTGCCGCCGATGTCGACCACCACCGGCTCGCCCGCGCCGATCGGGCGGTCCGAGGTGCCGTGGTGCGGGCTCGCGCCGTTCGGGCCGGCGGCCACGATGACGAAGTCGACGGCGGCGTGCCCGGCGGCCCGGATCGCGGCGGCGAGGTCGGCGGCGACCTCCCGCTCGGTGCGTCCGGGGCGCAGCCACTCCCCCATCCGCAGGTGCACCGCGTCGATCGCGGCGCCCGCCTCGGCCAGCGCCGCCACCTCGGCCGGCGACTTGCGGATCCGCATCTCCCGCAGCACGTCGGAGGCGAGCCGCTGGGCCGCGCCGGGCAGCACGTCGCGCAGCGCGAGGACCTGCTGTGCCCACATCCGGTCGGCCAGCCCGACGGCGCGGACCGGGCCGGGCAGCGCCGCGCGCACCAACGGCCACGGGTCGGTGCCGTCGGCGTGGTCGACGATCCGGTACCCGGCGCCGGGCGCGGCCTCGGCGTCCGGCCGTTCCAGCACCGGCACGATCAGCGTCGGCTCACCCTCGGCGGGCAGGACCAGGCAGGTCAGCCGCTCCCCCTCGCGGGCGTCGTAGCCGGTCAGGTAGCGCAGGTCGGAACCCGGGGTGAGCAGCAGCGCGTCCAGGCCCGCCGCGGCGGTGGCGCGCTGGGCCGCGATCAGTCGCCCGGCGGGGTACAGTTCTTCGACTCCCACACCCGAAGCTTAACGGTCGTTTGGGTCCGGGCGGGAGTCCGCCCACGAGCGCGTTCGCCGTACGCGGCACGGCCAGGTCGGGCACGTCGGGTCACGCCGGCATTCCCGCGCCGCGCGGTTGCGGGCGCGAGCGACCATGGAATGGTGATCCGCTTTCTGCTGAACCTGCTGTGGCTCGTCTTCGGCGGCGGCTTCGTCCTGGCCCTCGGCTACGGCATCGCCGCCCTGATCTGCTTCGTCCTCGTCGTCACCATTCCGTTCGGCGTCGCCTCGCTGCGGCTCGCCTCGTACTCGCTGTGGCCGTTCGGCCGCACCCTCGTGTCCAAGCCGGGCGCCGGTCTGCCCTCCGGCCTGGCCAACGTGCTCTGGGTGGTGCTGGCCGGCTGGTGGCTGGCGCTGTCGCACATCCTCGCCGGCGTCGCGCTCTGCGTGACGATCATCGGCATCCCGTTCGGGGTGGCCAACTTCAAGCTGGTCCCGGCGGCGCTGTGGCCGCTCGGCCAGGAGGTCGTCGAGACCTCGTAAGCGCACCGCGGGCCGACCGTCGGCGCGGCTGACGGACCGACCGCCGGCCCCGCCGTTCCCCTGCCCCGTCCACCTCTCCCCGCCACGGGGGATTCACCGGCCACTGGAACGCCATGGGTGTCTCCGGCCCTGTTAGACACCCATGGCGTTCCAGTCGCACCACGGTCGCGCGGCGACTTGACGTTCGCGGCCGAAGACGACTCGAACGATCTCGACCACCGGGACCAGAGTCCCGAAACGCAGGACGGCATGAAGATCTCGGTAGGAAGCGGCCCCTCTGAGGGCCGTTTCGTACCAAGATCTCGCGGCCTCCCGAGCGCGAGCCCGGATGCACCCGCCTGAAGCGTGAACGTCAACCGCGCCGCCGCAATGAGGCCCGGGTGCCGCGAGACCGAGACCGGCCCCGGTGGCCAGTTCCCCGTTTACCGTGATCAACCGCCCGTCACCACCCTACGGCATCCTAGGAGGATAGGTGGCTGCCGACCCTCAGTGGCCGGAAGGATGCGAATACGGCTCGCACAAACGCGGCGCTGACTAGCGTCGGGAGGGTGCGGGACGGGGTGATCGAGGCGCTCAAGGCGGATCCGGCGATGTCCGGCCTGCGCGGGTCGCTGGATTTCTACCACGGCGACCCGGCGCGCGACGCCGCCCTTGACGCGTTCTACGCGCCGCTGGTCCGCGCCGGTGACCTGGTCTTCGACGTCGGCGCGCACGTGGGCGACCGGTTGGGCAGCTTCCGCCGCCTCGGCGCGACTGTGGTGGCGGTCGAGCCGCAGCCGCTGTGCGCCCGGGTGCTGCGCGAGATGCACGCGGGCGACGGCGCGGTGACGGTGGTGGAGGCGGCCTGCGGGCATAGCGCCGGACCGGTGCGGCTGCACGTCAACTCGGCCAACCCCACGGTCTCCACCGCCTCCCCCGGCTTCGTCCGCGCCGCCGACGGGGCGCCCGGCTGGGCGGGCGAGACCTGGGACGCACAGATCGAGGTGCCGGGCACCACCCTCGACGCGCTCGTGGCCGCGTACGGCGTGCCGGCGTTCGTGAAGATCGACGTGGAGGGCTTCGAGGACGCCGTGCTGGCCGGACTGAGCCGGCCGGTGCCGGCGTTGTCATTCGAGTTCACCACCATCGCCCGGGTGGCGGCGGCGCGCTGCCTGGACCGGCTCACCGCGCTCGGCTTCACCCGGTTCACGGTGGCGATCGGTGACGAGATGGAGTTCGCGCTGCCGGGCTGGCGTCAGGCCGCCGAGGTGGCCGCGTACCTGCGCGCGCTGCCGGACGAGGCCAACTCAGGCGACGTGTACGCCCGCACCTGAGCGTCCACTCCAGACCGCCGCGGACGCCGAGCAAGGCATCGACCCTGCTCACCGCCGTGATCGCGCTCGTCGCAGCCCGGGTGCTTTTTTCACAGCTCGAACTTAGCAGTGCATCGTTATCGCTCTGTGATTGACGTGAGCCGCGCCACTTGGGTTGACTGCCACGGAACCGCTTCCGCAACCGGTTCCGAAACACCCCGCTCATCCCTGCGACCCGGGAGCGTCACGTGCCGATCACCATCGCCGACGTCGCCACCCGCGCCGGGGTGAGCAAGACGACGGTCTCCCGGGTGCTCAACGGCAAGGGCGAGGTGCACGTCCGCACCGCCGACCGGGTCCGCGCCGTGATCAGCGACCTCGGATACGTGCCCAGCGCCCGCGCGGTCGGCCTGGCCCGGGGGCGTACCCGGGTGGTGGGGATGCTGGTCCCGGCGCTGACCTGGCCATGGATGGGCGAAGTGCTCCAGGGCGCGGCCGACGTGGTCGAGGCCGCCGGCTACGGCATGCTGCTGTTCACCTGCACCCACGGCGACGAGTCGATGCGCCGGTTCGCCTCCCAGGTCTCGGCCAAGTCGTTCGACGGCCTGCTCGTGGTCGAGCCCGAGGGGACGCTCGACTACATCACCGAGCTGCACCGGCGCGGCCTGCCGGTCATCCTCATCGACGACCGGGGTCACCAGCCCGGCTTCCCGTCGGTGCGGACCACGAACGAGGCGGGCGCGCGGGCCGCCGCCGCGCACCTGCTGGCGCTCGGCCGGCGCCGGCCACTGGTCATCACCGGCCTGCGCCGGTTCGGCTGCACCCGGGAACGGCTCGCCGGGTTCGCCGGCGCCTACGCCGGCGCGGGCGTGCCGGTCGAGCCGGACCGGGTGGTGGAGGGCGACTTCACCTTCGAGTGCGGGCGCGCGGCGGTACGGCGGCTGCTCGCCGACGGCGTACCGTTCGACGCCGTCTTCGCCCACAACGACCTGTCGGCCGCCGGGGCGTTGCAGGCGCTGCGCGACGCCGGGCGGCGCGTCCCGCAGGACGTGGCGGTGGTCGGGTTCGACGACCTCCCGCTGGCCGGGCACACCCACCCGCCGCTGAGCTCCGTGCGCCAGCCGCTGCGGGAGATGGGTACGGCCGCCGCCAGCCTGCTCATCGGCCACCTCACCGGCACCCCGCTGCCGGACACCCCGACCGTCATCCCCACCGGCTTCACCGCCCGCGACTCGACGGGCGCGGGCGAGAACACGAACGACCCGGCCGAACACGCGCGGGAGCCGACCGGCGCCCGCGCCACCTGACCCACCCCGCCGCACCCGGCGACCACGCCGGCGGGCCCGCCCGCCGGTGGCACCACCGCACACCCTCCATCCACCACATCCCGCCCGAGGACTGCGGGACCACCGAGGGAGACCTCCATGAGAAGACGGCAACTCCTCGCCCTCGCGCTGGCCGGCGCGATGGTCACCGGCGCCGCCGCCTGCGGCGACAGCCCGAACGCGAACAAGAAGAGCGGCCAGGCCGCGACGGTGCTGAACATCGGCATGCCCAACGGCCCGCAGGCGGAGAACAACAACCCGTTCCTCACCACCTCGGCCGCCGCGTCGCTCGGCTACCGGTGGCAGATCTACGAGCCGCTGATGATGTGGAACCCGGTCAAGCCGGCCGAGCCGTTCAAGCCGTGGCTGGCCACCAAGGCCGAGTGGTCGTCGGACTACAAGACGGTCAAGGTGACCGTCCGCGACAACGCCACCTGGTCCGACGGGCAGAAGGTCACCGCGGAGGACGTCGCGTTCACCTACAACCTGGTGAAGAAGTTCCCGGCCCTCAACGACCAGGGCGTGCCGTACACCGACGCGACCGCGAGCGGCAACGAGGTCACCATCTCGATGGCCAGCCCGCAGTTCGTCAACCAGCAGAAGGTGCTGTGGCGGGTGCCGATCGTGCCGAAGCACCTGTGGGAGAAGATCTCCGACCCGGCCGCCGACCCGGTGAAGCAGCCGGTCGGCAGCGGCCCGTACACGCTGAAGTCGTTCACCCCGGCGACCACGACGCTCTCCGTGCGCGACAGCGGCTACTGGCAGGACGCGCCGAAGGTCAAGGAACTGCGGTACACGTCCTACACCGACAACAGCGCGCAGACCACCGCGCTGGCCAACGGCGAGTCGGAGTGGAGCTTCGTCTTCATCCCGAACTACCAGACCGTGTTCGTGGCCAAGGACCAGGAGAACCACAAGATGTGGGCGCCGCCGGTGCTGGGCATCCACGGCCTCTACCTGAACACCACGAAGAAGCCGTTCGACGACCCGGCGCTGCGCAAGGCCATGAACATGGTGATCGACCGGGCGGACATCTTCACCACCGCCGAGGCCGGCTACTTCCACCCCGAGGTCAAGAGCGTGACCGGCCTGCCCAGCCCGGCTGGTGACTCGTTCATCGCGCCGGAGTACAAGGGCCAGGAGCACAAGGTCGACGTCGAGGGCGCCAAGGCGCTGCTCACCGGCGCCGGCTACACGCTCGACGGCACCACGTTGAAGGACAAGAGTGGCAAGCCGGTCACGATCCGGCTCACCGATCCGGCCGGCTGGTCCGACTACCAGACCAGCCTGGAGATCGTGAAGGGCAACCTGGCGAAGATCGGCATCGCGGCCACCATCGACAAGGCCAACCAGGACGCCTGGTTCCGCAACGTCGAGCAGGGCAACTTCGACGCCACGTTCCGGTGGACCGAGTCCGGCGCCACGCCGTACGACATCTACCGGACCATCATGGACGGCCGGGTGCTCAAGCCGATCGGTACCGCCTCCCCGGCGGGCAACTTCGGCCGGTTCCAGAGCAAGGAGGCCACCGACGCGCTGGTGTCGTACGCCAACGCCACCGACGACGCCACCCGCACCACGGCGATGGCCACCCTCCAGAAGGTCTTCGTCGAGCAGATGCCGATGATCCCGGTCGGCGCGGACAACATCGGCGGCGCGTACAGCACGAAGAACTGGACCGGCTGGCCGGACGACTCGAACCCGTACGGCGCGCTCCAGCCCACCCAGCCCAACGCGGTGGACGTGGTGCTGCACCTCGAGCCCGCCAACGGCTGACCCGGTGCCGCCGGCCCGGCCCGATCCTCCGGCCGGGCCGGCGGCACCCGCCCCTCGCTTCGGCAACCCCAGACAGGAATGCGGCATGACGTTGACCGAGAGCGCACCGGCGCCGGCTGACGAGGTGGTGCTGGAGGCCGTCGGCCTGACCAAGCACTTCCCCGTCCGCCGGCGGCTGCGTGATCTCCTCTCCCGCACCCCGGCGGTGGTGCACGCCGTCGACGACGTATCGATCGCGCTGCGACGTGGCCGGGTGACGGCGCTCGTGGGCGAGTCCGGCTCCGGCAAGTCCACAGTCGCCCGGCTGCTGGCCCAGCTCTACCCGCGCACCGGCGGCGACATCCGGCTGCACGGCGCATCGACCCGGGTACGCGGCGGTCGCCGGTTCCGGGCGTACGTGCGCCGGGTGCAGCTGATCCTCCAGGACCCGTTCGCCTCGCTGAACCCGGTGCACACGGTCCGCTACCACCTGACCCGGTCGCTGCGCATCCACGGCAACGCCGGCACCGGGCCGGACGGGCTGGAGAAGGCGCTCGCCGACCTGCTGACGCGGGTCGCGCTCACCCCGCCGGAGCGCTACCTCGACGCGTTCCCGCACGAACTGTCCGGCGGGCAGCGCCAGCGGGTGGCGATCGCGCGGGCGCTCGGCGCCGACCCGGAGGTGCTGCTCGCCGACGAGCCGGTGTCCATGCTCGACGTGTCGATCCGTCTCGGCGTGCTCAACCTGCTCCAGGACCTCAAGGACCGGCTCGACCTGGCCATCCTGTACATCACCCACGACATCGCCTCGGCCCGCTACTTCGCCGACGAGACGATCGTCATGTACGCCGGGCGGATGGTCGAGGGCGGCGACAGCGAGACGGTCACCCAGCGCCCGGCCCACCCGTACACCCGGTTGCTGATCGAATCGGCGCCGGACCCGGAGCGGATCACCGGCGCGGGCGGCGACGGCGCGGCGGCCGGCGAGCGGGGCCACGGCGAGCCGCCGAGCCTGATCCGCCCGCCGGCCGGCTGCCGGTTCCACCCGCGCTGCCCGGCGGCGATGCCGCGCTGCGCCACCGACCTGCCGCCGCCGATTCCGGTGGACGACGCGCCCGGGCACTGGGCGGCGTGCTGGCTGTTCGACCCGGACACCGTCGCGGCGCAGAAGGCGGCGAAGGCGGAGGACGCCGGGACGGAGGCGGCCCGATGAGGTTCCTGCTGCAACGGGTGGCCTTCTACCTGTTCACCGCCTGGGCGGCGATCACGCTCAACTTCTTCATCCCGCGGATGGTGCCCGGCGACCCCGTTCAGTCGCTGATCTCCCGCAACCAGGGCCGGATCAGCGCCGACGCGATCGTGTCCCTGCGGGTGCTGTTCGGGCTGGACTCCGACCGCTCGCTGTGGGAGCAGTACGTCGCCTACTGGGGGCAACTCCTGCGCGGCGACCTGGGACTGTCGTTCACGTTCTTCCCCGCCCCGGTGTCGGAGGTGATCGGGAACAGCCTGCCGTGGACCGTCGGCCTCGTCGGTGTCACCACGATCGTCAGCTTCCTGCTCGGCACCGCGCTCGGCGTCGGCGCGGGCTGGCGGCGCGGCTCGTGGATCGACGGGCTGCTGCCGGCCACCACGTTCCTCTCCTCCATCCCGTACTTCTGGCTGGGCCTGGTCGCGATCGCGCTGTTCGCCGGGCCGGGCAGCTTCTTCCCGTCCTCCGGCGGCTACGAGCCGGGACTGGTGCCGGCGTTCGACGCGTACTTCATCCCGAGCGCGATCCAGCACAGCATCCTGCCCGCGGCGACCATCCTGGTGTCGTCGATGAGCGGCTGGATCCTCAGCATGCGCAACATGATGGTCACCGTCGCCAGCGAGGACTACATCACGGTGGCGCACGCCAAGGGGCTGTCCGAGCGCCGGGTGGCGCTCAGCTACGCCGCCCGCAACGCGCTGCTGCCCAACGTGTCCGGGTTCGCGCTGTCGCTCGGTTTCATCGTCGGCGGCACGCTGCTCGTGGAGATCGTCTTCTCGTACCCGGGCCTCGGGTTCCAGCTCTTCCAGGCCGTCGGCTCGAAGGACTACCCGCTGATGCAGGGCATCTTCCTGATCATCACGATCTCGGTGCTGGTGGCGAACCTGCTCGCCGACGTGGCGTACCTGCTCCTCGACCCGCGGACCCGAAAGAGCTGAACGATGACACTCTCCCCGTCCAGCATCGAGCAGGTCGTCCCCGGCCAGGAGGCGATGGCGCAGCCGTCGGCCCGGGCACGCCGCCGCCGGTTCCGCTTCGTCGCCAACGCCAAGGCCGCGACCGGCCTCGCCGTCCTCGGGGTGTACGTGCTCCTGGCGGTGATCGGGCCGTGGATCGCGCCGTACGACCCGGACTCGCGCAGCGCCGACGTGCTCCAGGCACCCTCGACCCGGCACTGGTTCGGCACCACCCACCTCGGGCAGGACATCTTCAGCCAGATCCTGGTCGGCGCACGCAGCGTGATGGTGGTGGGCCTGACCGCCGGCGTGCTCGCCACGATCCTGTCCATCCTCATCGGCGTGACCGCCGGCTACCTGGGCGGCGCGGCCGACGAGGGCCTGTCGGCGGTGTCGAACGTGTTCCTGGTGATCCCGGCGCTACCGCTGATCATCATCATCACGTCCCTGGTCGACCAGGCCAGTGACATGCTCGTGGCACTCGTCATCGGCCTCACGTCGTGGGCGTGGGGCGCCCGGGTGCTGCGCGCCCAGACGCTGTCGTTGCGGCGCCGCGACTACGTCGAGGCCGCGCGCGCCACCGGCGAGCGGACCTGGCGGATCATCGGCTTCGAGATCCTGCCCAACCTGACCGCGATCATCGCCTCCGGCTTCGTCGGCACCGTCATCTTCGCGGTGATGTCGGAGATCACCCTGGCGTTCATCGGCGTCTCGTCGGTGACGTCGTGGAACTGGGGCACGATCCTGTTCTGGGCGCAGGGACAGCAGGCCCTGGCGCAGGGCGCCTGGTGGTGGTTCGTCCCGGCCGGGCTGGCCATCGCGCTGCTCGGCACCGCGCTGGCGCTGATCAACTTCGGCATCGACGAGTTCGTCAGCCCCCGGCTGCGGACCGGCGGCCGGACCCGGATCCGTACCGCCGACGGTCGCACCGTCGCGATGCGCGTCGGGTTCACCCCGGTGCTCGCGCCGATCCCGGCGCCGGTCCCGATGCAGCGGCCGGCGGACCCCACCCGAGAGGACGCGACCCCATGAGCGACCAGGTGCTGGAGATCCGCGGCCTGTGCGTCGACTACGGCGTCGGCGCGGACGCGGTCCGCGCGGTCCGCGACGTCGACCTGACGCTGCACCGCGGCGAGGTGCTCGGCCTGGCCGGGGAGAGCGGCAGCGGCAAGTCCACCCTCGCCTACGGGCTGACCCGGCTGCTGCCCCCGCCCGGCGTGGTCAGCGGCGGCCAGGTGATCTACCACCCGGCCGACGGCCCGCCGGTCGACGTGCTCACGCTCAGTCCGGCGAAGCTGCGCGAGTTCCGCTGGGCGGAGACGTCGATCGTGTTCCAGGGCGCGATGAACTCCCTCAACCCGGTGCACAAGATCTCCACCCAGTTGCTCGACGTGATCCGGGCGCACGAACCCACCAGCACGGCGGCGAGCCGGCTGGCCCGCGCCAAGGATCTGCTGCGCCTGGTCGGCATCTCCGCCGACCGGCTGGACAGCTACCCGCACCAGCTCTCCGGCGGCATGCGGCAACGGGTCATGATCGCGATGGCGCTGGCGCTGGAGCCGCAGGTGGTCATCATGGACGAGCCGACCACCGCGCTGGACGTGGTGATGCAGCGGCAGATCCTCGGCCAGCTCGCCGAACTACGTGAACGCCTCGGCTTCGCGGTGCTGTTCATCACCCACGACCTGTCGCTGCTCGTCGAGTTCTCCGACCGGATCGCGATCATGTACGGCGGCCGGATCGTCGAGGAGGCACCCGCCGCCCGGCTGTACCGGGAGCCGCTGCACCCGTACACCGAGGGGTTGCTGCACTCGTTCCCGGCGCTGCACGGGCCGCGCCGCGAGCTGACCGGCATCCCCGGCTCCCCGCCGGACCTGCGCGCCATGCCGTCCGGCTGCGCGTTCCACCCCCGCTGCCCGAAGGCGTTCGACGGGTGCGACGAGCAGGTGCCGGTGCTCGGTGTGCCGCGCCTCGACGACCCGGCGCGGGCCGTCGCGTGCAGGCTGCACCCGGCCGTCGCGCCCCTGTCCCGCTGACCCGCCCGACACGACCACCCGCTACCCGCGAGGAGAACCATGGACACCGACCTCACCCGCCCGTCACCAGTGGCCGGTCCGGACCCGATCGACACGCTGCCGCCGACCTTCCGGTGGGGGGTGGCGACGTCGTCGTACCAGATCGAGGGCGCGGTGGCCGAGGACGGCCGCACCCCGTCCATCTGGGACACGTTCTGCCGGGTGCCGGGCGCTGTCGCGAACGGCGACCACGGCGACGTGGCGTGCGACCACTACCACCGGATGCCGCAGGACGTCGCGCTCGTCGCGGACCTGGGACTGGACACGTACCGGTTCTCGGTGGCCTGGCCGCGGGTGCAGCCGGGCGGGCGCGGCCCGGCCAACGTGGCCGGGCTGGCCTTCTACGACCGGCTGGTGGACGAACTGCTCGGCCGGGGCGTCGAGCCGTGGGTGACGCTGTACCACTGGGACCTGCCGCAGGAGCTGGAGGACGCGGGCGGCTGGCCGAACCGGGACACCGCGTACCGGTTCGCCGACTACGCGGAGCTGGTCCTCGGCGCGCTCGGCGACCGGGTCCGCACCTGGACCACGCTCAACGAGCCGTGGTGCTCGGCGATGCTCGGGTACGCCTACGGCGACCACGCCCCGGGCCGGCGGAACCTGGGCGACGGCATCGCCGCGGCCCACCACCTGCTGCTCGGGCACGGGCTGGCGACGCGGCGGCTGCGGGAGGCGGCCCGGTCACCGATCGAGCTGGGCCTGACGCTGAACCTGTCCACCGCCGACCCGGAGACCGGCAGCGCGGCGGACCGGGACGCGGCGCGGGCCGCCGACGGGCTGGCCAACCGGCTCTACCTCGACCCGGTGCTGCGCGGGGAGTACCCGCAGGACGTGGTCGCTGACCTGGCCGCCGAGGGGGTGCGGATCCCCGTCGAGGACGGTGATCTGGACGTCATCGCCACCCCGATCGACGTGCTCGGAGTCAACTACTACTTCGGTCAGCTGCACTCCGGCGTGGACGAGCAGGGCCGCGAGCGCGACGACGACGGCAGGCCGGTACGCCGGGTGGTCCGCCGCGACCTGCCGCGTACCGCGATGGACTGGGAGATCGTCCCGGAGTCCTTCACCGACCTGCTGGTGCGGCTGCACCGCGACTACCCGGGCACGCCCATGGTGATCACCGAGAACGGCGCCGCGTTCGCCGACGAGCCGGACGCCGAGGGGTTCGTCGCCGACGACGACCGGGTCGGCTTCCTCACCGAGCACCTGCGGGCGGTGGCCCGGGCCCGGGCGGCCGGCGCCGACGTGCGCGGCTACTTCGCCTGGTCGCTGCTGGACAACTTCGAGTGGGCGTACGGCTACGACAAGCGGTTCGGCATCGTCCGGGTCGACTACGACACGCAGCGCCGCATCCCCAAGCGCAGCGCGCTGTGGTACCGGGACACCGTGCGGCGGGTCCGCGGGCAGCGCTGACGCCGCGGCGTGGGCCGGGCGGTCAGTGACGGCGGCCCGGCCCCCGCGCCGGGCCCGGGCGGGCGGCCGGGTCGCGGAGCACGCCGCCGTCGCGCAGCAGCCGGGTCATCGGCAGGGTGGCCGCGCCCATCGCGACCGCGTCCGGTCCGAGCCGGCACAGCTCGATCGAGGTCTGCGCGTACGGCTGGCGCAGCGCGTGCCGCGCGGTGGCCTCGCGGATCGCGGGCAGGTGCCGGTCGCCCAGGGCCAGCCCGGCCCAGCCGCCGAGCACCACCCGCTCCGGGTTGAACAGGTTCACCAGGTTCGCCACCCCGGCGCCCAGGTAGCCGACCGTCTCGTCGACCACCTTCGTGGCGGTACGGCCGGTGGAGCGCAGCAGCTCACCGAAGGCGGTCTCCTCGTCCGCGCCCGGCGCCGGTCGGCCCCGGTTGGCCTGGCGGAACCGGTCCAGCACCGCCTCGGCGCCGACGTACGCCTCCAGGCAGCCGAGGTTGCCGCAGCGGCAGCGGCGGCCCCCGTACACGATGGTGGTGTGGCCCCACTCCCCGGCGCTGCTGTGCGCGCCGCGGTAGCCGACGCCGTCGGCGACCACGCTCGCGCCGACCCCGGAGCCGACCAGGGCGACCACCGCGTGCCGGACGCCGCGGCCGGCGCCGAACCACATCTCTGCCTGGCCGAGCGTCTTCGCGCCGTTGTCCACGTGCACCGGCACGTCGGTGCCGGCGCGCAGCATCGCGCCGAGCGGGACGCCGTCCCAGCCGAGCGTCTGGGCGTGCACCACGGCGTCGGCGGTGCGCTCGACGGTGCCGGCGACGGCGACGCCGAAGCCGAGCACCGCGGCCGGGTCGACGCCCGCCTGCTCGGTGACCGCGGCGAGGCCGTGCCGCAGGTGGGCGGCGACCCCCTCGGGGTCGGGTTCGGCGGCGGCGATCGGATACTCCGCCTTGGCCAGCGCGGTCATGCTCAGGTCGAACAGCTCCACCTGGACCCGGGTCTCGCCGACGTCGGCGCCGACCAGGTAGCCGAAGCCGGGCGCGACGCGCAGCAGCACGCGGGGGCGGCCGCCGTCGGACTCGACCGAGCCGGCCTCCTCGACCAGGCCCTCGTTGATCATCTCGCCGACCAGATTGCTGACGCTGGCCAGGCTCAGCGCCGTGGATTGGCCCAGCTCGTGCCGGCTGAGCGGGCCGTCCAGCCAGATCCGGGTCAGTAGGACCGACCGGTTGGCCCGGCGCATGTCACGCACCGTGGTGCGTCTGGCGTCCACGTCCGCCGCCGTCCTTCCCGGCCGCCCGCGGGCGGCGTCCGTTCCTGCGTCTCGCCCTGAGCGGGGTGGTGACAGGGTACGCCGCATTTACATTTAACAAAGTTAACTGATAGCCTCCGGCGCATCGATGAGGAGGTATGTCATGCGACTCGGACGTGGGATGACCGCTCTGCTCGGTGGCGTCGCGCTGCTCGCCGCCACCGCCGCCGCCCTGCCCGCCACCGCCGCCACACCGACCGGCGCCGTCGGCGCGCTCGTCGCCTGTGACGCGCCGGCCTGGGCCGAGGGCGTCACCTGGACCGCCGGCAGCCGGGCCACCTATGGCGGCCGGCTCTACCAGGCGCTCGTCACGCACACCCCGCCGGCCGGCGCGGGCTGGACCCCGGCCGCCGTACCGGCGCTCTGGACCGACCTCGGCGCCTGCACCGGCGGCACGCCGTCGCCGAGCCCCACCACCCGGCCGCCGTCGCCCTCCCCCACTGCCTCTCCTTCCGCCTCCCCGACGGTCTCCCCCACGCGGACGCCGACCGCCTCCCCGAGCCCGACGACGCCGGGCGGTGACACCTGCGCGCTGCGGTCCCGGCCGTCCGGCAAGGTGCTCCAGGGCTACTGGGAGAACTGGGACGGCGCCGCCAACGGCGTACACCCCGGCCTCGGGTGGATCCCGATCACCGACTCCCGGATCACCGGGCACGGCTACAACGTGGTGACCGCCGCGTTCCCGGTCATCCGCGCCGACGGCACAGTGCTCTGGGAGGACGGCATGGACGCCGGCGTCAAGGTCCCCACCCCGGCGCAGGTGTGCCAGGCCAAGGCCGCCGGGCTCACGGTGCTGCTGTCCATCGGCGGCGCCACCGCCGGCATCGACCTCAGCTCCAGCGCGGTCGCCGACCGGTTCGTCGCCACCGTCGTACCGATCCTCAAGCGGCACAACTTCGACGGCATCGACATCGACATCGAGACCGGCCTGACCGGCAGCGGGAACATCAACCAGCTCTCCCCCTCGCAGGCCAACCTGATCCGGATCATCGACGGTGTGCTGGCCCAGATGCCGGCCGGGTTCGGGCTGACCATGGCGCCGGAGACCGCGTACGTCACCGGCGGCAGCGTCACCTACGGCTCGATCTGGGGCGCGTACCTGCCGATCGTGAAGAAGTACGCCGACAACGGGCGGCTGTGGTGGCTGAACATGCAGTACTACAACGGCTCGATGTACGGCTGCGCCGGTGACTCGTACCCGGCCGGAACGGTGGCCGGTTTCGTCGCGCAGACCAACTGCCTCGACGCCGGAATGGTCGTACAGGGCACCACGATCCGCGTACCGCTGGACCGGCAGGTTCCCGGGCTGCCCGCGCAGGTCGGTGCCGGTGGCGGCCACATGAGCCCGGCACTGGTGGCCCAGGCGTGGAACACCTACCAGGGTCGCCTCAAGGGCCTGATGACCTGGTCGGTCAACTGGGACGGGTCGAAGGGCTGGACGTTCGGCGACAACGTCCGGTCCCTGCAGGGCCGCTGAGCCGGTGGGGCTCCGCGTTCCACCCCGGCGCGGAGCCCCACCCCCGGCAGAGCCCCACCGCTGGCGCGGGTTGCCGGACCCTGCGAGGCTGGCGCTCGTGTATGACTACGACCTGTTGGTGCTGGGCTCCGGACCGAGTGGACAGAAGGCGGCGATCGCCGCGGCGAAGCTGGGTCGCCGCGTCGCGATCGTGGACCGCCGCGACATGCTCGGCGGGGTGTGCATCAACACCGGCACCGTGCCCTCCAAGACGCTGCGCGAGGCGGTGCTCTACCTGACCGGGCTGAGCCAGCGCGACCTCTACGGCAGCAGCTACCGGGTCAAGGAGGACATCACCGTCGCCGACCTGGCCGCCCGCACCCAGCACGTGATCAGCCGGCAGACCGACGTCATCCGCAACCAGCTGGCCCGCAACAAGGTCTCGCTGATCACCGGCACCGGCCGGTTCGCCGACGCCCACTCCGTCTGGGTGGACGCCGGCTCCGGCCGGGAGACCCGGGTCAGCTTCGACAAGGCGGTCGTCGCCGCCGGCACCCGCCCCGCCCGCCCGGACAGCGTCGACTTCGACGACCGGACGATCGTCGACTCCGACGGCGTGATCAACCTCCAGGCCGTCCCGCGCAGCATGGTCGTCGTCGGCGCCGGGGTGATCGGTATGGAGTACGCGTCCCTGTTCGCCGCGCTCGGCACCAAGGTGACGGTGGTCGAGCGCCGCCCGCGGATGCTCGACTTCTGCGACGAGGAGATCGTCGAATCCCTGAAGTACCACCTGCGGGATCTGTCGGTGACCTTCCGCTTCGGCGAGGAGGTGGCCGCCGTGGAGAAGCACCGCAGCGCCGCGCTCTGCGTCCTGCGCAGCGGCAAGAAGATCGTCGCGGACACGGTGATGTACTCCGCCGGGCGGCAGGGGCAGACCGACGACCTCGCGCTGGAGGCGGCCGGGCTCGCCGCCGACCACCGGGGCCGGATCACCGTCGACGCCGACTACCGCACCGCTGTCGACAACATCTACGCGGTCGGCGACGTGATCGGCTTCCCCGCGCTGGCGTCCACCTCGATGGAACAGGGCCGGCTGGCCGCCCAGCACGCCTGCGGGGAACCGGCACGCGGCATGTCCGGCCTGCAACCGATCGGTATCTACACCATTCCGGAGATCAGCTTCGTCGGAAAGACCGAGGAGGAGCTGACCGAGGCGTCGGTCCCGTTCGAGGTGGGCATCGCCCGCTACCGGGAGCTGGCCCGGGGGCAGATCGTCGGCGACTCGTACGGGATGCTGAAACTGCTGGTCTCGCCCGGGGACGGCCGACTGCTCGGGGTGCACGTGTTCGGCACCGGCGCCACCGAGATCGTCCACATCGGGCAGGCGGTGATGGGATGCGGCGGCACAGTCGACTACCTGCTCGACGCGGTATTCAACTACCCGACCCTCGCGGAGGCGTACAAGGTGGCCGCCCTCGACGCCGCCAACAAGATCCGCAACATCACCCGGATCGACACCTGACCCACCTCACCCACCCCTCCCCTCGTTGATCTTGCACTTTCGGCCCGACCCACGCCCTTTATGCCAGCTATGCCCGGGCAACAAGCGCAAGATCGACGGGGAGAGGGGGCGGGGTGGAGCGTGGGTCAGCGGCCGGTGGCGTAGCCCTGGGCGCCTCGGGGGTTGGCTCCCGCGGAGAGGACTCCGGTGTGCGGGTCGCGGGTCACGGCGCACATGCGGCCCAGGCTCCACGGGTCGGACAGACGGACGGTGTGGCCCCTCGCGCGCAGGCCCGCCAGCACGTCGGCGTCGAACCGGTCCTCCAGCACCAGCGCGCCCGGCTCGACCTCGCGCGGATAGAACGACGCCGGGAGGCTCGTCGTGTGCCACGTCGGGGCGTCGATCGCCTCCTGCAACTCCTGCCCGCCGGCCAGGTGCCGCAGCAGGAACAGCAACTGCCACTGGTCCTGCTGGTCGCCGCCGGGCGTGCCGCACGCCAGCACCGGCTCGCCGTCGCGGAGCACGAGCGTCGGGCTGAGCGTGGTACGCGGACGCCGGCCCGGCCGCAGCGTCGAGGCGAGCCCCTCCTCCAGCCAGCACATCTGCAACCGGCTGCCGAGCGGGAAGCCCAGCTCCGGGACGGCGGGTGAACTCTGCAGCCAGCCGCCGCTCGGGGTGGCCGAGATGATGTTGCCCCAGCGGTCCACCACGTCGACGTGGCAGGTGTCGCCCCGGGTCACGCCGTCGGACCGTACCGTGGGTTCGCCGGTGCTCGGATCCTGCGGGACGGCCCCGCGATGCACCTCGGCGAACAGGTGGGACGGCAGCCGGGCCGGTTCACCCGCCGGGCTGCCGGGGCGCAGCGACGCGTCGGCCCGGTCGCCGACCAGCGCGGCCCGCGAACGGGCGTACCCGGCCGACAGCAGCGCGGAGCCCGGCACGCCGGTGTCGCCGTACCACGCCTCGCGGTCGGCGAACGCGAGCTTCAGCGCCTCGGCCTGCGCGTGGATGCCCTCCACGCTCGACGGGTCGTATACCGCCGGGTCGTCGAGCGCGTCCAGCATCGACAGGGTCTGGAGCAGCACCGGTCCCTGGCCCCAGAAGCCGGTCTTGGCGACCGTGTGCCCGTGCCAGTCCAGCGTGACCGGTTCCTCCCAGGTGGCCGACCATCCGGCCAGGTCGTCGCCGGTGACCAGCCCGGCGTGGGCGTGCCCGCTGGAGTCGCGGAACGGCAGCCGGCTGAACGCGTCGATCGCCTCCGCCACGAACCCCTCCCGCCAGGCGAGCCGGGCCGCCTCGATCTGCACCTCGCGGTCCGTACCGGCGGCCCGACCCGCGTCGAGGAGGCGGCGCAGCGTGTCCGCGTACGCCGGGTTGGTGACCATCTCCCCCGGCGCGGGTGGGCGGCCGTCGCGGAGCCAGAGGCGGGCGGAGGTCGGCCAGTGGTCGCTGAACAGCGACCGGACCCGCGCGACGGTCTGCCCGGCGGCGCCGACGAGCGGGTGGCCGGCGGCGGCGTAGCCGATCGCCGGTTCCAGCACCTCGGCGAGTGGGCGGGTGCCGTGGTCGCGCAGCAGCAACAGCCAGGCGTCGACAGCGCCCGGCACCACGGCGGCGAGCGGACCGGCGCCGGGCACGAGGTCCAGGCCGAGTGACCGGAAGTGCGCCACAGTGGCGGCGGCCGGCGCCGGCCCCTGGCCGCAGAGCACCCGCGGCGTGGGGTCGGTCGCGGTGGCGAGAATCGCGGGCACCTCGCCGGCCGGGCCGTTGAGGTGCGGCTCCACGACGTGCAGCACGAACCCGGCGGCCACCGCGGCGTCGAAGGCGTTGCCGCCGCGTTCCAGCACGCCCATCGCGGACTGGCTGGCCAGCCAGTGGGTGGAGGAGACCATGCCGAACGTGCCGCGCAGCGTCGGCCGGGTGGTGAACGTCATCGGCGGTGAGCCTACGCGGTGCCCGCGACGTCGGCACGGTTCGTCGCGCCGGCGTCATCCCCCTCGCCGCCGTCGAGCGGGAACAGGCACGCCGCGTGGTGGCCGGGGGCCACCTCGGCCGGCGCCGGGTCGGTCTCGGCACACGCGGGGCGGGCCTGGGGGCATCGGGTACGGAAGCGGCAGCCGCTCGGCGGGTCCACCGGGCTGGGGATGTCACCGGTGAGCACGATCCGGCGGCGCTGCCGCTCGACCCGCGGATCGGCCACCGGCACCGCCGACAGCAGCGCCGCCGTGTAGGGGTGCGCCGGGCGCCGGTAGATCCGTTCCGGTGGGCCGGTCTCGACGATGCGGCCCAGGTACATCACCGCGATCCGGTCGCTCATGTGCTCGACGGCGGCCAGGTCGTGCGCGATGAACAGGTACGTCAGCCCGAGGTCGCGTTGCAGGTGCCGGAGCAGGTTCATGATCTGCGCCTGGACACTCAGGTCGAGCGAGGCGATGGGCTCGTCCAGGACGATCAGGTCCGGCTCACCGGCCAGCGCGTGGGCCACGCCGACGCGCTGGCGCTGACCGCCGGACAGCTCGTGCGGATAGCGCCCGGCCGTGTCGGCACGCAGGCCGACCAGGTCCAGCAGCTCCGCGACCCGGGCCCGCCGGGCGCCGGCGGACGTGGCGAGCCGGTGCACGATCAGCGGCTCGGCGATGCTGTCGCCGACCGTCCGGCGGGGATCCAGCGACGCCTGCGGATCCTGGAAGACCATCGCCACGTGGCGGCGCGTCGCGCGCAGGCGGCGGCGCGACCAGCGCGTCACGTCCTCGCCCGCCACCCGGACCCGCCCGGCGGTCGGGTCGACCAGCCGCAGCAACGCCAGACCGGCTGTGGACTTGCCGCTGCCCGACTCGCCCACCAGCCCGAGCGTCTCGCCCCGGCGTACGGCCAGGCTGACGCCGTCCACCGCGCGGACCGTTCCGGCCGGCGTCGGGAAGTGCACCTTCAGGTCGTCCAGCTCGGCGACCACGTCCGGGGTGTCGGCGCTCATCCGGCCTCTCCACGGTAGAAGGTACGGACCGTGTGCCCGTCGCCGACCGGCGTCAGCGGGGGCAGTTCGTGCTCGCAGCGGGGATCGGCGCGCACCGGGCAGCGCGGCCAGAACGCGCAGCCGGGCGGCAGGTCCAGCGGGCTCGGCGGCGAACCGGGGATGGCCACCAGGTCCTCGCCGCGCCGCGACGGGTCCGGCCGGGCCGCCAGCAGCGCCCGGGTGTACGGATGCGTCGGCGTGTCGAACACCGCGTCGACCGGCCCCTGCTCGACGATCCGCCCTCCGTACATGACCGCGACGGTGTCGGCGATGCCGGCGACCACGCCCAGGTCGTGGGTGACCCAGACGACGGCGGTGCCCAGCCGCGCCTGGAGGTCGGCGATCAGTTCGATGATCTGCGCCTGCGTGGTGACGTCCAGCGCGGTGGTCGGCTCGTCGGCGATCAGCAGGTCCGGCTCGCAGGCCAGCGCCATGGCGATGGCGACGCGCTGGCGCATGCCGCCGGAGAACTGGTGCGGGTACGCGTCGACGCGGCCCGCGGCCGACGGGATGCCCACCAGCTCCAGCAGCTCCACCGCCCGGTCGCGGGCGGCACGGCGGGTCAGGCCGAGGTGCTCCTCGGCCGCCTCGGTGACCTGCCGGCCCACCGGCAGCACCGGGTTGAGCGAGGTCATCGGATCCTGGAAGACGAACCCGACATGCCGGCCGCGCAGCCTACGGCGGCGGTCCTCGGGCAACGCGGTCAGCTCGTCGTCGAGCAGCCGCACCCGGCCGGTGACCGTGGCGGCGCGCGGGGCGAGGCCGGTGGCGGCGAGCAGGGTCATGCTCTTGCCGCTGCCGGACTCGCCGACCAGGGCGAACGTCTCCCCCGGCCGTACCTGCCAGGACACCCCGGCCACCGCTCGGACCGGGCCGTTGCGGGTGCCGACGGTGACGGTGAGGTCGTCCACGGACAGCACTGTCGACTCGCTCATGCGGTGCTGGCTCGGCATGCGCTCGTGGCCCTCGCTTCGCTCGGTGCGCTCGCTCATGCGGTGCTCCTGCGTGCCTCGCCGAGGGTGAGCTGGCGTGGGTCGAGTACGTCGCGCAGCGCGTCGCCGACCAGGTTGAACGCCAGCACGGTGAGGAAGATCGCCGCGCCCGGGAACACGCCCAGCCACCACGCGTCGGTGACGAAACCGCGCCCGTCGAACAGCATCCGGCCCCAAGCCGGCGCGGGCGGCTGGATGCCGAGGCCGAGGAAGGACAACGCGGCCTCGGAGAGGATCGCGAACGCCAGCGACAGCGACGTCTGCACGATCAGCGGCGCGGCGATGTTCGGCAGCACGTGCCGGCGCATGATGCGCAGGTCGGACGCGCCGATGGACACGGCGGCCCGGACGAACACCTGCTCGCGTACCGACAGCACGCCGGCGCGGGTGATCCGGGCGAAGATGGGCGTGTAGACCACGCCGATGGCGACCATGGCGGTGAGCAGGCCGGGGCCGAGCACCGCCACGATGGCCACCGCCAGCAGCAGCACGGGGAACGCGAACAGCACGTCCATGCAGCGCATGAGCACGCTGTCCAGCCAGCCCCGGTAGTAGCCGGCGAGCAGCCCGAGCGTCACGCCCGCGACGAGCGCGATGCCGACGCTGACGGCGCCGACCTGGAGCGACACGCGGGCGGCGACGAGCACCCGGCTGAGCACGTCGCGGCCCAGCTCGTCGGTGCCGAACGGGTGCGCGCCGCTGGGTGGGCGCAGCATCTGGTCCACGTCGACGTCGTTGACCCCGGCCGGTGCCAGCCACGGGCCGGCCACGCCCACCACGACCAGCAGCGCCAGCACGATCGTGCCGCCGACGGCGAGCGGGTCGCGGCGCAGCGCGGCCAGGACGCGGCGTCCGGTGCTCTCGGTCGTGGCGCTCACTTGACCGTGATCCTCGGGTCGAGGCGGGCGTAGAGGATGTCCACCAGCAGGTTGACCAGCAGGAACAGGGCCGCGACGAGCAGCACCGCGCCCTGCAGGACCGGATAGTCGCGGGCCTGCACGGCGTCGAAGGTGAGCCGGCCGATGCCGGGCCAGGCGAACAGCACCTCGATGACGATGACGCCGCCGAGCAGGCTGGCGAGTTGCACCGCGACCACGGTGACGACCGGGATGAGCGCGTTGCGCAGCACGTGCCGCAGGATCACCACCCGGTTGCGCAGCCCTTTCGCCTCGGCGGTCCGCACGTAGTCGGCGGAGAGCACCTCCAGCACGGAGGAGCGGATGAACCGGGTGAGGATCGACGCGGTGACCAGGCCGACGGTCACCGCCGGCAGCGCCACGTGGGTGGCCCACCGGCCGGGGTCGTCGGTGAGCGCCACGTAGCCCGACGGCGGCAGCCAGCCGAGCACCCCGGCGAACAGCAGGATGCCCATGATGCCCATCCAGAAGTCCGGCACCGAGACGCCGAACTGGCTGAACACGCGGGCCGCGTGGTCGACGGCGGAACCGCTGCGGACCGCCGCGACGATGCCCAGCGGGAACGCGACGAGCAGCGCGAACACCACGGCGGTGACGGCCAGCGACAGCGTGGCGGGCAGCCGTTCCAGCACGATCGCGCTCACCGGCTGGCCGGTGCGGAAGCTGACCCCCAGGTCACCGGTGAGCGCGTGCCCGAGGTAGCTGGCGTACTGCACCGGCAGCGGCTGGTCGAGGCCGGCGCGCTCGCGCAGCGCGTCGTACGTCTGCGGGTCGAACCGGGTGCCCAGCGCCACCCGGACCGGGTCACCAGGCACCAGCTGCAGCAGCAGGAACACCACCAGGGTCACGCCGACCAGCACGACCGCCGACTGGAGGACCCGCCGCAGGACGAAGCGGGCCATCACTTCGCCAGGGCGACCGACCGGAACCGGATCGCCCGGTCGGTACGCACCTCGTAGCCGGACACCTTCTTCGACCAGCCCTGCACGACGTCCGGGTTGTAGAGGTAGAGATAGCTGGCGTCGTCGACGATCTGCTTCGCCGCCTGCTCGTACGCCTGCTTGCGGGCGCCCTGGTCGGTCTGGGTGCGCGCGTCGTCCAGCAGCTTGTCCACCGCCGGGTTCTTGTACTTGTGGAAGTTGAACGTGCCGCTGCTGTGGTGCTGGGCGTAGTAGAACTCGTCCGGGTCGATGTTGCCGAGCCAGCCCAGCATGAACCCGTCGAAGTTGCCCTTGGCCTGCTCGTCGAGCCACTGGGCGAAGTCCAGCGTACGGATCTTGACGGTGATGCCGACGTCCTTGAGCTGCGCGGCGATGACCTGCGCGGCGGTGACCGTCTCCGGGTACTCGCTGGTGACCATCAGGTCCATGGTCAGCTCGCCGACGCCGGCCTGGCCGAGCATCTGCTTCGCCCTGCCCGGGTCGTGGCTGTAGGGCGCGTAGTCGTAGTAGAACGCGCTGGCCTTCGGGATGGCGGTCTGGTTGACGGTGGCCAGCCCGAACTTCGCCGCCTTGGTGATCGCCTCGCGGTCCAGCGCGTACCCGATCGCGCGCCGCACCTCGGGGTTGTCGAACGGCTTGCGGGCCTGGTTGAGCGCCACGTACCAGTAGTCGGTGGAGGCCGCCGACCGCACCACCGGGTCGTCGCCGCCCTGCAACGACTTCACCTGCTGGGGCGGCAGGTTGTCGGTCCACTGGACCTGGCCGCTGCGCAGGTTCTGCAACGCCACCGTCGGATCCTTGACGAAGGTGAACGTGACGCCGTCCAGCTTGGGCTTCTCGCCCCAGTAGGAGTCGTTGCGCACCAGCTTGATGCTGTCGCCGGAGGTGTAGCCGGCCACCTTGAACGGGCCGCTGCCGACCGGTGCGGTCTTCACCGCGCCGGACTCCACGTTGGACTTCTCCACGATCGCCACGCCCTTGAACCCGCCCAGGTTCGCCAGCAGGTTCGGCGTGGGCGCGCTCAGCGTCACCACCACCGTGGCCGGGTCGGGACCGGTGACCGACTTGACGGTGGCGAACTTGTACGCGTTGTTCAGCTTCTCCTTGATGATCCGCTCGTACGAGTAGACGACGTCCTCCGAGGTCAGCGGCGACCCGTCGGAGAACGTGACGCCCTCGCGCAGCGTGAACGTCCAGGTGAGCTGGTCGTCGCTGGTGGTCCACTTCGTCGCCAGCGACGGCACCATCTTCAGGTCCGCGTCCGGCTCGACGAGCGTGTCGTAGACGTTCTCCAGCACCTGGAAGCTGTAGTACGCCGAGGTCTTGTGCGGGTCGAGCTGGTCCGGCTCGCCGCCGATCGCGGCGTTGAGGACCCCACCGGCGGCGCCGGCGTTCCCCCCGCCACCGACGTCGACCGCCTCGCCTCCGGTGCATCCGGACAGGACGCCGACGGTCAGTGTGAGTGCGGCGCCGAGCACACCGAGCTTTTTCCTGGACACAGGCCCCCCTAGCCACTTCCCGGACAAATGAAAGTTTCGGCGAGTCTTCTCTCCGAGCCGGATGATGTCAAACGAATCCAGCCAAATTGACTTGTCAACGAGTGCTTGCCGGTGGGGAGTGAACGATGGTTCAATCCGGGCCCGACCTGATCCGCCACCTGCGCTGGGAGTTGCCGCCGTGACCACACACGAGGTCGTCAACCAGGTTCCGCCGATGGTCGGCCACGACACCGCCGACGACCCGGCGCTGTGCGACGGCGTGGCCCGCGAGGGCGCCGGCTGGGCGCTGCCCGGGCTGCACGAACTGGGCCGGCTCGCCGGTGGCGAAGAGGCCGCCGAGCACGGGCGGCTCGCCAACGAGCACCCGCCGGTGCTGCGCACCCACGACCGGTACGGCCACCGGATCGACGAGGTGGAGTTCCACCCGTCCTGGCACGAGCTGATGCGTACCGCCGTCGGGCACGGCCTGCACGCGGCGCCGTGGGCCGACGACCGGACGGGCGCGCACGTGGCCCGGGCCGCCGGCTTCTACCTGTGGCGGCCCGACGCCGGGCACGGCTGCCCGATCTCGATGACCTACGCGGCGGTGCCCGCGCTGCGGCACAGCCCGGACCTGGCCGCCCGCTACGAGCCGCTGCTCACCACCCGCGAGTACGACTTCGGGCTGCGCCCGGCGCAGGCCAAGCGCGGCCTGCTCGCCGGCATGTCGATGACCGAGAAGCAGGGCGGCTCGGACGTCCGCGCCAACACCACGACGGCCCGGCCGGAGCCGGACGGCAGCTACCGGCTCGTCGGCCACAAGTGGTTCACCTCGGCGCCCATGTGCGACCTGTTCCTCACCCTCGCCCAGGCGCCCGGCGGCCTCACCTGCTTCCTGGTCCCCCGGGTGCTGCCCGACGGCACCCGCAACCCGATGCGGCTGATGCGCCTCAAGGACAAGCTGGGCAACCGCTCCAACGCCTCCGCCGAGATCGAGTACGAGCACGCGGTGGCGTGGCGCGTCGGCGACGAGGGGCGGGGTGTCCGCACCATCATCGACATGGTCAACCTGACCCGGCTCGACTGCGTGATCGGCGCGGCGGCCGGGATGCGCCACGGTGTGACCACCGCCGTGCACCACGCCACGCACCGGCGGGCGTTCGGCGGCTACCTGGCCGACCAGCCGCTGATGCGCAACGTGCTGGCCGACCTGGCCGTCGAGTCCGAGGCCGCCACCGTGCTGATGATGCGGCTGGCCGGGGCGACCGACCGGTCGGCGCGCGGCGACGAGGGCGAGACCGCGTTCAAGCGCCTCGCCCTGGCCGTCGGCAAGTACTGGGTGTGCAAGCGCTGGCCCGGGCACGCCGCCGAGGCCCTGGAGTGCCTGGGCGGCAACGGCTACGTGGAGGAGTCCGGCATGCCGCGGCTGTTCCGCGAGTCGCCGCTGAACTCGATCTGGGAGGGCTCCGGCAACGTCGCCGCGCTGGACGTGCTGCGCGCGCTCACCCGGGAACCGCAGGTGCTCGCCGCGTACGAGGCGGAGGTGGCCGCCGCGGCCGGCGCGGACGCCCGGCTCGACGCCGCGGTGCGCCGGGTGCGCGACGAGCTGGCCGACCACACCGACCTGGAGCTGCGGGCCCGCCGGGTGGTCGAGCGGCTGGCGCTGGTGCTCCAGGGCGCACTGCTGGTGCGCCACGGCCACCCGGCGGTCGCCGACGCGTTCTGCGCGTCCCGGCTCGACGGCGACCACGGGCAGGCGTACGGGACGCTGCCGGGCGGGCTGGACCTGGCCGCGATCATCGACCGCGCCACTCCCAAGATCGGCTGAGGCTGTGGTGATCCGGCTCGTCTCGGCCCACCTGTATCCGGTCAAGTCACTCGGCGGCGTCGGCGTGGACCGGGCCGACGTCCAGCCGTGGGGCCTGCGTCACGACCGCCGCTGGCTGGTGCTGCGCCCGGACGGCGGCAAACTGACGTCGAGTGCCCTGCCGGCGCTGCTCGGCCTGACCGCCGCGCCCGGCCCCGGGTCGATCACGCTCACCGCCCGCGACGGGTCGTCGCTGACAGTCGCCGAGCCGGCCGACGGGCCGCCCGCCCCGACCGACGTGTCCCGGCTGGACACGGTCCGGCTCGCCGCCGACGAGGCCCACGACTGGCTCTCCGCACGGCTGGGCCGTCCGGTGCGGCTGGCGTGGCTGGACGACCCGCGCCGCCGGCCGATGTCGGCCGAGCACGGCGGCGGACCCGGTGATCCGCTGAACCTGTCCGACGCCGGGCCGCTGCTGGTGGCCACGGCGCCGTCGCTGCGGCGGCTGCGGGACTGGATCGTCGAGGGCGCGCGGGAACGCGGCGAGCCCGCGCCGGAGCCGCTGGCGATGGCCCGGTTCCGGCCGACTGTGGTGCTGGACGGGCCGGTCGAACCGTTCGCCGAGGACGGCTGGAGCCGGGTACGCATCGGCGCCGTCGACTTCCGGGTGTCCGAACGCTGCGACCGCTGCTCGGTGACGCTCATCGACCCGGAGACGCTCGCGACCGGGAAGGAGCCGATCCGCACGCTGGCCCGCCACCGGCGCCACGACGGGAAGACCTGGTTCGGCATCCGGCTCGTGCCGCTGACCACGGGCGAGATCCGGGTCGGCGACGAGTGCCACGCGACGTGACCGCCCCTCCCGGCGCACGGCCGGTCCGGGTGCGGTGGAGCAGATCGTCGCACATGCGCGGCCCGCAGGCCGTCGCGGTGGCGGCCGGGTACGTGGTGGCCCACGAACGCGGCACGCGCCTGGTCGGGCTGGACGCCGCGACCGGCGAGGTGCGCTGGGACGTACCGCTGGGCACCTGGCCCCGGGCGGTGGTGGTGGCGGGCGAGCGGTGCTGGGCCCTGCCGCAGGACCGGGACGAGGTGGACTGCCTCGACCTGCGCACCGGAGCGCTGGTGTGGCGCGCGCCGGTGCCGCCGTACACCGGCCACCTCGTGGTGGCCGGGGACACCGTGCTGGTCGGCGGCTGGCGCGGGTACACCGCGCTGCGGGCGCTGCACCGGGAGACCGGGACGCTCCGGTGGGCCGCCGCCGCGCGGATGGCCACGGTACGGCCCGTGGCGGCCGGTGGCGTCGTCCTGGTGAGCGCTCCGGGCGCGTCCGAGCTGCGGATGCTCGACTCCGACGGTGGCGCCGAGGTGCGCCGCCTCGCCCTGCCCGAGCCGCTGGCGGACAGCGACGACCGGCCCGCCCTCGTCGCCGTCGACGACGACCACGTGCTGTTCCGGTGCGGCCCACGCACGATCCGGCGGGTCCACGCCGGTTCCGGCGACGGCGAGGAGTTCTTCCGCGCGGCGGCCGACCTCACCCCGGACGCGCCCTCCGTCACCGGCACCCTCGCCTGGGTACGCGACAGCCGGGGCGGCCTGACCGCCGTCGACCTGACCACCGGCGGTGTCCGCCGGCGCGTCGGTCCGGGCGACCCGCCGGCGGCCGGCGTGGCCCCGGCCGGCGACTGTCACCTGGTGGCGCGACAGTCCGGCATCCTCCTGCGCGTGGACGACGACGGCGTCCACGAGAGGGTCACCGCGCTACGTCGGATCGACTCCCTGCACGCCCTCGACCCGGACACCGTGTTGCTCGCCGGGGCGGGTGGACTGCGCGCGGTCAGCCCGCACTGACCGGCCGGGACCGCCACTCGTCGGCCAGGACCGCGTAGACGAGCTGGTCGGCCCAGCCGTCCCGGAACCGGTAGCTGCGCAGGTGCCGCGCCTCCCGCCGCATCCCGAGCCGGGCCATCATGCGGGCCGACGGCTCGTTGTCCGCGTGGCACCGGGCGATCACCCGATGCAGCCCGAACTCGCCGAAACCCCAGTCCAGCAGCGCCCCGGCCGCCTCCGTGGCCAGTCCCCGGCCGCCGTGGCCGGGGTGGAACACGTACCCCAGTTCGGCGGTGCGGTCCGCCGCGCTGCGCCACACCAGCTCGACCGCGCCGATCACCCGCGCGTCGCTGACCACGGCGAGCGTCAGGCAGTCGCCCTCCGCGCGCAGCGCGTCCTCGCGGGCCATCGCGGTCACCGACGACAGGGACTCCGCCCGGGTACGCGGCGCGGCGCCGGCCATCCAGCGGACCACGTCCGGGCGGCGCTGCCAGGCGTGCACGTCGTCGAGGTCGCCGAGCGTGACCGGGCGCAGCAGCAGCCGGGGCGTGCGCAGCGGGTACGCCGGGTGGGCCATCGGGCGATGGTAGGCCGAGCCTAGGGTGGGCCGCATGGTCGTTTCCGCCGACGACGGCAACCCGCTCACCCAGCTCACGCTCGACCGGCTCCGGCAGCGCACCAGCGTGAAGTGGCGGCTGTACCCGCCGGACGTCCTGCCGCTGTGGGTGGCCGAGCAGGACGTACCGCTCGCGCCGCCGGTGGCCGAGGCGCTGCGCCGGGCCGTCGAGCTGGGCGACACCGGCTACGCGTACGGCACCGGGTACGCCGAGGCGGTCGGCGGGTTCGCGGCCCAGCGGTGGGACTGGGCCGACTTCCCGGTCGGCCGCACCACGCTGGTGCCGGACGTGATGATGGGTACCGTCGAGGTGCTGCGCCTGGTCACCGGCCCGGGCGACGCGGTGGTGGTCACTCCCCCGGTCTATCCGCCGTTCTACGCGTTCGTCACGCACGCCGACCGGCAGGTGATCGAGGCGCCGCTCGGCGCGGACCTGCGGCTCGACCCGGCCGCACTGGAGGAGGCGTTCCGCCGGGCCCGCGCGATCGGTGACCGGCCGGCGTTCCTGCTGTGCAACCCGCACAACCCGACCGGTGTGGTGCACCGGCCCGGCGAGCTGGCCACAGTCGCCGAGCTGGCCGCCCGGCACGGCGTACGGGTGATCGCCGACGAGATCCACTCGCCGCTGGCGCTGCCCGGCGCGCGGTTCACCCCGTACCTGACGGTGCCCGGCGCGGAGAACGCGTTCGCGCTGGTGTCGGCGTCGAAGGCGTGGAACCTGGCCGGGCTCAAGGCGGCGCTGGCGGTCGCCGGGCCGGACGCGGCGGACGACCTGGCCCGGATGCCGGAGGAGGTCAGCCACGGCCCCAGCCACTTCGGGGTGCTCGCGCACACCGCCGCGTTCCGGGCGGGTGGGCCGTGGCTGGACCGGCTGCTCGACGGCCTGGACGCGAACCGGGCGCTGCTCGGGTCGCTGCTGGCCGAGCACCTGCCCACCGTGTCGTGGCGGCCGCCCGAGGGCACGTACCTGGCCTGGCTGGACTGCCGGGGCCTCGGCGTGCCCACCGAGGCGGGTGACGGGCCGGGGGTGGCGAGCGACCTGGCCGGCCCGGCGCGGATGTTCCTCGACCGGGCGCGGGTGGCGCTCAGCTCCGGGCACGTCTTCGGAGCGGGCGGGGCCGGTTTCGTGCGGCTCAACTTCGCCACCTCCCCCGCCGTGCTCACCGAGGCGGTCACCCGGATGGGCCGCGCCGTGCCCGCCTGACCGGCCGCTCACCGGGCGGCGACGCGTACCCGCTGGTTGTCGCCCTCGGACAGGAACGACGCCAGCGCACAGCCCTCGGCGCCGCGGTGATCGCGCGCAGCGGCGTGACCACGACGACGCCGCGTCGACCGTCCGGTTCGCGGCGACCCCGGCCGGCTCAGGTGGTGGTCTGCCCGTCGATGCTCTCGCGCAGGATGTCGGCGTGCCCGGCGTGCTGCGTGGTCTCGGCGATGACGTGGATCAGCACCCGCCGGATGCTGCGGACCGAGCCCGGTTCGTTCCACGGCGCGTCCGGCACCGGCCAGGTCGCCGACAGGTCCTCGACGGCGGCGACGATCTCCTCGGTACGGGCGGCGACGCGGGCGTACCGGTCCAGGATGGCCGGCAGCGTGTCCTCGGGCAGCATCTGGAAGTCCCGCTCCCGGTCGACCGCCCACTGCGGCAGCTCGCGGGCCTGGCCGGACATGAAGTCCGACCAGGTGACGCCCTCGGGCAGGGCGAAGGACATCGCCGACGGGCCCTCGACCACGAACCGCAGCCAGCTCTCCTCGGTGGACGCGACGTGTTTGATCAGGCCGCCCAGGCAGAGCGCGCTGACGGTCGGCTTCTGCCCGGCCTGCTCGTCGGTGAGGCCGCGCACCGTGTTGGTCAGCATGTTCCGCGCGTCGGCGAGCTCGGCCAGCAGGTCGGCCCGCTCGGCGTCGAGGGTGGCAGGGGTCGTGGTGGTGCCGGTCATCGTCATCGGTTCCTTCCGGTCCTTTTCGGGTACGGGTCCACCCTCGCAGCCGTAGCGGTCAGGGCGTGTCCTCTTCTCGCGGCAGAATGCGTGTCGTGCCGAAGACTTCCGCCCGACTGCTCTCGCTGCTGTCCCTGTTACAGGCGCGACGGGACTGGCCCGGCGCACTGCTGGCCGAACGGCTGCGGGTCAGCCCGCGTACCGTGCGCCGCGACGTCGACCGGCTGCGCGAACTGGGCTATCCGATCGAGAGCGCCAAGGGCCCGGACGGCGGCTACCGGCTGGGCGCCGGCTCGGCGCTGCCGCCGCTGCTCTTCGACGACGAGCAGGCCGTGGCGCTCACCGTGGCGTTGCAGACCGCCGCGAGCGGCGTGACCGGCATCGAGGAGGCGGCGGCACGGGCGCTGACCACGGTCCGGCAGGTGATGCCGGCTCGGCTGCGGCACCGGGTGGACGCGCTGCGGGTGGTCGACGTGCAGCGCGCCGGCACGCCGGCCCGGCACCGGGTGGAACCGGCGCTGCTGATGACGCTGAGCGCCGCCGTGCACGCCCGCGAGGAACTGCGCTTCGGCTACGAGCCGGTGTCGACGGCGCCGCCGGTCCCGGACCGGCCGCCGCGCCGGGTGCAACCGCATCACCTGGTCACCTGGGGTGGGCGCTGGTACCTCGTCGCCTGGGATCTCGACCGCGACGACTGGCGCACGTTCCGGGTCGACCGGATCAGCCCGCGTACGCCCACCGGCCCCCGGTTCACGCCCCGCGAGCTGCCCGGCGGGGACGTGGCCGCGTACGTCGCCGGCCGGTTCAAGGGCGCCACCGGGCCGGGCGACTGGCCCTGCCGGGGCGAGGTGATCCTCGACCTGCCCGCCCGTGTGGTGTCCGGGTGGACCCGCGACGGGATCGTCGAGGAACTGGGCCCCGACCGGTGCCGGCTCGTTCTGGGCGCCTGGTCGTGGCCCGGGCTCGCTGCCGTGCTCGGCCGCTACGACGCCGACATCGAGGTGGTCGGGCCGCCGGAGCTGCGGGAGGCGTTCGCCCGCCTGGCCCGCCGCTATGCCGCCGCCGCGGAGGCCCGGCGCCACGGTTAGCCGGGTGGACGTGGGCGATCGCCGCTAGCTGTGCGGGCGGGCCCGGTTGGTGGCCCGCCACGAGGGCCAGCCCTCCGGCCACGTGTCGGGCCAGTCGTCGCCGCCCTGACCGGGACCGGCGAGCGCGCCGTACCGCGGGCCGACCACGTCCCGCGCCAGGTGCTCGGCGATGTCGGCGACATCGGCTGCGGACAGGCGTACCCAGCCGTAGAACCGGGTGCCCAGGGCCCGGTCCACCAGCGTGGTGCTCCGCTCCTCCGGCAGGCCGGCGGCGGTCAGCAGCCAGGTGAGGACCCGGTCGCACCAGCCCTGCCACCCGTCGTCGTCCTCGACCCAGGCCACCGTCGCGGTCAGCAGCTCGGTGATCGCCGCCTCCCAGGCCGCGACGGTGTCGCCCGGCCCGGCCGCGGCACGCAGCGACGGCAGCAGGCGGCCGAACCGGTCGGCTGTCCCCTCCAGCCAGCGCCGCCACCGCGTCAGCTCCTGGGCGACCAGGACCAACGTCTCCTCGGGGCTGGTGACGACCGGCGCCCAGCGATCCCACGTCACGTGCGGAGCCATCCCCCAGCCGAAGGCCCACGGGCCGTACTCGCGCACCAAGGCCTCGGCCATCGCCGTGTTCCACTCCAGCGACTGCTGGCAGGCCCGCCGGTACGCGTCCCAGGCCACCGGATCGCCGGGCCGCAGGGACGGGAAGGCGGGCGCGGCGGGTGGCACCGGGGGCGCCAGGCGCCGTACCACGTCCACCGCGACGGCCGGGTCGTACGGGTGGGCGGCGGGATCGACCTGCGCCCAGCGGTTCAGCCGGACCACACTCGTCATCACCGTCACTCTAGGACGATCCACGCCTTCGGCGCCGCCCCGATCCTGGGCGGCGCCTGTCAGTCGGTGGGCAGGAGCGGGCGCATGAAGGTGCGCTCGTACCGCAGGACACAGCCCGACTCCTCGCGGATCCGGTCGGCGGCGACGAACTCCGGGTCCACTCCGAACCGGGACCGGTACTGCTCGTATGCCGCCAGGCTCTCGAAGCTGAACAGCGCCTCGGCCCGGTCGCTGGCGCCCTCGGCGGGCAGGAAGTAGCCGTGGTGCACGCCGCCGTGCCGTGCCACCAGCCGCATCCAGGTGCGGGCGAAACGCTCGAACGCGTCGAGCTGTGCGGGGTCGATCGTGTAGTGCACGACGCAGGTGATCACGCGGCCACGATAGCGACGGTCACCGGGGTCGGCCGGGCCGGCGTACCGGCCCGGTGGTGGAGCAGCGGCGAGCCGCAGCAGTTCCGGCGCGGCCGGCACGACGGCGTGGTCGCCGACGACCACCCGGCGCAGCAGCCGGGTCCAGGGTGTCGGCGGGCTCGGACACGGTGTTCCTCCGGACGAGCGGGGCGCGGCGGGTCGGACCGCGACGTCGAGGATCGTGGGCGGCCTCCCATGGTCCGCTCCGCGGATTTCCTACCCAGACAGGAGGATTACAAGATCTTCCCGGGCTCCGGCTCACCCGCGGCACGGTCGGCGACCACCACCGAGATGCCGTCGAGCACCCGCTGGAGACCGAACTCGAAGGCGTGGTCCGGCCCGTACGCCCCACCGTGCGCCATGCCGGCGGCGGTGCCGACCCGCGCGGCGAGCGGGAAGCTGCCGGCGGTCATGAACTTCTCCAGCCAGGGCCCGTGCGTCTGCCACCACTGGTCGTCTGTCATCCCGGTCTCACGTTCCAGCTCGGCCACGTCCAGCGCGACCCGGGCCGCGTTCTTGGCGTGTCCCAGCACGAGCGTGAGCACCGCGTCCATCTCCACGTCGTCGAGCCCGATGTCCGCTACCGCGTGCAGTTCGTAGTCGTACTTGGCGAGCACGTTCGGGCCGAGCACGGGCCGGGTCGTCTCGGCGCGCAGCAGCCACGGGTGGGCCCGGTAGAGCGCGAGGTTGTCCCGCGCGATGCGTTCCAGCCGGCCCCGCCAGCCACCCGGCACGTCGGACGGGCGCGGCAGGTCACCGAGGACGGCGTCCACCATGACGTCGAGCAGTTCCGCCTTGCCCGGCACGTACGTGTAGACGGACATCGTGCCCACGCCGAGCGCCTCGCCGACCCGGCGCATGGTGAGCGCGTCGATGCCCTCGGCGTCGGCGATCTCGATGGCGGTACGCACGATCCGGTCGACGCTGAGACCGGGGCCGGCGCCGCGGCTGGCCGGCTCCCGGGTACGCCAGAGAAGGGCCAGGCTGCGGGCGGGATCGGCCTTGCGCCGGCGCTCCTTCGACATGGTGCCGTCATCCTACCGGCCACGCCGCTCACCAGCGGTCGGCGGGACACCGGAAAAGGGGAGCCCGAGAATTGTTCGGGCAAAAAGAATGGCGGGTTCTCCCGCCATTACCAACATATAGCGCACCCCCGGTCTTGCCGCAAGACCGGGGTGACGGCGCACAATTGCCGGCCGTAACCCATTGCCGAGCCATTCACAGAAGCCGCGAAGAGCGGAGGCTCGGCCGTGCCCGTGATCGGAGAAGAGTTGAATCTGCCTGCCACGAGCGTTTTCGATCTTCCCGAGCGTCTGTCGGCGAAGGCCGGCCCGGACCTGATCGCCGCCGACGAGCGGCACTTCGCCGCCATCGCGGACAGCCTGCGCCGTTCGATCGCCGAGTTGACCGACCGGCTCGACGCGACGCGCCGGGCCGCGGGCGGCCGGGGCCGGCAGGCGGTCGACCGGGACCAGGAGGTCCGGCGGTTGAGCGCGCGCCTGCGTACGCTGCGCCGTTACGGCCTGGACCTGTGCCTGGGCCGGATGGTCGGTGCGGACGGCGCGGCCCCGGTGTACGTGGGCCGGCTCGGCCTGACCGACGGCGCGGGCGGCCGGCTGCTGCTGGACTGGCGCTCCCCCGCCGCCGAGCCGTTCTTCGGGGCGACCCACGCCGACCCGATGGGCCTGGTCAGCCGCCGCCGGTACCGGTGGGGCGGAGGCCGGATCACCGACTACTGGGACGAGGTGTTCACTCCCGACGGGCTGGCCGGGCACGCCGCGCTGGACGACCAGTCGGCGTTCATCGCCAGCCTGGGCGCGACCCGGTCGGCGCGCATGCGCGACGTGCTGGGCACCATCCAGGCCGACCAGGACGCGATCATCCGGGCCGGGTCGCGGGGCGCGCTGGTGGTCGACGGCGGTCCCGGCACCGGCAAGACGGTGGTGGCGCTGCACCGCACCGCGTACCTGCTGCACGCCGACCCGCGCCTGGGCGAGCGCCGCGGCGGGGTGCTGGTGGTCGGGCCGCACCAGCCGTACCTCAACTACGTGTCCGACGTGCTGCCCAGCCTGGGCGAGGAGGACGTGCAGATCTGCACGCTCGCCGACCTGGTACCCGAGGGCGCGGCGGCGGCGCCGGAGACCGACCCGGAGGTGGCACGGCTGAAGGCGTCCGGGGAGCTGGTGCGCGCGGTCGACGCCGCGGTCCGGTTCTACGAGGAGCCACCCGCCGCCGGGATGACGGTCGGGGTCGGGGACGGCGAGTTGCGGCTGACCGCCGGCGACTGGGCGACGGCGTTCGAGGCGGCCGGGCCGGGCGTCCCGCACAACGAGGCCCGCGACGACGTGTGGGAGGAACTGCTCACGGTCCTGGTGGAGAAGTACCGCGGCGACGAGCCGGAGGAGGCGGTCCGCCGGGAGCTGGGGCGCGACCGGGAACTGCTCACCGCGTTCGGCCGGGCGTGGCCGCTGCTGGACCCGCTCGACGTGGTGGCCGACCTGTGGTCGGTGCCGGCCTATCTGCGCCGGTGCGCCCCGTGGCTGAGCGTCGAGGAGATCCGTACGCTGCGGCGGGCCGACGCCCGGGCCTGGACGGTGGCGGACCTGCCGTGGCTGGACGCGGCCCGGCGGCGGGTCGGCGATCCGGAGGCGTCGCTGCGGCGGCGCCGCGACGAGGCGGTGCTCGCCGCGCAGCGCGCCGAGATGGACACGGTGGTCGACGCGCTGATCGCGTCGCACGCCTACGACGACGGCGAGGGTCTGATGACCATGCTGTACGGCGAGGACATGCGCACCAGCCTGGTCGACTCCAGCGCGTTGAGCGCGACCGATCCGGACCTGCTGGCCGGGCCGTTCGCGCACGTCGTGGTGGACGAGGCGCAGGAGCTGACCGACGCCCAGTGGCAGATGCTGCTGGCGCGCTGCCCGTCGCGCAGCTTCACGGTGGTCGGCGACCGGGCGCAGGCGCGGCACGGGTTCACCGAGTCGTGGCCGCAGCGGCTGGCACGGGCCGGGTTCGACCGGGTCGAGGTGGCGACGCTGACCGTCAACTACCGCACTCCGGCGCAGGTGATGGCGGCGGCCGAACCGGTGATCCGGGCCGTGCTCCCGGATGCCAACGTGCCGACGTCCGTCCGCGACGGCGCCCCGGTGCGGTACGGCGCCCGCGCCGAGCTGCGCGCGGTGGTGGACGGCTGGCTCGCCGCCCACGCCGAGGGCGTCGCGTGCGTCATCGGCGATCCGGCGTTCCCGGCCTGCGACCGGGTCCGGTCGCTGAGCCCGGTGCTGGCCAAGGGGCTGGAGTTCGACCTGGTGGTGCTCGTCGACCCGGAGTCGTTCGGCGACGGGATCTCCGGTGCGGTGGACCGGTACGTCGCGATGACCAGGGCAACCGGCGAGCTGGTCGTGCTCACCGGGCGGTGACCGGTGCCCGGGGGCGGCGCACAACCCGCCCCCGAGCACCGGTTCAGCTGCTCAGCGCCCGGTAGCGGTGCAGCGACAGCGGCAGGAACACCGCGACCAGCACCAGCGGCCAGAGCACCGCCAGCAGCGGGTGATGCGCGGCCACCCACGAGTCGCCGCCCCAGCCGGGGTTGCCGAACAGCTCCCGGGTGGCCCCGACGGTCGCGGACAGCGGGTTCCACTCGGCGACCGCGCCCAGCCACGCGGGCATGGTGGACGGCGCCACGAACGCGCTGGACAGGAAGCCGAGCGGGAACTCCAGCGTCTGCACGGCGGTGACCGCGCTCTGCCCCTTCACGGTCAGGCCGAGGAAGACGCCCACCCAGACCAGCGCGAACCGCAGCAGCAGGATCAGCCCGAGCGCGGCCGCCGTGTCTCCGACGTCGCCGCGCGCCCGCCACCCGACGGCCAGGCCGACGAGCAGCATCACGGCGAGCGTCACCACCGCGAACATCAGGTCGGCCACAGCGCGGCCGAGCAGCGGGGCCAGCCGCGACACCGGCATGGACCGCAGCCGGTCGGTGACGCCGCGGTCCAGGTCCGCCGAGACCGCCATGGTCGTCATGCTGATGCCGAAGACCATGGTCATGGCGAACATGCCGGGCATCAGGAACTCGCGGTAGCTGCCGCCGCCGGGCACCTGGAGCGCGCCGCCGAACAGGTACGCGAACATCAGCACCATCAGGATGTCGAAGCCCAGCGAGCCGATCAGCGGGCCGGGCTCGCGCCGCCAGTGCGCCAGCGCACGCCCGGTCAGCGTCAGGCCGTCGCCGGCCAGCGACGGGCGCCGTGCGGGGGTCACGGTCGCGGTCACGCGGTCACCCCCACATCGGTACGGACTACGGACGGCGCGCCGGTGAGCTGGAGGAACACCTCGTCCAGTGTGGGCCGGCGCAACGCCACGTCGGCCACGCCCACGCCGTCGGCGTCGAGCGCGCGCAGCACCTCGGTCAGCGCTCCGGCCCGGTCACCGACCTGGGCGCTGACCGCCCTCCGGTCCGGATCGACGGCCGGTTCGGCGCGGGCGACGGCACGCAGCCGCCCGGCGGCGGTGGCCAGGTCGGCGGCGTCGTGGACGACCAGTTCGATCCGGTCGCCGCCGAGGCGGGACTTGAGCGCGTCAGGGGTGCCCTCGGCGATCACCCGCCCGGCGTCGAGCACGCAGACGCGGTCGGCGAGCTGGTCGGCCTCGTCCAGGTACTGCGTGGTGAGCAGCACAGTGGTGCCGCCGCGGACCAGGTCCCGTACCGCCTCCCACACCTCGTTGCGCCCGCGCGGGTCCAGCGCCGTGGTCGGTTCGTCGAGGAACAGCACCGAGGGCGCGAGGATCATCCCGGCGGCCAGGTCGAGGCGGCGGCGCATGCCACCGGAGTACGTGCGCACCGGCCGCCCGCCGGCGTCGGCGAGCCCGAACCGGTCGAGCAGTTCGCCGGCGCGCCGCCTCGCCCCGGCCCGGTCCAGGTGGAACAGGCGGCCGAAGATGACCAGGTTCTCCCGGCCGCTCAGTGCCTCGTCCACGGCCGGGTGCTGCCCGACCAGGCCGATCCGGTGGCGCACCCGGTCGGCCTGCTGCGCCACGTCGAAGCCGGCGACCTCGGCCCGCCCGGCGTCGAAGCGCAGCAGCGTGGCGAGGATGCGGACGGCTGTGGTCTTGCCGGCGCCGTTCGGGCCGAGCAGGCCGCACACCGTGCCCGGCCGCACCGCCAGGTCGAAGCCGTCCAGCGCGGATGTGTCCCCGTACCGCTTGCGCAGGCCCTCCGCGAGGATCGCGTGTTCCACGTCTGTGCCCCCTCCGTCGACGAAGGCACTAACGTACAACGTACGGTAGGGCGTCCGCCAGCGGATTCCGGGGCGGTGGCCCGGGCGCGCGGCGCCCGGGCCACCGGCGCCTACCGCTTGAGCAGCGCGCGCAGCGCCTCGGCGATCTCCCCCGGCGTCTCCTCGGCCATGAAGTGCCCGGCCGTGGTGGTGCGGTGCTCCAGGTCCGGGGCCCAGGCCCGCCACACCGCCGCCGCGTCGTAGCCCAGCGCGGCACCCCAGTCCTGCTGGACGACGGTGACCGGCATGGCCAGCCGCCGCCCGGCGTCCCGGTCCGCCCGGTCGTGCGCCACGTCGATCCCGGCCGACGCCCGGTAGTCGGCGACGATCGAGTCGACCGCCTCGCGGGAGGCCCGCAGGTACTCCGCGCGCACCTCCGCGGGCATGGCCACCGGGTCACCGGCCCAGGCGTCGAGGAAGTGCCCGAAGAACGCGTCCGCGCTGGCCGCGATCATCTGCTCCGGCAGGCCGGGCGGCTGGGCCATCAGGTACAGGTGGAACGCCACAGCCGCGGACGCGCCGTGCAGCACGTCCCACATGTCGAGGGTGGGCAGGACGTCCAGCGACGCCAGGTGGGTGACCGCGTCCGGGTGGTCCAGGCCGGCCCGGACCGCGACCAGGGCACCCCGGTCGTGCCCGGCGAGCGCGAACCGCTCGTGCCCGAGCGCGCGGGCCACCGCCACCACGTCGGCGGCCATGGTCCGCTTGCTGTACGTGTCCTCGGTGTCCGCGGCCGGCTTGTCGCTGGCGCCGTAGCCGCGCAGGTCCGGGCAGATCACCGTGTGCTCGCCCGCCAGGTCGGCGGCGACGTGCCGCCACATCAGGTGGGTCTGCGGGAAGCCGTGCAGCAGCACGACCGGGCTGCCGGACCCACCCACCGCCACGTTCAGCGTCACCTGGTCGGCGACCGGAACGCGCTGGTAGTCGAATCCCGCGATGGTGGTGCTCATCTCGATCCCTCTTTCGTCTCGTCGTACCGGTCCAGCGTGGCGGCGCCGGATGAGCAACCGATGAGCGCGATACGGTGACCCGGTCGAGGAGGGTCGGTGCCTGTCGGTTTCGGTGTGCTGGGTCCGGTGACGGCCTGGGACGACGCCGGTGCGCCGGTCGACCTCAAGGGGCCCCGGCACCGGGCCGTGCTGGCGCGGCTGGTCGCCGCCCGGGGCCGGACCGTGCCCGTGGGGCAGATCGTCGACGACCTGTGGGACGACCCGCCGGCCGGCGCGGTGGGCGCGGTCCGCACGTTCGTCGCGGCGCTGCGCCGCCGCCTCGAACCGCACCGTCCGCCACGCGCACCAGCCCGGCTCCTGGTCACCGACGGGCCGGGGTACGCGCTGCGCGCCGACCCGGACACCGTCGACGCGTGGCGGTTCGAGGACACCGTCACCGTGACGGCCGACGCGCTGCCCCGGGCCGCGCTGGACCGGCTCGACGAGGCGCTGGGCTGGTGGCGCGGACCCGCGTACGCCGACTTCGACCAGCCGTGGGCGCACGCCGAACGGTCCCGGCTCGACCAGATCCGGCTGACGGCCGTCGAGCGGCGGGCCGAGGCGCTGCTGGCGCTGGACCGGGCCGCCGACGCCGTACCGGATCTCGACGCCCACGTCGCGGCGTACCCGTGGCGGGAGGACGGGTGGGCCCTGCTGGCGTCGGCGCTCTACCGGGCCGGGCGGCAGGCCGACGCGCTCGCCGTGCTGCGCCGGGCCCGGGAGCTGCTGCGCGACCAACTCGGCCTGGACCCCGGACCACGGCTGCGGCGGCTGGAGACGGACCTGCTGCGCCAGGCCGAACCCGAACCGACCGGCCCGGCGCGGGTCTGGGCGGAGACCGCCGCCGCGTACGAGCGCAGCGTGGTGCCCGGCGCGCGGGCGAGGCTGGAGTCCACAGTCGGCCTGCTGCGCAGCCTCGCGGTGACCGGGCCGGGCGGACTGGAGGCCGCCCGGGACCAGCGCGAGGCGGCCATCACCGCGGCCGAGCAACTGGGCGACCCGGAGTTCACCGCGCGGGTGATCGGCGGGTACGACGTACCCGCGATCTGGACCCGCTCGGACGACCCGGCGCAGGCGGCCCGGGTCGTCGCGGCGGCCGAGCGGGCGCTCGCCGGGCTGGGCGCGGACGCGCCGGAGGCGACCCGGGCCCGGCTGCTGGCCACCGTCGCGATCGAAGCCCGCGGTACGGCGTCGGAGCGCGCGGCCGAGGCGGCGCGGGAGGCGGCGGCGATCGCCCGCCGGGTGGCCGACCCGGCGTTGCTGGCCCAGGCGCTCAACGGCGCGTACATGCAGACGTTCCAGCGGGCCGGGCTGGCCGCCGAGCGGGACGCGATCGGCGCCGAACTGGTCGCGCTCGCGGCCCGGCACGGCCTGGCCACAGTGGAGATCCTCGGGCACCTGATCCGGGTGCAGGCGCGCAGCGCGCTCGCCGACCTCACCGCCGCCGACGCGCACGCCGACGCGGCGGACCGGCTCGCCGCCCGGCACGAGAGCCCGCTCGTCGGCGTGTTCACCGGCGGCTACCGGGCCATGCGGACCGCCGCCACCGGTGCGGCGTACCCGGACGCGGAGGCGGCGTACCGGTCGTGGGCGACCGGGCTGGTCGGCTGCGGCATGCCCGGCGTGGAACACGGGCTGGCGCCGCTGGCGCTGCTCTGCCTGCGGGTGTGGCACGACCTGCCCGCCGTCTTCCCGGCAGACACGGACTGGGGCCCGTACGCGCCCTGGGCCCGCCCGCTGCTCCTGCTCGCCGACGGCCGGCGGGACGAGGCCGCCAGGGCGTTGCGCCGCACCCCGGCACCGCCCCGTGACCTGCTGCTGGAGGCCCTGTGGTGCCTGACCGGCCACGCCGCCGTCGCGCTGGGCGATCGGGACGCGATGCTCCGGGCACGGGCCGCGCTCGCCCCGGCGGCACACGAGCTGGCCGGGGCCGGTAGTGGCCTGCTCACCGCCGGACCGGTCGCCGTACATCTGGACCGCCTCGACGCCGCCCTCCGGGTGACCGGCGATCAGGACGGTTCATGAGGGCAGCTCGGACGGAACGCGCCCTCGGCTAGGGTGCGGCGATGGACGAGCTGAGGCACCTGTTCCGGCGCGCCGCCGACCACGCGGCCGACTACCGGCTGTCGCTGCCGGACCGGCCGGTCGGCGTACCCGTGGACCAGGCCGCGCTGACCCGGGCGTTCGCCGGCCCGCTGCCGGACGCGCCCACCCCGCCCGAGCAGGTGCTGGCCGACCTGGTGGCCGCCGCCGAACCGGGACTCGTCGCCACCGCCGGGCCACGCTACTTCGGCTTCGTCATCGGCGGCGCCCTGCCCGCCGCCACCGCCGCGGACATGCTGGCCGCCGGATGGGATCAGAACGCGTTCAACGCGGTCGCCTCCCCCGCCGCGGTGGCCGCCGAGACCGCCGCCGGAACCTGGCTCAAGGAACTGCTCGGCATCCCGGCGACCGCGTCTGCCGGGTTCGTCACCGGCGGGCAGGCCGCGAACACCACCGGGCTCGCCGCCGCCCGCCACCAGCTACTCACCGACGCCGGCTGGGACGTGGAACGACGCGGCCTGACCGGCGCGCCCGCGGTCCGCGTGTTCGCCGGCGCCGAACGGCACGCCACCATCGACCGTTCGCTGCGCCTGCTCGGCCTCGGCACCGACGCGCTGCGCCCGGTGCCGACCGGCCCGCAGGGCGCGATCGACCCGGACGCGCTGGCGGCGGCGCTGCGCGACGCCGGCCCCGGCCCGACGATCGTCTGCCTTCAGGCGGGCAACGTGAACACCGGCGCGTGCGACGACCTGCGCCGCGCCTGCGACCTGGCCCACCGGTACGGCGGCTGGGCGCACGTGGACGGCGCGTTCGGGCTGTGGGCGGCGGCCAGCACGTCCACCCGGCACCTGGTGGACGGGCTGGAGGCAGCCGACTCGTGGGCCTGCGACGGCCACAAGTGGCTGAACCTCCCGTACGACACCGCGTTCGCGTTCTGCGCCCGGCCCGACGCGCACGCGGCGGCCATGTCGCTCGCGGCCGCGTACCTCGTGGGTTCCGGCGGGGTGCCCGCGGGCGCGGACCTCACCGCGGAGTCCTCCCGCCGCGCCCGTGGTTTCGCGGTCTGGGCGGGCCTGCGGGAGCTGGGCCGCGACGGCGTCGCCGCGCTGGTCGAGCGGTGCTGCGCGCTGGCCCGGCGGTTCGCCGACGGGCTGACCGCGGCCGGGTTCGAGGTGGTGAACGACGTCGTGCTCAACCAGGTGCTCGTCGGGTTCGGCGACGACGCGCGCATCGACCGGGTGGTGGCCGCGGTGCAGGCCGACGGGACGTGCTGGGCGGGCGGGACGACGTGGCGAGGGCGACGGCTGATGCGCATCTCGGTGTCGAACGCGACCACGACGGACGCCGACGTGGACCGGTCGGTCGCGGCCATCGCCCGGCTGGCCCGTGGGATCGGCGGCGACATGGTTCACTGAGCACCGTGACGTGGCGGCGGGCGGTTTCGATGATGGCGCTGCTGGTGGTGGCCGTGGCGGCCGTCGCCGGGTGGCGCTGGTGGCACCAGCACCCGCCGTACGGGCCGGAGGCGCTCCACCTCCGCTCGTCGCTGGAGTTCGTCACCTACGACCAGGCGCAGACGGCGCTGGGAGCGGCGTACCAGGCGCCGGTGACGTCCGACGGTGACCAGCTGGTCCTGGGCCGCGTGTCGTGGCAGAAGCCACCGGCGCCGTTGGACGGCGGGTACTTCGCGCTGTTCCTCATCGACAAGCGCACCCACCTCAAGCCGTCGGCGTTCGCGGTGGCCGCGCCGCAGGAGAGCGTCGGCACGGGTAGCGCCGGTGTGGACAACAGGATCCCCGACCGCTACCCGTGGTTGCGCGGCGCGGGTGACATCCGGGTCAGCGAGCACGAATGGCTCAGCGTCGGCAGCCGCCTGGCAGTCATCGACGCCGGCGCCTCACCCCTGACGTTCGTCGTCCCGTTCCCCCACCTGGAGAGACACCAGCGGGTACACCCGATCGCCACCGCACCAGTGACACTGCCGGACCTGCTGCTGGCGTTCGTCTACATGGGACCGGACGGGCAGGTGTACTGGGCGCAGCGGTTGCAGGGCTGACTCTGATCGACCTCGACGGGGCAACACGCACCGCGATCGGTTGGTAGCGTGGCGCTGCCGCAGTCCCCTGGGGAGGGTCGCGATGTGGGCGGACGAGGCCGCGCTGGACGCGGCGGCACGACGGCTCGACGAGTGGGAGTCGTCGCTGGCCGACCGGGCGGCACGCGCCCGTGACCTGTCCGCCCGCACGCAGGCGCTGACCGGCACCGCCCGCACCGCCGACGGGTTGATCGAGGTCAGCGTCGACTCGAACGGATCGCTGGCAGACCTGCGCCTGGACGAGCGCGTCCGGCAGCACTCCGCCGCACACACCGCCCGGCAGATCCTGGCGGTCACCCGGGACGCCCGCGCCGACCTGCTGCGGCGGCTCACCGAGGCGACCACCGACGCCCTGGGCGCGGACGACCCGGCCGCGCGCGCGATCGTCGAGTCCCACCGGCGGCGTCTCGGCCCCGACCCGGGCACGCCGGATGCCGGCCGGTGACGGCCTCCAGGTCGACCCGGACGACCTGACCGCACACGCCGCCCACCTCGGCCGCTGCGCGGACAGCATCGACGCCGCGCGGCAGGCCGGCCAGCACGTCCGGTTGAGCGCCGACGCGTACGGGCAGCTCTGCGCGATCATGCCGGTCCTGCTCGACGGCCTCCAGCGGACCCTGACCGACGGCATCGGCACCGCCGCCGCCTCGGTCCGGGACACCGCCGGGAAGCTGCGGTCGAGCGCCGAACGCTACCGCGCGTCCGACGCGCACGCCGCGGACCTGCTCGACCGGGTACGGCAGCGGCGGTGACCACGAACCCGCTGGTCGCCGCCGTCGCGGACACCGGGCCGAGTCCGTGGGCCGGCGTGTGGATCTGCGAGGACATCGAACTCATCGCCCAGGGCGTCCGCACCGGCAGCTGGATCGACGGCAGCCTCGGCGTCGTCAGCGCCGGCCTCGACGCGCTCGCCCTCGTGTCCGACCCGGCCGGGGTGCTCCTCCAGTACGGCATCGCCTGGCTCATCGAGCACGTCAAGCCGCTCAGCGAGGCCCTCGACTGGCTCGCCGGTGACCCCGCCGAGATCACCGCACACGCGCAGACCTGGCGCAACGTCGCCGCGTCGCTGCGCGAGGACGCCGCCGAGCTGGCCCACGCCGTCCGCACCGAGGTCGCCGGCTGGACCGGCGCCGCGGCCACCGGCTACCGCCGCTGGGCGGCCGAGCAGCAGCAGGCGGTGACCGGGCTCGCGCAGGGCGCCGAAGCGATGGCCGCGATCACGGAGGGCGCCGCCGGCCTGGTCGCGGCCGTGCGGCTGCTGGTCCGCGACGCCATCGCCGCGTGCGTGTCCCGCCTGATCGTGTACGCGGCCGAGCTGGTCGCCACCGCCGGGCTGGCGACACCGCTGGTCGTGGAGCAGGTGACGACGACCGTGGCGTCGTGGGCGGCGCGGATCGCGCGGTTGCTGCGGGGGTTGCTGGCGAGTCTGCGGCGGCTGATGCCGGAGATGCGGCGGCTCGGCGACCTGATCGAGAAGCTGAAGGAGGCGCTGCGCCGCTTGCGAGCGGCTGAGCCCGAAGCGGGAAACCTGAACCGCGTACGCGGCCGAGGGCGCGGCCCGCGCATGCCGATGACCATGGAGTCGGTGCAGCAGATCGCCGCGAAGTACGGCATCGAGACCTCCGACATCCGGTTCGTGATCGACAAGGGCAGGTCGGGGATCCACGGAGTGACCAGGGCTGACCAGTCGGTCATGCTCTGCCGGAACGCCTTCCACAGCGAGGAGGACCTCGCCCGCACGCTCGCGCATGAGCGGTTCCACGTGGAGGAACTCCGCGCAGGACGCCCATATCCCCGCAACCGTGACGAGGCGATCGCGTTCGAGGATCGTGCCTATGCTCACGAGGACCAGTGGTGGGGAAACCACCCGGTCAGACCGGAGGAGTAGCTGGTGGCTTCATTCGACGAGTGGCTGGACGCGTACGAGGTCGTGTATCGCATGCTGCCGGCCGAGTCCGACCACCAGTGCCCGAACTGCGGTCATCGAACCCTCCGGATGGTGTTCACCGGCCCTCCGGGCGCCGCGTACGGCTACGTCTCCTTCTGGTGTGACACCTGCCTGGAGGGCATACACATCTCCCGGGTTCCGGTTCCCGCCGGAGTGGAGGCCCGGTCCATTGCCGCACCGCTCGAGGAACGCACCAGGGGTATCCCCAACTACCGACTGGTGACGTAGCTGATCCCGCGTCCCGGCCGATCCGCTACGGGCCGGCGATTCCCCACTGCAGCCGGACGGCGACCCGCTCGGTCACCACGCCCGACCCGCCGACCGCGTCGCGCACCTCGGCGGCGAACGCCGCCCGCTGTCGTGAAGACGGCAACCGTTCGGCAGACATGGCGGAGAAGACGCCGCCGACCATGTCGTCGACGCTGAGCGGGGCGTCGTACCGCACCGACGTCTCCTCGTACCGATAACCGGAACGCACGAGCGCCTCCCGGTTGCGCCGACGCCCGTCCTCGTCGGTCTGGCACCGTGCCGTGACCGGGTGGCCGAGCATCCGCTCCAGGCATCCGCGCAAGGCGAGTGACCACTCGGCGTCCTGCGTCCACAGGGGTTCGCCGTTGGTGACGACAGCGATGCCACCGCCGGGGCGCAACAACGGCCGGGCCGCCGCGAACAGGGCGTCGCGGTCCATGAAGTGGATGGCGACGGCGACGGTCAGCGCACCGACCGTTCCCCCGCCGAGCAGCCGGGACAACGCGGACACGTCACTGTCGCCGCCGAGCACCCACATGGCGTTGGCGGTCCCCCGGTCCAGGGCGGTAAGCCGGGCGATCGCCAGCATGTCCGGTTCCGGATCCATGCCGATGACGGTGCCCACCCGGTCGGCGAGCGGGACGCTCAACTGACCGGTGCCGCAGCCGAGGTCGACCACCGTGTCGTCGGCGCCGAGACGGAAGGCTGCCGCCAGCGCGTCGAGCACCTCGGGCGGATAGCCGCGCCGATGCCGTGCGTAGTAGGTCGCCACCTCACCGCCGAAACCCGTCGCCATGCCGGCAGCCTGCCCGCCGCGGTGGTTCCGAGGCCAGCGGTTCTGCTCAGGGCACGCACCCAACGCCTCGACCGCCGCGCTCGTCCCCCGTTCGCGCGACGCGGGTCCGGGCGGAGACGGACGCGGCCCGGCCGGGCTGCGCTCACCTCGGCGGCGACGGCACCCGGTCCCGATCGCCTACCGTTCGGGGATGGACACCCCGTCGGCGTCGAGCGGTGAGCCGTCCTGCGCGCGGTCGGTCTCGACCGCGGTCAGTCGCACGATCACGTCGCCGTCAGTATCAGGGAAACGGCTGAACGTCATCAGGACGAACCCCATCCGCTGGGTGCCCCGTACGGCGTTGTCGAGGGGGGTCATGCCGACGCCCTCGACCAGCCACTGGTAGACCGGCTGCGCGTCCTCCTCCCGCCATCCCTTCAACCGGGCCTGGTGAACCGCCAGGGTCAGCTTCTCGGCCAGGTACGACGGGTCGCACACGCTGACGATCGTCACGTCGAGTTCCTCGAACCGGTGCCCCGCCCCGAACTGCCATCGGACCCGTACCTCGCGGACTCCCGGGGTCAACGGACGCCCGAGGAACATCCAGAAGTAGGTGTCCGAGACGGGCGCGTGGGTCTTGAGCCAGTTCTCCCGGTCCTGCTCGAGCACGATCCAGGGTGCGGGAACGTCGTTGAACTCGTCGGCCCACACGACCTCGGGGATCTCCCAGTCCTCCCACCAGGACCGGACCCGATCCCGGTTGGCCAGGAACTTCGCCCGCAGCTCCTCGTGCCGGCGGCGGCGTCCGAACATGATCGATCACTCCCCATAGTCCCAGTCGAGGCCCCAGATGCGAACGGTGCCCTGGAAGTCGCCGGTGACGACGGTGCTGAAGGAGCCGTCGGCGCGTACCGCGTTCACCCAGGCGAGGTGACCGTGCAGCGTGCGGATCCGGCGTCCGGTTCGCAGATCCCAGACATCGACGGTCTGCTCGCCCGGGTCTCCCGCGACGGCGAACGTTCCGTCGGCGGACACCGCCACGTTGTCGATCCCGTAGCCGGGGTGGCCGGGATCGCCGACGGCCCTCCCGTCGAACACCAGGTCTCCGGTCGCCGTGTTCCAGACGACGAAACCCTGCTGACCGGCGATGGCGGCAAGGCGACGGCCGCCGGTGAAGGACAGGGTGGCCGAGGACGTGAGCTTGACCCACTGGAGCTCGTACCGCGGGCGCCGGTCACCCGGTCGCCACGCGGTCAGACGGGTCATCCCGGCCATCAGCAGCACACCGGAGGCGAAGCGGATCTCCGTGTGCGCGTCGACGTGCGGAAAGGTCCGCACGGCCTTTCCGGTGTCCATCGACCGGACCTCCACGGTGTTCGTGTCGCCCGTTCGCAGGTGCACGGCGATCAGTCGGGACTCCTCGTCGGCCGTGACACCGCCGATGGTTCCGCGCCCGGTGCGGACCGTCGCGACGCAGGCAGCGGCCTCCAGCGACCACACCGCCGCCAGGCCGTACCCGAATCCGACGGTCAGCAGGTCGCCGGAGAGATCGAGCGTCGTGGTCCCCTCGTCGCGGGGCAGCGCACCGGCGACCCGGAACCGTGGCTGGAGCGTCGCGGTGTCGTGACAGGCGACCGACCCGTCCGAGTACACGACGACCAGATCGCGGTCGCCCCTGGCGAAGCGCAGCGTGGTGGCGGGGTTCCGTTGCTCGGCCACCGAACCCGCCTTCTCGAGCGTCTCCAGGTCGAAGACCTCCACCTCGTCGACGTTGGCGGGAAAGGCGAACAACCTCCCGGAATCACTGACGTCGAAGGTTCCCCGGGTGAGCATGATGTCGGACAGCTCCTGCTGCACCGACACGCCGGCCAGCCCGGTGCGCCGCAGGTTCCGGCCGGCGGCTCGGGAGGCACGGCGCAGGCGCGGGTGGCGGTGATAGCCAGGAATGGCCCTGGCCTCGCGGATCGCCTCCGCCGCCGCCCGTCGCTCCCCGGACTTGATCAGCGCTTCGATACGGTCCATGACCTGCTCGAATGCGCTCTCCTCATGGGCGAGGACACCGACCGGGCGGGGTGGCGCGTACGACCACGGGGCGAGGTGTCCACTGAGCGGCATGGGCAGGCGGGACAGCGAGGTCTGGTCGCGGGGAAAACCCGCCGACTCCGCGACGACGGCGTACCCGCAGTCGCCGCTGAACGTCGTCGCGACGCGACGCGTACCCCGCTCGAAGTCCTTGGGGAAGGTGCGTACGCAGCGTTGGTTGGCCAGTTCGAGGACCTGGAGGTCGCCGGTCCCGGGGTCGACCAGGGCCCAGCCCGCACGGCCCGAGACGCCGAGCAGGTCGTAACTCGTCAGCCAGGGGATCTCCCACTGTCGCGGCCCGTCCCAGACCCGCATGTCCACCGCCATCAGGGAGCGGAAGCCGCGCCTCAGGACGGTGGAGCCGTCCGATGCCAGGGCGACCTTCTGGTCGTCGGGCTCCAGCTCGTCGGGAGGCATCTCCAGGCCCCGCATCCGGGTGCGACGCAGCGGCCACCACTGCTCCACCCGGTGGTCGACGCCCGAATGGACACGCCCCAGGGAGGCCGAGACGACCACCTCGGCGTCCGGGCCGAGGACCACCCGGGTGACCCTGCCCTCGTGGGGCCGGATGTCAGCCACCGTCTCCCACGTGCCGGCGCGGAGGACGAGGACACGACCGTCGGCCGTCCCCAGGGCCGCGAAGCCGCCTTCGGGGCTGAGCGCCACGGCCGTACCGCCCTCCCACCTGCCGTCCGGTTCGGCGGCACCGTCGGCGAGACGCCACGCCTCTACCACGGCGTCCCGGTAGCAGACGAGGACCCGGGTACCGGCGTGGTCGACGGCGACGTCGACGGGAGTCCGACCGGAATCGGGAAGTTCGGCGACGACCCGGCCCGCGAACGCGTCCCAGATCCGCACCCGGCCCGGCTCCTCTGCCACCACGACGTGTGACGCGTCGTGGTCGCAGGCCATCGCCACTACCGTGCCGGACGTGCGCCCGAACACCTCGAGGGTGCCTCTCGGCTCCAGCCGGGCGCAGCGGTCCCGCGCGACCGCGATCTCGGGTGAGCCCGGGTGCTTCCGGTCCGCCTCGGCCAGGTGGCGTGCGGCGAGGACGCCGTCGCCGCGTTCCATGTGCACCATCGCGGTCAGATAGTCCGCCTCCCAGGAGTCGCCGGTGGCACGCAGTTCCGACAGCAGGGTCTCGTCGGTGACCAGACCGTCGGCCCACCTGATCAGCCCGTGGTTGTAGACCGCGCGGACGTTGTTCGGGTCGATCGCCTTGGCCCGCTCGAACAGCTCGACCGCCCGGCTCTGCTCACCGAGATCCCACAGCGACAGCGCCTTGTTGGACAGGCCGTCGGCCCGCAGCGACGGCGGAACCTGGCCGGAGTGCGGGTAAGGAGTTCCGGTGCCGGCGGCGTACACGTCCAGGAGCACAGCTTCAGCCTCGGCGGTGTCGCCGACGCGCGACCGGGGGTCGCGGTCGAGGCAGCCCGCCAGGAGGTCGCGCAGCGCCGGCGGGAGATCGTCGCGCAGTTCCGTCAGCGCGTCCGCACCGTCGTGGCCCCACCGCCAGAGCCGGCGCCCGTGCAGCAGCTCGATCACTGTCAACGCCCAGGACCACATGTCGCTGGCCCGGCCGATCCGGCCGGCCGGATCGACCTGTTCCGGCGAGCAGTACTGCGGTGTGAAGCCGCCGAGCGTCGCGTACCCGGTCCCGTCGCCACCCGGCGGGGGCGAGGAGACGGACGCCTTCGCCTTGGCCGTGCCGAAGTCGGTGACCCTCGCCGTCTCGCCGTCGTACATGACGTTTGAGGGCTTGACGTCCTGGTGCACCAGGCCCGCCGCGTGGGCGTGGCCGATGCCGCGCAGCATCTGGATCGCCACGTCGAGCGCCCGCGGCAGGTCGCGGCACCGCCCGTCCCGGACCGCCGCGGTCAGGTCACCGCCCGCGACCCATTCCGCGAAGATCACCGGGTACGCGCCGACGCGCTGCACGTAGTTGCAGCCGACGACGTTCGGGTGCGGGTCGAGGTCGGTCCAGGCCTGCGCCTCCTGGGCGAGCAGGTCGAGGATCCCGGGCGCCGAGGCCAGGTCGGGGCGCGGTGTCTTCACCGCCAGGTCGACGCCCCAGCCGAGGTGATGCGCGCGGTAGACGAACCCCGTGCCGCCGGTCTCGACGACCTCCTCGATGCGGAACGTGTCGAGGACGGTCTCCCCCGGCCGCCACCGGATGACCTGCCCCGCGTCCACGCCGCGGCCCTAGTCGACGAGCGCCACGTAGAGGGGGCTGCCCAGCAGCGTGCCGTTCGCCCCTGGCTTCTCGGCCAGTCGCTTGGCGACGAACTCGACCCGTTGCGCCGGCCCCGGCAGCGCGGCCCCGATCTGCGCCAGCGACTCGTGGAAGCGCTCGTCGTCGAACTCGCCCGGGTCGGCCCGCAGTTCCCGGAGCTTGCGGAACAGGTACGGCGGGACCGATCCGACCGGTTCGGCGTCACCGCCACCGACCACGTGCGACGCCGAGCCGCCGAGGACGACGACCTGGTCGTCGAGCGTCCCCGCGAAGACCACGATGCCGGCGGTCGGGAAGATCTGCCAGCGCATCTCCAGGCATGCCTGGACGTAGGGGCGTTCCTCGTAAGCGGCGCCGATCTGGTCGGCGTCCTGCAGGTGCCGGATGACCTTCTCCAGCTTGTCGAGGTCGTTGCGCTCGGGCAGAACCGCCTTGCGGCTGTAGCGGACGACCTTCAGGTCCACGGCGAGCTCGGTCTCGTGGTGCGCGGAGGAGGCGACCTGCGCGGCCAGGAGCCCGATCTTGAGATGCGACAGGTAGAGGTAGTACTTCAGGCTCAAGATGCACTCCGGTTACGGGGAGACGTCCGAGTCCCACCCTACGTGACGCACGCTCGCGCCGCCGTCCCTCGATCGACGACGATCGGTGTCCGCACGCCACCAACCACGACACCCTCCCCTTCGTCGACGCCGGCACCGCCACGGGGGAGACCGGAGATCCGGGCGCTCGCCGCCACACGGACGTGGGGCGAAGCCCGTTCTCGGGATGCCGAGAGCGGTGTCAGACTGCGGAAATGAACGACTTGACGGCCCACGTACGGGCGTTCGCGGAGGAACGTGACTGGCAACAGTTCCACACACCGAAGAATCTCGTCATGGCACTCGCTGGTGAGGTCGGAGAACTGCTCGCCGAGTTCCAATGGCTGACCCCGGAGCAGGCCGGTGCGGTGATGTCGGATCCCGAGGCGGGCGCCCGTGTGCAAGCCGAGATCGGCGACGTCACGATCTACCTGACAAGATTGGCGGACGTTCTCGGCGTCGATCTGCAGGAAGCCGCCCTCGCCAAGTTGGCCGAGGTCGCCGTCCGCTATCCAGCCGAGGACGTCAGGGGCTCCGCCGCCAAGCGGTAGCAGGGCGTGCCATTCGGATGATCTCTCCGCTACAGTCCACCCGTACAAGCGCGTAACGACGGGCTTCCGGTCGTCGCCGGACACGCCCCCCCATGCGCACGATCAATTCGTGCTGCCCGGGGGCAAGTCGTGTCAGCCTTTCGTACCTCCGCCGACGGCCTGCTGCGCTGCGCGGCCGGTGGCGCCCTCGCCGAGCGGATCACGGAGCACATCGGGCACAGTGTGAGCGCCTCCGAACGGCGGTCCTGGGAGCGGAGTCTGCCGGTGCTCGCCCAGGAACTCGCCGACGCGGGCCTCGGGCAGGTCGAGATGCTGGTGGAGTACCAGCTCCCGCTGACCAGTAAGCGGATCGACGTCGTCCTCGCCGGCACACATCCGAGGACGGCCGAGGACTCCTACGTCGTGGTGGAGTTGAAGCAGTGGTCCCGGGTCGAGTCGTACGAGGGATCCGAGAGCCTGGTCCTGGTCGAGCACGCCGCCACCCCTCGGCTGCATCCCGGGGCGCAGGTCGAGGACTACTGCGAGTACCTGGCGGACTTCCTCGGCGTGCTCGCCCATGCACGTAACCCGATCGCCGGGGTCGTCTACCTGCACAACGCCGTCGACCGCGACATCAACGACCTCTTCGTCCGGCGGCCGACGGAGCAGAGCCGAATCTTCACCAAGCAGCGCCGGGGCCAGTTCCTCGACTACCTGCGCAGCCATCTCGCCCCCGGCTCCGGCGCGACCGCCGCGGACCGCTTCCTCACCAGCTCGGTACGTCCCAGCAAGCACCTGTTGTCCTACGCCGCCGCCGAACTGAAGGACCGATCCCACTTCACGCTGCTCGGCGACCAGCGCCTGGCGTACGAGTTGGTGCTGCACGCCGTCGAACGCGCGCGCAGCGCCGACCGCAAGTCGGTCGTGGTGGTCGCCGGCGGGCCGGGCAGCGGCAAGAGCGTCATCGCGTTGTCGGTGCTCGGCGAACTGGCCCGGCAGCAGCGCTCGGTCATGCACGCGACGGGTTCCCGCTCGTTCACCCAGACGCTGCGCCGCTACGCGGGCAAGGGTTCGACCCGGTTGAAGAACCTCTTCGGCTACTTCAACAGCTTCACGACCGCCGAGCGCAACGGCCTCGACGTGCTGATCTGCGACGAGGCGCACCGGATCCGGGAGACCTCGGTCAACCGGTTCACCCCGAGGGCGAAGCGGGAACGCTCGCGCCCGCAGATCGACGAGTTGATCGCCGCTGCCCAGGTACCGGTCTTCCTGCTCGACGAGCACCAGGTGGTCAAGCCGGGTGAGCTCGGAAACGTCGACGTCATCTCGGCGCACGCGAGGCAGCTCAACCTGGACGTCGAGGTGGTGTCGCTGCACGATCAGTTCCGGTGCGGTGGCAGTGAGGCGTATGAGGAGTGGGTCATCGACCTGCTCGGCCTCGACGGCCTCAAGCCGTCGGTGTGGGCCGGAGACGGACGCTTCGACCTGCGGCTGGCGGATTCGCCTGCGGAGATGGAGGCGTTTCTGGCCGCGAGGCAGGCGGCCGGGGAGACGGCGCGGATGTCGGCCGGGTACTGCTGGCCGTGGAGCGACCCGCTACCGGACGATTCCCTGGTCCCGGACGTGCGGATCGGCGCCTGGGCGCGACCTTGGAACGTCAGGAGTGACCGCAGCGTCGGGGACGCGCCCGGCAGCGCGTTCTGGGCCACCGATCCACACGGTTTCGGCCAGGTGGGCTGTGTCTACACGGCACAGGGCTTCGAGTACGAATGGTCCGGTGTCATCCTCGGACCCGACCTCGTAGCGCGGGACGGCCGGCTCGTCACCCAGCGCGGGGAGTCGAAGGATCCGGCATTCCGCAGCCGGAAGACGCTCAGCGACGGGGAGGCGGACCGTCTGATCCGCAACACCTACAAGGTGCTGATGACGCGAGGTATGCGCGGCACGATTCTGTACTCGACTGACGCCGAGACCCGGGCATGGCTCGACTCGCTGATTCGGGTGGAACGCGATCTCGAGACGGTCTACGAACCCAGTGGCGGCTGAGAACCCGGTAGCGCTCTTCGCATCGATGCGTAGTACCCCACATCGCTTGCCTCGGCGGCCCGCCGGGGAGTTGGCTGTCGGTTATGGCCCGCATCGCGTACCACGACGCTGACGCCGACGCGTTCGCCGCGACCCGGCACCTCACCGACGACGGCCTCACGGCCTGGCGGGCCGCCGTCGCCCGGCACCTCACCCCGCGCCCGGGGATGCGACTGCTCGACCTGGGCGCCGGCACCGGCGCCTGGGCGCGCGCGTTCACCGACTGGTTCCCCGGCGTCGAGGTGATCGCCGTCGAACCGTCGTCGGCGATGCGCGCCCGGTGCGCGTTCACGCCGCTGGTCGCGGGCGACGCCGGGCACGTGCCCCTGACCGAAGACAGCGTCGACGGCGCGTGGATGTCCACAGTCATCCACCACGTGCCCGATCTGGCCGCGACGGCGCGGGAGCTGCGCCGGGTGCTGCGGCCCGGTGCCCCGGTACTCATCCGGTCCGCGTTCGCCGGACGGCACGAGGCGATCACACTGTTCCGCTACTTCCCCGAGGCGATCCGCGTGCTGGACACGTACCCCGGCATCGCCGACGTCGAGGCCGCCTTCGCCGCCGCCGGGTTCGCCACCGCGGCGGTCGAGCAGGTTCCGCAGGTCACCGCACCGTCGCTGCGGAAGGCGGCGGCCGGCCTGCGCCGGGAGGCGCACACGCCGCTTCAGCTCATCACCGACGCGGAGTACGCCGCGGGCGTCCAGCGGTTGCGCGAGGCAGCACGTGTGCACACCGGGCCGGTGATCGACGCGCTGGACCTGCTCGTGCTGCGCTGATCCCGGCGTCAGGCCCAAGCAAGGTTAGGGTGGGGCGATGGATCATCGTCAGTGGACGGTCATCGGGGCGCCGTCGAGCGCGGGCGCCCACACCCCGGGCATCGAGCGCGCACCCGCCGCCCTGCGCGCCGCGGGCCTGCTCGACCGGCTGGGCGCCGACGTCGAGGACGTCGGTGACGTGCCGGGCTTCCGGTGGCGGCCGGATCCCGCGTACCCCAGGGGTCAGAACGCGGGCGCGGTGGCCGCCGTCGCCTCGGCGGTGGCCGACCGGGTCGCGGCGGTGGTGGGCCGGGGGCGCGCGCCGCTGGTGCTCGGCGGCGACTGCACGGTGACCGTCGGCCTGGTCGCCGGGTGCGCGCGGGCCGGGTTGTCGCCGGCGCTGGTGTACGTGGACGGCGGTCCGGATCTCTACACGCCGGAGACCCGCGCCAACGGCAACCTGGACGCGATGGGGCTGGCGCACATGCTCGGACTGCCGGGGACGCTGCCCGAGGTGGCGGGTGTCGGGCCGGTGGTGCCGCTGCTGGCCCCGGAGCGGGTGGTGGTGTACGGGGACTCGCTGCCCCGGGGTGACCACGAGCGGGAGCTGGTGGCGGAGCTGGGGCTGGCGTACGTGCCGGCCGACGAGGTGCACGCCGACGCGCGGGCGGCGGCGCGCCGGGCCCGGTCGGTGGCCGAGGGTGCGGCGGACCGGTTCGTGGTGCACTTCGACGTGGACGTGCTGAGTTTCGTGGACGCGCCGCTGGCGGACGTGCCGGAGCCGTTCGGGCTCAGCCTCGGCGAGTCGGCGACGACGCTGGCGGAGCTGGTGGCGAGCCCTCGGTTCGCCGGACTGTCGGTCACCGAGATCAACCCGGATCATCTGCCCGACGACGAGCTGCTCCCCCGGTTCGCCGGCGTCCTGGCCGGGGCCCTGACCGGCCGTTAGGCGGTTTCCGCGAGGTGCAGCGGCAGCACCTTCGCGGCACTCACCGCCAGGTCGCGGTCGAGCACCTGGTCGCGGGGTACGAAGACCATCGCCTGCCCCTCGCCGAGCACCACGTCCTCCTGGCGGGCGTCGGTGGCGCCGCGGAAGACGTACACGGTGACGGTGTGCGGAAAGCCGTCCTCGTGCGGGCGAGGGCCGCTCCACAGCAGGTGCAGCTCACCGGCGGTCAGGCCGGTCTCCTCGCGCAGCTCGCGGCGGGCGGCCTGCTCCGGTGTCTCGCCGGGCTCGATGCTGCCGCCGGGCAGGCTCCACTTGTACGGCGCGACCGGCGCGTTGCCGTCGCGGTGCTGCATGAGGATCGCGCCGGTCGGGTCGACGAGCAGGACGAGAGCGACGTCGTATGCGGCCACGTCCTGAGCCTGCCACGCGGCACCGGCATCGCGAAGTCCCAACTTTCCGCCGCGCCGATCGAAAGTTCCACTCGGAACATCGAAAGGCATAGACATATCGACATGTCTTTTGTAGCGTCGGCGCACAGGCGATAAGGAGTACGACCATGTGCTACGGACATGACGGACACGCCGCGCTGCGGCACTCCCTGGACCGGCGTGGCCTGCTGCGCGGCTCCCTGGCGGCACTCGCCGGCATCGGGCTCGCCACCGGGCTCGGCGGGACGGTCGCCCAGGCCGGCGGCGGGCACCACCACGGCCGGCGCCCGGTGCCGAAAGAACTGATCAGCCTCCAGCTCTGGACCGTCCGCGACGCACTCAACGGCTCGCCCGGCTACGACGCGACGTTGGCGCACCTGGCCCGGATCGGCTACCCGCGGGTCGAGCTGGCGCTCGGCTACTTCGGGCGTACCGCACGTGAGCTGCGCCGCTTCCTGGACGGCATCGGCATCAAGGCCAGTTCCAGCCACGACGGCATCGCCGCCGACGCCGCCGCGCTGGAGCAGAAGATCGCGAACGCCCGGACGCTGGGCCAGCGGTTCATGGTGGTGCCGTACCTGAACTCCGACCGCGAGGACGACTGGAAGCGCTGGGCGGAGCAGATGAACGTCGAGGCCGCCGCCGCACGCAAGGCCGGCCTGCGGTACGGCTACCACAACCACGCGCACGAGTTCACCATCGACTTCGGCAACGGCCGGCGGCCGTGGGACGTGCTGACCGAGGAACTCGACCCGCGCCTGGTCCACCTGGAGATCGACATCTACTGGGCGGTCACCGGCGGCATCAACTCCGGCGACGGCGTCGACGACCCGGAGGGCTTCACGCTCCACGTGATTCGCTCGGCGCCGCAGCGGGTGTTGCAGTACCACGTCAAGGACCGCGACCCGGCCACCGGCGACATGGCCGACCTGGGCACCGGGATGATCGACTTTGCGCGGATCTTCCGGGGGCACCAGGTGCTGGAGTACATCGTGGAGAACGACACCCCTGATGTGACGCCGCAGCGGACCGCCGCCGTCGGCTACCGCTACCTGCGCCGCCTGCGGTTCTGACCCCGGCGGGCACGGACCGCCGCCGGACGTGACACGCTCGGGGGTGGCCGCGCCGACCGAGGGGGTACGCGATGACCGACGAGCCGGACGACGTCCACTACGACCGCCTCTACCGGGCCACCGACCGGCCGCCCTGGGAGATCGGCGGCCCGCAGCCGGCGCTCGCCGCCGTCCTCGACACCGGGGTACGCGGGCCGCGCGTGCTCGACGTCGGTTGCGGCACCGGTGAGCTGGCGCTCGCGCTGTCACGTCGTGGCCACGACGTGACAGGCGTCGACATCTCGCCGGTGGCGATCGAGCAGGCCCGGGCGAAGGCCGCCGCGGCGGGTCTCCCGGCGCGCTTCGAGGTGTGCGACGCGACGGCGATCCCGGTGCCGCCGGTGCCGTACGACTCGGTGTTCGACTCCGGGCTGCTGCACTCGCTGGACCGGCGGGGCGCGGCCGTACGCGACTACCTGGCGCTGCTGCCCCGCCTGACCGCGCACGGCGGTGCGGTGTTCGTGCTGGCGGTGTCGCCGGAGGCGGGCGAGGGCTGGGGCCTGGACGCGGGCACGCTGCGCGGGGCCTTCCCCGAGCCGGACTGGACGCACGTCACTGTCGAGCCGATCGACGTGCACGCCGAGGTCGGCGGCGCGGACCTGCGCCTGGCCGGCAACCTGCTGCGCGCCACCCGCTCCCCCGCCGGCCCGTAGCGCACCTCACACATGGCGTTCCACCCGCCGCGCAAAGCACGAGTGGCGAGCAGCGTCAGCGACGCCAGTGCTGGCGTGGGGCGTAGCCCTCGCGGCGCAGCCAGTGTTCGGTGTAGACGATCCGGTCGGCCTCGATCACGACGAGCGGGTCCTCGGGCGGCTCGGACAGCGACCGTCCCCGCTCGGCGTGTTCGTTCTCCCAGCGGAAGGCGGCCCAGTGGCGGGCCCGGTCGGGGTGCTCCGGGCCGAGCACCCGGGCGGTGCCGAACACCTGCGCGCCGCGGCTGCTGGCCAGCCCGACCAGCGGCGCGAAGACGCCGACGGACACCCGCGGATCGGCGGCGATGTTGCGCATCTTCGGTGAGCGCGGCGCGGCGGTGAACATCAGCGTGAAGCCGAGCGGGTAGTAGCGCACCGGCGTGGCCAGCGGCCCGTCCGGCCCGGCCGTGGCCAGCACGCACATGTTCTGCGACGACAGCAGGTTGAGGATGCGTTCCTCCAGGCGGTCCCGGTCCAGCTTCCTCGTCGGCGTCGGTCCGGCCAGCCAGGGGTTCGTCAACGGCACGAGGTGTCCTCGATCATGACGGCACCCTACCGGCCGGGGCTCAGGCGATCGGCGCCGTGCTGGCCCGCATCACCACGTCGCCGGGCAGGCGCACGATCCGGCGGCGACGACCGGCGTTCTCGGTCAGGGCCAGTTTCATCGCCTCCTCGCCGAGCCGGTGCAGCGGCAGCGCCACTGTGGTCAGCGGCGGGGTGAGGTCGCGCACGACCGGGATGTCGTCGAAACCGGCGACCGAGACGTCGCCGGGCACCGACAGCCCGCGGTCGCGCAACGCCGCGTACGCGCCGACGGCCATCACGTCGGTGCACGCGAACACGCAGGTGGCGTCGAGCCCGCGGTCGAGCAGCTCGGTCATCGCCCGGTAGCCGCCGTCGCGGGTGAACGCCGCCTCGGCCACCGCGCCCGGGTCGAGCGTCACACCGGCGGCGGTCAGCTCGTCGCGGAACCCGCCGACCCGGTCGGCGACTGTGGTCAGCTCGGGCGGGCCGGAGAGCACCGCGAAGCGGCGGTGGCCCAGACCGAGCAGCGCGCGGGCCAGCTCGGCGGCGCCGGCCCGGTTCTCCGGCAGCACGCTGTCGACCTTCAGGGTGCGGTGCCGGCTGACCACCGCGACCCGGCCGCCGCCGTCGAGGTAGGGCGCCAGCTCCGCGGCCATCGCCCGCTCCCAGCGGGGGTCCTCGAATCCGGAGCCGATGAGCAGGATCGCCGGGGCGCGTTCGGCGCGCAGCATCGACACGTACGCGATCTCGCGTTCCGGATCGCGGAACGTGCTGGCCAGCATGACCAGCAGGTCGTTGTCGGCGGCGACGCGCATGACGCCGCCGGCGACGGCGGCGAAGTAGGGGTCGGTGACGTCGTGGCAGACCACGCCGACGCTGCGGCGGGACGCGCCGGCCAGCGCGCGGGCGTGGGCGTTCGGGGTGTACGCGAGGCGCGCGGCGGCGGCCAGCACCCGGTCGTGCAGGTGCGGGGTGACGCGCCGCCCGTTGAGCGCCCGGGAGGCGGTGGCCAGCGAGACGTCGGCCGCCCTGGCCACGTCTTCCAGCGTCACGTGCGACATCGATGCGTCTCCCTGCGGAACGTCTTGACCCGGTGTTCCGGCGTGGCTACGGTAGCACCCTGAAAGCGCTTACTGAAAGCGCATTCACCTGCGGGGAGGCCCCAGTGGAACGCACGTCCGTCGGCATCATCCTCAACGGCGTCACCGGCCGGATGGGCTACCGGCAGCACCTCGTCCGGTCCCTGCTCGCCATCCGCGACCAAGGCGGCGTACCGGCCCGCGACGGCAGCCGCATCTGGCCCGAGCTGACCCTCGTCGGCCGCGACGAGAACCGGCTCGCGGAGATCGCCGAGCGGCACGGGCTGTCGGCGTACACGACCGACCTGGATGCGGCGCTCGCCGACGACGCCCACCAGATCTACTTCGACGCGCAGGTGACCACCGCGCGGGAGAAGGCGATCCGGGCGGCCATCGAGGCCGGCAAGCACGTCTACACCGAGAAGCCGCTCGCCGAGGGGTTCCTCGCCTCGCTGGAGCTGGCCCGGCTCGCCGCCGCCAAGGGCGTCCGCAACGGCGTCGTGCAGGACAAGTTGTTCCTGCCCGGCCTGCGCAAACTCAAGCGGCTCGTGGACGGCGGCTTCTTCGGCCGGATCCTGTCGGTGCGTGGCGAGTTCGGCTACTGGGTGTTCGAGGGCGACTGGCAGACCGCGCAGCGCCCGAGCTGGAACTACCGCACCGAGGACGGCGGTGGCATCACGCTGGACATGTTCCCGCACTGGCACTACGTGCTGGAGCAGATCATCGCCCCGGTCACCGCCGTCACCGCCGTCACCGCCACGCACATCCCGGAGCGCGTCGACGAGACCGGCGCCCGCTACCGGGCCACCGCCGACGACGCCGCGTACGGCATCTTCGAACTGGCCGGCGGCATCGTCGCGCAGGTCAACTCCTCCTGGGCGGTCCGCGTGCACCGGGACGAGCTGGTCGAGTTCCAGGTCGACGGCACGCACGGCAGTGCCGTCGCGGGCTTGCGCGACTGCCGCATCCAGCACCGGGGCGCCACCCCGATGCCGGTGTGGAACCCCGACCTTCCGGTCACCGAGCCGTTCCGCGCACAGTGGCAGACCGTGCCGGACAACGGCGAGCACGACAACGCGTTCAAGGTGCAGTGGGAGGCGTTCCTGCGGCACGTCGTCGACGACGAGCCGTTCCCGTGGGACTTCCTCGCCGGCGCCCGGGGCGTGCAACTGGCCGAGGCCGGGCTGCGCTCGGCCCGCGAAGGGCGACGGGTGACGATCGAGGAGATCCCCCGGTGAGCACGCGGATCACGCTGCCGGCTCCGGGTGGCGGCACCGAACGGCTGACGCTGCGGGAGCCGCCCGCCTGGCACCGGCCGTCCGGGCCGCCGGCCACCCGGATCGCGTACGCGGCCGCACACGTCGTCGCCGACCCGTATGCCGACAACTCCCCCGGCCGCCCGGCCCGGCTGGACTGGGACGCGACGCTCGCGGTGCGGCGCGACCTGTGGTCGTGGGGCCTCGGCGTGGCGGAGGCGATGGACACCGCGCAGCGCGGCATGGGGCTGGACTGGGCGGCCACCCGCGAGCTGATCCGGCGCAGCGCCGCCGAGGCCGCCGCCTGCGGCGGACGGATCGTCGCCGGGGCCGGCACCGACCAGCTCACCGGCGCGCCCGGCACGCTCGACGAGGTCGTCGCCGCGTACGCCGAGCAGGTCGCCGTGGTCCAGGCGTACGGCGCCACGCCGGTGCTGATGGCCAGCCGGCACCTCGCCGCGCTCGCCACCGGCCCCGAGGACTACCTGCGCGTCTACGAGCGGGTGCTGCGCGAGGCCGGCGCGCCGGTGGTGCTGCACTGGCTCGGCGACATGTTCGACCCGGCGCTGTCCGGCTACTGGGGCTCGACCGACCTGGACGAGGCCACCGCGACGTTCGCCGCGCTGGTGCACGACCACGCCGACCTCGTCGACGGGGTGAAGGTGTCCCTGCTGGACGCCAGCCGGGAGGTGCGGCTGCGGGAGCTGCTGCCACCGGCCGTGCGCGTCTACACCGGCGACGACTACCACTACCCGGAGCTGATCGAGGGCGACGGGAAGCGGTACAGCCACGCGCTGCTCGGCGCGTTCGCGGCCATCGCCCCGGCCGCGTCCGCCGCGCTGGGACGGCTCGACGCGGACGATCCGGCCGGGTTCCGGGCGATCCTCGACCCGACGGTGCCGCTGTCCCGGCACCTGTTCGCCCCGCCAACGCCGTACTACAAGACCGGCATCGCGTTCCTGTCCTGGCTCAACGGACGTCAGCCCGGCTTCACCATGGTCGGCGGCCTGCACGGCGGGCGCGGCGTCCCGCACCTGGTCGAGGCGTTCCGGCTGGCCGACGCCGCCGGGCTGCTGCGCGACCCGGACCTGGCGGCGCGGCGGATGCGCGCGTACCTGGACGTCGCGGGCGTGGCCGGTTGACCGCCGACCCGCGGCTGGCGCGGCTGTCGCTCAACCAGCGCACCACGCGGCGCTGGTCGGTGTCCGAGGCGGTCGACGGGTGCGTGCGCGCCGGCATCCCGGCGATCGGGCTGTGGCGCGAGCCGGTGGCCGAGATCGGCGTACCGGCCGCGGCGCGGCTCGTCGCGGACGCCGGGCTGCGGGTGTCGTCGCTGTGCCGGGGCGGGTTCCTCACCGCCGCCGACGACGCCGGACGGGCCGAGGCGCTGGCGGACAACCGGCGCGCGATCGACGAGGCCGCCGACCTGGACGCCGCCTGCCTGGTGCTGGTCGTCGGCGGTCTGCCGCCCGGCTCCCGCGACCTGGCCGGTGCCCGGCAGCGGGTCGCCGACGCGCTGGCCGAGCTGGCGCCCTACGCGGGCGAGCGCGGCGTACGCCTCGCCCTGGAGCCGCTGCACCCGATGTACTGCGCCGACCGGGCGGTGCTGTCCACGCTCGGGCAGGCGCTGGACCTGGCCGAGGCGTTCCCGGCCGGGCAGGTGGGCGTCGTGGTGGACACGTTCCACGTCTGGTGGGATCCGGACGTGTGGCGGCAGATCGCCCGTGCCGGGGTGCGGATCGCGAGCTTCCAGGTCTGCGACTTCCTCACCCCGCTGCCGGCCGACGTGCTGCTCGGCCGCGGCATGATGGGCGACGGGCACATCGACTTCCCGCCGCTGCGACGCGCGGTGGAGGCCGCCGGGTACACCGGTGACGTCGAGGTGGAGATCTTCAACGCCGAGGTGTGGGCCACCGACCCGGACCAGGTCGTCGCCACCATGATCGCGCGGTACACCGATCGTGTGCTCGCCGACTGACCCGGCGTGACGAGTCGGGCCTGTCGGAGGATCCAGGTGGCCGCCGACCGCCGCATCGGCGAGCGGTTCGCCGCGCTGGCGTTCGGACCGGAGGGACCGTTCGCCGCACCGGAACGACGCGGGTCCTCCGGGACACGTACCCGGCGGTGTGGCGGGTCGCCGGCTGGATCTGGACCTTCGCGTGCCGGCCCTCGCCGCGCGGCGAGGGCCGTCGGTGTCAGGTCAGCGGCACCCAGGCGAGGGTGGTCATGCCGGACAGGGCGGTCGCCTTGAGACCGGCGTCGGAGACCGTCCAGAGCACACCGTCGACCACCAGCGAGCGGCGGATCGGAGCCCACTCGCCGCCGTCGGCCAGGGCCCCCGGGTGGTCGACGGCGCCGGCGACCGTGAAGCCCTTGTCGCCGATTCGCAGTGCGAGCACACCCCCGGACGGCGGGCGCTTCGTGCCGTCGGCCCGGCCGGTGTCCACGCCCGGCTGCCGCACCGGGAGCACCACCAGGCGCTCCGGCGCCCAGTAGAGGAACGCGTGCGGGTCGTGCTCGGCCTCCGACCAGCCGGCCGGGACGTGGTGCTGGGCGACGCGCGCCGGACGGGCCGGGTCGGCCACGTCGAACAGCGACACCTGGGTGCCCGTTATCCGCCCCCGGTCGGTTGCGTCCTGGCCGACCCCGATCAGGCGGCCGTCACCGGCCGGGTGCAGGTACGCCGAGTACCCGTTGATCTTCAGCTCGCCGGTGACCCGGGGCGCGGCCGGGTCGCGCAGGTCCACGCCGTACAGCGGGTCGGTCTGCCGGAACGTCACCACGTAACCGGTGCCGCCGACGAACCGCACCGCGAAGATCCGCTCGCCCTTGCCCAGGCCGGTCACCGCGCCGACCCGCTTCAGCGTGGCGCCGTCGGCGCGCAGCACGTAGACGCCGGACTGCGATGACGTTCCGCGCCCCGAGGTGTCGCCGGTGGTGGCGGCGACCCGCAGGTGACCGTCCCACTCGGACAGCGCGTACTGGCCGATCAGCCAGCCGGGCACAGACCCGGCGGCGACGAAGCGCGGCGTGCCCGCCGCCGTGTCGAACTGGTAGATCTCGGTGCTGATGTCGCGCGCCGCGGACGGCCCGCCACGCCACATCCGCCAGCGTTGGTCGTTGACGACGTAGAGGCGTGCGCCGTTGCTGTAGACGGTGTCGCCGTCGGCGGCCACGGTGACCGGGTCACCGGAGCCCAGCGCGGACGCGCCCAGGTCGAAGCTGAGCACAGTCACCATCGACGCGCCGGAGAAGCCGGCCGGCCGGCTCACCCGGTCGCAGCCGACCCGCCCGGTGCCGACGGTCCGCACGCTGTCGCGGATCTCGTAGCCGGGCAGCCAGTCGTCGAGCGTGGCCTTGTCGATGACCGCGCGGTTGGCCGCGATCCGCTGCGCGTCGGTCCGGCGGCCGGCAAGGTGGGGGAAGTCGAGCCGGGGCGCGGACCGGATCACGACGCGGGCGGTCGCGCCGACCTGCCGCGCGTCGACCAGGAGACCGTCGATCCGGTACTCCCCGGCCACGCGGGGCGGCCCGGCGAGATCCACCAGGACCAGCCGCGCCTGCGCGTTCGCGCGCTGGACCGCCGGACCGCCCGGCACCGGCCCCCTGACGGCCTGTCCGGCCCTCAGCAGCACGAGCGCCCGGTCGCCGTGCAGCAGCAGGCTCGCCTCGCCACCGGAGAACCGCTCGGCGTCGGGGTCGAGCGCCAACCGGCCGGTCACGCGCCGGGACGCCGGATCGACCACCGACAGCACTCCCCGGCTGACCGTGACGATCCGCTGCCCGTCGGTCTTGACCAGGTCCGGTTCGTCCACGCCTGCTTCGTGCACGTTGGTGCCGGAGAAGTCCGGCGTGGACGCCGACGCCGCGTCCTTGGCGGCGCCGCCGATCGCCGTCGCCCGTTCCGCGCTGAACTGCCGGAGGTCGCCCGGGCCGAACCCCCACGGTCCGACCGCTGCCTTCGCGGCCGTGCGCAGCTGCCGCAGCGCCTCGTCGCAGCTGTCGAAGGCCACCAGCCGCAGCCCGCCGGCCGGCACGACCTGCCCGGTGGGCGACGGGTCGGCGGGCGGCGGTGACGCGGTGCAGCCGGCGAGGACCAATGTGGCGGCCATCGTCCATCGGTACGTCCGGGATGCGTGACGGGTCATGCCGGTAAGACGCGGCGGTGACGAGCGCGGTTCCCGGCCGCGCCGCTCAACCGCCGGTCGCGGCTCTCAACCGCCCGCCATCGCGCCGAGCACGATGAACGGCTCCTTCCCGGCGACCACCTCCTCCGGCAGCGGGTCGTCCGGGGACTCGTTGGAGAGGTCCAGCTCGCAGGCGTAGAAACGGACGAACGGCCGGCGCTTCCCGCTGTGCCGGTCGCGGATCGTGCCCAGCAGCATCGGGTATGCGGCCTCCAGCGCGTCGAGCACCTCCCGCTGCGTGGGCGGCCCGGCCACCTCGACGCGGACCTCGCCGGTGACGTGCGCCAGGTTCTTCAGGTGCGCCGGCAGCACCACCCGGATCACGGCAGCACCTGGACCTCGACCGAGAGCACGCCCGGCAGGTCCCGCACGATCGGCGCCCACGTGTCGCCGCCGTCGGCCGAGTGGTAGACCTGACCGCCGGTCGTGCCGAAGTAGACGCCGCACGGGTCGAGCGTGTCGACGGCCATCGCGTCGCGCAGCACGTTGACGTAGCAGTGCGACTGCGGCAGCCCCTCGGTCAGCGGCTCCCAGTGCTCGCCGCCGGTACGGCTGCGGTAGACGCGCAGCCTGCCCTCCGGCGGGTAGTGCAGCGAGTCGCTGGTGATCGGCACCACGTAGATCGTCTCCGGTTCGTGCGCGTGCACCGCGATCGGGAAGCCGAAGTCCGTCGGCAGGTCGCCGCTGACCTCCCGCCAGTTCGCGCCGGCGTCGTCGGTGCGCATGACGTCCCAGTGCTTCTGCATGAACAGCGTGTCCGGCCGGGACGGGTGCTGCGCGAGCCGGTGCACACAGTGCCCGACCTCCGAGTCCTCGTCCGGGATCTCGCCCGAACGCAGCCCCTTGTTGATCGGCAGCCAGCTCGCGCCGGCGTCGTCGCTGCGGAACGCGCCCGCCGCCGAGATGGCGACGTAGATCCGGTCCCGGTCGGCCGGGTCGAGCAGGATCGTGTGCAGGCACATCCCGCCCGCGCCGGGCTGCCAGGACGGGCCGGTCGGGTGCTGCCGCAGAGCGGTCAGCTCGGACCACTTCTGGCCGCCGTCGGTGGACAGGTAGAGGGCGGCGTCCTCGCCGCCCGCGTACACGGTGTCGGGGTCGTGGCGGGACGGCTCCAGGTGCCAGATCCGCTTGAACTCCCACGGGCGTGGGGTGCCGTCGTACCAGAGGTGCTGCCCCACCTCGCCGGTGTAGGCGAAGTCGTTGCCGACCGTCTCCCAGGTCCGGCCGCCGTCGTCCGAGCGCTGGATCAGCTGCCCGAACCAGCCGCCGGACTGGGACGCGTACAGCCGGTCCGGTTCGACGGGTGAACCGGTCAGGTGGTAGATCTCCCAGCCGCCGAAGTGCGGCCCGTCGACCGTCCAGTCGTCACGCTTGCCGTCCGAGGTCAGGATGAACGCGCCCTTGCGCGTGCCGACAAGTACTCGTACGCCGCTCATGTCTCGTCCTCTCGTCCGAGGGGTTCTCCCCGCACCGACCGTGCGGCTCGCCGAAACTCATCGCTGTCGTACTCCCCGGCTACGACATTTCCTTCCCGGACGCGTGCCGGCGGGGCCGCCACGCCGGTGCGGCCACAATGTCGGGGGCTACGGCTAGCCTGCGCGCATGACCGGTCCCGGAGACGTCCCGCCCGAGCACCTCGACCGCCTGCGGCCGGTCTGTCTCGGCCTGCCGGAGACCTACGAGGAATCGGCCTGGGTGGGCGTCCGGTGGCGCGTCCGCGGTCGCACGTTCGCGCACGTGCTCACCGTCGACCCGGGCCACCAGGCGGCGTACGCGCGGGCCGCGGCGACCGACGAGCCGGTGTGCGTGATGACGTTCCGCTCCCCGGGCGACGAGATCGCCGGGCTGCTCGCGGCCGGGCCGCACTTCTTCAAGCCGGACTGGGCCGCCGACGTGGTCGGCCTGCGGCTGGACGCGGACACGGACTGGACCGAGGTCGCCGAGCTGCTCACCGAGAGCTACTGCGTGCTGGCCCCGAGGAAGTTGGTCGCGCTCGTCGACCGGCCGCCGGGGCCGTGACGGCACGGGCAGGCCTTCCCCGGGGCGGGACACCGGCAGTACGGTGGTCGTGGTGTGCCGGGAAGCCTGGTCGGCGGTCGTTGCCCCGCCGAACCCTGGAGCCGCGCGATGCGAGCGCACCCCGCCGTACACACCCGTGACCTGACCAAACACTACGGCCGCCTGGTGGCCCTCGACCGCCTGAACCTGACCGTCGCCGCCGGTGAGGTGGTCGGCCTCCTCGGCCCGAACGGCGCCGGCAAGTCCACCACCATCCGGCTGCTGCTCGGCCTCGCCCGTCCGACCCGGGGCGCCGCCCGGATCTTCGGGGTGGACGCGGCGGACGTGCGGGCGGCGCACCGGCTGCTGGCGTACGTGCCGGCCGACGTGGCGCTCTGGCCGCAGCTCACCGGTGCGGAGATCCTCGACCTGCTCGCCGCGACCGGTCCCGGCGTGGACACCGGCTACCGGGACGAACTCGTCGAGCGGTTCGCCCTCGACCTGTCCCGCCCGGCCGGCACCTACTCGACCGGCAACCGGCAGAAGGTCGCGCTGGTCGCCGCGTTCGCCACCCGGGCGCCGCTGATGGTGCTCGACGAGCCGACGAGCGGTCTGGATCCGCTGATGGAGCTGCAGTTCCGCCGAGCGGTGGGCGAGGCGCGGGACCACGGGCAGAGCGTGCTGCTCTGCTCGCACCAGCTCGCCGAGGTGGAGGCGGTCTGTGACCGGGTGGCGATCCTGCGGGCCGGCCGGCTCGTCGACATCGCGCCGGTGCCGCAGCTGCGGCGACTGCACCGCAACGAGGTGACGGTACGGTTCACCGGCTCGGCACCGGATCTGGCCGGCGTGCCCGGCGTCGAAGCGGTCGAGGAGCGGGACGGGCTGCTGCGCTTCACCCTCGCCGGCCCGCCCGCCGCCGCGCTGCGCGCCCTGTCCGGGGCGGAGATCAGCACGCTGACCGTGCGCGAGCCCAGCCTGGAGGAGATCTTCCTCGACTACTACGGGGAGCAGGCGTGACGCGCCCGGCCGGCACAGCGGTCAGCCTGCTCGCCGTCCGCGGGATCTGGCGGCCGGCCCTCGTCGTGACCGGCGTGACAGTCGGCATGTCCGCACTGGTGGTGGGCACCTACGCCAGCACCGTGGGCGAGGGCATGGACGCCGCCGCTCTGGAGGCGCTGGCGCACAACCCCGCGATCCGCACCTTGTTCGGCGAGCCGGTCGCCCTGGACACCGCGGGCGGGTTCACCGTGTGGCGCACCGGCATGGTGCTGGCCGTGCTGGTCAGCGTGTGGAGCCTGCTGGCGACCGTCCGGTTGACCCGGGGCGAGGAGGAGGCCGGCCGGTGGGGGCTGCTGCTCGCCGGCCGGCTGACGCCCGCCGCGGTGCTGCGGCGTCACCTGGCGCCGTTGATGGCGACGTCGGCGGTGGCCGGAACGCTGCTCGCGGCCGCGCTGACGATTGCCGGCACGCCGTGGCAGGGTGCGCTGCTGCACGGGGCCGGTCTCGCCTCGGCCGGGGCGTTCGCGGTCGCGGTGGGCGCCGTCGTCGTGCAGGTCCAGCCGACCCGGGCGGCGGCGGCCGGTAGCGGCCTGGCCGTGCTCGGGGCCGGCCTCCTGGCGCGGATGGCCGGCGACTCCGGACCGGCGCTGGCGTGGCTGCGATGGCTTCCGCCGTACGGCCCGCTCGCGCTCACCCGTCCCTACCACGACGACCGGTGGCTGCCGCTGCTCGTGTCGCTGGCCGCCGTCGTCCTGCTGACCGGGGCGGCGCTGGCCCTGTGTGCCCGCCGCGACGTGGGAGCGGGACTGCTGCGCCCGCCGGCCGGCCGGGCGCCGCGACGCGGCCTGCTCGGCTCGGTGCCGGCCTTCGCGGTACGACGCACCCTGCGCCCGCTCGCCGGCTGGTCCGTCGGCGTCGCCGCCTACTTCCTGCTGATCGGCGTGCTCGCCACGTCGCTGACCGGCTTCCTGGAGGAGAACCCCGCCTTCGCCGATCTCGCCGCGCGGGCGGGCTTCGGCGGGCTCGACCGGGTCCGGGGGTACGTGGCCACGCTGTTCGCGCTGCTGGCGGTACCGATCGGCGCGTTCGCCACCGCGCGGTTGAACGCCTTCGTCGCCGCGGAGGCCGCCGGCCGGCTCACGCTGCTGCGGGCCGGTCCGGTCAGCCGGGCCCGGCTGCTCGCCGCCGAGGTGGCCGGCGCGTCCGCCGGGACGGTGGTGCTGGCGCTCGCCGCCGGTCTCGCGACGTGGCTGGGAACGGCCCTGGTCGGCGCCGGCCTGCCGCTCACCGCCGCCCTCGCGGGCACGCTCAACGTGCTGCCGCTCGCCTTGCTGGGTGCCGGGGCGGCCACCCTCGCCGTCGGCGCGGCGCCCCGGCTGGTCGCCGCGCTGGGGATGCTGCCCACGGCGGGTGGTTTTTTGCTGACCGTGGTGACCGAGAGCGTGCGCGCGCCCGCCTGGATCGGCACGCTGTCGCCGTACGCGCATCTCGCCGCCGTGCCCGACGCGGCGCCGAACTGGACGGCTCAGGGCGTGCTGCTCGCGGCGGCGTTCGCCCTGGCCGCCCTGGGCGGCTGGGCCTACGGTCGCCGGGATCTGGCGGGCTGAGTCAGCCGAGCTTCTTGCGCAGCGTCTCGAACGCCAGGTCCGGTCGCAGCGGCACGCCGAACCGCTCGTCGCCGTACGGGAACGGGCTCAGCTCGCCGGTGCGCACGTAGCCGCGCCGCTCGTACCAGGCGATCAGGTCGTCGCGCTGGACGATCACGGTCATCCGCATCTCACCGGCGTGCCACTGCTCGGCCGCGTAACGCTCGGCGTCGGCCAGCAGGTCCCGGCCCACGCCGCCGCACTGCCGGCCGGGGGCGACCGCGAACATGCCGAAGTAGACGTGGTCGTCGCGGCGTTCCAGCTGGCAGCAGGCCACCAGGTCGCCGTCCTGCTCGGCGACCAGCACCACGCCGTCCGGGCCGGTGACCGCACCGGTCACCATCTCCGGATCGGTGCGCTGCCCGGCCAGCAGGTCCGCCTCGTGGGTCCAGCCCTGCCGGCTGCGCTCACCCCGGTATGCCGACTCGATCAGGTCGACGAGGGCGGCCACGTCCTCGGGGCGGGCGACCCGGACGGTACGGGGTGCGGGGCTGGTCATGGCGGTTCTCCACGGTCGGCGACGTACCTGGTCAGCGTACGCACGCGGGTGTCCCGGACGGCGGCCGGGACCACCGGGGGCGGACGGTTCGTGATTCACTGCCCGGCATGGGGACGACGGTCGGCGCGGCGGGCCTGCCCGCGGTGCTCGACCTGCCGTCCGGGCCGGTACGCGGGGGCCTGGTGGTGCTGCACGGCTCGCACGCCGGGCAGCGGTCCTACTACCTCTACGCGCACCTGGCCCGGCTGTTGCCTCCGGCCGGGATCGCGGTGCTGCGTTACGACCGCCGCCCGCGGATCGACGGGCACGATGTGCCGCTGGCCGACCAGGCCGAGGACGCGGTGGCGGCCGTGGCGGAGCTGCGCCGTCACGTCGGGTCGGTCCCGGTCGGGTTGTGGGGTTTCAGCCAGGGCGCGTGGGCGGCGGCGCTGACCGCCGGCCGGCACCCGGTCGACTTCCTGGTGCTGGTCGGGTGCAGCGCGGTGAGCCCGGCGGCCCAGATGCGTCACGGCACCGCCGAGCAGCTCCGCCGCAACGGCTACGGCCCGGCCGACCTCGCCGAGCTGGCCGAGCTGCGCCGCGTCGCCGAGGGCTACCAGCGCGGCGAGGTGCCGCGCCCGGTGGCGCAGGCGGCGATCGACGCGGCGGCGCGGCGCCGGTGGTTCCCGCTGGCGTTCCTGCCGGACGAGCTGCCCGCCACGCCCGGCACCTGGACCGACATGGACTACGACCCGGCGCCGGTGCTGGCGCGGCTGACCTGCCCGGTGCTGCTCTGTCACGGCGAGACCGACGCGTGGATCCCGATCGAGGACAGCCTGGCGGTGTGGCGGCGGGCGGCGCGCGACGCCGAGGTGACGGTGACCCGGCTGGCCGGCTGCGACCACGCGCCCACGCTCGGCGAGGGCGAGGACCTGGACAGCGTCAGCCCCCAGTACGAGCGGGTGCTGCTGGACTGGCTCGACCGGCGGCTGCCTGACGGCTGACCCGGCCGTCAGTCCCGGTACCGCAGCCCGGCGAGCAGCAGACCGACCAGCCGGCGCGCGTCGTAGCGGGGATCGCTGTCCGCGCCGATGCAGAGGTTGCCGACGCCGCGCAGCAGCTGGTACGCGTCGACGTCCCGGCGGATCTCGCCGGCTTCCGCAGCGGCCGCGAGCAGATCGGCGCAGACGGGCACCAGCCGGTCGACGAAGTAGCCGTGCAGCGCGTCGAACTGCCCGCTGTCGGCTCGCAGCGCGGCGGCGAGCCCGTGCTTGGTGACCAGGAGGTCGACGAACTGGGCGATCCACCGGGTCAGCGCCGCGTACGGGGTGGGCCCCTCGGCCAGGCAGGCCGGGCCGGCTTCGGCGCACGCCTCGACCTGGTGCCGGTAGACCGCGACGACGAGGTCGGCGCGGGTCGGGAAGTGCCGGTAGACGGTGCCCACGCCGACGCCGGCCGCGGCGGCGATGTCGCGGACCGGGGCCTCGACGCCGGAGGCGACGAAGACCGCGGCGGCGGCGTCGAGCAGCGAGCGCTGGTTGCGCCGCGCGTCGGCCCGGCGGCGGCCCGGCTCGGTGGTGTCGGTCACGTTCGGCGTTCCCTCCTGGCAGGCGCTTGTTAAGCGGAACAACGTTCCGTATGGTTACCGGAGCAATGTTCCGCATGGCCATGATGCCAGGCGGGACGAAAGATCACCGAGTCAGGCCGCGCCCGTCGCGGCCACCGGAGGGAAACCCATGCAGTACCGCACCCTGGGCCGCACCGGCGTACAGGTCAGCGCGCTCGCGCTGGGCGCCATGAACCTCGGCCCGATCGGCGGCACCACCCAGGAGGAGGCCACCGCGCTCGTCGGCACCGCCCTGGACGCCGGGATCAACCTGATCGACACCGCCGACGTCTACGGCAACGGGCTCTCCGAGGAGATGGTCGGCCGGGCGATCGCCGGCCGCCGCGACGAGGTGGTGCTGGCCACGAAGGCCGCCCTGCCCATGGGCGAGGACCGCAACCGCCGCGGCGGCTCCCGGCGCTGGCTGGTCACGGCGCTGGAGGACAGCCTGCACCGGCTCGGCGTCGACCACGTGGACCTCTACCAGATCCACCGCTGGGATCCGGCCACCAGCGACGAGGAGACCCTGTCGGCGCTCACCGACCTGCGGCAGGCCGGCAAGATCCGCTACTTCGGCACCTCCACCTACCCGGCCCACCGCCTGGTCGAGGCGCAGTGGGCGGCCCGCGAGCACCACCTCGGCCGGTACGTCACCGAGCAGCCCAGCTACTCGATCCTGCAACGCGGCGTCGAGGCGCACGTCCTGCCGGTCACGCAGCGATACGGGCTCGGCGTCCTGGTCTGGAGCCCGCTCGCGTCGGGCTGGCTCTCCGGGGCGATCCGGGCCGGCCGCGAGATCACCACCCACCGGTCCACGTTCATGCCGCAGCGCTTCGACCCGGCGCTCCCGGCCAACCGGGCCCGCCTCGACGCGGTGGAACGGCTGGCCGGTGTCGCCGACGACGCCGGTCTCACCCTGATCCAGCTCGCGCTTGGCTTCGTCACCGCGCACCCCGCCGTGACCAGCGCCATCATCGGGCCGCGTACGCCGGAACACCTGCACAGCCAGCTCGCCGCCGCCGGCACCGTGCTCAGCGCCGACGTCCTGGACGCGATCGACGCGATCGTCGCCCCCGGCGTCGACCTGGCTCCGCAGGAGAAGAACGACACCCCGCCCGCCCTGCTCGACCCGGCGCTGCGCCGCCGCTGACCGCTACCCTGCCGCGCATGGACGCCGACCTGCCCACCTTCGAGTTCGCCTTCCCCGGCCCGCTGCGCGACCAGCTCGTCGCCGCTGTGCTCGACGGGAGCAAGACCACCACCACTGGGCTGCTCCAGGACTACGAGATCGACGGTGAGCCGCTACCCGCAGTCGGCACCCGCTCGGCGGTGATCGACTCCGATGGCCGGCCGGTGGCGGTGATCGAGCTGGTCGAGGTCCGCGTCGTCCGCCTCGGCGACGTCGACCTCGACCACGCCCGGGACGAGGGCGAGGGGTTCGAGACGGTCGCCGCCTGGCGCGCCGGCCACGAACGCTTCTGGCACGGCGACGACTACCGCGGCTGGCTCGGCGACAGCGCGTTCACAGTGGACGACGACACCCCGGCCGTGCTGGAACGCTTCCGGCTGGTCGAGACGCTCTGACGGCGGCCGGACCGGTCACTCCGCGGCGAGCCAGGCGCGCAGTTCGGCGCCGTGCTCGTCCAGGTCCGGGGGCGGCAGGTCGTAGCGGGGCGGCGCCCCGGACAGGCCGATCGGGTTCCGGATCCCCGGCACCCCGCCGGTCGTCACCACCGGGTCCAGGCCCAGCCCCTGGGCCAGCGACACGCCCTCGGCCACCGAGTTGATCGGGCTGCACGGCACACCGGCGGCGCGCAGGTCGGCGAACCAGTCCGCGCTGCCGCGCCGGGACAGCGCCGCCACCAGCAGCGGACGCAGCTCGTCGCGGTGCGCGGTGCGATCGGCGTTGCGGCGGAACCGGACGTCGTCGGCCAGCTCCGGCACGCCGAGCACCCGGCAGAGGGTACGGAACTGCCCGTCGTTGCCGGCGATCACCACCAGTTCGCCGTCGGCGGTGGGCAGCGGCTCGTACGGCACGATGCTCGGGTGCGCGTTGCCCATCCGGTGCGGCGCCGCTGCCCCCGCGACGTAGGCGCTGGTGTGGTTGACCAGCCCGGACAACGCCGAGGAGAGCAGGTCCACAGTGACGTGCTGCCCGCGCCCGGTGGACTCCCGGTGCCGCAGCGCGGCCAGGATCCCGACCGCCGCGTGCAGCCCGGCGATCACGTCGAACACGGCCACCCCGGCCTTGTAGGGCGGGCCGTCCGCGTCCCCGGTGAGGCTCATCAGCCCGGCGGCGGCCTGCACCATGAGGTCGTACCCGGGCAGGTCGGCGCCCCCGGCGTCGCCGAAGCCGCTGATCGAGGCGTACACCAGGCGGGCGTTGCGGGCGGTGGCCGAGTCGTGGTCGAGGCCGAAACGGCGCAGCGCGCCCGGCCGGAAGTTCTGGATCAGCACGTCGGCCCGGTCGGCGAGCCGGTGCGCCAGCGTCAGGTCACCGGAATCGGTCAGGTCGAGCACCAGTGACCGCTTGTTGCGGTTGACCGCCAGGTAGTAGGTGGAGACGTCGTCGCGGACCGGGGGCCGCCAGCCGCGGGTGTCGTCGCCGCCGGGCGCCTCCACCTTGACCACGTTCGCGCCGAGGTCGGCCAGGAGCATCGTCGCGTACGGCCCGGCGAGGATCCGGGAGAAGTCGGCGACGAGCACTCCGTACAACGGACCCGGCATGCCACCCTCCCTCGCCGCCGACCACGATGACACATACCCGACGGCACGCCCGGCAGGGGTGGCCGGCCCGGCTACGGTCGCGGTACATCGGGCGGACATACCGGAAGGGGTGCCGTGACGCTGCTGAGCGGGCTCGCCGAGGCCACCGACGAGCGCCCGGGCGCGGTCCGGGTGGGTGAGCGGTCGCTGTCCTGGGTGGAACTGCGCCGGGCGGCCGCCGCCGTCGCCGACGACCTGCGCGGGTCGGCCCGGGTGGCGGTGCCCGCGACGGCGAGCCTGGAGACGGTGGTCGGCGTGGTCGGCGGGCTGCTCGCCGGAGCGGCGGTGGTGCCGGTGCCGCCCGACGCCGGCCCGATGGAACGCGACCACATCCTGCGCGACTCCGGCGCGCAGCTGCTGCTCGCACCGCCGGGCACGCCGGACGTCGACGCCGGCGCCGACGCGCCGCCGCTCGTGCCGCTGAACCTGGCCCGGCGCTCGGACACCCGGCACCCCGAGCCCGACCCGGCGGCCACCGCGCTGATCCTCTACACCTCCGGCACCACCGGCGCGCCGAAGGGCGCGGTCCTGTCCCGCCGCGCGATCGCCGCCTGCCTGGACGGGCTCGCCGACGCCTGGGCCTGGACCCCGGACGACGTGCTGGCGCACGGCCTGCCGCTGTTCCACGTGCACGGACTGGTGCTCGGCGTGCTCGGCCCACTGCGTGTCGGCAGCCGGGTGCGCCACGTCGGCCGGCCCCACCCCGAGCGGTACGCGGCGGCGGGCGCCACGATGTACTTCGGCGTACCCACGATCTGGTCGCGGATCGCGGCGCAACCGGCGGCGGCGCGGGCGCTGCGCGGCGCCCGGCTGCTCGTGTCCGGCAGCGCGGCGCTGCCCGAGCCGGTCTTCGCGGCGCTGGCCGGGCTGACCGGGCACCGGCCGCTGGAGCGGTACGGGATGACCGAGACCCTCGTGCCGGTGAGCGCCCGCGCGGACGGCCCCCGGCGGCCCGGCACGGTGGGCGTGCCGCTGCCCGGCGTGCACACGCGCGTGGTGGACGAGCACGGCGACCCGCTGCCCGCCGACGCGATGGGCGAGCTTCAGGTACGCGGCGGCACGCTGTTCGACGGCTACCTGAACCGGCCGGACGCCGACGCGGCCACCCGCACGGCGGACGGCTGGTTCCGCACCGGCGACGTCGCGACAGTCGGCCCGGACGGCGCCCACCGGATCGTCGGCCGGGCCGCCACCGACCTGATCAAAAGCGGCGGGTACCGGATCGGGGCCGGCGAGGTGGAGGACGCGCTGCTGGCCCACCCGGGAGTGCGGGAGGCGGCGGTGGTCGGCACGCCCCACCCCGACCTGGGGCAGCAGGTGACCGCGTACGTGGTCGGCGACGGCGTGGCCGAGGCGGAACTGATCGACTTCGTGGCGCGGCACCTGTCCGCGCACAAACGCCCCCGGCAGGTGCGGCTGGTCGGCGCGCTGCCCCGCAACGCGATGGGCAAGGTGCAGAAGTCCCGCCTGACCGAGGTGTGACCGGGCCGCTCATCGGGCCGCGGCCGCGCGGCGGACCTGGCGGCGGGCCTCGTCCGCGGGCACACCCGTGGCACGCAGCAGGTCGTTGGCGACGGTCCGCAACTGCCACACCACGATGGTGCTCAGGTCCAGTCCGCCGGTGTGCAGCGGAGACTGCCGGAGCAGTTCACGAACTCGCGTGTCACAGCGGCCCCTCCCCGGCCCGGCCTACCCGTGCCCGCCGGAGGTAGTCGCCGCCGCACCGGGGCCGGCGCCGCCGGTCGGCGCGGCGTGACCCGCACCCCGCCGGGAACCAGCGCGCCGCTTCCGACGACTATCCCTACATGGTGTGTGAGCAGTGGCGGGAGATCCTGTCGGCACAGCTGGACGGTGAGGCGTCCGGCTCGGAGATCGAGGCGGCCGAGGCGCACCTGACCGGCTGTGCCGGCTGCCGCGGCTGGTTCGAGTCTGCCGCGTCGGTGACCCGGCGGGCCCGTACGCAGCTCGCCCCGCGGGTGCCCGACCTGGTCGACACGGTCCTGGCCGCCGCTCCCCCGCCCCGGCCCGGCCGCCGCCATCGGATCACGCTCGGGCTGCGCGGGGTGCTCGGGCTGCTCGGCGCGGTACAGCTCGTCCTCGGCCTGGCGCAGATCGGCCGGGAGGCGGTCGTCACGCACGCGCACACCTCCGGCCAGCACCTGTGGCACGAGTCGGCGGCGTGGAACGTCGCCGTCGGCGCCGGGTTCCTCTACGTTGCCGCGCGCCGGTCCGCCCCGTCCGGCCTGCTGCCGATGCTCAGCGCGTTCGTCGCCACGCTCGTGCTGCTGTCGGTGAACGACCTGATCACCGGGCAGGTGGCGATGACCCGGCTGGTCAGCCACGGCTTCCTGCTGGTCGGCTGGGCCGTGACGCTGGTGCTGTCCCGCCTCGGCCGGCGCCCCGGCGACACCCCACCCGGCCAGCGCCGGCCGGACCGATCCCGGTGGGCGCTGCCGGCCGAGGAACCGGTCGCACCGGCGCTGCGGCTGGTGCCGCCCGGCCCGTACCCCACACAGGCCCGCGACCGGCGCGCCGCCTGACCGTCCACTCGGCGCGTCGGGGCCCGGCCGGTCGCGGTCTCAGCGGGCCCGGCGGTCGCGGGCGTCGGCGGACCAGGCGGCGACCAGATCCTCCCGGGCGCGGGCCACGCGGGAGCGGATGGTGCCCACCGGGCAGCCGCACACCTCGGCCGCCTCGGCGTAGGACAGGCCGAGCACCTGGGTGGCCACGAACGCCTCCCGCCGGTCCGGCGTCAGCGTGGCGATGAGAGCGCGCAGCACCACTCCGTCCTCTCCGCCGCCGTTCACCGCGCCGGCCGCCTCCGCGGCGGCCTGCCAGTCCGGCAGCGCGGCGACCCGGGGACGGGCGGTCGCCGCCCGCACGTGGTCCACCGCGACCCGGCGGGCGATCGTGAAGATCCAGGTACGCGCCGACGACCGGCCCGCGAAACCGGGCAGGCTGCGCAGCGCGCGCAGGAACGTCTCCTGGGCGAGGTCGTCGGCCTCGCCGGGCCCGGCGAGGTGGGCGAGGAAACGCCACACCGGCGCCTGGAGGGCCCGGACGAACGCGGCCGCGGCCATCTGGTCTCCCCGGGCGGCGCGTCGCGCCCACCCGGTCACCTGCTCGTCGTCGGCGTCCGCGCTCATCCGCGGCCGGCCCGCCGGTCCGGCATGCTCATGCCGGACGGTACGGATACGCGCCCCGCTCGGTTCATTCCCGGTGTCCCTCCTGCGGCGCCGGAGTGCCGGTCACCCGCCGGTTAGTCGGCCGGAGAATGGCAGAAGTTCCCGAACCGGGTCAATCGTCCACGGACACGGTGACCGGCCCGACCCGCAGGACGCCGTCGGTGAGCGGGGCGCACCGGACGCCGCCGCGGTGGCGCAGCGCCTTCCACGTACCGGGGGCGACCACCACGTCGAGCCAGGCACAGGGCGGCGCGGCCCGGTGCACCCGCAGCCGGACCGGACCGTCGCCGGAGTCGAGCGTGAGCACGAGGCCGACCAGCTCGTCCACGGGGATGCCCTCGGTCAGGACGTTGCGCCGCAGCTGGGTGAGGTCCGCGCCGGGCGGCAGCGACTCCCGCGCGATCAGCGTGACGCTCGCCTGCCGGTGCGCGGGACGGCCGAAGTAGCGGTCGCCGACGACGCCGAGCCCGGCGCGTAGCTCCACCCGGTCGGCCAGCTCGCCCGGCGGCGCGGGGGCGGGTCCGTCCGCGGGGCGGCCCACGTACCGGTGCACGGGTGAGGCCAGCAACTGGACGATCCGCGGCATCCCCGAAGTCTAATCGCGGGCATACCAGCGCCAAACCGGACGATAGCCGCGCTCACGTATCCACTCTCTCCGCAGGGGCGTTGTACCAGGCGTGACGGCGAGGCGACCCGATGCGATCGGAGCACATCCGCAGCGGCGGCTGGCCTGGGCGCGACGCGAGAACGAGCGCCGGCGCCAGGCGTACGAGTCGGCGGCCCGGATCTGGCGCCGCCGCGCCGAGCACCTCGACCGGCTGTCGATGGAGGCAGCGGGCTTCCACGGCTGCGCGCTGCCCGACACCGCGCTGCCGGTGCCGCTGGACGACGGCGAGGTCGTCTACCGCGTCCTGCCCGCCGTCGATCTGGTCGAGGCCACGGCCCGGCATCTGCCCGGACTGCCGGCGCCGGGCCGCACGCTCGCCGGCTGTCTCGGCCCGGCCGACGGCCCGCTACCGGCGGGACTGCGCGTGGTCGACAGCGGCGTCGCCGTGGTGACCGACCGGCGGGTGGCCTTCGCCGGGCACGACGTCCGGCGGGACTGGTCCCTGCCGGACGTACGCGGCCTCGGGCATCACCCGGACCGTCCGGTCACCCTGCTGCACGACGCCGACGGCGGAACGCCGGCGGGCCTGCGCGTACCGGCTGCGGGTGCGGCGAACACCAGGTTCTACCTCACCCTCGGCCACGCCGGCGCCACCGGTACGCGGCGGGCGGTCGTCGAGGACGTCGAGGCGCTGCGGTCCGCCCACCGAGCCGCCCGGCCGCGACCACCCCGGCCGCTCGGGCCGTGGGACGCCCCGGCCGAACGGGCACTGTCCCAGCGGCTGGCCGCGGCGGGTGTCGTGGCGATGGCAGTGCTGCTGGGCGTCACCTCCGCCGGCACCTGGACGGCCACCGCCGGGCAGACCGATCCCGCGTACCGGTCCCCCGCCCATCCGGTCGCTCCCGCCACGACGGCCGCGCCTCCCGCTCCCGCGGTGCCGCCCGTGACGACTCCGGTCGACCCGTCGTCGCCGGTGGTCCGGCCGACCCGGCCCGCGCCGCCACCGAAGCGCCCGAACGCGACCCCGGGTTCCGGGGCGCGGGTCGTCACCACCGCACCGCCCGTCGCCGGTTCGCCGCCGGCCCGCGTTGGCGCCCACCCGTCGACGCCTGTCGAGCCGCCCAGCCCTCCTGCCGATCAGGTGACTCCGGTGCCGACCGCGAGCCCGACGGGCGACCCGGGTCCGACCGGAGAGCCCGGTCCCACCGGCGAGCCGAGCCCGACCGTCTCGTCCGAGCCGCCGCCGCTGGACCTGGTCGGCCTGCGGCTCAGCCTGGTGGCAAGGCTCGGCGCGACAGTCCAGGTAGACGCGAACCTCTCCTGACCTGACCCCTGACCCCTGTCGATCTTGCACTTACCGCCCGCAAGATGGGCGATTCATCCCGCTTTCCGGGGTCTGCAAGTGCAAGATCGCGGAGGTGAGGGGCGAAGGGCGGGGCGGGCGGAGTGGGTCAGGGAGTGTGGGGGGTGAGGAGGTAGTCGCCGTCTTCGGGGCTCCAGCGCAGCTCCACGGCGCCACCGGTCGCCGCAGCCTTGCAGAACTGGAGGAAGCTGCGGTAGCCGAGCTTCTTCTCGCTGAAGTCCGGCCGGGCCCGCCGGAGCTGGTCCTTGAGGCCGGACAACGCCACCGCGCCGCCCTCGCCCGCGAGGTCGACCACCACGGAGCGGAGCAACCCGAACGCGACCTCCCGGTCGCCCTGTTCGGGAAGCGACACCTCCGGGTCGCCCTTGGCCGGCCCGGCGGCCAGTTCCACCACGTTGTGCGCCGCGAGGTGGCGCAGCAGTTCCCCGAAGGTGCGGAAACCGTAGTCGGACTCGCTGAACGTGGGATCCTTGCGCAGCAGCGCGCGCTTGAGCGAGGAGGCGGTCACCTCACCGCTGGAGCTGCCCTGCATGCCGGCCACCGTCTGCACGAGCTGCACGGCGAGCGTGTCGACGTCCCGCGCCGACTCGTCCTCGGCCGGTGCGGTCTCCACCGCGCGATCGGGCACCTGCTCCGCCGGTGCGGGGCGGACCGGGCGCGACCGGCGCGCGGCCGGGGGCGGTACGTCGACGCCTTCGAGGCGGTCGTAGTAGAGGAACTCGTCGCAGGCCGGCGGCAGCAACGCGGAGGTGGACTTCTCCACCCCGACGCCGATCACCCGCTTGTTGAGTTCGCGCAGCTTGTGCACGAGCGGGGTGAAGTCGCTGTCCCCGGTGCAGATCACGAACGTGGAGATGTAGCCGCGCTCGAACGCCAGCTCGACCGCGTCCACCGCCATCTTGATGTCGGCCGCGTTCTTGCGCGAGGCGCCCATCCGCTGCGGGATCTCGATCAGCTCGACGTGCGAGCGGGTGAGCATCCGCCGGTCCTCGTCGAAGTACGACCAGTCGGCGTACGCCCGGCGCACCACCACGCGTCCCCGCTCGGCGAGCGCGTCGGCGATCGGCCGGAAGTCGAACGGCCGGCCGCCGTGATGGTCCCGTACGCCCAGGGCCAGGTTCTCGTAGTCGAGGAACAACGCGATCCGGTCTTCGTGATCCACACCGGCAGCCTAGCCTGGCCGGAGCGCCGGGCCGGTCAGCGCCGCTCGTCGCGGTAGAGCGTCTCGCGGCGGGCCACCCGCTGAATCGCGTAGCTGGCGACCAGCAGTACCAGCGCGAGCACCACCTCGACGCCCGCGACGGTGCCCGTGGCGACGGTGAGACCGAGCAGCAGCAGGATCAGCCCGACGACCGCGAGCAGGCCCGCAAGCAGCAACCGGTTACGCCGTCGCGCCGACCGCTGCGCGTCGTCTGCGCTCACGCTGACCGCCTCTCCCCGGCTCCGGTTTCGATCCTAGGCGCTGGCCGGCGTCGCGGTGGCGGATCAAGAAGCCGGGGCCGGACGCGAGCGCGTGCGGCCCCGGGTCACGGCGTCGGTCAGTGGATCGGGACCGGCATCGGACGCTTGTCCTCGCCCGGTTCGGCGTCGAGCAGGTGCGAGGGCTCCCGGCGGCGGGGCAGGAACGCGGCCGGGATGAAGGTCAGCAGCACCAGACCGAACGCGACCCAGAACGTGGTGGAGAAGGAGTCGGCCGCGAAGTCGAGCCCGCGCTCGATCAGCGACGGCGGCACCGGGAACTGCTGGGTCAGCTCGGGCTGCTGCTGGGCGGCGATGGCGAGCTGGGCCTCGGTCAGCGGGGCGCCGGTGGCCGGGTCGGTGACGCCGGGGATCGGCCGCGAGCCGTTCAGCTCGCTGGTGAGGATGACCGACATGATCGCGGCGCCCACCGAACCGCCGATCTGTTGGAGGATGTTGACGAGCGTGGACCCGCGCGCCACCTCCACCGCGGTGAGCGTCTTGAGCGCCGAGGTCATGATCGGCATCATCGTGCCGCCCATGCCGAGGCCCATCACGAACAGCGAGCCGCAGAGCAGCCAGTACGACGTGTCGGTGCCGAGCTGGGTGAAGGTGAAGAACCCGGCCGCGAGGAGCACGAGCGCGAACGGCACCGTCCGGCCGACCGGCACGCGGTCGGCGAGCATGCCGGCGATCGGCATGGTCAGCATCGCGCCGATGCCCTGCGGCGCGATCAGCAGGCCCGCGGCCAGCGTCGTCTCGCCGCGCACCTGGAGGAAGTAGCTCGGGAACAGCAGGCCGGCGCCCATGAACGCGATGATGAACACGAACATGGTGACGGCGGCGATGGTCAGGCTGCGGTTGCGGAACAGCCGCAGGTCGAGCAGCGGGTGCCGGGGCCGGAACGAGTAGAGCACGAAGGCGACCACGAGCGCCCCGCCGACGAGCATCGGCAGCCACACCTTGGTGTCGGCGACGGTGCCGGTCTCGGGCAGCGTGGAGATGCCGTAGAGGAACAGCGCGAGACCCGGCGAGAGCATGAGCATGCCGAGGAAGTCGAACGACTCGGACGGCGCGGCGTTGTCCCGGGGCAGAGCCAGCTGGGCGTAGACGAGCGCGACCAGGCCGATCGGCAGGTTGATCAGGAAGATCCAGTGCCAGCTCGCGACGTCGATCAGCCAGCCGCCGAGGATCGGGCCGGTGATCGGGCCGAGCAGCATCGGAATGCCGAGCACGGCCATGAGGCGGCCGATGCGGTGCGGGCCGGCGGCCCGGGTGATGATCGTCATGCCGAGCGGCATGAGCATGCCGCCGCCCAGGCCCTGGATCACCCGCCAGGCGATCAGCTCGCCGATCGAGTCGGCGGTGGCGCACAGCCCGGAGCCGATGGTGAACAGCGCCAGCGCCACCATGTAGAGGCGTTTCGTGCCGAAGCGGTCGGCGGCCCAGCCGCTGAGCGGGATCACCGTGGCGAGCGCGAGCGTGTAGCCGGTCATGGTCCACGCGACGCGGGCGTACGTGGCGTCGAACTCGCTCTGGAACGTCGGCAGCGCCACGCTGACGACTGTCACGTCGAGGATCGACATGATCGCGCCGAGCACGACGACGCCGGCCACCTTGAGTACGGCGGCGTCGAGCTTCGTCGACGTCGCAACGGGTTGCTGGGTCACTGACGTTCTCCTGGATCCGGTCCGGCACTGGGCGGCGGTGGCGGTGCCGCGCGCCGTCTGCGGAGCGCGGGCGGAACGCGCGGCGGGGCGGCGTCCGGGCGACAGCGTAGCCACGACCTGGGACGAGGCGCGGCCGGTTTGCCGACGGGCGAACCGCACCGGCACGGCTCAGTACCCGTCACCGGCTCGGGAGCGGTCCGGCGGCTCGCGGAAAAGGGCTGGTGCGCGCCGATTCGCCAGCCTTGTCGGGCGGCGACCCGCGGTGACGACCGTGACGAAGGTCATGCCCCACACAGCCACCTCGCGGCCCGCCGCTCAGCCCAGGCCGGCCATCAGCTCGACCTCGGCCGTACGCGAGCGGTCGATGCGGCGGGCGAGGTCGCGTACCCGCTCGCTGGTTCCGGCGGCGACCTGGGCGCGGGCCAGGTCGGCCGCGGTGCGCTGGTGCCGGCTGAGCACGTCGAGCAGCACCCGGTCGGCGTCGGCGGGCGCGGCGGCGCGCAGCCGGGCCAGTCCGGCGGCGGCGTCGCTGTGCCCGGAGTGGTCGTGCCGGGCGGCCGCGGCGGCGGCCGACGGACCGGCGTCGCGCAGCCATCGGCGCATGGTGGCCAGTTCGTCGGTCTCGGTGGCCCGGACGGCAGAGATCAGCGTGCGGATCCGCCCGTCGGTGGCCCGGTCGAGGCCGAGCCGGACGATCTCCAGCGTCTGCTCGGTGTGCGCCACCATCATGGCCAGGAACAGCGCGTCGATCCCGCTGGTCGTGGCGTCCGCCCCGGCCGGGGCGGCGGCCGTGGCGGGCGGGACCGGATCCGCGGCCGGCGGGCCGCCGCACCCGGTCGGGGCCAGCAGCGCCGCGAGCAGCGCCGCGGCGGCGGACGCGCGGCGGAGCCGGGGACCGGCCGGCTCCGCCGCGCGGGTACGCGGGCTCAGATCTGCTGCCACAGCGCCGGTACGTTCGGCGGCTCCCAGCCGGCGATCGCGGTGTGCGCCTGGCGGCAGCGGTAGCTGCGGCCGTCGTAGGTGACCGTGTCACCGACCTGGTACGCCCGCCCGGCGGTCCAGGTGCCGCCCGGCGCCGGGGTGCTGGTCCGGGTGGGCGTGGGCGAGGGCGCGGGTGTGGTGGGCGCCGCGGTCGGGGTGGGCGCAGCCGTCGGGGTGGGCGCAGCCGTCGGGGTGGGCGGCGGGGTCGGGTTGCCGCCTCCGCCGCCGACCTGGAGGTCGACGCAGGAGTAGAACGCGTTGGCGGTGTCGGAGATGTTCCAGATCGCGAGCAGCTTCTGCCGGCCGGAGTAGCCGCCGAGGTTGACGGTGTGCGACACGGTCGCGCCGGGCTGGCGGCCCCCGCCGTCGACCACGGCCACCCGGGTGCCGCCGATCCAGTACTCCCAGTTTGCGGTGGCGTGCCGGGCGGTGTTGACCCAGGTGAACGTGACACTGCTGCCGACGGACGTGGCCGGCCAGTTGCGGCTGTCGTCGTTGAGCACCGCGAACTGGGCGATGCCGGCGTGGCAGCTGCGCAGGCCCTTGGGGCCCTCGACGCTTTGCGGCTCGTACTTGATCTGCCCGCAGTCGGGCACCCGGTTCTGCGCGCAGAGCGCCTGGCGACTGGGCGGGGAGGAGACGTACCCGTGGGCCTGTGCGGGCGCGGCGAGTGCCAGCGTGCCGGTGACGGCACCGGCGGTGAGCAGCGGGAGGGTGATTCTTCGGCGCATGGTGACAACTCCTTCGGGGGGAACGGAAGGTGCCCCGAACATAAATTAAAGGTTGTTAACAGTAAAGACTCCTGTCTATAAATTAAGCCCTGCGCGCCGCGCGCCAGGCGTATGATCCTGATCGATGGCTCGCCGCGCGGAGCCGATCGTCGTTCGTGGGCATCCCGCCGCCGCCAGGCGTCCGGGAGGACGACGCAGACCCGGGCATCGCCCCGTCGTCCCACTCCGAAGGACACCCCCGCATGAGGAGAACCACCGCGCTCGCGGCCAGCCTGCTGCTGCTCGCCACCGCGCTCAGCACCATCGGCGGGCCGGTCGCCGCCGCCGACCCCGCCGACCCGGTCACGGTCACCGTGAACACCCGCGCCGGGCTGGCCACCGTCCCGGCCACCGCGCTCGGCGTCAACCACGCCATCTGGGACTCGCAGCTCGGCAGCGCCGAGACGTCCGACCTACTGAAGGCCGCGGGCGTGAAGATGCTGCGCTACCCCGGCGGCTCGTACGCCGACATCTACCACTGGGAGACGCACACCGCGCCCGGCGGCTACGTCGCGCCGAACACCGACTTCGACACGTTCATGGCCGGCGCCCGCCGCGTCGGCGCCGAGCCGATGATCATCGCGAACTACGGCACCGGCACGCCCGCCGAGGCGGCGGCCTGGGTCCGCTACGCCAACGTCACCAAGGGCTACGGCGCGAAGTGGTGGACCGTCGGCAACGAGAACTACGGCAACGGCCACTACGGCTCGGCCTGGGAGGCCGACGACCACCCGGACAAGAGCGCCTCCCAGTACGCGCGGCTGGTGGTCGAGTACGCCGACGCGATGAAGGCGGTCGACCCCACCATCAAGGTCGGCGCCGTGCTCACCATGCCCGGCAACTGGCCGGACGGCATCACCGCCGGATCGGATCCGGGGCCGTGGAACCAGACCGTGCTCTCCATCGCCGGGCCGAAGATCGACTTCGTGGACGTGCACTGGTACCCGGGCGGCAGCGCCGCCGACTCGCTGGCCCGCACCAACCATCTGCCCGACGCGGCCTGGCTGCTACGCCAGCAGATCGCCCGGTACGCGGGCCCCGGCGCGGACCGGATCGGGATCAGCCTCACCGAGCTGAACGTGGACGCCGGCCGCACCACCGCGCCCGGCGCGCTGTTCCTGGCCGACGCCTACAGCGGCCTGCTGGAGCAGGGCGTGTTCACGGTGCAGTGGTGGAACGTGCACAACGGCATCGGCACCGTCTCCGAAGTGGCCGGGCAGACCGACTACGGCGACTTCGGGCTGCTGTCCAGCGGCAACTGCACCAGCGACGGCGAGGTGTGCCAGCCGGCGTTCAACACCCCGTTCGCGCCGTACCACGCGTTGTCCATGATGAACCTGTTCGCCCGGCCCGGGGACCAGCTCGTCCGCGCCGGGACGGACGAGCCGCTGGTCGCCGCGCACGCGGTGCGCCGGCCGGACGGCAGCGTCGCGGTCCTGCTGCTCAACAAGGATCCGGAGAACGCCCATCCGGTGGCGCTCGACTACGCCGGGTTCACCCCGGCCGACGAGGCGCCGACGGTGCACACCTTCACCAACGGCGCGACCGGGATCAGCACCGGCCGCTCGGGCGACGCCACCGCCCGGACGCTGCCGCCGTACTCGCTCACCACGCTCGTGCTGCGACCGGCCGGCAGCTCGGCCGGGCGGCCCGGCGCCCCGGGGCGGCCGGCGGCGAGCGCGGTGACCGACCGCGCGGCGACCATCTCCTGGCCGGCGGCCACGCCCGGCGCGTCCCCGATCGCCAAGTACGAGGTGCACCGGCAGTACGGCGCGGTGAGCGAGCAGCTCGGCGAGACCGCCGGCACGTCGCTCACAGTGGGGAACCTCGAACCGGGCGCCCGTTACACGGTCAACGTGCTGGCCCGGGACGCCGCCGGGCGGGTCTCGTGGTCGTCGCCGCCGCTGACGTTCGCCACCGGCAGCCCGGCCGAGAGTTCCTGCGCGGTGCGGTTCGACGACGACAACGACTGGGGCAACGGGTACGTGGCGAACGTCGAGGTGGTCAACACCGGCCCGAAGGCGCTGGACGGCTGGACGCTCACCTGGACCTGGCCGACGGGCTGGCAGCAGGTGAGCAGCGGGTGGAGCGCCACCTGGGACCAGCAGGGCCGCGACGTCCGGGTGACGCCCACCGCCGACAACCGGCGGCTCGCCGCCGACGGCGGGAGCACGACAGTGGGCTTCGTCGGCGCGTACAGCGGGCCGAACGTGCCGGTGGGTGCGTTCCGCCTCAACGGCACGGTCTGCACGCTGCGCTGAGCGGCGGTCAGCCCCGGCCGGGTGGCCGCAGCCGCACGTCGGCCGCCGCCGGGACCTTCGGGTTCCGGCGGCGGCCGGCCCGGCGCGGCGCCGGCACCACGTGCGGCCGCACCGGTCCGGGCGGGAGCGCGGGCGGTTCCGGCGCGGGCGTCGGCAGCACGGCCAGGATCGCCACGAGCAGCACCACCGCGACGACGCCGTCGAGCCAGTAGTGGTTGCCGGTGACCACCACCACGAGCCCGGTCACCAGCGGATGGAGCAGCCAGAGCCACCGGCGGCGTCCGGTGGTGACCGCTACCAACGCCAGCGCGATCGCCAGCGCCCAGCCCACGTGCAGCGACGGCATGGCCGCGTACTGGTTGCTGAGCCGGTCGGTGTCGGGCGGTCCGTAGACGCTCGGGCCGAACCGGGTGCCGGTGTCGACGAGCCCGGTGAGCGCGGTCAGCCGCGGCGGCGCGAGCGGGACGCAGACGTGCAGCACCAGCGCCACCGCGGTCAGCGCCGCCAGGGCCCGGCGCAGCCGCACGTAGTGGGCCGGGCGGCGCAGCCAGAGCCAGACCAGGCAGAGCACGGTCGCCGGAAAGTGCACGTAGGCGTAGTAGGAGTTGGCCAGCCGCACCAGCAGCTCGTGCGCCAGTAGCGGCCCCTGCACGAGCGTCTCGTCGGGCAGGCGCAGCAGCCGTTCCAGCCGCCAGACCCACTCGCCGTTGGCCAAGGCCACGTCGGCGTGCCCCGACACCAGCTGCCGGCCGGCCTTGTAGGCCAGGAAGAGCACGGCGACGAGCGCCAGCTCGCGCGCGGCCCGCTGCCATGCGGCGAGGCGGGCGGGCGCGGTCCGCGTCGCGTCCACGGCACCTCCTTCGGTTCGTCCCCGCACGGACCAGGGCCGCCGCCGGGGTCGGCGACGGCCCTGGGGGTACGGGCTCAGCGGCGGGCGCGTTCCTCCCGGCCGGCCGGGTCCACGCTCACCTCGTCGAAGGCGGGCGCGGCGTCGACGGCGTCCGCTCCCACCGCCACCGAACGGGCGGTGTCCGGCAGGTCGAGGCTGGAACGGAGGGTGACCGGGCGCAGCAGCAGCGCCGCCACGACACCCACCACCGCGATGGCGGCCGAGATCAGGAAGATGTGCCCCGTCGCGTCCCCGTACGCGGCCCGCACGATCTGCCGGACCGGCTCGGGCAGCGCGTCGAGGTTGAGCGTGCTGCTGCCGCCTCCGGCGGAGGCCGGGACGCCGGCGGCGGCCAGGTCGGCGGTGATCCGGTCGGTGACCCGGCGGGCCAGCACCGCGCCGAGCACTGACACGCCGATGGTGCCGCCGAGCGAACGGAAGAACGCGACAGTGGCGCTGGCCGCGCCGATGTCCCGCAGCGCCACCGTGTTCTGCACGGCGAGCACCAGGTTCTGCATGGTCATGCCGACGCCGACGCCGACGCCGAACATCGCGAGGCCGACGAAGACCAGCGAGGTCTCGTGGTCGATGGTGCCGAGCATGGCGAAGCCGGCGACGAGCACGACCGCCCCGAACACGATGTACGGCTTGACCCGTCCGGTGACGGTGATCATCCGGCCGGCGACGATCGAGGAGATCAGCACACCGGCCATCATCGGGATGGTGAGCAGGCCGGCCTCGGTCGGGCTGTAGCCACGGCCGATCTGGAAGTACTGGCCGAGGAAGACCGCGCCGCCGAACATCGCCATGCCGACCGCGAGGCTGCCCAGGATCGCCAGGGCGGTGGTGCGCTCGCGGACGATGTGCAGCGGCACCACCGGTTCGGCGGCCCGCGCCTCCACCCGGACGGCGAGCGCGAGCAGCAGCACCGCGCCGCCGACCATGGCGCCGGTCTGCCAGGACAGCCAGGCGAACGAGTCGTCGACGAACGAGATCCAGATCAGCAGCACGCTGACGCCGGCGGCGATGAGGGAGGCACCCAGATAGTCGATCTTGACGTTCTTCCGGCGCACGGTGGGCAGGTTCAGGGTGATCTGGAGCAGGAACAGCGCGACGGCCGCGACCGGAACCCCGACGAAGAAGCACCAGCGCCAGCCCAGCCAGGACGTGTCCACGATCAGGCCGCCCAGCAGCGGGCCGCCGACGGTGGCCAGGGCCATGACGCCGCCCAGGTAGCCGTTGTAGCGGCCCCGCTCACGCGGCGGGATCATGGCCGCGATGGCGACCTGCACCAGCGCCTGGAGACCGCCGACGCCGATGCCCTGGAAGGCCCGGGCGGCGATGAGCTGGCCGGCGCTCTGCGCGAAGCCGGCCGCGACCGACCCGACCAGGAACACCACGATGGCGACCTGGATCAGCAGCTTCTTGTTGAACAGGTCGGCCAGCTTGCCCCAGATCGGGGTGGTCGCGGTGGCGGTCAGCAGGGTGGCGGTGACCACCCAGGTGTACTGCGTCTGCGAGCCGTTGAGCGCTCCGATGATCTTCGGCAGGGCGGTCGAGACCACGGTGCCGCTCAGCATGGCCACGAAGAGCACCAGCAGCAGACCGCTGAGTGCCTCCAGCGTCTGCCGCTTGCTCATGGGGGCGGCCTCGGCCGTCGCGGTGGGTGCGCTCATCCGCGCGTCCTCCAGGTGTGTCGATTCGGGTCGGGCAGCCGATTCGTTGCCTCAAGCAATCAACACCAAAACCTGCCCGGTAGGCAAGTTTGCCCACTGAGAAATCCGTCACCTACGCTGGACGCCATGGACGAGTGCACCGGGCTGCGGGCGCGGAAGAAGGCGGCCACCCGCCTCGCGCTGCACGAGGCGGCGCTGTCCCTCGCCGTCGAGCACGGCCCCGACCGGGTCACCGTCGAGGCGATCGCCGACGCCGCGAACGTCTCCCGGCGGACGTTCTCCAATTACTTCGGCGGCAAGGAGGAGGCCCTCTTCCACGGCGACACGCTGCGGCTGCGCCGGCTCCTCACGCTCGTCGCGGAACAACCGGCCGAGCTGTCGCCGTGGGCCGCGCTCACCCGGGCCGCACTGGTGCAGGCCGGGGACGGCTACGACGACCCGGCAGAGCCCTGGCTCAACCGGCGCCGCCGGCTGCACGGTCACCCGAGCCTGGCCGCCCACCAGGTCGGCGCGTACGCGGCCCTGGAGCGGGAGATGGCCGCGGAGCTGGCCCACCGGCTGACCGGCCCCGGCGCGGCGCTGCGCGCCCGGATCGTCGCCGCGACGTTCCTCGCGTCCCTGCGGGTCGCCGCGCACGAGTGGCTGGAGCACCCCGGGCGGCCGTTGCGCGACGTGCTGCGCGACGTGCTCGCCCACGCCGCCCCGACTGCGGGCTGAGCACACCGGCTCGCCGCTCCCCGCCGGACCGGTGGAATGCCCGGCGAAAGCGACACCCCGCCTGACCTGGACTGACACACTCGCCCGGTGGGTGGCGACCGGTGGCGCAAGGGACTTGGGCCGGCGACCGGCGTCGCCCCCGCCACCCGGGTCGACCGGTTCGAGATCTTCTTCGACCTCGTCTTCGTGGTGTCCTTCTTCATCATCACGCGCGCCACCGCCGCGAACGTGACCCCCGGCGAACTGCTGCACGCGCTGCTGGTGCTCGCCGTGCTCTGGTGGTGCTGGGTGGTGCACAGCGCGGTCGCCGCCCGGTTGCGTCTCGGCGAGGGCTTCGTGCCGATCCTCATGGTGGTCGGCATGGTCGCGCTGTTCACGTTCGCGCTCGCGCTGCCGCAGACGTTCGGCGACCTGGACAAGGGCAGCGCCGGACCGGTCCTGGTCACGATCAGCTACGTCGTGATCCGGCTCGTGCACACCGCCCTGTACCGGTACGCCACGCGTGACGATCCGCCGGCCCGGCGCAAGCTGCGGCTGTTCCTGCCGGAGGCGCTGATCTCGGCCACCCTTCTGCTGGTGGCGGCGCTGTTGCCGCCGCGCATGTCCCCGGAGGTCGGCCCCTGGCTGCGCGACGGGCTGTGGATCGCGGTGGTGGCCATCCAGTACAGCAGTGGCCTGCTGGCCGGCACCGACGGCTGGAAGATCACCTCGGCCGAGCACTGGACCGAGCGGTACGACCTGATCCTGATCATCGCGCTCGGCGAGTCGGTCATTTCCGTCGGCGTCGGCGGCAACCTGCTCGGCCAGGCCGTGACCTGGCCGGCGATCCCGGCAGCGATCTTCGGCATCCTGTTCACGGCGGCGCTCTGGTGGGCGCACTTCGACATGATCGGCCCGTCCGCCCGGATCGCGCTGCACGCCGCACAGGGCCACGCGCGGGTGACGCTTGCCCGCGACGCGTACGCCTACCTCTACCTGCCGATGATCGCCGGGGTGATCCTGTTCGCGATCGGCGCCGAGGAACTGGTCCGCACCGTCACCGACCCGGCGGGCGGCCCGATGGAGCACGGCCACGGGCCGGCGGTGCCGCTGCTCTTCGCCGGCGTGATGGTCTATTTCGCCGCCAACATGGCGTTCCAGTGGCGCGCGCTGCGGACGCTGTCGTGGACCCGGGTCGGCGTCCTGGCCCTGCTCGCCGCGGCCCTGCCGGTCGGCCAGCACCTGCCGGCACTCGGCGCGCTGGGCCTGCTCGCCGCGATCTGCGTGGCCCTGGTGGCGGCCGAGCTGGTGATCTTCGCCGACTCCCGGGCCGCGTTGCGCCGGCTGATTCACGAGGAGAAGGCCAGCGCCGAGGAGAACGAGGCCGCCTGGCGGGCACGCTGGCACGACGGCGGCGACAGTGCCCCGCACCGGCCTTGACAGAGGCCCTAGAGTCTCCGCGTGATCGAGATCGTCACCGAGGTCGACCTGTTCCACCCGCCCGCCCGGATCTGGCGGGCGCTCACGGAACGCGCGCTGCTGGCCAAGTGGTTCGCCGACAGCGCGCCCGGGTCCGACCGGTGGATCCTGGCCACCGCCGCGCTGCCCGGCTACGACAGCGACACCGAGGTGGAGACCGTCGAGCTGCGCGCGCCGGACCGGCTGGTGGTCCGCTGCCGGGAGACCGGCCGGGCCACCCGCCTCGCCTGCGACCTGACGCCCACCGCGCACGGCACCCGGCTGTCCGTCCGGGAGGTTCTCGAAGAGGGTGACTGGGACGCCGACGCCCGCGCCGAGCAGCACGAGCAGGCGGTCACCGGCCGACTGCCGGCGATCCTCGACTGGCTGGCGTTCCAGAACGTCGACCTGCGCCGCGCCGAGGGCGGACTGACCGCCGAACTGCCGGTGGTCCGCCTGCTCGGCGACGACCGGCGGCGGTCCGGGCGCCGCCGGGTGCTGCTGGCGGCCGGCGCGGTCACGCTGATCGCCGCCACGGCCGGGGCGACGGTGTGGGCCACCGCGGGCGAGCCACCCGCGCCGGTCGCGCCGACGCCCACCACCTCGCTGGTCATGCCGTCCAGCGCCACCCCCGCCGCCCGGCCCACGACCGCGCGGCCCACGCCCGGCGCCAGCCGCCGCAGCCCGTCGCCCTCGCCGACACCGTCACCCACCCCCAGCCGTACGCCGAGCCCGACGCCCTCGACGGTGGTGGCGGCGCCGCTGAGCGCCACCTACGAGACGGTCACCGATCGGATCTTCGGCTACCGGGGCGAGGTGGTACTGCGCAATCCCGGCCCGTCACCGCGTCCGGGCTGGACGGTCACCGTGACGCTGCACGACGGCGCCACTGTGGGCAGCGTGAGCGGAGCCGAGGCCACACAGGACGGCCCAGTGGTCACGTTCACCGGTGAGGCGTTGCCGGGCGGAGAGTCCGCCACCATCCGCTTCGACGTCCGCGACCCGGACCCCTCACACAACGCTCCCACGGCTTGCACCACCGAGAACACCCCCTGCACTCCCGTCTGACCCCCGCCCCTCCCCCTTCACCCAGTCGATCATGAAGTTGGACCGCGGATTCGTCCGCATTGATCGCGGCCAAGCTCATGATCGCCCCGCACGGGCGCGGTCCGGCGAGGGCGGGGCGGGCGCTGAGGGTGGTGCGGTGGGTGCGGAAATGGGTTGTTGAGTGCGTGGGAGCGCTCCCGTAACATTCTTGACGCGGCTGTTAACGCTCACAATACAATCGCCACCGCCAATGTCGGAGCCGCCGCCCCCGCAGGAGGTAAATTCATGTCTAGATCCAGGTCAGTCAATGCCATATGGGCTTCGGCCGGCGCCGCGCTGCTCGCGTCGGCGTCGGTCGCCGTGGCGCTGCCCGCCGGGGCCGCCGCCGCGGGCTGCTCGGTCAACTACGCGATCTCGTCCCAGTGGCAGGGCGGCTTCGGCGCCAACGTCACAGTCACGAACCTGGGCGACCCGCTGTCGAGCTGGACGCTCACGTGGTCGTTCGGCGCCGGGCAGACGGTGACCCAGTCGTGGAACACCGACCTGACGCAGAGCGGAGCCGCTGTCACCGCGCGCAACGTCAGCTACAACGGGTCGATCCCGACCAACGGCAGCACCTCGTTCGGCTTCAACGGCGCGTGGAACAGCAGCAACCCGGTGCCGGCCAGCTTCGCGCTCAACGGGGTGACGTGCACCGGAGGCAGCACCACGCCGACGAGCGGTGCACCCACCACCGCGCCACCCACCACGGCACCGCCGACCACCGCACCGCCCACGACGCCGCCGCCGGGTGGTACGTGCAATCTGCCGTCGTCGTACCGGTGGTCGTCGACGGGTGTGTTGGCGCAGCCGCGGTCGGGGTGGGTGTCGTTGAAGGACTTCACCGTGGTGCCGTACAACGGGCAGCATCTGGTGTACGCGACGACGCACGACTACGGGTCGTCGTGGGGGTCGATGAACTTCGGCCTGTTCTCGAACTGGTCGCAGATGGCCTCCGCGTCGCAGAACGCGATGTCCTCGGGCACGGTGGCGCCGACGTTGTTCTACTTCGCGCCGCGTAACATCTGGGTGCTGGCCTACCAGTGGGGACCGACCGCGTTCTCGTACCGCACCTCGACGAACCCGACGAACCCGAACGGGTGGTCGTCGGCGCAGCCGTTGTTCACCGGCAGCATCTCCGGTTCCGGTACCGGTCCGATCGACCAGACGCTGATCGCCGACGACCAGAACATGTACCTGTTCTCTGCCGGTGACAACGGCAAGATCTACCGCTCCAGCATGCCGATCGGGAACTTCCCGGGCAGCTTCGGGTCGAACTACACCACGATCATGAGCGATTCGACGAACAACCTGTTCGAGGCCGTGCAGGTCTACAAACTGCAGGGCCAGACCCGCTACCTGATGATCGTCGAGGCGATCGGCTCCCAGGGCCGCTACTTCCGGTCCTTCACCGCCACCAGCCTGGGCGGTACGTGGACCCCGCAGGCGGCCACCGAGTCCAACCCGTTCGCCGGCAAGGCCAACAGCGGCGCGACCTGGACCAACGACATCAGCCACGGCGAACTGATCCGCACCACCGCCGACCAGACCTTCACCGTCGACCCCTGCAACCTCCAACTGCTCTACCAGGGCCGCTCCCCCAACTCCGGCGGCGACTACGGCCTCCTGCCCTACCGCCCCGGACTCCTCACCCTCCAGCGCTGATCCGGCCGATCGAGGAGAGAGAGGTCCGATGAGAAGGCACCAGAAGACCCGTACCGCGGTGTTGGCGGCCGGGGCCGTCCTGCTGGCGTCGACCGCTGTGGCCGCGGCGCTGCCGGCCGGGGCGGCGGCCGCCGGCTGCGCGGTCACCTACGCCGTGTCCTCGCAGTGGCAGGGCGGCTTCGGCGCGAACGTCACGGTCACCAACCTCGGTGACGCGGTCAACGGCTGGACGCTCACCTGGTCCTACGCCGCAGGCCAGACCGTCACCCAGGCGTGGAACGCCACCGTGACGCAGAGCGGAGCGGCCGTCAGCGCCCGCAACGTCGGCTACAACGGGTCCATCCCCACCAACGGCAGCACGTCGTTCGGCTTCAACGGGGCCTGGACCGGCAGCAACCCCGCGCCGACGAGCTTCGCGCTCAACGGGGTCACCTGCACCGGTGGTACGACGCCCACGACGTCGCCGTCCACCTCGCCGACCACCTCGCCCAGCAGCCCGCCGCCGACCGGGGCGGCGGACATCACCGTCAACACCGCCAGCCGCTACCAGACCATCGACGGGTTCGGCGCCGCGGTGTCGATCTGGGGCGGCGCGTGGTCGACGGCGGAGACGCAGACGCTCGTCGGGCTCGGCCCCAACCAGCTCGGCCTGTCCATCGTGCGTACCGGCATCTCGCCGGTGTCCGGCGAGTGGGGCACCCAGGTCAGCGCGCTGCGGACGGCGAAGTCGTACGGGTCGAACGTCAAGATCATGGCGTCGCCGTGGACCGCCCCGGCGGCCTGGAAGACGAACAACAGCCGGATCAACGGCGGCAAGCTGCGCACCGACTACTACGACGACTACGCCGGCCACCTCAACAGCTACGTCCAGTACATGCGCAACCAGGGCGTGACGATCGACGTCACGTCCGTGCAGAACGAGCCGGACTGGCACCCGGACTACGACTCGATGGACTGGAGCGGCACCGAGCTGCAGACCTTCGTCCGGGAGCAGGGCGCCAAGGTGCAGAACACCAAGCTGATGGTCGCCGAGGCGGTGAACCTGAACTACGGCTACACCGACCCGACGCTCAACGACGCGGCGGCCCGCAACAACATCGGCTACATCGGCGGTCACCTCTACGGCACCGAGGCGTCCGGCCGGCTGAAGCCGTACACGCTGGCGCAGCAGCACAACAAGCCGGTGTGGATGACCGAGTGGAACCTGCACGAGGCCGACGGCGGCGGCTCCAACATCTGGGGCAACCCGGCCGACGCCACGGTCTGGGACGAGACGCTCGACGACATCATGCGCACCGTGCACAGGTCGATGGAGTCGAACTGGAGCGCGTACGTCTGGTGGTACGGCAAGCGCTACTACTCGTTCATCGGCGACGGGGAGTCCGCGTACGGCACCGTGGCGGGCGCGCCGCTCAAGCGCGGGTACGCGTTCTCGCAGTACGCGAAGTACGTGCGTCCCGGCTACCAGCGGGTCGCCCTGACCAAGAGCGCGAAGGCCTCCCCGCTGGAGGTGACCGCCTATTCCGGCGACGGGAAGGTCACGCTGGTCATCCTCAACCGGTCGACCAGCGCGGTGAACAACGCGATCGTCCAGGTGCCGCAGAACGTCAGCCGGGCCGAGTACGTGGCCACGTCGCAGAACGCCAGCGCGGCGAGCCAGCCGGTGGGCGTGAACGGCAACCAGGTGACGGTGAACGTCGGCGCGCGGAGCATCTCCACCGTCGTGCTCACCCTCTGAGAGGGGACACGCACGAGGGCGGGGGCGGCCGGATCGGCCGCCCCCGCTCGTCGCACCGGCTAACTGGCGTACGTCTCGAACTCGCCGACTCTCGGCGTACCGCTGGAGCTGTTGATCTTGAAGTTGATCTTCTTCAGCGAGGTCGCGCCGAAGGTGATCTGGCCGGCCCCGCTGCCGGAGGCGAGCACCGCGCCGTTGTCGTTGTTGACGAGTTGCCACGACCCGATCGACCCCGAGGTGCCCGACGGCTCACGGATGACCACGCGGGACACGGTGGTGGCCGAGCCCCACTTGATCGAGACGGTGCCCGTCGACCCGGACGGCGACCAGTACGTGCTCAGGTTGCCGTCGCGCACGTTGCCGTAGCTGGTGCCGCCGGCCTTACTGGAGCCGTCCGCGCCGGCGCCGGAGACGAGGCTCAGGTTGGTCCCGCCCGACGGCGGCGGGGTGGTCGTCCCGGGCGGCGGCGTGGTGGGCGCGGGCGTGGTCGGCCCCGGCGTGGTCGGCGGCGGGGACTGCGGCGTGCAGCTCCCGTCGGACACCCGCAGGCCGGTGTTGGCGCCCGCCGTCTGCCGCACGATGTCCGGCACGCAGCTCGCCGCGTCGAGCCGGTACGAGTACGGGACGCTCACCGTGGTCGTGGACGTCACGTTCGGACCCGCCGGGTAGTTGTCGCTGCCGGGCGAGGACCAGGTCACGTTGTCGAAGATGTTGCCACTGACCTGCCAGGTGCCGCGCTCGCTGGTGTAGAACGTGCCGAGCACGTCCTTGGAGTTGCGGAAGTAGTTGTTGTCCACCTTGGCCCGCGCCCCGGCCCGGGAGTTGATGCCGGACTCGCGCAGGCCGGTGTAGTGGTTGTTGAACATGTGGGCGATGCCGCCGCGCAGCAGCGGCGTACGGGAGTCGATGTTCTCGTACAGGTTGTGCTCGAACGTGACGAAGCCGTTGGAGCGGTCGCTCTCGCTGGAGCCGATGAGACCGCCGCGGCCGGAGTTGCGCAGGATGCTGTACGACAGCGTCACGTACTGGGTGTCGTCCTTCATGTCGAACAGGCCGTCGTAGCCTTCCGACTCCCCGCCGGACGCCTCCAGCGTCACGTGGTCGACCCACACGTTGCGGACGCCGCTCTCCATGCCGATCGCGTCGCCGCCGTTGGAGGTGGGCGAGCCCGACTTCTTGACGTTCCGCACCGTGACGTTGCGGATGATGATGTTGCGGGACTCGCGGATGTGGATGCCGAGCTGGTCGAAGACGGCGCCGCTGCCCACCCCGATGATGGTGACGTTGCTGATCTGCTTCAGCTCGATCACGCCGGCCGCGGTGTTGCAGCTCGATCCGGAGACCTTGCTGGTGTTGCCGTGGTTGATGGTCCCGGTCACCTCGATGATGATCGGGGTGCTGCTGCTGGCCCGGCCGCACAGCGCGGCGTGGATGGCGGTGCCCGTGGTGGCGCGTACGGTCTGCCCGCCCGCGCCGCCGGTGGTGCCGCCGTTCTGGGTGGCGTAGCCGGTGGCGCTGCCGGTGGCGGCCGACGCCTGCGGAGACGGGAGCGCCACCGCGACGGCGATACCCACGACCGCCGTGGCCAGTGCCGCGTGGAGTCGCAGCGCGACTGGTCTTCTCATGTCGCCTCATTCCTTTTTCGAGCATGCGGGAATTGCCGCCGAGCAAGCGGCAGTCACCGAATGGGAATAATGAGGAGCCGCGACGCGGTCAGGCGCGCCGCCAGCGAATGTCGTTCATCTGCGATGCCCGGCCCGCAAATGAAACATCGATGTAACGCAATCGTATGAAAGCGCTTTCCAGGAAGGCAAGGGCTGGCGTTTGCAGGTTTTTTGCACTGCTCCGGGAGGTCGGGGCGCGAGGGGACGCCGCCTTGCCGGGATGCGCGTCAGGGCACTTCGTCAGGCACGCGTACGTCTCCGGCGCGACCGGCACCATCGCGGCCTGCTCAGCGGGGCCCGCCCGGGGCGCGCGCCGGCGTCACGCCGCCCCGGGTGCGCCGGATGAGCACGACGCAGGCCAGCACCGCGCCGGCCACCACGAGCGCACCGGGTGTGACCGCCTCGCCCAGCAGCACCGCCGACCAGATGAGCGTGAGCACCGGCTGGACGAGCTGGATCTGGCCGACCTTGGCGATGCCGCCCCGGGCCAGCCCCGCGTACCAGGCGAAGAAGCCGAGGAACATCGACACCACAGTGAGGTAGCCGAACCCGGTCCAGGCGGCGACGCCGCCATCCGGACGACGGGCGAGCGCGGCCACCGCCGTGACCGGCACGGTGACCGGAAGTGACAACAGCAACGCCCAGCAGATCGTGCGGGCGCCGCCGAGCTCGCGGGCCAGCCGGCCGCCCTCGGCGTACCCGAGACCGCAGAGCACCACGGCGGCGAGCAGGAACATGTCGGCCGGGGACAGCGCGCCGCGCAGCGAGCCGCCGGCGGCGAGGAACGCGAGCACCAGCGCCAGGCCGGTGGCACTGGCGATCCAGAACAGCGGCGGTGGCCGTTCGCCGGCCCGCAGCACCGCGAACACGGCGGTCATGGCTGGGAGCACCGTGACGACCACCGCGCCGTGCGCGGATGTCTGCGTGGTGAGCGCGAGCGAGGTGAACAGCGGGAAGCCGACGACGACGCCGAGGGCGACGATCGACAGCCGTCGCCACTGGTCGCGGGAGGGGCGCGGCGCGCCGGTCAGGCGCAGGTAGGCCCACGCCAGCAGCGCCGCGCCGACCGCCCGTCCGAACGCGACGAACCAGGGGTCGAGTGTGTGCACCGCGACGCGGGTGGCCGGCAGCGACATGCTGAAGGCGAGCACGCCCAGCGCGCCGAGGGCGACCCCGGCACCCGGTCTCACCGTTACCGTCACGGGTGCAGTAGCGCTACTCTGTCCTGTCATGAATGATGGTAGCGCTATCGACCGCGTGGTCCGGCATCTGGGTGCGCTGGCGGCCGGCGCCACCCCCGGCACGCGGCTGCCGTCGGTCCGGGAGCTGACCGCGCACCATCACGTCTCCCCCGTGACAGTCGCCGAGGCGACCCGGCGGCTCGTCGCGGACGGGCTGGTGGAGACCCGGCCTGGTCGCGGCGCGTTCGTGGCGGCCCGTCGCGCCGGTCCACCACGGTCGGACCTGTCGTGGCAGACAGTCGCGCTCGGCTCGCGGCGAGGCGGCGAGGACGAGATGCAGGCGCTGCTGGCGCTGCCGCCCCCCGGCGCGATTGCGCTGACCGGAGGCTATCTGGACCCGGACCTCCAGCCGGCCGCCGCGCTCGGTGCCGCGCTCGCCCGCGCGGCCCGGCAGCCGGCCGCCTGGCAGCGTGGCCCGGTCGAGGGACGCCTCGACCTGCGCGCATGGTTCGCCCGCGAGGCGGGTGGAGGACTGCGCACCGAGGACATGGTGATCTGCCCGGGCGGGCAGGCAGCCCTCTCCACCACGCTGCGGGCGCTCAGCACGCCCGGCGACACGGTGCTGGTCGAGTCCCCCACCTACCTGGGCGCGCTCGCCGCCGCGCGGGCGGCCGGGCTGCGGGTGGTGCCCGTACCCGCCGACACCGACGGGGTACGCCCCGACCAGCTCGCCGCCGCGTTCGCCCGTACCGGCGCGCGGTTGTTCTACTGCCAGCCGCTGCACGCCAACCCGCACGGCGCGACGCTCTCCTCCGCACGGCGCGCCCGGGTCGCCGAGGCGGTGCGCGACGCCGGGGCGTTCCTGGTCGAGGACGACTACGCCCGGGACCTCACCATCGACGGCGATACCCCGCCACCGCTGGCCGCCGACGACCCGGACGGGCACGTGGTCTACCTGCGCTCGCTGACCAAGTCCACGGCGCCCGGCCTGCGGATCGCCGCGATCGGCGCGCGCGGACCGGCCGGGGCGCGGCTGCGCGCCGCCCGCCTGCTCGACGACCTCTTCGTGGCCGGGCCGCTGCAGCAGGCCGCCGTGGAGTTCCTCACCGCACCGGCCTGGGACCGGCACCGCCGCAGCCTGCGCGTGCACCTGCGGGCCCGCCGGGAGGCGCTGCTCGCGGCGCTGGACCGGCACCTGCCGCCGCTGGCCCCGCGCGCCGTCCCGCACGGTGGGCTGCATCTCTGGGTACGGCTGCCCGACGGCACCGACGACGTAGCGGTGACAACGGCTGCCGCGGGGGCGGGCGTGACCGTCTTCCCCGGCCGCCCCTGGTACGCCGCCGAACCGCCGGCCCCGCACCTGCGCCTCACTTACGCCGCCGCCCCACCCGAGCAGATGGACGAGGCGGTCCGCCGCCTGTCCACAGCCCTCTCTCACTGACCCCCGCGGCGGCTCCCCCCGTCGCCCCGCCCACGCCCACCGCGCCCCACACCCGCGATCTTGCAGTTTGGTGCCCCGCATAGCGGGAGTAATCCGGCGTCACGCGGGCCGGAAGTGCAAGATCGCGGGGCGGAACGGGGCGGGACGGGGCGGGGCGGGGTGGGGTGGGGTCAGTTGCGGGTGATGGTGAAGGTTGTCGTCGTGTTCCTGATGTCCTGGGCGTTGCCGGTCAGACGGAGGTTGGTGAAGGTCGCCGCGCCGACCGCGGGGCCCTGACCCGCCTCGGGCATCTCGTTGACCCAGATGCCGAAGCCGGACTTCGCGTCGAACGCGTCACCGCTGCGCCGCGCACCGGAGATCGACACGTTCGTCAGCACCGTGTCGGTGATCGGGTTCTCCGGCTGGCTGCCGTTGTACTTGGTCTGGAACATGATCCCCGAGTACGTCGGATCGACGATGTCCACGTCGGTCACCCGGATGCCGCGGAACTCCTTCGACGCGGAGAACAACCACATCGCCGGGAACGTCTGCGCGCCCCAGAAGTGCCCGCCGGAGCGGATCAGCGAGATGTTCTCGAACCGGGTGGGCGGGCTGGCGCCGAACCCGACGAACGGGTAGCCGAAGTCCAGCGAACTGATCGTGATGCCCGAGTACGTGAGCTGGTCGGCGATGTACAGGTTGCGGAACACGTTGTCGTAGCCGCCGTACACCGCCAGCCCGGCCGCCCGCCAGGTCAGCGTGGCGGTCAGGTTCTCGAACACGTTGCCGTGGTTACCGCCGGATCCGCCCTGGTCGGTGGCGGAGAACAGCGCGAACGCGTCGTCACCGTTGGAGCGGCCCTCCGAGTTGGTGACCAGGTTGTTCGTGCTGCCGTTTGTCATGTTCACCGCGTCGGCGAAGGTGTTGCGGAACCGGCTGTCCCGGATCGTCAGCCCGTCCACGCTCACCCCCCAGTACGCGCAGACGGTGTGCTCCACCCAGACGCTGTCCAGCGTCAGGTCGTCCACGTCCTTCAGCTCGCCCCACACCTTGCCGGGACCGTCGATCCGGTTGGTGTAGTTGCCGAAGAACGCCAGGTGGGCAAACGTCGAGCCGCTCGCCGAGGACTCCACCCGGAAACCGGCGTCGGTGTTCTGCTGGTTGCGCGGCGTCTGGAACCGGGTGAACCACATGCCGGCGCCGACCACCTTCACCGCCTTGCCGTACACCTGGAACTTCTGCGCCGTCTCGTACGTGCCGGCGGGCAGGTAGACGCCGACGAGGGTGCCGGTGGTGTCCATCCGTACCGCGTCGAGCGCGTTCTGCACGTCGGCGTGGCTGAACCCGGTGGGCACCTTGTAGCGGGCCGGGTCGGGGTTGGCGCGCGGCGACACCAGCTCGGTGTCGACGAAGTCGATCGCGTACGTGGTGGTGTTCGACGGGTCCTTCTGGAGCCGGATCCGGCTACCAGCCGGGACCGTGGTGTCGAGCAGCACGTTCGCCTCGTCGTACAGGTGCCGGGGCGCGCCGGCGCTCGGCGAGTCGCTCGGCCCGGCCTCGGCGCCGTAGAGCCAGATGTGCTTCGAGGTGAGGCTCATCGGCTTGTGCAGCACGCCGTTGACGTAGACGTTGATCGTCGAGTCGATCCCGCCGCCGCCCGGCGCGTCCGGGATGGAGAATCGGGCGACCAGGGCGTTCGCGGCCGAGCGGGTGGTCCACTCGACGTACGCGCCGGTGGTGTTGAGCGTGACCGCGCGGCGGCCGGACGCCTCCCCGGCGAGGTCGCCGATGGTGCGGTTCGGGCCGACCACCTGCGCGCCGCCGCCGGTCGTGCCGTCCTCGGCCTCGTAGGCGTCGTAGCCCAGGTTGGCCCCGCGGCCGACGAACAGCGACCGGTCGCTGGTGTTGTTCTGCCGCTTCACCGGCAGCTCGTTGCCGTCGTCGGCGACCACCACCCGCACCGTGTACCGGCCGTTGGCGGCGGTCCAGGTGCCCAGTGACACCGGCCCGGCGGTGGCACCGGCGGCGATCGTGCCGCTGTACGAGCCGGTGAGCGTACGGACCACCGCGCCGGACTGGTCGCGCACGGTGAGGGTGATGCCGTGCGCGCCGCTCGCCGACGCGATGGTGCCCTGGTTGCGCAGCGTCACCGCGAAGGAGACGGCGGCTCCGGCACTCGGCGTGCCGGGCGACCAGGTGACGGCGGAGGCGACCAGGTCGGAGCTGGCGACCTGGCTGACGGTCAGCGGCGTCGGGCTGGTGGAGGAGTTGTTCGCCTCGTTCTGCTCGATCACCGCGTTCGACTCGTCGACCGTGGCGGTGAGCGGGTAACTGCCGGCGTCGCGTACGCCGATGCCCGCCGACACGGTGCTCGACGCGCCGGCGGCGAGCGCGCCGACGGCGGCGGTGCCGACCTTCGTCGCACCCAGGTAGAAGGTGACGGCGGTGGCGGCGGAGGCCGCGGTGCCGGCGTTGCGCACGGTGGCGGACAGCGTGATCGCGTCGGTCTCCACCGGCGCGGTCGGCGACGCGGTGACGGCGGTGACGGTGAGGTCCGGGTTCGGCGCCGGGACGCCGATGACCTGGAGTTCGGCGACCTGCCCGTTGGAGGAGCCGGAGTTCGCGGTGAACTGGAGCCGGACGTCCGCGGCGGTCGCGGAGACCGGGACGGTCACCGTGTTGGCGCTGTTCGGGTTGAAGGAGTACGTCGCGGAGCCGGCCAGGCTGGTGAACCCGGACGCGGACTGCTCCCGGCCGAGCACCTGGAACGTCTGGGTACGCGCGCCCCACGCCGGGTCCGGGTTGAGCTTCACCACGACCGCGCTGATCGCGGCGTTGGCGCCGAGCGCGACGGTGAGCGTGCTCGGGTACGCTCCGGGCGCGCCCTCCCAGTACGTGGTGACGTCGTTGTCGACGGCGTTGGCGGCGGCGAACACATGCACCATCGACGACGCGGTCGCCGGTTTACCGGCCGCCAGGTTGGTGCCGCCGGTGGTGCTGCCGGTGCGGGTGACGGTGTTGCTGTTCGCCGACACGTTCCCGGCGGCGTCGCGGGCCCGCACGTGGTACGAGACGGTGGCGCTGTTCGGCTGGCTGTCGGTCCAGGTCAGCGTGGACCCGCTCACTGTGGTGCGGAGCGAACCGTTGGCGTACACCTCGTAGCCGGCGACGCCGACGTTGTCCGTGGACGCGATCCAGGTCAGCCGGATCTGCCCGCTCGCCGGCTGGGTGTAGGCCAGGTTGCCGGGCGCGGTGGGCGCGACGGTGTCCCCGGTGTTGCCGGTACGGGTCACCGCGTTGCTGTTCGCCGACACGTTCCCGGCCGCATCACGGGCCCGCACGTAGTAGGAGACTGTGGTCCCGGCGGGCTGGGTGTCGGTGTACGTGAGCGTGGTGCCGCCGACGCTCGTGCGCAGCACGCCGTTGGCGTACACGTCGTAGCCGGTGACGCCGACGTTGTCGCTCGACGCGGTCCAGGTCAGCCGCACCTGGTCGGTGGCGGGCTCGGTGAGGGCGAGGTTGCCCGGCGCGCTCGGCGCCTGGGTGTCGCCGGTGGCCGGGCCGTAGACCTCCAGCTCGGCGAGCTGACCGGCGGGCCAGGCGCTGTTGGCGGTGAACAGCAGCCGCACGTACCGGGTGGACGCGGTGGGCACTGTGACAGTCACCGTGTTGCCGCCACTCGGGTCGAACGCGTACGACGCGGACCCGACGAGCGTGCCGAACGTGGAGCCGTTCGTGCTGCCCTGCACGGTGAGCGTCTGGGTGCGCGCGCCCCAGCCGGACGGCAGCCGCAACACCAGCCGGTTGACGCCGGTGGCGGCGCCCAGGTCGGCCTGGATCCACTGCGGGAACGCGTTGTTCGGGCTCTCCCAGTAGGTGGCCGCATTGCCGTCGTTGGCGTTCGCGGCGCCGTACACGTCGGCGTGGCCGCTCTCGGTCATGGTCCGCCCGAGCGCCAGGTTGGTCGAGGAGGTGACCGCGCCGTACACCTCCAGCTCGGCGAGCTGCGCGGCGGCCCAGCCGGTGTTCGCGGTGATCACGACCCGCAGGTAGCGGGCGTTCGTGGCGGTGAAGCCGAGCGTCACCGTGTTGCCGGCGGCCGGGGTGAACGAGCGGCCCGCCGCGGCGACGACAGTGGTGAAACCGCTGCCGTCGGCGCTGGCCTGCACGGACAGCGTCTGGGTGCGTGCCTCCCAGGCGGCCGGGAGCTCGAGCACGACCTGGTCGACGGCACGGCTGGTGCCGAGGTCGATCTGCGCCCACTGGGGCAGCGCGCCGCTGCTCTCCCAGTAGCTGCCCTGGTTGCCGTCGGTCAGGTTGGCCGCGGCGTAGGGGCCGTTGACGCTGCTGGCGGTGGCGGTGCGCCCGGCGGCGAGGTTCGGGCCGCCGGCGGCGAGGGCCGGTGGGGCCGGGGCCGCGGTGACGACCAGGCCGACCGCGGCGAGCACCGCGACGATTCCGGTACGAAGTCTGGACATGGTGGACGGACACCTTCTTCCGGAGGGAGGTGGAGAGGCGTTCGGGGTGGGGGTGCGGTGGCGCGGCGGGGACCGGGCCGGTCCCCGCCGCGCCGGGTCAGGAGGCGTACACCTCGAACTCGGACAGCTGGCCGGCCGGCCAGCCGGTGTTGCCGGTGAAGGTCAGCCGCACGAAGCGGCGGTCACCGGCGGGCAGCGCGATCGACACGCTGTTGCCGCCCGCCGGGTCGAACGTGTAGCCGGCCGCCGCCTTCACTGTCGAGAACGACGAGCCGTCGCTGGAGCCGAGCACTGCCACGGTCTGGGTACGGGTCTGCCAGGCCGCCGACGGGGGCAGCTTCAGCACCACCCGGGCCACCGGGCGGGCGCTGCCCAGGTCGACCGTCACCGACTGGGGGAAGGCGTTGTTCGCGCTCTCCCAGTAGGTGTTCGCGTTGCCGTCGACGGTGTTGGCGGCGCCGTACACGTCGGCGTGGCTGGTCTCCGCGACCGGCCGGCCCGCCGCGAGGTTGCCGGCCGGCGGCGCGGTGGTGGGCGGCGCTGTCGTGGGCGGCGGAGTCGTGGTGGGCGGCGGTGTGGTGGTGCCGCCGCCGTACACCTCCAGTTCGGCGAGCTGGCCGGCCGGCCAGCCGGTGTTGCCGGTGACGGTGACCCGGACGAACCGCCGAGCGCCGGACGGCAGCGTGATCGACACCGTGTTGCCTGCGGCCGGATCGAACACGCGGCCCGCCGACGCGGCGAGCGTGGTGTACGAGGAGCCGTCGGCGGAGCCGAGCACCGACAGCGTCTGGGTACGCCGTTCCCAGCCGGCCGGGAGCTTGAGCACCACCCGGTCGACGGTGCGGGACGCGCCGAGGTCGACGGTGAGCGACTGCGGGAACGCGCTGTTGGCACTCTCCCAGTAGCTGACCGGGTTGCCGTCGACGGCGTTGCCGGCGGCGTACGTCTGGGTGGTGCTGGTGGCGGTCGCCGGCCGGCCCAGGGCCAGGTTCCCGCCGGCCGGCGGCGGCGTGGTCGGCGGCACGGTGGTCGGCGGGGCCGTCGTCGGCGCTGCCGTGGTCGGAGGCGGGCTGGTGGGCGGCGGGCTGGACGGGCCGTTGCCCCACTGCGGCTGCGGCCACGGACCGCAGTACGGGGTGGGCGTGTACCAGCCGGAGTTGCCGGTGCCCTGGGTGATCTGGAAGCCGCTGCCGACGCAGTTGTGGATCGGGTTGGACTGGGCGATGCCGGTGGCCCGCACGTTTGTGAACCGGACCTGGCTGGGCGCCTGCACCTGGAGCGCGTACGTGCCCGCGCCGTCGATGCGGACGTTGTCGAACGAGATGCCGCTGGTCTGCCCCTCGATCCAGTGCAGCGCCGCGTACGAGCTGTCCAGGATGTCGGTGTCGGTGACGGCGATCGTGGCGCCCTGGATCGGCTCGTTGAGCGCGGAGAACCAGATCGCGCCGACGCCGAACTGCCAGTTGTAGTCGGAGTTGCCGTTACGGATCAGCGTGTTACGGGCCACCGTGATGGTGCCGGACACGGCGGTCGGCCCGGTGACGCCCGGATAGCGGTTGGCGACGTGGATGCCGCCGCCGTTGGTCACCGAGTCGGCGGTGACGTTGTCGGCGATGGTGATGTCCCGCCCGCCGTACGTGACCAGGTGGTTGGCCAGGATCGTCACGCCGACGGTGTTGCGGGTGAAGGAGTTGCCGACGTTCGGCACGCTCTGCGCCCACATGGCCAGCGCGTCGTCACCGGTGTTGCGGACGAACGTGTTCGTCACCGTCGAGTTGGTGACGCCCCAGTGGAAGTTCACCCCGTCGGCGGTCTGGTCGAGGATGCGGCTGTTGCGGATGGTGAAGTTGTCCATCGGGCCGTCCATCCAGGCGCCGACCTTGGTGTGCTGCAACCACAGGTTGTCCACCACCGAGTTCGTCATGGCGCCACCGATGGCGTTGACCTGGTCCTCGTCGACGCGCTCCCGGATGTCGCCGATGATGGCGAAGTCCCGCAGCGTGACGTTGCGGCTGGGCCCGCCGGCCTCGTGCGGCCGGATCTCGCCGGAGTAGCCGCCGCCCGGCACGTACTTGCCGTAGATGCCGGCGGCCCGTTTGCGGTCGGTGGGGTGCCGGCCGCCGAGCACCGAGTACCAGGGGCCGGCGCCGCGCAGCGTCACGCCGTCGACCACCACGTGGTCCCAGAGCGTGAACGTGCCGGCCGGGATCCACACCGCCCGGCCCTGCGCCTTGCCGGCGTCCACTGCGGCCTGGAACTTCGCCGTCGAGTCGGTGGCGCCGGTCGGGTCGGCGCCGAAGTCGGTGACCACGTCCAGCACGCCGGAGGGCTTGGTGATCTGTGCGCCGACCAGCTCGAAGTCGGCCAGGTCGATGGTGAACGTGGGTGACTGGGCGGTCGAGGAGACCTGGAGGCGGATCTTCGTGCCGGCCGGATACGTGGTGCCGAACATGGTCCGGGTCTCGTCGTAGAAGTGGTGCGGGTTGGTGTCGCCCGGGTTGTTGTTGAACGGGTAGCCGCCGTAGTACCAGCCGTACCGGGAGGTGACCGGCACGGCCTTGACGAGCGTGCCGTTAGCGCGCAGGTCGATGCTGGCGTCGCGGCCGGTGCCGGCGGCGTTGTCCGGCAGGCTGTACCGGAACGTCACCGCGTTGGCCGGGGCGGTGAGCGTGAACTCGACGTACTCGCCGACGGCGTCGAGCGTGACCGCCTCCCGGCCGGACGCCTCGGACGGCAGCGTGCCGTAGCGCCGGTCGGGGCCGATCTTCGTGCCGGTGTGTGCGGCGTGCTCGGCCTCCTGCTCCCGGAACGGCACCGTGGCGCCGCGTCCGGTGATGTCGAACGGGGACAGTCCGGCGGCGCGCGCCGGAGTGGCGGTCGTGGTGAGCGCCACGACGACGAGTGTCGAGGCGGCGAGCGTGGCGGCGGCCAGGGCGGCCACGCCGGTGCTGCGGTGGCGGTGCGCGGTGCGGTGCTCGGCCATGCGGGGTGTGCTCCCTTTCGTCGGTGGCCAGATCCCCCGTGCGGCGTTGCTCTCCTTCCTCCTCCCCAGGTGTGCGGCGCGGTGGCGGCCGGGACGGGCCGCCACCGCCGTGGTCAGGCCGATCGGGTACGCAGCCAGACCGCGGTGTCCGGTGGCAGCCGGTCGTCGTCGAGTGGGCCGCTGGCCAGCAGCAGCCGGTCGTGCGCGCGCAGCGGCACGGCCGCGACGCCGAGGTTGACCAGGCAGGTGAAGCCGGGTTCGCGGGCGAACGCGAGCACCCCGTCCGGTGCGGGCAGCCAGGTCAGCGTGCCGTCGCCGAGCGCGGGTTCGGCGCGGCGCAGCGTCAGCGCGGCCCGGTACAGCTCCAGCATCGAGTGCGGGTCGCCGGTCTGGGCGCGGACCGTGCGGTCCTTCCAGTCGGCCGGTTGCGGCAGCCAGGGCGCGACGGCTGCCCCGTCGGGGCTGAACCCGAACGGCGGGGTGTCGCCCTGCCAGGGCAGCGGCACCCGGCAGCCGTCGCGGCCGGGGTCGATCCGCCCGGACCGCTCCCACATCGGGTCCTGCCGCAGTTCGTACGGGATGTCCTCGACCTCCCAGAGGCCCAGCTCCTCGCCCTGGTAGACGTAGGCGGCGCCGGGTAGCGCGAGCGACAGCAGCGCGGCGGCGCGGGCCCGGCGGGTGCCCAGTTCCAGGTCGGTGGGGATGCCCTCGCGTTTCGCGGCGAAGCTGAACCGGGTGTCGGCGCGGCCGTACCGGGTGACGTGGCGGGTGACGTCGTGGTTGGACAGCACCCAGGTGGCGGGCGCGCCGACCGGGGCGTGGGCGGCGAGTGTGCCGTCGATGCTCTCCCGCAGCGCGGTGGCGTCCCAGGCGCAGCCGAGGAAGTCGAAGTTGAAGGCGGTGTGCAGCTCGTCCGGGCGCAGGTAGTTGGCGAAGCGCTGCCGGTCGGGCAGCCACACCTCGCCGACCAGCGCCCGCTCCCCCGGGTAGGAGTCGGCGATCCGCCGCCAGGCCCGGTAGACGTCGTGCACGCCGTCCTGGTCGCGGAACGGGTGCGGCCGGTCCGGGTGGACCTCGGGCAGCGTGCCGTCCTTGACCAGCAGACCGGCCGAGTCGATCCGGATGCCGTCCACGCCCCGGTCGAACCAGAAGCGCAGGATGTCCTCGAACTCGGCGCGGACCCGGGGGTGGTCCCAGTTGAAGTCGGGTTGCTGCGGGGCGAACAGGTGCAGGTACCAGTCGCCGGGGGTGCCGTCCGGGTCGGTGGTGCGGGTCCAGGTCGGTCCGCCGAACTCGCCGGTCCAGTCGGTGGGCGGAAGGTCACCGCCCGGTCCCCGGCCGGCGCGGAACCAGAACAGGTCCCGCTCGGGTGCGCCCGGCCCGCCCGCGAGCGCCGCCTGGAACCAGGGGTGCGCGTCGGAGCAGTGGTTGGGCACGACGTCGACGACGCTGCGGATGCCGAGCGCGTGCGCGTCGGCGATCAGCGCCTCGACCTCGGCGAGCGTGCCGAAGACCGGGTCGATGTCGCGGTAGTCGGACACGTCGTAGCCGGCGTCGGCCATCGGCGAGGGATACCAGGGGCTGAACCAGATCGCGTCGACGCCGAGCGCGGCGAGGTGATCCAGGCGGGACCGGATGCCGGCGACGTCGCCGATCCCGTCGCCGTCGCCGTCGGCGAAGCTTCGCGGATAGACCTGGTAGATCACCGCGGAGCGCCACCACGGGCTGTTGTCGGCCATGGACACGGGCACCTGCTTTCTGCGGGGTCGGTTCGGCGGCGGGCGGGCGGGCTCACGCCGGCGGCGGGCGGTGGCGCCCGGTCAGCCCTTGAGGCCGCCGGTGGTCAGGCCGGACATGATGTTCCGTTGGAAGATCAGGAACAGCACGACGGTGGGGATCGCGGCGATGACCGAGGCGGCGATCACCACGTTCATCGGGGTGCCGCCGGCGAAGGCGTAGATACCGACGCTGACGGTCCGCGTCTCCGGCGACGGCATGACCAGCTTCGGCCAGAGGAAGTCCTTCCACACGGCGGTCACCGCGAAGATCGCCACCACACCGAGGATCGGCCGGGACATCGGCAGGACGATCGACCAGAGTGTGCGCAGCGGCGAGGCACCGTCCATCACCGCCGCCGACATCAGGTCCTCGGGGATCGAGTCGAAGAACCGCTTGAGCAGGAAGATGTTGAACGCGTTGGCGACCAGCGGCAGCCAGATCGCGAACGGCGAGTCGAGCAGGTTGACGTGCACGATCGGCAGGTCGATCACCGTCACGTACTGCGGGACGATCAGCACCATCGCCGGGATCATCAGCGTCGCCAGCATCATGCCGAGGATCAGCTTGCCCAGCACCGGGCGCAGCTTCGACAACGCGTACGCGGCGGCGGTGTCGAGGACGAGCTGGAACAGCACCGCCCCGGTGGCGTAGTAGAACGTGTTGAACAGCAGCTTCGCCAGGTCCAGGTTGGTCCAGGCGTCGACGTAGTTGCCCGGCTGCGGGTCGCGCGGGAACAGCGTCGGCGGCGTCTGGGCGATCTCCTGGCCGGACTTCAGCGCGCCGGTGACCATCCAGTAGAGCGGGCCGAGGAACACCAGCGTGAACCCGGCCACGACCACTGAGAGCACGGCCCAGTAGAGGACGCGGCCACGGCCGCGCCGTAGCTGCGTGTGGGAGATGAGGGTACGGGTGGTGGTGTCGGCGGCCATGTCCTAGTCCTGTCTCGCGGTCAGTCGCAGGTAGACGGCGGAGAACCCGGCCAGCACCACCAGCATGATCACGCCGAGCGCGGCGGCGCCGTTGAGGTCGTTCTGGAAGAACCCGTGCTGGTAGATCAGGTACGCCACCGAGGTCGCCGAGTCCTGCGTACCGGCGCCGTTGGCGAGGATCAGCGGCTCGATGAACAGCTGCATGGTGGCCACGATCTGGAGCATCGCCAGCAGCGCCAGGATCAGCCGGGTCTGCGGCACCGTCACGTGCAGGATGCGCCGCCACAGCCCGGCGCCGTCGATCTCGGCGGCCTCGTACAGCTCGCCGGGGATGTTCTGCAACGCGGCCAGGTAGATCAGCACGGCGCCGCCCATGTTCATCCAGGTCGACGCGATCACCATGGCGGGCATCGTCATCGTGGGCGACTGCATCCACTCCGACGTGGGCAGTCCCAGCGCGGTGAGGATCGCGTTGAACAGGCCGGCCTCGCTCGGGTCGTACGCGTAGAACTTGAACAGGAACAGCGCCGAGGCCGGCGGCAGCATCACCGGCAGGTAGACCAGCACCCGCAGGTAGCCCTTGGCGTGGCGCAGCTCGTTGAGCAGGATCGCCACGAAGAACGGCACCAGGTAGCCGAGCACCAGCGCCAGGCCGGTGAAGACGAACGTGTTCTTCCAGGCGGTCCAGAAGCTCGGATCGGCGATGATCCGGCTGTAGTTGTCCCAGCCCACCCAGGTGGTCTCGCCCCGGCGGGTGCGCTGGAAGCTCATCACGACGCCGCGAACCATCGGGTACCAGGAGAAGACGGCGAAGCAGACGACCGCGCCGATGAGGAACGTGTGGCCGGTGAGGTTGTCCCGGACCTTGCGGCCGAGGCCGGCGCGGCGTCCGGCGGTACGCGACGGCGTCGGCGCGAGCGGTCCGGTACGGCGGGTGGCGCCGGGGGCGGCGGTGAGCGCCAAGGCGACTCCTGCGGTGCTCGGGGAGGTGGGGCCGGTGGGCCGGCCCCACCTCCGGTCGGGTCAGCTCTGCGCGGCCAGCAGTTGGTTGACCTTGTCCTCGGCGGTCTTGAGCAGCGCGTCGATGTTCGCGTTCGGGTCGGTCAGCACACCGGACATCGCGGCGTCGAGCACCGCGTAGATCGCCTGGGCGTTGCGCGGCTCCCCCTTGATCGGCACCGGGTTGGCCTCGAAGACCGCGAAGTTGGTGGTGTCCACGTTCGCGTTGGCCTTGCGCAGCTCCAGCTCCTGCTTCTGCGCGTCGCTGCCGTTCGTGAACAGCAGCGGCTGGGGCAGGCCGACCGGGTAGTTCTGCGGCTTGGCGCGCACGTAGTCGAACTGGCCCTTACCAGGGGTGAGCTTCTGGTAGGCGAGCCACTTCAGGCCGGCCTTGACCTGCTCCGGGCTCAGGCCCTTCTTGAAGAAGTAGCCCTCGCCGCCGCCCAGCGTCGCCTTGGCGGGCCCGTCCTGGCCGGGCAGCGGGCCCATCGCCCAGTCCTGGTACTTGCCCTGGAACTGGCTCACGATCGCCTGGGTCGCGTCCGGCGCGCCGATGAACATGCCGACCTTGCCGGCGCCGGCGTTGGTGAGCAGGTCACCCCACTGGAGCAGCTGCCGGCTGCCCATGCTGTTGTCGCCGTAGCGCATGTCCTTGAGGTTCTGCAGAACCTGCTTGCCCATCGCGTTGTTGAAGTCGGCCTTCTTGCCGTCGGCGCTGAGCACCTGGCCGCCCTGGGAGTAGAGCAGCGAGGTGAAGTGCCAGCCGCCGGTGTTGCCGGCGCTGTACTCGGCGTACCCGGCGATGCCGTCGCCGAGCGCGGAGATCTTCTTGGCCGCGGCCCGCACCTCGGGCCAGGTCTTCGGCGGGTTGTTGACGTCGAGCCCGGCCCGCTGGAACAGCGCCTTGTTGTAGATCAGGCCCATCGAGTAGTTCTTCACAGGTACGGCGTAGAGCTTGCCGCCGTCGGTGAAGACCTCCTTGAGCGCCGGGTCCACGCTGTCCCAGGTCGGGATGGTGTCCTTCGTGGCGTACTGGCCGATGTCCATCGCCTGGCCGGAGTCCAGCACCTGCTGGAGGTCGGTCATGTAGCCGTAGAACACGTCGGTGACGGTGCCGCCGGCCAGGCGGGCGGTGAAGTCCGGCGGGTTGTTGCACTGCTCGCCGACGCTGACGCTCTTGACGACGATGTCCGGGTTCTGCCGCTGGAACTCGGCGACGTCGTCGTTCCAGTTCTTCAGCAGCTCCTTCTGCGCGCCGACCGGCTGGCAGTCGACGGTGATGGTGACCTTGCCGCCGGCGTCGCTGCTGTCGTCGCTCTTGGTGGAGCACGCCGCAAGGCTGAGCCCGAGGCCGGCCGCGAGCGCTGCCGCCGCGACCTTCCGATACTGCGGTACGGACATCTGTCCATCCCTTCGGGAACGGGTGTATCCATGGCCTTCACTGATGTGCGGTGACCGCGCGGCTGCCCTGGTGGTGGTGCGGCAGCCGGCACGCGCCCTGCCTCCGGAAACCGCGCCCCGGGTCAGGTGTGAGTGGAGTCACTGTAGCGACGCGGACCGAAGGCAGCAAGATGCGGACGCAAGAATGCAAGAACTCGACTCCCGCGCCTGACAACGCACAGGACCACCCGGCGGCGGGCATGAGTTGTCCACCCGGGACCGAGTGGGCACGGGAAAGGAGAGACGGGCGGAACCGCCCGGGGGATCAGCGGCGAGGGGCGGGGGCGGTGGAGCCGCGTACCACCAGCTCGGGCTCGAACAGCAGCTCGTCGTGCAGCACGCCGGCGCCCTCGATCTGGGTCACCAGCAGGTCCACGGCGGCCTGGCCCATCGTCTCGATCGGCTGCCGCACCGTGGTCAGCGGCGGGTCGGTGCAGGTCATGAACGCCGAGTCGTCGAAACCGACCACCGAGACGTCGGCCGGTACGGCGCAGCCCAGGCGGCGGGCGGCCCGGATGGTGCCCAGCGCCAGCACGTCGCTGGCGCAGACGATTCCGGTCGCGCCCCGCTCGATCAGCTTCGTGGCGGCGACCCGCGCGCCCTCCATGGAGAAGCTGGACCGCTCCACCAGGGACCGGTCCTCACCCCAGCCGGCGGCCCGGACCATGGCGTCGAGCTTACGGCGCGAGGGCACGTGGTCGGCCGGGCCGAGCACCATGCCGATCCGGTTGTGGCCGAGGGAGCGCAGGTGCCCGTGCGCCTGCTCGACGGCGACCGCGTCGTCGGTGGACACCCGCGGGAAGCCCAGCTCCTCGACGCCGGCGTTCACCAGCACCACCGGCAGGCCGCGGTCGGTCAGGCGCCGGTAGTGCTCGTGCGAGGCGTCGGCCAGGGCGTACGAGCCGCCGGCGAAGATGACGCCGCTGACCTGGTGGTCGAGCAGCATCTCCACGTACCCGGACTCCGGCACGCCGCCGATCGTGCGGGCACAGAGCGCCGGGGTGAAGCCGCGCTGCGCGAGCGAGCCGGTCACCACCTCGGCCAGGGCGGGGAAGATCGGGTTCTGCAGCTCCGGCAGCACCAGGCCGACCAGGCGGGCGCGCTCGCCGCGCAGCTTCGTCGGGCGCTCGTAGCCGAGCACGTCGAGGGCGGTCAGCACGGCGGTCCGGGTCGCCTCGGACACACCGCCGCGGCCGTTGAGCACCCGGCTCACGGTCGCCTCGCTGACACCCGCCTTGCGGGCCACCTCGGTCAGGCGCTTCGTCACGGCGGCAATCGTACGTCGGATTCTTGCAAGAAATGAACAGCCGATGTGGTCAGTTCTTGCCGTTCGGGCGGTCGATGGGTCCGAAAGATGCGAGCAGACTGATGCTTGAAACGGAACAGAGCGCCGGAATAATATGAGGATCCCTGTCGATGGCCTGCGCCGCCGAGGCCACCCGTCCCCGAGAAAGTGGGTGCTCCGATGTCGCGGAGCGTGCCGAGGATCCTCGCGGCGCTGGTCGTCGCCACCGCCCTGCTCGTACCGCCCGGGGCCGCCACGGCCGGCCCGCCGAGTGGGCCGGCTCCCGTGGTGACCCGCGCCGGGCTCGACCCCGCGCTCGTCGCCGGTCGCGGTGCGACGGTGGACTACGTCGAGCAGGAGGCGGAGCACGGCCGGACCACCGGCACCGTGATCGGGCCGGACCGGTCGGCGTACACACTCGCCGGTGAGGCGTCCGGCCGCCGCGCCGTGCGCCTGCTGCCCGGACAGTACGTCGACCTCACACTCCCCCGGCCCACGAACGCGCTGACCGTGCGCTACAGCATCCCGGACGCGCCGGGCGGCGGCGGGATCACCGCGCCGCTGCGGGTGGCCGTCGGGCGCGCGCCGGCCCGCACCATGACACTGACCTCGCAGTACGCCTGGCTCTACAACCAGTACCCGTTCACCAACGACCCCGGCGCCGACCTGCTGCACCCGGACTGGTGGATCACCGAGTGCTCCTGTGTCCCGGCGGCCACCACGCCCGGGCCGGTGATCAGCAAGCCGTTCCGGCCGCACCACTTCTACGACGAGCAGCGGATGCTGCTCGGCCGTACCCACCGGGCCGGCGAGGTGGTCCGGCTGACCGCGCCGCGGGGCACGGCCGCCGCGTGGACGGTGATCGACCTGGTCGACGCACACCTGGTCGCCCCGCCCCGGACGATCCCCCGCGCGGTGAACGCGCTGTCCTTCGGCGCCGACCCGACCGGCCGCCGGGAGTCCGCCGAAGCGTTCGACCGCGCGATCGCGTACGCCCGCCGGGTGGACCGCCCGCTCTACCTGCCGCCGGGCGTCTACCAGGTCAACCGGCACGTCATCGTCGACGACGTGACGATCGCCGGGGCCGGCAGCTGGTACACGATCGTACGGGGACGCGAGGTCGCGCTGGACACTCCAGCACCCGACGGCTCCCGCCACACGGGCGTCGGCTTCTACGGCCGCGACGCCGCCGACGGCGGCAGCAGCGACGTGCACCTGTCCGGCTTCGCGATCGAGGGCGACGTACGGGAGCGGATCGACACCGACCAGGTCAACGCCGTCGGCGGGGCGCTCAGCCACAGCACGATCGACGGCCTCTACCTGCACCACACCAAGGTCGGCATGTGGTTCGACGGGCCGATGACCGGCCTGCGGGTCACGAACACGGTGATCGCGGACCAGATCGCCGACGGGTTGAACTTCCACACCGGCGTCACGCACTCGTCGGTGACGAACTCGGTGGTCCGCAACAGCGGCGACGACGCGCTCGCGATGTGGTCGGAGGGCACCGCCAACGCGTCGAACACGTTCGCGTACAACACCGTGCAGTCGCCGGTGCTCGCCAACGGCATCGCGCTGTACGGCGGCGCCGACCTGACCGTCGCGCACAACCTGATCGCCGACCCGGTACGCGAGGGCAGCGCGATCCAGGTGGGCTCCCGGTTCGGGGCCGAGCCGTTCACCGGCCGGCTGCGGATCACCGGCAACACCACTGTGCGGGCCGGCACGTACGACCTGAACTGGAACATCGGCCTCGGCGCGATCTGGTTCTACGCGCTGGACCGCAGCATCGACGCCGCCGACATCCAGGTGAGCGGCGACGCGTACCTGGACAGCACCTACAACGCGATCATGCTGGTCAGCGACTGGCCGGTGAAGGACAGCGTGCGCATCGACAACGTCCGCTTCCGCGACATCCGGGTCGACGGCACGGGGACGTCGGTGGTCAGCGCGCGTACGGCGGGCGGGGCGAGCTTCGCGAACGTCGACGCCCGCAACGTGGGCGCGGTCGGCGTGAACAACTGCGGGTCGTTCCACTTCACCGCGGCGGGATCGGAGTTCGGCCTGACCGACCTCGGCGGCAACGACGGCGGGTGGCTGGCACCGTGGCTGCTGCCGAACACCATCACCTGCGACGACCGGCCGCCGGTGGTGCCGCCGCCCCCGCCCTCGCGCTGGTGACACGACGCGACCCCCGCCGGACGGGCCGGCGGGGGTCGCGGTGCGGGTGGCTCAGGCCTCGGTGAGCTGGCCGCGCAGCTTGGTCAGCGCGCGGGCGAGCAGCCGGGACACGTGCATCTGGGAGACACCGACCCGGGCGGCGATCTCGCTCTGGGTCAGGTTGCCGTAGAAGCGCAGCGTGAGGATCTTCTGCTCGCGCTCGTCCAGCGTGGCGAGCGCCGGGCCCAGGGAGGCGCGCAGCTCGGCCAGCTCGTACTCGTTGTCCTCGGTGCCGAGCGTGTCGCCCAGCTCGGTGGCGCTGTCGCCGTCGCCGATCGGGGTGGACAGCGAGACCGCGTTGTACGCGCGGGCGCCCTCCAGGCCCTCCAGCACCTCTTCCTCGGTGACGTCGAGGTGGGCGGCGATGTCGGCGACGGTCGGGGCCCGGTTGAGCGTCTGGGTCAGCGTGCTGTTGGCCTCGGAGATGCGCAGCCGCAGCTCCTGGAGGCGACGCGGAACCCGGATGTTCCAGGTGCGGTCACGGAAGTGCCGCTTGATCTCGCCGAGGATGGTCGGGATGGCGAAGCCGGCGAAGTCGACACCGCGCGAGGCGTCGAACCGGTCGACGGCCTTGATCAGGCCGAGCGCCGCGGTCTGGGCCAGGTCGCCGGCCGGCTCGCCGCGGCCGCTGTAGCGGGCGGCCAGGTGGTTCGCCAGCGGCAGCCACGCCTCGATGACCTGGTTGCGCAGGGCGGCCCGCTGCGGGTGGTCGGCGGGCAGTGCGGCGAGCGCCGCGATCAGCTCGCTGGCGCGGGACTCCTCACCCGTCTGCGGCGCGCGGTGCACCTCGGTGGCGGTCGATCCCATGGTCATCGTGGTCATGCTGCCCTTCCTGTCCTCGGAGAACGGGTGGCCTCCCACACCGGTCGTGCCAGCCACACTAGACCAAAGGTCACCGTCAAATCAACCGAAAGGACGATGGAGATTTCGGGTGATAACCGGACACGGCGGCTAGGAAGACCGTCAGCGAGGCAACAGCGGGCGGTAGTCGGCGGCCGTGAGCGGCAGCGCGGAGAGGCTCCCGTCCGCGCGTGGCACCTCCAGCGGCTGCCCGTCCCGGCGGAACGCCACGCTGTACACGTCGGGCCGCTGGGTGAGGCTGCACACGATCTGCCCGAAGGCCAGCACCTCGTCGTTGCGGCCGGTCTCCTCCCCGGCCTGGCGCACGTCGACGGTGGCCAGCGTGCCGTCCAGCGTCGCCCCGGCCACCGCCACCGTGCCGGGCAGAGCCGTGGCCAGCCCCCGACTGCGTTCGCCGCCGTCCGGCCCGGCCAGCAGGTGCTGGAGGTGCGAATCCACTCCCGGCAGCCCGTCCACCCTGCGCTTGACCACGACCAGCCCGTCGTCGCGGACGAAGCAGAACGGCTCGTCCACCCGCCCGTCCCCGTCGGCGGTCGAGGAGACGGTGGGCGTCGGGAAAGCGCCCGGAGGCGTCTGCACGAGGCGGGGCTCCTCGTCCACCGGCACTCCGCAGCCGGCCAGCAGCACCACAGCGAGCAGGCCCGGCAGGAGCCGCCGGCGGCTCATCGCAGCGCTCCGGGCAGCTCGACCCGGAACCGGGCGCCGGGCTCGCGGTCCAGCACCGCGGCCGTACCGCCGTGCGCGGCGGCGTGCTGCGCCACCAGCGCGAGCCCGAGGCCGGTGCCGTCGGTACCGGCCCGGTCGTGTGCCGCCCGCCCCCTGACGAATCGGTCGAAGATGATCTCGCGGTCGCCGGGCGGCACGCCCGGGCCGTCGTCGTCGACCTCCAGCACACCCACGCCGTCACGCCCGCCGAGGCGTACGGCGACCGGCCCGCCGCCGTACCGCTCGGCGTTCTCCACCAGGTTCAGCAGCGTCTGGGCGAACCGGCGCCGGTCGACCCACCACAGGCGCGGGGCGTCGCCGTCGACAGTCACCAGGCTCTCCGGCAGCGACCGCTCCCGGCAGACGGTCCGCGCCAGCTCCGCCACGTCGACCGTCTCGCGGTGCGCCGGCTGCTCGGTGCGGGCCAGTTGGATGAGGTCGTCGACCAGGCGCTGGAACCGGGTGACCTCGTCGGCGACCAGGCCCGCCGCGGTGGCGGTACGTTCGTCCTGGTGCTCCCGGCGGCGGTTGAGCACGCTCGCGGCGGCGGCCAGGGTCTGCAACGGCGAGCGCAGCTCATGGCTCACGTCGGCGGCGAAGCGCCGGTCCCGCTCGATGTGGCGCACCAGCTTGTCGACCATCTCGTTGAACGAACTGGACAGGCGGGTGAGGTCGGGATCGGTGGTCGGGTCCAGCCGGGTGGCGAAGTCGCCGGCCGCGATCCGTTCCGCCGCGTCGGCGACCGCTGTGAGCGGCCGCAGGCTGTGCCGGGTGGCGTACCAGCCCAGCGCCGCGCCCGCACCGGCCACCATGATCGCCACGGCGATCAGTGCCAGCCCCACCACCTGGAACGTCTCCTCGACCTCCCGCAGCGAGGTCAGCTCGTAGTAGCCGAGCGCGCCGGGCAGCGGCACGCCGACCAGCAGCGCGGGCTGCCCGTCGAGCCGGATCCGCTGCACCGCGGGCTTGCCGTCGGCCACCATGCGCTGCAACTCCACCGGCACCGAGCTGGCGCCCACGTCGGCGGTACGGGCGTACCAGCCGTCGGGCAGGTGCAGCAGCGGGCGGCGGGCGCTGCCGGTGTCGAGCGAGCGCAGCACGGCCACCACGTCCGGGGTGCCGGTGTCCAGGCCGGAGCGGACCACGGCGGCGTCGTAGTAGGCGGCCCGCACCGCGGTGCGCTCCCGCTCGTCGAGAAGCGATCGCCGGGTCAGGTCGTACGAGAAGAGGGCCATCAGCGCGGACAGCAGCAACGCCCCGACGGCGAACGCCGCGGTGACCCGGGCGCGCAGGCCGGGCCGGGTCATCGCTGGAGCTTGTAGCCGAGGCCGCGCAGCGTGACCAGGTGGCGCGGGTTGGCCGGGTCGGATTCGATCTTCTGCCGGAGCCGGCCCACGTGCACGTCGACGAGCCGCTCGTCGCCGGTCTCGTAGCCCCAGACCCGGCTGAGCAGCTGCTGGCGCGACAACACCCGGCCGGCGTGCTCGGCCAGCTCGCAGAGCAGCCGGAACTCGGTGCGGGTGACCGGCACCGGCTGTCCCGAGCGGCGCACCTCGCCGGCCTCCGCGCTGATCTCCAGGTCGCCGAAGAACTGGGCGGGCACCGGGCCGGCCACCGTGCGTGCGCGGCGGCGCAGCGCCCGCAGCCGGGCGGACAGCTCCTTGATCGCGACCGGCTTGACCACGTAGTCGTCGGCGCCCGCCTCCAGCGCGGCGACGATGTCGTGGGTGTCGTCGCGGGCGCTGATCACCACGACCGGCACGTCGTCGTCCCGGCGCAGCTGACGGATGCAGTCGAACCCGTTCATGCCGGGCAGCATCAGGTCGACGAGCACGTAGTCCGCCGGCTTCTCCCGCTGCCGGCGCAGGCCGTCCTCGGCGGTCGGCGCGCCGTACGCCTCGTAGCCCTCCTCCTCCAGGGCGAGCTGCAGCGCGAGCCGGATGCGGTCGTCGTCCTCGATCACCAGTACGGCCGTCATATGGGCATCATGACGGGCCTGGCACGGGTCGCCCAATCGCGTGGGCCGTTCGTGGTTTTTGTCATCGAACCGTCATACAACCGTCCGGTGACCTCCAAGATCCCTGCGCAGAGTGGGGTCTGACCCGATCCCACCACGGAAGCGACCCGATGCCTGCCAGCCTGCCGTCCCCGCCGGAGTCCGCCGTGCCGCACGTGCGCGTGGACATCACCGACGAGCTGGACCTCGCCGGGCTGCCCGAGGTCGCCCACGTGCTGGACCGCATCCTCGCGCTCCGGCCCCGCGAGCTGACCATCGACCTCGCCGGGTGCCGGCATGTGGACGCCGCCGCCGTCGCGCTGCTGCTGGACGTGCACCGCCGGCTGGCGCGGCAGGACGGCCTGCTCACGCTGAGCAACCCACATCCGCGGATCCGGCGCATCCTGGAGAACTCCGGGCTCGGCGCCGTGCCCGTCGTCGACACGCCCCGACCGGCCGCGCGCGGCCGGGCCCGGGTCGCGTCCGCATCACGCTGAGGAGGAGTGGTGACCGCCAGCACGCTCGTCGGAGCGCTCGTGGTAGGTCTGGCCGTCGGCGGGCTGGGACGGCTCGTCCTGCCGGGGCGCAAGGCCGTCCCGGTGTGGTTGACACTCGCGCTCGGCGTGGCGTCCGCGCTGCTCGGCGCGATCGTGGTCGGGCTGGTGGACCACCGCACCGACGGATCGCCCGTGCTGCCGCTGATGGTGCAGACCGGCTTCGCCGCCGTGGCGGTCGTGCTGGCGGTGGTCGCCGCCGGCCGGCCGGAGGCGGAGGGGCAGACGCCGCCCGGTACGGGCGGCCGGCGGAAGGAGGAGGTGTGACCGTCGTACCCACGGACCACCTCATGATGCTCATCTGCGACGGCTGCGGCGACAGCGTCACCGGCACGGGCGCCACGCTGCCCGACGCCGAGGTGGTGTGGACGCTGGTGTTCGAGCACGACTGGGTCGGCTCGCCGTTCGCGTCCGGACCGCATCACTGCCCCCGGTGCAGCGCCCGAGCGGCCATCGCCGACGACGGTCTGGGCCTGGACGACCTGGAACAGGTCGCCGGCACCCCGGCCGCCCACGACGCCGACCCGGCCACGGCGGTCCGCCGCGCTCTCGACGAGCGTTCGCTGGGCGACGACATGGAACTGGTCGACCTGTCCCGCCTGGAGGTGATCGACTCCGCCGGGCTCAGCCTGCTGGTGCGCGCGCACCAGGACGCCCGGCGCGACGGTCGGCGACTGTGCCTGATGTCCCCGTCGCGGTTCGTGCTCACCGTGCTGCACACCATGCGGCTCGACGGCGTCTTCACCGTCGTCGACGGCCGCGTCCCGGTGCCGGGCCCCGCGTCCCGGCGACCGGTCCTGACCGAACAGAAGGAGCCCTCCCCGTGGTGATGCCCTGGCCGTACCCCGAGTTCCCGTTCACCGGCGGCGGACCGGAGCCCGACGACGCGGACACCCGGCTCGCGTCGCTCGTCGCGCAGCGGCTCAGCGCCGACTGGACCACCCGCCGGCAGCAGATCACCGTGACCGTGCAGAACCGCGTGGTCATCCTCGCCGGCCTGGTGGCCGACCCGGGGACCCGCCTGGTCGCGGCCGAGCTGGCCTGGGACGTGCCGGGTGTGTTCGACGTCTGCAACGCGCTGCGGCTCTACGGCGGGCGGCGCGGCGGCCGCTGAGCGGCGGCGGTTGCACGCATCGGCGTCCACCTCTACGCTCGGCCGTGGGAGCGCTCCCCCAGGCCGCCGCGTCGGGCTTTCCGGGCAGGTTCACGACGGGCACCTTCCGATCACCATCCAGACGATGGGACCTTCCCGCATGTTCTCGATTCCCCGCCCGTCCCGGCGGCACCTGCTCGTCGGCGGCGCGGTCGGCGCGCTCGCCCTGGCGGCGACGGCCGTCCTGCCGTCGCCCGATGCGATGGCGGCGACCGGCTGCGCCGTCACCTACACCACCAACTCCTGGCCCGGCGGCTTCACCGCGAGCGTGGCGGTACGCAACCTCGGCGACCCGGTGAGCGACTGGACGCTGGGCTTCACCTTCCCCGACGGCGGCCAGCGCGTGGTGCAGGGCTGGTCGGCCACCTGGCAGCAGAGCGGCTCGGCGGTCACCGCGCGCAGCATGGACTACAACGGCGCACTCGGCACCGGCGCGAGCACCACGATCGGCTTCAACGGCTCGTGGACCGGGTCGAACCCGAACCCCACGTCGTTCACGCTCAACGGCACGGTCTGTACCGGCGGCACGAGCACCCCTCCGCCGAGCACGCCCCCGCCGAGCACGCCCCCGCCGAGCACCCCGCCGCCCACCACGCCCCCGCCGACCGGCACCACGCCGGTTGCCATCAACGGCCAGCTCCAGGTGTGCGGCGTCAACCTCTGCAACCAGTACGGGCGGCCGATCCAGCTGCGCGGCATGAGCACGCACGGGTTGCAGTGGTTCCCCAACTGCTACACCGACACCTCGCTGGACGTGCTCGCGAACGAGTGGCGGTCCGACCTGCTGCGCATCTCCATGTACGTGCAGGAGCAGGGCTACGAGACCAACCCGGCCGGCTTCACCGCCCAGGTGAACACGCTCGTGGACAAGGCCGAGGCCCGGGGCATGTACGCGCTGATCGACTTCCACACCCTGACGCCCGGCGACCCGATGTACAACCTGGACCGGGCCAAGACGTTCTTCGCGAACGTGTCCGCGCGCAACGCCGCCAAGAAGAACGTGATCTACGAGATCACCAACGAGCCCAACGGGGTGAGCTGGTCGACCATCCGCAACTACGCCGAGCAGGTCATCCCGGTGATCCGGGCCAACGACCCGGACGCGGTGGTCATCGTCGGCACCCGGGGCTGGTCCTCGCTGGGTGTCTCCGAGGGCGGCAACTCCGACGAGATCGTGAACAACCCGGTGCGGGCGCAGAACATCATGTACACGTTCCACTTCTACGCCGCGTCGCACAAGGACAACTACCGCAACGAGGTGCAGCGGGCGGCGAGCCGGCTCCCGCTGTTCGTCACCGAGTTCGGCACCGTCACCTACACCGGTGACGGCGCCGTCGACACCGCCAGCAGCAACGCCTGGCTCGACCTGCTCGACCGGTTGAAGATCAGCTACGCGAACTGGACGCTCTCCGACGCCCCCGAGGGCTCGGCGGCGCTGCGGCCGGGCACCTGCGCGTCCGGCTCGTTCGGCGGGACGTCGGTGCTCACCGAGTCCGGCGCGTTCATGCGCGAGCGCATCCGTACCGCCGACGACTTCCCCACCTCCTGACCGGGCGGCCGGCGGCGGTCCTTTCCCCTTCGGGTCGCCGCCGGTCAGCCCTCCACCAGCCCGGCCCGGCGCCACAGCGCCCGGCCCGGCCCGGCGACCAGCCCCAGCTCGGTCAGGTGGTCGGCGATCCGCTGCGCGGACCAGCGCAGCGTGGCCCGCCAGTGCGGGTTGGACCGCGCCGCGGCCCGCCCGGCCGCCGGGTCGATCCCGACCGCCGCGTACGCCCGCGGGTGCACCAGGCGCCGCGTGATCGAGTACGCGGCCCGGCCGATCACCAGCCGCGCGTACGCGAGCGCGACCGGCCCGGCGGCCTCGACCTGCCGGGTCAGCTCGTCGCGGGCGAAGCGTACGTGCCTCGCCTCCTCCACCACGTGGATGCGCGACACCATCCGGATCAGCGGCTGCAACGACTCGTCGGCCATGATCTCGCGCTGGAACGAGTCGAGGATCTCCTCGGCGATCAGGATCGCCGCGTACATCTGCGGGCCGGTCGCCGTGGACTTGAGCCAGCGCCCGAGCAGGTGGTCGAACGGCTCGGCGCGGTAGACCGGCGCGCCGGCGGCCTCGATGAGCCGGCCGAACATGATGGAGTGCCGGCACTCGTCGGCGACCTCGGTGAGCGCGTACTGGGCGTGCCGGCTGGTCGGGTCGGCGTCGTAGTAGTGCCGGATCAGCATCTGCATGAGGATCGTCTCGAACCAGATCCCGGCGCTGGCCGCGCTGACCACCTCGTGCTTGGTCAGCTCGACCCGCTGGTCCTCGGTCATGGCCTCCCACAGTGGAGTGCCGTAGAGGCTGCTGCGCGACGGCGGAAGCCAGTACGCGCCGGGCACCGGCGGCGCCGACCAGTCGATGTCCACCACCGGGTCGTAGCTGGTGCGTACCGAGGCGGAGAGCAGGCGGTCGGCGACCGCCTCGCGCGGGAACCCGGCCGTCGTCCGCTCCATGACCCCTCCGTATTGACGTTACTTCGAGTAACTGTTACGAGTGGTAGCATGCGACGGACCACCACCGATGTCAATGGCCCCGACGCTCCACCGGAGCCGGCCGCACCCCGCCCCGGCGGGCGGCGCGACCGCTGGGCCGACCACCGCGAACAGCGGCGGCAGGAACTGATCGCCGCCGCCGTGCAGGCGCTGCTGAGGCACGGCCCGAGCGTCGACATGGACCAGGTCGCCGCCACGGCCGGGGTCAGCAAACCGGTGCTCTACCGCTACTTCGCCGACAAGGCGCAGCTCTGGCTGGCGGTCAGCGAGGTGGTCGCGGCGCGCGTGGTGGCCGCCATCGCGCCCGCCGTCGAGCAGGTACGCGAGGAGCGCGCGCTGGTCGAGGCGACGATCGACGCGTACCTGAGCGTGGTGGAGTACGAGCCGTCGCTCTACCGGTTCCTCGTGCACGAGTCCGGGCATCCCGGCATCCAGCAGGTGGTCACAGGCACCAGCCGGCAGGTCGCGACCGGGCTGGCCCGGGTCATCGGCGACCGGCTGCGCGCGCTCGGCCTCGACGCCGGCCCGGCCGAGCCCTGGGCGTACGGGCTGGTCGGGTTCGTCCAGGCGGTCGGCGACTGGTGGACCACGCACGGGCAGCCGATCCACCGGGCCGCGCTCACCGAATACCTGACCACGCTGCTGTGGAACGGCATCGAGGGGGTCCGCCGGGGCGCGGACCTGCCGCCGGAGCTGACCCGCGCGCACGAACGGATCGACAGGTGACCTGGCAGGGCCCGGCCGAGATCGCCGGCACCACGGTCCGGCTGCACGGCGGCGGGCGGTTCGAGCCGGTCGACGGCCGCTACCACTGGGCCGGGCGGGCCGAGCCGGAACCGCGCCTGGTCCGGCTGCTGCGCTCCGGCCGCCGCGACGTGCAGGTCCGGATCGGCGAGCGGGTCGCCCGGGCCCGGCTGGCCGAGGTGGACCCGTGGGGCGGCGTCCGCATCACCGGCGTCGGCACCCCGCCGTGGCCGCCGGACGACGAGTGATCCGGCCCGTACCGTGAAGGGATGACGCCTCCCGCCACCGTGCTGCTGGTCTTCGGCCGTGGGGTGGTAGCCGGCGAGGACGGCTACCGGCTCACCGCGGAGAGCGTCGCGCGCACCGAGGCGGCGGTGGCCTACGTCCGCGCGCACGCCGAGGCGTTCCGCCGCGCGCCCGGCGCCCGGGTGGTGTTCACCGGCGGCTGGCCGCACGGCCCGGCCGGAGCGCCCGCCCCGCCCGCCGGATACCGGGAGGCGGAACTGATGCGGGCCCTCGCACGCGCGGCCGGGCTCGACACGTACGCCCGGTCGGCGGCCGAGACCCGCTCCCGCACCACCGTGCAGAACCTGGCGCACACCGTCCAGGACGGGCTCCTCGACGCGGCGGAGTTCACCGCGCGGCGCCCACTCGGGCTGGTCTCCCACCCGTGGCACCTGCCCCGTGTCCGGCTGCTCGCCGCGCGCGTGCTCGGCCTGTCCGGCCCGGCGCTGGCCGACGTGCCGGTGACCGCGGCCGACCCGGTGCCCGTGCGGCGGGAGCGGGCCGCCCGGGCGTTCAGCCGGATCGGCTTCCTCGGTGTGCGTACCCCGGAGGCGTCGCTGCGCCGCGAGCGCGCGCTGACCCGCGCGGCCGACCGGATCGGACGCCTCACGCCCCGCCGGTGATTCACCGCCGCGCGCCCGGGGTACGAGCATCCTCGATCGACCCGGCGGGCCGTACCGGCGGGCGAGTCCACCCGGGAGGTTCCGTGATCGTGCTCGTGCCGGTGTACCGACCGGGCGACCGGCTGCCGCCGCTGGTCGGCGACCTGCGCGCGGCGCTGCCCGGCGCGGACGTGCTCGTCGTCGACGACGGCAGCGGCCCGGCCGCCGCCGGGGTGCTGCGCGCGGCCCGCGACCGGGGCGCGACGGTCCTGCGCCGCCGGGTCAACCGGGGCAAGGGCGTGGTGCTGCGCACCGGCTTCCGGTACGCCTCCACGCGCCACCCGGGGCGCGTGGTGGTCTGTGTGGACGCCGACGGACAGCACGGCGTGCCCGACGTGTGCCGCGTGGCGGACCGGATGCTCACCACCGGGGCGCCGGCGCTCGGCGTCCGCGAGTTCGACGGTGAGGTTCCGGCGCGCAGCCGGTTCGGCAACGCGGCGACCCGGGTGGCGTTCCGCCTGGCGACCGGCCGGGACGTCCGTGACACCCAAACCGGGTTGCGCGCCTACCCGGCCGCGCTGCTCGGCTGGCTCACCACGATCCCGGGTGACCGCTTCGAGTACGAGATGACCGTGCTGCTGCGGATGGTGCGTGCCGGGCTGCCGGTGGAGCAGGTAAACATCGTCACCCGGTACCACGGCGACAACTCGGGATCGCACTTCTCCGCGCTCGCCGACTCGGTGCGCATCTACCGGCCGCTGGCCGCCTCCGCCGTCGCGCGCCTGCTCTCCCCCACGCCCTCGGAGCCGCACCCTCCGGCGGGCGGCGTCGCACCCGCGCGTCCCAGACCGGTGACTCGCACTCCCTGAGCTGGTCGCGCAGCCGCGAACGGGTGCGCGGTGCGGTAGAAGTGGTCGGGTGGTCGTCGACGCCGGGCCGTTCCAGCGGGCGGTGGACACCTCACGCCCCGGGGGCTCAGCCCTGCCGGGCCTTCTGCCGCCGGTCGGCCTTGTTGATCACGAACAGCTTGCCGCGGCGGCGGACCACTATCGAGTTTGCCTTGCGCTTCAACGCGCGCAGCGAGCTCCGGACCTTCATCTCACCCCTCCCGTTCCCGCGGTGTCTCCTCCGGTGCGGGTACCCGCCGGGGTGGCGGTCATGCCCCGGGGGCGGCCGGCCCGTGCGGCCGGCCGCCCCCGAGCCCCGGTCAGGGGTAGCTGACCACGTTCACCGGCACGGTGTTCGTGCCCTGCGCGGTGCCACCGGTGTCGTTGATGACGTGGGTGATCGACCCGTTCCCGCCGAGCGAGACGGTGAGCAGGTCGTGGAACCGGACGCCGGACCTGGTGGGGGCCTCGAAGGAGTGGTAGGCCGCGATGGTGGGGTCGACATTGAAGTAGCAGTAGCTGCCCATGCCCCACCCCTCGAACGTGGTGACCGTGTCGGCGACCTTGAACGCGGCGTAGCCCACCCGGGAGCCGTTCATCCAGGAGGCCGCGTTCGGCGGGTCGTACGGCAGCTCGTTCTGGAAGAAGATCGTCCGCCCGTTGTTCCCGTTCCAGATCACCTCGTACTTCTGGTAATGCTCGACGAAGAGCCCGAGCGCGGTCACGTTGTCACCGTTGACGATCAGGCCGGTGTCCGCGGTGTTGACGGTCCAGCCGATGCCGGCGCCGTGGTCACCCCGCCAGGCCCAGATGTGGTCGATCAGCGCGTCGTCCTGGTTGATCACCAGGCTGGTGGTCGCCTTGCCGGCGTGCGCGCCCCCGATCCGGAAGAAGACGTCCTGGACCGACGTGGGGTTCGCGGCGTGACGTGCGGTGGACCCGGCCGGGCCGACCTGGAGCAGCACCGGCGAGTTCACCGCGCCGGCATCGAAGAGCAGCCCGGCGAGACGGACGCCGTCGACGTCGGCGACGGTCATGGGCACCACGCCGTTCTGCGGCACCAGCGTCGGGTACCCGATGCCGAGCACCACGGTGCCGGCCCGGTTGACCGCGATGGTCTGGTCGACGCTGTACACGCCGGGGGTGAAGAGCAGGTTCAGGCCCTGGGCCAACGCCGCGTTGATGGTGGCGGCCGAGTCGCCGGGCTTGGCCACGTAGAACTGGCTCAGCGGTATCGACGTGCCCGCGGTGGCGCCGCCCAGCCAGGACGCCCCGCTGGCGTTGGTCCGGGTGGACGGCACGAAGACCTGGTAGTTGCCTCCGCCGTCGAGGTAGAGGTAGGGCACGTCGCGGCTGACCGGAGTCTGCGCCAACGTGGTGTACGGCGGGTTCGGGAAGCTGGTCGCGGGCGCGCCGACCACCCCGGAGTTGGTCACGTTCCACACCGCGTTGAGGTAGCCGCCCACGTTGCTGTCGCGGGTGTACCACTGCTGCTGCGAGTACGGCTGGACCACGCCGGTCACCCGGCTGTCCGCGATGTAGCCGCCGCTGGCCCAGCCGTAGCCGTTCGGGGCCAGATTCAGGTCGCCCTGGATGTCCATCCGGCGGAACGGCGCGGCCTGCGACACCGCCCAGCGGGTGAACCCGGCCGACGGGAAGACCTGCATGTTCGACGCCGAGCGCCAGAAGTTCTGGGTGGCGTTGCCGTTGAACCAGCCGGCGTCCACCGTGACGTCGCCGTGGATACGCACGTCGCCAGGGTTCCGGCCGAGCCCCATGATCGAGGTGTAGAAGCCGATCTGCGCGTTGATCCCGGAGTAGTCGCCCGGCTTGAACAGCAGCGCGTACCGCTGGGTGCCGAACTGGTTGGACTCCTGGGTGCGGAAGACGGAGTCGAGCTGGGCCTGGATGCTGGCGGCCGGCATCGACGGGTCGAAGGTGATGACGTTGGGCCCGAGCGGCCCGCCGCCCGGCAGGGTGCCGCCGCCGGTGGTGTGCACTGTGAACTCCCACAGCGAGTAGCCCCAGCCGGTGGCCCGGGCCGTGCCGTAGACACGCACGTAGCGACCGGAGCCGTCGACCGTCAGGGTGTCGGTCCCGCCGTCGCCGCTGGTGGTGCTGTAGACGGAGGTCCAGGTGGCGCCATCGGTCGAGGTCTGGATCTGGTACGCGCGCCCGTAGGCCGCCTCCCAGCTCAGCACGACCCGGCAGACCGTGCGGACACTGCCCAGGTCGACCTGGATCCACTGCGGGTCGCTGGCGGCGCTGGCCCAGCGGGTGCCCGGGTTGCCGTCGACCGCCGCGCCTGCGGGGGTGCCGGCGTTCTCGGTCGAGGAGGCGGTGGCCGGCCGGCCCTGGGCCGCATTCGTCGCGGTGTCGCAGCCGCCGCTGCCACCGCCGGTGCTGCCGTAGACCTGGAACTCCCAGAGCGAGTAGCCGTAGCCGGTGGCGCGGGCGGTGCCGTACACCCGCACGTAGCGGCCGGTGCCGCTGACGGTCAGATCGTCGGTGCCGCCGTCACCGTTTGTCGTGCTGAACACGGTGGTCCAGGTGGCGCCGTCGGTCGAGGTCTGCACCTGGTACGCCCGCGCGTAGGCCCCCTCCCAGCCCAGGCTGACCCGGGAGACGGTAGCGGTCGCGCCGAGGTCGACCTGGATCCACTGGGGATCGGCGAACGCACTGGACCAGCGGGTGCCGGAGTTGCCGTCGGTGGCGTTGGACGCCGGGGTACCGGCGTTCTCGGTCGAGGAGGCGGTGGTCGGCCGGCCCTGGGACAGCAGCGGGTCGGCGGCGCGCGCGGGGCCGGGCGGGCCGACCAGCGCCACGGCGGCGAGCAGGACGGTCAGTGTGGCGACCGTCCGCCGGGCCGACCGGCGGGGTGGGGACAGCAGGAGTCGTACGGGTGACATGGGCATCTCCGGGACGGGTGGAGTGCGGGACGGGGCTTGCGGTTCCGCCGCGGCGGACGGGTTCCGGCCGGACGACCGGTGCCGCCCGTGCGGTGGACCATCCCCGCACGCAGTGGTGCATGTCAATTCCCGGACGCCTCATCCACTACTTTTTTCGCGCCTTGTGAAAAGTCCGGAACAAAGGCTCTCGCCATGATCGGATCCGGCGCGCCGGAGTGGTGGCATCCTCACGGAGCGATGCGGCCACCCCGGCCGCGACCCGGGTCAGCGGGCTCAGGCGACGGCACACGGGCTGCCGTTGAGCGTGAACGCGGCCGGACTACCGGTGTCGCCGGTGTGGGTGGCCTGGAAGCCGATGGTCACCGAGCCGCCCGGCGCGATGGCGCCGTTGTAGGAGACGTTGCGGGCGGTCACCGCCCCACCGGCCGGCGCGTACGTGGCGTTCCAGCCACCGGTGATCGTCTGCCCGCCCGGCAGGGTGAAGGCCAGGCTCCAGCCGGTGACCGGCGAGGTGGCCGTGTTCGTGATCGTCACGGACGCGGTCAGCCCGGTGTTCCAGGCGTTCACCACGTACCCGACCCGGCACCCGCCCGACGACGGCGGCGTGGTCGGCGGAGGCGTGGTGGGCGGAGGCGTGGTGGGCGGCGCGGTCGTCGGTGGCGGCGTGGAGTCCAGGCCGAAGAAGCGGATGGCCTGGGCCGCGTCGACCGGCAGGTTGTGCGAGACGCCCTGCATGCTGATCGCCTCGACGGTCGCGGTGCCGCCGGTGCCGCCGTAGCGGGTGCGGGTGTAGCCGGCCTGCGGACTGTCCGTGTACGCCGGCGTCTGGCCCAGCCCGTGCACGTCCGTCCACTGGTCGACCTGCTCGCCGAAGTTCGGGTAGCGCAGCGTCTCGTCGTTGGTGCCGTGCCAGATCTGCATCCGCGGGCGCGGGCCGGTGTAGCCCGGGTACGCGCCCCGCACCAGGTCACCCCACTGCTGCGGCGTCTTCAGCACCTGGCCGTTGGCACACTCGCTGTTCCACTCCGAGTCGTTGGTGGTGGCGAAGCAGCCGAACGGCACACCGGCGAAGGCGGCGCCGGCCCGGAACACGTCCGGGTAGTCGCCGAGCAGCACGTTCGTCATCATCGCGCCCGACGAGGTGCCGGTGGTGAAGATCCGCTGCGCGTCGACCGGGTAGCGCTGCCGCACGTGGTCCACCATCGACTTGATGCCCATCGGATCGCTGCCGCCGTCGCGGCGCAGCGCCTGCGGCGAGGAGACGTCGAAGCACTTGCTGCTACGCGTCACCGACGGGTAGACCACGATGTAGCCGTACCGGTCGGCGAGCGCCGCGAACTGGGTGCCGGAGTACATGGCCGGACCGCTGCCGGTGCAGTAGTGGTTCACCACGAGCAGACCGGGACGGGCCGCGACGGTGTCCGGGACGTACAGGTACATGCGCAGGTTGCTCGGGTTGGCGCCGAAGTTCGTCACCTCGGTCAGCGCGGCGGCCGAGGCCGGCCCGGGGGCGGCGAGCGCCGCTGCGACGGCCAGCCCGGCGGCGGCCAGCGCCGCGCCGAGCAGCCGGAGTCTGCTCCTTCTAAACAGCATGCTGTTCTCCTCGGGGGTGGGAACGCCACGTGTGGCGGCGTTCTCGCCGGCGAGGCGCCTGCGACGGGCGGCCCGGACCCTCGGAGACGAGATAGACGGTCGCGGATCGATGCGACTCGAATCGGAGTTTAGGCTCCGGCCGGCGGGCCGACAACCGCCGTGGCCACCCGGCGGGCGCGGCCGGGATGGGTGAGCACGTCCACGCTGTCCACGTACTGGTCCACCGCGCCCACCGGCGGCCGGTCGCGCAGCTCCGGGTCGGTGATCGCGGCGAGCAGCGTCTCGACGAACCGGCAGGCGTGCAGCACCAGGAACGGCCGGTCGTGGAACGGCCGCGCCGCCGGGTCCACGGGCGGCGCCATCGCTGCGTCGTTCGTCCAGCCGGCGACCGTCTCCAGCGCCCGGACCAGGCCGGGCTCCCGGGCCGCCCAGTCGCCGGGGCCGAGCGCGGCGGCGAGCCCGGCCACCACCGGCGCCGCGTCCGGCAGCGTCGCGAACACCGTCCCGAGCCATTTCGCGTACGGGGGCCAGCGGCGGTGCAGCAGCAGGCCGAGGCGCATCAGATCCCGGGCCAGTCCGGCGACCACGACCCGGCTGCCCAGGTCGTCGCCGACCTCGGCGCACCGGCCGGCCAGGTGCTCGGCCTGCGCGACCCGCTGCCACCCGGAGGCGAGCACGTACCGCCACACGTCGTCCGGATACCAGGCGAGCCGGGCGCGGACGCCGGTGAGCGCGCCGTCGAGCCCGTCGTGGAACACCGCTCCCCCGGTCAGCTCGGCCAGCCGCTGCGTCGGCGTCGCCAGCCAGTCCGCCGCCGTGAGGCCCGCGCGCGGGTCGGCGCCCAGCCGCTCCCGCAGCCACCCGCCGAGTTCGTCCACGCTCACGCCGTGCCGGTCGCCGCCGGCGTGGACCGTGCCGAGCCGCGTCGTCGGTCCTCCCGTGTACCGGGTCGGCCAGTCGAGGAACCACGCCGGCAACTCCGCGTCCAGCACCGCCCGTACCGGCGCCACGTCGTGCGCGCTGCCCACGAAGAGCTGGGTACGCGGACCCCAGTCGTGGTCGGTGGAGCGCGGCGTGTCGAGGCCGAGCAGCTCGGAGCCACCGTCGAGCAGGCCGGCGGAGTACCGCAGGCCGGGCAGCCGCCGCGCCAGCAGCGGACCCACCACCTCGTCGTGGAACCGGCGGGCCAGGGTCAGGCCGGGTACGAAGCTCACCCCGCCAGTCTGCGCATCGGACGCTCGTCGCGCGCCCGGGTTTCCGGTCCGGCGGTCACCTCCCCCATCTCGTCACAGGGCTGTGGAAGGCTTGTCCGCGTGGCACATCGACAGCCGATCCTCCTGATCGACTCCCCCAGCCTCTACTTCCGCGCCTACTTCGGCATCCCCGAGTCGGCCGCGAAGACCGGCGACGGCCAGCCGGTGAACGCCGTACGCGGCTTCCTCGACATGCTCGCCCAGCTCGTGCGCACCCGCCGGCCCGACCGCATGATCTGCGCGCTCGACCACGACTGGCGGCCGGCGTGGCGGGTCGAGCTGCTGCCGTCGTACAAGGCGCACCGGGTCGCGCCCGGGGGCGGCGAGGTCGTGCCGGACACGCTGTCCCCGCAGGTGCCGATGATCCTGGAGGTGCTGGACGCGCTCGGCATCCCGGCGGTGGGGGCCACCGGCTACGAGGCCGACGACGTGCTCGGCACGCTCGCGGTGACCCAGCCGGGCCCGGTCGAGGTGGTCTCCGGCGACCGCGACCTGTTCCAGCTCGTCGACGACGCGCACCCGGTGCGCCTGCTCTACGTCGGCCGGGGTGTGGCCAAGCTGGACGACTGCGACGACGCGGCGGTCCGTACCCGCTACGGCGTACCGGCCGACCGGTACGCCGACTTCGCGGCGCTGCGCGGCGACCCCAGCGACGGGCTGCCCGGCGTGGCCGGGGTCGGTGAGAAGACCGCCGCCCGGCTGATCGACCGCTACGGCGGGCTGGACGGCATCCTGGCCGCGCTCGACGACCCCCGCTCCGGTTTCGCGCCGGGGCTGCGGGCGAAGCTGGACGCCGCCCGTGACTACCTGGCCGTGGCGCCGAAGGTGGTCCGGGTCGCCACCGACGTGCCGCTGCCCGAGCTGGACCCGGCACTGCCCGCGTCCCCCGCCGACCCGGACCGGCTGCTGGAGCTGGCGCAGCGCTGGAACCTGGCCGGCTCGTGCCGCCGCCTGGTCGACGCACTGGCGGACGACCGGTCGTGATCAGTTGATCACGAAGGGCGGTCGGCGCTCCGGCGGGACGGGAACAGCGCGCCGGGCTGCGCCAGCGTCGAACGGGCCCGCAGGCCGACGGGGTCCGGCGCGGGTTCGGCGGCCACCGTCTGCGGCGCCACGTCGAGCCGCGAGCTGACGTACGCGGCCCCGGCGCGGTCGTCGTCCGACGGCGCGGCGAGCAGCGCGTAGACGAGCCCGACCACGCCGAAGACCACTGCCAGCACGATCGGCACCAGCAGGCCACTGACCTCGGTGCCGGAGACCGGGCCGCTGCTCTCGTGCAGGTGCACCGACAGTGCGCTCATGCCGGTGAAGTGCATGCCGTTGACCGCGATGCCCATGACCAGTGCCGACGCGGCGATGGCGAGCCCCCGTCGGACGGTCATCGCCAGCCAGAGCGCCACGGTGGCGGCCACGATCGCGATGACCACCGACAGCGTGACCCGCAGCGGGTCGTAGCCGAGCGAGCCGTCCAGGCGCATGGCGGCCATGCCGGTGTAGTGCATGGCGGCCACCCCGGCGCCGGTGAAGAACCCGCCGGCGAACAGCCGCGGCGCGGCCAGCCGGCCGGTGCCCACGATGGCCAGCCCGATGCCCACCGCGGCCACCGCGATCGCCGTGCTGGCGGCCGTCAGCGGCACGTCGTAGCGGATCCGGGTGCCGCCCACGGCGAAGCCGAGCATCGCCATGAAGTGCATGGCCCAGATGGCCGTGCCGCCCAGCGCCCACGCGGCGAGCAGGCCCCACCAGGCACGCTGCCCGCCGCTGGTGGCGGTCCGGATCCGCCCGGCGCAGACCAGCCCGAGCGCCGAGCCGAGCACCGACAGCGCGTAGCTGAGCGCGGGGGTGATCCACCCGTACTCAAAGTGATTGATCTCGCCCACGACGCCTTCCCTCACCATCGGCTGGAGGGCGACCCACGGCGCGCCCCGGGCAATGATGGGATAGGCCCTGACCAGGGCGCACAGCGGCCCCCTGACAATTCGCGGGGTGGCAGTGCCGTGACGCAGCGGTGCGTCGGTTTCCGGCAATCGGTGACCGAAAGTGACCGTTAGGCGGAGGCGTGGTAGGCCAGTACGCCCCGGTTGACCGCCGCGATGGCCTGCCGTGCGGTGCCGCGCAGCTCGGCCGAGGCGCCACCCGAGTCGGCGACCTGCCCGAGCAGGTCGACCACCTGGCGCGCCCAGCGGACGAAGTCGCCGGCCGGCATCTCCCCGTCGATCTGGTGGCCGCTGGCCAGCACCTTCGCCAGCGCCTCGCCGCGCGCCCACCGGTAGATCGGCCAGGCGAAGCCGAGATCGGGCTCCCGGGTCACGGCCAGGCCGCGCGCCGCCTCGTCCGCCTCGATGTCGCCCCAGAGCTTGAGCGTCTCGTCGACCGCGTCGGCCACCGCGCCGCGCGGCAGCGACGCCCGCTCGTCGACGTCGCGCCGGGCCTCGAAGACCACCACCGACACGGCGGCGGCCAGCTCGGCCGGGGACAGGCCGTCCCACACCCGGCGGCGCAGGCACTCGGCCACCAGCAGGTCCGCCTCGGTCCAGATCCGCGCCAGCATCCGCCCGGCGTCGGTGACCTCGCCGTCGGCGGCCAGGTAGCCGCGCGCCGTCAGCAACGCGACGATCCGGTCGAAGGTACGGGCCAGCGAGCCGGTCCGCCCGGACACCCGCTGGCGCAGCTCCTCGGTGTCGCGTTCCAGCCGGCGCCGCCGCTCCGCCCAGCGGGCGTGTTCCTCCCGGTCCGGGCAGGCATGACACGGGTGGGCGCGCAGCTCGACGCGGAGCTGGCTGAGGCGGTGGTCCTCCCCCACCGCCTGACGGGACCGGCCACCCCGGCGGCCGCCGTGCCGGTCCAGGCCGGTGCCGCTGACCGCGGCGGCCAGATCCCGCCGGGCCGCCGGTGAGCGGTGGTTGAAGTGCTTCGGCACCCGGATGCGGGTGAGCACCTCGGCCGGGGTGGTGAAGTCACCAGGGGTGACCCGCCCGGCCCAGCGGTCCTGGGTCAGGACCAGTGGGCGGGGCTCGCCGAAACCGCCGGTGGCCGGGTCCAGCACCACCGCCAGGCCGGCCCGCCGCCCGGACGGCACCCGGATCACGTCACCGACCCGCAGCCGCTCCAGCGAGGCGACGGCCGCCGCCTTGCGCTGGGTCTGCCCCTGTCGGGCGATGGCGCGTTCCCGGTCGGCGATCGCCACCCGCAGCGCGAAGTACTCGTCGAAGTCGCCGTGGTGGCAGGCGGCCTCCGCGCCGTACGCGTCGATGGTCTCGGTGTTGCGCTGCACCTGCCGGGCCAGGCCGACCACCGACCGGTCGGCCTGGAACTGCGCGAACGAGGACTCCAGCAGCTCCCGGGCCGGTGCCGCGCCGACGCTGCCGACCAGGTTGACAGCCATGTTGTAGGACGGCCGGAAGCTGGAGCGCAGCGGATAGGTGCGGGTGGAGGCGAGCCCGGCGACGTGCCGGGGGTCGGTCTCCGGCGACCAGACGACGACCGCGTGGCCCTCCACGTCGATGCCCCGGCGGCCGGCCCGGCCGGTGAGCTGGGTGTACTCGCCGGGGGTGAGGTCGACGTGGGCCTCGCCGTTGAACTTCACCAGGCGTTCCAGCACCACGCAGCGGGCCGGCATGTTGATGCCCAGCGCGAGCGTCTCGGTGGCGAAGACGGCCTTGACCAGCCCGCGGACGAACAGCTCCTCGACCACCTCCTTGAACGCCGGGAGCATGCCGGCGTGGTGCGCGGCGAGGCCGCGCTCCAGCCCGTCGAGCCACTCCCAGTAGCCGAGCACGGACAGGTCCTCGCCGGGGATGGCGGTGACCTTGGACTCCACCACCCGGCGGATCTCGGCGCGCTCCTCCGGGGAGGTGAGGCGCAGCCCGGCGGCCAGGCACTGCTGCACGGCGGCGTCGCAGCCGGCCCGGCTGAAGATGAACAGGATGGCCGGGAGCAGCCCCTCCCGGTCGAGCCGGTCGACGACGTCCGGGCGCATCGGGCCGCGCCAGCGCGGGCCGCGCCGTCCGCCGCCGGGGCCGGCGCTGCGGCCCTCGCCGAGCTCCAGCCTGCGCATCGTGTCCCGGGTGTAGCGCAGCAGTTCGGGATGGACGTCGTGCTTGCGGGCCGCGTCGGCGTCGTGGAACAGGTCGAACATCCGCTTGCCGACGAGCATGTGCTGCCACAGCGGCACCGGCCGGTGCTCGGAGACCACCACGGCGGTTTCGCCGCGTACGGTGACCAGCCAGTCCGCGAACTCCTCGGCGTTGGAGACGGTGGCCGACAGCGACACGAGCGTGACCGACTCGGGCAGGTGGATGATCACCTCTTCCCAGACCCCGCCGCGGAACCGGTCGGCCAGGTAGTGCACCTCGTCCATCACCACGTACGCCAGGCCCTCCAGGGTGGCCGAGCCGGCGTAGAGCATGTTGCGCAGCACCTCGGTGGTCATCACCACCACCGGCGCGTCGCCGTTTATCGCGTTGTCGCCGGTCAGCAGGCCGACCTGCGCGGCGCCGTAGCGGTCCACCAGATCGTGGTACTTCTGGTTGGACAGCGCCTTGATCGGCGTGGTGTAGAAGCACTTGCGCCGGGTCGCGGGCGCGTCGCCGCCGGGCCGGCCGCGCAGTGCCAGGTGCACCGCGAACTCACCCACCACGGTCTTCCCGGCGCCGGTGGGAGCGCACACCAGCACACCGCTGCCCCGCTCCAGCGCCTCGCACGCCTCGCGCTGGAAGTCGTCGAGATCGAACCCGAGATCCAGGGAGAATTCGTCCAGGGCCGGGAAGGCGGAGGCCTGCGCGGCCCGGCGGCGCGCCGCGGCGTACCGCTCGGCGGGGCTCGACATGGTTCCAAGATTAATCGGTGCCGCCGACGAGTACCGGTCAAGGCCATCCGGCAGGACGGCCGGAGCGGTCGGTAGGGTGCACGACGTGCCGGACCGTACCGAACTGCCCCACGTCTCGAACGGCGCCGACGACGCCGTCCGCCCGGGCCCGTCCCGCCGGCCCGTGGAGGCGGTGCTCTTCGACTTCCACGGCACCCTCGCCCAGGTGGAGGAGCCACTGGCCTGGGTGCTCGCCGCCGCGTCCGCCTGCGGCGTCGAGCTGGACCGGATCCGGGCCACCTCGCTGGCCGACCGGCTGCTCACCGCCGGGCGGGCCGGTGGCCCGCTGCCGGCGCGGGTGCCGCCCCGGCTGGCCGAGCTGTGGGCCGACCGTGACCTCTACCCGCACGCGCACCGGGGCGCGTACACCGGGCTGGCCGAGACGGTCGACACCGGTATCGACGGGTTCGCCGACGCGCTCTACGAGCGGGTGCTGGTGCCCGAGGGCTGGGTGCCGTACCCGGACACCGCGCCGGTGCTGGGCGCCCTGCGGTCCGCCGGGGTGAAGGTGGCGGTGGTCAGCAACATCGGCTTCGACCTGCGGCCGCTGTTCGCCGCCTGGGATCTCGACGCGCTCGTCGACGCGTACGCGCTGTCGTACGAGGTGGGGCGCTGCAAGCCGGACCCGGGCATCTTCCTGCGGGCCTGCGGGATGCTCGGCGTCGACCCGGAGCGCACGCTCATGGTCGGCGACACACCGGCCGACGCGGGCGCGGTGGCGGCCGGGTGCGGGGTGCTGGTGCTGCCCTGCGCCGACGCGGGCCGCGCGAACGGGCTCGGCGCGGTGCTGGACCTGGCCGGGGTCGCCTGACCGCTCGGCGGGGGTGAGCGGCGCGGACCCGTCCCCGGGGCACCGGCTACCGTCAGGGCATGACCGGTGCCCACCCCTTGCCGCCGCGTGCGCCGGGACGGCTCGGCGGGGTCGCGCTGGTGCTCGGTGGGGCGCTGTCGGTGCAGTTCGGCTCCGCGCTGGCCGCGCTGCTGTTCCCGCGGACCGGGGTGGCCGGGGCGGTGACGTTGCGGCTGACCATCGGCGCGCTGCTGATGCTCGTGGTCTGCCGACCACGGGTACGCGGGTACGGGCGCCGCGACTGGGCGGCGGTGCTGGCGTTCGGGCTGGCCCTGGCCGGCATGAACTCGATCTTCTACCAGGCGATCGAGCGGATCCCGCTCGGCCCGGCCGTCACGCTGGAGGTGCTCGGCCCGCTGGCGCTGTCCGTGATCGCCGCGCGCCGGCCGGGCGCCTGGTGCTGTGCCGCGCTGGCGCTGGCCGGGGTGGTCCTGCTCGGCCAGGGCGGGTTCGACCGGCTCGACCCGGCCGGCGCCGCGCTCGCGCTGACGGCGGGCGCCATGTGGGCCGCGTACATCGTCTGCTCGGCGCGGATCGGCGCGCGGTTCCCCGGTGCCGACGGGCTGGCGCTCGCGCTGACCGTCGCCGCGCTGCTGACCCTGCCGTTCGGGCTGGCCGACGGCGGTGGTCGCCTGGCCGATCCGGTGGTGCTGGGGCTCGGCACCGGGCTGGCGCTGCTCGCCTCGGTGCTGCCGTACAGCCTGGAACTGGCCGCGCTGCGGCGGCTGCCGACCGCGACGTTCGCGGTGATGATGAGTCTCGGTCCGGCGATCGCCGCGGTGGCCGGCTGGCTGGTGCTCGGCCAGGCGCTGCGCCCGGTCGAGGTGCTCGCCATCGCGCTCGTGGTCGCCGCGAGCGCGGGCGCGGTCCGCGCCGCCGCACCTGCGCCTTCTCCCGCGCCCCCGGCCGTTCCCGGCCCGCCGGGTGCCGAGGATCCGGCGGCGGTCAGCGCAGCAGCCGCAGCGCCGCCGGCTCGGCGGTGACGGTCACCGGCAGGTCGAAGGAGCGCTCCCCGTCGGCGTACGCGGTGATGCCGTCGGCGGACAGCTCCACCGTCCGCGCCCGGTAGACGCGCGCCAGCGGGTGCGTGACATGGGTGCCCTGGTAGATCTGCGGCTTGACCCGCATCAGGGTGCGCCTGTCGAACCGGCCGCCGACCACCACGTCGAGCAGGCCGTCGTGCGGGTCGGCGTCCGGGCAGATCCGCATGCCGCCGCCGTAGCTGGCCGTGTTGCCCACCGCGACCAGCACCGCGTCGACCTCCTGCGCCACCCCGTCGAGGACCAGCCGGTAGCGGCGTGGCCGCAGCCGGGCCAGCTCCACCACTATCGCCAGGTCGTACCGGCGCGGGCCGCGCGGCCAGCGCATCCGGTTGGCGCGTTCGTTGACGATCGCGTCGAAGCCGGCCGCGAGCACCGCGCCGAACCAGCGGTCCGTCTCCCCGGCCCGCGACAGCCGTGCCAGGTCGACCGGGCGGGCGCGGCCGGCGGCGAGCGCCGCGGTGATCACCTCGACGGCGGCGATCGGGTCGGCCGGGAAGCCGGTCTCCACCGCGAAGTCGTTGCCGGTGCCCGCCGGGACCGGCCCGAACGCCACGGCCGTGCCGGCGACCGCCTGCATCGCCCGGTGCACCGTGCCGTCGCCGCCGACCGCGACGAGCGCCCCGGCGCCGCCGGCGACCGCGGCGTGGCACGCCGCCTCCGCCTCCTCGGGGGTACGCGCGCGCAGCAGCTCGACCGGGCGGCCCGCTCCGGCGAGGCGCTCCAGGATCCCGGGCAGCAGACCGCGGTGCCGCCCCCGGCCCGCGGTCGGGTTGGCGAGCACGGCGACGGGGCCGGGCGGGACATGATCGTGCGCGGTCACGGCGAGCACCGTACGGCACGGCTCACGCCGCCCACCAGAGCCAGGTCGCACCGCAGGCGGACGGCACACGCCGACGGCGCCCGGCAGGGGGTGCCGGACGCCGTGGCGGGGGTGGTTCAGGGGAGGTCGACCGGGCGCAGCACCCGGTTCACCGCGTGCGCGATCTGCTTGTTGCCCTTGTTGATGTCGTACCGCACCACCCGCGCGTCGCGGTCGCTGGTGTCGGCGTCGACCAGCCGCACCTGCCGGCCGAACCAGTAGCGCTTCACGTCCACCTCGACGGTCGCGCCGAGCGCGGTGGTCAGGTCCGCGCCGTCGGCCTTCAGCGCCGCCTTCCGGTCGATCGTCGCGCCCGGCACGACGTGGTAGAGCAGGACGTCCTCGACGGTGTCCACGCCCAGCCCGGCGACCGCGTCGAACGCGGCCTTCTCGCCGGGCAGCCGCTTCGCGGCGGTGATGTCGCGGACCAGCTCGCGGAACGCGTAGTCGTTCGGCACGAACGCGGTCAGCGCGACGGTGCCGTCGGTGAGCACCCTGACCGGCGAGTCCGGCTTGGCCTGCAGCACCGTCAGGACCGCCTTCGCGAGGACGTCGAAGTCCCACGGGTTGTGGTCGAAGCCGCTCTTGTCGGCGGTGAGCACGGCGGCCAGCGACCGCGTACCCGGCTGCTTGGCACCGGCCTGGGCGGGCACGGCGACGGCGGTGGTGGCCACCGCCGCGGCGGTGGCCACCACCGCCAGCCGGGCGGCGAGACGAGCGATGTTCATCGGGGAGCCTTTCGTCGAAGCGACCAGGTCCGTGACTGCCGTCACGACCATTGCTTCGCCCCGGCCGTCCCCGGTGGATGCACCCGGACCGACCGGCTTCGGATCGGCCTTCCCCGCGCCTCAGCGCACCACCAGCGGCCTGCTCACCGACGGCACGCCGTCACCCTTGACCTTCAGCGACCAGTCCCCCGCCGCGCCCAGCGTCACCACCGTCTCGGCGGTGCCGTTGGCCTCGGCCTTCATCTCGGCGACCCGCTTGCCCTCGGGGTTGAGCACGTACAGCGTCCGGGCCCCGGCGGTCTTGTTCGTCACCTTGAACGCGAGCTTCTCGCCGGGCTCGGCGATCAGGGCGTCCACGCCGGTCATCGCGTCGTCGGTCAGCTCGATCGTCACCGACCGGTCGTAGGCCACCTCGGCCGCGGCGCTGGCGAGGTTGCCGTCGTCGGAGACGGTGATCGTGGTCCGGACGCCGTCGCCCTGCCGGCCGGGCTTGCAGGCCACCTCGTACGTGCCGGTCTGCAGCGACGCGCGCAGGTCGCCGGTGCGGCCCGCCGGCACGTCCGCGACCTCGGCGATCACCTTGGTGAAGGCGCCGCCCTCCCGGCCGTAGACGTAGACCCCGGTGGCCTGCTGACCACGGTTGGTCACGGTGAAGGTGACGGTACCCGGGGTGAACAGCGTGGTGGTGACCTCGCAGCTGGTGTCGGTGGCGGTCACCGGCACCTGCTGTCCTTTCGGCGCGGGCTCGTCGTCACCGCAGGCGGTGAGCGCGGTGGCCGCGCAGAGGACGGTCAGGACGGCGGCGGTACGGCTCTTCATCGGGCTCTCCGGAGCGCAGGTCAGACGGACTGACCGGAACGGGGCGCCGACGCACCCCGGCACACCGCCCGGGGGGCTCGGCGGAGTCAGCAGAGTCTAAGCGGGTACGGCGTCCCGGCAAGGCCCGAGGGCGACCCGATGTCCGTTCCGGACCGGCCCCGGGGCGCGGCGGTCCGCGCGGGGGGCATGATGGCGGGCATGCGGCTGGTCTCCCTCCTCCCCTCCGCCACCGAGATCGCGTACGCGCTCGGCCTCGGCGACGACCTGGTCGGCGTCACGTTCGAGTGCGAGGTGCCCGCGCGCTACCGGTCGGGCACCACAGTGGTCGTCGGCGGCCGGGACACCCGGGGCATGAGTCCCGGCGAGATCGACGCGTACGTCCGGTCGCAGGTCGCGGCCGGTGCCGACCTCTACACGCTGCACGCCGGCGCGCTGGCCGGGCTCGACCCGGACCTGATCCTCACCCAGGACCTGTGCCGCGTCTGCGCACTGCCCTCGGGCCGGGTCGCCGACGCCGTGGACCATCTGGGATGCCGGGCCGACGTGCTGTCGCTCGACCCGTACACCCTGGACGACGTGCTGGAGTCGATCCGCGCGGTGGGCGCGGCGGCCCGGGTGCCGGATCGCGCGGAGGCACTGGTCGACGGCCTGCGTGCCCGGCTCGCGGCGGTCGGCGCGGCGGTGGCGGGCCGGCCCCGGCGCCGGGTCGCGGTCGTCGAGTGGGTGGACCCGCCGTTCGGGGCCGGGCACTGGATCCCGGACCTCGTCGACGTCGCCGGCGGCGAGCCGGTGGCCACCCATCGCGGCGCCCGGTCCACGCCGACCACCTGGGCGGCGCTGCGGGCCGCCCGCCCCGAGGTGGTGCTGGTCGCGCCGTGCGGGTTCCGTCTCGACGGAGCGGCCGAGCAGGCCGCCGCGGTGGCCGGGCACTTCCCGGAGGCACAGGTGTGGGCGCTGGACGCGGACGGGCTGATCGTGCGCGCCGGCCCGCGCCTGGTCGACGGCGCCGAGACGACAGCCGCGATCCTGCACCCCGGCGCGGTCCCCCCGCCCCACCCCGAAGCAGCCCGCCGCATCACCTGACCCCCACCCCGCCCCCGCCCGCCCGCCCGCCCGCGGCGATCTTGCAGTTTCGGCCCCGACAAAGGGCGGATATCGGGCACTGGAGGGGCACAAAGTCCAAGATCAACGTGGGATGGGCGTCGGGGCGGCTGCGGAGACGCGGACGCCGCCCCCGGGAGGCGGGGACGGCGTCCGGCGGTGCGCGGGGCCGGTCAGGTCATGTCGTCGTAACGGCGCTCGATCGGCTTCGGGGCGACGATCGGCTCGGGTGCGCCGATCGGCCCGGACGCCTCGATCCGGCCGCCCGCGGGCACCGGCTCGTTCGACAGGTCCAGCGGTGACACCTCGTCGTCGGCGATGCCGGCGTACACCTCACGGCCGCGACCGCGCCGCTTGTCGTTGAGGAACGCCACCCCCACCGCGGCGAAGTAGAGCGCGCAGAGGCAGATCGCCAGCGCGCTCATGCCGAACGGGTCGGGTGTCGGCGTGACCACGGCGGCGAACGCGAAGAACACGAACACCGCCACCCGCCACCAGCTGAGCAGCCGCTTGGCGCTGGCCAGGCCGACGAAGTTGAGCATCAGCACGATCAGCGGGAACTCGAACGCCACCCCGAACAGCAGGATCAGGTTCGTGACGAACCCGATGTAGCGGGTGATGTCGAGAGTGGTGGTCACGTCGCCGCCGCCGGAGACGTTGAGCAGGAACTCCAGGCCCTTGGACGTGACGAAGTACGCCAGCACCGCGCCGGCACCGAACAGCGGGGCAGCCAGAGCGGTGAAGAAGTACGCGTACCGCCGCTCGTGCCGGTGCAGGCCAGGCGCGATGAACGCCCAGAGCTGGTAGAGCCAGATCGGCGCGGCGATGATCAGGCCTACCCAGAGGGCAACCTTCATCTGCAGAAGGAACAGGTCGGCGGGACCGAGCTGGACGAAGTTGCAGTTGCCGTCGATCAACCGCGCCTTGGGCAGGTCGCAGTAGGGCTTCTGCAGGATGTGCAGCACCGGCCCGGACAGCCAGACGCCGAACCCGAAACCGACAAGGATCGCCAGCGACGCCCGGAACAGCCGGTTGCGCAGCTCACGGACGTGCTCGATGAGCGTCATCGAGCCGTCGGCCGCGCGCGCGAAACTGCTCGGGCCGCGCTTCTTCAACCCGAAGGCCACGGTGGTTGGGGCCCTCTCGGATCAGTTCTCGCGGACGCGCTGCACCGGGTCGGCCGGCGGGGCCACGGGCTGCTGCGGCTGCGGCGCGTACGGCTGCTGCTGGGCGTACTGCTGCTGCACGTACGGCTGCCCCTGCACCGGCTGCTGCGGCTGGAGCGGCTGGTAGCCGGCCTGCGCGTCCGCCTTCTCGGCGAGGTCGCGGTCGTCGTCGTGCAGGCTCTTGGTCTCGGCCTTGATGATCCGCAGCGAGCGGCCCAGCGAGCGGGCCGCGTCGGGGAGCCGCTTCGCGCCGAACAGCAGGATCAGCACGACCACGAGTACGGCGATGTGCCACGGCTTGAGGGCACCCATGGGAAGCTCCAGTCGCTCTGTGTCGGTGAGGGGTGGGTCGTCGCCCATCGTACGTGTGTCGCAGCGGCTTGCCACCCCCGCGGGCCTGCCGGTGCGGGCCCGATCGGTGAAGTTTCGACCAACCCGAAGTGTCCCGTCAACCGTCCAGGTCCGCGCATTTCTGCGCGTAACCGCCCGGGAACGCGCAGCCGACGCTCACCGGACGACCGACGTCGATCAGTCCCCGCGCCTGGCCTTGATCAACGTGATCCGCTCCTGCGCGAGCGCCGCCCGCTCCTGGAGCGACTCGGCCCGCGCCTGCAACTGCTCGGCGGCCGACCGCAGCCCCTCGGCCTCGGCCGCCCGGCGCTGCAACGCCAGCGCGGAACGGCGCAGCCCGGGCAGGCGGCTCACCACCGGACGGACCGCCAGGGCCAGTACGACCAGCGCGAACACCACGACCCCGAGCACGATCCACGTCACCACGGCGGTCAGCCTATCGGGTGACGCCGACGGCCGCCCGGTCGGCGCTGCCGGCCGGGGTGGCGTACGCGTCGAGCGCGGCCACGGCCTGGGCGCGTACCTGCTCGGCCAGCTCGGCCGGGGCCACCACCGTCACCTCCGGGCCCAGCCCGAGCACGAACCGCCGGGCCCACCCGAGGTCGGTGACGCGCAGCGACACCAGCCACTGCTCGCCGTCGGCCTCGACCCGCTCGCACGGATAGTATTCGGTGATCCACCGCTCGCCCCGGCCGATCCGCAGCGTGATCAGCGGCAGGTCGGCCGACGGGTGGAACACGCCGTCGCGGAGATCGTGCGGGCGTGCCTGCGGCGGCACCACCGCCTGTTCCGGCAGCTCGGTCACCGCGTCGATCCGGTCGGCCCGGAACAGCCGCACCGCCTCGGCGCGGCGGCACCACGCCTCCACGTACGCCCGGCCGCCGACCATCAGCATCCGCAGCGGGTCGATGGTGCGTTCGGTGGTCTCGTCCCGGGCCGGGGTGTAGTAGGTGATCCGCAACGCCCGGCCGCGCTCGACGGCGGCGCGCAGCTCGCGAACCCGTGCGGAGTCGCCGGGCAGGCGGACCTCGACCGGCGCCCCCGCCAGGTCACCCGCGGCGCTCTCGATCTTGGCGAGGGCCCGCTCGACCGCCTCCCGGTTGGCCACGCCCGGCGTCTCGGCGAGCATCCGCAACGCCACCACCAGGGCCAGGGCCTCGTCCGGGGTGAGCCGCAGCGGGCGGTCGATCCCGGCGTCGTAGGTGATCGTCACCCGGTCGCCGTCGAACGCCATGTCGATCAGGTCGCCGGGGCCGTAGCCGGGCAGCCCGCACACCCAGAGCAGTTCCAGGTCCTCCCGGAGCTGCTTCTCGGTCACCCCGAGGTCGTGCGCCGCCTCGGCGATCTCGATGCCGGGGCGGGCCAGCAGGTAGGGCACCAGGTTGAGCAGCCGGGCCAGCCGGTCGGCGGAGGCACGGCCCGCGCGGGCCGCCGGGCGGGTCACCGGGCACCCCCGGTCACCGCGAGCTCGTCGTGGCGGGCGGCGACCTCCTTGAGCCGCTGGATGACCGCCTCCCGCACCTCCGGTGGCTCCAGGACGCGGACGTCCGGGCCGTACCCGACGATCTGGCCGGCCAGGTAGTCGGCGTCGGCGTACGGCAGCACCAGCCGGTCGCCGTCCGGACCGGCCTGGCACTCGACGGCCCAGCGGCGCAGCCCGGCCGCGCGGCCCGGCGTGGCCAGCACCGTGGCCCGGCCGGTGTGCTCCACCGGCCCGGACCAGCGGGCCACATGGCTGATCAGGTCGACCCCGGCGGGCGGCTCGTAGGCCCCCGGCTCGCCGGTCGACCGCACCGTGCCGACCACCCGGGACAGCCGGAAGCAGCGGGTCGCCGCCCGGTCCAGGTCGTGGCCGACCACGTACCACCGGCCGCGCCAGCAGACCACACCCCACGGTTGCACCCGGCGGCGGGTGGGCGCGTCCCGGTCCGGGACGCGGTAGTCGAAGCTCACCTCGCGCCGGTCCCGGGCGGCGGCGGTGAGCGGCGCGAACGCCGGATCGACCGTCACCATCGGCTCCAGGCCCAGCGTGGCCTGCGGATCGACGTCGATGCCGGCGGCGCGCAGCTTCGCCAGCCCCGACGACGCGGCGGCGGCCAGCCCGGCGTGCTGCCACAGCCGGGCGGCGATACCCACGGCGGCGGCCTCGTCCGGTTCGAGCGGGATGTCGGGCAACGCGTACGCGCGCGGCGCGATCCGGTAGCCCGGCTCGGCGTCGAAGACGCTCGCCGTGCCGGTCTCCAGCGGCACACCCAGCTCACGCAGCTCGGCCTTGTCGCGCTCGAACTTGCGCTGGAACGCCTCGTGGTCCTTGGCGTCGTCCGGGTCGTGCTCGTAACCGGGCACGGTCGCGGCGATCTGCGCGGCGGTCAGGAAGCGTCGCGTCGACAGCAGGCAGATCACCAGGTTGACCAGGCGTTCGGTACGGGTCCGGGACACGCCCAAACGCTAGCAGCCCGCACGTCGGGCGCGGGCACCCGCGCGGCGCGGCGCGGGGGTCTTCCGCCCGGTCCCGTCCGGGCGGCCGGACCGCCCGCACCACGCAGGACGGGGCGGGCCGCCCGGCCGACGACCGGAACCCCTGACCCGCCCGGGGGCCGTCGCGGCGGCGGCCGATACCGTGCACCGCATGGTGCGATGGCGGTCCGGCACGGTCACGGCGGTACGGCGACGGTGGGCCGGCGCTGCCGAACTCGACGTCGACCTGCCCGACGGCGCCCGGATGCGCGCCCTGGCCTACCCGGCGCTGGTCGGCGAGCCCGAACCCGGCGACCGGGTGCTGCTCAACGCCGGGGCACTGCTGATGGGCCTCGGCACCGGCGGCTACGCGCTGGTCGTGGCGCTGCCCGACCGCCTGCCCCCGGACCCGCCGCGGGCCGGCGACAGCCGCGACGCCGGGCACCTGGTCAAGGCCCGCTACACGCCGCTGCAACCGATCCTGCTCGGCGTGGACGAGGAGGCGTCGCCGCACCACGACCGGCTGGCCGCCGCCGACACCGTCGACGGCATGCCGGTGGTCACCGCCGACCTGCACTCGGCGCTGCCGGCGATCCTGGCCGGCGTACGCGCCGACGCCCCCGACGCGCGGGTCGCGTACGTGCTGACCGACGGCGGGGCGTTGCCGGCCTGGTTCTCCCGCACCCTGGCCGGGCTGGCCGGGCACCTCGTCGGCACGGTGAGCGTCGGCCAGGCGTTCGGCGGTGACCTGGAGGCGAGCACGCTGCACACCGGCCTGCTCGCCGCCCGGCACGTGCTCGACGCGGACCTGACGATCGTGGCCCAGGGGCCGGGCAACCTCGGCACCGGCACCCGCTGGGGCTTCTCCGGCGTCGCCGTCGGCGAGGCCGTGAACGCGGTCGCCACGCTGGGCGGGCGTCCGGTCGGCTCGCTGCGCATCAGCGACGCCGACGCCCGCCCCCGGCACCGTGGCGTCTCCCACCACAGCCTGACCGCGTACGGCCGGGTCGCGCTGGCCCCCGCGGAGCTGGTCGTGCCGGACGGCCTGCCCCCGGGCCTGGCCGGGGAGGTCGCCGCGGCGCTGACGCCGCTGGCCGACCGGCACCGGATCGTCACAGTGCCCACAGACGGCCTCGACGCGGCGCTGCGGGCCGCCCCGGTCGGCCTGTCCACGATGGGCCGGGGCCTGGACGCCGACCACGCCTACTTCCTGGCCGCGGCCGCCGCCGGCCGGTACGCCGCCGGCCTGCTCGGCTGAACCGCGCCGCCGTCAGATCGCCCGGTAACCGTTCGCGACGAGGTGGCCGGCGGCTCGCGCGTACGCCTCGGGATCGCGCGGCGTCCAGGTGCCCAGCCCGTCGACGTAACGGTTGAACATGCAGAACGCGGCGGCGATCAGCACCGTGTCGTGGATCTCCAGGTCGGTGGCGCCCGCCGTGCGGGCCGCCTCGACCAGTCCGGTGGTGACCTCCCGGCCGCTGCGGCGCACCGCGGCGGCGATCTTCAGCAGTGCCCGCAGCCTGGCGCCGACCGGGGCGGTGCCTACGTCCGCGCGCACCTGGTCGACCAGCGGCATACCGGCGGGCAGCTGCGCGGCGGCGAACGCCGCGTGCGACGAGCAGCAGAAGTCGCAGTCGTTGAGGCCGGACACGTACGCCGCGATCAGCTCCCGCTCGCCCGGCGTCAGCGTGGGATGAGGAGCGCGCAGCAGCACCTCCGTCAGCTCACCCAGCGGCTTCGCCGTCTCCGGCCGGAACCGCAGCGGCCCCTGGATGCCCGGATGTGCCTTCTCGTCCAGCCCGAGATCGATGTGTGCGATGACGTCACGCTCCCTGTCCGTGCCGGGCGGCGCCCGCGGCCTCGCCGTCCAGAGTGCCGTCACCGCTGGCACCGGAGAAGACGCCCGGGACAGGTCAGCATGATGGAAGAACCAGAGGCCCACCCGGTCTTTCCATACTGGCCGGGTACTCGACCCCGGCCCCACCGCTCCCCCTGACAGGCGTCGTCCCCGGCTGCCCGGGGAACCTGTGCGGCCGCCGTTCAGGAGGCCGACCCATGACACTGCGACAGTTCCCGGACGCGACGCCCAGCGGGATCTCCCCCCACCGCCCCCGACGCCGGCTCATGCTCGCCCTGGTCAGCGCGGCGGCCGGCGTGCTGCTGGCCGTCCTGTGGTCGTTCGAGCTGGTCGACAAGGTCATCGGCGACAGCGTCGCGAACACCGTGCTGGGCCATGACGCCAAGGAGACCGCCATCACCGGTGCCGCCGCCGGGATGATCTTCGCCTTCGTCTCCGGCTTCGCCGGCACCTTCACCGCCTGCAACATCGCTGTCGCGGCCTCGGTCGGGCCGATGAGCCAGGTCTCCGGCGCCGACCCCGCCGGCGGCACCCGGCGGGCGCTGCGCGCCCTGCTGCGCCCGGTCGGCTGGCTCACGGTCGGCATGGTCGTCGTCTCCGCCGGGTACGGCGTCATCGGTGTGCTGGCCGGCGACCGGCTGCCCCAGCTGTCCACCGAGGCGGTCGGCGGAGTTCCGGTACGCCTCATCCAGTCGTCGGTCGTCTTCGGCGTCATCGGGCTCGCCCTGACCTACCTGGGACTCGCCGCGCTCAAGCTGGTGCCGGACGTCTTCGCGCGCCGGCCCGTCGCCCGGGTGGTGACGATCGGCGCGCTCGTCGGCGGCTTCCTCGTCGGCCGGCCCTACCCGATGTTCAACAAGCTGTTCCACTGGGCCGTCGACACCGGCAACCCGCTCTACGGAGCGCTGGCGTTCACGCTGCAGTCGCTCGGCAACATCGTGCTCGTCACAGTCGTCTTCACCGTCGCCGTGGCGCTCAGCCGGGGACGCCTCCTCGCCTGGACGGCCGACCCCCGCCGCGCCGCCGCGGTCACCGGAGCGCTGCTCGTGGCGTTCGGCGTCTTCACAGTCGTCTACTGGGACGTACGCGTGCCGGCCCTGTTCGGCTTCGGCTGGTTCCCCCGGATGCCGTACAACTGAACCGCCCGGGACTCAGCCCAGGAACAGGATCAACGCCAGCCAGGCGCCCACGATCAGCGCGAGCGCCGCCGCCAGCACCCAGGTCGGCACCGTGTAGTCGCCGCGTCTGTTGCGCTCGATCTCGGCGCGGATCTTCTCCCGCCGACGGTCGATCCAGTTGAGCTTCTCGGTGCCGTCACGGTCCGAGGACGTCTCGCGGCCGGACCCGCCGGCGGATTCGGAAGTGTTCATCGCGACGCCAGCGTACCCGTGGGCGGGCGGCCGGTGCCGGGCACCGGCCGCCCAACCGATCACATGCTGGCGATCAGCCGTTCCACCCGCTCGTCGTAGGCCCGGAACGGGTCCTTGCACAGCACCGTGCGCTGCGCCTGGTCGTTCAGCTTCAGGTGGACCCAGTCCACGGTGAAGTCGCGCCGCTTCTCCTGGGCGTGGCGGATGAACTCGCCGCGCAACCGCGCCCGGGTCGTCTGCGGCGGTGTCTCCTTCGCCTCGAAGATCTCCGGGTCGGTGGCCACCCGGTCCACCTCGCGGCGGCGCTCGAGCAGCCCGTACAGGCCGCGCCCGCGCCGCAGGTCGTGGTAGGCCAGGTCCATCTGCGCCACCCGCGGGTGCGACAGCGGCAGGTCGTGCTTGCGCTGGTAGCGCTCGATCAGCTTCAGCTTGGTGACCCAGTCGATCTCCCGGGCCACCGGGTCCAAGTCGCCGGTCTCGACCGCGCGCAGCACCCGGCCCCACAGGTCGACCACCCGCTTCGCGGTCTGGTCACCGCCCCGGCGCTCCACGAACTCCGTCGCCCTGGCCAGGTATTCCTGCTGGATCTCCAGCGCCGAGACCTCCTTGCCGGAGGCCAGCCGCACCTTGCGCCGGCCGGTGATGTCGTGCGACACCTCGCGGATGGCCCGGATCGGGTTCTCCAGCGTCAGGTCGCGCATCACCACGCCGGCCTCGATCATCCGCAGCACGATGTCGGCGGTGCCGACCTTCAGCAGCGTGGTGACCTCGTTCATGTTCGAGTCGCCGACGATCACGTGCAGCCGGCGGTAGCGCTCGGCATCCGCGTGCGGCTCGTCGCGGGTGTTGATGATCGGCCGGCTGCGGGTGGTCGCCGAGGAGACGCCCTCCCAGATGTGCTCGGCCCGCTGGGACAGGCAGTAGACCGCGCCCCGCGGCGTCTGCAGCACCTTGCCCGCGCCGCAGATCAACTGCCGGGTGACCAGGAACGGGATGAGCACGTCGGCGAGCCGGCCGAACTCGCCGTGCCGGGACACCAGGTAGTTCTCGTGGCAGCCGTACGAGTTGCCGGCCGAGTCGGTGTTGTTCTTGAACAGGTAGATCTCGCCCGCGATGCCCTCGTCGTGCAGCCGCTTCTCCGCGTCGACGAGCAGCCCCTCCAGGATCCGCTCACCGGCCCGGTCGTGCGCCACCAGGTCGGTCACCGAGTCGCACTCCGGAGTCGCGTACTCGGGATGCGAACCGACGTCGAGATAGAGGCGGGCGCCGTTGCGCAGGAACACGTTGCTCGACCGGCCCCACGACACCACCCGCCGGAACAGGTACCGCGCGACCTCGTCGGGGGACAGTCGGCGTTGCCCGCGATAGGTGCAGGTGACGCCGTACTCGGTTTCGAGGCCGAAGATTCGCCGCTCCATGATGAGACACTAGCCGCCCGGAGCCTCCGATGGGCAGCGCCGACGCTCGCCGCTTGCGATCTCCCGCGCAGATCGGGGAGGTGGCGGCATCCGTACGCGAAAGACCCCGCCACCTCGGGAGGTGGCGGGGTCCGCAGACGGACGTCACTCGGCGGGTTTGTCCTCCGCGTTGCCCTCCAGATCGGCCGAACCCGCCGACGTCGTCGGCTTCTTCGCCTCCTCCGTCGGCACCGTCGGCGTCTTCGCCCGGCCCGGCGCGGGCGCGGTGTCGGCCTCGGCGTCGCCCTCCAGCAGCGCGGTCAGCGCCGCGCCGGTCACCCGCCGGAACGTACGCCCCACCCGGCCCCGGTCCAGGACCGCCACCTCCAGCTGGTTCGCGGCGATCGTGCGGGCCGCCCCGCCCTCGCCGCCGACGCTGCTCAGCGCCTTCATGGCGGCGCGGACCGCCTCCGACAGCGACATCTCCGGCCGGTGCTCGTTCTTCAGCACCCCGCTGATCGCCTCGGCCTGCCCGCCCATCGCCATCCGGCCCGGCTCGTCGTTCACCGAGCCGTCGTAGGTCACCCGGTAGAGGGAGTCGTCCTCGGCCGTGGCGCCCACCTCGGCCACGCAGATCTCCACCTCGAACGGCTTCGACTGCTCCGTGAAGATCGCGCCGAGCGTCTGCGCGTACGCGTTCGCGAGCGCCAGGCCGGTCACGTCCCGGCGGTCGTAGCTGAGCCCGTTGAGGTCGGCCATCCGCACGCCCGCGCGGCGCAGGTTCTCGAACTCGTTGTACCGGCCGACAGCGGCGAAGCCGATCCGGTCGTAGATCTCGCTGACCTTGTGCAGCGTGCTGGACAGGTTCTCGGCGACGAAGAGCACCCCGCCCGCGTAGCTCAGGACCACCGCGCTGCGGCCCCGGGCGATGCCCTTGCGGGCCAGCTCGGAGCGGTCGCGCATGATCTGCTCGGGCGAGGCGTAGAACTGCATGGCCACGGCGGCGGTTCTCCTTCTGCGGGACTGCTGACTCGGTGGACGGTGGGAGCGGCCTCAGCCGCCGGGGTTCTCCATCCGGCCGGACACCACGCTCTCCGCGATCGCCGCCGTCTCGGCGTCGGTGAGCCGGTGGGTGCCCTCGGCGGTGGCGGTCATCACGACCGGGTAGATCCGCCGGGTCAGGTCGGGGCCGCCGGTGGCGGTGTCGTCGTCCGCCGCGTCGTACAACGCCTCGACCGCGAGCCGCGTCGCGTCCTCGACCGGCAGGCCGGCCCGGAACCGCTTCTTCAGCGCGGACTTGGCGAACAGCGAACCGGAGCCGATGGCGTCGTAGCCGGTCTCCTCGTACGGGCCGCCGGTCACGTCGAAGCTGAAGATCCGCCCGGCCCGCGCCGGGTCGCTCGCGGCCAGGTCGAACCCGGCGAACAACGGGACCACGGCCAGGCCCTGCATGGCCGCGCCCAGGTTGCCGCGGATCATCGACGCCAGCCGGTTGGCCTTGCCGTCGAGCGAGAGCATCGCGCCCTCGATCTTCTCGTAGTGCTCCAGCTCCACCTGGAACAGTCGCATCAGCTCGATGCCGATGCCGGCGGTGCCCGCGATGCCGACCAGCGAGTACGCGTCGGCCGGGTGCACCTTCTCGATGTCGCGCTGGGCGATCAGGTTGCCCATCGTGGCGCGCCGGTCGCCGGCCATGACCACGCCGCCGGCTGCCGAGATGGCCACGATGGTGGTCGCGTGCGGGGCCATGTCGGCGGCCATGCCGGGCGGCAGCGGCCGACGGCCGGGCAGCATCTCGGGGGCCACCTTGCTCAGGAACGCTGTGAAGGAGGACGTCCCCGCGTTGGTGAACACATCTGGAAGACGCCCGGATGGATCAAAACCCGCTGCCACGTGGTTCCTCTCAGGTACGTGATCGCCCTGGCCGGCCCCACGGGAGTGTCCCGGGACCGGCCAAGACCACCGTTGCAGTTGAAGCAGATTATCCCGCGCACCCGTCCGGTGCGATCATCGTGGTGCCGGGCGGTCGGCTCGCCCTTCGCCCTGCCGGACGAAACGGACTTGTGCCCTATTGGCCGCCCTTTTGTACGTAGCCCCTCACGAACTCTTCGGCGTTCTCCTCCAGGACGGAGTCGATCTCGTCGAGCAGGTCGTCGACGTCCTCGGTGATCTCGGCGTGCCGCTCGGCCACCTCGGGGTTGGCCTCAGCGGTGACCTCCTCGACCTCCTCGCGGGACTTGCCGGACTGGGTCTGCCCACCCTCTTGCGTCGCCATGGTGGTGCCTCCTCCACGATCGCCTGCGATCAACTTACCTCGCGGGAGCGACGAAAGGCCCGTCGCGTGCCCGTTTCCGGCACCCGGCGGGCCTTCCGGCATCGGGGTCACCCGCCGGTGAGCGTCTCCAGCAGATCCTTGGCGCTCTCGCAGCGGTCGAACAGCTCGCCGACGTGCGCGCGGGTGCCCCGCTCGGGCTCCATCATCGGCACCCGGACCAGCGACTCCCGGCCCACGTCGAAGATGACCGAGTCCCAGCTCGCGGCGACCACCTCGGAGGCGTACTGCGCCAGACAGCGGCCCCGGAAGTAGGCCCGGGTGTCCTCCGGCGGCTCGGTCATCGCGGTGCGGGTCTGCTCGTCGGTGAGCAGCGTCTTCATCGAGCCGCGCTGCACCAGGCGGTGGTACAGGCCCTTCTCCGGCCGCACGTCGGAGTACTGCAGGTCGACCAGTTGCAGCTTGTGCGAGCCCCAGCCCAGCTTCTCCCGCTCCCGGTAGCCCTCCAGCAGCCGCAGCTTGGCCACCCAGTCCAGCTCGTCGGCGCACTCGAACGCGTCCCGGCCGAGCCGGTCCAGCACGCTCTCCCAGCGGCGCAGCACGTCCGCGGTCTGCTCGTCCACGTCCTGGCCGTGGCGGTCGTCCACGAAGGAGGCGACCCGCTCCAGGTACGCCCACTGCACGTCCAGCGCGGTGAGCTTGCGACCGTCGCGCATCCGCATCAGGTGCTTGAGCGACGGGTCGTGGCTGACCGCGCGCAGCTCGGCCACCGGGTCGGCGATGCCCAGGTCAGCGCCGAGCGCCTTCTCCTCGATCATGGCGAGGATCAGCGAGGTGGTGCCGACCTTCAGGAACGTGGAGATCTCGGAGAGGTTGGCGTCGCCGATGATGACGTGCAGCCTGCGGTACTTGTCGGCGTCGGCGTGCGGCTCGTCCCGGGTGTTGATGATGGGCCGCTTGAGCGTCGTCTCCAGGCCCACCTCGACCTCGAAGAAGTCGGCCCGCTGGGAGATCTGGAAACCGCTCTGGCCGCCGTCCTGGCCGATGCCGACCCGCCCGGCGCCGCAGACGATCTGCCGGGTGACGAAGAAGGGCGTCAGGTACGCCACGATGTCGGCGAACGGCGTCTGCCGGCGCATCAGGTAGTTCTCGTGCGAGCCGTAGCTGGCGCCCTTGTTGTCGGTGTTGTTCTTGTACAGGTGGATCGGGTGGGTGCCCGGGATGGTCGCGGCGCGCCGGGCCGCCTCGGCCATCACCCGCTCCCCCGCCTTGTCCCACCGCACCACGTCCAGCGGGTTCGTCACCTCGGGCGTGGAGTACTCCGGGTGGGCGTGGTCGACGTAGAGGCGGGCACCGTTGGTGAGTATGACGTTGGCGAGCCCGAGATCCTCGTCGGCGAGCGCCTCGGCCGGGTCGTACGCGGCACCGGAGTAGGTGAACCCGCGGGCGTCGCGCAGTGGCGACTCCTCCTCGTAGTCCCAGCGGGCCCGGCCGCCCCGGTTGAGTTCCGGTCGCGCCCCGTAGGCGTTGACCACCTGGGAGGAGGTGACCATCGGGTTGGCTCCGGCCTGACCGGGCACGGAGATGCCGTACTCGACCTCGGTGCCCATGATCCTTCTGACGCTCATCGACCTGCCCGCTCCGCTCGCCGTCGGGGTCCCCGTCACGTCGAGCGTAGTCGGCGTGACGCGCGCAGGGGGCATGGCGGCAGCGCCGGGTCCGGTGTGGCGGCCTCCCCGGGTACACGCGAAGGCCCGTGGCGGATTCGCCACGGGCCTCCGTCGAGGGGTCGGACTACAGGTACTGGCCGGTGTTGCTGGCGGTCTCGATGGACCGTCCGGCCTCGGCGCCCTTGCCGCCGGAGACGAGCGTGCGGATGTAGACGATCCGCTCGCCCTTCTTGCCGGAGATGCGGGCCCAGTCGTCGGGGTTGGTGGTGTTGGGCAGGTCCTCGTTCTCGCGGAACTCGTCGACGCAGGCGTCGAGCAGGTGCTGCAGCCGCAGCCCCTTGCGTCCGGAGGTGAGGAACTCCTTGATGGCCATCTTCTTGCCCCGGTCGACGATGTTCTGGATCATCGCGCCGGAGTTGAAGTCCTTGAAATAGAGGACTTCCTTGTCGCCGTTGGCGTAGGTGACCTCGAGGAAGCGGTTCTCCTCGGTCTCGGAGTACATCCGCAGGACCACCGCGTCGATCATCGCCGCGACCGTCGCCTGGGCGTCGCCGCCGTGTTCGGCCAGGTCGTCTGCGTGCAGCGGCAGGCCGGCGAGGATGTACTTGGAGAAGATGTCCTTCGCCGCCTCGGCGTCCGGCCGCTCGATCTTGATCTTCACGTCGAGCCGGCCGGGGCGCAGGATCGCCGGGTCGATCATGTCTTCCCGGTTGGAGGCGCCGATGACGATGACGTTCTCCAAGCCCTCGACGCCGTCGATCTCGCTGAGCAGCTGCGGGACGATGGTGTTCTCCACGTCGGAGGAGACGCCGGAGCCGCGGGTGCGGAACACCGAGTCCATCTCGTCGAAGAACACGATCACCGGGGTGCCCTCGCCGGCCTTCTCCCGCGCCCGCTGGAAGATCAGCCGGATGTGCCGCTCGGTCTCGCCGACGTACTTGTTGAGCAGCTCGGGGCCCTTGATGTTGAGGAAGAAGCTGGTGTGCCGCTCCTTGCCCTCCCGCTCGGCGATCTTCTTGGCCAGCGAGTTGGCCACCGCCTTGGCGATGAGCGTCTTGCCGCAGCCGGGCGGGCCGTAGAGCAGGATGCCCTTCGGCGGCCGGAGCTGGTGCTCGCGGAACAGGTCGGAGTGCAGGAACGGCAGTTCCACCGCGTCGCGGATCTGCTCGATCTGCGCCTGGAGGCCACCGATGTCCTCGTAGTTGACGTCGGGCACCTCCTCCAGGACCAGTTCCTCGACCTCGCTCTTCGGGATCCGCTCGTACGCGTACGCCGAGCGGGGCTCGATCATGAGCGAGTCGCCGGCCCGGATCGCGCTGCCGATCAGGGTCTCGGCGAGGTGCACGATCCGCTCCTCGTCGGAGTGCGAGACCACGAGCGCCCGGTCACCCGGAGCGCCCTCGGGGCCCGCCAGGATCTCCTTGAGCATCACCACCTCGCCGACCCGCTCGTAGCCGAACGCGTCGACGATGTTGAGCGCGTCGTTGAGCAGGACCTCCTGGCCACGGCGCAGCTCGTCGACCTCCAGCGAGGGCGAGACGGCCACCCGGAGCTTGCGCCCGCCGGTGAACACGTCCACCGTGCCGTCGTCGTGCTTGGCCAGGAAGACGCCGTAGCCACTCGGCGGCTGGGCGAGCCGGTCGATCTCCTCCTTGAGCGTCACGATCTGCGCGCGAGCCTCCTTGAGGGTGCTCACGAGCCGTTCGTTGTTCTCGGTCAGCCGCGCCAACTGTGCCTGGGTGGCCGCCAGCCGCTCTTCGAGCTGCCGGACGTGTCGGGGGCTCTCGGTCAACTTGCGCCGCACCAGAGCGAGTTCCTCTTGCAGGAACGCGACCTGCGTGGAGAGATCGTGGGCTTCCTTTTCCCACCGTGCGGCGCGCGAGTCCGCGTCGTCGCTGCGTGCCACGTCCCACCTCCCCGGGGGGCTTGAACGTTCTGACCTAACACTAGCCGCTATGAGCCCGATTCGGTCCACAGCAACGCGCTCGTCACCGAAGCTTGATCGCGAAGGGCTGGTCGCGGGGCGGGTACGGGCGTTCGGGTACCGTCGGAGCGTGGGACGGGAGAACATGGGGGGTGCTTCGTGACCGACGTCGCGACCGACCAGTTGCAGGTCTGGGTGGATCAGGATCTCTGCACCGGTGACGGGCTCTGCGTGCAGTACGCGCCGGAGGTCTTCGAGTTCGACGTCGACGGCCTCGCGTACGTCAAGGGCCCCGACGGCGAGCTGCGGCAGGCCCCGGGCGCCCGGGTGGACGTGCCGGAGCACCTGCGCCTCGAGGTGATCGACTCGGCGAAGGAGTGCCCGGGCGAGTGCATCCACGTCGTGCGCGGCAGCGACGGCGTCGAGGTGGCCGGCCCGGAGGCCGAGGACTGAGGCGGAGACGGGCACGACGGGCCGGGGACGTGTGGTCCCCGGCCCGTCGTGCGTCCGCCTCAGAGCAGGGGCCGGCCGACGACCGAGGCGACCAGCCGGGCGAACTCCTCCAGCCGGGCGATCTGCCCCGCGCCGCCGTCGTCCAGGGTCTTGCCGAAGCGCAGCGCGTCGTGCCGGGGCGCGCCGATCGCCTCGTCGCTGGGCGGTGCCTCGTCGAGTGAGCTGAGCAGCAGGTACACGTCGATGCTGTCGACCCGTACGGTGCCGTTGTCGGCGCGCATGAGCCGCCGCCGGCAGCCGACCTCGGTGACGGTGGACAGCGGCACCACCCGCAGCGACGAGGTCATCGCGCCGGGCGGCCCCTCCCCCGGCGGCACGTCCTCGCCGTGCCAGAGCACCAGCCGGCTGCCGTCGCAGACGACTACCTCCTGCCACACCCCGTTCACCTCGTTGACGAAGCGCTCCAGCGTGAAGCCGAGCACCGACGCGCCGCGCAGCACGCCGTCGAGCGCCTCCAGCGCGATGTCCGGGTCGCGCAGGTACGCCCGGGCGGCCGACTCCAGGTCGGTGTAGGGCGACCAGTCCGGGAAGACGGCGGGCAGGTCGCCGTTGCCGTAGCCGGGGTTGCTCACGCCGCCTCCCGCCCGGCCGCGCCGCCGTGCTGCCACCGGTCCCGGTCACCGGCACGGGCGCGCCGCCCGACGCGCGCCCCGATCCGCTCGCTCATGCCACCGTCTCCACCCGCTCAGGTGTCGTCCCCACCGGCACACATGATCCGCCCGTGCGCGCACGGGCGCGCGGCGGGGGTCAGGACTGCTCCGGCTCCTCCGCCGCGCGGGCCGCGGCGGCGGCGCGCAGGGCGTCGCGGCGCTGCGCGTACGCCTCGGCGCCCTTGCTGGGCTTGCGGCGGCGCGGCGGCGCGGTGACCCCGGGGGCGAGCTTGCGGGCGGAGACCAGGAACGCGGTGTGGGCGATCATCCGGTGGTCCGGGCGGACCGCGAGCCCTTCGGCGTGCCAGTCGCGCACCAGCGACTCCCAGGCGCGCGGCTCGGTCCAGCCGCCGCGTTCGCGCAGCGCCTCGACCAGCTCGGACAGCTGCGGGGTGGTGGCCACGTAGCCGATCAGCACGCCGCCGGGCACGAGCGCCCGCTCGACCATGTCGAGCATCTCCCACGGGGTGAGCATGTCGAGGATGATCCGGTCGAAACCGGTCTCGGCGCAGTCCGCGACGTCGCCGACGTGCAGCCGCCAGGCCGGGTGCGGCCCGTTGAAGAACGCCTCGACGTTGCGGCGGGCGATCTGGGCGAAGTCGTCGCGCACCTCGAACGAGTGCAGCTCACCCTCGGTGCCGACGGCCCGCAGCAGCGAGCAGGACAGCGCGCCGGACCCGGCGCCGGCCTCCAGCACCTTGGCGCCGGGAAAGATGTCACCCATGGCGACGATCTGCGCCGAGTCCTTCGGGTAGATCACCTGGGCGCCGCGCGGCATGGACAGCACGTAGTCCGACAGCAGCGGCCGCAGCGCCAGGAACGCGGTGCCGCCGCCGGCGGTGGTGACCACGCTGCCGTCGGGCAGGCCGATCAGGGTGTCGTGCTTGAGGATCCCCCGGTGGGTGTGGAACTCCTTGCCGGGCTCCAGCGTCACGGTGTGCATCCGGCCCTTCGGGTCGGTCAGCTGGACCCGGTCGCCCGGCCGGAACGGCCCGCGGTGGACCGGGGGCAACGCCGGGACGGTGGAGATCTCTGCGGTCACGTGTTCGTCTTCCGTTCGGGTTCCAGGAGCTGGGCGAGATCCGCGATGTGCAGCACGCCGACCACATCTTCGCCTGACGTCACCACGTACTGCGCGCCCGGGTGGGTGCGCACGGTCTCCAGCACCCGCTCGCCGTCCGTCCCGAGCGGCAGCGCCGGCACGGCGGACAGGTCGCGGGCCACCTCGTCCACCGCGACCCACGGCCTCCGCTCCGGGGGTACGGCGGCGACGCGGGCCGGGTCGACCAGGGCGACGGTACGGCCGGCCGAGTCGACCACGCCGAGTGCCGCCCCCGGGGTGCCCGTCTCGTCGCGGCGGCGCTGGGCCTCGGCCAGCGGTGTGCCCGCGGGCACGGGCAGCACCGGGCGGCCCAGCCGGGCCAGGTCGACCAGGTGCAGCCGGCGGCCGATGCGGGCCATCCGGATCGACTGCCCGGCGCCGCGCCACAGCGTCAGCGCGACGAGCAGCAGCAGCGGCAGGGCCAGCGGGGCCAGCGCCCGGCGCATGGTGAGCACCACGACCAGCGCCAGCGTGCCCAGCGCGACGGCCCGGCCCACCCAGCCGGCCACCTCGGTGCCGCGGTGCCGGTCGCGGGTGAGCGCCCACACCGCGGCGCGCAGCGCCCGGCCGCCGTCCAGCGGCAGACCGGGCAGGCTGTTGAAGATCGCCACCACCACGTTGCTGACCGCGAGCTGGAAGGCGAGCTGGTGGCCGAGCGTGCCGGCGGGCAGGGCGAGGGTGGCGGCGACCGCGCCGGCGCCGAGCACCGCGGACACGGCCGGGCCGGCCAGGGAGATCAGCAGCTCGACCCGGGGGCTGGGGGCGTCGCGGTCCATCTCGGTGTAGCCGCCGAGCAGTTCCAGCGTGATCCCCCGCACGCCGATGCCGTACCGGCGGGCGGTCAGCGCGTGCCCCAGCTCGTGCAGCAGCACGGAGCCGAGCAGCGAGATCACGAAGCCGAGGCCGACCAGGTAGCCGCCGAGCGGGCCGAGGTCGAGCTGGCGGCGGGCCAGCGCCGCGTACAGCACCGTGACCACGACGGTGAGCAGCAGCATCGAGGCGTCGACGCGCAGCGGCACCCCGAGGATCCGGCCGAGGCTGAGCCCCGGTCGGCGGGATCCTCGGCTCCGCTGCTGCACCGGCCCGATGCTACGTGAGCCGAGCTTCGGCGAGCCCCGCAGCCGCGGACGACGGACGCCACCGCGATCCCGATCATGCTTCGGTGCGGCGACGGCGGCCCTGTCACACGCGTGCCCTAACCTTCCGGTCATGACGGCGGAACCGATGATCGACAGTCACGGCGACCAGACGGCGGCGCCGGTCACCGTGCGGGCCTCGCTGTCGCCGTCACGGGCGGCCGACTTCAAGACCTGCCCGCTGCTCTACCGGTTCCGCAGCATCGACCGGCTGCCCGAGCGGCCGACCGTCGAGCAGGCCCGGGGCACGCTCGTGCACGCCGTACTGGAGCGGCTGTTCGACCTGCCGGCCGCGGCGCGCACCCCGGAGTCGGCGGGTGACCTGGTCGTCCCGCAGTGGGACCGGCTGGTCACCGAGGAGCCGGAGCTGGCCACGCTGTTCGCCGACGGCGACGTCGTCGGGCCGCAGGAGTTCCTCCGGTCGGCGACGGCTCTGCTGGACGGCTACTTCGCGGTGGAGGACCCGCGCCGGCTGGAGCCGGCCGAGCGTGAGGCGCTGATCTCCGCGGTGGTGGACGACGAGTTGCTCATCCGGGGCTATCTCGACCGGCTCGACGTCGCGCCGGACGGCGCGCTGCGGGTGGTCGACTACAAGACCGGCGGGGCACCGCGGGAGGCGTTCGAGTCGCGGGCGCTGTTCCAGCTCAAGTTCTACGCCCTGGTGCTGTGGCGCACCCGGGGCGTGGTGCCGCGCGTGCTGCGCCTGCTCTACCTCAAGGACGCCGAGGTGTGCGACTACGCGCCGGACGCCGACGAGCTGGTGCGGTTCGAGCGAACAGTGGTGGCGCTGTGGCGGGCGATCGAGCAGGCCACCGCCCGGCAGGACTTCCGTCCCCGGCCGAGCCGACTGTGCGACTGGTGCAACCACCAGGCGCTGTGCCCGAGCTACGGCGGGACGCCGCCGCCGTTCCCGGCGCCCGCCGCCGCACCCGACCCGCTCGTGGACGCCCGCTCCCGCCCGGTGGCACCCGGCGCCGACGAGTAACCTCCGCTCCCGCCGGACGGTGCCCCGGCTGGTAACCGCCGCTCCCGCCGCAGGGTGCCCGGGCCGACAACCTCCGCTCCCGCCGCAGGGTGCCCGGGCTGACGCCTGGCCGGACCGCCCCCGGACCGGCGGGCGATCCCGCGCAGGGCCGGCCCGCGATCCCGCGCGGCCCGGCGCGGAGCGCGCCCGATCCCGATGCGCTCCCGGCGGGCAGAGCGCCGTAAGAGTGGACCGACGACACCGACCCGGCCCGCTCGGCGGTGGCCGAACGGGCCAGTCGCCCTGGGCCGCCGGCCCGTCCGGTCGGTGATGACCGGGCACGCGAGCCACCTCGGGGAGGTGGCGGGGTCAACGGGGGTGGGATGCAGCCACCTCGGCGAAGTGGAGTCGATCATGGGTGCGGGCGTGTCCACCAGCGGCGAGGGGCTCGCCGAGCGGAGCGCGGCGCTCCCCGAGCCGGGCGTGTCCGGGGCCCAGTCACCGCGGGGCGAGTCCGGCGCCGGGTCACCGCGGGGCGAGCCGGGCGCCGGGTCACCCTCGGACGAATGCGGTGCCGGGCCACCGTGCGGCACCGGCGATCCCGCGCGAGCCCGGCACACAGACCACCCGCGACCTCACGCGAGCCCGGCACACAGACCACCCGCGACCTCACGCGAGCCCGGCGCGCGGAGCCCGGCCAACCTGCGGGATCGGGGCGGCCTGATCGGCGACCACGCCAGCGGCGCCCTCTACGGTGGTTACCGCGGCCCGGTTCACGCCGGATGGATCGCGGGCGCGTGCCGGCGCCGACGGGTCCCGGCCGGACCGCCGCCCGGACGACGAGGGGGACCATGACCGAGGGCGCCGTCTCCCGGCCGGTGCGGGTTCTGCTCGCCGACGACCAGCCGCTGCTGCGTACCGGATTCCGGATGGTGCTCGGCGCGGAGGACGACCTCGACGTGGTGGGTGAGGCCGGCGACGGCGTGGAGGCGGTGGAGCTGTCCCGGCGGCTGCTGCCCGACGTGGTGCTGATGGACATCCGGATGCCGCGCCTGGACGGGGTGGCCGCCACCCGCGCGATCGTGTCGGCCCGGCTGCCGGTACGCGTGCTCGTGCTCACCACGTTCGCGCAGGACGGCCACGTCGTCGGGGCGTTGCGGGCCGGGGCGAGCGGCTTCCTGACCAAGGACGTGCCGGCCGAGGACCTGGTCGCCGCGATCCGTGCGGTGGCCGCCGGGGGCGCGGTGATGTCCCCGCGCGTCCTGCGCCGGGTGCTGGACCGTTTCGCCCAGGTGCTGCCGGACCCGGCCGCCGCCCCGGCACGGGCGTTGGAGCCGCTGACCGACCGGGAGCGGGAAGTGCTCACACACATGGCGCGCGGCTTGTCGAACGCGGAGATCGCCCGGGTGCTGTCGGTCAGCGAGACCACCGTGAAAACCCATGTCGGGCATGTGCTGACGAAGCTACGGTTGCGCGACCGGGTCCAGGCGGTCGTGCTCGCGTACGAGACGGGCCTGGTCCGCCCCGGCGGCTAGGTGGCGCGCGTCGCCTACCGTGACCAGCGGCGGGGCTGACGTGTTGACCGTCACGTGGGGTCAGGCCCCAGCGTCGGCGTCGCCCGCCGGTCAGGGGTCACCCTGAGCCCGGATGGGGGTCGACCCTCACCGGAAATTCGGCGCGGATTCCACCCCAGGTCGGAGGGCTTCCGGGCTCCCGACCCCGAGGATGGATTCCGCCGCACCGGCCAGCGGGGGCGGTGCGGCATGAGAACGACAAACGGAAGAGGTAGATGACGTGACCGCGACGGTGGGCCGAGAGCAGGCCGCGGCCCGGGCGAACGACGTGTGGAAGGTGTACGGCAGCGGCGAGGCACAGGTCGTCGCGCTGCGGGAGGTGAGCGCCGAGTTCGAACGCGGCCGGTTCACCGCGATCATGGGGCCGTCCGGCTCGGGCAAGTCCACTCTGATGCACTGCCTCGCCGGGCTGGACACGGTGACCAAGGGCACGGTCATGATCGGCGACACGACGGTGACCGGGCTCAACGACTCCGGCCTGACGAAGCTGCGCCGCGACAAGGTGGGCTTCATCTTCCAGCAGTTCAACCTGCTGCCCACGCTCACCGCGCAGGAGAACATCCTGCTGCCGCTGTCGATCGCCGGGCGCAAGCCCGACCCGGCCTGTTACGACACGGTGATCGACACGGTCGGCCTGCGGGAGCGGCTCGGGCACCGCCCGGCGCAGCTCTCCGGCGGCCAGCAGCAGCGCGTGGCGTGCGCCCGGGCGCTCGTCGCCCGTCCCGAGGTGATCTTCGCGGACGAGCCGACCGGCAACCTGGACTCCCGCTCCGGCGCCGAGGTGCTCAAGTTCCTGCGCAACTCGGTACGCGAGCACGGCCAGACCATCGTGATGGTCACGCACGACCCGACGGCCGCCGCGTACGCCGACCGGGTGGTGTTCCTCGCCGACGGGCAGATCGTCTCGGAGCTGATCGAGCCGACCGCCGAAACGGTGCTGGACATGATGAAGAAGCTGGACGCCCCGGTCGAGGTGGGCAACTGATGCTGCGGGCAACGCTCAAGAGCCTGTTGGCGCGCAAGCTGCGCCTGCTGCTGTCCGGCCTGGCGGTGGTGCTCGGCGTCATGTTCGTCTCCGGTTCGTTCGTGCTCACCGACACGCTCGGGCGGTCCTTCGACGCGGTCTTCGCCGACGCGTACTCCGAGGTCGACGTCAGCGTCGAGGCGAAGCCGAAGATCGAGGTCTCCACGACCGAGGGCATGCCGGTGAGCACCCCGATGCCGGCGTCGGTGCTCGACCGGGTCAAGGCGGTGCCGGGCGTGGCCGACGCCGAGGGCGTGGTGGCCGCCGAGGGCGCCCGCATGATCGGCAGCAACGGCAAGGTGGTCACCTCGTTCGGCCCGCCGCAGCTGGGCCAGAACTGGCTCGGCGAGGGCGACCTGCTGGAACTACGCGAGGGGCGCGGCCCGCAGGCCGACGACGAGATCGTGATCAACGCCGCGCTGGCCGAGGCCGGCAAGGTCAAGGTCGGCGACCGGGTCGGCGTGCTGACACTCGCGCCGAAGAAGGAGTTCACGATCGTCGGCGTGTTCGGCTACAGCGGCGGCCGGGACTCGATCGGCGGGGCCAACGAGGTCTACTTCACCACGCCGGTGGCGCAGCAGCTGATGCTGGGCGAGCCGGACGTGTTCAGCAGCGTCAGCGTCCAGGCCGCCGGTGGCACCACGCCGGCGGCGCTGCGCGACGAGGTGGCCCGCACGCTCGGCGCCGACTACCAGGTCAAGACCGGCGAGCAGCTCGCCGCCGACGCCTCGGCCGGCCTCAAGGAGGGGCTGTCGTTCTTCAACAAGATCCTCCTCGGGTTCGCCGCGGTGGCACTGCTGGTCGGCACGTTCCTGATCCTCAACACGTTCTCGATCATCGTGGCCCAGCGCACCCGTGAGCTGGCGCTGATGCGGGCCATCGGGGCCAGCGGCAAGCAGGTCATCGGCTCGGTGGTGCTGGAGGCGCTCGCGGTCGGCCTGATCGCCTCGGTGCTGGGCCTCGCCGCCGGCGTCGGCGTGGGCGCGCTGCTGGCGTACCTGTTCGGTCAGCTCGCCGGCGGTCTGAGCCTGGCCGGGCTGGGTGTGCCGCCCTCGGCGGTGATCGGCGCGTTCGCGGTCGGCATGCTGATCACGGTGGTCGCCGCGCTGCTGCCTGCGGTGCGCGCCTCCCGCATCCCGCCGATCGCCGCGATGCAGGACGTCGCCACGCCGGACCGGCCGCTCACCAAGGTCACCGTCGGCGGCGCGGTGGTCACCGGCATCGGCGCGGTGCTGCTGTTCCTGGGCCTCGGCGGGCACGCGGGCGACAGCACCCTGGCGACCATCCTGGGCGGCGTCCTGTTCGCGTTCATCGGCGTGGCGCTGCTGACGCCGATCATCAGCCGGCCGGTGGTGGCGCTGCTCGGCGCGGTGTTCTCCTGGTCGGTGCCGGGCAAGCTGGGCCGGCTCAACTCGGGCCGCAACCCGCGCCGCACCGCGATCACCGCCGCCGCGCTGATGGTGGGCATCGCCCTGGTCACCGGCGTGACGGTGATCCTGGACTCGGCCAAGGGCAGCCTCGGCAAGCTGGCGGAGGACACCATCAAGGCGGAGCTGGTGATCTCCGGCGACTCGTCGGGGCCGCGCCCGGCGAGCTTCGACCCGGCGGTGCTGGAGAAGGCCGCCGCGATCCCGGGTGTGCGGATGGTCAGCGGCGAGTACGGCGACCTGGCGGTGGTCGGCGGCGAGCGGACCTGGGTGTCCGCGTCGAGCAACGTGGCGGCGCTGCAGCAGATCTTCGGGGCGAAGGCCGCCGCCGGTGACATCAGCCGGCTGGCGCCGGACCAGATGCTGGTCAGCTCGGACACCGCGAAGGCACGCAACCTCACCGTCGGTTCGACGGTGCCGGTGCAGCTGTCCCGCGGCGAGGCCCGCACCTACACGGTCAGTGGCATCTACGAAAGCTCGCAGCTGACGAACGCGGTGACGCTGCCGCCGCAGGCCACTGCGGACTTCAGCATCCCGCAGCCGATCCAGGCCTTCCTCCAGCTCGCCCCCGGCACGTCTGTCGACGCGGTCCAGCCGCAGGTCGAGCGGCTGCTGGCGGACAGCCCCGAGGTGTCGGTGGCCGACCGGGCCGCGTTCATCGATCAGCAGACCGGGCAGCTGGACTCCCTGCTCCAGATGATCCAGATCCTGCTGGCGCTGGCCATCGTGATCGCGGTGCTGGGCATCATCAACACGCTCGCGCTGTCGGTGCTGGAACGGACCCGGGAGCTGGGCCTGCTGCGGGCGATCGGCCTGCGCCGCGCCCAGACCATGCGCATGATCACGGTCGAGGCGGTGGTGATCTCCATCTTCGGCGCGCTGCTCGGCGTGGTGGTCGGCACCGGTCTCGGCGCGGCGGTCGTCGAGGCGCTCAAGGACGAGGGCATCACCGACCTGGTCCTGCCCTGGGGTCAGATGGCGACGTTCCTGATCCTGGCCGCGATCATCGGCGTGGTCGCCGCGGTGCTGCCGGCGATCCGCGCCGCGCGGATCAACGTCCTGGGTGCCATCGCCCACGACTGACCTGAAAGGAAGGGCCCCTTCTTAACGCCTCGTGCATGAGAAGGGGCCCTTCCTAACGGTTGAGCAGGGCCGCGAGCAGCTCCAGGTCCGCCCCGAGCAGGCTCTCCAGCTGGTGTACGCCGTCGGCGGGCGCCAGGGGCACCTCGGCCGGTACAGCCAGCACCGCCGCCCCGGCGGCCAGCGCGCTCGCCACGCCGGTCGGTGAGTCCTCGATCGCCACACACCGCTCGACCGGCACGCCCAGCAGACGCGCGGCGGTCAGGTACGGCTCCGGGTGCGGCTTGGCCGCGCCCACCTCGTCGCCGCAGACCACCGCGTCGAAGCTGTCCCGGCCCAGCGTGTCCAGGGCCACCTCGACCAGGGGCCGGCCACTGGAGGTGACGAGCGCGGTGGGGATGCCGGCGGCGCGTACCGCCCGCAGCAGCGCCAGCGCGCCCGGACGCCACCGCAGCCCGGTGCGGAACAGGTCCAGGATCCGGGCGCTGATCCAGTCGGCGCTTGCCTGCACGTCCCGCTCCGGCTGGCCCAGGTCGTCGTGCACGATCCGCATCGCGTCGGCCATCCCGGTGCCGACGATCGCGCGACGGGCGTCGTCGGACAGGACACCGCCGTACACGGCGGCCAGTTCCTGCAACGCGACGTCCCACAGTTTCTCGCTGTCGACCAGGGTGCCGTCCATGTCGAAGAGCACGGCGGCGGGGTGCTTGCTGCTCAGCGGGGGCCTCCTTCGGTACGCGTACCCCGCCGATCCTGCCAGCCGCGCCCGGTGCGCCCGGCACCGTCCCCGGTCGGGGTGACCCGCGGCATCACCCGAGGCCGCAGGCGCCGAGCGACTTCTCGTACCCCCGGAAGAACGAGTCGCTGCGCTGCTCGGCGGTGCCGTGCGAGCCCTCGGCGAACCACGGCTGGTCGGGGTCGTCGCCGACCGCGAGCAGCCCTTCCCGGAACTCCTCCAGGTCACCGTCCTCCAGCTCCAGCGCCCCGGACCGCACGCTGTCCCCGAGGTACGCCCCGGCCATGCAGTCGGCCTGCAACTCCTGCTGGATGGTGAAGTTGTAGCGGACGCCCAGCCGTACCTGCATGCCGTGGGCGTACTCGTGGCCGAGCAGGTAGAACAGGAACGCGTCGCCGATCTGCCGGAATGCCGCCACCGACCAGTTCACGTCGTAGGCGATGAAGTCGCCGGCCGAGCAGTACACCGCGTTGTTGCGCGGCAGCCCCTGCCCGGCGCAGGCCACCTCGCCCTCGCGGCTGTAGGGCACCACCCGCCGGATCGGGGTGAACCGCTGACCGGAGGCGCGGAACTGCTGTGCCCAGTACTGTTCGGCCAGCCGGACCGCGTCCTGGATGTCCCGCTGGAACTCGGCCACGCTGGTGGTGCCGTCGGCCCGGGTGGTCTGCGACTCGGGCTGCGCGCTGCGCGGGGGTGCGGGCCGCTGCGGCTCGCCCTGGTCGTAGCCGCCGGCCACGCAGCCGGCCGCCACCAGCGCGGCCACCACCAGCCCGGCGATCGGCCCGCGCCCCTGACGTCCCGCCCTGTCCCCCACCATGACCTCCCGGCTGTCGCACCCGTGTCCCGCAGCAGTACCCCCGGCAGGCGCCGGTGACGCTCACCGGCTCTCACGTACCGCCGCCGGGAAACGTTCACCGGCGGTGGGGAGGGTGACCAGCAGCAGCGGAAGCCGGCAGGTCGCGGCGCCACCCTCAGCGGTGGTGCGCGCCGCGTTCCGGCGGTGCGGGAAGGAGGCCGGGCGCGGTCAGTCCAGGCCGCGCATGATGTGCGGCTCGCCGTCGTCGTCGCCGAAGCAGCGGTGCAGCACCTGGGCGCGCGCCCACAGGTCCAGGCTGCTCGGTGGTCCGACCGGCCCGGCGCCGGCGGCCGTGGTGGTCAGCACGGGTGCCGGTTCCGGCGGGACCTGCGACGTCACCTCGTCGGTCATGTCCGCCCCTTTCGTCGTTCCCATGCTCGCCTGCGGGCGTTTCCGTGACGTCAACGGAACGGCTCGGGCGTGGACGCGGCGCGGCTGACCCGCGCCGGGCCGTACTCCGGTGACGGTAGCCCGCCGGGCCGTCGAGCACAGCCGTATTCCCGACGTCGCCGCAGGTCGCGGCCGGTGATCACGCCCGCGCGCCGCGCCCGTCGCCCGGACCACAGGTGACACAGCAGGTGTCGCCGCGCCAGGCGTCGCGCCCCTCGCGGACCGCGACCACGGCGATCACCAGCGCCGCGACCGGGTCGGCCCAGGACCATCCGAGCAGGCCGTTGAGGGCAAGCCCGACGAGCAGGACCACCGAGAGGTACGTGCACAGCAACGTCTGCTTCGAGTCGGCCACCGCCGACCGGGAGCCCAGTTCACGCCCGGCGCGCCGCTGCGCGGCCGAGAGCACCGGCATCACGATCACCGAGAGCCCGGCGAGCACCAGCCCGACCGGCGAGTGCGCGGCCTCGACGCCGCCGAGAAGCGCCCGGACCGCCTCGACGCCGACGTACGCGGCGAGCGCGAAGAACGACACCGCGATGACGCGCAACGCGACTCGCTCCCGGGCCTGCGGGTCGGTGCCGGTGAACTGCCACGCCACCGCCGCTGCGGACGCCACCTCGATGATCGAGTCCAGACCGAAACCGATCAGTGCGGTCGAGGATGCGGCGGTGCCGGCGCTGATCGCGACCACCGCCTCGATCACGTTGTAGGTGATCGTCGCGGCGACCAGCAGGCGTACCCGGCGGGTGAGCAGCGCGCGGCGGGCCGGCGCCGGGCCGGCGGGCGTGGCGGGGATCAGCGGCAGGCTCATCGGCAGCAGCCGTCCGCCGCGTCCGGACAGGCGGCCGGGTCGATCGCGAGCACGACACCGACCAGGTCGCCGAGCGCGTGGGCGAGGCGGGAGTCGGCCAGCTCGTACCGGGTGCGGCGACCCTCCGGTACGGCCACGACCAGCCCGCAGCCGCGCAGACAGGCGAGGTGGTTGGACAGGTTCTGCCGGCTGGTGCCGAGCGCCTCGGCCAGTTCGGCCGGATAGCCGGGCCCGTCGCGCAGGGCCAGCAGGAGCCGGGCGCGCAGCGGGTCGGACAGCGCGTGGCCGAAACGGGACAACGCCTGGGAGTGGTGCAGCGTCCGCATGCCGCAACTGTACAGCACCTGCTGTATTCACGAAGCAATGTACCGGCGCTTGCATCCGGTACCCCGGTACGGGCTTACCGTCGAGGCGTGACAGACGATTCCTGGGTACCCGACGCCTGCACGCTGCCCACCACCGAGCGGCCGCTCCGACTGGCCGAGTTCGACGGGCTGTTCCGCGACGCGCTGCGCGGCGTCGACCGGCCGGCCGCCCGGCACCTGCGGCTGCACCTCGACGGCGACGCCGAACCGGTCGCCCGGGACCTGATCGCCCGCGAGTCGGCGTGCTGCTCCTTCTTCACCTTCGACCTCGTCCGCCCGGACGGCGACGCGCTGACGCTCGACGTCCGCGTTCCGGCGGCCCGTGTCGCCGTACTCGATGCCCTGGCCCTGCGGGCCACGGCCGCGCGGGGCCGGTGATGGGCGAGCCGGAACTGCGCAGCGGCCAGGTCGCCGACGCGGCCGGGGTGAACGTGCAGACGCTGCGCTACTACGAACGGCGCGGGCTGCTGGCCGCGCCCCGGCGGTCGCCCGGCGGGCATCGGCTCTACCCGGCCGAGACGGTCACCCTGCTGCGGGTGGTGAAGGCCGCGCAACGTCTCGGCTTCACCCTCGCCGAGGTCGCGGACCTGCTGGCGGCCGGGCCGCACGACGCCGGCCTGCGGACCCGGGCCCACGACAAGCTCGCCGAGGTGGAGCGCCGGCTCGCGGACCTCACCGCCGTCCGCGACACGCTGCGAAAGGCGATCTCGGCCGGCTGCGACGACCTGATCACCTGCGCCGGCAGCTCCCGCTGCCCGCTGCCCTTCGCCGATCCGGACCACGGCCCGGCTACGGTCTGACGCATGACTGTCGTCCGGTCCGTCCTGCTGTTCCTGCTCGCCGCGCTCGCCGAGATCGGCGGCGCCTGGCTGGTGTGGCAGGGCTGGCGGGAGAACCGCGGGCTGCTCTGGATCGCCGCCGGGGTCATCGCGCTCGGCGCCTACGGATTCGTCGCCACGTTCCAGCCGGACCCGAACTTCGGCCGCATCCTCGCCGCCTACGGCGGCGTCTTCGTCGCCGGGTCGCTCGCCTGGGGCATGGTCGTCGACAAGTTCCGGCCCGACCGCTACGACCTCGCCGGCGCGGCCGTCTGCCTGGTCGGCGTCGCGATCATCATGTACGCCCCGCGCACGAGCTGACGGCGCGGTGATGAGTTTCCGCGCCCGTGCCCGTCACATCTACGACGGGACACGACGACGCGGAAGGATGACGTCATGGGTACGGACATGCGGCTGCAGGAGCTGGGCGTACGCGACCTGGCCGAGGTCGACGAACCGGCGTTCACCGGGCTGGCGCAGCGGCACCGGCGGGAGCTGCACGTGCACTGCTACCGGATGCTCGGGTCGTTCGAGGACGCCGAGGACACCGTCCAGGAGACGTTCCTGCGGGCCTGGCGGCGGCGAGAGACGTTCGCGGGACGCTCGACGTTCCGGGCCTGGCTGTACCGGATCGCCACCAACGCCTGCCTGGACCTGCTCGCCAGGTGCCGCCCGGAGCCCGCGACCGGCGGCGAGGTGCTTTGGCTCCAGCCGTACCCGGACCGGCTGCTCGACGAGCTGCCCGCCACCGGCGCGGACGAGCCGGAAGCGGTCGCGGTGGCGCGGGAGACGATCGAGCTGGCGTACCTGGTCGCGGTGCAGCACCTCGCGCCGCGCCCGCGCGCCGTGCTGATCCTGCGCGACGTGCTCGGCTGGCCGGCCAAGGACGTCGCGGAACTCCTGGGCGACTCGGTCAACTCGGTGAACAGCGCGTTGCAGCGGGCCCGCGCGGGCATGCGGGAACACCTGCCCGCGCAGCGGCAGGACTGGACCGGCGACGAGACGGACACCCGGACCCGCGAGCTGGTACGCCGCTTCACCGACGCCAGCATCGCCAAGGACGTCGACGGGCTCGCCGCCCTGCTGCGCGACGACGTGCGCTGCTCGATGCCGCCCACCCCGGGCCTGCAGATCGGCCGCGACGCGGTGGTGACCGACTGGATCGCGGACGGCTTCGAGAGCCTGGGCAGCCTGCGGGCCGTGTCCACCGCCGTGAACCGGCAACCCGCCGTCGGGTTCTACCTCTGGCAGGGCAGCGAGGGCGCGTACCTGCCGCTCACCGTCGACGCCCTGCGCATCACCGGCGGGGCGATCACCGAGATCGTCACGTTCCACGCCGACCAGTTCCCGCGGCTCGGGCTGCCGGAACGCCTGCCCGCCGACCGCACGCCGTAGTGCCCGCGCGGACGCTCGCGCTGCCCCGCGGCGCGCGCGTTCCGGTGGTCGCGGCCAGGTGGCAGCACACGTACGGCGTGGTCACCCGCGGGCGGGTGCAGCTGAAGCTGCGCGACGGCAGCCCCGGGCCGGTCCTCGGCCGCGACGCCGGGTTCTGGCTGCGCGGCACCAGCGTACGCGCGCTGCGCAACCCCGGCCGTCGTACCGCGACGGTGCGGATCCTCACCCCTCTTGCCGGACTTCGGAGGAACGACATGATCAGCAGCACTGACACCGGCGTCACAGTGAGCCGCCGGCACGGCTTCCGGCGGCTCGCCGTCACCGGCCTGGCCGCCACGGTTGCGACAGTGGTGGTCACCACGCTGGCGGCCGCGCTCGCCCGGGCCGCCGGTGTGGACTTCGAGATCCCGGACGGCGGCGAGACCATCCCGCTGGGCGGGTACGCGGTGGTGACCGGCTTCTTCGCGCTGGTGGGCGTCGTCATCGCCGCCGTGCTGCTGCGGTTCAGCGCGCACCCCGCGCAGCGGTTCGGGTGGGCGGCGGTGTGTCTGACCGCGCTGTCGATGGTGCCGCCGTTGATCGCCGGGGGCGACGCAGCCACCACTGTCACGCTGATCGGGTTGCACCTGGTCGCGGCGGCGGTGATGATCCCCGCCCTGACGCGAAGCCTGCGACAGTGACTCCACCATCGACGGCCTCCCTGGTCCAGCCGAGGAACCGGCGATGCAGCACGCCGGCCGGCGTCCAGGGCATGTCCTCGGTGGCCTGGACGAGGTAGGCACCGAGGTAGAGGGCCAGCGACACCGGAGCATCCGCGTACTCCGCCCGCAGCTCGCGCTTGCGGGTCGGGCACGGCCAGGGCAGGTCGCAGCCGCCACAGCTCCAGACCGGCATGACCGGGCCGTGGGTGGTCACCGCGCACCCTCCAGGAACCGCGCGGTGATCGCCCGCGCCTGCCGGCTGGTCGCCCATTCCACCTGCCAACAGGGGTACGGCGTGAGCCGCGCCCACCACGCCCGGCAGCCGGCACACAAGCCGTCGAGCCCTCGTACGTGAACCGCGACGATCGCCTGTTCCTGCCCGCTGGTCACTGCTCACCCTCCGACGGCCAGTGGCCCCGATTGATCGGAATCCGATGCCGGGCGCGGCAGGGCAGGTCGGACCCACAGCGGCAGATGCGCCGCCAGAGCCGCCACGACCACACCGGCCGGTGCCTGCGAGCAAGAGTCAGCGCGGTGGCAGAAAGGTATTCGTCATACGAGACGCGCCGCACGGACCCTCCCTCTCTTCTGAGGGGGACGCGGCGACCAGGCGATACCCGCACCGCCCGCCGCATCCCGTGAGCAGGACGCTACGGTCGGTCGCGGAGCGGAATGGGTAAGGTTCCTACCCCTGGATCAGGAGAGGAGCCCGACCTTGACCGCGAGGTCACGGGCGTCGTCACGGGCGGAGCGTGGACCGTCGAGCAGGTCCAACGTGATCTGGCGGGCGTACCCGTTGAAGCGGATCGTCTCCGGGGCCGACTCGTACGCCTGCCTCAGCGTCGTCACGGCCGCTTCCTTGTCGTCCTTGCCGTAGTGTGCCCGCGCCACCTCGATGAGGTGGCGTGCCCGGCGCGGCCTCGACGGGATGGCCGCCGAGTCGTGGCGGCGCGCCTGCCGTACCGCCTCGCCGGACTTCTGCAACTCCACCGCCACTGTCACCGCGTGGGCGCCCATGATGACCCGGGAGAACGACGTCTGCGGCTGATAGAAGCCCTCCGGCAGACGCTGCGCCACCCGGTCCGCCCGATCCCAGTACCGCCAGGCCCGGCCTTCCTCGCCGGCACGCGCGGCGGTGTACGCGGCCTCGAAGTTGAGCGCACCCCACAACGCCAGCAGATTCGCGCCCCCGTCAGCCGCCCTCGGCTCCAGACCCGACATAACGTCGTGGGTCACCACCATGGCGGTGTCCCAGTCCCCGGCGTCCCGATGCACCTGACACAGGAACCATGCCGCGAGAGCCACCGCCTCCGGGTCACCGGAATCCTGCGCCGCCACCATCGCCCGGTCCGCGACCCGCCACAACAACTCAGCGGCCGGCTGGTACGCAAGGAACATCTGCGTCAACCCGAACGTCTCCGCCAACAGCGACTGCGCCCGCCGACGCTCAACGCCCTCGTACACCAGCGCGGCCCGCTGCACGTCGTGCAGAAGTCTCGGCAGCAGCCCACCCAGCACCGTCCGGTGATCGGACGCCTGATGACGCGCCCGCCACGCCACCGCAAGCCGCTCACGCAAACCGGCCAACGACTCCGGCTCAGCGTCGTCAGCGAGCACGACACGGTTCACCGCGTCCCGCACCGACGCCAGCGCCGGATGCTCAGGCCCGTTCACCACAGCCGACCGGTCACTCAGCTCGCCCGCCAGGGCCGACACGTCGACCTTCAGCGCACGCGCGATGCGATCCAGCATGTGGATGCGCGGCGGCAGGATCCGATCGGTCTCCACCGCCTTGACCCACTCGGCGCTACGGCCCACCAACCCACCAAGCACCGCGCGAGTCTTTCCGGACCGCTCCCGGTAGACCTTCAACCGCTGCCCGAAGGTCAACTCCGGCAAGGACTCCATCCCGAACCTCCTCGTAGGGCGGGATGCACCATCGGCACCCGGAGCCATCTCGCCAACAACGCTAGCGAGCAGGCCGCGCCCTCATAACCCCTCACACGCGGCTCGCCACACTTCGGAAGAGAGATTCCCCACCCATCAGGTGGGAGGTTCTGAGCGCCTCGTCCGGCCCTTGCCCGTCGACAGTCATCCCTGACGTACGACCAACGGCCGGAGGCGAGCCCTGTTGTGGACGGCTCTGTTCGCCGGATGGTGTCGCCCCGCTCTCGACTGCCCTGATGGCTCGCTGTAGCAGTCACAGCTCAGGCACGTGGCGCCTCACTTGGCGTTGAAGTAGTTCGCCTCCGGGTGGTGCACCACGATCGCATCGGTCGCCTGCTCCGGCACCAGCTGGAACTCCTCGGACAACTGCACCCCGATCCGCTCGGCGCCCAGCAGCTCCACGATCTTCGCGCGGTCCTCCAGGTCCGGGCAGGCCGGGTAGCCGAACGCGTACCGGCAGCCCCGGTAGTCGGTGCGCAGCAGACCGGCCAGGTCGGCCGGGTCCTCGTCGGCCACCGTGCCGCCGCCGGGCAGCACCAGCTCGGCCCGGATCCGCCGGTGCCAGTACTCGGCCAGAGCCTCGGTGAGCTGTACCGACAGGCCGTGCACCTCCAGGTAGTCGCGATACTCGTTGCCGGCGAACATCTTCGCCGTGTACTCGCTGATCGGCTGCCCGACGGTGACCAGCTGCAACGCCACCACGTCGAGCTGGTCACCCCGGGGCCGGAAGAAGTCGGCCAGGCACAGCCGCCGCTCCTGCCGCTGCCGGGGGAAGGAGAACCGGGCCCGCTCGCTGTGCCCGTTCTCGTCCAGCACCACCAGGTCGTTGCCCTCGGAGTACGCCGGGAAGTAGCCGTAAACGACGGCCGCCTCCAGCACCTGATCCGAGATGAGGCGGTCCAGCCAGTACCGCAGCCGGGGCCGGCCCTCGGTCTCGACCAGTTCCTCGTACGACGGTCCCTTGCCGCCGCGGGCGCCGCGCAGCCCCCACTGGCCGAGGAACGTGGCCCGCTCGTCGAGCAGCGCCGCGTAGTCGGCCAGCGGCACACCCTTGACGACGCGGGTGCCGAAGAACGGCGGCTTCGGCACCGCCACGTCGGCGGCCACGTCGGAGCGGACCGACGCGTCGTCCAGTTCGGGCAGCGCCTCGCGGACCTGCGCCCGCTGCCGTTCCCGGCGCTCCCGGCGGGCCGCCAGCGCGGCCTCCCGCTCCGGGTCGACAACCGGCGCGCCGCCGCGCTTGGCCGCCATCACCCGGTCCATCAGGGACAGCCCTTCGAACGCGTCGCGGGCGTAGTGCACCTGGCCCGGGTAGATCGACCGCAGGTCGTCCTCCACGTAGGCGCGGGTCAGTGCGGCGCCGCCGAGCAGCACCGGCCAGCGCTCCGCCACGCCCCGGGAGGCCATCTCGGCCAGGTTCTCCTTCATGATGACGGTGCTCTTGACCAGCAGGCCGGACATGCCGATCGCGTCGGCCCGGTGCTCCTCGGCCGCGTCGAGGATCGCGTTGATCGGCTGCTTGATGCCGATGTTCACCACGTCGTAGCCGTTGTTGGACAGGATGATGTCGACCAGGTTCTTGCCGATGTCGTGCACGTCGCCCTTCACGGTGGCGAGCACGATCCGGCCCTTGCCGTCGTCGTCCGTCTTCTCCATGTGCGGCTCCAGGTAGGCCACCGCGGTCTTCATCACCTCGGCGGACTGGAGCACGAACGGCAACTGCATCTGGCCGGAGCCGAACAGCTCGCCGACCACCTTCATGCCGTCCAGCAGCAGGTCGTTGATGATGGACAGCGGCGTACGCCCCTGCGCCATCGCGGTGTCCAAGTCGGCCTCCAGGCCGTTGCGCTCCCCGTCGATGATCCGCCGCTTGAGCCGCTCGTCCAGCGGCAGCGCGGCCAGTTCCTCGGCGCGCGTGGCCCGCGCCGACGCCGCGTCCACGCCCTCGAACGCCTCGATGAACCGCTGCACCGGGTCGTAGCCCTCGCGGCGGCGGTCGTACACCAGGTCGAGCGCCACCTCGCGCTGCTCGTCCGGGATCCGCGACATCGGCAGGATCTTGCTGGCGTGCACGATCGCCGAGGAGAGCCCGGCCTGGGCGCACTCGTGCAGGAACACCGAGTTGAGCACCTGCCGGGCCGCCGGGTTGAGCCCGAACGACACGTTGGAGATGCCGGCGGTGAAGTTGACGCCCGGGTAGCGCGCGGCGATCTCCCGGATCGCCTCGATCGTCTCGATGCCGTCGCGGCGCGTCTCCTCCTGCCCGGTGGCGATCGGGAACGTCAGCGCGTCGATGAGGATGTCCTCCCGGCGCATCCCCCACCGGCCGGTCAGGTCGTCGATCAGCCGGCCGGCCACCCGTACCTTCCACTCCCGGGTGCGGGCCTGGCCCTCCTCGTCGATGAGCAGCGCCACGACGGCGGCGCCGTGCTCCTTGACCACCGGCATGATCCGCGCGTAGCGGGACTCGGGACCGTCGCCGTCCTCGAAGTTCACCGAGTTGACCACGCACCGGCCGCCGAGCATCTCCAGCCCGGCCTCGATCACGGCCGGCTCGGTGGAGTCCAGCACGATCGGCAGCGTCGAGGCGGTGGCGAACCGGCCGGCCAGCTCGCGCATGTCCTGCGTGCCGTCGCGGCCGACGTAGTCGACGCAGAGGTCCAGCAGGTGCGAGCCGTCCCGGGCCTGACTGCGGGCTACCTCCACGCAGGCCTGCCAGTCCCCGGCGAGCATGGACTCACGGAACGCCTTCGAGCCGTTGGCGTTCGTCCGCTCCCCCACCATCAGGATGCTGGCGTCCTGGGCGAACGGCACGTGGTGGTAGATCGACGAGACCCCGGCCTCCGGCTTCGGCTCCCGCGCCACCGGCGCCCGCCCGCCGAGCCGCTCCACCAGTACGCGGATGTGCTCCGGGGTGGTGCCGCAGCAGCCGCCGATCAGGGCCACGCCGTAGTCGGTGACGAACTGCTCCAGCGCGTCGGCCAGCTCGTCCGGGCTGAGCGGGAAGTACGCCCCGTCGGCGGTCAGCACCGGCAGGCCGGCGTTCGGCATCACCGAGATCGGGATGCGGGAGTGCTGCGCCAGGTAGCGCAGGTGCTCGCCCATCTCCGCCGGGCCGGTGGAGCAGTTCAGCCCGATCAGGTCGACGCCGAGCGGCTCGATCGCGGTCAGCGCGGCGCCGATCTCACTGCCGAGCAGCATGGTGCCGGTGGTCTCCACCGCGACCTGACAGATGATCGGGACGTCCCGGCCGGCCTCGGCGCGCGCCCGCTTCGACCCGACCACCGCCGCCTTGACCTGGAGCAGGTCCTGGCAGGTCTCGATGATCAGCGCGTCCGCGCCGCCGGCGATGAGGCCGGCGGCGTTCTCCTGGTACGCGTCGCGCAGCGAGGCGTAGCTCGCGTGGCCGAGCGTGGGCAGCTTGGTGCCCGGACCCATCGAGCCGAGCACGAACCGGGGATGCTCCTCCGTCGCGTACGCGTCGGCTGCCTCCCGCGCGATCCGCGCGCCCGCCTCGGACAGCTCCCGGATACGGCCGGGGATGCCGTACTCGGCGAGGTTGGGCAGGTTGGCGCCGAACGTGTTGGTCTCCACGCAGTCCGCGCCCGCGGCCAGGTAGGCGTCGTGCACGCCGCGGACCACGTCCGGCCGGGTGACGTTGAGGATCTCGTTGCAGCCTTCGAGGCTGTCGAAGTCGTCGAGGGTGAGGTCGGCGGCTTGGAGCATCGTCCCCATCGCGCCGTCCGCAATCAGGATCCGATCGGCCAGCAGTTCACGCAACGAGGTAGGCACATGCTCCAGGGTAGTGCGCCCGAGTACGGCAGAGTCACCCGAACCGGGCCTTCCCACATGCTGCCCACCGGGCCAGCGTACACCTTTGCGGCGGTTCGCCCGGGTGGTCCGGCCCGGCGACCGGCGCGGCCGACGGGCCGGGCCCGGCGGCGGCACGTAGGCTGACGGACGTGAAGGACAACAGGGGTGCGACAGTGCGACGGGGCGGCGCCGCGCCCGACGAGCAGGGTGAGGTGACGGCGTGACCGAGTTCGACGGGCTGCCGGTACTGCGCTCGCCGGTCGCCATCGCGGCCTTCGAGGGCTGGAACGACGCCGCCGACGCCTCCACCGCCGCCGTGGAACACCTGGAGCAGGTCTGGCAGGCCCGGGAGGTGACCGAGCTGGACCCGGAGGACTTCTACGACTTCCAGGTGAGCCGCCCGACGATCACCATGGCCGACGGGGAGACGCGGCGCGTCGAGTGGCCCACCACTCGGTTCATGGTGGCCAGCCCGGAGGGCACCGAGCGCGACGTGGTGCTGATCCGCGGCATCGAGCCGAGCATGCGCTGGCGGACGTTCTGCGAGCAGGTGCTGGAGATCTGCCACAGTCTGGAGGTCGAGCGGGTGGTGCTGCTCGGCGCGTTGCTGGCCGACGTGCCGTACACCCGGCCGCTGCCGATCAGCGGCAGCGCGTCGGACGCCGACGCGGCCAAGCGCTACCAGCTCACCCCCACCCGGTACGACGGGCCGACAGGCATCGTCGGCGTGCTGCACGACGCCTGCACCCGGGCCGAGGTCGACGCGGTGTCGTTCTGGGTGCACGTGCCGCACTACGCCAACAACCCGCCCTGCCCGAAAGCGACCCTCGCCCTGCTGCACCGGGTCGAGGAGGTGCTCGACCTGCCGGTGCCGATGGCCGACCTGGCCGAGGAGGCAGCCGAGTGGGAGCAGCGGGTGCGCAGCGCCGCCGAACAGGACGCCGAACTCGGCGAGTACGTGCGTGAGCTGGAGGAACGGGTCGGCGACGCCGGCATCACCCCGTTGACCGGGGACGAGATCGCCCAGGAGTTCGAGAAGTACCTGCGCCGCCGCGGTGGTTCCGCCGGGCCGACAGCGGGTTCCTGGTAGCACCTTTCCGTCGGAGCCGGGCTCCCCTGCCGGGGCCCGGCTTCTTCGTGTCCGGGGTGGCGCTGTCACACTCTCTAGGGCATCCTAGGAACCTAGCTGTTCTGAGGAGGCGGGCATGCAGATCAACCCGGGCGCGGCCGAGTTCCCGCACCGGCAGATCGCCGCGCAGCTCAAGGCCCAGGTGCGCCGCGGCGACTGGGGTCCGGGCGAGCGGCTGCCGTCCATCCCGGCCATCGCCGAGATGTTCGGCGTCGCGAAGCAGACCGTGCAGCGCGCCGTCGACCAGCTGCGGGTCGAGGGGATCCTGATCACCAAACCCGGCTCCGGTACGTACGTCCGGGGTACCCGGCGCCGCCTCAACCGCCTGTCCCGGGGCCGGTACGGCGGCTTCCGCGGCTACCACACCGACCTGGCGGCCCGGTACCGGCAGCAACTCGTCTCGGTCGGCCGCTCCCCCGCCCCGGCCGAGGTGGCCGACGCGTTCGGCGTCGCCGACGGCACCGAACTGCTCTGCCGGCGGCACCTGGTACGCACCGACGACTCCCCGGTCGAGGTCGGCGCGTCCTGGTTCCTGCCCGCCGACACCACCGGCACGTCACTGGAGCGCGCCGAGGCGTTCGGCCGTCCGCTCTACCAGGAGGCGGAGGAGGTCACCGGCCGGCGGTACGTGACCGCGACCGACACGATCAGCGCGCGCCAGCCCAGCCGGGAGGAGGCGGAGATCCTCCAGATCCGCCCCGACACCCCGGTGCTTCACCTGCTGCACGTCGCCTACGACGAGCGGCACAAGCCGATCGAGGTCGCCCAGGCCACCTGGCCGGGCCCGATGACCACGCTCACCGAGGAGTACAGGATCCCCGCCCCCGCTCCCGACCAGGACCCCGACCCCGGCCTGGTCCTGGGCTGACCCGCCACCCCGCCACCCCGCCACCCCGCCACCCCGCCACCCCGCCACCCCGCCACCCCGCCACCCCGGCGATCTTGCACTTTCCGCCCCGGCATCGAGGGCATTCACGACATCGCCGGGGCCACAACTGCAAGATCACCGAGGGCTGCGAGAGCCGGGCACACCTGAGTGGAACGCCACGGGTGTCAAACCGCCCTCGACACACCCATCACGTTCCACCCGCGCCACGCCCGCTCCCCCGGATGGCGCGATCTTGCACTTGCCCGCCCTGCGAACCCCACAAAAGGGGCGAAGTTGGGGCCGCAAGTGCAAGATCGACGCGCGAGCGCTGGGCCCGGGGCAGGCGGGCAGGGCAGGGTGGTGCGGACGGGACAGGGCAGGGTTAGAGGGCGATGCCCAGGAGGGCGTCCACCGTGTCGGCGAAGAGGGCCGGAGCGGTCTCGTCCTCGGTCACGCCGGTGAGGACTCCCTCGGCCCAGCGGTCGGCCGCCGCCAGGGCACCCGGCGTGTCCAGGTCGTCGGCCAGGCGCTCGCGTACCTCGGCCAGCAACGCCGCCCCCGACGGCCCGGCCGGCACGGCGGCAGCCCGCCGCCAGCGGTCCAGCCGCTCCTGCGCCTCGGTGAGCAGCTCGTCGGTCCAGGAGCGGTCGCTGCGGTAGTGCCCGCTCATCAGCGCCAGCCGGACCGCCATCGGGTCCACCCTGTCGGCCCGCAGCCGGGACACGAAGACCAGGTTGCCCTGGGACTTCGACATCTTCTCGCCGTTCAGGCCGATCATGCCGGCGTGCACGTAGTGGTCGGCGAACGGCGCCTCGCCGGTCAGCCGCTCGGCGTGCGCGGCGGAGCACTCGTGGTGCGGAAAGAGCAGGTCGTTGCCACCGCCCTGCACGTCGATCCGGTCGCCGAGCAGGTTCAACGCGATGACAGCGCACTCGATGTGCCAGCCGGGACGGCCCGGGCCCAGGTCGCCGCCGGGCCACGACGGCTCGCCCTCGCGGGCGCCGCGCCACAGCAGCGGGTCGAGCGGGTCACGCTTGCCGGCGCGCTCCGGGTCGCCGCCGCGCTCGGCGAACAGCTCGATCATCTGCTCGCGGGACAGGTTCGACTCGTAGCCGAACCGGGGCGCGGCGGCGATGTCGAAGTAGACGTCGCCGGTGCCGTCGTCGAGCCGGTACGCCGCGCCGTCCTTGAGCAGCACCAGCACCTTCTCGGCGATGTCCGGGATCGACTCGACCGCGCCGACGTAGTGCGCCGGCGGGATCATCCGCAGCGCCTCCATGTCCTCGCGGAACAGCGCGGTCTCCCGCATCGCCAGGACCTTCCAGTCCTCGCCGTCGCGCTCGGCGCGCTCCAGCAGCGGATCGTCGATGTCGGTGACGTTCTGCACGTACCGCACGTCGAGGCCGGCGTCGCGCCACATCCGCTGCACCAGGTCGAACGTGATCATGGTGGCGGCGTGTCCGAGGTGCGTCGCGTCGTACGGGGTGATGCCGCAGACGTACATCGAGGCGGCGCCCTCGGGCCGGCTGGGGTGGGCGTCCTGCCGTGCCGAGTCGTACAACCTCAGCGACACGCCCTCACCGGGCAGCCGTGGCACCTCGTGTCCCGCCCAAGACTCCATGACCGCCAGCCTAACGATCCGTCAGACGCTCGGGTGTCGCCCCACGGGTGATCAACGCGACAACGGCTCACATCGGTGGCCAGGGCATCGCCGGCCACTCCTGCGGCGGCAGCGGGAACCGGCCGCTCTCGCCCAGCCGCTCGACCCGTTCCGCCAGCGCGGCCAGCTCACCGATGGTCAGGTGCTCGGCCAGTTCGTCGCCGAGTGGCCCGCGCAACTGCCCGGCCAGGCCGTCGAGCATCTCCACCGCGTCCGGCGGCAGCTCGCGGCCGGCCCAGCCCCACAGGACCGTACGCAGCTTCTCCTCGACGTGGAAGCTCACGCCGTGGTCGACGCCGTAGATCCGGTCGTCCGGGCCGACGAGTACGTGCCCGCCCTTGCGGTCGGCGTTGTTGATGACCGCGTCGAGCACGACGAGCCGGGCCAGGCGGGGGTCGTCGGCGTGCGCCAGCGCGTACGCCGCCCCGTCGTCGTCGCGGGCCGCGGCGACCGGGAACCAGCGCGGCGGGATCTCCCGCGCCGGCACGAAGCCGACCAGCGGCTCGGCGTCGTCCGGCTCGTCGATCCAGAGCTGGCACGACCCCGGACCGAACGGGCCGTCGCGCAGCACGGTCGGGGGCACCAGATCCCAGCCGGTGGCCCGGGACACCAGGTAGGCGGACACCTCCCGGCCGGCGAGCGTTCCGTCCGGGAAGTCCCAGAGCGGGCGCTCACCGCGTACCGGCTTGTAGACACAACGTGCGGTCACGTCCCCGAGCGCGATCACGCCGCGGAGTGTGGTGTTGGAGGCGTCGACGAGCCGCCCCTCCAGGGTCAGCTCACCGTCGGCGAGCAGCCGCAGCGCCTCGGCGCCGTCCTGTCGGGGCTGCAGTTCCGACGAGGTCACCGGTGATAGCCGTTGTGCCGGGGGCAGAGGTGACCGGCCGGGTCGAGCGGCTGGCCGCACAGCGGGCAGGGGGGCCGGCCGGCGTTCACGACGCGCTTGGCCCGTTCGATGAACTCGCGGGTCGCCTCCGGCGTCAGCCGCACCCGGAGACGGTCGAGGTCGTCGTCCGGCTCGTCTGGATCCTCGTCGGCGTCGTCGTCCGCGTCGCCCAGCTCGACCTCGACCTCCGCCTCACCGACGGCGATCGCCTCGATCACCACGGTCGCGGTGTCCACGTCGAAGGCCAGGCCCAGTGTGCCGACCCGGAACTCCTCGTCCACAGGCGTGTCGAGCGGCTCGTTGTCACCGGTCACGGTGGTGACCGGCTCCGGCAGCTTCACGCCGAAGCGGCGCTGCGCCTCGGCGAGCAGCTCCTCGAGCTTCTCGGCGAGCAACGACACCTGGACCTTCTCCAGCGACACGCTGACCAGCCGGCCGCCGCCGCGCGCCTGGAGGAAGAACGTGCGCTCCCCCGGCGGGCCGACCGTACCGGCGACGAACCGCTCCGGCGGCTCGAAGGCGTGCACCTGGTGCGTCATACCCACGACCCTATCCGGCGTGCGGAAGCACCGCGCAGCCCACCGACGCCGAATCCGCCCAGAGCGAACGCGCCGCGTACGCCCGGTTCACCCGGCCGCGCCCGCGCCCCCGCCGACCGCCGCGTCGGACTCGGCCGCCCGCGCCGGGCGCCGGCGCCGCTTGCGCGGCGGCGGGACCAGCGCCGACAGGTCGCCGCCGGTGTCGTTGAGCCGGACCAGGAACGGCCGCAGCGGGGTGTAGCGGATCGCCGTCACCGACGCCGGGTCGGCCACGATCCGCTGGAAAAGATCAAGGTGTACGCCGAGCGCGTCCGCCACGATCGCCTTGATCACATCGCCGTGGCTGCACGCCAGCCAGACCGCCTCCGGCCCGTGCTCGGCGGTGACCCGCGCGTCCCACGCCCGTACCGCGGCGACCGCGCGCGCGGACATCGCCGCCATCGACTCCCCCTGCGGGAACGCGGCCGCGCTCGGGTGCTGCTGGACCACCGGCCAGAGCGGCTCCTTGGCCAGCTTCTTCAGCGACTGCCCCTCCCAGTCGCCGTACCCGCACTCGATCAATCCGTCGTCGGTCACCGGCTCGGCGCCCGGCACCGCCAGCTCCAGGGTCTGCCGGCAGCGGATGAGCGGGCTGGTCACCACCGCCGCCAGCGGCAGTCCGGCGAGGCGCCCGCCGACCGCCGTCGCCTGCGCCCGGCCGGTGTCGTCCAGCTCGACCGGTTGCCGCCCGGCCAGGCCGCCGTCGGCGTTCGCGGTGGTCCGGCCGTGTCGCAGAAGCAGAAGGGTCGCCACGCTGACCACCCTAGGCGGTACGTCCCCCCGATGATCGTCCCGCCACGACACCCGACCGCCTCCCCGCCCCCGCACGCCCGTCCCCGCCCTGCACCCGTCGCCGTCGATCATGAAGTTGGCTCGGACAAACCGGACACCAATGCCAGTCAACCTCATGGTCGACGCCCCGAGGCAGCGGCGGCCCGTGCCACCCCAGGGGGCACGTTCGGCGGCAGGCGGAGATCTTGGAAGGAAAGGGCCCTCATGGGGGCCGCTTCCTTCCAAGATCTCCCGTGGTAGGTGCGCCGGAACCTGCTGAGGTTCGCCGGGGGGCCGGTTGCGCCGACATCCGCCCTGCGCCGATGCTCGTCGCCGCCGCCGGATGGAGACCTTGGTGAGTTCCCGCCCTCATGCGGGCCGTTCCGTACCAAGATCTCCCGCGCACCCGTCAGGCCCGTCCTCGCAGCGTCGATCATGAGGTTGGCGGTGACATACCGGACACGGGATGCCGTCAACCTCATGATCGACGCGGCAGAGGGCGGGGCGGGCGAGCGGGCGGCAGCGGGCGGATGGGGCGGTGTCCGGCGGTGGGGCGGGTGTCGGGTTTCGGGGTGGTCGGGGACACCCGGGTGGCGGAATCGGGGGCGGTGGCGGGGCGTTATACCTGGTGAACGACCGCAGCAGCATCCCCCACGGGCGGGGCGGCAGCCGCCGGGAATGACCCCGCACCCGCGGTCGTTGTCCATGCCTCCGGCGCCCCCTACCACGGGCAGCGAGCCGGACCCCCAAGTCTTCTTGAGCGCCTGACGGTGCTCGCACCCGCACCGAACCCCCTCGGCGCGGGCGTCGACCCCCGAACGGAGCCCTCTCATGAACACGATCCTGCGCAAGAGCATCCTCGGTATCGCCGGTCTGACCGTCGCCGGTGGCCTCGCCGCCGGCCCCCTCAACCACGACACCAGCACCCCGGTGCGCGACACGGCCGTGACCACCACGCAGGCCACCGCGAAGCTGGACAGCGCCGCGCTCATCCCGCACGGCGTGCAGGGCGCCCAGTCCCACATCGACCTCAACGACGAGCAGACCGCCAATGTGAAGGCGATCATCGCCGCCACGAAGAAGGCCGGCATGGACGAACGCGCCGCCGTCGTCTCCATCGCCACCGCCCTGCAGGAGTCGAAGCTGGAGAACCTCGGCCACCTCGGCGACCGCAACGACCACGACTCCCAGGGCCTGTTCCAGCAGCGCCCCTCCAGCGGGTGGGGCACGGTGGAGCAGATCACCGACCCCGAATACTCCACCACCGCGTTCCTCACCGGCCTCAAGCAGGTCGACGGCTGGCGCGACATGCCCCTGACCGTCGCCGCCCAGACCGTCCAGGTCTCCGCCTACCCCGACCACTACGCCCAGTGGGAACAGCAGGCCGCCGACCTCGTCGCCCAGCACTGGAACAGCTGACAAGAAAAAGCTGAAGGCCGGCACCCCGAACCAACGGGGTGCCGGCCTTCTCGCGTGCCAGGAGACAGCGTCAGGTGGCGCTGATCGTGCCGGTGGCGAGCAGGCAGATCACCAGGCTGCCCAGCGCCACCCGGTACAGCACGAAGACGTACAGCGTGTGGTGTGCGACGTAGCGCAGCAGCCAGGCGATGGCCGCGTACCCGACGGCGAACGCGATGAGCGTCGCGATCACCATCTGCGCCACGCTCGGCGCGGCCGTGCCCGGCGCGGACGGCTCGAAGACGTCCGGGAGGCTGAACAGGCCGGAGATCACCACGGCGGGGATGGCCAGCAGGAACGAGTAGCGGGCCGCGGTCTCCCGGGTCAGGTTGAGCAGCAGGCCCGCGGTCAGGGTGCCACCGGACCGGGAGACGCCGGGGACGAGCGCCGCGGCCTGGGCGAAGCCCATGATGACGCCGTCGCGCATCCGGAAGTTCTCCAGCGTACGGGTCTGCCGGCCCCAGTACTCGGCGAAGGCCAGCAGCACCGCGCCGATGATCAGCGTGCAGGAGATCAGCCACAGGTTGCGGCCGGCGGTGCGGATCTGGTCCTTGAAGATCAGCCCGAAGATGCCGATCGGGATGGTGCCGACGATGACGTACCAGCCCATCCGGTAGTCGAGGCTGGACCGCACCGAGCGGTCGACCAGGCCGACGAACCAGGTCCGGACGATCCGCCCGATGTCCTTGGCGAAGTAGATCAGGACGGCGGCCTCGGTGCCGAGCTGGGTCACCGCGGTGAACGACGCGCCCGCGTCCCGGCCGAAGAAGACGGCCGACGTGATCCGCAGGTGCCCCGACGAGGACACCGGAAGGAACTCGGTCAGTCCCTGGACGAGCCCCAGGACGATGGCCTCGATCCAAGTCACTCGCCGACTCCGGACAGCTCCAGCGCCTCGGCGACGGTACGCAGGGTCTGCACCCCGCTCTCCCGGTCGGCCACGAACAGCGACACCGACAGCGTGGTCACGCCCGCGGCGGCGTACTCCCGCATCCGCTCGGCGATGCGCTCCTTCGGGCCGAGCAGCGAGGTGCGGTCGATGAACTCCATCGGCACGGCGGCGGCCGCGTCGCGCTGCCGCTTGGCCAGGTAGAGGTCCTGCACCTCGCGGGCCGCGTCGCCGTAGCCCATCCGGGTGGCGAGCTGGTTGTAGAAGTTCTGCTTGCGGCTGCCCATGCCGCCCACGTACAGCGCGGCGTACCAGCGCACCAGTTCGGCGCAGGTGGCGATGTCGTCGCCGACCACCACCGGCACGGACGGCACCACGTCGAAGCCGGCCAGTTCCTTGCCCGCCGCCGCGCGGCCGGCCCGCACCGAGGCGAGGTGCTCCTCGGCGAACTCCGGGGAGTAGAAGACGGCCAGCCAGCCGTCGGCGATCTCGCCGGCCAACTCCAGGTTCTTCGGGCCGACGGCGGCCAGGTAGATCGGGATGTGCTCGCGCGGCGGATGGAAGCCCAGCCGCAGCGCCTTGCCGGGGCCGTCGGGCAGCGGCAGCGTGTAGTGCTCGCCGTCGTACGCGACCTCCTTGCGGGCCACCGCCAGCTTGACGATGTCGACGTACTCCCGGGTGCGGGCCAGCGGCTTGGCGAACCGCACGCCGTGCCAGCCCTCGGAGACCTGCGGGCCGGACACGCCCAGGCCGAGCCGGAAGCGGCCGCCGGAGATCGTGTCGATGGTCGCGGCGGTCATCGCGGTCATGGCCGGGGTACGGGCCGGGATCTGCATGACCGCGGAGCCCACGTCGATGCGCTCCGTCTGCCCGGCGATCCAGGCCAGCATGCTCGGCGAGTCCGAGCCGTACGCCTCCGCGGCCCACACCACCGAGTAGCCGAGCCGGTCCGCCTCCTGGGCCAACGCCAGGTGGTCGAACGGCGTGCTCCACGCCGTCTGGTATCCGAGGTTGAGCCCGAGTCGCACTGATCCTCCCACCGTCCGCACCACAGGTCGCATCAGGTTACGCAATGAGCGTGGCACCCTCGACGTCCGGCTCGCCCCGAACACGTCACACCGGTGGAGGTCGCGCGGGAAGTTGACTGCGGCGAGGATATCCGTGACGCCGGGTTCCGAAATAAGGTTCACCCATGCAACAGCGACCGCTCGGCCGAAGCGGGCTGGCGGTATCGCGGCTCGCGCTCGGCACCATGACCTGGGGACGGGACACCGATGCCGACGACGCGGCCGCCCAGCTGAAGAGCTACCTCGACGCGGGCGGGAACCTCGTCGACACCGCCGACGTGTACGCCGACGGCGACGCCGAGTCGGTGATCGGCTCGCTGCTGGGCAGCCTGGTGGACCGCGACGAGCTGCTGATCGCCACCAAGGCGGGCCTGCGGCCGGGCAGCCGCCGCCGGGACGGCTCGCGCGGGCACCTGCTGCGCACGCTGGACGCCTCGCTGCGCCGCCTGGGCACCGACCACGTCGATCTGTGGCAGGTGCACGGGTACGACCCGGACACCCCGCTGGAGGAGACGCTCTCGGCCCTGGACCACGCGGTGTCCAGCGGGAAGGCCCGTTACGTGGGTGTGTCGAACTTCTCCGGCTGGCAGACCGCCCGGGCCGCCGCCTGGCAGGCCGCGTGGCCGGGGCGAGCCCCGGTGGTCGCCGCGCAGGTGGAGTACTCACTGCTGGAGCGCGGGGTGGAGCGGGAGGTGCTGCCCGCCTGCGCCGGGATGGGGCTGGGCGTGCTGCCCTGGTCGCCGCTGGGCCGGGGCGTGCTCACCGGCAAGTACCGCAACGGCCGCCCGGCCGACTCGCGGGCGGTGTCGCCGCACTTCGAGCGTTTCGTCGCGACGTACCTGGAGCCGCGCTGCTCCAGCATCGTGGAGGCGGTCGCCATCGCGGCCGGCGGGCTCGGCGTGTCGCCGCTGGAGGTGGCGCTGGCCTGGGTCCGGGACCGGCCGGGCGTGACCGCGCCGATCCTGGGCGCCCGGACCGTCGGGCAGTTGCTCGGCGCGTTGCAGGTGGAGCGGATGACGCTGCCGGCGGAGATCGTCACGGCGCTGGACGACGTGTCGGCGGTCCCGGTGGGCTACCCGGAGCGCGACGGTTGAGCCGCGCCGGGGCGATCCGGGTCACCCGCAGGGGGTGGCGGAGGGCCCGCGACCTGGGCAGCATAGGGGAATGGACTACGAATACGCGCCGCTGCGGTTGCCCTCGAACGTCGATCGGCTGACCGCCGCGGCGCAGCTGGCGATCCAGGCCGAGTTCTCCGGCTGGGAACTGGCCCGGGTGCGGCTCTACCGGGACGGCACGCGGCAGGTGGTGCTGCGGCGCCGCCTGGTCAACCAGCCGCAGCCGGGCCTGTCGTACTGACGGCGGGCCCGTCCCCGGGGCCGCGCGACGCGGCGCCGCCCCGGGGACGCGTACGCCTAGTGCGCGTGGTCGTGCTCCTCGTCGAGCTCCATGAACGGGTGCTCGTCGAGCCGGCCGACCAGCCGGTCGTCGGCGGCCGGCTGGAACGGGCCGACCGGGTCGTCGTCGTCGAACGACTCCAGGTCGACGGGGGTGCCGACCTCGCTGACCATCACCACACCGTCCAGCGGCTCCAGCTCCGGCACGTCGAGCGCGGACAGCGAGCCGTCGCCGCTCTGCAGCAGCTCCAGCACCGCCTCGCCCACGCCCTCCACCGGCGCCGGCTCGTCCTCCTCCGGGGTGCCCTCCCGGCGGGCCGCCTCGGCCGCGCGCAGCAGCGCGGCGACGCTCGGCACCCGGTAGTCGCGCCGCTGCCGCACCGAGATGACCCGCGGGTGCGGGTCGGTGGGCTCGCCGCCCTCGACGGCGCCGAAGCGCTCGTCGGCCTCGTCCGGGTCGATCGACTCCACATCCCAGGGCGTCACCTCGCCGAACGCGTCGAGCAGCTGCTCGTCGTAGGCGAACGAGGCGTTGTTCAACGCGACGTACGCCTGCCAGACGGCGTCGTCGTCGATCCGGCCCTGGGCGGCCCGGACGGCGGCCAGGTGGGTGCGGGCCGCGTCGATCACCCGCTCGAGGGCGGCATCCAGCTCACCGTGCAGGTCGGTCATGTGTGGCAGTCCCTTCGCGATGGGGGGAGGTTCCGCGCCGGCGGCGCCGCGGCGGGCGCGGTCAGCAGGTACGGAGGAAGCGGTCCAGAACCCGCACGCCGAACTGTAGTCCGTCCAGCGGAACCCGCTCGTCGATGCCGTGGAACAGGCCGGAGAAATTGAGGTCGGCGGGCAGCCGCAGCGGCGCGAACCCGAAGCAGCGGATGCCGAGCTGGGAGAACGCCTTGGCGTCGGTGCCGCCGGAGAGCATGTACGGCACCGGGTGCGCGCCCGGGTCCTCAGCGCGCAGCGCCTCCGACATCCGCGCCACCAGGTCGCCGTCGAACGTGGTCTCCAGGGCCGGCTGGCGCTGGACGTACTCGATGGCGATGTCCGGCCCGACCAGCTCGCGCAGCTGCCGTTCCAGCTCCTCGCTCTGGCCCGGCAGGCTGCGGCAGTCGATGGTGGCGGTGGCCCGGCCGGGGATGACGTTGTCCTTGTAGCCGGCGGCGAGCCGGGTCGGGTTGGCGGTGTTGCGGATCGTCGCGCCGATGATGTTGGCGATCGGGCCGAGCTTGGCGATCGCGGTCTCCGGGTCGTCCGGGTCGATCTCGATGCCGAGCACGTCGGCGACCTCGGCCAGGAACGCCCGTACGGTGTCGGTCATCACCACCGGGAAGCGGTGCCGGCCGATCCGTGCGACCGCCTCGGCGAGCGCGGTGACGGCGTTGTCGTCGTGCACCATCGAGCCGTGGCCGGGCCGGCCCCTGGCGTGCAGGCGCAGCCAGTCGATGCCCTTCTCGGCGGTCTCGATCAGGTAGAGGCGGCGCTGCTCGTCGACCGAGTAGGAGAAGCCGCCGACCTCGCCGATCGCCTCGGTGCAGCCGTCGAACAGGTCGCGGTGGTGCCGGGTGAGGAAGTGCGCGCCGTAGTCGCTGCCGGCCTCCTCGTCGGCGGTGAACGCGAGCACGACGTCGCGCCGGGGACGGACGCCGGAGCGCTGCCAGTCACGGACCACCGCCAGCACCATCGCGTCGAAGTCCTTCATGTCGATCGCGCCGCGGCCCCACAGGTAGCCGTCGCGGATCTCGCCGGAGAACGGGTGCACCGACCACTCGTCCGGGTCGGCGGGCACCACGTCGAGGTGCCCGTGCACGAGCAGCGCGTCGCGGCCCGGCTCGGTGCCGGGGATGCGGGCGACCAGGTTGGCGCGGCCGGGCGCCGACTCGTGGATCTCGGCGTCGACGCCGACCTCGGCGAGCTTCTCCGCCACGTACTCGGCGGCGCGCCGCTCCCCCGCGCTCGTGTCGTTGTCGCCGGTGTTCGTGGTGTCGATGCGCAACAGGTCGCGGCAGAGGTCCACGACCTCGTCGGTGGGATCGGGTCGGGCGGGGGCGGCGTCGCTCGTCATCGCTTCCTTATACCAGCAGGTGAGGTGGCCGGGGACCCGCGGTGCTCCGGCGGCGGTTTCGCGGATCGTCCGGCCGGGTACCGCCGGACCGCCCGGACATCGACTCCGGCCGTCACGAGGAGGGCACCATGACCGTCCCCCTGCCGCCGCTGCCGCCCGCCGCCGACGACGCGTACCGGCCGGGTGGGCGCAGCGTCGCCGACCTCGTGGACACCGAGCACCGGGCGCTGCTGGGGCTGGCCGACCGGGTCACCGACCCGGCGCTGGACGCCGCCGGCCGGCGCGAGGTGCTCGACGTCCTGACCGCCGCGGTGTCCCGGCATCTGTCCGCCGAGGAGCAGTACCTGTTCCCGGCGGCCCGCGCCGCGATGCCGGACGCCGCCGAACTGGTCGAGCGGGAGATCGAGGCGGACGCCGGGCTGCTGACCGCGCTCAAGGAGCTGTCCGGCGCGGACGACCCGGCGGTCGCGGACGTGGCCGACCGGGTACGCCGGCACGTCAGCCGCGTCGCGGCGCTGGTCACGCCGCTGCGGGAGGTGGCCAGCGACGCCGAACTGATCCGGCTGGGCAACCGGTGGGAGATCGCGGAGGAGGCGGCGCCGACCCGCCCGCACCCCGGCACGCCGGCCACCCCGCCCTGGAACAAGATCGTCGAACCGGCGGTCGGGGTGCTGGACAAGGTGCGCGACGCGGTCACCGGACGGCGTACCCGGCTCAGCGACCTGGAGCATCGCCGCGAGGGGTGAGCCGATCGCCCCTTCCGCGTATCGGTTCGTGGTCCTACCGTCACGGTATGGATCTGGAGCTGCGACACCTGCGTGTGGTCTGCGCGATCGCGGAGACGGGGAGCGTCACCAAGGCCGCCTCGGCGCTCGGCCTCGCCCAGCCGGCGCTGACCGCCCAGCTTCAGCGGATCGAACGGGCGCTGGGCGGGCCGCTGTTCGAACGGGACCGCCGCGGCGCCCGGCCCACCGCGCTGGGCGAGCTGGTGCTGGACCGGGCCCGGGTGCTGCTGCCGGCGATGAAGGGCCTGCGGGACGAGGCGGCCCGGATGGCCGGTGCGGGCGATCCGCTGCGCCGGTACCGCTTCGGCGGGGTGAACAGCCCGATCCTGGGCCGGCTGGTGCACCGGCTCGCCGCCGAGCGGCCGGACGCGCAGATCACCACGTACGGCTCGTGGTCGGTGGACGAACTGGCGCAGATGGTGGCCGGTGGCCGCCTCGACTTCGCGCTGACCGGCGTGTGCGGCGACTCGACGCCGTCGGCGGGGTTCGGGCTGAGCTGGCGGGAGGTGGCGGTCGAGCCGATCTGCGTGCTGCTGCCGCAGACCCACCCGCTGGCCGACCACGCCGAGGTCGACCTGGTCGGCCTGCGGCGCGAGCGGTGGGTGGCCGCGCCGGGCGACGGCTGCTTCGGCGACTGCTTCGCCGCCGCCTGCGCCCGCTCCGGCTTCACCCCGAAGAAGGTGTACGAGGCGGACGTGCGGGCCGCGCTGGACCTGGTGGACGCGGGCGAGGCGGTGGCGTTGTGCCAGGCCACGTTCCGTCCGGTGGCCGGGCTGGTCACCCGCCGGCTGGCCGGGACGCCGCTGCGCTGGCGGCTGCTGCTGGGCTGGCATCCGGACGTGCCGGCCGCGGCGGTGGCCGAGCCGGTGCTCGCGGCGGCGGTCGCGGCGTACACGGACGCGCTGGCGAACCATCCGGAATACCTGGGCTGGCTGCTGGCGCACCCGGAGTTCGGCGTGCAGCCCAACGGCTCGGGCGGGGTGCGAATCGCCTGAACCCGGGTATCACCGGCGACATGACTGATCTGTATCCGGCCGCCGACCAGCGGGAGCTGCTGCGCCAGGCGGCCACCGCGCACACCACCGCCTCGGCCGAGGTGGAGGCGTTCCTGCGCCGGTTGCCGGAGGTGCCGGGTCCGGCCGACGTGACCGAGTACGCCAACCTGCTCAGCCGCGAGGAACGCGCCCGGGCCGACCGGCAGGCCGCGGCGGACGCGGCCGGGCTGCGGCTGCCCAGCCTGGAGTCGGAGTAGCGGGCGGCGCCCGGGCGGGTGGTCCGCCCGGGCGCCGCCGTACCGGCTCAGCGTTCGACGAGCACGTCGTGCCCGAGGTCGAGCAGGGCGTGCCGCCACTCGTCGTCGGCGTTGCCCCGGCGTGGCCGCTGCGCGGTCAGCTCCCGGATCCGGCTGATCGCCTCCCGCATCACCTCGATGTCCTCCGGTGTGAGGTCCACCTTGCGCTTACGCAGCACGGCGAGGATCTGCCGGCCGGGCTCGGGCAGGTCCAGGTCCGGGCCCGGCCCGAACGCCTCCTCCCCCGAGCCGCGGGTCAGCAGCCACTGCCGCAGCGTCTCGGAGGGCACGTTCACCTCGGCGTGGAAGTCGTCCCAGATCACCTCGACCTCGGGGTCGAGTCGCGCCTCGCGTACCATCACGCCTCCTCTCCCGGCGGCGGCCCGGGTGCCGGCTCGCCCTCGTTGGGTGTGTGCTGCTGCAGGCCCTCCGGCGGCACCCGGACCCGGGACGGGTTCGCCGTCGGGGCCGCCTCGATCGGTTCGCCGGCCCCCGTGTCGTCGCGGGATTCCTCGGGTTCGGTCATGTCCCCCTCCGGTCCTTCGCTGACGCAGTGGTCCGTCCCGGCCGGGACGGACCGGTCATCGGGGATGGGACGTGGTGGCCGGCGCGTAGCCCCGCTCACCGGCGGCGACGTCGAAGACGAGCTTGTCGTCGCGGGTGTCGACGGTGACCTTCTGCCCCGGTGAGACCTCGTGCTCCAGCAGCATCCGGGACAGCCGGTTGTCGACCTCGCGCTGGATCACGCGGCGCAGCGGGCGGGCGCCGAACTCGGGCTGGTAGCCGTGCTCGGCGAGCCAGTCGACGCCGGCGGTGCTGAAGTCGACCTGGATGTCCTGGGCGTGCATGCGGCGGCGGGTCTCCTCCAGCAGCAGGCCGGTGATCTGGCGCAGCTGCTCGGCCTCCAGCCGCTGGAAGATGATCACCTCGTCGATGCGGTTGAGGAACTCCGGGCGGAAGTTCTCCTGGAGGCGGCGCATCAGCCGCTCCCGCAGCTCGTCGCTCTCCTGCTCGCCGGGGGCGCCGGTGGCGAAGCCGACGGTGCGCTGGGTGCCGGTGATCAGCTCCGAGCCGAGGTTGCTGGTCATGATCAGGACGGTGTTCTTGAAGTTCACGGTCCGGCCCTGGCTGTCGGTGAGCCGCCCGTCGTCGAGCACCTGGAGCAGGATGTTGAACACGTCCGGGTGCGCCTTCTCGATCTCGTCCAGCAGCACCACCGCGTACGGGCGGCGGCGGACCGCCTCGGTGAGCTGACCGGCCTCCTCGTAGCCGACGTACCCGGGCGGGGCGCCGACCAGCCGGCTGACCGTGTGCCGCTCCTGGAACTCGCTCATGTCCACCCGGACCATCCGGTCGGCCTCGCCGAACAGCGCCTCGGCCAGCGCGCGGGCCAGCTCCGTCTTGCCGACGCCGGTGGGGCCGAGGAACAGGAAGCTGCCCATCGGCCGGTTCGGGTCGGCCAGTCCGGTACGGGACCGGCGTACCGCCTCGGCGACGGCGCCGACCGCGTCGTCCTGCCCGATCACCTTCTCGTGCAGGTGCCCCTCCAAGCGCAGCAGCCGGTCGCGTTCCTCCTCGGTGAGCTGGGTGACCGGGATGCCGGTGGCCCGGGAGACCACCTCGGCGATCTCCGTCGGCCCCACCTCGGGCACGTGGTTGGGGCCCTCGTCGCCGCGGGCGCGGCGGACCTGGTCCTCCAGTTCGGCGAGCCGGTCACGCAGCGCGGAGGCCCGCTCGTACTGCTCGTCGGAGACCGCCTGCTCCTTGTCCCGGCGCGTCTCGTCGAGCTGCTGCTCCAGCTCGCGCACGTCCTCTGCGGGAGTACGGGTGCGCAGCCGCACCCGGGCGCCGGCCTGGTCGATCAGGTCGATCGCCTTGTCCGGCAGGAACCGGTCGGTGACGTACCGGTCGGACAGCTCAGCCGCGGCGACCAGCGCCTCGTCGGTGAACCGGACCTGGTGGTGCGCCTCGTACCGGTCGCGCAGGCCGCGCAGGATCGAGATGGTGTCGTCGACCGTCGGCTCGGGCACCAGCACCGGCTGGAACCGGCGGGCCAGCGCCGCGTCCTTCTCGATGCTGCGCCGGTACTCGTCGAGCGTGGTCGCGCCGATCACCCGCAGCTCGCCGCGTGCCAGGGCGGGCTTGAGCATGTTGGACGCGTCCATTCCGCCCTCGCTGCCGGCGCCGCCCGCGCCGACCAGCGTGTGGATCTCGTCCAGGAAGATGATCAGCTCCTCGCGGTGGGCGCGGATCTCGTCGATCACCTTCTTCAGGCGCTCCTCGAAGTCGCCCCGGTAGCGGGTGCCGGCGACCAGGCCGGACAGGTCGAGCTGGATCACCCGCTTGCCGATCAGCGTCTGCGGCACGTCGCCGTCGCAGATCCGCTCGGCCAGGCCCTCCACGATCGCGGTCTTGCCGACACCCGCCTCACCGATCAGCACCGGGTTGTTCTTGGTCCGCCGGGACAGGATCTCCACGGCCTGCTCGATCTCGTCGGTCCGGCCGATCACCGGGTCGATCTGGTCCATCCGGGCCAGCTCGGTGAGGTCCTGGCCGTACTGGTCGAGCGTCGGGGTGCCCCGGTCCGGGCGCGGGGCGTTGGACGCGCCGCGCTCGGCGCTGGCCGCCTGCAGCGACTCGGGCTGGATCCGGCCGGCGGCGAGCATCCGGCCGGCCGGCGACTCGGGGTTCAGCGGCAACGCCATCAGGATGTGCTCGGGGCCGATGTAGTTGGCGCCCATCGCGCGGGACAGCTGGTGCGCGTCCAGCAGCGCCCGCTTCGCGGCCGGGGTCAGCGACAGGTTCGGCGGCACCTCGCCCCGCGGCGCGCCCTCACCCGGCCCGCCCAGCGCGCCTAGCAGCGACTCCGGGTCGGCGCCGGCCCGGCGGACCAGGTCACGCAACGGCTCGCGCTGCAACGCCGCCCAGAGCAGGTGGTCGGTGTCCAGGTCGTTGCTGTGCTTCTGGGCGGCACGGCGGGCCGCGTCGGCGAGCATCTCCCGGGCGTCGGCGGTCATCAGGCGCGTGATGTCGACCCGGTGCGCCGGCCGGCGTCCCCCCTCGCCCCGGCCGAAGTATCGGGCCAGGAACTCGTCCCAGGGGTCGTTGCCGAAGTCACCCGGTCCCATCATCTCGTCCTCCGCAGTCAGTCGGCACGACCGGCACCCGGCACGCGCGGCACGGTCGGCGGTGGCTACCCGGCGGTCGGCGCGACAAACGCGACCGGATGGCAGGCTGGGAGCATGGAGAGCAGACCGCTGCTGATCGTGGACGGCGCGAACGTGGTGGGCTCGCGCCCGGACGGCTGGTGGCGGGACCGGGCCGGCGCGGCGGTCCGGCTGCGCGACGCGCTGGCGCCCCTCGGGGAGGCGGGCCTGCCGCCGGAGCTGCCGCCACCGGTGCAGGTGGTGCTGGTGGTGGAGGGCGCGGCCCGGCACGTGCTGGCCGCACCCGGTGTGGAGGTGGTCTCCGCGCCCGGCTCCGGCGACGACACGATGGTCGAGCTGGTCGCCGCCGCGCCGGATCGGCGGCGGGTCGTGGTCACCGCCGACCGGGGGTTGCGCGAGCGGGTGACCGCGCTGGGCGCGGAGGTACGCGGCCCGCGCTGGCTGGTCCGTTAGGTCACCCGGTCCCGCCGGCGGGACCGAGGAATCCGCCGACGGGACCAGCGGCGCGGTCTTCGCGCACGTCAGGGGCGGAACCGGACACCGGGGCCGCAACGCCGCGAGGGTGGATGTTCGCCCACCCGCCGCCATGGGTTGTAATGGAGATCTCTTCCGCCCCCAGGAGGTCCCCGTGGCGAGCGTCGCCGAGCTGAAGGCCGCCATCGATGTCGCTCTCCAGCAGATCGGTGACGGCCAGACAGCGGTGCAGGCAGCCGGCGAGAAGCTGGCCGAGGCGCAGCAGACGCTGGCCGGAGCGCTGGAGGGCAGCGGCCACGAGACGGTCGAGGCGGCCCAGGCCTCGCTGACACAGGCGGGCCAGGAGCTGGAGGAGTGCCTGGCCGCGACACTGGTCGCGGTGGAGCAGGCACAGCTCTACGTCGCGACGCTCTGAGGCCCGGCCGTGTCCATCGTCGAGGACATCGGCGCGCAGGTGCGCGCCGCCGCCGAGGAACTGCCGCTGGCCCAGCTCGCCGCCGCGCTGGAGAAGCTCGGCCAGGCGCAGGAGCGGCTACGCTGGGTGCGCCAGGAGTCGTCCGACCCGATGGGGGTGCCGGAGCTGTCCTCGGCCACCGAGCACGCCGAGACCGCCGGCTACGCGCTGCGCGTGGCGCAGGAGCAGCTCACCGCGTACCTGGCCGCCATCGGGCTGGCCCCCGACGGCGCGCGGCCGGCGCCGCCGGGCGAACGGCCGCCCCGGCACGACACGCCCCGCGGCGAGGAGCCGCCGGCGGAAGGCCCGGCCGCCGAGCCGGGCGAGCAGCCGGCGGTGCGGCGCTGGTGGGCGGTGCGGGTGGCGGAGCTGACCGGCGGCCGGGAGGGGGCCCCGGACGAGCCGGACGAGCGCGTCGAGGACTCCCACGAGCTGCTGCGCCGGGTGGTCGCCGGGATCCGCTCCGGCGACCGGGACCGGCTGCACCGCGAGCTGCGCCGGGCGCACGCCGACGTGGGGCTGGGGCTGGCCGCGATCACCCCGCCGCTGCTGCGCGAGCTGGCCGGTGAGCTGCTCGGTCATCCGCCCCGTGCGGACGACCTGCCCCGGCTGCGCGGCGCGCTGGACTCCCGGGTCCGCGACCTGTTGCCCGGGCTGCCGCGCCCGGTGCTGGACACGCTGCTGACCCGGGTGTGCCGGATGCCCCCGCCGCGCCGCGACGACGACGCCGAGCAGCCGCACGCGGCCGACCCGGCGGTCACCGCGGGCGTGCTCACCGGCGTACTGCTCGACCGGCTCGGCCGGGACCTGCCCAAGGACACCGACGAACGGGAGCCGTCCCGTGGCTGACGTCCGCGCTCGACTGGCGACGCGGGTCCGGGGGATGCTCTCCGAGGCCCTCGGCGCCACCCGTACCCGGCTCACCGCCGCCGAGGCCGAGCTGGCCGCCGGGCGCGACCGGCTGACCCGTACCCGCAAGGCCGCCGCCGCCGTGCCCGCCCGGGTGGGCGCCGCCCGCGACCGGCGCCTGGCCGAGATCGACGCCCGGCACACCACCCGCCTCGCGGAGCTGGCCCGCCGGGCCGCCGCCGCGGCACAGCGGGAGGCGCCGGGCGCGGCGTCCGAGCCCTGGGACCGCTGGCAGGCCACGCCCGCCGGCCGGTCCGAGCCGCCCGGCGCGTTGCGCGTCGGCACGGTACGCCTCGACGGCGCCGAACCGGTGCCGGCGCTGGTCCCGCTCCTGGACTCCGGGCACGCGCACCTGGCCGGCGGCGACCGGGACGGGCTCGCCGCCGTGGTGCCCGCGCTGCTGCTGCGCTCGGTCGGGCGGGCCGACCCGGGCGCGGTGCGGCTGTACGGGTACGACCCGGAGCACCTGGGCGGCGGCCTGGCCGGGTTCGCGCCGCTCGGCACGGCCGGGCTGCTCACGTTCGTCGGGCCGGGCGGACTGGGCCGGCTGCTCGACGACCTGGTGGAGCAGATCCGCCGGATCAACGCCACTGTGCTCGCCGGTGAGCACGGCTCGCTGCGTGAGCTGGCCGCCGCCACCGGACGCCGCCCGGAGCCGTGGCGGGTGGCGGTGCTGCTCGGCGGCGACGAGCTGTCCCGGCACGAGCGCGGCCAGCTCGACCGGGTGGTACGCACCGGAGCGGCCTGCGGCGTGCACCTGGTGGTGCGCGGCATCGAGCTGCCCGACGACCCGACCGTCACCCGGATCACAGTGGAGCCGGACGACGCCCGGGTGGCCGGGCTGCCGGTGGTGCTCGACGCGCCGCCCCCGCCCGCCCTGGTCACCGAGACGTGCCGCACCGTCGCCTCCCGGGTGGCCGCCGGCCCGCCGCCGACCCCGTTCACCGACCTGCTCCCGCCGCCGGAGGAGTACTGGCGGGAGGACTCGGCGCACGGGCTCAGCGCGCCGGTCGGCGAGGGCCCGCACGGGCGGCAGGTGCTGCTCACGCTCGGCGACTACCCGCCGCACGCGTTGATCGGCGGCCCGTCCGGCACCGGCAAGACGAATCTGATCTTCGCCTGGATCGGCGCGCTCGCCGCCCGCTACTCCCCCGCCGAGCTGGAGTTCTATCTGCTGGACTTCAAGGAGGGCGTGTCCTTCGCCCGGTTCGCGCAGGGCCGGCGCGACCCGAGCTGGCTGCCGCACATGCGGCTGGTCGGCATCAACGTCAACACCGACCGGGAGTTCGGGCTGGCGCTGCTGCGCTTCCTCGCCGAGGAGCTGCGCCGGCGCGCCGACGCGGCGAAGAAGCACGAGGTCACCAAGCTGGCCGAGCTGCGCGCGGTGGACCCGGACGGGCACTGGCCGCGCATCGTCGCGGTGGTCGACGAGTTCCAGGCGCTGCTCGCCGGCCGGGACGTGGTCGCCCGGGAGGCGGCCGACCTGCTGGAGGACCTGGCCCGGCGGGGCCGGTCGCAGGGCATCCACCTGGTGCTGGCCTCGCAGGACGTGCGCGGCATCGAGGCGCTGTGGGGGCGGCCCGCGCTCGTCGCCCAGTTCACGCTGCGGATCGCGCTGCCGAAGGCGCTGCGCATCCTGGCCGAGCGCAACGACGCGGCGCAGTCACTGCCCCGCCACCACGCGGTGATCAACGCCGAGTCGGGCCTGGCCGAGGGGAACGAGGTGGCCCGGATCCCGTCGGCGAGCGACTGGGAGACGTGGAGCGAGCTTCAGCACCGGCTGTGGCGGATGCGCCCGCAGGACGCCGCGCCGGCCCGGCTGTTCGACGGCGACGCGATCCCCAGGCTGGCCGACGCACCGGACTTCCGCGCCCTGACCGCGCCGGAGCAGGGCATGCCACGCAGCCCGGTGGCGCTGCTCGGCGAGATCATCGACGTGCAGTCCCGCTCGGCGGCGCTGCGGCTGCCCCGCGCTCCCGGCCGCAACCTGGCGGTGCTGGGCACCCGGGTGGACGAGGCGTGCGCGGTGCTCGACGCCGCCGCACGGTCGCTGGCCCGGCAGTACCGGCCCGGCACCGCCCGGTTCTCCATCGCCTGCCTGGACCCGGACGCCGACCCGGCCGCCCGTGCCCTGTACGAGGACCTGGCCGGCGACGCCTCCTGGTACGACGAGGAGACGGTGCCGGAGCTGATGGCCGAGGCAGGTGACGGACTCGGCGCGCCGGGTGCGGCGCGTACCCCGCACTTCCTGCTGCTGTACGCGGTGGACGCGGCCGCCGCGGCGCTCGCCGGCAAGGCCGGTACGCGCACCGGGCTGGAGCAGTTGCGCCGGATCCTGCACGACGGGCCGGAACGGCGTACGCACGTGCTGGCGTGGTGGCGTGGGGTGGCCCGGATGCGGGTCGACCTGGGCGGCGCGGGCGCGCGCACGGATCAGATCGGCGCCTGGGTGGCGCTGGACGTGCAGGGCGGTGAGCTGGGCTCGTCGCTGTATCCGGGCAGTGGCGGGCCGGACTGGTATCCGCGGCCGTGGCGCGGTCTCTACTTCGACCGGGCGGTGCACCGCACCGGACAGGTGATCATCCCTTATGGTCCCTCCCGATGAACGAACCGGTTGCCAGTGAGACGTACGACGCGCAGATCCGCCGGCTCGCCGAGCTGACCGCCCGGGTGTCCGCCCAGCGGGCCGAGGCGCACACCTGGTACGCCCAGCAGGTGGCCGCCGCCGACCGGGCGGTCGCCGAGGCGGCCGAGCAGGTGCGGCAGGCCGAGGCGGAGGTGGCCGAGGCGTACCGGCTGGTGGAGCGCGTCGACGGCGAGGTCACGCACCTGTGGGCGCAGCTGCGGGCCCGGCTCGGCACGGGCGCCCGGCGGCTGGGTGACCCGCCCGGCCCGGTGCGCGGCACCGCCGGTGACCCGGTTCCGCTGCTGCGGGCGGTCCGGGAGCTGCTGGAGCGCACCGGCGCGCCGGGCGAGCTGCCCGGCTCGGTGAACCCGCTGCTGGTCGCGTGCGGCATCGGCGGGGCGCTGGTGGCGTACGCGCTGGGGGTGGGGGCGCGGGCGCTCGCCGCCGGTTCGAGCGGTGACCTGGCGGTGGGCCTGCCGGTGCTGGCGCTGGTGGTGACGCTGCTCGGCCCGGTGATCGGGCTGGCGCCGGCCCGGCTGCTGGCCGACCGCCGCCACGCGGTCCTGACCCCGCGCCCGATGATCCTGGTGGCCGCCTCCGGCCTGGTCACGACCCTGCTTCTGCTGACCGTGACCTACACCCGCTGACCGCCGCCCTCCCGCCCGCCGGCTCCCCCGGCGTCGATCATGAGGTTGGCGGCGCGACACGCCGTAGCGCAGCCGGTCAACCTCATGATCGCGCAGGTCAGGCGGGGGTCAGGACCGCCTCCTTCAGGAGGCGGCGGGTCAGGGTCAGGCGGTCGGCGTCGTCGTCCAGGCCGGGCAGGTCGCCGACCCTCGTCACCTCGCCGGTGAGCAGCGCGCGCAGCGCCGCCTCGCAGGTGCCGGGCAGGGTGAGCGTCCGGTCGGGCACGCGCAGCGTGACCCGTCCGTCGGCGGCCGGGGCGAGCTGCCAGCGCAGGCCCCCGCGCACCGCGACCTCGCTGTCCGCTGTCAGCCGGGCCAGTGCCTGCGCCTGGGCCAGCGGCCGGATCGGCGCCGGGCGGGAGGCCGGCCAGACCCGGGCACGCAGCCGGCCGGCCACCGCAGCCGGATCGGCCCGCAGCAGCCAGTCGCGCAACGCCTCGACGGTCTCGGTCAGCTCCGGCTCGATCGCGTCCGGGTCGGCCAGGTCGAGCCCGAACGGCAGGCTCGCGCGCAGCCGTGCGTCCTCGGCGGCGAGCGCGAGCAGTTCCTCGACCACGGCGTACCGGGTCAGCGCCCGGATGCCCACGGTCAGGTGCAGCGAGCTGGACTCCTGGGCCTGTGCGCTGTGCAGCCAGCCGCGCGGCAGGTAGAGCGCGTCGCCCGGTTCGAGCACCACGTCCAGCTCGGGCCGGCCCTCGGCGGTCGCGGAGACCTCGTCGGCCCGGCCGCCCCAGGGCTGGCGCTCCAGCGGGTCAGCCAGCACCGGCGGGTGGATCCGCCAGTGCTTGCGCCCGTCCACCTGGAGCACGAACACGTCGTGGGTGTCGTAGTGGGTGGCGAAGCCCTGGCTGCCGGCCGGGGTCAGGTAGGCGTTCACCTGCAACGGCTGGGCCAGCGCGGTGCCCAGGTCGCGGGCGAAGCCGACGATCGCCGGCCAGGTGCGGTGCAGGCCCTGCAGCACCAGCGTCGCGCCGTCGGCGTACAGCGCCAGCACCTTCTCGTCGAGGACCTGGTCGCCGATCTCGGCGCCCGCGCCACCACCGCCGGTGTAGCGCGCCGCCGGCACCAGCTGGCCGTCCTTCGCGACCCGCAGGAACGGGGTACGCAGGCCGCGGCGGCTGAGCAGCTCGTCGGCGTCGGCAGGGCTGAGCAGGTCGGCGAAGCCGTCCGGGTTGGGCAGTTCGGCGGCGCGGGACAGCAGCGGGCTACGCCCCCAGTGGTCGGCGGCGAACTTGGCCGGCTCCACCGCCACGCACCGGGCCAGCGCCTCGGTCGCGGCGAACGGAACCGCCGGGCGGCCGTGGCCACCCGGCGGGTCGACGTGCGTGGTGCTCATGTGTCAGGCGCTGCCGTCGGCGCCGCCGTCGTGCTGACCGGGGGTCGCGCCGCCGTCGGCCGGCCCCTCGGCGCTGCCGTCCGCGCCACCGTCGTGCTGACCCGGGGTCGCACCGCCGTCAGCCGGGCCCTCCGCGCCGCCGTCCGCGCCACCGTCGTGCTGACCCGGGGTCGCACCGCCGTCAGCCGGGCCCTCCGCGCCGCCGTCCGCGCCACCGTCGTGCTGACCCGGGGTCGCACCGCCGTCAGCCGGGCCCTCCGCGCCGCCGTCCGCGCCACCGTCGTGCTGACCCGGGGTCGCACCGCCGTCAGCCGGGCCCTCCAGGCCGCTGCCGCCGCTGCTCTGGATGTCGTCGTCGTTCAATGCCATGGGTGCTCCCTCGGTGTGCCGCCCCGCGTGGTGCCGGGGTCCGTGTGCAGCGGGTGGTACCCCACGCCCGATCTTCTCTAACCACACCGTAGACGCCCGGACGCCGTCGTACGGACGGTTCGCGGGGCAAGCGGCCGGGACTGGTGGATGCCAGGATGACGGGAGGACGAGACGCGAGGAGGCGCACGTGACGCAGCCGGAGCCGCTCACCCCGCTGACCGAGGACTGGCAGCGGGCGCTGGCCGTGGTGGCCCACCCCGACGACCTGGAGTTCGGCGCCGCCGCCGCGGTGGCGCGCTGGACCGGGCAGGGCAAGGAGGTCGTCTACTGCCTGCTCACCAGCGGCGAGGCGGGCATCGACGGGATGCCGCCGGAGCGCGCCCGGGTGGTACGCGAGGAGGAGCAGCGCGCCTCCGCCGCGGTGGTCGGGGTGTCCGCCGTCGAGTTCCTCGGCCTGCCCGACGGGCTGCTGGAGTACGGTGTGCCGCTGCGCCGGGCGATCGCCGAGGTGGTGCGCCGGCACCGGCCGGACGTGGTGCTGACCAACAACTTCCGGGAGACCTGGGACGGCGCGTACGCGCTGAACCAGGCCGACCACATCGCCTGTGGCCGGGCCACGCTGGACGCCGTCCGCGACGCCGGCAACCGGTGGATCTTCCCGGAGCAGCTCACCGACGACACGCAGCCGTGGTCGCGGGTGCGGGAGGTGTGGGCGGCCGGGTCGCCGGTGGCCCGGCACGGGGTGGACGTGACCGACACGTTCGACCGGGGCGTGGCGTCGCTGCGGGCGCACGGGGCGTACCTGAGCGGGCTCGGCGACGGCGGCTTCGACGCCGAGGAGTTCCTGGAGGGCATGGCCCGGCCGGCCGGCAGCCGGCTCGGCGCCCGGTTCGGCGCCGCGTTCGAGGTCTTCCTGATCAACCTCCAGTAGGGCGCGGCGATGTTCCTGGTCGGCACGTCGGGCTGGCAGTACCGGGACTGGCGGGAGCGGTTCTACCCGGCCGGGCTGCCGCAGCGCCGCTGGCTGGAGCACTTCGCCGCACGGTTCGCCACGGTCGAGGTGAACAACGCGTTCTACCGGCTGCCCGAGCGGGACACGTTCTCCGCGTGGCGGGAGCGTACGCCCGGCGACTTCTGCGTGGCGGTGAAGATGAGCCGCTACCTGACCCACGTGAAGCGGCTGCGCGACCCGGCCGAGCCGGTTGCCCGGTTCCTGGACCGGGCGTCCGGGCTGGGTGACCGGCTCGGGCCGGTGCTGGTGCAGCTCCCGCCGACGCTGCGGGCCGACCCGGACGCGCTGGCCGGCGTGCTGCGCCGGTTCCCCGCCGGCGTGCGGGTGGCGGTGGAGCCCCGCCACCGGTCGTGGTGGACCGACGACACCCGCCGCGTGCTGGAACGGCACCGGGCGGCGCTGGTCTGGGCCGACCGGCTCAGCCGGCCGGTCACCCCGCTGTGGCGCACCACCGACTTCGGCTACCTGCGGCTGCACGAGGGCCGAGCACGGCAGTGGCCACGGTACGGGCGGGCCGCGCTGGCCGGCTGGGTGCGCCGGCTCGCCGAGGCGTTCGGCGACGGCGAGCCCGCGTACGTCTACTTCAACAACGACCCGGGCGGCGCGGCGATCGCCGACGCGGTCGCGTTCGCCGGGCTGGCCCGGCGGGCCGGGCGGCCGGTGTCGCGGACGCCCGCGGCCCGCCCCGCCGAGGGGGCGGGACGGGCCGGTCCGGTGCCGGATCAGGGAATCATCTGACGCAGGTCACGTGGCATGGTGGCCTTCACATCCTCCCACTCGCCCTGGGTGACGTGCCGGCGCAGCGTGTCCAGCACGACCTGCACCACCCGCTGCGCGCCGCCCTCGACGTCGTACGGGAAGCCCTGGCGCACCTCGTACAGGAAGTCGTCGCGGTTGAGCTTGATCGGCACGTTCTCCGGCTGCCAGCCGTCGAAGTAGATCCCGCGCACCAGCACCGGCAACTGCTGTGCGAACTCGGCGCTCTCCTGCACCGGCAGCCGGTCCCGCAGCAGGTGCAGGACGGTACGCAGCGCGGCGTAGGACTGGTTACGCTGTTCCTTCGGCCAGCCGTACGCGGACTCGATCTCCTTGAGGATCACGTTCGTCTTGTCCAGCGAGGACTCGAACGCGGACAACAGCTGTTCGGCCATCGGGCTCACCCCCGTGCTTCGGTCTCCCAGCGTCGGTCGTCGGCGCGGCGCGGCGGACCGCTGGGGCCCCGCCACAACCGGGTCGGGCTGAACCGGCCGGGCCGTTCGCCCCGCCGTGGCGCCTCGGAGCTGCCGACCACGTGCAGTACGCCACCGCGGCGCCGGTCCGCCACCACCCGTACCGTCATGACCCACCTCCTCGTCGCGGCGCCCGAGCCGGCGCCCACACTCCATGCTGCGGCGGGGGCGGGTGAGCGGGCCTCACCCGCACCGGGTGAGACGCTCAGGCGTCCAGCAGGCCGGCGAGTGTGGTGGCGTTGCGCTGCGCGTAGTCCTGGTAGCAGTTGTTCATCAGCACGTGCGTCTGCCCGGCCTGGCCGGCCAGCTCGCGCAGCTTCGGCGCCCAGTCGCGCAACTCCCGCTTGGAGTAGTCGTAGCCGAACTTCTCGTGGATGTCCTTGCTGGTCCACTTGTCGCTGTGCCCGTGGAACCGGACCACCGCGAGGTCCGCCGTGGCCGCCAGCACCGGGGGGATGGACGACTTGTGTCCCTGCGGCATGTCCACGCAGACGAACGGCAGCTCGTGCTCGCGCAGGAACCCGAGCGTCTCCTCGGCGTTGTCGCCGTCGAACCAGGAGGCGTGCCGGAACTCGACGACCGGGCGCAGCGGAGCGCACCGCCGCTGCACCTCCAGCAGGTACTGCTTGTTGGCCCGCTTGATGGTGAACCAGGGCGGGAACTGGAACAGCAGCGCGCCCAGCTTGCCGGCCTCGACGAGCGGGTCGAGGGCGGACAGGAACCGGGTCCAGACCTCCTCGTACGCCTGCGCCGGCAGGTCGTCCGGGTAGACGTTGCGCTTGTCCGTCTCCGGGCGCAGGTCCTTGTAGAGCGCGGAGACGCGGGTGGGGTGGCCGGTCAGCAGGCTGAACGCCTTGACGTTGAACGTGAACCCGGCCGGGGTGCGTTCGGCCCACAGCCGGGCCGTCCGCTCGGCCGGTGGCGAGTAGTAGGTGGCGTCCACCTCGACCAGCGGGAACTGGCGGGCGTAGTAGGACAGCCGCTTCTCCGGCGTGTCGGCGCTCGCCGGGTACCAGCCGGAGTCGAGCAGGGTCCGGTCGGTCCACGAGGCGGTGCCCACCTTGATCTCACCCATGGGGACAGTCCACCGCGTCGGAGGGCCGACCGGCAACCGGAACGGCGTCAGGCCGCCCGCCGCTCCCGGGTCTGCTTGCAGGCCACGCACGAGGTGGCGGAGGGGAAGATCTCCAGCCGCTCCACCGGGATGGGCGCGGTGCAGCCCTCGCAGAAGCCGTAGGTGCCCTCGTCCAGGCGGGTCAGCGCGTGCTCGAACTGCGCCCGCCGGTCCAGGATGGTCCGCAGCAGCGACTGCGCGGTGTCCCGCTCGGCGGTCTTGGTGCCGCTGTCGGCCTGGTCGTCGCCGGCGGTGTCGCCGACCTCGACCAGCCGCAGCACCTGGCTCTGCGCCATGGTCTGCTCGTACTCGGCGGTCAGCTCGTCGTACCGCGACCGCAGGGACTGCCGGATCTGGTCGACCTCCGCCTGGGAGCGGCCCGTGGCTGTCGTGTCGTGGACGAGCATCGCTGCCTGCCTTTCCTACGTCCTCATACCGGTCCGGGGCGGCCAGCGCCCCGGACCCGGTCCGACTGTGGATGCGCGGGCGACGAGATCACCCGTGCTCTGTGAGCCGGGCGATTACCCCCGCCCTCGGCGGGTCAAACCGGCTGTTTCCTGAGTGTTTCCGGTGAGTCCGGAACCCCTGGTCAGGCGGCTTCGACGAGCGCCGGACGGCGCGGGTCGTCGGCCCGGACCACCACGTCGGCGAAGGACGCGGGGTCGACCTCGCCGGAGTAGCGGGCGAAGGCGGGCAGGGTCCACCGCAGCGCGGGCTCGGTGCGCCGCGCCAGCGCCGCCGGGGAGAGCACGAGGTGGACGGTGACGTCGAACGGCAGCGCGCCGCCGAGCAGCAGCGCGCCGCTGACCAGGACCACCCCGCCGGGGGGCAGGTCCACGTACGCGGCTCGGCTGGCCCGGTCGGCGCCGGCGTCCCACAGCGACGGCAGCAGCCGGCCGGAGCCGTCCGGGCCGGCCGGGTCGAGCACCTCGCGGCGCAGCCCCGGCTCGTCGAGCCAGCCCTCGTAGTACGCGTCCAGGTTGGTGCGGCCGTGCTCCAGGCGTACCGAGGCGGGACGGAGGAAGTCGTCGGCGCGGACGTGCAGCACCGGCCGGCCGGCGGCGCGCAGCGGGTCGACCAGCGCTTCGGCCAGCGTGTCCAGCGCGGCGGCGGGCGGGCCGTCCACGGCGACCCGCAGCCGGCCGGGCGTCCCGGTGCGGGCCAGACGCGCGGCCAGCTCGGTGACGAGCAGGTCGGGACTGATCGGGCGCACGCGCATCGGACCATCGTGCCGCGCGGGCGGGCGGGTCACCACCTGATCTCCTCCGGGCGGTCGGGGCTCCGTCCGGCGGCGGTCGTCTGGTGGTGGCCCCGGTGGTCAGCCAGTGCGGTCGATGGTGACCCGGGCGTCGTCGGCGAGCCGGTAGCCGACGCCGTAGACGGTGGTGACGAGCGGGACGTCCACACCGACCTTTCCGCGCAGCCGGCGCACGTGCACGTCGACGGTGCGGACGCCGGCGTGCTCGTACCCCCAGACCGCGTTGAGCAGCTGCAGCCGGGTGAACACCCGGCGCGGGTGGGCGACCAGGTGCAGCAGCAGGTCGAACTCCAGGCGGGTCAGCGGCAGCGGCTCGCCGTCCCGCAGCACCGACCGGGACGACGCGAGGATGTGCAGGGCCGGGATGGTCGGGGCGAGCGGGCGGGCCGGAGCGCGGCCGGCCGGGACGGCGTCGGGCCGGCGCTCGGCCGGGACGGTGCCCGCGCTGACCGTCGCGTCGCCGCGTTCGAGCATCTCGCGGGCGGCGTCGAGAAGCCGGCGGGCGGCCGGGGTGAGCGACTCCTCGCAGGCGAGGGGGATGGTGAGGGTGACGGTGAGCATCGGCGCGGCGGCGGTGTTGGCGGGACGGCGCTGGCCGCCGGGGGGACGTCCGGGGACCGCGGGTTGGGACGTATGCCATCCGGCGCGCGACGAGGCGGGGCTGACCGACATGGTCCTCCTTGGGCTGGTCCGGGTATCTCCCCACGGCCCGGGACGCCGCTTCATCGATGCTTCCCGGCGTCTCTGCGAGGGTCAAGGGGCGGCTGCGTTGCATGAATGTGACATTTGACGAACACATCGCAGCCGTGCGCTCGCTCTGCGTGCGAGGCCCGTTGATTACAGCAGAGCACCGATTCGAGATGGTACGGGGGGTCTCCCCGGGGGTTCACAATGGCGGATCAGCCGGGAACGTGAACGTGGCGCACGCCGGGACCGGGTGCGCCGCGCGCCGGTCCGCCGAGGTCAGGCGTCGTGGTCCACGACGATCGCGGCGTCGTCGGCGAGGCGGCAGCCCACGGCGTACACGGTGGTCACCAGCGGCGTGTCCGGCCCGGACCTGGCTCGCAGGCGGCGGACGTGCACGTCGACGGTGCGCGCGACCGCGAGCCTGTTGTTCAGCAGGTGATACCAGTTGCTGAGACGACTGACCGCACTCACCGCCGCACCGGCGGATCCACCCGGTAGCCCGGCACCGACGGCCAGCGGACGGTGAGCACCGTGGACGCCCGCTCGGCGTACCAGGAATGGTCCACGCCCCGCCCCCACACCACGTAGTCACCCGGCTCGCGCAGCACCACCGTCCGGTCCGGCAACTCGATCCGGAAAGCGCCGCTGATCAGCACCAGCAGGGCGGTGCGCCGCTCGCCGGTGGCCCACCGGGACCGGGTCTCCCCCGCCGGGTGCACGCCCCACTTCACCTCGACGTCGGTGCTGTGCCGCACGTCCCCAGCCGGCTTGAAGTGGCCCAGCAGCCAGCCCGCGTCGGCCGCGCCGTCCACCGCCGCGTTGCCCACACCCGTTCGTCCATGCGCGCGCCTCCCGTACCCGGCTGCGCAAGCTACCAGGCGTATCCGGCCACGACGCCATAGCCTGGGCGGATGCCCGACGAACTCGACGACGAGACCATCGCCTTCGCCCACCGGATGTTCGACCTGGCCCGGGCCGGCGCGACCGAGGAGCTGGCGGCCAACGTGGACGCCGGGCTGCCGGTCAACCTCACCAACGCCAAGGGCGACACCCTGCTGATCCTCGCCGCCTACCACGCCCATCCGGACACGGTGGCCGCGCTGCTCGCCCGGGGCGCCGACCCGGCCCGGGTGAACGACAGGGGACAGACCGCGCTCGCCGCGGCGGTGTTCCGGCGCCAGGAGGCGGCGGTCCGCGCGCTGCTCGACGCCGGCGCCGACCCGGACCACGGCGGCCCGTCCGCGGCCGAGACGGCACGGTTCTTCGAGCTGCCCGACATGCTGGCGCTCCTCGGACGCGCGTGAGCGGCGGGCGGTATACAGGGACGGTGGAGGATCCCGTACCCGAGCAGATGCGCACGGCGGCGGCGGCGTTCCTGGCGGCGCTGGACGAGCCGGCCCGCCACGCCGCCCGGCACGCCTTCGACGACGAACCGGCCCGGCGGTGGCTGGAGTACCGGCCCCGGCCCCGGCCCGGCGTCACGCTCGCCGGCCTGGACGTCGACGCCCGCAAGGCCGCGCACCGGCTGCTCGCCACCGCCCTCAGCCCGGCCGCGTACGCGCAGGCCATGGCCGTGATGGCTCTCGAGGAGGTGCTGGACCGGGCCGAGGACTGGCGGCGCGGCCGGCACAGCGGCGACTACTGGGTGGCGGTCTTCGGCGACCCGGCCCGCGACGACGACTGGGCCTGGCGGTTCGAGGGGCACCACCTGTCGGTGAGCATGACCGTCGCCGACGACCGGGTCTCCCCCGCGCCGGTCTTCCTCGGCGCCAACCCGGCCACCGTCCGGCACGCCGGGCGCCCGGTCTCCCGGCCGCTGGGCCCCGAGGAGGATCTGGCCCGTGAGCTGCTCGACGCGCTCGGACCGGGCGGCCGGTCCGCCGCGATCATCGCCGGGGAGGCGCCCGCCGACATCATCAGCGCCACCCGGGCCACCGCACCGGACCGGCTCGACCCGCTCGGCGTACCCCGGGGGCGGCTGCGGCCGACCGGCCGGGCGCTGCTCGACCGGCTCGTCGCGCTCTACCTGGACCGGCTGCCGCCGGAGCTGGCGGCCCGGGAGGCCGACCGGCTCGACGGCGGCGAGCTGCACTTCGCCTGGGCCGGCCCGGTCGAGCCGGGCCGGCGGCACTACTACCGGGTTCAGGGCGACGACCTGCTGATCGAGTACGACAACACCACCGACGACGGCAACCACGCGCACACCGTCCTGCGCCGACCGGCCGGTGACTTCGGCGGCGACGTGCTGGCCGCGCACCACGCCGCGGCGCACCGGCCCGGCCCGGTCAGCCCCGGCGCGCCTCGATGAGGAAACGGCGGGCGTACGCGACGAACGGTCCCTCGGCGCGGATCCGCTCGTCGAGGCGGCGCAGCTCGTCGGTGTAGCGGCCGACGGTGAAGCCGGGCACCGTCCAGACCACCTTGCGCAGGAACCAGACCACCGCGCCGATGTCGTGGAAGACGGTACGCAGCGTGGCCTCGCGCAGGTCGACGACGGTGAGCCCGGCGGCCTGCGCGTCGGCGACTGCCACCTCCGGGTGGCGGTGCTCCGGCGGCGGCAGCGGCCCGAGGATCGCCTCGCTCAGCTCCCGTACCGTGCCGGGGCCGATCTGCTGGGACAGGTAGGTGCCGCCGGGGCGCAGCACCCGGGCCACCTCGTCCCACCAGGTGTGCACCGGATGACGGCTCACGACCAGGTCGAAGGCGGCGTCCCGGAACGGCAGCGGCGGCCGGTCGGCCACCCGCACCACTGTCGCGCCGAGCGGGCGAAGGTTACGCCGGGCCACCGGCACGTTCGGCGGCCACGCCTCGGTGGCGACCAGCAGCGGCGGCGGCACGGGCACCTTGGCGAGCACCTCTCCCCCGCCGGTGTCGACGTCCAGCGCCGCTCTGACGGCGGCCATCCGGTCGCCGACCAGGCGCGCGTACCCCCAGGGCGGGCGCTCCTCGGTGGCCCGGCCGCGCAGCCAGCCGAAGCCCCAGCCCTCGACCGGCGCCGCGTCGGCCTCGGCCACGAGTTCGGAGAACGTGCGGACCATGCCCGCGAGCCTGCCGCCCGGTGGCGGCCGCGGCAACGCATTTCGGCGCAGCCGCCGGTGCGCGCGGCGGACGGCGCTCGCGGTGCCGGCGGGTCAGAACGGGCGCGGGCGGGCGATCTCGACGGTGGACCCGGCGGGCACACCGCCGACCGGCTCGAAACCGGTCGGCTCGGTGGACCGGTCGAACTGCTGCATGAGTCGCGCGCCCAGGGCCACGCCGACCGCGCCGACCGCGAGGGCGACGAGTTCGGCGGCGAGCAGGACGCCCGTCGCGCCCCGCTGCGGCGCGCTCGCCCGGATCAGGCAGGACAGCAGGAACAGCGCCGCCATCACGGCGTTGACGAGGTTGAACGTCAGGACGGTACGGCTGGTGCGCCCGGCGCGGACGTCCCACAGGTCGACCAGACCGGCGACTGTGGTGAGCCCGGCGGCGACGAGCGCGGCCACCGCGGTCCAGTAGCCCACCTCACCGAGGAACGCCGGACCGCCCGCCACGTCGGCCAGGTCGAAGACCGCGGCACAGACGAACAGGCCGAACGGGAACGTGACAAGCATCGGTTGGATGGGATGCCCCTGCACCCGCAGCCGGCTCTGCATCGCTTCCTCCCCAGGTCGGCGCAGCTCACCAGTCCAGAGTGCTACCCGAGGCGCCGCGAGGCGAAACGACTGTCGTTCAGTTGTCCCGGGGCCGGGAGACGGTCAGTACGAGCCGCTCGGCCACCTCGCGCAGCGGGATGTCCAACGAGGAGGCGGCGCTGCGCAGCACCCGCAGCGCCTCCGGGGCGGGACAACCGCGCTGCGTCATGATCACACCGACGGCCTGCCCGATCACCCCCTCGGCCAGCAGCGAGTCGTCCATCTCACCGGCCCGGCTGGCGGCCCGCTCGCGGTCGCGCGCGGCGGCCAGCAGGAGCCCGGCGTGCTCGGCGAGCAGCATCGCGGTGAGCTGGTGCCGAGGGGTGAGCGCGTCGGGCGACCCGGCGTACAGGTTGATCGCGCCGATGACCTGCTCGTCCACGTCGACCGGCGCGGAGATCACCCCGTGCACGCCCAGCGTGCGGGCCCGCTCGCTCCAGGCCGGCCAGCGCGTCTCGCCGGACAGCCCGCCCGCGATGATCATCTCCCGGCGGCGGATCGCTGTCATCGCCGGCGTGTCCGGGCCGTGCCGCAGGTCGTCCAGCTCGGCCCGGTCCGGGTCGGAGGCGGCCACCCCGGCGGGCTCACCGGCGCGCAGCACTGTGAAGCCGCAGCAGTCCACGCCCGGCACGGCGTCGCGGGCGATGCGGACCAGGCGGTCGAGCGCCTCGTCGAACCGGGCCACGCCGATCAGGCCGGCGGTCAGCTCGCGCAGCAGCGCGGCCGTCTCCAGCACGCCGAGGTTGTCGATCATGGGTTGGCGCGTGTCGAGGTTCACCGGGCCGGGGCCTCCCCCGTCCACGCGGTCTCCCCGTCCGGCACCGTTGCCTGTCCCATGTCCGTCCCTCCTGTGGCCGGGCCCCGGCCTACTACCCTCGCAGACCGGGGGCGAAACCGCGCAAAAAGGCCCCTCTCGGTGCCACCGGGAGGGGCCCTTGCGCACGGATCAGCGCGACCCGGAGATGAGCCGCCGGCCCACCGAGGCGATCAGCCGGTCCAGCTCCGAGCCGAACGGGTTGTCGTGCACCAGGTACGTCCAGGTGGCGCTCGGCCGCACCAGCTTCGACGAGTCCGGCTCCCAGCCCTCGTCGAACTCGGTCTCCTCGAACGTGGCCACGGTCCGCGTCTCGATCTCGGGCACCAGCGCGTTGAACGCCGGCACCGCGCTGCGGTGGAACTCGTCGAGCGGGTCGAGCCGGCCCAGCGCCCGCAGGTGCACGCCCTCACGGACCTCGGACAGCTCGGCCAGGTGGTCGGCCCAGAGCCGGTCCAGGTGGTAGAGGGCGATCTTGCGGGCCACGTCGGCGAGCAGGTCCTCGTCCATCTCGCCGGCCTTCTCCGGCACCCGCTCCAGCAGCATCAGCGCGGCGATGTCGCTGGTCAGCAGCCGCTCCCGGCGCTCGGCGAGCGCCTTGCGCTGCTGCTCGATCACCTGGCTGTAGCGCCACGTGTTGCGGTGGATCTCGTGGTTGACGCCCTCGGCGACCCGCTGGGCGTGCTCGACCGCGTAGTCGACCTGCGGGTCGGTGACCAGGCCGTCGGCGTTCATCCGGGGCGAGGCCGGCACGGTGTCGCCGGCGTGCCGGACCACCAGGTCGTCCTCCAGGCTGACGAAGAACACCGACCCGCCCGGGTCGCCCTGCCGGCCGGCCCGGCCGCGCAGCTGGTCGTCGACCCGGCGGCTGTCGTGCCGGCCGCTGCCGATCACGTACAGGCCGCCCAGCTCCGCCACCCGGTCCCGGTCGGCCTGGTCGCTGCCGCCCAGCCGGATGTCCACGCCCCGGCCGGCCATCTGGGTGGAGACCGTCACCGCGCCGTACGCGCCGGCCTCCGCGATGATGCCGGCCTCCTCGTCGTCGTTCTTGGCGTTGAGCACCACGCACGACACCCCGGCCGCGTTGAGCGCGGCGGCCAGTCCCTCGGACTCCTTGACGTCGAGCGTGCCGACCAGCACCGGCCGCCCCGCCTCGTGGCAGCGCGTGATCTCGTCGACCAGCGCCTCCTCCTTCTCGGCGCGGGTGGCGTAGATCCGATCCGGCTCGTCCTCGCGGACGCACGGGGTGTTCGGCGGGATCACCGCGACCTCGAGGCCGAAGAACTCGCGGAGCTGGTCGCCGACGAGCACCGCGGTAGCGGTCATGCCGCAGACCGTCGGGTAGAGCGCGATGTACGCCTGCACGGTGATCGTGCCCAGCACCTCGCCCTCGGCGGTGGCGTCCAGCCCCTCCTTCGCCTCCACGGCGGCCTGGAGCCCGTCCGGCCAGCGGCGGCGCTGGGCGACCCGGCCGCGCATCTCGTCGATCAGCTCGACCGAGTCGTCCCGGACGATGTAGTCCACGTCCCGGTGCAGCAGGGCGTGCGCGTGCAGCGCCACGTTCACCGCGGAGAGCTGCCCGACGTGCTCGGCGTCGTACAGGTCGATGCCGCCGAGCTTGGCCTCGACGGTGGCCAGGCCGACCGAGGTGAAGGCCACGCTGCGGCCGTCCTCGGCGACTGTGTAGTGCTTGCCCTTGCGCAGCCCGCGCACCAGTGCGGCGGCCGCGTGCACCGGATCCTGCTCGCCGCCGACGGCGCCGGCCAGCACCATCGGCACCCGGGCCTCGTCGATCAGGATCGAGTCGGCCTCGTCCACGATCGCGGTCTTCAGCGGCGGCTGCACCCGGTCGGCCAGGTCGGTGACGAGCTGGTCGCGTAGGAAGTCGAAGCCGGCCTCGCTGACCGACACGTAGGTGACGTCGCAGGCGTACGCGGCGCGCCGCTCGTCGGGGGTGGACGCCTCGTTGACCCAGCCGACGGTCAGCCCGAGCAGATCGTAGACGGGGGTCATCCACTCGGCGTCGCGGCGGGCCAGGTAGTCGTTGACGGTGAGCACGTGCACCGGGCCGTTGCCCAGCCGGACGTGCCCGTACGCGGCGACGGTGGCGGTGAGCGTCTTGCCCTCACCGGTGGCCATCTCGGCGACCTTGCCGGACAGCAGCGCCATCGCGCCGAGCAGCTGCACGTCGTAGGGGCGCTGGTCGAGCCCGCGCCGGGCCGCCTCGCGGCCGACCGCGCAGATCTCCTCGTACCCCGACGCCTGTCCGGCGGCCTCGGTCAGCTCGGCGTCGGAGAGCTGCTCCAGGTCCGCCTCGCGCGCCTCGATCGCCGGCAGCAGCTTCTCCAGCGGCGCCAGGTCGACAGTCGTCCCCGGGCGCTGGAGGAACCGGCGGAACCTGGTCTTCAACCGTTGCGACACACCCATGAGCGGCAACGGTACGCGAACCGGAGCCGATTGTGGCCCCCGCCCGCCGCGCGCCTCCCGCCCGCCTCCGCGCGCGCCTCCCGCCCGCTTCCGTCGATCATGAGGTTGACCGGATTCTGTGTCCGATTTGTCGCCGTCAACCTCATGATCGACGCGTTCGGGCGGGGGTCGTCAGGGGGTGAGGACCACCTGCAGCTCGGCGCGGCGGCGGTCGGCCAGGTCGGTCAGCAGGGTGGGGGCCTCGTCCAGGGGGACCACGGCCGAGATCAGGTGCTTGCGGATCACGTCCCCGAACTGGCGCAGCAGCTCGATCGTCTCCGCCGACAGCCGCTCCCGGTCCCAGGTGGGAGCCAGCCCGCGCGGCACCCGGCCGATCTGCGCGCAGCGCAGCGACAGCCCGTTGTGGTGGAACTCCTCGCCGAGCCGGACCGCGTCCGCGCCGGCCTGGTAGAACGCCAGGTCGATCACCGTGCCCTGCGGGCGCAGCAGGCGCAGCGCGAGCTGCAACGCCCAGTCCTGCCCCCGGCACTGGAACACCACGTCGGCGCCCCGGTCCCCGGCGGCGTGGTTCCACCGCGTCTTGAGCACCACCGCCGGGTCGTCCGCGTCCGGGTCGAGCGTGTCCAGGCCGAGCGCCTCGGCGACCTGCCGCCGCGCCGGCGTCGGGTCGACCACGACCACCGAGGCGGCGCCGTGCCGGCGGGCGAACAGGGCGGTCAGCAGCGCCACCACGCCGCCGCCCACCACCGCGACCCGGCGCCCGCGTACGCCGTCGCCGAGCGTGCGCACGTCGCCGCCGCACAGGTCGGCGGCGGCGTGCAGCAGCCCGTTGGCGCAGATCGGGCCCATGTGCGCGACGTACACGCCGAGCATCGGGTCCAGGTCGTCGGGCAGCGGCACGAACCGTTCGGTGAGCGGGTCGGCCACCCAGCCACTGCGGTGGCCGTACGTCATGGCGCCGACCTCGCCCACCGCGACGGCCGGGGTCCGGCTGGCCACCACGCGGCCGACCTGCATGTAGCCGAGCCGGGTCACCGGGTACGGCGTGCTCGCCTCGCCGGGCCGGAACAGCCCGAGCGCGGCGTCCCAGGTGACGTGCAGGTAGGGGTTGGTGCCCTTGACGAAGCTCAGTTCGGTGCCGGCGGACACGCCGCTGTAGAGCGTCTCCACCCGGAAGGTGCCCTCGCGCAGCTCCGGCGCGTCCAGTTCGGCCAGCTCGACCCGGCCGGGGCCGCCGACCACCACCACCCGGTCACGCATCGACGCCCACCTCCGCGTCCGCGACCGGCGCGGTGAGCCGGGACGCCGGCCCGGTCGGCAGCGCCACCGGCCGACCGGTACGCGCCGACTCGGCCACCGCGAGCGCGAGCCGGTGGGTGCGCAGCGCCTCGGCGTACGGCACCCGGACGTCGTCGCCGAGGCCGCACACGGCGTCGACGAACGCCCGGTCGACGGCGACCCGCGCGCCGTCCGGGTCGGCGGGCAGGTGCCGCTCGCCGTCGCCGTCGCGCACGGTCAGGCCGTCCTCGGTCAGCCACAGCGCCAGCCCGTCGGCGAGGATCTCCAGACCCGCCCGGTGCTTCCAGCCGAGCACGCAGGACGCGGCGAGCGTGCCGACCGCGCCGGAGCCGAAGCGCAACGTGGCGGCGGTCACCGAGTCGATGTCGGCGCCGTCGACGGGCGGCGGGTCGCCGTCGCCATACGCGGTCACCTCGACCGCCTCGCCGGCCAGCAGCCGGACCAGGTCCAGCACGTGCGCGGCCTGCTCGACCACCGGACCGCCGGAGCGGTCCCGCCGCGCCCACCAGGCCACCGGCGGCACCTTGTCCAACCAGGCGCCGTTGACCATCCGCACCGGACGGCCGGCGAGCAGTTGACGGGCCTCCTCCACCACGTGCAGGTAGCGCCAGTGGTGCCCGACGCCGGTCAGCAGCCCCCGCTGCTGCACCAGCGCGGCGATGCGCTCGGCGGTCTCCAGGTCCAGCGCCACCGGCTTCTCCACGAACATCGGCACGCGAGCGGCGACCACCGCCTCCTCGACCGGGCCGTGCGCGAACGGCGGCACGCACACGTACACCGCGTCCGGGCCGGCCGCGAGCAGCTCGTCCACGTCGCGGAACACCCGGCCGCCGTACGTGCCGGCGAGCGCCCCGGCCGCGTCCGGCGCGACGTCGGTCACGCCGAGCAGCTCCACGTCCTCGAAGCCCGCGAGCACCCGGGCGTGACGTTGCGCCACCCCACCGGCTCCGACCAGTCCCACCCGGCAGGTACGCATCCGAAACCCTCTCGCCATGACTGGAAGACTGCGGTCACCACTCCCCCCGGTGGCTGCGCGCCAAACGCCGCGCACGTGCGCAACGCAACGTTCATCCGCCCGGAACCGCCCGGTACGCACCTGGTGATCAGGATGTTGGGCAAGATCCGGTTAGCGCGGACGCGGGACTGGGAAAACCATGGTTCGCGATTCCACCACTAATGAGGGGTGCCCGTGCGGGAATCAGATTCGACCGTCTCACCTGTGGTGGAGGCGTGGGCCACGTACCGCACCAGCACCGCCGACGACTGGCCGGCGCGGCGACTGGTACGGGCCAAGGGCGCGAGCCGGGTCAGCGTGGTGCTGCCGGCCCGCAACGAGGAGGCGACTGTCGGCGCGATCGTGTCGACCGTCCGGGAACACCTGATGGACCGCGTACCGCTCGTGGACGAGTTGATCGTGGTGGACTCCCGGTCCACCGACCGAACCGCGCAGGTGGCGCGCGCGGCCGGCGCCGAGGTGGTCAGCCAGGACGCGATGACGCGGGGGCTGCCCCGGCTGGCCGGCAAGGGCGACGCGCTCTGGGCCGGGCTCGCCGCGGCCGAGGGGGACGTTGTCGCGTTCGTCGACGCCGACCTGCGTGAGTTCCGGCCGCACTTCGTGACCGGGCTGCTCGGGCCGCTGCTGACGGATCCGGGCGTGGAGTTCGTGAAGGGCTTCTACCACCGGCCGCTGGTCGGTGCGACGAGTGTGGAGCCCGACGGTGGCGGACGGGTGACGGAGCTGATGGCCCGGCCGCTGCTGAACCTGTTCTGGCCGGAGCTGGCCGGGTTCGTGCAACCGCTGGCGGGCGAGTACGCCGGCCGCCGCGAGGTGCTGGAACGGGTGCCGTTCGTCACCGGGTACGGCGTCGAGACGGCCATGCTGATCGACCTGCTGGAGCTGGTCGGGCTGGACGCGCTGGCCCAGGTCGACCTGGGTGAGCGAAAGCACCGGCACCAGGACACCGCCGCGCTGGGCCGGATGTCCGCGCAGATCATGCTGACCGCCTGGTCGCGGCTGCAACGACGCGGGTGGGCGGCGCCGGGGGTGGCGCCGAGCGCGCTGCTGACCCAGTTCCGCCGGGGCGGCTCGGAGGCGCTGCCCAACCTGGACCGCGAGATCGTGGTCAACGACGTGTCGGTGCAGGAACGCCCGCCGCTGGCGCAGATGCGGCACCGCCTTCCCCGCCGCCGGGTGGCGGCGGCGTGACCGGCCAGAACGTCGGAGAGGACAGCGCATGACGCTCACCGTGCTGATGAACGCCGGGCCGTGGCTGTCCGTGCCGCCGCCGGGCTACGGCGGCATCGAGAACGTGATCGCCACGCTGGTGCCGGAACTGCGCCGACTGGGCGTACGGGTGGTGCTGGCCTCGGTGGAGAGCAGCACGCTGCCGGTTGACGAGCGGATCGCGGTCTTCCCGGACGGCCAGTTCCACGCGTTGCAGCGGCCGTACAACCAGGTCTGCGGCGTCTCCCAGGCGCACCTGGCCGGGGTGGTGCGGGCGCTGCACGCCCGCGACGACATCGATCTGGTGCACGACCACGTGGAGGCGGTCGGGCTGGCCACGCTCGCCGCGATGGGCCCGGACGGCCCGCCGGTGCTGCACACGCTGCACTGGGATCTGGCCAAGCACCCGGAGCTGTACGGCACCCTCGACGGCGGCGACCGGGTACGGGTCAACGGCGTGTCCGCGTCGCAGCTGGCGCGCGCTCCGGAGGCGCTGCGCGCGCACTCGGTGGGGCACGTGCACCTGTCCACCCCGCTCGCGGTCGACGCGGACCGGCACGCGCCGGTGACCAAGGGTGACCACGTGGTGATCCTCGGCCGGATCAACCCGGGCAAGGGGCAGGACCTGGGCGCCCGGCTGGCGCAGGAGGCCGGGTTCCGGCTGGTGCTGGCCGGGCCGGTCGGCCCGTACCACCGGCCGGAGGATCTGGCCGCGGCCGGCGACGAGGCCCGGCAGAACCCGGACGTCCGCTTCTTCTACGACCAGGTCGCGCCGTACGTCGACGGCGACCGGGTGCGCTGGGTCGGCACGGTGGCCGGGCGGGAGCGCGACGACCTGGTCGCCTCGGCGCGGGCGTCGCTGTTCCCGCTGCGCTGGGAGGAGCCGGGCGGCACGGCGGTGGTCGAGTCGCTGTCGCTCGGCACGCCGGTGGTGTCCACCGGCCGGGGCTGCCTGCCGGAGCTGATCGAACACGGCCGTACCGGCCTGCTCACCGGCGACGAGCAGGAGCTGGGTGACCTGGTGCTCGCCGCGGGCGGGCTGGAGCCGGCCGAGTGCCGGCGGGAGGCGGCCCGGCGGTTCACCCCGGCCCGGATGGCACAGCGGTACGTGGAGCTGTACGACCGGGTCCGGGCGGGTGTGACGAAACCGTTGCAGCCCGCCTGAGCGTCACCGGCCGGCCGGCCCGCGCGGCCGGGCCGGCGTTTGCCCCCGCCGGGCGCGGGAAACCGGCGCTTCCCGCGGTGGCGAGGAGGCCGGCGTGACGAACTCGATGGCGCACTCCCGGGCGCGACGCAACCCGGCCGACGGGCGGGCGCCGGTACGCCGGATCGCCTCGGGGTTCGCCGTGCTCCTGCTGCTGCTCGGCGCGCTGGGCTTCGTGCCGGGTGTCACCAGCGACTTCGCGGATCTGCGCTTCGCCGGGCCGGGCTCCGGCGCCCGGCTGTTCGGCGTGTTCCAGGTCTCGGCGGTGCACAACCTGGTGCACCTGGTGCTCGGCCTGGCCGGGCTGGTGCTGGCCCGTACCGCCGCCGGCGCCCGCGCGTTCCTCGTCGGTGCCGGTGCGGTCTATCTGGCGCTGTGGCTCTTCGGTCTGGCGGTCGACAGGCGCGACGCGGCAAACGCGCTCGCGGTCAACCGCGCCGACTCGTGGCTGCACCTGCTGCTGGGCGCCGCCATGCTGGCGCTGGGGCTGGTCGCGGCGCGGCGGGGGGACCGCCGCTGACCTGTGCCCCGGCGGCCCCGGCGCCCGGTTTCGCCGGTCCGGGGCCCGGGTACGTCCGTAGTCCTCCGGTTGCGGGACGGCGGCGATCGCCCCCGGCCGGGCGACCCTCCGCGACGAGAAGGAAACGAGGCGGCGATGGTGACCCGGATCAGGTGCGAGGTCCGCGACGAGTCGCCGGTCACTGTCGTACGGCTGGCCGGTGCACTCGACCTGGGCACGATGCGCGCGGTGCACGAGGTACTCGACAGCTGCCTCGCCGCGCAGCCGGACGCTCTGGTGGTCGACCTGGAGGAGATCGAGGTCGGCGAGCCGCTGGCACTGTCCGTCTTCGCCGCCGCCGCGCGGCGCGCCGCCGACTGGCCCGCGGTCCCGATGGTGCTCGCCGCTCCCTGCGCCGAGACGGCGGCCTGGTTGAACGAGACCACCGCCTGCCGGGTGGTGCCGGTGCGCCGGGACTGCGCCGAGGCGACGGCGCTGGCCGGGGCGGAGGCTGCGCCCCGGCTGCGGGCCCGGCTGGAGCCGGTCGCCAGCGCCTGCCGGCGGGCCCGGGAGCTGGTCACGGAGGCGTGCGGCAGGTGGAACGTGCCGGAGCTGGCCGGCCCGGCGTCGCTGGTGCTCACCGAGCTGGTCGGCAACGTGGTGCGGCACGCCGGCACCCCGATGCACGTGACGCTGACGCTGCGCCGGCCTTACCTGCGGGTTGCGGTGATGGACGGCAGCCCGGTCGACGCCCGCGCCGTGAGCAGCCACGATCCGCGTGCCGAGGGCGGCCGCGGGCTGATGTTGGTGCGCGAGCTGACCCAGCGCTGGGGCAGCACTCCGGTCGGCGCCGGCAAGGTCGTCTGGGCCATGCTCCCGGCGAACTGACCGAATTCTCCGCTCTCGCCTGGTTACATGGGCAGAGGGCCGGGTACGCCCGCCCGTCCTGTCTGTCGTCACACGGGGTGAGATGCCATGCCCAAGCGGGTAGTCACGGAACCGGCACGAGACCGGGGGCCCGCGATTCTCGCGCCGGCCCGGTTCGGGGGGTTCCCCGGGCCCGTTCGGGAGGCGGTGAAGGGCAACGCGCTGTGGCGGCTGCTGCGGACCACCGACGCCAAACAGATCGGCCTGCTCTACCTGGTCACGTCGTTCGGATACTTCATCGTCGGCGGGGTCCTGGCGATGGTCATCCGGGTGGAGCTGGCCCGGCCGGGGATGCAGCTCGTCTCCCCCGAGCAGTACAACCAGATGTTCACCATGCACGGCACGATCATGCTGCTGTTGTTCGCCACCCCGCTGTTCTTCGGGTTCGCCAACTATCTGGTGCCGCTGCAGATCGGCGCCGCCGACGTGGCGTTCCCCCGGCTGAACGCGTTCGCGTACTGGCTCTACTTCCTGGGCGCGCTGATGGTCGTGGGCGGGTTCGCCACCCCGGGCGGCGCGGCGGACTTCGGCTGGACCGCGTACACGCCGCTGAGCACCGCGCCACACTCCCCCGGCGTCGGCGGGAACCTGTGGGTCGTCGGCCTGGCCGTGTCCGGCCTGGGCACGATCCTCGGCGCGGTCAACGTGATCACCACGATCGTGACGCTGCGCGCACCGGGCATGACCATGTTCCGGATGCCGATCTTCACCTGGAACGCGCTGCTCACCAGTGTCCTGGTGATCTTCGTGTTCCCGCTGCTGGCCGCCGCGCTGATGGCGCTCGCGTCGGACCGGATCCTGCACTCGCACGTCTACGACCCGACGACCGCCGGGCCGATGCTCTGGCAGCACCTGTTCTGGTTCTTCGGCCACCCCGAGGTGTACATCGTCGCGCTGCCGTTCTTCGGCATCATCACCGAGATCATTCCGGTGTTCTCCCGCAAGCCGATCTTCGGCTACACCGGCCTGGTGCTGGCCACCATCGCCATCACCGTGCTGTCCATGACGGTCTGGGCGCACCACATGTTCGCCACCGGGCAGGTGCTGCTGCCGTTCTTCAGCATCCTGAGCTACCTGATCGCGGTGCCCACGGGGGTGAAGTTCTTCAACTGGATCGGCACCATGTGGAAGGGACAGCTCACGTTCGAGACGCCGATGCTGTTCGCCATCGGCTTCCTGGTCACGTTCCTGCTCGGCGGCCTGACCGGGGTGCTGCTGGCCAGCCCGCCGGTCGACTTCCACGTCACCGACACGTACTTCGTGGTGGCGCACTTCCACTACGTCATGTTCGGCACCATCGTGTTCGCCGCGTTCGGCGGCCTCTACTTCTGGTTCCCGAAGATGACCGGGCGGCTGCTCGACGAGCGGCTGGGCAAGATGCACTTCTGGACCATGTTCGTCGGCTTCCACGCCACCTTCCTGGTGCAGCACTGGCTGGGCAGCGAGGGCATGCCCCGCCGGTACGCCGACTACCTGCCCGGCGACGGCTTCACCACACTGAACACGATCTCCAGCATCGGGTCGTTCGTGCTCGGCGCGTCCACTCTGTTCGTGATCTGGAACATCTGGAAGTCGTGGCGGTACGGCGCGATGGTCACGGTGGACGACCCGTGGGGCTTCGGCAACTCGCTGGAGTGGGCCACGCCCTGCCCGCCGCCGCTGCGCAACTTCGACCGGATGCCACGCATCCGTTCCGAGCGGCCGGCATTCGACCTCAAGTACGGCCCGCTCGTCTCCGACCTGGGCCGCGACCTGCCGCAGCGCACCACCAAGCCGCCGCAGTCGTTCCGCGAGGAGCTGCACTACGAGCGGCACGTGCCGGAGTCGCCGTCGGCCGGCGGCGCGTACGGCGCCCAGGAGGCGGGGGACTACCAGCCGGCGCCGCAGTCCGGGGCGCGGCCGGTGGAGGTGCCGGAGCCGGAGGAGGTGCGCCGGCCCAGCTTCGAGGAGACCGACGAGCCGGAGGGCAGCGTACTCAACGCCGAGCGCGCCGACCAGCCCAACGACAGGTGGCGGCACCCGCGCGGGCACGGGGACACCCCGGAGAACTGAGACCCGGACGAGGGCGGGCGCCGGGCGGTGCCGGCCCTCTCGTCGTACGTCGCGCGCCGGCTCCCCGTGATGGGGAGCCGGCGCGGTACGTGCCGGCCGGTCAGTCGGCGGCGGGCAGTCCGGCCGCGGTCAGCGAGCGGCGCACCGCCGGCTGCACCCGGGTCAGCCGCAGCGGCACACCGGTACGCGCGGCGGCCTCCCGGCCGGCCATCAGCGCGGCGATCCCGCCGGCGTCGAAGCCACCGGCGCCGACCAGGTCGACCACCACCTCGCGGGGTTGCCCGGTGACCGCCTGGAGCACGGCCCGGCGCAACTGGTCCGCGCCGGCCCGGTCCACCTCGCCGCCGACCTCGACGACCACCCGGTCGCCGTTCTGCTTCACCGAGATCCGCGCCTTGCCCGGCTCGGCCTCGGCCGTGCCGTTCTGCCAGGGCGGCGGCGCGTCGGCGAGCATCGCCTGGCGCAGCCAGGTCAGCGCCCGCGACAGCAGCCGGGACACGTGCATCTGCGAGATGCCGAACCGGGCCGCGATCTCCGCCTGGGTCTGGTTGCCGTAGAAGCGCATCGCCAGGATCCGGCGCTCCCGCCAGGGCAGCCGGTGCAGCAGGCCGCTGACAGTGACCCGGTCGTCCACCGACTCCAGCGCGTGGTCGGACTCGCCGACCAGGTCGCCGAACTCGGCCGAGCTCTCCCCGCCCACCGGCGCGTTGAGCGAGGCCGGGCTGTAGCCGGCGGCCGACTCCAGCGCGGCGAGGATCTCCTCCTCCGGCGTCTCCAGCCGGGCGGACAGCTCGGCCACGGTGGGGGCGCGGGACAGCTCACTGGTCAGTGTCGCCGTCGCCTGTCCCACCTCGAGGATCAGGTCCCGCAGCCGGCGCGGGACGTGGACGCCCCAGGTGCGGTCGCGGAAGTGCCGCTTGATCTCGCCGACGATGGTGATCGCCGCGTACGCGGTGAACGAACCGCGTTCCGGGTCGTACCTGTCGACGGCGTTGACCAGGCCGAGACGGGCCACCTGCTCAAGGTCCTCCAGCGGCTCACCGCGCCCGCGGTAGCGGCGGGCGAGCCGGCCGGCGAACGGCAGCGCGAACCGGACCAGGTCGTCCCGCGCCTCCTGCCGCCGCTCCGGTGGCAGGCCCTCGATGCGGGCCGCGTACGCGAGCGCCGCCGCGTCCAGGTCCTCCAGACCCCGGTCGGTGGTCGGTGGTGTGGCTGTGGTGGTCTGTCCGAACATCCGCGCCCCCTCGCCGAAGAGCCCCCGCCCGGTCGTAACCGGTCGTGCGCGTGGTCGGACCACGCACCGGGTGAGGAAGTTGGGTTACGTGACGGATACGTCGAAAGCGGTGGCTGCCCGCCGCACGGCGTCGTGGGCCGTTTCGCGGCGAGCGGTCTTCCCGCTCCGTAGGTACTCAATCACGGACCGCAGGATCGCGAGGAAGTTTCGCCAGGTTGGCCGGACAGGCGGTCCCGGCGGCGGGTTCAACAGACCAGCAGGCCCTGGTGCGCGCCCGCGTCACGCAGCGCGGTGAGGGCCTCGGCCATCCGCAGCGGCGGCGGCGCGGGCAGGTCGCAGGGCTGGTTGCGCAACACCTCCGTGGCACGTCGGGTCGGTACCGAGGCGACCGGGTAACCGCGTGCGGCGCCCCGGTCCAGGGCCCGCCGGCGGTGCCCGAAGCCGGCCACCGCCAGCCACTGGGGCAGCCCCGCGTACGCGGGCGAGCGCAGGCCGGGCGGCTCGGGCAGCACGTCCACCGAACTGAACGGCTCGCTGCCGGCCAGCCACCACTCCACGCCCGCGACCCGGCGCGCGGTGGCGTTCTCGCACCAGTAGGGCACCAGGCCGGCCCGCAGCACCTGCGCCGGGTCGAGCAGCCGGCCGCACTCCACCACCAGCCGGTTACCGGTCTTGCCGGCCCGCCGCAGCCAGCCCCGGTACAGGTCGGCGGTGACCGCGCTCAGCGCGTCCGGCTGCGGCACGACCACCCGGTGCAGCGGATGCCCGTGCCGGTCGCCCCAGGAGCGGGCGTCGTGCTCGAAACCGGACTCCACGCCGTGTTCGGCGAACGCGCCAGCCACCGTGACCTCCGGCGCCGTCCAGCGCGTCTCCTCACCGCCGGCCGCGCGCAGCACCCGGCCCAGCGCGCGGGCGTCCGGGTGGAAGTCGACCGGGTCCAGGCCGCCGGCCGGGGAGCCGGCCTGGAAGCTGTGCCCGTCGCCGCAGTCGCGTACCGGCCAGGTGCGGGCGTCGTGCAGCAACAGCACCGGCGCGGCCGGTTCCAGCCGGTCGGCCAGGAAGCGCGCGTACGCCTGCGGCAACGTGCGCCAGCGCACCACGAACGTCACCGCCGCGCTCACCGCCGCGCCCCGGCTGGCCGGGCAGTGCACCTGGCGTACGTGCACGCGCGGGTTGGCGTCGAGCAGCCGGGCGGCCAGCATGGCCCCGTGCGCGTACGCGGCGTCCGGGCGGTCCACCGCCCCCCGGGTCCACTGGCCCGCCAGTTCGAACCCGGCCGGGAGCCAGGGCACGCCCAGCGCGGCCGCGAGGTGGGCGGCGGCGCCGTGCGGCGAGCCGAGCACCACCCCGGGCCAGCGCCGGTCCGGGTACTGTCCGGCGAACCATCCGGCCACCCGCTCGGCGTCCACGGCGGCGATCTGGCCGGTGGTGAGCGCCGCCCGCCCGGCGGCCCGGACGGCGGCGGCGCGGCGTACCGGCTCGGGCGCGCCGGTGAGGCGGGACAGCGCGCCCGGGCGGCCGAGGTCGCCGCAGTCGTCGCCGCGCAGCGCCCGGGCGGTCGCGGCGACCAGGACCCGGGCGGCGCTGCCGGCCGCCACCACCCGCTCCGCGGGCAGCCCCGCGCCGCTGACCGGCGTCCGTTCGACTCGTTCGCTCACCACGCGGCCCGGCTTCCCGTCCCTCTGGGGTCTAAACGGGGCATCTGCCCACGGGCCAGGACCAAGGCCCGCCCGGTAGCGGCACCGCCCGCGGCACCCAGGTACGCCGTCGGGCCGCGTGCCCGCCCTCGCGGGCGCAACGGCGCTCGGGTGCGGGTTTGGGCCGGACCGGGACGGGCACTGCACGGCGCATGCCCGACGACGAGAGCACCCCGGCGGCGACCATCACCCCGTACCGGGACGGACCACTGCTGGTACGCGGCGACTTCGCGCTGGTCACACCCGAGGGCACGCCGATCGAGACGCGCCGGGGCACCGTCGCGTTGTGCCGGTGTGGCAAGAGCGCGATCAAGCCGTTCTGCGACGGCACGCACAAGGTGGCGGGCTTCCGCGCCGGTAGCGACCGCGAGGGCTGACCCCCTGCGGCCCCTCCCCCGCGATCTTGCACTTGGGTACTCGGCAAACTTTACAAACCGGGCGACCTGAGGGCCGGAACTGCAAGATCGCGTGGGAAAGAGCGGGGTCAGGCTGCGGCGAGGACCTGGGCGGGCGGGCGCAGTGAGGACTGCCCGGCCGACCAGGCGTCGAGCAGGCGCGCGGCGAACAGGGCGTCCACCGCCAGCGCGGCGGCGGCCCCGAACAGCACGTCGGACGCGAGCGCCGGCTCGGCCCGGACCAGCCCACCGCACATGTCGTACGCGGCGACCTGCTCGTGCACGGCGTCGGCCTCGACGTGCTCGTCGTAGAAGCGGGTGGCGACCGCGTCGAAGCCCAGCCGGCGCAGTCCGTTGCCGTAGCGGCGGTTCGGCAGCGACGAGGTCATCTCGTACGCGGCCAGGTGACCGAGCAGCGCCCCGCGCAGCCGCCGGTGCAGGCCGAACAGCGACATCAGGTTGTTCGTCGCCAGCGTCACCGCCGGCACCCGGTCCAGGTGGGCGGCGTATCCGGTGTCCAGGCCGAGCCGGTCCATCGTGGTGCGGAACAACTCGGCGTGCATCCGGTCCAGCCGGCCGTTGCCGTACTCGTCGGTCTGGATCTCCACGAGGGCGGCCTTCGCCGGCCCGCCGAGCCGGGGCAGCGCCCAGCTGTGCGGGTCGGCCTCGCGCAGGTGGTAGATCGACCGGTGGATGACGAACTCGCGGAACCGGCCGAGGTCGGCGCGGCGTTGCAGCGCGGCGGCGAGCGGCGGGCCGTCGTCGGCGGCCACCAGGTCGGCCAGCGCGCCCGGCACGGCGGCCGGCAGCACCGCCGGCGGCGGGCCGGCCAGCTCGCGCAGCGCCGCCTCGAACGGCCGCTCGGCGCGGGCGCGCAACGCCAGCAGCGACGGCTCCCACTCCCACGCCTCGTCGACGCCGGACCAGCCCCGGTAGTGCAGCTCGTAGCAGAGGAACAGGGTGAGCTGGAGATCCTCGTCGGTCAACGGCCCGGCCACCGCGTCGAACGCGGCGCCCAGCCCGGCCGGCAGCTCCCGGGGAGCGTCGCGCAGCGCGGCCAGCAGTGCGGCGGAGACCGGCCCGCGCGCCGCGGGAAGCGGGGCGGGGCCGTAACGACGGTCGGCGGCGACGGACATGGAACCTCCCGGGACGGTTGTGCCTGGTCGCAGTGCCCCGGAGTGATCCGGCTAAACGACCTCGTCCGCCGCGATGGCCTCGGTCTGGATCACCCGCTCCCGCACCCGGCGGGCGGCGTCCCCGTCGGTCACCAGGCCGCGCAGGTCGGCCAGCGCCGGTTCGGGCGCGTCCAGCGGCACGGCCGGGTCCACCACCGCCTCCAGGACGGCTGGCCGGTCGGCCGCGAGCACCTCGTCCCAGGCGGGCCCGACCAGGTCCGGCCGGTCCACCCGGACGCCGTGCAGCCCGAGCAGGCGGGCCCACCCGGCGTACGGCACCTCGGGCCGCCGCTCCCCCGGTGACCGGCCGCCGCCGACGCCGGACCGGTCCCTGTTGTTCAGCACCAGCACGATCAGCCGGGGATCGCGCCAGGCCGTCCAGTGGTGCGCCACCGTGATCAGCTCGGCCAGGCCGTTGAGCTGCATCGCGCCGTCGCCGAGCAGCGCGAGCACCGGCTCGTCCGGGCGGGCCAGCTTGGCCGCGACCGCGTACGGCAGCGCGCAGCCCATCGAGCCGAGCGTGCCGCACAGCCGGGCCTGCACCCCCGGGGGCAGCTCCAGGTGCCGGGCGTACCAGTAGACGACCGAGCCGACGTCGACGGCCACACCGGCGTGCCGGGGCAGCCGGGTGGACAGCTCGCGGAGCACGAGCCGCGGGTCGACCGGCTCGGCGGGCGTGGCGGTGCGCTCGGCGGCAGCCGCACGCCACCGGTCCACCATCTTCTCCACCATGCCGCGCCACTGGCGGTGGGGATTCTCCGGCACCCGGGTCAGCAGCGCCCGCAGCGTCTCGGCGGCGTCGCCGACCAGCGGCACGTCCACCGGGTAGCGGGTGCCGATGCGGCGGCCGTCGATGTCGATCTGGATGGTCCGCACCTGTCCGGGCATCGGGAACCAGTCGGTCCACGGATCGTTGGTGCCGATCATCAGCAGCGTGTCGCAGGAGCCCATGAGCTGCGCGGCGGCCGTCGTGCCGACCTCGCCGAGCACACCGGTGTGGAACGGCAGCCGCTCGTCGAGCACCGGCTTGCCCAGCAGCGACGTGGCGACGCCCGCGCCGAGCCGGTCGGCGAGCGCGACGATCTCCTCGGCCGCGCCGTGCGCGCCCTGGCCGACGAGCATCGCCACCCGCCGCCCGTTGCCGAGCAGCGAGGCGGCGGCGTCCAGGTCGGCGTCGTGCGGCAGCACCCGGGCCAGCGGCTCGCCGGGCGTCGCGGTGACCACGCCTGCGGTCTGCGGCACCAGATCCGGTACGGCGGTGACCTGCAACACCCGCGGCAGCACCACACAGGTCGGGCTGCGGGTCGCCGCGGCGGTGCGGAACGCCTGGTCCAGCAGCGCGGGCACCTGTTCCGGGCTGCGGCCGTAGCGGACGAACTGGTTGCACACGTCGCCGAACAGCCGGCTCAGCCCGATCTCCTCGTGCGCGCCGCCGAGCGGGCCGGTGACGTCCTCGCCGATGATCGCGACCACCGGCTTGCTGTCCAGCTTGGCGTCGTAGAGCCCGTTGAGCAGGTGCACCGCACTGGGTCCCTGGGTCGCCAGACACACCCCGACGCCGCCGGTGAACTTCGCGTGCCCGGTGGCCATGTACGAGGCGGTCTCCTCGTGCCGGGCGGGGACGAAGGCCGGGTCTCCGCCCGCGTCGTCGAGCGCGCCCACGAGTGGCGCGATCGCCGCGCCCGGACAGCCGAAGACCCGCGGCACCCGCCAGGCCCGCAGGCGTTCGACCACCAGGTCGGCGACGATCCGCTCAGCCATTACCCCGCCCCGGCGTGCTCGCGTCGACGTAGCGCAGCACCGCGCCGACCCCGTCGGTCAGCTCCGGCGCCTCGTCGGGCGCGAGCACGGTGAGGTCCGCGTCGGTGCCGATCAGCGCGCGCAGCAGCGCCGCGTCGGCGCGTACCCGCTGGGGGTCGGCCACCGACATGCCGGCCAGCTGCCCCGGGTCGGTGGCGATCTCGGTCGGCTCGGGGCCCACCCACAGCTCGCCGTCGGCCGACGGGTCGTCCACGATGAGCATGGTGTCGACCTGGTTGCGTTGCAGCGCGGAGACCACGGCGTCGAGTCCGGCGCCGACGTCCTCCTGGACGCCGAAGCGGTCCAGCGCGGCGGCGATCCGCCGGTCGGCGACCTCGGCGACGGTCTGCACCGTGATGTCGTCCATCAGCGTGTCGTCGGCGCCCACGTCGCGGGCGCCCGCGTCGGTGCGCACCAGCACGTCCTGCCAGCGGGTGGGGAGCTGGGCGGCGATCATGCCGGTGGCCCGGACGTCCCCGGCCACCACGACGACGTCCGCGCCGACCCGCTCGGCCAGGTCGGCGGTGGCCGCCGCGGCGTCACCGGCGTTCTGGTGCCACGCCTCCATGGCGGCGCGCTGGTAGCGGGACTGCGACCAGCCGCCCGGCTGCACCCGGCGCAGCTGGCGGCTCTGCCCGCCCTGCACCTGGGCCCGACGGGGCACCCCGCCGGCGCTGACCGCCATGGCGTCCGCGCCGGTACGGTCGGCAAGCACCCGCACCCAGGCCACCTGCTCGCCGCGCTGAGCCACGAGCGGCATGGTGTGCGGCAGCGCCGACCAGCTCGCCAGGTCACGCAGTGGCGGCGCGGAGAGGTACTCGGTGAGCACCACGCGGCCCCGGCTGGCGAACACGGCGATGCCGTAGTCGCCGGGCATCGGCTGGTGCCGGCGCACGACCTCCTCCACCGCCTCGACGGTGACCGGGTCGGCGCCCTGCCCCAGCAGGTCGCCCTTGAGGGCCCGCCAGCGCAGGTCGACCTGCGCTCGCGCGTCCTGGGTGTCGCGGGAGGCGTCCATGTACACCGAGCACCACGGCCCGGGACGGTCGTAGAGCGGGCGCAGGAAGGACAGCTGCATGCTCGACCCCTTTCCGGCTCGGCCGCACGCATACCCGAGGCCCGGCGGAGTTCACCTGCCCGCTCCCCGGGCGTGACCGGTGTTCATTCACGTCGTTCAACCCGAAGGGCCGATACCATCTGTGCACGGAACGGAACTCTCGGTGGTGAACATGGACACGGAGCTGTACACCCGACGCGTCGTCCACCCGACGGAACGCGTCGTCACCGGGCGTCTGGCCCGGATGATGGACGGCTACGCCCGGGAGGTCCGGGTCGGGCAGCCGGCGCTGGTCGCGGTGCTGACCGCCGCGGGGGTGGTGGGGCTGCTGCTGAAGGTGGTGCGCGCGTTGCTCAGCAGTGGCGGCGGCGGGGCCCGGCGCAGCTTCAAGGAACTGAAGAAGGGGCCGGAGTTCCTGGTCACCCCGGTCCGGGTGCGCGACGCCACCGGCCGGCTGGTCGAGGTCGAGCTGCACGGCCACCTGCCGCAGAGCGCGCTGCACCCCGGCGACCACGTCCAGCTCACGCTGCGGCCGCAACGCGACGAGGACCTGCCGCCGCGGATCGAGCGGATCGTCAATCTGACCACCGGTCAGCTGCTCACCCCGCGTACGGCGACGCTCTGGTCGCACCTGGGGCCGGCGCTGCTGCTCCAGGCGATGCTGGGCGCCGTGCTGCTGCTCGGCGTGGCCGCCTGCTCGGCACTGACCTAGGTTTTCCTCCGGGCGACGGCGGGCACCGCTGCGGCCATGTTCGCCGGTTTCACGCTCACCGAGATCGACGTCGGCGCGGTCCGCCTGCGCGTACGCCACGGCGGCTCCGGCCCGCCCGTGGTGCTGCTGCACGGGCACCCGCGTACCCATGCGACCTGGCACCGGGTGGCGCCGCGGCTGGCCGCGCGGCACACGGTGATCTGCCCGGACCTGCGCGGGTACGGCGGCTCGTCGAAGCCGCCGAGCGATCCGGAGCACACGGTCTACTCGAAACGTGCGATGGCCGCCGACGTGGTCGGGCTGCTCGACGCGCTCGGCCACCGCCGGGCCGCTGTGATCGGTCACGACCGCGGCGCGTACGTGGCCATGCGGACCGCCCTGGACCATCCGGACCGGGTGAGCCGTCTCGGCGTGCTGGACGGGGTGCCGATCGGCGAGGCGCTGGCCCGCTGCGACGCCCGGTTCGCCGCCCGCTGGTGGCACTGGTTCTTCCTCGGCCAGCTGGCCAAGCCGGCCGAGCAGGTGATCAACGCCGATCCGGACGCCTGGTACGGCGGATCACCGGAGGAGATGGGCGAGGCGGCGTACGCCGACTACCGGCGCGCCATCGGTGATCCGGCCACGGTGCACGCCATGTGCGAGGACTACCGGGCCGGGCTCGGCCCGGACCGGGCGGCCGACGACGCCGACCGGGCCGCCGGGCGGCGGATCGGCTGTCCGGTGCTGTTCGCCTGGTCCGAGCGCGACGACATGGTCGACCTGTACGGCGACCCGGCGGCGATCTGGCGCGACTGGGCCGACGACGTACGGACCGCGTCGGTTCCGTCCGGGCACCACATGGCCGAGGAGGCGCCGCGGGAGCTGACCGACGTGCTGGCCGGTTTCCTCGCGGAGGACGTCGCCGCGGTCAGCGACCGGCGGGAGTGAGCGGCCGCGGCGCGACAGCCGGGGCGTCGAGCAGGCCGCGGCGGCTCGCCCAGCGCTCGAACAGCACTGTGGCGAACGGCGGCACGGCGGCGACCAGGGCCAGCCCGGTCTGCACGAGCGTCCAGCGGCGCCGCCGGGCCACCACGAGCGCCAGCAGGCCGTAGACCACGAACAGCGCGCCGTGGATCGGGCCGAAGATCTTCACGCCGATCTCGTCACCGGGCGGGCCGTACTTGACCGCCATCCCGGCCAGCAGCGCCGCCCACGAGCAGGCCTCCGCGAACGCCGCCACCACGAACGCCCGGATCCACCCGTCGCGCATCAGCCACTCCCCTTCGCCGTCGGCGGCCATGCTATCCGCCGGGGCCGCGCCGCCCGGACGGAACCCGCCGCCCCGCGACGGGGATCACCGGGGCCGCCACGGGGTACAGAAAAGGGCCTCCGGGCCTTTCCTGACCCGCCACTCCGTGCGAGGTTGGGGAGAACCAACGGTGACAGGGTGGTGACCATGGGCGAGGACGTCGGCGTACGTACCTTCAGCCGGGAGGACCGGGCCCGCTATCGCGAGAAGGTCCGGCGGTGCCTGGACGTGTTCGCCGAGATGCTGCGCGAGTCCCGGTTCGACGTGGAGCGGCCGATGACCGGCCTGGAGATCGAGCTGAACCTGGTCGACGACGGCTTCGACCCGGCCATGCGCAACGCCGACGTGCTGGAGGCGATCGCCGACCCGGCGTTCCAGACCGAGCTGGGCCAGTTCAACGTGGAGATCAACGTCGAGCCGCGACGGCTCGCCGGCACCGGCACGGCGGCGTTCGAGGAGCACGTCCGGGCCAGCCTGAACGCGGCCGAGGAGAAGGCCCGCACGGTCGGCGCGCACATGGTGATGGTCGGGATCCTGCCGACGCTGCGCCCGGAGCACCTGACCGCCGAGACGCTGTCGGCGAACCCCCGGTACGCGCTGCTCAACGAGCAGATCTTCGCCGCCCGCGGCGAGGACCTGCCGATCGCGATCAGCGGGGTGGAGCGGCTGGCCACCAGCGCCGACACCATCACGCCGGAGGCGGCGTGCACCAGCACCCAGTTCCACCTCCAGGTCAGCCCGGCGCAGTTCGCCGACTACTGGAACGCGGCCCAGGCGGTCGCCGGCATCCAGGTGGCGCTCGGCGCGAACTCGCCGCTGTTCTTCGGCCGGGAGTTGTGGCGCGAGACCCGGGTGCCGCTGTTCCAGCAGGCCACCGACACCCGGGCGGAGGAGATCAAGGCCCAGGGCGTACGCCCGCGGGTGTGGTTCGGCGAGCGCTGGATCACCTCGGTGTTCGACCTGTTCGAGGAGAACGTCCGTTACTTCCCGGCGCTGCTGCCGGTCTGCGACCCGGAGGACCCGGCGGCCACGCTGCACAGCGGCGGCGTGCCGAAGCTGGCCGAGCTGCGGTTGCACAACGGCACCATCTACCGGTGGAACCGGCCGGTCTACGACGTGCTCAAGGGCCGGCCGCACCTGCGGGTGGAGAACCGGGTGCTGCCGGCCGGGCCGACCGTGCTGGACACGGTCGCCAACGGCGCGTTCTACTTCGGCCTGGTACGGGCGCTCGCCGAGTCCGACCGTCCGCTGTGGTCGCAGATGTCGTTCAGCGCCGCCGAGGAGAACTTCCACGCCTGCGCCCGGCACGGCATCGACGCCCAGGTGTACTGGCCCGGGCTGGGCTACCTGCCGGTGACCGAGCTGGTGCTGCGCCGGCTGCTGCCGATGGCCCATCACGGGCTGGACCGGTGGGGCCTGGACCCGGCGGAGCGGGACCGACTGCTCGGCATCATCGAGCAGCGCTGCCTGACCGGCCGCAACGGCGCGACATGGCAGGTGGAGACGCTGCACCGGCTGGAGTCGGCCGACCACATGGACCGGCCGGCGGCACTGCGCGAGGTGGTCCGCCACTACGTCGACCTGATGCACAGCAACCGGCCCGTGCACGAGTGGCCGATCCCCTGAGCCGGGCCGGCGCGGTGACCGTGCGTCCGGGCCGGCGGGTCAGCGCGCGACGGCGGCGAATGTGACCGCGCCCGCCGCGGCCAGCGGCAGCGCCACCGCGGCGGCCAGCAGCCGCACCCGGGCGGACCGGCCGATCAGCACCACCAGCAGCACGGCGAGCCCGAGGTCGATCGCCACGTTCCACCACGCCCCGGGATAGGATCCCGACTTCAGCGCGAATCGCAGCGCCTCCTCGACGAACACGGCTGCCGGCAGCGCGGTCCCGACGACGCGCCGCCATCCCTCGGCCCGCGCCCAGATGCCGGCGACGCCGAACACCACGCCCGCCACCACGCCGAACGCCATCCAGACGATCGAGGTGGGTGACCAGATCACGGCGAGGTCGTCGCCCTGGAGCAGCGTCGCTGCGAGGTAGTAGCTGGGCACGGCGACGATCAGCAGGACGCCGGCCGCCACGGCGGCGCGCACCGCGCCCGACCGGATCCACCAGCCCAGCGCGAACGCGGCGACCGCCCACGTGGCGGTGGAGTTGCCGAGTTCGGCGAACGGGAACGGCACCCACTTGATCCAGACGAAGTCGCCGAAGCCGAGCAGGAAGCCGGCGACGGGGACGACAAGCGCGACGGCGCGGCGCGAGGGTGGCATGCGGTGGAGCATACTCAGTATGCCTCCCGGGTCTACCGAGCGACCCTATGAGGCCAGGCGCCGCTCGGACGGCGCGAGACGCACCGCGGCGTCGGACCTGTTGATCTCGGACCACACCTCGTCGAGGGAGAGGCCGAGAACTTCGGCGATGGCCGCGATGGTGGGGAACGCCGGCGTGGCGACCCGGCCGGACTCGATTTTCCGGAGCGTCTCCGGGGAGACGCCCGCGCCGAGCGCGGTGAGCAGCATCGAACGCTCACCCCGGGCTCGCCGCAGGAGCGCCCCGAGGCGCTGCCCGCGTTCGACCTCGGCGGGGGTGAGAGGCAACCTGACCATGCCAGGATTCTAATACCGGGATAACATGACCGGGATACTTATTGGTTCCGCGAGGAAGGCGCCTGCATGATCGAGATCCTGAGCCCCACCGACGTACGGCGGGCGCGGGACACCGGCGCCCTGGTCGCCCACATCCTCCAGACGCTGCGCAGCAGCACCACTGCCGGCACCAACCTGCTCGACATCGACCGGCAGGCGCAGCGCATGATCGTCGAGGCCGGGGCGCAGTCCTGCTACGTCGACTACGAGCCGTCGTTCGGGCGCGGGCCGTTCGGCCACTACATCTGCACCTCGGTCAACGACGCGGTGCTGCACGGGCTGCCGCACGACTACGCGCTCGCCGACGGCGACCTGCTGAGCCTCGACCTGGCCGTCTCGCTGGGCGGGGTGGTGGCCGACTCCGCGATCAGTTTCCTCGTCGGCGACGCCCGGCCCGCGGAGAGCGTCGCGCTCATCGACGCGACCGAGCGGGCGTTGCAGGCCGGGATCGCCGCGGCCGGTCCCGGCGCCCGCGTCGGCGACCTCTCGCACGCCATCGGCTCGGTCCTCACCGAAGCCGGATACTCGGTCAACACCGAGTTCGGCGGCCACGGCGTCGGGTCGACGATGCACCAGGATCCGCACGTGTCGAACACCGGGCGGCCCGGTCGCGGCTACACGCTGCGTCCCGGACTGCTGCTGGCGCTGGAGCCGTGGGTGATGGCGGACACGGCCACGCTGGTGACCGACGCCGACGGGTGGACGCTGCGCAGCGCGACCGGCTGCCGCACCGCGCACAGCGAGCACACCATCGCCGTCACCGACGACGGCGCGGAGATCCTGACGCTGCCGAGGTGACGACCCCGCCGCCCGGGCGTCGTCAGGCGGGCGTGCAGCGCTCCCGCAGCGTCGGCACGCCGGGGCCGGTGAGGTCGTCGCAATAGGCGGCCCGCCCGGCCATCGCCATCATCAACGCGACGGTGGTGCCGCTGACCAGCGGGCCGGCGCCGGCGGTGAACGGCCCGTCGGTCGCCTCCACCCGCAGGCCCTCGATCGCGCTGCGCCCCGCCACCGTGAAGTCCCGGCCGGCGAAGAACCGGGCGACCGGTGTGACGGCCCCGACCGACGGCGTCCGGGTCAGGCCGAGCGGACGCCGGATGTCCTGGGCGTGCACGACCACCTCCCCGAGCCATGCCTCGGTCGGCCCGAACGTCGAGGTGGTGCGGCCGATGATCCGGCGGAACCGGTCGAGCGTCTCCCCCGGGTCGGCGCCCCGGTGCTCGGCCAGCCGGCGGTCGTTGTGCAGATCGAAGTCGAACCGGGCGCCGAGCACGCTGGGGACCCAGCGGACGCGGCCGACGCTCGCCGCCGCCGTCAGGTGCGCGAGCGTCTCCTCCACCGTCCACCGGCCGCACAGCGAGGGCGAGGCCCACTGCGCCGCGTCGAGCCCGGCGAGATCGTCGGCCAGGGCGGCGCGCTCGGCGTGCGCCAGCGCCCACAGCTCGTCACGGGTCGGGCTGTCGGACATGGGAACCTCCAGAGTCGGTCGTCGGAGGTCGGACCCCGCTCCCCCGGCGAACTCACCGCTCCCCTGTCCGCCGATCTTGGAGTTGTGGTGGTTCACCAACCCGGCATCGGCGACATCTGAGGCGCCACAACTCCGAGATCGGCGGCGACAGCCGTGGGCCTGAGCCCTACAGTCGGTCAGAGCGCCACTATCGCGGCGCTCTCCGGCGGCAGCTCGATGCCGTCGCGCATCACCGTCACGCCCTCGGAGGTGGCGAGCAGCACACGGCGTACCACGCCGGGCAGGTTGATCCGCTGTGCCCGGCCGGCCAGGTTCGCCACCACGAGCGTGCCGCCGCGCCGCATCACCAGGAACCGGTCACCGTGGCGTACGTCGACCCGGTCCAGTCGAGGGTCGGACAGGTCGGCCCGGGATCGGCGCAGTGCGATCAGCCGCCGGTACAGGTCGTACGTCTCGCGGTGCTCCGGCTTGTCCAGCTCGGCCCAGTCCAGCCGGGACCGCAGGAACGTCTGCGGGTCCTGCGGGTCGGGCACGTCGTCGGTGGCCCAGCCGTGGTCGGCGAACTCGCGTCTGCGGCCGGTCGCGACCGCCGTCGCCAGTTCCGGCTCCGGGTGGCTGGTGAAGAACTGCCACGGCGTGGCTGCGGCCCACTCCTCTCCCATGAACAGCATCGGCGTGAACGGCGCGGTCATCAGCAGCGTCGCGCCGACCCGCAGCAGGCCGGGCGACAGGGTGGCGGAGATCCGGTCGCCGGTGGCCCGGTTGCCGATCTGGTCGTGGTTCTGCAGGTACGCCACGAAGCGGTGGCCGGGTGTGCGCTGCCGGTCGACCGGTCGGCCGTGGCTGCGGCCGCGGAAGCTGGACCAGGTGCCGGCGTGGAAGAACCCGCCGGTCAGCACGTCGGTGAGGCATTCGAGGGAGCCGAAGTCGCCGTAGTAACCCTGCCGCTCGCCGGTGAGCAGCGTGTGCAGCGCGTGGTGGGCGTCGTCGTTCCACTGGGCGTGCAGGCCGTACCCGCCCGCCTCGCGAGGCGTGATCAGGCGCGGGTCGTTGAGGTCGCTCTCGGCGATCAGCGACAGCGGCCGTCCGAGGTGCGTCGACAGCGCCTCCACCTCGGCGGCGACCTCCTCCAGCCAGTGCACGGCCCGGCCGTCAGGCATGGCGTGCACGGCGTCCAGCCGCAGCCCGTCGACGTGGTAGTCGCGCAGCCAGGTCAGCACGCTGTCGGCGATGTAGCGGCGTACCCCGTCGGAGTGCGGGCCGTCCAGGTTGACGGTGCGGCCCCAGGTGTTGCTCTGCTCGGTGAGGTACGGCGCGAACCGCGGCGCGTAGGCCCCGGAGGGCCCGAAATGGTTGTAGACGACGTCGAGGATCACCCCCAGGCCCCTCGCGTGGGCGGCGTCGACGAACCGTTTCAGGCCGTCCGGGCCGCCGTACGGCTCGTGCGGGGCGTACCAGCAGACGCCGTCGTAGCCCCAGTTGTACTCGCCGTTGAACGCGTTCACCGGCAGCACTTCGACCATGTCGACACCGAGGTCGACCAGGTGGTCCAGCTTGGCGATCGCCCCGTCGAACGTGCCCTCGGGGGTGAACGTGCCGATGTGCAGCTCGTACAGCACGCTGCCGGGCAGTTGCCGGCCGGTCCAGGCGGCGTCGGTCCAGGCGAACGCGGCGTGGTCGTAGAGCCGGCTGGGACCGTGCACCCCGGCCGGCTGCCAGGCCGAGCGGGGGTCGGGCAGCGCCTGGTCGTCGTCGTCGAGCAGGAACGCGTAGTCCGTGCCCGGCCCGGCGTCGGGCACCTCGACCCGCCACCAGCCGTCCGGCCCGGGACGCATCGCGTGGTCGGCGGCGCCGGGCAGGCGCAGCCGCACCCGGGCGGCCTCGGGCGCCCACACCGTGAACTCGGTCATGCGGCGGCCTCCACAGAGTCGGTGGGTGCGAGGAGGGCGACGGGATAGGTGCTCAGCAGATCATCCAGGAGCAGCTCAGAACCACTGTAGACCCGCCCGGTGAACAAGTCGGTGCACTGATGAACGGGAAGTGACACGATCGTGTCCCGCCAGCCGCCGGAACGGGCCAGCCGCAGCGGCAGCCGGGTCGCCACCGCGACCGCGCCGCCCCGGTCGAAGGCCACCGCGTGCGCGGCGGCCGGACCACGCGCCGGCACCGGCCGGTAGCCGCCGAACAGGTCCGGGCGGTCGCGGCGCAGCCGCAGCGTCCGGGACACCACGAGCAGCTTGGCCGCGCCGTCGCCGGCCACCGCGGGCCGCCATCCGGCGTCGAGCCGGGCCAGCATGTCCCGGCGTACGGCGAAGTCGACCGGCCGCCGGTTGTCCGGGTCGACGAGCGAGTTCTCCCACAGCTCGGTGCCCTGGTAGACGTCGGGCACACCGGGCATGGCGAGCTGCACCAGCTTCTGCCCGAGCGCGTTCGACCAGCCGGCCGGGGTGATCTCGGCGGCGAACGCGGTGATCTGGGCGTGCAGTTCCGGGTCGTCGTACATCCGGTCGACCAGCGCGTGCAGCTCGTGTTCGAAGGCCGGGTCCGGGTCGGCCCAGCTCGTGCTGACCGACGCCTCCCGGGCGGCCTTCTCGGCGTACCCGTGCAGTCGCTCCCGTTCGATCGGCCACGCCCCGACGGCGGTCTGCCAGAGCAGGTGGGCCAGCGCGGGGTCGGCCAGCGGCGCCCGCGACATCCAGTCGGCGGCCCGCTCGGCCCAGCGGCCGGGCAGCTCGGCCAGCACCGCGAGCCGGGCGCGCACGTCCTCGCCGCGCTTGGTGTCGTGGGTGGACAGCGCGGTCATGCTCGCCGGCCAGCGCACCTGCCGGGTGGCGGCGAACCGGTGCAGCTCGGCCGGGGGAACGCCGAAGTGGGCCGGGCTGCCGCCGACCTCGTTGAGGGCGACGAACCGGCTCCACCGGTAGTACGCGGTGTCCTCCACGCCCTTCGCCATCACCGCGCCGGTGAGCTGCGGGAACCGGGCGGCCAGCTCGTGGCCGGGATCGCGTAGCCGGGCGGTGACCGCGTCCAGCACGCCGGTCAGGTCGGGACGGCGGCGACCGGCCTCGCTGCGGGCGGCGGCCAGATGACGGGCGCCCTCGGGCGGGTAGCCGCGGTAGACCGGGAAGCAGGCGGCCAGCTCGGCCAGGGCGGCGCGCACCTGCTCACCGGGTAGCTCCGGCACGAGCGCGGCCAGCCGGATCAGCTCGGCGGCGAGCAGCCGGGTGGCGGCCTCCAGCTTGGTGGCGTGCGTCAGGTCGGCCCAGGAGGTGTGCCGCCCGGTCAGCCGGCCGTCCAGCGTGGTGAACTCCGGTTCCGCGTCCGGGTCGACGAACAGCCCGGACACCGCGGCCAGCGCGTCGTAGCCGGTGGTGCCGTCGACCGGCCAGTCCGGAAGGTCCTCGCCGTACTCCAGGATCTTCTCCACCACCAGCCAGCGCTCCGGCGCGGCGGCGCGCAACCGGGCCAGGTAGCCGGCCGGGTCGCGCAGCCCGTCCGGGTGGTCGACGCGGATGCCGTCGACCTCCCCGGCGCCGACCCAGCGCAGGATCTCCGCGTGGGTGGCGTCGAAGACCTCCGGATCCTCCACCCGCAGGCCGGCCAGGTCGGACACGGCGAAGAACCGGCGGTACGTCAGCTCGGCGTCGCCGCGCCGCCAGTTCACCAGCTCGTAGTGCTGCCGGTCGTGCACCTGGCGGGGCGTGCCGTCGCCGGTGCCGTCGGCGACCGGGAAGCGGTGCTCGTGGTAGCGCAGCTCCCCGTCGACGAGCTTCAGGTCGTCGAGCGCGTCGGCGGTGTCGGCGAGCACCGGCAGCAGCAGCCTCCCCCGGTCCCAGTCGATGTCGAACCAGTGCGCGTACGCCGAGTCGCGTCCCCGCCGCAGCACGTCCCACCAGGCCGGGTTGGCCTCCGGCCGGGCCACTCCGGCGTGGTTGGGCACGATGTCCACGACCAGGCCCAGCCCGGCCGCGCGCAGCGCCCGGACCAGCCGCACCCGGGCGGCATCGCCGCCGAGCTGCGGGTTGACCGCGCGGTGGTCGACCACGTCGTAGCCGTGCGCGGAGCCGGGGGTGGCGGTGAGCAGCGGCGCGGTGTAGAGATGGGTGACGCCGAGCGCGGCGAGGTAGCCCACCAGCTCGGCCGTGGCGTCCAGGTCGAAGCCGGGACGCACCTGGACCCGGTAGGTCGAGCGAGGGGTGTCGGGCATCGGTCAGGCCGTCCTCTCCAGGACCAGCAGCGAGCGGTCCGGCACGCAGACCGTGCCGCCCGCCTCGACGAGCGTCGTCTTCTCCGGATCGGGTTCCGCAGTGCTGATCACCAGCTCCCACCGGGTGCCGAACTCCTCGCCGGGCAGCGTGAAGTCCAGCGGCGCGTCGTGCGCGTTGAACAGCAGCAGGAACGAGCTGTCCCGGTGGCGCTGGCCGTACTGGCCGCGTTCGCCGATGCCGTCGCCGTTGACGAACAGCGCCACCGAGCGGCCGAAGTCGTTGCCCCAGTCCTCGCCGGTCATCTCCCGGCCGTCCGGGGTGTACCAGGCCAGGTCCGGCAGCCCCGAGCCGGCGGCGCGGCCGCCCACCGGCAGCCCGGTGAAGAACCGGCGGCGGCGGAACACCTGGTGCCGGTTGCGGAACTCGGTGAGCCGGCGGACGAAGTCCACCAGATCGTCGTCGGCCCGCTCCCAGTCGACCCAGGCGATCTCGCTGTCCTGGCAGTAGGCGTTGTTGTTGCCGCGCTGGGTGCGGCCCATCTCGTCGCCGTGGCCGAGCATCGGCACGCCCTGGGACAGGATCAGCGTGGCCAGGAAGTTGCGCCGCTGCCGGGCGCGCAGCGCCCGCACGCCCGGGTCGTCGGTGTCCCCCTCGATGCCGCAGTTCCAGGACCGGTTGTGGCTCTCCCCGTCCCGGTTGTCCTCGCCGTTGGCGTCGTTGTGCTTGTCGTTGTAGGAGACCAGGTCGGTGAGCGTGAACCCGTCGTGGCAGGTGACGAAGTTGATGCTGTGGAACGGGCGGCGTCCGTCGTCCTGGTAGAGGTCGGCGGAGCCGGAGATGCGGGAGGCGAACTCGGCGAGCGTGGCCGGCTCGCCGCGCCAGAAGTCGCGTACGGTGTCGCGGTACTTGCCGTTCCACTCGGTCCACTGCGGCGGGAAGTTGCCGACCTGGTAGCCGCCGGGACCGACGTCCCACGGCTCGGCGATGAGCTTCACCCGGCCGACGACCGGGTCCTGCTGCACCACCTCGAAGAACGTGGACAGCCGGTCCACCTCGTAGAACTCGCGGGCGAGCGTGGCCGCCAGGTCGAACCGGAAGCCGTCGACGTGCATCTCGGTGACCCAGTAGCGCAGCGAATCCATGATCAGTTGCAGCGAGTGCGGGCTGCGCACGTTGAGGCTGTTGCCGGTGCCGGTGTAGTCGACGAAGTAGCGCCGGTCTTCCTCCGACAGCCGGTAGTAGCTCGGGGTGTCGATGCCCTTGAAGCTCAGCGACGGCCCGAGGTGGTTGCCCTCGGCGGTGTGGTTGTAGACCACGTCGAGGATGACCTCGATGCCGGCCGCGTGCAGCGCCTTGACCATGCCCCGGAACTCCTGCACCTGCTGGCCCAGGCGGCCCAGCGCGGAGTAGCCGTGGTGCGGGGCGAAGAACCCGATGGTGTTGTAGCCCCAGTAGTTGCGCAGCCCCAGGTCGGCCAAGCGATGGTCGTGCACGAACTCGTGCACCGGCATCAGCTCCACCGCCGTCACGCCGAGCCGCTTGAAGTGCTCGATCATCACCGGGGAGGCGATCGCCGCGTACGTGCCGCGCAACTCCTCCGGGATGCCCGGGTGGCGCATGGTCAGGCCGCGGACGTGCGCCTCGTAGATCACCGAGTGGTGGTACGGGGTGCGCGGCGGCCGGTCGTTGCCCCAGTCGAAGTACGGGTTCACCACCACCGACTTCGGCATGTACGGCGCCGAGTCGGCGGTGTTCATCCGGTCCGGGTCGCCGCCCACCTCGTAGTCGTAGACCGACGGGTGCCAGGTGACCTCCCCGTCGACCGCCTTCGCGTACGGGTCGAGCAGCAGCTTGTGCGGGTTGCAGCGCAGCCCCTCGGCCGGGTTCCACGGCCCGTGCACCCGGTAGCCGTAGCGCTGGCCGGGCTCGACGCCGGGGATGTAGGCGTGCCAGACGTACGCGTCGACCTCGCGCAGCTCCACCCGGCGCTCGGTGCCGATGTCCCACTCGTCGAACAGGCACAGCTCGATCCTCTCCGCCACCTCGGAGAAGATCGCGAAGTTGGTGCCCATCCCGTCGTACGTGGCGCCGAGGGGGTAGCTCTCGCCCGGCCAGACCTGCATGTCGCTCCTTCGGCCCATGATCGTGAGCGCACCTGACAGGGGAACCGCCGATACGCACGCCGGTGATGCCCCGTCGTACCCCCCGTCAATCCACCCGTTCGGACCGTAACCGAATCCGCCCTGCTGAGTCCGGACAGCCGTTCGGGTGTCATCCGTCACGATCGCCCTTTTCGAGATGCGGACCGGCGGCGGATGGACTTTCCTGGATCCGGGCCCGCGCGCGCGGGCCCGCCCGGCCGTTCGGCCACCCCTCACCACCACCGCTCGTCGCCGCCACCGAAGCCGGCGTGTCTCACCATGCATGGACGGAGATCGACGTGACCACTCTGCGGGTCGGCGCCCAGCCCGCCGCCGCGACGGACCGGCTCCACCGGCCCACTCTCACCTCCCGCCCGACCCCGCCGTCGCCGGCCGGGGCCGCGCCCCGGACGCGGCGCATCCTGATGCTGTCGTGGGAGTACCCGCCGGTGCTCGTCGGCGGGCTCGGCCGCCACGTCCACGCGCTGTCGGTCGCCCTGGCCTCCGCCGGGCACGAGGTCACAGTCGTCACCCGCCACGCCGAGGGCGCTCCCCTGGAGGAGTACGCCGACGGCGTCCGCGTCGTCCGCGCCGCCGAGGATCCGGTCACGTTTCCCCTGGCGACCGGTTCGCTGCTGGCCTGGACCATGGCGTTCAACCACACGCTGACCCGGGCCGCGCTGCGTGCCACCGAATCCGGCGCCTACGACGTGATCCACGCCCACGACTGGCTCGTCGCGCACACCGCGATGACGCTGCGCGAGCACCTCGACGTGCCGCTGGTGACCACCATCCACGCCACCGAGGCGGGCCGGCACCAGGGCTGGCTGCCGGAGGAGATGAACCGGACCATCCACGGCGTCGAGCACTGGCTCGCCGGCGAGTCCGGGCGCGTGATCGTCTGCTCCGGCTACATGCGCGACGAGGTGGGCGCGCTGTTCGGCGTGGACGCCGCCCGCGTCGACGTCGTCCCCAACGGCGTCGAGCCGCACCGCTGGCGGGTGCCCGCGTCGGCGGTCGCCGCCGCCCGGGCCCGGTTCGCCGCCGACGGACCGCTGGTCACGTTCGCCGGCCGCCTGGTGTACGAGAAGGGCGTGCAGCACCTGCTGGCCGGGCTGCCCCGGCTGCGCGACCGGCACCCCGGGCTTCGCGCGGTGATCGTCGGCGACGGGCCGTACAAGGCGGACCTGGAGGCCGAGGTGCACCGCCTCGGGCTGGGCGCCACCGTGAGCATGCCCGGGTTCCTGGGCGGCACCGATCTGCCCGCGGTGATGGCCGCCTCGGACTGCTTCGCGGTGCCGAGCATCTACGAGCCGTTCGGCATGGTGGCGCTGGAGGGAGCCGCCGCCGGCGCGCCGCTGGCGGTCGCCCGCACCGGCGGGCTGGCCGAGATCGTCGAGCCGGGCGTCACCGGGATGACGTTCGCCCCGCACGACCCGGACGGGCTGGCCGAGGCGGTGCACACGCTGCTGTCCGACCGGGACCGGGCCCGCGCGCTCGCCCGGCGGGCCCGCGCCATGGTGCACGAGCAGTACGGCTGGGCCGCCATCGCGTCCCGCACGGCCGCCGCGTACGCCGCCGCCATCGCCGGCGACCCCGCGTTCACCGCGGCCCGCGCCGAGCAGCGGATGGCGGCCGGCCGCACGCTGCCCGCCCTCCCCCAGGGCAACCTGCTAGCCGCCGCCGGCCTGCGGTAAGGAGGGGCCCCCTATTAACGCCTCAGGTAGAGGAAGGGCCCCCTCTTAACACCCCCGCACCCCCGCAGCCTCCGCATCCCGCTGCGCGCACGAGAAAGGCCGCCGACCCGGGCCGGGTCGGCGGCCTTTCCTCGTCAACGTGTTAAGAAGGGGCCCCGCCTCTACCAGAGGCGTTAACAGGGGGCCCTTCCTTACACCCTCAGCGCTTGTCGGCGGGGACGTAGTCCCGCTCGGTGGCGCCGGTGTAGATCTGCCGCGGACGGCCGATCTTGGTCTCCGGGTCGTTGATCATCTCGCGCCACTGGGCGATCCAGCCGGGCAGCCGGCCCAGCGCGAACAGCACCGTGAACATCTTCGTCGGGAAGCCCATGGCCTTGTAGATCAGGCCGGTGTAGAAGTCCACGTTCGGGTAGAGCCGCCGGGACACGAAGAAGTCGTCGGCGAGGGCGATCTCCTCCAGCTGCATGGCGAGGTCCAGCAGCGGGTCCGGCTTGGCCATCCGGCCGAGCACGTCCTGGGCGGCCTTCTTCACGATGGCGGCGCGCGGGTCGTAGTTCTTGTAGACCCGGTGGCCGAAGCCCATCAGCTTCACGCCGTCCTGCTTGTCCTTGACCTTCTGCACGAAGGTACGGACGTCACCGCCGTCGGCCTGGATCTTCTGGAGCATCTCCAGCACGGCCTGGTTGGCACCGCCGTGCAGCGGGCCGAACAGCGCGTTCACGCCGGCCGAGACCGAGGCGAACAGGTTGGCGTTGCTGGAGCCGACCAGCCGCACGGTCGAGGTGGAGCAGTTCTGCTCGTGGTCGGCGTGCAGGATGAACAGCATGTCCAGCACCCGGGCCACCACCGGGTCGACCTCGTACGGCTCGGCCGGCACGCCGAACGTCATCCGCAGGAAGTTCTCGACGTAGCCCAGCGAGTTGTCCGGGTACAGCAGCGGCTGCCCGATCGACTTCTTGTACGCGTACGAGGCGATGGTCGGGACCTTCGCCATCAGGCGCACCGTGGACATCTCCACGTGCTCGGAGTCGAACGGGTCCAGGCTGTCCTGGTAGAAGGTGGAGATGGCGCTGACGGCCGAGGAGAGCACGGCCATCGGGTGCGCCTCACGGGGGAAGCCGTCGAAGAAGCGGCGCATCTCCTCGTGCAGCAGCGAGTGCCGCCGGATCCGCTCGCTGAAATCGGTGAGCTGCGCCTGGGTCGGCAGCTCGCCGTAGATCAGCAGGTAGGAGACCTCCAGGAAGGAGGACTTCTCGGCCAGCTGGTCGATCGGGTAACCCCGGTACCGCAGGATGCCGGCATCACCGTCGATGTAGGTGATGGCGGACGAGCAGGACGCGGTGTTCACGAAACCGGGGTCGTACGTGGTCATCCCGGTTTCCTTGAGCAGCTTGCTCACCCCGATCCCGGCGGGGCCCTCAACCGCGGACTGCACCGGCATCGACAGCTGCCCACCGGGGTGGTCGAGCTTGACTTCCGTCATCTGTTCCTCGCTTCGCCGGCAAGATCTTCGTTGAATTGCCTTCGCTTCTACCGTAATCACGGCGCGGAGAACACCGCTCGTCATGGTTTCGGGGTGAGGTGTGCGTCACCTGTTTCCCGGCCAGCCGGTCCGGAAACCGGATGGGAGCGCGGCCATGGACACGTTCGGGAGGTCGTCACGACAGCGTGAGCCGCCGCAGCGTCCCGTCGTCACCGACCCGGTAGACGTCGAGCCGGTTGGCGCCGGCGGCGAACAGCCGGTCGTCGGCGAGCAGCGCCGCGAACCGCCGCCCACCGGCGTCCGGCGGCACCACGGGCACCACCGCGCCGACCGTCCCGTTGACCGCCACGGCGAGCCGGGTGCCGTCGGGCACGTCGTGCGGCACGGTGCCCCAGACCAGCGCGGGCAGCCCGCCGCCGGCCGGGTCGACCGCGTCGAACGCGTCCCGGTTCGCCACCGTGGCGGACCCGTCCGCCGGTACGTCACCGGCCCGGGTGCCGACGAGCGGGTCGACCGGAACCGGCGGGAGCGGGGCGGGCACGTCGCCGCTGATCGTGACCGGCTGGCCGGGGCGGTCGTAGAACCGTTTACCGGTCCGCTCGCGCGGCGCCGCTTTCGCCGACCGGCCGTCCATCCGCCAGGGCACCCGCATGTGCGTCTCGTCGGCGATCGTGGGCAGCAGGTCGACGTGCTCCCAGTTGCGGTCGTCCACCCGTCCGGCGCGCTGGCCGGGCTCCTTGACGAACATCGGCACCCAGGCCACCTCGTTCGCGGCGTGGTCGATGGCGTCCATCCCCCGGCCCTGCCAGTCCCGGCGGAAGCTGACGCCGTGGTCGGCGGTGGCCACCACCAGCGCCTTGTCGTAGAGGCCGGTGGCGCGCAGCGTCCGCAGTGTCTCGCCGATCAGCCGGTCGGTGTAGCCGAGCTGGGCCAGGTGCCGGGCGCGGGCCAGGTCGACCCAGCCGGCTCCGTCGCTGGGCAGGTCGTCCGGCGCCGCGTAGTGCGCCCCGGACGGCAGGTACGCCCACGGCGAGTGCGGCATCAGCAGGTGCAGGAAGTGCAGCGTGGGCCGGGTGTCGGGGCGCAGACCGGCGAGGAACGAGGTGAACCGGGCCGGCTGGTTGTCGTCCAGGGTGTCCCAGCGGAACTTCGGGTCGTCCGGCACCGGCTCGGCGGCGTCCAGCCCGGCCTCGGCCGCGGTCCGCTCGCGGTAGGAGTCCTCCGGGTCGATCCGGCTGTCCACCGGCGCGGCGATCCGCCCGAGCAGCCGGCCGCTCTCCCGGACCAGCACCCCGAGCCCCTGTTCCGGGGTGGTCGCCTGTTCGCAGCGGCTCGGCGGGCAGAGCCGGGTGATGCTCTCCTCGGCCTTGATCCGGTAGAGGCCGCCGAGCGCGGTGAACAGGTTGTCCGGGTACTGCGAGTAGTGCGGCGCCACCCCCCGCTCCGGGTAGCGCCCGGTGAGCATCGCCGGCAGCGCGTAGGGCGTCCAGCCGCTGACGCCGGTGGCGTTGCGGTACCACGTCGACCCGCCGGCCAGCGCCGCGAAGTTCGGGTAGCGGGCGGCGTCGATCCGGCCGTCCGGGCCGAGCAGGGAGACCAGCGGCAGTTCGTCGAGCACGATCATGACCACCGGCGGGTGCGCACCCGCGCCGGCCACACCGGCCGCGCCGCCCTCACCGCGCGGCAGCACCACCGCCGACGCGGGCGAGGCGAACAGGAACAACCCGACGAACACCAGCGGCCCGGCGGCGGCGACCCGCAGCACCCGCCGGGGCGCCCGCCACCGCCGGTGCGCGGCCGCGCCCGCGGCTCCGGCCGCACCGGCGACGACGAGCAGAGGTACGCCCCGGAGCGGCGTGACGTGCCGGCCGACCTGAACCGCCAGCGCGGCGAGCAGCAGTCCCACGAACGCGGTGTGCGCGACGGACCGGGTGAGGCGTCCGGCGGGCAGCGCGAGCGCGCCGAGCAGCGCGAACAGCACTGTCGGCGTGAGCGCGATCAGGGCGACCAGCAGCAGCACGTCGGCCCGGGAGGCGCGGTGGAACAGGAAGAAGTCGGGGCTGCGGCCGAGCACGTCGAGCAGCGGCTGGGTGACCACCAGCCCGATCAGCGCGGCGACCTCGGCCAGCCGGGCCGCCTCGGCCCGCCACCAGGGCCGGCGCTCCCGGCGGTCCGGTCCGGCCGCGCGTTCCCGGGGTGGTGCGAGGGTGTCCTCAGCCACCCACCACCACCTGGTAGAGCGTGCGGGTGCCGGACGGCAGCTCGGTCCGGGCGACGATCCGGCCCCGGCGGGCCAGCAGCGCCTCGAAGGCGTCCCGCCGGTAGTCCGGGAACAGGCCGTCGGGCTTGTTCGCCAGCAGCCGGCGCGCCATCGGGTCGTCCGGGTGGACGAACTCCACCACGAGGCTGCCGCCGGTGGCGGTGAGCGCGGTCAGCTGGTCGAGCACCTCGGGTAGCGGTACGTTGCGCCCGATCGCCAGGTGGTGCACCACGGCCAGGGCCAGGACGGTGTCCGCGCGGGCCCGGTCGGCGAAGGCGGCCCGCTCGACGCCGCGCCAGCCGCCGCCCGGGGACGGGTCGGCCAGGTCCATCACCAGCGGCAGGATCCGCGTCTCGCCGTCGTCGCGCAGCGCGCGGTAGAGCGTGTCGACCACTGCCGGGTCCTGCTCGACGGCGACGACGTGCGTGGCGTGCCGGGCGGCGATGCGGGCGTACCGGCCGTCGTTCGCGCCCAGGTCCAGCGCCGATCCGCCTCCGGTGGCGGCCACCGCCCGGTCGACGAACTCCTCCTTGGCCTGCCGGTCCGGCACCGAGTACGCGCAGGTGCGCTGGTAGTCCGACCAGTGGCTGTCGCCGGGCCGGTGGTCGAGCCGGCGGACCAGTTTCGCCAGCCCGCGTACCGTGGCCAGGGCCAGCTCGCGGGAGAACCCGGCGGCGCGCAACTGGGCGCGGACGTCGGTGGTGCTCGCGGCGGAGTTGCGGGCCTGCATGGCGCCGTGCAGGTGCACGTGGGTGGGCACGCCGGCCCGCCAGCGCCGGGTGCCGCCGAACAGCCGGCGCATCTGGTCCGGCTCGACGCCGTCGACGCGGGCGCGCAGGAACGGCTGGAAGTCCAGGCCGAGGTGGGCCTGGATCAGCAGCGGGTAGAGCAGCGTCTGGCAGAACTGCCGGTAGCCGGCCCAGGGTTCGCCGTCGCGCAGCGCTTCGAACGAGCCGACGTCGATGAAGACCGGCCGGGCGCCGCGCCACTGCACGTTGTAGGCCGAGCCGTCCTTGGTGGTGAAGCCCGCTTCGAGGGCGGCCCGCAGCACGTCCAGGTGCAGCAGCGCGGCGTCGCGCAGCATCGCGGACGACCACTCGTACGGGTGCGAGACGAACGGGATCCGCTCGTGCCGCAGCACCGCCGTCCAGGGCGCGTCGACCGGGGTGGGGGTCAGCTCCTCGGTGCCGACGATCTGCCCGCGGGCGGTGGCCTGCCGGAAGAAGTCGGTCACCGACAACGCCCGCCAGTCGCGGGCGGAGCGCTCGTCGAGCCCGCGCAGCACCTCCTCGCCCCGGTGGAACACCCGGTTACCGGGGTCGCGGAAGGAGGCGGGTTCGACGCGGACGCCGGTGTCGGGGATCGTCACGCCACCGGGCCCTGGTCGGTGGGCTGACGCCGGAAGCGGGACACCAGGCGGCGCCAGTAGAGCTTGGCGGCCACGGCCACCCCGGCCACCCCGCCGACCACCGCCTGCACGATGAGGCTGCCGGATCCCGCGTCCAGGTAGGCCAGATGCGTCACGGCTGTTCTTCCTTCCGTCACCGGGTCATCGAAGCACGCCCGGAATGAGAGCTTTATTGCTCCAAGCCGGACTTGTCCCACCGTAACGTCTCGGTGACCGCATGCGCGGCCACACCGGCCACTCGTCCCCCGTCCGATCCGTTCAAGACGGACCCGGCCGGTCGCGCCTACCGTGGCCGGCATGACACCGCAGTTCGATCTGATCGGGGCCGTGGTCACCGACATGGCCCGCACGCTCGACTTCTACCGGCGGCTCGGCCTGCCGATCCCGGACGGCGCCGAGACGGAGGGGCACGTCGAGGTCACCCTGCCGAACGGCGTGCGGCTGGCCTGGGACACGGTCGAGACGATCCGCAGCTTCCACCCCGGCTACGAGCCGGCCGGCAACAACCGGATGAGCCTCGCCTTCCGGTGCGCCGACCCGGCCGAGGTGGACCGTTGGTACGCCGAGCTCACCGGCGCCGGACACCACGGCGAGTTGCCGCCGTGGGACGCGTTCTGGGGCCAGCGGTACGCGGTCCTGCACGATCCGGACGGCAACGGCGTGGACCTGTTCGCCCCGCTGCCCACGGCCGGGTAGCGGACCCGCTCCCGGCCGATCAGCCCGCTCGCGGGCGGCTGCGGGCGGGGGCGAGCAGCCGGGTCGGCGGTACCCCGGCCAGGTCCCGTACCTCGCGGGTCAGGTGGGCCTGGTCGGCGTACCCGCTGCGCGCCGCCACCTCGGCGAGCGGCGCGCCGGTGCGGGCCAGGTCCAGCGCGCGGCGCATCCGCAGGATGCGGGCCAGCGTCTTCGGGCCGTACCCGAACAGGGCCCGGCTGCGCCGGTGCAGGGCGCGCTCGCCGAGGCCGACCTCGGCGGCGGTCGCGGCGACCGAGGCCCCGGCGGCCAGACGGGCGGCGACATGCGCGGCGATCGGGTCGGGGCCGCCGGCCACGCGCAGCCGGTCGCGGGCGATCCGGATGAGCACCGCGGCGGCGGTCCCGGCACCCGGCGCGGCCAGCGCCGCCTCGACCCGCTCGGTCACCTCGGCGGCGGCGCGGCCCCACAGGTCGGCCAGCGGTACGCGGCGGTCCCGCAGATCCTCGGCCGGCACCCCGAACACGGCCGGGCCGGTCCCCGGGGGCAGGCGCAGCCCGATCCACCGGTCCCCCGGTGCCGACCGCGACAGGTGCGCGGTGCGGTCGGGACCGGCGACCAGCAGCCCGATCCGGCTGGACCAGAGCAGGTCCAGACACCCGTCGGGCAGCACGCGCGTCTCACTCCCGCCCGAGACGCTGCTCCACACCACAGCGCCCGGGACGTCCCGCGCATCCCACTCCCGGTACACGCTCCCCACCCTGCCACCTCCCCGTCGATCATGAAGTCGACGGCACCGGCACCCGGCGTGTCGCGCCGCCAACCTCATGATCGACGGGGTGGTCGGAGTGGGTCAGGGGCGGTGGTGCATGGCCAGGCGGAGCAGCAGGAAACGCAGCGCCGTCGCGGCCAGGTTGGCCGTTACCAGGACGGTCAGCTCCAACGCGCGGTTCGGGGTCGAGGTGGCGTGCAGCACGGCCAGGGAACCGCTGGTCAGGGCCAGGCCGAGCGCGAACGCGAGCAGCCCCTGGAGGTGGTGGCGGCCGGCGTGCCGGCGCCCGGTCACCCCGAACGTGAGCCGCCGGTTGGCCGCCGTGTTGGCCACCGCCGTGAGCAGCAACGCCAGCAGGTTCGCCGGTTGCGCCCCGAGCGGGCCGCGGGCCAGCACGAACAACAGCAGGTACGCGAGCGTGCTCGCCACCCCCACCGCGGCGAACCGGGCGAGCTGGCGGGGCAATCCGATCGGCACCTGCGCCGGCGGGGCGGGCAGCGGCCCTCGGCCGAGCCGGGCGCGCAACTGCGCCAGCGGCAGCGCCCCGGTCACCAGCGCCCCTCCCAGCCGCCCGATGCCGCGCAGGTCGGCCAGTGCGGTGGCGACGATGTCGACGCGGCTGTCCGGGTCGTCCGCCCAGTCCACCGGCACCTCGTGGATACGCAGCCCGGCCCGTTGCGCCAGGACCAGCAGCTCGGTGTCGAAGAACCAGCCGGTGTCGCGGACCAGCGGCAGCAGCTCGGCGGCGACGTCTGCACGGATCGCCTTGAACCCGCACTGGGCGTCGGAGAAACGCACCGCCAGCGCACCGCGCAGCAGCAGGTTGTAGCCGCGCGAGATCACCTCCCGCTTGGTGCCCCGGACCACCCGGCTGGTCCGCGCCAGCCGGGTGCCGATGGCCCGGTCCGAGTGCCCGGAGATCAGCGGCGCGACCAGTGGCAGCAGCGCGGCCAGGTCGGTGGACAGGTCCACGTCCATGTACGCGAGCACCGGCGCGGGCGAGGCCGACCAGGCGGCACGCAGCGCCCGCCCGCGTCCCTTCTCGTCCAGGCGCAGCACCCCCACCTCGGGCAGCTCGTCGGCGAGCACCCGCGCCACCGCCGGGGTGCCGTCCACGCTGGCGTTGTCGGCCACCGTGATCCGGAACGGGTACGGAAACTGCGCGGTCAGGTGCGCGTGCAGCCGCCGGACGCAGGGGCCCAGGTCGGCCCCAGCGTGGCGGCCAGGACCAGTGTGGCGACGAGCGCCCGCCGCCGGCCCGGGGCCGCGACGACCGAGGCACCCGCGACGACCGGTGCGTCCGCCACAGCGGGAACCGGAGCCGCCGCGTCTGCCGCGACCGGCGCCGAGCGGGCGCGCCACAGCAGGGTGGTCCCGATGCCGGCCAGCGCGCCGACCGCCGGGGCCAGGGCGACCGTGTAGTACGCGTGGAAGATCCCGGACATGAAGCTGAAGATCAGACCGGTGACCAGCAGCCAGCCGCCCCACAGCAGCAGACCGGCCCGGGTGCGGTCGGTACGCGGCGCCCGCCCAGCCAGCCACAGCCCCGCCACCAGCAGGATCAGCGCGGCCGGCAGTAGCCAGGAGACCTGCCCGCCGACCTCGGTGTCGAACATCCGCAGCAGCCCGGTCCGGCCGGAGAACGGCCCGCCGCCTCCCCCACCGGGCCGTCCGCCGCCGCCGACGCTGCCCACCTCGTCGCCGGTGATGCGGCCCAGGCCGTTGTAGCCGAGGGTCAGCTCCAGGATGCTGTTCTTCTGCGACCCGCCGATGTAGGGGCGGGCGCCCGCCGGCACCAGTTCGACGATCGCCACCCACCAGCCGGCGGCCACGACCACTGCCAGCCCGGCCAGCAGGAGCTGGCGGATCCGCCGTCCGGGGCCGGTCGGCGCGGCCAGCAGGTAGACCCCGGCGAAGACCGGGATCACCAGGAACGCCTGGAGCATCTTGGTGAGGAAGCCGAGGCCGACGAGCACGCCGGTCAGCGCGATCCACCGGGTGCTCGCCGTCTCGACCGCGCGCACCGTCGCGTACGCGGCGGCGACGAGCAGGAACACCAGCAGCGCGTCCGGGTTGTTGAACCGGAACATCAGCGTCGCCACCGGGGTGAGCGCGAGCACCGCCCCGGCGAGCAGGCCGGCGGCCGGGCCGTACCAGCGGCGGACGGTCGCGTACAGCACGCCGACCGAGGCGACGCCGAGCAGCGCCTGCGGCACCAGGATCGACCAGCCGTTCAGGCCGAAGATCCGCACGGAGAGCGCCATCAGCCACAGCGACGCCGGGGTCTTGTCCACAGTGATCGAGTTGGCCGCGTCCGAGGAACCGTAGAAGAACGCCGTCCAACTCTGCGACCCGGCCTGCACGGCGGCCGAGTAGAACGCGTTGGCCCAGCCGGAGGCACCCAGCCCCCACAGGTAGAGCAGCGCGGTCACGCACAGCAGACCGACGAGGGCGGGACGGGCCCAGCCCGGGTCGCGGCCGGTACGGGTCGCCAGGAGGGCCGGCTCGGTGCCGGGTGGACCGGCAGTGGGCGCGGTCGGCGGGCTCTCGGTTCTGTCCATGCCGGCAAGCCTCGGCGGGCCCGCTGGCCCGCTCCCGTGAGCGGCCTATGCGTCGGCTGTGGATCCCGGCAGCCACACCGTGAACACGGTGTGGCCGGGCCGGCTGGCCACGCCGACCCGCCCGTGGTGCGCCTCCACCACGGCGGCGACGATGGCCAGTCCGAGGCCGGTGCTGCCCTGCGTGCGGGACCGGGAGCTGTCGCCGCGCGCGAACCGCTCGAAGACCTCCGGCTGCAACTGCTCCGGGATGCCCGGCCCGTCGTCGGTGACGCGCAGCTCGACACCGCCGGGCGCGGGCGCGAGCCGGACGGTGACCGTGGTGCCGGCCGGGGTGTGCACCCGCGCGTTCGCCAGCAGGTTCGCCAGCACCTGGTGCAGCCGGTGGGCGTCGCCGGTGACGGTGAGCGGCTCGTCCGGCAGGTCGAGTTGCCAGCGGTGGTCCGGCCCGGCGACGTGCGCGTCGCTGACCGCGTTCACCGCCATGGCGGTCAGGTCGACCGGCTCGGCGGCGAGCGGGCGGCCGGAGTCCAGCCGGGCCAGCAGCAGCAGGTCGTCGACGAGGCTCGTCATCCGGGTGCTCTCCGACTCGACGCGGCGCAGCGCGTGCGCGACGTCGGGCGGCACCTCCTGGCGTCCCCGGCGGGCCACCTCGGCGTACCCGCGGATGGCGGCCAGGGGGGTGCGCAGCTCGTGGCTGGCGTCGGCGACGAACTGGCGTACCCGGGTCTCGCTCGCCTGCCGGGCGGCGAGCGCGGCGGCGACGTGGCCGAGCATCCGGTTGAGCGCGCCGCCGACCTGCCCGACCTCCGTGCGGGGGTCGGTGTCGGCGGCCGGCACCCGCACGGACAGGGCGACCTCGCCGCGGTCCAGCGGCAGCTCGGTGACCCGGGCGGCGGTGGCGGCGACGCGGTTGAGCGGGCGCAGCGTGACCCGGACGATGAGCAGGCCGAGGGCTCCGGCGATGACCAGGCCGGCGCCGATCACCCCGGCCTGCGCGACGAGCATCCACATGACCGTGTCGTCGACCTGGGCCAGCGGGATCGCGAGGACCAGCACGTCGCCGTCGCCGCGCGGCGAGGGCAGCGCGACGGCCCGGAAGTCGCCCCGGTCGCCGACGACGACGGTACGCGGGCGTTCGCCGGCGGACACGCGGGCCAGCGCGGTCAGGTCGGCGGCGGGCACCTCCTCGCTTCCGCCGCTCCCGGACCGGACCCGGCCGACGGGTTCGGCGGTGGCGGGCACCCGGACCGCGATCGAGCCCGGCGGGAAGCCGCCAGGGGGGTCGGGCGCCACCTCGTCGGAGTCCGGCGGGGTGGGCCGTAGGTCCGGGCGCGGCGGGTCCATCCCGCGGCGGGCCCAGCGTTCGAAGTCGGCGGGCCGCCGGTCGCCGAAGGTGAGCTGGTTGTCGATCTGATCGATCAGGAAGTGCCGCAGCGCGACCGTGGTCAGGCCGCCGATGCCGACGCTGACCAGCGCGAGCAGCGCCACCACGGAGAGCACCAGGCGGCGGCGCAGCGACCAGCCGGCCAGGCGGCGGCGCAGTCGGCCGCCCCTGTCACTCGGCGGGCTTGAGGACATAGCCCGCCCCGCGCAGCGTGTGGATCATGGGCGCGCGGCCCGCGTCGATCTTCTTGCGCAGGTACGAGATGTACAGCTCGACCACGTTCGCCTGGCCGCCGAAGTCGTAGTTCCACACCCGGTCGAGGATCTGCGCCTTGCTGAGCACGCGGCGCGGGTTGCGCATGAGGTAGCGCAGCAGCTCGAACTCGGTGGCGGTGAGCGTGACCAGGTCGTCGCCGCGGCGTACCTCGTGGCTGTCCTCGTCGAGGGTGAGGTCGCCGACGGTGAGCACCGCCTCCTGGCGGGCGGCGACCGCGAAGCCGGAGCGGCGCAGCAGCGCACGCAGCCGGGCGATCACCTCCTCCAGGCTGAACGGCTTGGTGACGTAGTCGTCGCCGCCGACGGTGAGCCCGGCGACGCGTTCCTCCACGGCGTCGCGGGCGGTGAGGAACAGCACCGGCACGCTCGGGAACTGTTCGCGCAGGCGGCGCAGCACCTGGAAGCCGTCCAGGTCGGGCAGCATCACGTCGAGCACCACGGCGTCCGGGCGGAACTGGCGGGCGGTGGTGACCGCCGCCATCCCGCTGCCGGCGGTGGCGACCTGCCAGCCCTCGTACCGCAGGGCCATCGAGAGCAGGTCGGTGAGCGTCGGCTCGTCGTCGACGACGAGCACCCGCACCGGTTCGCCGTCCGGTCGGCGCAGCTCGATGCGGCCCTGCGCGGACTGCGCGTTCATGACCATGCCCCCATCGTGGGCGGACCCGCTGTCGGCGGGCTGTCCCGATCCTGTGTACCAGCTGTGCGCACCGCCCGACGGCGATCCGGGCAGGCCCGGGGCGGGTCTTCCACACTCGGGCTACCCGGTGGTAACTTCCCGGCATGTCCATCGACGGTCGTGTTTCCGGCCGGTTGGCCGGCAAGGTGGTGCTGGTGACCGGCGCCGCCCGGGGCATCGGCGAGCACACCGCCCGCCTCGCCGCGGCCCGCGGCGCCCGGTTGTCCCTCGTCGGGCTGGAACCCGACCGGCTCGCCGCGCTCGCCGCCGAGCTGGGCCCCGGGCACGTCTGGTTCGCCGCCGACGTCACCGACCAGGACGCCCTCGCGGCGGCGGTCGACGGGACACGGGCGGCGCTGGGCGGGATCGACGCGGTGGTCGCCAACGCCGGGGTCGCCAACCGCGGCACGATCGCCGTCGGCGACGTCGAGGCGCTGGTGCGTACCGTCGAGGTCAACCTGATCGGGGTGATGCGCACCGCCGCGGCGACGGTTCCGGCGCTCGTCGACCGGGGTGGCTACCTGCTCATCGTCTCCTCGGCCGCGGCGTTCGCCGCGCTACCCGGCATGGCTGCCTACTGCGCCTCCAAGGCCGGCGTCGAGCAGTTCGGCAACGCGGTCCGGCTGGAGCTGGCACACCGGGGCGTGGCGGTCGGCACCGCCCATCCGTCGTGGGTGGACACCGACCTGGTCCGCGAGGCGCGCGCCGACCTGCCCGCCTTCGAAACGGCGCTGGCCAGGCTGCCCTGGCCGCTGCGACGTACCACCACGGTGGCCGAGTGCGCCGGGGCGTTCGTCCGGGCGATCGAGCGCCGCAGCCGCCGGGTGTACGTGCCGCGCGCCGTGGCCGGCGTGCAGGCCGTACGGTCGGTGCTGGTCAGCCCACTGGCCGACCGGCTGGTGGGCCGCACCGCCCGGGCCACCGTCCCGCTCATCGAGGAGCAGTCCCGGGCACTGGGCCGGGGCTTCGGCGCCAGCACGCCGCAGGGGCGGCCGTGACCGCGCCGGTGGACGTCGTCTACGAGCGGCGCGGCGCCGGGCCCGCGCTGGTGCTGCTGCACGGCATCGGTCACCACTGGGCCGCCTGGCGTCCGGTGCTGGACCGGCTCGCCGAGGCGCACGACGTGATCGCCGTCGACCTGCCGGGCTTCGGCCGCTCCCCGGTGCCCGCCGCCGGGCTGCCCGCCGACATGCCCGGCCTCGCCGTGGCCATGGTCGAGTTGTTCGCCGCGTTCGGACTGGAGCGCCCGCACGTCGCGGGCAACAGCCTCGGCGGCGCGATCGCCCTCGAACTGGCCGCGCTCGGCGCGGTCTCGTCGGCCACCGCGCTGTCGCCGGCCGGGTTCTGCACCGCGCGCGAGCTGCGCTGGGCGCTGACCGTGCTCTCCCTGCACCGCAACGCGGCCCGGCTGCCCGAACCGGTGCTGCGCCGCCTGTTCGCCGCGCCCGCCCTGCGGATGCTGGCGATGGGCATGATCCTGGCCCGGCCCGACCGGATGGCACTGGACGACGCGGTCGCCGACGCCCGCGCGCTGCGCCGGGCGCGGGCGTTCCGCGCCGTCGCCCGTGCCGGGCGGGGGTACGCCTACGCGGGCGCGCCGACCGTGCCGGTGACGATCGCCTGGGGCACGCGGGACCGGATCCTGCCGTACCGGCAGGCCGCGCTGGCGCGTACCCGGCTACCCGGCGCCCGGCACCTGGACCTGCCCGGCTGCGGGCACGTACCGATGCACGACGACCCGGAGCTGGTCGCCTCGGTCATCCTCGGCACGACCGGCGTGCGGCCGGCCTGACGCCTCGCGGAGACCTCACTCGGTCGCGCCGAACGGGAACGTGTGCACGTACCGCATCGTCCAGCCGCCGAGGGAGGCGTGGTCCTCGCGCTCGTAGAGGTGGTCGGCCACCCCCTGGGCCGGTTCCTCCGGATGGCGCAGCACCCACCGGGGCGGCGGCGCGCCGTCCGGCCCGGCGGGCAGATCCCGGGTCAGCTCGTCGGCCGGCCCGCCGACGAACCGTACGCGCACCGCGGCCACCGCTGCCCTCCGTCCGTCGACGCCCTCGCCGCGAAGCTACCCCGCCGGAGTGCGAACCCTCGGCGGTTTGCACAGCTCGGGGGCCGGGTAGCGGACCGGAGGGCACCGGACGAGGCGAGGAGTGGGCGATGAGGACGCTGGGCGGGCGGTACGAGCTCGAACAGCGGGCCGGCCTGGGTGGCATGTCGGAGGTGTGGCGCGCACACGACCGCGTGCTGGACCGGACCGTCGCGGTGAAGCTCATCTCGCCCGCGCTGGACGACGACGCCGGCTCGGTGGACCGCATCCGGGCCGAGGCGCGTTCGGCGGCGCGGCTGGTGCACCCGAACGTCGCCAGCGTGCACGACTTCGGCACTGCGACACTGCCGGACGGGCGGCCGGTGCCGTACATCGTGATGGAGCTGGCCGAGGGCGAGACGCTCGCCGAGCACCTGCGCACCGGGCCGCTGGACTGGCGGATCGCGGTGCGGGTCTGCGCCGAGGTGTGCGCCGCACTGGCCGCCGCGCACGCGCACGGCATCGTCCACCGGGACGTGAAGCCCGCGAACGTGATCCTCACCCCGTGCGGGGTGAAGGTGCTCGACTTCGGCATCGCCACCCCGGCCGGCGCGACCGACCACACACCGGACGGCGTCGTGGTGGGCACCCCTGCGTACCTGGCGCCGGAGCAGCTCGACCGCCGACCCGCCACTCCGGCCGCCGACATGTATGCCCTGGGCGTGCTGCTCTACTACTGCCTCACCGGCGAGCTGCCGTACGAGGCGGGCAGCACCACCCAGCTGCTCGGGTCGCGCCGCCGCCGGCCGCCCCGCCCGCTGCCCGAGGTTCCCGGCCTGCCGGGCGAGGTGGCCGAGCTCGTCCGCCGCTGCCTCGACGCCGACCCGTGCGCCCGGCCGACCAGCCCGATGGCCGCGCTGCTGCTGGCCGAGGCCGTGGACGCCCGGGTCTACGTGCCGATGACCGCGATGCCGCCCCGGCAGCGCGCGCCGCAGGTCTCGCCGTGGACCAGCCGGGCCGCCGCCGAGGTCACCGAGGCGATGGCCGTCGACGCCGCGCCGAGCGGCCGGGTCGGCTGAGCAAGCGTACTGGCTGCCCGGGCACGGTTTCGCCGCTCGGGGTCCGGGAACGCGGCCCGGTGAGTGACGGGAGGAACGCGATGCCGGATCCGAGTTCCTGGCTGGCCGAGACGGCCACGGCGACCGCGGCGGGCGGTCACGTACGCACCGACGACGGCGGGCTCTCCTCCGCCCTGGCGTCCCCGCTGGCGCCGCACTGCAACGGCCTGACGCCGGAACAGCTTCTGGCCGCGGCATTCGCCTCCTGCCTGCACCACGCGGCGGTGGAGGCGGCCGGGGAGATCACCGACGAGGCGCACACAGTGCAGGTGACCGCCGAGGCGAAGCTGGGCCGCGACGACGACGGCCGGTACCGGGCCGACGTGCACGCCGAGATCTCCTCGGCGGGACTGACCCGGGACCAGCTGGCCGACCTGGTCGCGTACGCCGACCGGCTCTGGCCGTTCTCCAGCGGCGACCCGAGCCGGCACCGCCTCACCGTGACCCCGGCGGAGAACGGCCGGCACTGAGCCGTCACCAGCGGAAGCCGGCGGTCACCGCCCGGTGGTCGCTGTCCGGGGTGCGCAGCACCCCGGCGGTGGTCGGCGTCAGTCCCCGATAGAGGACGTGGTCCGGGCGGGTGACCGGCAGCTCCGCCGGCCAGGTGAACCCGAATCCCTGCCCGGCCTCGGCCTGGGCGTCGCCGAGCAGCCGGGTCAGCGGGTCGAAGACCCGGTCGGTGGTGGCGGTGTTCAGGTCGCCGAGCACCACCAGCCGGTCGGCCGGGTCGGCACGCACGGCGTCGGCCAGCGCGGCGACGGTCTGGTCCCGGGTGGCGGTGTGCCCGGCCCGCGCGGAGCCGAGGTGGACCACGTACACGGTCAGGTCGCCCCGAGGCGCGGCGACCACGGCCCGCAGCGCGCGGTCCCAGCCCAGCCCGGTGTCGACGCCGCGCGCCTCCCGGACCGGCCACCGGCTCCACAGCGCGACGGTCGACACCACCGCCCGGTGCGGGTAGCGCTCGGCCAGCACGGGCGCCACCCGGTCGCCGTCGGCGACCTCCTGGAGCCCGATCAGGTCCGGGGCGCCGCCGGTGAGCGCGCCGACGGTGGCTGCCGGATCCGGGTTGCCCACGCGCAGGTTCTGACTGACCACGCGGACCGCGGCGCCGTCCGCGCCGGCGGCCGGGGGCAGCCACGCGCGGCCGTAGAGCCCGGCCCAGACCAGCGCCGGCAGCAGCACCGCCAGCAGCGCCGGCCGGGAGCGGCGCAGCAGCGCCGCGAGCGCGAGCAGCGGTACGGCGATCCCGAGCAGCGGGGTGACGCTGTCCACCAGGCTGCCCAGGCCGTGCACGTTCGGCACCAGCCGGTGCCCGGCCAGCAGCAGCGTGAGCAGCATGGCGCAGGCGATGACGATCGTGCCGCGCCGGCCGGGAGGGCCGGGCGGGCGCTGGTCGGCCGTCTGCTGCGTCACCGCCGGAATCGTATCGAGCACCCGGGCCGCCGTGCGGCGGCCTCGTCATGATCCACAGATCCCGGCGGGTCGGCGTTCCGCCGCCGGGCGAGGACCGGCCGACCAGGGCACCCTCGGCCGAACGGCGGACCCCGGCACGGGCCGCCGTCCACCGGGCCGACCGCCCGTTTCACACCGCCGAAACCGACATAGGCATTCTTCCGGGTACGCGTGGTTAGCGGTCTTCATGATCCGCCACACCGAATGCCGTCCACGAATCCGGCAGATTGTGGCGCATGCCACCAATCACCCCGATGGCAAAGTGCGTGAAGCTCTCTAGCCTCGGCGGGTGCACCCCGACCACCCCGATCATCAGCCGCTACCCACCAACCGCCCGGTTCGCCGAACGATTGACCCGGCATCAGCCGAACGGAGGGTGGGACGTCACCGCGCCCCGGAGCCGCCACGACGCGGCCCGGCCCGGTCCGTACCCGGCCGGATCGCGGTGGCCACCGGCGTCACCTGCTGCCTCGGCCTGATCGGCGTGGCAGGAGTCGGCGAGAGCAGCCCGGCGCACCTGGAGGTACGCGAGGCGGTCGCCGACCGCGCCGCCGCCGACCAGCGCGCCTCCCGCGACTTCACCCGGCTCCCGCCACCGGCCGCGGCCGCCCTGCCGCCGCCGGCTCCCACACCCGGCGCCACCCCGGCGACGAAGAAGCCGCCGCGCAAGCCCGTCCGGCCCGAACGCCCTCGCCCGGTCGCCGGCCTCGACCAGCGGCAGATGGACAACGCCAAGGCGATCGTCGACGTGGGGCGGGAGATGAAGATGCCCCGCCGGGCCCTGGTCGTCGCGGTGGCCACCGCCATGCAGGAGAGCAACCTCTACAACCTGGCCAGCGACGTGCTGCCGGAGTCCTTCGACCACCCGCACCAGGGCAGCGGCTCCGACCACGACTCGGTCGGGCTGTTCCAGCAGCGCCCCAGCAGCGGCTGGGGCACCGTCGCCCAGCTCATGCGGCCGGCGTACGCGGCCCGGGCCTTCTACGCCGCGCTGCGCGAGGTGCCGGGCTGGGAGGACATGAGCGTCACCGCCGCCGCCCAGGCGGTGCAGGTGTCCGCCTACCCCGACGCGTACGCCCGGCACGAGAAGCGCGCCACGACTGTGGTGGCGGCGCTGGTCTGACCCGGCGCGGGTCAGGCGGCGCTGCGCCCGGCACCACCGGGCCGTACGCTCGCCGCGGCGGTGGGGGTGTCCACCGCCACCCGCTCACCACGTGTCCCGGCCAGGATCTCGTCGACCCGGGACTCCCGGCGGCGGCGCGCCAGCAGGGCCGCCTCGAACTCGCGGCGTGCCCGCACGGCCTCGGCGTACGCCTCCTCCCGCACCCGGCGGGCCTCCTCGCGCGCGGCCTCCAGCTCGGCGCGGGCCTGCGCCAGCAGTTCGGCGGCCTCCCGTTCGGCCGCCGACGGGCGGGACGCGTCCCCTTCGACCGGAGCGGTGCGGCGACGCAGGAAGTCGCACAGGTGCAGGGCGTCCGACCGGATCTGGTCCCACTCCCGGCCGGCCCCGGCGGCGCCCTCCGCACGCGCCGCCAGCCGCCCCAGCCGCAGGCCCAGCTCGTCCAGGCAGGCGTCGACCTGTCGCCTGTCGTAGCCGGCCTCCACCACCGAGAACCTCATGCGTCGCCCCCCAGGCAGCCGGTGTGCGTCCTCACCTGCCGATCCTGCGGCCCGGGCGATCCCGGGCGCGGCCGTTCCCGCAAAATGTTCAGGATGCGGAGGCCCGGACTTCCCGCCCCTACTGGTGCTTCGGGAGCACGACCACCCGTCCGAAGAACTCGTCGATGCGACGCACCACGTCGTTGAAGTCGTCCAGGTCGATCGGCTTCGTCACGTACGCGTTGGCCTGCAACGTGTAGCTGCTGACCACGTCGGTGTCGGCGTTGGAGGTGGTGAGCACGACGATCGGGATGGTCCGCAGGCTCTCGTCACCCTTGACCTCGCCGAGCACCTGCCGCCCGTCCATCCGGGGCATGTTCAGGTCGAGCAGGATCACGTCCGGGCGCTGCGCCTCGGTGTGCCGGCCCTCGCGGCGGAGGAACTCCATCGCCTCCTGGCCGTCGGCGACCACGTCGATGACCTTGTCGACGTCGGAGTCGGCGAGCGCCTCCTCGATCATCAGAACGTCGCCCGGGTCGTCGTCCACCACCAGGATGCGGACAGGGCTGGGACTGGTCTGACCCATCGGTTTACCTGCTTCGTGGTGAGGAGGGCGTCCGGCCCTGCGGCCGGCTGCTGGCGGGGAAATGTACCGGATCAGGGGGCGGCCGGCGCGGCCGGGTCGGCGGTGTCGCGGCCGTGGTGGAGCACCTCGGCCAGCCCGGTCACCTGGAGCACCCGGGCGACCCGCCCGGTCGCCCCGGTCAGGCGCAGCCAGCCGCCGCCGGCGGCGGCGAGGTTGTCCCCCCGGACGAAGGCCGCGATACCGGTGGAGTCGCAGAATGTCAGGTCGGTGAGATCGAGAAGCAGCTCGCGCCGCCCCTCGGCGACCAGCCGGTCGATCGTCGAGTTGAGCTCGCCGGCCGTGCTGAGGTCGAGTTCGCCGGCCAGCCGGACGCAGGTGCCGCCCCCGTCCCGCTGGGCGTACGTGACGGTGAACGTCACACTGGCCCCCCTCGCTCCCACCGCAGGCGAATCCTTGCAGTGGTGCAAGTATATGTGACGGCCGGTCGGAAGCCCGTCAGCGGCCCGCCGCCGTCAGCCCGCCCACCAGAGCACGGCCCCGGTCGAGGAAGGCGGCAGCACGCGGGAAGTCGCGCAGCTGCTGTCCATAGTGCTCCAGCGTCGACCCGACCGCGCCCGCCGGCACACCCCGGCTGACCAGTATCTCCATCAGCCACTCGACGAACCCGGTGAACAGCGTCGCGTCGTCCACGTAGAGCGCGGCGGCCAGGAAGTCCACGATGTAGCCGAGGTCGCTGATGGTGGAGTCGAGCTGCGCCGGGGTGTAGCCGGCCGTCGACGGCACCCGCTCCCGCAGGTCGGCCAGGGCGCTGTCGATCAGCTCGCCGCGCCGCTTGACCAGGCTGGCGTACTCGTCGTCGGCCAGGTGGTCCAGCCGCGCGGGCGGCGTCTCGCGCAACGCCCGCTCGTCGGCGACGAGGTCCGCCGCCGCGGCGGCGTCGGGCGCCCACGGCACACCGAGCACCCGGGCCCAGCGGCCGTCGTCGCCGAAGCCCCGGCCGCCGACCAGCACCGGCACGTCGGAGCGGCGGCACGCCTCCACCATCCGGTGGGCGTGCGGCAGCCGCATCGGCAGGGCGCAGGCGAGCGCCACCGCCTCCGCGTCGTAGCGGTGCAGGTAGGACACCAGGTGCGCGGCCGGGACGCTGGCCCCGAGGAAGACGACCTGCCAGCCGCGCAGCCGCAGCACCTCGGCCACCAGCCGGGCCGGCAGCGCGTGCCACTCACCGTCCATGCAGGCCATCACGATCCGCCCCCGGGTCGGGCGGGGATCGGCGTACGCGGCCACCGCGGCCACCACCCGCTCGCTGATGTGGGTGGCGGCGTGCTCCTCGGCGACGCTCCACTCGTTGCGGGCCCAGCGTTCGCCCACCTCGGCCTGGGCCGGGGCGACCAGATCCAGCAGCACCCGCTCGGCCGGCACACCCGCCTCCAGCAGCCCTCGGGCCGTCGCCACGGCGGCGGACTCGTCGGCGTCGGCCAGGCACTCCAGGTAGTGGGTGAAGGCGTGGCCCGGGTCGGCATCGACGGTCGGCACGGTCACGCGGACAACTCCCTCGATCGCTCGGCCACGGCCGGATCCGGCACCGCGTGCAGGTGCCGCGGCGCCCGCCCCGCCGGGCCGGTGGCCCGCAGCGCCAGCACGGCGATGTCGTCGTGGTCGCCGTGGGCGAGCCAGTCGCAGGTCACCTGCTCGACCCGCTCGGCGAGCGCCGGCGCGGGCATCCGGTGGCAGCCGGTCACCGCGGTGAGCAGCCGCTCGGCGCCGAACTGCTCGTCACCACGCCGGCCGCCGCGAGCCTCGGTCACCCCGTCGCTGTAGAACAGGCAGGTCTCCCCCGGCGCCAGGTGTACCGTCTCCTCGCCGATGCGGGGATCGGGCACCACGCCGATCAGCATGCCGCGCAGCGGCACCACCTCGACCTCGCCGGACTCCCGCAGCACCAGCGGCGGCAGGTGCCCGCCGCCGGCCAGGGTCAGCGTCAGGCCGCCGTCGCGGTGCGGCCGGGCCACGCCGAGCACCATGGTGGCGAACCGGCCCTGCCCGTGCGCCTGCGTGGTCTCCAGCAACGCGTCGTTGAGCAACTTCAGCAGCCGCCCCGGCTGGGTCTCGACCCGGTGCAACGCCTGGAGGCACTGGCGCAGCTGGCCGGTGAACACGGCCGCCTCCACGCCCTTGCCGGACACGTCACCGAGAAAGAAGACGGACCCGCCGTCGGCGAGCCGGTGCGAGCCGTAGAAGTCGCCGCCGATGCGCAGACCGGCCTGCGCCGGCCGGTACGCGGTGCCCCACTGCACGCCCGTCGCCGAGGCCGGCTCGACCGGCAGCAGACTGGCCTGCAAGGTGTCGGCGACCTCGGCCTGGTCGCGGTAGAGCATGGCGGTGGTCAGCGCCGCGCCCGCCCGGGCCGCGAACGCGCGGACCAGGTCCACGTCGGCCTCGTCGTACCAGCGGTCGGCGCGCCGGGCCACCAGCAGCGCACCGGCCGGCGCCTCCCGGCCGGGCAGCGGCACCACCCGCGCGGTGGCGCCGGAGGCGTCCAGGCCGGGCAGCCAGCCCGCTTCGGCGGCCTGCTCGACCAGCCAGTCCAGCTCGTGCGGCTCGGCGCCGGCCAGGCCGGCCTCGATGGCCGCGGGAAGCGCCGTGGCGGGCAGCACCCCGCTGTCCACCACCGGCGGCCGGTCGTCCGCGCGTACCGCCCGCCACCAGCGGGCGCGGCCGGAGCGGGGGGCGAGGACGAGGACCGCCACGTCGGCCGCCGCGGGTACGGCCAGCCGCACGACGGCGGCGGCGGCCCGGTCCGGGTGCAGCGGGTTGCCGAGCTTCTCGCCGACCACGGCGAGGAACGCCGAGCGGGCCCGCTCGGCGAGCAGCGCGTCGGCCCGGCTGACGCTCTCGGTGACGTCGTCGACGTACCAGCAGCGCCGGCGGTGGGACAACGCGACCGGGCGTACGCGCAGCCGCCGCCCGTGGTGGGTGAACTCGGCCGGGCCGTCGCCGCGCAGCGGGACCGAGCCGGCGGCGGCCAGCACCTCGCCGGGCGTCACCTCGGGGACCAGCCGCTCCGCGACCGGGCTCACGTGCTGGACGACACCGTCGGCGTCGCACACGACCAGGCCCTCGCGGAAGTGCTCGACCACCTCGGACCAGTTTCCGACGGCGAGGTCGCGGTCGGCTGCCAGCGGCGGCAGGGCGGACGACATCGGCGCGACGGCGGACCACGCCGGAGCCCGTGCGGCACTCGGTGTGGAGATCCGTCCGTCGCCCGGGTCGGCATCCCTGACGTCGGCAGAAGTCACCAGCTGAGCCCCACTCTCCTCGTCGACACCCGGGGGCACCCGGTACGGCGCCTGTGGTCACGTCTCGACGTCCACCCTACGCCGGTGTGCCGCGACCGCCACCCCACGGCGCTGCCGGCCGGATCGCGCGTCCGGCGATGTGATGGCGCTGTTGTTACGATCCTGTCATCCCGGCCCGACCGGCAACCTCGCGGAAAGGCGTGACGTGGTCCCTCAACGGAGAAGGCCCGAGGCGAGTCCGCTGAGCATCTCCGTGGATCGATCCGACCCGGCCGTCCCGGTGGTCGCCGTCGGCGGTGACCTGGCGTACGCCACAGCGGGCCCGCTGCGCGCCGAGATCGACCGGCTGCTCGCCGGGTACCCGACGACGCTCGTGTTCGACTTCGGTGACCTGCAGTTCATGGACAGCACCGGCCTGTCCGTGATCGTGCACGCCTGGCGGGAGGGCCAGCAGGCCGGCACCGCCATCGAGCTGCGCGCGGTCCCGCGCTTCCTGGAGACCATCCTCGACCTGACCGGCGTCACCGGTCTGCTCGACCGCTCGCCGGTCGACGACGCCGCCGGCCAGCCCGTGCCGGGTTCGACCGCGTCCGCGTGACCCCGGGGGTTTCCCGGCCGTGCCCGGCTGGGAACATGGAGGCGTGCCCGCCCAGATGCTGACCATCGAGGTGGACCGGCTCGACGCCGGTTCCGCCCGGGTCCGGCTGGCCGGGGAGCTGGACTTCGACACCGCGCCGGAACTCGTCGAGGCCGTGGCCGACCTGCGCCGCGCCGGCTGTCAGGAGCTGGAACTCGACTTCGCCGGGGTGAACCTCTGCGACTCCTCCGGGCTGAGTGCGCTCGTGGTGATCCACCGGGCCGGCACCGGGGCGATCCGCCTGCTGAACCTGAACCCACAGGTGCGGCACCTGCTGGACCGCACCGGCCTGGCCGAGCTGCTGGCCGCGCCGCCGCGCGACCTGACCGGCGAGGCCCGCGAGGTGGGCTGACCCGTCCCACGGCGCCCGCGAGGCGGGCTGACCCGACCGGCGGACAGGGGTGGCCCCCGACCCTGGGACCAGGGGCCGGGGGCCGGGAGGATGGCTCAGGCGGTGGGCGCGGTCTGCCGGTGCGGCGCCTCGTCGCGCGACCGCCCCGCGAGCGGAGGCTCGACGTCCTCCGGCGCGCCGGAATCGGGCGTCAGGAACAGATAACGGACGAAGTCCCCGCTCATGTCGTCGTCGTCCGCCCCGGGCCACTGCCCGACACAGTCGACGCCGACCACCTCGCGTCCGCTGCCGTCGTGGTGCTCGAGCAGGGCCCAGAGGGTCACCGGGTAGGAGCGGGTGGCGTCCGGGCCGATCCGCCAACGGGCGTACCAGCCGGGACGGGCGGGGACGATCTCCACGATCCGTTTCATGTCGACCTGCCCTTCCGCGTGCGTCGGAAGTTGTCCGGTCCGTCCGAGCCTGCCGCCCGCCGGGGTGAGCGCTCCTCACCCGCAGCGAATGAAGCGTCCGACGGGCGGTCCGCCGTTACCTTCCCGGCAGCGCCGGGAACGCGGTCGGCGCAAGCGCAAACCGACCCAGGAACGAGGTGCGACGATGCGCAAGCAGATGGAGGGCGACAACCAGCGCCGCCGGTCCCTGGCCCGCGAGGCCCGTGAGCGAGGGCTGCGGCCGAGTCAGATCGGCGCCAGCCTGAGCGCGTCCAAGCAGGTCACCTCGCTGGACGAGCACGACCGGTCCGGCCCGCCGCCGGCCGGACGGCACAAGCCGGACAGCACTCGGGGTGGCCCCGCGCCGCCGCCGGTCGCCGTCGCGGAGCGCCCGCGCCCGCTGCCGGACCCGACGCCGTCACCCGGGGTCTCGATGGGCTACCGGGATCTCGTCAACGACGTGAGCCGGCGCGCCGGGGTGGACTTCGCCTCGGCCAAGGTCGCGGCGGAGGGCACCGTGCTGGCCCTGGCCTGCGCGCTGGACGAGGCGGAACGGGAGCGGCTGCTGGAGGCGGTGCCGCTGACCCTGCACGACGTGGTGCCGGTGTACGGCCTGGAACGCCGCCGCGACCTGCCCGGCTTCCTGGCCGAGGTCGGCCGGTACAGCCGCCTCACCCCGGAACAGGCGCGGTATCAGGCCGAGGCGACGCTCGCCGCGCTCGCCGAGGCCGACGCGGAACTGGTCGAGTCGCTGCGCGTACCCGACGAGTTGCGTGACCTGCTCGGGCCGACCGACTTCGGCGGCGGCCTGGTGGGCGCGTCCTCGGCCACCGCGCCGCTGACCGAGGCGGAGCTTCGCGAGGCGCTCGCGACGCTGCCCTACTGGTCCAGCGACCGGCGCTCGCTCGTGCGCACGATCGAGCTGCCCGGCGGCAACCTGGACCGGGTGCTCGACCGGCTGGACCGGCTCAAGTCCGACGTCGGACGCTCGCCGCAGATCGGGCGGCCGGACCCGGACAACGCCGTGCTGACGGTCCGGACCCAGCAGGTCGACGGCGTGACGGCGGCGGACGTGGACCTCGCGCACCGGGTGGACGCGGCAGTCGACGAGGCCGGTGCCGGGATGGCGGCCGGCTGACCCGGCGGCGGAGCGGCCCCGGTCCCACGCGGGCCGGGGCCGCCCGTGGCCCCGCGGTACCGTGTCCCGCCGTGGATCACGACGACACCGAGACCCTGGAGATCGTGGTGGACCCGGCCCGCCCGTCCGGACGCACGCTGCTCGCGGACGGGGTCGAGCAGTCGTACGTGGACGTGGCCGACGCCCGCTACCTGCACTTCGAGTACGTGCGGCGGATCGCCGACGCGATCGACCTGGCCGCCCCGCGCGGCGCGGCGCTGACCGCCCTGCACCTCGGCGGTGGCGCCCTCACGCTGCCGCGCTGGCTCGCGAGCACCCGGCCCGGTTCGGCGCAGCGGGTGATCGAGCGCGATCCGGGCGTGGTCGAGCTGGTCCGGCGGAAGCTGCCGCGGCTGCCGCCGGAGGTGGTGGTGGAGCTCGGCGACGCCCGGCAGACGGTCGCCGAGGAGCCGTCCGGGGCGTACGGCGTGGTGGTGGCCGACGTGTACCGGGCCGCCCGGATGCCGCCGCACGTGGCGGCGGTGGAGTTCGCGGCGCAGGTGGCGCGGGTGCTGCGCCCGGACGGCCTCTATCTGATCAACCTCACCGACCTTCCGCCGCTGGCGCACACCCGGGCCCAGGTGGCCACGCTGCGCGCGGTGTTCGCCGACGTGTGCCTGGTCGCCGACCGGCGGATGCTGCGCGGCCGCCGGTACGGCAACGTGGTGCTCGCCGCGTCTCCCGCGCCGGACCGGTTGCCGGTACGCCGGCTCGCCGCCCGGGTCGCCGCGGACCCGGTGCCCGGGACCGTGCTGCACGCCGCGCCGCTCGACGCGTTCGCCGCGGGCGCCCACCCGGTCACCGACGCCGACCTGGGCTGACCCGGGTTTCGTGTCCCCGGCGCGGGTGGCGGCGCCGGACGAGCGCCGCCGAGGACCGGTCGACGGCGCGCCGGACGCTGATCGTGATCGGTCTGGTCCTCGCCACCGTGGTCGGACTGGCGCTGGTCTGGACCACCCGGCGGGTGCTGGTGTGGGGGCTGGTGGCGGTGTTCTTCGCCGTCGCCCTCAAACCGCTCGTGGACCGTCTCGAACGTCGGGTACGCCGCCGCGCGCTCGCCACGCTGCTGGTGTTCCTGGCCGCGTTCGCGCTGTTCGCCGCGATCGGCGCGCTGATCGTGCTGCCGCTGGTGGACGAGGTGGGCCGGTTCGCCGACCGGGCGCCGGACCTCGTACGCGAGGCGCAGGCCGGGCAGGGTCCGCTCGGGCGGCTGCTGGACCGCTTCGGCCTGCTCCGGTTCGCCGAACCCGGTCGGCTCCGCCGCTACGGCGCCCGGCTCGGCGACCCGACGGTCGGGGTGGTCCGCAGCGTGGTCCAGGCGGTCGCCGCGCTGGTGACAGTGGTGGTGCTGGCGTACCTGATGGTCCTGGAGGCGCCGAAGATCGTGGCCGCCGCGCTGCGGCTCACCGGCGACGGCCCGGCGGCGCGGCTGCGGCGCATCGGGCGCGACTCGTCCCGGATCGTCACCGGATACCTGAGCGGCAACCTGCTGATCAGCGTGATCTGCGGCGGTCTGACGTTCGTCGTGCTGTTCCTGCTCGGTGTGCCGTTCGCCGCGGTGATCGCGCTGACGGTCGCCGTGTTCGACCTGATCCCGCTCGTCGGGGCCACGCTCGGTGCGATCGCCGCGGCCGGCGCGGCGTTCCTGCACTCCCCCACCGCCGGGATCGTGGTGCTGGTCTTCTTCGTCGTCTACCAGCAGGTGGAGAACCATCTGCTGCAACCGGTCATCATGGCCCGCGCGGTCCGGTTGAACCCGTTGACGGTGCTGGTCAGCGTGCTGCTGTCGGTCGAGCTGGCCGGGCTGGTGGGTGCGCTTCTGGCGATCCCGGCGGCCGGCATCGCGCAGGTGCTGCTGCGCGAGTTCGTCCCGGCCGGGCGGCAGGCCCTGCCCCAGCCCGCCGACGGCGGACCGGCGCACCGGCCGCCGGCCGGTGGATGAGAGCCGGCCGGCGGGCGCGTGCGGTGGGGTGCTCAGCGGCGGCGGGCCAGCTCCGGCGACTCGCTCTCCAGCGGCACCGCGTTGGCGGGGACCAGGCCGAGCTGCACGGCGGGCCGGGGCAGCGTCGCGTCCAGCGCCCAGTCGGCCGCGACCCGGGGACGGTTACCGGGCATGGCCAGCAGGTGGTAGCCACGGGTGACGGCCTTGGCCGGCAGCCCGGAAAGCGGCACCTTGAGCGGGTTCGCCGCGGCGTCCTTGCCGCCCAGGTCCACGACCCAGCCCAGGTCGTGGTGCTTGTACGACTTGCGCACGCCCTGGCCGTAGGATGCGGCGATGTTGTGCGCGGCCAGCTTGCCCTGCCGCTGGGCGTGCTGCGCGGTCATCGCGCACACCTGCCCGGGCCGGGTCGGGTCGGGCACGGCGGCGGCGTCGCCGCAGGCGAACACCTCCGGATAGCCGGGGACGTTGAGGAACTCGTCGACCACGAGCCGGCCCTTCTCGGTCCGCAGGCCCAGCTCGGCCACGAACGGGTCGGGACGTACGCCGACGCACCAGATGAGGCTGCACGTCGGGACGTACTCGCCGTCGGTGAGCATCACCCCGTCCGGGGTGGCCTCGGCGACCGAGGTGCCCATCCGCACGTCCACGCCCCGTTTGCGCAGCACCCGGTCGGCGGTGACGGACATCCGCCGGTCCAGTTCGGGCAGCACCCGGGGCGCCACGTCCAGCAGCATCCAGCGCGGCCGGACCTTCAGGTGCGGGCGCTGGGCCATCAGCCGGTCGGTGAACAGCTGTCCGTGCGCGGCCACCTCGGTGCCGGTGTAGCCGGCGCCGACCACCACGAACGTGGTGCGGGCCCGCTGCTCGGCCGGGTCGTCGGTCAGCTCGGCCAGCTCCACCTGCCGGACCACGTGGTCGTGCAGGAACAGCGCCTCGGGCAGGCCGCGGAAGCCGTGGGCGTACTCGGTCACGCCGGGGATCGGCAGCAGCTTGTTGACGCTGCCGACGCTGAGCACCAGCCGGTCGTACGCGAGCTGCCCGTGGTCGCCCTCGATCGAGCGGTAGCCGACCCACCGGTTCTGCAGGTCGACCCGGTCGGCCTCGCCGACCACCACACGCACGCCGTCGAGCGTGCCGGCGAGCGGCACCGCGATCCGGGTCGGCTCCACCACGCCGGCCGCCACCTCGGGCAGCAGCGGCAGGTAGAGGAAGTAGTCGGTCGTGTTCAGCAGGACGATCTCGGCCCGGTCGCGGGCCAGTCGGCGCAACGTCTTGGCCGCGTGGTACCCGGCGAACCCGGCCCCCACGATCACCACCCGTGGTTTCGTCATGCCTTCTGCCGTTCCCGGGCAGACCTGCGACAAACGTGCCCAGGATTCATCCATCAGCAGCTATATGGACATTCCTCGTGATCGGCGCGAGGATGCCGGGATGGGAAACCACGAGACCGCCGAGGGTCGGCCCACGAGGTCCAGCCGGCGTACCTTCCTCACCGCCTCCGCCGCGGCCACCGCCGCCGCCGTCGCCACCCCGCTCACCGCCGCCCCGCTCACCGCCGCCCCGGCCGCCGCCGCGACCGGCGCACCCCCGGGCCCGGGCCGTCCGGCCCGGCCGCAGCGGCCCGGCCGTGAGCTGACCGCGCTGCTGCGCGAGATCGACAGCCGCCGAATCCAGGCCGTCGTGCGCCGGCTCGCCGCGTTCGGCACCCGCCACACCCTGTCCAGCCAGACCGATCCGGTACGCGGCATCGGCGCCGCCCGCGACTGGATCCACGCCCAGCTCTCCGGGTACGCGGCCGCGTCCGGCGGCCGGATGAGCGTCGAACTCCAGTCGTACGTGCAGCAGCCCGCCTCCCGCATCCCCGTCCCGACCACCGTCACCAACGTGGTGGCGACCCTGCGCGGCGACGTCACGCCCGAGCGGGTGTACGTCATCACCGGCCACTACGACTCCCGGGCGACCGACGTGATGGACGCGGTCAGCGACGCGCCCGGAGCCGACGACGACGCCTCCGGTGTGGCGGTCGTGATGGAGCTGGCCCGAGTGCTGGCCACCCGCCGCACCTAGGCCACCATCGTGCTCGCCGCCGTGGCGGCCGAGGAGCAGGGGCTGTACGGCTCGGCGTACCTGGCGTCACAGCTGAAGGCGGCCAGCGCCGACGTGCAGGCGATGTTCAGCAACGACATCGTCGGGTCCAGCACCGCCGACGACGGCACGCGCGACCCGCGTACCGTGCGGGTTGTTCGCCGAGGGCGTGCCGACCGCCGAGACGCCGGCCGAGGCGAGCGTGCGGCAGTCCGTCGGCGGCGAGAACGACTCCCCGTCGCGGCAGCTCGCCCGGTTCGTCACCGACGTGGCCGAGAACGCCGCCACCGGCATGGACGTGCGGGTCATCTACCGGCGGGACCGCTACCTGCGCGGCAGCGACCACATCTCGTTCCTGCGCGAGGGATGGCCGGCCGGCCGGTTCACCGAGCCGAACGAGGACTTCGCCCACCAGCACCAGGACGTGCGGGTCGTCGACGGGGTGCAGTACGGCGACCTGCCGGAGTTCTGCGACTTCGGCTACATCACCCGGGTGGCGCGGGTGAACGCCGCGACGCTGTGGTCGCTGGCCCAGGCGCCGGGCACGCCCAAGGGCGTCACAGTGGTGACCACGAACCTCACGAACGACACCACCCTGCGGTGGCAGCGCGGATCCGAGCCGGACCTGGCCGGTTACGAGGTGGTGTGGCGGGAGACCACCGCCGACCAGTGGCAGAAGGTGCTGCCGGTCGGCGACGTCACCGAGGTGACGATCGACCTGTCCAAGGACAACGTGTTCTTCGGCGTACGGGCGGTGGACCGGGCCGGGCACCGCAGCCCGGCCGCCTTCCCGTAGCCCGGCAGCTGATCGTTGCATGCTGTCGCCCCGGTGCCGGGGCGGCTCAGCCCGGCGCCGGGGCGGCTCAGCCCGGTGCCGAGGCGGTGATCGCCCAGCGTTCGTGGTCGCGCCACGCGCCGTCGATGAACAGGTAGTCCGGGGAGAACCCTTCGAGGCGGAAGCCGAGCCGGCGCGCCAGCCGCTTCGACGGCTCGTTGCCGGGCTGGATGTTCGCCTCCAACCGGTGCAGACCGAGCGGCCCGAACGCGTACTCGATCACCAGCCGCACCCCGGCCGAGGCGTGCCCGGTGCCCGCATACGGACGGAACACCGCATATCCGAGATAGCCGCCCTGCAGCGCGCCCAGCACGATGCCGCTGATGTTCGCGTATCCGGCGATCTGTCCGGTGGCCCGGTCGCAGAACAGGAACCCGGAGCTGTCCCGCCCCCGGATCTTGCGCAGGTACGCCGCGTACCGCTGCGCGTCATCAGGCGCGGATAGCCACGGATGGTGCAGGTCACGGCTGCGCCGGGCGGCGGCGACGAACTCCGCCTCGTCGGCCGGACGGGACGGCGGATCGCGACGCGTCCGTCACTGCGCAGATATCGCACGCTCCCACTCTCACCCACCACTTCCACGCCGGCCCACCCGGGGCCCCCGCACGACGTCCCCGCCCCGGCTTACGCGATCTTGCACTTCGGGCCCCCAGGATGCCCGCTTTGCGGCGGCTTGCCGGGCACCGAACTGCAAGATCGCGCGCTGCTGAGAGCGGGGGCGCGATCTTGCGGCTTGGTGCCCGGCGAACCTCGCGAAACGGGCATCCGGCGGGCGGCAGGCGCAAGATCGCGCGAGAGGGCGGTTGGCCCTCCCGGGAGGCGGGATGGTGGTTTCGCCCATCGGGACCGGACCCGTGGCTGGAACGCCATGGGTGTCAAACGCGGGCGGAGACACCCATGGCGTTCCACCCGGCACGGGTCGGCGGTGATGTGCCGGCAGGCCGGACAGTGCACGTTCGACGGCACACGCCGGACAGCAGGCGCGACCGGCCGGCAGCGGACGAGCCCGGGGTGGGTCGTTCGCGGGGCATCGGCGGGAGTTCTGGGGCGTGTGCCCGGTTCCGTGCCACGTTGTGGTGATAGGTGCCATCGTCAGGGCGGAATCGGTGGCGGGCGCGGGGCGTTGTACATGGCTGACCGCCGAGGCACCGGGTCGACCACCGGCCCACCAGCCGTGAGCAGGTCAGGGAATGGCCCCGGCCCGGCCGTCGTTACATCCCCGAGCCGCGGAGCAGGCCCCCAGGGCCGCCCGCGCGCCAGCCCTCGACGGGCACCCCCAAGACTTTCCCCCTTTCGCGGCACCCCCGCCGCGTCATCCCCCATTTCAGGGAGGCAACCATCATGGCTACCACTCTGCTGCGCAAGACCGTTCTGACCGCTGCCGGTATCGCCGCCACCGCCGGTGGTATCGCCGGCCCCGCGATCGCCGCCCACGCCGCCCCCGCCCAGAAGACCACCACCATTGCGGTGGCCGACCGCAATGGCCACGGCGAGCGGGAACTCGACGTGCGCTACGAGGCCCAGCCCAACTTCTACTTCTGCGGCCCCGCCGCCGCCCGCAACGCCCTGTCCGTGCAGGGCAAGAACATCGACGTGCACGCCATGGCCCGCGAGATGGGCACCACCGAGGCCGGCACCAACAGCATCAACGACATCACCCCCGTGCTGAACAAGGAGACCGGCGCCACCGACGCCTACAAGTCCGTCGAGATCAGCACCCCCAAGGCCGACGACAAGCAGACCGACACCCTCCGCGCCGACGTGGTCAAGACCGTCGACGCCGGCCGGGCCGTCGTCGCCAACATCGCCGGCACCGCCACCGACACCGACGGCACCACCCACTCCTTCGAAGGCGGCCACTACATCAGCGTCATCGGCTACCGCGACAACGGTGACACCGTGACCATCGCCGACAGCGCCGACCCGAACACCGCCACCTACCGGATGAGCATCGACAACCTCGCCGACTGGATCGCCACCCGCGGCTACAGCACCAGCTGACCACCGCCGCACCAACGGCTTGCAGAGCAAGAGCATCGCAGCCAGCGAGGCGAAGCACGCATCGAAGGGCCCGACCCCACCACAGGGGCCGGGCCCTTCGCGCGTATCCAACGGCTGCCTGCCTGTCACCTCGCCGTCACGCCGGTGTCGTCACCCGGACGGCTCGCTCCACCACGCTGGGTCGCGCCGGATCGTCCGGGCGACCGTGAAGGAGCAGCTGTGGCAGCCGAGGAGGCGACGCACCGCCCACCGACCACGCACCGCCCGGCCGCGACGAGCCGCCCCGACGTGAGCGTCGTCGTGCCGGTCTACAACACGCTGCGCTACCTGCGGTCCTGCCTCGACTCGGTGCTGCGGCAGACGATCGGCCCGGACCGGATGGAGATCGTGGCGGTGGACGACGGGTCCACCGACGGCAGCGGCCGCCTGCTGGACCGGTACGCCGCGAGGCATCCCGGCACGGTGCGGGTGGTGCACCAGGCCAACTCCGGTGGCCCGGCGGCGCCCTGCAACAGAGGACTCGACCTGGCCACCGGCCGGTACGTCTTCTTCCTCGGCTCGGACGACCGGCTCGGCCCGGAGGCCCTCGAACGTCTGGTCGCCGCCGCCGACCGGTACGGCTCGGACGTGGTGCTCGGCAAGGTGGTCGGCGTCAACGGCCGGCACGTCTTCTCCGACGTGTTCGCCGGCGGCAACGCGGTCGACGTGAGCCTGTTCGACTCGGCGCTGCCCTGGTCGCTGGCGAACACGAAGCTGTTCCGGCGCGACCTCGTGGACCGGCTGGGGCTGCGGTTCCCGGAGGACATGCCGGTGCTCAGCGACCAGCCGTTCACGCTCGCCGCCTGCTACCACGCCCGGCGGATCTCGGTGCTCGCCGATCACGACTACTACCACGCGGTACGCCGGCTGGACGCCCGCAACATCACCTACCACAGCCGGATCGAGCAGCGACTGGTCAGCGTGGAGCGGCTGTTCGCGCACGTGGCCGACCTGATCCCCGCCGGAGCGCGCCGGGACGCGGTGCTGCGCCGTCACGTCGGGCTGGAGCTGGCGAACCTGGTCGGCGACGACTTCCGGCACCTGGACCGGGCCGCGCAGGAGCGGGTGCACGCGACAGTCGCGCGGCTGGTGCGGCGGCACGTCACCGACAGTCTGCGGGACGGGCTCGACATCGAGGCCCGGCTGCGCCTGGGCGCCGTGACGGCGGGCGGGGTCGACGACCTGCTGGCCGTCATCGAGCAGGACAGCGGCCGGGGCGTGCCGGCGACGGTGTTCGCCGGTGACCGCTGGCACGCGGGCTATCCGGGCGCCCCGGCCCGCTGGACCGACGTCACCGACGTGCGCGCCGACTGGCTGGCGCGGCTGGACACCGTCGACGTCAGCTGGGCCGACGGGCACACGCTGACGGTGACCACGCGTAGCCCGTACCCCCGGTTCGCCACGGAGGCCGGGCCGGTGCGGATGCTGGCCGGTCCGGTCGTCGGCGCCACCCGGATGGACGCCGGTGATCCGACCGGCCGCACGCTCCGCACGGACTTCGCCCTCGACCGGCTCCTGGCCGCCGGCTCCGCCAGCGGGCAGCGCCACCCGGTCCGCGCCGAGGTGGACGGCGGTCACGGGCGCGGCCGCGCCGCGGTGCGCGCGCCTCGGCTCGCCGCCGGGCGGCCCCGGCTGCTGCGGCACGGCGCCCGGCTGTACGGGGTGGCGGCGACCGTCGACCCGCGCAACGGCCAGCTCGTGCTGTCGGTGGTGCCGGTGACGGTGGGTCAGCTCGTCGGGCGGCTGCGCCGGCGCGGCGCGGCCCGCGCGCGGGTGTCAGCGCGCGGGCCGGAAGCCCGGCTCGGCCGCCATGGGCACCTGGAGGTACGTGGTGCCGCGCAGGTCCAGCCAGGCCCGCTGCGGCGCGCGGACCAGCCGCACCATGACCCCGGAGCAGGCAGGGCAGCGCCCGACCAGGCCCGGGGCGTGCGAGTAGACGTGTAGCCCGGCCATCGGGCCGGTCGTCCCGCAGGTGTCGCAGCGGCCGGTGGTGGCGCTCAGGTCGACGGCGAACAACTCGCGCAGCGGTCCGTCGAGCATGTTGCCATCCAGGTAGGACAGGTCGGTCATACGCCCTCCTCGGGTCTCAGCCGGTCGGGCCGAACCGTTCGGTCCGCACGCGCCGGGTCGGGTGACCCAGCCCCACCAGCAGGTCGGCCACGGTCTCCACGAATCCGGTGGGGCCGCACACGTAGCACAGCGGCTCCAGGTCGGGCGGCCAGCCGTGGCTGTTCACGTCGGCCAGGCCGATCCGGTGCGGCTCGCCACGCCAGCCCTCGGGCGCGGACCGGGTGTAGACGTACGCGACGTCCAGGCCCTGGTCGTCGCGCGCGCGGCGGCGCAACTCGTCGGCGTAGATGACGTCGTCCGGGGTGCGCACCGAGTAGACGAGCCGGAACGGGGTGCGACTGCCCGCGGCGCGGCGTGCGCGGACCATCGCCATCAGCGGCACCACGCCGGATCCGCCGCCGACCAGCAGCACCGGCGCGGTGTCGTCGGTACGCCAGACGAACCAGCCGCCGACCGGCCCGCGTACCTCCAGCGGGTCGCCCTCGGCGTAGGTGTCGGTCAGGTACGGCGACACCTCGCCGTCGGGCACCCGCTGCACCGTCACCTCGATCCGCTCGCCGTCGGCGGGGCCGGCCAGCGAGTACGACCGGGCGGCCTGGTAGCCGTCCTCGGCGGTCAGGCGCAGGTCGACGTGCTGCCCGGGCAGGTGCCCGGGCCAGCCGGGCACGTCCAGCACCAGCGTCTGCGCGGTGGGCGTCTCGATCCGCCGCTCGACGAGCCGGGCGACCCGCCACATCAGCGGCGCGACGCGGCGGCCCTGCGCCTGCGCCGTCATCTCAGTCGCCCTGGTAGCGCTGCTCGCGCCACGGGTCGCCGTAGTCGTGGTACCCGGCGGTCTCCCAGAAGCCGGGCCGGTCGTCGACGAGCAGCCGGATGCCGTGCACCCACTTCGCCGACTTCCACAGGTACAGGTGCGGTACGAGCAGCCGCGCCGGCCCACCGTGCTCGGCCGGCAGCGGCCCCCCGTCGTACGTGTGCACCACCCACGCCCGGCCGCCGCGCAGGTCGTCCAGGGGCAGGTTCGTGGTGTAGCCGCCGTAGGAGTGCGCCAGCGCGTACCGCGCGCCGGTGTCGACGCCGTCGAGCAGCGTGTCCAGGGAGACGCCCTGCCAGGTGGTGCCGAATTTGGACCAGCGGGTGACGCAGTGCAGGTCCACCGTCGGGGTGTCCTGCGGCAGGCCCATCAGCTCGTCCCAGGACCAGCGGTACTCCGCGCCGGTCTCACTGGTCAGCACGAACTCCCAGGTGTCCAGCGGAACCCGCGGCGTCGGGCCGGCGGAGAGCACTGGGAAGTCCTCGGTGAGGTACTGCCCCGGCGGCAGGTCGGAGGCGGACGAACGGGGCCGGCCCTGGAAGCCCGGCGAGACGATTCCCACTCGTCAGTCGTACCACCGCCGGGCACGCCGGGGCAGCGGTTCCCACCGAGTCAGGACGAGCCGCCGCCCGACACCTCCTGCACCACCGTGCGCTTGCCGTCGCCACTGTCCCGGGTGGCCCGGAGGCTGGTGATGGTGACGATCACCAGGACGCCGACGATCACGCCGAGCGAGGCCAGCGTCGGGATCTCCGGCACACCCTCCCAGATGCCGTGCGCCCAGTGCAGGCCGAGCTTGAGGCCGATGAACGCCAGGATGACGGCCAGACCGTAGCTGAGGTGCACCAGCCGGCTCAGCGCGGCGTGCAGCACGAAGTAGAGCGCACGCAGACCCAGCAGCGCGAAGGCGTTCGTGGCGAAGACCAGGTACGGATCCTCGGTGATGCCGTAGACGGCGGGCACCGAGTCGACGGCGAACACGATGTCGGTGGCCAGCACGGCGACCACGACGAGCGCGAACGGGGTGAGCGCCCGGCGGCCGCCCTGCCGGATCGTCATCCGGGTGCCGTGGTACTCGTGGACGACCGGCATGAACTTGCGCAGCAGACGCACCGACCGCATCTTGTTGATGTCGACCTCCTGCTCGTGCCCGGAGAGGGCGTCGCGCAGCAGCTTCACCGCGGTGGCGATGAGGATGAGCGCGAAGAGCAGGAAGGCGAAGTCGAGCGTCTGGAGCGCGGCGGCGCCGAGCGCGATGAACACGCCGCGCAGCACCAGGGCGCCCGCGATGCCGTAGAGCAGCACCCGCTGGGCCAGTACGGAGGGCACCGCGAACGCGGCGAGCAGCAGCATGAAGACGAACAGGTTGTCGACCGACAGCGACTTCTCGACCAGGTAACCGGTGAGGTACTCGATGCCCTGCCGGCTGCCCCAGCGGGACCAGATCCAGGCGCCGAAGGCCAGCGGCAGGGCGATGTAGAAGGCCGACCAGCCCAGCGCCTCACGGATGGAGACCTCGTGCGGCCTACGGGTGACCAGGAAATCCAGCACCAGCAGCACGAGCACGCCGACGATCGTCACCGCCCACAGCGTGGGCGTACCGACCGACGACAGCTCGGACGCAGCCAGGGGGGACAATTCGGGCATGGAACCTCCTCGAACACCGTGTCATGTTCGAGGTCTCCTTCACCCACTTTTCGTGGGCAACCACCCGGGGCTCGCCTCGGCGGCTCGCCGTACTGACCGGAATGATTCGTGGGAAGTACTCCCCTCGCCTGCACAAGGCTAGGTCACCGCCGGACCGGACGCCAAGTCGGGACACGGATGCTTGCCCTGGTCAACCAACTGTGCGCCCGCGGAGGGCGTGGCGCGAGGTCACCCGGCCCCCTATGGTGACGCGGGTGACCAACCAGGGACCGTTGACCGGCGTACGGGTGATCGAACTGGCCGGCATCGGCCCCGGTCCGTTCGCGTCGATGATGCTGGCCGACCTCGGCGCCGACGTGGTGCGCGTCGACCGGCCCGGCGGCGGCGGGTTCGGCGCCTTCCCCGGCGACCTGCTGAACCGCAACCGCCGCTCGATCGCGGTGGACCTGAAGCAGCCCGCGGGGCGTGACCTGGTGCTCACCCTGGCCGCCGGCGCGGACGCGCTGGTGGAGGGATTCCGGCCCGGGGTGACCGAACGGCTCGGCCTCGGCCCGGACGACTGCCTCGCCGCCAACCCCCGCCTGGTGTACGGGCGGATGACCGGCTGGGGGCAGCACGGGCCGCTGGCGCAGCGCGCCGGGCACGACATCGACTATCTGGCGCTGACCGGCGCGCTGCACGGGGTGGGCCGGGCCGGGGAACGCCCGGTGCCGCCGATGAACCTGCTCGGCGACTACGGCGGCGGGGGCATGATGCTGGCGCTCGGCGTGGTCGCGGCGCTGTACGCGGTGCGTGGCGGCGCGCCCGGCCAGGTGGTCGACGCGGCCATCGTGGACGGCGTGTCGGTGCTGGCCACCCAGATCCACGCGCTGCGCGGCATCGGCCTGTGGCAGGACCAGCGCGGGGTGAACCTGCTCGACGGCGGCGCGCCGTTCTACGACACGTACGAGTGCGCCGACGGGCGGTACGTCGCGGTGGGCGCGCTGGAGCCGCAGTTCTACGCCGAACTGGTCCGGCTCACCGGCTTCCCGCTCGACGCGTCCGAGTCGGCCGGCGCGGACGTGCCGGACGACGCGCTGGACCGGGACGACCCGGCGAACTGGCCGGCGCTGCGGGCCGCCTGGGCGCGGCTGTTCCGCACCCGGAGCCGGGACGAGTGGACGGAGCTGCTGGCCGGCACCGACGCCTGCGTGGCCCCGGTGCTCGACTGGGCCGAGGCCCCGGCGCATCCGCACCTGCGCGCCCGGGACGTCTTCGTGGCGCCCGACGGCGTCACCCAGCCCGCTCCCGCGCCGCGCTTCTCGGCCACCCCGACCTCCGTCCGGCGCCCGCCGCCGTCACCGGGCGAGCACACCGACGAGGTGCTGGCCGACGCCGGGATCGACACCGGCCGGATCGCCGCGCTGCGCGCCGCAGGTGTGATCGGCTGACCGCCCGCTCACCGGCGGTTCGCGGCCGCCGGGGCGAGGGCCGGTTCCACCATGTCCCGGTAGTCGCGGGGGAACTGGACCACGACCTCCTGGAACTCCCCGCCGCGGATCGCCTCGCGCATCGTGACGAACACCGCGCGTACGGCGTCCCGGGCGGTGTTCTCGTCGCAGTCGGCCCGGCGGGCGACCCGGGCGACGAACTCCGCCGCGCCGAACCGTTCCGCAGCCTCGTCGCGCGGATACGGGCTGAGCAGCCCCTGCAGCGGTTTCGGCAGCTGCGCGGCCAGGTCCAGCACCTCGCCGCCGGTCAGCCGCTCGGCGAACGTCTCCAGCGTGGCCCGGGTGAGCGTGGCGGCCCGGTCCTCGCCGGTGCCGGTGAGCCGGGCGACCCGGCTCACGAAGGTCAGGTAGTGCATGCGTGGTTCCCCCTTCGGTGCGCCCACCGCGGCTACCCGCGACGGCGCGCCGGAAACGGCGCGGGTCACCGGCGCGAGGCGGCGCAGGATTTCCGCGCTCGGGGGCGTGAGGGGCGACGCGACGGGTAACCGCCGCCCGGTCATGACCCCGACTACTGCCACGAGGAGCCCGACCCATGGCGAGTTACACGGATGTCCTTGACTACCTGTCCGCGCTGGACTATCCGGCCGGCAAGGACGACGTCATCCGCGAGGCGGAACGGGAGGGCGCGCCCCCGGACGTGTTGCGGGCGCTGCGCGCGCTGCCCCCGGTGGACTACGCCAACGGCACCGAGGTGGCCCGGTCGGCCGGCATCGACGCGGCTCCCGAGGTGAGCAGGTCGCAGCGCGCGGCGCAGGCGCGGGACAACCACCCGCGCGTGTCGCAGCACCTGCGCGGCATCTGAGCACGACGGCGGGCCGGCGGGCGACACGGCCGCCGGCCTCCGCGCGTGCCGCAGCCCCGGCGTGCGACAGTCCCGGATGGGCGGTCGTGCGTACCGGCGTGTGGGAGGGTCCGTCTGCTCCTGGACAGGCGAGCGCCCCGGGTCACGAACCGCGACCTGGGGCGCCACGCAGCACCTGTCCTCCGCGATTCACGCCCGAACCGGGTCGCGACCGCGCAGCGGTGAGATGTTCGCCCGAACCGGGCGGGCATCGCTGCCACGATCATCATACGACGCAGCATCAGCCGAACGGGTGAGAATCGCGGAATTGTGGCCGGGCGCACGCCGACGCTCAGGCGGTCACCTCGGCGTACCGCCGCTCCAGGTCCACTCGCGCCAGCGCTCCGACCAGCCACGACAGCTGCTCCGACTCGCCGCTTCCGGTCAGTCCGGCGAGGTCACGCGCGGTGCGGCCCAGCCCGAGCCGCCGGGCCGCCGCGAGCGCCCGCCGGTCGGCCACCGGCGCCGCCTCGCGCCACAACGCCTGCGCCTCGCGCAGGAACAGGTCGCACACCTCGTCGTCCACTCCGGGCAGCGCGGTCAGCAGCCGTCGTTCCTCGCCCGGGTCCTGGTGCGCGGCGGTCCGCAGCCGGCGCAGGTCGCCCCGGTACGTCTCGACGACGGTGCGGGCCAGGTCGCCGAGGGTGTCGGCGATCGCGGCCAGGTCACCGCGCAGCCCGGCGGCGCGCAGCACGCGTACCCGGTCCTCGTGCCGGGAGCGGGCCATCCGGGCTGCGGTGTCCCAGCCCGCGTCGCGCAGCGCGGTGGCCGCGTCGACGGCCCGGTGGAAGTCACCCCGGCGGGCCAGCAGGACGGCCAGGTACAGCACCTGGAACAACTGGGCCGGGTTGTTCGTCACCCGGAACCCGAAGCACTCGGCGAACCCGCGGCCGTCTCCGGCGAGCCGGCGGGCGAGCCGCTTCCTGTCCGCGACGTCGCGCGGGGCGTTCTGTGTCGGCATGCCGCCGACTACCCCGGCGACGGCGCGGCATTCGGGTACGGCGGTCAGCCGCGCACGTCGCCGCTGCGGTCCCGGGCCTTGAGCCGGGTGGTGGGCAGCGCGGGCGCGGGCAGCGGCGGCGCCGCGTCGTCGGCGACCACGCCGAAGCGGCGGCCGGCCATCCAGTCCTCCCGGGCGGTCACCACCTCCTCGTGCGAGCGGCCGACGAAGTTCCACCACATCACCAGCGGCTCCTCGAACGGGGTGCCGCCGAGCAGCAGCAGCCGGGTGCCCGGCTCGGCGCGCAGCGTCAGCGCTCTCCGCCCGAGGCCCAGGTAGAGCAGCGCGCCGGGAGCCAGCGCCGTGCCGTCGCACTCGGCGGCCCCGGACATGGCCAGCAGCCCGTACTCGAAGTCCGGACGCAGCGGCAGCGCGGCCGGCACCGGCCCGCGGACCTCGATCTGCGCGCCGACCAGCGGGGTGTGCACGACCGCAGGCGAGCGTTCCCCGCCGAGCTCGCCGACGAGCAGCGTGACGTCCAGGTCGCCGTCGCGGAAGCGGGGCAGGTCGGCGTGGTGGGTGAAGGCCGGGTCACCGGTGCGGGCCGGGTCGGGCAGCGCCACCCACAGCTGCACGCCGTGCATCAGCGGCGGGTGCACCAGCGGGGAGCGCTCGGAGTGGGCGATGCCGCGCCCGGAGGTCATCACGTTGAGCTGGCCCGGCCGGATGGGCTGCACGTTGCCGAGGCTGTCTCGGTGCAGGATCTCCCCGTCGAGCAGCCACGTGACGGTCTGGAGCCCGGTGTGCGGGTGCGGCGGCACCTCCATGCCGGGCCGGTCGGCCACGTCGTCGGGCCCGAAGTGGTCGACGAAGCACCAGGCGCCGACCATCCGGCGCTGCCGCTGCGGCAGCAGCCGGCGCACCGTGGTGAAGCGGCCGAGCGGGACGTCGTGGCCGGGCAGCAGCACGCTTCCCGGGTCGGTCGGGCCGGTGCCCGGTGGGAGCGTCTGCGCGGGCAGGGATTCGGTGCGGTCCACCGCCCCGACTGTACGCTCACTCCGCGGTGACGCTCACCGCGTTCGCGCCTCCGACCAGGTCGAGGTAGAGCCGATCGGCGGCCCGGTCCCAACCCGGTGAGCTGACCAGGTCACCGGCGGCGATCCCGCCGCGGCGCTCGTCGTACAGGGTCAGGGAACCGGCACCGGAGGCCACCCGCACCCGGACCGGCGGCGCGCCCGGCACGGTGACTGTGAGTTCGCTGACGCCGCCGGTCATCCGGACGGTGAGCGAGCCGTCGAGCCGCGGCAGCAGCAGCCGGGTACGCGCCGCGCCGCCGACCAGGTCGACCCCGGCGAGCCGGGCCTCGCCCAGGTCGAGGCGCTGCTCGCTGACGCCGCCGATCAACCGCAGCCGCCAGGTGACCCGGGAGTTGAGCACCACCTCGGCGGCGGCCGGGCCGGGTCGGCCGTTCTCCTCGATCCGCAGCCGGACCCGGTCGCCCTGAAGCTGCGGGCGCGGCGTCACACCCGAGCCGTCCGGCGCGCCGATCCGGTAGAGGTCGTCACCGAGGTCGGCGGCCCGCAGCGTGAACCGGCTCAGCCCGTCGACCAGCTCGAACCACGCGCGTTGCCGGTCGCCGCGAGGCGCGGTGAGCGTCTGGGCACCGGCCACCTCGGCGGCGCCCGCCCCGCCCGAGCCGCCGCTCCCGGTGACCGGTGACGGCGGCGCGCCGCCGGAGAAGACCACACCGAGACGAGCCGGGTTGGACAGCGTCACCGCCACCGCCACCGCGCCGAGCACCACCACCAGCACCGCGGCGGCGGCCAGCAGCCGGGCTCCGCCGGACCAGCGGGGCCGGGTCAGGTCGGGGTCGTCCTCGGATGCGGTCATGGTCGTCCCCTCTCGCCGGTCCCCACCGGGTCATACGTCCGCGTCGGCGTCTCGGTTCATTCCCCCTCCGGTACGCGAGCGCACCTTGCCGGCACACGCGGCCAGCACGGCGTGCGCGTCCAGCCCGAGACTCTCGATGGCGACCAGCGCGGTGAACGCCACGTCGGCGAGTTCGGCGGCGACCTCCTCCCGGGTGTGCGTCACCCCCTTGCGCGGGTTCTGCCCGAGCAGGCCGATCCAGGCCGCGGCGACCTCGCCGGCCTCCTCGCCGATCTTGAGAATGCGACAGGTCAGTTCGGTGTCGCCGCGGCCGTTCGCAGCGTCGAGCCAGGCGCGCGCGTCCCGCGCCGTCGTCCAGATGGTGACGTCCACGCGGACCAGTGAACCGCACCCGCACACCGTTCGTATCCTGGGGCGACGCAGCCGGGGGCCCGCGTCCCAGGCGAGAGGAGGTGCCCGAGATGCCGGAGACCGTCGAGTCGGTGTTCGCCGGCGTGGTCGCCCGGAACCCGGGAGAGCCCGAGTTCCACCAGGCGGTCCGCGAGGTGCTGGAGAGCATCGGTCCGGCGCTGGCCCGGCATCCGGAGTACGCCGAGGTGGTCGAGCGCGTCTGCGAGCCGGAGCGGCAGGTCATCTTCCGCGTGCCGTGGGAGGACGACCAGGGCCGGGTGCGGGTCAACCGCGGCTTCCGGGTGGAGTTCAACAGCGCGCTCGGCCCGTTCAAGGGCGGCCTGCGCTTCCACCCGTCGGTCTACCTGGGCATCGTGAAGTTCCTCGGGTTCGAGCAGATCTTCAAGAACGCGCTGACCGGGCTGTCCATCGGCGGCGGCAAGGGCGGCGCGGACTTCGACCCGAAGGGCCGCTCCGACCGTGAGGTGATGCGGTTCTGTCAGAGCTTCATGACCGAGCTGTACCGGCACATCGGCCCGCAGACCGACGTGCCGGCCGGTGACATCGGGGTGGGCGGCCGGGAGATCGGCTACCTGTTCGGGCAGTACAAGCGCATCACCAACCGGTACGACGCGGGCGTGCTCACCGGCAAGGGCCTGGCGTACGGGGGCGCGCAGGTGCGCCGGGAGGCGACCGGGTACGGGGCGGTGTTCTTCGCCGACGAGATGCTCCGCCGGGCCGGGGACGGCCTGGCGGGCAAGCGGGTGGTGGTGTCCGGCTCCGGCAACGTGGCCGCCTACGCGATCGAGAAGGTGCACCAGCTCGGTGGCACGGTGGTGGCGTGCTCGGACTCCGGTGGCTACGTGGTCGACGAGAAGGGCATCGACCTGTCGTTGCTGCGCGAGCTGAAGGAGCAGCGCCGGGGACGGCTGGCCGAGTACGCGGAGCACGCGCGCAACGCGGTCGCGGTCCCGGACCGCACCGTGTGGGAGGTGCCCTGCGACCTGGCGCTGCCCTGCGCCACGCAGAACGAGATCGGCGGCGCGGAGGCGGCCGCGCTGGTCGCGGGCGGCTGCGTCGCGGTGGTGGAGGGGGCGAACATGCCCACCACGCCGGAGGCGGTGCGGATCCTCGACGGGGCCGGGGTGCGGTTCGCCCCCGGCAAGGCCGCCAACGCCGGCGGGGTGGCGGTGAGCGGGCTGGAGATGCAGCAGAACGCCAGCCGCGACACGTGGACGTTCGGCGAGTCGGAGCAGCGGTTGCGCGAGATCATGCGGGACGTGCACGACAGGTGCTGGGCGACCGCTGAGGAGTTCGGCCTGCCCGGCGACTACGTGGCCGGGGCGAACATCCAGGGGTTCCGGCGGGTGGCCGAGGCGATGCTGGCGCACGGACTGGTCTGAGCGGGGTCGCGGGACGGACGCTGACGGAGCGATCACTCAGCGATTGACAGCTCTCGACACCCGGGCCTAAGTTCAGGGCGCTACCGGCCGGTAGGCATCCGTCCCGCGTCGTCACCCCCGTCCCGGGGTGGCACCCGTCCCCCGGGGAGCAGCGATGCAGCCCTCACCCCTGCGCCGCCGGCTGCTCGCCGCCGCCACGGCCGTCGCGCTGGCCCTCGGCCTGGCCGGCGCGGCGCCCGCCGGCGCCACCGGCCGTGACGACGGCAACGGCCCGTTGCCCGGCTACACCATCGTCAACCCGCCGCTGGCGCCGCTCGTCGTCGGCGGTGCCGCCACCACCGTGCGGCAGGGTGTGCACGCCAACGCCGGGTACGTCATCGAGATCCCGGCGCGCTGGAACGGCGAGCTGGTGATGTGGGCGCACGGCTACCGCGGTCAGAGCACCGAGCTGTCGCCGGAGCCGCCCGCCTTCGACCTGCGGCAGCGCCTGGTGGCGCAGGGGTACGCGTGGGCGTCGTCGTCGTACGACCGCAACGGCTACGACGTGCGCTCCGGCGTACGCAGCACCAGGGCTCTGGCCGACCTGTTCAGCCGGACCGTCCGCCGCCCGCACCGGGTGCTGATCGCGGGCGTGTCGATGGGCGGTCACGTCATCGGCCGGTCACTGGAGCAGTACCCGGGCTACTACGCCGGGGCGCTGCCGATGTGCGGGGTGCTCGGCGACCAGGAGCTGTTCGACTTCTTCCTGGACTACAACCTGGTCGCGCAGGCCCTCGCGGGGGTGCGCGCGTACCCGACGCCGCCCGACTACCTGACCTCGGCGGTGCCCCGGATCCAGGTCACGCTCGGCCTGGCCGGGCTGACCCCGGGCGGCCCGGACACCACGAACCACCTCGGCAAGCAGCTGCGCGCCGTCACCGTCGAGCGCTCCGGCGGGCCGCGCCCGGGCGCCGACGCCGCGTTCGCGGTGTGGAAGGACTTCCTGTTCGGCATCGCGGTCAGCGAGGCGGACGGCTCCCCCGCCCGGCGGCCCGGCCAGCTCGCCACGAACCTGTTCACCAGGTACACGCCGAACCAGCCGGTGAACCTCAACGCCACCGTGCAGCGGGTCGCGCCGGAGAACCTGCGCCAGCGGCTCTCGCCCGGCCTGACCGAGGTGCCCCGGATCGCCGGGCGGCCCACCGCGCCGGTGCTCAGCCTGCACGGGCTCGGCGACCTGTTCGTGCCGTTCGGGATGGAGCAGGCGTACGCCCGGGACGTGGCCCGGCACGGCCGGTCCCGGCTGCTGGTGCAGCGGGCCGTACGCACCGCGCAGCACTGCGAGTTCAGCCCGGCCGAGGCCGGCGCCGCCTGGGACGACCTGACCCGCTGGGTCCGCACCGGCAAGCGCCCGGCCGGTGACGCGGTCACCGACCGGCGTGCCGTGGCGGCGCCGGACTTCGGCTGCCGGTTCAGCGACCACGCCGCCCGGGCCGCCGGCGCCGGCACCCGCCCGCTCTACCCGCCCTGCTGATCCGGCCCGGTCAGTCCTCCGCCCGGCCGTACCAGCCGCCGCGGTAGACGGTGCCCTGCGGGGCGGTCTCCGGCTCCAGCTGCGGCTCCGGCTGCGGCGGCACGTCGCCGGCCGTGCGGCGGGAGCGGCGGACGCGGCTGACCACGAACCAGCAGACACCGGCCACCACGGCCACGATGACGACCTTCTGGAACGTGCCCGCGTACGCCTCGACCACGTGCCACTGCTCGCCGAGCAGGTAACCGGCGAGCACGAACGTGGTGTTCCAGATCAGGCTGCCCAGCGCGGTGTAGAGCAGGAAGACCGGCACCGGCATCCGTTCCACTCCGGCCGGGATGGAGATGAGACTGCGGAAGATCGGAATCATCCGGCCGAAGAACACCGCCTTGACGCCGTGGCGCAGGAACCACGCCTCGGTGCGGTCCACGTCCTCCAGCTTGATCAGCGGCAGCCGCGCGGCCAGGGCGCGCATCCGGTCCCGCCCGAGGGCCGCGCCGATGTAGTACAGCGCCAGCGCGCCCACGATCGACCCGAGTGTGGTCCAGACGATGGCGCCGACCAGGCTCATCCTGCCCTGGCTCGCGGTGAAGCCGGCCAGCGGCAGGATCACCTCGCTCGGGATGGGCGGGAACAGGTTCTCCAGGGCAACCGCGAGCCCGGCGCCCGGCCCACCGAGGCGTTCCATCAGGCCGGTGACCCAGCCGGTCACTCCGTCGCCGGCCGGTTCCGCGGCCCGCGCGGTGCTCACCCGGGGGACGGCGAGCAGCTGTGCGTTTCCGATCATCCGTCCAACGTTACGGGGCGAAGCCGCGAACGGCCACGCGTCATGGAAGCCATTACCGTGTACGTCATGCGTACGCCGTTGCGGATCGCCGTCGCCCAGCCGCTGACCCGCTCCCACGACGTCGAGGGCAACGCCGCCCGGCACGCCGACGCGGTACGCGCCGCCGCGGCCCGCGTGGTGGTGTTCCCGGAGATGTCGCTGACCGGGTACGAGCTGACCGCCGCTCCGCTGGACCCGGCCGACCCGAGGCTCGCGCCGCTGCGGGCGGCCTGCGCCGAGACCGGCACGCTGGCGCTGGCCGGGGCACCGGTGCCCGGGCCGCACATCGGGGTGCTCGCCGTCGACGCCGAGGGCGTACGGGTGGCGTACCGAAAGATGTTCCTGGGTGGCGCGGAGCCGCGGCACATGCGACCGGGCCGGGAGCCGGCGGTGCTCGAACTGGACGGCTGGCGGCTGGGCCTGGCGGTGTGCAAGGACACCGCAATGCCGGAGCACGCGGCGGCGACGGTGGCGCTGGGCGCGGACGCCTACCTGGCCGGGGTGCTGGAGTCGGCCGACGACGCGGCGGTACCTGAGGAACGCGCCCGCCGGGTCGCCGCCGCGCACGGCGTGTGGGTGGTCACGGCGAGTTTCGCCGGTTCGACCGGAGGCGGGTACGCGCGCGCCGCTGGTGGTTCCGGGATCTGGTCACCGGCGGGTGAGCCGGTGGTCCGCGCCGGCACGGGCGCCGGCGAAGTGGTCACCGGGGCGCTGCACTGAGGACGGATCACCTACGCTCGGCAGGATGGCACCGTCGGAGGGCGCCGGCCCGGAACCGGCTGCGGAGAGCGTCCCGCTCGCCACCGGCCGCACCGCCGACGTGTGGCTGCTGCCCGGCGGGCGGGTGCTGCGCCGCTACCGCGACGGTGGAGACGTGCGGGCCGAGGCCGAGGTGATGCGGTACCTGCACCGGGCCGGATATCCGGTGCCCCGGGTGCACCACGCCGACGGCGCCGACCTGGTGCTCGACCGGGTCACCGGCCCGACGCTGGTGGAGGCGTTCCACGCAGGCACGGTCACCGCACCCGCTGTCGCCCGCATCCTGGCCGACCTGCACGCCCGGCTGCACACGCTCCCGGCCCTCCGGTCGGCCGATCCGGCGGTCCGTCTCCTGCACCTCGACCTGCATCCGCACAACGTGCTACTGGCGGCGCACGGCCCGGTGGTCATCGACTGGACCGACAGCGCCGAGGGCCCGCCGGCGCTGGACCGGACGACGACCGCGCTGATCCTCGCCGAGGTCGCCGTGGCTCCGGGTCACCCGCTGGCGGTGGCGGCCGGTGCGTTGCTGTCCGCGTACGTCGTCGCGTCCGGGCCGCTCGACCAGCTGGCGGAGGCGGTCCGGCACCGTGCCGCCGGCCACGCGCCCGATCCGGAACGGCTGCCCGAGGCGGCCGCCCTGGTGACGCAGACGATCCGCGCTGTCGCGCCGACTGCGGCTCAGCCCTCGTCGGCGCCGCCGCGCAGCCGCTCGTAGCCGTCGATCAACTTGCGCAGCGCGGCGGCGGTGACCGGGTCGATCTTGTCGTCCTCGGCTGCGTCCTCGATCTTCTCGCGGAGGTCCTCGACCCGCTTGCCCCGGTCCTTCGGCTTGCCCCGGTCCAGCTCGGCGGCCTTCTTCCGCAGGTCGCCGGCGGTCTTGCGGTCGATCAGCCCGATCGCCTCGGCCCGGTCGAGCAGCTCGTCGAACCGGTCGCCGAGCTGCCGCAACGTCACCGGTTCGGGTGCCGTCGACGGCGGCGCGGCGCTGCTGGGCTTCGGGGCGGGCGGCTCGGCCGCGCCGGTCGTGGGGCCCGCGGTGGGCGCGGCCGCAGGCGGCGTGCCGGAACCGCCGCCCCACACCAGCGAGCCGACCACGGCGAGCAGCAGTACCACCGCACCGGCCACCAGCAGCCCGAACAGCCGGTTCGACGAGACGGCCGGGCGCGGCGGCGCGACGGGACGTGCCGGCGGGCGGGACGCGGCGGCCGGTGACCGTTCGACCAGGGTGGGCGGGTGCGCCACCGGCGCCACGGTGGGCAGGATCGCGGTCGGCGGGTCCACCGGGCGGCCCGCGCCGAGCCGGTCGGCGAGCCGGGCCGCGGTGGGCCGCCGCTCCGGATCCACCGCCAGGCAGGCCAGGACCAGGCCGGCGATTCCCGGCGGCAGGCCCGGCACCCACGGCGGCGGCACCGGCGGCCGGTCACGCCGCACGTCCAGCACGTCGTCCCAGCTGCGCACCGGCAGCGGCGCCCGGCCGGTGAGGCTGCGGTACAGCAGCACGCCGAGCGCGTAGACATCGCCGGCCGGGTTCGCCGGGCCGGGATCGAGGCGTTCCGGTGCGAAGTAGGCGGGGGTGCCCATCAGCAGCGCGCCGGTCTGCCCGGTGACCGGATGCGGGCCGGCGGGCGCGGCGATGCCGAAGTCGAGCACCTTCGCACCGGTCTCGGTGAGCATCACGTTCGCCGGCTTGATGTCACGGTGCACCACACCGATCCGGTGCGCCGCGGCCAGCGCCCCGGCGACCTGCCCGGCCGTGCGGACCGCATCCGGCCAGGCCAGCGGACCGCCGGCCAGCCGGTCGGCGAGCGTCTGCCCCTCCACCAGCTCCATCACCAGATACGGGACCACGACGCCGCTGTCCAGCGTCGCCTCGCCGTAGTCGTACACCTGTGTCACGTGCGGGTGGGTGAGCCGCGCCGCCGCGCGGGCCTCGCGCTGGATGACCGCCCGCAGTTGCGGGTCGGCGGCGAGCTGCCCGGCGAGGGCCTTGACCGCGACGGGCCGGTGCAGCACCTCGTCGTCGGCACGCCACACCTCGGACATCCCGCCCAGGCCGATGCGTTCGCGCAGGACGTATCGGTCGTGCAGGCGCAGGGCGGGCGTGAACGGCGACATGATGCCTCCAGTCTGCCCGTCCGGTCCCCGCGCCCGTCAACCGCCCGGCGCGCGCGGCCTCGGTCAGGGCTTGCGGGCGACCCCGCCGTACATGCTGACCTCGACCACCGACGGGCGCGGCTCGGGCTCGCCGTCGGCGCGCCACTCGGCGACCGAGCAGACGCCCGGCTCGACCGGTTCCAGCCCGTCGAAGAAGCGGACGACCTCCTCCCGGCTGCGCAGGTTGATCACGCCGTGCGGGCCGCCGCCGCGGGCCGCCGCCTTCGCCTCGGCGGCCACGTCGGGCGGCAGGTAGTCGTAGGTGGCGTGCGAGGCGGCCAGGTAGCTGCCGGCGGGCAGCGCGTCCAGCAGGCGGCCGACGATCGCGTACGGGTCGTCGCCGTCGGGCACGAAGTGCAGCACCGCCAGCAGCATCAACGCCACCGGCTGGGACAGGTCGAGCGTGCGGCGCAGGTCAGGGTGGGCGAGGATGCGCTCCGGGTCGCGCAGGTCCGCGTCGAGGTACGCGGTGGCGCCCTCGGCCGAACTGGTGAGCAGCGCGCGGGCGTGGGCCAGCACGATCGGGTCGTTGTCGACGTAGACCACCCGGGCCCGCGGGTCGGTCGACTGCGCCACCTCGTGGGTGTTGTCGGCGGTGGGGATGCCGGTGCCGATGTCCAGGAACTGCCGGATGCCCGCCTCGCCGGCCAGGTGACGCACCGCGCGGCGCAGGAACCGCCGGTTCTCCAGTGCGCTGATCCGGATGGTCGGGAACCGCTCGGCCATCGCGTCGCCGGAGTCACGGTCGGCCTGGAAGTTGTCCTTGCCGCCGAGCCAGTAGTTGTACCGGCGGGCCGGGTGCGCCACGCTGGTGTCGATCCGGTCGGCGAGCGGCCCGGAATCGGGCGCCGTACCTGGTGCGTCGCTGGTCAAGGCCGCCTCCCGACTCGCGTGCCACCGTCCACTGTCTTCGGTCGCCGTCATGCTACTGCCCGGCGCCGCTGCGGTCAGGCCGGGTACAGCTCGTCGCGCAGGCGAGCCAGCAGTTCCGGGGTCCGCTCCGGCGGCGCGGCCTCCACGCACAACCGTTCCATCGCCTCGGCGTAGAAGTCGAGGTCGTCGCGCTTGTCCAGGTAGATCGCGCTGGTGAGCTGCTCGATGTAGACGATGTCGGGCAGGTCGGCGTCACCGAAGCGCAGGATGCTGAACGCGCCGCTGGCCGCGGCGTGCCCGCCGGCGGCGAACGGGACGATCTGCAACCGCACGTGCGGGCCGGAGGTCGCCTCGATCAGCGCGTCCATCTGCTCGCGCATCACCGCGGCGCCGCCGATCGGGCGGCGCAGCACCGCCTCGTCGAGCACCGCCCACAGCTGCGGCGGGTCGGCGCGCCGCAGCAGCTCCGTGCGCTGCATCCGCAGCTCCACCCGCCGGTCCAGCTCCGCCGCCGGCGCGCTGCGGTGGCCGAGCAGGATCACCTCCCGGGCGTACGCCGCGGTCTGCAACAGACCGGGCACGAACTGCACCTCGTACGTGCGGATCAGCGCGGCGGCCGCCTCCAGTCCCAGGTACGACTGGAACCAGGCGGGGAGCACGTCCCCGTAGCGGTGCCACCAGCCCGGGCTGTTCGCGTCCCGGGCCAGCTTGAGCAGCGCGTCGCGGTCCTGGGGCGCGGTGACGCCGTAGAGCGTGAGCAGGTCGGCGACGTCGCGTTCCTTGAAGCCGACCCGGCCCAGCTCCATCCGGCTGATCTTCGACTCCGACGAGCGGATCTCCCACCCGGCGGTCTCGCGGCTGACCCCGGCGCTCTCCCGCAGCCGCCGCAGCTGCCCGCCGAGCAGCATGCGCAACACCGTGGGACCGCTTGTCGGACCACCCTCGACGGGCACCGTCGCCACCTGACCGCCCTCGCATCCCGACCGCCACGGCCGGGCACCCTCCCGGACCGACGAGTAAGCATGCCATGAACCGACAGTGAGGTGAACTCCCCCGGACGGACGGAGTCAGTCCCGTGTACGGGACGGCGGGATCAGGTGGTCGAAGTCGCCGTCGCGGGCGCCGAGCACGAACGCGGCGATCTCGTCCACTGTGTAGATGAGCGCCGGGCCCTCGGGGTGCCGGGAGTTGCGGACCGCGATGCCGCCACCGGGCAACTCGGCCAGTTCGACGCAATTGCCGCTGGGGTTGCTGCGGCGGCTCTTCAGCCAGCGCATCGGTGGCAACTCGGTCGCGGGCACGCCGTTCGGGGGTTGCTGCATGGGCGTCCTTCGGGATGAGCCAGCCGAGGCCGCGGGGAGGGGCGGTGGGTGGCGACGTCTGTCGACTGAGGAGTGAGATGCACGTGCATCTGCTATTGCATCTGCAATGGACAGAGAGCATGATAGCGGAAATACGGTGTGCCGGTTCGTTCACGCACGGTGACCCGAGCCCGGCCCCGGGGACGCCGCTCCGCGCGGCTTCGGGACTGCGGTGAGGAGGACGCGTTGGCGGATCCGATGACCATCGCCTCCGGCATCTCCGCGGCGGGCGCCCTCGTCTCCGCCTGGCAGTTCCACCGCCGCGCGCTGCGCGCCGAAGCCGAGATCGAGCTGCTCCAGGCCGAGCTGGCCGCCGAGCGGCACGCCGCCAGCCACGACCCGCTCACCGGGCTGCCGAACCGCCGCGCGTTCTTCCGGCTGGCCGCCGCCCTGCTCACCGACCCCGCCGGTCAGCCGCTCGTCGCGGTCGTCCTCGACCTGGACGACTTCAAGCAGGTCAACGACCGCTACGGGCACGCCGCCGGGGACCAGGTGCTGATCAGCGTGGCGCAGCGGCTCGCCGCGTTCGCCGGCCCCAACCTGGTCGCCCGGCTCGGCGGCGACGAGTTCGCCGGCCTGCTGGCCAGCCCCACGCCGGACCGCCGGTGGATCGAGCACGCCACCCGCCGGCTCTGCGAGGCGCTCGCCGCGCCGATCCCCCTCGGTGCGCGCAGCATCCAGGTCACCGCCTCGGTCGGGCTCGCGCCGGTGCACTGCCCCACCCAGCTCACCGACGCGCTCTGCCGCGCCGACGCGGCCATGTACGAGGCGAAGACGCTCGGCGCCGCCCGCCCGGCCCGCCAACTCGTCGCGGAGTGCTGACCGCACTCGGCTCGGCCGGTGAACGTGCCGCGTCTCGGCACGCCCAGATCCTGGCACGCCGGAATGGCACGCCGGGATCCCGGCACGCCCGGCTGCGGCACGTCATTCATACCGGGCGACCGCGTCATTCGTGCCGGGCGACAAGGGGCCGCGGCACGGTCGGCACGCGGCGCCCTCCGGCCGGTCAGCGCCAGCCGTAGCCGGCGCGCAACGCCTGCCCGACCCGGTCGAACCGGGACCGGTCCAGCACCGCGCCCTCGCGGCGGATGCTGTCCTCGCGCATGGTGAGCACCCGGTCCAGGCGTACCCAGCTCGGCCGCTCGTCCCGGTCCCACTCCCCCGGGCCGAGCGCCAGCCAGTGCCGCTGGCCGTCCCGGTCACCCTGACTCGACAGCATCAGCCCGAACAGCGTGCGGCTGTGCCGGCCCACCACCAGCACCGGGCGGTCCTTGCCCTGGCGCGGGTCGTCCTCGTACGGCACCCAGGTCCAGACGATCTCGCCCGGGTCGGCCTGCCCGTCCGGCTCCGGGGCGTACGACAGCTCGCGGCGCTGCAACGCGCTGACCTGGCGGCGGCGCGCGACCTGCGCCGGGATCGGCCCGCCGGGACGGGTGGGGGCGGGCACGCCCCGGGTGATCCGGCCGAGCTTCGACGCCACGTTCCTCAACAGACCTGCCACGGCGGGCAGCCTATCGGTCGGTGCGCGCCGGCCTCGGAATCGGGTCGCCGGGCCGGGTGGGCGGTGCCATCATGCCCCGGTGACAGTGCCCCGCCACCAGATCCGCGCCGCGTTCACCGACACGTCGGTCACCGTCTACCAGGCGTACCCACCGGAGATCGCCGACGCGGCACTGCACGCGGGCCGGTTCGTGCCGCCGTTCAAGCGGGAGCGGATGACCTGGATCAAGCCCTCGTTCCGCTGGATGATGTATCGCTGCGGCTGGGCGCTCAAGCCGGGCCAGGAACGGGTGCTCGCGATCGACATCAGCCGGGTCGGCTTCGAGTGGGCCCTGCGGCACGCCTGCCTCAGCAGCTACGACCCCCGCCTGCACCCGGACCGTGAGGCGTGGCGCCACCGCCTGCGGGTCAGCCCGGTACGGGTGCAGTGGGATCCGGAACGGTCGCTGCGGCTGGCGCCGCTGCCGTACCGCTCGCTGCAGGTCGGGTTGACCGGCGAGGCGGTGCGCCGGTACGTCGACGAGTGGGTGGTCGGGCTCACCGACGTCACCGCGCTGGCCCGGTCGGTGCACGGCCGGCTGACCGACGGCGACGAGGCCGGGGCGTCGGCGCTGCTGCCGGTGGAACGGCCGTACCCGCTGCCGGCCGAGGTGGCCCGCGTCGTCGACGCGGGTTGAGCGGATCCGGCACCGCGGCGCGCGAGGCCGCGGCGCGGCGATGTTAACAAGGGGCCCCTCTACTACCGAAGGCGTTAAAAGGGGGCCCTTCCTTAAGCTTGGGGCGTGGAGGTGCCCGACGATCTGCCGCTGTTCGAGCGCAGTGCGGTGCGGCTGGTGGTGCTCGACGCCGCCGACCGTCTGCTGCTGTTCCACACCCGCGACCCGGACCACCCCGATCTCGGCGTGTGGTGGGAGCTGCCGGGCGGCGGCCTGGACCCGGGCGAGACGTACCGGGAGGCGGCGGTCCGCGAACTGCGCGAGGAGACCGGCATCGCCGTCGGAGCGGACGAAGTGGGCGCGCCGACGTGGCGGCGGCGGGCCAGCTTCCGGCACCGGCAACGACGGCACCTCCAGGACGAGGTGGTGGTGACGGTACGGCTGCCCGGCCCCGGGCCGGACGTGGACGAGGCGCTACGGCTGGACTACGAGGTGGAGGATTACTTCGGGTTCCGCTGGTGGCCGCTGGCCGAGGTGCTCGCCGAGCGGCCGCGCTGCTATCCCGGGCGGCTGCCGGAACTGCTCCCGGCGTTCCTGGCCGGGACGGAGATCGACGAGCCGTTCGAGCTGTGGTCCTGAAGCGCGGCGTGCCGACGGCCGCACCGGCGGGCAGAGTGGAGCCGTGACTCCTCTGCGCGCACCCCTGGCCCGTTACGCCGAGCGGCTGCACCGCGCCGCCGGTGACACCCACCACGTCGCCTCCCCGCTGGGCGCCTGGCTGCTGCTGGCACTGACCGGCCCGGCCGCCACCGGCGACGCCCGCGCGGCGCTGGCCGAGGCGCTCGACGCCGACCCGGACGACGCCGCCGCCGAGGCCCGGGCGCTGCTCGCCGCGCCGCACCCGATGGTCGCCGCCGCCACCGCGCTGTGGGAGCGCACCCCGGCGGCGGAACTTGCCGACTGGCGGGCCACCCTGCCGGAGGCCACCGAACGCGGCCCGCTGCCCGGCCAGGCGGCGCTCGACGTCTGGGCCCGGGAGCGTACCGGCGGGCTGATCGACCGCTTCCCGGTCGACGTCGCCCCGGACACCCTGCTGGTCCTGGCCAGCGCGCTCGCGACCCGCCTGTCCTGGGCCGACCCGTTCGACACCGCCCCGGGCGCTGAGCTGGGCACGGGCAGCGCCTGGTCGAGCCAGCTGAACCGGGTGCTGCGGACGCCGCCGTTCGGGCACCGCTGCTGGGTGGCGGCCACCGACCGGGCCGGTGACGTGGCGGTGCACGCGGCGCCGGCCCGGACCGGAGACGACGGCGCCGGCATGCTCGTGGTGTCGGTGGCCGCCGCGCCCGAGGTGCCGGCGGCCGAGGTGCTGGCCGCCGCGCAGGAGCTGGCGAGCGCCGCCGCGCTCGTCCCGGACAGCTCCATGCCGGGCCGCCGGTCGCTGTTCGACCTGCCGCTGGGCGAGACGCCGCTGTGGACGCTGCGGGAGGAGCCGATCAACACGTTCGCGCCGGACGGCCGGGAGGAACGCGCCACGGCGGTGCTGCCCTGCTGGTCGGCGTCCAGCAGGCACGACCTGACCGCGCCCGGGTTGGGCTTCGACGCGGCGGCGCGGGCGCTCGGCGGGCTGCTGGGCCTCACCGGGCCGGGATTCGACGCCGCGCAGTCCGCGGTGGCCCGGTTCGGCCGCTACGGCTTCGAGGCCGCCGCGGTGACCGCGTTCGGCATGGTGGCCGGCCTGCCGCCGGAGGGTGTCGCCCGCGTCGCCGAGCTGCGGTTCGGTCACCCGTACGCGGTGGTCGCGGCGGCCACCGACCCGGCCGGCGGGCCGTGGCACGCGCTGCCGGTCTACTCCGCCTGGGTGGCCGACCCGGAGGAGCTGCCCGCCGACGAGGCCGGATAGGTGGCGAGCGCGCTCGTGAGCTGGTCCAGGCCCAGCGAGCCGAGCTCCAGGGCCCGGTTGTGGAACGCCCGCCGGTCGCCGGGGAACGCGGCGCGGCCGTCCCGCCACACCCGCTCCCCCACCTTGTAGGTGAGCGCCTGCCCGGGCCGGCCCAGGTAACGGGCCAGCTCCAGCGGCGCGTACGGGCCCTGGTGGCAACGGTCGCGCAGCAGGTCCAGCGCCGCCTCCGGCGTCCACGGCGCGCCGCCGGTGGGCATCGGCAGTCGCAGGTGCAGGCCGATGTCGAGCACCACCCGGGCCGCCCGCAGCAGTTGCATGAACAGGTGCCCCAGCCGGGCGCCCGGCTGCTCGTAGAGTCCCAGCTCGTCCATGAACCGCTCGGCGTACAGGGCCCAGCCCTCCTGGGCGCCGGAGAGCCCGCCGAGCAGGTTCAGCCGCTGCCCGGGGCCGCCCCGGCACGCCTCCGAGCCGAGTTGCAGGTGGTGGCCGGGGACGCCCTCGTGGTACGCGGTGCTGTACGCCCACCAGGTGGAGAAGACCTCCCGGCCCTCGGGCAGCAGCCACGAGACCCGGCCCGGCCGGGTCAGATCCCGCGACGGCCCGATGTAGGCGGTGCCGCCCGACGTGGTGACCCGTGACTCGATGCGCCGCAGCGGCGCGGGAATGTCGAAGTGCGTGCCGTGCAGCCGCTCGGTGGTGGCCTCCAGCAGCTCCTGGAGCCAGGCGGCGAACGCGTCCCGGCCGTGCAGGACGCCCGGCGCGTCGGGGCGGTCGAGCCGGTCCCGCACCTCGGGCACGGTGCCGCCCAGGGCCCTCGCCTCGGCGACGAGTTCCGCCTCGATCGCGGTGAACTCGTCCCAGCCCCACGCGTACAGCTCGCGCAGGTCCGGTTCCGCGCCGAGGAAGGCGCGCACCCAGAGGGCGTACCGCGCCGGGCCGAACGCCTCGTCGTCGTGCGCACGGGGCGCGAGGTCCGTGGTGAGCGTCGCGGCGAATCTGCGGTAGGCCGCCTGGGCGTCCCGCGCCGCCGCCTGCAACGAGGCGCGCTGCGGGCCGTCGCCGTACCGCGTCACCAGAGCGACGTCGTCGTCGATCCATGCGTGGCAGCGCTGCGTCACCAGCTCCACCTGACGCCGGGCCGGCAGGTGACCGCGCCCGGCGGCGAGCAGGAGGCTGCGGGCGTACCCGTCGAGCGCGGCCGGGATCGCGGCCTGGCGCGCGCCGACGCGGGCCCAGCCGTCCTCGTGGGCCGCGCCCTCGGTGTCGCGGCCCGGCACCGCTGATTCGACGCACTGGCGGACGAGCTGGAGCGGGCCGGTGGCCGCGGCGTGCAGTTCCCGCAGGTTCTCCCCGGCGTCGTGGAAGGCGATCCGGGCGCGCAGCCGTTCGGCGAGGTGCGCGTGCAGCGGGGTCGCGGGCAGCGCCTCGATCCGGCGCAGGGCGTGCGCGGCGAGGCCGGCGCGGGCCTGGTGACCGTCCGGGCTGTAGTCGGTGAGCCCGTCGACGTCCTGCTCACCGGCCTCGACCACTGCCGCACACGGATCGAGGCGGGCCATCTCCCGCAGCAGCGTGTCGATGACGTCCTCGCTCATCGCACCGATGCTAGCCCCGGTGATCAAGGAGTTCGTGCCGGCCGGGAGGCCCGGAACGGACACGAACTCCTTGATCACCCGGGGAGGCGGGGTCAGACCGAGACGAGTTCCTTCTTCTCGGCCTTGGCGGCCAGGCGCTTCTCCCGTTCCTGGGCGCCGATCAGGTCGTCCGGCAGGGAGTCCTCCACCTCCAGGTCGAAGCGACGCAGCAGCCGGATCGCGAAACCGCCGAGCGTGATCAGGATCAGCGCCACGCCGAAACAGATGTACGCGAAGCCGATACCCCGGCCCGGTCCGGTGCCGATCACCGCGCCCACCGAACCGGCCAGCGCCCCACCGGGTGCGAGCATCGGCTCGAACAGCGCGGTGGCGCCCGGCGCGAGCAGCGCGAACCCGATCGGCAGCGTCGACCAGGAGATGGTCTGGTTGAGACTGAACACCCGGCCGTGGAAGCGCTGCGGCACCTTCACCTGGACGATCGTCGCGTAGATCGACTGCGCGGTGGTCATCGACATGGCCAGCCAGCAGAAGCCGACACAGATCATCGCCACCGACGCGTCCAGGCCGATCAGCACGCAGCCGATCGCGGTGCCCAGGTTGCCGATCAGCACGCCGATCATGCGACGCTTGCGCGGACCGCCCCACAGCGACATCAGCACGCCACCGAGCACCGCGCCGACCGCCTCGGCCAGCGCCACCTGCGCCACCTGAGTGGGGCTGCCGAACGACAGCACCAGCGGCGTGATGAGCACCAGCGCGGGCGCCAGGAAGATGTTGCCCAGCGCGAAGTAGCCGAGCATCAGCCGGAACCCGCGGTGCCGCCACGAGTAGCGCATGCCGTTGGCGATGGCCACCAGCAGGCGTTCCCGGGGCCGCCAGCCGAGCGCGTCCGGGAAGCGGACCACGGCGAGGGTGAGCACCGCGAACACGTAGCTGGCCACGTCGACCAGCAGGATGCCCTTCAGCTCGATGGTGGCGAGCAGACCGGCCGCGAACGCCGGCATGAGCAGCGTGGCCACACCGGTGGAGAGCTGGGTGATGCCCATGGCGTGCCCGAGGTAGCGCTTGGGCACCAGCTGCGGCACCGCCGACTGGAACGCGATCCGCTGGAACGAACCGGCCACCGAACTCAGCGCCACCAGCATGTAGATGTGCCAGAGCACCAGATTGTCGGTCCACAACAGGGCGGCCAGCACCAGCTGGACGGAACCGGCGAAGCAGCTGGCAGCCATCATGATCCGCCGCCGGCTGACCCGGTCGACCAGCGCGCCGGCCACCGGCAGCATGAGCACGCCGCAGATCAGCGCGAGCGCCCAGAGCAGACCGAGGTTCGCCACCGAGCCGGTGCGGTTGAACAGCCAGATCGGCAGCGCGAACGCGGTCAGCGCGGAGCCGGTGCTGGAGATGAGCTGACCGGTCGTGACGGCCATGAACCGGCCCATGCTCGGCTTCACAGTCGTGGTGGGCTTGCGGTCCTCCCCCACCCGCAGCGTGTCGGCCACCACCCAGCCGGCGTCCTCACCCCGGGCCTGCGGCGTCAGCGCGCCGACGTCCCCGGCGACCACCGCCGGGTGCACCTGCGTGACGATCTCGGCCAGTTCCTCGGCGCGATACTTGAGGAAGAAGTGCCCGGCCTGGTCGAGCACGACGAGGCCGAGCGTGTCGCTGAGGAACTGCCACTCGGCGTACCGCTCGCGGTAGTAGTCGGTCACCGGGTCCTCGGAGCCGACCACCGAGATGATCGGCGCCCGGAGCTTCGCCGCGTGCTGGTCCAGCAGCCGGGTGAAGTACTCCTCCGAGGCGCGGGAGTCGGCCCGCATGTTGCTGATGATCCGGTCGGCCTGCTCCGGGTCCAGCTCGTCGGTGTCCACACCCATCGACTTGAGCCAGCTCGCGGAGTGCCTGTTGCTGCTGAGCCGCTCCAGGCGGTCGCGCAGCGCCGCGATCACGCCCTTCGGGCGGGCGAACGGGAACATGGCGCCGATGTAGACGGCCTCCAGGTTCCGGCCGGCCGCCTCGACCTTGCGGGCCACGTCGGCGAGGATGGCGCTGCCCACGCCGCAGTGGCCGTACAGGGCGATCGGTCCCTCGACCCGTTCCAGGATCTCGTCGGCGACCCGGCCGGTCAGCTCGTCGAACGGCAGCGCGTCCTCGCTGAGACCCACGTCGTGACCGGGGATCGCCAGCGACCACAGACCGTACCCGGCGGGCAGCGCGTCGGCCAGCGGCTGGTAGACGATGGCGCTGCCGCCGCCGTACGGGACGCAGACGTACGTCAGCACCCGACTGCCCGCCGGGATCGGCTTGGTCAGCTCGTAGAGCAGCCGGCGCGGCCCCTCCTGCGCGGCGTCGCCGGAGATGAACGCGGCGAGGTCGCGGATGGTGCGCTGCTGGAACAGGTCCATCACGCCGACCGCCCGGCCGCCCAGCTCCGCCTTGCGGATCTTCGCGACCACCTGGGTGGCGAGCATCGAGTGCCCGCCCAGGTCGAAGAAGTCGTCGTCGATGCCGAGCGTGTCCACGCCCAGCACCTCGGACCAGATCGCGGCCAGCGCCCGCTCGGTGTCGTCGCGCGGCTCCACGAGCGCCACCGACGCCTCGCGGGTGACCACCGGCGCGGGCAGCGCCTTGCGGTCCAGCTTGCCGTTGGGGGTCAGCGGCAGCGCGTCGAGCGTGACGAACGCGGCCGGCACCATGTACTCCGGCAGCGTGTCCTTCAGCGCCGTCTTCAGTGCGGCGTGCTCGGCCTCCCCGACCAGGTACGCGGTGAGCCGCTTGTCGCCCGGACTGTCCTCGCGGACGATCACGGTCGCCTCGGTGACGCCCGGCTGCTCGCGCAGCGCGCTCTCGATCTCGCCCAGCTCGATGCGCAGGCCGCGCAGCTTGACCTGGTGGTCGATGCGGCCCAGGAACTCGATCACCCCGGCGCCGTCCGGGCCGGCCACCCAGCGGGCCAGGTCGCCGGTGCGGTAGAGGCGGGCGCCCGGGTCGCCCGAGAACGGGTCGGGAACGAACTTCTCCGCCGTCAGCGCGGGCCGGCGGTGGTAGCCGCGGGCCAGCCCGACGCCGCCGATGTGCAGCTCGCCGGCCACCCCGACCGGGCACTGCGCGCCGGACGGGTCGAGCACGTGCAGCCGCAGGTTGGCGATCGGCGCGCCGATCGGCACACTCGTCACCTCGGCGAGCCGGTCCGGCTCGCACGCCCAGGCGGTCACGTCGATGGCCGCCTCGGTCGGGCCGTACAGGTTGTGCAGGCCGCACCAGGGCAGCCGGGCGGTGAAGTCGGCCGCCGACGCCAGCGGCAGTTCCTCGCCGGAGCAGATCACCCGGCGCAACGCGGTCGCCGCCTCCACGCCGTCCTCGGCGAGGAAGACGGTGAGCATCGACGGGACGAAGTGGGCGGTGGTGATCCGCTCGGACACCAGCAGGTCACGCAGGTAACCCGCGTCCTTGTGGCCGCCCGGCTTCGCCAGCACCAGGCGGGCGCCGGTGCGCAGCGGCCAGAAGAACTCCCACACCGAGACGTCGAAGCTCGCCGGGGTCTTCTGGAGCACCGCGTCGTCGGCGCCGAGGCCGTACGTCTTCTGCATCCAGTCGAGCCGGTTGACGATGCCCCGGTGCGTGTTCGGCACGCCCTTCGGGCGGCCGGTGGACCCGGAGGTGTAGATGACGTACGCCAGGTGCTCCGGCCCGGCGGCGGGCACCGGGTCGGTGCCGGGCTGATCGGCCCAGACCGTGGCGTCGTCCAGTTCGAGCACCGTGGCGCCGGTGTCCGGCAGCACGTCGCGCAGGTGCGACTGGACCAGCACGACCGGCGCGTCCGCGTCGCCCACCATGAACGCGAGCCGGTCGGCCGGGTACTCCGGGTCCAGCGGCAGGTACGCGCCGCCGGCCTTGAGCACGCCGAGCAGGCCGGCGACCAGTTCCACCGAGCGTTCCGCGCAGACCCCGACCAGGGTCTCCGGGCCGACGCCCGCCGCGCGCAGCCGGTGCGCGACGCGGTTGGCCTGCGCGTTCAGCTCGGCGTACGTGCGGCTGCGCCCGTCGATGGTGACCGCCACCGCGTCCGGGGTGGCGGCGGCGCGCTCCTCGATCGGGCCGTGCAGCGTCTCGGCGCGCGGGAAGTCGGCTGTGGTGTCGTTCCAGGCGGCCAGCAGCTCCCGTTCGGCGGCGGGCAGCAGCGGCAGCCGGGACACCGGGGTGTCCGGCGCGGCGACGACCGCGTCCAGCAGCGCGGTCCACCGCTGCGCCATGCGCTCCACCGTGGCCCGGTCGAACAGGTCGGTGTTGAAGACCAGCTTGCCCCAGAGCCCGTCGACGGTCTCCACCGCGTGCAGCTCGAAGTCGAACCGGGTGGCCTGCAACTCCATCGGGGTCCAGGAGAACGTGACCTCGTCGGTACGGGACACCCCGCGGAAGCGGCCCATCTCGTAGTTCTGCAGCACGAACATCGTCTGGAACACCGGGGAGCGGCTGACGTCGCGCGGCAGGCCCAGCTCGTGGACCACCTTGGCGAACGGCACCTCGGCGTGCTCGAACCCGTCGAGGACGGTACGCCGGGTGCGCTCCAGCAGCTCGGCGAACGTCGGGTCGTCGCCCAGGTCGGCGCGCAACGGCAGCATGTTGATGAACATGCCGACGACGTTCTCCAGCTCCGGCGCGGACCGGCCGGCCACCGACGCGCCGATCGCGAAGTCGTCCTGGCCGGCGTGCCGGGCCAGCAGCACCTGGTACGCGGCCAGCAGCGTCATGAACAGCGTGCCGCCGCTGTCGCGGGTGAGCGTGTTGAGCGCCTCGGTGGCGGCCGGGTCGAGCTGGAACTCGACGAAGTCGCCACGGTAGGTCTGGGTGGCCGGGCGGGGCCGGTCCAGCGGCAGTTCCAGCGGGGTGACGCCGGCCAGCCGCTGCTTCCAGTAGTCGACGTGCGCCCGCGCCTGCGGGCCGTCCAGCTCCTGGGCCTCCCAGACGGCGAAGTCGCCGTACTGGATCGGCAGTGCGGGCGGCTCACCGCCCCGGTAGAGCGTGATCAGGTCGCGCAGCAGCACGTCCACCGACCAGCCGTCGCCGACGATGTGGTGCTGGGCGAGGAACAGCACGTGGTCGTCGGCGGCGAGCCGGATCAGCAGGGCCCGCAGCAGCGGCCCGTTCGCCAGGTCGAACGGCTCGGCCGCCGCCGCGTCGACGAGCGCCTGCGCGGCGGCCTCGTCGGGCGCCTCCACCACTGTCAGCGGCACGTCGGCCGTGTCCGCGACGACCACCGTGGGACGGCCGTCGGCGTCGGCCGGGAAGCGGGTGCGCTGCGACTCGTGCCGGTCGGCGAGCGCGGTCAGGGCGGCTCGCAGCGCGTCCACGTCGAGTGGTCCGCGTACCCGCAGCGGCACCGCGATGTGGTACGCCGCCTCGCCCGGGGCGAGCTGGTCCATGAACCAGACCCGCTCCTGGGCGTAGGACAGCGGCACCTGGGCGCCGGACGGGCGGGGAGTGATCCGGGCCGCAGGGGCGGTCTGGCGGGCGCGTAGCCGCTTGGCGATCAGCGCCTGCCGGGCCGCCTCGCGGGCCGGATCCTTCAGGTCGGTCATCAGTTGGTTCCCTCTTCCGCCGCGAGCAGCGCGGCGACCTCGGTGTCGGAGAGCCCGTCGAGTTCGGCGGCGATCCGCTGTTCGATCTGGGCCGCCAGGTCCGCCACCACGGGGCTGCTGAACAGCGCCCGCATGGGCAGGTCGACGTCCACCTCGGCGCGGATGCGGGCCATCGCCCGCATGCCGCGCAGCGAGTTGCCGCCGAGGGCGAAGAAGTCGTCGTGGGCGCCGACCTTCTCCACCTGGAGGATCTCGGCGTACACCTCGGCGACCAGACCCTCGGCCTCGGTGCGGGGCGCGACGTAGCTGTCCTGGGCCTGCTCGGCCGCCGCCGATGCGGGCAGCGCGGCGCGGTCCAGCTTGCCGTTGGGCGTCAGCGGCAGCGCGTCCAGCCGGACCAGGGCGGCCGGCACCAGGTGCGCGGGCAGCTCGCGGGCCAGTTCGGCACGGACCGAGTCCTCGTGGGCCGGGCCCACCAGGTAGCCGACGAGCATCGGCTCGCCGCCGTCGGTGCGGACCGCCGCGGCGGCGGCGCGCACGTCCGGATGGGCCAGCAGCGCGGCCTCGACCTCGCCCAGTTCGATGCGCATGCCGCGCACCTTGACCTGGTCGTCGCGGCGGCCCAGGTAGTCCAGCGTGCCGTCGGCACGCCAGCGGGCCAGGTCGCCGGTGGCGTACATCCGGGCGCCGGGCGGGCCGTACGGGCACGGCAGGAACCGCTCGGCGGTCAGGCCGGGCCGGTCGTGGTAGCCGCGGGCGAGCTGGGTGCCGGTGACGTACAGCTCCCCCACCACCCCCGGGGGCACCGGCCGCAGCGCGGCGTCGAGCAGCAGCGCCCGGGTGTTCCAGGTGGGCGAGCCGATCGGCACCGGACCGGCCGGAACCGGCTCGCCGGGGGCGATGCGGGCCGCGACGCAGCCGACAGTGGCCTCCGTCGGGCCGTACTCGTTGATCACCGCCACGTCGGGGTGTGCGGTCCGCCAGGTGGCGAGCTGTTCTCCGGTCAGCGCCTCGCCGCCGATCACCAGGTCGGCCGTCGGCGACAGCTCGCCGTCGAGCAGCGGCAAATGGCTCGGCGTGACCTTGAGGAAGGCCGGCCGGCCACCGGCGCGGGCGGCCGGGGAGTCGATCGCGGCGAGCCGCACCGTCCCGCCGGCGGTGAGCGTGCCGAGCAGGCCGGTGACGGTCAGGTCGAACGACACCGGCGAGTGCAGCAGCGCCACCCCGGAGAGCCCCGGGTAGGTGGCGCGGGCCCAGGCCAGGTACGCGGTCACCGCCCGGTGCTCGACCACCACGCCCTTCGGGCGGCCGGTGGAGCCGGAGGTGTAGAGCACGTACGCCGGGTGCTCCGGGCGCAGCGGCGCGACCCGGTCGGCGTCGGTGAGGTCGCCGCCGGACTGGTCCGAGCCGACCTCGCCGTCGAGCACCAGCGCGTCACCGGGCACCAGGGCGGCGGTGTCCGGCGCGGTCACCACCAGCGCGGGCGCGGCGTCGGCCAGCAGGTACGCGATCCGGCCGGCCGGGTACGCGGTGTCCACCGGGACGTACGCGGCCCCGGCCTTGAGCACCGCCAGCATCGCCACGACCAGGTCGCAGGAGCGGGGCAGCGCCAGCGCGACCCGGGTCTCCGGGCCGGCGCCCCGGGCCACCAGCAGCCGGGCCAGCCGGTTCGCGGCGGTGTTCAGCTCACCGTAGCCGAGCGTAACGCCGTCGTAGACCAGCGCCGCCGCGTCCGGGGTGGCGGCGGCCCGCCGCTGCACCTCGTCGACCACTGTGGTCACCGGCACGTCGCGGGCGGTGTCGTTCCAGGCGCCGAGCACCCGGTCCCGCTCGGTGTCGGTGAGCAGCGGCAGCGCGCCGACCTGACGCTCCGGCTCGGCGACGGCGGCGGCGAGCAGGCGTACGTAGCGGCGGACCACCGTCTGGGCCGTGGACCGGTCGAACAGGTCGGTGCGGTAGACCAGGCGGCAGTCGCCGGTGGTGATGTCGAAGGCCAGGTCGTCCTTCGTGGTGCCCAGCTCCACCGGGTCGAGGCCGGAGTCCGGGATCCAGTTCAGCGCGGTCTGGAAGATCGGCTGCACCGACGGGTCACGCTGCGGGTCGACCGCCTCGACGATCTTCTGGAACGGCGTCTGCCCGTGCTCCATGGCGTCGATCAGGCCGTTGCGGACCCGGCCGAGCAGCGCCGCGAACGTCGGGTCGCCGGAGACGTCACAGCGCAGCGCCACCGGGTTGACGAACATGCCGATCAGCGGCGTCAGCTCCGGGTTGTCCCGGCCCGCGGTGGAGACGCCGACCACCACGTCGGTGTCGCCGGAGATCCGCGACAGCAGCGCCGCGAAACCCGCCAGCAGCACCATGTACGGGGTGGCCTGCGCGCCGGTGGCCAGCGCGCCGACGCGGTCCAGCAGCCCGTCGGGCAGCGTGAAGCGCACCTCGTCACCGGCGAACCCGAGCTGGGCCGGGCGGGGCCGGTCCAGCGGCAGGCCGGTGACCGGCGGCGCGCCGGCCAGGTGACCGGTCCAGAACGCGAGCTGCCGGTCCAGTTCCTCGCCGGTGAGCTGCTGGCGCTGCCAGACCGCGAAGTCGGCGTACTGGATGGGCAGCTCGGGCACGGCGGGCTCGGCGCCGGTGCGCGCGGCCTCGCAGAACGCGACCAGCTCGGCGTGGAACAGCACCGCCGAGTGGCTGTCGAAGACGGCGTGGTGCACCACGAACGCCAGTGCCAGCCCTTCGGTCATCCGGATCAGCCGGGCCCGCCACAGCGGCGCCGCGTCCAGCGGGATCGGCAGGCGCGCCATCTCGCCGCGGATGCGCTCGAACTCGGCCCGCTGCTCACCGGCGGGCAGGTGGGTGATGTCGGCGACGGGCAGCGGCGCCGGCTCGTGGGCGCGTACGACCTGCACCAGCGCGCCGTCGTCGGTCCGCAGGTGGGTGCGCAGCGCCTCGTGCCGGGCGATCACCCGGTTGACCACGTCGCTCGCCGTGCCGGTGTCCACCCCGGCGGGGAACAGCCACGGGAAGGACACGTTGAACACCGGCGAGCCGGCGTCGAGCTGGTTGGCCATCCACACCCGCTCCTGGGCGTAGGAGGCCGGGAAGGTCCATTCCTGGCTCGCGCTCATGAGAGGGCCTCGCGCACGGAGCGGGGACGCATGTCGGTCCAGACCTCGTCCACGTGGGCCAGGCACTCCTCGCGGCTGCCGGCGAAGCCGGTGTCGTGCCAGCCGGCGGGCAGGTCCCGGTCGGCCGACCAGATCGAGTACTGCTCCTCGTCGTTGCGGACGACCAGGAATCGGGTTTCGGCCATGTCAGTTCGCTCCTGCGGTCTCGGGGGTGTGCGGCTCGGCCATCGCCACGGCGATCTTGCGGGGACCGGTGAACGGTTCCCGGCCGTGCGCGGCGGTCATGTTGTCCACCACCAGCACGTCGTCGCGCTGGTAGTCGAAGCGGACGGTGGCGGCCCGGTAGGCGGCGCGGAGATGGTCCATGACGTCGGCGGGGATCTCCCCGCCGTCGCCGTAGTAGGTGTTCGACGGCAGCCCGTCCGCGCCGAACATGGCCAGCAGCCCTTCCTGGTAGTCGGCCGGCAAGGTGCTGAGGTGGAAGAAGGTGGCGTGGTTGAACCAGCGCGGGGTGTCCGATCCGGGCCGGTGGTGCACCACGTCGCGGACCGCGCGGGTACGCAGGCCGTCCTTGCCGACCCACTCCACGGTGATCCCGTTGTCCGCCGCGTACGCCTCGACCTCGGCGCGGCTCTCGGTGTTGAACACCTCCTGCCAGCGGGTGCCGAAGTCGCCGTGGAAGTTGCGCACCAGCATCCACCGGCGGCGGACGAACTCCTCGCGGACCGCCGGGTCGATCAGCTCGTACACCCGGCGCACGTCGGCCAGCGGCGTGGCGCCCTGGCTGTCCGGCGGCGTGACGCAGTAGAAGAACAGCGTCAGCGGCCAGCGCGCCTGGTACGAGTTCTCGTTGTGCAGGAAGATCTCCTCGTCCGGCGGGTAGTCGGTCGAGGTGTAGACCCGGCCCTTGATGGAGTGCCGGGGCGAGGAGCGTTCGGTGTAGGTCAGCGGCTCTCCGGCGAGCGCGCGGACGGCCCGGTCGAAGCCGTCCACGCCGCCCACGTCGAAGCCGCGGAACAGCAGCCCTCCGCTGGCGACGAGGGTGTCCCGCAGCTCGGCGCGCCGGGCCGTGATCAGGTCGGTCAGCGCCCGGCCGTCACTCTCGCCGACCACCGGAAGCGTCGCGGTTGTCTCGCTCATGGTGCGTGTCTCCTGGTTCTGCGTCGGAATGTCAGCCGCGGGGCAGCCGCGGGATGGCCGGGATCGCCGCCGGGGCGGCCGGTGCGTCGGCGGGCGCCTCGGCGCGCAGCTCCTCGATCCGGGCGGCCAGTCCGGCCACCGTGGGGGTCTCGAAGAGGCTGCGCATCGGCAGCCGTACGCCTGTCGCCTTGCGCATGGCGGCGATGAGCTGCACGGCCACGAGCGAGTTGCCGCCGAGGGCGAAGAAGTCGTCGTCCACGCCGACGTCGGTGACGCCGAGACCGTCGCGCCACACCTGGGCGATCGTCTTCTCCAGCTCGGTGCCGGGCGCCGCCGAGCCGCCGCCGGTGGCCGTCGTCGTACCGGCCGGCGCGTCGGTCTCCTCGGCGAGGCTGTCGGTGGTGACCCGGGCCGCCCGGCGCCGGATGTCGGCGACGGTGCGGGTGGTGATCACCACCTGGGCGCCGAGGCCGGCCGCGAGGCTGCGGCGGAACGCCTCCGCGCCGTCGACCGGGCGGATGTCCTCGGTGACCGCCGCCGGGGTGTCACCGCCCGCCGCCGGGGACTCGGCCAGGTTGCCGGTGACCGCGTCCTGGTCGACCCGGCGCAGCACGAAGTCGCCGATCGCGACCAGTTCCCGGCCGTCCGGGTCGCGCAGCGACAGGTCGGCGGCGACCACCTCGTCGGTGGCGGCGGGCCGGTGCCGCAGGTGACTGTGGAACGTCGCGGGCAGCGGCCCGCGCACCACGATCCGGCCGTACGACAGCGGCAGGTAGGTGCCGGAGCCCTGCCCCCGGCCGAACGCGGTGGCCACGTCCAGCAGCGCCGGGTGCATGCCCCAGGAGGGCAGGTCACCGAGCGCGGCGGCGGGCGCCTGCACCCGGGCGAGTTCCTCGCCGTCGGCGAGGTGGTGCTCGGCCAGCGCCGCCCAGCGCGGCCCGAACGTGAGCATGCTGGTACGTCCCCGGCCGAACGACGCGTCGTCGTCGACCCGCCGCCCGGCCACCGTGGGCACGACGGCCGGCGGGGCCGCGTCGGTGGTCCAGCCGGCGGTGCCGCGTACGTGGGTGCGCGCCTGCCCGGCGGCGAGGCTGGCGACGGTGAAGTCGGTGCCGTCCTCGGCCGGGGTCAGCTCGACCCGGTACTGGGCCACGGTGCCGTCCGGCACCGAGAACGGCTCCAGGAACACCACGTCGCGCAGCTCCACCGCGGCATCAGGCCCCGGCGCGGGCAGCGCCGCGACCACCGCCGCGCGCACCGACTCCAGGTGGGCGGTGCCCGGCACCACCGGCACCCCGCCGATCCGGTGCTCGTCGAGCAGCCAGTGGGTGTCGGCCGAGACCAGGCCGTGCAACACCGTGCCGTCCGGGCCGGCGACCATCGTGGTGAGCACCGGGTGGGCGACCGCCGTGGTCACGGTGTCCCGCCCGGCGGCCCGGAACGCGGCCGGCGCGGCGGTCTCCACCGCCATGCCGACCTCGGCCCAGCCGCCCCAGTTCTGCGACACCACCGGCGCGCGGAACCCGGTGCCGGAGCGCGCGAAGGCGTCCAGGAAGTTGTTCGCGGCGCAGTAGTCGACCTGGCCGAAGCCGCCGATCACCGCGGTGATCGAGGAGCAGAGCACGACGAAGTCCAGCGGCAGGTCGCCGAAGACCCGGGCCAGCGCCAGGGTGCCGGCCAGCTTCGGGGCCAGCACGCGCCGCGCCTCGTCGCGGTCCTTCACCTCGGCCATGCCGCCGCCGGGCAGACCGGCGGCGTGCACGATGCCGTCCAGCCCGCCGAACCGGCGCTCCGCCTCGTCGCGAACCCGGCGCAGGTCGTCGGCGTCGGTGACGTCGGCGGCGAGCACCAGCACCTCGGCGCCCGCGGCCTCCATCCGGCGGATCGCCGCGATGGCCCGCCCGGCCCGGTCGGTGCCGCCGTGCACCGCCAGGTGGGCGTCCCAGGCGTCCCGCTCGGGCAGCCCGGAACGGGCCAGCAGCACCAGCTTGGCGCGGACCCGGCGGGCGAAGTCCTCGGCGAGGGTGACGCCGATGCCGCCGAGACCGCCGGTGATCAGGTACCGGCCCTCCTCCCGCAGCACTCCCGGCTCGTCCTCGGCGGCCACGCTCACCTGCTCGTAGCCGCCCAGCCAGCGGCGGTCGCCGCGCAGCGCCACCTCCGGGTGCTCCGCGTCGACCGGGCTGCGCAGCTCGGCCACCAGGGCGGCGACGCCGCGCGCGGCCGGGTCGGTGTCGAGCAGCCGCACGCTCAGGCCGGGCAGCTCGGCCGGGAGCACCCGGGCCAGGCCGGCCAGCGTGGCGTGCTCCGGGCGGGTCAGGTCGTCACCGCGTACGTCACCGATGCCGGCGGTGACCAGGTCCAGGCGTACGCCCGCCTCGTCGGCCGTGACACCGGCACCGGCGAGGGCCTGCACCAGGTGCAGCGCGCCGAAGAAGCCGCGCTCCTGCGCCGCCCAGGCGGCCGCCGGGTCGGTGCCGGCCGGCTCGCCGTCGAGCGCGAACGCGTGCACGATCCGCCGGGGCAGGTCGGCGCCGAGCGCCGCGACCAGTTCCTCGGCGTCGGCGCGTACGCCGGGACGCAGCCGGAAGCCGTTCGCGGTGGCGGTGAACGCCTCGCCGGCGCGTACCTCGACCGGGTCGTCGCCGGCGGCGCGCAACGCGGCCACGAGCGCCTCGCCGCGCGGGCCGTCGGCCAGCACCAGGCAGCGGCCCAGCGGCTCGGCCGTCCGGGCCGGGGCGGCCTGCCGCCACACCGGCACCGCGAACCACTCCGGCAGCGGGCGGGGACCGGTCTCGACGGGCGCCGCGGAGAGCTCCTGCTCCGGGTCCGGGTCGATCCAGTAGCGGCGCCGCTCGAACGGGTACGTGGGCAGCGGCACCCGCCGCGCGTGCGGGTCGGCCGGGACGCTCACCGGCACCCCGGCGCACCAGAACGCGCCGGCCGTGCCGAGCAGCGCGGCCACGTCACCGGTCTGCTCGCCGGGGCCGGGCAGGCTGCCCAGCGGGGTCAGCGCCCGCTGCGCCTCACCGGCCTTGGCGACCTGCATCCGGGCCAGGTTGGCCAGCTGCCGGCCGGGCCCGCACTCGACCAGCGCCCAGGTGCCCTCGGCGAGCAGGGTCGCGACGCATGCGCCGAAGCGGACCGGGCGGCGCAGGTGCGCGGCCCAGTACGCCGGGTCGGTGGCCTGCGCCCCGGTGATCCAGGTGCCGGTCACGTTCGACACGAACGGCACCGCCGGGGCGCGCAGCGGCACGGTGGCCATCAGCGCGGTGAACTCGTCCAGGATCGGGTCCATCATCGGCGAGTGGAACGCGTGCGAGGTGCGCAGCAGCTTCGACTTGTTCTTGCCGCCGAGGCTCGCCGCGAACTCCTCCACGAGCGCCGTCTCACCGGCGACCACGCAGGTGCCGGGACCGTTGACGGTGGCCACCGACAGTCCCTCGGGCAGCTTGCCGGTCACCTCCGACTCGTCGAGCGTGACCGCCAGCATCGAACCGGCCGGCAGGGAGTGCATGAGCCGGCCCCGGGCGGCCACCACGCGCAGCGCGTCGGCGAGGTCGAACACCCCGGCCACGGTCGCGGCGACGTACTCGCCGATGGAGTGGCCGATCATCGCGGCCGGGGTCACCCCGGCGGCCCGCCACGCGGCGGCGAGCGCGTACTCGACTGTGAACAGGGCGGGCTGGGTGTAGCGGGTCTGCGTGAGCTTGTCCGCCGCCTCCGGGTCGCGGCCCAGGATCAGGTCACGGATGTCCAGGCCCAGCTCGGGGCGGAGCAGCTCGGCGCACTGGTCGACGGCGGCGGCGTACGCGCTGTCCTGCGCGTACAGCTCGGCGCCCATGCCGGCGTACTGCGACCCCTGGCCGCTGAACAGGAACGCCACCCGCGGCGCGGGCCCCTCGGCGGCGCCCCGGTGACCCTTGCGCCGCTCGCGCAGCGCGGCGGCGGCGGACACCGGGTCGCCGGCGACCACAGCGGCGCGGTGGGCGTACGCCTGGCGGCCGACGCGCAGCGTGTGCGCCACGTCGGCCAGCGCCACGTCGCTGCCGCCCTCCAGGTGGTCGGCGAGCCGCCGCACGGCGGTGTCCAGCGCGGCCGGGGTCTTCGCCGACACCTGGAGCAGGTGCGCCGGGCGGGCGGACGGTTCGTGCCGCCCCGCGGCCGGGGCCTCCTCCAGCACCACGTGCGCGTTGGTGCCGCCGATGCCGAAGGAACTGACGCCGGCCCGGCGCGGACCGCCGTCGGTGTCCCACTTGGTCAGCGTGTTCGCCACGTAGAACGGGGTGTCGGCGAAGTCGATGGCCGGGTTCGGCGTCTCGTAGTTGATGGTCGGCGGGATCAGGCCGTGCTCCATCGCCAGCACCGTCTTGATCACGCTGACGATGCCGGAGGGCTGGCTGAGGTGGCCGATGTTCGACTTCACCGAGCCGATGCCGCACCAGCCGCGCTCGTCGGTGTCCTTCGTGTAGACGGCGGACAGCGCGGCGACCTCGATCGGGTCGCCGAGCGCGGTGCCGGTGCCGTGCGCCTCGACGTAGCTGATGCTGCGCGGGTCGACGCCGGCCAGCTCGACGGCCTGGGCGACGGCCTCCATCTGCCCGTCGATGCTGGGTGCGGTGAAGCCGACCTTCCCGGCGCCGTCGTTGTTGATCGCGTTGCCGAGCACGACCGCGCGGATGGTGTCGCCGTCGGCGATCGCGTCGGAGAGCCGCTTGAGCAGCGTCACGCCGACGCCGCTGCCCCACACCGTGCCGTTCGCTGCGGCGTCGAACGGGCGGCACCGCCCGTCCGGCGAGGTGAAACCGTCCATGCCGAGGTAGCCGACGTGCGGCAGCTCGATGTTCACGCCGCCGGCCAGGGCCATGTCGCACTCGCCGTTGCGCAGCGCCTCACAGGCCAGGTGGAACGCCACCAGCGAGGTGGAGCAGGCGGTGTGCACCGTCATGCTGGGTCCGCGCAGGTCCAGCCGGTACGACACGTTCGTGGCCACGTAGTTCGGCGAGTTGCCGGTGGCGAGTGAGACGGCGCCGTGCGGGTTCCCGCCGACCCGCTTGTTGCGGAACACGTTGCGGTGCAGGTACGTGTTACCGCCGGTGCCGGCGTACACGCCCACCGCGCCGTCGTACCGGCCCGGGTCGTAGCCGGCGTTCTGCAACGCGGTGTAGCAGGTCTCCAGGAACAGCCGGTGCTGCGGGTCGGTGATCTCGGCCTCGCGGGCGGTCATCCCGAACAGGCCGGCGTCGAACTCGTCGTAGCCGTCCACCAGCGGGGCACGGTTCACCCAGCCCGGGTCGTCGACCTCCTGCGGCTGGGCGCCGCGGGCGAGCTGCTCCTCGCGGGTCAGCTCGGTCGTCGACTCCACGCCGTCGACCAGGTTGCGCCAGAACTCGTCGACGTCGGCCGCGCCGGGCAGGCGGGCGGCGAGCCCGACGATGGCGATGGGCTCGACGCCGTCGTCGGCGGGAATGTCGTTCTGCATGGGGGTTCCTTCATTCACAAGGGATCGCGTCACGAGTGAGGTCGGCGAGGTGGCGGGGTACGGCGGGCGCGGCCCCGCCGGGCGGCGGCGCGCATCGCGGCGCGGGCCAGTTCCGGCCGGTCGGCGGCCCCGTCGAGGCTGGCGGCGAGCGCCCGCACGGTCGGGTGACGGAACAGGTCGAGCATGGTGATCGAGCGGCCGGTGGCCTCGGTGAGGCGGGCGTGCACGGCGGCCAGGGCCATCGAGTGGCCGCCGATGTCGAAGAAGTTGTCGCTGACGCCCACCGCGTCGCGGCCGAGCACGTCGCGCCAGATCCCGGCGATCAGCTCCTCGGTGGCGGTGAGCGCGTCCGAGCCGGCGGGCAGCGGCGCGCGGGCCGGTTCGGCGGTGGCCACGGTCATCGCGCCGAGCGCCGCGACCCGTACCGCCGGGCGAGGCAGCTCGGGCACGACCTCGGCGGCCGGGGCGTCCGGGTCGGCGGCGAGCGCGCCGACCAGGGAGGCCAGGTCGGCCAGGAGCGCTTCGATCCGCTCGCCGGTGAACAGGTCCGGGTTGTGCACCACCTCGACGCCGGCCCGCCCGTCGCGCTCCACCACGTAGACGGTCAGGTCGAACGGCGACCCGGGCTTGGGTACCGGCACCGGCTCGACGGCCAGGCCGGTGAGCGTCAGCCGGGGCGCGACGAAGTTGAGCACGTTGAACAGCACCTGCACCAGCGGGGCGCGGGAGGTGTCCCGGCCCACGCCGAGCGCCTCGACGAGGCGTTCCAGTGGCGCGCCGGGGTGGGCGGTGACCTCGTGCAGTTCGGCGGCGGCCCGGTCGACCTGCTCGGCGAAGCTCGCGCCGCCGGAGCGGACCCGCACCGGCACGGCGTCGATGAAGAACCCGATCACCTCGTCGAACGCGGCCAGCCGCCGATCCGCGACGATCGCGCCGAGCACGTGCTCGTCGCCGCCGGTGACCCGGCGCAGCAGTTCGCCGAACGCGGCCAGCAGCACCGCCGCGACTGTGGTGCCGCGCCGGGCGGCCAGGTCGCGGACGGCCCGGTCGGCGGTCTCGTCCAGCCGCACGGCGGCCTCCGCGCCGGCGTACGTCTGCACGGCCGGGCGGGGACGGTCGCGCGGCAGGTCCAGCACCGTGGGCGCGCCGGCCAGGTGCGCGGTCCACCAGGCCAGGTCCGTCTCGCCCCGGCGGCGGTCCCGGTCGGCGCGCCACACCGCGTAGTCGGCGTACGTGGCGGGCAGCGGCGGGCGGCCCGGCACGGACCGGCCGAGCGCGCGGGCGTACGCGAGCGCCAGCTCGTCGTAGAGCAGCGCCTCGGACCAGCCGTCGAAGACCGCGTGGTGCACGGTCACCGCGAGCACGTGCTCCTGCGCGGCGAGCCGGTACACGGTCACCTGCCAGGGCGGGCCGGTGGCCAGGTCGAACGCGTGCCCGGCGCCGGCCGCGAGCATCCCGGCCAGCTCGGCGTCCGGGTCGGCGGCGCCGGTCAGGTCGACCACCGGCACCGCCACGTCGGTGGGTTCCTCGCGGACCGCGTACGGCACGCCGCCGTTCTGCGGGATCCGCCAGCGCAGCACGTCGTGGCGTTCCACGACGGCCCGCAGCGCGGCGCCGAGCGCGGTGACGTCCAGCGGCCCGCGCAGCCGGTGCGCGACGGCGATGTTGTACGGCGCGCTGGACGGCGCGAGCTGGTCCATGAACCACAGCCGCCGCTGCGGCGGGGACAGCGTCGGCGGGTTGCCGGTGGTCAGCCCGTCGGCGTCGGCGGGGTCGGCGGCGCGGACCCGGTCCACGAGCGCGGCGAACGTGCGGTCGGCGAACAGCACCCGCGTGTCCACCTGCCGGCCCAGCTCGGAGCGCAGCGCGGCGACCAGCCGCATCGCGGCGATGGAGTTGCCGCCGGCGGCGAGGAAGTCGCTGTCCGGGGCGGGCGCGGCGCCGAGCAGCCGGGTCCAGACGCGCCGGACCGCAGCCGTCACCGGGTCGTCGTCGGCGGGCGCGTCGGCCACGCCGGCCGGGGCGGTCGCGGCCAGCTCGCGCAGCGCCGGCCGGTCCAGCTTGCCGGTGGTCGCGCTGACCGGCAGCGCGTCCAGCCGCACCGTCCGGGCCGGCAGCATCGCGGTGGTCAGCCGCGTCGTCGCGTACGCCCGCAGCTCGTCGTCGTCCGGCGCGCCGGCCGGAGTGAGGAACGCGACCAGCTCGGCGCCGCCCGGGCCGGGTACCGCCTCCACCGCGACGCGCTCGACGCCCGGGCAGGCGGCCAGCACGGCCTCGATCTCGCCCAGCTCGATGCGCTGACCGCGCACCTTCACCTGCCGGTCGGCGCGGCCGAGGTAGACGATCCGGCCGTCCGGGCCCTGCCGGACCAGGTCACCGGTGCGGTAGAGCCGCTCGCCGGGGACGTCGCCGAACGGGTCGGGCACGAACCGCTCGGCGGTCAGGCCGGGCCGGTTCAGGTAGCCGTCGGCCAGGCCGGGCCCGCCGATCAGCAGCTCGCCGGTCTGGCCCGCCGGCACCGGGCGCAGGCCGGCGTCGACCACGTACGCCCGGTGGTTGGGCAGCGGCCGGCCGATCGGCATCGGGTCGGTGTCGGCCGCTGTGAGGTCGCAGGTGACCGCCAGCACAGTGGTCTCGGTCGGGCCGTAGCCGTTGAGGAACCGCCGGCCCGGCGCCCACCGGGCGACCAGTTCGGCCGGGACCGCCTCGCCGCCGCAGAGCAGCACCCGCCACGACGGGAACCCGGCCGGGTCCAGCAGGGACAGCACGGTCGGGGTGATGAAGCCCCAGGTGACCTCGTGCTCGGCGACGAACCGGGCCAGCCGTACCGGGTCGGCCCGGTCGTCGGCGCCGAGCAGCTGCACCGCGCCGCCGAGCGTGAGCGGCACGAACAGGTCCATCGTGGCCGCGTCGAAGCCGAGCGAGGCGATGCCGAGGCTGCGGACCGACGCGTCGGCGCCGGTCAGCGCGCTCACACCGGTGACGAACTCGACCGCGTTGCGGTGGGTCGTCAGCACGCCCTTGGGGCGGCCGGTGGAACCGGAGGTGAACAGCACGTACGCCGGGTCGCCGGGGCGGGCCGGGCAGGGCGCGAGCGGGGCCGGGCCGGGCAGGCCGAGCGCCGTCACGCCGGGCTCCCCGCCGAACTCGGCCGCCGCCGCGTCACCGACCACCACCCGTACGCCCGCGTCGCGGGCGATCCCGCGCAACCGGGCCCGGGGGCCGCCCGGCTCCAGCGGCACGTACGCGGCGCCGGCGAGCAGCACGCCGACCACTGTGACCACCAGGTCGGGGGTGCGCGCGCCGCACACGCCGACCCGGTCCCCCGGGCCGACGCGGTGCTCGCGCAGCGCGGCGGCCACCCCGGCGGCCCGGTCGACGAGCTGCCGGTAGGTGAGCCGGGTGTCCCACTGGCGCACCGCCACCGCGTCCGGGGTACGGGCCGCCTGCGCGGTGATGAGGTCGGCCAGGGTGGCGTCCGGCCACGGCAGGTCCGGGCCGTGGACGGCGCTGACGGTCAGGGTGTCGGTCACCGGAGTGCTCCAAGGTGCTCGGCCGGGTCGGTGATCTGGAGGCGCAGTTCGCTGACGTAACCGCGGCCCCGGGCGTCGGGCACCCACGCCTCGGTGGGTGCGGGCAGCAGTTCGGAGACCACCACCGGCACGTCCGGGCCGGTGCGCAGCGCGGCGTCGACCATCGCGCACAGCGACTGCGCGTACAGCGGGCCGGTCAGGTCCACGTAGCACGGTTTGACCTCGGTGCCGACCTTGACGAAGACCCGTTCGGGCAGGCCGGTGGCCTCCCGCCAGCGGCGTACCGCCAGGTAGCGGGCGGTCTCGTCGGAGTGGCCGCCCAGCCCGCACGCCCCGGCCGTGGTACGCCAGGTGCGCCGGGCCACGACCAGGCGGTCGATGGTGATGCGCGGCGTGTACGCGGCGGCGCCGAGCAGCTTGAACGCGTCCAGCAGCAGCGAGCCGAGCAGCGTGGCGAACACCTCCATCAGCGGCCAGCGGGCGCCGTCGGGGAAGACCGCGGTGAGCGTGTCGCCGGTGCGCTCGACCAGCACGGTGGTGGCCGGTACCAGGCGGTCCACGTCGGCGCCGTGCGCGGTGTCGATGCCGAGCTGGCGGTCCGCCGGGCCGGTCAGCGCGTACGTGGTGCGCGTGGTGCGGCGGGGGAAGCTGTCCGGCCAGAGCACCCGCAGCCGCACCGGGCCCAGGTCGGCGTCGAGGTCGGCGCGCAGCGCGGCCGGGTCCGGGTGGAACGGGCTGAGCACCGCGCTGTCGAAGGCGACCGAGGCCGGGTGCAGCTCGCCGAGCACCAGCAGGAAGTCGCCGCGCTCGACGGCCTCCGGCGAGGCGGCACTGAGCTGCACGTCCGGGTTGTGCAGCCGGGCCGACGGCCAGCCGGGCCGCGTCGCCGGGAACAGTTCCCGGGCCCGCTCGGTCAGGTCCGCGGCGCGCAGCCGCAGTTCCGCCTGCCCCTCGGGCAGGTCGGCCAGGCCGAACAGCTCGGCCCAGCGGGCGGTGAGCGTGGCGCCGGCCCGGCCGATCGGGCCGTCCGGGGCGATGAGCGTGCCCTGGGCCAGCAGCCACAGGTCGGCCAGCCGCACCGGTCCGTCGGCGGCCAGTTCCTCGTGCAGCTCGGTGAAGAGGTCGCCGCAGCGGTCGGCCACCTCGCCTGTGAACCAGCGGGCGGTACGCAGCACCACCGCCATCGGCTCGGCGAGCGCGTCGATCACCGCGGACCCGATCCGGAACTCCAGGTCGCGGGCGGTCTCCTCGTAGCAGACGGTGCGGGCGGCGTACATCTGTCCGCTGTGCCGGGTGGCCGGGCGGCCGGTGACGGCGGTGAACTCGGCGTTGAGCGCGGCGAGCGCGACGCCGAGCCGGCCCGGGTCGCCGGCCGCGGCGGCCACCTCGTCGCGGGCGGCGCACAGCCGGCCGAACTCGGCCGCCGTCGCGGCGCGGACCGGCTCGTCGCCGATCACGGCGATCCGCGCTTCGAGCACGCGCTCGGCGTCCGGTGCGATCGGCAGGTTCGCACCCCAGTTGAGCCGGCCGTGCTCGACCCAGCGGTCCAGCAACAGGTAGACGTCGTCGGCGCTGTGCACGTCGCCGGCGTCGCACAGCCGCTCCGCCAGCTCCACCGCGGGCGTGCGCCCGTCGCAGGCGCCGAGCACCAGCGCCTCGACCGGGGTCAGCGCGATCGGCGGGTGCAGCGGGACGCGCAGCTCCCGCCCGGCGACGGTCAGGTGCGGTTGCAGGGCCGGCGCCCACCAGCGGCGCACCGCGAGGTCGTCGGCGAGCCGGTCGGCGTACGCGATGAGCGCCCACGCCTCGAAGTACACCCGCCGCCGGTGCACCAGCGCGTCGCCGGGCACGGTGTGCACCCCGGGTCGGGTGGTGTCGAACGTGCCCCAGCAGACCGGGCCGAAGAAGCCGATGGTCTCGGCCTTGCCGCAGTAGCGCTGCCAGTAGCGCAGCAGGCTCAGCTCGCGCTTGCGGCGGCGGACGTTGCGGACCTGCGGGTCGGTGCGCAGCAGCCCGTCCAGCGCGATGAGCATGTCCGGGTTCTGCCAGGTCACCGCCTCGCGCAGCAGTGGGTCGGTGGCCAGCTCGCCGGCCACCGCCGAGGATTCGGCGAACGCCTCGGCCAGCGCCTTGCCGAACACCTCGGGGCCGGTGTCGCCGACGAGCAGCGCGTCCGCGGCGGCGGCGCAGTCCGGCGCGGCGAACCGGTCCAGCCCGGCGGCCGGGAAACCGGCGGTACGCAGGACCACGTCCCGCCACACCGACCAGCCGGTCTCACCCAGGGGCAGCAGGTGGCTCACCGGTGGTCCTCCCGCCGGGCGTCGGTGATGTGCAGGCGCAGCTCGCTGAAGTAGCGGCGGCCCTGCCCGTCGGGCACCCACGCCTGCTCCGGTGCGGGCAGCATCTCGCTGACCGTGAACGACACGTCGTCACCGCCGTCGACCCGGGCGGCGCGCACCATCGCGCAGAGCGTGGTGGCGAACGCCGGCGCGGACAGGTCCACGAAGCAGGGCTTGGTCTCGGTGCCGAGCTTGACGTACACCTGCTCGGGCAGGCCGAGGCGGCGGCGCCAGTCCCGGACGGCGAGGAACCGGTCCGGTTCGCCGTTCGGCACGGCCAGGCCGCTCTCGCCGACTGTGGTCCGCCACGTCTGCCGGGCCAGCACCAGCCGGTCCACCGTGATCCGGGGCGTGTAGGGCGCGGCGGCGACCAGCTTGAACCCGTCCACGGCGTGCGCGCTGAGCGGCTCGGCGAAGATCTCGACCAGCGGCCAGCGCTGACCGTCCGAGGCGGTGGCGACCAGCTCGCCGTCCACCTCGTCGACGACCAGGCCGACGGTGGGCAGCACGCGGGCCGGGTCGGCGCCCGGCGCGTCGAGGAACGCCAGGTGCCGGTCGGCCGGGCCGGTCAGCGACTCGGCGGTACGGCTGGTGCGCCGCGGCCAGTCGGCCGGGAACAGCAGCCGGACCCGCCGCTGCCCCATGTCCACCGCGAGCGCGTCGCGCAGCCGCGCCACGTCCGGGTGCGACGGGGTGAACACCGCGCAGTCGAACGACGACCAGGCGGCGTGCAGCTCGCCGAGCACCACCGTGTAGTCGCCGCGCCGCAGCGCGTCCACGTCGGTGGCGCAGATCTGCAGGTCGGGGCTGTGCATGGCGGCGTTGGACCACTCCGGGCCGTCGCCGGGGAACACCTGGTCGACCCGGCCGGCGAGGTCGGTCGCGCTCAGCCGCACGTCGGTCGTCCCGGCGGGCAGCGTGTCCAGGCCGAACAGCCCGGCCCAGCGGGCCGCGAAGTCCGCCGCCACCGCGTCGACCGGCCGGTCCCCGTCGCCCCAGAACATCCCCTGGGCGAGGAACCACAGGTCGGCCAGCGGCACCGGGGCGCCGGACTCGGAGCGCAGCTCGTCGTACAGGTCGCGCAGCACGTCGAGGTAGGCGCGGGCGAGCGCGTTGGCCAGCCACCGGGCGGCGCGCAGCAGCACGTCCAGCGGGGCGGCCAGCTCGGCCAGCAGCGGCGCGCCGAACACCACGTCCAGATCCCGGGCGCTGTCCTCGTAGCAGACCGTGCGGCCGGCGTACATCTGCCCGGCCCGGCGTACCGCGGGCACGCCGGTCAGCTCGGTGAACGTGGCGTCCAGCGCGTCCAGGGCGGCCCGCAGCCGGTCCGCGTCGCCCGCTGCGGCGGCGACGTCGTCGCGGGCGGTGCACAGCCGGTCGAACCCGGCGCGGGCGGCGGCGCGGGCCGGCTCGTCGCCGATCGCGTCGATGCGGTCGGCCAGCACCCGCTCGGCGTCCGGGCTCACCGGCAGGGCCGCGTCCCAGGTGATCAGTTCCCGCTCGACCAGCCGGTCGAGCAGCGCGTACCCGTCCTCGGGGCGGCGCAGCCCGATCGCCGGGTCGGCGACCAGGTCGGCGGCGGCGCGCCGGCCGTCCGCCGCGCGCAGCAACGCGGCCTCGACCGGGGTCAGCGTCAGCGGCGGGCGGCCGGGCCGCAGCACGTCGCGGTCCCGGACCGCCAGGTGGGCCCGCAGCATCGGCGGCCACCACCGGCGCACCGCCAGGTCCGCGCCGATCCGTTCGGCGTACGCGGACAGCGCCCACGACTCGAACCACACCCAGCGCCGCCGGGTCAGGCGCTCGCCGGGGTTGACCCGGGCAACCTCCGGCTGCGCGGGATCGACTGTGACCCAGCAGGCGGGGCCGAAGAAGCCGACCGTCTCGTTCTTGCCGCAGTAGCGCTGCCAGTACTTCAGCAACGCCCGTTCCCGGTCCCGGCGGCGTACGTTGCGGGCCGCGTCGGCGCCGCCGCGCACCAGCCCGTCGAACGCGACGAGCGCGCCCCGGTTCTGCCAGGTGACCGCCTCGCGCAGCAGCGGGTCGGCGGCCAGCTCGCTGAACCGCTGCGCGCCGGCGCGCAGCGCCTCCTCGAACTCCTTGGTGAACCGGTCCGCACCGGCGCCGGTGGCCAGCAGCTCGTCGGCCGCCGCGGCGGCCCGGGGCGCGGTGAACAGCTCCAGCCCGTCGGCCGGGAAGCCGGTGGTCCGCAGCATCGCGTCGCGCCACACCGACCAGCCGGTGTCGCCGAGGGGGACCCGGTGCGCGGCGCCGGCGGTCCCGCGACCGGCGGCGCGCACCGGGTCCGGACCCGCGTCCGGCGTGGCGGCGCGGGTGTCGGTGGGCGCGGCGGTCAGGTCGGCCCGGATCAGCGCGACCAGCTCGGTCAGCCGGTCGTGCAGGAAGAAGTGCCCGCCGTCCAGCTCGTGCAGGGTGAACCCGGCAGCGGTGTGCTCGGCCCAGGCGGCGCTCTGCTCCCGGCTGACCGCCCGGTCGGTGCGGCCGGCGAACACGACGATCGGCACCGGCAGCGGCTCGCCCGGCACGTGGCGGTAGTCGTCGACCCGGCCGAAGTCGGCGCGCAGCAGCGGCAGCAGCAGTTCCACCAGCTCGGGGTGGTCGAGCAGTTCGGCGGGGAGGCCGCCGCCCTCGCCGAGACGGCGCAGCAGCTCGTCGTCGCCGGCTCGGGACAGCCCGTCGAACGGGCCGGGCGTGGCGACGTGCGGCGCACGGGCGCCGCCGACGTAGAGCCGGAGCGGCAACGGGCGGCCGGTGCGGCGCAGCTCGCGGACCACGTCGAAGCCGAGCCGTCCACCCATCGAGTGGCCGTAGATCGCGTACGGGCGGTCGGCGCGGGAGGCGATGGCGTCGGCCACCTCGGCGACGCCGAAACGCGGATCCTCGGTGATCCGGTTCTCCCGGCCGGGCAGTTGCACCGGCACCACGTCGACACCCGGACCGAACTCGGCCGCCCAGCGCCGGAACGCGCTGGCGCCCGCTCCGGCGTAGGGCAGGCAGAACAACCGCACCGGCGCCTCGGGTCGGCTTCCGGCGGAGACGAACCAGTTCACCGCGGACCTTTCTGCACGGGGTCGATCCAGTGCCGGCGGCGCTGGAACGGGTAGGTGGGCAGCCCGGTGCGCCGGACCGTGCCCTCGGGGTGCAGCTCGTGCCAGTCGACGTCGCGCCCGGCGACCCACTCGGCGGCCGTCTCGCGCAGCGGGCCGCCGTCACCTGCGATGCGGGCGCCGGTGTCCAACAGCACGTCCAGCGCGGACAGCGCGCCCGGCAGGTCGGCCGCGACCACCGCCGCCCGGTGGGCGAACGCCCGCCGGCCCAGCGCCAGCGTGGCGGCCACCTCGGACAGTGCCGGGGCGGCCCCGGCGAGGTGGCTCCGCAGGCGGGCCAGCGCGGCCCGCAGCGCCGCCGGGGTACGCGCGGAGACGGGCAGCAGCCACGGCCCCTCGCCGGGCGGGTCGGCCGGCTCGGCGGGCGGCGGCTGCTCCACCACGACGTGCGCGTTGGTGCCGCCCAGACCGAACGCGCTCACTCCGGCGACCCGGCGCGCGTCGTCCGGCCAGTCCCGCGCCTTGGTGGGCACGTAGAACGGTCCGGCGGCCAGGTCGATCTCCGGGTGCGGGCGGGTGAAGTGCAGGTTCGGCGGGATCACGCCGTGCCGGACGGCCAGCACCGTCTTGATCAGCCCGGCGATGCCGGCCGCGGCGTCCAGGTGACCGATGTTGGTCTTCACCGAGCCGAGCGCGGTGGACTCGGCGGGCGCGGCGCCCGCGTACACCTCGTGCAGCGCGGCGACCTCGATGGCGTCGCCCAGTGGCGTGCCGCTGCCGTGGCCCTCGACGAGGCGGACCTCGCCGGGCGCGACCTCGGCGGTGGCGAGCGCGTTCGCGACGGCGGCGGCCTGTCCGGCCGGGCCGGGCACGGCGAAGCCGGCCCGGTCCGGGCCGTCGTTGGTGACCGCCCAGCCGGGCAGGATCGCGTAGATGCGGTCGCCGTCGGCCTGCGCGTCGGCGAGCCGGCGCAACGCCACCACGCCCGCGCCGGAGCCGAACCCGGAGCCGGCGGCGGCCTCGTCGAAGGCGCGGCACCGGCCGTCGGGCGAGGCGAGCCCGCCCGCCCGGTGCCGGGGCCACATCACCGTGGACCCGCCGGCCAGCGCCAGGTCGCACTGGTAGTCGGCGAGGCTCTGCGCGGCCACGCACACCGCGACGAGCGAGCTGGAGCAGGCGCTCTGCACGGCCATCGCCGGGCCGGTCAGGCCGAGCCGGTAGGCCACCTGACCGGGCAGGTGGTCGGTGAACTGGCGGCCGACGAGCCGGGCCTCCCAGTCGTCCGGGTCGACGTCGCCGACCACCGCCGGGTTGTCCATGAGGTGGAACAGGAAGTAGCGGTTGGCCGAGGTAGCGGCGTAGACGCCGACCAGCCCGGGGAAGCGCGCCGGATCGTGCCCGGCGTCCTCCAGTGCCTCCCAGGCGGTCTCCAGGAACAGCCGGTGCTGCGGGTCGGTACGGGCGGCCTCGTCGGCGCCGAAACCGAAGAACTCGGCGTCGAAGTCGGCCACCCCGTCGAGCCGGCCGGTGGCGCGGACGTGCCGGGGGTCGGCGCGCAGGGCGGGGCCGACGCCGAGCGCGGCCAGTTCCTCGTCGGTGTGGTCGTGCACCGAGTCGACGCCGGTGCACAGGTTCCACCAGAACGTGGCCACGTCGGGCGCGCCGGGGAACCGCCCGGCGACGCCGACCACGGCGATCTCGTCGCCGGTGTACTCGCGGGCGGCGCGCACCGGCGCGGCGGGCGCGGGCAGCACCGGGGCGCGGACCGGCTCGGGCGGGGCGTCCAGCAGCGCCGCCTGGGCGGCGACGGTCGGGTGGTCGAACAGGCGCAGCATCGGCAGGCGTACGCCGAAGCGTTCGGCGAGTCGCTGCTGCACCTGGCCCAGCAGCAGCGACTGCCCGCCCACGTCGAAGAAGCTGGCGGTGCGGGCGACCGCGCCGCGGCCCAGCACCGCGCACCAGATGTCGTGCACGGCGCGTTCGGTGCCGGTGGCCGGGGCCTCCTCGGCGGACACCTCGGTCACCGGGTCGGGCAGCGCCCGCTCGTCGACCTTGCCGGTGACGGTGAGCGGGAACTCGTCGACCACCACCACCGCACGGGGCACGGCGTAGCCGGGCAGCGCGGCGGTCAGCGCCGCGCGCAGCGCCGCCGGGTCCGGGCGGGCGCCGGCCGGCCGGGCGTACGCGAGCAGTTCGCCGTCGCGGACGACGGCGCGGACGCCCGCGACGCCGGGCTGGGCGGACAGCACTGCTTCGATCTCGGTCAGCTCGACCCGGTGCCCGCGCACCTTGACCTGCCGGTCCAGCCGGCCGAGGCAGACCAGTTCCCCGCCGGGCAGCAGCCGGCCCAGGTCACCGGTGCGGTACGACGGCACCCCGTCGGCGTCGACGCCGAACCGGTCGCTGTCCTGGTTGAGGTAGCCGGGGGCGAGGTGCCGGCTGCGGACCACGATCTCGCCGGTGTCCGGGGCGAGGTCCAGCCGGTAGCCGGGGAACGCGACGCCCACCGGCAGCGGACCCCGGGCGTCCGGGTCCACCTCGGACAGCGGCTGCACGTGCCGGGCGGCGAACGTCATCTCGGTGGCGCCGTAGCCGTTGACGAGCACGCAGTCGGGGGCGAACCGGTCCCGGCCGCGGGCCGCGTCGGCCCAGGTGGCCTGCTCGCCGCCGAGCAGCACCGCCCGCACCGTGGGCAGCCGGCGCGCGCCGAGCGTGTCGAGCAGGAAGCGGTAGACGGTGGGCGTGCAGTGCAGCACCGTGGCGCGGTGCCGGTCGAGCTGCTCGACGGCGTGCGCCAGCCCCTGACGGCGCAGGTCGACCGGGACCACCGCGGCGCCGGTGAGCAGCGCCGGGTAGAGGTCGGGGATGGCGGCGTCGAAGCTGAACGACGCGAGCAGGCTGAGCCGGTCGTCCGGGCCGACGCCGAGCGCCGCGATCTGGTTGTCGACGACGTGGGCCAGGTTGCGGTGGGTCTGCCCGACCGCCTTGGGCACGCCGGTGGAGCCGGAGGTGAACAGCACGTACGCCGGCGCGTCCGGGTCGGCCGGGACCGGGCGCAGCGGAGCCGGCGGCACCTCGTCCAGCAGCACCACCGGCCGGTCACCGGCCAGCGTGGACGCCAGGTCGCGGTGCTCGGCGGCGCAGGCCACTGCGGTGACGCCGGCGGCGTCGACCATGTGGCGCAGCCGCGCGACCGGGAAGCCCGGGTCCAGCGGCACGTACGCGCACCCGGCCGCGAGCGCGCCGAGCAGCGCCGCCACGGTGGGCGCCCCGTGTGCGGTGAGCAGTGCGATCCGGTCTCCGGCGCGCAGGCCCGCGGCGGCGAACACGGCAGCGTGCCCGCCGGCCGCCCCGGCCAGCTCGGTGTAGGTGACCTCGTGGGTCTCACCGAGAAGGGCCGGACGTCCGCCGTGTACCGCCGTGATCGCGCCGAAACGATTGATGATCATCGTCTCTGCCATGTCAGGAAGCGGGTTGCGCTCCACAGACGACAGGCACGCGGCGATCGACGAATGTGATCATTGATCCCCCCCAGGACTTCACATTGGAAGCAGAATATGGCTCGATCCGTGCGTCGGAAGAGCAGCGATGAGGCTTGAGCCGAAGAGGGGACGGCACCTTGGAACCTCGGACGGAGGAAATCGTCCGATCATCCCTCTAGCGCGTAGACGATTTACAGCGTACGTGGCCGCGGGCAAACTATTTTACGGTGAAAATACTTCCAGGCCGTGGAATCTTCGCCGCAGACGGCCTCGGTGCCGCAGCTCAACCCGGATCGCGGGGAGCCTGCTCAGACATCGTACGGCGGTCGCGGGATGGGGTCCACCATCGCGTCGAAGCCCTTCGGGAGCTGCGCGACGAGGTCGTGGAACTCCCCCACCGTCACCGTGTCGCGCAGCGTGGCGAGCACCGCCACGGCGCCCACCTCGGCGACAGCCGGATCCACCGCCGCGCGCTCGGCCACCCGGTACAGGAAGTCGACAGCGCCACCGGTGGTGGCGGTGCCGCCGGGCTCCAGATAGCCGCCCACGTCGTCCGGCAACTGCGCGGCCAGGTCCGTCGCCTCGTCCGCGGTGATCCGGTCGGCGAGGGTCTGCAACACCGCGCGGGACACGGTCGCGGCCTCGTCCGCGGGCAACTCGGCCCGCCGCGCCACCGCCTCGACGAACAGGGGGAACCGCATCCCACCCCTCCCCTCGCCGCCGGCGGGCACCACGCCCACAGCGGTCGGCCCCGGCGGGTACCCGCCCCCACCCCGGCCAAACGCCCCGGCCACAACGAGCGGCGGCCACACCACGAACCGGGGGTAGCATCCGCCCATGGCCCCCGTCACCACCCACCCCGGTGCCTGCCCGCTGGACTGCCCGGACACCTGCGTCTGGCAGCTCACGGTGGAGGACGGCCGGGCGGTCGCGCTGCGCGGCGACCGCGACCACCCGTTCACCAGGGGCGCGCTCTGCGGCAAGGTGAACCGCTACCTGGACGCGGTCAACGGGCCGGACCGGCTCACCACGCCCTGGATCCGCACCGGCCCGAAGGGTACCGGCCGGGTCGCGTACCGGCCGGCGAGCTGGGACGAAGCCCTCGACCGGGTGGCCGCCGGGCTGCGCGCGAGCATCGAACGGGACGGCTCGGAGTCGGTGCTGCCCTACTACTTCGCCGGCACGATGGGCCTGGTCCAGGGCTGGACCATGGGCCCCCGGCTCTTCGCCCACCTGGGCGCGTCCCGGCTGGACACCACCATCTGCACGGCGGCGGCACGGGCGGCGCTGCGCTCACTCTACGGCGCCTCGGTCGGCTTCGAACCGGAGTCGATCGTCGAGGCGAACCTGATCGTCCTCTGGGGCGCCAACCCGCTCGTCACCAACCTGCACCTGTGGCCGTTCGTGCAGCAGGCCCGCGAGCGCGGCGCGTACGTGGTGACGATCGACCCGCTGCGTACCGACACGGCGGCCCGCAGCGACGAGCACGTCGCGCCGCTGCCAGGCACCGACGCGGCGCTCGCGCTCGGGCTGATGCGGCACGTCCGCGACGCCGGGGCGGCCGACGAGGCGTGGCTGGCCGCGCACACCACCGGCTGGCCGGAGCTGGCCGCCCGGCTCGACGACTGGCCGGTGGAGCGCGCCGCCGCCGAGTGCGGCCTGCCCGCCGAGACGATCCGCCGGCTCGGCGAGCGGATCGCCACCACTCGCCCCACGGCGGTACGGGTCGGGCTGGGCCTGCAACGGCACCACGGCGCCGGGCAGGCGATCCGGGCGATCTGCGCGCTGCCGCTGGTCACCGGCGACTTCCGGTATCCCGGCGGCGGGGCGCTGGTGACCACCAGCGGCCACCACCCGGTCGACAACGGCCCGGTGATCCGCCCGGCCGGTATGCCCGCACCGCCGGCCCGGTCGCTGAACATGAGCCGGCTGGCCGCCGTGCTCACCGGGGAGGCCGACCCGCCGGTCACCTCGCTCGTGGTGTTCGACGCGAACCCGGCGGCGACCGCGCCGGACCAGGCCCGGCTGCTGACCGGGCTCGGCCGCGCCGACCTGTTCACAGTGGTGCTGGAGCAGCGCTGGACCGACACCTGCGACTACGCCGACGTGGTGCTCCCGGCGACCATGCAACCCGAGCACCTGGACCTCCAGACGTCCTACGGGCACCACTACACGACGCTGAACCTGCCGGTGACCAGCGCGCCGGGCGAGGCGCTGCCGAACACCGAGATCTTCCGGCGGATCGCCGCCGCGCTCGGGATCGACCACCCGGCGTTCCGGGACAGCGACGAGGACCTGGCCCGGCAGTTGCTGGCCGGCGCCCCGATCACGTACGAGGAGCTGCGCGAGCGCACGTACGCCCGGCTCACCGGCGTGCCGGTGGGTTCCGCGCCGTACGCCGAGGGCGGTTTTCCCACCCCGGACGGGCGGGCCCGGCTGCACGACCCGGCGCTGGCCGCGCTCGGGGTGGACCCGCTACCCGGGTACACGCCACCGGCCGAGGCGGCCGACGCGGAGCTGGCCCGCCGGTTCCCGCTGACGCTGCTCACCCCGGCCAACCGCTACCTGATGAACTCCACGTTCGCGTCGCTGCCCTGGCACACCCGCCGCGCCGGGCCGCCCCGGGTGCACCTGCACCCGGCCGACGCGACGGCGCGCGGGCTCGCCGACGGCGACGCGGTGCGTGTGCACAACGACCGGGGCGCGTTCCTCGCCGCGGTCGCCGTGGACGAGGCGGCCCGGCCGGGTTGCGCGTTCACGTACAAGGCGTACTGGGCGCGGCGCAGCCCCGGCCGGTCCACCGTCAACGCGGTCACCGGCGTCCGCGACACCGACCTGGGCGAGGCGCCCACGTTTCACGACTGCCGGGTGGAGGTCGAGCCGGTCCCGGCCGGACTGCTCACCGCCGAGCCGCCCGCCGACGAGGTCGCCGAACCCGTCCCGGCCGGGTGATCCGGGACCTCCGGCCCCCGGTCCTGGTCTTTGCGCCCCTGCTCCTCCCCCGTCGCCGCCGCCTAGCGTCGGAGGCGGACACAGGGAGGTTCGCCATGCGTACGTGGCAGGTGCAGGACGTGATGACCGGAAACGTGGCGTCGGTACGGGAGGGCACGGCGTACCGGGAGATCGTCGACGTGCTGACCGGGCGGCACGTCACGGCGGCGCCGGTGGTGGACGAGACCGGCCGGGTGCTGGGCGTGGTGTCCGAGGCGGACCTGATGTACAAGGTGGAGTTCCTGGGGCAGCCCCGGGAGCGGCGGATCCTGCCCGACCGGCATCGCCGCGAGGCGCGGGCGAAGGCCGGCGCGACGCTCGCCGCCGACCTGATGACCGCTCCCCCGGTCACCGTCACGCCGGATGCGACGCTCGTGGAGGCGGCCCGGCTGATGGACGCGCGCGGCGTGAAGCGGCTGCCGGTGGTCGACGACCTCGGCCGGCTGGTCGGCATCGTGACCCGCGGCGACCTGCTCAAAGTGCACCTGCGCCCGGACGGCGGCATCCGGCGGGACGTCGTCGAGGAGGTGCTGTGGCGCAGCCTCGGCGTCCGCGACGGCGTGGTGGACGTGACAGTCGACCGGGGCGTGGTGACGCTCACCGGCCAGGTGGAGCGCCGGTCCACCGCGCAGCTCGCAGTGCGGCTGGCCCGGCAGGTCAGCGGCGTGGTCGAGGTGGTCGACGCGCTCGGCTACGCGATCGACGACGCGCCGATGGCGGCGCTGCGCATCGGCGGCGGCACTCCGGCGGGCATCGCCTGAGCCCGGATCGGCGGGCGTGGCCCCGGCTCGGGCCGGGGCCACCGCTGTCATTCCGCCCCGAGCGCGTCGAGCACCAGCGCGGCGGTCCAGCTGAACGCCGGTGAGCCGAGACCGGCGCCGGTGTCCGGGTGGAAGTACTCGTGGCAGCCCGCCCGGTCGGCCAGGTCGAGCAGCGACTCGCGCAACCCGGCGGCCAGGTCGGCGCGGCGGTGGGTACGCAGACCCTGCCAGAGCAGCCAGCCGGTGTTGGCCCAGCTCGGGCCGCGCCAGTAGCGCAGTGGCTCGAAGTCCGGGGCGGTGCGGTCGTACGTGGGCAGCGGCCGGTCCATCCGGGCGGCCAGCCCGAAGCGCGGCGAGCACGCCTCGGCCAGCAGCGCGGTCACCTGCGCCGCGGGCAGCTCGGGCAGCGCCAGCGGCATCAGCCCGAGCACGGTCCGGGCCGGTACGAGCCGGTCCGCGCGCACGTCGCGGGGGCGGAACGTGCCGGTGACCGGATCCCAGAGGCGGGTGACGAGCGCCTCGGTGATCCGGGCGCCCCGGTCGCGGTGCGGTCCCGGGTCGGCGCCGATGACCGTGGCGATGCGCGCGAGCGCGTACTCGGAGACGCCGAGGGCGGCGTTGACCAGCGGGCACTCCACCAGGAACGGGTGCCGCCCGAGCAGTCCCTCGTCCCGGTAGCGGCCGGCCCGGTAGCTCTCCACCAGCGCGACGTAGCGCGCGTAGTCCAGGTCGGTGGGGCGCTGCGCCGCGTCGGCGTGCGCGGTGTCGTGCCGGCGGTACGCGCGCATCACCGCCTCGTCGGCCGGCACCGCGGCCAGCGGCGCGTCCCAGGCGGGGCTGTTGTCCAGCCCGGACTCCCACGGGTGCACGATCGACGCCAGCCCGCCGCCGCCGGCGTCACGCCGGCCGGTCAGATAGCGTTGCTGCGCGACGAGCCCCGGGTAGAGCCGCCGCAGCGCGGCCACCGACGCCTCGCCGGGCGCGCGGCGGTGCACCAGCCAGGCGGCCGGGGCGTGCACCGGCGGCTGGACGATCCCGGAGGTGGCCCGCGCCGGCGCGCCGTCGGCGCGTGCCGAGTCCCAGAACTGCGACCCGGGGAAGTACGGCCCGGCGCGGGAGGCCGGGTTGAACACGATGTGCGGCACCCGCCCGTCGACCCACTGCGCGCCGAACAGCGTGCGCAGTTCCCGCCAGGCCCGGTCCGGACGGACGTGGGCGAGGCCGATCGCGATGAACGCGGAGTCCCAGCTCCACTGGTGCGGGTAGAGCGTGCGGGAGGGAACCGTGTGGTCGTGTTCCCAGTTGGCGTCCAGGGTGGCCAGCGCGAGGCGGCGCAGCCGGGCGTGCCGGTCGGCGTCGGCGCGTACCCCTGCGGTCAGCGTCATGCGGCGGCCCGCCGGGGACGGGCCTGGGCCAGCGCGGTGGCGGCCTGGCGCAGCGCGGCGACCGGCTCGCCGCGCAGCCGGCACTCCAGCGCCAGCCAGCCGGAGTAGCCGATCGCGTCGAGCGTGGCCAGCAGCGCGCCCCAGTCGAGGTGCCCGGCGCCGGGCTGGTGCCGGTTGGAGTCGCTGACCTGGACGTGTCCGAGGTACGGCGCGGCGGCGCGCAGTGCGGCGTGCGGGTCGTCCTCCTCGATGTTCATGTGGTACGTGTCGGCGGCCACCCGCAGCGCCGGTGACCCGACCGCGCGGCACAGCTCGACCGCCTGGCCGAGCCGGTTGACCATGTGGTCCTCGTACCGGTTGAGCGGTTCCAGGAACACGGTGACTCCCTCGGCGCGGGCGTGCCCGGCCAGCTCGCCCAGGGCGTCGACGAGCACCCGCCGGTCGTCGCCGGCCGAGCGTGGCGGGTCGAACGGGGGCAGCCGGTAGGAGAACATGCCCCACGCGGCCGGGGTCATCGCGCCGACGCCGCCCAGCTCGGCGATCACCGAGAGCTGGGAGCGCAGGTTGCGCACCGCGTCGCGGGAGCGGTCCGGGTCGAAGTCGCCGATGAAGTGGTCCATCTCGACGCAGACGGTCGGCATGACCACTCCGGCGGCGCGGGCGCGGCGCAGCTCCGGCAGCCGCCGGGCCAGGGCGAGGTCACCCCGCCCGCGCAGCTCGATGCCCTGGTAACCGAGGGAGACGGCGAGGGCGTACTTCTGGGTCAGGTCGGCGCCGGGAAGCAGCTGTTCCTGGCAGGCGAGCGGAATGTCCATCAGAACCTCAGCACCACTTGGAGGACGTCACCGTCACCGCGGTCGAGCAACGCCAGGGCGTCGGCCACCGCGCCCGCGTCGACGACGTGGCTCACCAGCGGCAGCGGATCGACGCTGCCCTCGGCCACCAGGTCCATGAAGGTGTGGGCGATCCGCGTCCCGGACCACCGGCCGGCCGTGCCGGGTGCCGGGTCCGGCCCGGAGACCTGGGCGGCCACGAGCTGGATCCGGTTGTGGTGGAACTCCTCGCCGAGTTCCAGCCCGTGGGCGTACCCCTGGTAGAAGCCGGCCGCGACGACGCGCCCGGCGTGTGCGGTGGCCCGGATCGCCTCGTGCAGCGCCGGGTACGACCCGGACAGCTCCAGGCAGACGTCGGCGCCCCGGCCGTCGGTGGCGGCCCGCAGCGCGGCGGCGGGCGAGCCGGTGCCGGCGTCGACCACCCGGCGGGCGCCGAGCCGCGTGGCATGCGCGAGTCGGCCCGGCATCCGGTCGACGGCGACCACGCGGGCGCCGGACAACGCGGCCAGGCGGGTGCCGAGCAGCCCGATCACGCCCTGCCCGAAGACGCCCACCCAGTCGCCCAGGTGCAGGTCACCGGCGAGCACGGCGGTCAGCGCGATGGCGCCGGGCCGGGCGAACACGGCGGCGAGCGGGTCGAGGCCCGGTGGCAGCGGATGCGCCGCGGTCGCGGGGAGCACGGCTTCGGCGCGGTGCCCCCAGATGCCCCAGACGAGCTGGCCGGGCCGCCGCCCGGCCACGTCGGGGGCGACCTCGACGATCTCGCCGACCTCCTCGTATCCGAAACCCACCACCGGGTACGCGGGCACGGCCTGGCGGGGCACGAACATGCGGCTGCCGGCGTCCCAGTCCTTGCGCAGTCGCGGGTTGCTGCCCCGGTAGAGCGTCAGCTCGGTGCCGGCGGAGATGCCCGAGTAGCGGGTGCGGACGCGGACCTGGCCCGGACCGAGCCGGTCCGTGGGGCAGGGCTCCAGGCGCACGTGCCGGGGCCCGGCCAGAGAGACAACCCAGTTGCTCATGGCGTCGCTCCGAAGAAAGTGCCGACCCCGATTCTAACCCAAAAAATGGGCATATCTGATTAGATTGATGAATCGATGGGTATTAGCGGCAGGTCGTGCTCTTTCGAGAGGAGTGCCACCGATGTCATCACCCTCCACGCGGCGGCTCGCCATCAGCCTGATCCTGGCACTGACCGGGACCGGCGTGGCCGCATGCAGCGACGACGGGCAGAAATCCGACAGTTCGCAGATCACCGTCTGGAGCCTGGAAGACGTGGCGGACCGCGTCGCCGCCACCAAGGCGATCATCGCGGACTACACCGCCAAGACCGGCGTCAAGGTCAACCTCGTCACCGTCAACGAGGACCAGTTCCCGTCCCTGATCGCCTCCAGCGCCGCCGCCGGCGACCTGCCCGACGTGGTCGGCTCGGTCTCGCTGGCCGGGGTGCGCACGCTGTCCGCCAACGAACTCCTCGACGCCGACGCCAACGGCGCTGTCGTCGACCGGCTCGGCCGGGACACGTTCACGCCCCGCGCGCTGGAACTGACGAGCGACGGCGGCACGCAGCTCGGCGTACCGAGCGACGGATGGGGCCAGCTGCTGGTCTACCGCAAGGATCTGTTCGACGCCGCCGGCCTGCCGGCGCCCGACACGTACGAGAAGATCGCCGCCGCGGCGGCGAAGCTGGACACCGGCGGCGTCGCCGGCATCACCGCGGCCACCTCCCCCGGTGACGTGTTCACCCAGCAGACGTTCGAGCACCTGGCGCTGGCGAACAACTGCCGGCTCACCGACGACTCCGGCACTGTCACGCTCGACTCCCCCGAGTGCGTCGAGGCGTTCCGCTTCTACGGCGACCTGATGCGCGACAACTCGGTCAAGGGCGCCCAGGACGTCGACACCACCCGGGCCACCTACTTCGCCGGCAAGGCGGCCATGCTGATCTGGTCGCCGTTCATCCTCGACGAGCTGGCCGGGCTGCGCGCCGACGCCCGCCCGACCTGCCCGCAGTGCCAGTCCGACCCGGCCTGGCTCGCGCGCAACAGCGGGTTCGTCACCGCGATCAAGGGTCCGAACGGCACCGAACCGGCCCAGTACGGCGAGGTCAGCTCCTGGGCGGTGCTCGACGGCGCGGCCGACCCGGCGAAGTCGTTCGTGGAGTACATGCTCTCCGACGGCTACCCGCGCTGGTTCGGCATGTCCCCCGAGGGGCGCTTCCCGGTGCGCACCGGCACCCCGGAGGACAGGCAGAAGTTCCGGACCGCCTGGAACACCAGCCCGGCCGGCGTGGACACCAAGAAGCCACTGTCGGAGGTCTACGGCGAGGACGTGCTCGCCACCCTGCGGAAGAGTCCGGACACGTTCCAGCGCTGGGGCCTGACCGAGAACCAGGGCAAGCTCGTCGGCGCGATCCTCGGTGAGCTGCCCGTACCCAAGGCGCTCGCCGACGTCGTCGGCGGCAAGTCCGACGCCCGCGCCGCCGCCGAACGTGCCCGCAGGGACGTCGAGGCGATAGCCAAGGGCGTCAATTGACCACCACCGCGCCGGAGGCCGGTCGCTCCCCCGCACCGGAGCGACCCCGCCGACCCGGCCGGCGCCCGCTGACGCTGCGCCGCCGCGAGTCCCGCGCCGGGCTCGCGCTGGTCACCCCGACCCTGCTCGTCGTGGTCGCGGTGATCGGCATACCCATCGTCTGGACGGTGGTGCTGGCCTTCCAGCGGGTACGCCTGGCGACACTGCGCAAGACCGGCCTGTTCGGGGAGCTGACCCTGGACAACATCGACCGGGTGCTGCACACCCCGGGGTTCGCCGACACGCTCTGGACCACAGTGGTCTACAGCGTCGGCGGCACCGCCGGCTCGATAGTGGTCGGCCTGGCGGCGGCGCTCGCCGTACGCGGGCCGTTCCGGGGCCGCACCCTGGTCCGCGCGTCGATGCTGCTGCCGTACGTGGCGCCGGTGGTCGCCATGACGTTCGTCTGGCAGGTGATGCTCGACCCGCAGCTCGGCATCGTCAACGACTGGGGACGGCGCTTCCTCGGGTGGGACCAGCCGGTGCCGTTCCTGTCCCAGGAGTCCACCGCGCTGTGGACGGTGATCGCGTTCGAGGCGTGGCGCTACTTCCCGTTCGCGTTCCTGTTCCTGCTGGCCCGGCTTCAGGCGGTGCCGGGCGAGCTGGAGGAGGCCGCCCGGGTCGACGGGGCGACACCCACCCAGCGGTTCCGGCACATCCTGCTGCCGCAGCTCATGCCGGTGATCGCGCTGATCGGCGTACTGCGGTTCATCATGACGTTCAACAAGTTCGACGACGTCTACCTGCTCACCGGCGGCGCGGCCGGCACCGAGGTGGTGAGTGTCCGGGTCTACCAGTTCCTCACCGCCCGCACCGACATCGGCGCGGCCGCCGCCCAGGCGGTCGTGCTCGCCGTGGTGCTGCTCGTGTTCGTGGCGATCTACCTGCGCTTCTTCGGCGCGCGACGGGAGGCGTGATGGACCGGGACCGGATCGAGACGGTCAGCCTGCGCTGGCTGCGGCGGCTGGTGATCGCCGGGTTCCTGGTGGTCACGCTGCTGCCGTTCTGGTACATGCTGGTGCTGTCGGTACGCCCGATCGAACGCCTGCTGCTGGAACCCGGCTCGCTCTGGGTGCCGTTCGGCGAGCTGACCGTCGCCACGTACGCCGAGGTGCTCAAGTCCGTCTCCGACGGCGGCCAGGGCTTCCTCACGTTCATCCGCAACAGCGGACTGGTGGCGCTGGCCGCCACCGCGCTCACCCTGGTGATCGCCATTCCCGGCGCGTACGCGGTGTCCCGCCTGCGATTCTTCGGCCGCCGGCAGGTCAGCGCGCTGTTCCTGGCGGTCTACCTGTTCCCGTCCATCGTCATCGCGATCCCGCTGTTCGTGGTCTTCACCCGGGCCGGGCTGCGCGGGTCGCTGACCGGGCTGGTGCTCGTCTACATCTCGCAGACGCTGCCGGTGTCGGTCTACATGCTGAAGAACTACTTCGAGACCATCCCGGTCAGCCTGGAGGAGTCCGCGGCGATCGACGGCGCCGGCCGGCTCGGCATCATCCGCCGGGTCAGCCTGCCCCTCGCGGCCCCGTCGGTGATGGCGGTCGCGCTGTACGACTTCATGATCGCCTGGAACGAGTACCTGTTCGCGCTGCTGTTCCTGGTCGACCGGCCGGACCGGTGGACCGTGTCGCTGGGCCTGTCGCTGCTCGCCGACGGCGTCGAGGTGCCCAAGACCGTGCTGATGGCCGGCTCGGTCATCCTCACGCTGCCGATCGTGGTGCTGTTCTTCGCCGGGGAACGCCTGCTCACCGAGGGACTCACGAGCGGGGCCGAGAAGGGCTGAGCGTCCGTGCCAGGATGATCGGGTGCGAGCATCACGGGAGCGCCGGGCCGGCGCGCGGGCGGCCCGGCTGCTCACCGAGGCGTTCGCCCCGACCGTCCTGGTCACGGCGCTGCCGTTGATCGCCGCCGCCCGGGTCAGCCGCTCGGCGGGCCAGTTCCTCCTCTGGGGCGGCATCGCGCTGACGTTCTGCGCCGTCATCCCGATCGGTGTGCTCGCGTACGGCGTCCGCCGGGGGCGCCTCACCGACCGGCACGTCGGCGACCGCACCCAGCGTGCCCGGCCGCTGTCGATCGGGCTGGCCTCGGTGGCGGCCGGGTTGCTGCTGCTGGCGGCGGTCCGCGCGCCGGCCGAATTGTTCGCCGTGATCGTGGTGATCTTCGTGATCGGCGCGGCCTGCACGCTGGTGAACCACTGGTGGAAGCTGAGCATCCACGCCGCGGTCGCCGCCGCCACCGTCGCCGTGCTGGTGCCGCTGGCCGGCCCGGGGGCGTACCCCGGCTGGGCGCTCGTCGCGGCCGTCGGCTGGTCCCGGGTACGCCTGGGCGACCACACCTGGCCGCAGGTGCTGGCCGGCGTCGCGCTGGGCGGGCCGCTCGCCGCGGGCACGTTCCTGACGCTCACCTGACCCGGTCTCGCAAGATCAGTTACGGTGGGCTCATGGCCAAGCCGACCCGCTGGGTGACCGACACGAAGCCCGGCCACTCGCAGTGGTACGTGGACCGGTTCCGTCAGCTCGCCGCCGAGGGCGCGGACCTGGCCGGTGAGGCGCGGCTGCTCGACGCGCTCGTACCGCCTGGCGCACGCGTCCTGGACGCCGGCTGCGGCACCGGCCGGGTCGCCGCCGCGCTCTCCGCCCGCGGGCACGACGTCGTGGGCGTGGACGCCGACCCGACGCTGGTCGAGGCGGCCCGGGCCGACCACCGGGGCCCCCGCTTCCTGGTCGCCGACCTGGCCGAGCTGGACCTGGCCGAGCAGGGCGAGGCGGAGCCGTTCGACGCCGCGGTGCTGGCCGGCAACGTGATGGTGTTCGTCGCCCCCGGCACCGAACGGGACGTGCTGGGCCACGTCGCCGCGCACGTACGCCCGGACGGGCTGGTGGTGGTCGGCTTCGCCACCGACCGCGGCTACCCGGTGGCCGACCTGGACGCCGACGCGATCGCCGCCGGGCTGCGCCCCGAACACCGCTTCGCCACCTGGGACCTGCGGCCCTGGCGGGACGACGCCGACTTCGCGGTGACGGTGCTGCGCCGCCCCGCCGGCTGACCCGCCGCTCTCCTCTGCCTGCTCGGCTCCGGCCCGCGCCTGCGCGTCCGAGCCGGACACCCGGCGCTCAGGCAGGTGCGGCGACCGTGCGGGCGGCCTCCGGATCGAGCGGGCTGCCGGCCGGCAGCAGATCCACCAGGCCCGCCGGCAGCCGCGCCGGACGTACGCCCGCGTACCCGAGCATGCCCGGCACGTCGGCGCCGGTCAGCGCGTACCGCCGGCCCAGGTCGGTGACGACGCAGATCGCGCCGCCGGTCGCGCCCGGCGCGGGCACCGCCTCCACGAGCGCGCCACGTCCCGGCTCGACCACCACCGCGTCGGCGAGCCCGGCCCGGCCGCCCGGCGTGCGCGCGGCGGCGGCCAGGGCCGGCGCGGTGACGCCGAGGCGGAGCTCGCGGAGGCCGCCGTCGTCGCCGGCCCGCGCGCAGAGCGCACCCTCGGCGGCGGCCAGGCGGGGCGGTACGGCGGGCGGCGCGGTCGCCCCACCGGGCACCAGACCGGGCAGCTTCGGCAGCGCGGCGAACCGGCCGAGCGTGATCGGTTCCGGATCCCGCTGGCCGGTCCGGGCCAGCAGCAACGCGGCCTGCAACTCGGTGATCGCCGCCAGCCCGCCCCGCTGGGCGACCGCGTACTGCCGTCCGCCACCGGAGTTGCGCACCAGGTAGACGTCGCCCACCGCCGCGCCGGTGACCCGCTCGGACGGCGCGCCGAGGTCGTCCACCCGCGGCGGGGCCAGATCGGCGCCGGCCGGGAGCGTGTTCAGCAGCGCCGCCGCCACCGGCACCGCCCGCTCCCGGGTGGCGGCGAGCGCGGCGAGCACCCGGTCGGTGTCGCGCAGCAGGTAGCGCCGGTCGTGCCAGAGCAGGTGCAGGCCGCCGTCCGGGTGCCGGGCGAGCAGTCCCTGGTCGCCGAGCGCCCGGCCGCCGGTGGCCTCCCGCCCGATCAGCAGCACCGAGCGGGCCTCGCCGCGCCCGGCCGCCGGGCGCCCGTCCTCCTGGCGCCCGGTGTCGTCGCCCGCCGCCGAGCAGAGCGTCCAGGCGTCGCGGGCGAGCCGGTTCGACGCGGGCAGCGAGTCCGGCGCGTCGGCGATGCCGAGCGGCAGACCGCGCGGCACCCCGTCGATGGCGCGGCGACTGACCAGCACCGTCTTCGGCCGCTCCGCCCCGATGATCAGCAGCGCGGAGGCGTAGTTCAACACCGGGTGCAGCTTCTCGTCGCGGTAGACGAACCGCGCACCCGACTCCTTCTCCACGATCACCGCGCCCGTCTCGCGCCACGAGTCGCCGCCGCCGGTGAACAGGCCGTAGAGCGCGACGCCGCCGAGCGCGATCGCCGCGATCAGGACGCTCGCCAGACCCGCGCCGGCCAGTCGGCGGAACGGCGACTGCGGCGGGTCCGTCTCCCGCATGACGAGCGCGGCGACCGCCCGCTGGACGGTGAACTGGTACGAGTGCAGCTGGTCCTGCCGCGACGCCATTCGGGTCCCTTCCGCCGGGATTCGCCGGCGCACAGGATAAGCGCTCCGTCGATGCCCGGCGACCCTGCGTGTCCCTCGCCGGCCTTCGTTTGTCGACCCGCTCCGCCAGTACGCCGAGGTGGCCGCATCCCGCCCACCCGGACCCCACCACTCCCCCGAGCTGGAGTCGATCAAGCCGGCCACCACCCCTGGAATGGATACCCCCGGGGGTGTGTTACACGTGTCGTAACCGAAACCGACGGAGGCACTGATGGCCAGCGTGGCGTTGACCACCACCGACTTCGCAGAGACCGTCAACCGGGACGGCATCGTCCTGGTCGACTTCTGGGCCGGCTGGTGCGGCCCCTGCCGGGCGTTCGCGCCCGTCTACGAGAAGTCCAGCGAGCAGCACCCGGACATCGTCTTCGGCAAGGTCGACACCGAGGCCGAGCCGGCCCTGGCAGCCGCCGCCCAGATCCGGTCGATCCCGACACTCATGGCGTTCCGGGACGGCGTGCTGGTGTTCGCCCAGCCGGGCGCCCTGCCCACGGCCGGGCTGGAGGAGCTGATCCGGGCCGTGCGTGACCTCGACATGGACGAGGTCCGGGCCAAGACCGCCTGACGGGTGGCGGCACTGGTACCCCCTGGGGTATATTCGAACGCAGGAGGTGGGACGTGAATCTTCGACCGGAGATGACAGGTGACGCACTGACCCGGCTCAAGCGGGCCCGGGGCCAGCTCAACGCCGTCATCGAGATGATGGAGAACGGCGAGGACTGCCGCGCCGCGCTGACCCAGCTCGCCGCGGTTTCCAAGGCCATCGACCGGGCCGGCTTCAAGATCATCGCCTCCGGCATGCGCTACTGCGACGCCGCCCGCCAGGCCGGCGAGGAGCCGGAGATGACCGAGGACGAGCTGGAGAAGCTCTTCCTGTCCCTGGCCTGACGATCCACCCGACCGACTGGATCCCGCCCGCGCCGTGTGACAGCGACGCGGGCGGGTAGACAACTGCCTGGAAACCCCAGGCCGCAGACTGTCCCACGCATACCCCCCGGGGTATATAGGCAATGAGAGGAAACGGCATGACTCTCGACGTGTCCGTCATCGCGACCTCCTCGCTGGGCGACCGCAGCTACCTCGCCTCCGACGGCCGGGTGGCGATCGTGGTCGACCCACAGCGCGACATCGACCGCATCCTGTACCTGGCCGGCGCCGAGGGCGTACGGATCACCCACGTGGTCGAGACGCACATCCACAACGACTACGTCTCCGGCGGCCTGGAACTGGCCCGGATCACCGGCGCGCAGTACCTGGTGGCCGCCGCCGACACGGTCGAGTTCGACCGGACCCCGGTCTCCGACGGCGACACCGTGCCGGTGTCGGACACGATGCGGCTGCGGGTGATCGGCACCCCGGGCCACACGTTCCACCACCTGTCGTACGCGCTCGACGAGGCCTCCGACGGCGGTTGGAACCCGGCCGGCGTGTTCACCGGCGGCTCGCTGCTGTTCGGCACCACCGGCCGCACCGACCTGCTCGGCCAGCAGTACGCGCACGATCTGGCGCATCACCAGCACGCCTCGGCGCGCAAGCTGGCCGACCTGCTGCCCGACGGCGCGCAGGTGTGGCCGACGCACGGCTTCGGCAGTTTCTGCTCGGCCAGCCAGGCCGACGCGCCCGAGTCGACGATCGGCCGGGAGAAGGAGGCCAACCCGGTGCTGCGGCTGGCCGCCGACCAGTTCGTCGACGAGACACTGGCCGGGCTGGACGCCTACCCGGCGTACTACGCCCACATGGGCGTCGCCAACGCCGCCGGTCCCGCCCCGGTCGATCTCACGCCGGTGGCCCGGGCCGACGCCGACGAGCTGCGCCGCCGCATCGCCGCCGGTGAGTGGGTGGTCGACCTGCGCCACCGCAAGGCGTACGCGGCCTCGCACCTGGCCGGCACCGTCAGCCTCGGCCTGGACGGGCCGATGTCGACGTGGCTCGGCTGGCTGATCGACTGGGGTGTGCCGATCACGTTCCTGGCGCAGACCCCGGAGCAGGTCGCCGACGCCCAGCGGGAACTGGTGCGCATCGGCATCGACCGTCCGGCCGCCCAGGCCACCGGCGAGCCCGAGCAGTGGACCACGGACCCGTCGCAGCTGCGTGAGCTGGCCGTGGCCGACTTCGGCGCGCTCGCCGCCGCACAGGCCGGGAAGACCCCGGCCGGGCTGCCCGAGCCGCAGGTCGTCCTCGACGTGCGGATGACAGGCGAGTGGACGGCCGGGCACATCGACGGTGCGGTGCACGTGCCGCTGCCGGACGTGCCCGAGCGGCTCGGCGACATCCCCGCCGGAACGATCTGGGTGCACTGCGGCTCCGGCTACCGGGCCACCGCCGCCGCGTCCCTGCTCGCCAACGCCGGCCGTGACGTGGTGCTGATCGACGACTCGTACGGCCGGGCCGAGGCGGCCGGCGTACGCATGGCGCCCGTCGCCTGACCTCTCCCCCAGCGCCCGGCCGGCGTGTCCCTGCGCCGGCCGGCGCTCGACCCTGCCCGAGAACACCCCGTGAAGGAGACAGAGCATGACCACGACCACCCCCACGACCATCGACGCGGCGACGCTGCGCGAGCTGATCGCCGCCGGCCGTACACCCCGGATGCTCGACGTGCGCACGCCCGGTGAGTTCGAGGCGGCGCACATCCCCGGCGCGTACAACGTGCCGCTGGACCTGCTCCGGGAGCACCGCGCGGAGCTGCGCGGCCACCTGGACGAGGACGTGGTGCTGATCTGCCGCTCCGGCGCCCGGGCCGGCCAGGCCGGTCAGGCGCTCGGTACCGTCGGCCTGCCCAACGTCAAGGTGCTCGACGGCGGCATGCTGGCCTGGCAGGCCACCGGCGCGCAGGTCAACCAGGGCCGGTCGCGCTGGGATCTGGAGCGCCAGGTACGCCTCGTCGCCGGCTCGATCGTGCTCGCCGCCGTCGTCGGGTCGGTGTTCGTCCCCGGTCTGAAGTGGGTCGCCGCGTTCATCGGCGCGGGCCTCACGTTCGCCGCGCTCACCAACACCTGCGCGATGGGCATGCTGCTGAGCAAGCTGCCGTACAACCGCGGCGCGAGCTGCGACCTCGACACGATCGTGGGGCAGTTGCGGGACGGGAGCCGCAAGTGACGACTCTCGTCCTGACGCTGGCCGGCGCGGTGCTGATCGGCGTGACGCTGGGCCTGCTCGGCGGCGGCGGATCGATCCTCGCCGTGCCGCTGCTGGTCTACGTCGCCGACCTGCCCGCGAAGGAGGCGATCGCCACCTCGCTGCTCGTCGTCGGCGTGACGAGCGCCGTCGCGGTGCTGCCGCACGCGCGGGCGAACCGGGTCCGCTGGCGTACCGGGCTCATCTTCGGCGTGGCCGGGATGACCGGGGCGTACGCGGGCGGACGGCTGGCCGAGTTCGTTCCGGCCGGCGTACTGCTGACCGGGTTCGCCCTGATGATGCTCGCCACCGCGGTCGCGATGCTCCGCGGCCGCAAGCCCGTCGAGGGGCGCCCGGTGCCGCACGAGCTGCCGATGCTGCGGGTGGTCGGCGACGGCGTGGTCGTCGGCCTGGTCACCGGTCTGGTCGGCGCGGGCGGCGGCTTCCTGGTCGTACCCGCTCTGGCCCTGCTGGGCGGGCTGCCGATGCCGGTCGCGGTCGGCACCTCGCTGGTCGTCATCGCGATGAAGTCGTTCGCCGGCCTGGCGGGCTACCTGTCCAGCGTGCAGATCCACTGGGGCCTGGCCGCCGGGGTCACCGCCGCCGCGGTCGTCGGCAGCCTGCTCGGTGGCCGGCTCGCCGGCCGGATCCCGGCCGACCTGCTGCGCCGGGGGTTCGGCTGGTTCGTCGTGGTGATGGGCGTGTTCGTGCTCGCGCAGCAGTTGCCGCCGGTGTGGGGACTCGCCGTGGGAGCCCTTGCCGTGGCCGGTACGGTCACCATGGCGGTGTGGGGCCGCCGGAGGAGGGGACACAGTGGACAGCAGCGCCTGGTACAGCCGGTACGCCGGCACGCCCGGACTGGTGTGGAGCGCTGAGCCCAACCGCTTCGTGGTCGAGTCGGTCGTCGGGCTGACTCCCGGGTCAGCGCTGGACATCGCCGCCGGCGAGGGCCGCAACGCGGTGTGGCTGGCCGGTCAGGGGTGGCGGGTCAACGCGGTGGACTTCTCCGCGGTGGCCGTCGACCGGGGGCGGGAGCTGGCCGACGCACGCGGCGTGACTGTCGACTGGCGGGTCGCGGACGTGACCGCGTACCGGCCGGTGCCGAACAGCTACGACCTGGTGCTGATCAGCTACCTGCACCTGCCCGCGCCGGAGTTCGCCGGGGTGCTCGCCGCGGCGAAGTCCGCGCTGCGCCCCGGCGGCACGCTCGTGGTGGTGGGCCACGACCTGGCCAACCTCTCCGGCGGCATCGGCGGCCCGCAGGACCCGGACGTGCTGCTCACGCCGGAGTCGGTGGTCGACGGGCTGGCCGGGCTGCGGGTGCAGCGGGCCGAGACGGCCCACCGGCCGGTCCCGGGCACCGACGGTGGCACCGTCGACGCGCTGGACACCGTCGTGGTGGCCACCCGCCCCGCCGGCTGACGCCGTCGTTTCGCCGGGCCGGGCCCGGGACCGGCCGGTAGCATCCGGGGACGGATCGGCGGAGAGGACACCGGGTGGGCGTGCGTTTCGAGGAACTGGCCTGGCGCGAGACGCCGATCGGCGAGATCAGCCTGCGGCGGCGCCGTGACCCGGCTCTGGACTCCGACGTGTACGAGGTGAAGCTCGGCGACGAGTACCTCATGTCCAGCGCCTTCCCGGTCGCGGAGATCGAGCTGGCCCGGCTCGGGCTGGCCCCGCTGGCCGGTGAGGCGCTGGACGTGGTGGTCGGCGGGCTCGGCCTCGGCTACACCGCACGGACCGCGCTGGAGGATCCCCGGGTGCGCTCGCTGGTGGTGGTCGAGGCGATCGAGGACGTGATCGACTGGCACCGGCGGGATCTGCTGCCGTTCGCCGCCGGACTGGCCACCGATCCGCGTACCCGGTTCGTGCGGGCGGACTTCTTCGCCGCGGTCGCGGGGGACGGTTTCGACAGCGACGAGCCCGGGCGCCGCTTCCACGCGGTGCTGCTGGACGTGGACCACTCCCCCCGTCAGGTGCTGCACCCCAGCCACGCCCCGTTCTACACGGTCGGCGGGCTGCGCCGGCTGGCCGCGCTGCTGCACCCGGAGGGCGTCTTCGCGCTGTGGTCGAACGACCCGCCGGACCCGGCGTTCCAGCGCACGCTCACCGAGGTGTTCCCGACCTCGGTGGCGCACGTCGTCCGGTTCCCGAACCCGTTGCAGGGCCGGGAGGCGGCGAACACGGTGTACGTGGCCCGGCACTGATCCACCCGGCGGCGCATGGCCACCCGGCCAGCGGGAAAGCGCACGGCCCACCGTACGACGGGAGGCTGGGACATGCGCGCGTTGCTCTGGGTGGTCGGCGTGGTCGCCGGTGTGCTCATCCTGCTCGGGCTGCTGCTGGAGGCGGTCCGCTGGCTCGTCATCATCGGCGTGATCGCGCTCGCCGCGGTCATCATCTTCGGAATCGTGAAGGGCCGGCGGGTGGTGCACCAGCATTCGACCCGCCGACGCTGACCTGGGGACAGTGTGACCCACCCGGCAACCTACGTGAGCGTAGGTTACCCGGTGGTTAAGTTAGGCTGGGGGCGTCATCCGCGCGACGAGGAGCAACGGCGATGGACGCGACCGCCCAGCGACCCTGGACCCGTAGCTACGCACCCGGGGTACCGGCCGACATCGCCGAGCCGGACGGCTCACTCGTCGACCTGCTCACCGAGGCGGCCGGGCGGTTCGGTCCCCGGGTCGCGCTCGACTTCTACGGCGCCACCACCACGTTCACCGAACTGGCCGACCAGGTGGAGCACGCCGCCGAGGCGCTGCGCCGGCTGGGCGTCGGCCCGGGCGACCGGGTCGCTCTGGTGCTGCCGAACTGCCCGCAGCACGTGGTCGCGTTCTACGCCGTGCTGCGCCTCGGCGCGGTGGTCGTCGAGCACAACCCGCTCTACACCGCCGACGAACTGGACCGGCAGCTCACCGACCACGGCGCACGCGTCGCGATCGCGTGGGACAAGGTCGCGCCGCTGGTGGCGGGACGCGGCGCCGTGCGTACCGTGGTGGCGGTCGACCTGACCGCGGCGCTGCCGCGGCTCAAGCGGTGGGCGCTGCGGGTGCCGCTGCCGAAGGTCCGCGCCGCCCGCTCCGCGATGACCGCCCCCGCGCCCGGCGCCCTGCCCTGGTCGGAGCTGGTCGCCGCCGCCGGGCCGCTGCCCGCCGGGCATCCCGCGCCGGAGGCCGGGGACGTGGCGCTGCTCCAGTACACCGGCGGCACCACCGGCGAGCCCAAGGGCGCGGTCCTGACCCACCGCAACCTGCGCGCCAACGCCGCGCAGGGCCGGGCCTGGGTGCCCGGCCTGCGCGACGGCGCCGAGACGGTGTACGCGGTGCTGCCGCTGTTCCACGCCTACGGACTGACGCTCTGCCTCACCTTCGCCGTGAGCATCGGAGCGACACTCGTGCTGTTCCCCCGCTTCGACGCCGACCAGGTGCTCGACGCCGTCCGCCGCCGCCCGCCGACGTTCCTGCCCGCGGTGCCGCCGGTCTACGCGAAGCTCGCCTCCGTCGCCCGCGAACGCGGCGTCGACCTCACCTCCATCCGGTACGCGCTGTCCGGCGCGATGTCGCTGCCACCGGCCACCGTGGAGCTGTGGGAGCAGGTGACCGGCGGCCTGCTGGTCGAGGGGTACGGGATGACCGAGACGTCCCCGATCACAGTCGGCAACCCGGTCGCGCCGACCCGCCGGCCCGGCACCGTGGGCGTGCCGTTCCCCTCCACCGACGTGCGTATCGTCGACCCGGAGGACCCGGCCCGCGACCGCGCGCCGGGCGAGGCCGGCGAGCTGCTGGTCCGCGGCCCGCAGGTGTTCTCCGGCTACTGGCACCGGCCGGAGGAGACGGCCAGGGTGCTGCTGCCGGGCGGCTGGATGCGCACCGGCGACATCGTCACCATGGACGCCGACGGCTTCATCACGGTGGTCGACCGGATCAAGGAACTGATCATCACCGGCGGCTTCAACGTCTACCCGTCCGAGGTGGAGGAGGCGCTGCGCCGCATCCCGTGCGTACGCGAGGCCGCCGCCGTGGGGCTGCCCACCGACGACGGCGAGGAGGTCGTCGCCGCCGTGGTGATCGACCCGGCGGTGGCCGGTACGCCGGAGGCGATCCGGACCTCGTGCCGCACCCACCTGGCCGGATACAAGGTGCCGCGCCGGATCGTGATCGTCGACGAGCTGCCCTACTCCCAGATCGGCAAGATCCTGCGCCGCGAGGTACGCGAACGGCTGCTCGCGGGCCGCTGACCCGGGCTGCTCGTTTGCCGGCCCGGCGGCGGGGGTAGACGAGCGTCCATGGTGGATTCACGGGGCAAGTCGGTCGGTCGTTACCTCATGCGTGTGGTCGGGGGTGTGGCGGTCATCTTCGGCCTGCTCGGCATCTTCGGCACGCTCGCCGAGGGCAACCTGTTCGGCATCGTGTTCAGCCTCGTTCTCATCGCCGGCGGGGTGTTCCTGCTCAAGCGCTCCGGCCCCGACCGGCGGACGGACTCCGTGCCGCGCGCCGCGCGCTGACGCGCCGGACCGTGCCGCGGCGCCGGACATGTCGGTGCCGCCACCTACGCTGTGGCGATGGTCGACAGGCGTCAGGTGATGGCCTTCCGCGTGCGCGCTCAGCAGCTCGACCGGGCGCAGGGCTCGCTCGCCGACACCGCGGTGCTCGACATCGGCGTGCAGGACACCGGTCCCGACGGCGGCCGGTGGGCGCTCGCCGCACGCGGGGTCGACGTGACCCCGCTGACCGGTGACGACCTGGCGCTGCTCTGGACCGTACGCGGCGCCCCGCACCTCTACCGCCGTGCCGACGTGGGCGCGGTGGCCGCCGCGGTCGAGCCGTTCTCCGACGCCGACGCGGGCAAGCGCATCTACGACGCGGCAAAGCCGTTGAAGGCGGCCGGCATCGGCATCGTCGCCGCGCTCGACGAGGTGGCCGCGCGGATGCGGGAGATCGTCCGCAAGCCCACGGTCAAGGGCGAGGTCTCCGGCCGCCTGGCCGAGGTGATGCCCGAGCCCTACCTGCGGTTCTGCCGGCCGTGCAACGCGACCCACCTCTACGAGATGCCGTTCCGGCTGGCCGCCGTGCGGGCCGGGCTGGAACTGCGGCTCGACACGTCGCCGCCGGTCCTGGAACGCATCCCCGGGTTCCGTCCCGCCGACGCACCCGGCGACCGGTTCGACCTCGTCCGCGCCTACCTGCGGCTGCTCGGCCCGGCCACCCCGAAGCACGTGGCCGACTACCTCGACGCCCCGGTCAAGGAGGTCAAGGCCCGCTGGCCGCGCGACGCGGTCGAGGTGAGTGTCGACGGCGACACGCGCTGGTTGCTCGCGGCCGACGAGGCCGCGCTGGCGTCGGCCGAGACGACGGCGACGCGCCTGCTCGGCCCGTTCGACCTGTTCCTCCAGGCGAAGGACCGGGCGACGCTGGTGCCGGACGCGGCTCGGGTCAAGGAGCTGTGGCCGGTGCTCGGCCGCCCCGGCGCCGTCCTCGTCGACGGCGACCTGGCCGGCACCTGGCGCCCCCGCAAGTCCGGCCGCTCCTTCACGGTCACGGTCCAGCCGTGGCGCAAGCTCACCGGCAGCGCCCGCGACGCGGTCGTCGTGGAGGCCGAGCGGCTCGCCGCGTACCGGGGTGTGCCGCTGGCCGGCGTCGACGTCGCCGGCTGACGCCCCCTGATGGCATCATCGTTCCCGTGATCGTCTGGATCAACGGACCGTTCGGCGTCGGCAAGACGACCACGGCACGGTTGCTCGCGAGCACGCTTGCGGACGCGCGGCTGTTCGACCCCGAGTTCCTCGGCTCGATGCTCACCGCGTTCGTCACCCCGCCGACCGGCGACTTCCAGGATCTGCCGCTGTGGCGTCACCTCGTCGTGCAGACGGTCACCGGCCTGGACCGGCACCACGCGGGTGTCTGGATCGTGCCGATGAGCCTGCTCGACCCGGCCTACCGGACGGAGATCATCGGCGGCATCCGCGCCGCGGGCGTCGACGTCCGCGAAGTGGTGCTCACGCTGCCCGAGGACCGGTTGCGGGCCCGGATCGACGCCGACCTGGTCGAGGCCGGCGCACGCGGCTGGCGGCACGACCACGTCGACCCGGCGCTCGCCACGTTCGCGTCGGTGAGCGACGCCCGCCTGATCGACGCCTCTCCCCCGCCCGAGCAGGTGGCCGACGCCGTCGCCGCGCACGTGCGCGGCGAAACTCGCTGTCCGGCTCCCGGGCACCCTGGTAGACAGCCGGAGTGACCCGACCCCTGACGTTCACCGATCGGCTGCGGCTGATCGACGACCGGTCGGCCGCGTTCCGGGACGCGGTCGCCGCCGCGCCGGACCTCGACGCGCCGGTGCCGACCTGCCCCGGATGGACGCTGTTCGACCTGGCCCGGCACATCGGCGAGGGACGCCGCTCGTGGGCGGCCACCGTCGCCGCCGGTCCCGAGGCGTCCGGACGGGCCGCGCCCGGCGGCCCGGGCGCACCCCGGGAGCGTACGGCGCTGCGGGACTGGCTGGCTGAGTCCACCGAGCAGTTGCTGGCCGCGCTGCTCGACGCCGGACCCGATCGTGGCTGCTGGACGTGGTGGGACACGTCGCAGTCCCCGCATACCTGCGGGTCCGTCGCCCGGCACCAGCTCCAGGAGATCGCGGTGCACACCTACGACGCCCAGCTCACCGTCGGCGCGCCGCAGCCGTTGCCGGTCGAGGTGGCCCTCGACGGCGTGGAGGACTTCCTGTTCACCTGCTGCGCGACCACTGTGCCGTGGCCGTACGAGCCCGCCGTCCTCGACTACCACGTCACCGAGGGCGGATCGTGGCGCACGCGACTGTCCCCCGACGGCGTCCGGGTCACCCGCCTGCCCGCCGAAGCCGATGCGGGCCCGGCCGGCACCGCCGCCCGCGCAGGCGCCGGTGACCTGGTCCTTGCCTTCTACGGCCGGATACCGCTGGACGCGCTCGCCGTCGAGGGCGACCGGCGCGTGCTCGACCGGATCGCCGCGTGGGATCCGGACGCGTAGACCGCCACGTCACCGGTGGGCGAAGACGAAGCCGCCTTCGACGTCCGGGGCGGGGTGATGCGTCATCTCGGCCTCGACGGTGAACCCGACGTCGGTCAGCCAGGCCGCGACCCGCTCCGGCCGGCGGCGGTGCACGTGGACGCGCATCGGATGCCCGCCGTACCCCTGCGTCTTGAGCCGGCTTCCGTCACCGGCGTGGAACCCGAGCAGCACGACCCCGCCGGGCCGCAGCACCCGGTGGAATCCGGCGAGGACGGCGGGCACCGCGTCGTCCGGCACGTGGATCAGCGAGAACCAGGCGAGCAACCCGGTCAGGTACCCGTCGGTGAGGTCGAGACGGGTCATCGAGCCCACCTCGAAACGCAGGCCCGGGTGGTCGCGCCGGGCCACGTCGATCATCACCGGTGACAGATCGATGCCGAACGCGCTCAGACCCAGATCATGCAGATGACGGGTGATCCGTCCCGGCCCGCAGCCGACGTCCGCCACCGGCCCGGCCCCCCGCGCCCGAACCAACTCGGCGAAGAGCGCGAGGATGCCGCGCTGGAACGGCTCGTTCGAAAGGGCGTCACGCAGCAGGTCGGCGTAACCGGCCGCCACCGTGTCGTAGGAGGTGCGGGTGTCGTCCAGCCAGCCGGTGTCGCTCACGCCGCGTACGATAGCCGCGAACGACGGACCGGTGGTGGGAGGGTGACCGGCATGCCGGATCGTGCGTTGAGCTTCGGAGCGGCCGCGCAGGCGTACGAGCGGTTCCGGCCCGGCTATCCGGAGGAACTGGCCGATCTGGTGCTGGCGTACGCGGGCCGGCCCGCCCGGACCGCTCTGGAGATCGGCGCCGGGACCGGCAAGGCGACCCGGCTGTTCGCCCGGCGCGGCATCGCGGTCACCGCCACCGACCCGGACCCCGCGATGCTCGCCGAGCTACGCCGGCACGACCCCGCGGACGTGCGGGTCCGGCAGGTCGCGTTCGAGCAGTTGCGCGCCGACGAGCGCCACGACCTGGTGTACGCGGCGGCGGCCCTGCACTGGACGGCCCCGGACCGGCGGTGGGAGCGGATCGCCGGGCTGCTCGCGCCCGATGGCGTGTTCGCCTCGTTCGGCGGGCCGCTGCGGCTGGCCGACCCGGCCGTGCGCGACGCGGTGGCCGCGGCCCGGTCCGAGTACCTCGCCGACGACGAGATCCCGTCGCCGGACGGGACGCCACCGGCGGCCCGGATGCAGTGGCCCGGCACCGAGCTGCGCGCGTCCGGGTGCTTCACCGACGTGCGCCAGTCGGAGATCCGGCGGCGGGTCACGATGAGCGCCGACGACTACGTCGGCGTCCTGTCGACCGTCTCGGCCTATCTCGAACTGCCTCCGTACGTACGCGAGCAAGTGTTCGACCGCATCCGGGACGTCCTGCCCGGCACGGTCGAGGTCACCGCCGACGTCACTGTGCACCTGGCGCGGCGGACCTCGTAGCCCTGACCAACCGGCACCGGGTGATCCTCGACGGCACCCTGGCGCGAGTCGGCCCGCCTCGACGCCCCTCAGCCGCCGTCGGCATGCGGAGGCGTCCCGGAGCACCGAAAGACAACCCGAAGATCTGCGCGGACGAGGGAACTTCCTGACACACCTGACCGACTACTCGATCGGGAGACGGCAACCGGGCAGCCCATGGCTCGACGGGCACGAGCCACCCCGACCTAAAGCCCATATTTTCGATCGGAGTAGTCGATGTCCGTCACCGAACTGTCCGGCGATCCCGCGCCGGACACCTCCACCGCCGCGCCGGCCGCTCGACCGGGCCGCCAGCCCACGCCGTTCGCCACGCTGCTGACCCGGCTGCACTTCTACGCCGGCATCCTGGTTGCCCCGTTCCTACTGGTCGCCGCCCTGACCGGCCTGGCATACACCATCACCCCGCAGCTGGACCAGGCCCTCTACGGCGACCGGCTGACCGTGGCCGCCGTCGGTGACCAGCCGAAGACCCTCGCCCAACAGGTCACCGCCGCACGGGCCGCGCACCCCGACGGCACCATCGCCGCCGTGGCGCCCGGCACCGGCGACCGGACCACCCAAGTGGTGTTCTCGCTCGAGGAACTCGGCGACAAACAGCACACCGTCTACGTCGACCCGTACACCGGCGAGGTGACCGGGCAGCTCACCACCTGGTTCGGCTCCACGCCGGCCACCACCTGGCTCGACGACCTGCACCGCAACCTGCACCTCGGCGAGATCGGCCGGCACTACTCCGAGATCGCCGCCAGCTGGCTGTGGGTCCTCGTTCTCGGCGGCGTCGTCCTGTGGTGGCGCCGCCGCAGCGCCGCCCGCGCCCGGACGACACACCTGCTCGTCCCGGACCTGACCGCCCGCAAGGGAGTCCGCCGTACGCGGGGCTGGCACGCCACCACCGGTGTCTGGCTCGCGGTCGGCCTGCTGTTCCTCTCCGCCACCGGCCTGACCTGGTCCCGGTACGCCGGCGCGAACTTCGGCGCCGGCCTGGACACCCTGCGCGCCGGCACTCCGGAACTGTCCACCTCCCTCGACGGCACGGCCGCACCCGCGGGCGGCGGTGAGCACCAGCACGGTGGCGGGGCAACCGGCACGGCGGACAATCCGGCGTCCTACGACACCGTGCTGACCTCCGCGCGCGGCGCCGGGCTCTCGGGGCCGGTGGAGATCAGCCCTGCCGCGGAGTCCGGCCTGGCCTGGACCGTCGCCCAGGTCGACAACACCTGGCCGGTCGCGAAGGACCGAATCGCCGTCGAGCCCACCACCGGCGCGGTCACCGCCCGCAGCGACTTCGCCGACTGGCCGCTGCTCGCGCAGCTCAGCAGCCTCGGCATCCAGGCCCACATGGGGCTGCTGTTCGGGCCGGTCAACCAGATCCTGCTCGCCGCACTCGCTCTCGGTCTGCTCTGCGTCATCATCTGGGGCTACCGCATGTGGTGGCAGCGCCGCCCCACCCGCACCGGCCGGCGCGCCCCGCTCGGCTCACCGCCCGCCCGAGGTGGCCTCCGCGGGCTTCCGTGGTGGGCGCTGCTGCTCGGCGTACCGGTCACCGTGGCACTCGGCTGGGCACTGCCCTGGTTCGGCGTCACCCTGCTCGGCTTCCTCGTCATCGATCTCGTCCTCGGCCTGCTCGCCCGTCGGCGCCGCCGCCCCCTACCCGTCTCACCCGCCCCGGCCGGAAGCTGACCCCGGCGGCTGTCCGGCAGCCACCGCTCCGGGAAGGCCGGACAGCCGCCGGGACCGTCAGTCGCGGATCCGCATGACGCCTCGTCCCTCCCGATCAGTTTGTCGTCGGGAGGGACGAGGGGAGGCCGTCGCCGCGGCGCCCCCCGGATGGTCCGGTCGACGAAGACCGGAGCGTCCGTCGCCGGGCGGCCGGTGCCGTCAGCCGGGGGTCTCCCCGACCCGGTGGCCGGACGGGGGCGGATCACGACGAGACGGGGTCAAGACACCAGGTAGGCGATCAGCCGGTCGGCGAGCGGGCCCGGACGGCTCAGCGCCACCGCGTGGCCGCCGTCGATCTCGTCAGGCACCACGCCGAGCCGGTCGGCGGCCACCCGGCGTTGGAATCCGGTGGGGAAGAACTGGTCGTCGCGACCGATGAGCACCCTCGTCGGCACGGCCGGCCAGGTGGCGAGCGGCCACGGCTCGTCCCACTCCGAGCTGACCTGCTCCCGGCCGTGCGCCGGCGCCTCGGCGACGATCTCGGCCGGCACGCCGTTGTAGAACTGCTGCTCCTCACTGAGCCCTTCCGGCTCGCGGTAGCCGGTGTTGCCCCACCACTCCCCCGGTTTCTCGCCGGGCCGCGGGATCATCGGGGTGAGCAGGACCAGCAGCCGCACCGGCAGCCGGTCGGCGATCAGCGGTGCGGTGAACGCGCCGTACGAGTGCCCGACCACCACGAGGTCGTCGCGGTCACCGACGGCGTCGACCACCACCCGGCGGAAGTCGGCGAACCCCGCCGACCGGTCCCCGATCGGCAGCTCCGGCACCACCGCGTCGTGGCCACGGGCGGCCAGCTCGGGAACGACCCGATGCCAGTCCCACGCGCTGCCCCCGCCGCCGTGGATGAGCACGAACGTTGTCATGCCCGGACCCTCCCACACCGGTACGACATGCCGTGACCGTGCGGGGTGGCCCGCGTCCGCGTTCCGCGCTTCGCACGCGGGCCACCCCGACCAGCGTCCGGACTCGCCCGTTCAGACCGGGCGGCCGAACGTCACCGCTTTCCGGACCAGCGGTGGTGCCTTCTCCGCCAGTTGCGCGTCCGGCCGCGCGCCGAGCGCGTCGTTCACAGTGGAGAAGGCCAGCCGGAACGCGACGAGCGCCGTCGCCTCGAAGATCTCCCGGTCGCTCAGGCCGGCGTCACGCAGGCGTTGCGTGTCGGCCTCGGTGGTGGCATTCGGGTCCGTCACCACACGGCGCGACCAGTCGGCCAGCGCCGCCTCCCGCTGCGACAGGTCCGCCTCGGCGCCGCACAGCACCGCGGCGGCGGTCGTCTCGTCGCTCATCCCGGCCAGCCGCGCGCCCCAGGCCAGCGCGCAGTACGAGTCGCCCCGGGCGGCGGCCGTGGCGGCGACCAGCACTGCCACCTCCCGCGAGGACAGGGTGGACTCGGACAGCAGTTCGGTGCGCGAGTTCTGGAACGACATCAGCACGTCGGGTCGCCAGCACCAGACGCGGGTGAGGTTGTTGACGTAACCGTCGGCGGCGAGGTCGTCCTCGTAGGCGGCTTTCGCCGCCGGGCTCTGCGGCGGTTCCGGGAGGAAGGAGGCATTCATGCGGGCAGTCTGCGCCATCCGGGCGCCCCCCACAGGCTGATCAACGACAGTACGATCAGCTGATGATCCGGACGGTCTTCTTCGACGTGGGCGGGACGATTCTCGACGAGACCCGCGAGTTCGCGACCTGGGCGGACTGGCTCGGCGTGCCGCGGCACACGTTCTCCGCCGTCTTCGGCGCCGTGATCGCCCGAGGGCTGGACTACCAGGAGGTGTTCCGGGCGTTCCGGCCCGACTTCGACCTCACTGCCGAACTCGCCCGCCGGGTCGCCGCCGGTGATCCGGAGTCGTTCGGCGCCGACGACCTCTACCCGGACGCACGGGCCTGCCTGGCCGCCCTGCGGGAGCAGGGATTGCGGGTCGGCCTGGCCGGCAACCAGCCCGAGCACGCCGAGGCGACGCTGCGGGCGCTGGACCTGCCGGTGGACGTGATCGGCACGTCGGCGGCGTGGGGCGTGGCGAAACCGGCGCCGGAGTTCTTCGCCCGGGTCGTCCGCGAGGGCGGTGGCGACCCGTCGGCGATCCTGTACGTGGGTGACCGGCCGGACAACGACGCCGCCCCGGCGATGGCCGCCGGGATGTCGGCGTGCCTGATCCGGCGCGGCCCGTGGGGCCACATCCTCGACATGCCGGACGTGGCCGACCGGTGCTTGTTCCGCATCAACTCGCTGGACGAGCTGCCCGCCCTGGTCGCGCGGCATGGACCGAGAGTCACCTGAGTACCGGAGAGCTCGTGGCACCAGCCCGGTGACGAGGCGGCACGACCTGAGCGACGCCCCGGGAAAGGCGTGGAATCGCCGTGGCCTGCGGATCAGCGGCCGGCCGTCGCAGTGGCGTACGACAGGATGCCGGCGCCAGACGCACGAGCGGTGAGCCGCCGCCGATGTCGTACCCTCGGATTAGCCTGTCAGCCATGGGAAGCGCCGAGCTGGACGAGTTGATCGTGCCCGACGCGGAGGCGCTGCGCGCGTGGTTGTCCGCCCACCACGACACGTCTCCCGGCGTCTGGCTCGCCCTGACCCGCAAGGGCGGCACGGTCACGACGCTGACCTGGCAACAGGCGGTCGACGAGGCGCTCTGCTTCGGCTGGATCGACGGGCAGGCCCGCAAGCGCGACCACGAGAGCTCCTGGATCCGGTACACCCCACGCCGGGCGCGCAGCTCCTGGTCGCAGCGCAACGTCGCGCACGTGGCCCGGCTGGAGTCGGAGGGGCGGATGACGCCCGCGGGCCGGGCCGCGGTGGAGGCCGCGAAGGCGGACGGCCGGTGGGCTGCGGCCTACGCACCGCCGTCGGAGGCCGAGGTGCCCGCCGACCTGCTCGCCGCGATCGCCGCCGAGCCCGCCGCCCAGGCCATGTTCGACGTCCTCACCAGCGCCAACAGGTTCACGCTCATTCACCGGCTCAACGCGGTCAAGCGCGCGGAGACCCGGCAGCGCAAGATCGGCGAGTTCGTCGCCATGCTGGCCCGGCACGAGACGCCCCACCCGCAGAAGGCGAAACCCTCGACCACGCCGTGACGTCGCGGGCGCCCACGCCACGGCTCACGAGTGGTCCCGGACGAACGCGCGCATGAGCGCGGCGCACTCGGCCGCGTGCGTCTCCAGCAGCAGGTGGCCGCCGTCGTAGATGTGCGCGTCCATCCGGTCGAGCACGCGGTGGTAGGCCAGGACCTCGTCCACGTCGAAGTACGCGTCGTGCCGGCCCCACAGCACCAGCGCCGGCGGCTGGTGGACGCTGTGGTACCCGGCGATCTCACCGAACCGGTCGACGTGGGCGGCGTAGTCGGTGAACAGCGCGAACTGCGCGTCGACGTTGCCGGGCCGGGTCATCCGCTCCCAGTCCAGGTGCCACGCCTCGGGCGCCTGGAGCGGGCGTACGTGCTCGGGCAGCCCGGCGAGGTACTGGTCCCGGGTGCCGGCGAACGTCAGCCAGTCCGGCAGCGCGGCGCGCGTGGCCTCGCCCGGGTCGGCCCAGTACGCCCGCGCGGTGTCCCACTGCGCGCCGAGCCCGTCGGCGTGCGCGTTGCCGCTCTGCACGATCAGGCCCCGGATCCGTTCCGGGGCGCGCAGGGCGAGGTGGTAGCCGACCGGCGCGCCGAAGTCGTGCAGGTAGACGAAGAAGCGGTCGACGCCGAGCCGGCCGAGGAGCCGCTCGACCGTCCACGACAGGTTCTCGAACGTGTAGTCGTACTCGGCGACCGTGGGCGACGAGGACATGCCGAAGCCGGGCAGGTCGGGCGCGAGCACATAGGCGACCTCGGCGAGCGCGGGCATGACCGCGCAAAACGTGTGCGACGAGCTGGGAAAGCCGTGCAGCAGCAGCACCGCCGGGTCGCCGGGGCGGCCGGCCTCGCGGAGGAACACCTCCAGGCCGTCGACGTCGGCGTGCCGGTGGCGGACCTTCTGACTGGCGCGCATCACCTCATCCTGGCGGCCCGGGCTCGCCCGTACGGCCGGTTCGCCGCAGTCCGCACCATGACCGGCGACTGAACCGGGAAGAGCCGGGCGTACGCTCGAACGAGCCGACGGTGGGAGGTGGCCCGCGATGATCCCGGTGCTGATCCTGCCCGGGCTTCTCCTCGGGCGCTGGTGGCGGTCGTCGCTCGTCGCCGCGGCGCTGGGCTGGCCGGCCCTGCTGGTCGCGACCGGCGTCATGGACGTCGGCGTCGGGCCGTTCGGCGCGGCCATGCTCGCCGTCGCCAACACCGGTGCCGGCGCGCTGCACCATCAGGGAGCCCGCCGGGCGATCCGGAGGCTACGGGCGTCCTGAGGCGGGGCGTCGCGATCCGGTCGGTCCCGGCATGATGAGCCGATGCGGGTGACGATGGCGACCGACGCGGGGCATCCCGGGCGCGCCAATGAGGACTTCGCCGGCGCCGTGTCGTACGGCATGGTCCTGGTCGACGGCGCCGGTGGCATCGCCGGCGCGCACGAGGTCTGCCACCACGGCATCGCCTGGTACGCGTCCCGGCTCGGCGGCGCGCTGCTCGGCGCGCTGTCGCCGGATCGGAGCCTGCGCGACGTGCTGGCCGAGGGCATCGGGCAGGTCACCGCGGCGCACCGCGACACGTGCGACGTGACCCATCCGATCAGCCCGTTCGCGGCCGTGGCGATGCTCCGGTTCTCCGGCGGGACCGTCGAGCACCTGGTCCTCGGCGACGCGGTGGCGATCGTCGGCCGGGTGGGCGCTGAGCCGCTCGTCGCCCACGATCCGCGGGAGGTGGTGATCGCCCGTTCCTTCGAGGAGCGGCTGAAGGACGTGCCCGAGGGCGGCGACGAGTACCGGCGGCTGCTGATGGAACTGCGATCCCGCCGCAACAGCCCTGGCGGGTTCTGGGTCGCGAAGGACGACCCGAAGGTCGCGGACGAGGCGGTCACCGGCGAGTGCCCGGCCGACGAGGTGGGCACGGCGGCGCTGCTCAGCAACGGCGCGAGCCGCCTCGTGGACACCTTCGGCCTGACCGGCTGGCCGGGGCTGCTGCGTCTGCTGGAGACCGACGGCCCCGCCGAGGTCGTCCGCCGGGTCCGGCAGGCGGAGTCGCGCGGTGGCGTCGCCACCGACGACGCGACTGTCGTCTGCCGGCTCTGACCGTGCGAAAGCTCGCTGCGCGGACCCGCCGTGCTCGTGTTGACTGCGGCGATGGACCGTCAACGGCTCAGCAACATCGCGCACTCGCACCACCCGATCGCGGCTCCGGTCTCCGGTGTCGACGTCAACCGGCTGCTGCGCCGGGCCGGTCGCCGGCCGGCGGCCCGCATCCTCGACCTGGGTTGCGGTGAGGCCGCCTGGGCGTTGCAGGCGCTCGCGCACCACCCGGACGGGCACGCCGACGGCGTGGACCTCAACCCGTACGCGCTCGAACGCGCCGCGGAGGCCGCCGCTGTGCGCGGCCTCGCCGACCGGCTGACGCTGCACGAGCGCGACGCCCGGTCGTACGTGCCGGACGGCGACTACGACCTGGTGCTCTGCGTCGGGTCGACGCACGCGTTCGGGGGGTTCGGCGGGACGTTGGAACTGGCCGGCCGACACGTGAACCCCGACGGCATCCTGCTGGTCGGCGAGGGCTTCTGGCAGGTGCCGCCGACGCCGGAGGCGCTTGCCGCGCTGGGCGCGAAGCCCGACGACCACACCGACCTCGCCGGCCTGGTCGACGCCGCCGAGCAGGCCGGCTGGGCCCCGGTGTACGGGCATGTCAGCGACATCGCGGAGTGGGACGACTACGAGTGGTCGTGGACCGGCTCGCTGACCGAGTGGGCGCTGGACAATCCGGGTCACCCGGACGCCGCCGCTGCGCTCACCGCCGCCCGGGAGCACCGGGACCAGTGGCTGCGCGGATACCGCGGCGTGCTGGGTTTCGTGACGCTGGTGCTGCGCCGGACCTGACCGGCGCGCTACGCGGGTCCGGCTCGGCACAGGCGGGCGGAGGACTATCGTTCGGGCGTGCAGATCCGTTTCGCCGTACCGGCCGACCCCGCCTATCCGGCCCGCGTGGCCGCCGCGCTCGCCGCCGCCCGGCTGCGCCGGTTCGGCTACATCGGCGCGGCTCTCGCCGCGATCGGGGTGATCGGCTGGGTCGCCTCGCAGGCGTCGGAGCGGGGAGACCGCTTCGCGTCGCTGTGGACCGCGTTCGTCGTGGCCGGCGTGCTGTCGATGCTGTACGCGCCGTGGGTGCGGTGGCGGGCCCGGCGCCGCTCCGGCGGCTACGCGGTCGAGGGCGCCTACGACATCGACGACCGCAACATCATGATGCGCAGCGGTTCGGAGTCCGGCGGCATCGCCTGGGACGGCGTCACGCGGGTCACCGAGACCCCTGATTTCTGGATCGTGTACGTGAGACGGATGCCGGCCACTGTGATCCCCCGGTGGCTGATGTCCGCCGAGGACGCCGGGAGGCTGCGCGCTTTCATGGCCGAGCGGCAGCTGCTCGGCGACCGTTGACCATGTATTGATCGGCTGTATATGTTGCCTCGGTGAGTGAGATGCGCGAGGCGACCTTCCTGATCCTGACCGCGCTGGCCGACGAGCCGCGCCACGGCTACGGGATCATCCAGGAGGTCGCCGGCCTGTCCGGCGGGCGCGTCAACCTGCTGCCGGGCACCCTCTACGCCGCCCTGGACCGGCTGGTCGCGCAGGGCCTCGTCGAACACAGCCACGAAGAGGTGGTCGACGGCCGGCTGCGCCGCTACTACCGGCTGCGCGCCGACGGCCGGGCCGAACTGGCACGCCAGACCGAGCGGCTGCGACAGCTCGCGTCCGCCGCCGAGACCCGGCTGCGCGCCCTGCAGCCCCGCACCGCCTGACCCCACCGTCGCGGCCCCGTAGGGAGATACCATGCACCGCTGGCTGCTGCTGGCCTACCCCCGTGCCTACCGCCGGGCTCGCGGGGCCGAGATCCTGGAGACGGTACGGGACGTCGGCCCAGCCCACCGGCGTGCCCGGATCGCGGCGAATCTCGTACGCCATGGTCTGCGGGCCCGGCTGGGACGGCCGGCGAGCCGTTCCGTGGCGGCCTGGGCGGCGGTCTTCGCGGTGGCCTGCGGTCTGTTCGCCGGGTCTTTCGGCACCTGGCTCGCCTGGCTCGGCTCCCGCCCGCTCGACCACCGCGACCTCGCCGCCGTGGTGGGACAGCTCTACCCGGACCGGCAGGTCGACCACCTCGACCAGGACGACCCGCCCGCCGTGTTCCTCATCTACGGCCACCCGCTGAACGAGGACCTCCTGTCCGAGCTGCTGCTCGGCGACGGTGGCGAGTACGCGCCGGCCGAACTGAGCGCATCCTTCGACCAGATGCCGGCCGCCGGCCTCACCGAGCTGCGGCAGCGTCTGGACGCCGCCGGGTGGGAGCAGAGCGAGCCCGTCCACTCCAACGCGTACGATTGCATCCCCGGCCATCCACGGTGCGACCCGGCGACCATCCCCTCCGACATCACCGTGTACGCCGCACGCGGCGACCACATCCTCGCCGTGGAACTCGACGCCGAGGGCTCGACGAGCCTCACCCTCAGCCGCGCCACCCCCGGCGCCGCCTACCCCGCCGGCCTGCTCGGCCTCGCACTGGGCACGCTGGGCGGCTGGGTGCTGTTCGGCTGGGCCAGCCGCCGCACCGCGGGACGACGCATGCTGGTGCAGGGCCCGGCGAAGGTCCTGTACGGCGTCGCGATGCTGTTCTGGACCGCGCCGATCCTGTTGAGCGCGCCGCTGATGCTCGCGCACCACCTGAGCGAGCCGCATCCCCGCTGGCACGTGCCGTGGGAGTGGCTCGGCCAGCCCACCCTGTCGCTGCCGTTCCTGCTCGGCGCGGTCCTGCTGCTGCTCGTACTGGGCCTGGCGGCGCTGCCGCACCGGCACCCGGCGGCCCGCCCGCTCGCCGAGGCGCCGGGACCGGCGGTCTAGCAGCGGTCAGCTCGCCGGGCATCGCGCACCGGGGGCGGGCACCGTCAGGTCGACGAGGTACCGGTCCACCACTGCCTCCGTGCAGTCGTTGCGCTGGTAGGTGCCGTGGCCCCAGCCCTCGTAGGTGACCAGACGTCCGTGCCGGCCGAGTTGCCGGGCGACGTTCACCGCCCACGCGTAGCCGGTACGGGGATCGTGCCGGGTGTTGAGCAGCAGCAGCGGCGTGCGGGTGTGCACGTTCAGCTCGTGCGGCGGGTTGCGGACCGGGGACGGCCAGCCCAGGCAGGTCTGCACGGCCAGCAGACCGGCGCCGTACCGGACGTCCGGGGCGACGGCCCTAGCGTCCCGGACCAGGCCGGCGTACGCGGCGTAGTCGCGTACCTGCGCCGGCCAGTCCGCGCAGAACGCCGCGACCGAGAGCGGGAAGTTCACAGCCGGTGGCGGCGTGCCGGCGTCCATGTCCCGCACGATCGCCGCGAGTTGCGGCCAGCGCGGACCGGCGAGCAGGCCGAGCGCCACGGCCGTGACGTCGAAGGCGGTACGGGGGGCGTACTCACCCCGGTCCGCGCGGGCCAGCACCCGCGCCCACACCGACCGTACGTCCCGTTCGTGGAGCACACAGTCCGCTGACCTGTCACACCAGGAGACGAACTCGTCGAACGAGTCCTGCAACGTGGCGGCCTGTGTCCACACGAAGGATCGCGTGTCGAGGCTGTGGTCGAACACGCCCTCCAGCACGACGGCCCGTACGCGCCCGGGATACCGCTCGGCGTACTGCTGGCCCAGCAGCGTGCCGTACGAGCTGCCGTGGAACGACAGCCGCCGCTCCCCCAGCGCACGCCGCAGGGCGTCGAGGTCCCGGGCCGTGCTGAGCGTGTCGGCGTGGTCGAACACAGGGCTGGTCGGACGGCACCTGCGCCACAGCGCCTGGTTGTAGGCCACCGCGGCGTCGAAGTCCGCCTGGCCGGTCAGCGGGACGGGCGGCTTGCGCAGCGCCGGATCCGGGGTGCAGACGGGCGCGGCGGTGCGGGCGACCGTACGCGGGTCGAAGCTGACCAGGTCGAACCGGTCCAGCAACTCGTCGCTGAACCGGTCGCCCTTGCGGATGCGTTCCACCCCCGAGTCGCCGGGGCCGCCCGGCCCGAACACCAGCGTGCCCACCCGCTCCGGCGTTCGCGCGAGCCGGCGTGCCACGGCGAGTTCGAACGTCGGGCCGTTCGGCCGGGCCCAGTCCACCGGCACGCGGAGCCGGGCGCATCGCACGCGCTCGTCCGGCGGGACGTTCGGCAGGTCGTCGGCGCACTCGCCCCAGTCCAGGCGCGGCGGCGGGGCACCCGCGCGCGCCGGGCCGGGCAGTCCGGCCAGGACGGTGAGTGCGGTCAGGACGACGGCCACGGTAGGTCGGAACACTGCGCCTCCCGGTGTTTGGATGCTCGTCGATTCTTCGGCGGCGACCCACCCGAGTCCCATCCGGAACCGCCCCGAAACGCCTGTCCGGTCCTTCCCCGAATCTGACCCTGAGAACTGCGGGGACGGGAACGGCACTGCACTCGCCGGGGCATCGGGCTCGCAGCCGGCGGTCTAGCATCGGGCGATGACGTCGTCCCTGGACACCCTGCCGAAGATCGGCGCTCCGGCGACGCGGGCGCTGACCGCCGCCGGCTACACCACGCTGCGCCAGCTCGCCGGGGTGCCGCGCGCGGAACTCGCCCGCCTGCACGGCATGGGGCCGAAGGCGCTGAGCGTCATCGAGGCCGCCCTCGACGAGCACGACCTGCGGCTGAGCTGACGAGGTGATCGCGATGCCGCTCGGCACCTAGTCGTACGAACAAACGACCATGGTTGGCGTGGCCGCCGTCCGGGTGCCACGCCCACCCCGTCATCGCGGCGACGTCGGACCTGTCACCGGCCCGCCGCGCGGAGCATCGCCTCCGTCTCGGGGTCGGGCATGATCTCCCGGACCTCCTGGGCGCAGCGGCACGAGACGGCGATCTTGGCCGCCCACGTCAGCGCCTCGTCCCGGGAGGCCGCGTCGAGGACCACGAACCCGCCGATGACCTCCTTGGTCTCCGGGAACGGCCCGTCGGTGACCACCCCGTCCGTGCCGACGATGCTCGCCTGCTGGCGTTCGAGCCCGGTGCCGTACACGAACACGCCCGCGTTCACGGCCTCCTGGATGACCGCGTGCGCGTCCTTGCCCACCTGGGGGATCTCCTCGGCGGGGATGTGGTCCATCGCACCGTCGTTGAACGAGATCAGGTACCGCGGCATGCCATGACTCCCTTGTCCGGGCGGCCCGGTCCGGCCGCCTCTCACCCCGTACTACGAACGAGCCACCCGGGATCCGACGACACGCGTCCTCCTCACCGGACCGCCTCCTCGACAGGCGGGATGGGCACGGCGGTGCCGGTCACCGAGATCCCGGTGCCGGGACCGGCGGGGATGCCGACGGTGAGCAGGCTCGGCCGCCCCATGTCCTCGCCCTGCCGCACGGTGACCGTCGCCGGTGGCGTCACCAGGCCCAGCTCGCGCAGGTAGCCGCCGAACGCGGCGGCTGCCGCCCCGGTCGCGGCGTCCTCGACCACGCCGCCGGGCGGGAACGGGTTGCGCGCGTGGAACACCAGCTGGGACTCCCGGTGCACCAGGTCGATCGTCGTCCAGTCCCGCTCGGCCATCAGCGCGCTCAGCGCCGCCATGTCGTAGTCCAGGTCCGCCAGGCGGCGCCGGGTCGCGGCGGCCACGATCGGATGCCAGGCCCCGGCGTACGCGACACGCGGCGGCAGCGTCGCGTCGAGATCGTCCGGGGACCAGCGCAGTGCGGCGAGCAGCGCCGCACGGTCCTCATCGCCCAGGGGTACGGTGCGCGGCGCGACGCTGGTCAGCGTGGCGGTGGTGGTGCCGTCGGCCCGCACGCTCGTGGCGACCTCGACCAGTCCGGCGCGGGTGTCCAGGTGCAGCACGCCGGAGCCGTGCCGCTGCCCGTAGGCGACCGCCGACGCGATCGTCGCGTGACCGCAGAACGGCACCTCCGCCAGCGGGCTGAAGTAGCGGACCGTGAACCGCCCGTCCCCGCCGGCGGGCACGAGGAACGCCGTCTCGGAGTAGCCGACCTCGGCCGCCACCTGCTGCATCTCCGCGTCCCCGACGCCCGTGGCGTCCAGGACGACACCGGCCGGATTGCCACCGGCGGGGTCTGCGGTGAACGCCGCATATCGGAGAACATCCATGATCACGATCCTAGGTCAGCGGCCCCGTCGCCGGCTGGCCCGAACCGGGCGACGAGGAAGTCGAGTCGCTCCTCCTGCCCGCCCGCCGGGACACGGCCGCTGCGGGCCAGCACCGTGATGCCGTGCAGCGCGCTCCAGAGGACCTCCGCGGAAAGCTCCCGCCGCTCGTCTCCCGGGTCGAAGCAGTTGACGAACTCGTCGAAGCAGGCTCGCAGCGGCGGCGGGGTCTCGGCGCTGGCGAACCGCAGTTCGGTGGGCAGGACGAACATGGCGTCGTACAGGGCCGGCCGCTCGGTCGCGAAGTCCAGGTAGGCGTGGCAGACCGCGCGCAAGGACTGCCCGGGAGCGGGCGCGGCCCGCCGTGCGCGGCTCAGATGGGCGGCGAGCTCGGTGAACCCGTCCAGTGCGACGGCGGCGACGATGGCGCCCTTGCCGTTGAAGTGGCTGTAGAGCACAGGCTGGCTGTACTCGACCCGGTCCGCCAGCCGCCTGGTGGTGACCGCCTCCCAGCCCTCGGTCTCGGCCAGCTCGCGCGCGGCGGCGACGATCAATCGATGACGCTGCGCCCGTTCACGTTCGCGGCGCTCGCTGACAGCGGACATGATCGGATCCTAGCACCGCTAGACATCCTGTCGGCGGCAATCTATCGTCGCTCTCACTGCTAGCGCCGCTAGCGATCCGCCGTCACCGAGGGGATGCCATCCATGCTCACCACAGTCGCCACAGTGCTCGCCGGGCTGATCGGGGCGGGCTGCGTCCTCATGGGCGGGCTCGCCTTCCGGGCGCCGCAGGGCGCCGCCGGCTTCGGCATCCCCGACACGCCGACCGAGGATCCGGCCTTTCGGGCCTGGCTGACCGTCAAGGCCGTACGCGACATCGCCTCGGGCGTCTTCATCCTCATCCTGGTGGCCGGCGCGACACCCCACCTGCTGGGCTGGTTCATGCTCGCCGCCACCGGCATACCCGTCGGGGACGCGCTGATCGTGCGCCGCAGCAACGGCCCCGCGACCGCCGTCTACGGCGTTCACGGCGCCACCGCCCTGGTGATGCTGGTGATCAGCGTCCTGCTGCTCGCCGCCTGACCCACGACCGAACGGAGATTCCGATCATGCATAGTTTCGAGATCACTTCCATCGGGACCGTCCGCAACGACCGGACGGACATCCAGCACAGCGACAACTGGGGTGCCGTCCGCAGCACCATCGTCGTCGACGAGCGCTTCGGCGAGGCGTGTCTCCAGGGCCTGGAGGAGTTCTCCCACGTGGAGGTCCTGTTCGTCTTCGACAGGTTCCCGGACGGCGGCGACCACCGGGAGGCCCGTCCCTACCGGGGGCGGCCCGACCTGCCGCCGATGGGCGTGTTCGCCGGTCGCGGCCCCCGCCGGCCGAACCGCATCGGCGTGACGTGCTGCCGCGTCGAGTCCGTAGACGGCCGCGAGCTGGCGGTGGTGGGCCTCGACGCGGTGACCGGCACCCCGGTGATCGACCTCAAGCCGGTGCTGGCGGAGTTCGTCCCCGCCGACGTCCGGCAGCCGGAGTGGGTCAGCCGCATGATGTCCGACTACTTCCAGCCTTAGACCCCGCCCTGTGCCTCAGCCGCACGCGCGCGGGTGGGAGCGCCGATCTGGGATGCTTCGTCCATGCCGTCCTTCCCGCCCACCTTCTCCGCCGAGGTCGTCGCGCAGCCGATCCAGGCCCAGTTCGAGGCGTTTCTCGACGAACACCGCGACGCGCTCGACCGCTGCCTGGACGGGCTGACCGAGGAACAGGCGCGCCGGTCGCTGGTGGCCTCCCGGACCACGCTGCTGGGTCTGGTGAAACACGCGACCTTCGTCGAGAAGGTCTGGTTCGATGAGGCTGTCACAGGCCGGTCACGCGCCGAGATCGGCATCCCCGAGCGGTCGGAGGACTCGTTCCTCCTCGACGACGGCGACACGATCGCCGGCGTGCGGCAGGCCTATCGCGACGCCCGCGACGCGTCACGCCGGGCGACCTCCACGCGGGGCCTGGACGACATCCTCACCGGGCATCGGCGAGGCCCGGTTCCGCTGCGGTGGGTGTATCTCCACGTCCTGCGCGAGTTCGCCCAGCACTGCGGGCACGCGGACATCCTGCGGGAGCAGATCCTCGGCGCATAGCGGGCGGCCGGCGGACGCTCGCCGTCGACACGGCCGGCGTCACGCGCCGGCGCCCTCGTCGGGGTCACCGGTCAACGAGCCGGGGGCACGCATCCGCCACGCGTCGGTGACCAGTTCCGTCAGGCGGTCGACGCCGACGTGCGCCAGCCGCAGCATGACCAGGGGTGACCCGTCGTACGCGGGCGTGGTGAAGAAGAGATCGGGCTCGCCGAGCAGCAGCGCCTGCTTCTCCGCCTCGTCGCCCACGTACAGCACGGCGATGTCGGTGCGGATGCGCCGCGGCCTACCGGGCGTGCGCTCGGGATAGGACCAGACGAACCCCTTGCCGGCAACCCGGAAGTCGAAGCCGTCACTGTCGATCTCGACCACGTGCGGCAACGACAGCGCCACCCGGCGGACGTCGTCCGCGTCAACCATGACGGTCACCCCGGGACACCGCCTTCACACCGGCAGAGCCTAGCTGCCGCCTCCGACAGGTGCGGCCCGTCCCCGGTGAAGTGGGTGGGGGGACGGGCCGCGGCCGTCTGCCAGGAAGAGAGTCGATCAGATGGTGAATCCGCCGTCGACGTTCACCGTCGCCCCCGTGACGTAACGCCCGTCCGGGCCGGCCAGGAACGCCACGGCGGCAGCCACGTCGGCCGGCTGCGCGTAGTGGCCGAGGGCGGTGAACCCGTTGATCGTGTCCGCGTTCGGGCCGTCGGCCGGGTTCAGCTCAGTGTCCGTGGCACCGGGGTTCACCAGGTTCACCGTGATCGCTCGGCCGCCGAGTTCTCGCCCGAGCGCCTTGGTCAGACCGATCAGGGCGGTCTTGCTCATCGCGTAGAGCGAGAAGCCCGGGAAGACCGCCCGTTCGGCCGTGTTGCTGCCGATGTTGACGATCCGTCCGCCCGCGGACATGTGGTGCACCGCGGCCCGCGAGGCGACGAACGGCGCCCGGACGTTCACCGCGACTGTCTGCTCGAACTCGTCGAGAGTCAACTGCTCCAGCGGCCCGAGCAGGAACGCGCCCGCGTTGTTGACCAGGATGTCCAACCGGCCCAGCTCACCGGCGGCCCGGTCCACCGCCGCGATCACCGCCGCCGGGTCGGCGCTGTCGGCCCGCACGGCGATTGCCCGGCGTCCCACAGCCTTGATCTGGTCCACCACGTCGTCGGCGCGACGCTGATTCTGCTGGAACGTCAGCGCCACGTCGGCGCCGTCCTCGGCCAGGCGCAGCGCCACCGCCGCGCCGATGCCACGGCCACCGCCGGTGACCAGAGCTACCTTGCCGTCGAGTGCGTTGTTCATGGTGGAAAGCCTGGTCGACGACCGGCCGGCTGTCCGGCGGGGATCGGACGCCGCGTTCGTGACACGACGACGATACGAACGGTCCGGTGGCGGGCACCATCTCGGCTGCGAGGATGGGTGACGTGGGTACCGACATCGCCGGTGGGGTGGAGATCCGGCCGCACGGTCCGGGTGCGCCCTGGCAGCTGGCCGACGTCAGCCTGGACGCGCTACCTCGCCACTACGACGCCTTCGGGCTGCTGTTCGGTGTGCGCAACCACGCCGGGTTCGAGCCGGTCGCGCCCGGCCGTGGCCTGCCGGACGACGCCGGCGCGGATCTGCTCGCTCTCCTCGCGGACGGCGGACACGATCACACCTGGGTGACATGGGCGCAGCTGGCATCCGTCGACTGGAGCGCGCAGGCGCCCCGGGTGGACGACCGGATCCACGAGTACGAGCTGACGAGCCAGGGGCCGCGCTTCGTGGGCAAGGCCGGACAGCACGGGCGAGCCTGGCGCGAAATAGCCGGCGAGCACGCGGACCACCGGGGCAGCAGCTACCCGGAGGGAACCGAATGGCGCGCTGCCGGCCGGGTGTGGCGGGTGGAGCGCCTGACCCACGGTGATGTGCTGCGCGCCGACCCGCAGCTCCGCGCGCTGCTGGACCGCATGCGTGAGCTCACCGATCGGTACGGCGACGACAACGTGAGGCTCGTCGTCTGGTTCGACAGCTAGCGCCCCGCGCGATCAGGAGGCTTCCCCCTCGTGCGGTGCCGCAGCAGCACGGCCTGCGGGATCTCGTGCCTCCCGCAGAGGTGGCCCGGGTCCGGGTCGCCGCAACCCGACCCGGGCTCCTCCGTCCTCAGTTCATGGCGATGTAGAGCCGCTGACCGCCGGGCCGGTAGCCGACGCGCTGGTAGACGCGCCACGAATCCTCGCCGCCGGCCTCCAGCCAGGCGACCTTCGTACCGGCGTCGAACAGCCTCCGGGTGACGTCGGCGGTGATCGCGGACGCCAGTCCTCGGCGGCGGTACGGCGCGCGAACGGCGACGCCGGCCACCTCGCTGACCGCGTCGGCGGGCGCAGCCGCACCGCCGCCACCCGCGCACGTGCCGTCGTCGCTGACGGCCATCACGACCACTCCCCCGGCGTCCTGCTGGCGCCGCACGCGGGCCACGTCGGCCGTGGAGGCGACCGGATCTCCGCCGAACGCCTCGTTCTGCGCGCTGATCAGCGCGGCGCGCTGGGCGTCGGCAGCCGGTTCGCGCAGGCTGAGGTGTTCCGGCACGGGTGGGGACGCCAGCGTGCCCGGTACGCAGACCAGGTAGGTGTGCCGGGCTTCCACTGTGAAGCCGGCGGCGGTCAGCAGCGCCTCCAGAGCGGGGGCGCAACTGGTGACGTATTCCAGACGGGGTCTGCGGTCCGCGGCGCGGAACGCCGCGACCAGTGCGGTGACGTCGGCCGAGGTGACGACGGTGCCGGGACGCGGCGTCGCGTAGTTGACGTACGGGCTGGGCGTTGCCGGGTCCAGCCCGATCACGAAGGGCCCCACCTCGACGGGCGCGGGCCGGCGGGACAGGTTGACGACTACTGACTGTTGGATGCGGGCATCCATGCTCAACGGAAGACCTCGATGCATGAGAGAGGCTGCGACGGGCGGAGGAAAACGTCGGACCGCCCCGCCGTGCCGCAGGCACGCGACGGTCATCCGTCGCGTGGTCGACACTCAGGCGGCCGCTCGGCCTACCCGGATCACAGGCGTCATTCCCTCATGCGAAGTGCCCACGCGGTGCGCGTGGCTGACTGCCACCTTGCCCGCCCGACCTGGACGTGTCAATTGCGTACGGCCGGGCGCCGAGAATGATCTCGCTTGTGGAACGAGATCGCGGCGGGCATCCTCGTGCGGTGGAATGGACGGACGACCTGACGGTGCGCCTCGCTCGCGGAACATCGGTACCCGCTCTTGTGCGCTATCTCCGTGCGGCCGAGGCGGAGGGGACGCGCCGTGGCGATGTCCTTGCCGTCCTGACCGAGCGGTTCGCGCTGCCGTTCGACGACGCGCGGCTCGCGATGGACCGGGTCAGGGGTGGCGTGGTTCGTGCCGCGTCCGGCAACCCCGCGAACCAGCCGGATCCCGTCACGGACCCGCTGGCGTGGACCTCGTACCGGCTCGCGCTCGGACTGCCGGTCGACGACGGGGATCCCGGGCCGTCGCCCGAGGAACGGGCGGCAGCGCAGGCCCTTCTGGACGGGGCCAGGCGTGGTGAACCCACGCGTGGCACCGAGGACGTCGCCGTGGCGCTCGAGGTCGCGCGGCTGGCCGTCGCGTCGCCGCAGAGGGATCGGATCGGCTTCCACCTCCTCCTGCAAGCAGCGACGGCACTGTCGGTCGCAGCCGAAGCATGCATCGCTCGGCTGGGGCAGCAACCCTGCGCCGAGGAGGGTTCCCAGGAGTGGGTCGACGGTGTCGCGCTCGCCGCGGCGGCCCGTCAGGTCACCGCGGAGTTCGCCGCCCGGCCCGATCCGGAGCTTGAGGAGCGTGGCCTCGACCTGGTGGGGCGCATCGTCACCCGTCTGCTGGGCCAGTGTCACGCCTTCGTCGGGCGAGCGATGATCGAGTCGGCTCGCTGCGCGCTGCGCAACGGTGCTCCCGACCGAGCCGCCGCCCGCGCCGAGGCGGTGGTGGCCGACTTCGCGGTCCTGCTCGATCGATTCGAGGCCGACGTTCCCTTCGACGAGGACATCGTCGCCGTGGGGTATCTGCGGGCTGCCGTCGACCTCCTCGTCGAGGTACGGGGCGGTTCCGCCGAGCTCGACGCCATTCGTCACCGGACCGAGGAAGTGCTTGCCGGCTCGTCCATCGACTGAGGAGAAGAGTCGATGTGGAAGGGTCGCGCACCGGCGGCTCTATGCTGCTGCGATGCAACCCCGCTCGATCAATCAGGTGCGGCTGCCCGGCATTCGGCATGTCACGGAGGCAGCCGGCCTCGGCTGGGCGGTCACTGAGCGGGAAAGCGCCACAGTGCACCTCTTCGACCACGACCTGCGTCGCGTGACGCGACTGGCAGCGCCTCTCGACGACCCGCCGATGACGGTCAGTGCCACCCGTCGGCTCGTCGCGGCGGGCGACGACCATCAGATCGTCGTGCTCGACCACGACGGCGCGGTCCGGTGGCGCAGCAGTTGGGATCGGCTCGGCGGCAGCGCCGGCGGCTTCCACCTCGACGGTGACCACGTCCTCTGGATCCGCCTGGGCGACGCCCTCGTCGCCGTCCACGGTGTGAGCGGCGCGGAGATCCGTCGCACGCCGCTGCCCGGTCCCGAGGCCGCCTGGTTCGTGCACTCACCCGAGGGCGACTGGACCGGCTTGACGCTGCTCGATCCCGACCAGTCACGCGCCATGCTCATCCGGCTCGACGCCGGGCGCATCGTGTCCCGGCCGCTGGCCGGTGGCGGTCTCGCCGGTTTCAGCCCGGCGGGCGGCCGCTACGTGACACCGGCACTCGACGGCTTCCTGTCCGTCCGTGACGTCGCCTTCGGCGCAGTGATCGCAGAAGGACACCTGGAAGACCTGCCGGGCATGCCACCGAGCCGCCCGAGCTGCCGAGACGTGGACCGCGCGGTGTTCCTCACCGAGGACCTGATCCTCACCGCCCTGACCTCCGCGGACCTGCCGGACGACGCCGAGGAGCATCTCCTGCTGTCCGCGCTCAGCCTCCGGTGCCGCTCCCGGCTGCGCTACCCGCACCACCACGGATCCGGCGCCGTCCACCCCTCGTACGAGCCGGGCCGATGGCTCACCCGCCACCATGAGGACGATCAGCTCCGGCTGTGGCAGCTCGGCGCTCGCCTCGACGACGAGCCGATGCCCGGCCAGCTCGCCCTGCTCTGACGGCACCACCCTGCCGACCGCCGTGCGGCCGAGGTCTCGATCGGAGCGGTCAGCGGCGCACCCGGTAGCGCAGGTGAAGCACCCGGTCCCCCGGAAGCACCACGTCGGGATCGTCCAGCAGATGCCGCGCGTCGACCGGCCCGAAGTAGCGCTTCCCGGACCCGAACACCACGGGTACGACGTCCATGCGTACCTCGTCGACCAGGCCCGCGGCGAGCACCTGGCCTCCGACGTCGCCGGCGGCGACCTCGACGATGCGGTCCCCCGCAAGCTCCTGCGCCCTCGCCACTGCTGCCTCGACGCCGTCGACGAAGTGGAACGGCGCCTCGGCGTCCCAGCCCTCGGGTGCCGGCCGGTGCGTCACGACGACCACGTGGTCGATCCCGCTCGGCGGCGTCCCGTTCCAGCCGTCGGTCAGATCGAAGACGTGCCGGCCGACGACAGTCACCCCGATCTGGTCCCAGTACGGCCGGACGTAGTCGTAGGACGTCTGCGACACCCTCAACGCGCCGCTGTCGTCCAGCGGGACGTCACCGCTCGTCAACCAGTCGAACAGCGGGCCGGGCTGGTCGTTCTCGTCCGCGACGAAGCCGTCCACCGACACCGAGCTGTACAGGACCACAGTGCCCACGCGGGCTCCCCTCTGCCTTGGGTGCCCCCAAGCTAGCGTGCCGTGAGCTGCCGTTCTTGTACGAAATCAATCGGCAGGCAGCGGCCAGCCGTCCATCGCGTGGCCGGGGTGTTCGCGCAGGAAGCGCCGCCGGACCTCGATGTACCGGGTCGGTGTGAGCCCGGTGAACTCCCGGAACTCGTGGCCGAAGTGCGCCTGGTCGAAGTAGCCCGCGCCACCGGCGAGCCGGCCCCAGTCGACCGGCCCGGCGGGGTCGATCGCGAACACGGTGGCGGCGAAGCGGTAGGTACGGGCCAGCCGCTTCGGCGTGACCCCGACGAGAGCCTTGAACCGTTGCGCCAGATGGGTGCTGCTGACACCGGCTGCCGTCCTCAGATCGCCGATCGCCACCGCACCGCTGGTCGCCGCGATGACGCCACTCGTGTGCCGCACGAGGCCCAGACCGGTCGTCTCGGACAGCCGTCGCATCAGCTCCTGTTCGAGCAGCGTCAGCATCTCGTGCGGTCCGTCCGCCGCGGCCAGCCGGTCGCGCAGCTCGGCGACGGCGGGCCGGCCCCAGACCTGCTCCCGCGACGGCGGGCCGGCCCCAGACCTGCTCCCGCGTCACCGGCCGGTCGCACAGCTCGGCCGCGGGCATCGGCAGGATCGGCGCCAGGCCCCACGGCTTGACGTGTACGCCGACGGACCGGGTCGGGCATGGGTAGCCGAACTCGAACGCGCGGGTGGGCGTGGTGATCACGCAGCCGTCGGCGTACTCCGCGGTGTCGATGTCGGTGCCGCCGCGGATGCGGAACGGCGCCCCGAGATTGACGACGAGCAGCGCCGCCGGCATCGGCGGCAGCATCAACCGGGCGTACGGGGGCGCGCCCGCCAGGAAGTAGAGGTCGTCGATCAGCCCGTCCAACGGCGGTCGCGGCGCTCTGGAGACGTACTCCACGCCCACAGCATCGCGGACGCCTCACCGTCGTCGCCGACGCCCCGCCGGGGCCGGGTCACGAAAGGGCGGCGCCGCGGGCGGAGCCGATCACCAGGAAGGTGTTGTCGGGCCACTCGTAGGACTGGTCGTCACCTGGCAGGGCCGGCCGGAGGAAGACGATCCGCACGAGGCGGGGCCACCAGCGGGTCGGCTCCGACCAGGAACACCGCACCCGCCGCTCCCCCGTGTCGGCGCAGTCCCCGACCTGTCTCCAGCCGTCGAGCTGCCCGGCGACAGCGGACCGGACCTGCTCCCACTCGGTCGCGGACGGCATGGCGTACGTGTCGACCTCCGGACCACCGCGGTCGTTGCGCAGATCGACGGACACCTCGGACGCCCGGTTGTCGACGACGGTCTCGTACGCGCCCTCCGGCAGCGCCGCGGACGCCCCCGGCGGCGCCGCGACGGAGACCGGCTCACCGGCGGCGGTCCAGCGCACCCCGGCCGACGTCGCCGCGGCCGCGCCCAGCACGACAGCCGCCCCGGCGATCACAAGAGGAACTCGCACAGCCGGGAGTCTATGAACACGGTTCCAGCCGGACCGGCCGAGGCGATCTGCGCGTCCCCTCGGACGCTGGCGGTTCTGCTGACCGCTAAGTGGTCTTCATGGGGTCGCGTCCAGCGGTCATGCTGGCTCGATGGACCCGCCGCGACCCCTGACGTCCCAGGCTCTGCTCACGGACCTCTACGCGGCCTTCAACAGGCGTGACATCCCCACGCTGCTGGCCGCCATGGCGCCGGACGTCTCGTGGCCCAACGGCTGGGAGGGAGGCGTCGTTCGCGGCCGGGACCAGGTGAGTGCCTACTGGCGCCGGCAGTGGGAACAGCTCGATCCCGTCGTCACGCCGACCGCGTTCCGCACGGAGGCCGACGGCCGCATCGCCGTCACGGTTCATCAGGTCGTCCACGACAAATCCGGAGCGAAGCTCGCCGACCACACCGTCACGCACGTCTACCGCCTCGACGACGGCCTGGTGGCGGCGATGGAGATCCGCGAGTGACGCGACGTGCGGCGATGAGTTTCGATACGGTGCCCGGTCTGCATTCCCGTGCACCCAACCGCTGCCACCGGAGGTAGGCGTGAAGCTTCTTCTCACATCCGCAGGCGTCCAGAACCCGAGCATCCGCGACGCGCTGGTCGGCCTGCTGGGCAAGCCGATCGCCGAAGCCAGTGCCCTCTGCATCCCCACGGCGGCCTACCCGATGGGCGGACCGGCCTCGGCGTGGCGCTTCATCACCGGTGAGACGCCGCTACCCATGAGCGGCCTCGGCTGGAAGTCGCTGGGCGTCCTCGAACTGACCGCGCTGCCCAGCATCGGCCAGGAGCACTGGGAACCCTGGGTCCGCGAGGCAGACGTCCTGCTCGTGCACGGCGGCGATGCGACGTACCTGTCCCACTGGATGCGGCAGTCCGGGCTGGCGGATCTCCTGCCGTCACTGCCGGACACCGTCTGGGTCGGGCTGAGTGCCGGCAGCATGGTGCTGACCCCCCGCGTCGGCAAAGAATTCGTCGAGTGGCAGTCCGCGCCCGACGACCGCACACTCGGGCTCGTCGACTTCTCGATCTTCCCGCACCTGGGCCTCGAACCGGACAACACCATGGCCGCCGCCGAGAAATGGGCCGCCGAGATCGCCGGTCCGGCGTACGCGATCGACGACCAGACGGCCGTCACGGTGACCGACGGCACCGTCGAGGTCGTCTCCGAGGGACATTGGAGGCGGTTCCCCTCGTAGCTGGTCGCTACCCGAGCAGCGTGGCCGCTCCGGCCAGGGTGGCCAGCGACAACGTGGTGGTCACCACCACCGCCCGGTTGGCCACCGCCTCGCCGACGCCGTACTCCTGGGCGAAGATGAACGTGTTCTGCGCCGTCGGCAGGCCCGCGCACACCACCACGGCCAGCAGTTGCGGCGCGGACAGTTGCAGGGCCAGTCCGGCGGCGTACGCGACGACCGGCTGCGCGACCAGCTTCAGCGCGGTGACCGCGGCCAGTTCGGCGGGCTCGGCCGGCTCTGCCCGCGACGGCGACGTGCGATGCAGCGACGCGCCGAGCGCGACCAGAGCGGCCGGAACCGCGGCGCCCGCCAGCAGCGTCAGCGACGCGGCGGCCGCCGACGGCAGGCGCAGGCCGGCAGCCGAGCAGGCGACACCGAGCAGCGACGCCAGGATCACCGGATTGCGTACGGGCAGGGAGGCGATCCGGCGGAACCGCACTCGCCCGGCATGGTCGCTGCGCCGGTCCAGGGTCACCAGGATCACGGGTGCCACCACCAGTACCTGCAGCAGCACCACCACGGCCAGGAACGACACGTCGCCGAGAACCTGCGTAGCGATCGGGATGCCGAGGTTCGCCGAGTTCACGTACCCGGCGGTCATGCCCCAGATCGGCCGTTCGCCGGGCTCGCGACCGAACAGCCGGCTCGCGCAGGCCCACCCGAACCCGATGACCGCGACGGTGCTCACCCCGAAGGCGAGCAGCGAGCGGCCGGCGAAGCCGGACAGCGGCATCCGGGACAGGGCCAGGAACAGGGCGGCCGGCATCGCGAGCTGGAACACGAACCGGCCGAGCACCGACGCCGCCGCCTCGCCCAGCAGTCCCCAGCGGCAGGCCGCGTAGCCGACTGCGGTGAGGATCCAGATCGGTACGAACGCCGACACCAAGCTCATCGCGCTCAGCCTCGCATCCCGTCCGTGCCGAGCAGACGCGGCGTGCCCCCGTCCGGTCAGACGTCGAGACGCTGTGGCCCGGGGCCGACCTCGCGGGCGACGATGTACGTGGGAACGCCGGTCATGCGGGCTTCGGCCTTGCCGGACAGGCCCGCCAGGGCTCGTGAGATGGCGGCCATCCGGCCTTCGGTGTCTGAGGTTTCCACGAAATTGCGGTAGTCCGCCTCGCTGGCCCAACGCACGACGGTGTACACCCGGGTGCCGTCGGTGCTCAGGTAGAAGCGAGCCGACTGGTAGCCAGGATAGAAGCGCACCCAGCGCTCCTGGATCTCTGCGAAGGCCGCCACGAACTCCCGTTGGGTGCCGGGCCCGTCAACCGTGTAGTCGATGATCGAGTGGGGGTCTGCTGCACCGATAGGTGACATCTGAGATGGCTTGCCCTGACGGCGAGCTGGAAGGATGTCGCTGTGCCCAAGCCCTATCCCCGAGAGTTCCGCGACGATGTCGTGCGGGTGGCCCGTGACCGCGATCCGGGCGTGACGGTCGAGCAGATCGCCAAGGACTTCGGAGTCCACCCGATGACGTTGTTCAAGTGGATGCGCCAGGCTGACGTCGACGCCGGAACCAGACCGGGTGTCAGCGGCGGCGAGTCAGCCGAGCTGCGTGAGGCCCGTAAGCGGATCAAGCTGCTGGAGCAGGAGAACGAGGTCCTGCGCCGGGCTGCGGCTTACCTGTCGCAGGCGCATCTGCCGGGAAAAGGCTCTACCCGCTCGTGAGCGAGCTGGCCGCTGACGGGGTCCCCGTGGCGGTGACGTGCCGGGTATTGAACATCGCTCGTCAGCCCTACTACCGGTGGCTTGCCCGCCGTGTCACAGACGCCGAGCTGGTGGCGGCGTATCGGGCGGACGCGTTGTTCGACGCGCATCGCGACGACCCGGAGTTCGGCTACCGGTTCCTGGCCGACGAGGCCCGCACTGCCGGCCAGCCGATGGTCGAACGCACCGCCTGGAAGATCTGCTCCCACATGGGCTGGTGGAGCGCGTTCAGCAAGCGCAAGCGTCGGGGCAAGGGCGGCAAGGTCGGTCCGCCAGTGCACGACGATCTGGTACGCCGCGACTTCACCGCCGACGGCCCGAACCGGTTGTGGCTGGCCGACATCACCGAACACCGCACCGGCGAGGGCAAGCTCTACCTGTGCGCGATCAAGGACGTGTGGTCCAACCGGATCGTCGGCTACTCCATCGACTCACGGATGAAGTCGAGGCTGGCCGTCAACGCCATGCACAACGCCGTAGCCCGCCGCGGTGACGTGGCCGGCTGCGTGCTGCACACCGACCGCGGGTCGCAATTCCGAAGCCGGAAATTCGTCCACGCCCTCAACCAGCACAACATGACCGGGTCGATGGGCAGGGTCGGCGCCGCCGGCGACAACGCTGCCATGGAATCCTTCTTCGGCCTGCTGCAGAACAACGTCCTCGACCGCCGAACCTGGACGACCCGGCAACAGCTGAGGACCGCGATCGTGACCTGGATCGAGCGGACCTACCACCGCCGACGACGCCAACGATCCCTGTCCCGGTTGACCCCCATCGAGTACGAGACCATCATGACCCCACCGGCCAGTCAGGCCGCGTGACTGAACCTGTCACCTATCGGTGCAGCAGACCCAGGTGAGCGGCTTGGGCCGGCCCGGCTACAGGCTTCCCGAGTCCGGCCAGTTGGACCAGTGGGTGTTGGGCGGCAGGCTCGGCGCATATCGCCTGAGGTCGCCGGTTGTCAGGACATCGGCAATCTGGCGGAAGGTCTCAGACTCGCTCGGTCGTAGCCCGCCGGCCAGGTCGGGGTGGTTCCACTGGTCCAGCCGGAGCACCTCGGGTATGTCGACCCGGATTCGGCGCCGCAGTTCTTTCTCGTCGGCCAGGAGAAGCTCGCGATGGCGTGGAACGAGCTGGCGCAGCACGTCGACCAGGTCCTCGCCCGGCTCGGCCGTAAGGGCGATCGTCTGGCCACGAACCATTACCGGTCCTCCCCGGTAGGTCTCGGGCTCGTCGGGGTCTTCTATCTCGTCCCAGTTGTCGATTCGGTCGAGAAAGTCCCCGTTGCCATAGCCAGGTTCGCCGCTGGTTAGGCAGTTGCCGAACACGTGGAGCACGTCGGTGAGGTTGCCGGCCCGTGGCGAATAGCCGACCGCCTCGACGATGAGGGCCCACTGCTCAGCGTCACGATACCCATGTAGCCGAACGTCAACAGCGTAGTTGTAGCCGTGGCCCAGGTCCGGAAACAGGAACTCCGCGGCTGCGGCGTCGAACTGTTCGAGGACCTCGACCGAGCGCATAGCCGAGCAGTGTAACCAGGCGCGCCCGTGACCCGAGAGGCCCGCACATGCCGCTGGGCGAGCGCGTTCCGTCGGCCTGACTCACCGCATGCCAGCCGCTTTCGGTCTGACACCGCCTTTGTACAGCAGTTCCGGTCAGCGGCTCAGTCGGTGCCCGTGGATCGAGTTCGCAGGCCGATGCCCCCGCTCATGGCCCTGCGCGAACTGTGCCGTCTGTCGGCGCTGCCAGTGCCCGACGCGGCGGCCCTGACAACGACCGGACAGGTGATCTGGCCCGGACCCGACGCTGCTTGAGCGGACGCGCGGGGATTTGCTCGCTGGGCGTATCGACCCTTCTGCCGCTGAGTGGGCGCGCCGGAAACAGGAGCTTCTGTCACTCTCCGTAAACGTCTGTATGTATCGGCTCGATCCCCGTGCACGCACGTGCCGAAGAGCGCGCGTTCCAGTCCCGACAGATCTCGCCGACCCTCCACGGCCGCCCGCCCGGAGAACACGTGGGCCAGAGCCGCCGGATACTCCAGAAGTGCCGCGTCCAGCTCCGGGGTCAGCAGCTCGGCAGCGCGCAGACAATCAGCGATACCCGCATGGGCAAGAGGCCGAATCGACGGCCGGCCCTACTCAGTGGTTCTGTGCCGAAATCAGGTCGAGGTCGCGGACGCAGAAGCCGTGGTGCTCGAAGGTCTCGTTGAGCACCGTGCGGAGGCACCGCCACACCGAGCGGCCCCGGGCGTACGGCGGCCAGACATCGTCGTCGGGCACCGGCGCTCGCGCGGCTAACTGTACCGCGGTGACCTTGTCGAGCCAGGCCTCCAGCTCGGCGGCCTGTGCGTCACGCACGCTCACTATCTCGTCCAGGGCCGGGTCGGACGAGAGGTCAAGCCCGTGCGCTCCGCCGTAGGGCTCGACGCTCGGCCCGATGCCCATCGGAGTGAACAGCTGTGTCGAGCCCAGGCAGCAGCGGCGGAACCACGAGTCGTGGACGAAGACTAGGTGGCGCAAGGTCTGCACCGCTGACCACTCGTCGTTCACGCTGCGGCGCTCGATGCCGGGCGTCTGGCGGATCCGCTCGATCGTGGCGGCCCAGCCGGTATGGAGCTGACGTGCTGCCTCGCGCAGGTCGGCAGGGTCCTCGGAGCGGATCAGCGCCCGTACCGGATGACGCCGGTCGAGCTCTGCTTCGACGTACTGCGTGACTTCGACACCGTTCACCACGAGGTTGGTGACCAACCCGTCGATCACGACATCTTGCATGACGACACCGATCAGCCGCGCCCCGGTCAGATCACACTCGCGGAACTCAGCACCGTGCAGATCCTCGTCGACATATCGCGTCATGCCCCACACATTAGGGCCGCACACCGACAAGTCAGCCTCGGCTCGGCTGCACTCCGTGATCTCCCCACCAACTGCACGGCGGCCAATGGCGAGCCAGGACGCAGCCTGACGCACACCCGAGGCGGCCGGATGCACGCTCATGCCGCGAGTTGCTTGCCGTGGCCGGCCACTGCCGGACCCCCGGCATCACCGTGCGTATTCGGCATGCAGTTCGGCGTACGGCCGGCGTCGGTCGGGGTGGCGGCGGGCTCTGCCCGGCACGACACGGCGACAGAGTTACCTGACGAGGTCCTCGGCGGTGACCTCGTCGAGGATCTCGGCTGGGTACACCGTGCTCTCACCGCGTCGGCCGCATCGGCTCGGCCGTCAAGAGCCGCCGGATGTGGACGGAGGCTGTCCCAAGGGTCAGTGCCGGTAGGGTCGGCGGGTGAGCAGATCGTCCGGACGCGCCGGGAACTTTCGCACCCTGTACCACGGGCAGGACAAAGCCGGGTTGGGTTGCGGCCTGTTCCTGATTCGCCGATCGGGGTCGTGGGCCCAGCGTTGGGCGTCCATCAATGCCGGAAGGCAGCCTGTCCCGCCACCGCCGCCGGTAGACCTCGCACGTGAGACAGTTGTCGTCCTCTCGGTAGGGGAACGTCCTGTGCTGGGCTACGACGTCACGATCGAGGACGTGACAGTGCGGGAGACGACCCTGGTGGTGACCGGCGTCGAGAGGCGTCCCGTGGGCGGCGTGACGCTGGACATGGTGTGTTCACCGGTGCACATCGTGGCGGCACGATTCGGACCCGAAGCCTTCGAGGACATGCTGCTGAATCTGCGTATCGTGCCCGCAGAATGACGTGAGCCGGTGAAGTGGGGTGACCGTGCCGCGCCGCCTGCCGTTTCCCCGCCAGGAACTCCCCCTCGGCCCAGTTCGGTGCTCTGCGCGTACGCGAAGCGGGTCGCCCCGTCCGCCAGGCGGAAAGGGGCCGGAGCACCCTCGTACTCCGCAGGCGACTCCCGCCGCCGCATCGCGCTCGGCCACGGCGCGATGTCTAGGCCATGCCTTCTGGATCTTGGAGGCTGGGATCGAGGGTGAGGTTGAGTAGTTCCAGGCCGGTGACGGGCTGGAAGCCGATCTCGTTGTAGAGCGCCAGGGCGGGGATGTTGTCGGTCTCGGTCTGGAGTGAGACGCGATGCGCGCCGGCGGCACGGGCGTTGCGGATGACGTGCTGGAGCAGGGCCTTCGCGATACCGCTACGGCGATGGTGCGGGGCGACGTAGAGGTCGCGGACCGACCATGAGGTGCCCAGCATGAGCGATGCCGGCATGATCGTGACCGTGATGAGGCCGCAGACGTGATCAGCTCGGATGGCGGCAGCCGCGGAGATCCGGTGTTGTGCGATCTGGTCGTGCAGCCAGGAGCGGGTGATCTCCGGGGTCGACGGTTGGCCGTAGTGCGCCCGGTAGTCGTCGAAGAGAGCAGCTACCTGATCGAACGCCGGGTGGGCGGGGCCTGTCGGCACGATCGTCGTCATGCCGTCAGTGTGGCCGACGGTCAAGCCGGTGTGTCTGTTCGTGCCGGCCGACGTCGGCGAGCGTCGGTCGACACGATCGATTGCGGCCGTGAGCCTTCCGAGTGGGCCGCCGTCATCGGCCGAGCCAGGTGGCGACGCACGCCTCATTGCCCTCGGCGTCGGCCAGGACCCACCACTTCGGTGCGTGCGCATTGGAGACCAGCCGGCCACCGGCAGCCAACGCGGCGGCGATTCGGACCTCGGCCTGATCATGTGGGACGGCGACATCGAGGTGCATGCGGTTGCGTTGTGGACGCGGAGCATCCATCGGCTGCACCCCGAAGCCCGGACCCCGGCGCGCCGGGTCGGCCAGATAGTCGTCGTCGATCTGGCGGTAACCCAGCAGCGCCCGCCAGAACGGCAGCACGTCCGCGCCGACCAGGGCGTCGAGTGTGACGTTGACGAGCTGCACGGCGGTCGGATCGACGGGGATGCCCAGGTCCCTGGCGGCAGCCGAGATCCGCCGGGCCAGCGCGACGTCCCGCGACGACAGGGACACCGTGACGCCGGCATGACGCAGATCGACGTTGACGTACTGCTGCTCCGTGCCACCGGCGAGCCGGCCGATCTCATCGACGAACGCTATGCCCTCAGCCAGCGAGCCGGTGCGGAAATACGCCGAGACCACGTGGTAGAGGCAGCGCCAGTCCTCGACACCGTCGGCCGCGTGGAACTGTCCGGCCGTGATGCGCACCGTCATGCCGGCGAACCTAGCATCGGCTGTGCGAAGGAGCGCGCCGCGGCGCTCGCACTCACCCTAGGATGGTCCCGGTGACCTTCCCCGAACGGCGGCCCGCCGACGTCCCGACCGACGAAGCCCGGCTCGACGAGGCCCTGCGGTTGCTCACCGGTGTGCCGGTCGCCCTCGATGTCGCCGTCAAGCGGCTCGCCCGTGGCAGCGGCGTCTACGCCTGGTGGGCTGCTCCCTCGGTCCTCCCCGACCTCCCCGGACCGCCGAACGACAGCGACCCGTCGCGGCGGATGCTCTATCTCGGCCGGGCGACCAGCCTGCGCGGCCGGATCCTGCGCAACCACCTGCGGCGTTCGGGCAGCTCGACGCTGCGCCGCACGTTGGCCGGCCTCCTCGTGTCCGAGGGCTACCGGACCACCTGGACCGACCGCGTCGTCCTGACTCCCGAGGACGAGACACGCCTGACCGCGTGGATGCACGAGCACCTGCGCCTGACCTGGGCGGAGGATGCCGAGCCGGCGACCATCGAGGCTGAACTCGTCCGGCGTCTGCACCCGCCGCTCAACGTCTACGGCGTCGACCCCGAGCACATCCAGGCGGCAGTGGTCGCCGCCAAGAACTCGTACAACGTCAGCAGCGGGCCGGCGCAGCCCTAGCCTCACGCCGTCACTGAGGCTTCCAGATCACGACGGGTGAGGGCGGCGCGGAGTTGCAGTCCCTCGGCCGCCAGGTTCTCCCGGCCGCCCTGCTCGCGGTCGATCGCGCAGACCACTGTCTTTACCTGGGCACCGACGGACCGCAGGTGTCCGCACGAGACCAGAAGCGCACCACCGGTGGTCACGACGTCCTCGATCACCACGACCCGCAGACCGCTCACCGGCCCGCCCTCGGCCACCTTCGCGGTGCCGTACTCCTTCGCCTGCTTCCGCACGAAGACCGTCGGCAGCCCGGTCAGCTGCGACATCACCGTGGCGATCGGGATGCCACCCATCTCCATCCCCGCCAGCACGTCGCACTCCGGCAGCAGGGCCACCATCGCCTCGGCGACCTCGCGCAGCAGCTCCGGCTTCCCCTCGAACAGGTACTTGTCGAAGTACTCGTCGCTGACCTGCCCGGATCGAAGATGGAACCGGCCGGTGAGATGGCAGGTGTCGTGGACGCGGCGCGCGAGCGGGTGAGTCACCGGCCCAGTTTCGCACCCGTCACACGATCCGGCGGATGCGTACCCTCGGACGCTCGTTGCGCAGGTGCCCCAGCTTGTGCTGGCGGACCTGCTCCTCCCACACCTCCTGGTCGTACTCCGGATCCGGCGCCGTCCACCGGTGCGATCCGTCGCTGTAGTGGAACTTCTCGTCGCCGGCCCGCAGCACGCTCACCGCAGCCACCCCAGGAACCGCCTGTGCAACGCCCCCGCCGGCGCCCAGCTCAGATCGGCCGTCGCCCGCACCAGCTGCGCCCCCAGGTACACCGCCAGCGACACCGGCGCACCCTCGTACTCCGCAAGAAGCTCCCGCTGCCGCGTCGCGCACGGCCACGGCGCACCGCACCCACCGCACGTCCAGACCGGCAGCACCGGCCCGTGGGTGCTCACCCGCGCACCCCCAGGAAGCGGGCGACGCTCGCGCGCGCCTGCCGGTTGGTCGCCCACGCGACCTGCCAGCAGGGGTACGGAGTCAGCCGCGCCCACCACAGCCGGCAACCCACGCACATCCCGTCCAGACCCCGTACGTGCACCGCCAGGATCGCCGCTTCTCCCTCGGCAGTCATGCCGGCTCCTTAGGACCGTTGCTCGCGAGCGGCTCGTCATGACGGTGCCCTTCTCGCAGCCGAGCCGCCTGATCAAGCAGCCTCCGCTGCGCCTCCGCCTGCTCGCGTTCCTGGATGGCCTGCCCGGCTCCCTGTTCTCGTGACTCCGTTCGACGCCGCAACCGTTTGAGCAGTTCGGTGATGCTCGCCGCCATCGCGTCTCCATCGTCGGCCTGCCAATGACGTGTCAGGGCTCCCCGTTACCGCGAGGCGTGGTTGCTGACCGGAGCCGAGCGGTAACGGGTCGCCAGCAACAGAACCTAGTGCACTAGGTTTGGGTCGGCAAGGGAGGCGCGCGAACTTGGCACACCAGGTTGTCTGTGGTCGACTGGGCGGGCTGACCGGAGGTACCGCCGACATGCCGAACACGCCTGCATACCTGACGATCGCCGCCGACCTACGTGCCGCGATCCTGTCCGGAGAACTCCCCGCTGGAGCGAAGTTGCCGTCCGAGTCCGGCCTGATGCGCCAGTACGACGTGAGCCGGACAGTAGCCAAGTGGGCCATCGCCGTCCTGAAGGGCGAGGGCGTTGTGGAGGGTCGCGCCGGATCCGGCGTGTACGTACGAGACACCACCCGGCTGGTCCGTCACGCCCGGGGCCGCGACGTTCGCTCCGGCGACGGCCCGACGTCCCCGTTCGCCCGCGACGCGGCCGGCGCGGGACAGCAGGGCACCTGGGAGCATGACAGTCGCCACGAGCAGGCCGATGAGCGGATCGCCGCCAGGCTCGGCATCGAGCCGGGCGCACCGGTGATGCGGACGTCGTACCGCTTCCTCGCCGACGGCGAACCGATACAGCTCTCCGTGTCGTACGAGCCGCTTGCCCTCACCGAGGGCACTCCGATCGAGTGGCCCGAGGACAGCGACGTGAAGGGCGTCGTCGCACGAATGGACGCCATCGGCGTACGGGTCGACGAGGTTGTGGAGCGTGTCAGCCTTCGCTCGGCTACCGCCGACGAGGTTGAGGCGCTCAACCTGCCGGCCCGCACGTTCGTGCACACCATCGAGCGGACCTATACGGCGAGCGGTACGCCGGTGGAGACGGCCGACATCGTGCTGCCAGCCGGCCGATACGACCTCGTCTACCGCCTCCCCATCAACTGACGAGACCCTACAACCCCCATACCGGCAAGGGGATACCTGGCAGATAAATCCTTGACGCTCTTTCGGCGAAACGGCTTGTCGGAGGCCCAGGGGACTTACCCCAAATCTCGAACTGTGGGTGCAAGTTGCCCGGACTGACCCTTCTACCGTCGACCACCCTTCCGCTCAGCGCATTGCGACAGAGACGATAAGCGCAAAAGGCTGCTCACCGCCCGTCACAACACCATTGCTGAGTTCTTGAGCACCGCCTCCGCAAGATGCTGGGCGAAAATCTGACGCTTTGTGGCGTCAGCGGTGGTCATTGAGTGCTTCCGGGAAAAGTCAGCCAAGGACCTCGCCGAAACCTCGTAGGCCCACTCAAGTTCTTCCTGAGAAAAGTCCTTATCCGCCTTTGCGATGTGGACAATGTCGGTCCAGTGCGCAGGTGCTTTCCCAATTGCCCGAACAACAGCGGCGAAAGCGATGAAGTGGGAGAGATGCCGCTTCTCCCAGTACTTCATTGCCGCATTTCCGCCCTGCAGGCTCTCATCCACCGCTCGAAGAACCTTGGCACACCAATAGAAGATCGACAAGTCGGCGTTCGGATCGAACGCCTGCTTATAGCGAGTGTCCTCAGCCAGGAGCGAGTTCGGCTTACCCCTGGCAACCTCGGGCCTGCCATATGCGATAGCGTAGACAGCTTGACCAAGGTATCCGATACTGATAATTCTCCCTGGATCCTTACCCAAGTTGCGGTAGTAACCTTTTCGCCTATCGTAGAACAGCCCCTTGGAGCCGAAGTAGGTTTCGATTCTCCGCTGAACCTCGTCGGTCGCGCGGAGCGAGGCATCAGCCACTGGTGTTTGCCGGTTAGTAGCCCTAATAATTCGGTCTCGCACTGCAGTGTCGTTTGCCACGATAACGCGCACGAGGATTTTCCGTTCGTCAGCAAATAGCGCCTCGGCCCCGCCCTCCAACTCCCGCTGCTCGTTGAACCACTTGGCGAGATTGTGGGAGGTCTGCAGACCATTAACGATCTGAATGTTCTTAAGAGCAAACCTCTTACCCACGCTATGAGCCTCATCGCAGAGGATGGTGACGCCGTTATTCAACCACCAGAAGTCTGGTCCGTCGCCTTGCTGAAGCGAAGCCATGATCTCTTTGTTAACTGCGACATCACCTTGAAAGTCCCGAACGTTCGCATCGAAGACGTGACGCTGCACCGCCCAGTTGTCATCGGCAATGAGCTTCATAAAGTTCGAGAGCCGCGCCAACGCGATATACGAACCGCCGCTCGTCATCACCTCGTCACATTCGAGCGTGAGAGTGCTACTGGGACGGCGGTCGTACATCGACCACAACTCTTCAGCCCCAATGAAGGAAACATCAATCTCTGCGGACGGCAACAGTCTCGCGAGATCCTGCTGTAGCGCTTTCGCCCGACTAAATACGTTCGCCGCCACCCGATCCGAAAAACCTCGAGAGACCATCGCCACGCGAACTGAAACCTTTGGTCGCCGCGATAGCAAGTTGCGGTAGGCCGCTCGGAATATTTCCAGCTGCTCACGGGCAGAATCGTTAAGCTCATCCTTCAGCACGTCGAGAGATCGGCCTAGGTCGAGAGCACGCGGCAAGATGGACTGAAGCGCGGTGACCATCAACTGCGGAAATTTTTCGTTATTTTTGGCCTGCACGACATGCAGCGTGAGCTCAAGGCCCTCCGTCATCGTACGCGCAGCTTTCGGGTCTTCGACAGCCTTATGATCCGGTTGGACGATCCCGCTTTCCAGCAAGGTATAAACCGCATCAATGCCGCCGTCGTTGCTTCCGTCAACAACTCCAGCATGCAACGAATCTAAAGTAACGTCAAAATCGCGCAGCAACAGCCAAGCGACAAAAACCTCCCATGCATCATCCTCCGACATGTGCGGCAGATTCTCCTGATGCCAGTCATGAAAGACAGTTGCCACCAAGGTTTGTGCGCCTGACACCGATGATCCTCCCCTGAATAGGTCACTCGATGCAGTCAGTTACCCTACCCGGCCCTTCACAAGAACGCGAGTGACCAGCCACCCGCGTCCAGACCGTGGCCGATGTCCGAACGTCTGGAATTGCGATCCATAGAGCGAGCCTTTTCCAAGCTGATCTTGCAGCTCAGGGCGGTTGCGGTAGGCCCGGTGATCGATGGGTGCGAGGCTCCAGGTAGGACAGCTGTCGACCAAGACTCGAAGCCCCGACCGGGAGCCTCGCCATGCTGTCCTACCCCGCCACGATTCCGTTGTCCAGCCGCACCCTGAACCACCTCGCCGAACGCATCCGCGGCCACCGTAAGCAGCGCCGATCCCGGTGGCGGCGTCTCGAACCCGGCCGGCAGGCGCTGCTCGCTCTCGCCCATCTGCGCAACGGCGACACCTACACCCGACTCGCGGCCGGATTCGAGATCGGCGTCGCCACTGCTTGGCGCTACGTCCAGGAAGCGATCGCCCTGCTCAGCTCGGCAGCCGATGACCTGGACACCGCGATGCGACGCATCCGGCTGCTGGCGTACGCGATCCTGGACGGCACGCTCATCCCGATCGACCGAGTCGCCGATCAGAGGCTCTACTACAGCGGCAAGCACAAACGCCACGGCGTGAACGTGCAGGTCATCGCGGACGCCGCCGGCCGGCTCGTGTGGGCATCACCGGCACTGCCCGGGTCGGTACACGACCTGACCGCCGCCCGCCATCACGGCATCATCGATGCTCTGACCCGCGCGGATGTGATGACCTTCGCCGATAAGGGCTACCAGGGCGCCCGTGGCAGCGTGCGCACCCCGTTCAAGCGACGCCGCTTCCGCCCGAAGCTGTCACGCCGGCAAAAGGCCGTGAACCGGGCCAACGCCAAGATCCGCGCCCGCGGAGAACGAGCGATCGCCACGCTCAAGACCTGGAAAATTCTGGTCAAGCTGCGCTGCTGCCCACGCCGAGCCACCGCGATCGTCCAGGCCATCCTCGCCCTGCACCACGTCGAAGCGAACCGCTACGCAGGATGAAAATGGCTCAGCGAACTTCGGCGCGCCGACCAGACACAGACCGACGCTCATGCGAGATTCCCAGGCAGGATGCAGACAGCAGCTCAGAACCAGCTCTCGCGCATGTCCAGCGTCGTTCGGTCCAGCCCTTCCAGCAGGTCGAACTGCGCCCCCACCTTCGGCAGCTCCCACCGGTAGAAGTACCGCGCCGCCTGCCTCTTCCCCGCCAGGAACTCCCCCTCGGCCCCCTCCGGCGACCCCAACGCCTCCACCACCAGCACCTGCTCCAACCACATCCACGCGATCACCACGTGCCCGACCGCCTCCAGGTACACCGAGGCGTTCGCCAGCGCCAGCTCCGGGTCGCCCGACGCCCACAACCGCCGAGTCACCACGGCGATCCGGTCCACCGCCGCGCCGAGCTGACCGGCCAGCTCCGAGGCGAACCCCTCCGCCTTCCACGCCCGGTTGACGGTGCCGCGGATGGTCTCCAGCAGCAGTTCCAGCGCTGCGCCGTCGCGCATGGTGACCTTGCGGCCGAGCAGATCGAGGGCCTGGATGCCGTGGGTGCCCTCGTGGATGGCGTTGAGCCGGTTGTCCCGCCAGTGCTGTTCGACGTCGTAGTCGCGGGTGTAGCCGTACCCGCCGTGCACCTGGATGGCCAGGTCGTTGGCGGCCAGGCACCACTGCGCCGGCCAGCTCTTGGTGATCGGGGTGAGCAGGTCCAGCAGCAGCTGCGCCCGCTCGCGGTCGGTCTCGGCGGGCGCGGTCTTCTGCTCGTCGAGCAGCCGTCCGCAGTAGAGCACCAGCGCGAGCGCGCCCTCCACGTAGCTCTTCTGGGCCAGCAGCATCCGGCGTACGTCGGGGTGGGCGACGATCGGCACCTGCGGCGTGGTGGGGTCCTTGTCGGCGACCGGGCGGCCCTGCGGGCGCTGCCGGGCGTACGCGACGGACTTCAGGTACGCGGTGTAGCCGAGCGCGGTGGCGCCGGCCCCGATGCCGATGCGCGCCTCGTTCATCATGTGGAACATCACCGCGAGCCCGTGGTGCGGATTTCCGACCAGGTAGCCGACCGCCCCGGCCCGCCCGTACGGCCGGTGCACGCCCTCACCGAAGTTCAGCAGCGTGTTGGTGGTGCCGCGGTAGCCGAGCTTGTGGTTCAGCCCGACCAGCACCACGTCGTTGCGCGGCCCGAGGTTGCCGTCGTCGTCGAGCAGCACCTTCGGCACGATGAACAGCGACAGGCCCTTCACGCCGGGCGGCGCGCCGGGGATGCGGGCCAGCACCAGGTGGACGATGTTCTCGGCCAGCTCGTGGTCGCCGCCGGAGATCCACATCTTGGTGCCGACGATCCGGTACGTGCCGTCGTCCTGCGGCTCGGCCCGCGTGGTCAGGTCGGTCAGGGAGCTGCCCGCCTGCGGCTCGGACAGGCACATGGTGCCGAAGAACCGGCCCTCGACCATGGGGCGTACCCAGGTGTCGATCTGCTCGGCGCCGCCGTGGGCGAGCAGCAGGTTGGCGTTGGCGAGGGTGAGCATCGGGTACGCCGACGTGCCGACGTTGGCGGCCTGGAACCAGGCGAACGCGGCGGCGGCGACCGTGTGCGGCAGTTGCAGGCCACCGACCGACTCGTCCATGGTGGCGGCGAGCAGCCCGGTCTCGGCGAACGCCGCCAGGGCGGCCTTGACCTGCGGGATGGTCCGCACGCGCTGCCCGTCGAACGTGGGTTCGCCGGTGTCGGCGGCCCGGTTGTGCGGGGCGAACCGTTCGGCGGCGACCCGGGCGACGAGGTCCAGCACCTCGTCGACGGTCTCCCGGGTGTGCTCGGCGTAGCGGGGCCGCTCGGTCAGCCGGCTCACGTCCAGCCAGTCGTGCAGCAGGAACGCGAGGTCACGGCGGGACAGCAGCAGATCGGACGAGGACAATGTGGACTCCTTCCGGTCAGCCGCGGCGCAACCCGGCGACGGCCTCCCGCAGGTCATCCTGACCGATCGGAGCCGGTGGCGCACCCTCCGCCGCCTCCCGGAGTGCCTTGGCGAGTTGCACCCGGCGCAGCGCCTCGCGGAGGTCCGCGCCGGTCAGCCCGGCCGTGTCGGCGGCGAGCGCGGCCGGGTCGAGGTCGTCGGCGAACATCTGGAAGCCGGGCCGCTCGTGCCGGTCGATCAGCTCGCGGACCATCTTGGTGAGGATCTCCGCGCGTCCGGCCTCGTCCGGCGCGGGAATGGCGATCTTCAGGTCGAAGCGGCCGGAGCGGATCAGCGAGGCGTCCACGCGCTGCGGGAAGTTGGTGGTGGCGACCACGATGACGTCGGGGTTCTCCTCGAACAGCGTGTTCATCTCCTGCTTGAAGATGCCCGCGACGGCGTTGACCGCCTGGCTGGCCGCGTCGCCGCCCGCACCGGCGTAGCTGATGATCGAGTCGAACTCGTCGAACAGCATCACTGTGGGCCGCCGGTAGCGGCGTGCCTCCCGGAAGATGCGCTTGATGTTGCGTTCCGAGCCGCCGAGGTACTTGTCCAGGATCTCCGGGGTCCGGATCTCCACGAAGTCCGCGCCGACCTCGTTCGCCAGGGCCCGGGCCAGCATGGTCTTGCCGGTGCCCGGCGGGCCGTACATCAGGATGCCCTGCGGCCGCCGCGCGCCCCACCGGGCCATCGCCTGCGGGTGCCGGAACGACACCGCCACCTCGCGGAACCGCGCGACCACGTGGGGCAGGCCGCCGACCTGGTCGAGGGTCACCGCCGCGCTGCGCGGCCCGGCCGCCGCGACCGGTCGCCGCCCCACGAGGTACGTCCGTCCGCGCAGCACGGCCGGTTCCTCGCTGTCGCCGGACAACTCGCGTACGGCCTGGAGCAGCAGGCCCAGCATCGCCCGCAGGTGCGCCGCATCGACCTCGGCGCTGGGCACGTCGGCGCGGATGCGTACCGTGCCGTTGTCCTGGTCGACGCGGGGCCGCAGCCCGGCTTCCCGGGCCGTGCGCAGCACCTCCCGACCGGCCGCGTCGCCCGGCGGCGTGGCGAGCGTGGCGACCGGTCGCGGCCAGATCCGCCGTCCGGCCTCGGCGGCGATCCGGCCCACCGCGGCGGCCGGGCCGTCGCCGCCGCGCGCGGCCAGCCGCTCGGCGAGAAGCACGCCGACCGGCCCGGCCAGACCGAGGGCGAGCAGGCCCGCGGGTGCGGCCTCCACCCGCAGGTACGCCTCGAAGCGGTGCACCGGCGGCTCGGCGGCGGTGTCGACGCGCACGGTGCAGCGGACCTCCCGCACCGGGGCGGGGAAGTCGCCCCCGGCCAGCAGTTCGACCGGTCCATCGACGGCGGCGGCGGCGAGCAGCCCGGCCGCGTCGGTGATGCGCACCTCGGCGCCGAGCAGCGGCACCGTCTCCTCGTCCGGCCGAACCTCGGTCATCGGCAGCCCTCTCCTCGCGGCGGCGTCCGCTTCCCTCGCGTGGCGTCCGCCTCCGAGTCTGGCACCGGCCCGGCCGGGCGGCCACCGCTGCGCACCCGGCCCTCACTCACCCGGCCGCTGGTCACCCGGCCCGCCGCTCGCCCGGTCGCCGCTCAACTGGCCGCCGCTTGCCCGGTCGCCGCCTCGGCCGCCGCTCGCCCGGCCGCCGTCTTGGCCGCCGCTCGCCCGGCCGCCGCTCAACCCGCCTCGGCGAGCAGGCCGTCGACCAGGTCGCGGGGCAGGCCGTGGGTGTCGTGCAGCCAGTGGTAGTCGCGGTCGGTCAGCGGCCCGCGCTTTCGTACCCGGTCGACGAGCGGCCGTCCACGTCGCAGCAGCCCCCGGAATCGGCGTTCCTCGTCCACGATCGTCGCGTGCAGCGCGCCGACGTCGACCGGCTCCGCGTTCGGATCGGACAGCTGGCGGAAGCGGCGCAGCGTGTCCGCGTACACCTGGGGTGGCAGGTCGTCGAGGGTGCGCGCCGGGTCGTCGCGCCACAGCACGGTGAGCGCGCGGCGCAGGAGCCGCCGCAGCACGTACCCGCGGCCGGTGATGCCGGGGCGTACCCCGTCACCGAGCACGACCACCGCGGACCGCAGGTGGTCGGAGACCACGCGCAGGTCCGCGTCGCGCAGATCCCACCGCTCCCCCACCTCGCCCACCCACCGGCGCAGCCCGTCGCCGGTGAACACGGACCGGTCGCCGCGCAGCACCATCTCCAGCCGTTCCAGGCCCATGCCGGTGTCGATGCTGGGGCGCGGCAGCGGCGTGAGCCGCCCGTCGGGGTGCCGGTGGTAGCGCATCTGCACGTGGTTCCACACCTCCACCCAGCGCTCGTCGCTGCTGGGCGTGCCGGTGGGCGGGCCGTCGCCGGTCCATACGAAGATCTCCGAGTCCGGTCCGCAGGGGCCGGTCGGGCCGTTGGACCACCAGTTGTCCTCGCCCAGCGCCTCCACCGGCACACCGAGCCCGGTCCAGGTGTCCCGCGCGGTGTCGTCCGGTCCCTCACCGTCGCCGCCAGCGAAGACCGTGGCGTGCAGGCTTCCCGCCGGGATGCCGAACCCGCCGGTGAGCAGCTCGAACCCCCAGCGCAGGCTGGTCGCGATGTCGTAGTCGCCGAGCGACCACGAGCCGAGCATCTGGAACACGGTCAGGTGGGTGTTGTCGCCCACCTCGTCCAGGTCCGTGGTGCGCAGGCACCGCTGCACGTTCGCCAGTCGCCGTCCGCCCGGGTGCGGGCGCCCCAGCAGGTACGGCGTGAGCGGGTGCATGCCGGACGTGGTGAACAGCACCGGGTCACCGGGCGGCGGGATGAGGGAACTCTCCGGCGCGTCCCGATGGTCGTGGCGGTGGTACTGGTCGAGGAACGTCCTGATGATCTCGTCGGGCGTCATGGCGGGTGCCTTCCGGGTACGGGTGACCGGACGGCCCGCCGCGCGCGTAGGCGTCGACACGACGACGCCGGCGGACCGTTTCCGGTCGCCGGCGTCAGAGTGGGGCAGGTCAGGCGGCGGCAACCGGCGAGCGGGAAGCTCGCGCGGCTGCGGCGGTAAGGGTGCGCCTGCTCTGCATACGTCGACGCTAGCCCGATCCACCCCGTCCTGCCCAGCCCTTTTCCCGCGTGCCCGCGTGCCCGCGGGCCGCCGGGCTCCGGCGCAGGCGTACGCGCAGGCGCCAGCGCAGGCGCAAGATCGACACTACTTCCCCGAGATGGCGGGGTCACCGGCCCTCGGACGCCGCCACCTCGCCGAGCTGGAGTTGACCATGCCCCCGAGGCGCGGGGTGGAACGGCACGGGTGTCAAAACGGGCCGGAGACACCCGTGGTGTTCCACCCGGGCGGGTGGTGGGCGGCGGGCGTCAGAGGGTGGGGGTGAGCAGGCGGCGGTAGAGGGCGTCCAGGCGTTCGGCCTGCGCCTCCCACGTCCAGCCGGGCAGTGGCGAGTCCGGGCCCTCGTAGGCGGCGCGGTAGCGGGCCGGGTCCGCCAGGACCGTGCGGACCGCGCGGGCCAGGTCGGCGGCGTCGCGGGCGCGGAACACCTCGCCCTGCCCGGTGGCCCGGACCGTCTCGGCCATGGTCCGGACGTCGCTGACCACGATCGGCAGCCGCGCGTGCGCGTACTCGAAGAACTTGGTGATCAGCGCGATCTCGTGGTTGGGCCAGTGGTGCAGCGGGATCAGCCCGATGTCGGCGGCGGCGAGGAACGCGACGAGTTGCCGGTGTGGCACGTACGACAGCACGTGCACCCGGTCGGCCACCTGATGCCGGGCGGCGCGGGCGACGACCTGGCGGACGTAGGCGGCGCCCGGGTCCGCGACGACAAGCGCCAGGTGTACGCCGGGCAGCAGCGGCAACGCCTCGACCACGGTGTCCACGCCGCGCTGGACGGCCATCGCCCCGCTGTAGACCAGCAGCGGCGTGTCCGGGGGCAGACCGCACCGCTTCCGCAGGTCGGGAGCGGCCAGGTCGGCGGGCTCGAAGGCGGCCGGCTCGGGAGCGGCCGGCTCGGAGGCGGGCGGCTCGGAGGCGGGCGGCTCGGAGGCGGGCGGCTCGGGAGCGGTCGACTCGATGGCGGACGGCTCGGAGGCGGCGGTGACCGGGGCGTTCAGGATCACGGTCGGGCGCTCGGGCAGGGCGTGATCGCGTACCAGCAGGTCGGCGAGCGTGTCGGAGACGGTGACCACCGCGTCGGCGTGGCCGGCGTACTCGCGGACGTAGCCGAGGTGCGCGGGCAGCCAGCGGGCGTTGTCGCGGCGGGGCCGGGCGCCGGGCAGCCACTCGTGCGCGTCCCAGACCAGCTTGGTGTCGCGCCCGGCGGCGCGGGCACGCTCGACAGCGCGGGCGGCCACGCCGAGCATCCGGAAGTCGTGCGCGTGGATCAGGTCGGGGCGCAGCTCGTCGACGACCGGACCGGCAACCCGCTCGTAGTCCCAGAGCCCCGGCTCCAGCCGCCGCCAGGCCCCGTCGCGCAGCCGCGCCCGCCAGTAGCGGACCTGGGCGTGCTCCACCGGCCGGCGTGCCAGCCGCGCCGCACGCAACGGCACCCCGCCCCGGGCCACCAGCAGCGCCCGCAGCCCGGACACGCCACGCAGGCGGGAGCCGTCGCGCGAACCAGCGCCACGGCCCGAAGCGGAGACGTCGGCGCCCTCGGGGCCGGGGACACCGCCGCCCGGGCGGGAGACGACGGCCGGCGCAGTGGCGGGTGGTGCAGTGGCGGGTGGAGTAGCGCGAGCGGCGGCGAGCGGCAGGACACGTACCTCGGCGTCGCCGAGCCGCCAGCGGCGTTCGGCGTCGACGTGGGCGCAGCCGATCAGCGTGACGTCCCAGCCGGCGTCGGCGGCCGAGCGGGCCGCCTTCTGCACCCGCGAGTCACCGTCGACCGCGTTGTCGACGAGCATGACCACGCGCCGGCGAAGCCCCGTCGTGTCGTCGCGCCGCATCGGCGGTCCACCCCTTCACCCGTACGCCCGGACGGGCGCGAGTGTACGGGGGCGCGGGACCGCCACGACGGCCGCGAGACCGGCCCTGAGCTGCGGTGATGCCGACCGTGCATCGGATGGTCGGGTGCCGGCCGGTGGAAGTTCACCGGCCGTGCACCGAACGGGCGGGTCAGGCCGTGCCGGAGGAGGCCAGCGCGGCCGGGGCGACCGGCTGCCGGCTGTCCTTGCGGTTGGGCAGCGACAGGCGGATGACCTTCCACCACGCGGAGGCGACCTGCTTGGGCAGCGGGCCGGTGGTGTAGTGCAGGCCGTACCTGTCGAACAGCGCCCGCACCTGCGGGGCGATCTCCTGGTAGCGGTTGCTGGGCAGGTCGGGGAAGAGGTGGTGCTCGATCTGGTACGACAGGTTGCCAGTCATGATGTGCAGCAGCCGGCTGCCGCTGATGTTGGCCGAGCCGAGCATCTGCCGCAGGTACCACTCGCCGCGGGTCTCGCCGTCGATGGAGGTCTTCTCGAACGTCTCCACCCCGTTGGGGAAGTGCCCGCACATGATCACCGAGTGGCTCCACACGTTGCGCAGCAGGTTCGCGGTGAACGTGGCGGCGAGCGTGGACAGGAACGACGGGCCGGACAGCAGCGGGTGCACCACGTAGTCCTTGAGCACCTGGCGGCGGATCTTGCGGCCGACGGCCTTGGCCTTGGCGCGGAACTTGGGATCCTTGAGCTTGCGCTGCTTGAGGTGGTCGCCGAGTTCCATGTCGTACGCGGCGATGCCGTACTCGAAGAACGCGGCGTTGAGCAGGTTCCACAGCGGCTGCCCGAGGTGCATCGGGTGCCACGGCTGGTCCTCGTCGACACGCATGATGCCGTACCCGAGGTCGTTGTCCTTGCCGACCACGTTGGTGTACCGGTGGTGCAGCTCGTTGTGCGACTGCTTCCACTGGTCGGCCGGGGAGACGTGGTCCCACTCCCAGGTGGTGGAGTGGATCTTCGGGTCGCGCATCCAGTCCCACTGGCCGTGCAGGACGTTGTGCCCGATCTCCATGTTCTCCAGGATCTTGGCGACCGTGAGGCCGGCCGTGCCGGCGATCCAGGCCGGCGGGAACAGCGAGAACAGCAGCACCGCGCGACTGCTCATCTCCAGTGTCCGCTGGGTCTTGACCACCTTGCGGATGTAGCGGGCGTCCCGCTCCCCCCGGTCGGCGAGGACCCGGTCCCGGATCGCGTCCAGTTCCTTGCCGATGATCTCGATGTCCTCGGCGCTCAGGTGGGCGATCGGGTTGACGGCCTTCTTCTGGATGACGGTCACGTGGGTGGCTCCTGTCAGAGATCGATGTCGCAGGTACCGGCGGCGGCCGACACGCACGTCTGGACGAGCACGCCGTCCCCCGGTACGGCAGTGGTGACGTCGCCGTTGCGCAGGTCGCGGACAGCGCCCTGACGCAGCGGTACGAAGCAGCCGAAGCAGATGCCCATCCGGCACCCGGAAGGCATCAGCACTCCGGCGTTCTCCCCCGCGTCGAGCAGGGTGGTGGCGCCGTCGGACTCGACGGTCACCCCCGCCCCGGTGAAGGTCACGGTGCCTCCCTCGCCCGGCGTGATCACCGTCGGGCGGAACCGCTCGGTGTGCAACCGCTCGACGAGGCCGTTCGAGGACCAGTACCCCTCAACCGCGTCGAGCATGCCGATCGGCCCGCACGCCCAGGTCTCGCGGTCGAGGTGGTCGGGCACCAGGCCGGCCAGGTCGGCGACGTCGAGCAGGCCGTCGGCGTCGGTGTGCCGCTCGACCAGCCGCAGCGCGCCGCGTTCGGCCAGCGCGCGCAGCTCCGTACCGAAGATGACGTCGTCGCGGGTCGGCGCCGAGTGCACGAGCACCACGTCGGCCCGGTCGGCCAGCCCGGAGCGCAGCATCCCCATGACCGGGGTGATGCCGCTGCCGGCGGTGAGGAACAGGACGCGCTCGGGCGTCGCGGCGGGGAGCACGAACTCACCCTGGGCCTGGTCCAGGTGCACGAGCGTGCCGGGCCGGAGCCGGCGTACGAGATGGTTGCTGACCTTCCCGTCGGGGATCGCCTTCACGGTGACGGAGATCCGGCCGTCCGCGGTGTCGGGCGGCGAGGTGAGCGAGTACGCGCGCCACTGGCGCACCCCGTCGACGTCCACGCCGAGGCGGATGTACTGCCCGGGCGTGTGGCCCTGCCAGGCGCGGCCGGGCTGGATGATCAGCGTGGCGGCGTCCCGGGTCTCCGGGCGTACGGCGACGATCTTGCCGCGCAGCGGGGCGCCCGCGCGCAGCGGCGCGATCAGGTCGAGATAGTCGTCCGGCAGCACCGGCGTGGTGACCGCTCCGGCCAGCCGCAGCAGCCTGTCCCGGAAGGTGACCTTCTGAGGGCGGCGGGAGGCAGTTGTGGTCATATGACCAGCGTGACCGCCCGATCGCATAACATCTTGACCGGCAAAGGTGAAACGGTCGCGGGTTTTTGTTCGGAGGGAACAAACATGACGTCGGAGACCGGCACGGGGCAGCGCGCCGCGCACCTCGATCTCGACGCCGGGATGGCGGAGACGCTGCGCGCCCGGCTGCCGATGGTCGCCGAGCGGACGGTCTCCGCGATCACCGCCGAGGTGCCTGACTACTCCGGCGCGCTCACCGGTGCCATGCGGGCGAAGATCGAAAACGCGGTACGCATCGCACTGGGAACGTTCCTCCAGCTCATCGAGGGTACCCAGGCGTTCGACCCGAGCACCCCCCTGGCCCCGGCGCTGGAGGCCGCGTACGCGCTGGGCAGCGGCGAGGCCCGCTCGGGGCGCAGCATGGACGCGCTGCTGGCGGCGTACCGGGTGGGCGCCCGGGTGGCCTGGCGGGAGGTGTCCACCACCACGGTACGCAGCGGGCTGGCCGCCGAGACGGTGGCCGAGTTCGCCGAGCTGATGTTCGCGTACATCGACGAGCTGTCGGCGGCGAGCGTGGCCGGGCACGCCGACGAGCTGGCCAGCGCCGGGCGGATGCGCCGCCGCAGCCTCGAACGGCTCACCCAGCAGTTGCTGGCGGGCGAGCCGGAGGAGTCGTTGCGGCGCAGCGCGGAGCGCGCCGACTGGCCGCCGCCGCAGACGCTGACTGTGGTGCTGCTGCCCCGCCGGCACCTGCGCGCGGTGCTGGCCCTGCTCAGCCCGTACACGCTGGAGAGCGGGGAGGACCTGCCCGGCATGAACCCGGTCGAGGAACTGGCCGTACTGCTGGTGCCGGACATGCACGGCGGGCGACGCCGCCAGCTCACCCGGCTGCTGCACGGACACCGGGCGGTGCTCGGCCCGGCCCGGCCCTGGCACCGGGTGGCGGCGTCGTACCACCGGGCCACGCGGGCGCTCGCGCTCGGACTGGGCGAGCCGGACGCCGGGCCGGTCGACACCGAACGTCACCTGGCCACGCTGCTGCTCAGCATGGACCCGGAGGCCCTGGCCGACCTGCGCGCGCAGGCGCTCGCGCCGCTGGCCCCGCTGCCTCCGGCCACCGCGCACCGGCTGGCCGAGACGCTGAGGTCGTGGCTGCTGCACCAGGGACGCCGCGACGACGTGGCGGCCGACCTGTTCGTGCACCCGCAGACCGTCCGCTACCGGATGGGCAAGCTGCGCGAGCTGTTCGGCGACCGGCTGCACGACCCCGCCACGGTCCTCGACCTCACCATCGCCCTGGCCGTACCCCCGGAGCCGGAGGACGCCTGACGCCGCGCCGGGGCGCACGGCCCGATGCGGCCGGGACCTCCGGCCCTGTCCGCCCGCGACGGCGGCGGGCAGGGTCGGAAGGGGACGAGCAACCAGGAGGGCCGCCATGAACAGCTCATCGACCCGGACCGACCAGGATCCGAGGGTACGGGTGCTGGAGGCGGCCGCCCGGCAGTCCCTGCACGCCCCATCGGTGTTCAACACCCAGCCCTGGCGCTGGCGGGTCACCGGCGGCGCGCTGGAGCTGCGCGCCGACGCGGACCGGCAGCTCGCCCACACCGACCCGGACGGCCGGCTGCTCATGCTGAGCTGCGGCGCCGCCCTGCACCACGCGCGCGTGTCGCTGGCGGCGGCCGGGTGGGCCGTCACCGTCGAGCGGCTGCCCGAACCGTCGCTGCTGGCCCGGGTGCGTACCACCGGTCCGGCCGACCTGGACGTGCCGGCGGGCCGCCTGGTCGACGCCATCCCGCGCCGCCGCACCGACCGCCGCGCGTACGGGGACCGGCCGGTGCCGGAGGCGGTGCTGGCCCGGCTCGGCGACGCCGTCGAGGCCGAGGGCGCCCACCTGCACGTGGTCCGGCCGGACCAGATGCCGATGCTCGCCGTCTCCACCGGTCGCGCCGCCGACGCGGAGCTGGCCGACCCCGCGTACCGGGAGGAGCTGCACCGCTGGACCCACCGCCCGGCGGGCAGCGGAGACGGGGTGCCCGCCGCCACCGCCGTGCGGCCGTCCCCGCGACGGGTGCCGCTGCGCGACTACGCCCCCGGCGGGGCGGCCGGGCTCAGCGCGGGCACGGACTTCGACCGGGGCGCGGCGTACCTGATCCTGTTCGGCGACTCCGACGAGCCGGCGGCCTGGCTGCGCGGCGGCGAGGCGCTGTCGGCGCTGATGCTCACCGCCACCGCCGAGGGCCTGGCGAGCGCGCCGCTCAGCGACGCCGTGGAGCTGGCCTGGCCGCGCCGGATGATGCGCGACCTGCTGGCCGGCATCGGCGACCCGTACCTGGTGGTGCGCGTCGGCTGGGGCCCGGACGGGGAGCTGCCCCCGGCGCCGCGCCGCACACCGGCCGACGTGATCGAGGTGGTGGACCCGCAGCGGTAGGGCTGCGTCGTAGCCTCGACGCGTGTGGGATCTGGATCCGGCTGCCGCGTTCGTGGTCTTCGGCGACCAGGACTCCGGGTGCGTCTCCTACGGCGTGGAGTCGGCGGGCCGGCGCTGGTTCGTCAAGCGGGCCGGGACACCCGCCGCGCGCGAGTCGCTGACCCGCGCGCTGGGCCTGCACGCCGCGGTCCGGCACCCGGCGGTGGTCCGGCCCGCGCTGGTACGCGACGGCACCGACGGCCCGACGCTGGTGTACCCGTGGTGCGACGGCGTCGTGCTCAACCACGCCACCACCGGCGGCGGCAGCGACCGGAGCGGCCTGCACCGCTTCCAGCGGCTGCCGGTCGCCGAGGTACGCGCGGCGCTGGACACGATCCTCGACGCCCACCTGGCCGTGAGCGCGGCCGGATACGTGGCGGTCGACCTGTACGACGGTTGCTTCCTCTACGACTTCGACGCCCACCTGATGCGGCTGATCGACCTGGACGAGTACCGGCCGGGACCGTTCGTGCTCGACTCCGACCGGCTGCCCGGCTCCCGTCGCTACCTGTCGCCCGAGGAACTGACCCGGGGCGCGACGATCGACGAGCGCACCACCGTTCACGTGCTGGGTCGTACGCTGCACCACCTGCTCGACGGTCCGTACGGCTGGCGGGGCACCGCCGGGGAGCGTGCCGTGGCCGACCGGGCCGGTCGAGCCGATCCGGCGGCGCGGCACGCCACTGTGGCCGCTCTGGTCCGCGACTGGCGAGCCACCTGATCCGCCTGCCCTCCAGCCGGGCTTCGGTGCGCCCCACCGGTTCGGGAGGTCACTTTCCGTCATGTCGGTCGCCGCGGGGCAGCAGGTCACACAGGGTGATGGTCTTCTCCCTCGTCATCGGGACCGGTTTCTCGACAGCACGCCCCTGAGCAGCGGAGACTCCGGAGAGTCCGGCAGCGGCACGCATACCCCTGCGCGCCCTTTGCGCTGCAGCCGCATACGCGGCAGTGGCCGTGAGTCACCGATGCGTCGATGGCTGCAGAGCAAAGGGCGCCAGGTGAGTGATGCCGGAGAAGCCCCGCCGCTACCTTCGGTGACGGCAGAGCCCGGCGTGGCAAGGCCGACGCAAGCAAGCCCGACGCAAGCAGTCCGGCGCACGCAAGCCCGACGCAAGCAGTCCGGCGCGAGCAAGCCCGACGCGACCGGGACGCCGAGCCGACACGCCGGGCACCTCGCACGGCGGGCCGAACGCGACTGGCGGCCCCGGGGTTCCGCGGCAGGAGGAGCCGGCACGGACCGCGGATCAGCGGGCCGACCGCGACAATTCCGCATAGCCCACTGTCGGCACGGGCCGGCGCCGAACGTATTTACGCTCATCTGTTGACGGGTACGGGATTGACGACAATCATTACTCTCGCTGGATCGACGTACGATGAATGTCGGATCTGGTGGCATTTCTCACCCCTCGACGGGATCGCGCCGGGACTGCGATTCCGCCGGGCGACCACGCCCGGCGCACGCCCGGCCAATCCTATCGAGCCACTAGGAATTGTCGCCGCTCGCCCGAGGAGTCCGCCGGTGGAGGGGAACAACCACGCTCCCGCACCGAGCCCGCCGAGGCCGGTGCAGAACGGCTCTGAGCTGGCCGAACAGCTCGCCCTGCACGGCGGACAGCCGGTGCGGTGCGCGCCCTGGCCGACGTACGACAAGGGCGCGGTCTTCGTGCACACCGAGGACGAGGACGCGGCTATTCGCGCCGTCCGCAGTCACCTCTACTTCCGATACGACCACCGCCCAACGGACGAAACCGAATGCGGGCGGTTCGAGGACGAACTGTGTCGCTATTTCGGCACCCGGCACGCGCTGGCCGTTTCCAGCGGGACCGCGGCGCTGGCGCTCGCCCTGATGGGCGCCGGAGTGCCACCGGGATCATTGGTGGCCTGCCCCGGATTCACTTTCGTCGCCTCCCCCAGCGCCATTGTGCTGGCCGGTTGCCGGCCATTCCTGGTCGAGGTCGACGACGACCTGCGGATGGACCTCGACGACCTGCGCCGCCGCTGGCGGCCCGAGATCCGCGCCGTCATGGTCGTGCACATGCGCGGCTTCGCCGCCGACGTCGAGGCGCTGTCCGCGTTCGCCGCCGAGATGGGCGTGCCGCTGATCGAGGACGCGGTACCAGCGCTCGGCGCCGAACTCCGCGGCCGCAAGCTCGGCACGTTCGGGGCCGCCGGGGCGTTCAGCACGCAGTCCGACAAGGCGCTCAACTGCGGCGAGGGCGGCTTCCTGATCACCGACGACAGCACGCTGTTCGCGCGGGCGGTGGCGCTGTCCGGGGCGTACGAGGGGCGGCTGCGGCGGCACTTCCCGCACGGCGAGCCGCCGCTGACCGGCCTGGACCTGCCGCTGCTGAGCCTGCGGATGGACGAGATCCGGGCGGCCCTGCTGCGCGCCGAGCTGACCCGGCTGCCGCAGCGGCTGGCGCTGTTCCACCGCAACTACGCGCACGTCAGCGCCGCCCTGGCCGGGCTGCCCGGCATCGCGGTCCGGCGGCCGGTCGCGCCCGGGGCGTACCTCGGGGAGGCGTTCGTGTTCCGCGTGCCGGGCGGCGGCGCGGGCTGGGGCGACGCGGGCTGGTTCGCCCGCGCGCTGCGGGCCGAGGGGATCGACGCCCGCAACATCGGCGCGGACGACGACCTCAACGTCCGGGCGTTCTGGAACTGGCGGTTCCTGTACGACAGCGCCGACCCCGGGGAGATCCGCGCGACGCTGCCGCGCACCGCACGGCTGCTGACCGAGACCGTCGACGTGCCGCTGTCGTCGAACCTCACGCCCGAAGACTGCGACGACCTGGTCCGCGCGGTCCGCAAGGTGGCCGCCGCCCGTGCGACCGCCCTGGTCGGGTCGTGACCGGCGGGCAGGCCCCGGCCCGGCCCCTGCCCCGGCTCGCGCTGGCCGGTCTGCTCGGCGGGCTGTTCACCGGCTACCTCGGGCTGACCGCGGTGATCCCGGTGCTGCCCGGCTTCCTGCGCGAACGCCACGACGCCGGTGACCTGACAGTCGGCGTGGTGGTCACGGTGACCGCGGTGAGCGCGCTGCTGGTGCGGCCGGTCGCGGGCGCGCTCGCCGACCGGCACGGCCACCGCACGGTGATGCTGGCCGGGGCGCTCGTCGTGGCCGGTGGTGGTCTGCTCTACCTGGCCCCGCTGAGCGTGCCCGCGCTGGTCGCGGTCCGGCTGCTGCTCGGCGCCGGTGAGGCGGCGCTGTTCACCGCCGGCGCGGTGTGGATCGTGCAGCTCGCCCCGCACGAGCGGCGCGGCCAGCTCATCGGCCTGTACGGGGTGAGCATGTGGGGCGGCATCTCCGCCGGCACGTTCCTCGGCGCCACCGTGCAGCAGGCCGGCTATCCGGCGGTGTGGCTGCTCAGCGCGGTCGCCCCGGCGGTCGGCGCGGCGCTCGTCGCGCTGGTGCCCGCGCCGGCGCGTACCGCACCGGCCGCGAAGGGCGCCGGGCTGCTGCTGCGCCCGGCGCTGCTGCCCGGCATCGCGCTCACCTTCGGTGCCGCCGGGTACGCGGGTCTGGCCGCGTTCGTCGTCCTGCACCTGGACGCCCGGGGCGTCGGCCACGGCGTGGTGGTGCTGAGCGTCTTCAGCGCCGTGTACGCCGGCACCCGCCTGGTCATCGGCCACCTGCCCGACCGTCTCGGCCCGCGCCGGGTGGCCACCTGGTGCGGGGTGGGCGAGGCGGCCGGGCTGCTGGTCATCGCGGTCGCGCCGAACCTGCCGGTCGCGGTGGCCGGCAGCGTGGTGATGGGCGTCGGGTTCTCCCTGCTGCACCCGTCGCTGGCGCTGATGGTCATGAACCGTACCGACCCGGCGCGGCAGGGTGCGGCGATCGGGGCGTACACCTCGTTCTGGGATCTCGGGCTGGCGGTGTGGGGCCCGGCGACCGGCCTGGTCGCGGCCGGTCTGGGCTATCCGGCGGTCTTCGTCGCCGGCGCGGCCGGCGCGGCCGTCGCCGCCGCGATGGCGCTGCGCATCGGCCGGGTCGCGCCCGCGCCTGCTCCGGCGGAGGTACGCGCGGCATGAGCGCACCGGTGACCGTCCTGAGCGTCAACGGCTGGTGCCGAAACGGCAGCACCGTCATCGGCAACGTCCTCGGTGAGGCGCCCGGTGTGGTGCACGTCGGTGAGCTGCACTTCCTGTGGAAGAACTCGACCGGGCGCGGAGTGAACGACAGGTGCGGCTGCGGCGCCGCGCTGACCGCGTGTCCGCTGTGGTCGGCGGTGCTGCCGCTGGGCCGCCCGGCCGGGATGCCGGCGGACGCGCACGCGGCCGAGGTGATCCGGCGGCAACGGGCCCGGCTGCGGACCCGGCACACCTGGCGGGTGCTGCGCCGGGGCGCGTACGACGCGGACACCCGCGCGCACGCCGACCTGCTCGGCGCGGTCTACCGGGAGGTGGCCGCGCGCACCGGCGCCCGGGTCATCGTGGACAGCACCAAGATCCCCGGTGAGTCGGCGTTGCTGCCGCACGTGCCGGGCGTCGAGGCGTACTGGCTGCATCTGGTGCGCGACCCGCGCGCGGTGGCGCACTCGTGGCGGGAGCCGAAGGAGTACGTCTACGCGATGTCGGCGGCGCGCAGCACCGCGTACTGGCACGGGTTCAACCTCGCGTCGGCGGCGATCAACAGGCGTCACCCGGGCCGGTCGGCGTTCCTGCGCTACGAGGACTTCACCGCCGACCCAGCCGGCACGATCGGCGCCCTGCTGCGGCTGGTGGGCGTGGACCCGGCGGCCAACCCGGTACGGGAGCGGACCGTCGAGCTGCGCGGCAACCACACGGTCACCGGCAACCCGGACCGGTTCCGGACCGGCCCGACCGTGATCCGGGACCGCGACGACGGGTGGCGGCGCACGCTGACCGGCCGGCAGCGGCTCGCGGTGGCGGCGCTGGCCTGGCCGCTGTCCACCCGGTACGGCTACCGGTCCGGCGGGCCGGACGGCGACCCGGCGCACCCCGGCGCGGCGGCCCGCGCCGTCGAGACGGAGAGGTGAGGACGTGGATCTGGGGCTCAAGGGCCGGGTGGCGCTCGTCGCCGGCGGCACCAGTGGCATCGGGCTGGCCTGCGCGAAGGAGTTCGCCGCGGAGGGCGCGCACGTGGCGGTCTGCGGGCGTGACCCGCAGCGGCTGGCCGCCGCCGAGCGGGAGCTGACGGCGGTGGCCTCCGGCCGGGTCAGCGCGACCGGCGTAGACCTCACCGACACCGAGGCCGCCGCCCGCTGGGTGGACCGGGTCGCCGCCGAGCTGGGCGGGGTGGACGTGCTGCTGGTCAGCGGCGGCAGCCCGCCCGTGGGCACCGCCACCGGGTTCGGCACGGACGACTACCGGGCGGCCGTCGACCGGGTGCTGCTACCGGCGGTAGCGGTGTCGCTGGCCGCGATGCCGCACATGCGCGCGAAGGGCTGGGGCCGGCTGCTGCTGGTGGCCTCCGAGACCGCCTGCGTGCCGATCGGCCCGCTCGTGCTGTCCGGGGTGACCCGGGCGGCGCTGGTCCGCTTCGCCCAGGGCCTCGCCGTCGACGTGGGCCGCGACGGCATCACCGTGAACGTGCTGGCGCCCGGCGGGGTGCGTACGCCGCCGATGGAACGCGCCGCGGCCCGGCTCGCGGGCGCCGACGGTGACGTCGAGGCGCGGCTGGCCGCGATGGGTCACCACAGCGCCGTCGGCCGGCTGGCCCGGCCCGAGGAGGTCGCCGCGGTGGCCGCGTTCCTGGCCGGCGAGCGGGCGTCGTACGTGACCGCGGGGGTGCACCTGATCGACGGCGGCGCCGCCGCGACCGGCCCCGACCTGCCCCACCTCACCGGCGTCCGCAAGGACACCTACGCCTGACCCACCGACCGCCGCACAAGGGAGTGCCCATGTCCACGACCAGCCGGTTCACCGAGCGGGACGTCTCCGAGTTCTTCGACCAGACCACGCAGACGTACCTCAGCTTCTGGGACAGCGAGGGCGTGCTGCACACCGGCTACTTCACCGGGGAGGACGACAGCGACTACCACGCGGCGGCCGACCGGACCTCCGACATCCTCGCCGCCGACGCCGGGATCGACGCCTCGGCGAACGTGCTCGACGTGGGCTGCGGCTGCGGCAACTTCCTGCTGCGCCTGGCCGAGCGCACCGGATGCCGGGGCGAGGGGCTGGACCTGAGCATCGAGCGGGTGCGCTTCGCCGAGCAGCGGCGCGCCGAGCGGGGCGCGTCGCTTCCGGTGTCGTTCCGGCACGGCTCGGCCACCGACCTGCCGTACGACGACGGCACGTTCACACACGTGGTCAGCCAGGACGCACTGTTCCTGGTGCCGGACAAGCCGCGCAGCCACGCCGAGATGTTCCGGGTGCTCGCCCCCGGCGGGGTGCTCGCGGTGTCCGACTTCCTCCAGCCCACCGAGCGGATCGGCGAGGCGGCCCGCCGGCACGTCTACGACCGGGTGCGCTGGAACGACGGCTACTCGCTCGACGGCTACCGCCGGGCGCTGGCCGAGGTCGGGTTCGTGGACGTGGTCGCGCGCAGCCTCGACGCGCACATCAGGCAGACGTACCGGGTGCTGGGCCGCACCGCCCGGCAGCGCGCGGAGACGACGGCGGACGAGGCGGCGCGGACCTGGATCCTCGGCTTCGCCGACTCGTGCGACGAGATCCAGGCGGCGATCGACAGGGGCGAGTTCGGCTGGGGCATGTTCGTCGCCCGCAAGCCGGCCTGAGGGAGGGACAGCAGATGTCGCAGCGCACCGACACCGTGAAGCGGACGATCGCCGAGGTGGTCGCCGAGCGAAAGACGCAGATGTCGCCCGGCGCGACGTTCGTCGAGGCGTTCGCCAAGGACGGCTTCGACACCAGCGTCGACTACGACGTGACGATCACCGACTCGCTCACCAGTTCCCGGCGCAAGCCCCGCTACCCGTCCCGGAACATGCTCAAGGTGGTGGACCTGTCCCGGGATCCGCAGGACCACTACTGGCACGAAAGCCCGCCTCGGCCGGACGATCCGGCGGTGGACGGCGCGGACCTGCGCCGGGAGGCGGCCAACCACTTCCACCGCTCCCCCATCCCGCCGCTGCTCACCACCACCGCGTGGGTGCAGGTGCCGGACGCCCTGTGGGAGGACCCGGCCAGCTTCGCGCAGTTCGTCGACTACCGGCTGGTGGTGCGGCTGGCCACGGCCGAGAACCACACCATCCTGCGCGGCGAGGGCGGGCTGCTGACCATGCCGGGCCTGGGCCGGCTCACCGACCCGGGGCCGTTCGCGTCCACGATCCTGGCCGCCTGCAACGAGGTCGAGCAGATGGGCAGCACCGCCGACGGGCTGATCATCAACCCGGCCGACTACTACCGGCTGCTGGGCAGCGGCTCGCTGATGCGGGACGTGGAGGACAACGGCGTGTTCATCGTGCGTACCCGGCTGGTCGACCCGGGCACCGCGATCGTCGGCGACTTCGGCCACGGCGCGCTGCTGTTCGACGCCGGCCGGTCCACCATCGCGTTCGCCGAGCCGCCGCCGGGCACGTTCGCCGAACCCGGGGTGGCGCTGCGCGCCGAGATCTGGGAGCGGGTCGTGGTGAACCTGCCCACCTGCTTCTTCGTCGTGACGCTATGACCGGCGGCAACTGATGACGACGCCGGGCCGTACCGACCCCGACGTGCTGGTGGTCGGCGCGGGCGTGGTGGGCCTGTGCTGCGCCTGGTTCCTGCGCCGCGCCGGGCTCAGCGTGACGGTGGTGGACCGGGGCGAGGTCGGTGACCCGGCGGCCTGCTCGGCCGGCAACACCGGTTTCGTCGGCACCCAGGGCTCGGCGCCGCTGGCCGAGCCGGGGGTGCCGGCGACCGGGATCCGCTGGCTGTTGCGCCCGGAGAGCCCGTTCGCGGTCCGGCCCCGGCTCGACGGCGCGCTGCTGGCCTGGCTGTGGCACTTCCGCCGGCACTGCACCGAACGGCACGCCCGCGCCGGGTTCGAGACGCTGCTCGCGCTCAAGCAGCGCAGCCTCGCGCTGCTGCGCGAGATCTGCGCCGAGGACGAGCTGGCCGGGACGCTCACCGAACGCGGCATGATCCTCGCCTGCCACACCGAGCAGGGGTACGCGAAGGCACGCCGGACGATCCCGGCGGCGACCGCGCGCGGCGTGCCGCTGCGCGAGCTGGACCGGGCCGAACTGGCCCGGCTGGAACCCGGCGTCGACTTCGCGGTGGCCGGGACGCTGCTCAACGAGGAGGGCGCCGCGCTGCGCATCCCGGCGTTCCTGGTGGCGCTCGCGGCGGCGCTGCGGGCCCAGGGCGTGGACGTCGTCACCGGCGCGGAGGTACGCGACTTCGAGGTGACCGGGCGGCGGGTACGCGCGGTGCGCACGGCCCGGGGCGAGCTGCGCCCGGCCGAGGTGGTGATCGCCGCCGGGGTGTGGTCGGCGGCCTGCGCCCGGATGCTCGGTGTCGGGCTGACGCTGCAACCGGCGAAGGGCTACACGGTCACGCTGCCCGCCGGGCCGGGCACGCCCAGCCGGCCGGTGCTGCTCAGCGAGGGCAAGGTCGCGGTGATGCCGCTGGGTGACCGGGTACGCGTCGGCGGCACGCTGGAGCTGTCCGGGCTGGACACGTCGATCTCACCGCGCCGTGTCGACGGAATCCTGCACACCGCGCGGCGGTACCTGCCGGCGCTGGACACCGGCCGGCGCCTGGACGTGTGGAGCGGGCTGCGGCCGTGCACCCCGGACAGCCTGCCGCTGATCGGGCGGGCCGGCGGCTACGACAACGTCAGCGTGGCCACCGGGCACGGGCACATCGGAATGGGTCTGGCCCCGGCCGGTGGGCAGCTGCTCGCCCAGCTCGTCTCCGGCGCCGAGCCGGACCTGCCGCTGGAGACGTTCGCGGTGGACCGCTTCCGGGGAGGGATCTCGTGAGCGACCGGCCGGAGATCGGCGTGCTCTGCCTCGACACCAGCTTCGACAAGATCCCCGGGCACATCCGCAACCCGGACACGTTCGACTTCCCGGTGCGCTACCGGGTGGTGGAGGGCGCCACGCCGCAGCGGCTGGTCCGCGAGGCCGACGCCACGCTGCTGCGACCGTTCGTCGACGCGGCCCGTGACCTGGAGGCCGCCGGGGTCGCCGGGATCACCGGGGCGTGCGGGTTCCTCGTGCTGTTCCAGGCCGAACTCGCCGCCGCCGTGCGCGTGCCGCTGTGGTCGTCGAGCCTTGTGCAACTGCCGATGGTGCACCGGATGGTCGGGTGTCCGGTCGGGCTGCTGGTCGCCGACGAGGCCGCGCTGACCCCGCGTCACCTGGCCGCGATCGGCGCCGCCGACGTGCCGGTGGCGGTCACCGGCATGGCCGGGCAGCCGGAGTTCCGCGAGGTGATGCTGGAGGGGCGGCGCGACGCCCTCGACGTCGAGCGGCTCGCCGCCGAGGTGGACGAGCGGGTCGACGCGCTGGCCGACGCGCACCCGGATCTGGGGGCGCTGGTCGTCGAGTGCACCGATCTGGTGCCGTTCGCCCACCGGATCCAGGCGCGGCTGGGTGTGCCGGTGTTCGACATCGTCACGCTGACCACGATGGCGTACGCGAGCCTCACCCGGCGGCCGTACCACCGGAAACGGCGCGGACCGCAATGAGGAGCTGTCGGAGAACTGCGCCGGAAACCGCCGGTTTCGTACCCGGCCGGGGCGCAACGACAACGGGCGACCCGCTGACGTGCGGCACTTCCACCGATTGGTCAATAATTGCGGCCCGAAGAAGTGGGCAACCGCCTGCAAACTGTTCTGTGGGCGGGCTCCCGGGCTCCCGAATTGACGCAGAGTGAGCCGGTGGTAACAGTTTCGGTGAACGGTCGCCGCGGTCAGCCGCACCAGTCGTAACCGGGCGCGCGGCGGGTGCGGTGCGCCCGCAACGGGACGCCGGAGGTGGCGGCGAGCACCGCCCGCCGCGCGGTCGCCTCGATCCGCCGGCTGTCCGCCCCGGTGAGGCCGATCTGGTTGAGCAGACACCGCAGCGGGGTGGTCAGCTCGTCCGGCCCACCGGCCGCCGGAACGATCCCGGACCGGCGCAGCACCCCGGTCCACCGCGCCGCCCAGCCGCGCCCCTCGGCGAGCAGTCCGGCCACGCCGCGCAGCCGTGCCGGCACACCGGGCGGCGGCGACCGCAACCACTCCACGCAGTGCGGACAGGCGTCCGGCCCGGCCGGCGCGGCGGCTGCCGAGCCGGGGTACGCGGCGGCGACCCCGGCGCAGAGGAACGTGGCGAGGGCGAGATCGCAGCCCGTCCGTATCCGCGCCGGGCGGGCGGCGGTCGCCGCGATGATCTCCAGGGCGAGCGCGCTGGACTGCTCCCGCAGGTCGGTGTGGCGTACCGGAAGAGCGTCGGGCTCGGGGCACACGGTCACCGGCCGGCCGGCGCTGCGGCCCGCGAGCACGAGACCGGCCAGCCGGGCCCGGAGCACGCCGGGGTCGGTGCAGCGGCCGTGCACGTGGACGTCGGCGGAACCGCGCCGGTCGTAATACCAGCCGGTAACCTCACCGCTCCGGTGCATACCCGAAAAGAGCGGACCGATACCCCTCGTCAGAAAGGAGTCGGCATGGGTCGAATGGCCCGGTAACGGACAGTGCAACAGCACCCAGTCACCGGTTTCCTGACCTCGTTTGCGCATGGGCGAACCCTTTCCGCGAAACACCGCGACCAGTGTCGATCGCCGGCCCGTCGTCGACAGTGGGGGAAACCCCACATTGCACCGGGGCGTTAGGGTCGTGGCGTCAACAACCGTCGATTACGCCGGTATCGGGCGCAACGGCGCGCCCGCCCGGCGCCGTGCCGTCGAGCGGCACATCATGGACAGCGACGCCCGGGCGGAGCAGGCAGCCGGGGTCGGGCGCCCCCGCCGCACGTCCCGAAAGGATGCAGGTGTCCGATGGCGAGCCTCGACGACGACCCGGAGGGAGCCGAACCGGCGTCGTTCGTGGGCCGGGCACCCCTGCTGGCGGCGGCCCGCCGGGCCGTCACCGCGGCGGCCGACGGCACGTCCACCGTCCTGGAGCTCCCCGGCGCGCCGGGGATCGGGAAGACGGCGCTGCTCGAACGCTGCGGGCGCCTCGCCCGCGCCGCCGGACTCGCAGTGCTGTCCGCGGTCGGACGCGCCCCCGCGACGTACGCGATGCTCGCCCCGCTCTGGCGCTCCCACGACGGCGCCCGCGGTCCGGGCCGGCGTGACCCGCGGTCGCGGCTGCTCGCGGCGCTCGCCGCCGGGCACAGCCGGCAGGGCGGCCCGATGCTGCTGGTCGACGACGCGCACCTGGCCGACGCGTCCTCACTGGAGCTGATCGGCGAGCTGGTCCGCAATCCGCCGGCTGGGCTGGTCCTCGTGCTGGCGTACCGGCTGGCCCGGATGTCCGCCCCGCTGGCCGCGGCACTGGCGGTGACCAGCGGACGGCACGAACGCCTGGAGGTGCCGCCGCTGTCCGTGGTCGAGGTCGGGCGAATGCTGGCCCAGCCGTGCCACCGCGCGGAGCGCATCCACGCGCTGGGCGGGGGCAACCCGCTGTACAGCCAGGCGTACCGGCACCTCGACGACGACTGCCTGGACCCGAGCCGGCACCAGCCGGTCGACCTGGCCGAGGCGCTGCCGCCCGAGGTGGTGCGGGTGCTCGCGCCGGAGCTGGCGCTGCCGGCGCCGGAACGGGCCGTGGCCGAGGCCGCCGCGGTGCTCGCGGTGACATTCGACCCGACGCTGATCGCCGCCATGTGCGAGCTGGACCCGCAGGACTGTCAGAACCTGACCGACCGGCTCGTCGCCCGCGAGGTGCTGCGCGCCGATCTGCACGAGGAGCCGGCGCTGCGGTTCCGGCACCCGGTGCTGTGCGCCGCGGTCTACCAGCAGGTGCCGCCGGGACGCCGCCGCACGCTGCACGCCACCGCAGCCCGGGTGCTGCGCGAGCTGGGCCACCCCGCGCCCGCCTACGCCGACCACCTGGCCCGATCGGCGCGCCCGGGTGACACGGACGCCGCCCGTACGCTGCTCTCCGCCGCCGGTCATCCGTTCGTGCCGGCGGCGGACACCGTGCGCTGGCTGTCGGTGGCCGCGCGCCTGGCCCCGTCGGCGTCGGCGCGCTCCGGGCTGCCCCCGGCCGAAGGGCTGCACCTGGCCGACGCGCTGGTGCGTGCCGGCCGGGTGGCCGACGGGCGGGGCGTGCTCCAGGACGTCGCGGCCCGGTCGGACGGCGACGTGCGGGCGGAGGCGGTCCTGGCCCAGGCCCGGGTGGAACGGCTGCGCGGGCAGAGCCGCCTCGGGTACACGCTGCTGCGTGACCTGATGCCGGAACCGCACACCGCGCCGCTGCCCGGACGGCTGACCGCCGCCGTCGCCGCGGAACTGGCGATCTGCGGGGCGCTGGCCGGTGAACGGGAGGCGGCCCGCTACGCCGCGCTGGCCCGGCGGACCGGCGGCGCGGCCGGCCGGCCGGTGGAGGCGGCGTGGTTCGGGGTGGTCTCGGCGTTCGCCGCCTGCTACGTGCCGAGCACAGTGGACGTGACGGCGACAGTGGCCGACGCCACGACGGCCGCCGACGCCTCGACCGACGCCGAGCTGAGCACCCACCTCGACGTGCTGGCGCTGCTCGGCTGGGTGGAACTGCTCCAGGGCCGCGAGACGCGCGCGATCCGGCACTTCGACCGGGCGCTGCGCATCGCCGCCACCGCGCGCAACGACGTGCTGGTGCCGTACCTGCGCAGCGGGCGGTCCTGCGCCGCCCGCCAGCTCGGCCTGCTGGACCAGGCGCGCGCGGACGCCGTCGAGGCCGAGCGGTACGCCGACCGGCTCGAGCTGGACACCATGCACCGGTTCGCCCGCATCATGCGTACCGCCGTCGTGTACTGGCAGGACGGGCCGGCCGCGGCGCTGCGCCTGGCCGAGCCGGTCGTGCGCAGCTCGGCCGACGACTGGTTCGGCTCGGTCGTCCAGCGCATCCACGCGCAGATGCGCGACGAGTGCGCCGACCGCGCCAACACGCTGACGTTGCTGATCCGGGCCTGCGGCGGGACCACGCTGCGCGCGGTGGACGTGTGCCACCGCCCCTACTGGGCCGCGACGCTGTCCGGCGCGGCGCGGCGTCGGGGCGACGTCGAGGAGGCCCGGCGGTGGGTGCAGCAGGCCGAACGGCACGCCGGCGCGTGTGACCTGCCGGGGCAGCAGGCGCACGTGGCGCTGGCCCGGGCGCGGATCACGATGGCCACCGACCTGCCCGCCGCGGCGGCCGGCGCGGCCGGCGCCGCCGAGGCGTTCGCCCAGCTCGGCTGGCCGCTGGAGGAGGCCGCCGCGCGTCTGGTGCACGCCAAGGCGCTGGACGGGCTGCACGACTGGCAGGCCGCCGAGGCGAGCCTGGCCCAGGTGCGGCGCATCGCCGAGACGTGCGGCGCCCGGATCCTGCACCGGGCCTCGATCAGCGCGCAGAGCCGGTTGCTGGGCCGGGCCGGTCGCGCCGGTTGGCGGACCTCCGGGCCGCCGGCCGACATGCCGACGCTGACCCGCCGGGAACGGGAGATCGTCCAGCTCATCGCGACCGGCATGAGCAACAGCGAGGCGGCGGAGCGGCTCTACGTCACGGTCAAGACCGTCGAGGCGCACCTGACCCGCATCTTCCGCAAGGTCGGGGTGTCGTCACGCTCCGCGCTCATCGCCTCGATGATGGACCCCGGCACCGACGAGTATTGAGTCTCTGTGCTGGGCTCCGGCGATTCCGCGTTCGCCGCTTGGTGTATTGCGTCTTCTGTTCCGCTACGATGTGTCAACCGTGCTTTGACGCAAGCCGCGCACCTTACCCCCGACGCCCGGGCCGCGCCACCGCGGGACCAGAAACTCTGGACCGCAGGTGCCCGAAGAAGGCATGACATGAACGAATACATCGTCACCATCGTCCCCGTCGTCGACGACAGCTTCGCCAGTCCGGCGGTGCAGACGCGGGTCCGCCTCGAAGTCGAGGACGGCCGTCCGGCGGTCAAGGAGGTGGTGATCCAGCCGGTCGAGGGCGCGGAGATGCGCGGCGGCGAGCTTCCGTACGTCAATCTCGAACTGCTGCTGTCCGCGTTCATCCCGGGTGCCGCCGGGGACCGGCCGGGCGTCTCGGTGACCGGTGCCGCGCTCCCCCGGGTCAGCACCGGTGCGGCCGAGCCGGCGCGCGCCGAACCGGCGAGCCCGACGGCCGGCCGGTCCCGCAAGGGCGGGCTGAGCCGCAAGCCGTCCGCGACCGCCCGCATCCAGGCCGGGCGGGCGTACCGGCGGGCGCCGCAGGACGACGAGCTGGAGGCCGTCTACCGGCAGACCGGCACGATCGCCGGGGTGGCCGGGCACTTCGGAGTCCCGGCGCACACCGCGCAGGGCTGGATCACCCGGTTGCGCCGCAAGCACTCCGCGGCCACCGACAGCTGAACCCGGTGCGTCAGGCCGCGGCGAGCACCATCGCGGCCAGCTCGGCTCGCAGATCCGACGCCGTACCGGCGAAGTCCTGGTGCCACAGCGCCCGGCGGTACCAGCGATGGGCCGGATGCGCCCAGGTGAACCCGGCCGCGCCGAGCGTCTGGATCGCGGCCTCGGTGGCCGTGAGCGCCGCCTCCCGCGAGGCCAGGGCCGCCGCGACGACCTCCGGCTCCGCGCCGGGCTCCCGCTCCGCGACGCACCATGCGGCGCGGTAGGCGAGCGACCGCGCCGTCTCGATCCGGGCGTACGCCTGGGCGAGCGGATGCGACACCGCCTGGTTGGCGCCGATCGGGCGGCCGAACTGCACCCGGTCGCGGGCGTGGGCCACGGCGATCTCGTGAGCCCGGCGGGCGATTCCCACCGCCTCGCAGGCGAACAGCGCAAGCGCCAGCCGCCGGGTGTCGGCCAGTACCCGGCGGGCGTCCAGCCACAGATCCTCCGCCGGCGCGCCGGCGAGGTCCACCCGGCACTCGACGCGGGTGGCGTCCCACGGCGCCGGCAGCGGGGTGCGGCGGGTCGCCGCGAGGTCGGCGAGGTACAGGCCGGGGCCGTCGGGCCCTCGGGCGACCACCACCGCCGACGCGGCGGTCAGTCCGTCGACGACACGTTCCTTGCGGCCGTGCAGCCGGACCGCGTCCCGGTCCGGCACCGCCCGGCAGCCGGGCAGGTGCGCCTCGTCGAGACGGGCCCGCCCGGCGGGCGCCTCCGCCCACGCCAGCGCCACCGGGCCGGCCGGCGGCTGACCGGCGGCCCGCAGCGCCGGGCCGGCCAGCGCGACGGTGGTCAGCCAGGGCTCGCGGTGTAGCCCGTAGCCGGACTCCTCGGCGAGCACGCCCCACTCGACCGCGCCGAGGTCGGCGTCGAGCCAGCCGAGCGCGCCGAGCGTCTTCCAGGCGGCCTCGCGCCGGGCCGGGTCGGTCTCGGGGACACCGGCGGCGTCGGGCGGCTGCTGCTCGGCCAGGTACCGGCGGGCGGTCTCGGCGAGGGCGAGTTGTTCCGGGGTGAACGCGAAGCGCACGGTCCCTCCACGGGTTCAGCGGGATCGGGGCAGGCCGAGCACCCGTTCGGCGAGGACGTCGCGCAGCACCTCGCTGGTGCCGCCCTCGATGGTGTTGCCCCGGCTGCGCAGCAGACGGTCCCGCCACAGCGCCGTGGCGCGCTCGTCCACCGCGGCGACCTCCGCGCCCAGGTGCGCCAGCCGCTGGTTGGCCTGCGACCAGAGCAGCTTCACCACCGAGGTACGGGGACCGGGTTCGCCGCCCTCGGCCAGCTCGGCCAGCAGCCGCAGGTTGGTCCAGCGCAGCGCGGCCAGGTCCGTCCAGATGGTGGCGAGGCGGTCACGGACGCCCGGGTCGTCGGCCAGCGGGGAGGCCCGCAGCAGCGCGACGAACTGGCGCAGGTGCTCCTCCAGCCGGGCGGTGAGGGTAAAGCCGAACGTGCCGCGCTCGTGGGCCAGAGTCGTCATCGCCACGCGGAACCCGTCACCGGGCTCGCCGAGCACCGCGGCGGCCGGCACCCGCGCGCCGTCGAACGAGATCTCGGCGAAGTCCGCGCGCCCGGTGATCTGCCGCAGCGGCCGTACCGTCACGCCCGGCGTCCGCAGGTCCACCACCAGGCAGGTGAGTCCGCGGTGGCGTTGTCCCCCGGTACGCGCCAGCAGCAGGCAGTGGTCGGCGACGGCGGCGTACGAGGACCACAGCTTCTGCCCGTCGACGACGTAGGCGTCCCCGTCGAGTCGCGCGGTGGTGGCCACGGCGGCCAGGTCGCTGCCCGCCTCGGCCTCGGAGAAGCCCTGGCAGAACAGCAGGTCCCCGCGCATGATGCCGGGCAGGTAGTGGGCCCGCTGCGCGGGCGTGCCCCAGGCGACGACTGTCGGGCCGACCATGCCCAGCCCGATCACGCCGGCCTGTTCGGTGGCGCCCCGGCGGGCCGACTCCTCCAGGAAGATCGCCTGGTGTCCGAGCGGCAGCCCCCGGCCGCCGTACTCGACCGGCCAGCCCAGTCCGGCGTAACCGGCGGCGTGCAGGCGGCGCGCGTACGTGGTCAGAAAGTCCCTGTCGAACCAGCGGGCCCGGGCGGCGGCCGGGTCGTCCACGGCCGGGACCGCCTCCGCGAGCCAGGCACGTGCCCGGGCGCGGAAGGCGGCCTCGTCGGGCGAGTCACGCAGGTCCATGGCCGGACGCTAGCCGACCCGTTCGACAAAGGCGAGATACACGAAGCGACAAGGCATGACAGGCGGCACCGGCTCTCCTAGGATCACTGGCGGATCCGGGCCGCCGAACGCCCCGGTCGAGAGGAGCATCGGGTGACCGACACCGAGACCGCCGGCCAGCGCCCCGGCGCCGGAACGCTGAGCTTCGCCCGCGACATCCGGCCGCTGTTCCGCGAGATGGACGTGGCCGAGATGACGTTCCTGCTGGACCTGACCAGCCTGGACGACGTCCGGGACTACGCCGAGTCCATCCTGGAGCGAGTCGCGGACGGCTCCATGCCCTGCGACGCGCCCTGGGAGGCGGAGAAGGTGGAGCTGTTCCGCAACTGGATCGCGCAGGGCATGGCCGCCTGACCGGTCCGGAGCCGGGCCGGGCCGGCTCCGGACCGCCCTACACGAACGTGAGCAGGGACGGATCGGGCAGCATCGGCAGGATCGGGTCCGCGACCGCGGGCAGCACCCCGGCCAGGACCGGCGCGGCCGCCGAGCACCACCGCCCCACCACGTCGTCGAGCCGGTCGAACTGCGACTCCAGCACGGACAGCCCGGGTACCGGCACGCTGGCGTCCAGCGCCAGCAGCAGCGGCCGCAGGTGGCTGTCGACGGCGTGCTGGTCGGCCGCGCGCGCCGCGGTCATCACCGGCACCGCCACCGTCGCGCCCAGCGCCCGCCGGGGAAGCGGGTCCACGAACAGCTTGAGCAGCCCGGTGTAGGAGCCCTTGAACGTGGGCGTGGCCACCAGCAGCAGCCGGGCCGACGTCACCTGCCGGTACGCCTCGGCCAGCGCCGCCGGCGGCGGCTGCGCCCAGTCGGCTGTGGCCAGCAGCGGGGTCAGTCCCGACAGGTCCACCACGGACGGCTCGGCCAGGCGTACGCCACGCGCGGCCAGGCACTCCACCAGCGTGTCCGCCGCCCGGCGCGCCACGTTCGCGGTGCGCGACCCGGCACGCGGGTTGCCCAGCAGGACCGTCACCGGGTGCGGCCCGTTCGACTCGATCACCACACGGCTCCCCTCGCGCCACCGGCCCGGACGGGGCGACGGCGGTCCTCCGCGCCGGTGCACCCGGCGGGTTCACGTCGCTATCCTCGCCGATGACACATCAGTGTCGATACGAGATACGGAGTGCGAGTGCTGATCGCGCGCATCCTCCAGGCCGTCGTCCGCCCCCGCGCCGCCTCACCGGCCGGGCCCCGATGAGCGCCCCCGCGCCGGTAACCGTGCCGGTGCGCCCGTTCCGGGAGCCCGGACTGGTCACCCCCGGCCGGCTCACCGAGGTGCTGGTCGCCGCCGGCGCCGCCGCGCCCGGTGACCGGGTCGACGCGGTCACCGCCACCCCGCTCGGGCTGGGCAAGCTCGGGCACAACGTCCGGTACGAGCTGGCCTGGGCCGGCGGGAGCGGACCGGCCAGCGTCGTCGGCAAGTTCCCGGCGCTGGACGAGCGCAGCCGCCACACCGGGCAGGGCAGCGACGCGTACCGCCGGGAGGTGGCGTTCTACCGGGAGCTGGCCGGCGCTCTGCCGCTGCCGGTGCCGCGCTGCTACGCGGCCGGGTACGACGAGTCCTCCGGCGACTTCGTGCTGCTGCTCGGCGACGCCGCGCCGGCCCGCCCCGGCGACCAGCTCACCGGCTGCACCGTCGACGAGGTCGCGACCGTGCTGACCGGGCTCGCCGCGGCGCAGGCCGTCCACTGGGACCGCCCGGCGCCCGGCTGGCTGCCGGTACGCGGCGCGGACGGCGGACGACGGCTGGGCGCGGCGTACCGGCTCACCGCCGGGGCCTTCGCGGAACGCTTCGGCGATTTGCTCTCCCCTGCCGCGCTCGGCGTCGTCGAGGCGCTGCGCACCCGGATCCGCGGCTGGGTGCGGGCGGACCGGCCGCCGCTGACGCTGCTGCACGGCGACCTGCGGGTGGACAACCTGCTGTTCACCGACGGCCCGGAACCGGCGGTGACGGTGGTGGACTGGCAGACCGTCCAGCTCGGACCGGGGCCCAGCGACGCCGCGTACCTGGTCGGCGGCAGCCTGCCCACCGACGTGCGCCGGGCGCGGGAGGCGGAGCTGTTCGCGTCGTACCACGACGCCCTGCGCGCCGCCGGGGTGCGGTGGAGCCGGGACGAGTGCTGGCGGTCGTACCGGGTGAACACCGTCGCCGGCCTGCACATGACCGTCGTCGGGGCGATGCTCGTCGCCCGCGACGGGCGCGGCGACGCGATGTTCGTGGCGATGGCCGAACGGCACGCCGCGCACGTCACCGACCTCGACGCGCTGACCCTGCTGAGCTGAGATCGGAGCGCGATGGACATCCTCACCGCCCCGGACGAGGAATTCGTCCACTTCACCCGCCCGCCCGGCCCGCGCCTGCCCCGGGCGTACCGGCACTGGCGGGAGAGCTACTTCTTCGTGGCGCACCCGGACCGGGCCGACGGCGACGTGCTGCTGGTGACGCTCGGCCACCACCCGTACCGGGGTGTCGTGGACGCGTACGTGATGGTGCGCGTGGACGGACGGCTCCGCTTCGACAGGTTCTCCCGCCCGGCCGGTGGTGACCGGCCGGACCCGGTGGCCGGGCCGGTCGCGGTGACCGTCGAGGAGCCGTACCGCCGGGTCGGCGTCCGCGCGTCCGGTCCCGGCGTGCCGGTGCCGCTGGAGCTGACGTTCACCGCGCGGACCGCGCCGCACGCGCTGCCCCGGGGGGTGCTGGACGGCCCCGGCGGCCCGGTGTGGGACCAGCGGCACATGTTCCAGTCCGGCTGGTTCGACGGCGCCTACTGGGTCGACGGGGAACGCCGGCCGGTCCGGCGGTGGTGGGGTCAGCGGGACCACTCCTGGGGCGTACGCGACCACCGCAACGTGCCGGCCTGGATGTGGTTCGCGGTGCAACTGCCCGACGGCATGCTGGGCCTGTGGTGCTGGGAGTACCCGGACGGCTCGCGGGTGTTCACCGAGGGCTGCTGGGCGCCGGCCGGTGCCGCGCCGCCGGTGCCGCTCACCTCGTTCACGCACGAGCTGGACTGGACCGGCGCGGACGGCGCCCCGGTCGGCTACGGCCGCGACGGCGAGGCGGTGACCGGGCTGGCCGGCACCGTCACCGCGGCCTTCGCCGACGGCAGCACGATCCGGCTGACCGGTACCGGCGCGTGGTCGGCACGGTACGGCCGGCTCGGCGGCGGCCAGCAGCTGATGGCGGTACGCACCGACGACGGCCGGACCGGCACGGCCATCTATGAGATCACCGGTGCGCGGCACCACCGGTTCTTCCCGGTCGCCCGGGCAACCGGGGTGCCGCAGCGGTGAGTCACCCGGCGGCGCCGGCTCCCGGGTCGGCGTCGGAGGTGAACAGCGTGCCGTTCGACCAGACGTACCGGACCTGACCCCAGCGCATCACCGACTCGGCGTCCGGGAAGAACCCGCTGCCGCGGAAGTTGGCGCTGGTGTTGCAGAGCACCGGCACGCCGGTGCTGCGCTCGTACGCGGTCAGCAGCCGCCACATCAGCTCGTTGTCCGGTCCGACGGTCTCCAGGCGGGCGCTGTTGTCGACGTGCGCGACCGCCGGGACACGGGAACGCCACTGCGGCCGGATCTGGTGGTCGAACAGCATGTACGGATCGGGCGTGCCCGGGTCGAAGACCTCCGGCGCCCGGTGCTCCAGGCAGATCGGCGCGACCGGACGGTAGGGCTCCCGGCCCTTCACGGCGTTGAGCCGGTCCTTCATCGCCGCCGAGGTGGGCGGGGCGATGATGCTGCGGTGGCCCAGCGCGCGCGGGCCCAGCTCGGCGCGGCCGCTGACGACCACGACCGGTTCGCCGTGCACCTCCAGGATCTTGGCCAGTTCCTCGATCTCGCAGGGCTGCGCCGACCACCCGGGCGGCGGCTGGCCGACGTCGCGGACGCCGGGCCCGGCGAACACCGACCACTCCAGGTCGGCCCGGCCGGTGCGGCGCACCATCTCGGTGCAGGCCGCGCCGATCGCCGAACCGCTGTCGTTGGGGAACGGCGGCACCCAGACGCCGGCGAACCGGCCGCTCGCCCGCAGCCCGGCGTTCCACTTGATGTTGAGCGCGCAGCCGCCGGACAGGCAGATCGGCAGGCCGTCCAGGTCCGGCCGCCGGGACAGCACGCCGTCGAGCCCGGCCGCGAAGACCCGGAACAGGAACTCCTGGATCGAGCCGACGAGCGCCGCGTCGGACAGGCCGAGCGGCGCGGTGCGGGTGAGCACCCGGCGGCTCCACAGGTACGCCGGGATCGCCGCGTCGACCAGGCCGATCTCCTCGGTCACGGCGGCCATCACGGCCACCGCCTCCTCGCTGACCGTGTCCAGCGCCGCGTACGCCATCGCCTTGCCCGCGATCGGCAGCAGCGCTTCCAGGCCGGGGCCGGGATCGTTCGCGCGCCGGGTGCCGTGGTCGATCTTGAACGGCGCGAAGTGCGAGCAGAAGATCGGGAACAGCGCGCCGGAGATCGAGCCGACCGGCCCCAGGCACTCCAGGCTCACCCGCTCCGGGTCGAACACGTACAGGCACGGCACCATGCCGCCGTCCCAGACCGTGATCAGCGCGCGCTGCCGCCGGGCGGCGAACGGGCTGGTGCAGTAGCTGGACAGCGCGTGGTCGGTGGCGTGGCTGAAGCTGCGGAACGGCGTCGGCGCCCCGAGCAGCGGCGCGCTGCCGGCCACCCCGGTCAGCAACCGGCCGGCGCCCGGCTCGTCGTGGTAGCCGGCCACCTCGACCGGGTGCAGCGTACCGGCGGCGTCGGCGACCTCGACCCAGGTCTCGCCCTGTGCGCCGCGCGCCCAGCCGTCCACCGCGACGCCGGCGAGGTCACCCGGGGCCAGGCCGTTGGCGGCGAGCTGGGCGACGATGTCGGCCGCCTCGTGCATGGTGGCGTGCCGGGGCCGGTTCTCCAGCTTCTCCGCCTCGATCGAGAACAGCAGGCGGTTCCCCTCGATGGCGGCGACGCCGCCGTCGTGCGTGAGTTTCAGGCCGCACCATACCTCGGGCGTCGGCATGCTCAGCCCGACCGCTGCGCGCTGATGACGGACACGCACTCGTTGACAGTGGGATTCTCGAACAGCAGGAACAGGTCGATGACCTCGCCGAACTCCTCGTTGATGCGGTTGCACACCTGCATCAGCTGGATGGAGTCGAGCCCGAGGTCGAAGAAGCTCTCGTCGGGCCGTACGTCGACGCCCGCGACCTCCTCGACGATGCCGTGCACGACGGTGGCGGGATCCGCCCTGTTCGTTTCCTGGCCGCTCGCCTGGTCCAAAGCCATCTCGTCTTCCCCACTCCGGTCGGTGCGACAGAACCGAGAACTCCGAGGCAACATAGGTGCCGGATCGCCGCCGCCACAAGGATCACGGACGCCGTCATCACGCCCCTGCCCGGGCCGCCGCGCCGCTGTTAGCGTGCGCCCGTGACCGACACCAGAGCCGTACCCCGGACCCTGCCCACACTCCAGATACGAGAGCTGCGCAAGGACGACCGCCGCCCGGCCGCCGGACTGGTCGCCCGGGCGATGCGGGACAACCCCACCACGTACGCGATGTTCGGCGACGAGCCGCTGGACCGGCTGGCCGGGCTGATGCCCATCTGGACGGCGTTCTTCCACCGTCCCGCGCCGCCGCAGATCGGCGCGTTCTACAAGGGCTGCCTGGTGGGCGCCGCCGCGGCGGTCCCGCCCGGCGGCTGCATCGGCGCCGCGCTGGACAGTGACGCCCGGCGGATCGCGCTCGGCGCGGCGCCGCCGGTGGGCGACCCGGCCCGGGCCGAGTACGTCCGGGCGCACTACGCGATCCACGACCTGGCCGAGCCACACTGGCACGTCGGTCCGGTCGGCGTCGAGCCACGTTTCCAGGGCCGGGGCATCGGCGAGGCGCTCATGCAGGCGCTGCTCGACGTGATGGCCGGCGACCCGCGTCCCACCTGGGGCGAGACCGACACCGAGGCGAACGTGCGCTTCTACACCGCGCTCGGCTGGGAGCTGACCAAGACCGTCGAGGTCGTCGGTATCCCGCTGTGGTACCTGCGCCGCGACGGGCGGCCGGCCGACCGCACGGGCTGAGGGCCCTTCCCGTCAGCCGGCGGCCGCCGCCGCGCGGGCCGACGCAAGGCTGTCCCGCAGTTCCTCGAACGGGTCCAGGCCCAGCGCGGTACGCCCGACGAACTCCAGCGCCTCCGGCGGCGAGTACGGCTGCATGAACCCGCCCGCGCGCACGTCCCGGTAGAGGCGGTTGAGCAGGTGCCCGGTCCGGTACGACTGGCCGCCGGCCACCGCCATCGCCCGGTCGACCACCGCGGCGGCGGACCGGTTCACGACCAGCTTCGCGACCTGGAAGTCCTCGATGGCGCGGTACGCGTCGGCCGGCTCCACCTCGGCGTCGGGGCGGGCCAGGAACGCGTCGATCGCCTCCGCCGCCCGGCCCAGCACGGCCCGCGCGACGGCCAGCTCCACCGCCATCTCCGCCACCTGCGACCGCACCGGCGCGCGGTGCGCGAGCAACTGGCCGGAGGGCTGCTGGCGGCGCGTCACGGCCAGCTCCGTCACATGGCCCATCGCCCGCTCGGCGATGCCGACGTACGCGGCCACGAGCGGGAAGTTCACCGCCAGCAGGCCCGGCCACTCGGTGGCCATCTCCCCCAGTGGACGGCCGACCAGCACCATGTCCCGCCCGACGACGCAGTCGGTGAAGCGGATGTCGTGGCTGCCCGAGCCCCGCATACCGAGTGCGTCCCAGGTGCGTTCCACAGTCATCCCGGGTGTGCCGGTGCGCACCACAGCGGTGCCGGCGTTGAACCAGCCCGCGCCGTCGGGCACCCGCAGGAACACCACCACCGTCTCGGCGATCTCGGCGTTCGTGGCGAAGATCTTGTGCCCGTTGATCCGGTAGCCGCCGGGCACCGGCTCGGCCGTCGTACGCGGGAAGCTGATCGCCCCGCCGCCGGGCTCGGTGCCGGCGTGCGACACCACGATGCGGCCCCGGCCGAGCAGCCGCAGCAGCATGGTGAGCTGCGGCGGCGGCTGCGCGGCGGCCCCCCAGCCCCGGGCCGTGCTCCACACGAACCCCAGGTGCATGTTCGCGGCGATCGCGGTGGACGGGCAGCCGCGGGCGAGCCGGGACACCGCGACGACGAGGTCGTGCAGCGACGACACGCCGAGCCCGCCGAACTCCCGCGGCGCGGTGGCGGCAAGGAAGCCGCTGGCCTTCATCGCCTCGAAGTTCTCCCGGACGAACGTGTTGTCCCGGTCGTGGTCGGCGGCGCGGGTGGCGAAGTCGGCGGCGTGCTCCTGCGCCAGCTCCACCATCCGCCGGCCGGCCTCGGTGCGCGCGCTCAGCTCACCCGCATCCGACCGGCACTCCTTGCCCCGCCCGTCGCCGCCGTTGACCTCCGGGCCCATGCGTCCCCTCCCGTCGGATGACAGTCCCCGGCCGGGCGGCCGGCTGTGCAACTGATGCGCATCCGCAGTCGCACCCGGTCACGACCGGGGAGACCTGCGCCCGCGCAGGATCGCAGCCGGGCCCCGCGGGCGGCAACGCGTGACCGCTTGCCGGGCCGCGACGGCAGCGGCCAAGGTGGAGCGCACCTCGCCCGAGGCGGACGCGTCCACAGTTGACAGGGGAGTCGTGCGGTGCTGAAAGGTTGTGTCGCCTGGCCCGAGACGGACGCGGAACGCTACCGCGCCGCGGGCATCTGGACCGGTGAGCTGCTCGGCGAGATCGGCCGTGAGGGGGCGCGCCGGCACCCCGGCCGCACCGCTGTCGTCGACGCCGACGGCCGGATGAGCTACGCCGAACTCGACGCCGCCGCCGACCGGTTCGCCGCCGGTCTGCACCGGCTCGGCCTGCGCGCCGAGGACCGGGTCGTGGTGCAACTGCCGAACACGGCCGCGTTCGTGGTGGTCGCGCTCGGCCTGTTCCGCCTCGGCGCCGTACCGGTGTTCGCGCTGCCGTCGCACCGCGAGGCCGAGCTGACCTACCTGGCCCGGCACACCGAGGCGCGGGCGCTGGTCGTGCCGGACCGCTTCGGCGGGTACGACCACCGGCCGCTCGCCGCGACGGTGGCCGCGTCGGCCGCCGGCCTCGACCACGTCATCGTGGCCGGGGAGCCCGGGCCGCACCTGGCCCTGAGCGAGGTGCGCGCCGAGCCCCGGGACCTGCCCGCGCCGGATCCCGGCGACGTCGCGTTCTTCCTGCTCTCCGGCGGCACCACCGGGCTACCGAAGCTGATCCCCCGCACCCACGACGACTACGCCTACCAGCTGCGCCGCAGCGCCGAGGCGCTCGGCGTGGACGAGCACGGCGTCTACCTCGCCTCGCTGCCGGCGGCGCACAACGCGGCGCTGGGCTGCCCCGGCGTACTCGGCACGCTGCGCGCCGGCGGCCGGGTCGTGCTGAGCCCGACGCCGAGCCCGGACGACGTGTTCCCCCTGATCACCACCGAGGGCGTCACGCTGACCACGCTGATGCCGCCGCTGCTGGCGGTCTGGCTCGACCTCGCCGGCGACTACGGCGTGGACCTGTCCGGCGTCCTGCTGGAGGTCGGCGGCGCGCCGCTGCGCCCGGAGGTGGCCCGGGAGATCCTGAGCCGAGGGCTGCGGCTGAGCCACTGGTTCGGGATGGCCGAGGGACCGCTGTGGTACACCCGGCTGGACGACCCGCCGGAGACGATCGCCACCACCCAGGGCCGGCCGCTGATCCCGGCCGACGAGTACCGCGTCGTCGACGAGCACGACCGGGACGTCCCGCCGGGCGGCGTCGGCGAGTTCCTGGTCCGCGGGCCGACCACGCTGCGCGGCTACTACGACGCGCCGGAGTACAACGCCACCGCTTTCACCGCCGACGGCTACCTGCGCACCGGCGACCTGGTCCGGCTCACCCCGGACGGCAACCTGATGGTCGCCGGGCGGATCAAGGACGTGATCAACCGTGGTGGCGAGAAGATCGGCGCGGCCGAACTGGAGAGCCAGATCGAGGCGCATCCGGCCGTACGCGCCGCCGCCGTCATCGCCGTACCAGACCCGGCGCTGGGCGAGAAGATCTGTGCCGTGGTGGTCCGGCGCGACGACGGCGGCGGACTCGACCTGGCTGAGCTGCGCGCCTTCCTGACCGGCCGGGGGCTGGCCGCGTACAAGCTGCCGGACCGGCTGGAGGTGGTGCCCGCGTTCAGCCACACCGGTGCCGGCAAGGTCGACAAGCGGGCGCTGCGCCGGTCCCTCACCGGGGACGGCGCCTGATGGCCGTACGACGGCTCGACGAGCACAGCGGCCCGCTGGAGACGCACTGCTTCGTGTGCAGCCCGATCAACGAACACGGGCTGCGGATCCCGTTCTCCTACGACGACGAGCGCGCCGAGGTGCTCGCCTCGTTCACGTTCGCGCAGTGGCACTCCGGCGCGCCGACGTACGTGCACGGCGGGCTGAGCCTGGCCGTGCTGAACGAGGCGATGGCGTGGGCGGTGGTGGCCGGCGCCCGGCGCTTCGCGGTCACCGTCGACACCACGGCCCGGTTCGTCCGGCCGCTGCGCATCGGCGTCGACTACCGGGTGCGTGCCCGGATCGCGACGACCGCCCCCGACCGGCTCGGCACGACGGGCACGATCGTCGACGGCGCCGACCGGGTGTGTGTGGAGGCCACCGCGGAGTTCCGGGTGCTGTCCGAGTCGACAGCGAGCCGGCTGAGCGCCCGGGTGGCGGCCCGCCGCGACCCGTCCGCCTGAGCCGCAGGCCCCCGGCCGGGCCGGTCAGGACGACCGGTTCGGTCAGGCCGACGGGTCCAGGCGGTAGAGGCGGTGGAACCGGTGCTCGACCGGCAGCACCGTGGTCGCGGCGAAACCGGCCCGCTCGGCGTAGCGGCGCACCGTGTCCGGCCGCATGACGGTGCCGGTGCCGGCCGGGGCGCCGCCGTCGTCGCCGTCGCCGGTCAGGCCGACCGGCAGGCAGTGCAGCACGCTCACCGCGTACATGAACCGCTCGACCTCACCGGCCGGCGCGGTGAACCGCTCCCCCACCCGCGGCTCCATCAGCAGCACGCAGCCGCCCGGTCGCAGCCGTTCCCGGGCGGCGGTGAGCACCCGTACCGGCCGGCTCATGTCGTGCAGCGCGTCGAACACGCACACCAGGTCGCCGCGCTCGGCGCCGGGCTGCTCGGCCACGTCGGCGACGGTGAACACGACCCGCTCGGCCAGCCCGGCCGACACGGCGCGGTCGCGGGCCGCGCCGATCGCGGCGGCACCCAGGTCGACACCGTGGACGGTGGCGAACGGGTACGCCTGCGCCAGCGCCAGCGAGGAGTCACCGGTGCCGCATCCGACGTCGATCACCACCGCGCCGGGCCGGGACAGCCGGGCGTGCACGTCCGGCAGGGCGGTCCGGATCCAGCGCGGCAGCTCGTGCGTGAACACCGGCCGGTTCATGCCGGCCTGCGCGGCGCGGAACTCCTCGCCGTACTCGTCGTAACCCACGCCCTCGCCCTTGGCGTACGCCTCGACCAGCCGGTCGAGCATCGGCGCCAGCCCGGCCACCGGCAGCACCGCGAGCGACAGCACCGCGAACGGGCTGGTGGCGTCGGTGAGCGCCTGACGGTGGCCCTCGGGCAGACGGAACCGGCCGTCCCCGGCGGGCTCCACCACTCCGGCGGCGGCCTGCTGCTCCAGCCACTCGGTGGCGTGCCGGGCCCCGACGTCCGCGCGGGCGGCCAGCTCGGCACCCGTCACAGGCCCCTCGCCGAGCACCCGGTAGAGCCCCAGCCGATGGCCGAGGTACATCGTCATCAGCTCGGCCGCGCCGAGGCTGTGCAGGAACAACCGCATCGACAGGGCCTGCGCCTGCCGCGCCGGTGAGCTGGACGGTTCCACCTTCGACCTCGTTTCACCGGCCGGATCGCATTGCGCCGGGCGTCGCCGGATCTCGATACTCCGGGGCATGGGCGTACGCGAAGTGCCGGCCTCGATCGGACAACGGTTGCTGTGGTTCCTGGAGCATTATCGGCCCGACTCGGCATCGCTCAACTGCCCCGTCGTGTGCCGCCTGCACGGCCCGCTGGACGTCCGCGAGCTGCAGATCGCGCTGGACCGGCTGGCCGCGCGGCACGAGGCGCTGCGCACCACGCTGGTGCGGCAGGGGCGCAACCTGGTGCAGCACGTGCACGACCCGGCGCCGGTGCGGGTCCGCCACGTCGACCTGCCGGACCCGGACGAGGAGACGCTCGGCGCGGCGGTCGCGGCCGAGGTCCGCGACAACGTGGACGTCAGCGAATGGCCGGTACGGGTGACGCTGTGGCGGCTCGGGCCGGACGAGCACGTGCTGTCGGTGAACATGCACCACCTGGTCTCCGACGCCTGGTCGTGCGGCATCATCGTGCAGGATCTGATCCGGCTGCTGGAGGCGGGCCCGGACGGCGAGCCGGACCTCACGCCGATCGGCTGGCAGTACCCGGAGTTCGCGCAGTGGCAGCACGAGCTGATGACCAGGGGCGAGCTGAAGCCGCACCAGGACTACTGGACCGGGCAGCTGACCGGGCTGACGCTGCCCGACGTGCCGATGCGTGAGCTGGACCCGCAGGCACCACGGCGCAGCTACCTGGAGGCCGAGACGATCGACCGCGAGACGTTCAACCGGCTGCGGCTGCTGGCCCGCACCGAGCGGACCACTCTGTTCACGGTGATGCTCTCGCTGTACTACCTGATCCTGCAGCGGGAGACCGGAAGCACCGACCTGGCGGTCGCGTCGTTGTTCGCCAACCGTTCCCGTCGCGAGGTGCAGTCGACTGTCGGGTTCTTCGCCAACATGCTGATGCTGCGCACACGGATCCCGCAGGGTGCGAGCTTCCGCGAGGTGGTGCAGGCGACCCGCCGCACCGTGGTCGACGCGTTCCTGCACGAGGGCATCCCGTACCAGATGCTGCCGGTGCGGTTCCAGACGAACGGGCGGCGCGCCGACGACGTGGTGTTCCAGATGCTGCTCACGCCGCCACCGGGCACGAAGGTCACCGCGCGCGGCGTCGACTTCGACCTCTACGTGCCGGAGGCGCTGCGCAGCCGGTTCGGGCTGGAGCTGGGGCTGATCCCGCAACCCGGCGGCGACTGCCGGGCGCTGCTGTTCTACGACGACCAGTTCGACCCGGAGTGGGCGCGGACGTTCCTCACCGACTACGTCGCGCTGGCCGTTCGGGCGGCGGGCGCGCCGGACCGGCGGCCGCAGCCGGACCCGGTCTGACGCGACGGCGCTACGCCGGGCGAACCTCGCGCCAGCCCGGCGCCAGCCGAACCTCGTCGGTCAGGTGCTGCCAGAACGTCCACTGGTGCCCGCCCGGGTCGGTGACGATGTAGATCCGTGCCCCGTACGGCTGGTCCTCCGGCTCGGGCGCGTCCACACCGGCCGCCACCGTCGCCTTGTGGTGGGCGTCGACGTCCTCGACGTACACGATGCACATGTGCCCGACCGGGCCGGGCGCCGACTGCTTCGCCCAGTAGCCGGGGTCGGCGCCGTGCAGCATGATGAGCGTGTCCCCGGCGTGCAGCTCCGCCTCCCGGACCACACCGGCCTCGTCGAGGTAGCGGACCTTCTCGGTGAAGCCGAACGTGCGGACCAGCCAGTCCAGCGCGGCGCCCGCGTCCTCGTAGTAGAGATACGGACTGTAACCCCGATAGTGTGCTCCGGTGAGATCGGCCATGCGGGCAGTATGCCAGCCCCGGCCGCCGCTCCCGAGCGCACGAGCCTCCCCGCCGCCGGCGCGTCCCGGGCCGGCCCGAGCCCTTGGAGCCCGCAAGTGACGACGACAGGAAAGGCGGCGCCGGCGCCGGCCCGTGCCCCCGGTGCGCCGAGCGGGGCGATCCTCGCGGTGGTCTGCCTCGCCCAGTTCATGGTCATCCTCGACGTCGCGATCGTGAACCTGGCGCTGGACCGGATGGGCGAGTCGCTGGCCATGGGCCCGGCCGAGCTGCAGTGGGTGGTGAACGCGTACACCATCGTCTTCGCCGGGTTCCTGCTGCTGGGCGGCCGCACCGCCGACCTGTTCGGACGCAAGCGGATGTTCCTCACCGGCCTGACCGTCTTCACCGTGGCCAGCCTCGTCGGCGGCTTCGCCCCGAACGCGGGCACGCTGATCGCCGCCCGGGCGGTGCAGGGCCTCGGCGGCGCGATCCTCGCCCCGACCACGCTGACGGTGCTCGTCACCACGTTCACCGACCCGAAGCAGCGAGGACGGGCGATCGGCCTGTGGAGCGCGGTGGCCGCGTCCGCCGGCGCGATCGGCTCGCTGGCCGGCGGGGTGCTCACCGACCTGCTCAGCTGGCGCTGGGTGCTGTTCTGCAACGTGCCGCTGGGCGTGCTGCTGTTCGCCGGCGCGGCCTGGGCGCTCACCGAGTCGGCACCGGCCGCCGGGGCGCGCCGCCGCCTCGACGTCACCGGTGCGGTCACCGTCACGGCGGGTCTGGCCACGCTCGTGTACGGCATCGTCGGCGTGCGGGAGCACCCGTTCCTCTCGGCTCCCGTCCTGGTGCCGATCGGGGTCGGCGTCCTGCTGCTGGCGGTGTTCCTGGTGGTCGAGACCCGGGCGGCCGAGCCGATCATGCCGCCGGGTTTCTTCCGGCACCGCAACGTCGCGCTCGCCAACGTCATCGCGCTGGTGGGCGGCACCGCGATGGTGTCGATGTTCTTCTTCCTGTCGCTCTTCCTCCAGCAGGTTCTCGGCTACCGGCCGATCGAGGCCGGGCTGGCGTTCCTGCCGCTGTCGATCGGCATCGTCGCCGGCTCCGGCGTCTCCACGAAGCTGCTGCCGAGCACCGGTCCCCGGCTGCCGCTGGTGGCCGGTGGCGTGGTCGCCGCGGTCGGGCTGCTGTGGCTGTCCCGGACGCCGGCCGACGCGACGTTCCTGGTCGACCTGCTCGCCCCGACCGTGCTGATCGGACTGGGCATCGGCATCGTGATGGTGCCGATCACCGCGGCGGCCACCAGCGGCATCCCGCCGGCCCAGGCGGGCCTGGCGTCCGGGGTCATCAGCAGCACCCGGCAGCTCGGCGGCGCGATCGGCCTGGCCACGCTGGTCACCGCCGCCGTGGCGCACGCGTCGCACCTGGCCGACGCGGGGCGGTCCCCTGCTGTCGCCCTGGCCGCCGGGTACGGCCGTGGTTTCCTGCTGGCCGCCGTGCTCATCGGCGTCGGCACCGTGGTCAGCCTGCTGACGCCGGGCCGCCCGGCGACGTCGGCGACGGCGGGCTGAGCCGTGGGCCACCTCGCCGAGGACACCACCATCGAACCGGCCGGCGACGGCCTGTTCCGGGCGAAGCTGTGCTCGGACTGGGCGCTGATGGGCCCGAACGGCGGCTACCTGGCCGCGGTGGCGCTGCGCGCGGCCCAGCAGACCCTGTCCCTGCCCCGTCCGGCGAGCCTGTCCTGCCAGTTCCTGAGCCCGCCCCGGTTCGGCTACGTCGACCTCGCGGTGGTGACGCTGCGGGCGACCCGCCGGGCGGCGGCGGCCCGGGTGTCCATGACGCAGTTCGGCCGGCCGGTGCTGGAGGCGATGGTGTGGGCGGCGCACGACGGGCTCACCGGCCCGGACGGGCCGTGGACGCCGATGCCCGAGGTGCCCGGTCCGGAGGAGCTGCCCGACCTGCGGGAGCTGCTGGAGGCGGAGGGGCGGGGCGTGCCGCCCTGGCACGACTGCGTCACGCTGCGGGAGCTGGCCGGGCGGACCACGCTGGAGACGCCGGCGCCGGTGGCGTTCAGCTGGGCCCGGTTCCGGCCGCAGGCCACCTTCGACGACCCGTGGCTGGACGCCTGCCGGTCCGTGATCCTGGTGGACAGTCTCCAGTGGCCGGCGGTGATGAACGCGTTCCCGGAGCTGGAGACGCAGTTGTTCGCCCCGAGCATCGACCTGTACGTGGCGTTCCACGACAGCGCCCCGGGCGACGAGTGGCTGCTGGTCAACGCGGCCGGGGTGGCGTCGCACCGGGGCGTGCTGGGTGGGGCGGCCCAGGTCTGGGCGCCGGACGGCCGGCTGGTGGCGGCGGGGATGCAGCAGATGCTGAGCACCTCCACCCGGCGGGGCGCCGCGATGGCACCCCGCCGGGTGCAGCCGACCCGCGCCTGAGCCGTTAGGCCGGGGCCGGGGTGCTGCCGGGCTGATAGGTGCCGATGATCCAGACGTTGCCCTCGGGGTCCCGGGCGGCGTACCCGCGGGACGTCCCGAAGTCCTCGTCCTTGAGCTCCCGGATGATCTCCGCGCCGGCCGCGACGGCGCGGGCGTGGTGCGCGTCCGGGTCGTCCACCACGAGGTAGAGGCCACCCTGCCCGACCTCGGTGGCCAAACGCGTGCCGGTGCCGACGGAATTGACCATCACCGCTGAACCCCGCCAGCCGAGCTCGGCGTGCGCGATGGTCCCCTCGGGGCCGGGGAACACCACGTTCTTGGTGAACCCGAACGCCTCGACCAGCCATTCGATCGCCTTTTCGGCATCCCGGTACAGCAGACACGGGTAGATGCCGACCGCATTCTCCGTCATGCCCGAACGCTACGACGCGGGCCAGCGCACCAACAGCCGTTCAGGCCCGTGGAACGAGGTGTTCGGGGCGTGACCGAAGTCCTGGCCGGGCACCAGTTCCAGCGCGGGCAGGCGGCGGGTCAGTTCCTCCAGGACGACGCGCAGTTGCAGCCGGGCCAGGTGCGCCCCGAGGCAGGCGTGGTTGCCGTCGCCGAACGCCAGGTGCCGGCGCACGCCGCGCCGGGCCGGATCGAACGTGTCCGGGTCGGCGAACATCTCGGCGTCCCGGTTGGCCGACGCCGTCACCAGCAGCAGCCGGGCCCCGGCGGCCAGCGGCACGCCACCCAGGACGGTGTCGCGGACCACCCGGCGCCGCCAGGCGACGACGGGGGGACGCAGCCGCAGGCACTCCTCCACCGCGGCCGGGATGCCGGCCGGGTCGGCGCACAGCGCCGACCACGCGCCCGGCGTCTCCAGCAGCGTCCGCACCGCGTTGGCCGCGCCGGACGCCGTGGTCTCGTGCGCCGCGGTGGTGCCGTTGAGCACCAGCGACTGCAGGTACGAGTCGCTGAACAGCTCCGGGTTGCGGGCCTGGGCGCGGACCGCGTGGGCGATCCAGCCGGCACCCCTGCTCTCGGTCTCCTTGAGCCCGCTCACCAGGCGGGCGGCGTACTGCCAGTACCGGCCCATCACCTCGCACGCGGCCACCTGCTCGTCGTCGGTGGGCAGCCCCCAGTTGAACACGGCCTGGGACACCGAGTAGCCGCGCACCTCGGCCAGATCCTCGTCCGGTACGCCCATGAAGACGGCGACGACCAGGGCGGGCACCTCCCACAGCAGCTCGGCCACCAGGTCGGCGTGGCCCCGGCCGGCGAACGCGTCGATCCGCTCGCCGACGAGCGCGCGCACCCGCGGTTCCAGCCGCTGCACCCGGCGCCGGGTGAACGGCCTGGCGAGCCGGCGCCGCCGCCGCAGGTGCACCGGCTCGTCCTCGTTTGCCAGCACCGGGCCGCCGGTGAACCGCCGCCGGACCAGCTCGCGCAGGGCGGGGCGGGACAGCGGGCGGTACGGGTCCATCGCGTTGGCCGCCGAGAACGTGTCCGGGTCGCCGAACACTGCACGCACGTCCCGGTACCTCGTGACGATCCAGTAGTCGAGGCCGGGGTGGTGGAAGACCGGCTGCTCGGCGCGCGCCTCGGCGAGACTCGCCCCGGCTTCGGCGTTGTAGGCGGGGCCGAACGGCTCGAAGCCCGCGGCGCCGGTCACCGGGCAGCGGGCGGGAGCGTCGGTCCGGGCGGGTCGTGCGTCCATGGTGGCCTCCGAAGGTGCCGTCCGGTCGCGGCTCAGGCGGCGACGATCGCCTCGAACTCCCGCCGGGCCGGTCCCTCGACGGCGTCGTCGGTGACGGTCCGGCCGTCGAGGAAACCGGTCACCCGGCGCACCACGTCGCGGTCGCCGAGCAGCTGGGCGGGTGTGATGAGCAGGTGCGCCATCCGGCCGAGCGCGCGGGCGACGACCTCGTCCCGCCCGGCCAGCACCTCCATGCCGGCCATGAAGCGGGCGAACGGGTCGTCGGACACCGGCGGCGGCTGGCCGCGCAGCCCGGCCGCCATCCGCCGCAGGCCGGCGGTGTCGGCGGTGACCTGCGTGCGGTACCACACGCCGAGGTTGCGGGCGGTCCACGCCTCGAACGCGTCGGTGAACGCCACCGAGCCCGGGTCACCGGCCGTGTCCAGGGTGCGGGCGAGCTGCTGGGCGTGCAGGAACGCGATCGAGACGCCCCGGCCGTACGTCGGGTTGGTCTGGAGCGCGGCGTCGCCGAGCAGGACCAGCCCGGCCAGCGCCGGCCCGTCGTCGTCGTGCATCCGCTGCCAGCGGTTGGCGATGCCGGACATGGTGCGCACCGGCCCCACCGGTACGCCCCGGCGGGCCCACCGGTGGGTGTGCGGCACCGCGGCGATGAACCGGTCCCACGTGGCCGGGCGGCGCAGCGCGTGACGCAGCTCGTCCTGGTCGGACAGCGTCACCGACAGCGAGAAGGTGCCGTTGTCGGCCGGGAACGCGAGCGTGGCGGCGTACCCGAGGCTCATCGCGAGCGGCCGGTCCAGCGGTGGCAGCTCGGCGCCGGGCCGCAGCCGGTAGTGCCGGGTCAGGTAGACGAAGCCGCACGGATGCACCAGCGCGGGCGGGCGGCGCACGTCGATCGAGTCGAGCAGCCGGGCGTGCCGTCCGGCGGCGTCCACGACGAGATCGGCTGACACCACCTCGCCGGAGTCGAGCCGGACGCCGTCCACCGTCGGCACGCCGCCGTCCGGGCGCCCGGTGACCAGCGCGCGGGCGGCCGCACCGGGCCGCAGACGTACGGTCGGTTCGCGTCCGACGGCGCGGCGCAGCACCGCCTCGTGCATCAGCCGCCGGGCGGCGAGCGCGAACTCGTCGGCCGGCGGCGGCCCGGTGTGCAGGCGGCTGACCGGCACCCGCACCGCGCCGGCCGCGACGAGGTCGTCCAGGACGTCCGGCGCCTCCTCGGCCAGCACCCGGCACGACCGGGCCAGGAACTTGTGCGAGTGCCGTCCCTGCGGCAGGCCCGGCCGGTGCCAGTCGGTGAACCACCGGTCCGCGCCCGCGCCGTCCGGCGGCGCGGCGGCGTCGCGTTCCAGCAGCGTCACCTCGTGGCCCCGGCGGGCGCAGAACAACGCGGCGGCCAGGCCCGCCATGCCGGCCCCGACGACGGCGATCCGGCTCACGTCAGCGGCGGATGTTGGAGAAGAACCGGATCGCGGTACGCCGCAGCGCCGGCTCGGACCACTGCGGCGGCTCGACCGGCTCGGGAGCGCGGCCGAGGACGGTGGTGAGGGCGTCGCGCAGCGCCCGTTCCGGGTCGTCGGGCCGCGACACCGCCCGCCACACCACGTAGCCGTCCGGCCGGACCAGGACGGCGGTGTCCGGGCCGAGGTCGTAGCGGCGTGCCGCCTCGCCGGTGTGGTCGGTCAGGTCGGCGCCGAAGGCGTACACCGGCAGTGGCACGCCCAGCGCGGCGGCCTGCTTCTCGGAGGCGGCCCGCCACGGCGTGCCGGGCGAGCCGAGCAGCAGCACGTGGTCGCGGCCGAACAGGTCGAGCAGCGAGATCTCCCGGTCGCCGTGCCGGACCGGCACGTGCGGTGCGCGGCTGCCCGGCCGGGCCTGCGCCAGCTCCGGATCCTCCAGCAGGTCGCCGTCGTCGTCGGGCTCGGTGCTGACGAACGGCGAGTGGACCCGGTAGCCCAGGTGCTCCCAGACCGGGCTCACCTCCTCGGCGAACTGCAACGTCTTGAGCTGCGGCGCCATCCGTTCGGAGAGGCGGTGCAGCTGCCGGTTGGCGGTCGACTCCCCCACCGGCCGCCGCTCGACGTCGTAGCCGGTGAGCAGGTTCGGCCCGGCGTATCCGGCGACGACGGCGGCGATGCGCCAGGCGATGTCGTAGCCGTCCTGGATCGCCGTGGCGCCGCCCAGGCCGCCGGTCTGCGGCATGACGTGCGCGCTGTCGCCGGCCAGGAACACCCGGCCCTCGCGCATCCGGTCGGCGACCCGGTGGGCGATGACGAACGTGGACTGGTCGGTGATGGTCACCTCCAGGTCCGGCTCCACCATGGCCTTGCGGACCAGTTCCACGCAGCGCTCGTCGGTGAAGTCGTCGTCGCTCTCGCCGCGCTCGATGAAGTAGTTGATGCCGAGCAGGTGGGCGCCGGAGACGCCGAACACCTCGCGGGCGTTCTCCAGGTACGCGTACAGGCCGGTGAACTCGTCGTTCTTGAAGTACGTCAGCAGCGCCTTGCGCCCGGCCAGCAGCTCGGTCAGGTCGGCGTCGAAGAGGATGGTCCGGCACCGCCACAGCTCGCCGACGCCGTGCGTGGGCAGCTCCAGCCATTCGCGGACCGGCGCCTGCCAGCCGTCGGCGGCCACCAGGTAGTCGGCGGCCACCCGGTAGCGGCGCCCGGTGGGCAGGTCGACGAGGGTGGCCACCACGCCGTCGTCGTCCTCGTCGAAGGACTCCAACCGGGTGGAGAAGCGCAGGTCGCCGCCGAGCTCCTCGGCGGTGCGGCGCAGGATCGCCTCGATCTTGGACTGCGGCAGGGCGCCGAAGCCGGCCGGGGTCAGCCGGATCAGCCGGGACATGGTGTCGTCGTTGCCGGCCAGGAGGACCTCCGGGTTCGGGTCCTTCATGTCGGTGGCGATGGTGATGTGGGCCTCGTTGACGAAGTCGATGACGTCGGCGGCGAGGATCTTCTCCTCCAGGCCGGGGATCTGGCGCAGCAGCTCCATGCTGCGGTGCACGATGCCGAAGGCCTTCGGCTGCACCGACGTGCTCGGATGGCGTTCGACGAGGGTCACCGGCACACCGCGCCAGGCCAGGAAGAGCGCCGCGGTGAGCCCGGCGTAGCCGGCGCCGACGACGATGACCCGGGTCCGGTGTTCGATCGCATCCTCAGACATGGGTTAGGACTACCACGAGTGTCCGGACCGGCAGTAGAGCGCAGATAGCAGATACGCCCATAGACTCCTCGCCATGTCGTACACGGAGATCCCGGCCTCCATCGGTCAGCGGCTGATGTGGTTCCTGGCGCACTACCGAGCCGAGACGGCGTCGGTCAACTGCCCGGCCGGCTTCCGCATCCGCGGGCCGCTCGACCCCGGCAAGCTGGCCGACACCGTCGACATCCTGATGCGAAGGCACGAGTCGCTGCGCACCACGCTGCACCGGCGCGGGCGCGACCTGGTGCAGCGCGTCCACGAGCCCGGCCCGACCCGGGTCGAGTGGACCGAGCTGCCGGCCGGCGCGGAGGCGGAGGTCCAGCGGCAGTACGCCGACGAGCTGCGCGCCCCGATCGGCGTCGAGCAGGCCCCGGTGCGCTGGCACGCCTGGCGGATCGGCGCCGACGACCACGTGCTCTGCGCCAACATGCACCACCTGGTCTCCGACGCCTGGTCCTGCGGGGTGCTGATCAACGACGTGATCGCGCTGCTCGGTGACGGCGCGCCACCGGCGCCGGTCGGGTGGCAGTACCGGCAGTTCTCCGCCTGGCAGCACGAGCAGAGCGCCTCCGGGCAGATGCGCGCCGACCACGACTACTGGGCCGCCAAGCTCGACGGGATGCGGGTGCCCGACCTGCCCGCGCGGCGCCCCGGTCAGGGCGCGCCGCGCCCCGGGCTGGCGCTGCACGAGTTCGGCGACGCGGACGCGGCGGCGCTGCGCGCGTTCGCCAAGGGCGAGCGGACCACGCTGTTCCCGGTGATGCTGGGCCTCTACTACCTGCTGCTGCACACCGAGACCGGCGCCGACGATCTGGCGGTGGCCTCGCTGTTCGCCAACCGCACCCGGCCGGAGGTGCAACTGACCGTCGGCTTCTTCGCCAACATGCTGGTGCTGCGCACCCGGCTGGCCGACGGCGGCTCGTTCCGCGACCTGCTCGCCGCGACCCGTCGTACCGTCCTGGACGCCGTCGTACACCAGGGCGTGCCCTACCAGACGGTGCCGGTGCCGGCACTGCGCGAGGCCGGCGGCCGGGTCAACGACGTGGTCTTCCAGATGCTGCCGGACCGGGCGCCGGACTCCTGGTCGCCGACGGCGGTGCGCAACGGGCTGGAGATCGACACGTTCCGGCCGAGCCAGGGGCTGAGCCGCTTCGGCCTGAGCCTGACCGTCATCCCCCGCGCCGACCGGTTCGACGCCCGGCTGTCCTACGCCGAGGACCAGTTCGAGCCGGCCTGGGCGCAGGACTTCGTCCGCCGCTACGCGGAGCTGGCCGGGCGCGTCCTGGCCGACCCGGACGCGCCGCTGCGCCGCCTGGTCTCCGCCGCCGGCCGCTGAGCCGCCGGCCGCTGAGCCGCCGGCCGCTGAGCCGCCGGCCGCACCGCCGGGCGCACGGTCGCGCCGTCAGGCGCTCCCGGGCCGTCGGGCGCGTTCCCGGGCCGACCGCCGACACGGGACGGGCCGGCCCTCGTCGAAGGCCGGCCCGGTCGATCGGTACGCCTCAGGCGCTCGCCGCCTGCTTACGCGGCTCGGCCACGACGGTCGCCCCCTCGGACGGGGTGAGCAGCACGTGCGACGTCTTCTGCGCCTCCGGTCCGGCGCCGTCCGGCCGGCGCAGGTCCATCCGCTTGATCACCTCGGGGATGACCGCCTTCATCTCGATCATGGCGAACTGTGCGCCCAGGCAGTGCCGCCGGCCGCCGCCGAACGGCAGGAACGCCGACTTCGGCACGTCCTCGCCGAGGAAGCGGTCCGGCCGGAACTCCTCCGGCGACTCGAACGACTCCTCCCGGCCGTGCAGCAGCGGCACCGACGGCGCGACCCACCAGCCGCCCGGCACCGTGTAGCCGCCGATCTCCAGCGGGCCGGACAGCGCCCGCGGCATCACCGGCACGATCGGCCGGGTCCGCATCGTCTCCTTGATGACGGCCTCCAGGTACGTCTCGTCGCCGTCCTTGGTCTCCTCCAGCAGCCGCCGGTAGACGTCGGGGTGACGGACGAGCCGCTCGAAGACCCAGGCCATCGCCGCGGCGGTCGTCTCGTATCCCGCCTCCAGCAACGTCATGAGCGCGTCGCGCAGCTCCAGGTCGGTCATCGGCGTGCCCTCGTCGTCCGCGGCGCGCAGCAGCTGGGACATGATGTCCTTGCGCTCGGCGTTGTCCGGCTCGGCCCGGCGCCGCCGGATCTCGTCGTAGAGGATCGCGTCGCAGTCCGCGCGCGCCTGGGTGAACCGGGCCGCCGCGCTGCCCGGGATCTTGCGGAAGATCGGCTCGATGCCGGCCCACGCCGAGCGGGACAGCACGAACGCCAGCGTCTCCATGCTGGACGCCGACGCGGTCAGCCGGGGCAGCATCTCCCGCAGCTGGGCGACCCGTTCGAGGTCGCGGATGCCGAACACGACGCGCAGGAGCACGTCCAGCGCGATGGTCTGCATCTTGGGCCGGACCGGGAACGGGGTGCCGACCGGCCAGGTGGCGACCGACTCGACCGCGATGCGGCGGATCTCCTCCTGGTAGCTCTGCAGGTAGCGGGTGTGGAACGCCGACCCGATCATCTTGCGCTGCCGCAGCCACTCGTCGCCGTCGAGCACCAGGATCGAGTAGTCGCCCACCATCCGCTGCAGGAAGTCCTGCCGGGTACGGCCGGCGTTGCCGACGCTGCGGTCGGTGGCGAACACCTGGCGGGCGAGGTCCGGGTTGGCGACGTACACGATCGGCGGCATGCCGATCAGCGACACCGTGAAGATGTCGCCGTACTTGCGGTGGTTCTGGTCGAGGTAGTCGATCGGACCCCGGACGAACGACGCGGTCTGCACGAACCGCGGCGCGTTCGACCCCGGTGGAGTCTTCGAGGTGGTCGACCTGGTCGGAGCGGAAGTCATGCCAGTCTCCCCTGTGGGCAGGCGACGATCGCCACGGATGCACGCGTGGACGCTGCGGCGGCCGCCCCGTAACGAGGCCCGTTGCCCGCCCGGAGCACGCTCGCGGTGTCCCCGGCAGCGTCGCCCGCCGCGCCGCCGCCGCACAAGCGTTCAGGACGCCGCGCAACTGCGACCGGTCCGCAGTCGACCGGCCGGGCGGTACGGTGCCACGACCGTACCCAGCCCGTGCGGCCGGCGCAGTCGGCGCGGGTGCGGCCGGGAGGTGCGATGGAGGACCTGGCCACGGTGAGCGCGACCGCGTTGCTGCGCGCCCTCGACGCCGGCGCCGTGTCCAGCGCCGACCTGGTCCGGGCCCACCTGGACCGGATCGAGCGGCTCAACCCGCCGGTCAACGCGGTGGTGGCGGTGGACCGGGACCGGGCGCTCGCCGCGGCGGCCGCCGCCGATCGGGCACGCGCCGCCGGGGAGTCCCGCGGTCCGCTGCACGGCCTGCCGATGACGGTGAAGGACGTGTTCGAGACCGCCGGGCTGGTGACCACCGCCGGTGCGCCCGAGCTGGCCGGGCACCGGCCGGACCGCGACGCCGAGGCGGTCGCCCGGCTGCGCGCCGCCGGCGCCGTCGTGGTGGGCAAGACCAACGTGCCGCCGTACGCGGGCGACTTCCAGACCGACAACCCGGTGTACGGGCTGACCCGCAACCCGTGGGATCCCGGGCGCACCGCGGGCGGTTCCTCGGGCGGCTCCGCCGCCGCGCTCGCGGCCGGGCTCACCCCGCTGGAGCTGGGCAGCGACATCGCCGGGTCGATCCGGCTGCCGAGCCACTTCTGCGGCGTGTACGGGCACCTGCCGACCTTCTCGGCGGTGCCGACTCGGGGGCACATCCCCGGGCCACCCGGCACGCTCGGCACGTCGCCGCTGGGCGCGGTCGGCCCGATGGCCCGGCACCCGGCCGACCTCGACCTGGCGCTGGGCGTGCTGGTGGGCGACGACGCGGGCGGCGTACCGGGCGGGACGCTGCCCCCGGCGCCCCCGGCGACGCGGCGGATCAGCGGCTGCCGGATCGCGGTCTGGCTGGACAACCCGCTGATGCGCACCGACCGGGAGACGCTGCGGGTGCTCCGGGAGTTCGTGGCGCGCCTGGCCGGCGCGGGCGCGCTGGTCGAGGACCGGCTCCGGCCGCCCCGGCCGTTCTACGAGTGCTACGAGATCTACCTGGAACTGCTGCTGGGGGTGCTCAGCACCGACTTCTCCGACGCCGACTTCGCCAAGCTGGCCCGGATCGCCCGGCGGGCGCGCCCCGACGACGACCGCCCGGTGGTGCGCCTCGCCCGGGGCCTCGCCCAGCCGTACCGGGCCTGGCACCGCAGCGCCGAGCGGCAGGCGCGGTCGGCAGCCGCGTGGCAGGCGGTCTTCGAGCGGGTGGACCTGGTGATCACGCCGTCCGCGCCGCTTCCGGCGTATCCGCACCAGACCGACGCTCCCCCGCTGGCCCGGCAGCTCACCGTGGACGGCCGGGCGGCGCCGTACGCCGGGCAGCTGGTGTGGGCGAGCCTGGCGAGCCTGGCCCGGCTGCCCGCCACCGCCGTGCCGGTGGGCCGTACCGCGGCCGGGCTGCCGGTCGGGGTGCAGGTGATCGGGCCGCGCTGGGGTGACCGGGGCACGCTGGCCTTCGCCGCGGCGGTGCACGAGCTGACCGGCGGCTACGTGGCCCCGCCCGGCTACTGAGTCGAACGGCCACGGTCCGCGCGGCGGACCTGGTCGCCCACCTCGACGACCGCGTACCAGCAGACGCTGCACGCGGCGCGGGCGCTGCCGTGGGCCTGCCGGAGGCGCTCGTGCGACTCGGCCCCCGGGGTGGAGCCGGCCGGCCACCGGGCCGCCACCTCGACGAGGTCGCGGGCCGCGTCGAGCACCGCGGCGAGCGCGTCGCCGAGCGGGTCGGCGCGCGGTCCGACCAGGTCGGCGACGGCGGACAGCAGCGCGTCGACCCGCTCCACGGGGACAGGGGGCGCGGCCGGGGCGGCCTCGGTGGCCGGCCGCCGCCCGTTGGCGACGCTCAGCCGGGTGCCGTTCGTCCGCGCGCCCGCCGGTTCGCCGGTCATGCCGTCACCGCGGCGCCGGGGCGGTTCGGGTCGTGTTCCCGTCCCGCCGAAACCGTCCAGCGGCCGGGCGGCCGGTGGTGCCGGACGCCGCCCACGTCGATCTCCACCGGCACCGGGGATTCCACCGTCACCTCCGTGCCCACGTCGACCGTGAGCGGGCCGTGCGGCGTCGGCACCGCCCCGCGCGCCCAGTCCAGGTCACCCAGGCGCGGCGCGACCCGGGCCCGGGCGAAGCCGGGTGCCGCCGGGCCCGCGCCGAGCGTGTACAGCGGCAGGTCCCGGCTCGGCGTGGCGGACCAGCCGTGGCAGAGCGAGCCGCCCGACCAGGTCTCCGGCCAGGTGTCCGACTCCTCCGTCAGCAGCGCCCGCCAGTCCCGGCACAGCCGGGCCACGTGCTCCGCGCCGCCGAGCGCGGCGACCGCGTCGTGCACCACGTACCGGAAGAACGGTTGTGCCGCGACCACCTCGCGGTCCACGTCCCAGTCCGGCTGCGGCGGGCCCATCGCGGCCCGCAGCGGCATGACGCCGAAGGACCAGGCACTGGTCACGCGGTCCTCCCGCGCCAGCAGGAACCGCAGCACCGCGGCCCGCGACGAGGCCGGGACGAGGCCGCCGACGACTGCAGCCGCGGCGGCGTGGTCGCTGAGGCCCGGACCGGCCAGGCCGTCGCGCGCCCAGTCCCGGTAGCCGCCGCGCGCGGGGTCGAAGAAGATCCGGTACGCCTCGGCGAGACGGCGGTGCCGCGCGCGCGCCCAGCGGGCCCGGCCGTGGTCGCCGAGCCACGCGGCCATCTCGGCGAAGTCGGTCAGCGCACGTCCCCACAGCCCGTTCAGCACCGCCCCCGCGCCACGGCCCTGCACGCTGGCCCAGTCCAGCAGCACCCAGCCGGTGACGTCGGTGAGCAGCCCGTCGCGGGCGAACTCGGCGAACCAGCGCAGCACGCCCTCGGCCACCGGCAGCAGCGCGGCGACCTCGTCCCGGTCGCCGGCCCACCACCACAGGTTGCGCACCGACCGGATCCAGTGCAGCGACCAGTCCGGGATGGTGGTGGTGGCGCGGTGCTCGAAATCGCAGGCCACCGCCATCGGCAGCAGCCCGTCCGGGCCGGGAACGGCGGCCAGGCGCGGATGCCAGCGGGCCAGCCGCCAGTCCGGGTTGGTGACCAGGTCGACGGCCTGGTGCACCACCGAGTCACCGGTCCAGGCGCGCTGCTCCCGGGTCGGGCAGTCGATGTACGCGTCCTGCGCGGTCAGGTCGACGGTCCGCAGGCCGACCCGGTGGATCTCGTCCAGCAGCGGGTCGCTGCACGTGAAGAACGGGCCGGGCGGCCGTGGGCGCAGCCGTTCGTGCACCGTGACGGCGTCCACCGTGACCCGGCCGGAGCCGGTCAGGCGCAGCACGGCGTACCGGCCGCCGCCCGGGTCGGCGGTCTCGAACGTGTCGGCGTGTCCGCGCAGCGTGTAGGAGAACGCGGCGCTCGGCGGCGACGGCGCGCCCTCGCCGTCCAGGCGTTCGCCGAGCGAGCCGTCGGCCACCACGCCGGCCGGGCCGGTCAGCCGCAGCGCGAGCGTGCCGGCGACGACGCGGCCGAAGTCGGCGGTGACGACCTCCGGCGATCCGGCGTCCAGGTCGACCGTCAGCGGCAGCGTCACCGGCTCACCGGGCGTGCCGGGCCGGTGCCGCCGCAGCGCGGCCGGGATCCTCGGCGTCACGGCCGGCGGCGCGGTGACACGCGGCGGCATCGGCCCGTACGGGTCGGTGGGCGGGACCGACCGGCCGATGCCCCCGAGGTGCAGCGCGGTGACCACGCGGGGCGCCGACCAGCCTTCGTCCGGGTGGCCCGGCCGCAGCCAGTCCGGGTCGAGCCGGCGGCCGTCGAGCACCTCCGGGCGGGCCTGGCCGAGACCGGACGGGCGCTGGCGCGTCCACGCGTCACTCACCCGGCAGCGCCAGGTCCGGTCGGTGCCGAGGACGCCGCCGGGCAGGTCGACCTCGGCGACGAGCACCCCGGCGCCGTGGCTGAACGTCGGCACCGCCGGCATCCACCAGGCGGTCGGCTCGCCGTAGAAGCGCACCAGCACCCCGACGACGTTGACGCCGGGACGCAGCGCCGCGGCCACGTCGACGGTGTCGTGGAGCAGGCGGCGGGGATGGCTGCGGGCCGGGCCGCGGGCCAGTTCCACCCCGTTGACCCACAGCACGTACCGGGAGTCCGCGGTGATCCGCATCGGCGCCCGCCCGGGCACCCGGTCGAGCGTGAACTCGCGCCGGAACAGCACCCGCCGGTCGTGGACCCGCTCGTCGACCACCGGGATGCTCTGGAACTCGCCGGTGCGGCGGATGCCGGTCTCCTGGCACCAGATCCACCGGCCGGTCCACGGCCGGCGCCCGTCCGTCGTCACATCATCCATGGGTCCGGCACCGGCACGCCGAGCAGCGCCCGGCCCACGCGGGTCTCGTGGTACTCGGAGAAGTAGCCGTGGTGACTGCCGGCGTTGATGTCGCGCCAGCACCGTTGCAGCGGCGACCGGTTGTAGAGGGCGCTGCCCCCGGCCAGCCGGAAGATCGAGTCGACGGCGGCGGTCCCGGCGCGCATGGCGTTGCCGGTGGCCAGCCGCACCGCGACCCGGTCGTCCATGGTCATCTCGTCGCCGGCGAGCGTACGGTCCCACGCCCGGCCCAGCGTGTCCTGCACGAACGCGTGCGCGGAGCGCAGCTGCCCCTCGGCCCGGGCGACGGTCAGCTGGACCGACTGCTCCTCGGCCAGCGGGCGGCTGCCCCGCGACTTGTGCGGGGCCACGGTGACGAACTCGTCGATCGCGCGCCGGGCGATGCCCAGCGGGAACCCGGCGAACAGCACGCCCATGAGCGCGAAGAAGGACCAGCGGAAGATCGTCCCGTCCAGCTTGGCCGACTCGAAGATCGGGTTCGCGGTGTACTCCGGCGGCACGCGTACGCCGGCCATGCGCACGTCGTTGCTGCCGGTGCCGCGCAACCCGGCGACGTCCCAGGTGTCGAGCACCTCGACGTCCGCGGCCGGGACGAAGACCAGCCGCCAGTCGGGACGCCCGGGCGGGACGACGGCCGGCTTGTCGCCGTCCATCACCATCACGCCGTTGGCGAACCAGGAGGCGTTGCGGCAGCCGCTGTTGAACGGCCAGCGGCCGTCCACGACAAGCCCGCCGCCGGGATCCGGCGTCGCCTTGCCCAGGGGCGCGAACACGGTGGCGATGGCGCGCGGCCGGTCGGCGAGCACCGAGCGGGCGACGTCCGGCTCCAGCCAGGCGACGAAGAACGTGGCGTTGAGGCTGAGGATGGTGAAGCCGACCGAGCCGTCCGCGCGGGACAGCTCGGTGATGACGTCCACCACTGCCATCGGGTCGAGTTCGAGGCCGCCGAACGACTGCGGCAGCATCAGGTCGATCAGCCCGGCCCGGGAGATCCGGTCCAGCAGATCGGGGGGTACGCAGCCGAGGCGTTCGCCTTCGGCGGCCCGGTCCGCGATCGTCGGCGCCAGTTCCCGGGCCGCCTTGAGGGCGTCGATCGTCACGGGGGTGGTCGAGGTCATTTGACGTTCCTCCACATTCGACACGCGTGCGGATCGGCCGTCGCCGGGTCAGTCTGCCAACGCCGGTACGGCCGGAACAACGATGTGCGCCGGCACAGCGGCCGGCTGGGTGCGGCCGAGCGGCGCGACCGCCTCGGCCAGCGCCGCGAACAGCTCGAACCGGCGCTCGTCGGCCTCCGCGCCCAGGTCCACGACGGCCAGGTCGACGCCGAGTTCCGCGAGGTCCTGGAACCGCCGGTGCGCCGCCCGCGGGTCGGCCACGTCCTCGGCGCGCAGCGCGCCGAACGTGGTCCGCAGGATGTCGTCATAGGGGCGGCCGGCCTGCTCGCAGTTGCGCCGCAGCAGGTCCAGCTTGAGCCGCAGCATCGGCAGCCCGCCCGCCTCGAACAGGTTGCAGGCGTCGGCGTAGCGGGCGACGAGCCGCAGCACCCGCCGCTCGTGCGCGCCGCCGACCAGGATCGGCGGGCGGCGCAGCGGCGGCGGGCACAGCCGGGGCCGGTCGAGCCGGTAGTGCTCCCCGGCGAACGGAGTGGTGTCGCCGTCCCACACCTGCCGGGTCAGCCGCAGGATCTCCTCCAGCCGGGCGAAGCGCTCCGGCCACGAGCCGACCGGGATGCCCATGTCCCGCTGCTCCCGCTCGTGCCAGGGCGGCCCGATGCCGAGCCAGGCCCGCCCGCCGCTGAGCACGTCCAGCGTGGCGACGGTCTTGAGCAGCACGCCCGGGTGCCGGTACGTCGCCGAGGTGGTGAGCGTGCCCAGCTCGATCCGGCTGGTCCGGGCCGCGACGAACGCCAGCGCCGTCCAGGACTCCGGCACCGGGTCGTCCTCGCCGCCGAACATGGGGATCTGGAAGAGGTGGTCGTTGAGCCAGAGGCTCGCCGCGCCGGCCCGCTCGGCCCGTACGGCGAACGCGGCCAGCCGCTCGCCCAGCGCCGCCGTACCGCCGGGACCGGTGAAGTCGCCGGCGAACACTCCCATCCGCATCTGGTGCTCCCTCCACTGCGGCCCGGCCGGGTACGTGCGTGCCCGTCAGCAGCGCTGCAGGATCGAGGCGGTGCCCTGCGAGCCGCCGCAGCACATGGTGATCAGGGCCAACTCCGTGCCGGTCCGCTCCAGCTCGTGCAGCGCGGTGGTGATCAGCCGTGCGCCGGTGGCGCCCATCGGATGCCCGAGCGCGATGGCCCCGCCGTTGACGTTGACCCGGTCCAGGTCCGCGCCGAGGCGCCCGGCCCAGGACAGCACCACGGCGGCGAACGCCTCGTTGACCTCGTACCTGTCGATGTCGCCGAGGCTCGTGCCGGCCCGGGCGAGGATCCGGCCGGTGGCCTCCACCGGGCCGTCGAGCAGGTAGTACGGGTCGGCGCCGGTCACCACCTGGTGGGTCAGCCGGGCGCGGGCCGGCAGGCCGAGCGCCCGGGCCCGGCCGGCCGACATCCACAGCACCGCTGCGGCGCCGTCGGAGACCTGCGAGGTGGTGCCGGCGGTGTGCAGGCCGCCGTCGACTGTGGGGCGCAGCGCGGCCAGCCCTTCCGGGGTGGAGGCGCGCAGCCCTTCGTCGACGGCCACCGGTGGGCCGCCGGGCACCGGCACCGGCACGACCTCACGGTCGAAGTGCCCGGCGGCCCAGGCCGCGGCGGCCCGGCGCTGCGAGCGCAGGCCGTACGCGTCCAGCTGGTCACGGGTGAGTCCCTGCCGCGCGGCGATCCGCTCGGCCCCGCCGAACTGGAGCCGGGGCGGGTCGTCCCACGGGTAGTCCTCGGTGCGGAAGTCGGCCGCGCCGGTGAAGTTGCTGCCCACCGGCACCCGGCTCATCGACTCCACCCCGCAGGCGATGCCGACGTCGATGGCCCCGGCGTGGATGAGCGCGGCCACCAGGTGGTTGGCCTGCTGGGCCGAGCCGCAGCTCACGTCCACGGTGGTCGCCGCGACCCGGTGGTCCAGGCCGGTCGACAGCCACGCGTTGCGGGTCACGTTGAGGCCCTGCTCGCCGACCTGGGTCACGCAGCCGCCGATGATCTGGTCGACGTCTGCGGGCGCGACGCCGGTGCGCTCCAGCACGGCCAGCAGTACGTGGCGCAGCAGGACCGCGGCGTGGACGCCGCTGAGCGCGCCCCGGCGGCGGCCGATCGGGGTGCGGACCGCCTCGACGACGACCGGGTCGCGGTCGGGCGGGGTCACCGGGGCACCAACCGCACCGGCAGGCTGGTACGGCCGCGCAGCACCAGGCTGCGGGTCAGTACCGGCTCCCCGGCCGGCTCCACCCGGATCGCGGCGGCGAACAGCTCGTGCAGCACCGCCGCGACCTCGGCGGTGGCCAGCCGCGCGCCGAGGCAGAAGTGCGGGCCCGCGCCGAAGCCGACGTGGTCGTTGGGGCGGCGGTCCGGCCGGAACTCGTCCGGCTGGTCGAACCGGCGGCCGTCGCGGTTTGCCGCGCCCCAGACCAGCAGCACCCGGGCGTCGGCGGGCAGCGTACGGCCGTGCAGCTCCACCGGCTCGCGGGTGCCCCGCCACAGCGCCTGGACCGGGGTGTCGTAGCGGATCGCCTCGTCCACGGCGGTCGGCACCAGGCCTGGATCGTCGCGGATGCGGTCCTGCAACCCGGGGAAACGCAGCAGCGCGGCCATCAGGTTGGTCAGCAGGTTCGTGGTGGTCTCGATGCCGGCGACGAGCAGGAACGCGCAGAACGCCAGCAGCTCCTGCTCGGACACCCCGGCGGCGCGGGCGGTGGCGATCGCGTCGAACAGGTTGGCCCGGCCCGGCGTGGCGCGGCGCAGCTGACGGCTGAAGTAGCGGAACATCTCGATTCCCCGGCCCACCCGGGGCGGCCCGGACGCCTGGTCGAGATCCTTGGTGATGACTGTGGACCAGTCCCGGAACTCCTCGTGCATGTCCGCCGGCACGCCGAGCAGGTCGGCGAGCACGAGCACCGGCAGCGGCTCCGCCAGGTCGGTGAAGAAGTCGCCGCACCCGGCCTCGCTGCGTTCCCGCAGCACCCGTACGCGCTCGCGGGCCAGCGCGCGGATCCGGGGCGTCGCCGCGGTCACCGAGGCGGGGGTGAAGGCGCCGGCCACGGCGCGCCGGAAGATCTGGTGCTCGGGTGGATCGGTGGCGATCAGAACCCGTACCGACGGCGCGCCGATGCGGTAGCTGACGCCGGTCTGCGGGCCACCGGCGACCGCGAAGTCCGGGCTCATGCCGATCTTCGAGGAGAAGCGGGCCGGGTCGCGGGCGATGGCGACCACGTCGTCGTACCGGGTCACCATCCACACGTCGTACTCGGGCAGGTAGCTGACCGGGTCGTGGTCGCGCAGCCGCGCGTAGGCCGGATACGGGTCGGCCAGGACGGCGGGGTCGAACGGGTCGAACAGTCGCGCCGACTCCCGTGCGCTCGCGGTCATCCGCAGCCTCCCGCCGTGTCGGTGTCGTACGCCCCGATCCGCCGGGCCGCGCCGGCCGGGGCGGGCCGCCGCACCGGGGTGGGGTATTCCAGCTCGGCGACGAAGTCGTCCACCCGGTCCAGGCCCCAGAACCGGTGCCGGCCGATCCGGAAGTACGGGATGCCGAAGATGTCGTCGTGGTACGCCTGTTCCAGGCAGTCGACCGCCTCGGCCCGGATCCGCGGGTCGTCGGTGGCCCGGGCCGCCGGTCCGGGGTCGAGCCCGGCCTCCCGGGCGATGCGCTCGACCGCCTCGACGGTGCAGATGTCCTCGCCGCGCTCCCAGCGGGCCGCGCACGCCGCCTCGTAGAACTGCCGGGCGCGGCCGGCGCGGCGGGCGCAGAGCCAGGCCAGGTGCGGCAGCTCCCACCACGGGTCGTCGTCGATCGGCCAGCGCATCGGCACGCCGACGCGGGCCGCCTGCCGTTTGGTGTCGTGCAGGATGTAGAGGTGCTTCGCCTTGCTCATCGGGGCGTAGTGCAGTTCCGCGCCACGCTCCCGCAGCGCCGCCTCGGTGACCGCGTCCGGGTTCCAGAACGGCACGAAGGTGACCCGCTCGTCCAGGTCCGGCACCCGCCGGCGCAGGACGGTGATCGCCAGCCAGCTGAACGGGCTGCGGAAGGAGAAGTGCACGCGTGGCTGTTTCTTCGGTGTCATCGGGCCGGCCTCTCCGCGTCGGTGCCGTACCGGGCGAACCGGTCGATCGACCGGCCGAGCCGGTGGGCGTGTCGCCGGTGGCAGAAGTGGTCGTAGTCGGGTTCGCAGGCGAGCAGGCCCAGCGGCAGCCGGTCGGTGAGCGCACGCAGGTGGTCCCGGTTGAGCCCGGGATCCCGTTCACCGCCGACCACCAGCACCGGGATCTCCACCGTCTGCACCGGCAGGTGGCCGCTGGCCAGGTACTGCTCGAAGACCGCCAGGAACGCACTCGGGCCGGTGCGCTCCCACGCCCGTTCGAGCATCGATTCGAGGATGTCGGGTTCCAGGGACGTCTTGCGGGCGGTCAGCCGCGAGCGCAGCCCGTCGCTGATCTGGCGCTGGAAGATCCGCCGCGACCTGTCGAACGCGCGCCAGGTCACCGGCGCGTCGTGTGGCCGGTAGAACGGCGTGGTCAGCACCGCCGATCGGGCCGGCGGCTGCGGGCTGGTGGCCAGCAGTTCCAGGATCGCGTTGGCGCCGAAGGAGTGCCCGACCAGGACTATCGGTGGCGCGGGCAGCTTCGACAGCCCGGCCGCCACCCACTCCCCCGGCCGCCCGGCGTACCGCCAGGAGTAGTCGTTGCCGGCGTGCCAGGGCACGCACATCGCCAGCGTCCGCCACTGCGGGCCGAGGCTGCGGGCGAGCGCGGTCCAGCCCCGGCAGTCGTCCTCCATGCCGTGCACGAACACCGCGACCGGGCCGTCGCCGTCGGCGGCCGTGGCGTCCCGGTCGTCGGCGGTGAGGCCGTGCAGTCGCGGTGGGATCATCGCCGGCTCCGGCCCCGGACCACCGCGGCGCCGACGCCGCCCTCCGGCGTCCGCGCCACGAGCAGCGAGTACGCGCCGTCGCGGCCCGGGTCGGCGCGGTGCCGGGCGAGCACCGCGGCCAGTTCCCAGGCCCCGGTCGCCGCCTGGCAGTCCCCGACCACGTCGTCGACGTGCAGCCGCTCGGCCGGCGAGCGCCCGCCGAGCCCGTCGTCCACCGCCGACCAGACCTCGGCGTCGTCGGGCGCGTCGCCACGCCGGCCGCAGGCGACTGTGGTCACGTCCGCGCCGTCCACGCCGGCCTCGGCCAGCGTCGCCCGGACGAGCGCGGAGAGCGCGGCGGGCCGGGACTGCGCGGCCGGGCAGAAGCCGACCCGCACGGCGAGGACGGCGCCGTCGGCCGGCCCGTCCGGATCGCGGCGCAACACGAACGCGGCGCCGCCCTCCCCGGCGACGGTCCCGCCGGTACGCCGCACGGTCCAGGCGGTGTGCGGGGTGAACTCCTCCACCGTGGAGGCCAGCAGCACGTCGGCACGGCCCCGGCGGAACAGGTTCGCGCTGTAGCGCAGCCCGGTCAGAAAGGCCAGCGGCCCTCCGGCGACGGTGGCGTTCGGCCCGTGCAGCTTGTACCAGATGGCCGACTGACCGGCCGCGCAGTTCATCACGGTGTTCGGGAACAGTGCCGGATTCACCAGGTACGGCGGCTGCTGGGTGAACGTCTCCGCCGCGTAGTCCACGCTCGACTTGACGCTGCCGGCGGTGGTGCCGGTGACGATGCCGATCCGGTCCCGGTTGTCGTCGGTCACCACCAGCCCGGCGTCCTCGATGGCGCGGCCGCAGGCGACCACCGTCAGCGAGGTGCGGCGGTCGAAGAAGGCGGTGCCCCGGCGGCGCAGGTGCGCCTTGACGTCGAAGCCGACCAGGGCGTGCGCCCGCGCGTCCGGCAGTTCGTCGGCGTACATGCCGGTGACCGGCACCGGCTGCGGCGCGGCGCCGAGCGCCGTGGCGAGCGCCTCCGGGCTGTCCGCGGCCGGGCCCACGACGCCCCAGCCGGCGATCGTCAGCGCGGTCACGACGGCGCCCCGAGCAGGACGATGGCGTTGTTGCCGCCGAACGCGAAGCCGTTGTTCTGGGCCACCCGTACCGGCGCGGGGCGGGCCCGGTTCGGGATCGGGTCGAGCCACGACATGGCCGGGTCCGGCGACGCCCAGTTCACCGTCGGGGGCAGGAACCCCCTGGCGATGGCGACGGCGGACGCGATCGCGCCGAACGCGCTCGCCGCGCCCATGGTGTGGCCGAGCATCGACTTGATCGAGCTGACCGGCGGCACCTTCCCGTCGAACGCCTCGAACAGCGCCTCCGCCTCGGTGGCGTCGTTGGCAGCGGTGCCGGTGCCGTGCGCGCAGACGTAGTCCACGTCCGACGGGCTGATCCCGGCGTTGTCGAAGGCCAGGCGCATGCACGCGGCGATGGTGGCCGCGTTCGGCGCGACCATGTGGCTGGCGTCGCAGTTCAGCGCGTAGCCGAGCACCTCGGCGTAGGGCCGGGCGCCCCGCGCGGCGGCGTGGTCGGCGGACTCCAGCACCAGCATCGCGCCGCCCTCCGCGGTGACCATGCCGGAGCGGTTCAGGTCGAACGGCGCGCAGGCGGTCTCGGCGACGGCGCCGAGCCGCACGAACCCGGCGTGCGCCCACCGGCACACCGAGTCGGCGCCGCCGGTGAGCATCACCTCGGCGTCACCGGCGGCGATCGCGTCGTACGCGTAGCCGATGGCGTAGTTGCTCGCCGAGCAGGCGGTCGCCAGCGTCACCGACTCACCCGTCACACCCAGCTCCTCGTTCACGGCGAAGGCCAGCCGCCCGGCCGGCAGCCCCGCGAGCAACGCCGGCTCCACGGCGGCGAACCCGGCGTCGACCACCCGCCGGCCGAACTCCTCGGTCAGCTTCGACTCGCCGCTGGTGGTGCCGACCACCACGCCGACCCGGTCCGGGGCGAGCGCACCGGCGTCGAGCGCCGCGTCCAGGCCCGCGTCGCGCACCGCCAGCCGGGCCGCGGCGGCCGCGAACAGGGACGAGCGGCCCCACGCCCGGACGTCGAGCCGGCGCAGCAGTCCCGCCGGGACGAAGTCGCGGACCTCACCGGCCATGGTGCGGGGGAAACCGGTGGTGTCGAAGCTGCGGATCGGCCCGACGCCCACGCGCCCCTCGCGCAGCCCCTGCTCGAAGGCACGGGCCCCGATGCCGATGTTGGAGACCGGCCCGACGCCGGTGATGACGACACGGTTCATCGCACTAGCTGTCCCAGCCCGCGTAGGTGGCGGTGATCTCGTACACCGCCTTGAGGTTCTCCATCCCGGCCAGCTCCCGCTGCGGGATCTCCACCTTGTAGCGTTTCTCGATCCGCGCCAGCATCTCGATCGCCCGCAGCGAGTCGGCCTCGTACTCGTCCTGGAAGTCGGCGGTGTCCGTCAGCTCCGACGGCTCGACCTCGAGCACCTCCGCGACCAGCTCGCGCAGCTCCTCGAGGTGGGTTTGCTTGTCCGACATGACACTGTTCCTCTCCTGGTACGACGGTCGGTGGGGCACGGCACGGGCGTCACAGGACGATCCCGCCGTCGACGTGGAAGACCTGGGCGGTGATGTACGACGCGGCGGGCGACAGCAGGAAGGCCACCAGCGGCGCCACGTCGTCCGGTACACCGAAGCGCCGCAGCGGGATGGCGGCGAGCGCCTTGGCGCGCGACTTCGACGCAAGCGCCGAGGTCATGTCGGTGTCGATGAACCCGGGCGCGACCACGTTGGCCCGCAACCCGTAGGGCGCCATCTCCTTGGCCAGCGAGCGGGTCAGGCCGATGATGCCGGCCTTCGCCGCCGCGTAGTTGGTCTGACCGGCGTTGCCGTAGACACCGGCGACCGAGGAGATGTTGACGATGTCGCCGGCCCGCCGCTTGAGGAAGCGGAACCCGACCGTGCGGCACAGGTTCCAGGTGCCGGTGAGGTTGACGTCCAGCACGTCCCGCCACTGGTCGGCGCGCATGAGCACGGCCGGGGCGTCCCGGGTGATGCCGGCGTTGTTGACCAGCCCGGTCAGCGGGCCGATCTTCTTCTCCGCGAGCGCCACCAGGTCCTCGACGGCGTCCGGGTCGGACACGTCGCAGGACTGGAACAGGCAGCGCGCACCGTGGGCGGCGACCTCCGCCTCGGCCGCCTCGGCGTCCTCGCCGTCGCGCCGGTAGCAGCCGGTGACGTCGTAGCCCAGACCGGCCAGGTGCACCGCGACAGCGCGACCGATGCCCCGGGAGGCGCCGGTGACCAGGACGTGCCCGGCGGACTCGGAGCCGCTCATGCCGGCGTACCCCCTTCCCCGGCGCCCGGCCGGAACTCGACGTAGGCGAACCCGCCCGGCAGCGCCACCGGCGCGGCCGGATGCACGGCCCGCAGGCCGGCCACCGCCCCCAGCGCCGCCAGTTGCGCGGCGGTGCGCTGGCGGCCGGCGAAGAGCGTGAGCATCTTCAGGTCGGCGGCGACCGACCACCGGTCCGGTTCGCCGGCCGGGATGTCCTCCACCACGAGCACCCGGCGGCTCACCGCGGCGCAGCGGCGCAGGATCGCCGCGGCGGTCGCGTCGTCCCAGTCGTGCAGGATGTCGAACAGCAGGTGGGTGTCGCCCTCGGGCACGGCTTCGAGGAAGCTGCCGGCGACCACCTCGCACCGGCCGGCCAGGCCCGCCTCCCGCACCGCTTCGCGCGCCCCGGCCGCCGGTCCGGGCAGGTCGAACACGGTGCCGCGCAGACCGGGGTGGGCGCCCAGGACGGCGATCATCGTGGCGCCGCGACCGCCGCCCACGTCGACCAGGTGCCGGGTGCCGTCCCAGGACACCACGGCGGCCAGGTCGGCGGCGACGCGCCGGGACTTGCCGGCCATCAGCGCGTCGAAGGCGTCACCGCGGTCCGGGTCGGCGGCCAGGTCGTCCCAGAAGGAGCGGCCGTGGACCCGGTCGTACCCGGGTTCGCCGGTGCGCACCGCGTGCAGCAGCCCGGCCAGCGCCAGGTCCATCCGCCCGCCCGGCCCGTCCAGGTCCAGCCAGGCCCGCAGGCCCGACGGATGGGCGGTGGCGAGCATCCGGCCGGCCGGGGTGACCGCGTACGTGCCCGGCTCGGGCTCGGTGTAGAGGCCGAGCTGGACCAGGTAGCGCAGGAGCCGGCCGAGCGCGTCCGGGTCGGCCCCGCCGGCCCGGGCGAGCGCCTTGAGCCCGGTGTGACCGTCGGCGATGTGGTCGGACAGCCGCAGCGTGGCGGCGACCCGCACGGCGAAGGGCGGAAGCATCTCGAGCATCGCCGAGATGTCGGCGCGACGGGCGGCCATGGTCAGCGATCCGCCGTGTACAACCGGCCCCGCGACCAGACCCGCGGCACGCCGCCCCAGCGCATCGCGGAGGCGGCGTCGGGGAAGAAGCCGCGACCAGGGTGGTTGGCGCTGGTGTTGCAGAGCACCGGGATGCCGGAGTGCCGCTCGTACGCGGTGAGCAGTTCGAACAGCAGCGGATGGGCCGGGCCGACGGTCTGCAGCCGGGCGCTGCCGTCGGCGTGCACCACCGCCGGCACCCGGTCCCGCCACCCGGGCCGGATGTGGTGCTCGAAGAGCATGTACGGGTCGGGTGTGCCGGGGTCGAACACCTCCGGCGCCCGCGCCTCCAGGCAGATCGGCGCCACCGGCCGGTACGACTCGCGCAGCTTGATCTCGTTGAGCCGGTCCTTCATCCCCGGGTCGTGCGCCGGGGCGATGATGCTGCGGTGGCCAAGGGCGCGCGGACCCAGTTCGGCCCGGCCGTCGACCACCACGACCGGCTCGCCGGTGCGATGCAGCAGCTCGGCGAGTTCGGCGACGCTGCACGGGCGGCCGGTCCAGCCGGGCGGGACCGGCGAGTCGACGAGGTCCGGGCCGTCGAACACCGACCAGCGCAGCGCGGCGCGGCCGGTGCGGCGGAACAGCTCCGCGCAGGCGGTGCCGATGGCCGAGCCGGCGTCGTTCGGGAACGGCGGCACCCACACGTCGCTGAAGTCGCCGCTGGCCCGCAGCCCGGAGTTCCACTTGATGTTCAGCGCGCAGCCGCCGGACAGGCAGAGCGGCTCGCCGGCCCGCACGTACGCGGCGCCCGGGCCGGTACGCAGCCCGCGCAGCAGCAGCCGGAACAGGAACTCCTGGAACGAGGCGAGGATCGCCGCATCCGAGAGCCCGAGCGGCGCGAGCCGGCGCCGGGCCTGGTGACTCCAGAGGAACGCGCCGGTGATGCCGATCGGCAGCATCGACTCGGCCAGCTCGGTCATCACCGTGATCGCCTCCTCGCTGGCCGGGGCCAGTGAGGCGTACGCCATCGCCTTGCCGGAGACCGGCAGCAGCGCCTCCAGCTGGGCGAAGTCGCCCAGCCCGCCGAGCCGGCGGCGCTCGTCGGCGGGGACGCCGAACGGCGGGAACAGCGAGGCGAAGATCGGGTAGAGGGCGCCGACGATCGGGACCACCACGCCGAGCGAGTGCAGCGCGGGCGTGGCCGGGTCGAAGCGGTAGAGGGTGGCGGGCATGCCGCCGTCCCACACCAGGATCAGCGCGGCGCGGTCCGCCGCCGCGTACGGGCTGGTGCTGTAACCGGCGAACGCGTGGCCGGTGGCGTGCGGGTAGCTGGAGTAGTCGAAGGTCTTCGAGCCCAGCGGCAGACCGCTGCCGGTGGTACGGGGGTGGGCCGGCAGCGGGTCGCCGGGCTCGGCGATGACCGCGTAGCCGGCCAGGTCGATCATCTGCCGCCCGCCGTCGGGCAGCTCGATCTCCGCCGCGGTGCGTCCGTCGCCGGACTGCACCCAGCCGTCGACGCTGATCGCGTCGATGTCGCCGATGCCCAGGCCGTGGTGTTCCAGTTCGGCCACCACGCCGCTCAGGTCGGTGAGGCGGGCGTGGCGGCGGCGGTTGCCGACCTTCTCCTCCTCGACCGACCAGAGCAGACGGTCGCCCCGGATGAGGGCGTGCGCGCCGTCGTGGGTCAGTTTCAGCCCGCAGATGACCTCGTCGTGCTCGGACAAGTCCGCACCTCCACCGATCGTTGCCAGCCCTCGCACGGTCCGTGGTGGACCGTCACTCCGTCGTGGCGGCCAGCGGCTCGGCGTCCTTGCTCTCCAGCTGCCGCACCACGTGGTTCTCGATGTCGGCGGCGGTACGGATGTTCTGCACGCTCTGCTCGTCGATCGGCGGCAGGTCGAACTCGTCCTCCAGGGCGAAGGCGAGCTCCAGGAGGGCCAGGGAGTGGTACTCCAGGTCCTCGACGAGGAGCACCTCGTCCTGGTCGCCCTTCTCCGGGTTGGGGGCCAGTTCGAGGACCAGCTCCCGCACCCGCTTCCGCGTCTGCTGCTCATTCGGAATCGGCACGGGGGCACCGTAACCCCGCCCCGATCGCCCCCGGAAGCGTGCGCGAACTCGACCGCGGACACCCTCCGGAGGCGGGTTCAGAGGCGCTCGTAGAGCACGTCGTCGGACCACACGTACCGGGTGCGGCCCCAGGACATGGCGGTGCCCGGGTCGGGGAAGAAACCGCGTCCCGGCAGGTTCGCGCTGGTGTTGCAGAGCACCGGTACGCCGCTGAGGCGCTCGTAGGCGCGCAGCAGGTCGTGGACCACCCGGTTGCCGGCGTCGACGGTCTGCAGCCGGGCGCTGCCGTCGACGTGCACCACCGCCGGGATGCGTTCCACCCAGCCGGCCCGGACGTCGTGGTCGAAGAGCATGTACGGGTCGCGGGTGCCCGGCGCGAACACCTCCGGCGCCCGCTCCTCCAGGCAGATCGGCGCCACCGGCCGGTACCACTCCCGGCCCTTGATCTCGTTGAGCCGCTGCTGCATGTCCCGGCTGGTGGCGGGCGCGATGAGGCTGCGGTGCCCGAGCGCGCGCGGGCCCAGCTCGGCCCGCCCGGTGAGCACGACGACCACCTCGCCGCGCTCGTGCAGCAGCGCGGCCAGGTCCTCGACCGGGCACGGCCGCGACGTCCAGCCCGGCGGCACCACGCCGTCCCAGCGCAGCTCCGGCCCGGCGAACTCGCTCCACTGAAGACCGGTACGCCCGGTCGTGCGGGCCATCTCCGCGCACGCGGCGCCGATGGCCGAGCCGGCGTCGTTGGGGAACGGCGGCACCCACACCCGCGGGAAGTGCCCGCTGCTCCGCAGGCCGGAGTTCCACTTGATGTTCAGCGCGCAGCCGCCGGACAGGCACAGCGGCAGCGCCCGCAGCTCCGGGTGCCGGTCGAGCATCGCCACCATGCCGGTGACCAGGGCCCGGAACAGGTACTCCTGGAACGACGCCAGCAGCTCGGCGTCGGTGGCGCCGAGGCCCCGGGCGAGCCGGAGCACCCGCTGGCTCCACTGGAACGAGCGCATCTGCGTGTCGACCGCGCCGAACTGCGCGGTGACGGCGCCCATCACGTCGATCACCGCCTCCACCGGTTTGCCCAGCCCGGCGTACGCCATCGCCTTGCCGGAGACCGGGAGCAGCGCCTCCATCCCGAACCGGCGGTCCGGGTCGGCGCTGCGCCGGTCGACCCGGAACGGATCGAAGTGCGAGGCGAAGATCGGGTACAGGCCGCCGAGGAACTCGTTGACCCGGCCGACGCCGCGTACCCGAGGGCCGTCCGGTTCGACCAGGTAGAGGAAGGGCGGCATCCCGCCGTCCCAGACCAGGCCGAGTGCCGGCTCGCCGCGCTGCGCGAACGGGCTGGTGCAGTAGCTGGCGAACAGGTGCCCGGTGGCGTGGGTGTAGCTGGCGAAACCGGCCGGGCCGAACCGCTGCGGCAGCGGGCCGTGCCGCGCGTCCAGGGGCCGCGCCGAATCGGTCACCGGGTCCTCGTAACCGGCCACGTCCAACGGGTGCGGGCGCGCGCCGTCGAGCAGCCACACGTACGAGGTGCCGTCCCGGTCCCGGGCCCAGCCGTCGACGGCCACGCCGGTCAGCTCGCCCGCCGACAGGCCGTGCCGGCGCAGTTCGTCGTGGATCACGTCGATGTCGTGCAGTTCCGAGTGGCGGTTGTGGTTGTCCAGCTTCTCCGCCTCGGTGGAGAACAGCAGCCGACCGTCGTCGATCACGGCCACCGCGCCGTCGTGCGTGACCTTCAGTCCGCAGATCAGGGATCGTCCAGGCACCTTCGCAGCCTCCTCGCCGGGTCCGTTCAACTGGGCAGAATGCCCAGTTGCCCGCACCTGACCGGGCAGGCGTGCCAGGGACATCGCGCCCACGTCACACGTCGAGCGCATGCTCGCGCCGGGCCGGCCGGCACCGCAAGCGTGCCCGCCGGCCGGCCCGCGCGGGCCTGCCGCCGTCGCGTGGCACCGCGTTACGCTCCGCCCACCCGTGCCCAGGAGGTCCCCGATGGACGGACAGGATCGCGCCACGGCGGCAGGCTCGCCGCTGACCGACTGGGTGCACCGGCCGCGCCCGGACGCGGCGGTCCGCTTCGCCGGGCCCGGCGACGGGTGGGACGAGTGGAGTTACGAGCGGCTCGCCGAGGGCGCCCGCCGGGTCGCCGCCGGGCTGCGCTCGGCCGGGACCGCCGACGGCGACACGGTGGTGATCGTGGAGCCCACCGGGCCCCGGTTCATCCAGCTCTACTTCGGCGCGATGGTCGCCGGCGCGGTGCCGGTGCCGACCGCGCCGCCCGCGTTCGGCCAGGACCTGACCGGGTACGCGCGGGCGCTGGCCCACCTGGTCGGGCGGGCCGCCCCGCGCATGGTGGTGACGTCCGCCGCGCTGGCCGGGCAGCTCGCCGGGCTGGTGCCGCCGCCGGTGCCGGTGCGGATCGACGACGACGTGATCGCCGCCGCCGACCCGGGCCCGTGGCCGGGCTGGGCCCCGGCGGAGCTGGCGATGCTCCAGTTCACCTCCGGCTCGACCCGGGCGCCGCGCGGGGTCCGGGTGCCGGTGCCGGCGCTGGAGGCCAACGTGGCCGCCATCGCGCAGTGGCTGCGGATGCGGCCGGAGGATCCGACCGCGTCGTGGCTGCCGATGCACCACGACATGGGGCTGATCGGCTGCCTCATCACGCCGGTGGTGCGGCAGAGCGACCTGTGGCTGCTCTCCCCCGAGCAGTTCGTCCGGTCCCCGCTGCGCTACCTGCGCTGCTTCGGCGTTCTCGGCGCGCGGCTCACCGCGATGCCGACGTTCGGGCTGGAACACATCGCGCGCAAGGTGCGCCCGCAGGACCTGGACGGCATGGACTTCTCCGCATGGCGGGCGGTCATCGTCGGCGCCGAGCGCGTCGGCACCGGTGCGGTGGAACGCTTCGTGCGGCTGCTGGCCCCGTACGGGCTGGACCCGCGCGCCATCCTGCCCGCGTACGGGCTGGCCGAGGCGACGCTCGCCGTCACCGGCCTGCCGCTGGACGAGCTGTGGACGTCGGTGCCGCTGGACCCGCGGCGGGTGGTGCTCGACGGGCCGGTGCCCCTGGCGCCGGAGACAGGTGGCGCGCTCGTCGGCTCCGGCCGCCCGCTGGGCGGGATCCGGGTCTCGATCGTGGACCGGGACGGCCGGGAACTGCCGGAGGACCACGTCGGCGAGATCGTGGTGGACGGTCCCTGCCTCACCGACGGCTACCACAACGAGCCGCCCGACGCCGACACCGGCCGCCGGGACGGGCCGCTGGTCACCGGCGACGCCGGGTTCCTGCACGACGGCCAGCTGTTCGTGCTGGGCCGCATCGGCGACAGCGTGAAGGTGCGCGGCCGTACGCTGCTGGCCGAGGACGTGGAGGCGGCGCTGGAGTCGGCCGGTCTGCCGCGGCACCGGCAGACCGTCCTGCTGGGCATGCGCGGGGACCGGCCGACCGCGGTGGTGGTGGTCGAGCAGGCCGACCCGCTGCGGCTGGAGGCGGCGCAGGGCCTCGTCGGCCGGGTGACCGAGGGTGCCGACCTGGTGTTCGTCCCGGCCGGTGTCGGCACCATCCCGCGAACCACGAGTGGCAAGCCGAAGCGGCGTGAGCTGTGGAGAATCTTCCTGACAGGACAGCTGACCACAGCCGCCGCGCACTCGGAGGATCCTTCATGACCACACGTCCGGACGTCGTCGTCCTCGGTTCCGGTGTCACCGGTCTCAGCACCGGCATCCGGCTGGCCGAGGGAGGCGCGCGGGTGCTGATCCGTACCGCGGAGCCGCCCGAGCGGACGACCTCGATGCAGGCCTCGGCGCTGGTCGGCCCGAACCTGTCACCGCCGGACGACCCGCAGCGCGCCTGGACCGACGAGACGCTGCGGGTGCTGCGCGGCGAGCCGATGCCGGGCGTGACGCTGTGCGAGGGTGTACTCGCCGCCCGGCCCGCCGGGGCCACCCCGCCGTTCGTGGAGCAGACCCCGGGGTTCCGGCCGCTGGACGAGCACGAGCGCCCGGCGGGCTTCGGCACCGCGTTCTCCGTCCGGCTGCCGCTGGTCGACATGCCCGTCTACCTCGCGTACCTCCAGCAGCACTTCCTGGACGCCGGGGGCGAGCTGCGCGCCGAGCCGGTGGCCTCGCTCGACGAGGCGGCGGCGGTGGCGCCGGTGGTGGTCAACTGCACCGGGCTGGCCGCGCGGAGCCTGACCGGCGACGACGAGCTGTACCCGGTGCGCGGCCCGAAGATCGTGGTGCGCAACCCGGGGATCGAGCGGTTCTTCCTGGAGGCGCCGATGACGCCCACCTGGGCGTCGATCTTCCCGCACGGCGACCACGTGGTGCTCGGCGGCGCGCAGCGACGCAGCGACGACACCACGCCCGACCCGACCGAGGAGCGGGACATCGTCGCGCGGTGCGCCGCGATCGAGCCGGCCCTGGCCGGCGCCGAGGTGCTCGCGCACACCGTCGGGCTGCGCCCCGGCCGCCCGGCCCCGCGGGTGGAGGCCGAGCGCCGGGGGGACGCGCTCGTCGTGCACAACTACGGCCACGCGGGGAACGGCGTCATGCTCTCGTGGGGATGCGCCCGCGACGCCGCCGCGCTGGCGCAGGGCGGCGGGACCACCGACCGGCCTGACGAGTGAGCCGGCGCCGCCGGGCGCCGGCCTGACCGGAGGGACACCATGTCCACTGCCACCTGGGCGTCCGGCGCCGACGCGTCGGCCCTGTTCCGCACCGCCGCGGACCGGGTTCGCGCGATCGACGTGCAGCACATCCGGGACGCGCTGTACGCGCCGGGCGGCTCGTACCGGTGGCCCCGGCACCGGATCAACGAGGTGGAGCTGGAGTGGCGGCGCTGGCGGCTGCGTCACCACCTCGGACTGCGCGACGAGCCGCCGGCCTCGATCCGGCTGTACGAGCGCCTGGCCGTGTCCGCCGGGGTGCCGCCGGCCGACGTGTCACCGCTGGCCGGCGGCGGGCCGCTGGTCGACGCGACGTACGACCAGATGTTCCCGCAGGGCCCGCTGATCATCAGGGCGGTGAAGTCGCGGGTGGTGCGGCGGCCCACCGACCACGAGGTGGACGAGGAGTACGCGACGCTGCTGCGCGAGTCCAGCGGCCGCCGCAGCGACTACCTGTCCATGCTGGACCCGTCCGGGTACTACTGGCACATGCCGGACCTGATCTCGGCGGCCACCGCGCGGGAGTGCATGAAGGACGTCGAGGTGCTGCTGGCCGCCCCGCGCGGCGAGTCCTTCGCGGGCGGGCCGCAGCCGGGGTGGGACGTCGAGCACGACGCGCTGGTGAGCCGGTCGATGAACGCGTACCTGGGCGCCGGGCCGACACTCATCAAGATCCACGAGGATCCGGCGCTGGTCGCCGAGATCAGCGCCCATATGGGCCGGCCCATGCACCCGACCCGGTGCACGTACCTGCGCTACGAGAAGGGCGACTACCTGGGCGTGCACACCGACCAGCCGACGTGCGAGGTGTCGCTGCTGTTCACCATCGCCGGCGACCCGGGGCCGATGCGCTCGTACCTCGACGAGACCGGCCACGACCCGGCCTGGCTGGACCGGTGGGTGCGGGAGGCGGGCAACTTCCCCGACGGGGGGCTGGACTTCATCTACCAGCCGCGCGAAGGGCTGGCGCTGACCGGCCGGGCGGTGCCGCACGCCCGCCTGCCGCAGGCGGAACGGGCCGTCATCGGCGCGTTGTTCTACAGCGGCCTGACCTGACCCGCGCTCCGGGCGCCCGGAGAGGGCGCCCGGACGGCGGCTCACCGGGGACGGTGACGCACCTGCGCGCCGGTGTAGCCGTGCAGCCCGGCCACGCCGCCCTCCACGCCCAGCCCGCTGCACTTCAGGCCGCCGTACGGCTGGTCCGGGGACAGTTCGGCGTGCGAGTTGACCCACACCGTGCCCGCGTCCAGCCGCGCGGCGACGTCCCAGGCGCGCTGCGGGTCCGCCGACCACACCGAGGCGCCCAGCCCGTACGGGCCGGCGTTCGCGGCCCGGACCGCGTCGTCGAGATCGGTGTACGGCACCACGGGCAGCACCGGCCCGAACTGCTCCTGCGTCACGACCGCCAGGTCGTCGGTGGCGCCGGCGAGCACGGTGGGGGCGTAGAACCGACCCGGGCCGGGCAGCGGCGCGCCGCCGGCCGCGACCCGCGCTCCCCCGGCGGTGGCCGCCTCGACCAGCGCGGTGACCCGGCGCAACTGCGCCCCGGTGGTGAGCGGCCCCAGCTCGGTACCCTTCACCGCGCCGTCGCCGACCCGGGTGGACCGGGCCCGGTCGGCCAGCGCGTCGACCACGCGACCGTGCCGCGACGCCGGTACGTACAGCCGCTTCACCAGCATGCACGCCTGCCCGCTGTTGGCGAACGCCTCCCAGAACAGCTTCTCGGCGATCGCGTCCGGGTCGGCGTCGTCGAGCAGGATCGCCGGGTCGTTGCCGCCGAGTTCGAGTGTGACCCGCTTGAGCCCGGCGCCGGCGGAGGCGGCGACCCGGCGCCCGGCGGCCACCGACCCGGTGAACGACACGTGCGCCGGCACCGGATGCGCGACCATCGCCGCGCCGAGGTCGTCCCCGCCGGACACGACGTTCACCACGCCGGGCGGGAACAGCGGCGCCAGCAGCCGCCCCAGTTCCAGCACGGCCAGCGGCGCATACGGCGAGGGCTTGAGCACGACCGTGTTGCCCGCCCGCAGCGCCGGGGCCAGCTTGGCGGCGGCGATCGCGACCGGAAAGTTCCACGGGGTGATCGCGGCGACCACGCCCAGCGGACGCCGGGTCAGCTCGACGTGCCCGCGCCGGTCGTCGCGCAGCAACTCGGCACCGAGGTCGAGTCCGGCGTGGTAGCGCAGCGCGCCCGCCGCGCCGTACGCCTCGGCGATCGCCATCGCCGTCGGCTTGCCCTGCTCGGCGGTGACCAGCGCGCCCAGGCGGGACGCGGCCCGCGACACCTCCTTCGCGGCGGCGAGCAGCGCGGCACGCCGGGCCTCGTCGTCGGCGGCCCAGCCGGCGGCGGCGGCGAGCGCCGCGTCCATCGCCCGGTCGAGCTGCCGGCCGGAACAGACCGGGGCGGCGCCCAGCGGCGCGCCGGTGGCCGGGTTGTCGACCGGGAGGACGGCGGCCGCCTCCTCGGCCACGCCGCCGATCGTCATCGCCGGGGCGTGCTCAGCGGTCGCGGTCATGGTGGCGTCCTCCGTCACATACGGCCCGCGCGGCGGGCGTCCTCGATAGATGGGTAGACGGGCCGGAAGCCCAGGTCACGGCGGGCGGCGGTGGTGTCCACGACGCAGCCCAGCGGGCCGCCCTCCTCCGCGTCGCCGGCTCCGGCGCCGCGCGCGCTGAACTCCGCGGCCAGCGGGCGCAGCAACGCCGCCGGGGCCGGCTCGTCGTCGGCCAGGTTGTACGTCTGCCCGGCCGCGGCCGGGCTGCGCAGCGCGGCGAAGATGCCGGCCCGCACGTCGGCGTGGTGCACCAGGTGCAGCCGCTCGTCGTCCGGCCGGTGCGCGGACCAGCTCAGCGCGTCGGCGAGATGCGGATCGCCCTCGCCGTAGGTGAACGCGACACGCAGCACGCACACCTCCAGCTCCCCGCCGGTGAACTGCCGCAGCGCCGCCTCCGCGCCGAGCTTCGCGGCCGGGAACGACGACTCCGGCGACTTCAGCAGCGGGTCGTCCTCGCGTACCGGCCGGTCGCCGGCGGGCGCGTAGACGAGGTAGCTGCTCATCTGCACGAACCGGCGCACCCCGGCGTCGAGCGCGGCGCGGGCCAGCGCCGCGGTCGCGGTCCGGTTCACCTCCTCGGCGCCCGGCCCGTCCAGGCCGACGAACGCGGACGCGATGTGCACCACCGCGTCGACCCCCTCGACCGCGCTGCGGCACACCGCCGGGTCGCGCAGGTCGCCGGTGACGAGCCGGCCGCCGCCCGGGCCCGGGCCGGGACCCCACACCAGCAGGCGCGCCTCGCCGCCGAGCCGCTTGAGGTGGGGCAGCAGCCGGGCGCCGACCCGGCCGGTCGCGCCGGTGAGCAGGATCCGGCCGAGCGGCGCCGGCTCGGCGTCGACGGTCTCCAGGGGTACGCGCATGGCTGTCGCCTCTCTGCGAGGTGGCCGCGCGAACAGCTGCGGGCGTACGCGGCCGGGATCCGTCCTATGCGGCCGCGCGCAGCGGCCGGCGCTCCTCGGCCAGCCGCTCCAGCAGCTCGATGCCCCGCCCCACGCCGGGCATCCCGGCCATCTCCGCCTGGAGCCGGGCGGCGTTGCGCCGGTAGAGGTCGTCGTCCAGGGTGGCGCGCACCGCGTCGCGGAGGCGTTCCGGCGTGGCCGCCGCCTCGTCCAGGCGGATCGCCACCCCGGCCGCGCTGAGCCGGTGGGCGTGGTACGGCTGGTCGACGGCGACCGGGACGACCACCATCGGCAGGCCGTGCCGCAGCGCGCCGACGGTGGTCAGGTAGCCGGCGTGGTGCAGCACCACGGCGGCGCGGCGCAGCACCTCGTCCTGCGGGATGTACGTGGCCAGCCGCACGTTCGGCGCGTCGATGCCGGTGGCGGCGAGGTCGACGCCGGAGCCGAGCGTCATGACCACGTCGACGTCCTCGTCGCGCAGGCCCCGCGCGGCCGCGCGGAACAGATGCGGCGTCTGGTTGAACGCCGTGCCCATGGTCATGTAGATCAGCGGCCGTGTCGCGCGGGCGGTGAGCCAGTCCGGCACCGGACCGTCCACCTGGTACAGCGGCGGCATGATCGGGTGCACCACCTCGTCCTCGGCCCGTCCGCCGAACCACAGCAGCGGGTCGTCGGACAGCGGCTGCATGCTCGGCAGGTACGCGTCGAGGTAGAGGTACGGGTAGAGCCGCGCCATGCCCGGGTCGGCGGGCAGTCCGAGGCGGGTGCGGGCCTGGCTCCAGCCCGCGCCCATCGTCTGCGCCGTGACCGCCCGGGGCAGGCGCGGGAGCTGGCCGAGCGCCGCGTAGGGCACGCCCACCGCGTCGGCGGCGAGCGGCCCGGCCCACTCCAGCGACTCGTGCAGCAGCACGTCGGCGCGGGTGGCCCGGAGCACCTCGACGATGCCCGGGATGAGCGCGGCGGTGGCCATGGCCATCAGCCGCAGCCGCCGGCGCTCGTCGTCGAACGCCGACGTCCTCGGCCCGTCGGCCAGCCACGCCGGGCCGACCTCCACCACGTCCAGCCCGGCCCGGGTCACCCAGGGGCCGAGGCCCCGTCCGGTGACCACAGTGACGTCGTGCCCGGCGGACCGGGCGGCGAGCGCGAGCGGGGCGATCGCATGGAAGTGCCCGACCGCGGGCTGGCAGGTCACCACGACTTTCATGAGGGCCATCCACCTCCGGATAATGGGTGACGGAGCCCTGGCCCCCGGTATTCTCGCCCAGCCGATCCGCAGGCACCACAGTCGACGGAGGCCACCGATGACCACCTCCTCCCCGCCCGGAATCGCGGCGGACTTCCTCGCCACCGTCACCGGCGCCGCGTACGCCGACGACCCGTACCCGTTCCTGCGCCGGCTGCGCGACGAGGCGCCGGCGGTACGCACCAACGCGGGCATCTGGCTGGTGTCCCGGTACGACGACGTCCGCGCCGGGCTGCGCGACCCGCGGTTGAGCTGCGACCTGGGCCGGCTGACCGCGTACGACGAGTACTTCCGTACCCGGGGCATCGACGCCCGGTTCCCGCTGCCGCTCAACGCGCTCGACGCGCCGGACCACCCGCGCATCCGCTCGGCGATGAGTCACGAGTTCGTGCCGCAGGCGGTGGACGCCATGCGCCCGGCGATCGACGCGGCCGTCGCCGAGGTGGTGGGCTCGCTGCCGGACCGGGGCGAGATCGACCTCGTCGCCGACGTCGCGTACCCGGTGCCGATCGCGGTGATCGGACGCCTGTTCGGGCTGCCCCGGGCGGACTGGCCGCTGCTGGAGCGGTGGTCCCGCGCGTTCGGCGCCGCCTCCGACCCGGACGCGCTGCTCAGCGACGCGCAGCGGGACGCGGCGGCCGAGGCGACGCGGGAAGCAGGCGACTACTTCGGCCGGCTGCTGACCCGCCGCCGGCGCGAGCCGACCGGTGACCTGATGAGCAGGTGGCTGGCCGCGCAGCGCGCCGAGCGGACGATGACACTCGCCGAGCTGCTGGTGAACGGCGTCTTCCTGCTCATCGTCGGGCACCACAACACGGTGAGCCTGATCGGCAACGGGATGCTGGCGCTGCTGCGGCACCCGGAGCAGCTCGACCGGCTCCGTACCGACCCGGCGCTGACGACGGGCGCGGTGGACGAGCTGCTGCGCTATGACAGCCCGGTGCAGACCGCGACCCGGGTCACCACCGGGGAGCACCGGGTCGGCGACGTCACGATCCCGGCCGGCCAGCCGGTGATGCTGCTCGTCGGCTCCGCCAACCGGGACGAGCGGGCGTTCCCCGACCCGGACCGGCTCGACGTGGACCGGCCCGGCGCGAACCGCAACCTCGGCTTCGGGCGGGGCGCGCACGCCTGCGTGGGCGGCTACCTGGCGCGGCTGGAGACGGCCGCGACGCTCACCGCGCTGCTGCGCGCCCGGCCCGGGCTGGCGCTCGCCGGTGCGCCGCGCCGGGCGGTGCCGAGCTTCAGCCTGCGGGCGCTGACCGCACTGCCGCTGCGCGTCGACCGGGCGCCTCACCCCTCCCGGTAGCCGCGCGACGCGACCTCGGCGACCAGGCCCGGCAGCACGGCAAGAGACGGGCAGCGCGCCTGGTCGCCGGTCTCGGCCAGCTCCGCCACGGCACCGGCGAGGGCCGCCACGACAGTAGTCACCAGATCGTCGCCGACGTCCCGGAACGCCAGGTCGTTGGTACCGAACCGCAGCCCGCTGGTCTGCCCGACCGGCCGCGGGTCGTCCGGTACCGGATTGCGGTTGGCGAGCACGCCGTGCGCCTCCAGCACGTCGCAGACGTACCGGCCGGACACCGGGGCGTGCCGCAGGTCGACGAGCACCATGTGGGTGTCGGTGCCGCCGGTCAGCACCGGTACGCCCCGCCCGGTGAGGGCGTCGGCGAGCAGCCCGGCGTAACGCACCATCCGGCCCATCGCGGCGGCGAACGCCGGCCGGGCCGCGTGGCGCAGCGCGACCGCCTTGCCGGCGATGGCACCGAAGTCGGGCGTGCCCTGGAAGCCGGGGAACACCGCCCGGTCCAGGTCGGCGGCGCGGATCCGGGACCGGGCGCCGAGCAGGGCCAGCCCGCCCCGGGGGCCACGCAACTGCTTGTACGTGGAGGTGGTCACCACGTCGCAGTGGTCGAACGGCGACGGGTGCAGCCCGGTGGCGACCAGGCCGCTGACGTGGCTGACGTCGGCCATCAGCAGCGCGCCGGTCTCGTCCGCGGCGCGGCGGAACGCGGCGAAGTCGACCGCCCGGGGGCAGGCCGAGCCGCCGCAGATGAGCAGCCGGGGCCGGACCTCGCGGACCAGCGCGGCCACCGCGTCGGTGTCCACCAGCCCGTCCGGGCCGACCCGGTAGTGCCGGGCCCGCACCCGGCGGGAGACGCTCGCCGCGCCGGAGACGTGCGACAGGTGCCCGCCGTGACTCAGTTCCAGCGACAGCACGGTGTCGTCCGGCCCGAGCAGCCCGTAGAGCACGGCCAGGTTCGCCGCCGAGCCGGACGCCGGCTGCACGTTCGCGTGCGCGGCGCCGAACAGCAGTTCGGCGCGGGCCCGGGCGAGCCGTTCCACCGCGTCGACGGTCTCGGCGCCGGAGTGGTAGCGCTGACCCGGGTATCCCTCGGCGGTGACGGCGCCGAAGCCCAGCGCACCGGCGGCCAGCACGGCCGGCAGCGTCGGGCTGGCCGCCGCGACCAGGTTGAGCTGCCGGCACCGCCGCTCCCGGTGCCTGTGGGCGAGTGCGACGAGCGCCGGGTCGGCGGCGGCCAGCCGGGCGAACCCCTCGCCCCCGGCGGCGGCGACAGCGGACAGCGCCGCGATCCGATCGGTCGTGCCGGTCTCCGGCGCGCCGGTGAGCGCCTCGCTGGTCACGGCGTCGACGGCCAGGCCGCGGCGGCGGGCAGCGACCACGCGGTACGCAGCACCTCGGCGATCAGCGCGCCCCGCTGCCGCACCAGGTAGAAGTGGTCGCCGGGGAACAGCCGGGCGGTGAACGTCCCGGTGGTCACCGCCCGCCAGCCGTCCAGGGCGGCCGGGTCGACCTCCGGGTCGCGGTCGCCGGAGCAGGCCAGCACCGGGCAGGCCAGCAGCGGTAGCGGCGCCGGCCGGTAGGTCTCGCTGAGCCGGTAGTCGGCCCGCAGCACCGGCAGCAGCAGCGCCCGCAACTCGTCGCTGTCGAGCACCTCCTTCCGGGTGCCGCCGGAGCGGGCGACGTCCTGCCACAGCTCGTCGCCGCTCATCAGGTGCACCGAGCGGCCCGGGTCCACCGGCGCCTGCCGGCCGGACACCACGAGCAGCACCGGCGACGGCAGGCGGCGGGCGGTCTCGAACGCGACCGCCGCGCCGAGGCTGTGCCCGAACAGGACGGTGGGTGCCGGGTCGAGGCGGGCGAGCGCGTGCGCCACCTCGGAGGCGAGGCGGCACAGGTCGGTGGCGGGCGGCTCGGCGATGCGCTCCTCCCGGCCCGGGTACTGCACGGCCAGCAGCTCCACCCCGCCGGGCAGGTGCCCGGCCCACTGCCGGAAGCCGCTCGCCCCGCCCCCGGCGTGCGGGAAGCAGACGAGCCGCGTGGCCGGCGCGGCGGGCGCGGCGTACCGCTGGAGGCAGCGGGTCAGCGGGGTCATGCCGCCTCCGGTCCCGCGGCCAGGTGCCGCGCGGACAGCACCGTGGGGGTGTCCCGCCGGACCAGGTGCATCGGCCCGAGCAGGTCGAGCACGTCCTGGGTGAGCCGGCCGAGCGTGAGATGGTACTGGCCCCTGGTCATCGGATCCTCGCCGTCGGTCACCGCGTCCCACAATCCCGTCAGGGCGGCCTGGACCGCCTCCGGCCACTGTCGTGTGAAGACCTCCGCGAACGTCGGCGCCGCCGCCGGGCCGACCGGCTCCGCGACGCCGTAGCTCAGGTGCGCGTCGGCCAGCTCGTCGAACCCGGCCAGCCCGTCCGTCGGCGGCAGGTGCGGCCGGGGGCACCACAGCACCGGCCCGTTGCTGCTGACCAGCGTCAGCGTGCCGCCCTCGGCGCCGACGGTGATCCGGTGCCACAGGTGGGCGTGGTTGTCCGGCTCGCGCGGGTCGAGGTGGTGCTGCACCCGCAGCGTGGCCGGCACGCCGCCGAGCACGCCGGCGAGGCTGTGGAACGGCGCCTCGGCGGGCGGTACGCCGGGTGGCGTGACCGGCGGGGCGAACGTCCACGGACGCAGCCGGGGCAGCGCCTCGCCGAGCACGTCGAACAGCGTGTAGAGCACCTGCACGCTGGTGGCCGCGTCGACGAACAGCAGTTCCTGCCGGGCCGCGAGGTCGCGTACCGCGGCGATGAAGCGGCGTACCGCGGCCACGTGGACGTGGTGGCTGTTGAGCCGGTACCGCACCCCGGCGGCGCGGGCCTGGCGCAGGCACTCCGCCAGCTCCCCCGGGTGCACCGGGTGCTCCTGGAGGACGTGCACGCCGCGGCGCATCAGCTCGACCGCGAGCCGGGCGCCGGGCCCGCCGGTGGGCGCGGAACCGACCACCACGCAGGCCACGTCCACGTCGCCGGGCAGGTCCGCCACCCGGGTCCACAGCGGCACGCCGTAGCGTTCGGCGCAGGCCCGGGACCGCTCGCTGCCCCGGGCGAGCACGCCGGCCAGCTCGAACGGGAACGCCGGGTCGGCGACGCCGGCCAGGTAGACCCGGCCGAACCCGGTGCCGGCGACGACCACCCGGGGCCGGGTCACAACGCGCCCTCCTCGACCGCCGTCGCCGCCTCGGCGGCGGGCACGTCGAACGTCTCGAACGCAGTGAGCGCGCCGGTGCGCAGCAGCGCCTCGACCAGCCGCTCCGGGTGCAGGCCCTCAGCCGCGAAGTGCGTCCCCGGCTTCACCAGCCCGTCCAACACCTGCCGCGCGGCCAGCGCCAGGACCGTGCCGGTGAGGGCGGACGTGTCGGTCGAGCGGGCCAGCACGGTCCGGGTGACCGGGTCGCCGGCGGCGTCCGCGCCGGACAGCTCCAGCAGCATCAGCTGGTACGGGCGGCGCGAGAACATGTCCAGGTCGGCGGCGCGGGCCAGCTCGGCGGCGGCCCGGGTGAGGTCGCTCTGCCCGGCCATCGCCCCCTGGAGGCGGCCCAGTGTGGCCATCATCGCGGCGCCGCCGTCGAAGACGGAGTTCCAGCGGACCTCGTCCAGGCCGAGTCCGGCGCCGAGCCGGCGCGCCTCGTAGCCGAGGTACGGGTGCACGCCGACCGGGTTGGGGAAGAACGGCACCAGCGCGTCCACCTGTGGTTCGGCTGCGCGGGCGACCGGCCGGCCGCCGATCCACACCGCGCGCGAGTCCCGCTCCCGGTCGTGCAGGCTGAGCAGGTAGTCGACCGCGCCGGCCGGGGTGAGCTTGTCCATCACGCCGAGGTGGGCGACCAGGCGCCGGGGCCGGGTCACGCCCCGCGCCGCCAGCCAGCGGGGCAGCAGCCCGCTGAGTCCCGGCATCATCCCGGCGGTGACGAGCGCGATCCGGCCCTGCGCGGCCAGGTCGCGCCCGGCGAGACGGTCGTACAGCGGCTCGTCCCCGCCGGCGTCCACGTAGTCCGCGCCGGCGGCCAGGGCGGCCACCGCCACCCGGTCGAGCACCTGGTGCGACGCGCCGCCCGCACAGACGACGAGCCGGCAGCCGGCGCAGAAGCGGGCCAGCGAGTCGGGGTCGTACACGTCGACCGCGACCGCCTCCCCGGCGCCGCCGAGCCGGTCGCGGACCAGCGCCGCGGCCCGGTCGGGGTTCCGGCCGCCGACGCGCAGCGGGCCCACGCCGTCGCGGTGCAGCCGGGCGACCGCGGCGCTGCCCACCGCGCCGTACCCGCCGACCACGGCGACCGGGCCGGCGGTCACCGCGACCACCGCACGTCGACCGCGCCGAGGCACTGGTCGCGCCAGCGGGCCGGGATCGCCTCCGCCGCCGCCGGCCAGCGCTCACCGTCGAACGCGAGCACGAGCGTGACGTCCCCGGCGTACGGCTCGGCGCGGCGTCGGGCCGCCGCGTCGAGGCTGTGCCGGAACATCTCGTACCGCCGCTCGGTCTCGGCCGAGGTCAGGCCGGCCCGCGCGGCGATGGCGGCGAGCCGCTCGTCGGCCGGACGTTCGGCCTGCCGCAGCAGCACGTCGGTCACGCCGGGCGCCTCCTGGCCGGCCGGCGGATAGGTGAGCCGTCCCGGCGGCAGCACGCCACCACCGGCCGCCTCGACGGCGCGTGCCAGATCCGTCTCGGCGGGCAGCCCGACGTCCGGCGGCGCCACGCCGAGGGCCCTGGTGAAGGCGTACTCGACGAGCAGGTCGTCCCGCAGGTCCGGGGTGAACGGCTCGGTGACGACGGCGACCAGCCGGCTGATCTCGCCGCCCTGCTCCAGCCGGCGCCGGGCCACCTCGACCGCGAGCAGGGCGCCGAAGTCCCGCCCGGCCAGCGCGAGCGGCGCGGTCCCGGCCAGCACGTCGGCGCAGGCGGAGGCGTGCCAGTCGACCAGCACCGCCGGGTCCAGGCCGAGGTACGTCTGCGGCGCGGTCACCACCAGGCCGGAACCGGCGGCGGCGAGGTCACCGGCGACCGGGGGAAGCCCGCCGGTGCCGTCGTGCACGAGCACGTCCGGCCCCGGACCGTCGAGGCCGACCAGTGCCACCGGCCCGTCCGGCCCGGTCTCACCCCCGGACCGGGGCTCGGCGGCGGAACCGGCGCCCAGCCCGGCCGCGAGTTCGGCGAGCGTGCACCCCTCCAGCAGGTCGCGCAGCATCTGGTCGAAGAAGGCGTCGGCGGCCGCCGGCACCGACTCGCGGATCCGGGCGACGAGCTGAGCGGCCAGCAGCGAGTCGCCGCCGAGCTGGAAGATGGTGTGGTCGCGGCCGACGGTCGGCACGCCCAGCACCTCCGCCCACGCCTTCGCCAGCGCGATCTCGACCTCCCCGGACGGCTCCGCCGACACCGGCGCGGCCCCGCCCAGCTCCGGCGCTCGCAGCAGCGCCGGCAGGGCGGCCCGGTCGACCTTGCCGTTGCCGGTCAGCGGCAGCGCGTCGACCACCCCGATCGTGCCCGGCACCATGTAGCCGGGCAGCCGCTCCCCCAGGTGCGCGGTGATCTCGGCCGGGGTGACCGGCACCCGGTCGGCCTTGAACCGCACCGCGAACACGTGCATGCCGATCCGGTCCAGGGCCTCGTCCTCGTCGGACAGGCAGACCACTGTGGAGGCGCCGGCCTCGGTGAGCAGCGCCTGCCACTGCGGCCGGGAGACGAACGTCTCGTCCTGTCCGGCCCGTACGTCCTCGAAGTCGCCGGCGGTGGCGTCGAACAGGAACTCCATCGAGGTGAGGATCTGGTAGTTGTCCCGGGTCGTCTCGATGAAGACCAGCCAGCCGCCGGGGCGGAGCATCTCCCTGAACCGCGCCAGCGCCCGGCCGGCGTGGCGGGCGTAGTGCAGCACGTTGGCGCAGAGGATCACGTCGAACGCGTTGGACTCCAGGCCCTGCGCCCGGTAGTCGGCGTTCAGGTCGTAGATGCCGTAGCCGACCCAGGGGTACGCGGCGAAGCGTTCCTGCGCGGCGTTGAGGAAGAAGGTGGAGACGTCGGTGAACAGGTAGCGCACCGGGTGCGCGGCGAGCGCCGGGATCAGGTCGATGCTGGTGCCGCCCACCCCGGCGCCCACCTCCAGCACCTGCATCGGCCGCCCGGCCGGGAAGTCGGCTGCCAGCGTGCACATCGCCTCGACGACCAGCCGGTTGACCGTGTCGCTGAGGAAGTTGCCCTGGTAGGCCGACTCCTGGATGTCCAGCCGCCCCTCGGGGAACAGCAGCTGGATCGGGTCGGCGTCGTCGCGCAGCAGCTCGGGCAGCCGGGTGGTGGCCGCGCGGAAGTACTCCACCAGTTCGGGCCGGTGCCCGCCACCGGGCAGCAGCTCGTCGACCCGCGCCCAGGCCGCCGCCACGTCGTCGGCGGTGACCGGCGGTACGCCGGTGAGCCGGTCGCCGTCGCGGCGCATCATGCCGCCCGCGATCAGGCCCTTGACCCAGCGCCGGACCAGCCGGTGGTGCTTCGGGGCGACGCGGGCGGCGTCGAGCACCTCCGGCAGCGTGTGCGCCGACCCGGCGGTACGGAACAGGCCGGCGCCGCGCAGCGTGGTCACCATCGCCAGCAGCGCGGTGCGGTCCAGTTCGCGGGCGAACGCGACTGCGGCGTCGGCGTCCATCTCTCGGCGTACCTCGGCGAGCCGGCGCCGGGCGCCCTCGAGGAGCCGGGCGGTGTCGCGGACGGCAGCCTCCCGGTCCGGCTCCCGGTGTGCGGTCTCGACCACCGCGGCGAGGCGCCGGTCCAGCGGCGGCTCCCCCTCCACGAACGCGACAGCGGCACCGACCGCCGGATGCGACTGCATCGCCGCCTCGACCTCGGCCAGTTCGATCCGATGGCCGCGGATCTTGACCTGGTCGTCCTCCCGGCCGAGGAACTCGATGACGCCGTCGGGCCGGTAGCGGCCGAGGTCGCCGGTGCGGTACCGGCGCTCGCCGCCGGGTTCGTGCACGCTGAACCGGCGGGCGGTCTGCTCCGGGCCGCCGAGGTAGCCGGCCGCAACGCCCACGCCGCCGATGTACAGCTCCCCCACCGTCCAGTCGGGGCAGTCGCGTCCGGCCTCGTCGAGCACGTGGAACGTCTGGTTGGTCAGCGGCGTGCCGTACGGGATGCTGCGCCAGTGCGGCGGGACCGCCTCGATCGGGTGGTGGATCGACCAGATCGACGCCTCCGTCGCGCCGCCGAGACTGACCAGCCGCAGCCCGGGCAGCCGACCGCGGATCTGGTCCGGCAGGGTGACCGGGATCCAGTCGCCGCTGAGCAGCGCCAGCCGCAGCGACGGCAGGTCGACGCCGGCCTCCACGGTCAGGTAGTCGGCGAGCATCTGCATCTGCGCCGGGACCGAGTTCCACAGCGTGACGCTGTGCAGCAGCATCGTGTCGACCCAGTGCGACGGGTCGGCGCGCCGGTCGTGGTCGGGCAGTACCAGCGCGCCGCCGACGGCCAGCGGGCCGAACAGGTCGTACACGGACAGGTCGAAGGCGAGGCTGGCCAGGGCCAGCACCCGGTCGTCCGGCCCGACGCCGAAGCGGACGTTGACGTCCTCGACGGTGTTGACCGCGCCCCGGTGGTCGATCATCACGCCCTTGGGTGTGCCGGTCGAGCCGGACGTGTAGATGACGTAGGCCAGGTCCTCCGGGCCGGCGGCGGGCGTCAGCAGCCGCTCGTCGGGCTCCACCGGGTCCAGGCGGTCGACCAGGATCGGGGCGTCGAGACCGTCGGCGGTGGCGGCGGTGGCCAGGACGTGCCGCGCGCCGGCGCCGGACAGCAGCGCGTCGCGTCGCGCCCGCGGGCTGCGGGTGTCGATCGGCAGGTAGACGCCCCCGGCCAGCAGCGCGCCGAGCGCCGCGACCGGCTGCTCCCAGCCGGTGTGCATGACGATGGCGACGATGTCGCCGGGCGCGCAGCCGCGCTCGCGCAGCGCCGCCGCCACCGCGCCGGCCCGGCCGAGCAGCTCGCCGTACGTGAGCGTGCGCTCCCCGGACAGCACCGCCGGGCGGTCCGGGGTGCGCCGGCACTGCTCGACCACGCCACTGTGCAGCAGTCGTCCGGACAGCGGCGCCGCGGTGTCGTTGACCTCGGCGCGACGGCGGCGCTGCCGTTCCGGCAGGTCCACCGGAGACGGCTGCGACCAGGGCGGCGCGTCGCCGGCGAGCCGCCGTACCAGGTCGCCGAACGCGGCGAACATGTCCTCCGCGACACCGTCGGGGAACACCCCCTGCCGGACGTCCCAGTGCAGTTCGAGGCCGTCGCCGCGTTCCAGCGCCTGGCAGTCGATCCACACCTGCGGGGTCTGGCTGATGCCGTAACCGGTCTCCCCCGCCTCCGGCCCGGGCGCGGTGGTGTCGCCGAGACCGAGCGCGCTGGTGAACACCACGGGCATGAGCGCGGCGTCGGCGCCCCGGCGGCGGGCCAGCTCCCGCAGCACCGTGACGCCGCCGACCAGCCGGTGGTCGAGATCCTGCCAGAGCCGCCGTTGCAGGGCGCCACCGCGTTCGGCGAGCGTGGTCCCCTCGGCGCCGTCGACCTCCAGCAGCACGGCGGAGGTGAAGTCGCCGACCAGCCGGTCCACCTGCGGGTGCAGCGGCAGCCGGTTGAGCATCGTCAGGTTCAGCACGAACCGTCGCCGCCGGCTCCACCGGCCGATCACCTCGGCGTACGCGGTGAGGACCGCCGCGGTCGGACTGAGCCCGTGTGCGGCGGCCGCCTCGCGCAGCGCGGCGTATGCGGGGCCGTCGAGACGCAGCTCGTGGCGCCGGAACCGGACCGGGTCGCCGGTGGACGGGTCGCCGAGGACCGGCAGGTCCGGCGCGGCCGGCAGGGTGTCGATCCGGTCGAACCAGTACGCCTGGTCCCGCTCGTAGCGGCGGGTGCCGCGCAGCCGCCGCTCGGCGGCCAGGTAGTCGCGGAACGTGACGTCGAGCGGCGGCCGGACCAGGTCCGGATCGGTGTAGTGCTCCTGGAACTCGGTGAGCAGCAGCTGGATGCTGACGAAGTCGGCGATCAGGAAGTCGATCGAGACGTGCAGCAGCGCGCCGTCGTCGGCGCGGGTCACCGCCAGGTCGAACAGCGGCCACTCGTGCGGTTCGTAGACCCGGTGGTCCATGGCGGCCCGGACGGCCGCGACGTGCGCCTCGACCTCCTCGGCGGGACGTCCGCGCAGGTCGGTGGCGGCGACCCGCACCGGCGGCACCTCGGCCAGGACGCGCTGCGAACCGTTCGCGTCGATCACCGCCCGCAGCATGTCGTGCCGGTCCACCAGCGCCTGCCAGGCGTCGCGTACCCGCTCCGGGTCCAGGTCGCGCAGCCGCACCTCGCCGTAGGCGTGACAGCCGACCCCGCCGTACGCGAAGACGGTGCGCCGGCCCATCAGGTACGCGGCCTGGATGTCGGTGAGCGGGAACGGCTCGTGGCGGGCCGCCGGTTCGGGTTCGATGCGTCCCGACTCGGCCTCGGCGAGGTACGCGAGCAGCTCGGGTTTGGCGGCGAGCAGCCGGGCCCGCCGTTCCTCGGTCAGCACGCCCTGCGGCGCGCGGAAACGCAGCCGGGCGTCCTCGGCCCACAGCCGGACGCCGGCGGCCTCCAGCTCGGCCAGGATCGCGGCGGCGTCGGCACGCAGCGCTGCGGTCACAGCACACCCTCCTCGACGGCGAGTTCCACGGTGGACTGGGCGGCGACGAGGGCGGCCTGCTCGGCGACCGTCGGCGCGGTGAGAAGTTGGCGCAGCGACAGCTCGACCCCGAACCGGGCCCGGGACGCGGCCACCAGCCGGGTGGCGAGCAGGCTGTTGCCGCCGAGCGCGAAGAAGCTCTCCCGGCGGCCGGTGACCGGCTGGCCGAGCAGGTCGGTCCAGAGTTGCGCCACCGCCTCCTCGACCGGGTCGCTGATCCGTTCCCCGCCGGTGTGGTCGGGCCGGTCGACGATCGCCTCGACGCGTGCCCGGTCGACCTTGCCGTTCGCGGTGAGCGGCAGCTCGGCGAGGTGTTCGACGCGGGACGGCACCATGTGCTCGGGCAGCCGGCGGGCCAGGTGCGCGCGCAGGTCGCCGGGATCGACGCCGCCGGGTGCGACCACCGCCGCGAGCAGCCGGCGCTGCCGTCCCCCGGGGGCGACGGCCACCGCCCGGGTCACCGCCGAGTGGCTCTCCAGGGCCGCCTCGACCTCGCCCAGTTCGACCCGATGGCCGCGGATCTTCACCTGGTGGTCGGCGCGGCCGAGGAACTCCAGCGTGCCGTCCGGCCAGTAGCGGCCCAGGTCACCGGTGCGATACCAGCGGCCGCCGTCGTGGCGGACGAACCGCTGCGCGGTGCGGCGTTCGTCGCCGTGGTAGCCGAGCGCGACGCCCGCCCCGCCGATCCACAGCTCACCCGGCACCCAGTCGGGCCGGTCGGCGCCGGCCGGGTCGGCAACGCGGTAGCGCTGTCCGCGCAGCGGGAAGCCGTACGGGACTGATGTCCACTCCGGGGGCACCTCGGTCACCTCGAACGCGTTGGACCAGATGGCCGCCTCGGTGGCGCCGCCGAGGGCGATCAGCCGGCAGCCGGCGGTCACCGCGTCGAGGCGCCGCCGCAGGTCCAGCCCGACCCAGTCGCCGGAGGCCAGGGCCAGGCGCAGCGGCAGCGGCGGCCGGTCGCCCGCCATGGTGAGCAGCATGTCCAGCAGCGCCGGCGCCGAGTTCCAGACGGTGACCCGGTGGGTGTCGGCCAGGCGCAGCCAGGCGGCCGGGTCAGCTCGCTCGTCCTCGGCGGTGAGCACCACGGTCCCGCCGGCGGCGAGGACGCCGAACAGGTCGTAGACGGACAGGTCGAAGTCGAGGGCGCTAACCGCCAGCACCCGGTCGCCGGGGCCGACACCGAAGCGCGTGCTGATGTCGTCGACCGTGTTCCAGGCGGCGCCGTGCGCGGTCACGACGCCCTTGGGCTCGCCGGTGGAGCCGGAGGTGAAGATGACGTACGCGGGCTGGTCGGGCGTGACGGTGACCGGCTCGGCGAGTTCGGCGGCGGCCAGCGCCCGCGCCATCGGCAGCGCGGTCACGCCGTCGGGCACCGCCGACCCGGTGAGCGCGACCCGGATCCCGGCGCCCCGGTGGATCCGCTCCCGGCGCAGCTCGGGCTGGTCGGCGGCGACCGGGACGTACGCGGCGCCGGCGTGCAGGACGCCGAGCACCGCTGCCACCTGGTCCGGTCCCCGCGGCAGCGAGACGGCCACGTTGTCGCCGGGCCGCACGCCGGCGGCGACGAGCGCGCCGGCCACGCGGCGGGCCCGCCGGGCGAGTTCGCCGTAGCTCAGCGTCGCGCCGTCGCCCCAGGCCAGCGCGGTACGGCCGGGGTCGTCGCGGGCGACGGCGGCGAACCCGGCGTGCAGCAGCCGGTCGGTGACCGGCGCGCCGGTGTCGTTGACCCGGGCCCGCACCTGCGCCTGCCCGGCCGGCAGCGGCACCGGCGCGGGCCGGTCCCAGCCGGCGGTGGCGAGGTGGCGCAGCAACGCGCGGTAGGCGTCGAACATCGCGTCGAGCACGCCCGGCGCGAACAGCTCCTCGACCGCGTCCCAGTTGAACAGCAACCCGCCCTCGTGCTCGGTGACCTGGTGGTCGAGCCACACCTGCGGGGTCTGGGACAGGCCGGTGACGTACCGGCCGAACGGGGTGGTCAGACCGAACGGGCGATCGGTGGCGGCGCTGACGCCGATGGTGCTGGTGAACACCACAGGCATGGCGACCTCCGCCGAGCCGGTGTGCCGGGCCAGTTCCTGCAGGACCGCGATGCCGGAGAAGGAGCTGTGCTCGATGTCGGCCCAGACGCGGCCCTGGAGCCGGCGGACGGCGGCGGCGAAGCTCTCCCCCGGCTCGGGCGTGTTCGCGACCAGCAGCAGCGAGGTGAAGTCACCGACGATGCGGGGGATGTCGGGGTGGGTGGCGGGCCGGTCGAACAGCGTGAGGTTCAGCGTGAAGTCCGGCGTGGCGCTCCACCGCCCGAGGACGGCCGCGAACGCGGCGGCGACCACCGTGGACGGGGTCACGCCGTGCTCGGCGGCCCGCGCGACCAGGCGCGACCACGCCTGGTCGTTCAGGCGTCCCTCCCGCCGGGTGAAGCGGGGCCGGTCGACCTGGCGGGGGTCGCGGGCCAGTGGGAGCCGCGGGCCGGGCGGCAGGTGCGGCAGCCGCTGCGTCCAGTAGCGCCGGGCGGCCTCGCGGCGTTGCGGGTCGGGATCCCCGGCCACCACACAGTCGCGGAAGGTGATCCCCAGCTCGGGCAGGGCGGCGGCCGGGTCGGCGTACAGCTCGGCCAGGTCGGCCAGCACGATCATGATGCTGAGCGCGTCGAGGACCAGGAAGTCGAGGCTGAGGCCGATGCGGGTGCGGTCCGCCGAGCGGACCGCGCGGACCGCGAACATCGGCCAGGCGGCCGGGTCGTGCACCAGGTGGGCGAGGTCGTCGCGCATCCGCTCGACCGCGACCGGGTACGCGTCAACGTCGGCGTCGGTGACCGTGATCCGGTAGCGCGGCACCTCGGCCAGGACCCGCTGCCGGGCGTCGTCGTCGAAGACGGCGCGCAGCATGTCGTGCCGGGCGACGACCCGGTTGACCGCCTCCTCGAACCGTTCCAGGTCGACCTGCTCGCCCTCGAACTCCCAGTACCAGTGCGAGCCGACGCCGCCGAGCGTGAACTCGGGACGCCGGCCCAGCCAGTAGGCGCGCTGGACCTCGGTGGCGTCGAACGGTTCGTACCGTCGCTCGGGGTGGGCCTCGACCGGCACGGCAGTGGCGGGCGCGGCCGGGGCGGCCGGCGCGGACGCCTCGCCGAGCCGGTCCACGAACGCCCGGAGCGTCGGCGCGGCGAACAGCGTCGACAGGCGCGCGCCCGGGAAACCGGCCGCCCGCACGGCGGTGACCAGGCGGGTGGCGAGCAGGCTGTTGCCCCCGAGGGCGAAGAAGCTGTCGTCGGGGCCGACGGTGGGCCGGCCGAGCAGGTCGGCCCAGACGGCCGCGACGGCGAGTTCGGCCGGACCGGTCAGCCGGCCCGCCGCCTCGGCTGCGGGCCGGGCGTCGTCGCTGAACCGGGCGGCGAGCGCGGCCCGGTCGATCTTCGCGTTCGCGGTGAGCGGCAGCGCGTCCAGCACGTCGACGCGGTGCGGCACCATGTACGGCGGCAGCCGCTCCCCGGCGTACGCCCGAAGCGTCTGCGCGTCGACGGGTCCGCCGGCCACCGGGGTCACCGCGGCGACCAGCCGCGGTCCGGCCGCACCGGGTACGGTCAGCGCGACCGCGCGGGCCACTCCCGGGTGCTCGCGCAGCGCCGCCTCCACGTCACCGAGGTCGAGCCGGTGTCCCAGGATCTTCACCTGGCCGTCGAGCCGGCCGAGGAACTCCAGGCGCCCGTCGGAGTGGAAGCGGGCCAGGTCACCGGTGCGGTACCAGCGCTGCCCGTCCCGCTCGACGAACCGCGCGGCGGTGCGTTCCGGGTCGCCCCGGTAGCCCGGCCCGACGCCGACGCCGCCGAGCCACAGCTCGCCGGGCACGAGGTCGGGCCGATCCCGGCCGAGCCCGTCGGCCACGCGGGTGAGCTGGTTGCGCAGCGGGGCGCCGTACGGCACCGACCGCCAGTGCGCCGGCACCTCGGTCACCTCGTGCCAGGTGGAGTGGATGCCGACCTCGGTGGCGCCGCCGAGCGCGACCAGGCGGGCGCCGGGCGCCCGCGCGGTGAGCCGGTCGTACAGGTCGAGCCCCACCCAGTCGCCGCCGACGAGGGCGAGCCGCAACGGCAGGTCGCCGGCTTGCTCCGCCGCCTCGCTCTCGGCCGCCACGAGCAGCATGTCCAGCAGCGCCGGCACCGACGTCCACACCGTGACGCGGTGGCGGCGGACCAGGTCGAGCCAGTGCTCGGCGTCGCGGCGGGCGGTGTCGTCGACGCAGACCAGCGCGGCGCCGGCGGTGAGGAACGCGAAGATGTCGTACACCGACCAGTCGTGGTCGAGCGCGGACAGCGCGAGCCCCCGGTCGCCCGGGCCGATGCCCCATCGGTCGCCGATGTCCTCGATGGTGTTCATCGCCGCCCGGTGCGTCATCTCCACGCACTTCGGGCCGCCCGTCGAGCCGGACGTGTGGATGACGTACGCCAGGTCGTCGGGCCCGGCCGGCCGGGGTTCGGCGAGCGGCGGCGCGTCGGCGGCCGCCTCGACGGCGAGCACCGGCAGCCCGTGGCTCCAGATCGGCTGGTCCCGGGTGGCCGTGTCGGTGAGCACGATCCGCACCCCGGCGGCCCGGTGGATCGCGGCGCGGCGCACCGGCGGCAGGTCGACGCCGACCGGGGCGAAGACGCCGCCGGCGCACAGCACGCCGAGCACCGCCTCGATCTGCGCCGGCCCCTTCGGCAGGGTCACCGCGACCGTGTCGCCCGGGTTCAGCCCGGCGGCGACGAGCTGACCGGCGATCCGCCTGGCCCGCTCGGCGAGTTCGCCGTATCGCACCCCGCCCCCGGCGGCGACGAGCGCGATCCGGTCCGGCCCGGCGGCGGCGTGCGCCAGGAACCCCTCGGTGAGTGTGGTCCGCCGCTGCGGACCGGCGGTGTCGTTCAGCGCCGCCCGGCGGCGGGCGGCGGCCTCCGGCAGCAGGCTCGGCACCGGCTCGGCCCAGGCCTGCAGGTCGGTGGCGATCCGGTCGAGCAGCCATAGGTACGCGGCGAACATGTCGTCGAGCACGTCGGCGGGGATCAGGCCGTCGACGGCGTCCCAGTTGAGCAGCAGCCCGCCGTCGTCCTCGGTGACCTGGTGGTCCAGCCAGACCTGCGGGGCCTGGGAGATGTTCCAGCCGGCGTCGCCGAAGCAGTCGCGGACCTTGCGGCTGAACAGCTCGCCGAGGCCGAGCGCGCTGGTGAACACCACCGGTGCGAGCGCCTGCGCGCCGCGTTCGGCGGAGAGCGCGCGCAGCACCTCCAGGCCGGAGAAGTCGCTGTGCAGGGCGTCGGCGCGGACCCGGTCCTGCAGCCGGCGACAGGCGTCGAGGAAGGTGCCCTCCCCGGTGTGCACGGCCACGATCAGCAGGTTGGTGAAGTCGCCGACCAGGTGCGCCACGTCCGGGTGCAGCGGATCCCGGTCGAACAGCGGCACGTTGAGCAGGAAGTCGGGCTCGGCGCTCCACGCGGACAGCACCTCGGTGAAGGCGGCGGCGAACACCATCGACGACGTGACGCCGTGTGCCCGGGCCCGCTCGTCGAGGCGTTCGCGCCAGGTCGCGTCGAGACGGTGGAAGCGCCGGACCACGCGGTGGACCGCCAGGCGCTCGGGCGCGGTCGCCAGCGGCACCTGCGGCGCGGCGGGCATCTCCGGCAGGCGTTCGCGCCAGTAGGCGACGGCCGTCTCCCGTCCCCGGGCCGGTGCGGCACGGCGCTCGGCGAGGTACCGGCGGTAGCTGTAGCGGATCGGCGGCAGCGCGGTGTCCGGGTCGGCGTACAGCTCGGCCAGGTCGTTGAGGATGATCCGGAAGCTCAGCGCGTCCGCGACGATCATGTCGATGTTGAGGTGCAGCCGGCTGGCGCCGCCGGGCAGGACCGAGACGGCCAGGTCGAAGACCTCGCCCCGGGCGATGTCGAAGCGCCGGTGCGAGAGGCGGTCGCGGATCTCCGCCAGCCGCGCGGTGACCGCCGGCCCGTCGAGGCCGCGCAGGTCGTGGACGGTGGCGCCGGACCACGGCGAGGAGTCGGTGATCCGCTGCCGGCCGTCGTCGAGGATCGTCACGCGCAGCATGTCGTGGCGGGTGATGAGCGCCCGGGTGGCGGCGTCGAGCCGGGCGGTGTCGATCGCGGCGCCGTCGAACTCGGCGTAGAAGTGGGTGGCCACGCCGCCCAGCACGAGTTGTTCGTGCCGGCCGACCCAGTAGGCGTACTGCATCGGGGCGAGGTCGAACGGCTCTCCGGGGTCGTCCGCCGAGGCGGTGGCGGGAGCGGTGGCGGGAGCGGTGGCGGTGGCGGGAGCGGTGGCGGGTGCGGGTGCCTGGCGTGCGGTGAGCAGGTCCATCCAGCCCGCGAGCGTCGGCCGTTCCATGAGTTCGGCGTACTTGACGTCCACCCCGGCCGCCCGCCACCGGCTGGCCAGCCGCATCACCTTCAGCGAGTCGAGGCCGCAGGCGATGAGGTCGCCGTCCGAGGCGTCGAGCGCATCGGTGTCGCCGACCGCGGCGCCGATGTCGGCGCGGACCCGGTCGAGCGTCAGCTCGTGCTGCGTATCCATTTGTCCCCAATCCCACCGGTGGCGACGTCAGGCCGCCTCGTTCGCCCGCTGCCTGAGCTGGTCCGCGAACTCGAGCCACTCCTCGGCGATGCTGCGCGCGATGTCGGCGACCACGTACGTGCAGTGCGCCGGGATGGTGCCGATCAGCTCCGCGTAGCCTTGCGGCCCGGTGGCCTGGCTGTCGAGCCAGCGCAGCAGTGCACGGCCGGACTCGGTGAACCGGACGGACGGGTCGTGCCGCAGGTTCTGCAGGTTGACCGAGCGCTCCCGCATCGGCGGCCGGCGGCTCAGGCCGGCCCGGGCCGGGCGCGGCTCACCCCCGCGCTGACGCAGCGGCAGCGGGTCGTCGCCGCGCTTCATCCGCTCGCGTACGTCCCGCGCGGTGGCCGGGGAGATGCCGGCGGTCTTGGCGATCTCGCGCAGCGACGCCTCCGGCTTGCGGCTGATCAGCTCGCTGGCGATGCGGCGGCCCTCGGCGCTGTTGACCGGGCGCAGCCGGCCGTCGCGGCCGAGCCGGGCGTGCACGTCGGGGGCCCCGATGTCCTGCCGGCGGATGCTCGCCACGGTCTTTGCCGCGAGCCCGGCCGCGGTCGCCACCGCCCGGTCGGACCAGTGCGGGTGCGACCGGAGGATCCGCTGGGCCGCCGCCTCCCGGTCGGCGAGCGACAGCGGCAGCCCGTGGGTGACGTTGGCCTGCACCGCGAGCACGAACGCCGCCTCGACGGTGCCGTCGAACAGGCGGGCGGCGATCTGCGTCTCGCCGCGCAGGACCGCCGCGCGTAGCCGGTGCATGCCGTCGATGACGCGCATGGTGCCGCGGTGGACCAGGATCGGCGGCAGCGGCGCGTCCGTCTCGGCCAGTGTCTGCGCGTGCAGGTCGTCCTCGCCGGCCAGCCGGGGCGAGTCGGCCGCGCGCAGGCAGGCGATCGGCAGCAGTTGCACCGGCCCGCCCTCGGTCGCTCCCGCCGACTCCTCGTCGAGGTCCGCCACCACCGTCATGGCTGCTCCCTTGGTCACGCCGCCTCCAGGGGATGTCGTATCTAGCTTTTATGTGTCTCGTCGCGTCGCAAGAGCCGTGATACGCGAATCCTAATCAGACGGGGAAGCAGAGCACACGCCCCGGACGGGCCGGGATCGCGACAGGTCAGTGATCGCCGTCGCTGCACTATCTCGCTTTCAAGCGTCCCACCGGCGCTACGATCCCGTCGTGCGAGTGCGATACGACGCGACCGCGATCGCCGGACTGGACGACCCCTACCCCGCGTACGCGGAACTGCGGGAGGCCGGGCCGGTCGTGCCCGCCGGTCCCGGGGTGTGGGCGGTCACCGGGCACGCCGACGTCACCGCGCTGCTGGCCGACCCGCGCGTCGGTCACGAGTTCCCGGACGTCGTGTACCAGGCCTCGGGCGAGCCCGACGCGGTCACCGGTTTCTTCCGGGCCACAGTGCTCAACCGGGACGCGCCCGTGCACACCGTGCTGCGCCGGGCGATGTCCCGGCTGCTCGCACCCCGGGCCGTGGCCGGGCTGCGCGGCCGTGTCGACGAGCTGGTCGGCGAGCTGTTCACCGCGATGGACGGGGACGCCGACCTGGTCACCGGGCTGGCCGCGCCGCTGCCGGTGACCGTCGCGGCCGAGCTGCTCGGCATCCCCGCCGCCGACCGCGACCTGGTGCGCCCGTACGCGATGACGCTGGCCCGGGCCTTCGGCGCCGGCATCCGGGTGGAGGGCGACCGGGACGCCACCGCCGCCGCGGTGACCTGGCTGCGCGCCTACGTGCGAGACCTGCTGGCCGAGCGCGAGCGCCGAGGTCGCGACGACGATCCACTGGCCGGCCTGCTCGCCACCGCCGACCCGGGCGGCGCGATCACCGCCGAGGCGCTGGTGGACAACGTGATCTTCCTCTTCTTCGCCGGCTTCGACACGACCACCAACCTCGTCGCCACCGGCTGCGCCGCCCTGCTGTCCCGCCCGGACGTCCTGGCCCGGCTCCGGGCCGAGCCGGAGCTGGTGCCGAGCGCGGTCGAGGAGTTCCTGCGCTTCGACGCGCCGATCCAGGCCACCGCCCGGCTGACCCGCGCCCCGATCGAGGTGTCCGGACGGCGGATCAACGCCAACCGGCTGGTCGTACTGCTGCTCGCCGCCGCCAACCGGGACGGCAGGCGGTTCGCCCGCCCGGACGAGCTCGACATCGCCCGTACTCCGAACCCGCACGTCTCCTTCAGCGCCGGCCCGCACTTCTGCCTCGGCGCCACGCTCGCCCGGCTGGAGGGGGCGGCGGTGTTCGACCGGATCGCCCGCGGCCTGGCCGGCTTCGAGCCGGCCGGCGCCCCGGTGCGCCGCCGGCACATGAGCTTCCGGGGGTACGACCACCTGCCGGCGCGTGTTCGACTGGGCGCGTTCCCCGGTTGAACACCCTCGCTACCGGACCAGGCGCACCGGCAACGACTTGATCCCGTTCATGAAGTTCGAGGCCAGCCGCTGTGTCGGGCCGGCGCGGCGAAGATGCGGCAGGTGCGGGCGCAGCGCCCGCAGCAGCGCCACCGCCTCGGCCCGGGCCAGGTGCGCGCCGAGGCAGAAGTGCGGGCCCACGCCGAAGGCCAGATGGGGGTTCGGGGCCCGGTCCAGCCGCAGGCGGTCCGCGTCGGCGAACACCGCCTCGTCCCGGTTGGCCGACGCGTAGTACAGGACAACCTTGTCGCCGGCCCGGATCGGCTGGCCGTCCAGTTCGGTATCGGCGGTGGCGGTCCGGCGGAACTGCATGATCGGCGTGACCCAGCGCAGCAGCTCCTCCACCGCCACCGGCACCCGGTCCGGGTCGGCCAGGGCGTCGCGGACGGCCGGGTCGTCGGCGGCCAGCTCCAGCGCGCCGGAGACCAGGTGACGGGTGGTCTCGTTGCCGGCCACCACGAGCAGCAGCCACAGGCCGCACAGCTCCGGCTCGGTCAGCGGCCGGCCGTCCACCTCGGCTGTGGCCAGCACGCTCGTCAGGTCGTCGCCCGGGTCGCGGCGGCGCGCGGCGGCGGCGTCGGCCGCGTACCCGAACGCGTCGGCCATGGCCCGCTTGAACGTCCGGACGTCGCCGCCACCGAACTCCGGGTCGTCGAAGCCGACCAGGTGGTTGCTCCAGGAGAACATCAGGTGCCGGTCCTGCGGCGGCATGCCGAGCAGGTCGGCGAGGACCACCAGGGGCAGCTCGGCGGCCAGGTCGCGTACCGCGTCGACCTCACCCCGGCGGGCCGCCGCCGCCACGATCCGGGCGGCGTGCGCGTCGATGGAGTCCTGCAGCGCCCGGACCGTGCGCGGCGTGAACGCGGCGGTCAGCACCCGGCGCAGGCGGGTGTGCCCGGGCGGGTCCATGCCGGCCAGCAGCTGGCGGGTGCGCTGGAGGTCGCCCCGGGTCTTCGGGTCGGCGAGGAACGGCCCGCGGGTGGCCGAGGAGAACAACGCCGGGTCGCGGGAGGCCCGCACCACGCTGTCGTACCGGGTGACCGCCCAGTACCCGTCGCCGCGGTGCAGCACCTCGCCCGCCGGTCCGTCGCCCGCGCGCCCGGACCGGCGGCGCAGGGCCGGCTCCCGTACCCAGGCCACCGGCGCCTCGGCCCGCCGCCTGGCGAACTCCCGCCACGGCGGTCCGGACACGTACGTGGCCGGGTCGGCGAGCAGTTCCGGCGACGCGTCAGGGCTCACCGCCGCCGTCATCCGTGGGCCTCCGCCAGGATGCCGCGCTCGCGCAGCAGCGGCAGCACGCCCTCGCCGAACCAGTACGCCTCCTCCAGGTGCGGCTGGCCGGACAGCAGCAGGTGCTCCACGCCCAGCCCGTGCAGCTCGGCGATCCGGTCGGCGACCTGCTCGTGGCTGCCGACCAGGGCCGCCCCGGCGCCCGGCCGGAGCAGGCCGTACCCGGCCCAGACGTTCGGGTACACCTCCAGCCGGCCTTCGGCGCCCGCGCTCATCCGGGCCATCCGGCGCTGTCCCTCGGACTCGCTGCGCCGGAACCGCTCCTGGGCGGCGGCCACCGTCTTCGGGTCCATCCCGGCGATCAGCCGGTCCGCCTCGGCCCACGCCTGCTCCGGCGTGTCCCGGGTGATCACGTGGAAGCGGGTGCCGCAGGAGAGCCTGCCGCCGCCGCGCTCGCGTACCTCGCCGAGCAGCGCGCCCAGCTCCGGCGGTGACTCCCCCCAGGCCAGATAGACGTCGCCGTGGCGCAGCGCGGTGTCCTGCGCGCCGGCCGACGAGCCGCCCACGAACACCGTCGGCGCGGTCCGCGGCGGGCGCGTCACCAGAGCGGCCCGGACCCGGTGGTGCGTCCCCTCGAAGTCCACCGGCGTGCCCGTCCACGCCCCGCGCAGGATGGTGAGGAACTCGTCGGCGCGCTCGTAGCGCTGGCCGTGGTCCAGCCAGTCGCCGTAGCGGCGCTGCTCGTCCGGGTCGCCGCCGACCACCACGTTGAGCATGAGCCGGTCCCCGGACAGACGCTGGAACGTGGCCACCATCTGCGCCACCAGCGTCGGCGACATCAGCCCGGGCCGCAGCGCGATCATGAACCGGATCCGCTCGGTGCGCCCGGCCAGCGCGGCCGAGACCAGCCAGGGATCCTCGCAGAACATCCCGACCGGGATCAGCATGCCCTCGAAGCCGAGCCGCTCCGCCGCGAGCGCGACCTGGGCGAGGTAGGCGAGGTCGGGCTCCCGGCGTACCGCGCGCCGCGCGCCGGCACCCCCCGGACGCCAGCCGATGTCCCGCCCGTCGCTGTGCGACGGCAGGAACCAGTGCAGGTGCAGCGTCATCCGATCGTCCCTTCACCGGGCCGGGTACACGTTACGACTCCACACATACGAGAGTCGACAAAGGAGGCGGCCGAAACCTACGTTGCTGGGGTCACCGACGGGCCGGGTGGCACCGCCCGGGCGAGGAGGATCCGCGATGGCGCAGCTGCTGCACCCGATGGTGGCCGCCGCGCCGGACGCGGTCGCGCTCGACGACGGCTACGCGGCGCTGAGCTGGCGGAATCTCGACCAGCGGGTGAATCGCTGGTGCGACCTGCTGCACCGGGAAGGGCTGCGCCCGGGCGACCGGGTCGGCGTGCTCGCCGGCAACCGGCACGAGGTGTTCGAGCTGCTGCTCGCCTGCCTGCACGCCGGTCTGGTGATCGTGCCGATGAACTGGCACCTCACCGGCGCCGAGGTCGCGTATCTGCTCTCCGACTCCGGCTGCCGGGCGCTGGTCACCGACACCGAGCGCCTCCCGGCGGCCCGGGACGCGTGGCAGCGCAACGACCGCCGCCCCGGACTGCGCGTCGTGCTCGGCGACGAGCCGGTGGACGGGTTCGCCGCCGCCGAACCGCTGCTCGCGCAAGCCGACGCCGCCGAGCCGCCGGAGGCGGGCAGCGGCGCCACCGGCCTCTACACCTCCGGCACCACGGGCGCGCCGAAGGCGGTGGTCAGCCGGCTGTTCCGCCAGGGCGAACCGCTCCCCCGGCTGAGCGGGCGCCTGAACCGGCTGTGCACGGTGTTGGGCATGCCGGCGGACGGGGTGAACCTGCTGTGCGGCCCCTGGTACCACTCCGGCCAGCTGTTCTTCTCGCTGCTGCCGCTGATCCGCGGGTTCCGGCTGGTCACCCGGCCCCGGTTCGACCCGGCCGCGACGCTGCGGCTGATCGACGACGAGGGCGTCACCATGACGCACCTGGTGCCGACCCAGTTCGTGCGGCTGCTGCGGCTGGACCCCGCGGTACGGGCCGCGTTCGGCGGCGCCACGCTGCGGCGCGTCTGGCACGGGGCGGCACCCTGCCCGGTGGACGTGAAACGGCAGATGATCGCCTGGTGGGGCCCGGTGCTCAGCGAGTACTACGCGGCCACCGAGGCGGGCATCGCCACGATCATCCACGCCGACGACTGGCTGGCGCACCCGGGTAGCGTCGGCCGGCCGCTGCCGCGTACCGAGATCGTGGTGGTCGGCACCGACGACATGCCGCTGCCGGCCGGGCACGAGGGCCGGGTCTACCTGCGCCGCCCGGACGGCTTCGAGTATCGCGACGCACCGGAGAAGACCCGGGCCGCACACCGCGCCGACGGCAGCTTCACCTACGGCGACCGCGGTTACCTGGACGCCGCCGGCTATCTCTACCTGACCGGCCGCGCCGACGACATGATCCTGTCCGGCGGGGTGAACGTGTACCCGGCCGAGGTCGAGGCCGTCCTGCTGCGCCACCCCGCGGTACGCGACGCGGTCGTCTTCGGCGTGCCGGACGAGGAGTTCGGGCAGCAGGTCCGGGCCGTGGTCGAGGTGGACACCCACGCGCTGACCGACGACCTGACCACCGCGCTGGACCGGCACTGCCGCCGCGAACTGGCCGGGTTCAAGGTGCCGCGCTCCTACGAGCTGTCCACCGCGCTGCCCCGCGAGGACTCCGGGAAGGTGCGGCGGCAGGCGCTGCACCGCAGCTCGGCACACCGATCGCAGATACCAGACAGCTGGCGGTGAGATGGACAAGGCCGGTTTCTACCGCGAAGCCCGTCACGACGTGGACGGGCCGCTGCACGGCGTACGCGTGCTGGAGATCAGCAAGGTGTGGGCCGGGCCGATGACCGGCGCGGTCCTGGCCGACCTGGGCTGCGAGGTGATCCGGATCGAGATGCCCGGCAACCGGGAGGGCCGGATGCCGCCGGACATCCCCGGCACCGGCCTGTCCTGGTTCCGGGAGACGGTGCACCGCAACAAGCGCAGTGTGTCGCTGGACCTGCGCAGGGAACCGGCCCGGGAGGCGTTCCTGCGGCTGGTGGTCACCGCCGACGTGGTGGTGGAGAACTACCTGCCGGGCACGCTCGACGGATGGGGCGTCGGCTACGCGCAGTGCCGGCGCGTCAATCCCGACATCGTCTTCGTCTCCATCTCCGGCTGGGGCCAGTACGGCCCGCGCGCCACCGACGCCGGCTTCGACCCGATCGCGCAGGCGGCGGCGGGCTGGATGGGCCTCAACGGCGAGCCGGACGGCACACCGATGAAGGCCCCGTCCTTCCTCGCCGACGATCTGGCCGGGCTGCACGGCGCGATCGGCGCGCTTGCCGCGCTGCGACACCGCGACCGCACCGGCGAGGGCCAGCACGTCGACGTGTCACTGCTGGACGCGTTGCTCGCCAACAGCGGCGGCTACCTGACGCTCGGCGCGACCGGCGTGCCGCTGCGCCGCTGGGGCGACCAGGCCGACTTCGTCGTACCGGCCGGCACGTACCGCTGCCGGGACGGCTGGCTCTACCTGGCGGTCGCGCTCGACAAGCACTGGCGCTCGCTCGCCGCGGCGATGGACCGGCCGGAACTGGCCCGGGCCCCGGGCTTCGCCACGAACGAGGAACGCCGCGCCCGCCGCGACGAGGTCAACGCGCTGGTCGGCGCGTGGTGCGAGGCGCGGACCGTCGCCGAGGCGGCGGCCGGGCTCGCCGCCGCGGGCATCCCGGCCGAGCCGGTACGCGACTTCGCCGACGCCGCCGCCGACCCGCACGTCCGGGAACGCGACATGGTGCAGACCGTCCCGCTGTGCAACGGCACCACGGGCCCGCTGACCGGCCCGGCCGCCAAGTTCTCCCGGACACCGACCCGGGTGCGGCACGGCGCGCCGGCCGTCGGCGCGGACACCGAGGCGCTGCTCACCGAGGCCGGCGTCGACCGGGCGGAGCTCGTGCGGCTGCGCGCGTGCGGCGCCACCGAACGACAGGAGGCCCCGGCATGTACCCGCCCCCGCTGAGCCCGTTCGACAGCATCGAGATCGAACGCTCCGGTCACGGGGTGCGCATCCGCACCCGTACCGTCGTCGAGCCGGACGGCCCGTACCTGTCCGGCCACTTCCCCGGCCGGCCGATCCTGCCCGGGGTGTTCCTGGTCGACACGCTGCTGCGCGCCGTCTGTGCCGGGGTGGACGGCGCGCGCCTGACCGTGCTGCGGTCGGCCCGGTTCACCGCGCCCGTGCTGGCGCCGGGCGAGTTCACCATGCGCGTCGAGGTGACAGGTGACCCGGCGACCGGGCCGCTCACCGCCCGCGCCCGCTGCCACCGGGGCGACGGGGAGCGGTGCGCCTGCCTGGAGGCGCAGTTCGACGCCGGGCGGTACCGGTGACCGCGCCGGTCGGGCAGGAGACGATCCGCGGGCTGCTGCCGCAACGGTTCCCGCTGCTGCTCGTGGACCGGGTGGTGGAGGTCCGGCCGGACGGGATCGTGGCCGAGAAGGCGGTCACCGCCGCCGAGTGGTGCTACGCGGGCCTGGACGAGACCGCACCACCCGAGGCGTACGCGTATCCGGTGGCGCTGCTGCTGGAGTCGTTCGGTCAGGCCGCCGCGCTCGCCTGGTTCCTGCGGGCGGGCGCCGGCGTGCCGGGGCCGGGCAGCGGGCTGCTGCCACTGTTCGTCGGCGTGCGTGAACTGCGGCTGTCCGGCGCCGCGTACCCGGGGGACGTGCTGCGCCACGACGTACGGCTGGACAAGGTCGTGGACGGCGCGGCCGTCGCGTCGGGCACCGTCACGGTCGGCGGTCGGACCACGGCGGTGATCGGTGAGCTGATCGCCGCCGTCCGGCCCGGTGCCGCGCTCGCGGGGTTGGGGTAGGCCACGATGCCGGTGGAGATCGCGGCGAGCGCGGTGCGGACCTGCTTCGGCGACGGCGACGCCACGTTCGCCGCGCTGCTCGGCGGCCGGTGCGGGGTGGCGCCGCTGTCCGGCTACGATCCGGCCGCCGTGCACGTGCGCCACGGCTACCCGATCCCGGACGGCTCCGGCGGCGAGCTGTGGCCCGCCGCCGGCTGGCTGCGCGACTGCGTCCGGCGGGCGCTCGCCGACGCGGCGCTCGACCCAGCCCGGCACCGCGTCGCGGCGCTTGTCGGCACCGGGCTGCGCGAGCTGCGCGCGGTCGAGCGGGCGGTGGCCGACCGGGCGCCTTTCCGCGCGGGCGGGCTGCACTTCCGGTCCGCCGTCGCGGACGCCGGCGTGCCCGGCGCGGTCACCGTCGCGAACGCGTGCAGCGCGGGCGGTCACGTCCTCGCCCTCGCGCAGGACATGATCGAACTCGGTGAGGCCGACGCCGTCGTCGTCGCGGCCACCGACGCGATGACCGAGTCGATGCTCGCGATGATCGGCCGGGTCACCGACGAGCCCGCCGACCGGGTACGCCCCTTCGACCGGGACCGGGCCGGCGTGCTGCTGGGCGAGGGGGCCGCCGCGCTCGTGGTGACCCGGGCCGGGCTGGCGCCACGCGTGCTGGCCCGGGTGGTCGCCACCGGACTGTCCTGCGACGCCTACCACGAGACCGCGCCGTCGGCCGAGGGCGTCCGCCGGGCGATGGACGACGCGTACGCCCGGGGTGCCCGGGAGCCGGCCGACGCGGGCCTGGTGGTGGCGCACGGCACGGGCACGGCGCTCAACGACCCGACGGAGGCGGCGGCGCTCGTGGCGTTTGGCGGCCCCACCACGGTCACCGGCGTCAAGGGCGCCATCGGGCACACCTCCGGCACCGCCGCGCTGCACGGTCTCGACGTCGCCGTCCGTTGCCTGCGCGCCGGGGTGGTGCCGCCGATCTCCGGGTTGCGCACGCCGTTGCCCGAGGCCGAGGGCCTCCACCTGGTCCGCGACCGTCCGGCCCGGACTCGGGCGGCGCTGGCGCAGGTGAACGCGTTCGGCTTCGGCGGGGTCAACGCGGTGACGCTCGTCGAGGCCGCCCGGTGACCGCCTCCGGACCGGCGGCGGCGCTCACCGCCTGGTACGCGTACCTGCCCGGTCCGGACGCGCCGCCGGCGGAGCGAGCCCGGACCGTCCTCGGGCGCAAGGGACTGCTGTACAAGGAGACGGCGACCCGCCTGGCCCTGTGCGCGGTGCACCGGGCGCTCGGCCGGGCCGACGGCGACGGCACCCCGCCGGGGCGGGTCGACCCGCGCACGGCGGTGGTGGCCAGCAGCAACCTGGGAAACGTCGGCACCGTCGCCGGGATCGTCACCACCGCCCGCGCCGACGGCTGGCGGGCGGTGTCCCCGCTGTCCGCGCCGAACGCCTCCCCCAACGTCGTGGCCAGCTCGGTGGCGATCTGGTTCGGCTTCGGCGGCCCGAACCTGATGTGCTGCTCCGGGGCCACCTCCGGCCTCGACGCGCTCGCCGCCGGGCTGCGGCTGCTGGCGGCGGGCCGGGCCGACCGGGTGGTGGTGGTCGGCGCCGAGCCGGACGACGACACCGCCGTCGCGCTGCACGCGACCCGCCCGGGCCGCCCGGGTCCGCTGCGCGCCGGTGCCGCCTGCCTGGTGCTGGAGCCGCTCGACCGGGCGCCCGGGCCGTACCTGGTCGTCGGTCCGGTGCGGACGGTGCCAGGTGACCCGCCGGACGGCCTCGCCGCCGGTGGCGAGGGCGGCCACTACGGCGCCGACGGCCTGGTCCCTGTCGCGCTGGCGGCGGACGCCCTGCGCGCGCCGGGTGGGCCGGTGCGGGTGGAGGTCCGCTGCGGCGACGACGAGGACGGGTTCCGCGCGGTCACGGTACGCGCCGTGCCGGAACCCGGTTCCGCATCCCGATCCGACCGTCGAGAGGAGACCCGGTGACAGCGGTCCTGCCGGACGAGACCACCACCGTGGCGCTGCGCCCCCGCTTCGAGGGCGCCAACATCCGTACCTGGGTGGGGTTCAAACACTTCATGTACCTGGCCGAGGAGTCGGTGCTCGCCTGGTTCCGCGAGCGCGACGCCGGGCCGTCGCGGCTGTACCACGAGCACGGCCTGGGCCTGGTGATCGCCGACGCCTCGGTGCAGTTGCCGGCGGTGCTCGACGTGGACGACGAGGTGAGCGCCGAGGCGCGGCACCGCGGCGGCGGTGAGTTCGCGGTGCGGCTGACCGCGCGCGGCGTGCCGGTGCTGCGCGGCCGGGTCCGCGCGGCCCTGGTCCGGACCGGCCCGGCCGTCGACGTCGCCGTGCCCGGTGACGTGCCGGTCGTGGCCGAGGTCCGGGCGGACGCTCCCGCACCCGCCACCGACGCGGCCGGTACGCCGTTCGAGTGGCGGTGGCGGGCACCGTACTTCTACTGCCAGTACTCGCAGCCGGTGCAGCACTCCGGCTACGTGCGCGCCGTCGAGGAGGTGGTGGACCGGTTCCTGGCGGCGCGCGGCATCTCCGTCGGCCGGATGCTCGACGTGCGCGGCTGGATCCCGGTCGTGTCCCGCGCGTCCGTGCGGGTCCTCGCCGCCGCGCGGATGGAGGAGGAGATCGAGACCACGTTCACTGTCACCGACGTGCTGCGCGGGACCATGTTCGACGCCGACGTCCGCTTCGCCGTGCGGCGTGACGGCGAGCAGGTTCCGGTCGCCCACGCCCGCATCCTGCACGGGTACGCGATCAGCCGCGGCCCGGACGCGGGACGGCTGGCCGAGTTCGACGACGAGGTCGTCGCCGCGCTGCTCGGGACGGCGTGATGGGTGCCCGGAGCGTCGCGGAGGAGCGGCTGCGCCGCAAGCAGCGTCTCGCGGCCGCGTTGCGGCTGTTCCACAGGTACGGCTTCGACGAGGGCGCCGGCGGTCACCTCACCGTCCGCGACCCGGGTGAGCCGCACCGGTTCTGGATCAACCCGTTCGGCCGGTCGTTCGGCCGGCTGCGGGTGAGCGACCTGCTGCTGGTGGACCTGGACGGCACCGTCGTGGACGGCGAGGGCACGATCAACCCGGCCGGTTACGCCATCCACAGCCGCATCCACGCGGTCCGCACGGACGTCGTGGCGGCCGCGCACAGCCACAGCGTGTACGGGCGCGCGTTCGCCACGCTGGGCCGGCTGCTCGACCCGCTGACCCAGGACGCGTGCGCGTTCTACGAGGACCACGGCCTGCACGACGGCTACTCCGGGGTGGTCCTCGACCGCGACGAGGCGGACCGGATCGCCAAGGCGCTCGGCCCCGGCAAGGCGGTCATCCTGCGCAACCACGGCCTGCTGACCGTGGGCGGCAGCGTGGACGAGGCGGCCTGGTGGTTCTTCAGCATGGACCGCTGTTGCCGGATCCAGCTCGCGGCGGAGGCGGCCGGCACGCCGGTGCCGATCGCGCCCGCCGAGGCCCGTCTCACCCGGGCCACCATCGGCACCCCGGGGCTGGGCCGGCTCAACTTCCGCCCGATGTACGAGGACGTCGTGCACGCCGAGCCGGACCTGCTCGACTAGGGCTGGTCATCCGGGGGCGGCCGGACCAGGACGTGCGGCTGGGTGTACCCAGCCAGTCCCCAGTGTCCGTTCTCGACCCCGGGGCCGCTGTCCTTCCGCCCGCCGAACGGCAGGTCGGGCCGGACCCCGGCGGCATGTGCGTTCACCGACACCTGGCCCACGTCCAGGCGGGCGGCCACCGCGGCGGCCCGGTCCGGGTCCGCCGACCAGACCGAGGCGGTCAGGCCGAACGGTGTCGCGTCGGCCCGGGTGAGCGCCTCCTCGACGTCGTCGAACGCCAGCACCGGCAACACCGGCCCGAACTGCTCCTCGGTGACGACCCGGTCGGTGTCGGACACCCCGGACAGGACGGTGGGCGGATGGAAGTGACCGGCTCCGTCGACGGCTCGACCACCGGCGGCGACTGTCGCGCCGTCGGCGACGGCCGCGCGGACGAGCCCTGCCACGTACTCCCGCTGGGCCCGGGTGGTCACCGGGCCGAGCCGGACACCGGGGTCGGCGCCGGGGCCCATCCGGACGGTAGCGGCGCGGTCGGCGAGCGCCTCGACGAGCGCGTCGTGCACCGGCCGGGCCACGTACACCCGCTTCACCGCCATGCACATCTGGCCGCTGTTGGTGAAGGCCGCCCAGAACAGGTCGTCGGCGATCCGTGCCGGGTCGGCGTCGTCGAGCACCACCGCGGCGTCGTTACCGCCGAGTTCGAGCGTGACCCGCCGGAGCCTGGCGGCGGCCTCCGCCGCGACCCGCCGGCCGGTAGCGGTCGACCCGGTGAAGGTGATCTTCCTGGGTACGGGGTGGGCGCACAGCCACGCCCCGAGCGGGTCCGGCCCGGTCACCACGTTGAGCACGCCGGGTGGCAGCAGGTCCCGCAGCAGTTCGCCGAGGGCGAGCGTGGCGAGCGGGGTGTGCGGGGAGGGCTTCAGCACCACGGTGTTGCCCGCCCGCAACGCCGGAGCGATCTTCCAGGCGGCGAGCGCGAGCGGGTAGTTCCACGGCGTGACGGCGGCGACGACGCCGAGGGGCCGCGCGGTGACGATCGCGGTGTCGCGGCGGCCGTCGATCGTCTGTGGTCCGGTCTCGATGCCCGCGAAGTAGTGCAGCCACGCGGCGGCGGCGCGTACCTCGGTGGTCGCCTCGGCCAGCGGCTTGCCCTGCTCGGCGGTGACCAGCGCGGCGAGGTCGGCGACCGCGCCGAGGACCGCCCGGGCCGCGGCGCGCAGCGCGCCGCGCCGCGCCTCGTCGTCGTGAGCCCACCTCGGGTACGCGGCGGCCGCCGCGGCCATCGCCCGGTCGAGCAGCTCGGGCGGGCAGGCCGGGGCGGTGGCGAACACCGCGCCGGTGGCCGGGTCGACGACGTCGAACGTTCCGGCGCCGGCGGCCGGGCGGCCGCCGACGGTCATCGTCAGCGCCACGGCTGCCCCTCCGTCGCTGGTGCCTGCGGCTGGCAGCGTATCCGCGGGTGGGCGGGGTGGGCAGCGTGCACGTTGTCCCGCCGCGGCGCTCCGCAGATGATGAGAGTCGGACCGGTCCGTGCGCTCCCCCGTCCGTCGCGCGTGTCGGGGCCGGACCGGGCCGTCGCGCGGAAACCCGCTCCCGGCGCCCGTCCGGCGCTTAGCGTGGGACGAGGAGCGGCCTGCCAGGGACGCCGGTGAGCGGAGGGAGAACGCGGTGACGGAGCCGGAGGAGGAGCAGGAGAAGACCCGCAAGACCGACCGGGTGCTGTTCTCGCCCGACGGCGACCCGCACCACACGCTCGCCGAGGCGCCCCAGCCGGACGAGCACCTGCCGCCCACCGTCACCCGCGACGGCCACACGGACGTGCTCGACGACGAGCAGTGAGCGCACCCGCCCGCCCGGCCCGCCCGGGCGGGCCGGGCGGGCGGGACGTGCCGCGGTCGGACCGGCGGATCGCCGTCACGCCGCCGGGACGTGTGGCGGTCAGACCGGCGGGATGCCAGAGCGGCCGATGTCCGACATGTCGTCGCCGATCTCGGTGCGGGTGCCGGCCACCGGCCCGGCGCCGGCCTCGGTGCGGTCCTCCACGCAGGCGTCGCCCAGCCCGTGCATCAGCTCCCCGACCACGGCGAGCGCCGAGCCCTTGTCCGGGCAGGGTGCCCCGGTGGCGAGCACCTGACCGTCGCCGCCGACGACGGTGAACCCCACACTGCCGTCGGCCTCGCTCTCGATGACGAACTTCACCGTGCTCCTCCCGCCCCGCTCAGCTCACGCCGTGCGTCTGCAACCACAGCTCCAGCAGGCCCAGTTGCCACAGCTTGTTGCTGCCGGCGGCGGCCTGGGCCCGGTCCGGCTCGGCCAGCAGCTCGTCGACGTACGCCCGGCGGAACAGCCCGCGCCGGCGCGCCTCGGGCGCACCCAGCGCCTCGACCACCAACTCTCGCACGGGACCGTCGACGTTGCGCAGCGCCGGCACCGGGAAGTAGCCCTTGGGCCGGTCGATGACCTCGGCCGGCAGCACCTCCCGGGCCACCTCCTTGAGCACGCCCTTGCCGCCCTGGGCCAGCTTGTGCTCCGGCGGGCACGCCGCGGCGAGCGTGACCAGGTCCTGGTCGAGGAAGGGCGTACGCACCTCCAGCCCCCACGCCATGCTCATGCTGTCCACCCGCTTGACCGGGTCGTCGGGCAGCATCAGGTGGGTGTCCAGGCGCAGCACCGCGTCCACGGCGGTCTGCGCGCCCGGCGCGGCCAGGTCGGCGGCGACCAGCTCGCCGCTGGCGTCACCGTCGCAGGCGTACGCCGGTTCGACCACCTCGGTCAGCTCGGCGTGATCGCGGTCGAAGAACGCGGCGGTGAACTCGGACGTCGCGTCCTCGCGGGCCGCGTCGGCAAGCCGGTGGTGGTAGCCGTAGCCGGCGAAGACCTCGTCGGCGCCCTGGCCGGACTGCGCCACCTTCACGTGCCGGGCGACCTGCTCGGAGAGCAGGTGGAACGCCACCACGTCGTGGCTGCCCATCGGTTCGGTCATGGCCGCCACGGTGGCGCGTACGGCCGGGCCGAGATCGCCGTCGACGAGCCGGATGCGGTGGTGGTCGGTGCCGAACGTGCGGGCCACCAGGTCGGAGTAGTGGAACTCGTCGCCGGTCTCGTCGCCGCGGCTGTCGAAGCCGATGCTGAACGTCTGGAGATGGTGCTGTCCGGCGCCGTCCAGCAGCGCCACGATCATGCTGGAGTCCAGGCCACCGGAGAGCAGCACCCCGACCGGCACGTCCGCGACCAGCCGGCGGCGTACGGCGGTGCGCAGCGCGTCCCCGACGGCGGCCCGCCAGTCGGCGGCGTCCATGCCCTCGTGGGCCGGGTCGCGCCGGTACTCGGGCCGCCAGTAGACGCGCTCGCGGCTGCGCCCGTCGGCCTCGACCACACGGACGGTGGCCGGAGGCAGCTTGCGGATGCCACGCAGGATCGTGCGCGGCGCCGGCACGATCGAGTGCCAGGACAGGTAGTGGTGCAGCGCGACCGGGTCGATGCCGGTGTCGATGTCACCGCCGGCGAGCAGCGCCGGCAGCGTGGAGGCGAACCGGAGCCGGCCGGGCGACTCGGCAAGGTAGAGCGGCTTGATGCCCAGCCGGTCGCGGGCCAGCACGAGCCGGCGACGCCGCCGGTCCACCAGCGCCACCGCGAACATGCCGACCAGGTGGTCGACGAACCGCTCCCCCCACTGCGCGTACGCCACCAGGATCACCTCGGTGTCGCTGGTGCTGTGGAAGGTGTGCCCGGCCGCGCGCAGCTCGTCGCGCAGCTCCGGGTAGTTGTAGACACAGCCGTTGAAGACCAGGGCCAGGCCGAGGTCGTCGCGGACCATCGGCTGGGCGCCGGCCTCGGACAGGTCGATCACTGTCAGCCGGCGGTGCCCGAGGGTGATCCAGCCGTCACTCCACGCGCCCTCGCCGTCCGGGCCGCGTGAGCGCATGGCCGCGGTCATCCGGTTCACCGCGTCGGTGTCGGGGGTGGCCCCGTCGAATCTGGCCTCACCGCTGATCCCGCACATGTCAGCGCCCACCGGTCAGTCGCGGAGCACTCACCATGCCAACCTCCCGCCGCGTCGTGTCCCGGGCGGTCCGCCGGGTACGGCGACTACCCGGCATGTGGCGAAGGAAACCCGGATGGGCGGTTGCCGAGCCGGGCCCGGCGAGCCGTCGTACGGTGGCGGTACGGGCCACGTCCCCGGGCGGTCCGGCCACGGGACGTGGCCAGGATCAACGACGCCTGCCAGGAGGACGTGTGTTCGCCAATTCCGAGGAACTCCTGCGATACCTCACCGACGAGGACGTGAAGTTCGTCGACGTACGTTTCTGTGACCTGCCCGGCGTGATGCAGCACTTCAACCTGCCGGTCGAGTCGTTCGACGACAGCGTGTTCACCGACGGCCTCGCCTTCGACGGATCCTCGATCCGCGGCTTCCAGGCCATCCACGAGTCCGACATGCTGCTGCTGCCGGACGTCGCCACCGCCTTCATCGACCCGTTCCGGGCGCAGAAGACGCTGGCGTTGAACTTCTTCATCCACGACCCGTTCACCCGGGAGGCGTACTCCCGGGATCCGCGCAACGTGGCGAAGAAGGCCGAGGCGTACCTCGCGGCGAGCGGCATCGCCGACACCGCCTACTTCGGCGCCGAGGCGGAGTTCTACATCTTCGACTCGATCCGCCACGAGACCTCGGCGCACCAGTCGTTCTACTACATCGACTCGATCGAGGGCGCCTGGAACAGCGGCCGGATCGAGGAGGGCGGCAACCGCGGCTACAAGACCGCCTACAAGGGCGGCTACTTCCCGGTGCCCCCGGTCGACCACTACGCCGACCTGCGCGACCGGATCGTGCGGCGCCTCGTCGACGGCGGCTTCACCGTCGAGCGCTCGCACCACGAGGTCGGCACCGCCGGCCAGTCGGAGATCAACTACAAGTTCTCCACCCTGCTGCACGCCGCCGACCAGCTCCAGATGTTCAAGTACATCGTCAAGAACGAGACCTGGGCCGCCGGCAAGACCGCCACGTTCATGCCCAAGCCGCTGTTCGGTGACAACGGCTCCGGCATGCACACCCACCAGAGCCTCTGGCGCGGCGGCGAACCCCTGTTCTACGACGAGACCGGCTACGCCGGCCTGTCCGACACCGCCCGCTGGTACATCGGCGGCCTGCTGCACCACGCCCCCTCGCTGCTCGCCTTCACCAACCCGACGATCAACTCCTACCGTCGCCTGGTGCCGGGCTTCGAGGCGCCGGTGAACCTGGTCTACTCGCAGCGCAACCGCTCCGCCTGCACCCGCATCCCGGTCACCGGCAGCAACCCCAAGGCCAAGCGCGTCGAGTTCCGCGTCCCGGACCCGTCCAGCAACCCGTACCTGGCGTTCTCGGCCATGATGATGGCCGGCCTGGACGGCATCAAGAACAAGATCGAGCCGCCCGCCCCGATCGACAAGGACCTCTACGACCTCCCGCCGGAGGAGTGGGGCGACGTCAAGCAGGTCCCGGGCTCGCTGCCCGAGGCGCTGACGGCGCTGGAGGCCGACCACGACTACCTGCTCGACGGCAACGTCTTCACCGCCGACCTGATCTCCACCTGGGTCGACTGGAAGAACGCCAACGAGGTCGACCCGGTCCGGCTGCGGCCCACACCGCACGAGTTCGCGCTCTACTTCGACTGCTGAGACGTACCGCCACCGTCCCCGCCACCCGCGGGGGCGGTGGTCGGCGGAAACGGCCTCGGGCCGGCCCTCGCCCTCGTACCGTCGGGACATGACTCCGCCTCACGTCGACACGCCGACCGTTCCGTGCCGGTGGAGCCGTCGGTGAGGCCGCGGCCCACCACCACCGCCACCACCACCCCGCAGATCCCCACCGTCCTGACCCTCGGGGTGGAAGAGGAGTTCCTGCTGCTAAACCCGGCCACCGGCGAGAGCATGCCGGTCGCCGACCGGGTGCGCGGCGCGCTGTCCGGCACCGCCCGCGAGCAGAGCCGGCAGGAGTTCCGGCACAGCATGGTGGAAATGGTGACGCCGGTCAGCCCTGATCTCGGGGAGCTGCGGGAGCACCTGGTCACGCTGCGCCGGGCGGCCGCCCGGGCGGCCGACGCGGCCGGGGCGCGGCTGGTCGCCGTCGGCGCCACCCCGGTCTGCGAGGCCCACCGCACGGTGCCCGACGAGCAGCGCTACCACGACATGTCCCGCCGGTTCGGCCCGGTCGCCCACGACCCGGCGGTCTGCGGCTGCCACGTCCACGTCGGCGTGCCCGACCGGGAACTCGCCGTGCAGGTCTGCAACCACCTGCGCCCGTGGCTGCCGGTGGTACAGGCGCTCACCGCGAACTCGCCCCTGCACGACGGGCGGGACACCGGGCACGCGAGCTGGCGCTCGATGCAGCTGGAACGGTGGCCGAGCATCGGACCGACGCCGCACTTCGACTCCGCCGCCGACTACGACGCCACGGTGGCGGGCCTGATCACCGCCGGGATCATGCTCGACGCCGCGATGGTCTACTGGTACGCCCGCCCGTCCGCGTCGTACCCCACGGTCGAGGTACGCGTCGGCGACGTCTGCCCCACCGTCGACGACACAGTGCTGGTCGCCGGGCTGGTCCGGGCGCTGGTGGCCACACTCGTCGACGACGTCCGCGCGGGTGTGCCGGCACCCCGCATCCGGGACTGCCTGGTCGCGGCCGCGCACTGGCGGGCCGCCCACGACGGCGTCGACGGGGAACTCGTCGACCTGCGCAGCGGGCTGCCCCGGCCCGCCTGGGACCTCGTCGACGACCTGGTCGTCACCGTCACGCCCGCGCTCACCCGTCACGGTGACCTGGATCTGGTCCGGCGCGAGCTGGACCGGGTGCGCCGGGACGGCACCGGCGCCACTCGGCAACGGCGGATCATGACCGAGACCGACGGGGACGTCCGCGCCGTGCTGGCACACCTGGCCGCACAGACCGTCTCGACGTGAGTCGATGACCTCCCCGGACCGGACCCGCGACCGGTCAGCGCAACCCGGCGAACAGGTCGTCCTCGGGTGTGGCCGCACCGGTGGTGTCCCGCACCCGCACGAACGTCTCCATGCCCATCAGCTCGGTGAACCGCTCCTGCCCCAGACGCAGGAAGAAGATGTTCTCCGCCTGGCTGGCGTGCGCGGCGAGCGAGGCGAACTTCTGCCCGCCGTAGGCGCGGGTGTCGACCCAGGTGGTGATCTCGTCGTCCGGCAGGCCCAGCGCCGGCATCTCGCCGGTCGCCTCCGGCTCGGGGAACTCCACCCCGATCTCCTTCATGACGGTGCCGAACTGCTGGAACGCGCTGCGCGGCACGGTGGTCCAGTAGACCTTGGCGGGGATGCCGGTCTGCTCGACAGCGGCCATGGTGATCCGGTGGGCCTGGATGTGGTCCGGGTGACCGTAGAAGCCGTTCTCGTCGTAGGTGACCACCACGTCGGGGCGGTAGCGCCGGATCAGCTCGGCCAGCCGGCCGGCCGCCTCGGCCACCGGCGTGTTCCAGAACGCGCCGGGCGCCTCGTTCGTCGCCCAGCCCATCATCCCGGAGTCGCCGTAGCCGAGCGTCTCCACGTGGGTGACCTTCAGCGCCTCGCAGCTGGCCGCCAGCTCGGCGCGGCGCATCTCGACCACGGCCTGCGGGTCGTGCCCGGGGTCGCCCGGCTTGATCCCGCCGGGACCGTCGCCGCACCCCCCGTCGGTGCATGTCACGAGCACTGTGGTGACGCCCTCGGCCGCGTAGCGCGCCAGGACACCGCCGGTGCTCGTCGCCTCGTCGTCGGGGTGCGCGTGCACCGCCATCAGGGTCAGGGAACGATCGGTCACCCCGTCACCATACGAGCATCGGCCGACGAACTAGCATTGCCCGGTCCGCAGACGGCGACGGAAGCGAGGCGCGATGGGTTGGCTCCAGCGGTTGCTCGGTGGCGGACGGGTCGAACTGGACCCCGCACGTCAGCAGGAGCTGCTGCGGGACGTCCGGCAGTCCTACGGGGCGCACGCCCGCCTCCGGTTCCCGGAGCAGGCCGACGCGATCACCCGGCTGCTGTCCGGTGACGACGGTCTCGTGGTGGCCGCCGGGATCGTCTGCGAGGCCGCCGACCAGGCGCACGCCGACCTGCTCGCCCAGGCGCAGGAGGTGTTCCGGCGCACCGGGCGGCGGCTGCTGGTGCACCGCCGCAACTACCGGCCCCTGTGGAAGGAGGCCGGGCCGGCGCTGCGCTGGCCGCTCGGCGCGCTGCCCAGCGGGCTGCACCCGTACGCGCAGCTCAGCGCCGCCGTGGCGGTGGTCGGCGGGCGGGCCGACCGGCTGGACCGGGTGACCGACCCGCAGCCGTTGGTGACGCGCCTGTTCGAGGTGCTCGACCTGACCACCGCCGGCTGGGAGTTCGGCCGGGTGCGTGTGGACACCGACAGCGCGACGCTGGTGGAACGGCTGACGGGCACCGGCGCGCGGGTGCTCGCGACGATGGACGACCCGCCCCGGCTGCCACCGGCGGTACGGGAGATGATGCGCCGCAACCACCGCATCGCCGTGTACGACCCGGCCGGTCCCCGGGTGGTCGGCGAGCTGAACCTGGGTGCAAGGCTGCGCGAGACGCTGCTGGCCTGACCGGCGGTACATCAGCCACCATGGCCTCTCATGGATGAAGTGACACCGCGTCAAGAGGTGTTACCGCTAACAGATCCGATTCGTGGTTCACGCGCCGGGCCGAACGGGGCGCGGGAGCGGCCGGCCGGCCCACCCGGGCCACGTGCACGATCCGCTCCGGCGCCACGTCCAGCAGCGCGCCGAGCGCGTCCCGGGTGGCGGCCACGTCGACGAGCTGACTGAGCGGATGCGCGGCCAGCCCGGCCGTGTGCAGCGTCAGCCACGTCCGCATCAGCACCCGTCCGAACTCGACCTGCCCGGCCGCGTCGAGGCCGGGCGGTGCGACGAGCGCCAGCACCCCGCCGCCCTGCCCGAGCGGATCACCGCCCGCGGCGGCGAGCAGCCGCGGCAGCCCGAGCGGGCGCAACACCGGGTACGCGGCGAGTGCCGCCCGCAGCCCGCCGGCCGCCGCCCGGTCCAGCCCGAGGCAGCGGTCGGTCAGCCCGTCGGCCCGGTAGCGCCGGTCCGACCGGTCCAGGCGCAGCCAGCGGCGCAGCTCCGCCACCACGGCCGGGTCGGCGTACACCTGTTGGTCGGCCGTGCGCAGCAGCGCGCGCAGCCGCCCGGCCGCCGGCACGACGCGGACCGCGCCGCCGGCCCGCCGGGCGACCGCGTCCGCCGCCGCGACCACGTCGGCGTCCGGGCCGGCGGTGAACCGGCCCCGGTGGGTACGCCGGTCCCACACGTCGGCGGTGCGGAACGGCGTCCGGTACGGCTGCCGTGCCGGCCGCAGCCGCCCTGCCCGCCGGTCGGACTCGTCGTGGTCGGCGGCCCAGTCCAGCCGCAGCCCCGCGTCGGCGGCGACGATCAGGCAGGTCTCCACGAACGCGCCCAGCGACAGCCGCAGGTCCCGCCCGGTCGGATCGCCCGCGGGCAGCGCGTCGGCCGGATCCCAGCCGACGGTGATCGCCCAGCGCTCGTAGCGCAACCGCCACGGCTGGGTGTTGTGCGCGCTCGGGGCCCGCCAGCACAGCGGCTCCAGCGCGTGGAACGCGGCGAGGTCCATGCTCACCGCTCCTTGGCGTAGAACGTGTGGCCGTGCAGCGGGCGTCCGCCGAGGCGCCGGTACTGGGCCGCCGACGCCGGGTTGTCCCGCCCGACGTACGTGCTGCGCAGCGCCGTGTAGCCGCCGTCGTGCAGGTTGTGGTGCAGGTGCGCGGACAGCAGCCGCTGGTAACCACGCCCCTGGAAACGCGGCACCACGCCCTTGACGATCAGCACCGCCTCCCGGCGGTAGCGGCGCCGGGTCGCCAGCAGCCGCAGCTGGTTGACCGGGTTCAGGTCGCCACGGACCGCGACCAGGAAGTCGCTGATGTCCGGCACGCAGAGCACGAACGCCACCGGTCGCCCGTCGCGGGTCAGGTAGAGCAGCAGGGACTCGTCCAGCACGTACGCCAGGCCGTCGGTCTGCCGCCGCAGCTGCGCCGCCGAGATCGGCGTGTAGTAGCCGAGCTGGGCGAAGGAGTCGTTGAGCATTCCGCGCAGCAGGTCGAGTTGCTGGTCGAGCCGCCGGGTGCTCCCCCGGTGCAGGTCCAGCCGGGCGCCGTCGGGCTGCACGCCCAGCGCGGGCGGCGGCGCGGCCGGCGGCGGGATCGGGCAGATCCAGGTGTCGGAGACGAACCGCCCGGTGAACCCGTACGCCTCGTACGCCTCCGGATAGTGCGGCGGGTTCCACGCGCTGTCCACGAAACCCCGGTCGGCGTACCCGGAGGTGATCACTCCGCCGGCCTGGTTGGGCAGCAGCGCCACCGGCCCGAACAGCAGGTCCCGCCCGGGTGTGGCGTGCGTGGTGATCGCGTCGAACAGCGGCCGGGCGGCCGGCGCGGTGAACTCGGTGAGCCCGAACAGCTGGCAGCGGCGGCCGAGCTTGGCGTCGAAGTCGCCGTCGGTGTGCAACGTGGTCCGGCCGACCACGGCACCGGTGGCGTCACGCAGCACGTACATCGGCACGCCGTCGCGCCACCAGCGGCGGATCTGCTGCCGGGGCGTCGGCACGTAGCGGGGCTCGTCCGCGTACAGCCGGTCGGTGAGCGCGAGGAAGTCGCGCAGGCCGCGCCGGTCGGTCACGCGCTCGAACCGGTGGCCGGTCACCGGCGCACCGCCGGTCCGGCCGTCTCCGCGCCCAGCGGGGTGAACTGCTCGATGTGGCCCATCGCGCCGTCCTCGGCCCGCCACGCGCCGTTGGAGTAGCCGTCCGGGGACGCGGTGTAGAGGCGGATGAACCCGGCGGTGGCGTTGCGGGTGCCGTCGGTCAGCCACATCATCAGCTTGCGGTGGTGCCGGGTCCGGGCGAAGCGCAGCAGCGCGTCCCGGTCGGTGAAGAACGCGATGGTGCCGAGCGTCAGCGGGAACTGCCAGTAGACGGTGTGCCAGCAGTAGCCGGACATCCGGCGCATGTCGCGCACCATCCGGATCCAGTCCGGGGCCAGGCGCAACAGCACCAGCGGGTTCGCGTACCGGGTGCCGCCGATGAACATGGCGCTGGCGCGGGCCTGGGCCGGGGCGCGGGAGAAGTCACGGGTACGCATCGTTCACCTCACCAGGTAGACGTTCTTGATCTTCTGCATGCCGGCGAACGGGCCGCCGTCCGGTTCGTGCAGCTCGACCCGCAGGTCACCGGCGGTCGGGTCCTCCACCAGGGACTGCGCGAAGTCCCGCGACACCGAGGTCAGGTGCGCGCGTACCCCGTCGCGGCAGGCGCCGGCGAGCGCCGCGCGTGCCGCGGGGGCCAGCGGGCGGCGCAGCTCCACGTGGATCACCGGCCGGGTCTCCAGGTCTGCGTCCTCGTGCAGCGTCAGGCAGAACCGGTTGATCTCGGCGGCGTGCGGGTTGCCGGTGTAGAGGCCGTACTCGACGTCCTGCGGGTAGAGGTTCGCGCCCAGGTAGGACACGGTGGAGTCGCTGCGGCCGAACAACAGCAGCAGCGGCAGCGCCATCCGCTCCTCGGACACCGCGGTCCGGAACTCGGCGCGGCGTACCGGGTCGGCGTGGGCCAGCTCGACGACCCGCCGGTACGGCACCAGCAGCGCCTCGTCACCCACGTTGTAGCGCAGCCGGGGCTGGAGCACGTGCGGGCTGGCGACAGTGCACAGCAGTTCCCGCCGCTCGTTGGTCTCCAGGTAGGTGGCGAACGGGTTGTACTGGAACACCATCGGCAGCCGCTGCTCGTCGCGGCCGAGCAGTTCCGCGCGCAGTCCCGCGTCGGTGCGCAGCCGCCGCCGCAGCCACACCGTGAACCGGGTCTCCGCGCCGATGCCGATGGTCAGGTCCGACGCCCCGTACGCCGACCGCACCCGCACGAACCGTTGTTCCAGGTAGTCGCGCAGCGCCTCGGTCATCCCCTCGCCGCCGCAGCTGGCGAAGATCCGGTACCGCGACCAGGGGAAGTCCTCGGCGTCCAGCCGGTCCCGCAGATGCTTGAGGAACGGCGGGTACGCGGTGACGAGGTAGTCGTGGCCGGGACCGAACTCGCGCAGCGTGTCGACGATCTTCCCCAGGTCCGGGCCGGTGTTCTTCACAGTGGCGATCCGGGCCATCGCCGCGCCGGTGGTGGTGCCGGTCGCCCAGGCGCCCATCGAGTACGCGTTGATCACGAACGGCCGGCGCATCGGGAACGCCAGCCCGGTGTAGCCGACGATGTCGCGGTGCACCGCCCGCAGCTCCCGCTCGCCACGCGGCCAGTTGAACGGCCGCCCGGACGAGCCGGCCGACTCGTCGACCACCACGCCCCGCTCCGGCAACCGCCCGTCCCGGCAGCGGGCCGAGGAGTCGTAGGCCATGACGTACCCGCGCTTGTCGGTCTCCGGGAAGTCCCGCAGCCGGCGGCGCAGGCCGCCCGGGCGGGCCCGCAGGAACGCCTGGTAGGCGGGCACCCGCCGGGCGGCCCGCACGCAGGTCGACCGCGCGTTCGCGGCGGCGAGCCGGTCCAGGACCGGGTGGTGGCGCCGGGCCAGCCAGCGCCAGCCGGCGGGGTGGTGGGCGACGAGCCGGGCCATGGCGGCGACCGCGCGGCCGGCGGGGGCCAGCGCGGCCTCGGCGGGCAGCGGCGTGTCGACGGTACGTGCAGCGGCGTGTCGGTGCAGCGTCTCGGCCATGACAAGCATCCTGTCGACGCCGCGACGCCCGCACATGAGCGACGGAACGGTACTGCGCTGAGTACCCGTACCCAGCCGGCAGGCCGCCGTGACCGGACGCGGGAATCATGAAAAGACGGACTTAAGGGGCAACGACCTGGCACCTTTACCGCTGTGAGCGTCGAGGCCTTCCGGCTCCGACCAGCCACAACGGGGGAAGAGGAAGATGGTTCACAAGGGATGGCGGCGACCTGCGTCGGCGCTGGCGGTGCTCGCCGTGCTGGCGTCGTCGACGACGTTCGCGGTCGTCGTCTCACCCCGACCCGCCTCGGCCACGGTGCCGGGCCAGCCGGGAGTGCCCCAGCCCGGCACTCCCGTCTTCACCGAGGACTTCTCCAACGAGAGCGCGGCCGACGAGCCGATCCGCATCGGCTCGTACACCGGCTCCCCCGGTTCGGTCTACGTGCCGGGCCCGGGAGGCAGCGGCGCGGACAGCGAGACGTACACGGCGGACCCGGCGTGGAGCCCCGGCGCGGCGCAGTGCAACGGCTGGGTCATGCGCGAGACGTCGCCACTGCCGCCCAACGGCGGCAGCCCGCCGGTGACGAACAACGACAACTGCGCCCGGAACGCCGCCTGGGACCGGCTGCGCGAGATGGCCCGTGACATGGGGCTGTTCCAGGGACAGAGCACCGAGGAGGCGGCCACCAACCAGGTGCTCACCGAGTACACCAACGGCACGACCGCCCAGCTGCCCGGATACCAGTTGGAGACGGACAACAACTCGATCCCGGCGGTGGGCGGGCACTTCTACGAGGTCTCGGCGATCTTCGCCGACCACCACCTGCGATCATTACCGTCAGTCACCATCGCGACACATGCCTAGCCTGCCGCCCGGAGCCGGGTGGAGACTCCGCCGCATGGAGAACGTGGAGCGTGAGCGCGCGAACGAGCGCTTCGAGAAGGTGGCCGAGGAGACCTCGGACACCGTGACCCACGCGGCCACGGTGCTGGAGGAGGAACTCGCGGCGGGGCTGGCCGGCGCCCGGCGGCTGGAGGAGAAGCTGACCGAGAGCCGGCGGGTGGACCCGGAGGCGTTCGACGAGCTCGTCGCCCGGGTCCGTACCGACGGGCACGCCCTGATCGACACCGTGGTCGGGCAGCTGAAGATGGCCGACGACCAGCGCGGCGAGGTGATCCGGCGGTACACGTCGGACGCGCACGACGCGCTGGACACCGTACTCAATCTGGCGCGGCTGGCCCCCGAGGTGGCCAACGGGCTCGCGGACCGGCTGGCGTCGCCGGCCCCGAAGCGGCCGGCGGACCGGTAGCCGCGCGATGGCGCCGACCGCCGGGGTGGCCGGCGGGCACGTGGAACGGATGCTGGAGCGCTATCGCGGGCTCGCCCTCGGCGCGCTGCTCGACGACGTGCCCGACGGCGGCCCGCGCTACCTGTACGACCTGGTCTCGGAGTACCCGCGGCGCTGGGGCAAGGGGCTGCGCGCCGCGCTGTGCCTGGCCACGTGCCGGGCGTTCGGCGGCGGCGACGCGGTGGGCCTCAACGCCGCGGTGACTGTGGAGCTGTTCCACAACGCGTTCCTCATCCACGACGACATCCAGGACTCCAGCGAGCAGCGGCGCGGCGGACGGACGCTGCACGCCGAGTACGGCGTGGGCGTGGCCCTGAACGTCGGCAACATGACCAACCTGCTGGCGTTGCGGCGGCTGGCCGCGAACCGGGCGGCGCTGGGCTCCGGGATCGCCTGGCGGCTGTTCACCGAGACCGAGCTGATGATGCGCCACTCGCTGGAGGGGCAGGCCATCGAGATCGGCTGGATCCGCGACAACGTGTGCGACTTGGACGCCGACGACTACTACCGGATGTGCCTGAAGAAGACGTCCTGGTACACCTGCATCTACCCGTGCCGCACCGGCATCCTCGTGGCGACCGGCCGGGAGAACGCCGTCGACGTGCTCGACCGGTACGGCTGGTACCTGGGCGCGGCGTTCCAGATCCAGGACGATGCGCTGAACCTGACCGGCGACTACGCCAGGTACGGCAAGGAGATCGCCGGTGACCTGTGGGAGGGCAAACGCACGCTGATCCTGATCGACTTCATGCGGCGGTGCACGCCGGAGGAACGCGAGCGGCTCGTGCGGTTACTGAGCCGGACCCGGGCGGAGCGCACCGACGCCGAGGTGCGCTGGCTGCACGGGCGGCTGCTCGCGTACGACTGTGTGGAGTCGGCGCGGCGCAGCGCCCGGGATCTCGCGCTGGCCGCCCGGCGGGAGGGTGAGCGGGCTCTGGGCGCCGCCGCGGACACCGAGGACGGCGGGTTCCTGCTGGAGCTGACCGACTACGTGGTGGAACGCGCCCGTTAGCCGCCCAGGATCCCGCGCAGCCAGGTGAGCTGTTCGCGCTGGTGTGCCGCCTCGCCGCCCTCGTGGTCGTTGAACTCGTACACCCGCACGTCCTTGTCGCCGCCGTAGCGGTGGTAGGCGGCGAAGCAGGTCGACGGCGGGCAGACCTGGTCGCGCAGGGCGATGGAGAACAGCGCCGGCGCGGTCGCGCGCGGTGCGAGCGCGGCGGCGTCCAGGTAGGACAGCGTGCGGAACACCCGGTCGGCGGCGTCGCGGTGCAGCGCGAGGTAGTCGACCACCTCGGCGTACGGGCTGTCCGGCCCGGCGACCCGCACGCCCCGGCGGATGTCGCACAGGAACGGCACGTCCGGCATGACGGCCACGACGTCCGGGCACAGCGCGGCGGCGGCCAGGGCAAGGCCGCCGCCCTGGCTGAAGCCGGTCACCCCCACCCGCGCGGGGTCGACGGCCGGGTGCCGCCGGGCCGCCTCGGCGAAGCGCACCGCGTCGGTGATCAGCCGCCGGTAGTAGTGCCCCGCCGGGTCGGCGACGCCCCGGGTGAGGAACCCGGGCACTGTCCCGGCCGGGTAGGGGTGCGGGTCGGGCGTGCCGCCGGTGGCGGCGCTCCACCCCTGGCCCCGGCTGTCCATGATCAGGTGCGCGAAGCCCGCCGCCGCCCAGAACAGCTTCTCGTGCGGCAGGCCGCGGCCCCGGCCGTAGCCGAGGTACTCGACCACGCAGGGCAGCGGCCCGTCGGCACCGGCGGGCAGGTGCAGCCACCCGCGTACCGGCTCGCCGCCGAAACCGGGGATGGTGGCCGCGTACGTCCGGATCTGGGTCAGCCCGGTGTCGACCGGCTCGTAGACCGCACGCTCCGGGTCGCCGCCGCCGTCGAGCGTGCGCGCCCAGAACGCGTCCAGGTCCGCCGGCACGTCCAGCTCCGGCCGGTACGCCAGGCAGCCGGCCAGGTCGAGGTCGGTCAGCGGCACGACGCGGCCTCCCGTACGGCGGAGGCGAACCAGCCGGTGATGGTGCTCGGGTGGGTGATGGCGGTGCCGACCACCACCGTCCACGCGCCCGCCCGCAGCGCCTGCGCGGCCTGCTCCGGCGTGTGGATGCGTCCCTCGGCGACCACCGGCACGTCGACCGCGGCGGCGAGCCGGGCGACCAGGTCCAGGTCCGGCCCGTCGCCCTTGGTGGTGTACGCGGTGTACCCGGCCAGCGTGGTGCCGACCAGGTCGGCGCCCGCGGCGGCGGCGGCGATGCCCTCGTCCAGCGTGGAGCAGTCGGCCATCACCAGCGCGCCGGTGCGCTCGTGCACGGCGGCGACGGTCTCGGCGAGCGTGCGGCCGTCGGGCCGGGGCCGGGACGTGCCGTCGAGCGCGACGACGTGCGCCCCGGCGTCGGCGACGGCGAGCGCGTGGTCGAGGGTCGGGGTGATGAAGACGTCGTCGTCGCCGTCCTTCCAGAGCCCGATCAGCGGCAGGTCCACCGCCGCGCGGATGGCCGCGATGTCGGCCAGTCCCTGGGCGCGGATGCCGGCGGCGCCGCCCCGGGCGGCGGCGAGCGCGACCCGCCGCATGGTGTCCGGGTCGCGCATCGGCTCACCCGGGTACGCCTGGCAGGAGACGACCAAGCGGTCACGGAGCTGGTCGACGAGCGCGTTCATGAGACCTTCCAGGCGAGCGAGGCGGCGCCGAGCAGCGGCGCGTCGGGGCCGAGGGTGGAGGCGAGGACCGGCACACCGGCCAGGGCGGGCAGCGTCTCGGCGGGCACCGCGTCGCGCAGCGCCCGCCACCACGGCTCGCCGAGGCCGGTGACGCCGCCGCCGACCACCACGGCGGCCGGGTCGAGCACGTTGACCAGGCCGCCGACGGCGGAGCCGACAGCCGCGCCGCCGAGCCGGACGACCTCCCGTGCCGTCTCGTCGCCGTCCGCGGCGAGCGCGGCGACGGCCCGCAGGTCGGCCACCGGCCGGCCGGTACGCCGGACGTACTCGGCGGTGAGCGCGGGACCGGCGGCGATCGCCTCCAGGTGCCCGCGCCCGCCGCAGGTGCAGGGCAGCGTTCCGGCGTACGCCGACGGCTGGTGCCCGGCGTGCCCGGCAGCGCTGTGCGCTCCGGCGAGCACCGCGTCACCGAGGACGAACGACGCGCCGACGCCGGTGCCGACGGCCACGTAGAGCACCGTGTCGTATCCGGCCGCCACGCCGTGACGCGCCTCCCCCAGCGCGTGGGCGTGCACGTCGTTGATCACGGCGACCGGGACACCCAGGCGCCGGCGCAGGTCGCCACGCAGGTCCGTGCCGCTCCACCCGGTCAGCACGTCGGTGGCGGACAGCACCAGGCCGGAGGAGCTGTCGACGACTCCGGCGCTGCCGACGCCGAGCGCCCGTACGACGCCCGGCGTCTCCGCCCGCAGCTCCTCGACCAGGCCGGCGGCCGTGTCGAGCACCGCGGCGGCGCCGGAGCGACCAGGCGTCGGCGCGGTGCGCCGGCCGGCGACCTCTCCGCCGGCGGTGACCAGGGCGGCGGTGGTCTTGGTGCCGCCGATGTCGAGTGCGGCGACCAGACCGGTCGTGCTCACCTCGGGCATGGTCAGAGCAGCCCGGCCAGTTCCAGCTGGGTACGCACGCGGCCCGTCTCAGCGGCGTCCAGCGGCCGCAGCGGCAGCGACACCGCGTTGCCGGCGATGACGCCGAGCAGCGCCAGGGCGGTCTTGAACGCGCCGACGCCCCGGGTGGCGCCCGCCGAGGTGGCCGGGTCGGCGGCGTCGACGATGCGGAACAGCCGGGTCAGGCGGTCCTGCTCCCGCCGGGCGGCGGCCCAGTCGCCCGCCATGCAGGCGCGGTGCAGCCGTACGTAACCGGCCGGGTCCACGTTGCCCAGTCCGGGCACCGAGCCGGACCCGCCCGCGAGCATCATCGCGTCGACCACCACCTCGTGGCCGGTGAGCAGGCTGAAGTCGCGCTCCGGCGCGCGCTCGGCAATGGCCAGCGCGAGCTGGCGGAACGCGACGTCGTCGCCGCTGGAGTCCTTGACGCCGGCCAGCACACCCTCGGCGGCGAGCCGGGTCAGCAGGTCCACGGAGAGCTTGCTGTGCACACAGACCGGGATGTCGTACGCCAGCAGTGGAAGCTCGACCGCCGCGGCGACGGCGCGGAAGTGCCGCTCGATCTCGTGCGGGCCGACGATGGCGTAGAACGGCGCGGTCACGACCAGGCCGTCCGCGCCCAGCCGGGTGGACGCCTCGGCCCGCTCCACGACCCGCCGGGTGGTGGGCTCGATGCAACCGGCGATGACCGGCACGGCGCTGCCGGCGGTCTTCACGATGGTCTCCAGGGCCAGGTCCCGCTGCCGGTCGGTGAGGAAGACCGTCTCGCCGGAGCTGCCGAGGGCGAAGATGCCGTCGACACCGGCGTCGAGCAGCCACTCGACCAGCCGTTCCAGGGAGTGGACGTCGACCTCACCCTCCTCGGTCAAGGGGGTCACGGCCGGCGGCACGACTCCGGCGAACCGCGGGGCGGGGGTGGTCACAGGTTCTCCTCGACAGACTCAGATGCGGTGCGGCCGGTCGCCGGGGTGGCGAGCGCGACCAGTTCGGTGTTCGCGGTCCCGGCGGGCACCGGGTGGTGGCAGCGGAACTCGTGGCCCTCGCCCTCGGCGGGGCGCGGCGCCGGCATGTCCACGGCGCAGCCGTCGGTGGCGGCCCAGCAGCGGGTCCGGAACGGGCAGCCGCTCGGCGGGCGAGTGGCCGACGGGACCGGGCCGACCAGCGGAATGGGTTCGATCGGTGACAGCAGGCCCGGCGTGGCCGAGAACAACGCCCGGGTGTACGGGTGCCGGCCGCCCTCGGGCAGCAGGCCGGCGGGCGTCTGCTCGACGACGCGGCCCAGGTACATGGTGACGACCCGGTCGCTGACCCGCTTGACGGTCTGGATGTCGTGCGAGACCAGCACCATGGCCAGCCCGAGCCGGTCCTTGAGGTCCAGCAGCAGGTTGAGGATCTGGGCCCGCACCGACACGTCGAGCGCGCTGGTCGGCTCGTCGGCGATGACCAGCCCCGGTTCCAGGGCCAGCGCGCGGGCGATGGACACCCGCTGGCGCTGGCCGCCGGAGAGCTGGCTGGGCAGCACGTCGGCGACCGAGCGCGGCAGGCCCACCAGGGCCATCAGCTCGGCCACCCGCTGCTCGCGCTGCTGCCGGGTGCCCCGGCGGTGCACGTCGAGCGGGTCGCGCAGGATGTCGCGTACCGGCATCCGGCGGTTCAGCGAGGTGGCCGGATCCTGGAAGATCATGCCGACGCCCGCGCCGATGTGCTCGCGCCGCTCGGCGGCGCTCATCGACCACACGTCCTTGCCGGCGAACGACACCGTGCCGGCGGTCGGCCGTTGCAGGCCCACGAGCACCTTGGCCAGCGTGGACTTGCCGCAGCCGGACTCGCCGACGATGCCGACCGTCTCGCCGGACCGGATCACCAGGTCGGCGCCGGTGAGCGCGTAGACCTTCTCCCGGCTGAACATGCCGCCGCCGCGCGAGGCGTGCACCACGTGCACGTCGCTCAGCTCGGCGATCGGCCGGTGCTCGGCGGTGGCGCTCATCGGGCCGGCTCCTTCTCGCTGACGGTGACGGCGGGGTGGTGGCAGGCGTACCCGTGGCCGTCCGTGCCCTCCAGGGCGGGCGCGGTGTCCCGGCAGATCCCGGTCGCCATCGGGCAGCGGTCGGAGAACCGGCAGCCCTTCGGGAAGTCGGCCGGTGACGGCACCACGCCGCGGATCTGGGTGAGCCGTTCCGCCCCGGTCTCCAGGGACAGGACGGAACCGAGCAGCCCGCGCGCGTAGTGGTGGGCGGGCGCCTCCATCACGTCGGCGGTCACGCCGGTCTCCACGATCTGCCCGCCATACATGACCACGACCCGGTCGCAGACGTCGCTGACCAGGGCGAGGTCGTGGCTGACCAGGATGAGGGCGAAGCCGAGCCGCTCGCGCAGGTCCAGCAGCAGCTTCATCACCTGGGCCTGCACGGTGACGTCGAGCGCCGTGGTCGGCTCGTCGGCGATGATCAGCTTCGGGTCGCGGGACAGGGCCATGGCGATCACCACGCGCTGCCGCTGCCCGCCGGACAGCTCGTGCGGGTACGCGGCGAGCGTGCGCCGCGGGTCCAGCCCGACCAGCCGCATCAGCTCCTCGGCCGAGCGGGTGCCGCCACGGCGGATCATCTGGGCGAGCTGGGCGCCGACGCGCAGCGCCGGGTTCAGCGCCGACAGCGCGTCCTGGTAGACCATCGCGATCTCGCGGCCCATCAGGGCCCGGCGGCCCTTGGCGTTCAGCTTCAGCAGGTCCGTGTCCTGGAAGCGGATCCCGCCGCGTACCCGGGCGCCCTCCGGCAGCAGACCCATCACGGCCAGGACGCTGAGCGACTTGCCCGAGCCGGACTCCCCCACCAGGCCGACGACCTCGCCGGGGCGGACGTCGAAGGAGAGCCCGTCGACGATGTCCACGCCGCGGTGGCGGCCTTCGAAACCGATGGACAGGTCGCTGACCTGAAGGACCGGCTTGCCCTGCGGCAGCGGGCGGGCGCGCTCGCGCAGCCGCTGCGCCGCCTCGGCGAGACCGGGCAGCTCGACCACCTCGCCGGTACCCGGCTGCGCCTGCTCCAGCGCGTCACCGCTGGTGGTGGTGGCGCGGCGCGCGGCCGGGGCGGCCCACGCGTCGGACATACCCTCCGAGAGCACGTTGAGCGCCAGCACGGTGAGCAGGATCAGCAGGCCGGGGAAGAACGTGGCCCACCAGCCGCCGATCTGCACCATCTCCTTGCCGAACGCGATCACCGAGCCCCACGAGGAGGCCGCCTCCTGCGGGGCGAGACCGCCGCCGATGAAGGACAGCGACGCCTCGAAGACGATCGCGTCGGCCACCATGACGGTGACGAAGACGAGGATCGGCGCGGCGCAGTTGCGCAGGACGTGCCGCCAGAGGATGTGCGGCCGCCGGGCGCCGATGATGCGCTCGGCGGCCACGTAGTCCTCGCCGTACTGGGACAGCACGTTGGCGCGGACGATGCGCGCCACCGACGGGGTGAACACGAAGCCGATCGCGACCACGAGGACCAGCAGGCTGTTCTTGCCGAACGAGATGATCAGCAGCGCGGAGAGCACGATCGCCGGGAACGCCATGACCACGTCGAGGCAGCGCATGATGACCTCGTCGACGGCGGTGCGGCTGCTTCCCGCGATCGCGCCGAGGATCGCGCCGAGCACCAGCGCGATGCCGGCCGCGCCGAAGCCGACGACCAGGGAACGCCGGGTGCCGGCGACCAGCCGGGAGAAGACGTCCCGGCCGAGCTTGTCCAGGCCGAACCAGAAGTCGCCGTTCGGGCCGGTCAGCGCCGGCCCGAGCCCGGTCTGGGTGGGGTCGTGGCGCAGCAGCAGCGGGGCGAGGACGCCGACCACGACGATGAGCGCGACGAAGCCGAGCGCGAACCGGGCCGCGACACCGAGCCGGGCGAAGGCCATGCCGGGGCGGGACAGCCGCGTGGTGAGGGACCGGCGCATCAGTGGCCTCCGCGCAGTCGGGGGTTGGCGAAGAGGTAGAGGATGTCGACGACCAGGTTCACCAGCACGAAGCCGAGCGCGATGGTCAGGACGGTGCCCTGGGCGAGCGCGGTGTCGTTCTGCTGGACGGCGCTCATGATCTGGGTGCCCATGCCTGGTAGCGAGAAGATGGCCTCGATGACGACGGTGCCGCCGATGAGGTAGCCGATCCGCAGGCCGAGGGCGGTGAGCGGGTTGACCAGCGCGTTGCGCAGCACGTTGCGGCCGACCACCACGCGCGGCGGCAGTCCGGCGCCGATCGCGGTGCGGACGTAGTCCTTGTCGAGTTCCTCGACCATCGACGTCCGCACGATGCGGGCCAGCGAGCAGCCGACCGGTACGGCCAGCGCCAGCGCGGGCATGGCCAGCGACTGCAACCACAGACCGACCGAATCGGCGGGGTTGACGTAGCCGCCGGTCGGGAAGATCGGGCGGCGGACCGAGAACTCCTGGATGAACAGCAGGGCCAGCCAGAACGAGGGCGTGGCGATGCCGGCCATGGAGACGATCCGGATGACCTGGTCGGGCCAGCGGTCCCGGTACAGGGCGGCCGGGATGCCGAGCGCCAGCGCGATGACGAGCGCGCCGACGACGCCGAGCGCGGTGAGCTGGATGGTCAGCGGCAGCGCCAGGGCGATCTTCTCGGCGACCGGCACCGACGGCGGGAACGTCATGCCGAGGTCGCCGCGGACGAGGTCACCGAGGAAGTGCAGGTAGCGCAGCGGCAGCGGGTCGTTGAGGCCGTTCGCGGCGCGGAACGCCTCGACCTGCGCCGGTGTGGCCTGGTCGCCGAGGACTGACAGCGCCGGGTCGATCGGGGAGAACTGCATGATCACGAAGACGAAGAGCGTGATGCCCAGCACCAGGGGGATCAGCGTCAGGAATCGTCGTGCGACCAGGTTCAGGACGGTCAGCATGGATTCTCTTTCTCGTAACGGGGCGCCGGGACGTCCCGCCCGGCCGCACGGGTCACGTGGGCCGGGCGGGACGGGGGCGGGGCCGGAACCCCGAGCGTGGGCTCAGCCGGTCCGGCCGGTGCCCAGGAAGTACAGGCCGGTGGTGGAGGCACCGGAGAAGCCGTCCAGCTTGGCCGGGTCGTACGCGGTGACGACCTTGGTGTGCAGGATCGGGTAGAGCGGCACCTGGTCCGCCGCCATGTCCAGGGCCTGCTTCCACAGCGCCTTGCGGGCCGTCTCGTCGGAGGTCTGCGCGGCCTTGTCCAGCAGGTCGCCCATGGCCTTGCGGTCCGCGTCGCTCCAGCGGTAACGCTGGCCCGGCCAGGTCTCGCCGAAGTAGTACCAGCGCATCAGCAGGTCGGTGTCGACGCCGAAGACGCTCGGGTCACCGGTGGCCATGAGCACCCGGAAGGTGTCCTTGGGGACGATGTCGCCGTAGATGGCCGAGGACGGCACGGTGTTGAGCGTGGCGGTGACGCCGATCTTCTTCCACTGCTCGATGACCAGCGGTGCGACGTCCTTGACCACCGAACTGTCGGTGGTGTCGAGCCGGAACGACAGGTTGGTGACGCCGGCCTCCTGGAGCAGGGCCTTGGCCTTGTCCGGGTTGTAGTCGTAGACCGTGGCGGCCTTCTGGTACGCCTTGTTGCCCTCGTCGAGGTAGCTGGTCGCCGGGCTGCCGTAGCCGTTGAGCGCGGTCTTGATGACCGCCTCCTTGTCGATGGCGTAGTGCAGGGCCTGACGCACCCGCTTGTCGCTGAACGGCGCGGCGGCGTTGTTGAACATGAGGAAGACCTGGTTGAAGGCCTGCTTCACGTCGATCGTGTACTTGTCCTTGAGCGAGTCGACGTTCAGGTACGGCACGGCCTCGATGGCCTGCACCCGGCCGCCCTGCAGGTCCGACACGCGGGCCGACGCCTCGGTGGTGGTGTTCCACGTCATCGTCTCGACCTTGGCGGCGCGCGGGCCGTTGTAGTTCGCGTTCCTGCTCAGCTTGACGCCGGACTCCTTGGACGCGCTGTCCACCTTGAACGGGCCGGAGCCGATCGGGGCGGTGTCGAACGCCTTGGCCGCCGCCGCGTCACCGGTCTTGGCCTTGGGGACGACCTTGATGACCGAGATCCGCTCGCTGAACAGGGCGAACGGGTACTTCAGCGTGAACTCGACGGTCGAGGCGTCCTTGGCGGTGACGGTGTCGAGGAACGACACGAAGCCCTGCATCAGCGGCGGCGCCTTCGGGTCCGCGGGCTTGAGCACGCGGGTGAAGGACCAGGCCACGTCCTCGGCGGTGACCGGGGTGCCGTCGGAGAACTTCGCCCCGTCACGCAGCGTCACGGTGTAGGTCCGGCCGTCGGCCCCGGGGGTCGGGTCGCTCTTGGCCAGGGCGTTGTAGGGTTCCCGCGTGATCGGGTCGAGGTCGACGAGGCCCTCGAAGACGTGCTGGTTGACCGCCGTCGCCACGGCCGAGGAGGCGTTGCTGGGATCGAAACCGCTGGAGAGCGTGAAGGCCAGCGTGGCCTCGATGGACGTGCCCCCCTTCCCGTCGCCGACGGCGTTGGTCGAGGCGGGCCCGCCGCTGCAGGCCGCCAGCGCGACCGCGAGGCCGCCCGCGAGGGAGGCGACGGCCAGGGAGCGGGCGCGGCCGCGCAGGGCGCGCCGGCTCCTCGACGGCTTACCGGTGGTGCTCACGTAGCTGCCTCCATAGGCTCTTCATGCGCTCGCGTGACCGCTCGCGCTCGGGGATGCGAAGCATAAGGTGTATGACGTCTGACGTCTGATGCCGGTAGGGTGAGAGTGTCAGATCCGGGAACGAAGGGCAAGGGGCAGATGACGACCATTGACGCCAGTCCGCTACGCGGCGCCGAGCGGCCGAGCCCTCGCCGGCAGGAGGTAGCCACCAGGATCAAGGAGTACATCCTGCGCAACCGCCTCAAGCCGGGAAACCTCCTGCCCACCGAGACGGAACTGTGCGAGGCCGTCGGCGCCAGCCGCTCCAGCGTCCGCGAGGCCGTCAAGATCCTCTCCGCGCTCGACATCGTCGAGGTACGCCACGGCCACGGCACGTTCGTCGGCCGCATGTCCCTCAACGCACTGGTGGAGAGCCTGACGTTCCGGGGCCTGCTCAGCGGCGAGGACGACCACCGCGTCCTGGCCCAGGTCGTCGACGTCCGTCAGACGCTGGAGCAGGGCCTGGCCGCCACCGTCATCGACGCCCTCGACGAGCAGCACCGCTCGGAGCTGTCCGCGCTCGCCGACGAGATGCACGGCCGGGCCGCCCGGGGCGAGGACTTCCTCGACGTCGACCGCGCGTTCCACCTGAAGCTGATGGAACCCCTCGGCAACGACCTGCTGGTACAACTGACCGAGGCGTTCTGGCAGGTGCAGGCCATCGTCGCACCCACGCTGCAGACCGAGCCGGAGGACCGGGTCATCACCGCCCAGCGGCACCAGGCGATCGTGGCCGCCCTCACCGCGGGCGACCCGACGGCGCTGCGCTCGGCGATCGCCGAGCACTACGCCCCCGTCCGGGCGAGCATCGCCCGAGCCGCGCAGGCCTGATCCGCGGCGACACCGCCGCCTCCGCGCGCGATCCGGGGGCAGGCCGGCCTTCGCGCGCGATCCTGGCGGTACGACCGGTGTGGAGCCTCCACATCGTCCGGTTCCTTGACGGGCCCATCGATCGGCTTTAGCGTACCTACCCAACATCGGACGTCCGACGTCTGACGCTACTGCTCCGGTCCCCCACTGTCGTCCGGAAGGAATCCCCGTGCCCCCTGTGCGTGCGATACCGCGCCGGGTCACCGCCGTCGTGGCCGCCATCCTCGGCCTGCTCGCGGTGCTTCCCGCCACTCCCGCCCATGCCGCACCCGCCGGCGTGACCGCCACCGCCGGCGCCGACTGCGCGGCCGGCCGCCTGCTGCTCGACCTCGACAACCGCAGCGCCACGACGCAGACGTACACCGTCACCTGGCCGGGCCGCTCCGGCTCACCGTGGACCCGCACGGTCGCCGCCGGTGGCAGCGCCGAGCTGTACTGGACGCTGTCCCCCGGCACGCCGTACACGCTGCGCACCACGACCCCGACCGGCCTGGACGACACCACCAGCGGCATCTTCCACTGCGGCACCGGCATGTCCGCGCTGGCCGGCTTCGACTGCACGAACGGCCGCCTCCAGCTCGCCCTGGAAAACCGCACCACTACGGCCCGGGACTTCACCGTCACCTGGCCCGGACGCACCGGCTCGCCGTGGACCCGCACCGTCGCCGCCGGCGGCAACTTCCTGCACTACTGGACCGTCGGCGCCGGCCTCCCGTACACGCTGCGGGTCACCGCGCCCGGCTTCGACACCACGCTGCGCGGCACCACCTCCTGCGACCTGGCCGCCGGCAACCCGCAGCTCGCCACCACCACGCTGCTGACCACGCAGAGCGTGATCCGCGACCTCAACGGCGCGGGCGGCCGTTACAACGGCACCGTCGCCTCGGTCCGCATCCCCGGCCTGGCCGTCACCAACAACGGCACAGTCGTCGCCGTGGCCGACGCCCGGGTCGACGGCTCGTACGACCTCGGCGGCGGCACCAACAACATCCAGATCGTGATGATCCGCAGCACCGACGGGGGGCGCACCTTCGAACAGCCCCGCGTCATCCACGCCCCACCCACCACCCGCGAGGGCGTCGGCGACCCCAGCCTGCTGGTGGACCGCGCCACCGGCGTCGTCTACTGCTTCTTCACCTACTCCCCCCGGCCCGGCATCAGCTTCTGGTCCGCCGGCTCCGGCCTGAACACCGCCGACGACCCGAACAGCATGCACCTGCGCTACATCACCAGCCGGGACGACGGGGCCACCTGGAGCGCGCCGGTGGAGCTGAACCCCTCCGTCAAGGACCCCACCTGGCGGCAGGTGTTCTTCTCCTCCGGCCACGGCATCCAGACCAGCACCGGCCGCCTGATCCAGCCGATCGCCTACCGGGACTCCGCGGGCACCAGCCACGCCGCGAACATCTACAGCGACGACCACGGCGCGACCTGGCGGCGCGGCGGATCCGCGGGCGGAAACATCAACGAGAGCAAGGCGATCGAGCGCGGCACCGGCGTGGTGGTGCAGAACATGCGGCACAACTCGACCCGCAGCCGCTTCTCCGCCACATCCACCGACGGGGCCGCCACGTTCGGCCCGGCGACGGCGAGCGCCCTGCTGCCCGACCCGCTCTGCAACGCCGACGAGATGTCCTACCTGCGCCCGTCAGAGGTCGGCGCGAACCGGGCGCCGGTGCGCACCCGGACGGCGCTGTTCAGCAACAACGCGCACCCGACCGCGCGTAACGACCTCACCGTCCGGCTGTCCACCGACGACGGCGCGACGTGGCCGGCGCGGGCGCTGGTCAAGCCCGGCGGCGCCGGCTACTCGACGATGGCGGTCCTGGCCGACGGAACGGTCGGCAACCTGTACGAGGTGGGCAACACCGGCGGCATCTACTTCGCCCGGTTCAGCCTCGACTGGGTCAAGGGCGCCTGACCGCCGTGTCCCGCCCGGACAGCGCCGTCCGGGCGGGGCACGGTCAGCGCTGCCGGCTCCCTGCCTCGGCGCCCGTGCGGAGGATCAGGACGTGCGGACCGGCGACGTCTCCTCCGGCTCACCGGCCCGGTCCGCGCGGATCCGGTCGATGTGGCCGGCCAGCTCGTCGGTGATCAGCAGGTCCCGCCGGATGTCGTCGTGCGGGTACGCGGTCCGCCCGACCATGTGCGCCGCGACCGGGGCGGTGGCGAGCTGGAACAGGCCCACCAGGACCAGCGTGGCGATGTCCACCCCGGTACGCAGCCGCAGCGCGCAGCCGAGCAGCACCAGCAGCAGCCCGAGCACCTGCGGCTTGGCCGCCGCGTGCATCCGCGACAGCACGTCCGGGAAGCGGACCAGCGCGATGCCGGCGGCGACGCAGAGCAGGGCGCCGGCGACGAGGCAGATGCCGGCGACGGTGTCGAGGATCGCGTCGGGCGTCACTTCGGGCCTCTCCGGGACGCGAACCGGGCGACGCTCACCGAGCCGACGAAACCGACCAGGGCGAGGACCACCAGGACCGGCAGCGCGGTGGCGTCCCGGCTGTAGGCCGCCTCGGTGGCGATGGCCGCGACCGCGACGGCGAGCAGCACGTCGGTGGCGACGGCCCGGTCGAGGATCGACGGCCCCCGGATGATGCGGACGAGGGTGAGGCCACCGGCCGCGACGAGCAGCGCGGTGACGATCACGGCGACGACTGTCACGTCGGTGCTCCTTCCAGTTCGGCCGAACCGGAGGGTTCGGCCTCGTCGTGGCGGATCCGGTCCCGCTCCTCGGCCGAGCCGACGGCGGCGACGATGCGCGCCTCCAGTTCCCGCACGCCGTGCCGGAACCGTTCCACCTCGTCGAGGCCCTGAATCCCGATGACGTGCACGTACAGCGTCCCGGTACGCCGGTCGGCCTCCACGATGAGGCTGCCCGGCACCAGCGACAGCGCCTCGGCGGTGAGGGTCAGGTTGAGGTCGGTGTTCACCCGCAGGCGCACCGCGATGATCGCCGAGTGCGGCTCCCCGGGCCGGACGGCCAGCCAGGCGACCTGAGCCGAGGCGACCACGAGATCCCGCAGGAAGCGGACCAGGAACCGCAGCAGCGGCACCGGCCGGATGCGGCCGGCGAACGTCACAGGGGGCAGCGGGAAGACCACCAGCAGCACGGCCGCGACCACGAGTCCGCTGATCACGTTGGCCCAGCTGAAGGTGCCCCACAGCAGCACCCAGACGGTGACCAGGCCGGTCACCGCGACGGCCCGGTTGCGCCGGCGGTCACGGCGGGTCAGCGGCGCTTTCGGCTGACTGGTCACGGCGGTCCCTCCGGGAACACGGCCTCGACGTACGGGGCACGGCGCAACAGGTCGTCGGCGGCGTCGGTGCTGATGTCGAACAGCGGTCCGGCCACGACTGTCAGCGCCAGACCGAGCACCACGAGGGCGGCGGTGGACACCGTCATCAGCCGGGGCAGCACCGCGCCGGCCGGCGCCGGGCCGTCGTGTGGCAGCTCGGCGCCGTCGGTGCGGGCCGCCTGGTCGGCGTCGCCGGGCTCCGGCATGTCCGCGTGCGGTGCCCGCCAGAACGCGAGGTTCCACACCCGGGCGATGGCGTAGAGCGTGAGCAGGCTGGTGAGCAGCCCACCGGCGACGAGCGACCAGGCCAGGAACCCGCCGTCGTCGACGCCGGCCTGCACCAGGCCCAGCTTGCCGAGGAACCCGGAGAACGGTGGTATGCCGGCCAGGTTCAGGGCGGGCACGAAGAACAGCACCGCCAGCAGTGGCGACAGCCGGGCCAGCCCGCCGAGGCGGTCCAGCGCGGTGCTGCCGCCGCGTCGTTCCACCAGGCCGGCGGCGAGGAACAGCGTGGTCTGGATGGTGATGTGGTGCACCACGTAGAAGATCGCCGCGGACAGGCCGAGCGGGGTGGTCAGCCCGACCCCGAACAGCATGTACCCGATGTGGCTGACGAGCGTGAACGACAGCAGCCGTTTGATGTCCGACTGGGCCACCGCGCCGAGGATGCCGACGACCATGGTCAGCGCCGCTGTCACCATGAGCAGGTCCGCGGTGCGACCGCCGGGGAACAGCAGCGTCTCGGTGCGGATGATCGCGTACACGCCGACCTTGGTGAGCAGGCCGGCGAAGACCGCGGTGACCGGGGCGGGTGCGGTCGGGTAGCTGTCCGGCAGCCACGCCGACAGCGGGAACACCGCCGCCTTGATCCCGAACGCGAGCAGCAGCATGCCCTGGAGCACCAGGCGGGTGTCGTCGGGCAGCGCGTCCAGGCGGTCGGCGAGTTGCGCCAGGTTCAGCGTGCCGGTGGCGGAGTAGACCAGGCCGATCGCCACCAGGAAGATCAGCGACGAGAGCAGGCTGACCACGACGTACGTGGTGCCGGCCCGGATCCGCGTCTCGGTGCTGCCGAGCGTCAGCAGCACGTAGCTCGCCACGAGCAGGATCTCGAAGCCGACGTAGAGGTTGAACAGGTCGCCGGAGAGGAACGCGTTGCACACGCCCGCGGTCAGCACGAGATAGGTCGGGTGGTAGACCGACAGCGGTGTCTCCTCGTTGCCGTCGGCCATGCCCTGCCCGATGGAGTAGACGAGCACGCACAGGGTGACCGAGGCGGACACCACGAGCATCAGCGCGGCGAGCTGGTCGGCGACGAGCACGATGCCCATCGGCGCGACCCAGCCGCCGACCTCCACCACGAGCGGGCCGTCCAGTGAGGAGCGCACCAGGAGCATCGCGGCGACCGCGACGGTGGCGGCGAGCACGACGATGCTGACCCACCGCTGGGCGCGGGCGCGGCCGGCGAGCAGCAGGGTGAGGGCGGCGCCGAGCAGCGGCATCACCACCGGCAGCGGGACGAGCCAGGTCATCTGACACCCTCCGCCTCACCGGCGGCGAGCACCCGGACCTCGGGGCTGCCGTCGGCGGTGTCGGTGTCCGAGGTGCCCGGTCCCTCGTCCCGGTCGGCGAGTTCCATGATCCGCCGGTCCTCGACGTCGTCCTGCACCTCGTCGTGCCCGTTGAGGTGCCAGCTCCGGTAGGCCAGCGCGAGCAGGAACGCGGTCATGCCGAGCGTGATCACGATCGCGGTCAGCACCATCGCCTGCGGCAGCGGGTCGGACATGTCCTCCTCGGCGGTGGTGCCGACGATCGGCGGGCCACCGGCCCGGCCGCCGGTGAGCAGCAGCAGGTTCGCGCCGTTGCCGAGCAGGATGACCCCCATCAGGACACGGGTGAGGCTGCGTTCCAGCAGCAGGGTGACGCCGGTGGCGAACAGGACGCCGATGACCACGACGTAGACCAGGTTGGGGATGTTCGGGCTCACACCAGCTCCTCTTCCCGTACGCCGGCCGGTTCGGTCTCCTGTTCGTCGACCTCCTCCTGGCGGTCCATCTCGGCGCCCAGGCTCCGCAGGATGTCCAGGACGAGGCCGACCACGATGAGGTAGACGCCCACGTCGAAGAAGACCGACGTCACGAAGTGCACGTGACCCAGCACCGGCAGGTGGAAGTCGAGCGTCGCGCTCTGGAGGAACTCGCCGCCCAGCAGCATCGCGACCACGCCGGTGCCGACCGCGACGAACAGGCCCGCGCCGAGCACCAGGCCGGCGTCGACGGGCGCGGCGCCGTTGAGTTCGGTACGCCCGCCCGCCAGGTACCGCACGGCGAGCCCGAGCCCGGCGACCAGCCCGGCGGCGAAGCCGCCACCGGGGGCGTTGTGGCCGGAGAAGAGCAGGTAGATCGAGAACAGCAGGATGGCGTGGAAGAGCAGACGGGTGACCACCTGGAGGATGACCGACTGCTGCCGGGAGGTCGCGCCGGTGGTGAGCCAACGCGGGCGCGACGACTGCTCCCGGCCGGCGCCGGGGATGCCGCTGCGCAGGTCCAGCGCGCGGGAGCGGCGGAAGATCAGGCTGGCCACGCCGGTGGCGGCCACCACCAGCACGGCGATCTCGCCCATCGTGTCCCAGGCGCGGATGTCGACGAGCGTCACGTTCACGACGTTCTTGCCGCCGCCGTACGACACGGCCTCCTCCGGGAAGCCGACGGAGACCGGCACGGCTGTCCGGCTGCCCGCCGCCACGTACGCCATCCCGGCGGTGACCACGCCGACGGCGACGCCGAGCGCGACCCGCAACCGCCGGCTGGCGCGGATCGGGCGGGCCGAGAACCGGCGCGGCAGCCGGCGCAGCACCAGCACGAACATCACGATCGTGACGGTCTCCACCAGGAACTGGGTGAGCGCGAGATCGGGCGCGCCGTGCAGGATGAACATCAGCGCCGTGCCGTAGCCGGTCACGCCGACCAGGATCATCGCGGTCAGGCGGCGGCGGGCGCGGGCGGCCATCAGCGCCGCGACGACGATGACCGCGCCGGCGACGGCCTGCAACGGGGTGTCCCAGAGCTGGAACCGCCGGGCCCACGGCGCGCCGGCGAGCACCGCGCCGCCGGGCAGCACGACCAGCACCAGGAGGATGACGCCGAGGTAGAACGGCAGCGAGCCGCGCTGGGTGGCACCGGTCAGCTCCACCGCCGCGCGGTCGACGGCACCGGCGATCCGGTCGTAGCCGGTGGTGCCGTCGAAGGGCAGCCGCGGCAGGTGGGGCCGGCGCCGGTGCAGCAGCAGGAACAGCCCGAGACCGCCGGCCACGGCCAGTGCCGACAGGCCGAGCGCCGGGGTCAGCCCGTGCCAGAGGGCCAGGTGGTAGCCGGGGCCGGCGGTAAGAAACCGGTCGGCGTACGGGGCCAGCACCCGGTCCACCGCCGGAGCGAGGACGCCGGCCGCAAGGCCGGCGAGGGCGAGCACCGCCGCCGGGCCGATGAAGGCCGGCTCGATCCGGTGCGGCCGGGTCTCGGCCACGCCGGGCTTGGCGGCGAACGCTCCCCAGAGGAACCGCGCGGTGTACGCGACGGTCAGCGCCGAGCCGGCCACCACGCCGGCGAGCACCACCAGTTCGGTCGTACCGCCGTGCAGGAACGCCTCGAGCGCGGCCTCCTTGGCCACGAAGCCGATCAGCGGCGGCAGGCCCGCCATCGAGGCGGCGGCGAGTCCGGCGACCGCCGCGAGCACCGGCGCGCGGCGGCCCAGGCCGCTGAGCTCCCGCAGGTCGCGGGTGCCCGCGACGTGGTCGACGACGCCGACGACGAGGAACAGGGTGGCTTTGAACAGGGCGTGCGCCAGCAGCATCGCGGCACCGGCCAGCGCGGTGTCGCGGGTGCCCGCACCGAGGATCACCATGAGCAGGCCGAGCTGGCTGACCGTGCCGTACGCCAGCAACAGCTTCAGGTCGACCTGCCGCAGCGCCGTCCAGCCGCCGAGGAACAGGGTGATCAGGCCGCCGGCCAGCAGGACGCCGCGCCACACGGTGGCCTGGCCCACCGCCGGGCCCATCAGCGCGGCCAGGAACACGCCCGCCTTCACCATGGCGGCGGCGTGCAGGTACGCGCTGACCGGTGTGGGCGCGGCCATCGCGCGCGGCAGCCAGAAGCTGAACGGGAAGATCGCCGACTTGCTGGTCACGCCGAGCAGGACGAGCACCAGCGCGACGGTGAGGTAACCGCCCTCGGGGAGGTTCCCGGCGATCTCCGACCACCGGTACGAGCCGGCGTGCTGGCCGAGCATCACGAAACCGGCGAGCATCGCCAGACCGCCCAGTGTGGTCACCAGCAGGGCCTGCATCGCGGCGCGGCGGCTGGCCCGTTCGGTCGGGTCGCTGCCGATCAACAGGTACGAGAAGACGGTGGTGAGTTCCCAGAACACGTACAGCAGCAGCAGATCGTCGGAGACGACCAGCCCGAGCATCGCACCGGCGAACGCGACGAACACCGCGGCGAACCGGCCGAGGCCGGGATCGCCGGAGCGGAAGTAGCGCGCGCTGTAGGCCAGCACGAGGGCGCCGACACCGCCGACGAGCAGCACCAGCAGCCAGGACAGCGTGCCCATGCGCAGGGCGAGTTCCAGGCCGAGCTGCGGCACCCAGGTGACGGTCTCGACGACCGGCCGGCCCGCGCGGACCGGCTCGGTCCGGGTCAGCGCCCAGATCACCGCCGCCGCCGGGGCGGCAGCCAGCAGGTAGAAGGCTCGCCGGCCGAGGAGGCGTACCAACACGGGGGCGGCCACCGCTGCTAACGCATGGACCGCCACCAGAACCAGCACACACACTCCTCAAGATCGACCTGCGGTGTGTCAACCCTAACCAGCGATGTGGCGAGGCGGTATGTCGAGAGAATCACGCGAACGTGTGGTGTCGGCTCCGCTCTGTTCCGGGTAAGGAGTGAGGTTCACTCCGCCCGGTACACCGGCGGTCGTGGGCGCCCCGGAACCACAGCCGCGGAGATGACCGCCGACCGGCCGGACCCGCCGCCCAGGCTGGTGCGGTGGGCCGTGTCGGCAGCGGCGCCGACCACCGCGCACGGGGCTGTCCGAGCAGGCGCCGGCCGGTAGCGTCGCCGCCATGGATGTCGACGACGTCGCCGGCCGGCTCGGCGTGCCCGCCGAGGAGATCGACCGGGTGCGCCGGCTCGCCGGTGACCGGCCCGCCGCGCCGCTGCCCGCCCGGGCGGACGCGCCCGCCCTGCTGGACCGGCTCGCGGTCCGCCCCGACGACGCCGCCGAGATCCTGGCGGCCTGGCCGGAGCCCGGATCCCCACTGTGGACTCCCGAGCTGCGCTGGCTGCTCGACCGCTCGACCGCCCTGGTCCGCGCCGACCTCGGCGGCCACGCCTGGCTGACACCGGGCCCGGCGCTGCCCCGCGACCGGGGACCGGCCTGGCGGCATCTCTACGTCTACGCGTACCTCGCACTGGTCGACACCGTCCGGGCCTACCACCGCGACCACGGCGTCCCCGACGACGTGTCCTGGGCGACGCTCGCCGACCTGGGCAACAACCTCGCTGTCGACCGGCGGATGAACGGCGAGGGCTGGCCGGTCATGCAGAGCTGGCTGACGCTGCACGTGCGCGGCGGCCTCTACGAGCTGGGCCGGCTCCAGCACCAGCGCGGCGACAGCGGCGCGATCGACCTGCACATCCCGGACGCGGGACCGCTGACCCCGGAGGCCGTCGACGCGTCGCTCTCGCGGGCCCGCGCGTTCTTCCCGCGTCACTTCCCCGGCGAGCGCTACACCGTGTTCTCCTGCGGCTCCTGGTTGCTGGACCCGCAGCTGCGCGAATACCTGCCGGAGGACTCCAACATCGTCCGGTTCCAGCGGCGGTTCACGCTGGAGCCCCACCAGGAGCAGGACACGCCGGACGGCGACGTGGAGGTGCTGCGGTTCGTGTTCCGCAGCCTGAGCACGCCGCTGGACCGGCTGCCGCGCCGCACCGTGCTCCAGCGCGCGGTGATCGACCACATGCGGGCGGGCCGGCACTGGCAGTGGCGCCGGGGCCGCTTCCCGATGTAGTCACGGCAGCGGCCGCAGGCCCCGGTCCGGCCCGGCACGCGGTGGCACCGGCGCTCCGCGCGCCAGCCAGTCGTCGAGAGCGGCCGGGTCGTCGAACAGCAGCACCGGCGGCCCGGCCGGGTCGGCCGCCCAGGCCCGCATCCGCCGCCGCGCCGGGCCGAACCCGGTCACGTGCCACACCAGGATCGAGTCGCGGGACAGCACGCTGCCCAGCGTCTCCCGGTTGCCGTTGCAGATCAGCTCCCCGCCGGCCAGGCGCCGCAGCGTACGCCGCAGCAGCCGCCGGAACGAGACACCGCGCGGATAGTCCAGGCCGATCACCAGGTCGGCGCGGCCGAGGACCACGTCCCGCCAGCCGTGGTACGCGCCGTCGACGATCCACCTGTCGTGCCGGCAGATCGCTTCGATCCGGCGTCGCTGCTCGGCCACCGGCACCTCGACCCACCCAGGCTCCCACAGCAGGTCGTCGACCGGATGCCAGGGCAGGCCGAAGCGCTGCGCCAGATGCGCGGCGAGCGTCGACTTGCCGGAGCCGTGGACGCCCTCGACCAGGATGCGGGCCGGGGTCATGGCAGCAGCGTAGGCACCCCGAGCACCCGGCGCGATCCGGGCGGCCGGGTCAGTGCGCGACAGCGACGGCGGGCGCCGTCTCCAGACCGGCGAGCTGGGACGGCCGCACCACGACGAGCACCACCAGCAGGGCCGCCACCATCCCGCCGGCCACCACCAGGGCCATCGCCACCGCGCCGGTGCCGAGCACACCCACCAGCGGCGCGGCGATCGCGCCCACACCGAACTGCACCGCGCCGAGCAGCGCGGACGCGGTGCCGGCCGCCTCGCCGTGGCGGGACAGCGCCAGCGCCGGCGCGTTCGGCATGGCCAGGCCCGCCGCCGCCAGCACCAGCCACAGCGACACCAGCAGCGCGGGCAGCCCGCCGACGCCGGTCGCGGCGAACACCACCAGGGCGAGTCCGGCCACCGTGCCCGCCACCAGCGACGTCACCAGGATCCACTGCGACGGGTAGCGGCGCAGCAGCCGCACGTTGTACTGGGTGGCGCCGATCAGGCCCACCGCGCCCGCGCCGAACGCCAGGGCGAACTCCTGCTCGTCGAGCCCGTAGGTGTCCTGGAGGACGAACGACGACCCCGCGACGTACGCGAACAGCGCGGCCATGGCGAGCCCGGCCACCAGGACCAGGCCGACGAAGACCCGGTCCCGGAGCAACCCGCCGTAGTTCATCACTGTCGCCACGACCCCGCCGCGCTGGCGGCGCGCGGGCGGCAGCGTCTCGGGCAGCGCGAGCGCGGCCAGCGCGACGAGCAGCACCCCGAAGACGGCCAGGACCACGAAGACACCACGCCAGTCGGTCCACCGCAGCACGCCGCCGCCCAGCGTCGGGGCGAGGACCGGCGCCGCGCCCATCACCAGTAGCAGCCGGGACAGCATCGTGGCGAACGCCGACCCGGTGAACAGGTCACGTACCACCGCCATCGCCACCACAGCGGTCGCGGCGACGCCGAGGCCCTGCACGACGCGCAGGACGCCCAGGACGGCGACGTTCGGGGCGATCACGCACAGCGCCGAGGCCACGATGTGCAGCAGGAGACCGGCGATCAGCGGGCGGCGCCGCCCGACCGCGTCCGACAGCGGCCCGATCAGCAACTGCCCGATGGCGAGTCCGGCGAGCGTGCCGGTGAGCGTCAGCTGGACCGCCGCCGACGTGGTCGCGAAGTCGGTGACGATCGCGGGCAGCGCGGGCAGGTACATGTCGATGGTCAGCGGCCCCACCGCGATCAGCGAGCCGAGGACCAGCACGAGCTTGAGCCGCTGTCCTCGGCTCATCAGGTCGCCCGGGGTGGACGTCGGGGTGGCATCGGTCGTCTGGGTCGTCTCGTCCCGGTCGGCGTGCGGCCGGGCGCGAGAGGGTGCGGCACTCACACAGTGAGTCAAATGCGTCTCCGGTGATCACATTCCCGTCCGGGCGAGAGGTAACGCAGGTCACGCAGCCCGGGGCCGCCCCTCACCGTTGCAGCGCGTCGCCGAGCGCGGCCAGGTACGCCCCGGCCTGCGCCCCGTTGACCAGCCGGTGGTCGTAGGCGAGGCCCAGGTCCGCCACCGTGCGCTCGCGTACCCCGCCGTCGCCGTCGAGCACGACCTCGCGGTGCACGTCCGGCAGCGACAGGGCGCAGGTGACGCCGGGCGGGATGATCGGCCGGGCCACCGTGACGCCGGGTGTGTCGTTGAGCGCGACCAGGACGTTCATGCCGGTCATGTCCTCCTCGCGCAGCCGCCCGCGCAGCGCCTTCATCCGCAGCGCGACCACGGCGTCGGCGAGGTCGCCGAGGTCCAGCCCGGCCGCGTCGCGGATCACCGGCAGGAACAGCCCGGTGCCGGCGTCGACGGTGAGCCCGATCGACGGCGCTTGCGCGTCGAGGATCCAGCCGTCGTCGGTGAGCCGCGCGTAGAGACCGGGGAACCGCTCGTGCAGCGCGGCCACGGCGGCGATGACCACCTCGGTCAGGCCGACCGCGGCGCCGGTCTCGTCGGCGGCGCGCCGGGCGTACGCGAGCGCGGCAGTCACGTCGACGCGCACGGCGGTGAAGGCCACCGGGATCTCCCGGTGCGACGTCGCCACCACGTCCGCGATGCGGCGTTGCGCCGGTGGCAGCGGCCGTCCCGGCGGCACCGCCCGCGTCCCCACCGCCTCCGCCGGCTCCGGGTACGCCGCAGAGGGCGAGCCCGGACCGGAGCGGACCGGGGCGGGGTCCGGTGGCGGCAGTACCGCGGCGGTCCCGTTCGGCGGCGGCACCGGATCGGGCACGGCCGACGCGGGCAGGATCCGGCCGATGGGCGCGCCCGGGGCGCAGTCGGCGCCGGCGGTCAGCTCCTGGCGCAGCACGCCGGCCTGCGTGGCGGCCAGCTCCTCGATCGCCTTGGACGTCTCGACCGCCGCGATCGGCTCGCCGACCTCGACCGTCGCGCCGTCCGCGACCAGCCATTCCAGCAGCACGTAACCGTCGTCGTTGGGGTTGAGCCGGGGCACGTCCACCGGGACGCCCGACGGCGCCGCCGAGGTCGGGGCGGCGGGCGGCGGCGGACCGGCAGGTGAGTGATCGGTGCGCGGTACCGGAACCGCGGCGGGCAGGCGCATGATCCGGTCCAGGATCGCCTCCGCGCCGAGCAGCATCGCTTGTTCCAGGTGCGGCGCGGACGGGATGACCCGGTCGGCGGAGCTGACCAGCTCGACCGGGCCGCGCAGCAGCGGCCACGCCTCGGCGTGCAGGCGGGCCGCGACCTCGCTCCCCCACGTGCCGCCCGCGGTGCTCTCCTCGGCGACGATCACGCGGTCGGCGCCGCCGAGCAGGCCACGCAGGCCGTCCACGTCCACCGGGTAGAGCCGCGCCGGGACCAGCACCTCGACCGTACGCCCCCGCTCGGCGGCCCGCGTGGCGGCGGCGATCGCCCGGTCGGCGACCCCGCCCGGCGCGATGACGAGCGTCGGGGCGCCGGTGGCGTCCGGGTCGTGGACGCGGGCCCAGTTGCCGTCCGCGCCGCGCAGCTCGAAGGCGAGCCGGTCGTCGACGCGGCCGTCGACGTACCGCCGCCGGGTGTAGAGGATCTTGTCCTCGAACAGCATGGCCGGTTCGTCGCGGCGCAGCGCGGCGGCCAGCACGTCGGCCGCGTCGTGCAGCGGGGACAGCTCGTAGAGCGCGAGGTGCGGGATGCCGATGAAGTGCTTCTGCGGGCTCTGGCTGTGCGTCGCGCCGTAGCCGCGCCCGCCGCCGACCGGGCAGCGGATCACCACCCGCATCGGGGTGCGCTCGCCGTACATGGCGACGGACTTGGTGATCAGGTTGAGGATCGGGTCGAACGCGAGACCGGCGAAGTCCCCGAACATGATCTCGACGATCACCGTGTCGCCGCACAGCGCCAGGCCACCCGCCACGCCGGTGATGCCGTTCTCGCTCAGCGGCGTCGACAGCACCCGGTCCGGGTAGGCGGTGGAGAGCCCCTGGGTCACCTTGAACGCACCGCCGTACGGGTCGGCGACGTCCTCGCCCAGCAGCCAGGCCCGCTCGTCGGCGGCGAACAGCGCGTGCAGGGCCCGGTTGAGGTTACGGCTCACCCGTTCCGCGCGCGTCACGCCGCCGCTCCGCGCGCGAGCGGCCGGGCCAGCACCTCGGCCGAGACCTCCGCGACCCGCTGCCGGGCCCGCGCGTCGGCGGCCGCGAACCGCTCCGGGTACGCCTCGGCGTACCGCTGGAGCCAGTCGAGGCGGCGCAGCCGGTCGAGTTCGTCTGCGGGGCGGGTGTCGTCGCCCTTGCTGTGCGGTCCGAGCCGGACCGTGTGCTGCACCAGCACGTGCGGCGTCCGGGTGGCGCGGACCCGCTCGACGTGCGGCGCGGCGGCGGCGCGTACCTCGGTCAGGTCCAGCGAGCCGGACTCGCTGACGGTGATCCCGAATCCGGCGACCCGGCCGGCGATGGTGCCGGCGAGCTGCGCGGTGGTCGGGGTGGACTGGGCGATCCGGTTGTGCTCGACCACGACGAGCAGCGGCACCCGCCACAGCGCCGCCATGTTCAGCGCCTCGTAGACGGCGCCCTCGCCCCAGGTGCCGTCACCGATGTACGCCACCACGATCGCGTCCTGCCCGGTGCGGTTGAGGTGCAGCCCCACGCCGACCGCGGCGGGCAGGCTCTCCCCCTGCACGCCGGTGGACAGGAACCGGTCCCGGCGCAGGTGCTGGCTGCCGCCGTACCCGCGGCACACCCCGCCGTCGCGGCCCAGCAGTTCCGCCAGCAGGCCCTCCGGGTCGCCGCAGTGCGCCAGGTAGTGCCCGTGTCCACGGTGGTTGCTGAACACGAAGTCGCCGGTCAGCAGCGGGGCCAGCGCGACCGGGACGTACTCCTGGCCGAGGCAGGTGTGCGTGGTGCCGGCGAGGTGACCGTCGGCGTACAGGCGCAGCAGGTGCTCCTCGAAGCGGCGGATGAGCAGCCCCGCGTCGAGGTCGGCGTCGTCGAGCGGTGCCGGCACGGCGGTCACTCCGGCACGCCCCGCTGGGCGAGCAGTGCGCGCAGGTCGGCCACCGACCGCACGGTCCGGATCTCGCGGGGCGTCAGCGAGATCCGGTACGTGTCCTCGACGGCCGCGACGATCTGCAGGTGACGCAGGCTCACCCACGCGGCGGTGGTCGCGGGGCCGGTCTGCGCGTCGACCTGGTCGACCGGCAGTTCCAGCACGTCGGCGACGAGCCGCACCAGCCGACTGGACATACTCATACCTCGATGATCGTACAGGCCCAGTGCGCGCCCCGGCCCAACGAGATCAACGCGACCCGGTCGCCGTCGTGCAGCTCACCGGCGTCGAGCAGGCGGCTCAGTCCGAACAGCTGGTCCGCCGCGCCGAGATGCCCGTACTCGGCCGCCAGCTCCCGGTTGGTCCGCTCCGGCGGCACCTTGTGGGCCTCGGCGAGCGACGTCATGGCGCGTTCGTTGTCGGCGACCAGGATCAGCCGGGCCAGGTCGGCGACGGTGACCCCGGCCCGCTCGCAGGCGCGTTCGGTGACCCGCACCATCCGCTCGTCGAGGTGGCGGGCGTACTGCGCGAACTGCTCGGGGTCGTAGTCGAAGAACTCCATCACGTGCCACACGTCGCGGGCGGCGGGCGGCTCGGCGCCGGGTGCGAACGGCGCCGCCGCGCCGCCGCCGTCGAGCCGGTAGAACCCGGCGTAGCGGCCGTCGGTGGCCGCCTCCGTGGCCTGCCAGCGCAGCCGGGGATGGCCGCGCCGGGCCACTGTGGCCACCGCGCCGTCGGAGAACACCATCGGCTGGGTGTCCATCCGGTTCCAGTACGTCTCGCAGGTCCGGTTCGCGGCCACCACGAGCGCTGTGGCGTACCCGGGATGGGTGGCGAACTTCCCGGCGACGGTGTCGAGGCTGAGCACACCGGTGGTGCACGCCTGGGTGAGCAGCACCGCTTCCGCGCCGGCCGCGCCGAGCCGGTGCGCCAGGTCGGCGGCGGCGTCCCAGTAGAGGTGTTCGGTGAGGTCGGTGACGGCGAGCACCAGCAGGTCCACCTGCGCGGCGGGCAGCGCCGCGGCGTCCAGGGCCCGGCGGGCGGCCCGCTCGGCGAGGTCGGTCAGGCCGACGTCCGGCGGGGCGCGGTGCACCCGCCGGTAGCCGTAGCCGAGGACGCGGTTGACGTCGTCGGTGTACTGCGCCACCACGTCGGCGACGGGCGCCGGGTCGCCGAGCGCCTCACCGAAGGACACCAGCCCGAAGCTCATGCTCGACCGTCCCGCCGCAGATCCGCCGCTGCTTACCATTCCCCCATGCCCCGAGAGCATCTCACGTCCCTGCCCGGAACCCCTTGGCACGTATGGCGTTCCGCGTTGCTCCGGTCGGCCGGTTTTCCGGCCGGCGGGATGAGCCGGTTCGCCGCTCCGGCGCTCGCGGAGGCGGCCGACCGGCACCTGCGCGGGGACGGGGACGCGGCGGAGTTCGCCGCCGCGTTCGACGCCGCCGCTGCCGATCTCGGGCAGACGGTCTACGACATCGCCTGCGACGACGCGTTCCGTACGGCGCTGACCTGGCAGAACCCGGCGGTCCTGGTCGCCGTCGACGCGATCCGGCGCGACGGCCCGCACGCCCCGCGCAACCTGCGCCGGCGACACCGGGAGGAGGTCGTCGCGAAGTACTGGCAGCGGTACTGCCTGAAGAACGACACGGTGGGCTTCTTCGGCCCGATCTGCTGGACCGAGCTGGGCGGCCCCGGACCGGTCGCGACGGTGCGTCCCGGCTCGGCGCTGACGCGTACCCGGAAGGTGTTCCTGGAGCGGTGGGGCCTGGACGCGCTCGCGGTGGCCTTCGCCCGCGTGCCCGGCGTGCGGGACTGGCTGCCGGTGCGGCTGGCCCCGCACCTGAGCCTGCGCGACCGCGTGCTGCGGCACCCGCACCATCCACCGCAGACGCTCCCGGCAGCGACCGCCGCGCTGCTCGCGCTGGCGCTGCGCGGACCGCGTGTGGCCGACCTGGTCGCCGCGCTGCTCGCGGACCCGGCGGGCGGTTTCCGCCGGGCCGCTGACGTGCACGCGCAGCTCGACGACCTGGCCGGGCGCGGCGTGCTGCGCGTCGGCTTCGACCTGCCGGTCGACCTCACCGCCGAGGACGCGTTGCGCGAGCAGCTCGCCGCGATCGGCGACGGCACGGTCCGCGAGCGGGTGCTCGGCGACCTGGCCACGATCGGCGACCTGCGCGACGCGGTGGCCGCCGCCGACGGCCCGGACGCGCTGACCGCGGCGATGTCCGCGTTGGACCGGCGGTTCGTGGAACTGACCGGCCGGGACGCGCGGCAGCAGCCCGGCGAGGTGTACGCCGGGCGCACGCTCTGCCACCTGGAGACGGTACGCGACCTGGACGTCCGCTTCGGTGACGCGCTGCTGCAACGGCTCGCGCCGCTGGAACCGCTGCTGCTGTCGGCGCGGTGGCTGACCGCGGCGATCGGGCAGGCGTACGCCGACGCGCTGGCCGCCCTGTACCGCGACCTGGCGGCGGAGTCGGCCACCGGGGACGTCCCGCTGGCCGACCTGTGGTTCCTGGCGCAGGCGGTGGTGTTCGGGGCGGACCCGCCCGGCGCCGCCGTCACCGCCGAGTTCCTGGACCGGTGGGCGACGGTGCTCGGCCTGGCGGACGCCGACGCGGACGCCCGGGAGCTGCGGTTCGACACCGCGGAGCTGACCGAGCGGGTCGCCGCCGCGTTCCCCGCCGACGCGCCGGGCTGGGCCGCCGCCCGGATCCACAGCCCGGACGTGCACGTGTGCGCCCCGGACGAGGCGGCGCTGCTGCGCGGGGACTTCTCGGTCGTGCTCGGCGAGCTGCACGTGGCGCTGGCCGCGTTCGACACGCACTTCTTCGCGTACGGGCATCCGGACCCGCGACGGCTGCGCGACGGGATGCGCGCCGACCTGCCCGGCGGCCGGGTCCGGCTGCTGCCGCCGGTGGACTGGCCCCGGCACACCGCCCGGATCGCGGAGTGGCTGCACGGGCCCGCCGACGCCCAGCTCGGGTTCGTCGACGCGCCCGGCGCCGACCCGGACCGCCTCGTGCCGATCACCGCCCTGACCGTGCGGCCGGACGACGACGGCACGCTGACCGCGCACGCGGACGACGGGCGGCGGTGGCCGCTGCTGGAGGTGTTCGCGCCGCTGTTCGACCACCAGGTGTTCGACACGTGGAAGCTGGCCGGCAACGCCGGGCGCACGCCGCGCGTCACGGTCGACGGCCTGGTGCTGGTCCGCGAGACGTGGCGCACCACAGTGGGCGATACCGGCCTGCACCGGGTCAAGGGTGAGCGGGAACGCTACCTCGCGGTACGGCGGTGGCGGCTCGCGCTCGGCCTGCCCGAACGGGTCTTCGTCCGGGTCGACACCGAACTCAAACCCAGCTACGTGGACCTGACCAGCGGCGTCTACACCCGGCTGCTGTGCACGCTGCTGCGCGGCGCGCACACCAAGGGCGGCGACGGGGTCGGGCTCACCGTCACCGAGCTGCTGCCCGGCCCGGACGACGCCTGGCTGACCGACGGGGCCGGCCGGGCGTACGCCTCGGAGCTACGGCTGCAGATCGTCGACCCGGCGCAGGTGCGGTAGCCACTCGGCGGCGTCCGCCGGCGCGTCGGGCGTCTCGGTGTCGAACAGGCGCAGCCGGCGCACGCCGTAGGCGCCCACCGCCACCACGGCCAGGGCCAGCCCGGACACCACGAACGCGAACCCGAGTCCCCGGCCGGGGCCGGTGCCGATCAGCGCGCCGACGCTGCCGGCCAGCGCGCCGCCCGGGGCGAACATCGGTTCCAGCAGCGACCCGCTCAGCGGCACCAGCACGGCGAAGCCCAGCGGCAGCGTCGCCCAGGTCAGCGTCTGGATGATCGCCAGCACCCGGCCGTGGAACCGCTGCGGCACCTTCACCTGGATGATCGACAGGTAGATGCCGTTGTGCAGGCCCAGTCCCAGCCCCACGCCGAAGCTGCCGAGCGCCACCAGCAGCAGGCTCGGGCGGACGCCGCTGAGCACCAGGCTGACCGCCACACCGAACGCGATGGCGATCAGCGCGGGCATCCGGCGGCGGGTCGGACCGCCCCACACGGCGATGGCGAGTCCACCCAGGACGGCACCGAGCGCCTCGGCGAACGCCACGGTGCCGACCTGGCCCATCGAGCCGAACGCGAGCACCATCGGCGGCACCAGCAGCAGGCTCGCCAGGCACAGGTTGTAGAGCGAGAAGAAGCCGAGCATGGCCCGGAAGCCCGGTTCCGCCCACGCCATCCGCGCGCCGCCGATCAGCTCGGCCAGGAACGGTTCCTTGCGGCGTCGGCCGAGCAGGTCGGGGAACCGCACCGCGGCCAGCACGCCGATCGCCACCACGTAGCTGACGATGTCGATGACCAGGACTCCGGCCAGGCCGATCGCGGCGAGCAGGCCCGCCGCCAGCAGCGGCACCGCGAGCGAGCTGAGCCCGACCGCGAGCTGCGCGATGCCGTTGGCGTGCCCCAGGTAGCGTTTCGGCACCACCTGCGGGATCGCGGCCAGGTAGGTGATGCGTTGGAACACCGACGCCGCGCCGAGCACGCACACGAGCGTGTACACGGCTGCCAGCCCCAGCCGGTCGGTCCACAGCAGCAGCGCCAGCAGCGCCTCCGCGGTGACCGCCGCCGCGCACGCGGCCAGCAGCACCCGGCGCCTGTCGAACCGGTCCGCGACCGCGCCCGCGACCGGCAGCGTCAGCAGCGCCGGCAGGTAGGCGATCACCCCGGACAGGCCGAACCACAGCATCGACCCGGTCTCCAGGTAGACCCAGACCGGCACCGCCCACTGGGTCAGCGCCGAGCCGGTCGACGAGATGAGCTGGCTGGCGGTGATCGCCAGGAACCGGCGTACGCCCGGTTGCACGCCCGTCTCGGCGGTGACCGGATCGGTGCTGGTGGCGGCCAGCTCCCAGCCGTCACCCCGGAGCGGCGCGGCGGACGGCTCGGCGAGCCGGGGATGGGTGCGGGTGAGGACCTCGGCGAGTGCTTCGGCCCGCTGCTTGACGAAGTAGTGCCCGGCCTCGTCCAGAACCACGAGCGCGGTGGACTCGCCGAGGAAGCTCCACTCGCGGTACCGCTCCTCGTAGTACTCGGTGAGCACGTCGTGGGTGCCGACGACGGAGATCACCGGTGCGGGCACCCGGACCGGTTCGCCGTCCAGCCACCCGGTGAACCGCTCCTGCGCCTCGGCGGCCTCCCGGCGTACGTGGTGGACGAACCGGTCGACCTGCGCCTGGTCCAGGTCGGCCAGCTCCGCGCCGATCGAGCGCAGGAACGTCTCGTACCGCCGGTCGGCGCCGCGGGAGTCGGCCCAGTCGACGAGCCGACCGAGCATGTTGTCCGGCCGGGCGGTGGGGAAGACGCCACCGGCGTAGATCGCCTCGATCGGGCGTCCCCGCTCGTGCAGCCGCCGGGCGATGCCGGTCAGCAGCGCGCCGCCGACGCAGTGGCCGTACAGGACCAGCGGGCCGTCCACCCGTTCCTGGATCTCGGCCACGCACCGCTCGACCAGTTCGTCGAAGGGCAGCTCGGTGTCCCGGACGCCGACGTCGTGGCCGGGGATCGCCACGGAGAACAGCGTGTGACCGGGCGGCAGCGCGTCCGCGAGCGGCTGGTAGATGCTGGCGAGCCCGCCGCCGTAGGGCACGCACACGTACGAGCGCACCCGCCGGTCCGCCGGCACCGGCCGGGTCAGCTCGTACAGCACCGGACGCTGCCGGTCCCCGTCCGCCGGGGCGTCGATCAGCGCGGCCAGCCCCTGCACCGTCGGGTGCGCGAACACGTCCATCACGCCGACGTCGACCTGCCCGTACGCCTCGCGCAGCAGCGCCAGCATCCGGATCGCCAGCAGCGAGTGCCCGCCCAGCTCGAAGAAGTCGTCGTCCAGGCCGACCTCGGGCACGCCGAGCACGTCGCGCCAGGTGGCGGCGACAGTCTGCTCGACCGGGGTCACCGGGGGACGGCGCTGCGCGGGGGCGACGCCCGACGGGGGTGCGGGCAGCGCGGCGGTGTCGAGTTTGCCGTTGGCGGACAGCGGGAGCGCGTCGAGCGTCACGAACGCCGACGGCACCATGTATTCCGGCAGTCGCCGTTTCAGCGCCGACCGCAGTTCCGCCGGGTCCGGGGCCTCGCCCGTCAGGTACGCCACGAGGCGCTGCTCGGCGGGTGTGGCGCCGCGCACGACGACGGCGGCGGAGCCGACGCCCGGCTGTTCGCGCAGCACCGCGGCGATCTCCCCCAGCTCGATCCGCAGACCACGCAGTTTCACCTGGTCGTCGATGCGGCCGAGGAACTCCAGCGTCCCGTCGGTACGCCAGCGGGCCAGGTCGCCGGTGGCGTACAGCCGCCCGCCGGGCTCGCCGAACGGGTCGGGCACGAACGAGCCGGCGGTGAGCCCGGGGCGGTTCAGGTAGCCGCGGGCCACCTGCACGCCGCCGAGGTGCAGGTGCCCGGCCACGCCGGCCGGTACCGGCCGCATCGCCGCGTCGAGCACGTACGTGCGGACGTTGCGGATCGGCCCGCCGATCGGCACCCGGGTCACGCCGGTCAGCGCGTCGGGTGTGGCCGCCCAGGCGGTGACGTCGATCGCCGCCTCGGTGGGTCCGTACAGGTTGTGCAGCGCGGCGGACGGGATCGCGGCGACGGCGCGGCGGGCCAGGTCCGCGGCCAGTTCCTCACCGCTGCACACGATCCGCCGCAGCGACCGGCAATGGGTGCGGTCGGCCGGGCCGGCGGTGGACAGGAACGCGTCGAGCATCGACGGCACGAAGTGGACAGTGGTGATCCGCTCCCGGTCGATCAGCTCCCGCAGGTACGCCGGGTCGCGGTGCCCGCCCGGCGCGGCCAGCACCAGCCGCGCGCCCACGAGCAGCGGCCAGAACACCTCCCACACCGACACGTCGAACCCGATCGGCGTCTTGTGCAGCACCGCGTCGTCCGGGCCGAGCGCGAAGGCGTCCTGCATCCAGTCGAGCCGGTTGACGATCGCGGCGTGCTCGTTCACCACGCCCTTCGGCCGCCCGGTGGAGCCCGACGTGTAGATCACGTACGCCGCGTTCCCCGGTCCGGCGGCAGTGCCGCCGGCGGTGCGCGGCCGGTCCGGCGCGGTCAGCGGCAGCACGGTGCCCGGGACTGTGAGCCCGTCCGGCACCTCGTCGGCCAGCAGCACCCCGGCAGCGGCGTCGGCGAGCATGAAGGCGAGTCGCTGCGGCGGGTGGTCCGGGTCCAGCGGCAGGTACGCCGCGCCGGCCCGGTGGATGCCGAGCAGCCCGGCGATCAGGCGGTGCGAGCGGGGCTCGTGGATCGCGACGACCGACTCCGGTCCCACGCCGTGCGCGGCCAGCCGCGACGCCACCTGCTCGGCGGCGGCGGACAACTCGGCGTACGTCATCCGGGTGTCGCCGTCGACCAGCGCGACCGCGCCGGGCGTGCGGCGGGCCTGGGCGTCGAACAACTCCGCGAGCGTGGTCCGGCGCACCGGGGCGGCGGTGGCGTTCCAGCCGGTCACGACCTGGGCGTGTTCGTCTGCCGACATGATCAGCAGCTCGCTCACCCGGGCCCGGGGCGCCGCCACGGCGGCGGCGAACAGCAGCAGGTAGCGGTCCGCGAACGCCTCCATCGCGGCGCGCTCGAACAACGCGGTGCGGTACTCCAGCCGCAGCTCGTCCCCGGCGATCTCCATCGACAGGTCGTCCATGGCGCCGCCGAACGCCTCGCCCCGGCCGGTCGGCAGATGGTGGAACGTGAGCTGGTACAGCGGCGGCACGCCCGGGTCGCGTCGTACCGCCAGCTCCTCGACGAGCTTCTGGAACGGCATGTCCTGGTGGTCCCAGGCGTCCAGCACGACCCGGCGGACCCGGCGCACGAGCGTCAGGAACGGTGGGTCGCCCGACACGTCGACGCGCAGCACCAGCATGTTCATGAACATGCCGAGCAGCGGTTCCAGCTCGGCCCGGTCGCGGCCGGCCACCGGCATGCCGACCACCACGTCGTCGCCTCCGGACAGCCGGTGCAGCAGCGCGACGTAGGCGGCCAGCTGCACCATGAACGGGGTGGCGGCGGCCTGCTGGGACAGCTCGGGCAGCGCCGCTGTCACGTCGCCGGGCAGCGTGCGGCGGATGTCGGCGCCGTCGAACGTCAGCGCCGCCGGGCGCGGCCGGTCGGTGGTCAGCGCGTGCACCGCGGGCAGGCCGGTCAGTGTCTCCCGCCAGAACTCGCGCAGCTCGTCCCACCGGGGGCCGTCGAGGCGGTCGCGTTCCCAGGCCGCGTAGTCGGCGTACTGGATCGGCAGCTCGGGCAGGTCCGGCGCGCGGCCCGCGACGGCGGCGGCGCACAGCTCGGTCAGCTCGGCGCGCAGGTGGAGCAGGGACGTGCCGTCGAGGATGACGTGGTGCCCGGCGAACAGCAGCCACCAGGTGTCCGGCCCGAGGCGCAGCAGCCGGGCCCGCCACAGCGGGGCGGCGTCCATCGGCAGGTCGAGACCTGCGTAATCGGCGACGATCCGGGCGCGGGCGGCGTCCCGCTCCGGCTCGGGCAGCGCGGACAGGTCGGTGACCGGCAGCTCCACCGGGACCGTGGGGTGGATGTCCTGGTAGAGCCGCCCGTCGTCCAGGCGCAGCGTGGTGCGCATGGCCTCGTGCCGGTCGGTGACCGCCCGCAGCGCGGCGAGCGCCTGCTCCGGCCCGGCGCCAGGCGGCAGGGTGACCGCGTCGGTCATGGTGAACAGCGGCTGCCCGGGGCTGAGCTGGGCGGTGAACCAGACCCGCTCCTGGGCGTACGACGCGGGAACGGTGTAGACGTCGTCCACCGGCGTGACGTCGTGGCGCGACTCGGTCATCCCGGCCGTCCCGGCCGGCGCAGGCGCGGGATGGGCGCCTCGGCCGGTGGCGCGGCGCGCAGCGACTCGATCCGGGCGGCCATCGCCGCGACGGTGGGCGCGTCGAACAGCACCCGCATGGACAGCCGGGCACCCACCGCCTGCCGGATCCGCAGCACCAGCTGCGCGGCCACCAGCGAGGTGCCGCCGAGCCGGAAGAAGTCGTCGTGCGGGCCGACCTCGGCCACGCCCAGCACGTCGCGCCAGATCCGGGCGACGGTGGCGGTCAGGTCGCCGTCGGCGGCGGTCACGGTCGAGGCGGTGGCCGCCGTGGTCGCGGCGAGCCGCCGCTCGTGCCCGGCGACCGCCTCCACCGTGTAGGCGCCGACCGCCACCGAGCCGGTACGCCCCTCGGCGAGGACCCGCAGCGCCGCCCGCACCGCCGCGTCCGGCGAGAGCCCGTCGTGGTCGGGCACGCCCTCCTCCCGCCACGCGCCCCAGGCCACCGACACCACGGGCGCCCGCCATCCGTGCGGGCTGCGCGCGTACGCGTCGAGGAACGCGTTGGCGGCCGTGTCGTCGGCGCGGCCCAGGCCACCGGCGAGCGCCGTCACCGAGGAGCTGAGCAGCACGAAGTCCAGCGGCAGGTCGCCGAAGACCGCGCGCAGCGCCAGCGTGCCGGTGACCTTCGGCAGCAGTTCGGCGGCCGCCTCGGCCGGCCGCGACCCGGCGGACAGCCCGGTGTCGGGCAGCCGCGCGGCGTGCACGATGCCGTCGAGTCCGCCGAGGTCGTCCTCGATGCCGGCGCGTACCGCCCGCAGCGCGTCCACGTCGGTGACGTCGGCGCGCACGTGGCGGACCTGCGCCCCGGCGCGTTCCAGTGCCTGGACCAGGTCCGGCCGGGCGGTACGGCCGACCAGGACCAACCGGGCGCCCCGGCGGGCCAGTTCGGCGGCGAACGCCCCGCCGATCCGGCCCAGCCCACCGGTGATCAGGTAGCGCCCGCCGTCGCGCACGACCGGCCCGGTACGCCCGCGTACCGGCGCCGCCGCGAACCCGCGGGTCCAGCGGCGCCCGCCCAGCCGCAGCGCGACCGCCTCGGCCCGCTCGGCGCCGAGCAGCTCGTCCGCCACCGCGTCCGCGCCCGGCTCGGCCGGGTCGGCGTCGACCCAGTGGCAGCGCAGGCCGGGGCGTTCCAGCGGCACCGAGCGCACCACCCCGGCGACTGTGGCGTGTTCCGGGCGCAGCAGGTCGGCGCCGGTGACGTCGGCAGTGCCGGCGGTCACCACGTCCAGCTCCACGTCGGTGTCCGGCAGCGCCTCCAGCAGCGTCAGCAGCGCGAGGTACCCGTGCTCCTGGGCCGCCGTCACGGCGTCGACGTCCGGGCCGGCCGGGTCGCCGTCGAGCGCCCACGCGTGCACGATCCGGGCGGCCCGGCCGTCGTCGGCGCACTCGTCGAGCAGGCGCTGGTGGTCGGCGACGCTGGTCGGGCGCAGCCGGTAGCCGTCCGGGCGGACCGCGAAGGCCGGTCCGGGGCGGACCACCGTGACGTCCGCGCCGCGCTCGCGCAGCCGGTCCGCGAGCGCCGTGCCGCGATCCCCGGCGGCGAACAGCAGCAGCGGGCCGGGTGCCTCCGCGGGCGCGGTGTCGGGCAGTTGACGCCAGACCGGCACCTCGACCACGCCGTCGTCGTACCGCTCGTCGGTGGCCGGTCCGGCGGGCGCGGCCACCGGTTCCGGGTCGATCCAGTACCGGGCCCGTTGGTACGGGTAGCCGGGCAGCGGCACCCGGCGCGGCGTGCCGGAGGCGGGCAGCGGCACCGGCACCGGCACCCCGGCCGCCCACAGCCGGCCCGCCGCCTCGTAAGCGGTCTGCCGGTCGGTCAGCCGCTCCCCCGGCGCGGGCAGCGTGCGCAGCGGCGCCCGCGCACCCGCCGGCAGGCTGAGCCGGGCCAGACCGGCGAGCTGCCGGCCGGGGCCGCACTCCAGCAGCAGCCAGTCGTCGGCGGCACCGGTCGCGGCGAGCGCGGCCACTGTGGCGCCGAACCGCACCGGCCGGCAGAGCTGGTCGGCCCAGTACGCCGGGTCGGTGATCTGCTCGCCGGTGAACGGCGCGGCGGTCGCGGCCGAGAACACCGGCAGGTCCGGCGCCCGGCGCGGCACCGCCGCCACGAGCGCCGCGAACTCGTCGCGCACCGCCGCGAGCAGCGGCACGTGCATCGCGTACGGCGACCGCAGCGGCGTGCAGCCGATGCCGCGTCCGCGCAGGAGGTCGGCGGCGGCGGCGACCGGTTCCGGCGCGCCGCCCAGCACGCAGGTCTGCGGGCCGTTGCTGATCGCCACCGCGACACCGTCGGGCAGCAGCGGCGCGATCTCGTCGGCGCCGCGCTGCACGGCGAGCATCCGGCCCTCCGGCGCGGCCTGGACCAGGCGTCCCCGGGCGGCGGCGAGCCGCAGCGCGTCCGGCAGGTCGAACACCCCGGCCACCGTCGCGGCGACCAGTTCGCCGACGGAGTGGCCGATCATCGCGGCGGGCGTGACGCCCCAGTGCCGCCACAGCGCCGCCAGCGCGTACTCGACGGCGAACAGCGCGGGCTGCGCCACCGCAGGTCCGGCCAGCCGCTCGTCCGCGCCGGACCCGGTGTCGAAAATCATCTCGCTGGCGTCCCAGCCGAGGATCGCGGCGCACTCGTCCACGGCGGCGGCGAACACCGGCTCGGTCGCGGCCAGCTGCGCGCCCATGCCGGGATGCTGCGCGCCCTGACCGGGCATGAGCAGGCCCACCCGGGGCGGCGTCGCGGCGTCACCGGCGGCCCGGCGCTTCGGGTCGGTGAGCGCCGCCGCCGCCCGGACCCGGTCGACAGCGACGACGGCGGCGCGGTGCCGGTAGGCCGGCCGGCCCTCCCGCAACGTGTACGCCACGTCGCGCAGCTCCACATCGGGCGCGCCGGTGAGCCGCTCGGCCAGCCGGACGCACGCCGCGGCCAGCGCGTCGGGCGTCGCGGCGGACACCTGGAGCAGTTCGCCGCCGCCGTGATCCGGCTCCGGGGGTACGCGCGGCGGCGCCTCCTGGAGCACCAGGTGCGCGTTGGTGCCGCCGAGGCCGAGCGAGCTGACGCCGGCCCGCAGCGGCTGCTGGTCCTCCGGCTCCCACTTGGTCAGCGTGGACACCACGTAGAACGGGCTCGCCTCGATGTCGATGTCCGGGTGCGGCCGGTCGTGGTTGACGGTGGGCGGGACGAGCCGGTGCCGCATCGACAGCACGGTCTTGATCAGGCCGACCACGCCGCCGGCCGCGCTGAGGTGACCGATGTTGGCCTTGGTGGAGCCGACGCCGCACCAGCCGCGCTCGGCGGTGCGCCGCCCGTACGCCGTGCTCAGCGCCGCCAGCTCGATCGAATCGCCGAGGACGGTGCCGGTGCCGTGCGCCTCGACGTACCCGACCGAACGCGGAGCGACGCCGGCGACGGCGAGCGCCTGCGTGACCACCTCCACCTGACCGGTGACGCTCGGCGCGGTGAAGCTCGCCTTGGCCGACCCGTCGTTGTTCACCGCATTGCCGATGACCAGCGCCCGGATGTCGTCGCCGTCGGCGAGCGCGTCGGCGAGCCGCTTGAGCACGACCACGCCGACGCCGCTGCCGTAGACGGTGCCGTCGGCGTCCGCGTCGAACGGGCGGCAGTGCCCGTCGGCGGAGGTGTAGCCCTCGTCGGCGACGTACCCGACGCCGTGCGGCAGTTCCACGCACACGCCGCCGGCGAGCGCCGTGTCGCACTCGCCGCTGCGCAGCGCCTCGGCGGCCAGGTGCACCGCGACGAGCGACGACGAGCAGGCGGTCTGCACTGTCATCGCCGGGCCGCGCAGGCCGAGCCGGAACGCGACGGTGCTGGCCAGGTAGTCGGGCTTGTTGCCGAGCGACACGCGCAGCTCACCCGCGTCCGCGAGCGCCCGCGGGTTCCGCCGGACGTTCAGCCACTGGTACAGGTCGGCGTTGCCGCCCGCGTACACGCCGATCTCGCCGTCGTAGCGGGCCGGGTCGCAGCCCGCGTCGATGAGCGCGGCGTGCGCGTGTTCCAGGAACAGCCGCTGCTGCGGGTCGGTCAGCTCCGCGTCGCGCGGGCTCATTCCGAACAGCTCCGCGTCGAACCGGTCCACGCCGTCGAGCACTGCCGCCACCGGCACGTACGCCGGGTCGTCGAGCTGCTCGGCGGTGACGCCCCGGGCCAGCAGCTCCGCGCGGGTGAACCTGGTGAGCGACTCGGCACCGACGACCAGGTTGCGCCAGAACTCCTCCGCCGACGCCGCCCCCGGTACGCGCAGGCTGAGCCCGACGATCGCGATCGGCTCCACTGTCTCGTTCGTCACGCCATGACCTCCGGCTCGGCCGAATCGCTGATGTGCAGGCGCAGTTCGCTGACGTAGCGGCGGCCCGCTCCGTCGGGCAGCCACGCCTGCGCGAGCGCGGGCAGCAGCTCCGACACGGTGACTGCCACGTCGTCGCCGCCGGCCCGCCGGGCGGCGCGCAGCAGCAGGCACAGCCGGTTGGCGTAGAGCGGGCTGGTCAGGTCCACGTAGGTGGGTTTGAGCTCGGTGGCCACGCGGACGAAGACCCGTTCCGGCAGGCCCAGCGCGGCCCGCCAGCGGCGTACCGCGAGGTAGCGCCTCGCCTGGTCGGCGGCGTCGGTCAGGCCGGTCGCCCCGACCGTGGTGCGCCACGTCTCCCGCGCCAGCACCAGCCGGTCGACTGTCACCCGGGGGCTGTGCGGGCGGTCGGTCATCAGCTTGAACGCGTCGCCGGCGTGCACCGCGATCAGGTCGGAGAACACCTCGACCAGCGGCCAGCGCGTGCCGTCCGGGCCGGTCGCCACCAGCACGCCGTCCGCCTCGGACACGATCGCCGCGTTCGCGGGCACGAGCCGGTCCCGCGGCGCGCCGGGCGCGTCGGCGAACGCGAGCCGGTGGTCGCCCGGCCCGTGCAGGGACGCGGACAGCCGTCCGCCCACGCGGGGGAAGTCGACCGGGTAGAGCGGGCGCAGCCGTCCCGGACCCAGGTCGGCCGCGTACGCGCGCCGCAGCCGGTCCAGGTCGGGGTGGCAGTGCGTGAACAGCTCGGCGTTGAACGTGGCGTACGCGGCGTGCAGTTCGCCGAGCACCGCCCCGAACTCGCCGGCGGCCAGTGCCTCCGGTGACTCGGCGAACAGTTGCAGGTCGGGGCTGTGCACCCGGCCCGCGCTCCAGCCGGGGCGGGTCGCCGGGAACCGGTCGGCCACCAGGGGCGCCAGCTCGGCCGCGCCGAACCGCAGACGGGCCGTCCCGGCGGGCAGTCCGGCCAGCCCGAGCACCCGCTCCCAGCGGGCGGCGAACTCGGCCGCGACCCGGTCCACCGGCCGGTCGCCGGGCCCGAACAGCGGCCCCTGCGCGACGAACCACAGGTCACCGAGCCGGACCGGCCCGTCGCCGCTGAGGTCGTCGTACAGGTCGCGCAGCGCGTCGCCGTACGCCGTGGCCAGTTCGGCGGTGAGCCAGCGCGCCGCCCGCAGCGGCAGGTCCAGCGCCGGGGCCAGCGAGTCGAGCAGTCCGCCGCCGACTGTGAGGTCAACGTCGCGTGCGGTCTCCTCGTGGCACAGCGCCCGCCCGGCGTAGTTCTGCCCGGCCCGGCGGCGCGGCGGCAGCCCGGTGAGCGCGGTGAACTCGGCGTCCAGCGCGGACAGCGCACCGGTGAGCGCGGCCGGGTCACCGGCGGCGTCGGCGACCCGGGTGCGGGCGGCGGCCAGCCGGTCCAGTCCGGCCAGCGCCCGCGCCCGGCAGTCCGGGTCGCCGATCGCGAGGATCCGCTCCCGCAGACGGTCCTGCGCGGCGAAGCCCTGCGGCAGGTCGAAGTCCCAGCGCAGCAGCCCTCGATCGACGAGCTGCGCGAGCAGCAGGAACCCCTCCTCGGCGCGGCGTACGCCGGTCCGCCCGTCGGCCACCAGGTCGTCGACGACGTCCCGGGCCGGGCGGGTGCCGTCGCACCGGCACAGCGCGATCGACTCGCTCAGCGACACCGGTTCCGGGCGCTGGGCGGGCCGGTGCACGACCCGGCCCTCCAGGTGTGTGTGCGGCGCCCGGACCGGGGCGAGCCACTGCCGGACCTGCGGGTCGGCGGCCAGGCGGTCGGCGTACGCGGCCAGCGCCCAGTGTTCGAGGTGGACGGCGCGGCGGCGGAGCAGCCCGGGGCCGGGCACGGCGGTGACGCCCGGCGCGCCCGGTGCCACGGTGCCCCAGCACACCGGCCCGAAGAAGCCGATGGTCTCGCACTTGGCGACGTAGCGCTGCCAGTACCCGGCGACGACGTTCTCCCGGCCCCGGCGTCGTACGTTGCGGGGTGCGTCCGGGCCGTCGCGGACCAGCCCGTCCAGCGCCACCAGCGCCTCCGGGTTCTGCCAGGCGACGGCCTCGCGGAACAGCGGGTCGGCCGCGATCCCGCACAGCGCCGCCGAGGACGCCCGGGTCGCGGTGGCGTACGCGGCGGTGAACGCCGCCTCGTCCAGGTCGCCGGTGAGGTGCCGGTCGGCGGCGTCGGCGCAGTCCGGCGCGGCGAACCGGTCCAGTCCGTCGGCGGGGAACCCGGCGCTGCGCAGCAGCACGTCCCGCCACACCGACCAGCCGGTGCCGCCGAGGGGAACCAGGTACGTCACCGCGGCTCCTCCTCCACCACCGGGCGGCGCTGGACCCGCTGACGGCGCAGCGCGCCCCGGCGCGCGGCCCGTTCCACCGCCTCGTCCTCGGCGTCCTCGCCCGGCGCGCTGACGCTGTCCAGGTACGCGGCGAGTGCGCGGACGGTCGGGTGGTGGAACAGGTCCACGACCCGCAGGTTCGTGCCGAGCAGCCGGTTGAGCTGCCGTTGCACGACGGCGACCGCGAGCGAGCCGCCGCCGACGTCGAAGAAGCTGTCAGTCGCGGCTACCTCCGGTACGCCGAGCACGTCGCACCAGACCGAGGCGATCCGCCGCTCGGTGGCGGTGGCCGGGCGGGCGGCGGGCACCCCGGCGCGGCCTCCGGCCCGGTTCACCCGGGCGGCCCGGGGCACGTCGTCGGCCGTCCCGAGCGGGACGGCGGTCCAGGCGGGCAGCTCGGTCACCGGCCGCTCCGGGTCGGCGGCGCCGGCTCGCAGCAACCGCTCGACGTCGGCGAGCACGTCGGTGACCAGGGCCTCGCCGTAGACGTCCGGGTTGAAGACGATCTCCACGCGCAGCCGCCCGTCCCGGGTGATGCCGTAGAGCGTGAGGTCGAACGGCGAGCCGGGCGCGGGCACCGGCACCGGCTCGGCGGCCAGGCCGGCCAGGTCCAGCCGGGGCTCGTCGAACGTGTACATGTTGAACAGCACCTGCACCAGCGGGCTGCGGTCGAGCAGACCGCCCAGGCCGAGGCCGCCGACGATGCGTTCCACAGGCGCCTCGGGGTGGGCGAGCGCGGCGAGCAGTTCCTCCCACGCGGCGCGGACGTGCGCGGCGAAGCCCGCCCCGGGCGTCTGGCGCAGCCGCAGCGGCGCGATCTCGATGAAGAAGCCGACCATCGGTTCGAAGTCGGCGGCCCGCCGGTCGACTGTGGGAGTGCCGACCACCAGGTCGGGCAGGCCGGCGCGCCGGGCCAGCACCAGCGCGAACGCGGCGAGCACGGCGGCCGCCGGGGTCGCGCCGAGCCCGGCGGCGAGGTCGGTGAGCGCGGCAGTGGCGGCCCGGTCCAGCCGGGTGCGCACCGTCGCGCTGGTGTAGGTCTGTTCGGCCGGCCGGTCCCGTCCCCCGGGTAGCCGCAGCACGACCGGTGCCCCGGTCAGGTGGTCGAGCCACCAGTCGAGGTCGGCGGCGGCGCGGCGCCGGGACCGGTCGGCGCGCCAGGCCACGTAGTCGCCGTACGTGGCGGGCAGCGGTGACAGCGGTGGCCCGTCACCGAGCGCCGCCCGGTACGCGGCGGCGAGGTCGGCGTAGAACAGCGACTGGGACCAGCCGTCGAACACGGCGTGGTGGGCGTACACGGCCAGCACGTGCTCGTCGGCGCCGGTGCGGATCAGCTCGGCCCGCCACAACGTGTCGGTGCCCAGCGCGAACGGCGTGGCGGCGCTCGTCGCGAGGTGGCCGGCGAGGTCGGTGCCCGGGCCGAGGTCGCGCACCGGCAGCGGCACCGGCTCGGACGGGTCCGCGACCGCGTACGGCACGCCGTCGCGCTCCGGGATCCGCCAGCGCAGGATCTGCTGGCGGTCCGCGACGGCGGTGAGCGCGGTGGCGAGCGCCGCGACGTCGAGCGGGCCGGTGAGCCGTTCGGCGAACGCGACGTTGTACGCCGACGCGGCGGCCGGGAAGTAGCGGTCGAGGAACCACAGCCGCTGCTGCGCGGGGGACAGCGCCGGTGGCCGTCCCCGGACGACGGGGGCCGGGCCGGTCCCGGCGGCGGCGTCGGCGCGGGCGGCGATGCCGCGTGGTGTGCGAAGGACCAGCACGTCCTCGACGGCGAGGTCGCGGCCGAGCCGCTCGCGCAGGTCGGCGACCAGCCGCATCGCGGTGATCGAGTGCCCGCCCTGGTGGAAGAAGTCGTCGTCGCGGCCGACCGCGGGCACGTCCAGCAGCGCGGCCCACGCCTGCGCGACGAGGCGTTCGGTGTCGGTGGCGGGCGGCTCGCCGGACGGGGCGGGGGCCGGTCCGGCGGCGTCGAGCGCGGCCAGCCGCTCGGTGTCGATCTTGCCGTTGATGGTGATGGGCAGCGCGGGCATGGTGTGCATCCGGGCCGGTACGGCGGCGGGCGGCAGCAGCCGCGCGCAGTAGGCGCGCAGTTCGGCCACGTCCAGGCCGGTCGCCACGTACGCGACGAGTTCCTGACCGCCGCCGCCGGCGCGGACCTGGACGCTGGCCAGGTCGACGTCCGGGTGACGGCGCAGCACTGCTTCGACCTCGCCCAGCTCGATCCGCTGCCCGCGGATCTTGACCTGCCGGTCGGCCCGGCCGAGGAACTCCAGGTTCCCGTCCGGCAGCCACCGGGCCAGGTCACCGGTGCGGTAGAGCCGCTCCCCCGGCCGGCCGGAGAACGGGTCCGGGAGGAACCGTTCCGCGGTGCGGGCGGCGTCGAACAGGTATCCGCGGCCCAGCCCGGGACCGCCCGCGAGCACCTCGCCGATCTCCCCCGGGCCCACCTCGCGCAGCTCGTCGTCGACCAGGTGGATGCGGTGGTTGGCGGCGGGCCGCCCGATCGGGATGGGCCGGGTCCAGTCGCCGCTGCCCTCGAACCAGGTCACGAGCACCGTCGCCTCGGTCGGGCCGTACACGCTGATGAAGCGGCGCCCGCCCGCGGTCCAGCGGCCGACCTGTTCCGGGCCGGTGGCCTCGCCGCCGGTGACGACCAGCCGTACGCCTGGGAGCCGCGCCGGGTCCAGCAGCGGCAGGATCGGCGGTGGCAGCACCACCACGTCGACGGACTGCTCGGCGCAGATCCGGTAGAGCCGGGTCGGGTCGGCCCGCTCGGCGTCACCGGCGAGCACGACCGTGCCCCCGGCGGCGAGCGGGGCGAGCATGTCGGCCACCGACGCGTCGAACCCGATCGACGCGAACGCCAGGCACCGGGTCGCGGCGTCGAACCCGGAGAACTCCGCGATGGACGTGACCTTCTCGGTCAGCGCCCGGTGCTCGATCACCGCGCCCTTGGGCTGCCCGGTCGACCCGGACGTGAACATCGCGTACGCCGTGGTGCCGAGCGTCGCCGGGGTCGGCTGCCAGGGCGCGGTCTCGGCGGGGACGTCCAGCACGGTCCGGCCGGTGAACGCCTCGGCAGCGGACGTACCCACGACGACGCGGAGCCGGGCCTCGGCGGCCAGTTCCCGCAACCGTCCGGACGGCAGGGCCGGGTCGAGCGGGACGTACCCGGCGCCGGCCGCCTGCACGCCGAGCAGCGCGACCACCAGGTCCGGGCGGCGGTCCACGCAGACGCCGACGAGATCGTCCGCGCCGACGCCGTGGGCGCGCAGCGACGCGGCCAGCGCGGCGGCCCGGCCGACCAGGTCGGCGTAGCTCAGCGTCAGGTCGCCCTGCACCACGGCCGGCGCGCCGGGACGCCGCCGGGCGCGCGCGGCCACCAGGTCGGGCAGGCACTCGTGCGGGTAGGGCAGCTCGGGGCCGGTCATCGTCGTGCCTCGATCCAGTGCCGGGTCCGCCGGAACGGGTAGCCGGGCAGCGGCACCCGCCGGCCGGGCGGCACGGGCAGGTCGGCACCGGCGCGCCAGGTGCGGACGGCTTCGTCGCCGTCGGCCGGTTCGCCGGCCGCGAGCGCGGTCAGCCGGCGCACCGCCTCCCCCGCGCCGGCGCAGGCGACCGCGTCCCGGTACGGCAGCCGCCGCCGTCCCACCGCGAGCGTGTGCGCCACGTCGGCCACCGCCAGGTCGCCGTCGGCCAGCCGGACAGCCAGCCGCCGGGCCAGTTCCCGCAGCGCCGCCGGGCTGCCCGCGGACAGGCCCAGCACCACCGGGCCGGGTGCCCCGGCGTCCGGTTCGTCCGTCGCGGGCGCGGGCTCGACGAGCACGTGCGCGTTGGTGCCGCCGAGGCCGAACGAGCTGACGCCCGCGCGCCGCTCCCCGGCCCACGGCCGGGTCTGCGCGTCCACCTCGGCGCGTGCGGCGGCCAGGTCGATGTCGTCGTGCGCGGCGGTGAAGTGCGCGGTGCCCGGCACCTGTCCGGTGCGGACCGCGTACACGGCCTTGATCAGGGAGATCACGCCCGCCGCGGCGTCCAGGTTGCCGAGGTTGCCCTTCACCGAGCCGATCAGCAGCGGGGCGTGGGCGCCTCGGCGTACCCGGGCCAGCGCGTCCACCTCGATCGCGTCGCCCACCGGTGTGCCGGTGCCGTGTCCCTCCAGGTAGCCCACGTCGGCCGCGTCCCAGCCGGCCGACGCCAGCGCCTCCGCCGTCACCGCCGCCTGGCCGGACACGCCCGGCACGGTGAAGCCGGGCCGGTCGGCGCCGTCGTTGTTCACCGCCCACCCGGCGAGCACGGCGTACACGTGGTCGCCGTCGGCGCGGGCGTCGGCGAGGCGCTTGAGCACCACCGCCCCGGCGCCGTTGCCGAACACCTGCCCGGTGGCGGCGGCGTCGTACGGGCGGCACACCCCGTCGGTGGCCAGCAGCCCGCCCGGCCGCAGCCGGTAACCGGCCTGCCGGGTGGAGACCACCGCCGCGCCGCCCGCGATCGCCACGTCGCAGCGGTAGTCCAGCAGGCTCTGCCCGGCCTGGCAGACCGCGACGAGCGAGGTCGAGCAGGCGGTCTGGACCGCCACGGCCGGGCCGGACAGCCCCAGCGCGAACGCGGTGCGCGTCGGCAGGTAGTCGCAGCCGGAGCCGGTGAGCGCGTCGTCCCAGTCCTCGGCGAGCGTGCCCGCCGCCGGGGCCAGCGCGGGATTGCCGAGCAGGTGGTGGTGCAGGTAGCGGTTGGGTCCGCATCCGCCGAACACGCCGATCTGGGCCGGGTCGCGGTCCGGGTCGATCCCGGCGTCCTCCAGGGCGTGCCAGGCGACCTCCAGGAACAGCCGGTGCTGCGGGTCGAGCAGCGCCGCCGCGGCGGCGGGGTAGCCGAACAGGTCCGCGTCGAAGCCGTCCAGGTCGTCGAGCCGCCCGAAAGCCGGTACCCAGTCCGGGCCGGTGGGCGTGCCCTCCACGGCGGTCCGGCACACCGAGTCCACCCCGGACAGCAGGTTGCGCCACAGCGTGGGCGCGTCGTCCGCGCCGGGTACCCGGCAGGCCAGCCCCACCACCGCGATCCGGTCGTCCTCGCTCACGTCCGTCCCTCCCCGCCGCCGGCGGCCCGCGCGGCGGCGCGGCGGGCCATCCGGCGTCCGGCCGCGGCCAGGCGGCCGTCCTCCGGTTCGCCCGCGGCGTCCCCGGGCCTCTTCAGGTACGCGGCCAGCGCCGCCACCGTCGGGAACTCCACCAGCCGGGCCAGCGGCACCCGGCGGCCGAGGTGTTCCTCCAGGTACCCCTGCACCAGTGCGAGCTGGAGCGAGTGCCCGCCCGCCTCGAAGAAGTTCACCAGCCGGTCCACAGTGGGCAGCCCGAGCACCGTGCACCAGCCGGCGGCGATCGTCTCCTCGACCGGCCCGGACGGCGGTCCCCCGACACCCGGCCGATCGACGTCCGGCCCTCCAGCGCTCGGGTGGTCCGGGTCGGGCAGGGCGGCCTGGTCGAGCTTGCCGGTCGGCCCGATCGGCAGCTCCGGCACCGCCACCACCGCCCGGGGCACCATGAAGTCCGGCAGCACGGCGGCCAGCCGTTCCCGCAGCGCTGCTGCTGCGACGTGCGTCCCGGCGGCGCCCACGACGTACGCGACGATCTCCTGCTCGCCCGCGCCGGACGCGCCCCGCCGCGCCACCACCGCCGCGTGGGCCACGCCGGGCAGCGCCGCCAGGCACGCCTCGATCTCGCCCAGCTCCACCCGGTAGCCGCGGATCTTCACCATCCGGTCGCCGCGGCCCAGGTAGACGAGCGTGCCGTCGGGCAGCCGCCGCGCGATGTCACCGGTCCGGTACGCGCGCACCCCGTCGTGCTCGGTGAACCGGGCCGCGGTCAGCTCCGGCAGGCCCAGGTATCCGAGCGCGACGTGCGGGGTCCGCACGACCACCTCGCCGGTGAGGCAGGCCGGGCGTCCGGCCGGGTCGGTCAGCACCACCTCGACGCCCGGCAGCGGGTGCCCGATCGGTACGACTGCGCGCCCCGGGTCGGCGTCCGGCGGCAGGTGGTGCTGCGCGGCGAAGCTGATCTCGGTGGTGCCGTACCCGTTGACGAACACCACGCCCGGCGCGAACGACCGCCGGGCCAGCGTCACGTCGTGCCGGGTGACCTCCTCGCCGCCGAGGACGACAGCGCGGACCGACGGCAACCGCCCGCGCTCGCCGAGGCTCGCCACCACGTACCGGAAGACGGTGGGGGTGGAGTGGTAGACGGTGACGCCGCGGTCGGCGAGCGCGCCGGTCAGGTGGCCGAGGCCGTGCGTGCGGACGTCGACCGGGACGGCGGCGGCGCCGGACAGCAGCGCGCTGAACGTGTCGGTGACCGCCATGTCGTAGCCGAACGAGGTGAGCACGCTCGTGCGGTCGTCCGGCCGGACGGCGAAGTTGCGCACGTGGTTGCGGACGCCGAACAGCACGTTGCGGTGGCTCTGCACCACGCCCTTCGGCTTCCCGGTGGACCCGGAGGTGTAGAGCACGTACGCCGGGTCGTCCGGCCGCGCGGGCCCGGCCGGCACCGGCACGGCGAGGTCGCCCGGACGTAGCGGCACCACCGGCAGCTCCCGCCCGGCGTCGGCGGCGAGCGCGACGGCCCGCCCGGCGTGGTCCGGGTCCGCGACGATCGCCCGGACGCCGGCGTCCCGCAGCATCGCGGCCAGCCGGGCCGCCGGGTACGCCGGGTCCAGCGGCACGTACGGCGACCCCGACGCCAGCGCCGCGAGGATGCCGGTGATCGTGGCGACGCCGTGGCGGCACAGCACCGCCACCGGCGCCGCCACGTCACCCGATGCGGCAAGCGCCTCGGCGGTCGCGGCGACTGCCGCGCCGAGTTCCCGATAGGTGACAGTCGCGTCGTCGGCGAGCACCGCCGGCCGCTCCGGGTACGCCCGCACCGCCGCCGCGAACGCGGCCGGGATGGTGTCGCCGTGTACCCGGCCGGCCTCGGTGCCGTCGCCCCCGTGCAGCCGCCACAGGTCCGGCGCCGGTCGCCGCTCGTAGCGGGCCGACGGCAGCACCCCCGCCGACGAGGCGTCCGGGTCGAGCGTGGACAGGACGTCGGCCAGGTCGGCGCGGAGGTCGTCGGCGTACTCGGCGGGCAGCCCGGACACGGCGACACCGGCCAGGTCGGCACCCACCTCGACGGTGGCGTCGACCGGATGGTCCGGCGGTGCCGGGCGCACCGACCGGCACAGCTCACGGATCGGCGCGTCCACGGTCAGGTCGAGCGTCACCGGGTCGTCGCCGTGCCGCAGCGTCACCACCGGAGATCCGGTGTACCGGCGTACCAGCAGGGCGGTGGCGGCGAGGACGACGGCGGCCGGGTCGACGCCCGCGGCGTGCGCCCGGGCGGCGAGCCGCGGCGGCAGGCCGAGCGGGTGCGGAGACGGGCTCACCGCTCGTCCAGGACGGCGGCGACCACGTCGGCGAGCGTGCACACCTCGGCGTCCGCCTCGGCGACCCGGAAGTCGTCCCAGTAGCTGCCGGTGCCGTGCACCACGATCTCGTACCCGGCCGGCACCAGGCCCCGGTCGACGGCGTTGCAGACGCCGGTCAGCGCCATCAGGATCGACCACTCCCGCAGCCGCTCCGGGTCGTCGGGCAGCGCCAGGCCGGCGTTCGCGAGCCACTGCCGGGCGACCGGGTAGCGCCGCACGCACTCGCGCCGCGACACCACGATGCCGTCGCCGCCGTGCCGTTCGACGAGCGCGTTCATCGCCGGGGAGGTCACCGGGCGGTGGGTGTAGAACGTCGGGTCGAGCACCTCGGCCGGGTCGTCGGTGACGGCCGGGAAGCGCAGGTCGGCGTCCTGCGTCCAGACGCCCCGGCTCTCGTCGAACGCGTACGCCGGGCAGCGGTCCCGCTCGAACGAGCCGTGGCGCAGGCTGAGCACCATGTCCGGCGTACCGAGGTGCTGCACGAGGAGGAAACCGGGCCGGTCGGCCGGGTCGGCGTCGCCGGCCGACTCCAGCACGTCGCGGCCCAGGTTGTAGCCGAGCAGGCCGAACGCGCTGGACACGGCATGGGCGTGCCAGCGCGCACCGGTGGCCGGTGACACGTCGGCCTCGAACGCGGCCCGGGCGGCGTCAGCGACCAGGTAGTTGCGCAGGTCGAGGGTGTACCAGAGGGTGACGCCGTGCTTGTCGTAGACGGTGGCGGCGTACTCGTCGACGAACGCGCGGCCGAGCGCCTTGACGCCCTCCGGGTCCGCGCCGGTGTAGCGCAGCAGCGGGTTGACCGCACGGGTCGCGGGATCGTCGGCGAGCGCGTCGTGGCGGAACTTGTGCCGGGTCGCCGCCGGCGCCAGCACCACGATGGACAACTGCTCCGGGGTCACCAGCCCGGCCGCGTACGCGCGGGCCACCGAGTCGCGCAGCGCGACGCCCTTGTTGCCGGAGGTCGGGGTGACGATGCACAGCCGCTCCCCGGTGCGCCGGATGTGCTCGACCGCGCGCGCGACGATCACCATCGAGGCGAACGTCTTCGTGGTCCGGGTGCCCGGGTTGGCGGTCAGGTCGAGCATCGTCAGGTCGTGCCCGCCGTAGTGGCCCAGCGGGGACCAGCTGACGGTGGCGGCGGCGTAGAACTCCCGCACCGCGGGGGTCAGCTCGGGCAGGTCGAAGCCGGGCGCGAAGCCGGGTGTGCCGGGCGCGTCGCCGGGGACCGCGCCGCACCGCCGCACCGCCGACGCGACGACCTCGTAGTAGTCGGTGATCATGTTGCGGGTGGCCGGGGTGGTCACTGTCATCGGGATTCCTCCAACACACTCCGGGCCGGCGCCGGCGGCACCGTTCGCAGATGGTCGCGCAGGGCGGTGAACCGGCCGGCGACCTCGGCCAGCTCGCTCGCGTGCCAGCCGCCGGCCAGGTCGGGCCGGTACGCCGCCAGCGCGGCCCGGGCACGCTCCGGGTAGCGGACCTGGCCGCCGCCGACCTCGACGCCGTCGCGGCGCCCGGCGGCGGTGTTCCAGGCGACCGCCTGCGCCACCGGCAGCTCGGCGGGCAGCCGCAGCTCGGTCCGGCCGCCGGTGAGCCGGACCGGGTAGCCGCCCGGCAGTCCCATCGGCCCGGGCAGGCTCGCCGTCACCTCGTCTCCGGTGGCGAGCGCCGCCACCAGGGCGGCCCCGGTGTGCCCGGCGAGCGCGTTCAGCTCCGGCCGGGGCAGCGCCCGGTAGCCGGCGAGCAGCCCGGTGACGTCCGGGACGGGCCGGCCGTCCAGCCAGGCGCGTACCTCGGCGGTGTCGTCGCCGTCCGGGCCGGGCGCGGCGAGGTGGGTGTGGTGGCCGAGCACCGCCAGCCGGCGCGGCCCGGGGCGCCCGAGCGCGGTGTCCAGGCACGCGGCGAGCGTCGCCACGTTGCCGAGGCCGCAGCGCACCGGCAGGTCCAGCGCGGCGAGCAGCGGGTTGACCGCGTCCGGGAACGCGCCGTTGACGAGCGTCGCGCCGGGCGCACCGTCGGCCAGCGCGGCGGCGAGCCGGGACACCAGCTCGGCCTGCAACGCCAGGGTCACCCCGAAGCCGGCCGCGGCGATCAGGTCCGTCCAGGCCGACGGCGCCGCCGCCCGCTCGTACGGCGACTGCGCGGACGCGGCGCAGACCAGCACGTCGGGCCGGAGCCGGGCCATCGAGGCGGCGTCGGCGGCGTACCCCTCCCCCGGTTCGGCGCCGGGCTCGGCGGTGAACGGCCGGGCGGTGACGGCGAGCGGGGTTCCGGCGACTGTGGCGCGTACCCGCGCGGCGCGGGCGAGCGCGTGGGCCGCGTCCGGGTCGCGGGCCAGGACCGTCACGCGCAGCGGCACCGGGGTGTGGATGGCGGCCAGGGCGTGGCACAGCGAGCGGGCCAGCCGGCCGGCGCCCACCACGACGACGTGCCGCGCGTCAGCGGGTCGGGCTGACATCGCGTCCCGCCTCGGTGACCCGGTCGACCCAGTCGGCGAACGACCCGGCGCGCAGGCAGCTCGCCGGGGACACCTCCAGCCCGGTCATCTCCCGTACCCGCAGCGCCATCCGCAGCGCGGTCAGCGAGTGCCCGCCGAGGGCGACGAACGTGTCGTCGTCGTGCACCGCGTCGACGCCGAGCGTGGCCCGCCACGCCTCGCGCAGCTTGTCGGTGAGGTCGCTGCCCCGGTCCGGGGCGGGTTCGGTGGACCGGGGCGGCGGCGGTGGCAGCTCCAGCCGGGCGACCTTGCCGTTGGGCAGGCGGGGCAGCCGGTCGACCAGGACGAGCTGGTCCGGGCGCATCGCGGGCGGCAGCGCCGAGGCCAGGTATCCCTGGAGCAGCCCGGTGGTCAGCAGATGGTCGGCGGGCTCGTCCCGGGGTGTCGCCGGCGGTGGCGGATCCTGCGGCCGTACGGCGTAGACGTAGCTGACGTCGGCGTCCGCGCCGACGTTCCAGTCGCCGATGTCGTGCACCTCGAACCCGGCCGCGCACAGCAGCTCGCGCACCCGCGGCGTGGTCACGCTGCTGCGCTCGACCTCCAGGCAGACCTGGCGGATGCGGGGCCAGTGCTCGGGGCGCAGCCCGCGCAGCACGCTCAGTTCGGCACCCTCGGTGTTGATCTTCAGCAGGTCGACGCGGTCCAGCCCGAAGCGGTCCAGCAGGTCCGACAGCGTCACCGTCGGCACCACGTGCGCCACCGGGGCGAGGCGGCGGCGGGCGTCGGCCAGGAGCGCGGCCTGTTCGGTCTCGTCGGCGTCGCCGCCACCGTGGCGGTAGTGCGACCGGACCAGGTCGGAGGCGGCGCCGGCCCGGTCGGCGCCGAGGCCGGACAGGTAGCTCAGCTCGGGGAACGAGGTCAGCTCGGCGGTGCCCGCCGCGTCGGTCACGGCGGCCTCGACGACCGACGCGGACCCGGCGTAGAGGCCGAGGTTGGCGCGCAGGTACGGCAGCGTGTCCGGGTTCGGCTCGACCGCTACCAGCCGCACGTCACGCGCCTGCCGGGACGCCCAGAGCGAGAACAGCCCGATGTTGGCGCCGACGTCGAGGACCACGGCGCCGTCGCCGACGCGGACACCGAAACGGGCGTACTCGGCCTGGTCGAAGATCTGCCGGTAGAGGAAGACCGCCTCGTCCGGCGACGCCGCGGTGACCGCCATGCCGTTCGGCAGCGGGAACCGCGGCAGCCCGCCGACCGCCGGGGCCCGCCGGGGCTGCGGCACCACGTACCCGACCAGGCGCGGGCCGTCGTCGGTGTCCGGGACGGTCACCACCACCGCGTCGTGCACGGCCGGATGCTCGCGCAGCACGGCGGCCACCTCGCCCGGCTCCACCCGGACACCCCGGATCTTGACCTGGTCGTCGGCCCGGCCGCGGAACTCCAGGAAGCCCTGCGGCGCGATGCGCACCAGGTCACCGGTGCGGTAGAGCCGCGCGCCCGGCCGCGCCGGGTCGGGGCGGAAACGCTCCGCCGTCCGCTCGTCGTCGCGCAGGTAGCCCAGCCCGACCGCGACCCCGCCGATCCACAGCTCACCGGTCCCGCCCTCGGGCACCGGCCGCAGGTCGTCGTCGAGCACATGGGCGGTGACGCCGTCGATGATCCGGCCGATCGGGGCGATGCTGCCCGCGTACGGCTCGGCGCAGTCCCAGTAGGACACGTTGATCGAGGTCTCGCTCGGACCGTACCCGTTGAACAGCCCGCACGGCAGCACCTCGCGCAGCCGCCGGACCAGCCGCATGTCCAGCGCCTCGCCGCCGCACAGCACCCGCCGCAGCGTGACGCAGCCGGCGAACTCCGGCTCGTCGAGCACGTGCCGCAACATGGTCGGGACGAAGTGCGCGGTGGTGACCGCCTCCCGCTGGATCAGCCGGACCAGCCCGAGGCTGTCGAACTGCAGGCCCGGCCCGGCGACGACCACGGCGCCGCCGGAGATCAGCGGGGAGAGGATCTCGTGCACCGACGCGTCGAACCCGATCGACGCCTTGTGCAGCACCCGGTCGTCGGCGGTGAAACCGAACCGGTCGTGGCCCCAGGCCAGCCGGTTGACCAGCCCGGCGTGGTGCAGCACGACACCCTTCGGCCGGCCGGTGGAGCCGGAGGTGAACAGCACGAGCGCGGCGTGATCGTCCGGCGGCAGCCAGCCGGTGCGATCGGTCAGGCCGGCCGGCGGCCCGGCCCGCGCGGTACGCACGTCCCGCCACCCGGTGGACGCGGGCGCCGCGACGGCGGGCGGACGGTCCGCGTACAGGACGAGCCGGGGCGCGGCCGCCGCGAGCATCTGCTCGGCCCGGCCCGACGGCAGCTCGGGGTCGACCGGCACGGCCACCGCGCCCACCGCGAGCGTCGCCAGCAACGACGTCACGTAGTCGGCGGACCGGTGCAGGTACAGGCCCACCAGGTCACCCGGCCGCACGCCGGCCCGGCGCAGCAGCCCGGCCGTCGCGCCCACCCGCTCCCACAGAGCCGCGTAGCTCAGCTCGCCGTCCGGGCCGACGACCGCGGGCCGGTCGCCGCCGGAACCGTCGGGCCGGTGCACCAGGTCGGTCAGGTAGCGCGGGCCGGACACCACGCTCACCGCGTCCTCGTCGCGACCGCGACGATCGCCATCCGGGGCACCTCGGCGACGAACTGCCCGTCGGCCCGGTAGACCAGCGGACGGGCCGGCACGTCGTCGCGGCCGAGCGCGGCCAGATAGCCGGTGTGGTCGAAGTGGCGGGTCAGCAGCCCCCACACCTCGTCGTCGGAGAGGGTCGCGAAGAAGTCCCGCACCCCGTACATGTCGCCGACGTAGTCGCGGATGCCCGCGTACGCGGACCCGGCGCTGTCGGCGCGCACGATCAGCGGGTCGTACAGGTCGACGACGCGTACCGGCAGCCCGGCCGCGGTGAACAGGCCGGTCAGCTCGGCTCGGCTGAAGTGCCGGTAGTCGTGGCCGCCGGCGGCGTGCGGGTGCACCACCTCGCCGAAGAACCCGGCCATCGGGCTGGACTCGTCGAAGTCGTGCAGCACGATCCGGCCGCCGGGGCGGACCACCCGGGCCGCCTCCGCGACCGCCTGCGGCCGCCGGGCGGCCGGGATGTGGTGCGTGCCGTACGCGAGCAGCACCGCGTCCACGCCGGCGTCGCGCAGGAACAGGAAGTGCGCGGCCTGGCGGACGGCGGGCAGTCCGTGCGCGAGCGCCTTGTCGACCATGTGGCCGGACAGGTCGCCGGTGATGAAGGCGAGTTTGGACTCGAAGCAGGCGGACTGGCTGCTCGCGGCGCGGGCCACCGTGCCGTCGCCGCCGAGCACGTCGAGGATGAGCGTCACCGGGGCGGCGGCATCCGGGGTGGCCAGGTCCAGCAGCCGCCGCATGCCGGTCCAGCGGACGAGCGTGTCCCGCTGGGCCCGGCGGTAGGAATCGCCCCGGCCGGTGGAGTCGGTGTCGAACTCGCTGACCGTGCCGGCCAGTTCCGCGAGTGCCTCGTCAGCGCCGGGACGCCCGAAGTCGAGCAGTTCGCGCAGTTGCGGGTGGAGGGTCGCCACGGTGTGCAGGTAATCGCGCAGGACCAGGGACGGAAGGTACGGCCGGCTCATGAACACCTCGGCGCACGCGACAGTATGCCGCCTCGTCAGCGACGTCCCTTCGGCGAACGGATGGCAGACTGTAACACCGCTTCTCGCCGGTTCACCAGCTCGAATACCGGACATTGTGGAAGGTCCGGCACGGGTGCGAGTCCTTACCCGTTCTTTGTCGCCTATTCCGCCACAGCGGTGTGACTGGCGACGATGTGTCGTATTAGATCGATGATTTCCGGCAGATGGTCGGAAAGGAAGAAATGCCCGCCGGGAAACACGTGCCACATCGGCTCGGTGACGCATTCCCGCGCCCACCCCGCGGCCCGGTCCGGGTCCACGTGCTCGTCCCGGTCGCCGAGCAGCACGTGCACCGGCACCTCCAGCGGCGGCTCCTGGTGGTAGGCGTACCGCTCGGACAGCGCGAAGTCGGCCCGTACCCCGGGCAGGATCAGCTCCATCAGGTCGCGGTCGGCCAGCAGCGCGGCCGGCGTCGCCCCGAAGTCCCGCAACGCCTCGACCAGGCCGGCGTCGTCGAGGTCGTGCACGCGCCGCCGTACCAGGCGATTCCGCGGTGCCTCCGCGCCGCCGACCAGCAACGCCAGCGGCGCGGGCGCGCCCCGGCGGCGCAGCTCCCGGGTCACCTCGAACGCCACCAGCGCCCCCAGGCTGTGGCCGACCAGCAGGAACGGCCCGGACGCCCGCTCGGCGACGGCTGTCGCCAGCGCGTCCACCAGCTCCGCGAGGTCGTCCACCGGCGGCTCGTGCAGCCGGGCGCCCCGGCCCGGCATCAGCGCGACCTGCACCGACAGCTCCGGCGCGGCCAGCTCCTGCCACTGCGCGAAGGAGGCGGCCACGCCACCGGCGTACGGGAAGACGAACACCTGGGCGTCACCGGCCGAAGGTCCGGCCGGCCCGAACCAGCGGCTCGCACTCACCTGGGACATGGCCAGGAGCATAGGGCGCGCCGTCGCGGCGGGTGGCCGCCCGGACACCGGTCCGGCACGCCCACGCCGGCACCGGCCGGTGCTACGGTGGACCCCGGGCGAGCCGGACGTGGCCGTCCGAGCACGAAGACCGCACAGGGAGACCAGACATGGCGGGTGACGACGACATCTCCGGGTGAGACCGGACATGTGACCGACCGCAGGCGAGCGCCGTGGTCGTGTCGTCGTACCCCGAGACCGTGTCCCCCGCCGGGCGGCTGAGGTCCGCCCGCCCTCACCTTCGAGGTCGTCTTCCGATGTCCGACTCCTTCATCGTCTGCTCGAACCTGACCTTCTCCTGGCCGGACGACACCCCGGTGTTCCAGGACCTCTCCTTCACCCTCGGCGGCGGCCGGACCGGACTGGTCGCGCCGAACGGCGCCGGCAAGAGCACGCTGCTCAAGCTGATCGCCGGCGAGTACCGCCCGTCCGCCGGGTCGGTAACCGTCGACGGCGTGCTGGGCTACCTCCCGCAGACCCTGCCGCTCGCCGCCGACCTGACAGTGGCCGAGGTCCTGGAGATCGCCCCGCTGATCGCGGCGCTGCACGCCATCGAGTCCGGGGACGCCGACGAGAGGCACTTCACCACCATCGGCAACGACTGGGACATCGAGGAGCGCACCCGCGCCCAGCTCGACCGGCTCGGCTTCGGCGACCTCGCCTTCGATCGCCGCCTGGACACGCTCAGCGGCGGACAGGTGGTCTCCCTCGGCCTGGCGGCGCAACTGCTCAAGCAGCCCGACGTGCTGTTGTTGGACGAGCCCACGAACAACCTCGACCTCGGCGCCCGGCACCGGCTCCACGACGTGCTGGAGCAGTGGCACGGCTGCCTGCTGCTGGTCAGCCACGACCGGGCGCTGCTGGACCGGATGGACCGCATCGCCGAACTCGACCGCGGCGAGATACGGTTCCACGGCGGCAACTTCACCGCGTACGAGGCGGCGGTGCGGGCCGCACAGGAGGTGGCGGAGAAGAACGTCCGCAGCGCCGAGCAGGAGCTCAAGCGGGAGAAGCGGGAGTTGCAGGAGGCCCGCGAGCGGGCGGCCCGGCGAGCCGGGAACGCCGCCCGCAACCTGAAGAACGCGGGCCTGCCGAGGATCGTCGCCGGCGGCATGAAGCGGGACGCCCAGGTGGCCGCGGGCAAGGCGAACGAGATGCACTCGGGACGGGTCGACGGCGCCCGGGCACGGCTCGACGAGGCCGAGCGGGCGCTGCGCGACGAGCAGCGGATCACGGTGGAGCTACCCGCCACGGACGTGCCGGCCGGGCGTACGCTGCTGACCGCCGAACGGGTCCGGGTCCGGCACGGCGAGCGGTCCCTGTTCGCAGGTGACGGCGTCGACCTGACGATCCGGGGCCCGGAGCGGATCGCCCTGCTCGGCGACAACGGTGCGGGCAAGTCCACGCTGCTGCGCCTGATCGACGGCGACCTGGAGCCCGAGACCGGCCGGATCGCCCGCGCCGACGGCCGGATCGCGTACCTGTCGCAGCGGCTGGACCTGCTGGACCTGGACCGTACCGTGGCGGAGAACCTGGCCGTGTTCGCGCCGCAGGCCCCGGATGCGCAGCGGATGAACCTGCTCGCCCGGTTCCTGTTCCGCGGCCCGCGAGCGCACCTGCCGGTGGGCGTGCTCTCCGGCGGTGAGCGGCTGCGCGCCACGCTCGCCTGCGTCCTGGGCGCCGAACCGGCGCCGCAACTCCTGCTGCTCGACGAGCCGACGAACAACCTCGACCTGGTCAGCGTCGCTCAGCTGGAGAGCGCGCTCAACGCCTACCGGGGCGCGCTGCTGGTGGTCAGCCACGACGAACGGTTCCTCGCCGCGATCGACGTCGGCCGCTGGCTGCGCCTGGCGCAGGGACGCCTGGTGGAGACCGGCCCCCCGGACGCCGGCTGACCGACAGGGGCCCGGTCAGACCGCCGGCAGGCGGACGACGAAGCGGCACCCGCCGGTGACGTTGTGCGCGTCGACCCGCCCGCCGTGCGCCTCGACCAGTCCGCGCACGATCGCCAGGCCCAGCCCGCCGCCGGCCGGCGCCGCCTCGTCGGCGCCGGCCGGTGCGGGGGTACGGGCCCGGGTACCCCGGAACGCCACGTCGAAGACCCGGGGCAGGTCCGCCTCCGGAATGCCGCCGCAGGTGTCGGAGACGGCCAGCCACGCGTCGTCGTCGTCCCGGCCGGCGTCGATGCGCACCGTGCCGTCCGGTGGCGTGTACCGCACCGAGTTGACCAGCAGGTTCGTCACGACGCGGGCGAGTTCGGCCTCGGCGGCCCGGACGGTCGGCCAGCCGGTCTCCGGGGCGACGACACGTACCCGCCGGTCGGCGGCCAGCGGCGCGGTGGCGGCGATCGCGTCGGAGACCACGTCGCCGAGCGGGACCGGGGACAGCGCGGGCCGCAGCGCTCCGGCGGTGATCCGGGACAGCTCGAACAGGTCGTCGACCAGCCGCGTCATCCGGTCCGTCTCGACCCGGATCCGGCGGTGGTACTCGGCCACCGCCGCCGGCTCGTCGACCACCCGGTCCTCCAGCGCCTCCGCCATCGCCCGCAGGCCGGCCAGCGGCGTACGCAGGTCGTGCGAGACCCACGCGACCAGCTCACGGCGGCCGGCCTCCAGCTGCCGTTCCCGCTGCCGGGCCTGGTCGGCCCAGACCGCCGCCTGCGCCAGCCGCCGCGCGAACGCCACCCCGACGGCGAGACTGACCGCCGCGGACGCCGCCACCGTCACGAGGACGACCTGGAGGTCGTGCGCGGACAGGAACATGGCCTGGGCGACAGCCGTGACGCCCGCCGTCACCGAGGCGATAGTGACCGCCAGCAGCACCGCGATGTGCGCGAGGATCGACCGGTGACGCACCAGCCGCAGCGCGCCCACAGCGAGCGCGCCGACGGCCGCGCCGGCGAGGAGGGCGTAGAGCCCGATGACCATCAGTTCGTTCACCGGGACGCCTCCGACGGCTCGTACCGGTAGCCGACGCCCCACACGGTGACGATGCGGCGCGGCTGCGCCGGGTGGTCCTCGATCTTCTCCCGCAGACGCCGGACGTGGACGGTGACAGTGGACTGGTCGCCGAAGCGCCAGCCCCACACGCGGTCCAGCAGCTCGGCCCGCGACCAGGCGCGTCCCGGGTTCGCCAGCAGGAACGCGAGCAGGTCGAACTCCCGTACGGTCAGCGACAGCGGACGCCCCCCGCGCTCGGCGACGCGCCGGTCGGTGTCCGCGGTGAGGTCGCCGTCGCACAGCATCCCCGCCGGTCCCCGGTCCGGCGGGGCCGCGCGCCGCAGCACCGACCGGATGCGCAGCACCAGTTCGCGGGGCGAGAACGGCTTGGTCACGTAGTCGTCCGCCCCGACCTCCAGCCCGGCGACCCGGTCGGCCTCGTCCCCGAGCGCGGTCAGCATGACCACAGGCAGGCCGGGCAGGCGGCGACGCAGCCGCCGGCACACCTCGATGCCGTCGAGACCCGGCATCATCAGGTCGAGGACCACCAGGTCGGGTGGCTCCTCCTCGGCCGCGGCGAGCGCGCCGGGCCCGTCGAAGGACAGCCGGACCCGGCAGCCGTCCTGTTCCAGGTACCGCCGGACGACGTCGCTCACCGTCCGGTCGTCGTCGACGACGAGCACATAGCGCCCCATGGGCCCAGACGCTACCCATCGGCGTCCCGGTGCGGCGGCCCGCGGTCGGCCCGTAAGCGGTCGGAAAGATCTTTCCGCCGGGTCGGCGCCTACTGTCGGAGCATGGGCAGAAGACGTGTGGTGTTGTCGGGGCTCGCCGTCGTGGTCGTCACCGGTCTCGCGGTGGGTCTGTACCTGTTCCAGCCGTGGCGGCTGGTGACCGACCGTGAGGTGCGCGAGGCGCTGCCGTCGGTGGCGGAGCCGCAGCCGGCCGGTACTTCCGGCCCGTCGCCCTCCGGTACGGCCGGCCCCTCGGCGACCGGCGCGGCGCCCGCCGACGTGCTCCTCGCCGCCGGTGACTTCGTCACCCACGAGCACGACACGTCCGGCCGGGCGCAGCTGGTCCGCCTCGCCGACGGCCGCCGCCAGCTGCTCCTGCGGGGACTGGACACCTCGGACGGCCCCGACCTGCGGGTGTGGCTCACCGACCGGAAGGTGCTGCCCGGCCGCGCCGGCTGGCAGGTGTTCGACGACGGCCGCTGGGTCGAACTGGGCCGGCTCAAGGGCAACATCGGCGACCAGGCGTACGACATCCCGGCGTCGGTGGACCTGGACGGGTTGCGCAGCGTGTCGATCTGGTGCAAGCGGTTCGCGGTCTCGTTCGGCGCGGCGCCGCTGGCCGGTGTGACGGGATCGGCGCCGGCCTGACGCTGGTGCCGCCGGCCTCGGACGCTGGGCTACGCTGCGGGAAGCGCTGGTTCACCCGGTCGGCGACGGCCGGGTGTCGTAAGAGGGAACCCGGTGGGAATCCGGGACTGCCCCGCAGCGGTGAGCGGGAACGACCGCCGTCAACAGCACTGGGCCACGGCCTGGGAAGCGACGGCCAGTAGGCGACCTCGTGTCCGGCCCGCGAGTCCGAAGACCTGCCCGCGTCGCGCGTACCACCGGTGCGCGCCGCCGTCGACCTCGCGGGTGGGTCGGGCGGGTGACACGCCGTGCGGAGGGCCGTCGGCGGGCCCTCGACGTGCACACCCCGGCCGGTCGGCGGTCCGCTTCTGCGAGGACGGAACCGCACAGTGCCCGACACCATCACGCTCACCGGCCGACCACCGTCGGCCTCGCACCTGACCCTGTCGCAGATCATGGACCAGCACCACACCAACCTGATGGGCACGGTCCACGGCGGGCGCATCCTCAACCTGATCGACTCGGTCGCCGGAGTGGTCGCCGCCCGCCACTCCGACGGCCCGGCAGTCACCGCCGCCATCGACGAGACCGCGTTTCTGCGTGCGGTACGCGTCGGGGACGTGGTGCACGTGGACGCCCGGATCACCTGGGCCGGCCGCAGCTCGATGGAGGTGGCGGTCAAGGTCAGCGCGGACCGGTGGGACCGCGCGGTGCCGCCGGTGGACGTGGCCACCGCGCATCTGGTGATGGTGGCGGTGGACGACGAGGGGCAGCCCCGGCCGGTGCCGCCGCTGCACACCGAGACCGAGGGCGACCGGCGGCGCTACCGGGAGGCGCAGATCCGGCGCGAGCACCGGCTGGCGCTGCGGCGGGCGCTGCTCGACGGCGCCGGGGAGGGCTGAGCGGTGCTCGGACTCTCAGCGGCCACGCTCGCCGGCTATCTGGCCGCCATCGTGGTGCTCATGCTCACCCCGGGGCCGGACATGATGTTCGTGCTCGCCAACGCCACCCGGTACGGCCCGCGGGCGGGCGCGGTGGCCGCGCTCGGGGTCGCCGCCGGGGAGGCGGTGCACGTCGCCGCCGTGGTGGCCGGGCTCGCCACCGTCATCGCCGCGTCTCCGGTGCTGTTCACCGCGATCCGGTGGGCCGGTGCGGCGTACCTGATCGTGCTGGGCCTGCGGGCGCTGCGCGGCACGGGCCGGCCCGGCGCGCGTGCGGACCGGCCGGACGGCGGCGCCGGTCGGGCGTTCCGGCGCGGGCTGCTGACGAACCTGCTCAACCCGAAGATGATCCTGTTCAGTGTGGCGTTCCTGCCGCAGTTCGTCCGGCCCGAGGCGGGCCCGGTGGCGGCGCAACTGGTGCTGCTCGGCGTGCTGTTCGTCGCGGTGCAGCTCGCCGTGGACCTGGCGCTCGGCGTGGGCGCCGGGCGGTTCGCCAGCCGGTGGGGCGACAGCCGCTGGTCGCGGCGCGTCGACCGGCTCTGCGCGGTCGCCTTCGTGGCGCTCGGCGTGCGGCTGGCCGCCGGCTGATCGACTCCGTCACGCCGAGGTGGCGGCATCAGAGGTGCTCCGACCCCGCCACCTCGGCGAACTGGCGATGATCATGACGCCGTCTCCAGCGGCGACTCCGCCGGCGTGCCGGGCAGGGCCGGCCGCTCTCGGTCCAGGTGCAGGCGCAGCAGCACCCAGCCCAGCGACACGCCGCCGATGAACACGTACGCGGGCTGGGTGCCGAACGTGTCCCAGCAGGTGTGCAGCGTGACGGCGGCGGCGAAGGTGAGCAGGAACGCCGCCAGCTTCCGGCCGCCGGGGGCGGCGGCGAACGTGAACAACGCGGCGGCGGTCAGCCCGGTCCAGGCCAGGTGCGCGGCAGGCGCGGTGAGACCGCGTACCAGCAGCGTCTGCTCGACCGCGCCGAGACTGCCCTGCGACCCGACGAACGCGGCGAACGCGTAGCCCATGGTCTCCAGCGCGGCGAACCCGGCGCCGGAGGCCACGCCGATCACCAGCCCCTGCGCCGGGGACGGGTGCCGCCGCCACAGCAGCAGGATGCCGGCCGGCACGATCAGCTTGGCGGTCTCCTCGGCCAGCCCGACGAGCGCCATCGGCAGGACGCCGAGGCGGTGCAGTGTGCCGTACTCCAGCCAGCCGGCGGCGACCACGCCGATCACGCCGCCGAGCAGCGCGGCGACGCCGACGACGGAGCCGGGGACCGGGCGGCGCGCCGGCCTCCCCTGGGCGAAGGTCAGGAACGTGGCGGGCGCGACGGACGCGCCGAGCACGATCAGCGCCGGTACGAACGTGACGGTCCCGGTGCCGGCGAGTGTCTCCAGCACCAGCAGGTGGAGCCCGACGCCGACGAGCAGGACCGCCACCCACGCCCAGCGGCGCCCGGTATTCCCCATACCGCCGAGTATCGCGCCCGCCGCGCCGCGCCCGAATCGGGGTGGGCACTGTGGACGGTGAGATCAATCCGACACGCCGACACGACATCTGGTGTTGCACGGGAGCCCTCACCGCCATATATGGTGGTGCCGCAGCTGGTTCGGCCGAGCCCTTCGGGGCGGGGCCGAGGCAAGAGGGAACCCGGTGGAAGTCCGGGACTGCCCCGCAGCGGTGAGTGGGAACGACAGCCGTCAACAGCACTGGGCCACCGGCCTGGGAAGCGACGGCCGGTAGGCGACCGGCGACCCCGGTCGGGCCCGCGAGTCCGAAGACCTGCCAGCGCGCCGTACGCCTCCGCGTACGGCGGTCGGAGGTCGCGCGGGACGACCGACGCCAGCAGCCGGGCCGGCCGTGCGCCGCGCCCGTTGGCGTCTCCCGCCGTCTCCAGACGGTGACAGCGAGGAGAGGTCATGACTGTCGTACAGGAGAGTCCCCCGTCCGGCACCGGCGGGTCCGAGGTCCGCCGGCCGGCGATGCGGGTACGCAAGCGCGACGGCGACACCGAGCCGGTGGACGTCAACAAGATCGTCCGGGCGGTGGAGCGCTGGGTCGCCGACCTGGACGAGGTGGACCCGCTGCGGGTGGCCACCAAGACGATAAGCGGGCTCTACGACGGGGCGACCACCGCCGAGCTGGACCGGTTGTCGATCCAGACCGCGGCGGAGCTGATCGGCGAGGAGCCGCAGTACTCGAAGCTGGCGGCGCGGCTGCTGGCCGCGTACGTGGACAAGGAGGTCCGCGGTCAGGGCGTGGCGAGCTTCAGCCAGTCGATCGCGTACGCGCACGGGCTGGGGCTGATCGGCGACGAGACGGCGGCGTTCGTGGCCCGGCACGCCCGCAAGCTGGACGACGCCGTGGACCCGGACGGCGACCTGCGGTTCGAGTACTTCGGACTGCGCACGGTGGCGGACCGCTACCTGCTGCGGCACCCGGAGTCCCGGCTGGTGGTGGAGACGCCGCAGTACTGGCTGCTGCGGGTGGCCTGCGGGCTGTCCCGCACCCCGGGCGAGGCGGTCGGCTTCTACCGGCTGATGTCCGCCCTGGCCTACCTGCCCAGCTCCCCCACGCTGTTCAACTCCGGCACCCGGCACACCCAGATGTCGTCGTGCTTCCTGGTCGATTCGCCGCGCGACGAGCTGGACTCGATCTACGAGCGGTACCACCAGGTGGCGAAGCTGTCGAAGTTCTCCGGCGGCATCGGCATCTCCTGGTCGCGGGTGCGCGGCCGGGGCGCGCTGATCCGGGGCACGAACGGCCGGTCCAACGGCATCGTGCCGTTCCTCAAGACGCTCGACGCCGGGGTGGCCGCGGTCAACCAGGGCGGCCGGCGCAAGGGTGCGGCCTGCGTCTACCTGGAGCCGTGGCACCCGGACGTGGAGGAGTTCCTGGAGCTGCGGGACAACACCGGCGAGGAGTCCCGGCGTACGCACAACCTCAACCTGGCCAACTGGATCCCGGACGAGTTCATGCGCCGGGTCGAGGCCGACGGCGAGTGGTCGCTGGTCGACCCGTCGGACGCCCCGGAGCTGCCCGACCTGTACGGCGAGGCGTTCGACTCCGCGTACCGGGCCGCCGAGAAGAAGGCGGTCCGCACGGTGCGGGCCCGGGACCTGTACGGGCGGATGATGCGCACGCTCGCGCAGACCGGCAACGGCTGGATGACGTTCAAGGACGCGTCGAACCGGTTGTCCAACCAGACCGGTGAGCCGGGCAACGTCATCCACCTGTCCAACCTGTGCACCGAGATCCTGGAGGTCAACGACGACGCCGAGACCGCCGTGTGCAGCCTCGGCTCGGTGAACCTCGGCGCCCACGTCACCGCCGACGGGGTGGACTGGGAGCGGCTGCGCGCGACGGTCCGCACGGCAGTGGTCTTCCTCGACCGGGTGATCGACATCAACTACTACCCGGCCGAGCAGGCGGCGGCGTCGAACCCGCGCTGGCGGCCGGTCGGGCTCGGCCTGATGGGGTTGCAGGACGCCTTCTTCACGCTGCGCCTGCCGTTCGACTCGGCGCAGGCCAAGGAGCTGTCCACCCGCGTGCAGGAGGAGATCCTGCTGACCGCGCTGGAGACCTCCGCCGGGCTGGCCGAGCAGTTCGGCCCGCATCCGGCGTACCCGCAGACCCGGGCCGCCAAGGGTGACCTGCACCCGGACCTGTGGGGCGCGGACCTCACCCAGGTCGACCGGTGGGCGGCGCTGCGGCTGCGCATCGGCGAGCACGGGCTGCGCAACTCGCTGCTGGTGGCGATCGCGCCGACCGCCACCATCGCGTCCATCGCCGGCTGCTACGAGTGCGTGGAGCCGCAGGTGTCCAACCTGTTCAAGCGCGAGACCATGTCCGGGGAGTTCCTCCAGGTCAACACGTACCTGGTGCGGGAGCTGAAGGCGCGTGGGCTGTGGACGCCGCAGGTCCGCGACCGGATCAAGCGGGCCGAGGGCTCGGTGCAGGACATCACCGAGCTGCCAATCGAGGTGCGGGAGCTGTTCCGCACCGCGTGGGAGCTGCCGCAGCGGGCGCTGATCGACCTGGCCGCCGCGCGCGCCCCGTTCATCGACCAGTCCCAGTCGCTGAACCTGTTCCTGAGCGCGCCGACCATCGGCAAGCTGTCCTCGATGTACCTGTACGCCTGGAAGGCCGGGCTGAAGACCACCTACTACCTGCGTTCCCGTCCCGCCACCCGCATCCAGCAGGCCACCGTCGCCCCGGTGCTCGCCCCGCTCTCCGGCGTGGTCTCCGCCGTGAGCGACGACGAGGCGCTGGCCTGTTCCCTGGAGAACCCCGAGAGCTGCGAGGCATGCCAGTGACCACCACCGCACCGACCCGGCACATGCTGCTCGACCCCGGCATGGACCTGACCCTGCGGCCGATGCGCTACCCGCGCTTCTTCGACCGGTTCAAGGACGCGATCAAGAACACCTGGACGGTCGAGGAGGTGGACCTGCACTCCGACCTCGCCGACCTGGCGAAGCTGTCCCCGGCCGAACGGCACCTGGTCTCCCGGCTGGTGGCGTTCTTCGCCACCGGCGACACCATCGTGGCCAACAACCTGGTGCTCAACCTCTACCAGCACGTCAACTCGCCCGAGGGCCGGCTCTACCTGTCCCGGCAGCTGTTCGAGGAGGCGGTGCACGTCCAGTTCTACCTGAATCTGCTCGACACGTACGTGCCGGACGAGAAGGAACGGTTCGCCGCGTTCGCCGCGGTGGAGAACATCCCGTCGATCGCCCGCAAGGCCGAGTTCTGCTTCCGGTGGATCGACTCGATCTTCGAACTGCGGGAACTGCGGACCCGGGCGGACCGGCGGGCGTTCCTGCTCAACCTGATCTGCTTCGCCGCGTGCATCGAGGGCCTGTTCTTCTACGGCGCGTTCGCCTACGTCTACTTCCTGCGCTCCCGGGGCCTGCTCAACGGGCTGGCCTCCGGCACCAACTGGGTGTTCCGGGACGAGTCGATGCACATGGCGTTCGCGTTCGACGTGGTGGAGACCGTACGCGCCGAGGAGCCGGACCTGTTCGACGACGAGATGGAGCGGCAGGTGAAGGAGATGCTGGCCGAGGCGGTGGAGTGCGAGGTGAGCTTCGCCGAGGACCTGCTGGGGCAGGGCGTACCCGGGATGTCGCTGGCCCACATGCGCGAGTACCTCCAGCACGTGGCCGACCGGCGACTCGCCGTGCTCGGCATCGCCCCGATGTACGGCAGCGGCAACCCGTTCGCGTTCATGGAGTTGCAGGACGTGCAGGAGCTGTCCAACTTCTTCGAGCGCCGGGTGTCGGCGTACCAGGTCGGGGTGACCGGCTCGGTCACCTTCGACGACGACTTCTGACCGCCGCCCCCGCCCCGGCCGTCACGGCCGGGGCGGGACCGGGCTCTCGCCGGGCAGCGCCGTCGCCCGGACCCGCCCGATCAACGCCACCACGGCGACCGCCATCACGGCCACCACCACGAACGCGCTGCGCAGGTCCAGCGCACCGGCGAGCAGGCCGATCACCGGTGCCGCCAGCAACGCGCCCGGCCACTGCCCCATGGCCACCACCGAGACGCCCTCGCCCGAGGTGAGGCCGGGCTGCTCCCCGGCGAAGCCGAGCACCGTCGGCGTCACGCACGCCAGGCCGAAGCCGAGCAGTCCGAAGCCGGCCATCACCGCGGCCGGATGGGGGTACGCCACCGGCAGCGCCACGCCGGCGGTGGCCACGAGCGCGGACAGCCGGACGAAGCGGATCCGCCCGAACCGGCCGGCCAGCCGGTCGCCGAACAGCCGGGCGACGGTGGCGGCCAGCGACAGGCAGGTGTACGTCGCAGCGGCCAGCACCGCTGCGGCGCCTGCGACCTCGGTCGCGTACAGGGCGCTCCACTGTGCGCCGGCCATCTCGATGAACGAGGCGAGGAAGGCGATCACCGCGAGCAGCAGCAACTGCGGGGTGAACCGGTCGCGCAGCCGTCGCCGGTCCTCGCCGTCCTTCGTCTCCTGCCGGGGCGTGTCCGGCAGCCAGCGGTGCGTGCCGACCAGCAGCGCGCCCAGCAGGACGCTGGTGACCGCCATCTGCGCCGACGGGGACATCCCGATCGCCGCGGCGCCGGTGCCGCACAGGCCGCCGGCCAGCATGCCGATGCTGAACCCGGCGTGGAAGGTGGACAGAATGGGCCGCCCGTACCGCTTCTGCACCTCCACCGACTGGGCGTTCATCGGCGTGGCCAGCAGGTTCGCCGCGAAGCCCCAGACCGCGAGCCCGCCGACCAGCGCCACCACAGTGGTGGACGCGGCCAGCAGGGGGGCGTTGACCAGGATCAGCGCGGCCCCGGCCAGCGCCAGCCGCCGGGTGTTGATCCGGCTGATCAGCACCGCCACCACGACCAGGGAGACCAGCTCCCCGGCGTTCGTGGCGATGTTCGCCAGGCCCCAGCCGGTGTTGCCGACGCCCACCGCGTCCCGCACCTCCGGCACGCGGGCCGACCACCCGCCGATGGCCAGACCCATGATGACGAAGAGCAGCGCCACCGACCAGCGGGCCCGTACGGCCGAGCGTGGCACCGGCGGCGCGGGCTGCTCCGTGGTGCGCTGGTTCGTCGAGGTGTCCGTCATGGTCGTCGTACCTCTCTCCGATCGGTCCGTCGGAACTCCTACCCGATCGCGTGGTCGAGGAAGCACGCACCGTCAGGAAGGCGTACTTGCGCCGGGGTGGTCGCGGGGTCGGTGACGAGCGCCGAGACCACCGCGACGTAGTCGTCGATCAGCCCGCTCACCAGGTCGTCGCCGAAGACGCCCCGGTTGCGGATCACCACGCCGCCGGCCCGGTCGTCGTCCACCACGACGATCGGTGAGCCGCGCTTGACCCAGACGGGCAGGCACTCGGGCGGCACGTCGGCGGCGACCACCGGCGGCGGTGTGCCGGGAGCGGGCCGGGCGGTGATGTCGACCGGCTCCACGAGCAGCTCCGGGCAGTGCAGCACCGGCGACGCCGACGCGGCGGACTGGAACCAGGCGTCGAACAGGTGGTTGTCCGGCCAGGGGCGGACATCTGCGAAGTCGGGACGGACCGCCCGGGCCAGCCGGTGGAACGCGGTGGCGTGCGCGACCGCCTCGGTCAGCGACGCGTGCGCGGCGTCGGTAACGGCGCTCATCGGCGCGTCCGCCGCCACGTCGACCGGCAGGTAGACGTTGTTGGTGAACTGACCGACGAGCTGCCGGGACAGCGGGCTCTCCCGGCCCAGCGTGGTGGTGCCCAGCACCACCCGGGACCGGCCGGCCCGCCGCGACAGCAGCACCAGGTACGCGGCGAGCAGCAGCACGTACGGGCTGGTGCGGGCCCGCCGGGCGGCCGGGCGCAGCCGCGCGGTGACCTCGGGCGGGAACGCGAAGCGGGTGGCCACCTCGGCGCTGAGCGCGACGTCCGGCGCCGGCGGCGACGCCGGGAACAACTGGTACGGCTCCACCGGCCGCAGCCGGTCCCGCCAGTACGCGGCCCGGGCGGCGGCGCCGACGCCGTTGCCGGCCTGCTCCGCCTCCTGGAGCGCGGCGAGCGCGGTGGGGTCCACGCCCAGCGGCGGCTGCGGATCGGCCGCGCCGAGCCGGGCCGCGTACGCGTGGCACAGGTCCTCCACCACGACGCGGCACGACCAGCCGTCGGAGACCATGTGGAAGAAGCAGAGCGCGAGCACGTGCTCGGTCTCGGAGAGCCGGACCAGCGCGGCCCGCCACAGTGGCGCCCGGCCGGGGTCGAAGGCGTCGTTGCGGTGCGCGTAAGCGATCCGCTCGACGCGGGCCTGCTGCTCGGCCGGCGGCAGGCCGGACAGGTCGACGTACTCCAGCGGCGACTCCACGTACGGCAGGATCCGCACCTCGGGCTCTGCGCCGATGCGATCGAACCGCATCCGCAGCGCGTCGTGGCGGTCCACCACGTCCTGCATCGCCTGCCGCAGCACGTCGACCCGCAGGGTGCCCCGCAACCGGCGGAACTCCACCACCACGAGCCGGGAGGCGCCGGGGTGAGCCGGGTCGAGCGCGGTCATGAACTCCCACATCATCTGCTGGCCGGGGGCCAGCGGGAACGTCGTCGGCACTGTCACTCCCCCGATCAGGCCGCCACCGGCGGCGCGGCCACCGGCGGAACCGGCCGGTGGTCCCCGTCCGGCCGGTGGTCCGCCTCGTCCGGCTGGTAGTCCGCCTCGTCCGGCGCGCGGAAGCCGGTGAAGAGCAGGTCGGGGCGGCCGAGCCGGAGCGAGGTGACGAACGCGGCGCCGTCGAAGAGCGTCTCGATGGCCGCGCAGGCCATCGACTCGGCCACCGCGCGCGGTCCCCGGTCGCCGCCGAGCCGGCCGGGTGTCTTCGCGGCGACCACGGCGGCCGCGACGGCCGGCACCGCGAGCAGGCTGCGCCCCCCGCTGCGCCGGGCGGTCAGCAGCCCGGCCAGCGCGGTCACGGCGAGCGTGCTGGCGGTGTTGAGCACGAACCGGCGCCGGTGCGGGTGGGCGAGGCAGAGCCACTGCTCGGAGCGCCCGTACGTGGTGAACCGGTAGGCGACCGCGCGGAACGTGTCGGCGACACCGGTGTCGTGGGTGATCACCCCGTGCGGGTCGGTGAGCAGCACGTAGCCGGCGTCGGTGAGCAGCAGCCCGAGGTGCAGGTCCTCCCCGCCCAGCGGCATCGGGGAGTCCTCCGGGAATCCGCCGACCGCCTCGAAGACGGAGCGTTTCAGTGCCATGTTCGCCCCGGCGCCCCAGGACACGCGCTCGTAGTGCAGCGGCCGGGTCAGGTCGCCGAGCAGCAGGTAGGAGCGGCGCATCACGCGGAAGAACGCGCTGTCGCCGGGTTCCACGACGACCGGACCGGTGACGCCGGCGACCTCGTCACCGGAGGCGCGCAGCCGGGCCGCGTACCGAGTGATCAGGTCGGCCGGCACCCGGCAGTCGGAGTCGGTGAACAGCAGCAGATCGTGGCGGGCGTGCCGGACGCCCAGGTTCCGTTTGGCCCCGACGTGCCGCGGCCCGCGCACGTAGCGGGCGCCGTACTCGGCGCAGGCGGCGCGGTGCGCGGCGGCCGCGGCGGGCGCCGAGTCGTCGACGACCACCACCTCCACCGGCTCCGGGCAGTTCGGGGCGGCGTCGCGCAGGCTGCGGAGCTGGCGGCGCATCTCCGCCACCCGGTCCTTGACCGGGATGACGACGGAGACGCCGCGCGTGACGGCGCGGGGTTCGGTCGGTTCGCCCACTGGCGATGCGGATCGGCTCATGCCCCGAGGTTCGACCACCGGGATACAACGCCGATACACGGCGCCGACCGGGCCGGCTATCGCACGTGTACCGCTGATGTATCGATGGCCATCAAGGTCGAGGGCATGACGACCTCCATTCCTCTCGACCGGCGGCTCGCCGTGGACGGTGGCCGGCCGGTCCGCCCACCGGACCGTCCGTGGCCACGCTGGCCGGTCCCCGCGCCGGACGCCGCCGGCAACCTGGCCGCGGTGCTGACCGGCGGCCGGTGGGCGATCAGCAGCCCGTCCGTCGGCGACACCGTCCTGTTCGAGCGACGCTTCGCCGCCGACTTCGCCCGCTACGTCGGCACCCGCCACTGCGTGCCGGTCGACCACGGGTCGAGCGCCCTGGTGGTGGCCCTGGAGTCACTCGGCCTCGGCTACGGCGAGACGGTACTCGTACCGGCGCTGACCTGGACCGCCTCCGCGACCGCCGCACTGCGCGCCGGCCTGGTCCCGGTGCTCGTCGACGTCGACCGCGACACCGGCTGCGTCGGGCCGGAGGATCTCGACCTGTCGGTGGACCCGCGTGCCGTGGTCGCCGTGCACTGGGCCTCCAACATGGCCGACGTGCCGGCGCTCGACGCGGTCACCCGGCCGCGCGGCATCTCCGTCGTGGAGGACTGCGCGCAGGCCCACGGCGCCACCTGGCAGGGCCGTCAGGCCGGCTCGCTCGGCCGGCTCGGCTGCTTCAGCTTCCAGCACGGCAAGGTGCTCACCTGCGGTGAGGGCGGGGCCGTGGTCACCGACGACGACACGCTCGCGCCGGTGCTCCAGGAGCTGCGGGCCGACTCACGCCGCTACCGCGGCGACCGGACGCCGGCGGGCGAACTGGACCTGGAGGAGAGCGCCGGCGTGCAGGGCGCCAACTTCTGCCTGGGCGAGTTCTCCGCGGCCGTGGCCTGCGCGCAACTGGCCACCCTGGACGAGCAGCACGGCGTCCGCAACCACAACTACCGGCTGCTCGGCGAACTGCTGGACGACGTCGACGGCGTACGACTGCTGCGACCGGCGGCGGGACAGACCCGCATCTCGATCTACGAGGGCACGATCGTCCTCGACGAGTTGCCGGCCGGCATGGACAACGCCGCCGTGGCCGCCGCGCTCACCGCCGAGCTGGGCCGGCGGTTCTACTGCACCGACGAGCCGCTGCACCGCAGCCGGCTGCTCCAGCCGTGGACGAAGCCCCTGCTCGCGCCGCTGGCCGAGCGCTTCGCGGCGATCCACCGGGAGCGCACGTACCCGAACACCGAGTGGCTGGCCGCCCACACCGTCCAGACGCACCACAGCACCTTCCTCGGCACCGGACAGGACATGGAGGACATCGCCGCCGCCGTCACCAAGGTGCTCGCCCGCTGATCCGCGCCGTCCCCGGCGCACCAGAGAAGGAGTCTTCCCGTGACCGTCACCCAACGCGAGACCTCGCACGCCCCGACCCCGTCCCCCGACACGGACGCGCCCGTCGGCGTGTGGCTCAACGGCGCCCGCGGTTCGGTCGCCACCACAGCGATCACCGGTCTGCTGGCGCTGCGCGCCGGCATGGCCGACTCGACCGGCTGCGTCACCGACACCGGCATGCTGCGCGACGCGCCGCTGGCGAGCTGGACCGACCTGGTGGTCGGCGGGCACGACATCGTCGACACGCCGCTGGAGAAGAAGGCCGAGTCGCTCGTCGACTCCGGGGTCATCCCGGCGCCGGTGCTGGCCGCCGTGCGCGGCAGCCTGCCCGAGGTCGAGCAGAACCTGCGCACCGGCTACGACGCGCGTACCGAGACCGGGGCGCTGGCCGAGGTGGTCGAGCGGCTGGCCGGCGACATCGAGGAGTTCCGTGCCCGCCACGGGCTGTCCCGCGTCGTCGTCATCAACGTGTCCTCGACCGAGCCGCCGGCCGACCACCGGCCCGAGCACGACGACCTGGACGCGCTGACCCGCGCCCTGGCCGACCCGGACGACAAGGCGCTGCCGGCCAGCTCCGTGGTCGCGTACGCGGCGTTCCGGGCCGGTTGCGGCTTCGTCGACTTCACCCCGTCCACCGGGGCCCGGCTGCCCGCGCTGGAGATGATGGCGCAGCGGGAGCGCGTGCCGTTCGCCGGCTCCGACGGCAAGACCGGGGAGACGCTGCTGCGCACCGCCCTGGCGCCGATGTTCACCTCCCGCGCCCTGCACGTGCTCTCCTGGGCCGGGGTCAACCTGCTCGGCGGCGGCGACGGCGCGACGCTGGAGGATCCGCGCAACGCCCGCAGCAAGCTCAGCTCGAAGTCGGGCGTGCTGCCCGCGCTGCTCGGTGAGGACGTCACGGCCCCGCTGCACATCGACAACGTGCCGGACCTGGGCGACCACAAGACCGCGTGGGACCACGTCTCGTTCGAGGGGTTCCTCGGCGTCCGGATGTCCATGCAGCTGACCTGGAGCGGGGTGGACTCGACGCTGGCCGCGCCGCTGGTGCTCGACCTGGCCCGGCTGACCGCCGCGGCGCACCGGGCCGGGCACGTCGGCCCGATCGAGGAACTGGGGTTCTTCTTCAAGGACCCGATCGGCACCGACGAGCACGCGCTGGCCGAACAGGCGCAGGCGCTCGCCACCTGGGCCAACGGGCTGGACGGCCGCGGCGACAGCTGACCTTCGCACCGGCCGCCGGCGCGGCACCGTCCGCGCCGGCGGCCCCGCCCCACGTATCCGCATCGAGGAGTACCCCATGTCCCACCACGTCCCGAACGCGCCGGACCGGCCGAGCACGGATCCGGTGTGGACGCCGATCCTGACCGGTCTGCACGCGACCGCGCTGGACTGTCTCCAGACGAGCTTCGCCCTGCTGGCCGACCACGCGAACGGGTCCGGCAGCCACCTCGCCCTCGGCGCCCGGTACGGGTTCCGCACCCGGGACCAGGACGGCCTGGTCACCGTCGAGGCGACCTCGGACGACCGGGCCACCGAGGCGGTCGACCTGCTCGGCCTGCGGGTCGAGGGCCGGTGGATGCAGCTCGACGGCCCGCAGGTGCGCCGGCTGTGCGCGCCGGGCCAGCCGCTCTACGTCACCGCCGACGCGTACGACCTGCCGTGGTGCCCGTACCACGAGCACGAGCACATGCGGCACAGCTTCCTGGTCACGGCCGCCGCGCCGGACGAGGTCACGGTGGTCGACGCGTACCACAACGACACCGCCTGGGGGCCCGCGCGCCCCGGCGTGTGGCGGCTGCCCGATGCCGCGTTCGACGCGGCGCTGGCCGGGGGCGCGCACACGCTGGCGGTGACGGCGCAACCGGCCCCGGCGATCGACGTGCCCGCCATGCTCGCCGGCAACGCCACCCGCGCCGGCCGGGCCCGCCCGGAGATCGCGACCTACCTGGCCCGCACCGGTGCCGCCCTGGACACCGTGGCCGGACTGCACCGCTTCGTGCTCGACGTCTGGCTGCTGGCCCGCGCCCGCGACCTGCACGAGCGCTGGCTCGCCGCGGTCGCGCCGGAGGCCGCCGCCGCGCTGGCCGGGCAGGGCGCGCGCTGGCAGCAACTCGCCACCCGCAGCTACGTGGCGCTGCGGCGGGCCCAGGCGGGCCGGCCGGCCGCGCCGGAACTGGCGGACGCGCTCGGCACGCTGATCGACGACCACCTGGCCGCGCTGGAGTCGATCGCCGGACCGGCCGCCGGGACCGGCGACGACGCCGCACCGGCCGCGCCGGAGCGGGCCGGCGACGACGGCGTACGGGCGGCGGTGCTCGGCGCGCTCGGCGACACCCTGGACCTGGACTCCTCGGCCCTGCGCACCACCGACGTGCTCCGGGAACTGCCCGGCTTCGACTCGTTCCGGCTGGTCGACGTCATCGACCGGGTCGAACGCCGGCTCGGCGTCGAGGTGCCGGCCACCGCGCTGTCCGCGGCCGACCTGCGCGACGTCGGCTCCCTGTGCGCCATGTTCGGCGCCGCCACCGGAGGTGCCCGATGAGTACCGAACTGCTGCACGACCTGCTGGACCGCGCCGCCGACGCGCGCCCCGACGCGCCCGCCGTCGGGGACGGGACCGTCGAGTTCACGTACCGCCAGGTGCGGGCCGACAGCCTGCGGCTGGCCGGGTGGCTGCGCGGGCAGGGTGTCCGGCGCGGCGACCGGGTGCTGGTGGCACTGCCCCCCGGCGCGACCCTGCCGGCGCTGCTCTACGCGGTCGCCCGTGCCGGCGGTGTCTTCGTCGTCCTGCGGACGCCGGCCCCCGAGGTCGCGCTCGCCCACGTGCTCGACGACGCCGAACCGGGCCTGGTCCTCACCGACGACCCGGTCCTGGCCGGCCTGTCCCGCGTCCGCGGCGTCCCGGTGCGCGGCGCGGCCGAGGCACGCCGCGCCGCGTCGGCCGTGACGATCGGCGGCGCGTCCACCGGCCCGGCCCCGCTCGCTGTCGACCCGGTCTGCCTGATCTACACCTCGGGCAGCACCGGCATGCCGAAGGCAGTGGTCTCCACGCACGCCCAGGTCACGTTCGCGGTGCGGGCGATCCAGTCGCAGTTGTGCTACCGGCCCGACGACGTGGTGCACGTCCTGCTGCCGCCCTCGTTCGACTACGGCCTCTACCAGGTCTTCCTCAGCACCGTCGCCGGCGCCCGGCTGCGCCTGGGCGACCCCGCGGACACCGGTGGCCGCCTGCTGGCGACAGTGGTCGAGTCCGGCGCCACGGTGCTGCCCTGCGTGCCGTCGCTCGCGATCAACCTGCTGCGGCTGCTCGGCCGGGCGGGCGCGCCGCGTCCGCCGCTGCGCCTGCTCACCAACACCGGCGCGGCGATGCCCCCGGAGGTGCTGGCCGGTTTGCGCCGGCTGCTGCCCGGCCTGACCGTCCAGCTCATGTTCGGCCTCACCGAGTGCAAACGCGCGGCGATCATGCCGCCGGACGCCGACCTGCGCCGGCCCGGTGCCTGCGGGCGGGCGCTGCCCGGCACCGAGATCTTCACTGTGAACGCCGAGGGGCGGCGCCTGCCACCGGGCGTCCGCGGCGAGCTGGTGGTACGCGGCCCGCACGTGATGGCCGGGTACTGGCGGCGACCCGAGCTGACCGCGCAGCGGTTCCGCCGAGCCCACGGACTGTTCCCGCAGCTGCACACCGGCGACCACGGCCACGTCGACACCGACGGGTACGTCCACTTCGCCGGCCGGCGCGACGACGTCTACAAGGAGAAGGGCACCCGGGTCAGCGCCACCGAGGTGGAGGCCGCCGCGTACCGGGTCGACGGGGTGGACGCGGCCGGGGTGCTGCCGCCGGCCGACGGCCGCGACGGCGCGACGCTGTTCGTGGTGGCCGCGCTGACCCCCGCCGACGTGCTCCGCCGGCTGCGGGAACAGCTGGAGGAGATGAAGGTGCCGGCGCACTGCGTCGTGCTGCCCGACCTGCCACTGACCGGCAACGGCAAGGTGGACCGGCGGGCGCTGGCCCGGCTGGCGGGTGAGCACAATGGCTGACCTGCCCTTCGACACCCCGGCATACCGCTACGACCTGGCCCGGGTACGCGCCAGCCACGCCACCCTGCGCGCCGCGCTGCCCGCACCGAGCCGGCTGTTCTACTCACTCAAGGCCAACCCGCACCCGGCGCTCGTGGCGGCGCTGCACACCGCCGGCTGCGACGCGGAGATCTGCTCCCCCGGTGAGCTGGCCGCGGCGCTGCGGGCCGGCGTGCCGGGCGACCGCATGCTCTACACCGGACCCGGCAAGCGCGACGCCGAGGTGGCCGAGGCGGTCCGCGCCGGTGTCCGCTGGCTCTCCGTCGACTCGCCCGAGGGCCTGGACCAGGCCGACCGGATCGCCGCCGCGCACGGCGTCGAACTGCGGTGCCTGCTACGGGTCAACGACCGGGTGCCGAACCCGGGTCAGGGGCTCACCATGACCGGCGTCGCGTCCCAGTTCGGCGCCGACGCCGACTGGATCGAGCAGGAACCGCAGCGGTTCCGGTCCCGCCCGTCGGCCCCGGTACGGGGATTCCACCTCTACACCGGCAGCAACGTCGACTCGGTGGACGCGCTGGTGGCCCAGTTCACCGCCGCGGCGCGTACCGCCCGGCGGCTGCGGGAGCTGCTCGGCATCGACCTGGCCCTGCTCGACCTCGGCGGCGGCTTCGGCGCGCCGTTCGCCCGGCCCGGCCACAACGCGGACCTGACCGGCCTCGCCGACCGGGTCGCCGCGGCCCTGGACGGGCTCTTCCCGGGCTGGCGCGACGGCGCGCCGACGGTCGCCTTCGAGTCGGGGCGGTTCCTCACCGCCACCGCCGGCACGCTGTTGACCCGCGTGCTGGACGTCAAGCGGTCGCAGGGCACGCCGGTGGTGGTGCTGGAGTCCGGCATCAACCACCTCGGCGGGATGTCCGGCCTGCGCCGGCTGCCGCCGCTCGTACCCGCCCTGCACGCCGCCGACGACCGCGACGGCCCGCCGCTGGAGGCCGCGATCGTCGCCGGGCCGCTTTGCACGCCGCTGGACACCTGGGCCCGCGCCGCGACCCTGCCCGACGTACGGCCGGGCGACGTGCTCGCCGTGCCGAACGTCGGGGCGTACGGGCTCTCGGCGAGCCTGCTGGCCTTCCTCGGCCACCCGGCGCCGGTCGAGGTCGTCTGCGACGGCGACCGCGTTGTCGAGACGTCCCGGCTGACCCTGACGCGGCACCCGGTCGACGCGCCGGGCGCCACTGCCGAAACCCGAGAAGAAAGGTGACGTCATGAACGCCGAATTCACCGAGTTACTCCGCCCGTTCCTCAAGTTCGCCGGCCCGGACGAGATCAACGAGGAGTCCCGCCTGCGCGACCTCGGCCTGGACTCCATGCGCGAGATCGAGCTGCTGTTCGCCATCGAGGACACGTTCGGCGTCGCCGTGCCGGACGACAAGCTGGTCGACTCGACCTTCGCCACGGCCGGCGGGCTGTGGGGCGTGGTCGAGGAGCTGCGCGCCCCGGTCGGCGGTGGTTCCCGATGACCGCGGCCGCCGGGTACGCCCCGGCCGTCGAGACCGTCGCCGGCGTGGCGGCGGAGCACGCCCGACAGGCCGACGAGGACGCGGCCTTCCCGACCGAGGCGCTGGCCGCCATGCGCCGTACCGGGTTGCTGGGGCTGCTGGTCCCGGCCGCCGAGGGCGGCGCCGGCGGTACGCTGCCGGACCTGGTCGACGTCACGCTGACGCTGGGCCGGGTGGACATGTCGGTGGCGATGGTCTTCGCCATGCACTGCCAGCAGGTCGCGGCGATCACCGCGTACGGCGGGGAGAAGCTGCGCGCCGAGGTGCTGCCGGCGGTGGCCCGGGGTGAGCGGTATCTCGGCTCGGTCACCACCGAGGCCGGCAAGGGCGGTCACCTGATGACCGCCGAGTCGGCGCTGAAGCACGACGGCGAGATGCTGCTGATCGACAGGCAGGCGCCGATCGTCACCGGCGGCCCGTACGCGGACGCCTTCCTGATCACCACCCGCGCTCCGGGGGCCGACTCGGCCGCCCAGGTGGACCTGGTCTACGCCGACCGGGACCAGGTGGAGATCGAGGTGACCGGCGGGTGGCGCCCGCTGGGCATGCGGGCCACGCACAGCGTGCCGATGCGGCTGCGCGGCGCGGTGCCGCAGTGGCAGGTGGTCGGCGAGCACGGCGGGTTCCGGGAGATCGCCACCCGGGTCTTCGCGCCGCTGGCGCACGTCGGCTGGGCGGCGGCCTGGATCGGGGCGGCGGCCGGCGCGTACGCCCGGGTGCTGCGGCACGCCCGCAGCGAGGCGGGACGGCGGCAGTTCGCCCCCTCCTCCGAGCTGGTGCTGCTGCGGCTGGCCGGCATCCGCACCCGGCTGGACGCGGCGCACGCGCTGCTGCGGCACACCGTCTCGGTGGTCTCCGACGCGCCGGACATGTCGGCGGCGCCGGTGCAACTGCTGCTCAACACGCTGAAGATCCGCGCGGCCGAGGAGTCCTTCGCCGCCGCCGACGAGCTGGTCGAGCTGACCGGCCTGCGCCACGGCTACCTGACCGACTCGCCGCTGACGCTGGAGCGCACGTTCCGGGATCTGCGCTCGGCCTCGCTGAACTACGCCAACGACCGGCTGCGCCTGGCCAACGGGGCGCTGTCGCTGCGCGACCCGGCGGTGCGTCTTGTCTGAGTCCACGCCGGCCGGGGACCACGCGGTGGGCGCCGCGCTGTCCGGGGTGGACGCCACCGACCCCGGTGTCGTGTGGCGCGCGCTGGGCGCCGCCGGGATCGTCGAGGCGCTCTACCCGGACGGCGTCCAGCCGGACCCCCGGCGGTTGTCGGTGCTGCTCACCGAACTGGACGCCCGGTGCCCGCTGGGCGTGACGCTGTCGGTCTGCGTCCAGGTCGCCACCGTGCTGCCGCTGCTGGCCGGCGCGACCGGGCCGGCGGAGGCCACGCGGCGCCTGATGCTGCGCGGCGAGACGGTGGTGGCGCTGGCCGTCACCGACGCCGCCGGGTCGGGCTCGGACCTGCTCGACGCCGCGACCCGGGTGAAGTTGGGCGACGACGGCGCCGTCCTCGACGGCGGCAAGGACTGGATCACCAACGCGACGAGCTGCGACGCGGCGCTGGTGCTGGCCCGGCATCGCGAGGCACGCCACTTCACCAGCTTCTGCTGGGTGCTGGTGCCGGCCGACGCGCCGGGCGTGACGGTCGGGTCCGCCGGCCGGGCCTTCGCCGGGTCGGGCGTGGGTCACCTGCGCTTCGCCGGCGTGGCGCCGGGCCCGGACGCCGTGCTGGGCCGCCCCGGCCGGGCGCTGGCCGGGTTCGCCCGGCAGGTCGGCGTCGAACGGGTAGCCGGGGCGCTGTGGGCCCGGGCGATGTGCCACCGGATGCTGGCGGGCCTGCGCGACTGGCTGCGGCGGCGACCGGCCGGGGCGGGCACGCTGTGGGACCGCCCGGCGGTCCGCGAGCGGTACGCCCGGTGCCTGGTCGCCACCCATCAGCTCGACGCGTTGTGCGCGCCGCTGCTGGACGCGCCGGACGCCGTCCCGTCCGCGGTCACCGGAATGCTGCTCAAGGTCAGCGCCGCCGAGACCGTCGACCGGGTCGCCGCCGAGGCGGTGCGCCTGCGCGGCGCGGACGCGTTCCGCGACGGCGGGGAGGCGCAGCTGCGCACCGAGGCGGCCATGTTCGGCATCGCCGGCGGCGCCACCGGCGCGATGCTCGCCGGCATCGCCGACCACGCCGACGACCTGGTGGGCGCGCGGCCCTGAGCGCGGTGGCGCGCGCCGGAAGACCGATCGACGACAGCACAGTGAAGGGAGCAACGCCGTGAGTCTCTACTCCTGGTTCGAGCGGACCGTGGCACACGTGCCCGAAGCGGTCGCGCTGGAGGTCGGCGGGGAGCCGGTGACCTACCGCCGGCTGCGCGACCTCGCCGACGGCCTCGCCGGGCGGATCCACGCCGAGGTGGGCCGGCGCCCCCGCGCGGTCGGCCTGCTGGCCGCCCGCAGCCTGCCCGCGTACGCCGGTTATCTGGCCGCGCTGCGCGCCGGAGCGGTGGTGGTGCCGCTCAACCCGGCGTTCCCGCCGGCCCGCACCGCCCGGCTGTGCCGGGACGCGGGCGTGGACGCGCTGGTGGTCGACGACGCCGGCGCCGCGACGGCGGCGCAGGTCGCGGGCGACGCCGTGACGGTACGCCTCGACGGCGCGCCGGCCGTCCCGCCGCCGGCCGTCCCGGTGGCGCCGGACGACGTGGCGTACCTGCTGTTCACGTCCGGCTCGACCGGGCGGCCCAAGGGCGTGCCGATCCGGCACCACAACGTGTACGCGTTCCTCACGCACTGCCGGGACCGCTACCCGGTCGGCCCGGGCGACCGGTTGTCGCAGACCTTCGACCTGACCTTCGACCCGTCCGTGTTCGACATGTTCGTCGCCTGGGGCGGCGGCGCCACGCTCGTGGTGCCGCAGCCGGACGAGGTGCTGACGCCGGTGCGGTTCGTCAACGAGCGGCGGATCACGCACTGGTTCTCGGTGCCCTCGGTGGTCTCGCTGGCCCGCCGGATGCGGATGCTCTCCCCCGGCGCCATGCCCGGCCTGCGGCACAGCCTCTTCGCCGGTGAGGCGCTGACGCTGGAGCAGGCGCGGGCGTGGGCCGCGGCGGCGCCGGGCAGCGTGGTGGAGAACCTCTACGGTCCCACCGAGCTGACCGTGACCTGCACCGGTCACCGGCTGCCGGCGGATCCGGCCACCTGGCCGGTGACCTCGAACGGCACCGTGCCGATCGGCGACGCGCACCCCCGGCTCGACGCGATCCTGCGCGCCGAGGACGGCACCGTCGGTGGTGACGACGGTGAGCTGTGCGTGCACGGGCCGCAGCGGTTCGACGGCTACCTCGACCCGGCCGACGACGAGGGCCGGTTCGTCACCCACGCCGGGCGCCGGTACTACCGCACCGGTGACCGGGTCCGCCGCGAGCACGGCACGCTCGTGCACCACGGGCGCCTGGACGACCAGGTCAAGCTGCGCGGCTACCGGATCGAGCTGGGTGAGATCGAGATGGTCCTGCGCGGCCATCCGGGGGTGCAGGACGCGGTGGTGCTGGCGTTCGGCGCGGGCGACGACGTCTCCCTGCGGGCGGTCTACACCGGCGCCGACGGGATCACCGGCGAGCTGACCCGCCGGTGCGCGGACCGCCTGCCCGCCTACATGGTGCCGGCCCGGATCCACCATGTGGCCGCCCTGCCCACGAACGCCAACGGCAAGACCGACCGGCGGCGGACCGCCGACCTGGTCGGCGGCGCGACGAGAGGAGCACGCTGATGACCAGCACAGGGAACGGACAGGAGCAGGAACGGGCGTTCCGTTCGGTGGCCGGGCGCTTCGCCACCGGAGTGGCGGTGGCGACCGCCGTCGGACCCGACGGCCCGGTGGGGATGACTGTCAACTCCTTCACCACCGTGTCGCTGTCGCCACGGATGCTGCTGGTCTGCCTCCGGCGGGACTGCCGGCTGCTCGGCGCGGTGCGGCGTACCGGCCGCTTCGCGGTGACTGTGCTCGGCGACGACCAGCGCGAGGAGGCTGCCTGGTTCGCCAGCCGGGGCCGTCCGGGGGGCGCCGACGGCTTCGCGGGCGTGGCCTACGACGACGAGCGGGCGACCGGCTGCCCGCGCCTGACCGACGGGGTGGCGTACTTCGGCTGCGAGGCGGTCTCCGCGGATCCGGCCGGCGACCACGCGGTGCTGATGGGCGCGGTCCGCTCCGCGGGCCTGCTCCGGCCGACCCCGCCACTGTTGTTCGTGGACGGCGACTACGCGCGGGTCGCCGGGCCGCGGGAAGCGCAGGTGGCGCGATGAGCATCGGCGCCGCTCCCGGCGACCTGCGCCACCTGAGCCTGCGCGCGGCGCGGGCCGGGGCGGACGCGATCCACGAGGCGCGGGGCCGGGGCCTGCAGACCGAACACAAGGGCGGCGCAGCCCAGGACCCGGTGACCACGGCCGACCACGCCAGCGAGCGGGCCATCCTCGACCTGCTCGCCCGCGACCGGCCGCAGGACGCCGTCCTGGCCGAGGAGTCCGGGGCCAGCGCCGGCTGCTCCGGCCTGCGCTGGATCGTCGACCCGCTCGACGGCACGCTGAACTTCAGCCACGGGGCGAGCCGCTACGCGGTCAGCATCGCGGTGGCGACCGGCTGCGACGTGGGCGACGGACAGGTGGTCGCGGCCACCGTCCTGCAACCGGCCACGGGCGCCTGCCTGGTGCTCGACGACGGCGGCGCGCTCGACGGCGACGCCCCGGTCGCGGTCAACCGCGAGGCCGTGCCGGGGCACGCCCTGGTGGCGTTCGCGGTGCCCAACGCGCCCGATCCGCGACGGCGGGCGTACCAGGCGCTCGTCGGTGTCGCGCCTCGCGTCGCCGATCTGCGCAACACCGGCTCCACCGTCTGCGACCTGGCAGCGGTGGCCCGCGGGGAACTGGACGCGTTCGTCAGCTTCGACCCCGCGCCGTGGGACATCGCGGCCGGCGCCGCGCTGGTCGAGGCCGCCGGCGGTGTGAGCCGCCGGTGGCGCCACGACGGGTTCGAGGTCTTCGCCACCGGGGCGCCGGCCGTGGTGGCCGCGCTGGCCGGCTGGCTGGGCGACGACGGCAGCGACGGCACCGCCGGCACGGGCGGCGCCGACGAGGAGAGGGGAACCGGCGATGACCGGCAGCGATGAGTTCCGGCTGGCACTGGTGGGCGCGGGCCGGATGGGCCACCACCACCTGCGGGCCCTGTCCGACCACCCGGCGGTCCGGATCCGGTACGTGGTCGACCCGGTTCCGGCCACACGGGAGGAGGTCGCCGCGGCCGGGCTGCCGGCGTACCCGAGCGTGGAGGACCTGCTCGCGGACGCCGCGCCGGACGGTCTTCTGGTGACCGCGCCCACCGGGCGGCACGGCGCGCTGGTCGCGGCCGCCGCCAAGGCGGGGCTGCCGGTGCTGTGCGAGAAGCCGGCCGGGCTGGGCCCGGCCGAGGCGGCGGAGACGGGGCGGGTGGCCGCAGCCGCCGGGATCGGGTTCCAGGTCGCCTACTGGCGCCGGTTCGTCCCGCAGCTGCGCCGGCTGCGCGAGCGGATCGCCGCCGGCGAGCTGGGCGAGGTGCTGTTCGTGGCCGCGGCGCAGTGGGACGGTGAGCCGCCGGCGGCGGCGTTCCGTACCGGAAGCGGCGGGATCTTCGTGGACATGGGCGTCCACGAGTTCGACCAGATCCGGTGGCTGACCGGGCAGGAGATCGACCGGGTCGCGGTGCAGCCGGCCGGGCCGGTCACCGACCCGGCGGTACGCGGCCGGGACGTGGACAGCGCACAGGCGTTGCTCGGCCTGTCCGGCGGCGGCACCGCGCTGGTCTCGCTCGGCCGGCACCACCGGGGCGGCGACATGGCGACGGTGGAGGTCTTCGGCACCCGGGACCACGAGCGGCTGACCTTCCTCGACCCGGCGCACGGGGACGCCACCATGTACGCGGCCCTGGCCCGCCAGGCGGAGGACTTCGCCGGGCTGGTCCGCGCCGGCCGGTCGGCGGGCGCCGGGGTGGCGGACGCCGTGGCGGTGCTCGACGCGGCGCAGCGCGCGACGGCGGCACTGACTCCGGGTCACGAAGTACACACCGATCGGTGATTACTTGCACCATCTGGGAGCGATGCATTCCCCGGGCCGAAGGTGGGAAATCCACCCCTACACACCGCACTGTGGACGGTGCACCGGAGCGGGGGAAGACATCCATGCAGTTCAATGTTCTCGGTCCGCTGACCCTGTACGCCGACGACCGTCCCGTCACACTGACCGGCACCAAGCCCCGCCTCCTGCTCGCCGTGCTGCTGCTGAGCCCGGGGCGTACGGTCGCCACGTCCCGGCTGGTCGACGGGCTCTGGCCGGAGTCGCCGCCCGCGTCGGCGGTCCGTAACCTGCGCACGTACGTGCACCGGCTGCGGCAGACGCTGGACCGCGGCGGCGACTCGGCCGACCGGTTGGTCCACGACGGCACCGGCTACCACCTGCGGGTCGACGAGGACGAGCTGGACCTGCTGCGGTTCCGGCGGCTCGCCGACGAGGCCCGCCGGGCCGCGCGCGGGGACCGGCCGGAGGCTGCCGCCGACCTGTTCGACCGCGCGGTCGAGCTGTGGGGCGGGCACCCGCTGGAGGATCTGACGGATCTGGGCACCGACCTGGGCGCGACCGTCACGGCGCTGCGGGAGCAGCACCGGGAGATGACGTCCGAGCTGATCGACCTGCGCCTTCGGCTGGGCCAGCCGGCCCGGGTCATCCCGTCGCTGCGCCGGATGGTGGCCGAGGAGCCGCTGGACGAGCGCCGGCAGGCGCAACTGGTGACCGCGCTGACGCTGGAGGGGCGCGTGGCCGAGGCGCTGGCCGTGTACCAGCAGGCCCGGCGCGGCATCGTCGACGAGCTGGGCGTGGACCCCGGGCCCACCCTCCAGGGCGCGCTCCAGACCGCGCTGGACGCGGACTCCGCCGAGGTCCGTCAACCGTCCGGCTGGCCGGCCGTCGTCGGCGCCGGGTCGCCGCCGAGCCCGCAGGCCCTGCCGATGAAGCCGCCGTCCCTGGTCGGCCGGGACACCACGGCCGGTCAGCTGCGCGTCATCGCCGAGGGGATCGCCGACCCGGACGGCGCCGACGAACACGCCGGGGTCGTGCTCGTCTCCGGCGCGCCGGGCGTCGGCAAGTCCTCGTTCTCGGTGAGCAGCGGATACGACCTTGCCGACCTCTTTCCGGACGGTCAGCTCTTCGTCAGCTTCGACCGCGGCGACGAGCCGCCGCGCGGCAGCGGGGAGCTGATCCGGGAGCTGCTGGTCGAGCTGGGCGTGCCGCTGACCGACGTGTCCGAGGACATCCGGGAACGCTCGGCCGTGCTGCGGTGCGCGCTCGCCGGCCGGCGGCTGCTGCTCATCATCGACGACGTCGACTGCGCGCAGCAGGTGCGCCCGCTACTGCCCGGGGCGGGGCGCAGCCTGGTGCTGATCAACAGCCGGCAGCGCCTGCTGGACCTGGACGTCGGCTGGCGGTTGACGCTCGGCGCGCTCGACCGGGCCGAGGCGGTGGAGTTGCTGGCCACGATCGCGGGCGAGCGCCGGGTACGGGAGCAGCCGGAGGTGTTCGGCCGTATCGCGGCAGCCTGCGACCAGTTGCCGCTGGCCCTGCGGATCGTCGGCAGCCGGATCGTCACCCAGCCCGATGTCGCCCTTCCCGGCTTCGCCGCGCATCTGGAGGACGAGGAGAACCGGCTGTCCGAGTTGTCCGTCGGGGACATCTCGGTGCGCGGCAGCATCTCGGTCAGTTACCAGGCGCTGGACGTGGACGCCCGCCGGGCGCTGCACGCGCTGGCCCGCGCCGGCTCGTCCATCACCTCGTCCAGCGCGGTGGAGATCCTGCGCCTGCCCCGGCAGGAGGCCAACCGGATGGTGGAGCACCTGGTCCAGCACAACCTGCTGGTGCCGGTCGACTCCGGCGATCCGGGCGAGCGTTTCCACCTGCCGGAACTGCTGCGGCTGTTCGCCCGCGAGTGCGTGGACGCGCACGGCCGGCCGCTGCCGGCGGCCTGAACCGCCGATCGCGGCGTGCGGGCCGGTCGACCCGCACGCCGCGATCCGGGTGTCGCTACTTGAGGAAGCGGTCCAGCGCGGCCTCGATGGTGCCGCTGTCCGGGGACGCGTAGGACTTCATCGTCACCTTGTTGTAGGAGATGAAGCTCGGGCACCGGGCCGCGGGCGCGGTCACCGTGCCGCCGTCGCCGACCTTCTCGCCGGTCTTGGCGGCGTGGAAGGTCAGGCTGTACCGCGAGGAGATGTAGTCGACCGTGACGACCTTGTCCTCGCTGTTCTTGTACTGGCACTTCTTCGGCGCGCCCTCGCTGCCCTCGACCATCTTGAGGCAGCCGATGACCGACACCGTGGCGAAGTCAGCCGACTTCGCGTAGTACGGCTTGGCCGAGCTGACCGTCTTCTGCGACCAGAACGACGGCCGGTCCGGGGAGTTGGAGAAGACGTACGCCTTCGAGCCCGCCGGCGCGGTGTACGGCGCGGCGTTGAGGATCGCGCCCCCGTCGCAGACCGCCGACATCTCGCTGGCGTAACGCGCCGTCAGCGAGTTGTTGTTGGACGGCCCGTCCGGACCGCTCGACTCCGGACCGCCCGCGCTGGGGGTCGCGGACGGGCTGCCGTCCGGCCCGGGGGTGGCACTGCCCGAGGCCACCGGCGCCGGGTCCTCCTCGTCGCCGTTGAAGGCGACGTAGGCGAGCCCGCCGCCGCAGCACAGCAGCGTCAGCGTGACCGCGCCGGCGGCGAGACCGACGATGAGCCCCTTGCTCTTGCCGCCGCTCGGAGGCGGGGTGGGCGCGTACGGCGCCGAGCCCGGGTAGCCCGGCTGGCCGGGGAACGGCGCCGCGGGCTGCGCACCGTAGGGCGCACCCGACCCGGGCTGCGCACCGTAGGGCGCACCCGACGCGGGCTGCGCACCGTACGGCGCACCCGACCCGGGCTGCGCACCGTACGGCGCACCCGACCCGGGCTGCGCACCGTACGGCGCGCCGGAGGCCGGCTGGGCGCCGTACGGGGCGTTCGGGTCGGGCTGGTTGCCCCACGCTCCGGCGTTCGGGTCCGGATAGCCTCCGTAGGGAGGGTGATTGTCACTCATCTGAGGTTCTTCCACCTGTCGTCCGTGGTTCCGGCGATCAACCACCCCGCAGCGTAATGACGCCTGCAAATTAACGATCGCCGACATTCGATACGTTGTTCACCTGCCGTGCCGGGGTCACTCCGGTGCGTACGTGCCCGGATCGGGCATCCGGCCTCCCATCAGGCGCGACGGGCCCGGGGACCGTTGGGGCGCAATGGATCGGCCGCCCGGCGAGCGGCCCTTACCCGACACCGGCGACGCCGGAAAGTGTGATGTACGCGACACCTCCGGCCGCTCGGGTGGGCGGCGGCGGACCACATCGTGGACCTCCATTTGATGAGGGTTGTCGATATTGACGCATGTCTCGGGCGCGGACAGAATCCCAGCACCACCACCAGGACCCCTCCGGGAGAGCCCCATGAACCGTCCCCGCCTGCCGCTCCTGCGGACCGCCGGCCGGATGACCGCGCTCGTCGCGGCCGCCGCCGGCATGCTGCTCGCCGTCGCCGCACCCGCCGTCGCCGCCGCACCCGCCGGGCGCTACGTCGCGCTCGGCGACTCCTACACCTCCGCCCCGCTCGTGCCCACCCAGGTCGACCTGAACTGCCTGCGCTCCAACCGCAACTACCCGTCCCTGGTCGCCGCGTCCGCCGGTTCCTCGTCGTTCGCCGACGTGAGCTGCTCCGGAGCCACCACCGAGGACATCCTGTACGGCGGCGACGGCGTGCTGGGCATCGCGCTGCCGCCGCAGGTCAACGCCGTCACGTCGACCACCGCGCTGGTGACCGTCCAGATCGGCGGCAACGACATCGGTTTCTCCGGCATCATCAGCGACTGCGCCGAGGCGAGCGTGAGCAGCCCGTTCGGCTCGCCCTGCAAGAACCGGTTCACCGCGGGCGGCACCGACCAGTTGCGGGCCCGGATCGCCGCGACCGCGCCGAAGGTGACAGCCGTGCTGCAGGCGGTCCGCCAGGCCGCGCCGAACGCACGCGTGGTGGTGCTCGGGTACCCGGCGATCCTGCCCGACAGCGGGTACGGCTGCTGGCCGGTGGTGCCGATCGCCTACCAGGACGTGCCGTACCTGCGTGGCGTCCAGAAGGCGCTCAACACGATGCTGGCCGACACCGCGGCGGCGGGCGGCGCGAGCTACGCCGACGTCTACACCCCGTCGATCGGGCGGGACGCGTGCAAGAGCAGCGGCACCCGCTGGGTGGAGGGCCTGGTGCCGCAGAACGCCGCCGCGCCGTTCCACCCCAACGCCCGCGGGGAGCAGGGCATGGCCACCGCCCTGCTGGCGCACCTGAACTGAGCCGGACGCCGTGAGCCGGCCCCGCCGAGGCGGAGCCGGCTCGCGGCCCGGCAGGTCAGACCCGGGTGAAGCGGACCGCGTCGGCGACCACGTAGCCGGCGCCGGCGCTCCAGCGGCTCACCCCGACCTTGTCCCCGGTTCCGCCGGCGAGTGTGAACACGCCGAGGGAGACCCAGCGGCCACCGCCGGTGCGCTGGTTGACCGCCACCGACCGGTTGCCGGTCGTGGTGGCCACCAGGTACGGGGTGCGGTCGTTGTAGCCGGGGTCCGCCGGGTACCACACCGAGACCTCGTAGGCGCCGGTCGCGGGCAGTGTCGCCCGGAACCAGGCCACGTCACTGGCCGCCACCGGCGCGGCGAAGCGGTAGTCGGCGCCGTGGCGTTGCCCGGAGTACGCGGAGGTGCCCCAGGCCGCGCCGGCGGTGAACCCGCCCGCTGTGGCGTTGTCGACGGTGACGCTCCAGGACGCGGGTGGCGCGTCGGCCCGCACGTCCAGGTAGTTGCGGTCGATCTTCATGGTCACGCCGCCCCACGTCTCGGTGACGTCCCCGGCGTACTGGTGCAGGCGCTGCTGGTCGGCGTAGCGGTCGTCGGCGCAGTACGTGCCCCCGTCGGTGTCCGCGACGCCGTTCCACCAGGCGATCCAGATCTGGTCCAGTCGCAGGTACCGGGTGTCGTGGTAGGCGTCGCAGACGTCAGTGATGCCGGACGAGCCGCTGGAGTACATGCCGGCGAGGTAGCCGCGGGTGTGCAGGCGCTCGACCCAGCCGGAGAGGAAGGAGAGCACCGCGGCGCGGCAGGCGGCGGTCGACGGGTACTGCTCGATGTCGTTGTAGAGCGTACTGCCGGCACCGATGCCGAGCGCCTGCGCCGCCGCGACCGCGCTGTCCGCCGCGGTCCTCCCCTGTCCGCGGGCGGTGGCCGGATCGGCGGACATCTTCGGCGTACGGGTGCCGCAGGGCGCCTGGTAGCCCAGCTCGATGGGGATCAGCCGCCAGCCCTTGCGGGTCTGGTTGGCGACCCAGGTCGCGGTCAGGTTCGGCTGGGCGCACGTCCGGCTGCCGCCGCTGATGTAGACGCCGACCGCGCGGTACGGCGACGCGGCCAGCCAGGCGTCCATCGCGGCCTGGGACGGCGCGGTGCAGGTGTCGAAGCCCTTGCCGGTGAAGGTACCGGGCTGGGGTCCGATCGCGGCGACGGCGGCGGACTGCGGCTCGGCGGTGGCCGGTGTCGCGGACCGGGCCGGTACGGCCGAAGCCGGCACCGGGACGGCCGTGGCCGCGACCACGCCGAGAAGCGTCAGGGCCGTGGTGATCGCTCTCATCGGCGCCCTCCTGAGGGATTCCTCGCTCGACGGCGAGACTTGGGCAGGATTTCTACCACGCATCGACGGACGACGACAGATGCGGATGGCGAAAGTTTTCACGACGGGAACGATCATTGAAGGGTATCGACAAAGCGGCCGGCGTCGGTATAACGTGCCCGCACTCACATCCGTCGATCGGTGAAGCGCCGACACCCGAGGAGCGCCATGACCACGTCACGATCCCCCCGTCTGCGACGCCGAGGTCTGCTCGGCGTACCCGCCCTGGTGGCCGCCGCCCTCGCCGTGGCCGTCCGTCCCGGTACGGCGCACGCGGCGCCGAAGGCCGAGTGCCTCGCCGACCTGCTCGGGGAGCAGTGATGGCCACCATTCCCTGGCTGGTGGACGTGCTGCGCGGCGCCGGCGTGCAGGTCGTGGTCGAGGGCGACTGGCTCAACCGGATGCGCCCCGGCTCGTTCGACCCGATCGGTGTGCTCTGGCACCACACCGCGGCCACCTCCAGCGCCTCCAACCCGCACCCGGCACTGAACATCTGCATCAACGGCCGCTCCGACCTGCCCGGCCCGCTCTGCCAGGCGCTCGTGGACTACAACGGCGTGTTCCACGTGATCTCCGCCGGGCGGTGCAACCACGCCGGCACCAGCGGCGGCAGCGGCCCCATCCCGGCGGGCGACGGGAACACCCTGATGATCGGGTGGGAGATCGACTACAACGGCGTCAACCAGCAGATGACCTCCGCCCAGTACAACGCCAGCATCGCGGCCACCGCCGCCGTGCTCAAGCGGCTCGGCCGGGACTCCAGCTACGCCCGCGGGCACCGGGAGACCAGCACCACCGGCAAGATCGACCCGTCCTTCATCGACCTGAACACGATGCGTGCCGACGTGGCCGCCAAGATGGCCGGCGGCGGCACCGGCTGGACCTCGATCGTGGACAACGCCACGGCGGGCCGGTTCACCGCCAGCGCCAACTGGGGCACCTCGACGTACTCCGGGCAGCGCTACGGCGCCGACTACCGCTACGCGAACCCGGTCGCCGCGAGCGACGCGGCCTGGTACAAGTTCAACGTCCCCCGCACCGGCAACTACCGGGTCGAGGCGTGGTGGCCGGCGAACGCGGGCTACAACGCGGCCACGCCGTACATCGTCGCCACGACCACCGGCAACCGGACGGTCGTGGTCGACCAGCGGGCGACCGGCGGGCAGTGGCGCTCGCTCGGCACGTTCACGCTCCCGGCCGGGGACGCCAACCGCGTCGCGGTCAGCCGGTGGACCTCCGCCGCCGGCCTGGTCATCGCCGACGCGGTCCGGCTGACCGAGGTCTGACACCGGACGGCCGGACGCGGCCGGGCGGGCACCCCCGCCCGGCCGCGTCCGCCGACGGTCGGCGCAGCGACCGGAAGGCGGCCCGGCGTCATGGTCCTGACGGCCACGGATTGTCCTCTCGGGTCGGGTCAGGGACCGAACGTGAAGACCGGGGTGATCCCGGCGTACGTGGGCTGCGGGTCGGTCACGAACGCGGTCACCTCCGGGGTGACCGGCGGCAGGGCGGGCGCGGGCGTGGCGGCCTCGACCAGGACCACCCGCCCGCGCAGGTCCTGCGGCGTCAGCGGCACGGAGTTCACCCACCGGCGGACGTCGACCGGCGGCAGCCGGTACTCGGTCCAGCCCACGTGGCCGGCTGTGCGGGCTCTCCTCCTCCGACGTCCGCCGGCGGTTACCCCGGGCGGCACGGCTCCGAACGGGCCGCCCGCCCGGCCCGCGGGTGTTTGCCCCCGGCCCGGCGGGGTAGGCGGCTGCGCCACCCGAGGGGCGGGCCGTGCAGGCGGCGTGGGCGGCCGGGACGTCGCGGAGGGTCGATGACGGCTGGACCAGGGCGAGCACAGACCCCGCCGGGCGAGGTGGTGGAGCTGCGGGTGCACGGCGTCTCGGCGGGCGGCGCCGCCGAGGTGCTGGGCCGGCCGCTGGTCCGGCAGGTCGCCGGAGACCGCAGCGCCGGCTTCTACCGTCCCCGCCCCGGGCACGCCGACGAGCACGGGGCGAGCGCCGTGACGCTGGAGGCGTACCAGTGGAACGACCTGCCGTCGGGCACCGCGCTGCGTACCCTGTCGCTGCTGTTCCTGATGCCCTTCATGCTGATCAACGTGGCCGTCTGGATGCGGCCGGGGGACGCGGTCGGCGGCGCGGTGGTGCGGGCGCTGTGCCGGGTGCTCGGGTTGAGCCTGACCGCGCTGTACGTGCTCGCCGGCGCCGGGGTGGCGCTCGACCTGGTGGCCTGGCAATGCCTGTCCGTCCCGGCCTGCATCGCCGACCGCGAGTGGCTGTCCTGGATGGGCGGGCGGCCGGTGGGGCTGCGGCTCGTGCTGCTGGCGCTGGTGCCGGCCGCCGCGGTGAGCCTGGTCTGGTGGGGCGCCCGGCGTCCGGGTCGCTCGTTCACCGCGTTCCGGGCGCCGGAGCGGGCGTCCGCCGAGCCGCCGCTGAGCACTGTCGGCCAGTGGGACACCGAGCCGTTGATGGGCCGGCTGCGCTCGATCCACATCGCGGCGGCCTTCGCCACCCTCGACGGCTGTCTCCTCGCCGCCCGGGCCGCGCAGGGCGTCCCGCCCACCGTGGCGGCGCTGCTGGCGGTCACCGGCGCGGTCCTGCTCGCCTGCGTGGTCCTGGTCTGCGTTCCGCCGCTGGTCGACCGGGCGCCCGCCGACCCGCGACGCGACCGGGCCGCCCGGGCACTGCGTGCCACGGCGGTCGGGCTCACCGTCGCGGTGGCCGGGCACCTGCTGTTCGCCCCGGCCCGGTGGCGTACCGGCGGGGGCCTGCCCGGCTACGGCTCGATCCTCACCTGGCTGCTGGTCACGCACGCGGTCCTGCTCGGCGGCCTGGGCGCCGTGCTGATCTGGCACCGGCCGCGGGTACGCGGCCACCAGCCGCCGAACGGGCTCGGCGCGCTCGTGGTCGCGGCGACGGCGGGTGGGCTCGCCGTCGCGTACTCCGCCGAACTGGTCCAGCGCACCGCCGACCTGCTGGACCGGGGCATGTTTCCGGCGGACGACATCCCGGGCCCGGCCCGGGCGTACACCTGGGCGATCTACGGCTTCTTCCGGGCGTTGCTGGTCACGCTGGTGGCCGCCGCCGTGGTGGCGCTGGTGTCCCGGCGCGGCCGGATCCGGGCCGCCCAGGCGATCGTCGAGCGCGACTTCCCGGCGCCGCCGGCCGAGGCGGCGCCCCGGCAGCGGCAGGTCCGGACGATGATCGTCCGGGCCCGGTTCACCGACCTGCTGGTGCCGCTGGCGGTGCTGTTCGCCGTCGTGGCCGGCGCGGGCGCGGCGACCACCGCGATGGCGCTGGTCAGTCCGGAGCCGGGCGAGGCCCTGGAACGCCGTACGCACGTCCCGGCCGAGCTGGTCATGTTCGGCATCGAGGTGGGTGGGGTGGCCATCTCGGCGGCGGTGCTGGCCCTGGTGCTCGCCGGGATCTTCGCCTACCGCAGCCCCGGGTTCCGCCGCCACGTCGGCGTGCTCTTCGACCTCGCCACGTTCTGGCCCCGGTCCGCGCACCCGTTCGCGCCGCCCTGCTACGCCGAGCGGGCCGTGCCGGAGCTGGCCCGGCGCATCACGTACCTGGTCCGCAGCGGCAACGGGGTGCTGCTGTCCGGCTACAGCCACGGCTCGGTGCTCGTCGCCGCCACCGTCCTGCAACTGCCGGCGGAGATCAGCGCGCGGGTCGCCCTGCTCACCTACAGCTCACCGCTGCGCCGGCTCTACGCCCGGCTGTTCCCCGCCTACGTCGGCGACGACATGCTGCGCGGGATCGGCGGCCGGGTCGGGTGGCGGTGGCGCAACCTGTGGCGGGACACCGACGCGCTGGGCGGATGGATCTTCTCCCCGCACCGCCCGGGCGAGCCGGCCCGCGTCACGGGCCCGGAGGCGACAGTGGACCGCCGGCTCCGGGATCCGGAGAGCCTGGTCGCCCCGCCCTGGGACAGCGTCCCGCCGCCGATCAAGGGTCACCTTCCGTCCGAGGACGATCCGGCGTACGCCGAGACGGTGCGGTACCTGGCCGGCCGGCTCCGCGCCGGACCGTGACGCGGGCGGGGGCGTACCGGCTCCAGCGCCGGCTCGCCGAGGCCGGGGATCCGCTCCAGGTGGATCACATGGTCTCGTCCTCCGGCAGGGGACCGGCCGGCACCGGGATCAGCGTCCCGGCGGCCCAGTGGGCCAGCTGGTCGGCGAAGTGCGGATCGCCGGGGCGCCCGGAGGCACCGAACGGCACGATCCAGCGGCTGGCCGCCCGGTCGGTCAGATCCCAGACGTAGCGGGCCACCGGGCCGCGCCAGCAGGCGTCGGAGACCCCCGGCACGCTTGAGGTAGCCAGCACGCAGTCGGTGTCACCGGCCAGCGCCACCCGCTGCCGCATCGCTGCCACCGCGTCGGTGACCGCCGACGCGACGCCGAGGTGCACCGGGTGCAGCAGGTGCCGGCCGCCCCACTCGCCGGGCGCCGGACCGGCGGCCACCTCGGCCAGCGCCTCGGCGGCCGGTTCCACGAGGTCGGCGCCGAGGTGGGCCGCCAGGTTGTCCAGCGCCAGGCCGATCCGGGCCGCCGGGCCGGTCCAGGGGGCGAACAGCTCGTCGAATCCGCACGGCTCGTCGAGGGCGCGCAACCTCGGGTGTACGCGCAACCGCCGGGCCAGCGCCGCCCGCCAGGCCGCGTACGCGCCGGCCTCGGCCGAGCCGGCCGCCATCACCCGGTCCCATCCGCGCAGCCGCAGCAGCAGCGCGCGAGCGGGTTCGCCGAGCCGGTCCGGGTCCAGCCGGTCGAGCAGCCGGTACAGCGGGCCGGCCGGGAGCCGGTCGTCGGTGTGCACGGTGGACGGACCGGCGCCCTCGGCGAGCAGTGCCCGGATCCGGCGGGCCCGGTGCGGCGGGGCGAAGTCGGCACCGTGCGCTGCGACGTCGTCGCGCCGGTCGTTGGCGCAGACCGCCACGCCGTCGACCGGCTCGTCGACCAGCGGCAGGTAGTCGCCCCGCCACCGGTACCGCGGCTCCCAGGCGGGCACGGGTTCCCGGCGGCACCGCTCGTCGCGTACCGGGACCAGGCCGGCGACCAGGCGGCGGACGCCGCCGTCGGTGTCGGCGGCGAGCACGCTGTTGACCGGCTCGACCCAGTGACGCAGCGCGTCGGCGACGTCACCGGTACGCCGCGCGCGCAGCAGCGGCAGCAACGCCTCGAAGCCGAGGCGGGCCTCGACCCGGCTCGGGGTGCGCAGCGCGATCGCCTCGCCGGTGAGCCGGTCGTGGTCGATCACCGGCCCGCGTGGCGTCTCGATCACCTCGACCGTCTCCGGGGCGCCGCCGCGGACCTCGATCTCCTCGACGTGGCGTGCGGCGGGCGTCCAGCCGTCGGCGTCGCGCACCAGCACCCGGTCGCCGTCGCGGCGCAGTCGTTCGCGGTAGAGGTCCTGGTAGTCGGCCATCGCGTTGGTGACGGCCCAGGCCACGTGACCGGTGTGGCCGAAGTGCGGCACGCCCGGCACGCCGGGGAAGGCGAGGCCGACCACGTCGAACTCCGGGCAGGCCAGCCGGACCTGCTGGTAGACGCCGGGGAGTTCGAGCAGCCGGTGCGGGTCACCGGCGATCACCGGGCCGCGCCCGGTGGCCGGGTCGGCGGGCAGCGCCCAGGCGTTGCTGCCCGAGGACGCCGGTCCCTCGACCGCGAACAGCCCGGCCGCGCCGGGGCCGAGCGTCCGGGCCACGTGCGCGTACCAGAGCTTGTTCGGGAAGGTGGAGAAGAGCACGTGCTGGACGAGGAAGACGCCGAGCGGCGACCAGGGCTGCCACGGTTCGGGCCCGGTACCGGTGGCGGCGAACTCCGGCGCGCCGGCGGCGCCCTCGGCGAGTCCGGAGTTCACCCCGTCGACGTACGCCTCGACCCACCGCCGGGTGTCCGGGTCCAGCCGTTCGTAGCAGCACCGGGCGGTGTCGTCCAGCCGTACGCGGCGGGCGAACCGGTCCCACGCCAGCTCCGCCGGGCCGATGTGGGCGGCCAGGCGGCCCTCGGCCCGCCATCGTTCGACGCTGATCTGCCAGGCCCGGTCCAGCGCGGCGACGCGCCCCTGCAGACGCGCCAGCGCGTCGGCGTCGGCGGCCCACAACCGGGGCACACCCCACCTGTCTCGATCGACGCGTGTCATCGTCCCGCGCCGCCTCGGCGCGCCGGGCAACGGTTCCGTTCGACAGTCAACTTAGGATAACCTCCCCTAACCGAGGGCGACCTTACCGCGACGCGTGCGGGGCGCCAATCGGCGGTACATGTGGGACCAGGGCACCCCGGTTCGTGCTTGATAGTTAGGGCACCCTAACCTAACCTGATCGCCGCGGCTGTCGCCGCGCATCCTGTCCGTACGACCGCTGGGAAGTCGCATGAGTTCGATCGGGAGCCCGACCGGCGCCGCGCCCGCCGACACCGGCCGCGCCGCCGCCGCGGCACGCGGCCACCTGTTCAACGCCGGCTCGCTCGGACGGTACCGGGACGTGCTGGCGCGCGGCGTCGACCGGGTGGCCCGCCGGGTGGGCGAGGCGGACCGGCCGTTCACCGGCGTCACGCCCGGCGAGCTGGCGCCGCTCATCGACGCCATCGACCTCGACCGGCCGCTGGGCGACACCGACGCCGCCCTGGACGAACTGCACGACGTGTGGCTGCGTGACGCGGTTTACTTCCACCACCCCCGCTACCTGGCCCACCTGAACTGCCCGGTGGTCATCCCGGCGCTACTCGGCGAGGCGGTGCTCAGCGCGGTCAACTCCTCGCTGGACACCTGGGACCAGAGCGCCGGCGCGACGCTGATGGAGCGGCGCCTGATCGAGTGGACGGCCGGGCGCATCGGACTGGGGCCGACCGCCGACGGGGTGTTCACCAGCGGCGGCACCCAGTCGAACCTCCAGGCGATGCTGCTCGCGCGCGAGGAGGCGTACCGCACGGTGGTCGGTGGCGCCGCCACCCGGCCGGACCGGCCCCAGGTGCTCTCCCGGCTGCGCATCCTCACCTCCGCGGCCGGGCACTTCAGTGTGCAGAAGGCCGCCAAGCTGCTCGGCCTGGCCGCCGACGCGGTGCTCACCGTGCCCACCGACGCCGGCCGCCGGATGCGCACCGACGAGCTGGCCCGCGCGATCGACCGCTGCCACCGCGACGGTCAGGTGGTGATGGCCGTCGTCGCCACCGCCGGCACCACCGACTTCGGCACCGTCGACCCGTTGCCGGAGATCGCCGACATCTGCGCCGCCGCGGGCGTCTGGCTGCACGTCGACGCCGCGTACGGCTGCGGACTGCTGGTCTCCCCCACCCGCCGGCACCTGCTCGACGGCATCGAACGGGCGGCGTCGGTGACCGTCGACTACCACAAGTCGTTCTTCCAGCCGGTCAGCTCCAGCGCGCTGCTGGTCCGCGACGGCCGGGTGCTGCGCCACGCCACCTGGCACGCCGACTACCTCAACCCGGCCCGCGCGGTCGAGCAGGGCATCCCGAACCAGGTCGACAAGAGCATCCAGACCACCCGCCGGTTCGACGCGTGCAAACTCTGGCTGACCCTGCGGATCATGGGACCGGACGCGATCGGCGCGCTGTTCGACCAGGTCGTCGACCTCGCGGCGCAGGCGTGGCGGCGGCTCGACGCCGACCCGCGCTTCGAGGTGGCCGCGCCGTCGCAGCTGAGCACCGTGGTCTTCCGGTATCGGGCGCCCGGTCTCACCCCCGGCCTGATCGACGAGGCCAACCTGCACGCCCGCGACGCGCTCGCCGCCTCCGGCGCGGCCCTGGTCGCCGGCACCAAGGTCGACGGCGCCCACCACCTCAAGCTCACCCTGCTCAACCCCGAGACCACGGTGGACGACATCGCCCACGTGCTGGACCTCATCGCCGACCACGCCGCCTGGTACGCCCGGACCGCGGCCGCCGCCGAGCTGTCCTGCCCGGTCTGACCCCGTCGAGGAGAACGAGAACATGTCGACCCACGACTTCATCGCCGTCGGGCTGGGCCCCTACAACCTCGGCCTGGCCTGCCTCACCGCGCCGATCGACGACCTCGACGGCCTGTTCCTGGAGGCCCGCGACAGCTTCGACTGGCATCCCGGCATGCTGCTCGAATCCACCCGGCTCCAGACGCCCTTCATCGCCGACCTGGTCACCCTCGCGGACCCCACCTCGCCGTACTCGTTCCTCAGCTACCTCAAGGAGACCGGCCGGCTCTACCCGTTCTACATCCGGGAGAGCTTCTTCCCGCTGCGCGCCGAGTACAACGACTACTGCCGCTGGGCCGCCGCCAAGCTGCCGAACCTGCGCTTCCGGCACAACGTCACCGCCGTCGAGTACGACGAGACCGACGACCGGTACGTGGTGCACGCGGACACGCCGGACGGGCCGGTCACGCACCGGGCCCGGCACCTCGTGCTCGGCACCGGCACGCCGCCGTACCTGCCGCCGGCCTGCGCCGGGCTGGGCGGTGACCTGATCCACAACTCGCGTTACCTGGAGCACCGGGACGCGCTGCGGGCGAAGGACAGCATCACCGTCGTCGGCAGCGGCCAGAGCGCCGCCGAGATCTACCACGACCTGCTCGGCGACATCGACACGTACGGCTACCAGCTCACCTGGGTGACCCGCTCGCCCCGGTTCTTCCCACTGGAGTACACGAAGCTTACGCTGGAGATGACCTCGCCGGACTACGTGGACTACTTCCACGCGCTGCCCGAGCCGACCCGCTACGCGTTGGAGGCCGCGCAGAAGCCGCTGTTCAAGGGCATCAACGCCGATCTGATCAACGACATCTACGACCTGCTGTACGCCAAGAGCCTGCACGGCCCGGCGCCGACCCGGCTGCTGACCAACACCGAGCTGGTCGAGGCGGCGTACGCCGGCGGCCGCTACCGGCTCGGGCTGCGCCACACCGAGCAGGACCGCGCGTTCACGCTCGACACCGCGGGGCTGGTGCTGGCCACCGGCTACCACTACCGGGTGCCGGAGTTCCTCACGCCGGTGCGCGACCGGCTCCGCTTCGACGCGCACGGCCGCTTCGACGTGGCCCGCAACTACAGCATCGACCACACCGGCCGGGGCGTGTTCCTCCAGAACGGCGGCACCCACACGCACAGCATCACCTCGCCCGACCTGGGCATGGGCCCGTACCGCAACTCGTGGCTGATCCGGGAGATGACCGGCCGGGAGCACTACCCGATCGAGAAGGCGATCGCGTTCCAGGAGTTCGGCGCGCCCGCCGGGATGCCGGCATGAGCGAGCGCACCGAGCGAAGCGAGGGCCGCGAGCGCATGCCCAGCCAGCCCGGCATGAGCGAGCGCACCGAGCGAAGCGAGGGCCGCGAGCGCATGCCCAGCCAGCCCGGCATGACCGTGTTCACCCGCGTCGACGACGCGTTGGGCGAGTTCACGCTGCGCCCGCTGGACCCGGGCGCCGACGCCGCGCTGCTGCACCGCTGGGTCACCCATCCCAAGTCCGCGTTCTGGCTGATGCAGGACGCCGACGTGGCCGCCGTCGCCGCCGAGTACCGGCGCATCGCCGACCACCCGCACCACGACGCGTACCTGGGATCGTGGCGCGGCACCCCGGCGTTCCTGGCCGAGCGGTACGACCCGGCCCACGTCGAGCTGGCCGGTCTCTACGACCCGGAGCCCGGCGACGTGGGCATGCACTTCCTCTGCGCACCGGCCGACGCACCGGTGCACGGCTTCACCCGTGCCGTCATCACCACCGTGATGGCCTGGCTGTTCGCCGACCCGGCGGCCCGCCGGGTGGTGGTGGAGCCGGACGTGCGCAACACCGCCGTGCACGCGCTCAACGCCGCGGTCGGGTTCACCGTCGTCGGCCCGATCCGCAAGCCCGAGAAGGAGGCGCTGCTGAGCGTCTGCACCCGGGACCAGTTCCGGGCCGCCACCGGCGCGCCCGTCACCGAGGAAGGGGCACCGGCGTGAACGCCAGCGCGTCCGTGGACCATCTGACCCCCGAGGCGTGGGCGACTGCGAACCGGCTGCTGGTGCGCAAGGCGCTCGCCGAGTTCACCCACGAGCGCCTGATCAGCCCCGAGGCCGACGGCCCCGGGCGGTGGCTGGTCCGCAGCGACGACGGCACCGTCGAGTACCGGTTCGCCGCGCAGCGGCTGGCGCTGGACCACTGGCAGGTCGACGCGGACAGCATCGTGCGCCGCCGCGAGGGCGCGGAGCTGCCGCCCGACGCCGTGGACCTCTGCGTGGAGCTGCGCGGTGCGCTCGGCCTCACCGACGCGATCCTGCCGGTCTACCTGGAGGAGATCACCTCCACCCTCGCCGGGACCGCGTACAAGCTCGCCAAGCCCGCGCTGAGCGCCGCCGAGCTGGCCGCCGCCGGCTTCCAGGCGATCGAGACCGGCATGACCGAGGGGCATCCCTGCTTCGTCGCCAACAACGGCCGCATCGGCTTCGGCGTGCACGAGTACCACGCGTACGCCCCGGAGGCCGCCGCGCCGGTACGGCTGCTCTGGCTCGCCGCGCACCGCGACCACACCACGTTCACCTGCGCCGACGACCTGGACTACGACACGCTGGTCCGGGCCGAGCTGGGCGAGGAGGCGCTGGCCGGGTTCACCGCCACGCTCACCGGGCTGGGCCTGGACCCGGCCGACTACCTGTTCATCCCGGTGCACCCGTGGCAGTGGTGGAACAAGCTGGCCGTCACGTTCGCCGGTGAGGTGGCCCGGCGCCGGCTGGTCTGCCTCGGCGAAGGGCCGGACGAGTACCTCGCGCAGCAGTCCATCCGCACCTTCTTCAACGTCACCGACCCGGCCAAGCACTACGTCAAGACCGCGCTGTCGGTGTTGAACATGGGCTTCATGCGCGGGCTGTCCGCCGCGTACATGGAGGCGACGCCCGCCATCAACGACTGGCTGGCCGGGCTGATCGAGGGCGACCCGGTGCTCAAGCGCACCGGCCTGTCGATCATCCGGGAGCGGGCCGCGATCGGTTACCGGCACCGGCAGTACGAGGCGGCGACCGACAGGTACTCCCCGTACCGGAAGATGCTGGCGGCGCTGTGGCGGGAGAGCCCGGTGCCCGGACTGGAACCCGGGCGCCGACTGGCCACCATGGCCTCGCTGCTGCACCTGGACTCCGACGGCCGGTCGCTCGCGGCCGCGCTGATCGACGAGTCCGGGCTGGCCCCGGCCGACTGGTTGCGCCGCTACCTGGACGCCTACCTGGTACCGCTGCTGCACAGCCTGTACGCCCACGACCTGGCGTTCATGCCGCACGGCGAGAACGTCATCCTGGTGCTCGACGGCGGCGTGGTGGAACGGGTCGTGTTCAAGGACATCGCCGAGGAGATCGTGGTGATGGACCCGGACGCGGACCTGCCGGAGCGGGTGCGGCGGATCCGGGCCGCCGTCCCGGAGGACGAGAAGATCCTGTCCATCTTCACCGACGTGTTCGACTGCTTCCTGCGGCACCTGAGCGCCGCCCTGCACACCCAGGGCGTGCTGGAGCAGGACGCGTTCTGGCGCACGGTGGCCGAATCCGCCACCGGCTACGCCGCAACGGTGCCGCACCTGGCCGACCGGATGCGCCGGCACGACCTGTTCGCGCCGGAGTTCACGCTGTCCTGCCTCAACCGGCTCCAGCTGCGCAACAACCAGCAGATGGTGGACCTGTCCGACCCGTCGGCCGCGTTGCAGTTCGCCGGCACCCTGGTCAACCCGCTCGCCCCGTACGCGCCGCGCGACTGAGGGCACGACAGAAAGCGGGCCGGCGCGATGCGCCGGCCCGCTTCGTCGGCGGTAGGGACGATCAGTTCTCCGCGCGGCCGGCCCGCCAGTAGCCCATGAACGCCACCGCGCACCGGTCCATGCCCCGCTCGGTGACCAGGTGGCGGCGCAGGCCACGGATGACCGCCGCCTCCCCGGCCAGCCAGGCGTAGAGCGCCGCGCCGTCGGGCCGCTCCGGCACCTCCCAGAGGATGTCCCGGTCCACGTCCACCTCGGCCAGCGGCACGGCGGCCGGCTCGGCCGGTACGGGCACCAGCCGGTCGCCCAGGCTCGTCACGGCCGGAGTGAGCCGGCTGCCGTGCGGGGCGCCGTCGCGGGGCAGCCAGGTCACGGTGACGCCGGCCGGCGCCGCGCAGGGCAGCTCGTCGCCGGTCTCCGGCACCTCCACCAGCGCGTGCCCGCGCGCGTCGGCGGGCAGCCGCTCCAGGATCGCGCAGATCGCCGGTGCGGCGGTCTCGTCACCGGCGAGCAGCAGCGTCGCGCCGGCCGGAGGCTGGAACTCGACCCCGCCGTGCGGGCCGTCCCACCCGGCGTCCGGGCCGACCACGGCGATCCGGTCGCCGGGGCGGGCCCGCCGCGCCCACCGGGTGGCCGGGCCGCCGTCGCCGTGCAACGCCATGTCCACGTCCACCTCGTACGCCTCCGGCCGGACCGCCCGGACCGTGTAGGTACGGATCGGGCTGCGCAGCCCGTCCGGCAGCTCACGCCACCGCGGGAACCAGTCGGGCCCGTCGGGCAGCTCCCCCGGCGCCCCGTCGACCCGCGGCAGGGCCAGCTTGATCCGCTGGTCGTACCCGTTGTCGGCGAACCGGTCCAGATCCGGGCCGGTGAGCGTCACCCGCAGAAAGGACGGGCCGAGCCGGCGCAGGGCACGGACCTCCACGGAGAAGACTCGCCAGGGCGCGACGGCCAGGGTGCTGGTCATGCGTCATTCCTCTCACGGCCGCCGGGCGGCGCGTCGGTGAACGGGCTAACGGGCAGCGGCCGCGGCGCGGGAACGCCACAGCAACCAGACGAAGTACGGGGTGCCGATCATGGCGGTGACCAGACCGGCGGGGATCTGGGCGGGTGCGATCACGCTGCGGCCGAGCGTGTCGGCGAGGCTGACCAGGGTGGCGCCGAGCAGCACCGCGACCGGCAGGACGCGGGTGTGCCGCCCGCCGACGAGCGCCCGGGCGGCGTGCGGCGCGACCAGGCCGACGAAGCCGATCACGCCGACCGCCGACACGGCGGTGGCGGTGAGCAGCGCCGCCAGGCCGAGCGCGACCAGCCGGGCGCGTTCCAGCCGGATGCCGAGCACCCGGGGCGTGTCGTCGTCGAGCGCGAGCAGGTCCAGCTCGCGGCGTACGGCGGCCACCAGCGGCAGCGCGATCAGCAGCGCGATCGCCACCGGCAGCACCTGCGGGGCGGTACGCCCGTACGTGGAGCCGGACAGCCAGGTCAGCGCCTTGCCGGTGTTCCACGGATCGGACGACACCACGATGAACGTGATGATCGCCGTACCGCCCTGCCAGACCGCGAACCCGATCAGCACCAGCCGGTCGGAGTTGAGGCCGTGCCGCCGCGCCAGGCCGTAGACCAGCGCGAACGCGGCGACCGCGCCGAGACCGGCGGCGCCGGACAGGGCGAGCACGCCGGCCATCGGCGCGAACGTCAGCAGCGACACCGCGCCGATGCCGGCGCCGCCGGTGATGCCGAGGATGCCCGGTTCGGCGAGCGGGTTGCGGCACACCGCCTGCACCGTGGTGCCGGCCAGGGCCAGCGCGGCGCCGGCCAGCAGCGCCGCGGCGACCCGCGGCCAGCGGGCGTCCAGCACGAAGGTGTACGCCGGGCCGGTGCGGCCCTGCACCCAGTTGACGATGTCGCCGATCAGCACCCAGGTGTCCCCGGCCAGCATGCCGAGCACCAGCGCGGCGGTGACGACGACCGCGCAGACCGCGACGACGGCCGCGACGAAGCCGCGGGAGCGGACTGCCGCGTGGCCGCCCGGCGCCTGCCGGGTCGGTCCGGCGTCGCGGTGGCGGCGGGCCAGCCAGATCAGCAGCACCGCGCCGAAGAGCGTGGTCACCACGCCGGTCGGCACGTCGACACCGGCCTGCCCGCCGAGCACGGCGCGCAGCAGCACGTCGGAGCCGAGCACGATGAGGACGCCGACGATGCCGGCCAGCGGCATCAGGATGCGGTGCCGGTGGACCTCGGGCACCCACCGGCCGAGCAGCCGGACGATCACCGGAGCACCGAGGCCGACGAAGCCGATCGGCCCGGCGAGGGTGACCGCCGCGGCGGAGAGCAGCACGGCGAGCAGCACCACCCAGAGCCGGGTACGGCGTACGTTGAGCCCGAGCACGGTGGCGGTGTCGTCGCCGAGGGCGAGCAGGTCCAGCCGGTGCCCGAGCGCCACCAGCAGCAGCGCCGCGACCCCGATCACGGGAGCGAGCTGGGTGAACGCGACCAGGTCGCCCTGCACGAGCGAGCCGTTGCCCCAGGCGAACAGGCCGATGGTGGACTGCTCGAACAGCAGCAGGAGCAGCATGGTCAGCGAGGCCAGCGCCATCGCGGTGGCCGAGCCGGCGAGGATGAGCCGGGTCGTGGCGGCCTGGCCGCCGGCCGAGAGCAGCATGACCAGGGAGGCGGCGGCGAGGCCGCCGCAGAACGCCAGCCCGCCCGCGGGCAGCGCCGGCAGCGCGATCCCGAACGCGGCGGTGGCGACGATCGCCAGGTGCGCGCCCGCGTTGACGGCGAGCGTGTCCGGCGAGGCGAGCGGGTTGCGGGTGGTCGACTGCAACGCGGCGCCGGCGAAACCGAGCGCGACACCGACGGCCAGCCCGGTGAGCAGCCGGGGCAGGCGGGAGGCGACAAGGATCCGGGCGGTCTCGTCGTCACCACCGGTGATCAGCCGGAGCAGGTCCAGCGCCCCCACCGACGACGTGCCCTGGGTGAGGTGCACCGCGGTGATCGTGACCAGCAGCGCCGCGGCGAGGGTGAACGCGCCGGCGACCCGGCTGCGCCGGGCGGGCGGCGGCCCGGCCGGGGCCGGCCGGGTGGCCGGCCCCGGCGGGGCGGGGGCGGTCATCGCGCTCAAGCCGTGTAGACCTTCACGAGCTCGTCGATGTACTGCTTGGCGGACAGCGTGCCGCCGAACGTCCAGATGCCGTTGGGCATCTTGTGCAGCTTGTTCTGCTGCACGAACGGCAGGGAGCGCCAGATCGCGTTGCCGGCGAGGCCGTCGGCGAACACGTCGGTGCCGTCCGAGGCGTTGTAGAAGAAGTGCAGGTCCTGGCTCTTGAGGACGTTCATGCCCTCGACGTCGGTCTGGCCGAGGCCCCACATCTCGTCGGTCTTACCGGTCCAGGCGTTCTTGAGGCCGAGCTGGATGCCGAGCTGGGACACGAGCGCGCCCTGGCCGAACATCCGGATCGAGACGGTGCTGCCCTCCTTCCAGCCGTCGGCGATGGCGAACTGCTTGCCGGCCACCCCGGCGTCGGCGATCTTCTTCTTGCCGTCGGCGAGCGCGGCGTCGAAGTCGGCGAGCAGCTTGTCCGCCTGCGCGGTACGGCCGGTCGCGGTGGCGATCATCTTCAGGTCCGCGCGCATCCGGCCGATGTTGTCGGAGGCGTCGCTGCCCTTGGTGACCAGCACCGGGACGTACTTCTCCAGCTGGGCGACGACGGCGGAGCCGCGCTCGGCCTCCATCACCACGAGGTCCGGCTGAAGGGCGACGATGGAGTCGACGCTCGGCTCACCCCGGGTGCCGACGTCCTTGACGCCCGGGTCGAGCGGGGCGGCGGTCACCCAGGTGGCGTACCCCTTCGGGTCGGCCACGCCGACCGGCATCACGCCGAGGCCGACGAGCATCTCCACCTCGCCCCACTCCAGGCCAACGACCTTGGTGGCGGGGCTCTTGAGGGTGATGGCCTTGCCCCGGCTGTCGGTGACGGTCACCGGGCCGGTGGACGCGGCGTCGGAGGGGGACGGTGCGGCGGGGGTCTCCTCCGTGGTGCCGCAGCCGGCGATCAGCAGCGCGCCCGCCGCGGCGGCGGCGAGCAGGGTCAGACGGGTACGCAACATCGGTTTCTCTTCTGTGTGCAGGAGTCGGTCAGGCGGAGACGCGGGTCGTGTGCCGGCCGACGGGACGAGTGGAGAGCAGGTTGGTGAGCGGGTCGACTGTCACCTCGACGCGGATGCCGTACGCCTCGGTGAGCGCCGCCTCGGTGAACACCTCGTGTGGAGTGCCGGCGCCGCGGACCCGGCCTTCGTGCAGGAGCACGACCTGGTCGGCGACGGCGGCGGCCTGGTTGAGGTCGTGCAGCACCACACCGACGGCGACGCCGGCGGTGTCGGCGAGTTCGCGCATCAGGTCGAGGATCTCCACCTGGTAGCGCAGGTCCAGGAACGTGGTCGGCTCGTCCAGCAGCAGGATCGCGGTGTCCTGCGCCAGGCAGGTGGCCAGCCAGACCCGTTGCAGCTCGCCGCCGGACAGCTCGTCGACCGGGCGGCCGGCCATGGCGTGGACGCCCGTCACCCGCATGGCCCGGTCGATCGCGGCCGGCCCGTCGAGGTCGTTCGCGCGCCACCGCTGCCGGTACGGGTGCCGGCCGTAGCCGACCACGTCCCGCACCGTCACCCCGCTGGGGGTGGGGCGGCTCTGCGCGAGCAGCGTCACCCGGCGGGCGAAGTCCCGGGCCGACAGCGCCCGGGCGGGCGTGCCGTCGGCGAGCACGATCTCGCCGTGCTCCAGCGGGTGCAGGCGGGCCAGCCCGCGCAGCAGCGTCGACTTGCCGCTGCCGTTCGGGCCGACCAACGCGGTCACTGCTGCGGGCCGCAGCGTGATGGCGGCGTCGTGCACCACTGTCGTGCCGTGGTAGCCCAGCCGCAGGTCACTGCCGCTCAAGCCGTCGGCTCGCACCGTTCTGCTCGTCACGCAGGTTAGGCTAACCTAAGCGCTGATCACGCTGTCAAGCCGGTCCTTCGGTCGGACTCGGCGGCCCGCCGCACGTCCACACGTGTCGCGTGGCGCGCGGTGACGTCGCGGTAGGCGGCGGCGACCCCGGCCAGCCCCCGGCCCAGCTCGGCACCGCGCACCCCGGCGTACCCGATGACCAGCGCCGGTGGCCGGTCGTCGGCGCGCAGGGCGTAGAACCGGCCGCCCCGCACCAGCACGGACCGGCGCCGCGCCGCGGCCACCATGGACTCCTCCGCGCACCAGCGGGGCAGCACCAGGTACGTCTGGAGGCCGCCGCTGGCGTCGAGCGGCGCCACGCCGGGCAGGTGGCGTGCGACATGCTGGCGTACCGCCCGGCCGCGGCGCTGGAACTCGGCCCGCAGCCGGCGCAGGTGCCGGTCGAACGCGCCGGTGTCCACGAGCCGGGCGAAGGCGAGCTGGTCCAGCCCGGAGCAGCCGATGTCCCAGCCGGCCCGGACCCGCTCGATCGGGGCGGCCAGCGCGGTCGGCGCGGCCAGCCAGCCGAGCCGCAGCGCCGGGGCGAGGACCTTGCTGGCGCTGCCCGCGTAGACCACCCGGTCCGGCGCGACGCTCTGCAACGCGGGCATCCGCTGCGCCGGCGCCACGAACGCGGCGTCGAAGTCGTCCTCGACCACGTACCCGTCCACCGCCCGCGCCCAGTCGATCAGCTGCTCCCGGCGCCGCCGGCTCATCGGCGCACCGGTGGGGAACTGGCTCGCCGGGGTGGTGAGCACGGCCCGTAGGCCGGTGGCGGCCAGCTCGTCGACGCGGACGCCCTCCCGGTCCACCGGCACACTCACCGGCCGCAGCCCGGCGTCGGCGATGAACGCCCACTCCCCCGGGTGCCCCGGATCCTCCACGCCGATCGCCTCGTGTCCCTGGTCGCGCAGCACCCGGCAGAGCAGCGCCAGCCCCTGGGCGAAGCCCGAGGTGATCATCAGGTGCTCCGGCCGGACGCGCACGCCCCGGACCCGGCCGAGGTAGCCGGCGAGCGTGCGGCGGACCGGCGGCAGGCCGGACGGCGGGGCGTAGCCCAGCTCCCGCGACCCGGCCGAGCGCAGCACCGCGCCGACGCTGCGGATCCAGTCCTGGCGCGGAAACGTCGACACGTCGGTGCCGCCCGCGCGCAGATCCCACACCTCGGGCTCGGGCGTCTCGTCGGCGGTGAGCGCGGAGGCGACGCCGGCGTGTGCGGAGTCCGCGACCGAGGTGCCGGAGCCGCGCTGCGAGGTCAGGTAGCCCTCGGCGCAGAGCTGCTCGTACGCCTCGACGACCACGGTCCGGGACACGCCGAGGTCCGTCGCGAGCTGCCGGGTCGACGGGACGCGCGTCCCGGGACGCAGCGTGCCGTCGGTGATCCGGCCGCGCAGAGCGTTGCGGAGCTGCGTCGACAACGTTTCACGCGCGTCACCGTCAATTGACAGATTCAGATGCCACACCGATTGGTCCTCTCCCCGGTCTCCGAAGTGGTATGGACAGCGGGAACCGCACTTGGTGAAAGTGTTTCCCGGGACCGCAACCCATTCCCGGCCGAACCCGGGGGGTGCCGCGCGTCCTTTTCAACGGGGAAGTCCGATCTGTCACCGATCGCGGTCCAGCCGGTCCACGTCGGGGCATTCGGGCTGCTCAAAGGGGGGTTCCACAGTGTCCTCAATGTCGGTCACGGTGGGCGCGGAAACCGCAGACCATCGTTCGGAGACGCCGGGACGCACGACGCCGGCCGACCACATTCCCATTTCCGTGACCTCTATCACACTGCCGTCGGTCAATCCGCTCGCGTTGTACACCGCATTGACACAAAGCCATGCGACACACGACGCGTACCTCTTCGAAAGCCTGGACGGGCCGGCCGCCGACCGGCAGGCCGCGGCGGTGGGCTGGGGCCGCCTCGCCGAGCTGCGGTTCCTGGCCGACAGGTGCGAGCTGACCGCCGCCGGACCACTCGGCGACGCGCTGGGCGCGATGGTCACCACGGTCCTCGGCGCACCGGCCCGGCGGCACGACACCACGTCCGCCTGGCACGTGCCCGGCCCGGCGCAGCTCTGGTCGGTGGTACGCGCCGTGCAGCGGGCCTTCACCGTCGAGACGTCGGTGCCGGCCGACCGGTTCGCCTTCGGCTTCCTCACCACGCTGGCCTACGAGGCCGCCCGCGACATGGACGAGCTGACCCTCGACCGGGCCGACGACGACCTGCCCCGGTGCGCGCTGACGCTGTTCCGGCACACGGTCTGGTGGGACCTGCGCGCCGGGACCGCGCACCAGCTGCACGCCACCGGCCCGCACCTGCCGCCGCAACCGGCGCCGCCGGTGACGCGGCTGCTCACCGGCACGCCCACCGAGCAGCCGCCGCCACCCGCGCCCACACCGACCCGGGTACGCGACACCGTCGACCAGGAGACGTTCGCCGAACGGGTGCGGCGGTGCCTGCGGCACATCCGGGTCGGCGACAGCTACCAGGTGCAGATCGGCCACCGCATCGAGGTGGAGAGCGCCCTCACCCCGCTGGACGTCTACCGGCGCCTGCGGCACCGCAGCCCGTCGCCGTACATGTACCTGGCGCCCTGGGCCGGGCGCACCGTGATCGGCGCCAGCCCGGAGCTGTTCCTGCGCCTTTGCGGCGACCGGCTGTCGATGCGCCCGATCGCCGGCACCGCCGCCCGCTCGGCCGACCCGCTGACCGACCGCCGCCGGGTGGCCGAGCTGCGGGCCAGTGAGAAGGAGCGCGCCGAGCACGTCATGCTCGTCGACCTGTGCCGCAACGACATCGGCCGGGTCTGCGAGCCGGGCACGCTGTCGGTGGACGCGATGCTCGACGTCGAGCCGTTCGCGTACGTGCACCACCTGGTCTCGACCGTCTCCGGCCGCCTCGACGACGGCGCCGACGTGTGGGCCGCGGTCAGGGCGGCGTTCCCGGCCGGCACCATGACCGGCGCGCCGAAGCTGCGGTCGATGGAGATCATCGACGGGCTGGAGGCGGAGCCCCGGGGCATCTATGCGGGCGCCATCGGCCTGGTCGACGTGCGCGGGTTCGCGGTGCTCGCGCTCTGCATCCGCACCGTCGTGCACGACGGCCACCGCTACCACACCCAGGCGTCCGCCGGGGTGGTCGCCGACTCCACACCGGCCGCCGAGTGGCGGGAGACGCTGGCCAAGATGAGCGCCGCCTACTGGGCCCTGACCGGCGAGGAGCTGCTGCCGTGAAGGTCCTGCTCGTCGACGCGTACGACAGCTTCACCCACATCATCGACCAGTACCTGCGTACGCTCGGCGCGCGGACGGTGGTGATCCGGTCCCGCGCGCGCAGTCCCCGGCACCTCGCCGCGCTGCGCCCCGACGCGGTGGTGCTCGGCCCCGGGCCCGGCCACCCCGGCGACTCCGGCCACGTCGAGCTGGTCCACGCGTTCGCCGGCCGGGTGCCGCTGCTCGGCGTCTGTCTCGGCCACCAGGCGATCGGCCTGGCGTACGGCGGCACCATCGCTGTCGCCCGGCACCTGATGCACGGCAAGACCAGCGACGTCACGCACGACGGCCACGGGGTCTACGCCGGGGCGCCGACGCCGCTCACGGTCACCCGGTACCACTCGCTCATCGTCGCCGACCCGGTGCCGCCCCCGCTGGAGGTGACCGCCCGCTCCGGCGACGACGGCTACGTGATGGGCCTGCGCCACCGCACGCTCGCCGTCGAGGGGGTGCAGTTCCATCCGGAGAGCGTGACCACCCAGGACGGGCTGCGGTTGTTCGACAACTTCCTGCGCGGCGTACCGGCGGCGCTGCCGGCCGCCGGCTGAGCGGCGCAGACGGATCATGTCCGACTTCGTACCCCCGCTCGCCGTGGTCACCGGCGGGGCCGGCGGCATCGGCCGGGCCGTCACCGCGGCGCTGACCCGGGCCGGGCACCGGGTGCTCAGCGTCGACCGGGAGCCGGCCGCCGACCCGTCCGCGTACGCGGCGCTCGTCGCCGACCTGGCCGTGCCGGAACAGGCGCAGCGGCTGCTGGACGACGTGCACGAGCGGCACGGCCTGCCCGCCGTGCTGGTGAACAACGCCGGCGTCTACCCGGCCCGGGACTTCCTCGACTACGACCCGCGCACGTACGCCGAGGTGCTGGACACGAACCTCGGCGCGACGTTCTTCGGCACGCTCGCGTACGCCCGGGCGCTGGTGGCCGCCGGACGTCCGGGCACCGTGGTCAACGTCGCCTCGATCAGTGGCCGGATCGGCAGCCCGGACGCCGCGTACGGCGCTTCGAAGGGCGCTGTCGTCGCGCTCACCCGCAGCCTCGGCCGGGCCCTGGCCGCGCACCGCATCCGGGTCAACGCGGTCGCTCCCGGCCTGGTCGAGACGCCGATGGCCGCCCGGATCCCGGCGGCCCGCCGGGACGACTACCGGGCCCGCATCCCGGCCGGCCGCTTCGGCGCTCCGGCCGAGATCGCCGCCGCCGTCGCCTGGCTGGCCGGCCCGGACAGCAGCTACGTCACCGCCTCCGTGCTGGACGTCGACGGCGGCCTGCACTGACGCACTCCGAGAGGACCCGACCCATGTGGCTTCCCACCACCGGCCCGGCGGCCGGCTTCGCCGCCGACTACCTGCGCCTGCACCGCGCGTTCTACGACCGCACGCTCACCGCCGCACAGCTCGGTGACTGGCGGGACCGGCAGCTGCGCCGGGTGCTCGACCAGGTCAGCGGCGGCTCGCCGTTCTACGCCCGGCACCTCGCCGGGATCGACCTGACCGCGGTCACCCCGGCCACGCTCGACCGGCTGCCCTTCACCACGAAGGCGCACCTGCGCGAGGAGATGCTCGACGTGCTCAGCCGCCCGCTGGCCGAGGCCGTCTTCTTCTACGAGACCACCGGCACGACCGGCCCCGCCACGCCCTGCCCCCGCGACGGCCGCGAGGTGGTGGCCAGCAACGCCCACGTCACCGAGTCCTGGGCGTCGATCTTCCGCCACCACTTCGGCGACCACGCGCCCCGGGTGGGGCTGATGGGCCCCACCGAGGTGCACTCGTTCGGCGACACGCTCGGCGACGTGGCCCGCAACACCGGCGCGATGAACGCCAAGATCTGGCCGTACTCGCCGGTGATCGGGTTCGCCAAGGCCCTCCAGCTCATGCGGGACCTGGACCTGGAGGTGATCTGCTGCACGCCGGGCGTGGCGCTGATGCTGGCCAAGGCCGCCGAGCACCACGGCTACCGGCTGCGCGAGGACTTCGGGGTCAAGCTGCTGTTCGTCACCGGCGAGATGTGCACGCCGGCACTGGCGCGCAACCTGGAGTCGGTCTGGGGCGCGGACGTCTACAACATCCTGTACGGCTCGCAGGAGGCGTTCGTGATCGCCACTGCCTGCCGCAACAAGCGGATGCACCTGTCCCAGACCAACTACCTGGTCGAGGTGGTCGACCCGGAGACCGGCGCGTCGCACGGCCCGCGCGGCACCGGCGAGCTCACGGTGACCATGCTGGTCGACGGCGTGAAGCCGCTGATCCGCTACCGCACCGGCGACGCCGTGGTGGTCGGCGAGTCGGACTGCGACTGCGAGATGCCCGGCGACCTGGTGCAGATCGTCGGGCGGACGCTCGACCGCATCGACCTGGGCGGGCAGCGGCGTACCGCCGGGCAGATCGAGAGCGCGGTGCTCACCGGCGTCACCGGTTCGGCCGGCTACCAGGTGGTGATCGACCACGACCCGGCCGGCGGCGACCGGCTCACCGTCCGGCTGGAGCTGCTCAAGAACCTGGTCGACGACCCGGCCGCGGTGGCCGACGGGGTACGCCGGCGGGCCGCCGCCACGCTCGGCGTGCCGGTGGAGGTCGAGCTGAGCGACGGGCTGGACCCGATCGTCAGCACCGGCGCGTTCGTGAGCTGGAAGGCCGCGCGGATCGTGGACCGGCGGGTCGCCGACGACCACGAGACCCGGGTGGCGCGGCGGATGGCGGGCAGGCGTGGCTACGACACCTGACACCACCGCCGCCGAGCCGCTGCCCGGGCCGCTCGCCGGGGCGTACGGGCGGCGGTGGCGGGCGGTGGTGGACCGGTGGGCGGGCCACCCCGGCACGGCGGTGGCGACGCTGGGCCCGGCCGGCACGTCCAGTCACCTGACCGCCGCGTTCCTGGCCGAGCGGCACGGACTGCGCATCGAGCTGTGCGACACGTTCGACGAGGTGCTCGGCGCGCTCGTGGAACGCCGCGTCGACCAGGCGCTGGTACCGAGCGCGTACCAGGGCGCCACCCGCTTCCACTGGCACCGCGACCTGCGCCTGGACGCCTACTTCGCGCAGGCCACCCCGGAGTACGGCATCGCGGCCCGGGAACGGGACGCGCCCCGGGGCGACGGCGAGGTCACTGTGGCCGCGCTCTGGGAGGTCCGGCGGATCTTCGCCGACCTCGCCCCGCCCGCGCTGCGCGACCGTCCGATGCGGTGGCTCGACGCCGAGTCCACCCAGCACGCCGCCGAACTGCTCGCCGCCGGGGCCGCCGACCTCGCGGTGACGAACGCCCCCGGCGTACGCCGGCACGCGCTGCGGTGGGTGGTCCGCCGCCCCGGCGCGGAGATCGTCTGGCTGCTCTTCGGCCACCGCCGACCGCCCCTTCGAGGAGAACCGGAGTGACCGCCGTGTCCCGACGTACGCTGCTGCACCGCGCCACCGTCCAGGAAGGGCTGGGGGTGGCGTCCCGGCCGCACCACAGCGTGCTGCTCGACGGGGAGCGGATCGTCGCGGTGCTGCCCGAGGCGCAGGCCCCGCTGCACGACCCGGACGTCGACGTGCTGGACCTGGACGGGCGGACCGTGATGCCGGGCATGACGCTCGGCCACACCCACATCGCCTACCTGAACGTGCTCGACGGCCGGGAGACGCTGTTCAAGTACTCGATCCCGGAGGTGACGCTGGGCGCGGCGGCGAACGCGGCGGCGATGCTGCGGCTGGGCTACACCGCGTTCGTCGGCGCCGGCTCGGTGGCCGGCATCGACATGGCGCTGCGCCGGGCGATCGACGCCGGCCGGCTGCCCGGGCCCCGGATCACGCCGTGCAGCCGGGACCTGATGGTCTCCGGGCCGCCGCAGCGGCGCAATCCGGCGGTCAAGCAGCGCATCCCCACCGACCTGATGCGGCTGGCCGACACCCCGGAGGAGCTGGTCGAGTACGTCGACACCGAGGTCGCCCAGGGCGCCGAGATCATCAAGGTGTTCTCCACCGGCGACGACACGTTCCCCAACGGCCGCTCGCACGAACTGCTGTTCACCGCCGAGGAGCTGGTGGTCGCGGCCCGCGCCGCACACGAGCGGGGGGTACGGATCCGGGCGCACTCGCGCGGGCTGGGCGGCATCCGCAACGCCATCGCCGCCGGGGTGGACGTGATCGACCACGCCACGTACGCCGACGACGCGGCGCTGGAGGCGATCGCCGAGCGCGGCATCTTCGTGGTGCCGAGCCTGCACCAGCCGCACCGGCTGCTCACCACCGGCACCGCGCACGGCAAGACCCCGGAATACCTGGAGACGCTGGAGTTCCGGGCCGAGGTGGAGAACACGCTGCGGATCCTGCCGCTGATGGTGGAGATGGGCATCCCGATCGTGGCCGGTGACGACTTCGGGTTCGCCTGGACCCCGCACGGCCGGTACGCCGAGGAACTGGAGACGTACGTGAGCATGGCCGGCATCCCCGCGCCGACGGTGCTGACCTGGGCCACCGCCAACGGCGCGCGGCTGGCCGGGCGCGGCGGCGAGGCCGGGACGGTGCAGCCGGGCCGGCTGGCCGACCTGGTGGTCACCGACGGCGACCCGGCGCGGGACATCACCGTGCTGGGGCGGCCGGAGGCGATCGAGATGGTGCTGCTGGGCGGGCGGGTGGTCGCCGGGGACGCCGCCGCCTACCGGGACCGCCGGCCGGCCGGGGTGGCCTGATGCGGCCGGCACGGCGGACCGGGGTGCGGGGCCGGATTGGCCTCACCGGATCGGCGGGGATTGGCCACAACCGGTGGCGGCGCCGCTTCGTACGGTCGGGGCGACCGTGTGAACCGAACCGACGGGGATGACGATGACCCAGCTCAGCGACGGCGCCGACCGGCTGTCCGTCCGGATCGACGACCGGGTGACGGCGAGCGTGCCGGACTACGTCCTCGGCCTGCTCGCCGTGCCGGCGATCGAGGTGGCCCCGGCCCACCCGGCCGTGGCGGACCGGCTGACCGCCGCCGAGGACGCGCTGCACCGGGCCGGCCTGGACAAGGCCGGGGTGTCCGGACTGCCGGGCATCGCCGGGTGGCGGGCGGCGTACCGGGCGGTGGCGGTGAACCCGAACCGGTTCCCGTGCGCCGCCGAGTCGATCGCCCGGCGGGTGGCCCGGGGTGACCGGCTGCCCCGGATCAACGCGCTCGTGGACCTCTGCAACGCCGTCTCGCTGGACTCGGCGCTGCCGGTCGCCTCCTGCGCGGTGGACGGTGTCGCCGCGCTCGCCGTCCGGCCGTCCGACGGCACCGAGACGTACCTGCCGCTGGGCGCGCCTGATGCGCCGGAGCGGCCCGAACCGGGCGAGATCGTCTACGCCGACGACGACGGGCGGGCCCACTCCCGGCGCTGGAACTGGCGCCAGGGCCACCTGGTCCGCACCGACCTGGGCCGGCGGCGGCTGCTGCTCACCGTCGAGGCGGCCCATCCGGGCGGCCGGGCGGAGGTGGAGGCGGCACTGGACCGCCTCGACGCCGTGCTCGGCGAGCTGACCGCCGCGCCCCGCCACCGGGCGGTGCTGGACCGGGACACCCGGGACGCCGCGTTCGCCGTCGAGACCCCGCTCAGCCCCGCCGGCACCCCGGGGGGCCGCTCGTGAACCGCGCGATCCTGATCGTCTACCGGCCCGCGGCCGGCCGCTACGCCGCCCAGTTCCGCAGCGTGGTCGCTGCCGCCACCGACCTCGGCGTGGACAGCGTGGTGCTGCTGCCCACCGGCCAGCCGGCGCCGGAGACCGCCGGGCTGTCCTGCCACCGGGCCGACCTGGACGACCCGGAGGCGGTCCGGGCGGCGGTCGCGGCGATCGTCGCCGACCGCCCGATCGAGCGGATCTTCCCGCTGTTCGAGGGCGACGTGCTGACCGCCGCGCGGTGCCGGCGCGACCACGGCATCCCCGGCCTGGACCCGGAGCAGGCACTCGCCTTCCGGGACAAGAACGTGATGCACCGCCGCGCCGTCGAGCTGGGCGTGCCGGTGGCCCGCTCCTGCCGCCCGGACACGATCGGCGCGGTCGCCGAGTTCGCCGCCGAGGTGGGCTGGCCGGTCGTGGTCAAGCCGTACGCCGGCTGGGCCTGCGGCGACACCCACCGGGTCGACTCGGCCGTCGACCTGGCCCGGGTGTGGCCGCTCGTGGCCGACTCGCGCCACGACTACCGGGTCGAGGAGTACGTCCGCGGCGCGGAGTACCACGTCGACTCGCTGCTGCGCGACGGCGAGGTGGTGTTCGAGCAGCTCTCCCGCTACACGTACTCGGTGCTGGAGTTCCGCGACGAGCCCGGCGGCACGGTCTCCCGCAAGCACGACCTGACCCCCGCGGAACGGCGCATCCTGACCGCCAGTGCGGAGCTGCTGCGCGGCTTCGGCATGCGTACCGGTGTCGCGCACGTGGAGTTCTTCCTGCGCGACGACGGCGAGGTGGTCTTCGGCGAGGCGGCGGCCCGGGCCGGCGGCGGGTCGATCGTCCCGGCGATCGAGGCCGGGCGCGGCATCAACCTGGCCGGCGAGTGGTGCCGGCTCGAACTGGACCCCGGGCACCGGCCCGCCGCCGTGCTGGGCGCGGAGACCGGCACCGAATACCTGTGCTCCGACCGGTACGGCCGGATCACCGCGATCACCACCGCCGACGAGCTGCGGGCGCTGGACTCGGTCCTCGACGCCGACGTGTGGAAGGGCGTCGGCGACGTGCTCGCCCCGCCGACCGCCTCCAACGACGTGCTCGGCTGGTACGTCTGCGAGGGCCGGGACTTCGACGACGTCCGGGCCCGGTTCAAGACGATCCGGGACGCCTTCCAGGTACGTACCGAACCGGCCGGGGAGGCGTCATGTGGCTGAGCCGGTTCCGGGCGCTGCCCCGTCCGCTGCGGATGCTGGTGCTCGCTTCCTTCATCAACCGCGCGGGCATGTTCGTCTTCCCGCTGCTCGCGGTCTACCTGGTGCGCAGCCGAGGGCTGAGCACCGGCGAGGCGGGTGTGCTGATCTCGGTCGGCAGCACCGGCCTGCTCGCCGGGAGCCTGCTCAGCGGCCCGGTCTGCGCCCGTGCCGGACGGCGGGCCGCGCTGGTGTCCAGCCTGCTGCTCAACGCGGTCGGCTACCTCGGGCTGGCGGTGCTGGACGGCCCGCCGTGGACCTACGCGGCGCTGTTGTTCGTCGCGCTCGTCGGCATGGGCATGTTCGCGCCCGCGGCCAACACGCTGATCGCCGACCTCGCCGAGCCGGAGCAACGGCCGTTCGCGTACACGGTCAGCTACATCGCCAACAACCTCGGCATGGGCGTCGGGCCGCTGCTGGGCGGCCTGGCCGCGGCGTACTCGTACGGCCTGATGTTCGCCGGGAACATCCTGCTCGGGCTGCTCGCGGCGCTCACCATCCGGCTCAGCGTGCCCGCCGACACCCGCCGCGACGCGGCCGGAACGCCGGCGAAGTCCGGCCTGCGCCGGGCGGCGCTGCGGCGCGACCTGGACGTCGCGGTGCTGGTGGTGCTCTCGTTCTGCTACGTGGCGCCGCTGATCGGGCTGGAGTACACGCTGCCGCTGGCGGTCACCGGGGTGCTGAACTCGTCGGTGGCGGTGGTCGGCGCGGTCTACACGATCAACAGCATCGTCGTGGTGGGCGCCGGCATGCTGATCGAGAAACGGATCAAGGCGTACCCGACCCGCACCCTGCTCGTCGTCGCCGGCCTGCTCTGGTCGGCCGGGATGGCGGTGCTGGTGTTCGCGTTCTCGCTGCCCGCCGTGCTGCTGTCCACGGTCGTCTGGACGCTCGGCGAGATCATCGCCTCGGTGGTGGTGCCCACCTACATCGCCGACCACGTCGAACCACGCCGGGTCGGCGCCTTCATGGCGCTCAACGGTTTCGTGCTCAGCTCCGCCCGGCTGGTGGTGCCAATGGGGCTGGGCTTCGTCTGGCAGGCGCACGGGCACCGGCCCGTGCTGCTCCTGCTGCTGCTGACCCCGCTGGCCGGCGTCCTCGCGTTCGCCGCGCTGCGGATCCGGCCCGAGGCCCGGCCGGTGCCGGAGCCCGCCGCGCCCGCCCCCGCCCGTCCCTGACCCGCCCGACCCCTCACCGGAAGAGGCCCATGACCGCCACGAAGTTCGTCCTGCCCGAGAGTGACATCCCGACGACCTGGTACAACGTGGTTCCCGACCTGCCCAAGGGGCTGCCGCCGATGCTGCACCCCGGCACCCGGGAGCCGATCACGCCGGCCGACCTGGCGCCGCTGTTCGCCTCCGAGCTGATCGCGCAGGAGTTCTCCACCGAACGGGACGTGGACATCCCCGGTCCGGTGCTCGACATCTACCGGCAGTGGCGGCCCAGCCCGCTGATCCGGGCCCAACGGCTGGAACGCGACCTGGACACCCCGGCGCGGATCTACTTCAAGTACGAGGGGGTCAGCCCGGCCGGCAGCCACAAGCCGAACACCGCCGTCCCGCAGGCGTACTACAGCAAGCTCGACGGGGTGCGGCGGCTGACCACCGAGACCGGCGCCGGCCAGTGGGGCAGCTCGCTGTCGATGGCGTGCGCCTACTTCGACCTCGAGTGCGAGGTCTTCATGGTGCGCGTCAGCTACGACCAGAAGCCGTACCGGCGCGGCCTGATGGAGACGTTCGGCGCCTCGGTCACCGCCAGCCCCAGCGACCGTACCGAGGCCGGCCGGGCGGTGCTGGCCACCGACCCGGACTCCACCGGCAGCCTCGGCCTGGCCATCTCCGAGGCGGTGGAGGCCGCGCTGCACAGCGGCGGCACCGCCCGGTACGCGCTCGGCTCGGTGCTGAACCTGGTGCTGATGCACCAGACGATCATCGGGCAGGAGGCGCTGGCGCAGATGGGGCTGGCGGGTGACTACCCGGACGTGGTGGTCGGCGCGGCCGGCGGCGGTTCCAACTTCGCCGGCCTGGCCCTGCCGTTCCTGCGCCGTCAGCTCGACGGCGGTCCCACCGTGCGGTTCCTGGCCGCCGAGCCGGCGTCCTGCCCGTCGCTGACCCGGGGCAGCTACGACTACGACTTCGGCGACACCGCCGGACTCACCCCGCTGGCCAAGATGCACACGCTCGGCCACGACTTCCGGCCGCCCGCGATCCACGCCGGCGGGCTGCGCTACCACGGCATGGCGCCGATCGTGAGCGCGCTGCGCGAGGTGGACCTGATCGAGGCGCGGGCGGTGCCGCAGACCGCCTGTTTCGAGGCGGGCGTGCGGTTCGCCCGCAGTGAGGGGATCGTGCCGGCGCCGGAGTCCAGCCACGCGGTGCGGGTCGCCGTGGACGAGGCGCTGCGCTGCCGGGAGACCGGCGAGGAGAAGGCGATCCTGTTCTCCCTGTCCGGGCACGGCCACTTCGACATGCAGGCGTACATCGACTACTTCGCCGGAAAGCTGACGGACTGACACCGGGCGGGACGCGGCGCGGTGCGGCGCCGCGTCCCGGCCGACGAGCCCTCGGGGGTGCGATTGCCCAGCGAAGCAGCCACCATCCTGGCCATCAACGGTTCCGAGCGGGCAGGCGGCAACACCGACCTCGCGGTCGCGCACGCCGGACGCCTGATCGCCGAGCGCGGGGCCGTCCTGCGCACCATCCGGCTGCGCGAGCACCGGATCTCGCCGTGCAGCCCGTGCGGCGACTGCAACAGCCGCACGCTGCCGTGCACAGTGGACGACGACGTCCCGGCCCTGGTGGAGCAGATGGTCAGCGCGGACGGGCTGATCTACGCCGCGCCGGTGCACGGGTTCGGCCTCGCCCACCTGATGCAGATCTTCATCGAACGGGCCGGGGTCGGCTATCTACGCTTCACCCGCCCGCTGGCCGACAAGGTCGGCGGCATCATCGTCACCGGCCGCCGCTACAGCGACTCGTCGGTGCACAACCAGATCGTCAACAACCTGCTGCTCAACCGCATGATCCTGGTGGGCAGCGGCTTCCCGGTCCTGCTGCGCAACACCACCGGCACACCCGGCCTGACCGACCCCGAGGGCGTCGACGCGCTGGAACGCATGGTGCACCGGATGGTCGACATGGTGCAGCTGCTCAAACGCCACCAGCGGGTCACCGGCGGCCCGGTGCTGCCCTCGCGGGACCGCAACGAACGCGTGCCGCGGCCCCGCCGTGCCGAATCCCTACCGACCAGAGGAGACACCGAGAATGTCCACTGAGCAGGCGACCGTCCCGGTCGGCATCGACTTCCCCGCCACCGAGTGGGAGAAGTGGGACAAGCCCGGCGCCGAGGGCCGAGTCAAGATCGCGTACGTCGGGGGGCAGCGGCTGCGCCTGCTGGAGCTCCCCGCCGGGTTCGACGAGCACCACTGGTGCCTGCGCGGGCACACCGGCTACGTGCTGCGGGGCGAGTTCACCATCCACTTCCGGGACCGCTCGGTGCCCTGCCGCCCCGGCATGGGCTTCGTCATCCCGGACGACGAGGAGCACCGCTCGCAGGGCAGCGCGGACGAGCCCACTGTCGTCTTCGTGGTCGACCGGGTCGACCAGCCGTGAGCGAGGCGCAGGCCGGGACCGACGGCACGGCCCGCATCACCGAGCTGCGGGCCGCCGTGGACCGGCTCGACCAGCGGATCGTCGAGTTGCTGGCGGTCCGTACCCGGGTGGTCCGGGAACTGACCGCGCACAAGTCCGACGAGGCGGCAGTGCGGTCACCGGACCGGGTCCGGCAGGTGCTCGACCGGGTCGCCGAGCTGGCCGGCCGGCACGGCATGCCGCCGGAGGTCGCGGTGGCCACGTACCGCACGCTGATCGAGGAGCTGACCCGGATGCAGCTGGACATGCTGGCGGACCGCCGCGCCGCCGGTACGGCGCCGGCCGCCCCGGCGGCGCCGGAGCGGCGATGACCGGCGGCCGGGCGCCCGTCGACCTGCGGCACGCGCTCGCCACGCTCGACCCGCTGCCCGGCGAGCTGGTCCGCGTCGCCGAGGAACTGCCCGCCCGGTACGGCGTCTCCGCGCACTACGCCCGGTGGGCCGGCGCGCCCGCCGCGCCACCCACCGGGCCCGGCCCGGCGGTGCTGTTCGACCGGGTACTCCCCGCGCACGGTCCCACCCGGGCCGTGCTGATGGGTCTCTACGGCACCCGGCGCCGCGCCGCGGGGCTGCTCGGGGTCACCCCGGCCGAGTTGCCGCACCGGCTGCTCGATGCGGTGGCCGCGCCCCGGCCGCCGGTGCCCGCCACCGACCCGGCGCGCTGGCCCCGGCACCGGCTGCCGCTGGATCTGACCGCGCTGCCGGTGCCGGTGCTCACCGACGAGGACGCCGGGCCGTACCTGACGCTCGGGGCGGTGCTCGCCACCGACCCGGACTCCGGGGTACGCAACCTGTCGGTGCACCGGATGTGCGTGCAGGGCCCGGACACGCTGACCATCTGGATGGTCCCCGGCCGCGATCTGGAGCTGGCGCACCAGGCCGCCCTGCGCCGGGGCGCGGCGCTGCCGGTGGCGATCCACCTCGGGCTCGGCCCGGCGGTGCTGCTGTCGTCCTGCTGTCCCAGCTCGCTGGTGCCGCCGGACCTGGACGAGCTGGCGGTGGCCGGGGCGCTCGCCGGTCGGCCGGTCGAGCTGCTGCCGTGTGCCACCGTGGACGCCGAGTTCGTCGCGCACGCCGAGTACGTCATCGAGGGCGAGCTGCTGGCCGAGCACGCGCCGGAGAGCCGGCACGGCGCCGTCGCCACCCCGGAGTTCCTCGGCTACCAGGGCCGCGCGCACCCGTCGCTGCCGCTGATCCGGGTCACCGCGATCACCGCGCGGGAGAGCCCGATCCTGCAGGCCGTCTCCGGCCCCGGGCACGAGCAGTCGGTGCTGCTCGGTTTCGGGATGGAGGCCGCGGTGCTGGACCTGCTGCGCCGCCGGGGCACGCCGGTGCTGGCCGCACACTGCCACACCGCCGGTGGCGGCCAGCTCATGGTGGTGCTCCAGTGGCCGGCCAAGCGCGGCCCGGCCGACGACGAGGCGGTACGGGACGCGGCGGAGGCGGTGCTGGACGGCTTCCGGATGGCCAAATTGGTGCTCTGCGTGGACGAGGACGTCGACGTGGAGTCCGACCAGGACCTGTGGTGGGCCATGGTGACCCGGTTCCAGGCCGACCAGGATCTGCGGGTGCTGGCCGACCGGGAGGGTTTCCCGCTGGACCCGAGCCAGCACACCGGCTACTCCCGGTCGCTGTCCGCCGACGGGCGCACCGCGAAGGCGGTGTTCGACTGCACAGTGCCGTACGCCCAGCGGGACCGGTTCCGCCGGCCCCGGTTCACCGAGCCGTCGCTTCCCGTGCCGCGCCGGCCAGCAGCGTCACTCCCTCGCTGATCCGGGCGGTGGGCAGCGCCGCGTACCCGATCAGGAACGTCGGCTCCGGCGGCGGGTGGGTGACGAAGTAGCCGGAGGCGGGATAGACCCGGACGCCGCGCGCGGCGGCGGCGCGCACGATCGCCGCCTCGCCGGCGCCGGGCGCGCCGCCGAGCGTGACCAGCACGTGCAGGCCGGCGGCGGCGCCGGAGACGCGCACGGCGGCGCCGAAGTGCTCGTAGAGCGCCTCCAGCAGCCGGGCCCGCCGTCGGCGGTAGAGGCGGTCCATCCGGGCGATGTGCCGGGCGTACGCGCCGGAGTCGATGAACTCGGCGAGCGCCTCCTGGGTCAGCGTCGGGGTCAGCCGGTCGGTGATCCACTTGATGCCGAGGAACGGCCGGACCAGGTGCGGGGGCAGCACCGCATAGCCGATGCGCAGTGAGGGAAACAGCGTCTTGCTGAAGCTGCCGACGTACGCCACATCGGCGCCCTGCGGGTCGGCCGCCAGCGACGGGAGCCGCTCGGCGGCGAAGGTGAACTCGTTGTGGTAGTCGTCCTCCAGCACTGTGACGGCGTGCTCGCGCGCCCAGCGCAGCAGCGCCCGCCGCCGCCGCTCGGACATGACGTACCCGGTCGGGAACTGGTGCGACGGCGTGACGTAGACCAGCCGGACCCGGTCCGGGTCCAGGCCGTGGCCGCGTACCCGGTCCTCGATCTCGCCGACCCGCAGCCCCTCCTCGTCGACCGGCACCGGCACCACGGCGGCCCGGGAATAGCCGAAGATCTGCCGCAGCACGGTGTGGCTGGGATCCTCGATCACCACCACGTCGCCGGGGCCGACGAGCAGCCGGACCAGGATGTCCATGGCCTGGGTGGCGCCGCTGGTGACGATGGTGTGCTCGCGGGCGACGTCGAGCGCCCGGCTGCGCCGCAGCAACGCGGCGATCTGCGCGCGCAGCGCCGGGGAGCCCTCGGCCGGGCCGTAGCCCAGCGCCACCGCGTCGGCGCGGCTCACCGCCGTGGCGAGCGACTGCCGCCAGCGCGCCACCGGGAAGCTCGCCAGCGCCGGGGTGCCGTGCCGGAAGTCGTACGCCCCGTCCGGCCGGTGCATGGGCGCCGGCTCCCAGGGCCGCCACAGCGGGCTGCCGGCGTCGGTCGGCAGCGGCGGTTCCGGGCGCAGCGGGGTGCGGGCCGGCGGGTCGCGGTGCGGCAGGTCGGGCAGGGCGTCGCTGACCCGGGTGCCGGAGCCGCGCCGGGAGGTGAGGACGCCGTTGGCGCGCAGCAGCTCGTACGCGCGGGTGACCACGGTGCGGGAGACGCCGAGTTGGTGGGCCAGTTCCCGGCTGGGCGGCACCGGGTCGCCGGGGCGCAGCCGGCCGGCGCGGACGGAGCCGCTGATCTGGTCGCAGAGCTGCTGCTGCAACGGCACCGGGCTGTCCCGGTCGAGCACCACGAGCAGCTGCGACGACCCCACCCGCGACGCTCCCCCACCTAGCCGCCCCTCCCGGCGATCCTAGTCCCACCCCGCCCCCACACCCGGTCGATCATGAGGTTGACTGCCTTGTCGATCTCCGATTCGGCCGCCAACTTCATGATCGGCCGGGCAGGTGCGGGGTTAGAGGGAGACGGGGCGGCCGCCGAGGGTCACCGTGAGGCGGCCGTCGGTGGTGAAGGACCAGGCCAGGGCACCGGAGTACGTGCTGCAGCGGGAGCCGTTGGCGCCGGACCAGAACTGGTTCGAACCGTCCACGTTGCCGATGGTCTTGTCGTTGGAGCCGCTGCCGGCGAAGCGGCAGGAGGTGTTGCTCCGGAACACCGAGGTGCCGGCGTCGAACGAGAAGTTGCGTTCGGTGTTGTCGATGCTCAGGTTGTTGGAGATCGTCATGGTGCCCGGGTTGCGGTTGTACGTGAACCCGTGCTTGCCGTTGCGGTACGCGATGGTGCGCCGGACGGTGTGTTTCACCGCGATGTCCTCGCCGCCGAGCTTGAAGCCGTTGCGGTCGCCGTTGCCGTTCTGCGTGCCGTTGCTGAGCGTGCCGTTGCCGTACGCGAGGGAGTCCTCGATGGTCACCGTGCCGATCGCGCCGGTGTCGGACTTGGTGTAGAGATCCCATCCGTCGTCGATGTTGTGGTGCGACACCGCGTACCGGAAGACGTTGCCACCGCCGACGGTGAGCTTGGCCGCGAAGCCGTCGGCGTCCTCGCCGTCGGAGTCGGCGTTGTCGTGCGACTCCACGCTGACCATGAGGTTGTTCGCGGGCCACTGGTCGCGCGGCGTGCTGGAGGCGATCCGGGACAGTTGCAGCCCGGTGTCGCGGTTGAAGCGGGTCACCGTCCGCTCGATGATGTTGTTGCTGCCGCCGACGAAGATGCCGTTGTCACCGGCCCGCTCGACCACGAGCCCGCGCACGTGCCAGTACGAGGCGTTCAGCGCCAGTCCCCGGTTGGCCGGATCCTCGCTCATCGCCGAGAAGTTCAGGATCGGCGTCTCGCCCGGGTAGGCGTACAGGTTCTTGCGGGCGCTCGACGTGCCGTTGTTGCCGGCGGCGACGGTGACGGTCTGGGACAGGTGGTAGGTGCCGCCGCGCAGGTAGATCGTGCCACCGGCACCGACGCGGGTGATCGCCGCGGCGATCGTGGTGGGGCTGGCCTGGGTGCCGGCCGCCCCGGCGGTGCCGTTCGGCGCGGCGTAGATCGCCCCGCCGGTCGGCGGCGGGCTGCTGGGCGGCGGCGTGCTCGGCGGCGGGGCGCTGGTCGGCGGCGTGCCGGTGGTGGGGGTGACGCCGCCGGTGCAGGTGACGCCGTTGACCGCGAACGCGGACGGGACCGGGTTGCTGCTGTTGTTCCAGGTGCCGTTGAAGCCGAAGGACGTGCTCGCGTTGGTGCCCAGGCTGCCGTTGTAGCCGACGTTGGCGGCCCGCACCGAGGCGCCGCTCGCGGTGATATCGGCGCCCCAGGACTGGGCGACGGTCTGACCGGCGGCGAAGGTCCAGGTGACGGCCCAGCCGGTGAGCGGGTCGCCGAGGTTCGTCAGGTTGACGTTGGCGGTGAAGCCGCCGCCCCACTGCGCGGTGACTGCGTAGTCGACGCGGCAGCCGGCGGCCGCCTGGGCAGCGGTCGCGCCGACGGCGAGGCCGGACGCGGCGAGCGCGGCAGTCGCCGCGGCGGACGTCCACAACACCGTACGGCGGTGTCGGTTGATCATGCTGGTCTCCTGCGGGTGGTGGTGCCGTGCCCGCGCCGGCACCGATGCCCGGTCGGTGTCGGGGGGCGGGCCTTGATACCCGGACGTCGGTGCCGTGCCGAACGCTCACGCCTCCCGCGCAGTAAGCGCTTTCAGCGCAGCCTAACGACGGACGTCGATGTGGTCAAACCTCCGCCGCGCCGAACGATCCCGACGCGACCGGGTCACAACGGCCCGAACACGTCGCCCGGGTCGGCGTCCAGCGAGAGCGTCTCCAGCACGGTGAGCAGTTGCCGTTCCTCGTACCGGAAATGCGACTCCATGATCGCCGCCACTCCCTCCACGTGCCGGGCCAGCTCCCCGGGCGGGGCGTCGCGGGCCACCGCCGCGCTCAGCCCGGTCAACAGGTACCCGATCATCGAGTGGTCCTGCCGCAGCCGGTCCAGCGTGTCGCGCAGCTCGGGATGCCGCGCCGCGATCGCCGGAAAGAGACTCCGGTCCTCGCCCTCGTGGTGCGCGGTCAGCGCCGCGCAGAACCCGTGGCAGAACAACAGCAGGTCACGCGTCGCCGGGCGGGCCGGCTCACCGTCGGCGAGCGCCCGCCGGGTCACCTCCAGCGCCTCGCGCAGCCGCCCGTGGACGGCGCGCATCTCCCGGCTCCAGGCCACCAGCCTGGTCTGTTCGCCCTCAGCCACGAGGCGAGGGCGAAGGGACGACGAGTGCCATCGTCGTACTCCCTTCGGTCCGGCGCCTCCATGCCTGACACGGTCTGCCACCGGCACGCGACGCTGCGCGGAGCCTAACCGGCGGTGCCGGCGCCATCAAGTAGTGCCGGCGCCACCCCGGTGCGGCAGCAGACGGGATGGCGCGTGGGCCCGGTTCTGACGAGGCTTGAGGCCGTACCCGTCCACCTCTGTCGAGGAGTTCCCATGACCCGCCGCACCTTTCCGGTGGCCGTCGGCGCCGCGGCTCTGCCCGCCGTCACCGCGCTGGGTGTGCCCGCCACGTCCGCCACGGCCACCGACGCCCGGCTGCAAGGACGTCACCCGAGGAGGCAGCCGTGAACGACCCCGCGGAGACCGCCGCGTTCCGGCGGACGGACCGGCCGCGTTAACGCTGCGAATCGATTGACATTCAGCTATGTAAACGCCAGGCTGGGAGGCGTTGTTAGCGTTAACGCAACCGTCGTCTCAGGCACCTTCCCCACCACCACCGTCCCCGCCACGGAGGCCGCCATGCCCGCTCCCCTGGTGAACCGCCGATTCGTCCTGCGCACCACCGCCGCGACCGCCGTCGCGGCCACCGCCGGCGCCGCCGCCGGATCCGTCGCCGCAGGCGGTACGGCACGCGCCGCGCTGCCACCGGCCCGCCCCGACATCGGCGTGTCCGCGTACGCGTTCGACCCGGGCCAGGTGAGGCTGACCGCCGGCCGCTGGCAGGACAACCAGAACCGAACGGTCGCCTACCTGCGCTTCGTCGACGTGAACCGGCTGCTCTACAACTTCCGCGCCAACCACCGCCTGTCCACCGGCGGCGCCGCCGCCAACGGCGGCTGGGACGCGCCCAACTTCCCGTTCCGCACCCACATGCAGGGGCACTTCCTGACCGCCTGGGCGCAGGCGTGGGCCGTGCTGGGCGACACCACCTGCCGGGACAAGGCGCTCACCATGGTCGCCGAGCTGGCCCGGTGCCAGGCCAACAACGGCGCGGCCGGGTTCGGCACCGGCTACCTGTCCGGCTTCCCGGAGTCCGACTTCACCGCGCTGGAGGCCCGGACGCTCAGCAACGGCAACGTGCCCTACTACTGCGTCCACAAGACACTGGCCGGACTGCTGGACGTGTGGCGGCTGATCGGCAGCACCCAGGCCCGGGACGTGCTGCTGGCGCTCGCCGGGTGGGTCGACCGGCGCACCGGCCGGCTCACCTCGGCCCAGATGCAGGCCGTGCTCGGCACGGAGTTCGGCGGCATGAACGCGGTGCTGACCGACCTCTACCAGCAGACCGGCGACGGGCGGTGGCTGACAGTCGCGCAGCGGTTCGACCACGCCGCCGTGTTCAACCCGCTCGCCGCGAACTCCGACCAGCTGAACGGGCTGCACGCCAACACGCAGGTGCCCAAGTGGATCGGCGCGGCCCGGGAGTACAAGGCCACGGGCGTCACCCGCTACCGGGACATCGCCGCGAACGCGTGGGCCATCACCGTCGGCGCGCACACGTACGCCATCGGCGGCAACAGCCAGGCCGAGCACTTCCGTGCCCCCAACGCGATCGCCGGCTACCTGCGCACCGACACCTGCGAGGCGTGCAACACGTACAACATGCTCAAGCTGACCCGGGAGCTGTGGCAGCTCGACCCGGACCGGGTCGCGTACGCCGACTTCTACGAACGCGCGCTGCTCAACCACATGATCGGCCAGCAGAACCCGGCCGACGCGCACGGCCACGTCACGTACTTCACCCCGCTCAACCCGGGCGGGCGGCGCGGTGTCGGCCCGGCGTGGGGCGGCGGCACCTGGAGCACCGACTACAACTCCTTCTGGTGCTGCCAGGGCACCGGGCTGGAGACCAACACGACGCTCGCGGACGCGATCTACTTCCACAACGGCACCACGCTGACCGTCAACCTGTTCGTCCCGTCGGTGCTCACCTGGAGCCAGCGCGGCATCACCGTCACGCAGGCCACCTCGTACCCGGTCGGCGACACCACGACGCTCACCGTCACCGGCCCGGTGGGCGGGTCGTGGACCATGCGGATCCGGATCCCGGCGTGGGCCGGCGGAGCGAGCGTCAGCGTCAACGGCGTCGCGGCCGGCATCGCCGCCACGCCGGGCAGCTACGCCGTGCTGACCCGCGCCTGGACCTCCGGCGACACGGTCACGGTCCGGCTGCCGATGCGGGTGGCCACCGTCGCCGCCCCCGACGACGCCGCGGTGCAGGCCGTCACGTACGGGCCGGTGGTGCTCTCCGGCAACTACGGCAACACCACGTTGAGCGGCCTGCCGACGCTGGACCCCGGCTCGGTCACCCGTACCGGCGCCGGCAGTCTCGCGTTCACGGCGCGGGCCGACGGCGCCACTGTGAACCTCGGCCCGTTCTACGACGCCCACGGGCACAACTACACGGTCTACTGGCGGGTCGGCGCGGGCGGTGGCAGCGGTGAGGCGAGCTTCCGGCTCGCCAACGCGGCGAGCGGCCTGGTGCTCGGCATCCAGAACATGTCCACCGCCGACGGCGGGCTCGCGCTGCAGTGGGGTGACACCGGCACCACCGACCACGACTGGCAACTGGTGGTCGACGGGTCGGCGCTGCGGCTGCGCAACGTCAACAGCGGCAAGGTGCTGGGGGTGGAGAACATGTCCACCGCCGACGGCGCCCGGATCCTCCAGTGGGCGGACAACGGCACCGCCGACCACCTGTGGGCTGTCGTCGACGTCGGCGACGGCAGCCACAAGCTGCGCAACGTGCACACCGGCAAGCTGCTCGGCATCTCCGGCGGCTCGACCGCCCAGGGCGCGTTCGCCGTACAGGACCCGGACAACGGCAGCCCGGACAACCAGTGGCGGTTCCTGCCCAACGGGGCGCGGCGGATCCAGAACCTCGGCAGCGGGCTGGTGCTCGGCGTGCAGAACATGTCCACCGCCGACGGCGGTCTGGTCATCCAGTGGGGCGACACCGGCACCGCCGACCACTTCTGGACCGCGCTCGTGGACACCGGTGGCTACCTGCGGCTGCGCAACGGCAACAGCGGCAAGGTGCTGGGCGTCGAGGGCGGCTCGACCGCGGCGGGCGCCCGGATCCTCCAGTGGGCCGACAACGGCACCGCCGACCACAGGTGGCGGCTGCGGCACGGTGGGGGTGGCTGGTTCCGGATCCAGTGCGCGAACGGGGGCCGGGTGCTCGGGCTCAGCGGCGGCTCCGGCGCCCAGGGCGCGCAGGCGGTCCTCGCCGACGACACCGGGGCCGCGCACCAGCGCTGGCGGTTCGTCTGATCATGCGCTGACCGTGGGCGCGCAACGCTTGCTCGTCTTCGGCTTTCCGGGTCAGTACAGTCCCGGTGGCGGCGGCGACCACGAGCGGATCATGGTCGCCAGCAGTGCCGGATGGTCGGTCGTACCGCGCATGTCCACCGCGCGGCGGCAGCAGATCGTCACGCCGCTCGACGCCAGGATCTGCTGCCGGGCGCCGTCGTCGATCCGCCGGTAGCCCACCGGCACGCACGACCGCACGTCCGGCATGCCACCGGCCCGCAGGTTGAGGTCACCGCCGAGGACGGTCGGCGCGCTCCCGGCGTCGCCCCGGACCCCGGGCACCACGGTGCCGAGCAACTGCCCGCACTGGGCCAGCGCGACCTGGGCACTGGTGTTCGCCAGGTGCGTGGTGCACGCGTGCAGCCCGGCGGCCCGGACGCACAGCCACACCCGTTCCTCCGGGTCGGCGAAGTCCTGCGCCGGATAGGTCCCACTGTGCACCGACGGCCGGGCGTCACGGTCGTCGAGGCGGGTCAGCAGCCCGATCCCGTACGGCTCGCCGTTGTTGCACCGGGTGGGACCACCGGAGGGCCGGTCACCGGCGGCCTGGAACGCGGACACCACGGTGCCGCCGGCCCGCGCGGCCCGCAGCGTACGCTCCAGCGTCACCACGTCGTCGCGGCAGACCTCGTTGAGCGTGACCACGTCGGGCGCCTCGGCGGCGATCACGTCGGCGGCCTGGCCGACGGCCCGGCCGGTGTAGCAGCCGGCCCGGCCGCTGTTGCACAGGTTCATCTGGAGCACCCGCAGCACTCCCGTGCCGGTGGCGCCGGCGCCCGACGACCCGGCGGGCAGCCCGGCCACGACGAGCAGGCACACGACTGCCAGCACCCGGCGGACACGCCGGGCGGGGTGGGTGGCCGGCTGCGCGGACAGCGGGGCTCCAACGGGACGGGCGGCGGCGGGCGCCGGTGATCCTATCGCCGGAACGCGCCCGTCGCCGCCCGGCGCGGCCTACCTCGGTACCGCCCGGAACCACGCCTCCCGGTCGTCCGGGTCGGGCCCGCGCCGGGGCAGCCTCGGGGGTTCCTCGCCGGTGACCGGCGCGTAGTGGTCGAAGGTAGTGGTCAGCACCGCCTCGCCGCCGGTGAGGTCGGGCAGGGCGGCGACGACCCGCGGCACCCGGGCGGACGGCAGGGTGCCGCTCACCTCGAGGTAGCCGCCGGCGACTTCGGTGTCGTGGACGACCGCTCCGAGCCGGGCGAGCAGCGCCAGCACCGTCTCCACCGAGTGCCGGGGCAGGTTGACGTCGAACCGTTCGACCGGCTGGCACACCCGCGTACCGGCCTGGCGCAGCGCCGCGGCGACCACGACCGGCGCGAGGTTGCGGAAGTCCGCCGCCACCGTCGAGATCGACTTGTCGAACTTCTGGTGCGGCCGGCTCTGCCGCGGCCAGTACCGGGACGCCGTCATCGTGACCGTGCAGTCGGTGACCGGCCAGCCGTGCCGACCCTGCCGCAGCGCGGCCCGCACGCCCTCCTCGGTGGCGGCGACGAACGCCGGCGGCAGCCGGCCCGGCTCGATCCCGGGCCGGAACTCGATGCCGTGGCCCGCCGGGGCGGCCTCGATGCGCAACCCCAGCCCGGCCAGGTACGGGTTGTCGCGCTCCCGGACGCGTTCCTCGGCGCCGCCGGTGCCGTCGACCCGTTCGATGCAGGCGGTGAGCGTGCCGGAGAACCGCACCCGGACGCCGTACCGGTCCTCCATCAGGGCGGCCAGCACCTCCTTCTGGACCTCGCCGTGCAGGCGGATCACCGCCTCCGCCTGCTGCTCGTCGAGGCGCAGGTCGACGAGCGGGTCCTCGTCGGCCAGCTCGGCCAGCCCGGCGAACATGGCCAGGCGCTGCGCCGGGTCCGCCGGCTCGACGACCGCCTGCCGGGTCGGCGGCGGGAACCGGTAGGCGTGCCGCCGTGGCGGGTCGCCGATGTGCTGGCCGATCCGGGCCGACACCCCGCGTACCGCCGCGATCTGCCCGGCGGAGACCGACCGGCGCACCAGCACACCGGCGGGCTCGATGACGGCGATCTCGGTCACCGGCTCCGGACGGCCGCCGGCGAGCCGCACCCGGTCCCGCACCCGCAGACGCCCGGACCACAACCGCAGCCAGACGCGCCGGCCGTGCCCGTCCCGGTCGACGGCGAAGACCGTGCCCGCGGGCGGGCCGCCGGGCGCCTCGCCGTACGTCTCGCCGTGCGGCAGCAGGTCGGCCAGGACGTCGCACAGCTGGCGCACCCCGGCACCGGTGATCGCCGAACCGCACACCGCCGGGACCAAACTCCCGTGGCGCACCGCGCGGCGGAGCGCCCGCCGGACGTCGCGGACGCGGACCGGCCGGTCGGTCAGCCAGCGCGCCGCCACCGCGTCGTCGACCTCGGCCACCTCCGCCACCACGGGTTCGGCGTCGAGGTCCACGGCATGCACCAGAGCCTCGCGACGGCCCTGGCCGGTGACTGTGGTGAGCGGGACCGGCCGTGCCCCGAGCCGGTGCCGCACCTGGGCCGTCACCCGGTCCACGTCGGCGCCGCCGCGGTCCACCTTGTTGAAGAAGAACACCGCCGGTACGCCGATGCGGCGCAGCGCCCGCCAGATGGCGACGGTCTGCGGCTGGACGCCCTCCACGCTCGACACCACGAGCACGGCGGCGTCGAGCACGGCCAGGGACCGCTCGACCTCCGCGATGAAGTCGGGGTGGCCGGGGGTGTCCAGCAGGTTGATGCCCAGGCCGCCGATGGTGATCGACGTGACGGCCGCCCGAATGGTGATGCCACGGCGGCGTTCCAGCTCCATCGAGTCGGTCCGCGTCGTGCCGGCGTCGACGCTGCCGGGCTCGGCCACCGCGCCCGCCTCGTAGAGCAGGCGTTCGGTCAGGCTGGTCTTACCGGCGTCAACATGCGCGACGATTCCGAGGTTCAACAGGGCCAAGGCAGCGCTCCACGGTAGGACGGGCAAGGGTCCGAAGCGTGGAAGCTGCTCGCATGGTCTCTCCTGGTCTTGGTCGTGGTGGCGGCGGTCGCCGCCGGCGTGCGGTCCTACCCTGCCCGCCCGTCGCGATCGCCACCACCGAATTCGGTCCGGCTCAGCGCACGGACGCGGCCGTACCCGGCCAGGGCGTGGAAGGCGGCCTTGGGCGTCCACGAGCCGTCCGAGTACGCGATGCGCGGCATGCCTTCGGTGCCCGGTGACGTGCTGGTCGAGATCGTCGACGAGGTGTTCCCGCCGTTGGTGCGTGGTCGCAGCTGACGGATTTCCGCGGAGGACGGGGCGTTCGAGGCGGGTCCGCCGTGCCCGGCTCCGGCGGCGCGGACGCGACGCGCCGGCGGCGGCACGGGGGTGGCCTCAGCCGGTGGCGCCGGACGGGATGTCGTCGACGAGCTCCCGCACGGCCTCCCGGTACTCCGGCTCGGTGTGGTAGTGCCAGTGGCGTTCGACAGGCGGCGGCACGGTGTCCGGCGACTCCACGACGACGCTGCGGGGGTCCCGCAGCCGGACGTCGACCGTCTCGGCGGCCGGGGGCAGGTGGGCCCGCAGGCCCGGGTCGCCGAAGATCGGGCCGGTGTCGCGCCACAGGTTGCGCCAGCGCCAGCCGATCCGGTCGCCGACGTCACGCAACGCCTGCTCGCCGAGATAGGCCGGGTAGAGGCGGGCGTAGATGCGGCGCAAGGGGCTGCCGTGGGTCAGCAACGCGACGTGGGGCAGGGCCTCCGGCGGCAGTTGCAGGACGGTGGCGGCGGCCAGGACGGAGCCGTGGCTGTGTCCGGAGATCACCACCGGGCCCTGTGCGGCGAGCGCGGTGACCCGCCGGGCCAGCTCCGGTACGGCGCGGGCGGCGTAGCACGGCGGCGCGAACGGGTGGACCGTACGCGGCCAGAACGTGCCCAGGTCCCACAGGACGCCGACGAGCCGGCGGGTCTCCGGCGACCGGTACGCCCGGTAGCCCAGGATCAGCAGCCCGATGACGAGCAGGCTGATGACCCAGATGCCGACATCCGTCACGTACGCGGTGAGCACGGCGAGCGTGTCGTGCCGGCGGCCCAGGCGGGCGACGAGCCGGGTGGGGCCGATCCCGATCAGGTCGAGCGCGACGGTGGCGAGCCCGACCGAAGAGATCACGAAGAACGCCACGAATGTCGGCCCGAGCTCGTCGGTCACGAAGGACCGGGCGATCGTCGAGCGGACCCCGTCGAGTCGCGGCGTCGCCTCGGCGGGCGCGTCGGGATAGTCGTGCTCGACCACGCGTCGCGCGTACGCCCGCCGCCGGCGCCGGACCACCGGCAGGGTGACGGCGATCGTCGCGCTGACGACGAGCAGGGCAGCGAGCCCGGCCAGCGCCGCCCACCAGTAGGCGACGGGTGGTTCCAGCGGCCCCAGGGCGGGCGGGTTGTTCCGGATCGGGTCGGGGATACGACCCCGGTCGAGCTGGTCCGCCGTCCGGAACACGAGCGTGGCCGTGTAGGCGGAGGCGACGGTGACCGACATGGCCGCGACCAGCGGTGTGCCGAGCCCACGGAGCAGGGCGCGGGAACCGGGCGGCCGGGCGTGTCGGCGCACGAGCGTCACCGCGGCGATCAGGACCAGCATCAGCCCCTGCGCCGCGACCAGACCGGCGACGGCGCCCTCGTAGCCGGGCATCTGACCGGCCGGCACGGGAACCTCCCGCCGGGACACGGCGTACCCCAGGCTCGACACCGTGGCGACCGCGACCAGGATCCGGACCACGCGGCGCGACGGCCCGGCCCACCCGGCGGGGACGGTCACGGTCAGCAGCACGGCGCAGAGGACCACGAGCCCGGCGGCGAGGCCGAGCAGCCCGACGGCGACGGCGCTCCACCGGCCGTGCGACACCGCGACGACGAGACCGGCGCCCACGGTGCCGGCGCCGAGGCCGGCGTGGATCTGACGCAGCCACGAGGTCATCTGCTCGTCGTGCCAGACCCCGGGAGCGGCGAGACTCCCGGTCGACTCCAGGAACCGCCCGCGCGGCGGGGCCGATCCGAAGCCCTCGAAAGCGGCGGTCGATCGCTTCCCGACGGCCCAGAACACCCGCAGCGCCAGCAACGGGACCAGTGCGAGCACGGCCAGGCGCGGGCCGATCGGGAGGGCCACCAGCCACGACAGGTACGGTCTCCCCTCCCGGCACTCGGCGTACGGGACGCACTGCCAGCCGGTCAGGTTCATGGTGACCCCGATCAGCGCCAGCGTGAACGCCACGGTCAGCGATCCGGCCAGCAGGCGGCACAGCCCGCCGAGCAGGCCGCCCCGGTCCACCGGCGTGGAACGCATCCACACCGCGAGGTTGCTCAGCATGAACGGCAGCAGCACCAGCATCGACGCCGTACGCACCGCCACCCCGGCGGTCAGGGTTCCCCAGCGGTACGCCTCCACCACCAGCCCGGCGGTGGCGCCGCCAGCCGAGCCGAGCCCTTCCCGGACCCGGTAGAACCCGGCGTGCCCGTCGCCGGCCACGCGCACCACGATGGGATGGTCGACGATCGTCTCCGCCGACGCGCCGGACACCCCGTGGACACGCAGCTCGACGCCTCTGTCGCCGCCGGGAGTCTCCACGATTGAAGCGTCACAAAGACGGTCCGTCCGCGCTGCCGAACGCGGAACAGAGAGCCGGGGGCTACCGCACGCCGGAGGGCCCCGCCGGAACCGGGCGCTGCCCGGGCCGGACCGGGAACCGCACCCCGGTGAGGTCCTCGGAGGCGGCCCAGAGCCGCTGTTGGAGGGCCACCTCGTACGACTGCGGGCTGGACGTGACCAGCCGGGGATGGCCCCTCACCTCGTACCGTCCGCCGGGGCCGTAGTACTGGCCGCCGAGTACGGCGGGGTCGGTGGCGGCGCGCAGGGTCGGCAGTGCCCCCATGGCGGGTGTCTGGGTGATCAGCGGCGCGAGCCAGGTGAGCGGAAGTCGCAGGGCCGCCGGGGAGTTGCGGGCGAGTTCGGTGCTGGACACGCCGGGGTGCGCGGCCACCGCGACAGTGGTGCCGTACGGGGCGAGCCGGCGCTGCAGCTCGTACGTGAACATCAGGTTGGCCAGCTTGGACTGCCCGTAGGCGGCGACCCGGCCGTACGAGCGCTCAAGGTGCAGGTCGTCGAAGTGGATCGCGGCCCGGATGCGGTGGCCGACGCTGCTGACCGTCACCACACGCGAGCCGGGCACGGGCAGCATCAGGTCCAGCAGCAGCCCGGTGAGCGCGAAGTGGCCGAGATGGTTGGTGCCGAACTGGAGTTCGAAGCCGTCCCGGGTGGTCTGCTGCGGGGTGTACATCACGCCGGCGTTGTTGATGAGCAGGTCGATCCGGTCGAACCGGGACCGCAGCGCCGACGCGGCGGCGCGGACGGAGTCGAGCGAGGTCAGGTCCAGCGCCTGCACGCTCACATCGCCGGTCAGGCCGGCCGCGGCCCGCTCGCCCTTCTCCACGTCGCGAACGGCGAGCACGACCGACGCGCCGCGCCCGGCGAGCGCCTTCGCGGTCTCGTACCCCAGGCCGGTGTTGGCCCCGGTCACCACCGCCACCCGCCCGTGCTGGTCCGGAATGTTCGCCGTCGTCCACGTCTCGCCCATGCCACACTCCCCTATAAGGTACCGAAAGTATCTTGTACCGACGACAGTAAGGTACTCCCGGTACGTTGTCAACGTACCGGAGGTACCTAAGTTAGGCTGGCGAACGTGACTTTCCAGCGGGCCCGGACCGAGGAGCAGCGGGAGATCCGCCGCCGGGCGATCCTCGACGTGGCGTCGGCGATGCTCGACGAGATGCCGGTGGCCGCCGTCACCCTGAACGAGCTGAGCCGCCGGGTCGGCCTGGCGAAGCCCAACGTGCTGCGCTACTTCGAGTCCCGCGAGGCGGTGCTGCTGGAACTGCTGGACCGCTACCTGCGGGAGTGGCTGACCGAGCTGGCAGACGAGCTGGCCGGCGGCGTCGACGCGGCCCTGCCGATGGCCGAGCGGGCGACCGCCGTGGCCGGGATCGTCAGCCGCTCGCTCGCCCGCCGATCGGTGATGTGCGACCTCTTCGGCGCGCAGGGCAGCGTCCTGGAGCACAACGTCTCCGTCGAGGTGGTGGCGCGCTACAAGCGCGCCTCCCTGGACCGCCTCGCGACCATGACCGGCCTGATGGGCAAGCACCTGCCCGAGCTGGGCGAGAACGCGACTCTGTTCAGCCTCCAGACCATGGTGCTGGCCGGCGCGCTGTCGGCATACAGCACACCGCCGCCGAGCCTCGCGGCGGCCTACCAGGCCGCGCCCGAACTGGCCCGCCTGCACCTGGCGATGGCGGACTCCCTGAACATGGCCCTGACCGCGACCCTCCTGGGCGTGCTGCCCCGCGGCTGACCGGCCGCCCGGCATCGACGACCGCCAAGGTGAGGCGGCGGTCGGGGACCGCGTGCCGGCGGTCCGTCGGTTATCGCGGCCCGGTCGAACCCGTGTCGTTCGCGTCCACGATGGAGACGGGCGTGCCCAGCTCCACCGTCCGGGAGACCGTGCAGAGCCGGTCGTGGGACTGGCGGAGCGAGCGAGGCAGCATCTCGCGGGCCCGGTCACCGTCCGAACCGTCCGGGAACGTGACCGCGAACGTCACGGTGAGGTTCTCCATCCGGTTCCCGGTCTCCGGGTCGCGGATCTTGTCGCCGCTCACCGTGACGGCGAACCGGGTCGGTTCGGCGCGCCGGCTGGTCACGTGGTCGACGTCCACGGCGGTGCAGCCGCCGAGCGCCGCCAGCAGCAGCTCCACGGGCGTGAAGGTCGCGTCCTCCCCCGTGCCCATCGACAGCTCGCCGCCACGGGCGTTGCGCGCCACGTATCTGCCCACGCTGGTGCGCTCGATCTCCACCGACCGGAAGGTGTCATCACTCATGCGCCGAACCTACCGAAAAGCGTTCCACGAACGTGCGGTACACCGGTGTGCCCGGCAGCCCGTCGCGAACGGCGAACACCACGAGGTCGAACCGGTCGACCACCCGGAGCGCGTCGGCGAACGCGCCCGCCACAGTGGCCGGGTCGTTCCGGAACACCCCGCACCCCCACGCGCCCAGCACCACGACCCGGTGCCCGTGCGCGGCCGCCACCTCCAGCACCCGCCGGGCCCGCCGCGCCAGCACCGCCGGCACGTCCGCGGCGTGCCCCGGCTGGTTGCCCAGGATCGCGCCCAGGTTGGGCGCCGCCGCGGTCAGGAAGGACGTGGTGTACGGCCGGTCGAGGAGGTCGCCCTTGTCGTCGCGGAACACCGGCACACCCGGCGAGTAACCTGCGCCTTCGCCCCGCCCAGGAAGCCGCCACCCGGGTTCTTCGCCGACGCGAACACCAGACAGGCCGCGCCGGACCCGAGCCGATTGGCGGCCTGCAACGTCGACTCGTGCGTCACCTCCACGTCGCCGGCACCCGGCTTCGCGTCGCCCGACGGGAGCATCTCGTCCGGCGGGTGGTGGCGGGTGCCGGCGACCGCGGCGCGTACCGCCGCCCCGATCTCGACGTCGTCACCGGCGTCGTTGCGATAGCGTCCCGACTCGGCGATCGCGACCGTCTGCCGGGCGATCTCGCGGAGACGGCCGCTCATCCGGCACACCCGTCGATGTCGTTCATGATCGGTAATCTAGGCAGCCCGCACCGCGGCGGGCAACCGATCAGCGACCGGCGGCCCGGCCCCGGCCGCTACCGCCCGGCCGGCTCCCCCAGCAGGCGATCCAGCGCCCGGTCGGCCACCGCCGCGATCGTGAGCGCCGGGTTGGGTCCCACCGGCCCGGGCATCGCCGAGCCGTCGAGCACGTAGAGCCCGGGATGACCGAACACCTGACCGTGCCCGTCGCACACCCCGTCCCCCCGGTGGCGGCCCATCGGCGCGCCCCCGAGCGGATGGACGGTGACCACGCGGCGCAACCACCACGCCGGGTTGTCGGTGTAGCGGCCACCGAGGGCGTCGGCCACCGCCCGCATCGTGGACCGGACCGCCGCGAAGTACCCGGCGCTGGTCCGGATCGTCCAGTCCACGTCGAGATGGTCGCCGCGTAGCCGGAACACTCCGTCCGGCACGTCCCGCCCCATTCCGAGCAGCGGCAGCGAGCCGGCGGAGAGCCGCCCGTCGCCGAGCAGCCGGGCCAGTCCCCCGCCCAGACCGCTGCGGGGCGAGCCGGTGAGCCGGGCCGACAGTCGGCCGACCGCGAACCGTAGCCGGCGGGCCGAGGCGCCGGACAGCCGGGACGACTCCGCCAGCCAGTCCACGAACCCGGGATAGCCGCCGTCCTGAAGGTAGAAGCCGCGGCCCGCCGAGCCGTCACCGTCGTGCGCGTCCCCCACCCGGATCGCCGTGGTGATGACGGGGCCACGGCTGGCCGAGAAGCGGGTGGCGTCGCCCCGGCGTGGCGGCCGGATCAGGCCGAGCAGGTCACCGTTGCCGCTGAACCGGGTGCCCAGTGCCGGGCCGACGGCGGGCAGGCGGTGCCGGTTCCGCAGCAGGAGGTACGTGGTGCCGTACGTGCCGGCGGCGAGCACCAGGCGGTCACAGGTGATCGTCCGGCCCGGCCGGGCCCGGCCGTCGCTGCGTCGCTCCTCGTCGGCCGGGTCGTGTGCGAGATACCGGACCTCGTACCCGCCGCCGGGCCGGGGGCGGATCGTCCGGACCTCGGCGCGGGTCCGCAGTTCCGCGCCGTGCCACCGGGCTGCCGACAGGTAGGTGTGATCGAGGGTGTTCTTGGCGCCGTCGTTGCAGCCGATGTCGCACTCTCCGCACAACCGGCAGGTGCGGCGCGGCGCGGCGTGCAGGTTGCCGTACGCCGGCTCGGCGATCAGCGCGGCCGGGGCCGGCTCGGCGCCCGGCCTCGGAGCGAAACTGACCGCGAGCGGCGGGTGCTGATACGCCAGTCCCAGTCGTTCGGCTGCCGTCCTCATCGCCGCCGCCTTGGGCACCGAGCGGTACGGCGGATGGTGGGCCGGGAACCGGCTGGCGCCCAGCATCCGCTCGACCCGGTCGTAGTGCGGGTCCAGGTCGGCCCGGGTCACCGGCCAGGTCTCATGGCCGGCGCCCGGCACCGGCTCCTCAGTGACGAACCAGTGCTCGTCCTTGCGCAGCAGGACGTTCGCGTAGATCAGGGAGCCGCCGCCGAGCCCGCTGGCCACCACCGACTCCAGCCCGCGGAAGGTCCACACGTCGAACAGGCCGTACAGTCCGCCGCTCGGCTCCCAGAACGCCCGGCCCATCTCCTGAGGCGTACGCGGGAAGCTGCCCGGCGGGTACGGCCGCCCGCGTTCCAGCACGACGGTGCGGCGGCCCGCCTCCGCCAGCCGGTACGCGGCGACCGAGCCGCCGAATCCGGAGCCGACCACCACCGCGTCGACGTGCTCGTGGGTTTCCATGTTCCGGTCTCCTCCCGGGCGGGTGGATCAGGGGCGCGTGGTGATCAGGAGTGCGTGGTCACGGAAGCCGTCTCCTGAAGCCCGCGGAGGACGTACGGCACCGCCTCCGCCTGGAAGTCGATGTCCGGCGCCAGCTCGCGCACCGAGCCTTCGAGCACCAGCAGGGCGAGGATCGGGAAGACGAACTGCGGGTCGGCGTAAAGGCCGCGGGAGCGCTGGATGGCGAAGAGCGAGGCCGCGAAGGACACCAGGTCGAAGTCCGCGGCCGCGACCGAGCTGTTGCGGGCGACCAGGGCCACCACGTCCTCCCGGAAGCCGTCCCGGTCGTACCCGTCGCCGGGCGCCCGGGCGGTCGACAGCAGAACCTCGGCGCAGCGCCGCCCGTCGTTGCGGCCGAGGTGGTAGAAGAACTCGGCGAACGTCCGGCGCGCGAAGCCGGTCAGACAACGGACGAAGCCCGCGTCGACGATCACCGCCGTACCGTCCGACATCAGGTAGAGGTTTCCCGGATGCAGGTCGCAGTGGACGAAGCCGTCCCGGAACAGCATCTGGTAGGCGGCCCGCAGCCCGTTGAGCACCGCCGCCCGGCGAGCGCCGGTCGGCCGGGCGCCGCGTTCCAGCCCGTCCATCCACTCCGTCACCAGCACCGTGCGGCCTGACATCTCGGGCACGACGGCCGGAACCCGGACCCCGGGCAGGGTGTGCAGGTTCTCCCGCAACCGGGTCAGCGACCGGGCCTCCCGGACGAAGTCGAGCTGCTCGTACACGGCCGCCGAGACCTGGTCGACGATCTCCGCGAGCGGAACCCGGCGCAGCGCCGGCAGCCGGCCCGCCGTGCGGGCGACGGCGCCGACCAGGGCCAGGTCGAGCCGCATGGTCCGGTCGATCCCCGGCCGCCGCACCTTGACGGCCACCTCGCGGCCGTCGCGGAGCCGGGCCCGGAAGACGCAGGCGATGCTGCCCGCCGCCATGAGGGTCAGCCCGGATGCCTCCCCGATGACGGAGCCGGTCAGCCTCGGCGGCACGGTCCGGACGACAGCGGCGATGTCGGACGGCGGTGACACCCGGTCGTGCAGCCGGGACAGGCTCCGGCAGAGCCGAGGAGGCAGCACATCGGCCCGGGTGCTGAGCACCTGTGCCAGCTTGACGTAGGCCGGGCCGAGCCGTTCGACGGCGTCGGTGAGCGTGCCCGCCACCCGCTCCCGCACGGCGACCCGGCCGGCACCTCCCGGACCGGTCCGGCGCAACGCGTCGACCAGCAGGCGGGCACCGAGTCGCCCGGTCCAGCCGGCCAGCAGGACGGCGACCGTTCCCGCCCGGACCACGAGTGACCATCGTACGAACATTGATTCCCGCACCGCTTTCTCCCCGACCTCGGCAACGGGGGAACAATAGTTCGCAACGGCCCTCGGTTCTGTTTCTGGAATGCAGGAGAGCAAGAATTCGCAGCTCTCCTGCATTCGCAGTTACGCGTTCTTGCTGCGCTGCGCCGGACGGTTGACGTCGCGCTGCCGCAACGCCAACCCTGGAGGGGCACCACCGCAGGCGGGACCATGGCATGTGGAGCAGCGGCCAACGGAGCCGGTCGCCACCGGACGGCTTCATGGCTCTTCGCCTGCGGCCCGAATCCTGAACCGGCAATGAGGTCGCGAATGGTTCGCACTCGGTCTGCAGCCGGTGCCCGTATTCGCCATCCGAGGCGAAACCCCCGATGACTGCTCCGCATCGGGATTCGCCGCCCGCATAACACAGGCACCGCAATCACCAGAGATGAAAGGGTGATCACGAAAATGACGCTCCAATCCATCGGCCTGTCCACCGGGGGCCGGGACCGTGCGCCGCAGTGGGAGCATTACCTCAAGGGTGACCCGGCGCTGCTGAACAGCGAGTTCGGCGACATCCTGGACCGCGACGCCGTCCGGCTCGACATCCGCACCGACGACCAGGTGGCGTACGAGGCGCTGCACCACCCGGATCCGATGGTTCGCGAGCAGTCGCTGTACCAGGCGATGGACCGCCGGCTGACCGGGACGATCGACCTGATCGCCGAAAGCATCGCCAGCGACGAGAACCGCGAGGTGCGGTGGAACGCGCTGTGGGCGCTGGAGAAGATCGGCGGCCCGCGGGCCCTGCAGGTCATCGAGCGGCACATCGACGACGACGACGCGGACGTCGGCGAGTGGGCCCGGCTGTTCAGCTCCGAGCTGCGCACCGGCGTCCCGGCCTTCGACAACCGGTCGTTCACCTGGGACAGCGACCGGACCTTCGACGAGACGATCCTGCTCAACATCCACTGCGACGTCTATGTCGCCCTGGACGAGACGGGCCGCAACTGGGGCAAGATCTCCCTGTCCCCGCAGGGGCTCGCCCGAAGCTACGGGCAGGCCCACGCGTGCCCGAACGTGGACACCCGCAACCAGAAGCTCATCATCAGCAAGACGCTCTCCGGCCTGCACGACGACGGCTCGCCGCACACCGAGAACTTCGTGTTCCGGGGTCTGACGAACCACGCCAACGCCGGTCGGGGCAGCTTCTACTTCGAGTCCCGCGGTCTGCGCCCGGTCTTCCTGTCCGGCCGCGCGGACGACGACAGCCTGGGCCACCGCAACGAGATGGTCGCGGCCAAGCGCAGCGGTGAGTGGACCCTCGACCCGCAGATCCAGATCAAGGGCGAGTCGGCCATCCGCTACGTGCGGGGCCGCGTGCACACCTGGGGGTACGTCAACTTCGACACCATGGCCGGCAGCTCGCTGGAGGAGGTGCTGTTCCCTGGCAACAGCATCCTCGGCACTCTGGACACCCCCACCGGCCCGCTCGCGAACGCGTTCATCGTGGGCACGTTCAAGGGCAAGCTGGTCGACTGGGACGGCGACGGCAAGATCAACGTCAACTCCCTCGACATCTACTCCACGCTCGACGGGGACGTCGACTCCGACCAGGACGGCGTGGCCGACATCCCGGGCGTGCAGTTCTGCCCGCGTACCAACTGGATGAACTGAGCTGATTGGTCTCCGGGGCGGACGGCGAATGCCGTCCGCCCCGGAGCCGTATCTGCGGATTCTTTGGCGATCGATGACGACGATCAGCGCCTTTGCCGTAGTCAGGTCTTCCCGCCGTCGACATCACGCCATTGGTGAGGACATTAGCAAGATTGCGACTATACGCACAGCGTGACGAGCTGTTGACTGAACGCTCAGCGGCGCAGCTGGCGGAATGCCCGCTCGCATGCCTCAAGACGTACGAATCTCGGGCTTTTGTACCCGAATGAGGACCGGTCGGCGGCAGGGGGAGACGTCTGTCCGGGCCCCCTTCGGAGCACCGTCCGATGCTCAAGAAAATCCTAGGGGAGGCCATACGATGACCACCGCCGATCAAGCATGGCGACAGGGGGGGAACTGTATGGATTGCGCCCAATTCATGACGTGCAGCACTCTGAGCGTCTGCCTCGGCAATCCTACCGACGCCGCCCGGCTGGATTCCGTCACCCGAGCCGTCGAATACATGACTGAATATCTGTCGGAACCTCAGCGACTGTCCGACATCGCCCAAGCCGCATTACTCAGCCCGTTCCACTTTCACCGGGTCTTCCGGCACGTCACCTCCACCACGCCGGCGCGGTTCCTGACCGCGCTACGGATGGCTCAGGCCCGGAACCTCCTCGTCAACTCGGACCTGTCGGTGACCGAGGTCTGCATGGCCGTCGGCTACTCCAGTCTCGGCACCTTCATCAGCCAGTTCACCCGGCTGACCGGGATGTCGCCGCGTCGGTTCCGATCCGCGATGTCCGTCTTCGGCCAGGTACGACTGAGCGAGCTGACCGACCCCGCCGCCGATCGCCACTCCGCCCCGGGCCCGGTCGGCGCCGTCACCGGGGGGCCGAGCGGCGGCGGATGCGCGGTGCTGGCGCTGTACCGGTCGGAAGAGCCCGACGACGTCCCGCTGACCTACGGCGTGCTGGAGACCAACCGTCTGAGTCGCATCCGGCCGCTGGCCGACGGGGCCTACCACGCCGTGGCGCTCGGGTTCGACAAGAGCTCGACCCTGTCCGACGTGCTCGGGGACAACGGCCGGCAGGTGGAGTTCGTCGGCGCGGGCGGCGCACCCATCGTGGTCCGCGGCGGGCGCACCTTCCGCACCTTCCAGGTCGCGCTGCGGCGACCCCGCCCCATCGATCCTCCACTGCAGCTCACCTCGTCGGTGCTGGCCCTGGCCCGGCGCCGGCGGCCGCAGCTGCTGGCGACCGGCAGCTGACGCGCGGGACGGACCGTCACCCGACGGCCGGGTGCCGACACCGCGGCGCCCGACCCGTTCGCCGGGTCGGGCGCCGTGACGGTGTCAGGCGGTGAAGGCCGCCAGGGCCGCCCGCAGGTCGACCGGCGGATCGACGGGGACCGGCCCGGCCGCGGTGGGACGCAGACAGGCCACCGTCTGCCGCCCCCGGGCCACCTCCCGCCCTGCGCGGAGGAACTCGAAGTGCATGCTCAGCCGGTGGCCCTCCCGGCCGTCGGCACTCATCCGCACCTCGATCTCCTCCAGGCCGAAGCACTCCTCGTAGTAGTCCATCGCGCACGACACGGTCACCAGCGTCAGCTCACCTCGTCGGAGCTGGTCCAGGACGGCCGGGGCGTGGTCGGCGAGGAAACGCTCCCGGCAGTGCCCCTGCCAGTGCAGGAAGTGGGCGAAGTAGACGTTGCCCACCATGTTCGTCTCGTCCATCGTGACCACGTGCCGGTAGACGTACCAGCCGGTCATGACGCCACCGACCGGGTCGCCACCGCCACCGCCACCCGCCTCGCCCCACCGGTCCAGGCCAGCACGGTCACCACGGTGAGATCCCGGCCGGTCGAGACGAGCAGGCCGTCCGGCTCCGCCTCCCCGTGCGTCAGCACCTGGTCCGGGTCGGCGCCGATCTTCACCAGCGCCTCCCGGGCGGCCCACAGCCGGGTGGCGGCCACCTCCGGGGCGTCCCCGGTCCGCCGGCCGAGTTCCTCGGCGCTCGCCCGCGCGCCGTCGTCCAGCAACCCGGTGGGCGGTCGGCCGGTCACCGGCTCCCAGTCCACACCGACCGGACGATCGGCCAGCGCAACGAGCACCTGCCCGTCGGCGTAGCTCGCCGAGGCGTACCGGCCGGGGACGTGGAGCGCGCCGGACGGCCGGTGGTCCACGTTCGCCTCGGGCATGGCGAGATGCCGGGCCAGCAGTCCACGGGCACCGTCCGCCTCGCGCCGGCCGGGCCCCACCACGAGTTCGACCGCGTCGACCGCGCCGACCTCGATCAGCCGGCGGGTCAGCCACGGGCCCACCAGCTCCGCGCCGAGCCGGCCATCGGACCTGGCCACCGCGAACTCCCGGTTGTCGCCGACCGCCCGCAGCCGCAGACCCCGCCAACGGGCCACCGGTACGCCGGCCTGCGCGACGTCCACGTCGAAGACGTACTCGTCGGCACTGTGCCGCACCTCCCGGGCCTCGACGGTGAGCAGCCCTCGCAGCGGCCGCCAGACGACCACCTCCGCCGCACCCACCGGCAGCACCCTGCGGTGCGGCGCGCAGGCGAGCAGCGCATGGATCGCCGCGTCGTGCCCTGCCGGGCTGCCCAGCAGCAGATCCTGCCCGAGGACGGAGGCGAACCAGCGATCCCGGTCGTCGGCGTCGACGGTGGCGCGCACGGCGAAGGCCGACACCGGGCCGGCACGCCTCAGGCGGCGCATCCGTCCCTCGTGGAAGAGCACCGGTCCGTACCACGGATGCGTGGTGGTGGTCTCCTCCCCGGTGTCCACGGGTGACTCCGGCGGGGGTCCGGCATCGTCCTCCGCGGGATCGGCGGCCGGAGGTGCCGGCGGGTCGGCGACCGTCCCGGCGAACCGGTCCGTGGCGAAGCCGTCGGTGTCCGCGCGGATCGCCACCGCCACGTCCCCGCCGGTCTGCGCGGCCAGCGCCGCCACCCGGATCCGCCTCGTGCGGCGCTCGGGGACGTCGATCGGCGCGGCGAAGCTGGCGTCGCGGACGGCCCACCCGGCCCGGCTTCCGGTGGTCAACGCCGCCACCTGCGCCATCGCCTCCAGCCCGAGCACGGCGGGCAGCAGCGGGGCGTCGCCGACCCGGTGCTCCCGCAGGTACGGGTCCGCCCCGACGGACAGCACCGCCTCGGTCACCGTGGCCACTTGTCCGACCCGGCTGACCACCGACTCGGCGAAGCGCAGCCGGCCCGGCTCGGGGGCGTCGGGGGCGGGCGCCGGGCTCAGCGTGCTGGACTCGGGGAAGGAGGCGGTGCAGAGCACTGTCACCGGAGCGGTCGGGTCGGTGAGGATCCGCCACAGCGCCGCGACGCCGTCGTCCGGCGCGATCCCGGCCACCCCGCGCCGGCGTAGCGAGTCGAGCACGTCGAGCCGCACCCCCATGCCGATCCCGGACCAGACCGACCACTCGACGAGGTGCACCCGGGTCTCCGGGTGACCGGCGGCCCACCGTTCCACGTCGTGCCGCAGCCACTCGTTACCGATGCAGTAGGCGGCCTGCCCGGCGAGGCCCTGCCGGCCGATGATGGAACCGAATGCGAGCACCAGCCGCAGGTCCGGCCCGACCGCGTCGAGCACCGACCGGAGCCCGGCCACCTTCCCGCCCAGGTGCTCGCGGAGATTCCCGGCCGTGACGTCGGCCAGCTGGGCGGGCCGGTTGATCCCCGCTCCGTGCACCACCGCCCGCACCGGCCCCACCCGCTCCGCGCCGAGCACCGCCCGGACGGCGTCGGGATCGGTCAGGTCGACCCGCTCGTATCGCAGCCGGTCGTCGCCGAGGACGGCACGTAGCCGGCGCAGCGCCTCCCCCGTCTCGGGGTCCTCGGCGGGACGCCGGCCGAGAACCACCAGGCGACATCCGGTCCGCTCGGCGACGGCCGCCGCGGCGAAGGCGGTGATGCCGGTGGCCCCGCCGGTGACGACGCACACGTCGCGGGGCCCCAGCGGTACCTCCCGGATCTCCTCGGCGGGGCGGTGCACAGAGGTCACCAGCCGCTGGACACCGCCGGGTCCGGCCCGAAGCTCCGCGTACCCGGCCGGTACCGCCAGCTCGGCCAGCAGGCCGGCGTCCGCGTCCGCGGACACGTCGAGCACGGTCACGGCGCAGCCGGTGATCTCCGCCGCCGCCGACCGGCCCACGGCTGCGGCGGCCGGGTGGCCGGCGTGCACGATCGCCAGCCGGGCCGGCCGCTGCCCGGCGATGCGGGCCAGCAGCGCGGCCACCTGCTCCGGGCCGTCGTCCGGGCCGAGCACGACGGCGAGACCGTGCGACGTCGCCGCCCCGTCGGGTACGACGGGCAGGGCTGTGTGCAAGGGATGTCCGTCCGGGGCCTCGACCCCCCACCGCACGCAGCCGGCGGCCGGCGGTCCGGGCAGCGGTCCCCGAACCGGAACCCAGTCGTGCCGGAACAGCCGCACCCAGGGCGCGAGACCCTGCGCCGGCGCCTCGTCGTCGTCGCCGGCGGCGGGCAGCTGCGCGAGCACCTCGGCCGCCTCGGCGACTGTCGCGTCGGCCAGTGACAGGGGCGCGGCCGGAGGTTGCCGGCCCAGGGCCGCGGCGACCGCCGAGACGGTGCGGGCCACCTGCAGCGAGTTCAGGTGCAGGTCGCCGAGCAGCCGGCTGGCCGGGGTGATGCCCGCCACCGGCAGTTCCAGCTCGGCGGCGAGGTGGGCGCGCAACCGGTCGAGCGGATCGTCCGGGCGGGGAGCGGACCCGGCCGGGTCTACCGACCCGGCCGGGTCCGCCTCGGGCGAGGTCGGCGCCGGTCGAGCGGAGGCGGTCCTCACCACCGCTGCTGCGACGCTCGACGGCTGCTCGACCCGGCCCGGGAGGGAGTCGCGCTCCACGTCGGCGGACGCGGAGCGCGGCTCCGGCAGCCCGGCGCGAGAGATGCCGGCTCCGCACGGGCTGCTGAGGAACGTCATGGCCGCTCCGGGCCGGAGCGGACGGTAGGGCCGCCCGTCGTACCAGGCGGCGAGATCGCCCGCGCCGGCGACCACGACCGCGGCGGTGGCGAGGGCGAGCGAGCGCGGCGGACCGCCGCAGTCCAGACTGACCGCCGGTACCGGCAGGAACCGGGTGACCAGCCGCGACAGCATGGTCCCCGGGCCCGCCTCGACGAACAGGTCGCACCGCTGGCCGAGGTCGCGGGCGGCGGTGGAGAAGCGCACCGGAGCGGTGAGCTGACGGGTGAGCAGTGCCGCCAGGTCGTCGACCGTCCGCACGTCCGCACCCGTCACGGTGGACGTCACGGACCGCGACGGCGGGACGAACTCGACCGTGTCCAGCTCGGCGGCCCACGCCGGCAGCGCGGGTTCCATCGCAGGGCTGTGGAAGGCGTGCGACACCGGCAACCGGGTCGCCTCGATCCCGCTGTCGCGCAGCGTCGCCGCCAACCGGGTGAGATTCTGGTCGGCCCCGGCGAGCACCGTGCGGTCGGGGGCGTTGAGCGCCGCGACCACGAGCCCGTGCTCGTCCGCCAGCCGGCCCGCCCGCGTCTCGTCGACGGACAGGCTCACCATCCCGGTGCCCGGCACACCACTGTGCTCCATCACCCGTCCACGGGCGGCGGCCAGCGCGACGAGCCGGCCCGGGTCCAGCGCACCGGCCCAGGCGAGGGCGGTCAGCTCGCCGAGACTGTGCCCGACGGCGCCGACCGGGGCGCAGCCGAGCCGGTCCAGCCAGGCGAGCCCGAGCAGCGACTGCCACACGACCGCCGGCTGTGCCGCCTCGGTGCCGGTGGCGCCGGTGGCCGGTGGCCCTTCGGGCAGGTCGCCGAGCAGCCGGGGCAAGGGTCCGGCGTCGTACCGGACCGGTGCTCCCTGTCCGGGCAGGAGCAGGCCCACCCGGGCGGGCGGTCCGCCGCTCAACGCCACCCCCGCCGCCTCGTCCACCACGACGCGTCCGTCCCAGGTGGCGAGCAGTCCGGTCGCGGCGCGGGCCGCCGCCGACAGCTCGTCGGCGTCCCCGGCGACCAGGGCGCAGCGGATTCCGGCCGTGCCGCCGGCAGCGGCGGCGAGCGTCGCCGCCACGTCGCCGACCTCGGCGTCGCTGAGCGTCGCGCCCCAGTTCTCCAGCCGATCGAGCCGCTCTGCCAGCTCCGCCGTCGTGGCCGCCTCGATCAGCAGAATCTCCGGCCGGATCGGATGGCGGGACCAGGACCGCACCGAGGGCGGAAGACGACGGCGGCCCACGGAGGCGGGATCGGCGTTCTCCACCACCACGTGACTGTTGATCCCGCCGAAACCCATCGCGGACACCCCGGCGGCCAGTCGCCCGCCCGGCCACGGTTCCGGCTCGTCGAGCACCCGCAGGGTGGCGTCCGGCGCGCGCAGCAGCGGGTGCGGTGTCTCGCAGCCGGTGGTCGGCGGAAGAACCCGGTGGTATGCGGCCAGGACCGTCTTGATCAGTGCGGCCGCTCCGGCGGCCGCCTTCGTGTGCCCGATGTTCGCCTTCACCGAACCGAGCGCCGCCGCCCCGGAGACATGCCGCCGGATCCCGGCCAGCGTCTCCAGCTCTACCCGGTCGCCGACGGCGGTGCCGGTGCCGTGCCCCTCGATCAGGCCGATCTGCTCCGGCGCCACTGCGGCCATCCGGTACGCGCGCCGCAGCGCCAGCGCCTGTCCCCCGGCGTCGGGCCGGGTCAGGCCGCCGGAGCCGTCGGAGGACGTCGCCCATCCGGTCAGCCGCGCGTACACGCGCAGCCCGCGCCGCTCCGCCTCGTCGGCGCGCATCAGGGCGACGATCCCGCACCCCTCCCCGGGCAGGAATCCGGTGGGCCGCTCGTCGTACACCCGCATCTCGCCGTCGGCGAGCGCGCCGAGGCGGGCGAAGCCGATCATCTCGAGCGGATCCAGCGACAGGTCGACGCCACCGGCGAGGGCGAAGTTCAGCTCGCCGGAGAGCAACGCGTTGGCGGCGGTGACGACGGCCAGCAGACTCGACGCGCAGGCGCCGTCCACCGTGTAGCCGGTGCCGTGGAAGTCGAAGTGATTGCAGATCCGGCCAGCGATGGTGTTGCTCAGGGCCCCGGCCAGCGACTCGTCGCCCGGCTCGGGAAACGCCGACGCGATGCCGCGCCGGGCCTGGTCGAGCACCTGCGCGGCGACGGCGGGGTCCACTCCGCTGTGCCGCAGCGCCGCCTCGACCGAGCGGCGCACGAACGGCCAGTGCAGCCGTACCAGGCCCGCCCGGGTGAACTCGCCGGTGAGCGAGTTGCCGAGGATCACGCCGACCCGGTCGGTGTCCAGGCCGGCGCCCGCGGGGAAGCCGGCGTCGGACAGGGCGGCCGCCGCCGTCTCCAGTGCCAGCCAGTGCGTGTGGTCGGCCGCCCGCCAGCTCGACCCGGACACGTGGAAGGCCTCGCGGTCGAAGCGCCAGTCGCGCAGCAGCCCGGCCCGGCGGACGTACGTGGAGTCCGGTGCGTGCGGCGCGCCGAGCCGGTGCTCGGGGTCCAGGCGCGTGGCCGGGACAGCCCGGAACGCACGGCGGCGGGCGAGCACCGACCGCCACAGCTGTGCCGGGTCGTCGGCGTCCGGGTAGCGGCAGGCCAGGCCGACCACCGCGATCTGCCGTTCGCCCGGCCTCATGCCGCCTCCCGCAGCCGGATCCGCCGGGCCCGGGCCGGCCCGCGTCGGCGGGCCAGGAGCAGACCCGCGCGCAGGGCGCACGTGATGACCAGGGCGAGGAACAGCCCGTACGACACGTGCGCGAGCACCAGCACGCCGTAGACCGCCGCGGTGCACAGCCCGAACGCCCACTGGTTGGCGCGGGCACGGGGGGTGGTTCCCGGGTCGGTGATCATGTAGTTGGTGAAGAGGATGAAGGCCAGGCCGGTCATCGGCAGCAGCGCGGCGACGAAGTCGTGGTCGAACAGGAGGGCGCGCAGCAGCGCCTGCCCGACGAACCCGGTCAGCCAGCCGAGGATGAGCGGCATCTTCCCGGTGAGCTTGCCGTTGAGCAGCGTGCCGGCCATCAGGACGCCGAGCGGCAGCAGCCAGTCCAGCGCGCCGGAGACCCCGGCGGTGAACTGGTAGGGCGGAGCGATGCTGACCCACGGGAAGAGCACGAGGGTCAGCGCGATGCCCGCGTTGGACGGGTTGAGCACGTGCCGGGGGCGGCCGTCGACCCGGATCCGCAGGACGTGGCGGGAGCCCACCGCGGCCGCGACGGCGAACAGGTACGGCCAGGGTGAGGAGTTGCCGTACAAAAGCATCGCGCAGGCCAGCGCCCCGATGTGGGTGGGCAGGAGATGGTCCACCAGCCGCCGGAAGCCACCGGTGAAGGCGGGCGCGCGACCCTCGGCCCGGGCGGCGAGCGTCTCCAGTGTCAGGTCGAGGACGTAGCCCAGCAGGAGGGTCAGCACCGGCGTCACCGGGGCCTGCTCGAACCCGAGGAAGAGGTGACCGAGCACCGTGAGGATCGTGATGGACAGGGCGAAGCGGCGCAGGGCCGTCAGGCGGAGGTCTCTCGCGGCAGCGGACGTCACAGCGGTCACCGTTTCCGTCGGTGGGTGGTCGGGTTGGCGGGCCGTCGCGCCGGCCGGCGCGCTGAGGGGAACAGCAACCGGCCGGCGCGACGGGGCTCAGATGGTGACGGACGTGCCGTCGAACCGGGTCAGGGTCAACGAGTGGTCCTCGTTGAACCAGGACTTCTGGCGCCGCAGGATCTCGATGGCCAGCGCCTCACCCAGCAGGCTGGACGCCGAGTAGTCGCTGCGGTAGTGGACGCCGGCGATGTTGCGGCCGACGGCGATGTTCGCGGCGAGCTTGTTCAACTCGCCGCCGACGGTGAGCTGCCCGGCGTCCGCGCCCTCGTACGGCACCAGCGCGGTGCCGGTCGCGTCCGCCTGGACCGGGTCGGCCAGTGGGGCCGTCTCGTCGAACCACGCCTTCAGCACGGTCACGGCGGCGGCCGCCACGGTGGCGTGGCCCGCGGTGTACGAGGGGTGGGTCGGGGATCCCTCCGGGTACGCCTGCGGGAGCAGGTGGCTCTGGTAGCGGTCGAAGACCCGCTGCACGGCCTCGGACTCCAGCAGTTCCCGGTCGAGGAAGTCGTACCGGTGCAGACCGGTCAGGTGGGCGTGGACCCGCCCGCCGACCGCCTCCGGCCGCAGCCTGCGGTGCACGTACCACTTCTGCCACCAGGTGGTCCGTAGCGCGCGGGAGGCGACCGACGTGACGAGGTCGAACAGGTGGGGCATGCCGAAGGTCGCGAAGCCGTCCTGGTTCGAGGACCAGTGGTACGGCAGGTTGGCGTCCAGCGGCGCCCGCTCCCGCAGCAGGATCAGCCCGGCGTTCAGGAAGGGCTGGAACGGGCTGGCGTCCGCGTCGAAGTGGACGTAGTGGCCCAGGTCGCGGGGTGTGCGCAGGTACCGGGTGTCGGTCCGGTTCCGGTCGCCGGGGGCCAGGCCCCGGGACAACCCCCGCTGCACCGCGAGCCAGGTGGGAAACGTGGTGACGTAGTCCCGCCCCGGCTGCACGGTGTCCTGCCGCTGCGGGTAGTGATGGGTGCCGAACTGCACGTCGCGCAGGAGGAACTGCGAGACGTACGGCCCGATCAGGTCCTGCGGGGTGTCACCGCGGAAGAGCGTGCGAGTGGTCACCACCCCGCCTTCCTTCGGGCCGCGGAAGTCCGACATCCGGGACAGGTCGGCGGCGGCCGACGCGACCAGCGGATCGGTGTCGAACTGGTCGAACGGCACGTCCCGGGTCAGCGCCATCCAGTAGAGCTCGGCCATGTCGCCGGAGTTCTCCGGGCTGTCGAGCCGGGGCGCCGGCGGCGCGGTGAAGGAGGTCGCGTCGATGCCGTCGGCGTTCGCCGCCAGCCCGCCCTGGGGATTGGTCAGCTTGCGGCCAGCGGCCGGGTCCAGCGGGATCGACTCGAAGTCCGCCGGGTCGGTGCTGTTGACCGCCCGCAGCAGCCGCCGGTACGCCTCCGGGTCCACCTCGCCGGTGTCGTCGTGTGGCAGTCCCTTGCTGTAGCAGGCGACGTATCCCGGGTAGATGTTCTCCTCTCCGTTGTTGACGTGCTCGGTCGGATCCGGCCCGGCGATCCGGCCCTCGGTCACCGGCGGCTGTCGTCGGGAACTTCCTGACGAGGTACTCACTGCACACACCTTTCTGCTGCGGCTCCGGACGGGCAGCCGCCGGCGGACACGTCAGTCCGCGACCGGGGTGCCGGTCGCCGGGGCGCCGTCGATCGGGATCCGCACGCCGTTGGCGTTGACCCGGAAGCGCGGGGCTGCTGCCGACATGTGCCAGTGCAGCCACTTCCAGCCCTCGGCCGTGCGGATGGCCACGGCCGAGGCGCGCAGCGGCTGGTGCTCGAAGGTGCCGTCGGTACGGGCGATGACGACGTCGCCGTCCTCGCGGGTCAGCCCGATGGTGGAACTGGCCAGCACCTGGCTCACCGACACGGTCTTGTTCTGCGTCTCGCCGTCGGCCGGGAACAGCGTGTCGAGGTACTCACGCATCGCGGCCTTCTCGGTGATTGTCACCGCGTGTCCCTCGGCCGAGGTGAGTTCGTAGGTGGTGAATTCCTCGGCCAGGCTGTCGACGATGGCGTCCGCGTTCTTCTCCGCGAAGGCGGTCTGGAGGTCGTTGAGGAGCTGCCGGACCTCGATCTCGGCCTGCGGGTCGGGCCGGAAGACACCGGCTCCCCCGCCTGCGGCGTCGGCGAAGACGCCGCCGAGGAAATCGCCGAGCTGGCGGCCGAAGTTCTGTACCTCTGTCATTTCTGCGCCATTCCTCTCTGGATGTTCCCGGGACGGAATCCGCCCGCCCGCGAACAGTGGGAAACAATCGGTCCGGTGCGACCGTTCTCGTGCGGCGATCGGTATGTCTGTTGTAGATCGCGCGGGTGGTGGGGTACTTCTTCCGCCTTGCGGTGCGCCGGTTCCGGCGTCCGGACGGGGAGGCCGAGTCAGTCCTCGTCGGAGGAGCCGGGACGCTGCCGGTCCCGGACGGCCTGCACCTCGGCCCGCAACTGCACGATCTGCCCGCGCAGGTCGGCGATGACCAGTTGGGCGCTCTCCCGGACGCCGGCCACCTCGTCGCGCGTCTCCTGGCGGACCCGGGCGAGCTCGGACCGGTGTTCCTGGAGCAGGCGCTGCCGGTCGTCACGTGCCTCGTCGAGGGTGCGCTGCCAGCGCTCCAGCAGCTCGTTGCGCTCCATGATGATCGCGGCCTGTGCCTGTTCGTGTGCCGTGGACAGGGCCTGCTCGACGACCAGGGCCTCGTCCCGTGCCGCCTCGGCGAGGCGTGCCTCCTCGCGGCTGCGCTCGACCCGCGCGATGTGCCGGGTGCCCATGTAGGTCAGGATCGCGGTGCAGACGGCGGCGATCGGTGTTCCCACGGACTGCCAGTCCACCGGTCACCTCCCTCGCGCCACGCTCGACAGGCTCCTGGCCTCCGCGCGGGCGACGATCCGCAGGCAGTTCATCGCCAGCCAGGCGAGGGCCAGCTCGGTGATCCAGATGGAGGACCGCCAGTCGGCGAGCATCGACTCGACCGCGGCGAACACCCACCAGGCGGCCGCCCCGGCCACGACCCGCCGCTGGTGCCGGCGTAGGCGGCCGAGCAGGTTCATGACCTGCGCGGCGAGCAGAAGGGTGGCCAGGCCCGGGGCGAGCACCCGGAGCACCTCGCGAAGTAGCGGCGGCATCGCCCCGAGTTCCGCGATCACCAGCCCGGGTTCGGCCCAGAGCATGGCGGCGTGCACGGCGACGGCGACGGCCAGCACCAGGCCACCGGGCAGCCGGCGGAGGTGGTCACCCCGGGCGGCCCGTGGTTCGCGCTCCGGTGCGAAGCGGCGGCGGTCGCGGACGTGTGAGGTGGACATCGGGGCCTACCACGGTCCGTGGTCATCGGAACTCGACCGCCCGGACGGGCACGGCAGGGCTGCGTACATGGTGGATCCTCTCTCTGGCTGCGTGGTCACGCGTACGGCCGGATCTCCCACCTCCCGACGGCCTCGGCCTCCCGGACCCCGACCACCTCGCGTGCGCTCAGGTCGACCGACGCCTGGCCGAGCCGTACCGGCCGGTCGGTCGCCGACCAGAAGAAGAACGTGTAGAGGCGGTGGCCCCGGCGCGGGTGGCCCGGGTCGGTCGCCGCCCGGGAGATCCTCGGCACCACGACCCATCGGCTCTCCTCCGCGAGCGGGCCGAGCCGGCCGGCCGCGCGGAGCAGGCCGAGCGCCTCGGCCTGCTCGGACCGGGTCAGTGGCGGACGGGCCCGGGCCCGTCCGGTGACCGCCGTGAGGCGGCCGGACGGCAGGTCGAGGAAGAACTCCAGCAGCAGGTCCGAGTCGTAGTCGTAGAGCCGGATCCGGGCCGTGCCGGCGTACCGCCGGGATGTCCGGAACCACGAACGGGCCGGCGTCGGCGCCACCTCCACGTCGAGCAGGTGGTGCCGGACGCCGGCCAGTCTGGTCCGGGCCGCCGGCTGGGCGTACAGCAGACGCACCAGGCGGGCCTTGAACCGGTCGGCGGCGGCGAGCAGGTCATGTGCGTCCCGCTCACTCGTCCGTACGCCCGCGAGCAGGTGCCGGGCGCAACGGCCGAGACGTGCCGGACCGGTCATGGGCTTCCTCCGTCAGCGGGAACTGGGTTCCTCCTTTCTATGCGTCGGCGTGCCGGGGCGACTTCTCGCGGATTGCCCTACCTGATCAAGGGCGGGACGCGGCCGCGAGCACCGCCACGACCAGGTCGGTGTCGTTGCCGGCGGGCACCGAGCGCAGGTCGAGCAACAGGTGTCCGTCCCGGAGCTCACCCACCACGGCCGGGTCTCCCACACGTAGCCGGCCGGCGAGCCGCTGGTCGATCGCCACCGCGAAACTGTGCAGCCGGGTGCTGGCGCCGCTGAGCACCGTGACGTGTGACTCGACCAGTTCGGCGGCGACTCCCCCGGCCCGCAACGCGCCGACGAGCGACTCCCCCCGGGCCCGCAGGTCGTCGGGAGCGGCCCGGACGGCGGCGAGCGTCGGTGTGCCGCCGTGGACGACCGTCGCGCGAAGCGCGGCCAGGGCCAGCTTGTCCGCCTGCATAGCCCGGGCGAGCGGATGTCGCCGCACCTGTTCGATCACCGCCCGGTCGCCGAGCAGCAGCCCGGTCTGCGGACCGCCCAGCAACTTGTCGCCGCCGGCGGTGACCAGCGTGGCGCCCTGTCGCAGGGCGGTCTCCGCGTCCGGCTCACCGGGCAGCGCGGGCTCGGGGCGCAGGAGGCCGGAGCTGATGTCCGCGATCACCGGGACGTGCAGGCCGGCCAGGGCCGCCACGTCCGGCCGGTCCGGCGGGGCGTCCGTGGCGGACCGGCCCGGCACCAGGGTGAGCACACATCCGGTGCCGGACCACACCGCCTGCCGGTAGTCCTCGAGCACCGCCCCGTCCGCCGTACCGACCGGGCAGAGCCGGGCGCCCGTCGAGGTGAGCAGTTCGGGCAGGCGGAAGCCATCGCGGATCTCGTACAGCTCCCGCCGGCTGATCACCAGTTCCCGGCCGGGCGCGAGCACCGTCGCGGCGAGCACCAGCGCGGCCGGGTTGCTGTTGACCACGTAGGCCGCGGCGGCCGTCGGCACCGCGGCGAGCAGGGCGGCGACCGTCTCCCGGCCGCGTCGCCCACGCTGTCCGTTGTGCAGGTCGTACTCCAGGTCGGTGCAACCGGAGGCCACCGCCACCGCGTGCCGGGCCGAACCGGAGAGGACGGCCCGGCCGAGGCCGGGGTGCACCAGGACGCTGGTGGCGTTGATGACGTGCCGGGGCGGATCCCCCGCCGGCAGCGGATCCTGGTTCCGTTCGCCGGGCGGGCGGACGGCGGCGGCCGGCGACGGCGGGTCGAGGAGGGCGGGTGTGGCGGCGGGCCGGCTCGTCCGGGCCCTCATCGTGTCGTCACCCGGCCGTCGTCGTGCATCACCAGCTCGTGCCGGCCCGGCGTCAGCCGCACCTCAGCGGTCCGCACCCCGCCGGCCGTACGCCAGGACAGCGTGTACGGGGCCTCCCGGTCGACGGCGAAGAAGAGTTCCGTGCTGGAGGCGCCGGCGTGGCCGTTGCTGGGGTAGAGCTGCGCGCGAAGGGCCGGCCGGCCCTCGCCGGGCCGGACGACCACCGAGGCGCCGAGCGCGGGGGTGGGCTGCCGTCCGGCCGCGCCGGCGCGCAGCAGGACCAGTGTGGCCCGGCCGACCGACCGGGAACGGTTCATCAGCAGCCGGCTGTCCTGCCACTGGTTCGCCACCAGCGCGTCCGGGCGGCCGTCGGCGTCCACGTCGCCGACGGCGATGCCGCGGCTGACGTCGAGGTGACCGAGCCCGCTGAGGGCGGCCACGTCGACGTACCGTCCGTCGGGCCCGCGCGTCCAGAGCACGTTCGCCTGGTGGCCCGACAGGTCGTCTCCCGGACGGAAGTGCGGCCAGGCCCACGGGTGCTGGAGCACCTGGTCGTTGGCCATCGCGAGTTCCTGGAGTTCGGGCCAGCGCCACCGGTCCCCGGCCATGAAGCCGGTCGCCTGGAACAACTCGTCGGTGCCGTCGCCGTCGAAGTCGACGGCCTTGACGTCCCAGCCCCAGCCGCTGCGGGACAGGCCCAGAGGTTCACTGCGGTCCCGGTAGGGCAGCCGGCCGTCGAGCAGGTCGGAGCCCTCACCGGTCGGGGTGAAGGCGAAGTTGCTCTCCTGCAGCCCCCAGGGCGTCGTGATGTTGCTGACCACGATGGTCGGCAGGTCGGCGCCGTCCGGGTAGGTGTAGGCCACGCCCATGCCCTTGAACGAGTCCCGGCCCAGCACCTTCGACTTCGGCGCCAGCACGGTCCGCTCGCCCCGGACCGGACGCAGGTCCAGCCGCCCCGGCCGGGAGTGGTTCACCAGGAGGTGGTCCGGGCCGAAGTCGTTGGCGAGGTAGACCTCGGGTCGCAGATCCCCGGTCAGATCCTGCATCCCGATGGCGAGTGTCCAGGAACGGGCGGCCCGGTCGGGTACTCCGGTGGACGCGTCGAGCCAGGCCGGTGCCGTGTCGGGGGCACCGGGGCGGGAGAGGAAGGCCCGGTTCGTGCCGCCGTTACCGGCGTCCGCCATGCCCGCCTGCATCCGCATCCGCCCGTCCCCGGCGGCCTCCGGATCGAGCACCCGGGCACCGTCGGGGAAGTAGTTGCCGACCAGGATGTCGGCCGCGCCGTCCCCGTCCAGGTCGCCCACCGCGAGCGCGGTGGTGTTCCACACCTGCGGCGGCCCGACCAGTTCCACCGGGCGCCATCCGTCGGCGACCCGCAGGAACTGCACCGGGGAGCGGCCCCAGTAGTAGACGACGAGGTCGCTGTCGCCGTCCGCGTCGAGGTCCGCCGGGACGCAGCCCATCGGCGCGACGCGGCCGGTCGGGCCCGGCGGCGCGACGAGCGACGCCGGTGGATAACGCTTCCCGGTGCCGGGCGCCGGGAAGACCCGCACCGAGTCGTCGCGCGGATCGACGAGGCACACGTCGTCCTGGCGCCGGTTGCCGTCGGCGTCGAGCAGCGCGACCGCGGCGCCCACCGCGGAGATCCAGGACCGGATGCCCGACAGCTCGGGCGCGACGTCACGAACGTTCCTGGCCCCGGCCGGGGCCGTGTTCAGCGGGCGTACGTCGAAGGCGAAGCGGGCGGCCAGCACGGCGGCCTCGCGAGGGCTCGGCGACGGCCTCACGGTGAGCACGCCGAGGACGGCTACCAGCACGATCACCAGTGCTCCGGGCAGCATGCGACGCGGTGACAAGGACATGGGGTCTCTCCCTGCTCGTGGCGGCGGGCGCCGCCGGCGGGTGCGGATCGGGACCGGTGGAGCCGAGGCTCAGCCGGCCGCCGCGGTTGCCCGGCGGCGAATCTCCCGCTGCCACCACCGGTAGGAGTCGATCTCGGGGCCGAGGGCGAGGGCGGGATCTCGGGAGTCCCGTGCCCAGTTGGCGGCCGTGTCGGCCGGTACTCCGGTGAGCGCGGCCACGGCCGCCGCCGTGTGCGCGGGCACATGGCCGGCGATGCGCCGGGCCTCGGCCGCGAAGGCGGCGCCCTGGGCCAGCGCGGCGCGGTCCCTGCCGTCCAGCGTCTGGAGGTGTTCGAGCTGCCGATCCGAGCAGCCGCCCGCGTAGCAGACGGCAAGGCCGACGCCGGCCCACAGCTCGGGCCGCAGGCCCGGTGGGAACCCTTCAATCCGTCGGCCGATCGCCGGGACGTCACCACACTCGACGAACCACAGGCTGCGGCCCAGCCCCTGCCGCAGCACCGTCTGGACGGAATCGTCACGGTCCGGCCGGTCGGCCAGCCGGCGGATCACCCCCGGCCCGCCGAAGAAGCCGCGGGCGAACCCGGCGCCGTCCAGGGCGAGCCAGCGCAGCAACGGGTCGAGCGGCAGCCGGCGGTGGACGGTCCGCCAGGGCAGCACGGCGGCCGCCCAGCCGGCCCCGACGTGAACGAGGTGGACGAAGCCCGCGCCGGGGCCGTCGAGCAGGTGCCCCAGCCGGGTGGGCCCGCCCTCCCGGCTCCCCGGCCCCGGGGACCGGCGCGGCGTGGCCAGGTCGGCCAGGGCCGCGGCCAGCGCCGCTCCCTCGTACGCGAACCCGCGGTTGACGGGATCGACCAGCGCCAGCTCCTCGTGGATGTCGCGGCGCCCGGCGCGCCGCAGCCGGTAGCCCTCGACGAAGGCGAGCGCGCGGGTCTGCAGGAGCAGCCGGCTGGTCACCTCCCCGCGCCGGTGTCGCCGCCCGGCGAGTTCGACGAGCGCCGGCGACAGGGGCGGCACGAACAGACGCCCCTGTCCCCTGCCGCTCGTCACCGGTAGGACCGATCGTCGTCCGGCGCCCCGCCGGCGGGGGCGAGCCGTCGGCCGTACGCGTCCCGCGGGTCGCTCAGGGGCGTCACCAGCTGGCGGGTGACCAGCCCGAAGGCGGCGGCGACGGCGGCGTTCACGGCGGCGATCTGGGCGCAGGACCACCCGATCACCCCGAACGCGGCCAGGAGGTTGAACAGGGCGAAGAGTGCCACCTGAAGGATGACGGGCTCACGCTTGAAGATCATGTCTGCTCCGATCGTTGTCGAGGGCGGGTCAGGCCGCCTGCCGGGCGGTCGCCCGGCGGGGTCGGCGGGCGAGCCCGTGCCAGTACGTGAGCTGCCCGCTCCGATAGGCGTCGAGGTAGAAGTCGGTGGCCGTGCGCCAGTCCGTGAGTTCCTCCGCCGTCACCACGGCGGCGAGTTCGCCGGCCCGCTCGGCGGTCGCGTCGGCGATGGTCTGGAAGCAGGTGACGGCGGTGTCGGTCACGTCGACCAGGTGCACGTCCACCAGGCCCGCCGCGGTGAACAGGTCCTCCGACCGCGAACCGCCGGGCAGCGGGCGCAGCCCGTCGAGATCCCAGGCGCGGCGTTGCGTCGCCGCGGTCATCTCCGGCCCCGCCAGGGTGTCCGCGAAGACCAGCCACCCGGCCGAGCACAACGCCCGGCGGGCGTTGCGCAGCGCCGCCACCGGATCCGACAGCAGGGACAGCGAGTCGACGACCAGCGCCAGGTCGTAGAGCCGGTCCGGTTGCCACCTGGTCACGTCGCCCTCCACGAACGACACCCGGGCCATCCCCGGGCCCGCCTCGGCGCGGGCCCGGCGGGCACAGGTGAGCTGGGCGGCGTTGCGCTCCACGCCGGTGACGGCGCACCCGGTCCGCTGGTTGAGGTATCGGGCGACCGCGCCGGTGCCGGAGCAGAGTTCGAGCACGTGTGTCAGCGGACCGACCCGGAACGTCGCCGCGACGTCGTCGAGCAGGCGTGCCCCGGCGATGTTGGTGAACTCCCACCCGCCGTGGACCGGCTCGTAGACGGTCGTCCGCCAGAGCGGGCCGGTCACCGTGTCGTAGATGCGGTTCTTGTCGTCCTCGTCCGGGGCGGCGTTCTCCCGCCACGCCCCCGGCGGTGCTCCGGTCATCTCCTGCTCCTCCTGTCACACGCGTCTGCTGATCGCGCGGTCATCGCCCACCCGACCGGATGGGACGCCGTCACATCCGTCATCTGCGGCGGGTGTCGACGGGGCTGCGCACCGGACCGAGCGGCGACTGCTCGAGCACCCCGGCCGTCGTGGTTCCGGCGACCAGCGGCCGACCGAGCGGCGCGAGCGGTGAGTCGGCGGCCCAGACGTTCTCCGCGAGCCAGTACTCGACTGTGGTGCGGGTACGGGTGAAGAGCACCTGCTCGCCGTCGGCGGACGGCACCGGGTAGCGGACACCCGGCCCCGCCTCGGTCACCACCCGGCCGGTGCAGTCGGGTAACTGCTCGAACAGTTCCTCTACCTTCGAGGCGACCATCGTCGACAGGATCCGGCCGTCCGCCGTGGACCGCGGGTTGTTCCGCTCCACGTAGTCCGGGCCGGCCAGCGTCAGCAGTTCCCCGCTGTCCAGGTCGATGCGGTAGAAGCCCCAGGTCCAGTTCCCTCCCCGGGTGGACATGAAGACGACGCCGCGCCCGTCCGGGGTGAAGGCCGGTGCCTCGTCCCACCAGCTGTCCTCGGTGAGGTTGGTGATCCGGCCGCTGTCGAGGTCGAGGATGAGCAGGTTCGCCTCGAACGGCTCGGTCTCGCTGCGGAACACCAGGCGCCGCCCGTCCGGCGCGAAGGAGACGGGCGCGTGCAGTCCCCGCAGGTCGTCACGGCCGGCCGTCCAGACGCGCGGCTCCCCGCCCGCCACGTCGACCGTCGCGATCTCCCATCGTGCGGTGGGATCGGGCCGCAGCGCGCAGGCGATCGTCCGGCCGTCCGGGGACCAGGAGGGAAAGGCGGCCTCGCCGACCGGCACCGGCTGGGACACCCCGGTCGCCAGGTCCAGGATGCGCAGGGTCGATCGACCGTCCACCTCGGTGCCGTACACGATCCGGCGGCCGTCGGGCGCGAAGGACGCGTACCGCGGCTTCTCCTCGGCCGGCACGAGTTCCCGTACCGCCTTGGTCCGCCGGTTCCACACCGCGATGCCCGCGCCCTCGTCGACCAGCCGGTGGAAGAAGAGGTGGTTCCCGTCCCGGGTCCAGGTGGGCCACCGGTCGTCAGCGCCGGTGACGACGAGCGGCCCGCCCTCTCCGTCGGCGAGCCGCTGCACCCAGATGACGGACCGTCCCTCGTCGCTACGCGAGAAGGCGACCGCCGGGCGGGTCGGGCAGATGGTCGGCTTGTAGTCCCACGACGAGCCGTCGGTGACCGGGATCGCCTCCCCGGTCCGGCTGTCCAGCAACCACACCGCTCCCGCGCCGGTGTCGTACGAGTGGCAGACCAGCCAGCGTCCGTCCGGCGCCCAGGAGCAGGCGCCGGCGCGGCCGGGCTCGGTGGTCACCCGGCGCGGCTCGCCGCCGTCGGCGGGCACCACCAGGAAGTGCCGCCTGCCCCAGGGCCCGCCGACGTAGGCGACGGTCCGGCCGTCGGGTGACCAGGAGGGGTACTCCTCCTCGTGCCCGGCCGAGGTCAGCTGGCGGGTCTGGCCGTCGCTGAGCCGGTAGAGCCAGATCGCCTTGTGGCCACCGCGGGAGGAGGTGAAGGCCAGTTGCTCGCTGTCCGGCGACCACTGCGCCTCGATGTCGTCACCGGAACCCCAGGTGCCCTGCTGCCATTTTCCGGTGCGCAGGTCGAAGAACCACAGATTGACCGACCCGTTTCGCTTGGAGGAGGCGACGAATCTGGTTCCGTCGGGCGATATCGCGCCGTCCCCGGAACCGTTCGGATCGGCGGCGAGAAGCCGGAGGCGGAATCCGTCCGTTCCCGCGCCGGCGATTCCTGCGCCCCGGGTCGCCCGCTTCACGACACCGGCCGGTCACGACGGACCGACCCATCGAATCGGTGCCGGGCCGCTGAACACGATCGCACGCCAAACCTCCCTGAATCACACGTCACTGGCTCGCGGCGGCATGCCGGCGCAGCGATCAATTCGTACCGGGATGCCGTGGGCACGAACTTCTCGGATCTTGCTCGTATCGATGGACGACGCTTGAGCAAGATGCGAGTGGAACGCCGTTGTCCGGCGACCTTGAATGGTGCGGAACCGCCGGGGGTCCGGCCGGCCGACCAGGGAGGGATCTCCGCGCGTGAATGGAATTTCGGCGGTGAACGGCGTGGTTCATCCGTTACTCACCACGCCGGCCGGCACGCAGATCTTCGACGGGTCGGCGCTGCCGTGGACCCGGTTGGCGGGACTGCTGGAGGCCGCCCGGTGGACCGCCTCCAGCTGGAACCGGCAGCCCTGGCGCTTCGTCGTCGGGCGCAACGGCGACCGCACCTTCCAGGAGATGCACGGCGCGCTCACCCCGGCGAACCGTGCGATCGCCGGCGACGCCGGGGCGCTGATCCTGGCCCTGCGTCAGGTCCTCGGCGTCGACGGCGCTCCGCTGATCGGCACCGAGTACGAGCTGGGCCTCGCGGTCGCCCGGCTCAGCGTGCAGGCACGGGCCACCGGCTGGCACGCCGTGCAGCTCGGCGGATTCCGCCGTCGTGCCCTGGCGGCGGCGTTCGCGGTACCGGCGGAGTTCGAGCCGTTCGTCGTACTCGCCGTGGGGCGGGCCATTGCCGACCCCTCCCGGACTCCCCTGCCCCGCTCCCGGCTGCCGCTGGCCGACATCGTCCTCACCGGAAGCCCGGGCGCGCCTGCGGACGGAGAGGGGACCTCGTGACCGCCGTGCCCGACCCCGCCGTACCGGCCACCGCCACCACGGCTGCCCGCGCGCCGGCGTGGCCCGGTGACTGGGCCACCGACGGCCTGTGGCGGCTGATCTGGTACGGGCCCGCCCACCAGGGCTGGGAGTTCGGGTCGTACGCCGGTCCGGCGCTTCTCGACCGTGCGGTCGAGGAGCTGCCGCTGCACACCTCGGACCGCGTCCTGCACCTCGGCACCGACGGCGGGGAGACGGCCCGGTACCTCGCCCTGGGGGTGGGCTGTGCGGTGACCGCGGTGGAGCCGGACCCGGTCCGGCGTGGTCACGCCCGCCGCCGCGCCCGGGCGTTGCCGCCCGACGTCGCCGCGCGCGTGCGGATCACCGGATCCCCGCCGGAGGGCACCTCCGGCCCGCCCTTCGACCGGGTGCTGGTGGTCCAACCGGCCCGCATCGGGGACGACCTGGCGGCCGTGCTGCGTCAGGCCGCCCTCGCGGCGCGCCCCGGGGGACGGATCCTGCTCGGCGAGCTGGTCCACCATCGTCCCGGTCGGCCCCGCGCCGCCGCCCCGAACGGGCTGGAGGTCCGGCTGCGGCAGGCCGGCTTCGGCGGACCGCGGTCGGTCGACATCACGGACGGGGCGGCGGAGGCGCTGCGCACGGCGCAACTGACCCTGATCCGGCGGCGCCACGAGGTGCTGCACCACCTCCCGCCCGCCGCCGCCGACCAGCTCCTCGCGCTGATCCGCACCGCGCAGGCCGACCTGCGTGCGGGCCGGTCCCGGTTCTGGGCGGTGAGCGCGACCCGGACGTCCCCGGAATCCGGCCCGGGGTGACCCCCGCCGTGCGGGGCGGGCGGCGCGGACCGTCGCCCGTGCCGTGTCAGCCGACCGGCTCGTCCTGCCACACGCTGCGCTGCCAGTCCTGGCCGGAGGCGAGCATCCGTTGCAGGTCGATGAGGAAGTTCTCCCAGCCGATCTGGTGCCGGTCGGCCGGGCGGCCGCCCAGGTCGTGCTGCACTCGCACGGTGGTGCCGCGCCCGCAGGGACGCAGCGTCCATCGCACGACGCTGTCCCGGTGCCCGCGCTCCCGCCAGGTGTACGCCAGCGACCGGGAGGGCTCCAGGTCGACGATGGACCGGGGGCCGAGGTCGTCCCCCCAGCCGAAGTCGTACCGGCCGCCGACTTCGGGCGACACCGACGCGCTGGCGGCGATCCACCGATCCAGCTCCGCCGGCACCGTCAGCGCCGCGTACACCCGCCGGGCCGGGACGGCCAGGGTCGCCTCCGCCCGGGCCGTGCCGCGCCGGGGCCGCGCGAAGTCGTGCCGGACGACCGGGCGGCCCTCCAGATGGTTGGCGAGGTTACCCGCGGCCAGGCACCAGAAGTCCAGGGCGGAGGGGTCGTCGGGACCGCCGCCCGGAGGCGACCACTGGACGAGCCGGACGCCGGTGCGCCCGGTCGGCACGGACACCAGCTCGATCTCGACCGGCGAATCGACCCCGGCCTCCCAGCAGAGCGCGAGCCGCCGACCCGGTTGCGCATCGATCGTCCGCAGGGCGCCGCTGGCCCATCTCGGGGTGAAGCTTCCATCGGTACGGACGCAGCCCGCGTCGGGCTGCGCCTCCACCCGTTCGGCGAACCAGCCGGACAACGCCTGGTGATCGGTCAGCGCGGCGTAGACGGCCGACCGGCGGGCGTTCACGGTCGTGCACACCGTCAGACGTGCCGGTGCCATGGCAGCTCCCTCCACCGAGCGGTCCGGCACGAGGTGGGAGGATCCTCCGGCAAACTTCGCATCCCGCCGAGCGCCGCACTAGGACTAATAGTCATAGTGGAAGCCGCAGCCGCCCACCGCAAGGAGGACATCGTGGCAGATCACCCCCGCCCCGGGGCGCCCGGCCTGCCGGCCACCGCGTACGCGGTTCTCGGTCTGCTCTCCTTCGGGCGCGAACTGACCGGTTACGACCTGCGCAAGTGGTCCATGAACATGCGCTTCTTCTACTGGAGCCCGGCGCAGAGCCAGGTCTACAGCGAGCTGCGCCGGCTGCTGGCCCAGGGCTACATCAGCGAGCGGCAGGAGACGCAGCGCGGCTCGCAGACCAAGCGGTACTACCGGATCACCGACGCCGGGGTGGCGGCCCTGCGGGCCTGGCTGAGCAGGGACGAGGTGGATCCGCCGGTGATCAAGCACAGCGTGATGCTGCGCCTGTTCTTCGGCCACCAGGCGGACCCGGAGGAACTCCACCGCGCGCTGCACGGCTACCTGTCCTGGCTCCGGGAGCAGCGCGCCGACCTGGGCGAGGTCGGGCGTGGGCTGCTGCCCGACTTCCAGTACCCGCATCTGGTGGCCGTGTGGGGCCAGGCCTACTACGCCGCGGAGACCGCAGCGGTCGAAGCGGTGCTGGCCGAACTCGAACGTCTCCGCCCGCCGGCGGTCGGAGCCCCTGCCCCGCCGGGACCGCCGGACCACTGAGACCGGGCGCGCGACCGGGGCCCGTCCGGACGGACGGGCCCCGGCGGATCCGGCGTCAGTCCCGCGCGGATGCGCCGCCCGGTGCCGGCCGGGAGGCCGCCGCACCGGCGGACGAGCCGGTGGTGCCCGGCGTCGGCGGCGCAGCGGCCGGGCCCCCGGCGGGCGCGGAGGGTCCGCCCGCCTCGGGCCCCAGCAGCTGCGCGGCGAGCGCCGCACCGTCGTAGTAGACCCGCCACCGGAAGATCCGCCCGTCGCGGAACTCGAAGGTCTCGGCCACCTCGGCCTTCACCAGCCGGTTGGTCGGCGGGACGGTGCCGCCCGGCACCTCCAGCGGGCCGGTCTGCAGACCTCCACCGGCGTGCTCACTGGCCACCTTCTCGCCGTCGGCGATCAGGTTGGTGATGAACAGCCGCGCCTCGGGCAGCGCGGTCTTGGAGATCGAGAACCAGCGGCGCAGTCCGTCCGGCCCGCGGTAGATCTGCCCGGCCGGCACGTCGTGCAGTTCGAAGTCGTCGGTGACACTCTCCACGATGGAGTCGAGATCACCCTGGTTGTACCACTCGAAAATCTGGTGGATGAGTCGGCTGTTGCGCTCCGGTGCGACCGGGTCCCCGAATCCCAGCAGACCACTCAGCAACGTCCGGAGTTGTTCGCCGAACACGCGCAGGTCATTCACGTGGCTCTCCTATTCTGCGGTACCGCTCCTCCATTCGTACGGCCGCCGCGGTCATCGCACTTCTCGCAGCTTGCCGCGTTCCGCGGGCCGGTAGCGGACGTCCGGCGGACGGCTGCGCAGCAAGGGGGAAGAAGCCGCCCGGACGGTGCGCACCTACCAATGGATGGAGATCGGTGTGCCACGTCTCCGAACGGAGATCGGTAAACGATTCTTCAAGTCGGCTGAGGAGCGGCCCCGCCGATCTTCCTGGGGAAGCGCCCGCCCACGGCCGCACAACTGTGAGGAAGGACAGAATGCCCGCACTGCTGCATTCCCACGAAGTCAGCCAACTTCTCGAACTGGTCCAGGACCAGCCTGGTTCCACCTCCGTCTTCCTCGACCTGCTCGGCCAGATCAAGGACCGGGTGGCCGCCGCCATCGACGCCGACCCCCTGGTCGCCGAGCGTCTGGGCGGCAACCGGCACCGGCTGATCGACATCGAGTTCCGCGAGGAGGAGCAGAAGGTCGCCGACGCCCAGGTCTCGGTCCGGCTCGCCGAGGCGGTCATCTACGACTACGACCGCAGCGTCCTCATCATCGCCGTGCTGGACCTGCGGGCCGGCGTGGTGGAGGCGATCGTCGAACGGCCGGGCATCCAGCCCGCGTTGACCGCGGAGGAGCGGGACGAGGCGTACGAGCTGGTCGTGGCCGACGACCGGTACGAGGCGCTGCGCGCCCGCGGCGCGGTCGACATGGTGGCCCTGCCGGCCCGGGCGGCCCAGATCGAGGACAACCCCCGCTTCGGCCACCGGCTCTTCCAGCTCTACTTCTGGTCCCGCGGCGACGCGCCGGCCCGGGTCGGGCAGGCGGCGGTCGACCTGAGCACCCGTGAGGTCGTCTCGACCGACGAGGCGCGGGCCACCGCGTCGGGGCCGCAGACCCAGGCTCCCCACAACTGACGAGGAGACAACCAATGCCTGGCGGTTACATCACCCACGCCAACTGGACCTTCGGATACTCGATCAACACGATGCAGGGCACCGGGCTGCGGCTCGCCCACGCCCACTTCGACGGCCGACCCGTCCTGTTCCGGGGCGAGCTGGCCTTCACCCTGGTCGACCACGGCCCGACGCACGGCGTGACCAAGAACGGCCTCGGTGCCCGGGGCGGCGGCTCGCCCCTGGTGCCGCTGCTGCCCACGGCACCCAACGCGGCCGGGAGCGACCTGCCCCCGACGGCGATCGCCACCAACGACAGTCAGTACGACGCCGCCGCCAATCCGACCGGCGCGGTCCACGTCGAGCGGTACGGCCCGAGCGGCATCGAGCCGGCGAAGGTCGCCTTCTGGGCGAAGTTCCAGGCCGGCGACTACCAGTACGTGCACCGCTGGGAGCTCTTCGAGGACGGTGTCATCGCCGCTTCGGTGGGTGTCGGCGGGCGGCCGGCCGCCGGCCCGGTGGCCGGTCTGCCGCACACCCATCACCACTACTACCGGCTCGACCCGGACGTGGCGACGATCGGTGGGAACACCGTCCAGCTCGGCACCCGGGGCGGGTCCACCGCGACCCAGTGGCAGAACGTGACGCGTGGCGCCCACACCCTGGAGCCGGGCTCCCGGCTGCGGGTGGCGAGCGACGAGCCCAAGCCCAACGGCCTGCTCCGTTCCTACGAGCTGCTGCCGGGGTCGAACATCGGCCCGGACGGCCGCACCAGCAGCGCCGACCTCTGGGTCGCTCCCTACCGGGGCAACCTGGACGACGGCTACGAGGTCGGCACCGACGACAGCGTCCTGACCTCGAGGTACGCGGCCGAGACCGGCGCCTCGGTGGGCGAGGAGAACGACGTCAGCCTGTGGTACGCGCTGCGGCAGCACGTCGAGCCGCGGACGGCGGGCGAGGAACACCGGATCGTCCCCTACCGCTTCACGGGCTTCCGGCTGGACCCGCGCGACTTCCTCGACGACACTCCGAACCGGCTCTACCGGACCTCCCCGCCCTCGCCGTGAGGCGGGCGGCCTGATCCGAGGTCGAAACAGGGGTGGGGCCTTCGCCGGCCCCACCCCGTCGTCGTGTCCGCCGACGGTCAGCCCGTCGGCGGCTTGAGCCGGTCGGGAGCCGGCTCCCACAGCTCGATCCGGTTGCCTTCGGGGTCGATCGCCCAGCCGAACCGGCCTTCCGGATAGTCCTCGGGCTCGGGGCTGACCTCGACGCCGGCGGCGCGCAGTTGCGCGAGCATCGCCGCCATGTCCCGGACGCGGAAGTTGAGCCGTACCGCCTGCCCGGTCTCCTCCTCGACGTCGGCGCCGTACGGCGCGAAGACGGTGGGGCCCTGTTCCTGCCACCAGTCCCGGTCCTCGTCCGGAGTGGGCGGTGGCGTGAGGCCGAGGTGGTCGACATACCACTTCGTCATCGCCGTCGGGTCCTTGACCCGGAAGAAGAGACCACCGATGCCCGTCACACGTTCCACAGGGAACCTCCGTCTGATCCGCCCCGCACCCGCCGGGGCCGGGCGCTCACGTCTCGTGCACTATGACTGAAAGTCATAGTGCACGAGACACACGATCCACGCCAGCCGGACACGGGCGGGCGGGCCGTCAATCTCCGGAGCCGCGCCCGGCCGGCACCAGACCGGCGAACCGGAGCAGTTCGACCATGCCGAAGACACCGTTCTGACCGGCCAGCGTCGGCCGCCAGGCCGGGTAGGCGGAGCAGTACGACATCGGGTCTCCCTTCAGGATCCCCAGCAGCACCTCCGCCACGAGCCGTCCGCCGACCGGACCGAGCCGGTGCCCACCGGTGAGCACCTCCGCCTCCTTCAGGATGTAGTACCAGAGGTAGGCGGGACCGTCGAAGTCCAGCAGCTCGTCGGAGAGCGGCACCTCCCCCATGGCGCGCGCGACGTCCTGGCCCGACGGCAACTGCTGCGCCTCGCTCCGCAGCATGTTCCGCACCGCCAGCGAGCCGAGCGACTTCGCCAGCGCGCCTTCCTTCGCACCCGGCACCGCGCTCACCGGAAGGTTGAGCAGCGCCGACGTGAGCGAGGCGCCGAACGCCTTGGCCCGCTGCGGTACCCGGTTCGGGTCGGTCCGGAAGAACAGCGACCAGTCGATCGAGTGCTCCGGCAGGATCCGCCCGCCCCGCAGGTCCGCCCGCGGGCTCGGGGGCGCGTTCCGGTCGGCCGGGAACAGCGGCGCGCTGAACCTGTCGTTCACCTGGTAGCGGGGCAGGATCGTCGAGTGCATCACCCGGAACGCGGCGACCGCGAACTCCACCGGGATGTACGGCACCGGACGGGGATCGTAGAAACGCAGACCGTTCTCGAAGATGTCGTCGACGACGTGCTGCCCGACGAAGAGCGGCAGGTACTCGTGCACCACGATCCACTGGAAGTGCCAGCGGACCAGTTGCTGCGCCTTGTACGTGAGTTCGTTGTAGTAGTTGTCGAGGGAGAGAAGGTCGTCGAGCCGACCGGCCGGCGCGTCACCCGGTGCCGCCGGCCGTGACCGGACCCGGTCGCCGACCGCGTCGGTGAGGCTGCCGTCGGCCAGCCCGTCCACCACGCGGTTGTGGAACTTGATGAACGCGAGGTGGATGTGGGCGATCAGCATGTTCTCGTCGTTGCGCGGATCCCCGATCAGCGGCACCCCCTCGGAGGTTCGCGCGAAGTCGGTGCCGCCCGGCCCGAGCACCAGTTTGGTGCCGTGCGACGCCTGGTCGTAGAGGTAGGGGTCGACGGTCGGCCCGGCGCCGTAGAGCGCGTCGAGGTCGAGCCGCGGCGGCCGGAACGCCTGGATGGCCTCCGGGTCGACCTGCTGGTTCAGGACGGTGGTGGGGTCGAAGGTGATGTTGTGGTCGATGAACTGGGCGAGGTAGACGAAGCCGGTGTCGACCGGGCCGAGCTTGTCCGGAGTGATCTCCCCCGCGTCCAACCGCCCGCCCGGAAGTCCGTACTCCTCGGCCAGCGGCAGGCCGGTCGGTCGACGGGGCGGAAGGTTGGGGAACATCCGGCCGAACCGGCCGTGCTGTGCGGTGTTCCCCGGGGGAACGTGGAGGCCGCGGTGCTGAGTGACGCCGTGGCGCATGGCAGTCCCTTCATGAGGCTGATGCGAAGGGGCGCGACCAGGTGTCGCGCCCCTTCGCCATTGATAGCCACCGTCGGGTGCCGGGTTCTTCTCCCGTCTTGCGGATCCGCCACGGAGCCGGGTACGCGTCCGGACGCTCAGCCGGCGAGGAAGCCGCCGTCCACGGCGAGCACCGCGCCGGTCACGTAGCTCGCCTCGGCCGAGGCGAGGAAGACGGCCGCGCCGACCAGGTCCTCCGGCTCCGCCACCCGGCCGATCGGGATCCGCTGGGCCAGCATGGCCTGGACCTCGGGGGCCTGCAGGAGCGGCTCCATCATCGGCGTCCGGGTCGCCCCGGGGATCAACTCGTTGACCCGTACGCCCTGCGGCGCGAACTCGGCGGCCCAGCTCACCGTCAGCATGTGCAGCGCCGCCTTCGCGGCGGCGTACACCGCACCGCCCGGAGACCCCCGGTGGGCCCCCGCGGTGGTCACGTTGACAACCGAGCCGCCGCGCTCCACGAGGGACGGCAGAGCAGCCCGGGTGACGAACAGCGGCGCCTTGAAGTTGATCGCCAGGACCTCGTCGACGTTCTCCTCGGTCACCTGGCCGGCGGTGCCCATGCTCATCACGCCGGCGTTGTTCACGACGACGTCGATCCCGCCGTGGCCGTCGAGCACCGCCCGCACCAGCCGGCCGGCCTCCCCGGGCCGGGACAGGTCCGCGAGGATCGCCTCGGCCCGGCCCCCGGCAGCCGAGATCCGCTCGACCACGGCGTCGGCGCGCTCCTTGTCCCGGCCGTGCACCACCACCGTGGCGCCCTCGGCGGCGTACCCCGCGGCGATGGCCCGGCCGATGCCGGAGGTCGAACCGGTGACCAGCGCTACTCTTCCCTCGAGACGTTTCATGACGGCACTCCGATCGACGTGTGGTCCGGGCTGTCGGTCTGGTCCGGCGAGGCGGCGGCGGGTCGCGGCGGCCGGATGACGAGCGTGAGCAGCGCGGCGGCGACGAGGATCGCAGCTGCGACCTGGAAGGCGAGCACCGTGCCGCCGATGGCGGCGGCGTCCGCGCCGGCGCCGTCGGAGATCATCTGCCGCGACCTCAGCCCCGCGAGACTGACCAGCAGCGCGAGGCCGACGGCACCGCCGATCTGCTGGGCGACGGTGAGCATCCCCGAGCCGAGCCCGGCGTCCTCGGCGGTGGTCGCGGACATCGCGGCGGTGGCGAGGACCGGCACGGCGAGCCCGGCGCCCAGGGCGACGAGCACCATGCCCGGCAGGATGTCCGGCAGGTACCGTTCGGTCCCGTCGATCCAGGACAGGTAGAGCAGTCCGGCCGCGGTGAGCAGCGGTCCCAGGAGCAGCACCGGCCGGGGGCCGAGACGCCCGACCAGGCGCTGCGAGAGCGAGATGCCGATCAGCAGGCACGCGGCCATTGGCACGTACGCCAGGCCGGTCTGCAGCGGCGACCAGCCCAGGCGCTCCTGGACGTGCAGGGTGAGCAGGAAGAACATCGCGAACAGGCCGGTGGTGAAGAGCATCATGGTGCCGTTCGCCGCGCTGCGCGTGCGGTTGGCGAAGAACCGCAACGGTACGAGCGGGTACGTGACCCTGCGTTCCTGGAGCACGAACGCCGCGAGCAGCACCACGGCCACCGCCACCGGGACGAGCGCGCGAGGGCTGCCCCAGCCGGCGGCGGGCGCCTCCAGCAGCGCGAACACCAGGGCGGCGAGGCCGACCGTGGCGGTGACGGCCCCCGGGATGTCGACCCGTTGGCGAGCGGCCGTCGCGGCGGACGGGACCAGCGCAGGCACCAGCGCGAGCACGACGACCGCCACCGGCAGGTTGATCAGGAAGACCAGCCGCCAGGAGACCAGGTCGGTGAGCAGACCGGACAGCACGTAGCCGACGATGCCGCCGAGGGCGGCGATACCGCCCCAGAGGCCGATCGCCTTGGCCCGCTCCGCGCCCTCCGCGAAGATCAGGGTGATCAGGGCGAGCGCGGTCGGTGAGGCCAGCGCGCCGCCGACGCCCTGCAGGAACCGTGCCGCCACCAGCTGCCAGGGCTCCTGCGCGACGCCGCACGCGAGTGACGCCACGGCGAAGACAGCCACACCGGCGAGGAACACCCGACGGTGCCCGACCAGGTCCCCGGCCCGTCCGCCGAGCAGGATCAGCCCGCCGAAGGCCAGCAGGTAACCGTTCACCACCCAGGCCAGTCCGGTGGCGGAGTAGCCGAGGTCCTCGCGGATCGACGGCAGCGCGACGTTCACCACCGTGTCGTCCACCACCAGCATGAACTGCATGAAGCAGAGCAGTGTCAGCGCCCACCAACGCCGGCGTAGTGGTGAACGGGTTTCATCGGCCGCAACGGCCATGTCTCCTCCTGGGTTGATGCACGAGGTCTCACGTGTGACGTGACTCGACGACCATGGGCAGGCTGTTGGGCAGGCCGCCCTTGGCGACCGACGGCTTCACGACGTGGCCGGGCACGGGCCGCAGGCGCAGCCGCCGGACGAGCGTGGCGAAGACGACGAGCATCTCGGTCATGGCGAACTGCTCGCCGATGCAGATGTAGCGGCCGGAACCGAACGGCAGGAACGCGTTGCGGGGCACCTCTGCCGCCCGCTCCGGCAGCCACCGGTCCGGGTCGAAGCGAAGCGGATCGCGGTAGATCCGTGGGTCGCGGTGGATCGCCTGCGGGCTGAACATGATGGTCGCGCCGGCCGGCAGGGTGAACCCGCCGAGTTCGACGGCTCGGGTCGTCTGTCGGGTCAGCACCCACATCGCGTACAGCCGCAGCACCTCGGTGAGGAAACGCCGGGTGTACTCGAGCTTCGGCAGGTCGGCCGCGGTGACGGGCCGGTCGCTGAGCACGTCGGTCAGCTCCTCGTGCAGCCGGCGCTCGACGTCCTCCCGCTGGCCCAGCTCGTACGCCGCCCAGACCAGGGCACCGTTCGTGGTCTCGGTCGCGGCGGTGGCGATGGTCATCACCTCGGCGTGGATCTGAAGGTCCGGCATCGGCTCGCCGGTCTCCTCGTCCCGGGCCGCGAGCAGCATCGACAGCACGTCGCCGTGGTCGACACCGTCGCGCCGGTACGCCTGGATCATCCGGTCGATGATCTGATGCAGCCGGAGCAGTGCCTGGTCGAAGCGGCGGTTGCCCGGGGTGGGAAGGGCCGCGAGGGCCGGCATCATGGTGCGGACGGCCACGCCGCTGACCGCGATCGGGATCGACGTGCGGAACTCCTCGACCGCCTCACGACCGATGTCGGAGGCGAACAGCGCCTTCGCCGCGACGGTGAGGGCGATCTCGCGCATCTCCTGTTCCATCACGACCCGGTCGCCGTCGCGCCAGCCGGCGATCCGCTCGCCGGCGATGGCGCGCATGACGTCGACGTAACCCGCGACGCGTTCCTTGTGGAAAGCGGGCTGCATGAGACGGCGCTGACGGTGGTTGAAGTCGCCGGTCGAGCACGAGATGCCGTTGCCGAGCACGAGCTTCGCCTTCTCGACCAGGGGGCCCTTGCCGGCGAAGGCCGAGGCGTCGGTGACCAGCACGCGGCGCAGCAGATCGGCGTCGTTGACCACGTAGACCGGTTTGCGGCCGAGGTAGATCCGGACCACCGGGGCGGTGTCCCGGGCGCGCTCCATCAGCCGGAGTCCCTGGCTCATCAGCAGCGGTGCGTGCCCGGCTATGGGCAACCGGCCGGGCAGCACCGGCACCTCTGACTTCGTCCTGTCTGCGGCGACCATCGGATCCTCCCCGGCGGTTCGCGCCCCACCCGGCTGGCAGCGCCGGCCGGGATGCACCGCGGGCGAGCGGCGATCAGCCGGCGGGACGGCAGTGCACGAAACCCGTCGCCGCCCGACGCCCTCTATGACTAACAGTCATAGTGGAGTATGACTATCAGTCAGTGCAACCCCGGCGCGCCGCTCACCTGCCGGGGGTCGTCCCGTCGCCGGCGGTGGAGCAGCCGCAGGCCGACGACCAGCAGCACCAGCAGGTCGGCCCCGAGCAGCACGAGCACCCACGGCTCGGCCGACGCACCGTGCGAGTGCCCGTCCGCCGCCGCATCGATCCCGACCGGCAGGTCGGGCCGCTCGCCGGCAACGGCCGGCGACGCGTCCCCGCGTACGTCGAACCGGATCGTGCCGGCCAGCTCACGACCGGCGCCGAACTCGGCGTGGTAGGCCACCAGGTACGTCCCCTCACCGGCCGGCGGCACGGCGATGCTGACCTGGCGTCCGCGGACGACCGGCCGGCCGGCCTGCGGCGCGACACCGGGCGCGGCGACCGAGAGGTGCGTCCCGGAGCCGGCCGGCGGACGGTCGAAGGTGAGCGTGACCGAGGACGGCGGCCGGTCGACGACCGCCCGGTCCGCGGGCGCCGCGGAGACCATCCGGGCCGGGGCAGCGGCCGACAGGACGCTCAACAGCGGTACGCCGAGCGCGAGCGCCGCCACCGCCGCACCGGCCGCCCGGCCCACGCGCAGCGGCCGGGCGGCGGGGACGGGCACGTCACGCCCCCGCGGGAGCGGGACGACGACAGCTGCACCGCATCAGGGCCCGCTCGCGCCACGTCGGACGCAGGTGCAGACCGATCGCGATCACCATCGGCGCGAAGACCACGGCGTTGTAGAACAGGTGCAGCTCGACCCGCGGGAACACGACCTGGGCGAGACTGGTCGGCACCGGGCGGCCCAGCAGGTACTGCCCGGTGAGGGACTGCACGAGCAGCAGCAGGTGCTCCAGGTGGTGCCACACCTGAACGCCGAGGGCGATGCCCCACCAGAGCCGGGCGCGGCCGACGAAGCCGTCCCGCAGCAGCCAGAAGCCGGCGAGCATCACCAGGGCGTATCCGTAGTGCAGCCACTCCGACTCGATCAGCCACGGGAAGGGCATGCCCAGCAGACCACGGGCGTCGGGCCGGCTCCAGCCCAGGATCCAGATCTGCGCGGCCTGGACGAGGTGCTCGGCCCAGTGGGCCAGCACGACGAACGTGAACACGGTGATCGCGGCGCGGTGCCAACTGGTGTTCAACGTCGTGTCGAGCGACGTGGAGCTCACCGGCTGGAGCCGCCGGGGACGGTCGGACATCGGGCCTCCGGGGATCGGCGCTGACGGCGGGGCCGTAGCGGTCGGACGGCTTCGACGGTAGGAGCGAACCCCGGTCCGGAACCTCTCCCCGCTTGCGGTCCGTCCCGCGGCGGCGAGGGCGGCAGTACGTCGATGTTCCTCCTGGGCGGCCTGGTCGCCGCCGGCCTGGGCGCGCTCGCGCTGGTGATGGTGCGGCGGAGGAACGCACCGAGCGGGTTGGCGGATCAAGCCGCTCCCCCGGCGACCCGGCTGCCGGCCGGTGGGGACATGGCCGATGCTCCGACCGCGATCCTGCACCTCGGGCCGCCCGGCGGCGGGCCAGGCAGGCCGGAGAACGGGTTCCACGACCCGGCGCTCACGTACCGGCACCGAGCTGCCACACCCGAAGGTTCCTGATCCGCGAGGCCCTGCCCGTGGTGACCGCTGACCGTCTCACGGGAGGCGCACCGTGAGGCGGGCGTCCCGCCCCGTCCGGCCCTCGGCCTCGATCGTGCCGTGACGGCTCGTGACGGCCCCTCGGAGCAGGGCCAGCCCCAGGCCGGAGCGGCGGCTTCGGTGCCCGCACCGCGGTGCAACCGGTCGAAGATCCGCCGGGCGTCCGCCTGGTCGAAGCCCTTTGCGGTGCCGGCGATCACGAACTCGGCGACGTCGCCGCAGGCTGAACGCGAGCAGGAGGCGCCGGCGGCGGGTCACGTGCCGGACGCCGTCAGGTGACCGGCGCCCGGGCCGGCTCATCCGCCCGCCGAACAGGCCGAGCCGGACCTCATCGGCCCGGTCGTCTCCCGCCACGGCGAAGGCGGCCGCCGGGTACGGGCGCGGGCCGGTGGTCCCGTCCTCGCAGGCCCATCGGCCATGCCGGCATCGATCGCCGGATGCCTATGTTCGATGTGACGGACCGACGGAGGGCGGAAGCATGATCGGGACCCTGGTCGAGAACGGTCTCAAGGCGTTGGCCGGCTACGACTCATACGGTCAGGAGCAGATCGACGAGATCGTGAAGAAGGCCTCGGTGGCCGCGCTCGGCCGGCACGCCGAACTCGCGATGCTGGCGGTCGAGGAGACCGGCCGCGGCGTGTTCGAGGACAAGGCGGTGAAGAACATCTTCGCCTGTGAACACGTCACCAACCACATGGCCGACATCCGCACCGTCGGGGTGATCGCCCAGGACGACATCTCGGGGATCACCCAGATCGCCGAGCCGGTCGGGGTGGTGGCCGCGGTGACGCCGGTGACCAACCCGACCTCGACCACCATCTTCAAGGCGCTGCTGGCGCTCAAGACCCGCAACCCGGTGATCTTCGCCTTCCATCCGGCGGCGCAACGCTGCAGCGCGGAGGCGGCCCGCACGGTCCGCGACGCCGCCGTCGCCGCCGGCGCCCCGGAACACTGCGTCCAGTGGATCGAGGAACCGTCGGTAGCCGCGACGAACGAACTGATGCAGCATCCCGGTGTCTCGGTGGTCCTGGCTACCGGCGGCAACGCGATGGTCCGAGCCGCCTACTCCACCGGCAAACCGGCGCTCGGCGTCGGCCCCGGCAACGTCCCCGCATACATCGAGGCCTCGGCCGACCTGGCTCGTGCGGTCAACGACGTGGTGCTGTCCAAGTCGTTCGACAACGGCATGATCTGCGCCTCCGAGCAGGCGGTCATCATCGACGACGCGATCCGGCCGGCCGCCCTCGCCGAGTTCCGGCGACTGCACACCCACGTCGCGACGCCGGAGGAGAAGTCGCTGCTGGAGCAGCTGCTCTTCGGCTCCGGCAAGCTCAACCCGAACGTGGTCGGGCAATCGGCGACGTGGATCGCCGAACACGCCGGTTTCGCGGTCGCCCCGAACACCTCGATCATCCTGGCTCCGGTCGACCGGGTCGGCCCGGCCGAGCCGCTGACCCGGGAGAAGCTCTGCCCGGTGCTCGCCCTGCTGCCCGCCACCGGTCACGATCAGGCCTTCGGACATGCCGAGCAGATGGTCGAGTTCGACGGTCTGGGCCACAGCGCCGTCATCCACACGCGGGACGCCGCTCTGGCCGAGGCGTACGGCCGCCGGGTCAAGGCCGTCCGGATCATCTGGAACGCACCGGCTTCGCAGGGCGGCATCGGCGACATGTACAACGCCTTCCTGCCGTCGCTGACGCTGGGCTGCGGAAGCTACGGCCGCAACTCGGTGTCGCACAACGTCACCGCTGTCGACCTCATCAACATCAAGCGGGTCGCCCGGCGTACGAACAACCTGCAGTGGTTCAAGGTTCCGCCGAAGATCTACTTCGAGCCGAACGCGATCCGCTACCTCGCTGACATGCCCGACATGCACCGGGTCACCGTGGTGACCGACCACACCATGACCAAGCTGGGATACGTGGACCGCGTGCTGTCCGTGCTGCACCGCCGCCGCGAGCAGGTGGCCCTGCAGATCATCGACGACGTCGAGCCGGAGCCCAGCGTGCGCACGGTCGACCGGGGCGCCGAGTCGATGCGCTCGTTCCGCCCGGACACCATCATCGCGCTCGGCGGGGGTTCGGCGATGGACGCCGCCAAGGTGATGTGGCTGCGCTACGAGCACCCCGAGGTGGTCTTCGCCGACCTGCGGGAGAAGTTCTTCGACATCCGCAAACGCGCCTTCAAGTTCCCCACCCTCGGCGCGCTGGCCCAGCTCGTCTGCATCCCGACCACCTCCGGCACCGGTGCCGAGGTCACCCCGTTCGCCGTCATCACCGACACCGCGTCCGGCAAGAAGTACCCGCTCGCCGACTACGCTCTCACGCCGAGCGTGGCGATCGTCGACCCGGTCCTGGCCGCCGACCTGCCGCCGGTGGTCACCGCGGACAGCGGCTTCGACGCGCTCACCCACGCGATCGAGTCGTACGTGTCGGTCTATGCCAGCGACTTCACCGACGGTCTGGCCCTGCACGCCGTCCGGCTCATCTTCGGCAATCTCGCCCGGGCCGTCCACCTGGGCGCCGCGGACCCGCAGGCCCGCGAGAAGATGCACAACGCGGGGACGATCGCCGGCATGGCGTTCGGCAGCGCCTTTCTCGGCATCGTCCACGCCATGTCGCACACCCTGGGGGCCACGTTCCACATCGCACACGGGCGCACCAACGCGATCCTGCTCCCGCACGTCATCCGGTACAACGGCGCCGTGCCGAGCAAGCTCACCGGCTGGCCCAAGTACGAGAGCTACCGGGCGCCGCAACGCTTCGCCGACATCGCCCGCACCCTCGGGCTGCACGCGGCGACCGACGCCGAAGCGGTCGAGGCTCTGGCGACGGCGATCGAACGCCTGCGCGACGAGGTCGGCATCGAACCGTCGTTCGCAGCGGTCGGTGTCGACGAGCCGGCCTTCCTCGCGGCGCTGCCGCAGCAGGCGCTGAACGCGTACGAGGACCAGTGCGCACCGGCCAACCCCCGGATGCCGATGCTCGGCGACATGCAGGAACTGATGCGCGCCGCGTACTACGGACCGGCCGACGCCGGCTGACTCGGCCGGGAGAGCCGCTCTCGCTCAGGAAGGAGAGGCCATGAAGGGGACAGTGCTCCGACGGCACGGGCGGTGGCTCACGTGGGGAGCCACGGCAGCCGAGGTGGAGGCCACGCTGCCCGGCGACGAACTCCTCGCCGGCCCGGACATCGTCTCCACCCGGGCAGTCACCGTCGACGCCCCGCCCGAGGCGGTGTGGCCCTGGCTCGTGCAGATGGGCAGCGGTCGCGGTGGTGCCTACACCTACGACTGGATCGAGAACCTGCTCGGGCTCGACATGCACAGCGCCGACGAGATCCTGCCGCAGTTCCAGCACCTCGCCGTCGGCGACGGGCTACCGCTCGGCAAGAACGGGCCCGCCATGCGGGTCGAGGTCCTCGACCCGCAGCGGGCGCTGGTGTTCCGGTCCGCCGACGGCACCTGGGTGTGGGGCTTCCACCTGCAGCCGAAGCCGACGGGCACCCGGCTGATCAGCCGCAACCGGATCGCCCTGGCGCACCGTCCGGGGCCGGGTCGGACCGCGTACCGCCTGGTGATGGAACCGGGCAGCCTGATCATGGAGCGTCGGATGCTGCTGGGTATCAAGCAGCGCGCGGAAGGCACGCCATGAACATGCTCGCCCGGTGCGTGGAGGCGGCGACACTCGCCCCCTCGCTGCACAACAGCCAGCCATGGCGTTTCCGGGTCACCGGCCGGGAAGTGCGGGTGTACGCGGACCGCAGCCGCCGGCTCGACGCGCTGGACTCCTCCGGGCGCGAACTCCTGATCAGTGTCGGTGCGGCCCTGTTCACCCTGCGGCTGGCTCTGCGGGCGCAGGCATGGCGGACGACGTACGTCCTCTTCCCGGAACCGGATTCGTCCGAACTGGTGGCCCGGGTGCTGCTCGACCGCGAAGACCCACCGCCGGAGAGCGTGACGACGCTGGCCGAGGCGATCGCCCGGCGCCACACCAATCGTCTGCCGTTCGCCGACGCGGCGGTGTCCGCCGACGCGATCGAGGAGCTGAGAACGGCCGCCGCGGACCAGGGCGCGGCACTCACGATCGCCGGCCCGGCCACCCGCAACGCGATTCTGGCGCTCGGACACCAGGCCGAGCGCCACCTGCGGGCGAAGGGCCGCTACCGAGCCGAGCTGAGCCGCTGGACGAGGCCCGCACCAGGTCGCCACGACGGCGTCCCACCGGCCGCCGTCGGACCGTGGGACGCCCTCGAACGGATGCCGATCCGGGACTTCGGCCTCGTTCACCCGCAACCCTGGCGGACGAACGAGTTCTTCGAGGCGCACCCGACGATCGCCGTGCTCGCGACGGCCGGTGACGGCCCGGACGACTGGGTCCGCGCCGGTCAGGCGTTGCAGCACGTCCTGCTGGCGGCCACCCGGCTGCGGCTGGCCACCACGCCCATCAGCCAGCCGATCGAGGTTCCGGCGATCCGCGAACTGCTCACCGACACCAGTGCCGGCCGTTGGGCACAGATGATCATCCGGGTCGGCTACGGACCGCCGGCCGCCGTGACACCGCGCCGGCCACTGTCCGAAGTCCTCACGGAGAGCGACCAGTGATCATCCCGGGATCCTGGCGCGCGGGGGCGTACCGAGGTGGTCACCCCGGCCCGCCGGCCCGGGTGCTCAGCCGGATCGCGGCGCCGGAGGTCCCGGAACCGGAGGCCGAAAGTCCTTTCGGCCTCCGGCTTGCGGCCCGGGCGGCCCACGTCGGCTGCGCCTAACGTGGGCCCTGACAAGACGAGATCTGTGAAAGGAACCACCGTGACCGCGGTCGTATCCGAACTCCGTTCGCTCGCCGAACTCGACGACACCGAACTCGCCCGTCTGGACGCGTGGTGGCGAGCGAACAACTACCTGACCATCGGACAGATCTACCTGCAGAGCAACCCGCTGCTGCGCGAGCCCTTGTCGGCCGAACACATAAAGCCGCGCCTGCTCGGTCACTGGGGAACGAGCCCCGGCCTGTCGCTGATCTACGCGCACGTCTCCCGGCTGATCCGGCACACCGGTCAGCAGGCGATCTACCTGGCCGGTCCGGGTCACGGTGGTCCGGCACTCGTCGCTGCCGGCTATCTGGAGGGCACCTACAGCGAGGTGTACCCGGACGTCAGCCAGGACGAGGCCGGGATGCTCCGCCTGTTCCGGCAGTTCTCCAGCCCGGGCGGTATCCCGTCGCACGTGTCGGTGACCACCCCCGGCTCCATCCACGAGGGCGGCGAGCTGGGCTACGTCCTGGTCCACGCGTTCGGCGCGGTGATGGACAACCCGGACCTGCTGGCCATCGCGGTGGTAGGCGACGGTGAGGCCGAGACCGGGCCCCTCGAGGGCTCCTGGAAGGGCGTGTCCTTCCTCAACCCCGAACGCGACGGGGCGGTCCTGCCGATCCTGCACCTCAACGACGCCAAGATCTCCGGCCCCACCGTGCTCGGGCGCAAGGACCCCGAGGAGGTACGCACCCTGCTGCGCGGCCACGGTTACGACGTCATCGAAGTCGAGGGCTCGGACCTTCCCGGCATGCACCACCGCTTCGCCGCCGCCCTCGCCACTGCCTGGACGAGGATCCGCGACATTCAGACCGCCGCACGTGACGGTTCCTGGGACGGCACCCGTCCGGTCTGGCCACTGATCATCCTGCGGTCACCGAAGGGGTGGACCGGGCCGGACTCCGTCGACGGGATCACCGTCACCGGGACGTGGCGGTCACACCAGGTGCCGCTCTCCGGCGTCAAGGACAATCCGGAGCACCTGGCACTGCTCGAGCGCTGGCTCAAGTCGTACCGTCCGGAGGAGTTGTTCGATTCCGCCGGCGCGCCCGTGGCGGTGATCCGTGACCAGGCCCCCGACGGTGACCTGCGAATGAGTGCCAGCCCGCAGGCAAACGGCGGCGTGCTGACCCGCGACCTGGACCTGCCGGACTTCCGTGACTACGCAATCGACGTGCCCCGGCCCGCGCAGCAGCGGGCCGAGTCGACGCGCAAGCTGGGCGAGATGATGCGCGACATCTACACCCGCAACGCCGACCGGTTCCGGTTGTTCTGTCCTGACGAGACCAACAGCAACCGCCTCGGCAGCGTGTTCGAAGTCTCCGACCGTGCCTTCATGGAGCGGGTGACACCGGAGGACACGGCGATCAGCCGCGACGGCCGGGTCATGGAGGTTCTCAGCGAGCACAACTGCCACGGTTGGCTGGAGGGCTACAACCTGACCGGCCGGCACGGCATGTTCGCCACCTACGAGGCCTTCGCGATGGTCAGCGCCTCGCAGACAGTGCAGCACGGCAAGTGGTTGCAGGAGGCCAAGCACCTGCCGTGGCGCGCGAAGGTGCCCAGCCTCAACGTGCTGCTGACCTCGACGGCGTGGCGCAACGACCACAACGGCTTCTCCCACCAGGGCCCGGGCCTGATCCAGGTGGTGCTCACCCAGCGGGGCGACGTCGCCCGGGTCTACCTGCCGCCGGACGCCAACACCCTGCTGTCGGTGGCCGACCACTGCTTCCGGTCGCGGTCGTACATCAACCTGATCGTCATCGACAAGCAGCCGCAGCTGCAGTACCTCTCCATGGACGAGGCGATCGAACACTGCGCCCGCGGTGCGGGGGTCTGGGACTGGGCCGGCACCGATGACGGCACCAGCGACCCCGACATCGTCCTCGCCTGCGCCGGCGACGTCGTCACCATGGAGACGGTCGCGGCAGCGCAGATCCTGCGCGACCGGCTGCCCGGCCTCAAGGTGCGCGTGGTCAACGTGGTCGACCTGATGACCCTGGTCCGGCCCAAGGACCACCCGCACGGCATGAGCGAGACCCTGTTCACCGAGCTGTTCACCGACGACGTCGACGTGGTCTTCTCCTTCCACGGCTACCCCGGCGCGATCCACCAGCTCGTACACGGCCGCCCCGACGCGGACCGGTTCCGCGTCCGCGGCTTCGTCGAGCAGGGCACGACCACCACCCCGTTCGACATGACGGTGCGCAACAAGGCGTCGCGGTATCACCTCGTGATGGACGCCATCAACAACGCCAAGCGCCTCCCGCGCGGCGCCGCGGACCTCAAGGAGTGGTGCCGGAGTCAGCTCGACCGCCACGAGAGGTACGTGGTGGAGCACTTGGAGGACATGCCCGAGGTCCGCGACTGGGCCCTCGGCGACTGGGCCGCACGCGGCTGAGCCGCACCGGGACGGTGGCGTCAGCGGGCCGGCGCCACCGTCTCCACAGGCGCGTACGCGCCGGCTGCTCGCCCGGCGCCGGGAACAGCTACGTGACGCGGTAGGCGGTGTAGCGCACCCGGTCGGCCTCGCGGATCGCCGCCGCCACGAAGACGCACTGCTCCAGGACGGCCAGCGTGGGCACCGACGTCTCCAGTCGTAGGCACAGCCGGAAGTAGTACTCGGAGGGGTGGACCGCGTCGCCGCGCAGCAACGCTTCGAGGATCTCCGGGCGGCCGCTGCGGACGCCGAACGTCCGGATGTAGACGTGACCGCCGCCGGTGGTGCGCGCCGAGTAGCGGGTGTCGATCTCGATCGCGCCGTCGGGGCGGACCAGCTGCCAGTCGGCGCCGCCGGGAAGGATGTCGGCCTCGAACAAACCGCTGACCCGGCCGCCGACGATCGGCACGACGCGACGTTGGCCCGCGCGGGTCACCCCGTGGTCCTCCAGCGTGCCGAGCCGGGCCTCCACCTCGAACGCGGCCTCCAGGGCGGGAACCGCCGGGGCACTCACCGGGGCGGGATCAGTGGGCCGGCGCGTACTCATGGGGTGTCCTTGGCGTTCGCGAGGGCGTCGCGCAGGCGTTCCAACGCGGGCACGGCGGCGGCGAGAGCCGCCCGGTCCTCCGCCGGCAGGGTGGCCGCGGCGCGGGCGACCAGGTCTCCGCTCGCGAGGTCGAATCGGTCGAACAGGTCGAGGGCCTTCGGGGTGGCGAGGACCTCGACGTGGCGGTGGTTGCCGGGACGGGGGCGGCGCTCGACGAGACCGTTGCCCTCCATCGTGGTCAGCAGGTTGCTGACCGTCGATCGGCTCAGGCGGAGTCGATCGGCCAGCTCACCGGGACCGGACACGGTGCCCCGGGGCAGCGCCCGCACGATCTCGATCTGCGCGTCCGGGATCTCCGGCAGGTGCTCGGCGGCCCGGGCGGCGGCGAGCAGCGTGCGCCGCAGCGGCGAGATCACCGACGCCAGTCGCGCCGCGTCCAGCTCGGTCGCCTCCGGGCCGGTCTCGTCGGGGCCGGTCACGGCAGGACGCCCGGGAAGACAGTCGGCGTCAGGGAGGCCCGTTCGTTGAGGTCGGCGGGCAGGAAGCCGGCCGCCTTCTTGTACCCGGCGGCGATCTCGGTGAGCTCGTCCGGCGGGATGACGTCGTGGATGTGGTCGAACCCGTCCGGCGCGCGTTCGTGGGCCAGCACCATCACCTGTTCCGGGCCCTGCCGCCGGTTGCTCAGCACGAGCGCGGTGGTCGCCGGCCGCCGGTCCGCCTCGTAGGCGTCGAGCGCCTGCCGCACCGTCGGCGCGCCGGCGAGGTGGAAGGCGAGGGTACGGGCGTCGAGGATCGCCTGCGACGCCCCGTTGGAACCGTTGGGGTACATCGGGTGTGCCGCGTCGCCGAGCAGCGTCGTGTTGTCGTGGGTCCAGGTGCCGATCGGGTCGCGGTCCACCATGGGGTACTCGAGGATCTCGTCGGCCGCGGCGAGCAGTTCCGGCACGTCGAGCCACGGGAAACGCCAGCCCGCGAAGAGGGAGACGACCGGCGCGGGGTCGACCGCCCGGTTCCAGTCCGCGTTGGGCCCGGCGAAACCGGGCCCGCGTCGTTCGGCGACGACGTTGACCAGGCCGGCGCCGATCGGGTACGCGACGAACTTCTGTTCCGCGTCCCCGGCCATGATCATGGTTCGCCCGTCCAGGAATCCGGCCGCCCGCGCCGTCCCCCGCCAGAGCGTCAGCCCGTTCCAGAGCGGCGCTCCCTCGCCGGGCTGATGCTGGCGGCGCAGCGCGGAATGGATGCCGTCGGCGCCGACGATCAGGTCGCCCGGGACGCTGACCTCCCCCGCTGCCGTCTCGAAGCGCGCGACGCCGTTCCGCACGTCGACGAGCCGGTGCCCGGTGCGCACCGCGCCGGCTCCGAGCCGTTCCCGCACCACGGCGAGCAGCTCCATCTGGAACCGTCCGCGATGGACGGAAAGCTGCGGCCAGCGATATCCGGCGTCCAGTCCGCGCGGTTCGCTCCAGATCTGCTGACCGTAACGGTTGTAGTAGGCAAGTGTGCCGGGCGCGGCACCCAGCCTTTCCACGCGTTCGCCGAGGCCCAATTCGGCCAGCTCCCGGACGGCGTGCGGGAGCAGATTGATCCCGACCCCGAGTGGGCGCAGCGCGGCGGCGCGCTCGTAGACGGCGATGTCACGGAAGCCGGCCCGGTGCAGGCTGAGCGCGGTGGTGAGGCCACCGATACCAGCGCCCACGATCACGATCGCCAAGTCGTCACTCCCTCCGCCGCCCCAGCACAACGCCACAGTTTGGTCACAAAATCGTTACGTGTCAAGACGCTTCCCGCGAACGCGAATAGCGTTATCGGCATTCTTGACAATCAATCCCCGCCGCATGATTCTGATCGACGCGGCCGGATGGTTCACCTCACCTCGCCGGCCCTCACTCCTCCGGATGCACCAGCGCTTCGCACGGAAGGGCTCGTCCATGAAGAAGGCCACCGCCCTCGCTGTTCTCGCCGGCGTCGTGATCGCCCTGACCGGCTGTACGGACTCCGATGCCACCGATCCGTCCCCCGGAGCGAGCGGCGGACTGCGGAAGGTCCGCGTGGCGGCGCTGCCGATCAGCGAGACCGCCGCGCTGTGGGGTGGGATCAGGGCGGGCATCTTCCGGGAGCAGGGGCTCGACGTCGAGGTGGTGCCCGCCCAGGGCGGCGCACAGGCCATCCCGGCCCTGATCAACGGCGACATCGACTTCGCCATCGGTCAGCCGTTCGGCCCGTTCCGCGCCGACCTGCAGAACCTCGGCGTGGTGATCATCGGGAACTACGCGTCGTCCTATGCCGACGGTGACGACATCAACGCCGTGGTCGCGTCGGCGAAGTCCGGCATCACCCGGCCGGCCCAGCTCGCGGGGCGCACGGTGGCGGTCAACAGCCTGGGCGCGGCCGGCGACGTCACGATCATGGCGGCCGTGGAGAAGGACGGCGGCGATCCCGCCACTGTGAAGTTCGTCGAGGTGGCGTTCCCGGACGCGCCGGCCCAGCTCGCGGCCGGCAACATCGACGCCGCCTGGGTGACCGAGCCGTTCATCACTCAGCTGCGCAAACGCGGTGACGTCCTGGTGGTCGCCCCGTACCAGGCCACGATTCCCGGACTCACCACCCTGACGACGATCACGTCGAGCAGGCTGACGGACTCCGACGCCACCCTGGTCGCGGACTTCTCGTCGGCGATGCGGAAGACGCTCACCTGGGCGAAGAATCCGGCCAACGAAGCCGCCCTGCGTCAAGCCATCAAGGACAATCTCGAGCTACCGGAGGCGGTGGCGGACTCCGTGCGGCTCCCGGCGTTCGGGTGGGAGCTCGACCGGGCCGGCCTGGAGCAGCTGGCGACGCTCGCCCAGAAGTACCGCGTCCTCGACCGGCGACCCGACTTCGACCGCCTCATCCAGCAGCAGTAGCCGGCCGACGATGCGCAAGATCCTGCTGGGCGCCGCCGGCCTGCTGGGGTTCCTCGTCGTCTGGCAGCTGATCCCGACGCTGGGACTGGTCGACCCGGACTACCTGCCGTACGCCACCGACGTGTTCGGACGACTGGCCCAGGAGGTCCGCGACCTGGCGTTCTGGCGGCGGGTCCGGCTCACCATGACGTCGTGGGCGATCGGCCTGACGGTGGCGACGCTCGCGGCTGTCGCACTGGGGACGGTGGTCGGGATGGTGCCGTTCCTGCGTCGGGCGACACACACGACTGTCGAGTTCCTGCGGCCGGTGCCGTCGGTCGCGCTGATCCCCCTCGCCGTGCTGATGTTCGGCCTGCAGATGAGCGCCGCGCTCGTCATCATCGTCTACGCGGCGTTCTGGCAGGTGTTCGTGCAGGTGATCTACGGCGTCGCCGACGTCGACACCGTCGCCCGGGACACCGCGCGGAGTTTCGGCCTCACCCGCGCCGAGCGTCTGCGGTACCTCGTCCTGCCGACCGCGCTGCCGTACCTGATGACCGGTCTGCGTCTCGCCGCGGCGGTCGCGCTCATCCTGGCCGTCACCGCCGAGATGGTGATCGGCAATCCCGGCCTCGGGCGCATGATCGAGCTGTCCCGCTCCGCCGGGGACGCGGTCGGCCTGTACGGCCTCGTCGTGGTCACCGGGTTCCTCGGCCTGCTGGTGAACGTCGTGTTCCGCTTCGTCGAACGCCGCTCGCTGGCCTGGCACCAGTCGGTGCTGGCGGACGAGGCGGCCCGATGACCGCCGTCGGCGCGGGCCGGGCCCGTCCCCGCGGCCTCGGCGTCAGGGTCGCCGAGAACGTCCTGTTCGCGGTCGGGCTTCCCGTCCTGACGGTGGCGCTCTGGACCGTCTGGTCCACCGGGTCGACCAACCGCTTCCTCGTCGGCCCCGGTACGCTCCTCGACGCGTTCCGGCGGACCTGGATCGGCCCGGCGTTCGTCGACGACGTCCTGCCGAGCCTGTACCGGCTCATGATCGGCCTGTTCGCGTCGATCCTCGTCGGCGTCGCCGCCGGCGTCGTGATCGGCCGGCTCCGCCCGCTACGCGAGACCCTCGAACCGCTGCTGGAGTTCTTCCGCGCGATTTCGCCACCGGTGCTGATTCCGGTCGCGATGCTCCTGCTCGGCATCACCGACACCATGAAGGTCGTCGTCATCGTGTCCGGCGCGGTCTGGCCGATCCTGCTGAACACGATCGAGGGCGTCCGGGCGACCGACAGCGTGATGACGGAGACCGCGCACTCGTTCCGGATCTCCCGGTGGGACCGGCTGTGGCTGCTGATCCTCCCGGCGGCGAGCCCCCGCATCATGACCGGCGTACGGCAGGCGCTCTCGGTGGCCCTGATCCTCATGGTCATCTCGGAGATGTTCGCGTCGTCAGCCGGCCTCGGCTACCGGATCGCCTACTTCCAACGGAACTACCTCATCGCCGAGATGTGGAGCGGCATCCTCCTGCTCGGCCTCATCGGGGTCTTCCTCGCCGTGGCCTTCGGTGTCGTCGAACGGCGCGTTCTGCGCTGGTACCACGGAATGAAGGAGGTCACCCGTGGCTGACGGCCGCCCGCTGCTGAGGGTCGAGCATCTCCGGAAGGTCTACGCCTCCGGCCGGGGCGAGGTCGAGGCGATCGGGGATCTCAGCTTCACGATGGAGCCCGGCGAACTGCTGTGCGTCGTCGGTCCCTCGGGCTGCGGCAAGACCACGCTCCTGAAGTGCCTGGCCGGACTGCTCCGGCCCACCGGCGGCCTCGTCGAGATGGAGGGATCGCCGGTGACCGGCCCGAGCCCGGCCATGGCGGTGGTCTTTCAGGAGTACGGCCGCAGCCTCTATCCGTGGCTGACGGTCCGGGGCAATGTCGAGCTGCCGCTGCGCCACAAGAGGCTCTCCCGTGCCGAACGTGACCGGCTGGTCGACGACGCCCTCGACGCGGTCGGGCTGCCCCAGTCGGCGCGGAGCCATCCGTGGCAGCTCTCCGGCGGGATGCAGCAACGGGTGGCTATCGCACGCGCCATCGCCTACCAGCCCGAAGTGCTGATCATGGACGAGCCGTTCGCCGCGGTGGACGCGCAGACCCGCGCGGACCTGGAGGACCTCGTCCGCGAACTGCATCTGACCCGCGGGATCTCCACTGTCTTCGTGACGCACGACATCGACGAGTCGGTGTATCTGGGCCAGCGCGTGCTCGTCCTGTCGAACGCACCGACCCGGGTGCAGGAGGATCTCGTGATCGACCTACCGCGGAGACGCGATCAGCTCACCACCCGGGCCCTGCCCCGGTTCACCGAACTGCGGACCCACGTCTACGAGCAGATCCAGCGGGCCAAGCGCGGGCCGGCCGCGGCGCCACAGCCGGCACCGTGACCGCACCGCCGATCGTCCATCGCCGTCCGCCCGGTCCCCACGTGGCCCCACCCGCTGCCGCAGATCGGCGAGGACGCTGCGCTCAGCCTCCGTCCGGTGGCCGGCCCGCGGTGGCGGCGACGAGCAGGGACAGTTCCCGGACCAGGTCGTCCATGGACTGTCCGCTGCCGGCCCGCACCAGCCCGAGCGCCAGGTCGGCGAGCAGGTAGAACCCGAGGGTGCGGGCCTGCTCGCCGGGGAACGCCGCGAGCAGTTCCTCGGCGCCGGCGAGGTCACCTCGGTGCTTGGCGGCGATCACCCCGGCGGCGCGCTGGAGCAACTCCGCGGCCGCCGGGGTGGTGGCGTCGGTCACCCGGTCAGATCTTCGGGCTCGTGGCACGGGCGGCGTCGAACCGGGCAGTCACGTCCGCCCAGTTGACGAGGTTCCACAGCCGGTCGACGTAGTCGGGACGGACGTTCTTGTACTGGAGGTAGTAGGCGTGTTCCCAGGCGTCGAACACCAGCAGCGGCGTGGTCCCCTGGCCGACGTTGCCGTGGTGGTCGTAGACCTGTTCGACGATCAGCCGCCGCCCCAGCGGCTCCCAGGCCAGCACGCCCCAGCCGGAGCCCTGCACGCCCTTGGTGGCCGCCGACAGCTGGCCGGCGAACGCGTCGAACGAGCCGAAGTGCTCGTCGATCGCCGCTGCCAGCTCGCCGTCCGGGCGGTCGCCGCCGTCCGGCGACAGGTTGCCCCAGAAGATCGAGTGCAGCACGTGGCCGGAGAGGTTGAAGGCGAACGTCTTCTCCAGCCCGACCAACGTCGAGAAGTCGCCCTTCTCACGGGCTTCGGCGAGTTGCTCCAGGCCGTCGTTGGCGCCCTTGACGTACGCGGCGTGGTGCTTGCTGTGGTGCAGTTCGAGGATCTGCCCGGACATGGCCGGTTCGAGTGCGCCGTAGTCGTAGGGCATGTCGGGCAGGGTGTAGACCGCCATCAAGGATCCCTCTCCTAGTAATGCCGCTGCTTTGCTGTTGCCACTCTATGGCAACAACGTGGCGGCTCGCCGCCCGTGACGCCGGTTTCGCTGCTTCGCCGGGGCCGGTGGTTCAGGGAGTGGACGACCGCGGGGCCGGGGGCACCGCCCGGTCCGCCCCCTTCAGCGGGTACGGGATGAACGTGCTGCGGTTCTCGTCCAGGTCGAGCCGTCCGCTGATCGGAGCCGCCGCGCGCTGGGGGCAGGTCATCCGCTCGCAGGTCTTGCAGCCGGGGCCGATCGGGGTGGCCGCCTCGGCCGCGTGCAGGTCCATCCCGGCCGAGTAGACGAGCCGGTCCGCGTGACGGGTCTCGCAGCCCAGCCCGACCGCGTAGACCTTGCCTGGTTGGTTGTAGCCGCCGTGGTGGCGGGTGATGGTGCGCGCGATCCACAGGTAGCGTTGCCCGTCGGGCATCGCGGCGACCTGCACGACGACCCGGCCCGGCGCGCCGAACGCCTCGTAGACGTTCCACAGGGGGCAGGTGCCGCCGGTGTGGGAGAACGGAAACCCGGTGGCGGACTGGCGTTTGGACATGTTGCCGGCCCGGTCGACCCGGACGAAGGAGAACGGCACCCCGCGGGCGCGAGGGCGCTGGAGTGTGCTGAGCCGGTGGCACACCGGCTCCCAGCCCATCGCGAAGTGCTGGGTGAGCAGGTCGATGTCGTATCTGCGCTGCTCCGCGGCGGCCAGGAACCGCTCGTAGGGCAGGATCAACGCGGCGGCGAAGTAGTTGGCCAGGCCGACCCGGGTGAGGATCTGGGTCTGCGTGTCGTCGAAGCGCTCCTGCTCGACGATCTCGTCGATCACGTCGGCGTACTCCAGCAGCGCGATCTGCGCCGCCATCCGCATCGCCTCCTGCCCGGCCCGCAACGACGCCGACAGGTGCAGGGTGCGGGTCTGCGGGCGGTAACGGTGCAGCTCGTCGCCGAGCGCGAGGGCGTCGTCGTGGCGTACGCGCACGCCGTGCCGGTCGGCCAGCCGGTCCTGCAGCATGGCGCGGACCTCGCCCCGGCGCAGCCCGACCGTTCCGGCCAGCCGCTCGGCGGCCTCGTCGAGTTCCGGTACGTAGTTCTGCCGCCGGTAGAAGAACTCGGTCACCCGGTCGTGCGGACTGCGGCCCGCCGTCTCGCGGTCGCCGAGCAGCTCGGCGAGTTGCTCGTCGGCCTGCCGGTAGCGGCGGTGCAGGTCGATGACCGACTCGGCGACCTCGGGCAGCCGGGTGGCGAGTTCGGTGAGGTCGGCGACGCCGACCCGGCCGGACAGCGCCTCCCGTAACCCGGCGACCAGACGTGGGGTGTCCCGCGGGGCGAACACGGTCGGGTCGACGCCGAACACCTCGGTGATGCGCATGAGCACCGGCACCGTCAGCGGCCGGGTGTCGTGCTCGATCTGGTTGAGGTAGCTCGGCGAGATGGCCAGCAGCCGCGCCAGGTGGGACTGGCTCAGCCCGCGTTCCTCCCGTAGCCGGCGCAGCCGGGCGCCGGCGAACGTCTTGCTGATCGCCGTCACCTCCCGCTGCTCGTGCCGCCGGTGCTTAACAGGCTGCGAATATATCTGTTCGCAACTTCGCAAACCACCGCCGGAAATTCCCAGAACTTGGCTGATTCCGTCTCTCGCCCCGGTCACCGGGCCCGTGTGACCGTGGGCGCCACACCGGCCCGGCTCACGTCCTCCGCCGCCGGCCACCACAGAAGGGACACGTCATGCCGAACGCCGTCGAGCAGTTGCGTACCGAGTGGGAGACCGCCCCCCGCTGGCGAGGGGTGCGGCGCAGCTACCGCCCCGAGGACGTGATCCGCCTGCGCGGCGCGATCCAGGAGGAACACACCCTGGCCCGCCACGGCGCGGACCGGCTGTGGCGGCTGCTGCACACCGAGGACTACGTCCACGCGCTGGGCGCGCTCACCGGCAACCAGGCGGTGCAGATGGTCCGCGCCGGCCTGAAGGCGATCTACCTGTCCGGCTGGCAGGTGGCCGCGGACGCCAACCTGGCCGGGCACACCTACCCCGACCAGAGCCTGTACCCCGCCAACTCGGTCCCGGCGGTGGTTCGCCGGATCAACAACGCGCTGCTGCGCGCCGCGCAGATCACGACCGCCGAGGGGGACACCGACGCGACCCGGTGGCTGGCGCCGATCGTCGCCGACGCCGAGGCCGGGTTCGGCGGCCCGCTCAACGCCTACGAGCTGATGACCGCGATGATCGCGGCCGGCGCCGCCGGGGTGCACTGGGAGGACCAGCTCGCCGCCGAGAAGAAGTGCGGCCACCTCGGCGGGAAGGTCCTGGTCCCGACCGGCCAGCACATCCGTACCCTCGAAGCGGCTCGGCTGGCCGCGGACGTGGCCGGCGTGCCGACGGTGGTCGTCGCCCGCACCGACGCACAGGCGGCCACCCTGCTCACCACGGACGTGGACGAGCGGGACCAGCCGTTCGTCACCGGCGAGCGCACCGCCGAAGGCTTCTACCGGGTCCGCGACGGCATCGAGCCGTGCATCGCCCGGGGCCTGGCCTACGCGCCGCACGCCGACCTGCTGTGGATGGAGACCAGCACCCCGGACCTGGAGGTCGCCCGCCGGTTCGCCGAGGCGATCAAGGCCGAGTACCCGGACCAGATGCTGTCCTACAACTGCTCGCCGTCGTTCAACTGGCGCAAGCACCTCGACGACGCGACGATCGCCAAGTTCCAGCGGGAGCTGGGCCACATGGGATACAAGTTCCAGTTCATCACCCTGGCCGGTTTCCACGCGCTCAACCACTCGATGTTCGATCTGGCCAGCGGCTACGCCACCGAGGGCATGTCCGCGTACGTCGCGTTGCAGGAGCGGGAGTTCGCCGCCGAGGCGGCCGGTTACACAGCGGTCAAGCACCAGCGGGAGGTCGGCACCGGCTACTTCGACCTGATCAGCACCGTGCTCAACCCGGCGGCCGAGACCACTGCGCTGCGCGGCTCCACCGAGGAGGAGCAGTTCGCATGAGACACCAGATCATCGGTCCGGTGGCCGAACGGTTCGACGAGGTCCTCACCCCCGGGGCGCTGGAGTTCCTGGTGGCGCTGGACAGCGAGTTCGCCGCCCGCCGCGTGGCCCTGCTGGACACCCGCCGCGCCCGGCGCGACCGGTACGCGACCGGTCAACTGCCCGACTTCCTGCCGGAGACCGCCGCGATCCGCGCCGATCCCACCTGGCGGGTCGCGCCACCCGCGCCCGGTCTGCTCGACCGGCGGGTCGAGATCACCGGGCCCACCGACCGCAAGATGACTGTCAACGCGCTCAACTCGGGGGCGCAGGTGTGGCTCGCCGACTTCGAGGACGCCACGGCCCCCACCTGGCACAACGTCGTCTCCGGACAGCTCAACCTGATCGACGCGCTGGACCGGCGGATCGACTTCACCGACGCGCGCGGCAAGCGGTACGCCCTCGGCGACGACCTGGCCACGATCGTGGTCCGGCCGCGCGGCTGGCACCTGGTGGAGAAGGGCGTCGTGGTGGACGGGCGCCCGATCTCCGCCAGCCTCTTCGACTTCGGCCTGTACCTGTTCCACTGCGCCCGCCGGCAGCTCGACATCGGCGCCGGCCCCTACTTCTACCTGCCGAAGCTGGAGGGCCACCGCGAGGCGCGGCTGTGGAACGACGTGTTCGTCTTCGCCCAGCGGTACCTCGACCTGCCCCAGGGCACCATCCGGGCCACCACGCTGATCGAGACGATCACGGCCGCGTTCGAGATGGAGGAGATCCTCTACGAGCTGCGGGAGCACTCGGCAGGGCTCAACGCCGGGCGCTGGGACTACATCTTCAGCATCATCAAGAACTTCGGGCAGTGGCCGGACTTCGTCCTGCCGGACCGCTCCGAGGTCACCATGACGGTGCCGTTCATGCGCGCGTACACCGAACTGCTGGTCGCGACCTGCCACCGGCGCGGCGCGCACGCGATCGGCGGGATGGCCGCGGTCATCCCCAGCCGCGACGCCGAGGTCAACGAGACGGCGCTACGCCGGGTGCGCGCGGACAAGCGGCGGGAGGCAGGCGACGGATTCGACGGCTCCTGGGTCGCGCACCCGGGCCTGGTCGACGTGTGCCGGGATGAGTTCGACGCGGTGCTGGGCGACCGCCCGAACCAGCTCGACCGGCTTCGCGACGACGTCGACGTCACCGCCACCGACCTGCTCGCCGTCGACAAGACCCCGGGCCAGGTCACCGCCGCCGGGCTGCAGTCCGACATCGCGGTCGCGCTGCGCTACGTCGACGCCTGGCTCGCCGGCACCGGCGCGGTGGCGCTGTGGAACCTGATGGAGGACGCGGCGACCGCCGAGATCGCCCGCTGCCAGGTCTGGCAGTGGCTGCACCACCGCACCCCGTTGGCCGGCGGCGGCTGCGTCACCGAGGACCTCGTCCGGTCGGTCCTCGCCGAGGAACTGGCCGCGCTGACCGCCGGCCGCGGCGACGCCGACCGCGAGCGCGCCGGACAGGCGGCGCGGATCGTCGAGGACACCGCGCTCGGCGAGGACCTGCCGGCGTTCTTCACCACCGGCGCGTACGCCCGGCACCTCGCACCGCGGGGACAGGTGGCGACGGCCGGCTGACCGGCGGGACGCCGCGGCCGGGAGGGATGTGACAGAGCCCTCCCGGCCGTGCCACAGCCCGCCGGTCCCGTCACCGGGGTGCCCTACGATGGCCCACGGTGCTGGTTCGCGCGGGCTTTGACGGTCCGGGCGTCGCAAGAGGGAATCCGGTGCGAATCCGGAACTGCCCCGCAGCGGTGAGTGGGAACGACCGCCGTCACACGCACTGGACGCCCTCGGCGCCCGGGAAGCGACGGCCACTAGGAGATCGGCACTGTCCGATCACGCCCGCGAGTCCGAAGACCTGCCTGCACCGCGTGCGTGACCACGCACGCCGCCGACGGCCTCGCGGGAGGGCCAGGGCGAGGCGGGCGACCAGTCACCCGACCCTGCCGTCACCTTTCCCCGGACCGCCGGTGAGCCGTACCGGACCTCGAGGGAAGGATCCCAGGCAGATGACGTTCTCGACCGCGCCCGGCTACGGGTTCGCCGATGCCTGGCATGCGGTGGCCGGCGGCGAGCCGGAGTACACCGGCCCGCTCGACCCGGACGTGTCACGAATGCTGGCCTCCTACATCGGCCCGGGTGAGACCGTGCTCGACATCGCCGCCGACGATTTCGCGGCGGTGGCCGCCCGGGCCGGCGCCCACGTCACGGTCGTCGACCCGTCGCCGGGACGCCTCGCCCGGGTGGCGGACGACGCCCGGCGCTACGGCGTCACAGTCGAAACGGTACGCGCGCTCTGGCCGCACACGGCACTCCCGCACCACGACGTGGTGGTGAGCGTCGGGACGCTGCGCCGGCACCACGACCTGCCGGCCGCGTTGCGCGCCATGGTGCTGCACGCCGGCCGGTTGCTGCTCTGTGCCGACGAGGCCGGCGCCCCCGCGCCGCACGAGCAGGTCCTGACGGCGCTGCTCGGCGCGCCGGTGACCCGGCCGGTGCCACGGCACCTGCTCATCGCCGGAACGCTCGCCGAACTGGGCCTGACCGCCGACGTGCGGACGGTGACCGCGGTCCGCGGCGTCACCGGGGCCGACGAGGCCGAACTGGCCGCGCGGGTGGCCGGGCGGACGCTGCCCGGGCCACTGGCCGCGCGACTGCTGGACCTGCTCGCGCCGATGCTCAGCCGGACTCCGTCCGGCCACTGGCAGTACCGCTACCCGGCGCAGCTGGGTCTGGTGGTGTGCCCGGTGTGACGGCCGGGTCGGCGAAACCGGCCAGCAACCGCTCGGCGGCGAGAGCCGGGGTGAGCGTGCCGGCAAGGACGTCTCGCTCGACCTGCGGGGTGAGGGCCCGCACGGTGGGATGGGCGCGGAGGCGGTCGAGCAGTTCGGCGCGCACCGTCGCCCAGACCCAGCCGAGCTGCTGTCGTCGGCGCCGCTCGGCCAGCTCGCCGGAGGCGGCCAGTATGTCCTGGTGGTGGCGGATCTGCTGCCACACCTCGTCGAGGCCGGTCTCCTCAAGGGCGCTGCACGTGACCACGGGGGTCTGCCAGCCGCCCTCCGGATGCAGCAGGCGAAGCGCGCCGGCCAGTTCCCGGGCGGCCCGGCGGGCGTCGGTCGCGTGCGGTCCGTCGGCCTTGTTGACCGCGATCACGTCGGCGAGTTCCAGCACGCCCTTCTTGATCCCCTGCAGTTGGTCGCCGGTGCGGGCCAGGGTGAGCAGCAGGAACGAGTCGACCATCTCGGCGACAGTGGTCTCGGACTGGCCGACGCCGACGGTCTCGACCAGAACCACGTCGTAGCCGGCGGCCTCCACCACCACGATCGCCTCCCGGGTGGCCTTCGCGACGCCGCCGAGCGTCCCGGCCGTCGGCGAGGGCCGCACGAACGCGGCCGGGTCGACGGCGAGGCGGGCCATGCGGGTCTTGTCGCCGAGGATGCTCCCGCCGGTGCGGGTGGACGACGGGTCGACCGCGAGCACCGCCACCCGGTGCCCGTCGCCGGTCAGGCGGCAGCCGAGCGCGTCGACGAACGTGGACTTGCCGACTCCGGGCACCCCGGTGATGCCGACGCGACGGGCGCCACCGGCGTGCGGGGTGAGCGCTGCCAGCAGCCGCTGGGCCGACGCCCGATGATCGGGCCGGGTGGACTCGACCAGAGTGATGGCCCGGGCGATCCACGCCCGGGAGCCCGCGCGCACCCCGTCGACGTACGCCTGCACCGGCGGGGTGCGCATCGCGGCGCCGCTCACGCCGAACTTCCCTTCGTGCGCGACTGCGGGGCTCGCAACACCGGCTCACTCCTCGCGCTCACGCCGAACTTCCCTTGGTGCGCGACTGCGGGGCTCGCAACACCGGCTCACTCCTCGCGCTCACGCCGAACTTCCCTTGGTGCGCGACTGCGGGGCTCGCAACACCGGCTCACTCCTCGCGCTCACGCCGAACTTCCCTTGGTGCGCGACTGCGGGGCTCGCAACACCGGCTCACTCCTCGCGCTCACGCGGGGTGGCCGAGCCGCCGGGACAGCTCGGCGAGCAGCTCCCGGGCGGCCTCGGCGATGACGGTGCCGGGCGGGAAGATGGCCGCCGCGCCGGCCGCGCGCAACGCGTCGAAGTCCTGCGGCGGGATCACACCCCCTACGATGATCATGACGTCGTCGCGGTCCAGCGCCGCCAGCTCGTCGCGCAGCGCCGGCACCAGCGTGAGATGACCGGCGGCAAGGCTGGACACGCCGACGATGTGCACGTCGGCCTCGACCGCCTGCCGGGCCACCTCGGCCGGGGTCTGGAACAGCGGACCCACGTCGACGTCGAAGCCGAGGTCGGCGAACGCGGTGGCGATGACCTTCTGGCCGCGGTCGTGGCCGTCCTGCCCCATCTTGGCCACCAGGATGCGCGGTTGGCGGCCCTCGGCGACGGCGAACGCGGCGGTGGCGGCGCGGACGCTCTCGATCGCGGACACCGAGCCGGCCTCGTCCCGGTACACCCCCGAGATGGTACGGATCTGCGCGGCGTGCCGCCCGTACACCTTCTCCAGCGCGTCGGAGATCTCCCCCACCGTGGCTTTCGCCCGTGCGGCGTCGACCGCCAGGGCGAGCAGGTTGCCGTCCAGGCCGGGCCCCCGGGTGCCGTCGAGCGCGGCGCCGGCCGCCCGGGTCAACGTCTCCAGCGCGGCGGCGCAGGTCCGCTCGTCGCGCTCCGCGCGTAGCCGGCGCAGCTTCTCCACCTGCTGTGCGCGTACCGACCGGTTGTCGACCTTGAGCACGTCGATCGGCTCGTCCGCGTCCGGGCGGTACTTGTTGACTCCGATCACCGGCTGCCGGCCGGAGTCGATGCGCGCCTGGGTCCGCGCGGCGGCCTCCTCGACCCGCAACTTGGGGATGCCCTCGTCGATGGCCCGGGCCATCCCGCCGGCCGCCTCCACCTCGGTGATGTGCTGCCAGGCGCGGGCGGCCAGATCGTGGGTGAGCCGCTCCACGTAGGCGCTGCCGCCCCACGGGTCGATCACCCGCGTGGTGCCCGACTCCTGCTGAAGCACGAGCTGGGTGTTGCGGGCGATCCGCGCGGAGAAGTCGGTCGGCAGCGCGAGCGCCTCGTCCAGCGCGTTGGTGTGCAGCGACTGGGTATGCCCCTGCGTGGCGGCCATCGCCTCGACGCAGGTGCGCACCACGTTGTTGAACACGTCCTGCGCAGTGAGCGACCAGCCGGAGGTCTGACAGTGCGCGCGCAGGCTCAGCGACTTCGGGTTCTTCGGCCCGAAGTCGCGGACCAGGCGGGCCCACAGCAGCCGCGCCGCCCGCAGCTTCGCCACCTCCATGAAGAAGTTCATCCCGATCGCCCAGAAGAAGGACAGCCGAGGCGCGAACGCGTCGATGTCCAGCCCCGCGTCCCGTCCGGCCCGCAGGTACTCCACCCCGTCGGCGAGCGTGTAGGCCAACTCCAGGTCGGCGGTCGCCCCGGCTTCCTGGATGTGGTAGCCGGAGATGGAGATCGAGTTGAACCGGGGCATCCGCGCGGAGGTGAACGCGAAGATGTCGGAGATGATCCGCATCGACGGCTGCGGCGGATAGATGTAGGTATTGCGGACCATGAACTCCTTGAGGATGTCGTTCTGGATGGTGCCGGAGAGCTGCTCCGGCGCCACCCCCTGCTCCTCGGCCGCGACGATGTAGAGCGCCAGCACCGGCAGCACCGCGCCGTTCATCGTCATGGACACGCTCATCCGGTCCAGCGGGATGCCGTCGAACAGCTGCCGCATGTCGTAGATCGAGTCGATCGCCACCCCCGCCATGCCCACGTCCCCGCCGACGCGGGGGTGGTCGGAGTCGTAGCCGCGGTGCGTCGGCAGGTCGAAGGCGACCGACAGTCCCTTCTGCCCGGCGGCCAGATTGCGCCGGTAGAACGCGTTCGACTCCTCCGCGGTGGAGAAACCCGCGTACTGGCGGATCGTCCACGGCTGGGTGGTGTACATGGTGGGGTACGGGCCGCGCAGGTACGGGGCGACGCCCGGGTAGGTGCCGAGGAAGTCCAGTCCGGCCCGGTCAGCCGCGGTGTACAGCGGGGCGACGTCGATGCCCTCCGGGGTCTGCCAGGTCAGCGTCTGCGGGTCCGCGCCGGTCTCGGCGCGTACCGCATCGCGCCAACGGCCCAGGTCGGCGCTGTGGGCGGTGGCCGGAGCGCCCAGCTCGACGCCGGAGAAGTCCGGGATCCCCACGCCCATCACGCCACCCCCAGGTCGTTCAGTGTCGTCTCCAGCACCGCGACCGCGTCGCAGCCCGCGAACAGGTATCCGTGCACGCCCGTGTGACCGGCCGGTCTGCCGGCCAGCCACACCCGCTTTGCGCCCGCGTCGCCCAACGCCCGCGCCACCGTCTCCGCCGACTCCCCGTAGAGCCGGTCCGTGGAGCACAGGCAGGCCACCCGGGCGCCGCTGGCGGCGAACTCGGCGGCCAGCCGCGCCGGGTCGTCGTCCCCGACCGGTGGTCGCGCCGTGTCGATCCCGCCGGCGGCGAAGAGGTTCGCGGCGAACCCGGCGCGGGCGTTGTGCGCCGCCGCCGGGCCGAGGGTGGCCAGGAAGACCGTGGGCCGGGCGCCGGTGGCCGCTGCGTGGGCGTCGGCGCGGTCCCGCAACGTCTCGTACGCCTGCGCGTACCGGCGCCGGGGCAACCCGCCACCCGGCGGCGCCGGTGCGGGCGGACGGGCCGGCAACCGCTCCCCGAGGTGCGGGAACTCGCTGGCCCCGGTCAGTGGATCCCGGCGGTGCGCCAGGTTGTCGGCACGCCGCTGCCAGGTCTCGGCCAACCGGTCCGCGACCAGGCCGCCGTCCAGCGCCGCCGCCATCCCACCGGCACGCTCGATCTCGGTGAACCACGCCCACGCCGCCCGGGCCAGATCCTCGGTGTACCGCTCGACGAACCACGAGCCGCCCGACGGGTCGACCACCCGGCCCACGTTCGCCTCCTCCAGCAGCAGCGACTGGGTGTTGCGGGCGATCCGCCTGGCGAAACCGTCCGGCAGTCCCAGGCAGTGGTCGAACGGCTGCACGGTCACCGCCTCCGCGCCGCCCACACCGGCGGCGAAACAGGCCAGCGTGGTACGCAGCATGTTCACCCACGGATCGCGGGCGGTCATCATCGCGGTGGACGTGACCGCGTGCTGACGTTGCGCACCGTGCTCCGGCACCCCGCACACCTGCGCCACCCGCGCCCACAGCCGGCGGCCCGCCCGCAACTTCGCGATCGTGGCGAACTGGTCCGCGGTCGCCGAGTACCGGAACTCCAGCTGCCCGAACGCGGCCGGCACGCTCAACCCGGCGGCCGTGAGGTCCCGCAGGTACGCCACGCCGGCGGCGACCGCGCAGCCGAGTTCCTGCGCGTCCGAGGCGCCCGCGTCGTGGAACACCGTCGCATCGACCGTCATCGACCGCAGTCCCGGGAAACCCTCGGCGCAGCGGCGGGCCCACTCGTCCGCCGGCCCCTCCCACCGCCGTCCGGTGCGCGCCCGCCATCCGAGCGGATCCACACCGAGGTTCCCCCGCACCTTCGCCGGTGGCACCTGCCGCTCGGTGAGCAGCGCGAACCACGCCGGCACCGCGTCGACCGCGGCGGCGCCGGCGTCGAGCACGATCCCGGCCAGATCCAGGTAGACGTTCTCCAGCACGCCCGGCAACCCGGCCGCCGGTACGCCGTCCTCGCCGAGCACCAGCCACAGCGACGTGGCCCCGTTCTCCAGGTCCGCGCCGACCGCCTCGGCGGTGACCTTCGGGTCCGGGTCGGCGTGCCGCTGCCGGATGTCCCACCCCGCCGGCACCGCGCCGGCCGCCCGCGCACCCCGGGTATACGGGAACAGCCCCGGCGGCGCGGGCGTCGGCGTCGGATCGTCGGCGGTGTACAGCGGCGCGAGCGTGACGTCGTCGTAGCCTTGGTGAGCCAGCAACTCCTCGACCGCGTCCAGCGGGGTGTCCTCGCCCGCGAGCCCGGACCTGCGCAGCACCCCCAGGGCGAGTCGCTGCCACTGCTCACGCCCAGCGGCCGGGAAATCGGCGGCGAGGGATAACGTCTCTGACGGCACCGTCATGCCGGGATGGTAAAGGCCGCCGGCTCGGACCGGACCGGGATGTGACGACATCAACTGCGCTGCCGGGGCAGCGTCCGTCGATCGGCGACCATGGTTGTTCCGGCCCGCGTCCCGCGCCTCGGACATCACCCCGCGTGCCGCGAATCGGCGTCGTACGATCCTGGGCGGTGCTGGTGTGCCTCTCCCGCCGCGCGGGTGAGGCGCCGTAAGAGGGAACCCGGTGGGAGACCGGGACTGCCCCGCAGCGGTGAGTGGGAACGACCGCCGTCAACGAAGCACTGGACCGCGAGGTCCGGGAAGCGACGGCCAGTAGGCGACCTGGTGTCATGCCCGCGAGTCCGAAGACCTGCCCGCACTGCGCGTACCGCCGGTGCGCGCCGTCGGCGGCCTCTCGGGAGGGCCAGGGCGGAAAGCCGGTACGCGACAGCCGTACCCCGCCTTCCCTTTCCCGCGTGGCCGCCAGGCACCTCGAGGGAAGGACCACAGTGACAACCTCATTCGGGCAGAGCACCGTACTCGGCTACCCCCGCATCGGCGCGCACCGCGAGCTGAAGAAGGCGGTCGAGGCCTACTGGGCCGGCGCGCTGGACGCCGCCACCCTGCACGAGACCGCCGCCGGGCTGCGGGCGCAGGTGTGGCGGACGCTGCGCGACGCGCGCCTGGACGCCATCCCGTCCAACACCTTCTCCTACTACGACCACATGCTCGACACCGCCGTCGCCCTCGGTGCGATCCCGCAGCGGTTCACCCGCCTCGGCCTCGACGAACTCGACACCTACTTCGCCATGGCCCGCGGCGTCGACGCCGAACCGGCGCTGGAGCTGACCAAGTGGTTCGACACCAACTACCACTACCTGGTCCCGGAGATCGACGCCGACACCGCCTTCACCGCCCACCCCGCCAAGGCGCTCAGCGAGTACACCGAGGCCCGGAACCTGGGTATCACCACCCGCCCGGTGCTGGTGGGGCCGGCCACGTTCCTGCTGCTGGCCAAGGGCGCCGACCCGTTCGCCCGCCTCGACGACCTCGTCGACACCTACGCGGAGATCCTCACCGCGCTCGCCGGAGCCGGCGTGCCGTGGGTGCAACTCGACGAGCCCGCCTACGTCGCCGACCGCTCCCCGGCCGAGATCGACGGCCTCCGCCGCGCCTACCGCCGCCTCGGCGACCTGGCGGACCGGCCGCGGATCTTCGTCGCCAGCTACTTCGGCCACCTGGGCGACGCCCTGCCCGCGCTGCTCGACACCCCGGTCGAGGCAGTCGGCGTCGACCTGGTCGCCGGGCGGGAGAACCTGGACCGGCTCGCCGCCGCCGGCCCGCTGGGCGGGAAGACTATCGTCGCCGGGCTGGTCGACGGCCGCAACGTCTGGCGTACGGATCTACGCGCCGCCATCGCCGCCGGGGCCACCGTCGCCGCGCTGGCCGACCACGTCTCGGTGTCCACGTCCTGCTCGCTGCTGCACGTACCCGTGGACCTGGCCGCCGAGACCCGCCTGGACCCGCGGCTGGCCGGCCGGCTGGCGTTCGCCCGCCAGAAGGTCGACGAGGTGGTCCTGCTCGGCCGCGCGCTGCGCGACGGCACGACGACCCTGCCCGCGCCGCTGCCGGCCGCACCGGCGTCGTGGCGCCACGACGACATCCGCGGACGCCTCACCGCGCTACGCCCCGACGACCGGCAACGCGGCGACTACGCCCAGCGCGCCGACCGCCAGCAGCGCCGCCTCGGCCTGCCCGACCTGCCCACCACCACGATCGGCTCGTTCCCCCAGACCGCCGAGCTGCGCGCGGCACGCGCCGCGCACCGGGCCGGCACCCTCGACGACGCCGGCTACACCGATCGGATGCGCACCGAGGTCGCCCACGTCATCCGGCTGCAGGAGGACCTGGGCCTGGACGTGCTCGTGCACGGCGAGCCGGAACGCAACGACATGGTCCAGTACTTCGGCGAGCAGCTCGACGGGTTCGCCGCCACGGACCACGGCTGGGTGCAGTCCTACGGCACCAGATGCGTGCGCCCGCCCGTCATCTTCGGTGACGTGGCCCGCCGGGCACCCATGACCGTCGCCTGGTCCACCTACGCCCAGTCGCTGACCGGCAAACCCGTCAAAGGCATGCTCACCGGCCCGGTCACCATCCTCGCCTGGTCCTTCGTCCGCGACGACCAGCCACTCGCCGACACCGCCGACCAGGTCGCCCTCGCCCTGCGCGACGAGTGCCGCGACCTGGAGACCGCCGGTATCCGCGTCATCCAGGTCGACGAACCCGCGCTAAGGGAGACCCTGCCGTTACGCCGCGACCAGCAGCAGACCTACCTCGACTGGGCGGTCGGCGCGTTCCGGCTGGCCACCAGCGGCGTCTCCGACGACACCCAGATCCACACCCACCTCTGCTACTCCGAGTTCGGCGAGGTCATCACCGCCATCGACGCCCTCGACGCCGACGTGACCAGCATCGAGGCGTCACGCTCCAAGATGGAGATCCTCGACGACCTCGCCGCGATCGGGTACCGGCGCGGTGTCGGACCCGGCGTCTGGGACATCCACTCCCCCCGCGTACCGCCCCACGACGAGGTCGTCGACGCGCTGCGCCGCGCCGTCGCCGCGGTCCCCGCCCGCCGGCTCTGGGTCAACCCCGACTGTGGCCTGAAGACCCGCACCTACCCCGAGGTCGAGGCGTCCCTGCGACACCTCGTCGCCGCCGCGGCCGAGGTACGGCAGGGCTGACAACGGCTCCGGGTGGCCGTCACGAACGGCCACCCGGGGCCCGTGCGGGTCAGCGCGGCCGGGAACCCGTCATCGGCGGAACGGACCGGTGACGCAGTAGGTGATGCCGCCGGAGGACGAGCCGGTCGTGCCGCGTTGCGACGAGAAGTACAGCCGGTCCCCGGCCGGGGTGAACGCCGGTCCCGTGATCTCCGAGCCGCTCTGCCCGGTGATCCGCAGGAAGACGGAGATCTTGTCGTCCGGCGTGATCATGCAGATCTCCATGTTGCCGCCGTCCTCGGCGACGTACAGGTCACCGGCCGTCGACCCGGTGATGTTGTCGACGCCGGTCAGCGGTGCGGCACCGGAGGTGACCAGGCTGTCGTCGTAGGCGAGCTCGTACGTACCGGCGGCCAGGTTGACCTGCCACACGCGGTTGTCGCCCTTCGTGGTGAACCAGACGGTGTCGTCCGCGTAGTGACAGCCCTCGCCACCGTTGAAGGTCTTCGCGCCGGACACCTGCCGCCGGGTCGGCGTGGGCGAGCCGTCCGGGTCGGGCACCGTGGCCCAGGTGAACGTGCCGGAGGTGGCCGTACCGGCGCGGAGGACCTGGAGGGTTCCGGCAGAGAGGTCGCCCCAGGTGGTCGGCACGAACCGGTAGAACTTGCCGTCGCTCTCGTCCTCGGTCAGGTAGACGACCCGGCGGACCGGGTCGGCCGCGGCCGCCTCGTGCTTGAACCGGCCCATCGCGGGACGCGCCACAGCGGTCCCGCCCAGCGGGTACGTCTCGAAGACCCGGCCCCGGGACACCTCCTCGCAGGAGAGCCAGGTGTTCCACGGCGTCTTCCCGCCGGCGCAGTTGTTGTTGGTGCCGGACAGGATCCGCGACGCCCCGACCACGGCACCGCTGGAGTTGAAGACGAGGCGTGAGGCGCCGCCGCCGGCACCGGCCGACACCTCGGAGTTCGACACGTAGATCCAGCCGGAGCCGTTCGGGAACACCGCGCCGCCGTCCGGAGCGTCGTGCCAGGTGTACGACGTCCCCGGCACCGTCTGCCGGGAACGCGCGACGATCGAACTGGTGAAGCCGGCCGGCAACTGGATGCCGTTGGCGTCGGCGGACCGAAGCCCGCCGTAGGGCCCAGCGGCGTTCTGCGCGGGTGCTCCGTACGCCGCCGACCACGCCGTGAACGGCAGGGCGACAGCGCCCGCACCGACAACAGTGGCCCGCAACATCGCTCGACGATCCATGGAACCTCCTCGGTAGGTTCCCAGATCTGATCGGGCCGAGCTTACGCACATCGATCCGTTGGATGAACGTCGATGGACGGTCCGGTGCGTGACGTCATGTCACCGCGCACCCGCAACGTTCGCGCGCCACGACCCCGTCAACGGGTCATCGGCGGTCACCCGGGGCCACGGCGACGGTTTCGGTTGCCTGAGGCGGGTGGATGGTGATGTCCTGCGTCACCGACGCCACCCGGATGCCACTGTCGGCGAAGCGGTCCAGCACCCGCCGGGTGACCTGATCCTTGACCTGGCGGGCGGCGCGTACCGGCACCACGAACCGGGCGGACAACTCGACCCAGTTGGGGGTGGCGCGGACGAAGACGCGGGGGTCGACCTCGGCGTCGGCGACCGGGTAGCGGCGGCGCATCTGCTCGATGGCGCGGCGCGCCTCGACCGTCGAGGAGATGCTCTCCGCCTCCTCGCACAGGATCCGCTCCGCCAGGTGCCAGTCCGCCTCGTACGGCACGGGCAGGGTCAGTTCCTCCCACAGATGATCCAGCACGGTGCTGCTGTTGAACACCGGCGCCGTGAACACGAAGCGGTTCGACAGTGACACCACCCGCCCGGTGTACTGACGGCCGCGGATCCAGGATTCCGGGTCCGAGGAGGAGCCGCTCTCCAAGATCCGGGTACGCAGTGGGGTGATGTCAAGGACGTCACCGCGTACCCCGCACATCTGGATCCGGTCACCGACGCGGAACTGCCGGCCGGTGAGGATACTGATCCACCCGGCGAACGCGCCGATGACCTCCTGCATGGCCAGCGCGAGGCCGGCGGCGAGCAGACCGAAGACCACGGCGACCCGTCCGGCGAACGGCCGCCACAGCAGCGCCAGCGCGAAGAGCAGCGCCACTGCGGTCAGGTAGTGCACCGCCTTACGGAGGTAGTAACGATTGGTGGTGTCGGCCACCCGGTGGGTCGCCAGGCGCCCGGCGAGCATCGCGAGTACGACAGCCAGCACGATCAGGACGATGCTGGTCACGAGGCGACCGCTCACGCTGCTCGTGTCCCAGAGGGCCTCCAGGAACCGCTCCATGCTGCTCGTCCATCGTCCTCGGCGGCGACCGGCCGACGCGAGCCCGTCGCGTCTCCTCCACCATAGGCATTCACGGACGGTGGCTCTCGGAAACCGCGATGCGAGGGGTTTGGGCAGCGTCCGTTTGCCGGGCACCGGCGGGATCACCACAAGCGCCGGGTAGCCGGCACCGCGACGCCGAGCAGACATCGGAGATCCTCGGGCTTCTTCCAGGAATTCTCCGGACCCACCCGTCCGGCCGGCTCGTACCGCGATCCCGGCGGTCTGCTCCGTGGCCGGCACTCGGACGCGCGATTCAGCGATGGCCTGACGGGTAGTCGCGGGCGTGACTCAACCGCCGCCGAAGCGGGGCAGCCCGGCGCCGCTGGTCGTGCTGGCTCGCCGGGCCCGGAACCTGGTTACCGGCACCCGGAGTCGGGCCAGCCGGGCGGGACGGTTGCGGCTACGCCAATTGGAGATCATCGCGCTGATCGCGGCGCAGGCCGGTCTGGCGGCGGCGCTGTCCTGGTGGCTGGCGTTCAGCCTGTTGGGCAACCCGAATCCGGTCTTCGCACCGACGGCAGCGGTCGGCACGATCGCCGCGGCGATCGGCCAGCGCACCCGCCGTACGGTCGAGCTGCTGTTCGGGGTGGGCCTGGGCATCGCCATCGGCGACGGGCTGGTCCTGCTCATCGGCACCGGCCCGTGGCAGACGGGTGTCATCGTCGCCCTGGCCATCGGGGTGGCCCTCGGACTCACCGGCCGGGGCGGCACCGTGGTCAGCCAGGTGGGTGGTACGGCGGTCCTGATCGCCACGCTCTCCTCCAGCCAACAGAACCTGGAACTGCCCAGGATCATCGACGCCGCGACCGGAAGCCTGGTGGGTCTGCTGGTGGTGGCGGTGCTGCTGCCACTGCACCCCATGCGCGTCATGCGCCGGGCGGCTTCACCGGTCTTCGACGCGCTCGCGGCGTACCTCCGGGAGACCGAGGCGGCGATACGGACGAGGGATCCGGACCGCGCGGTGCGGGCGACGGACGGCCTGCGTGCCATGGGACCGGACGTGGAGCGGCTCCGCGAGGCGCTCAGCGGCGCGGAGGAGGTGGTCACGGTCGCGCCGGCGAGGTGGCACTGGCGGCAGCACTACGAACGGTACGCCCACGGCGTCACGCACCTGATCCGCGTCATCGCCGACAGCCAGGACCTCGCCCGACGATCGGCGACGATGGTGGAGTACGGGGAGAAGATCACGGATCACCTCCCCGACGCCGTGGCGGCGCTCGCGGACGCCGTACAGCAGTTGCAGCGGGAGCTACGGGCCGACAAGCCACACGAGCGAACCCGACGGCACGCCCTGCGGGCGGGCGACGAGGCGGGCCGGGCCGCCGGTGGCGGATTGCAGAACTTCGCCGCCTCCGTCGCGACCCAGGTGCGGGTGACCGCCAGTGACCTGATGCGGGCCACCGGCTGCTCCGTGGACGAGGCGAATCAACAGGTACGGCAGGTGGCGCGACGGGGTGAGCGGGAAGGACGGATCCACTCGTCGTGAGGATCGGAGCGACCGGCGGGCGCCGGAGTCGCTGGATAGGGCCGGGCGCTCCCGGAGCGCGTACCACCCGCCTGGAACTCCTCTGTGATCCGGCTCAGCCTGTGGACCGCGGCACTGGACATGAGTACGTCGCCGCGCGCCGCGCGCTCCCCCCCGGCGGCCGGCACGACGCCGTTGCCGGCCGGGCACCTCGCCGAACGGCACGGCCTGGTGCGACGTCCTGGCGCCGAGATCCTCCTCTTCTCGCTCGGCTCGGGCTCGGGGCCAACCGCCCCATAGGAAGCTTTTGCCGCTCAACTGACATTAATCTGGGCGAAAACCTAGAGGGAGCCGACCATGGCCGGAGGAAAAATGAGAAGCAACTACATCCGGTTCGGTTTGGTCCTGCTGATCAGCCTTGCGGTCATGTTCGTCCTCACACTCTCCCAGATCCGCAGGTGGTCGGACTTCTTTCTGAACTTGAGCAACTTCTACACGTCGGTGATCATGGTCGCCGTCATGGGTGTGATCATGATGGGCGTGATGCATCAGATGTTCACCGATCGACGTCTCAACATCGTGCTCTACGCCGTGCTGGGTGCCCTCTTCGTCGGTGGCTTCGCGGCGGTGCGCACGGAACCCTTCGTGGGCAACGAGAACTTCCTCAGGTCGATGATCCCCCACCACTCCCGGGCGGTCCTCGTCTGCCAGGAGTCCGACATCACCGACCCGGAGATCATCGACCTCTGCGACCAGATCGTGAAGTCACAGGAAGAGGAGATCACCCAGATGAAGCGGATCCTCCGCGACCGGTACTGACTTCCGCGCTCTCGGGACCGGGCCGCGGCGCGTACCCGGCGCAAGCGCTGCTGGACCCGGCGGGTGCGGGCCGGACGGCGGGTGATCGACGTCGGCACCGAGCCGGGCACCGTCGCGGCGCTGGCGCCGGCTGGTCCGCTGCCGGGCGGGCGTACGACGGTCAGCGCGACAGCATCCGTCGGACCCGGCTGCCCACCGCCTGCTTGACCTGCTCGCGCAATGGCTGCGCGCGGCGTGCCTTGAGCTTCTGCTGCAGCGTCCGGTTCTCGTCCCGCAGCCACTGCATGCGCGCCAGCAGTTCCTCGGTGGTGTGGGCGGAGGCCGGCCGGACCGCCTGCGGGTAGACGGTTCGGCGGACCTGCTCGTCGAAGCGGGTGGCGCTGTCCCCGTCGGCGAACGACAGCCCGAGGTCGTGCTTGGCGAGGAACGCGGTGATCCGCGCGAAGCGCTCCTTGTGACCCTCGTTCAGGGCCGTGTAGTCGGCTTCCTCGTAGAGTCGGGCGGCGTCGACGTCGGCCGGCACGTCGCGCATCAACCGGTGCGGGATGTCGAAGTATCGGGCCAGTTCCAGGGTGCGCGAGTCGTGTGCGAGGAGATACCCGGGAGTGCCGGAGATCAGCGCCGTGATGGTGCCGTGGATCCGGGTGCCGAAGGCGAAGTCGAATCCGGAGAGATACTCCATCCAGGGCCACGGGTCCACGAACATCCGCACCTTGTCCTCGACGAAGAGCGGGTGTGAGGTGTGGATCGGCATGTCGTCGGTCTTGCCGCGCAACTTCGGTTCGTCGCCGTAGAGCAGGGTGCCGAGGGTGTACAGGCCCTGCGCCAGGTAGCGCAGGTTCGGGTAGCGCTGGTGGTGGTGGGCAACGATCGGGGCCAACGCGCGGACGTATGGCGAGATGACGAACGCGAGCCGATCCTCGGTGCCCAGGGTCGCCTTCGCCTTCTCGACCCGGAGGCTGTCGCCGTGCAGGAACATCGACGGACAGCCGATCTGCTCGACGGCGGAGAAACCCAGCGTACGCAGGTAGCTCTCGCTGATCTCGCCGCGTACGCCGATGCTGTGCGACCGGTCCAGCACCGCCCGGCAGAACGCCTTCACCGGCTCGTCGATCGGGCGCAGGTACTCCCGGTCGCCGTCCACGTCGGTCTGCACCCCGACCCCGAGCACCACCACCGGGATCTTGAGCCGCTCGATCAGCCGGGTCATCGACATCAGCCGGTTCGCGTAGTCGTGGCGAAACGCGTTCGCCAGCGGGATCACAAAGACGTCGTACTTCTCGTTGATCTCGTCGGCATCGCGCGGGTCCGCCCGGAACCGCGACGGGGTGATCTCCGCCGCCGAGGTGGACAGCAGCTTGTGCGCGGCGTGGCTGAAGACCAGGTTGCCGCTGTTCTTGCCGATCCAGTCCCGCTCGTAGGTCTCCTCGGCGGTGACGACGTCGAACGGGCCCTTGCGGGCGCGCAACAGGATCCGCTGGTGCATCCGGGGTGTCCACCCTTCGTCCCGGACGCCACGGCGCCCGGCGAGGCCGAAGCGGCGCGATCGGCCGGGCACGGCCCCGCTTCGTGCAGGAGCAGAAATCCTATGCCATCTCCACGCCGCTCCGGATCCCGCCTGCCTCGCGGCTGCCCACCGGTGTCACCGATGTGGCTCTCTCATGGCCTGCGGTCCTCCTCCGGCGACTCCGTCGAGTTCAGCCGAGGGCCGCCACTCCCGCCTGATCAGCCCGTAGACCCACGAGTCAGAGACCTCGCCGTTCACCACGCAGTCTTCCCGCAACGTCCCCTCACGCACGAACCCGAGCTTCTCCAGCACGCGGGCAGATGCCACGTTGCGGGTATCGGTCTCAGCCTGGACGCGATTCAGGTCCAGCGTGTCGAATGCCCACTGCAACAGGGCGCGTACGGCCTCCGTGTCCACGGCCAGCCTCGCCCCGGTGCCCTCCTCTGCCATCTGCCGGCAAGCCGCGATGAACCGCTCGGCGCGCAGGCGGTCGCTCCACGGCGGCGCGTCCCAGTAACGCAGCACGTCCGCGTTGCTGTGCAGCGCGAACAGGTCGTTCGCATCCGCGTCGTCGAAGGGACGCAGTCGAAGGCGAGGGGTTTGCAGCGTCGAGATGGGCAGCGACACGGGCGTCATGTTCCCTCCTGTGGTCGGTGGCCGGTCGATCCGACATCCGGTGCCGGCCACTCGCAGTGGGTTTCTCGAAGGGCGGGAGGAACGACGTGCTCACTCGTCGGCTACCTGCTTCATCGACCTACGACTGCGGCCCGGCCAACCTTCGGTTGAGCTACGCGGCGATGAGGAATTACGCCAGCCAATGATCGCACCGGGTCCGATACCAGAAGCGCGGCAGCGCAGCTCGGACATACCAGCGAGGTGTTCACGCCGGTCAGGCACCTACGGTCACGTCGCCGCTGCGGCAGTGACGGCGCGGGCCGGCAGCAAGGGCCACCGGCTGTGCAGAGCGGCCTGATGCCGTATGTCCGAAATTCTCGCGCCCATCCGATCGACCGCGCCGATCGCGGCACCCGGGCATGCCGCGGTCCGCTACGGGTATGCGAATCGCTGCGACGTTCCCTGTCCCCGGCCGAGCTGTCGACCCTCCAGATCGAGCTGTGGGGTGAAGGCGCTCGGCGTGGAAACGTGGAGGCTGACGTCATGCGTATCCCAGCCCGGATGGTCGACGATCTCCGTTCGAGCATCGTCGAGCCCTCGGCCGCCGACTCCACGGACGCAGAGCTGGTCGACGGGCGGTTCGTGGTCCGCTCGCCGAGGTGCACCGACTTGCCGGCGATGTCCCGGGCGCATGTCGAGTTGCTTCCGATGGGGCTGTTCCCGTTGTTCGGGGCCAGGTTTGTCCGCCGCTGGCAGCGAACCTTCCTGCGCTCGGCGCACGGGGTTGGCGTCGTCGTTGTCGACACCACTGCACCATCGGGTGAGATCGTCGGTTTCGCACTGGGTGCCAGTGATCACCGCGCCCACACCACCGAACTGGCGAGGAATCGGCGTGAGTTGGTGTGCCTGGCTGCCGCCGGGTGCGTGGCGCTGCTTGTTCGGCCCCGTGTTGCCGCCCGGGTTGCGCGATCACGGGTGCGGCCATGGGCCAGGCGCCTGTCACGCCTCGGGAGAGCCTCGGGCTCGTCACGGCGGACGGCATCCGTCGCGGCGCCGAACGTGGCGGTCATGGCCGCACTGGCGGTACGGCCGCAGTGGCGCGGGAGCGGCATCGGGGTGATGCTGGCCGACCGTTTCGTTGAGCAGGCGCGGATCGCCGGCGCCACGCGCGTCGAGGCGCAGACCTCGACCGGGTCTGTCGGAGCGGCTGGATTCTACGAACGCCTGGGCTGGCACGCCGGTGCGCAGCGGCTGACCCCCGACGGGGAGAGTGTGCGCACCTACCACCACGACCTCGGAGAGACACGCTGAGCTGCTGTTAGCCTCGGCCTTTCACGGCAGCCGTGATCTTGGATGTCCAGCGGGCTGTAGAGCCCGTTTCACATTGCTGTCAGTCGGGTGTGTTGAAGGTGAGGCGTTGTTGGCGGGCGGCGGCTTCGCCTCGGGCAAGGCGGCGGAGCATGCCGCCGAGGGCGGCCCATCGGATCATGGCCTCGGACGTCGTGCGGTGAGTTTCGTAGTCGCGGGCCAGGCGGCGGTGGGCGGTGATCCAGGCCAGGGTCCGCTCCACGACCCAGCGGCGTGGGTGGACGACGAACCCTTTCTGATCGGCGGGTTTGCGGACGATCTCGACGGTGGTGCGCAGCAGGTCGCGGGCCCAGTCGACGAGGCGGCCGGCGAAGCCGGCGTCGGCGAAGACGTGCCGGATGGGGGTGGCCGCGTAGGTGGCGAGTAGTGCGCCTTTGGCGCCGTCGCGGTCTTGCCAAGACGCGGCCAGGACCCAGACCGTGACCAGCAGGCCGAGGGTGTCGGTGATGATGAACCGTTTCCGGCCGTTGATCTTCTTGCCGGCGTCGTAACCGCGGGAGTCCCGCGGCACGGTGTCACCGCCTTTCACGCTCTGCGAGTCGATGATCCCCGCCGTGGGCTCAGGCTCGCGGCCGTGAGCCACCCGGATCTGCTCGCGTAGTTCGGTCACGATCCGCTCGGTCACGCCCCGCCTGTTCAGCCGTGTGAAGTGCGCGTACACGGTCTGCCACGGCGGGAAGGATCGGCAGGTACCGCCACGCGCAGCCGGAGACTGCCCGACGGCTTGGCTGCTAGCGTTCGCCGCCATGTGGACCGAGGAGATCGTGGCCGGGCGACCGGCGTGGCGGCACATCCCGTCGGGAGTCGTGTTCCGGGAGGTTCCCGGCGGCGCGTTCCGGATGGGCCTGTCCGAGGCGGAGCTCGACGCGGTACGCGCCATCGAACGCAGCGGCGGTGTCGAGGACACCATCGACCCGTTCCTTGCCAGCGCCACGGACGCACAACCGGTCCGCGAGGTGCGCGTCGAGTCGTTCCTGCTCGCCCGGCACCCGCTGACCGTGGCGCAGGTCCGGTACTGGCTGCCCGAGTACGAAGACGACTACGCCGAGGCGGACACCGGCACGGCTCGGCTCGCAGGCGACCTGGAGGACCTGCTCGAGCTGTTGCCGTTCGACCTGCCCAGCGAGGCGCAGTGGGAATACGCAGCCCGGGCCGGCACCACCACGCTGACCTTCCACGGTGACGGGAAACCCGACGAGGACCAGCTCCTCGACGACTTCGGCGACGAGACGCGGACGGCCGCCGGCGAAAACGCGTTCGGGCTGGTGGCGATGGGCTCGGCGAACGAGCTCTGCGCCGACGTGTGGATCCCCGGGTTCGACGGCGCGCCGTCAGACGCGCGACCGCGGACCGGAGACGGGCCCCGGTCCGTACGCGGCGGAGCCGCCGATCAATACCCGTGGCAGGGCTGCGACGAGTGGCTGCTACTGCTCTCCGCCACCCGGTACGAACACGCCGACTTCACGGCCGTACGCCCGGCCGCACCACTGCCACCCCGGTGAGGCAGGTGGGCGTGGATCTGTCGCAAGCCAGCGGGCAGGCTCGATGGTCGCCGAGCAGGGATGTCTCACGCCGCCGTTCGGCCTCGCCGCTCGCACAGCCCGCCCGGACTTGCGGCAGCCCGTCCTCGGTCAGCACGATCGTCACCCGGGGGTGTCCGGGAGGAGTGCGCCGGGGCCGTCCGGCACGTCCACACGCGGGTCGATCGGCGGGTACACCTCGGGATCGAGGTCGGGGTTGGTCATCGGCTCAGTATTCGACGCCACCGCCGGGACCGCCCGCCGAGCACGACGGCGGGCAACGCTCGCCGGCGCGACAGCCGGAGGAAGCGGCCCTCGATGCGCGGTGAGCGCGACGAGGGCCGCGGCCTGGGCGGGTGGCAGTGGACGGCGGGCGGTGGTCAGTCGGGCGGGGCCATCCGGCGACGCAGTTCCCGCTTGAGCACCTTGTGGCTCGGCCCGAGCGGCAGGTCGTCGACATACCGGACCTGCCGTGGGTACTTGTGCCGGCCCAGACGCTCCCGCGACCAGTCGATCATCTCCTGCTCGTCGGGCAGGCCCGGGCCGGCCGGGTCCACCACCACCACCGCGCAGATCTCCTCGCCGTGACGCGGGTCGGGCACCCCGATCACCGCCACCTGGCCGACCGCCGGGTGCCCGGCAAGGACCTCCTCCACCTCGCGTGGGTAGACGTTGAAGCCACCCCGGATGATCATGTCCTTCTTCCGGTCGATGATGGTGATGAACCCGTCGGCGTCCTTGCGTCCCAGGTCACCGCTACGGAACCAGCCGTCCACCACCGCCTCCGCGGTCGCCTCGGGCCGCCCCAGGTAACCGGCGAAGACGTTGTGCCCCCGGATGACGATCTCGCCGAGCTCTCCGGTCGGCAGCAGCTCGATTCGCTCGTCCACCTCCGCGCGGGCGATCTCCACCTCCACGCCCCCAGACCGGGTGCCCGATGGTCCCAGCGCGGGTGCCGAAGTGCGGCTGGTTGGTGGTGGCGGTGGGTGAGGTCTCGGAGAGGCCGTACCCTTCGAAGACCGTCGTCTGGAAGGCGGCGTGGAACCGTTCCAGCACGGCCACCGGCAGCGATGCCCCGCCGGAGACGCAGAGCCGCAGCCGGGGCAGGTCGTCCCGGTCCCGGGCGGCGTCGAGCAGCGCCACGTACATGGTGGGCACGCCGTGGAAGACGTTCACCCCCTCACGCAGCATCAGGTCGATGGCGGCCGGCCCGGTGAACCGGCTCAGCAGCACCAGCGTCGCGCCGATCCGGAAGGTGCCGTTCATCGCCACCGTCTGGCCGAAGCTGTGGAACAGCGGCAGGCAGCCGAGCACTACGTCCGTCCTGCGCGCGTCGTTGGCGTCGAAGACGTTCACGGTGGCGTTCATGACCAGGTTGAGGTGGGTGAGCACGGCGCCCTTGGGCACCCCGGTGGTGCCGCTGGTGTAGAGCACCACCGCCGGGTCCTCCGCCGACCGGGTGACGTACGACGGCAGCGGTGGCAGCAGGTGGCTCAGCTCCTCCAGGCGGGGCGCGACCGCGCCGGCGGCCGCCGGCCCGACGGTCACCAGCGGCACGCCGGCCGCCGCCGCGGCGGCGGCGCCCAGGGCGAGCTGGGAGCTGTGGCACACCAGCAGCTTCGTGCCGCTGTCGGTCAGCACGTGCGCCGCTTCGTCCACGGTCAGCAGCAGGTGCACCGGGACGAGCACCGCGCCGGCGGCGAGGGCCCCGTAGTAGACCCGGGGGAAGTCCACCACGTTCGGAGCCAGCAGGGCCACCTTGTCGCCGAGGCCGACCCCCCGCTCGCGCAGCCCGGCGGCGTAACTGCGCGCCTCCAGCCACAGCTCGGCGTACGTCACCCGGGTGTCGCCGTCGACCACGGCGACGGTGTCGGCGTGCCGGCGGGCGGACTCGGCCAGCACCATGGCCAGCGACAGCGCGGTCATCGGGCCACGCCCCGCACCAGACGGCTGACCGTCTCGGCGACGCAGACCGGCTTGCCGCCGGCGTCGCTTTCCACGGCGACCGCGGCGACCACCTGCACGCCGCCGTCCACGGGTGACACCCCGGCCAGGGTCGCGGTGGCGCGGACCGCGCGGCCGACCCGGAGCGGGGCCGGGAAGCGCACCCGGTTGAGGCCGTAGTTGACCCCCATGGCCACCCCCTCGACCCGGTAAAGGCCACCGGCCAGCGCCGGCAGCAGGGACAACGTGAGGTAGCCGTGCGCGATGGTGCCGCCGAACGGGCCGGCCGCGGCCCGTCGCGGGTCGATATGGATCCACTGGCGGTCGTCGGTGGCGTCGGCGAACCGGTCGACCCGTTGCTGGTCGATCCGGAACCAAGGGCCGGGGCCCAGGGTCTCGCCGGTCGCCTCGGCCAACTCCTCGATGGACGCGAAGACCCTCATGCCAGGTGCCCTCCCAGCTTTGTGTAGCCGCGCAGCAGGTCGCGGGAGATGATCAGTCGCTGCATCTCGTCGGTGCCCTCGAAGATCCGGTACAGCCGGACCTGCCGGTACCAGCGCTCGATCGGCAGCTCACGGGTGTAGCCCATGCCGCCGTGGATCTGCAGGACGCGGTCGACCACCCGATTGACCATGCCCGCGCCGTAAAGCTTCGCCATCGAGGAGGCGTGCCGCGGGTCCATGCCCTGCTCGACGGTCCAGGCGGCGCGCAGGATGAGCCAGCGGGCCGCCTCCAGCTCGGTCTCCGAGTCGGCGATCATCCACTGGATGGCCTGGTTGGTGCCGATCTTCGCGCCGAAGGTCTCCCGGGTGTTGGCGTAGTCGATGGCCATCGACAACGCCCGCTCGGCGATGCCGACGGCGTGCGACGGGATAATGTAACGGCCCTTGCCGATCCACTCCATGCCGAGGCTGAAGCCCTGCCCGGGCTCGCCGAGGATGTTGCGCCTGGGTACCCGGACGTCGTCGAAGACCAGCGAGGCGGGGCCGCCCTCGCCCATCGTCTGGATGAACTCCGAGCGCCAGCCCATCGACCGGTCCACCAGGAACGCGGTGGCGCCGCCGTGGCGGGCCCCCTTCTCCCGGTCGGTCACCGCGATCACGATGGCGAAGTCGGCGTCGTGACCGCCGGTGATGAAGGTCTTCTCGCCGTTGAGGATCCAGTCGTCGCCGTCACGGCGGGCGCTGAGCTTGATGTTGGCCGCGTCGGAGCCGGCGCCGGGCTCGGTGATCGCGAAGCAGCTGCGCCGCTCCCCCTCGATGGTCGGGACCAGGTACTCGCGCTTCTGCTCGTCATTGGCGTGGAACAGGATGTTGTCCGCCTCGCCGCCGAACCGGAACGGCACGAACGAGCGGCCGAGTTCGGTCCAGATCTGGGACTGGGTGACGGCCGGCAGGTCCATGCCGCCGTACTCCTCCGGGGTGCCCAGCCCCCAGAACCCGAACTTGCGCGCCTTGAGCTGCAACTCGCGCAGCTCGCTGTGCTCCAGTCCGGGCCGGTGCGCCCGTTCCCGCCGCAGCAGCTCCTGCTCCAGCGGCATGACCTCCCGGGTGATGAAGTCGCGGGCGGTGTCGCGGATCGCCCGCTCGGTGTCGGAAAGCGCGAAGTCCATGTCCCCTCCGGGTGCTGGTCCGCCGACGCGCCTCAGCGCGCGCCGCCGTTGACGTACAGGGTCTGTCCGCTGACGTACGACGCGTCGTCGCTGGCCAGGAAGGCGATCACCGAAGCGATCTCGGTCGGCTGGGCGACCCGGCGCAGCGGGGTGTGCTCGGCGACCGTCCGCTGATGCTCCTCCGGGCTGCTGCCGACCCGCTGCGCGGTGGCGGCGGTCATCGCGGTGGCAACGTAGCCCGGGGCGACGGCGTTGACCGTGACGTTGTACGGGCCGAGTTCGATGGCGAGGGTGGCCGTCAGACCCTGCACCCCCGCCTTGGCCGCCGCGTAGTTGACCTGGCCCCGGTTGCCGAGGGCGGAGCGGCTGCTGAGGTTGACTATCCGGCCGTAGCGGGCCGCGACCATGTGCTGTTGGGCGGCCTGGCAGCAGAGGAACATGCTGGTCAGGTTGGTGGTCAGCACCGCCTCCCAGTGTGGCAGTGGCATCTTGAACAGCAGGTCGTCGCGGGTGATGCCGGCGTTGTTCACCAGCACGTGCAACCCGCCGTACGCCTGCACCACCCGGTCGCTCATCGCGGCCACCGCCGCGGGGTCGGTCACGTCGCAGCCGATGCCGACGGCCCGGCCGCCGGCCGCGGTGATCTCGTCGGCGACCGCCCGGCTGCGCTCCTCGTCGAGGTCGACCACGGCGACGGCGGCGCCCTCGGCGGCCAGCCGGTGGGCGGTCGCCGCGCCGATGCCCTGCCCGGCGCCGGTGACGACGGCCACCCGGTCGGCGAATCTGGTCACGGTTCTCCCCTTTGCTAGAAGGCGTTGACGCCGGTGAGCGCGCGCCCGATGAGCAGCTGCTGGATCTGGCTGGTGCCCTCGTAGAGGGTGGCCACCCGGGCGTCGCGCAGGTACTTGCCGACCGGGTACTCGTCGATGTAGCCGTACCCGCCGAAGACCTGGACGGCGTTGTTGGCCGCCCGGACCGCTGCCTCGCTGGCGAAGAGCTTGGCCATCGAGGCCTCGGTGGCGAACGCCTCGCCCCGGTCCACGAGGTCGGCCACCCGCCACACCAGCAGCCGGGCGGCGGCGGTGTCCACGGCAATGGCGGCGAGCAACTGCTGCACCAGCTGGTGCCCGGCGATCGGCTTGCCGAACTGGGTGCGCTGCCCGGCGTAGCCGACCGCCGCGTCGAGGCAGCCCTGGGCGATGCCGACGCAGCCGGCGGCCACCGACATCCGGCCCTTGGCCAGGGTGGCCAGGGCCAGCCGGAACCCGCCGCCGGCCGGGCCGAGGCGCGCCGAGTCGGGCACCCGGACGGCGTCGAAGCGCAGCTCACCGGTTGCCTGCCCGCGCAGCCCGAGCTTGCCGTGGATCTCCCTCCGGGTGAGCCCGGCGACGTTGGTGGGCACCAGGAACGCGCTGATGCCCCGGTGTCCGGGTCCGCCGGTGCGGGCGAAGAGCAGGACCACGTCGGCCACGGTGCCGTTGGTGATGAACGTCTTCGCGCCGGTGATCAGCCAGTCGCCGCCGTCGCGGGTCGCCCGGGTGGTCAGCGCGGCCGCGTCCGAGCCACTGTCCGGTTCGGTCAGGGCGAAGCAGCCGAGCGCGGTGCCGGCGCAGAGCCGGGGCAGCCACTCGGCCCGCTGCGCGGCGGACCCGTACGCGGCGATGGCCTTGGCGACCAGCCCGAGCGACACCGAGACGATGCCCCGGACGGCGGAGTCGCCCCGGCCGAGCTCTTCCAGCACCAGGCAGTAGGAGAGGTGGTCGCCGCCGGACCCGCCGTCTTCCTCGGAGATGGTCAGCCCGAGGAAGCCCAGCCGGCCGAGCTTGTCCACGATCTCCGGGTCGACCGACTCGCGCCGGTCCCAGGCCGCGGCGTGCGGGACCACCTCACGGTCGACGAACTCGGCGGCGAGCTGACGAACCGCCGCCTGCTCCGCGGAGAGCTGAAGGTCCATGCGGCATAAACTAGCGCTGCAAGTTTAAGTACGTCCAGACCCGGCCGAGGCAGGCGTTGCTCAGCCGGCAGCGGATTGTCGATGCCGCCGCCGCGCTGATCGTGCTCGCCGGCCGGGACCTCGCTCCGGCGCCGGCAGCGACGACGCCCGGCCGGCCGGGGCACTGCGTTGAATACAGCGGTGACACCCGCTGCCCGGGCGGATGACCGCAGCGGTTCCGTCGAACTGTCGTGCCATGATGCCGCTCACCTCAAGGCAAGGAGCACGGCGCGATGGCCACGGTTACGGTTCGGGACGAGACAGCGACGGGCAGGGCGATCGATCAGTGGCCGTTGGCAGGCCTGCCCGAGCGCATCTCCGCGCGGGAGCTGGTCCGGTTGCGCGTGCGCGAGGAGGTGGCGCGGTTCGACGCCGACCAGGCCGACCTCTTCCGGGGTCTGGTGCGGCCGACCAACGCGGAGGCGACGTTGAACGGCTATCGGGTCGGTCGGGGACGGCGGCTGGACTGGGAGCGTCAGGCGGACGCGGCGTGTGCCGCCTTTGCCCGCAACGGCTTCGTGCTGTTGGTGGGTGACCGCCAGGTCGAGGATCTCGACGAGGAGATCGACCTGCTTGCGGACCCCGAGGTGGCCTTCGTGCGACTCGTCCCCCTGGTAGGTGGCTGAGATGGGTGACTGGACGCGTCTGCTTCCCGCGCTGAGCGCCCCGGATCGCCGGCGGGTGGAAACCGGAATCGCCGAAGCCGACGTCCACGTTCGGCCGCTGCTCCGTCCGATGGACACCTACTTCTGGGCGACGTCGGTGACCCGCACGCCGGAATGGGCGGCCACCAAGGCGTGGCCGGGTGAGCTTCGCCGCCGCGCCGCGCTCGCCGTGCACCTCGAGGCGACCACCAGCTCGATCCCGTCCGCGCTGAACGACGTCGTGCGGAGCCTCGCCGACGGCGTGCACGACTGGACCCGGGCGGATCTCCTATGGAGTCTGGAGGTTGCCGGCCAGGGGCACGGCTACGACAACGGCGCCCACCTGGAGTTGCCGGCGATGATCGCCGTGCGTCTGGCTCCCGCGGACCTGGCGGATCTGGCGCCGGCGCTCTCGGCCCTGTTCTGGTTGGCGACCCGGTCGATCGGGATCAGGGTGCCGTCGAGGATTGCGTAGGCGAGCAGCCGGATCCTGGTCATGGCCGTGGCCAGGTTGTCGGCGGTCGCGGCGAGCAGGTCGATGGCCTCGCGGACATAACGCCAGGCCGTCGTGACGCCGATCTCGAAGCCAGCGGCCAGGCGGGTCAGGGTGTCGCCGTTGCGCAGGTGGGCCAGGGCGAGCAGGGCTTGCCGGCCGGGGTCGAGGCGTCGCCACCGGGACCGTCGCTGCTGGCGGCGGGTTCGGATGAGGGCGGCGAGGTGATTCAGGCTGCGGGTGGACAACGGAATCGCGGCAGGGTAAGACAGCACAGCGAGGCTCCCGGTTGGGGCATCTGATCTTGGTCGATTGCTGTCTTACCGGGAGCCTCGTCCTACATAGACACCGGCCTCCCCGCACCGCCCGTGACCTGCACCGTCACGTCGAAAATGGCTCACTGGTACGGATCAATCCGTACCAGCGCCCCAATCCGTACCGCGCCTGAGCAGGCAAAACGAGCTTGGTGCGGATGGGACGGATACCCCCCGGCGACAGGTCACCCACCGCCGACCCTGACGCATCTCTCTCGACCGGGACGCCGGTCCCGGCTCACGGAAACGGCCCGCTGAGAGCCACACAGACGCAACCGCCCAACGCCCTACACCGGGGCACCCGAAATCTTGCGTCTACGGCGCTCTCAGCGGGCCGTTCTACGCCCTTCTGAGCCGATAACTCCCTGTCTTCACAACAGAGTCCAATCACCCCGGAAAGGCGCTCACCGTGCGACTCGTGCCGCAGAATCAGCCCGCAGACGCGATCGACCGCCAGGAAGGAGACAACGTCATCCGCCTCTCGCCGAAGGTGTTCATGTCCACCGAGGAACTTGCCGAGCTGCTCGACGTCGATCCGTCGACCATCCGGCGGTGGCGCACTCTCCAACCGTTGCAGGGTCCGCCGTTCATCCAGATCTCCGACCGGGTTGTGAAGTACGCGACCTCCGACGTAGAGCAGTGGCTGTCCGCCCGTCGCGTCTACCCGCAGGCGGCCTGATGGCCACGCCGCAGCAACCACCGATCGGCGTGCGTCTGGCCACCGACGTTGAGCACCGGCCCGGCCGCGACCGGCCCTACCGGGCGCGGGTCCGGTGGACCGACCGGACCAGCAACCGCCGGCTGTCCAAATCAACGACGGTCGCCACACTGGAAGAGGCGCAAGCCTGGCTCGACGGCATGGCCAGCGCCGCACAGGGTGGCGTCGACCCGATCGCCGCGACCAAGCGCCTCGCCAAGTACGGCGAGAGCGTGATGACGCTGGCCCTACGCGGCTTGGAGCGCAAGACGCTCGATCCGTACCTGGCCGGGTGGCGCAAGCGGGTGGTGCCGACGCTCGGCCACATTCCCGTTCGGATGATCACCAACGGCGCGGTAGACCGGGCGGTGCATTCCTGGATCGCCGACGAATACAGCCGATCGACGGTGAAGAACAGCCTCGCCGTGCTGGTCCGCGTGATGGAACAGGCCGTGCGTGACGGCATCATCCAACGGAATCCCGCACAGGTGACCGGATGGCAACGCGAATACCAGCGGGTTGCCGACGAGTTGGACGATCCACGCTCGCTGGCTTTGCCCGATTGGGAAACGCTGACCACTCTTGCCGCTGCACTGGTCGACCGCTCCGCGAATCACTTCACCGGATGGGCCGACGTGGTGATATTCGCCGCCTGTACCGCCGCCCGGATCGGCGAGGTTTCCGGCGTCCGGGCCGAGGACATCGACCGGAGAACGTGGACGTGGACAGTGCGCCGCCAGACCACACCCAGCCCCGGTGGCCTCATCGACAAGGGCACCAAGGGAAAACACGCCCGGACCGTGCCGCTGATCGAAGAGGTACGACCGATCGTGGCTCACCGCCTGGACGCCGCGTCCAAGCCGGAATCCCGGCTGTTCACCGGCCCGCGCGGTGGCCGGATCAGTACCGCCGTACTCCGTGACGCGACGCATTGGGATGAGGTGGTCACCAAGCTCGGATACGAACACCTACGCCGACACGACCTGCGGCACACCGGCCTTACCTGGATGGCGGACGCAGGCGTACCGGTGCACGTCCTACGGAAAATTGCCGGACACGGATCACTGACGACGACTCAGCGCTACCTACACCCCGACCGACAGTCGATCACGGACGCCGGAACGGCCCTCAGCGCCCATTTGAAGGCCCGCCGGTCCCAAGGTGGTCCCCAGCTACGCGCCGTCTAGATCAGCAAATCCCCACTAGCACAATACGAATTAGAGGCCGTTGACCAGGGTTTTCACCCAGGTTGACGGCCTCTTTTCGTGCTGTCGGGACGGCCGGATTCGAACCGACGACCCCTTGACCCCCAGTTTGACAACGATCATGTCACGGCATGCCAGAACAGGTTAAAACATCCGCAGAAGCAGACGAAGCAGCGGCTTCGAATGCTGTTCCGTTCCGTGCCGTCCGTCTAATCCGCAGGCTTGCGCTCTTCTCCGTTACCGGGTTCGTTACCGCGCATCGTCAAGCACTCCCGCGTCAAGCTGTCCGACCGCATTGCTGGCCTCGCGCACGCGCTAGGCAGTAACCCGCCACTCCCTCGACGTCGGGGCCACCATCACCAGCGGCTACACCTTCGTCAGCTCTGCGCCAGCCGCGCTGGCGACGGAGGGAACGCGGCGCTCAGTCCGTGAGGATCGCGAGACGCATAACCGCTCGGTGTCACTACTCGCTTCCTGTCGCCGGCAATTTCAGCGCCATGGTCCCCACCAGAACTTGTACGGCTTCGAGGCCGCCGTAGGGCTCACGCCACTCCCGACAGGTGCTCGCCTACGGTGACCTGATCCTCATCCTCGGTCCGATCGACAACGTCGAACGCTTCGCCGCGAGCGAGTGAACGGCGCCGACGCCGGGCGATTGAGGCGTCGCCAGCCCCCCAGCGACCAGCCGCCGCGCTCTTCCGCACGAACGCGGGCGACCGGAGGGCCGGTCCGGCCGTGCTCATCGAGGCGCTTCCGGTACGGCCGGTCCGGCTTTGACGATACGCTGGCGGAGTTTGGAGGTAATTGTCCCTATTCGTTCCCGGGAGTGGCCATGCCCGTCCTGAGGTTCTTCAACTCGCCAGCCGGTCGGGTCGCTCGGGTCGTCCTCGGGTTGGTGCTCATCGTGGTCGGGGTGTCGTTGGGCGGCTGGTGGTGGCTGCTGGCCCTGCTGGGCCTGTTGCCGCTGGCCGCTGGGCTCTTCAACTTCTGCACCCTGGCGCCGTTGTTCGGTATGCCGCTGTCCGGCCGCCGCTTCCAGGAAGCGAGCCGGAACAGAGCCCGCCGGTGATCGCCTGGGCGCTGCCACCGGCCGGCTGATGACATGGTGGGCGATCGCCCTCATCGGCGCCGGGGTGGGATTCTTCGCCGGGCTGTTCGGGGCCGGCGGCTCGGCGGTGGGCACACCCCCTGCTGCATCTGGTCGGGGTGCCGGCATTCGTCGCGCTGGCCTCTCCCCTACCGGCCGCCGTACCCGTCGCGCTGGCGTCGTCGCGGGCCTACTGGAGACGGGGGGTCGTGGATCGGCGGATCCTCGTGTGGAGCGTCGCCGTGGGGTTTCCGGCGACTGTGGTCGGCGCCCTGGCCACCCCGTACGTGGGCGGGCGGGTGCTGGTACGCGCGATCGAGGTGGTGGTCGCGGCCATCGGTGTGCGGTTGGCCCTCTCCGCACCGCGAGCGTGCCCGCGAGGGCCGGACCTTCGCTGTCCGGTCCCGGATGGTCGGCGTGGCCGCGGTGGTCGGGCTCTTCTCGGGTCTGCTGGCCAACAGCGGCGGTTCCCTGCTCGCCCGCTCTACCTGATGGTCCTGCACCCGCCGATCGAGCGGGCGCTGGCGACCTCGCTGGCCGTCTCCGCCGTGCTGGCGCTGCCCGGCACGGTCACGCAGTGGCGGCTCGGGCACGTCGACTGGCGGGTCGTGCTGGCGTACACCGTCTTGGCGGTGCCCGCCGCGCACCTCGGCGCCCGGCTGTCCATCCGCGCCAACCCCGGCTGGCTGGCCCGGGCCTACGGCATCGTGCTCGTCCTGCTCGCCTTGGGTCTTCTTCTCTCCGGCCGGTGATCTGGTACCCGAGCCCCACCGGCCAACCCGCCGGGCCCAAGGTCCTCTCATCAGGGTCGGACGGGACTTCTGCAAGGCAGACCGCGGGTGTTGGCTGAATCGGGAGCACGGAAAGGAGCAGGACCATGGGCCAGGCTGGCGCGCAGGCCGTGAACGAGCAGGTCGGGACGGTGGACGTTCGTTTCACGGCGGGTGAGTCGTACGAGTTCGCGGTACGGGGACACCGGATGCTGGTGGATCAGCCACCAGAGGCGGGCGGCGACGACGAGGCGCCGACTCCGACGGAGTTGTTCGTGGCGTCGCTGGCCACCTGCGTGGCCTTCTACGCGGGCAGGTACCTGACCCGGCACGGATTGGAGCGGGACGGTCTGGGGGTGTCAGTGACGTACCGGATGGCGGCGGACCGGCCGGCGCGGGTGGCCGACATCCGGCTGGGCCTACGACTGCCGCACGGGTTCCCGGAAGCTCGGAAGCAGGCGCTGCTGGCGGTGGCATCGCACTGCACGGTGCACAACACCCTGACAGCACCGCCGACGGTCACCGTCGACGTGCTCTGACAGCGTCCGGTCTCGGGCACAGGGGAAGGTGTGACATGGAGACGAACGGTTCCGCGGCCGGATCCGAACGCCTGCTGGCTCGCATCCGCGAGGGGATCATCGGCGAGGGTGAGGTGCTGGACTGCCCGTACGGGCCGCGGCGGATCACCTACGCCGACTACACCGCCTCCGGCCGGTCGCTCGATTTCATCGAGGACGCCATCCGGGAGTGGGTGCTGCCCCGCTACGCCAACACCCACACCGAAAGTTCCGGCACCGGCCTGGCCACGGGGCGGCTGCGCGAGGACGCCCGGCAGGTCATCCACGACGCGGTCGGCGCCACCGACGAGCATGTGGTCATCTTCTGCGGGTCGGGGGCCACGGCGGCGGTCAACAAGCTGATCGGGATCCTCGAGCTGCGGCTGCCCGACGGTCCGGCGCGCCGCTACCGGCTCCTCGGCGGCATTCCGCCCGAGCAGCGTCCGGTGGTGTTCGTGGGCCCCTACGAGCATCACTCCAACGAACTGCCCTGGCGCGAGACGTACGCCGATGTGGTGGTCATCGGCGCGGACGCCGACGGACACATCGACCAGGTCGAACTCGCCGCGCAACTGGCCCGGTACGCGAGCCGGCCGCTGCGGATCGGCAGCCTTTCCGCCGCCTCCAACGTCACCGGCATCCTCTCCGACGTCGACGGGATCGCGGCGCTGCTGCACGCCAACGGGGCCCTCTCGTTCTGGGACTACGCCGCCGCAGGCCCGTACGTGCCGATCCGGGTGGCTGAGTCGACGCCGGGGGCCGGGGACGGCAAGGACGCGGTGTTCCTGTCTCCGCACAAGTTCGTCGGCGGGCCGCAGACGCCCGGTGTCCTGGTGCTGCGCCGGGATCTGATCCGCAACCGGGTGCCGACCGCCCCCGGCGGTGGCACCGTGGCGTTCGTCGACCCGGCCGGACACCGATACCTCGACGATCCGGTCGCCCGGGAGGAGGGCGGCACGCCGGCGATCGTCGAGTCGATCCGGGCGGGGCTGGTGTTCGCGCTGAAGCAGGCCGTCGGCACCGACGTCATCCAGGCCCGCGAGGAGCAGTTGTGGTCTCGGGCGCTACGCCGCTGGTCGGCGAACCCACAGATCGAGGTGCTCGGATACCCCGAGGCCCGGAGGCTGTCCATCGTGTCGCTGCGCATCCGCCACGGCGAGCGGTATCTGCACCACAACTTCGTCGTCGCGCTGCTCAACGACCTGTTCGGCATCCAGACCCGCGGGGGCTGTTCCTGCGCCGGGCCCTACGGTCATCGCCTGCTGGCGATCGACGCGCAACGCTCGCACGCGTTCCGCGACGAAATCGGGCTCGGCTGCGACGGAATCAAGCCCGGCTGGTTACGGATCAACTTCAACTACTTCATCTCCGACACCGCGGCGGACTACCTCATCGAGGCGGTCGACCTGGTCGCCCGCTACGGGCACCGACTGCTGACCGACTACCGCTTCGACCCTCGCACGGGGCTGTGGCGCCACCACCGTGGCACCGGGCAGGCGCTGAGCGTGGCCGACCTGAGCTACCTCTTCGACGACGCGGCACAGCGGCCCGGCCGGCGAGATCGGGTCGGCGAGGACGCCCTGCCGGGGTACCTGCGCGAGGCCGGCGAAATCTTCGCCGCTCGGGACGACCACCTCGACGAGGGCCCCACCGGCCTGCCGCCCGGCTTCGAGGCGTTGCGCTGGTTCCCTCTTCCGCCGGCGTGCACCGCGCCGGCGCTCGCCGGCGGACCGTCACGACCGGCGGGACGCCGAAGAACCTAAGGGAGCAGCGCCAACACGATGCGGAGCACCTCGTTCATGCCGGGGATCTTGTGCAGCCCGCCCTGGTTCTCGCCGTCGGAATGCCGATGCCCGCCGCAGTGGGCACCTCGCTGCTGGTGATCGCCGTCAACTCGGCGGCGTCGCTGGTCGCCCGCACCGGATCGAGCCACTACGACTGGGCGGTGATCACGCCGTTCACGCTCGCCGCGATCGTCGCCAGCCTCGCCGGCAAGCGGGCCGCCGACCGGCTGCCGCCCACCGCGACCACGCGCGGGTTCGCAGCGCTCATCCTCGTGGTGGCCGCGTTCATCGGCGTACACACCATGGCCGGCTGAACATCCTGCCGGTCGACGGGCATCCCGAGAAGATCCTTTTGATAAGGGAGTGACCGGCCTACCGGATGACTTCGAAGCGCTGCGCTGGTTCCCCCCGGCTGGCGTGTCCTGGGCCGGCCGGGTTGTGGGGAACAGCGGCCGATCGTGAAGACCGAACCGTGCCGAGAGGAGTTACTGCATGAGTCGACCCGCCCGTCGAGGCACTGCCGTAATCGGTGGCGTGGCAACCGATCCACACCAGTCAACCTCGGTCAGTTGGCTTACCGGCACTCCCCAGACGTATCCGCGTGACCAAGGTTCCCAGGACAACACCGTCGAGGTGACGGGCCGTCAACGGCACGGGCATACGCCGACTCCCGGCTTGCCCTGGCGGGCCACACACTTCGGTAGCGGCGCTGCTCAGGGTGTGACACCTGCTCAGGTGGGTATCTCGCGGACCGGTTTCAGGCTGTGAGAGGGGACGACGTGGCCAGTGGCTCGCCCGACGAACTGCGGTCGCAACTGGTGGACGCGGTCCGGGAATTGTTCACGGCAGGAGTGATGTCCCACTCGGGCCACGCCAACGTCAGCGCGCTGCGGGTGACACGATGATCATCAGCAACACGGGACGGGTCCGCCAGCTAGGGCCCGACCAGTTCGCCGTCGTCGGGCTGGACGGCGAGGTGGTCGAGGGTGACATCACACCGGAAAACATGGAGATCGTGTCCATGCACGCCCGGGTCTACCAGACCCGTGGTGACATCGGAGCGATCATCCACACCCACTCCCCGGCGCTCACCGGCTTCGCCTTGGCCAGCCGTCCCCTGCCGTGCCGGTACGAAGCCCTGCTCAGGTTCGGGCAGGCGGAGGACGTACCGGTCGTCCCGTGGGCCCCGCGGGGCACCCCGCAGTCGGTGGACGGCATCGTACGGACCTTGCAGTCGCACCCCCTCACCTCGGCAGTCATCCTCGCCAACCACGGGCTGCTCGCCTTCGGGATCCGTCCGATGGACGCCGCCCACCTCGTTGAGGCCCTAAAGGAGGCGGCCGGCGCCGAACTTGAGGCCAGCGAGCTCGGTGGCGCGGTGAACTTCCCCGAAGGCGCGCTGGACGCCGTCCGCGCCGGTATGCGACGAGCGCTTTGACCCGTCCCGGCGAGGCCGGGCCGCATCACCGGCACCGACGGGCCTGGGGCGGCAAAAACGCCGGTCGGACGTGCTCGCGGTTCGGCGATCGTGCACGCCGGAATGGTCAGGAACGTTCGGCGACCACCACCGTGTCCAGGGCGTCCACAGCTCCGCCCTCCACCGTCACGGGTCGGCGAGCGGTCTCGGCCCGGCGGATCCGCAGCCCCGGCAGCTCCTGCACCACCGCCTCGGGGGTGAGCAGGACATCGGGGTCCTGCGGGCCACCCGTGCCGCCGGAGAGGTTCGCGAGGTCGTGGCCAACCACGAGGACCCGCCCACCGGCACGTACCGCCTCGCGGGCGTGGGACAGCACCCTGGCGATCTCGGCGGCGGGCAGGTGCAGGTACGCGATCAGTACCAGGTCGAAGCCGTCGGCCGGCGGCTTGTACTCGGTGACGTCGGCGACCTGCCAGTCGACGTTGACGTCTCGCTGACGGGCCAGTTCCCGGCCCCGCTCGATGGCTACCGCGGAGAAGTCCACTGCGGTGACCCTCCAGCCCTGCTGGGCCAGCCACACTGCGTTGCGTCCCTCACCGGCGGCCAGGTCGACGGCCCGGCCGGGGGACAGACCGGCGACGTCTTCCACGACGAAGCGGTTGGGTTCGGCGGTCCACACGAGTTCCGGGGCGCTCGCGTACCGCTCGTCCCAGGCACTGCTGTCCATCGTCGTACTCCTCTCGACGTGCGAAGGACTGGTTCCGGCGCAGCCCTCATCCTTGCCGAGAGCGGCTGCAGATGCGGTCGAGGCCGTCAGCCGCCGGCCAGGTGGGCGGGATTCCCGGCCGCGGGTGGCGAGCCGGTCGGACAGGTGGCGGCCTGGAGGACCAGGCCGGCGGAGGCGACCGCCACGGCCGGCGGTCCGGTCAGGAGCAGTCCGATCGCGGCGGCGGCGACGAGGCGGTGGAGGATCCGCGGTCGGGCCGGTGGAGTGAGCATGCGGCGTACCCGCTCCACCGCCCCCGTCCCCGCACCCAGCGCGTGCCGGGGAACGCGGTCGGCGAGCTGGACGATGGCGGTGGCGACAGCATGCCGTCCGTGACGCGCGCTCGCGTGGTCGTCGGCCAGGTGCTCCACCAGCCGTCTGATCTCCGTCTCGGCCGCGTCGGCCATCGCCAATCCTGGCAGCGCGCGATGGAACGCGACGGCGAGAGCGACGAGGAGGTGGTGTCGGCCCCGGAGGTGCGCCCGCTCGTGCCGCAGTACGGCGGCGAACTCGTCGGCGGTGAGGGCGTCGATCGCGGCGCTGGTGACGACGACCTGGCCCGGTCGGCCGGGCAGGCAGTAGACCGCGGCCGTGCCGTGGTCCACGACAGTCGAACCGTTGGCGTCCTGTCGGCCCAGCAGCAGCAGGGCGGCGAGGTGACGGCGGCGCCAGCGGCGGGCGGAGGTGAAGGTGACGATGAGACTGATCAGCAGGCGGGCGGCGAGGACCGCGGTGGCGAGCAGCCCGATCACGGCGAGCGTCTCGTTCGGGGCACCCAGGCCCGCCAGGGCCCGCGTGCACGCGACGATGATGCCTTCCAGGCCGGCGGCGAGGGCAGCGGGCGGTACGGCGACGAGCAGTCCGGCGGTGAGGACGGCGACGGTGATGGAGAGTTCTGCTCCGAGCCAGAGTCCGACCGTGAGCCGCGGCAGGGAGGCCGCCCATCGCCCGGTGAGGGCCGGACGGGCGAGGACCGCCACCGCGGCCGCCCAGGCCAGCAGTACCAGGCTGGTCACGCGCTGGGCTTTCCGCGCTCGTCCAGCAGCTCGCGCAGGGCCGCGGCCTCCTCGGATGTCATGGTGTCGACGAACCTGGCCAGGGCGGCATGCTGGTCTGCGGCCGAGGAGAGCGCTTCGGCCATGAGCTGTCCGACGTGCTCCTCCCGGCTGGCCTTCGGGCGGTAGCGGTACGCCCGGCCGGCGAGATCACGCTCCGCCCAACCCTTGCGGTGCAGGTTGTCCAGGACGGTCATCACCGTGGTGTAGGCGAGGTCGCGGTCCGCCATCGCGTCGACCATCTGCCGCACCGTGAGCGGCCCGGGGGTTTCCCACAACACGTTCATCACCGCGGATTCCAGCGGCCCCAGCGGGCGGTCGTTGCCGGGGTCCTTCCTTCGGTGTCGGCTCATCGGTCGAACCTACCGTCGGCGGGCAGCGGTGCCGAGGCGGCCGGAGCCGGACAGACCCGCTCGCCGGCGAGCCGACGTCGCAGCGCCCAGGCGAGCAGGGCGATCGAGGCTGTGGCGAGTATCGGCTGCGCCGGGGCGAACCAGCTCATCGCGCCGCTGTAGCCGAGCGCGATGAGGACGAGCTTGTTGCAGACGGGGCAGCCGACGGCGAACAGCGACAGGGCCGCCCCGGTCACCCCGGTCCGCGACTCGCTGCGGCCGGTCGCCTGGTCGCCGGTTCCGGCGACGGGCGCGACGTAGGTCGCCAGGAGCAGCCCGGACAGGACCGCGGTCACCACCAGCACCGGCCACGCCCACCAGGTGACGGCCATGTCACGGCTGAAGTAGGGGGTGTCGATCAGATCGGTGGGAACCGCGATCACCACCGTGGTCCCTACGGCGCCGGCGGCTGCCGCCGTCCACCGCCGAGCCGGCCACACCGACGGGCTGGGCGTGAGGGTCACTCCGGCCACGTCGGTGGCGGACGGCAGCGGGGCGGCAGCCGCTTCCGGGGTCCCGGTACGACGTCGGCGCCGCACCAGGACGGTGACCGCGGCCAACCCCGCGACGAGGAGGACCAGGAGATCCGGTACGTCGCCGAGCGCGCTGGTCACCCACTCCTGCGCGGCGCCCTCGATGTCGGTCAGCCCGAAACCGCCGGCCAGACCGGCCGTGCCGTCGAAGACCAGGAAGAGCACGCCCAGGGCGACGAAGAGCAGACCGGAGACCGTTGACGTGGTGTGCAGGTGCAGCCGACCGATGGAGAACTGCCGGCCTCGCAGCCACCGGCGCTGGCCGATACGCCACCGGTCCCAGACGAGGGCGAGCAGCAGCAGGGGCGCGGTCATGCCCAGGGCGTACACGGCCAGCAGGGCACCACCGGTCGCGGGCTGCTCGGAGGTCGCGGCGACCGTCAGGATGCCGCCCAGGATCGGGCCGGAGCAGAAGCCGGCCAGCCCATAGACGGCGCCGAGGGCGAGCACCGACAGCGCAGAGTCGCCGGTGATCCGTGCCATCAACCGCTGCGCCGGCCCGAAGGTGAATCCCTTGCCGACCAGTTGCATGGCACCCAGCGCGATGATCGACCATCCGGCGACCAGGATCAGGGTGTCCCGGTGCTGGAAGAAGGCTCCGGCCACGACCGAGGAGCCAGCCCCGAGCGGCACCAGCACGGCGGCCAGGCCGAAATAGAAGATGCCGGTGCGGGCCAGTAACTGCTGGGGGTTCTGGAAGGCGTACGCGAAGAAGGCGGGCAGCAGCATGGCGCTGCACGGACTGAGCAGCGCGAGCACTCCGCCGAGCAGGGCGGCGAGGTAGCCGATGTCGCTCATTGCGCCCCCAACTGCCGGTCGATGGTCTGCTTGAACGCCCCGTACGGCTGGGCACCGACAACGGGGGTGTCTCCCACGATGAACGCCGGGGTGCCGGTGATGCCCATCGAGGTCGCCTCCTGCTGGTCACGCCCGACGGCGGCGCGGGTGGCGGCGGAGGCACGGTCGGTGTCGAACCGGGCCACATCCAGCCCGACACTCCTGGCGATGGCGCGCAGTGCGGCCTCGTTCAGGGAACCGCTGTTCACGCGGCGCTCCTTGGCGTACACGGCGTTGTGGAACTCCCAGAACTTTCCTTGGGCGGCGGCGGCCCGCCCCGCGGCAGCCGCGTCGTTCGACTCGGCACCGAGGTAGGGCAGGTCGCGCCATTCGATCCGGACCAGGCCCCTGTCGACGTAGTCCCTGATCAGCTTCGGCTCGGTCTCGCGGGCGTGCCGCCCGCAGAAGGGGCACTGGAAGTCGGCGTACTCCAGGATCACCACGGGCGCGTCGGGCTTCCCGAGCGCGAGAGGGTCGTTGGGCGTCCGCCGGGCGAGGCCGGCAAAGGGGTTCTCGGTCTGGCCACCGGCCGATCCTCCAGCGGCGGGCCCGCCGGCTGGTTCGGCCGGCTTGTCGGCGGGCCGGGCGAGGATTGCCAGCACGGCGACGATCGCGATGACCACGACCGGGCCCAGCCAACCAGCCGCCCGACTGATGCGGGGGGTACGCCTGGCGCTCCTGCGCGTCGGCTTCGTCGGGCGCATGTCTCCTCCAGCTGTCGTCAATTTCTACTATCTGCACTAGTACTAAGCATGCTAGTACTAGTGCAGATAGTTGAAGCAGGCGAGGGGAGCCAGGATCCACCGGGCGTCCCTCGGGTATCAGGAGCTCAGGTGCGGGACGAGGACCCGACCGCCTCCCGGACGACCGGCTCGCTCCCCGGCGCGGGCTTCCGCCGGCCGAGCAGAACGGCCACCGTCACCGCTACCGCGCCGGCCACGCCGACGCCCGCCCAGAGCAGCGGGTTCGTCCGCAGCTGTTCAGGCAACTGCTGGCCGAGGACGAAGACGCCCATCACCACGACGAACCAACCGAACGACTTACGCAGCAGGTCGGCGGGGATCTTCCCGGCGAGCCGGCCACCGACGAAGCTGCCGACGATGGCGGCCGCGGTGACCGCGGCGGCGAGGCCCCAGTTGATGTGCACGCTGGACAGGTAGCCGGCCAGGCCGGCGAAGGATTTCATGGCGATGACCACCAGCGAGGTGCCGACCGCGACCGGCATCGGCAGGCCGCCGAGCAGCGCCAGGGCGGGCACCACGAGGAAGCCGCCACCGGCGCCGACCAGGCCGGTGACCAGGCCGACGACGATCCCGTCGATGATCACCCGGAAGACCGGCAGTTCGTGCGGCACGGGCTTGCCCTCGGCATTGCGGCGGCCGCGGATCATCGCGACCGCGGTGGCCAGCATCATCACCGCAAACCCGGTGAGCAGGAACCCGGCGGGGATGAACTCGGCCAACCGGCCGCCCGCGTAGGCGCCGGTCATCCCGGCGAAGCCGAAGATCAATCCGGTACGCCAGCGGACCCGGTGGGCCCGGGCGTGCGGGATGACGCCGACGGCGCTGGTGGCGCCGACGACGAGCAGCGAGGTCGCGATGGCCTCCTTGGCCGGCAGGTCGGCGACGTAGACCAGCAGGGGTACGGCGAGGATGGAGCCGCCGCCGCCGAGCAGGCCGAGGCTGACGCCGATCAGCACGGCCAGTCCGACGGTCAGTACCAGGCTGGCGGTCATGCCCGCCCCCCGGTGCTCTCGCGCAGCTGGCCGACGATGCTGTCCAGGTCGCAGCTGGCGCCCCGGTTGTAGGGCAGCTTGCCGAGCATCATGCCCATGGCGCAGGTGTTGGTGACGGCGGCGAAGGTGAGGCCGGCGCCGATGAAGCCCGCCACCCACTTCAGCTGCGGCACGAACACCGAACCGACGACGCTGGCCAGGACGATGGACCCGGCGACCAGACGGACCTGTCGCTCCAGGTCCCACCGGGGGGCGCCCTGCTTGATCGGGGCGTTGGCGGCCTGCCAGGCCATGATGCCGCCGTTGAGGACCTTCAGGTTGGGCAGGCCGACCCCGGCCAGGGTCTGCCCGGCCTGGGTGGCGCGGGCGCCGGAGCGGCAGATCAGCACGACGTCCTCGTCGAGGTGGTTGCGCAGCTCCTCGCGGTGCTCCTTGAGCAGGTCCAGCGGCACGTTGTAGGAGCCGGGGATGTGCGAGGTCTCGAACTCCGCCGGGGTACGCACGTCCAGCAGGCGCGGCGCGCGGCCGGCGTCGATCAGCTCCCGCAGGCTGGCGGCGTCGAGGGTGGCGGGGCGGGTGATGTCGGAAGTACTCATATCTCCTCTTTCACGGGCAAAGCGCTACACGTCATGGCAGGGGGATGTCGGCCGGCGCCGGACGGCGCCGGCCGGATTGCGGTGCTGAGGTCAGGCTTCGGTGACCATCTCCAGGCCGGCGTCTGCGGCCTGGTCGAACTTGTCGTCGACGACGACCACCTCGCGGCCGGCGTTCGCCAGCAGCGAGGCTGCGGCGGTGGCCCGGTAGCCGGAGCCGCAGTGCACCCAGACGGCGCCGGCCGGTACGTCGGCCAGCCGCTTGGGGAGGTCGGGCAGCGGGATGTGCACGGCGCCGTCGATGTGGGCGGCCCGCCACTCGTTGGTCATCCGCACGTCGAGGACCACGTCCGCAGCGGGCAGGCCGGCGGGGGCGTGCCCGGCGCGGGCCGCCGCGAGGGACGGGAAGTCGGACATCCGCAGCTCCCGCAGCTGTCCGGGCTCGGCCGCCCACTGCTCGGCCTCGCCGGTGGCCTGCGCGGCCGGGCGGTCGATGCCGATGCGGACCAGCTCGCGCTGCGCGTCGGCCACCTGCTCCGGTGTCTCGGCGAGCAGGGTGATCGGCACGCCCCAGTCGATCAGCCAGCCGAGCCAGGTGGACATCGGGCCGTCCAGCCCGAGGCTGACCGTCCCGGCCAGGTGCGAGGCGGCGTACGCCTTGCGGTGCCGTAGGTCCACCACCCACTGCCCGGCGGCCATCCGCTCGCGCAGTTCGGCGGCGTCGGCCCGGGTCACCGGGGTGAGGTCGACCGGGGCCGGACCGGCGAAGTTCGCCACACCCATGTGGGCGTAGTACGCCGGGTAGGCGTCGAGACCCGCGAGGGTCTCGGTCACGAACGTGTCCGCACCCAGCGCGAGCGCCGGGTTGGCCTGCTTCTCCCGACCGATCGTCGACTCGGGCGCATCGGACTGGCTGGCCGAGCAGAAGCTGCCGAAACCGTGCGTCGGCCACACCTCCGCCCCGTCGGGCAGCAGATCCGCCAGCCGCTTCGCCGAGGCGTGCTGGTGGTGGGCCAGCTCGTGTGCGTACTCCTTGCCGAGCAGGTCGGTGCGCCCGGTCGTGCCGAACAGCAGCGACCCGCCGGTGAAGACACCCGCCGGCTGCCAGCCCCCGTCGGTGGCCTCGTCGAGGATGTACGACAGGTGGTGGAAGGTGTGGCCCGGCGTCGCGACGATCCGGAGCTGCATGGAGTCGGACACCGCAACCGCGTCACCGTCGGAGACCGGCATCCGGTCGAAGCCGACCTCGTCGGCTGCGGCCACCAGGTAGCGGGCTCCGGTCACCCGGGCCAGTTCCAGGCCGCCGGAGACGTAGTCGTTGTGGATGTGCGTCTCCACCACATGGGTGATGCGGACGCCCTTCTCCCCCGCCAGATACATGACCCGGTCGATGTCGCGCTGCGGGTCGACCACGATCGCCACCTGCCCGTCCGAAGCCAGGTAGCTCCGGTCACCCAGGGACGATGTCGCGATAACAGACACCTCAACTGTCACTGCCGTTCTCCTGTCAAAACCTACATACCCCGGGGGGTATACGGGGAGCACAGTCCGGCCACTCATGTCCAACGGTTACCCGCCCGCGCCGCCGTCAAGCAGCACGGGCGGGTCGACCGCTCAGGCGAGTGCCAGGAAGAGCTTCTCCAGCTCCCCCTCGGTCGTTTCCGGCGCCTCGCCGCGCTCGCGGGCGGCCTCGCAGTACCGCATGCCCGAGGCGATGATCTTGTAGCCGGCGCGGTCGATGGCCTTCGACACCGCGGCCAGCTGGGTCAGCGCCTCGCGGCAGTCCTGACCGCTCTCCATCATCGCGATGACGGCATTCAGCTGCCCCCGTGCCCGCTTGAGCCGGGTCAGCGCGTCGCTGGTCATTTCAGGTCGAAGATTCATCGCCCCACCTTTCGGCTCCACCATACCCCGGGGGGTACGGAACCGCGACGGGATACCCCCACGGGTATGCTGAACCTCGAAGGTCGCCGACACATTCCGCCCCTGGGCGGCGTGCACGGCGGTCGCCCTTCTCATACCTGGGAGGTTCCATGACTGCGGTCCGGCATCATCAGGTGGTCATCGTCGGCGGCGGCACCGCCGGCATCAGCGTGGCCGCGCGGCTACGGCGCCAGGGCGTCACCGACATCGCCCTGGTCGAGCCCTCCGAGTACCACTACTACCAGCCGCTCTGGACTCTGGTGGGAGGTGGCCTCGCCAAGGCCGGCGAAACCGCACGGCCGCAAGGCAAGCTCATCCCCAAGGGCGTCACGTGGACCCGGGACCGGGCGGCCGGCGTCGACCCGGACAACCGGATCGTCACGCTCGCCAGCGGCGACACGCTCGCCTACGACCAGCTCGTCATGGCCCCCGGGCTGCAGCTCGACTTCGAGGGCGTGCCCGGTCTGGCCGAATCGGTCGGGCGGAACGGGGTGTCGAGCAACTACCGGTACGACCTCGCCCCCCGCACTTGGGAGTTCATCCGGAAGGTCCGCGGCGGCACGGCGATCTTCACCATGCCGGCCGGCCCGATCAAGTGCGGCGGCGCGCCGCAGAAGATCGCCTACCTGGCCGCGGACTGGTGGCGTCGGCAGGGCGTATTGGACGGCGTACGCGTCATCCTGGTGCTGCCCACCGCGACCATCTTCAGCCAGCCGGACTGGGCACGGGTCCTGGAGGGCGTGGCCGCCGGCTACGGCATCGAGGTGCGCTACGAGTCCCAACTGGTCGAGGTCGACGGCGACAGCCGTCGGGCGGTCATCCTCGACAGCAAGTCCGGCACCAAGGAGAGCATCGACTACGACCTGCTGCACGCCGTGCCGCCACAGAGCGCGCCGGCCTGGCTGAAGGACAGTGCCCTCGCCGATCCTGCCAGCCCGTTCGGCTACCTGGCAGTCGACCAGTACAGCCTGCAGAGCACCCGCTGGCCGGACGTCTTCGCACTCGGTGACGTGGCGAACCTGCCCACCTCCAAGACCGGGGCGGCGATCCGCAAGCAGGCGCCGATGGTGGTGGCCAACATGCTCGCCGCGCGCCGGAGCGAGCCGCTGCCGGCCCGCTACGACGGCTACACCTCCTGCCCACTGGTCACCGCCCACAACCGGATGCTGCTGGCCGAGTTCGACTACCAGCTCAAGCCGACGCCCAGCTTCCCGTTGATCGACACGATGAAGCCGCGCTACGACATGTGGCTGCTCAAGCGCCACGGGCTTCCGGCGATGTACTGGCACGGCATGCTGCGCGGCCTCCTCTGACCGGCCCGGCACGGCTTTGCCGAATCACCCACGCCGGTCGTGTCGCGGCCGGCACCATCTCCGCTGAGGGAGAGCAGAGCATGAGCTACGCGATGACGATCCGGCTGTCCGCCGGGTTCGCCCCGACCGTCGAGCGGGTCCGGGCGGCACTGAAGGACCAGGGCTTCGGGGTGCTCACCGAGATCGACATGCGGGCCACACTGCACGAGAAGCTCGGCGTCGAACTCGAGGAGTACGTCATCCTCGGCGCCTGCAACCCCCCGCTGGCCCACCGTGCCGTGCAGGCCGACCGGAACATCGGCCTGCTCCTACCGTGCAACGTCGTGGTCCGCGCCGACGGGCCGGACGCCACCCTGGTGCAGGCGCTCGACCCGCAGGTGATGGTGCAGCTGAGCGACGCCGCCGACCTGCGGACGGTCGCCGACGAGGCAACCAGGCGACTGCGGGCCGCCCTGGACGCCCTCTCCGGATGAGAAACGGCGGGGTGCGGGCATCGCCCGCACCCCGCCGTGGTCGTTCAGGCTGTCACCGGCTGGCCGGCTCCCCGGAGATCTTGGCCCGCACCTCGTCCATGTCGAGGTCGCGGACCGCCTGGATCACCTGCTCCAGAGCCGCGGCCGGCAGCGCACCCGGCTGGGAGAAGACCAGCACGCCGTCCCGGAAGGCCATCAGCGTCGGGATCGACCGGATCTGGGCCGCCGCGGCCAGACCCTGCTCCACCTCGGTGTCCACCTTGCCGAACACGATGTCCTGGTGCTTCTCGCTGGCCTGCTCGAAAACGGGCGCGAAGCCGCGGCAGGGACCGCACCAGCTCGCCCAAAAGTCGACCAGCACGATCCCGTCGCGGGTGACGGTCTCCTCGAAGTTCGCGCCGGTCAACGCCACGCTCGCCATGTCCAACCTCCACGTTTCGGCAGTGCTCTCGCACCGGCCAACATACCCCCGGGGGTTTACATTCCCACTCGACGGGCGGAATACCGAGCCGGGCCCGGCGCGCTATGGTCGACGTAAATACCCCTGGGGGTATACGGATCGGAGGATGAGATGCAAGAGGTGAACCTGGCGGACTTCGCCGCCGCGCACGCCGAGGGGGCCACGGTGGTGGACGTCCGTGAGCCGTTCGAGTACGTCGAGGGCCACGTGCCCGGCGCCCGGTCGGTGCCGCTGGGACAACTGGCCGCAGCGGTCGGAGAACTTCCCCGCAGCCGCCCGGTCTACGTCATCTGCGCCAGTGGTGGCCGCAGCCTGTCCGCGGCGCAGTTCCTGGCCCGCGCGGGCATCGACGCCCGGTCGGTCGCCGACGGCACCGGCGGGTGGGCCCGCAGTGGTCGCGACATCGTGACGGGAGCGGACGCGTGAACCTCGGTGGAATGCTGAAGAAGGTCTTCGGAAAGCCCTACACCTCCATCGGGCCCGAGGAGGCTGCGGCGCTGGTCGCCGATGGAGGGCTGTTGCTCGACGTTCGGGAGCCGGCCGAATGGCGTGCCGGCCACGCACCCCGGGCCCGGCACATCCCGCTCGGCCAACTCGCCGGCCGGGCCGGGGAAGTGCCGGCGGACCGGCCGGTGATCACCGCGTGTCGGTCCGGGGCGCGCTCGCGGCAGGCAGCCGCGCTGCTCGCCCGCGACCACCACCAGATCTACAACCTGGCCGGCGGGATGCGGGCCTGGGTCCAGGCCGGAATGGCGCTCCAGGCCAAGGGTGGGCGGCCCGGGCACCTGGCCTGAGGGTCGTCCGGCGGGAAGGTCCCGAGGATGAGGACCTTCGGCCCGTCCTATACCCCCAGGGGTATGCGCTATCGTAATCGCATCGCTGCTCATCACCGTGAAGGAGTTCGGCACCATGTTGTTCACCCAGTACTACCTGGACTGTCTGTCCCAGGCGTCGTACCTGATCGCCGACGAGAGCACCGGCCGGGCCGTGCTGGTCGACCCCCGCCGCGACATCGACGAGTACCTGACCGACGCACGAGCCCGCGGCCTCACCATCGAGGGAGTCATCAACACCCACTTCCACGCCGACTTCCTCGCCGGGCACCTCGAGGTCGCTGCCGCGACCGGCGCGTGGATCGGCTACGGGCACCGAGCCGAGACCGAGTACCCGATCCGCAAGCTCACCGACGGGGAGCGGATCAGCCTCGGCGACGTCACCCTGGAGGTCATGGAGACCCCGGGCCACACGCCCGAGTCGATCAGCGTGCTGGTCTACGAGCACACCGACGACGCCACGCCGTACGGGGTGATGACCGGCGACGCGCTGTTCATCGGCGACGTGGGCCGACCCGACCTGCTCGCCTCCTTCGGCGTGACCGCGGACGAACTGGGCGCGATGCTCTACGACAGCGTCCAGCGCAAGCTGATGGGCCTGCCCGACGAGGTCCGGGTCTTCCCCGCCCACGGCGCCGGCTCGGCCTGCGGGAAGAACCTCTCCACCGAGCGGCAGTCCACCATCGGCGAGCAGCGCCGCACCAACTACGCCTGCGCCCCGATGAGCCAGGAGCAGTTCCTCGCCCTGGTCACCGGCGGCCAGCCGTCCGCGCCCGGCTACTTCGCCTTCGACGCCGTGCTCAACCGCAAGGCCCGCGAGCTGTTCGACCACACCAAGGCCCCGCGCCCGCTCGACGCCGCCGAGTTCGCCCAGGCCCGCGCCGACGGCGCGGTCGTGGTCGACGCCCGCGACCCGCAGGAGTTCGCCACGGGCCACCTCGCGGGGGCCGTCAACATCCCCGCCGACGGGCGGTTCGCCGAGACCGCAGGCAGCGTGATCGCCCCGGACCGCAAGGTACTCGTGGTCGCCCCACAGGACCGGGAGGAGGAGATCGTCGTACGGCTCGCCCGGATCGGCTTCGACCACGTCGTCGGCTACCTCCGCGAGCCCGAAGGCGCGTTCCTCGAGATGGCCGGGGACATGGCCCGCGCGAGCCGGTTGACCGCCACCGAGCTGCGCGACGCGCTGGACCGCCCCGAGGCGCCGGTGGTGCTCGACGTCCGCAACGCCGGTGAGCGCGAGCAGGGTGCCATCCAGGGCTCCCTGCACATCCCCCTCGCTGAGCTGACGCGGCGCCTCGACGAGGTGCCGGCGGACCGGGCGGTCGTCGTGCACTGCGCGGGCGGCTACCGCTCCTCGGTGGCGGCCAGCCTGCTCCGCAACGTCGGCCGGGCGGACGTCTCCGACCTGCTCGGCGGCTACGGCGCATGGCAGGCGCTGCACGCCGCGGTCTGATCCGACCACGACGAGCCGGGCAGGTGACCGGGGACAGCCCGGCCACCTGCCCGTTCCCGCAGGAAGGTGAGACATGACAGGGGTGAACACGGCCGCGGGCACCGCCGGGCCGAGGCTCGGCCTGCGCGCGAACGCCGCCCAGTTCCTCCTCCTCGTCGTGGTCAACGCGTTGGTGGGTGGCGTGCTCGGCACCGAGCGCACCGTCCTGCCACTGCTGGGGCAGCGGGAGTTTCACCTGACCGCCTACACCGCCGCCCTCACCTACATCCTCGCCTTCGGCGCCACCAAGGCGGTCACCAACTTCTTCGCCGGCGCCCTGTCCGACAGGTACGGCCGAACCCGTGCTGCTGGCCGGCTGGCTGGCGGCGATCCCCGTACCCCTGCTGCTCATCTGGGCGCCGAGCTGGGGTTGGGTGGTGGCAGCCAACGTCCTGCTCGGCGTCAACCAGGGGCTGGCCTGGTCCACCACCGTAATCATGAAGATCGACCTGGCCGGGCCACGGCGGCGCGGCCTCGCGATGGGGCTGAACGAGGCAGCCGGATATGTCGCCGTGGCCGCGACGGCGCTGGCGAGCGGAGCCCTGGCCGCGCGCTACGGCCTGCGGCCCGCGCCGTTCCTGCTGGGCGCCGCCTACGTCGCGATGGGCCTCGGCCTGTCGTCGCTCCTCGCGCGGGAAACCCGTGCGCTCGCCCATCACGAGGCCGCCAGCCACCAGAGCGCCGAGGGCGCTCACCCGGGCGACCTCACCACCCGGCAGGTCTTCAGCCTGGTCAGCTGGCGGGAACCGGCGCTGGGCTCGGCCAGCCAGGCCGGCCTCGTGAACAACCTCAACGACGGCCTCGCCTGGGGCCTGTTTCCGGTGCTCTTCGCCGCCGCCGGCCTCTCTCTACCAAGAATCGGGGTGCTGGCAGCCCTCTATCCCGCGTTCTGGGGCCTCGGCCAGATCATCACCGGGCCCCTCTCGGACCGGCTCGGACGCAAACCCTTCATCGTGGTCGGGATGCTGACCCAGGCCGGCGCGCTCGGGCTGACCGCCGGCGCCCACAGCTTCCGATCGTGGGCGACGGCCGCGATCCTGCTCGGCGCCGGCACCGCCATGGTCTACCCCACCCTGCTCGCGACGATTGGCGACGTCGCGCACCCCGCATGGCGGGCCCGCGCAGTCGGCGCCTACCGGCTCTGGCGCGACGGCGGCTTCGCCGTCGGCGCGCTACTGGCCGGTTTCCTCGCGGACCTCGTCGGTATCCGGGGCGCCACCTGGGCGGTGGCGGCCCTCACCGCCGTGTCCGGCCTGATCGTCGCCGGGCGGATGTACGAGACACATCGGAACAGCGCGCCCCACGCGGTTGACCGGCCGGCTCCACCCCGCCGAGCTCCCCCTTCCGCGCGTGCCAGGTGCCGGATGCCACGGAGTGCCCTCAAGGATGACCCGAAAATGGGGTGGCCCACGGAGGACTGCTTCCGTCAACGCAGCACTCATGCGCCCGGCAGGCGCTCATGCCTCCCCGCTTGACGCGGAATCAAGAGACCACAATGCCGCTCCGTCCAGAACACAGACGAAGCGGCAGGTCAGAGCGTTCCGGGTTCAGCGGGCCGGCGGCCAGCGATCATCGCCGTTACGGCCAACAAAGATCATCCGTTACCGGATGTTACCGCCGTTACCGGAGAAGATCTTCATCTCCCCAGGTCAACCTGTCGGGACGGCCGGATTCGAACCGACGACCCCTTGACCCCCAGTTTCACAACGATTCTGTCACGCCATGCCAGAATAGGCTGATACGTCCTCGGAATTGGATAAGAGCGACACCTCGCAATGCTGTCCCGTGTCGTGCGCTGCCGCCTGATCCGTCCGTTGCGGTCCAATGCGTTACCGGGCTCGTTACTGCCGATCGTCAAGGACGTCCTCTACCGCGCAGTCCGCCGGCCCCCGGCGTACGTGCGATCGCCAGTGGGCCGATCATCGACGTCAGGCTGGATAGTGTCCGACACAGTGCCGCGAACCCTTCACCCGCTGCACGGTCGACTACCGTGGGCCTGAACGTTGTCGTCAGGAAGCAGCCGGAGGAGGCTGGTCGATCATGGGTGGTGCAGACACCGGCGGAGCACCGGCGGGTTCCCGCTACGCCGACCAGCGGCCCTACGTCGTCGCCGACCGGCTCGAGGCTCTGCGGGGGCCAATCAACGGCGTGGTGAGCCTGGATCGCCGGCTCGACTGGTCCGGGCGGGCGCGCTACGACCTGGACAACCCGCGGCGCCTGGCCAGCATGTACGAAACCGTGCTGCGCGAAGCCACTGCCCCCGACGATCTCACCCGATGGCTGGACGGCCCGACCCTGCAACGCCTGTGGCCGGCCCTCGTGCTGCCACCGCAGGTTCGCCATCTGTGGGAAGCACGATTCCCCGAGCTGGCCAACGCGCGCCGACACGCCGCATAGTGGGCGGCCAGACTCCGCCGATCCATCGCCGGCTGGCGCAGATCGCCCTACAGGTCGGCGGCCAGTACGGGTTCGCCTTGGCCGGCGGGCACGCCATCGCCGCCCATGGCATCCTCGACCGCCCCAGCGAAGACGTCGACCTGTTCGCCGACTGGCAGCGCCGCGCCGATTTCCCCACCGCCGTCGATGAGGTGATCGCCGCATACCGCGCCGAAGGTCTCCGCGTCGAGGTCGACCTTCGACTCGACACCTTCGCGCGGCTGCACGTCACCGACCCAGCTCACCCAGGACAGCAGCACCGGGTGGAACTTGTGGCGAACTGGCGAGCGCAGCCGCCCGTCCAGATGGACATCGGTCCGGTCCTGCACCCTGATGATGTGATGGCCGGCAAGATGGACGCCCTCTACAACCGGGCAGCCGCCCGCGACTTCCTCGACATCGACGCCGCCATCAGCAGCGGCCGGTACACCCTCGACCAGCTGTGCGATCTCGCACACGCCGCCGACGACGGATTCGATCGGAGCATGTTCGCCGCGATGCTTGGCCATGTCGACCGGTTCGACGTCGAAGATTTCACCGATTACGGCCTTCCCCCGGAGGCAGTCGCCGACCTACGAAACCGCGTCTTCACCTGGCGAACCGCGCTACGGCGAAAAGTCTAGAGAAAATGAAGCGGCGGCAGGCCCTACTTCACCCCCCGCCTGCACGTGTCGGCTACCGCGACTGGAGAGCAAAAACCCTTGAACTATGCCAACCGTCCCACCCAGCAGCTGCTACGGGAAGTGAAGCTTGGACTACCAATTCGTTGAGCCGGCGTGGGCGCCCTTCGAACAGGTGGAACCCCCCAACATATCTTGGAAGCGCGCGAGGCGCGCAATAGCAACCGCTACGAATTTGAAAGATTTCGTGACGATCCACGGCTGGGACGCAAAGGCAAAATAGATCTACGGGTCGCATCACAATGAAAAGAGGATCCACCGCCTGTGCTCCACCGCACCTCATGGAATCGATCCGGACGGGGACCCGTGGTACGCGGCAGCACTTTACCCAGCGCCCCCGGATCCCGTCTATAAGCTCGACGACTTAGTCGGGCTAGTTACCTGGGTGGGACATGTTGGCTGTCTCTGGCCGAGCAACTACGGCCCGCTGATGTTGCCGCTGGTGCGCGCGCTCGAACGCCAGTCGCAGCTCTTCGTAGCTCCGGTCTTCTTCGGCTCCAACGCTGACCGGCTTGACCAGCCGATTGTCATGCTTCCGTCTTACGAGGATGTGCATCGCCTACTTGGCCGGCTTGGCTGAAAGTCAAGACCCGTCTCTTGTCCACGTCGAGCACATACATTTCCCGCTCCTGAAGCACCACAACAGCAGGGCTTCCCGAAGCGGAGGTGCCCAGAGGCAGCATCAGGCTGACGGCTGCCACCTGGATTGCCATGATCCTACGGCTGCGGCTGTAGTCGCAGCCTGCTGATAGGCCGCAGCGGTCAGCCACGCCACCGCCAGGGCGGCGGAGTCCTGCTGATTCAAGCGGCCGAAAGCGTCGCGGCTACGCCGGTGGCCCGCGCGCCGCAGCTCTTGCAGCACAAACGCGGCTGTCGGCAGCTGGGCGTCCAGCAGCGCCCGCGCGTCCCGATCGACGTCCGACATCAGGGCACTGCGGCCGGCGGAAACAACTCGTTGTAGGTGGTGGGCGAGCAGATGCAGCGGCGGTTGAGGTTGGTCAGCGCCCGGAGGCTCCGTGGTCGCGGCGCCGGGTAGGTCGGCGCGCTGCAGCTGGTCGACGCCAAGGTCGACGTGTCCGCCGAAGCGGTCCGGCAGCCAGGACGCGGCAACGGCGAGACCGTGGACCTGCCGGGGTCCGTGGAAGCGTCCGATCATCCGTACCGGCATGCCGGTGGCGTGGGCGGCGAGCAGGCGCAGGTTCGCGACGTACGGAAGCACCGGATCGTCGTGTGGTGCCAGGACGGTGACCGGCCCCGGCAGTTGCGCCGTCTGTAGGAGTAGACCTCGCTGGTCGGCGGCGAGAACGCCGTCGAGGAAGGCGAGGTCGTGGCCGGCGGGCCGCTCGTGGCGGGCGAGTTCCAGGGCGTTCAACCACCGGGCGGCCTGTTCGGGGATCGGTTGCCGCCAGAGGGCGTCGGCTGGTTCCTCGCGCCAGCTGCGGCCTGTGGTTCGTACGGCCTGCGTTGTCCTGCCGTGGCTGAGTCGCCGGTCGACGGATGCGTGAGCATTGACGGCGATCATCCCGGCACGGCACAACTCACGGTGGCTCAGCGTGACGTCGCCGAGGTTGACGCTTGAGTGTGCGGCGTTGCGGGCTGTGTCGCCGTCGCCGGGGCGTGCCTGCGCCAGGCTCCAGATCGTCGCATCGCCGTCGGTCAGGTAGCTGATCGCGCCGACGTGGCCGGTGGTGGTGCGCAGCGGCTCGGTGCACAGCCCGTACAGGTGCAGGTCGCCGACCGGGCTGTAGCCGCGCCGGCTGGTGCCCCGGGCGGCTCGCTGGTCACCGATACCTTCGATTAGGAGGTGACAGACGGTCAGCGCCTCGCGCAGATCCTCGGTGAGGTCGGCCAGCCGGAATCCGGGGATTCCCCGGCGGGCTGCGCGCAGTTGTTCAACCACTCTGGTCGCGGCTGTCGCCAGTCGGGGCAGTCCGACGGCGCGGGCCTGGTGGATGGCGCGGAGCAGGTCCGCCTGGGTCACCGCGTCGGCGCCTGCCACCCCGTGTTCGAGGATCTGGGCAGCGACGTCGCGTACCTGGGCGGCGGCGGCCTTCTCCTCGGCGGTGGTGGACGGGGCGGCGGCATCCGGCGGGTCGGCTTCGGTGGTCACGACGGCCCCGGCGGTGGCCACGTCCGGTCCGGCTGCGACCGGATGGTGTGGCTGCGTGGTCAGGACGGGTGCGGCGCTGAGCACCGCGGCCCGATGCAGGCAGCGTGGTGCGAGCAGGCAGTTGCAGGCGGCTCGGTCCGCCGCGTCGACCGGCGTGGTGAGGGTGACCGTGACATGGTCGTCCAAGGCGATCGTCGCGCCGGAGTCGGACGAGGTGATGGTCCAGGTCGGCTGCTTCTCGAGAGCTTGGTCGAGCTTGGACCGCAGCCGGGTGGGCAGGGCGGCGACGGCGTCGGCGGTGACGTGTGGTGCGACGTCCGGCAGGCTCATCTGACCTGGTCTCCGATCCAGCGGGCGAGTTCGGTGGGGCTCAGCGCGGCGATGGGCATCCCAGCAGCCACGAGTTGCCCGGCGACGGCGGTGCTGTAGCGGGGTTGGCCACGGTCGTCGAGGCTGGCGCAGCCGAGCAGGGTGACGCCGTCGTCGGCGAGCGCCCGGACGGCGGCCAGTAGTCCGCCGATGGGATGCCCCTCTTCGAAGTCGCTGACGAGCACGACGAGGCTGCGGCTGGGGGTGGTGACGATCTGCCGGGCGTAGCGTAGGGCGGCGGCGATGTGAGTGCCGCCGCCGACACTGATCTCCATCAGCAGGCTGAGCGGGTCGACGACCCGGTCGGTCAGGTCGACGACCTCGGTGGAGAAGGTGACGAAGTGGGTTCGCAGGGTCGTCACGCCGGCGAGGACGGACGCGGTCAGCGCGGACCAGATAGTGGACGGTTCCATCGACCCGGATACGTCGACGAGGAGGATGACCTGCCAGTCGACGCTGCGTCGACCGCGGCTGCGGAAGACGAACCGTTCGGGGCTGATCTGGGCCGCGCCGTGGGAGTCGATGTGCGCGGTGTGCAGGTTGGCATGGACGGTGGCTCCGAGGTCTAGGCGCCCGGTGGGTCGGCGGCTGCGCCGTGGTGTGGCGAGTCCGCTGAGTGCCGGTCTGATCTGTCGGGCCAACTGCTCGGTCAGCTCGGCGACGAGCCAGGCGACGAGTGGGCGCAGTCGGTGCAGCCGCGCCTCGGGCAGACCGCCGGCCAGAGCCAGGACGGTGTGCAGCAGTTCCACCGAGGGTCGGACGTTCTCGGGCGCGATGGTGAGGAGGGCGTCAGCGCGTCCGCGTTCGGCGGCGCGGGCGAGCACCTCGTCGCGTACTGCCGCGCCGAACAGCGCTTCGAGGTCGCCAGCCCAGTCGCGCACCTGGGGGTAAGCGGGTTGTCGTCCGCCGCCAGGTCCGGCGGTGGTGTGAGAGCCCTCTCCCCTGCCGTTCCCGTACAGCTCATCGAGCGCGGTAGCGAGTCGGCGGGCGCCCGGTGGCAGGTCGTCGCGGCGGCGGCCGAGCAGTAGTCGCCAGCGCTGCGCGGCGGGGAGCGTCTGGGGGCGGGATGCCTGGCGGGATTCTGCCGGGGGCGGTGGTGGACCCGACCACTCGGCGGCGCTGTCGCTTGTGCCCGCAGGCAGTCCGAGGGCGGTCAGGGCCTGGCGTCCCTTCTGGTCGACGGCGAGCCAGTCGGCGAGCAGGCTCGGTGCGACGGTCATCGTCGCGTCGAGGTCACCAATGCGGTGACGGACGGTGTCCAGAAGGCGGTCCCGATCGGCGGGGCTCAGCGCGTCGAAACCGCCGCGCAGCGCGGGCAGCCGGCGGATGAAGTGCTCGTCGTCCCAGCCGTCTACGGTGTCCAGCAGCGGGGCCAGCGTTTCCCCGCCGGCCTCCAGCAGGGCGCCGGCAACGCTGAGTGCTCCACGGAGTCGGTCGGTGCACTCGGCGGCGGGCATCTCGGCCCAGGACGCCAGGGCAGCACCGAACGAATGGGGCTCGGCGAGGCCGAGCAGCACCTGGACGGCGTGGCCCGCTCCTCGCATCAGCGGTGATCCCTCACGGGCGAGGCGGCTGACGGCGTCACCGAGCCGCAGCAGGTGGCCGCTGTCGTCGGCGTGCCGAACGAGGTCGAGCAGGGCGCGGGCGTCCCCCGCATCGGTCGATCCGGCGAGCCCGTTGACGGCGCGGACAGCGGCGGCGTGCAGGTGGGCCAGGTGCTCGCCGAGGCCCGTCGGTGGTGACGGCGTGGCGGGGATGTGCCCGCGTTGCAGCCGCTGCAGCAGTTGGCTGGCGTTGGCGAGTTCGGCGAGCGTGGCGGTGCCGGTCGCCGCAGCGTGCAGGTCGGCGAGGCGGACGTCGACGGCGTCGGGCAGGCCGCAGGCGGCGGCGCGCGCGAGCCCGGAGATGGCCTGTGCGGCGGTGGGGCCGCCGTTGGCAACCTCACGGCGGCGCCGGATGTTCAGCATGCCGGCGGCGGCTTGGGCGAGGGTGACGCCGTGTGGGCTGGCGGCGGCGAGGGCGGCTTCGGTGCCGGGCTGCCAGTGCAACCGCCAGCGGGTCGTGAGGGTGTCGGCCGTGGTGGTCTCGACCGGCTCGGCGTAGGGCACCTGGCAGGCCCGCAGTCGCTGCAGGGTGGCCTCTCGTCGCTGGTCGAGCGGGTTACGCAGCGGGTCGAGGCGAACGGTGCGAGGTACCTCACCGGGGCCGGGCAGGCGCAACTGCCGCAAGAGAGCTGTGGTTGCGGGGGTCAGCCCGCAGACGGGTGTGTCCGGGCAGAGGTGACCACGGCGCTGTCCGATCAGGGTGTGCTGCATGGCGGCGGCGACCGCTCGGCCGCGGCCGACCGGCTCGCCCTGGGCGAGGACCGTCTGCAGCGCTTCGACGAGTTCACCGCGTCCGGCGGTGGGCAGGTTTCGCAGTCGGGCCAGATCGTGGGCGAGCCGTGTGATTTCGGCGGCCTCCGCCGGTCCCGTGGGGTGTCCCTGGTCCCGCAGGTGGCGCGTGATCTCGACGGCGAAGCCGCGCAGGCGGGCGGCCAGCGCGGTGGGGTCGGCATGAGCCTCGTGGACAGCCTGCTGCCAGCGAGGATCGCGGATTCCGGCGGGATAGCCCGACCGCGCGTCGAGCAGGTCGAACGAGTAGGGCACCAGCGAGATGACCGGTGCGCGCCGTGGCGGCTCGGCGTCGGGTGGTGTGTTGGGCGATGGCTGAGCGAGTGTGGTCAAGGCGGGGGCGTGGAAAGCGCCGACGACGACGGCGAGGCGGCCCGGGGTTTCGGCGATGCGTTGTCGCATCCATGCCTCGCGCCGCTGGTCGAGGGCGCCGATTCCGCCGGCGGTGGCATCGGCACGCAGCGCCCAGCCGACCGCCAGCGCCGATCGGCGTACCGCCTCGGGCGGTGAACCGGGGGCTGCGGCTTCGACCCAGCGGTCCCACAGGTCGTCGCCGGTCCGCCCGGTCAGGGCGGACCGCACGGTGTCGGCGTAGCCGCTCGCCCGGGGGCCGACGGCCGGACGTTCCTGCCAGGCCGGGTCGGTCAGCGGCAGGTCGCAGCAGTGGGCCGGCACGCCTCGACGTTGCGCCCACCGCAGCGCGGCCAGCTCGGGGGAGAAGTCGGCGAACGGGTAGAACGCCAGCGGTCCGCCCTCGTCGCCGTCGGCGGCGGCGAGCGCGACCGGGGCGTGGGTGTCGGGGTGCGCCAGCCAGGGCAGCCACGGCTGCATGTCGGCGGGCAACTCGACCAGCACCGCGTCCGGGGCGGCCGCGTCCAACAGGGTGGGGATCGCCGCGGCGAGCACCGGCGAGTGGTGCCGCACTCCGATCAGGGTGACGCGGCCGGTGTCGGTGAGACGTGCGACGGCGGCGCGGGGGTCGCCGGCGGTGATGTGGTCAGTCGCGGAGGACATCGCGCTGTTCCCAGAGCTGCCGCCACATCCGGCCGCCGGCCTCTGCGCGTCGGCGCAGGGCGCCGTCCCAGTACGCCAGCAGCCGCGCGTGGTCGGCCGGGTCGTCCTTGCGCACCACGCCCAGCAGGTGCCCGGGGAGCAGGGACAACGGATCCGGGCCGGGCAGATACGAGGTGGACAGGCCGATCGACGTGGCGACGGCGACCGCCTCGGCGGTACTCATGACCGAGGACGGGCGTTCCACCTCCCAGCCCTCGACGGTGCTGCCGGTGCGCAGGTCACGGAAGGCGGTCACCAGTGTCTCCAGCACCGCCTCGTCCACCGTGTACGCGGCGCCGACCCGTTCGACGGTGGCGCGGGCCTGCCGGGTGACGAGGGCGACCTCGGCGTCGAAGTCGGCGATCGGCGGGACCACCTCGAAGTTGAACCGCCGTTTCAACGCCGCAGACATCTCGGACACGCCGCGGTCGCGCAGGTTCGCCGTGGCGATGACGCAGAAGCCGGGGGCCCCGTAGGCGACGGGGTCGTCGGCAAGCTCGGGCAGGACCAACCGACGGTCGGACAGGATCGACACCAGCGCGTCCTGCACCTCGGGCAGGCAGCGGGTAATTTCCTCGACCCGGGCGACGGCGCCGGTGGTCATGGCGGTGAGCACCGGTGAGGGCACCAGCGCCTCCCGGGACGGCCCCTTGGCCAGCAGGAGCGCGTAGTTCCAGCCGTAGCGCAGCTGTTCCTCGATGGTACCGGCCGTACCCTGCACGGCCAAGGCACTTGTGCCGCAGATCGCCGCGGCGAGCAGCTCGGACAGCATCGACTTGGCAGTGCCCGGTTCGCCGACGAGCAGCAGGCCCCGCTCACCGGCCAGGGTCACCACACACCGCTCGATCAGGGCCCGCTCCCCCACGAACTTCGGCGCGATGGTGACCTGACGGCCGTCGGGGCCCGGCACGGGGCGGCCGGCGGAACCGGCGATGAACGTGACCACGGCATGAGGGGTCAGCCGCCAGCCGGGCGGGCGGGGACCACGGTCGGCGGCGGCCAGGAACGCCAGCTCGTCGGCGTACAGGTGCTCCGGCGGGTCGATCTGTCGGGTGCTCACGCCTTCTCCTGCAGGTCGAGGTAGCGGGGGTTGTCACCGGCGGTCACGCGATCCCACGCTGCGCGGTACAGCTCCGGCATGGTGCGGTTGACGAGGGTCAGTCCGTTGAGGAACAGGTACAGCGGCTGCTTCCAGGTCTCCATCGGCGTGCTGGGGGCCTTTGCCGCGAGCCAGCCGCCGGGCAGGAAGACGCCGCGGCCCGCCCGTTCCCGCTTGCCCGCCAGCACCAGACCGGCGTCGAGAAGAGCCGCCTGGGCCTGCTTGAGGGTGGCGGGCTTCCAGGCGTTCCAGGTCCGCACGTTGACATCGGTGGGGTTGGGCAGGGCCAGCAGCTGCAGGTAGTAACTCGCCGGGTCACGGTCGAGGCCGGTGTGAACCGCGACGGCGTCGACCAGCTCGGGTGCGCTGACCCGCGGGTCGCGGTGTTCGCCGCCGACGCCGTCGGGGGTGGCCAGCACGGCGGTGATGTCCGGGGAGAGCACCAGCCGCAGCGCGTCCGCGACCGGGCCGGAGATGAAGCTGACCGCGGGATCATGCGGTCCGTTGAGGCGGGCCGGGGCGAGATGGTGCACGACCGTGTCCCGGAAGGCGTGTCCGGGCACTAGCGCCGGCCCCGCCTGGGGTGGCTCGTCCACCTCGTGTCGCCCGGCGCCGATCAGCAACCGCGGGTTGCGCAGCCGCTCCCGCAGCAGCTCCAGAGCCCGAGGCAGGGCGTCGCGCATCGGGTCACCCCACGGCAACTCGTACGCCAGCCACAGCAGCGCCACCGTGCACCCGTACAGGTGGTTGCCGTCGAACGGGGTTCCGCTGGTAGCGGTGGTCTCCAGTCGGCCCCAGTCGCCGGGGCGGCTCTCGCCGTCGGTCGTCAGCCAGCTTCCCGGTGCCGGGTTGGCGATCGTCTGCAGGATGTCGGCCGCTTGGGTCGTGGGCAGGACACGGGTGGCGTCGGCAAGCAGGTGCTCGCCGATGACGACGCGGACGCCGCGCAGTGCCAGCCAGGCCGTCGCCAGCCCGTCGACGTCCGGGCCCCGCCGCCACAGATCGGCCGGGTCCCGCGGCATCGCCGCGTCCACCAGCGCGATCCGCTGCCCGTACGACAGGGACTTCATGGCGTCGCGGGCCGCGCGCGCCTGCGTGGTGTTCACGCCGAGGATGCGCCGCTGTTCGGCGGTGAGGAAGTTCGCCTGCCACTCGTCGATGCCGGGAAGACCGGCCAGCAGCAGAGCGGCCTCCGCCCGCGTCATGCCGGTGCGCTGCACCAGGTCATCGACGCATTCCGCACGCCAGCGGGCCGGGCCCTGTTCGGCGAGCAGTCGGCAGAACGCCGCGATGCGATCGGCGCCGCGCCAGCCGGCCGCGACGATCTCCGCCTCGACGGTGGCGCCCGACGGCGGGGTGAACCGCCCGTCCGGGGACAGCTGCACCGCCGTACGCCGCCACTGCTTGCTCCGCCCGGCGTACCAGGTGGGACTGCGCTCCGGCAGCAGCACCGTCACCTGGCCGCCGTCGCGCTGAACGGTCCGCTGGCTCTCCGGAGGTGCCTCGTCCCAGGTCACGGTGAGCACCCGCACGGCCTGCCCAGGGTCGGAGAGGATGGTACCGGCCAGGGTGGACACCAATTGCGTCAAAGCGGCCCGCTCCTGCTCGCCGGTCACCAGTGCGGCGGCGCGGACGGCCAGGGCGCCGAGTCCGCCGAGGGCGTCCACCCACGTCGGGGTGGCTTCCGGTACGTCCTCGACCGTCCCGGCCGTGAGAAGGTCCGCGACCGCGGTGACCTGCCGGAGAACATCGTGCCGGGTCTGCGCTCTGCCCGAGTAGTAGGTGAACCTCTCCGCTGGCAGCAGCCCTGACCAGGCGGTGCGCAGCACATCGTCGGCGACGGTCTCGACGGTGCTCTCCTCGACCGGGTCGGTCGCCAACAACTGTGGCAGCCCCTCCAGTCGCCGGCGCAGGCGTACCGCGCGCACCACCTTGTCCGCCAAGGCGGAACGCAGGACGGGGTCGGTCACCTCCGTCAGCACCTCGGTGACGATGGCCAGCGCGGCCGCATTGATTTCGGTGGACTTCGTGACGGCGTCGGCGATTGCCATCAGCCGGGCCGCGTCGGCGGCGTCGATACGCCGCAGGCGGGCCGAGCCCTGCCCGTCGCGCGCGCCCAGCGCGTGCCACCAGGCCAGCGGCGGCAGGTACCGGGATGTCCTGCAACGGTCCACCGGCTCGCGGCCGTCGGCGCTCCACACCGTCAGCTCCAACTCGGCCCGGTGATGGGGCCGCCCGGTCACCGGAAGTACCACGTCGCTGCCCGGCAGCTGGAGCCCCGCCACCAGCGCGTCACTGTGGAACGGGTTGCGGCTGGCCCGCACCGCGGTCGGGTGCCAGGACACCCGCCGCCCGTCAACCCCCTCCCCCACCTGCGTGCCGTCCGGCAGCCGGGTCACCCGCCACCCCACCAGCCCGTCCCGCCAGCCCAGCGGCGACGAGGCGAACTCTGCCGGAGCCGGCCGCAACTCACACAGGTCAGCCAGGAGGACCCCGTCGCGCGGCAGGTCGGTGGCGAAGAACGCGGGCAGGCTGTAGCGACCGCCCTCGCCCGTCGCCGGGTCGTACTCCCGCCAACGCCGCTCACCGGCCGTCGGGTCGGTGGGCCGTTCACAGCGCCAGAACGAGACCCCGTCACTGGCGACCGGATATGTCCCGGCCGGGCCGCGGGTGTCTCCGGCGTGCCAGGGCCGACCGCCCGTGGTCGTCGCGCCTTCGGGCAGCGGCAACGGCAGCGACCGTCGGCCCCACAGGGCGTGGTCCGTCGGTTGGTCGGGCTCAACCAGCACGTCCGGGTCGGCGGACCAGTAGCCGACAAGCCGGCCGCTGGTGCTGTACCAGGTGACCAGGAGCTGCCCATCGACCAGCCGACAGCTGGTGTCGGAGTAGGAGTTGCGCGCGTGTGGGCTGTCCGATGGCGGATACCGGAAGATGTGTTCGCTGATCAGGCCGTTGACGTCGACGACGTGCGCCGTCCGGTTGTCCTGCACCACCAGCTGCGGCCAACCGTCGCCGTAGCGTCGGCCGAGTTTGTCCTCGGCCACCTGCTCATAAGCCGGCCACGACAGCTCAGCGACCAGACCGGCGCGCAACGACCGCGCGAGCACCGCAGGCACGTCGACCCGCGCCAAGGCGGTGAACGCCTCCGGTGCCAGCGCCACGCCGGCGGGCGACCACACGGCCGCGAGCTGGGACAGTGCCTCGTCCAAGCCGATCAAGGTACCCTCCGGCATCCGAGCGGCCCGTTCGACGAGCAGCTCGGACAACACCTCGCGCAGGCCGGCCGCTCCGAGCGTCTCGGTGACCAGCTGCGCCGACAGTGGCTCCGACCCGTGCCTGCTGTGCAGCCCCGACAGCGCGTCGGCCGCCCCACGCGCCAGCAGCACCCGACATTCGGGGTCGGCGGCCACGGCCCGCAGGTCTCGCCGGCCGGGACCGTCGTCCTGCACCCAGGCGGACACGTTGAACGCACTGCTGTCTGTCTCCACCGCCACCGGCACCCCGCCGGTCAGGCAGACGTCGAGAACGTCCAGGTCGGCCCGGTGAGCGAAGTCGCTCCACAACCTCACCGGCCGGCCCTCCGCCCGCAGCCGCGGCACCAGGTCCGCCACCACACGGATGAGCCTCTCGCAGCGGCGTCGGCTGCGCCGTTCCCGCAGCGCCATCAGCCGCTCCAGCCATCGCGCCGCGGACACCGCCGCCGCCTCGTCCCGCAGCAGATCGAGCGTGCCGGCCGCCTCCAGCAGCTCCAGCCAGAAGTCGGTGACATCCGTCGACCAGCCCGGCGGCTCGGGGAACATCTCCACCAACCGGGTACGCACCGCCGGGTCCCGCCTGGCCAGCCGCATCAGGGGTTTGCGGTACGCCTTCCACACCGGCTCGCTCGAGCGAGCCATCGCGGGGAACGCCAGCAACTGCCGGATCACCGCCTCGGCCTGCTCCTCGACGTCCACGCCGGCCGCCTTCGCCAGCCGCCGCAGGTCCTCGGCCATTCCCGCGTACGGCGGCAACCCGCCGGCGACGCGACGAATCGCAAGGGTCCGCACCATCTCGTACGCCTCGAGCGCCGTCCGCCGTGCCGCGACCGCGCGGGAATACTCGGTCAGCATCTTCGCCGTCAGCGCACCGGCGAAGGCAAACTCCAGATGCACCTCCCGCAGCCGCTCCTCGTCCACTGCGAGCCCGTGCATCTGTTCGGCCCGACGGGCCTCGGCGAAGCAGCCGCCGGCCATCCGCGGATTGTCGGCGGCGAGGAACGCCCGCCCGGCCTGCTCCCAGAACGTCGGCAGGAAATGCGGTGCTGCTGCGCCCAGCCGAGTGGCCAGTTGCTGGTAGCCCTCGCGGGCGTTGCCCGGCTTGGAGGCGGCGGTCCGGGCCAGCCGCGCCATGTCCTTGACCATTGCGAGTGCGTGTCGGCCGTTAGCGGGATCGTTGATCAGCGCCCAGGCCGGGAATCCGAGCGACTGCCGGCGGGCCGTGCCCACCGGCGTGGGTTCGACGCTGCGGCTGAAGCCGAGGAACTCCATCGACAGATCCTCGGCCTCGCCGAGGGTGGCGCCGGCCAGACGCACCACGGCCCGGCCACTGAGCGCCGGATGGGTGTAACGGCGGGCGGTCACCACGTCGCGTCCCGCCTGCGCCTCACCACCGGGCAGGATGGCCCCCGCCTCCAACAGTGCCTCACTCACGCCTGCTCACCGTCCTCGTCGACAACCCGGCCGGCGTACAGGTTCGCCGCCATCCGCATTCCTTCCGACCACGCCACCGGTCCCACCGCCGCCAGCGCCACCGCCTCCCCTGCAGGACCGGTGAAGTTGAGTGGGCCGGTCTCGGTCTCGTACAGCGGATCGCCCTCGCCGATCCACAATGAGGCGACGATCGGAATACCGTCCTCCCACACCCGCAGCGACGCAGCGCCGCCCTGCACGCGGTAACCCGCCGACGTCGTCCTCGCCTGCACGTGGCGCAACTCCTTGTAGCGGCCGCCGGCGTACCGGGACACCTCCCGCCGTCGTTCGTCGTCGGACTCCGGCCGCGTCCACACCTCTCGGAACAGCTGCAGCGTCGCCTGCCGCACCCCCAGGTCGGCGGCGAACTCCCGCAGATCCGCCAGTTCAGGCAGCCGAACCGGGTGAGGCAGAACAACCTGCTCGACGGTGAGACGGCCACTCTCGCCATCCAGGTCCACCACCCCGAGACCCTTCTCGGGGTCCGCGTCACGTAGCAGCCCCGCCCGGTCGGTATCCCATCGCCCGGCGTCGTCGAGCGGCACCACGACCAGATCACGCAGCGGAGTCCGCCACGAATCGTCTGCCCAGACCTCGCAGATCACCGTGGTGGGCACCGGGAGAGACCGGATCATCCACTGCTCGACCTCACGCCGGCAGGAAAGCTCGTGCCGCTTCAACCACTCCGACAGCTGCCGCAGGCCGACCACCACGTCGGCATCGCGCAACGCTTTCGGCAAACTCTTCAGCGGCTTTCCCTGGCGGTTCCGCGCGACCACCCGGCCGCGCTCCAGGCTCACCTCGTAATCGGCACCGGCCGACAGCCAGCCCATGTTGATCTCCTCCCGGCGGGCAGTGAGCGGCATTGTGCCATCCGGGACCGACACTGGAAGATCACCGTCAAGGGGATGCGCAGACCCGCGACAGCCGGTAGCACCTACGGGTCGTCGACCTCCGGTAGCGCCGCGTGTCGGCCGAGTTGAGGATGGCCTGCTCGACGGTGCCCGGGTACCGGCCACCTGTCAGGCATGTTTGTCACGGCCCACCGCCAGCAGCACGTCGACCAACTCCGAGCCGTACGCCAGCTGCTGGCTGATCTCTCGACGCAGCTCCTTCAGAGCCCACGCCATCGGATCGTCGCTGCCGGCCGTTTCCACGGTGCCGATCAACGGCGCCCGTCGCCTTGGAATCCCTCGCCAACTCCTCCCGGTGAACCCGGCGTGCGCCAGTGGCGACGAGCATCTCTGCCACAAGGGGGAACCGATCGATCCCGCGCGTGATCCACCCAGCCGCTGTGCAGCCGTGCGAATGGACCATCGCCTGTGGCGTGAAATGCCCGGGGCGAGCCTTCCCTGGGCGGCCACGACCTCGCGATCTCCTGCAGGGCCTCGGCATCGGGCGCAGCGGCCATCGCGGCGATCCGAGGGGATTGCGCGAAGCGACAGCCAGCAGCATCCGCAGCGCTTGACGCGGAATCAAGAACCACAATGCCGCCCCGTCCAGAACCCAGACGAAGCGGCAGGTCAGAGCGTTCCGAGTTCAGCATGCCGACGGCAAAAGCTCATCGCCGTTACTGCCAACAAAGATCATCCGTTACCGGATGTTGCCGCCGTCACCGGAGAAGATCTTCATCTTCCCAGGTCAACCGGTCGGGACGGCCGGATTCGAACCGACGACCCCTTGACCCCCAGTCAAGTGCGCTACCAAGCTGCGCCACGTCCCGATGCCCCCGCCAGGTCTCCCCCGCGGCAGCCGGTACAGCTTAGCGCAGGATCTTCGCACCGTGCGCAGAGGCCCCTCCCGCGCCGCGCGCCACACCCCCTAAAGCGTCCTAGGAGGGTGGCGTGCGGCAACGAGTGGCAACCAGCGGGTCAGCCGTGGGCCTTGCCCCGGCCGCCGGGGCCGAGCTTCTTGCGCGGGCGTACCGAGATCTCGATCGGGCTGCCCTCGAAGCCGAACTCCTCGCGGAGCTTGCGCTCGACGAAGCGCTGGTAGCCGGCATCCAGCGGGCCGGTGGTGAACAGCACGAAGCGTGGCGGCGCCGCCCCGGCCTGGGTGGCGAACAGGATGCGCGGAGCGCGTCCGCCGCGTACCGGGTGCGGGGTGGCCTGGACCAGCGCGGTGAGCCACTGGTTGAGCTGCGCGGTCGGGATGCGTGTCTCCCAGCTCGCCAGCGCCTTGCGCAGCGCGGGCGCGAGCTTGTCGACGGCGCGGCCGGTCTTCGCCGACAGGTTCAGCCGGATCGCCCAGGGGATGCGTCGCAGCTCCCGGTCGATCTCCTTGTCCAGGTAGTAGCGGCGGTCGCCGTCCACCAGGTCCCACTTATTGAACGCGATGACCAGCGCCCGGCCGGACTCGACGACCATGGTGAGGATCCGCTGGTCCTGCTCGCTGATCACCTCGCTGGAGTCGATCAGCACCACGGCGACCTCGGCCGCCTCGATCGCCGAGGCGGTACGCAGGCTGGCGTAGTACTCGGTGCCGCTGGCCTTGCCGACCCGCTTGCGCAGGCCGGCGGTGTCGACCAGCTGCCACGTCTCGCCGCCGATCTCGACCAGGCTGTCGACCGGGTCCACAGTGGTGCCCGCGACCGAGTCGACCACCGCCCGCTCCTCGCCGGAGAAGCGGTTGAGAAGGCTGGACTTGCCCACGTTGGGGCGGCCCACGAGCGCCACCCGGCGCGGGCCGCGCGGCCGGTTCTCCACGATCTTCGGCGCCTCGGGCAGCGCGTTCAGGATCGCGTCGAGCAGGTCGCCGGAGCCGCGGCCGTGCAGCGCCGAGACCGGGAACGGCTCACCGAGGCCGAGCGACCACAGCGAGGTCGCCTCCATCTCGATGGTGGTGTTGTCGGCCTTGTTCGCGACCAGGATCACCGGCTTGGCGCTGCGGCGCAGCATCTTCACCGCGGCCTCGTCCACGTCGGTCGAGCCGACCATGGCGTCCACCACGAACAGCACCACGTCGGCGGTGACCACCGCCGTCTCGGCCTGCGCGGCGATGGCCGCGGCACGGTCCTTGGCGTCGGGCTCCCAGCCGCCGGTGTCCACCACTGTGAACGCCCGGCCGTTCCACTGCGCGTCGTAGGGCACCCGGTCCCGGGTCACGCCGGGGATGTCCTCCACGACCGCCTGCCGGCGGCCGATGATGCGGTTGACAAGCGTGGACTTGCCGACGTTGGGGCGGCCGACCACTGCCACCACTGGTTGTGGGCCGGTCGGCTCACCGGAGTCGGCCTCCGGCTCGCGGAGCTCCACCCATCCACCGAAGTCATTGTCACTCATGCCGAGCCGCCCTTCGTTCGCGACTGCGGGGCTCGCACAACCCGCTCACTCCTCGCGCTCACGCGACGCCCCGCTCGGTGAGCATCTCGCGCAGGCGGGCCACGACCTCGTCGATGCCCAGCTCGGTGGTGTCCAGCACGACCGCGTCGGGGGCCTGCTGGAGCGGGTTGACCTTGCGGGTCGAGTCGAGCCGGTCCCGGCGGGACAGGTCGGCGGCGGTCGCCGCGACGTCGGCGGCGTCCTCGGCGCTGCGCCGCTGCGCGCGCGCCGCCTCGGAGGCGGTCAGGTAGACCTTCAGGTCCGCGTCCGGCGCGACCACCGAGCCGATGTCCCGGCCTTCGACCACGATCCGGCCCGCGTCGGCGATCACCCGCCGCTGCCGGTCGACGAGCAGCTCGCGTACGGCGGCGACCGCGGCGACCGCGGACACCGCCTTGGTCACCTCGGCGCCGCGGATGGCGGTGGACACGTCGGTGCCGTCGACTGTCACGGCGTACCCCTGGGGGTCGGTGCCGATGCGCAGGTCGGCCTCGGCGGCGACCTTGGCCACCGACTCGGTGTCGGTGAGTTCCACGCCGGAGCGCAGGACCGCCCAGGTCAGCGCCCGGTACATGGCGCCGGTGTCGAGGTAGCGGGCGCCGAGGCCGGTCGCCAGTCGCCGCGACACGGTGGACTTCCCCGAACCGGACGGCCCGTCCAGAGCGACCACACATCGCCCGGCCGGTACGTTTTCCTCCACCGTTGTCCTCCTCAGCCCGTACCTCGCGGGTCGCCCTTTTTGTCCGGCGCCGTTGAGCGGATGGTTCTGTCGTCAATCATGCCCGCGCCGCGCGGGCGTCCCGCCGGCCGGCGTGTGCCGGGCCGCGGACCGCGTCGAAGCCTACCGGGAGCCGTACCCGGATCGGCGGGTCAGTCACCCACCGCCTTGAACAGGGCGGCGACCTCCGCGTTGGTCAGCCGCCGCATCCGCCCGGTGCGCAGGTCGCCGAGCTTGATCGGACCGATCGAGGTACGGATCAGACGGGACACCGGGTGTCCCACCTCGGCCATCAGACGCCGGACGATGTGTTTGCGCCCCTCGTGCAGGGTCAGCTCCACCTGGGCGGATTTACCGAGCGTGTCGACCAGTTTGAACCCGTCGACCTTCACCGGCCCGTCCTCCAGCTCGACGCCGGCGGTCAGCCGCCTGCCCAGGTTGCGCGGGATCGGCCCGGCCACCTCGGCGAGGTAGGTCTTGAGCACCTCGTACGACGGGTGCATGAGCTTGTGCGCGAGGGTGCCGTCGTTGGTGAGCAGGAGCAGGCCCTCGCTGTCGGCGTCCAGCCGCCCGACGTGGTAGACCCGCTGCTCCAGCCGCGCGCCGACGAAGTCGGCGAGCTCGGTGCGGCCCTTCTCGTCCGCCATGGTGGTGACCACCCCGCGGGGCTTGTTCATCGCCACGTAGACCAGGCGGACGTCGGCCTGGAGCCGCTCCCCGTCGACGACGATCACGTCGCGGGCCGGGTCGGCCTTGTCGCCGAGCTGCGCCACCCGCCCGTTCACGGTGACCCGGCGCCGGAAGATCAGGTCTTCGCAGGCGCGCCGGGAACCCACCCCCGCGGCGGCGAGCACCTTCTGGAGGCGCTCGGCGCCCTCGTACACGGGGGCGTCGGGCTTCGGGGCACGGTCATCGCGTCGCATCGGCAAGCTCTTCTACGTCGTCGGGGAGGAACGGGGCGAGCGGCGGCAGGTCGTCCACCGAGTTGAGCCCCAGCTTCTCCAGGAACATGATGGTGGTCCGGTAGAGGTAGGCCCCGCTGTCCGCTTCGGTGCCGCACTCCTCGACCAGGCCGCGACCCACCAGGGTACGGAGCACCCCGTCGCAGTTGACACCCCGGATGGCCGAGATGCGGGAACGCGTCACCGGCTGCCGGTAGGCGACCACGGCGAGCGTCTCCAGCGCGGCCTGGGTCAGTCGTACGGACTGCCCGTCCAGCACGAACCGTTCCACGTACGTCGCGTATTCCGGCCGGGTGTAGAGACGCCAGCCACCCGCGGCCCGGCGCAGCTCGAATCCGTGCCCTGCGGCGGTGTAACCGGCGGCGATCTCGTCGAGCATCGCGCCGACCCGTTCCGGGGCCTGTTCGAGGACCTCGGCCAGAACCAGCTCGCTGACCGGCTGGTCGACCACGAGCAGGATCGCCTCCAGGGCGCCGCGCAGCTCCGCGTCGTCCATGGCGGGCGCGGGCGCCGGTTCCGGCACGGCTCGCCGGCGTCCCCGCTTAGGGGGTACCCCCTCAGCCCTCGCTCCCCCGCCTGCCTCCTGCGCCGCGTCCCGCGCCGTCGCGCCGACGCCCTGCCCCGCGTCATCGCCGGCGACGGTCGCCGCCCGATCACCGGCGTCGTTCGCGGTACCCGTCTCCGCACCGCTCGCCGATACGGCGTCACGCGTCCCGCTCTCTCCCGAGATCTTGGTACGGTCCCGCCCCTGGAGGGGCTGACCGGTACCAAGACCCGCCCCGATCGTGGCGATCTTGGAAGGAACGGGCCCCTCTGAGGGCCCTTCGCTTCCAAGATCTGTTGGCAGCTCGGGTGTCGCGTCGAGATCTGCGGCTCGGGAGACGGGGGTGTCCGCGATCTCGGGGTCCGGCTGCCCGGGGGTCGCGTCGGAGTCGTCCGGGGCGGGCCTGGGCGGCGCGGGGCGCTCCCACGGTGGCACCCAGGCGGCGGCCTGGTCGGCCAGGGAGTCGCGGCGTTCCTGGTCGCTCATCCGTTCACTCCTGCGTCGGTGCGGGTTCGTCCGCCGCCTCGGTGGGCACGGCGGCGCCGGATGCGCCGGCATCGCCCGGCGCGGCGTCGTCGGCGGGGACGGACGTGGTGGTGGGTTCGGGGGCGCCGGCGTACTCGTCGACTGTGAGCTCGGCCTCGCCGTCGGCCGGGCCGGTCCAGCGGACGGTCAGCTCCTCCAGCGCCTGTTCCTGCACGAACGCGACAAGACCCTGCCGGTACAGCTCCAGCAGCGCCAGGAACCGGGCCACCACCTCGAGCGTCATCTCGCAGTCGGCGCAGAGCAGCGAGAACGTGGCGACCCCGGCGCGGCGCAGCCGGTCGGCGATGATGCCGGCGTGTTCCCGGACGCTGACCCGGACCATGTGCACGTGCGCGATGGAGACCTCGGGCACCGGTTTCGGACTCATCGCCTTCACCGCGAGCTTGCGCAGCCGCTCCGGACCGATGCCGAGCACCAGGTCGGGCAGCGCCTCGGCGTACCGCGGTTCGAGGGTGACCGCCCGCGGGTAGCGCCGGCCGCCGACCGCCTCCAGCTCCGCGATGTGCGCGGCGGCCTCCTTGTACGCCTTGTACTGCAACAGCCGGGCGAACAGCAGATCCCGCGCCTCCAGCAGCGCCAGGTCCTCCTCGTCCTCGACCTCGGCCGAGGGCAGCAGCCGAGCCGCCTTCAGGTCGAGCAGCGTGGCGGCCACCAGCAGGAACTCGCTCGTCTCGTCCAGGTCCCACTGGTCGCCCATGGCGCGCAGGTACGCGATGAACTCGTCGGTGACCTTGTGCAGGGCGACCTCGGTGACGTCCAGCTTGTGCTTGCTGATCAGCTGGAGCAGCAGGTCGAACGGGCCGGTGAAGTTGTCCAGCCGGACCGTGAAGCCACTGGTCTCCCCCGCGGCAGCCGGCTCGACCGGGAGCACCTCGGCGGCCAGCTCCGCGGCGACGGCGGGGTCGCCGGGGCCGTGCGGCGGGTCGAGGGGCGGTGCGGTCACCGGGAAACCGTAGACGACGCGGCGGGCGGCCGGCGTGCGCCCTACCGGTCCGCCTGGGCGGCGATGACCTCCCGCGCGAGCTGCCGGTAGTTGCGCGCGCCGGAGGAGGCCGGGTCGAGGGTGGTGATCGGCGCGCCGGCCACCGTGGACTCGGGGAACTTCACCGTCTTGGTGATGACGGTCTGGTAGACCTTGTCGCCGAACGCCTCGACCACCCGCTGCAGCACCTGGCGGCAGTGGGTGGTGCGGCTGTCGTACATGGTGGCGAGGATGCCTTCGAGTTCCAGGTCGAAGTTGAGCCGCTCGCGCACCTTGTCGATGGTGTCCAGCAGCAGCGCCACACCGCGCAGGCTGAAGAACTCGCACTCCAGCGGGATGAGCACGCCGTGCGCGACGGTCAGCGCGTTGATCGCCAGCAGGCCCAGCGAGGGCTGGCAGTCGATCAGGATGAAGTCGTACTCCTTGCGGATGGTGCGCAGCACCCGCGCCAGTGCCATCTCGCGGGCGACCTCGTTGACCAGCTGGATCTCGGCGGCGGAGAGGTCGATGTTCGCGGGCAGCAGGTGCAGCCCGGCCACGTCGGTCTTGATCAGGACGTCCTCGGCGGTGACGTCGTCCTGCATCAGCAGGTTGTAGACCGACAGGTCCAGGTTGTGCGGGTTGACGCCCAGCCCGACGGAGAGGGCGCCCTGCGGGTCGAAGTCGACGAGCAGCACCTTGCGGCCGTACTCGGCCAGGGCCGCGCCCAGGTTGATGGTCGTCGTGGTCTTGCCGACGCCGCCCTTCTGGTTGGCCATCGCGATGATCCGCGCCGGGCCGTGCCGGTCGGTCGGCATGGGTTCGGGGATCGGCTTGCGCATGGTGTACGCGGCCGGGTCGGCGGGGCCGAGATCGGCGCCGAGCGTCGCCTGCTGCTCACGGAGCTCCGACGTCCAGGTCTCGGCACGGTCACCGTTTCCTGCCATGTCCTCGTTGCCCCCTCCCGACGACCACCCGGCGTCGGAGCCGTCCGACGTCCCTCGCGGCGCCGCTGCGCACCCCCGGTCCGTCGCACCTGGAGGCCCGCGCCGATGCCGACTGTACGCCACCGGCCAGCAGCGCGTTCGGTAGCGGGTCGGCGTGTCGGCCGCCCGTCAGGCCGGCATCACCACGCCGGCTCTCAGCGGGCCCGGGGGTGGGCTGTGGCGTACACCTCGCGCAGCCGCTCCACCGTCACCAGCGTGTAGACCTGGGTGGTGGTCACCGAGGCGTGGCCGAGCAGTTCCTGCACCACGCGCACGTCCGCGCCGCCGTCGAGCAGGTGCGTGGCGTACGAGTGGCGCAGCGTGTGCGGCGAGACCGCGTCGGGCCCGTCCACCGGCAGGCCGGCGCGGGCGGCGGCGGTGCGCAGCACGGCCCAGGCGCCCTGCCGGGTGAGCGGGCCGCCACGGGCGTTGACGAACACCGCGTGGGTGCCGCGCCCGGCGGCCAGCAGCGCCGGGCGGCCCTGGACCAGCCAGGCGCGCAGCGCGCCGGCCGCGTACCCGCCGACCGGGACCAGCCGGGTCCGGCCGCCCTTGCCGCGCAGCAGCACGGTGCCGGCGTCCAGGTCGAGGTCGTCGACCGCCGCGCCGACCGCCTCGGAGATGCGCGCGCCGGTGCCGTACAGGAATTCCAGCAGCGCGCGGTCGCGCAGCGCGCGGGCCGCGGCGTCGCCGGTGGCGCCGGGCAGATCGGCGGCCTCCAGCAGCCGCAGGACCGCGTCCACGGGCAGCGCACGGGGCAGCCGGCGCGGCGGCGCGGGCGGGCGGACGTCGCGGCTGGGGTCGGCGCCGGCGAGTCCCTCGCGCAGCGCGAAGCGGTGCAGGCCGCGGACCGCGCTGGCGGCGCGGGCGGCGGAGGAGACGGCCAGCGGCGGGTGGTCGTCGTCGCCCGCGCGCAGCCGGGCCAGGTGGGCCTCGACCTGCGCGGGCCCGGCGGCGGCCAGGTCGTCCACCCCGGCCGCGGCCAGCGTGGCGAGGTAGCGGTCCAGGTCCCGGCGGTACGACGCGAGCGTGTTCGCGGACAGCCCACGTTCGACGGTGAGGTGGTCCAGGTAGGTCCGGACCGCACGGCGCAGGGCCGGCGCGGGTTCCGCGCCGGCCGCGCGCACGGCGGCGTCGGTCAGCTCAGCACCTCGTCCAGCGGCAGCACGTCCATGCCGTGCGCCTCGGCGACCGGACCGTAGACGACCTTGCCGGCGTGGGTGTTCAGGCCCAGGGCCAGCGCCGGGTCGTTGCGCAGCGCCTGCTGCCAGCCCTGGTTGGCCAGCTCCAGGGCGTACGGCAGGGTGACGTTCGTCAGCGCGTAGGTGCTGGTGTTCGGCACCGCGCCGGGCATGTTCGCCACGCAGTAGAAGATCGAGTCGTGGACCTTGTAGGTCGGCTCGGCGTGCGTGGTCGGGCGCGAGTCCTCGAAGCAGCCGCCCTGGTCGATGGCGATGTCGACGAGCACGCTGCCCGGCTTCATCCGGGAGACCAGCTCGTTGGAGATGAGCTTCGGGGCCTTCGCGCCGGGCACCAGCACCGCGCCGATGACCAGGTCCGCGTCGAGCACGGCCCGCTCGATCTCGTACGCGTTGGAGGCGACTGTCTGCAGGTGACCCCGGTAGATGGCGTCGGCGGAGCGCAGCCGGGCCACGTTCTTGTCCAACAGCAGCACCTCGGACTGGAGGCCGAGCGCGATGGCGGCGGCGTTCAGGCCGGACACGCCCGCGCCGATGACCACGGTCTTGGCCGCGTACACGCCGGAGACGCCGCCGGGCAGCACGCCCCGCCCGCCGCCGGTGCGCATCATGTAGAAGGCGCCCACCTGCGGGGCGAGGCGGCCGGCCACCTCGGACATCGGGGCGAGCAGCGGCAGCGAGCGGTCGGGCAGCTCGACCGTCTCGTACGCGATGCCGGTGACCTTCCGGTCGACCAGCGCGTCGGTGCACTCGCGGGACGCGGCCAGGTGCAGGTACGTGAACAGCACCTGGCCCTCGCGCATCCGGTGGTACTCCTCGGCGATCGGCTCCTTGACCTTGAGCACCAGCTCGGCGGTGTCCCACACCTCGTCGACGGTGGCCAGGATCTTCGCGCCGGCGGCGGCGAACTCGTCGTCGGTGATGCTGGAGCCGACGCCGGCGCCTGCCTCGACGAAGACCTCGTGGCCGTGGCGGGTGAACTCGTTGACGCCGGCGGGCGTGATCGCCACCCGGTACTCGTGGTTCTTGACCTCGCGGGGGATTCCGACCTTCACGATGCAGACACCTTCCTCCGGGGCGGCTCACCCCCGACTGCGTGGCCGCGCCGGCTCCGTTGCCGGCGCGGTCCTCCTGTCCCGCCGGCGGCAGTCTAGGCCCGTGGGAAGCCCGCTGACGGCGACACTGTGACATCCGGTGCCCGCTGGTCCTGACGGTGTGTCAGGCATGCCTCGGACTGCCCGGTGGAGACGCCATCCGCCGAGAGGACAAAGTTCGATGACATCTTCCCACCGGGCGAGCGGCGAGACCGACAGGACGTGAACCGATCACTATTGTGTCCGCTCATGACCACTCCTTATCAGCAGTACCCGCAGGGCGTCTCGGACAAGAGCAAGGTCGTCGCGGGTGTTCTCCAGATCCTCCTCGGCGGCTTCGGCATCGGCCGGTTCTACATGGGCGACACCAAGACCGGCGTCATCCAGCTCATCGTCACGCTGGTGACGTGCGGCATCGGCTCGATCTGGGGCATCGTCGACGGCATCCTGATCCTCGTCAACGGCGGTGTCGACGGGCAGGGACGCCCGCTGCGCGACTGACCACAGGCGCACGGAAGGGGCCGCCCGGCGCAGTGCGCCGGGCGGCCCCTCGTCGTTTGCGGATCAGCGCGGCAGCGGCGTCTCCGGGCGGCGCAGCTCGGTGAAGCCGGTGTCGCGGGCGCGGGCGGCGGCGAGCAGTCCGGCCACGCAGGACGCGTTGGTGATCTCGCCGGCCAGCACCATCCGCACCGCCTCGTCCAGGTCCACGCGGACCACCTGGAGGTCGGCCTCCTCGTCGTGCCGGTCGTGCCGCTGCCCGGCCGGCACGTCGGCGAGGTCGCGGGCCAGGAACACCCGGACCACCTCGTCGGCGAAGCCGGGCGAGCTGTGCAGGTCGACGAGCACGTCGACGCGGCCCGCGGTCAGGTCCGCCTCCTCGGCCAGCTCCCGCAGCGCGGCGGCGTCGAGGTCCTCGCCGCCGACGTCCATCAGCCCGGCGGGCAGCTCCCACAGGTGCCGGCCGACCGGATGCCGGTACTGGCGGATCAGCATTACCTGACCGGCTTCGTCGAGCGCCACCACCGCGACCGCGCCGACGTGCCGCACGTAGTCGCGGGTCACGCTGCCGCCGCCGGGCATGGTGACGTCGTCGCTGACCACGGAGAAGATCCGGCCGGACCAGATCTCCCGGCGGCCGGTCACCTCGTACCGGTGCTCGGCGCCGCTCACGCCGCCTCCCCGCGCGCCCGCGCGGACCGGCCGCTCACTTCGCGGACGCCTTCGCGCCGCCGCCGCGCCCGGCCTTCTCCGCCGCGCCGTCCAGGTCCACCGGCAGCTGGTCGGCCTGCGAGTACGCCACGGCGGCGCCGACGAACGCGGCGAACAGCGGATGCGGCCGGGTGGGGCGGCTCTTGAGCTCCGGGTGCGCCTGGGTGGCCACGAAGAACGGGTGCAGGTCGCGGTCCAGCTCGACGAACTCCACCAGCCGCCCGTCCGGCGAGGTGCCGGAGATCCGCAGGCCGGCCTTGGTGAGCTGGTCCCGGTAGGCGTTGTTCACCTCGTACCGGTGCCGGTGCCGCTCGCTGACCTCGGTGCTGCCGTACGCCTCGGCGACGATCGAGCCCTCGGCCAGCTTCGCCGGGTACGCCCCGAGCCGCATGGTGCCGCCCAGGTCGCCGCGCCCGGCGACGATGTCCTCCTGGTCGGCCATGGTGGCGATGACCGGGTGCACGGCCTCCTCGTCGAATTCGAGCGAGTTCGCCCCGTCGAGGTTGCCCAGGTGGCGGGCCACCTCGATGGTCATGCACTGCAGGCCGAGGCAGAGGCCCAGCAGCGGGATGCCGTTCTCCCGCGCGTACCGGGCGGTGCCGACCTTGCCCTCGATGCCGCGGACGCCGAAGCCGCCGGGGATCACGATGCCGTCGACGCCGGACAGCGCGGCGGCGGCGCCCGCCGGGGTCACGCAGTCGTCGCTGGGCACCCACTTGAGCTGGACCCGGGCGCGGTGGCCGAAGCCGGCGGCCCGGATGGCCTCGCTCACCGACAGGTACGCGTCGGGCAGGTCGACGTACTTGCCGACCAGCGCGACGGTGATCGTGTGCCGGGGCTGGTGCACCCGCTCCAGCAGGTCGTCCCAGCGGGTCCAGTCCACGTCGCGGAAGGACAGGCCGAGCCGGCGCACCACGTACGCGTCGAGGCCCTCCCGGTGCAGCACCTTCGGGATGTCGTAGATGCTCGGCGCGTCCGGCGCGGCGGTGACCGCCTCCCGGTCGACGTCGCAGTACAGCGACAGCTTCTCCTTGACCTTCTCCGGGATCTCCCGGTCGCAGCGCAGCACCAGCGCGTCGGGCTGGATGCCGATGCTGCGCAGCTGCGCCACCGAGTGCTGGGTCGGCTTGGTCTTCAGCTCGCCCGACGGCGCCAGGTACGGCACCAGCGACACGTGCAGGTAGAAGCAGTTGTCCCGGCCCAGGTCGTGGCGGATCTGCCGGATCGACTCCAGGAACGGCAGCGACTCGATGTCGCCGACCGTGCCGCCGACCTCGGTGATCACCACGTCGGGCACCTGGCCCTCGGCGTCCGGGTCGGCCATGCCGAGGATCCGGGCCTTGATCTCGTTGGTGATGTGCGGGATGACCTGCACCGTGTCGCCGAGGTACTCCCCGCGCCGCTCCTTGGCGATCACCGCCGAGTAGATCTGGCCGGTGGTGACGTTCGCCTTGCCGGAGAGGTCCCGGTCGAGGAACCGCTCGTAGTGGCCGACGTCGAGGTCGGTCTCGGCGCCGTCCTCGGTGACGAAGACCTCGCCGTGCTGGAACGGGTTCATCGTGCCGGGGTCGACGTTCAGGTACGGGTCGAGCTTCTGCATCACCACGCGCAGTCCGCGCGCGGTCAGCAGACTGCCGAGGCTGGAGGCGGTGAGGCCCTTACCCAGCGAGGAGGCGACGCCCCCGGTGACGAAAATGTGCCTGGTCGTCCGTGCTGTAGGGGCCAAGGCCTGCTCCCGTGTCGTCCGTAGCGGTCGTGCGAACCGCCGTGCCGATCAGCAGAGTGATCACGCGATCCACGGGATTCCACGGTAACACCATCCGGACCGTGAGCTGGCGTCGCACCCGCTGTCGGCGCACGCGGGGCCGGTGCCGGCCCTCCCCCGGCGCTCCTCCGGCCCGGGTCCGGGCCGGGTCCGGGCCCTTGATCGATACCAGCTCGCCGGTGTGCTGCCTTCCACCGGGCCTCGACCCCGCCACCTCCCCGACCTGGCGAAGGCGCCAGACCTGGCGGGCACGCGGACGGGGTCAGCGGGCAGGGATGTCCGAGGACGCCGGGGTCGGCTGCGCGGGCACCTGCACGGCGGTCCCGTGGTCGGGGTCGTGGTCGGCCCGGAGGTCGCCGGCATCGGCGCGCGGCCCGTCCGGCGTTTCCTTGCCCGCGCAATCCGGCCGGTCCGGTTCGTCCGGTTCCTCGGTCTCCCCCGGGTTGCCCGCACCGTCGGCGGCCGACCGACCACCACCCGCACCGCCGGCGGCCGCGCCGCCCCTGGAGGAGTTGTCCGGGCCGCCCGGTGGGACCGCGCCCGTCTCGCCGCCGCCACGCCCGCTGTCGGGCACCGTGCGGTCGGTGGAGTGGTCGAGCACCCGCAGCGCCGCCAGGGCCGCCATCGGCACCACGAGGGCCGCCGCCGCGCCCGCCACGTCCAGCGCCGACCCGCTGAGGACGCCGCCCAGCCCGACGGCCACCCCGGTGCCGGCCATCGCCGCCCGGATCGCCGGGTAGATGCCGCACAGCCGCATCAGCCCGCCCCACGGCTGGAGCAGCGCGAGCCAGACCAGCGCGGCCCCGGCCAGGGCCAGCACGGTGAGCGGGCTGTTCATCAGCGTCTGGATGTTGGAGCTGCTGGACCGGTGCACGGTGAGCCCGCCGGTGCCGTCACCGAGCGCCGCGAGGAAGCGCCCCAGGCTGCCCCGCTCCGCCGCCGGACGGCCGAGGTCGACCAGGGCGAAGCCGACGGTGACCGCCAGCGCGGCCATGGTGGCCCAGGCCAGCCGGCTCACCGTGAGCCAGCCGCCGCTGCAGATCGCGGCCGCCACGCTGACCCCGGCGGTGAGCGCGATCGCGCCGATCGAGTCGGCGCCCAGGTACGGGCTGCCCACCACCACCACCGCGAGCCCGCCGACCGTCACCATCACCATCGGCCGCCAGCCCCGGCGGAACCGCTGGGCGAGCCAGCCGCCGCACAGCAGCGCCCCGGCGACGAACACGCCGAGCCCGACGGTGCCGAGCCCGGCGTACCGGCCGCCCTCCAGCGCCGAGTAGCCGACCACGCCGTTGAGCTGCAACCGGGAGCCGGTGAGCACGTCCACGCCGACGACGAGCGTGGCCAGCCCGGCAACCGCCCCGAGCGGGCCGAGCGTGCGCTCGTACCCGGGACTGAACCGGACCACGGCGGTGCCGGCGACGACGAGCAGCGCGGTCACCGAGGCGTACCAGAAGCCGGCGTGGTCCCCGCGCCACCAGGGCACGGCGTCGGCGAGCAACGCCGCGGGCACCGCGAGCGCGACGGCGACCAGCAGCAGCTCCACCGCCGCGACGATCCGCCGGGACACCGGTTCCGGCCCGTGCGGACCGGCGAGCCGGCGGGCCCGGCGCAGCAGCGGCAGCACCGCCACCGCGAGGGCGAGCTGGGCGGCGGCCAGCAACGTGAAGAACCAGCCGGCGACGCGGCGCTGGGCGGCGGCCTCCCGGTCCGCGTCGGCCGGCGCCTCGATCGCGGCCCGCAGGTCGTCGGGCCGGTCGTCGACCGTCACCGCGGGCCGGCCGAGGAACGCCCGTTCCGGCATCGGCCTGTCGAGCACGGCGAGCACGGTCGGGGCCAGGTCGATCAGTTGCAGGTAGCCGGACCGGGCGGTGCTGGGCGAGGTCAGCCACCCGCCCTCCCAGCCGGGGCCGTCGGCGACCGCGACGTGCAGCCGCGCCGGAGAGTCGGTGTCGGACACGCCGGCGACGAGCACCAGCGAACGCGGCGGTCGGGCGGCGAGCACCCGGGCCAGCCGGGCGTCGGCCTCCCGCGCCTGGGCGGCCCGTACGGCCGGGTCGTCGTCGTCGACGGTGCCGACGTCGACGATGCTCAGCACGCAGGAGCCGAGCAGTTCCGCCGGGTTCTCGGGGAGCGAGGGGGCGTACCTGTCGACCCGGCCGAACGGGCGGGCCGCGGCCACGGCGGCGCCCGGCCCGACCGCCACCGAGCAGCGCACCGACTCGGCCAGCGCGCCGGGCGTCGCGCCCCAGGAGAGCTGCTCCTGGTTGTGCGCCACCGCGCTCGGCTGGTCGGGCAGGTTCGCGCCGATGCCGTCGGGCCGCTCGACCGTCACACCGGTGGCCGGGCAGCCACCGCCCGGCCGGGCGCCGGGCCAGGCGGCGAAGTTCCCCGCGCCGAGCGTGAGCCAGCCGTCGACCGGGCAGGTGGGGCGGTGCGCGGAGCGCACCGACAGCGACCCGATCGCGCCCTGCTCGGCCATCCGCCACAGCGTCGGCGTGTTCTCCGGGTCGACGTCGTCCCACCGCAGGCCCGCCGCGCCGACGAGCACCACGAAGTCGGCGCCGGGCCGGGTCGCACCCTCGTCCGGGCGGGCGGAGAGCGCGGTGATGCCCAGCGCCACCACGACCAGCGTCAGCAGCACCGGGGTCAGTCTGCGCAGCATCAGCGGTTCCCGGTCGAGAGCTGGGGTGCCAGCTCGGCGTAGAGGCCGGCGAGCGCGGCCACGGTGTCCGCCTCGGTGGGCCAGGTCGCGGCCCGCGTCAGGCCACGGCGGCCCAGGTCGGCCCGGCGTACGGGGTCGTCGAGCAGGTCGCGCACGGCCGCGTCGACGGCGTCCACGTCGCCGGGCGGCACCAGCACCGCCGCGTCGCCGACCAGGTCCGGCAGCCCGCCGACGGCGGTCGCGACGAGCGGCACACCCGCCCGCAGCGCCTCCTGCGCGAACAACTGGCGGGCCTCCCAGTCGCTCGTCACCACCGCCAGGTCGGCGGCGCCCAGCAGGTCCGCCACGTCGGCACGGTGCCCGAGCAGCGTCACCGGCGCGCGGGCGGCCGAGATCCGGGCGGCCAGCGGCAGGTACGCCGGGCCGCTGCCGGCGATCACCACGAGCGGGACGGGAGTACGGGTCCGCCAGCGGGCGGCGGCGTCGATCAGCACGTCGTACCGCTTCTGCGGGTGCAGCCGGCCCACCGAGAGGATCAACTGCTGGTCGGCGGCGACGGCGAACTCGGCGCGTACCGCCGTGCGGCGGCGGCGCGGCGCGGGCAGCGCCGGCGCGGCGACCGGAGCGAGGCGGGCGTCGGGGGCGCCGAGCGCGGCGGCGCGGTCGACCAGGTCGGCGGAGGCGCCCAGGGCGACCCGCACGGACCGGGCGACGACCCGCTCGACCAGCCGGGACACCGCGCCGCGCAGGCCACCGGCGAGGACCGCGTTGTGCCAGGTGACGACCAGCGGCGCGGCGGGGCGGGCGAGCGCGGCGACCAGGCCGGCGCGCAACCCGTGCGCGTGCACCACGTCGACGGGCGTGTCCGTGAGCGCCCGGCGCAGCGCGGTGACCGCGCGCGCGTCGCCCGGCGTGGGGCTGGCCGGGATCTCCACCGGCGTGAACCGGGCCCCGGCGCCGGTGAAGTCGAACTGTTCCTCGGTGGCGGCCGGGCCGCAGACCAGCACCGATGCGCCGGCCTCGGTGAGCCCCCGGGTGATCGAGCGCACGTGCTGCCCGACCCCGCCGGTGCTGGAGGCGAGCACCAGGGCCACCGACCCGGGCCAGCGCGGTGCCGGCGAGGCGTCCGTCATGAGGAAACGGTCTCCCTTCCGTCACCCCGCTCGCCGGGGTGCTGCTGCGCCGGCGGGCCGTCGTCCCCGCCGGCCGGGCGTCGCCGGCCCAGCCGGCGGGTCACGGTCGCGAGCAGCGGCCGCAGGTCGCGGGCGTCGGTCAGCCAGGCGACGGCGAGGAACAGGACACCGACCACGACCCCGGACAGCATGCCCTGCGCGAGGGCCCACGGTGTCGCCGGGGTGCCGTCACCGAGCCCGGCGAGTCCCGCCGCGGCGGCCGCCCCGCCGGCTCCGGCGACGACTGCGGCGAGCAGCCCGGCGGCTCCGGCCCGGCCGACCCCGGCCAGCGCCTCGCCACCCGCGGCCCGCCGGACCGCGGCGACCAGCAGCCCGCCGAGCAGCAGCATGCCGGCCGAGGTCGCCAGCGTCACCGCGGGCACCCGGTCGGCCAGCGGCGCCACCTGCGCGGACACCACGGCGAGCGCGGGCACGCTGAGCCAGCCGAGCGCGGTCGCGACGGTGGCCGCGCGGGTCTCGCCCCGGGCGTACAGCGCGCGGGTGAGGACCGCGAACAGGCCGTAGCCGACCAGGCCGGGCGCGAAACCGGCGATCCCGGCCGCGGCGGTGCGCGCGTCGAGGGGGTCGGAGAAGAAGAAGTGCCCGACCGGGATCGCGGTGCCGGCGAGCGCGGCGGCGCCGAGCAGGCTGAGCAGCACGACGCCGCGTACCGCCGGGGCCAGGGTCTCCCGGTAGGCGCGCTCGTCGCCGGTGGCCCGGGCCGCCACGAGCGTCGGGTACGCGGCCACCGCGAGCGGCACGGCCAGCACCGCCCAGGGCAGGAAGTAGACGGTCTGGGCGAGGTTGTAGACGCTGACGTCGGCGGTGCGGCCGTAGGTGACCTGGTTGAGCGCGACCACCAGGGCGACCTGCTGGGCGGCCACGGTGACCGCCCCGGCGACCACCAGACCGCCGACCCGGGCACGGGCGTCGGCCGGGAACCGGAAGCCCGGCCGGATCCGCAGCCGCAGCCGGCGCACCGGGATCAGCAGCGACAGCGAGAGCACCACCACGCCGACCGTGGTGCCGGCGGACAGCAGCAGTTCGCCACCGCGCCCGGCCTCCCCGATCGTGGCCAGCCGCCCCTGCGCGGCGGTGAAACCGAGGTAGACGGCGATGACCGTCACGCTGGACAGCAGCGGCGCGATCACCGGCCAGGCGAAGCGGCGGTGCGCCTGGAGCACACCGGTCAGCACGATCCCCACGCCGTACAGCGGCAACTGCGGCGCGAAGACCCGCAGCATCCGCGCGCCTGATGCCTGCTGCGCCTCGCTGAGGCCGTTTCCGATCAGGCCCGGCAGCGGATCGGCGAACAGCGCCAGCAGGACCGCCAGCGGAACCAGCAGGCTCAGCGTCCAGGTCAGCAGCGCGCCGGTGGTGGCGGCCACCGCGCGCCGGTCACCCGCCTCGACGGCGCCGGCCAGCAGCGGTACGACGAGACTGGCGAGCGCCCCACCGGCGACGATCTCGAAGATGAAGTTCGGGACGTAGTTCGCCACCAGGTAGGCACCACCGAGATCGGTGGGGCCCAGCATCCAGGTGAACACGGCGGTACGGCCGAAGCCGGCGAGCCGGCTGAGGACGGTGAGGACAGCGATGAGGGCGGCCGCCCCGGCGACCCGGCCGGCGGCGGCGAGAGGAGCCGGTTTCGTCACGTCAGTCCGGGAGCCGGCCCAGCTCGTCGAGGTGCCGCAGCCCCGGGGTCCGCGCGATCACCTGGGTGAAGCTGACCTTCTCGCTGGCGGCGGTGAGCGCGGCGAGCACGGCCAGCACGCCGGCCCGGCCGAGTGGCCCGGTACGCGCGGCAAGGCTCACCCCGAGCAGCGCGCCGAGAGCGTTGGCGCCGCTGTCGCCCACCATCACCCGCTCGCCCAGATCGTCGCCGACCAGCGCGGCCGACGCGCCGACCGCGCCCGCGGCGACGCCGCCGTACGGGCCGGTGGTCAGCGGCGCGCCGAGCAGCATGCCGGACTTCAGCGCCCGGCCGGGCCGCAGGTCGAGCAGGTTGACCAGGTTGGCGGTGCCGGCCACCACGCCGGCCCCGAGCAGCACGTCGACCCCGCGGCCGAACGCCCCGGCCCGCCGGCGGCGCGGGTGTGCGGCGACCCGCTGGTCGGCGGCGAGCAGCGCCGCGGCGCCCAGCCCGGCCACCCCCACCCCGGCGACCTTGACCATTCCGGCGGTGACCTGGCCCTCGCGCAGCGCGGCGAGGTGCCCGGCGAACCCCTTGGCGGCCTTCTGCTCGGGGCGCGCGCCGACCACGTCGTCGTAGAGGCCGACCGCTCCCGCGCCGAGCCCGGCGACCAGCGCGGCGGCACCGGCCGGGGCGCTACCGGCGCCCAGGGCGGCCCCGGTCGCCGCGCCGACGGCCAGGGCCGGACCGGCGGCCAGGGTCACGGTGCGGCCCCGGTAGTTGGTGCGCTCCAGCGCCGGACCGCCCGGCGACGTGCGCGTCTGGCGCAGCACGTAGCGGGCGGCCAGCGCTCCCGCGCCGACGGCCAGCAGCCGACCCAGTCTCACGGGACCTCCTCGATCCGGACTTCGAACGCGACGCGGGACGGACCGGGCGGCCCGGAGCGGTCACCGGGGCAGTGTAGGCACCCGGGCGGCGGCGTTGTCGCCCACGCCGTACTGGCCGGTCTTCTTGTCGGTGAGCTGCTCCGCCAGGGCGAGACTGGTGACCAGCTGGCCCTCCACGGTGTTGGCGTTGTCGACGGTGGAGATGGTCTGCGACAGGACCGGGTCGTCGCGGACCACGGAGACCAGGTTCCCGCCGGTCGACCCCATGCCGGCGACCACCAGCGCGCCGGCCCGGTCGAACTGCTCGGCGATCTTCACCACCGACTCGTCCTTCTTCGCCGAGTCCTTGTCCACGTACGGCTGGCCGGTGACCATCACCACCGCCTCGGCAGCGGTGGAGATCCGGTCCGCCGGGGTGAGGTATCCGGCGGTGGCGTACTGCTCCAGCACGGCGCGCCGGTCGGCGTCGCTGACCGGCGGGCTCTCGGCCGGGCGGTCCACCAGCACGTTGACCAGCAACGCGCTGGAGGTCTCCACGCCGTGCCCGTTGCCGGGCAGGTTGCCGGTGGGGGCGCTGTTCGGCCGGGCCGCGGTGACCGCCAGTTCCAGCAGGTTGTTGTTGCTGTCCGGGTTGACGAACTTGTCCTGCACGTCGATGCGCCCGGTGACGTCGGCGCCGGCGGTCTGGAGCATCTTCACCACGCCCTCGGCCTGGTCCCGGCCGCTGGGCAGGGTGAGCACCAGCACCCGGCGGCCGGTCAGCTTGCCGGGCAGGACGAGCTGGGCCATCTCCGCGGCGAAGTCCTCCTCGGTCTCCAGCTGCTTCTGCATGCTGTTGACCGACTGGCGCATCAGCGAGTTGTCCTTGCGCAAGCCGTTGACGTTCTCCCGGAGCGAGTCGGCGACCGGCCCGTTGAGGGCGGCTGTGCCGACCACCAGGCCGATCGCCAGCGCCAGGAACACCGCGGTCAGGGACACCACGTGGTAGCGAAAGTTGATCACGCTTGCAGCCTCTTGATCGTCGGGGAGCTAGAAGAGCTGGCCGAGCTGGAACACAAAATTGTCCCACCATTCGGAGACCACGCCCAGATACGCCTTCCCGACGGTGGAGACCGCCACCGCGGAGGCCATGGCGGCCACCGCCGACAGGACCAGCAGCAGCAGCGACGACCCGGAGATGCTCTGCCGGTAGAGCCGGCTGACGCCCTTGGCGTCGACCAGCTTGCCACCCACCTTCAGCCGGGTCAGGAACGTCGACGCCATGCCGCCGCGCCCCTTGTCGAGGAACTCCACCAGGGTGGCGTGCGTGCCGACCGCCACCAGCAGCGAAGCGCCCTTCTCGTCGGCCAGCAGCATGGCCAGGTCCTCGCTGGTGGCCGCCGCCGGGAAGGTGATCGCCGGGACGCCGAGCCCGTTGACCCGGGCCAGGCCCGGCGCCCGCCCGTCCGGGTAGGCGTGCACGATCACCTCGGCGCCACAGCGCAGCACGTCGTCGGTGACCGAGTCCATGTCCCCGATGATCATGTCGGGGGTGTAACCCGCCTCGACCAGCGCGTCGGCTCCGCCGTCCACGCCGATCAGCACCGGCTTGAACTCCCGGATGTACGGGCGCAGCACGTCCAGGTCGGCCTTGTAGTCGTAGCCGCGCACCACGATCAGGCAGTGCCGGCCCTGGATCTGGGTCTGGATCTCCGGCACGCCGACGCCGTCGAGCAGCAGGTCGCGTTCCTGGCGCAGGTAGTCCATCGTGTTGGCGGCGAACGCCTCCAACTGCACCGACAGGCCCTCCCGGGCGTCGGCCATCGACTTGGCCACGGTCTCGGCGTCCTGCAGCGAGCCGTGCGAGACCGGATCGTCGCCGACGAAGACGGTGTTGCCCTCGATGCGGACCCGGTCGCCCTCCCGGACCTGCTCGAAGACGCTCTCGCCAAGATCGTCCAGCAGCGGGATGCCGGCCGAGACCAGCACCTCCGGGCCGAGGTTGGGATAGCGGCCGGAGACCGACGGCTTGGCGTTGAGGACCGCCGCCACACCCACCGCGACGAGCGAGTCGGCCGCCACCCGGTCCAGGTCGACGTGGTCGATGACCGCGATGTCGCCGGGTCGCAGCCGCCCGACCAGCCGTTTCGTCCGGCGGTCGAGGCGCGCGGTGCCGACGATGGAGCCCGGCTCCGGGTTCCGGCTCCGGCGCAGTGTGGGTAGACGCATCGTGACCATCCTGGCATGTGGGGCAGGTTTTGCTGTCGCGACATGCCTGAGCAGGGCCGCCTACCCAGGGAAGCACACCGGAACGCGTGCCGGTGTGCTTGCGCTCACAATCGGGGTATCACGGACGCCTTTCCTTGGCCGCCACCGCCAGGAGCTCCTCGGCATGGGCGATACCCAGATCCGAGTCCGGCAAACCGGCGAGCATCCGGGCCAGCTCCCGGGCACGCTCGGTGTCCTCCACCACGCGCACCCCGCTCGTGGTGACCGCTCCCCCGGTGTCCTTGGCCACCACCAGGTGCCGGTCGGCGAACGCGGCGACCTGCGGCAGGTGCGTGACCACGAGCACCTGGTGGCTGCGGGCCAGCCGGGCCAGCCGGCGGCCGATCTCCACCGCGGCCTGACCGCCGACACCGGCGTCGACCTCGTCGAACACCAGCGTGGGCGGGCCGCCGGAGCCGGCGAAGACGACCTCGATGGCGAGCATCACCCGGGACAGCTCGCCGCCGGAGGCGCCCTTCTGCAACGGCAGCGCCGGGGCGCCCGGGTGTGCCAGCAGCCGCAGCTCCACCTCGTCGGCGCCGTCCGCGCCGACGCCGGTCTCGGCGCCGTTGACCGGCAGGCTCGGCTCGGACCGGCCCGCCGGGCGCGGTAGCACCGCCACCTCGATGCGGGCGTGCGGCATGGCCAGCCCGGCCAGCTCGGCCGTCACCTCCTCGGCGAAGCGGACCGCTGCCTCCCGGCGGGACGCCGAGACCCGGCCGGCGAGGTCGGCCACCTCACCGGCGAGCCGGGTCGCCTCGCGGTCCAGCTCGTCCAGCAGCTCGTCGGACGTGTCCAGATCGGACAGCCGGGTCCGGGCCCGCTCGGCCCACGCCACCACGCCGTCGACGTCGTCGGCGTACTTGCGGGTGAGCGCGCGCAGCGCGGCCCGCCGCTCGTAGACGGTCTGCAGGCGAGCCGGGTCGGCGTCCAGCGCGGCCAGGTAGGTCGACAGCTCCGCGGCCACGTCCGTGACGAGCGTGGCCGCCTCCTCCAGCCGGCCCGCCAGCTCACCCAGCGCCGGGTCGGTGCCGGCCTGCGCCTCCAGCGTGCGGCGCGCGGTGCCCAGCAGCGCCGTCGCGTCCGGCGTCTCGTCGGTCGCCTCGACACCGCCGGCCACGCACTGCTGGGCCACCTGCGCGGCGGTACGCAGCCCTTCGGCGTGCTCCAGCCGCTGCGCCTCGGCCTTCAGCTCGTCGTCCTCCCCCGGCTGGGGGTCCACCCGGGTGATCTCGTCCAGGCCCAGGCGCAGCAGGTCGGCCTCCTGGTTGCGCTCGCGGGCGTTGCGCCGCCGGTCGGCCAGGTCGTCGACGACGGTGCGCCACCGGGCGTACGTCTCACGCAGCGCGTCCAGCAGCTTCTCGTGCTCCGGCCCGGCGAACCGGTCGAGCGAGGCGCGCTGCTCGGCCGGGCGCAGCAACCGCAGCTGGTCGGACTGGCCGTGCACGGCCAGCACCTGCTCGCCGACCTCGCCGAGCGTGGACACCGGCATGGCGCGCCCGCCCAGGTGCGCCCGGGAGCGGCCCTCGATGGTCACGGTGCGGCTGAGCAGCAGCGAGCCGTCCTCGTCGGGCTCGCCACCGGCGTCGAGGATGCGGGCGTGCACCGCCTCGGCCACCCGTCCGCTCAGGCGCAGCCGGCCCTCCACCGCCGCGCGGCCCGGCTGGGCACGCACCCGGCCGGCGTCGGCGCGGCCGCCGAAGAGCAGGCCGAGGCCGGTCACCACCATGGTCTTGCCGGCGCCGGTCTCGCCGGTGATGACGTTCATCCCCGCGGCCAGCGGCAGCGTCGTGTCCTCGATGACGCCCAGTCCGGTGATGCGCAGCTCTTCCAGCACAGCACCCGACAGTAGCCCCGCCGTGTGACAGTTGACCAGCCGGCAGGGCGAGGCGCGGGCACCCGTACAGTTCAGCCCCGTGCTAAAGGAGATCGGCCTGACCCCGGACGAGGAGGAGCTCTACCGCAGCCTGGTACGGGCGAACACGGCCCGGGCCGGTGAGCTCGCGCAGCGGCCGGGGTGGCCCCGCGCGGAGGTCGTCGCCCGGCTGGACGTCTTGCGCGACAAGGGTCTCGTGCTGCCGACCGGGCCGGAACCGGACGCGCCGCTGCGGCCGCTCGCGCCGCTCGGCGAGGCGCTGCTGCGCCGCCAGTCGGCGCCAACGTGCACGACGGGGTGGAGGCCGGGACGCCGGAAACCGCGTCGCCCAGCTCGCGTGCCGCCGCTTCCTCCGGCGGCGGCCCTGCGACCTGTCGGCCCGGCCGGGATCGACGCCCGGCCGGACACGGCGTGCCGGTCCGCCCGCCGCGGCCGGCTACGACGCTCCGGCGTCCCGGCCGTCGCGGCCCCGACCACCCCCTGGCCGAGCCCGCGACAGGTGGGCCGCATCCGGGAAGCGGCGGGCCTCACCGCCGCGCCCGGACTCACCTCGTCGCGGCCCGTACACTCACCGTAACGCGCGCGAGCGCCGGGACCGGTGGGCCGAACGGAGGTTTCCGCTGAGCCGCTGGTCAGCGTCGGTTGCCCCGCCAGCCCTGGACCGGAAGGTCGAACTTGGCCACCAGCCGGTCGGTGAACGGGCGTGCCCGCAGGCGCACGATGCGCACCGGCAGCGTGCCCCGGCGCACCGTGACCCGGGCGCCGGGCGGCAGGTCGTAGACGCGCCGCCCGTCGCAGCACAGCACCGCCAGGGTGGTGAACGGGTCGACGGTGATGACGAACGTCGAGGTGGGCGCGGTCACCAGCGGGCGACTGAACAGGGCGTGCGCGCTGATCGGCACCAGCAGCAGTGCCTCCACCTCGGGCCAGACCACCGGCCCGCCGCCGGAGAACGCGTACGCGGTCGAGCCGGTGGGGGTCGCGCAGATCACGCCGTCGCAGCCGTACCGGGACAGCGGCCGGCCGTCCACGTCGACGAGCAGCTCCAGCATCTGGGCGCGTTCGCCCTTCTCCACGCTGATCTCGTTGAGCGCCCACGACTCGATGGTCGGCCCGCCCTCGAACTCGGCGGTGACGTCGAGGGTGAGCCGTTCGTCCACCGTGTAGTTGCGGTCGACCACGTCCCGCACGGCGGTGTCCAGGTCGTCGATCTCGGCCTCGGCGAGGAAGCCGACCTTGCCCAGGTTGATGCCGAGCAGCGGCACCTTGGCCGGGCGGGCCAGCTCGGCGGCGCGCAGGAACGTGCCGTCCCCGCCGAGCGCGAACACGATCTCGGCGCCCTCGGCGGCCTCCGGGCCGGTCACCGGCACCACGCCCGGCAGGTCCAGGTCGTCGGCCTCCTCGGCCACCACCCGCACCTCGAACCCGGCGGCGATCAGGTCGGCGGCCACCGCGCGGGCGTGCTCCGTGCTGCGTCGACGGCCGGTGTGCGTGACCAGCAGCGCGGTACGGCTCACCCGGACACCTCCTCGGTCGTGGCCGCCGTCGCGGCGGCGCCCTGCGGGCCGGCGGCCACCACCGCGCGGACCCGCTCCGGATCCGCGGCGGGCGCGCCCCCGCGCAACCATACGAAGAACTCGACGTTGCCGCTCGGCCCGGGCAGCGGGCTGGCCGCCACGCCGGCCAGGCCGAGGCCCAGCGCGGCGGCGGCCGCGGCCACGTCGAGCACCGCCTCGGCCCGCAGCGCCGGGTCGCGGACCACACCGCCGGCACCGACCCGCTCCTTGCCGACCTCGAACTGCGGCTTGACCATCAGCGCCAGGTCACCGCCGGGCCCGGTGCACGCGGCCAGCGCGGGCAGCACCAGCCGCAGTGAGATGAACGACAGGTCGGCCACCGTCAGGTCGACCGGGCCACCGATCGCCTCCGGCGTGAGGGTACGCACGTTCGTGCGCTCGAACACCCGCACCCGCTCGTCGGTACGCAGCGACCAGGCGAGCTGCCCGTAGCCGACGTCCACGGCGACCACCTCGGCGGCGCCGCCGCGCAGCAGCACGTCGGTGAACCCGCCTGTCGACGCGCCCGCGTCCAGGCAGCGCCGGCCGGCCACCGTCAGCCCGCCGGGGGCGAACGCAGCGAGCGCTCCGGCCAGCTTGTGGCCACCCCGGGAGACGTACTCCTGCGCCGGATCCTCGCCGGTGACCAGCAGCGGGTCGGCCGGGTCGACCATCGCCGCGGCCTTGCGCGCCTGCACTCCGCGCAGCTGGACGCGACCGGCCTCCACGAGCGCGGCGGCCTGCTCCCGGGAGCGGGCCAGCCCGCGCCGGACCAGTTCGGCGTCCAGCCGGGTACGACGAGCCATCAGGTGTCTCTCCGCCTCTGCTCAGGCCTGGTCGATGGTGGCGAGGGTCTCGCGCAGCGTCTCGTACGCCGCCTCGTACTGGGCGATCTGGTCGGCCGGGGGGAGCGCCTCGGCGTTGGCCATGCCGAGCACGGCGGCGTCGACCGCCGGGTGCCGCGCCTCGCCGACCTCCTCGACCGGCGCGGGGCGTACCCCCGGGGGCGGTCCGGGCCGCGGACCCGGCGGCGGGCCGGGCCGGGGCGCGGTCACGAGCCGGCCGCCCGGCGCCCGGTGGCCTTCTTCGCCGGCCGGGCGGGCGCGGCGGGCGAGTCGTCGGCAGGGGTACGGGCCACGGTGGCCGGCGGCTTCTTCGCGATCGCCTTCTTGGCCACCGTCTTCTTTGCCAGCGCCTTCGTCGGCGTCGTCGCGGGGGCCTTCGCCGGCGTGGTCGCCGGGGCTTCGGCGGCGGACGATCCGGTCGTCGACGGCTCCGGCGCGGGCGGCCCCGGCTTCGGCGAATCGGCGTCCGCTGGCTCGGACGGCTCGGTCCGCGGCGAGGCGGCGGCGGCCCCGGCCGGTGCGGTGGCGGGCTCGGACGATCCGGTGGACGGCGTGTCGCCCGGTCCGAGGTGGCCGCGCGCCTCGCGCAGCTGCCGCTCCAGGTCGTGCACCCGGCGGGTCAGCTCGGCGACCTCGTCGGCGGTGGCCAGCCCGACCGCACCCAGCGCCCGGTCCACCTCGAAGCGGACCAGCTTGGTCAGCGACTCCCGGTTCGCCAGGCCGGTCGCGACCAGTTCCTCGGCGAGCGTCTGGAGCTGGGCGGCGGTCGCGCCGCCCTGGCCGACGACGCGCATGACCGCGTCCTGTGCCTTCTTCCGGGGCGCCTCCGTCAGGCCCATGGCCAGCTCGAGGTAGGCGCGCCACGCGTCCTGCATGCCTGAGTCCTTCCGCGGGGCGAGGTGTGCAGGTGCCACGCTACCGGGCACCCCGGACGCCCCATTGCGGTACGGTGCCGGGAACGGCGTGGTTCGTGGTGAGGAGACGATGTGGCCAGCGTGGACGAGTGCCGGCAGGCGTTGCAGGACCTGGCCGCGCGGCTGGACCGCAACGCCGAGGCACAGGGGCGCATCGACCTCGACCGCACCCTGGCCTGCCGGATCACCGACCTCGGCACGGCGTTCCACGGGCGGCTGGAGGGTGGCCGGCTGGTCGACCTGGCCGACGGCGACGACCCGAAGGCGAAGATCGCGCTGAGCACCGGCAGCGACGACCTCGTCGCGCTGGTGGACGGCCGGCTCGACGTCATGTCGGCGGTGGCCTCCCGGCGGGTCTCGATCAAGGCGAATCCGTTCGACCTGATGAAGCTCCGCAAGCTGCTCTGAGCGGCCCGGCTGCCTCAGTCGTCGAGACCGAACGCGGCGAGGGCCTCCTCCGCCGCCGGGGACTGCGCCCGTACGCGCGGCCCGGCCGCCGTCGACCAGGCCACCTCGCAGAGCGCCGCCAACGCCTCCAGGGGCGGTCCCGCGCCGTCGAGCACGAGGTCCGCGCCGGCCTCCGTCACCGACCAGCCGCCGTCTGCGGCCCGGCCCGGCACCGCCACCACGGCGGCCGGGTCGAACAGGCCCGCCAGGTCGAACGAGACGTACGCGGGGCGGCGCTCCTCGGGTGCGGCCAGCAGCTCGGCGGCGTCGCTGACGCCGGTGAGCACCAGCAGGCTGTCCAGTCCGGCCCGGCGGGCACCCTCGATGTCGGTGTCCAGCCGGTCGCCCACCACGAGCGTGCGCCCGGTCCCGGCCCGCCGCGCGGCGGTGGTGAACAGCGCCGGCTCCGGCTTGCCCACCACCACGTCCGGGTCACGGCCGAGCGCGGTCCGCAGCACCGCGACGAGTGAGCCGTTGCCCGGCAGCGGGCCGCGCGGGCTGGGCAGCGTGCGGTCCGTGTTCGTGGCGTACCAGGGCGCGCCCGCCCGGACCGCCAGGGACGCCTCGGCCAGATCGGACCAGCCGACCTGCGGGCCGTAGCCCTGGGCCACGGCGGCGGGCTCCTCGTCAGCTGTGGACACCGGCCGCAGGCCCACCGCGCGCAGCTCGGCGCGCAGCGCCTCCGCGCCGACCACGAGCACTGGTGCGCCCTCGGGCAGCCGGTCGCGGAGCAGCTCGGCCGTAGCCGCCGCGGAGGTGAGCACCTCCGCCGGCTGCGCCGGCACGCCCATGCGGGTGAGCAGGTCGGCAACCTCGCCGGAGCGGCGGGAGGCGTTGTTCGTCGCGTACGCGACCGCGCGCCCCTCGGCGTGCAGCCGGCCGACCGCATCGACCGCGCCGGGAATGGGCCGGTCGATCAGATAGATGACGCCGTCCAGGTCGAAGACCACGAGCGAGTACGCCTCGGCCAGCGGACCGCCCGCCCCGGCGCGGCCGGGTTCTCCCCGATCCGCGCCGGAGGCGGTGTCACCGGCGTACCCGGTCATCGGCGCTCCGCCGCCTCGCCCTCTCCGCCCGCGACGTCACCCGGCGCGGGCCGGTCGGCCTCGTCCGCCGGGGTGGCGTCCGCTGCCTCGGCAGCCGCGGTGGTGGCCGGTTCCTCGTTCGCCGGGACGAAGGCCGGGGTGGTGGCGGTGCCGGCGGCGAGCGAGCCGGCCTCGGCGTCGGTCAGCTCGTCGTCGGCCCGTGCCGCGTCCCCGCCGGCGCCCGAGGTGACGTCGCCGCCGCTCAGCCGCGCGTCATCCTCGCGGTCGTCCTCGTCATCGTCATCGTCGCCGTCCTCGTCCTCGTCCTCATCGTCGTCGAGGTCGTCGCCGGCGGCCTCGGCCGACGGCTCGGACGCGTCCGTGTCGTCCTCCGGCTCGTCGTCGCCCTCGATGACCACGCCGTCCAGCTCCAGCAGCCGCTCGGCGGCGTCGGTCTCCCCCTCGGAGTCGACGTCGGCGGCCCGGGAGAACCACTCCCGTGCCTCCTCGCGCCGGTCCACCGCCAGCAGGGCGTCCGCGTACGCGTAGCGCAGCCGCGCCGCCCACGGCTCGGCCGAGTCGCCGGTCAGCTCGCGGACCTGGAGCATCGCCACCGCGGCGTCCTTCTGCCCGAGGTCACCGCGCGCCCCGGCGGCCACGATCAGAAGCTCGATCGCGACGGCCTGGTCGAGCTTGTCCCGGTCCGCGCCGCGGAACAGGTCGATGGCCCGCTCCGGCCGGCCCAGCGCCCGCTCGCAGTCGGCCAGCACCGCCAGGTGGCTCTGCAGGCCGGTCATCCGGTGGTACGTCCGCAGTTCGGCGATGGCGGTCTGCCACTCGCCCGCGTGGTACGCGGCCAGACCGACGGCCTCCCGCACGGCGGCGATCCGCGAGGCGAGCCGGCGGGCCGCCATGGCGTGTGCCAGCGCCAGCGCCGGGTCCTCGTCGATCAGCAGACCGGTCGCGACCAGGTGCCGGGCGACCGTCTCCGCCACCGGCTTGGCGAGGGAGAGCAGCTCCGCCCGGACGGCCGAGTCGAGGTCGCTCGCGACGACGTCGTCGGGCAGCTCCGGTGCCTCACCGGTACGCCCCTCGCCGCGCTCGTCCCGGCGCTCCCGCTGCGGGCCGTAGTTGCCGGTCCGACGGTCGTCGCCGCCCGGCCGGTCGCCGTAGCCGCGGCGTTCACCGTCCCGCTCGCCCCGGAAGCCGCCCGGCCGCCGGTCGTCGCGACGGTCGTCGCGCCGGAAGCCACGGTCGCGGTCGCCGCCGCGGAAACCGCCCTCACGGCGGTCGCCACCACCCGCGAAGCTCTCCCGGCGGTTGTCGCCGCCCTGGTAACCACCTTCACGACGGTCCCCGCCACGGGCGCCACCGTCACGGTCGCCACCGCGGAACCCGCCCTCACGACGCTCACCGCCACGGGCGCCACCGTCACGATCGCCGCCACGGAAACCACCCTCACGACGGTCCCCGCCACGGAAACCGCCCTCGCGGTCGCCACCCCGGAAACCGCCCTCACGACGCTCACCGCCACGGAAACTGCCGTCCCGGTCACCACCACGGAAACCGCCCTCACGACGATCGCCACCGCGGAAACCACCCTCGCGACGGTCGCCGCCGCGGAAACCGCCGTCACGATCGCCGCCACGGAAACCACCCTCACGACGATCGCCGCCACGGAAACCACCCTCACGACGGTCACCACCACGGAAACCACCCTCACGACGGTCACCACCACGGAAACCACCCTCACGACGGTCACCGCCACGGAAACCACCCTCGCGGTCACCACCATGGAAACCACCCTCACGACGATCACCGCCACGGAAACCACCCTCGCGGTCACCGCCCCGGAAACCACCCTCACGACGATCACCGCCACGGAAACCGCCGTCCCGGTCACCGCCACGGAAGCCACCCTCGCGGCGGTCACCGCCGTCGCGACTCCCGCTGCGGAAGCCACCCTCGCGGTCGCCACCCCGGAAGCCGCCCTCGCGACGATCGCCGCCCCGGAAACCGCCCTCACGGCGATCGCCACCGGCGAACCCGCCGCCCTCACGGCGGTCACCGCCGCGGTAGCCGCCGTCACGGGCGCCGCCTTCACGACGATCGCCGCCGCGGAAACCGCCCTCACGGCGGTCGCCGCCCCGGAAACCACCGTCACGGGTGCCACCTTCACGGCGGTCGCCGCCGCGGAAACCGCCCTCGCGGTCGCCGCCCCGGAAACCGCCTTCGCGACGGTCGCCGCCCGGACGGTTTCCACTCCGGAAGCCGCCCTCGCGGCGGTCACCACCGCCGAAACCGCCCTCCCGGCGGTCGCCACCGCGGGCGCCACTGTCACGGTCGCCACCACGGAAGCCGCCCTCGCGGCGGTCACCACCGCGGAAGCCGCCCTCCCGGCGGTCGCCACCGCGGGCGCCACTGTCACGGTCGCCACCACGGAAGCCGCCCGGGCGGTCGTCGCGGCCGCCCCGGTACGAGGGACGGTCATCGCGACGACCGTCGCGGCCGGCGTCACCACGCCCCTGGCCGCGGTCGGCGCGATCCTCGTAACGACGGGGGCGGTCCCCGCCCTGGGGTCCTGAGCTCACGGGTACATCCTTCCTGATGGCGTTTCCGCCGAGAACGCTAACGCAGTCGAGGGCCGCCCCTGCTGGGGCGGCCCTCGACTGGAAGATTGTCCGGCGGTGTCCTACTCTCCCACACCCTCCCGAGTGCAGTACCATCGGCGCTGGAGGGCTTAGCTTCCGGGTTCGGAATGTTGCCGGGCGTTTCCCCTCCGCCATGACCGCCGTAACTCTATGAACATGTCAACCAACCCATCGGTGGGTGGTGGTTTGTTCAGAGTTGCACAGTGGACGCGTAGCAGCTTGGTAGTCAAGTCCTCGGCCTATTAGTACCGGTCAACTGAACCCGTTACCGGGCTTACATTTCCGGCCTATCAACCCAGTCGTCTAGCTGGGGGCCTTACCCCACAATGTGGGTGGGATACCTCATCTTGAAGCGAGCTTCCCGCTTAGATGCTTTCAGCGGTTATCCCTTCCGAACGTAGCTAACCAGCCGTGCCCCTGGCGGGACAACTGGCACACCAGAGGTTCGTCCGTCCCGGTCCTCTCGTACTAGGGACAGCCCTTCTCAAGTATCCTACGCGCACGGCGGATAGGGACCGAACTGTCTCACGACGTTCTAAACCCAGCTCGCGTACCGCTTTAATGGGCGAACAGCCCAACCCTTGGGACCTGCTACAGCCCCAGGATGCGACGAGCCGACATCGAGGTGCCAAACCATCCCGTCGATATGGACTCTTGGGGAAGATCAGCCTGTTATCCCCGGGGTACCTTTTATCCGTTGAGCGACACCGCTTCCACATGCCAGTGCCGGATCACTAGTCCCGACTTTCGTCCCTGCTCGACCTGTCAGTCTCACAGTCAAGCTCCCTTGTGCACTTGCACTCAACACCTGATTGCCAACCAGGCTGAGGGAACCTTTGGGCGCCTCCGTTACCCTTTAGGAGGCAACCGCCCCAGTTAAACTACCCACCAGACACTGTCCCTGAACCGGATAACGGTCCGAAGTTAGATACCCAAATCAACCAGAGTGGTATTTCAAGATTGCCTCCACCCATACTGGCGTATGGACTTCACCGGCTCCCACCTATCCTACACAAGCTAATTCAGATACCAATGTCAAGCTATAGTAAAGGTCCCGGGGTCTTTCCGTCCTGCCGCGCGTAACGAGCATCTTTACTCGTACTGCAATTTCGCCGGGCCTGTGGTTGAGACAGTGGGGAAGTCGTTACGCCATTCGTGCAGGTCGGAACTTACCCGACAAGGAATTTCGCTACCTTAGGATGGTTATAGTTACCACCGCCGTTTACTGGCGCTTAAGTTCTCCGCTTCGCCCTTGCGGGCTAACAGGTCCCCTTAACGTTCCAGCACCGGGCAGGCGTCAGTCCATATACATCGAATTACTTCTTCGCATGGACCTGTGTTTTTAGTAAACAGTCGCTTCCCCCTGCTCTCTGCGGCCATACAACGCTCCACCCGCGCGGGGCTTCACGTCTCCGGCCCCCCTTCTCCCTAAGTTACGGGGGCAATTTGCCGAGTTCCTTAACCACAGTTCGCCCGATCGCCTCGGTATTCTCTACCTGACCACCTGTGTCGGTTTGGGGTACGGGCCGCTCAGAACTCGCTAGAGGCTTTTCTCGGCAGCATAGGATCACTGACTTCACCTGAATCGGCTCGGCATCACGTCTCAGCCTCAATGGCGTGCGGATTTGCCTACACGCCGGCCTACACGCTTACCCCGGCACAACCACCGGCCGGGATCAGCTACCTTCCTGCGTCACCCCATCGCTTGACTACTACCCGTCAGGTTCCCACGCTCCCCACCATCGGTCCGAAGACCTCCGGCGGTTCGGGTGGTTAGCACAACGAGGTTCGTCAGGGTCGCTCTTTCGCGGGTACGGGAATATCAACCCGTTGTCCATCGACTACGCCTCTCGGCCTCGCCTTAGGTCCCGACTCACCCAGGGCGGATTAGCCTGGCCCTGGAACCCTTGGTCATCCGGCGGAAGGGTTTCTCACCCTTCTTTCGCTACTCATGCCTGCATTCTCACTCGTGCCGCGTCCACAACTGGGTCACCCCGCTGCTTCACCCCCGGCACGACGCTCCCCTACCCACCCACACACCTGCACCTGGCATCAAGGCCAGGCGAAGTTATTGTGTGAATGCCACAGCTTCGGCGGTGTGCTTGAGCCCCGCTACATTGTCGGCGCGGAACCACTTGACCAGTGAGCTATTACGCACTCTTTAAAGGGTGGCTGCTTCTAAGCCAACCTCCTGGTTGTCTATGCGACCCCACATCCTTTTCCACTTAGCACACGCTTAGGGGCCTTAGCTGGTGATCTGGGCTGTTTCCCTCTCGACTACGAAGCTTATCCCCCGCAGTCTCACTGCCGCGCTCTCACTTACCGGCATTCGGAGTTTGGCTGATTTCGGTAAGCTTGTGGGCCCCCTAGACCATCCAGTGCTCTACCTCCGGCAAGAAACACGCGACGCTGCACCTAAATGCATTTCGGGGAGAACCAGCTATCACGGAGTTTGATTGGCCTTTCACCCCTAACCACAGGTCATCCCCCAACTTTTCAACGTTGGTGGGTTCGGCCCTCCACGCGGTCTTACCCGCGCTTCAGCCTGCCCATGGCTAGATCACTCCGCTTCGGGTCTAGAGCATGCGACTCAAACGCCCTATTCAGACTCGCTTTCGCTACGGCTCCCCCACACGGGTTAACCTCGCCACATGCCACTAACTCGCAGGCTCATTCTTCAAAAGGCACGCCGTCACCCCGCAAGGCTCCGACGGATTGTAGGCGAACGGTTTCAGGTACTATTTCACTCCCCTCCCGGGGTACTTTTCACCATTCCCTCACGGTACTCGTCCGCTATCGGTCACCAGGAAGTATTTAGGCTTACCAGGTGGTCCTGGCAGATTCACGGCAGATTTCAGGAGTCCGCCGCTACTCGGGAACACCCACAGAAGACCAGCGACTTTCACCTACCGGACTATCACCGTCTACGGTCAGCCATTCCAGACTGTTCGACTAACCACTGGCTTTGTAACTTCTCCAA
>NZ_JAHOPD010000020.1:1987500-4747500 GCF_019038635.1 Micromonospora sp. WMMB482 | reverse complement strand
GGTGGTTTCTGCCGTGTCAAACCGGTGTTTCCCGGTTTGTCGTGCATCACCCTTTTACCGGGCACCCCGATCCGACCGACTCCCGCCGGTCGTTCCGAGGAATTCGGCAGGCCGGCCGCCCGTGGTTTCCCACTGGCTCGTCCGCATCCCTGCCGGTCGACTACCTTACCCGGTCGGTTCCGCCTCGCCAAATCCGCCTCCCGGCGAATCCGGGGCACCACCCGGTTCTCAGGTCCTGCGCTCCGGCCTTCAGGTCTTTCGCCCTGTTTCGTCCGTTCCGCGCTGGCAGAGAGAAAGTTACGCGCCCAGCGGAGTAATCGTCAAATCCGCTGGGCGCGTCCCGCGTCACACAGTCGACAGGCGGCTATCCGCGCAGTTCGACGCCGGCGAACGAGCGCTTCCCCCGGCGCAGGACGAGGTACCGGCCGTGGAGCAGGTCGTCAACGGAAACGGTGGCGTCCACAGCGGAGATCCGGGTGTTGTTGACGTACGCTCCGCCCTCGGCGATCACCCGTCGGGCCTCCTTCATGCTCGGCACCAGGCCCGACTCCTTGAGCAGGCCGGCCACGTCCGGCAACTCGTCGAGGTGCACCAGGCCGGCCTCGGTCAGCGCGGCGCGCAGCGTCTCCGGGGACAGCTCGTCGAGCGAACCCCGCCCGAAGAGCGCCTGGCTCGCGGCGACCGCCTGCGCCATCTCCCGCTCGCCGTGCACGAGCGTGGTCAGCTCCTCGGCCAGCGCCCGCTGGGCCAGGCGCGCCTGCGGGCGCTCCGCTGTGGCCTTCTCCAGCTCCTCCAGCTCCTCGCGGGAGCGGAAGCTGAAGTACCGCAGGTAGCGGCTGACGTCCCGGTCGTCGGCGTTGACCCAGAACTGGTAGAACGCGTACGGGCTGGTCATCTGCGGGTCGAGCCAGACCGTGCCGGTCTCGCTCTTGCCGAACTTGGTGCCGTCGGCCTTGGTCACCAGCGGCGTCGTGAACGCCTCGACCGGCCCCGCGCCGCGCCGCCGGATGTAGTCCACCCCGGCGGTGATGTTGCCCCACTGGTCGGAGCCGCCGTACTGGAGCCGGCAGCCGTGCCGGCGGTGCAGCTCGAAGTAGTCGTTGGCCTGGAGCAGCTGGTAGCTGAACTCGGTGTAGCTGATGCCCGTCTCCAGCCGCGCCTTGACCACCTCGCGGGCGAGCATCTTGTTCACCGGGAAGTGCTTGCCGACGTCCCGGAGGAACTCGACCACCGACATCTCGCCGGTCCAGTCCAGGTTGTTGACCAGTTGCGCCGCGTTCTCCCCGGAGTACGTGACGAACGGCGAGAGCTGCTCGCGGATGCGCTCCACCCAGCCGGCGATCACCTCGGGCGGGTTCAGCGTCCGCTCCGCGCTCTCCTTCGGGTCGCCGATCTGCCCGGTGGCGCCACCGACCAGCAGCAGCGGCCGGTGCCCGGCCTGCTGGAGCCGGCGGGCCATGACGACCTGCATCAGGTTGCCGATGTGCAGGCTCGGCGCGGTGGGGTCGAAGCCCACGTAGAAGGTGGTGCTCCCGCCGTCGAGCAGCTCGCGCAGTTCGTCGAGGCCGGTCGAGTCCTGGATCAGGCCCCGCCACAGCAGGTCGTCGGTCAGGGAGTCCCGCCCCTGCGGGAGGTTGCTGTCGGTCACGGTCACCGATTCTCCCCCATTCCCACCCCCGGCCCGTACCGGGTTTGCCGACGTGGCGGCGACTAGGCTGGCGGCGCCGTCGAACGCGAGGAGGAACCGCGGTGGACATGCCGAACCTGACCGGTGGCTTCGTGGCCCTGCTGGGCCTGACGTTCGACGAGGTCAGCGGGGACCGGGTGGTGATCCGCTGGAAGGTGCGCCCGGAGCTGCACCAGCCGTACGGGATCCAGCACGGCGGCGTCTACTGCTCGGTGGTGGAGACGGCTGCGAGCATCGGCGGCGCGCTCTGGCTGGGCGACAAGGGCAACGTCGTCGGGGTGTCGAACCAGACCGACTTCCTGCGCGCGGTGCGTGACGGCGAGCTGACCGCTGTCGGCACGCCGGTGCACCGGGGCCGCAGCCAGCAGCTCTGGCTCGTGGAGATCACCGACGCCGACGGCCGGCTGGTGGCCCGAGGTCAGGTACGGCTGCAGAACCTCACCGCCGCCTGACGCATTCGCCCGAAACCGGGCACTGACGCCGATATCGTCGCCTCGGTGAGGACGTCCGCTCCCGGCCCGACGTGAGGAAGCTGTTCGCCGCCACGCTCGGCGTGCTGTCGGCGGTCGGCGGCTTCGTCGACATCGGCGACCTGGTGGCGGCCAGTCAGGCCGGCGCGCTGTTCGGCATGGCCCACACCTGGGTGCTGCTGGTCGGGGTGGTCGGCATCTGCGCGTACGCGGAGATGGCCGGCCGGATCGCGGCGGTGAGCGGACGGGCGGTGTTCGACCTGGTCCGGGAGCGGCTCGGGCCGCGGGTGGCGCTGCTCAACCTGGCCGCGTCGTGGCTGGTCACGGTGGTCACGCTCGCCGCGGAGCTGGGCGGGGTGGCGCTGGCGCTGCAACTGGCGACCCGGCTGAGCCACCTGTTCTGGGTGCCGCTCGCGGCGCTGGCCGTCTGGCTGGTGCTGTGGCGGCTGCGGTTCGAACTGATGGAGCGGATCTTCGGCCTGGCCGGGCTGGCGCTGCTGGTGTTCGCGGTCGCGCTGGTGGCGCTGCCGACCGACTGGCCGGCACTCGGGCAGGGCATGTGGCAGGTCGGCGCGTCCGGGCACGGCTGGCCGCTGTACTGGTTCGTGGCGGTGGCGCTGTTCGCCTCGACCGTCAGCCCGTACGAGGTGTTCTTCTTCTCCTCCGGCGGCGTGGAGGAACGGTGGAGCGCGGCGGACCTGGCGCGGGCCCGTTCGAACGTGCTGATCGGTTTTCCGGTGGGCGGGTTCCTGGCGTTGTCGCTGATCGCCGTGGCGACGGTGGCCTACCACCCGTCCGGGGCGTCGCTGAGCACGCTGGACGAGGTGGCGCGGCCGGTGGCGAATGCGCTCGGTGGCGCCGGCCTGGCCGCCGCGGTGCTGGCGTTCTTCGCGGTGACGTTCGGCGCGGCGCTGGAGACCGGGCTGTCGGCGGCGTACGCGGCGGCGCAGTACTTCGGGTGGCAGTGGGGCAAACGGGTCCGCCCCCGGGAGGCGGCCCGGTTCCACAGCGTGCTGCTCGTCGGCCTGCTGCTCGGTGTGGTGATGCTGATGACGACTGTGGACCCGGTGCGGCTGACCGAGTACATGCTGGTGCTGAGCGCGGTGGTGCTGCCGCTGACGTACCTGCCGATCCTGGTGGTCGCCAACGACCGCGGGTATCTCGGCGACCGGGTCAACGGGCGGTGGATGAACCTGCTCGGCGCGGTGTTCCTGGTGCTCATCGTCGCGGCCTCGGTGGCGGCGATCCCACTGGCGGTCATGACGGGGATGGGGCGATGAGGGTTCAGCTCGCCAAGCGGCTGCTCGACCGGCAGATCGTCGACGTGGACGGGCTGCTCGTCGGGCGCGTCGACGACATCGCGTTCGCTGTCGACGACGAGGGTTTCCCGTACGTGGACTGCCTGCTCACCGGGCAGGGCGCGCTCGGGGAGCGGATCGGCGGGCGGGTCGGGCGGCTGCTGGTGGCGGTGGCGGACCGGTTCACCGACGACCCTCCGGTGCCGCCGTTGCGCGTACCGCTGTCCCAGGTCGCCCGGGTGGACAGCGCGGTACGGCTGCGCTGCCCGGCGGCGGACCTGCCGCCGTCGCCGGTGGAGGCGTGGCTGCGCCGGCACCTGATCGAGCGGATCCCGGGGTCCGGCCGTGCGAGCGGGTGAGCTGCTCGGCCGCACCGCGTACGACCTGCGCGGGCGGCGGCTGGGCCGGGTGGTGGACGTGGTGGTGCGCGGCGGGTGGCCGCCGGACCGGCTGCGGATCACCGACGTGATCGTCGCCGGGCACTGGTGGACCCGGGTGATCAGTCGGCTGATCGGTCCCGAGCTGCATCCCTCCGGGCCGTGGCTGCTGCGGGTGATCGCCCGGCTGGTCGGGCGGAGCACCCGCCAGCTGCCCGCCGACGCGGTGCAACTGCTCCCGCCGGTGCCCGGTTTCCCGTTCGGCCCGCCGGCCGGGCGCCGCTGAGCCGGGCGGCGGCGCACCAGCCAGTCCCGGCCACCCGGTGAAGCGAGCGCCCGGCGCCGGTCAGCGGCGTGCCTCGTCGAGTTCGGGGGCGTCGGCCGGGTCGGCGGCGTCGTCGGTGGTGTCGCCCTGCGGGGAGCCGTCGTGGCGGCCTCGACGGCGGACGTGCACCTCGGTGATGGCCCGCTGGTCGACGCCGGCCACCGACAGCTCCCAGCCGTCCACCGTCACCTGCTCCCCCGCCACCGTCGGGATGTGCCCGAGGCAGATCAGCACCAGCCCGGCGACAGTGGTGTAGTCGCCCGCCGGCCGGTTCGGCAGCTCCACGCCGAGGTCGGTCAGGTCGTGCACCGGGAACGTGCCGGGCAGCACCAGCGTGCCGTCGGCCTCGGTGCGCACGGCGCGCAGGTCCCGGTCGGTCTCGTCGTAGATCTCGCCGACGATCTCCTCCAGGATGTCCTCCAGCGTCACGATCCCGTCGACCGCGCCGCGCTCGTCGACCACGAGCGCGATGTGCTGGCGTTCGGCTTTGAACTGGCGCAGCGCGTCGACCACCGGCAGCGAGTCCGGCAGCAGCATCGGCGGGCGGGCGATCTCGTCGACCGGCCGGTCGTCGGAGACACCGACCAGGTCCCGCAGGTGGATGACGCCCACCGCCTCGTCCAGGCCGCCGTGGCGGACCACCGGCGCACGGGAGTGGCCGGTCGCCGCCAGGACGAGCCGCGCGGCCTCCGCGGTGGTGCCGCTGTCGAGCGTGAAGACCTGCAACCGGGGTACGAGCACCGCGCGCAACTGCCGGTCGGCGATCTCCACCGCACCGGCGATGATCGTGCGCTGTTCCTTGGTGAAGCCGTGGTTGCCGGCCACGATGTCGCGCAGCTCGTCCGGGCCGATCTCGTCCGGTTCGGCCTTCGGGTCCAGGCCGAACAGGCGTACCACCAGGTCGGTGGTGGCGCCCAGCAGCCAGACGGCGGGCCGGGTGATGCTGGAGAGCACGTCCAGCGGGCGGGCCACCAGCAGCGCCCACCGCTCGGCCGACTGCATGGCGATCCGCTTCGGGGCCAGCTCGCCGAAGACGAGCGTGACGAACGTGAGCACCAGGGTGACCGCGACGATGGCGACGGTCTCGGCGGCGTTGCCGAAGACGCTCAGCAGCGGGACGAGCGGCTTGGCCAGGGACACCGCGGCGGCGGCGGAGGCGAGGAACCCGGCGAGCGTGATGCCGATCTGGATCGTGGCCAGGAACCGGTTCGGATCCTTCGCGAGACGGGCGAGTGTCCGTCCGCCCCGGCTGCTGCGCTCCAGCCGCTGCACCTGACTGTCACGCAGGGACACCAGGGCCATCTCGCTGCCGGCGAACGCCGCGTTGAGGATCACCAGCACACCGACCAGGGCAAGCTGGCTCCAGTAGCTCTGCACGACCGGTTATCTCCCTCGGCCCGATCCGGGTCGGCCGACAGCCGACTCGCCGGCCGGCAGATCCGGTCGGCGTGGCCCTCTGTTGCCCCGCCGGTCCGCGCCTGAATCCTGTGCGATCGCTGAGCGGCGCTCGCCGGGCGCCCGGTTCACCCGCTCGTGGTGGGGACCGGCAGGTCGAGCACGTACGCGCCGCCCTCGGGGCGGAACCCGAGCCGGTGGTAGTAGGGGGCGATCATGCCGGGCGGGCTGACCACCCGGCGGAAGCCCCGGTCGGTGAACAGCCGGCTGCGCCGGTAGACGAACTCCCCCGGGGTGAAGTCACGGAACGGCGGGGTCACGTAGTCCAGGTCGACCTGGGCCACCCCGCCCGGTTCGGCGTGCGAGAGCATCACGCCGACCACCTCGTCGGCGCGTACCACGAGGAACGCCGAGCGGTCGGCGGCGGCCGGATCCCAGTGGAAGCCCGGGTTGAACCGGGCGATGTCGGCGGCGTGCACCCGCAGCGTGTGCGCCAGGAACGCGTCGCCGGTGCCCACCTCGACCACCTGGTAGGTCTGTTCGTCGTGCCGGGTCGCCAGCAGCTTGCGCAGGTACCACACGTTGATCACGGCGAGGACCACGTTCAGCCCGACCATCGGCCAGACCTGCACGGCGGTGTTGTAGCCGATCAGGATGAGGCAGCCGACCAGGTTGAGCGCGCGCAACCGCAGGATCCGGGTCTGCAGCAGGGACCAGACCAGCAGCGCGGAGCCGGCCCAGCCGGCGATTTCCAGCCAGTTCACCCGGGGAGACTAGCGGTCTGCCTGGTCAGGCCCCTCGGCGGGCAGCTCCAGCAGGTACTCCTCGACCTCGGTGCCGCGTGCCGGAGCGTACCCGGAGTCCTCGCCGACCACGACGAAGCCGCACTTGCGCAGCACCGCGAGCGAGGCGGCGTTGTCCTTGGCGGCGCGGGCGCGCAGCGGCCGGTGCGGCACCTCGCGCAGCAGCGCGCGCAGCGCCGCGGTGGCGTGGCCGCGCCCCCAGTGCGCCGCGTCGATCCAGTAGCTGACCTCGGTGTGCTCGCCGACCGGGAACGCGGCGACCCGGCCGACCAGCTCGCCGTCGACGGTGACGGCCCGGTTGACGATGCGCGCGTCGGCGCGGATGCGCGCCCAGTGCGCGTCGAACGCGGCCCGGTCGGACGGGTCCGTCGGGCCGAACGCGGCCATCCAGTTCGCCTGCGGATCCTGCTCGTGGGCGAAGAAGGCGGGCAGGTCGTCGTCGCGCACCGGGCGGAGCAGCACCTCGTTGGTCACGGCCGGAACCATACGTGGCCCCACCGACACGCTCGGGACCTCCGGCCCGGTGTGTGTCCCGTCCGGCCCTGCCGCGCGGCCGGCCGGCCCGGTTACCAAGGAGGTGGAACGACGCAGTCGAGGAGGCCGGACCATGCCGAAGTACGTCTACGACTTCATCGAGGGTGACCGCAGCCGGGCCGGCCTGCTCGGCGGCAAGGGCGCGAACCTCGCCGAGATGACCCGGCTCGGGTTGCCGGTGCCGCCCGGGTTCACCGTCACCACCGACGCCTGCCGGGCGTACCTGGCCACCGGCGCGCCGCCGGACGGCCTGTACGAGGAGATAGGCGCGCATCTGCGGGAGGTGGAGGCGCGGCTGGACCGGTGGCTGGGCGACCCGGGTGACCCGCTGCTGCTGGCGGTGCGTTCCGGCGGGCGGTACTCGATGCCGGGGATGATGGAGACGATCCTCGACATCGGGCTCAACGACACCACGGTGGCCGGGCTGGCCGAGCGCACCGGTGACGAACGGTTCGCCTGGGACTCGTACCGGCGGCTGATCCAGATGTTCGGCCGGACCGTGCACGGCATCCCGGCCGAGGAGTTCGAGCACGAGCTGGCCGCGCTGCGGGCCACCGCCGGGCCGGACGGGCCGGACGCCGGGCAGTTGCGCGACCTGGTCGAGACGTACAAGAAGATCTTCGTCCGGCACGTCGGGCACGACTTCCCGCAGGCCCCGCACGAGCAGCTGTTCCTGGCCGTGCGCGCGGTGTTCGAGTCCTGGCACTCGGAGCGGGCCCGGATCTACCGGCGGCAGGAGCGCATCCCGGACGACCTGGGCACCGCCGTCAACGTGATGGCGATGGTGTTCGGCAATCTCGGCCCGGACTCCGGCACCGGGGTGGCGTTCACCCGCGACCCGGCCACCGGCGCCCCCGGCGTGTACGGCGACTACCTGACCGACGCGCAGGGCGAGGACGTGGTGGCGGGCATCCGCAACACGGTGCCGCTGACCGAGCTGGAGCGGTTGGACCCGGCGAGCTTCCACCGGCTGCGGGAGATCATGGCGACGCTGGAGCGGCACTACCGCGACCTGTGCGACGTCGAGTTCACCATCGAGCGCGGCCGGCTGTGGATGCTCCAGACGCGGGTCGGCAAGCGCACCGCGGCGGCGGCGTTCGTGATCGCCGCGCAGCTGGCCGAGGAGGGCGTGATCACGGCCGACGAGGCGCTGACCCGGGTCAGCGGGGAGCAGCTCGCCCAGCTGATGTTCCCGGCCTTCGACGCCGCCGACGCGCCCGAGCCGCTCGCGGTCGGCGTCGGCGCCTCGCCCGGCGCCGCGGTCGGGCGGGTGGTGTTCGACTCGGCCGCCGCGGCGGCGGCCGACGGACCGGTGATCCTGGTCCGGCCGGAGACCAACCCGGACGACCTGCCCGGCATGATCGCCGCGGCCGGGGTGCTCACCTCGCGCGGCGGGAAGACCTCGCACGCCGCCGTGGTGGCCCGGGGCATGGGCCGGACCTGCGTGTGCGGCGCCGAGGCGCTGGTCATCGACGTCGAGCGCGGCGAGTTCACGGTGGGCGAGCAGGTGGTGCGCGCCGGCGAGGTGATCTCGATCGACGGCACCAACGGGCGGATCTGGCTCGGCGAGGTGCCGGTGCAGCCGTCGCCGGTGGCCCGGTACCTGACCGGTGAGCTGCGGCCGGAGGCCGACCCGCTGGTCGCCGCCGTGCACCGGCTGCTCGGCCACGCCGACGCGGTGCGCACGCTCGGCGTCCGCGCCAACGCGGACACGCCGGACGACGCCCGCCGGGCCCGCGAGCTCGGCGCCGCCGGGATCGGGCTGTGCCGCACCGAGCACATGTTCCTCGGCGAGCGCCGGGAACTGGTCGAGCGGCTGATCCTGGCCGACGGCCCGGCCGAGGTCGGCGCGGCGCTGGACGAGCTGCTGCCGTTGCAGCGGGCCGACTTCCTCGGGCTGCTCACCGCGATGGACGGGCTGCCCGTCACCGTCCGGCTGCTCGACCCGCCGCTGCACGAGTTCCTGCCTCCGCTGGCCGAGCTGACCGCGCGGGTGGCGGGCGCGCAGGCGCGCGGCGAGGAACCGGGCCACGACGGCGTGCTGCTGGCGGCGGTGCGCCGGATGCACGAGACGAACCCGATGCTGGGGCTGCGGGGCGTACGGCTCGGACTGGTGGTGCCGGGCCTGTTCGCGATGCAGGTGCGGGCGCTGGCCGAGGCCGCCGCGCAGCGGATCCGGGCCGGCGGTGACCCGTGCCCGGAGATCATGGTGCCGCTGGTCGGGGACGTCCGGGAACTCGCCGCGGTGGCGGACGAGGCACGGCGGGTGCTGGCCGAGGTGCCTGACGCACCGGACATCCCGGTCGGCACCATGATCGAGACGCCCCGGGCGGCGCTGACCGCCGGCGATATCGCCGCCGAGGCGCACTTCTTCTCCTTCGGCACCAACGACCTGACGCAGATGACCTGGGCGTTCTCCCGGGACGACGTGGAGGGGGCGTTCTTCTCCGCGTACCTGGCCCGGGGGATCTTCCCGGTGTCGCCGTTCGAGAGCATCGACGCCACCGGCGTGGGCCGGCTGGTCCGCCTCGCCGTCGCCGAGGGACGGGCGGCCCGGCCGGACCTGACCGTCGGGGTCTGCGGTGAGCACGGCGGCGACCCGGACTCGATCGGGTTCTTCGCCGCCGCCGGGCTCGACTACGTCTCCTGCTCGCCGTACCGGGTGCCGGTGGCGCGGCTGGCCGCCGGCCGGGCCGCTGTCGAGGCCCGCACCGAGAAGTCCGACTCCCGCTAGGAGGGCAGCGCCATGACCGCCGTCTTCAACCCGACCGGACCGGCTGTCACGCCGGTCCCCCGGCCCGCGCCGCCGCCCGCGACGCCCGTCCCCACCCCGGCCGGGCCGGTCGGCCCGGTGCTGGAGCTGCCGGGGGACGCCGCGCTGGTGCCGGTGACCCGCGACGGCCGCCCGGTCGGCGTGTTCGTCGCGGCCGGCGGCCGGGTCCGCTACCGGCGCGTGGTCGAACCCGACCAGCTCGTCGCCGCCGCCACCGGCGCGTTCGCGGTGGCCGCGCTCACCGCCGCCGTGGCGGTGTGGTCGCGGCGCCGCCCGCCGTCGGTCGGCACCGTCACCATGGGGCCCGGCGGATGGGTCAGCCTGCGCGGCGTGCCGGCGCCGCGGCTGCGCCCGGACGACCGGCCCTGGTGGGCGCGCCTGCTGCGGGCTCGCCGCCTGGTCGTCGACCGCTGACCACCCAGGGGGTACGGCCGCCGGTACGTCACCGGCGGCCGTACCGCCGTTCCCCCACCCGCCCCGGAGGGGGCCGTTGGTCCCGGGTCACCGCGGTCCTGCGCCCCTGCCCGGCAGCGCCCGGGAGGACGAGGCTGACAGTGAGAACGAGACCGAGGGAGGCCCCCGATGCGCGCCAGTGTCGTCACCGCGTTCGACCGTCCGATGGAGATCGCCGAGCGTCCCGTGCCGGAGGCCGGTCCCGGCGAGATCCTGGTCCGCATCGAAGCCAGCGGACTCTGCCACACCGACATCCACGCCGCCCGCGGCGAGTGGCCGGTGAAGCCCACACCGCCGTTCGTGCCCGGCCACGAGGGTGTCGGCCTGGTCGAGAAGGTCGGCCCCGGTGTCACCGAGCACGCCGTCGGCGACCGGGTCGCGCTGCCCTGGCTCGGCTGGGCCTGCGGCACCTGCGCGTACTGCGTGACCGGCTGGGAGACGCTGTGCGAGTCGCAGCGCAACACCGGCTACGGCATCGACGGCGCGCACGCCGAGTACGCGGTGGCCGCCGCCCGCTACGCGGTCCGCGTCCCCGACGGCGTGGACCCGTTCGAGGCCGCGCCGCTGACCTGTGCGGGCGTCACCACGTACAAGGCCGTCAAGGTCGCCGGGGTGCGGCCGGGCGAGCGGGTCGCGATCTTCGGCATCGGCGGGCTGGGCCACCTCGCCCAGCAGTACGCGCAGATCTTCGGCGCCGAGACGGTGGCGGTGGACGTGACCGCCGAGAAGCTGGAGCTGGCCACGTCGCTGGGCGCCGCCCACACGGTCGACGCCGCCACCACCGACCCGGTCGAGCGGATCACCGCCCTGGGCGGCGTGGACGTGGCGATCGTGCTCGCCGCGAGCCCCCGGGTGATCGAGCAGGCGCACCGCTCGTTGCGCCGCGGCGGCCGGCTGGTGCTGGTGTCGCTGCCCGCCGACAACGCGATCACCCTGCCCGTCTTCGAGACGGTGCTCAAGGGCATCACGGTGCTCGGCTCGATCGTCGGCACCCGCGCCGACCTGGCCGAGGTCTTCGCGCTGCACGCCGCCGGCCGCACCCAGGTCGTCTACGAGACCCGCAAGCTGGACGACATCAACGACGCGGTGGACGACGTCCTCGCCGGCCGGGTCGCCGCCCGGCTCGTGCTCCAGCCCTGACCCCCGCCCCCGGTCCCCGCACCCCGCGTGGACCGGGGCCCGCCGACGTCCGGAGAGGGACCGACATGACCGCCACCGAACCCCTGGCCCCCTGGCGCGGATTCCACGCCGGAGCGTGGCAGGAGACAGTCGACGTGGCCGACTTCGTCCGCCACAACCACGAGCCGTACACCGGGGACGCGTCGTTCCTCGCCGGGCCGACGCCGCGCACGCTCGCCGTGTGGGACCGGCTGCGGGAGATGTTCGGCGAGGAGCGGCGGCGCGGCGTGTACGACGTCGACGCGGCCACCCCGTCGGCGATCACCTCGCACGCACCCGGCTACATCGACCGGGAGCGGGAGCTGATCGTCGGGTTGCAGACCGACGCGCCGCTGCGGCGGGCGATCATGCCGGCCGGCGGGCTGCGGATGGTGGAGACGGCGTTGCGCGCGTACGGGCGTGAGCCGGACCCGCGTGTGCACGAGATCTTCACCCGGTATCGCCGCACCCACAACGACGCGGTGTTCGACGCGTACCCGGAGAGCGTGCTCGCGGCACGGCGGTCGCACGTCATCACCGGTCTGCCCGACGCGTACGGGCGCGGGCGGATCATCGGCGACTACCGCCGGGTGGCGCTGTACGGCGTGGACCGGCTGGTCGAGGAGCGCCGGACGCTCAAGGCCGCGCTCGACGACCGGCGCAGCACCGACGACGTGATCCGCGACCGGGAGGAACTGGCCGAGCAGATCCGCGCGCTCGGTGAGCTGAAGGAGATGGCAGCCTCGTACGGCTTCGACATCTCCCGCCCGGCCGCGACCGGCGCGCAGGCGATCCAGTGGCTCTACTTCGCCTACCTGGCCGCCACCAAGGAGCAGAACGGCGCCGCGATGTCGCTGGGCCGCACCGCCGGGTTCGTCGACGCCTACCTGCGGCGGGACGTCGCCGAGGGGCGGCTGGACGAGAGCGGCGCGCAGGAGCTGATCGACGACTTCGTGATCAAGCTGCGGATCATCCGCTTCCTGCGCACCCCCGAGTACGACCAGCTGTTCTCCGGCGACCCGACCTGGGTCACCGAGTCGCTCGGCGGGATGGGCGCGGACGGCCGCCCGCTGGTCACCCGCACCACGTTCCGCTACCTCCAGACGCTCTACAACCTCGGCCCGGCGCCGGAGCCGAACCTCACAGTGCTCTGGTCGCCCCGCCTGCCGGAGGGGTTCAAGCGGTTCTGCGCCCAGGTGTCGCTGGACACCAGCGCCATCCAGTACGAGAACGACGAGCTGATCCGTCCGGCGTACGACGACGACACCGCGATCGCCTGCTGCGTGTCGGCCATGCGGGTCGGCCGGGACATGCAGTTCTTCGGTGCCCGGGTGAACCTCGCGAAGGCGCTGCTGTATGCGATCAACGGCGGCCGGGACGAGCTGACCGGCGCGCAGGTGGCCCCGCCGGCCGCGCCGGTCGGCGGCGAGACGCTCGACTACGACGAGGTGCTGTCCGCGTACGACCGGACGCTGGACTGGCTGGCGCAGACGTACGTGGACGCGCTGAACGTGATCCACCACCAGCACGACAGGTACGCGTACGAGCGGCTGGAGATGGCGCTGCACGACCACCCGGTGCGCCGGTTCATGGCCACCGGCGTCGCCGGGCTGTCGGTCGCCGTGGACAGCCTGTCCGCCATCCGGTACGGCCGGGTGAAGGTGCTGCGCGACGAGTCCGGACTGGCGGTCGACTACGCGGCCGAGGGCGACTTCCCGACATACGGCAACGACGACGACCGGGCCGACGAGATCGCGGTGTGGCTGGTCGAGACGTTCGCGGAGAAGCTGCGCCGGCAGCGCACGTACCGCGACGCGGAGCTGACCATGTCGGTGCTCACCATCACCTCGAACGTGGTGTACGGCAGGCACACCGGCAACACGCCGGACGGGCGGCGCGCCGGTGAGCCGTTCGCGCCGGGGGCGAACCCGATGAACGGGCGGGACACGCACGGCCTGGTCGCGTCGGCGCTGTCGGTGGCGAAGCTGCCGTACGACGCGGCCCGCGACGGCATCTCGCTGACCGGCACCGTCACGCCGGACGGGCTCGGCCACACCCGCGACGAGCGGATCGCCAACCTGGCCGGGGTGCTCGACGGCTACGCCGACGCCGGTGGGTTCCACCTCAACGTCAACGTGCTGGACCGGGCCACGCTGCTGGACGCGATGGCGCACCCGGAGCGGTACCCGCAGCTCACCGTCCGGGTCTCCGGATACGCGGTGAACTTCGTCCGGCTCACGCCGGAGCAGCAGCGCGACGTGGTGTCGCGGACCTTCCACGGGTCGCTGTGACCGGCCGCCCGCCCGCGCCGCCGCAGGTCACTGCCGCGGCGCCGGGGTGCGTCACCGGGGCGGTGCACTCCTGGGACACGTCGGTCGGGGTGGACGGGCCGGGCACCCGGTTCGTGGTCTTCCTGGCCGGCTGCCCGCTGCGCTGCCGCTACTGCCACAGCCCGGACACCTGGTACGGCCGCAGCGGCCGCCGCCGCACGGTGGACGAGATGGTCGCGCTCGCCACCCGGTACCGCCGGTTCATCCAGGTGGCGGGCGGCGGCGTCACCGTCAGCGGCGGGGAGCCGCTGCTGCAACCGGCGTTCACCGGCGAACTGCTGCGCCGCTGCCACGACCTCGGCCTGCACACCGCGCTGGACACCTCCGGTCTCCTCGGCGTCCGCGCCGACGACGCGCTGCTGGACGCCACCGACCTGGTGCTGCTCGACGTCAAGGCGGGTAACCCGCAGACGTACCGCCGGGTCACCGGCACCGGGCGGCTCGCCCCGACGCTGCGCTTCGCGCAACGGCTGGCCGACCGGGGTACGCCGATCTGGATCCGGTACGTGCTGGTGCCCGGCCTGACCGACGCGGCCGACGAGGTGGAGCGGGTGGCCGACGTGGCGGCCGGGCTGGCCACGGTGCAGCGCGTCGAGGTGCTGCCGTTCCACCGGCTCGGCGCGCACAAGTACGCCGAGCTGGGCCTGACCTTCCCGCTGGCTGACACCGAGCCGCCCGATGCCGCGCTGCTGACCCGGGTACGCGGCCAGTTCGCCGCCCGCGGTCTCACCGTCACCTGATCGGTCCGCCGCCGCGTCGTCCGCGAGCGTCGAGCCCTAGCTCGCCGCCGCGGTCGGATAGCCGTACAGGTCGAGCAGCCGGACCCGGGACGCCTGGAGGCGGTCCACCACCACGCTCATGAAGCGGGCGGTGAGCTGACGGCCGAGCGTGTCATCGGACTCCATCAGCCGGCGTACCCCGTCGGCGTCGAGCTCGACAGCGGTGCTGCGCTGGGTGGCGACCGCGCCGAACTGCCAGCGGTACGGCGGGAACAGCCAGGACCAGCCGAGCACGCCGCCCGGCCCGATCGTCTCGATGCCCACGTCTCCGCGCCCCGGCACCGGGAAGTCCAGCGCCACCTGGCCGCCGCGCACCAGCCAGAACCGGTCGGCCGGCGCGCCTGCGCGGAACAGCCGGTGCCCGGGGTGCCAGACCACCGGCCGGGCGTACCCGGTGAGCCGGGGCAGCCACTCGTCGGGCAGCCCGGCCAGGAACGGGTGGACGCGGAGCATCTCCAGCGGGGTCATCACGCCTCCAGGGTCGACAGGAGGGGAGCACTGGTCCCATTCCACCTCGCCACCGCCCCGGCCGGTAGGGGCCGATGGTCCCGGCCGGGCCGGGCGGATCGACTCTGCCCAGGTGCGGGCCGTCGGCGCAGGCTGAGGGGGAACCGAAGGAGGACGCGATGACCGACAGAACCGGTGCCCCCGTCGTGGTGGGCGTGGACGGCTCTCCGTCCGCGCTGGACGCGGTACGGCTGGCCGCACGCGAGGCGGTGCTGCGGCACCGGCCGCTGCGGGTGGTGAACGCGTTCCTGTGGCCGCTGGTCGGCACGCCGCTGGGCATGGTCGCCCCGGTGCTGCCCGACATCGAGCTGCGGCAGGAGGCCGAGAAGCTGGTCGAGGAGGCGGTGGACGAGGCCCGCAAGGTCGACGCGGACCTGGCGGTGACCGGCGCGGTGGTCGACGGCGGGCCGGTCGCGGTGCTGCTGCGGGAGAGCCGCGACGCCGCGCTGCTCGTGCTCGGTCACCGGGGACTGGGCGGCTTCGCCGAGCTCCTGGTCGGCTCCGCCGCGGTGCAGCTCTCCGCCCGCGCGGACTGCCCGGTGCTCGTCGTCCGGGGCGAGGCCCGCGCCGACGGCCCGGTGGTGGTCGGCGTGGACGGTTCGGCGCTGTCCGCCGAGGCGGTCGGGTTCGCGTTCGCCGAGGCCGCGGCGCGCGGCGCCGAACTCGTCGTGGTGCACACGTGGCTCTACCCGCAGCCGGTGACCTACCGGGAGGCGTTCGGCGACGTCGTACCGCTGGCGTACGACCCACGGGAGCTGCGCGCCGACGAGCAGCGGGTGCTGGCCGAGGCGGTCGCCGGCTGGGCCGAGCGCTACCCGGAGGTCACGGTACGGCCGAAGCTGGTCGGCGCCGCCACCCCGTCCCGGGTACTGGTCGAGGAGTCCGTCGGGGCGCAGCTGACGGTGGTCGGCGCGCACGGGCGCGGTAGCCTCGGTGCGCTGCTGCTCGGCTCGGTCAGCCACGCCGTGCTGCACCACTGCCACAGCCCGCTCGCCGTCGTCCGGCACCGGGGCGACCGGACCCGCTGAGCTGTTTCCCCGGCCCGGGCGGGGCCGGTGCCGCCACAATGGCCTGAGCCGACCGGAGGGAAAGCACCAGATGAACCGACCCGTCGTGGCGGGAGTGGACGGATCCCCGTCCAGCCTGGCCGCCGCCGACCTGGCCGCCGCGACCGCCGTCGCCCGTTCCCGGCCACTGCTGCTGGTGCACGGATACCTGCACCCGCTGGGCTACGGCGTGCCGCTCAATCCGTACGACCTGGGGGTGCCGGCGCCCACCGGGGAGGCGGAGAAGATGCTGGAGTCGGTCGCCGCCGACCTGACCGAGCGGCACCCGGGCCTGCGGGTGCAGGTACGCCAGGTCGCCGGCGGGCCGGGCGCCGCGATGGTCGAGGAGTCCCGCCGCGCCGAGCTGGTCGTGGTGGGCAGCCGGGGCGTGGGCGGCTTCGCCGGCCTGCTGCTCGGCTCGGTCAGCGGGCAGCTCGCGCAGCACGGGCACTGCCCGGTGCTCATCGTCCGCCCGGAGGAGCAGCTGATCCCGGTGGACGGCCCGGTCCTGGTGGGCGTGGACGGCTCCGACTCGGCCGCGTACACGATCGAGCTGGCAGCGGACGAGGCCGAGCGGCGCGACGCGGAGCTGGTGCTCGCGCACGTCCGGTCGCCGGAGCACGGCGCGGTCGCGCCGCAGGTCGCGGCGGAGGCGGCCACCGCCGGGCAGGCCGAGGCCGCGGGGTTGCTGGCCGAGGCGGCCGACCGGGTCCGGGCGGCACACCCCGGCCTGCGGGTGACGGAGCGGCCGCTGACCGCCGCGTCCCCGGAGACCGCGCTCGTGGAGGCGAGCGGCGAGGCGTCGCTCGTGGTGGTCGGTTCCCGGGGCCGGGGTGGCTTCGCCGGGCTGCTGCTCGGCTCGGTCAGCCAGGCGCTGGTGCAGCACTCCCACTGCCCGGTGCTCGTCGCCCACCGGCCCGAACCGGCCGACGACTGACGCGCCGCGCGGCTGGCCGGTCCGGTCCGGTCCGGTCCGGTCCGGTGAGCCGCCCGGCCAGACGGATGTCTTGCAAGCGTCATGACTGAGAGGCATAAATATGCCTCTCAGTCATAACGAGTTCTCCGGCGTGGTTCGCCGGCGACGGCCACGCCCGGTAGCGGTGTCGCCTCCGCACCGCACCGCCCGGCGTCAGGACGGGTCGCGGCCGGCGAGCAGGTCGGCGAAGTCGGTGGTGAGCGCGAACGGGTCGGCCGGGCCGGTCGCGGGCGGGCGGCGGTCCACCTGCTCGGCCAGTTCGGCCGCGGCCCGGCGGATCCGGGACCGCAGCGCACTGTCGCCGTCGTCGCCGGCCCAGTCCTCGGGCGCGGCGAAGACCGCAGTGGGCAGCGTCGCCGCCCGCAGGTACGTGAACATCGGCCGGACCGCGTGCTCCAGCGCCAGCGAGTGCCGGGCGGTGCCGCCGGTCGCCCCGATCAGCACCGGCTTGCCGGCGAGCGCGTCGCGGTCGACCACGTCGAAGAACGACTTGAACAGCCCGTTGTAGGACGCGTTGAAGATCGGCGTCACCGCGATCATCCCGTCGGCGGCCGCCACCTCGTCGAGCATCAGCCGCAGCCCGGCCGGTGCGAAGCCGGTGAGCAGATGGTTGACCACGTCGTGGGCGTGCTCGCGCAGCTCCACCACGCGCAGTTCCACAGTGGCGCCGCGGCCGGCCAGCTCGCCGCGGGCGGCCGCGGCGAGCTGGTCGGCGAGCAGGCGGGTCGACGACGGCTGGCCGAGACCGGCCGAGACCACCGCCAGGGTACGGCTGGTCATCGCTGCTCCCCGGCGGCCGGTGCGGCGTCCCGGGCGGCCAGCAGGCTCGCGTGGGTGGGCGCGGCGGGCACGTGCGCCGGACGCATCGAGTCGAACTCCTTGCGCAGCACCGGCACCACCTCCTCGCCCAGCAGGTCGAGCTGCTCCAGCACCGTCTTCAGCGGCAGTCCGGCGTGGTCGATCAGGAACAGCTGCCGCTGGTAGTCGCCGACGTACTCGCGGAAGCCCAGCGTGCGGTCGATGACCTGCTGCGGGCTGCCCACGGTCAGCGGCGTCTCGCGGGTGAACTCCTCCAGCGACGGGCCGTGCCCGTAGACCGGGGCGTTGTCGAAGTAGGGACGGAACTCGCGTACCGCGTCCTGCGAGTTGCGGCGCATGAACACCTGCCCGCCGAGGCCGACGATGGCCTGGTCCGGCGAGCCGTGGCCGTAGTGCGCGTACCGCTCCCGGTAGAGGCCCACCATCCGCTGGGTGTGCTCCCTGGGCCAGAAGATGTGGTTGGCGAAGAAACCGTCGCCGTAGTACGCGGCCTGCTCGGCGATCTCCGGGCTGCGGATCGAGCCGTGCCAGACGAACGGCGGGACGCCGTCGAGCGGGCGCGGGGTCGAGGTGAACGCCTGCAGCGGCGTTCGGAACCGGCCCTTCCAGTCGACCACGTCCTCGCGCCACAGCCGGTGCAGCAGGTCGTAGTTCTCGATGGCCAGCGGGATGCCGTTGCGGATGTCCTGCCCGAACCAGGGGTAGACCGGGCCGGTGTTGCCGCGGCCCATCATCAGGTCCACCCGGCCGTCGGCCAGGTGCTGGAGCATCGCGTAGTCCTCGGCGATCTTCACCGGGTCGTTGGTGGTGATCAGCGTGGTCGCTGTCGACAGCAGCAGCCGTTCGGTGCGCGCGGCGATCCAGCCGAGCATGGTGGTCGGCGACGACGGCACGAAGGGCGGGTTGTGGTGCTCGCCGGTGGCGAAGACGTCGAGGCCGACCTCCTCGGCCTTGAGCGCGATGGCGGTCATGGCCTTGATCCGCTCACGCTCGGACGGCAGCCGCCCGTTCGTGGGGTCGACGGTGACGTCACCGACGGTGAAGACTCCGAACTGCATGACCAGCTCCTCGCGTGGGGTCCGGACCGGTCGCCCGGGATCGCTCCTCACAACATATTTGACGAGTCAACTATTCCGGTGGCCGCCCGCCCCGGCGTGGCCCGGATCACGCGCCGCCCACCGACTACCCTTGCCGCGGTGACGTACCCCTGGCTCGACGCACCCGCCGCGCAGGTCGCCGACACCGCGCGGACGCTGCTGGGCTGGACCGTGTCGGCCGGCGGCGTCACCGTCCGGCTCACCGAGGTCGAGGCGTACGCGGGCACCGGCGAGGACCCGGCGTCGCACGCCCACCGCGGGCCGACGCCACGCAACCGGGTCATGTTCGGGCCGGCCGGGCACGTCTACGTGTACTTCGTGTTCGGCATGCACTGGTGCGCGAACATCGTCTGCGGTCGCGACGGCGAGGCGGCGGCGGTGCTGCTGCGCGCGGGCGAGGTGATCGACGGCGTCGAGACCGCCCGCGAGCGCCGGCCCCGCGCCGCCGACCGGGAGCTGGCCCGCGGGCCGGCCCGGCTGGTCACCGCGCTCGGCCTCGGGCGGGAGGCGAACGGCACCTCGGCGATCGACGGCAGTGGCCCCCTGCTGCTGACGCCACCGGCGAGCCCGGCCGACCCGGCGCGGATCGTCGCCGGGCCGCGCGTCGGGGTCGCCGCCGCGCACGACCTGCCCTGGCGCTTCTGGCTGGCGGACGAGCCGAGCGTCAGTGTGTACCGGCGGCACACGCCACGCCGCCGTACCGCTCCCGCCGCCTCGGTGCGGAACTCACCGGCCTGAATCGGCCGTTCCGGGCAACCCGGAGCACCCTGCGTCGCGTCTGTGGTGCATGACGCGCCGTCTTCTCATCACACCTTGAGGTATGGCGTTGCCTACGAATGACTTTCAACAGGGTGTTGACAACAGGCCATTCTTGGGTGTGGGATGGACGGCATGGTCACCGTGGACAACGACCCGTTCACCGCTCCGGATGCTGCTCAGGCCCGGACCCACCGCAACTACGCGGCGCTGCTGCGGATCGCCGAGCGGCACGCGGGTACGAGCTCCCGCCGCCGGCGCTACGCCCACCCCGACGTGCCCGACGCCTACGAGGCGGCCACGCTGGTGATGGCGCTCGCCGGGGGCGCCGAGCTGGAGGAGGGTGAGGAGCCCGTCGACCAGGCCGACCTGATGGCCGCGCTGACGCTGATCCCGCATGTGCGGGCCGAGGTCGACGTGCTGGAGGCCGGCCTGTTGCAGGTGGCCCGCGGGCGGGGCATGACCTGGCAGGCGATCGCCTTCGGGCTGGGGCTGGGCAGCGCGCAGGCGGCCCGGCAGCGCTACGAGCGGCTCACCGTCCGCACCGGCACCGGCGACTGACCGGGCGGCGCGGGCTGTCACAGCGGCGGGCGAGACTGTGCCGGACGACGGCACGGGAGGACGCGATGACGCGCGAGGAGATGCTGGCCTACTGCCTGGCCAAGCCGGGAGCCTGGCTCGACCGGCCCTGGGAGGGCGACGAGGTGGTGAAGGTGGGCAGCCGCATCTTCGCGTTCCTCGGCTCCCCCGACGGGGAGGCCCGGCTCGGGGTGAAGTGCGGGGCGTCCCGGGAGGCGGCCGACGAGTGGCTGCACCGGTTCCCGGCCGACGCGCGCCCCTCCCCCTACATCGGGAGGTCGGGCTGGAACACGCTGCGCCTCGACGGCGGCATCCCGGACGACGAGCTGATCGAGGCGGTCGACGGGTCGTACGACGCCGTCGTCGCCAAGCTGCCGAAACGCGAGCGGCCCGCAGGCTGACCGGGGAACGCGGACGGAGCACCGACCGCCTGGGCCAGCCGAACGGACTCGCGCAGACCGACCAGCGCCGCTGATGACGCGGCAGATCCGGGCAAGAGCGGGAGCCGCCCCGAACGGCGGAGTCGGAAGCCCGAGCCCTTCAGCCCGACGTCCGGCAAGCGGGATCCGCATTCCACGAAGCAGGACTCTTGGAGATCTTGGAAGCTTGACGCCCCTATGGGGGCCGTTTCGTACCAAGATCGCGGGGCGCGGGGCGCGGGGCGCGGGTGCAGGTGCCGGGGCAGCGGATGGGCGCCGGGCCGGCCCCGGGGCAGGCGTCCGCCTGCCCCGGATCAGCGGCGGGTCAGCGGGGGACGACCCGCTCGGCGGCCCACTCCCGCCAGCCGGTCAGCTTGTCCGCCGCGGCGGCGAGCTGGTCGGCGACCGGGCCGGGGCCGGTGGAGCCGGGCGTGATGCGGGCGGCCAGCGCCGAGCGCACCGAGAGCACGTCGCGCACCGACGGGTCCAGGTGCTCGCTCACCGCGGCCAGGTCGGCGTCGGACACCTCGTCCAGCGCGCAGTCGCGGGCCGCGCAGAGCGCCACCAGCTTGCCGGTGATCTCGTGCGCGTCGCGGAACGGCACGTTGCGCCGGACCAGCCAGTCGGCGACCTCGGTGGCGAGCGAGAAGCCCGACGGCGCGGTGGCCACCAGCCGGTCCACCCGGACCGTCATGGTGGAGATCATCCCGGCCAGCGCGGGCAGCAGCAGCTCCAGCGTGTCGACCGCGTCGAACGCCGGCTCCTTGTCCTCCTGCATGTCCCGGTCGTACGTCATGGGCAGGCCCTTGAGCATGGTGAGCACGCTCATCAGGCCGCCGACCAGGCGGCCGGACTTGCCCCGGGCCAGCTCGGCGATGTCCGCGTTCTTCTTCTGCGGCATGATCGACGATCCGGTGGCGAAGGCGTCGTCCAGCTCGACCCAGCCGAACTCCTGCGACGTCCAGAGCACCACCTCCTCGCCGAGGCGGGACAGATGCACACCGATCATGGCGGTGACGAACAGGAACTCGGCCACGAAGTCGCGGTCCGCGACCGCGTCCATCGAGTTGGCGAACGAGGTGCGGAAACCCAGCTCCTTGGCGACCGCCACCGGGTCCAGCGGCAGCCCCGAGCCGGCCAGCGCGCCCGCGCCGAGCGGGCTGATCGCGGTCCGCCCGTCCCAGTCGCGCATCCGTTCCAGGTCGCGCAGCAGCGGCTGCACGTGGGCCAGCAGCCAGTGGCCGAACGTCACCGGCTGGGCGTGCTGCAGGTGCGTCATGCCCGGCGCTGCGGTGTCCACGTGCCGCTCCGCCTGCTCCACGAGGGCCTCGGCCAGCTCGACCAGCCGGGCCGCCACGCCGCGGGCGTGGTCACGCAGGTAGAGCCGCAGGTCGGTGGCGACCTGGTCGTTGCGGGACCGGCCGGCGCGCAGCTTGCCGCCGAGGCTGCCGAGCCGTTCCAGCAGGCCACGCTCCAGCGCGGTGTGCACGTCCTCGTCGTCGACCGTCGGGCGGAACGCGCCGGAGGCACACGCCGCCTCCAGGTCGTCCAGCGCCGCCAGCATCCGGCCCAGCTCATCCGGGTCGAGCAGGCCGGCGCCGGCGAGGACCCGGGCGTGCGCCCGGGAACCGGCGATGTCGTACGGGGCGAGGCGCCAGTCGAACTGGACGCTCACCGACAGCCGCGCGAGCGCCTCGGCGGGGCCGCCGGCGAACCGGCCGCCCCAGAGGCTCGTCCGGTTGGCGGCGGCGCTGTTCTCGGTCAGGCTCTTGTCGTCCACCCCACCCATTGTGGTGCCCCCCATCAGGCCCCTCCCATCCGGGCGTCCCGTCGCGCGGCCATCGTGCTGGGCAGTCCCCACAGTTGTACGAATCCCTTCGCCAGTGACTGGTCGAACGTGTCGCCGGTGTCGTAGGTGGCCAGGCCGACGTCGTAGAGGCTCGCCTCGGAGCGCCGGCCGGTCACCACCGCCCGGCCGCCGTGCAGGCGCAGCCGTACCTCGCCTGTGACGTGCCGCTGGGCGTCGTCGATGAACGCGTCCAGCGACCGCTTCAGCGGCGAGAACCAGAGCCCGTCGTAGACCAGCTCGCCCCAGCGCTGGTCGACGCCGCGCTTGAACCGGGCCAGGTCGCGTTCGACGGTGACCGCCTCCAGCTCCTGGTGGGCGGTGATCAGGGCGAGCGCGCCGGGCGCCTCGTACACCTCGCGGCTCTTGATGCCGACCAGCCGGTCCTCGACCATGTCGAGCCGGCCCACGCCGTGCGCCCCGGCCCGCCGGTTCAGCTCCCGGATCGCCTCGTAGGGCGTGACCGTCTCGCCGTCGATCGCGACCGGGACGCCGCCGTCGAACATGATCACCACGTCGTCCGGGTCGCGTTCCGACGCCGGGTCCCCGGTGTACGCGTAGAGGTCCTCGACCGGAGCGTTCCAGATGTCCTCCAGGAAGCCGGTCTCCACGGCCCGGCCCCACAGGTTCTGGTCGATCGAGTACGGCGACGCCGCCGACACGTCGATCGGCAGGCCCTTCTCCTGCGCGTACGCGATCGCCTTGTCCCGGGTCCAGGCGAAGTCCCGGGCCGGCGCGACGACCGTCAGGTCGGGCGCGAGCGCGGCCAGGCCGACCTCGAACCGGACCTGGTCGTTGCCCTTGCCGGTGCAGCCGTGCGACACGATCGTGCCGCCGTGGGCGCGCGCCGCCGCGACCAGGTGCCTGACGATCAGCGGCCGGGACAGCGCCGACACCAGCGGGTAGCGGTCCATGTAGAGGGCGTTGGCCCGGATCGCCGGCAGGCAGTAGTCGGCGGCGAACTCGTCGCGGGCGTCGACCACCTCGGACTCGACGGCGCCGCAGTCGAGCGCGCGCCGCCGGATCACGTCCATGTCCTCGCCGCCCTGACCGACGTCGACGGCGACCGCGATCACCTCCGCGCCGGTCCGCTCGGCCAGGTACGGGATGGCGACCGAGGTGTCCAGGCCCCCGGAGTACGCCAGCACGACCCGCTCGGTCACGAGGTGCCCCCTTCGGCGGTGTCGTCGCGGCGGGCCCAGGCGGCGAGCCGCTCACCCAGTGCCGCGCCGCCGCCGGCCTCGCGGGCCACGACGAGGATGGTGTCGTCGCCGGCGATGGTGCCGACGATCTCGGACAGGCCGGCCCGGTCCAGCGCGCTGGCGAGGTACTGGGCCGCGCCCGGCGGGGTACGCAGCACCGCGATGTTGCCGCTGGAATCGACGCCGTTGAGCAGCTCACGCAGCAGCCGGACCAGCCGGGCCGGTGCGCCCTCGGCGTCGCGCAGCGGCCGGTGCCCGTCCTCCGGAATCAGGTAGACCCCCCGCCCGTCGCCGCCGCGCGCGGTCACCGCTCCCAGTTCCTTCAGGTCCCGCGACAGCGTGGCCTGGGTGACCTGGATGCCGTCCCCGGCGAGCAGGTCAGCCAGCTCGGTCTGCGAGTGGATGGCAGTGTCGCGGATCAGCTCGACGATGCGGGCGTGCCGCGCGGCGCGGGTCAGCGGAGCGGTCATGCGGATTCCTCCAGGAGAAAGGTCAGCAGCGCCTTCTGGGCGTGCAGACGATTCTCCGCCTGGTCGAACACCGCGCTGTGCGGGCCGTCGAGTGCCTCGTCGGTGATCTCCTCGCCCCGGTGCGCGGGCAGGCAGTGCAGCACGATCACATCGGCGTCGGCGTGGCCGAGCATCTCGGCGTTGACCTGGTACGGCAGGAACGGGGTGATCCGGTCCAGCCCGTCTGCCTCCTGCCCCATCGACGTCCAGGTGTCGGTGGCGACGACGTGCGCGCCGCGTACCGCCTCGGCCGGGTCGGTGAGCACCCGCACCGATCCGCCGGTGGTGGTGGCGATCTTCTCCGCGCGGGCCACGACCTCCGGGTCCGGCTGGAACCCGGCCGGGCCCGCGATCCGCACGTGCATCCCGGCGGTCGCGCCGGCCAGCAGGTACGAGTGGGCCATGTTGTTCGCCGCGTCGCCCAGGTACGTGAGGATCCGACCGGCGGTGCCGCCGAAGCGCTCCCGCACGGTGAGCAGGTCGGCCAGGAGCTGGCACGGGTGGTACGTGTCGGTGAGCGCGTTGACCACCGGCACCGTGGCGTGCGCGGCGACCTCGGCGATCCGGTCGTCGCCGTGGGTGCGCAGCACGATCGCGGCGACGTAGCGGGACAGCACCCGGCCCGCGTCGGCGAGCGTCTCGCCCCGACCGAAGTGGGTGACCTGGGTGTCCACCACGAGCGGGTGCCCGCCCAGCTCGGCGATGCCCACGTCGAACGAGATCCGGGTGCGCAGGCTCTGCTTGTCGAACAGCACCGCCACCGACCTCGGCCCGGTCAGGGGCTGGTGCGCGTACCGGTCGGCCTTCATCCGGGCGGCGAGGTCGAGCACGGCGGCCTGCTCGGCGGGCGTGAGATCGTCGTCGCGCAGGAAGTGGCGGATCATGCGGGAGCCTCCGTCGGGGTCGGGGCGCCGGGCGCGGCGGCATCGGCGGGAGCGGTGGTGTCGGCGGGTGCCGCGATGCCGGCGGGCGCTACGGCGCCGGTGGAAGGGGCCGGCGCGGCGGCGGACAGCGCGGCCGGCAGGGCGGCGACGAACGCGTCGGCCTGCGCCCCGGTGAGGATCAGCGGCGGGGCGAGGCGGACCACGTCCGGCTGCACCGGGTTGACCAGGAAACCCGCCTCGCGCAGCGCGGCCGTGGCCGCACCGGAGACCGGCTGGTCGAGCACGATGCCGAGCAGCAGCCCGGCACCGCGCACCTCGCGGACCAGCGGATGCCCGAGCGCCTCGACGCCACGCCGCAGCCGCTCGCCGACGCGCTTGACGTGGTCGAGCAGGCCCTCCTGCGCGATCGTGGACACGACCGCGAGCGCGGCGGCGCAACTGACCGGGTTGCCGCCGAACGTGGTGCCGTGCGAGCCCGGGGTGAGCAGGTCGGCGGCCCGGCCGAAGGCCAGGCAGGCGCCCAGCGGCAGCCCGCCGCCGAGGCCCTTGGCGAGCGTGACGACGTCCGGCTCGACGCCCTCGGCCTGGTGGGCGAACCAGTGGCCGGTCCGGCCGACGCCGGTCTGCACCTCGTCGAGCACCAGCAGCGCGCCGCGCGCGGCGGTGATCCGCCGGGCCGCGGCCAGGTAGCCGGGCGGCGGGACGACCACGCCGTTCTCGCCCTGGATCGGCTCGATGATCAGCATGGCGGTGTCGTCGGTGACCGCCTCGGCCAGCGCGTCGGCGTCGCCGAACGGCACGTGCGTCACGTCGCCGGGCAGCGGGCGGAACGGGTCGGCCTTGGCCGGCTGCCCGGTCAGCGCCAGTGCGCCCATGGTCCGGCCGTGGAAGCCGCCGTGGGTGGCGACCACGTGCCGGCGGCCGGTGAGCCGGGACAGCTTGAACGCGGCCTCGTTGGCCTCCGCGCCGGAGTTGGCGAAGAACACCCGGCCCGGGCGGCCGGCCAGCGCGAGCAGCAGCTCGGCCAGCGCCACCGGCGGCTCGGCGACGAACAGGTTGGACACGTGCCCGAGCGTCGCCACCTGCTTGCTGACGGCGGCCACCACCGCCGGGTGGGCGTGGCCGAGCGCGTTGACGGCGATTCCGCCGAGCAGGTCGACGTACTCCCGGCCGGTCTCGTCGACCACGACGGCGCCGGAGCCGGAGACGAGCGCCAGCGGCGGCGTGCCGTAGTTGTCCATCATGGTGGCGTTCCACCGCTGCACCAGCGTGCTCATGACTCGATCACCATGGTTCCGAAGCCCTCCGACGTGAACACTTCCAGCAGCGTGGAGTGGGCGACCCGGCCGTCGACGACGTGCGCGGCGGGCACTCCCCCGCGCACCGCCCGCAGGCAGGCCTCCATCTTCGGGACCATGCCCGACTCCAGGGACGGCAGCAGCTTCGCCAGGTCGTCCGCGGTGATCTCGCTGATCAGGCTGGACGTGTCCGGCCAGTCGGCGTACAGGCCCGGCACGTCGGTCAGCACGACCAGCTTGCGGGCGTCCAGCGCCACCGCGAGCGCGGCGGCGGCGGTGTCCGCGTTGAGGTTGTGCAGCACCCCGTCGGCGTCCGGCGCGACAGTCGAGATGACCGGGATCCGGCCCGCCTCGATCAGGTCCGTGACCGCCGAGACGTTCACCGACTCCACGTCGCCGACCTGGCCCACGTCGACCGCTTCCCCGTCCACGTACGCGGGACGGCGCACCGCGGTGAACAGCCCGGCGTCCTCACCGGAGAGGCCGACCGCGTACGGGCCGTGCGCGTTGATCAGCCCGACCAGTTCCCGGCCGACCTGACCGACGAGGACCATCCGGACCACGTCCATCGCCTCCGCGGTGGTGACCCGCAGGCCGCCGCGGAACTCGCTGGCGATACCCAGGCGGCCGAGCATGGCGGAGATCTGCGGGCCGCCGCCGTGCACCACGACCGGCTTCAGCCCGGCGTAGCGCAGGAACACCATGTCGGCGGCGAACGCCCGCTGGAGTTCGGGGTCGACCATGGCGTTGCCGCCGTACTTGACCACGACCGTGGCGCCGGAGAAACGGGCCAGCCAGGGCAGCGCCTCGATCAGCGTGGCGGCCTTGGCCTGGGCCCGGGTGAGGTCAGCGGAGAGGTTCATGTGGAGTATGCCGAGTTCTCGTGGACGTACGCGTGGGACAGGTCGTTGGTCCAGATGGTGGCGGCGTCGGCACCGGCGTGCAGGTCGATCCGGACCGTGACGCCGCGGCCGGTGAGGTCCACCTTGGCGCGGTCCTCGGCGGCGGCCCCGCCCCGGCACACCCAGACGCCGTTCACCGCGACGTCCACGCCGTCCGGCTCGAACACGGCGGCGGTGGTGCCGACCGCGGCGAGGATCCGGCCCCAGTTCGGGTCGTTGCCGAACAGCGCGGTCTTCACCAGGTTGTTGCGGGCCACCGTGCGGCCCACCTCCACCGCGTCGTCCTCGCTCGCCGCGCCGACCACCTCGATCGCGACCTCCTTGGTCGCGCCCTCCGCGTCGGCCAGGAGCTGCTGGGCCAGGTCGTGGCAGGCGGCGGCGACGGCGGCGGTCAGCTCCTCGGCGGTCGGCTCGATGCCGGAGGCACCGCTGGCCAGCAGCAGCACCGTGTCGTTCGTGGACATGCACCCGTCGGAGTCGATCCGGTCGAACGTGATCCGGGTGGCGGCGCGCAGCGCGGCGTCCAGGGCGTCCGGCCCGGCCACCGCGTCGGTGGTGAGCACGCAGAGCATGGTGGCCATGGCCGGGGCGAGCATGCCCGCGCCCTTGGCCATGCCGCCGACGGTCCAGCCCGTACCCTGCGCCACTGTCGTCTTGGGCCGGGTGTCGGTGGTCATGATCGCCTCGGCGGCGGCCGGGCCGCCGTCGCGGGACAGGCCGCGCACCGCCTCGCGTACGCCGGGAAGCAGCTTGTCCATCGGCAGCCGCTCGCCGATCAGGCCGGTCGAGCAGACCGCGACCTCGCCGGCGCCGACGATGAGCCGGGCGTTCGCCGCGGTGATCGCGGCGGCGGTGTGCTCGGCGGTGGCGTGGGTGTCCTGGAAGCCGGCCGGGCCGGTGCAGGCATTCGCGCCGCCGGAGTTGAGCACCACGGCGCGCACGACGCCGCCGTGCACGACCTGCTGGCTCCACAGCACCGGCGCGGCCTTGACCCGGTTGGCGGTGAAGACACCGGCGACGCCGGCGTCCGGGCCGTCGTTGATCACGAGGGCGACGTCGGCGGCGCCGGAGGACTTCAGTCCGGCCGCGACACCTGCGGCGCGGAACCCACGGGGGACGGTGACGCTCACGGGGCCACTCCAAACACGGACAGACCGGTGGTCTCGGGGAGACCCACCATCAGGTTGGCGTTCTGCACGGCCTGACCGGCCGCGCCCTTGCCGAGGTTGTCGATCGCGCTGACCACGATCACCCGGCCCGAGTCGGCGTCCACAGTTGCCTGGAGGTGACAGGAGTTCGAGCCGGCGGTGGCGGCGGTGTGCGGCCACGCCCCCTCGGGCAGCACGTGCACGAACGGCGCGTCGGCGTACGCGGCGGCCAGCACCGCGCGCGGGTCGGCGCCGCCGGTGGGCACCGCGGTGACGGTGGCCAGGATCCCCCGGGGCATCGGCGCGAGCACCGGGGTGAAGGAGAGGCCGGTCGCGCCGGTGGCCTGCTTGATCTCCGGTACGTGCTGGTGCGCGCCCACCTTGTAGGGGGTCAGGTCGCCCATCACCTCGCTGCCGAGCAGGTGGGCCTTGGCGGCCCGGCCCGCGCCGGAGGTGCCCGAGGCGGCGACCACCACCACGTCGTCGGGGCGTACCGCGCCGGCCGCGATCAGCGGGGCCAGCGCCAGCGTGGTCGCCACCGCGTAGCAGCCGGTGCTGGCGACCCGCGACGCGGCGGCGATCTCGGCCCGCAGGCCGGGCAGCTCGGGCAGCCCGTACGTCCAGGCACCGGCGTGCTCCCCGCCGTAGTAGCGGGACCAGGCACCGGCGTCGCGCAGGCGGTGGTCCGCGCCGAGGTCGACCACCTTGACCGCGTCGGGCAGCGCCGCGGCGAGCGCCGCGGACTGCCCGTGCGGCAGGGCCAGGAAAACCAGGTCCGCGTCGGCCAGGGTCGCCGGTTCGGTCGCGGCGAAGACCAGGTCCAGGCCGGCGAGGTGCGGGTGTACGGCGGTGAGGGGCTGACCGGCCTGGCTGTGCGCGGTGGCGGCGATCAGCTCGAACTCGGGGTGACCGGCGAGCAGGCGCAGCAGTTCGCCCCCGGCGTATCCACTCGCCCCGGCCACAGCAGCCCGAATGCCCATACCCACCTCCGCATGACTATGCAGAGAAGGTTACCCGCCGCAGCCGTGTCATCGCAAGGTCATACGGCGCGTTGCATAGGCATGAGACGGCGTTCACCCGCCGCCCGCGCGCGCCGGCGTGTTAAAAGGGGCCCCCTCCTCTACCGGAGGCGTTAAGAGGGGGCCCCTCCTTTCAGGTGCCGCGCAGGGTGGCGCCGAAGCGCTCGGCGGCCACCGCCACCGCGGCGTCGCGCGCCGCCACCGCCTCCTCGCCCGCGAGGGTCCGGTCCGGGGCGCGGAACGTCAGCTTGTACGCCAGCGACTTACGTCCCTCGCCGAGCTGCTCTGAGGTGTAGACGTCGAACAGTCGCACGTCCTCCAGCAGCGCGCCCGCGCCCTCGACCAGCGCGGCCCGCACCTCGGCCGCCGGCACCGAGTCGTCCACCACCAGCGCCACGTCGATCAGTGCCGGCGGGAACGTGGAGATGGTCGGACCGGCCGCCAGCGGGGCGGCCGGCAGCGCGTCCAGGTCCAGTTCCATGGCGCTGGTACGCCGGGGCAGCTCCAGCGCGGCCAGCACGGCCGGGTGCAGCTCACCGGCGTGGCCGACGACCACGCCGTCCACCACCAGCTCGGCGCAGCGGCCCGGGTGCCAGGGCGCCCGCTCCCCGGCCCGTACCGTCACCCGGTCGGCGGGAATCCCGGCGGCGTCCAGCACCGCCCGGCCCGCCTCGACCGCGTCCGCCCAGCCGGCCGTGCGGCCCGCCCCCCACCAGCCGGCCGGCTCGATCTCGCCCGTGAGCGCCACCGCGACGTGCCGGGGCTGGGCGGGCACCACCGCGTCGGCGGCGGCGAACTCCTCGTCGGTCGGCCGCCGGTCCACGCCCATCGCGGGCGGGGCGCCGGCGCCGGGACGCGGGTGGAAGACCGTGCCGATCTCGTAGATCGCCACGTCCCGCTGCCCCCGGCCGACGTTGCGCTTGACGATGCCGAGCAGCGGGCCGAGCAGCGTGGTGCGCAGCAGCGGCTCCTCCTCCGACAGCGGGTTCGCCAGCCGTACCGCGGGGCGGCGCGGGTCGTCGGCGGGCAGGCCGAGCTGGTCGACCAGCTCCGGCGCGACGAACGGCTGCGCCAGCACCTCGACGTACCCGCGCTCGGCGAGGGAGCGGGCGACCGCCCGGCGGCGCTGCTGCTGCCAGGTCAGGCCCCGGCCGGGCGGCGCGGTGGGCAGCACCGACGGCACGCGGTCGTAGCCGTCGAGGCGTACCACCTCCTCCACCAGGTCGGCCGGGTCGGTCAGGTCGGGCCGCCAGCTCGGCGGCGTCACGGTCAGCACCCCACCGCCACCGGCGGCCGTGCCCACCGTGCCCGGGTCCTCGGCGAGCCGGTCGGCGCCACGCGTCACGGTGCAGCCGACCTGCTCCAGCAGCTCCGCCACCCGGTCCGGCGAGTAGGTCACGCCGACCCGGCGCGACGGCAGGTCCACCGGCAGCGTGACAGGCGTACGCGGCGCGACGTGGTCGATGTCGAGCACCTCCTCGCCGACGCTGCCGCCGGCGAGGTCGGTGAGCAGCCGGACCGCCTTCTCCAGCGCGACGAGCGGCAGCGCCGGGTCCACGCCCCGCTCCCACCGCTTCGCGGCCTCGCTGAACAGCTTGTGCCGCCGCGCGGTACGGCCGACGGTGGCCGGATCCCAGTGCGCCGCCTCGAACAGCACGTTCGTGGTGGAGGCGAGCACCTCGCTGGTCTCGCCACCCATCACCGCTGCGAGCGAGATCGGACCGGTCTCGTCGCAGATGACCAGATCCTCGGCGGACAGCGTGCGGCTCATCCCGTCCAGCGTGGTCAGCTTCTCCCCCGCCTCGGCGCGGCGCACCACGAGCGCCCCGGCGATCCGGTCCACGTCGAAGGCGTGCATCGGCTGGCCGAGTTCGAGCATCAGGTAGTTGGTGATGTCGACGGCGAGCGAGATGCTGCGCACCCCGGCCACCGTGAGGCGCTGCCGCATCCAGCCGGGCGTCTGCACGGTCGGGTCGACGCCGCGCACCATCCGCGCCGCGAACCGGTCGCAGCCGACCGGGTCGCGGACCTCCACCGGGTACGCCGGCTCGGCGGTCGCGCCGCGCGCGGGCGCGTCGGCCGGGTCGCGGAACGGCACACCGAGCGCGTGCGACAGCTCCCGGGCGATACCGCGCACGCTCAGCGCGTACCCCCGGTCTGGGGTGATCTCCATCTCGACCACGACGTCGTCCAGGCCGACGACGGGCCGGGCGTCGTCGCCGGGCTGGGCCTTGACGTCCTCGGGCAGCACGACGATGCCCGAGTGGTCGTCGCCCAGCCCCAGCTCCAGCGCCGAGCAGATCATGCCGTGGGAGTTGCGCCCGTACGTCTTGCGCGCGCCGATGGCGAACCCGCCGGGCAGCACGCCGCCGGGGAGGATCACCACGACCTTGTCGCCCACGGCGAAGTTGCGCGCCCCGCAGACGATCTCCTGCGGCTCGCCGGTGCCGTTCGCGGCGCCGACGTCCACCCGGCAGAAGCGGATCGGCTTCTTGAAGCCGGTCAGCTCCTCGATCTCCAGAACCTCGCCGACGACCAGCGGGCCGGTGACCGACTCGCGCAGGTCCACCACGGACTCGACCTCGATGCCGAGGTCGACCAGCGCCTGCTCCAGGTCGCCGGTGGGCAGGTCGGCCGGCAGGTCCACGTACTCCCGCAGCCAACTGACAGAGACTCGCATGACTGTTAGACCACCGTTCCCGTAGCTCAGGCGCCGAACGCGCGGGTGAACCGCACGTCGCCCTCGGCCATGTCCCGCATGTCACTGACGCCGTGCCGGACCATCACGGTCCGGTCGATGCCCATGCCGAACGCGAATCCGGAGTAGACCTCCGGGTCGATGCCGCAGGCGCGCAGCACCCGCGGGTTGACCATGCCGCAGCCGCCCCACTCGACCCACTGCGGACCGTCCCGGTGCTCCGGGAACCAGACGTCGAACTCCGCCGACGGCTCGGTGAACGGGAAGTAGTGCGGCCGCCAGCGCGTCTTCGCGCCCTCGCCGAACATGGCCCGGGCGAAGTGGTCGAGCGTGCCGCGCAGGTGCGCCATGGTGATGCCCTTGTCCACCACCAGGCCCTCGACCTGGTGGAACACCGGCGCGTGGGTGGCGTCCAGCTCGTCGGTGCGGTAGACCCGGCCGGGCACCACCACGTAGATCGGCGGCTTGCGGCTGAGCATGGTGCGCGCCTGCACCGGCGACGTGTGCGTACGCAAGACGAGCCCACTACCCTCGGGTGCGATGTGGAACGTGTCCATCAGACCGCGCGCCGGGTGGTCGGCCGGGATGTTCAGCGCATCGAAGTTGGTCCACTCCAGCTCGACCTCGGGGCCTTCGGCCACCTCGTAACCCATGCCGATGAACAGGTCGCTGATCTGCTCCATCAGCACGCTCAGCGGGTGGCGGGCGCCGCGCGGCCGGCGGTCGTACGGCAGGGTCACGTCGACCCGCTCCTCGACCAGCACCCGCGCGGCCCGTTCCCGGTCCAGGATCTCCTGCCGGGCGGCGTACGCGGACTCGATCGCCCGGCGGGCCTCGTTGACCCGCTTGCCGGCGTCGGCCTTCGCGGCCGGCGGCAGCGCGCCGATCTCCCGGCGGGCCAGCGACACCGGGGACCGGTCACCGAGGTGCGCGGGGCGCAGCGCGACGAGCGCGTCCGGGTCGGCGGCTCCGGCGAACGCCTTCTCGGCGTCGGCCACGGCTCCGGCCAGGGCGTCCGGGTCGAGCAGGGCGACCTGCTTCGGGTCGTACGGATCGTTGCGGTAGCTCATGGTGAACGGGCACTCCCTCACGGCGGCACCGACCCTCGCGGGCGGCTAGGCGAGTCTACGGACGCGCGGCTTCGCCGCAGCCCGCCGGTGGGGAGTCGTGCAGGGGGAAGGGTCAGGCCCGCCGCCCGCCGACACCGGCGGGCTGGCTAAACGAACGCCGTGGCGCGTTCATGACGAGGCGGACTCCCCTGCTGTCTCTCGCGTGCCCCGGGGGACACGCAGTGCTCTGGCGGAAGAATACAGGCAGACGGCCGCCGCCGCAGCCAGGTTCAGGCTCTCCGCGCGCCCGTGCAGCGGCACCCGGACCCGGGCGTCGGCGGCACCGGTCAGCTCGTCGGGCAGGCCGTGCGCCTCCGAGCCGAACAGCCACGCGGTGGGGGCGGCCAGCCTTCCTGCGTCGGCGAGGTCGTCCAGGTCGCTGTCGCCGTACCCGGTGGTCGCGAAGATCTCCAGGCCCGCGGCCCGCAGCGCCTCGACGGCGGCGAGCGGGTCGGCGGCGCGCACCACGTCGACGTGGAAGAGGCTCCCGGCGGAGGCCCGCACGCACTTGCCGTTGTAGGGGTCGACCGCCTCCCCGGCGAACACCACCGCGCCCGCGCCCGCCGCGTCGGCGGTGCGCAGCACGGTGCCGGCGTTACCCGGGTCGCGGATTCCGGCAAGCACCGCGACCAGTCGCGGCGCGCGCGCCACGGCCTGCTCCAGGGGTACGTCGAGGTGCCGGCACACCGCCACCAGCCCCTGGGGGGCGACGGTCTCGGTGAGCGCGGCGAGCGCGTCGTCGGTCACCTCGGAGACCGGCACGTCGGCCCGGGCGGCCGCGGCGGCGAGGTCGGCGTACCGGTCGAGTGCCGCCGGGGTGCCGAACAGCTCGACCACCGTGCCGGCGCGGGCGAGCGCCTCCCGGACCGCCTGCGGCCCCTCGGCCAGGAACCGGCCGGTCTGGTCGCGGTCGCGCCGGCGCTGCAGCCGGCGGGCCGCCACGACCCTCGGGGTACGCGGGGTGAACGGTCCGGGAACGGCGTCGAGGCGCCTCCCCTGCGACTGTGAGTGCATGGGAGACGCCTCGATCTGCCGTACCGGGTGGGTCAGGCGGCCTGAGCCGCGGCGCCACCGGTGCCCTCGGCCGCCACGGCGGCGCGGGCCAGCTCGACGATCGCCGCGAACGCGGCGGCGTCGTTGACGGCCATGTCGGCCAGGATCTTCCGGTCGACCTCGATACCGGCCAGGCGCAGGCCCTGGATCAGCCGGTTGTAGGTCAGGCCGTTGGCCCGGGCACCGGCGTTGATCCGCTGGATCCAGAGCTGCCGGAAGTCGCCCTTGCGGTCGCGACGGTCCCGGTAGGAGTACTGCATCGAGTGCAGCACCTGCTCCTTGGCCTTGCGGTACAGCCGGGAGCGCTGACCGCGGTAACCGCTCGCGGTCTCCAGCAGGGTACGACGCTTCTTCTGGGCGTTCACAGCCCGCTTGACGCGTGCCATCTCAACTCCTTCTTCGGTTCAGGTGGCGCGCGTCAGCGGCCGAGCAGCTTCTTGATGCGCTTGACGTCGGCCTTGGCCAGCTCGACGGTGCCGGTCAGCCGACGGGTCTGGGTGCTGGGCTTCTTCTCCAGGTTGTGGCGAAGGCCGGCCTGCTGGGCAACGATCTTGCCCTTGCCGGTCACCTTGACCCGCTTACCCATACCCGTGTGGCTCTTCATCTTCGGCATTGGAACGTCTTCTCCCCTGTTACTGGCCGCTGGTCTCAGCGGTCGTGCCGGTCTCACCGGCTGCTGCGGTCTCGCCGGCCGCCGGGGTCTCACCGGCCGCCGGGGCGGCCGGTTCCTCCGCAGCACGGTCGCGCGGTCCACCGCGGGACGCCGTGGCGGCGACCGCGGAGGCCTTGACGGCCCGGTGCGGAGCGAGAACCATGATCATGTTTCGGCCGTCCTGCTTCGGCGCGGCCTCGACGTATCCCAGGTCCGTGATCTCGGACTCGAGCCGGCGCAGGAGCCGGTAGCCCAGCTCCGGGCGGCTCTGCTCCCGACCGCGGAACATGATCGTCACCTTGACCTTGTCGCCGGCCTTGAGGAACCGCACCACGTGACCCTTCTTGGTCTCGTAGTCGTGCGGGTCGATCTTCGGCCGGAGCTTCATCTCCTTAATGACGGTCTGCTGCTGGTTACGCCGCGCTTCGCGCGCCTTCAGTGCGCTCTCGTACTTGAACTTGCCGAAGTCCATGAGCTTGCACACCGGCGGGCGCGCCATCGGCGCAACCTCGACCAGGTCCAGGTCGACGTCCGCGGCCAGCTGCAGGGCGCGCTCAAGCGGGACGATGCCCACCTGCTCACCCTCAGGACCGACCAGTCGGACCTCACGTGCCCGGATCTGCTCGTTCACGCGTGGTTCGACGCTGATGGGGCCTCCTCGAGTCGAGTCTCCTACGGTGCCGACTCCGTGGGCTCCCGGGTGGGAGCCGACCCGGAAAGCAGAAGGCCCCGGCGTATGCCAGGGCCCACTCGACCGGTCGGCACGATCACAGGATCGCGCATCCGGCGCCGGGACGTGCCCGAAACCGGGGACCGGACCCGGCCACCGTGGCGGCGACTCGGGTGGGAGCGGGCGCTCCGCTTCTCGACCGCCCGCGCGTCAGGGACGGGGGCAGTCTGGTCGACTCCGCAACACTACACCCTCGGCCCAGGCCCGCCCAAACCGGGCTCGCTGGTCAGCGGGGTGCCGACTGGCCGGCGGACAGCGCCGCCAGGTGCGCCTGGTGCAGGCGGCGCAGCGCGCGTACCGCCTCGACCGCGCTCTCCTTGTCGGCGGCCTGCAACGCGACCATCGGCAGCAGGTCGTCGTCGTGCAGCTCCAGGCTGGCCCACGGGGCGCCCCGGTCGAACCGGACACCGCGGACGACCTCCCACGGCAGCTCGTACGAGCTGAACACGTTGCGCACCCGGACGCCCCGGGCGTCGGCGACCACGCGGGGGCGGGTGAACAGCAGGAAGCCGAGCGCGCCGAAGACGCCCAGGCCGATCATGGCGAACTGGTCGCCACGCTGGAACGTGCCGTAGCCGTTGCCGGTGGCGCCGGTCAGCGACGTCGCGACGAGGCTGAACACCACGATCAGCGTGACGGCCGAGGCCCAGCAGACGACCCGGACACGGCGGGGCCGCACGGTCACCACGGAATCGCTCACCCGACCAGTCTGCCATCCGGTTCGCGTACGCCTCCGGCCGCCACACGGTCCGGACCGCGCCGGCCCAGCCCGGTGACCACCACGGCGAGCAGCGTGAGCAGGGCGCCGGCCAGCACCGGCAGCCGGACACCGGGGCCGCCGGGCAGCACCAGGTCCAGCAGCAGCGCGCCGCCGAGCTGCCCGGCCACCAGCGCCAGGCCGGTCCGCAGCACCCCTGCCGCGCGTACCCCGACCAGCAGGGCGAGCACGATGCCGACGCCGAGCAGGCCGCCGAGGTAGAGCCACCACTGGGCGGGCCAGCGGGGCTGGCTCACGAGCGCGCCGGTCAGTGCCGCGACCGCGCCGATCACCACAGTGCTGACCGCGAAGTTGACGGCGAGCCCGGCGGCCGGGCCGACCGAGGCGGCGACCCGGCCGTTGAGCGCGGACTGCCCGGCCACCGCGAGCCCGCCCAGCACGCAGAGCAGCACCAGCCCGGCCGCCAGGTCACCGACCGGGCGGCCGAGCTGCGCCAGCGCGACGGCGCCGACGCCGAGCACCGCCCCGCCGACGCGGGGCACTGTGAGCGGCATCCGGCCGGTCGCGGCCAGCCCGGCCCGGTCCACCGCCAGGCCGCCGAGGCTGCCGCCGGCCACCTGGGCGATCGTGAACACCGCCACCCCGAGCACCGGCACCACCACCGGCGCGACCAGCACGATCACCGCGCCGCCCACCCCGCCGAGGTACGCCCACCACGGCAGCCCGCAGCGGCGCAGCCCGGCCAGCCCGGCGCGCATCGAGGGCAGCGCCACGATCCCGGCCAGCACCAGCAGGCAGCCGCCGAGGTTGTTGACCACCGCGCCGATGACCGGGTCACCGGTCCGCTCGCCCATCTCGGCGTTGACCGCGCCCTGGGCGGCCGAGGCCACGCCGCCCAGGACGACCACGGTCAGCGCGGCCGGGAGCGGCAGCGGCCTCACAGCCGGCAGGCGTGGATGTTGGTGACCAGGATCGCGCGGGCGCCCAGCTCGTACAGCTCGTCCATGATCCGGTGCACGTCGTCGCGGAGCACCATCGCCTGCACCGCGACCCAGCCCTCCCGGTGCAGCGGCGAGACCGTGGGCGACTCGATGCCGGGCGTCAGCGAGCTGGCCCGGTCGAGCAGGCCGGCCGGCACGTCGTAGGCGAGCATCACGTACCGGCGGGCGACCAGGACGCCGTGCAGCCGGCGCTGCAGCTGCTCCTGCTGCGCGCCGCCGGTCGCGCCGGCGCGGCGGACCAGGACCGCCGAGGAGCGCAGCAGCGGCTCGCCGAAGACCACCAGGCCGGCCTGGCGCAGCGTCGCGCCGGTCTCCACCACGTCGGCGACCACGTCGGCGACGCCGAGGCGGATGGCGTTCTCCACCGCGCCGTCCAGGCGGATCACGTCGGCCTTGACGCCCAGCTCGGCCAGGTGCCGCTCGACCAGGCCGGGGTACGCGGTGGCGATGCGGTGCCCGCCGATCTGCTGGACGTCGTCCACGTCCTGCGGGCGGGCGGCGAACCGGAAGGTGGCCCGCCCGAAGTTGAGGTCGACCACCTCCTCGGCCGGCGCGCCGGAGTCGATCAGCAGGTCACGGCCGGTGATGCCGACGTCCAGGTCGCCGGAGCCGACGTAGGTGGCGATGTCCTTGGGGCGCAGGTAGAAGAACTCGATGTCGTTGGGTTCGTCCCGGCAGACCAGGTCCTTCGGGTCGGTGCGCTGGCGGTAGCCCGCCTCGCGCAGCATCTGGGCCGCCTTCTCGGCCAGGGCGCCCTTGTTGGGTACTGCGACACGCAGCATGGGAGTGCTCCTTCGTTCGATCGGATGATCAGCGGGGAGGGCACTCACAGATGTCGGTAGACGTCCTTCAGTTCCAGACCGGTGGCGAGCATCAGCACCTGCGCCTGGTAGAGCAGCTGGGAGATCTCCTCGGCGGCCCGCTCCGGGCCCTCGTGCTCGGCGGCCATCCACGACTCGGCCGCCTCCTCGACGACCTTCTTGCCGATGAAGTGCACGCCCTTGGCGAGCGCCTCGACCGTGCCCGAGCCCGGGGTGCCGGCGGCGGCCTTGGCCTGCAGCTCGGCGAACAACTCCTCGAACGTCTTCACGGAAGGCGATTCTTCCAGCCGCCCCGGGTGAGCGCGCCCACCGGGTCCACCCGCGTCGTCCGGCTCACCCGGAGAGCGCGGCGAGGAAGTCCCGGACCGCGGCGGCGAACTCGGCGGGGCGGGCGGCCGGCACCGCGTGCCCGCCTTCGACGACGACCAGGCGGGCGGCGGGGATCCGGGCCGCCATCCGCGCCAGCTCGTGCTGCGGGAGGTGGCTGGCGGAACCACCGGCCACCACCACGAGCAGCCGCGCGTCGATCATGAAGTTGGCGGCAACCGCCGTCCTTTTTGTCCCCGTCAATTTCATGATCGACGCAGTGGTGGGGAGGGATGCGCCTCCCGGGTGATCGGTGGGTCAGGCGAAGCCGACGCGGTGGGCGGACTGGGCGTCCAGGGCGCGGACGGCCAGGGCCGCGTCCAGCGCCGCCACCGTCGCCGACCAGCCCTTGTCCTCGGCCGAGCCGGGCAGCCCGGCCCGGTCCCGGGCCTGCTCGATGGTGTCCACGGTGAGCACCCCGTGCGCCACCGGCTTGCCCTCGTCCAGCGCCACCCGGGTCAGCCCCTCGGTGACCGACTGGCAGACGTAGTCGAAGTGCGCCGTCGCGCCGCGTACCACCACACCGAGCGCGACGACCACGTCGAAGCGGCGGGCCATCGCCTGGGCCACCACCGGCAGCTCCACCGAGCCGGCCACCCGGGCCACCACGGCCCGCGCCCCGCACGCCTGCGCGGCGGCCACCGCACGCTCGGTCATGTGGTCGGTCAGGTCGCCGTGCCAGCGGGCGGCCACCACGCCGACAGTCATCCCGGCCGCGTCCACAGCGGTCACGCCCGGCTCGCCGAAACCCGCCATCGCCCTACGCTCCGATCTCGTCACCGGCGACCGGGCGGCCCATCGGCGCCTCGGTCACCTCGTCCAGCCCGTCCAGCAGGTGGCCCATCCGGTCCCGCTTGGTGCGCAGGTAGCGCACGTTCTCCGGGTTGGACCGCACCGGCAGCCCTTCCCGGCCGGTCACGGTGAGGCCGTACCCCTCCAGCCCGGCCCGCTTGGCCGGGTTGTTGGTCAGCAGCCGCATCGACCGGACCCCCAGGTCGTAGAGGATCTGCGCGCCGGTGCCGTAGTCGCGGGCGTCGGCCGGCAGGCCCAGGTCGAGGTTCGCGTCCACCGTGTCGCGGCCCTGGTCCTGGAGCTGGTACGCCTGGAGCTTGTGCAGCAGGCCGATGCCCCGGCCCTCGTGCCCGCGCACGTAGAGGACCACACCGCGTCCCTCCGCGGCGACCCGGGCGAGCGCGGCCTGCAACTGCGGCCCGCAGTCGCAGCGCAGCGAGCCGAACACGTCGCCGGTGAGGCACTCGGAGTGCACCCGGACCAGCACGTCCCGCCCGTCGCCGAGGTCGCCCATCACCAGCGCGACGTGCTCGGCCGGGTCGTGCTCGGCGCGGTAGCCCAGCGCCCGGAACACCCCGTACGGGGTGGGCATCCGCGCCTCGGCGGCCAGCTCGACCTGCTTCTCCGTGCGCCGCCGGTAGGCGATCAGGTCCGCGATGGTGACCAGCGTCAGCCCGTGCTCGGCGCAGAACTTCTCCAGGTCCGGCAGGCGCATCATGGTGCCGTCGTCGTTCACCAGCTCGCAGAGCACCCCGGCCGGGCGCAGACCGGCCAGGCGGGTCAGGTCCACCGCCGCCTCGGTGTGCCCGGGACGGCGCAGCACCCCGCCGGCGCGGGCGCGCAGCGGCACCACGTGACCGGGCCGGGCCAGGTCGGTCGGGCCGGTCGCGGCGTCGGCGAGCAGCCGGATGGTGTGCGACCGGTCGGCGGCCGAGATGCCGGTGCTGACGCCCTCCCGGGCGTCCACCGTCACCGTGTACGCGGTGCCGCGCCGGTCCTGGTTCGTGTGGTGCATCGGCGGCAGGTCCAGCCGGTCGCACTCGTCCTCGGTCAGCGGCACGCAGATGTAGCCGGAGGTGTAGCGGACCATGAACGCGACCAGCTCCGGGGTGGCCAGCTCAGCCGCGAAGATCAGGTCGCCCTCGTTCTCGCGGTCCTCGTCGTCGACCACGACCACCGGGCGCCCGGCGGCGATGTCCGCCACCGCCTGCTCGATCGAACCGAACGTGCTCATGCCACGGCCTCCGTGTACGTCGCCGGGATCGGGGCGGGCGCGGTCGCGACGGCCCGGGAGGTACGCCACCAGCTGTACAGGCCGGCGGCGCAGAACGCGCCGTAGACCAGGTACATGGCGGCGGACGGGTAGAAGCCGCCGCGCAGCAGCAGTGGTACGCCGACCGCGTCGACGGCGATCCAGATCAGCCAGAACTCCACCCAGCCGCGGGCCATGCCGTACGTGGCGAGCAGGCTGCCGACCAGGATCCACGCGTCCGGCAGCGGTCCCCACGACCCCAGCGCGGCGAGCACCGGGTACGCGGCGGCGGTGCCGGCGGCGGCGGCCACGAGCAGGCCGAGCCGCTCGGGCCAGGTGGCCCAGCGCGGCACCACGGCCGGCTGGTCCCCGCCACCGGCGCGCCGGTTGCGTGACCAGCGCCACCAGCCGTAGACGCTGACGGCGAAGAAGAAGACCTGCCGGCCGGCCTGGCCGTAGAGGTCGTGCGCCTGCGGGGTGACGAAGACGCCGCCGAGGAACACGGTGAGCAGCAGCGCGTTGCCGATCATGCCGACCGGCCAGGCCCAGACCACCCGGCGCAGCCCGAGCAGCGCCGAGGCGAGCCCGAACACGTTGCCGACGATCTCCCGGACCAGCACCGGCGAGCCGGCCACGTCCACCTGGGCGTCGAGCAGCCAGCCGAGCGGGCCCATCACCGCGCACCCCCCGCGCTCCGGTGGCCGAGCAGCCGCTCCACGTACTTGGCCAGCACGTCCACCTCCAGGTTGACCGGGTCGCCGACCTGCTTCGTGCCGAGCACGGTGAGCTTCAGCGTGGTCGGGATCAGCCCGACCGAGAACCAGTCGTCGCCCGCCTCGGCGACTGTGAGCGACACGCCGTCGACGGTGATCGAGCCCTTCTCCACCACGTACCGGGCCAGCCCGGCGGGCAGCCGGAACCGCACGGTTTCCCACTGCGCGGCGGGCGCCCGGGCGACGATCTCGCCGACGCCGTCGACGTGACCCTGCACCAGGTGCCCGCCGAGGCGGCCGTTGAGCGCGGCGGCCCGTTCCAGGTTGACCGGGTCGCCCGGGCGCAGCGCGCCGAGCGCGGTGCGGCGCAGCGTCTCGCCCATCACGTCGGCGGTGAACACGCCGCCGTCGACGTCGACCACGGTGAGGCAGACGCCGTTGACGGCGATCGAGTCGCCGTGCCGGGCGTCCGAGGTGACGAGCGGGCCGCGGATGGCGACCAGCGCGGAGTCGTCGCCGGTCTCGGTGCTCCGGACGATCTCGCCCAGTTCCTCGACGATGCCGGTGAACATGTCAGCCCTCCCTCTTCCGGGGCAGCGCGGTGATCCGCAGGTCGGGACCGACCCGCGTAACGTCGGTGATCTCCAGATCGATGGCGTCGGCGATGGTGCTCACGCCGGCGTCGAGCAGTGCGGTCGGGCCGGCGCCGAGCAGCTTCGGCGCGACGTACCCGACGATCCGGTCGACCAGGCCGGCGGCGAGGAACGCGCCGGCCAGCGTCGGCCCGCCCTCCAGCAGCGCGGCCCGCACGCCGCGGTGGTGCAGCTCCGCGAGCAGCGCCGCCAGGTCGACCCGGCCGTCCGGCCCGGCGCCGACCTCCGCGGCGGTGGCGATCCACGTGCGGGCGGCGCCGTCGCGGACCCGGGCGTCGGCCGGGGTACGCCCCGAGCTGTCCACCACCACCCGCAGCGGCTGCCGGATGGCGAGCGTGCCGTCGCGCAGGTTGCGGGCGGTCAGCCGGGGGTCGTCGGTGAGCACGGTGCCCACCCCGGCGAGCACCGCGTCGACGGTGCCGCGCAGCGCGTGCACGTCGATCCGGGCCGCCTCGGAGGTGATCCACATGCTGGTGCCGTCGGCCGCGGCGGACCGTCCGTCGAGCGTGGCCGCGTACTTCCAGATCACGTACGGCCAGCCGCGGCGCATCGAGGTGAGCCAGGCCACGTTGCCGGCCTCGGCCTCCTGCGTCCGTACCCCCAGGGCGACCTGGACCCCGGCGGCGCGCAGCGTGGCCGCGCCGCCGGAGGCGACCGGGTTGGGGTCGGGCACCGCGATCACCACCCGGGACACCCCGGCGGCGATGAGCGCGTGGCTGCACGGGCCGGTGCGGCCGGTGTGGTCGCAGGGTTCCAGGGTGACCACCGCGGTGCCGCCGCGGGCGCGCGTGCCGGCCTGGGCCAGCGCGACGATCTCCGCGTGCGGGCCGCCGGCGTACGCGTGGAAGCCCTCGCCGACGACCTCGCCGCCGGCGTCGAGCAGCACGCAGCCGACCACCGGGTTGGGGCTGGTGGCGCCGAGGCCGCGCGCGGCCAGTTCGATGGCACGACGCATCGCCTCGTCGACGGAGACGCTCGCCATGGCCGCCTGTCCTCCCGCTCGCCGGTCGCGCGCGGGCGGTTCGGGAGCAGCGGCTGGAAAGCCGCGGACACGCGGCGGCGGGAACCCGGGGACGGCAGTGCCGACCCCGAGGAGCCCACGCGGCGGCTGAGGGTGCTCAGCGGCCGGCAGGGGCCTCCCCCGTTCCGCGCGCTGTCTCCCATCCGGACTTTCTGGGGGCGGACGAGCCGCACCCCAACCGTCGGCCCCGGATTCTCACCAGGTCCACCGTCCGGCCGAAGCCGTCCGGGTCGCGGGCTTACCACGGTCGGACCGTGGATCACCGCCGGTTCGGAATTTCACCGAGCCCCGCCAGCGCGTGGTGGGTACACGGGAAGTCTTACACGTTCCGCCCCGGCGCGCGCCACAGAGGCGAGCTACCTCACAGGACCGCCTCAGGTGACGCCGCGCCGGCGGTCGACCGCCACGTACGAGCCGGGCTGGCTCTTGGCCACCGTCTTCATCTCCGAGGCCACCGCGATCGCCTCCAGCGGGTCGGTGAACCGCTTGCCGGAGTCGGACAGCGACACGCCGATGGAGAGCGTGACGAGCGCGGCGCGGCGGATGTTGCCGCGCCGGTCCTTGAGCTCGACGAAGCCGCGTTCCCGGTCGGTCGCGTCGTAGAGCGCGTCGGCGGCCTTCTCGAAGTCGACGACGGCCCGGCTGGTCAGCGGCCGGACCTGGCTGGGCGCGCAGACGATGACGAAGTCGTCGCCGCCGACGTGGCCGAGGAACGCCGGGGGCAGCCCGATCGACACCACCGCCCGGTGCAGGCTGCGGGCCAGCGCCGAGATGAACTCGTCGCCGCGCACGAAGCCGTACCGGTCGTTGACGCTCTTGAACCGGTCGATGTCGATGTACCCGACGGCGTAGTCGACGCCGTTGCGGACCCGGTCGCTGATCTCCCGCCGGATCCGGCTGTTGCCGGGCAGCCCGGTCAGCGGCGAGACCTCCCGGAACTCCTTGTTGCGCCGCAGCGTGGAGTTGACCCGGGCCACCAGTTCCAGCGTGTCGAACGGCTTGACCAGGTAGTCGTCCGCGCCGACGCTGAGCCCGTTGACCTTGTCCTGGGTCATCCCCTTCGCGGTCAACATGATCACCGGCAGGGCCGAGGTCATCGGGTCGGCGCGCAGCCGCCGGGTCAGCTCCAGCCCGTCGATGCGGGGCATCATCAGGTCGACCACCGCGAGGTCGGGTCGCTGCCGCTCGATGACCTCCAGCGCCTCCTGGCCGTCGGCGGCGTGCAGCACCTCGAAGCCGTGCAGGCGCAGGTTGAACTCGACGAAGCGGGCGATGTCCTCGTCGTCGTCGACGACGAGGATCACGTCGGGTCGCTCGCCGGCCGGGTCCATCTCAGGCCCCGGTCATCGCGCGTTCCGCCAGGCCCCGCAGGCGGCGTACCGCCTCCGCGGGATCGTCGGCGCCGTAGACGGCGGTGCCCGCGACGAACGCGTCGGCGCCGGCCGCGGCGGCCTGCTCGATGGTGTCCGCGGCGATGCCGCCGTCGACCTCGATGCGCAGCTCCAGGTGCCCGCTGTCGACGTGCCGGCGGGCCGCGCGCACCTTGTCGAGCAGCTGCGGCAGGAAACGCTGGCCGCCGAAGCCGGCCTTGATCGTCATGATCAGCAGCGTGTCGAAGCTCGGCAGCAGCTCCAGGTACGGCTCGATCGGGGTGTCCCGGTCGATCGCCAGCCCCGCCTTCGCCCCGGCCGAGCGCAGATCCTTCGCCAGTGCCACCGGGTCGTCGCACGCCTCGGCGTGGAACGTGACGTTGTACGCCCCGGCGTCGGCGTACCCGGGTGCCCAGCGGCGCGGGTCGGTGATCATCAGGTGCACGTCGAACGGGATGCCGGTGACGGCGCGCAGGCTCTGCACCACCGGCAGCCCGATGGTCAGGTTGGGCACGAAGTGGTTGTCCATGACGTCCACGTGCAGCCAGTCGGCGGCGGACTCCACGGCACGGACCTCGTCGGCGAGGCGGGCGAAATCGGCGGCCAGGATGCTCGGCGCGACGATCGGCGGCGGTACGGTCACCGGGCCAGTGTACGAACGCGGTGATCCGGAGGTCACGGCACGCCCGCCGGAGTGACAGGTGGTGATGCCCATTCACCGACGGTGCACCATCTGCCCGCCCCGGAAGAAAATCGGCACGAATAGTCGCCGGTGACTGGCCGATCGATTGAAAGATGACGAAACTCCTACAGGGACGGTCACGTATGCTGCACCCCCGGCGCGGGGGACGCCGGTCGGGGCTGTGGCGACCGGCTGTCATCTCTCCCGGAAGGGGCGGACGATGCGACGGTGGCTCCACGTGCTCGCGCTGACCGGCGCCGTGACCGCGGTGCTCGCCGGATGCGCGCAGACGCACCGGGCCGACGGCGACCTGATCGACGACTGGGCGGCGCTGCCGGCGCCGCAACTGTTCGTCCCGGCGACCGAGGCGTGCCTGCCCCGGCTGAGCACAGTGGTGGCCGCCGCCACCTACGAGACGGTGAACTGCGCGGGCAGCCACCTGGCCGAGGCCGTGCACGTCGGCCGGTTCAGCGGGCCGGCCGCGCAGGGCGTACGCCCGGAACCCGGCTCACCGGCGCTGCGGACCGCGCGCGCCGAGTGCGACCAGCGGGCCCGCGAGATGATCGGCGGGGACTGGCACGCCGCCCGGCTGACGCTGAACATCGCGCTGCCCACCGTCACCGCCTGGACGTCCGGCGCCCGCTGGTACCGCTGCGACCTGGCCGAGACCGACAGCATCGACAACACCCGCCCGGTCAACCGGGTCGGCAGCCTGCGCGGCGCGCTCGTCGGGGACAACCCGCTGGTGCACAGGTGCTTCGACCCGAAGCTGATCGGCCAGAACCTCAACTACATGGCCCCGGTGCTGTGCACCGAACCGCACCGGGCCGAGTTCGTCGGCGTGTACGAGGAACGCGACATGAGCTGGGCGGAGTTCACCCGGGGCGCCCCCGCCACGCACCGGCGCTGCATGACGCTCATCGCCGCGTTCGCCGAGGTGCCGGACAATGCCGAGCTGCCGTACCGGGCCGGATCCATCTTCTACCCGCCGTCGCAGCGCGAGTGGGAGGAGGGCGACCGGGGCGTGCGCTGTTTCCTGTGGAGTGACGACCGCAAGCTGAACCGCTCGGTGCGCGGCGCCGGACCCGAGGGACTCCCGGTCACCTGAGCGGCTGCCGTATGCTGCACCGCCGAGGCGTACCGGTCGGCCGGGCGGCGCCGGATACGCGGGGGAGGTCGGTCGGGATGCGGCGACGGCGGGTGGCGGTCATCGTGGGCGCGGCGCTGGCGCTGGCGCTCGGCAGCTGTGCCGCGCCGGCCGGAGTGGACCGGGATCTGGTCGACGACTGGCCCGCGCTCGCCGCGCCGGTCGGTTTCGTGCCCGCGGCGGGGGCCTGTCATCCCACTGTCGCCGACGTCGGCTACCTCAGCGGTTACCAGCCGGTCGACTGCGCCACCCCGCACCGCACCGAGACGCTGCACGTGGGCACGACGACCGGCGCGGAGGCGGAGCGTTCCGCGCCGCCGCGTACCGGCTCGGCCGGGATGCGCGCCGCGCACGCCGACTGCGCCCGGCAGGTCACCCGGGCCGTCGGCGCGGACTGGCGCAGCGGGCGGCTGCGCCTGGCGGTGGTGTTCCCCTCGGCGCTCGCGTGGTCCGGCGGGGCCCGCTGGTACCGCTGCGACGTCGCCGAGATCACCGATCTGGACGAGGGCGCCGTGACCCAACGCACCGGCAGCCTGCGGGGCGCGTTGAAGCCCGGCTCGAAGCTCGCGCTCGGCTGTTACAACCCGAAACTGAGCAAGGACGAGGTGCAGTCGATGCGGCCGGTGGCCTGCACCACCCGGCACCACGCCGAGTTCGTCGGCGTCTACCAGGCGCCGGACATCAGCTACGCGGAGTTCGAGCGCACGCCGCTGCGCACGCACAAGGCCTGCCGGGCTCTGATCGCCAAGTACGCGAAGCTGCCGAACGACGGCAACATGCAGTACCGGGCCGGCACCATCATCTACCACCCCTTCGAGGAGCAGTGGCGCGACGGCGACCGGGGCGTGCAGTGCTTTCTGTGGCTCTCCGAACGTTCGCTGACCCGGTCGGTCAAGGGCGCGGGCGCCAAGGCGCTGCCGATCACCTGAGACCCGGGCGGGGCGGGCCGGCGCCCACCCCGCCCGGGACCGCTCAGCCGACCTGCAGCGTCACGTCGTCCACGACGAAGCTGGTCTGCAGCGAGGAGTCCTCGACCCCGGTCCACCTCAGGGTGACCGTCTGACCGGCGTACGCGGCCAGGTTGAAGGTGCGCTGGGTGTAGCCGGTGGCCTTGTTCAGGTTCGAGTACGTGGCCAGCGTGGTCGAGCCGACCTGCACGGTGAGCTTGTCGTACGCGATCGAGCTGGTCGTCTCGGCCGTGTCGATGTGCAGCCAGAACGAGAACGTGTAGTTGGCGCAACCGGCCGGCAGCGTGACCGACTGGGACAGCGTGTCGGTGTGCGAGGTGCCGTACCCGTTCAGCCACGCCTTGTACGACCCGGTGCGGGCCGCCTGGCTGGAGCTGTTGGTGATCACGCCGGAGCTGGCCGTCCACGGCGTGGTGCCGGACTCGAAGCTGCTGTTGCCGATGAGCTGGCCGCCGGTGCACCCGCCGCTCCCGCCGGTCACGGTGAGCGTGTAGCTGGCGGTGCGGGTGGCCGAGCCGGTGCCGGTCACGGTGAGCGTGAACGTGCCGGTGGTGGCCGACGACGAGGCGGTGACCGTCATGGTGGCCGAGCCGCCCGAGGTGACCGACGACGGGCTGAAGCTCACCGAGACGCCGCTCGGCGCGCCACTGGCGGACAGCGCCACGGTCTGCGCGCTGCCGGCGGTGGTGGCGGTGCTGACGGTGGCGGTGGTGGAGCCGCCCCGGGCGACGCTGCCGGAGGTTGGGCTCACCGAGACGGAGAAGTCGTTGGACGGCGTGCCGCCGCCGACCGCGAGCTGCCAGATCGCGTACGCGACGCCGTCCGCGGACCGGTTGAGGATGGTCGTGTTGATGTTGCTGCTGTTGTCGCAGGAGCGGTGGTAGCACCCGTCGTACGCCGCACCGGCGGTGCCGCCCCACTTGCCGGCCTGCGCCGAGCTCTTGGTGTAGCTGGCGCCCGCCGCGTAGCCGGAGGTCTGGATGCCGACGTTGGCGAACGAGTAGTCGTCCGAGCGGCCCTGACCCTCGGTGTTCTCCTCCGGCGAGATGCCGAGCGAGTCCCAGTACGCCTTCAGCGGCGCCGCGGTGGCCGAGGTGATCCGGTTGATGAAGTAGCCGCCGTTGGGCGACCCCACCATGTCGAAGTTGTAGTAGCCCTTGATGTAGCCGCGCTGGGTGGAGCTGAGCTGGTTGACGTAGTACTTGGAGCCCTGGAGGCCCTGTTCCTCGCCGTTCCACCAGGCGAACCGGACCCGCTTGGTCATGGTCGGGTTCTGCGCGGCCAGCACCAGCGCGTTCTCCAGCAGCACCGACGAACCGGAGGCGTTGTCGTTGATGCCGGGGCCGGCGGCGACGCCGTCCAGGTGCGCGCCGAACATGACGACCTGGTCGGAGGGGCCCTGCGGCCACTCGGCGATCAGGTTGTTGCCCCGGTAGGTGCAGGTGGTGCAGTTCTGCTCGGTGACCGTGTAGCCGGCGGCCTGGAGCCTGCTCTTGACGTAGTTGACCGACGCCGTGTAGCCGGCCGAGCCGGAACGCCGGTTGCCGCCGTTGCTGCTGGCGATGGAGCTGAACTGGGTGAGGTGGGCCTGGATGTTGCTCAGGGAGACGTCCGGGGCGGCGAGCGCGGCGACGGCCGGGGCGGGGGCCGGGGCGGCGGAGGCGGTGCCGGCCAGGCTCGCCGTCGTCAGTGTGGCGACGAGGGCGAGCGCGAGGCTCGTGGTCGGCGTTCTGCGTCTCATGGAGACTCCTCGTGGGGGTTCGGCGGGCGGGGTGCCGGGACCGGTGATCGGAACAGTTACATGTATCGATCGATCAGTCAACGGGCTGTCACATCCCGCCGGCCCCCTCCCACCACCGGGATGCCGCGCACGCTCCATCCCTCCCCATTCCTCCGCACGACGAGCGAGGAGTTCGTGTCCGGGCACGACGGCCCCGGGGACACGAACTCCTTGCTCGACTGCGAGGGAGGTGGGTCAGACCCGGCGGAGGACCGCCAGGAACATGGCGTCGGTGCCGTGGCGGTGCGGCCACAGCTGCACCGTGGGGCCGTCGCCCAGGCCCGGCATGCCGGCCGGCAGCAGCGGACGCGCGTCGACGAAGTCGACCCCGAAGCCGCACCGCCGGGCCGCCTCGGTCACCGTCACGTGCGTCTCCACCACGTGCGGCGAGCACGTCACGTACGCGACCAGGCCGCCCGGCCGGGCCGCCCGCAACGCGGCGGTGAGCAGTTCGCGCTGCAACCGGGTCAGCGGCGGCAGGTCCGACGGCTGGCGGCGCCACCGCGACTCCGGGCGGCGGCGCAACGCGCCCAGCCCGGTGCACGGCGCGTCCACGAGCACCCGGTCGAAGTGCTCCTCCGGCAGCTTCGGGTCGCTGCCTACGCTGCGCCCGTCGGTGTGCAGCACCGTGACCGGCAGCCCACGGGTGGCCTGTTCGACCAGCCGCGCCCGGTGCTCGGCCACCTCGACCGCCGTCAGCCGCGCGCCACGGGTCGCCGCGAGCGCACCGAGCAGGCCGGACTTGCCGCCCGGACCGGCGCACAGGTCCAGCCACCGGCCGTCCGGGCCGTCCAGCGGCGCCGCCGCCAGCGCGTCCGCCACCAGCTGGGAGCCTTCGTCCTGCACGTGCGCGCGGCCCTCGGCGACCGCCGCCAGGTCACCCGGCGCGCCGCCGGGCAGGTACACCGCGTACGGCGAGAACGCACCGGGTGCGCCGCCCACCTCGTCGGCGAGCGCCACCGGATCGGCCAGGTCCGGCCGGGCGCACAGGTGCACCGGCGGGCGCTCGTTGTCCTCGATGAGCAGCCGGGTCGTCTCGCCCATGTCGCCGCCGAGCGCCTCGGCGAACGACCGCACGATCCACTGCGGATGGCTGTACGCCAGCGCGAGGTGCCCGATCGGGTCGGTCTCCTGTCCCGGGGCGAGCTTGGCCACCCAGGCGTCGGCGTCCCGGCTGGTGATCTCCCGCAGCACCGCGTTGGCGAACCCGGTGGCGCCCGGCCCCACGGACCGGACCAGGTCCACGGTGGACGACACCGCGGCGTGCGCGGGCACCCGGGTGTGCAGGATCTGGTATGCCCCCAGCCGTAGCGCGTCGCGCACCGGCGGGTCGATGCGCTGCACGTCCCGCCCGGCCGCGTCGGTGACGATCGCGTCGAGCGTGCCGGTGTGCCGCAGCGTGCCGTAGGTCAGCTCGGTGGCGAACGCGGCGTCCCGGCCGGTCAGCCCGGCCTCGCGCAGCATCGCCGGGAGCACCAGGTTGGCGTAGGCGTCGTCGCGGTGCACCGCCGCGATCGCCTCGTACGCGATCTGCCGGGGCAGGTCGACTGCCGGACGGGCCGGACGCCCGCCCCGCCGATCCCCACCGAACCGGTCCCCGCCGCGCCGGTCGCCGCCGGGCCGATCCCCGCCGCGCCGGTCGCCGCGCTCACGGTCACCGCCGAACCGGTCGCCGGCCCGCCGATCCGCCGCGGGCCGGTCGGCACGCTGCCGGTCGCCGCGCCGGCGGTCGCCGAACCGGTCGTCGCCCCGCCGCTCGCCGCCGGGCCGGTCGCCGTGCTCACGCGCGTACCCCCCGGGACGCTCGCCCTCGGCGGGCCGGTCCGGGCGCGACGGCCCCGTCACGCGAACACCTCGCCGGCGGTGACCCGGGCGCCGCGCGCCCAGTCGCCGGCGGGCATGGCCTTCTTGCCGGCGGCGCGTACCTCGCCGAGGCGCACCGGCGTGGTGGCGGTGCCGACGAGCACGCCCGACTTCTCCACGTGCAGCTCCCCCGGCTTCAGCTCCGGGCCGTCGCCCACCGGCGTGACCGGGCCGAGCTTGACCCGGTCGTCGCGGAACGTGGTCCACGGGCCGGGCGCGGGCGTGCAGGCGCGGATGCGCCGGTCCACCGCGAACGCAGGGTCGCCCCAGCGGATCCGGGCGTCCTCCACGGTCAGCTTCGGGGCGAGCGAGACGCCGTCGGCGGGCTGCGGCACGGCGCGGGCGGTACCGGCGCCGATCGCGTCGAGCACGGCGACCAGCAGCCCGGCACCGGACTGCGCGAGCCGTTCCAGCAAATCGCCGGAGGTGTCGGCGGGGCGGATCTCGTCGGTGACGGTGCCGTAGACCGGGCCGGTGTCCAGCCCTTCCTCCAGCTCGAAGACGCTCGCCCCGGTCAGCTCGTCGCCGTGCAGCACGGCGTGCTGCACCGGCGCGGCGCCGCGCCAGGCGGGCAGCAGCGAGAAGTGCAGGTTGATCCAGCCGTGCCGGGGGATCTCCAGCGCCACCGGCGGCACCAGCGCGCCGTAGGCGACCACCGGTACGCAGTCCGGCGCCAGCTCGCGCAGCCGGTCGAGGAACTCCGGCTCGCGCGGACGGGCCGGGGTGAGCACCTCGACGCCGTGCGCGTCGGCCCACGCGCCGACCGGCGAGCGGGCCAGTCCCCGGCCCCGCCCGGCTGGGGCGTCGGGCCGGGTGACCACGGCGAGCAGCTCGTGCCCGGAGGCGGCGATCGCGTCCAGGGCCGGTACGGCGACCGCGGGGGTGCCGGCGAAGACCAGGCGCATCCGGGTCACCGCCCCAGGCCGAACGGGTTGCCGACGGCGTGCGGACTGAGCTTGACGGTGGGCGGCGCGGCCTGGTCGTACCACTCGGCCTGGCGGATCGCCTTCATGGCCTCCTTGCGGCCGGCCGGGTCGAGCCGGTCGACGAAGAGGACCCCGTCGAGGTGGTCGGTCTCGTGCTGCACGCAGCGGGCCATCAGGCCGGTGCCGACGATCTGCAACGGGTCGCCGTAGCCGTTGAAGCCCTTGGCGATCACGTTCTGCCGGCGCTTGGTGTCGAAGTAGAGCCCGGGGATGGACAGGCAGCCCTCCGGGCCGTCCTGTTCCTCGGAGTCGGGGAACTCCAGCACCGGGTTGACCAGGTGGCCGAGGACGTCGTCGACGTCGAAGGTGAACACCCGCAGGCCCACCCCGAGCTGGGGCGCGGCCAGGCCGGCGCCGCTCTGCTCGCGCATCGTGTCGGTCAGGTCGGCGATCAGCTTGCGCAGCTCGACGTCGAAGTCGACGACCGGGTCGGCCGGCGTGCGCAGCACCGGATCGCCGAACAGACGGATGGGCTGGACGGTCACTCGGCGTGGCTCCTTGTCTGGGTCGAACGATGCCCGTCCAGTCTACGGAGTCGGCCCGGCCGCCCCGGGTCGCGTACCGGGAACGGTGACCGGGGCCGCCTCCCGCCCCACCCGCACCGGCAGCGTGGCGTGACCACGCAGGGTGAGCCGGACCCGCCGCTCCGGCCGGCCCGCCACCGCCAGCCCGGGCACCCGGCGCAGCAGCAGCGGGAACGCCACCTGGGCCTCCAGCCGGGCCAGCGCCGCGCCGAGGCAGTAGTGCGGCCCGGCGCCGAAGGACAGCGGCGCGATCTGCGCCCGCCACGGGTCGAAGCGGGCCGGATCGGGATAGCGGCGCGGATCGCGGTTGGCCGCGCCGAGCAGCACGATGACCCAGCTCTCCGGCGGCAGGTCGACGTCGCCGTACCGGGACGGCGCGGTGCTCATCCGCGAGGTGAGCTGCACCGGCGAGTCGTAACGCAGCAGCTCGTCGACGTACGCGGGCGCGAAGTCCTCCCGCTCGCGCAGCGCCGCCGCGGCGCGCGGATGGTCCAGCAGCGCCACCAGTCCGTTGCCGAGCAGGTTGGTGGTGGTCTCGAAGCCGGCCACCAGCAGCACGATCAGGTTGGCCAGCAGCTCGTCGCCGGAGAGCCGGTCGCCGCCGTCGTGGGCCTGGACCAGCGCGGTGGTGAGGTCGTCGGCCGGGGCCCGGCGGCGGGCCGCCACCAGCTCGGTGAAGTAGCTCCGCAGCTCGGCCGCGCCCCGGTCGGCCACCGCCAGCTCGTCGGCGGTGATCTCCGGTTCGAGCACGCCGGTCAGGTCGGTGGCCCAGCGCCGGAACAGCGGCCGGTCCGCTGCCGGCACGCCGAGCAGCGCGCAGATCACGCCGACCGGCAGGGGGTACGCGAACGCGGCCATGAAGTCGACCGGCCCGTCGGCGGCGAGCATCCCGTCGACCAGCTCGTCGGCCTGCGCCCGCACCACGTCCCGCATGGCGGCGATCCGGCGCGGGGTGAACGCGCCGGCGGCCAGCCGCCGCATCCGGCTGTGGTCGGGCGGGTTGGTGCGCAGCATCGACCGGGAGATCGACAGCGCCGCCGGGCTCTCCCGCCAGCCGGGCATGAACTGGTCGCGCAACGCGTCGTCCATCACGCCGAACCGGGCGTCGCGCAGGATCGCGTCGGCCTCGGCGTAGCCGGTGACCACGTAGAAGACCGGCCCGGCCTGGACCACCGGGCCGTGCGCGCGCAGCCGCTCGTAGGTCGGATAGGGGTCGAGGCGACCCTCGGGGGACATCAGCAGCGCGAGCGCGTCGGCAGGGTCCACGATTCCGCCTCCCCAGGCATCGGAGACCCTCATCATGCTCCGTGCCGCCCGATCGGGGTCAACCCGTGACGGCGAGGCGGCGGTCAGACGCCGGCGCCCGGCTCCCCGGCGAGCACCGGACCACCACCGAGCAGCGCGTGCTCCGGCAGCGGCATCGTGATGCCGTGCGCGTCCTCCCAGTCGTGGATCAGCCCCGGGCGGGCCTGCGCGGTGAAGAAGTCGAGCGCGCTGATCCCGCCGACCACCGGTTCCTCCACCTCGGCGACCAGCCGGGCCGGGACCATCGGCAGCCCGGCGCGCACCGCCGCGCTGAGCCGCCGGTGCCCGTCCACGACGAAGAAGTACTCGCCGGTGTAGCCGATGCTCAGCGGCTCCGGCTCCTCGCCGCTACCGGCCGCCCCGGCGGCGGCGTCGGAGTCCCACAGGCCGCGCAGCGCCGACACGTCCTCCGTCGGGTACACCCGGTTCGGGTCGAGCAGCAGCAACGGCTGGCCGGCGCGCAGCACGTCCGCGCCGAGGCGACCCTCGTAGACGTCGATGACGTGCGCGATGACCTGCTCCGGGTTGGCCCGGGTGGTGTCGCAGACCAGGTCGTAGTTGCGCAGGCGGGCCTTGTCCACGCCGTACCGGACGATGAACCGGCCGCGCTCGCTCTCGCTGCGTTCGCGCAGCTTGGCCCGCGCCTCCTCCAGCGAGGTGTAGCTCTCGGCCGGGCCGGACGGGCGGGCCAGCACGCGCCGGGCCGCCTCGGTCGGCTCGGTGATCATGTGCACCTTGAGCGCGTCGGTGAAGAAGTGCCAGGCCAGGCGGGAGTCCATGACCAGGGACTCACCCGAGGCGGCGATGTCGCGCTGGAGCTGGTCGACGTACCCGTCGACGGCCTGGTCCAGCTCGGCGTGCAGGTTGAGCTGGAGGGCGGTCATCTGCCGCTCCTGGGCCATCTGGCGGTAGAGGTCACCGACGCTGACCCGGCGCAGCCCGAGCCGCTTGGCGATCTCGACCGAGACGGTGCTCTTGCCACTGCCGAGGTCACCGTTGAAGACGATCGACTGACGAACGGTCACGACTGGTCCATCCCTGCTCACCGGCTGACTGACGACATCGAATCCGTGTCGGCCCGACGTGCTCTGGCACCCGCCGCGCCGCGTCCCGCGCGGGGAAACCGCGCGGCTGGGCATGACGGGCGATGCTATCACCGCCCGCTACTCGACTGCCGGACCAGGTGTGCGTCAAACCCCAGCTCACGACCGTGTGCGAGGGCCCGCGTGCGCAGTGTCACGCGGCTGCCTCCGATCAGAACAGGGTGAGCGGATCGACCTGGAGGCGTACCGGGTCGACCGCCTTGCGGGCGCTGCGCTGCCCGGCGGCGGCGTGCAGCGCCTCGGCCATCGCGGCGGCCCGGGACCGGGGCACGCGAACCAGCATCCGCTCCCGGCCCTCGTCGGCCGGCACCGGGCCGAGCACCTCGGCGTCGCCCGGCAGCCGGGCGCCGGCGAGCAGGTCGGCCACCGCCTCGGACGCGCCGGTGACGCTCGCCATCCGCACCGCCGGCGGGAAGCCCAGCTCCCGCCGCTCGGCCAGTTCCCGGGCGGCGAACCAGGCGGAGTCCCACCGCAGCAACGCCTGTACCGGGGCCAGCGCGCCGTCGGCGACCACCACCACCCGGCCGCCGGCCGTACCCGGCCGGGCCAGCGCGGCGGCGGCCGTCCACCGCCGCAGCGCCTCCTCGCCGGCCCGCAGGTCGGCCCGGGTCAGCAGCGCCCACGAGTCGAGCAGCAGCACCGCGCCGTAGCCGCCGTCGGCGACCGGCTCGGCGCCCGGGGTGGCGATCACCAGCCCGGCCCCGCCCGGCACGGTCGCGAGCACCTCCTCCCGCCCGGACGTGCGCACCGGCACACCGGGGAACGCGCGGCCCAGTTCCTCGGCGGTCCGCCGGGCGCCGGTCACCGAGGCGCGCAGCCGCCGCCCGCCGCACTCGGGGCAGGCGTACGCGGCGGCCACCCGGCCGCACCAGCGGCAGGCGGGCGTGCCCTGCGCCGACGGCAGCGCGAGCGGCCCGGCGCAGTGCGGGCAGCGGGCCGGGGCGCGGCAGTCGGCGCAGGCCACCGACGGCACGTACCCCCGGCGCGGCACCTGCACCAGCACCGGCAGATCCGCGCGCAGCGCGTCCCGGGCGGTGGTCCAGGCCAGGCTCGGCAGCCGCGCCGAGGCGGCGCCGGGATCGCGGGCCAGTTGCGGGTCGTCGCCGGTGGGCGCCATGGCCGGGGTACGCGCGCGCACCACCGCCCGGTCGGCCACCACCTCGCGCGCCCACCCGGTCTCCACCAGCAGCTGCGCCTCGGCGGTACGCGCGTACCCGCCGACCACCGCCGCGGTGTCGCCGAGCTGCGCCCGGGTGAGCAGCACGTCCCGGGCGTGCGGGTAGGGCGCGCGCGGTTCGGCGTGCAGGTCGTCGCCGTCGTCCCAGATCGCCACCAGGCCGAGCCGCCGCACCGGGGCGAACATCGCCGCCCGGGTGCCGATCACCACCTCCGCGTCTCCGGTCAGGGCGGTGAGGAAGTTCCGGTATCGGCGGGCCGGGCCGTCGGCGGCGGTGAGCCGGACGTGCCGTCCCGCGCCGAGCACTGCGGTCAGGGCGGCGTCGAGGCGGTCCAGGTCACGGGCGTCGGCCACCACGACCAGGGCGCCCCGGCCGCCGGCCACGGTGGCGGCGACCGCGTCGGCGTACCGGTCGGCCCAGTCCTCCCCGGGCAGCGCCGACCAGACCGCGCGGGCGGATCGGCCGTCGGTGAGCGCGCGCAGCAGCGCCGGCCCGGCCGGGTAGTCCCGCCAGCCGCGCGGATCCACCTCCGCCGGGCCGCCCGCCCGACCGCCCGACCGGGCGTCCGCGTCGGCGGCCTCGGACGGTACGCCCGCGGGCGCGGTGCCGGCGGCGGAGGTGGAGCTGCCGACGGGCGCGGTGCCGGCGACGGGTTCGGTGCCGTCGGCGGAGTTGCCGTCGGCCGCGGGCGCGTCGGTGGCGGTGACGGCCTTCTCGGCACGGGCGTGCCGGGGCGGCACCGCCAGCCGGAGCACGTCGGCGAGGCTGCCGGCGTACCTGTCGGCGACCGCGCGGGCCAGCCGGGCCACCTCCGGGGAGAGCACCGGCACCGGGGAGACGACCTTCTCCAGGTACGCGAGCTTCGGGTGCTCGGACGCCTCGGCGCGCTCCAGCAGCCAGCCGTCGACGAGCTGCCCGGCGAACCGCACCTTCACCCGCACGCCGGGCCGGGCGTCGGCGTCGAGCGCCTCCGGCACCAGGTAGTCGAACGGGCGGTCCAGGTGGGGCAGCGGCACGTCCACGCAGACGCGCGCGACCGGCGACCCCTGCGCGGGTCGCCGGTCGCGGCGCGTGGTGGTGGTCAGGCTCCCGCGGCCGACTTGAGGTCGGCGGCCCGGTCGGTGCCCTCCCAGGTCAGCTCCGGCAGCTCTCGGCCGAAGTGGCCGTACGCGGCGGTCTGCTGGTAGATCGGGCGCAGCAGGTGCAGGTCCCGGATGATGGCGGCCGGACGCAGGTCGAACACCTCGGCCACGGCCTTCTCGATCGAGGCGACCGGCACGGTCTCGGTGCCGAACGTCTCGATGAACAGGCTCACCGGGTGCGCCTTGCCGATCGCGTACGCGACCTGCGCCTCGCACCGCTCGGCCAGCCCGGCGGCGACCACGTTCTTGGCCACCCAGCGCATCGCGTACGCGGCCGACCGGTCGACCTTCGACGGGTCCTTGCCGGAGAACGCGCCGCCGCCGTGCCGGGCGTACCCGCCGTACGTGTCCACGATGATCTTCCGGCCGGTCAGGCCGGCGTCACCCATCGGGCCGCCGATCTCGAACCGCCCGGTCGGGTTGACCAGCAGCCGGTAGCCCTCGGTCTCCAGGCCGAGGCTCTCCAGCTCCGGGGCGATGACGTGGTCCCGGATGTCCGGGGTGAGCAGCGACTCCAGCGAGATGTCCGCCGCGTGCTGGCTGGACACGACGACGGTGTCGAGCCGGACCGGGCGCAGCCCGTCGTACTCGATGGTCACCTGCGTCTTGCCGTCCGGCCGCAGGTACGGGATCGTGCCGTCCTTGCGGACCGCGGCGAGCCGCCGGGCCAGCCGGTGCGCCAGCGCGATCGGCAGCGGCATCAGCTCGGGCGTCTCGGAGCAGGCGAAGCCGAACATCATGCCCTGGTCACCGGCGCCCTGCGCGTCCAGCGCGCTCTCCGACCCGCCGGTACGCAGCTCGAAGGCGTTGTCGACACCCTGGGCGATGTCCGGCGACTGGGCGCCGATGGACACGCTGACGCCGCAGGACGCGCCGTCGAAGCCCTTCTTCGACGAGTCGTAGCCGATGCCGAGGATGGTCTCGCGGACGATGGTGGGGATGTCGGCGTACGCCTTCGTGGTCACCTCGCCGGCCACGTGCACCTGACCGGTGGTGATCAACGTCTCCACCGCGACCCGGCTGTGCGGGTCCTGGGCGAGCAGCGCGTCGAGAATGCCGTCACTGATCTGGTCGGCGATCTTGTCCGGGTGGCCCTCCGTGACCGATTCGGACGTGAAGAGACGTGTCACGGCACTCCTAAGCATGTGAAGACTTTTAAAGGTCGCTCGGCGGCAGTTTAGTCACCATCGTTCCGCCGCGACCCGACGAACGAGGGTCGACCAACCGTCAGGAACGCGACGGCAACCGCTGACGGACGAGATCCCAGACGGCGTCGGCCAGGGCCTCCTTGGGTTGCTCGGGCAACCGGTGCACGGCGCCGTCGGCGCCGATCACGGTGGCCGCGTTGGTGTCGGCGCCGAAGACCTTGTCCGCGCCGACCTCGTTGACCACGATCATGTCGGCTCCCTTGCGGGCCAGCTTGGCCCGGCCGTTGGCCTCCGCGTCGTCGGTCTCCGCGGCGAAGATCACCAGCACCTGTCCGGGCCGGCGACGCCGCCCCAGCTCGACGGCGATGTCCGGGTTGGTGACCAGCTCGATGGTCGGCGCGACACCGTCGTCGGACTTCTTGATCTTCCCGGTGGCGTAGCTGGCCAGCCGGAAGTCGGCGGGCGCGGCGGCCATCACCACGGCGTCCGCGCCGGCGGCCGCCGCGAGCGTGGCGTCGCGCAGTTCCTCAGTGGTGCCCACCCGGACCAGGTCCGCCCCGGCCGGGTCGGGCAGCGCCACGTTGGCCGCGACGAGCGTGACCCGGGCGCCCCGGGCCACGGCGGCGCGGGCGAACGCGTACCCCTGCTTGCCGGACGACCGGTTGCCCAGGAACCGGACCGGGTCCAGCGGCTCGCGGGTGCCCCCGGCGGTGACCACCACGTGCCGGCCGGCCAGGTCGGCCTCGGCCTCGGAGCCGCGGGCCAGCGCCCGGCGGGCCACCGCGAAGATCTCCGCCGGCTCGGGCAGCCGGCCCTTGCCGGTGTCCCGCCCGGTGAGCCGCCCCACGGCCGGCTCGATCACGCGGACGCCCCGCGAGCGCAGCGTGGCCACGTTCGCGACGGTGGCCGGGTGCTCCCACATCTCGGTGTGCATGGCCGGAGCCAGCAGCACCGGGCAGCGCGCGGTCAGGAGCGTGTTGGTGAGCAGGTCGTCGGCGAGGCCGTGGGCGGCCTTGGCGAGCAGGTCGGCGGTGGCCGGTGCGACCACGACCAGGTCGGCGTGCTGCCCGAGCCGCACGTGCGGCACCTCGTGCACGTCGGACCAGACGTCGTCGGCGACCGGCCGGCCGGACAGCGCCGCCCAGGTGGGAGCCCCGACGAAGCGGAGCGCCGAGGCGGTCGGCACCACCCGGACCCGGTGACCCGACTCGGTGAAGAGCCGGAGCAGCTCACACGCCTTGTAGGCGGCGATGCCGCCGCCGACCCCGAGGACGATCTCGGCGGGCATCGGCGCGGGCGCGGTTACGGCTGGTCGGTCGGCTCGGCGGTGAGCAGGCCCGCGTTGATCTCGCGCATGGCGATGGAGAGCGGCTTCTCCTGCGGGGTGGTCTCCACCAGCGGGCCGACGTACTCCAGGAGGCCCTCACCGAGCTGGCTGTAGTAGGCGTTGACCTGACGGGCGCGCTTGGCGGCGAAGATGACCAGCGCGTACTTCGAGGTGGTCTTCTCGAGCAGCTCGTCGATCGGCGGGTTGGTGATGCCCTCGGGGTTGGTGGCGATGGATCCCACGAATTAAACCTCTGCGTCTCGTGCGCCGCCCGCGGGCGGTCGGGCCGGAGCCAGGAAGGACGAACCGAGCAATCCTACCAGCTCCGCCGCGGCGCGCTCGGTGTGGTCGTGTGCCACGGCGTGGGCGAAGACGGCCGCCACGTCCGGGTCGGCCCGGTACGCCGGGGGCGCGAGCAGCACCAGCCGGGCGCCGGGCGCCGCCGCCCGTACCGCCAGCGCGCCGGCCAGGTCCAGCGGCAGCAGCACCGGCCGGCCCTCGGCGAGCCGCGCCCGCACCTCGGCCCGGGGCACCCCCCGGCGGTACGGCCCGATCCGGCACCACTCCAGCAGTTCCCCGGCGGCGATCAGCCGGTCGAAACCGGGCGCGTCGAGGAAGACCCGGTCGACCCCGTCGCGCTCGTCCGGACGGGGTGGGCGGGTGGTGGCGACCACGGGCACCCAGACAGACGCAAGGCGCGCCCGGACCGCCTCGACGACACTGCTCCGGCCGGCCCCGGAGGGACCGGACAGGACAGTGAGCCGAGCCGCCGAGCGCGCCTCGTCATCCGTGCTCACCGCTTGTTTCTACACGGCGGTCCGTTCAGTTGGCGGCGAACTCTCCGAGCAGAGCCTTGCGCTGCTGCTCGCCGAGGCCGCGCAGGCGACGGCTGTCCGCGATCTTGAGCTTCTCCATGATCTGGGTGGCCCGGATCTTGCCGATGCCCGGCATCGCCTGGAGCACGGCCGAAACCTTCAGCTTGCCCACGACGTCGTCGGACTCGGCCCGCTCGAGGACGGTGGCGAGGGTGGTCTTGCCCTGCTTGAGCTGCTCCTTCAGCTCAGCGCGGGCCTTGCGGATCTCCGCGGCCTTCTCCAGCGCGGCAGCGCGCTGCTCGGGGGTCAGTGACGGGAGCGGCACCAGTTCTCCTCAGGTCCCTAGTACGGCGGGCTGAGCGCCCCACCGCATCTGTGAAACGTGGTGTCGCTGGCAACCAAAGGGGTCCGTGGTTCCCAGCGCGGGGAAAACTAGCGGTCAACGGAGATTTCGGCAACGTGGGCGCGCGATGATCACCCCAAAGTGACCGAGCCGTCAGTCAGTCCGCCGCGCCCAGGGCGGCCCGGCAGTCGGCCAGCACCCGCTCGGTGGCGGCCCGCAGGCCGGCCGGGTCGGGGCCCGCACCGAGCACCTCCCGGGAGTACGAGGGGAGCACCGACGGCAGCGCGGCGCCGAACACGGTACGCAACCCGGCGGGCGTTCCGCCCTGCGCGCCCAGCCCGGGCGCGAGCAGCGGACCGTTTACCGAGTCCAGATCGTGACCCGTCTCGCCGACTGTCGCACCGACCACCAGACCGAAGCTGCCGAGCGGCTCCGCACCCCGGTTGAGCTGGGAAATCTCGTCGATCACGGTCTGCGCGACGGTGCGCCCGTCGGCGCCCACGGCGCGCTGCACGGAGGCGCCCTCCGGGTTGGAGGTGAGCGCCAGGACGAAGACCCCGCCACCGTGCTCGGCTGCGGCGGAGAACATCGGAGCGAGTGAACCTACTCCCAGGTAGGGGCTCGCGGTGACCGCATCGACATACAGCGGGCTGGATGGATCGAGGTACGCCGACGCGTACGCGGCGACGGTCGAGCCGATGTCACCACGCTTGACGTCAAGCAGAGTGAGCGCTCCCAAATCTCGCAACTGTCGGATAGTTGACTCAAGCACCCCGACACCCCGGGCGCCGAAGCGCTCGAAGAACGCCGACTGCGGCTTGATCACGGCCACCCGGTCACCGATCGCCTCCACCACTGTGGCGCAGAACCGCTCCAGGCCCGCCACGTCGTCGGACAGGCCCCAGGCGGTCAGCAACCCGGGGTGCGGGTCGATCCCCACGCAGAGCGGCCCTCGTTCCGCCACGGCCCGGTGCAGACGGGCGCCGAACGTCTCCATCGCGTCTCTCCCTCTCCCGGCGGCTCCGGGCCGCCTGGCGTGTCCGGCGACGGGCCTTCCGTCGCGCCCTGTCGAACCCGGCCGGGCTCAGCCGGCCTTGACCGCCGCGGCCACTCCGGCCGCGATCCGCGCCACGTCCGCGGCGTCGCAGACGTACGGCGGCATCGTGTAGACGAGATCCCGGAACGGGCGCAGCCACACCCCCTCGGCCACCGCGGCGGCTGTGGCCCGGGGCAGGTCCACCTCGTGGTCGAGCTGCACCACCCCGATCGCGCCGAGCACGCGTACGTCGGCCACGCCGGGCGCGTTCCGCAACGGCGCCAGGCCGGCCCGCAGGCCCTCGGCGACGCCCGCCACCCGTCCCGCCCAGTCCCCGGCCCGCAGCAGGTCCACCGAGGCGCCTGCGACGGCGCAGGCGAGCGGGTTGCCCATGAACGTCGGCCCGTGCGCCAGCACCCCGCCGGCGGAGATGGCCCGCGCCACCTCGGGCGTGCACAGCGCCGCGGCGAGCGTCAGGTACCCGCCGGTGAGCGCCTTGCCGACGCAGAGCACGTCCGGGGTGACGCCGGCGTGCTCGGCGGCGAACATCCGGCCGGTGCGGCCGAAGCCGGTGGCGATCTCGTCGAACACCAGCAGGATGCCGTGCCGGCGGGTCACCTCGCGCAGCACGCGCAGGTAGTGCGGGTGGTGGAAGCGCATCCCGCCGGCGCCCTGGACGACCGGCTCCACGATCACCGCGGCCAGTTCGTCGGCGTGCCGCTCCACCGCGTCCACCAGCGCCGCCTCGTACGCCGGATCCGGCGCCGCGTCGAAGCCGGGCGGCGGCGCCGGCGCGAACACCTGCCGGGGCAGCACGTCGCCCCAGAGGTGGTGCATGCCGCCCTCCGGGTCGCACACGCTCATCGGGTGGAACGTGTCGCCGTGGTACCCGCCCCGCCAGGTGCCCAGCCGGCGGCGCTGCGGGCGTCCCCGCGCCCGCTGGTACTGCAGGCACATCTTCACCGCGACCTCCACGCTCACCGAGCCGGAGTCGGCCAGGAAGACGTGTTCCAGGCCGTCCGGGGTCAGCTCGACGAGCGTGCGCGCCAGGCGTACGGCGGGCTCGTGGGTGAGCCCGCCGAACATGACGTGGCTCATCCGCCCGAGCTGGCCGGTCACCGCGGCGTCGAGCACCGGGTGCCGGTAGCCGTGGATCGCCGCCCACCACGACGACATCCCGTCGACCAGTTCCCGCCCGTCCGCGAGCCGCAGCCGCACCCCCTCGGCGCTGTCCACCACGTACGGCGCGCTCGCGCCGGGCATCGGGGCGTACGGGTGCCACACGTGCCGCCGATCGGCCTCCAGGATCTCCTCAGGCGTCACGTCTCCTCCTTCGCCCTGCTCCCCTCCCCCGCGATCTTGCAGCTGCCGCCCCGGCCGCGCCCGGAATGAGGCGGTGTGCCGGGGCGGAAAGCGCAAGATCGCGGGGGTGCGGGGTGGGTCAGGGTCGGGTGGTCCGGGTTATGGATCGGGTCAGGGACGGGCCCCGGTAGATGAAGCCGGTGTAGAGCTGGAGCAGGGAGGCGCCGGCGTCGAACATGCGCGTCGCGTCGTCGGGGTGCAGGATGCCGCCCACGCCGATCACCGGCAGCCGGCCGCCGGTCTCCCGGTGCACGAAGGCGACCATGTCCCGGGCCCGGTCGGTCAGCGGCCGGCCGGACAGCCCACCGGCCTCGGCACCGCGCTCCCGGTCGGCCGGGGCGAGCCCGTCACGGGACAGCGTGGTGTTGGTGGCGATGACCCCGGCCGCGCCCCGGTCGAGGCACACCTCCAGCAGCTCGGCCACGGCCGGCTCGGTGAGGTCCGGGGCGATCTTCACCAGCACCGGCTTCTCCCCCACCAGCGCGGCGAGCAACGCGTCCAGATGGGACCGGTCCTGAAGCGACCGCAGCCCGGGGGTGTTCGGTGAGGACACGTTCACCGCGAAGTAGTCGCCGTGGTCCTTGAGCGCCCGGTACGAGGCGAGGTAGTCCTCGACCGCCTCGTCCAGCGGAGTCACCTTGGACTTGCCGAGCGAGATGCCCAGCGGCACGCCGAGCGGGCGCGGCAACGCGGTCAGCCGGTCCGCGAGCGCCGCCGCGCCCGCGTTGTTGAAGCCCATCCGGTTGATCACGGCTTCGCTGTCGCGCAGCCGGAACAGCCGGGGCCGGGGATTGCCCGGCTGGGCGTGCGCGGTCACGGTGCCGACCTCGACGAAGCCGAAGCCCAGCGCCGGCCAGGCCGGCAACGCGAGTCCGTTCTTGTCCATGCCGGCCGCCAGCCCGACGGGGTTGGGGAAGCGCACCCCGAACACGGTGCGTGGTGCCGGCCGGAAGTACGCCGCCCGCAACGCCGCGAGCACCGCCGGCTGCCGCGACACCGCGGCCAGCCGCGCCAGCGTCCACTCGTGCGCGCCCTCCGCGTCCCCGCCCGCGAGCGAGAACAACCGGGGCCGCACCACCTTCTCGAAGATCACGCCCCAGCCCCCCGCCCGGCCTCCCCGGCCTCCCCGTTGATCATGAGGTTGGCGGCGATGTGGATCTCCATATCCGCCGCCGACCTCATGATCGACGCAGTGGAGCGGGGGGTCACTCGCCCGCCCGGAGAGCGGCGTGCAGGTCCTGCAGGGGACGGACCTTCAGGTCGCCCCGGATCCGGGCCTCGATGCCCATGACCGCGGCGGCGGCGCCGGGGACGGTGGTGACGCACGGGATGTCCGCGGTCACCGCGGCGCTGCGGATCTCGTACCCGTCGGAACGGGCGCTCGCCCCGGAGCCCTGCGGCGTGTTCACCACCAGCGCCACGTCCCCGCCGAGGATCAGCGAGACCGCGTCCGCGCCCTCACCCGACTCGTAGTGCTTGCGGATCTGCTCGCAGGCGATGCCGTGCCGGCGCAGCACCTCGGCCGTGCCGGTGGTGGCCACGATCTCGAAGCCCAGGTCCGCCAGGCGCTTGATCGGGAAGATCATGCCGCGCTTGTCCCGGTTGGCGACCGAGACGAAGATCTTCCCGGCGGTCGGCAGCGACCCGTACGCGGCGGCCTGCGACTTGGCGAACGCCTGACCGAAGCCGGTGTCGATGCCCATCACCTCGCCGGTGGACTTCATCTCCGGGCCGAGCAGCACGTCGATGCCCTTGCCGGACGGGGTGCGGAACCGCTTGAACGGCAGCACCGCCTCCTTGACCGCGATCGGCGCGTCAGCCGGCATGGTGCCACCGTCGCCGGTGGGTGGCAGCATGCCCTCGGCGCGCAGCTGCGCGATGGTGGCGCCGAGCGCGATCCGGGCCGCCGCCTTCGCCAGCGGCACCGCCGTGGCCTTCGAAACGAACGGTACGGTCCGGGAGGCGCGCGGGTTGGCCTCCAGCACGTAGAGCATGTCGCCCTGCAACGCGTACTGGACGTTGAGCAGGCCGCGCACCCCGACGCCGCGGGCGATCTGCTCGGTGTAGTGCCGCACCTGGGCCAGGTGCGAGCCGGCCAGGGTGATCGGCGGAAGCGCGCAGGACGAGTCGCCGGAGTGGATGCCGGCCTCCTCGATGTGCTCCATCACGCCGCCCAGGTAGACGTCGCCGTCGGCGTCCACGAGCGCGTCCACGTCGATCTCGATGGCATCGTCGAGGAACCGGTCCACCAGCACCGGGCGGTCCGGCGAGATGGCGGTGGCCCGGCCGATGTAGTCGCGCAGTGTGGCGTCGTCGTACACGATCTCCATGCCGCGCCCGCCGAGCACGTACGAGGGGCGGACCAGCACCGGGTAACCGATCTCGTCGGCGATCGTCTTCGCCTCGTCGTACGAGGTGGCCATGCCGTGCGCGGGCGCGCGCAGCCCGGCTCGGGCCAGCACCGCGCCGAACGCGCCGCGCTCCTCGGCCAGGTGGATCGACTCCGGGGAGGTGCCGACGATCGACACCCCGGCGTTCTTGAGCCGCTGGGCCAGGCCCAGCGGCGTCTGCCCGCCGAGCTGCACGATCACCCCGATGACACCGGGTCCGCCGGCCTCCTTGCCGGAGGAGTCCTCGGCGTGCCAGACCTCCAGCACGTCCTCGAACGTCAGCGGCTCGAAGTAGAGCCGGTCCGCGGTGTCGTAGTCGGTGGAGACGGTCTCCGGGTTGCAGTTGACCATGACCGTCTCGTAGTCCACGTCTCGGAGAGCCTGGACCGCGTGCACGCACGAGTAGTCGAACTCGATGCCCTGCCCGATCCGGTTCGGCCCGGAGCCCAGGATGAGCACCTTCGGCCGGGCCGAGGGCGCCACCTCGGTCTCCGAGTCGTACGTCGAGTAGTGGTACGGCGTGGTCGCCTCGAACTCGGCCGCGCAGGTGTCCACCGTCTTGTAGACCGGGCGGACGCCGAGCCGGTGCCGCAGCGTGCGGACGCCGTCCTCGGCGGCCAGCTCGGGACGCAGCGCGGCGAGCTGCCGGTCGGACAGGCCGGCCCGCTTGGCCCGGCGCAGCAGGCCGGCGTCGAGCACCGGCGCGTCCACGATCTCGGCGCGCAGCTCGACCAGCGAGGCGATCTGGTCCAGGAACCACGGGTCCATGCCGCCGGACGCCTCGGACACCTCGGCGATCGACGCGCCGAGGCGCAGCGCCCGCTCGACGGTGTAGAGCCGGCCGTCGTGCGGCGTGCGCAGCGCGGCGAGGGTGTTCTCCTTCGTAGCGCCCGCCGGGTCCGAAGTGGTCCAGAAACCAGATGATTTGGTTTCCATCGAGCGCATCGCCTTGTTCAGCGCCTCGGTGAAGTTGCGGCCCAGGCTCATCGCCTCGCCCACCGACTTCATCGTGGTGGTCAGCTCCGGGTCCGCGCCGGGGAACTTCTCGAACGCGAACCGGGGGATCTTCACCACCACGTAGTCGAGCGTCGGCTCGAACGCGGCCGGCGTCTTCAGCGTGATGTCGTTCGGGATCTCGTCGAGCGTGTAGCCGATGGCGAGCTTCGCGGCGATCTTCGCGATCGGGAAGCCGGTGGCCTTCGACGCCAGCGCCGAGGAGCGCGACACGCGCGGGTTCATCTCGATCACGACGATCCGGCCGTCGGCCGGGTTCACCGCGAACTGGATGTTGCAGCCGCCGGTGTCCACACCGACCTCGCGCAGCACCGCGATGCCGAGGTCACGCAGCCGCTGGTACTCCCGGTCGGTGAGCGTCATCGACGGGGCGACGGTGACGCTGTCGCCGGTGTGCACGCCCATCGGGTCGACGTTCTCGATCGAGCAGACCACCACCACGTTGTCGTGGCGGTCGCGCATCAGTTCGAGCTCGTACTCCTTCCAGCCGAGCACGCTCTCCTCGATGAGCACCTCGTGCACCGGGCTGGCCGCCAGGCCCGAACCGGCGATGCGCTCCAGGTCCTCGTCGGTGTGCGCCATGCCGGAACCGAGGCCACCCATGGTGAACGACGGCCGGATGACCACCGGCAGGCCCAGCTCGGCGACCGTCTCGCGGACCTCGTCCATCGAGTGGCAGACCCGCGACCGCGGCACCAGCGCCGCCGGATCCGCCAGCCCCAGCCGTACGCCGGCCTTGGCGACGATCTCCTTGAACAGCTGCCGGTCCTCGCCCCGGTTGATCGCCTCGATGTTCGCGCCGATCAGCTCCACGCCGTACTTCTCCAGCACGCCCGCCTCGTGCAGGGCGACAGCGGTGTTCAGCGCGGTCTGCCCGCCGAGCGTCGGCAGCAGCGCGTCGGGACGCTCCTTGGCGATGACCAGCTCGACGAACTCAGGCGTGATCGGCTCGACGTACGTGGCGTCGGCGAACTCCGGGTCCGTCATGATCGTCGCCGGGTTGGAGTTGACCAGGCTGACCCGGATCCCCTCGCTGCGCAGCACCCGGCAGGCCTGGGTGCCGGAGTAGTCGAACTCGCAGGCCTGTCCGATCACGATCGGCCCGGAGCCGATCACCAGGACGTGCTTGAGGTCGGTCCGCTTAGGCATTGTCGCGCCCCCCAGTCTGCTTCCGGTCGAGGCCGCCGCCCTCGATCAGCTCGGCGAAGCGGTCGAAGAGGTAGTCCGCGTCGTGCGGGCCGGCCGCCGCCTCCGGGTGGTACTGGACGGTGAAGGCGGGCACGTCCACGGCCCGCAGCCCCTCGACCACGTTGTCATTGAGGCAGACGTGCGACACCTGGACACCGCCGAACTCGGTCTGGATCACCTGATCCGGCACCACGGCGCCGTCCCCGGCACCCGGCACCTGCACCGCGAAGCCGTGGTTGTGGCTGGTCACCTCGACCTTGCCGGTGGCCCGGTCGAGCACCGGCTGGTTGATGCCGCGGTGGCCGTACCCCAGCTTGTAGGTGCCGAAGCCGAGCGCCCGGCCGAGGATCTGGCTGCCGAAGCAGATGCCGAACAGCGGAATCCGCCGGGTCAGCACCTCCCGGGCCAGCGCCACCGGGCCGTCGGCGGTCGCCGGGTCGCCCGGGCCGGGCGAGAAGAAGACCGCGTCCGCGCCGGTGGCGAGCAGATCCTCGATCGTCGACCCGGCGGGCAGCACGTGGGTGGTCACGCCGCGGGCGGCGAGCCGCCGCGGCACGTTGCGCTTGATGCCCAGGTCCACCGCGGCCACCGTGAACCGGTGCTCGCCCTGCGCCTGCACGACGTACGGCTCGGCGGTGGTCACCTCGTCGGACAGGTTCGCGCCGACCATCTGCGGCGAGCGGCGCACCCGCTCCAGCAGGGCGGCCGGGTCGTCGTCGACGCTGGAGATGCCGACCCGCATCGCGCCGCGCTCGCGCAGGTGCCGGGTCAGCGCCCGGGTGTCCACCCCGCTGATGCCGACGACGCCCTCGGCGGCGAGCCGGTCCTCCAGGCCGCCCGTGGCCCGCCAGTTCGAGCTGATCCGGGCCGGGTCGCGCACCACGTACCCGGCCACCCAGATCCGGTCGGACTCGTCGTCGGAGCCATTGACGCCGGTGTTGCCGATGTGCGGCGCGGTCTGCACCACCACCTGCCGGTGATAGGACGGGTCGGTGAGCGTCTCCTGGTAGCCGGTCATGCCGGTGTTGAACACGGCCTCGCCGAAGGTCTCCCCGACGCTGCCGTACGCCTCGCCGTGGAACGTGCGCCCGTCCTCCAGGACGAGGATCGCCGATCTACGCTTCACCATGCTGCGCCCCCTTCGATCCGGACTGCGGGACTCCGCTCCGCTACGTTCCTCGCTCGGATCAGTTCCTCCTCGATCCGGACTGCGGGACTCCGCTCCGCTACGTTCCTCGCTCGGATCACTTGACAGCCTTTCCGTCCAGGACCGTCGGCTCGCCGCGCAGGAAGGTCGCCACGATGCGACCCGGCAGCGTCATGCGGGCGTACGGGGTGTTGCGACTACGGCTGGCCAGCTCCGCCGGTTCGATCACGCGGCGGACGGCCGGGTCGACCAGGGTCAGGTTGGCCGGTACGCCGGGCGCCGGGTCGAGGCCGTGCCCGGCCAGCCCGGCGATCCGGGCCGGCGTGCGGGACATCCGCTCGGCGATCAGGTCCCAGCGGGGGCCGAACACGTCGAGCGCGATCGACAGCGCCGTCTCCAGGCCGAGCATGCCCGGCCGGGCGTACGCCCACTCGCACTCCTTGTCCTCCACGGCGTGCGGCGCGTGGTCGGTGGCGATGACGTCGATCACGCCCTCGGCCAGCGCCTCCCGCAGCGCGGCGATGTCGGCGGCGGTGCGCAGCGGCGGGTTGACCTTGAAGACCGGGTCGTAGCTCTCCGCCTTGGCGTCGGTGAGCAGCAGGTGGTGCGGCGTCACCTCGGCGGTGACCCGTACCCCGCGCGCCTTGGCCTGGCGCAGCACCTCGACGCTGCCGGCGGTGGAGACGTGGCAGACGTGCAGCCGGCTGCCGACGTGCTCGGCCAGCAGCACGTCCCGGGCGATGATCGCCTCCTCGGCGACGGCCGGCCAGCCGGTCAGGCCGAGGCGGGTGGACACCTCACCCTCGTGCATCTGCGCGCCCTCGGTCAGCCGGGGCTCCTCGGCGTGCTGGGCGATCACGCCGTCGAACGCCTTGACGTACTCCAGCGCCCGGCGCATCAGCCGCGGGTCGGACACGCAGTGCCCGTCGTCGGAGAAGATCCGCACACCGGCGGCCGAGTCGGCCATCGCGCCCAGCTCGGCCAGGCGCTCGCCGGCCAGCCCGACGGTGACCGCGCCGATCGGCTGCACGTCGACCAGGCCGGCCTCCCGGCCGAGCCGCCAGACCTGCTCCACCACGCCCGCGGTGTCGGCGACCGGGGAGGTGTTCGCCATCGCGCACACCGCCGTGTAGCCGCCGAGCGCCGCCGCCCGGGAACCGGACTCGACCGTCTCGGCGTCCTCCCGGCCGGGCTCGCGCAGGTGGGTGTGCAGGTCGACCAGGCCGGGCAGCGCGACCAGGCCGGTCGCGTCGATGACTGTGGCGTCGTCCGCGGCGAGCCCACGGCCCGTCCCGGCCACCACGCCGTCGCGGATGAGCAGGTCGGTCGGCTCGCCGCCGACGACGCTGACGCCTGTGATGAGGTACGTGGTCACCGGTTGTTCCCTCCGAGCAGCAGGTAGAGCACGGCCATCCGCACGGAGACCCCGTTGGCGACCTGTTCGACGATGGTGGAGCGGGGCGAGTCGGCCACCTCGGGCGTGATCTCCATGCCCCGGTTCATCGGGCCGGGGTGCATGACGATCGCCTGCCCGGGCAGCCGGCGCATGCGCGGCCCGTCGAGCCCGTAGCGGCGGGCGTACTCGCGGGCCGACGGGAAGTAGGAGTCGCCCATCCGCTCGCGCTGCACCCGCAGCATCATCACCACGTCCACATCTGGGAGAACGGCGTCGAGGTCGTAACAGACGTCGGTGCCGGGGGCCAGGGCGGCGGCGATGTCGACCGGGATGAGCGTGGGCGGGCCGACCAGTGTGACCTTCGCGCCGAGCGTGGACAGCAGCAGCACGTTGGAGCGGGCCACCCGGGAGTGCAGCACGTCGCCGACGATCGCCACGTGCAGGCCGTCGAGGCGACCCAGCCGGGACCGCATCGTGTACGCGTCGAGCAGCGCCTGGGTGGGGTGCTCGTGGGTGCCGTCACCGGCGTTGACCACCGATCCGTCCACCCACTCGGCGAGCCGGTGCGGTGCGCCGGAGGCGGGGTGCCGGACGACCACCGCGTCCGCGCCCATGGCCTGGAGCGTGAGCGCGGTGTCCTTGAGACTCTCCCCCTTGGTAACGCTGGAGCCCTTGGCGGAGAAGTTGATCACGTCGGCGCTGAGCCGCTTGGCGGCCGCCTCGAACGAGATCCGGGTGCGGGTGGAGTCCTCGTAGAAGAGGTTGACCACGGTGCGCCCGCGCAGCGCGGGCAGCTTCTTGACCTCGCGTCCGGCCACCGTCGCCATCTCCGCGGCGGTGTCGAGGACCAGGGTGGCGGTGCCGGCGTCCAGGTCGGCGCCGGAGAGCAGGTGCCGGATCATGAGAGGGAGCCTCCGTACAGCCGTACCTCGTCGGCGCCGTCGGTCTCGGCGAGGGTGACCTTGACGTTCTCGGCCAGCGCGGTGGGGATGTTCTTGCCGACGTAGTCGGCGCGGATCGGCAGCTGGCGGTGGCCGCGGTCGACCAGGACCGCGAGCTGCACGGACGCCGGGCGGCCGACGTCGCTGAGCGCGTCCAGCGCGGCCCGCACGGTGCGGCCGGAGAACAGCACGTCGTCGACGAGGACCACCCGCTTGCCGTCGATCCCGCCGGGCGGCAGGTCGGTCGGGCCGACCGCGCGCGTGGCGTGCCGGCGCAGGTCGTCGCGGTAGAGCGTGATGTCGAGCACGCCGACCGGGACTGTCACGTCCTCGAAGGTGCTGATCCGGGCCGCGAGGCGGTGAGCCAGCGGCACGCCCCGGGTCGGGATGCCGAGCAGCACGGTGCCGGCGGCGCCCTGGGTCTTCTCCAGGATCTGGTGAGCGATGCGGTCGACCACCCGCGACACGTCCGCTGCGGCGAGGATCACCTTCACCGAGGGTTGTCGCGGCGGCGACGAATGGGCAGCCGACGGGTAGGCCACGGCGGACCTCCTTCCCCGCCTCACGGGACGGGTCGTTAAAGGACGTCTGGTCGGCTCCGGCCGGCCCGCGAGGGCCCGGACCGGGGCTCCACGCCACGTTACCAGCGGTCACCGGGCCTCCCGCCGCCGGTCCTGACCTGCTGGTCAGCCCGGAGAAATGGGGACAAGCCACACGTGGGTGGCGGGCCCGGTGGACGGCAACACTTGACCACATGTCGCAATCCCCGTACCGTCACGCTCCGTAGCGATAGCTCGGGGAACCCGAACAGCACTGGGAGTGTCCGAATGCCCTCTGAATACGCCAAGTCGCTGGGCGCCCGCCTGCGCTCCATCCGCCAGCAGCAGGGCCTGTCCCTGCAGGGGGTGGAGGAGAAGTCGAACGGGCGGTGGAAGGCCGTGGTGGTCGGCTCGTACGAGCGCGGCGACCGCGCCGTCACCGTGTCCCGCCTGGCGGAGCTGGCCGACTTCTACCGCGTTCCCGTCTCGGAGCTGCTGCCCGACGGCAGCGGGGTGCGTCACGAGCCCACCAGCAAGATCGTCCTGGACCTGGAGCGGCTCTACGACGAGGCGTCCGAGGACCTCGCGTACGTGGCCCGCTACGCGCGCGCCATCCAGCAGCAGCGCGGCGACTACAACGGCCGGGTGCTCTCGATCCGCGCGGACGACCTGCGCGCCCTCGCGATCGTCTACGACGCCTCGCCGTCGGGCCTGATCGAGCGGCTGACCGAGCACGGTGTGCTGGTCGCCGACCCGCGGGCGTTCTTCGCGTCCTGACCTCCCCGTACGACGAAGGGCCCGTGCCGACCGGCACGGGCCCTTTCTCGTTGCGGCGCGTCAGCGCGTGGCGTACTCGGCGATCCGGCCGAGGATGCCGTTGAGGAAGCGCGGCGAGTCGTCGGTCGACATCTGCCGGGCCAGCTCCACGGCCTCGCTGATCGCCACCGCGTCGTCGATCTCGTCGACGTAGAGCAGTTCGTACACGGCGATCCGGGCCAGGTTGCGGTCGACCACCGGCATCCGCTCCAGCGTCCACCCCTCGGCGTAGCTGGCGATCGTCTCGTCGATCCGGTCGAGGTGCGCCGCCACGCCCTCGACCAGCCCGACCGCGTAGCCGAGGTGGTCGGGGCGCGGCTGCTCGATCCGCTCCAGGTAACCGGCGAGCACCTCGACCGGCGGGCGGTCCCGCAGGTCGGCCTCGAAGAGCACGTCCAGCGCCCGCTTGCGCGCCTTGCGGCGCGCCGGCATCTGCTGCTTGGGGCCCTCGGCCATCAGGCTCGGCCGAGGTAACGGCCGTCGCGGGTGTCGACCTTGATCTTCTCACCGGTGGTGATGAACAGCGGCACCTGCACGGTCGCGCCGGTCTCGACGGTGGCCGGCTTGTTGCCGCCGGTCGAGCGGTCGCCCTGCAGGCCCGGCTCGGTGTAGGTGACCTCGAGCACGACCGAGGTCGGCAGCTCGATGTACAGCGGCACGCCCTCGTGGGTGGCGACTGTCGCCTCGGCCTCGGGCAGCAGGTAGTTGGCGGCCTCGCCGACGACGCCGCCCATGACGGTGATCTGGTCGAACGTCTCCAGATCCATGAAGACGTAGTCCTCGCCGTCGGCGTAGAGGTATTGCATGGTGCGCTTGTCGACGGTCGCGGTCTCGACCTTGGTGCCCGCGTTGAAGGTCTTGTCGACCACCTTGCCGGACAGCACGTTCTTCAGCGTGGTGCGCACGAAGGCACCACCCTTACCGGGCTTGACGTGCTGGAACTCGACGACGGCCCACAGCTCGCCGTCCAGGTTGAGTACCAGGCCGTTCTTCAGGTCGTTGGTGGAGGCCATTTCCTGCCTTGATCATCAATTGGCGGACAGACCGTGCAAGTCTACTCGCCCTGTCGAATCGGACTCGCACGCTGCGCCAGGTGGTGCAGCGCCAGCCGGTAGCCGTCCACGCCCAGGCCGCAGATCACCCCGGTCGCGACCGCGGAGACCACCGAGTGGTGCCGGAACTCCTCCCGGGCGTGGATGTTGGAGATGTGCACCTCGACCAGCGGGCCGCGCAGCATGGCGCAGGCGTCCCGCACCGCGATCGAGTAGTGCGACCAGGCGGCCGGGTTCAGCACCACCGCCGCCGCCTCGTCCGCCGCCTCGTGCAGCCAGGCGAGCATCTCGTGCTCGGCGTCGGTCTGCCGCACCACCACGTCCAGGCCCAGCTCCCGGCCGTGCCGCTCGCAGTCGGCCACGAGCTGGGCGTAACCGGTCACCCCGTACACGTCGACCTGGCGGGTGCCGAGCCGGCCCAGGTTCGGGCCGTTGAGCACGTACACCCTCACGAGCTGATCTCCTCGTACGCGACGGCGAGCAGGTCGTCCGACGGAGCCTCCAGGATCGCCGGGCGGGCGAGCCCGTCGAGCACCACGAACCGCAGCCGGCTGCCCCGGGCCTTCTTGTCCACCCGCATCGCGGCGAGCAGCTCCGGCCAGGCGTCGGCCCGGTAGCCGGTGGGCAGGTCGAGCGCGGCCAGCACCCGGCGGTGCCGCTCGGCGCCTTCCGCGTCGAGCCGGCCGGCGAGCCGCGCGAGGGTGGCCGCGTAGACCAGCCCGACCGACACCGCGTGACCGTGCCGCCAGCGGTAGCCCTCCACCTTCTCGATCGCGTGGGCGAGGGTGTGCCCGTAGTTAAGCACCTCGCGTACCCCGGATTCGCGCAGGTCCCCGCCGACCACGTCGGCCTTCACCCGGACCGCGCGCTCGACCAGTTCCCGCAGCACGGGCCCGGCCGGGTCCAGCGCGGCGGCCGGGTCGTCCTCGACCAGGTCGAGGATGACCGGGTCGGCGATGAACCCGCACTTGACCACCTCGGCCATGCCGGCGGCCAGGTCGGCCGGGGGCAGACTGTCCAGCGTCGCCAGGTCGGCCAGCACGCCGGCCGGCGGGTGGAACGCGCCGACCAGGTTCTTGCCGGCCGCGGTGTTGATGCCGGTCTTGCCGCCCACGGCGGCGTCGACCATGCCGAGCAGCGACGTGGCGACCGGCACCCAGCGCACGCCGCGCAGCCAGGTGGCCGCGACGAACCCGGCCAGGTCGGTGACGGCGCCGCCGCCCACCCCGACCACCGCGTCGGTACGGGTGAACCCGGCGTCGCCGAGCCGGTCCCAGCAGGCCGCCGCCACGTCGACGTGCTTGCCCGCCTCCGCGTCCGGCACCTCGATCAGCAACGGCGTCACCCCGCCGTCGCGGACGCCGTCGGCGAGCCGGTCGGCGAGCGCCTTGAGCGGCGGCGCGTGCAGGAAGGCCACCCGCTCGGCGCCGGGCAGCAGCACCGGCGGCGGGTCCAGCAGGTCACGTCCCACCAGCACGTCGTACGGCCGCTCGCCGCCGACCGGGATCCGGGTCACCTCGTCCATCGCGGGCAGCCTAATCCAGCGTGCCGCCCTCGCGGGGCGACTGTCCACTGGCTGGGTGTTTGTCCGGCCGCACGGCGGGTACGGCGGCGGGAATGAGCGAGACGACGGCACACACGACCCGACCGGAGGCCGCGACGAGCATCCGGCTGCCCGCCACGATCCTCGGCGTCGGGCTGGGCGGCTTCGTCGACGGCATCGTCCTGCACCAGGTCTTCCAGTGGCACCACATGCTCAGCAGCACCGGCAGCGACCACATCGGGGTACGCGAGTACCCGGTGGACACCGTGTCCGGGTTGCAGATGAACACGCTCTGGGACGGCCTGTTCCACGTGGTCACCTGGGTGGCGGTGCTGACCGGACTGGCCCTGCTCTACTCCCGGGTCACAGGCTCCCGGGGCCGGCTGTGGCGCTCGCCGATGCTGTGGGGCTGGGCGCTGATCGGCTGGGGTCTGTTCAACCTGGTCGAAGGCGTCATCGACCATCACCTGCTCGGCATCCACCACGTCCGCAGCGGCCCGAATCAGCTGTGGTGGGATCTCGGGTTCCTGGCCCTGGGCGTGGTGCTGATCGCCGTGGGCTGGGCGATCCAGCGGCGGACCCGCGACGTGGACCTCTGCGCGCCGGAGCGCCGGTGATCCTGGCCCACGCCGGGCACTCCGGCGGCGGCTTCCCGGTGACCGCGCTGATCCCGGTGGCGCTGTTCTGGGCGTACCTGGCCGCCGCGCTGCGGCTGCGCGACCCGGGCGGGCCGGGATGGCCGCACGCCCGCACGGCGAGCTTCGGTCTGGGCTCACTGCTTCTGGCGGCCGGGCTGCTGTGGCCGGCCGGGGACTTCGTCGGGCACATGTGGCAGCACCTGCTGATCGGCATGCTGGCACCGCTGGCGCTGGTGCTCGGCGCCCCGGTCACGCTGCTGCTGCGCACGCTGGACCGGCGTACCGGCCGGGCCCTGGTCCACCTGCTGCGGCACCCGGTCGCGCGGGTGCTCGGCCACCCGGTGACCGGGCTGCTGCTCACCGCGGGCGGGCTCTGGCTGCTCTACCTCACCCCGCTGTACCGGGCCACGGTCGGCAGCCCGGTCCTGCACACGCTGGTGAACCTGCACTTCCTGCTCAGCGGCTGCCTGTTCGCCTGGTCGATCGCCGGGCCGGACCCGGGACCGCACCGCCCCCGCGTACCGGTGCGGCTGGTGGTGATCGGGTGCGGGGTCGCCGCGCACGCCACCATCGCCCAACTGCTCTACGCCGGGCTGCTCGTGGACGTGCCGGCCACCGCCGCCGAGCTGCGGGCCGGCGCCACGCTCATGTACTACCTGGGTGACCTGGCCGAGATCGCGCTGGCGCTGGCGCTGCTCGCCATGTGGCGACCGGAGCGGAGCCCTCGCCACCGGGCCGGACACCGGACGGCCGGGACCACCACGGCCAACGCCTGACCGTCCACCTCGCGCCGGCACGCCTTCTCACTCGCCCATGGCGTTCCACCCGCCAGCACATCCATCCCGACTGGAACACCACGGGTGCCACAACCCTCGGGAGACACCCACACCGTTCCACCCACCGTCGGCATCCACGCCGACTGGAACGCCATGGGTGTCATAACGCCCGGGAGACTCCCACGGCGTTCCACCGAGGGAGCTGGGCGGGGCGGGCGGGGCGGGGCGGTGGTCAGGGCTTGATCAGCGCGGCGATCTCGGTGGCCAGTTCCTCCGGCGTACGCCCGTCGGTGACCACTGTCGCGGTCGCCACCTCGGCATAGAGCGGTCGGCGCTGATCCATCAGGTGCTTGAGCGTGGCGCGCGGGTTCAGCGCGAGCAGCGGCCGCCCGGCGCCGAGACCGACCCGCTTGAGCGCGTCGGGCAGCTCCACGGACAGGTGCACCACGGTGTGGCCGACCAGCGCGGCCCGGTTCTCCTCGGCCAGGACCGCGCCGCCGCCGAGCGCGAGCACGCCCGCGTGCGACGCGAGCGCCGCCGCCACGGCGGCCCGTTCGAGGGTACGGAAGTGCTCCTCCCCCTCGTCCACGAAGATCTCCGGGATCGGCTTGCCGGCGAGGTTCTCGATGTCGGCGTCGGTGTCCCGGAAACCGACGCCGAGCGCGTCGGCCAGCGCCGTGCCGACAGTGTTCTTGCCGGAGCCGGGCGCCCCGACCAGCACGCAGACCGGCCGGGTGCTCACCGTTGCCGCCTTTCGTTCGCGACTGCGGTACTCCGCTGCGCTGCGTTCCTCGCGCTCACCTGACGACCAGCCCGTCGAGGTAACCGGTCAGGTTGCGGCGCATCTCGGCCACCGAGTCGCCGCCGAACTTCTCCACCGCCGCCTCGGCCAGCACCAGCGCGACCATCGCCTCGGCCACCACTGCCGCAGCCGGCACCGCGCACACGTCCGAGCGCTGGTTGATCGCGGTGGCCGGCTCGCCCGTGGTCACGTCGATGGTGGCGAGCGCCCGGTTCAGCGACGAGATCGGCTTCATGGCCGCCTTCACCCGCAGCGGCTCACCGGTGGTGATGCCACCCTCCAGGCCACCGGCCCGGTCGGTGATCCGCCGCACGCCGGTCGCGGTGGGCACGATCTCGTCGTGTGCCTCCGAGCCGCGCGAGCGGGCCTGCTGCCAGCCGTCGCCGATCTCCACGCCCTTGATCGCCTGGATCGACATGAGCGCGGTGGCGAGGCGGGCGTCGAGCTTGCGGTCCCACTGCACATGGCTGCCCAGGCCCGGCGGCACCCCGTACGCGAGCACCTCGACCACGCCGCCGAGCGTGTCGGCGGCCTTCTTCGCGGCGTCGACCTCGGCGACCATCCGGGCGCTGGCCTCGGCGTCGAGGCAGCGCAACGGGTCGGCGTCGATGCGCGCGGCGTCCTCCGGGGTGGGCCGCAGCCCCGGCTTGACCGCCACCGGGCCCAGCTCCACCACGTGGGAGACGATCTCCACGCCGAGCGCCTGACGCACGAGCGCCTTGGCGACGGTGCCCACCGCGACCCGGGCGGCGGTCTCCCGGGCGCTGGCGCGCTCCAGGATCGGCCGGGCGTCGGTGTGCCCGTACTTCTGCATGCCGGCCAGGTCGGCGTGACCCGGGCGGGGACGGGTCAGCGGCGCGTTGCGGGCCTGGCTCGCCAGTTCCTCCGGGTCGACCGGGTCGGCGGCCATCACGGTGCGCCACTTGGGCCACTCGGAGTTGCCGACCCGGATCGCGACCGGACTGCCGAGCGTCACCCCGTGCCGGAGCCCGCCGATGATCTCGACCTCGTCCTGCTCGAACGACATCCGGGCGCCCCGGCCGTAGCCGAGCCGGCGCCGGGCCAGCTCGCCGGAGATCTCCCCGGTGGTCACCTCGATGCCGGCGGGTACGCCCTCCAGCATCGCGACGAGGGCGGGTCCGTGCGATTCACCTGCAGTCAGCCAGCGCAACACGGGGGTCAGTGTGTCACGCCCGGTGGTCACCGGCGTACGCCGCCCGCCGCGTCCCGCCCTACGGACCCGGCTGTCCGCCCCCGGCGAAACACGAGAGGCAATCCGTGGCCGCCCAGGACGGCAGCCGCTCCCGGGATCGTGTGTCCCGGGAGCGGCTGTGGAGATCCTTCGAGTCAGCCCCGGGGGCCTCTCCCTCTCCGGACGCTGCGAGCATTGACGATCGCTATTCCCGCTCCCGTCACGGCGAGGACAAGGGCGATCACCGCGACGAGGACGCTCCGGTCCAGGACGAGGACGAACGCGACCGCTCCGGCGACCATGGCGAACAGTCCGAGGATCAGACGGCTCCGCAAACCACCGCCTCCTTCACTCCATTTGAGACCCAGCAGATAGGCGACCGGCAATATCGCGACCACCGTCCAGAACGGCGATCCGGAGCTCTCCCGAAGCGATCGGTAGAGCAAAGCAACCAGGAGTCCGACGCCGGCGAGCAGAGAAGCCACGAGCAGGTGCACTCGGAAGCGTTTTGCAGTACTCATCGGCGCCATCTTCCAATCACCTCTCCCTCGTTATCCAGCGTTGCCCATGGCCGACGCCGCCTTGGAGCCCGCAAAGCCGAATCCGAGGCCGAGCGCGCCTCCCACGACACACCTCGCCATGGCTTCCCCCGCTCCGTCTCCCGAGAGGTACGACTCGATACCGGCGGCGGCGCAGCCACCGACGAAAGCACCGACCAGTGGCATGCCGAACGCCGTGAAGACGGCCGCAGCCGCGCCGCCGACCAGCGCCGCCACCGCGAACTCGATGAAGCCGTGGCCACTCGGGTCGGTGTTCTTGACCGGGTCCCCACCGGCGTAGGCATACGGCAGGTCCTTGCCAGACGGGTCCCGCTGGGTGAACCGACCCAGGCTCGGGTCGTAGTAGCGGGCACCGAACTTGGTCAGGGCGGTCCCCCCGTCAAACTGACCGGCGGCGTACCGCCACGGGTTGGAGACCTGCTGCGACGCGGACAACTGGTTGCCGTACGGGTCGTAGCTGTAGGAGTTTATCTTGGTGGCGCTGCTGTTGACCAGACCCACCACCGAGCCGAGCCCGTCGACGAGGTAGTAGTACCGCACGCCGTTTGCCCGCATGCCGATCAGTGAGCCGCTGTTGTCCCGGGTGTAGTGGTCGGTGGTCCCCGGCGCCGGGTCCGTCGAGTTGGCGGTCACCGTGCTGCTGACGCCGGCCGGCGTCTTGGCCGAGGCCACGCCCAGGGCCGAGGTGACGTACGTGGTGGAACCGGCGCCCCGCCGCTCGGTCTGGTCGGCGCCGGCGTAGGTGAGTGGAGCCAACGCCGTACCACCCGGCTTGGTGATCGAGGTGGTCTGGTTGTTCACCGAGTTGTAGGAGAACGCCCAACCCGACGACGAGGCGGTGGTGTTGCCGTTGGCGTCGTACGAGTAGGTCGTCGATCCGGCCGAGGTGAGCTGGTGGGCGTTGTTGTAGCTGTACGACGTGGTGCTGCCGCTCTCCGTCTTGGAGGTGCGGTTGAAGTTCTCGTCGTAGTCGTAGCTGCGGGACAGCGTGCCGGAGGCCCCGGTGAGCCGGTCGAGCTTGTCGTAGGAGTAGGTGGTCGTGCCGTTGAGGTCGGTGACCTTCTGCCGCTGCGAGGTGTCCACTGTCACCCCGTTGACCACCTTCGAGTAGTCGTAGGTGAACGAGGAGAGCTTCGCCGACGTGCTGTCGTTGGTGGCGGTGATCGAGGTCTCCCGGCCCGACTTGTCGTACTTCATTTCCACAGTGATCCGCGGCGACGTCGGCAGGTACATGAACCGGCGGCGGTTGTTCTCGTCGTAGGTGAAGGTGACCGCCGTGGCGGCACCCGGCTCCAGCAGCGAGGTGAGCAGGTTGACCTGGTTGTACGAGTAGGTCACCGAGCCGCCGCCGTCGGTGTACTTGGTCAGGTTGCCGTTGCGGTCGTACTCGTAGACGAGGTTCGCCGAACCGGGCACCGACTTGCCGGTCTGCCGGCCGAACCGGTCGTAGCTGAAGGTGGTGTTGCCGGTCGGGTCGGTGACCTGGGTGAGGTTGCCGTCCTTGTCGTAGGCGTAGTCGACCACCACGTTGCCCTGGAAGGTGATCTTGTCGACCCGGTCCAGGTTGTCGTAGACGTAACTGGTCTTCTGACCCTTGCCGTCGGTCTGGTCCTTCATCCGCGACAGGGCGTCCGGCACCAGCGTGATGTCACCGAGCGGGGCCGGGTTGTCGACCAGGGTGAGGTTGCCCTTGGCGTCGTAGGTGTAGTTGGTCCGGACGTCCTTGCCGTCCTCGCGCCACTTCACCGTGCCGTTGGAGTTGTGATCCGCCTCGTCGATCTTCTGGCCCGGGTACTGGTCGCTCTCCGTGCCCGTCTTGTTGCCGGCGGCGTCGTAGGAGTACGCCGTCTTGTTGCCCTGCGGGTCCGTGGAGCCGCTGACCGAGTTCGGATGGCTGGTGTTGTTGTAATCCATGGTCGACTTCGCGCCGGTGGCGATTCCGACCGAGGTCAGGTTGTTGGTGTTCGGGTCCCAGCCGAAGGTGGTGGTGTTGGTGAGCGAGTCGGTCAGGGTCTCGACGTTGTCGTTGGCGTTGTACTTCTTCGACCGCTCGTGCCCCAGGGCATCCTTGACCTTGGTGACCCGGTCCCGGGTCTCGTAGGTGTGGGTGGTGATGCCGTCGGTGGTCGACGTGGTGGCGTACCCGTTCGGGTCGGTCACCTCGGTCTTGCCGGCGGAGTAGGTGAACAGCCAGCGCGCCTCGGCCGGGGTGCCGCCCGGGTTGGTCTGCTCGAAGAAGTCGAGCATCCGGGAGGTGTCCGGCTCGTAGCCCAGGTTGGTGATCCGCCCCTCCGGCGTGGTGATCTTCGTGAGCTGGTCACCGGTGTAGTCGAAACGGGTGATCCCACCGGCGGCGTCGGTGACAGTGGACAGGTTCTGGTTGGCGTCGTAGCCGTAGGCGGTCACCCGGTTGGTGGAGTCGGTCATCGTGGTGAGCCGGCCCGCGGCGTAGGCGAGGGTCACCACCCGGCCCTGGGTGTCGGTGACGGTGGTGGCGTTACCCGAACCGTCGTACCCGATGGTGATCTTGTTGTTGTTCTTGTCGACGTTGCGCAGCAGCCGGCCGGTCGCGTCGGCGAAGTAGAAGCTGCCCTCGCTCTTGTCGAACTTCAGCCGCAGCTCACCGGTGGTGGTGTTGCGGGTCAGCTTGGCGTCCAGGCTCGGCGGGGTCCGCCACGAGTTGGTGCCGTCGTTGACGAACTTCGCCTTGAAGCCGGTGGGCGCCTGGTAAGTGATGTCGGCGGTGGAGTGGTCGGTCTTGGAGAAGCTGATCTTCACGTCCTGCCCGGTGCCCAGCACCCAGCCCTTGCCCAGCGTGGACGTGCCGGTCCAGCGGGAGTTGTAGTACCGGTCCACGGTCAGGTCGGTGCCGGTGCCGCGGATGTTGAGGTCGGTCCCCTTGAGCAGCAGGTTGCCGTTGGCGACGTTGACCTTGAGCTGGAGCCGGTCGGTCAGATCCTGGTCCTGGAAGGAGAACCGACCCTGCTCGCCGGTGGGCGAGCCGTCCGACGTGGTCATGAACCGCCAGCCGGACCACGGCCCGGCCAGGCTGCCGTCGTGGCCGCGAGCCCGCCACTTGTACGTGGTGTTCGCGGTCAGCGTCCCCGACGGCACGACGTAGCTGGACTCGCTGCCGTTGGTGACCGTGCTGCCCGAGCCGGCCTTCTTCAGGGTGGCGCCGGTGCGGTCGTAGATCTCGTAGTCGACCCGGCCGCTGCCGCCGTCGGGGTCGCTGAACACGCCCTTCATGGTCGGCGTGACGGTCTCGGTCTCGGCGGCGTCGCCCGGCTGGAGCTTCGTCGGGTCCAGTGCGTTGGGGTAGCTGTTGTAGTTGACCACCGCGTACGGCACCTGGCCCTGATCGGCGGCCTGTCCGGACCGGAACTGCTTCCAGGCCAACCCGTCGGTCTCGCTGGTGGCTCGAACACCCATGTACGCGGTCGACTGATTGGCAGATGCGGCCCGCTGGAAGAAGCTGGTGCCCGAGATGCTCACCCAGCCGTCGTCGCACGAGCTGTTGAATCCCTTGGTGGCGGTGGCGGTGGCCTCCCGGTAGTTCCACGCCGGCTGGGTTGCCCAGCGGGTGGCAGTGCTGGCTGCGCCGGTGGACCAGATCTCCCACGACTTGGCCGAGCAGGTGGTGGAGTACCAGTTCCAGAAGTAGACGGTGCCTGAGGTGATCGCCTTACCCCGCAGCGCGCCGGTGTTCCAGTGCACGAACGCACGCGCAACACTCGGATCGGCACCCGTGGTGATGCCGATCTGGAGGTCGTTGTCGCCGCTGTGGTCGCTGGTGTGGTCCTGCCGCACGTAGGTGTCGAAGGTGACACCGAGCGGGTTGATCTGCGGGTCGACAGTCACCGGGTAGACAGTGGCCGGATCGGCGAAGAAGGCCATGTCCGGGGTGAGCCGCAGGTCCATCGCGGCCGACCGGGCAGTCTGCTTCGTGGCGATCTTCGCCCGCCGCTTCGGGCTACCGGTGGCCGGATCCACTGAGGAGTCCCACATCTCCGGGGTGCCGGAGGTGGCCACGGTCCGGCCCTTCGGGTCGACGAAGAGCAGTCCCCCGTCGCCGTCTCCGGCGACGGTAAGGCCCTTGGCCCGCACCGGCAGGTCCACCGAGGCGACCTGCGCTGCCGCCGCCCGGTTCTTCACCAGCAGGAACTGCTGCACGCCGGTGCGGTTGGCCTCGACCACAAGGTCCACGCCGGGACGGACCTCCGGATAGGTGGCCCGGTTCGCGCTGAGCACGGGCTCCGGCAGCAGGCCGGTCCAGCCCAACGAGGCCCGGTTCGCGCCGATGGCGATGCTCAACAGGTCGTGCTGGCCCGCCCCAGCGGCGCCGGAGAGCTTCAGGTCGTTGGGGTGAGCGACCGGTGCGATCGAACCATCCGCCTCCGCTCGCATGGTGAGGTCGATCGGAACGAGCTCACCCCGGGTGTTCCGCATCCGGATCGGACCGGCGTACGTCCTCGCCGTCCAGCTGCCGTCGGGGTTGGCCAGGACCTCCTGGGTCTCGGTGCGCCCGGCCAGATTCTCCACCTGCTTGTCACATCGACGGGCGGCGGCCATTGCCGCAGACTCGTCGGGCTGCTGCGCGTCGCAGCTGGTGTCGGGAGCCGCCGGCGGTGCCGGCGCCGCGGCCGGGGCGGCGACCGCCGGTGAGGTCAGCGCGGGCAACACGCCGGCCACCAGGGCCAGGGACGCGGTGACTGCGATTCTTCGGGTGGTTCCGCCGCCGCGGAAATGGGCATGGTTCACCTAGGACCTCCGAAGTCCACGAACAATAATGCTGAGAACCATAGGAACTTGATTGCCGCGGGTCAATCATTACTTTGCGCTAAGGACGGCACGGCGCAATGCGGAGAGTTCTGTGTGCAGACATTTCTGTTGTCCACATAGAACGGACAAGTCATGCGCTATGAGTATTTAGCTGAGCTCTCAGCAGCGTCGGCGGCCCCGCCACCGCCGCCGCACGTCCCGATTTGCCAGGTCAGCACGTGAACATGAGCGCAGTGGAAGGTTATTCGGCTTCGGGGCAGCGGCACGGCGACGGAGACAGTAGGCTGAGCGGACGCCTGAGATATCGGCGGCCGTCACATAGCAGCCTCATTCCTAACGGCCACCGATCATCAGCGAGCCGCAATCACTATCCCCGGGAGCGCCTCGGCGACCGCTCTTTCCGACTCGACAAGAACGGCCTTTTGCCAATTGGTGGCGCGAGGCTTTTTTCCGCGACCCCCTGATTCCTGCCAGCCGCCGACACGCGCCACTGCGAGCACGACCCCTCGCCGCGGCGATCCGGATGGAGGGTCAGCCGCGCTCTTCCACCGCCAGCGCGGCGCGCATCGCGGCGCGGGGGGCGGTGACGCCGGTGAACTGCTCGAACTGGCCGACCGCCTGAGCCAGCAGCAGGTCCAGCCCGGAGACCACCCGGCATCCGGCGGTCAGCGCCGCCGCCGCGAGCGGCGTGGGCCACGGGTCGTAGACCACGTCGAAGAAGACAGACTCCGGCCGCCAGTCGAAGTTGTCGGCCAGCGGGTCGGCGACGCCCTTCGGCACCGTGGAGATCACCAGGTCGGTGCGGGCGTGCGCGGGTGCGCCGTCCCACTCGGCACCCGCGAGCGGCACGCCGGCCGCCGCCGCGACCGGACGCAGTTCGTCAACCGCCTCCGGGTGGCGGGCCACCACAGTCACCTCGGCCGCACCGATCCGGGCCGCCGCCGCGATCGCGGCCCGGGCGGTGCCACCCGCGCCGAGCACAGTGACCACCGCCCCGGCCACGCAGCCGGCGCCGGTGAGCACCTCGACCATGCCTGTCACGTCGGTGTTGTCCGCGTACCAGGTGCCGTCAGGCCGGCGTACCAGCGTGTTTGCGGCGCCGACGGCGGCGGCGACCGGCGAGACCTCGTCGGCCAGCGCGAGCGCCGCCTCCTTGCCCGGCATGGTCACCGACAGCCCGGCCCACTCCGGGCCGAGGCCTGCGACCAGGCCGGGCAGCTCGTCGGCGCCGGCTTCGATCCGGGTGTACGACCAGCCGGTCAGCCCGGCCGCCGCGTAGCCGGCGGAGTGGATCACCGGGGAGAGCGAGTGGGCGATCGGCTTGCCGACCACCGCGGCGCGGCGGGGATCGGCCATCAGATGATCCCGGCCTCCCTGGCCTTCTGCTCGTTGCGCAGTTGCTCGTCGTAGGTCTCGGCGAACGCTGACCGGCCGTCCTTGCTGATCGCCACGAAGTAGAGCCACTTGCCCGGCGGGGGGCTCAGCGCGCCCTGCAGCGCCTCCTTGCCGGGGTTGTTGATCGGTGAGGGGATCAGCCCGCGCAGCTTGCGGTTGTACGGGTTCTTCGGATCGTCCAGCTCCGCGGCGGTCATCTGCTTCGACGTCTTGGTCTTCTGCCCGGTCCGTTCCAGGTAGTAGTTGACAGTGACGTCCATCTCCAGGCAGTTGCAGGGGAACTCGCCGTAGACCCGGTTGTAGGCGACCCTGGCGACCTTGCCCAGGTCGGCCTTGTTGCCGGCCTCGGCCTGCGCGAGCGAGGCGACGATCAGCGCCTCGTACGGGGTGATGCCGCCGCGCTCCTTCTGCACCTTCTCGGCGTACTGCATGCCGGAGGTGACCGTGAGGAAGTTGTCCACCATCAGCTTGAGCACCGTCTCGGCGGTGGCCTTCGGCGGGATCTCGTAGGTGTCCGGGAAGAGGAAGCCCTCGATCGACGGTGTGACCTTCTTGCCGTCGGAGCGCTTGAACCACCAGTCCGGTACGCCGAGCGCCTCCGGGTCCTTCGCCGCGGCCTCGAAGTCCTCGACCGGGATGTCGGTCTTCTCGGACAGCCGCTTGTAGACCGTCTTCGCGGTGAGGCCCTCGGGGATCGTGATCCCGTTGACGATCTTGTTCTTGAGGTCCAGCAGTGCCACGACCGCCGCGTCGCCGCTCATCTGCTTACGCAGCTTGTACGTGCCGGGCTGGATGTTCTTGCTGCGCGAGTTCTCCTCGGCGGCCTCGATGAACGCCTTGGTGCTCTTCACCACGTCGGCCGCGACGAGCGCGTCGCCCATGTCGGCGATCAGCGCGCCCTGCTTGATCTCGACGGTCACCTCGCCGGTGCCGGAGCCCTCGTAGTCGGGGGTGACGAAGTAGCTCTGGACCCGGTCGAACCCGTAGAAGGCACCGCCGCCGATGCCGCCCAGCAGGACCAGTGCGAGCGCGAGGGCGAGCAGGGTCTTGCCCCGGCCGCCGCCGGACTTGCCCTGCCGCCGGCGTACCGCGCCGCGCCGGTGCCGGCCCTTGTCCCCCCTGTCCTGCTCGTCGAAGCCCAGATCAAGGTCGTCGATCATTGCGTCCGCCTCCGCTGTGCGTCCAGCCAGCTCTGCAGAATCTCCACCGCGGCGGCCTGGTCGACCACCGCCCGTTGGCGCTTTCCCCGGACGCCCCGTTCGGCCAGCCTACGACTCGCGACGACGGTAGACATCCTCTCGTCCGTCAGCGTCACCGGAATCGGCCTCATTACATCAGCCAATCGGCTGGCATATGCTGATACGTTCGCCGCCGCGGGGCCGTGCTTTCCGGCGAGGTTGACCGGCAGCCCAACCACGATCCCCACCGCCTCGTGCTCGGCGGCGAGCCGGACCAGCTCGGCCATGTCGGCGGGCACCGCGTCCGGTTCCGCCGTCATGTCGCGGGCCAGCGTGACCAGCGGCGTGGCGAGGATGCCGTGCGGGTCGCAGCGGGCCACCCCCACCCGGACCTGGCCGACGTCGACACCCAGCCGGACACCGCGGGACAGCTCGCCCACTACCGGTCACCTCTCCGCAGGTACGGGCCAGGGCGGACCGGGTGGTCCGCCCTGGCGTCGATCGGTGCGTTCATGCCGTGCCGGCCGGGCATGCCCTCACGGCCCTCGCTCCGCTCGGTGCGTTCACTCATGCCGTGCCGGCGACCGCCTGCTCGACGGTGACCAGCAGCTTCGGCGCCTCCGCCGCGGGCAGGCCGCCGCCCTGGGCCAGGTCGTCGCTGCCGCCGCCCCGGCCGGAGAACGCGGCCTTGACCAGGTCCTTCGCGCTCAGGTTCCGCCCCCGGGCGGCCTGGTTGACGGCCACCACCAGGGACGCCTTGCCGTTGGCGCGGGCCGCCACCGCGACCACCGCCGGACGGGCCGCGTCGATTCGGCCCCGGATCTCCTGGGCGAGCGTCCGCACGTCGTTCGCCGCCGCGCCCTCCGGCGCCTCGGTGCCGACGTACGCGACGCCGCGCACGTCCTTCGCCTGCGCCGCCAGGGCACCGGCCCCGCCGAGCACGAGCTGGGCACGAAGCTTCTCCAGCTCCTTCTCCGCGTCGCGCAGCTGAGTGACCGTCTGCTCCACCCGGTCGGCTACCTGCTCCCCCGGCACCCGGAACAGCTCGGCGAGCCGGGACACCAGCAGGTGCTCGCGGGCCAGGAAGCCGAACGCGTCCATGCCGACGAGCGCCTCGATCCGGCGTACGCCGGAACCCACCGACGCCTCGGAGAGGATCTTCACCAGGCCGAGCTGGGCGGAGCGGGCCACGTGCGTGCCGCCGCACAGCTCCCGGGCGTAGTCGCCGACCTCGACGACCCGGACCCGCTCGCCGTACTTCTCGCCGAACAGAGCCATCGCCCCGATCCGGCGGGCCTCCTCCTGGCTGGTGACGAACGCGTGCACCTCCAGGTCGGCCAGCAGCACCTCGTTGACCTGCTGCTCCACGTCGTGCAGCACGCTCGGCGCCACACCCGTCGGGGTGTTGAAGTCGAACCGCAGCCGGCCCGGCGCGTTCAGCGACCCGGCCTGCGTCGCCGACTCGCCGAGGAAGTTGCGCATCGTCTGGTGCACCAGGTGCGTCGCGGTGTGCGAGCGGGAGATCGCCCGGCGGCGGGACACGTCGATCTCGGCGTACCCGGTCTCCCCGGAGCGCACCTCGCCGCGCACCACCTTGGCCCGGTGCACGATCAGGCCGGGCACCGGCTGCTGCACGTCGAAGACCTCGACCTGGCCGCCGCCCACGGTGATGAGCCCCTGGTCGGGCTGCTGCCCGCCGCCCTCGGCGTAGAACGGGGTGGTGTCGAGCACCAGCTCGATCGTGTCGCCCTCGACCGCCGCCGAGATCGCGGCGCCGCCGGCCAGCAGCGCGCGGACCCGGGACTCCCGGCTCAGCTCGGTGTAGCCGGTGAACTCCACCGGCCCGCCGCCGTCGAGCACCGACCGGTACGCCGACACGTCGGTGTGCCCGGTCTTGCGAGCCTGCGCGTCGGCCTTGGCCCGGCTGCGCTGGTCGGCCATCAGCCGGCGGAAGCCCTCCGCGTCGACCTGCAACCCCTGCTCGGCGGCGATCTCCAGGGTCAGGTCGATCGGGAAGCCGTACGTGTCGTGCAGTTGGAACGCCTTGTCACCGGACAGCGCCGGCTTGCCGGCCGACTTGGTCTCGGCGATGGCGGTGTCCAGGATCGTGGTGCCCGCGCGCAGCGTGGCCAGGAACGCGTCCTCCTCGGCGTACGCGTACTGGGAGATCCGGCCGAAGTCCTCGGCCAGCTCCGGGTACGACGGCGCCATGCAGTCGCGGGCCACCGGCAGCAGTTCCGGCAGCGCCCGATCCTGGTAGCCCAGCAGCCGCACCGCCCGGATCGCCCGGCGCATGATCCGGCGCAGCACGTAACCCCGGCCCTCGTTCGACGGGGTCACCCCGTCGCCGATGAGCATCAGCGAGGTGCGCACGTGGTCGGCGATCACCCGCAGCCGGACGTCGTCCGGGTGCGACTCGTTCGCCGCGTGACCGGAGTGCACGCCGTAGCGCTTGCCGGTCAGCTCGGCGGCCCGGTCCAGGATCGGCTTGACCTCGTCGATCTCGTAGAGGTTGTCCACGCCCTGCAGCAGCGAGGCCATCCGCTCCAGGCCCATGCCGGTGTCGATGTTGCGCGCCGGCAGGTCGCCGAGGATCGGGAAGTCCTCCTTCCCGGCGCCCGGACCGCGCTCGAACTGCATGAAGACGAGGTTCCAGAACTCCAGGTACCGGTCCTCGTCGACCTCCGGGCCGCCCTCGCGGCCGTAGGCCGGGCCGCGGTCGTAGTACAGCTCGGAACACGGGCCGCACGGGCCGGGGATGCCCATCGACCAGAAGTTGTCGGCCTTGCCCCGGCGCACGATCCGCTCGGGCGGCACGCCGGTGGCCCGCCAGATGTCGTACGCCTCGTCGTCGTCCAGGTAGACCGTCGCCCAGATCCGCTCCGGGTCCAGCCCGAACCCACCCGCCTCGACCGTCTTCGTAGCCAGGTCCCAGGCCAGCGGGATCGCCCCGGACTTGAAGTAGTCACCGAAGGAGAAGTTGCCGTTCATCTGGAAGAACGTGCCGTGCCGGCTGGTCTTGCCGACCTCGTCGATGTCCGGCGTCCGGATGCACTTCTGCACGCTCGTCGCCCGCTGGTACGGCGGAGTCTGCTGGCCCAGGAAGTAGGGCACGAACTGCACCATGCCCGCGTTGATGAACAGCAGGTTCGGGTCGCTGATGGCGGGCAGCGGAGCCGACGGCACCACGGCGTGCCCGTTCGCCTCGAAGTGGGCGAGGAACCGCCGCTTGATCTCCGCCGTCTTCATCGCTGGTGGTCCTCCGGGAAAATCTCTCGGTCACCGATCCGCGGATCCTCCCGCAGCTCGGCGAACTGGTCGTCGTACGCCTCGCCGCGGGCGAAGGCCTCGTGGATCTCCTGCTCACGCTCGGCCATGCCGACCCGGACGTCGTCCACGAACGCCCGGACCGACTCGACCAGACCGCCGGCGGACTCGGACAGCCCGCTGGCGATGCCGGCCGGGGTGTACGCCTGCGCGGTCCGGGTGGCCTTGCGCACCACCAGGACGCCCACGGCCAGCCCGATGCCCAGCCAGAACAACCGCCTCATGCTCTCATCCTTCCCGCGTACGCCGGTCGGGTCAGCGGTTGCCGCGCTTGGCGGCGCGACGCTGCTGCTTGATCGTGTCGCGCACCTCACGCTCGGTCTCGGCGTGCCGGCGGGCGGAGGCGGCCCGGCGCACGCCGTACCCGAACGCGGCCACCTTGACCAGCGGGTTCGCTGCGGCGGCGGACACCACGGTGGCCAGGTTCGCCACGTTCGCGGTGACGTTCTGCGCGTGGCTGGTCATGGTGTCCACCTTGGCGAGCTGGAGGTTCACCCCGTCCAGCGACGTCTGCACCTGCTCCAGCGCCACGTTGACGCTCTTCACAGTGGTGTTCACGTCACCGAGCAGCGGCGCGGTGCGGTCGTTGAGCTCGTTGATCATGCGGGTCGTCGCGTCCACGGTGTGCCGCAGCCGCAGGATCGGCACCGCCAGCACGAGCACCAGCATCAGGAACGCGCCTGCCAGAACCAGCCAAGCGACCTCGCTACCGTTCACGCGCACGTCCTCCTCAAGCAGTGTCCCGGAACCCGACGCCCCGGAACGCGCGACCGTACCTACCCACTTCGCGCCACGCCGACCCGGTCACCGGGCACGGACGGGCGTGCCAGCCCCAGACCCTACCGTCCGTGATGAAAGTCGGCTCACGACGGTGAGGGGGTCGCCTCGCCCAGCGGGTCGTCGGTCAGGGTCGGGTACGGATCCTCACCGGTGAGTGACGGATCGGTGGTCGGTGTCGGTCCGGTGCGCTCGTCGTCGATCGCGTTGCGCACCTTCACCGACACCAACGAGCCGCTGCACTCCGCCGCTGCGGGCGTCGCAGGCGCGGTCGGCGCCGGTGCCCCGTCCACCGGCGGAGGCGTGCAGGTGCGGTCGCGTACCCACAGGTCGAGCGTCAGTTCGTCCCGGCGCCAGCAGGTGTAGCTACCCGGGACCTTCTCGTCCGGGCAGCGGTCGACCTTCCAGCGCCGCCAACCGTCCCCGGCCAGCGCCTGCTCGTAGACCGCGACGGTCTCCTTCCACCCCTGTTCCGACTCGACGGAACGTTCACGCAGTCGGCAGTCCTGAATGCACCAGCGGCTGCCGCTGACGTTGTCGACCGTGTTGCTCTGCGCCCAGGCGGGCACCGCGAGCGCGTCGAGGGTGTCGAAGACCGGGTCGCGGCTGAGCGTCCGCAGCCCGAAGTAGAGCGGCACCGCACCCAGCAGCACGAGGCTGACCAGGGCGAGAATGCCCAGCCGCAGCCGGTTACGCTCGCGCATCTGCCGGCGCAGCTCGGACCGGGCGCCGCGCAGCCCACCGGCCTCCGCACCGCTGTCGTCCCGTCCGGGACCGCCGGGCCGTGGTGCGCCGGCCGCTGCGGGCCGCGGCCCCGCGGGCTCCCCCGGGGGTACGACCACAGCCGCCCGGGCCGCCGCCGGTGTCGCCGGGTTGCCCGGTCCGGGCCGGGCCGGCTCCGATCCGGGCGGCGTCGCGCGTCCGGTGGTCCGCTCGTCCGGCGCGACCGGGCGGGCGACGCCAGCCGCCGCGCGGGCGGTCACCGGCGCACCGGGCGGCACCGGGCCGTCGCCGGCGGGTCCCCGGGCGCCGGGGGCCACCGGCGGACGGGGCCCGGCACCGGGCCGGGTGTCGTCGGGGCGGGCCACCCCGCGCCCGTCGCCACCGGGTCCGGCCGGGCCGCCACCGGGGCGGCCCGGACCGACCGGCATCCCACCGGTGCGCTCGACGTCGCCACGCGGACCAGGGCCGGCCGGGCCACCACCGGGACGGCCACCGCCGGCCGGAATCCCACCCGTGCGATCGAGGTCGTCACGCGGACCAGGGCCGGCCGGGCCACCACCCGGGCGGCCACCACCCGCGGGCATCCCGCCCGTGCGATCGAGGTCGCCGCGGGAACCGGGACCCGCCGGGCCGGGAGCGGGCGCCACACCGGGGCGGGCCGCGCCGCGGGCCGGACCGGACCTAACGGGCGACGGGTCGGACGGCTGCGGCCGGGCCGGGGGCACGACCGGGCCGGGCTGGCCGGGGCGGACCGGTTCGGCGCGCGCCGGCACATCGGGACCGGGCTGTCCGGGCCGCCGGGACGGCGTACCCCGCTCGGGACGCGGCGGCGGGACGGCGGCACCGGCCCGGCCGGCGGGCGCTTCCGAACGGCCGGACGACTGGTCCGCCGGAGGGCCGCCCGGACGGCGGGGGACCGGCATGGCGGGATCGGTGTGCGGCGTGCGGCCCGCCTGCCGCAGCCAGTCGGCGGGCCGGTCGGGCCGTTGCGGCCGCGGCTCTCCGGTGTCGGCACGGGCGGCCCGGCGACCGGCCGTCTCGGCGGCGTTGCCGGGACCGATCGGCTCGTCGGGCACGGCCCGCCGGCCGCCGGTTACGTCGGGCGCGGCTCCGCGGCCGGCGGTCGCGCCGCGGCGGCCGGGGGGCGGGGTCGGGCCGGTCGCCGGACTGCCGGAGACGGGCGCGCCCGGCAGGTCCGGTGCGTTTCCGCTGCGCGGGACGACCGGGGAGCGTTCCGAGCGGCCGGTGCCCGACGTGGGCCCGGCTGCGGATCGGCCACCGGAGGCGGGCACGTGGTGACCGCCGATGGGCTCGTCGTGCCGGGCGCGTCGCCCGGCACCGGAGACCGGGGCGGCGTCCGGAACGCCTCGTCCGGCCGGCCCGCCGGGTGCGGCGCCTTCGGGGGCGGCGCGACGGCCCGCACCGGAGACCGGCCGGCTACCGGGCGGTACGTCGTCGGCGCGCGCACGACGGCCGGCCCCCGAGACCGGCCGGGTACCGGGCGGTACGTCGTCGGCACGGGACCGGCGGCCCGCTCCCGAGACCGGCTGCGTGCCGGATGCCACGTCGTCGGGCCGCGCCCGGCGTGCTCCCCCGGGAACGGGCTGGACGGCGTCGGTGTCCTCGGCGCGGGCCCGGCGGCCACCACCGGAGATCGGCGGGATGCCGGCGGTGTCGTCCGGCCCGGCCCGCCGGCTGCCGGGGGGCGACGGGATCGCCGGGTCGGCCTGGTGCGGGGCCTCGGGCCCGGCTCCGTGCCGGCCCCGGGGCGTCGGCGGTACGCGGGTGTCGCCGTCGACGGGCCGGCCCGGGCGGGCGGGTGCCCGGCCGGGCGTCGGCGCGGCGGACGGGACTCGGGTGCCGGCGACGGGCGGCTGCTGGCCGGTGGGTCCGTCCACGCGGCGGCGGTACGGCGCGTCGGCCGGACGGGATGCCTCGGGCACGCCGGGCCACGGACCGTCGACGGGGCGGCGCGGGGCGCCGGCTTCGGAGCCGCCCGGCCAGGGGCCGTCGCCGGCCCGGCGCGGGTCACCGGTCTCGGGACCGCCGGGGCGCACCGGCGGCGCGGCCGGACCGGGCGTGTCGGGGCGGCGCATGACCGGCGGGCGCGGGCCGGGCCGGGCACTGCCGGACAGCGTCTCCGGGCCGGGACGGCCACCACCGGAGGGCGCGTCCACGACCGGCGGACGGACACCTGGCGGCGTGTCCGCGGCTGGACGCCCGGGCGCCGGGGGCAGGTCGGTGCCGGGCCGGGTGGTGTCCACGCCGGACCGCCCGGGTGGCGGAGGCGTGTCCACGCCCGGTCGGCCGGGGGCCGGGGGCAGGTCGGTACCGGGTCGTCCGGTGACCGGTCCGCCGGGACGGCCGGCGGCCGGGGGCGCGGCCGGGCCGGGACGGCCGGTCACGGGCGGCAGCGTCGGGTCGGTTCGGCCGACCGGAGCGGGCCCGCCCGGATGGGGCCGGGCGGGCGTGTGCGGCGCGGCGGCGGGCGGCGCAACGGGCCGGCCGGGCGACTGCGGCGGGGCGGCCGGGGGCGGAGCGGCCCGGCCGGGAGCCTGGAGCGTGCCGGCCGGCGGAGTGCCGGGCCGGCCGGCGGACGAGGGTGGCGCAGGCGGCTGGCCAGGCGGGGGCGCCTGCGGGCCCGGGGCCGGAGGCCGCGGAGCCTGCCGGCCGGCGGGCGGCACGCCGGGGCCTGGGCCCGGGGCGGCGGCCGGGCGGGATGGCCGGGGCGACTCCCCGTCCGGCCAGGACGGCTCGGTGTCGGGCCGCGGCGCGGGGCCGCCCCCGTCCGGTCCGAGTTCACCGCCCTGCTGCTTGGCGGTGCGCAGATCGTCGATCCAGCCGAGTTCCTCGCCGACGACGGTCGGGTCCAGCTCGGGCTCGGCCCGGCCGCGTCCCCACCGGCGGCCCCTGCCGCGCGGGTCGCGCCGCTCGTCGGGGCCGTCCGCCGGCCGCTCCGGACCACGCGCCATCACTACTGACCCCCCTCGGCGGCGTCGCTGCCGCCCTCACTCGCCCCGCTGGCCTGCTCGCCGCCCCCCACCCGGGCCCCGTTCGCGACGGCCGGGGCGCCGGCCTCCGCCCGGGTCGCCGGAGCCGGCAGCCCGCGCACGATCCGGCGCAGCAGCGGCAGCCGGGTGGCCACCGCCCGCTCCGCGCCGTGCCCGCTGGGCTGGTAGTAGTCGGTTCCGACGAGGTCGTCCGGAGCGTACTGCTGGGTGACCACCCCCCGGTGGTCGTCGTGCGGGTAGCGGTAGCCGGCCCCGTGGCCGAGGCCCCGCGCGCCGGAGTAGTGGGCGTCGCGCAGCCCGCGCGGCACCGCGCCGCCACGACCCGCGCGTACGTCGGCGACGGCAGCGCCGATCGCTGTCGTGGCCGAGTTCGACTTCGGTGCGGTGGCCAGGTGGATGACCGCCTGGGCCAGGTTGAGCTGTGCCTCCGGCAGGCCCACGTACTCGACCGCGTGGGCGGCGGCGGTGGCCACCGTCAGCGCGGTGGGATCGGCCATGCCGACGTCCTCACTCGCGAAGATCACCAGCCGGCGGGCGATGAACCGGGCGTCCTCGCCGGCCACCAGCATCCGGGCCAGCCAGTGCAGTGCCGCGTCCACGTCGGAGCCGCGCATGCTCTTGATGAACGCGCTCGTCACGTCGTAGTGCGCGTCGCCGTCCCGGTCGTAGCGCACCGCCGCCACGTCGACCGCCTGCTCGGCCACGGCCAGGTCGATCCGGCCGGTGCCCAGCGCGGTCGCGGTGGCCGCCGCCGCCTCCAGCGCGGTGAGCGCCTTGCGCACGTCGCCGCCGGCGAGCCGGACCAGGTGGTCCTCCGCCTCCTCGACCAGGACCAGCGCACCGCCGAGACCGCGTTCGTCGGCCACCGCGCGGCGCAGCAGCCCGCGTACGTCGTCGTCGTCGAGCGCCTGGAGGGTGAGCAGCACGCAGCGCGACAGCAGGGGCGAGATGACCGAGAAGTACGGGTTCTCCGTGGTCGCCGCCAGCAGCGTGACCGTGCGGTCCTCGACGGCGGCGAGCAGCGAGTCCTGCTGGGTCTTGCTGAACCGGTGCACCTCGTCGATGAACAACACCGTCGGCGGGCCGCCGGACCGGCGTTGCCGCCGGGCGGTGTCGATCACGGCGCGCACGTCCTTCACGCCCGCGGTCAGCGCGGACATCGCCACGAACCGCCGGTCGGTGGCCCGGGCCACGAGGTGGGCGATGGTGGTCTTGCCGCTGCCCGGCGGCCCCCACAGGATGACCGACATCGGCGCCGCGCCCTCGACCAGCTGGCGCAGCGGCGCACCCGGCGCGAGCAGGTGCTCCTGCCCGACCAGCTCGTCGATGCCCGCCGGCCGCATCCGCACCGGCAGGGGCGAGTCCGCCCGGGCGTCGGTGAAGCCGTCGGCGCCGCCCGCGCCCGCGGGTGCGCCGGCCGGCTCGCCGAGGGTGAAGAGGGCGTCCGATTCCATCACGAGAACAGTACCGGGCCGGGCCGACGACGCCGGAATCGCGCCGCCGCCCCGACCCGGCTGGTCTTTTCCGGTCAGCCGCGACCCGGCCGCCGGCCCCGGTACCACCGGCCACCACCGCCGCCGCGCGGGCCGGAGCCGACCCCGGCCAGGTAGAGCGAGAGCAGCAGGAAGCCGATGAGCATGAGTGTCTGGGTGCTGAACAGATCGGGGGCGCCGAGGTCGGTGTTCATGAAGTCGAGCAGCAGCGCGAAACCGAACACGATGGCCGCGAGAATGGCGAGCATGTCGTTCCTCCGGTGGGGGTTCCCAGCAGGTCGGCGACGGATGTACCCAATCGGTCTGTTCGTCAATCTCCACCGTGGAACAGGCGGTGGCCCGGCCTCCGGTACGGCCCGGGGTGCTCATAGGCTGGCGACATGATCACGGTCGACGAGGCGCTGAGCGGGCGGGAGACGCTGCTCACCGCGGCCGGTGACCACCCGTTCGCCCGGCACGCGCTCCGGCCCGGCGAGGCCGTCCACGGATGGCGGCACGGCGGCGCGGTGGGATGGTTGCTCCCGCCGGGCGAGTGGTCGGCCGGCGGCGCGGTCGGCCCGCCCGGCCCGGCGCTCGACGTCTTCGCCGCCCAGCGGGCGGACGGGACGCTACGGGCCGGCCAGTCGGTCAACCTGGCCCGGGCCGATCCCGACGAGGTGGCCGCGCGTCTGCCGGTGGCCCGGCTGGCGGACTGGGACTTCCTCTGGAGCACCGGCCCGCCGCCGCACCAGCCGGAGCAGGAGCGGGTGGTCCGGCTCACCGGGGCCGACCACCCCGCGCTGGCCGCGCTGATCGAGGCGGCGTTCCCGGGCACCACCTCCCGGCCGGGCGACCCGGGCATCGTCGACTGGTACGGCATCCGCGACGGTGACCGCCTGCTCGCCTGCGGCGCCGATCGCAGCCGCGGCGACATCGGCTTCCTGGCCGGGCTGACCGTCGCGCCCGGCCGCCGCGGCCGGGGGCTGGGCGCGGCGCTGACCGCCGGGATGACGTGTGCCCTGTTCGGCAGGTACGACGCCGTCGCGCTGGGCGTCTACCCGGACAACGCGGGCGCGATCCGGCTGTACCGCCGGCTCGGCTTCACCGCCACCGAGCACCGCACCTCCGTCAAGCTCGCCTGACGCGGCAGCAGCACCGGCACGCGAGATCCTGGTACGAAACGGCCCTCATCGGGGCGCCCGCTGACCAAGATCTCTCCGCGTGCTGGGCTACCTACCGGTGCGAGCGGGTGCGGGCCTGGTTCAGTCGCGGGCCGTCGACGTCGGCACGACCACCGGCCCGGCCTCGCCCCGGCCGGCGGCCCCGCCCGCAGCGACGGCGGAGGCACGATCGGCTTCGTCGAGGGCCGGGCCGGCCGGCTCGTACGCCAGGCCGGAGTGACCGGGTCCGCCACCCGTGCCCTCCGGTCCCACCTGGACGTCCGGCGAGGTCCGGCGGGCGGCCCGCCAGGCCGGCAGGTAGAGCGGCGCGGCAACGGCGAGCATCACCGCGCCGACGATCATGGCGACGCTGACGCTCGTGGCGTCGGCCAGCGCGGTCAGCGTCACCGCGCCGAGCGCGCCGGCCGGCAGGCCGGCCATCGAGTTCAGCGACAGCACGCTTGTGCGGTAAGGACCGTCGACCTGCCGGTGCAGCAGGCCCATGTGCAGCGGGTTCGACGCGCCGTGCACGGCGTAGCAGCCCAGGTAGGCGATGAGGATGCCGACCGGTCCGGCCAGCAGGCCCATGCCGACCACTGTCACGCCCTGGAGGATCCGCATCAGCGCGGCGGCCGGGGCGGCGCCGAGGCGACGCAGCAGGAACGGGGTGAGCGCGGCGCCGGCGGCATTGGCGAGCCAGGCCGCGGTGCTGGCGGGACCGAGCAGCGCCGCCGCGCGGCCCGGGTCACCGATGACGTCGGCGAGGCGCACCGGCAGCAGCGCTTCGAAGGTGACCATGCCGAAGCCCCAGAACAGTTCGACAGCGACCAGGGCCAGCAGCACGCGGTTGCGGCGCAGCAGCCCGACGGCCTGCCCGACCATCCGGGGCGCGCCGACCAACGAGGCGCGCAGCGCGGCCGGGCCGGACGCGGGTCGCCGCTCGGCCATCAGCGACAGCAGGGCCACGATGGAGACGGCCTGGAGCACGGCGGCGACAATCACCGGCAGCGCGAGGGCACTGACCGGGCCGACCGGGCCGAGCGCGACCAGGCCGCCGCTGAGCAGCGCGCCCGCGCCGATGGCGACGCCGATCACGGTGCCGGCCCAGCCGAGGCCGCGCTCGTACTCGGCCTTCGGGTCGGCAGCCAGCGTGGCGTCGACGTACCAGGATTCGAGCGGGCCGCTGTCGAGCGCCCGGTAGACGCCCTGCAACGCCCAGACCAGGAAGAACATCCAGAACGAGTCGGCCACCGCCATCAGCGCCAGCGAGCCCAGGCCGACCACCCAGGCGGCGGCCAGCACCGGCTTGCGGCCGAGGGCGTCGGCGAAGCCGCCGGTGGGCAGCTCCAGCGCCAGCACGACGAGTCCCTGCGCGGTGGCGACCAGGCCGATCTGGGACAGCGAGAGCCCGCGCTCCTGCATCAGCAGGATCATCACCGGCATGAGCAGGCCGCTGGGCAGCCAGCGCAGGCCGTACAGCGTGAGGTAGCGGAACCGGATCTGGCGTACGGACAGCGCGCTCACGGCTTCTCCTCGGCGGACGGCGGGGCGGACCGCGGGTAGGCCGCGTCCATCGGCAGGGCGGCGAGGTAGAACTGCACCGTCTCGGCGTCGGGGTCGTCGGGAGCGGTCTCGTCGCGGTGCCGCTCGAAGACCGCGAAGACCTCCTCCTTGATCGCTTCCAGGCGGTCGACCGGGATCCGCATGAAGAAGTCCTCCATGCCGAACCCGTCACGCCAGGCCGGCGACCACCGGTGCCGCTGGGCGAACCACCGTTCGGCGTGCTGGGCGAAGAAGCGGACGTAGTCCGCCTCGATCCACTCGATGGCGGCCCGGGCGTCCGGGTCGTCGTCGAAGTCGCTGGACTCCCAGTTGGTGACGTCGTGCGCGGCCCGCCAGTAGCGCTGCCGGCCGGTGCCGAGGTTCGGGTCCTCCACCACGAGGCCCACCTCGGCGAGCTGTCGCAGGTGGTAGCTGGTCGCGCCGGTGTTGGTGCCGAGCTGTTCGGCCAGCGCGGTGGCGGTGGCCGGGCCGCCCAGGCGCAGCGCCCCGATCAGCCGCATGCGCAGCGGCTGGGCCAGGGCCCGCACCTGCCGGTGGTCGATGCGGACGGCGCGGTCCTCGGGACGCTTCTTCTCCTCCATGAGATGCACAATATCTGTGCACACTTCACATGCACAAGATGCTTGCAAAGAATCTGTGCAACTAGCCGTACAATTCGATGACGCCGCGCAGCCGGGTCCGCAGCAGCCCCGCGGCCCGGGTCGAGTCCAGCACCACAGCGCCCGGGCGGTGCAGCCCGGCGGCGGCGATCGTGGTCGTCCGCAGCCCGCCGGCGTCCACCCCGTCGTGCCGGGCCACCAGCAGGCCCAGCTCGGCGCGGCTCACCGCGTCCGGCCCGGCCACGTTGAGCAGCCCGGCGTGGTCGCCCGGCACCAGCTCCAGCACCGCGGCGGCGAGGTCGGCGACGTGTACCGGACAGCGCAGCTCGTCGGTGAACAGCGTGGCCCGGCCGGCCAGCGCGTCCCGGCAGAGCTGGATCTGCTTGCTGCCCTCCCCCACGATCAGCGAGGTCCGCACCAGCGCCGCGCCCGGGTCCACCGCCCGCACCGCCGTCTCCGCCGCCGCCTTCGCCGCGCCGTACGGGTGCAGCGGGGTGGGCACGTCCTCGTCCGCGTACGGCTTCGGACGCCCGGCGTGCAGCGCGTCGCTGGACAGGTGCACCAGCCGGGCGCCCACCCCGGCGGCGGCTACGGCGATGTGGGCCGCCCCGTCCGCCGTGACCGCCCAGTCGTCGTAGCGATAGGGGGTGGCGACGACCGCGTCGGGGCGTACCCGGATCAGCAGCTCACGCACGGCGGCGCGGTCGGTCACGTCGAGCCGGTGCGGCGCGACGCCCGGCACCGCGACGGCAGCCCGGTGGTACGTGCCGGCCACCCGGTGCCCGGCGGCGACCGCCTGCCGGCACACCTCGGCGCCGAGGAAGCCGCTGGCTCCCACCACGAGCAGGTGCATCAGTCCCCCTGAAGATCGGAAAGGCCCGCGCCATCATGACGCGGGCCTGTCCGGGAAGCGAGGATCAGGTCGGGTCGGCCACCGGGGCGGCCGGGCCGGCGGTGCCGGCGTGCGGGCCGGCCGGCGCCTTCGGCTTGGCGTCGATGCCCGCCTCGGCGCGCTGCTGCCCGGTGATCGGGGTGGGCGCGCCGGTCAGCGGGTCGAAACCGCCCCGGGTCTTCGGGAACGCGATCACCTCGCGGATCGAGTCCGCGCCGGCCAGCAGCATGCAGACCCGGTCCCAGCCGAACGCGATGCCGCCGTGCGGCGGGGCGCCGTACCTGAACGCCTCCAGCAGGAAGCCGAACTTGTCCTGCGCCTCGTCGGCAGTGATGCCGAGCAGGTCGAACACCCGCTGCTGCACGTCGCCCCGGTGGATACGGATCGAGCCGCCGCCGATCTCGTTGCCGTTGCAGACGATGTCGTACGCGTAGGCCAGCGCCCGGTCCGGCGCCTCCTCGAACTTCTCCACCCACTCGGCGTTCGGCGAGGTGAACGGGTGGTGCACGGCGGTCCAGCCGCCGTCGTCCGTCTTCTCGAACATCGGCGCGTCGACCACCCAGCAGAACGCCCAGGCGCTCTCGTCGACCAGGTTCGCCCGCTTGGCGATCTCGATCCGGGCCGCGCCGAGCAGCTCCTGCGCCTCGCGGGTGTCCGTGCTCGCGGCGAAGAAGACCGCGTCGCCGGGCTTCGCGCCGACCGCGTCGGCCAGCCCGGCCAGGTGCTCCTCGGACAGGTTCTTCGCCACCGGGCCGCGCGGCTCGCCGGTCTCGGCGTCCAGCACCACGTACGCCAGGCCCCGCGCGCCGCGCGCCTTGGCCCAGTCCTGCCAGCCGTCCAGCTCCTTGCGGGTCTGGGACGCGCCACCAGGCATGACCACCGCGCCGACGTAGCCGCCCGCGTCGATCGCGCCGGCGAACACCCGGAAACCGGTGCCGCGCAGGTAGCCGGTCAGCTCGGTCAGCTCGACGCCGTAGCGCAGGTCCGGCTTGTCGGAGCCGTAGCGGGACATGGCGTCGTGCCAGGTGATGCGCGGGATCGGCCGGGCGATCTCGTAGCCGGCGAGGTTCTTCCACAGCGCCGAGACGATCGCCTCGCCGAGGTCGATCACGTCGTCCTCGGTGACGAACGACATCTCGATGTCGAGCTGGGTGAACTCCGGCTGCCGGTCGGCGCGGAAGTCCTCGTCGCGGTAGCAGCGGGCGATCTGGTAGTACCGCTCCATGCCGCCGACCATCAGCAGCTGCTTGAACAGCTGCGGCGACTGCGGCAGCGCGTACCAGCTGCCCGGCTGCAGGCGTACCGGCACCAGGAAGTCGCGGGCGCCCTCCGGGGTGGAGCGGGTCAGCGTCGGCGTCTCGATCTCCAGGAAGTCCCGCTCGTGCAGCACACCGCGGGCGATCTGGTTGGCCCGCGAGCGCAGCCGCATGGCCTTGGCCGGGCCGCCCCGCCGCAGGTCCAGGTAGCGGTACTTGAGCCGGATGTCGTCGCCCGCCTCGATCTGGTCGTCCACCGGCAGCGGCAGCGGCGCGGCCTCGGAGAGCACCTCCAGCGCGGTCGCCGTCACCTCGACCTCGCCGGTGGGCAGGTCCGGGTTCTCGTTGCCCTCCGGGCGGCGGGTCACCTCGCCGGTGACCTTGACGCAGAACTCGTTGCGCAGCGCGTGCGCGTCCTCCTCGCGGAAAACCACCTGCACCACGCCGGAGGCGTCGCGCAGGTCGACGAAGATGACACCGCCGTGGTCGCGCCGGCGGGCCACCCACCCGGCGAGCGTCACCGTCGAGCCGGCGTCCGCGGCGCGCAGGCTTCCGGCATTGTGGGTACGGATCACGGCTGGCGTCTCCTCAATCTGGTCCACTCACTGCTCCCCCGCATTCTGTCAGGGCGGGCGGGCCCGCTCCCCGGCACCCGTCGAGCCCGGCCCGTCCCGGAGCGTTCCAAAGCCCGGTGGAGGCGGTCACCGGCGGTTACCGTGGCCGGGTGCGTGCCGTACCGAGCTGGGCCGTGGCCACCGCGGCCGCCGCGCCCGCGCTGCTGGTGGCGGGCTGGACGGTGGCCGGGGCCCGCCAGGGGCCGGGATACGACCCGGTGCGGGACACGCTCAGCGAGCTGGCCGGCGAGGGCGCGACCGATCCGTGGCTGATGGGCGGCGCGCTGGTGCTGCTCGGGTGCTGCTACTGCGCCACCGCCGCCGCGCTGCACGCCGCCGGGCTGCCCAGCCGATTCCTGCTGGCGGTCGGCGGGGTGGCCACCGTCGCGCTCATCGCGTTCCCCCGCCCGCAGGTGGGCGGTTCCCCGGCGCACGGCGTGGTGGCCACTGTGGCGGTGCTCGCGCTGTCGCTGTGGCCGGCCCTGACGGCGCTGCGCCTGCCCCGCAGGGTGCCGCGTGAGGTGGCCGCCTCCCCGGCGGGCCGGCCGCCGTGGGCGTTCCGCCGGCCGGTCGCGCTGGCCGTGACGGCCGTGCTGCTGGCGTTGTTCGGCTGGTCGGTGGTCGAGGTGACGGGCGGCTCCCGGACCGGGCTGGCCGAGCGGGTGGCGGCGCTCGCGGTGACGCTCTGGCCGCTGGCGGCGGTGCTGTCCGCGCGGCGCGCCCATTGGCACTGGACGGCGCGGCCGGCGGAACCGCCCCGCCCAGGCGGGCCGCCGGTCACTCCGGGCCGCCGGGAGGCGGGCGCCTGACCGGGTACGCGGAACGGGCCGCCGGTCACCCGGCGGCCCGTTCGCGTGCGGTGGATCAGTAGACGCTGACGCCGTAGCGGCTGAGCGCCTCGGTGACCGGCTGGAAGTAGGTGGTGCCACCGTAGGAGCAGTTGCCGCTGCCGCCGGAGGTGAGGCCGAGCGCGGTGCTGCCCGAGAAGAGCGAACCGCCGCTGTCGCCGGGCTCGGCGCAGACGTTGGTGCGGATCAGGCCGGAGACGCTGCCCTCGGCGTAGTTGACAGTCGCGTTGGTGGCGTTGACCGAGCCGCTGCGCAGGCCGGTGGTGCTGCCGGAGCGCTGCACGCTCTGGCCCACGTAGGCGTTGCCGGCGCCGGTGATGTCGCGGTAGCTGCCGTTGTAGAGGTAGACGTTCCCCGGCTGCGAGCCGCTGCTGTAGCGGACGATGCCGTAGTCGTTGCCCGGGAAGCTGGTCCCGGCGCGGGTGCCGAGCAGGCTGGTCTGCGAGGAGTTGCTGTACCAGCTCGACGAGATGTTGGTGCAGTGACCCGCGGTGAGGAAGTAGTAGGTCGAGCCGCTGCGGACGTTGAACCCGAGCGAGCAACGGCCTCCGCCGCCGGCGTAGATGGCCTGGCCGCCGGAGATCCGGGTGCTCAGCACGCCGGCCTCGGCCTCGATCCGGACCGCGCCACCGGTGCGGGCGGCGGCGGCCTTGACCCGCTCCAGCTTGGCGCCGGTGACGGTGCTGTCGACGGAGACGACGACCTGGTTGGTCGCCGGGTCGGTCCACCAGGCGGTGCCCGGGATCTTGGCGGAGCGCTCCAGCTCGCTGGTGGCGGCCCGGAGCTGCTTGGCGCCCCGGGTGACCAGCTTCGGGGTGGCGCCGGCGGCGTGCACCTGCCGGGCGGCGGCGGCGTCGGTCACCGTGACGACCATCTTGCCGCTGGCGTCGGCGTACGCTCCGGCGGCGCGGTCGCCGAGCTTGGCCACGAGCGTGGCCGCGGCGTCGGGCGAGGCGGCGGCGGGGGCCGCCTGGGCGGGGGCGCCGAGCAGCGAGCCGGTGGCCAGGGTGCCGGCCAGGGCGACGGCAGCGGCGCGGCGGAGCGTGGACCTCGTGGGTCGCATGTAACAACCTCCGAATGGGGGTGAACGGGCGCTGTCATGGGGGCGCGCCCGAGGACAACCCGGGCGACCTGGGGAAACCGCCCGGCTGCCCAAAGTATTCACACATTTAAGATCGTAAGCAAGACAAGATTTTGCCCGGATTGGACCGGCGCCCGATGTAACGCCGAAGCAACAACATCGACACCATCTGTCAGAGCGGGTCAGGGTGTGCGGCGGTGGGCGCCCGGGCCCGGGCGGGGCAGCACGTCGCGCGCCTCGGTGATCTCGTGCCCCTCGGCGCAGCGCAACGCGACCCGGACCTCGGCGCCGCAGTCGCGGTGCGCCACGCTCAGCGGCGAGCCCTCCGGGTCGGCCAGGTAGCGGTCACCCCACCCGAGCACCGCGACGAGCACCGGCCAGAGACCCAGGCCCATCTCGGTGAGCCGGTACTCGTGGCGCGGCCGGCTCCCCGGCTCGCGGTACGGCTCCCGGCGCAGCACGCCGCGCTCGACGAGCATGGCGAGCCGGTTGGTCAGCACCTGGCGCGGGATGCCGGTCCGCACCCGCATGTCGTCGAACCGGCGCACACCGTTGAAGACCTCGCGCAGCACGACGAGGGTCCACCGCTCGCCGAGGATCTCCATGGCGCGTGCGATGGTGCAGTTCTCCACCGACCAGTCCAGTGCCGCGGGTCTCATGCCGACCAGGCTAGGTCTGATTGACAGACTCAGCAACGCGCTGCGAGGCTGAGTCCATGACACAGACGCAGGAGCGCACCCGCACGTTCACCTGGTCCGACCCGGCGGCCGGCGCCGCCCACCTGGGCCGGCGCAGCGGGCTGGAACTGATGCAGGCGATGATCGCCGGCGAGCTGGCCGCGCCGCCGATCATGCACCTCGTCGACATGTCCCGGATGGAGGCCGAGGAGGGGCGCGTCGCGGTCGAACTGCTGCCGCAGGAGTTCCACTACAACCCGCTCGGCACCGTGCACGGCGGCGTCATCTCCACGCTGCTGGACACCGCCGCGGCGTGCGCCGTGCACACCACGCTGCCGGCCGGTGTCGGCTACACGTCGCTGGACCTCAACGTGAAGTTCCTGCGCCCGGTCACCGTCGACACCGGCACGCTGCGATGTGAGGGCACCGTGCTCCAGCGCGGCCGCCGTACCGCCCTGGCCGAGTCCCGCCTCACGGACCCCGCCGGCCGCCTGGTAGCCCACGCCACCTCGACCTGCCTGATCTTCCCTCTCCCCTGACCCGCCCGCCTGCTCTCGGCGATCTTGCAGGTGCGGCCCCCGCTGCGCCGTGTTCGCGGCATTTGCGGGGGCCGTAAGTGCAAGATCGCGCGGGAGAGGGGCGGGAGTCAGGCGGTGCGGGCGGATACGCGGGCGGCTCGGGCGGCTCGGCGCTCCTCGAAGCGGGCCGCCTGGGTCTCCAGGGTGTCCAGGTGGGCGGCGATCTGGTCGCGGGCGGCCTCGCCGTCGGCGTTCAGGCCGGTCACGTCGAACAGGTTCCACTGCCGCAGCACCGGCATCACCACCTCGTCGCGGTGCTGGCGCAGGTCGTAGATGCCGGCCAGCGCGATCGCCACCGACTTGCGGGCGAAGCCCTCGATGCCCGCGCCCGGCATCTGGAAGTCGGCGAGCACGTCGGCCACCGCCCGCATCGCCTGCGACGGGGCCAGCTCGAACGCGGCGCCGAGCAGGTTGCGGTAGAAGACCATGTGCAGGTTCTCGTCCGCGGCGACCCGGGCCAGCAACGCCTCGCACGTCGGGTCGCCGGTCGCGCGGCCGGTGTTGCGGTGCGAGATGCGGGTGGCCAGCTCCTGGAACGACACGTACGCCAGCGAGTGCAGCATCTCCTGGTCGTGGACGTTCTGGTAGCCCGCCGACATGTGCACCATGCGGGCCCGTTCCAGCGCCACCGGGTCCACCGCCCGGGTCACCGTGAGGTAGTCGCGGATCGCCGTGCCGTGCCGCCCCTCCTCCGCGGTCCACCGGTGCACCCAGGTGCCCCACGCGCCGTCGCGCCCGAACAGGGTGGCGATCTCGTGGTGGTACGAGGGCAGGTTGTCCTCGGTGAGCAGGTTGACGATCAGCGCGGTCCGCGCCACCTCGGGCAGCGTCGAGTCCTCCGGCGACCAGGCCTCGCCGCCCAGCGGGCCGTCGAAGGTGCGGCCCTCGCTCCACGGCACGTACTCGTGCGGGAACCACTCCTTGGCCAGCGACAGGTGGCGGTCGAGGTTCTTCTCGACCACCGGCTCGAGTTCGGTGAGCAGAGCGGTCTGGCTGAGCACGGTCACGACGTTCTCCCTACGGTGGCGTAACTTACGCCACCGTAGGTCGAAACGTCCTCAGACGCCAGTGCCGGCCGGGCCGACCAGCGGCTTCAGGTCCGCCCGGGGCGGCGTCCACTCCCCCGCCGCGGCGGGCACCTGCTCGCCGGAACGGATGTCCTTGACCTCGTCGCCGTCCGCGCCCGGGAACCAGACGTACGGGATGCCGCGCCGCTCGGCGTACCGGATCTGCTTGCCGAACTTGGCCGCCGACGGGGACACCTCGGTGGGCACACCCCGCGACCGCAGCGCCGCCGCGACCGCGTCGCTGGCCGCCCGGTCCTCCTCGGCGGTGACCGCCACCAGCACGCAGGTCGGCACCGAGCGGGACACCGACAGCGCCTCGGCGCCGAACAACAGGCCGAGCATCCGGGTCACCCCGATCGAGATGCCCACCCCCGGGAACCGGACGTTGCCGGAACTGGCCAGGTTGTCGTACCGGCCGCCGGAGCAGATCGAGCCGAACCGCTCGTAGCCGATCATCTGCGTCTCGTAGACCGTACCCGTGTAGTAGTCCAGGCCCCGCGCGATGCGCAGGTCGGCCACGCAGAGGCCGGGCGCGTGCGCGGCGGCGGTCTCCACCACGGCGGTCAGCTCCGCGACGCCCTCGTCCAGCAGCGGGTCGCTCACCCCGAGGCCGCGCACCGCGTCGGCGAAGGAGGCGTCCGGCGCGGAGATCTCGGCCAGCGCCAGCACGGCCTTGGCCTGCGTCTCGCTCGCCCCGGCGGTGCTCGCCAGCAGCTCCGTCACCCCGGCCGGGCCGATCTTGTCGAGCTTGTCGACGGCGCGCAGCGCCGCCTCCGCGTCGGTCAGCCCGATGCCCCGGTAGAAGCCCTCGCAGATCTTGCGGTTGTTGACCTGGATACGCACCGGCGGGATCGGCAGCGACCGCAGCGCGTCACCGATGACCAGGGGCATCTCGGCCTCGAAGTGGGCGGGCAGGGTGTCCCGGTCGACGATGTCGATGTCGGCCTGGAGGAACTCCCGGTAGCGGCCCTCCTGCGGGCGCTCACCGCGCCACACCTTCTGGATCTGGTAGCGGCGGAACGGGAACTGGAGCCTGCCGGCGTTCTCCAGCACGTACCGGGCGAACGGCACGGTCAGGTCGAAGTGCAGGCCGAGCGCGTCGTCACCGGCCGCGCCGTCGGCGTCGGCCTGCAACCGGCGCAGCAGGTAGACCTCCTTGGAGGTCTCCCCCTTGCGCAGCAACTGATCCAGCGGCTCGACCGAGCGGGTCTCCAGCGGCGCGAAACCGTACAACTCGAACGTGGTGCGAATGCGATCGAGAACGAACTGCTCGATCATCCGCTGCGCCGGCGTCCACTCGGGGAAACCGGAGATGGGCGTGGGCTTGCTCATGGCGTACTCCTTGAGAACCCGCGCGGGCGCGGGTGAGGTCTAGAGGCCTCGGGTGGGCGCGGCCGGGCGCGCGCCGCCGGTGCCCGCCACCTCGACGAGGTACGGGTTGGTCGCGCGCTCGCGGCCGATCGTTGTCGCGGGGCCGTGGCCGGGCAGGACGACAGTGTCGTCGGCCAGCGGGAGCACCTTGTCCCGCAGGCTGGACAGCATCCGGGGCATGCTGCCGCCCGGCAGGTCGGTACGGCCGATCGAGCCGGCGAACAGCACGTCACCGGAGAGGCAGATCTGCTCCGCCTCCCAGGGCGAGCCGGCGCCGGGCAACCGGAACAGCACCGACCCGCCGGTATGGCCGGGGGCGTGGTCGACGGTGATCTCCAACCCGGCCAGCGACAGCGTCGCGCCGTCGGTCAGCTCGGCCACGTCGTCCGGCTCGGCGTACGGCAGCCGGCCGCCGAACAGCTGGGTCAGGTCCATCGACAGCGCCTTGCTCGGGTCGGCCAGCAGTTCCCGGTCGTCCGGGTGGACGTAGGCGGGGATGCCCCGCGCGCCGCAGACCGGGGCGACGGAGAACGTGTGGTCCAGGTGGCCGTGGGTGAGCAGCACGGCGGCCGGGTGCAGGCGGTGCTCGGCGAGCACGGCGTCGAGCCGGTCGAGCACCCCGATGCCGGGGTCGACCACCACGCACTGCTCCCCCGGCCCGGTCGCCACCACGTAGCAGTTGGTGCCGAAGGCGTCCGCGGGAAAGCCGGCCACGAGCACGTCGCTCCCCTTTCCGTCCGGTCGTCGTCTGCCTGCAGCCTAGTCGTAACGGCCAGCGAGTTCCGTCCGCCACCGCCCCCGTCCGCCCCGGCCGCATCGAGACGGCGGGACCTCGTACACCACATTCACAGTCGCTACCCGTACACTCTGGCGGGCGTGTGGCGTGGCGCACCCCGATCGGAACGGCGGACGGCGCCCGGCGCCGACGGCGATCAGGCAGAGGAAGGGGAGCGCGCGTGGCTTCCAGCAGGGACCGGCAGCGCAAACTGGCGCGCGCCAAGCTCGACCGGCAGCTCGCCCGGCGGGCGGCGGCCGCGAAGCGCCGCCGGCAGATCCGGGCCGGCGTGGGCGCCGCCGTGGTGCTCGTGCTGATCGTGGCCGGCTCCGCCTGGGCGCTCGGCGCGTTCGACTCCGAGCCGGAGAAGACGGCCGCCGAGGACGTCTGCCTCTGGGCCGCTGAGGACGGCGCCGTCAACACCAACCTGAAGGACGTCGGCGAGCCGCCCACCACGGGCCTGCCGACCTCGGGTACCCGCCCGATGACGATCACCACCAACCAGGGCGGGCCGATCACCGTCGAACTGGACCAGACCGACGCGCCGTGCGGCGCGGCGAGCCTGAGCTACCTGGCCGGCCAGTCGTTCTTCGACAACACCACCTGCCACGAGATCACCGCCGAGGGCGCGCTGCGCTGCGGTGACCCGACCGGCACCGGCCTCGGCGGCCCGACCTACTCGTTCTACGACGAGAACGTCCCGGCCGCGCCGGCGCCGAGCCCGTCGGCCTCGCCGGCGCCCGGGCAACCGGCGACGTACCCGAAGGGCACGGTCGCCATGATCGGCAACCCGCCCGGCAGGAACGGCAGCCAGTTCCTGATCTTCTTCAAGGACGCCAGCCCGGCCAAGCCGGCCTACTCCGTGGTCGGCAAGGTCACCGGCGGGCTCGACGTGGTGGAGAAGATCGGCGCCCTGCCGACGGTGGACAATGGCAACGGCGCCAAGGTCAAGCCGAAGACGCAGGTGCTGGTCCAGAGTGTCACCGTCGGCGAGCCCGGCGCGGCGCCGGCCGGCAGTCCCGCGCCGTCGCCCAGCGCCAGCGCGGGCTGAGAACACAGGCGAGCAGGCGGCGGGCCGTCGGCTGACCCGGCGGCGCGCATGCCGACCCCATACGCAGCAGGTGAGGAGTGACCGTGACGTCCACCAGAGACCGCCAGCGCGCGGCGGCGCGGGCCAAGCTCGAGCGGGAGATGGCGGAACGGGCCGGCCGGGCCCGCAAGCGCCGGCAGACCCAGGCGATCGTCGGGGCCGCGGCGGTGCTGGTGCTCGTCGTGGCCGGCACGGTCTGGCTCGTCGCCGCGCTCGGCGACGACGACGAGCAGGACGGCACGACCGCCGCCGCCGGGGCCGTCCAGTGCGCTTACACGGAGGTGCCCAAGGAGGGCCGGCCGCCGCAGATCAAGGACGTCGGCCTGCCGCCGGCCCAGCAGTCCGGCAAGGGCACCCAGACGATGACCATCGACACCAACCTGGGCCCGATCACCGCCAAGATCGACCGCGCCAAGGTGCCGTGCACCGCCGGTAGCTTCACCCACCTGGCGAGTAAGGGCTTCTTCGACAACACCAAGTGCCACCGGCTGGTCACCGAGGGCATCAAGGTGCTCCAGTGCGGCGACCCGAGCGCCACCGGCAAGGGCTGGCGGGACACCGACGGCACCGGCGGCCCGTCGTACAACCTGGCCGAGGAGAACCTGCCGACGGACAAGCGCCCGCCGTACCCGGAGGGTGTCATCGCGATGGCCAACTCCGGCCAGCCGGGCAGCACCGGCAGCCAGTTCTTCATCGTGTACGGCGACTCGCCGCTCGACCCGAACTACACGGTGCTGGGCACCATCACCGGTGGCATGGACATCGTCAAGGACGTGGCCAAGGCCGGTGACGACGGTGCGTTCGCCAAGCAGGCCGGCGGTGGTCACCCGAAGAAGGAGATCACCATGACGAAGGTGACGATGAGCCCGGTCGAGGGCGGCTGAGGCGCACCCGTACGACGACGAAGCGCCCGCCGGCTGATCGCAGCCGGGGGGCGCTTTCGCGTGCGTGGGGTGGCTCAGGCCCCCGAGGTGACCCGGTACGCGTCGAACACGCCGTCGACCTTCCGGACGGCGGCCAGCAGGTGCCCGAGGTGCTTCGGGTCGGCCATCTCGAAGCTGAACCGGCTGACCGCCACCCGGTCCCGGGTGGTGGTGACTGTCGCGGACAGGATGTTCACCCGCTCCTCGGACAGCACCCGCGTCACGTCGGCGAGCAGCTTGTGCCGGTCCAGCGCCTCGACCTGGATGGCGACCAGGAACGTGGAGGCGGAGGTGAGCTTCCAGCTCACCTCGACCACCCGCTCCGGCTGGGCGCGCAGGTCCTCGGCGTTGGCGCAGTCGTCCCGGTGCACGCTCACCCCGCCGGAGCGGGTGACGAACCCGAACACCGAGTCCGGCGGCACCGGCGTGCAGCAGCGGGCCAGCTTGATCCAGACGTCGCTGACACCGCGGACCACCACGCCCGGGTCGGCGCTGCTCTGCCGGCTGCGCGGCGGCCGGGTGGCGACGGCGGTCTCGGCGATGTCCTCCGCCGCGCCCTCCTCGCCGCCGTAGGAGGCCATCAGCTTCTGCACCACCGACTGCGCGGAGACCTGGCTGTCGCCGACCGCCGCGTACAGCGAGGCCACGTCGGCGAGATGCAGGTCCCGGGCGATCGCCATCAGCGCGTCCGAGGTGAGCATCCGCTGCAACGGCATGCCCTGCTTGCGCATCGCCTTGACGATCGAGTCCTTGCCGGCCTCGATCGCCTCCTCGCGCCGCTCCTTGTTGAAGTACTGGCGGATCTTCGTACGCGCCCGCGGGCTCTTGACGAAGCCCAGCCAGTCCTGCGTCGGCCCGGCCGTGTCGGACTTCGACGTGAAGATCTCGATCACGTCGCCGTTCGACAGCGTCGACTCCAGCGGCACCAGCTTGCCGTTGACCCGCGCGCCGATGCACTTGTGCCCGACCTCGGTGTGCACCGCGTACGCGAAGTCCACCGGCGTCGACCCGGTCGGCAGCGGGATGACGTCGCCCTTGGGGGTGAAGACGTACACCTCCTGGCTGGACAGGTCGAACCGCAGCGCGTCCAGGAACTCGCTCGGGTCGGCCGCCTCGCGCTGCCAGTCCAGCAGCTGCCGCAGCCACGTCATCTCGTCGATGTGCGCGGGCGGGCCCACCACCGGGGTGCCCTTGTGCTCCTTGTACTTCCAGTGCGCGGCGATGCCGAACTCGGCGGTGCGGTGCATCGCGTACGTGCGGATCTGCATCTCCACCGGCTTGCCGGTGGGCCCGATGACAGTCGTGTGCAACGACTGGTACATGTTGAACTTGGGCATGGCGATGTAGTCCTTGAACCGGCCCGGCACCGGCTGCCAGTTGGCGTGGATGACCCCCAGCGCCGCGTAGCAGTCGCGCACCGTGTCGACCAGGATCCGCACACCCACCAGGTCGTAGATGTCGTTGAAGTCGCGCCCCCGCACGATCATCTTCTGGTAGATCGAGTAGAGGTGCTTCGGCCGCCCGGTGGTCTCCGCCTTGATCTTGGCGGCCTTCAGGTCGGTGGACACCTTCTGGGTCACCTGGCGCAGCAGCGCCTCCCGCTGCGGCTGGTGCTCCCCGATCAGCCGGTTGATCTCCTCGAACCGCTTCGGGAACAGCGTGCCGAAGGCGAGATCCTCCAGCTCCCACTTGATCGTGTTCATACCGAGGCGGTGCGCCAGCGGAGCCAGGATCTCCAGCGTCTCCTTGGCCTTCTGCTCCTGCTTGGGGCGGGGCAGGAAGGTGAGCGTCCGCATGTTGTGCAGCCGGTCAGCCAGCTTGATCACCAGGACGCGCGGGTCCTTCGCCATCGCCACGACCATCTTGCGGATGGTCTCGGCCTTGGCCGCGTCGCCGAGCTTGACCTTGTCGAGCTTGGTGACGCCGTCGACGAGCAGCGCGACCTCACCACCGAAGTCGCCACGCATCTGGTCGAGCGTGTACTCCGTGTCCTCGATGGTGTCGTGCAGCAGCGCCGCGACAAGCGTGGTGGTGTCCATGCCCAGGTTCGCCAGGATGGTCGCCACGGCGAGGGGATGCGTGATGTAGGGGTCGCCGGACTTGCGGTACTGCCCCGAGTGCCACCGCGCGGCCGTGTCGAAGGCGCGCTGGAGCAGCCGCGCGTCGGCCTTCGGATGGTTCTCCCGGTGCGTAGCGATCAGCGGCTCCAGCACCTCGCTGACCTGCGAGGTCTGCCAGGGCGCGTTGAACCGGGCCAGCCGGGCGCGTACCCGCCGACCGGTGGGCGCGTTGGAGAGGGCGAAACCGCTGCCGGGCGTGGCTTCGTTGCCCTCGGTCGGGAACGGCACCACGACCGCCCCGCCGTCGGCCGTCGCGTCGGACGCGCCGCCGGTGGCGCCGGTCGCCCGGACCGGCGGGTTGCCACTACGCTCGGTCACCGAGCCGTCCGCGTCGCCTGTCGGGTGCACCGTGCCCTCCACCGGAGGGACGACATCGTGGGACACCGGCCTCCTCACCGCTCGCCGGGGTGCGCCGGCCGTCCGGCCGACGTCTGGTTCAACCGGCCCGGGGGCCGGTGTTGTTCCGCGCGGTCGCCGGGGCGGGGCCCCGGTGCCTTCGCCGCCCCGGACAGCTCGGCCGGGTCGGGCAAAGGGCAATGCTACCCGTACGCAGGGTACGCCACCGCTCCCCCGGACGGTCCGCGCCGACCGGCCCGACGGGCCGCCCTGGTCAAACGGTCAACAGGGCATGGACCGGGCGCTGGGCCAGCCGCTTACGGCCGGAGAGGAAGCCCAGCTCCAGCAGCACGGTGAACCCGGCCACCGTCCCGCCGGCCCGTTCCACCAGGTCGAGCGTGGCCTCGGCGGTCCCGCCGGTGGCGAGCACGTCGTCGAGCACCAGCACCCGGTGGCCGGCGGTGAAGGCGTCCTGGTGCACCTCCAGCGTCGCCTCGCCGTACTCCAGGGCGTAGGAGGCCGAGTGGGTGGCCCGGGGCAGCTTGCCCGCCTTGCGCACCGGCACCACGCCGACGCCGGTGGCGTACGCGACCGCCGCCGCCAGCACGAACCCGCGCGCCTCGATGCCGGCGACCGTGTCGAACGAGTCCCGCCCGTGGTACGCGATGATGCCGTCGATCACCGCCCGGAACGCCGCACCGTCGGCGAACAGCGGCATCAAATCCTTGAACACGACACCCGGCTTGGGGAAGTCCGGCACGTCCAGCAACCGGCTGGCGACGAGCTGGGCGACCTCCGGGCCGCTGTCTCCCCGTACCGCAGTGGTGTGGGTCTCCGTCACGGTTCGTCCCATGTCCTCTCGAAACGACGACGGCGTCCGTCATGCCGTGACATCAGCATGACGGACGCCGTCGGATCGATTCCGTCCGGCCCTGCGGTCAGCGGCGCTTGCCGCCGGGCCGGTTGCCGCCGCCCCCGGCGGGACGGCCGCCGCGGGCGCCGCTGGGGCGCTTGCCGGCCGGCCGGGCGCCGACCTTGGGGGCGGCACCGGCGAGCGCTGCCGCCTCCGGGTCGATCGGCGCCTCGGCGGCCGGAGCTGCGGCACGCGGGCCCTTCGGGGTGATCTCGCCCCGGGCGATCGCGGCCCGGCGGGACAGCACCCGCTTGGTGTGCGCGCTGATCCGCGGGTCCATGTTCTTCAGCAGCACCAGCAGCGGCGTGGCCAGCATGATCGAGGTCAGGAACGCCACCGCCATACCGACGAACAGCACCAGGCCCAGGTCCTTCAGCGTGCCGGCGCCGAGCAGGCCGGCGCCGATGAAGAGCAGGCCGCCGACCGGCAGCAGCGCCACCACCGAGGTGTTCAGCGACCGCATGAGGCTCTGGTTGAGCGCCAGGTTGGACGCCTCGCCGTAGGTCATGTTGTTGTTGGCGGTGATGCCGCGCGTGTTCTCCTGCACCTTGTCGAAGACCACGACCACGTCGTAGAGCGCGAAGCCCAGGATCGTGAGGAAGCCGATGATCGTCGACGGGGTGACCTCGAAGCCGACGAGCGAGTAGATGCCGGCGGTCAGGACGAGGTTGGTCAGCAGCGAGACGATCGCGGCGACCGCCATCCGCCACTCGAAGCGCAGCACCAGGTAGATCGACACCACCGCGATGAAGATCAGCAGACCGAGGAAGGCCCGGGACGTCACCTGGCTGCCCCATGCCTCGGAGACCTGGCTGCCGCTGATCTGGTCGGCCGGGATGCCGAACTCCTGCGCCATCGCCGTCTTGGCCGCGTTGGCCTGCTCGGCGGAGAGCTGCCCGGTACGCATCTCGTAGAACTCGCCGCTGGTGCTGCCGACCTTCTGCGCGCTGACCACCTCGACGCCGGCCGCCTCGTCCGCCAGCACCTCGTCGACGACCTGCTCGGCCCGGTCCAGCGTGCCGACGCTGGCCGGCACCTGGAACGAGTTGCCGCCGGCGAACTCGATACCGAGCTTGAAGCCGCTGATCGCGAAGCTGAGCACGGCGACCAGCACGAGCACGCCCGCCACGCCGAACCACAGGTTGCGGCGGCCGACGATGTTGAGATCCGCCTCGCCCCGGTAGAGCCGAGCGGCCAGACCGTTCTTAGCCATCTCAGGCCTCCTTGACGCGCGCGTTGCGGGCGGTGCCCGACTCGGCCGAACGAGCCGGCAGCGCCCGGCCCAGACCACTGACCCGCGGCGACAGGAACGCCCGGGTGCGGGCGAACATCGTCATGATCGGGTGGCGGAAGAGGAACACGACGACCAGGTCCAGCACTGTGGCCAGGCCGAGCGCGAAGGCGAAGCCCTTCACCGCGCCGACCGACACGATGTAGAGCACCACCGCCGACATCAGCGTGATCGCGTTCGCCGAGATGATCGTCCGGCGGGCCCGGATCCAGGCGCGCGGCACCGCGCTCCGTGGGCTGCGGCCCTCCCGGATCTCGTCCTTCAATCGTTCGAAGTAGATGACGAACGAGTCCGCCGCGACGCCCAGCGAGACGATCATGCCGGCGATGCCGGCGAGCGTGAGCGTGAAGCCGATCGACCGGCCTAGGACCACCAGCGCGCCGAAGACGAGCAGCGCGGAGAGCACCAGGCTCAGGAAGATGACCGAGCCGAGCAGCCGGTAGTAGAAGAACGAGTAGATGATGACCAGCAGCATGCCGATGCCGGCGGCCAGCAGACCCGCCTTCAGGTGGCTGGCGCCCAGGGTGGCGGTGACGTTCTGCTGCTCCTGCGGCTCGAACGTCACCGGCAGCGCGCCGTAGCGGAGCTGGCTGGCGAGCGCGTTCGCGGCCTTGTTGTCGAAGCTGCCGGTGATCTGCGAGTCACCGGTCAGCACGCCCTGGATCTCCGGGGACGAGACGATCTCGTTGTCCAGCACCACGGCGACCCGGCACTTGCCGTCCTGGCCGAGCGCGGTCTGGTCGCAGGCCTGGCCCTCGTTGTTGAACGCCTCGCGGGTCAGCGCGGTCCACTTCTCCTGGCCGTCGCCGGTGAAGTTGAGGCTGACCACCCAGGAGCTGGTCTGGTCGAGCTGCGCGGAGGCGTCCTTGACGTCGGTGCCGAGCACCTTGGCCACGTCCAGCAGGTACTTCGCGCCGGACTCGCAGGCCACCGCCTTCTGCTTCTCGTCCTTGATCGAGGCGGCCGGGCGCGTGTCGAGCTGGGCGCAGGTGATGGTCGGGACGTTGAACTGCATCTCCACCGGCAGGACCGCGATCTCCTGCGGGGAGAGCGTGCCGAACGGCTTGAGCTTGTCGGCCAGCGACGGGTCGGCGGTCAGGTCCGCCGGGGCCTGCAGGCCCGAGGCGGCGGCCCAGGCGGCCGCTCCGACCTTCTGCTCGACGGCCTTGCGCTGCTGCTCGATGCTCTGCGGCACCGGCTCGGCGCTGGCGCTCGGCGAGGCGGACGGGGACGCGGGGGCGCTCGGCGAGGCCGAGGGGGACGCCGGAGCCATGCCGCCCTGCCCGCCCGCACTCGGCGACGCGCTGACCTTGGGGCTCGCGCTCGTCTTCGGCGACGCGCTGCCCGACGGCGCCGGGCTGGCGGTACCGGACGGGGTGGCGCTCGGAGTCGGCGCGGGCGCGGCCACGGCGCCGCTGCCGTCGGTGGCCTTGAGCACCTTGCGGAAGCGCAGCTCGGCGGCCTCACCGACGTCGGTCAGATCCCGGTTCTGGCCGGGCAGGGAGATGACGATGTTGCGGTTGCCCTCGGTGACCACCTCGGCCTCGGCCACGCCGTAGGCGTTGACCCGGCTCTCGATGATCTGGCGGGCCTCCTCGAGGTTGTCGGCCGTCGGCGGCTTGCCGTCCACGGTGTTGGTGGCCTCGAGCGTCAGCCGGGTGCCGCCGACGAGGTCCAGGCCGAGCCGGGGCTCCAACCGGTCCGTCAAGCTGCCCTTGGCACCGCCCGAGAAGAACACCAATAGATAGAGGACGACGAAGATGAGCCCGAGCACGGCGAGCTGCCGTCCGGGCCGCATCTGTCCCTGAGGTGGTGCCACGGCTGTCCTGTCTCCCTGTACGGTCGCGCCGTTTCCACGGCGGCGACAACTGTCGGGCCGGGGGTGTCCGCCCGACTGCTCCGGCAGGTCGGCGCCGGAGGATGGCACGCCGGCTGGAGCGCGGCGCGGGGGCGTCGCACGGCCCGGCCGGATGCCGGCGCCACGCGCCGACCCCAACTATCCACTTGTACGGATGAATCCGCTGCCCCGTCCGGGACGGGTGGTCACTCCTTGACCGGTTCGGCTTCCTCGGTGATCGTCTCGGCCGCCGGCGCCTCGGCGCGCTTGATCACCCGCGCGACGGCGGGGCGGGCGTACCGGGTCTGCACGCCCGGGGCGACCTCCAGCAGGACCGTCTCGTCCTCGACCGCGGTGACAGTGCCGTGCAGGCCGCCGATGGTGACCACCTCGTCGCCCGGGGCGAGGGCGGACTGCATCTGCTCGGCCTCGCGGCGGCGCTTCTGCTGCGGACGGATCATCATGAAGTACATGACGACGAAAAGCAGAGCGATCATGAGGATCGGCGTCAGACTGCCGGCTCCCCCGCCACTCGCTGCTGCGTAAAGCACGGTGTAGACCTTCCGGTTGGCATCCGTCCCGGCGCCCGGAGGCGCCGCAGCGGAAGCGGATTCTCACGTCCTGTACAAACCGCGGCGAAGTCTAGTCCCTGCTCCTGAGAAGACCGAATGCGGCACAGATCACGAACGGATCACGGCTGATCGGTCTGCACCGAGAAGAGATCGGGCCCCGGAGGCGCTTCTGCGCCAAATGTACCATTCGGTGGCGTCCGCCCCAGGTGGCGCCAGGCGGCCTCGGTCGCCACCCGCCCGCGCGGGGTACGGGCCAGCAGCCCGGCCCGCACCAGGAACGGCTCGCAGACCTCCTCGACCGTGTCCGGCTGTTCGCCCACCGCCACCGCGAGGGTGGACAAGCCCACCGGGCCGCCCCGGAACGAGTCGACGAGCGCGGTCAGCACCGCCCGGTCGAGCCGGTCCAGGCCGAGCGCGTCGACGTCGTAGACGGTCAGCGCCGCCTGCGCGGTCTCCAGCGTGACCACGCCGTCGGCGCGCACCTCGGCGTAGTCGCGGACCCGGCGCAGCAGCCGGTTGGCGATCCGCGGAGTGCCCCGGGACCGGCCGGCGATCTCCGCCGCGCCGTCGGCGGTGATCGGCACGCCGAGGATCCGGGCCGACCTGTGCAGCAGCGCCTCCAGGTCGGCCGGCGCGTAGAAGTCGAGGTGCGCGACGAAGCCGAACCGGTCGCGCATCGGGCCGGTCAGCAGGCCGGACCGGGTGGTGGCGCCGACGAGCGTGAACGGCTCCACGTCGAGCGGGATGGCGGTGGCGCCCGGCCCCTTGCCCACCACCACGTCGACCCGGAAGTCCTCCATGGCGCTGTAGAGCAGTTCCTCGGCCGGTTTGGCGATCCGGTGGATCTCGTCGATGAACAGCACGTCGCCCTCGGCGAGGCTGGTCAGGATCGCGGCCAGGTCGCCGGAGCGCTCGATGGCCGGGCCGCTGGTCACCCGGATCCCGGTGCCCAGCTCCGCGGCGACGATGTTGGCCAGGGTCGTCTTGCCGAGGCCGGGCGGGCCCGACAGGAGGATGTGGTCGGGCGGGGAGCCGCGCCGCATCGCGCCCTGCAACAACAGGTCGAGCTGGTCGCGAACACGGTGCTGGGCGATGAACTCGTCGAGCCGCTTCGGCCGGACGCTGGCCTCCGCGTCCAGCTCGGCGTCGTCGACGTGGGCCGAGACCAGGTTCTCCCCGCTCATCGGCTGCGGCCCAGGAGGCGGATGGCCTGCTTGAGCAGCACCGGCACCGGCGGGGTCTCGCCGTCGACGGTTTCCGCCACCGCGGCCACCGCCTGCTCTGCCTGGGCCGCCGACCAGCCGAGCCCGACGAGGGCCTGGCGGACCTGGTCCGGCCAGGCGCCGGCGGTCACCCCGGCCGCGCCGTCGGCGCCCACCGGCACCGGGCCGACCCGGTCGCGCAGTTCCAGCACCAGCCGCTCGGCGCCCTTCTTGCCGATGCCGGGCACCCGGGTCAGCGCCGCGGTGTCGGCGTTGGCGATGGCCTTGCGGACCGCGTCCGGCGTGTGCACGGCGAGCACCGCCTGGGCCAGCCGGGGGCCGACCCCGCTGGCGGTCTGGAGAAGCTCGAACAGCTGCTTGGCGTCGTCGTCGGGAAAGCCGTAGAGGGTGAGCGAGTCCTCCCGGACCACCAGGCTGGTGGCGAGCCGGGCCGGCTGGCCCACACGCAGGTCGGCGAGCGTGCCGGGGGCGCACTGCACGGCCAGGCCGATGCCGCCCACCTCCACCACCGCGTGATCCGGGCCGGTGGCGGTCACCGTGCCGCGTACGCTCGCGATCATCGCGTCCCTCCTCGTCGGGCCCGTTGCGCTGCCGCGGCCAGCTTGGACCGGGTGCCGCCGCGCCACACGTGACAGATGGCCAGCGCCAGGGCATCGGCGGCGTCCGCCGGCTTCGGCGGCTCGGGCAACCGCAGCAGCCGGGTGACCATGGTGGTCATCTGCTTCTTGTCCGCCTGCCCCGAGCCGGTCACCGCGGCCTTGACCTCGCTCGGCGTGTACGTCGTCACCGGCAGTCCGGCCCGGGCCCCGGCGAGCACCGCGACGCCGCTGGCCTGCGCGGTGCCCATCACGGTGCGGACGTTGTGCTGGCTGAACACGCGCTCCACCGCGACCGCGTCCGGCCGGTGCTCGGCGACCAGGTCGCTGAGCGAGCGGTCCAGGTGCAGCAGGCGCAGCGCCAGGTCGTCCTCGGGGTCGGTGTAGACCACGTAGTACGCCACGAGCGTGCAGGGGCGGCCCGGCACGCCCTCGACCACGCCGACCCCGCACCGGGTCAGGCCCGGGTCGACGCCCAGCACGCGCACGCCGCCTCCTCCCCGAGCCGCCAGCAGTACGTGTGTTCGACACACCCTACTGGTGCCCGCCGGCAGCGGGGCGGCCGGACACGCCGGGTGCGGGCGGTGACGCGGCGCACCACACACGCGGTCGGTGGAGTATGTGTCGCCGCCCCATGTGCCAGGGGGCACCCGGCTCGTACGTTCATGCGCCATGACGGCAGAACCCGTGGCGGTCCCCCACGTCGTACACGTCGACCTGACCGGTCGCACCGCGCTGGTCACCGGTGGTGGCGGCGGCATCGGGCGGGCCTGCGCCCTGCGCCTGGCGGCGGCCGGCGCGACGGTCGTGGTGCTGGACCGCGACGTGTCGGCGGCCGAGAAGGTGGCCGCCGAGGCCGGCGGCCGGGCGGTCGGGATCGACCTGGCCGACCCGGCGGCGGTGGACCGGCTCGACGCCGACGCCGACATCGTGGTCAACAACGCCGGGCTGCAACACGTCGCGCCGGTGCAGGACTTCCCGGTCGAGCGCTTCGAGTACATCCAGCGGGTGATGGTGGAGGCGCCGTTCCTGCTGATCCGCCGCGCGCTGCCCCGGATGTACGCGAACGGCTGGGGCCGGGTCGTGAACATCTCCTCGGTGCACGGGCTGCGCGCCTCGCCGTTCAAGGCCGCGTACGTCTCGGCCAAGCACGCGCTGGAGGGCCTGTCCAAGGTGGTCGCGCTGGAGGGCGCCGCGCACGGCGTCACCGCCAACTGCATCAACCCGGCGTACGTGCGCACCGCGCTGGTGGAGAGCCAGATCGCCGACCAGGCGGCCACCCACGGCATCGGCGAGGACGAGGTGGTCGAGAAGATCATGCTGGCCCGGGCGGCGATCAAGCGGCTGATCGAGCCGGCGGAGGTGGCCGAACTGGTGGCGTACCTCTGCTCCCCGCCCGCCGCCTTTATCACCGGCACCTCGATCGCCCTCGACGGGGGCTGGACGGCGAACTAGTGGGCCCGCGCACAATGTCGGTCATGTCGTCGCCGGTCGAGTTCCTGGAGCTGCTGGCGCGCGAGGCCGCCGCGGTCGAGTTCGAGGGCCCGCTGGTGGCCGCGCGCGCCGCCGGCCTGCCCGCCGAACGGCTCGCCGAGCTGGAGCAGGCCAAGGTGGTGGCGCTGCGGGTACGGGCGCTGCTGGCCCGACGGCGCCGCCGGGAGACCGAGCTGTCCGGCCTGTACGACACCGCGAGCGACCTGGCCGGGCTGCGCGACCTGGACGACGTGCTGCGCGCGATCGTGCACCGGGCGCGGATCCTGCTCGGCACCGACGTGGCGTACATGACGCTCAACGACGACGAGCGCGGCGACACGTACATGCGGGTCACCGACGGCTCGATCTCGGCCCGGTTCCAGCGGCTGCGGCTGGAGCTGGGCGACGGGCTCGGCGGGCTGGTCGCGCAGACCGGCACCCCGTACGTCACCTCCAACTACCAGGAGGACGAACGGTTCCGGCACACCGGCGAGATCGACGGCGGGGTGGGCGAGGAGGGCCTGGTGGCCATCCTCGGCGTGCCGCTGCGGCTCGGGTCCAGCGTGATCGGCGTGCTGTACGCGGCGAACCGCTCGGCCCGGCCGTTCGCCCGCGAGGAGGTGTCGCTGCTGGTGTCGCTCGCGGCGCACGCGGCGGTGGCGATCGACACCGCGCGGCTGCTGGCCGAGACCCGGGCGGCGCTGGCGGAGCTGTCCGCGGCGAACCGCACCATCCGGGCGCACAGCAGCTCGGTGGAGCGCGCCGCCGCGGCGCACGACCGGATGACCGCGCTGGTGGTGCGCGGCGGCGGGATGGAGGACGTGGCGGCGGCGGTCACCGACGTGCTCGGCGGCGCGCTGCTGGCGCTGGACGCCGAGGGCCGGCGGCTGGCCCGGGTCGGCGAGATCGAGGAGCCGGACCGGGCGGACATCGTGGAGGCGGTCGCCGCGTCGCGTACCGAGGGGCGCAGCGTGCGCCGGGGCCCGCTCTGGTACGCCGCCGTGGTGGCCGGTGCGGAGAACCTGGGCGCGCTGGTGCTGCGCCCGGACGACGAGCTGGTCGACGCCGACCAGCGCATCCTGGAGCGCGCCGCGCTGGTGACCGCGTTGCTGCTGCTGTTCCGCCGGACCGTGGCCGAGGCGGAGGGGCGGGTACGCGGCGAGCTGCTGGACGACCTGATCGCCCGGCCGCTGCGTGACACCGACGCGCTGCGCGCGCGGGCCCGCCGCATCGGGGTGGACCTGGATGCCCCGCACGTGCTGGTGGCGGTCGGCGACGACGCGTTCGCCGAGACCGGTTCGGCGCGGCAGCGGGTGCTGTCCTGGGCCACCACGTACGCCTCGACCCGGGGTGGCCTGGCCGCGGCGCGCGACGGGCGGGTGGTGCTGATGCTGCCCGGTCACGACGCCGGTGGCGCGGCCCGCGCGGTGGCCCGGGATCTGTCAAGGGTGACCGGCCGCCCGGTGACCGCCGGGGCGAGCGGGCCGTCGACCGGTCCGGCGTCGCTGGCAGTCACGTTCGCCGAGGCGGAGCGCTGCCTGTCCGCGCTCGGCGCGCTGGGCCGGGCGGGACAGGGGGCGAGCACCGCCGAGCTGGGCTTCGTCGGGCTGCTGCTGGGCGCGGTCGGCGACGCCGGGGACCGGGACGTGGCCCGGTTCCTCGCCACCACGGTGGGGCCGGTGCTGGACTACGACGCGCGGCGGGGCACCGCGCTGGTGAAGACGCTGGAGGCGTACTTCGGGGTGGGCGGCAGCCTGGCCCGCGCCGCCGAGCAGCTGCACGTGCACGTCAACACCGTCACCCAGCGGCTGGAACGGGTCGGGCACCTGCTCGGCGCGGACTGGCAGCGGCCGGAGCGGGCGCTGGAGGTGCAGCTCGCGCTGCGCCTGCACCGGCTGCGCACACCGGCCCGGTGAACGGGGCGCGCCGGCCCGGCCGGGCCGGCGACCGGCCCGGGTCAACGCACGCGCAGGCCGTCCAGGACCGTGTCCACGATCCGCTCGGGCACCATCCGCTCGTCGTGCTCCGGGTGCCAGCGCAGCATCCGCTGGGTGAGCATCGGCGCGGTGAGCAGCGACATGGTCACCTCGACGTCGAGGTCGGCGCGCAGCTCGCCGCTGTCGATCCCGCGGCGCAGCACCTCGCGCATCGCCGCGCGCCGGGGCTCGACGATCGCCTCGTACGCCTGCCGGTGGGCCGAGCTGCGGTTCACCTCGGGCACCAGGCAGGGCATGATCTTGCGGACCCGTGGGTCGGCGTGCTGGCCCACGGCGCCGACGAGCAGCACCAGATCGTCGCGGACGGAGCGCCCGGTGGTGCGGGGCGCGGGCCCCTTGAGGGTGCGCAACGCGTCCAGCAGCAGCGCGTCCTTGCCCGGCCAGCGGCGGTAGATGGTGGCCTTGCCGACGCCGGCGCGGGCCGCGATCGCCTCGATGGACAGCGACTCTATGGTGCTGCCCTCGGCCAGCAGGTCGAGGGTGGCGTCGACGATCGCCTCGTCCGCGCGGATGCTCCGCGGTCGCCCGGGCGACCGCGGAGCATCCGCCGTGGAAGTCATGTCAGACATTGTCCACGAACCTATGCGGTACCGGCCAACTCCCGGTCGGTGACCGGCGCCGCGTCGGGGGCGACGACCGGCCGGCCCGGCATCCAGCGCAGCACGATCACGATGCCGAGCGCGGCCACCACCGCGGAGGCGCCCGCCGCCCAGTGCATGGCCGAGACGAATGAGTCGTTGGCCGCGTCGATCAGTCGCGGCGCGTCGGGGCCGAGCCGGCCGGCGACCGCGTACGCCCCGGACACCGACTCGCGGGCCGCGTCGCGCACCGGGGCGGGCAGGGCCGCCACCGCCGGGGCGACCTGGTCGCGGTAGACGGCGGAGAGCACCGAGCCGAGCACTGCCACACCGAGCGCGCCGGCCACCTGGCGCACCGTGTTGCTGACCGCGGAACCGACGCCGGCCTTCTCCCGGGGCAGCGCGGACATGATCGACTCGGTGGCAGGCGGCATGATGTTCGCCATCCCGGCGCCCTGGAGGAAACCCAGCGCCGAGAAGATCCAGATCGGGGTGTCCGCGTCGATGAAGACGAACGCGGCGAGCGCCACGGTGGTGAGCAGCAGCCCGACGGCCGCGACCGCCCGGCCGCCGTAGCGGCGGACCATCGCCGCGCTGCGCGGCGCGAAGACGAGCTGGGCGGCGGCGAACGGCAGGAACAGCAGGCCGCTCTCCAGCGGGCTGTAGCCGCGGACGAGCTGGAGGTAGAACGCGCCGAAGAACATCACGCCCATGGCGGCGAAGAAGACCAGCCCGACCAGGGCCACCGGGGCGGCGAAACGGGGCACCCGGAACAGCCGCACGTCCAGCGACGGGTGGTCGCTGCGCAGCTCGTGGGCGACGAACCAGCCGAGCACCGCGAGACCGCCGAGCACGGCCAGCCAGACCTGCGGGCGGCCGAAGCCGTGCTCGCCGCCGTCGATGATGCCGTAGGTGAGCGCGACCAGGCCGACCACTGAGAGCAGCACGCCGAGCAGGTCGACCCGGCCGGGCCTGGGGTCGCGGGACTCGGGGACCAGGGCCGCGACGAGCACCACGCCGAGCGCCACCACCGGCACGTTGATCAGGAAGACCGAGCCCCACCAGAAGTGCTCCAGCAGCGCGCCGCCGAGCACCGGGCCGATCGCCACCGCGAGGCCGACCGCGCCGGCCCAGACGCCGATCGCCTTGGCGCGCTCGCGCGGGTCGAAGACGTTGGAGATGATCGAGAGCGTCACCGGCATGATCGCCGCGCCGCCGACACCCATCAGCGCGCGGGCCGCGATGAGCTGGCCCGGATCCTGTGCGTACGCGGACAGCAGCGAGGACAGGCCGAACACCGCCAGCCCGAGGATCAGGAAGCGGCGGCGGCCGAGCCGGTCACCGAGCACGCCGAAGGTGAACAGCAGTCCGGCGAAGACGAGCGTGTAGGAGTTGATCGCCCATTCCAGCTCGCCCTGGGTGGCGCCGAGGCCGTGCACCGGGTCGGCCAGGGTGCGCAGCGCGACGTTGAGGATGGTGTTGTCGAGGACGACCACGAGGAGGCTGATCACCAGCACCCCGAGGATCGCCCACCTCCTCGGGTGTCCGGTGTTCTCGTGTGGTTCCACTGCCGTTCTCCCCCCGGTTCACCCGCGGTCGAAATACGATACGGGTCAGACTCGTAACGATGCCGAGCGTAGGTGAGCCGGTTTCGATACGGAACGGGTTCGTATCGAATGTGTCTCAGGTCACGCGGGCGGTCCGGCCGCCAGCGCCAGCCGCAGCAGCGCGTCCCGCACGGGCAGCAGCCGCCGTACGCCGGCCAGCCGTCCCGCCCACCGCGCGCCCGCCGCGATCCGTTGCGTGGGCCGCCGGCGTCGCCTGTCGTACGCGCGCAGCGCGGCCGGCACGTCACCGGCATCACGTACGCAGTCGGCGAGCGCGACCGCGTCGATCAGCGCCTGGCAGGCGCCCTGCCCGAGATCCGGCGTCATCGCGTGCGCGGCGTCGCCGAGCAGCACCGTCCGGCCGGACACGTACGACGGCAGCGGCGTGAGATCGCGGATCTCGTGCCGCAGGATCCCCTCCTCGGTGAGCGCGTCGAGAACCCGCGGCACCGGCGGGTGCCAGTCACCGAAGAGACGCCGCAGCTCGTCCCGGTCGTCGGGCGGCGCCGGGTGCCCCTCGGGCAGCCGCACCGCGGCGTACCAGTTGGTGCGGCCCGGCCCGGCCGGGGTCAGCCCGAACTTGCGCCCCCGCCCCCAGGTCTCGCCGCCCTCGGCCAGCTCCAGGTCGACCACGCCGCGCCAGGCCACCGCGCCCGCGTAGCGCAGCGGGTACCGCCCGCCGTACATCTGCGCGCGCACCACGCTGTTGATCCCGTCCGCGCCAACCACCAGGTCGTACGCGTCGCGAAGCGACAGCGGGTCGGTCACCGGGGCGCCGAGGCGCAGCGCCGGTCCGGGCAGCGCGCCGGCCAGGACGGCGAGCAGCACCGGCCGGGTGACCAGGTGCACCGGCTCGCCGTGCCGGCGTTCCAGCCGGTCGACGTCGATGGTGGTGATGCGACCGCCGTCCGGGCGCCGGATCGACCCGCCGGCCTGGCGGCTGCCCCGGCGGCGCACCTCGTCGCCGACGCCGAGCGCGTCCAGGGCACGCATCGCACCGGGCCAGATGCCGAGCCCGGTGCCGCTGTGCGGCAACGCGGCGGACCGTTCCCGGACGGTCACCTCCCAGCCCGCCGCGTGCAGGCCGATGCCCGCCGCGAGCCCGCCGATCCCGCCCCCGACCACGACCGCGCGTCCGCCCATGCGGTCACCGTACTACAGGTGTAGTCGAATGCACTACGCCTGTAGTCTGGCCGGGTGACCGATCGCCGGCAGCTCCTGCTCGACGCGGCCGTCCGGGTGCTCGGCACCGGGGGGCCACGGCAGCTCACCCATCGGGCGGTGGACGCGGAGGCGGGTCTGCCCGAGGGCTCCGCCTCCAATCGGTTCCGCACCCGGGAGGCGCTGGTCGCCGGCGTCTTCGAGCGGCTGGTCGAGGTGGAGACGCAGGCCTGGCAGCGGCTCGCCGTGGACCTGGCACCGGGCGACGTCGCCGCGTTCGCCGCCGTGGTCGGCCGGCTGATCCGGGAGTTCACCGGCCAGCAGCGGGTGGTCACGCTTGCCCGGCACGCGCTGTTCGTCGAAGCGGCCGTGCGGCCCGAACTGCGCCCCGCCATCGAGGCCGGGCGAGCGCGGCTGGCCGAGTGGGGGGTGCCGCTGCTCGCCGCGCTCGGCGCGACCGATCCGCCCGCCCACTTCCGGGCGCTGCTCGCGCTCATCGACGGCCTGCTGGGCAACCATCTCGTGTCTCCGGACGACGACGTCGACCCGGAGGCCGCCGTCGCCGCGCTGCTGCACGGCTTCCGCGCCGGCCCGTCCGCCTAGGTCCGGCCGGCGCGGCGGCCGGTCGCCTCACGACAGGTGCTGAGCGCGTCGGACAGGCTCGTCAGGTGCCCGGCCGGTGGCATGATCCAGCCCGGTCCGGCGCTGTGCACCCACACTGACGGGAACTCCCGCGCGAACCGGGCCATCCGGTACGCCCGTCCGGTCACCGGGGTCTGCGACCACACCACCACCGTGTGCGGCCGGCTGCGGCGCACGGCGCTGGCCAGCGCGGGCCAGGGCAGGGCGGCGCCCAGCAGCAGGCTGCCCAGGTTCGCTTCCCGCAGCGCGGCGGCGAGCGCGTGCAGGCCGAGACAGTGCAGTTCCTGCTCCGCCGCGGCCAGCAGGATGCCCCCGCCCGGCGACGTCCGCCCCGGCTCCCGCAGCAGTGCGTCCAGGCCGGACCGGATCCCCTCGGAGAACGCGTGCTCCACCGCCACCTCGACGGCGCTGTGCCCGGGCAGCGCGGCCAGCATCGGCGCGCAGACCCGCTCCCACACCGCGGTCACGCCCCACCGGCCCGCGGCCTCGACGACCAGCGCCGCGACCCGGTTGCCGTCCAGGTCCTCCGCGGCGAGCGTGAGGTGCTTGCGGACGTCCTCGACGGCGTCGCCCGGCATCGCCTCGGCCACCACCAGAAGCACCTCCCGGGTAGACGGTCACTACCCGGGGTTCGGCGCGGCGGTGCGGTTTGGATGCGCTCGGGCCGAACCGGTCCGGCCGGGATGCGATCCCGCACCGGGCCGGTGGGGCGGATCACACCGGCTCGCGCTCCACCGGCTCGCGCTCAGCCGGAGCGGGTTGCGTCGGTAGGGGCCTCACCGGCCCGGGCTCCGCCGCGGCGACGGGCCGGCGGCGCAGCAGCAGCCACGCCACCGCGATCAGTCCCAGGGCGAGAGTTGTCAGCAGGTACGCGTCGGCCGCCAGCGACTTCGCCGTCCCCTCCATATGGCCCGAACTCCAGATCAGCCCGCGGGGGACCGTCGCGCCGGTGCGGTCGGGGCCGGGCCACAGCAGGAACGGCAGCACGGCGGCCACCGCGAGGGCGGCTGCGGGCACCCGGGCCGGGCCGCGGGCACGCCGCGCCAGATCGATCAGGACCAGCGCCATCGGGCCGGCCCAGATCCAATAGTGCGACCAGCTCACCGGGGAGACGGCGAGCGTGGTGAAACCGACCACCACCATCGCGGCCGCCTCCTCGCCCTGCCGGTGCAGCGCGACAGCGAGCGCCAGGCCGGCCACCCCGGCGAGCACCACGGCCAGCATCCACGAACCGCTGTTCAGTTCGTCGCTGCCGAGCACGCGTGCCACGAAACCCTGGAGGGACTGGTTGCCGACGTACCGCGGGCCGGACGTCGCGAGCGGCCGGGACGAGTCGAACCCGCGGCCGTCGATCCAATAGTCGTACGAGCCGCCCGGCTGGATGATCGCGCCCAGCACGGTGAGCCCGGCGAACGTCGCCCCGGCCACCACGGCGGCCCGGATCCGGCGGGTCAGCAGCAGGTAGACCACGAACAGGCCCGGAAGCAGCTTGATCGAGGTGGCGACGCCGATGCCGACACCCTTGAACCGGCTCCGGTCCGGCCGCGCCAGGTCCGCCACCACCAGCAGCAGGACGAAGATGTTGATCTGACCGAGAAAGAAGGTGCGGTGCAGCGGTTCGCTCCACACGAGGACGGCGAGCACCGCTGCGGCGAGGCCGAGCCGGCCGGCAGCGCCCCGGTACCCGAGCATCCGGGTGGTGAACCACAGCGCCGCGAGCATCGCCAGCAGGCCCCCCACGGTCCACACGTACAGGGCGGCCCGATCGTCGAGCAGCGTCAGCGGCGTCATGAGCGGCAGGGTGATCGGCGGATAGGTGTAGGGCAGGTTCAGCGTCGTGTAACCCAGCCGGTAGACCGGCTCGCCGTCCAGGAAGGCCCGCGCGCCACCGACGTACATCCACAGGTCCGTGCCGCGCAGCGGGTCGTGATCCAGGAAGACGGCATACGCGGCGAGGGATCCGGCCAGCGCCAGCAGACCGGGCAGGAGCAACCAGGACGGCAGCGTGACCGGCCGTGGCGCCGGACGGCCGGCGGGGACCGTGGCGGCGAGCGCACGAAGACGAGAAACGGTCATGGATCGGAGATCATAGCGTCGCTCCGCGTCAGGTGGGGGTGCCGGAGCGCCACCCCTCGTCGCGGTGCCGCCCACGTACGCCGGATCAGCCCGACCGGTCCCGGCGGGTCACCGCCCAGCGCCGGGCCAGGTGGGCGACCGTGCCCCAGACACCCCGGCGGAACAGCAGCACGACGAGGACGAAGATGCCGCCGGTGACCAGCCCGATGGCCTCGAACCCGGAGAACGACAGCCAGTCCTCCAGCCGGACCACCAGGGCCGCGCCGAGCACCCCGCCCCACAGCGTGCCGATGCCGCCGAGCACCACCACGATGACCGCCTTGCCGGAGGTGGTCCAGTGCAGCACGTCCAGCGAGACGAATCGGTGGCCGACCGCGAAGAGCCCGCCGCCGAGCCCGGCCAGGAAGCCGGAGAGCACGAACGCGGTCAGCTTGTAGCGGTGCACCGGGTAGCCGAGCGCGCGGGCCCGGGCCGGGTTGTCCCGGATGCCGACCAGCACCCGGCCGAACGGCGAGTGCACGATCCGCCAGGCGGCGAGCAGGCCGAGCAGCACGATCGGCAGGATCGCGTAGTAGAAATAGTAGTCGTCGGTGAGATCGGCGCCGAAGAACACGCGTGGCACGCCCTGCAGGCCGTTCTCACCCTGGGTGACCGAACGCCACTCGTTGGCCACGTAGTAGACCATCTGCGCGAAGGCCAGGGTGACCATGGCGAAGTAGATCCCGGTGCGCTTCACCGCCAGGTAGCCGATCGGCAGCGCCAGCAGCGCCGCGCCCAGCGCCCCGGCCAGCACGGCGGCCGGGAACGGCAGGCCGGCGTGGATCGCGACCAGCCCGGTCAGGTACGCCGAGGTGCCCCAGAACGCGGCGTGCCCGAAGGACATCAACCCGGTGAAGCCGAGCAGCAGGTCCACCGAGACGGCGAAGAGCGCCCAGCACAGAATGTCCACCGCGACCGCCGGGTAGAGCCCGTTCGGCAGCCACAGCGCGACGAGCAGGCCGGCGGCCAGCAGCGCGTACCGGACCCAGCCGGGCGCCCGCGCGACGGCGAGCAGTCCGGAGCGCGGGGCCGGCTTCTCTACCGGGGTGTCCACCGCACTCGTCATGCCGTGCTGACGGGGCATGCCCTCACGGCCCTCGCGTTGCTCGGTGCGTTCAGTCATGCCGTGCTGACCGGGCATGCCCTCACGGCCCTCGCGTTGCTCGGTGCGTTCAGTCATGCCGGTGCCTCCTCTCGGCCGAACAGGCCGGCCGGCCGCCAGAGCAGCACGGCGGCCATCACCACGAACACGACGGTCTGCGACACGAGCGGGTAGTCGGACAGGTACGCCTCGCCCCACGCCTGGATCAGGCCGATGCCGAAGCCGGCGGCGACCGAGCCGAAGATCGAGCCGAGGCCGCCGATCACCACCACCGCGAAGACCACGATGATCAGGTCGGCACCCATCAGCGGGTTGACCGCCCGCATCGGGGCGGCGAGCACCCCGGCCAGCCCGGCCAGGGCGATGCCGAAGCCGAACACCGGGGTGACCCACTTCCCCACGTCGATGCCGAACGCCCGGGTCAGCTCCGGCCGCTCGGTGGCGGCCCGGACCACCATGCCGATCCGGGTCCGCCCGAGCACCCACCAGACCGCCACGCACAGCAGCACGGTGAAGCCGAGGATGAAGACCCGGTACGCCGGGAAGTCGAAGAGTCCGAAGTCGACGGTCCCGCTCAGCTCGTCGGGGGTGGCGTACGGGCTGGACTGCACGCCGTACCGGGACTTGACCAGGTCCTGCAGGATCAGCGTCAGGCCGAAGGTGAGCAGGAAGTTGTAGAGCGGGTCGAGCCGGGTCAGCCGGTGGATCACCGCCCGCTCCAGCACCATGCCGAGCAGGCCCAGCGCCAGCGGCATGATCACCAATGCGGCCCAGAACGGCACACCCGCCTCGGCGAGCAGCACGTACGCCCCGAACGCGCCGAGCATGTAGAACGCGCCGTGGGCGAAGTTCACCACCCGGAGCATGCCGAAGATGACCGCGAGCCCGAGGGCGAGCAGGGCGTAGAACGCCCCGCCCACCAGCCCGTTGAACGTGTTCTGCAGGAACCCGGACATGTCAGAGCTTGCAGTCCGGGGACGGGGTACGGAAGGCTTCCGCCGCCGGGATGGTCTTGAGGATCTTCACGTAGTCCCACGGCTCCTTGACCTCGGCCTGCGGCTTCACCTGGGCCAGGTACGCGTCGTGGACGACCCGGTGGTCCTCCGCGCGGATCTTGCCGTTGCGCAGGAAGAGGTCGTTGACCTCCTTGCCCTCCAGCTCCTTGACCACGGCGTCGGCGTCGTCGGTGCCGGCGGCCTGCACCGCCTCCAGGTACTGCATGGCGGCGGAGTAGTTCGCCGCGTGGGCGAACGACGGCCGGGTGCCGGTCTCGGCCTGGAACTTGTCGGCCCACTCCCGGTTCTGCTGGTCGAAGTTCCAGTACCAGGCGTCGGTGTAGGTGGTGCCGGCCAGCGCGGCCGGGGTGAGCGAGTGGATGTCGGTGATGAACATCAGGCCGACGGCCAGCCCCACGCCCTTCTCCCGCAGCTTGAACTCGTTGTACTGCTTCACCACGTTGACCAGCTCCGCGCCGGCCTGCATGGTGCCCAGCACCTGCGGCTTCGGGTTCAGCGTCGGGGCCTTGAGCAGGAACGACGAGTAGTCGCCGCTGGTGTTCGGGAACGGCGCGCCGTCCTTGCCGACGACCTGCCCGCCCGCGGCCGTGACGGCGGCGGTGAAGCTCTTCTCCATGTCCTGCCCGAACGCGTAGTTCGGGTAGAGGATGTACCAGTTCTTGCCGACCTGCTCGGTGGTCACCGTGCCGGTGCCGTGGGCCAGCATGTAGGTGTCGTACGCGTAGTGGAACGTGTACTTGTTGCAGCTCTTGCCGGTCAGGTCCGTGGTCGCCGCGCCGATGTTGAAGTAGAGCTTCTTCTTCTCCTTGGCCACGTCGGCGACCTTCAGGGCGGCCGAGGAGGTCGGCACGTCCAGGATGGCGTCTACACCCTTGCGGTCGACCATCTCCTGGGCCTTGCTGTTGGCCACGTCCGGCTTGTTCTGGTGGTCCGCGGTCTCCACGGTGATGTTCCTGGTCACCGCGTCGTCGCCGTGCTTGGCCTTGAAGTCGGCAATGGCCATCTCCACGGCCTTGACCGAGTTGCGCCCGGACAGCTCCGAGTAGGCGCCCGACTGGTCGTTGAGCACGCCCAGCACGATCTTGTCGCCGCTGAGCTTCTCCTCGCCGCCGGACTGCGGACCACCGCCGCCGCAGCCGGCCACCAGCAGCGCCGCCGCCGAGGCGGCGGCCACACCCACGCTCCTACGCATGTTCATCCCCTTCGTACCGCGCGGTCCGCGCGGGTCAGCCGTCCAGATTCAGATGCCGAGATAAGCCAGCAGCTCGCGTTCCCGCGAGCGCACCTCGGCGTTCTCCATCGCCTCCGCGATCCGTCCCTCGGCCAGCAGGTAGTGCCGGTCGGCGACGCCGGTGGCGAAGTGCAGGTTCTGTTCCACCAGCAGCACTGTCACGCCGTGCTTCTTGGCCTCCCGCAGCAGGTCACCGACCTGCTGCACGAGCAGCGGCGACAGCCCTTCGGTGGGCTCGTCGCAGAGCAGCAGCCGGGCGCCCATGCGCAGCACCCGGGCCAGCGCGAGCATCTGCTGCTCGCCGCCGGAGAGCATGGTCGCGGCCGAGTCGCGCCGCTCGTACAGGGCCGGGAAGGCCTCGTACACCCGCTCCAGCGGCCACGGGTCAGGGCCGACCCGGGGCGGCAGGGTCAGGTTCTCGGTGACCGTGAGCGTGGCGTACGCGCCCCGGTCGTCGGGAACCCAGCCGAGGCCGGCCCGCGCCCGCCGGTACGCCGGTAGCCGGGTGACGTCCCGGCCGTCGAGGTGGATCGCGCCGCGCTGGCCGGGGTGCAGCCCCATCACCGAGCGCAGCAGCGTGGACTTGCCGGCGCCGTTGCGCCCGACCAGGGTGACCACCTCGCCGGCGGCCACCTCCAGGCTCACCTCCCGCAGCACCTGGGCCTCGCCGTACCAGGCGGAGAGGTTTTCAATGCGCAGCATCCGCGGCTCCCAGGTAGGCGGTGATGACCCGCTCGTCGGCGCGGACCTGCTCGTACGGCCCCTCGACCAGCACCTTGCCGGCCTGCAGGACGGTGACCGTGTCGGCGAGCCGGCCCACCACGCTCATGTTGTGCTCCACCATGACCACGGTCCGTCCGGTGCGGACGGTGGCGATCAGGTCGACGGTGCGGTCGACGTCCTCCAGGCCCATCCCGGCCGTCGGCTCGTCCAGCAGCAACACCTTCGGGTCGAGGGCGAGCGCGATGGCCAGTTCCAGGGCCCGCTTGCGCCCGTACGCGAGTGCCTCGGCCGGCGCCTCGGCGAGGTCGGCCAGGCCGACCATGGCCAGAAGCTCGTCGGCCCGGTCCCGGTAGCGGCGCATCAGCTTCGCCGACCGCCAGAACCGCCAGCCCAGCCCGCTGCCCGACTGGAGGGCCAGCTCGACGTGCTCCCGCGCGCCGAGCTGCGGGAAGAGGCTGGTGATCTGGAACGACCGGGCCACCCCGAGTCGGGCCACCCGCTCCGGTGGCAGCCCGGTGACGTCGAGGCCGTCCAGCTCGATCCGCCCACCGCTGGGCGGCAGGAAGCCGGTGAGCAGGTTGAACAGTGTGGTCTTGCCGGCACCGTTCGGGCCGACGAGGGCATGCACGGTCTCCGGTGCCACGTCGAGGTCGACGCGATCGACGGCCCGGAAGCCCCGGAAGTCCCGGGTCAGCCCTCGGGCCGACAGGATCGCTTGCCCGGCCATCGCCTCACCCTTCGCAGGTCCGTACGCGACGGCCAAGTCGGTGACCGGGGTCACAGGGGCGTCGCGTGCAGGAAACCTACGAGGAGTCGAAGCGGTCGAGCCATGTCGGCCCACCACACATTCCCCCAGGTGGGCACGGGCCCGACCTCTATAGATGTCGGTCGACCCCGACCGGGTCCGGCCCGATCGGTGGCCGTCGACATGTGGCGCGGCACCGTCACCGGCCGGCGGCGCACTCCGGCAGGTCGAGCCCGTCCGCGTGGGAGAAGACCGATGTCCTCGACGTCGGGCGGCGGCTGCCCGACGTCGCCGCTTTGATCGAGGGGGACGTCAGTCCGGGAAGGTGACCACCCAGCGGGCGCCCTCGCCGCGGGCCAGCCGGTCCAGGGCAGCGGGCGCCTCGGCCAGCGGCACCGTGCCGCTCACCAGCGGCCCCAGGTCCAGGTCACCGGCGGCGAGCGCGGCGGCCAGCTCCGGCACCTCCCGGTCCGGGTCGGTCGAGCCGTACACCGAGGAGCGCAGCGTGCGCGCGGAGTGGAAGATGTCCAGCGCGGAGAGGCTGAGCATGTCGTCCCTACCGCCCATGCCGACGACGGTGACCGCTCCCCCGCGCCGTGTCGCCCGCCAGGCTGCGCGGATCGTGGCGGACCGGCCGACGCACTCGAACGCGTGGTCCACGCCGCGCCCGTCGGTGCGGGCCCGGATCTCCTTGCCCAGCCGGTCGTCGGAGCGCAGGAAGTCGGTCGCCCCGGCGGCGAGCGCGAGGTCCCGCTTGGCCTCCACCACGTCCACGGCGAGGATCGGCGCCGCACCGGCCCGCCGCGCGGCGGTCAGCACGGCGAGGCCCACCCCGCCGAGCCCGATGACCGCGACCGACTCGCCGGGTGCCACCCGCGCGGTGTTGCGGACCGCGCCGACGCCGGTGAGCACCGCGCAGCCCAGCACCGCTGCCTGCTCCGGCGGCAGTCCGGCGGGCACCGGTACCGCGGCGTGCTGCGGCACCACCACCTCCTCCGCGAGCGCGCCGAGCCCGAGCGTGACCTGAAGGGGCTCACCGGCGGCCGTCTCGCCCCGGGGTGTGGACGGGTTGGGGTTGGCGGCGCAGAGCCACGGCTCGCCGTGCCGGCAGTGCCAGCAGTCGCGGCAGGCCGGCGCCCAGTTCAGCACCACCGGCGTGCCGGCCGCGAGCGTGGTGCCGGGCCCCGCCTCGGCCACCACGCCCGTCGCCTCGTGCCCCAGCACCAGCGGGTACGCGGGCGCCAGCGTGCCGTCCACCATGGCCAGGTCGGAGTGGCAGATGCCGGCGGCGCGGATGCGTACCCGCAGCTCTCCCGGACCGGGCGCGGGCAGGCGTACCTCCTCGACCGCCGGGGTGGCGCCGCGGCCGCGTACCACGAGCGCCCTCACCGCTGGATCGCCTTCACCTCGGTGAACTCCTCCACGCCGTACGCGCCCAGCTCCCGGCCGAGGCCGGACTGCTTGTAGCCGCCGAACGGGGCGAGCGGGTTGAACGCGCCGCCGTTGACGTCCACCTGGCCGGTACGCATCCGCCGGGCCACTGCGAGCGCCGCGTCCTCGTCGGCCGACCAGACCGCGCCGGCCAGCCCGTACCGGGAGTTGTTGGCGATGGCGACCGCCTCGTCGGTGTCGGCGAACGGGATCACCGCGAGCACCGGCCCGAACACCTCCTCCTGGGCGAGCGCGCTGTCCGGGTGCACGTCGGCGAAGACGGTGGGCGCGACGAAGTGCCCCTGCGGCGGCAGTGGCGCGTCCGGGCCACCGGCGACGAGCCGGGCGCCGTCGGCGAGCGCCCGGTCGACGTGGTCGCGTACCCGCTGGGCCTGCGCGGCGGAGGCGAGCGGGCCGAGGCGGGTGGCCGGGTCGAACGGGTCGCCGAGCCGGTAGCCGGCCACCGCCGCCGCGACCAGGTCCAAGGCCTCGGCGTAGCGGTCGCGGTGCACGAGCATCCGGGTCCAGGCGGTGCAGGTCTGCCCGGAGTTCAGCAGCGCGTTGCCGACGCCGACCTTGACCGCGGTGGGGAGGTCGGCGTCGGCCAGGACGACGTTCGCCGACTTGCCGCCGAGTTCCAGCGACACCCGGGCGATCCGCTCGGCGGCCAGGTGGGCGATGCGGCGGCCGGTGGCGGTGGAGCCGGTGAACGAGACCAGGTCGACGTCGGGGTGCGCGGCGAGCGCCTCGCCGACCACCGGGCCGGTGCCGGGCACCAGGTTCACCACGCCGGGCGGCAAGCCGGCGTCGGTGATCGCGTCGAACAGCAGGTACGCGGTCAGTGGCGTCAGCTCGCTGGGCTTGAGCACCACCGTGCACCCGGCGGCGAGCGCGGGCGCGACCTTGGCGACCACCTGGTGCAGCGGGTAGTTCCACGGGGTGATCGCGCCGACCACGCCGACCGGCTCCCGGACCACGAGGGAGTTGCCCACCGTGTGCTCGGCGGCCGGGCGGGCGGCCAGGTCGACAATGCTCCGCAGCACGGTGAGCGGCAGGCCGGCCTGGACCCGGGTGGCGAGCTTGAGCGGGGTGCCCAGCTCGGTCGCCACGGTGCGGGCGATCTCGTCGGCGCGGGCGGCGAGCGCGGTGTGCAGCCGGTCCAGGTGCGCGGCCCGCTGCTCGGGGGCGGTGGCGGCCCAGCCGGGGAACGCGGCGCGGGCGGCGGCGACCGCGCGGTCCACGTCGGCCGGTGTGCCGGCGGGCACCTCGCCGACGATGCTGCCGGTGGCCGGGTTCTCCACCGGGACGGTGTCGCCCGAGGAGGGGTCGACCCAGTCACCGGCGACGTGCAGGTGGCGGCGCGTCAGCAGGGCGGGCGGGGCGGCGGCGAGATCCATGGCGTCCTTCGGGGGCGGCGGAAACTAGCGGTGGGAGTTTCGACGCTACTCCGGACCGCCGACCCGTTCCAGCGGGCCGACGGTGGCGGCGTGCTCGGCGGCGAGCCCGTGCAGCAGCGCGTCCAGGCCGAGCGCGAACGCGCCCTCGTCGACGCTGCGCTGGTGGCCGGCGAGGCGGTGGGCCTGGTTGAGGTGCGGGTGCGCGGCGTAGAGCGAGGGGTCCTCGACGAAGCCGCGGGCGAACGATCCCAGCGCCGACCCGGCCACGAAGTAGCGCATCGCGGCGCCGATGTGGGTGGCCCGCGCGGGCGGCCAGCCGGCCCGGACCAGCGCGCCGTAGACGGCGTCGGCCATGGCGAGCGCGGCCGGGCGGCGGCCCGGCCCCTGCGCCAGGTACGGCACGATGTTCGGGTGCGCGGCCAGCGCCGCCCGGTACGAGCGCGCCCAGCGGCGAAGCGCGTCGAGCCACTCGTACTCGTCGAAGACGCCGATGTCGACCGTCGCCGCGACGCCGTCGGCCACCGCGTCGAGGATCTCCTCCTTGGTGGCGAAATGGTTGTAGAGCGAGGGGCCGCGGACGCCCAGCGCGGCGGCGAGCCGCCGGGTCGAGAGCGCGTCCAGCCCGTCGGCGTCGATCAGCGCCAGCGCGGTCTCGACGATCCGGTCGCGGGTGAGCAGGGCCTGTCGGGGTCGGGGCACCTGGTCATCATCCTCCCTTCGACATCGGGTCTGGACGCGGGAAAACTTCCAGCGCTAGTTTAGAGCCAGTCGACCTGAGGGGGCACCGTGGACTTCGCACTGTCTGACGAGGAACGCGCGATCCGGGACACCGTTCGCACGTTCGTCACCCGCGAGGTGATGCCGCTGGAGGCGGAGGTGCTGCGCCGCGAGCGCGCCCACCAGCCCGGCCTGGACCGCTCCGAGCTGCGCGAACTCCAGCTCAAGGCGAAGAAGTTCGGCTTCTGGGGGCTGGCCACGCCGGAGGAGTACGGCGGGATGGCCCTGCCGGCGGTCATGCAGTCGCTGATCTGGACCGAGCTGGGCCGCAGCTTCGTGCCGTTCCGCTTCGGCGGCGAGGCCGACAACATCCTGTTCCACGCCACGGAGGAACAGAAGCGCGAGTTCCTGATCCCCACGATCGAAGGGGAACGGATCTCCTGCTTCGCCATCACCGAACCCGGCGCCGGCTCCGACGCGGCGAACATCAAGCTGCGCGCCCGCCGCGACGGCGACGACTGGATCCTCGACGGCGAGAAGACGTTCATCACCAACGGCAACGACGCCGACTTCGCCATCGTGGTCGCGGTGACCGACCCGGAGAAGGGCGCCCGCCGCGGCGGCGCCACCGCGTTCCTGGTGGACCGCGCGATGGGCTGGCGGTCCGAGTTCATCCAGACCATGGGCGAGGGCGGCCCGGCCTCACTGATCTTCGACGGCGTACGGGTGCCGCACCGCAACATCCTCGGCGAGATCGGGCAGGGCTTCACGCTCGGCATGGAGTGGATCGGCAAGGGCCGCTACACCATCCCGTCGCACGCCGTCGGCATCGCCGAGCGCGTCCTCCAGATGGCCGTAGACTACGCCAACACGCGGGAGACGTTCGGCGCACCGATCGCCACCAACCAGGCCATCCAGTGGATGATCGCCGACTCCGAGACCGAGCTGGAGGCGGCCCGCTGGCTGATCCTGCGCTCGGCCTGGACCGTCGATGCGGGCCTCGACCCCCGGCACGCCTCCTCGATGGGCAAGCTCTACGGCGCCGGCATGGTCAACCGGGTGGTGGACCGGGTGCTCCAGATCCACGGCGGTATGGGCTACACCCGTGAGCTGCCGATCGAACGCTGGTACCGGCAGGTCCGGCTGTACCGGATCTTCGAGGGCACCGACGAGATGCAGCGGCTGATCATCTCCCGCGACCTGCTGCGCGGCTACACGAAGATCGGCGGCCACCTGGCCTGACGCGCGGTGTCTCAACTCCGACTGTGCGCAACCGGGCACGGGTGCCAGGTGTGTCCCCGGCGGAGGCACTACCAGCCGGAGGAGATGCACATGCGTACTCGAACCACTGCGGTCGCGCTCACCGCGGCCGCCGCCATGCTCGGAGTCCTCGCGGGGCCGGCCGCACCGGCCTCGGCGAGCGTGAGTCAGGGGTACATCACGGGTTCCGGCGACTGGCGGGACGACTGGGGTGACGAGGGCCCGGTCTCGGCGTCCACACGCTCGTACAGCAACGTCGCCGCCATGTGGCAGATGATCCTGTGGGCCGACGGCTACCTCACCCGCTCCGAGGTCGACTGCCGGTTCGGGCCGCGGACGACTGCCGCCACCAAGCGGTGGCAGAGCGCCCGGGGCCTCGTCGCCGACGGCGTCGTCGGCGCCAGGACCCTCTCCCGGGCGGCCACCCGTCTCGTCGTGTACGAGAGCGAAGGGTGGTACGCCTACGACGGAGCCACCGACTACTTCCAGCTCGGTCGCCGGACCGACGGCAGGTGGGACATGACCCTCGGCCCGAATCAGGAGTGGGAGCTGCTCTCCTACACGTCCGTGACCTTCGACGTCTGCTGACCGATCGGGACGGGCGGCGCGCGGTGGCGCGCCGGCCGTCCTCCGGCCGCTCTCCAGCCCTTCTGGCCTCTCTCGGGCCGCTCCCCGGCCGCGCGGTCAGCCGGTCAGCGCCTCGACCGCCCGGTCCACGTCCGCCTCGGTCGTGTAGAGGTGGAACGAGGCGCGCACCCGGCCGGCCCGGACCGCCGCGCGCACCCCGGCCCGGGCCAGCCGCTCCTGCGCGTCCGGCACGTCCACGGTGACGATCGCGCTGTCGCCGGGCGGCCGGCCCAACCCGGTCAGGAACCGGTTGGCCAACCCCACGTCGTACGCGCGCACCGCCTCCGGGTCGAGGTCGGCGAGCAGCTCCAGTGCCGGGGCGGTGCCCGCGTAACTGAGCCACGGCGGCGCGATGTCGAACCGGCGCGCGTCGTCGGCCAGGCGCAGCGGCAGCCCGTAGTAGGAGGCGTGCGGCTCGCGCCCGGCGTACCACCCGGCCGCGTCCGGGCGCATCCGCTCGCGCAACGCCGGGGCCAGGTAGGCGAAGGCCGAGCCGCGCGGCGACACCAACCACTTGTACGCCCCCACCACCACCGCGTCCGCCCGGTCCGCCGCGAACGGCAGCCACCCGCACGCCTGCGTCGCGTCGGCCACCACGAACGCGCCGTGCGCCCGCGCCGCCGCGACGATCTCGTCGTACGGGGCCACGGTGCCGTCGGCGGACTGCACCACGCTGAACGCCACCAGATCCGTGCCGGCGTCGATCGCGTCGACCAGGCCGGCCAGCGGCACGGTGCGTACCCGCACGCCGCGGTCCTGCTGGACCAGCCACGGGAACAGGATCGAGGTGAACTCGGTCTCGGGCACCAACACAGTCGCGCCCGCCGGCAGCCCGGCCGCGATCGGCGCGACGAGTTGGGACGCGCTGGCGCCGATGCTCACGTCGGCGGCGTCCACACCGGTCAGCCCGGCGAAGGCGGCACGGGAGCGGTCCACCGACTCCTCCCACACCTCGAACGACACCCGCCCGGTCCGCCAGTCGGCGAGCACCCGCTGCACGGCGTCCCACACCGGCTCCGGCGGCAGTCCGTAGGTGGCCGTGTTCAACCAGCCCGGCTCCGGCTGCCACAACTTCTGCGCCTGCTCCAGCTCCATGGCCCGACGCTAACCACCCCCGCCCCGGCCCCGACACCGCCAATCCCACCCCCGTGGCCCCCCACCCGCCCCGCCGGGTCCGGCGCCGCCCTCGTCCCCGACCCCCGGCTCCCCGGCCCGCGATCGTGCACTCTCGGCCCCGGCAAAACGGTGCAGAGCCGCGAAACGCAGGGCCGAAACTGCAAGATCGCGCAACGGAGCAGGCGCCGCCAACTTCATGATCGTCGCGGCGGGTGGGGCGCGGCGGGGGGGTCAGGTGGGCGGGGGGAGGTCGGTCAGCGCCTCGGCCATCTCGGCTCGCACCCTCGGCAGGGGCCACCTGGCCAGGTCTTGCAGGGTGTGGTGGCGGCGCAGGCGCCGTACCGCGGTCAGGCCGACCAGGTAGCCGCAGCGCTTGGGCAGGTCGCCGGCCAGCGGCGAGTCCCGCATCAGGAAGTACGGGGCGTGGTGGTCGGCGTCGGTGGCGTCGAGGTCGGCGCGTACCCGGCGCAGGATCTCCGGCCACCGGCGGCGGCAGTCGTCGAGCCACCGCCGGTGGCCGGGGCGGCCGAACCAGAGGTACGCCTCGTCCGGCCGCCCGGCGTCGAGTTCCGCCGTGACCTGCGTGGCGAGCCCTCGGTGAACAGCGCGTTCGCCACCCCGTACTCGGGCCATTCGCGGATCGCGGCGCTGCGGTCGTGCACCACGTGCGCGGCCTCGTGCCGGACCAGCAGGTCGAGGTCCCCCGGCGGCCCGAGCTGCTCCACGGCGAGGAAGAACGCGTACCTGCCGTTCAGCTCGCCGGCCCAGCCGTTGGCCTGGTTCAGCCCGACCAGCACCACGCACTCGACCGGCCCGCCGTCGCCGGACCAGCCCAGCGCGTCTGCCACCGCCGCCACGCCGTCGGGCAGCGACGCGCGCACCGTCTCGGCTCTTGCCGCCAGGTCGGCGGCGCGGTCGCGGAGCCCGTCCAGGACGGATGCCACGCCGGCGGCGTCGGACCAGTCGCCGTCACGGCGCAGCGCCCGCACCACGTCCGGGTGCCCGGCCAGGTAGCGGGAGACCAGGAGCTCCGGCGCGCCGCGACCGGCGCAGGCGACGAAGTCGGGCACCAGGTCGCGGACGCGCAGCAGGTCGGTGGGCGGCATCCGCACGATGCTGCCGGGCCGTGGCGCGCCGGGCAAGACCGCGACGGTACGGGTCAGCTCACGTTGGCCGGGCCGAGGACGCTCTTCAGGTCACCCATCAGCGCGGTGGTCGGCGCGACCCGGAACGGGCCCAGGCGTAGCGTGGTGACCTTGCCGCCGTTGAGCAGCTTGACGTGCACCTCGGTGTCGCCGGGGTGCAGCACGAGCGTCTCCTTGAGCCGTTCCACGAGCGGCGGCGTGCAGCGGTGCACCGGGATGGTGAGCGTGACCGGCTTGTTGGCCGGGTTGCTGCTGATGTCCGGCATGGACATGTCCATCGCCATGATGCGCGGGGTGTCGTCGCGCCGGTCCACCCGGCCCTTGACCACCACGATCGCGTCCTCGGCGATGTACTGCCCGATCACCTCGTACGTGTTCGGGAAGAACAGCGTCTCCACGCCACCGGCCAGGTCTTCGAGCGTGGCCGACGCCCAGGCGCGACCCTGCTTGGTGACCCGGCGCTGCACGCCGGAGAGGATGCCGGCGAGCGTGACGACCGCGCCGTCGGGCACGGTTCCCTCCTCGGACAGCGCGGCGATAGTGGTGTCCGCCGCCGCACCGAGCACGTGTTCCAGGCCGAACAGCGGGTGGTCGGAGACGTACAGGCCGAGCATCTCGCGCTCGAAGGCGAGCTTGTCGCGCTTGTCCCACTCCCCCTCGCCGATGACCGGCATGACAGTGGTGGTGCCGCCGGTCTCCGCCTCGCCGAATCCGGCGCCGAACAGGTCGTACTGGCCGACCGCCTCCTTGCGCTTGACGTCGGCGTACGCGTCGATGGCGTCGGCGTGCACGGCCAGCAGTCCTTTGCGCGGGTGGCCGAGTGAGTCGAACGCCCCGGCCTTGATCAGCGATTCGATGGTCTTCTTGTTGCAGACCACCGCGTCGACCTTGGAAAGGAAGTCGTAGAAGTCGGCGTAGTCGCCCTTCTCCTCGCGGCACCGCATGATCGAGGCGACCACGTTCGCGCCGACGTTGCGCACCGCGCCGAGACCGAAGCGGATCTCCTTGCCGACCGGCGTGAACGGCCCGGCGGAGGTGTTCACGTCCGGCGGGAGCACCTGGATGCGCATCCGGCGGCACTCCGACAGGTACATGGCCATCTTGTCCTTGTCGTCACCGACGGAGGTGAGCAGGGCGGCCATGTACTCGGCCGGGTAGTGCGCCTTCAGGTACGCGGTCCAGTAGGAGACCAGGCCGTACGCGGCGGAGTGGGCCTTGTTGAACGCGTAGCCGGCGAACGGGACCAGCACGTCCCACACGGCCTGGATCGCCTCGTCGGAGTAGCCGCGCTCGCGGCAGCCGTCCCGGAACGGGATGAACTCCTTGTCGAGGATCTCCTTCTTCTTCTTGCCCATCGCCCGGCGCAGCAGGTCGGCCTGGCCGAGCGTGTAGCCGGCGAGGATCTGCGCGGCGCGCTGCACCTGCTCCTGGTAGACGATCAGGCCGTACGTGGGCGCGAGGATCTCCCGCAGCGGCTCCTCCAGCTCCGGGTGGATCGGGGTGATCTCCTGGAGCCCGTTCTTGCGCAGCGCGTAGTTGGTGTGCGAGTCCACGCCCATCGGGCCGGGCCGGTAGAGCGCCAGGACGGCCGAGATGTCCTCGAAGTTGTCCGGCTTCATCAGCCGCAGCAGCGAGCGCATCGGCCCGCCGTCGAGCTGGAACACGCCGAGCGTGTCACCGCGGGCAAGCAGGTCGTACGCCGCCTTGTCGTCCAGCGGCAGGCCGAGCAGGTCCAGCTCCCGGCCGTGGTTGAGCTGGATGTTCTTCACCGCGTCGTCGATGATCGTCAGGTTGCGCAGGCCGAGGAAGTCCATCTTCAGCAGCCCGAGCGACTCGCAGGTCGGGTAGTCGAACTGCGTGATGATGACGCCGTCGGAGTCGCGGCGCATGAGCGGGATGTGCTCGATGATCGGCTCGGCGGACATGATGACGCCGGCGGCGTGCACACCGGTCTGCCGGATCAGGCCCTCGATGCCCTTGGCGGTCTCGATCACCTTCTTGACGTCCGGGTCGGACTCGTAGAGGCCGCGGATCTCGCCCGCCTCGGCGTAGCGGGGGTGCTTCGGGTCGAAGATGCCGGACAGCGGGATGTCCTTGCCCATCACCGCCGGTGGCATGGCCTTGGTGATCCGGTCGCCGACCGCGTACGGGAAACCCAGCACCCGGGCCGAGTCCTTGATCGCGGCCTTCGCCTTGATCGTGCCGAACGTGGCGATCTGCGCGACCTTGTCCTCGCCCCACTTGTCGGTCACGTACTTGATGACCTCACCGCGCCGGCGCTCGTCGAAGTCGATGTCGACATCCGGCATGGAGACGCGCTCGGGGTTGAGGAACCGCTCGAAGATCAGGCCGTGCGGGATCGGGTCGAGGTCGGTGATGCCCAGCGCGTACGCCACGAGCGAGCCGGCCGCCGAGCCACGCCCCGGGCCGACCGCGATGCCCTGGCTCTTGGCCCACTGGATGAAGTCGGCGACCACGAGGAAGTACGACGGGAAGCCCATCTGGATGATCACGCCCAGCTCGTACTCGGCCTGGACGACGTGGCCCTCGGGGATGCCGTTGGGGAAGCGGCGCTTCAGCCCCGCGAACGTCTCCTTGCGGAACCAGGACTCCTCGGTCTCGCCCTCGGGGATCGGGAACCGCGGCATCAGGTTGTGGAACGTGAACATGCCGGCCGGGTCGACCTTCTCGGCCACCAGGAGCGTGTTGCGGCAGCCCTGCTGCCACAGCTCGGAGGAGTCGACGGCGCGCATCTGGTCGGCGGACTTGACGAAGTAGCCGCCGCCCTCGAACCGGAACCGGTTCGGGTCGGCCACGTTGCTGCCGGTCTGCACGCAGAGCAGCACGTCGTGCGCCTCGGCCTGCGCCTCGTGGGTGTAGTGCGAGTCATTCGTGACCACCGGCGGGATGTCGAGCTTGCGGGCGATCTCGGTGAGCCCGTCGCGGACCCGGCGCTCGATGTCGAGGCCGTGGTCCATGATCTCCAGGAAGTAGTTGTCCTTGCCGAAGATGTCCTGGTACGCGGCGGCGACCTTGAGCGCCTCGTCGAACTGGCCCAGCCGCAGCCGGGTCTGCACCGCGCCGGACGGGCAGCCGGTGGTGGCCATGATGCCCTCGGCGTGCTCGGCGATCAGCTCCATGTCCATCCGGGGCCACTTCACATAGTGGCCCTCCATGGAGGCGCGGGAGTTGAGCTTGAACAGGTTGTGCAGGCCGTCGCGGTTGGCCGCCCACATGGTCATGTGGGTGATCGCGCCGTTGCCGGAGACGTCGTCGCTCTTCTGCTCGGGGCGGCCCCACTTGACCCGGGCCTTGTGGAAGCGCGACTCCGGCGCGACGTACGCCTCGACGCCGAGGATGGGCTTGACCCCGGCGTCCATGGCCTGCCTGTAGAAGTCGTTCGCGCCGTGCATGTTGCCGTGGTCGGTGATCGCCACCGCCGGCATGCCGAGCCGCGCCGCCTCGGCGAAGAGGTCCTTGAGCCGGGCCGCCCCGTCGAGCATCGAGTACTCGGTGTGTACGTGCAGATGCGCGAACGAATCGCCCATGCGTGGCGCCCCCCGGGTTGTGGATCAAGCTGCGTCGGAGTCGACCGACCCACCCTACCGAGGTGATCTCGCGGGCTCCACCGTCCACACCGAGGGTGGCCCGGGTCTCTCCGACCGGCCGGTGTGCGGCACGCGATGTTCTACGGTGTTGCAATAGTGTGTGAGACACACTATCGTGTTGGACATGGTCAGCGAAGAGGTCCTCCGGACCCATCTCCAGGAGCTACGGCGCGGCACCGTCGTGGTGGCCAGCCTGGTCGCCCTGCGCCGCCCCGACTACGGATACGCCCTGCTGCAACGGCTGGCCGCACACGGCTTCGCGGTCGACGCCAACACGCTCTACCCGCTGCTGCGCCGGCTTGAGGACCAGGGCCTGCTGACCAGCGAGTGGAACACCGAGGAGAGCCGGCCGCGCAAGTTCTACCGGACCAGCGACGACGGCGAGGCCGTCCTGAACCGCCTGCTCGACGACATGACCGCGGTGCGGACGTCCGTCACCGACCTGATCGAAGGAGCGGAACGATGAGTTCCCTGACCGACCGTTACGTCGCCGCCACCATGCGGGCCGTGCCCGCGCAACGCCGTCTGGAACTCGCCGAGGAGCTGCGCGGCTCCATCGCCGACATGATCGACGACCGGACCTCGGGCGGGCAGGACCACGCCTCCGCCGAGCGCGAGGTGCTCACCGAGCTGGGCCACCCGGAGAAGCTCGCGGCCCGCTACAGCGACCGCACCCTGCAACTGATCGGCCCGCGCTACTACCTGGTGTGGTGGCGGCTGCTGCGGCAGCTGCTCACGTACATCCCGGTGATCGTGGGTGTGCTCGCCGGCCTCGCCAAGGCGCTGCTCGACGGCGAGCCGGGCGCGGCGATCGGCACGGCGATCGTGGCCGCGATGCAGACCGCGGTCCAGATCGCGTTCTGGGTCACGCTGGTGTTCGCCGTGCTGGAACGCACCCGCACACCGCTCGGCCTGCCCGAGTGGACCGTCGACCAGCTCCCCGAGGAGAGCCGGGAACGGCAGATCAGCCACTCCGACAGCATCGCCTCGGTGGTGTTCCTGCTCGCCACCGTCGGCTTCCTGGTCGGTCAGCACTTCCAGCGCTGGACCACCGACGACGGCTCCCGGATGGCGGTGCTCGACCCGGCGCTCTGGAGCTTCTGGCTGCCGGCCCTGATCGTGGTGCTGCTGGCCACCGTCGGCCTGGAGATCGCCAAGTACCGGGCCGGGCGGTGGACCTGGCCGCTGGTCGCTGTCAACGCGGTGCTCAACGTGGCGTTCGCAGTGCCCGTCCTCTGGCTGGTGCTCACCGACCGGCTGCTCAACCCGGAGCTGGTCGAGCGGTTCGCCTGGCTGCGCGAGGGCGGCACGGACCAGGTCGCCCTGCTGACCGCCGCGGTGGTCGTGCTCGTCGCGTTCTGGGACGTGATCGACAGCGCGGTCAAGGCCCGCCGCGCCGCCTGAGCCCGGCACGGCCCGGCACGCCCCGTCGAGGGCGGGCCGGGCCTTTCGGGTACGCGGGCAGTCAGGCCGCCGCCCGCCACTCGCGGGCCAGCAGCGCGTAGACCACCTCGTCGGTCCACTCCCCCTTGACGAACTCGTTCTCCCGCAGGTGCGCCTCCCGGCGCATGCCCAGCCGCTCCAGCACCCGGGCCGACGCGGTGTTCCGGGCGTCCAGCCGGCCCACGATCCGGTGCAGCCCCAGCCCGTCGAAGCCGACCCGCAGCAGTTCCCGGGCCGCCTCGGTGACGTACCCCCGGCCGGTGTGATCGGGGTGCGCCACGTACCCGATCTCGCCCTGCCGGTGCTCCCCGCTGGTCCAGCTCAGCAGCACGTCACCGAGGAACTCACCGGTGCCCGCCAGCGTCACCGCCAGGTTGAGCACGTCGCCGGGAGCGCGCAGCGCGGTCCGCCGGACCAGCCGGTCGATCGCGGCGCGGGCGGCGCCGTCGTCGTACGGCCGGTGGTAGAGGTAGCGGGTCACCTCCGGGCGGCCCCGGTAGTCCCGGAGCACGGGGAGGTCGTCGGCGGTGAAGGCGCGCAGCAGCAGCCGCTCGGTGCGCAACGGCAGATCGGGCACGAACACCCCGGCAGGCTACGTCGCGGCTGTCGTCCGGCCCACCCGATTACGCCCCGGGCACCGCACCGGCGGCAGCGGTGGCATGGTACGTACGGTGAGCACCACACCCACCACCGCCTGGCGCCGGCCGGCCCCCTCGGCGGCGCAGATCCGTGCCGACCTCTGGGTCGGGCTCGCGGTCACCGTGCTGGCCCTGGTCGAGCTGACCCTGGCGCACAGCACCGGGGCCTTCCTGCTCGGACCACCGCCGAGCGCCGCCGAGCAGGTCTGGTGGACCGTCGCGGTGACCGCCCCGCTGGCCGTACGGCGGCGCTGGCCCGCCACCGTCGCGGTGGTCGTCTCGATCGCCTTCGTCGCCGGGCAGGCGCGGGCGGTCCCGCTCGCCCAGCTGCCGTCGGGGGCACTGTTCGCCGCCCTCTTCACGCTCGGCGCGTGGGGCGCCGACCGGCGGCTGGCCGGGCGGCTGCGGGCCGGCATCATCGTGGCGATGTTCGGCTGGCTCGCGCTGTCCCTCGCGCTGCGTGCCGACCAGATCTCCGCGGCCTCCTTCACCGACGCCGCCGGCCCGGTGCCGCCGGTGCTCGCCGCCGTGGTCAACGGCGTGTTCTACAACGTGTTGTTCTTCGGGTTCGCCTACTACTCCGGCCAGACCTCCTGGGTGGCCGCGCGCCGCCGGCACGAACTGCGGGAACAGGCCGAGCAACTGCGCCGCTCGCAGGTCGAGGCGCGCGAGCGCGCGGTGATGGGCGAGCGGGTCCGCATCGCCCGCGAGCTGCACGACGTGATCGCCCACCACGTGTCGGTGATGGGCGTGCAGGCCGCCGCGTGCCGGCGCGTGTTCGACCGCGACCGGGACAAGGCGCGCACCGCCCTGGCCGCGATCGAGGAGACCGCCCGCACCTCGGTCGACGAGCTGCGCCGCATGCTCGGCGTGCTGCGTGACCCGGACGCGGCGGCCGGCGCGGCCACGCCGGAGGACACCGCCGGCATCGACCAGGTCTCCGCACTCGTCGACCGGGCCCGGGACACCGGGCTGCGGGCCGACCTCGGGGTGTACGGGGAACCGGCGCCGCTGCCCCGCTCGGTGTCGCAGGCGGCGTACCGGATCGTGCAGGAGGCGGTGACGAACGCGGTCAAGCACGCCCACGCCACCACGCTGGACGTGCGGATCCGCTACCTGGCGAGGGAACTGGAGATCGACGTGAGCGACGACGGACACGGGGGCGTACCCGCAGCCGGGGACGGGCTGGGCCTGATCGGCATGCGGGAGCGGGTCGCCGCGCACGGCGGTGAGGTGGAGGCCGGGCCGCGTCCCGGCGGCGGGTTCCGGGTCCGGGCCCGCATGCCGCTGCCCGTCGAGGCCGCCGGGCGGACGGTGTGAGCGCGCCGGTGCGGGTGCTGCTCGTCGACGACCAGCACCTGGTCCGGACCGGTTTCCGGGTGATCCTGGAGGTCGAGGACGACATCGAGGTGGTCGGCGAGGCCGCCGACGGGCAGCGCGCCGTGTCGATGGCGGCCGCCCTGCGGCCGGACGTGGTGCTGATGGACGTGGAGATGCCGGTGCTCGACGGGCTGGAGGCCACCCGCCGGATCACCGGGGACGCGACGCCGGGCGGGCCGGCGGTGCTGATCCTCACCACGTTCGACCGGGACGACTATCTCTTCGCCGCGTTACGCGCCGGGGCGAGCGGCTTCCTGCTCAAGAACGGCACCCCGGAGGACCTGATCGAGGCGGTCCGGGTGGTGGCGCGCGGCGAAGGGCTGATCGCGCCGGCGCTCACCCGGCGGGTGATCTCCACGTTCGCCCGTCCCGGGGCGGTACCACCGGACCCCCGGCACGACGCGGCCACTGCCGACCTGACCCCGCGCGAGCGGGAGGTGCTGGAGCTGGTCGCGCGCGGGGCCAGCAACGCCGAGATCGCGGGCGTCCTGTGCGTCGGCGAGGCGACGGTGAAGACCCACGTCAGCCGGGTGCTGGCCAAACTCGGGCTGCGCGACCGGGTGCAGGCGGTGGTGTTCGCGTACGAGCACGGGGTGGTGCGACCCGGCGGATGACGCCCGTCCACCGCGCGACGGACCCCGTGATCGCCCCGTGGTGGGACGACGGGCGCGAGGGCCGGCCGTAGCGTCGGCATCATGACCAGCGTGCTCCGCCTCGACGGCGTCGACCGCAGCTTCGGCGACCGTCAGGTGCTCAAGGACGTCTCCTTCGACGTGACCGCCGGGCGCATGACCGGATTCGTCGGCGGCAACGGCGCCGGCAAGACCACCACCATGCGGATCATCCTCGGCGTGCTCGCCCCGGACGCCGGGCAGGTGACGTGGCGGGGGCGGCCGCTCGCGCGCGAGGCCCGGGCCCGGTTCGGCTACATGCCGGAGGAACGCGGCCTCTACCCGAAGATGACGCCCCGCGAGCAGGTGGTCCACCTCGGCCGCCTGTACGGGCTGGACGCCGCCGGGGCGCGCCGGCGTACCGACGCGCTGATGGAGCGGGTCGGCCTCGGCGAGCGGGCCGACGACCTGCTGGAGACGCTGTCGCTGGGCAACCAGCAGCGCGCGCAGATCGCCGCCGCGCTGGTGCACGACCCGGAGGTGCTGATCCTGGACGAGCCGTTCTCCGGACTCGACCCGCTCGCCGTCGACATGGTGGTGGCGGTGCTGCGGGAACGCGCCGCCGCCGGCGCGCCGGTGCTGTTCTCCAGCCACCAGCTCGACGTGGTGGAACGGCTCTGCGACGACCTGGTGCTCATCGCGGACGGGACGATCCGGGCCGCGGGCGCCCGCGAGGAGTTGCGCGCCGCGTACACCCTGCCCCGCTTCTCGCTCGTGGTCGACGGCGACGCCGGCTGGCTGCGGGACCAGCCCGGCGTGCGGCTGGTCGACCTCGACGGCGCGCGCGCCGTGTTCGACCTGGACCCGCCCGCCGACGACCAGTCGGTGCTGCGCGCGGCCCTGGCCCGCGGACCGGTGCGCGCGTTCGGCCCGGTCACCCCGTCCCTGGCCGAGATCTTCCGAGAGGTCAACCAGTGAACACGCTTCAGGCCACCCGGCTGGTCGCCGCCCGCGAGATCAAGGTCAAACTCCGCGACAAGACGTTCCTCTACAGCACGCTGATCTTCCTGCTGCTCGCCGTCGTCGCCACAGTGGCGCCGGCGATGCTGAACAGCGGTCCGTCCACGGTGGCGGTGACCGCGGCCGGCGCCGAACCGCTGCGCGCGGCCGGGCTGGACGTCATGCTGGTCGCCGACGACGGCGCTGCCGAGCAGGCGGTACGCGACGGTGACGCGGACGCCGCGGTGGTGGCCGGTCCGGTCGTGGTCGCCGACGAGCGGGCCCCGGACGACGTGGTCACCGCGCTCAGCGCGGCCCCGCAGGTCAAGCTGCTGGACCCGGACGCGGTGGACCCGCTCGTCGCGTACCTGGTGCCGTTCGCCTTCGCGTTCGTCTTCTTCTTCATGTCCCAGACGTTCGGGATGCAGATCGCGCAGAGCGTCACCGAGGAGAAGCAGACCCGAATCGTGGAGATCCTGGTCGCAGCCGTGCCGGCCCGCGCGCTGCTGGCCGGCAAGATCCTCGCCGCGGGCGCGCTGGCGCTGGGACAGATCGCCCTGATCGCGGCCGCCGCGCTGATCGGGATGCGCCTGACCGGCGGCGGCGACCTGCTGGGCCTGATCGCACCGGCCGTCGGCTGGTTCGTGCCGTACTTCCTGTGCGGTTTCCTGCTGCTCGCGGCCATGTGGGCGGCCGCCGGGGCGCTGGTGAACCGGCAGGAGGACATCGCCGGAGCGTCCACCCCGGTGCAGCTCGCGGTGATGGCGCCGTTCTTCGCGGTGGTGTTCCTCAACGACAACGCCACCGCGATGCGGATCCTGTCGTACCTGCCGTTCTCGTCGCCGACCGCGATGCCGGTGCGGCTGTTCACCGGCGACGCGGCGCCGTGGGAGCCGATCGTGTCGCTGGCGCTGCTGCTGCTCACGGCGGCCGGGTTCCTGCTCGCCGGGGCGCGGATCTACGAGGGCTCGCTGCTGCGCACCAACGGCCGGACCTCGGTCCGCACGGCGTGGCGGCAGCGCGAGCCGATCGGCTGATGCCGCGATACGCCGAGCGCCGGCCACCCGTGATCGGGGGGCCGGCGCCCGGCACGTCGGGCGGGGTCAGCCGACGGCGGCCATGACCTCGTCGGACACGTCGAAGTTGGCGTAGACGTTCTGCACGTCGTCGCAGTCCTCCAGCACGTCGATCAGCTTGAAGATCTTGCGCGCGCCCTCCTCGTCCAGCGGCACGTTCACGCTGGGGATGAGGGAGGACTCGGCCGACTCGTACTCGATGCCGGCGTCCTGGAGCGCGCTGCGGACCGCGACCAGGTCACCCGGCTCGGAGACCACCTCGTACGCCTCGCCGAGGTCGTTGACCTCCTCCGCACCCGCGTCGAGCACGGCCATCATCACGTCGTCCTCGCTGGTGCCGGTCTTGGGGACGAGAACCACGCCCTTGCGGGAGAACATGTACGACACGGAGCCGGCGTCGGCCAGCGAGCCGCCGTTGCGGGTCAGCGCGGTACGCACCTCGGTGGCGGCACGGTTGCGGTTGTCGGTGAGGCACTCGATCAGCATCGCCACGCCGTTGGGGCCGTAACCCTCGTACATGATCGTCTGCCAGTCGGCGCCGCCGGCCTCCAGGCCGGAGCCGCGCTTGACCGCGCGGTCGATGTTGTCGTTCGGAACCGAGTTCTTCTTCGCCTTCTGGATGGCGTCGTAGAGCGTCGGGTTGCCGGCCGGGTCGCCGCCGCCGGTACGGGCCGCCACCTCGACGTTCTTGATCAGCTTGGCGAACATCTTGCCGCGCTTGGCGTCGATGACCGCCTTCTTGTGCTTGGTCGTCGCCCACTTTGAGTGGCCGGACATCTGTTACCTCCGTTGCTACCCGCCGTCTGCATCGACCGCACCGCACACGCCCCGCTCCCCCGCCGGCGCACGTCGAGGTGCCGTGATCTTCGCTGGGAGCCGGCGGGCTGATGGCCCTGCCGAATCCTGGCAATCCTACCGGCGGCCGGCGGGTGACTGTCACGCACCGCACGGCACCGGTCCGTCCCAGGCCGCCCGAACCGGCACGGCCCGGGACGGACCGGCCACTCATTCGCCGAAGCCGTACGACAGCGCCACTGTCGGCTCGAACGTCTCGCGCTCCTCGCAGCGCTCCTCCAGACCCGCCCGGTAGCGCCGGAACGACTGCATCCCGGGCAGCGGCCCGGGCAGCTCCGGCGCCCTGGCCACCTCGACGAAGCTCCGTTCGTCGTCGAGCCGGTAGGAGACGTAGCGCAGCCCGGACGGCCGCAGCCGCGCCAGCTCGTCGTGGACGTCGCGCAGCAGGCGCAGATGCTCGGTCAGGCGCTCGGGGCGGACCCGGTAGCGGATCAGGATCATCTCCATGCTCATCCCACCAGCTCCGGGCTGCCATCCGCGGCGGGGACAGCGGTGCGCAGAGCCGCCGACCAGGTCAGGATCTCGGTCAGCATGGCCGAGAACGACTCCTCCCGATCCGCACCGGGCATCAGGATGCCGGGCGCGGTGGGATCACCCGGATCCGACCCGGAGAAGTCGAAGTCGGTGAAGATCGGCACGGAGACCGCCGTGGGTACGACCACCACATGCACCTCGGCCAGGATCAACCGCAGGTGGTCGGTGGCCCGGAGGCCGCCCTGCACGCCGTAGCCGAGCAGTCCGGCCACCTTGTCGTTCCACTCCGCGTACAGGTAGTCCACGGCGTTCTTCAGTGCGGCGGGAATCGAATGGTTGTACTCCGGGGTGACAAAGACGAACGCGTCGCAGGCGGCCACGACCGCGCTCCACCGCCGGGTGTGCGCCTGCCGGTAGTCGCCGAACATCGCCGGCACCGGCTCGTCGAGCAGCGGCAACGCCTGCTCCGCCAGATCGATCACCTCGATCTCCGCCGACCCGGCGCGCACCGCCGGGTGCCGGGAGCACACCTGCGCGGCCCACCCGGCGACTGCGGCGCCGCGACGGCCCGGGCGGGTGCTTCCGACGATCAGACCGATCCGGACCGGTCCTGTCCTCTGTGTCGTACTCATGCCGAGGATCGTCGGCCCGGCCACCGGCGGACCGGGAGACCGGCGCGAGGGTGGCCCCGCCGGGGCCACCCGGAGACGCGCCGGCGGTGCGAGACTGGGCCGATGATGGACGGCGAGCTGGGGGCGTTCCTGCGCAGCCGCCGGGAGGCGCTGCGCCCGGCCGACGTGGGGCTTGCCCCGGGCCCGCGCCGCCGCACGCCCGGTCTGCGCCGGGCGGAGCTGGCGACGCTGGCCCAGGTGAGCGTCGAGTACCTGACCCGGCTGGAGCAGGGGCGCGACACGCGGCCCTCGCCGGAGATCCTCGCGGCGCTCGCCGACGCCCTGCTCCTCGACGACGCCGACCGGGACCACCTGCACCGGCTCGCGACCGTCGGCCACAGCCGGCAGTTGTGCCCGCACGAACGGGCATCCGTCGCGCGCACCGTCCGCCCGACGGTCCGGGCCGTGCTCGACGGGCTGCGGGACACCCCGGCGTACGTCGTCAACCAGCTCAGCGACGTGCTGGCGTGGAACGACGCGTTCGACCGGCTCGCCCGTCCGCTGGGCCTGCTCGACGGCAGCCGGCCGAATCTGCTCTGGTTCACGTTCGCCGACGAACGCGCCCGCGACCACTTTCCCGAGTGGGCGGAGCTGGCCGACCAGCAGGTCGCCGAGCTGCACCGGCTGCGACGGGGCGACCCGGACACGGACGCCTTCGCCGAGCGCCTGGTCCGCACCGCGGGCACGCCGTTCACCGACAGGTGGCGGCGGCGTCCGGTAGCCGCACCGCGTACCGGTGTACGCGGGCTGCGGCACCCGGAGGCCGGTCCGCTGCGGCTGGCGTACGAGACGCTGGACCTCGCCGACGCCGCGCACCAGCGCGTCGTCGTCCACCTGCCCGCCGACGCCGCCTCCGCGGCCGCCCTGGATCGGCTGCTCGGCCGGCGACCCGGTCGGCTGCGCGCCGTCGCCGGCTGACGCCCGGCGCGTCGTCCGGTCAGGACGCGGCCCGGACCAGCTCCACGAAATGGCGGTGCAGGCGCAGGTCACCGGTCAGCTCGGGGTGGAACGACGTGGCCAGCAGGTTGCCCTGCCGCACCGCGACGATCCGGCCCGCGGCGGGGCCCTCGGTCACCCGGCCGAGCACCTCCACGTCCGGGCCGACGCGCTCGACCCAGGGCGCCCTGATGAACACCGCGTGGAACGGCCCGCCGTCGACGCCGGTGAGCGCCACCGGCGCCTCGAACGAGTCGACCTGGCGGCCGAATGCGTTGCGCCGCACCGTCATGTCGACGCCGGCGAAACCGCTCTGGTCGGGGCGGCCGTCCAGCACCTCGGCGGCGAGCATGATCAGGCCGGCGCAGGAGCCGTAGACCGGCATGCCGGCGGCGATCCGCTTGTCGATCGGCTCACGCATCTCGAAGATGTCGACCAGCTTGCTGATCGTGGTCGACTCGCCGCCGGGCACCACCAGGCCGTCGACCGCGTCCAGCTCGCCCGGCCGCCGCACCGGCCGGGCGTCGGCGCCCGCCCCGGCCAGCGCCGCGACGTGCTCGCGTACGTCGCCCTGAAGGGCGAGCACGCCGATCACCGGTACGGCCACGATGCTCCTTCCGCGGTGTTGTTAAAAGGGGGCCCCGCCTCTACCGGAGGCGTTAACAGGGGGCCCCTCCTTACATTCACCAGCCGCGCTCGGCGAGGCGGTGCGGCTGGGGGATCTCGTCGACGTTGATGCCGACCATCGCCTCGCCCAGCCCCCGGGAGACCTTGGCGAGCACGTCCGGGTCGTCGTGGAACGTGGTCGCCTTGACGATCGCGGCGGCCCGCTGGGCCGGGTTGCCGGACTTGAAGATGCCCGAGCCGACGAAGACGCCCTCCGCGCCGAGCTGCATCATCATGGCCGCGTCCGCAGGGGTCGCGATGCCACCGGCGGTGAACAGCACGACCGGCAGCTTGCCCTGCTCGGCGACCTCCTTGACCAGCTCGTACGGGGCCTGCAGCTCCTTGGCCGCGACGAACAGCTCGTCGGAGGGCAGCGACTGGAGCCGGCGGATCTCCTGCCGGATCTGCCGCATGTGCGTGGTGGCGTTGGAGACGTCGCCGGTGCCGGCCTCGCCCTTCGAACGGATCATCGCGGCGCCCTCGGTGATCCGGCGCAGCGCCTCACCCAGGTTCGTCGCCCCGCACACGAACGGGACGGTGAACGCCCACTTGTCGATGTGGTTGGCGTAGTCGGCCGGGGTCAGCACCTCGGACTCGTCGACGTAGTCGACGCCGAGCGCCTGGAGGATCTGCGCCTCGACGAAGTGGCCGATGCGGGCCTTGGCCATCACCGGGATCGAGACGGCCTGGATGATGCCGTCGATCATGTCCGGGTCGCTCATCCGGGACACACCGCCCTGCGCGCGGATGTCGGCCGGCACGCGCTCCAGGGCCATGACGGCGACCGCGCCGGCGTCCTCGGCGATCTTCGCCTGCTCGGGGGTGACCACGTCCATGATCACACCGCCCTTGAGCATCTCGGCCATGCCGCGCTTGACGCGGGCGGTGCCGACGGCGGTGGCGGTGGTCGGGGCTGCGGATTCAGACACGGGACATCGCTCCTCGGCGTGCTGGGGAGGTGACTGCGCAGGAATGCTACGACCGGCGCGACGCCGATCCGAGCGCCAATCGAACCCCCGGTGGCCTGCCGTGTGGCCCCGGTCACGGCCGGTACGTCAGCCGGTGGTCACGTCCGCGTGCGGGGCCAGCGTGGGGTCGTCGATGTCGAAGTAGCGCGGCCACTGCCGCCCGCGCCCCATCCGGAACAGCCGTACCACCGGACGCCCCCGCGCCGAGCGGGCGTCCCGGACCAGGTCGGTGTGCACCTGCCGGGCCAGCGCCAGCCGCCGGCTGGCCGCGATCACCGCCGCGCACGCCTGGTCGTCCGGGTCCAGCCGCACCCCGCGCAACTGCCGGGTCAGGTCGTTCTCGGCCGCCTCGCGCTCCTCCGGAGCGGCGTCCAGCGCGATCCGGGCGGCGACGTACAACTCCACGCCGTACCGCTGCTCGGCCAGGACCGCGGCGGCGGCCGCACGGCGCAGCAGGTGCGCGTCGAGCGCGCGGGCCGCCGAGTCCGCGCGGACCTGGAGCCGCTGCACCCGGCCGGAGGTCCAGATCAGGTACGCCGAGAGCAGCCCGAGCACCGCGACCGCGCCCACCACCCACCACATGCCCGGCATCGTAGTGCTGCTCCTCATCCCGGCCGGCCGGCGCGGTGCACCGGTCGACGCGCTCGTCACAGCGGCCGCAGCGGCCACAGCGGTCAGCCCAGACCCGCCCACTCCTGGTCCATGACCCGGCCGTCGGTGGCCTCGATCGCGGCTGCGTATACCTCCAGAACGCGGCGGGCAACCACGGGCCAGTCGAAATTCGCCACCACCTGGTCGCCGCAGGCGGTCAGCCCGGCGCGGCGGCCGTCGTCGTCGAGCAGCTCGGACAGCGCGGCGCCCAGCGCGGCCGCGTCGCCGGTCGGGAACAGCCGTCCGGCCCGCCCGCCGTCGAGCACCCGGCGGAACGCGTCCAGGTCGCTCGCGACGACAGTGGTGCCGGCGGCGAGCGCCTCGGTGAGGATCATCCCGAAGGACTCCCCTCCGGTGTTCGGTGCGACGTAGAGGTGCACGCTGCGCAGCATGCGCGCCTTGTCCGCCTCGGAGACCAGGCCGAGGAACGTGACCCGGTCGCGCAGGCCCGCCGGGAACCGCCCGTACAGCTCGTCGGCGTCGCCCGGGCCGGCGACCAGCAGGCGCAGCCCGGGCCGGTGCGTCGCCAGCGCGACGAACGCGTCCCGCAGGATCGGGAAGCCCTTGCGCGGCTCGGTGAACCGGCCCAGGAACCCCAGCGTCCCGCCGGTGCCCGGGACGCACTCCCCCGGCCACCCCGGCAGCGGCGGCACCCCGGCGAACTTCGCCACGGCCACCCCGTTCGGGATCTCCACCGCGCCGCCGTCCATGTGCTCGACCTGCACCTTGCGGGCCAGCGCGCTCACCGCGATCCGGGCGGTGATCCGCTCCAGCACGATCTGGAGCACGCCCTGCGCGGCCGACATCACCCGGGAGCGGGTCATCGCGGTGTGGAAGGTGGCCACCACCGGTCCGCGGGCGCAGAGCACCGCCAGCATCGACAGGCTCGGCGTGAGCGGCTCGTGCACGTGCAGCACGTCGAAGTCGCCCCGGGTGATCCAGCGGCGGACCCGGGCGGTGGAGACCGGGCCGAAGGCGATCCGGGCCACCGACCCGTTGTACGGCAGCGGCACCGCCCGCCCGGCGGACACCACGTACGGCGGCAGCGCCGAGTCCTCGTCGGCGGGCGCCAGCACGCTCACCTCGTGGCCGAGCCCGAGCAGCGCCTCGGCCAGGTCCATGACGTGGTTCTGCACGCCGCCCGGCACGTCGAACGAGTACGGGCACACGATGCCGATACGCACTGCGCCCCCCTAGACCGTCCCGGTGGTGGCCGGTGGCGCCGCCGACGTGGGCGTACCGTCCCGGTCCTGGTCCAGCCACATCCGCTGCAACATGTGCCAGTCTTGCGGATGCCGGGCGATGCCCGCCGCCAGACCGTCGGCAATCCGCTGCGTCACCGCGCGGACCCGCTCGTCGAGGGGCGCGCTGTCCGGATCCGGCAGCGGCAGCGGGCCCTCGATCGATGCGCACGCCGCGTCCGGTTCGTACCACATCGAGGCCACGTAGAGCGGAGCGCCGGTCCGGATCGCCAGCAGCGCCGGACCGGCCGGCATCCGGGTCCGGCCGCCGAAGAAGTCCACCTCCACGCCCCGGGCGGACAGGTCCCGGTCGGCGAGCAGGGGCACCACGTAACCGGTGCGCAGCCGGTCCACCAGCACGTCGAACGCGGGACGCGGCCCGCCGTGGTTGGGCAGGATCTCCATCCCCAGCCCTTCCCGGAACCCGACGAACCGCTCGTAGACGCCGTCCGGAAGCCGCTCGGCCACCGTGGTCATCGGCCAGCCGGTAGCCGCCACCCAGGCGCCCGCGGCGTCCCAGTTGCCGGCGTGCGGCAGCGCCACGACCGCGCCCCGCCCGGCGGCCACGTCGGCGGCGAGCAGTTCCTGTCCGTCGAGGCGGAACCCGGCGAGGATCTCCGTACGGCTCAGGCCGGGCAGCCGGAACGCCTCCATCCAGTACCGGGCGTACGAACGCAGCCCGGCGCGCACCAGCACGTCCAGTTCCGCGTCGGGCATCTCCGGGCCGACCACCCGGCGCAGGTTGGCGCGCAGCCGGCGCGTACCCCCGCCGTCCTTGCGGTGGGCGCGGTCGGCGCCCACCCGGAAGGCCGCCGCCGCGACGGACCGGGGCAGCGCCCGGACCAGGCGCCAGCCCGCGACGAAGCCCGCCTCGGTGAGGTTCACTCGACGCCGACCCGCTGGGCCTGCCGGTAGACGTGGGCCATCCGCTGGCCCACCGTGAAGATCGAGACCGCGGCGAGCAGCCAGAGCGCGATCTCCAGAGCGTGACGGACACCGACGCCGGTGAGCAGACCGCCGACGCCGACGATGAGCAGCCGCTCGGTGCGCTCGGCGATGCCCACGTTGCAGGTCATCCCGAGGCCCTCGGCGCGGGCCTTGACGTAGGAGACCAGACCGCCCGCGGCCAGGCAGATCAGCGCCGCCGCCACGCCCGAGTAGTCGTGCTCGGTGGCCAGCCAGAACGCGACCGCGCCGAACACCGCGCTGTCGGCGACCCGGTCCATGCTCGAGTCGAGGAACGCCCCGAACCGGGTGGACCCGCCGCTCATCCGCGCCATCGTGCCGTCGAGCAGGTCGGTGAGGGCGAAGACCGTGACGATCAGCGCGCCGGCGACCAGGTGGCCGCGCGCGCCGAAGCCGAGCGCGCCGACGAGCACGCCGACGGTGCCGGTCACGGTGACCGCGTTGGGGGACACGCCCGCACGCAGCAGCGTGCGGGCGATCGGCTCCACGACGCGGGTCATGCCCGCGCGGGCCGTCACTTGGAAGATCTTCGCCATGGCGGTCCCACGATAACGGCCCGCAATCGCCGGGGACACAGCCGGGCGTACGACCCGCCCGGCGGCCCTTGTGCGGGCACCTCCGCGGGTGTGAGATCGAGCCAGGAGGTGAGCCAGTTCACCGGATCACCGGTCCGCGTTCCCGTCCAGCAGCAGATCACCGGAAGATATCGCCGCGGCGCCCGTCCCGGGTCCGCTCCCCCGTCGCCCGCGGCGGTCGCCACCACCACCGGTTGAGGGAGGTGCGCCGCGATGGCGCAGAAGAACGAGAAGGGTGTCACCGGCGGCGCGCCGGTGGTGACCGAGCCCGGCAGGGTCCGCAACGTGGTGCTCGTCGGGCACTCCGGCGCCGGCAAGACGACGCTCGTCGAGGCGCTGCTGGCCGCCGGTGGCACGATCAGCCGGGCCGGCGCCGTCACCGACGGCACCACCGTGTGCGACCACGACCCCGCCGCCGTACGCCAGCAGCGCTCGGTCAGCCTGGCCTGCGCGCCGTTGATGCACCGCGACGTCAAGGTCAACCTGCTGGACACGCCGGGCTACGGCGACTTCGTCGGCGAGCTGCGCGCCGGGCTGCGCGCCGCCGACGCGGCCCTGTTCGTGGTCTCCGCCGTGGACGGCATGGACGCCGCCACCGCCGCCCTCTGGGAGGAGTGCGCCGCCGTCGACATGCCCCGGGCGGTGGCCGTCTCCCGGCTGGACCACCCACGCGCCGACTTCGACGAGGCGGTGGCGCTGTGCCAGCGCGTCTTCGGCGACAACGTGCTCCCGCTCTACCTGCCCATGCTCGGCGACGACGGCGAGTCGGTGGCGGGACTGATGGGGCTGATCACCCGCCGGGTGTACGACTACTCCGGCGGGCTGCCGGCGGCGGTGCGCGAACCGGACCCGGAGCACCTGCCGGCCATCCAGGAGTCCCGCGACGAGCTGATCGAGGGGATCATCGCGGAGAGCGAGGACGAGACCCTGATGGACCGCTACCTCGGCGGTGAGGAGATCGACCCCGAGGTGCTGATCACCGACCTGGAGACGGCCGTCGCCCGCGGCCACTTCTACCCCGTGGTGCCGGTCTGCGCGGAGACCGGCGTCGGCCTGGACGCGCTGCTCGACGGCCTGGTCGCGGCGTTCCCGTCGCCGCTGGAGCACGACCTGCCCGCCGTGACCGGCGTGGACGGCTCGCCCCGCCCGCCGCTGACCTGCGACCCGGACGGCCCACTCGTCGCCGAGGTGGTCAAGACGACTGTCGACCGGCACGTCGGGCGGGTCTCGCTGGTCCGCGTCTTCTCCGGCACGCTGCGCCCCGACCAGGTGATCCACGTGTCCGGACACGGCATGGCCGAGCGCGGCCACCCGGACCACGACGCCGACGAGCGGGTCGGTCACGTCTACAGCCCGCTGGGCGCGACGCTGCGCGAGGTGGCCGCCTGCGTCGCCGGTGACCTGTGCGCGATCACCAAGTCGGGCAGCGCGGAGACCGGCGACACCATCTCGGCCAAGGACGACCCGCTGCTCGTCGCGCCCTGGGAGATGCCCGAGCCGCTGCTGCCGGTGGCGATCGTGGCGCGCAGCCGGGCCGACGAGGACGCGCTGGCCCGCAACCTGTCCCGGCTGGTCGCCGGTGACCCGACGCTGCGGCTCGAACGCAACCCGGAGACCCACCAGCTGGTGCTCTGGTGCATGGGCGAGGCGCACGCCGACGTGGTGCTCGACCGGCTGCGCGGTGGCGGGGTCGAGCTGGACACCGAGCCGGTCCGGGTGCCGCTGCGCGAGACGTTCACCGCCGCCGCGCGCGGGCACGGCCGGCACGTCAAGCAGTCCGGCGGCCACGGCCAGTACGCGGTCTGCGACATCGAGGTGGAGCCGCTGCCCCGGGGCGCCGGTTTCGAGTTCGTCGACCGGGTGGTCGGCGGCGCGGTCCCGCACAACTACATCCCGTCGGTGGAGAAGGGGGTACGGGCGCAGATGGAACGCGGCCTGGTCGCCGGCTACCCCGTGGTGGACCTGCGGGTGACGCTGGTCGACGGCAAGGCGCACAGCGTCGACTCCTCCGACGCCGCGTTCCAGACCGCGGGCGCGCTGGCGCTGCGCGACGCCGCCGAGAAGGGCCAGCCGGCGTTGCTGGAGCCGGTCGACGAGATCACCGTCCGGGTGCCCGACTCGTCGGTCGGCGCGGTGATGGGCGACCTGTCCGGACGGCGCGGCCGGGTGCTCGGCACCGAGCCGGACCCCGACGCCGAGGGCCGTACGCTCGTCCGCGCCGAGGTGCCCGCGACGGAACTGCTTCGGTACGCGGTAGAACTGCGCTCGATGACGGCCGGCACCGGCACGTTCCGGCGCGAGTTCGCCCGCCACGAGCCCATGCCCGCCCACCTGGCCGACCAGGCCCGCAAGGAGTCCACCACCCGCTGACCCTCACCCCGCCCGGACCTAGCCTCCCCCGCCCTCCGCTCCTCCGCTCCTCCGCTCCTCCGCTCCTCCGCTCCTCCGCGATCTTGCACTTGCGGCCCCCACAAGGTGTGCATTCCGGGCATCTCAAGGGCCACAACCGCAAGATCGGCGCCGAGAGGGCCAAGATCTCTTGGCGTCTCAGTAGGCGGAAGGTACGTCTCGCTGAGCGGGAGCAATGCCCGGGACGGAGGGCCGCGCCAGGGGCGGGCGTCCTTCGGGTCAGGGGCGGACGGCGGGGACGGGGGGCATCGGCCAGTGGGGGCGGTCGGCGTCGCGGAGGGCGGCCGAGCGAACTGCGGCCAACTGCCGCTCCACCTCGGCGAAGTGGTCCGGCGCGAGCGGGCCCCAGGCCAGCGCGGCCGTGTTCTCCTCGACCTGGGCCACCGTCCGGGCACCGGGGATCGGCACCGCCCGGTCGCTGCGCGCCCAGATCCACCCGATCGCCCCCTGCGCGAGGGTGCGGCCGTCGGCGGTCAGCGCGTCGCGGACGGCGGCGACCCGGCGCAGCCACTCCGGGGCGGGCCGGCCGCTGCGGAACCATTCCAGCCAGGTCGGCCCGAGTCCGCGTACGTCGTCGCGGGGCAGCGTGGACTCCGGTGTGTACTTACCGGTGAGCAGACCCATCCCGAGCGGCCCTCGGGCGAGACCGGCCAGGTCGTGCTTGTCGCAGGTGTCCAGCATGGCCGGGGCGTCCCGGAGCACCGACAGCGCATGCTGCACGGCGGCGGCGCCGCGGGCGACCTGGGCGAAGGCGGCGGCCCGGTCGGCCCGGTCGGTGCTCCACCCGTACGCCCGGATCAGGCCGGCGTCGACCAGGTCGTCGAGCGTGCCGATCAGTGCCTCGGCCCGGGGCAGCGGCAGGTCGCCGAGGTGCAGCTGGTAGAGGTCGATGCGGTCGGTGCCCAGCCGGCGCAGCGAGCCGGTGACCGCCTGGCGCAGGTAGTGCGGGGAGGCGTTCTCGCCGGTGGCCTGCCGGGTGCGCTCGTCGAAGGTGTAGCCGAACTTCGTGGCGATCACCGCCTCGTCGCGCCGGCCGGCGAGCGCCCGCCCGAGCACCCGCTCGCCGTGCCCGGCGCCGTACGTGTCGGCGGTGTCGAACAGCGTGACGCCGAGGTCCAGCGCGCGGCGGACGGCGCGTACCGACTCGTCGTCGTCGACCCGGCCCCAGCCCAGCGGCCGGGCGCCCTCGGCCCACGGGCCGCCGATCGCCCAGCACCCCATGCCGAGGGCGCTCACCTCGATGCCACTGCGCCCCAACCGTCGCTTCTCGAGTGCCACCGCCGCATCCTGTCACCTCACCGGCGACCGCGGGCCGGTTCGTCGCTGAGGAGCCCGATCGCGATCACGCCGCGTGACGCGAGGCGGCGCACAGTCGCGGTGAAGGCGATATGCCTGAGAGTCATGAATATACCTCTGAGGTATATCAGTCCGAGGTCGCCCCTTCGATCCGGCCTCCGAGGAGGAACGCCGCTACCGGGCGAGCCGTCAACGGGCGTACGCCAGCAGCACCGGCTCGTCCTGGCCCGGCCAGGAGCCGGTGAGCCCGCCGGAGCCCGGCACCTCGGCCGGTGCGGGCCGCCGGACCACCGCAAGCTCGACGGCCCCCACCCGGACCACCGTCACGCCGCCGTCACCCGAGCCGGTCCAAACCGAACCAGCCGACACCGGACCAGCCGAAGCCGGACCGGTCGGCACCGGGCGGCCGGTCCGGCTACCCGTCAGCGTCATGCTCGCCGGACGTACCTCGCGCTTCCCGTCGACCTCGAAGTACTCCTCGGCCTGCCCGGCGTCGGCGAGCACGGCGGCGGCCAGCAGCGGCGGGTACACCGGGTCGCCGCAGGCGTCGTACACCCAGCGGCGGCCGAGCACCGAGTGCTCGACGAGGCCCACGAAGAAGTCGTCCGCCCCGGTCAGCGGCGCGCCGCGGTAGGTCATCGGCACCTGGAGCACCGGCCCGTCACCGGCGCGCACGAGCAGCGTCTCGACGCCGACCTCGCCGGCCGGGTCGTCGAACCGGTACGCCGCGACGCGGGTGACCTCCGCGCCCGCGTCACCGGCGAACCAGGACCGCCCGGGCAGCCAGGGTACGAGCAGCTCCAGTTTCGAGGGGCGCAGTTCCGCGCGGTGCAGGAGAGCCATGCGCGAGATCGTACTGTCGGGGCGGGCCGCCGTCAGGCCGCCGCCCACGCCTTGGCGAGCAGTTCCCGGGTGTCGGCGAGCAGTTGCGGCAGCACCTTCGTCCGGCCGATCACCGGCATGAAGTTGGCGTCGCCGCCCCAGCGCGGCACCACGTGCTGGTGCAGGTGCGCGGCGATGCCCGCGCCGGCCACGCCGCCCTGGTTCATGCCCAGGTTGAAGCCGTGCGCGCTGGAGACGTGCCGGACCACCCGCATGGCGGCCTTGGTGAACGCGGCCAGCTCGACCGTCTCCGGCTCGTCCAGCTCGGTGTAGTCGGCCACGTGCCGGTAGGGGCAGACCAGCAGGTGGCCGGGGTTGTACGGGTAGAGGTTGAGCACCGCGAAGACGTGCTCACCGCGGGCCACCACCAGGCTCTCCTCGGCCGGCAGCCCGGGAGCCCGGCAGAACGGGCAGCCGGCCGGCTTCTCGTAGCCGCCCTCGGGACGGTCCTCGCCGGAGATGTAGGTCATCCGGTGCGGCGTCCAGAGCCGGTCCAGCCCGTCCGCCAGACCGTCGTCGCCGCCGTACCCGGTGTCCCGCTCCGCCCCTGTCACACAGGCGATCCTACGATCCGGGCCGGAACACCGCCGAACCGCGCCGCCGCCCGGCGGCGCGGTTCGGCGGACCGTCTACTCGGCGGCGGTGGCGGTGGGACCGGCGTTGGTGCGCGACTCCACCACCTCGCGGACGTGCGCCACCGCCTCGTCGACAGGTACCCCGTTGCGCTGCGAGCCGTCCCGGTAGCGGAACGAGACGGTGCCGGCGGCCACGTCGTCGTCCCCGGCGATCACCATGAACGGGATCTTCTGCTGCTGCGCGTTGCGGATCTTCTTCTGCATCCGGTCGTCGCCCAGGTCGACCTCGGCGCGGATGCCGTGCCGGCGCAGCGTCGCGGCGAAGTCGACCAGGTAGTCGCCGTGCTCGTCACGGATCGGGATGCCGACCACCTGCACCGGCGCCAGCCAGGCCGGGAACGCGCCCGCGTAGTGCTCGGTGAGCACGCCGATGAACCGCTCGATCGACCCGAACTTCGCGCAGTGGATCATCACCGGCTGCTGCCGGGTGCCGTCGGCGGCCTGGTACTCCAGCCCGAAGCCCTTGGGCTGGTTGAAGTCGTACTGAATGGTCGACATCTGCCAGGTCCGGCCGATGGCGTCCTTGGCCTGCACGGAGATCTTCGGGCCGTAGAACGCCGCGCCGCCCGGGTCCGGCACCAGCTCCAGGCCGGTCTCCAGCGCGCACTGTTCCAGCACGGCGGTGGCGGTCGCCCAGTCGGCGTCGGTGCCGACGAACTTGTCCGGGCGGGAGTCGTCGCGGGTCGACAGCTCCAGGTAGAAGTCGTCGATGCCGAAGTCACGCAGCAGGCTGAGCACGAAGCCGAGCAGGTGCTTGATCTCGGCCGGCGCCTGCTCCTTCGTGCAGTAGGAGTGCGAGTCGTCCTGGGTGAAACCGCGCACCCGGGTCAGCCCGTGGATCACGCCCGACTTCTCGTACCGGTAGACCGAGCCGAACTCGAACAGCCGCAGCGGCAGCTGCCGGTAGGACCGCCCGCGCGACCGGTAGATCAGGTTGTGCATCGGGCAGTTCATGGCCTTGAGGTAGTAGTCGCTGCCCTCCATCTCCATCGGCGGGAACATCGTGTCCTTGTAGTAGGGCAGGTGTCCCGAGGTGTGGAAGAGACCTTCCTTGGAGATGTGCGGCGTGCCGACGTAGTCGAAGCCCTCCTCGATGTGGCGCGCCCGGACGTAGTCCTCCATCACCCGCTTGAGCACGCCGCCCTTGGGGTGGAAGACGGGCAGGCCGGAGCCGATCTCGTCGGGGAAGCTGAACAGGTCGAGGTCCGCGCCGAGCTTGCGGTGGTCGCGGCGGGCGGCCTCCTCCAGCAGCTTCAGGTACGCCTTCAGCTCGTCCCGGGTCGGCCAGGCGGTGCCGTACACGCGCTGGAGCTGCGGGTTGCGCTCCGACCCGCGCCAGTACGCGGCGGCGGAGCGCATCAGCTTGAACGCGCCGATCAGCCGGGTGTTCGGCAGATGCGGGCCGCGGCACAGGTCGGACCAGCAGACCTTGTCCTCGTTAGCGGCGAGGTTGTCGTAGATGGTCAGCTCGCCGCCGCCCACCTCCATCACCTCGGAGGAGTCCAGCCCCTCCCCCTTGACCTCGATCAGCTCCAGCTTGAACGGCTCGGCGGCCAGCTCGGCCCGGGCCTCGTCCAGGTCGGCGAACCGGCGGCGGCGGAACCGCTGGCCGGACTTGACGATCTCCTGCATGCGCTTCTCGAGCTTGGCCAGGTCGTCCGGCTGGAACGGCTTGTCGACGCCGAAGTCGTAGTAGAAGCCGTTCTCGATCGGCGGGCCGATGCCGAGCTTCGCGTCCGGGAAGACGTCCTGCACCGCCTGGGCCAGCACGTGGGCGGTGGAGTGACGCAGCACGTTCAGCCCGTCCGGACTGTTCAGGGTGACCGGCTCGACCGCGACGTCCTCGGCCGGACGCCAGTCCAGGTCGCGGAGCTGGCCCTGCGGGTCGCGGACCACCACGATCGCCTTCGGCCCGCTCATCGGCAGGCCGGCCGCGGCCACCGCGTCGGCCGCCGTGGTCCCGGCGGCGACGACGACGGGGTCGGCCACGACGGGGGTACGGGGTGCGGACACGGTGACTCCTGTCGTCGACGGTACGGAAGGGCCGGTGAACGGCCCCTGCGATGCTATCGGTCGCCCGGACCCGGACCGCCGCCGACGCCGGTGCCCGTCTCCGACGAGTTCCGTGCGGTGTTGAACCTTTTCGCCCGGCCGCCCGAACTACCCGGTGGGGCCGGAGCCGGTGCCGGCCCCAGTCGAGAGGGATGGGGACGACCATGAGGATGACCCGTCAGGGCCGGTGGGCGGCGGCGCTGCTGGCGGCCGTACTCGCCGGGGCGGTGGGCTGGCCGGGCGCGGCGAACGCGGCCGGTGTGACAGTCACGACCTCGCCCGCCCAGGTACGCCAGGGCGACGCGATCCAACTGTCGGTGGTGGTGCCGGCGGACCGGCCGGGCAGCCGCACCACCAGGATCGAGCTGACGATGCCCGCGGACGCCCCGATCGGCGAGGTGTACCCGCTGTCGGTGCCGGACTGGGCGCCGACCATCACCACCCGCACGCTCGACCAGCCGATCCCCGGCATGCATGCGTCCGAACTGAACCAGGTGACCCACTCGGTGAGCTGGCTGCGGATGCCCGGCACCGGCACCGGGCCGGCCCGGCTGCCGCTGGGCATGGGACCGATGCCCGCCACCGACCGGCTGACGTTCACCGTCCTGCAGACGTACGACGACGGCACTGTGGTCCGGTGGGCGGACCCGGCGGGTGGCGCGCACCCCGCGCCGACGGTCGAGCTGCTGCCGCCGCTGCCCGGCACCGTGACGCACGACGGCGGCGCCGGTACGAACGGCGGCGCGCACGGCGGTCACGGCGCGGCGGGCGGCCCCGGCGCGGCCGGTGGGGCGCAGGGCGGTGCGGCGGGCGGCGCGGCACCGGCGGCCGACGACGGGCCGAGCGCGGACCTGCTGCTCGGCGGCGGCCTGCTCGCCGGGCTGGCCGGTGGCGCCGCGATCGGCTGGCTGCTCAGCCGCCGTCGACGCGACACCATGACCCTCCCGCACGACGACAGCCCTTCCCCCGACGAGCCCGTCCCCGCTGGTGGTGCGCGCCGGAACGCATGATCGACTCCACCTCGCCGAGGTGGCTGCATCCCTCCCCCGCCGACCCCGCCACTTCCCCGAACTGGCGCGCGCACCCACGACCACGGCCGGCGAGGGAGGTCGGGCGGTCAGGCGGGGGTGGGGAGCCAGCCGGGCAGTGGCTCGCGGGCGGTCAGCCAGCCCTCCGGCACGCCGCCCGCCGCGCCGACCCCGGTGTACGCGGCCACGATCCCGCCCACGATCGCGGCAGTGGTGTCCACGTCGCCACCCGCCTCCACGCAGGCACGGATGGCGGCGGGGTAGTCGTGCAGCAGCGTGGCGGCGACCCAGAGCGTGAACGGCACGGTGTCCTGCGCGGTGACCCGCGAGCCGTTGCCGAGCGCGTCGGCCGCCTCGGCGACGGAGTGACCGAGCAGCGCGGCGGCCCGGCGTACCCCCCGGTGCACCTCACCGGCCGGGTCGAGCGCCCCGGCGACGGCGGTGAGCAGCCGGGCCGGGTCGGGCCGGTCGCCGTCGAGGCGGGCGCGGGCGGCGAGCGAGGCGGCCACCGCGACCGCGACCGCGCCGGCCACGCCCTCCGGGTGGGCGTGGGTCACCTCGGCGGAGGCGCGGGCCTGCTCGGCGGCGCGCCGGGCGGAGTCGGCGTGCCAGGCGCCGAGCGGTGCGACACGCATCGCGGCGCCGTTGCCGCAGGAGCCCTGCCCGTCGAACGCGGACGCGGCGGCCACCGGCCAGGGCGTGCCCGCCCGGATGAGTTCCAGCAGCTCGACCGCGCCCGCGCCGTAGCGGCGGGCCGGGTCGTAGTGCGCGGCGAAGGCGAGCGCGAGGACGTCGGGCTCGATCCGGCCGTGCCTGGCGAGCACGTCGAGCACGGAACAGGCCATCTCCGTGTCGTCGCTCCACAGCCACGGGCCCGGCGGCAACGCATCCGACCACGGGGCGACCGTGCCGCCGGGAACGAAGAACCGGGAGCCGAGGGCGTCGCCCACCGACAGGCCGGCCAGCGCGTCGCGGGCGAGCGTGAGGCGGGTGTCGGGGAAGAGCGTGAACGTCATCGCCGTCCCAGCTTGCCCGGTTGGCCGGACCGCCGCAACGCGACCGGCTTGCCATGCCGAGTACGGTGCTGACGTGGCAACCGTCCTGCTGGTCGAAGACGACCACGTCGTGCGCGGCGCCATGCTGCGGTCGCTGACCGACCGGGGACACGCGGTGCACGCCGTCGGCACCGCGCTGGACGCGCTGCGCCGGGTCGCCGCGGAGACACCGGATCTGGTGGTGCTCGACCTCGGCCTGCCCGACCTGGACGGCTCGGACGCGCTGCGCATGCTGCGCGGCATCACCGACGTGCCGATCATCATCGCGACCGCCCGCGACGACGAGCAGTCGGTGGTACGGCTGCTGCGCGCCGGCGCGGACGACTACATGGTCAAGCCGTTCACCGGGGCGCACCTGGACGCCCGGATCACCACTGTGCTGCGCCGGGCCGGCCGGGCCAGCCGCACCGTGGCACCGGCCGTGCACACGGTCGGCGGCCTGCGGGTCGACGTGGGCGAGCGCAGCGCGGTGCTGGACGGGGAGGCGCTGGCCCTGACCCGTAAGGAATTCGACCTGCTGGCGTATCTCGCCGCGCGTCCCGGCCGGGTAGTGTCCCGGCGGGAACTCTTGGAGGAGGTATGGCGGCAGCCATCGGTCGGCGAGGACCAGACCATCGACGTTCATCTGTACTGGCTCCGCCGCAAAATGGGCGAGTCCGCGGCGAAGCCGCGCTACCTGCGCACCGTGCGGGGGGTCGGCTTCCGGCTGGTGGCGCCGGACTGAGGCTCACGCTCGCCGGGCTCACCGCCGGCCTGTGCGGCCTGATCGCGCTCGCCTTCCTCGTCCCGCTCGGGTTCACCCTCGCCGACCGGACCCGGGAGGCGGAGCTGGCCGACGCCGCCCGCCGGGCCGCGCTGGTGACCGGCGCCCTGGCGGTCAGCACCGACACCGCGACCATCGAACGGGCGGTGGCCGCCGCGGCCGGCGACGATCCGGCCCTGCGCCCGGTCGTGCACGGCGTCGGCGCCGACGAGTCGGCCGGGCGCGCCGACCCGCAGGTGCTGGCCGACGCCGCCGCGCAGCGGCGGTCGGTGGTGACCGAGGTGGACGGCGGGGTGCTACGGCTGGACCCGGTGGTGCTCGGTGACCGGGTCGCCGTGGTGGAGGTGTTCGTCCCCGACGAGGTGCTCGACTCCGGCGGCGGCGGACGGTGGCTGCTGCTGCTCGCGATCGGCCTGGCGCTGGTCGGCGCGGCGGTCGCAGTGGTCGACCGGGTGGCGGCCCGGGCCGTGGACGCCACCGGCGACCTGGTCAAGGCGGCGCTCGCGGTGGGCGACGGCGAGCTGGGGGTACGGGTCGAGCCGACCGGCCCGCGTGAGCTGGCCGAGGCCGGGCACGCGTTCAACCGGATGACCGAACGGCTGGTGGCGCTGCGGGCCGACGAGCACGAACTGGTCGCCGACCTGTCGCACCGGCTGCGTACGCCGCTGACCGCGCTGCGGCTGGACGCCGAGGCGCTGGAGTCCGACGACACGAGCATCGGCACGTTCAGCGAGGCGGAGCTGGACCGGCGGCGCGGCATCCGGCGGATCCGGCAGGCGATCGTCACGCTGGAGGGCGAGGTCGACCAGCTCATCAAGACGACCCGCAAGGCGGTGGCCCAGGAGACGGCGCCGTCGTCGTGCGACGTGAGCGAGGTGGTCCGGGACCGGATGGTCTTCTGGTCGGCGCTGGCGGGTGACCAGAACCGGCCGCACCGGGTGGTCGGGGCGCAGTTGCGGATCCCGGCGCCGGTGCCCCGCGCCGAGCTGGCCGCCGCGCTGGACGCGGTGATCGGCAACGTGTTCCGGTACACGCCGCAGGGCACCGCGTTCGAGGTGGCGGTGAGCCGCCGGGACGGCTGGGTGGCGATCCGCATCGACGACGCCGGGCCGGGCATCGCCGACCCGGACCGGGCGTTGCGCCGGGGCGAGAGCGACAAGGGGTCCACCGGGCTCGGGCTGGACATCGCCAAGCGGGTCGCATTGCAGGCGAGCGGTTCGGTGAGCATCGACCGGGCCCGCCTCGGCGGGGCGAGCGTGGTGATGCTGCTGGCCGACCCGGACGCCGCGCCCCGGCCGGTGAACCGGTTCGGGCTGGTCGGGCGGATGGCCCGGGAGGTACGCGAGCCGCGTCCCGGGCGGCGCTGGCCGCGCCCGCGCTGACCCGTGGCTGTGCACGGGCGCAAGTTCTCCTTAAGGGTGGTTTAACGGCGGCCGCGAAACCGGCGTGAACTGCCAGGATCGCTGACAGAACCCATCAGTTCCGTCGGCCGGGACGCCCCGTAAGACCTTTCGGCCGACGGATCATGCGCGCGGCGGGAGTCCGGTCCCCCCACACCTCGCTCCCGTCGCGCGCGCTCTCCCCGTCGATCCCGGGCGTGAGGTGACCGTCATGCCACCGGCCGGCGCCCGCCGGGCCCGGTCATGCCGCCGCACTCACCGCGCTGACGGCGATGCTGCTGACCGCGCGGCGCCTCAGCGTGCCGCGCTCGCCAGGTACGCGTCGATCTCGGCGGTGATCCGGGCCTGCTCGGCCGGCGCCAGGAACGCCGCCGCGACCGCGTCGCGTGCCAGCGCGGCGACCCCGTCCGGCCCGAGTCGCAGCAGCCGGGCGGCCACCGCGTACTCGTCGTTGAGCGTGGTGCCGAACATCGGCGGGTCGTCGGAGTTGATGCTGACCGGCACGCCGGCCTCGACCAGCCGGGGCAGCGGGTGCGCGTCCAGGCTCGGTACGGCACGCGTGCGCACGTTGGAGGTCGGGGCGATCTCCAGCGGGATCCGCCGCTCGGCGAGGTAGGTCAGCAGCGCCGGGTCCTGCGCGGCGGAGATGCCGTGGCCGATCCGCTCGGCGCCCAGTTCGCGCAGCGCGTCCCAGATCGTCTCCGGGCCGGTGGTCTCGCCGGCGTGCGGCACCGAGCGCAGCCCGGCCGCCCGGGCCTGGTCGAAGTACGGCTTGAACTGCGGCCGGGGCACCCCGATTTCGGGCCCGCCGAGGCCGAAGCTGATCAGCCCGTCGGGTCGTTCGTCGAGCGCGATCCGCAGCGTCTGTTCGGCGGCGGGCAGGCCGGCCTCGCCGGGGATGTCGAAGCACCAGCGCAGCGCGATGCCGAAGTCGGCCTCGGCGCGCTTGCGGGCGTCCTCGATCGCCTCGCAGAACGCGGGCGCCGGGATGCCGCGGTTGACGTGCGAGTACGGCGTCACGGTCAGCTCGGCGTACCGGACCTGCTGGCGGGCCAGTTCCCGGGCCACCTCGTGGGTGAGCAGCCAGACGTCGTCGGCGTCGCGGATCAGATCCACCACGCTGAGGTAGACCTCGACGAAGTGGGCGAAGTCGCGGAACGCGAAGTAGTCGGCGAGCGCCTCCGGGTCGGCCGGGACGGGACTGCACCCCTCGTGCCGGGCGGCCAGCTCGGCGACGATCCGGGGCGAGGCCGAGCCGACGTGGTGCACGTGCAGCTCCACCTTGGGCAGTCCGGCGATGAAGGTGGGCAGGTCGGTCACGAGTTCTCCTCTACGCGGGCGCCGGTACGGGCCACCATGAAGATCCGGCGGAACGGGAAGTACACCTGACCCTGCCGCACCGGGTACGCCTGCGCGAGCCGTACCCCCAGCTCGGCGCGGAAGGCGGCCCAGCCGGCGGCGTCCAGCGCGGCGCGGACCGGGCGCAGCGCGGTGCCCTCCATCCAGGCCAGCACCGGGTGGTCGGCGCCGGTGGCGGGCAGCAGATGCACGTACGTAGTCTCCCAGGCGTCCACCGCGCAGCCCGCGCCGGTCAGCAGCGTGGCGTAGCCGACCGGCTCGTCGACGGGCGCCTCGCGCAGCTTGCCGGTGAGCGCGTCGCGCCACCGGTCCTGGGCGGCGACGGAGCGCAGCAGCCGGTGCGACGGCGCGTCGAAGTTGCCTGGCACCTGGAACGCCATCCAGGCGCCCGCCGGGAGGGCGCCCGCCCAGCGGCGGAGCAGGTCGCGGTGTTCCGGCACCCACTGGAGCACGGCGTTGCCGACCAGCACGTCCACGTCGGGCTCGGGCCGCCAGTCGCGGGCGTCGGCGACGGCGTACGTGACCGGGCCGCCCTCGGCGGTCGCCCGGGCGATCATCTCCGGGGAGGAGTCGAGGCCGGTGACCCGGCTGCCGGGCCAGCGGCCGGCGAGCGTGGCGGTGAGGGTGCCGGGGCCGCAGCCGAGGTCGACCACGGCGCGGGGGTGCTCGGCGCCGACACGGGCCAGCAGGTCGTGGAACGGCCGGGAGCGCTCGTCGCCGTAGCGCAGGTAGGTGCGCGGATCCCACATGACAACCTCCAAACCGTACGTACGTCTTGTTAGACGGTACGGCCCGGCGCGCGCCACGGCAACCCGCTCACTAGGCTCGACCGGGTGGAACAGCGCAGCTTCGACCGGCTCGGCCGGCACGTCGGCATCATCGGACTCGGCGCCTGGCAGCTCGGCGCGGACTGGGGCGAGGTAAGCGAGGACGACGCGCTCGCCGTGCTCGCCGCCGCCGTCGACGCGGGCGTCACCTTCCTGGACACCGCCGACGTGTACGGCGACGGCCGCAGCGAGGCGCTGATCGGCCGGTTCCTGCGCTCCCGCTCCGGGCACGGGCTCACCGTCGCCACCAAGATGGGCCGCCGGGTGGAGCAGACGCCGGAGGCGTACACCCTCGGCAACTTCCGGGCCTGGACCGACCGGTCCCGGGCCAACCTCGGCGTCGACACGCTCGACCTGGTGCAGTTGCACTGTCCGCCCACCGCCGTCTTCGCCGACGACCGGGTCTTCGACGCGCTCGACACACTCGTCGACGAGGGCCGCGTGGCCGGATACGGCGTCAGCGTGGAGACCTGCGACCAGGCGCTGACCGCCATCGCCCGGCCCGGTGTGGCCAGCGTGCAGATCATCCTCAACGCGGTCCGGCACAAGCCGCTGGAGCAGGTGCTACCCGCCGCCGCTGCCGCCGGGGTCGGGATCATCGCCCGGGTGCCGCTGGCGAGCGGCCTGCTCTCCGGGCGGTACGACGAGAACACCACGTTCCCGGCGAACGACCACCGCACGTTCAACCGGCACGGCGAGTCGTTCGACGTGGGCGAGACGTTCTCCGGCGTCGACTACGACAGCGGCCTGGCCGCGGTGCGCCGGCTCGCGCCGCTGGTCGGCGACGACCGCACGATGGCGCAGTTCGCGCTGCGGTGGATCCTCGACCAGCCCGGCGTGACTGTGGTGATCCCCGGCGCCCGCTCCCCCGAGCAGGCACGGCGCAACGCCGAGGCGGCCGGGCAGCCGGCACTGACCGAGGTGGAGCTGACCGCGGTGCGGGCCACCTACGACGAGCTGATCCGCCCGCAGGTACACGAACGGTGGTGAGCCGGCCGGTCGGCGCGGCGGCGGCGGGTGGCCGCGGCGGCGGGCATGCTGGAGCGGGACTGTCGTCGGAGGGGGAACGATGAGGGGTTGGTTCCGGCTCACCCTGGGGCTGCTCGCCGTGGTGCTCGGTGCGCTGTGGACGGTGCTGGGCCTCGGCTACGTCGAGGGCAGCGTGCTGAGCGACCAGCGGATCTGGGCGCTGGCCGGCCCGGTGCTCGTCCTGTTCGGACTGGCCGGGCTCTGGTGGGGCATGCGGGCGCGGCGTCGCTGAGGGGCCGGACACGGTGAAGCCCCGCCTCCCGTACGGGATGCGGGGCTTCCGGCACCGGCCGGCGTGGCCGGTGCGGTCAGCTCAGATGGGGCGGACCTGCTCGGCCTGCGGACCCTTCTGACCCTGGGCGATCTCGAACTCCACCCGCTGGTTCTCCTCCAGCGTGCGGTAGCCGCTGGTCTGGATGGCCGAGAAGTGGACGAACACGTCAGCACCCCCGCCGTCGACGGTGATGAAGCCGAAGCCCTTGTCAGCGTTGAACCACTTCACGGTTCCCTGCGCCATGTGTATCTCCTTCTAAAACTGGCGGCCGAGCACGCCGTGCGGCCGATTGGCCGTTTTCGAGCAGCGGCGCCTGAGGCGGCCCCCAATGCAGGAGACTTCTCTCAACCCACGCGTCTCTCAACAGCGTGAGACAGCAAACCACGTACGCAAAAACTTCGCACAGCCTAGCGGACGAAATTCTCCGACATGTGACCTGAAGGTCGCGCGGGCGGCCCTGCGCGGCCCCGCCGGAGCCATGCGAAAGGCCCCTTTCCCGCGCTCGGGAAAGGGGCCTTTCCGGCCTTCTCGTCAGTCCGGCCAGTGACCGGTCAGCCGGCGTACGCCGACCGCTCCACCCCGGTCGACGGCGGCCCGCACCGCCGAGAAGATGGCACCCTGCAGGGCCGCGGCGGCGAGCACCTCGCCCCAGCCACGGTCCTCGTCGGTGGCGCTCGGCGCCTCGCCGTCGCCCGCCGTCACCTTCCAGACCTGGCGGAAGATCGCCCCGGCGACGGCACCGGCGGCCAAGCCGAGCAGCACCCCCACCGGCCGGTACGCCACCTTGCCGATCTTCCCGCTCACCTGTGCCTCCCTCGGACGATCACCAGCACCACCGCGGTCACCAGCGCGCCGGCCGCGATGGCCGCCCACGGCAACGGGTTGCGCCCGACCGCCTCGCTCTTCTCGTACGCCTGTGCCCGGACCAGCCGGGCCCGCTCGGCCGCCCGCCCGCGCATCCGGGCCGCGGTCAGCGACGCCTGCTCACGCATCCGCGCCTTCGCCTGCTCGGCGGAGTGCCGCACCAGCGCCTTCGGATCGGCCCTGGCCGCGAGCAGCTCCATCGTCTCACCGAGTTCCACCCGGGTCCGGCGGATCTCCTCCCGGAGCGCCGCCACGTCCCCGGTCCCGTTACCGGTCATGCCCGCCTCCCGTCCTTCACCGCGGCGGTGACCGTGTCGACGTCCGCCCGAACGCTGCGGACCGCCGCCTCCGGCACCGGCGGGACGGCACGGCTGACCTGCTTCTTGCCCACCAGCGCCAGGATCCCGGCGAGCAGGAACAGCGCCACCGCCACGATGAGGGCGGCCAGCCACGCCGGCATGACAAGCGCCAGCAGCAGGATCACGGTGGCGACCAGGGCGCCGGCGCCGTAGAGCGCCATCACCCCACCACCGCCGAACAGACCGATCCCGATCCCGGCGTGCTTGCCCTTCTGGGTCAGCTCCGCACGGGCCAGGGCCAGCTCGTCCCGCACCAGGCGGGTGACCTGCTCGGTGGCGCGCTGTACCAGTTCGGCGGTGGACGGCTCGCTCCCGGTCCGCGACGTGCTGCGACTCGCGACGTCAGCCATGCTGTCCTCCTTTCGTCATCACCGCGCTGTATGCCCGGAGTCGCCGCCCGTCAATCCTGCGCGGCGCGGCCGGTCCGCCCGGCCGCGCGCCGCCGCGACCCGGTGCCGGGCACCGGATCCGGGGCGTGCGCACCACGTCCCCCGCAACCGCCCGGCCAAACCCGTCCGGCGCGAAAGCCGCCCGTACGCGCCGAACCCCGGCGCCGTTGGCGGCCGGGGGTCCGATCGGGGGCGCGGGATCAGCGGCGCGCCTCGGCGTGCTCCTCCCGGCCCACGAACACCTCGCTGCGGGCCTCGCCGTCGTCGCTGCCGCCGAAGACCCGCGCGTCGTCGGGCGCCTCGGTGTCGGCCGCGCGGCGTACCGGGCGGCGCGGCTGCACCGCCTGCCAGGGCAGCGGGCCGGTGGCGTCGCCGACCTCGGCGCGCAGCCGGGGCAGGGCGGTCGGGCGCTGGTCGCGTACCCAGGTCACCAGGTGCTCCCGGACCAGGCAGCGCAGATCCCACAGGCTGCCCGCGTCGGCGGCGCTGACCAGCGCGCGGACCTTGACCAGGCCGCCGGTCGCGTCGGTCACCTGGAGGACGCAGACCCGCCCGTCCCACAGCTCGGTGCCCTCGCACAGGCGGCGCAGTTCCTCCCGCATCGCCTGCACCGGAATGGCCCAGTCCAGGTCGAACTCGGCGGTGCCGAGCACGGCCGCCTCGGTACGGGTCCAGTTCTGGAACGGCCGGCTGGTGAAGTACGAGGTGGGCAGGATCAGCCGGCGGTCGTCCCAGACCTGCACCACCACGTAGCTGAGCGTCAGCTCCTCGATCCGGCCCCACTCCCCCTCGACCACCACCACGTCGTCCAGGCGTACCGCGTCGCTGAACGCGAGCTGGAGACCGGCGAAGACGTTGCCGAGCAGGCTCTGCGCGGCCAGCGCGGCGACCGCGGCGATCACACCGGCTGAGGTGAGCACACCGGCGCCGATGCCGCGTACGGCCGGGAACGTCATCAGCATCACGCCGACCGTGAGGATCACGATCACCGCGATGGTGAGCCGTCGCAGCAGCACCACCTGGGTACGCACGCGGCGGGCGTGCCTGTTGTTCGGCACGTCGACCCGGAACCGGGCCAGCGCGGTGTCCTCCGCCACCACCAGCAGCGCGGCCACCAGCCACGCGGTGGCGGCGATCGTCGCCAGCACCAGCGTGTGGAGGACGAACTGCCGCCACGGGCTGCCGACCGCGTAGCCGGTGGTGAACCGGACCGCGAACTGCACCGCGGCCACGGTGAGCGCGACCTGGAACGCGCGGTGCGCGTGCTCGGTCAGCTCGGTCATCAGCAGCGACCGGCGGCCGAGGCGGCGGGTGACCCGGTGCACCACCTGGGCCAGCACCAACGCCATCGCCGCCGCGGCGAGCGCGGCGGCGATGGTCATGACGTAACTCTGCACGAACTCTCTCTCCCTCCGCCCGGGCGGCAATCGGGCAAAGGCCCAATCGTGCCCGGCGGCCCGGGTATCGACCAGGATCAGACCTTGCGGAACCGGGACTGGAAGAAGCAGTACACACCGAACGCGGCGATGCCGAGCGCCATGACCGCCAGCAGCCACGGCCCGTACGGCTGGTCGCGCAGCGTCCGCAGGGCGGCGTCGAGGCCACGCGCCTTCTCCGGGTCGTAGTTCACCGCGGCGACCACGATCAGCAGGCCGGTGATGGCGAACACGGAGCCCCGGGCGGCGTACCCGGCCATGCCGAGACGACGGGTGAGCTGCCGGGTCTTCGGGCTCATCTCGCCGGTCTTGAGGTTGCGCTCGAACTTCTTCTTCAGGCCGTAGATCACCATGCCGATGCCGACCGCGGCCAGCACCAGACCGGCCAGGCCGACCAGCCAGCGGCCGCCGTCGGAGGCCATCAGCTTCTCGGAGAGCTGCTCCTGCCGGTTCGAGGCGTTGGCGCTGGCGTCCTGGACCACCTTGATCGCGGTCCAGCCCAGCCAGACGAAGACGACGACGCGGACCACCGAGGCGATGCGCTCGAAGAGCCGTTCCTTGCCGGTCTTGGACACGTGGCCGATGGCCGCCTGGAAGGCCTGCCAGATCGCCATGGCGAACAGGCCGACCGCCACCGCGATCAGGACGAACTTCCCGAGCGGCTGTTCACCGAGGGTGCGCAGCGCGCCGTTCTGGTTTCCCTCCTCGCCCGAGTTGCCGAAGGCGATCTGCAACGCAAGCCAGGCGAAGAGAAGGTGCACGATTCCGTATCCGATGAAACCGACGCGGGTCAACAGTTCGAGCCACCGGCTGTTCTTGGCCTGCGCGGCGGTGGCTCCGGCGTTCCGGGTGAGAGACATGAGCCCTCAATCTCCCGGCGGGAGATTCTCCAAACGTCTCCGCCGGGAGGGACGGCCGAAACGGATCAGCCGTTGAGGTCGCTGGCCACCCGCAGCACGACCTGCTGGTCGGAGACGCTGTCCAGGCTGACCTGGAAGCCGGCGACCTCGGTGGCCTGCTGGCCCACGGTGAGCGAGAGCTGTTCCCCGGCGACCTCGACGGTGACCTGGTCGCCGTCGGCGCCGATCAGCTTCGCCTCGACGCCGAGGATCCGGGCACTGGCCTCCACGCCGCGGTCGAAGGTGACCGTGCAGGCGTCGAGGCCGCAGTCGGTCTCGGCACCCTCGGAGCTGCATCCGGCGAGCAGAGCGGCGCCGAGGGCGAGGCCGGCGAGCAGACCGGCGGCGCGGCGGGCGGGGGCGGAGGTGGCGCGTCGGGTCGTCACCCGCCCAAGGATAGGCGGCGTGCGCCACCGCGCCCCGCGCAGGCGGGCGCGGGGCGGCCACGCCGGGCGGGGGGTCCGGGTGCGCGCTAGGGTGCCGGAATGGCTTTCGACGTCGCCCGGGTCCGGGCCGCCTACCCTGCCCTGGGCGAGGGATTCGCCCACTTCGACGGCGCCGGGGGCACCCAGACCGCCGCCGCTGTCGTCGAGGCGGTGGCCGGGGCGATGCGCGCCGCGACGGGCAACCGCAGCGCCGCCTTCCTCCCCGGCCGCCGGGCGCTGGATCTGGTCGCCGGGGCACGGGCCGCGGTCGCCGACCTGCTCGGCGCGCAGCCGTCCGGCGTGGTGCTCGGGCCGAGCGCCACCGCGCTGACGTACACGCTGGCCCGGACGCTCGGCGCCGGCTGGCGTCCGGGCGACGAGGTGGTGGTCTCCCGGCTGGACCACGACGCGAACGTCCGCCCGTGGGTGCAGGCCGCGCAGGCGGCCGGCGCCACCGTGCGCTGGGCCGGGTTCGACCCGGCGACCGGTGAGCTGCCCGCCGGCCAGTACGCCGACCTGGTCACCGAGCGCACCCGGCTGGTGGCGGTGACCGCCGGCAGCAACGCGAGCGGCACCGTGCCGGACGTGACGGCGATCGCCAAGACCGCGCACGCCGCCGGCGCGCTGGTCTGCGTGGACGGCGTGCACTCGGTGCCGCACGGCCCGACCGACCTGGCCTCGCTCGGCGCGGACTTCCTGGTGACGAGCGCGTACAAGTGGTCCGGTCCGCACCTGGCGGCGATGGTCGCCGACCCGGCGCGCTGGGCGGCGCTGCGCCCGGCGAAGCTGGTCCCCTCCGCCGACGGTGTGCCGGACCGGTTCGAGTACGGCACGCCGAGCTTCCCGCTGCTGGCCGGCGTGACCGCCGCGGTGGACCACCTGGCCGGTCTGGACCCGGCGGCGACCGGCGACCGGCGCGAGCGGGTACGCGCCGGGCTGGCCGCCGCGCAGGCGCACGAGGAGGCGGTATTCGACCGACTGCTCGCCGGGCTCGCCGACAGGTCGTTCGTGACCGTGTACGGCGCTCCGGCCCGGCGCTGCCCGACGGTGTCGTTCCGGGTGGCCGGCCTGACCCCGGCGCGGACGGCGGAGGCGCTGGGCGAGGCGGGCCTGTGCCTGTCGCACGGCGACTACTACGCCTACGAGTACTTCGAGGGCATGGGCCTGCGGGGCAGCGGCGGCGCCGTGCGGGCCAGTGTCTACCACTACAACACTGTCGACGAGGTGGACCGGCTGCTGGCCGAACTGGACCGGCTGGCCGGGCCCGGAGGGAGAATGATCCGGTGAGCTTTCTGGTCGAGGAGAACACCGCCGAGCGCCGCTTCGAGATCCTGGTGGACGACGCGCTGGCCGGGTTCGCCGCGTACACGCCCCGGGGCGAGACGCTCGTCTTCACGCACACCGAGGTCGACGACCGGTTCCAGGGTCAGGGCGTCGGCGCGGCGCTGGTCCAGGGCGCGCTGGACCAGGTTCGCGCCCGGGGCGGCCGGGTGGTGCCGCAGTGCCCGTTCGTGGCCTCGTTCATCGAGCGCCACCCGGAGTACGCCGACCTGGTGGCCGGCAAGCCGTGAGGCCCGGCCCGGCCGGGGGAACCTCCCCGCCCGGCCGGGCCGGGAGTCAGCGTGCCCCGGTCAGCACCTCGGCGGCGGCCCGCGCCGCCGCGGCGGTGGCGCCGTGGGTGGCCAGGTGCACCGCGCCGGTGACCAGTTCGGGCACGCCCAGCTCGACCACCACCGCGTCGGGGCGGGCGGCGAGCGCCTGGCGCACCGCGTCCCGCATCCAGTCGTGGCGGTGCAGGTCGCGTACCACGAGCACCAGCGGCCGGCCGGCGGGTGCCGCACCCGGGTCGGCCGGTACGGCGTCGGCGGCGTAGCGGGCGGTGGTGGTGCCGGGCGCCAGATGGGCCAGGGGCGCGGCGATGCCCCACGGCGTCTCCTCGCCGATGGCGATGTTGCGCGGCGGCGCGAACTCCACCACGTGAGCCGGACCGCTCAGTGGCAGCAGCCCGGCGTCGCCGGTGACCCGGACCGCGCGGCGGGCGGCGGCGAGCCCGACCGGTGAGCCGGTTGCGGGCGGCGTGCCGGTGGCCCGGCGGGCGCGGGCGGCGACGCTCCACGCGGCGAGCTGACCGACGCGCTTCGCCGCCTCGGCGAGCCGTTCCTCGGGCAGTTCCCCGCTGATCACCGCCGCGACGATCGCGTCGCGCAGCTCGCGGGCGTCGGCCTCGGTGGCCCGTTCCCCGCCGACGCAGATCGCGTCGGCACCGGCCACGAGCGCGCGCACCGCGGCGCCGGTGAAGCCGTACCGGTCGGCCACCGCGCGCATCTCCACCGCATCGGTGACCACCACGCCGCCGAAGCCCATCTCCTCGCGCAGCAGGCCGCCGAGCACGCGCGGGCTGAGCGTGGCGGGCAGTTCCGGGTCCAGCGCCGGCACCAGCAGGTGACCGGTCATCACCGCCTGCGCCCCGGCGGCCACGGCGGCGCGGAACGGGGCCAGCTCGACCGCGTCGAGGCGGGCCCGGTCGCCGCCGATGCGGGGCAGGTCGTGGTGCGAGTCGACCCGGGTGTCGCCGTGCCCGGGGAAGTGCTTGGCGCAGGCGGCGACGCCGCCGGACTGCAGGCCGCGCACCCAGGCGGCGGTGTGCCGGGCGACCAGGTCCGGGTCGGCGCCGAAGGAGCGCACCCCGATGACCGGGTTGGCCGGGTTGGAGTTGACGTCGGCGTCCGGGGCGTAGTCCAGCGTCACGCCGACGGCCGCGAGTTCGGCGCCGAGGTCGCGGGCGACCTCCTCGGTCAGCGCCGGGTCGTCCACCGCGCCGAGGGCGTAGTTGCCGGGACGGGAGCTGCCGCGGGCGGACTCGATCCGGGTGACGTCGCCGGCTTCCTCGTCGATCGCCACGATGACGTCGGGCCGCTCGGCGCGCAGGTTCGCGGTGAGCGTGGCGACCTGCTCGTGGTCGACGACGTTGCGGGCGAACAGGACGACCGAGCCGAGGCCCTCGCCGAGCCAGCGGCACACCCAGGGCGGCGGTGTGGTGCCGACGAACCCCGGTTGCAGGACGGCGGCGGCGAGTGCCGCCAGGTCTCCGGTCGATCCCACGGTCCGCTCGCTCATCTGCTGTCGTACCCCCGTCTCCCCCACGGACCCGCCAGGGCCGGCGGGTGCTGACATGGTCACACCGCGCCGCTAAATAGTCAACAATCCTTACTGTTAGCCGGTGGCGCCCCGCGGCAGGCCGTGGGAGAGTTCCCACATGTCCGCTCTGCCGCTCGCCGACGCCACCGGCGCCGCCGACATCCCCGGCGTGCGCCTGCTCGGCCTGGTGGTCGGCGGCCTGTTCCTGCTGATCGCGATCCGGGCCATGTTCCGCCGCTGATCCCGCGCCCCCGGGTTGGAGCCCGCCGCCGGGGGTAGGGCTTGCCGTGTCCGGACGCGACGGAGCCGTCCGGTCACCGGCGCACCCCGCCGGTCACGGCGGAGAGGGCACACACTCATGAAGATCGGCTACTTCCTGTCCAGCGAGGAGTACACCCCGGCGGAGCTGCTGGCCCAGGCGCACGGCGCCGAGCAGGCCGGCTTCGAGGCACTGTGGATCTCCGACCACTACCACCCGTGGGTCGACGCGCAGGGCCAGAGCCCGTTCGTCTGGTCCACGATCGGCGCGCTCAGCCAGGTCTGCCGGCTGCCGGTGACCACGGCCGTCACCTGCCCGACCATGCGCATCCACCCGGCTGTCATCGCGCAGGCCGCCGCCACCAGCGCGGTGCTGCACGAGGGACGGTTCGTGCTCGGCGTGGGCACCGGCGAGGCGCTCAACGAGCACATCCTCGGCGACGCCTGGCCGCAGACCGACGTGCGGCTGGAGATGCTGGAGGAGGCGGTCGAGGTGATCCGCGAACTGTGGCGCGGCGAGTTCGTCAACCACCACGGCAGGCACTACACAGTCGAGCACGCCCGGATCTACACCCGGCCGGACACGCCCCCGCCGATCTACGTCTCCGGGTTCGGCCCGAAGTCGATCGAGCTGGCCGGCCGGATCGGCGACGGCTACGTCAGCACCATGCCCGACGCCGACATGGTGCGCCGGTTCCGCGAGTCCGGCGGCGGCGACAAGCCGTGCCAGGGCGGCTTCAAGGCCGCCTACGCCGACACCGCCGACGAGGGCGCGCGGATCGCGTACGAGCGCTGGCCCAACGCGGGCGTGCCGGGCGAGCTGTCCCAGGTACTCCCCTCCCCCCGGCACTTCGAGCAGGCCGCCGAGCTGGTCCGGCCGGAGCACGTCCGGGACGCGTTCGTCTGCGGCCGGGACGCCGACGCCCACCTGGCGATGATCGACGAGTACGCCAAGGCCGGCTTCGACGAGGTGTACGTGGCGAACACCGGCCCGCACTGGCAGGGCCTGTTCGACCTGTACGAGCGCGAGATCCTGCCGCGGCTGCGGTGAGCGGCGGCGGCGGTTTCGCGCGGGACCACCGGGGGTAGCTGAGGCGCTTGATGAAACTGACCACGCACTCCTCCAGCCTGCGCCGGGCGGCGCGGAACCTGTTCGGCTGGACCGCGCTGCGGCCCAACCAGCTCGCCGCCATGCGCGCCGTGATGAAGCGCCGCGACGCCCTCGTGGTGCTGCCCACCGGCGCCGGCAAGTCGGCGATCTACCAGATCCCGGCCAGCCTGATCCCCGGCCCGACGGTGGTGATCTCCCCGCTGCTGGCGTTGCAGCAGGACCAGATCGCCGCGCTCAACGAACGGCAGCGCCCGGAGCTGCGTGCCGTGCGGGTCAGCTCGGACGAGAGCGCCGCCCAGCAGGCCGAGGCGATCGAGGACATCCGCGCCGGGCGCGCGGAGTTCCTGTTCATCACGCCGGAGGCGCTGAACAACCCGGACCGCCTCGCCGAGGTCCGTGAGCTGAAGCCGGCGCTGGTGGCGATCGACGAGGCACACTGCATCTCGGCGTGGGGCCACGACTTCCGGCCTGACTACCTGGCGCTCGGTCACCTGATCGACGGCCTGGGCCGGCCGCCGGTGGTGGCACTCACCGCGACCGCCTCCCCGCCGGTACGCGACGACATCATCGCCCGGCTGCGGCTGCGCGAGCCGGAGGTGGTGGTCTCCGGGCTGGACCGGCCCAACCTCTTCCTGGAGGTGGCCCACTGCCCGACCGACGACTACCGGTGGCGGCGGCTGCTCGCGCTGCTGCGCGACGACGAACGGCCCGGCATCATCTACGTGCCGACCCGGCGGGCGGCCGAGGAGCTGGCCGAGCGGCTCACCGGCGCCGGTTTCCCGGCCGAGTTCTACCACGGCGGCATGCCCACCGCGGCCCGGCACGAGCTGCACGAGGCGTTCCTGGCCGACCGGGTACCGATCATGGTGGCCACGTCGGCGTTCGGCATGGGCATCGACAAGCCCAACATCGCCTGGGTGGTGCACATGGCGCTGCCCGACTCGCCGGACAGCTACTTCCAGGAGATCGGCCGGGCCGGGCGCGACGGCTCGCCGTCCCGGGTGCTGCTGCTGTGGCGCTCCGAGGACGTCGGCCTCCAGCGCTACTTCAGCGGCGGGCTCCCCGACGCCAAGGAACTGACCGAACTCGCCGCGGTGCTGCGCGGCAAGGCCCGCAACCGCAAGGAACTGCGCGAGCTGACCGGTCTCGGTCCGCGCAAGCTGGGACAGTACCTGTCCCTGCTGGAGCAGGTCGGCGCCGCCGAGCCACGGGCCAAGCAGCGCATCGGCGCGCCCCGGTACGCCCCGGCGGCCGCCGAGTCCGGCCGCGCCGCGCTGGCCGAGGCGGAACGGCAGCAGACGGTGACCCGGTCGCGTACCGACATGATGCGCGCGTTCGCCGAGACCACCGGCTGCCGGGGACAGGCCCTGCTGGCGTACTTCGGTGAGCAGATGAACGAGGTCTGCGGGCACTGCGACAACTGCCACGCGGGCACCAGTGTGGCGGCTGACGGCGCGGTCGGGCCGTTCCCGGTGCACAGCCAGGTGCGCCACCCGGAGTGGGGCGCCGGCCTGGTGCTCAGCTACGAGGAGGACCGGATGACGGTGCTCTTCGACGAGGTGGGCTACAAGACGCTGTCCGTGCGCGTGGTGTCCGAACAGGGCCTGCTGGAGCTGGACTAGCCTGACCCGGGCGCCCCGGGGGCGCCCGTCGACAACGACGACCACGGCGAAAGGGGCCTGATCGTGATCGAGCAGCCGGCGTACACCCGGTTCGGCGTCTCCGACGAGGAGTGGGGACTGCTTGTGGGGCTGCCGCAGTCGGTGCTCACCGCGGCGGCCGCCGCCGAGTCCGACGGCACCCGCCGCACCATGGCCGAGAACGCCGCCGGGCTGGAGACCATCGCCGCCGGCCGGGAGTCGGCCAGCCCGCTGGTCGCCGCGGTGGCCGGTGAGGTCGTCGACCGGGTGGGCGACCCGGAGACCGGCGCGGAGCTGCCGGTGCTCACGCCGCAGGATCCCAAGGCGATGATCGAGGACGTGCTGGCCCGGGCCGGGCAGGCGTCCGCGCTGCTCGCCGCGCGGGTGGACGAGGGGCAGGCCGGGGCGTACCGGCACTGGCTGGTGGACATCGCCGAGCAGGTGGTGGGCGCGGCCTCCACCGGCGGCATCCTGGGTCTGGGCGGCGACGCGGTGACCGACTCCGAGCGCCGGTTCCGGGACCGGCTGGCCCACGTGCTGAACGACTGAACGGACCGCAAACAGAAGCCTCGCAGATCCGTCAATGACGGACGTCACGGCCCCACGGGTGCCTCTTTCCGGCCCCGTGGGGCGTCCTGTTCGTGCAGGGTGTGACGAGCACGGGAGTCGTTGATGGACGGGAAGCTGCACCGGCAGGTCCTCGACACGCAGGCGCTGCCGCCGCGGGAGCGCTTCGGCATGTGGCTGGACCTGATGGCGAGCATCCCGACGCCGCTGCGGGTGCGCACCGCGCACGCCGACGACTTCGTCGCCCGGGCGGAGTTCGTCGACCTGGGCCGGATGCAGCTCATCCGCTACCGCTACCCGTCGGTGGACTGCGTGCGCACCTCGAAACTGATCCAGCGCTCCGACCCCGACTACTACCTGCTCGCGCTGACGCTCAGCGGCACCAGCCAGGCCGAGCAGGAGGGGCAGTGCGCCCGGTGCCGCCCCGGCGACCTGACCTTCTACGACTGTTCCCGCCCGCACGAGGTCAGTCACCACGCCGACCCCGCCGGGCCCGGGTTCGCGCACTCGATCGTGGCCCTGATGCCGTACGACGCGCTGCCGCTGCCGCCCCGCCGGCTAGCTCCCCTGTTCGCCGGCCGGATGCCCGGCAACGAGGGCGTCGGCGGGCTGGTCGCCGACTTCCTCATCCGGATCACCGCGAAACCCGAGCAGTACCACGCGGCCGACGCGGAGCGGCTCGGCGCCGTCGGTCTCGACCTGGTCGCCACGCTGCTCGGCCGCAACCTCGTCTCCGAGGACGCGGTGCCGACCGAGGTCCGGCGGCGTGCCCTGCTGGCCCAGGTGCGCGCATACGTGCGCCAGCGCCTCGGCGACGCCACGCTCGGCCCGGGCACGATCGCCGACGCGCACCACATCTCGGTGCGCTCGCTGCACCGGCTCTTCGAGGACGAGGAGACCACGGTGGCCGCGTACATCCGGGACGAGCGACTGGCCCGGTGCCGCCGTGACCTGGCCGACCCGGCGCTGAGCGACCGCTCGATCCAGGTCATCGCCGCCCGCTGGGGTTTCCGGGACAAGGCGCACTTCAGCCGCGTCTTCCGGGCCACGCAGGGTGAGACACCGCAGGCGTACCGGGCCCGTCACCTGGAATCGGCGCGGATCGTCAACAGCACGGCATCCACCGTCAACCTGTCCCGTACACACTGAAAGCCGGGCCGGAACCGCACGTGGCCCACGGATATCGGGGGGCCGGGCGTGGCGTCCGCGGCGGTCCCGGCCGCGGGCGGCCCGCCCGGTAGACAGGCCCCCGGAACCGCGCCGCCGACCGAGGTTTCCGGCTCCGTCGCGCTTCCCCCAGGACCGACGGGGCCGGTCGGCGGTCAGCCGGCCTCCTCCTCCAGCAGCGCCAGCACCGACTTCTCCACCGCCTCGCGCGGCATCTCCGGCTGCACCGGCGCCAGCACCCCGTCGTGGTAGAGGTCGACCACGCGCGGGTCCACGTACGAGGTCCGGGCCACCGTCGGGGTGTTGCCGAGCAGTTCGGCGACCGAACGCATCACCGCCGCCACGGCACGCCTGCGGGCGGTGGCGGAGCGCTGCGGGCCCACGGTGGCCAGTTCGGCGGCGGCCAGCACCGTCGCGTGCCAGGTGCGGAAGTCCTTCGCGGTCATCTCACCGCCGCTGGCGTCGCGCAGGTAGTCGTTCACCTCGTCGCTGCGCACGTCGCGCCAGGCGCGGCCGTCCCAGTAGCCGAACAGCCGTTCCTGGGCGCGCCGGCGACGGCGCAGGTTGAGCAGCACCCGGCACAGCTCGGCGTCCTCGATCCGGCGGACCTGGTCGATGCCACCCTTGGCCGGGAACTCGAACACCACGCACCCACCCCGGGAGCGGGTGTGCTCGGGGCGCAGCGTGGCCACCCCGAACGTGGGGTCGTCGCCGGTGGCGTACTGGTCGCTGCCGACCCGGAACGCGCCCATGTCGAGCAGCCGGGCGACGGTGGCCAGCACCCGCTCCCGGCGCAGGCCGCGCAGCGCCAGGTCGTGGGTGACCCGGTCGCGCAGCGCCGGCAGCCGGTGCGCCACCTCCAGCACGTGGTCGAACTTGGCCTCGTCGCGCTTGCGCCGCCAGCGCGGGTGGTAGAGGTACTGCTTGCGGCCCGCCGCGTCGATGCCGGTGGCCTGGATGTGGCCGTTCGGGTACGGGGAGATCCACACGTCCCGCCAGGCGGGCGGGATCACCAGCTCGCGCAGCCGGGCCAGCTCGCCGGCGTCGCGCACCGGCTCGCCGGCCGGGTCGAGGAACAGCCAGCCCTTGCCCCGCCGGCGGCGCGCGTACCCCGGCCGGCCGAGATCGCTACGCCGCAACCGCACCGGAGACCCGTTCCACGTCGGCCACCGCAGCCACCACCTCGTCGATCCCGATGGCACTCAATGTCGGATGGGTTCCTACCCCGGCTGACCCGGTCGAATCCGGGTTGACGGCGGTGGGCTCGATCGCACCCAGCGCCCGGTGCCGGGGCCGGTCCGGCGGTGGGCCCCAGTGCGCCGCGGGCACCGGCCCGAACAGCACCACCGACGCGGTGCCGTAGCCGGTGGCGAGGTGGGCCACGCCGGTGTCCCCGCTGACCACCAGCCGCGCGCCCGCGACGAACGCGGCCAGCTCGGCCAGTCCGGTCCGGCCGGCCAGCACCGCCTCCGGCGGCAGCCCCGCGTCGCGGGCCACCCGCTCGGCCAGCGTCCGCTCCTCCGGCGAGCCGGTGACCGCCACCCGGTGCCCGCGCGCGGTCAGCTCCCGGGCCAGCCCGGCGAACCGGTCCGCCGGCCAGCGCTTCGCCGGGATCTTGCCGCCCGGGTGCAGCAGCGTCACCCCGGCCGGTACGCCGGTCAGCGCCGGACGTCGCAGCGCCAGGTCCCCCGGGTCGGCCGGCAGCCCGTACGCGTGCAGCAGCCGGCACCAGCGGCGAACCTCGTGCTCGTCGTCGTCCCAGGCCGGGCCGTCCGGGTGCCCCGCACCCGGGTTGCGGTGGGCGAGCAGCCGCCCGGGGCGTACGGCGGCCAGCGCCCGGTGCGACTGCGGCCCGCGGCCGTGCAGGTTGACCGCCAGCTCGGGGGGCGGACCGGTCCAGGCGACCCGGTCCGGTCCGGTGGTGGGCAGTACCCGGTCGACCGCCCCGGTCAGCTCCGCCAGCGGCGCCAGCCAGCCCGGCGCGGCCAGCACCAGCTCCCGGCCCGGCAGGCCGGCGCGCAGGCCGCGCAGCGCCGGTACGGCGGTGGCCAGGTCGCCGACCCCGAGCGCCCGCAGCACCAGGATCACGGGTACGAGGACTCCTGCGCGGCGCAGACCACCATCTCGCGTACCGCGCAGCCGGCCGGCTGGGACAGCGCGAACATGACGGCGGCGGCGGTGTCGGCCGGCTCGTTGAGCACCGCGTCCGGGCCGGGCCGGTACTGCGCGTCCCGCTCGTCGAAGAACGCGGTCCGCATCCCGCCCGGGATCAGCAGCGTCACCCCGACCGCGCCGGCCAGTTCGGCGGCGAGCGCCCGGGTGAAGCCGACCACCCCGAACTTCGCCGCACAGTACGCGGTCGCGTCGCTGACCGCCTTCACCCCGAGCGTGGAGGCGACCGTGACGATGCTGCCCCGGGACGCCTCCAGCCAGGGCAGCGCGGCCCGGATCACCGCGGCGGTGGCGAGCAGGTCCACTGTGACGATCCGCTCCCAGGTCTCCGCCGGGATGTCGGCCAGCTTCCCGGGTACGTCCATCCCGGCCGCGGTGACCACGGCGTCCAGCCCACCGGAGCGTTCCGCGAGGTCGCGGGTGGCGGCCTCGGCGGCGCGGGTGTCGGCCAGGTCGCACTCGGCCCAGGGCACCCCGTCGGCGGGGCGCTGTCGGTCCAGCACCAGCGGGCGTCCACCGGCGCGGGCCACCGCGGCGACCACGGCCGCGCCGAGTCCGCTGGAGCCGCCGGTGACCAGGACTGTCGACCCGGCTCCGGGCACGCCGGCGCTCACGCCGCCACCGCCGGACCGGCGGGCGCGACCGCGCCGGGTCGGATGAATCGCTCGTTCATCGTGCTCCCTTCGCCGTGGACCGGACCTGCGCGACGGCCCCGGCCGGGGCGACCGGCGCGGCCGGCCGGCCGCCGCTGCCCCGCCCGGCCCGCGCCGCCGCGATCATGTCGGTCGTCGAGCGGCCGTCGAGGTACGGCACGACCACCGTGTGACCGCCCCAGCGGGCCAGGATCTCCGTCTCGGGCAGCGTCTCCGGGCCGCCGCCGCTGGCGTAGTCGCCGCCCTTGACCCAGATGTCCGGGCGCAGCCAGGACAGCGCCGCCTCCGGGGTCGGCTCGTCGAAGATCAGCACCGCGTCGACGCAGCCGAGCGCGGCGAGCAGGCGCCCCCGGTCGCCCTGCGGCACGACCGGACGCTCCGGACCTTTCAGCCCGGCCACGCTGGCGTCGGAATTGAGGCAGACCACCAGGCAATCGCCGAGCTGCCGGGCCGCCTGCAGCGTCGCCACGTGCCCGGCGTGCAGCAGGTCGAAGCAGCCGCCGGTGGCGACCACGGTGCCGCCGGCCGCGCGTACCCGGGCCACCACCTCGCCGGCCGCGCCGGCGCCGATCCGGTCCCCGCCGCCGGTCACCACCGCCGGAGCGACCGCCCGCACCGGCGCGGGCAGCGCGGCGGCCACGCCGCCGCCGGCCACGTACGCCGACGCCTCGGCGACCGCCTCCTGCACCGCCTCGGACACCAGTGCGCCCCGGGCCAGGGCCAGCGTCGCGGTCGACGCGAACCGGTCGCCGGCCCCACAGGTGTCCCCATCCGCGGGCGGCGCCGGCACCACCAGTGGCGTCGACCCGGCGTGGCTGAGCAGCGCGCCGTCCCCGCCGAGCGTCACCGCCACCGCGCGCGCCTGCCAGCGACGGCGCAACGCGTGCGCGCTGCGGGACGCGACGGCCAGACGGGAGCCGCCCGGGGGCGTCTTGGCCAGCTCGCGGGCCTCCGGCTCGTTCGGCGTGGCCAGGTGCACCCCGGGTACGGCGCCGGGCCCGCGTGGATGCGGATCCCAGACCACCGGCGCCCGGGTGGCGGTCAGCGCGGCACGCAGCGCCGGATGCGCCGCCACGCCCCGGCCGTAGTCGCTGACGAGCACCGCGGACGCGTCGGCGATCAGCCGCAGCACGGCGTCGCTCGGCTGACCCGGCGCGCCGGCGCTCCCGCCCCGGTCGTGGCGCAGCAGCACCCGGCCGCGCGCCCGCAGCCGGATCTTCTCCGGGGTGGCGCCGACCAGCGGAAGCGCGTACAACCGGACCCCGGCGGCGGCGAGCAGCGTGCCCAGCCGGGCCCCGCCCGCGTCGTCGGCGACGGCGGTGACCAGCGCGACCTCGGCCCCCTGCGCGGCGGCGAAGACGGCGGCCAGCCCGGCGCCACCGGGCCGGTCGACGGACACGGTCTCGTCCAGCACCGGTACCGGGGAGTCCGGGCAGAGCCGGTTCACCAGACCTTCGACGTCCCGGTCCAGCAGCGTGTCACCGAGCACCACCACCGGTCCCCTCATGCCGGGCCTCCCCGGCCCGCCGGGGCCGTCGGATCCGGCCCGGTGAGGTCCGGCTCGGTGAGGACGACCTCGACACCGGCGCGTACCGGCCCGGCCGCCGGCTCGGCGGCGAGCGCGGCGGGCAACGCCAGTTCGACGTACTCGCAGAGCACGTGCGAGGCCACCAGGTGCAGTTCCTGCACCACCTGCCCGTCCGGCGAGTCGATCGCCAGATGCTCGTGGCAGAGGTCGGCGAGGGGGTTGGGTGCGGGTCCGGTGAAGGCCCAGCAGCGCATGCCGGTCTGGTGGGCGGCGCGGGCGGCGGTGAGGAGGTTGGTGCTGGTGCCGCTGGTGGACATGAGGAGGAGGTGGTCGTGGGGCCGGCCGTGGGCGCGGACCTGCCGGGCGAAGGCTTCGTCGTACCCGTAGTCGTTGGCGATGGCGGTGAGGGCGCTGGTTTCGGCGTGCAGGGCGATGGCGGACAGGGGTTGCCGGTCGTGGCGGAGTTTGCCGACGAGTTCGGCGGTGAGGTGCTGGGCTTCGGCGGCGCTGCCGCCGTTACCGGCCACCAGCAACCGGCCACCGGCGGCGAGCCGCTGCGCCAGTTCCTCACCCCAGCGGGCCAGCATCTGTTCCGCCGCCCGCAGCGGCAGCAGTGCGGCCGCCAGCAGGCTCAGGTGGTCCTCCAGCACCGTTGCGCCGCCGGCCGGCGTCCCGGCCGTCATCAGGCGACCACCCGCGTCGGGCGGCGCACGGCGGCCACCTCGCCGTACAGCTCGGTGAGGCGGTCCGCGGTGGTGGCCCAGGAGTAGCGGGTGCGGGCCCGTTCCAGCGCGGCCGTGGCGTAGGCGAAGCGGCGGATCCGGTCGCCGAGCAGACCCCGGATCGCCGCACCGAGGGCCGCCGGCTCCCGGGGCGGCACCAGGTCGCCGGTGCGTCCGGCGACCACCGTGTCGATCAGCCCGCCGACCGCCGTCGCGACCACGGGTACGCCGCAGGCCATCGCCTCCAGCGGGGTGAGCCCGAACGGCTCGTACCAGGGGGCGGCCACCAGCACGTCCGCCGACCGGTACCAGCGGCCCATCTCCTCCCGGGGGACCGCGCCGACCAGCCGTACCCGGTCGGCGACGCCGAGCGAGTCGGCCAGCGCGCGCAGGCGCAGCGCGTACGGGTCGGTCTCCAGCAGCCCGGCCGGTGGCCCGCCGACCACCACGCACTCGGCATCCGGCACCTCGGCGACGGCCCGGATGACGTCCTGGAAGCCCTTGCGCTCGACCAGCCGGCCGACGGTGAGAATGCGGGCCCGGCCGCCGTCGCGGTCGGCGACCGGGCCGAGCGGGGAGAACGTCGTCAGGTTCACCCCCGACGGCACGACAGTCATCCGGGACCGGGGCACACCCATCCGGACCAGTTCGGCGACCTCGTCCTGGCACTGGGCGACCACCCGGTCCACCGAGCGGCCCAGTCTCCGCTCGTGCTCGACCCGGCCCGGTGGGCTGGTGTCCTGCACGCCCTGGTGGCGACGCTTGACCGTGCCGAGCGCGTGGTACGTCTGCACCATCGGCACGCCGGCGCGGCGGGCCGCGGCGAGACCCGCCAGACCGCTCATCCAGAAGTGCGCGTGCACCACCTCGGGCTGCCAGTCGCCGGTGCGCCACCGGTCGGCCAGCCACTGCCCGAACGCCGGCATGTACGGCAGCAGGTCGTCCTTGGCCACCGGTTCGGCCGGCCCGGCCGGTACGTGCACCACCTCGTAGCCGTCCGGGGTGCGGACGCCCACCGGCAGGTCCACCGCGTCGAGCCGGGTGTGGACGCGCACGTCGTGACCGGCGGCCGCGAGCGCGGCGGAGAGCTCCGCGACATGCGTGTTCTGGCCACCGGCGTCCTCCCCGCCGAGGACGGCGAGCGGGCTGGCATGCTCCGAGATCATCGCGATGCGCATACTTCCTCCTCCAGCAGCCGGTCCCAGTCGGCGAGGAATCGCTCCAGGCCGTAGCGGTCCCGGGCGGCGGCCCGGGCCACGGCACCCGCCCGGCGGGCGGACTCCGGGTCGTCCAGCAGGCCACGGGCGGCGTCGACGAGCGTGTCGACGCGGGTGGACAGCGCGCCCGCGGCCGGTGGCACCGCCTCCACCGCCTCGGTGGTGGCCAGTGCCACCACGGGCATGCCCATGGTCATGGCCTCGATCAGGCTGAGGCCGAGTGAGGTCCAGCGGCACAGGTGCAGGTACGCGCGCCGTTTGGCGAGTTCGGCGTGCATGGCGTGCTGGGGTACGTCGTCGTGGCTGGTCAGCCGGTCCTCGGGCAGGCAGAGGTGAGCGGCGAGACCGTCCACCTTCATCCCGTAGACGTCCAGCGGCGCCAGCGCGGCGAACCGGGCGAGCAGGTCGGTGCCGGTGACCCGCCAGCGGCGTACCGGCTCGTTGACGACCACGGCGAGGCGGTCGAGTTCGCCGGTCCACTCGACCGCCGGTGGCACGACGCCGTGGTCGACCACTGTGGTCCGGGTGCCGCCGTTGTCCCAGAACAGTTCGTTGAACGCGGTCACGTGCGTCAGCAGCAGGTCGTCGCGGTCGGCCATCGGGTGCCGGGTGTTCGGCACGTCGCCCTTCGGGGTGTTGTGCTCGACGTAGATCGCCGGCACGTCCCGGCCCGGCCGGCGGCCGAGCCACTCCGCAGCCAGGTCGAGTTCTTCCGGGCGTTGCAGGATCACCAGGTCGACGTCGCTGTGGCGCAGGTCCTCGGGAGTGACCTCGACGGCGCTGTCCGGCCACGGGTAGGTGCGCGCCCGGCCCAGCCCGTACGGGCCCCGGTCCGGGGTGACCGGCACCAGGTAGCGGTGCTTGCCGTGCACGAAGGACGTCGTCCACGACCCGTGGACGTGCCACAGCAGGATGTTCATCCGGCCACCCCGCCCGCCACCGGCACCGGCACGCCGAGCAGCCGCAACGCCTCCAGCACCCGTCCCGGCTCGACCGCCGACAGGCAGGGGTGCCCGGGGACCGGGCAGGCGGTGGCGCGGGTGTCCCGGCAGGGTGCGCCCGCGTCACCGAGCCGCACGGTCGGCACCCGGTAGGGCCCCCACTGTCCGAACGGCACCGTCGGGGCGAACAGGCTCACCACCGGAACACCGAGCGCGGCGGCCAGGTGCGCCGGGCCGGTGTTGCCGACCACCAGCGCGCCGGCTCCGGAGATCACCGCCGCCAGGTCGTCCAGCCCGGTCCGCCCGCCCAGGTCGACGCCGCCCGCCGCGGCGACGCGCGCGGTCAGGTTCCGCTCGTCCGGCCCGCCGGTGACCACGACCCGGTAACCGGCGGCACCGAGCACGCGGACCACGCGGGTGGCAAGTTCCTCCGGGCAGGCGCGGGTCTCCACCGAGGATCCCGGGTGCAGGACCACGTAGCCGGGTGCTCCGGCGTCGGCCGCGGGCGGCGGAAGCCGGTCGGTGCGGATGCGCAGCGCCGGTTCGTCGTGGTCCGGGAGCGCGAAGCCGGCGGCGGCGGCGAGGGACAGGGCGCGTTCGGGTTCGGGTACGCCGGCCGGGACGCGGTGGCGCACGTCGAGCAGGCTGCCGGGGTAGTCGTCGCTGATCGCGCTGATCCGGGGCACACCGGCCAGGCGCAGCAGCAGGGCGAGCGGCAGGGCGGACTGGTGGAAGGAGGTGAACACGACCGCCTCGTCGGCGCGCACCGCGGCGAGCCGGTCGGTCAGCGCGCGCACGGCGCCGGGGTCGACGGGCGGGGCGGGTGCGTCGATCCACGGCAGCGGCGCCTCGATGATCTCGTCCACGCCGGGGAGCAGTTCGGCGGCGGCCCGGCCGCGTGGCCCGCACAGCAGCACCACCCGCCGCGCCCCGGCCGCGACCGCCCGGATGCCCGGCCCGGTCACCAGCACGTCGCCCGCCGCGTCGCTGCGCACCACGAGCACTGTGTCCGGGCGCGACCGGCGCACGGGCTGCGGCGCGGCCGTCAGGCGCATCCGGGCCAGCACGATGCCTGCCGCGTCCGGCAGGTCGGCGGCGACCGTCGGCGCGGCGGCCACCTCGGCGGCCCGGGTGGCGGGCGTCGGTACCATGATCGCGGCGGCGCCGGCCGCGGCCGCGGCGGCCGTGTCCGCGCCGATGTCCCCGATCAGCACGCACCGGGACGGCGTGGTCCCGAGCGCGGTTGCGGCCTCGTGCACGAGGCCGGGCGCGGGCTTGCGGCAGACGCACCCGTCGGCCTCCGCGTGCGGGCAGATCGCCCAGTGGTCGAAGGGCCCGAGCAGCTCCTCCACCCGGGCGTTGACCAGGCGCAGGTCGTGCGCCGTGAAGCAGCCCCGGGCCAGGCCGGACTGATTCGTCACCACGGCCAGCCGCAACCCGGCCGCCCGCAACCGGTCCAGCGCCTCCCGGGCGCCGGGCACCGGGCGTACCTTCTCCGGGTCGCCGTTGTACGGCACGTCCTCCACCAGCGTGCCGTCGCGGTCCAGCAGCACGGCGTCGTACAGGCCGGACGGGAACCGGTCAGCATCCGGGTCAACCCGGGCTGACCTGCACTGATCGCGCTCCTGGTCCCGTCGCACGGGCGGCGGGTTCCCGAGGCCCCGAGGAGTAAACGTCGACGTCGGCGCCAGGCCCCGCCGGTGCCGCACAGCCGGGTGCACGCCTGCCACGACCGGCCCGGTCCGGCGATACCCGCCGCCCCGGAGAAGCTAACCCGGATCGCCGTTAGCGACGGCCCGCGCCGGGGTACCGCTCGGTGATGGCGGTTGTGGAAAGGGTGATCGACGCTCCCCCGGAGCAGGTCTTCGAGGTGCTCGCGGACGGGTGGACGTACAGCGACTGGGTGGTGGGGACGGTGCACGTGCGGGACGTGGACGACACGTGGCCGCGCGTCGGCAGCAACCTGCACCACCGGGCCGGTCCGTGGCCGTTGTCGCTCCAGGACAAGTCGACGGTGCTGGAGTGCCAGGCGCCGCACCGGCTGGTGCTGCGCGCCGGGCTGTGGCCGGCCGGGGAGGCGATCGTGGCGTTCGTCCTGGAGCCGCTGGACGGCGGCCGGACCCGGGTGACGATCGGCGAGGACTTCGCCGCCGGGCCGCTGCGGTGGGTCCGGACCAAGCTCAACGACCTGGTGCTGCACCTGCGCAACCGGGAGACGCTGGCCCGGCTGTCCGACATCGCGATGCGGCAGAAGCCGGAGCGGTGATCGATCGGTGGCGGGGCGTCCGTGCGGCTGCCCCGCGAGGGACTGGCTACCCTCTCAGGTGAACCTGTCGGCTGACCGAGGATGTCCGTGATGATCGAACCCGTGCAGTTACCCTCCCCGTGGGGGGATGCGCGCCTGACCGTCGTCGTTCCGACCTACAACGAGGCGGGCAACCTCCCGATGCTGGTCGAGCGCCTCCTCGCGCTGCCGCTGCCGGGGCTCAAGGTGCTGGTCGCCGACGACAACTCCCCGGACGGTACCGGCGAGGTCGCCGACAAGCTGGCCATCGAGCACCCGGACCGGGTGACGGTGCTGCACCGCCCGGGCAAGGAGGGCCTCGGCCGGGCGTACGTGGACGGCATCGGCCGTGCCCTCGACGACGGCGCGGACTTCGTCGCGCAGATGGACGCCGACCTGTCGCACCCGCCGGAGGCGCTGCCCGGCATGCTCGGCGCTCTGCTGTCCACCCAGGCGTCGGTGGTCATCGGCTCGCGCTACGTGCCCGGCGGTGAGCTGGACGAGAACTGGCCGCTGTACCGGCGCGCGCTCAGCGGCTGGGCGAACCTGTACGTGCACACGCTGCTGCGGGTACGCATCCGCGACCTCACCGCCGGTTTCAAGATCTGGCAATCCGACGCGCTGCGCGCGATCGGGCTGGACCGGGTGCAGTCAAACGGCTACAGCTTCCAGGTGGAGATGCACTACCTCGCCACCAAGCTCGGCCACACGATCCTGGAGGTGCCGATCCGCTTCGAGGAGCGCCGCGACGGCGACTCGAAGATGACCACCGCCACGAAGATCGAGAGCGCGCTGATGCCGTTCAAGCTGCGCAGCCGGCACCGCAACCTCGACTCCTGACCACTCCCGCACCTCCGCCGTACCCTCACGTCGTGTCACCGTCACCGCGCGTGAGGGCGCGCTCGTCCCGCTACTTTCCCCGTCGGCCCCTTCGCTCTGCAGCCATCGGCGCAGCACCGCCCCGAGCAGGGACGCTTTCCGGGGCACCGTTTCGCCGGGCGCCAGATACGTACACGGTGCGTGACCGATGCGGATGTGGCTGCAGAGCAAAGGCGGCGGTGCGGTTCATACCGCCGGTGCGGCGCCGAACACTCAGCGTGATGCGCAGGAAGAGCTCAGAGTTGTGCGGCGATCGACGATCAGCGATTGGCGCGGTCGAGCGGTCAGCCGATGCCGCTGAGCGCCTCGTCCCGGGCCCGCCCAAGATCTTGGTAGGAAACGGCCCCTATAGGGGCACTTTCGTACCAAGATCTCCGGCAGCTCCCGGGATGTGGACGGCCAATCTCGTCTTCCGAGAACCTGCGCCGGTCCGCGGTCTCCGCGAGCGGCGGTCAGCGGCAGCGGGCGCGTGAGTGGCGGAGATGCGGTCGGGTCAGCGGTAGACGGTGCGGTGGGCGGCGGCGATCGTCCGGGCGTAGACCGCGCCGGTGACGGCCCGGTCGCGGGCCAGCGCCGCTCGCGCCGCGTTCGCCCCCGGCGCGCCGTGGACGCCACCGCCGGGGTGGGCGGAGGCGCTGGCCAGGTAGAGCCGGTCCACCGGGGTGTCGGCCCGGCCCAGGCCGGGGATCGGCCGCAGGAACAACTGCTGGTACGCGGCGGCGGTGCCGCCGCCCAGCGCTCCTCCGACCAGGCTCGGCTCGGCGGCCTCCAGGTCGGCCGGCCCGGCCACGTGCCGCCCGACGATCGACGCCCGGAAACCCGGCGCCGCCGCCTCCAGCACCTCCTCCATCCGCTCCACGTGCTCCGCCACCTCCTCGGCCCGCCAGTTCCGCCGGAACGGCAGGTGGGTGTAGGACCAGAGCGACTCGGTGCCGGGCGGTGAGTGGCTCGGGTCCGCCACCGACATCTGCCCCACCAGCAGGAACGGATCCCGTGGCAGCTCGCCGCGGGCCAGCTCGGCCGCGTACGTGGTGAGGCCGTCGAGGTCGGCGCCCAGGTGCACGGTGCCCGCGCCGGCCAGGTCGCGGTTCCTCCACGGCACCGGCGCGGACAGCGCCCAGTCGACCTTGAGCGTGGAGCCGTCCCACTTGAAGTGCGCCAGGTCCTCGACCATCCGGGGCGGCAACGCCGCCGCGCCGACCAGGTCGAGGAAGAGCGCCGGCGCGGGCACGTCGGCGAGCACCGCACGCCGGGCCCGCCAGTCGGTGCCGCCCGCGGTGCGTACGCCCATCGCCCGGCCCCGGGCGGTGAGCACCCGCTCGACCCGGGCACCGTACGTGATCCGCCCGCCCCGCTCGACCAGCCGGGCGACGAGCGCATCGGTGATCCGCTGGGCGCCGCCCACCGGCACCGGCCAGCCCACCTGCTGGCCGAGCATGGCGAGCAGCCAGCCGTACACCCCGGAGCCGGCCTCCTCCGGTGACAGGTCGGTGTGCAGGGCGCATCCGGCCAGCAGGACCGTGCCGCCCTCGCCCTCGAACAGCTCCGCGCCGAGCTTGCGGACCGGCAGCACGAGGCGGCGGGCGAGCCGGAGCGCGCCGCCGACCCGCAGCTGCCGCAGCAGGCCCAGCCCGCCGCGTACCGGTGGGAACGGCGTGGTGATGGTCCGCAGCATCGGCTCGGCGACCTGGCACCAGTCGGCGTACGCGTGCCGCCAGCGCTCCCCGTCGCCGGGGGCGAACGCCTCCATCGACGCGGCGGTGGTGTCCAGGTCGCGGTTGACCACCGCGGCCCGCCCGTCCGGCAGCAGGTGCGCCAGCACGTCCGGCGCGTGCGTCCAGGACAGGCCGTGCCGTTCCAGGTCCAGCCCGTCGAGCACCGGGGAGGCGTAGCCGAGCGGGTAGAAGGAGCTGTAGAGGTCGCTGAGGTAACCGGGCGCGGTCACGTACGCGGAGCGGACGGCCCCGCCGGGCGCCTCGGTGGCCTCCAGGACGTCGACGTCCCAGCCGGCGTCCACCAGCAGGTTCGCGGCCACCAGCCCGTTGTGTCCGGCCCCGATGACGACGGCGTCGGCAGTCGAGGTCATCAGATCCGCCTACCCGGCCGGTCACCTGGCGAAACGCGTTTGCCCCGCCCGTGCCTGGGCAAGCACGGCCGCATGTACACGGTTGCGCAGCTCATCGGTGGAGTGTGGGGCGCCGGCGGCGAGGGCGGCGAACTGGTCGTCCACGATCCCGCGGACTCCTCGCCGGTGACCCGTACGCCGGTGGCCACCGCCGACGAGGTGGCCAAGGCGGTGGCGGCGGCCCGGGGCGCGGCGGCGGAGTGGGCGGCGACCGCACCCGCGGACCGGGCCGCGGCGCTGCACCGGGCGGCGGACGCGGTCGAGGCGGCGGCCGGGGAACTGGCCGAGGCGACCACAGCGGAGATGGGCAAGCCGCTCGACGACGCGCGGGGCGGGGTGGCGGCGGGCGTCGGCACGCTGCGACAGTACGCCGAACTGGCCCCGGTGCGGGGCGGCCGGACGCTGCACGGCGCGCACGACGCGCTGGACTTCATGGCCCCCGGACCGCGCGGCGTGGTCGGCGCGATCACGCCGTGGAACGACCCGGTGGCGGTGTCCTGCGGCCTGCTCGGCGCGGCACTGGTCACCGGCAACGTGGTGGTCTACAAGCCGAGCGAGCGGACCCCCGCCACCGGCTGGCTGCTCGCCCGGGCGCTGGACTCGGCGCTGCCCGCCGGGGTGCTGTCGCTGCTCACCGGCGGCGGCGAGGTGGGCGCCGCGCTCGCCGCGCAGGAGCTGGACGTGATCGCCCACGTCGGCTCCACCGCCACCGGGCGGGTGATCGCCGCCGCGGGCGCGCGTACCGGGGCGAAGGTGCTGCTGGAGAACGGCGGCAGCGACCCGCTCGTGGTGGACGCGGACGTCGACCCGGTCTGGGCGGCCGAACAGGCGGCGCTGGGCTGTTTCGCCAACGCCGGTCAGATCTGCGTGGCGGTGGAGCGGATCTACGTGCACCGCGACGTCGCCGAGGGCTTCCTGGACGCGCTCGTGGCGCGCGCCGAGACGCTCACCGTGGGCCCCGGCCGCGACCCGGGCACGCAGCTCGCGCCGCTTGTGGACCGGCGGCACCGGGACCACGTGCACGGGCAGGTCACCGCCGCGCTCGCCGACGGGGCCCGGGTACGCACCGGCGGCGCGCTGCCGGACGGGCCCGGCGCGTTCTACCCGGCCACCGTCGTCGAGGGCTGCCGCCACGACATGACGCTGGTCCGCGAGGAGACGTTCGGGCCGGTCGCCCCCGTGGTGGTGGTCGACTCCTTCACCGAGGGGCTGCGTTGCGCGGCCGACTCCCCGTACGGCCTGGCCGCCACCGTGCTGACCGGCTCGATGAGCCACGCCCAGCGCGCCTGGCGGGAACTGCCGGTCGGCACCGTGAAGATCAACTCCGTGTTCGGCGGGGCGCCCGGCGGCGCAGCCCAGCCGCGCCGGGGCAGTGGCCAGGGATTCGGGTACGGCCCGGAACTGCTGGACGAGTTCAGCACCGTCAAGGCGGTGCACCTGGAGGCGCCGGGCGGCGGCCACTGGTGAGACGGCACGAAGCGAGCCCGGGACCGAGGCGGTCCCGGGCTCGACGCGTATCCCCAGCGGTCAGCGACCTCCGCGAGCCTTGCGGGTCGCGTTGTCGTTGGCCTTCTCGATCGCCTTGACCAGTTCCGGCTTGGTCATCCGGGACCGGCCGCGCACGTCCAGTTTCTTCGCCACCTCCATGAGGTGGTCCTTGCTGGCGTTGGCGTCCACCCCGCCGGCCGTGTCGGCACGACGGGCCGGGCCGCCGCCCGCGGCCTGCTTGTCGCTGGGCCCCTTGCGGCCCTTCGGCTCCCAGTGGTCGCCCACCTTCTCGAACTCGTGCTTGACCGCGGCGAAGGCGGTGCGGTGCGCCCGCTCCCCCTCGCCGTACGTCTCGACCGCCGAGTCGTGCGTCTTCTCCCAGGTCCGCTGCGCCTTCGCCGGGGAGCGCCGCAGCGTGCTGGGCAGTACCTCGCGCCCGGGCATCTCGTCCTCCTGGAGTGTCGATCGGGTATCTGCAGTGGTTCCCTGCCGCCCGGCAGGCAAACCGGCACCCGGTTTGTCGATTTCTCCCCGGGGGTACCGCCCGCCCACACCCGGTGGCGGGCCTGGAGGAGGCGGACATGACCGTGACGACACCCCGGACGGCCGGCGGCCGGACGCGGTCGCGCCTGCCCCGCCGGATCCGCCAGCTCAACTGGCACACCTGGCGCGGTGTGCTGGTGCGCAGCGGCAAGGGTTTCGTCACCGACAACTGCGCCGACTGGGCGGCGGCGCTCACCTACTACGGGGTGCTGGCCCTGTTCCCGTCCACGATCGTGGTGGTCGCGCTGGTCGGCCTGGTCTCCGACGGCCCGCGCACCGTCGACACCGTGATCGACCTGGCCAGGGAGATCGGCGCCGGCTCGGTCGTCGGCAACGACGCGTTCGTGGGCGTGGTGCGCAACGTGGTCGAGCAGCAGGGCTCGGCGAAGGTGCTGCTCAGCTTCGGTCTGCTCGGCGCGCTCTGGTCCGCGTCCGGGTTCATCGGCGCGTTCACCCGAGCCTCCAACGCGATCTACGCGGTACGGGAGGGCCGGCCGTTCTACCGGCTGCGCCCGTTGCAGATCGGCATGGCCGCGGTGACCATCGTGCTGCTGGCGGTGGTGGCCACCGGGCTGATCGTCAGCGGCCCGGTCACCGACGCGGTGGGCGACCTGCTGAACGCCGGGACGGTGGCCCGCACGACGTGGTCGGTGGCGAAGTGGCCGCTGCTCGCCGTGGTCGCCATGACGTTGCTGTCTCTGCTGTTCTGGATCGCGCCGAACGTCCGCCAGCCGCGGTTCCGCTGGCTCACCCCGGGCGGGGCGCTGGCGCTCGTGGCCTGGGTGCTGGTCTCCTTCGGCTTCGGCGTGTACGTGGCCAACTTCGGCTCGTACGACGTCACGTACGGCAGCCTCGGCGCGGTCATCGCGTTCCTGGTGTGGCTCTATCTGTCCAACTGCGCGCTGATGCTCGGCGTGCAGGTCAACGCCGAGCTGCAACGCGGGCGGGCGATGCAGGCCGGGGTCGAGGAGCCGGACGATCCGGTGCTGCCGCCGCGCGCCCCGGCCGACGACGAGAAGACCGGCGACGAGAAGACCGGCGCGGAGAAGGCGGGCGACCGGTTGCCGCCCGGATGACCGGCTCCTCCGGCCCGCGTCGGTTTACCGGCGGCCCCCCGGGGCATCTCCCAAGGCATGGAACGTGGCAGCAGCAAGCACTCGCCCAGGGTCGACGACCAGATGAGCAGCGAGGTCAGCGGTCTCGTCCAGGGATCTGGCACCGGAGGCTCGCGGGCCGAGGAGTTCCGGATCCCCGAACCGGCCGGCGAGGACCAGCCGGAGGCCACCACGGCCCCGGCCGGGGAGCTGCGCAGCGGCGCGCCGCAGGGCATGAGCTCCGAGGACGTCGAGGCGCGCAGCCGCCTGGGACGGTTCATCACGATGACCGCCCTGCCCGGTGACCGGGAGGCGCTGCTGGCCAACGCGCGGGAGAACGAGGCGCCGACGGACATCGTCGCCGCCCTGGAGACCCTGCCCGAGGGCACCCGTTACCAGACGATCTCCGAGGTGTGGGCCGCCCTCGGGCACAGGAACGAAACGACGCGCTGGTGAGCGGGCCGGCCCACGGCCCGTACGAGACAGACCGGCGGAACAGGAGGAACCCCGACATGAGCGGCGTTACCGAGCACGTGGACGTTGACGTACCGATCCGGACCGCGTACGACCAGTGGACCCAGTTCGAGGAGTTCCCGCACTTCATGGAGGGTGTGCAGGAGGTCCGGCAGCTCTCGGACACGATGACCCACTGGACCGTCGAGATCGCGGGCGTGAAGCGCGAGTTCGACGCCGAGATCACCGAGCAGTTGCCGGACGAGCGGGTGGCCTGGCGCTCCACCGGGGGCACCCAGCAGGCGGGCGTCGTGACCTTCCACCGCCTCGACGAGGGGCACACCCGGGTCACGCTCCAGATGGAGTTCGAGCCGCACGGCGTGGTCGAGCAGGCCGGCGACAAGCTGGGCGTGGTCGACCGGCGCGCCAAGGGCGACCTGGAGCGGTTCAAGCAGTTCATCGAGCGGCGCGGTCAGGAGACCGGCGCCTGGCGCGGATCGGTGGACCGGCCGACCCCCTGACCCGTCCCCCCGTACCCGAGCCTCGATGGCCGCCGGTTCGCCGGCGGCCATCGCCGTGCCCGGCCGTTTGCGATCATCCGGTCCGGGTACCGCAGGGGAATGACCGACAACGACCGCCACGTGTGGCGCGACGAGGACCGTACTCCCCTGCACGAGCTGGACCAGGCCGTGGCCCGGTCGGCCACGGACGGCCAGGGCGACGACGTCACCGCCAACGACGCCGGCCAGGAGGCCGCCTTCGGCCACGGCCCGGAGGCGGTGGACCGGGGCGCCGGCCCGGAGGCCGAGCGGCGTGAGATGACCGATGCGGACCGGGCCTACCGGCCGTCGACGATCGGGCGGACCGGCCCGGACAGCATGTGATGCCGGTGGCTGCGGGCATCGGTGCCACTGCCCGCAGCCACCGGATTCATGCTCGGCCGAAACGACAAAAAGTGCGGTACGGACGGCCGGGAAAACGGACAGCCCATCCAGAATCGGCCGAACGGCTGACGGCACTCCCCCCGATGCGCGCAAGACTTTCGGGATGCAACAGGGCTCCGGTTTCCTCTCCAACCGTCAGCGCAAGCTCGCCTGGCTGGGCTTCCTGCTCGCCGCGATCCAGGCTCCGGTCTCCGCCCGGTTCACCGAGGACAGCTCCTGGCTGTTCAGCCTGGTGGTGGCGCTGATGGTCGCGACCGTGATCATCGCCGACGACGGCGCGCGCCGCCGCCCGGCCGTCGACTGAGTCAGCTCGTGCCGGGGCGCGCCTCGTGCCCCGGCATCCCCCGGCTGCGGCGGCGCTCCTTCATCTCCGCCTCGTAGAGGTGCCGCCGGCCCTCGACCAGCTCGTCGCGGGCCTGCCGGTCCAGCTCCCGGAAGAGGGCGTAGTACCCGTCGTCGAAGTCCTCGACGATCTGGAACGTCCACCGTCCTGCGATGACGTTGCGGCCGAGCAGGTCCCGGTCGATCCGCTCGGCGAGCGCCGGATGACCGGCGGCGCGGAGCATCTCCACCGCGTCGTCGAGCATCAGGTCGGCGTGGCCGATGAGCTGGTGCAGCTCGTACAGGTGGCCGCGGGCCCGCTCGACGCACTCCAGGGCCTCGCTGAGCCTGCCCAGCGCCTCGACCGTGGCGTCACTCACTCCCTCCGGGCGCCGGTGTGCCCGGTCCGGTCCGTCGGCCCGCTGTCCCATCGTGTCCCTCCGTGACCCCGGTCGCGTGGTCTGCGTACCGGACTTCTGCCCCCGCACGGGCGACTCAATCCCGCCGGACGACGCGACGGCTCCCCCGGACGACCCGGGCATCCCCCGCTCGGCCGAGGCCGGCCCCCGGCGGGCGGCGTTAGCCTCGGACACCATGCGCGTGCCGAACAACCGGGTCGCGACCCGCCGCTCCGCGGCCGTGGCCGTGCGGACGACCCTCACCTCGCTGACCGCCGCCGTCGGCACCGCCGGCCTCGCCGCGGCCCGCGCGAACCCCGGGCTGCTCGCCGAGGTCGACCAGCACGCCGCCGGGGTACGCGACAGCCTCGGCGGTGACCGCCGCCCGCTCACAGTGGCGGCGCTCGCTGGGTACGCCGAAGGTATGCGCGAGGCGGCGGCCGAGCACGGCTGGACGCCGCCGGACGAGCCGGTCGACTGGTCCGAGGCGGACTGGACGCTCACCCGCCTGCTCGCGGTCTGCCTGCTGGCCCGCAGGCTGGACCCGCGCCACCTGGCCTGACCCGGAACACGGCTACGGGGCGCCCGCGATCGCCCCGCGGACACCCCGTCACCCGTTGCCGTCAGCCGCCCGGCCGGCGGAACTGCTGCGTCTCGTCGCCCGCCTCGCCGGAGCGGTACGTGCCCGCGCCCGACATGGACGACTGCTGCTGCGCCGCCGGCGTCGGTTGCCCGCCCCGGTCGGCCATCCGGCGTTCGTAGTCGCCCCGGCCGGCCTGCTGGGCCTGCCGCTGCTCCCGGAACGCCCGGGACTCCTCGGCGGCCCGGTGCAGCCAGCCGTCCCAGCGGTCCTGCATCGGCTTGATCAGACCACCACCGACACCGACGATCAGGATGCCGGCCACGGTGCCGAGGAACGCGATCAGCACCGGCGTGGTCACCGTGGTGGCGATGCCCACCTGGTTCAGTGCGGCGATGATGCCGAGCGCCAGGATGAAGATCGCCGTCACGTCGGCCAGCACCCGGCCGTACGAGAGCCCGCCCAGCGCGCCGGAGACCAGGTCCCGGACGGCGTTGGCGATGGCGGCGGCGATCACCACGATCACGATCGCCACGAAGGCCCGTGGCAGCCAGGACACCACCCCGCGGATCAGGTCGCTGATCGCGTTGGGCCCCCACACCCCGAAGGCGAACTGCAGGGTGAACAGCAGGACCGCGTAGTAGGCCAGTCTGGCCAGGATGTCGCTGGCGTCGTACTTGGTGCGTTCCAGGGCCCGTTTGATCCCGCCGCGTTCGACGGCCCGGTCGAACCCGACTCGTTCCAGTGCCGCGTCCACGATTTTGAGGACGGCTCGGGCGATGAGCCAACCCACGACGAGGATCGCGATGAACGCGATCGCCCGCGGTACGAAGAGCAGCACCGACCTCCAGAAGTCGGTCCAGGCCGCACTGATGTCGACCTGCCCGACCGCGAGGGTTTTCGGCATGATGTCCCTCCTGTCGCGTGAACTGCGCCGCCCGCATACCCGGTGGCCTGGGCAGCACGCCGGGCCGGACCGGGGCAATTTCCCGACATGCCCGCCGAACTGGCCCTGACCTGCCCGAACATCCGCTCCGCAGGGCGGCCGCACCCGCCACGGACGCATGATCGGAACCAGCCGGCCACGCTCCGGTTAGGCTGCGGTCATGCCAGGCACCGTCGGTCGGGTTCCCACACCGTCCGCCCCCGCACCGGGAGCACCCACCGATCCCGTCGTCGGCGGGCAGGCGGCCGGGGCGGCCCACCCCTGGGCCGGCACGCCGCTGGGCGCCCCGCACACGTGGGATCCCGCGGTCCGCGCCGTGACCGACGTGGTGCTCGCCTCCCCCGTGCCGATGGCCCTGCTCCTCGGCGACGACCTGGTGGTCTTCTACAACGACGGGTACGCCGAGCTGATCGGCGACCGGCACCCGGACGCGTTGGGGCGGCCGGCGGCCGAGGCGTTCGCCGAGGTGTGGCGCGACCCGGGTGCCGGCGAGGCGCTGGAGCGGGTCTACCGGCACGGCGAGCCGTTCCTGCAGCGGGAGGCGGTACTGCCGGCCGACCGGCAGGGCCCGGCCGAGCCGGCCGTGTTCACCCGGGGCCACTGCCCGGTCCGCGACTCCACCGGCCGCATCGCCGGCGTGCTCACCGTCTCGGCGCAGACCACCCAGCTCACCCAGCAGTTGCAGAGCCTGAGCGACTTCGCGGCGGCGCTGGCCGGCACGCTCACGCTCGACGACGTGGCGCGGGTGACGCTGCGCTACTGCCTGCACTCCTTCGACGCCGACCGGGTGTCCTTCGCGGTGGACGAGGGCAGCGCGTGGCGGCTGGTCCGCCGCATCCGCGGCGAACTGCTCGACGAGGCCGACGAGCGGTTGCCGCCGCTGTGGCGGCGGATGTCCGCTGATACGGCGCTGCCGGCGGTGGTGTCCGCCCGCAGCGGCGTGGCCTCGTTCACTGCCGACGGGCAGCCGCTGCGCGGCGTCGCGGCGGACCGGCACGACGAGAAGATCCGCGCGCTGGCCGCCCTGCCGCTGCGGACCACAGTGGTCCGGGGCTCGCTGACGGTGGGCTACCGGACGCCGCGCCCCTGGTCCCCTGCCGAACGGGCGCTGCTGACCGCGTCCGCGGAGCTGGTCGGCCAGGCCGCCGAGCGGGCCCGCCGCTTCGAGACCCAGCACGGCACCGCCCAGATGCTGCAACGCAGCATGCTGCCGGAGCGGCTGCCGGACCTGCCCCAGCTACGGATCGCCGCCCGCTACGACCCGGGCGTGGACGGCAACGCCGCCGGCGGCGACTTCTACGACGCGTTCCTGCTGCCCACCGGCGCGCTGGGCGTGGTGCTGGGCGACGTGGCCGGGCACGACGTGCAGGCCGCCGCCCGGATGGGCCAGGTGCGCGCCGCGCTGCGCGCGCTCGCCCTGGTCGATCCCCGCCCGGACGCGGTGCTCGACGGCCTGGACCGGCTGGTCAGCAGTCTCGGCGTCGAGGGCGGTACCCAGGAGCTGTTCGTGACGGTGGTCTTCGGCGTGGTCGAGGCGGACCGGGCGCTGATCACGCTGGCCAGTGCCGGGCATCCCGCGCCGCTGATCCGGCGCGCCGGCCCCGGCGCGGCGGTGGCCGAGTTCGTCGACGTGCCGCCCGCCCCTCCGCTGGGCCTGGGCGGGCGGGCGCGTACCACCACCGTGCCGTTCCGTCCGGGTGACACCCTGCTGCTCTACAGCGACGGCGTGGTGGAGCGGCGCTGGCAGGACCTGGCCGCCGGGATGGCCGGGCTGGGCGCGGCGGTGAGCGCGGCGACCGGCGGCGATCCGCGCGCGCTGTGCGCGGTGGCGACCGCTTCGGTGCCGGGCGCCACCGAGGACGACGTGGCGGTGCTGGCGGTGGAGTACGCGGTGCGGCCCAGCCGGTCGGCGAGCATGGAGGTGCCGGCCGAGCCGACCGCGCCGAGCCGGGTCCGGCACTGGATGACCGAACAGCTCGGCGAGTGGCAGGTGCCCGAGGCGGTGATCGGCGCGGCCGTGCTGTGCACCAGCGAGCTGACCACCAACGCGCTGCTGCACGCCGGGACCGCCGCCCGGGTCGAGGTCGACCTGTCCGCGGAGCGGCTGCTGGTGTCGGTGGCCGACTCGGGCACCCGGGGTCAGGTCACCCGGGCGCAGACCGACACGCTCAGCAGCCGGGGCCGCGGGCTCGGCCTGATCGAGGAGCTGAGCGACGCCTGGGGCACCGACCCGACCGTTCGCGGCTCGACGGTCTGGTTCGAGATCCTCATTCCGGCGGGTCAGTCGCGCGTCGGCGACCCCCGGGCCGGGTAGGAGCCGGGCATGGCCGACGACAAGCGACGCGGTGTCCTCTTCGACGTGGACGGCACCCTGGTCGACACGACGTATCTGCACACGGTGAGCTGGTGGGAGGCGCTGCGCCAGGCCGACCACCGGGTGCCGATGGCGCGGATTCACAGGTCCATCGGCATGGGCTCGGACAAGCTGCTCGACCACCTGCTCGGCGCGGAGCGGGACCGGGACGCCGACGGCCGGCTGCGCGACGCGCACGACGCGCTCTACGCCGAGTACTGGGAGCGGCTGGCGCCGCTGCCCGGGGCCCGGGAGCTGCTGCGCGCCTGCGCCGAGCGCGGGCTGCGGGTGGTGCTGGCGACCTCGGCGGCCGAGCACGAGGTGACCGCGCTGCGGGCCGCGCTGGACGTCGACGACGTGATCGACTCGGTCACCTCGTCGGCCGACGCGCAGGAGAGCAAGCCGGCGCCGGACATCCTGGTCGCCGCACTGGACCAGTCGGGGCTGGCCGCCGAGCGGGTGGTGTTCGTCGGCGACTCGGTCTGGGACGTCGCCGCCGCCGGCAAGCTGGACATCCCCTGCATCGGCCTGACCTGCGGCGGCACCGGCCGCGCGGAACTGGCCGGCGCGGGCGCGGTGGCCGTCTACGACGACCCGGCGGAGCTGCTGGGGGCCCTGCCGGACAGCGCCATCGCCGCACTCGGTTGACCGGTTGCTCAACCGGCGGGCACGCGCAGGCTTAGCCGGACCCGCTTCGGGGCACTGCTGGACTCCACCGCCCGGCCGACGGGCGACGGAAGGGTGGTGTCGTGGAACCGGTCGATGTCGCGTTCGCTCTGCTGGGCGTCGGTGCGCTGCTGGCCGGGGTGCTGCCCCGGGTTCTGAAGCGACGGCCGCTGTCGATGCCGATCGCGTTCCTCGGGCTCGGCATGCTCGTGTTCGTGCTGCCCACCGGACTGCCCACGCCGGACCCGCTGCGCTGGCCGGAACTGGCCACCCACCTCACCGAGGTCGGTGTGATCGTCGCGTTGATGGGCGCCGGTCTGAAGATCGACCGTCCGTTGAGCTGGGCCCGCTGGTCGTCGACCTGGCGGCTGCTGGCCATCGCCATGCCGTTGTGCATCGCCGCGGTGGCGCTGCTCGGCTGGTGGTGGGCCGGCCTGGTGCCGGCCGCGGCGCTGCTGCTCGGCGCCGCGCTCGCGCCCACCGACCCGGTGCTCGCCTCGGACGTGCAGGTGGGAGAACCGACCGATGTCGAGGACTCGGAGGACGAGGTGCGCTTCGCGCTCACCTCGGAGGCGGGCCTCAACGACGGGCTCGCCTTCCCGTTCGTGTACGCGGCCATCGCGATCGCCACCACCGGGCTCGCCCCGTCCGGCTGGCTCGCCGAGTGGTTCGCCGTGGACGTGCTCTACAAGCTCGGCGTCGGGGTGGGCGGCGGGCTGCTCGTCGGGTGGCTGCTCGGCAAGTTGTTCTTCCGCGCCCCGAGCGAGCTGCGGCTGGCCCGGCACTCCGAGGGCTTCCTCGCGCTGGCCGCGACGTTCCTCGCGTACGGGCTGGTCGAGGTGATCGGCGGGTACGGCTTCCTGGCCGTGTTCGTGGCCGCCCGCGCGATCCGGGCCGCCGAGCGTACGCACGAGTTCCACTCCGTGCTGCACGACTTCGCCGAGCAGGTGGAGCGGCTGCTCACGGTGCTGTTGCTGCTGCTGTTCGGTGGCGCCGTGATCGGCGGGCTGCTCGCGCCGCTGACCTGGCCGGCGGCGCTGGTCGGGCTGGCTCTGGTGCTGGTGATCCGGCCGCTGGCAGGGTGGCTGTCACTGCGCGGGGCGCCGGGCAAGCCGGCCGAGCACTGGGTGATCTCGCTGTTCGGCATCCGCGGCGTCGGGTCGTTCTACTACCTGGCGTACGCCACCAGCAAGACCGACTTCCCGCAGGCGGATCTGGTCTGGGCCACTGTCGGTCTCGTGGTGGTGGTGTCAGTGGTGGCGCACGGCATCGCCGCCACACCGGTCATGCAGTTGCTGGACCGGGAGGGCGAACGCACCGGCAAGGAGACGCAGGCCGGGTCGGCGGCACAACCGGTGGGCGCCACCGGCTGACCGGCCCGGGCGAGGGCTGTCACCCCAGTCGGGCGGCGAGCGCGCGGCCGAGGTCCCTCCCGGAGCGCCAGGCGGTCTGCACGCGGGGGCGGCCGAACGCGTCACCGGCCAGCCCGATCCCGTCGTCGTCCAGGTGGAACGTGGCGCCACCGGCGTGCGCCGCCGGGGTCGCGTACGTCCAGCGGTGCACGTGCGTCGACACCGCCGGCTCGGGCAGTCCGAGCAGGTCGCGGACCGCCTGCTCGATCGCCGGGCGGGCGGCGGTGGGCTGGAGCAGGTGCCCGGCGGCGAACTCGGCGGTGGTGTGCGCGACGAGCACCGGCGCGCCGTCGCCGCGGCGATCACCGTCGTCGCAGACCAGGCTGAGTACGGGGTGGTCGTTGACGAACGCGCCATGGAAGTCCGCCCAGCGACGGGCCGGGAAGTGCAGTACCCCGGTCAGCGCCGACGACCAGCGCTGCGCAGCCACCGCCCGGGTCGCCTCGGCCAGCGCCGGGTCCAGCAGCAGCGCGGCCTGCGGGCCGGGCATGGCGAGCACGACCGCCTCCGCCTCGGTGCCGTCCACCCGGGGGCCCGGCTCGACCGTCATCACCAGCCGGTCGTGCGTCACCGGCAGGCCCTCGGCCAGGTGCTCGACGAGCGAGCGCAACCCGCGCGGCGCGGCCCAGCGCATCGGGCCGGTGACCTGCTCGCGCCCGCGCGGTCCGTACGCGACGAGCGTGTCGGTCCACTCCCGCGCCAGCCCGGCGGCCCGCCACCGGTCCACCACGGCGGCGAATTCCCTGTCGTCCACGGTGAGGTACGCGGCGCCCAGGTCGGCCGGGCGGCCGTCGAAGCGCTTGCTGGCCATCCGCCCGCCGGTGACCCGGGCCCGTTCACGCAGCCGCACCGGGACACCGGCTCGCGCCAACTCGGTCGCGCACGCCACCCCGGCGATGCCCGCACCGACCACCACCACGCCCGCCCGCTCCGCCGTCACCAGGTGATCGTAGGCGGCGGGCGGCATGAACCCGCCGGGCCGGGGGTAGTGGTACACCTGTTCGAGGAGAGGTGATCAGCATGGCCGACCGCGCCAGCACCAACGGCAGGAACGTGAACCCGGACGCCGCTGTCAAGGATCCGGACGACTGGGTCACCGGCGACGAGCCGCCCACCGCCGCCCAGGAGTCGTATCTGCACACCCTGGCCCAGGAGGCGGGCGAGCCGGTGCCGGAGGACCTGACCAAGGCCGAGGCGTCCCGGCGGATCGACGAGCTCCAGGCGGAGACCGGCCGGGGCCGCTGAGGTCAGCGCGGGGGCAGGCGGTGCAGCTCGACCCGGTCGAGCCGCCCCGCCGCCACCCGGGCGGTCAGGTAGGTGGCGTACGGCTGCGCCCGCCGGTCGGTGGGTGAACCGGGGTTGAGCAGGCGCAGGCCACCCGGGGCGACGGTGTCCCAGGGGATGTGCGAGTGCCCGAAGACGAGCAGGTCGCAGTCGCCGTACGCGGCGGCGCAGCGCTCCTCGCGGCGGGTCTTCGGGCCGGTCTCGTGCACCACGGCGACACGCAGGCCGTCCAGCTCGGCCCGGGCCACCTCGGGCAGCCGGGCGCGCAGCGCCGGGCCGTCGTTGTTGCCGTACACAGCGATCAGCCGGCGCGACCGCGCCTCCAGCGCGTCCAGCAGCGCCACGTCCACCCAGTCCCCGGCGTGCACCACCACGTCCGCGGCCTCCACCGCCGCCCAGAGCGGCGCCGGAAGATCCCGCGCCCGCTTCGGCACATGCGTGTCCGCCATCACGACCAGTTCCACCCCCTCATCCTCCCCCACCCCCCGTTCCCTCGGGGTCGATCATGAGGTTGGCGGCACTCAGGGAGATCGACTTCGCCGCCAACCTCATGATCGACGGGATGAAGGGGCGGCGCCCGCAGAGGCGCGCGAGGCGGTGCGGGCGGCGGCGTCCGTGATGCGGCCGGCGGCGGTGATCAGGCCGATGTGTGAGTACGCCTGCGGGAAGTTGCCGACCTGCTCGCCGGTGTCCGGGTCGATCTGCTCGGTGTACAGGCCGAGGTCGTTGGCGCGGGCGGCCAGGCGTTCGAACAGCCGCCGGGCCCGGTCCAGTTCCCCCGCCTCGGCCAGGCAGGCGGCCAGCCAGAACGAGCAGATCACGAAGCCGGCCGGATCGCCGTCGAAGCGGCGTAGCAGCCCGTCGCGGGACAGCCGCCGCTCCAGCACGTCCATCGTGGCGCGCATCCGCGGATCGTTCGCCGGCAGGAAACCGACCAGCGGCATGACCAGCACCGAGGCGTCCAGGTCGTCGGAGCCGAACGCCCCGGTGTACGCGCCGACCCGCTCGTTCCAGCCGTGGGTGAGCACCGCCGCGCGTACCTCGTCGCGGGCGGCGGCCCAGCGCGCCACGTCGGCGGGCTCGCCGATACGGGAGCCGAACCGGACCGCCCGGTCCAGCGCGGTCCAGCACTGCACCTTCGACGACACGTAGTGCCGCTCCGGGCCCCGCCCCTCCCACATCCCCGCGTCGGGCCGGTGCCAGCCGCGCCCGGCCTGGTCGGCGAGCGTGCGCAGCAGATCGCGGACCTCGGGCGACATCGGGTCGAGGTAGTACCGCATCAGCCAGGCGGCGTCGAGCACCTCGCCCAGGACGTCGTTCTGCCGCTGCCGCCAGGCGTCGTTGCCGACGAGCACCGGCCGGCTGTGCTCGTACCCGGCCAGGTGGTCGAGGTCGTGCTCGGTCAGGTCCCGCTCCCCCTCGACGCCGTACATGACCGGCACCGGCTCGTCCCCGGTCCGGCCCATCGCCCGCGCCACCCAGGTGAACTGCCGGTCCGCCTCGTCCGGGCAGGCGGCCCGCCACAGCGCCTGGAGGGTGAGGCTGAAGTCGCGCAGCCACACGTAGCGGTAGTCGTAGTTGCGGTCGCCGCCGAGCCGCTCCGGCACCGAGGTGGTGGCCGCCGCGACGACGGCGCCGCTGGGTGCGTACGTCATGCCCTGCACCGCGAGCGCGCTGCGCCGCACCTCTTCGCGGTACTCGCCCTGGTAGTCGTGCAGCGCCGACCACGACCGCCATCCGGCGATCGTCTCGGCCACCACCTCGGCGGCGTCGGGCAGCGCCGGAGCGGCGCCGGTGTACGCCGGGGCGTACCCGAGGGTGAAGCGGTGGGCGCTGCCGGCGCGGGCGGTGAACCGTCCGGCGGCGAACCCTTCGGCGATGGTCAGCGGGACGTCGGCGCGCAGCTCCAGCCGGTAGGCGCCGGCGGCCGCGGTCACCACACCGTCGCGTTCGGTCAGGTAGGCGCCGACCCGGCCGTACTCGAAACGCGGCGCGTAGTCCACGCGCATCGGCACCTCACCGGTGAGCCCCTCGACGAGGCGGGCGAGCACCCGGGGCGAGCGCATCCCGATCTCGTGACCGCGCGCGCCGGGCTCCAGCGCCAGCGCGTCGGTGACGGCGACCGTGCCGGCCGCCGTGGTGAAGACGGTACGCAGCACCAGCGAGTCGTCCAGGTAGGACCGGCTGCTGGTGGCCGCGTCCACGGGGCGGATGCTCCAGTACCCGGCATCCTCGTCGAGCAGGCGCCCGAACACCGACGGCGCGTCGAACCGGGGCGGGCACCACCAGTTGACCGCGCCGTCGGTGTCGACCAGGGCCGCGCTGCGCCCGTCGGCGAGGAACCCGTGCTCGCTGATCCGTCGGGTCGCCACGACAGTGGCTACCCGGCCCGGGTGCCGCCATGCCTTGCCACATCGGTCCCGGTCGGCGCGTTACCGCTGCCCGGGGGCGGGAACGCGGCGAGTTGACGAAGGAGGATGCTCATGACCAGACCCTCGACTCCGACCGCGGCCTGGCAACCCGGAATGCCGGGCAGCGACAACCTCCCGTCCGGTCCGGGCGGTCGCCCGACGCCACCGAGCGGGGACGGGCACGGCCCGCAGGCCGGGGCGGCGACCGTCACGATCGGCTCGTACCCGGACTATCCGTCCGCCCAGCGCGTCGTGGACTATCTGGCCGACAACCGGTTCCCGGTGGAGCGTACCTCGATCGTCGGCACGGACCTCACGCTCGTGGAGACCGTGATGGGACGGGTCACCACGGGCCGGGCGGCCCTGCTCGGGGCCGGCACCGGCGCCTGGTTCGGGTTGTTCATCGGGTTGCTGTTCGGCATCTTCACCGCGGGGAACTGGCTGGCGGTGATCCTCGTCGGACTGGTGATCGGCGCTATCTGGGGTGCGGTGTTCGGCGCTGTCGCGCACGCGATGACCGGTGGGCAACGTGACTTCACGTCGGCCAGTTCGCTGCGCGCCGCCCAGTACGGGGTGACTGTGGACGCGGAGCTGGCCGGGCAGGCCCAGCAGATGCTCAGCCGGATGCACCTGACACCGACCGGCGCCACCGCCCGCTGACCGGCGGTACGCGACACGAGGGAGGGCCCCGCCGGGGTCCTCCCTCGTGTCAGTGGTACGCCCGCTCCCCGGCCCGCAGCGGCACGTCCACCCGGTTCTCCGGCGGGGCCAGCGGGCAGGCCCACCTGTCGTCGTAGGCGCAACTGGGGTTGTAGAGGTAGTTGGCGTCCAGGCGGACCCGGTCGCCGGGCAGCACGGTCAGGCCGCGGCCGAACGTGCCCTTGACCGTGTCGGTGAGGTACCGGCCCCCGCCGTACGATCCGTCGCCGCAGGTGCCGTCGCGCAGCGGCACGAACAGCCCGCCCCCGTACGCCTCGATCCACCACAGCGTGAGCGGTCCCCATGGCGTCTCGGCGACCGCCACCCGCCGGTACGTGACCACCCCGTCCGGGCCGCCGGTGTCGATGCGCAGCTCACCGGAGGCGGGACGTAGCGGCGCCTCCACCACGGCCGACGGGTCGGGCGGGTACCAGCGCAGGCCGGTGAAGTCGGGCCGGTCGGCGGGCGGCACCGGGCTGCTCGGGTGGGTGCGGAACAGGTCGTCGCGCGCGGCCCGGAACCCGGTCAGATCGAGGTCGGACAGGTAGAGCCGGGCCATCCGCTCCCGCCAGTCGAGCAGGTCGAGATCGTCCATCCCCCGACCCTAACCGGGCCACCCGTTCAGGTTTCAAGGAGTCGACCCGTCCTTGCCGCCCGAACACGACAGGGACACTTGTTTAAATTTTAAATAGTGCTACTCTCGGAGCCATGATGGAGAGCCTGGACGCCGAGCGGACGGCCTGCTGGCGCGCGTACATCGAGTCGAGCCAGCGGCTGTTCACCCGCCTCGAGGACGACCTGCGCGCCGACAGCGACCTGAGCTTCGCCGACTACCACGTGCTGGTGCTGCTCTCCGAGGCGCCCGGCCAGCGGCTGCGCATGGGTGAGCTGGCCGACCGGCTGGTGTTCTCACCGAGCCGGCTGACCTACCAGATCGCCACGATGCGCAAGCGCGGCCTGGTGGCCAAGGAGGCGTGCCCGGCGGACCGACGGGGCAGTGAGGCGGTGCTCACCGCCGCCGGCCTGCTCGCCCTGCGCGAGGCCGCGCCGCACCACCTGCGCTCCGTCCGCGCCCACCTGATCGACGACCTCGACGACGCCGAGGTCGCCTGCCTCACCCGGGTCTTCGAGCGGCTCGGCCGGCGCCTGCGCGCCGACCACGCCGTGTCGTCCACCCCGGCCGACAAGTAAGGAGTCCCGCGATGCCCGCGATCACCGTCGACGACGTCCTCGTCCTGCCCCGCCTGCCGAAGCTCGGCGAGGCGACCGAATACCGCCCGGTCCGCCGGGTCACCACCGCCCCCAGCGGGTACGAGGGCGAGGGTTTCCCGGTCCGCCGGGCCTTCGCCGGAGTGCCGATGACCGAGCTGGACCCGTTCATCCACCTCGACCAGATGGGCGAGGTCGACTACGCGCCGGGCGAGCCGAAGGGCACCTCCTGGCACCCGCACCGCGGCTTCGAGACGGTGACCTACATGATCGACGGGATCATGGACCACCAGGACTCGACCGGTGGCGGCGGCACCATCACCGACGGCGACACCCAGTGGATGACGGCCGGCAGTGGCCTGCTTCACATCGAGGCGCCGCCCGAGCACCTGGTGACGAGCGGCGGGCTGTTCCACGGCCTCCAGCTGTGGGTCAACCTGCCCAGCGTCGCCAAGATGAGCGCGCCGCGCTACCAGGACATCCGCGGCCGGGAGTCGGCGCTGCTGACCACGCCCGACGGTGGCGGCCTGATCCGCGTCATCGCCGGCGAGGTGGCCGGGCACCAGGGTCCGGGGTCGACGCACACACCGATCACCATCGCGCACGTCACGTTGCAGCCCGGCGCGGAGCTGAGCCTGCCGTGGCGGTCGGACTTCAACGCGCTGGTGTACGTGCTGGCCGGCCGCGGCACCGTCGGCACCGACCGGCGGCCGATCCACCTCGGCCAGCTCGCCGTGCACGGGCCCGGTGAGGCGTTGCGGATCACCGCCGACCGGACGCAGGACTCCAACGCCCCGGCGCTGGAGCTGTACCTGATGGGCGGCCAGCCGATCCGCGAGCCGGTGGCGCACTACGGCCCGTTCGTGATGAACACCCGGGCCGAGCTGATCCAGGCGGTCGAGGACTTCCAGGCCGGCCGGCTCGGGGTGATCCCGACCGGGCGGGTGCCGCACAGCGACGGCCAGGGCGACCGGCCCTGACCTGCTCCGGGCGCCCCGGTTCGCCGGGGCGCCCGCGCGGGGCCTCAGGAGACGGCGAAGATGCCGGCCACCCCGAGGATCACCATCAACAGGACCGCCACCAGCGCACCCCGCTCCCCCTCCACCGCCTGCCGGCGGTCGTCGGTCACGGTGTTCGTCGTCTCGGCGGGCATGCGGTGCCTCCTCGGTTCGCGATCCAGGGGTCCGGCGCACCCCTGACGCGCGGCACCGACGCCGACCTGCTGCTCGACGTGCGGGGCCCTGCCGGGGGTCCTACCGTGTGAGGACGTCGTCGACCTCGGGGGTGAAGCGTGACTCTGCGGGACTGGTTCCTCACCGCACAGGAACGCGCCAACCCGGCATCTGAGTTACCCGTCTGGACCGATGGAAACCTCGCCGAGCCGCTGATTCACGGTGCCGCGTACTTCGACCGCCTGGTCAGCGAGGTGGAGTCGCTGTCGGCGGGTGACCACCTGTTCTTCACCGACTGGCGGGGTGACCCGGACGAGCGGATGCGCCCCGACGGCCCGACGGTGGCGCAGTTGTTCGCCCAGGCCGCCCAGCGCGGGGTGATCGTCAAGGGCCTGATCTGGCGCTCCCACCTCGACACGCTCTCCTACAGCGAGGCGGAGAACCGCGACCTCAGCGAGGCGATCTGCGCGGCCGGCGGCGAGGTGCTGCTCGACCAGCGGGTCCGGCGCGGCGGCTCGCACCACCAGAAGCTGGTGGTGCTGCGCCGTCCCGGCGACCCGCGCCGCGACATCGCGTTCGCCGGGGGCATCGACCTGTGCCACAGCCGCCGCGACGACGCGAGCCACGCCGGCGACCCGCAGCCGGTCGGCATGTCTCCCCGGTACGGCCCCACCCCGCCCTGGCACGACGTGCAGCTCGCGGTGCGCGGGCCGGTGGTCGGCGCGCTCGACACCACGTTCCGGGAGCGGTGGACCGATCCGATGCCGCTGGACTCGGAGAACCCGCTGGCGTACCTGCGGGACCGGCTGCGCGGCTCCGACCTGCGCCCGGACCCGCTGCCCGAGCAACCCGCCGACCCGCCGCCCTGCGGGCCGCACCACGTGCAGGTGCTGCGCACCTACCCGGCGGTGCGGCCCCGCTACTCCTTCGCCCCGGACGGCGAGCGCACGGTGGCCCGCGGCTACACCAAGGCGGTACGCCGGGCCCGGCGGCTGATCTACCTGGAGGACCAGTACCTCTGGTCGACCGAGGTGGCGGAGTTGTTCGCGCAGGCACTGCACGAGCATCCGGACCTGCACCTGGTGGCGGTCGTGCCCCGGCACCCCGACGTGGACGGCCGGCTCGCGCTGCCGCCGAACATGGTCGGCCGGGAGCAGGCGCTGTCGCTGTGCCACCGGGCCGCGCCGGAGCGGGTGCACGTCTTCGACGTGGAGAACCACGACGGCACGCCGGTGTACGTGCACGCCAAGGTCTGCGTGGTGGACGACGTCTGGGCCAGCGTGGGCAGCGACAACTTCAACCGCCGGTCCTGGACGCACGACAGCGAGCTGTCCTGCGCGGTGCTCGACGACACCCGCGACGAACGGGCGCCGGTCGACCCGGCCGGGCTGGGCGACGGCGCCCGGGTGTTCGCCCGCGACCTGCGGCTGCGGCTGTGGCGCGAGCACCTGGACCGCGATCCCGGCGGCGCGCAGGACGACGACCTGCTGGACCCGGCGGACGCGGTGGCGGCGATCACCGCGGCGGCCGACGAGCTGGACGGCTGGCACGCCGGGGGCCGGGCCGGTCCCCGTCCGCCGGGCCGGTTGCGGCCGCACCGCCCGGCGCGGCTGCCCTGGCATACGCGGCTCTGGGCGCTGCCCGCGTACCGGCTGGTCTACGACCCGGACGGCAGGCCGCTACGGGCCCGGCGGGCCGGCACCTGGTGAAGGTCCGCCACCTCGTGCGGCACGTCCGGGCGGGCCGGGTACGCGAACGAGACCCGCGGCGAGTAGAAGCCCCAGCAGACGTGCAGCGGGTTGGCCGGCCGCAGCGCGTGGACCGGGTGCTCCGGCACCGGGAACTCCACCGACTCGACCTCGAACGGTGACACCGGCTCCGCCACGTACGGGTAGTCGGTGACGATCAGCTCGCCGTCGTGGCGGGTGAGGTAGCGGTGGTGGCCGTAGTGCGCCTCGGTGCCGGTGTGCCCGACCCGGGCGGTGACCCGGATCAACAGCGTGCCGTCGGCGGCCCGGGTCTCGGCGATGAGCTGGTCGCCCCGCAGGTCGAGGCGGGTCTCTCCAATCGCGGCCGGTACGCCCCGTGCGGCGGCGTACCGCCGGACCCGCTCGCTGGAGGCGAGGTAGTGCGTCCACCAGCCGCCCGGCGTCTCGCCGTCGGGCGGGTCCATGTCCGCCAGTGAGACTCCCAGGTAGGTCAGCGAGTACGCCCCGAAGCCCGAGGTCTGCGTCTCGTCGTCGACCACGTACTGGTTGACGAAGACCTGTCGCTGCGGGTGCGGGCGCAGGCCCGCGGGCAGCAGTGTGTCGACCGCGCCGGGGTCCGCCGGGAGCCAGCTGAACAGCAGTGTCCGGGCGTTGATGACGAGTTGTGGCGCGGCGGGATCCAGCACGGTGCCTCCGTTGACGTGTCGCTACGGACGCTACGGGCGGTCCCGTCGGCGGGACAACGACAGAAAGGCGACACTTCGCCCACCTGTCGGATTCCACGTTGACCGGTCGGGGTACGACCCGGGCCGACCGGTCAGCGTCATTCGCCACCCCGCCGAGCGCGATATCAACCGGCTCACGTTTTTTCTGGCTGCTTACACCTTAAGTACATCGTACTTTCGGCTAGATTTCCGCAGGACGATCGGGCTATGGTGACTTCCGAACGTACGACCGACATCTAAACCTGAGCGTCACGTCTTTTTTCTTCCGTGGACGAGGTGCAGGGAGGACCAGTAATGACCGCTCCCACGATCAGCGCCCCGGCGACCACGCCGGCCGCCTCCGCGAAGCTCGACCCCCGCTCGCTCACCGACAGCGCCGCCGACCTGCTCGCGGCGATGGCCGCGCTGCCCGCCGACCACCCGTCGCGGCCGGCGCTGCGCGACCGCGCCATCGAGGCGTGGCTGCCGCTGGCGAACCACCTGGCCCACCGCTACAGCGGCCGGGGCGAGCCCAACGACGACCTGGCGCAGACTGCCGCGATCGGCCTGATCAAGGCGATCGACAAGTTCGACCCGTCGCGCGGCGTCGACTTCGCCGGCTACGCCATCCCCACCATCATCGGCGAGCTGAAGCGCCACTTCCGCGACCGCACCTGGGACATCCGGGTGCCCCGCCGGCTCCAGGAGCTGCGCCTGGCGATCTCCGACGCCAACAGCACGTTGCTCCAGACGCTCGGCCGCTCGCCGACTGTCGCCGACATCGCCGCCCACCTCAAGCTCACCGAGGAGGAGGTGCTGGAGGGCCTGGAGGGCGCCCGCGCGTACAACGCGGTGTCGCTGTCCACCCCGACCGGCGACGGCGAGCGGGCCACCGAGCTGGGCGACCTGCTCGGCGGCGAGGACGGCGAGTTCGAGCTGGCCGAGATGCGGGTGGCCCTCAGCCCGGCGCTCGCCACGCTCGACCAGCGCGAGCAGAAGATCCTCACGCTGCGCTTCTACGGCAACCTGACCCAGTCGCAGATCGCCGAGCAGATCGGCGTCTCGCAGATGCACGTGTCCCGGCTCCTGGCCCGGGCCCTCACCAAGCTGCGCGGGCAGCTCGACGGAACGTACTAGCAAGGAGGGCGGCGGCCGGGTCGGCGGACCGGGCGCGGCGGCCCACCCGGCCCGGTCGGCGGTGCGCCGGCCGGGCCGTTCCACGTCCCGGGGGGTGACGCGGACCGTCCGGCGGCGCGGTGCGAGAGTGGGCCGGTGCTCGCCGACATCCCGCTCGACCTGCCGGTGCGCCCGGTCCTGCCGGCGCTCGTCGGCGCGCTGCGCGAGCGCGGCGCCGCCGTCCTGGTGGCGCCGCCGGGTACCGGCAAGACCACCACCGCGCCGCTCGCCGTCGCCGACGCGGTCACCGGCCGCGTGGTGATCGCCCAGCCACGGCGGGTCGCCGCCCGCGCCGCCGCGCACCGGATGGCCGCCCTGCTCGGCGAGCGGGTCGGCGACCGGATCGGGTACGCGGTGCGCGGCGAGCGCCGGGCCGGACCACGTACCCGGGTCGAGGTGGTGACCACCGGCCTGCTGGTCCGCCGCCTGCACCACGACCCGGAGCTGCCGGGCGTGGGCGCGGTCCTGCTCGACGAGTGCCACGAACGGCACCTCGACGCCGACCTGGCGCTGGCGTTCAGCGTCGAGGCCCGCGCGACGCTGCGCCCGGACCTGTGGCTGCTGGCGATGTCGGCCACTCCGCGGACGGACCGCTTCGCCGCGCTGCTCGGCACCGGCGGTCCCGCCCCCGTGGTACGCGTCGAGGCAGCGCTGCACCCGGTCGAGCGGGTGTGGGCACCACCGCCGCGCCCGGTGACGCCGCCCGGCGCCGGGCGGGTCGATCCGGCGCTGCTCGACCACGTGGCCGCCACCGTGCGCCGGGCGCTGCGCGAACGCGACGGCGACGTGCTCGTCTTCCTGCCCGGCGCGGGTGAGATCGCCGCCGTCGCGGGCCGCCTGGCCGGCCTGCGCGAGGTCGCGGTGCTGCCGTTGCACGGACGGCTGCCGGGGCCCGCCCAGGACGCGGCGCTCACCCCGGCCGCCGGGCGGCGCGTGGTGCTCGCGACAGCGGTGGCGGAGAGCAGCCTGACCGTCCCCGGCGTACGGGTGGTGGTGGACGCCGGACTGAGCCGGGTGCCCCGCACCGACCTGGCCCGAGGGCTGGGCGCGCTGGTGACCGTGCCGGTGTCGCGGGCGGGCGCCACCCAGCGCGCCGGCCGGGCCGGACGACAGGCGCCCGGCGCGGTCTACCGCTGCTGGTCGGAGGCGACGCACGCGCGGCTCGCCCCGCAGCCCGAACCGGAGATCGCCACTGCCGACCTGACCGGGTTCGCGCTGGAGCTGGCAGCCTGGGGCACACCGGACGGCGCCGGGCTGGCGCTGCCCGACCCGCCGCCGCCGGCCGCGCTCACAGTGGCGCGGGAGACGCTGACCACACTCGGCGCGGTGGACCACGACGGCCGGATCACCGCGCGGGGGCGGGCGGTCGCGGCGGCCGGCACGCATCCCCGGCTGGCACGGGCGCTGCTGGACGGCGCTGTCCGGGTGGGCGCCGAGCGGACCGCCCAGGTGGTGGCGATCCTCGGCGAGGACACGCTGGGCGGGACGGGAGACGACCTGCCCGCCCGCTGGCGGCGGCTGCGTGACGGCGCCGACCCGGCCGCCACCGCGCGCTGGCGCACCGAGGTACGCCGCCTGCGCGCCGCTCTGCCCACCGACGGCGCGGACGAGCGGGAGCGTCTGCCGGACGATCTGGCCGCGGGGCTGCTCGCCGGGCTGGCGTACCCGGAACGGCTGGCCCGGGCGCGGCGGCCGGGCGGGTCCGCGTACCTGATGGCCGGCGGGACCGCCGCGGAGCTGGCGCCCGGGTCGGGGCTGGCCGGAGCGGCGTGGCTGGCCGTCGCGGTGGCCGACCGCTCCCCCGGCGCGCCCGCCGCCCGGGTGCGGCTGGCCGCGCCGATCGACGAGGCGACCGCCCGGGAGGCCGGGGCGGCGCTGCTGGACGCCGCACGGGAGGTGGCCTGGTCCGGCGGGGACGTGGTGGCTCGCGAGGTGGTCCGGCTCGGCGCTGTCGAACTGGCCGACCGGCCGCTCACCGCGCCGGACCCGGAGCTGGTCGCGGCGGCGCTGCTGGACGGGCTGCGGCAGGAGGGGCCGGGACTGCTGCGCTGGACCCCGGAGGCGACCGGGCTGCGCCGCCGGCTGGCGTTCTGCCGCCAGGCGCTCGGCGACGGCTGGCCGGACGTCTCCGACGCGGCGCTGCTCGCCCGCGCCGGGGAATGGCTGGGCCCGGAGCTGGCCCGCGCCCGGCGCCGGGCCGACCTGCACCGGGTGGACGTGGCGGCGGCGCTGCGGCGGCTGCTGGACTGGCGGCAGGCGGCGCGGCTGGACGAGCTGGCCCCGGAACGGGTAGCGGTGCCCAGCGGGTCGCGGATCCGGGTCGACTACGCCGACCCGGCCGCCCCGGTGCTGGCGGTCAAGCTCCAGGAGACGTTCGGCTGGCGGGACGTGCCGCGCATCGCCGACGGGCGGGTGCCGGTGCTGCTGCACCTGCTCTCCCCCGCCGGACGGCCGGCGGCGGTCACCGCCGACCTGGCGTCGTTCTGGCGCACCGGATATCCGCAGGTGCGGGCGGAGCTGCGCGGACGCTACCCGCGCCATCCCTGGCCGGAGGATCCGACCACCGCCGAGCCGACCCGGCGGGCGGCGCCGCGCCGGCGGTGACTGCTACTCCTCGACCACGTCGGCGATCACGACGGTGATGTTGTCCGGGCCGCCGGCCCGTAGTGCCAGGTCGATCAGCCGGGCCGCGCAGGCGTCGCGTTCCGGCTGCTCGCTGAGCACTTCGGTGAGCGTGTCCGCGCGGACCACGTTGGAGAGGCCGTCGCTGCACAGCAACCAGCGGTCACCGGCCCGGGGCACCATCGTGGCGTACGACGGGGAGACCTCGTCGCCCTGCAACGCCTGGGTCACCACCGCCCGGCGGGGGTGGCTGCTGGCCTGCTCGGCCGTGATGACGCCCTGGTCGACGAGCATCTGCACGAACGTGTCGTCGCGGGTGACCTGCTTGAGCACGCCCTCCCGGTAGAGATAGGCCCGGGAGTCGCCGACGTGCGCCAGCGCGAGGCAGCTGCCGGTGCGGGCGAACAGCAGCGCGGTGAGCGTCGTGCCCATGCCCTGGCGTTCCGGATCCTCCTCCACGGCCTGGCGGATCCGCACGGTGGCCAGTTCGATCCCGCCCTGGAGCGCGGCGACGAGGGCGTCCTCCGGCGTCTCCACGTCCAGCGGGGCGATCGCGTCGATGGCGATGCGGCTGGCCAGGTCGCCGGCCGCCATGCCGCCCATGCCGTCGGCGACCGCGACGAGCCAGGCGCCGGCGTGCTGTGCGTCCTGGTTGCCGCTGCGGATCAGCCCACGGTCGCTCGCTCCGACGGAACGAAGCTTCAGGGTCATGGGTCGCAGCCTGCCAGGTCGAGGGCTCGGATGTCTCTAGGAGATCACTGACATCGTACGTGGCGCGCCGAATCCCGCCGCGCGCGGGCGCGCAGCCCTCATCGGGCCGGATCGATTGACAGGGGCGGAACGCGGTGGAAACATCGGGCTGATATTGGGAGCGCTCCCAGCTTCCGGTCTCCCCCACCACCCCCGAGCACGGAAGGAACATCCGTGACCCGATCCCGTCGTCGGCTCGCCGCGCTCGCGGCCACCACGCTGGCGCTCACCGGCCTCACCGCCGGCCCGGCGAGCGCCGAGGTGCCGCCGGACGCCCCCGAACAACTCCGCAACGGCGACTTCAGCGCCGGTGTCTCACCCTGGTTCTCGTACGGCACCGGCGACCTCGCGGTCGTCGACGGCCGCCTCTGCACCTCCGTGGCGGCGGGCACCGCCAACCCGTGGGACGCCGGCATCGGCCAGGACGCGGTGCCGCTGACCCAGGGCGCCGAGTACGAACTGTCCTTCGACGTCTCCGCGACCCCCGGCGCGGCCGTCAAGGCGGTGCTCCAGCTCGGCAGCGCCCCCTACACCACGTACGCCAGTGTCGACGCGACAGCCACCGGCACCGCGCAGCGCGTCACCACCACGTTCACCTCCCCGGCCGACAACCCCACCGCCCAGCTCATCTTCCAGGTCGGCGGCAGCGCCCAGGCGCAGACGTTCTGCCTGGACAACGTATCGCTGCGCGGCGGGGAGCCAGCACCGCCGTACGAGCCGGACACCGGGCCCCGGGTCCGGGTCAACCAGGTCGGCTACCTGCCCGGCGGGCCCAAGCACGCGACTGTCGTCACCGAGGCCACCGAGGCCCTGCCGTGGCAGCTCAAGTCCGCCGCCGGCACCGTGGTCGCCAGCGGGCAGACCACGCCGCGCGGCACCGACGCCGCCTCCGCGCAGAACGTGCAGACCGCCGACTTCTCCGCGTACCGCACGCCGGGCACCGGCTACACGTTGACAGTGGACGGCGAGACCAGTCACCCGTTCGACATCTCCGGCGCGCTCTACGACCGGCTGCGCGCCGACTCGCTCCAGTTCTTCTACGCCCAGCGCAGTGGCATCGCCATCGACGGCGACCTGATCGGCGAGGAGTACGCCCGCCCGGCCGGCCACCTCGGCGTCGCGCCGAACCAGGGCGACACCGACGTGCCGTGCCAGGCCGGCGTCTGCGACTACTCGTTGGACGTGCGCGGCGGCTGGTACGACGCGGGTGACCACGGCAAGTACGTCGTCAACGGCGGCATCGCCGCCTACCAGCTGCTGAGCACCTTCGAGCGGACCAAGACCGCCGAGACCGCCGACGGCGGCGCCGCCCTGGGCGACTCCACGCTGCGGCTGCCCGAGCGCGGCAACGACGTGCCGGACGTGCTCGACGAGGCCCGCTGGGAGCTGGAGTTCCTGCTGCGCATGCAGGTGCCGGCCGGCAAGCCGCTGGCCGGGATGGTCCACCACAAGATCCACGACCGGAACTGGACCGGCCTGCCGCTGCAGCCCGAGGACGACCCGCAGCCGCGCGAGCTGCACGCGCCGTCCACCGCCGCCACGCTGAACCTGGCCGCCGTCGCGGCGCAGTGCCAGCGCCTGTACGCCCCGTACGACGCCGCGTTCGCCGCGCGCTGCGGCACCGCAGCGAAGACCGCGTACGCGGCGGCCGAGGCGAACCCGGCGATCTACGCCCCGGCCAGCGACAGCACCGGCGGCGGCGCGTACGACGACACGAACGTCACCGACGAGTTCTACTGGGCCGCGGCCGAGCTGTGGCTGACCACCGGCGACAAGGCGTACCTGGCCGACGTCACCGGCTCGCCGCTGCACACCGCCGACGTGTTCGCCGCCGGTGGAGCGTTCGGCTGGCAGAGCGTCGCCGCGCTGGGCCGCCTGGACCTGGCCACCGTGCCGAACACGCTGCCGGCCGGGGAGAAGACGCGCGTCCGCGAGTCGATCACCGCCGCCGCCGACCGCTACCTGGCCACGATCGCCGGCCAGGCGTACGGGCTGCCGTTCCCGGGCAGCGCCGACGCCTACGTCTGGGGCAGCAACAGCAACCTGGTCAACAACGCGATCGTGCTGGCGACCGCGTTCGACCTGAGCCGGGACGCGAAGTACCGGGACGGCGCGGTGCAGGCCGCCGACTACCTGTTCGGCCGCAACGCGCTGAACATGTCGTACGTGACCGGGTGGGGCGAGCAGCACGCCCGCAACCAGCACAGCCGGATCTTCGGCCACCAGCTGGACCCGGAACTGCCGCGCCCGCCGGCCGGCTCGCTCGCCGGTGGCCCGAACGCCGCGCTCCAGGACCCGTTCGCGGCGAACCTGCTCGCCGGATGCGCGCCGATGTTCTGCTACATCGACGACATCAACTCGTACGCGACGAACGAGGTGGCGATCAACTGGAACTCGGCGCTGGCGTGGCTCGCGTCGTTCCTGGCCGACCAGGGTGACGCCGGCGCGGTGCCGGCGCCGTCCTGCGCGGTCACCTACACCACGCACGGGAGCTGGCCGTCCGGCTTCACCACGCAGATGACGGTGCGCAACACCGGCACGACGGCGGTGAACGGGTGGAGCCTGCGCTGGGCCTTCCTCGGCGACCAGAAGGTGGGCCACGCCTGGTCGGCGCAGCTCGGCCAGAGCGGCGCCACGGTCACCGCGAAGAACCTGTCCTGGAACGCGAAGCTGGCGCCGGGCGCGTCCACCACGTTCGGCTTCAACGGGACCGCCTCCCGGTTCCCCAATCCGGATCCCGGGCTGGTCACCCTGAACGGCAAGGCCTGCACGGTCTCCTGACCGAGCTGACCGGACGCCATCGCAGGACCGGGTACGGTCCTGCGATGGCGTACCTGTTCCTGCTCGGCGCGATCACCGCCGAGGTGATCGGCACCAGTCTGCTCAAGGCCACCGACGGCTTCACCCGGCTCTGGCCCACCCTCGGCCTCGCCGTGGCGTACCTGTCCGCGTTCGGGCTGCTCTCGCTCGCGGTGAAGGACATCCCGGTCGGCGTCGCGTACGCGGCCTGGTCCGGCCTCGGCACCGCCGCCATCATGGCGATCGGCGCGGCGTTCCTGGGTGAACCGCTGAGCGTGACGAAGGTGGTCGGGGCGGGACTCGTCATCGCCGGGGTGGTGGTGCTCAACCTCGGCGGCGCGCACTGAGCGCGGCCCGGCTCAGCCCGGCCGCCCCGCCGCGCGCAGCAGCCGGAGCTGCCCGATCTCGGCCACGTTCTTCATCAGCTCGGCGTTCACCCACGCGGCCAGGTCCGCGGCGGTGAGCCCCGCGTCGGCGGGCCAGGGGTACGCGGCCGGCCGGTCCAGGCCGGCCCCGGTCAGCCCGTCCAGCGCGTCCGTCCACTCCGCCCGCAGCTCCCGCAGCCAGGCGACCGTGTCGTTGCCCGGCCCGGGCCACCGGATGTCGTCGCGGTCCCGGGCCGGCCGCTGCCGCACGTGGTCGGCGGCGACCGACCACCACCAGCCGATGTGCCAGGTCAGCCAGGCGACGGTGGGCGCCGGGACCGGGTCCGGCTCGGTGTCGGCCCAGTCGGGACGCCATCCGCCGTCCGGGCCCTGGCGCATCGTCCAGCAGAGCGCGGCCGGCTCCCAGAGGAAGTCCGCCGGCTCCAGCCGGTCGAGGTGGTACTCGGCGAGCGCCCAGGTCAGGTCGAACTGCCGGCGCAGCAGGGCGGTCACAGAGGCGGGCACCGCGCGATCGTGGCACGGCCCGCGCCCCCGGTCGACCGGGTTAACGCGCCTCCCGGGAGCGGCGTGTCGCCCCGGAACAGAAGAGTTGCCTCACCGGCGTTATGCCTCTCAGGCATATTTATGACTGAGAGGCATAACGATCAGAACTCATCCTTCCCGCGGTACCTGCCGACCGCGCGTCACCCCGCTTACGAGAATCCGGTGGACTCGCACCGGCACGTGCGCGACCGTGACCCTCGTGGGCAGCGATGCGGAACGTCGGGTGTGGGCGGCAATGCCAGCCGGTAGCCGCGATGCGCTCGCCGCGCTCCCGTCGGCGGACCTGCGAACGCTGCTCCTCGGCGTGGCCCGCGACCGCGCCGGGGCGGTCCGTCCGGCGCAGGTGTTGCGGCGCTGGCGTGAGGACCGGTTCGTCCGGCCGTCCGCGGCCGACCCCCGTGCCCTGTCCCGGGTGGAGGGGCGGATCTGGTCGTTGTTGCCGCCGGATGTGGCCGGGGTGGAGTTGTCGCCGGTGGCGCCACTCGGCACCTGCGCCGCCGTCGCACCGGTCCGCCAGCACCGCATCGTCTCCGCGGTGCGCGGCACGGAGGTGGTCAGCGACCCGACGAACGCGCTGGCGGTGGAAGCTGCGGCGCGGCGCGGCCGGGCCGACGAGGTGCACCTGGCCGCGACGCACAGGGTGCTGCGGGCGCAGGACTTCGGCCCTGGCGCCTCGGCCCACTTCCGTTTGGCGTGCAGTGCTGGCCGACCTGGTTCCGGCCGCAGCACCTCGGCTGCACGTCACGGTCCTGGACGAGATCGTCAGCGACCGGCTCGCCGACACGGTCCGTCCGATGCTCGGTGACGGGCCGGTTCCGCTGCACGACGAGCCCGAGCGGCAACGCGGTCGCGGCTACTACCGGGGTGCGGCGCTTCGGGTCACGGTCCGCGACGGCGAATGGGAGATCGGTGACGGCGGCTTCACCGACTGGACCGCACGGCTGCTCGGCGACGCCAAGGAGCGCTGCCTCATCTCCTGCGTGGCGACGGAACGCCTCGCCGAGGTGGCGGCTCCCGGACGCACCCCGTGACGGGAGACCGCCCGCGAACGACATGCCTTCCGGCCGAGCCCTCGGGTGTGACAGGCGTCGCCGGTTCCGGGGCGCCGCGACGGCCGGCCCACGCCTAGCGTCGATCGCATGGCCCTCGCCGGACCTCGCTGATGGGACGCGTCTCGCCGCTCCCGCCGCCCGGGCCGCTGCGCACCCTCGCGTACGCCACGCTTGTGAACACCGTCGGCGCGGGGCTGTGGCTGGCGGGCGGGGCGCTCTACCTGACCCGGGACGTGGGCCTCTCGGCCACCTCGGTGGGCGCCGGGCTCACAGTCGCCGGGCTGGCCGGGCTGAGCGCGAGCGTGCCGCTGGGCGGGCTGGCCGACCGGTGGGATCCGCGTACGCTCCGGGCCGTCCTCCAGGTGGGTCAGGCGGTCGCCGCGCTCGCGTACCTGCTGGTGGGCTCGTTCCCGGCGTTCCTGGCGGTGGCGGTGCCGGAGGCGCTGCTCGCGGCCGGCAACCTGGCGGTACGGGCGGCGCTCGTCGCGGCCGTGGGCGGCCCGGACGGCCGGGTGCACGCCTTCGCCACGCTAAGGGCGGTGGCGAACCTGGGCATCACCGTCGGTACCGCGCTGGCCGGGATCGCGCTCGCCGTGGACACGCACCGGGCGTACCAGGTGCTGATCGTCGGCAACGCGGCCACCTACCTGCTCTCGGCGGCGCTGCTGCTGCGCCTGCCGCCGCAACCGGCCGCCGGCGGCACGCGACGCACGCCGGGCACGCGACGCACGCCGGACACGCTGCGGCGCGGCGGACGGCGAAGGCCCGGCGGGCCGCTGCGGGACGGACGGTTCCTCGCGGTGAGCGGCACGTCGGCGGTGCTGAGCACGCACGTCACGGTGCTCGTGCTCGTCGTGCCGCTCTGGACGGTGGACCGGACCGGCGCACCGCCACCGGTGGTCTCGGCGGTGCTGCTCGTCAACACAGTCCTCACCGTGCTGCTCGCGGTGCGGCTGAGCCGGGGCGCGGAGCGTGCCGCCCCGGCTGCCCGGAAGCTGCGCCGGGCCGGGCTGGTGCTCGCGGCGGCGGCTCCCCTGTACGCCGTGACCGGCGTCCTGCCGGTGCTCCCGGCGGTCGTCCTGCTGCTCGCCGCCACGGCGGTGTGGACGGTGGGCGACCTGTGGCACAGCGCGGCCGGGGCGGGCCTCGCCTACGACCTGGCCCCGCCTGGTGCGATCGGCGCCTACCAGGGCGCGGACGGCCTGCTGGCCGGGCTGGCCCAGGCGCTCGGCCGAGGCCTGCTCACACTGCTGGTGCTCGGCGGCGGTCCGGCCGGCTGGCTGGTGCTCGGCGGGATCTTCGTCACCGCCGGGCTGGCCGCCCCGGCGCTGGCCCGCCGGGCGGTCGCGGACCGGCCGGTGCCGGAGGCACGACCCGCCGGGGTGCCCGGCTGAGCCCGGTGTAGCAGCATGGCGGGATGACCGACCGGCAGAGCATCACCATCCGCCCGGGTGGACCCGGCGACGCCCCCACGCTGCTGCGGCTGCTCGACAGCGCCACCGCCTGGCTGGCCGAACGCGGGCGTACCGACCAGTGGGGCGCCGAGCCGGCGTCGATCGACCCGCGCCGCATCGCCCAGGCCGACGCGTGGGCGGCCGGTGACGGCCTGCACCTCGCCGAGATCGACGCGACTGTGGTGGGCGCGCTGGTGGTGGGCGCGGCGACCGAGTACGTGCCGCCGGCCACCGAGCCGGAGCTGTACGTGAACCTGCTGGTCACCGACCGGGCATACGCGGGGCGCGGGGTCGGGGCGCGGCTGCTGGCGTACGCGGCGGACCTGGCCCGCGAACGCCGCGTCGGCCTGCTGCGGGTGGACTGCTTCCGCAGCCCGGACCGGGCGCTCGTGCGGTTCTACGAGCGCTGCGGGTTCACCGCCACCGAGCCGTTCGTCGTGGAGCGGCCGGGCCGCCCGACGTGGACCGGGCAGGTGCTGGAGCGCCGGCTCGGCTGAGTCAGCCGATCTCCTCGTCCTCGAAGCACCAGCGCCACGACTCCCCCGGCTGGACCGACCGCATCACCGGGTGCCCGGTGGACTCGAAGTGCTTCGTCGCGTGCTGGTACTGCGAGGAGTCGCAGCAGCCCACGTGCCCGCAGGCCAGGCAGGCACGCAGGTGCACCCAGTCCGGGTTGCCGATGGCCACGCAGTCGGGGCACTCGGTCGTGGTGTCCGGCTCGGCCGTGCCCGCCTCGGCCAGGTGGCGGCAGCTCATTCGACGGCCTCCTGTCGCAGCATGGACTCCTCCAGATCCAGATCACGATAGGCGCGGGTGAGCACCTTCTCCGGGATCTGCCCGGAGTCGCGGGCGGCCCGGAACACCTCCCGCTCCGCGTCGATCATCTCCTGCCGCAGGCGCGCGTACGCCTGGGAGGGGGTTTCCCGTGCGGTGCCGCCGAGCCGTTCCCAGGCCAGGTTCGCGCGGGAGGTGGTCAGCCCGCGCAGGCGTTCCACCACCGCCGCCGGCGCGCCGGCGGCCAGTTCGTCGAGCCGGTCCCGGGCCGCCCGGCTGGCCCGCTGCTGCACTCCGGCGGCGGACAGCGCGTCCTGCACCGGGTCGTCCGGGGGCAGCCGCAGCCGCCGGGCCACCCAGGGCAGCGTGGCGCCCTGCCCGACCAGCGTCGCGACGATCACCGCGAAGGCCAGCCAGATGAGCAACCCGCGCGGGTACGGCGCGTCGTCGGCGAGGGTGAGCGGCAGGCCCAGCGCGGCGGCCAGCGTCACCACGCCCCGCATGCCGGCCCAGCCGATGACGACCGGGAACTGCACCGGCGGCGCCGGGTCGCGCCGGCGGATCCGGGGCACGAGCCGGGCCAGGTAGGTGGCCGGGAACACCCAGACGAACCGGGCCAGGAAGACCGCGGCCAGCACCGCCGCGGTGATCGCCGCCAGCGATCCGAACGGCTCGTCGAGGTCACGGACCACCTCCGGCAGTTGCAGGCCGACCAGCAGGAACACCAGTCCTTCGAGGAGGAACCGGATCAGCCGCCAGAACGCGGTCACCTGGAGCCGGGAGGCGGCCGACAGCAGCGTGGGCAGTCTGTGCCCGATGCCGAGGCCGGTCACCACCACCGCGACCACGCCGGAAGCGTGGATCTCCTCGGCGGCGAACACCACGGCGAAGGGCACGATCAGCGACAGCGCGTTGTCCAGCACCGGGTCGGTGGTGCGCTTGTGCAGGTAGCCGAAGACCACCACGCCCAGCAGGCCGACCAGGATGCCGCCGCCGGCCGCGACGACCACCTCCCGGGCCACGTAGCCGGCGCCGACGCCGCCCGTGGTGGCGGTCGCCGCGACGATGGCCACCCGCAGCAGCACCAGCGCGGTGGCGTCGTTGACCAGGCTCTCGCCCTCCAGGATGGTGACGACCCGCCGGGGCAGGCCGACGCGCCGGGCCACGGCGGTGGCGGCGACCGCGTCCGGCGGTGCCACCACCGCGCCGAGCGCCAGGCAGATCGCGTACGGCAGCTCGGGCAGGAACAAGTGCACGACGGTGCCCACGACGAACGCGGTGAAGATGACCAGCCCGACCGCGAGCAGCAGGATCGGCCGTAGGTTGAGCCGGAACGCCGGCACCGACGTCTCCAGCGCCGCCACGTAGAGCAGCGGCGGCAGGATGCCCACCAGCACCAGGTCCGGGTCCAGCCGCACGTGCGGGAAGAACGGCAGGAAGGACAACGCGAGGCCGAGCACGACCAGCAGGATCGGCGCCAGCAGGCCGAGCCGGCGGGCCAGCGCCGCACCGAAGGTCGCGATGGCCAGGAAGACCACGACCTCGAACAGAGCATCCACGAACGACGAGCCTAGGCGCCGGAGGGCCGGAGTGTGATCAGGCGGCGGAGCGCAGCTTCGGCAGCACCCCGGTGCCGAACGTGTCGATGAACGCGCGCTGCTCCTGCCCGACGTGGTGCAGGGCGATCTGGTCGAAGCCCAGCGCCACGTACTCCTCCAGCCAGCCGGTGTGCCGGCCCAGGTCGGCGGAGACGTTCACGGACTCGGCGACCTTGGACATCGGCACGGTGGCGCTCGCCACGTCGAAGTGCTCGGGGGTCTCCAGATCCCAGCAGACCGGCGGCGCGAACACGTTGCTGCGCCACTGCTCGTACGCGATCGCCTCGGCCTGCTCCTGCTCGGGCGCCCAGCTCACGTGCACCTGGAGGTGCAGCGGGCCGCGCCCGCCCGCGTCCCGGTAGGCGTCGATCATCCGCCGCAGGTGCTCCACCGGCGCGTTGACGGTGATCAGCCCGTCCGCCCACTCGGCGCACCAGCGCGCGGTGGCGACGCTGACGGCGGCGCCGACCAGCGCGGGCGGCTCCTCCGGCCGGGTCCACAGCTTCGCCCGGTCCACCGTGACGAGGCCGTCGTGGCTGACCTCCTCGCCGGCCAGCAGCGCCCGGATCACGTCCACGCACTCGCGCAGCCGGGCACTACGGACGTCCTTGCGCGGCCAGCCCTGACCGGTGATGTGCTCGTTCGACGCCTCCCCGGTGCCCAGCGCGGCCCAGAACCGGCCCGGGTACATGGCGCCGAGCGTGCCGATGGCCTGCGCGATGACGGCCGGGTGGTAACGCTGGCCGGGCGCGTTCACCACGCCGAAGGACAGGTTCGTGGCCTGGAGCGCGGCGCCGAGCCAGGACCAGGCGAACCCGGACTGGCCCTGCCGCTCGCTCCACGGCGAGAAGTGGTCGGAGCACATGGCCGCGTCGAACCCGGCGCGTTCGGCGTGGATCACCGCCTCCAGCAGCCGGGCCGGGTGGATCTGCTCGTGGGATGCGTGGAAGCCGAACGCCGTCATGGTCGCCAGTCCTACCCACCCCGGTCCGGATGTAAGCAGGGGCCCCTTCTTAACGCCTCCGGTAGAGGAAGGGCCCCCTGTTAACACCTCTACTCGGAGTGCGCGCCGGCGCCCGCGCCGGCCTCGCCCGCACCGATCCACACGGTCTTGGTGTTGCAGAACTCGCGCATGCCGGCGGCGGACAGCTCGCGGCCGTACCCGGAGTTCTTCACACCGCCGAACGGCAGCTCCGGATAGGACGTGGTCATGCCATTGATGAACACGTTGCCCGCGTCCAGGTCGACGGCGAAGCGCTCCTGCTCGGCCGGGTCGTTGGTCCAGGCGTTGGAGCCGAGGCCGAAGCTGGTGCCGTTGGCGACGGCGATCGCCTCGTCGTACGAGCCGACCCGGTAGAGCCCGGCGACCGGCCCGAACACCTCCTCGGCCCACATCCGCATCTCCGGGCGCAGGTCGGTGACCACGGTCGGCGGGTAGTACCAGCCGTCCCCGGCCGGCTTCTCGCCGCCGCAGAGCACCGTCGCGCCCTGGTCCGCCGCGTCGCTGACCTGGGCGTGGACCTCGTCGCGGCCCCGCTCGCTGGCCAGCGGGCCGACGTCGGTGCCGTCGTCCATCGGGTCGCCGACGCGCAGCGCCGCCATCCGGGCGGCGAACTTCTCGGCGAACGCGTCGAACACGTCGGTGTGCACGATGAACCGCTTCGCGGCGATGCAGGACTGCCCGTTGTTCTGGCAGCGGGCGGTGGTGGCGACCTCGGCGGCGGCGTCCAGGTCGGCCGAGGGCATCACCACGAACGGGTCGCTGCCGCCCAGCTCCAGCACCGTCTTCTTGATCTCCCGGCCGGCGATCTGGGCGATGGACCGGCCCGCCGGCTCGCTGCCGGTGAGCGTGGCGGCGCGGACGCGGGGGTCGCTGAGGATCCGGTCGACCGCGTCGGAGCCGACCAGCAGCGTGGTGAACGCGCCCTCGGGGAAACCAGCCCGGCGGAACAGGTCCTCCAGGTAGAGCGCGGTCTGCGGCACGTTCGACGCGTGCTTGAGCAGGCCGGTGTTGCCGGCCATCAGGGCCGGGGCGGCGAACCGCATCACCTGCCACAGGGGGAAGTTCCACGGCATCACCGCGAGCACCGGGCCGATCGGCTGGTAGCGCACGTACGCCCGCTTCGCCTTGACCGCGGCGGCGTCGGCCGGCTCGTCGGCGAGCATCCGGGGCGCGTTCTCGGCGTAGAAGCGGCAGGCGGTCGCACACTTGGTGACCTCGGCCTTCGCGGCGGCGTACGTCTTGCCCATCTCGGTGGTCATCAGCCGGGCCGTCTCGTCGCGCTCGGCGTCGAGCAGGTCGGCGGCGGCGGTGAGCCACCGGGCCCGCTGCGCGATGGTGGTGTCGCGCAACTGGCGGAAGGCGAGGTCGGCCCGCTCGATGGCGGCGTCGATCTGCTCGTCCGACATCGCCTCGTACGTCTTGAGCACCTGTCCGGTGGCGGGATTGGTGGTGGCGATGGGCATGTCGTACTCCTGTCACTCGAACAGCGAGTGCCGCACGCCCGGCTCCTCCCGGCGGCGCGCGGCGCGGCGGCGCTGGATCACGACCAGGTCGACCACCGCCACCACGGCGAGCAGCACGCACACGACACCCAGCCAGACGATCTCCGCGCCGAACGCGAGCACCGCGAAGACGGTCATCACGACCAGACCGAACGTGGCGAGCGCGAGCCGCAGGTTCAGGGCGCTGTTGGCGTGGCCGACCGTGCCGCGGGCGCGGCGGGGCTGTGATCGGGTCATTCCTGGGGGCTACCCCGGCACGGGCGGGGATAACCGGCCGGCGCGGGAACACCGGTGATCCGGGACACCCGGCGGGCAGCCGCCGGATGCTCCCGGCGGGCGGGTGCGTTACATCGGTGCGCCGGTACCGGCGGAGATCCCGCGGACGGTGGAGAGGATGGCATGACCACGACGCAGGCCGTACCCGTGACCGTCGCCGTGTCCCGGCGCGCCGACCCGGCGCGTACCGACGAGGTGGTGGCGTGGATGCGGGCGGGAACGGCGCTCGCGGAGAGCTTCCCGGGCTTCCTCGGCGCCGGTTTCGTCCGCAGCGCCCCCGATTCCGGCGAGTGGCACGTGATGTACCGCTTCGCCGACGCGGACACGCTGCGCGACTGGGAGGACTCGCCGCAGCGGCGCTGGTGGCTCGGCTCGGCGCAGGGCATCGTCGAGCACACCCGGGTGGAACGGCGCACCGGCATCGAGGGGTGGTTCGACCCGCCGGTGGACCACGTGGTCGAGACGTTCGGCGAGCCCGAGCCCGAGCCGGCCGCGCCGCCGCGCTGGAAGCAGGCGGTCACGATCTGGCTGGCGTTCTTCCCGCTCAGCCTGGCCGCCACGCTGCTGACCACCCGGTTCCTCGCCGGTGTGCCGCTGGCCGGGCGGACGCTGCTGATGACGCTCGTGCTCACCCCGCTGATGACCTATCTGGTGCTGCCCCGGATCACCCGGGCGCTGCACCGGTGGCTGCACGGCCGGCCTGCGCCGACACGACAGATGTGAACGACTGTGGTCGATGCCGATAGCCGACAGAACCGCCGCCGGGGCCCCGCCGCGGCATAGGGTCGACGCGCCCGTTGCCGCCGCCGGACGGGGGACCGATGAGACGCTGGACCGCCGCGCTGGCCTGCCTGGCGGCGCTCGTCGCGCTCGCCTGTGACGGCTCCGGCGAGGCGTCGCCCCGGCCGTCCGGCACACCCCGCCCCGGCGAACCCCGGGTGCTGGCCGCGCTCGGCGACTCGGTCACCAGCGGCTACGGCTCCTGCCTGGTGCTGGTGAGCTGCGAACGCAACTCCTGGTCGACCGGGGACGGCCTGCGGGTGGAGAGCCTCTACCGGCGGCTGCGCGCCGACGCGCCGGGGCTGCGGGCGTCCAACCGGGCGGTGCCCGGGGCTCGCGCGTCCGCGCTGGCCGGCCAGGCCCGGTCGGCGGTCCGCGACCAGGCCGACCTGGTCACCGTGCTGATCGGCGCGAACGACGCCTGCCGGGGCGACGTCGGCGACATGACGCCTGTCGCGACGTTCCGCGACCAGGTCGACGCGGCCCTGGCGGTGCTGCGCGAGGGCCGGCCGAAGGCCCGGGTGCTGGTGGTCAGCATCCCGGACCTGTACCGGCTCTGGCAGGTCGGGCACACCGAACCCCGCGCCGTGCGGGCCTGGTCGCGGGGCGTCTGCCCGTCGCTGCTCGCCGACGCCACCTCGGCCGCGCCCGCCGCTGTCGCCCGCCGGGCCCGCGTCAGGGACCGGATCGAGGCGTACGACGGGCAGCTGCGCGCCGCCTGCCGGGCGTACGGGTCACGCTGCCGCTGGGACGGCGGCGCGGTGCACCGCCACCGCTTCACCCTGGACCAGGTGAACGCGCTGGACTGGTTCCACCCGAACGCGGCCGGGCAGGGCCGGCTGGCCGAGGTGGCCTGGAACGCCTCCGGCTGGTCAGGGCCGGCGCGGACCCGGTAGCTGCCGGGGACCGGCGGCGCGGTAGAGGGCGCGGGTGCGGTCGGCCAGTTCCTTCGTGGCCGACGAGTTCGCCCAGGTGCCGAGCACGATCGCCGCGCCCGGCACGACCTTGGCGAACATCCGTTTGGCGGCGCGCACCCCGGCCATCCGGGCCAGCCGGACGCCGAGCTGGAGCATCACCCGGCCCAGCGCCCGGTCACCGGCGGAGCCGAACAACGCCCCGGCCCGCTCCCGCCCTGCGGCCACCCCCAGCGCGAGACGGGCCGTCTCGGCGACCTTGTGCACCCGCTGGAGCACCAGCAGGTCGGTGGCCCGGTCGGGGTGCGTCGGGTCGGCGCCGTAGGCGGCCGCGACGTGCAGCACCAGCCGGGCCTGGGTCCAGGCCAGCACGCCCACGTCGATCACCGCGCCGGGCAGCCCGGCCGCGCCGGACACCGCGCCGGAGAGCCGGGCGTGGTTGACGAACTTGCGGACCGCCTGGTCGGCGAGCTGCTCCGGCGGCGCGTCCGGCCGCAGCGCCCGCTCCCGGGCGGCCCACTGCGCGGCCTCCGGGCCGAGCCGGCGGACCGCCTCCAGGGCGAGGTGCTCCGGCGCGTACTGCGGGTCGTCCCGCATCCGGTCCCACAGCTTGGCCGGTGGCGCCTCGGGCGCCTCCACCGGTGGGACGGGGGCGGCGGGGACGGCGTTGGGCTCCCCGTCGACGGGGGCGGGGTCGGTCACGAAGGGCTCCGGAGACTCGTGCGGCGGGGTGACGCGGGTCAGCGCCGGCGCGACTGCAGCCGGGACGCGATCTGCCGCAGCCGGGCCTGGTTCTCCGGCTTCGACATCTCACGCCGGCCGCGATCGACCAACTGCTGGCCCCGCGGCGACCGCAGGAAGGCGGTGATTCGTTGCATCAGCGACATGAGAGTCCTCCCGTCCCGCGGTCCCCTTCATGTGTACCTGGGACCGGCAAGCCCCTGATACCCGAATCGGCCCTTCGGCAACCACCCGTCCGGGTCAGCCCAGGATCTCGGCCACCACCTCGCCGGCCCGCCACTCGTGCTGGGCGTACGCGTCCGGGAACGCCGAGATCTGCACCGCCTGCGCGGCCACCGAGAGCGGGAGGTTCTGCCAGCCGGGGATCTCCGCCAGCGCGGACAGGAACGCCTTGGTCGCGTACTCGGGGTCCATGAGCTGCTCGACGGTGCCCCAGCCGCTGCTCGGACGCTGCTGGAACAGCCCGACCGAGTCGTGGTCCCAGCCGATCGCCTGGTGCGGGTAGCTCTGCGACTCGGGCAGCACGCCGCTGGCGTAGTTGAGCAGGGTGCTCTCCTGCATGGCGGTCGCCACCGCGATGACCAGGGCGCGGCGCGGCACGCCCATCTCCTTGCCGGCCTGCACGATCTTCTTGGCGTTGTTCATCTGGGTGCGGTCCAGCCCGGCGACCGGGACGATCTGCCGGACCGTCTTCTTCGGCTTGGGCTTGGCGGTCGCCTTCGGGCTGGCCGTCACGGAGGGGCTGGCGCTGGGGGTGGTGGGGGCGGTGCTCGGCCGGGCCATGGCACGGGAGGCCGGGTCGACCGCCGCGCGCTCGGCGACCTCCGCCGAGGGCGCCGGGGCGGCGGCCCGGTCCGGCGCGCCGAAGCCGGCCTGGCTGGCGCCGACCAGGCCCAGGCAGCAGGCCGCGCCGGTGGCGACCGCCAGCTTCGTCCGGCCGGGCCGGGCGTTCGTGGGTGCCCAGAAGCGGGTACGCCGGACCAGTCCCCGGAGTGTGGCCAACCGGTTGGCGGAGGGAGTATCGTCCGAACGGTCAGCCGTGCGGCCGGAGCCGAGCGGGTCGTCGAGGTTGCCGTCGTTACGCATCCGACGAGGCTAGGCAGGGCAAACCGGGATCACCCAGGCCGAAAGGGTGGCCCTCACCACACTTCGGCCGGTCCGGACCGGACGAGCCGCCCCAGCCCGGGGCGGTGCACCACGGACCTCGGATACCGGACCAATCGCCCGGGCGCCGGCGCGCGCAGCGGCCTGGGCAGGAACGCCGCAGACCTCCCGGTCCCACCCGATGATCGACTAACTCGTCCGTTCGGACGATCGGGATATGGGCCGCCGGACCGGGGCGTAGCCGAATCGTGATCATCATCCGGGCATCGGACGTGGCCGTAACGGAATGGACCACCCACCCCGGTACGTTGGCCGAACCGGGGAGGCCGGACGCTCGGCGCTCCCCGTACGCGTCGACAGGGAGGATCCCACCGGTGCTCGATCCACACGAGCTCTACGAACTCACCGACGAGCTGCCCGAGCTCGGCCAGCCGGTGCTGATCCAGGCGCTCACCGGCTTCGTCGACGCCGGCAACGCCACCCGGCTGGCCCGGGAACAGCTCCTCACCTCGCTCGACGCCCGGGTGATCGCCCGCTTCGACGTGGACCAGGTCTACGACTACCGCTCCCGCCGCCCGGTGATGACGTTCGTCGAGGACCACTGGGAGTCCTACGACGCCCCGGCGCTGGAGCTGCACCTGCTGCACGACGACGACGAAACCCCGTTCCTGCTGCTCACCGGCCCCGAGCCGGACGTGCAGTGGGAGCGTTTCGTGGCCGCCGTCGCCGGGCTCTGCGCCCGCCTCGACGTCCGGCTCACCGTCGGGCTCAACTCGATCCCGATGGCGGTGCCGCACACCCGGCCCAGCGGCGTCACCGCGCACGCCACCCGTAAGGAACTGATCGCCGGGCACGAGCCGTGGTTGCAGAAGGTGCAGGTGCCGGCCGGCGTCGGGCACCTGCTCGAGTACCGCCTCGGCGAGCAGGGGCGCGACGCCCTCGGCTTCGCCGCGCACGTGCCGCACTACGTGGCCCAGGCCGAGTACCCGGCCGCCGCCGAGGCACTGCTGTCCGCCGTGTCCCGCAGCACCGGCCTGCTGCTGCCCGTCGAGGAGCTGCGGACCGCCGCCGAGGCGGTCCGGGTGGAGATCGACCGCCAGGTCACCCAGACCGAGGAGGCGGCGACGCTGGTCCAGGCGCTGGAGGAGCAGTACGACGCGTTCGCCCGTGGCCGGGGCGAGAAGAGCCTGCTCGCCGGCGAGACCGGGCCGCTGCCCACCGCCGACGAACTCGGCGCCGAGCTGGAACGCTTCCTCGCCGAGCAGACCCGCCCCGGCGACACCCCGGAGCGCTGAGGCGGGCGGGGCGGGCGGGGATGCGGCAGGCTGGGGGCATGCGCCTGGCGACCTGGAACGTCAACTCGGTGAAGGCCCGCCTGCCCCGGCTGCTCGACTGGCTGGCCACCACGAAGCCCGACGTCGTGTGCCTGCAGGAGACCAAGTGCCCCGACGGGGCGTTCCCGGTCGCCGAGGTGGGCGAGCTGGGCTACGAGGTGGCCAGTCACAGCGACGGGCGGTGGAACGGCGTCGCCGTGCTGTCCCGGGTCGGGCTGGCCGACGTGGCGGTCGGTTTCCCGGGCGAGCCAGGGTTCCCCGAGCCCGAGGCCCGCGCCATCTCGGCCACCTGCGACGGGCTGCGGGTCTGGTCGGTGTACGTGCCGAACGGCCGCGCGCCGGACGACCCGCACTACGTGTACAAGCTGGCCTGGTTCGCGGCGCTGCGCGACGCGCTCGAATCGGAGGTGGGCGGCGCGCTGCCGGTGGCCGTCTGCGGTGACTTCAACGTGGCGCCCACCGACGCGGACGTCTGGGATCCCGCGCTGTTCGTCACCTCCACCCACGTCACACCGGCCGAGCGGGCCGCCCTGGCCGCGTTGCGTGACCTGGGGCTGGAGGACGTGGTGCCCACCCCGATGAAGGGGCCGCACCCGTTCACCTACTGGGACTACCGGGCCGGGATGTTCCACCAGAACAAGGGCATGCGGATCGACCTGGTGTACGCCAGCGCGTCGTTCGCCCGCGCGGTCCGTTCCGCGTACGTGGACCGGGAGGCCCGCAAGGGCAAGGGGCCGTCCGATCACGCCCCGATCGTGGTCGACGCGGACCTGGCACCGGCCGTCGAGACGTTCTGAGGGCGGCGCTCGTTAGGGTGGACGCATGGCTGTCGTGAAGATCAACGCGATCGACGTCCCGTCCGGCGCCGGCGAGGAGCTGGAGAAGCGGTTCGCGGCCCGGGCCGGCGCGGTGGAGAACTCCCCCGGTTTCCTCGGCTTCGAGCTGCTGCGCCCGGTCGCCGGAGACACCCGCTACTTCGTGTACACGCGCTGGGAGAGCGAGGAGGCGTACCAGGCGTGGGCGCAGGGCCCGTCCCGGGCCGCGCACGCCGAGGGCGGCGAACCCCGCAAGCCCGTCGCCACCGGCGCCACCCTGCTGGAGTTCGAGGTGGTCCAGCAGGTCCCCGCCAAGCCCTGACCCTCTTTCCCCTTCTCCGCCGCGCCGACCCCGTCGATCATGAAGTTGACGGCGCTCCGCGTCCGTTTTGTCGCCGCCAACTCCATGATCGACGCGGTTGGTCGGCCGGCGGGTGAAGGGCTGGGGCGGGGCGGTCAGCGGGTGAGGGACGCGAAGACGATCACGTTGTCCTGGTAGCCGGTGCGGCCGCCGACCCACTCGCCGCCGCACGTGATCAGGCGCAGCTCGGCCGGACCCGAGTCGCCGTAGACCCGGGCGGCGGGCAGGTTCGCCTTGTCGAAGTACTCGACGCTGTCCACCGTGAAGGTCACCACGCTGCGGTCGGCGCGGGTCACCTGGATCCGGGCGCCCGGCTTGAGCGAACGCAGCCGGTAGAAGACGGCCGGGCCGCTCTTGGTGTCGACGTGGCCCACGATGATCGCCCGGCCCGGGTCGCCGGGCACCGCTCCCCTGTCGTACCAGCCGGTCTGGTCGTCCTCGGTCAGCGGCGGTACGTCCACCGAGCCGTCCTTCGCCTGCCCGACCGGGGTGACCGGCGCGTTGACCTTGATGGCGGGCACCGCCAGGCGTACCGGCCGGCTCGCCGGCTTCCGGACCGGCGCGGCAGCACCCGCGGGGGCCGCCGCACCCGACCCGCTCGACGCGGTCGACGCGTCGGCGAAGTCGAACGGCCCGGCCGTGCGGCCGAGCCCGGCCCCGGTGGCGAACACGCCGACCAGCACCAGCACCACTGCCAGCGGCTTCGACCAGGAGCTGCGGCCCCGGCCCCGTCCACCCGGCGACGCCGGTGGCGGCCCGGCCGGTGGCGGCCCGGCGGGCCCCGGGCGCAGGGCCGGCGCATCGGCCGAGGGCGGGTACCACGGTCGCGACGCGGCGGGCGAGCCGGCCCGGGACGGCCGGGTGGCGTCAGTGGGCGGCGCGGCGGGCGGAGGCAGGGCGAGGAACAGCCGGCCGGAGCGCCGTGCTCCGGCGGGCGGCGGGACGAAGTGCTCGGCCATGGCGGCCTCAGCCTCCGGCGGCGCCGCGGGCGTGCCGGCGGGACGCGGCCACGCCGAGCCCGGCGCCGACCACCGTCACGGCCAGCCCGACGGGCACCAGCAGGCCACCGAGCCCGGGGCCGGCGGTGCCGCCGAAGCCGGTCGCCGGGCCGCGGCTGGGCAGATGACTGGGCTGGTGGGTCGGCTGCCGGGTCGGCTGGCCGTGCTTCACCACCTGGAGCATGGTCGAGGCGGTCTCCCCACCGGGGCACTCCAGCTTGACCCGGTAGTTGCCGGGCCGGGTGCGCTCGTGCACCATCGGCGAGGCGGTGAGCAGGCCGCGCTGCGGCTGCACCTGGATCTTGCCGAACGCGTCCGAGGTCACGATCGCCGGTACGGTGTTGTTCCGGCAGCTCGCCCGGATGCCGACGAGATAACCGGGCGAGACGGTGCCCGGGGTGACCTCCACGAAGATCACGTCGGCCGGGGGCTGTTCCGGCACCGGTTCGGCGGCGCGCGGCGCGGCCTGGGCGGCCACCGCACCGACCAGCGGGGCGGCGCACGCGGCGACCGCGACCAGCAGCGCCTCACGTACCCTGAACGACCCCATGACCCCTCCCGGCGTACGGGATGAATCCTCTCACCCCCGGCCGCACATCACATCCGATGCGGGCTAGGCTCGGGTCGCTGTGACCCTCCCCGACATCGCCGCCGGCCGCATCCGCACCTTCCATCCGCGTCGCGGACGGATGAGCGAGCGGCAGCGCGACGCGCTCACCCGGCTCTGGCCCGCGTACGGCCTCGAGATCGCCGCCCTCGACGGGCCGTGCGATCCGACGGCGCTGTTCGGACGACGGGCGCCGCTGGTGCTGGAGATCGGCTCCGGCATGGGCGACGCCACCGCCGCCATGGCGGCGGCCGACCGGGACCGACACTATCTGGCGGTCGAGGTCCACACGCCGGGAATCGCCAACCTGCTCGACCTGGTGGAACGCCACGGTCTGGACAACGTGCGGGTGGCCGAGGGGGACGCGCTGGACCTGGTCCGGGCCATGCCGGAGGGCTGCCTGGACGCGGTGCACGTCTACTTCCCGGACCCGTGGCCGAAGACCCGCCACCACAAGCGGCGGATCATCGCGCCGGCGCACGTGGCGCTGCTGCGGTCCCGGCTGGCGCCCGGCGGCACGCTGCACTGCGCGACGGACTGGGCCGAGTACGCCGAGTCGATGCGCCAGACGCTCACCGCCGATCCGGAGCTGGCCGACGTGTACGGCGGCTACGCGCCCCGTCCGGCGCACCGGCCGGTGACCAAGTTCGAGCGGCGCGCGCTGACCGCGGGCCGGGAGGTCTTCGACCTGATCCACCGGCGGCGCTGAACCCGGTTGGCGCGGCATGGTGTGATCCAGGCACGATGGGAGCCGCCATGACTCTCACCGCCGCGCTGCCGAAGACCGCCGATCCCGACACCCTCTACGACGCGTTCGCCTCCTGGGCGTCCGAGCGCGGCCTCGACCTCTATCCCCATCAGGAGGAGGCGGTCATCGAGATCGTCTCCGGCGCGAACGTGATCATGAATACGCCCACCGGCTCGGGCAAGAGCCTGGTGGCGATCGCGGCGCACTTCGCGGCGCTGGCCGACGACCGGACGACCTTCTACACCGCGCCGATCAAGGCGCTGGTCTCGGAGAAGTTCTTCGCGCTCTGCGAGGTCTTCGGCGCCGAGAACATCGGCATGCTCACCGGCGACGCGAGCGTCAACGCGGACGCGCCGATCATCTGCTGCACCGCGGAGATCCTGGCCAACCTGGCGCTGCGCGAGGGCCGCCGCGCCGACGTCGGCCAGGTGATCATGGACGAGTTCCACTTCTACGCCGAACCGGACCGGGGCTGGGCGTGGCAGGTCCCGCTGATCGAGCTGCCGCAGGCCCAGTTCGTGCTGATGTCCGCCACGCTCGGCGACACCACCCGCTTCGTCGACGACCTGACCCGGCGCACCGGGCGGCCGACCGCCGTCGTCCGCTCGGCCGAGCGGCCGGTCCCGCTCCTCTTCTCGTACGCGACCACGCCGCTGCACGAGACCCTGGAGGAGCTGCTGGAGACCAAGCAGGCCCCGGTGTACGTCGTGCACTTCACCCAGGCCGCCGCGCTGGAACGGGCGCAGGCGCTGATGAGCGTGAACGTCTGCACCCGCGCCGAGAAGGACATGATCGCGCAGGCGATCGGCAACTTCCGGTTCACCTCCGGCTTCGGCAAGACGCTGTCCCGGCTGGTCCGGCACGGCATCGGCGTGCACCACGCCGGCATGCTCCCGAAGTACCGCCGCCTGGTCGAGACGCTCGCCCAGGCCGGCCTGCTCAAGGTCATCTGCGGTACGGACACGCTCGGCGTCGGCATCAACGTGCCGATCCGTACGGTGCTGTTCACCGGCCTCTCGAAGTACGACGGGGTGCGGACACGGCTGCTCAAGGCCCGCGAGTTCCACCAGATCGCCGGCCGGGCCGGGCGGGCCGGGTTCGACACGCTGGGCCGGGTCGTGGTGCAGGCCCCCGAGCACGTGATCGAGAACTTCAAGGCGCTCGCCAAGGCCGGTGACGATCCGAAGAAGCGCCGCAAGGTGGTGAAGAAGAAGCCGCCGGAGGGCTCGATCGGCTGGGGCGAGCCGACGTTCCAGCGCCTGGTCGAGGCCGAGCCGGAGCCGCTCACCTCCAGCTTCCAGGTCAGCCACTCGATGCTGCTCAACGTGATCGGCCGCCCCGGCGACGCGTTCGCCTCGATGCGGCACCTGCTCACCGACAACCACGAGGACCCGGCCGCCCAGCGCCGGCACATCCGCCGGGCCATCGCGATCTACCGGGCGCTGCGCGCCGGTGGGGTGGTCGAGGAGCTGCCCGAGCCGGACGAGACCGGCCGGCGGGTACGGCTCACCGTCGACCTCCAGCTCGACTTCGCGCTCAACCAGCCGCTGTCGCCGCTCGCGCTGGCCACCGTCGAACTGCTCGACCGGGAGTCCCCCTCGTACGCGCTGGACGTGCTCAGCGTGATCGAGGCGATCCTGGACGACCCGCGGCAGATCCTCTCCGCGCAGCAGTTCAAAGCCCGCGGCGAGGCGGTCGCCGCGATGAAGGCCGAGGGCATCGAGTACGAGGCGCGCCTCGAACTGCTCGACGAGGTGACCTGGCCCAAGCCCCTGGCCGAGCTGCTGGAGTCCGCGTACGAGATGTACCGGCAGGGCCACCCCTGGGTCGCCGACCACCAGCTCTCCCCCAAGTCCGTGGTCCGCGACATGTACGAGCGGGCCATGACGTTCCCCGAGTACGTGCAGTTCTACGGGCTGTCCCGGTCCGAGGGGCTGGTGCTGCGGTACCTCGCCGACGCGTACAAGACGCTGCGGCAAACCGTCCCCGAGGACGCCAAGACCGAGGAACTGGTCGACCTCATCGAGTGGCTGGGCGAACTGGTCCGCCAGGTCGACTCCAGCCTGATCGACGAGTGGGAGCGGCTGCGCAACCCGTCGGACGTGGCCGAGGTGGCCGCCTCGCTGGACGACCGGCCGCCGGCGGTGACCCGCAACGCGCGGGCGTTCCGGGTGCTGGTGCGCAACGCCATGTTCCGCCGCGTCGAGCTGGCCGCGCTGCGCCGCTGGGATCTGCTCGGCGAGCTGGACGCGGGCGACGGCTGGAACGCCGACGCCTGGGCCGACGCGCTCAAGCCGTACTTCGAGGCGTACGACGCGATCGGCGTGGGACCGGACGCGCGCGGGCCGGCGCTGCTGATGATCGAGCAGGGCCGCGAGACGTGGACCGTACGGCAGATCCTGGACGACCCGGACGGCGACCACGACTGGGGCATCAGCGCCGAGATCGACCTCGCCGCCTCGGACGAGACCGGCGCGGCGGTGGTCCGGGTGACCGACGTGGGTCAGTTGTAGCGGTGTCCGGCTGACGTACGCCGCGGGGGCGGAACCGGTCCGGTTCCGCCCCCGCGACCGTGCCGGATCAGTCGCGCGGTGCCTGGAACGCCACGCGACGACGACGGAACAGGACGAACAGGACCGCGCCGGCCGCGAGCACGGCGGCGCCGACCCCGGCGAGCGTGGCCGCCGGCGCGCCGGTGATCGGCAGGCCGCCGCCGGTGCCACCGTTGCCGTCTCCGGAACCACCGGTGCCCGGGCCGCCGTTGCCGACGGCGACGACGATACGAGCGGTGTTGTTCTCCGGCTTCGACTCGGTCGAGGACGTGGCGCCGTCGACCACGATCGTGCCGTCAGTACCCGGCGTCGACTTGATCTTCAACTTGACGGTGGGCGTGATCCGGCCGTAGCCGGAGGCGACGCTCGGGAACTCGCTCTCGAAGTTGCACCGCAGCTTCGCCGACTCGGGCAACGTGTTGCCCGGCTGGCCGTCGGTGTAGCACCACTCGCTGGGCAGCAGGACGGTGCCGCTCGGCGCGGTGATGACGACTCCGGGGCCACCCCCGTCGGACGGGCCGTTGTTGACGACCTCGTAGGTGAGGTCGACGGTCTGGCCGACCGCGCCCTTCACCGGCGGGACGGTGACGGCGACGTCGAGGGTGTTCTTCTTGCTCCAGTATCGGAAGTCGGCGTAGTTGTCCGACTCGTCGAGCTCGCGCTCCACGACGGACTTGCGAGCCAGGCCCGCCCGTACCGCCTTGGCGTGCAGCTTCTCGGCGGCGGCGGCGAACGACGGGCCGTTGCCCTTGGTGGCCGCGGCCTTCTTGGCCGTCTCGGCCTCGCCGGCCAGGGCAGTGCTGAACGAGGCGTAGTTCTCGTCCGGGCCCGGCAGGTTGCGGCCGAACGTGATGTTGAACAGCGACTCGCCCGTCTCGTCGTCGAACAGCAGCAGCCCCTCACCGGGCTTGAGCGTCAGCGGCACGGGGCAGGTGACCTGGCCCGGCCCGTAGACGTAGGGCAGGCCGACGTTCTTCGGGTAGTAGCCGACATAGGTGCAGTCGCTGTACCGCTCGACGAAGGTGGCGCCGGTGGGCAGGTCCACCCGGACGGTGAAGTCGGTCGCCGGGCTGTCGCCCTCGTTCAGCACCCCGCTGTAGAGCGGAACCCGGTCGCCCTCGCCGACCGGCTTGGACTTGTCGTTCAGGTCCGCGGCGGCGGCGACCAGGTCGGGCCCCGAGGCGACGATCGTGACCGGGAAGCTGACGGTGTTGTCGCCGGGGTTGGCGTCGTCCTGCGCGCCGGCGATGGTCACGCCCACCGAACCGGCGTCGCCGGGGGCCGCACCGGTGCGGCTGGCCAGCGACAACGGGTAGGTGTGCTCGGTCTGGCCGGGCGCCAGGCCACCCACGGTGCAGGTGACCTTCTGGGCTGCCAGCTTGCAGGAGTCGTTCCAGTCCGGCACCGAGGCGACCACGTCGGACGACAGCTTGCCCAGGTCGAGCGTGACGGTCACCGCCGTCGCGTCGGCCTGGCCGTAGTTGGAGACGTACATCCCGACCGTGGTGCCGCTGTTGTCGATCTCCGCGACGGGGTCGGTGGAGAAGGAGACGGACAGGTCGGGCAGCTCGTCGGCGGCGTGCGCCGGGGCCGACGGGGCGAAGAGCGCGGTCGTGGCCAGCAGCGCCGCGCCGACGGCGAGGCGGGGCCATCGGGCCGTGAGGGATCGCATCGATACTCCGAAAGAGAGGCGTGGAAGAACCGCACTCTAGGGGACGGATCGCGCGCGCGGTGTCCCGTCCGGTCGGTGGGCCGACTGCGAACGGGTCGGCTATGCCCCTTTCGCACCCTGGGCGATGTCAGATCCGTCGATTAGAATGTATGTACTAATCGAGCTTCTGACCTGGGAGGATGCTCGTGACCGCGCCCACCTCCGCGACCCCTGTCACCCCCTACGCCACCCTCCTCGGATTCACCCGGTACGTCGACCGCACCGGGCCCACCAAGGCCACGTTCGTCGGCGGGCTGCGCCGGCAGCGAGCCAGCCGGCACGGCTTCAACCCGCACGGCCAGTTCGTCAAGGCGCTCAAGGCCGACGTCGCGTTCCACACCGGCGGCACGCACCTCGCACAGGTCGCGGATCTGGTCAAGCCGCGCTGGCGACCGCTCTACGAGGCGCTCGTGCCGGGCGCGACCCGCTGGCTGCACTCGCTCGGCGAGCCGGCGGGGGTCGACCTGGCCCAGACCCGCGACGCGCTGGCCATGCTGGGCGACCTGCCCGTGAAGATCAACCCGCAGTTCGGCGTCCGGTACGCCGACGGCCGGGCCGAAGCGATCCGGCTGCACTTCGACGAGGCGCCGCCGAGCGAGGAGGCGACGCTCGCCACGCTGCACCTGATGGCCCGGCACATGGACGCGGTGCTGCCGCACGCCGAGCCGGTCCTGGTCGACGTGCGGCGCGGCGAGGCGCACCGGATGCCCGCCGACGTCAAGCCCGAGCAGATCGAGCAGTGGCTGGCCGGTGAGGCAGCGGCGTTCCGGGCCATCTGGTCCACCGCTGCCTGACCGACCGCCACGACCTGCCATCCGGCGATCCGGGCCGCCGCCCGGCCGACGGCCGTCCCGCTCCCCGGGGCGGCCGTTCGCCGTCCCGGGCGCGGCCGGAGCGTGACGCGGGCCGTTCGATGCCTCACCGGTCGGGGCGCTCGTCGAGCAGGCCGGCCCGCCCGGCGAGCGCGGCGGCCTCCACCCGGTTGGCCGCCCGCTGTCCCAGGTGGTGCTGAGCTTCGGCATCCCGTTCGCGCTGATCCCGGTGGTGATGTTCACGCGCCGCCGGGACCTGAGGGGCAGCCTGGTCAACCGCCGGGCCACCACCGCCGCCGCGGTGGCGATCACGGCGTTCGTGGTGGCGCTCAACGCGTTCCTGCTCTGGCAACTGGCCGCCTGAACACACGCGCGCCCGTCCGGCCATGTACGGCTGGACGGGCGCGGGTGATCGGGGCTCAGGCGGCCAGGTACTTCTCCAGGTCGTCCAGGATCTTGCCGGCGGCGCCCACGCCGATGCCGGTCATCCAGATCTCGTCGGAGACCACGTGCGCCTTGCCGGCCTGGACCGCGGACAGGCCCTTCCACAGCGTGCCGCCGGTGACCTTCGCCTGCTCGGCGGCGGCCTTCTCGCCGTACGCGGTCACGAACACCACGTCGCCGTCGGCCTCGGCGATGCGCTCCGGGCTGACCCGGTCCATCCGCTTGTCCTCCTTGCCGGCGAGCATCTGCCGCTCGGGGCGGCCCAGGCCGGTGTCGCCGACGACGATGCCGGAGAACGAGTCCGGCCCGTACAGGCGGATCTCGGTCGGCATGAAGCGCACGATGGAGACCTTGCGGGACGGGGCGTCGCCGAGCTTCGCGCCGAAGTCCTCCGCCCGCTTCTCGTACCCGGCCAGCAGGTCCTTGGCCTGCTGCTCCTTGCCCAGTGCCGCGCCGTCGAGGAGGAAGTTCTCCTTCCAGGTGATGCCCACCTTCTCGGTGAACACGGTCGGGGCGATCTTGGACAGCTCGTCGTAGAACTTCTCCTGGCGGAACTTGCTGCCCAGGATCAGGTCCGGGTTGAGCGCGTTGATCGCCTCCAGGTCCGGCTCGGTGAGCACGCCGACCTCGGTGATGCCGGCGAGCTTGTCCGCGCCGAAGTAGGTGGGCCAGCTCTTCGCCTCACCGGCGGTCGCCGCGCCGACCGGGGTGACGCCCAGCGACAGCGCGGTGTCGATCTTGTCGGTGTCGAGCACGACCACGCGCTTCGGCTCGGCGGGCACCTTCGAGGTGCCCATGGCGTGGGTGATCTCCCGGGTCTCCCCGGTGCCGGTGCCGGCGACGGGGTCGCTCTCCCCGCAGGCGGTGAGGCCGACGCCGAGAGCGAGGGCGGCGGTGAGTGCGACGGCGAGACGACGCATCAGGTTCCTTTCAGCGGTGCGGGTCGACGCGCTCAGGCGTCGCCGACGGGGGCGCCGGCCGGGGCCGGCGTGACGGCCGGAACGGCCGAGGTCTGGGCGGGGGCGGTCTCAGCCGGCGCGGCCTGGGCCGGCGCGGCCTGGGTGAGGGCCGGCACCACGAGCGGGGCACCGCTGACCGGGCAGGGCACGACCACGCAGTCGAGCCCGAACACGGCGCGGACCAGGTCCGCGGTGAGGATCTCGCGGGGCTTGCCGGCGGCCACCACCGCGCCGTCGCGCATGGCGATCAGGTGGTCGGCGTACCGGGCCGCCTGGTTGAGGTCGTGCAGCACGGCCACCACGGTCCGGCCCCGTTCGGCGCGCAGCCGGTGCAGCAGGTCCAGCACCTCCACCTGGTGGGCCAGGTCGAGGAACGTGGTCGGCTCGTCCAGCAGCAGCGCGTCGGTGTCCTGGGCCAGCGTCATGGCGATCCACACCCGCTGGCGCTGCCCGCCGGAGAGCGTGTCCACCGCGCGGTCGGCGAGTGCGCCGACGTCGGCCAGCCGCATGGCCTCCTCGACCGCCCGCCCGTCCTCGGCCGACCACTGCCGCCACCACCGCTGATAGGGCTGCCGGCCGCGCCCGACCAGGTCGGCCACGGTGATCCCCTCGGGCACCAGCGGGCTCTGCGGCAGGACGCCGAGCCGCCGGGCCACGTCCCGGGTCGGCAGGTCCCGGATCGCCGCGCCGTCCAGCAGCACCGCGCCGCGCCGGGGCGTGAGCAGCCGGGCCATCGTGCGCAGCAGCGTCGACTTGCCGCAGGCGTTCGGGCCGACGATCACGGTGAACGTGTCGGCCGGCAGGTCGAGGTCGAGTCCGTCCAGCACGGTGCGGCCCTCGTAGCCGACGACCAGGTCGCGGGTGGACAGCAGCGCGGTCACGACCGCCTCCCTCGGGTGCGCAGCAGCACGAAGATCAGGTACGGCCCGCCGATCGCCGCGGTCAGCACACCGGCCGGCAGTTGGGTGGGCGCCAGCAGCCGGCGGGCGCCCAGGTCGGCGAGGACCAGCAGCAGCGCCCCCAGCAGCGCGGCGCACAGCAGTGGCGGACGCTCGGCGCGGACCAGCCGCCGGGCCACCTGCGGGGCCACCAGCGCGACGAAGTCGACGGCGCCGACCTGAGCGGTGACCATGGCGGCGGCCAGCACACCCGTCCCGGCCAGGCCGACCCGCCGGGCCACCGGCCGCAGGCCGATCCCGCGCGCGGTGTCGTCGTCGAGCGTGCTGCTGCGCAGCGCCCACCCGGCCCACAGCAGCACCGGCAGCAGGACGGCGAGCGTGCCGGCGATCCACGCCGCCTCGCTCCACCCCTTGCCGGCGAGCGTGCCGATCAGCCAGACCTGGGCGCGCAGGCCGTCGATCGGGTCGGCGGTGAGCATGACCACCTCGATCAGCGCCCGGAACGCGAACGCGACCGCCACACCGGCCAGCACGAACCGCTGGGCGGCCAGGCCGTGCCGGGCGCCGAGCGCGAACACCACCACCGCGGCGGCCAGGCCGCCGAGCAGCGCCGCCGGCGCCACCAGCACCGCCGCCGCGCCGCTGGTCAGCGCGATCGTCGCGGCCAGCCCGGCGCCCTGGGTGACACCGATGACGTCGGGGCTGGCAAGGGGGTTGCGGGCGACGCTCTGGATCAGCGTGCCGGCCACGCCGAAGGCCGCCCCGGCCACCGCCGCGAGGACCGCGCGAGGCAGTCGCAGGTCACGCACCACGAGGTCGTACGGGGTGCCCGCGCCGGAGAGCGACCGCACCACGTCCACCGGGGCGACGTACGGCGTACCCAGCGACAGGCTGACCACCACCGCGAGGCAGAGCAGCACGAACAGAACAAGCGCCACCACAAGGGGCCGCCACCGGAACGGCACCACCACCGCCCCGGCCCGCAGCACCCCCCGCCCGCGCGGCCACCTCGCCCCGCCTCGTTGATCTTGCACTTCGGGCCCTCGAGGTGCCGGGAATGCCCCCTTCGTCGGGGCAGCAAGTGCAAGATCGCGGGAGCGGGGGGTGGGGGTGGGGGTGGGGGTGGTCATGTGGTCACCGTCTTGGCTCGGTGGACCAGGAAGGCCAGGAGCGGGGCGCCGAGCAGGGCGGTGACGATGCCGGCGGGGATCTCGCCGGGCGGGGCGATCAGACGGCCGGCCACGTCGGCCGTGAGGAGCAACGCCGGGCCGAGCAGCGCGGCGACCACCAGCGTCCACCGCTGGTCCGCGCCCACCATGGCCCGGGCCATGTGCGGCACCGCCAGCCCGACGAAGGCGATCGGCCCGGCGGCGGCCACCGCCGCGCCGGTGAGCAGCACACCACCGGCCCCGGCGGCGATCCGGACCAGGGCGACCCGGTGCCCGAGCCCCCGGGCCACGTCGTCGCCGAGGGCGAGCGCGTCCAGACCGCGGGCGGCGAGCGCGGCCAGCAGCACCCCGGCCGCCACGAACGGCAGCACCTGCCCGGCCACGCCGACGTCGCGGCCGGTCAGCCCGCCGACCACCCAGAAGCGGTACTCCTCGAACGTGCGGGCGTCGATGCTGAGCAGCGCGTACACGACGGCGCCGAGACCGGCGTCGAGCGCCGCGCCGACGAGCGCGAGAGTGACCGGGCTCGCGCCCGCGCGGGCGCGGTTGGCGACGGCGAACACGAGCAGTCCGGCGAGCAGCGCGCCCGCGATGCCGAACCAGACGTATCCGGCGAGCGTGCCCACCCCGAACACGGCGATGGCCAGCACCACGCCGAACGACGCCCCGGCGCTGACGCCGAGGATGCGCGGCTCGGCCAGCGGGTTGCGGGTGACCGCCTGGAACAGCACCCCGGCCAGCGCCAGCGCCAGGCCGACGACGAGCCCGAGCGCGGTACGCGGCAGCCGCAGCTCCCGGACCACAGTGGTGGCGTCGCCGCCGTCCGGGGAGACCAGTGCGTCCCAGACCTGGTGGACGGGGAGGTGCCGGCTGCCGAGCGCCAGGCTGGCCAGCAGTGCCAGCAGGAGCAGGAGCGCCGCCGCCACGGTGACCGCGACGCGGCGGACGGTGCCGCGGCGGACGGGAGCCCCGGCCCGCGCGGGCCGGACGGCGACGGTGGTCACGAGGGTTCTTCGCCTTCCGATCAGGTGCGCCTCACCCTAGCTGACCTGGTAAGGCGTACCTAACCCGCCGGTGTCGATGCCCGGCACGCCCTAGCCTGAGGACATGCGATTCGACAGGCACACGGTGGTGCTCCTGGTCCGCCCGGACGACGCGCCGGACCTGCCGCAGGACGCCCTCGACCGGATCCAGGACGCCCACCTGGCACACCAGGCCGGGCTGGTGGAGCAGGGCGCGGTGCTCGCGGCCGGGCCGTTCCTCGACGGCGACGACGCCCGGATCCGCGGCTTCGTGGTGCTGTCGGTGGACCCGCAGATGGCCCGTGAGCTGTACGCGAACGACCCGGCGGTCCGCGCGGGCCGGCTGGTCGCGCAGGTGAGCAGCTGGATGGTGCCGGAGGGCCAGGTCCGCTTCGAGCAGGTGCCGGTCCCCCGCTCGATGCTGGAGGCAGCGGCCGGCGACTGAGTCTCGCGGCTCGCCGCGCCCGGACCGGGGCGGGCGGGTCAGTCCTCCGGGGCCTGCCTGCTGCCCGGCACGACCGGCGTCGGCCACACGCCGGCGCGGGTGGCCACCGGCACCTCGACCTGCTGTTCGGACCAGACGTACGTCTCAGGAAGCAGGTCGGCGACCGGGATCGCGCGCAGCCCGTCGGGCGGGCCGACGATCACCTTGATCGACGGGAAGTAGTCGAGCAGCACCTGACGGCAGCGCCCGCACGGCGGCAGGACGCCCCGGCCCCGGTCCCCCACCGCGACGATCGCCTCCAGCTCGCCGGCGCCCTGGGTCGCGGCGGCCCCGAGGGCCACCACCTCGGCGCACGGGCCGCCGGTGAAGTGGTAGACGTTCACCCCGCTGAACACCCGGCCGTCGGTGCTGCGTACGGCGGCGGCGACGGTGTGGTTGTCGCTGCGGCAGCGCAGCTTCGCGACGGCGGTGGCGGCCTGCACGAGCGCCCGGTCGGTGTCCCGCATGATCATCCCCGCCCCTCGTGGGCCTCGTCCGTCGGCCTCGTCGGCGGCAACTTTATCCGGCGGGGACGGCCCGGCCAGGGAGGGCACGCCCGGCGCCGGTAACCCGGGGGCGGTCCGCCGCGCGGCTGCCTATCCTTGGCGACGACATGCAGAATCCAGCCGTACCCGCCGCCCCCGAGACCGCCCGCGACCTGCACCGCCGCCTCGCCCCCCTGATGTTCCGCGACCAGCGGCGGCTCCAGCGGCGGCTCGACGGCGTGCGCAAGCTGCGCGACCCGCAGCGGCGGGAGGCGGCGCTGGCCGAGATCGGGGCCGAGGTGACCCGGGCCGAGGCGCGGCTGGAGTCCCGCCGGGCGGCCGTGCCGGCGATCACCTATCCGCCGCAGCTGCCGGTCAGCGAGCGCAAGGACGACATCGCCGCCGCGATCCGCGACCACCAGGTGGTGATCGTGGCCGGCGAGACGGGCTCCGGCAAGACCACCCAGCTCCCCAAGATCTGCCTGGAGCTGGGGCGCGGCATCACCGGCCTGATCGGCCACACCCAGCCCCGGCGGCTCGCCGCCCGCACGGTCGCCGACCGGATCGCCGACGAGCTCGGCACGGAGCTGGGCGACGTGGTCGGCTACAAGGTGCGCTTCACCGACCAGGTGGGCGACAACAGCCTGGTCAAGCTGATGACCGACGGCATCCTGCTGGCCGAGTTGCAGACCGACCGGATGCTGCGGCAGTACGACACGCTGATCATCGACGAAGCGCACGAGCGCAGCCTCAACATCGACTTCATCCTCGGCTACCTCAGGCAGCTCCTGCCCCGCCGGCCCGACCTCAAGGTGGTCATCACCTCGGCGACCATCGAGACCGACCGGTTCGCGAAGCACTTCGCCGACGCGGAGGGCAACCCGGCGCCGGTGGTCGAGGTGTCCGGGCGCACGTACCCGGTGGAGGTCCGCTACCGGCCGCTGGTCGAGGTCACCGAGGCCGAGGAGGAGGACGAGGCCGACGAGGAGAACGTCCGGGACCAGATCCAGGCCATCGGCGACGCGGTCGAGGAACTGGCCGCCGAGGGGCCGGGCGACATCCTGGTGTTCCTCAGCGGGGAGCGGGAGATCCGCGACACCGCCGACGCGCTGGGCAAGCTGGTGCAGAAGAAGCGGTCCCTGCTCGGCACCGAGATCCTGCCGCTGTACGCCCGGCTCTCCACCGCCGAGCAGCACCGGGTCTTCGCCGCGCACAGCAACCGCCGGGTGGTGCTGGCCACCAACGTCGCGGAGACGTCGTTGACGGTGCCCGGCATCAAGTACGTGGTGGACCCGGGCACCGCCCGGATCTCCCGCTACTCCAGCCGGCTGAAGGTGCAGCGGCTGCCGATCGAGCCGGTCTCGCAGGCCAGCGCCAACCAGCGCAAGGGCCGCTGCGGGCGTACCTCGGACGGCATCTGCATCCGCCTCTACGACGAGGCCGACTTCACCTCCCGTCCCGAGTTCACCGACCCGGAGATCCTGCGCACCAACCTGGCCTCGGTCATCCTCCAGATGACCTCGATCGGGCTCGGCGACGTCGCGGCGTTCCCGTTCATCGACCCGCCGGACCGGCGCAACGTCACCGACGGGGTCAACCTGCTGCACGAGCTGGGCGCGCTCGACCCGGCCGAGACCGACCCGGCGAAGCGGCTGACCGCGCTGGGGCGGCGGCTGGCCCAGCTCCCGGTCGACCCCCGGCTGGCCCGGATGGTCCTCGAAGGCGAGCGCAACGGCTGCGCCACCGAGGTGGTGGTGATCGCCGCCGCGCTGTCCATCCAGGATCCGCGCGAACGCCCGGCCGACAAGCAGGCCCAGGCCGACCAGGCGCACGCCCGGTTCGCCGACAAGGAGTCCGACTTCGTCGCGTACCTCAACCTGTGGCGCTACCTGCGGGAGAAGCAGCGGGAGCTGTCGTCCAGCGCCTTCCGCCGGATGTGCAAGGCCGAATACCTCAACTACCTCCGGGTACGCGAGTGGCAGGACATCGTCAGCCAGTTGCGCCAGGTGCTGCGTACCTCGGACAAGGGTGAGGGCCGGCGGGGCGCCGGTGCGGACCTGCCCGAGGAGATCGACACCCCGAAGGTGCACCAGTCGCTGCTGCCCGGCCTGCTGTCGCACCTCGGTCTGAAGGACGCGCAGAAGCACGAGTACCTCGGCGCGCGGGGCGCGAAGTTCGGGATCTTCCCCGGGTCGGCGCTGTTCAAGAAGCCGCCGCGCTGGGTGATGGCGGCCGAGCTGGTGGAGACGTCCCGGCTGTGGGGCCGGGTGGCCGGACGGGTCGAGCCGGAGTGGGTCGAGCCGCTGGCCCAGCACCTGGTCAAGCGCAGCTACAGCGAGCCGCACTGGGAGAAGAAGCAGGCCGCGGTGATGGCCTACGAGAAGGTCACGCTGTACGGCATCCCGATCGTCACCTCCCGCAAGGTGAACTTCGGGCGGATCGACGCAGGTCTGAGCCGGGAGCTGTTCATCAGGCACGCCCTGGTCGAGGGCGACTGGCAGACCCACCACCAGTTCTGGCGGGACAACCAGAAGCTGCTGACCGAGATCGAGGAGCTGGAGAACCGGGCCCGGCGCCGCGACATCCTGGTCGACGACGAGACCATCTTCGCCTTCTACGACCAGCGCGTGCCCGCCGACGTGGTCTCCGGCCGGCACTTCGACTCGTGGTGGAAGAAGACCCGCCGGGAGCTGCCCGACCTGCTCACCTTCACCCGCGAGCTGCTCGTCAACGACGGCCGGGGCGCTGTGGACGAGGAGGACTACCCGGACGAGTGGCGGGCCGACGGCGTGACGCTGCCGCTGACGTACACGTTCGACCCGGCCGCGCCCACCGACGGCGTCACTGTGGACATCCCGCTGCCGCTGCTCAACCAGGTGCCGGCGGAGAGCTTCGACTGGCAGGTGCCGGGGCTGCGCGAGGAGCTGGTGATCGCGCTGATCCGGTCGCTGCCCAAGCCGGTACGGCGCAACTTCGTGCCGGTGCCCGACTACGCCCGCGCCGCGCTCGCCGCGATCACGCCGGGCGAGGAGCCCCTGCTGTCGGCGCTGACCCGGCAGCTGCGCCGGATGACCGGCGTGACGGTTCCGGCCGACGCGTGGGACCTGGGCCGGCTGCCGCCCCACCTGCGGGTCACGTTCCGGGTGCTCGGCGACGACGACAAGCCGGTCGCCGAGGGCAAGGACCTGCCGGCGCTGCAACGCGAGCTGCGCCAGGAGGTACGCCAGGTCGTGGCCGCCGCCGCGCCGGACGTCGCCCGTACCGGGCTGACCGGGTGGTCGATCGGCGCGCTGCCGCGCACCATCGAGCAGGTACGCGCCGGATTCGCGGTGACCGCGTACCCGGCGCTGGTGGACGAGGGCGCGACGGCTGGGGTGAAGGTGTTCGACTCCGCCGCCGAGCAGGAGGCCGCGCACTGGGCCGGCACCCGGCGGCTGCTGCGGCTGACGCTGCCGTCACCGGCGAAGTTCCTCCAGGGGCGGCTGAGCAACGAGGCGAAGCTGGCGCTGTCCCGCAATCCGCACGGCGGCGTGCCGGCGTTGATCGAGGACGCCACCGGCGCCGCCATCGACAAGCTCATGGCGGACGCGGGCGGCCCGGCCTGGGACGCCGACGGGTTCGCGGCGCTGCGCGACCGGGTCCGCGCCGATCTGGTCGACACCGTGGTCGAAGTGATGAACCGGGTCCGGCAGGTGCTCGCCGCCGCGTACGCGGTCGAGCAGCGGCTCGGGGCGACGCGCAACCTGGCCGTGGTGGCCGCGCTGGCCGACATCCGCCAGCAGCTCGGCGGACTGGTGCACGCCGGCTTCGTCACCGAGGCCGGCTACGCGCGCCTGCCCGACCTGCTGCGCTACCTCACCGCGATCGAGCGCCGGATGGACCGCCTGCCCGGCAACCCGCAGCGGGACAAGCAACAGCAGGATCGGATCGCCGTGGTGCAGAAGGAGTACCAGGACATGCTCGCCGCGCTGCCGCCGGCCCGGCGCGCTTCGACCGCCGCGCGGCAGATCCGCTGGATGATCGAGGAGCTACGGGTGAACGTCTTCGCCCAGGCTCTCGGCACCCCCTACCCGGTCTCGGAGCAGCGCATCTACCGAGCCATGGACGACGCCGAGGCCCGCTGACCCTGCCCACCCTCCCTCCCCCGCCCCGTGTTGGGGACGGAGGGAAGGGGTCACGTGGTGACGCGGGTGATGAAGGCGGTGAGGTGGGAGAGGGTGCGGTCGATCTTCTCCTCGAGGGTGATCGACTCGGGCAGGCGGGCGCCCGGGCCGGCGTCCCTGCGGCCCCGTAGGTAGAGCGAGCAGGCGAGATCGTCGCAGAGGTAGATGCCCACGGAGTTGCCCTGCTGTCCAGCCTTGCCCGCCTTGCGCGCGACCATCAGGCTGACGCCGCCGGCCGGGTTGGTCAGGCACACCGAGCACATGTTGCGGCGTTGCCGCCCGGGCCCGGGGCTCGGGCGGCGCAGGGCGAGGGCGACCGGACGGCCTTGCGGGGCGGCGACCAGGTAGGCACGGTCGGGCGCCTGGGGATCCCGCCAGCCGAGGTAGTCGAGGTCGGCCCAGGGACGGGCGCCGAGGTCGCGCGGGACGTGCAGCCGCTTCGCCTCGCCCTTGGTGCAGTTCACGAAGGCGGCACGGATCTCGGGTTCGGTCAACGGTGTCATACACCCGAGGGTAATTTGCCTAAAGGTATTAGGCAAAGCCATAATGAGTCTTGGTGAGAGGAGACTCATGGCCCGCGCGGGACTCAATCGAGGACGTCTGATCCAGGCCGGGGCGGAGCTGGCCGACGAGGTCGGCTTCGACCAGGTGACCGTCTCGGCGCTGGCCAGGAGGTTCGGCGTGACGGTCGCCAGCCTCTACTCGCACGTTCGCAACTCCCACGACCTGCGGGTCGGGATCGCGCTGCTCGCGCTCGGTGAACTCGCCGACGAGGCCGCCGACGCGCTCGCCGGGCGGGCCGGCAAGGAGGCGCTGACCGCCTTCGCGAACGTCTACCGCGACTACGCCCACCGCCACCCGGGCCGCTGGGCCGCAGCCCAGTTGCGGCTCGACCCGCAGACCGCAGCCGGCAGCGCCGGCGTCCGGCACTCCCAGATGATGCGGGCGATCCTGCGCGGCTACCGCCTGCCCGAGCCGGAGCAGACGCACGCCGTCCGCCTGCTCGGCAGCGTCTTCCAGGGTTTCGTCGGCCTGGAGATGGGGGGTGGCTTCGACCACAGCGCACCCGCTCCGCCGGAGAGCTGGGAACGGGTCTTGGACGCCGTCGACGCTCTGCTGCGCAACTGGCCGGCGGTCGGCGCCACCTAGGCCAACGGTTCCACGCCGGGCGGGAGCTGGCCGGTGGCGGTGGCGTCGTGGACGTACTCCAGGAGGATGCGGCGCAGCTCGCGCCCGGCGTGGGTGGGCACCACGTCGCGGCGGCGGGCCACCGCGATGGTCCGGCGGACGCCGGGCGGGACGAGCCGGGTGACCCGGATGCCGGCGCGCCGGGCCACCACGATGCCGGGCACCAGCGCGACGCCGAGCCCGGCCTCGACGAAGCTGAGCACCGCGTCCATCTCCCCGCCGTCGACGGACAGGGTCGGCTCGAACCCGGCCGCCCGGCACGCCTGGAGGGTGGCGTCGCGCAGGTCGTAGCCCTCGCGGAACATGACCAGCGGCTGGTCGCGCAGGTCGGTGATGCGCAGCTCCCCGGTGGGCGAGGCGCCCGGCAGCGGGTCGACCGAGGCCACCACCAGGCTCTCCCGCAGGATCGGGTCGGCGCGCAGCCCCGGGTCGGCGCCGGCCGCCGGCATGATGATCAGGGCGAGGTCGAGGTCGCCGCGGAGCAGGTCCCGGACGAGGTCCTGTGAACCGCCCTCCTCCACGCGCAGGTCGACGGTGGGGTGCGCGTCGCGGAACCGGCGCAGCACCGGCGGGGCGAGCGAGGTGGCCAGGCTGGGCGTGGCGCCGAGCCGGACCCGGCCCCGGCGCAGCCCCACCAGCTCCTGCACCTCGCGGGTGGCCGTCTCCACGTCGGCGAGGATCCGCTTGGCCAGCGGCAGCAGCACCTCACCGGCCGCGGTGAGTGTGATGTTGCCCCTTACCCGCTCGAACAGCGGGGCCCCCAGGTCGGTCTCCAGAGCGTGAATTTGCTTACTCAACGAGGGCTGGGTGATGCCGACAAGATCGGCTGCCTGGGTGAAATGTCGTACTTCGGCGACCGCCACGAAGTACCGAAGCTGATGGAGCTGCATCTACATAGCCTACGGCTATCAACACTGCGATTTCGATGCATTGGACGCCTGATCGAAGTGCTCTTAGCGTCGAGCCTGTGGTAATCACGAAAACTCGGTCGCCCATCCGCTCGAACGTCGGCCTCAAGGCCGTCATGGCGGTGACGGGCATCCTTCTTGTGCTGTTCCTGATCGCGCACATGCTCGGCAACCTGAAGATCTTCACGGGCGAGACGTCGTTCGACCACTACGCGCACTGGCTGCGGGACATCGGCACGCCGCTGCTGCCGACCACCTGGTTCCTGTGGATCCAGCGCGCGGTGCTCACCGCGGCCGTCCTCGGGCACATCGGCGCGGCCGTCGTGCTGGCGAAGCGGTCCCGGGCCGCCCGCCCGGTGCCGTACGCGCACCGCCGCAAGATCCACGTGAACTACGCGGCCCGCACGATGCGCTGGGGTGGTGTGATCATCCTGCTCTTCGTGATCTACCACATCCTCGACCTGACCACGGGTCACCTGAACCCGCAGGGCGACCCGGCCAACCCGTACGGCAACGTGGTCGCCGACTTCGCGCCGGAGCGCTGGTACGTCACGCTCTTCTACACCCTCGCGCTGGTGACCCTCGGCTTCCACCTGCGCCACGGCGCCTTCAGCGCGTTCCGCAGCCTCGGCCAGCAGACGCCCAAGGGCGAGCGCCGGGCCCGGATCGCCGCGCTCGTCTTCGCCGTCGCACTCGTCGGCGGCTACCTGCTGGTCCCGTTCGCCGTGATCACCGGATTGGTGGCCTGACATGGATCTCTACACCGAGGGCGACCCGATCGCCGACACCCGGGCCCCGGACGGCCCGATCGAGACGCGGTGGGACCGCCACCGCTTCGAGATGAAGCTGGTCAACCCGGCCAACCGCCGCAAGATGACGGTGATCGTGGTCGGCACCGGCCTGGCCGGCGGCTCCGCCGCCGCCACGCTGGCCGAGCAGGGCTACCGGGTGAGGTCCTACTGCTACCAGGACAGCCCGCGCCGGGCCCACTCGATCGCCGCGCAGGGCGGCATCAACGCCGCCAAGAACTACCGCAACGACGGCGACTCGGTGCACCGCCTGTTCTACGACACGGTCAAGGGCGGCGACTTCCGCTCCCGCGAGTCGAACGTGCACCGGCTGGCCGAGGTGTCGGTCAACATCATCGACCAGTGCGTGGCCCAGGGCGTGCCGTTCGCCCGCGAGTACGGCGGCCTGCTGGACACCCGCTCCTTCGGCGGCGCCCAGGTGCAGCGCACCTTCTACGCCCGGGGCCAGACGGGCCAACAGCTGCTGCTCGGCGCGTACCAGGCCCTGGAGCGGCAGATCGGCCTGGGCAACGTGGAGATGAACGCCCGCCACGAGATGCTCGAACTGGTCCTCGTCGACGGCCGCGCGCGCGGCATCGTGGTCCGCGACATGGTCACCGGCGAGATCAGCACCGAGATGGCCGACGCGGTCGTGCTCGCCTCCGGCGGCTACGGCAACGTCTTCTACCTCTCCACGAACGCCAAGGGCTGCAACGTCACCGCCTCCTGGCGGGCGCACCGCAAGGGCGCGTACTTCGCCAACCCCTGCTACACGCAGATCCACCCGACCTGCATCCCGGTCTCCGGCGACCACCAGTCGAAGCTGACCCTGATGAGCGAGTCGCTGCGCAACGACGGCCGGGTGTGGGTGCCCAAGGCCAAGGGCGACCAGCGCAGCCCGCGGGACATCCCCGAGGACGAGCGGGACTACTACCTGGAGCGGATCTACCCGTCCTTCGGCAACCTGGTCCCCCGCGACATCGCCTCCCGCGCCGCGAAGAACGTCTGCGACGAGGGACGTGGCGTCGGCCCGACCGGCCTCGGCGTCTACCTGGACTTCGCCGACGCGATCAACCGGCTCGGCCGCAAGGCCATCGAGGCCAAGTACGGCAACCTCTTCGAGATGTACGAGCGGATCACCGGCGAGGACCCGTACGAGGTGCCGATGCGGATCTACCCCGCCGTGCACTACACGATGGGCGGCCTCTGGGTCGACTACGACCTCCAGTCGAGCATCCCCGGCCTGTTCGTGATCGGTGAGGCCAACTTCTCCGACCACGGCGCGAACCGGCTCGGCGCCTCGGCGCTGATGCAGGGCCTGGCCGACGGCTACTTCGTGCTGCCGAACACGCTCGCCAACTACCTGGCCTCCGGCCCGCTGGACCAGGTCGACGCCAGCCACCCCGAGGCGGTCGCGGCGCGGACCGACGTCGAGGACCGGATCAAGCGGCTGCTGGCGATCAACGGCGACCGCACCGTGGACTCGTTCCACCGCGAACTGGGCCAGATCATGTGGGAGCACTGCGGCATGGAGCGCTCCGAGGCCGGGCTGCGCAAGGCGATCGACGAGATCCGCGCCCTGCGCGAGCAGTTCTGGCAGCGGGTGCGCGTCCCGGGCGACGGCGAGGGGCTCAACCAGTCGCTGGAGAAGGCCGGCCGGGTGGCCGACTTCTTCGAGCTGGCCGAGCTGATGTGCATCGACGCGCTGCACCGCGAGGAGTCGTGCGGCGGGCACTTCCGGGCCGAGTACCAGACCCCGGACGGCGAGGCGCAGCGCGACGACGACCGGTTCGCCTACGTGGCGGCCTGGGAGTACACCGGCACCGGTGAGCCCGTGCTGCACAAGGAAGACCTGACCTTCGAATACGTCCACCCCACGCAGCGGAGCTACAAGTGAACCTGACCCTGCGCATCTGGCGCCAGCACGGCCCCGAGGACAAGGGTCGGATGGTGACCTACCCGGTGCAGGACGTGTCCCCGGACATGTCCTTCCTGGAGATGCTCGACGTGCTCAACGAGCGGCTCATCCTCGACGGCGAGGAGCCGGTCGCGTTCGACCACGACTGCCGCGAGGGCATCTGCGGCGCGTGCAGCCTCATGATCAACGGTGAGGCGCACGGCCCGCAGCGCGGCACCACCGCCTGCCAGCTGCACATGCGGCAGTTCTCCGACGGCGACACGATCGACATCGAGCCCTGGCGGGCCCGCGCGTTCCCGGTCGTCAAGGACCTGGTGGTCAACCGCAACGCCTTCGACCAGATCATCGCCGCCGGCGGCTACGTGACCGCGCCGACCGGTAGCGCCCCGGAGGCGCACTCGGTGCCGGTGCCGAAGGCCGACGCGGACGCGGCGTTCGAGTCGGCGGCCTGCATCGGCTGCGGCGCCTGCGTGGCGGCCTGCCCGAACGGCTCCGGCATGCTGTTCACCGCCGCGAAGATCACCCAGCTCTCGCTGCTGCCGCAGGGCCAGCCGGAGCGCTACACCCGGGTGATCGGCATGGTGGACGCGCACGACGACGCCGGCTTCGGCGGCTGCACCAACGTCGGTGAGTGCGCGTCGGCCTGCCCGAAGGGCATCCCGCTGAACACCATCGGCCGCCTCAACCGGGACTACCTGAAGGCGACGGCCAAGCGCGCCGGCTCCTGACCGGACACCGCACGACCCACCCGACCGCCGCGTCCCGCATCCGGGGCGCGGCGGTCGCGCTTGTCCGGGGCACCAGGCCGCCGGCCCGCCGCCGATTCAACCCGCCTCTCGCGGGTAGCAGTCCGATGGACGGCACCGGAGAGGGGACATACGGGCATGAAGGCACTGACCTGGCACGGCAAGCGGGACGTCCGCGTCGAGGACGTCCCGGACCCCCGGATCGAGGAGCCGACCGACGCGATCGTCCGGATCACCTCGACCGCCATCTGCGGTTCCGACCTGCACCTGTACGAGGTGCTCGGGCCGTACCTGAAACCCGGCGACATCCTCGGGCACGAGCCGATGGGCATCGTCGAGGAGGTCGGGCCCGGCGTGACCCGGCTGAAGAAGGGCGACCGGGTGGTCGTCCCGTTCAACATCTCCTGCGGCTCGTGCTGGATGTGCGAGCGGCAGCTCTACGCGCAGTGCGAGACCACGCAGGTGACCAGCCAGGGCAAGGGCGCGTCCCTGTTCGGCTACACCTCTCTGTACGGCTCGATCCCCGGCGGCCAGGCCGAATACCTGCGCGTCCCGCAGGCCCAGTTCGGCCCGATCACGATCCCGGACAGCGGCCCGGACGAGCGCTGGCTCTACCTGTCCGACATCCTGCCCACCGCCTGGCAGGCCGTGAAGTACGCGGACGTCCCGCCCGGCGGCACGCTCGCCGTGTTCGGGCTCGGCCCGGTCGGGCAGTTCAGCGCCCGGATCGGCCGCCACCTGGGCGCAGGCCGGGTGATCGGGCTGGACCTGGTGCCCGAGCGGCTGGAGATGGCCCGGCGCCACGGCATCGAGGTGCTCGACGTCAGCCAGCTCGACGACGTGCCCGGAGCGCTCATCGACCTGGTCGACGGGCGCGGCCCGGACGCGGTGATCGACGCGGTCGGCATGGAGGCGCACGGCGCGCCGCTGGGCAAGATGGCCCAGACCGCCGCCGGGCTGCTGCCGGACAAGCTGGCCCAGGCGATGACCGACAAGGCCGGCGTGGACCGGCTGGTGGTGCTGCACGCCGCGGTCAAGGCCGTGCGGCGCGGCGGCACCGTGTCGATCTCCGGCGTGTACGGCGGCGAGCAGGATCCGATGCCGCTGATGGAGATGTTCGACCGGGGCATCCAGCTGCGCATGGGCCAGTGCCACGTGCGGCGCTGGGTCGACGAGATCATCCCGCTGCTGGAGCGCGACGACGACCCGCTGGGCGTGGAGGACCTGCGGACCCACCGGCTGCCGCTGACCGACGCGCCGGGCGCGTACGAGATGTTCCAGAAGAAGGAGGACGGCTGCGTCAAGGTCGTGCTCGCGCCGTGACCCGGACGGTGGTCGTCACCGGCGCGACCAGCGGGATCGGCCGGGCGACGGCCCGGGAACTGGCGGGCCGAGGGGACCGGCTGGTCCTCGCGGCCCGCTCCCCCGCCACGCTCGACGAGGTGCGCGACGAGTGCCGGGCGGCGGGCGCGACGGTGATCGCCGTACCGGTGGACGTGACGGAGCCCGGCGCGGTGGCCGCGCTGGCCGACGCGGCGCGGACCGAGTTCGGCGGCGTGGACGCCTGGGTGCACACCGCGGCGGTGATGTCCTACGGCCGCTTCGACGAGACCCCGGCCGAGGTGTTCGAGCAGGTGGTCCGCACCGACCTGCTGGCCGCCGCCGCGGTGGCCCGGGAGGCGCTGCGCCGGTTCCGGGACGCCGGCGGCGGCACGCTCGTGCTCACCGGCTCCGTGCTCGGGCACATCACCGCGCCCTACATGAGCGGCTACGTCGCCGCCAAGTGGGGCCTGCAGGGGCTGGCCCGCACGCTCCAGCAGGAGGCGCGGGAGACGCCCGGCATCGCGATCTGCCTGGTCAACCCGGGCAGCGTCGACACGCCCGTCTACCGGCAGGCGGCCAACTACCTGGGCCGGATCGGCCGCCCGCCGCCCCCGATCGCGTCGCCCGAACGGGTGGCACGGGCCATCGCGCACTGCCTCGACCGGCCCCGCCGGGAGGTGTCGGTGGGACGGCTGAACGTGGTCATGCGCTTCGGCTTCACCGTCCTGCCCGGCGTGTACGACGTGCTGGTCGGGCCGCTGATGCGCCTGGCCGGGCTGACCCGGCAGCCGGTCGCCGCGCACCAGGGCATCGTGTTCACGCCCAACCCGGCCGGCGAGGCGGTCCGGGGCGGGTGGCTGCCCGACGTGTCCCAGGTGGTCCGGGCCGTCGGCGGACGCGCGGCGACAGTGGCCTCCGCGGTACGCCGCCGGCTGCCCTGACCGCCGCGCTGGACCGTCGCACGGGCGGACCGTCCCGTGGGCGGACCGTCCCGCTGGCGGACCGTCGCGCGGGTGGCTGTCGCGTGGGCGGGCCGGGACGAGGGTGGTTACCGTGTACGACGGGACACGGCGGAGGGACGAGCATGCGGCAACCAACAGGGCGGGAACCGGACCGGACGCGCGGCGGGCGGGTCTGGAAGCTCGCCGGGCTGGCCGCCGTCGCCGGCCTGGCCTGGGTGGCGCGGGACGTGCCGGCCCAGCTCGGCGGCCGGCTCACCGGCGCCCGGGCGGAACGGGCGGCCCGGTCACCGCGCTTCCGCGACGGCACCTTCCACAACCCGGCCGGCGCCACCGCCACGATGGTCGCCGACCCGGGCCGCAACCTCGTCCGGGAACTGATCTTCGGCAAGCAGAAGCGGCGGCCGGGCAGTCCGGTGCCGCTGCTGCGCCCGGCCCCCGCGCCGGCCGGCGACCCGGCCCGCGAGCTGAACGTGATCTGGTACGGCCACGCCTCCACGCTCGTCGAGATCGAGGGGCACCGGGTGCTGCTCGACCCGGTGTGGAGCGACAGGTGCTCCCCGTCCGGGTTGGTCGGGCCGCGGCGCATCCACGAGCCGCCGGTCCGCCTGACCCAACTGCCCCCGCTGGACGCGGTGCTGATCTCGCACGACCACTACGACCACCTGGACATGGAGACCGTCCGCCGGCTGACCGACCTCCAGTCCGCGCCGTTCGTGGTGCCGCTCGGCGTCGGCGCCCACCTGGCCCGCTGGGGCGTACCCGAGCACCGCATCGTCGAGCTGGACTGGTCGGAGAGCCACCGGGCCGGCGCGCTGACGCTCACCGCCACCGCCGCGCAGCACTTCTCCGGGCGCGGGCTGCGCCGCGACGGCACGCTCTGGAGCTCCTGGACGATCACCGGGACGCACCGGAAGGTCTTCTACACCGGCGACTCCGGCTACTTCGACGGGTACGCCGCGATCGGCGCCGAGCACGGCCCGTTCGACGTGACGCTGATGCAGATCGGCGCGTACGACCGGGCGTGGCCGCACATCCACATGTTCCCGGAGGAGGCGGTCGCCGCCCACCTCGACGTCCGCGGCGGACTGCTGGTGCCGGTGCACTGGGGCACGTTCAACCTGGCCCTGCACGACTGGTCCGAGCCGGTGGACCGGCTCTGGGCCGAGGCGAAGGCGCGCGACGTCCGGCTCGCCGTGCCGCGTCCCGGCGAGCGGGTGGTGGTGGACGAGCCGCCGTCGGTGGACGGGTGGTGGCAGTCGGTCGCCTGAACCACGCCGAAAAATTCGGACAAGGCATGCTTCTGCGCATATTTGCGTACTCTGTTCGCTGACGAGTCAGCGGCCGGAGGACAGCATGCAGGTTCGCCTCTCCCCAGGCGTGGAAGATCCCCACACACCCACCTCGCAGGCGAGCGTCGCCGCGGCCGTCAAGCGGGGCGTCGACGTCGCCGTCTCGGCCACGGCCCTGCTGGTAGCGGCGCCGATCCTGGCCGTGGTCGCGGTCGCCGTGCTGCTCGGCATGGGCCGCCCGATCCTCTTCCGTCAGCAGCGGATCGGCCGGTACGGCCGCGAGTTCACCATCCTGAAGTTCCGGTCCATGGCGGGTGGTGACGACCGCTTCTCCCCCGGCGACGACCAGGCGCGGCTGACGCCCCTGGGACGGTGGCTGCGGGCGACCAGCCTGGACGAGCTACCCAGCCTCTGGAACATCCTGCGCGGCGACATGAGCCTCGTGGGTCCGCGCCCGTTCCCGACCAGCTACCGCGACCTCTACACGCCGGCGGAGTTCCGCCGGCACGACGTCCGGCCCGGCCTGACCGGACTCGCGCAGGTGAACGGCCGCAACGAGCTGGGCTGGGCGGAGCGTTTCGCCTACGACCTGCACTACGTGGAGCGCTGGAGCCTCCACCTGGACGCCCGCATCCTGGCCCGGACCGCGGTGGCAGTCCTGCGCCGGCAGGGCATCAGCGCGCCCGGCGCCGCCACGGCCCACGAGTTCCGTGGCACCGCCACGGAGGAGGCGGTGCCGGCGACTGCGGGAAGCGGCTCCCGGTGAGCCTCGACCTGGTCGTCGTCGGGTGCGGCGGCCACGGCCGGGAGATCGCCCAGATCGTGGCGGCGGTGAACGAGTCGGCCGTGCGGCCGCCGTGGCGGCTGGTCGGCTTCGTGGACGACAACCCGTCCGAGCGGAACCGCAAACGCGCCGAGTCGTGCGGCGCCCCCTACCTGGGAACCGTGGCGGCGCTCGGGCAGCTGCCGCCCGAGACCCACGTCGTGCTCGGCCTGGGCGACCCACGCGTCCGGCAGAAGGTGAGCGCGCGGGTCGACGCGTACGGCAGGCCGGCGGCGAGTCTCGTCCACCCGGATGCCACAGTCGGACCGGACCTGGTGTCGGCCGAGGGTCTCGTGGTGTTCGCCGGTGGCCGGATCACCACGAACGTCACCGCCGGGCGGCATCTGCACGTCAACCAGAACGCCACCCTCGCGCACGACTGCGTGGTCGGTGACTACGTCTCCCTGCATCCGCTCGCGGCGGTCTCCGGCGACTGCCGCCTCGACACCGCCGCGCTGATCGGCGCGGGCGCCGTGGTGCTACCGGGGCTGCGGGTCGGCACCGGCGCGACGGTCGGCGCCGGCGCGTGCGTGGTGCGCGACGTGCCGCCGGAGATCGTGGTCAAGGGCGTGCCGGCTCGCTGAGCGGTCCTCAGAGTACGAAGGCGTCCGTCCAGAGCGCGCCCGAGCGGCCCGACAACGCGTCCAGCATCGCCACCGCCTGACCGTCGGTGAGCTGCGCGACGAAGTCGATGATCGCCCGGCCCCGGGCCCGGCCGATCCGGTCCGGGGTACGCGGGTGCAGCTCCGCCTCGGCCAGTTCCACCAGGTCGTGCAGCCGGCGCGGCAGCCGGGACTCCTCGTCCGGGTCCAGCAACCACTCCCAGAGCGCCTCCACCAGCGTGCCCAGCAGCCGGGCCTGACCGCGCTGGTGCAGGGCCAGGTCCGGGCGGGCCAGCACGAACCGGTGGTGCACGAACTTGAGCACCTGCACCTCGTGCCACTGCGCCTTCGCCAGCAGCACGTACCCGGAGCGGACCCCCGGGTCGGGCGTCACCGTGATGGCGTCCACGAAGCGGGTGGACCAGCGGGCGGAGAACCGGGCCACGTACTGTTCCGCCTCGATCGAGCCGTCGAACGGCAGCGCCAGCAGCCCCTCCACCAGTTCCTCGCGGACGTGCTCGACAGCGGCGGCGAACGCCTCGTCGTCGGCGATCCAGCCGTCCTTGCGGTGCAGCTGCCGGCGCAGCCGCTCGATCGCCGCACCGGGCCGCCGGCCCGCCCCCTCCAGCGCCGACGCCGTGATCGACCGCAGGTGCCCGCACTCGCGCTGCCAGGCCATCAGCTCGGCCGCCACCGCACCCTGCTGGAGCACCCCGACGCGGTAGAAGTCCTCCACGTCGTGGATCGCGTACGCGATGTCGTCGGCGGTGTCCATCACCGACGCCTCGGGGGTCTGCTGCCAGTCCGGGATCCGGCCGGCGAACGGCTCCCGCGCCTGCCGCAGGTCGTCCAGCTCGGTGCGGTACGCCCCGAACTTCACCGACCCGCTGTCCGGATCCTCCGGCGGCGCCGCCGCGCCCCGGGGCGCGGGGTTCAGGTGACGCGGGTGCGGGTCGGGATGATCCAGCCGGGTCCACGGGTACTTCAGCATGGCCGCCCGGACCGCCGCGGTCAGGTCCAGCCCGGTGGTCGCCGCGCCGCGGATCTCGGTGCTGGTGACGATCCGGTACGACTGGGCGTTGCCCTCGAAGCCGTCGGGCAGCCCGAGGCGCTGCCGGGCCAGCCGGTCGAGCACCCGCTCCCCCAGGTGCCCGAACGGCGGGTGCCCGAGGTCGTGCGCGAGCGCGGCGGCCTCCACCACCTCCGGGTCGCAGCCGCCGAGCTTCTCCAGCAGGTCCCGGTGCGTCGGGTCGGCCGTCAGCCGCTCCGCTATCGCCCGGGCCACCTGGGCCACCTTCAGGCTGTGGGTGAGCCGGTTGTGCACGAGCAGCCCGGAACCACCCGGGCTGATCACCTGGGTCACGCCGCCCAGCCGGGTGAAGAACGGCGACCCGACGATCCGGTCCCGGTCGGCCCGGAACGGGCCGGCGGCCAGGTCGCCGAGCGCCCGGGCGCTGCCGCCGAACAGCCGCCGGGCCCGCGGATCCGCAGGTGCCTCCATGATCGCCACGCTAGCGCAGCCGGCGGCGGGCCGGGCACGGGCGGTCGGAGGCGAACGGCACAATGCACTGCGGAAACCACCCGAGAAGGCGGATGACAATCGTGACGCAGACTGTGCACCAGCGGATCGCCGAGGAACTCGGCGTCGCCGAACGGCAGGTACGGGCGGCAGTCGAGCTGCTCGACGGCGGCGCCACAGTGCCGTTCATCGCCCGCTACCGCAAGGAGGCCACCGGCCTGCTCGACGACGCGCAGCTGCGCACGCTGGAGGAGCGGCTGCGCTACCTGCGCGAGCTGGACGAGCGGCGCGCGGCCGTGCTGGAGTCGATCCGGAGCCAGGGCAAGCTCGACGAGGCGCTGGAGGCGCAGATCCTCTCCGCCGACTCCAAGTCCCGCCTGGAGGACATCTACCTGCCCTACAAACCGAAGCGGCGCACCCGCGCGCAGATCGCCCGCGAGGCCGGGCTGGAACCGCTCGCGGACACGCTCCTGGCCGATCCGGCCCAGGATCCGAAGACGGTCGCCGCCGGGTTCGCCGACCCGGACAAGGGCGTCGCGGACCCCGCCGCCGCTCTGGACGGGGCGCGGGCCATCCTGATCGAGCGCTTCGCCGAGGACGCCGACCTGATCGGCACGCTGCGCGAGCAGATGTGGTCGCGGGGCCGGCTGGTCTCCCGGGTACGCGACGGCCAGGAGACCGCCGGCGCGAAGTTCGCCGACTACTTCGACTTCGCCGAGCCGTACCCGAAGCTGCCCTCGCACCGCATCCTCGCCATGTTCCGCGGCGAGAAGGAGGGCGTGCTGGAGCTGACCATGGACCCGGAGGCCGACGGGGACGCCGACGCGGCCACCGGCCCCAGCCGCTACGAGGCGGCCGTGGCCGGACGCTTCGGCATCAGCGACCAGGGACGGCCCGCCGACAAGTGGCTGGCCGACACGGTGCGCTGGGCCTGGCGTACCCGGATCCTGATCCACCTGGGCGCGGACCTGCGGATGCGGCTGTGGCAGGCGGCCGAGGAGGAGGCCGTGCGGGTCTTCGCCACCAACCTGCGTGACCTGCTGCTCGCCGCGCCCGCCGGGGCGCGGGCGACGATGGGCCTCGACCCGGGCCTGCGTACCGGCGTGAAGGTGGCGGTGGTCGACGCCACCGGCAAGGTGGTCGCGACCGACACCATCTATCCGCACGAGCCGCGCCGGCAGTGGGACGCCTCGCTGCACACGCTCGCCACGCTCGCCGCCGCGCACGGCGTCGAGCTGGTCGCGATCGGCAACGGCACCGCCAGCCGGGAGACCGACAAGCTGGCCGGTGACCTGATCAAGCGGCACCCGGAGCTGAAGCTGACCAAGGTGGTCGTCTCCGAGGCCGGCGCGTCGGTCTACTCCGCCTCCGCGTACGCCTCGCAGGAGCTGCCCGGCCTGGACGTCTCGCTGCGCGGCGCGGTGTCGATCGCCCGCCGCCTCCAGGACCCGCTGGCCGAACTGGTGAAGATCGACCCGCGGTCGATCGGCGTCGGGCAGTACCAGCACGACCTGTCCGAGGTGAAGCTGTCCCGCTCGCTCGACGCGGTGGTCGAGGACTGCGTCAACGCGGTCGGCGTGGACGTCAACACCGCCTCCGCGCCGCTGCTCACCCGGGTCTCCGGCATCGGCGCCGGGCTGGCCGAGAACATCGTGCTGCACCGCGACGCCAACGGGCCGTTCCGTACCCGTGGAGAGCTGAAGAAGGTGCCGCGACTCGGACCGAAGGCGTTCGAGCAGTGCGCCGGCTTCCTGCGCATCCCCGGCGGCGACGACCCGCTCGACTCCTCCAGCGTGCACCCCGAGGCGTACCCGGTGGTGCGCCGCATCCTCTCCTCCACCGGCCAGGACCTGCGCGGCCTGATCGGCAGGTCGGCCATCCTGCGCGGCCTGCGCGCGACCGACTTCGTGGACGAGACGTTCGGCCTGCCCACGGTCGCCGACATCCTGACCGAGCTGGAGAAGCCGGGCCGCGACCCACGTCCGGAGTTCCGCACCGCGACGTTCGTCGAGGGCGTGGAGAAGATCGGCGACCTGACGCCGGGCATGGTGCTGGAGGGCGTGGTGACGAACGTGGCCGCGTTCGGCGCGTTCGTCGACGTCGGCGTGCACCAGGACGGGCTCGTGCACGTCTCGGCCATGTCGCACACCTTCGTCAAGGATCCGCGCGACGTGGTGAAGTCCGGCGACGTGGTCAAGGTCCGGGTGCTCGACGTGGACGTGCCGCGCAAGCGGATCTCGCTCACGCTTCGGCTGGACGACGAGGCGCCCGCCGGTGGCGGACGCCCGGCGGGCGGCGACGGCCGACGGGACCGGGGCGGCGCCAGCCCTCGGCCGGGCGGCCAGGGGCGGGGCGGCCAGCGCGGCGGGCAGAGCGGAGGCGGCCAACGCGGCGGCTCGGGCGGTGGCGGACAGGGCGGTGGCGGGCAGGGCGGCGCGTCGCGCGGTGCCCAGCAGCAGCGGCCCGGGCGCGGTGGCGGTGCCGGTGCCCCGGTCAACGACGCCATGGCGGAGGCGCTGCGCCGCGCCGGACTGGCCTGACACCACCCTTGATCAACACAATCTCGCCGAGGTGGTGGGATCGGAGGCTCCACGACACCACCACCTCGGCGAGCTGGAGTTGACCACGCCGGGCGGCGCCGGTTCCGCGTACCCTCACGGTCGTGGGGGCCGAGGACGACGAACGGTGGCGGGAGCGGCGACGCCACGCGGTGCGGGCGCACGCGGAGGCCGCCGACCGGGAGCGCGCCGCGGAGCAGGCGGAGGCCGCCGATCTCGTGGCCCGGTTCGCCGCCGAGGCGCTGCGGCGAGGGCTGCGTGCCGACCGGCTGACGGCCACCGGCCACGACGGGCGCGGGCGCTACCGCACGCGGATCACCGGCTGGTACGTGGACCGGGCGCACAGCCGCGCGGTGGACACCGAGGGGCGCTTCTATCTGCTCACCGTGCCGCCCGGCCTGCGCTCGCGGCTGCTCGGGGCCGACCCGCGGCCCAGCGCGCCGCCGGTTGTGGTCGGCCGGGGCGGCCGCGACGGCGAGTCGGTGCCGCTGGCGGCGCTGCTCAGCCGACGTCTCGACGCGGGCGACGACTGGCCCTGACCGGCGACGGCCGCTGTTCGGCCCGCTGCCGCGGTACCGCGTGCGCGGCCCGCCGGGACACGTGCCGCCACCAGCACAGCTGGACCACCAGCGTGATCAACCCGGCGAGCACGATCGCCGCCAGGTTGATCACCAGTTGGAGGGCGGAGCCCGCCGCCTCGTACCAGACGCCGTACGCCGACGCGACAGCGACGTTCGCCGCCGCCGGCACCGTGGTCACCGAGATCAGTACGCCGACGAGCGACCCGGACTTCTTCGACGTCAGCGACAGCATGCCCGCGACACCGGCGAGCAGGCCCACCACCCATGACAACGCATCCGGGCGCCAGATGAAGTCGGTCATCGGCCGTTCCGCCAGCAGCATGTCCCGGTCGACCAGGCCGGCCGCGGTGAGCGCCCAGGTGCTCAGCACGGTGGCCACCATGGCGACGACGAAGCCGACGGTCAGGGCCTGCACCGAGCGGCCGGCCACACGCGGCTGCCGCCGCAGCAGCGCCACGCAGAGCGCGGCGAGCGGTCCGAACTCGGGCCCGACCACCATCGCGCCGACGATCAGGATGGGCTGGTCGAGCAGCACGCCGATCCCGGCGATCATGGTGGCGACCACGATCAGGGCGAGGAACGTGCCGGTGAGCACCGTCTGCTCGCCGGTCTTCGCGGCGATCTCGTCCCAGACCACGGCGTCCTCGCCGTGCCCGGGTGCCTCCTCGGCGGCCCGGTCGGCCGCCTCGGACAGGGTCAGCTCCACGTCGTCGGCGGCGATCGCGCCGTGCGCCTCGACGCCGAGTTCCTGGAGCCGGCTCAGCACGCCGTCGGCGCTCTCCCGGACGACGTCGCAGGTGACGTAGTCACCGGCGGGCTGGCGGGCGGCGCCGGGCAGTACCACGAGGTGCGTGACGCCGGGATCGGCGGCCAGCAGTTCCACGACCGCCGACGACTGGTCGCTCGGCGCGATCACCCTCACGTGCAGCACTCGGGACTCCTGGATCGTCGATTCCTGGCAGGGCCGCCGCACTCTACTCGGTACCGGGGCGCCGATCGCGGCCCGACGGGCGCGGCACGATCGTGTGCTTTTCGGCATGAACCCGACGTACGCCATCACCCCTCGGCGGGTTTGACCGTTTTACCGTCCGTGACCCTTCGCTGCCACGACCGTGATCCCGCTGCGGGGACGGAGGCTCGATGACCGGCCGGATCTACCTGTCCCCGCCCGATGTCGGGCCCCTGGAGGAGTCCTACGTGCTCCGCGCGATCCGCTCGGGCTGGGTGGCGCCGCTCGGGCCTGAGGTGGAGGCGTTCGAGCGGGAGGTGGCGGAACGTGTCGGGGCGGCGCACGCGCTGGCCCTCAACTCCGGCACCTCCGCGCTGCACCTCGCGCTGCTCACACTCGGTGCCGGGCCGGGAAGTGTGGTGGTGGCGCCCACGATGACGTTCGCGGCCACCGCCAACGCCGCTGTCTACACCGGCGCCGAGCCGGTCTTCGTCGACTGCGACCCGGCGACCGGGAACATGGACGTGAGCGCGCTCGCCGAGATGCTCGACATGTTGAGCCGGGCCGGCGAGAGGGTCGCAGCGGTCCTGATCGCGGACATGTTCGGCACCTGCGCCGATTACCACGAGCTGCTGCCGGTGTGCGAGGCGGCAGGCGTGCCGGTGGTCGAGGACGCCGCGCAGGCTCTGGGCGCCACCTACCGCGGGCGTCCCGCCGCCACCTTCGGCCGGCTCAACGCGCTGTCGTTCAACGGCAACAAGATCATCACCACGTCCGGCGGCGGGATGCTGCTCTCCGACGATGAGACGTTGCTCGCCCGCTGCCGGCACCTTGCCACCCAGGCGCGCGAGCCCGTACCGCACTACGAGCACGTCGACGTGGGTTACAACTACCGCCTCAGCAACCTGCTCGCCGCCTTGGGCCGGGCGCAGCTGCACCGGCTGGACGGGATGATGCGCCGCCGCCGGCTGCTGCGCGAGCGCTACGCCAAGCTGTTCTCCGGCGTGCCCGGGGTCCGACTGCTCGGCGACGGGGACGAGGGCTCGAACTGCTGGCTGACCAGCATCGTGGTCGACCCCGAGCAGACCGGGTGGCCAGCCGCGGAACTCGGGGCGCACCTGGCCGCGCGGGACATCGAGACCCGGCACGTGTGGAAGCCGATGCATCGGCAGCCGGTGTTCGCCGGGTGCCGGGCTGTCGTGACCGGCGCCTCGGACCGCCTGTTCGCCCGAGGGCTCACCCTGCCCAGCGGCTCCGCCCTGGACGACGACCGCCTGGCGCGGGTCGTCGGCGCGGTCGAGCAGTTCCTGGACGCCCGGTGACGGCCGGCGCGGGCACTCGCCCGCTGCGGATCGCCGTCCTGCTGAAGACCGACCAGGGCGGACTCTGGATCATCCCGCAGGTAGAGGAACTACGCCGCCGTGGGCACGAGGTGACGGCGGTCCTGCCGCGCCGGACCGGGCGGCTGACCGAGGAACTGCGGCGGCGAGGTGTCGAGGTGCACGACTCGCCGTTCGACTTCCGCTTCCGGCCGCGCCCGTCGACGCTGCGGGATCTGTGGCGGCTCCGCCGCCTGATCAGGCGGCTCCGCCCGGACGTGCTGAAGTACCACCTCTACGCGTCCGCGCTCGCCGCCCGCTTCGCGAGTCTGCGACTGCCGCTTCGCCGGGTGCACATGGTGGCCGGACCGCTGTACCTGGAGTCTCCGCTGATCAAGCTCGTCGAGCGGGTGCTGTGGCGGCTCGACGACGTCACCATCTGCGGCACCGGCCACACCTCGGGCCTCTACGGCGCGCTCGGGTGTCCCGCGCCCCGGCGCCCGGTCGTCACCTACGGCGCCCGGACCGCGCACTTCGCCGACCTGGCCGGCTCGGCTGACCGGCGGGAGGTGCGGGCCAAGGCGCGCGCCGAACTCGGCATCGAGGAGGATGCCTTCGTCGCCATCATGGTCGCCTACGTCTATCCGCCCCGGAGGCTGGTCCATCAGGGCCGCGGCATCAAGGGCCACGACGTGCTGCTTGCGGCCTGGCAAAAGTTCCGCGTCGACCACCCGGACGCCCGGCTGCTCCTGGTGGGCGCCGGTTTCTCGGCGGACGGAGAGGCCCACCGCCGCGAGTTGATCCAGCGCTTCGAGGTCGATCGGGATCCGAGCGTGACGTGGTTGACGTCGGTGTCGGACGTGCGCGACTGCTACCGCGCCGCCGACGTGAGCGTCAGTCCCTCGCTGTCCGAGGGGCACGGCGCCGCCTGTGAGGCGGGGGCCACCGGGGTGCCCTGCATCGTCAGCGACGCCGGCGGTCTGCCCGAGACCGTCGATGAGACGACCGGCTGGGTGGTGCCACGCAACGACGTGGCGGCGCTGGTCGCCGGACTGCGGCAGGCCTACGGCGAGTTCGCCGACGGCCGGCTCCGGCTGCGGGGTGAGCGGGCCCAGCGGTTCGCGCTGCGGCACTTCGACAACACCGTTGCCGCCGGCGATGTCGCCGACGTGGTGGAGGCCGCCTGCCGGGCCGACGGGAGAGCCTGATGCGGGTCGTGGTGACATCGGAGTCGCGCTTCAGCCGGACTCGAGACGGCGCGGTCTGGGTCGAAGCAGGCCCGGACAACGCGATCTGGCGGCGCTACCTGGTCGCCTTCGACAGCGTACGCGTCGCCGCCCGGGTCCGGGACGTCGCGCGGCGACCAGCGGCCGCGGCCCGGGTCGACGGGGACGGCGTCGAGGTCTGGGCGTTGCCGTACTACGTCGGGCCGCGGGGTTACCTGTTGGGACGGCGGGCGATCGCCGCAGCGGTGTCCGCCGCGGCGGAACCCACGGACGCCGTGGTGCTCCGGGTGCCCTCGCCGATCGGCTCACTGCTGGCTCGGGCCCGCGACCGGGCCCGCCTCCCGTACGCGCTCGAAGTGATAGGCGATCCGTACGACGTGCTCGCCCCGGGAGTCGTCCGGCATCCGCTGCGGCCACTGCTGCGCATGGTGTCCACCCGGACACTGCGCCGACAGTGCCGTGCGGCCGCCGCCGTGGCGTACGAGACGGAACGTCGCCTGCAACTCCGCTACCCCACGTTGCCGACCACGCCGACGGCCGGCATCTCCAGCGTCGACCTGCCACCGGCGGCGTTCGTGCCGCGGGCCCGGCCGGTCCGGCAACTTCCGCCAGTGGCGACACTGGTATCGGTCGGGTCGCTCGAACAGCTCTACAAGGGAATCGACACGCTCGTCTCCGCGCTGGCGCTGATGCCCGCCGACGGGCCCAGGGCCCGGCTCGTGCATGTCGGCACGGGCGTCTACCGTCCCCATCTGGAGCAGTTGGCCGACCGGTCGGGAGTGGCCGACCGGGTGACTTTCACCGGCCCGCTACCCGACGCTGAGGCGGTCCGCCGCCAACTGGACTCGGCGGACCTGTTCGTGATGCCGTCGCGTACCGAGGGCCTGCCCCGGGCGCTCATCGAGGCGATGGCCAGAGCGCTGCCGGCGGTCGGTTCGACCGCCGGCGGCATCCCGGAGCTGCTCGAGCCGGACTGCCTGGTGCCGCCCGACGACCCGGCCGCGCTCGCCTCCACGGTCACCGCGATGCTGGCCGACCCGGACCGGCTCGCGGCTGCCTCGGCCCGCAACCTCCGCCGGGCCCGTGGCTTCTCCGCCGAGACGCTCGACGCCCGCCGGGCGTCGTTCTACCGGACTGTCGCTGAGTTCACCGCCGCCGGCCGGGCGGGCCGCAGAACACCGGCCCCCCTTCCGTCCGCGCGCTGACGTCCCGCGAACCGGACGGTACGCGCATCAACCGATGCGGGCACCGTCCGGTCGGGACCGTTCAGGTGGCGGGGTGCCGGACGCCCTCTCGCGCGGCGTCCCGAAGGATGTCGAGGTAACGGCCGAGCTGGTCCTCACGGAACAGCCCGTCCAGCGCGGCGGCCGGCACTGCCGGCACCCGTCCAGTGCGTTCCTTGACGGCCAGCCACTCCCGCAACCGGGCTGCGATCGCGGCCGGGTCGTTTGCCACGACACCCGCGCTCCGTTCGCGCAGCAGGCGCGCGGCCACGCCGTTCTCATAACCGAGCAGGAGGACGGGGCGGCGGGCCTGGAGGTAGTCGAAGATCTTGCCGGTCACCGTGCCGGCGTCTCGCGGATCGTTCCACATGAGCAGGACGAGCGCGTCCGCGTCCGCCTGGATCCGCCACGACTTCTCCGGCGAGACCTGGCCGAGAAGGGTGACGCAGTCGGTCACGCCGGCCCGTTCGGCGGCGGCGCGGGTGATGCCGTGGTCCTCCCCCGCGAAGATCACGTGCACCTTCGCGGCGTCCGCGCCGAGCAGTGCGATCGCGTCGATCAGCGGACTCGGATCACGCTTTCCCGGATAGATGTAGCCGGTGTGTGCGAGCGTCAGCGTGGTAGTCGACGCCTCGACGCCGACCGAGGTCGCCAAGGACGCCATCGGTACGGGGCGGCGATCGATGCCGTTCATCACCACGTGCGTCTGCACCCTGAAGGTGCGGCGGATCGTCTCCGCCAGCGGCTCCGAGACCGTCACGCACGCCGCCACGGTCCGCAGGACGCGCCGCTCCAGCCTCTTGTCGACCGCTCGGCGCAGTGCCGAGCGCGCCCAGTACTCGTTGCCGACGGACCACAGGTCCCGGTAGTCAGCGACCCACGGCACCCGGAACCGCCGGGCGAGGGCGGCGGCCACGACGAATCCGGAGAAGGGCGGGCCGGACACGAGGATGACGTCCGGGCGCCATCCAGCGGCGCCCCGGTCGAAGTTCCGTACCGGTGGCCGGATCCAGTTGAGCTGTGGGTCCGGCAGCAACAGTTCCATGCCGGCCTTGACCAGGAGTCGATCGGCGCCGGAGCGGATCCGCCCGAGCCGGGACGGCGGTGGGGCGACGCCGTCCGGCACCGGCTCTCCCGCACTCCGGCCGGGCCGGCGGAGGCGCGGCGACGGCGCGATCCGGATCAGGTGCTCCTCGGGCACCGGTACGGGCGCGCCGCCCTGGTCGGCCCTGACTGCGGTCAGCACCCGGACGTCCCATCCCTGCTGCTTCGCGAAGGCCGCGAGGGCCGCGGGCCGCCGTGCGCCCACGGTCTCCGCAGGCGGGAAGTGATAAGAGACGATCAGCAGGCGCGGGGCCGGCTCCGGGTGCGCATTCCTCATATCGGGATAAACGATTTGTTCCTGCACAAGACGTGACGGAGAACGTGAATGCCTCAGCCCTGCGGCGCGAGTTGCGGCGCGGGACGAGCACGGCCGGGATCCCGGCCGGCCGCCGTCACGACCCGCAGCGACATCAGCCATCCGACGCCGTACGCCAGCGCACCGGACACCCCGAACGCCCAGACCGCGGTCAGCGGTGACCCGCCCACGAGCGCCACCACCGACACGGCTCCCGCCACCACCGCGACCCGGCCCGCGTCCCAGGCGAGTTGCAGAGCCTGGCGTTCGAACACGACGAGCGTCTGCGACAGCGGCGAGACGACGAGCTGAGCCGCCATGAAGACGGCCAGGGCCTGGGCGTAGGCGCCGCTGCTGTGCCACTGCGGACCGAAGACCAGGCTGAAGGCCGCCGGCGCGCCGACAAGCACGAGCAGTGCGCCGGGACCCGCGATCAGGGCCAGTCTACGGCTGGCGGCGAGAAACACGCGCCGACCGCGGCGGGGTTGTTCCCGGGCGATCCGGGCGACCTCCCCCAGGTAGACCTGGGCCACCGCGGACGCCACCAGGGCGGCGGGCATGGCGATCACCCGCTGGGTCAGTCCCAGCCAGCCAGCCACCGTGGAGCCGTAGCAGTAGGCGATGAGCAGCACCGGCAACTGCGTGCCGAGGACGTTGAGCAGACCGGACGGGGCCAGGAGAAACGGAAAGCGCCGGTACCGGCGTGCCACCGCCGGCAGGGGTGACGTCCGCCGGTCGGCCCTGGCGGTCGCGCCGCGCCGGCGGGCGTCCCGAAGCAGGACCGCGGCGGCCGCGACCTGACCGAATCCGAACCCGAGCGCCAAGCCGCCGGGACGAAGCCCTGCGACACCGGCCACGATCTGGGAGACCACCACCGACAGGGACTGGAAGAGGTTGCGCCGGCCGATCGCCCCGTAACGACGGTGCCGCACCGCGAACTGGTTGAGCACGAGGACGACACCCATCGCCGCGGCGGAGGGCGGCACCACCCAGAGCCAGTGGGCCAGCTCGGGCTGACTGAACCAGAGGGCCACCCGGTCCCCTGCCAGCAGGACGACGAGCGACCCCAGGACCGCTGTGCTGGCGGACGAGACGAGACCGAGCCGCACCAACGCCCGGGCGTCCGCCTCGCGTTCGGGCAGTGGAACGGCCATCTCGAACCGGAGCGCGGCCACCGTGCCCACTGTGACCACGAGCGCGGCGACCACTGCGAGGACGCCGAAGTCGGCCGGGCGGTAGAGCCGCGTCAGTAACGGTACCGCTGCCAGCGCCAGCATCTGGCCGCCGGCCGATCCGGCGGCGATGCCGAGTACTCCGCGCCGCTCACTGGACAGGGCGAGCCGCGCCCGCCACCTCACCCAGCGACCCCCGGGCGCCCGGCCGCCCGTGCCCGCCCGGCGCGGGCCCGTACGCCGCCGGGCAGTGTCGCGCCGGCCAGCACGAGCACGCCGAGCGCCAGCGCGGCGAAGAGCGGACGGCCGGCGTTCACGTCTCCGGAGGTCGACACTGCCACCACGTTGAACGCCAGTACGGCCAGCACGAACCCGGCGACCGGGTCACGCCTGGTCGCGCGCCACAGTCCTGCCGCCACGACCACCGTCGCCAGGATGAAGGCACCACCCACCAGCCAACCCGCCTCGGCCGGCAGTTCCAGCCACAGATTGTGCGGATAGTTGTGGATCAGCATGCCGGAGTAGTCGCCCCAGTTGCCGTAGCCGACGCCACCGGGATACTCGGCGATCATCGGTACGCTGACCTCGCGCATCTCCGCGCGGGCGGTGTCGAAGAGTTCCTCGCTCGGGTCGGTCAGGAGCGCGTAGACCCGGGGCGGCAGGATCGACGGTAGCGCGACGACGGCAGCCACCAGGGCGCCCATCAGACCCACGCCGACCCACTCGCGCCGGCCCCGCCGGATCTTCAGACGGAACCCGGCCAGCACCAGGACGAAGAGAGCCACCACGGTGGCCAGGAGCGGTCCCCGGGAGCCGGTCGCCAAGAGACCGAGGCCGAGGAACGCGGCCAGGCCAGCCGCCCACCAGGCCGCCACCCGCTTCTGCAGGTAGAGCCACGTGAGCGCGACGAACGCGCCGCCGATGGCCCGGGCCAGCCAGATCGGGTTGGAGCCGAAGCCGTCGGCCCGGCCGTCCTGCGGATCGCCGTTGAGCGCGGCGATCGCGAGCACCACCCCCGACAGCACGAACACGGCGGCGAACATCTCGACGTCGCGTCGCCCGCGCAGCACCGCCACCGCCAGCGTGGCGAACACGGTCAACGTCACGAGCAGCAGGAACTTCTGCCGGCCGTAGTCCGTCACAGGGGGGTGCAGGATCCCCGGTGCCGCGAGGACGCCGAAGACCACGAGGGTCCAGAAGATCACTGTTCGGGCCCGCGAGGCCGGACGGAGGATCTCGTGCAGGAGCAACGGCACCGCGAGCACCACCGCGGCGATCAGGAACCCGCGGCCGACCAGACGAGGGAACTGGTCGAAGTTGAGCAGCAGCACCACGGCGGTACCGCGCAGCACCGCCGAGACGAGACCATTCGTGCGCCACGCTGGCGTCTCCGCCCCGACGAGCCCACCGGGGCTGCCGGGACCGCGGACCGTGCCGATCGCCGACGACCGGCGGCTGTCCTGCATCACCATCACGTTCAAGCCTCCTGCGGCACCGACCGTCCGGCCGGGCAAGGTGGGGTAACGGGCGGCGCCGGGCCACCCACAAGCGGGCGGGAAACCGTCACACCGCCCGATCGGAGCGGTAGCGCGCGAGGTTGGCCGGATCGAGGAACCACTCGACTGTCGCCTTCAGGCCCTCGTCGATGCTGGTGGCCGGCTGCCATCCGGTCCGCGACCGGAGCAGGCCGGCGTCGCCGAGCAGGCGTTCCACCTCGGACTCCGCGGGACGGAGCCGGGACTCGGTGACCACCACCTCCGGTTGGACGCCGAACATCGCGGCGATCTTGCGGACCAGGTCACCGACCGAGGTCTCCCGACCGGTCGCGGCCTGGAACACACCACCCACGACGGCATCGTCGGGTGCTGTGCCGACCGCCTGGAAGGCCGCCACGGTGTCCGTCACGTAGAGCAGATCGCGGGTGGTACGCAGCGCGCCCAGCCGGACCACCCCGCCGTCCTTCGCCAGCTGGCTGATGATGGTGGGAATGACCGCCCTGGTGGACTGGCGGGGACCGTACGTGTTGAACGGGCGGAGCGTGACCACCGGAAGGCCGAAGCTGAGGTGGTAGCTCTCGGCCAGCTTGTCCGCGCCGATCTTCGAGGCCGAGTACGGCGACTGCCCGCGCAACCGGTGCTGCTCGGTCATCGGGACGGTGGTGGCAGTTCCGTACACCTCGCTCGTCGACGTGACCACCACCCGGCCCACGCCAGCCGTGCGCGCACTCTCCAGCACGTTGAGCGTGCCGGTGATGTTCGTATCCACGTAGGACTGAGGAGCGAGGTACGAGTACGGGATGCCACCCAGCGCGGCCAGGTGGTAGACGGTGGAGGCGCTGTCGACGAGCCGCTGCACCAACCCTCGGTCGCGGATGTCGCCCGCGACGACCTCGACGCCGGCCAGTTGGTCCGGGCCGAACGTGTCCAGCCAGCCGTGCGACCCGGCGCCGTTGTAGCGCACCAGGGCGCGTACCCGGTGGCCCGCGGCGGCGAGCGCCTCGACCAGGTGGGATCCGATGAAGCCACCGGCTCCGGTCACCACCACCGGGCTGCCGGTCGAGTCTGCCGTCATGGTTCGCTCCTCCTCTTCGCCGGTCCGGCCGTACCGGTACCGGTCGGGTCAACGAGCCGGTGTCGCCGCCGGAGCCGTCTGGCTCCATAGCGCACCGACCGAGTCGGACAGGTCGAGATCGGGCGTCCAGCCCAGGACCGAGGCCGACCGGCCGACATCGGCGCATATCCAGTCCACGTCGGCGGAACGGGGGGACGGTGGGCGGTCCTCCCGAACGTGAACCGATCGGCCGGACACCGACACCAACAGCTGAACGGCGTCGCGTACCGGCACCGCCCGGCCGCTCGCCACGTTGAGGACACGGGACTGCGGCGCCGTGACCGTCACCGCCCGCCCGACCGCGGCGGCTACGTCCCGCACGTCCACGAAGTCGCGGTACGCGCCGAGCGGGCCGGTACGCAGGTCCCCGCCGGGCGTGAGGTGGGACAGCAGCGCCGCCACCCGCCCGAGCAGCGTCGTGTGGGGCATGCCGGGACCGACGGGGTTGAACACCCGGAGCACGACCGCGTCCACCCGGCCGGCGGCAGCCGCCAGTTCCACGAGCCGGGTTGCCGCCGCCTGGCTCACGCCGTAGGCGCTGACCGGTGCCGGGGGAAGGTCTTCGACGGCCGCGGTGCCGAACGGAACGGGACCGTACTCGGCGGCGGAGCCGAGACGGACCAGCCGTGCGCCGGGCGCGGCGTCGGCGACCGCGCCCACCAGCCTGGCGGTCGCCATCGTGTTCGCCCGGACGAGATCCGCGGCCTCGCCGCTCACCGCTCCCGCGCAGCTGACCACCGCGTCCGGCCGGACCGTGCCGAGCAGCGCCCGCAAAGCCTCCGGCGTCGCGGTGACCAGGTCGCACTCGCCGCGCGACGGGCACACCAGATCGGCTTCGGTCTCGAGTTCCCGTCGTACGTGACCGCCGATGAAGCCGGAGGCGCCGAAGAGGAGTACGCGCATCATGCCCCGGCCGGTGCGCCGGCGGGCAGGAGCAGATCCCGGAGCTCGGGGAAGCAGCGGTTGGCCTCGTCGTAGTCCTCGGGGCGGCCGATGTCCAGCCAGTAGCCGTCGAACTCGTAGCCGGCCGGCGGTTCGCCCCTGCCGAGCAGGTCCAGCACCAGCTGGTCGAACCCGAACGGCTGCCCCGCCGGGTAGTGGGCGATGGTGCTGCGGGACAGCCCGTAGACGCCCATGCTCACCCGGTAGTGCAGGACGGGCTTCTCCGAGAACGACGTGATCTTGTCGCCGGCCAGCTCCAGGACCCCGAAGTCGATCTTGACGGTACGCCGGAAGGTCGCCACCGTCAGCGGCGCGCCCGACCGGGCGTGTGTGGTGAGCAGGTCGGCGTAGTCGAGGTCGGTGAGCACGTCGCCGTTCATCACCAGGAAATGCTCGGGCAGGCGTTCCCGGATGCCGAAGAGCGGGCCGATCGTCGACAGCGGCCTGTCCTCCTCGACGTAGTCGACGACCAGGCCGAACCGGGAACCGTCGCCGACAAACGCCCGGATCAGCGCGCCCAGGTGATTGATCGCCAGGGTGACGCGGGTGAAGCCGCGGTCGGCGAGCTGACGCAGGACGATCTCGAGGATCGCGTAGCTCTCGCCGATGGGCACGAGCGGCTTAGGGAGGGTGGAGGTGTAGGGGCGCAGCCGTACGCCCGCACCGCCCGCCATGATCACGACATGCATCGGCTCTCCACTCGTCCCCCGCCCTACCTCGCGTCCAACGAGCCGGACCGGCACCGGGGTACGGAAATCACCTGTTCGAGGCACCGTCCCGGGCTTCGAGGCTCCTGGTAAGCCCGGCGGGCGGCACGCCGCTGTGATGAGCTGTAGCGGTGGCGGGCGATGTGCTGGGGCTGGTGCTGCACCCGACCCGGGACGTCTCCGAGGTGGTGCGGATCATCACGGACTGGGCGGCCCGGCACCGGATCACGCTCGCGGTACGCGCCGAGGACCGCGCGCGCGTACCGGCCTCGGTGGAGGCGTTCGCCGCGGACGAGATGGCCGGGCGGTGCGCCGCGCTGATCAGCATCGGCGGCGACGGCACCATGCTGGGCGCGCTGCGGATGGCCGTCCGCGACCCGAAGCCGGTGCTCGGCGTCCACCTGGGCAAGCTCGGTTTCCTGGTCGAGGTGGAGCCGCCGGACCTGCCCCGCGCCCTGGAACGGCTGGTGGAACACGACTTCACCGTCGAGTCGCACGCCTGCCTGGCCTGTGACGTCTGCGGCGACGACGTGGTGGCGTTCAACGACATCGCCCTGGTCCGGCAGCCCGGCGCCGGCTTCGTCGCGGCCACGCTGGCGGTGGACGGCCAGCGGTACGGCTACTACCGGTGCGACGCGCTGGTGGTGAGCACGCCGGCCGGTTCGACAGCGTACAGCTACGCCGCCGGTGGGCCGCTGATCTCACCGGCCACCGAGGCGATGGTGGTGACGCCGTCGGCGCCGATGGCCGGGATCTCCCGCTCGGTGCTGCTCTCCGCGCACGAGACGGTGCACCTGGAGTTGCGCGCGGACTCGGCGCCGGTGGCGGTGGAGATGGACGGCCTGCTGCTCCGGCAGGCGGCGACGGAGGGTTCGGTGCACGTCCGGTACGTCAAGGACGCCGGCCGGGTGGTCCGCCTCGACCCGCGCCGCTACCAGGAGCGCAACCAGCTCAAGCTGAGCCTGCTGGACCTGCCGCTGCTGCCGGACCAGTTGCGGGAGCTGTTGCCGGACGGGTTGCGGGAGCAGCTCAACCGCCGCGAGCTGCCCCCGCCCCAGTGAGCCGGGTCAGGCGGTGGCCAGCACCCCGTCGACCAGCGCCTTGGCCTCCTCCTGGATCCGGGCCAGGTGGTCCGGGCCCTGGAACGACTCGGCGTAGATCTTGTAGACGTCCTCGGTGCCGGACGGGCGGGCGGCGAACCAGCCCGACTCCGTGGTCACCTTGAGGCCGCCGATCGCGGCGCCGTTGCCGGGCGCGGTGGTGAGGATCCCGGTGATCGGCTCACCGGCCAGCTCGGTGGCGGTGACCTGCTCCGGCGACAGCTTCGCCAGGACGGCCTTCTCCGCCCGCCCGGCCGGCGCGTCGATCCGGGCGTAGGCGGGCGCGCCGAAGCGGTCGGCCAGCTCGGCCCAGTGCTCGCTCGGCGTACGGCCGGTGGTGGCGATGATCTCCGCGGCGAGCAGGCAGAGCAGGATGCCGTCCTTGTCGGTGGTCCAGGTGCCGCCGTCGCGGCGCAGGAACGACGCCCCGGCGCTCTCCTCGCCGCCGAAGCCGACGGTGCCGTCGAGCAGGCCGGGCACGAACCACTTGAACCCGACCGGCACCTCCAGCAGCGGGCGGCCGAGGTCGGCCGCGACCCGGTCGATCATCGAGGAGGAGACGAGCGTCTTGCCCACCGCCGCGGCCGGGCCCCACTGCTCCCGGGTACGGAACAGGTGGCCGATCGCCACGGCCAGGTAGTGGTTGGGGTTCATCAGTCCGCCGTCGGGGGTGACGATGCCGTGCCGGTCGGCGTCGGCGTCGTTGCCGGTGGAAACCGCGTACTCGTCCCGGGCGGCGATCAGCGAGGCCATCGCGTTCGGCGACGAGCAGTCCATCCGGATCTTGCCGTCGCCATCCAGCGTCATGAACCGCCACGTCGGGTCCACCAGCGGGTTGATCACGGTGAGGTCGAGGCGGTGCCGGTCGGCGATCTCACCCCAGTACGCCACGCTCGCCCCGCCCATCGGGTCCGCGCCGATGCGCACCCCGGCGTCGCGGATCGCGTCGATGTCCAGCGCGGCGGGCAGGTCGTCGACGTACCGGGCGAGGAAGTCGTACTCCCCGGTGGTGTCGGCGGCGCGCGCCCGCGCGTACGGGATGCGTTTCACCTCCTTGAGCCCGGCGGCGAGGATGGCGTTCGCGCGGTCCTGGATCCACTTGGTGGCGTCGGTGTCGGCGGGCCCGCCGTGGGTGGGGTTGTACTTGAACCCGCCGTCGGACGGCGGGTTGTGCGACGGCGTGATCACGATGCCGTCGGCGAGGCCGCCGGTGCGCCCCCGGTTGTGGGTGAGGATGGCGTGCGAGACGGCGGGGGTCGGGGTGTAGCCGTCGCGGCTGTCGCGCAGCACCGTGACGTCGTTGGCGGCGAGCACCTCCAGCGCGTCGGCCTCGGCGGGCGCGGAGAGCGCGTGGGTGTCCCGGCCGAGGAACAGCGGCCCGTCGAGGCCCTGTTCGCGGCGGTAGTCGCAGAGCGCCTGGGTGACGGCGAGGATGTGGTCGGAGTTGAAGGCGTTGCGCAGGCTGGAGCCGCGGTGCCCGGAGGTGCCGAAGGAGACCTGCTGCGCCGGGTCGTCCGGGTCCGGGTGCTCGGCGTAGTAGGCGGTGACCAGCCGGGGCACGTCGACCAGGTCGGCGGGCTCGGCGGGCTGGCCGGCACGGGGGTGGGCCACTGCGGGATCCTCCTCGGTGATGCGGCGGGACTGCTCAGGGCTCGACGCGCTGGCCCTTGCCGATGACGACGATGCCGTTGTCGGACACGGTGTAGCGCTGGCGGTCCTTCTCCAGGTCGACGCCGATCTCGGCGCCCTCCGGAACGTGGACGTTCTTGTCCAGGATCGCGCGCCGGACGACCGCGTGGCGGCCGATCTGGACACCCTCCATCAGCACGGCGCCGTCGACGTGCGCCCAGGAGTGCACCTTCACCTTCGGCGCCACGATCGAGTTCTCCACCAGGGAGCCGGAGATCACCGAGCCGGGCGAGACCATCGAGCTGACCGCGCGGCCCACGCGCTCGCCCCAGGCGTGCACGAACTTGGCCGGCGGGTACGGCGGCTGCTCGGTGTAGATGGGCCACTCGAAGTTGTAGAGGTTGAACACCGGATGCACGTTGATCAGGTCCATGTGCGCGTCGTAGAACGAGTCGAGCGTCCCCACGTCCCGCCAGTAGCCGCGGTCGCGGTCGGTGCTGCCCGGTACCTCGTTGTCCTTGAAGTCGTAGACGTTGGCCTCGCCGCGCTCGACGAGCATCGGGATGATGCTGCCGCCCATGTCGTGCTTGCTCGTCTTGTCCGCCGCGTCGCGCTCGACCGCCTCGCACAGGGCCCGGGTGGTGAACACGTAGTTGCCCATCGAGGCGTAGATCTCGTCCGGCGCGTCGGGCAGTCCGACCGCGTCGGTGGGCTTCTCCCGGAACGCGCGGATGCGCTTGCCGTCCTCGCCCACCTCGATCACGCCGAACTGGTCGGCCGTCGACAGCGGCTGCCGGATGCCGGCCACGGTCACCCCGGCGCCGGAGGCGATGTGGTCCTCGACCATCTGCCGGGGATCCATCCGGTAGATGTGGTCGGCGCCGAAGACGATCACGTAGTCGGGCTGCTCGTCGTTGATCAGGTTGAAGCTCTGGTAGATCGCGTCGGCCGAGCCGGCGAACCACCACGGGCCGCGGCGCTGCTGTGCGGGCACCGGCGTGACGTAGTTGCCCAGCAGCGTCGACATCCGCCAGGTCTTGGTGATGTGGCGGTCCAGCGAGTGGGACTTGTACTGGGTCAGCACGACGATCTTGAGGAAGCCGGCGTTCGCCAGGTTGGACAGGACGAAGTCGACCATGCGGTACATCCCGCCGAAGGGGACGGCGGGCTTCGCCCGGTCGGTGGTCAGGGGCATCAGGCGCTTGCCCTCCCCGCCGGCCAGGACGATCGCGAGCACCTTGGCAGCCATGCTCAGACGCTAACCACCCGGAACCGACTTCACCACTCGGACGCCCACACTTGCGTACCGGGTGCGACACGGCGCTCTGCACTAGGGTGCGGGCATGGCACCGATGCGCGTCGACCTGCTCACCCGCGAGTACCCGCCGGAGGTGTACGGCGGCGCCGGGGTGCACGTGGAATACCTCGCCCGCGAGCTGCGCCGGCTCGCCGACGTGCGGGTGCACTGCTTCGGCGCGCCCCGCGACGAGCAGGGCGTCACCGCGTACGCCGAGCCGGCCCCGCTGGCCGGCACGAACGCGGCGCTGCGGGTGATGGGCGTCGACCTCGAGATGGCCGCCGGGACGGCCGGCACCGACGTGGTGCACAGCCACACCTGGTACGCCAACCTGGCCGGGCACACCGCGAAGCTGCTGCACGGGGTGCCGCACGTGGTGACCGCGCACAGTCTGGAGCCGCTGCGGCCGTGGAAGGCCGAGCAGCTCGGCGGCGGGTACGCGCTCTCCTCCTGGTGCGAGCGCACCGCCTTCGAGGCGGCCGACGCGATCATCGCGGTGAGCGCGGGGATGCGGCGCGACGTGCTCACCGCCTATCCGGCGGTGAACCCCGACCGGGTACGCGTTGTCTACAACGGCATCGACACCGCGCAGTACGCCCCGGACCCGGGCACCGACGTGCTCGACCGGCTCGGCATCGACCCGGCCCGCCCCAGCGTGGTCTACGTCGGGCGGATCACCCGGCAGAAGGGCCTGCCGTACCTCCTGCGCGCGGCCCGGGAACTCCCCGCCGACGTCCAGCTCGTGCTGCTCGCCGGCGCGCCGGACACCCCGGAGATCGCCGCCGAGGTCGAGGGTCTGGTGGCGGAGCTGCGGGAGAAGCGCTCCGGGGTGGTGTGGGTGGCGGCGATGCTGCCCAAGCACGAGGTGATCCAGGTACTCACCCACGCCACGGTCTTCGCCTGCCCGTCCGTCTACGAGCCGATGGGCATCGTCAACCTGGAGGCGATGGCCTGCGAGACCGCCGTCGTGGCGACCGCCACCGGCGGCATCCCCGAGGTGGTGGCCGACGGCGAGACCGGGCTGCTGGTGCCGATCGAGCAGGCCGGTGACGGCTCCGGCACCCCGCTGGACCCGGAGCGTTTCGTCGCCGACCTGGCCGCGCGGATCAACGAACTGCTGGCCGACCCGGCCCGGATCGCGGCGTTCGGCGCGGCGGGACGGCGGCGGGCGGTCGAGCACTTCTCCTGGGACGCGATCGCCCGGCAGACGATCGAGGTGTACCGCTCGGTGGGGGTGTAAGGAAGGGCACCTTGTTAACGCCTCCGGTAGAGGAAGGGCCCCTTCCTAACAGCCCGGTCGCGGCGGCCGGCGGATACAGTCACCGGATGCCGGATGCGATCTTCGCCCATCCTCGCCTCGCGCCGGTCTACGACGCGTTCGACGGCGACCGGGACGACCTGGACGCGTACCTCGCGATCGCCGACGAGCTGGACGCGCGCGTGGTGCTCGACGTCGGGTGCGGCACCGGGAGCCTCGCCCTCCTGCTCGCCCGGCACGGCCGTACCGTCGTGGGGGTCGACCCGGCCGGGGCGTCCCTCGCCGTCGCCCGGTCGTCGGACCGGGAAGGTCGCGTCCGCTGGCTCCACGGCGACGCCACGACGCTGCCGCCGCTGCGCGCCGACCTGGCCGTGATGACCGGCAACGTGGCACAGGTCTTCCTGGCCGACACCGACTGGGCGCGAGCCCTGCGGGGCGTGCACGGCGCGCTGCGGCCGGGCGGGCACCTCGTGTTCGAGACCCGGCGTCCCGAGCGCCGCGCGTGGGAGGAGTGGGCGGCGGACACCACTCCGGTGACCCGGGACGTGCCGGGCGCCGGACCGGTGGAACGATGTCTCGAGGTCACCGCTGTGGACCTGCCGCTCGTGTCCTTCCGGTACACGTACCGGTTCCTGGCCGACGGCGCCGTCGTCACGTCGGACTCGACGCTGCGGTTCCGCGACCGCGACGAGGTGGAGGCGAGCCTGGCCGCCGCCGGATTCCGGGTGGTCGACGTGCGCGAGGCACCCGACCGCCCGGGCCGGGAATTCGTGTTCGTCACCCAGCGGTCGACCTGGACGTCGCCGTCGGGCTGAGCGTCGTCGACGCCCTCATGAGCGCGGGTTGAGGGCTGAGGTGAAGTCGCCGAGCGCGAGACGATCTCGCGCAGTAGGTTGAGCGGGTGACTGGACGGTTCCCGATCGAAGACGTCTCCCCCGTCGTCTCCTGCGGTCGCTACCCGGCCAAGGCGGTGGTCGGCGAGGTCGTACCGGTGTCGGCGCGTGCCTACCGCGAGGGCCACGACGCGCTCGGCTGCAACGTGGTCTGGCTCGGCCCGGCCGGCGCGGCCCGCCCGTTCACCCGGATGCGCCCCGGCGAGCCCGGCCAGGACCGCTGGCACGCCACGATCCGCCCGGACGCGGTGGGCCTGTGGCGCTTCGCCGTCGAGGCGTTCCAGGATCCGTACCTGACGTGGCAGAACGCGGTCACCAAGAAGATCGCCGCCGGCCAGGGCGCGGCCGAACTGGCGAACGACCTGGCCGAGGGCGTACGGGTACTGACCGCCGCGCTCGACCTGGTGCCGGAGGCCGACCGCGAACGGGTACGCGAAGCCGCGAGAGTGCTGACCGACGACGCCGAAAGCCTGCCCCGCCGGGTCGGCCCGGCGCTCGACCTGGCCCCGCTGCTCTGGGAGCACCCGGTGCGCGAGCTGGTCACCACCGGCGAGGAGCGCACGCTGTGGGTGGACCGGCCCCGGGCACTCTTCTCCGCCTGGTACGAGTTCTTCCCCCGCTCCGAGGGCGCGATCCCGGCCACCGTCGACGCGCCCGCCCGTTCCGGCACGTTCGCCACCGCGATCGAGCGGCTGCCGGGTGTCGCGGCAATGGGTTTCGACGTGCTCTACCTGCCGCCGATCCACCCGATCGGCCGGGTCAACCGCAAGGGCCGCAACAACGCGCTCACCGCCGGGCCGGACGACGTCGGCTCGCCGTGGGCGATCGGCGCGGCCGAGGGCGGCCACGACGCCATCCACCCCGATCTGGGTACGCCGGAGGACTTCCGCGACTTCGTCGCGGCCGCCGCCGAGCAGGGGCTGGAGGTGGCGATGGACCTGGCGTTGCAGTGCGCGCCGGATCACCCGTGGGTCACCGAGCACCCGGAGTGGTTCACCACCCGGGCCGACGGCAGCATCGCGTACGCGGAGAACCCGCCCAAGAAATACCAGGACATCTATCCGCTGAACTTCGACAACGACCCCGAGGGCATCCGGGCCGAGGTGCTGCGGGTGGTGCTGCACTGGGTCGGCGAGGGCATCCGGATCTTCCGGGTGGACAACCCGCACACCAAGCCCTTCGACTTCTGGCACTGGCTGATCGCCGAGGTCAAGAAGGTCGACCCGGACGTGCTGTTCCTGGCCGAGGCGTTCACCCGGCCGGCGATCATGCACGGGCTCGGCAAGATCGGCTTCACCCAGTCGTACACCTATTTCACCTGGCGCACGACGGCGGCCGAGATGCGGGAGTACTGCGAGGAGCTGGTCGCCTCGGTCGACTGGATGCGGCCGAACTTCTGGCCCAACACGCCGGACATCCTGCACTCGTCGTTGCAGCACGGCGGCCCGCCGATGTTCAAGATCCGGGCGGTGCTGGCGGCGCTGCTGTCCCCCTCCTGGGGCATGTACGCCGGGTTCGAGCTGTTCGAGCACGTGGCCCGCCCGGGTGCCGAGGAGTACCTGGACAACGAGAAGTACGAGCTGCGGCCCCGGGACTGGGACGCCGCGCTGGCGCAGGGCCGGTCGCTGGCGCCGTTCATCACCACGCTGAACCGGGTACGCCGCGACAACCCCGCCCTGCACCGGCTGCGCAACCTGCGGTTCCACGACATCGACAACCCGGCGCTGCTGTGCTGGTCGAAGCACGACCCGGACAGCGGCAACACGGTGATCGTGGTCTGCTCGTTCGACTCCCGCGAGGTGCAGTGGGGCAACACCACGCTCGACATGCCGGCGCTCGGCCTGGACTGGCACGAGCGGTTCGCCGTGCGCGACGAGCTGACCGGCACCGAGTACGACTGGGGGCAGCGCAACGCGGTGCGCCTCGACCCGTACCTGCAACCGGCGCACGTGCTCACCGTGCGGCGCCCGGCCGCGCCCGAGCCGGCGCAGCCGGCCGCAGCGGCCCCCGCCGAGCCGGAGCAACCGGCCGCGCCCGACCTCACAGTGGAAGACGTACCCGCCGACCTCTCCGGCGGCACCGCCCCGACCGCACCGGCCGACAAGGACGACGCCCGATGGACCAGCTGATCGCCGGCGAGGTACACGACCCGCATTCCGTGCTCGGCGCGCACCCGGCCGACGGGAGTACCACGATCCGGACGCTGCGCCGGGGCGCGGGCGAGGTGACGGTGCTCGCCGACGGCGAACGGCACCCGATGAAGCGGGTCCACGACGCCGGTGTCTTCGAGGCGGTGCTGCCCGGCGAGGTGCTGGACTACCGGGTCGAGGTGGACGGCACGACGCACGACGACCCGTACCGTTATCCGCCCACGCTCGGCGACCTCGACCTGCACCTGATCGGCGAGGGCCGGCACGAGCGGCTCTGGGCGGCGCTCGGTGCCCGGGTCTTCGACGAGGGCGTCGCGTTCACCGTCTGGGCGCCCAACGCGCGGGCCGTGCGGCTGGTCGGCGACGTCACCGGCTGGGCGCCGGACGACGGGTGGCCGATGCGGTCGCTCGGGTCCAGCGGCGTGTGGGAGATCTTCGTGCCGGGCCTGCCGGTGGGCAGCCGCTACAAGTATCGCGTCCTCGGCGCCGACGGCCGGTGGCGGGACAAGGCCGACCCGATGGCCGCGCGCACCGAGGTGCCGCCGGCCACCGCGTCGGTGGTGCACGAGTCACGGTACGAGTGGGGCGACGCGGACTGGCTCGCGCGCCGGTCCCGGCAGGCGCCGCACCAGGAGCCGATGAGCGTGTACGAGGTGCACCTGGGCTCCTGGCGGCCCGGCCTCGGCTACCGGGAGCTGGCCGAGCAGCTCACCGCGTACGTGCTGGAGATGGGCTTCACCCACGTGGAGTTCCTGCCGGTGATGGAGCACCCGTTCGGCGGCTCGTGGGGCTACCAGGTCACCGGCTACTACGCGCCGACCGCCCGGTTCGGCGACCCGGACGACTTCCGCCATCTGGTGGACCGGCTGCACGCCGCGGGCATCGGCGTGCTCCTGGACTGGGTGCCGGCGCACTTCCCGAAGGACGAGTGGGCGCTCGCGCGCTTCGACGGCACCCCGCTGTACGAGCACCCGGACCCGCGCCGGGGCGAGCACCCCGACTGGGGCACGTACGTCTTCGACTTCGGCCGCAACGAGGTCCGCAACTTCCTGGTCGCCAACGCGCTGTACTGGCTGGACGAGTTCCACATCGACGGGCTGCGCGTGGACGCGGTCGCCTCGATGCTCTACCTGGACTACTCCCGGTCCGACGGGCAGTGGGCGCCGAACGTGCACGGCGGCCGGGAGAACCTGGAGGCGATCGCGTTCCTCCAGGAGGTCAACGCCACCGTCTACCGGCACCACCCCGGCGTGCTGATGATCGCCGAGGAGTCCACCGCCTGGCCGGGCGTCACGAAGCCGACCTCGGACGGCGGGCTCGGCTTCGGGTTCAAGTGGAACATGGGCTGGATGCACGACACCCTGCTGTACACCTCGAAGGACCCGATCTACCGGCAGCACCACCACCATCAGCTCACGTTCTCGCTGGCGTACGCGTGGAGCGAGAACTACGTGCTGCCGATCAGCCACGACGAGGTGGTGCACGGCAAGGGGTCGCTGGCGGGCAAGATGCCCGGCGACACGTGGCAGCGGCTGGCCACGGTACGGGCGCTGCTGGCGTACATGTGGGCGCACCCGGGCAAGCAGTTGCTCTTCATGGGCTGCGAGCTGGCCGACGACCGGGAGTGGAGCGAGGAGCGCGGCCTCGACTGGTACCTGTCGCACGACCCGGCCCGCGCGGGCGTGCAGCGGCTGGTCGCCGACCTGAACCGGGTCTACCGGGCCAGCCCGGCGCTGTGGGCGCAGGACACCGACCCGGCCGGCTTCCGCTGGATCGCCGGGGACGACGTCGCCAACAACGCGGTGTCGTTCATCCGGATCGCCCCGGACGGGCAGACGCTGGTGTGCGTGGCGAACTTCTCCGCGACCCCGCTGGAGGACTACCGGATCGGTCTGCCGGCCGGCGGGACGTGGACCGAGGCCCTGAACACCGACGCCCACCACTACGGCGGGTCGGGCGTGGGCAACCTGGGCGAGGTGCACGCCGAGAACGTCCCCTGGCACGGCCTGCCCGCGTCGGCGTCCCTGCGCATCCCCCCGCTGGGCGTCCTCTGGCTCCGCCCGGCCTGAGGGCGCAGCCCAGCCGCCCGGACGGGCGGCCCACGGCGGCGGCAGGCCACCCCGGACGGCGGCCGGCCCCGGACGGCGGGCCAAGGGGACGCACGGGTCACGGGGAAGGCGGCCAACCGGGCCGAGCGGCCGTCTGAAGGTTTCGTCTTGAGCGCGGTATGACTCAGAGGCATAAGTATGCCTCTGAGTCATACCCGTCTCGGAGAGTCGCTTCCCGGTCAGCACGACGCTCTGTGATATCTCGGCGTCGGAACGACCGCGATCTGGCGGTCGCTCTCCACACCCAGGCTGTCGGCGCGTGACCGTCCGTCGCCGGGTGGCCGCAGGAGTCAGACCAGGTCGGCTTCGCGGAGGAGCTTCCAGAGGCCGGCGCCGTCGGGGGCGCTCAGCCACTTCTGGCCGATCGGGCCGGACGACGACCGTCCCGCGGGGGCGGGGAGGCTGCCGGCGAGCACCGACTGGGCCGGGGACAGCCGCCGGATCGCCACGCCTGCCACGTTGTCGGGGTGCGCGGCGGCGAACTCCCGGTAGATCTCCGGGTCGTGCTGCCCGTCGTCGCCGATCAGCAGCCACCGCACCTCGGGGAACTCCCGGGACAGCCGGGCCAGCGTGGCCCGCTTGTGTTCCCGGCCGCTGCGGAACCACCTGTCCGCGGTCGGCCCCCAGTCGGTGAGCAGCAGCGGCCCGGCCGGGTAGAGGTGCCGGGACAGGAACCGGGTGAGCGTCGGCGCGACGTTCCAGGCGCCGGTGGACAGGTAGAAGACCGGCGCGCCCGGGTGGGCGGTGGCCAGCCGCTCGTACAGCACGGCCATGCCGGGCACGGCGTTGCGGGCGTGCTCGTCCAGCACGAACGTGTTCCACGCGGCGAGCAGCGGCCGGGGCAGCGCGGTCACCATGACGGTGTCGTCGATGTCGGAGATGATGCCGAACCGCACCGCCGGGTCCAGGACGCGGACCAGCGCCTCCACCGGCTCGGCGTCGGCCACGCTGAGGCGTACGCAGCCCCAGCCGGGGGCGAAGTCGGCCTCGATCACGGTGTCGACGAAGCCGCTGCGGTCGGCGGTCACCTCCTGGCGCACGCCGTCGGCCTCGATGGTCACCTTCACGTGCTTGGCCGGCAGCGTGGCGAAGCTGCGCCAGCCCCGCACCTTGTCCAGCCGGCCCCGCCGCCGCGTGTCAGGACGCCCGAGCAGCACCCGGCAGAGCACGCGCGCCCAGCCCGGGGCGCCGTAGCCCGCGTACGCGATGATGTTGGGCTGCCACCCGGTGCGCCGCAACCGGCGCTCCACCAGGCCGTGCACGGCGTCCTCGAAGCGCGCGGCGCGGTGCAGTTGCGGAACGGCCAGCTGGTCCGGTGGTGTGGGCGGCACACGGCAACAGTGCCACAACCGGCCCGGCCGGGCCACGCGAGTGATCCACGCCGATCCGCCCCGGCGCCCGGCGCCGCCGTGACAGACTGCGGTCGGGACGACGACGGGGGCGTTGGTCGTGTCGACGACGAAGCGGAACCCGGTACGACGGCGACCGGACGCGCCGGCGCTGGCGGCGCTGCTGCTCGGCATCGCGGGGGTCGGGTACCGGCTGGTGCTGACGCTGCTCACGGTGCCCGCGTCGAACAGCGACGAGGCCACGTTCGGCCTGGCCGCGCTGCACATCGCCACCGGTCGTGAGCGGCCGGTCTTCCTCTACGGCCAGCGCTACATGGGCGTGCTGGAGTCGTACCTAGCCGCACCGCTGGTCGGCTGGGCCGGGCCGAGCTGGCCGGTGCTGCGGCTGCCGATGCTCGCGCTCTTCGCGGTCTTCCTGTGGCTGGCGTACCGGCTGACCCGCCGCCTGTTCTCCCCCTGGCTGGCAGTGGTCGTGGTGGGCCTGCTGGCGCTCGGCTCGGAGCGGGTGGTCCGCGACCAGCTCACAGTGGTCGGCGGCCGTCCGGAGGTCAAACCGGCGGTGCTGGCGATGCTGCTGATCGCGGTGGCCCTCGGCGGCCGGCGGGTCCGGCACCACTGGCCGGCCACCGGCGCGTTCGGGCTGCTCGCCGGGCTGGCGCTCTGGTCGGACTGGCTGATCGCGCCCTACCTGCTGGTGGCGGGCGTGGTGCTCGCGGTGGCCGTGCCGCGGGATCTGATCGGCTGGCCGGGCGTGCTGTTGGTGGCGGGCTTCCTGGCCGGGATCGCCCCGATGATCAAGGACAACCTCGTCGCGCCGCCCGGCCAGGACTCGCTGTCGGTGTTCCGCGAGATCAGCACCAAGGAGGGGGTCGCGCCGTCGCTGACCGAACGGCTGCGCGGCGGGCTGCTGGAGGGGGTGCCGCTGGCGTCCGGCATGTGCCCGATGGACGGCTGCGCGCGCTGGGCGCAGTGGTTCGGCGTGCTCTACCCGGTGCTGCTGGTGGCCGCCGCCGGGCTCGGGGTGGTCGCGTACCGCCGGGCCGCGGACCACGCCGCGCGGGTCCGGGCCGTGGCGGTCCTCGCGCTGGTCGTGGGCGCGGCGCTGACACTTCTGGCGTACGTGCGCAGCCCGCTCGCCGCGACCGACCCGCTCGGCAACGCCCGCTACCTGTCCGTGCTCCAGATCTCGCTGCCGGCCGTGCTGTGGCCGCTCTGGCTGGCCGCCGCGCACGCGCTGCGGGGTACCGCCGGGTGGGCCGCCCGGCTCGGCGGCGCCACGGCGGCGGTGGTGCTGGCCGGGCTGACCGCCGCGACGGTCGCCGGGACCGTGGCGTTCCTGGCCGGGGTGCCGGGCGTACGCGACGAGGAGCTGACCGCCCGCCGCCTGGCCGACACCGTGCGGGACGCCGGACTGCGCGAGGTGTACGGGGACTACTGGATCTGCAACCGGCTGATCTTCAACACCGGGGAGACGGTGGCCTGCGGTGTGCTCGACGGCGCGCTGACGCCGGGGCAGAACCGCTATCCGGCGTACTGGCAGCGGGTGGCGCGTGCGCCCCGGCCCGGGTACGTGGTGGCCGTCGGTTCCCCCGCCGAGCGAACCCTGCGGCGGCTGCTGGGCGACAACGCCGACGCGGCGGTGGTGGCCGAGGTGGGCGGCAGTCGCGTGTACCACCCCGACCGTGCCGTGCGGCCGTGGCGCTGACCCCGGCCCGTACGCTGTGCCGGTGCTCATCCTGCTGCCCCCGTCGGAGGGGAAGGCCGAGGCCGGCACCGGCCGCCGGCTGGACCCGTCCCGGCTGTCCCTGACCGAGCTGAACCCGGCCCGGGAGGCGGTCCTGACCGCGCTCGTCGACCTGTGCGCCGGGCCGGACGAGACGGCGGCCCGGGCCGCGCTGGGCCTCACCGAGGGGCAGCGCGGCGAGCTGCGGCGAAACGCCCGGCTGCGGGAGGCGGCGACCGCCCCGGCCGGGCGGCTCTACACCGGGGTGCTCTACGAGGCGCTCGGCCTGGACACGCTGCCCCCGGACGCGCAGCGGGCGGCCCGCCGCCAGGTGCTGATCAGCTCCGGCCTGTGGGGCGCGGTGCGCCTCGCCGACCGGATCCCGCCGTACCGCTGCCCGATCGGGGCGAGGCTGCCGGGGATCGGGGCGCTGTCGGCGTACTGGCGGGAGGCGCTCGGCCCGGTGCTGGAGCCCGCCGCCGGGCGCGGCCCGGTGCTGGACCTGCGCTCCGGCGCGTACGCGGCCACCTGGACGCCGCGCGGGGCGCTCGCCGAACGCACGGTGACGGTGCGGGTGCTGCACGAGCGGATCGTGAACGGCACGCCGGTCCGGTCGGTGGTGAGCCACTTCAACAAGGCGACGAAGGGCCGGCTGGTGCGGGATCTGCTGCTCGCCGGTGCCCGGCCGCGTACCGCCGACGCGCTGGTGGGAGCGCTGCGGGAGCTGAAGTACACGGTCGAGGAGGCGCCCCGGTCGCCCGGCCGGCCCCGGCAGGTCGACCTGGTGGTCACCGAACTCTGAGACGCGGCCTTCCCGCAAATTTTGCTCAAGGCTCGGGCCCAGCGGTTCCCGGCCCGGCGCTCGGAGGCGACGGTAGAGGCACCCCGACTCTGACCGAGGAGCCGCGCCGATGCTCACCACGCTGCTCGACCGCTCGCGCCCGTCGCCGCCGCTGGACTGGCTGACCCTGACCGATGCCTTCGAGATCGCCTGCATGGTGCGCTGCACGCCGCCGCCGGCCGCCGACGTGGGCCGCCTCGGCTCCGGACCGTACCGGGGCGGGATCGCCGAGTTCAACCGCGAGGACGCGGCGCAGCGGATGCGGCAGCTGCTGGGCCGCCTCGACGTGCCGGTGGAGCACGAGCTGACCACCGGCGGCCTGCGCCGCCGCTACGAGTTGCACCGGCTGTCGGTGCCGCCGCAGCACCGGGCGACGTACGCGAATCTGCTGGGCGCGGGCTGGCGGCAGGGCCGCCGGGAGCTGCTCGGCGGGCCGTTCCCGGGCGCCTCGGCGCCGCGGCGGCTGTGGCGGCCCCGGCTGGCCGCGGCGGCCTGGCGGGCGGCGCTGCTGGCGGGCGGCCGGCACGTCCGGCGGCACTGCCTCGGCATCCGGCTCGCCGACCGGGACCTGGCGGCGGTGCTGGTACGCGGCGCGGCGCTGCTGGACGTGCCGGCGGCGCTGCGGCCGGGCTCGGGCTGTTTCCTCGTGGTGGTGCCCAACGGCGAGTACCGGGAGCGGATCACCGAGAGCGCGGAGCTGGCCCCGGCGAGCTGACGCGCCCGGCCCCGGCCTGCGCGGCGGTGTGCTGCACCGCGTGGGCTTGCGCCGCGGCGGGTGCACGGCGCAGAGTGCAGCCCGTGAGCCGACACTGGCCTGTGCGCGCCGCCGCCCCGCTCGTGCTGATGCTCCTGCTCGTCGCCGGGCTGTCCGGGTGCCGGGACGAGCCGTCCGAGCCGACCCGCATCCGCATCGCCACCGGCAGTCCGACCGCCGTCTACCACGCCTTCGGCCAGTCGCTCGCGGCGCTGCTCAACCGCGAGGTGCAAGGGGTACGGGCCGAGGTGGTGGTCACCGCCGCCTCGGCGCAGAACGTCCGGCTGGTCGGTGCCGGGGAGGCGGAGCTGGGCTTCACCCAGGCCGACGTGCTGCCGCCGCGCGAGCCCGAGCATCCGTCGGTGCTGGCGGTGGCCCGGGTGTACGACGACCTGCTGCACCTGGTCACCCGCGCGGGCGGGCCGATCCGCAGGCTCGGTGACCTGCGCGGACGGCGGGTGTCGGTGGGCGCCGACGGCTCCGGCACGGAGATCACCGCCACCCGCCTGCTGGCGGTGGCCGAGCTCGGCGGCGACCGGGTACGTCAGGAGCACCTGGGACTGGACGACTCGGTGGCGGCCCTGCGGGAGGGGCGGATCGACGCGTTCTTCTTCTCCGGCGGGCTCCCCGTGCGCGGCGTCGCCGAGCTGGCCCACCGGACCTCGCTGCGGATCGTCGACCTGGGCGACTGGACCGAGCCGCTGCGCCGGGCGTACGGGCAGGTCTACGTGACCCGGGACGTGCCGCGCTCGGTGTACCGGGCCGACCCGGTCAGCACGGTGGCGAACCCGAACTACCTGATCGTCCGCGCCGACCTGCCCGCCGCGCTGGTGCGGGAGGTGACCCGGCTGCTGATGGACCGCAGGCAGGAACTGGCCGCCGCGCATCCGGCGGCGGGACGGATGAGTCCCCGGTCGGCGATCGTCACCACCCCGCTGCCGCTGCATCCGGGCGCGGCGCAGTGGTACCGCGCCGCGAAGCCCTGACGCCGGGTCAGCGCCGGACCGCCTCGTCGTCGTGCGCCGGGAACCACAGCTCGGCGACCAGGCCCCGGGGTTCGCCCTGGCGCATGGTGAGCCGGCCGTCGGAGGCGTCCACGAGCACCGCCGTGATGGTCAGCCCGAGGCCCGCCCCGTCCACGTTCTGCACGTCCGGCGCCCGCCAGAACCGCTCGGTGGCCTGGTCGAGCTGACTCGCCGTCATGCCCGGGCCGGTGTCGCCGACGGTCAGCACCGTCCCGCCGTCGGCGGCGCGTACGGTCACCGTCACCTCTCCCCCGCTGCCGCTGAACTTCACCGCGTTGTCGATCAGTGCGTCGAGCGCCTGGTCGATGGCGGTCGGCACGGTCCGGGCGTACACCGGCGCGTCCCCGGCGTCGAGGCAGAGCGTGACCTCGCGGTGCCGGGCCAGCGGCAGCCAGGCCGTCACCCGGGACGCGGCGGCGGCGGTGGCGTCCACTGTCACCCGCTGGTTCTCCTCCCGCTCGGCGCGGGCCAGGGTGAGCAGCGCGTCGAGCACCGTGGCGAGCCGGTCGGTCTCCTCCAGCGCCAGCCGGTGCTCGGCGCGCCCGTCCGGGTCGGTGAGGCTGGGGCCCAGTTCCTCCACCCGCAGCCGCAGCGCGGTGAGCGGGTTGCGGAGCTGGTGGCTGGCGTGCGCGACGAAGGCGCGTTGCCGGTCCATCACATCGGACACCGCGTCGGCCATGTCGTTGAAGCTGGTCGCCAGCCGGCGCAGCTCGGGCGGGCCGAGCCCGGCGCGGACCCGCGCGGCGCGGCGGCCCTCGGCGATCTCGTGCGTCACCGCGTCCAGCTCGGTGACCGGGCGCAGCACCCAGCCGGCCAGCCCGAACGCGGTCGAGACGCAGGCCAGCACCGCCAGCAGGCCGATGCCGGCGAGCAGCAGCCACCACACGGTGACGGTGCGGCGCACCCCGTCCGCCGGGCTGGTCGTGACCACGGCGCCGAGCACCTCGCCGCCGTCGTTGATCGGCACGGCCGTCACCACCGGCCCGCTGACCCAGGGCCAGACCGACTCCGGGCCGCTGAACTGCTGCCCGGACAGCGCGGTGTCGAGCGCCGGGCCGGTGCCCGCGCCCGGCTGCCAGCCGGACGAGGCCACCACGGTACGGCGTTCCCGGTCCACCACCGCCGCGCCGATTCCGTAGAGCGCGTCGTAGGCGGCCAGTTCCCCGTCCAGCGGGCCGGGACTGCCACCCCGCAACGCCGGCCCGGCCAGCGAGGCGAAGCGGGTGGCGTCGGCGAGGCGGTCGGCGCGTACCCGGTCGGTCTCCCGGGTCGCGAGCGTGGCCGCCAGCGGGGTCTCCAGGGCGAGCAGGACCAGCACCATCAGCAGCAGGTAGCTGATCACCAGCCGGCGGCGCACGGGCCCCTCCTCACGCGTCGCGGAGCCGGTAGCCGACCCCGCGCACGGTCTCCACGAGCGTCGGGTCGCCGAGCTTGGCGCGCAGCGACCCGACGTGCACCTCCACTGTGTGCCGGTCGGCCCAGGTGGTGCCCCACACGTCGAGCAGGATCCGCTCGCGCGGCACCGCCACCCCCGGCTGGCGGGCCAGGGACAGCAGGATGTCGAACTCCTTGCGGGTGAGCGTGACGTCCCGGCCGGCCACGTTGACCGTCCGGCCGCCCACGTCGATGCGGACCGCGCCGGCCTCGATCAGGTTGCGCTGCGGCGCGGTGTGCGCGGCCCGGCGCAGCACCGCCTCGATCCGCGCCTGCAACTCCACCATCGAGAACGGCTTGACCACGTAGTCGTCGGCGCCGAGCCGCAGTCCCAGCACCCGGTCGCGTTCCTCACCGCGCGCGGTCACCGCGATGATGCCGAGCCGGCTGCTGCGCCGACGCAGCTCGCGGCACAGGTCGGTGCCGTCGCCGTCGGGCAGGCCCAGGTCGAGCAGCACCAGGTCGCAGGGGGCGGCGGAGAGCGCGGCGGCCACCGTCGCGGCATGTTCCACCTGGTAGCCGCGCCGGGTCAGCGCGGACGACAACGCCGCCGCGACCCGGCGGTCGTCCTCGACCAGGAGGATCCGCACCCGTGCCTCCCTCCGTCCGACGTGTTGCCCTGCGAATGGTGGCAGACGCGCCGCGCGGGCGCGAGGCCGCTCTAGGCTGCTGCCGTGATCTACAAGATTCTCTCCGACGACGAGTGGACGCAGGCGCGGGCGGCTGGCCGGTTCGCCGGCACCGCGATGGACCGCCAGGACGGCTATGTCCACCTCTCCGCGGCCGACCAGGTAGTGGAGACCGCCCGGCGCTTCTTCGCCGGGGTCACCGGCCTGACCCTGCTCGCTGTCGACGAGGCCCGGCTCGGCGACGCGCTGCGCTGGGAGACGTCCCGCGGCGGGGCGCTGTTCCCGCACCTGTACGCGGCGCTGCCGGTGGACGCGGTGGTCGCGGCGCATCCGCTCCCGGCCGACCGGCCCGCCGCCGACGCGGTGGCCGAACTGCTCGCGTGAGCGCTCGTTATGCTGCGTCGAGCCCGCCCGACGGCGCGACGCGCCCTGGCATGATGCGAGTTGAGATGATTGACAGCAACGACCGGTCCGCCTCCGTCTTCGTCCACCCGACGGCCGACGTGGAGTCCGGCGCCCAGGTCGGCGACGGCACCAAGGTCTGGCACCTGGCGCACATCCGGTCCAGCGCCCAGGTCGGCGCCGGCTGCGTGATCGGCCGCAACGTCTACGTCGACGCGGGCGTGACAGTCGGTGACCTCGTGAAGATCCAGAACAACGTCTCGGTCTACCAGGGCGTGACCATCGAGGACGAGGTGTTCGTAGGCCCCTGCGCGGTGTTCACGAACGACTTCCGCCCGCGCGCCCAGAACCCGGACTGGACGATCACCCCGACGCTCGTCCGCCGGGGCGCGTCGATCGGCGCGAACGCCACGCTCGTGTGCGGCATCGAGGTCGGCGAGTACGCGATGATCGCCGCCGGGTCGGTGGTGACCCGCGACGTCAAGCCGTACCAGCTGGTGGCCGGCAACCCGGCCCGCCCGAAGGGCTGGGTCGACGCCAAGGGCGAGGTCATCTCCCGCGACGTCGACAACCCGCCGCACCAGGGCTGAACGGACGAGAGGGGCGACGACCGGGCCGGTCGTCGCCCCTGCTCGGTACGCCTCAGCCGCAGAGCCGGCCGACCTCGTCCCGGAACCGGTCCATCGGGTTCGACCCGGCCGGCCCGAGCAGGTACTCCTTCAGCTCCCGCCGCGCCCCGGTCATCGGGTCGTCCCCGGCCCGGTTCACGTCGAGGATCTTCGTCAGCTCACCGCAGTCCGCCGAGAGCAGGTACGCCGCCCGCGCGGTCGGGAACTGACGCCGGAACTCGTCCTCGGGCAGGCCGGCCGGATTCGCCACCACGTACGGGCGCTCGCTCTGCACGAAGTCGGAGACCACGCTGGACACGTCGCTGACCAGCAGGTCGGTGACGTTGAAGCAGTCGAACAGCCCCGGCGTACGGCCGGTGACCACCAGATGCGCGGCGCCGTCCAGCGAGGACGGATCGGTCTCGCCGCCGGCGGCCTTGATCCGGGACACGATCCGCTCGTGCACGGCGCGGGCCCTGGGCGAGCGCGTCCCGGTCAGCGGATGCGGCTTGTAGATCACCCGCACGTCCCCGGCGGCCAGCAGTCCGGACACGATCCGCTCCCCCATCAGCACGAGCGACGTGTGGTACGGGTCGTCGTCGAGCCAGCCCTCCCAGGTCGGCGCGTACAGCACCGTGAAACGGTGGCCGGCGTCGCCGGAGCCGAACGTGTGCACCCCGGCGAGCTGCGGCCGGCCGACCTCCACGATGTCGCGGTCGAGAACGCCGACGTCGGCCCGGGCGTACCGTTCCCGCCCGGCCGGCCCGGCCACCCAGACCTCGTCGTACACCTTGCTGTACGGGTTCACGCTCGCCTGCTTGTCGCTGTCGCCGTGGCCGACGAAGACGTGCTTCACGCCCGGCTCGCGCAGCAGGTGGATGTTGGCGCCGACGTTGGCGGCGTACAGCGCCACACGCAGCGAGCCGAGGTCCAGGTTCATGAAGTCCACACCGGCCGGCACGCAGATCACCGGCAGCCGGGTGTCGGCGAGCTGCTCGAACGCGTCCGCGGCGCGTAGCAGCACGACCGCGCGGCGGCCGGTCGCCTCCACCGGCGCGAGCCACATGTTGGCCTGGTAGACGTCCTTGGCCGGGCCGGCGAAGTACAGCGCCACCTCGGGCCGTTCCCGGGCCATCCAGTCGTGCACGGCGGGCAGCACACCCGGGGCCTTGCCCCGGCCGCGCAGCGCGGTCAGCGCCAGCACCGCGGCGGTGACCAGACCGGCGGTGAGCGTGACCAGGCCGGTGACCACCACCGGGGCGACCCGGTCCAGCGCGGCGGCCACCACTGCCGCCGGCACCAGCAGCACGTTCAGCAGCGGCATGCGCAGCCCGGCCAGCCCACGCGCCCAGGCCGGCGGCACCGGAACCCGCCGCAGCGCGCCGAGGTCGATGTTGCGGGTGTACGCCGGAGGGTCGACCCCGCCGTCGATCACCTTGGTCAGCGCGCCTGTGGCGACGGCCACGGTCCACAGCGCGGCGGGCAGCAGCAGGACGGCGACGGTGCCGGCCACGCCGGGCCGCACCACGGCGATCACCAGCAGGGCCACCGACAGGTCCCGTACCAGCCGCCGGAAGGTCTCGCCGAGGCCGGCCTTGTCGAGCAGCGTGGCGGTCCCGGTGTGCCGCCCGGCCAGGGCCAGCTCACCGGCGACGGCGACCACCGCGGCCACCGCGTACGGGACCACCAGGCCGAGGACTCCGGCGAGGACCATGACCGCGTAGCCGAGGAGCGTCGCGCCGACCGCGGCGAGACCCTGCTGGCTGCGTACTCTGCTGAACAACGACACGCTCCCTGTCTGCCCCACCGATGTCGGTGCGAGTCGATCTCCGACGGCTGCGACCCTAAACGGGGCACATGACACAAGTATTGCCGGGGTGTCCGGCAGGTGAACGCCGGACGGCACCTCCCGGCGGCGGCACGCGACGGGCCCCGGCCGTCTCAGACGGCCGGGGCCCGTGGAGTCGGTGGGGTCAGCCCCCGATGACCACCCGGCGCACGCCGGTCCAGCGCGCCGGGTCGGTGACCCGGCGGCCGTCGACCAGCACGGTCACGCCCGGCAGGTCGGCCGGGGCGAGGGTGCGGTACTCGGCGTGGTCGGCCTGGATGACAGCGGCGCCGACCGGCTCGCCGTCGTAGCCGGGCAGGCCGTGCGCGACCAGCTCCTCGTTGGTGTACATCGGGTCCGAGACGTACGGCACCGCGCCCCGGCGGCGCAGCGCCTCCACCGTCGGGAAGACGCCGGAGAACGCGGTCTCCTTGACGCCACCCCGGTAGGCGGCGCCCAGCACCAGCACGCCCACCCCGGTCAGGTCGCCGTACGCGGCGGCGAGCAGGTCGACCGCGTACTCCGGCATGGCCGCGTTGGCCTCGCGCGCGGAGCGGACCACTGTGGCGGCCGGGTCGTTCCACAGGTACATCCGCGGGTAGATCGGGATGCAGTGGCCGCCGACCGCGATGCCCGGCGAGTGGATGTGGCTGTACGGCTGCGTGTTGCACGCCTCGATGACCTTGGTGACGTCCACGCCGACGGTGTCGGCGAAGCGGGCGAACTGGTTCGCCAGGCCGATGTTCACGTCCCGGTAGGTCGTCTCGGCGAGCTTGGCCAGCTCGGACGCCTCGGCCGAGCCGAGGTCCCACACGCCGTTGGGGCGGTCCAGGTCGGGCCGCTCGTCGAAGTCGAGCACCGCCTCGTAGAACCGCACGCCGTGCGCGGCCGACGCCTCGTCGATGCCGCCGACCAGCTTCGGGTAGCGGCGCAGGTCGGCGAAGACCCGTCCGGTGAGTACCCGCTCGGGGCTGAACACCAGGTGGAAATCGGTGCCGGCGGTCAGGCCGGAGCCCTCGGCGAGCATCGACGCCCACCGGTCACGGGTGGTGCCGACCGGCAGCGTGGTCTCGTAGCTGACCAGCGTGCCCGGCTTCAGCCCACGGGCGATCGACCGGGTGGCGTCGTCCATCCAGCCGAAGTCCGGCACGCCCTCGGCGTCCACGAACAGCGGCACGACCACGACGACCGCCTCCGACTCGGCGACCGCGGCGGCGGTGTCGGTGGTGGCCGACAGCAGGCCGGCGGCCACCGTCTCCTTGAGCTTGACGTCCAGGTCGGCCTCGCCCGGGAAGGGCACGGCACCGTCGTTGACCAGCTGGACGACCCGCTCGGAGACGTCGGCGCCGATCACCCGATGCCCCTTGGACGCGAACTGCACGGCCAGCGGCAGACCGATCTTGCCGAGCGCGACGACGCAGATGTTCATGAACTACTTTCCTCCAGAGGGCCAGATTCGGCGCAGGCGGGCAAGGAACCGACCGGGGGTCACCGGCGTGATCGCGACGATCACCTGGCCCTTGTGGTTCGTGGTGGGTGTGACGAGGTGCCAGCGGACACCGCGCCGGGCAACCAGCCGGGGTGCGGCGACGGGGCGGCCGGTGCGCAACGGCGCCGAGCCCGTCCCGCCCAGGGCGGATACCTCGGCGCGTACGATACGACGCTCGCCCGTCCCCGCGACGACCGCCAGCAGCCGGTCCACCGCGAAGTCCGTTCGTACGACGGTACCGGTGCCGGCGGGCTCGACCGACGTGACACCCGTCAGGTCGCCCACACTGACCCGCAGCGCCTCCGCGCTCAGCTCGGCCAGCTCGGCCCAGCGGCTGCGCGCGGTGAGCACCAGGGCCCGCGCCCCGGCGGCGTCGCGTCCCCAGGCCAGCCCGGTCGCGGTCAGCTTGGCCAGTATCGCGGCGGCCCGCTCGGTGACGTCGTACCAGTCGTCCGGGTAGCCGAACGCCGGGTCACGGAAGCCGACGTGGCCGGCGTACCAGCGGTCGCCGTCGACCACCACCTCGGGCAGCGACCGGTCGGACTGCTGCCCGATGAGCGTGCACAGCGCGTCCAGGTCGCCGTCGCGCGCCACCGCCACCCGCAGCCGCTCCTCGGACGCCATCCGCGCGGTCACCCCGTCGGTCAGGTACGCCTCGGCCAGCTTGCGGATCCGGTCGTGGACGTGCCGCTGCACGTCCGGGGCGAGGGCGAGGAACTCCGCGCGGAGCAGCTTCGCCACCTCCCAGGTGAAGTGGCGCACCAGCACCGCGTCCCGCCGCGGGCCGGGCTCGATCAGCCCGGCGACGAACCCGACGAGCTCCTCGGCGCAGCGCAACCGCTCCTCGAACCGGCTGGCGTACGTGATGTTCTGGGCGTTGTCCCGCTTGACCGCGTAGTAGTACTCGTAGTCGCCGAGGACCGACACCTTCTTCGCCCGGAAGCACGCTTCCAGCGTGAACGGCTGGTCGCTGCCCATCGGCATGTCCGTGCGGAACCGCAGGCCGTACCGCTCGATCAGATCCCGCCGGAACAGCTTGGTGTTCGACAACGACCAGGGCAGGTCGCTGTCGAACAGGTCGAGCCGCTCCCGGGTGGTGGCGTAGACGGCCTGGTGCACGTAGCGCTTGTTGGTGCCGACCATCCGGCCCAGCACCACGTCGGAGTCCCACCGGTCGGCGGCCTCGACGAGGCGCTCCAGCGCCTCCGGGCCGAGGTGGTCGTCCGAGCCGATGAAGAAGACGTACCGGCCGCGGGCGTGGTCGAGCGCCAGGTTGCTCGGCGCCGCCGGGCCGCCGGAGTTGGCCTGGTGCAGCACCCGGACCGTGCCCGGGTAACGCTGCGCGTAGCGGTCCAGTTCGGCGCCGCTGCCGTCGGTGGAGCCGTCGTCGACGGCGACGACCTCCAGCCGGTCCCGGCCGATGGTCTGCCCGACGAGCGAGTCGAGGCAGGCGGTCAGGTACGGCATGGTGTTGTAGACGGCGACCACCACCGTCACGTCCGGCCCGGTCACGCGCCCACCTCCACCTGTGCCGGCTCCACCGGGGCGTGCGCCGGCATCGGCCGGGGCGGCGCGCCGGGCAGCAGCCGGGAGTAGACCTCGTCGAGCACCCGCGCCTGCGCCTCCCAGGTCCAGCCGGCCAGCAGGCCCGGCCGGTCGTACGCGGCGCGGTACCGCTGCGGGTCGGCGAGCACCGCGGTCACCGCGCGGACGAAGTCGGCCACGTCCTCGGCGCGGAACACCTCGCCCTGACCGGTCTCCCGGACAGTCTCGGCCATGGTGCGCACGTCGGAGACGACCAGTGGCAGACGGGCGTGTGAATACTCGAAGAACTTGGTGATCAGCGCGATCTCGTGGTTCGGCCAGTGCTGGATCGGGATGACGCCGACCTGCGCGCCGCTGAGGTACCGGACCACCTGGTGGTGCGGCACGTACGGCAGCACGTGCACCCGGTCCGCCACGCCCAGCTCACCGGCGCGGGTGACCAGGCCCCGGACGTACGCCGAGTCGGGCTTGTTGACCACGAACGCGACGTGCGCGCCGGGCAGCCGGGGCAGTGCCTCGACCATCACCCCGAGACCGCGCTTGGCGGCGGCCACCCCGCTGTAGACCAGCAGCGGCTCGTCCGGCCCGAGCCCGCAGCGGGCGCGGATGTCCGGCGCCGGCTCGTCCGCGTCCGCGGGCAGCTCGTCCACCGCCGGGGCGTTGAGCACGACCGCCGGCCGTTCGGCCAGCCCGTGCTCGGTGCGCAGCAGGTCGGCCAGGCCGCCGGAGACGGTCATCGTGGCGTCGGCGTACGGCACGTACTCCCGCTCGTGCGCCACGTTGCCGGGCAGCCAGCGGGCGTTGTCGCGCCACGGCTGCACGCCGGGCAGGTACTCGTGGGCGTCCCACAGCAGCGCGATCCGCCGGCCCTTCGCGGCGGCCCGGACCTTCGCGCGGGCGCCGACGCCGAGCATCCGGAAGTCGTTGGCGTGGATCAGGTCCGGCGCCAGTTCGTCGACCACCGGGCCGTAGGCCAGCTCGTAGTCCCACAGGCCCGGTTCCAGGCGCCGCCACGCCCCGTCGCCGCGCAGCCTGCGCCAGAACGACGTGTACGAGCGGTCCCACAGGCCGTCCAGCTTGCGGCCCTTGCGGGCCCGGGTGAGCTGACGGTTGCGGAACCCGACCCACTTGCGGGTCAGGCCGGACAGCTTCTCCTCGGCGCGCAGCGCGGCCCAGGGCAGCCCGCCCGGCCGGCCCGCGCCGGACTCGCGGGCCGCGACGGTGAGCGCCGCCCGGCGTACCGCCAGGTCCGCGCGCCAGGCCTTCACCGCCTGGGTACGCTGCGCCGCGATGCCGCTGGGCGGATAGGCGAGCGGGTGCCGCAGCCAGGCCCGGCGGAACTCGTGCCGGCGGCGGGCCAACGGCTCGGGCATCGGCACGAGGCGCACCTCGGCGGCGCCGAGGCGCCAGCTCTGCGGGCTGCCGACCGGCGCGCGGCCGAGCAGCACGACGTCCCAGCCGGCGTCGGCGGCGGAGCGGGCCGCCTTCTGCACCCGGGAGTCACCGATGACCCCGTTGTCCACCAGCATCACGACCCGTCCCCGGGTGCCCGCCGCTGCGGTCGTGCCGTCAGATCCCATTCCTGCCCGTTTCGTCGTCGCCAGCACCGCGCCCGCGGACCCGAGCGAGTCTACGACAGCGGATCGGGCCCGGACGCCCGCCGCCGCCGGTGCCCCACGACCTGGTGTGACGGTTGCTACCCTCCATCCTGTTCAACGACCGGCGCCCGCTCCGGGTCGTCCGCCGGGTCGCCGGCCGCGCCACGCGGGCCTCCGGGCAATCGCAGCTCAGCGCGAACGGGACCGCACAATGGACGTGGTGACCACCGAGGAACCCAGCCGACCCGCGCCAGCCCCGCAGACCGGGCCGGCCACAGCCGACCGCGCCCGGCGCGGCCCCGTCCGGCGGCTGCGCGACGCCGCCCGGGACGCGGCGCCGGCGCTGGCGTTGTACGCGGTCGTCCGGCTGATCGGCGTGGCCGTCGTCTGGCTGTGGGCCCGCAGCGTCGACGTGTCGCCCGTCGCGCAGCTCACCCGGGCCGACGGCAACTGGTACCTCGGCATCGCGCAGCACGGCTATGACGGGTACGAGAAGACCCAGAGCAACATGGCGTTCTTCCCGCTCTACCCGGGCCTGACCGCGGCCCTGGAGCGGCTCTCCCCGTTCAGCCCGCGCGAGTCGGCGCTGGTCGTGGGGTGGCTGGCCGCGCTGGCCGCCGCCTGGGGCCTGTACGCCATCGGCAGGCACCTGCACGACAGGCGTACCGGCATCCTGCTCGCCGCGCTCTGGGGCGCCGTGCCGCACGCCGTCGTGGAGTCGATGGGCTACAGCGAGAGCCTGTTCACCGCGCTGGCCGCCTGGACGCTGTACGCGCTGCTGCGCCGGCACTGGGTGACCGCCGGTGTGGTGTGCCTGTTCGCCGGCCTGACCCGGCCCACCGCCTCGTCGCTGATCCCGGTGGTGGGGCTGGCCGCGCTGCTGGCGGTCGTCAGGCGGCGCGACGGCTGGCGGCCCTGGGCGGCGCTGCTGCTCGCCCCGGCCGGTTGGCTGGGCTACCTGGCCTGGGTGGGCACCCGGACCGGCCGCCTGGACGGCTGGTTCCACATCCAGTTCGCCGGGTGGGGAACGACGTTCGACTTCGGCGTCTACACCGTCGACCGGGGCCGGGAGGCGCTGGTGCAGGTGGCCGCGTTGCCGCTGCTGGTGGTCACCGTGGTGGCGCTGCTGTCGATCATGTTCTTCGCGTTGAGCGTGATCGACCGGCAGCCGTGGCAGCTGCTGCTCTACAGCGGCCTGGTGCTCGCCACCACGCTCGGCGCGGCCGGCTACTACCACTCCAAGGCGCGGTTCCTGCTGCCGGCGTTCCCGCTGCTGCTGCCGGCCGCCGTGGGCCTGGCCCGGGCCGGATGGGCCCGGGCCGGCACGGTGCTGGCCACGCTCGTGGCCTTCTCCGCCTACTTCGGCGGCTACCTGCTGCTGATCTGGACGAAGTCGCCGTGACCGGTCAGCGGGTGAACGGCCGGACGTCCCACACCCAGACGTCCTCGACCCGCTCCCCCGGGCCGTAGAGCGCGTCCAGCACGGTCTTCAGGTCGTCGTGGCGGCGGGCGCCGCGGTCGGGCAGCACCACGGCGTCGGCCTTCCAGTAGCGGACGTCGGCGCGCGCCTGGTCGATGTCGGCCTGGCCGACTGTGGTGTCCCGCTCACCGAGCGAGACGGCGGTGAGCAGCTTCGCGGTGGGCTGCGGGTCGACGCCCCAGCGGCCGGTGTTGTCGGTGGCGGAGACCGGCGCGAGGAAGTAGCCCTCGGGGACGGCGAAGCCGGCTACCGCGGCGGAACTCCAGTACAGCGACGTCATGCCGTTCACCGGCACGGGCACCAGCGTGCGGCCGGGCGCCACGTGGTCGCGCCAGGTGCCGGCGGTGACGAAGTCCGGAACCGGGGTTCGGCCCTTCGCGTCCAGCGGCATCGGCAGGATCGGCAGCAGCGCGGCGGCCACCGCCACGGCCCCGACGCGGGCGGCCAGCCGGCCGGCCGGTTCCGTGCGGCGGGCGGCGAGCCGGTCACCGGCGACCGCCAGCAGCACACCGAGCGCCACCGTGGTGATCAGCGCGAACCGGGACACCACCACGGAGTCGAACACGGGCAGGTCCTGCACCAGGGCGAACGGCGCGGGGACGTCGGTGCGCCGGGTGCCGACGGTCCAGGTGGTGCCGATGGAGAACAGCGCCGACACCAGGCCGACGGCCCCGAGCACCCGGACCGTGGTCTCCCGGCGCAGCCACCAGAGCACCCCGGCCGCGAGCACCACCAGGGACCAGCCGTAGAAGCTGGCCTGCTCGGTGGTGTTCGGCGCCCAGCCGATCGCGCTGGTCGGGCCACCGGCGATCGACTTGGTGGCGAACTCGACGAACGAGCCGAGCTTGAGGGCGTAGAGGTCCGGGGTGCCGGGGTGGCCGACCCGGTGCTGCGGGCCGGCGAACTGCATCCACAGCGGATACGCCGCCGCGGCGGACACGAGCACGGCGGTGATCGCCAGCCCGGACAGCAGCGGGCGCAGCCGGCGTACCGCCTCGCGGGGCCGGAAGGCGAGGTAGGCCAGGACCAGCATCAGGCAGCCGAGCGCGGTCAGGAAGAGGATCTCCAGGCTGATGAAGAACTGGGCCACCACCAGCCCGCCCAGGATCAGACCGTCGCGGACCACCCGCTCGCCGCGGGACAGCGCGATCACCCGCCAGACGATGAACGGCACCAGCCACTGGGCGGTGATGTGCGGGTGGCCGTTGCTGTGCGAGATCAGCGCCGGGGCGAAGGCGCAGAACAGTCCGCCGACGAACGCGGCCGCCCGGGAGTCGACCACGTGCCGGGACAGCACGTGGTACCAGGCGTACCCGGTGCCGGCCAGGTTCAGCGTGATGAACAGCAGATAGGAGAAGGACGCGCCGAAGAGCAGGGTGACCGGGGTGAGCACCAGGCCGGGCAGCTGCATCCCGACGTTCGTCATCAGGTTCACGCCGGCCGGGGCGTTCTGGAGCGTGGTGAAGAACGGGTTCTCCAGGTTGGTGACCGCGTGCGCCGCGTACGCCAGCATCCACTCGTTGAAGCCCTGGTCGTTCGGGCGGCTGCCGAGCAGCCGGCCGTCGTGGTCGCGCCAGCCCCGGGCGGTGACCCAGAACGCTCCGGCGAGGTAGACCAGGGCCACCAGCGCGTCGACCCGCCGCCACCGGCCGCCGCGCCGCTTTTCGGCCGCCGTGTCCGGCTCCGGCTGCTCCGGCTGCTCAGCTGCCGCAGTCGTCGTCGGGTTCGGGGTGGACGACCCCGGATCGGACGAGTCGTCGGCCGCGGAACCGTCGCCGCCGGTGGGGGCGGGCTCACGGTCGCGGGTGTCGGGCGCAGGCGCGGTCATGGCGTAGGAGTCTACGAAAGCGGGGGCCACGGTCGAGGACCGGCCGAGACGGCGTGTTCGCACCGGCCGGAACCGCCGGTGACGGAACCTCGGTGATCCGGGGCACGGCGCACCCGCCGGCCACCGGGCGGCGGCAGGTCCGGCGCCCGCAACGGCGTTATTGTAGTGTCCGCACGCGCTCCGGCGGTCGTTACGCGGCCACCGGCACAGCAGGTACCGCGTCCGGCCGAGCCGTCCAGGCCGCGACACGGCATCTCCCCACCTCCCCAGGATCGGAATCGATGAACAACGGGCGAACTCTCTGGGACTCGTTGAAACTCCCCCGGCCGCGACGGTCCGGGTCCCGGCCGCACATGGTCTACCTCGCGATCGGTTTCCCACCGGCGGCCAAGAGCTGCGCCTACCGCATGCGGGAGACCGCCAACCAGTTCGCCGCCGCGGGCTGGGACGTGACCGCGGTCACCATCGCGGACGAGGCATGGGAACGGGAGTACGGACTCGACCACACCCTCTCCCAGGGGGTGGAGCCCAGCGTGCGCGTGGTGAAGCTGCCGCTGTTCCGGGACGACCTCGAGACCGACATCCGCACGTTCACCGAGCAGCGCGCCCTGGCGCACAAGGACTACCTGGCCGACCTGCGCAAGCAGAACCTCAAGGTCTTCCCCGAGCCGGTCTTCGGAGGCTGGCGCCCGGCGCTGGAGAAGGCCCTGCTCCGGATCCACCGGGAGCGGCACGTCGACCTGCTGGTGACCACCTGCGCGCCGTACGTCAACCTGTCCGCGACCTGGAAGCTGTGGGAGACGCACCGGGTGCCGTACGTGGTGGACTTCCGCGACGGCTGGTCGGTCGACGTGATCAACAACGGTGAGGCGTTCACCCGGGAATCTGTCTCCGGGCAGTGGGAGATCAAGCTGCTCACCAACGCCGTCGCGATCTGGAACGTCAACGAGCCGATCTCCCGCTGGTACCGCGAGCGCTACCCGGAGCTGGCGCACAAGATGCGGGTCGTGCGCAACGGCTACGACGCGGCGAGCATCCCGGCCCAGGTGCGCCCCGCCCCGCCGGACCGGCCGCTGACCTTCGGCTACCTCGGTGCGCTGAACCTTCCCGTACCGCTGCTGAGCGCCGTGCTCGAGGGCTGGCGCACCGCCCGCACCGAGGATCCGGCGCTGGCCGACGCCCGCTTCGAGGTGCGGGGCCACATCGGCGCCGCCTGGGCGCGCGGCGACAACGCCCACGCGGAGCTGCTCAGGGCCGCCGCCGTCGACGGCGTGCTGGTCGGCGGCTCGGTGCCGAAGGCCGAGGTGGTCGACCTCTACTCCCGCTGGGACGCGGTGGTGCTGATGGTGACCGGCGGCCGGTACATGACCTCCGGCAAGGTGTACGAGTACATGGCGACCGGCCTGCCGGTGGTCTCCGCCCACGAGGCCGACCACGACGCCTCCACGGTGTTGTCCACCTATCCGCTCTGGACCGGCGCGGTCGGGCTGGACCCGGCCGAGCTGACCGGCGCCTTCCGGCGGGCCGCCGCGATGGCCCGTACCGCCGACGCGGCCGAGCGGGAGAAGGCCCGCGCCGAGGCGCGGCAGTACGCCCGCGAGGAGCAGCTCATCCCCGCCGTCCGGGAGGTGACCGAGCTGGTGCTCGGCGCCGGCGGTCCGGCCGGCACCCCACAGCCCTCCCCCGCCGGCGCGCGCGTCCTGGCCCGAGAAGGTAGGTCATGATCGAGGTCCTGATGGTTATGGGCACCGTCCCCGGGCGGGTGGCGGTCCTGACCGACGCGCTCCAGCAGTTCCGCGACAGGGGCGTCACCGTACGGGTGGCCACCACCTTCGACCCGGTGGAGAAGATCCCGGCGGCGACCGAGCTGGCCGAGGTGCATCTGCTGCCCACCGCCACCGAGCTGGGCCCCCGCTTCGGCCGGGCGGTCAAGCGGGCGGCCCCGGCCCGGCGCCCGTGGCTGCGCGCCCAGCGCGACCCGTGGGTACGCCGGCACGCCAGGCGGGCCGACGTCCTGGTCGCGCTCGACGCGCAGGCCCTGCACACCGTCTGGCAGCTCGCCCAGCGCTACCGGCGGGCCGACGCCGTCTACGGCATCGCCCCGGCGCTGCGGGCGGTGGAGAAGCGGTCCGCCGACCCGGCGCGTTACCGCCGTCCCCGGCTGAACACCGTCGGCCCGGCCCCGACCGTGCTGGCGAGCGCCACCCGCAGCCAGACCGTCGACCTGGCGAAGCGGGTGTTCGAGATGAGCACCGGCAAGCGAGCCATGAAGCTCAGCCCGGTGCGCTGGTTCTGGCAGGGTGCCGTCACGGCGCCCGGCCTGCCGGAGCGGCACCGCGGCAAGATCGCCCGGCGGGTCACCGGCAACATGCTCAAGACCGGGCACGGCGCCAGCGCGAAGCGGCTGGCGCTGGCGGCGCAGGGCCGGCTGAAGAGCCCCGCGACCAGGGGGCAGCTCCTCGGCCCGATCGTGGACGCGGAACTGAGCCAGGGCAAGGTGCCCGAGCATCTGATGACCGTGGTGCGGGGGCAGCTCAAGCTGGCCGACGGCTTCCTCAAGAAGCGCAACCCGGGCAAGGCCGCGCCGCACGTGCTGCGCGCGTTCAACCTGATGTTCCACCGGATCGTGCAGTTCGACGGCACCACCTCGCCGCTGGCCGAGAACCCGGAGAAGTTCCTCGCGCCGCTGCACAACAGCGAGGCCGGCCGGGCGATGGCGACGCCGCGCGGGCGGCAGAGCCCGGCGGCGTTCCCGCCCGCCGGCCGGCCGCACCGGATGCTCTTCTTCACCGGGCTGAACGACAACTTCCTCGGGCCGATCCTGGAGCGCTACGAGGCGATGCCCGGGGTGGAGGTCCGCCGGCTGAACCTGATGGAGGAGTCGATCCTCCCGGTGCTCAGCAACGGCCGCACCAACGTGACGCTCCACATGCTCGCCGGGGCGTCCAAGCGGGCCGGGGAGGTCCAGGAGGCGTGGGGTCCCCACCTGGAGTGGGCGGACACGGTCTTCGTGGACTGGTGCAACCTCGGGGCCGCGATGCTGACGATGATCGACCCGGGCACCACCCGGGTGATCGTCCGCCTGCACAGCTTCGAGGCGTTCAGCTGGTGGCCGCACCTGACCGACTGGTCGCGTGTGGACGACGTGGTCTTCGTCTCCGAACACCTGCGCGACCTGGCGCTGGCCGCGGTGCCGCGGCTGCGCGCGCCGCAGGGCCCGCGGACCCACATGATCAGCAACGCGATGGACCTGCACCGGTACGTGGCGCCGAAGGTCTCCGCCGACAGCCGGTTCACGCTCGGGCTGGTCGGGTTGAGTTCGCTGGCGAAGGACCCGCGCTGGGCCCTGGCGGTGTTGCGGGAGCTGCGCCGGCACGACGAGCGGTACCGCCTCAAGCTGGTCGGCGACGACCTCAACCCGGAGCTCAGCCCGGCGATTGGGGCCTACGTCCGGGAACTCGACGCCGAACTGGCCGAGCTGGAGCCGTCCGGCGCGGTGGTGCGGACCGGCCGTACCGAGGACGTCCCCGGTGCGCTCACCGACGTCGGTGTCGTCCTCAGCACCTCGCTGCGGGAGAGCTTCCACTGTGCGCTCGTCGAGGGCGCGGCCAGCGGCGCGGTGCCGGTCGTGCGCGACTGGCCGTTCTTCGCCGGCCGCCCGCACAGCGCCCGGAGCCTGTTCCCGAGCGACTGGGTGGTGGGTACGCCGCAGGAGGCCGCCGAGCGGATCCTGGCCCTCACCGCCACCGAGGAGGCCTGGCGTGAGGCGGGCCGGGCCGCGGCGTCGCACGTGCTGAGCACCTGGGACTGGTCGGTGACGCAGAAGGACTTCGACCGGCTGCTGTTGGAGCCGCCGGCCACGTCCGCCTGACCGCCGTTCACGCGATCGGCCGGCTCCCCTTCGCGGGGAGCCGGCCGAACCGTTCTGTGCCGGGGGTCAGCGCGAGGTGGCCGCGTACTCCCGCTCGTCGCCGGGACGCCGGGACGCCGGAGGACGCGCCCCGCTCGCGGCGGGCGTGCCCAGCAGCGAGCCGTACACCTCGTCGAGGATCCGGGCCTGGGCCTCCCAGGTCCAGCCCTCCAGCAGGCCGGGCTTGTCGTAGGCGGCCCGGTAGCGCTCCGGGTCGGCGAGCACGGCCCGGACGGCCCGGACGTAGTCGGCCAGATCCTCGGCGGTGAACACCTCGCCCTGCCCGGTGGCCCGCGCGGTCTGCGCCATGGTCTTGACGTCGCTGACCACGATGGGCAGCCGGGCGTGCGAGTACTCCAGGAACTTCGTGATCAGCGCCAGCTCGTGGTTGGGCTTGTGGTGGATCGGGATGACCCCGGCGTCCGCGCCGGACAGGAACGGCACCACCTGCCAGTGCGCCACGTACGGCAGCAGGTGCACGCGGTCCGCGACGCCGAGTTCGGCGGCGCGCTCCCGCAGCGCCTCGGAGAACTGGTTGTCGCCGTTCGGGTTCATGGTCACGAACGCGACGTGCACGTCGGGCAGCTCCGGCAGCGCCTCCACCATGATCTGGCAGCCCCGGCTCGGGTTCACCGCGCCGGAGTAGACGAGCACCGGCGTACGGTCGTCGACGCCGCACAGCGCCCGCAGGTCCGGGACGTCGCCCTCGGCCTCGGCCGGCGGCGCCATCGGCGCGTTGAGCACCACCGCCGGCCGGTCGGGCAGGCGGTGGGTCTCCTGGAGCAGGTCGGCGAGGGTGTCGGAGACGGTCACCACGGCGTCGGGGTAGGCGGCGTACTCGGCCGTGTAGGCGATCTGGGCCGGCAGCCAGCGCGGGTTGTCGGCCCGGCCGGTGATGCCGCCGACGAACTCGTGGGCGTCCCAGACCAGCTTGGTCCGCCGGCCGGCGGCGCGGGCCCGCAGCGTCGCCCGCGCGCCGATGCCGAGCATCCGGAAGTCGTTGGCGTGGATGATGTCCGGCTCGAGTTCGTCGAGCGTCTTGCGGAAGGCCAGTTCGAAGTCCCACAGGCCCGGGTCCAGCCGGCGCCAGGCGCGGTCGCCCAGCAGCCCCTGCCAGAACCGCACGGGCAGGCGGCTGAACAGCGCCTCCGGGTCGGTCTGCGCCTTGCGCAGCCGGCGGGTCTCCCCGCTGCGGAACCGGACCCAGCGGGCGAGCGCGGTGGCGGCGGCGCGGGACGGCAGCTGGGCCGCCCGTCCCACGGTGGCCGGCAGCCCGCCGCCCAGCGCCTGGGCGCGGACGCGGCGCTCGTACAGATCGGCCTGCCAGGCCTTGATCTCCTGGACCCGGTAGGCGGCCTTGGTGGTGGACGCGTACGCCAGCGGACGGCGCAGCGACCGGCTGTACTCCCGGGGCAGCCGGTGCAGCGGCTTGGGCACCCGCAGCAGCCGCACCTCGGCGCCGCCGATGCGCCAGGTGTCCACGTCGGAGCGGGCGTTGCGGATGCCGAGGAGGAAGACCTCCCAGCCGGCGTCGGCGGCCGAGCGCGCTGCCTTCTGCACCCGGGAGTCGCCGTGGACGCCGTTGTCGACCAGCATCACCACCCGGCCCCGGGTCGGTCGGGCATCGCTGTTAGCGCCAGCTTGCATCGGGTGCTTCTCCTCATTGACGGTGCTTGCGTGGGTGGTGGGTGGGCGTGTCACCGGAGGAAGGCGTCGAAGACCTCGGCGGTGCGTCGCCCGTCGTGGTGGTCACGGACGTAGCGGGTGCCCTCCGCGGCCAGGGCGGCCGCGGCGGACCTGTCGTCGAGCAGCGACTCGATGGCCTTGACGAGCGTGCCGGGGGTGGCGTCGGCGATCGGCGGCCGGACTCCGGCGGCCCGGTGCGGGCCCTCGCTCAGGTATGCCACCACGACCCGGCCGGCGGCCATCCCCTCGCAGGAGAAGGTGCCGTAGCTGCCCATCACCAGCTGGTCGACCACGATGTCGCACTCCTGCACCTGACGCCGCATCTCGTGGTGCGGCAGCCCTTCCACCAGGCGCAGTTCGATGATCCGTCGATCGTGCAGCTCCTGCAACCGGGGCAGGAGCCGGTCGGTGCCCTTGGTCCACCGCTTCGACGGCGCGTGCAGCACCACCGGCCGCGCGCGTTCCAGCACGGGGCGGTCGCAGGCCCAGGCGTCCACGTCGACGATCAGCGGCGCCCAGGTGGCGAACGGCACGTCGTCCAGCAGGTCGGGCGTGGTCACGAAGAACGGCAGTCCGCTCTCCTCGGCGGTGCGCCGGTTCCGCTCGGCCACGGTGGTGAGCTGCCCGATCAGATCCTCCGGGGCGTCCCGGAACGCGGACTCGGCATGCCGCTCCAGGTGCGCGCCCGGATGGCGGATCTCGCTGCCGTGCGCCAGCAGCGCGACCTTCAGCCGGGCCCGGCGCAGCGCGGGCAGGTCCGCGGCGATGTCGTCGCCGTTGGCGCGGCCGAGCACCGGACGGAACGCGTCCACGATCAGGTGGGTGTACCAGCCGAGCACCCGCTCGGCCCGCGCGATCTGCACGTCGAGGCGGTGTTCGCCGGGGTGGTTCAGGTAGCTGTCGGCCGGGTAGCGGTAGGTGGCGGGTGGCTTGGCCATCACCAGCTCCACGCCGACGTCGGCGCGGGCGGTGGTGATCGCCACCGCCAGGGCGGAGAGCTGCCCGGCGTAGTTCGCCGTGCCCAGCCCCAGCCGGATCGGTCCGGCGCCGAGCGGACGCCAGGGGCCGGGCCGGCCGGCCTCGATCGGCGCGACCGGCGGCTCCTGGTCCGGCGGGGCCTCGTCGCCGCCGCGCTGCCGGGCCCGTTCCACCGCCTTCGTGAACGAGGGCAGCGAGCCGGGCGCGAAGAAGTCGCCGCCGCCGTGCCGCGCCAGGTGCTCGCGCGCCACCCGACTGTCGGCGGCGACCACCCGCAGCCCGGCGGCGAGGAAGGTGTCCAGCAGGTCGAGACCGGCGTCGGGGTCGAACCCGAACACCGCCACGTCCGCCGGGGCGACGAACGCGGCCGTCACCGTACGCGGACGCGGCACCACGTGGACCCGGCGGCGCGCCTTGCCGGCGCGGCGGACCAGGTCCTGGGCCGACGCCCGCTCCGCCTCGTCGCAGACCAGAGCCAGGTGGAACTCGGGCAGCCGGTCGAGTGCGCGCAGCACGCCGTCCAGCGCCCGGTCGCCGGTGATCCCGCCGGCGTGCACCAGCAGCGGCGTGCCGGCGGAAAGTTCACACAGTTCGCGTACCGAAGGGGTCTGCCAGGGCCGCGCGCCGGCGGCGGCCCGGCGGAGCGCGACGCGCCGCCGCCGGGGGATCCGCCGCCGTACCGCGGAGACCGTCCGCCGCACCGGCGCCGGGCTCATCGCAGGGCCGGCTCCGCGTCGCTGCCGCTGGCCGCGACGGACACGACCTTGCCGTCGGCGGACGACTCCAGCAGGGCGGCGGCGACCTGCACGGTACGCAGACCCTGCCGCAGCGTGACGATGTCGCTCTGCTTGCCCTCCACCGCGTCCCGGAAGCGCTCGTGCTCGACCAGCAGCGGCTCCCGCTTCGGGATGGCGTAACGGACCATGTCGCCCTCGGCGACGCCGCGGAACGCGCGCAGCGCCTCCCACTCGGTGTCGATGGCGGCGTTGGCGTAGAACGTCAGGTCGGCGGTGAGCGTGTCGGCCACGAAGCAGCCCTTGTCACCGGTGACGACCGTCGACCGCTCCTTGAGCGGGCTGAGCCAGTTCACCAGGTGATTGACCATCGTGCCGTCGGCGAGCTGGCCGACCACGGCGACCATGTCCTCGTGCAGCCGGCCGCTGCGCGAGACCGTGCGGGCGGCGACCGAGCTGTACTGCTGGCCGGTCACCCAGGCGGTCAGGTCGATGTCGTGGGTGGCCAGGTCCATCACCACGCCGACGTCGGCGATCCGGTGCGGGAACGGGCCCTGGCGCCGGGTCACGACCTGGAACACCTCGCCCAGCTCGCCCGCCTCCAGGCGGGTACGCAGGCTCTGCAGCGCCGGGTTGTAGCGCTCGATGTGCCCGACGCCGGCGACCAGGCCGGCGTTCTCGAACGCCTCGACCAGCCGGGTGGCCGCGTCGACGGACTGGGCGAGCGGCTTCTCGATGAGCGCGCAGACGCCGTTCGCGGCCAGCTCCATGCCGATCGGCTCGTGCAGTGCCGTCGGGCAGGCCACCACCGCGTAGTCGACGCCGAGGGCGAGCAGGTCGCTCAGCTCGGGTACGACGGGCGCGCGCAGTGTGCCGGTCACGTCGCCGGCCGGGTCGACCACGCCGACCAGCTCGACGCCGTCCAGGTTGGACAGCACGCGGGCGTGGTTGCGGCCCATCGCGCCGAGGCCGATCAGACCGGCCCGCAGCTTCCGTCCGCCGTCACTCATCGGGCACCGCCCGCGAGGTTCGCGCCCTCGGCGATCCGCTCCAGGTCGGCGGGGCTCAGCGACGGGTGCACCGGCAGCGAGACCACCTCGGCGGCGGCCCGCTCGGTCTCCGGCAGGTCCCACGGGCCGGGCTTGCCGTCCTGCGTCAGGTACGGCTTGAGCCGGTGGATCGGGGTCGGGTAGTAGACCGCGTTGCCGATGCCCAGCTCGGTGAGGCGCGCCATGGCGGCGTCCCGGTCGCCGGTCACGCGCACCGTGTACTGGTGGTAGACGTGGCGGGCGGCGTCCGCGACCGGCGGCGTGACCATGCCGGTGATCTTCGAGTCGAGGTACTTGGCGTTGGCGCGGCGCTGCTCGGTCCACTCGCCGAGCTGGGTGAGCTGCACCCGGCCGATCGCGGCGGCCACGTCGGTCATCCGCATGTTGGCGCCGACGATCTCGTTGGCGTACCGCTGCTCCATGCCCTGGTTGCGCAGCAGCCGCAGGGTCCGGGCCAGCTCGGCGTCGGCGGTGCTGATCATGCCGCCCTCCAGGGCGTGCATGTTCTTCGTGGGGTAGAAGCTGAAGCAGCCGGCGGTGCCGAACGCGCCGACCGGGGTGCCGTGCAGGGACGCGCCGTGGGCCTGCGCGGCGTCCTCGACCACGGCCAGGCCGTGCTGCTGCGCGATCGCCATGATCCGGTCCATCGCGGCCGGGTGGCCGTAGAGGTGCACCGGCATGATCGCGACGGTCTTCGGCGTGACGGCGGCGGCGACGGCCGCCGGGTCGACGCAGAAGCTGCCCGGCTCGATGTCCACGAAGACCGGCTCGGCGCCGACCAGCCGGACCGCGTTCGCGCTCGCGGCGAAGGAGAAGGACGGGACGATGATCTCGTCGCCCGGGCCGAAGCCGAGCGCCATCAGCGTCAGCTGGAGCGCGGAGGTGCCGGAGTTGACAGCGACGCAGTGCCGGCCGCCGACGAGGTCGCCGAACTCCTCCTCGAACGCGGCGACCTCGGGGCCCTGCACGACCCGGCCGCTCCGCAGCACCCGGACGGCCGCCTCGATCTCGGCCTCGCCGATGATCGGCCGTGCGGGGGGAATGAACTCTGGATGCGGCCCGGCCATGGGGCTTCCTCCTGTCGACGCGTGGTTCATGGGAGACATTTCGGGGGATGGTACCGGTCTGTCGGGAGAAACAGCGGGTTGCACTGATTGTCCGACCGGCTGTGACCTTCTGTTCATGATCGACGACGGCCCTCCGGGGGCGGCCCGGGGTTCAGACTTCCACCTCGTCGCGTACAGGCCCCACGCATGCTACCCGCAGCGCGGCGACGATAGCGGCCGCCATCCGGGGCACCTCGGTGGGCTCCAGCGGGGCCCGGGCGATCGCCATCCGCCAGTAGACCGGGCCGACGATGAGATCGACGGCGGCGCGCCGGTCGGTGTCCGGGGACAACTCACCGCGCTCGACCGCCCGGCCGATCAGGATGCGGCCCACGGCCTGCTGGTAGTCGTCCAGGGCGGCCTGTAGCTTCTCCGCGATCTGCGGGTTGCGGGCCGCCTCGGCCAGCAGGTCCGGGATGATCTGCGCGGCCAGCCGGTGACGCAACGCACGCGCCATCACGTGCAGCAGGATCTCCAGGTCGCCGAGGAGGCTGCCGGTGTCCAGCAGCGGGATGTTGCGCCCCGCCACCGCCGAGACCATGTCCAGCACCAGGTCGAGCTTGGAACGCCAGCGGCGGTAGATGGCGGTCTTGCTCACACCGGCCCGGCGGGCCACCGCCTCGATGGAGAGGCGACCGTAGCCCACCTCGGCCAGTTCCTGCATCACGGCGGCGCGGATGGCACTGGTGATCTCCCCGCGCAGCACCGCCGCGCCGGCCGGGGCACGCCTCTTCTCGGTCGTCACGTGGAACAATGTAGCGCAACGACGGTACGGTTGCGTCCCGACGTTCGGTGGACTACCTTCCATGCAGCAGCGAGGGGGCTCCTCCCCGCCCGGCCACGCTGGATCTCATTCACCGCACTGCTCCCCATCAGCACGAAAGATCGGAGCGCCTGAACATGGCCAACACCGCGGTGGCCGACCCCGAATCCGGACTGACCAGGGCCCAACTGGCCCAGCGGTACGGGCTACGGGTGGCCGGGGAACGACCGGCTCTGGGCGAGTACGCCCGCCGGTTGTGGGCGTACCGGCACTTCATGACCGCGTACTCCCGGGCGAAGGTCGCCTCCTCGCTGAGCAACACCCAGCTCGGCCAGCTCTGGCAGGTGCTGACACCGCTCACCAACGCGGCCGTCTACTTCCTGATCTTCGGCCTGATCCTGGCCCAGAGCCGGCACGTGCCGAACTTCATCGCGTACCTGTGCACCGGCGTCTTCGTCTTCATCTTCACGCAGACGGCGGCGACGAACGGCGTGAGCGCGATCACCGGCAACCTGGGCCTGATCCGGGCGCTCCAGTTCCCCCGGGCCGCGCTGCCGATCACCGTCACGCTGGTCCAGCTCCAGCAGCTGCTCATGTCGATGGTGGTCCTGGCCGCCATCGTGCTGATCACCGGCGAGCCGATCACCCTGCGCTGGGTCCTGATCGTCCCGATGCTGCTGCTCCAGACGATCTTCAACGTCGGGCTGAGCATGGTCATGGCCCGCCTCGGCTCCAAGGCCGCCGACCTCAAGCAGGTCATGCCGTTCGTGATGCGCACCTGGCTGTACGCCTCCGGCGTGCTCTACCCGGTGGCGCTCATCCGCGAGCACCTGCCGAGCTGGGCGGCGAACATCCTGGAGTGGAACCCACCGCTGGTCTTCATCGAGCTGGCCCGCTACGCGCTGCTCGACTCGCACCAGGCGAACCTGATCAGCTCCCCGCTGAAGCTGTGGGTGATGGGCCTGCTCTGGGCGATCGTGATGGGCGTCGGCGGATTCGTCTACTTCTGGCGCGGAGAGAAGGAGTACGGCCGTGGCTGAGCAGACCCTGCCGCTGAACGCCGGCCCGGTGACCGACTCGGGCCGCGTCCCCACCGTGGTGGTGGACGACGTGCACGTGATCTACCGGATCCACAAGGGCGCGAGCGGCGGCACCAGCGCGGTCTCCGCGCTCAAGCGGATCGTCTCCCGCACCAAGGCGCCGAACATCCGCGAGGTGCACGCGGTCAAGGGCGTCAGCTTCACCGCGTACGAGGGTGAGGCGATCGGCCTGATCGGCAGCAACGGCTCCGGCAAGTCCACACTGCTGCGGGCCATCGCCGGGCTGCTCCCGCCGGCCCGCGGCGCCGTCTACACCCAGGGCCAGCCGTCGCTGCTCGGCGTGAACGCCGCGCTGCTCAACGACCTGTCCGGCGAGCGCAACGTGGTGCTCGGCTGCCTCGCCATGGGCATGCCGCCGGAGGAGGTCAAGCGGATCGCCCCGGAGATCATCGAGTTCTCCGGGATCAACGAGCGCGGCGACTTCGCCTCGCTGCCGATGCGCACCTACTCCTCCGGCATGGGCGCGCGGCTGCGCTTCGCGATCTCCTCGGCGAAGAAGCACGACGTGCTGCTCATCGACGAGGCCCTGGCCACCGGCGACCGCAAGTTCCGCGCCCGCAGCGAGCAGCGGGTCCGCGAGCTGCGCGACAGCGCCGGCACCGTCTTCCTGGTCAGCCACTCGATCGGCTCGATCCGGGACACCTGCGAGCGGACCATCTGGCTGGAGAGCGGCGTCCTGAAGATGGACGGCCCCACCAAGGAGGTCTGCGACGCCTACGAGAACCAGAAGTAGCGCCCCGGAGCGCACCGCACCGGGTTCCGCCCGGAGCGGTGCGCTCCGGCGTACGCGTTAAGGTTTTCGGACCCATCCCCTTTCACCCAGAGTGAGGTACGGCAATGACGCAGGACCACACCACCGCACCGGACGCCGCGCCGGCGAGCCCGGCACCCTGGCGCCCCGCGCGTACGGTGGCCGTGATCCTCGCCGGGGGGACCGGCACGCGCCTCGGACTGGGCATCCCGAAGCAGCTCCTCAAGATCGCCGGTAAGCCGATCATCGAGCACACCCTGGCCGTCTTCGAGACCGCGCCGGAGATCGACGAGATCATCGTGCTGATGGCCACCGGGCACGTGCCGGACGCGCAGCGCATCGTCGCCGACGCCGGCTTCCGCAAGGTCACCAAGGTGATCGAGGGCGGCGAGACCCGCAACGACACCACCCGGATCGCGCTCGACGCGGTCGGCGAGGGCGACGTCAACATCCTCTTCCACGACGCGGTCCGCCCGCTGGTCAGCGCCCGGATCGTGCGCGAGTGCGTGAACGCGCTCTGGACGTACTCGGCTGTCGACGTGGCCATCCCGTCCGCCGACACGATCATCCAGGTGGACGCGGACGACTGCATCACCGACATCCCGGTCCGGTCCCGGCTGCGCCGCGGCCAGACCCCGCAGGCGTTCCGCTCCGGCACCATCCGCGAGGCGTACCGCCGGGCCGAGGGCGACCCCGACTTCGCCGCCACCGACGACTGCGGCGTGGTGCTGCGCTACCTGCCCGGCACGCCGATCAAGGTGATCGACGGCTCGGATGAGAACATCAAGGTCACCCACCCGGTCGACGTGCACCTGGCCGACAAGCTGTTCCAGCTCGCCGCCGCCCAGGCGCCCCGCCTCACCGACCACCGCAGCTACGCCGAGGAGCTGACCGGCCGGACCATCGTGGTCTTCGGCGGCAGCTACGGCATCGGCCACGACCTGGCCGAGCTGGCCCGCGGCTACGGCGCCCAGGTCTTCCCGTTCAGCCGCTCCACCACCGGCACGCACGTCGAGCGGTCCGAGGACGTGACCGCCGCGCTGAAGACCGCGTTCGAGGCCACCGGCCGGATCGACCACGTGGTGGTCACCGCCGGCATCCTGGAGAAGGGCGCGCTGGCCGAGATGGACTCCGAGACGATGGACCGTCTCCTGCACGTCAACTTCGTCGGCCCGGTCACCATCGCGCGCCAGTCCCTGCCGTACCTCCAGCAGACCAAGGGTCAGCTGCTGCTCTACACGTCCAGCTCCTACACCCGGGGCCGGGCCCGCTACGCGCTCTACTCGGCCACCAAGGCCGCGCTGGTCAACCTGACCCAGGCGCTCGCCGACGAGTGGGCCGAGTTCGGCGTACGCGTCAACTGCGTCAACCCGGAACGCACCGCCACCCCGATGCGGACGCGGGCGTTCGGCGAGGAGCCGGAGCACACGCTGCTCTCCTCCGAGGCGGTCGCGCAGGCGTCCCTGGACGTGCTGATCTCCGATCTGACCGGCCAGGTGGTCGACGTGCGCCGGTCCCCCGGCGAGCAGGTGGCCGCCGTACCGGCCCAGCCGGGCCCGGACCGGTCCGAGCTGTCCACCGACGCCTGAACCCGACGGGACGTACCAGATGCGTGGTGACCTGGTCCGCAAGCTGCTCGCCCGGGTGCTGACCACCGGGCTGGCGGTGCTGGCCTTCCTCGTCGTGGCGCTCACCGGGGCCACCGGCTGGGGCCTGGCCCTGGCGGTGGCGGCGCTCGCCGCCACCGCCTGGGAGCGCCGGGTCCGGCCGTCGGCCGACGGCCTCGCCGAGACGGTGCTCGTCGCCGCCGGCATCCTGGTCGGCTACGCGCGGCGCCTCGACGACGGCTTCGACCCGGCGCTGGCCGCCACCGCGCTGGTCCTGCTCGGCCTGGTGCTGCTGGTCGGCCCGCTACGGCAGGCCGGCGCGCTGGAGATCCGGGCGGCGAACCTCCCGGTCCGTACGTGGACACCTGTGGTCGCCGCCCGGCTCGGCGACGCGCTGCTGGTGCTGCTCGCCGTGGTGGCGCTCGCCGCCGCCCTGGCACTGCCCGCCTGGGCGGCGCTCGCCGCCGCGCTGCTCGTCGGCGCCGGCTGCGGTGCGGTCGCGCTGGACCTCGCCCGGCGCCGGTTCCGGCCGCCCGCCGGAGGTGGACCGGTCGGCCGGGCACTGCGCCGCCACCAGCCCGAGTTCGTGCTGCACTTCTCCGCGCCGCCCGGCTCGGAGTACCAGGTCACCATGTGGCTGCCGTACCTGGAACGGATCGGCCGCCCGTTCGTGGTGGTGCTGCGCGAGCCGGAGTTCCTGCCGGCGGTGGCCGCCGCCACCCGCGCCCCGGTGGTCCTCTGCCCCACGCTGAAGGCGCTCGACGAGGCGCTGGTGCCGAGCCTGCGGGTGGCGTTCTACGTCAACCACGGTGCGAAGAACGCCCACGTGATCCGGTTCAACCAGCTCACCCACGTGCAGTTGCACCACGGCGACAGCGACAAGGCCCCGAGCGCCAACCCGGTCTCGGCCATCTTCGACAAGATCTTCGTGGCCGGGCAGGCGGCGATCGACAGGTACGCCCGCGCCGGCGTGGAGATCCCCGCCGACAAGTTCGTCGTGGTCGGCCGTCCCCAGGTCGAGGCCATCGAGGTACGCCGGGAGCCGGTCACCCCGCCGGCGCACCCCACGGTCCTCTACACCCCGACCTGGACCGGGCACCACGCCGACGCGAACTACTGCTCGCTGCCGGTGGCCGAGACGCTGATCCGCCGGCTGATCGACAGGGGGGCCGCGGTGATCCTGCGCGCCCACCCGTACACCGACAAGAACCCGGCCTCGGCCCGCCAGCTCGCCCGGCTCACCGAACTGCTCGCCACCGACCGGGCGAAGACCGGCCGGCCGCACCTGTTCGGCGCCGCCGCGAGCCGCGAGCTGACGCTCACCGAGTGCGTCAACCGCGCCGACGCGCTGGTCTCCGACGTGTCAGGGGTCATCTCCGACTGGCTCTACTCCGGCAAGCCGTACGCGGTCACCGACACCGGCGCCGACGGCGCGCACTTCGTCGAGCGGTTCCCGCTCGCGGCGTCCGGCTACGTGCTGCGGCGTGACATGTCCAACGTGGACGAGGTGCTCACGGAACTGCTCGACGCCGACCCGAAGGCGGCGCAACGCTGGGCGGCCCGGACCCGCTACCTGGGCGATTTCCCCGCCGACGGGTACGCCGAGGCGTTCCTCACCGCCGCCCGCCACGAGCTGGAGCCCGACTGGGCGGTCCCGGCGCCGCGCGCAGCCGGCTGACACGGCGGCGGCCGGTCGTCCGGCCGTCGCGGTCGGCCCGGCCGCTCAGAGGTACGGGTCGAGCAGAGCGAGTACCGCCTCCGGGTCCTCGACGTGCGCGTTGTGGCCCAGCCCGGGCAGCGTGGCCACCGGCACGCCCAGTTCCTTGAGCTGCGCGTCGGTCACCATCGGGTCCAGCTCGCCCCGGGCCAGCAGCACCGGCACGTCGGTGGCGGCCAGCAGCACCGGCAGCCGGGGCTCCCCGACCGCGAACGCGGCCGGGTCCATGGCGAGCCGCCAGCGGCCGTCCTCCCGTCGCAGCCCCGCCTCCACCACCGGGTGGTCCGGGGCGAACAGCCCGGCGAGCCCGGACACCCGCAGGTAGCGGCGGGCCGCCTCGTCCCGGGTGGTGAACCAGGTGACCGGACGGGCCGCCAGCTCCTGCGACTTCGCCAGTTCGGCCGGGGACCAGACCGCCTTGATGCCGAGCCCGACCACCGCGTCGACCGGAAGTCCCCGCTGCCGGGCCGCGAGCGCCAGTGCTACCACCCCGCCGAGCGAGTGCCCGAGCAGCACCAGCCGGTCGTCGGGGCCGAGCCGGACCGGGCCGAGCCCGTCGGCCACGCGCTGGGCCAGGGCTTCGAACGAGTAGCCGGGCAGCGGTGGCGACCAGCCGTGACCCGCGAGGTCGGGGGCGAGCCAGCGGCCGGGCCAGCGGCGCTCCAGCAGCGGCGCCCAGGGCAGCCACACCTCGCCGGTGGCGCCCATGCCGTGCAGGAGAATCAGGTGCCGCTTCCCCGTCGCATCGCCCATTGGCGCAGTCTGCCACCGCCCGCCCCGCCCACGCGAGACCAAACCCCCGCCCCACCCCCTGACGCCCCCCTCGCCCCGGCTCCGGCCGCCCACACTCCGCCCTCCCCGTCGATCTGTGAGTGGGGTTGTCAAGGACTCCCGGCTCCGAGAGATCTTGGTACCAAACGGCCCCCATAGGGGCCCTTTCCTACCAAGATCTCCACCGATCCCACCTCGCGCGCCCGCGCCGCCCCGAACCTCTGCGATCTTGGGGCTGTGGCACCTCCCACATCGGGCGGGCCGGACATGCTGGGCGCCACAAGTCCAAGATCGCGCGCCAAGGGCGCGTGAGGGCAGCCTGAAGGCCGGCACCCCGGGGTGGAGTGCCGGCCTTCGGAGCGTGCGGGACGGTCAGGCGGAGTAGCCGCGGCTGGCGATCCAGTGCGCCAGGTCGATCGTGGTGACCCAGTACGACGGCAGCGACGGGTCGGCCGAGTCGGCGATCCGTACGGTCCGGCCGTCGTCCTTGTAGCCGACCACCGCGACGTAGTGGCCGCCCGGGAACGAGTGCCAGCCGCCGTTGGTGTCGGTGGCGGTACCGGCGACGTTCGCGACGACCCCGCGGCCGTCGTTGATCGCCTCGACCACGTCGGCCTGGAGGCGGTCCATCTGGGCCGGGGTGGCCGAGCCGGGAATCATCCGAGTCCGGTACGGGTTGCCCTTGACCTGCTGGTTGAGCACCCGGGTGGTGTCCTCGGCCGAGTTGGTGCCCATCTCGGTGGTGCCGAGAGGGCCGGCGAGCGCGTCCTGGCTGCGCTCGATGCCGGCGGCGCTGAGCGCGTTGCGCACGGCGGCCGGGCCGCAGTAGAAGTAGTTGATCTGCGCCTGGTAGTCGTAGTCGAGCGACTTGCTCGACGGCGGCTTCGGCTTGGCCTTGGGAGTGGTGTCCGGGTCTGCCGCCGCCTTCGCGGACGGCGAGGCGCTCGGCGACGCGCTGGGCGCGGCGGAGGCGCTCGGCGACGCCTGCGGCACGGCGATCCGGGCCTCGCTGCGGCTGGCGGGCTGCTCGCCGAGGCGGGCGGCGCCGAGATCGGCGACCGCTGCGGTGTTCTCCTGGACCGGGGCGTCGTCACCGGCGGTGGCGACGGTGCCGGCGCCGGCGCCGGCGGCCAGCACGAGCGCGGCGGCCGATCCGGCGATGATCCGGTACGGGCGTTCGGTGACGATCCGTCGCAGCTGACGCTTCAGGTGGTGCTTCACGAAATCCTCCACGGGGCGTGCGGCGCAGGCCGGCCCGGCACGCGGAGGAACTCACACGTGCTGAAGGGCCGGATGGCCGGGGGATCGGGAACGCCCGTGATGCCGGGCGCCCGGGGGGCGGTTTGCCGGTCGCGCGTCAGGCCAGCGCGGGCACCGCGTCGCCGTGGAGGCGGGGGGACGATCGAGGGATGGGCACGAGGGGTACTCCTTCCGTGGCCGCCGACCGGGTTAGCTGACGGATTCGGGCGGGAAGTACGCCCTACCGCGGGCCGTGGCTCGCGGATTCACCCCGATGGTGCTCATGGGTCCCCGGTTCGTGGAACACGATTAGGCGGGTCGGTGCGGCGCCGCCGTCGGCGATCGATTACCGCATCGGACCGCGCCGACACTACCGGCGGGTATGTCCGATGCCAAGCGGTCCCACCTGCGTAAACGTGATCCGCGGTAACGGATTTTCGAACACCCGGTTACTCACTTCGCTCAATGGGACAAGCAGTTTCGACGGCACCGCGCGGCGGAAAGCGGACAGACGGCGACCACCGGGCCGGCGATTGCGCGACTCGATGCCCCGTTCTGCGCACGGCGCCCGTTTCGGTAACGCGGGTGACCGGGCTCACCACATTCCGGGTAACGATTCGGCCGAGACGGCCGTCTCAGCCCACCCGGGCCGGGCGCCACCGGGCGTTGCGGACCGACGCGGGCACCGGCAGAGGGCGCGTCGTCGCGCTCGCGCACGCCGGGGCGGGCCGCAGCGCCACCGCGGCCGCGTACGCCTCGGCGGCGAGCGTCCGGGCCGCTTCGGCGGCCAGTTCCACGTCCCGCCAGGCCGCCCGTTCCCGCGCGTCAGCGATCTCCCATCCGGCGCGGCGCCCGTCCCTGACGGTGCGGGCCAGGATGATCTCCTGCTCGGCCGGGTGCCGGCGCGGATCCCACCCGTTGCGGCGCGCCAGCACGTCGGCGAGCTGACGGGCGGTCAGGTCGTCCCGCCAGTGCGCCGTCATGGCGGCGTGGTGCAGCCAGCGTTCCCGGGCCGCGTACTCCGCAGGGGTGCGTGGCGTGCGCGGGGCGGCCAGCGCGGCGGCCCCGCCCAGGCGGCGGGCCGCGGCGTCCGCCTCGTCGTACGCGGTCCAGGCCCGATCCGCCTCGTCCTGCGCGGCCAGCCACCGCTCGCGGCGGCGACGGGCCGTCTGGGTGGCCCCGGCGGCTGCTACCGCCACCTCCTCGGCGTACCGGATCAGGTCGTCGCGGCGGGCGGCGTCGGGGTCGGCCGGCTCGGGGGCGCCCTCCGGCGCGGGGTCGCGTTCGGGACGGGCGACGAGCGCGGCGAGCAGGCCGAGGGCGAGCAGCAGCAGGAAGGACCAGATGGCGGCGGCCTCGGGCACGGAGATGAGGAAGTGGTACAGAGCGGTCTGCGACATGGTCGGCACCTCACGGGAAGGACCTGGCGGGAGGGCCCGCACGACCTCGCCGGGGCGGGCCTGTGGGAACGGGCCGCCGAGGGCGGGTGCGGGGATGACGTGCGGTGGGTGCGATGAACGGGCGCGGCCCGTGGGCCGGTCAGCGGATGGGCGGGGCCCGCGGGCCGGCCGGTGCGGCGGCCCAGCCGGCCGGGACCGGCTCCGCGACGGCCGGGACGGCCACCCGGGGCGCGGGTGCCGGCGCCCCGGCGGGGCCGGCGTGCCGCTCGGCGACGCGGTCGGCCTCCGGCCGCGCGGCGGTCGAGGCGCCTGCGACGGGGTACGCCGACGCGGCGACCGCCGGAGCCGGGGCGGCAGCGGCGACGCCGGCCGGCAGCGTGGCGGCGCCGAACGAACAGGCGACGACCACGGCGAGACTGGCGAACATCCGGGCGGTCCAGCGCGCCACCCACCACACGGGGCAGGTGAGCGCGATCGGAAGCACGGGTACAAACTACCGCCGATCCCCCACGAACACACCGCCGCACGGCGTGTCGCGGATCGACCGGCAGGCGGTGGCGCGTGTCAGTCCGGGCGACGCCGCCCGGCGTACTCGATGCCCTCGGCCGGGCCGGTGACGGACGTCGCGCCGCCGACGGTGGCCCCGGTGGCGGCAGCCTCGGCGGGCCCGCGCGGAGCCGGCACCGCCGGCGCGCGCGACCCAGCGCGGGCCCGGCGGGACGGGCCGAGCAGGCGCATCATCGGCACCTCCACCCAGCGGTGCAGCGCGGCGGCCAGCGCGAGCGTGACCACCAGGAAGCCGAGCACGGCGACCGGGCCGCGCCAGCCGGGCAGCCCGGTCCCCCAGTACCCGGTGAGCCGCAGCACGGTCACCATGACCAGCACGTGCACCAGATAGAAGGCGAACGAGACCTCACCGAGCCAGACCATCGCCCGGGACCGCCAGGGAGTCGGGCGGCCGCGCACGTCGGCGTCCGCCGCGGCGGCGATGACCAGCAGGTACCCGACAGCGAGCAGGGCCGCCCAGAACTCGGCCGGGATCCACAGCGCGGCGATCACCCAGGTGGCGACGAAGATCCCGGTGGCGGCGGCGAGGTTCGGCCCGCGCCAGCGGTTCCGGCGCATCAGCTCGGCGGCGGCCACGCCCATCCAGAACTCCAGCGACCGGGTCACCGGGAAGATCTGGGTGAACCACCACCGCTGCTCCTCCGGCACCAGGTGCTGGCCGGGCCACAGCGCCAGGATGAGCAGCGGCGCCGCGACCAGCACGGTGCGCAGCACGCCGGTACGGGCCCGGCGCAGCCACGGCACCACGAGCGGCAGGCACAGGTAGAAGGCCAGCTCGCAGGAGAGCGACCAGCTCACGTTGTTGACGCTGTAGAAGTAGCCGCCCAGCGGGATCCACGCCTGGACCAGGAAGAAGTTGGCGATCGCGGCCCACGGCACGACCGGGTCGGCGAACCAGGCCGCGACCGCCAGCGCCGCGACGAACGTCACCACGTGGTTCGGGTAGATCTTGGCGAACCGGCGGCGCAGGAACGTCCACGCGCGCTCCCCGTCCCGGTACGACCAGACCAGCACGAACCCGCTGAGGACGAAGAAGAACTCGACGCCGGACAGGCCCAGGCTGAACGCCTTGTCCACCACCTTCTTCAGGTGCGGCTCGGCGACGATCCCCATGGTGCCGGCGTGGAAGGCGAAGACCAGCAGCGCGGCGACCCACCGCAATCCGGTCAGCGACGGCAGTCGCGGGGCACGGGTGACGGTCGGCGCGCTGGTCATTCCGGGCACCCTACCCCGGGGAACAGGGACGTTCCCGGCGAGCCGACGTCCGCTCGGCTCCGCCGGGGCGGCGGATAGGATTTCCGTTCTGCACGCGCGGGCACCCACCCGGCTCCCGCCCGCACGCCGTGCCGTACGGAAGGTGAGCGAACCGGATGCACCAGCGGATCCTGCTCCGCGCCCGCAAGGGCCCGTTCGACGTCCTCACGCCGGAGGAGACGTTCGCCGGCAACTGGATCGGGGACAACAGCGGCAACCTGGTCTTCAGCCACGCCGCGCACAAGCTGCTCGCCACCTCCACGGCCGAGATCACACCGACCCGTAACCCGGCCGACCCGCGTCTCGCCGACGAGATCAACGAACGGCACGACGTGTTCGTCGTACCCCTGGCGAACGCGTTCCGCCGCAGCTTCGTCCACCGCCTGGCCCCGCTGACCAAGCTGATCGAGCGGCTGAAGATCCCGGTGGTGGTGCTCGGCGTCGGCGTGCAGACGAACGTCGACGGCGACCGTGAGTACCTGCGGCCGATCGACGAGCCGGTCCGCGCGTTCTGCAAGGCCGTGCTGGACCGGTCGCACAGCATCGGCGTACGCGGCGAGGTGACCGAGAGCTACCTCAACGCGCTGGGCATCTCCGCGGTGGAGCAGATCGGCTGCCCGTCGATGTTCCTGCACGGCGAGGAGTTCCAGCTGGAGAAGACCCGGCCGGAGCTGACCGCCGACTCGAAGGTCGCGCTCACCATCTCCCCGTACGTCCGCTCGATGGCCTCGGTGGTCCGCCACCACCAGGAGCGCTACCCGAACCTCTGCTACGTGCCGCAGGACCTGCGGACGCTCGGCACGCTGCTCTACGGCGACGCGCCCGAGCACCGGGGCCAGAGCAGCGACATCCCGCTGCACACCTCGCACCCGCTGTTCGCCGAGGACAAGGTGCGCATGTTCGTCGACCCGTGGACCTGGATGTCGCACCTGTCCGGATACGACTTCGCGTTCGGCACCCGCATCCACGGCACCATCACGGCGCTCGTCGCCGGCACGCCCGGCTACCTGTTCGCCCACGACTCGCGCACGCTGGAACTGGCCCGCTACTTCGGCATCCCGCACCGGATCATGCGGGACGTGCCGGCCGACGTCGACGCCGCCGACCTCTACGCGGAGGCCGACTACACCGCGCTCAACGTCGGCCACAAGGCCCGCTTCGAGACCATCACCGCGTTCCTGGCCAAGCACGACCTCGGCACCTCGTTCGCCGACGGCGACAGCGCCGCGTGCTTCGACCGCCGGGTCGGCGAGACGGTGTTCCCGCCGGCCGTCCGGCCCGCCGCCGCCACCCCGCCGGCCGAACTGCTGACCCGCATCGAGCGGCTGCGCGACGAGAACGCCAAGCTCACCGCCACCGTCGACGCGTTGCGCTCGCAGCAGCTCCGAGAGCGGATCAAGCAGGCCGTCCCGGGCACGGTCCGCCGGATGCTGCGGCGCTGACCGTCGTACGCCTGTTCGAGAGCACGGTACGATCGGCTGCGTGTCCGACGCGTACCAGCCCTCGATGCTCGACCTGGCCGAGCAGGGCCCGGCCCTGGGCCTGCTCGCCGGGGCGCTGCGCCGGCACGAGCTGAGCCGGGGCGCCTGGGTCGACCACCTGCCCGGCTGGGTGCGCGGCTCCGACGAGGTGCTCGACACGCTGCGCCACGACGTGCCCTGGCGGGCCGAACGCCGCACCATGTACGACACCGAGGTCGACGTGCCCCGGCTGCTCTGCTGGTACGCCGCCGGCCGCCCGCTGCCGCACCCGGTGCTCACCGCGGCCCGGGACGCGCTCACCCGCCACTACGCGCCCGAGCTGGGCGAACCGTTCGTGACCGCCGGCATGTGCCTCTACCGCGACGGCCGCGACAGCGTGGCCTGGCACGGCGACACGCTGGGCCGCTCCGCGCACACCGACACCATGGTGGCGATCGTCTCGTTCGGTTCCCCGCGCGCGCTGCTGCTGCGTCCTCGCGGCGGAGGCGGCGGCAGCCTGCGGTTCCCGCTCGGCCACGGCGACCTCGTGGTGATGGGCGGCTCCTGCCAGCGCACCTGGGAGCACGCCGTGCCGAAGACCACCCGGCCGGTCGGCCCCCGGGTCAGTGTCCAGTTCCGTCCCACCGGCGTCGCCTGAGCCACGGGGGGCCCACATCCGGGCAGGGTACGTGCTAGAAACAACTCCCAGGGTCGATCACGCCCCCGTCACCCGATGACGCGAAGGGCGACCGATGACCCAGTCCCCCACCTCCCGCTGGTCCCAATGGACCGTGCACGGCGACGGCCGCCAGGTACGCCCCGGCGACGTGGTCGCGCCCGACGAACGGCTCTCCTGGCCGCGCACCGTCGGCGTGGGCGTGCAGCACGTGGTCGCCATGTTCGGCGCCACCTTCACCGTCCCGCTGATCACCGGGTTTCCGCCCGCCACCACACTGCTGTTCTCCGGGCTCGGCACGCTGCTGTTCCTGCTGATCACCGGCAACCGGCTGCCCTCGTACCTCGGTTCGTCGTTCGCGTTCATCGCGCCGGTGCTGGCGGCGAAGACCGACGGCGGCATCGGCGCGGCCCTCGGCGGCATCGTCGTCGCGGGCGCCGCGCTGGCGATCGTCGGCGTGGTGGTGCAGGTGGCCGGCTCCCGCTGGATCGACGCGCTGATGCCGCCGGTGGTCACCGGCGCGATCGTCATGCTGATCGGCCTCAACCTCGCGCCGGTCGCCTGGGACGGCGACGGCTCCGGCACCGGCGTGAAGGCGCAGCCGCTGATCGCCGTGGTCACCCTCGCCGCGATCCTGCTCACCACGGTACTGTTCCGCGGTTTCGTGGCGCGGCTGTCGATCCTCGTCGGCGTGGCGGTCGGCTGGGTGGCCGCCGCGCTCACCGGCAACCTCGACCAGCAGGCGGTCAGGGGCCTGCGCCAGGCGGCCTGGGTCGGTTTCCCCGAGTTCCACACGCCGAGCTTCGACGCGCGCGCCGTCGTGCTCGTCATCCCGGTGATCCTGGTGCTGATCGCGGAGAACGCCGGGCACGTCAAGGCGGTCGCCGCGATGACCGGCCGCAACCTGGACCGCGACATGGGCCGGGCGCTGCTCGGCGACGGCGTCGCCACCGTGCTGGCCGGGTCCGGCGGCGGTTCCGGCACCACCACGTACGCGGAGAACATCGGCGTGATGGCGGCGACCCGCGTCTACTCCACCGCCGCGTACTGGGTGGCCGGCGGCACCGCGATCCTGCTCGGGCTCTGCCCGAAGTTCGGCGCGTTGATCCTGACCGTGCCGGCCGGTGTGCTCGGTGGCGCCACCACCGCCCTGTACGGCCTGATCGCCATCCTGGGCGCCCGCATCTGGATCGAGAGCCGGGTCGACTTCCACGACCCGATCAACCTGTTCACCGCCGCGGTGGCGGTGATCATCGGCGCCGCCAACTACACGCTGGCCGCCGGTGATCTGTCGTTCAACGGCATCGCGCTGGGCACCGCTGCCGCCCTGGCGATCTACCACGGCATGCGCCTGATCGCCCGCCTGCGCGGCACCACCCCCGAGTCCCGCCAGTCCCCCACCCCCGAACTCTGACCCCTCCCCTCCCCTCCCCTCCCCTCCCCACCCCGGTCACCCGACCCCCTCACCCCGTTGATCATGAAGTTAGCGGCATGAATTGCCCGATTCACGCCCGCCAACTTCATGGTCACCGGGCGATAGGGGTGCGATCGGGGCACCCGGAGCGCCCGACGGTGTCGATCATGAGGTTGACGGCATTCGGTGTCCGTTTTGTCGCTGCCAACCTCATGATCAACCGCGCGGAGTGGGGGGCGAGTGCCCAAGCGCCCGGAACTCGTCAGCCACCCGGGGCACCCGCTGCCGTGATCAAGGAGTTGGTGGTCGGCGGGAGCCGGGAACGGCCGCAAACTCCTCGATCAACCGGGTCGGGCAGGGCCGAGACGGGTAGGGCCGGAGGACGGGTCAGGAGGGCAGGCCGGCAGGTCGGGGCCGGTGGCTGGGCCGCCCGGCCGGGTGAGGCGTGAGGCTGGCGGCCGGGTGCGGCTGCGGCTGGCGAGGCTGCCGGGCCGGGTGCGCGGGCGGGGGCGGGGGGGGCGAAAGACGAGCGGGCGCGACTGAGCGGTAGGGGCGGGGGCCAGGCGCCCGCCCCTACCCTCGTTAGTCGCGGTCGATGTGGTGGCCCACCACGGTGGGGCCGAGCATCACGGCGAAACCGGAGCCGTCGCGGCGCGGATCGGCCGGGGGCAGCTCCACCGGGTCGCCGGTGGCGGTCGCGCCCACCGGCCGCGGACCGATCCAGGCCACCGACAGCTCCACCTCACCCTTGAGGAACCGCTGCGCGCGTACGCCGCCGGTCGCCCTCCCCTTCGCCGGGTACGCCTTGAACGGCGTCACCTTCACCGTCGCGCCGGTCGAGGTGACCACCATCGGCTCACCGTGCTTCGCGTCGTCGGTGCGGATCGCGCCGAAGAAGACCACCCGCGCGTCGCCGGGCAGGTTGATGCCGGCCATGCCGCCACCCTTGAGCCCCTGCGGGCGTACCACCGATGCGGCGAAGCGCAGCAGCGACGCCTCCGAGGAGACGAAGGCCAGCGTCTCGGCGCCGTCGGTCAGCCAGGTCGCGCCGATCACCTCGTCGCCGTCGCGCAGCGAGATCACCTCGAACTCGTCGGAGCGGACCGGCCAGTCCGGGGCGCACACCTTCACCACGCCCGCCCGGGTGCCGAGCGCCAGACCGGGCGAGCCCTGCGCGGACGGACCCAGCGGGGCGAGCCCCACCACCGTCTCGCCCGGCTCCAGCGGCACCAGTTCCGCCGCCGACATGCCACCGCGCAGCGACACCGTGCCGGACTGCTCCGGCAGCACCGGCAACGGCAACACGTCGATCTTGAACGCGCGCCCGGCGCTGGTCACCAGCAGCACCCGGCCGCGGGCGGTGGAGTGGACGATCGCGCGTACCGCGTCGTGCTTGACCCGGCCGCTGCGCCGGCGCGCCTCGGCGGCCTCCTCCGACTCGGCCGCGGTCCGCGCCACGAGCCCGGTGGCGGAGAGAATCACCTGGCACGGGTCGTCGGCAACCTCCAGCGGACCGGCGGGCACCGAGGCGGCGAGCACCTCCTTGAGGTCGCCGTCGACGAGCGTGGTGCGCCGCGGCGCGCCGAACTGCTTGACCACGGCGGCCAGTTCGTCGGAGACGACCTTCCGCAGCACCTTGGAGTCGTCCAGGATCTTCGACAGCTCGGCGATCTCGCCGCGCAACTTCTCCTGCTCGGCCTCCAGTTCCAGCCGGTCGTACTTGGTCAGCCGGCGCAGCGGAGTGTCCAGAATGTAGGTCGCCTGGATCTCGGAGAGCTTGAACTTCTGCATCAGGCCGTCCTTGGCGGCCTGCGCGTCCTCGCTCGCGCGGATCAGCTTGACCACCCGGTCGATGTCGAGCAGGGCGATCAGCAGACCGTCGACCAGGTGCAGGCGTTCCTCCCGCCTGCGCTTGCGGTACGCGCTGCGCCGGGTCACCACCTCGTAGCGGTGTGCCAGGAACACGTCGAGCAGTTCCTTGAGCCCGAGCGTGCGGGGCTGGCCGTCGACGAGCACCAGGTTGTTCACGCCGAAGGACTGCTCCAGCGGGGTGAGCCGGTAGAGGTCGGCGAGCAGCGCCTGCGGGTTCACGCCGACCTTGCACTCCACCACCAGGCGGGTGCCGTTCTCCCGGTCGGTGAGGTCCTTGACGTCGGCGATCCCGGTGAGCCGCTTGGTCTTGTTCACCTCGTTGGTGATGGCCGCGATGACCTTCTCGGCGCCGACGCCGTACGGCAGCTCGGTGACCGTGATGGCCTGCCGGCCACGGCTGCCCTCCAGCGGGCCGATCTCCACCCGGCCGCGCATGCGCACCACGCCGCGCCCGGTCTCGTACGCGCGGCGCACCTCGTCCAGCCCGAGCAGCAGCCCACCGGTGGGCAGGTCGGGGCCGGGCACGAACTCCATGAGCTTGTCGAGTGTGGCGTCCGGGTGGTTGATCAGCCAGCGGGCGGCCTGGACCACCTCGCCGAGGTTGTGCGGGATCATGTTGGTGGCCATACCGACCGCGATGCCGGACGCGCCGTTGACGAGCAGGTTCGGGAATGCCGCCGGCAGCACGGTGGGCTGGGTCAGCGAGCCGTCGTAGTTCGGCTCGACGTCGACCGTGTCCTCACCCAGCTCGCCGACGAGCAGCATCGCCTCCCGGGACATCCGGGCCTCGGTGTATCGCGCCGCGGCCGGGCCGTCGTCCGGGCTGCCGAAGTTGCCGTGCCCGTCGATGAGCGGGACGTTGAGCGAGAAGTCCTGGGCCAACCGCACCATCGCGTCGTAGATGGCGGTGTCGCCGTGCGGGTGGTACTTGCCCATACAGTTGTGCACCACGCGGCCCTCCGCGACGAACGCGTGTTCGTCGGAGCCGACCTGGATATCGTACGTGGTTTCGGCAGGAATCCGCTCGACCGACACCACCCGTAGGAAGGATCGGCCCGAAAGCGCCTCGAGCCGTCTCGCGAGCGGAGACCCGATGCGCCGGAGCTTTCGGATCCATCCATCCCGCTCGGCACGCCAGAGCGGGAATGAACGCTCCGGCAGCGGCACGCCGTTACGGTCCTTGCCGTAACGGATCTGGCTACCCGCGCCCGAAAGTGATGATCGGAACGCCTTGCCGGCCTCGTCCCGGAACCAACCGCCCCCCTGGTGGGCGTCGGCGAATTCCTTGATCACCCGCGCGTACGGCAGCCGGTCGTTGCCCTGCTTGCCGCCGTACTGATAGGTCAGGTCCACCACCTTTTCCAGACCTGCGATCTTGTAACCGATCCGCACCCAGGGCAGCAGCATCTCGGCCAGAGCGGCGGCATCACGCCCGCTGAAGGACAGGCCGAGAAGGCGTTGAAAGCCGTCTCGCGCGCTGGTCCGGTAGTGCCCGTGCAAGCCCAGGTCGGCCAGCATGGAGTTGATCTGCCGCACGAGCGTCTCGCTGGTACTGACGAAGACGATCTCCCGGAAGCGCTTGCGGACATAACCGTCACCGTCGAAGAAACCGGCAAGGAAGGGGGCCCATGCCGAGCGGTTCTCGAGGACATCACTCGGCACACGCTTGGCACTGCTCAGCGGTCCCCCCGCTTCGAGCAGGCCCTCGTGCCTCGCGAACGTGACGATGTGCTGATCGCGGTGCCGCGGATCAGTCGCCGTCCTCTTGCCTCGGCTGACGTTGAGCCCGTTGGCGATCGCCCAACCATGTGCGACGTCGAGCGGTTCGACGTCACACATGTGCAGGCGCACACGACCGTCAGCCGAGCGAGCCCGGTCGACGGCGGAGCCCTCCGCCACCACCAGCCCACGGACGTAGTCGTAGGGAGTGCCGCCGGGGGCGGCGGCTTTCCTGCGGGCACCGCCGTACGCGAGCGTGAGGTGCCCGGTGAGTTCGGACGCCTCCACCCAACGAACGGACAGGTCCTCGTCGACCACGCGAAAACGCTGACCCGGCGTGACCGACATGGTGTGCCCGTTGTCCCAGGTGACCCGAACCAGCTCCGACTGCGGGTTCCGGTAGGCCGCGACGACCGGAGTGGCGACTCCGTCGCCGTCGAGCACCGTGTCGCCGACCTCGATCGACTCGATCGGCCGAAGACCGGTCGGTGTCGACACGAGCGTCCCCGCGACGAAGCAGTCGCCGACGATCCGGGCGCTCTTGACGTGGCCGCGGTCCGGGCGGTGGCCCTGCTCGTGCATCGACCACAGGATGCGCCGGTGCACCGGCTTCAGCCCGTCGCGCGCGTCGGGCAGGGCGCGGGAGTGGATGACCGAGAACGCGTACTCCAGGTAGGAGTCCGAGACCTCGGTGACCAGCGGGTTGTCGAAGACGCGGGCGCCGGCCTGGTCGAAGGCGGCGAGGTCCGCCTTCGCGCGGTCGTCCTTGCGGCGTGCCATGGTGTGCGTTTCCTTCCAGACGAACCCGTTGGTCAGGCGTCGATGGCGTCGCGGTCGACCCGGTCGGCGGAGTCGATCAGCCAGTTGCGGCGGGGCTCGACCTTCTCCCCCATGAGCAGTTCGAGGATCCGTTCGGCGGCCTCGACGTCGTCGAGCGTGATCCGGCGGACCGCGCGGGTGGCCGGGTTCATGGTGGTCTCCCACAGCTCGTCGGCGTCCATCTCACCGAGGCCCTTGAAGCGCGGGATCGGCGTGACGATCTGCTTGCCGGCCTTCTCCAGCTTGCGCACGGTCGCCTCCATCTCGGCCTGGGTGTAGGTGTAGACGGTCTGCGGGCTGCGCCCCTTCGTGGTGATCTTGTGGAGGGGCGGCATCGCCGCGTAGAGCCGCCCGGCCTCGATCAGCGGCCGCATGTAGCGGGCGAACAGCGTGATCAGCAGGGTACGGATGTGGGCGCCGTCGACGTCCGCGTCGGCCATGATGAGCACCCGGCCGTAGCGCAGGGCGGACAGGTCGAACGTCCGCCCGGAACCCGCGCCGAGCACCTGCACGATCGCCGCGCACTCGGCGTTGTCCAGCACCTGCTGGAGGTTGGCCTTCTGCACATTGAGGATCTTGCCGCGGATCGGCAGCAGCGCCTGGTATTCCGAGGAGCGCGCCATGCGGCTCGTCCCCAGCGCGCTGTCGCCCTCCACGATGAACAGCTCGCTGCGCTCCACGCCGGTGGCGCGGCAGTCGACGAGCTTGGCCGGCATGGCCGCGCCCTCCAGCGCGGTCTTGCGGCGGGCGGCGTCCTTCTGCTGCTTCTGGGTGAGCCGGACCCGGGCCGCGTCGACGATCTTCTGGAGCACGGTGCGGGCCTCGGCCTTGGTCCGGCGGTCGTCCAGCCAGCTCTTGAGGTGCGCCTCGACCAGCCCCTGGAGCACCTTGGTGATGCCGGCGGTGGACAGTTCGTCCTTGGTCTGCGAGGTGAACTGCGGCTCCGGAATGCGCACGTGCACCACGGCCGTCATGCCCTCCAGGACGTCGTCCAGGGTGGGCGCGTCCTCCTTGGGCTTGAGCAGGCCGCGGGCGTTGCGGGCGGCCTCGGCGAGGGTACGGGCCAGCGCCCGCTCGAAGCCCTTGCGGTGGGTGCCGCCGTGGGCGTTGCGGATGGTGTTGGTGAAGCACTCGACGGTGCGCTCGTAGCCGGTGCCCCAGCGGAACGCCACCTCGACCTCGGCGCGGCGCTGCACGTTGGGCTGCATGACGCCGTTGGCGTCGGCGGCGTTCTCCCGGTAGGTGCCTTCGCCGGTCACCAGCAGCGTGCCGGAGACCGGCCGGTCGCCGGCCGGGGCGAGGTATTCCACCATGTCGGTGAGGCCGTCGGGGAAGTGGAAGCGCTCCTCGACGGTCTCCTCGCCGGTCTCGTCGCGCAGGCGGTAGGCGACGCCGGGGACGAGGAACGCGGTGTTGCGCAGTTTGAGCCGGACCGCCTCGGTGTCGAGCGCGGCGCCGGTCTCGAAGTAGCGCGGGTCGTGCCACCAGCGGATCGAGGTGCCGGTGCGCTGGCCGCGCTTCATCGCGCCGACGATCTGGAGGCCGGGGCCGGGGGTGAACGGCGCGTCCGGGCCGTCGCCGTCGAAGACGCCCGGCACGCCGTGGCGGAACGACATGGCGTGGACCTTGCCGCCGCGGCGGACGGTGACGTCGAAGCGGCGGGACAGCGCGTTGACCGCTGACGCGCCGACGCCGTGCAGGCCGCCGGAGGTCTTGTAGCCGGAGCCGCCGAACTTGCCGCCGGCGTGCAGGCGGGTCAGCACCAGCTCGACGCCGGAGATGCCGGACTTGGCGTGCACGTCGGTGGGGATGCCGCGGCCGTCGTCGTCGACCTGGACCGAACCGTCGGCGTGCAGGATCACGTCGACCCTGGTGGCGTGACCGGCGACACCCTCGTCGGTCGAGTTGTCGAGGATCTCGTTGACGAGGTGACCCACGCCACGGCTGTCGGTCGAGCCGATGTACATGCCCGGGCGCTTGCGGACGGCGTCGAGGCCCTCCAGATGCGTCAGGTCGTCGGCCCCGTAGAGGGTCTCAGGCTGTGCGGTCAACTGGTCGTACTCCCAGGTCTCGGCGGTGTGGTGCCGTTCACCGTGTGATCCCCCCACGATGATCGCCGGGCGCGGCGCGCCGGAGCGAGCCTAGCCGGGTGCCCCGACAGGTCGGCGGCACCGGGGCGGTGCGTTGCGCGATCGGCCTGCCGGCCGGGTCCGCGCCGCGGCCGTGTACGGCGGCCTGGCGGGACGGGCTGGGGGTCCGGGCGGCACAACGCCCCGGACGCCGGATGTCTTCCCCGGTGCGGGGCCACTGATGTCGGACCATTGACGTCCGTCACACGCGCGTGATCTGATCGCCCCCCTGAAGAATCTTTCACATTTCGATGTCTGGGAGGTCGGGCATGTCCGTGTTCCGTCGTTCCGTGCTCGCGGCGGCGCTGGCGCTCGCCACGGTGGCGTTACCCGCCGCCGCGGCGCCCGCCCGGCCGGCCGCCGCCGCACTGCCCACCGCAGCGGTGGCGCTGGGAGACAGCTTCATCAGCGGTGAGGGCGCCGGGGCGTACGCGCCGGTGGCTGACGTCAACGGGGTGGCCCAGGGCTTCCCCGGCTGGTCCGCCGCCAACGCCAACGCCTACTTCTGCCACCGCTCGCCGAACGCCTCGCTGTTCCAGGCCGACCTGCCCGGCATCTCCGCGCGGTTCAACCTGGCCTGCTCGGGCGGTCAGCCGTACGACATCGCGAACGCCTCGTCGACGCGGGCCAAGGGGCGGCAGGTGGCCGCCCAGCTCGACCAGCTCCGGTCGGTGGCGCAGACCCACGACATCGACCTGGTGCTCGTCGGCCTCGGCTCGAACAACAGCTCGTTCACCTTCGGCAGCGTGGCGGAGAAGTGCGCCAACCGGTTCATCGCCGACGCGTGGACCGGCTGGTGGGAGTTCTGGGCGTACCTGGGCGGGCCGGTGGAGCAGAAGCCGTGCACCGACGCCGACCTGGGCACGGCCGCGCAGTTCGCCGCCGCCACCGCGGAGACCACCACGGCGCTGCGGCAGTTGCTGGCCACGCTGGACGAGATCGACGCCGACGGCCAGCACCGGGTGGTCTTCCAGGACTACACCAACCCGCTGCCGTACGAGCTGGACCAGCGCTACTGGACCGAGGACAGCCGTGACGACACCCGGGACAAGTTCCGCGCGCTGGGCGCCGAGCGGTACGCGGCCGGGTGCCCGATCCACCGGGCCAGTCTGGCGCCCGGACACCGCTTCTCGCAGGGGCTCGGCACGCTCGTCAGCTCGGTCCGTGGCACGCTCGCCGCTGAGTTCCCGCAGGACGACCTGGTCTACCTGAACGTGCAGCGCGCGTTCGACGGCGCCCGGCTCTGCGAGTCGACCGGCAGCCCGGGTAACGCCCTGGCCACGCCGATCCGGCTGATGGACGGCCCGACCGGCACGTTCGTCACCAGCCTCTCCGGGTACGACAAGCTCGACATCCAGCGGATCGCCAACGCCTGCGGCACGTACTTCCAGACCTGCCAGGAGTCGTGGCACCCGAACGCCGCCGGGCACAAGGTGCTCGGCCGGTGCCTGGCCGGGGCGGCGGCGACCGGCGCCCGTACCGTCTCCTGCGTCCGCGCCCCGGACGGCACGGTGAGTGTGAGCTGAGCGCGCCGGACCGGGCCGGGCAGAACCGGCCCGGTCCGGCGTCAGTGCCGGATCGCGGTGCCGAGGACGTGCGGCGAGGCCGGGCCCGGCAGCCCGGTCGGCGGGAAGCGGAAGCGGTCCAGCGTGGCCACCTCGAAGCCGGCGGCCCCGATCGCGGCCACCGTGTCCCGGGCGGTGTGGCACCCGGCGCAGAACAGCGGCCAGAGTGTGGCGTCGGCCAGGCGCTGGGCCCGCCGCAGGCCGGGTGTCTGGGCCACCACGTGTTCGTAGAAGCGCAGTTCGCCGCCGGTCCGCAGCACCCGGCGCGCCTCCCTCAGCGCGACCGCCTGGTCCGGCACCGAGCAGAGCACGAGCGACAGCACCACCGCGTCGGCGGCGCCGTCGGCGACCGGCAGCGCCTCGGCGAGACCGGCGGCGACGGTCACCGGTACCGGGGCGCCGGGTGCGGCGGCGCGGGCCAGGGCACGCAGGCGTGGTTCCGGTTCGACGGCGACCACCCGGGTCACCCCCGGCGGGTAGTGCGTGAGGTTGCGACCGTTGCCGGCGCCGACCTCGACCACCCGGCCGCGCAGCCCGGCGACGAGGCGGCCGCGGTGCTCGGCCATGCCGGCCTGGTCCATGGCCACGCTGGCGCGGGCGAAGAGCCGGGAGAAGATCGGATGGGAGACGGCCATCAGCGACCGGCCGGTGGCGCGCCGAGGCTGAGCAGGAGCGGGCCGGCGGATCCGTCGACCAGGTCGCCGAGGCGTACCCCGTCGAGCACGGCGAGGAAGGCGGCCTGCGCGCGGCGCAGCTCACCGCGCAGCCGGCACTCCGCGACCAGCGGGCAGACCGGCTGCGCGCAGTCGACCACCTCGCCGTCGCCCTCGAAGGCGCGGACCACCCCGCCGACGGTGATGTCCCCGGCGTGTTCGGCGAAGGCCACCCCGCCGGAGCGGCCCCGGATGGTCACCAGGACGCCGATGCGTTGCAGCCGCTGCACCACCTTGGCGACGTGGCTGCGGGGCAGCGCGAGCCGGGTGGCGAGTTCGTCGACGGTGGCCCGGACCGGGGACGCGGCGGTCAGCATGGCGATGCGCAGCGCCATGTCGGTCGACCGGTTGAGCCTCACGCACCGACCCTAGCCACTCGGCGCCGTCCGGGACACCTGCAGATTCACGGTGACCCATGCCACTGCGGCACCGGGACTTTCGGCCCTGAAAGAGGAGTCAGAGATTCCTGTTTTGTGGGATCGACCTGTTCGAGCCCCGGAAGGAGATTCGGAAGTGCTCTCGGAATCCTCAGCGGCAGTCGTGACCGCCACCCTGCCCGTCGTGCGGGCGCACGGCGAGGCCATCACCGGCCGCTTCTACCAGCGCATGTTCGACGCCCACCCGGACCTGCTGGACCTGTTCAACCGGGGCAACCAGGCCACCGGGGCGCAGAAGGCCGCGCTGGCCTCGGCGGTGGTCGCGTACGCGGCGCACCTGACCGGTGACGCCGGCATGCCGTGGGGACCGGTCCTGGACCGGATCGCGCACAAGCACGCCTCGCTCGGCATCACCGCCACCCAGTACCCGATCGTCGGCCGCCACCTGCTCGCCGCGGTCGGCGAGGTGCTCGGCGACGCGGTCACCCCGGAGGTGGCCGCCGCCTGGGACGAGGTCTACTGGCTGCTGGCCTGCGAGCTGATCGCCCGCGAGGCGCGGCTCTACGCCGGTGCCGGCGTACCCGAGGGCGGTCCGGTGTGGCGGGACTGGCGGGTGACCGGCCGGACCCGGGAGAGCACCGACATCGTCTCGCTCACCCTCGCGCCGGCCGGCGGCGGCGCCGCGCCCGGCTTCACCCCCGGCCGGTACGTCTCGGTCGCGGTCGACCTGGACGGCGGCCGGGGCCGGCAGATCCGCCAGTACAGCCTCTCCGGCCGCCCCGGCGCCGACACGTGGCGGATCACCGTGAAGCGGGTACGCGGCGAGGGCGGCGCACCCGACGGCATGGTCTCCGGTCACCTGCACGACCGGGTGGCCGTCGGTGACACGCTGCGGCTCAGCCCGGCGTTCGGCGAGGTCGACGCCACCGGCGGCGACGGGCCGCTGCTGCTGGTCAGCGCCGGCATCGGACTCACCCCGGCGATGGCGGCGCTGGCCCACCTGGCCGACCGGGATCCCGGACGCCGGGTGACGCTGGCGCACGCCGACCGGGACGCCGGGGCGCACGCGCTGCGCGCGGAACTCCCCGCGCTCCAGCAGCGGCTGCCGAACCTGGCCGTCCACCTCTGGTATCTCGACGCCGCCGGAGCCGACCTGCCCGGCCTGAAGGCGGAGGTGTCCCCCGGGCTGATCGACCCGGAGCGGCTCCCGCTGCCCGCCGGGGTGGCCGCGCACCTGTGCGGTCCGATCGCGTTCATGAATCTGGTCCGGGCCGACCTGCTGCGCCGGGGTGTACCGGCCGAGCGGATCGCCTACGAGGTGTTCGGTCCCGGGATGCTGCCAGGCTGACACCCGGGTCGATGACCTGGCCCGCGCCCGGAGCCTCCACAGCGGAGGCGGCCGGCCCGTGGAGAAGTCGGTGGTCTGCTGGTTAGGGGCGGAACCCGAGGGTAGGGGTCCACCCATGCGCGTCCTCGGCCTCAACGCGATCTTTCACGACCCGGCCGCCGCCCCGGTGGTCGGCGGCCGGGTCGTGGCCGCCGCCGAGGAGGAGCGGTTCAGCCACCGCAGGCACGGTGGACGGGCCGGTGCCGCTCGCCGCGGCGGGTTCGGGCTGGACCGGATCATGAAGGAGGAGACATGCGGATCGCGATGATCTCGGAGCACGCCAGCCCGCTCGCCGCCTTCGGCGAGGAGGACGCCGGCGGCCAGAGTACGCACGTGGCGGAACTCGCGTCCGCGATGGTCGGAGCGGGACACGACGTACGCGTCTACACCCGACGCGACGCCGCCGGACTGCCCCACGCGGTCGACTCGCCGGACGGCTACCAGGTGTGCCACGTACCGGCCGGTCCCGCCCGGCGGGTGCCGAAGGACGACCTGCTGCCGTACCTGGGGGAGTTCGGCAGCTGGCTGGCCGACGCCTGGCGGCACGGCGGCTGGACCCCGGACGTGGCGCACGCGCACTTCTGGACGAGCGGACTGGCCACCGTGCACGCGAGCCGCCGTACCGGCGTACCGACGGTGCTGACGTACCACGCGCTCGGCAGCGTCGAGCGGCGCCACCGGGGCACGCGGGACACCGGTCCACCGAGGCGCGCCGGCTACGAGCGGGCGCTCGGCCGAGCCGTGGACCGGGTCGTCGTGCAGTGCTCGGACGAGGTCGCCGAACTGGTCCGGATGGGCGTACCCCGGTCCCGGATGGCGCTGGTGCCGCCCGGCGTCAACGAGGCCGTGTTCCGCCCGGACGGTCCGGGCGCGCCCCGCGACCCGGCCCGCCCGCGCATCCTCACCGTCGGACGGATGGTCGAACGCAAGGGCTTCCTGGACGTGGTCCGGGCGCTGCCCGCGGTGCCCGACGCCGAATGCGTGGTGGTCGGCGGCCCGCCGGCCCACCTGCTGCCCGCCGACACGTTCGCCCGCCGGCTGTCCGCGCTGGCCGAATCGTGCGGCGTGGCCGACCGGGTGAGGCTGCTCGGCGGCGTGCCGCGCGAGGAGATGGGCGCCTGGTACCGGTCGGCGGACGTGCTCGTCGCCGCCCCCTGGTACGAGCCGTTCGGGCTCACCCCGCTGGAGGGCATGGCCTGCGGCGTGCCGGTGATCGGCACGAACCTGGGCGGCATCGCCGACAGCGTGGTGGACGGGCTCACCGGCGACCTGGTGCCGCCGCGTGACCCCCGCGCGCTGGGCACCGCCCTGCGCCGCCTGCTCGGCGACAACGTGCGGCGCTTCACGTACGCGACCGCCGCGCTCGACCGCATCCGCAGCAGGTACTCCTGGAAGCGGTGCGCCGAACAGCTCGGTGCGGTCTACGGCGCGCTGGCCGGCACGGCCCGGCGGACGCCGGCGGTGGCGTGACGCCCACGTCCGCGCTACCCACCCCGGCCACCCCTACTACCCGCCGGTAGCTTAGGGCCGTAACCTGATCCGGGTGAGCGGGGACTACAGCCAGGAGTTCGTGGACGTCGACGGCGCGCGCATCGGCGTGCAGGTCTACCCGGAGCCGGCCGGCCCGCCCGGCGCGCCGGTGGTGCTGATCTGGCCGGCCATGGGCGTGCGCGCCCGCTACTACCGGCCGTTCGCCGCCGCGCTGCGCGACGCCGGGCTGGCGGTGATCGTGGCCGACCTGCGCGGCACCGGTGAGAGCACACCCGCGCCGTCGCGCGCCTGCCGCTACGGCTACCAGGAGATGGCCGCCGACATCGGCGCCGTGCTCGACGCGCTCAAGCCCCGGCTGGACGGCCGGACCCGGCTGCTGCTCGGGCACTCCCTCGGCGGCCAGGTGGCGGTGCTGCACCAGGCGCTGCACGACGACGGCCGGGTGGACGGGCTGGCACTGGTGGCGGTGGGGCTGCCGTGGTGGCGGCGGTACCCGGGCCTGCGCGGGTGGGGCGTGCTGCCGTACACCCAGGCGATCGCGGCGACGGCCCGGCTGCTCGGCGTCTGGCCGGGCTGGGGTTTCGGCGGCCGGCAGGCCGCCGGCGTGATCCGGGACTGGGCGCACACGGCCCGCACCGGCCGCTTCCCCGCGCTGGACGGGGTGGATGCGGAGGCCGCCGTGCGGCGGATCCGCACACCGGTGCTCGCGGTGAGCGTCGACGACGACCAGTACACGCCGCACGAGACGCTCGACCACCTCTGCGACAAGCTGACCGCGGCGCCGGTGACGCGGCACCGCTACACGGTCGCCGAGGCAGGCGCGCCGCTCGACCACTTCACCTGGGTGCGCACGTCGGCGCCGCTGGCCGCCCGGATCGCCGCGTTCGCGGACACGCTCCCCCACCGCTGAGCCACGCCCGGGCGTGAATCGCCCGATCGTGGGTATGCCGCACCGCCCGAACACGGCGGAGGGGGATCTGATGTCAGAACGGCACACCACGCTGCGCTCGATGCACGACCTGGGCCTGGCGGCCTGGTTCGGCGGTTCCCTGATGGGAGCGCTCGGCGTCAACGGCGCGGCGGCGCGGATCAACGACACGACCGAGCGGCTGCCGGTGGCCTCGGCCGGGTGGGCGCGGTGGACGCCCGTCAACGCGGCCGCGATCGGCGCACACCTGGCCGGCGCGGTAGGTGAACTGGTCACCGAGAGCCCGCGAATGGCCCGCCAGGCGGGCGTGGGGAAGATCAGCGCGGTGAAGACCGCGCTGACGGTCGGCGCCCTGGCGGTGACCGGCTACAGCCGGCTGGTCGGCATGCGGCTGGAGAAGGCCGGCGGCCCGCCGGTCGAGGGAACCACCGAGCCCAACCACCACACCCCGGCGAACGTCGCCGCCAGCCAGCGGCAGATGAAGATGCTCCAGTGGGCGATCCCGGCGCTGACCGGCGCGCTCGTCGTGGTGTCGGCGTACATGGGCGAGCAGCAGAAGCCGGGGCAGGTGTTCCGGGGCATGCTGGACCGCGCGGGCGGGCTGATGTCCGCGCCGAAGAACATCGGCAAGGTGGCCGCCGTGGGCGCGGCCGGACGTCATCTGGTCGGGGCCCGTTGACCACCGCGCGGCCGGCGACCCACAACGGGGTGGGTCACCGGCCGCGCGGTGCCCCGGACCGGACCGTCCGTCGGCGGGCGGCACGGACATCAGCAGCCAGGCGAGGTGACCATGACCAGCAGGGACCGGCCGGGTACGGGTGACGGGCGCGGGCCGGAGTCGGCCGCGCCGTGGGGCACCACCGACGGCTTCGACGCCGACCCGCCGTGGGGCGCGGGTGACAGCGACCCGATGGGCGAGGGCAGCGAGGAGACCGCCGTACCCGAGGGACGGCTCGGCGAACGCCGGGCGGCCGGTTCCGGACCGGGCGGACCGAAGGCGGGCCGACACGGATTCGGGTCCGTGGAACCGACCCGGACGCCCGAGGCCGGGCCGGGCGCGCCGCCGGATCCGGCCCCGTCCGGACGGACGTTCCCGGACGACAGCGCGGACGGCGACCTCGGTGACAACGCGCTGGAGGAGGCGACGGGCATGCATCCGGAGACGCGTCCCTGAGAGGTCAGGAGCCGGTGCCGTCCTCACCCGGCCGGCCCGGCGCCGACGGCTCGTTGTCCGGCACCGGTGACTCGGTCACCGGGTGTCCGGTGTCGTCGACCAGGCCCGGTGCCATGCTGCCGCCGTGCGCCTCCTCGGCCTCCCGGGTCGCTCGCGGATCCCGCTCGTCCTCACCGCGCCGCTTCTCCACAGATCCCCCTTCGCAGCCGTTCCCGCACCCCGGCGGTACCCGGCCGGCGGCTGGGGAAACGTCAGGCGCGCGCGGCGACGGACGTGACGCCGAGCAGGTCGGCCAGGCGGGCGGCGTCGCGCTGCGCCTGGTCGCCGCAGCAGTTGTTCATCAGCACGTGCAGCTCGGCGCACTGGTCGGCCAGTTCACGCAGCAGCACCGACCAGTGCCGCAACTCCCGCTCGCCGTAGGCGTACCGGAACCGCTCCTGCTTGTCGCCGCTCTCCCAGGCGGTGCTGTGCCCGTGGAACCGGATCACAGCCAGGTCGGTGGTGGCGACCAGGACCGGCGGCACCGAGGAGGCGTGCCCCTGCGGCATGTCCACACAGGCGTACCCGAGGTCGTGCTCACGCAGGAACGTGACGGTGTCCGCCATCGCGTCCCCGTCGAACCAGGACGAGTGCCGCAGCTCGACGGTGACCGGCCAGGGGCGGCAGCGCCGCGCGGCGTCCAGGATCCGCCGACGGGCCGCATCGCCGCGGGCCAGCCACGGCGGGAACTGCAACAGCACGGCGCCGAGCCGGTCGGCCGCCGCGAGCGGCGCCAGGGCCGCGTGGAACCGGTCCCACAACTCGTCGTACGCCCCGGCGGGCAGGTCACGCCAGCGGATCCGGCTCGGGCCGCCGGCCGGGCGCAGGTCGCGGGGCAGCGCGTCGACCGGCGTGTGGTGGCCGGTGAACAGCCGGAACGCCTTGACGTCGAAGGTGAACCCGTCCGGGGTCGCCTCCGCCCAGGCCGCCGTGGTCTCCGGCGCCGGCACGGCGTAGTACGACGTGTCCACCTCCACCAGTCCGAACCGCTCGGCGTACCAGCCGAGCCGCCCGGCGGGGGTGTTGACCCCACGCGGATACCAGCCGGAGCGGACCAGCATCTGGTCGGCCCAGGAGGACGTGCCCACCTTGATGACACCCATGTAATTCAGTTCACCGCGACCGCCGGACATCGGCAACCGGAGATGCCGTCCCGGCCGTGACCGGCGCGGGGCGACCGGCCGCACCGGCTCCGCGGCGTGCCGCGCTGTGACGCCCGGCCGGGTGGCGGCGCTGAGGGTCACGAGATGGACGCACCCGGCCTGGACCAGGAAACCGTCGAGCGGCTGCTCGCCGGCCGCTCCGGCGACAGGTCGTCCGCTCCGCCGGGGCTGGTGGCCGTACTCGCAGCGGTCCGGACCGCGGCCGGCACGGGCGAACTCGACGGCGAGGCGGCAGCGGTCGCGGCGTTCCGGGAGGCACGGCGGGCGCGCCGTCACCGCCGCGTCCGCTTCGGCGTCCGGGTGGCCGTGGCGGCGCTGGCCGCGTCCCTCACCGGCGGCGTCGCGCTCGCCGCCACCGGGAATCTTCCGCACGCCGCACGTCCGGCAGCGCCGCCGGTCACCGCATCTCCTACCCCGTCGGCCCGGCCGAGCCCACCGGCCGGCTCGCCGGCACCCCGGACGCCGCACCCGTCGTCACCCCCCGGCCTGTGCCTCGCGTACCGGGCCGTCGCCGAGCCGCAACGGGGACGCGCCCTGTCCACACCCGCCTTCAGCGACCTCGTCGCCGCGGCCGGGGGCCGCGACCGCGTGCCGGACTACTGCGCCGGGCTCCTGGGCGGCGATCCGCCGGGGAAGGCCGACGGCACGCGGCGCGGGGGCCGGACCGAGCACCCGGCACGCCCGTCCGGCGGGCCGCCGGGCGGCACCCCGCCCGGGAACGCCGAGCCGCAGTCCGGGAGCCCGCCCGGGCGGCGTACCGCCTGACGACCGGCTGGTAACTTGCCTCCGTGATCCCCCGGCGTCGCCTACCGGCGATCCTCCTCCGCCTCGCCGTGGTGCTCGCCGTGCTGGCCGGCATCGTGCTCACCGCGCTCGGCCCGGCCACGGTGACCGGCCTGCTGCCGTACTTCACCATCCAGAGCAACGTGGCAGTCGGCGTCCTCGCCGGGTACGCCGCCTGGTGCGCGCTGCGCGACCGGCCGGAGCCGCCGAGCGTCCTCAAGGGCGCGGTGACCCTTTACATCACCATCACCGGCACGGTCTACCACCTGATCCTGGCCAACCCGGCCAGCCCGTTCGCCATGACCCAGCCGGACCGGCAACCGGGTGAGTGGTGGGGCAACCAGTTCCTGCACACGGTGGTGCCGCTGCTGGCGGTCGCCGACTGGGCGCTGTTCGACAGGCGCGGCCGGCTGCGCTTCCGGTACGCCGTCTGGTGGCTGGTGTTCCCGGTCGGATACCTCGGGTTCGCGCTGGTGCGTGGCCCGATCGTGGGCAGCTACCCGTACCCGTTCATCGACGCGGGCGAGCTGGGCTACGACGGGGTGGCGGTCAGCGCGGCCGGGTTCGCCGGGGTGTTCTGGCTGCTGGGCCTGCTGTTCGTGGGCGTGGACCGGCTGCTCGGCCGGGCCGGGCGGGCCGATGCGGTGCAGGCGCCACCCGCGGCCGGGCCGAGGGAGCCGACGACGGCAGCCGGGCCGGGCGCCGCGACGGCAGCCCAGCGGGAGACCAGCGGCTCGGCCTGAGCGGCGGGCAGGCGGCCCGGTCAGGCGGCCCGGTGGGCCGACCGGCCCGCGCGCGTCCGCCGGTCCGCGCCGCGTTCCCGGCCGTACGCGGCGGCCCGCCCCCACCGGCCCGGCACGTCGAGCAGCTCGATCCGCCCGAAGCCGGCCGGGATCGCCGGGTTCACCAGCAGGTTCTCCCCGCACGGGCGCAACCCCAGCATGGTCGCCAGCAGCATCAGCAGCCCACCCGAGGCCCACGACTGCGGTCGTCCGGCCTCCGGCAACTGGACCGGATACTTGGTCACCGCGCGGGGGTAGCCGGCGATCACCTCCGGGACCGAGCCGCCGAGCGTCTCCGCCATCGCGAACATCCCCGCGGCGATGCCGGCCGCCTCCTCGTCGAAGCCGTACCGCCGCAGGCCCGCCGCGACGATCGCGTTGTCCGACGGCCAGACCGCGCCGAGGTGCGCGCCGACCGGGTTGTACGGCCGCTGCCCCTGCGCGTAGGTGCGCACGCCCCAGCCGGAGAACAGGTCCGGCCCGCGCAGGTGCCCGGCCAGCGCGCCGGCCCGGTCCGGTTCCACGATGCCGCTCCACAGCAGGTGCCCGAGGTGGGAGGTGAGCGCGTCGACCGGCTCGCCGTCCGGGGTGAGCGCCAGCGCGTAGTAGCCCTGCTGCGGCAGCCAGAAGTCGCTGTTGAAGCGCTCCCGCAGCCGCGCCGCGTCGGCCTCCAGGCGCTCGGCGTAGCCCGGGTCGCCCCAGAACTCCCGGGCCAGCCGGGCGCCGCGGAGCCGCGCGTCGTACGCGTAGCCCTGAAGCTCGCACGTGGCCCGCGGGTACGGCGGCTCGACGTCGTACCGGTCGACGACTGCTTCCGGGGAGTTGCGCCAGGTCTGGTTGGCGACCCCGCTGTCGGTGTTGCGCGGCCGGTAGCGCAGGTAGCCGTCGCCGCACTGGTCGCCGTAGCGGGTCAGCCAGTCCAGCGCCATCCGGGCCGGGTGCCGCAACTCGTGGACCAGGTCGGCGTCACCGGTCCAGCGCTCGTACTCGTCGAGCAGGATCACGAACAGCGGGGTGGTGTCGGCGGCGCCGTAGTAGATCGCGGTGGGCTGCTCGTCGAACGCGGCCGCCTCGCCGTAGCGCAGCTCGGCGACGATCTTGCCGGGTTCCTCCTCGTGCCGGTCGTCGAGCCGGCCGCCCTGCAACAGCGCCAGCATGTGCAGCGTGGCCGGGGTCAGCTCGGGCGTGAAGGGCAGCGTCTGGAGGCAGGTGAACAGCGCGTCCCGTCCGTACAGCGTCATCGCCCAGGGCATCCCGCCGACCGGCACCGGGTCGGTGTAGGCCAGCGGGATGTAGCGCAGGGCGGCCAGGTCGGTCAGGGCCTGCCGGTACACGGCCGCCGGCCCGGGCCGGTCGCAGACCAGGTGCGGCGCCCGGTCGAGCCACTGTTCGAGGCCGTCCCGCATGTCCTGGCGGACGTGCTGCCGGTGGGACTCGATGTCGGCCCGCAGGTCCCGCCCGCCCGCGCCCTGGATGATCATGGCGACGTGCAGGTCGACGTGCCACTCGCCCTGCGGCTCGACGCGGATCCGGAAGGTCATCCCGCGCGCGTCCACCTCGGCCGGGGCGGTGCTGAAGACGCATGTCTCCCGGACGAACCGCCCGCGCTCGTACCGGATCCGCAACCGCCGCCCCTCCGGGTCGGGGACGACAGTCGGGCGACGCGGGCCGGGCCGCAGGATCTCGGAGGTGTCGGCGAAGTCGGCCGCCATCTCCATCCGCACCGTGTACTCGGCGGTTTCGGCCGAGTGGTTCAGCACAGTGACGCTCTCGTGGTACGCCTCGTCGATCGACCGGTGCCGGATCACCGAGACGTCGGCGTCCACGTAGTGGCTGGCCGCGCCCGGAACCAGCACGAAGCGGGTCTCGAAGTAGGTCAGGTCGTCGCGGGACAACGCATGCAGCCGCTCGCCGTCTATCGTGAGCACCCAGTGGGACAGGAACCGGGTGTCGAAGGAGAACAGGCCGATCGGGGCCCACGGGTCGCGTTCCATGTCGCCCTGCGCGTCGCTCACCGCGAACGCGTTGCCGGCGAGGACGTGGACCAGTTCCTGCCTCATCGGGCCGCCGCCCGCTCGCAGGCCACGTCGCGGGGATCCCGGGCGTCGGGCGGGCCGGGGAAGATCCGGCGCAGCGTCATCAGCAGCTTCAGTTCGCCCCGCGCGGTGAGGTCGTTACGCAGCACCGCGGCGGCCGGGTGCAGGCGCCCCGCCGCGATCCGGTCGAACACCTCCCAGTCCGCGCCGACCACCAGGTCCGCCTCCTCCGCCAGGCGGTCCACCCGGACGTCCTGCCGGTCGATGGTCAGGTACCAGTGCTCGGTGCTGCCACCGTCGCGCAGGTCCAGGCGGATGGTGCCGGAGGTGGTCTCGGGCAGCTCCGGGTGCCGGCCGGCGGTCCCCCGGGTCAGGTGTTCCACGGCCGAGACGCTCATCGGGCCCTCCTCGTCGGTGGTCGCGGCCGCCCGCCTGCCGGCGCCGCCCGTCCCGCAGCTTCCCCGCCCGGCGGGTGAGCCGAACTCACCCGGTCCGGGTGAGACGCAGCGGCGCGGCGGGTATCCGTGCGGACATGCCGACGACCGGAGACGCCACCGCCGACCGGGTGCTGCTCGCGCTGCTGACCATGCAGCGCGAGTCCTGGGAGCAGGGGATCCTCGGTCAGGCGCTACTCGACCTGGGCCTGGACGAGGCCGCCGTGCTGGCCGCCGACGCCGCTGTGACCCGGCAGCGGCCGGACGGGCGGCTCGGGGAGCCGGCCGGCTCGGTGGGCGCGGTGAACGGCGCCGCGTGCGGCGAGGTGGTCCGGCACGCCGCGCGCCGCACCGGCGACCGGCGGTACACCGAGGCGCTGGACGCCCAGCTCGACTGGCTGGACGGCGGGGCGCCGAGGGCCACCGACGGCACACTGTTCCACCTGCTGGACGCCCGCCAGGTCTGGGCGGACACCATCTACATGGTGGTGCCGCTGCTGGCGCTCACCGGCCGGACGGAGGCGGCCGCCGCCCAGGTCGCGGGGCACCGGCGACGGCTGTACGACGCGCGCACCGGCCTGTACGCCGCCCGCTGGGACGAGGACCGGGGCGAACCGGACCGGCCCGGCCCCTGGGGCACCGGCAACGGCTGGGTGGTCGCCGGGATCGCCCGCGCGCTGCGGCTCGCGCCGGAGTGGCCCGGCGACGTCCGCGCCGAGCTGGCCGGGCACGTGGAGGAGGTGCTGACCGCCTGTCTCGCGTACCGCGGCGCGGACGGGCTCTTCCCCGACGTGCTGGACGAGCCGGGCGCGTTCCGCGAGGCCAACACCGCCCAGTTGCTCGGGTACGCGGCCCTCACCGGGGTGGCCGACGGATGGCTGTCCCGGTCCTGGTACGACGTGGGAGCGGACCTGCTCGCAGCCGCAACCCGGCGCGTCGACGCGTACGGCCGGGTGACCGGCGTCAGCGGGGCGCCGGACTTCGAGCGCCCGGGCACCTCGCCCGAGGCACAGGCGTGTCACCTGCTCGGGCACGCCGCGCTGCGCCGGGCGGGTGCGGCGCTCAGCGCAGGATGAGCCCACGCACGTACGCGGCCTGACCGAGGTGCTGGAAGTCGTCGTCGAGCACGCTCACCAGCCGCACCCCGAGCGTCACCGGCGGATCCCAGTTCTCGTCGACCACCCGGTCCAGGTCGGCCGGACGCAGTCCGCGCAGGTATCCCAGGCTCCGGTCCACCACCGCCCGGTGGTAGTCCAGCAGCACGCCGCCGTCCTCCGGGCGTACCCCGGCGATCTGCTCCGGGCCGTGCCCGAAGCCGGTGTCGGCGGGGTCGGGCCGCAGGCCGCACCGCGCCGCCCAGTCGCCGGTGGTCCAGAGCTGCGGTTCCCCCATCACGTCGGCGACGTGGTCGTCCTGGATCCGGGTCAGGTGCCAGACCAGCCAGCCCACCGGGTTCGCCCCGTCGGCCGGCGCCCGTCGCAGTTGGGCCGCGTCGAGCCCGTCGAGCGCCCCGGCGACCAGATCGGGCAACCGCCCGTACGCCTCGGTCAGCACGTCCGTCGCGTCCACGCGTCCCTCACTCCTCTGCCGTTTCCTGCCGTCCCTCGGGCAGTACCGCCCAGCGTGCCCGGCAAACCTCGGCGCGGGCACCGGCTCTAGGGTGGTCGCGTGGTCGCGGCGCTGGAGCTGTATCTGGACACCGACGCCACCCGGCGGATCCGGGTGCTGTGGGATCTGCTGGAGTCCGACGGGGTGCCGAGCATGCGGTCCCTGCTGGCGCAGCGGCACCGCCCGCACGTCTCGCTGGCGGTCGCGCCCCGCCTCGACCCGCACCGCGTCGCCGAGGCGCTCGCCGGAACCGTGGTGGCCGCGCCGCTGCGGCTGGAGTTCCAGCACGCCGGGCAGTTCCTCGGGCGGGTGCTCTGGCTCGGCCCGGCGCCGACGCCCGAGCTGCTGGCGCACCACGCCGCGGTGCACGAGCGGCTGGCGCGGGCCGGTGTCGAGGTGGTGGAGCACTACCGGCCGGGCCGCTGGGTGCCGCACTGCACGCTGTCGATGCGGGTGCCGAACCCGCTGATGGGCGCGGCGGTACGCCGGTGCCTGGAGGTGCTGCCGCTGACCGCGACTGTGGTCGGCGCGGCGGTGGCCGACCACGCCCGCGACATCTCCCACCCCCTGCCCTGACAACCTCCCCACCGCTCCCCGAAGTGGTGCCATCCCACTCCATGATCAACACCAGCTCGGGGAAATGGTGGCATCAGACCACCGTTGATGCAGCCACCTCCCCGAACCGGTGTCGATCTTGGGCGGGGCGGCGCAGGTGAGCCGGAGTCACGTCAGGGGGAGGCGGGGTCGGTGCCGGTGAGGTCGACCAGGAAGGTCGGGTAGTCCGGCTGGGGGCATCTGTCGCCCCGGTGGCCGAGCCGCTCGTAGAACGGCGCCGCCCGCTCGTGGTGGGCCTGCCACTCCAGGTGCCGGGCCCGCCCGCCGGCCCGGTGGCGGACCGCGGTGAACAACGAACGGCCCACCCCGTCCCGGCGGCGGTCCGCCCGGACGTACAGGTCGTGCAGGCGTACGGTGCGGTGCGCGTCGCCGGAGCGCAGGTGCGGCCCGTGGTCCTGGGCGGCGGCGTATCCGATCAGCCCGCCCGCGTCGGTGACGCCGAGCAGGGCCCACCGGCTGTCGGCGAGCAGCGCGGCGAACCGCAGCCGGTGGACCTCCGGCGAGTCGTCGCCCACGCCCATGTCCCGCAACATCGGCCACAGGCTCGGCCAGTCCGGTACGCGCAGGTCCCGCACGATATCGACATTCGTCCAGGATGCGGGCACGACAGCGGGGCGGCGACCGGGTTTCGCGCCATCTGCGGCTGCCCTGACGATCGGGGCCGAACCGAAGCAAGCTGGTAAAAGCGCAGGTCAGAGCCATTCTGGCCACCCGAAGACGTGCGGCTGGAGCGGCAGCGAAGCACGTCGAAGGAGAGCCTCATGGCCGCACCCGTCGTCCGTTCCGTCACCGCCGACCAGACCGTCCTGCTGCCCGGGCAGTCGACCACCGTACGGGTCGACGCCTTCCACCCCGACTCACGGCTGCTGACGCTCACCGGCCGGGTCAGCGACCCCACCGGTGTCACCTGGGACAGCCCGGTCCGGGTGGACCTGAGCGTCCCCCTGACGATCCAGCTCGCCGGCGCCTCGCCGGGGGTGACTGTCACACCGAGCGGCACCGATCCGGGCCGCTTCACCGTCACCGTGCTGGCCGGCCGGGGCACGGTGACGCTGACCGCGACGGCGCGTGACGGCGCCGGCCGCACCGGCACGGGCACCACCACGCTGACCGTGCCGCTGCTGGTCGGGATGAGCGCCGAGAAGGGTGCCCGGACCCAGCGGGCGGTGGCCGACTACCCAGGCATCCGCTACATGCGCGACTTCGGCACGGACAGCCCGGACGCGGACGCGCTGCCGGAGCTGCCCGCGCTGAACGCCGGCAAGTTCGCCGACGCGCCCTCGGCCGTCATGCACGTCAGCTGGAAGGACGACGTCGAGCAGCTGGCCGGCTGGCTCGACGGCGTGAACCGCCCGATCTACCTGACCTGGTACCACGAGCCGATGGGCGACGTGGCCCCGGCCACGTACCGGGCGACGGCGAGCCGGGTGACACAGATCCTGGCCGCGCACCGCAACCGGCGGTGGGTGCTCGGGCACGGGCCGATCGTGACCCGCTACTGGCTCGACGAGGGGCGCGGCAACCCGGCCGACTGGGGTTACCCGGGCATGACCCACTACGGCGTGGACTGCTACTCCCGGGACACCGCCGCGTACTGGCCCGCCTCCCGCATGTTCGGCGTGGCCTTCGGCAAGGTGCGCGCCGCGTACCCGGGCATCCGGCTCCTGGTGCCCGAGTACGGGCTGAGCCGCGTCGCCGCGGACACCACCGGCACGGGCCGGGCGCGGACGATCCGTGAGCACGTCACCTGGCTGCGCCAGCAGAACGACGTGGACGCGATCGCGTACTGGAACAACTGGGCCGAGTTCGAGCTGGGCGACCCGCCGCCCGAGGCCACGGCCTGGCGCGATCTCCAGGTGGGCCCGGCATAGACTGGGCCCATGAGGCGGAGTCGTTGACCGGCGGGAGCGGGTCGCACCCGGGCTACTCACACGGCTGCCTCGCCTACGACGACCCGGTCGCGCTGCGCACGCTGGCGGTCGAGCAGGTCACTGCCGGTCTGGCCGCCGGTGAGCAGGTCTGGGTGGTCTGTCCGCAGGATCGCGCCACAGTCACCGGCTGGTTGGCCTCCGTCCCGGGGGTCGACGCCGCGCGCCGGCGGGACGCGCTACGGCTCGTTCCCGTCGGCGAGGCGTACCGGCACGACGAGGTCGTCGACCCGGAGCGGCAGGTCCGGGCGTACGTGCGGGCCACCACCGAGGCGCTGACCGCCGGGCACACCGGCCTGCGGGTGGTGGCCGAGGCGACCGGCCTGGTCCGGACCACCGCCCAGCGGGACGCGTTCGCCCGCTACGAGCACCGGATCGACCACTGGATGCGGCACCGGCCGATGTCGGCGGTCTGCGCCTACGACCGCCGCCAACTGGACGACGCGGCGATCGCCGAGCTGGCCTGCCTGCACCCGGAGACCAACGCCGACGTGCTGTTCCGCCTGCACGCCGGCGGCGGCGACTCGCTGGTGGCGCTGGCCGGCGAGCTGGACCCGTCCAACCACCGGGAATTCGCCGCCGCGCTGGAGCGGGCCGACCCGCGGCCGGTGGCGGGCCGGCTCGTGTTCGACGGCGCCGAGCTGCGGTTCGTCGACCACCGCAGCCTGCTGCACCTGCGCGACCACGCCCGCCGGCACGGCGCCGTCGCGGTGCTGCGCACGCCGAGCCGCGCCCCGGCCCGGCTGGTCGGCCTGCTCGGTCTGGCCGAGGTACGGGTGGAGGTCGTCCGATGAGGAGCGGCGCGGCCTCCGGCCACGTGGGCTACTTCCACGAGGCGTTCGTCTATAACTCCGACGAGGAGTTGCTGGCGGTGACGCTGCCGTTCCTGCTGGACGGGATCGCGGCCGGCGAGCCGACGGCGGTGAACCTGGACGAGCGCAACGCCGCGCTGGTGCGCCAGGCGCTGCCCACCGGCGCCGAGGTCACGTTCCTGCCGGTCTCCGACGTCTACGCCCGGCCCAGCGTCGCGCTGCGCTCCTACCGGGAGCTGCTCGCCTCGTACGTGGCGGCGGGGGCGGCGCAGATCCGGATGGTCGGCGAGCTGCCTCCGGTGCTGCTCGGCGCGACCTGGGACTGGTGGGCGCGCTACGAGTCGGCGATCAACCACGCCTACGACGACTTCCCGCTCTGGGGCATCTGCGCCTACGACCGCCGGGGCACGCCCGCGCACGTGCTCGCCGACGTGGCGCGTACCCATCCGCTGGTGGCGCGGCCGGACGGCGGGCACGAGGCGGCCGGTCTCTACACCGAGCCGACGAGCTACCTGACCGAGTTCCGTCCGGCGCCCGCGGACCCGGTGCAGCGGACCACGCCGCTGGTCGAGCTGGTCGACCCGACGCCGGCCCGCGCCCGCGCCGCGGTGCACGCCGCCGACCGTGGCCTGCTTCCACCCGACGGCCTCGACGGGCTGGTCATCGCCGTCAGCGAGGTGGTGAGCAACGCGCTGCGCCACGGTGAGCCGCCGGTGTGCCTGCGGTTGTGGCGCGCGCCGGACCGGATCGTGGCGACCGTCCAGGACCGGGGCACCGGACCCAAGGATCCGTACGCCGGGCTGCTGCCGGCGGGCGACGGCTCCGACGGCGGGCTGGGCCTGTGGATCAGCCACCAGAGTTGCGACCATGTGACGTACCACAGGGACGCGGGCGGCTTCACCATCCGCCTGACGGCGGGGAACCCGCACTTCCCGGTCTGACCGCGCCGCCGGTCGGCGGGCAGCGGGGCGGGGCGGGGCGAGCCCCGCGCGCGGACGCGGTACCGTAGCGCCTCATCGTGCCCTGCGGGGCGGTCATCCGCCGGCCTGGCGCTGGCGAACCGACGGAGGATGGCGCATGTCAAACGGTGCCGAGCCGTTCGCACCCCACGACGACCTGTCGGCGCGACCGCGGTTCGATCCCGCGTTGCGCGGCTACGACAAACGTCAGGTGGATCGGTACGTCGAGCAGGTCGACGCCGAGGTGAGCGCGCTGACCTCCGCGCGGGACCGGGCGTACGCGCAGGTGCGCGACCTGACCGCGCAGGTGCAGCGGGCGCAGGCCGAGGCGGTGGAGCTGCGCGACCGTCCGTCGTCGGTGGACCGGGCGTCGTTCCGCGACCTCGGCCCGATGGTCGACCAGATCCTGGACCTGGCCGAGAAGCAGGCCGGCCAGATCACCGACGTGGCCACCCGGCGCGCGGAGGAGGTCCAGGGGCAGGCGGAGAAGCTGCTCGCCGCCGCGCACGAGCAGGCCGCGCGGGAGCGGCGGGAGCTGGACGAGGAGCTGTCCGCCCGCCGGGGCGAGCAGGAGCGGGTGGACGAGGAGCGGCGGGCCGCCGCGCAGGCGGAGCTGACCGCGGTGCGGGAGCTGGCGGAGAAGCTGCGCGTCGAGGGTCAGGCCGCGCACGACCGGGCCCAGCAGGAGGCGAAGCGGATCACCGAGCAGAGCGCCCAGCAGGTCGAGCAGGCGCGCTCGGCGTCCGAGGCGCTGGTGAAGGCGGCGCGGACGCAGATCCAGCAGGAGGTCCAGGCCAACCGCAGCAAGGCCCAGCAGGAGCTGGCCCAGTGGCAGGCCACGATGGCCAAGGAGCTGGACGAGCGGCGGGCCGCCGCCGAGCAGGAGCTGGCCGACCGGGCGGCCGCCGCGGAGAAGGACATCGCCGCGCTGGTGGCCGAGGCGCAGCAGTACGCGACCGAGGTCCGGGAGCGGGCCGACGAGGAGACGGCGGCGCACCAGGAGCAGCTCGCCGGTGTGCAGCGGGAGATCCAGCAGCGGCAGGAGACGCTGACCCAGCTCAAGTCGGAGCTGGAGACGGTTTCCCGGCAGCTGGAGGACACCCGCCGGGAGATCGCCACCATCGAGCGGACCGGCGCGGAGGTGGAGGAGCGGCTGGTCGGCGTACGCCGGGAGCTGACCGCGGAGAGCAAGCGGCTCGACGAGGCGCGGCGCGCGGCGGACCTGGCCGAGCAGCACGCCAAGGAGACCCGGGCCCGGGTGCAGCGGGAGGCCAAGCGGGTCGCCGACCTGGCTGCGGCGGCGGTCATGGCGGCCGCCGCGGGCGGCGGGGAGACCGCCGAGTACCCGCAGGTGGCGGCGCGCCCGCCGATCACCGTTCCGGCCGAGGTGACGCCCCGGGCCGTCGACGGGCGGACCGGGCCGGACGCGATCGAGCCGGACCGGTCGGAGCCGCCCGCCGTGGAGCCCTTCGTCGAGCGGCTGGACGGGCCGAGCTTCGACGCGTTCGCGGTCCGCACGCCGGCCCCGCGCGGGGTGCCGGAGGCGGAGACCACGGGTACCGACAACGGCGTGCCGGCCACCGCCTGAGCGATCGGCGCCGCCGGTCCGGGCCGGCGGCGCCGCCTTGCCCATCGACCTTGCTATATGCAAATATTTGGATCGATCTGCTGGTGCATCTCGATCTTTATCCGGGGGTTGACGGGTATGCGGAAGATTTCCTCGATCGGCGCCGCCGTGGTCCTGACCGTCGCCTCGGCGGGCGCCGTGGTGGCCGGCACGGCCGGACCGGCCAGCGCCGGGTGCAGTCACTCGCACTCCAACGTGGACAGCAAGTTCGGCCAGCTCTTCAACGCCACGAACGTCAACATCCGCACCGGCCCGCACACCAGCTGCGGCTCGGTCGGGTACGGGCAGCTCAGCCACACAGTCGACTTCCACTGCTTCGGCAGCGGCGACCGGGTGACCGCGAACGGCCACACCACCTACACGTGGACCTACCTGCGGGACGTCACCACCGGCAGGTCCGGCTGGGTCGCCGACGCGCTGCTGGACAACCTCGGCGGCAACGTCGCCTGCTGACCGGGCGGCCGAGCGGGACCGCGGCGGGCAGAATGACCCGGGATGACCGGCCTGGGGGCGGTGGGAGGCGGTCAACTCGTCGCTGCGGCCCGACCCGGAGCTGCTCGCCCACTTCACCGCCGACGACCACGCGCTGCCTGTCGCCCGGATCCTGTCGCACTACGCGGTGCACGGCGGCTTCCTCGCCGAGGGCCAGTTGCTCGACGGGGTGGACCGGATCCGGCACCTGCCCGCCGTGATCGTCAACGGCCGCTACGACCTGTGCTGCCCGCCGGTGTCCGCGTTCGACCTGGCCCGCCGGTGGCCGGAGGCGACGCTGCGGATCGTGCCGGACGCGGGGCACTCCGCCGCCGAGGCGGGCGTGATCCGGGAGGTGCTGCGCGCGCTCCACGAGGTGACCAGCGAGGGTCGGCTGACCGGGCGGCGGACCCGCACCGGTCCGCGCCTGGTCATCGGCGACCGCCGCTGGCAGGATCGGCCGGGTGACGGGTGCGCTGTACGCGGTCAGTGACCTCCACGTGTCGTACGCGGAGAACCGCACGGTGGTCGACGGCCTGCGGCCGCAGACGGCGGACGACTGGCTGATCGTGGCCGGCGACGTCGGCGAGGTCTTCGCCGACGTGGAGCGGACGCTGCGGCTGCTGCGCGACCGGTTCGCGCGGGTGGTGTGGGCGCCGGGCAACCACGAACTGTGGACCCACCCCAACGACCCGGTGACGCTGCGCGGGGTGGCCCGCTACGACGCGCTGGTGGCGATGTGCCGTGAGCTGGGCGTGCTGACCCCGGAGGACGACTATCAGGTGTGGCGGGGCGCGGGCGGGCCGGTCACCGTGGCGCCGCTGTTCCTGCTCTACGACTACTCGTTCCGCGCGCCCGGCACCACGACGAAGGAGGAGTCGCTGCGCGCGGCGTACGACGCCGGTGTGGTGTGCACCGACGAGATGCTGCTGCACCCCGATCCGTACCCGGACCGGGAGTCCTGGTGCGCGGCGAGGCTGGCGGTTACCGGGCGGCGGCTGGAGGCCACCGATCCGGCGCTGCCCACAGTGCTGGTCACCCACTGGCCGCTGGTGCGGCAGCCCACCGAGGTGCTCTGGTTCCCGGAGTTCGCACAGTGGTGCGGCACCGATCAGACGGCTGACTGGCACGTGCGTCACCGTGCCGCCGTCGCGGTATACGGCCATCTGCACATCCCGCGCACCACGCACTACGACGGCGTGCGGTTCGAGGAGGTGTCGCTGGGTTACCCGCGCGAGTGGCGGCGCCGCGGCGGCGTACCGGCACCGATGAAGCGGATCCTCGGATGATCGAGGTACTGCTGCCGGCCGGGACGCCGGCCGTCGAGGCGTTCACCGACGTGCCGGACGAGGCGCCGTACCCGGGCGAGGAGGACCTGGTGGCGCGCGCGGTGGCCGCCCGCCGCCAGGAGTTCGTCACGGCTCGCCGCTGCGCGCGGGAGGCGCTGGCCTGCCTCGGGTATGCGCCGGCACCGATCCGGCCCGGCCCCCGGCGGGAGCCGGTCTGGCCGGACGGCGTGGTGGGCAGCATCACGCACTGCACCGGCTACCGGGCGGCGGCGGTGGCACCGGCCGGCGCGCTGGCCGGGCTGGGCATCGACGCGGAGCCGCACGAGCCGCTGCCCGACGGGGTGGCGGGCGTGGTCCTCACCGCGGGCGAGCCGGACCGGCTGGCCGCGCTGCGCGCCGCCGACCCGGCGACGCACTGGGACCGGCTGCTGTTCAGCGCCAAGGAGTCGGTCTACAAGGCGTGGTATCCGCTGACCGGGCGCTGGCTCGGATTCGAGGAGGCGGAGCTGACGTTCGACCGGTCCGGCCGGTTCACCGCCCGGATCCTGGTCGACGGCACCCGCACCGACGGCGGCCCGGCGCTGGACGTCCTGGACGGCCGCTGGCTGGTCGCCGGCGGGCTGCTGCTCACCGCCGTGGTCGTGCCGCACCGGCAGTGACCGGCGATACCGCGATTGTTCCGGTTTGCCCGCCCCGAGCGAGGGTAGGGCCGAAGGGGCCTGGACATTTCGCTGTAGGAGGACAGGTCCTGATGGAATCCAGCAAGCCCACCCAGATCGTCAAGGGTGTCGTCGAAGCCGCCGTCGAGAAGGTCGGCGACGCGCTGACTCCGGACGTGCCGGGCGCTCCCGGCAGCGCACCGCCGTCGTTGGAGGAGCCGACCACGCCGCACGGGCCGCTGCCGCCCAAGGACGAGCAGGGCGCGCCGGACACCCGGACCCCGACCGGCGCCGAGACCGGCGTGCCGAAGATCGCCAAGGGGCAGCAGGGCGCGTACCTCACCACCGCCAACGGGGCCCGGCTGCGCGACACCGACCACTCACTCAAGGCCGGTCCGCGCGGCCCGGTCCTGCTCCAGGACCACCACCTGCGGGAGAAGATCACCCACTTCGACCACGAGCGGATTCCGGAGCGGGTGGTGCACGCCCGGGGCGCGGGCGCGCACGGCGTCTTCGTCGCCAACGGCGCGGCGGAGAAGGTCACCCGGGCCGGGTTCCTGAAGAAGGGCCGCGAGACGCCGGTCTTCGTCCGCTTCTCCACGGTGCTGGGATCGCGCGGGTCGGCGGACACGGTCCGCGACACCCGTGGCTTCGCCACCAAGTTCTACACCGACGAGGGCACGTTCGACCTGGTGGGCAACAACATCCCGGTGTTCTTCATCCAGGACGCGATCAAGTTCCCGGACGTCATCCACGCCGGCAAGCCGCACCCGGACCGGGAGATCCCGCAGGCGCAGAGCGCGCACGACACGTTCTGGGACTTCGTCTCGCTGCACACCGAGGCGCAGCACCACACCATCTGGAACATGTCCGACCGGGGCATCCCGCGGTCCTACCGGACCATGGAGGGCTTCGGCGTGCACACGTTCCGCCTGGTCGACGAGGCCGGGGCGACGGTGCTGGTCAAGTTCCACTGGAAGCCGAAGCTCGGCGTGCACTCCCTGGAGTGGGAGGAGGCCCAGCTGATCAGCGGCATGGACCCGGACTTCCACCGCCGCGACCTGTACGACGCGATCGAGGCCGGCGCGTACCCGGAGTGGGAGCTGGGCATCCAGGTCTTCCCGGACACGCCGGAGGAGACGTTCGCCGGGGTCGACCTGCTCGACCCGACGAAGATCGTGCCGGAGGAACTGGCGCCGGTGCAGCCGATCGGCACGCTCACCCTGAACAAGACGCCGACCAACTACTTCGCCGAGGTCGAGCAGGTGGCGTTCCACGTCGGGCACCTGCCGCCGGGCATCGACGTCACGAACGACCCGCTGATGCAGGGTCGGCTGTTCTCGTACGTGGACACGCAGCTCACCCGTCTGGGCGGGCCGAACTTCACCCAGATCCCGATCAACCGGCCGCACGCCGACGTCAACGACATGCTGCGTGACGGCTTCCACCAGCACGCGGTGCACGCGGGCGTGGCGCCGTACCGGCCCAACTCGCTCGACGGCGGCAACCCGTTCCCGGCCGGTGACCGGGAGCACGCGTTCGTGGACACGCCGGTGACGGTGGCCGAGGCGCCGAAGGTGCGGGCCGCGCCGGCGTCCTTCGACGACCACTACAGCCAGGTACGCCTGTTCTGGCAGAGCATGTCACCGGTGGAGAAGGAGCACATCATCCGGGCGTACACGTTCGAGCTGGGCAAGTGCTACCACCAGGCGATCAAGGAGCGGCAGCTCCAGTGCCTGGCCAACGTCGACCCGGTGCTGTGCGAGCAGGTCGCGACCGGCCTGGGCCTGCCCGTGCCGCAGCCCACCGTGCCGCCGGCGGAGGTGCAGCCCAGCCCGGCACTGTCCCAGGTGGGCCGGGAGTGGCCGGCCGACGGCCGGATGGTCGGCATCGTGGTCGACGCCCAGGGCGACCTGGGCGACGTGCACGAGGTACGCCGGGCGGTGTTCGACGCCGGCATGGTGCCGCTGCTGATCGCCGCGCACGGCGGCACCGTCGACGGGCTGCCGGTGCAGCGCACGTTCGCCACCGGCCGCTCGGTCGAGTTCGACGCGGTGCTGCTGGCGGGCGCACCGGCCCCGGCGCCGGACGCGCTGCCGGCCCGCGACGCCAAGGCGGGCGCTGCGGGCTCCCCCACCGTCGACCCGCGGGTGCTGCTGCTGGTCGAGGAGGCGTGGCGGCACGCCAAGGCGATCGGCGCCTGGGGCGCGGGCGCCGAGGTGCTGCACCAGGCCGGTGTGACGGGCACGCCGGGCGTGGTGACCGGTGGCTCCGGGGCCGAGGTGCTCACCGAGGTGCAGCGGCTGATGGCGGCGCACCGGGTCTGGGAGAGGTTCCCGGCCTCGGTCGCCTGAGCCCGAGTCGCGCGTGGGGCGGTCCCGGACGGGGCCGCCCCACGCTGTGCGTACACCGCCGGTCACTCATCGACGATTGTCGTTAACGCCTTAGTTGATACTCTTTGATATTTGGGCCACCTTGAGGAAGACCCCCAATCCGCCCCCGTCCCCGGGAAGGCCCTCGATGCCCAGACCTCACCTCCGGCGGCGCCTCGCCACCGGTGCGCTCGCGCTGGCCACCACCGCCGCGACGCTCACCCGGTCGCAGATCTGGGGCTGCTTCGGAGGCGCCAACCAGGTCTGGCGGCTGCCGGCCTGATCGGGGCCTCCCCGCCGGGCGGCCCGGCCCGGCGGGGACCGGTCTCACCAGCGGTTGCGGGCCTCCTCGGCCCAGCCGACCAGGCCGTCCAGATCCACGCGCTCCCCGTCGCCGGTCGCCGCCCAGCCGGTGAAGTGCCCGAAGCACTGATGCGTCTCCCCGGCCAGCACGACCAGATTGGTGCGGGCCACCCGCTCGTGGAACGGGTGGAACGTCACGTCCACCCGGTCGCCGGTGATCCGCCACGGCCGCAGCCAGTCGGTGCGGTCGTACTCCCAGGCCAGTTCCGCGCCGATCTTGTGCAGCCGCCCGTCGACGAACACCGCGTTCTCGGTCGAGCCGGTGCCGTCGGTCCACGTGCCGCCGAGCTGGATCGCCCGGCCCGGTCCGCTGCCCGCCGCCCAGTTCCACCGCACCGCGTACCGCCACTTGCCCCGGCCGTGGTCGAGCGCCGCGTACGACCCCTCCCCCACCGGGTACGCCGTACCGTCCACCGTGATCGTGCCGTGGACCGGCCGGCCGATGTCCTTGACCGTGTACTGGAACCGGCGGGTGCTCCACGGGACCACCACGCCGAGCGACTCGTGCCCCGGCGGCAGCGGCACGGTCAGGTCCACCTCGACGCCGGGCGCGGTGGCCCGCACCGTGCTGCCGTCCGGGCCCTGGTCGACGGCGACTGTCAGCTTCCCGCCCCGGGCGCGGACCGCACCGGAGCCGCTGACCGGCGGCAGCACAGTGCCCCGGGCGAACGGCACCACCGCCTCCACCGTGGTCTCCCGGCCGGTGCGCCGGTCGAGCAGGTAGAGACTCTGCACCCCGGCGTAGTCCAGCGACGACGCGACCAGGCCGAGGATGTGGGTCGGGGTGACCACGCCCCAGTGCTCCCACCGCTTGGCCCGGCCCCAGCCGCGCAGGTTCGCCCGGTGCAGCGGCCGGCGGCTCCAGCCGACCGCGTCCGGGTTCAGCCGCCCGTCCGGCCGGCACAGGTCGACCGGCTCGGTGATCTCCCGCTCATGCGTCATCGCCGCAGGCTACCGGCGACGGCGGGGGCCCGGCGGGCGGCCTGGGCGGCCGTCCCGCCGGGCCGTCGCGTCAGCGGCCCCGCTTGGCGCGGCAGATCTCCACCGGCACCGCCGGGGCGCCGTCGACCGGAGCCGGATCCTCAGGGGTGGGCGCGATGCCGCCGGCCGAGATCCGGTCCAGCGTGGCCAGCCCGGACGCGTCGACCTGACCGAACACGGTGTAGTTGGGGCGCAGCGCCGAGTCGGCCTGCACCAGGAAGAACTGGCTGCCGTTGGTGTCCGGACCGGCGTTGGCCATGGCGAGCGTGCCGCGCGCGTACAGGCGGCGCACGCCGGTCGGGTCGGTCGGCGCGGGCGGCAGGTCGGTGGGCAGCTCGTCGCGGTAGTGGTAGCCCGGGCCACCCTCGCCGGTGCCGGACGGGTCGCCGCACTGGAGGACCGTCAGCGTCGGGTACGCGGTGAGCCGGTGGCAGGGCGTCCGGTCGTAGAAGCGCTTCCGGACCAGGTGCAGGAAGCTCTGCACCGTGCACGGCGCCTGCTCGCGGTCCAGCGTCAGCCCGATCGGCCCCTGGTTGGTGCGCAGCGTGACCCGCACCGTGCCCCGGTCCGGCGTCCGCCGCGGGTCCGGCGGCAGCGGTACCGGCCGGGCGGCCGGCTCGTCCGGCGTGGGCGTGTACGCGCACGGCCCCTTGGTCGGCGCGGGGTCGGCGGCGGGCGCCGCGGTCGCGGCGACACCTGCGGCGGCGACGATCGTGGCGGCGGCCACGCTCACCCCGGCGAGGCGGGCCAGCAGGGGTAGGGCGGCGTGCGTTCGGGTCTCGCTCGACACGGTGGTCCTCCCTGGACTCGTGGTACCAGAACGACCGGAGTCTATGGATCGGGTCACCCGATGTCGACGCGGGCGCTCCGGCGGGTCGAAAGTCGGTTGCCGGCCCGCGCCTGCTTCCGAGAAGGTGATCGGCATGACGTTCTGACGGATCGCATCCCCGCCCGCAGGCCCTCGCCGCCTGCCGTCTCCCGCCTCTCTTTCCGCAGAAACGAGCGTCTGTGTCCGCGCCCCCCTCCGGGCGGGCCGTCGTGCCCGCCACCGTCTCCGTCTTCTCCTCCCCCGGTAGCTGGATCGAGTCCGCCGCGCTCGACCAGTGCCGCCAGGTCGCCGCCCTGGACGGCATGGCGCACGTGGCCGCCATGCCGGACCTGCACCCCGGCAAGGGCGCCCCGATCGGCGCCGCGATGTCCTCGACGGTGCTCTACCCGTTCCTCGTCGGCTCCGACATCGGGTGCGGCATCGCGGTGTTCCCGATCGCGCTGCGCCGGGTCGTACCGGAGCGGCTCGCGGCCCGGTTCCCCGACCTGGACCGGGCGCTCGACCCGGACGCCGACGACCCGGCCTGGTCGGTGCTCGACGGCGACGTGCCGGGCGGTCACCTCGACGGGCTCGGCACGGTCGGGCGCGGCAACCACTTCGTCGAGCTGGCCCGCGTCGGGCCGCTCCTCGCGCCGGAGCACGCCGCACGGCTCGGGCTGGACGCCGGTGACCTGGTGCTCGTGGTGCACTCCGGGTCGCGCGGGCTGGGCGAGCGGATCCTGCGCGAGCACACCGAGACGCACGGCGCCGGTCCCGCGCCCGACCCGGACGCCTACCTGGCCCGGCACGACACGGCCGTGCGGTGGGGTTCGCTCAACCGGCGGCTGCTGGCCGCACGGGTCGCGTACGCGCTCGGCGCCGAACCCACCGAGCCGGTCGTCGACCAGTGCCACAACCTGGTCGAGATCCGCGACGGGCGCTACCTGCACCGCAGGGGCGCGGCGCCGGGCGACGGCCGGGACGTGCTGATCGCCGGCACCCGTGGCACACCCTCCTACCTGGTGGCGGCGCACGCCGGGCCGGACGCCGGCTACTCGGTGGCGCACGGCGCCGGACGCAAGATGTCCCGCGCCGACGCGCTGCGCCGGGGCCGGGCCAAGCACACGGTCGAGGAGCTGCGCCGGACGCCGGTCGGCTCGATCGTGGTGTGCGGCGACCGGCAGTTGCTGTTCGAGGAGGCGCCCACCGCGTACAAACGCATCGAGCAGGTGATCGGCGACCTGGTGGCGCACGATCTCGCCACGCCGATCGCCACCACGGTTCCGCTGGTCACGTACAAGACGCCGGACCTGGGCCGCCGGGACGAGCGCCGGAAGGGCCGCCGGTGACCGAGCTGCTGCTGTCCGCCGGGCGCGGACCGGCCGAGTGCGCGTGGGCACTGGCCCGGCTGCTGTCCCGCCTGGAGGGTGCGGCGGCCCGGCGGGGCCTGCGTACCGAACGGGTCGAGACGGTGCCCGGCGACCGGGCCGGCACCTACCGGTCGGTGCTGGTCCGGATCACCGGTGCCGGGGCGGAGGCGTTCGCGGCCGGGTGGACCGGCACGCTCTGCTGGCAGGCGCCCAGCCCGTACCGGACGGGGCACGGACGGAAGAACTGGTACGTCACCTCGCGGACGTGCCGGACCAACGTGGTGGTCACGCCGTTCCACGAGGCCGACGTCGAGTTCGTGCCGTGCCGCACCGGCGGGCCGGGCGGCCAGCACCGCAACAAGGCGAGCACCGCCGTCCGGGCTACGCACCGCCCGTCGGGCCGGACCGTCGTGGTCGACACCGAACGGCACCTGCACCTCAATCGCCGTATCGCCGCCGAGCTGCTGCGGCAGCGGATCGCCGCCGACGACGAGGCGGCCCGGCGCGCGGGTGTCGACGCCCGCTGGCGGATCCACGACGAGCTGGTCCGCGGCGACCCGGTACGGGTGGAACGGCCGTAGGGCGGCCGGGCCGGTGACCCGTGCCCGCCCGGCCTCAGCCGACGAAGACGCAGAACGGGTGGCCGGCCGGGTCGGCGTACACCCGGAGCGGCTCGTCCGGGTCGTCTGACCGGTCCCGCAGCAGCCGCCCACCCAGCGCGAGCACCCGCTCGTGCTGCCGGTCCAGCTCGGTCACGGACGGCACGGTCAGGTCGAGGTGCAGCTGCTGCGGCACCTCGCCCTCCGGCCAGGTCACCTCCGGCAGCCGGTCGACCTGCTGGAAGGCCAGTTGCGGCACGCCCTCCGCGGTCCGCAGCACCAGCCAGTCCCGGCCGCGCTCGTCCGGTTCCCCGGCGGCCGGGGGCTCGTCACCGGGCCGGTAGACCAGGCCCAGCAGTACGCGGTAGAACTCGGCCAGGGCGCGTGCGTCGGTGCAGTCCAGCACCACCTGGCACAGCCGCAGGCCCGGTCCGTCGGTCACCATGACGTTCTCCTGCCCGCGCGGGGCCCGGCCCAATCCTGCGCGTCAGCGGCCCCGGCTACGGTGGGGCGCGGCGCGGGCGGCCGGCGTCCGGCGCAGTCAGGGAGGCAACGGATGCGCCTGCACGTCGGGTGTGCGATGTGGACGCACAAGTCCTGGTCCGGCCGCTTCCTGCCGCATCCACTGCCCGCGCACGAGCGGCTGCGCGCGTACGCCGGGTGGTGCGACGCCGTGGAGGGCAACACCACGTTCTACGCGACGCCGGCCCGGGAGACGGTGGCGTCCTGGGCCGAGCAGACCGGCCCGGGCTTCCGTCTCCTGCCGAAGCTGCCGAAGGTGGTCACGCACGAGCGCCGGCTCACCGGCGGCGAGACGGAACTGCGGGCGTTCCTGCACGCGATGGAGCCGCTCGGTCCGCGGGCGGACGCGCTCTGGATCCAGTTGCCCGGCTCGTTCGGCCCCGGTGACGTGCCCGACCTCGACCGGTTCCTGCGCACGCTGCCCGCCACCCACAGGTACGCCGTCGAGGTTCGCCACCCCGCCTTCTTCACCGAGACCGGTGCGGTCCGCGAGCTGGAGGCGACGCTGCACCGGGCCGGCGCGGAGTGGATCCCGTTCGACACCACGGCGTTCTTCCGGACGCCGCCGACCAGCGACGCGGAGCGGGAGGCGTGGACGCGCAAGCCGCGCCTGCCGCTGCGTACCCGGGTGCTGACCGACCGGCCGATCGTGCGCTACCTCGGCCGGGACGACCCCGCCCGCACCGTCGAGGGCTGGCAGCCGTGGCTGGACGTGGTCACCGGCTGGCTCCGGGAGGGCCGCTCGCCGACCGTGTTCGTGCACACGCCGGACAACGCCGACGCGCCCGAGCTGGCCCGCCGCTTCCACGATCAGGTCCGCGAGCGCGTGCCCGGGCTCGCGCCGCTGCCCGAGCCGGAGCCGGTCGGTCCGGCCACGCTGTTCTGAGCCCAGTGCGGGTTCCACCGCGTGTGACGGTAGGACTGGTCGCCGGGCGGTCACCTGACCTCCCACTTCCTGGTCAACGACGTGTCCGACAGCGGCCGCCGGCCGGCCATGTCCCCCGGCCCACCCGCAGATCTTGGTAGGAATGGCCTCTGTAGGGGACATTTCCTACCAAGATCTACCGGCATCTCAGAATGCGCTCCGCGACTCCCGACTGACGGGAGGCGCGACCCATCCGGGGGCGAGCGGACGACCCCGACAGCGGCGATCTTGCACTTTCGGCCCGGGCAGAAGGGATATTCCCGGCATCTACCGGGCCGCAAGTGCAAGATCGCGAAGAGCGGGCGGGGGCGGGGCCGGCGGGGGTGTGAGGATCGGGGGTATGCATGCGGTGGTGTTCGAGCGGTTCGGGGTGCGGCCGGAGGTCCGGGAGGTGGACGACCCGGCGCCGGCGCCGGACGGCGTGGTCGTCCGGGTCGGCGCGACCGGCCTGTGCCGCAGTGACTGGCACGGCTGGCAGGGCCACGACCCGGACATCCGCCTGCCGCACGTACCGGGGCACGAGTTCGCCGGTGTCGTCGTGGCGGCCGGCGCGGACGTCAGCGGCTGGCGGCCCGGCGACCGGGTGACCGCGCCGTTCGTCTGCGCGTGCGGGCGATGCCCGTCCTGCCTGGCCGGCGACCAGCAGGTCTGCGAGCGGCAGACCCAGCCGGGCTTCACCGGGTGGGGCTCGTTCGCCGAGCTGGTCGCGGTGCGGCACGCCGACGTCAACCTGGTCCGGCTGCCGGACGAGCTCGACGAGGCGGCCGCCGCCGCGCTCGGCTGCCGCTTCGCCACCGCGTTCCGGGCCGTCGTCTCGCAGGGCCGGGTGGCGGCGGGCGAGTGGGTGGCCGTGCACGGCTGCGGCGGCGTCGGCCTGTCCGCGGTCATGGTCGCGGCGGCGAGCGGCGCGCGGGTGGTGGCGGTGGACGTCTCACCGGCCGCGCTGGAGCTGGCCCGCCGCAGCGGCGCCGCCGTCTGCCTGGACGCGGGCCCGCTGGACGGTCCCGGCGAGGTGGCCGCCGCGATCCGGGAGGCCACCGGCGGGGGCGCCCACCTGTCGCTGGACGCGTTCGGCAGTCACGCCACCTGCGTGGCGTCGATCGAGGGCCTGCGGCGGCGCGGCCGGCACGTGCAGGTCGGGCTGCTGCCCGCCGCGCAGGGCCGGCCCGCGCTGCCGATGGACCTGGTGATCGCGCACGAGCTGGAGCTGCGGGGCAGCCACGGTATGCCGGCGCACGCGTATCCGGAGATGCTGCGGCTGGTCACCGCCGGGGTGCTGCGCCCGGCCGAGCTGGTCACCGGAACGATCGACCTGGCTGCCGCGCCTGACGCGCTGGCCACGATGGACCGGCCGGCAAACGCCGGGATGTGCCTGATCCGTCCCTGAACGGGCACGGGCCGGCCCGGCCGGGAGACCCGGCGCGGACCGGCCCGCGAGGCGGCCCGATCAGTCGGTGACGGTCACCGTGACGGTACGGGGCGGCTGCTGGTACTGCCCCCGGTTGTCCATGCCGCGGATCGTCACCGTGTACGTGCCGGCCGGGATCACCGGCGACGTGTACGCGAAGTTCGACCCCGGCGAGCCCGGGCTGGTGAGGAACGTGCCGATCCACGGCCAGCTGGTCGGCGCGCCCGCGCGGCCGAACGTGCCGGCCGAGTTCATGCCCTGCCCGGCGCTGTTGCCGATCTGCACCTCGACCTTCTGCATCCCGCCGTCGTCCACCGCGCGGCCGGTGATCACGATCCGGCCGCCGGTGTACGCCTCACCCTCGACCGGCGTGATGCTCGGCTCCAGCGTCGGGTCGGTGTCACCCGGGTAGACCAGGTAGCGGGCGGTGGCGCCGCTGGTCGAGTTGTCCTGCTGACCGGCGGTGTCCACGGCCCACGCCTCGACGCTGTACGTGCCCCGGGTGGGCAGGTCGATCGGGAGCGTGAACGCCGTGCTTGTCGCGCCGGGCGCGGCGAGCGTCGCGTCGACTGTGGCGAACGCGGCGGCCATGGTGCCGTCGGGCTGCACGTACCGGCCGGTGTCCAGGTCGCGCAGCGCGATCCGGACCGCCCGGACCCCCTTGTCGTCGGTGGCGGTGCCGGCCAGGTCCAGGTGCAGCTGGTCGATGTCCTGGTTGGTGCCGGTGAAGCTGAGCAGCCCGTTCGGGAAGGCGTCGCCGGGCACCTGGGCGGTGACGGTGAGCCGGCCCATGTTGCTGCTGGACGTGGTCAGGCCGAGCTTGTCGGTCGCCCGTACCCGGAAGTCGTAGACGCCCGGGGTGAGCGGCACCGTGGTGAACGACCAGTCGAACGTCGCGGCGTCGAGATTGGTCGGGGAGATCCGGTGGTAGCCGGCGACCGAGTCGGCGCCCCACGTGCCGTCGCTGGCGAGCGCCTCGCGGGTGGTGTTGTTGCGCAGGTAGATCTCGACCGACTTCAGGGCGTCGTCGTCGCTCGCCGTCCCGGCGAACGTCACGGCGCCCCCGGGCGCGACGGTGAACGGCACGGCGTTGCCCGGCGGGGTCATCGCCACCGGCGAGGTGATCGCCACGGTCGGCGGTACGCCGTTGGCGGAGACGGTCCAGTCGCGGGTGTCGCCACGCAGGTCGCTCTGCCCGGTCGTGTCGACGGCGGTGGCGGTCATCCTCCACTGTCCCTCGATCGGCAGTGTGACCTCGTACTGCCAGGTGGTGGACGTCGCGCCGATCACGTCCGGCTCACCGCGGAAGGTGTTGTAGACGGCGGCGACGGTGCCGTCGTCCTGGAGGTACCGGTTGTCGGAGGTGCGGAACGAGTAGATGAGCGAGTTGACGCCCTTGTCGTCGGTGGCGGTGCCGGAGGCCACGAACGTCTGCGTGGCGAGCAGGCCGGCCGCCGGCGCGCTGATCCGGGTCGTCGGCGGCAGGTCGTCGAAGCGGAACGCCTCGATCTTCTTGACCGCCTTCGTGGTGTCGCCGGCTCCCTTGCGGTCGAACGTCTTCGCCTGCAACTGGTAGACGCCGGCCGGCAGCGTCACCGGCAGGCTCCACGTGGTGGAGGTGGCGTTCGGCGCGGCCACCGTCGTGTTGATCGCCTTGAACGCGCCCCAGGTGGTCAGGTCGGCCTGGAGGTACTTGCCGCTGTTGCGGTCCTGGATCTCCAGCTGGACGCGGGCCACGCCGGCCGGGGCGAGCGCCTGGCCGCTGATCGTGAACGACTCGCCGGCCGGCTTCACCGCGCCCTCGATCGGCGTGGTGACAGTGGTGTCCAGCGCCGCGGGCGCGGGCTGCTTGGACAGGTCGAAGAAGGCGACCCGGCCGGTGGTCTTGCCGCCCTTGACGTTGCCGTCACCGCCGACGAGCAGGCCGCGCGAGGTGGCGAGCATCGCCTTCTCGCCCTCGTACGAGTTGGATCCGGGGTTCCACTCCAGCGCGGTGCCGGTGAGCGGGTCCAGCGCGCCGAGGTGGTCACGGCGGACCACCTGGTCGCCGAGGCCGTAGCCGCTGAGCCCCTGGCCGGTGCCGTAGCCGACGTTGTCCAGGCCGGGCCACGGCACGTTCGAGGTGGGCGACTCCTGCCAGCTGAAGTGCCCGCCGACGTAGACGGCGGTGTCGGTGATCGCGACCGAGTAGATGCTGTCGAAGTGCCGGGAGATCCAGAGCGGCTCGACGTGGTCGTTTCCGGTCAGCGGGTATGCGATGGCGGTGTCGTTGATCGGCGGGCGGTCGCCACCGGAGCCGCTGGTGACCACGAAGTACGAGTCGTCCGGCGCGATGTCGCCGGCGAAGACCCGCTGGATGCCGCCGACGAAGGACAGGTTGTCCTCCCACAGCCGGGTACGCCAGGGCAGCAGCGCCTTGCTCGCCGTGCCGATGAGCGCCACGCCGTAGCGGTCCTGGCCGGCGATCTGGCGGCCGGTGTGCACGACCAGCAGCTTGCTGCGGTCGTGGGTGAGTTTGAGCTGCTGCACGGTGAGCATGCCGCCGACGCCGATGCCGCCGGTGACCGGCAGGTTGAATCCGGTGTCGACGGCGCCGGTGGTGGGGTTGAGCGCGGCCAGGCCGCTGCGGCCGACCCCGTTGACGGTGGCGAACTGGCCGCCGACGTAGACGGTGTTTCCGCTCACGGCGAGCGCGGTGGCCCGCGAGTTGGCGGTGGCGGTGAACGCGGCGACCGGCGCGCCGGTGGCCGGGTTCAGCCGGGCGATCTTGCGCTTGGTGACGCCGTTGATGGTGTTGAACGAGCCGGCGATGTAGAGCGACGAGCCGTCCGGCGACGCCTCCACCGCGGCGACCGCCCCGTCGATGACCGGCTTGAACCCGGTGTCCACCTTGCCGGTGTCCAGGTTGTACGACGCCAGGGACCGCTGCGCGATCGCTGATCCGCCGACGTTGGCGATCGAGGTGAACGTGCCGGCGATGAAGACGCGGTTGCCGATCACCTCGATGTCGGTGATCTCGCCGTTGGTGATCCGCGGCGTGTCGGTGCGGGGCGTGGCCGGCATCAGCCGGGTGTCCCCGGGGGTGGCCAGCGCACGGGTCGCGGTGGTACGCGCGGCGCCGAGCGCGGCGCTGCTTCCCGTCGCCTGTGCGCCGGTGTGGCCGGCCACGCCGGCGTCCCGCACGGTGACGGTGGCGGCCACCGCCGGCACTCCCGCCACCACTGTCGCGCCGGCGGCGACGGCCGCCACCGCGCGAAGCCAAACTCGCATCGAGACAACTCTCCCTGTCCGCCGGGACGGCCCCCTCGGGTGATTCCCGGGTCCCCTCCGTCCGCGTGCCGGACGCCACCGTAGGAGGCAAGGACTTCTCGCGATACGTGCCGCACCGGTAATCGACCGGTCGCCATCAATTTCGGCCACACCGGCGGTGCGGCTCCGCCGATCGGGTCACCGGCTGTCACCGTCCGGCCGTGCGTGCCGTCCGGTCCGGGACACCATCGTCCCGGCGGGCCTCAGGGCGCCTCGCTGCCGCGCTTGTCCTCCTGCGCCAGCACCGCGTCGCGCCGCTGCGGGTCGTCGCGCCCGGCGAGCGCCGCCGACAGCGTCGGGTCGGCCGCGAGCCGCTCCCGGTTGCGGTGCCAGAACGCCTCGAAACCGCCCGTGTACGGGCACGCCGTGTCGCCGAGCGCCACGTCGGGTTCGTACCGGCAGCCGGCGCAGTGGTCGCCGATCCGGTCCATGTGCGTCCCGTCGAACGCCCACGGCCGGGTGTCGACGCGGGCCAGGTCGGCGTACTGGCTCATGCCGATGACTGTGGCGTTCATGACCCAGTCCGCGCCGTCGACGAAGCTGCGCCGGAACCAGTCGGCCAGCTCGGCGGGACGCCAGCCGCGTTGCAGGCCGTAGTTGCCGAGTACGGTCAGCCGGGCGGTGTGGTGCGCCCAGCCGGTGTCCCGGACGCCCGCGAGCACGTCGGCCAGGCAGCGGGCCTCCACCGCGTCGGCGTCGAGCCGGTCGAACCACTCCGGCAGCGGCTGGGTCGCGGCGAGCCAGCCGGCGCCCCGGAACTGCGGCGCGAAGTACCAGTAGAGCTGCCACAGGAACTCGCGCCAGCCGAACAGGCCGCGCACGAACCGGTGCACCGCCGCGGGTGGCGCGGCGCCGTCCCGGGCGGCGCGCTCGGCGGCCCGGATCGCCGGTTCCGGGTCGAGCAGGCCGCTGTTGAACGCAGACGACAGCGCGCTGTACGCGAGCAGCCGGTCGCCGTCGCGGAGCAGGTCGTGGGTGTCGGCGTACGCCGGCAGCCGGTGGGTCAGGAAGTGCGTGAGCCGGGCCTGCGCCTCGGCGTGCGTGGCCGGGTGGCGGCGCGGCCCGTCCCGGCCGGTGAACCGGATCCCCTCGTCCGCCCAGCGGTCCAGGTCCCGGCGGACCTGCGCGTCGATGTCGTCCTCGACGATCGGCGGGGGCGGCGGCACGTCGACAGGGGTCCGGGCGCGGGGACGGCGGGCGGGCGCGGGCAGGTCGCGCAGCACGTCGTGACGCTCGCGGGCGTACCGGTAGAAGTCGTCCATCCGCAGCCGGCCGCGCCGCCGGTCGGCCCAGGCGGCGAAGTCGGCGCGGTCGGTGACGAATCCGCGCGGCGGCAGCACGGTCAGCCCGTCCACGGTACGGGCGAACGCCAGCGCCGCCCGGGACGCCGGGTGCACCACCTCGACCGGCTCGTCCAGCCCGGTGAGCGCGGCGCGGAACGTGCCGGCCCGCACCAGCCGCGCCCGGTCGCCGAGTTCGGCGGCGCGGTGCCGCAGCGTGGACAGGATCAGGTGTGCCTTCTGCCGGTGCATCGGCCGGGCGGCGAACAGCGACCGGGCCTCCACCAGCAGGACGGGCTGCGTGTCGTCGTCGAGGAAATGCGGTCCGACCTGATCCGCCAGGAGCCAGCGCCAGGGTGCCAATGCCATCCCTTCACAGTGGACGTACGGTCAGTCGCCCCGTACCCGGGGGTGGCGGTGGTCGGTGAGCCGCAGGCCGACGCCGCGTACCGCCGCGATGGTGACGCCGGTGCCCAGTTCGTCGAGTTTACGGCGCAACCGCTTCACCAGGGACTGCACGTCGGCCCGGCCGTGCGTCGGTGCGTCGTGCCAGACCGCGTGGTGCAGTTCGGCGTAGCTCCACACCCGTACCGGCTCGGCGGTCAGGCAGGTGAGCAGGTCGCGCTCCAGGCGCGTCAGGGCGGTCTCCCGGATGCCCCACCGGGCGCTCGACCGGGCCGCGTCGATCACCAGCGCGCCGTCCGGCGCGGGCTTCGCCGGGGGTACGGGCGGGGCCGGCGCGTCGGCCGGGGCCGGCCCTTCCGTGATCAACTCGCGCAGCTCGTCCAGATCGGCGACCATCAGAAGGGGCGCGACGCCGTCCAGCAGCTCGGTCAGCCGCAGCCGCTCGGCCGGGGACGACGTCACCCCGATGACGAGCGAGAAGGGGCGCTCCGACGGGTCGGTGCCGGAGTTCGCCGCGTTCGTGCCGTCAGTCGTCACCGCGCCCCACCGTGACAGAAACTGTCAACAGGCCACCCGATCCGGGGGCCTGTTGGTGACATGTTGCTCACGTACGGTCATTGATCGTTCCTTACTGTCGATCATAGTGTCCACTCAGGCGTCCGGCGCAGACCCGCACGGCGCCCAGGGGGCCTGGGGGGTTCTTTTCACACCGGTCTAGCAGTCGGGAGAGCACATCTCCTGGCCCTTCTGCCATGGCTCGATCATCCGCGGGTCATCGGAACAGGAGGCAGCACCGATGCTGAGACGTCCACACAGATGGGGCCCGGCCCGGCGGCTGGTGAGCGCGGGCGCCGCCCTGGTGCTCGCCGCCACCGCGCTGGCCGCGACCGGCACGGCGGCACAGGCGGAGACGGGCGCGTCGGCCGGCGACAAGATCCGTCCCGAACTCACCCGCCAGCTCCAGGGCAAGAGCGAGGGCGACTTCTGGATCCACTTCGGCGCCAAGGCGGACCTGAGCAAAGCTTCCGCGATCAAGGACTGGAACGAGCGCGGCGCCGCCGTCGCGGCGGCGCTGAAGAAGACCGCCGCCGACAGCCAGTCGAAGATCCGCGCCGAGCTGGACCGCTCGGGCACGAAGTACCAGACCTTCTGGGCGACGAACGCCATCAAGGTCACCGACGGCTCACTGGCCATGGCGCAGAACTTCGCCGCCCACTCCGAGGTGGACGGCCTGTACGCGCCGGTGGAGTACAAGCTGCCGGAGACCACCCCTGGTACCGACGAGAAGTCGGCGAACGCCCTGGAGTGGGGCATCGCCAACATCAACGCCGACGACGTCTGGTCCCAGTACGGCGTCAAGGGCGCCGGGATCACCGTGGCGAGCATCGACAGCGGCGTCCAATTCGACCACCCGGCGCTGGTCAACGCCTACCGGGGCAACAACGGTGACGGCACCTTCGACCACGACTACAACTGGTTCGACGCGGCCGGCGACTGCGCCACCGCGCCGTGCGACTCCGACGGCCACGGCACGCACACCATGGGCACCATGGCCGGCGCCGACGGGGCCAACCAGATCGGTGTCGCCCCCGAGGTCAAGTGGATCGCCGCGAACGGGTGCTGCCCGACCGACGCCGCGCTGATCTCCTCCGGGCAGTGGATGCTGGAGCCCACCGACCTCGACGGGCAGAACCCGGACGCGAGCAAGCGGCCGAACATCATCAACAACTCGTGGGGCACCACGGCGCCGTCCAACGAGCCGTTCATGGAGGACGTCACGAACGCGTGGACCGCCTCCGGCATCTTCGGCGTGTGGTCCAACGGCAACAACGGCCCGTCCTGCCAGACCAGCGGCTCACCGGGCAGCCTGGCGAGCAACTACTCGGCCGGCGCGTACGACGTCAACAACAACATCGCCAGCTTCTCGTCGCGGGGCACCGGGCAGAACGGCGAGATCAAGCCGAACATCTCGGCGCCGGGTGTGAACGTGCGCTCCAGCGTGCCGACCAACTCGTACGCCAGCATCAGCGGCACCTCGATGGCGGCGCCGCACCTGGCCGGCGCGATCGCGCTGCTCTGGTCGGCGGCGCCCACCCTGGTCGGCGACGTCACGGCCACCCGCGCGCTGCTCAACGACACGGCGATCGACAAGGCCGACGCGCAGTGCGGCGGCACCACCGACGACAACAACGTCTACGGCGAGGGCCGGCTGGACGCGCTCGCGCTGCTCGCCGCCGCCCCGATCGGGGACAACGGCACGCTGGCCGGCAAGGTCACCGACGCCGCCACCGGGGCCGGGGTCGCCGGCGCGACTGTCACCCTGACCGGCGCGGCGGACCGCACGCTGACCACCGGCGCGGACGGGACGTACTCCTCGCTCCTGCCGGCCGGTGACTACCAGGTGGTCGTCTCGGCGTTCGGGTACGCGACCCGCACGCTGCCGGCGACGATCACCGCGAACACGACCACCACGCTCGACGTGGCGCTCACCGCGGTAGCGAGCGTCACGGTCAGCGGGCAGGTCACCGACGGGTCCGGGCACGGCTGGCCGCTGTACGCGAAGGTGAGCGTCGAGGGCACGCCGATCTCCGACTACACCACGCCGTCGACCGGCCGCTACAGCCTGTCGCTGCCGTCCGGGACGACGTACCGGCTCACCGTCGAGCCGCAGTACGCGGGCTACCTGACCACCACCGAGGAGGTCACCGTCGGCACGGGCAACGTGACCGCTGACATCGCGGTGGAGGCGAACCCGGAGGCGTGCGCCACCGCCCCCGGCTACACGGTCAGCTCCGACGGCGAGTACGAGACGTTCGACGGCACGGGTGTGCCGGACGGCTGGACCGTGGTGGACAACGCCGGCAGCGGCCAGGTCTGGGAGTTCGCCGACGCCGGTGAGCGCGGCAACCTGACCGGCGGCAGCGGCAACTTCGCCATCATCGACAGCGACAACTACGGCAGCGGCGGGCGGCAGGACACGTCGCTGGTCAGCCCGGTGGTCGACCTGACCGGCGTGACCGCGCCGGTGATCCGGTTCAACCAGGACTACAACTGGCTCAACAGCGACCGCGCGGACGTCGACCTGAGCCTGGACGGCGGTGCCACGTGGAGCAACGTGCTCCGCCAGGCCGCCGACGTACGCGGTCCGAGGGTGACCGAGGTGCCGATCCCGCAGGCGGCCGGCCAGTCGCAGGTGCAGGTGCGCTTCCACTACTACGAGGCGAGCTGGGAATGGTGGTGGCAGGTCGACAACGTCCTCATCGGCAGCAAGCTCGTCTGCAAGCCGGTCAAGGGCGGCCTGGTCCTCGGCCACGTCCGGGACGCCAACGACAACGGCTATGTCAACGGCGCGACGGTGACCAGCAAGGACCGCCCGGCGGAGAAGGCCACCACAGTCGCCACGCCCGACGACACCGAACTGCCCGACGGCTTCTACTGGATGTTCTCGTCGCTGACCGGGAGGCACCCGTTCACCGCCAGTGCCGGGAACTACGTGAGCCAGACCAAGCAGGTCACGGTCGAGGAGGACTGGGCCACCGCGGCCAACTTCCGGCTCGCCGCCGGCCGGCTGTCGGTGAAGCCGACGTCGATCACCGGCACGGTCCGGATGCCCAGCGGGAAGGTCAGCAAGACGTTCACCGTCACCAACACCGGCGGGGCCCCGGTCACCGCCGAGTTCAGTGAGCGCGACGGCGGGTTCGTGCTGCAACGGGCCGACGGCTCCACCCTGTCCGAGCAGCAACTGCTCGGCTCCACCGGTGCGCCGGTCCAGCGGCTGACCGCCGCCACGTCGCTCGCGGCCCGCTCGTCGGGCAAGTCGTCGAACGCGATCGCCGCCGCCGCACCGCAGGCGGACCCCTGGACCACCATCCCGGGCTACCCGGCGAACGTGATGGACAACCGGGTCGTCAACGTCGACGGCACCGTCTACTCCATCGCCGGTGGCGACGGCACCACGTCGAGCGCCAAGAACTACAGGTACGACCCGATCACCCAGGCGTGGACCGGCATCGCCGACCTGCCCGGCGCGCGCAACGCCATGACTGTGGGCGTGATCGACGGCAAGATCATCGCCACCGGTGGCTGGGGCGCCGCCGGACCGGACGCCGCCACCTTCTCGTACGACCCGGCGGCGAACACCTGGACCCGCAAGGCCGACAATCCGGCGCCGCGCGCGGCGGCCGGCCAGGCGGTCGCGGGCGGCAAGCTGTACGCGATCGGCGGCTGCACCACCGCGAGCTGCACGCCGATGGCCAACTCGGTGGTCCGGTACGACCCGGGCGCCGACGCCTGGGAGACGCTGCCGGCGTACCCGAAGTCGGTGGCGTTCCTGTCCTGCGGCGGGATCGACGGCACCGTCTACTGCACCGGCGGCAACGACGGGACGGTCTCGCAGAAGGCCGGTTACGCCTTCGACCCGGGCGCCGGCGCCTGGACCGCCATCCCGGACGCGCCGGCCGACAGCTGGGCCGCCTCGTACGCGGTGGCCAACGGCAAGCTCCTGGTCGTCGGCGGGTCGCAGGGCGGCGCCATCACCAACGCCGGCTTCGCGTTCGACCCGGCGACCGGCTCGTGGGCCAACCTGCCCAACGCCAACACCCCCCGCTACCGGGGTGGCGCGGCCTGCGGGTTCTACAAGATCGGCGGTTCGTCGGGCGGCTTCACGGCCACCAAGGACAGCGAGGTCCTGCCCGGCTTCGGCGAGTGCGCCGAGGGCTCTGCGGACGTGAGCTGGCTGACCGTCGACAAGTCCAAGGTCACGCTGGCGCCGGGTGAGAAGGTCACCGTCACGGTCGGCATGACCGCGAACGTCGACCAGCCCGGCACGTACTCCGCGTCCGTGGTGATCAAGGAGAACACCCCGTACACGGTGGAGCCGGTGGCGGTCACCATGATCGCGCAGCCGCCGACCACCTGGGGCAAGCTGTCCGGCACGGTCTCCGGCAAGAGCTGCCAGGGCGCCACCGCGCCGCTGGCGGGCGTGACCGTGCAGGTCGACTCCTGGGCGAACTCGTACACCTTCACCACCGACGCCGAGGGCCGATACGCCTACTGGATGGACCGGCGCAACAACCCGCTGACGCTGATCGTCGCGAAGGACGGCTGGAAGCCCCAGACGCGCCAGACGAAGATCAACAGCAGCACGCCCACCGTTGAGGACTTCACCCTCTCCCCCACCCGCTGCTGACCCAGCACCCGACGAGGACGGCCCGCCCGGCGCACAACACCGGGCGGGCCGTCCCACTCTTGTCGATCAGTGAGTGAGGGTTGTCAATCGGCTCCCGGAGAGATTTTGGTACCAAACGGCCCCCATAGGGCCCTTTCCTACCAAGATCCTCGACCCTCCCATCATACGGAACGCCAATCTCGCGGGGCGGGAGGCAGCCGAGGCAGCAGCCAGCCGAACCAGGATCTCCAGCCCGTACCGGCCCACGAGCTGCGAGCGGCGGGCAGGCCCGAGTGGAACATCACGGGTGTCAAACCGCCCTCGACACACCCCTCACGTTCCACTCCCGCCGCACTCACCCCTGTGCGGCGTGATCTTGCGCTTTCGGCCCTGGCAAAGCGCGCCAAAGGGGTATCCCGAGGGCCGGAACTGCAAGATCGCCGGGGCGGGGCGGCGGGGCGGGGCGGGGTTACGGGGTGAGGCGGAAACCTACGCCTCTCACCGCGTGGATCGTGGCGGGGGCGTCCAGGCGGCCGAGCTTGTGCCGGATCCGGCGGACCACGGAGTGCATGTCCGAGCCCCGGCCGAGGTGGTCGTTGCCCCACACCGCCCGGTGCAGTCGGGCGTACGGCCACACCTGGCCGGGCGTACCGGTGAGGCAGACGAGCAGGTCGTGCTCCAGCGGCGTCAACCCGATCTCCCGCTCCCGCCAGCGCAGCACCCGCCGGTCGGAGTCGACGGCCAGCTCCCGCCCGGACGGCTCGGCCGGCGTCTCGTCGGCGGAGGGCGGGGGCGGCGCCGGGGCCAGCGCGGGCCGGCGCACGAGGTCGAGGAATCGGCGGGCCTGATGGGCACTGGAGACGATCAGGAACGACTCGGTGCCGCCGAGCAGTTGGGCGAGCTGCCGGCGCTCGGCCGACGAGGACGCGATGCCGATGACCAAGGACGGGAGCCCTGTCATCCGTTCCCACCTTTCCGGCAGGCCGAACCACAACGCCGGGTGGTCGCCAGGCACGACGTTGCGGAGGCACCTGGCTTGCGGAGTTCGACCCGAGGGGTGCGGGAGCTGCGGCTTCGTGAGGCTTCGGGGTGAACTACCGGGATCATATAGCCGAGCACCGATGATTGGTATAGCAGTTAACGTCGATGTAACTACCTGCAACAAGGTGTTCGAGGCAAGGTGCGCGGGCCGCACGCGTACCGATGAGAGCCGGGACGTACGGCGGTCCAATGCATGTGATCACGCACATGCTCTGCCTGGCCGACGGGACACCGACCCGCGCGGACATCGCGGCCCGCTGCGCCGAACTGGCCGAGGCGCTGCGCGGCCGCGACCGGGGCGTGGTGGTGTGCGACGTGTCCGCGGTGACCGCGCCCGACCTCGTCACGGTCGAGGTGCTGGCGCGGATGCGCCTGACCGCCCGGCGGTTCGGCTGGCGGCTGGAGGTACGCGGCGCGGGCGACGACCTACGCGAGCTCGCGGGCCTGCTCGGGCTGGCCGGCGCCCTCCTCGAGCCGGTCGGGCAGCCCGAACAGCGGGAACAGGCGGTCGACGTCGAGGAAGTTGTTGAGCGACGTGATCCGGCCGCCGGAGACGCCGACCACGATCAGCGCCCAGGGCACGTGGCCTGATCCGTCCGGGTCGCGCCGGTAGTGACCGAACGCGGGCATGCCGTTGGCGGCGGTCGCGACCAGGCGGGAGCCGCGGCAGCCGCTACCGGTGCCGGACATCCACGCCGCGATGTGCTCGGGCCCGCGCAGCCACAGCGGCAGCGGCGGCATCGACAGCGTCGCGTCCTCGTGCAGCAGCGCGGTGAGCGCCGTCAGGTCGTACGCCTCGAAGGCGCGCACGTAACGGGCGAGCAGTGCCTGCTGCTCGCTGTCGAGCGGCCGGCGCACGTCGGCCTCGGTGTCGGCCGAGGCGAGCGTGGCGCGCGCCCGTTGCAGCGCGCTGTTGACGCTCGCCACCGACGTGTCGAGCAGGTCGGCGACCTCCTGGGCCGACCAGGCCAGCACCTCGCGCAGGATCAGCACGGCCCGCTGCTTCGGCGGCAGGTGCTGCAACGCCGCGACGAACGCCAGCCGGACCGACTCCCGGCCGGCGACCACCTCGGCCGGGTCGGCGACCTCGGGCAGCACCCGGTCGTCGGGCGCCGGGCCGAGCCAGATCTGCTCCGGTCGCGGCTCACCGGGGTGGGTGGCGGTGCCGCTGCCCGCCGGGCCGAGGTCCATCGGCCGGATCCGGCGCTGCGCGCTGGTGGACATGGTGAGGCAGACGTTCGTCGCGATCCGGTAGAGCCAGGTCCGCAGCGCGGACCGCCCCTCGAACCTGTCGAAGTTGCGCCAGGCCCGGACGAACGTGTCCTGCACCGCGTCCTCGGCCTCGAAGGCCGAACCCAGCATCCGGTAGCAGTAGCCGGTCAGCTCCGACCGGTACGCCTCGAGTTGCGCCTCGACGGGGACGCTCGCCACCTCGCTCACCTGGCTGAAACTAGCCCACATGCTGCGTGAACGCGAGCACGGCGGGCTCGCACCGATGAATCCGGCCCGCCCGCCCGGTCCGACAGTCGTCAGGTCACCACGTCCGAGGAGCACCGATGACCACAGCGCAGCGCGACGAGACCCACGCCCCGGGACGGTACGCCGACGTGAACGGCGTCCACCTCTACTACGAGACGCACGGCGAGGGCCGGCCGATGATCCTGCTGCACGGCGGTCTCACCTCGGGTGAGATGTTCGCGCCGATCCTGCCCGCGCTCACCGCGAAGCACCGGGTGATCCTGGTGGACCTGCAGGGGCACGGCCGCACCGCCGACGTGGACCGGCCGCTCGACATGGCGCTGATGGCCGACGACGTCGCCGCGCTGATCGACCACCTCGGGCTGGACCGGCCGGACGTGGTCGGCTTCTCCCTCGGCGGCGGCGTCGCCCTGCACACCGGTTTCCGGCACCCGGGCAAGGTGCGCCGGCTGGTCGCCGCGTCCGCGCACATCCGCCGCGACGCGGTGTACCCGGAGATGCTGGCGCAGCAGGGCCAGGTCGATGCCGCGGCGGCCGAGTACATGAAGGACACCCCGATGTACGAGCTGTACCAGCGGGTCGCGCCGCGTCCGGAGGACTTCCCCCGGCTGCTCGACAAGATCGGCGAGGCGATGCGGACGGACTTCGACCTGACCGAGCAGGTCCGTGCCCTGCGGGTGCCGACGCTGGTGGTCGCCGCGGACGCGGACATGGCCCCGCCGAGCCACTTCGTCGAGGTGTTCGGGCTGCTCGACGGCGGCCGGCGCGACGGCGGCTGGGCCGGTGAGGGTCGGCCGGCGGGCGGGCACGCGCTGGCGATCCTGCCCGGCCTGACCCACTACGACATCGACCAGTCGCCGCTGTTCGCCGCGGTCACCCTGGACTTCCTCGACCGGGACCGCTGACCCGTCAGCGCTCCGGGCGCCACGGTCCGGTCGCACCGCCCGACCAGATCCGCCGATCATGGAGTGGTGGCACCAGGCAAAATCCGCATCGAAGACATCTGAGGCGCCACAAGTCCAGGATCGACGAAATCGGCCGGGAGCGTCGGGCGCGTTCGGCACTACGATGCGAGCGTGGCTCGGGTTCGGCGTCCGTACGGGATGGTTGCCGCCGTCATGGCGGTGCTGGTGCTCGGCGCGGGCGCGGCCTGGGGAGTCGACGACGCGTTGGGGCTGAGCCACACCCCTGCCGACGTGCCCCGGGAGCTAGCCGTGGCAGCGCCGCCGCGGCCGGCCGCGGCGGTGCCGCCGCTGTCCTCGATTGTGGTGCCCGACCACGTCCGCACGCGCAAGGCCGCCGCGGCCGTGGCAGACGCGCTGTCCGCACGGGGCCGCCCCCGCCCCACAGTCACCCGGACCGCGCCGGACCGGCCCGCGCCGCCCACGGGCACGAGCAACAGCCCGGGCGGGGCCGGCATGTCGACGGTGACCACGCTGCGGGCGGACCTGCGGCCCGGCGGCGCCGCCGAGTCGTACCGGATCGACGCCGGCCGGGCCGCGCTGACCGTCACCGGCGACCTCGCGGGCGTCACGGCCGGGCTCTACCGGCTGGCCGACCGGATCCGCTCGGGCGCGGAGGTGCTACCGGCGGCGGAGGCGGGCCGTCCGGTCACGCCCAGGCTGGGGCTGCGGTTGACCGACGCCGGCTCGGTCGGCCGTGAGCCGGACCCGGCGGCGTTCGCGGCCGGCGACGACTACAGCCTGAACGCCGACGTGGTCGCTCCGGCGCTGCTGCCCCGAGCGCCGTGGGTGGACGCCGCCGCGGTGGCCCGCATCGGCGCGCAGTTCCGGCAGTTCGTCGACCACGCGGTCGCGCGGGGCTACAACGGCGTCGTGGTGCCGGGCTTCCTGGAGTACGTCACGTTCGCCGGAGTCGGCGACGGGCACGCGGTCTACCCGGCCGGGGACCCGCACGTCGACCGGGCGCGAGCGATGGTCGCGGCGTTCGGCCCGGTCTTCCGGTACGCCGACGAGATGGGCCTGCGGGTCTTCCTGCTCACCGACATGCTCGCGGTCTCGCCGCCGCTGGAGAGGTACCTGGAGCGGACCGTCGGCGGGCTCGACCCGACCGACCCGCGCCTCTGGACGGTCTACCGGGCCGGGCTGACCGAGCTGTTCGGGAGCATGCCGTTCGTCGCCGGTCTGATGGTCCGCGTCGGTGAGGGCGGCGAGGTCTACGCCGGCAGCGGCTGGGACTACACGTCGAAGCTCGCGGTCACCACGCCCGCCGGCGTACGCGCCATGCTGCGGGCGCTGCTCGACACGGCGGCACAAGCCGGCAAGGAGATCGTCTTCCGGACCTGGACGGTCGGTGTCGGCGCAGTCGGTGACCTGCACACCAACCCCGAGTCCTACGAAGAGGTGCTGGGCGGGTTCGACGACCCGCACCTGATCGTGTCCACCAAGTACACGCTCGGGGACTTCTACAGCCACCTGCCGCTGAACACCACCCTGCTCGGCGGCGCACACCGCAGGATCGTGGAGTTCCAGGCCCGGCGCGAGTTCGAGGGGTTCGGCGCGCTGCCCAACGACCTCGGTCCGCTGCACCGCGACGCGCTGCGCGCGTTCCTCGCCGCCAACCCGCGCGTCGAGGGGGTGTGGAACTGGACCCAGGACGGCGGTCCGCTGCGCGCCGGGCCCATGTCGCTCTACCTGCGCACCGGCTTCTGGCAGCTCTACGAGCTGAACACGGCGGCGGTGGCGCGGCTGGCCTGGAACCCGGACACCGACCCGGCCCAGGTGACCGCGGAGTGGGCGTACCGGACGTACTCCGCCGACCCGGCCACCGTGGCGGCGATCGGGCAGGCGATGGCCCTTTCCCGGGCGGCGGTCACCACCGGTCTCTACATCGGCCCGTACGCGGACACGTCGGTGCGGGCCCTCGGGCTGGAACCGCCGCCGATGATGTGGATCTTCGAGTGGGACATCGTCACCGGCGACTCGGCCGCGCTCGACAGCATCTACGCGGTCGCCCGCGACCGGGTGGACGCGGCGGTCGCCGAGGGCGACGAGGCCGTGGCGACCGCCCGGCGGATGCGCGACCTGGTGGCCGGCACCGACCCGGCCACGTGGCGGGACGCCGGCCTGCGGCAGCGGTTCGTCGACACGCTCGACTACCAGGTGGACCTGTTCGTGACGCTCGGCGCGTACCGGACCATGGTGCTGCGGCACGCGCAGTGGCTCGACACCGGCGCCGACGCCGCGTACAAGCGCTGGCGGTCCGCCGCCGACGCCTACCGGGAGGCGCGCGACCACCACCGGCAGCGCTACGGCGGGAACCTCGACCTGCCGGCGTACCGCTTCACGGCGGCCGACCTCGGCGCACAGCGGGCGGACCGCGACCCGGCGATGGCCTGGGCGGCGCGGGCGCTGCTGATCCTGGTCGCGGCCCTGGTGGGGTGGGGCCTGTGGGGGCGCGGACCGGGCGGCGCGGCGGCGCGGGCGCTGCTGAGCGGCGCGCTGCGCCCGTGGCGGCCGGCCGAGTTGCCGACGCCGGCGGCTCGGGTGGACCGGGTGCTGGTCTGGCTGGTGCCGGCGGTGGTGCTGGTGGCGAGCCGGTTGGTGTTCACCTGGTTCGCCGCACCCGCGCACCTGCTGGTCACGCTCGGCGGGTGGGCGCTGTTCGCGCTTGTCGCCCGGCTGGCGGTGGGCCGCCGGGATCCGTTCGCACTATGGGCGGTCCTCGGCGGGGTGGCGGTGCTGCGCAGCGCCCTGCTGCTGGCGGTGCTGGCCGGGCGGGGCCCCGGCGGCTACTGGTTCGTGTTCTGGACCGCGCCGGCCCGCCGGGCGGTCTACCTGACCGTGGCGGTGGCGGCGTTCTGCTGGCTGTTCGTGGCGACCGCGCTGGTGCTGCGTGACCGGTACGGCATGACCCGCCGCCGCGCCGCCGGGCTGGTGCTCGCCGCCGCCGGGATGCCGCTCGCGGTGCTCGGCGGGCTGGTCGCGTGGGCCGGCGCGGAACGCGCGCTGACCGTGTGGAACGACCAGATGGCGCTGCTGCCGTGGGGGTTGTCCCGGATCCTCGGCATCACCGTTCATCTGGGCATCCCCACCGGGCTGCCCGGGTACGCGGCCGGCGCCGGGGTGGTCCTGGCCGCCGCCGGGCTGCTGCTGTCGGCCGGTCGTCAGGTCAGCGGGGACGGCGACTCCGCGCCCGGCACCAGCAGCCGGGGATCGCCGGTCCCGTCGGCCGGCACCGACCAGACGTCCGGGCGGCCGTCGTCCTGGCGCAGCGTGTAGGCCAGCGTCGCGCCGTCCAGCCAGGCTGCCTGGTCGTCCACGCTGGCGCGCTCGGCGGTTGCGGTCACCCCCATGGTGCGCAGATCGAGCACGGACAGCCGCCAGCCCTTCGCCGGGTCCGCGTCGACCGCCTCCTTGAACGCGATCCGGGTGCCGTCCGGCGACAACGACGGGCACTCGACGTTCTCCCGTACCGTCGTCACGGTCCGGGCGCCGGCGTCGCCCCGGACCAGCCAGCGCTTCCCGGCGCTGGACATGGTGGCGTAGAAGACGTTGTCGTCGTCCGCGAACGTGACGCCCCAGAAGTTGACGTCGGCGCTGCGGTAGGGCCGGCCGCCGAGCCGGACCGCGAAGTCCTCCAGCGTGGTCACCTCGGCGCCGGTACGGGTGTCGAGGAATCCGGTGCGGGTGGAGAAGCCGCTGCTGGTGTAGGAGTCCCCGCCGACGAACGTGGTCCAGGAGACCATCCGGCCCGACGCCGACACCCGGGCCCGGTTGGGCAGCCCCGGCACGTCCAGCCGTCGGATCGGGCGCAGCTCCGCGTCCAGCACCACCACCTGGTACGACCACGGGCTGCTCGGGGCCAGGCAGACGCCGGTGCCGGCGGCCGCGTACACCCGCAGGCACTCCTGGTGCGAGATTGCGCGGGGGCCGGTGGGGTCGGCCAGCGCGGCGGTCGACACGTGCCGGTCGGTGACCGTGAGCAGCCGTGGGCCGGGGCGCAGCGTCACCGCCCGGTCGGCGGCCGGCGCGGGGGCGGCGCGCGGCGCGGACACGACGGCGTAGCCGGTAGCCAGCGCGCCCAGCGCGACCGCCGACGCGAGCACCGTGGCCAGCTTCGCTCGGGTCGACATCATCGGGACCACCTCGGGGTAGCGGACACGGGAGCGAGTAGGAGCACGCTGACCAGCAGCGCGGCGGCCACGGCCACGGCGGCGACGCCGGTCGCCACGCGCGGACCCCAGACCTGCCAGGCCAGGCCGAACAGGACCGAGGAGACCAGGTACGCCAGCGCCTGGCCGGTCTGCACGAGCGCGATGCCGGTGGTGCGGACCCGGGCCGGCAGGACCGGCCCGGCAAGCGCGATCAGCACGCCGTCGGTGGCGGCGTAGAACAGGCCGTAGAGCCCGAGCGTGAGCACGAGCAGCGGCCAGCCGTGCACCGGACCGGCGAGCAGCAGGTACGTCCCGCCGAGCGCGACGTAACCGCCGACCACCACCGGCAGCCGGCCGATCCGGTCGGCCAGCGCGCCGAGCGGCCCGGCCAGCAGCAGGTACGCCAGGCTGGTGCCGACGGCGAGCAGCGGGAACCAGCGCAGGCCCACGTCGGCGCGCCGTTGCAGCAGGAGGTAGACGAAACCGTCGCCGACAGTGGCCAGTCCGAGCAGCGCGGCGGCCAGCACCAGGCGGCGGGGCGCGCGATCGCGCAGCAGGTCGGCCGCCTCGCGTACGGTGACCCGCCGCTGCGGCGGGCCGGTGGGCGGGGCGGGCGGGCGCTCGCGGACGAACAGCACGAACACCACGACGGCGAGCGCGGCGACGCAGAAGCTGGCGACGAACACCGCGTCGTAGTTCGGCCCGGCGACGAGCAGTACCGCCAGAGCGACGAGCGGACCGAGGAACGCACCGACGCTGTCCATGGTGCGGTGCACGCCGAACGCCCGGCCGAGCGCGTCGGGCGGGGTGGCCAGCGTGATCAGCGCGTCCCGGGGCGCGCTGCGCACGCCCTTGCCGAGCCGATCCACGGCGATCACCGCGCCGATCGCCGGCACCGACCGGCCGGCGAGCAGCAGCCCGAGCTTGGCCACGGCGGAGAGCGCGTAACCGGCGCCGGCGACGAGTTTGCGCCGCCGGAACCGGTCGGCCGCGAAACCGCCGGCCACCCGCAACACCGCTGTCGCGCCGCCGTAGAGGCCGTCGAGGACGCCGAACGCCAGCGGGCTGAGGTTCAGCCCGAGTACCAGGTAGAGCGGCAGCACCGCGGTGACCATCTCGGCGGAGACGTCGGTGATGAGGCTGACCGTGCCGAGCGCGAGCACGGTTCCGCCGATCCCGGCCAGGCGGCGGCGCGGCCGCCCATCCGGCGACGGGTCGGTCACCGGACGGGACACGGTCGACAGGTACACGGGCGGTCCCTCCGCGGTCGGCGACGTGACGAGCAGCCATCGTGCGAGCGGGATCGCGCCGCCACAACGGACGGCGGGTGCCGGCCGGGCGTGCGGCCGGCAAACGATTCACGAACATCGAGGATTTTCCCTGCCCGGACGCGTCGTTCACGTGTTCGTCGCCCGCCGGCCCATCGACACTCCTACATTCCGTGAGCTGTCATCACCCCCATGGAAGGAGCCCCTGGATGGGCATCCGACTCCCCCGCCCGCCGGTCACGCTGGGCGCGGCCGCGCTGCTGGTCGCGGCCGGCACCGCCGTCGTCCTCACCGGCCCGGGCTCCGCGTCGGCGGCGAGCCTCACGTTCACCCCGGTCGCCGACACGTACGTGCAGAGCGACACGGCCGGCACCGGTTACGGCTCCGCCACGCAGATCGTGGTGGACAACTCCCCGGTCCGCCGAATGTTCCTGCGGTTCACGGTCAGCGGCGTCAGCGGTACGGTCACCGGCGCCAAGCTGCGGCTGCGCACGATCAGCGGCAACAACGGCAGCAACGTCGGCGGCACGGTGCGGGCGATGTCGTCCACCACCTGGTCGGAGACCGGTACCACCTGGAACAACCAGCCGGCCATCGACGGTGCGACCATGGGCTCGATCGGTTCGGTCAGCGCCAGCAGCTGGTACGAGGTGGACGTCACCGCAGCGGTCACCGGCAACGGCACGTTCAGCTTCGGCGCCACCTCCACCAGCAGCGACGGTGCCTACTACAGCTCCCGGGAGAGCGGCGGGAACGCCCCGCAACTGGTGATCACCACCGGCAGCACGCCGCCGGCCGGTGACCCGGTGCTGGTCGGCGCCGGTGACATCAGCAACTCCGGCTCCGGCGACAGCGCCACCGCGACGCTGCTCGACGGCATCTCCGGCACCGTGTTCACCACCGGCGACAACGTCTACAACAGCGGTACCGCGTCGGAGTTCAGCAGCTACTACGACCCGACCTGGGGTCGGCACAAGTCGCGCACCCGCCCGTCGCCAGGCAACCACGACTACAACACCTCCGGCGCGAGCGGCTACTACAACTACTTCGGCAGCCAGGCCGGGCCGTCCGGACGCGGCTACTACTCGTACGACCTGGGCAACTGGCACGTGGTGTCGCTGAACTCCAACATCAGCATGTCCGCCGGGTCGGCGCAGGAGCAGTGGCTGCGGTCGGACCTCGCGGCCAGCACCAAGCCGTGCACGCTGGCCTACTGGCACCACCCGCTGTACACGTCCAGCTCCAACCACGCGCCGTCGACCGGCACCCGGCCGCTCTACCAGGCGCTCTACGACCACGACGCGGACGTCGTCGTGTGGGGTCACAACCACGTGTACGAACGGTTCGCACCCATGAACCCCAACGGCGGCCTGGACACCGCCCGAGGGCTGCGCAGCTTCGTCGCCGGGATGGGGGGGTCCAGCCACTACAGCTTCGGCACCATCCAGCCCAACAGCGAGGCCCGCAACAGCAGCGCGTACGGCGTCCTGAAGTTCACCCTGCACGCCACCACGTACGACTGGGAGTTCGTGCCGGTGGCCGGGCAGACCTACCGGGACAGCGGCACCGGCAGCTGCCACTGACGGCGTGTGCCGCGCCTCGTCCCGGGGTACCGCCTGAGCAGGAGCACCGGTGAGGAGGACGAGATGACCGACCCCAGGTACGCACCGATCGGGCTGGCCGCCGCCGGACGGCTGGTTGCCGACGACGAGGAGACCGGCGGCGGCGAGGTCGTCGGCGCTGACGACGCGGCGGCGGACGCCGCCCGGGCCGGCGCCGACGTGGACCTGTCCCGGGCCGACCGGGACAGCGACGGCACCCCGGTCGGCGCCGCCGACGCCGAGGCCGACCGCAGGCGCGCCGCCGGCGAGTGACGCTCTCCGCCCCGCCACCCGTGCGACGGTGGCGGGGCGGAGACGTCCTCAGCCGTCGACCGGCAGCTCCATCTCGGGCAGGTGCCCGAGCGCCCGGACCGCGGTCACCGCCGCGTACCCGTCGGCGAGCCAGGCGATGTCGGTGCCGGGGACCGCGCGGACCGCGTTCTCCTCCACCGCCGTACGCACGAAGCCCTCACCGCGCTCGGCGATCGACACCTGCACCTGACCGAACGGCGCCAGCGTCGCCTGGCGCAGCCCCGCCACCTGCTCGGCCGGCAGGTCGGGCACGTTGAGGTTGAGCACCGTTCCCGGGTTCGCGCCGGCCAGCCAGGGCAGCAGCGTCCCGGCCAGCTCGGCGGCCGTCGACCAGTGGCGGGACTCGTCGTCCACGCTGTCGAGCACCGCGATCGCCGCGCCGCCGCTGCCGGCGCTCGCCTGCGCCGGGGTGAGCACGTCGAGCGACACGGCGAGCGCGCGGATGCCGTTGTTGCCGGCGGTCAGCGCCGCGCCCACGGTGCCGGAGTGCAGGACCGCGTGGCCCGCGTTGGCGCCCCGGTTGATGCCGGACAGCAGCAGGTCCGGTACCGGCCCGAACACCCCGAGCCCGGCCAGGATCGCGATGTACGCCGGGGAGGCGGCCACCGCGTACGCGGGCACGCCGGGCAGCCCGTCCAGCTCGGTCTCGCGGAACACCAGCCGGCCGTCCTCGGTCACCGCGGACAGCGCCGCGCTCATCCCGCTCGCCTCAGCCTCCGGCGCCGCGACCACCACGTCCATTCCACTCTCGTACGCGGCCCGGGCGAGCGCGCGGATGCCCGGAGCGTGCACGCCGTCGTCGTTCGTCACCAGCACCCGGGGCCGGTCAGCTGTCATCGTCGCCACCGTCCAGCGGGGTCAGCCGGACCCGGCCGGCCAGTTCCCGCACCGCCTCGGCCCGGCCGGTGCCCAGTCCGTGCCGGGTCACGTTCAGCGCGCCGGCGGCAGCGCCGATGCGCAGCGCCTCCCGCAGGTCACCGCCCCGGGCCAGCACCGCTGCCACCCCGGCGGTCATCGAGTCACCGGCGCCCCGATGGTCGGCCAACTCCAGCGGCGGGGCGTGCACGAGCAGTGGCTCGCCGTCCTCCGGCAGCGCCAGCGCGGGCTCCCCGGCGCGGCTGATCAGCACCGTGCGCGCGCCGCGTTCCTGGCACCGACGGCCGGCGTCGCGCAGCGCCGCCACGCTGTCGTCCTTGGCCAGGCCGTCGTCGAGCAGCTCCTCGTGGCTGACCTTCAGCACTGCGACACCGCCGTCGAGCACCGCCTCCAGGTACGGCCCGGACAGGTCGGCAACCACCTTGCCGCCGTTGGCGCTCAGGTCGGCGGCGAGCCGGCGGTAGATGTCCGGGTCCACCACCTGCGGGTCGGCCGGGCCGCTGAGCACGCTGACCGGGGCGCGCAGCCCTTCGGTGAGCGTCACCGTGTACAGCTCGTCGATGTCGTGCCGCACCATCGGCGCGCCCGGGTGCTCGGCGATCTCGGTCCGCTCGCCGTCGCGCCGGTCGTGCACGTACCAGCCGGTGCCGGACTCCCGGCGCACCACCCGTACCGTGACGTCCTCGTCGTCGAGCAGCTTGCGGACCGCGTCGCCGACCTCGCCGCCGAGGCCCACGCACATGGTCACCGGCACGCCGAGCGCGGCGATCATCCGGGTCTGCCACACCCCCTGCCCGCCCGGGTGCAGGTGCAGCTCGGGCACGTCACCCTGCTGCTCGATGGTCACCGTCAACAGCGGGGCCGGGGCGAACACCATCACCTTCTGGTCCATCCGCCAGTGTTGCCCGCTGACCGGCCCCGGTAATCCCCCAGGTCAGCGCGGGCGCGCGGCGGTACGGCGGCGCCGCAGGTACGGCAGCGCGAACAGGTAGAGGCCGCTGATCAGGAGCAGGGCGAGCGGGAGCAGCGGCACGTAGGAGACCCACACGATCGGATCCTCCTGGGCCAGCGCGACGAAGGTGATCACGACGGTCGCGGTGAAGGCGACGGAGAACCAGCGGTGCAGCTGACGGATGCGCGTGTCCATGGGTCGACGACCTTTCCCCGGTGGCCGCCCTGGTGGGAGGCCCGTGCCGGAAACGCTAGGTCCGCCCACCCGCGCGACGCTTCTCGATTCCTGACCGGTCCACGCCGCGCTGCTCCTGGTCAGTCAGCGGCCAGCTCGGGCCGATTCTCCTTGATCCACTTCTGCACGTCCGACTTCAGCCAGACTTTGCCCTGCACCAGGTCGGCCACCGGCTCCGGGAAGTTGCGGTGACTGGTGATCACGTAGACGCGCTGCTTGCTGATGCCACCCAGCATCACGCGGATCTCGGCTGCGCCCACCAGCTCCATAAGCCGGACGCTAGACAGTTGCCCTGGCTCCTTGACTCGGGTCAACGCCTCGGTCACCGTATGGGGTATGCCGACTTCCTCGCCGACCCAGGGCCGCCCACCCAGAGCGATCCGGCCGCACGTGGTGATCCGGCCGCTGTGGCTGTGCCGGGTCTGCGCCGGCCCGTGGCCGCGTCAGCCCGCGCGCCTGCTGTTGCTGCTGGAGTACCGCCGCGACGCCGGGCTTGCCGTGTCGGAGCGCCGGACGAACCCGGCAACGGCGAGCGCGCTGATCGTGGTCGCCACGGCCGCGGCGAGCACCAGAAGGGTGGTCTCCACCTGCACCGTACGCATGTATTCGCCGCCCTCGGCGGTGGCCGACGCGTAGCGCACGGCTGCCAGCGGGTTGAGCAGCGCCGCGGCGACACCGGCGGTCCACGCCGCCGCCGGTAGCCGCTCGTCGTCGGGGCGGACGGTCCGCCGGGCGGCCCACCGGCCGAGGGCCGCGAACGTGACGAGCAGCGTGAGCGGCAGCAGCCAGAGCACGGCGGGCAGCAGGTCACGCAGGGTCACCACGGCGTCGAGCAGCTCCACCAGGAAACCGGAGCCGTCGTGGGTCACCAGGCCGATCCGGTGGCTGTAGGCCGCGAGCGCGACCACCGTGCAGCCGATGTGGACGCAGATCAGCGCGATCAGAGCGGACAGCGCGACACGGCGGGCGGACACCGGGCCGAGGTTACCGCCCGTGCGCTCCGACGGCGGGCCGACAGTTCGCCCCCGCCGGGACGGTCAGACGCCCAGGGCGAGATCGGCCACCTCGGCGGCACAGCCCCAGGACAGCGTCACCCCGGCCCCGCCGTGCCCGTAGGCGTGCACCAGCCGCCCGTCCGCCGGGTCCACCTCGACGCGGGGGCCGCCGTGCCGGACGGGCCGCAGCCCGATCCGCTCCCCCAGCACCGGCGCGTCCGCGATCTGCGGCACCAGCGCCACGCACCGGCGCCGGATCGCCGCCGCCTCCTCCGGGTCGGGGCCGGTCTGCCACACCCCCGCCTCGTAGGTGCCGCCGAGCACCACGTCGCGCCGCCGCGGGTGCACGTACGTGATGCCGGCCGGGTCGTCCTCGTCGCGCACCGAGACGGTCAGGCCCGGGTTCGCCACCAGCAGGACGTGCCCGCGCGCCGGGAACACGGCCGGGTCGGCGGCGAGCCGGCCGGCGGCCAGGCCGGTCGCGTTCACCACGACCGGCGCGAACTCGTACGCCTCGGCGAGCGTGCCCAGCGCGCGGCGCACGATCCGGCCCCCGCCCGCCTCCAGGCGCTGCCGCAACCAGGCGAGATAGCTGGTCATCTCCACCGACGGGGCGGTGAACCGCAGCAGCGCGGTGTACGGCGGATCCGCCGGCTCGGCCGTCAGGTCGCCGCAGGCGTCGGCCCACCAGGGCGGCCCGGCGAAGCGGTGGCGCAACCACATCCGGGTGGGCCGGTCGACCACCCCCGGCACACCGCCGGCCGCCTGGCGGCGCAGCTCGGCGTGGGTGTCCCGGGCCCAGCGCAGCACCCGGGGATCCTCCTCGGTGTGGCTCGGGTACCAGACCGCGGCGGCCACCGTCGACACCGTGTCCGCCGGGTCGTGGGCGGTCAGCACGGTGACGTGTGCGCCCCGCCGCTGGAGCGTGAGCGCGGTCGTCATCCCGATCACCCCGCCGCCGACCACCACCACGTCCGCCGTCGTCATGATCCGCTCCCGTCACCAGTACCCGCGTGTTCCCGCCGATGGTGGCCGCCCGGACGGCTGGTGTTCAAGACGGATCGGGCGGCGCACGGGACAAATCGCTTTGTCCGTCTCGGTTACGCTCGTGGCGTCTGGCCTTGGGGGGTGACAACTGCTGGTGTGTCGGGTCCTCAGTAGTCGGTGCTACGAGTCCGGGACGCTGCCCGTTCCGGCTGACCGCCTCGGTCGTCTGATCATGGTCGGGGAGCCGGTCACCGGCACGGCGGCCAAGGCCCGGGCCGGGTGGACGGTGGTGTACGCCCGGGAGTCGTCGGCCGATCAGAAAGCCGACCTGGACCGGCAGGTCGCCAGGGTGACCGTATGGGCCACCGGGCAGAAACTCGGCATGGACCGGGTGGTGACCGAGGTCGGCTCGGCGCTCAAAGGGCACCGTGAGAAGTTCCTCACGCTGCTACGTGATCCGACTGTGTCGACGATCGTGGTGGAGCACCGGGACCGGTTCGTCCGGTCACTGAAAGGTTACGGCTCATGAGTGCAGACTCTTCGATGAGTGGCGACTTCACCCGCATGCTCGACGCGACGATGGCGGCACTTCGGACGGTGGGTCCGCCGCCGGAGGGTGAGGCGGAGACACCCGCGGTGGGCGAGGCCGCCGACGGACAGGTACGCGCCGAGATGGGGCGCGACGGCAAGCTCCAGTCGCTGCACGTCGAGCCGCGGCTGATGCGGCTCGGCTCCGAGGAGCTGACCGCGCACATCGTCACCGCCGTCAACGCGGCGATCGACGGGCTGCGGACCGGCCCGGCCCCGCAGGTCGCGGACATGTCGCAGTTGCGGGAGCAGTTGCAGGAGGTACGGGACACCGCCGTACCCCGGCTCGGGTCGTTCCTCGACGCGCTCACCGAGGCGCAGGAGCGGCTGGCACGCGGCGGGCAGCGATGAGCGGCGGCGGCTTCGAGGTGCACCCGCCGCTGATCCGGGCCGCCGGGCGTGGCGTCACCGACCTCGCCAAGCGGTTCAACGGCGAGCTGGAGGCGTTCGAGGCGCGGATGCGGGGGTACGGCGAACCGTGGGGCGCCGACGACATCGGGTCGCTCATCGGCATCGCCTACACCGAGGTGGCGAACTACATCTTCGACTGCGTCGGCATGGCCGCCGACGAGTTCACGTCCGCGGGCGCCGACATCACCGGGATGGCCGACGCGTACGAGCGGGTCGACGAGGACGGCGCGGGCACCATGCGCTCGCTCGCCGGCGGACTGGGGTGAGCCGTGGGACTGCAACTACCCGGTGAGCTGGTCACCGCGCTCGGCTGGATCGGCTACACCTGGCCGGCCGCCGACGAGGAGAAGCTCTTCGAGATGGGCCAGGCGTGGCTGGAGTTCGGCGGCCGGATCGGCTCGGCGGCCGGTGAGGTGGACGCGGTGGCCGCGCAGGTCTGGACGCAGAACGTCGGCCCGGCGATCACGGCGTTCCAGAAGTGGTGGGGCGGCGAGCAGAACGGGCCGCTCGTGCTGCACGACAGCATGCCCGCGGCCATGCTGCTCGGCACCGGGCTGATCATCTGCGCGGCGATCGTCCTGGCGCTGAAGATCGCGGTGATCGTGCAGCTCGCCATCCTCGCGTTCCAGGTCGCCCAGGCGATCGCCACCGCCGTGGTCACGTTCGGTGCCTCGCTGGCCGAGATCCCGATCTTCCAGATCATCACCCGGGAGATCGTCGGCGCGCTCATCGACCAGGTCATCGGGAGACTGCTCGATGCCTAGCCCGAGGCGCGGCCGGGGCGCCGCCGCGAAACCGGCGGCCGGCAAGATCGTCCGCAAGGCGGTCGAGAAGCTGGAGAAGCCGATCGTCCGGGTCACCGGGCCCGACCGGAGCCTGCCGACGAAGGTGGTGCGGGTCGAGCGCCGGAACTTCCACGCCACCGCCCAGTTCCGGCGCAAGATGGCCGCGCTGAAGAAGCTCAGCGACGAGGACAGGCTCTACAAGGCCACCAACCCGGTGGAGCGGGACAAGAGCATCACCGACGGATACAAGGACCGGATCCGGCAGAAGATCTGGGACAAGTACTGGCCGCACGACAAGGACCTCGCCAACCGGCTCAGTCAACGGCTCAGCGACTACCACCCCGATCACGTGTGGGAACTGCAGCTCGGCGGGCCGGACACCGTCGGCAACCTCAAGCTGCTGCATGGTAGAACCAACACGGACATCGGCTCCCAGATCTGGGGGCAGATCCAGAATCTGCCGGACGGAACCCCGATCCGAATAGAGGTAGTGGATTGACTTCCGATCTCGCGCAGCTTCTCGGCGAACTCCGCGCCGATCTGGCCGCCGACGAGCCGGCCAGCCTCGCGTACGCGCAGATCGGCGACCCGGCCGACGCCGGTGACGTGCCGGCGGAGCTGCCGGCGGGCCTGCGTGATCTGCTGCTCGCCGCCGACGGCCTGCGGGCCGGCGCGTTCGAACTGGCCTCGGCCGGCCGGCTCGCCGGGGTGCAGTACTTCCTCGACTACGCGCCCGACTTCTCCCCCGTCGGCCAGGACAAGACCGGCTGGCTGGTCGTCGGCACCCGCAGCGACGAGCCCATCTTCCTGGAGCGGGCCACCGGCGCGGTGTGGCATTTCCCGCCGACCGGCACCGAGTGGTTCATGGGCGACGCGTTCGAGGAGCTGGCACCCGACCTCGACTCGTTCGTGCACTACTACGTGCTCGGACCCGGCTACGCCGAGCTGGTGACCGACGACGACGGGTGGTACGCGTTCCTCGACCGGCAGGGCCTGCTCGACGAGGCGGACGAGGTCGACGAGGACGAGGCGCAGCCGTGACCGTGACCCGGGAGCAGCTCACCGCGCTGTGGGGTGAGCGGGGGGTCATCTACTTCCCCGACCAGCGCTTCGACGCGATCCTCGGCCCGCTCGGGCCGGAGGTGTTCCCGCCCGGCGGGGCGCTGCCGGTCGAGGTGCCGATCCTGTTCACGGTCGACGTGTCGGTCCCCGACGTCGAGCTGTTCTCCACGCTGTCGATCGAGCTGGGCGACCGGGGCCCCCGCCCGTACGTGGTGCTGGGCTCCTCGCCGGAGGACCCGGCACTGCTGTTCTGCCTGGACGCCGGCACCGGCGCGGTGATCCTGCTGGATCTGGAGACGCCGAATCTGGAGACGGTGAACAGCACGTTCGCCGCGTTCGTGGAGTTCCTCTACCGGCTCGGGCAGCTCATCGCCACCGACCCGGGCGGGCGGGAACGGGCCGCCCGAGCGGCGGCGATCCGTGACGACCTGCGCCCGGTCGACCCGGTGGCGTTCGCGGATCCGGAGTCGTGGTGGACCATGGCCTTCGACGAGCTGGAGTCGACCGCCTGACGTCAGCCGGCCGCTGCCGGGGCGGGCACCGCCGCACGGTGCGAACGGGTCAGGCCCGCGACGAGCAGCAGGTACGCGCTCAGCTCCACCACCGCCACGAGGGCCGGTACGGGCTGCGGCAGCATCCGGGTGGGTGTGACGGCGTACCAGGCGAACAGTGCGGTGCTGTCGACCGAGTAGGGCAGCGGCACCGCCTCGATGGCCGCGTCGAGCAGCGGCAACGCGAGCATCGCCAGCAGTGCCGCGCCGGTCGCGGCGAGCCGCCGGCCCCGCCCGGCGAGCAGCACGGCGAGCGCCAGTGCGGCGAGTGCGAGCGCCAGCGGCGGCAGCACCGCGAGGACGAGCGCGGGCACGACATCGGCCTGGTCGTGCCCCGGGCCGCCCACCCGGGTCAGCGTGCTCTCGGTGCGGACCTCCACGACCCGGGTGCTCGCGGCCACGGCGGTGCCGATGCCGGTGACCCGGACGGCCGCGTACCCGACGACGGGGGCGGCGGCGACCGCCGCGGCGATCAGGTGCCGGCGCCGTCCGCGGCCCCGGAACGCGACCAGCAGCACCGCCACCGCGACCAGCGCCGCCCAGCTGCCGGCGAACGCCGCGTCGAAGCCGGCCGTACTGTCGAAGGCGCTGTCGCCGCTGCCGTACACCACCCAGCCGAACTCCCCGGCGCCCGGCTCGGCCGGCATGGTGCGGGCCGCGTCCACGAGCAGCGGTACGAGCGCCGCCGGCACCGCCCAGCGCGGAGCCGGCAGTCCGGCGGCCACCGCGTACGCGAGCAGCAGCGCCAGGCCCAGCACCTCGGCGCCGCGCCAGAGCGGGGCGGCCACCAGGACGCCGACGACGTGGGCGACGGCGGACACCGCCGCGAGGATCAGCAGCAGCGGGGCGCGAGGCACCGGCGGATCCTTTCACGACACACCGGTCCGCCGCCGCCCCGTGATCGTCAGCTGCCGGTCGGCACCTGGTCCTTGACCTCGTCGTAGCCGACCGCGCCCGGCGCCGGGGCCGGGGTGTAGATCACCCGGATCACGCCGGTCGGGTACGCCTCCGTAGCGGCCACCCGCAGGTGGTACGGCGCGTCGCCCTCGTCGAACAGCCGGCGGCCCTTGCGTGCGGCCACCGGGTGCACCAGCAGCCGCAGCTCGTCCACCAGGCCCGCGGCGAGCAGTTGCTGCACCACCGAGATCGAGCCGGGAATGAGGATGCCCTTGACGCCGCTGTCGGCCTTGAGCGCGCGCACGGCGTCCACCAGGTCGCCCTGGATCAACTCGGAGTTGCGCCAGGAGAACTCCAGCGGCTGGCGCGAGACGACGACCTTGCGCATGTCGCCGAGCTGCTTGGCGAACGGCGCGTCCTCACCGCCGGCGGCCTCCCGGTCGGGCCAGGCGCCGACGAAGCTGTCGTACGTCTCGCGCCCGATCAGCAGCACGTCGGAGGTGTCGTAGTCCTCGCCGACGGCGCGGCCCATGTTGTCGTCGAAGTACGGGAAGTGCCAGTCGGGGTCGATCTCGGCGACGCCGTCGGCCGAGATGAACAGCGTGGAGATGACGTTGGCCATCGCGGTGCTCCTTCACAGATGGGTTCGACGGGTTGACCGCCGTACCGGGTCGAACTCATCGGACCGCGACGACGTCACCCGGGGGTCAGAACGTGAATTCCGGCGGAGCGCCCTCGCCCACCCGCCCGTCGACCGCCTCGCGGAGCAGGTCCGCGTGGCCGGTGTGCCGGGCGTACTCCTCGATCATGTCGAGGAGCATCCTGCGGACCGTGGGGGTGCGTCCGTCCGGCCAGGTGAACGACGACGGCCCGGCCAGTCCACGCTCGGCCACGACGGCGTCGACCAGCCGACGCGACCGCTGTACCGCTGCCCGCCACAGCGCGTACACGTCCTCCGGTGCGGCCTGCGCGCCGAAACGCCAGTCCCAGTCGGGTTCGGCGTCGAAGTCGACGCCCTCCCACGGCGGTCCGTACCCCTGACCGGCCGTCTTCACGGCCAGCCAGTCCGCCTCGACCAGGGCCATGTGCGCGATCAGGCCGCCGAGTGTCATGGTGCTGGCGGCGGTGACCGCGCGCAGGCCGGTCTCGTCGAGCCCGTCGGTCTTCCAGGCGAAGGTCCGCCGGTTGCGCTCCAGGACGGCCAGCAGCGCCCCGGCCTCGGTCTCGGTGTCGGTGCTCGCGTCACCCATCACCGAAGCATAGGCAGCCGGCGAAATCCGCGGGGGCGGCGCGACGGTCGGCGTCAGCCCGGGGTGAGGACGCAGAACTCGTTGCCCTCCGGGTCGATCAGCACCCGCCACGGGATGTCGGCCCCGCCCAGGTCCGCGGCGGTGGCGCCGAGGGCCCGCAGGCGGGCGGTCTCGGCGTCCAGGTCGTCCGACGGGTACGGGCGGACGTCGAGGTGGACGCGATTCCAGCCGGTCTTCGCGTCGGCCGTGCGGGCGAACCGCAGGTACGGCCCGACACCCTGAGCGGAGCGCAGCACCGCCTTCTGGTCGGTCGCCTCGTGCACTGTCCAGTCGGTGGCCCGGCTCCAGAACCCGGCCATGGCACGCGGGTCGGCGCAGTCGACCACCACCTCGGCGATCGGTCCGGTGTCCGCATGCCGCGGGTTCGGCTCCCGTACGCAGAACTCGTTGCCCTCCGGGTCGGCGAAGACCGTCCACGGCACGTCGCCCTGGCCCACGTCGGCGGGGGTGGCGCCGAGCGCGGTCAGGCGCGCGACCAGCTCCGCGTGGTGCGCGGCCGAGGTGGTCGCGAGGTCGACGTGGACGCGGTTCTTCGCTGTCTTCGGCTCGGCGGAGACGACGAGGTCGACGTAGACGGCGCGGGGGTCCGGGTACGTGAAGCCCTCGGGCTCGAGGTTCGTCACGCCGGGGGCCTCGCTGGACATCTCCCAGCCGAGCACCTCCGCCCAGAAGCCGCCGAGCGCCACCTCGTCGTGGGCCTTGATGTTGATCTGTACGAGCCGGGTTGCCATGGCGGCGATGGTAGGTGCCGCGCCGGGTCGCCGTGGTCCCGGCAGGTGATCAGGAATCGAGAAGCGCACCGTCACCGCCGCGCCATAGCGTTGTCCCCAGGCGGTCGGCACCACGCGGACCGCGAGCCACGAAGGGGGATCGAGATGTCCGACGGTTTCAGCGCCGAGGAACGCGCCGCGATGAAGGAGCGCGCGGCCGAGCTGCGCACCGAGGGCAAGAAGGGCGCGAAGAAGGCCGACGACCTCCAGGCGGTGCTCGACCGGATCGCGCAGATGGCGCCGGAGGACCGGAAGCTGGCCGAGCGCGTGCACGCCACGATCACCGCCGCCGCGCCGGACCTGTCGGCGAAGACCTGGTACGGCATGCCCGCGTACGCCAACGCGGCCGGCAAGATCGTCGTCTTCTTCCAGGACGCGGGGAAGTTCAAGTACCGCTACTCGACGCTGGGCTTCCAGGACGCGGCCAACCTCGACGACGGCGACATGTGGCCGGCGTCGTTCGCGCTGGTGAAGTGGAGCCCGGAGGTGGAGAAGAGGATCACCGAGCTGGTGCGGGCCGCTGTGTCCTGACCCCGTGCCGTCAGGCGGTCGGCACCCGTGCCTCCCCCGGCGTCCCGGGAGGCGCTCCAGGAGGTACGCGAGGTGGACCGGCACGTCCGGACGTACGGTCATGGCGGGCTCCCATCGCGTCGCGGCGGTCCATCCGTTCTGCACCGCTGGTGGCACCCTGCCGCCGCTAGCGCTGCCAGGAGTCGAGGCCGCTGACCGCGGCCCGGGCGACGTCGTCGGCCAGGCCGGGGTCGTTGCTGCTGCCCTCCCAGCCCTGGTCGTGCACGACCGTGACAGCGTCGGCGACCCGGATCACGAGGATCTGGCTGGTGGTCCGCCCCTCGGCCGGGCTGCCGTTCAGGTTGGTCGCCGGTCGGCTCACCGTCACCAGCAGGGCCTCGTCACCGGTCCCGGGCATCTGCTCGGACCGGACGGTGACGGTGCCGCCCGGCGCCTGGAACGACCGGCAGTCCGCCACCGCGCCGCTCACCCGGCGCAGGTAGTCGGCGGCGCCGTTGTCCTCGAAGGCGAAGACGGTCTGGTGCAGCGTGCCGTAGGGCACGTTCTCCGGCGGATCCTTGGGCTGCTTGTAGGTGCTCATCATGGCGGCGCTCGCGGTGACCGACCGCCCGCCGCTGCGGAACTCCTGGTCGCACAACTCCGGCAGCGCGTCGGTGACCTCCATCGGCTGCGCGTCGGTCTTGCGCAACTCCGGCGGCAGGTCGGCGAAGGCTGACGTCGGAATCGTCACGCGCCCGCCGGACGACTGTGACGCCGACGGCGTCGCCGACGTGGGCGACGGGACCGCCGAGGTCGCGCCCGGAGCCGCGTCGCCGCCGTCGTTCTCACCGCCGCCGCCACACGCGCCGGCCAGCAGCGCGGCGACGAGCAGGGGTACGCCAAGCATCCGCCTACGGCGGCTCGGTGTGCTCACGTCGACCTCCGTCCCGTGCCCGTCCCGAGGACGTTCCCGATGCCACGTCCCGCGAAACAGCGCCTGCCTTCCCAACGCCCGCACCCCCTGCCACGTTCCGGGGCGCAGGCTCGGCGCTTGGAAAGTCCAAAAGTTGTTTGCGCAAATGGTAATTTGCGATAGCGTGAGGGGCATGCGTTCGACCGGTGCGGACCTCGACCTCGACCTCGACCTCGCATTCGCGGCGCTCGGCGACCCGGTCCGCCGCGCCCTGGTGACCCGCCTCGCCCGTGGAGAGGCCACAGTGGGCGAGCTGGGTGAGCCGTTCGACCTGACGCCGCAGGCCATCTCCCACCACGTCGGCGTGCTGCGCCGGTGCGGCCTGGTGGAGCAGCGACGGGAGGGCACGCGGCGACCGTGCCGGCTGCGCGTCGACCGGCTCACCGGGTTGGGTACGTGGATCGACGAGCAGCGCCGCGCCTGGGACGACCGTCTCGACGCGCTGGAGACGCACCTCGGCGATCCGGAGACGGCCCGGTGAGGGCGGCTACCGAACGGCACGGCGACGAGCTGATCGCCCGGCGCCACCTGCCCGCCGGGCCGGACCGGGTGTGGGAGGCCTTCACCTCACCGTCCGGCCTCGCGGCGTTCTGGGGCGGCTCGCACGCCACGGTGCCGCAGGCGTCGGTGACCGTCGACCTGCGGCCCGGTGGGGGGTTCGCGCTCGACACCCGCGCCCCGGACGGCCGGACCGGGCGGCTGCGGTTCGTCTACGTACGCGTCGACCCGCCGCGTGCGCTGGTGTTCGACGAGCCGGTCACCGGTCTGCGCACCACAGTCACGTTGCGGCCCGCCGGGAACGGCACCGACCTCACCGTCCACCAGCGCAAGCTCCCGCCCGAGCTGCGTACCGACCAGGCGGCCGACGGGCTCGCCTCGATCCTCGACGCCCTCGCCGCCCACCTCCGACCCGACGATGGAGACACCAGTGACCCGAGCATCCCAGCGTGACCTGGTCGCCGAATACTTCGCCGGCTTCCGGGCGAGCGACCACGAACGCATCCTCGCCACCCTCACCGACGACGTCGAGTGGGTCATCCACGGCCACCGGACCACCCGGGGCCGGGCGGAGTTCGACGGCGAGATCGAGAACCCGGCCTTCACCGGCAGCCCGCAGCTCGACGTCGAGCGCGTGCACGAGGACGGGCCGGTCGTCGTGGTGACCGGGGAGGGACGGGGGGTCAGCGTCGAGCACGGGCCGTTCCGCTTCGCCTTCAACGACCTGTTCACGTTCCGGGACGGGCTGATCGCCCGCGTCGACTCCTACGTCGTACCGCTGGCGTCCGCCGGGCCGTGAGCGCGGCGGCCGCCGGACCGGGTGAAGGCCCGGCGGTACGCCGACGGCGAGGTCCGCATCGCGGCGGCGAAGTGGTGCCGGAACGTCACCGCCGTCTCGAACCCGACCGCTGCGGCGACCTCCTCGATCGGCGCGGTGGTGGTCTCCAGGAGCGGCAGGCTGGCCTGGACGCGCCGGTCGATCAGCCACCGGATCGGGCTGGTGCCGGTGGCCCGCGCGAAGTGCCGCAGGTAGGTGCGGGCCGACATGTGCGCCCGCCGCGCCAGCCCGTCGACGGTGATCGGGGCGTTGAGGTTCGCCAGCGCCCAGGACATGCTGGCGGAGAGCCGGTCGTCCTCGGGGTCGCCCGGCACCGGCGCCTCGACGAACTGCGCCTGGCCGCCCTCGCGGTGCGGCGGCACGACCAGCCGCCGGGCGACCGCGTTGGCGATCGTCGGGCCGTGGTCGCGGCGTACCAGGTGGACGCAGAGGTCGAGACCGGCCGCGCTGCCGGCGCTGGTGAGGATGTCCCCGTCGTCGACGTAGAGCACGTCCGGGTCGACGCGTACCGCCGGGTGGCGCCGGGCGAGCAGGTCGGCGTACCGCCAGTGGGTGGTGGCGCGGCGGCCGTCGAGCAGTCCCGCGCCGGCCAGCGCGAACGCGCCAGAGCAGATCGACACGATCCGGGCGCCGCGCCGGTGGGCCGCGCGGAGCGCGTCGGTGAGCGCCGGCGACGGGTCGGCGTGCACGTCGGCGACGCCCGGCACGATCAGCGTGCCGGCGGCGGAGAACGCGTCGAGGCCGTGGCCGGTGTGCAGCGTCGCGCCGCCGACCAGCCGCACCGCGCCGGGCGTCTCCGCGCAGACGGTCAGTTCGTACCAGGGCACGTCGAACTCCGGGCGGGGCAGGCCGAAGACCTCCGTGACGATCCCGGTCTCGAACACCGACATGCCCTCGTACGCGAGCACCGACACCGTGGCGCGGTCCATGGCGGGATCTTAGCGAAGGGCGTCACTCGCGCCACTGGAGCGGCCGGACGGCGGCCACCACGATGGATGCCATGTCGAACGTCCTGCGCATCCCCGCCGCCCGCCCCGCCGACGCCCTCGCCCACTTCGCGGCCCGCCTCTCGTTCGAGGCCGACGTTAGCGACGTGCACGCCGACCTGGAGGCGGGCGTCCCGGGCCTGGTCGTGGTCGACTCACGCTCCCTTCCGGCGTGGCGGCAGGGGCACATTCCCGGTGCCCTGCACCTGCCCACCGCGGAGATCGCCGGCCGGGCGGGCGAGCTGGTCCCGCCGGACGCCACAGTCGTCACCTACTGCTGGGGGCCGGGCTGCAACGGCGCCACCCGCGCGGCGCTGGAGTTCGCCCGGCTCGGCCGGCCGGTCAAGGAGATGATCGGCGGGTACGAGTACTGGGTGCGGGAGGGCTTCCCGGTACGCACCGGGACGGGGCTGGTCCGGCGGACCGCCGACGACCTCACCGCCCCGGCCGGCGCTTCGTGCGGCTGCTGAGGCGTGTCGGTTCCGTACAAGACAGCAGGTCGGGCCGTTTCTAGCATGGCCGCATGCGTGATCTTGTCTACACCGGATTCATGTCGCTCGACGGCGTGGTGGACTCCCCCGGCGGCGGTCCGGGCGAGGAACACCGCAGCGGCGGCTGGGTCGTCAAGGACGTCGAGTTCCTGCCGGAGGCGTTCTCGCTCAAGGGCGAGGAGCTGGCGCAGACCACGGCGCTGATGTTCGGGCGGCGCAGCTACGAGGCGTTCGCGTCGACCTGGCGCGACTCCGAGGACCACGCCGCCTACCGGGACCTGCCGAAGTACGTGGTGTCGTCCAGCCTGTCCGAGGACGCGCTGATCGACGGCTGGGGACCGCTGACCGTCCTGCGGAGCACCGCCGACGTCGCCGCGCTCAAGCAGGGCGACGGCGGCGACATCTTCATCCATGGCAGCGCGGAGCTCGCCCGTCGTCTCGCCGAGGCGGACCTGATCGACAGGTACCACCTGCTCGTCTTCCCGGTGCTGCTCGGCGCCGGCAAGGGCCTGTTCAGCCAGGCGGACCGGGACCGGCAGGCGCTGCGCCTGCGGGACTCGGCCGCCTACCCCAACGGCGTCGTCAAGCTGATCTACGACGTGACCCGCTGAGCCGGGTCCAGCGCTATCGCACCACCGGCGCCCGCGCGCAGCTCACCGGCCGTCCGCCCGACGTACCGGCGCAGCGCGCGGGCCAGGTGCGGTTCGTCCACGTACCCGAAGGTGGTGACCGCGTCGGCGGGCGGGCCGCCCGCGGCCAGCAGCACGGCGGCGCGACGCGCGCGGTCGATCTGCCGCACCGCGCCCCGGGTCAGCCCGGTCGCCGCCCGGAACCGGCGCTCGAGGGTACGCGGTGACGCCGGTGGACGGCCGCCGCGCAACGTCTCGGTGACGAGCGGGTCGCGGACCACCACACCGGCCCGGACCAGCCGCTCCACCAGGGCCTCGGCGTCGTCCGGGCCGGGCGTGGCCCACCGGCCGCCGTCGAGCCGGAAGGTCCTCCGGCTCACGTCGGGCAGCTCGGCGCCGCCGTCCACCAGCGCGGGCGTGGGTACAAGCCGCAGCGAGGTGCCCACCGCGAACTCGATGCCGACGAACGTCGCCCCCTCGGGCACGGGCGCGGTGCCGGTGGCGGTCTCCGGGCCGGAGACGGCCGCGTACGAGCGCCCGTCGCGCTGCCAGAACACGAGTCCCCAGCACGGCGTCGCCACCGAGGTCATCTCGTCGACCCGATCGCTGGTGCAGGTCCACACGGTGTCGATCCAGGCCGAGTCGGACGCCCGCGTGGTGAACCGCAGCTCCACAGCGGGAGCATACGGCGGTCGTCAGTGGGCGGGGGTCTCGTCCCGGGCGGGGTAGCCGAGGATCTCGGCGAGGTCACCGGCCGCCTTCGTGTACGCGGCGTAGATGTCGTCGTCGAAGTGGTTGCGCCAGTCGCCGGACGCGCCTTTGCGGTAGTGGGAGATCCGCCCCGGGGTCTCCTTCGACTTCTTCATCTTGGTGAAGCTGTAGCGGGCCAGCAGGGCCTCCAGCTCGGCCGGTGGCAGCGTGATACCGCAGTGGCGCATGAGCTGGTCGACCTCGTCGGCCTGCCGCTCTCCGGTCAGGTCCTCGTAGCGGAACAGCCGGAACGTCTCGTCGCTCGGCGCGGCCGCCCAGGACCGCATCTGCCCGAACTGCTTCTTGTCGCGCAGGCGGTCGATGACGTAGAGCATGCCCTCCTTCTTCGGCAGTTCCTGGAGGGCCTTGCGCGCCTGCGGGATGTCGCCCATCGGGGCGTGCGAGTTGCGCAGCGAGAAGTAGCTGGACACGACCACGTCGCGCGGATCACGGATCACGAAGAACGCGCGGTAGCTGCCGGCCTTGGGCACCGCCTCGAACCGCTTGTGGGAGAGGAAGATCGCCAGGCCGATGCGGCCGGCCGGCACCGGCGCGGTCACGCCGCCGGAGTAGAAGCGCGGGTCGTAGGGCAGCAGCCCGCAGTGGCGGTAGACGGCCGGGTCGCTGAACAGCGCCTTGATCCACTGGCTGCCCGTCTTGCGGACGGTGCAGTGGAAGATGTTGGCGAACTCGCTGCGGGCCACCACCGGGACGGTGAGCCGCATGCGGGCGTTGCGCGCTTCCATCTGCGCCCGCCGGGCCTTGACGCGCAGAGAATTCGGCGAATTGTGCTTGGCGAATTCAACGGCCCGATTAATCATTTCCCAACCTCATCCGGACCCCGCGGAGCAGGGGCAGCACGAACACCTTTCCGCACGTCACGCAGGTGAAGTCCGCAGACCTGGCCTGCTCCGCCCCGCGCCCCGACGCGCCGCTAGGAATATCCCCGACGGTCCGATTAATGTCAATCCCGGCCCCCTGGGAGCCGGCTCTCGACCCGAGCTGACGCCTACCCGGCGTCGACCGCGGCCAGCACTGTCATCGCCTCCCGTTCGCGGACGGCCAGGTCGGCCAGGACCGCCGACGCGCGAGTCAGGTGGGTGGCGTCGCCGCTGCGCCCGGCGGTGGCGATGTGGTCGGCGACGGCGGTCCACAGCGGCGCGATGCCGGCGTACATCCGCTGCGCCCGGCGCAGCCGCGCGTCCCCGGTGACGGTGGCGGCCTCGGCGAGGAAGTCGCGGTACACGGCGCGGAACAGCGCGCCGCCCGTGCCGCCGCGTTCCATCAGCGTCGCGGCGAGCGGAAGGTCGCGTGCCGGGTCGGCGGCGCGGTCCAGCCAGCGGGTCACCCGGGCGGCAGTGGTGGCGATCCCCCGGTGGCCGAGGTTGGCGATCGGCGGGTTGAGGAACGCCGCGGCGTTGGCGCGTACCGCCGCGCGGACGGCGGCGGCCAGGTCCGGCGGGCCGCCGGGAGCGGTGAGCGTGTACGACAGGTGCCGCGCGGTCATCGGTCCGCGCGCGGCGCGGGCCCGGGCCAGGCTGTCCAGCGTGGTGGTCACCGCGCCGCCCTGCTGGGCGGTGTCGACCAGGTGGGCGTGGGTGTCGTCGTAGCCGTACATCGCGACTGTGTGCCCGCCGAAGTGGACCTTGGTGGTGAAGTAGTCCAGGTGGTACGAGTCCAGTTGCAGGCCGACCGGCTGCCCGGCGTCCAGCGCCTCGGTGACGTCGCGCCACGCCTTGGCCGCCGACGTCGTCTCCCGGACGCGCAGGTCCAGCCCGAGGCGACCGGCGGCGGCCCGGGTGACGCACAACGGTTTGGTGCGCCCGCCGAGGAACGGCACGTCCATGCCCTTGGCGTCCCAGTAGACGAAGCCGAGCCCCTCGCCGAGGCCGAACAGCATCGGCTCGGACAGGTCCAGCCCGGCGTGCCGCGTCAGCACGCCGAGCGTGGTGGTCTCGCAGTGCGCCCCGCCGGTCGGCGTCACGTCGTCGAGGATCACGTCGGCTCCTGTTCCGCCGTCACGGCGTTCGGGTCGTGCACCACTGCCGCGCTCGGGTCATGCGTCGCGACGAGGGCGCTCGGGTCGTGGTCGGGGGCCGGGGACAGCAGTGGGCGCAGCGGCCCGTCGCCGGGGACGCCGGGCATCCGGCGGGCCACCCCGGCGAGCAGGTCGGCGGCCTGGACGCGCGGGTCGTCGCGCGAATCGGTCATCACCAGCCCGGCCAGCGGTGACGGCCCGGCCGGGTCGCCCGGGGCCAGCGCCGCCTGGAGCCGGCGCAGCCGGTCCTCGGTGAGCGCGCTCTGCTCGTCGTGGACGACCAGCACCCGTCGCCCGTCGCCGCTCCAGTGCAGGACGGTCTCGGCCAGCGCCGGCAGCAGCGGCTCCAGCGGTGGCGGGATCGTCCGGTCGCCCGCGTACAACCGGGCCTGCACGGCTGCCACCCGGGCCGGGTCGAGCGCGTCGAGGACCGCGCCGGCCGGTCCGTCGCCGACGTGGCGGCGCAACTCGTCCCGGGCGGCGAAGAACCGTGCCACGCTCCGGTCGTCCGCCCGGTCCCGCCGCTTGGTGCGCAGCATCTCGACCACGGCGGTGAGGAAGACCGCCCAGCCGGGCCCGGCCGCCCGCCCGGCCCGGTGCAGCGCCGCCGCGGCCGGACGCCGGTCACCGGCGCGGCGGGTGCCCGCCGCGTACGACGGATCGGCCAGCAGCAGGTCGACGACCCGGGTGGCGAGGAAGAACTCCTTGTCGACCAGGTGCACGTGCGCCCGGCCGCGCAGCGCCGACAGGAACCACTCCACCACCTCGGCGGCCTCGCGGCGGCGCAGGAACTGCCGGGACTTGACCTCGTCGGGCGAGAACCGGAACCCGGACCGCAGCGTACGGATCACCGCGGCCGCCTCGTCGCGGCTCAGGTCGACGCTGGCGTGGACGATCACCGGGGTGGCCGGGTCGAGCAGGTTGGTGCCGGAGAAGCCGGACTCGTCGCAGGCGATCTCCCGCACCGCGCCGGTCGTCACCTCGCCGGGTGGCAGCCCGCCCTGGAGCGGCAGCCTCGCACCCGTCGACCCGGCCATGCCGACCATGCTCGCCCACCCGGCCCGCGACGGACCAGCGGTTGACCCGGATCGGGCCGCAGGCGGGTCGTGCCGCCTCATTCCACCGGCCGGTAGATCGCCGCCAGGCGCGGAAGACGGGCGCGCATCTGCGCGTCGTCGCCGAAGTCGAAGTCGTCACCGGCCGGGTCGGTCGGCGCCCGGTCGGGAGCAGCCCGGTCGGCGGCGTCGAGCGCCTCCCAGAACGCGTCGGTGCCCGCACCGGTCGCCTGGGCGTAGGCGTCGCCCGCCGCGCTCAGCACCGCCTCACAGTCGACCGCGTTGTCGTCCGGGTCGACGCCGGCCCCGGCGAGCGAGTCGGGATCGGCGACGGACCGCTCCCAGACCGCCCGCCCCTGCGCGACCAGCCAGCCGCGGAAGTAGTCGAATCCGTCGTCCGAGCAGCCGCCGCGCATCAGGTAGGCGGCCGCCCACAGGTTCCAGCGCCACGCCTCCAGATTCACGTCGTCGTACGCCTGCTCGAATCCCACGATCGCCGCCGGGCTCAGCACCGACAGCTCCGCGACCAGGTGCCGGGCCACCGACCGGGCTCCCTCGGCGGTGACCGTCTCGCGTCCCGCGGCACGACGCGCCCGCTCCACGATGTCCCAGAACGTCTCCCGATCCACGGCGGGACCGTACGCCCACCCACCGACAAGCTGTCAGCGGCCGTGTCAGCGCCGTGTCAGGGCGGTGGCGGTACGGCCACCCATGGTGGTCGCATGACGAGCTCAGCGATCGCGGTCTCCGGACTGCGCAAGGCGTACAAGGACCGGGTGGTGCTCGACGGCATCGCCCTGGACGTCCCCGCCGGGACGATCTTCTCCCTGCTCGGCCCGAACGGGGCCGGCAAGACCACCACCGTCAACATCCTGACCACCCTGATCCGCGCGGACGCCGGGTCGGTGCGGGTGGCCGGGCACGACGTGGCCACCGAGGCCAAGGCGGTCCGCGCGGCGATCGGCGTGACCGGGCAGTTCGCGGCGGTGGACGAGCTGCTCACCGGGCGGGAGAACCTGCAACTGATGGTCGACCTCGGCCCGCGCAACCGCGTGACCGGCAAGCGGGTCGTCGCCGAATTGCTGGAACGGTTCGACCTGGTCGAGGCCGCCGACAAGCTGGTGTCGACGTACTCCGGTGGCATGCGCCGCAAGCTGGACCTGGCGATGACGCTCGTCGGCGAGCCGCGGATCATCTTCCTGGACGAGCCGACGACCGGGCTGGACCCGCGCAGCCGCCGCACCATGTGGTCGATCATCAGGGAGCTGGTGGCCGACGGCGTGACCGTCTTCCTCACCACCCAGTACCTCGACGAGGCCGACCGCCTCGCCGACCGGATCGCGGTGCTCGACCAGGGCCGGCTGGTCGCCCAGGGCACGCCGGAGGAACTGAAGCGCCGGATCCCCGGCACGCACGTGCGGTTGCGGTTCGGCACCGTCGCCGAACTCGACGCGGCGGCGCTGGTGCTGCCCGAGGCGGTACGCGACGAGGAGTCGCTGGCGCTGCGCGTGCCCACCGACGGCGGAACCGAGGCGCTGCGCGCCCTGCTCGACCGGCTCGACGCACACGCGATCAGCGCCGCCGACCTGTCCGTCCAGACCCCCGACCTCGACGACGTCTTCCTGGCCCTGACGGGCCGCGCCCCGGAGGTGGCCGCCAAATGAGCAGGAACCACTCGGTCGTCATGCTGCGACGCAACCTGACGCACCTGCGCCGCAACCCGACCTCGGTGTTCAACGCGGTGCTGATGCCGATCATCGTCATGCTGATGTTCGTGTACATGCTCGGCGACGCGTTCTCCGTCGGCGTCGACTACGTCGACTACGCGACGCCGGGCCTGATGCTGCTGGCGGTCTGCTACGGCCTCGGCGGCACCGCGACGGCGGTGAGCTCCGACATGACCAAGGGCGTCATCAACCGGTTCAAGGTCATGCACGTCTCCCGGGGCGCGGTGCTGACCGGCCACGTCGTCGCCACCGTGCTGACGAACGTCCTCGCGGTCGCGGCCCTGGTCGGGGTGGCGTTCCTGCTCGGCTTCCGCCCGGCCGCCGATCCCCTGCACTGGCTCGGTGCGACCGGCATGGTGGTGCTGCTCAGCGTCGCCGTCAGCTGGTTCACCGTCGCGCTGGGCCTGTTCGCGAAGTCGCCGGAGTCGGCGGGCATGGCCGCCGTGCCGCTGGTCCTGCTGCCGTTCTTCAGCAGCGCGATCGTGCCGGCGGACAAGATGGGGCCGGGACTGCGGCAGTTCGCCGAGTACCAGCCGTTCACGCCGATCATCGAGACCCTGCGCGGCCTGCTGGGCGGCGCGCCGTCGGCCGGCGACGTGATCCCCGCGATCGCCTGGTGCGCCGGCATCGCGGTGGTCGGCTACCTGTGGGCACGGTCCACGTTCACGAAGCGAGCGTGATCTCCACCAGCCGCTCCCAGCCGGTCTCCCGGCCCTGTGCGACCGCCTCGGCGAACCTCGCGTCGCCGAGGCGGTCGCGCGCCGCCGCCTCGATCCGGGGCACGTCGGGGTGGGCGCGGTCGGGCAGCCCGCGTACCGCGGTGGCGGCACCGAGCAGCCGCGCCGCCTGGTCGGGCCGGTCCAGCCGGAGCGCCAGGTCCGCGACGCCGACGAGCACCTGCGCGGTCAGCGGCGCGTAGCCGCCCTCGCGCGCTGCCCGGCACGCCGCCGCCCGATGGGCACGCGACTGCTCGACGTCCTCGGCCAGGTGACCCAGCAGATCCTGAATCCCGGCCCGGACGCCGGCCAGGTCCGCCTCGTCGCCGAGCAACGCCGACACCGACCGCAGTTGCGCGTACGCCTCGTCCGCGTCGCCGTCGTGGCGGGCCAGGTACGCCTTCGTCAGCGCCAGCTCGGCCAGCGCGCCGGGCCACGCCACCCGGGCGGCGAGCCGCTGCGCCTCGGCCACGGCGGCGCCACTCGCCGCCTCGTCGCCGGCCAGCCGGTACAGCCAGGCCAGCCGCGCCCGGATCCGGATCACGTCCTCGACCGCGCCGACCTCGGTGACCGCCGTGACGGCCTGCTCGTAGTGGTCGCAGGCGGCGGCGACGTCACCGCGTACGGCGATCAGCTCGGCCAGCTCGCTGAGCGCGAACGAGATCCCGAACCGTTCGCCCACCGCCCGGAACTCGGCGAGCGCCTGCCGCAGACACGCTTCCGCCTGCGCCGCCTCGATGCCGAGGATGACCCGCAGCTTGCCCAGGTGCAGCCGGGCCAGCGCGCGTACCCACGGATCCTCGTGGTCGAGCAGCGACTCCCAGGCGGGTAGCAGCCGGTCGGGTTCCCGGAGCATCCGCTCCAACGGCACGACCAGCGCCAGCTCCGGGTGACCGCCCCGGCCGTCCCCGCCCAACCGGTACGCCTTGTGGATCCACTCCGCCGCGTGCTGCGCGTCGCCCGGCCCGGAACTGAGGAACAGCACCACGAGCCCGTACACCACGGCACGGATGTCGTCGGGCACCTCACCCGGCGCCGCGGTGGCCGCGATGATCAGTTCCATGCCCTCGGCCCGGTGGCCGCCGAGCCACCAGTACCAGCCGGCGCCGGCCGCCAGCCGCATCGCCTCGCGCCCCTCGCCAGCGGCGAGCGCGCCGCGCATCGCGGCGGTGATGTTGTCGTGCTCGGCTTCCAGCCGGGCGAGCCAGGTGAGCTGGTCGGCGCGGCGCAGCCGCGGAGCCGCCGCCTCGGCGAGGCCGATGAAGTACGCCAGGTGCGCGTGGCGCGCGAGGTCCACCTCCCCCGCCTCGGCGAGCCGCTGTGCGGCGTACTCCTTGATCGTGCCGAGCATGCGGTAGCGCGGCGCGACGTCGCCGGCGGCGACCAGCAGCGACTTCTCGGTCAGCGCGGTGAGCAGGTCGAGCACGTCGCCCGGCTCGACGGCGCCGCCGGCGCAGACCCGCTCGGCCGCGTCCAGGCTCGCCCCGCCGGAGAACACCGACAGCCGGCGCAGGGCCGCGCGTTCGGCGTCGGTGAGCAGTTCCCAGCTCCAGTCGACCATCGCGCGCAGCGTCCGGTGCCGGGGCAGGGCCGTCCGGCTGCCGCCGGTGAGCAGCCGGAACCGGTCGTCGAGCCGGGTGGCGAGCTGGTCGGCGGACATGGTGCGCAGCCGCGCCGCGGCCAGCTCGATCGCCAGCGGCATGCCGTCGAGCGCGCGGCAGATCCGCGCCATCGTCGTCGCCGTGCGGGCGTCCGGCGCGAGGTCCCGGCGGACCGCGGCGGCCCGGTCCCGCAGCAGGCGCACGGCGGGCGACGACTCGACGTCGGCGGCAGCGGCGTCGCCGTCCGGCAGGCCCAGCGGCGCGACCGGCCACAACGTCTCCCCGGTGATGCCGAGCGGTTCCCGGCTCGTGGCCAGGATCCGCAGCCGCCGGCACTCGCCGAGCAGCCGGTGGGCCAGCGCCGCCGCCGGTTCGACGACGTGTTCGCAGTTGTCCAGGATCAGCAGCATCTCCCGGTCCCGGATGGCCGCGACGAGCCGGTCGGCGGGCTCCGCGCTGCCCGCGTCGCCGAGCAGCGCGTCGCGCAGGCCGAGCCCGGAGATGGTCGCCTGCACCACGTCGCCGTCGGCGCTGACGGCGGCGAGCTCCACCAGCCACACGCCGTCCGGCAGGTCACCGGTCAGCCGGCGCCCGGCCTCCGTGGCCAGCCTGGTCTTCCCGGAGCCGCCCGGACCGGTGAGCGTGGTGAGCCGGTGCTCGGCCACCAGCGCGCCGACCGCGGCGAGGTCGGTGTCGCGGCCGACGAAGCTGGTCAGCTCGGCGCGCAGGTTGGTCCGGCGGGTGTCCTCCCGGCGTACCGTCTCGCCGCGCAGCAGGGCGACGTGCAGCGCCGACAGCTCCGGCGACGGATCGGCGCCCAGCGCGTCGGCGAGCGCGTCGGCCGTGCGCTGGTAGACCAGCAGCGCCTCGGTGTCCCGGCCGGCCGCGACGAGCGCCCGCATCAGCGCCATGGCCAGCCGCTCCCGCACCGGATGGGCGGCCACCAGGTCGGTCAGCTCCGGGATCAGGTCCGCTTCCCGGCCGAGCCCGATCTCGGCGTCGAACCGGTCCTCCGTCGCGGTCAGGCGCAGCCGTTCCAGCCGGGTGGCCGCCGCGTCGAGCGCCGGACTGTCCGGCAGGCCGATGTCGCGCAGCGCGTCCCCGCGCCACAGGCCCAGCGCCTCGCGCAGCAGCCGTACCCGCTGCGGCCCGTCGCCGTCGCGGGCCCGGCGGACGAGACGTTCGAACCGTACGGCGTCGACGGCGTCGGGCTCGACGGCGAGCCGGTAGCCGTCCGGCAGCCCGTCGACGGCGCCTGCTGGCAGCGCCTTGCGCAGCCGCGACACCAGCCGTTGCAGCGCGTTCGCGGCGTCGGCGGGCGGCTGCTCGCCCCAGATCCAGTCGACGAGCGTCGTCTTGGGGACCACGCGGCCGGGCGCGAGCGCGAGGGCGGCCAGCAGTCCGCGCAGCCGCGCGCCCGGCACGTCGGCCGGTACGCCACCGTCCGTGGTGACCTGGAACGGCCCGAGCAACCCGATCTGCACGCGCCGATCCTGCCACGCCCGGCGGCCCGGCCCGGTCCGCCGCCCCCGCCGGTCAGGTGGCCAGGCGCAGGTGCCGGCGCTGCCGCAGCCGCACCGCGGCGGCCGCCACGACCAGCAGCGTGAGCGCGACACCGAAGACCAGCCCGTGGATGAGGCCGCGGGTGAGGTAGCCGCCGTCGGTGTGGTCGACGGCGTACGTGGCGAGCTCGCGGCTGAACCAGAACGGCAACGCCCGGGTGGCGCTGCCCTCGGGGTTCATCACCATCTGGAGACCGACCACCGTCAGCAGCACCAGCGTGCCCTCCAGCTCGCGCGGCAGCACGGCGCTCAGCAGCAGGCCGAACGGCACCGACACGAACACGGTCAGCGCCATGATCAGGGCGATCGCACCGTACCGGACGTCGCGCTGGTCGGCCAGGACGAGCAGGAAGTACGGGGTGGAGAGCAGCACGCCGACGGTCCACAGAGCGAGCAGCCGGCCGAGCACCAGGTGCCGGCTGCCGTAGCCGGACATCCGCAGGCGCGGCTCGATGCCGCGCGCCGCACTGCCCGCGAACAGCGCGGCGGTGCTGAGCGCCCAGGCCAGGCCGAGACAGACGAAGCGGATCGACTGCCCGAGATGGTCGCCGCGGCGGCTCAGGTAGAACGCCAGCGGCATCAGCAGCAGGATGACCAGCACGGTACGGCGGCGTAGCAGCTCGCGCAGGGCGGCCTCGGCCACCACGAGGGTCCGGCTCATGCCTCACGCTCCCCGGCCAGGTCGAGCACCACGTCGACCCGGTCGAGCTGGTTGAGCAGGTGGGTGACGACCACGACGGCCTTGCCGGCGTCGCGCCACCGCCACACCTCGTGCCAGAAGTCGAGGTAGGTGCCCCTGTCGAAACCCTGGTACGGCTCGTCGAGGAGCAGCACGTCCGGCTCGCCGAGCCGGGCCAGCACCAGGTTGAGCTTCTGCCGCGTGCCGCCGGAGAGGTGCCGTGCCTGGGTGCGTCGCGGCGGTGTCCACGCCAGCCCGGACGCCTCCACGCGGCCGGCCCGGCGCGCCGCCGTGCGGCTCAGCCCCCGGCCGGCGCCGATCAGCACGAAGTGCTCGTCGGCGCTGAGGAACTCGGCGGTGCCGCCGTCCTGGGGGCAGTAGCCGAGCGCGCCGTGCACCTCCACGGTGCCCGCGCCCGGGCTCAGCAGGCCGGCGCAGATCCGCAGGAACGTGCTCTTGCCGGCGCCATTGGCACCGACCACCGCCGCGATCTGACCCGCCCGGACGGTCAGGTCGACCCGGTCCAGGACGGTCCGCCCCCGGTAGCGCTTGGTGATGCCCCGCGCGGCGAGCCGCACCGGTCCGGGCTGGCGGCGCGGCGGCCGCACGTCGGGCCCGCCGAGGCTGTCGACCACCGCGCGGGCGTACGTCTCCGGCGCGCCGAACACCCGCAGCGGCGACTCCCCGCTGTCGAGCAGGTGGGTGGCCGCCTCGGCGACGACGTGACCGGTCAGGTCGGGCCCCACCCCGTGCCGGCGCAGCTCGCCGGTCAGGGCGGCGAGCCAGGGTTCGTGGTTCACCGCTTCGGCTCCTCGAGCAGTATCGTGCCCACGCTCGACGCGAAGGCGCTCCAGTCGATCGCGGCCGCCCGCAACGCCGCGCTGCCGGCCGGGCTGATCCGGTAGTACTTCCTCGCGGGCCCGGTCCCGCCCTCCCGCCAGTGCGCGGTGAGCAGGCCGGAGCGTTGCAACCGCAGCAGCACCGGGTAGAGGGTCCCGCCCTGCACGGCGCCCAGCCCGTGGGCGCGCAGCGCCTGGGACAGCTCGTAGCCGTAGGACTCGCCGCGGCTCAGCAGCGCGAGCACGCAGAGGTCGAGCACCCCGCGCAGCCACTGCGCCCGCCGTTCCTGGTTCATCCCGCTCCGCACCGTCCGGACGACATCCGCGGATGAAGGTAGCGCCGCCATCTAGATAGCGCAACCACCTAGTACGCTCCTCCGGCCCGCCCATCCCGATACGTTGCGCGGGCTCGCCGAGGGCGGCCGTGCCCGGGCAGGCGGCGACGCCGGCGCCGCACGCTCCTGTGAGCGCTCACCCGGCGGCCCACCCGGCATTCCTGCGGGCCCGGCCGGTTGAGTATGTTATCGATAACCTGCTATGTTCCGGCATGGGAGCGAAGGGCACGCTCCCCGTCACCCCGCAATCGGCACGGCGACCCGAGGCACCGTCCTCGCCGCCCCGCCGGTCGGTGACCAGTCCGGGCCGCTCCGCCGATGCACGCCGACGCAGGCGGCCACGGACGACTTCGGCCCCGGCCACACGCGCGGCTCCGCGCCCTCTCCGCAGGCGACGTCGGCATCGACGGACGGCCCGGCCTGCACCGCCACCCAGGGCAAGGAGTCAAGCAATGGCGAACCGAACACCGCTTCTCTCATCCATCGCCGCCGCGGCCGTGCTCCTCGCGGCGGTCGCCGGCGGCGCGATCGACGGCAGCCTCGGCGAGACGGCGCAGGCGTCGACGAACGGCACGCTCGCCGCGACCGCCGGTTGCGGCAAGGCGCCGACGCTGTCCAGCGGTACGCGCACCATCTCCAGCGGCGGCCAGAACCGCAGCTACATCCTGCGCATCCCGGACGGGTACGACCGCAACCGCCCGTACCGGCTGATCTTCGGGTTCCACTGGCTGAACGGCTCGGCGAACAACGTCGCGTCGGCCGGCTACTACGGCCTGCTGCCGCTGTCGAACAACAGCACGATCTTCGTCGCGCCGCAGGGCATCGACAACGGCTGGGCCAACACCAACGGCCGCGACCTGACGCTGTTCGACGACATCTCCCGGCAGGTCGAGAACGACCTCTGCGTCGACACCAGCCAGCGGTTCGCGCTCGGCTGGAGCTACGGCGGGGCGATGAGCTACGCGGTGGCGTGCGCCCGGTCCACGATCGTCCGCGCGGTCACCGTCATCTCCGGCGCCAACCTCAGCGGCTGCAACGGCGGCACCCAGCCGGTCGCCTACTTCGGCATCCACGGCACCTACGACAGCGTGCTGAACATCTCCATGGGCCGGTCGCTGCGGGACACGTTCGTCCGCAACAACGGCTGCACCCCGCAGAGCCCCCGCGAGCCGAGCCGGGGCAGCCTCACCCACATCACCACGGCGTACTCCGGCTGCCGCGAGGGCTACCCGGTGCAGTGGGCCGCGTTCGACGGCGACCACACCCCCAGCCCGGTCGACGGGTCGCCCAGCCCGAACGACTCCCGGACCTGGACGTCGGCGGAGATCTGGCGGTTCTTCAGCCAGTTCGCGTCCACCACGCCCCCGCCGACCACCGCGCCGCCGACCACTGCCCCGCCCACGAGCGCGCCGCCCACCACACCGCCGCCGACCGGTGACCCGGGCGCGTGCACAGCCACCTATCGGACCGTGAACACCTGGCCGGGCGGCTTCCAGGCCGAGGTCACCGTGGCCAACAACGGCGCCACCACACTCAACGGCTGGACCGTACGCCTGACCCTGGCCTCCGGCCAGGCGATCAGCAGCCTCTGGAACGGCGTCAACACGGGCACCAGCGGCTCGGTGTCGGTCCGCAACGCCGCGTACAACGGCACGCTGGGCGCGAACGCCTCGACGACGTTCGGGTTCACCGCCACCGGAAACGGCGCCACCGCGCCCGGCGGCGTCGGCTGCACCAGTCCCTGACCACCGATCCCCGCACGGGGTGCCGGGCCGGGCCGGGGGCGGCACGCCGCCGCCCCCGGCCCGGCGGCAACACCCAGAAATGGAGCCGGGCGTGACGGCCCGGCCGACCACACCCATCCGCCGCACCCATCCGCCGCGGCGCGGCCTACCGGGGAGATGACCTGTGACCTCAACGCTTTGGAGAACCGACCGCCGGACCCGACGACGGCTCGCGCTGGCCGTGACCATGCTCGCCCTGCTCGGGCTGGCCCCGGTCGTCGCCGGAGGGCTGACCCCGACCGTCGCCCGGGCGGACAACCCGATCGTGCAGACGATCTACACGGCCGACCCGGCTCCGCTGGTGCACAACGGCCGCGTCTACCTGTACACCGGGCACGACGAGGACAACTCGACCTGGTTCACCATGAACGAGTGGCGGGTCTTCTCGTCCGACGACATGGTGAACTGGACCGACCACGGGTCACCGCTGAGCATCGCCACCTTCAGCTGGGCGAGGTCGGACGCGTGGGCCGGTCAGGCCGTCCACCGCAACGGCAAGTTCTACTGGTACGTGCCGATGACGGTCCGGGCGACCGGCCAGATGGGCATCGGCGTGGCGGTGTCGGACAGCCCGACCGGGCCGTTCCGCGACGCCATCGGACGCCCGCTGGTGAGCAACGGTGAGATCGACCCGACCGTTTTCATCGACGACGACGGCCAGGCGTACCTGTACTGGGGTAACCCGCGCCTGTGGTACGTGCGGCTGAACGCGGACATGATCTCGTACTCCGGCAGCCCCACCCAGATCCCGCTGACCACGGCGGGCTTCGGGGCGCGAACGGGAGACGCGAACCGGCCGACCCTCTACGAGGAGGGGCCGTGGGTGTACAAGCGCAATGGCCTCTACTACATGGCGTTCGCGGCCAGGTGCTGCTCGGAGTTCGTCGCCTACTCGACCGCACCCGGGCCGCTGGGCCCGTGGACGTACCGCGGAACGATCATGCCGACCCAGGGCAGCAGCTTCACCAACCACCCCGGGATCATCGACTTCAGGGGCGGCTCGTACTTCTTCTACCACAACGGGGCACTGCCCGGTGGCGGCGGTTTCACCAGGTCGGTGGCGGTGGAGAAGTTCTCCTACGGCGCGGACGGCTCGATCCCCACGATCAACATGACCACCACCGGCGCGCCGCAGATCGGCACCGTGAACCCGTACTCCCGGCAGGAGGCCGAGACGATGGCCTGGGGGCAGGGGGTCGAGACCGAGTCGTCCTCCCTGGGCGGGAGAAACGTCGGTTACATCGACAACGGGGACTACATCAAGGTCAAGGGCGTGGCCTTCGGCGCCGGCGCGACCACGTTCACCGCCATGGTGGCCTCGGCCGGCAGCGGAGGGTCCATCGAGTTGCGCCTGGACAGCGTGACCGGCCCGGTGGTGGGCACCTGCCGCGTGACCCCCACCGGCGACTGGCAGACCTGGACCAGCCTGAGCTGCCCGGTCAGCGGCGCCACCGGCACCCACGACCTCTACCTGCGTTTCACCGGCGGCAGCGGCTCGCTGTTCAACATCGACCACTGGTGGTTCACCTCCGGCCTCAGCGGCACCCCGCCGCCGGTCCCCCCGACGACCTCGCCGCCCTCCACTCCCCCGCCGCCCACCACGCCGCCGCCGACCGGCGACGCCTGCACCGCCACCTACCGCACCACCAACTCCTGGTCCGGCGGCTTCCAGGCCGAGGTGACGGTCACCGCGGGCGCCGCGGCGATCAACGGCTGGTCGGTGCGGTGGAACCTCGCGGGCGGCCAGAGCATCAGCCAGGTCTGGAGCGGCACGCTGAGCACCAGCGGTTCCACCGCGACCGTCCGCAACGCGGCGTACAACGGCTCCGTGCCCGCGTCCGGCTCGACCACGTTCGGCTTCGTCGCGAACGGCTCGCCGTCCACGCCGTCCCTGACCTGCACCAGCCCGTGAGAGGGGCGTACATGCGTGCCGGAGGGAGGAGATGGCTCACCGCGGGCGGCGCGCCGCCCGGCATCGTGCGGTCGAAGGTGAACGCCGGCAAGCGGGTCCATCTGGTCGACCAGTACTCGGCGCTGGCCACCGCCGACCTGATCGACGGCATCCACCCGACCGCCACCGGCTACGACAAGATGGCAGCGGTCTGGTACCGCGCGTTGCAGGCGGTCCCCGGCAGCATCGGCACCCCTGGTGGCGGCGGAGGCACGCACCAGAACGTGCAGCTCGTCGGCGCCGGCCCGGCCCGGTGCCTCGACGCCAGCGGGCGGGGCACCGCCGACGGGACCAGGATCAACCTCTGGGACTGCCACGGCGGCTCCAACCAGCGGTGGAGGGTACGCGCCTGACCGGCACGCGACGGGCTCCCCGGCCTCCGCCGCCGGGAAGCCCGTCCGGGCGGCGCCCGCCGCACGACCAGCGGCGGGCCCGACGGGTACGTAGAGTGAGAACCATGTCGAAGCCGCCGCTGCCGGAACCCGCCGTCGCCATGCTGGGCAAGCCGAATCCCGCCGTCATCGCCACTCTGCGCGACGGCCAGCCGGTGTCCGCGGCCACCTGGTACCTCTGGGAGGACGGCCGTGTCCTGGTGAACATGGACGAGGGCCGCCGCCGGCTGGCGCACCTGCGCAGCGATCCCCGGGTGTCCCTGACCGTGCTGGACGAACAGAACTGGTACACCCACGTCAGCCTCATCGGGCGGGTGGTGGAGCTGCGCGACGACGAGGGCCTGGCCGACATCGACCGGATCTCGCAGCACTACACGGGGCGGCCCTACCCCCGGCGGGACCGCGCCCGGGTCAGCGCCTGGATCGAGATCGAGCGATGGCACGGGTGGGGCGCGCACAAGGACAACAGCCAGACCGGCTGACCACCGCCCCCACGATGTCCGACCCGTACGGCAGAGTGTCGGGCATGACCGAACCCAAGGATCCGAAGGCCGCACTGCACCGCTACCTGCGCGGGATCCGGGAGGACCTGGTCTGGAAGCTCGACGGGCTGAGCGAACGCGACGCCCGGCTTCCGCGCACCGCGAGCGGCAACAATTTCCTGGGCCTGCTCAAGCACTGCCTGAACGTCGAGGCCGGCTACTTCGGGACCACGTTCGGCCGCGAGTTCCCCACTCCGGAGGAACTGGTCGCCGCCGAGACGTTCGACGCGGACCCGCAGGCGGACTGGTACGCCCGGGACGACGAGAGCAAGGACGGTCTGATCGACCTGTACCGCCGGGTGGGGGCGTTCGCGGACCAGACGATCGAGGCGCTGCCGCTGGACGCGCCGGGGCGGGTGCCGTGGTGGCAGCCAGGCCGGCAGGACGTGACGCTGCACCAGGTCATCGTGCACGTCTGCGTCGACCTGGCCCGGCACGCCGGGCACGCGGACATCATGCGCGAGCAGCACGACGCGGCGATCGGGCTGCGCCGGGACAACACGAACATCCCAGGCGGCTACGACTGGCCGGCGTACGTCAGTAAGCTGTCGGCGCTCGCGGACCGGTTCGCGTAGCCGGCTTTCCGGTACTCCGGCCGGAAGTTTCAACCACATTTCGGACAGCGGATCGACAGGACCAGCAGCATCGTGAAGCATCTATCCCATGAAGATCCGGCCCGCCGTCGCCCCGCCGACCGCTGAGGACACCGGTCCCGGGCAGGCCCTCGCCGACCGGCCCTCGGACGACCGCCCCTCAGACGAGCGCCCCTCGGACGGCAGACGCCGGTGGCGGCCGAACCCGGAGTGGACGCTGGCGATCCTGGGCAGCCTGCTGCTGGCGGTGGTGCTGACCTGGCCGACGATGCGGCACCCGGCGACCACGATCCCCGGCGACCTCGGCGACCCGACGTTGCAGGCGTGGCAGGTCGCCTGGTCGGGGCACGCCCTGCTCAACGATCCGGCCAACCTCTGGAACTCGAACACGTTCTATCCGGAGCGCTACACCTACGCCTACAGCGACACGCTGCTCGGATACGCCCCGTTCGGGATGCTCGGCTCCGGCTTCGAGGCCGCGGTGATCCGCTACAACGTGCTCTACGTGCTGCTGCACGCGCTGGCGTTCCTCGGGGCGTACGCGCTGGCCCGGCAGCTCGGTGCGAACCGCTGGGGCGGGGCGGTCGCCGGGGTGGCGTGGGCGTACGCGCCCTGGCGGCTGGCGCACTCCGGCCACCTGAACATCCTGTCCAGCGGCGGGATCGCGCTGGCGCTGGCGATGCTGGCACGCGGCCACGGCTGGTCGCTGCGCCACGGCTACCGGCCGGAACGCCGCAAGCCCGGCTGGGCGGTGGCCGGGTGGCTCGTCGCGGCCTGGCAGGTCACGCTCGGCTTCGGCATCGGGCTGCCGCTCGTCTACTTCCTGCTGGCCGCCGCGCTGGTGGCAGCCGGCTGCTACGGCTGGTCCTGGTGGCGCAAACGGGAGCGGCCCCCGTTCGGCAGGCGGCTGCTCGTCGCCGACCTGGCCGGCGGCGCCGTGTTCGGCACCGTGACGCTGCTGCTCGGGCTGGTCTACCTGCGCGTGGTCGATCTCAACCCGCAGGCCGTACGGTCGCTGGACTGGACCAAGATGTTCTCCCCGCCGCTGATCGGGTTCGTCACCGCGCCGGGCGACTCGTGGCTGTGGGGGGAACGGCACGCCGCCGCCCGCGAGCAGCTGACCTGGCCGCCGGAGATGGCGCTGCTACCCGGGATGACGCTGATCGGGCTGGCCGCGGCGGGGCTGTTCGTCTCGGCGTACCCGGTGCGGCACCGCGTCGCGCTGGGCCTCGGCGTGGCCGGCACCGTGCTGCTGGGCCTGGGCGCCACCCTCGGCGGGGACGGCGACCCCGGCTACCTGACGTTGTCCACGCTCCTGCCCGGCTGGGACGCGTTGCGCACCCCGGGCCGGATGATGCACTGGACCAGCCTGCTGCTGGCGGTGCTGGCGGCCGGGCTGGTGACCGCGCTGGCGGAGTCGTGGCGCCGGCCCGCGGCCGCGCGCGCGTCGCGGGCCGTGGCGGCGCTGGTCCTGCTGGTGCCGCTCGCCCTGGTCACCCTGGAAGGCGTCAACCGCACGCCGCACCCGGCAGTGCCGACGCCACCGGCCGCGATGCGGACCGCACCGGAGCCGATGCTGGTGCTGCCCGCCGGTGGGGTGGGCGACCTGAACTACATGCTGTGGTCGACCGACGGATTTCCCCGGATCACCAACGGGCTCGGCGGTTTCGAGCCGGTCACCCAGGCCCAGACGCGGGTCGCCGTGGCGACGTTCCCCGACGCGGGCAGCGTGGCCTACCTGCGCGGGATCGGCGTACGGTCGGTCGTCGCGGTGCCGAGCCGCGCGGCGGGGACGCCGTGGGAGGGCATCGAGACCCGGCCGGTCGACGGGCTGGGCATCACCCGGGAGGATGTCGATGGCACGCTCGTCTACCGACTCTGACAGCGTGGACGCCCGGTGCGTGTGCCAGGGCCGGGCGAGGTGAGCACCGTGCGGTTGTCGGTGGTGGTGCCCTGCTTCAACGAGGAAGCGTCGGTGGAGCGGCTGCACGAGATGCTCAGCGCCGCGCTCGCCGAGCTGTCCGACGTGGACGTCGAGGTGGTGTACGTCGACGACGGCAGCGAGGACGGCACACTGGCGGCCCTGCGCCGGCTCGCCGCGGCCGACCCGGCCGTCTGCTACACGTCGCTGAGCCGCAACTTCGGCAAGGAGGCGGCCATGCTCGCCGGCCTGCGCCGGGCCACCGGTGACGCGGTCGTCATCATGGACGCCGACCTGCAACACCCGCCGCGTCTGCTGCCCGAGATGGTGATGCTCTACCGCCAGGGGTTCGACCAGGTGATCGCCCGCCGGGACCGGCGTGGTGACCGGTTCATCCGGATGGTCGCCTCGCGCTCCTTCTACCGCCTGGTCAACTGGTGGATAGACGTACGCCTGCTCGACGGCGCCGGTGACTTCCGGCTGCTGTCCCGGCTCGCCGTGAACGCGATCCTGGCGATGCCGGAGTACAACCGTTTCTCCAAGGGCCTGTTCTCCTGGATCGGTTTCCGCACCGCGGTGGTGGCGCACCGCAACGAGACCCGGCAGGCCGGGCGGAGCCGCTGGACGTTCGGCAAGCTGTTCAACTACGCGTTCGACGGCCTGCTGTCGTTCAACAACCGGCCGCTGCGCCTGGCCATCTACGGCGGCCTGTTCCTCACGCTCATCGCGGTCGGCTACATGGCCTGGGTGGTCGCGGACGCCGTGGAGAAGGGCATCGACGTGCCCGGCTACACCACGATCATCGTCAGCGTGATCGGGCTCGGCGGCATCCAGATGATGATCCTCGGGGTGATCGGCGAGTACATCGGCCGGATCTACTACGAGACCAAACGCCGCCCGCACTATCTGGTGCAGGAGACCGAGCACGTCGTCGACACCCCCGGCCGGGTGTCCCGGATTCCGGAGCAGCGTACGGCCACCGGCGAATCGATGGCCGGCGAAACCGGCTGAGCGACGTCGATCGGTGGCCGCCGACGGGGAGATCCTGGTACGAAAGCGCCCTCACGCGGGCGGTTCCGTACCAAGATCGGCAGCGGAGCTGCCCCGGTGGGTCAGCAGCCGATGCGGGTGGACCCCAAGGCCACGTCGTCGTACCAGAGGGTGTCGGCGCCGCCGCCGTAGCTCTCCCAGCCCAGCTTCAGGTCGGTGAGCTGCGGTCGCCAGGTCCGGTTGTACCACTGGCCGTCGATGTCGTGCGTCGGTACGCCGTCGGCGGTCAGCCCGGTCACGGCGACGCCGTTCAGCCAGGTACGCAGCTGACCGGCGGAGCCGTCCACCATGAACTCCAGGCAGGCCCAGCGGTTGGTGGGCAGCGGCACGCTCTGCGCCACGCCGGCCGGACTCTGCTCGGGCAGCGTCGCGTCGTCGGAGGCGCGGTTCCACTGGAGCGCGCCGTTCTGGCCGCCCAGCCGCAGGTCCCGGTTGCCGTCGGCGGCGTCGGACATGGTGATCATCGTGGTGTGGTCGGTGGGCTGGGCGGTGGTGTGCCGGACCCAGATCCGGGCGTACCGGACGCTGCCCAGGCCGCTGAGGTTCTTCGTGGTCCGGACGAAGACGTGGTTGCAGTAGCCGGCGGCGCCGTTGATCCGTATCGCGCGGCTGCCGCTGTGCGCGGTGGACGTGTCGACGGTGGCCGTACCGGCACCCGAGCAGTCCGGGCTCACCACACTCCAGTCACCCGACGGGGTCGAGCCGGTCTGGTTCTCGAAGCCGTCGCAGAGCACCGCCCCCGCGCACCCGTTTGGCGGCGGCGGGGTGGTCGGCGGGGCCGACGTGGGCGGCGCGGTCGTCGGCGGCGCGGTCGTCGGCGGGGCCGACGTGGGCGGCGCGGTCGTCGGCGGGGCGGTGGTCGGCACCGCCGTCGTGGGCGGCGGCGTGGTCGGGCCGGGCCCTGCGCCGTTGCACGGTACGCCGTTCAGGCTGAACCCGGTCGGCGCGCCGCCCGCGGTGCCGTACGTGCCCTGCACGCCGAACTCGGCCGAGCCGCCGGCCGGGATGCTGCCGTTGTACGACATGTTGCGGGCGGTCACCGTCGCCCCGGACTGGCTGACTGTGGCGCTCCAGCCGTTCGTGACGCGCTCGTCCCCGGCGTACGTCCAGGTGACCGTCCAGCCGGAGACGGCGGTGTCACCGGGTGACACCGCGATGTTCGCGGTGAACCCACCGGGCCACTGGTTGGGGGTGTAGTCGACCCGGCAGCCCGGTGCGGCTACGGCCGGGCCGGTGAGCAGGGCCGTACCGGCCGCGGTGACGGCGGCCAGCGCGGCGACGGCCGCCACGAGCGGGGCGGGGCGGGCACGGAGAATCGTCATGGGAAATCCTTCGGCGTCGGGCAGGGCGCAGCAGCGCGCGTCCTCGTCGGACGCGGCGGTGCGCGAGGGTGCGGCGCGGCGATGCGCCACGTGGTCGATGGGTACGACCCGATGTGCCCGGCTCGACGGCGGCCCGGTCAGCCGCCGCGGTCCGGTTCTCGCGGACCTCGGCGGCGCCCGAGCCCAATCTATTTACCGCCGCCTATCCAAGCAAGGTCTCCGCCCGTGCGGATGACCCGTCATCCCGGATCGGCGCCCGCGCCGATCAGTGGTGGTTGCCAGCCGTCGCGATAGCGCACACCGCCGGGTCGCAGCCGGATCCGGTCGTGCGCCGTACCCGGGACCGGCTCGGTCCGGATCACCTGTGGCCGGTCCACCACGACGCAGACCTCCTCCCCCGGCCACCACCAGCCGCAGGAGCGGGCCAGGTCGGCCCAGGTGTCGAGATGTCCGGCCTCGTCGGGCCCGTACCGGCCGAGGCCGAGCCGACGCAGCACGTCGTAGTAGGCGATCCAGGACGCGTCCTGCTGCCCGTACCAGCACACGGGCACCGGGCCGTCGCTCGCGAGCGCCGCACGCACCGGCAGGTAGAACCCGTGCGCGAGACTCCGGTGCAGCGCCGCGCGTACGCCCTGGTGCAGCACGACGGCGAGGGGTACGCCGCTGTCGAGGGCCCGCACCGGCGCCAGCTCGGGCCACGGCTGCTTGGTCTTGCCCGTGCGCGCGGGCGACAGCTCGGGGTCGCTGTGCACGACGCCCGCGCTGAGGGCACCCCGCAGATGGGAGACGATCATCGCGATGTCGCTCGCCGGCATCGGCTCCCGGGGCGGACGCACCGCCCGGACGCGCTCGTGCAGCCGGTCGAGGGTGGGCCATCCGCTGACCAGCGCCATCGCCTTCGCCGGCGAGTCGACCCATTCGAACCGGGGCCGCGGCCGCGACGCCCTCGCGTAGACGGCGGTCAGGCAACGCTCGGCGGTCGGCTTGTCGGCCGGTTGCGTGGACAGGGCGTGGTCGAGCCATTCCTGGCGGATCCGGACTGCCTGCTGCCACAGGTCGTGCGGGATCTTCGCGGCGTCGTCGCGCCGCGTGGGGGCGCTCATCGCGCCCGGGCGTCGCCGCCCTTCCGGTTGGAGATCATGGAACGACTCTGACGCACGTCGCGGCGCCGCTCAAGCGAATTCCGGTCCTTCCCCCAGTCATATAGTGACCCTCGTGGACAGTGACCGCCTGACCCGACCCCCTGTCATCACCGCGCAGATGCTCATCCGCCGGCCCGCCGCCGAGGTCTTCCAGGCGTTCGCCGATCCGGCGGTGACCACGAGGTTCTGGTTCACCAGGAGCAGCGGCCGGCTGGAACCCGGCGCCGTCGTCACCTGGGACTGGGAGATGTACGGCGTCTCCACGGTCGTCACCGTCAAGGAGGTGGAGGAGAACCGCCGCATCCTGGCCGAGTGGGATCCGGAGTCCCCCACCCGGGTCGAGTGGCGGTTCCTGCCGGGCGAGGGCGACACCACGCTGGTCCGGATCACCGAGACCGGCTTCGCCGGCACCGCCGACCAGGCCGTGAGCAAGGCGATCGACTCGATGGGCGGGTTCACGATGGTCCTCTGCGCCTGCAAGGCGCTGCTGGAGCAGGGTGTGCCGCTGAACGCGGTCGGAGACGCCCATCCGGCCGGCTTCGAGGACTGACCGCGCCCGCGGTGGGTGGGCCTCGGCCCACCCACCGCAGACCAAAGACTCCCTGGCCCATCGGACGAAGAGCGCAGCCAGGCCGGGGGCGGTAGGAGCCGGCCCCCAGGCCCCCGCCGTCCGGCCGCGGTATTCGCCACAACCGCCTGCCCAGCGGACCGGTCAGGCGCGCACGGCCGACACCGGCGCGAACAGGGCCGGCGCCGGCTCGGCGGCCCGGATCGCGGCCACGAGCTGAGCCAGCTGCGGGTAGTCACCGGGGGCCGCGCGGAGAAGATGGTCCGCGTCCGCATGGTTGCCGAGATACGACTCGGCGGCCGCTCGCAGAAGAAGCGCGAGGGCGCAGAGGTCGGACGGCCCGGCACCGGGACGAACGTCGAGAAGCAGCGATCGCGCATCCTCGGGCCGCTGGTTGAGCAGGTGAGCCAGGCTCATCGCGATCCGGGCGGACAACAAGCCCGGCTGCGACCGGACGGCGATCTGTGCCAGTTCGGAGATCTCCCGCACCTCCCGGCGATCCACAGGCGATCCGTGCACCACCGCGGCGTACAGGTACCACAATCCGAACTGGACGCTCAGCGCCTGCCCGATGGCCGCGGCCGCCACGGGATCGGTGCCGCCCGCGCGAGCCAGCGCCGCGAGCCGCTCGGCCTCCTCGACCAGCTCCGGGGACTGCGTGTGGGCCGTGCGCAGTCTCTGCTGGTAGCCGGCCAGGGCCAGGAGCGGATCGCTGCCGAGGCGAGCCTGAATTCCGACCCGGTGGACGTCACCCGCCGCTCGGGCGACCGCCCGCAGCGCACTGACCACCTCTTCCTGGTAGTAGCCCGCCCGCAGCCCTTCACGGGTGGCTGCCGGAGCCCGGAGCCAGCGGAGCAGGTGGTGGCCGTCACTGCCGGTCGAACGCCCCGGAACGAGGTTGGTCAAGGCGAGCAGCGCCCCGACGAACGCGGCGCCGAGCAACGTCAAGCGCGTCAACGCCGTACTGGTGGACGCCGACGCGACGACGAGTGCCGTCGCGGCGCACAGGTTGCTCAGCGGGCCACCGAGATAGAACAGCACCATCCGCAGCGGCAACGCCGTCATCGACGGCGCAGGCCGGACGGACACCTCGTTACGCCAACCGTTGAAGGGCGCGATACGGACCGCGACGACCGGCAGGCGCAGCAGCTTCGCCACGACGAGGTGCCCGCACTCGTGCAGGACGAGGTGCAGCCACAACGACACACAGGTGAGGCCGGCGGCGGTGATCGCATCCGTCACGGACTCGGTGACGAGCAGCGCGAACGCCGCCGCCTCCACCGCCAGGAGAAGTGACACGGCGACCAGCCGACGGCGGAGCTTCACGAGGAGATGGTACGGGCGGACAGGCGGCGGCAGGGGGATCCGCGCTCGTTGACGCCGGATGACGCGCTTGCGCCGATGGATGCGTTCGTCTCACAGTTGCCGGCGCTGCTCGGCGTCGTCGTCGGTGCCCTCGGTACGGGTCTGGTGACCTTCCTGTCCACCAGAAGTCAGTGGAAGCGCGGCCAGTCCGTTCGGTGGGACGAACGACGACTGGAGGCGTACAGCGAGTTCGCACAGGTGCTCAAGGAGATCCAGGCGATCTCACTGCGCGTCCTGGCCGCGACGGACGGCGACAAGTAACGCTCAGGATTGGACAAGGCCGCCGTGCTGCCCCGGCTCGCCGACGCGGACATCAGGCACACCCTCGCGTGGGAACGCCTGTTGCTGCTCGGGGACGCCGCCACAGTCGCCGCCGCGCAGGACTGGCGCGAGGCGGTGTGGCGGCTGGAGCACCGGGCCCGCGAGGTCGGGGAGACCACCGAGCCGCTGACCGTCCTCTTCCAGCAGGCCAACGCAGGCCGTGATCGCTTCTATGACGCGGCTCGGCTCGGCCTGGGCGTGAGCGGCGGATCAGTCGCGCAGTCCGACCGCCTGCAGCAGCGCCTCGCATCCCCCGAGAACCACCAGCCCGCGTCCTCCGGCAGCTGATTCCGGACTTCGTCCCCTCCCGGCGCGATGAGTTCGCGCGCCCTCGCCGGTCTGAGCTGGTGCATCCGATCGGATGCGGGAGACCGGCCGACCACCAGGAGGGACGAGAACCATGACCGTCGCCGACACCACTCCCCCACCCGTCGCGCGCGGGTTGCACCTGACGCTGTGGGCGCTGCAAGGCGTCCTCGGGGTCTTCGTCATCGTCGCCTCGGCCGGTCCCAAGCTGTTCGGCGAGGCGAACGCGGTTCAGACCTTCGAGGACATGGGCGCGGCGCCCTGGTTCCGCTACCTCGTCGGCCTGCTGGAGCTTGCCGGTGGCATCGGGCTGCTCGTGCCGCGGCTGGCCGGCCTGGCCGCCGTCGGGCTCGCGCTGCTCATGGTCGGCGCCGCCGTCACCCAGGCGTTCATCCTGCACGGCGGCGCGCTGGTGCTCACCCCCGTCGTGCTGTTCGCGCTGTTCGTGTTCATCGCGTGGGGCCGCCGCGACTCGATCCGCCGGCTCCTGCGGCGCTGAACCGGGGCGCGCCGGGCCGGCCCGTCAGGGCGTCCAGCGCGCCCCGGCGTTGCGGGCGGCGTTCTGGACCCAGTCGAACTCCTGGTCACGGTATTTTCTCTCAGCCGACAGCGCAGGGGGCGCCGTTGAGCGAGAAGCCGGTCGGCGGCGCGTCGCTCGCGCTCCACCGCCCCTGGAAGCCGAAGGTCGCGGAGCCGTTCGGCGCGATGACGCGGTTCCAGTCGGCGTTGCGGGCGGTCACGGCGGCCCCGGTCTGGCCGACGGTGGCGTTCCGGACCGTCACCGCGGCCACGAAGCCGCCGGGCCACTCGGACTGGTTCCGGTAGGTCACCCGGCAGGTCGGGGGCGGCGGGGGCGGCGGCGTGGACGTCGTGGGCAGGGTGACCGTGCCGGACGCGATCGACACGTTGCCGGCCGCGTCCCGGGCCCGCACGTAGTACAGGTTGCGCAGCGGCGTCGGCGGGGCAGCGACGCCGTGTGCGTGGTGCCCGGCACGGTGGCGACGCGGGTCGAGGTGAACCAGCCATCGAACCGGTAGACGTCGTACCTGAGCCCGCCGGCGTCGTCGGTCGACGGCGCCCAGGAAAGCGTGGCGGTCGAGGCGGTCACCTCGCCGCGGGCTGACGCCGGAAGCCGTCGTCGGCTAGCGTGAGGACACACCATTGATCTGCTTCCTCGGGCGGGGCGTTGCCGACGACGACGGTTTCGACGACCACGAGCGGTCTCGATGGGCAGGACGATCAGCGGCCTACGAGCGGAGCTTCGCACCGCTCTGCGCCTACTCCGCAGACGCCCTACTGGACGCCGCGTGCGTCGAAGCCGGTAGCAGGGTCCTCGATGTCGGGACCGGACCAGGAACGGTCGCGGCGCTGGCATGCGGCCGGGGTGCACTTGTCACCGCGGTCGATGCCGAGCCCAGCATGGTGGATCTGGCGCGCCGACGGCTTCCGAAGGCCGAGGCGGTGCGCCACGCGGCCCTGCCCGACCTGCCGTTCCCGGATCGGCATTTCGACGCGGCAGTGGCGAACTTCGTGATGAACCATGTCGGACACCCAGCAGCCGCGATCGCCGAGCTTCGACGGATCGTGCGGCCGGGTGGCCGCATCGCGGTGACGATCTGGCCATACCCGCTGCCGCCCTTGCAACAGCTGTGGGGGCAGATCTTCGATGCCGCGGGCGGCAGGCGTCCGGCCGTCGCGCACAGGGTCGATCCGGACAAAGACTTCCCGCGAACCGCGGAGGGCCTGACGAGCCTACTGGCTGGTGCCGGACTCGACGGCTCGCGATGCGACACCATCACCTGGGTGCATCGCACGGATCCCGAGGACTGGTGGAGCGGTCCGGCCAACGGCATCGGAGCCCTGGGGCTGCTGCTGGAGAGCCAGCCACCGGAGATGGTCGTTCGCATTCGGAAGGCGTACGACGAGCTGACGGCCGCTTATCGGGACGATGACGGACTCCTCGCTCTGCCCACCGCCGCATTGCTGGCATCAGCCCTCGTCGCGTAGCGCTGTCCACCCGTCCTGCCCTCCCCGGCGTCGGGCGATCCGGCCGGGGCGAGGCCGGCAGGCCTCTCCGGTATGCCAGAGTCGATCCGAGCCGGCCGGCTCGGGTAGACCGGTAGGACGAGAGGACGGGACACCTCATGCAGAAGTCATCCCTGACCGCACTGGCCCGCGAGCATCTGAAGCTCGCGCACGCCTCCTCCAGCGGCCGCAGCAGCTCCACCGTCTACGGCGGACACGAGCACAAGCTCCGCCAGACGATGATCGCGCTGACCGCCGGCCAGATGCTCAGCGAGCACGAGAACCCAGGCGAGGCCACTGTCCACGTCCTGCACGGCCGGGTCCGGCTCGGCGCGGGCGAGACGTCCTGGGACGGCGCACCCGGCGATCTGCTGATCGTGCCGGACCGTCGGCACACGTTGGAGGCGCTCGAAGACTCCGCTGTGCTGCTCACCGTCGCCAAGCGCTGACGGCCGCGAGCCCCGGGGAGGCGTCTCGCCCGCTGGTGGACGGCGGCCGGCCGCCGAGCTAGACGGCTTCCGCCCGGACCGGACGAGTCCGTTCACCCCATCGGACGACCGCCGGAGCGACCAGTCCGACCGCGACGAAGACGGCGCCCATCAGCAGCCAGCCCGGGGGGCGCCAGAGGCGATGCAGAGCAGGCCCAGGACGGAAGGGGCGGCGACGTTGGCCAGACCTGGGCCGACCCTCGCGCGCGGATGAGCGGATGTCGCGTCCCGGTCCTCCGGTGCCGGGCTGCCCTCAGGTTGCGGCGATCGCCCTGATGATGTTCCGCTCGGCGAGGTCCAGCATCCACTTCCGGTCCGGGAAGTCGGTGTCCGCGATCCGCAGTGGCCCTTCAATCAGGGACAACGTCTGCGCGTACCGGTAGAGCGCCAGCCGGCAGGGATCAAGATCGACCGGACGCAGCGCCGGGTAGGCGTCGCCGAAACGCATCCGCAGCCAGGCATGGTCCCACTCGACATCGAAATACGTCAGCCCCTCGAAATCGATCATGACGGCCTCGCCGGCGGTCGTGACGAGCACGTGATCCGGCCCGAGTTCACCGTGAACCAGCCCGTACTCCTCGCGCGGGGTGACCGCGCTCCTGAGACGGCGTACGTGGGCGGTGATCCGGTGATGGGCATCGGCCAGCCGGGCGTCGCGGGCCGCCGCCGCGTCGAGGTGGCCGAGCGCCCGGTCGACGATCACGTCCTCCGTGCGCCGCGTCTGGGACGCCTCACCTCGGGCGACGGTAGCGACCTTGCCGTAGTGCGGCCCGAAGGCGGTGTGCATTCGGCGCAGGGCGTCACCGAGCGCGGACAGCGGCGTGGCGGCGATGGCCGGATCGTGTTCCAGCAACGCCTCCAGCCGCAGTGCGCCGGCATCCTCGACAAGCGCGATGTCGGCGTCGAGGTGACGGCCGTCCCGGTCGATCATCATCAGATGCGGGACGCGCACTCCTGCTGCGGTGAGGGCCGCGTGACCGGCGGCGAAGAGATCCGCGCCCGACGCGTCCGTGAACGGGTCGTCCGGGACGGTCGGTGACGGAGGCCAGTAGTTCTCGTCCGCGGCCCACACGTACAGCATCACGGTCGTGCGGTCGTTCAGCCGGAGCCGGTAGACGCCCTTCTTGGTGCCGCCTGTCAGTCGGTCCAGGACAGCGAGCCGCCGGTCGGAGCCGAACTGGTCCGACACGAGGTCGTGCAGGTCATCCGGCTGCAGGAAGGTCCGCGTCATGGCCGCCTCTCGTCAGACCGAGGCAGCCAGGTTGCCAGGCCGGGCAGCGGCGCACAACCGAGTTGACCGCCGTCCGGTGCGTCATCGCCCGGTCCGCGACCCGCCACCACAGCGCTGCGGCCGGTCGGTACTCGATTCTGCGCCGGGCGGTCCGGCCGGGGCCGGACCGCCCGCCCGCCGATCAGGCGCGAGTGCGCTGCCGATGCCGGGTCGACACGACCGCGACGACAGCCATCAGGACCGCGACGGCCAGGGACGGCAGGGCGTCCGGCCGGCGCAGCAGCTCCCCCGCCGACGCGGCGTTGTCCAGTTGGTGCAGCGTGCCCAGCAGGAGGGTGGGGACGACCGCGATCAGCATTCGCTGGTCGGCCGTCGCCACCCACAGGAAGGCGGCCACCCCGGCGATCACCATGACGGCGGCGACGATCCGCGGACCCGCGTCGACCATGCGGAGCCCACCCGCGGGAATCAGGTGCAGGGCGAGGACACCGGCGGTGACCAGTACGGCGTTGGCCCGGGGCGCCGGCGGCACGTCCGCCGGCCGCCGCAGGCCCAGCACGACCAGGGGCGCGGCGACGACCGGCGCCCACCACTGCGGCAGGCCGTTGAGGAACAGGTACGGGGAGATCACGGTCGGCACCACCGCCGCGGCAACCGCCAGGACGGCGGCGGTGCGGGTGCGGCCCGCGACGAGCGCCACCAGCACCGCGCTCAGCACGACCTCGTGGACGCCTTGATTCCGCAGGACGGTCAGGGGGTCCGAGAGCCCGCCGTACTGAAGCGCCTCGATGATGTCGTCCAGGCCGATGAGCACACCCAGCGCCAGCACCGCGACGGCGCCGAGGTGGATGCCCTGCCAGAACAGCACCGCGGTGGGCCGAGGCGCGGTGCTGCCGCCGTACACCCTCAGGCCGCCCCGGACGAGCGAGGCCGCCTCCCGGAGGCTGGGCCAGCGACGGGCGGTGGGTTCGTCACCGATCAACGTGTCGAGCAGCTCGTCGGCGCGTTCGCGACGGTAGCCGGCCGGGTAGGCCCGCAGCAGCATGCGGTAACGCTTCTCCAGGACATCGGAACTCATGCGGGTCTGATCCTCACGGTGGAAGGTTGACGGGCGCTTGCCTGCGATGCGGCCCGGCGCGGCAGGCGGTCCATGACCACCCGGGCGGCCTGGGCGAGCCGGTCGGCCTCGTCGGTGAGTACGCGACAGCCCTCGTCGGTGAGCCGGTAGTAGCGGCGCGCACGCCCGTTGACGATCTCCTCACCGTCGGCGGTGACGAGGCCCTCGCCGAGCAGCCGGTCGATCACCGAGTACAGCGATCCGGCGGCGAGGGTCACTCGTCCGCCGGACAGCTCGGTCACCCGCTTGATCACGGCGTAACCGTGGAGCGGCCCGCCGAGCAGGGCAGCGAGGACGAAGTACGACGGTTCCCGTAGCGCGGGACGCGGAGCTGATCCCATGAGTATGAATATACAAGTTGCTTGAATATCCAGCCAGGGCGAACATGCACAGTGGCCGCACGACCGCGGCTGGCTACCCCACGGCCGCGAGGAAATCCGAGTAGAACAGGCCCAGGCCGGCCGCGACGCAGACGCCGGCCACGATCCAGAACCGGACCACGATGGTGGACTCGCTCCAACCGGCCAGCTCGAAGTGGTGGTGCAACGGCACCATCCGGAAGACGCGTCGTCCGGTGGTCCGGTACGAGACGATCTGGATCACCCAGGTCGTGGTGATGATGACGAACAGCCCGCCGATCAGGATCGAGAGCAGCGTCGTACGGGTCACCACCGCGAGCCCGCCGATCAGGCCGCCCAGCCCGAGCGCGCCCACGTCACCCATGAAGATCCGCGCCGGGGACGTGTTCCACCACAGGAAGCCCACGCAGGCGCCGGCCGCCGCTGCCGCGATCATGGCGATCTCCAGCGGATCGCGGACCTGGTAGCAGTACTCGTTCACGCGGGCGTACCCGTCGTCGGCGCACCAGTGCCGGTACTGCCAGAAGCCGATCAGCGAGTACGCGCCGAGCACCAGGATCGACGCGCCGGTGGCCAGGCCGTCGAGGCCGTCGGTGAGGTTCACGCCGTTCGACATCGCCGTGATCACGAAGATGAAGACCAGAACCGCGCCGACCTTGCCGACGTCCAGCCAGCTGATGTCGCGGATGAGCGAGATGTGCTCGCTGGCCACCGTCTGGCCGTTGGTGCTGGGCACATACAGAGCGGCCACGCCGAACCCGCCGCCGACGAGCGCCTGCCCGAGCAGCTTGCCCTTGGCCGACAGCCCGTCGGAGTTGCGCTTGCGCACCTTGAGGAAGTCGTCGAAGAAGCCGACCGCGCCACAGAAGACGAACAACCCGAGCAGCACCAGGGCCGTCATGGTGGGCCCCTCCTGCGCGATCTGCCGTTCGGGCAGGGTGGTCAGGGCGAGATGCCCGGCGACGTACGCGAGGACCGTCGCCACGATGAACACGACGCCGCCCATCGTGGGCGTGCCCACCTTGTGCTCGTTGCTGGCCAGCCCGATGGACCGGATCGGCTGACCGGCCTTCAGCGCGCTGAAGACGCGAACCGCCACCGGCGTGCCGAACAGGGAGACGACGAACGCGACAGCGGCCGCGACGATGACCGCCCTCATCGGCCGGCCTCCACGAGACCCGGAATCTCATCGATCACGACATGTGAGCTTGCCATCCGGCGGCGGACGGAGCAGCCCCTGAGCTTCACCACGCCGAAGCTGGCGCGTAAGCCGTAGCGTCGACGGCATGAGAACGATTGTGGTGTCGCTCGCGGTGGCCGTGGTGGTGGTGCTCGCGCTCGTCGTCTTCGTCGCCCGGCGGGACCGGACGAGGCGCCCGCCGGACGAGGACTCGGCTGCGGTCCGCCGGGCCGCCGCCGACCAGCACCGGCACGACGCGCAGCGGCAGGCCGCGTCGGGCCTCGCGGAGCGCCACCGCAACCCGCCGAGCACGTAGGCGCGCCCGGGACGCCGACGCCGAATTTCGCGTACGCGTGCAGCCAGTCGGCTTACTCGGTGGCGATCCGGCGAGCAGCAGCGCAGGATCACCTGGTGGTCCCACCCGACATGGTTCTCGCCGATCTCCGTGAGACGTGGCGCCGCGCGCTGGCCGGCCGGCTGCTGGGTCTCTATCTGCACGGCTCGCTCGTGGCAGGCGACTTCGCCGTGAACCGCAGCGACCTCGACCTGGTCGCGATACTCACCGACGACCCGGACGAGAAGCTCCTCGACGTACTCGCCGAACTGCATGCGGACCTCGACCGGCGGCACCCGCGGTGGGCCGGCCGGGTCGAGGTGGAATACGTGTCGCTGGACGCGGTACGCGACGCAGCGCACGGCGACGGCCGGGACCACGTGATCGCCCGGATCAGCCCCGGTGAGTCGTTGCACCTGCTGCCCGCCACCACCCACCGCGTCGTGACCTGGGCCGCTGTTCACGACCACGGCCGAGCGCTGCTGGGACCGCCGGCAGGCGAACTGCTGCCCGCCGTCGAACCCGGCCGCGTCCGGGCGGCCCTGCTGGACCACGTCCGCGACTGGCCGACCTGGGTGCTCCAGATGACCACGCCGGGCGCCCAGTCGTACGCGGTGCTCACGCTCTGCCGGGCCTTTCAGCGTCTGCGCAACGGCCGGCAACTGTCCAAGCGGCAGGCCGCCGAGCAGACCGTCGTCGCCTGCCCTCGATGGGCGGACCTGATCGTCTGGGCCCGCGACTGGTGGTACGACTCCGGCCAGGACACCGATCCCAGCCGGTTCGACGAAGTCCGGGACTTCGTGCACGAGCTGAGCGCTGCCGTCCTCGCTCCGGAACGCGACGCGGAAGAAGTCACAAGCATCTCCGCCGGGTGTTCACCTACCCGGCCGGCGAGCACACCAGCACGCGGATTTCCGGAAGAATGACCACGGTGGCCGAGACCGCGGCCGCCGCCCCCTCGACCGCCCACGCCTTAGCAGATCACTACTCACTGTTCGGCACCATCGCTTCGCCCGTCGGCTGTGGCCGGGCGACGTCGCGGCGGTCAGGGTGGGGTGGCTGCGGCATGCGGGGCGAGGTCATGTCGTCACGATCCATCAGGGGCGTGGACGGGCCGGGCACCGCCGCGAAGGTGACGGGCGCGCCGAACGCGGCCCGCCGGGAGGCGCGGCGCAGCGCGGCGAGGACGGCCGGACCGGCGAGGACGATCGCCACGGCGGTGGTGATCGCCCGGCCGGTGTCCCAGCCGAAGGTGGAGGTGACGGCGGTGAAGAGGGCGAGGCGGTGCAGGTTCTCCAGGACGGGCGCCCCGGCGACGTACGACAGCTGGGTGTCCGCGCCGACGCTGAACGGCCAGAACCACAGGTTCATCAGCAGGCCGTAGCCGTAGGCGGCGAGCGCGCCGTAGCCGGCCAGGACGGCGGTCTCGGCCCGGCCGCGCAGCCGGGCCGGAAGCAGGCCGGCGCCGAGGCCGATCCAGGAGGCGCAGAGCATCTGGAACGGTAGCCACGGTCCGACGCCCGCGGTGAGCAGGGCGGACGCGAACAGCGACGTGGAGCCGAGCAGGAACCCGAAGCCGGGTCCGAAGACCCGGCCGGCGAGGACGAGCAGGAAGAACACCGTCTCGATGCCCGCGGTCCCCGCGCCCAGGGGGCGCAGGGCGGCGTTGACGGCAGCGAGTACGCCGAGCATCGCGAGGGCTTTGCTGTCGATGCCGCCGGAGGTGAGTTCGGCGAGGGTGAGCGCCACGAGTACCGGCAGCATGACGAGGAAGACCAGCGGCGCCTCGGCGGTTCGGGCGGTGCTCTCCGGGTGCGCGGGGACGAAGAAGGGCCAGGTGAAGGTGGCCAGCGCGGCGGCCGAGGCGAGGGTCAGCACCACTGCGGTACGCGGGGCGACCCGCAGCACGCTCACGCCGGTTCCCTGGTGACGCTGATCGCGGCGGCGACCTGTTCCACTGTCAGCCAGGGTGCGGGTGCGAGGACCTTGGCCACCTGCGGCGCGAAGGCCGGGGAGGCGAGCATGACCTCCGCGGTGGTGCCGTCGGAGACCATCTCCCCCTCGGCCATCACGATCACCCGGTCGGCGAGGGTCGCGACGAGTTCGACGTCGTGGGTGGCGACGACAACGGCTCGACCGTCGCCGGCCAGCATCCGGACGATGGCGGTGAACTGCCGCTTGGCGTGGTAGTCCAGGCCGCGGGTCGGCTCGTCGAGCAGGATCACCGGCGGAGCAGCGGTGAGCTGCACGGCGAGCGCGAGGGCGAGCCGCTGTCCCTCGGACAGGTCCCGGGGGTGCCGGTCGCCGGGCAGACCGGGGGTGATCCGGTCCAGCAGTGCCCGGCAGGTGCCGGCCGCCGCGCCGGTCTCCCGGTCGGCCTGGGCGCATTCCGCGTCGACGGTTTCCAGGTAGAGCAGGTCGCCGGAGTTCTGCGGGACGAGGCCGACGTACCGGCGGGCCTGCCCGGCCCGCAGGGCCTCGGGGTCGGCGGTGCCCTGCGGCCCGGCCACGGCGACGGTGCCGCCCTGGCGGGGGCCGCTGCCCTGTACCGCCCAGAGCAGGCTGGACTTGCCGGATCCGTTGCGGCCCATCAACGCGACGATCTCGCCGGCTCGCAGATCGAGGTCGACGCCGGCCACCGCGACGGTTCCCGGATACCGTACGACGATCCTCCGTGCGGTCAGCGTGGGACGGGTGGCCGCGACCACCGGGGCCGGCGGCGGCTCCGCGCCGGCGAGCCGGTGCCGCAGGCCGGAGGCCCGCCGGCGGGCGTCGCGGACCGACAGTGGCAGCGGTGTCCAGCCGGCGAGGCGGCCCAGCTCGATGAGGGGCGGCGCGATGTCGATGTGGGTCAGCGCCGTCGCGGGCGTGCCGTCGTGCACGTGGCCGTCGCCGGGCAGGTACAGCAGCCGGTCGGCGTACTGGAGCACGCGCTCCAGCCGGTGCTCGGCCAGAACCACTGTCACGCCGAGGTCGTGCACCAGCCGGGTGACTGTGGCGAGCACGTCCTCCGCTGCGGTGGGGTCCAGCGCGGAGGTGGGTTCGTCGAGCACCAGCACCCGGGGGTGCGCGGTGAGCACCGCGCCGATGGCGACGCGCTGCTGCTGTCCGCCGGACAGCGTCCGCAGCGGCCGGTCCCGCAGATCGGCGATGCCGAGCAGGTCCAGGGTCTCCTCCACCCGCTTGCGCATCACCGCCGGCGACAGGCCGAGCTGCTCCATCCCGTACGCCAGTTCCTCCTCGACGGTGTCGGTGACGAAGCCGGCCAGCGGGTCCTGGCCGACCACGCCGACGACGTCGGCGAGGTCGCGCGGCGGGTGCGAGCGGGTGTCCCTGCCGTCGACCGTGACGGCACCGTGCAGGGTGCCGCCGGTGAAGTGCGGGACGAGGCCGTTGATCGCCCGCAGCAGCGTCGACTTTCCGGCGCCGGTACGGCCCGCGACCAGGCAGAGTTCGCCCTCGTCGATGTGCAGCGTCACGTCCCGCAGCGACGGCGGGCCGCCCTCGGCGTACTGGACGGTGACCCGGTCGAAAGTGATCATGAGCGGTCCCCCGATGAGGGTGTCGTCGGCAGGGGGACGGGCGGGTCCGCCACCGGCGGGCGGTGGGCCCGTACCACGGGCGGTGGTGGTGCCAGCCAGGCCGGCGCCGCGGCGACGCCGACGGCGAGAAGCATCAGCGGGGTCAGCTGGGGCCAGGTGAGCGGGCTGACCGGAGGGTAGAGCAGCTGGGGGTCCACCGTCCCGGCGAGCATGGTCAGTGCCGCGGCGGCCACCCCGCAGCCCGCCACGAGCAGCTCGGCCGGGCGCCAGCGGTCCGGTCGGTAACGGCTGCGGCGTACCCGGCGCCCGGCCAGCAGCATGCCGGTCACGGCGGCCGCCAGTCCGGCCAGAAGCATCGGCAGCCCCAGATAGCCGGGTCCGGCGCTGTCGAGCAGCCCGTAGGTGCCGGCACAGACGCCGACCAGCCCGCCGAGGACGAGCCCGCCGGTGACGGTCCGCTGCCCGGCGGGCACCGCGCCGGTGCGGCCGTAACCGCGGGAGTCCATCGCGGCCGCGAGCGCCAGGGACCGGTCCAGCGCATCGGCCAGCACCGGCAGGGCGATCCCGCGCAACGCCCGCATCCCCCGCCCGGTCGCGCCGCGCAGCCGCCGGGCCCGGCGGACCCGGAGCACGCTCTCCACCAGCTGCGGGGCGACCGACAACGCGACCACGACGGCGGTGCCGACCGCGTACAGGGCACCGGGTACGGCCTTGAGCAGCCGCTTCGGATTGGCCAGGGCGTTCGCCGCGCCGAGGCAGATCAGCATCGTCGCCAGTCGCAGCCCGTCGTAGAAGCCGCCGAGGATCTGCTCGACGGCGACCGGCCCGAACAGGCGGATGCCCGCCGCCCACTCCGGTAGCGGGATCTCCGGCAACCGGACCAGTACGTGCTCGCCCTGGCCGCCGCCGAACACGATCCGGAACACCACCCGCATCGCGACGATCACCACGCCGAGCCAGACGTACATGCGGAACGCCAGCGCCCACGGGGCGTCGCCGCGACGCCGCACCACCACCAGTGCGGCGACGGCGACGAGCAGGGCCAGCGGCAGCGGATTCGTGGTGTGGCTGGCCGCGGTGGCCAGGCCGAGCGCCCACAGCCACCACGCGCCCGGGTGCAGCCCCCGGGGCAGCAGCCACCATGCGGACCAGCGAGCCGGCCGGCGACCAGCGTCAGCGGTCGTGCCCGCGTCAGTCATCCGGGTCGGTGGCACGCCGCCGTCGCGCGGCGACCAGCGCGCCGGCGGCGAGCACCGCGAGCAGCAGCACCCCGGCGATCGTGCCCAGTGGCAGACCGTCGTCCTCGCGGGACGCGGCGACGTCGGTCACCACGGGCTCGTCGGAGGAGCCCTCCGGTGCCGCGCTGGTAGCAGCGCCCGGTGTGACGCTGGTGCCAGCGCCCGGTGTCGCAGCCGAGGCCGGGCCACCCGGCGTGCTGGCCGACGGTGACGTACCGGCGGGAGTCGACGGGCCGGACGTGCCGGCCGGCCGGCCGGGCTCACCGGGTCGGCCGCCGCCGGCCGGTGGCGGTACGACGGGTCCTCCCGCCGGTGGTGGCACCGCCGGCCCGCCGCCTGCCGGTGGCGGTGGTGGTGGCGGGGGCGGTGGTGGCGGTGGTGGTGGGGCGGGTCGTTTCGGCGCCACCCCCGGGCGCGGCGCGTCGCTGGCGTTGCGGTTGAGCGAGAACGACCAGCCCTCGAAGCTGCCGGCCGCCGGCTTGCGGTTGAGCACGCCCTTGTCGCTGTACGTCCAGCTGCCGCCGTTCGGGGCGTGCCAGTACGACCAGTAGGCACTGGCCGGCGGCGTGTCGACACACTTCTCCGCTGCGGCCGACGGCTTGCCCTCGATCCGGCAGATGAACCCCTCGCCCCAGCGCAGGGTGCCGGTGATCTGGAAGCCCGCGTTCTTGAGCGCCGCCAGGCCGGTGGCCTGGGTGCCCCGCGCGCAGCGCACCACAGTCCCGCCGCCGAGTTCGTTGAAATCGACCACGACGGTGACCCCGGAGGCGTCCGGGCAGTAGCCGGCCGACCCGGCGGCCGCCGCGATACCGCCCGGCCCGATCACTGTGCCTGCGGTGACCAGGGCGATGACCAGCGCGCTGCGGGCGGTACGGAGGCTCATTCCGCCCGCCGCCGGCCGAGCACGAGCAGCGTCACTCCGCCACCGACCAGCAGCAGCGCGACCAGCAGGTAGCTGCCGATCGCCGCGCCGGTGGTCGGTAGCCCGCCCAGTCCTGAGGCGGCCGGGGTCGTGATCGGCGGAGCGGCGGTGGTCGGCGCGGCCGTCGTGGGCGCGGGGGTACCCGCAGGGCTGGTCAAGCTCGGCGTCGGGCTGGCCGTGCCGGTCGGCGTCGGCGACGCGGTGGCCGTGGGAGACACCGTGGGCGAGGTCGTCGTGGTGGGCGAGGCCGTGCCGGTCGGGGTGGGCGACGACGTGGGCGGCGCGTCGAGGCCGATCCGGCCCAGCGGAACCTGGGCGAGCCCGAGCAGGGCCTGAGCGGTGGCCCGGCGCCACTGGTCCCGGTCGGTCTCGGTGATCCCGTTCGCCTTCGCCGCCGTGATTCCGTCGGTGTTGTAGGCGATGGCACCGGTGTCGGCAGAGGCTGCCCCGCCGTTGCCCGCGGTGAGCTGCAACGCGGCCAGGGCCTCCGCCGCTCGGGCGGCCTCGTCGTCGCGCCCGGCGGCGGCGAGGGCCTGCCCGGCCAGGCCGGTGCTGTTGGAGTTCGCGCCGGTGGTCGGTCCCGAGCCGCCGAAGGACCCGTCGGCGTGCTGCTGGGTCACCAGCCAACCGGCGCCCTTGCGCGCGGCGTCGCCGGCGCCGGTGGCGCCGCCCGCTGCGGCGGCCAGCAGCGCCTGCACGGCCATCGCGGTCGAGTCGACGTCGAGGACGGCGCCGGCCTGCTCGTCGCAGGACGGCGACGGCCCGTCGGCGGTGTCCGGGTAGAGCCGGAAGCCGCCCGCGGTGCACTGTTGCCGGATCAGGAAGTCCACGGTGTCCTGCGGCAGGTCGCCGCTGCGGGCCAGGCCCAGCACGGCGAACGACTGGTCGAAGGTGTTGCTGGCGTCCGGGCCGCTGTCGGCGGTGGTACGGCTGGTGATCCGTCCCCGCTGGTGACCGGCGTCCGCTCCGGCGATCAGCGACAGCGTCTCCGCCCGCAGGTCGTACCCGCCGAAGTCGGTGGGGTCGGCGCCGGCGGCGGAGGCGGCGTAGAGCAGCTTCGCGGTGGCCCCGCCGTCGGTGAAGCCCTCGTAGCCCCAGTCGTCGATGCTGTTGTAGGACCGCACGTGTGCCGCGACCTGCGCGGTCGCCGCCTGCCGGGTCGGCGCGTCCACGCCGGTGGCCGAGAGCGCGACCAGGCCGTCGATGGTCAGCCCCCAGTCCTCGGGGGTGAACGGGCCGGGAAGCGAGCCGTCGGTGAACTCGCCGGCCAGCCAGGACCCGGCGTCGCGGGCGGCGGTGACGTGGGCCGGGGCGGGTGCCGCGACCACGGTCAGCGGAGCTCCGGTGATCATGGCAAGGGTCGCCACCGTGGCTGTACCGAGACCGGTGGTGAGACGCCGGGGCAGGGGCATCAGGGGTGCCTTTCGCAGAGCGGTCGGTGAAACCTCCGGAAAGCACCCCGAGAAACGGACACCCCGCTCCGCGTGCTGCGGTGAGCGGGGTGGGCCGGACCTCGGCGGCCCGGACTTCACCCTGTAGACCTCGACAGTGGAAGCCGCTCGTCCCGGGCGGGGCATTCCGGCTCGCGAAAGGGGACTCTCGCTCACGGTTGCGGGTCAGCGCCGGTTTCGAACCGGCTTCCCCCCGCTCGGGACGTATGCAGTTGTGTGCCCGGCGCACCGGGTGCCGACACCGTACCGCCCGGGCGCGCGTCGACGCCAGAGCGGAGGCCGGCACCCGGTGCGCCGCTGGTCACGCCGCTGCCGGCGGCTCAGGGTGCGGCGATGCCCGGCGGGGCGCCGGCGCCGAAGGACCAGCCCTCCACGCTGCCCGGCGCGGGGTTGTAGCTGGTCGCCCCCGAGGTGCTGTAGGACCAGGAGCCGCCGCTGGGGGCGTGCCAGTACGACCAGTACGCCGTGACCGGCGGGGTGTTGACGCACGGCTCGGTCGCGGCGGTGGGCTTGCCGTTGATCCGGCAGACGAAGGCCAGCCCCCACCGCTTGGTGCCGGTGACGGTGAAGCCGGCGCCCTGCAGCGCGGCCAGCCCGGTGGCCGGATCGCCCGGGGCACAGCCGACCTGGACGCCGCCGCCGAGCGCGGCGAAGTCGACGACCACGGTGACTCCCGAGGTACCGACGCAGGCGGCGGCGTGCGCCGCCCGGGGCGTGGGTTCGACGGCGGTAAGCGCGACGCCCGCCACGACGGCGGCCAGCAGACCGGCCAGCCAGTTGCGGACTGTGGAACGGGGACGGAACACGGGTCCTCCTGTGATCGGGTGAGCGGCGAGAGGGTTCACGGGCAGGCGAGCGCCGGTGCGCCGGGTTCGGCGCCGGCGGCGGACAAGCGGGCGTACCCGGTCCCGGTGAGACCGAGGACGGCCTGGGCGGTGGCCCGGGGTGCGGTGGCCGGGTCGAAGCCGCCGCCGTCGAAGTCGACCGCGCCCCGGTCCGCCGGTGCGGCGGCGCAGCCGAGCTGGAGACCGGCGAGGAACCCCCGGGCGCGCGCCCAGGCCAGCGGCCGATGGCCGTCGCGCAGGGCCTGCGCGGCGAGGCCGGTGCTGTTGGCGTTGGGCGTGCCGGCGACGTTGGTGAAGCCGCCGTCGGCGCCCTGAACGGACACCAGCCAGCGCACCCCTGCGGCGGCGTCGGCCCGACGCCCCGCGGCGCGCAGCGCCTGCGTCGCGAGCGCGGTGGCGTCCACGTCGGACACGCAGACCGGCTGCGCGGGCAGCAGCGGGTAGCCGCCGTCCGGGCATCGGGTGCCGGCCAGCCAGGCGGCCGCCGCAGGAGGCGCACCCAGCGCGGTGCGGTCCAAGGCGAGGACCGCGAAGGACTGGCTGAACGCGTTGCTGTAGTCGCCGTACGCGGACCGGTCGCTGAACCGCCCGGCCGGCGTCTGGAGCGAGCGCAGCCGGGCGATCAGGTCCACCCCGCCGACGTCGCCCGGGTCGCCGCCGCGCACCTGCACGGCGAGCGCGAGCTTGGCTGTCGCACCCGCGTACGCCTCGGAGACACCGTCGCCGAGGTAGCCGTCGCGGACGTCCGGCCGGGTGACCCAGGCCAGCGCGTCGGCGCCGTAGTCGTCGGCGGCGCCCGCAGCGGCGAAGGCGAACACGGCGTCGAGGGTCAGCCCCTGGTCGGGGTAGGCGACACCGTCGAAGACCGCCTCGAAGCGTTCGCCGTCGACGAGTTGCCGGGCGAGCCAGCCGGCGGCGGCCTCGGGGCGGGTGGCTCCGGCGCGCTCGGGTGCGGCGACGGCTGGTGTGGTGAGGGTGAGGGCGGCGAGCGCGCCGCAGAGGAGCGCGAGCAGGCGGTGCCGGCTTCGGCGGACGACCATCGGAAGCGCCTTTCCGGCCCGGCGGTCGTCGAAAGCCCTACCGACGCGGCAACGCCGGGTCGGTAGGGACTCCGACCCGTGGGCCACGACGGGTGGGGAGCGGATGCACGCGTACGACGGGTATTCGGGCTCGCCGCCCAGAGTCCACTGGACGGCCTACCGTTGCGGGCCAGCGCCGGATTTCGACCGGTCTTCCCCCGCACGCACACGCGTTGGTTGAGTTGTCGCGACAGTCTTATGTGGCCGCAGCTCCGATGTCAATGCGCCAGGAGCCGGACACGTGCCGTGACGGACGGCGGAGGCGGCGGTCTCACGTCCCGCCGCCGTCGGCGAGGGTCGTGGACCTGCGATCAGCCGCTGCCCCTGCGGCTCCCGAAGCCCGGCACGCTCTTCGTGGCCGCCGACAGTTACCCGGCGAGCCCTCGAACGAGCCGCCCGTCACCCGAGCGATTGAGCAGGTCACAGCCGGGGTAGTGGCCCTCCTCGCGGAAGATCGATCGGCGGCCGGGCCCGGTCTGCCCGGCGAGAGGGGTACCACCGGTGCGGACCTGGGTGCGCGACGCCGCCGCGCGGTTGCGCAGCGACGGGATGACGGTGGTCGAGCTGACCGCCGCCGCTGTGGTCGCGTGGATCGTGGCGGCGGTGGTGATCCGTCACCCGGACCCGTTCTTCGCGCCGACCGCCGCGCTCGTCGTGCTCGGCGAGTCCCGCGGGCGACGGCTGCGGCAGACCGTCGAGATCCTGCTCGCCGTGGCGGCCGCCGTGCTCGTCGCGGAGCTGCTGGTGTACGCGTTGGGTCCGGGCACCGGGACGGTCCTACTGGTGCTGCTGCTGACCACCACGACGCTCGTGGTGATCGGGGCCCGCCGCGCCCTGGTCGTGCAGGCCACCCTCTCGGCCATGTACCTGGTCGTGGTCTCCGCGCCGAACGGGACGCTGATGCCGTTCCGCTTCGTCGACGCGCTCATCGGCGGCGCCGTCGCGCTTGCCGCCAGCCAGCTGATGGCCGCCCGTGACCCGCTGGCCCCACTGGTGGCCCAGGCCCGGCGCAGCTACACCGACCTGGCCGACCTGCTCGACCGGGTCAACGCGGCGCTGCGGGGCTGCGACGAGGACGCCGCCCGCGCCGCGCTGGACCGGGCGCGGCAGGTGGACGACTGCGTCGCCGAGATGCAGGCCGCCGTGCTCGCCACCGGCGAGACGCTACGGCTCGGACTGCGCCGCCGGCACCTGGGCAAGCTCGCCGAGGTGGAGGCCACGCTGCGGCAGCTCGACTACGCCGCCCGCAACATCCGGGTGCTGGCCCGGGCCGGCGTGACCCTGACCCGCCGGCACACCGCCACGCCGCCGGAACTGGCCGCCGCGATCGGCGCGCTGACCTCCGCCGTACGGTCGGCCGGTGAGGCCATGGCCCACGACCTCACCGGCGCCGACGCCGACCGGCACGCGCAGCGGGCCGACGCGGCGGCCCTGGAGGCGGTACGGCTCGCCGCGGGCCTGCTGCGGACCGATCCGCCGCTGCCGGTCACCATGATCGTCGGGCAGATCCGGGCGACCGCGATCGACCTGCTGCGCGGTGTCGGCCACGACGACGTGACGGTGCTGGACCGGGTGGACGAGGCGCTCGGCCTGAGCCGGGCATGACACCCGGCTGCCGTGGGCGACGTTGCCGGCGCCCGTCGCCGAGGCAGCACGCTACGTCGTGAAGTAGGCGGCGCTCTCCGCGTCGGCCGGGTAGTAGGACTCGATCGCGATCTCGTCGATCGTGATGTCCGTCGGGGTGCCGAATGTGGTGATGGTCGAGAACAGCCGCAGCTCCCGTCCGCCGACGCGAAGGATCATCGGTATCACGACGTCCGTTTCGATCCGCCGGCCCGGCGTGTCCTCCGGTTCGGGCGCCAGCAGCTCTTCGTAGAGTGCGGTGAGCTCAGGGTCGGGAGCAGTGGCGAGCTGGCGTGAGATCCGGCTGCGGAACACCGCGCGCACGTCGGCCAGATTGACGACCATGCGCCCGAACCCGCGCGGGTCCAGTCCCAGCCGTACCAGGTTGACCGGCGGCCGCAGCAGGTCCGGAGCCACCTGCGCGAAGAACGGGTCGACGGCGCGGTTGGTCATCACGATGTTCCACCGGCGATCGAAGACCACCGCCGGGTAGGGCTCGTGGGCGCGGAGCACCCTCCGGACGGCGTCGTGAACGGCTGCCAGTGAGTTGTGGTCGAGCGGCCGCTCGGCGTACCGAGGTGCGAAGCCCCCGGCGAGCAGCAGCCGGTTGCGATCACGCAGCGGCACGTGGAGCTGATCCGCGAGTCGAAGGATCATGTCGGAGCTCGGCTTGGACTTACCGGTCTCGACCAGGCTGACGTGACGAGCCGAGACGTCCGCAGCGATCGCGAGATCCAGTTGGCTGAGTCCCCGGCGCTGCCGCCACTGCCGCAGGAGTTCCCCGACCGTGTGCACGCTCATGGAGCGTACTCATCGTTGACCGAGAAGCCATGAAATCCGAGTTCATCGACAATCGCAGCGGGCACGCGAACACTGCGTCCATGACCACGGCGAACAAGAGCATCGTCCAACGGGCGCTGGCAGGACTGATCGAGACGGGCGACGTCGATGCGCTCGCACCGTTTCTGAGTGATGACTTCGTCCACCACAGGCCGGGTACCACCACATCGACCAAGGTGGAATGGCTCACCGCGGTTCGCGCCGCGCTGGTACCGCTCGCCGGCATGCAGGTCGAGATCCATCAGGTGCTGGCCGACGGCGATCACGTGGTGATGTACTCGCGGCGCTGGCTTCCCGACGCAGGGCCGGAGATCGCGGTCGTCGACATCTGGCGGATCGACGACGGGCTGATCGCCGAGGCGTGGGAGATCATCGAGCCGGTGGCCCAGGTGGACGCCAACCTCGCGTGGTGGAAACCTGCGCAGCACTGACCGTGCGTATGCCACCTGCGATGCCGGATCGCAGCAAGCGGCCGGCAGCCTCAGAGGGATTGAACGATCTGGATCGGGTTGCCGTCGGGGTCGGCGGTCCACGCGATCAGTAACCGGCCGAGCCACACGTGTGGAGGCGCGAGAGCGGGTGCTCCGCCTGCGACCAGGCCCTCGTAAGCCGCTGTGGTGTCTTCGGTCCAGAGGACGACCGCGACGCGCTGGCCTTCGGCGACCGGGTCCAAGCCGTGGTCCTCGCGGGTGGAGGCCACCGAGGCGATCCCGATCTTGTATCCGTCGAGGACGAGATCGATGTGAACCGGTTCGCCGTCGGTCGGTACCCGGAAGGTCTCCCGGAATCCCAGCCGGGTGTAGAAGGCGGCCGCCCGAGTCAGATCGTCGCTGAAGAGAATCACCTGGGGACTGCGGAAGGTCCACATGCGCTCACCCGGCGATCCGGCCGCACGCACTCCGGGTGCTCGGTAGTCCGGCCTCCTTGAAGACGAGGCGGCAGCTCCCGTTCGTCGGATCCCAGAGTTGGTCGTTGGTCACCAGCGCCCGAACCAGCGCGCGTTGCGGTTCGGTGAGCGGCCGGCGCTTCGCGTACGGCTTGGGGAACGCGAACCGCACCAACGCGCCCCAGCCGTCGTCGAAGCCGGCCCAACTGTCCCGGCCAGCCATTCGGCAGGCAGCCGCCGCGATCTCGTCGAAGTCAGCGGCGACGCGGATCGCCGCGGCGACGAGCGCGTACTGGTGCACCCCCGGAGGTGGCGGCAAGGCCAGCGCGGCCAGGATCAGCTCACGGGCGCGCGGGTCGTCCTCGTGAGCCAGCGCGGCCTGCAGGCGGACCGCCGGGTCCGGATCGGTGAGCCGGTCGCGGAGGTCGACGCCGAGTCGGCCGAGGCAGTGCAGCCACTCCGCCTGCGGTTCGATGCCTCGCTCCGACCACTGCAGGACGAGCACCGCCAGTTCCTCCCGCCGGCCCGCGAGGGACCGCATCCGCGCGATCGCCACAAGATTCTCCGCGCGGAACAGCGCCCGGCCCGGCGGTGACGCCGCGAGCAGCGGAAGCACCACCGGGTACGCCTCGGCCACGGCTTCGGCGAGGTCCGGCAGGAGCTCGGTGAAGTAGCGGTCGTCGGCGAGGTCGATCACGCTAACCGCCGCATCGCCGAGGAACTCCAGAAGCGGCTCGACGGTGTCCGGGTGGGCTCGTCCCTCGGCGAGCAGCGCGGTAACGGCCCGAACCGCAGGCGCGGTCGCCGTCTCCGGGAAACCCTGGTGCAGCACCTTGATGTCGAGGTGATACAGCGCAGCCTCCCGGGCGTCGGCGTCACCGGATTCCAGCGCGGCCAGGTGCCCTGGGGTGTCGGTCGCCCGGCCCCACGCGTGCGTGAGCCGGCTCCAGTCAACAGTCATCGCCACGTCCCCCGCGGTTGGCCAGGAGATGGTTCAGGGCCGACCTGAACTCGACGAAGCTCCCCCGGCAAAGCTCACCGCCGTACCGTACCCGTCTTCGGGTGAGCCGCTGCTCAGCGAAGGCATGGCCGGGGCCACGCCGCCGACGTGCCAGGGCATGCCTGCTGTACCGCCGTGTGGGTGCTGCGGTGAGTTCACCGTCCTCAGTGACCGAGGTTCGGCCACTCCGGCAGCGACGCTCACTGACGGGCCCCACCCACCGACCATCGCGCGGCCGATCTCGGATGCCGTGACTCGGCTGCGATGTCACACTGCGGCAGTGGAGCGCTTTCGGTGTGCGGGCTGCGGGAACACGCTGAGCGTCCCGGTCCGGTTGGTGGAACTGCCGGCGCCGCCGCACTGGTCGGTCCTGGACTGCCACCACGTGAACCCGCCGCTCCTCGACCCGGGTGCCTACGCGATCGACGAGGCCGCCTACGGCCGTGATCAGCTCACCGGCACCTTCGTCCTCTCACCCGGTGACGTACGCGGGACACGCTTCGTCCATGACCGTGTCCGCACGGGCTGCTGGTCGATGGTGGGATGGATCCCTGCGTCGCCTGTCGAGGCTGCGGGGCCGTGGTCGCCTCGCGGGCCGACGACTGCGGGATGGCGCAGGAACTGCGCTTCCATCCAGCGATGGTTGTCCGGGAGCGGTGTGAGGATGAACCGGACCGCGTGACCGATCCTTTCGCGCTGATCGCCGATTGGGACCGTCCTGCGCCCGACACCAGACCGCACCGAGGGGTGCCCGAGCCGACCCGTCCTCGACCCGAACTCGTCGCCACCCGCTGGGGAGGCCGAGGCTTGAGGGAAGCTCTCTTCCGAGACGATCCGCCGGCCTGACCCAGCCGCGCGCCATCCGCACTGGGCCGAGGCGGCTCTGACTACCACTACCGAGCCTCAAGCGTCAGCGTCGGTGAGCAGTCGGGCGGCCAGGGCGCGTACCTCGTCCTTGAGTTCGTCCGGTCGGTCGATCGTGAACGACCAGCCGAGCCCGGCGAGCATCTGTGCCGCACCGTCGAGCCGTTCGGCTCGGGCGGTGAGGCGTACTCCGCCGGGAACCTCGGTGAGCGTGCCGACCGAGGGCGGGATCCGTCGCTGCGCCTGCTCCAGGCTGGTGTGCAGCACCACGGAGATGTCGTGCGCGTACGGCACTGCTGCCAGACCGGTGAGGACCTGCGTGGTGGGATCGAAGCCGGCCGGGATGTCGAACCTGCCCGGGGCGGGGCGGGCTGTCCCGATCCGGTCGAGCCGGAACGTCCGTACGGCCCGGCGGTTGTGGTCGTGGCCGGTGACGTACCACCGGCCGGCGTGGAAGACCAGCCCGTACGGGTCGAGCCGGCGCTCGCCGGACTCGCCGCGCCAGGTGGTGTACGTGATGTTCACCGGTTGCTGATGTCGGGCCGCGTCGGCGAGCACCAGCAGCGCCTCGATGCCGGCCGGGGCGGGCTTCCGGACCCGTGCGGTGAAGTCCACTGTCTCCAGCAGCGAATCGATCCGCCGGGCGAGAACGGCCGGCAGCACCCGGCGGATCTTCGCGGTCGCGCTCTCGGTGGCCGCGCCTTCGGCGGTGACCAGCCCGGCCCGGCCGGCGGCCACGAGCCCGAGCATGACGGCGACCGCCTCCTCGTCGGTGAGCATGAGTGGCGGCAGCTTGTATCCGGGCGCGAGCCGGTATCCGCCGTAGCGACCGCGCCGGGCCTCGACCGGGATGCCCAGGTCGGCGAGGTGCGCGGCGTATCGGCGGACCGTTCGCTCGTCGACGCCCAGCCGACCGGCCAGGTCGGCGAGGGTGAAGCCGCCGCCGGCCTGGAGGATCTCCAGCAACGCCAGTACGCGCGCGGTCGGCCGGGTCACAAATCCCCACTCCTAATCCGGGCGGAACCTGTCCGGTATTGATCGTAGCGTGTCATGCATGACGACCTTCGTACTGGTTCCCGGGTTCTGGCTCGGCGCATGGGCCTGGCGCCCCGTCACCGCCGCCCTGCGCAGGCACGGCCACGAGGTGTACCCGCTGAGCCTGACCGGCCTGGGCGAACGCGCCCACCTGGCCCGCCCGGACACCGACCTCGACGTCCACGTCACCGACGTGGTCAACCTGCTGCGCTACGAGGACCTGCACGACGTGGTTCTCGTCGGGCACAGCTACGCCGGCGCGGTCGTGACGACAGCCGTTGCCGACCGCATGACCGACCGCATCGCCCAACTGGTCTTCGTCGACACCGGCCCGCTGCCCGACGGGGCGGCGAACGACGACTTCAGCCCGCCGCCGGAGCGTGAACGCAACGCGGCGGTGGTCGCCGAACACGGCGACGGCTGGCGGCTGCCGCCCCCGCCGTGGGCCGAGCTGGCGGCGAGCGCAGCAGACGTGGATGACTCCGTCGTCGCGTTGCTCGATGAGCGGTCGGTGGCCCAGCCGTGGGCGACCGCCACCACCCCGGTGCGGCTCACCGGGGCGTGGGAGAAGCTGCCCCGCCTCGGCGTGCTGTCGAGCTTCACCGCCGAGCAGGCACGCGAGATGGCCGCCACCGTGCCGCTGTGCTGGCACATGGCCGGTGACTCGTGGCGGTACGAGGAACTGCCGACGTGGCACTGGCCGATGCTCAGCCGACCGGCCGAGCTGGCCCGGATCCTGCACGAAGCCAGGCCGACGGCATAGCCCGCGGTGCCCGGGCGACCCGCGTGAGCTACTCGCCGGTCGGGCCGCCTGCCAGTTCCGCCACGATGTCCAGGTGCCCGAGGTGGCGGGCGTACTCCTGCACGAGGTGGAACAGCACCCGTTCCAGCGACGCCGGCTCGGCGCCGTCCCAACGCTCACCGGGCGCGCCGATCGCGTCGAGGTCGCTGCCCTCCACCACCGCCCGCGTGTGCCGGCCCTGCGCGCGCAGCGCGGCCAGCAGGTCGGCCCGGGTCTCCTCCGGCGCGACCCACCACCGGTCGTCGCGCCGGTCACCCCACGGGTCGCCGACGTCGCGCCCCTGGAATCCCCACTCGATCCAGCGCAGCTCCACGTATCGCAGGTGCTTGACCAGTTCCAGCGGCGTCCACCCGGACGGCAGCGCGCTGCGGCGTACGTCGTCCTCGGACAGCGCGAGCACCTTCGCCACCACCGTGTCCCGGAAGTAGTCGAGGTAGCGCAGGAACACTTCCGTACGTCCGGCGGCCGGAACGGTGGGCGAAGGAAACTCGATGGTCACCCGACCAGTATCCGCAGGCACGAGTGGGTCGCGCACCACAAGAACCAGTATCGCGGGTGGTTGCGGCGGACCTCAGACGGCCTCTCCGCCAACGGTTCCTACACTCGGCTGGTGCCGGAACCGCGCTTCGAGATGGTGATCGCCCACGTCTTCGACGTCACGGGCCGCCCAGTGATCGTGTCCGGGTCTTGTAGTCCGACCGACCTGCGCCAAGGCGACATGGTAAAAGTCCTGTGCGGCGGCAACGTCGTGGCCGAAACCCGCGCCTACGTTGAGCTGCACTCGCGTCCCGGTACCGCATCTCTCGTACTGCCTGACGTGGCAGCGTCTGACGTAGAGCCAGGCTATGTCCTTCGAGCTCTTGGGCAGACTGAGGCCGACAGCGGAAGTCGCGCTGACCGCTTCGGTGTGCACTCCCAGCGAGCCGATCGGATCAGGCTTGATATGAGGTCAGACGGGCTGATCACGCGCTGCCCGGCTCGGTTCGGCTGGCACGGATGCTGTACGTCGCTGCTGTACTGCCGGCATGGGCTGGTCGGCCGCCCTGGTCCAACCGAGGAAGCGACAGTGCAGCACCCCCGCCGGCGTCCAGGGCATGTCCTCGGTGGCCTGGACGAGGTAGGCACCGAGGTAGAGGGCCAGCGACACCGGAGCATCCGCGTACTCCGCCCGCAGCTCGCGCTTGCGGGTCGGACACGGCCAGGGCAGGTCGCAGCCGCCACAGCTCCAGACCGGCATGACCGGGCCGTGGCTCGTCACCGCGCACCCTCCAGGAACCGCGCGGTGATCGCCCGCGCCTGCCGACTGGTCGCCCATTCCACCTGCCAGCACGGGTACGGCGTGAGCCGCGCCCACCACGCCCGGCAGCCGGCACACATGCCGTCGAGCCCTCGTACGTGAACCGCGACGATCGCCTGTTCCTGCCCGCTGGTCACTGCTCACCCTCCGACGGCCAGTGGCCCCGATTGATCGGAATCCGATGCCGGGCGCGGCAGGGCAGGTCGGACCCACAGCGGCAGATGCGCCGCCAGAGCCGCCACGACCACACCGGCCGGTGCCTGCGAGCAAGAGTCAGCGCGGTGGCAGAAAGGGGGACGCGGCGACCAGGCGATACCCGCACCGCCCGCCGCATCCCGTGAGCAGGAGGCTACGGTCGGTCGCGGAGCGGAATGGGTAAGGTTCCTACCCCTGGATCAGGAGAGGAGCCCGACCTTGACCGCGAGGTCACGGGCGTCGTCACGGGCGGAGCGTGGACCGTCGAGCAGGTCCAACGTGATCTGGCGGGCGTACCCGTTGAAGCGGATCGTCTCCGGGGCCGACTCGTACGCCTGCCTCAGCGTCGTCACGGCCGCTTCCTTGTCGTCCTTGCCGTAGTGTGCCCGCGCCACCTCGATGAGGTGGCGTGCCCGGCGCGGCCTCGACGGGATGGCCGCCGAGTCGTGGCGGCGCGCCTGCCGTACCGCCTCGCCGGACTTCTGCAACTCCACCGCCACTGTCACCGCGTGGGCGCCCATGATGACCCGGGAGAACGACGTCTGCGGCTGATAGAAGCCCTCCGGCAGACGCTGCGCCACCCGGTCCGCCCGATCCCAGTACCGCCAGGCCCGGCCTTCCTCGCCGGCACGCGCGGCGGTGTACGCGGCCTCGAAGTTGAGCGCACCTCACAACGCCAGCAGATTCGCGCCCCCGTCAGCCGCCCTCGGCTCCAGACCCGACATAACGTCGTGGGTCACCACCATGGCGGTGTCCCAGTCCCCGGCGTCCCGATGCACCTGACACAGGAACCATGCCGCGAGAGCCACCGCCTCCGGGTCACCGGAATCCTGCGCCGCCACCATCGCCCGATCCGCGACCCGCCACAACAACTCGGCAGCCGGTTGGTACGCAAGGAACATCTGCGTCAACCCGAACGTCTCCGCCAACAGCGACTGCGCCCGCCGACGCTCAACGCCCTCGTACACCAGCGCGGCCCGCTGCACGTCGTGCAGAAGTCTCGGCAGCAGCCCACCCAGCACCGTCCGGTGATCGGACGCCTGATGACGCGCCCGCCACGCCACCGCAAGCCGCTCACGCAAACCGGCCAACGACTCCACAGCGGCCTCGTCGGAGAGCACGACACGGTTAACGGCGTCCCGCACAGACGCCAGCGCCGGATGCTCAGGCCCGTTCACCACCGCGGACCGGTCGCTCAGCTCGCCGGCCAGGGCGGACACGTCGACCTTCAGTGCCCGCGCGATGCGATCCAGCATGTGGATGCGCGGCGGCAGGATCCGGTCGGTCTCGACCGCCTTGACCCACTCGGCGCTTCGCCCCACCAACCCACCAAGCACCGCGCGAGTCTTTCCGGACCGCTCTCGGTAGACCTTTAAGCGCTGCCCGAAGGTCAACTCCGGCAAGGATTCCATCCCGGACCTCCTCTTAGCGCGGGATGCGCCACCGGCCAACTGGGCCGCCGTGGCACCAACGCTACCGAGCTACGTGCGGCCGCATAACCCCGAACACACCGGCACGCTGCCCGGAGCCCTCGTGTTGGCTCCAACCTAGACGTGCGTCCACTTCACCTGCGCTGGCTTGCTCGACGCGCTGGCCGCGCCACGTCGCGGCCTCACATCATTGAGCCATTTTCATCCTGCGTTGCGGTCGGCTTCATCGTGGTGCAGGACGAGGATGGCCTGCACGATCGCGGTCGCTCGGTGTGGGCAGCAGCGCAGCTTGGCCAGGATCTTCCAGGTCTTGAGGGTGGCGATCGCGCGTTCGCCTCGGGCGCGGATCTTCGCGTGCGCCCGGTTGACGCCCTTTTGCCGGCGTGACAGCTTCGGCCGGAAGCGGCGCCGCTTGAACGGAGTGCGCACACTGCCGCTGGCGCCTTGATAGCCCTTGTCGGCGAAGGTCATCACGTCGGCGCTGGTCAGGGCGTCGATGATGCCGTGGGTGCGGGCGGCGGTCAGGTCGTGCGTCGAGCCGGGCAGCGCGGTCGAGGCCCAGACGAGACGCCCGGCCGCGTCGGCGATGACCTGCACGTTCACTCCGTGACGCTTGTGCTTGCCGGAGTAGTACGGCTTCTGGTCGGCGACCCGGTCGATCGGGATCAGGGTGCCGTCGAGGATCGCGTAGGCGAGCAGCCGGATCCTGGTCATGGCCGCGGCCCGGTTGTCGGCGGTCGCGGCGAGTAGGTCGATGGCCTCGCGGACATAACGCCAGGCCGTCGTGACGCCGATCTCGAAGCCGGCGGCCAGGCGGGTCAGGGTGTCGCCGTTGCGCAGGTGGGCCAGGGCGAGCAGGGCTTGCCGGCCGAGGTCGAGGCGTCGCCACCGGGACCGTCGCTGCTGGCGGCGGGTTCGGATGAGGGCGGCGAGGTGATTCAGGCTGCGGGTGGACAACGGAATCGCGGCAGGGTAAGACAGCACAGCGAGGCTCCCGGTTGGGGCATCTGATCTTGGTCGATTGCTGTCTTACCGGGAGCCTCGTCCTACATAGACACCGGCCTCCCCGCACCGCCCGTGACCTGCACCGTCACGATGAAAATGGCTCATTGGTCGCTGGTCACCGAGGCTTCACGCCGTCTTGTGCCCCGGGTGTGCCCCAGGCCCGGCGAGCGGTACTTCCTCCGGCGCCGGAAACCCGCCCCCGTCATCCCGCCGCCGATCGCCCCCAACAACGCCTCGTTGAAGGGTCCTGGCTGCTCTACGTAACCCAGAGCGACCATGAGTCCGACCACGGCCGCCACCACGCCCCCAGCCAGCATCGTCAGGTAGAAAAGGCGGCCACGCACCCCACTAGTAGAGCAGTCACCGGTCATCGGCCGCATGTCGCACGGTCAGCCTGGCGATCGGGTTGATCTATACGGTGGGTAGTAGCAGCATCAGGAAGATCGCTACCGAACGTTGATCGCCGGGCAGCTCACGTGGCCCTGTCGCCCCGTGTTGACCGCTGTGTCGGGCATGGATCGGGCACGGGCCTGGCCCAGACGAGACGCGCGTCGGTGGCGTAGCTGCCAGCAGGGACGGGTGAGGACACGTGCTCTTGGAAATCGACGGCCGCAAGATGCGAACCGAAGCCGACCTTCACCAACTCCTGGCCCGCGCTCTCGACTTCGGGCCGTACTACGGTGCGAACCTGGATGCTCTGTGGGACCGACTGAGCAAGGATGTTCCCCGCCCGGTCGCCGTGGTCTGGACTGACCGGCAGGCCAGCGAGAAGAGTCTTGGAGCGGAGCGATTCGAAAGGATCTGTGGCCTCCTGCGAGCCGTGGAGGCCGAGGACCAAGAGGCTGGCCACGAGAAGCGGTTCACGTTTGAGCTGCGCTGATCTCTTCGCTCCGAAGGAAACCACAATGCGGTGGCCTGCGGCTGCGGGAGCGATCACCTGCACGAACGATCCGACAACGTCCGAGTATGCACGGCACGGTCGTCACTCAGTAAGTCACCCAGCGCCTGAACTTCTACGTGGAAGCACACGAAGCGTTACTAGATCCACAAAAAACATGGTGCCAAACCGAGCTTGACGCTGGATTGACCCTCGCCCAAGTGGGGTCTGCGAGAAATGGGCGGCCTCAATTGCTAGCGCCACGACAGCCACGAGTGCAGACACTAGAAATACCACAACACACGGAAGAGCTAGAACCAGTCCCGTGGTGTTACCAACGATGTTCTTGATCGACAGAAACTGAATCAGTGCGCCAAGAGCAAGCGCGAGCAAGTTGCTCCGCCAGGAAAGCACGAGTAAGCGGTAGGAGTTACGGTTCCTGACTTTACGGCGCTGGCCACTCCAAGAGGCCCAGCCGCGTTGCCAATCATCGAACAAGACTCTCACCGCCGCAAGGTTCGCTACCACCAAACAGTGCCCATCATCTGTTCCACCCTAGTACGGCAGCCGCCGTTTGGGATCATGGTTGAAGTTCGAGGTTGAGCCGGCGTGTGTAGTGGGCTCGTCGGGCTCGGGCTTGATGCCGTCGTCGCCAGCCTGACCAGTGCAAACGATGGGCGAGGTCGGTGATCGGGCGGATGAGGCAGGCGTTGATCAGGCGGCGGACCTCGTTGACGGTCAGCGTGATCAGTCCCGTGTCGGTGGGCTCGTCGTGGGTGGCGTCAGCGGCGCTGATTGTCAGCACGGCGAGGGCGGCCAGGGCGAGGGTGGTGAATCGGTGCCAGGAGTCCCAGCGGCGGACCTGGTGCTGGTCCAGGCCGACCTGGCTCTTGGCGGCCTGGAAGCTCTCCTCGATGCTCCAGCGGATTCCGGCGACCCGCACGAGCTGGACGAGGGTGGCCGGTCTCGGGGTCCAGCAGCGGTAGAAGGCCAGCTCACCGGTGGTGATGTTGCGGCGGATCAGCAGGCTGTGCCGGCCGCCGTCGTCGGGGTCAGCGTCGGTGCACACGTCATCGAGCCAGGCCCAGTCGTAGAAACGCGGCCCCTTGGATCCGGCGCCGGCTGAGCGGCGCTGCCACGCCGAGGCGGGCAGGTCAGCGGCGATCCGGTCGGCGCGGATGCGGGTCTTGCTGCCGTCGATCGGCACCAGGTGGCTGCGGGACACCGCAAGGACGTAACCGATCTCGTGTTCGCGCAGGCCAGCGCGGAAGGCGGCGCTGTTGCCGTAAGCCTCGTCCGCAGCCACCCACCCGGCCGGCACCCCGGCGTCAAGGGCTGCGGTGATCATGTCGGCGGCCAACTCCGACTTGGTGGCGAACTCGATGTCCTCGGGCACCCCGGCAGCAGCACACCGGTCGCGGTCGTCGGTCCACGACGCTGGCAGATACACCCGCCGGTCGATCAGGGTGTGCCCGTCGGCGCCGGCGTAGCCCAGGAACACCCCGACCTGACTGTTCTCGATCCGCCCTGCCGTGCCGGTGTACTGGCGCTGCACCCCGACCGTGTGGATGCCCTTCTTCAGATCGCCGGTCTCGTCGACGGCCAGGACCGCGTCCGGACCGCCGAACCGGCCGGCGATCATCTGCCGCAGGTCGTCGCGGACGGCGTCGGCGTCCCACACCGCCCGGTACAACAACCGCTGCATCGCATCCGGCCCGGCGTGCCCGGCCTGCTCGGCCAACTGCCAACACGTCTTGACCTCAAGGTCAGCCAGCAGCCCGGTCACGAACTGTCCGGCCGCCCGGCGCGGTTCCACCCGCCCGAACCGGCCCGCGAAGCAGCCCAGCACCTCGGCCAGCACCCGCTCCCACCGTGCAACAGCTAGGCTGTGGCACGCGGCCACCGCAAGATCTGAAGTTATGTCCACAACGTACAGACGATCACGCGGTGGCCGCCCCGCGTCCACCCCAGGTCACCAGCAGAATCTCAAACGGCGGCTGCCGTACTAGACGCCGGGATCATGGACAGTTCCGGCTGCGTCCGCCGCCTGACCGTGTCCCGTGCTCCGCAATCACGCGTCGCTACGTGTCCCTGTCTGCCGCCGGCCCACACCTGGGCCATGGTCTGCTCGGCTTGCCTGGGTCGGTGGCTGGCGGGATGGCATCCCACCTCAACCAACCATGACGCGGAACCGTGCGGCAACTCCATTTGGAGCCGTCTGGCCCCGCCGAAGGCAGCAAGCAGAAGGGCCGCCTCCCGAGTGCCCTCTCCGGTGTGAACTGTCGGCGGGCCGGTCGGATCAGGCTCCTATGAGGTCACTGCCCGCCCGGCCAGCACCACTGGTGCTGCACCGCCAGGCAGACGACAGATCAACAGCAAGGACACCCAAACCGCGGGGTCAGTCGTAAGCAAGAGTCAGGCCGCCTGACGGCGCCTCAAAGTCTCACAGTCGTAGGAGTCGCCGACGGAGCCCATCGAGGGCAGGATCCCGTTGTCCTGTAAGCGTTCGGAGAAGCGGAACGACGTGTAGTTCGACCCGCGGTCCGAGTGGTGGATCAACTGGCCGTCGCGGACATCGCGGGACCAGATGCCGTATTCGAGGGCGGCGAGGATCAGGTCGGTGTCGCAGCGGTCAGACGTCTTCCACCCCACGATCCGGCGGGAGAAAACGTCGCGGACCGCGGCGAGCCAGAACACGCCCTCACCGCACGGGATGCGGGTGGCGTCGGCGACCCAGAGGCGGTTCGGCCCGTCGGCGGTGAACTGCCGGTTGACCAGATCCGGCGCCGGCGTGTGCCGGGGATCCTGCCGGGTGGAGCCGCCGCGCCAGCCTCGACGCAGGAACGCCCCCTGCCAGCCCTGCTGCGCCATCAACCGCTCGATCCGTTTGCGGCCCACCCCGATGCCGTCACGGCGCAGCTGCCGGTGGACCCGGTCCGCGCCGTAGGTGCGTCCGGAGGTCTCCCAGATCTCGTGGATGTTGGAGATCAGCCCCAGGTCGACCACGTCCCGGTCGCAGGGCTGCTCGGCCTGCTTGACCCACGCGTAGTAGGTCGAGGCGCCGATGTTGAGGACCCGTAGCAGGAGCGCGACCGCGAACTGGTCACGGTGTTCGTGGATGAACCTCATGACCGTCGCCGGGTCGGGTCGAGCTCCGCCGCGAAATACGCGCTCGCAGCCTTCAAGATCTCGTTCGCCCGTCGAAGCTCGGCGTTCTCCTTCACCAGCCGCCGATTCTCCTCCAGCATCTCGCTGGTCGGCCGGTCAGTGCGCTCGCCCGCATCGGCCTCGGCCTGACGGATCCAGTTCCTGAGCGCCTCGTGATGAACACCGAGCTGCTCGGCCAGGCGCCGGATCACGGGCTTCGGGTCCGACTCGCGATACAGGCGCACAGCGCGCTGACGTAGCTCATCGGGGTACTTCTTCGGTGCTGCCACGGACGACTTCCTCCCCCACGGCCATCAGACCATGGTCAAGAAGCTCCATGAAAACGGGGGTGGCTCACTGCGACAAGTTGACGGCTCAGTTCGACCGCCTCCGCGGCCGCCGCCAGAGCCTCCGCCGTCCGTCGTACTCCCGCCAGATAAACCGCCTGGTTCTTCAGAGCAGTCGCCAGGTAGGCCAGACTCCGCGGCTGGCTGCCCGTCATCGACTCACGGAGATGTGTGACCGTCTCGGCGCCGACGTCGACCGCTTCCTCCCACCGCCCTGCCTCGAACAGCCGGTTCGCGTGCAGGCTCAAGACCCTGCCCAGGGCGTCGTGCATCTGCGAGCCGACCGGTTGATCCACAGCCAGCCTACGCAGCAACTGCAGGGCACGGTCGCTGACCTGCAGCGCCTCGGCGTGCTGGCCGGTCGCCGCCAACGCCATCGCGTAGGCCTCAAGCAGCCGCGACAGCAGCACGTCAGGACATACGTCCATCAACGCCAACGCCTCACGGCCGGCAACCAGCGCCTCCGGCGTTCGGCCACAACTCATAAGTCGCCTGGCGAGCGCCTCCAGGGCCTCCGCGAGCTGCTCCTCATGACGGCGGTCGATGGCGTAAAGCTCCCGGGCCAGCCGGACCGCCTCCTCCGCACGCACCAGCGCCTCCGCCAGCCGGCCAGCGTCCGACAAGTAGTAGGACAGGTTGGTGCATGCCAAGACGAGAGTGGGCAGCACCGTGCCACGGTCCCGCGCTGTCAAGCCAGACAACATCTCCACAGCCCGACGGCCCATCTCGACCGCATCATCGAAACGACCAGCGCGCGAGAGCTCCACCGCCTCATCAACAACTGCCCCGACCTGGCGCAGCGAAGCGTCAACCCGCGTCCCCCGCCGCAGCCATCTACGCCAACCCGTCGACTTCACTAGGGCGAATATAGGCCCGAATGATCAGCCCGTCGGCCCCCGTATGCCGAGCCGCAGACACTTCGGGCACGCCGAAGGGCTCACCGCCCAGGAAGCGCTGGTCAGCGCGTTGCTGGTGGGATTCGAGTCTCAGCCCTCGGAATCACATCGACGCGAGCACGGCGCGAGCCAGAGTCATGCGTCGATATAACAGGGCTCTCTCGACCGGTTTCAACGGATCCCCGGCGACAGCCGGGCACCAGCAGGACTGGGAGCAGCGCACCCTGACCACTTCGGCGTTCTCTGGGAGGTCACGCCGGACCGCTCATCCACGTCACCGCAGGTCAAAGCCCTCGGCTCTGCCCGTTGTCGGTGAGCACTTCGGACACGGTGACCACTTCGCCACGCTGCACCCACCTGCAAGGCATGAACACTCACAAGGTCCTTACCGTCTTGAGCTGCGAATACTCCCCTACCAGCCGACATAGAGTGCCGTTGACTGCTGTTCAATGCCGTTGAGTGCAGTTGTGTGAAGCAGGACGCCGCACCGACTCTGACCTGCGAAAACGCGAAGCCGCAGGCAGGGGTGGGTGCAGTTGGGTGCGACCAGCTGCCGTTCGGTGCGGTTCAAGGCCGTTCAGGGCACCCTGTTGCTCCCAACCTGCTCCCCCGCTCAGGGGCTCGCGCCCGGGCTGCTGCGTCCAGCCTGCGTCGGCCCGTCCTGCACGTCGTTCGTCAGACACTGTGGCCACTTGCCCGAGCCGTCCTAGCTGACGCCGACGCCCGGTCAGCGACCCTTGGGCACAGTTGCTCCCGATCCGCTTCCACGGCCCGGTTGTCGACCCGACATGCTCAGGTATGCCGCGCCTTATCAGCGGCATGCGCGGATGTCCCGATCGGCGCTGCGGAGTGAGAACAGGCAGCTCTTCGAGGCATTCCAGGGGCGTATGCTCTCCGGATCGTGGACAGCGATGAAGACCAGGGTGTCACCGGCCCTGCGGTGGTCGGGTGCATCCAACGCGCCTACCTGACGGTGGCGCCTGCGGGGGATGCTGATGGGTTGGACTTCGATCCGGCACACGTAACGCGGCTGGTCGGGCTGGAGCCCACGCGGGTTCACAGGCGCGGCGAAGCCTCGGGGCCGCGCGTGCGCAGATCGAGCGGCTGGTACGTCGACGTGCCGCAGCGGGATGAGTACGACACGGAGCTACTTCTCAGGGAGTTGCTCGATGTCATCGAGCCTCACGCCGAAGGGCTGGCGCACGCCCAGCAGGTACTGGAACTCCGGGCAGGGATCAACGTCGTGATCGAGATGTGCTCCGGACGAGACAGAGCCGGCGACATCCTGGTGACAACTCCCGCTTTCCACCTCACCGCGGCGACGATGCGGCGAGTGGCTCGCCTAAATCTGTGGCTCGACTGCGATCAGTACGTCTACTGAAGTTCCCCGAGTTTCCCGGAGGTGTCCGGTCTCAGGGGGCACTTCACTTCCTTGCTGACCAGCCCTCGGCGTGACAGCATCCGCGCATGGGCATCTTCGGCTCCATCGCACGCGGCTTGGGTAGCCTCCGCCCGCTGTCCGACGCGGATCTCGAAGACGAGCGGGAGGCGTTACGACAGCGCTACGTGTCGAGCGACAATATCGGCGAGGCGTCGAACCTTTACAACGAGCTGGGGTCTGCTGCACCGATAGGTGACAGTTTCAGTCACGCGGCCTGACTGGCCGGTCGGGTCATGATGGTCTCGTACTCGATGGGGGTCAACCGGGACAGGGATCGTTGGCGTCGTCGGCGGTGGTAGGTCCGCTCGATCCAGGTCACGATCGCGGTCCTGAGCTGTTGCCGGGTCGTCCAGGTTCGGCGGTCGAGGACGTTGTTCTGTAGCAGGCCGAAGAAGGATTCCATGGCAGCGTTGTCGCCGGCGGCGCCGACGCGGCCCATCGACCCGGTCACGTGGTGCTGGTTGAGGGCGTGGACGAATTTCCGGCTTCGGAATTGGGATCCGCGGTCGGTGTGTAGCACGCAGCCGGCCACGTCACCACGACGTGCTGCGGCGTTGCGCAGGGCATTGACGGCCAGGCGAGACTTCATCCGTGAGTCGATGGAGTAGCCGACGATCCGGTTGGACCACACGTCCTTGATCGCACACAGGTAGAGCTTGCCCTCACCGGTGCGGTGTTCAGTGATGTCGGCCAGCCACAACCGGTTCGGGCCGTCGGCGGTGAAGTCGCGGCGTACCAGATCGTCGTGCACTGGCGGACCGACCTTGCCGCCCTTGCCCCGACGCTTGCGCTTGCTGAACGCGCTCCACCAGCCCATGTGGGAGCAGATCTTCCAGGCGGTGCGTTCGACCATCGGCTGGCCGGCAGTGCGGGCCTCATCGGCCAGGAACCGGTAGCCGAACTCCGGGTCGTCGCGATGCGCGTCGAACAACGCGTCCGCCCGATACGCCGCCACCAGCTCGGCGTCAGTGACACGGCGGGCAAGCCACCGGTAGTAGGGCTGACGAGCGATGGTCAATACCCGGCACGTCACCGCCACGGGGACCCCGTCAGCGGCCAGCTCGCTCACGAGCGGGTAGAGCCTTTTCCCGGCAGATGCGCCTGCGACAGGTAAGCCGCAGCCCGGCGCAGGACCTCGTTCTCCTGCTCCAGCAGCTTGATCCGCTTACGGGCCTCACGCAGCTCGGCTGACTCGCCGCCGCTGACACCCGGTCTGGTTCCGGCGTCGACGTCAGCCTGGCGCAGCCACTTGAACAACGTCATCGGGTGGACTCCGAAGTCCTTGGCGATCTGCTCGACCGTCACGCCCGGATCGCGGTCACGGGCCACCCGCACGACATCGTCGCGGAACTCTCGGGGATAGGGCTTGGGCACAGCGACATCCTTCCAGCTCGCCGTCAGGGCAAGCCATCTCAGATGTCACCTATCGGTGCAGCAGACCCACTCCTCGCCGCGGGCCTGCTAGGTGCCGTCCTCTTTCTCTCCGCCTGTAGCGACGACAAGCCGGAGGCAAGCCGTCCCAGCCCTGACCAGTACAGCCGCAGCGGCTGCATCTTGCTGGCGCAACGGTTGAAGGAGAATGACCACGGCTGGATCCTGAATGGCAGTGTCGCGACCCGGGCTGCTCGCTCGACAGACCCCGCGATAAGCGCTGCCGGCAAGGAGTTGGTGCTGGCCGTGCAGGAGGCCGGCGACCTGGACGTGGGCAGCAAGGGCAAAGCGGACATGACGCAGGCCGAGGCCCGGGTCACCGAAGCTCAACAGAAGCTGAAGGCAGCGTGCCGTGACCTGCTAGGCGAAGAACCCTGGTCCTGACCACGCGGCCGTGCCGTGTCCTGCACCGCGGAACCTTCACGCCCTGGGCTTAATCGCTGGCGGACTCGGCTCGAACGTGCAAGCTGCGCCACGGAGGTCACGTCCGCGCTGATGGTGTAAGAGACGGCCATCGCGTGATCCGGTCTGATGCTATGCGGCGATCGGGGTGGGGTCGGGTTGGTCGGTGTCGTGTTGGCTGGTGTCGACGGTGATCAGGCGGGCTTTTGCGAGGAGTTCCAGGCCCATGTAGCGGCGACCCTCGGTCCAGTCGTCGGTCTGCTCGGCCAGGACAGCACCGACAAGGCGGATGATCGCCGCCCGATTGGGGAAGATCCCGACGACGTCGGTGCGCCGGCGGATTTCCTTGAGTGCCTTCACCGCCTGGTCGCCGGAGGTGTCGCTGTCGAGCAGGACGATTACGGCAGGTCGGTCGACGTCGCGGCCTCGCGCGAGATACACCAGGTTGGGGATGTGCGGCGCGGACCCGGCCGGCACGAGCGTCACGGTGTTGAGATCGAGGTTGTCGGCTGATCGGCAGCGACCACAGCGCCGGACAGGCAGAAGAGTGGCTGGCGCAGTTTCCCGCGTGGACGCTGACTGATCGCGAGATCCTCGACCACTTCTCGTCAAGGAACGCATCGAAGTGGTCGGCGAAGTCCCGGCAAAGCACCGAGGGCTGGGTACACGGCCTCGCGATGTGGACCGGCGAGCGGGCGGCCCACCGGACCGACGGCCGTCGGTCACGCCGGTGAGCCAGAGCGGGCCGCCCTTTCGTCAGGCGGGTGCCGGTCGCGGTACGTCCGGCTTCACGAACAGCCGGCGGGCGCGGTCAGGAACGCGAACCCAGTACGGCGGTCGGGCGGCCGACGGCGGTGGGACACCTAGGCCGGGACCGCCTGCTCCCAATCTGCTCCCAATTTAAGGGGCAACAGCGCGGAAGCCCATTACCGGCCGAACCGGTGACGGGCTTCCTACCTGGGCATATCCATGGTGGGCGATACTGGGATCGAACCAGTGACCTCTTCGGTGTGAACGAAGCGCTCTCCCGCTGAGCTAATCGCCCTCAGCGCGCATGACTCTACCCGATCACCCGCCCGGACCAAAAACCGGGCCTCAGTGCGTCGCGAGGTAGTGCAGCGCCTGCGCCACCACGTCGATGCCGAGGCTGTACTTGAGCGACAGCCACACCACCACCGACACGAACGCGAGCCCGACCACGCCCAGCACGAATCGCACGCCCAGCGACTGGCTGGTCACCCAGCGCGTCCAGGAGTTGACGTGCCGGCGGGTGAACGCGAGCAGCCGTCGGGCCCAGTGGAACTCGACCGCCCAGACGCCGAGGCCGGCGATGACCAGCAGCCAGCCGGGCCCGGGCAGCGGGATCAGCGCGATACCGACGGTGACGACGATGGCGCCGAGGATGCCGATGAAGATCTTCAGGGCGACGCGGCCGGTGGGGTTGGCGCGGATGAGGTCGAGCGTGGTGTGCAGGCGTCCGCGCCAGCCCCGTCGTCGCCGGCGCTGCTCCATGAGAGCGCCTTGCGACCGCCCTTCCACCGGCACCTCGTACCCCCGACTTTCGGCTGCTCGGGCCGCACCTTTCGGCGATTCGGCCGTGGTCCGCGACGTCACCGAGGATGCCCTCGTGACCATTTCCACCCCCAGTGTCGCCCGGGACCGTCACCCCTGCTGACGACTGGACGTTACCGGAGTAAGTCGACGACTGAACCACCCGTTGCCGGGCGGGACGACGGAGTGGGCGGAACCCGAAATTCTACGCGGGGCCTAGCGGTCCCGGGGGCTTTCGGAACCCCTTCCCACCACTGAGTGAAGTCAGCGTATGGCGGAGCGTAGCCAGGAGCAGCACCTGAGTATGGGAAAAGCGGGACACGCGCGTTCCGCACGCGGTGCCGGGGGGAGAACGTCCATGAGTGTCATCCGACCGACGACCGTAGAGGTCGAGACGTCGCTAAGGCTCGTCGCGCCTGACGCCACCGCCTTGCCGGTGCGTGCCAGTCTGCGTTACGACCCTGCTGACCCGTATGCGGTCCATGTCCTGTTCCATGCCGAGTCCGCCGGCGGCGAGGCGGTGAGCTGGTCGTTCGCTCGCGAACTGCTGGTCACCGGGCTCGACGAGCCGGCCGGCATCGGTGATGTGCGGGTCTGGCCGTGGGCCACCCCGCGCGGCGACTTCGTCGCGCTGGCGCTGTCGTCGCCGGACGGCAACGCCCTGTTCGAGGTTCCGCGCAGCGTGCTGGTGCGCTTCCTGCGCCGAACCTACGTCGTCGTCCCGCGCGGCCGCGAGGCCGAGCACCTGGACGTCGACACCGCGGTGAACCGGCTGCTGGCCGGTCGCTGACACGGCGACACCCGGGGCCGCGCGGATCTGCCGAGTCCGCGCGGCCCCGGGTCGTCTCCGACCGGGGTACGCCTCAGCCGCGCGTGGTGATCCCGCCGTCGACCGGGATGACCGCTCCGGTCAGGTACGCGCCGGCGCGCGACGCCAGGTAGATCGCCGTGCCGGCCATGTCCTCGGGGCGGCCGATCCGGCCCAGCGGCACCTGCTTCTCGATGGCCGCGCGCGACTCGGGGTCGTCCAGCGCGAAGGCCATCATCTTGCTCTCGAACGGTCCCGGCGCGATCGCGTTGACGGTGATCTGCTCGCCGGCGAGCTGGTGGGCGAGGCCGCGGGTGAGCATGTGCACGGCTGCCTTGGTGGCCGAGTAGGCGTACACCTCCATCCACGGCACCCGGATGCCGTCGATCGACCCGATGTTGATGACGCGGGCCGGGTCGTCGGCGCCGGCCGCGGCGCGCAGTTGCGGCAGCAGCGCGGTGGTGAGCCGGAAGACGGCCTTGACGTTCACCGCCCAGAGCTTGTCGAAGGCGCTCTCCGGGTACTCCTCCAGTGGCGCGCCCCAGGTGGCGCCCGCGTTGTTGACCAGCACGTGCAGCCGGTCGTGGCGCTCCCGCACGGCCTCGGCGAGCGCCAGCGCGCCCGCGTCGCTGCCCAGGTCGGCCGGGATCGCCTCGCAGTGGCCCTCGGCGGACAGTTCCTTGGCCACCGACTCGCACACGTGGGCCTTGCGCGAGGAGATGATCACCCGGGCGCCGGCCCGGACGAAGCCCTGCGCGATCATCAGCCCGATCCCGCGTGAGCCGCCGGTCACCAGGACCGTCTTGCCGTCGACCGAGAACAGATCCGTCATGTTCGTCCCATCGCCGTCTCCCGGCCGCGGGCCGGTCGGCCGGGGCCGCGTGGCCGGGTGCGGAGCGCACGCCGGCCCGGGTCTTACCGATCGGTAACCTAACCGTCCGGCTCGGGTGCCGACAAGTGCGGCCCGAGCGGGTGAAACCGTCGAGATGCAACGTGCGCGCGGGCCGGTTACCGTCGGGATGATGGTCACTACCGGTCAGCCCTCCCCGGCCACCCGCACCGGTCTGCCGGAGTTGCGCCCCGGCACCGACGAGATCGTCACCGGTGTGCTCGGCGACCTCGCCGCCGAGCCCGGCTGGCCCCGTCCGGTCCTGCTCGACCGCGATCTGCTGGTCCTGGTCACCCACGGTCACGGCACCGCCGAGCTGGACTTCCGGCCGGTCCCCTGCCGTCCGGGCACGCTGCTGCGCGCGCGTCCCGGCCAGGCGCTGCGGTTCGTCGGCGCCCAGCTCGACGCGACTGTGGTGAGCTGGCGGCCGGACGCGCTGCGCGGACTCGACGTCGACCCGGACGCGGTGCCCGCCCACCGACAGCTCGCCGGTGAGGACGAGGACGCGGTGATCAGCGAGGTGAGCCAGCTCGCCGTGGACGCCGATCGGCACGCGCTGGTGCCGGCCGCCGCGGCGCTGCTGCGCCATCAGCTCGCCGTCCTGCTGCTGCGACTGAGCCTGCTGCCGCATCCGGGTGACGGCGCGACGCCACGGGCCGAGACGGAGACGTTCCGGCGGCTGTGCCGCGAGGTGGAACGCGGCTACCGGCACACCCGCCGGGTGGAGGACTACGCGGCCCAGATCGGCTGTTCGGTGCGTACCCTGACCCGGGCCTGCCTGGCGGTGACCGGCCACAGCGCCAAGCAGGTGATCGACGAGCGGGTGGCGTTGCAGGCGTGCCGGCTGCTCGCCGCCACCGACGAGTCGATCGCCGCGATCGGCCGGGAGCTGGGTTTCCCCGAGCCGACGAACTTCGGCCGCTTCTTCACCCGCGAGGTCGGGGTGAGCCCGGGGACGTTCCGGGCCGAGCGCGAACGCCCGCTGGCCGTCCGCCTGGTGCGGCCCCGGCCGCCCGCCGACTCCCCCGCACCCGGCGGCCAGGCATGATGGCACCGTGCAGATCTCCGCGCGCGGTGACTACGCGGTCCGGGCGGCCCTGAGCCTGGCCACCGCGTACCCCACCCTGCTGTCCACCCAGGCCATCGCGGCGGAGCAGGACATGCCGCGCAAGTTCCTCGAGGCCGTCCTGGCCGACCTGCGCCGGGCCGGGGTCGTCCGGGCCCAGCGCGGTGCCGAGGGCGGGTACACGCTGGCCCGGCCGCCGCGGGAGATCACCATCGGGCACGTGTTGCGCGCCGTCGACGGTCCGCTCGCGGGGGTACGCGGGCTGCGCCCCGAGGAGACCCGGTACGAGGGGGCGGCGGAGAACCTGCCCCGGCTCTGGGTGGCGGTGCGCGCCTCGGTGCGCCGGGTGGTCGACGAGGTGAGCCTGGACGAGTTGGTCAGCGGTCGGCTGCCGGCTCACGTGCGGAAGCTGACCGCTCAGCCGGACGCGTGGGAGCCGCGCTGATCTCAGCGCGGCGGCGGGGTCACCACGCCTCGGGCCGGTCGCCGAGCGTGGTGGTGTAGCCGCCCCGGTGGTGCAGCAGCGGGTCGCCGTCCTCGCCCGCGCCGAGCGCGAGCGGCTCGCCGAGCAGGATGGTGTGGTCGCCCGCCTCGATCCGGCGCACGACCCGGCACAGCAGCACGGCGAGCGCGTCGCCGATCAGCGGCACGCCGAACGGCCCGATGGTCCAGCCCGGGTGGGCGGTGAACCGGTCGATGCCGCTGGTGGCGAAGATCTGCGCGATCTCCTGCTGGCCGGAGGCGAGCAGGTGCACCGCGACGTGTTCGGCCTGCTCGGCGGTGGGCCAGCTCGACGACTCGCGGCTCAGGCAGACCGAGACCAGCGGCGGGTCGAGCGACACCGACGTGAACGAGGTGGCGGTGAAGCCGGCCGGCGGCAGGTCCGGTCGCATCCGGTTGCCGCGCAGGCCCGGGGTGGTGACGACGGTGACCGTGGACGCCTGGCGGCGCAGCAGGCCGCGGAACGAGTCGACGTCGACGGGCCGCAGCTCGACGTTGGCGGCGCCGGGGCGGTCCACGGTGGTCACGACGCCACCAGCTGTCGGCGCGACGGAGCGGGCACGTGGTCCACGGAAGCCTCCAGTCCAGGGGTAGCAGCGGCGGCACGGTGTTCTCTTCCGATACCCCTGGATGACCGAAGCGATGCGGGGCGGCCAGCACTCATGCTGCCGACCACTCTCCGCACCGGTCAACGACCTTCCAAAGAGTGAGACTTTCGTCGCTGACTATGCCGCTAGCGGTCGCTACCAGCGTTTACAACTCCATAAGGCCTACCTGTTGGGTAGAGGTCAGCCTCACCGTCCAGTACGGACCGGGCATGGTTTCGCGAATCGTCGATCCGGGCATTCTCGATGCCGTAGAGGCAGGGAGACGAAGGAGGCACCCCCGATGGGCGTCCAGTTCCGCAAGCGCAAGAAGTACGGACCGCTGATCCTCCACTTCACTCAGAACGGCTTCTCGTCGTGGAGCATCAAGATCGGCCGCTGGTCCTGGAACTCGAACACCCGCGCCCACCGCGTGGACCTTCCGGGGCCGCTGTCCTGGAAGCAGGACAAGGCCTGACCTTCCAGGCGACGAGCGGGGTGCCGGCGATTCGCCGGCACCCCGCTCGTCTCTTGCGGACCGGGATCGCGGTTCCGGCCGCCACGGCGTCCCGGTGACCGGAGAATCGCCGCATGGCGGACCTGTCCCTGCGGCGGACACGACGGCGGGCCGCGGCGGCCTGCCTGCTCATGCTCGTCGGCTACTTCCTGGTGCCGGTCGAGGCCGATCCGAACGGCCTGCGGCTGGTCCTGCGCTCGGCCGGCACCCTCGTCCTGGTGGTCGTTGTCGCGTTCCTGGTCACCGGCCAGGTCCGCCGCCAGCTCGTCCGGGACCAGCCGACCGGCGGGAACGAGGACCGGGCGCTGACCCGGCTCGCGGTCGCGCTGATCGCCGGACTGCTGGTCTTCGCGCTCGGTGACTACGTGGTCGCGAACACCAGGCCCGGTGAGTTCGTCGGCCTGCGGACCCGTGTCGACGCGCTCTACTTCGCGCTCGCGACGCTCACCACGGTCGGCTACGGCGACGTGCACGCCCAGGGCCAGATCGCCCGGGTGGCGGTGTGCGCGCAGATGGTGTTCAGCATCGGGGTCGTCGCCACCGGGGCGTCGATAGTGGTCAAGCAGATGACCCAGCGGTCTTCTCGGCGCTGATCGACACGTCCCCCCCGAGCCGGCCGTGCTCCGGATCGCGGGTCACCGCGCCGGAGGCGAGCAGCGAGGTCAGCGCCCGGTTGACGTCGGCGGCCCGGTAGACGGTCGACGTGGTGGCGAAGCGGCGCAGCTCGGTGACCGTACGCGGGCCGGAGCGGGCCAGCTCGGCCAGCAGTTCCCGGCGCAGCGGGCCGGGATCGGGGTCGAGCGAGATGTCGAGCAGCCGTCCCTGCGGGTCGGCCGGGTCGCGGTAGCGCACACCGGCAAACTCGTCGACCGCCCAGAGCGCCTCCTTGACCGCCTCCAGCCCGTGGTCGGAGCCGGTGCCGTAGCCGAGCAGCCGCGCCGGAGCGTCCCCGTCCGGCACCAGCTCCACCTCGGTGACGAGCGGGAACCCGGCGCCGGTGAGCGCCGGGCGCAGCGACCGGCCGGGCGCGGTGACGAGCAGCAGTTCGGCCGGGCGCCCGGACGCGGCGGCGGCCAGCAGTGCCGGGTCCGGGTCGGCGCCGTCGGCCACGGTGAGCAGCGGCGCACCGGCCGCGCCCGCCGCCTTGAGCGCCACCGGCAGCCGGTCCGGGCCGCCGGGCACCAGGTGCACGGCGACGTCGGCGGGCAGCGCGGCCTCGGCGGCGCCGAGGCGGGCCGGCAGGTCGGTGCCGTCGTCGGCCACCACCAGCACGGTCAGCCGCCGTCCGCGCAGCCGGTCGGCGAACTCGGCCACCACCCGCAACGCCTCCTGGGCGCCGCCGGCGTCACCTCCGGCGTACGCGAGCGCGAGCGTGGCCCGCCGCGCCCGGTGCAGCGCGGCGGGGAGCCAGTGGTCGAGCCGGCGGACGAGCAGCTCGCGCAGGACGGCGTCGGTGGACATGGTGCCGTTTCTACCGCACAGCGCGGCGGGCCCGGCCGTGAACCCCGCTCAGACCGGGACGGAGATGCCCACGCCGCCGCGGGTCTGCCCGCCGTAGCGCTGCCGCTCGCGGTCGAGGTCGAGCCGCCCGATACGGGTACGCGCGGCGAGCGCGTCGTCGTCGAGCCGGTCGGCCGGGACGATCCAGACGATCTCGAACTCCAGCCCGTCCGGGTCGCGGCCGTAGAGGCTCTTTGTGGTGCCGTGGTCGGACGCGCCGACCAACGCTCCGGCGGCGGACAGCCGCTCGGCGGTCGCGCCCAGCTCGTCGAGCGTGTCCAGCTCCCAGGCCAGGTGGTAGAGGCCGACGGTGGCCCGGCCGGCCTGGGACGCCCCGGCCGCCGCGCCGATCTCGAACAGACCGAGGTCGTGGTCGTTCGTGGAGTCGGGCGCCTGGAGGAAGGCGGCGCCGCGGAAGCCCTCGGGCGTCATCGGCACCCGGCGGAAGCCCAGCACGTCGCGGTAGAAGGCGACGCTGCGCTCCAGGTCACTGACGTAGAGGACGGCGTGGTTGAGTCGGTGGATGCCCATGCCACCGACCGTACCCCGATTTGGTTGAGCGCTCAACTATCGGCGCTATGATGGGCGTCATGACCCGGTGGCTGGACCCCGACGAGCAGCGGACCTGGCGGGCCTTCCTGACCGCCTCCCGGGCGCTCATGGACGTGCTCGACCGCGAGCTGCAACACGACGCGGGCATGCCGCACGCGTACTACGAGATCCTGGTCCGCCTCTCCGAGGCCCCGGACCGGCGGCTGCGGATGAGCGAGCTGGCCGAGCTGACCGGCTCGTCGCGCAGCCGGCTCTCGCACGCCGCCGCCCGGCTGGAGGCGTCCGGATGGATCCGCCGGGAGGACTGCCCCACCGACCGCCGCGGCCAGGTCGCCGCGCTCACCGACGCGGGCTTCGCCACCCTGGCCGCCGCCGCACCCGGCCACGTCGAGGGGGTACGCCGGCACCTGTTCGACGCGCTCAGCCCGGCCCAGGTCGACCAGCTCCGCCGGATCAGCGAGACGCTCGCCGACCACCTGACGGATTCGGGACCAAACTGATCCACTCCGGGTCTTGTACATACCGTCGCCGGACGAGCACGATGGGGCGTGTCCTCCGGCTTCGCTGACCTGACCGTCCAGGCGCACCAACTGGTGTCCGAAGGCGACCTCGACAGCGCGCAACGGCTGCTCGCCGACGCGCTCAGCGACGCGGATCCCCGTCCCGGCAACGCCTCCCCCGAGCTGGCCGAGGCCGCCGGTCTCCAGGCCCGGGTGCTGGTCGCGCTCGGCGAGCCGCACTCCGCCCGTGGCTGGGCCGCGTTCGCGTACGCGGCGGCCACCCGCCTGTTCGGCCGCTCCGACGAGCGCACCGTCACCGCCGCCGCGACGCTCGCCGCGGTGCTGCACCGGGTCGGCAGCGACGCCCGGGCCGCCCGGCTCTACTCCGACGTCATCATCGAGCTGACCGCCCGCGACGGCCCGGAGTCGCAGCGGGTGCTCGCCGCGCACGCCGACCTGGCCACCGTGGAGTACGCGCGCGGCCAGTGCGAGGTGGCCCGCGACCGGTTGCAGGACGCCTGGGAGCTGCACCGGGAGGTCTACGGCGACGGCCACCCCAGCGGCATCAAGATGCTGGCGAAGCTCGGCGCGATGGAACGCGACTGCGGCCGGTACGCCGACTCCCACGAGCACCTGACGCTCGCCGAGGAGCTGTGCCGCCTGCACCTGGACTCCGACGACCCGCTCGCCGCCCAGGTGGCCGGGCTGGCCCGCGCCGCCGCCGACCCGGACCACGTCTGTCCGGCGCCCGCCCCGGCTCCCGAGCCGCCGCCCGCCCAGACCACGCCGGTGGTGCCCGCCGCCCGGGTGCCCCCACCGGCCGAAGGGCCGCACGACCTGCCGCCGTACTCGCCGCCCGCGCTCGACGACCCGGTCGAGACGCCGCTCTACCATCCGCCCGGCCGGGCCGCCGAGACCGCGCACGTGCCGACGCCGCGTACCGCGCCGGAGGCCGACGGGTTCGACGACTACCCGTGGCCGCCCTCGGCCGAGCAGCCGTGGCGCCCCGGTGCCGACCCGCTGCCGCCCACAGTGGTCGGGCTCGCCGACGACGAGCCGGACGGGGTACGGCGGGTGCCGCCGCCCCCGCCCGAGCCGCCGTCGCGCTACCTCCCGGTGCACGTGCCCCGGCCACCGGCGGTCGAGCGGCGCGCCCGGCCGTGGCTGCCGCTCGTGGTGCTCGGCGTGGCGGTGGCGCTGCTGCTCGGCACCATCGCGGTGATCGCCGGGGTGTCCCGGGTGGACGACGGCGGCGACACCCCGCCACCGGCCACCAGCGCGCCGTCGCCGACCTCCGCCGGTCCCGCGCCGACCACTCCCGCAGCCGCCGAACCGGGCACGCCGCCCGGGCGGTTCACGCTCACCGACCGGCGCGACAGCATCGTGCTGAGCTGGACGTACCCGGCCGGCGCGGAAGGGCCCGTGGTGGTCGCCGGGGGCCGGTCCGGGCAGCCGCAGGGCACGTTCGCGACGCTGCCCGCCGGGTCGGCCGACTACATCGCCTACGGGCTCGACCGCACCACCGACTACTGCTTCACCGTGGCGCTCGTCTGGTCCACCGACACGGTCGCCCGCACCGGCCCGGCCTGCACCAAACGCCGCCGCTGACCGCTCACTCCGCGTCCGGCTCGGCCAGCGCGGGCAGCCGTACCGTCGCGCGCAGCCCCGGCGCGGCGGCGCCGGGCGTCGCGTCGGCCAGCTCCACCGTGCCGCCGGCCCGGCGCACCAGCTCGCGCACGATGGCCAGGCCCAGGCCCGCGCCGCCCGCGTCGCGGGCCCGCGCGTCGTCCAGCCGGGTGAACCGGGCGAACACCCGCTCCCGGTCCGCCGCCGGGATGCCCGGCCCGTCGTCGGTCACCGTGATCAGGTGGTACGCACCGTCCGGCCCGCTCACTGCCAGTTCCACGGCGGTGGACGCGTGCCGCAGCGCGTTGTCCACCAGGTTCACCAGCACCCGGCGCAGCTCCCCCGCGTCCCCCTCGACCCAGCACGGCGCGTCCGGCGGCGTCAGCCGGACCGGCGGCGACGGGTAGCGGGCGGCCACACCGCGCAGCAGCTCCCCCAGCTCCACCGGGCCGAGCGGGGACGGACGGGCGTCCTGCTCGTCGAGGCGGGCCAGCAGCAGCAGGTCGTCCACCAGGCGGCTGAGCCGCTCGGTGTCGGCGAGCAGGTCGTCGGCGACCGCCGACCAGTCGGTGTCGTCGCCGAGCCGCCGGGCCACCTCCAGCTCGGTACGCATGTTCGTCAGCGGGCTGCGCAACTCGTGCGCGGCGTCGGCGACGAACGCCCGCTGCCGGTCCCGGGACACGGCCAGCCGGTCCAGCATGTCGTTGAGCGTGACCGCGAGCCGGTGGATCTCGTCCTGCCCGGCCGGTACGGGCAACCGCTCCGCCCCGGCCCGCCCGGTGATCTCGGCGGCGCCGCTGCGCAGCTGCTCGACCGGGCGCAACGTCGCCCCCACCACCCGCCAGGCCACCACGCCGAGCCCGGCCACCAGCAGCGGGAAACCGACGAGCAGCAGGTTGCGGACCACCTGGAGGCTGTGCCGCACGTCGGTGAGCGACTTGGCGACCAGCACCGTACGCGGCTCCTGCGCCGTTCCGGCCGGCACCGTGACCACCCGGACCGGGCCGGGCATGCCGACGCGCCGCCCGTCCACCACCAGCCGCTGCCGCTGCCCGGGGCGCAGCTCGTCCGGGCCGAGCATCGGCACGAGGCGGTCCGCGTCGATCGAGGCGGCCCGGATCCGGCCCTGCGCGTCGACCACCTGCACCCGCAGCTGCCCGCCGGCCACCGGCAGCGGGTCCGGCAGCGCGTCCTCGGCGGTCAGCAGCGCGACCGCGTCGGCGGTACGCAGCGCCTCCTCGTCGACTGAGCGCTGCAGCGTCCAGCCCAGCGCGCCGAGCAGCAGCGCGCCACCGAACACGAACCCGACCACCAGTCCCGCCACGCCGAGCGCGAGCAGCCGCGCCCGCAGGCCCAGTCGCGGCAGCGGGCCGCGTACCCACCGGCTCATGTGGTCAGCCGGTAACCGGCGCCGCGCACCGTCTCCAGCCGCTCCCGGCCGATCTTGCGGCGCAGGTAGCCGACGTAGACCTCCACCGCGTTCGGGGCGGTGTCGATCGAGGCGTCCCAGACGTGGTCCAGCAGCTCGGTCTTGGAGACCACCTCACCGGGGCGGCGCATCAGGTAGTCCAGCAGCGCGTACTCGCGGCTGGTCAGCACCACCTCGGTGTCGGCCCGGGTGACCCGGCGGCGGGCCGGGTCCAGGCGCAGGTCGCCGACGGTGAGCACGGTCGGCCGCCGGGGCGCGCCGCGGCGCAGCAGCGCCCGCAGCCGGGCCACCAGCACCACGTACGAGAAGGGCTTGGTCAGGTAGTCGTCGGCGCCGCAGTCCAGTCCGTCGGCCTGGTCGTACTCGCCGTCCTTGGCCGACAGCATCAGCACCGGCAGCCAGCGCTGCTCGGCGCGCAGCCGGCGGACCACCTCGTACCCGGACAGGCCGGGCAGCATCACGTCGAGGATCATCGCGTCGTACTCGCCGTGCCGGGCCGCGTCGAGCCCGTCCGGGCCCGTGGCCGCCACGTCGACCACGAAGCCCTCCGCCGACAGGCCCCGGCGAAGCGCCGCCGCGAGCCGCGTCTCGTCCTCCACCACCAGCAACCGCACCGGTCCAGGGTGCCACCATGGGGTCACCCGTAGGGGATCTCCTCAGCGTGGTCACAGCCACGATCGCGCAGCATGGTGCGCAGGAGGTGCACACTATGTCAGTGATGAAGAACCGCGCCGTGCTGCGCTGGCTGGTCCCGGTGACCGCGGGGGTCGCCGTGATCGGCGGTGGCGCCGCCGTCGGCACGTTCGCCGCCGGCGCCGACCCGGCCCTGCCGCCGCGCAGCGCCGCCCAGCTCCTGGAAGACCTGCGCACGTCCCGCCTGGACGGGCTCTCCGGCACCGTGGTGCAGCGCGCCGACCTCGGCCTGCCGCCGATCGCCGCGCTCGCCGGCCGGGCCACCGGCAACGACCTGGCCGGCCTGGTCTCCGGTACGCACACGCTGCGCGTCTGGTACGGCGGCGAGGACCGGCAGCGCCTGGCCCTGGTCGACACGCTCGGCGAACAGGACATCCTGCGCAACGGGCGCGACGTCTGGACCTGGAACAGCCGGGAGAACACCGCCACGCACCGGGTGCTGCCGGCCGACGCACCGGACCGGGCCACTGTGCCGGCCACCCCGGCCGACGCCGCGGACCGGGCGCTGGAGGCGATCGACCCGACCACGGCCGTCACCGTCGGCCGCACCGCGACGGTCGCCGGGCGGGACGCGTACGAGCTGGTGCTCACCCCGCGCGACAAGGCGTCACTGGTCCACCAGGTGCGGATCGCGCTGGACGCGAAGGAGCATGTGCCGCTGCGCCTGCAGGTGCTCGCCGACGGCCAGGACGAGCCGGCCTTCCAGGTGGCGTTCACCCAGGTCGACTTCCGCACGCCGGAGGCCGACCAGTTCCGGTTCAACCCGCCGCCCGGCGTGAAGGTCACCGAGGCGACCGAGGGCGAGCGGCCCGGACCGGCCGGTAAGCGGTTCGAGAAGTTCGAGAAGAAGGACGCCGAAAAGCCTGACGTGCGTACGGTCGGTACCGGCTGGACCACGGTGGTGGTCGCCAAGATCGGCGATGCGGCGACCGGCGGCGGCGCGAAGCCCGGCGCGGACGCGCCGGATGCCCAGATGCTGGCCGGCGTGCTCGGTGACCTGCCGAAGGTCAGCGGCGACTGGGGCAGCGGCCGGCTGCTCAGCGGCAAGCTGTTCAGCGTGCTGCTGACCGACGACGGCCGGGTGATCGCCGGCCTGGTCACGCCGGAGCGGCTCTACGAGGCGGCCAAGGGCTGAGAACTGCCGTGCCCGGGGCTCGGTCGGCTGACGCCGGCCGGGCCCCGAGTCGTGTCCGGGCTTGGTCGGGTGGCGGCCGACGCGCTATCTTTCTCAGTTCAGGCACAAAAAAGGAATGGCTTCTGAATGCCATTCCTGCGGCAATTCTAGTCAATGAGGAGCCGGATTGTCAACGCACTCCGACGTGTCGGCTGACCTGCGCCCGGACGACGAGATCGGCCGGGAACAGGAATACGTCTCGATGCTGTACGACCGGCTGGACGGCATGCGGGAACAGGCCGCCCGGCGGCTCGACGAGGAGTTGCGCCACACCGGCGGCACACAGCAGGCCCGGTCGCAGCGCGACTCGACGGTGGCGATGTACGCCGACCAGGTCGAGCAGTTCTCCGCGGTGGAGAGCGGCCTGTGCTTCGGCCGCCTCGACGGCGACGACGGCGCCGTCCGCTACATCGGCCGGATCGGGATCTTCGACACCTCCGGCGACTACGACCCGCTGCTGATGGACTGGCGCGCCCCCGCGGCCCGCCCGTTCTACCTGGCCACCGCCGCCAGCCCGCAGGGCGTACGCCGCCGTCGCCACCTGCGTACCCGGGACCGCAAGGTGACCGGGCTCAACGACGAGGTGCTGGACATCACCGCCGCCTCCCCCACCGCGCACGAGGAGCTGACCGGCGAGGCGTCGCTGCTCGCCGCGCTCAACGCCGGGCGCACCGGCCGGATGCGCGACATCGTCGAGACCATCCAGGCCGAGCAGGACCGGATCATCCGCGCCGACCTGCCCGGCGTGATGGTGGTGCAGGGCGGGCCCGGCACCGGCAAGACGGCGGTGGCGCTGCACCGGGCCGCGTATCTGCTCTACACCCACCGCCAGCAGCTCTCCACCCGCGGCGTGCTGCTGGTCGGCCCGAACGCCACGTTCCTGCGGTACATCTCCCAGGTGCTGCCCACGCTGGCCGAGACCGGCGTGCTGCTGCGTACCCAGGCCGACCTGTTCCCCGGCGTGCACGCCCGGCGCACCGAGCCGGCCACCACCGCCGCGCTCAAGGGCCGCGCGGTGCTGGCCGACGTGCTCGCCGCGGCGGTACGCGACCGGCAGTGGGTGCCGGACGAGCCGGTCACCATCGAGCTGCCGCAGCGGGAGGTGCTGACGCTCGACCCGCAGACCGTGCGGCAGGCCCGCGACCGGGTACGCCGCACCGGCCGCCCGCACAACCTGGCCCGCGCCCTGTTCGACGTGGAGATCGTGCACGCGCTCGCCGACCAGGTCGCCGAGCGGATCGGCGCCGACCCGCTGGGCGGGGAGAACCTGCTCTCCGAGGCCGACCGCGCGGAGATCCGCCGCGAGCTGCGCGAGGAACCGGAGATCCGGGCCACGCTGGACGAGCTGTGGCCGGTGCTCACCCCGCAACGCCTGCTCGCCGACCTGTACGCCTCGCCGGAACGGATCGCCACCGCCGCGCCGATGCTCACCGACGCCGAGCGGGCCGCGCTGCACCGCGAGCCGGGCGGCTGGACGCCCGCCGACGTACCGCTGCTCGACGAGGCCGCCGAACTGCTCGGCGAGGACGAGCGCGCCGCCGTGGCCCGCCGGGAGCGGATCCGGGCGCTGGAACGCGAGTACGCCGAGGGCGTGCTGGAGATCTGGCGCGGCTCCCGCTCCATCGACGTCGAGGACGAGGCCGACGGCGGTGAGATCCTCGGCGTCACCGACCTGATCGACGCCGACCGGCTCTCCGAGCGCCAGGAGGAGTCCGACCGGCTCACCACCGCCCAGCGCGCCGCCGCCGACCGCACCTGGGCGTTCGGGCACGTGATCGTCGACGAGGCGCAGGAGCTGTCTCCCATGGCGTGGCGGCTGCTGATGCGCCGCTGCCCGAGCCGGTCCATGACGATCGTCGGCGACGTGGCACAGACCGGCGCGCTCGCGGGCACGCCGTCGTGGGGCGAGGCCCTGGCGCCGTACGTGGCGGACCGGTGGCGGCTGGAGGAGCTGACGGTCAGCTACCGCACCCCGGCCGAGATCATGGCGGTCGCCGCCGACGTGCTCGCCGAGATCGACCCGGCGCTGCGGCCACCCCGCTCGGTACGCGCCACCGGCGTACCGCCGTGGGACCGGACCGTACCGGCGGACCGGCTCGGGACGGAGCTGGTCGAGGCGACGGCCCGGGAGGCCGCGTCGCTCGGCGACGGGCGGCTCGGCGTGCTGGTGCCGACCGGCCGGGTGGCCGAACTGGGCGGCGCGGTGGTGGCGGCGCTGCCGGAGGCGGCGGTGGGCGAGCAGCCGGAGCTGGCGAACCGGATCGTGGTGCTGACCACCGAGCAGGCCAAGGGCCTGGAGTTCGACTCGGTGCTGGTGGTCGACCCGGCCCGGATCGTGTCCGAGTCCCCGAGGGGCCACAGCGACCTCTACGTGGCCCTGACAAGAGCCACCCAGCGCCTGGGCATCCTCCGCACCCCCTAACCCCCGCCCTGCCGCGTTGATCATGAAGTTGACGGCGATGTCGATCTCCTCAGCTGCCGTCAACTTCATGATCGACCGGCCCGGGCACGTGCCGCCCGACGTTCCGCAGGCCCCCCCGTGCTCCTCGCGCCCCGCCCCTGCTCCGCGATCATGAGATTGCGGCCCCGGAAGGATCGACAAAGCGGACATCTTTCGGGCCTCGAGTGCAAGATCGGCGCTCCTGCGCCAACTCGGGGAAGTTGCTATGTCACGCCCGCCGTGACCACACCACCTCCCCGAGGTGGCGGGACGCCGTCAGCGCGAGCCGGGAGGAAGCCCCACCGCCGGGTAGGACGGTGGAGGTCGGGCTGACAAGCCACTTCGCCGACGTGGCGACGCGGGCGCCATATCGGGGAAACGGCTACCTCACGCCCACCCTGACCACACCACTTCCCCGAGGTGGCGGCGGCAGCGTCCGCACGAAGCGGACAAACGGGGCCGGGGAGGGGATGGGGAGCGAGCGCAGACAGAGTGGCGGGGGCGGCCGGAGGCCGCTCCCGCCACTCGTTCGTGTCGGTCAGCCCGGGTTGGGGCGGTTGTTGGTGAAGTTGCCCACCTGGGCGCCCGTGGCCGAGTTGTCACTTGTCGAGCCGCCGGCCGGGGTGCTCAGGCCACCAGTGCTCGCGTCACCGGTCGTCGTCGGCGCGACCTTGCCCGGGTGCTTCTCCGGCTGGCGGGCCACCCGGCGCACACTCGCCGGGCCGGCCGTACCGCCGGTCGTGGTCACCGCACCCTGACCCCGGGTCGGTCCGCCGTCGCGCAGCACCGTCGGGTCGACCGGCACGTCCGCCGGGTCGTCCGGGTCGAGTTCCTGCCGCATCCGCTCGACGTCGGTCTGCGGCACCGTGACCTCGTCCAGCGCGCCCTCGCCGTACACGCCTCCGGCGACCCGCTGTTCGGCCCGCCGGGCGGCGTCCTGCCGCATGTCGTCCTCACGCACGTCAACCACCTCGCAGCTCTCTCGGGGTATGGGTGTTGCGTGCCCGAGGGTGGGTGGCTGAAACCGGAGCCGGCACCCGAGCAGCCCGATGCGTACCCGGATGTCCGTCTCGGCAAGATGACGCCGACCGGCGGTTACCTTGTCTCCGGGCCCGGGTAGACCCAGGGTGCCCCCGCCACCGAGCGCGAACCGCGCCGTGGCCGACCTGCGGTAGCGGGGCGAGGGTGTGCAGGTTAACGACTCATCAAATCCTGAGGAGGACCAGATGAGCACGCAGGCTGCATCCACCAGGCCGATGAACCGGCCGATGTCCGACGTCCAGAACCGGTCGAGCATGCAGGACACGTCGACCCGGCAGATGCCGTCGATGCACGACGGTCACCGGGAGCAGATGCCGTCTCCGGGTACGGAGACGAAGCAGGCGTTCCTGACCACCGAGTTCTGGGTCTACGCCGCAGCGGTCGCGGTCGTCGTGATCGCCGCGTTCTGGCGAGGCGCCGCCACCGACGGCCTGAACATCAACAACCCGAACCAGGCCTGGTGGTACCTGACCGCGCTGACCGGCGCGTACCTGGTCAGTCGTGGCCTGTCGAAGGCGGGCAGCGCGCGCCGCTCCGGCAAGGAGCGCCGCGGACGCTGACCGCACGCCGCGCGAACGGCGACGCCCCCGGGGATCCGTCCCGGGGGCGTCGCCGCATGTGCTCACTCCTCGCCGAAGTCCCCGACGTCGTCGCCGCCTTCGAACGCGTCCTCGATCATCTCACCGGCGATCATGCCGCCGGCGACACCGAGCGCGGCGCCCGCGACCACGCCGCCCATGCCCGGGCCGCGCCGCCCGTGGCCGGCGTAGCCGTGGTGACCCGGGTAGCCGTGGCCGCCGCCGTGCGGCATGCCGAAGCCCTGGGCCCGCAGGCTGCCGTAGCGGCCGGTGGTGTCCCGCAGCCAGCCGTCGACGACCTGCACCCAGTCGGTGCGGGCGGCGTCGCTGTGCGGGATCGAGTACCGCCCGATGGCGTCGTGCCCGGCGCTGAGGAAGCCGCCGCGCTTGTCGCACTCCAGGATCACCTCGACGCCCTGCTGGCTCGTCACGAACGTCAGCTCGACCTCGGTGACAGTCTGCGCGTACTGCGGCGCGGCGAAGAACTCGATCTCCTGATAGAACGGCAGCGTCTGCGGCACGCCGTAGATGTGGCCCCGCTCCAGGTCGGCGTGCTTGAACCGGAAGCCGAGCGCCTGGAACGCCTCCAGGATCCGCTCGTGGATCGGCAGCGGGTGCACCGACACCTGGTCCAGGTCCGACTTGTCGACCGCGCGGGCCACCGCCAGCTCGGTCCGCAGGCCCATGGTCATGCCGTGCAGGCGCTGGCCGTACACGTCGGTGATCGGGGTCTCCCACGGCACCGGCATCTGGAACGGGATGGAGAGCTGCTGCTTCGGTGCCAGCTCGAAGGCGCCGCTGACCGGCATCCGGTGGAACTCCATCACGCCCGCGAACTCGTGGTCGCCGCTCTCGATCTCGACCCGGGTCACCAGACCGACGGCGATCTGCTCGATGCGGGCCGGGGCGTCGCCGCCGACCAGGTTCACGTGCCCGTCCAGGGCCAGGCCCGGCCGGGTGTTCGGGTTGGCGAGCACCGTGTCGACGCTCGGACCGCCCACGCCGAACGCACTCAACATCTTCTTGAAGACCATCGGTCACTCCCGTGCAACTGCGCTCCGACATGGACCGTCGGGCACTTCGTCAGGGCACCCTAGACGGCGGGGCTGAGAAGTGCCTGTGAGGCACGCCGTGGCCTCAGTCCGCCCGGACCACCACCAGCTCGCCGACCTGCTCACCGAGCTGCCGGCGGGCCTCCGGCGGCAGGCCGACGTCGGTGATCAGGACGTCGGCCTCCTCCAGCGGCGCGATGGTGGCGATGCCGATGGTCTCCCACTTGGTGTGGTCGGCCAGCACCACCAGCCGCCGGGCGGACCCGATCAGCCGCCGGTTCACCGCCGCCTCCAGCAGGTTGGGCGTGGTGAAGCCGGTACGCGGGCTCATCCCGTGCACGCCGAGGAACAGCAGGTCGACGTTGAGCGCGGCGATGGCCGCCTCGGCGACCGGGCCGGTCAGCGCGTCCGACGGGGTACGGATGCCGCCGGTCAGCACCACTGTCTGGTCGGCGCGGGGGTTCTGGTAGAGCGCGTCGGCGACCGGGATCGAGTTGGTGACCACAGTCAGCCCGCGTACCTCGGCCAGCCGGGCGGCCAGCGCGGCGGTGGTGGTGCCGGCGGACAGCGCCACCGCCATTCCCGGCTCGACCAGCCCGGCGGCCCGCTCCACGATGGCGCGCTTCTCGGCCTGCTGGCGGACCGACTTGGCGGCGAAGCCGGGTTCCTCGGTGGAGCCGGGTCCGGCGAGCGTCGCGCCGCCGTGCACCTTGTCGATCAAACCGCGGTCGGCCAGCACCTCCAGGTCGCGGCGGATCGTCATGTCGGACACACCGAAGCGGCTGACCAGGTGACTGACCCGGACGCCGCCGCGCTGGCGGATCAACTCCAGGATGGCGCTCTGCCGTTGCTGGGCGAGCATGGGAACCTCCTCGGCGCGAACGGCCACGTACCGGTCAGGCGGTCGCGGGCACCGGCGCGGGCTGCTCGCGGACCACCGCCACCTCACCCGCCGGCACCTCCAGGGTGCCGTCGCACCTGACGCCACCGAGCAGCTCGACTCCGCTGACCGCCAGCCGGGCCGGCTCCGCGGTGTGGTTGACCACGAACAGCCAGCTCCGGTCCGCCGAGCGCCGCCGGACCACCTCCACACCGGGCGGCGCGCTCACCGGCGGACGAACACCGGTCTCGTCGAGCAGGCGGGCCACCAACCGGTCGGTGGCGTCGTCGTCGAGCCGGGTGCCGACGTACCAGGCGGCACCCGCGCCGACCGCGTTGCGGGTCAGCGCCGGCACGCCGGGCAGGGGCCCGTCGGTGTACGCGGCCAGCACCTCCGCGCCCTCCGCGTGCAACCACTCGGTCCACACGTCGGCGCGGGCGCCGTCGTCGAGGCGTACCGTCTCGTCTTCCCGCAGCGGGAAGAACTCCTCGACGCGTACGCCGAGCAGGTCGCGGAACCCGCCGGGGTAGCCGCCGAGCCGGATGTGGTCGTGCTCGTCGACGATGCCGCTGAAGTAGGTGACCACGGCGGTGCCGCCGCCCTCCACGAACCGGCGCAGCGCGGCGGCGTGGGCGTCGCGGACGAGGTAGAGCGTCGGCGCCAGGACCAGCCGGTAGCGGGACAGGTCGGCCGACGGGTGCACCACGTCGGTGGTGATCCCGGCCCGCCAGAGCGCGGCGTGCAGCGCGGACAGCCGGTCGGTGTACGTGACGTCGACGCTCGGGTGGGAGTCGAGTTCGGCGCCCCACCACGCCTCGTAGTCGAACAGGATCGCCACGTCGGCGTCGACGCGGCTGCCGCGTACCTCCGCGAGCGCGCGCAGGTCGGCGCCGAGCCGGCAGACCTCGCGGAACACCTTGGTGTCCGGCCCGGCGTGCGGCACCAGCGCGGAGTGGAACTTCTCCGCGCCGGCCCGGGAGGCCCGCCACTGGAAGAACAGCACGCCGTCGGCGCCGCGCGCGACGTGGGCGAGGCTGTTGCGGCGCATCTGGCCGGGCGTCTTGGCCACGTTGCGGGGCTGCCAGTTGACAGCGCTGGTGGAGTGCTCCATCAGCAGCCACGGCGCGCCACCGGCGACGCCCCGGGTGTGGTCGGCCGCGAGGGCCAGGTTGACCTGCGGCTGCGGGTCGGCGGCGGTGAGGTAGTGGTCGTTGGCGACCACGTCCACGTCGGAGGCCCAGGAGTGGTAGTCCAGGTACTTGATGCCGGTGCCGATCATGAAGTTCGTGGTGACCGGCTGTGGGACGAGCCGGTTCAACAGCTCCCGCTCGGCGCGCAGCTGGGCGCGCTGCTCGTCGGAGGAGAACCGCAGGAAGTCCAGTTGCTGGGTCGGGTTGGCGAACGTCGGCGCGGTACGCGGCGGGTTGATCTCGGCCCAGTCGTGGTAGCGCTGGCTCCAGAAGGCGGTGCCCCAGGCCGCGTTGAGCGAGTCCAGGTCGCCGTAGCGCTCGCGCAGCCAGCCGCGGAACGCCTCGGCGCTGACGTCGCAGTAGCAGTGCACGTTGTGGCAGCCGAGTTCGTTGGAGACGTGCCAGAGCACCACGGCGGGGTGCCGCGCGTATCGCCGGGCGACTGCTTCGACCAGGGCGAGCGAGTGGCCACGGAACACCGGCGAGCTGGGGCAGTACGCCTGCCGGCCGCCGGGCCAGAGCACTGTGCCGTCGGCCCGGCGCGGGAGCGTCTCCGGGTGCCGGTGCGCCAGCCACGGTGGTGGGCTTGCGGTGGCGGTGGCCAGGTCGACGCCGATGCCGCCGTCGTGCAGCAGGTCGATCGCGCGGTCCAGCCAGTCGAAGACGTACCGGCCGGGGGCGGGCTCCAGCAGGGCCCAGGAGAAGATCCCGACCGAGACCAGGTTGACCCCCGCGCGTCGCATGAGGTCGACGTCCTCGGCCCACGTCTGCTCGGGCCACTGCTCCGGGTTGTAGTCCGCGCCGTACCAGATGCCTTCGCCCCGCCAGTTCCGCATGACAGCAGAGGTTGCCCCCGAACAGCACCCAAGTCAACACTTTCCAACATCGACTGAAGTTCCAACGTTTACCGCGTCTTTGCGCCGCTTGACCGCCGACAGCGTCGCCTTTTTGCCCTCTTGACAGCGCCGCGCCAAGGGGTAGCTTCAAGCGCCACCGGCTGTTTGTGTTCGGACGTGTGGATTCTCGGTGGATCTGTCGCGACCGACACGAACACCGCTCACCACCAACGATCACGGTCCATGAGCGCAGCGCACCTCTTCCACGCAGGAGGCACCATGTCCCGTCCCCGCTCGCAAGCCGAATACCTCGCTCGGCTCGTACCCCCGTCCGTCGCCTGCCTGAACCGGCGTTCGCTGCTCGCCGGCGCGGCCGGCGCGGGGGCGCTGCTCGGCACCGGTCTGCTCGCCGGCTGCGGCGACTCCGACTCCGGGTCCGGCGGCGACGCCACGAGCGTCTCCCTCGGCTCGAACCAGTCCGACCCGAAGCCCAAGGACGTCGTCGCGAAGGTGATGGACGGCTTCAAGACGTCCTCCGGCGTGACCGTCGACATCAACACGGTCGACCACAACACGTTCCAGGAGAACATCAACAACTATCTCCAGGGCAAGCCGGACGACGTGTTCACCTGGTTCGCCGGCTACCGGATGCGGTTCTTCGCCGCCAAGGGCCTGGCCGGGGACCTCAGCGACGTGTGGGGCAAGCTCGACGGCTACTCCGACGCGTTCAAGAAGGCGTCCACCGGCGACGACGGCAAGCAGTACTTCGTGCCCGCGTCGTACTACCCGTGGGCGGTCTTCTACCGCAAGTCGGTGTGGCAGCAGCGCGGCTACGAGGTGCCGAAGACGCTCGACGACCTGAACACGCTCGGCGCGCAGATGAAGAAGGACGGCCTGGTCCCGATCGCGTTCGCCGACAAGGACGGCTGGCCGGCGATGGGCACGTTCGACATCCTCAACCTGCGGATCAACGGCTACCAGTTCCACATCGACCTGATGGCCGGCAAGGAGGCGTGGACGTCCGACAAGGTGAAGAAGGTCTTCGACACCTGGGCCGGGCTGCTCCCCCTGCACCAGCCGGACTCGCTCGGCCGCACCTGGCAGGAGGCGGCCCAGTCGCTGCAGCAGAAGAAGAGCGGCATGTACCTGCTCGGCCTGTTCGTCGGCCAGCAGTTCAGCGGCGCCGACCTGGAGGACCTGGACTTCTTCACGTTCCCCGAGATCGACTCCACGATCGGCGCGAAGGCGCTGGACGCCCCGATCGACGGCTACATGATGGCCCGCAAGCCGAAGTCCAAGGACGCGGCGCAGAAGCTGCTGACGTACCTGGGTTCGAAGGAGGCGGCGGACATCACCGTCAAGAACGACCCGAGCACACTGGTCGCGAACAGCGGCGCGGACACCGGCGCCTACACCGCCCTCCAGAAGAAGGCCGCCGAACTGGTCGGCTCCGCCACCGAGATCGCCCAGTTCCTCGACCGGGACACCCGGCCGGACTTCGCCTCCACCGTGATCATCCCGGCGCTGCAGCAGTTCATCAAGGATCCGAAGGACATCAGCGGGCTGCTCACCAGCATCGAGAACCAGAAGAAGTCGATCTTCACCAGCTGACGGCGGAAGGGGGAAGGACATCATGTCCGACCTGCCCCTGATCCAAGCGGATCGCGCCGTGCCGCCGGCGACCACGACCACCACCGGTGGTGGTCGCGGTCGCCGGCTACGGCTCCTGTCCCGCACCGACCGCGTGGTGATCACGCTGATGGTGCTGGTACCCCTGCTGCTCGTCACCGGGCTGGTCTGGTTGCCCGCGGTGGCGACGGTGCTGCTCTCCGGCACGAACTGGGACGGCATCGGCCCGATCAGCGAGATCGAATGGGTCGGGGTCAAGAACTACGACGACGTGGTGAACATCTACCCGCCGTTCGTCCCCGCCGTGCAGAACAACCTGCTCTGGCTGGCCGCGCTGTTCGTGGTGGCCACCCCGTTCGGCATGTTCCTCGCCGTGCTGCTGGACAAGGAGCTGCGCGGCAGCCGCTTCTACCAGACCGCGCTCTACCTGCCGGTGGTGCTGTCGCTCGCGCTCATCGGCTTCGTCTGGCAGCTCATCTACAGCCGCGACCAGGGTCTGCTCAACGGCGTGTTCGGCGGCGACACCGACTGGTACGGCGACCCGGACGTCAACACCTGGGCCGTGCTCGTGGCGGCCGGCTGGCGGCACGTCGGCTACATCATGCTGCTCTACCTGGCCGGCCTCAAGGGCGTCGACCCCTCGCTGCGGGAGGCCGCCGCGGTGGACGGCTCCTCGGAGACCAGCACGTTCTTCCGGGTCGTCTTCCCGGTGATGCGCCCCATCAACATCATCGTGCTGGTGGTGACAGTGATCGAGTCGCTGCGCGCGTTCGACCTGGTCTGGGTGATCAACAAGGGCCGCAACGGGCTGGAGCTGATCTCCGCGCTGGTCACCCAGAACGTGGTCGGCGAGGCCAGCCGGATCGGCTTCGGCTCCGCGCTGGCGACGATCATGCTGGCCGTCTCGCTGGTCTTCATCACCATCTACCTCTGGACCGTGATGCGGGAGGACAAGCGATGACCGCCGTCTCCGCCGGCCGCCGCCGCCCCGTGCGGCCCGCCCGGGTCGTCCTGCACCTGTTCCTGGGTACGGTCGCCGTGGGCTGGCTGTTCCCCATCCTCTGGGCGGTGCTCACCTCGTTCCGCTCCTACGAGTACACAGCCGTGAACGGCTACGTGTCGCTCGGCGGCTGGACCGTCGACAACTACGTCACCGCCTGGCGTACCGCCGAGTTCGGCAAGCACTTCCTCAACTCGGCGTACATCACGATCCCGGCGGTCCTGCTCACGCTGTTCCTCGCCTCGTGCGTGGCGTTCGTGATCGCCCGGTTCAGCTGGAAGCTCAACATCGCGCTGCTCGGCCTGTTCACCGCGGCGAACCTGCTGCCCCAGCAGGCGCTGCTCATCCCGCTGTTCCGGATGTTCACCGAGATCCCGCTCCCTGCCTGGATGAGCGACTCGGAGCTGCTGTACGACAGCTACTGGGGGCTGATCCTGGTCAACGTGGCGTTCCAGTGCGGCTTCTGCGTGTTCGTGCTCAGCAACTACATGAAGGCGCTGCCGCACGAGCTGTACGAGGCCGCGATGGTCGACGGGGCGAACGTGTGGCGGCAGTACTGGCAGGTGACGATGCCGCTGTGCCGCCCCGCGCTCGCCGCGCTCGCGACGCTGGAGGTCACCTGGATCTACAACGAGTTCTTCTGGGCCACAGTGCTCATGCGGACCGGCGACAAGTTCCCCGTCACCAGTTCGCTGAACAACCTGCGCGGCGAGTTCTTCACCGACAACAACCTGGTCTCGGCCGGTTCGGTGCTGGTCGCGATCCCCACCCTGGTGATCTTCTTCCTGCTCCAGAAGCAGTTCGTCCGGGGCCTGACGCTGGGAGCCTCCAAGGGATGACGATCGTCCACCTGCGCCGCGCGCGGACCAGCCTGGTGCTCGACGCGCGTGGCCCGGGGCTGCCCCGGGTCGTGCACTGGGGTGCCGACCTCGGCCCGCTGCCCGACGGGGATCTCCCCGCGCTCGCCGACGCCACGGTGCCACCGGTGGTGCCGAGCAGCTTCGACGCGCCCACCGTGCTGTCGCTGCTGCCCGAGGCGAGCGCCGGGTGGAGCGGGCGGCCCGGTCTCACCGGTCACCGCGACGGCCGGGACTGGTCGACGGCGTTCCGCCTCACCGGCCTCGACGTGCACGACGAGTCCGTGGCACCGCCGCCGCCCGACCTGTTAGGAGGGGACCCTTCACATGCACCAGGCGTTAACAAGGGGCCCTTCCTTACATCCGGGCGGGTGGTGGTGCGGGCGGCGGACCCGGGCGCGAGGTTGAGCCTCACCGTCGAGATCACGCTGGACGCGGCGGGGGTGCTGACGCTGCGGCACCGGCTGCGCAACGACGGCGACGGCCGGTACGAGGTGCGGGAGCTGACGCCGGTGCTGCCGGTGCCGGCGGTCGCCACCGAGCTGCTCGACCTGACCGGCCGGTGGTGCCGGGAGCGCGCGCCGCAGCGGCATCCGTGGCCGATGGGCGCGTGGGTACGCGAGGGGCGGCACGGCCGCACCGGCCACGACGCCACGTTGTTGCTGGTCGCGGGCACGGCCGGGTTCGGTTTCCGGCACGGCGAGGTGTGGGCGGTGCACACCGCGTGGAGCGGCGACCACGTCACCGCCGCCGAGCGCCGCCCGACCGGTGAGTCCACGCTCGGCGGCGGTGAGCTGCTCGCGCCGGGCGAGATCGTGCTCGGGCCGGGCGAGGAGTACGCCACTCCCCTGCTGTACGCGGCGCACTCGGCCGACGGGCTGGACGGGCTCAGCGACGCGCTGCACACGCACCTGCGGGCCCGCCCGTCGCACCCGCGCACGCCGCGGCCGGTGACGTTGAACGTGTGGGAGGCGGTCTACTTCGGCCACGAGCTGGACCGGCTGCGGGCGCTCGCCGACGCGGCCGCCGAGGTCGGTGTGGAACGCTTCGTGCTGGACGACGGCTGGTTCCGGGGCCGGCGGCACGACCAGGCCGGGCTCGGCGACTGGTGGGTCGACGGCGAGGTCTGGCCGGACGGCTTGCAGCCGCTGATCGACCACGTACGCGGGCACGGCATGCAGTTCGGGCTCTGGGTGGAACCGGAGATGGTCAACCCCGACTCCGACCTGTTCCGCGCCCACCCCGAGTGGGTGCTCCAGGCGCCGGGCCGGCTGCCGCCGCCGTGGCGGCACCAGCAGGCGCTCGACCTGGTCAACCCGGACGCGTACGCCTACCTGCTCGAACGGCTCGACGCGGTGCTGGGCGAGCACGACGGGATCGCGTACCTGAAGTGGGATCACAACCGCGACCTGACCGAGGCCGGGCACGCCGGACGGCCCGGGGTGCACGCGCAGACCCTTGCCGTCTACCGGCTGCTTGACGAACTGCGCGCCCGGCACCCGGGCGTCGAGATCGAGAGCTGCTCCTCCGGCGGCGCGCGCGTCGACCTGGAGATCCTGCGCCGTACCGACCGGGTCTGGGCCAGCGACTGCAACGACGCGCTGGAGCGGCTGTCCATCCAGCGCTGGACCGGCCTGCTGCTGCCGCCGGAACTGGTCGGCACGCACATCGGCCCGGAGCGCTCGCACACCACGCACCGCGTGCACGACCTGAGCTTCCGCGCGGTCACCGCGCTGTTCGGCCACCACGGCATCGAGTGGGACATCACCGCGATCGACGCCGCCGAGCGGGCCGAACTCGCCGCCTGGGTGGCGCTGCACAAGCGGCTGCGCCCGCTGCTGCACACCGGCCGGGTGGTCCGGGTAGACCATCCGGACCCGGCCGTGCAGGCCCACGGCGTGGTCGCCCACGACCGCGCCCACGCGGTGTACGCGGTCAGCCGCGTGGCGACCTCGGCGGCGCAGGTGCCGGGGCCGGTACGGCTGCCCGGGCTGGACCCGGCGCGGCGCTACCTCGTGCGCCCGCCGGCCGGGGTGCCGGAGCCGGCGCTGCTGGAGCTGTCCCCGCCGGGCTGGCTGGCCTGGCCGGGCGACGGGATCACGGTGAGCGGCTCGGTGCTGGGCTCGGTCGGCCTGCAACTACCGGCCCTGCACCCCGAACAGGCCCTTCTGCTGGAGGTGGCCGCGGCTTGATCCGTCGTCAGGCCCCGGCGCGGCGGACTGTGTCACGCAGCGCCAGGGCCACGGCGGCGAACAGGGCCGCGCCGCACCCCACGCCGGAGATCAGGCCGACCGTGCCGGCGCCGGCACCCAGCGCGTGGGCGAGGAAGCCGGCCAGGCCGAGCGCTGTCATCACGCCACCGAGCCAGTGGTAGAGCGGCATCCGCCAGACGTGGGCCAGGCCGAAGAAGTGCACGCCCACGACCACCGCGACCCAGGCGACCGCCACGGCGGGGCGGTCCAGCACGTTGTTGATCACGGACAGGCCACCGAAGAGCGCGACCGCCTCCAGCGCCACCACCAGCCAGTAGCGGCGGTCCATGAACCCGGCGGCCTCCCGCTGCGGGCCGGGCGTCTCGACCCGGGCCACCCGGAACACGCCGACCAGGAGCAGCGCGGCCACCACCAGGCCGGCCGCCCGCACCACGAGCGGCCACGGCGCGGCCAGACCACCGCTGTTGACCAGTACGAACACGGTGCCGAACGAGATGGCCACGAGCGAACCGACCACCAGTCCCGACGGCCGTCCCCTGGTCCCTGCGCTCATGGTGTCCCCTCCCGACGGCCGCACGCCGCTCGATCCGGCGCGCGCCAGATCGTACGGCAGCCCACCCCCTGCCCCCCGCCCCGGAACCCGAACCCGTGATCAAGGAGTTTGTGTCGCGATCGGCCCTCGACGGTGACACAAACTCCTTGATCATCGGATCGGGGTTCAGGCGGGGGTGCAGGTCACCGCGGGGGTGGAGTTGGTGCCCTGCCAGCCGGCGATGAAGCCGAAGCTGGTGCTGGCGCCCGCGCCCAGGCGGCCATTGTAGTCGACGTTGCGGGCGGTGTACGCCGACCCGCTGTTGCTGACGCTCGCGTTCCACGCCTGGGTGACGGACTGGCCGTTGGCGTACGTCCAGCGCACCGTCCAGCCGGTGATCGCCGCGGTTCCGGCGGTCACCTTGACCTCACCCTGGAAGCCGCCCTGCCACGAGTTGACCACCGTGTACGCGGCGGTGCAGCCACCCGAGGGCGGAGGCGTGGTGGTCGGCGGCGGGGTCGGAGTCGGGCTGCTCGTCGGCGTCGGGCTGGCGGTCGGGCTGCCGGTGGGGCTGGCGGTCGGGGTGCCGCCGGCGTACACCGACGCCTCGCGGGACGTGGCCGCGATGCCGTTGGCGCCGTTGAAGATCCGCTGACCCCAACTGGTCAGCTGGGCCGGGTTGAACGCGGTGGTCATGTCCAGGTACTCGACGCCGCCGCCGTTGCCGCTCCACGACCAGCCGAGGTAGCCGATGCCGTTGGCCTGGCTGTACGCGAGGATGGCGTCCTCGTCCGGGTTGCCGTCGGAGTGGTTGAAGCCGAACTCGCCGACCACGATCGGCAGCCCGGCGGCACGGAACCGGCCCAGGTAGTCGCTGATCTCGGCGGCGGTGTCGAACACGCCGTACATGTGGATGGAGAAGACCGTGTTGCGCTGCGGGTCGGCGGCGAACACGGTGCCGGCGTTGTCGCGCATGGTGAACGACCAGTCCTGGCCCCAGTTCGGCGCGTCCACCATGATCGTGTGGGTCAGGCCGGCAGCGCGCAGCCGCTTGATCGCGTTCGACGTGTCGGTGGTCCAGGCGCTGTAGCCCTGGTTGCCGAACGGCTCGTTGCCGATGTTGACGATGACGTACTTCTCCTGGCCCTTGAGCACGTCGGCGATGCTCAGCCAGTAGTCGGTGGCCTTCGCCAGTGTGGTGGCGGCGCCGTCCTCGCCGTACCCGGTGGTGTCGTGCACCTCCAGCACGCAGATCAGCCGGTTGGCCTTGCACAGCGAGATCACGTTCGCCACGTCGGCGGCGCTGTTCTTCGTCCAGCGGTCGCCGCTGGACAGCACCACCCGGACGGTGTTCGCGCCGAGCGCCTTGATGTCGGCGAACGAGCTGGTCTGCTGCGGGTACCAGGTGTGCGCGTGGTTGACCCCGCGCATCACGAACTCGACGCCGCCTGCGTCGTAGAGACGCCCGTCGGAGACGGAGAACCCGGTGGCGGCGTGGGCCGGCTGCCCGAGGGCGAAGACGGCGGCGAGGGCCGTCAGCAGGGCGGCGCCCGCGACGGAGAGCAGTTTCTTCATGGCTGTCCTCAGGGGAAGGTCTCCCCCGTGCCCGAACGGGGGTGCGGTGACGGTGACGAGGTGGTGGCGGCTGAGCCCGGCAGCCGCCGCCCGGTTCCCGAACGGACGCCGGCATCAGCGTAGGGCGATGGACGGCTTTAGGCAACCGGTTAAGCGAGGCGAGCCCGGAGACGTCGTGACATGGCCGCGCCGAATCGACTGAACCGGTTAAGAGACCTCGGCGGAAGCGGACAGCAGGGTTGACGCGCGCCGGGTGGGGTATCCGGGGACGATCCGCCCGGGAAGGAGACGTGCCATGGTCAACGTCGGTTACACCCTCATGTGCGAGCAGGCCGGCCCGAAGGAACTGGTCGACCACGCCGTACGCGCCGAGGCCGCCGGCTTCGACCATCTGGTCATGTCCGACCACTACTACCCCTGGCTGGAGTCCCAGGGCCACTCCCCGTACGCCTGGTCGGTGCTCGGCGCGGTCGCGCACGCCACCAGCCGGGCCGAGCTGATGTCGTTCGTGACCTGCCCGATCCGGCGGTACCACCCGGCGGTGGTGGCGCAGAAGGCCAGCACCATCGGAGTGCTCTCGGACGGGCGGTTCACGCTGGGCCTCGGCGCCGGGGAGAACCTCAACGAGCACGTGGTGGGCGGATGGCCGCACGTGCAGCAGCGCCACGAGATGTTCGAGGAGGCGTTGCAGATCATCCGGCCGCTCCTGAACGGCGAGACGCTGACGTTCTCCGGCAACCACTTCGACGTGCCCGACGCGTACGTCTGGGACCGGCCGGAGCGGCCGGTGCCGATGGCGGTGGCCGCGTCCGGGCGGCAGTCGGCCACGCTCGCCGCCGAGTACGCCGACGCGATGATCTCCACCGACCCGCTGCCCCACCTGATCGACATGTACGAGGAGGCGGGCGGCGCGGGCCGCCCCCGCTACGGGCAGGTGGCCATCTGCTACGGCCCGGACGAGGACGAGTGCCGCAAGATCGTGCACGACCAGTTCCGCTGGTTCGGCCTGGGCTGGAAGGTCAACGCCGACCTGCCCGGCCCCGATTCGTTCGAGGCCGCCACCCAGTTCGTCCGGGAGGAGGACGTGGCCGAGGGCATCTCCTGCGGCCCGGACACCGACCGGCACGTCGAGGCGTTCAAGCAGTTCGTCGACGCGGGCTTCACCCACGTCGCCCTGGTCCAGGTGGGCGGCGGCACCCAGCCGATGTTCCTCGACTGGGCCCAGGAGGAGCTGCTGCCCCGGCTGCGCGAGCTGTGACCGTTGAGGAGTTGACGCCATGCGTATCGGGAACACCGAGATCCGGCCCGCCGGGGGCGGGCTCGGCTGCCTGCTGATGATCCTTTTCTCGATCGTCGCCTCGGTGGTGCTGACAGTGCTGCTCAACCTGGTCCTGTAGAACCGGGCCCGGCGGCAGCGGCCGCGGCACCAGAATGGGGCATGCCCCTGCTGACCGCGCTGCCGCTGGCGCTGGAGATGGTCGCCGGGTCGAAGCTCGTCAGCGCCGTCGTCCTCGCCGCCGGCCGCCACCCGCGCCGCAGCTCGCTGGCCTTCCTGGGCGGCGTGACGCTCGGCGTGCTCGGGCCGCTGACGCTCTGGTACGCGGCCTTCCGGGTGGTGCGGCACACCGCCGTGCACGGCATCGGGGTGGACGGCAGCCGCCGGCTCATCGACTGGATCGTGCTGGGCCTGCTGGCGGTCCTCATGGTGGTCACGTTCCGCAGGCGGCGACGGGACCGGCCGCCCCGGTGGCTCCGCCGGTTGCAGGATCCCCGGCCCGCGTACGCCTTCGGTCTGGGGCTGCTGCTCGCCGTCGCCGTGCCGAGCGACGAGCTGGTCATGGCGTCGGTCGCGGGCAGCACGGCCGGGCACGACCGCCCGTGGTGGCATCTGCTGCCGTTCACGGCGCTCACCGTGCTGCTGCTGGCCCTGCCGCTGCTCACGCTGCTGCTGTTCGGCGACCGCGCGGGGCGGATGCTGCCGGGGTTCCGCTCCTGGACCGACAGGCACTCCTGGCTGATCAGCGAGGCGGTCATCGGAATCTTCGCGGCCTTCGTGGTGGCCGACCTGGCGTCGGGGTCGTTCAGCCGGCCGTGAGGTCCACCTCGGCCAGCACCGGATAGTGGTCCGACGCCGCGTCCGCGTCACCGCCGCGGACCACCCGCACCGCGCGTACCCGATCGGCCAGCGCCGGGGTGGCGAGCAGGTAGTCCAGCCGCATCCCGGCGAACTCGGCGCCGCCGTGCCGGGTCGGCACGGTCCGGCCGCCGGGTTCGTCGCCGCCGGAGCGCGGCCACAGGTCGACCAGCCCGGCGTCGAGCAGCCGGGCCACCGCGCGGGTGTCCACGGTACGGCCGTCGCGGCGCAGGTGCCGCCGCCGGTACGGGGCGGCCAGCTCGGCCAGCCGGGCGGTGTGGTCGACGGCGGGCTCCAGCGTGTTCAGGTCACCGGCGAGCAGGGCCAGCTCTCCCCCGGTACGCCGGAGCGCGGCGGCGAGCCAGTCCGCCTCCATCCGCCGCCGCCCGCCCGAGTACGGGCTCAGGTGGGTGCTGAACACGGTGAGCGGTCCCGCGCCGGTGGCGACCTGGACCCGGGCGGCGGCGTGGTGGAACGGGCGGCGGACCCGGCCGGCGCGCAGCACCCGCAGCGGCGGGCGGACCAGCACGGCCACCGGCTGGCCGAAACAGGACCGGGCGAGGTGCGCCGCCATCCCGAGCCGCCCGGCCAGGCCGCCCAGCGTGGCGTCCATGCCGCGCAGTTCCTGCAGGGCCAGCACGTCGGGGCGCTGCGCGGTGACGACCGAGACGATCCGGTCCCGGCGGTCGGTGCGGTCGCCGTCCCGCCCGCCGGTCCGGATGTTCCAGGTCATCACCCGCAGCATCGGCTCAGCCCGGCCGCGCGGCCTTGGCCAGCTCGTCGTCCAGCTCGTCCACCTGCTCGGACTCGATCGCTGGCCGGTTGCCCTCGTGGACGTCGGCGTTGGGCCGGATCACCCAGTACAGCAGCGACAGCCACAGCGCGCCGAGCAGAATCGCGCCCATGAAGTCGGTCGGGTGGTGCATGCCCCGGTACATCCGGGAGGTGGCCACGCCGACCGGCATCAGCACCGCCGTGCCCACGAACAGCCACCGCCACCACCTGTCGGTACGCGGGAACACGATGACCGCCATGGCCACCCAGAGGCAGATGGTCGCCGCGATGTGCCCGGAGGGGAACGACGAGGTGGGCATCGGCCCGTCCAGGTTCTCCACCGGCGGCCGGGGCCGGTCCACCACCCGGGCGCTGGCGAGGAACAGGCTCAGCTCGCCGAACATCGCCAGCGCCACGTACAGCACCGGCCGCCACCGCCGCCACACGGCCAGCACGATCGGGCAGAACACCAGCGACACCAGCAGGATCGCGTGGGTGTCGCCGAACTTGCTCCACCACCAGCTCAGCTCCGTCAGCGCGGCGGTGTGCCGCTCGGCGAACCAGCGCGGCACCTCGGTGTCGAGCGTGTCGAAGAACGTGCCCTTGGCGTGGTAGCTGACGAACATGCCGAAGGCGTAGAGCACACCGAAGACGAGCACCCAGCCGACCAGCAGCTCGGCCACCGCCGAGCGCGGGTGCTCCAGCACCTTCTCCTCGTCCGGCGCGAGCGCCAGCTCGTCGCCCGCCTCCGGTTCCAGGCCCTCGCGCAGCGGCGGCACCGGCCGGCCGCGCTCGCGCCGCCACAGCCGGAAGGCGTACGCGGTGACACCGAGCCAGGCCGCGCCGAGCAGCCAGCCGCCGATCACGTCGGACACGAAGTGCACGCCCAGCGCGATCCGGGTCAGCCCGACCAGGAAGATCAGCACGCCGGCGATCGCGATGGCGGGCTTGCGCCAGCGCGGCGACATGGCCGGCAGGAACACCAGCAGCAGTGCCCCGTACGCGACGAACGAGCCGAGCGCGTGACCGCTGGGGAAGCTGTTCCCCGGCGCGCTGGCGATCGGCACGTCCACCACCGGGCGCAGCCGCCCGACCAGTGCCTTGAGCGACGGGTCGAGGATCAGCCCGCCGGCCCCGGTGACGATCAGGTAGACCGCCAGCCGGGACTGGCGGCGGATCAGCAGGCCCACCACAGCGATGGTGACCAGCCAGATCAGCACCGGCCTGCCGCCCAGGTCGGTGACCGCCTGGAGCACGGTGACCAGCGGGCCGTGCGGGGCCACCAGGCCGTTGAACCACTCGGCCACCGCGTGGTCGGCGTCGCCCAGCGGGCTCCACCGGAACCGGACCAGCATGAGCAGCAGCCCGAACCCGACGCCCGCGCCGGCCACGGCGAGCAGACCCGCCAGGCTCCGCTCGGCGAAATGGCCCAGCGGCCGGCGCCCGGTTTCCTTGACCGTGGTCACACCGCACCTCCTCTTCTTCTGCGAGGCGCGCTGTACCCGATCGGCGTGTCCCGTACACGCGGCACCGGCGCGGCGTGCACACCGGAGGGGCTCCGGCGTCAGAGCGAGGTCATCTCACCGGTGTCGAACAGCTCCTCGCGTTGCGCCTCCGGCTCCCACAGGTCCGGTTTCGCGGGCTCCTCCACCCCGATGCGCATCGCTTCGAGCTGCGCGGCGAAGGCCAGTCCGCCGAACAGCGCGATCCCGGTGAGGTTGGCCCAGAGCAACAGGGCCATCATGCCGGTCAGCGCGCCGTAGGTCTGGCCGAATCCTCCGCTGTACTTCACGTAGGCGGCGAGCAGCAGGCTGGCCAGCCACCAGAGCGCGATGGCGATGGACGCGCCGAAGAAGAGCCAGGACAGGCCGGGCTGACGGCGTCGCGGGGCGTGCCGGAACAGCACCGCGACGGCGAGCACGGTCAGGCCGAGGCTCAGCGGCCAGCGGATCACCTCCCAGGTGGCCATGGCGAGGTCGCCCCACTCGTAGTGCCGCCGCACCGACTCGCCCATCGCCCGGCCGCCGACCAGGATCAGGAAGCCGGCAAGCGCCGGTACGCCGGCGAGCACCGCGAGGATCGCGGCACGCACGTACTTGGGCAGCGCCGGGCGGTCCCGCTCCACCCCGTAGATCCGGTTCGCGCCCCGCTCGATCTGCGCCATCGTGGTGGTCAGCGCGACCAGCCCGGTGAGCAGACCGAGGGTCAGCGCCAGCTCACCGGCGTCCTCGGTGCGTTCGCTGTCGGTCAGCAGGTCCTGCACCATGGCTTCGCTCTGGCCGGGCGTGATGGCCAGCACCGTGTCGGCGACGACCTTGCCGCCCTCGTCCACTCCCAGGTCGGTGATCAGCCCGGTGAGCGCGATCAGGAACGGCACCACGGCCAGGCAGAGCTGCAACGCCAGCGCCCGGGAGTGGCTGAACCCGTCGCCGTAGCGGAACCGGATGAACGCGTCCCGCAGCAGGCACCAGCCGCCGTGCCGGCGCAGCGTGTGCCAGGCGTCGTCGGCGGACAGCTGGTCCTCGGCCATCAACCGGGTCTCGGGGACCAGCTCGGTGCTACTCACGGCGGGCCTCCTCGATCAGGTGCTCGCCGCGCTCGGCGGCCGCGTCGGCGTCCACCGCCAGGTCGGGATCCTCCTCCGGGCGCGGTACGCAGAGCCAGAGCGACTCGGGGCGGATGGTGGCCTTCAGCGAGCGGCCCGGCTCGATCAGGTCGCCGTCGAGCTGCCGGGGCTGCGCCCGGGTGCTGGTGATCTCGACCGAACGGGCCCGGAACACCTCCAATTGGGGCACGCTGTCGCGGCGGCGCAGCACCGCCCAGCCCATGGCGACCCAGTGGCGCAGCGTACGCGGCGTCAGCACCGCCACGTCGAGCCAGCCGTCGTCCGGTTCGGCCTCGGTGAGCAGGCGCACCCCGCCCTGGAGACGCCCGACGTTGGCGACCAGGACCGAGCGGGCCCGGCGGCGCATCGGCGGCTTGCCGTCGACGCGCACCGAGACCCGCATCGGCCGGTCGCGCAGGTGGCGGGCGGCGCCCACCACGTACGCGGGCCACCCGATCCGCTTCTTCGTGGTCTCGGAGGTGGAGTCGAGCATCTGGGCGTCGAAGCCCATCCCGGCCATCACCGCGAAGCACTTGTCGCCGACCACGCCGACGTCGAGGCGGCGCATCCCGCGCTCGACGGCGACCTCCAGCCCGGCGGCCAGGTCGTTCGAGAGGCCGAGGTTGGCGGCCAGCAGGTTGCCGGTGCCCTGGGGCAGCACTGCGAGCGCCACGTCGGTGCCGGCCAGCGCGGTGACGCAGGCCATCACCGTGCCGTCGCCGCCGCAGGCGAAGACGACCTCCGCGCCCGCCTTCACCGCCTGTTCCGCCTGGCCGCGGCCCGGGTCCTCGACTGTCGTCTCGTACCAGGCCGGGGCCGGCCACCCGGCGGCGGCGAGCGCGCCGTCCACGGTGCGGCGGAACTCGTCCAGGTCGGCCACCTTCACCGGGTTGACCACCACTGCCGAGCGCGGGGTGCGGTTCTCCGCGTTCATCACCGGGCGCTTGTCGTCTGCACCGTCCACGGCGACAGTGTGCAGGACACGGGGCGTGACGGCGACCCGGCGCAGCGGGACGTTGCGAGGACCGCAAACAGGTTTGAAACCCGGGTGCGGGTCAGGCCGCCTCGCGCAGCGCCGCGTCGACGCGCCGCCGCAGGTCGTCGAGGTCCACCCCGGCCTCGGTGAGCACCGCAGCGGCCGGGCCGTTGCCCTCGCGCAGCAGGCCGAGCAGGATGTGTTCGGTGCCGATGTGCCGGTGGCGCAGCCGCAGCGCCTCGCGCAGCGACAGCTCCAGCACCTTCTTGGCGCGGGACGAGAACGTGCCGTGGTGCGGCCCGCGACGCCACCACCGGCGAGGGCGCGGCGGCGCCTCGCGTAGCGCGTCGGGGCCGAAGGACTCCTCGATCCGGGCCACGATCGCGGCGAGGTCGATGCCGATCTCGCGCAGCGCCGCGGCGTCCGCCGCGCCGAGCCCGTCCACGCCCTGCGCGGTGTGGCGGGCCACCGCGGCGCGCAGGGCGTCGGCGTCGGCACCGCCGGCCGCCAGCAGCCGTACCGCCAGGCTGTCGCGGTCGGCGAGCACGCCCAGCAGCAGGTGCTCGGTGCCGACCGGCCGGCGTCCCTCGGCGCGGGCCTCGTCCAGCGCGTGGTGCACCACGGTCCGGGCCCGGTCGGTGAATCGTTCGAACATCACGCCTCCCAGCTCTCGCGCACCGCCGGTCGTCCGGCGTGCTTCTTGTGGACCGCCTGCCGGCTGACCTCGAGGGCTTCGGCGATCTCCTGCCACGACCAGCCCTGCCGCCGGGCGTTGTCGACCTGGATCACCTCGAGCCGTTCGAGCAGCCGGCGCAGGGCGAGCACGGCGCGCAGGCCGACCTTGGGGTCGGTGCTGCCGGCCGCCGCCGCGAGTTCCGTCGCCTGACTCATACTGTCAATGTAGGTTGACAAACCCGCATCCGTCAACCCTGGTTGACACGCGACCCGGCCTGCCGCCGCCCGGCCCGTCCCGGTGTTACGGTCCGCTGGTGTTCCGCCGCCGCCCGCTGGACCGGCCGGTCGAGTCCGCGCGCCGGCTCACCGCCGGCCGCCTCACCCTGGAGATCGCCGGCGGCAGCGTGGTCGGGCACCGCTACCCGGAGAACTACGACGTGCTGCACGTCGACCCGGAACTGCCGCTCACCGTGGTCTGCGACGGGATGGGCGACGGCGAGGGCAGCCGGGTGGCCGGCACGACAGCTGCGGAGACGTTCACCGCGCGGGTCCGCGCCGGCTGGCCCGCCGTCGGCGCCACCACGCTGCGGGCCGCCGTCGCCGAGACCCAACGGCGGGTACGCCAGGCCGGCGCCGCGCAGCCGGGCCTGACCGGGTGCACGCTGACCGCGCTCGTGGTCGAGCCGGACGGCGACCAGGGCTGGCTGGTCCAGCTCGGCGACTCGCGGGCCTACCGGCTGCGCGACGGGCTGCTGGAACTGGTCACCGTCGACCACACCATGGCCTGGCTCGGCCTGCTGCACGGCTGGTGGCCGGCCGACTCGCCGGAGGCGGCACGGGCGCGCTACCAGCTGCTGCGCTACGTCGGCCACCCGGACCGGCCCGAGCCGGACCTGCTCGCCGTGCCGCTGCGCCGGGGCGACACCTGGCTGCTGTGCACCGACGGCATCAGCGACCAGCTCGGCTACCACCGGCTGCGCGACCTGCTCTCCGCGCGGCGCGACCCGGCGCGCACCGCCGAGGCCCTGCTCGCCGCCAGTCTGGACGAGGGCGGCGAGGACAACGCCACAGCCGTCGTGCTGCGCGTCCACCCGGCGCTGCCCGCCCCGCGCTGACCGCCAGTTCCGCCGACCCGCTCCGGCGCACCCGGTCCCGCGACTACGGTGGGTGAAAAGCAGGGGTCGGGAGGTGAGCCGGGGTGGCCGCACCCAGCCACGGCGCGGTGGTCGTCGGCGTCGGCCGGTCCGAGGCCGATCTGACGCTGGTCCGCACGGCCGCCGCCGAGGCCGCCGCCCACGGCCGGCCGCTGCACCTGCTGCACGCGTTCAACTGGCCCGCCACCGGCCCCGCCCCGGCCGGCGGCACCCGGGTGGACGCGGAGAACGTGCTGGCACACGCCGGACGGGTGGCCACCGAGTACGCGCCGCAGACCCCGGTCAGCGGCCGGATCGTCGAGGGCTCGCCGGTCGAGGCGCTGCTGCGGGTCGCCGACACCGCGTTCCTCATAGCACTCGGTGACGGAGGCGGCTCGGCTCACCCGGACCGCGTACCGGCCGACACGCCGGCCGTGGACGTGGCCGCCCGGGCCGGCTGCCCGGTGCTGGTCGGGCGCACCGAGCCGGCCCCGCCCGGGCCGCTGCTCGTCGGCTTCGACGGCTCGTCCAGCTCCCGTTCCGCCCTCGCGTACGCCTTCGACTGCGCGCAGCACCGCGGCGCCCGCCTGCTCGCCGTCCGGGTGATCGAGCCGGAGTCCGGCGACCGCGACGACGGGCGGCTGGACGAGGCGGTCACCCGGCAGGCCCTGCGGTACCCCCGGGTCACCGCCGACTGCGAGACCGTCCACGGTGAGCCGAGGTCCGTCCTGCTCGACCGCTCCCGCGCGGCGCAGCTCGCGGTGGTGGCCGCCTGGGGAGACGGGCCGGTAGGGTCCACTCTGGGCGCGGTCAGCCAGTCCCTGCTCTACCACTCGCCGGCCCCGCTGATCGTCGTCCGGGGAGTCGCCACGGACGCCGGGGACGGGTCATGACGCCCGCGCGAGGCGGGACCTACGGCCCTGACCGGCGCCCCCGGATGGAGGCGAGGCTGGACGTGCCGGGGAAGAAGACGTGGTCCCCGAGTGGCAGCCGACCCCGAGCCACGAGAGGCTAAGGCAGCATGGACACCGCGGTGAACCTGCACAGCCCCCTGACCGAGGACGAGTTGCGCCGGCTGGACGCCTACTGGCGCGCGGCGAACTACCTGACCGTCGGGCAGATCTATCTGCTCGACAACCCGCTGCTGCGCGAGCCGCTCAAGCCTGAGCACGTCAAGCCGCGCCTGCTGGGCCACTGGGGCACCAGCCCCGGGCTCAACCTGCTCTACACGCACCTCAACCGGGTCATCGTGAACCGGGACCTGTCCGCCATCTTCGTCACCGGCCCCGGCCACGGCGGGCCGGCGCTGGTGGCGAACACCTGGCTGGAGGGCACCTACAGCGAGCTGTACCACCACATCCCCCGGGACGAGACCGGCATGCAGCGGCTGTTCCGGCAGTTCTCCTTCCCGGGCGGCATCCCGAGCCACGTGGCGCCGGAGGTGCCGGGTTCGATCCACGAGGGCGGCGAGCTGGGGTACGCGCTGAGCCACGCGTACGGCGCCGCGTTCGACAACCCGGACCTGCTGGTGGCCTGCGTGATCGGCGACGGCGAGGCGGAGACCGGCCCGCTGGCCGGGAGCTGGCTGTCGAACGTGTTCCTCAACCCGGCCCGCGACGGCGCGGTGCTGCCGATCCTGCACCTCAACGGCTACAAGATCGCCAACCCGACGGTGCTGGACCGGATCCCCGGCGACGACCTGCGGGACATGATGCGCGGCTTCGGCTACGAGCCGTACGTGGTCGAGGGCGACGATCCGGCGGCCGTGCACCAGCTGCTGGCCGCCACGCTCGACCGGGCGGTCGACGAGATCACGGCGATCCAGCGCCGCGCCCGCTCCGGCGAGCACGTCGAGCGTCCCCGCTGGCCGATGATCGTCCTGCGCACGCCGAAGGGCTGGACCGGGCCGTCGCAGGTCGACGGCAAGCAGGTCGAGGGCACGTTCCGCGCCCACCAGGTGCCGGTCTCGCAGGTCCGGGACAACCCGGAGCACCTCGCCGAGCTGGAGCGCTGGCTGCGCAGCTACCGGCCGGAGGAGCTGTTCGACGCCACCGGCGGCCCGGCCGCCGAGGTGGCCGAGGCGCCGCCGACCGGTGACCGCCGGATGAGCGCCAACCCGGTCGCCAACGGCGGCAGGCTGCTGCGCAACCTGGAGCTGCCGGACTTCCGCGACTACGCGGTCGACGTCCCGACGCCGGGTGAGCCGATGGCCGGCGCGACCGGTGTGCTCGGCCCCTGGGTCCGCGACGTGATCGCGCGCAACCCGGAGACGTTCCGTCTGTTCGGCCCGGACGAGGTCGCCTCGAACCGGCTCGGTGCGGCGTTCGAGGTGACCGACCGCGCGTTCGTGGGCACCGAGGTGCCCGGCGACGACCACCTCTCCCCCGACGGCCGGGTGATGGAGGTGCTCTCCGAGCACCTGTGCCAGGGCTGGCTGGAGGGCTACCTGCTGACCGGCCGGCACGGCATCTTCACCAGCTACGAGGCGTTCATCCACATCGTCGACTCGATGGTCAACCAGCACGCCAAGTGGCTGAAGGTGACCCGGCACATCCCCTGGCGGGAGCCGGTGGCGTCGCTGAACTACCTGCTGTCCAGCCACGTGTGGCGCCAGGACCACAACGGCTTCTCGCACCAGGATCCGGGCTTCATCGACCACGTGGTCAACAAGAAGGCCGAGGTGGTCCGGGTCTACCTGCCGCCGGACGGCAACACGCTGCTGTCCACCATGGACCACTGCCTGCGCAGCCGGCACTACATCAACGTGGTGGTCGCCGGCAAGCAGCCCGCGCCGAACTGGCTGACCATGGACGAGGCGGTCCAGCACTGCCGCCGCGGCCTGGGCATCTGGGACTGGGCCAGCAGCGACGACGGCACCGAACCGGACGTGGTGCTCGCCTGCGCCGGCGACGTGCCGACGCTGGAGACGCTCGCCGCCGTCGACCTGCTGCGCCGGCATCTGCCCGACCTGAAGGTGCGGGTGGTCAACGTGGTCGACCTGATGCGCCTGCAACCGTCGTCCGAGCACCCGCACGGCCTGCCGGACAACGAGTTCGACACCATCTTCACCCGCGACAAGCCGGTGATCTTCGCGTACCACGGCTACCCGTGGCTGATCCACCGGCTCACCTACCGCCGGACCAACCACGAGAACCTGCACGTACGCGGCTACAAGGAGGAGGGCACCACCACGACACCGTTCGACATGGTGATGCTCAACGACCTGGACCGCTTCCACCTGGTCATCGACGTGATCGACCGGGTACCGGGGCTGCGGTCGCGCGCCGCGCACCTGCGCCAGGACATGGTGGACGCCCGCCAGTCCTGCCGCGACTACACCCGCCGCCACGGCGAGGACGACCCCCGGGTCGCCGAGTGGCGCTGGATCCGCGAGAACGACGCGGCCGTGCGGAGTGCCGAATGAGCGGCGAGGAGATCCTGGTCGGCTACGACGGGTCCGCCGACGCGGCGGTCGCCCTGAACTGGGCGCTGGACGAGGCGGGCCGGTCGGGGCGGCCGGTACGCCTGGCGTACGTCTTCGAGTGGTTGACCGTGACCGGCTGGATCGGGCCCGGTGTGGCGCCGGGGGTGTGGCCGGACGAGGCGGCCCGGCAGCAGGTCGAGGAGCTGGTCCGCAAGGCGGCGGCGGACGCCGCCGCCGATCGGCGGGGCCTGACCGTGCACGGTGAGGTGTTCGACGGGCCGCCCGCGCTGGTGCTCCAGGAGCGGTCCGCCGAGGCCGGGATGCTGGTGCTCGGCAGCCGGGGCCACGGCGGCTTCGGCGGGCTGCTCGCCGGTTCCACGGCGGTCTCGGTCACCGCGCACGCCCACTGCCCGGTGGTGGTGGTCCGCGACGGCCAGGCCGCCACGTCCGGGCCGGTGGTGGTCGGCTCGGACGGCTCCGAGTCGGCGCTGCGGGCGCTCGGCTTCGCCGTCGAGCGGGCCGCCGAGCGGGACGTGCCGCTGCGGGTGCTGCGGGCCTGGGAGCCGCCGGGTGACCGGTGGGTGCCGCCGGACTTCGACCCGGAGCAGGTCGCCGCGAGCGAACGGGCCGCCGCCGAGGCGGAGCTGGCGCCGTGGCGGGAGAGCTTCCCCGACGTTCCGGCCGAGATCGAGGCGGTCCCCGGCAGCGCGTCGTCGCTGCTGGTGGAGGCGAGCCGGTCGGCGCAGCTGGTGGTGGTCGGCAGCCGGGGCCGGGGCGGCCTGCGCGGCATGCTGCTCGGCTCGGTCAGTCAGCAGCTCATCCAGCACTCGCACTGCCCGGTCGCCGTGGTACGCGAGCGCTGACTCAGCGGCCGGGCGCGGTGGAGCCCTCCTCCGGGTTGAGCGAGAAGTAGTCCTCCTCCTCCTGGGCCAGGTGCAGGCGCAGCACCGCGTCCAGGCCGTAGAGCGCGGCGAGCAGATCGGGCACCTCGTCACGGCGCAGCCGGCCGTCCGGCTGTGCCGTCAGGTGCCCGCCGATCCGCTCCACCAGCCGCACGATCTCCACGTGTGCCCGGCTCATCGTGGAGGTCGCCTCGGCGCTGCCCAGCGGACCGGCCAGCGCCGGGTAGAGCTGCCGATCCTCGGCCGCCTCGTGCGGCAGCACCTCGTCGACCAGGCGCCGGTGCACCTCGCGCAGCGCCGGCAGGCACGCCGGGTCGTCCGGGCGGGTGGCCACCAGGTCGGCGGTGTCGCGCAGCCGGGCCAGCACGTCCCGTACGCCGCCGTGCTCGCCCGCGTATCGGTCGAGCAGTTCGCGGGTGTGCGCGGGCAGGTCGCGCCGCCGCAGGCCGCCGCCGAGCGCGCGCAACGCGTTGAGGATCACCAGGACGTCGATGCCCTCCTGGAGGAACGCGCCGGCCACCGGGGGCAGCCGCCCCGCGGCGGCCACCAGCATCGCCAGCACCGCCAGGCCCATGCCGACGGTGGCGCTCTGCACCGCGATGCGGCGGGCGTACCGGGCGATCTCGACGGCGTCGGCGAGCCGGTCCAGCCGGTCCACGGTGAGCACCGCGTCGGCCACGTCCGCCGAGGCGGTCGCCCCGGTCGCGCCCATCGCCACGCCCACGTGCGCCTCGGCCAGCGCGGGCGCGTCGTTCACGCCGTCGCCGACCATCACCGTCACGGCGTGCGCCGACTCCTGGCGTACCCGATCGGCCTTCTCCTGCGGCGAGCACCGCGCGATCACGTCGTCCACGCCCACGACCTGCGCCACCTGCCGGGCCGTGCCCGAACGGTCGCCGGTCACCATGACCAGCCGGGAAAGGCCCGCCTCGCGCAGCCGCCGCACGGTCCGCCGGGCGTCCGGGCGGACCGGATCCTCCAGCAGGATCGCGCCGAGCGGCCCGTGGTCGTCGCTGACCCACACCGCGGAACGCCCGGACCGTTCGGCGCGCTCACCGAGCCGGCCCGCCCACTCCGGCGGTTCCCCGGCGAGCTGCCCGACGTGCACCGTCCGCCCGTCGACGCGCCCGCTCACCCCGTGCCCCGGCTCCTCTGTGACCTGCGCCGGCCCGGCCAGCGCCAGCCCGCGCTCACGGGCCTGCCGGACCAGCGCGGCGGCCAGCACGTGCGGGGAGAGCTGCTCGACCGAGGCGGCCAGCCGCAGCACCTCGTCCCGGTCGCCGCCCGGCGCCACCACCACCTCGGCCGCCCGGGGCCGCCCGGCGGTGAGCGTGCCGGTCTTGTCGAGCAGGAGGGTACGGGCGCGGCCGAGCTGTTCCAGCGACCCGCCGTCACGGACCAGCACACCGCGGCGGGCCACCCGGGACAGCCCGGACACCACGGCGATCGGGGTGGCCAGCAGCAGCGGGCACGGAGTGGCCACCACGAGCACCGCCACCGCCCGGGTGAACTCGCCGGACAGCAGCCACGCCAGCCCGGCCAGCACCAGCGTGAACGGCACGAACGCGGCGGCGTACCGGTCGGCCAGCCGTACCATCGGGGCCTTGCGGGCGGTGGCCTCGCCGGCCAGGCGGACGATGCCCGCGTAGGTGCTCTCCGCCGCGTTGCGGCGGGCCCGCAGCCCGAAGCCGGCGCCCGCGTTGACGACGCCGCTGGCAACCTCGTCCCCGGCCGCGCGGGTGACCAGCTGCGACTCGCCGGTCACCACCGACTCGTCCAGCGTGGCCGCCTCCTCCACCACGCCGTCCACAGGCACCACGTCGCCCGGCCCGACCAGCAGCCGATCCCCCACCTCGACGCGGTCCAGCGGCACCACCTCGATCCCGCCGTCCGGGGTGCGACGGCGCGCCTGCCGGGGCGCGTGTTCCAGCAGCGCCCGCAGGTCGCGGGTGGCGCGGCGCCGGGCGTACTCCTCCAGCGCCCGCCCGGTGGCGACCATCACCGCGATCACGGCGCCGGCGAGGTACTCCCGCACCAGCAGCGCGCCGACCAGCGCCAGCACCGCGATGACGTCCACCCCGAACTGCCGCAGCCACAGCTGGCGCAGCGTCGTCCAGGCCGCCGGCACCAGGGCCACCGACGTGACCGCCGCCCAGACCAGCCGGGCGGCGTCGTGGGCTCCGGCGAACCACAGCGCCGCCCCGGCCAGCACGGCCACCGTGAGCAGCACCAGCGGCGCCCATTCGGCCCGGGCCCACCGCCGGGCACGAGCCGGCTGCTCGGGTACGCACTCGCGTGGCTCGCTTCCCACGTGCGGATCGTCTCAGTCCGGACGTGGACAGGGCGGGGCGACGCGGGTAATCCGGGGGCGAAGGACCCCTGCGGGGGCGGCCGGGCATGCCCGAGGATGGAGCGGCATCCCCACCCGGTCGTCCCGGGCGTGGGGCACGATGGGGAAAACAGGAAAGGTCGTGACGATGAGCCACGAGACGCCGGCCGGCGATCGCCCGTTGACCACCGCGCTCGCGGAGGCCGCCGGAATGGCCGGCCACGCCCCCTCGGTGCACAACACACAGCCGTGGCACTGGACGGTCCTGCCCGACGCGCTGGAACTGCGGGTGGTCCGCGAACGGCACCTGAGCGCCCTGGACCCGGAAGGGCACCTGCTGGTGGTGAGCTGCGGCGCCGCGCTGCACCACGCCCGGGTGGCGCTGGCCGCCGAGGGGTGGACCCCGGTGGTGGAGCGGCTGCCCGACCCGGCCGAACCCGACCTGCTGGCCCGGATCACCGGCCTCCAGCACACCGGTGCCGACCCCGACGCCATGCGCGTCGTGCAGTGCATGCAGGTGCGGCACACCGACCGGCGGCCGGTCAGCGACGAGCCGATCCCCACCGCCGCGCTCGGCGACATCGACCGGGCCGCCACGCTGGAGGGCGTGAACCTGCAACTGCTCGACGACACCCAGAAGATCCAGCTCGCCGGCGCCGCCCAGCAGGCCGCCGCCGTCGAAGCGGACAGCCCGGAACTACGCGAGGAGCTGGCGTACTGGGTCAGCCGGGCCGGGACCGGCACCGGGCTGCCGCCGGAGGTGCTGCCCGAGCAGGCCCCGCAGACGACCGTTCCGGCCCGCGACTTCGGCCGCGCCGGCTCGCTGCCGATCGGGCCCGGCCACGACAAGACCGCCGTGTACGGGATCCTCTGGGGCTCCGACGACGAGCCGATGAGCTGGCTGCGCGCCGGCGAGGCGCTCTCCGCCGCGTGGCTCACCGCCACCCGGCACGGGGTGTCGCTGGTGCCGCTGTCCGGAGTGGTGGAGGTCGAGAGCACCCGCCAGGTTCTGCGGCAGATGCTGTCCGGCCTGGGGTTCCCCTACATCAGCATGCGGCTCGGCGTGGCCGACCCGACGCACGCCGGCCCGCCGCACACGCCCCGGCTGGACGTCGCCCAGACAGTCGACACCTCGGCGGTCCGCGACCGCCTCGCCTGACCGGTCTCGATCACGGCGGCCACCGGGCGATACCATCGCCGGGTGGCCGCCGCACCCCAGTCCCGGCACGAGCACCTCACCCCGTCGCTCGGGCTGACCCCGCTGTCCCGCGTCCGCCTGGACGAACTGCTCCAGGAGATGCTCGACCGTGTCGGCGAGGTGGTGACCAGCCGCGAGCGGCTCCGGGCACTGCTGGACGCGGTCGTCGGCATCGGGTCCGACCTCGACCTGCGCAGCACGCTGCAACGGATCGTGCAGTCGGCGTGCGAGCTGGCCGGCGCCCGCTACGGCGCGCTCGGCGTGATCGGCCCGGACCGCATGCTGCACGACTTCATCGTGCACGGCATCAGCCCCGAACTGCACGCGAAGATCGGCGAGCTGCCGCACGGGCGGGGCGTGCTCGGCCTGCTCATCGACGACCCGAAGCCGGTCCGCATGCCGGACATCACCAAGCACCCCAACTCGTACGGCTTCCCGCCGAACCACCCGCCGATGCACAGCTTCCTCGGCGTGCCGGTGCGCATCCGCGACCACGTCTGGGGCAACCTCTACCTGGCCGAGAAGCAGGGCGCGGCCGAGTTCACCGAGGACGACGAGGAGATCGTGGTGGCGCTGGCCGCCGCGGCCGGCGTGGCGATCGAGAACGCCCGCCTCTACGCGCTGGCGCACCGGCGGGAACGCTGGCTGGCGGCCGCCGCGGAGATCACCTCGGTGCTGCTCGGCGAGGTACGCCGTACCGACGCGCTGACGCTCGTGGCCCGCCGCGCCCGCGAGGTCGCCGAGGCCGAACTGGCGCTGGTGCTGCTCTACGACGAGGACGAGGCGCAGTTCACCGTCGAGGTCGTCGACGGCGCCGACCCGGTCACCCGGGAACTGGTCGGGGCGGTGCTGCCGGCCGCCGAGACCAGCTTCGCCACGTCCGTCACGCAGGGCCGGCACGACCAGGTCGACGACCTCGCCGCCGCGGCGCCCTGGCCCCGGCCGGTGGTCGCCGGGCCGGCCGTGGTCTCCCCGCTCGCCGCCGCCGACACGCTGCACGGCGTCCTGGTGATCGGCTACCGGCCCGACCACGGGCCCGCCGCCGACGACGACCTCGCGCTGCTCGCCAGCTTCGCCGGGCAGGCCGCGCTGGCCATGGAACGGGCCCGCGGGCAGGAGGAGCGGGAGCTGCTGGTGGTCCTGGAAGACCGCGAACGCATCGCCCGTGACCTGCACGACGTGGTGATCCAGCGGCTGTTCGCCACCGGCCTGCAACTACAGAGCGGCGCGATGAACGCCCGCCCCGAGGCGGCCAGGCGGATCAACCAGGCCGTCGACGACCTGGACGCCACCATCCGCGACATCCGCCGCACCATCTTCGAGCTGCGCACCCCGATGAGCGCGGCGCTGCGCACCGAGATCCGCGAGGCGATCGAGGTGGCCGCCGAGTCGCTCGGCTACCGGCCGGACCTGGAGCTGATCGGCCCGATCGACAGCGCCGTCCCGGACGACCTGCGCCCCGAACTCACCGCCGTGCTGCGCGAGGCGCTCTCCAACGCGGTACGCCACGCGCAGGCCGACCGGGTGTCGGTGCGCGTACGCGTCGACTCCGGCCGGGTCGAGATCACGGTCACCGACGACGGGGTCGGCTGCGACCCGGAGGCGGCCCGCAGCGGCCTGGTCAACCTGCGGGAACGGGCCGAGCGGCTGGGCGGCGAGTTCTCGCTGCGCCGGGCCGAGCCGCGCGGCACCGAGGTGCGCTGGAGCGTCCCGCTCGACTGACAGCCGGTCAGCTGTTCTTGCCGAGCAGCCGGGTGGCCAGCACCGCCGCCTGGGTACGCCGCTCCAGGCCCAGCTTCGCCAGCACGCTGGAGACGTAGTTCTTCACCGTCTTCTCGGCCAGGAACATCTTCCCGGCGATCTCCCGGTTGGTGAGCCCCTCCGCCACGTACTCCAGGATCCGCCGCTCCTGCTCGGTGAGCGACTTCAACTCCCGCGGCTGCTCCACGCCGCTGCGGATGCGCTCCAGCACGCGGGTGGTGATCGCCGGGTCGAGCAGGGACTGCCCGGCCGCCACCCGGCGGACCGCGTCCACCAGGTCGGTGCCGCGGATCTGCTTGAGCACGTACCCGGCCGCGCCCGCCATGATCGCCGCGAACAGCGCCTCGTCGTCCTCGTACGAGGTGAGGATCAGCCCCTTGATCGAGGAGTCCACGGCCCGGACGTCCCGGCAGACGTCGATGCCGTTGCCGTCGGGCAGCCGGGCGTCGAGGATCGCCACGTCGGGGCGCAGCGCCGGAATGCGGCGCGCCGCCTCCTGGGCCAGGCCGGACTCGCCGACCACCTCGATGTCGCCGCTGCTCTGGAGCAGGTCGGCAAGGCCACGACGGACGACCTCGTGGTCGTCGAGCAGGAACACCCGGATCATCCGTTCTTTCTACCCGCTTTCCCGCCCCGGTAGCACGGGTCGAAAGTCCCGTCCTGCCCGCGCGCGCCGGGACCGACGGCCGGGCCCAGGTGGGGACCTCCGGCCCTGCTCACCGCACCGCCCGCTGACGCACCGTAGTGGTGTACCCGGCCGGGGAAGCCGGCGCCGCACGAGAGGGAGCACCACCATGACGACCGAATACACCGGCGAGCAGCTGCGGGCCGCGGTCGCCGACGCGGTCCGGGCGCCGTCGCTGCACAACACCCAGCCGTGGCGGTTCCGGCTCGTCGACGGCGGCATCGAGGTGTCAGTCGACCCGCTGCGCGGTCTGCCCGCCACCGACCCGACCGGCTGGGGCGCGCGGATCGCCGCCGGGGCGGCACTGTTCAACCTGCGGCTGGCGCTCGCCGTGGCGGGCACCCCGGCCACGGTCCGGCTGCGCCCGTACCCCGCCGACCCGGACGTCGTGGCCCGGCTGGTGCCGGACATGCCGCGCCGCCCCACCCCGGTCGAGCAGAGCCTGTACGGGGCGATCAGCCACCGGTTCAGCAACCGCGCGCCGTTCTGGCCCGACCCCGTCCCGGCGGAGGCCCGCTGGCGGCTCGGCGAGGCGGCCCGCGCCGAGCAGTGCTGGCTGGAACTGGTGATCGGCACCAGCGCCGTCAACGCGGTCGCCGAGGTCGCCCGCAGCGCCCACCGCGTGCTGGAACGCGACCCCGCGTACGTGGCCGAACGGGCCGAGTGGATCCGCTCCGAGCCGGCCCCGGACGGCGTGCCCTCCGGCGCCGGCGGACCACAGAGCGAACCGCAGGACCTGCTGCCCCAGCGCGGCTTCGGCGGACGCAACCGCGCCCCGGGCCGCGACTTCGAGCCGGAGCCACTGGTCGCGGTGCTCGGCTCGGCCGGCAATACCTCCGCCGACCAGATCCTCGCCGGGCAGGCGCTGCAACGGGTCCTGCTCACCGCCACCGACGCCGGGCTGAGCGTGTCGATGCTGTCCCAGCCGATCGAGGTGCCCGCCGCACGCGAGGCGCTGCGGATGTCGCTGGGCCGGTTCGGCACCCCGCAGATGGTGATGCGGATCGGTTACGGCCAGCCCGGCCGCGCCACCCCGCGCCGCCCGGTCGAGGAGGTGCTCGACCTGCCGGTGGTGCCGGCCTGACCCGTGGCCCCTGCGCGGCCCGGTCTCTCCGGGTCAGGCGGGGAGCGCGGCCAGCAGGGCGGCCTCCCGCTCCGGTGCCAGCCCGACCGGAGCGCGCGCCGGACGCCCCGCCCGGTCCGGCACGCGCCCCACCTCGCGCAGCCACCGCCAGGTGTCGGCCACCGTCTCGGTCACCGGCCGGCAGACCAGCCCCGCCGCGTACGCGCGTTCCACGTCCCGCTCCTGCAACCAGCGGTACTCGTGCCCGCGCGGAATCCACACCGGCAGGTCGTTCCACGGCTCCACCCCCGCGGCCAGGATCGGCTCCGGCGCGGTCCACCGCAGCGTCGCGTCCGACCCGGTCACCGCCACCGCCGCGTCGAGCAGGTCACCCATCGTCGCGTGCCCGGTGCGACCCACCACGTTGTACGCCCCGCCGACGCCCTCGGCACCCCGGTCCAGCAGCCAGGTCGCCAGGTCCCGGACGTCCACGTACTGGATCGGCAGGTCACGCGGCCCCGGCGCCAGCACGTCCCCGCCCCGGGCGACCCGGTTCAGCCACCACGGCAGCCGCCCGATGTCCTCCCCCGGCCCCAGGATCAGTCCGGCGCGCGCCAGCAGCGCCCGGTCGCCGAAGGCCCGCGTCGCGGCGAGTTCCCCGCCCGCCTTGTTCGCCGGGTAGTCACAGTCGTCGGCGTCCGGGTCGGCCGGCACCGTGGGCGCCTCCTCGCCGCTGCCGGGCGCGACGGGTGGCGCGTACACCGACCCGCTGGACACGTACACGTAGTGCGGCACCGTGTCGACGAGCGCCGACGCCGCGTCCCGCACCGCCCGGGGCGCGCCGTCCCAGGTGTCCACCACCAGATCCCACTCGCCGCCGGTGAGCGCGGCCAGCCCGTCCGGCGCCGTCCGGTCACCTCGCAACCGGTGTACGCCGTCCGGCACCTGACCGTGCACACCCCGGTTGAACACGGTCACCTGCCAGTCGCGGCGTACCGCCTCGGCCACGACCGCACCGCCGACAAAACCTGTACCGCCGAGCATCAGAAGTCGCATGCGGCCCAGCGTGCCGCCCACCACCGTCCGGCAGGTGCCCCGTTCACGGTCAGCGGATCTGCCAACGGCAGAACCCGGCCTCCCGCCCTGCGCTGTCCGGAGCCGGCCGCACGCCCTCGCCTCACACCGTCACAGATCTTGGAGTTGTGGCGCCTCGGATGCCCGGTTAGCGCTTTTGGCGAGGTGCCACAACTCCAGATCGGCGGGTTGGCCGAGGTTCGCGGGAGTTCTCGTCGGCCCGGCCGAGAGCCGTTCGGTGTCCCGCCGGTGCCGCCGCGTGATCTTGCACTTCGGTGCCCCGCAAACCACGCGAATGGGGTGTCCAGGGGGCGCGAACTGCAAGATCGCGTGGTGTGGGTGATGCTCCGGCGCTTCGGTCCCGCCCCTTGCGGGCTCGCTCGGTCCCGCCGGCCCGAGCCCGCGCGAGCCCGCCGGCTCGGTTCCGCTCGACCTGGCCGGTCCGACCGGGTCGATCATGAACTTGGCGGTGTCTGGTGTCCGTTTCGTCGCCGTCAACCTCATGATCGACGTTCTGCGGGGTGCCCGGGGAGGCCCTTTCGGCAGGTGATCAAGGAGTTTGGGTCCTCGGCGGCGCCGGGAACTGCCGCAAACTCCTTGATCACCCGGGGCGTGGGGTGCGGTGCCTCGGCTGGGCCCGGTCGGGGGTCGGGTGTGTGTGGGGGGGCTTGTGGGTGGTGTGTCGGGTTCGGGGGTGGTGGGCGGCACTGTGGGGGTGGAATCGGCGGCGGGTGGGTGGCGTTGTAACCGGGTGAACGGCCGAGCACCGCGGCGCCCTCAGCGGGCGGTATCCGCGAGGCCCCGGGAATGATCCCGGTCGGCTGGTCGTTGAACACGGTTCCGACGACGTGAACCCGCGCCGCTCGACGGTGGCGTGAGGCGCCCGGGAGTGATGCCGGGTGGCGGGTCGTTGGACATGCTTCCGGCGCCGCGATGTGGCACTCCCTGCCTGCGTGTGCGGCCGGATCCCCCAGTCTTTCTGAGCGCCTGACGGTGCCCACGCATCCCGCCCCGGCGGGTGTGTCGACCCCCGAATGGAGCGTGTGTGATGAACACGATTCTGCGGAAGAGCGTTCTGGGTATTGCTGGTCTGGCTTTCACCGGTGGTGTGTTCGCCGGTCCGGTGGCCGCCCACGCGGCGGACACCACCGCCCACGCGGCCAAGCCGGTGAGCGTCTCGGTGCAGGGCGACAAGCTGGTCCCGCATGGTGTGCAGGGTGAGCAGTCGCGGATCGAGCTGAACGACGAGCAGGTCGCGAATGTGAAGGCGATCATCGCGGCGACGAAGAAGGCCGGGATGGACGAGCGTGCCGCGGTGGTGTCGATCGCGACGGCGTTGCAGGAGTCGAAGCTGGAGAACCTCGGTCACCTGGGTGACCGTAACGACCACGACTCGCAGGGCCTGTTCCAGCAGCGCCCGTCCAGCGGGTGGGGCACGGTGGAGCAGATCACCGACCCCGAGTACTCGACCATGGCGTTCCTGAAGGGTCTGAAGCAGGTCGACGGCTGGCAGGACATGCCGCTGACCAAGGCCGCCCAGACCGTCCAGGTCTCCGCCTACCCCGACCACTACGCCCAGTGGGAGCAGCAGGCCGCCGACCTGGTCGCCGAACACTGGACCAAGTAAGACCCACAGCGAGACAGGCCGGCACCCCGACGACGGGGTGCCGGCCTTTTCACGTACCCGATGGGTCAGGCCGGAGGCAGGACGAACGTCCACGTGGTGGTGGTCGTGCTGGCCGCGGCGCCGGTGGCGGTGAGCCCGCCGTAGCTGCCGGTCGGCACGCTGCTCGCCGAGTCGGCGAGCAGGCCGGTCACCCGGCCGCCGCCGGTCTGCGAGGTGTTGCTGCGCACCGCCACGCCGGACGGCGGGGCGAGCGCGGTGGAGGTGCTGTCGCCGTGCAGCCAGTACGACACGGCCCAGCTCTGCGCGGCGGTCACCGGCGCGGACGGGGTGATCCGGGCGGCGCTGCTCGCCGGGTCGGTGGCCCTGGCGAAGACCGGCGCGACCGGCGCCACTCCCCGGTACGCGGCCAGCACCAGGTTGCCCTTCGCCTGACTGTCCAGTGTCACCCGGACCGCCGTGCCGGCGTCACCCGCGCTCGCGGTCTTCGACCAGACGGTGGTGGTGGCGAAGCCGCCGTCGACGCGGTCGAGCCTGGTCCAGCCGGTCACCCCGGTCGGCTCACCGGTGCCGGTGTGCGTGTTCTGGCTGAGCAGGAGCAGCAGCGTGTCACCGGGCTGCACGCCCGCCGGAACGGTGACGGTGTGGCTGGTCCAGTTGGCGTTCGCGGTGGCCTGGCCGACGAACGAGATCCGCTCCGGTACGGGCGCGACGGTCACGTCGACAGTCGCGGTGCCGGTGGCGCCCCGGTCGTCGGTGACGGTGAGCGTGACCGGGTAGGTGCCGGCCGCCGCGTACGTGTGCGACGTGGTCGGTACGGAGGCCGTGCCGGTGGTGTCCCCGTCGCCGAAGGTCCAGCTGTGGTCCTGGATCGCGCCGTCGGCGTCGGTGGAGGCCGCGCCGGAGAACGTGCACACCAGTCCGGAGCAGGTGGGCGTCACCGCTGCCACCGGCGCCTGGTTGGCCGGACCGCCCGATCCCTTCAGGATCTTCACGTAGTCGATGTCGCCGGCGAAGTAGTCGCAGGTGACCTTCGTACCGTCGCACTGGCTCTTGCCGCCGGCGGACAGCGGCCACGTGTTGGCGATGGTGCCGGTCGGCCCGTTGAGGCGGCTGGTCCGCACGCCGTCGACGTACATCTCCACGTACGCCGAGGTGCGGTTGCACGTGACCGTGTGCCACTGGCCGTCGGAGATCGGCACGTCCGTGTAGCCGGTACGGGAGGCGCCGTCCGCGCCCCGGAACAGGCACTTCGGCTTGCCGTTCGGGGCCTCGAACTTCCAGTAGCCGCCGGCCGTGTTGCCCTGTCCCTTCTGGAGGATGTTCCCGAAGGAGTACGTGGTCCGGTAGCGGATGGTCACCGAGAAGTCCCCGGCGTCCGGGTTGAAGTCGGTGCTGTGCGGCACCAGGTCGACGTGACCCGGGACGTACTCCTTGTCGGTGGGCAGGTGGGTGGCGAAGCGGTGGCCGGTCGCCCCGGCGTAGAGCGCACCGGTGACCACCTCGCCGCCGATCGTGCCGTGGCGGCCGTTGCCGCTGTAGTCGGTCAGCACCGTCGAGGACGCCGGCTCGTCCATGCTGAAGAACGCCACCGTCCGCGTCGCGGTGGCCTGCGCGGACACGGCCGGGACCGTCACCCCGGCCGCCGCGACGACAGTCGCCACCCCTAACCGGGCGGCCCTTCGCCGCCACCGTCCCCGCTCGATCGTGTGCATGTGACCGCCTCCCTGCGTATCGGGCATCACAGTGACACGCGTGGTGGCGGCGGCTGAATAACCCGCACGGTGGAGCCGGGTGACCGATGTGGCCGGTACGAACCGCCCGGTGGGATACGCCCGCCGATCGACCGGCGGCACCGGCGGGCGGGGAGGGTGACTCTCGGTGGGCGATACTGGGTTTGAACCAGTGACCTCTTCCGTGTCAAGGAAGCGCGCTCCCACTGCGCCAATCGCCCGGGCAATCGCGAGCGGACGACGGGATTCGAACCCGCGACCCTCACCTTGGCAAGGTGATGCGCTACCAGCTGCGCTACGTCCGCGTGCCGCCGGTTCGCGCCGGCGACGGGGTGAACTCTACCCGATGCCAAGATCGCCGTGCGGCGGACCCCCGCCGCGCCCGGTGGGCGTGTGGTTGCGCTGTTCACCGCCGGGGTATTGAGGCCGGTGACAGCACAACCATCCCCCGAAGGAGGCTGTCGTGGGTATCGGTACGAGCATTTTCCTGATCGCGGTCGGCGCGATCCTCACGTTCGCGCTCAACGCCAGCGTCGGCGGGGTCGACCTCGACGTCGTCGGCTGGATCCTGATGGCGGCCGGTGTGCTCGGCCTCATCATGACGACGCTGGTCTGGAGCCGCCGTCGCCAGGTGGTCACCACCGACGCCGAGCAGCCGGTGGAGTACCGCCGGGTCGAGGAACGCCGGGACGTCGCCCCGCCGATGTGACGGTGACCGGGGCCGACGGAGCTGATCGGTCCCGGACAGGGCCGGCCGGATCACCAGATCCGCCGGCCCGTTCTGCTGTGGCCGCTCGCCGGCGGTGGCGGTGCGCGCGCCGGTGGCGGTGCGCGCGCCGTCCGGTTCAGCTCCGCATCAGCTCGTTCAGCGCGTCGAAGTCGAGCCCGCCGGTGAGTGCGCCGTACGTCCCGGCGCCGAGCACCTCCGCCGCCGCCCGCTGGGCCACCGCGTAGGCGGCCTCGGCCACCGCCGGCCCGATGCTCACCCGGGCCACGCCGAGCCGGGCCAGCTCGGCGATCGGCGGCGCGCCCGGCCCGGCCAGCACGTTCAGCGGCGCCGGGATCGCCGCCGCCAGCGCGGCCACCGTCTCCGGTTCCACGGTTCCGGGTACGAAGATCCCGTCCGCGCCGGCCGCCAGGTACGCCTCGGCGCGCGCGACCGTCTCCGGCACGCCACCGGACCCGCGCAGAAAGGTGTCCACCCGCGCGTTGACGTACAGCGGGATGCCGGCGCGGTCGGCGGCAGCCCGGACCGCGGCGAGCCGGGCGACCTGCTCGCCGACCGGGCGCAGTGGTCCCCCGCCGTCGTGCCGGGAGTCCTCCACGTTGACGCCGACGGCCCCGGCGGCGAGCACTGCGGTGATCGTCTCGGCGACCTCGGCGGGGCTGTCGCCGTACCCGGATTCGATGTCGGCGGTGACCGGCACGCGGACCGCGCCGGCCACCCGGCGGATCACGTCGACGGCGGTGTCCCGGGCCAGCGCGTCGCCGTCCGGGGCGCCGCGGCTCCACGCCACCCCGGCGCTCGTGGTCGCGACCGCCCGGGCACCGGCCGCGGCGACGATCCGGGCGCTCAGCGCGTCCCAGGCGTTGACCAGGATCAGTGGCTCACCGGGCAGGTGCAGGGCACGGAACTGCCGGGCTCGGGTCTGCTGATCGTCCACCGGGCCAGTCTGGGTGGGGTCGTCCGGCCGCGGCAATGGCCAGCGGCGCGGCACTGGACTGGTCGACGACGACGAGAAAGGCCGTGTCGAATGATCGACACGGCCTTTCCGCTGGTGGGCGATACTGGGTTTGAACCAGTGACCTCTTCCGTGTCAAGGAAGCGCGCTCCCACTGCGCCAATCGCCCTCGTCTAATGCCGAGGTGGAGACGGGATTTGAACCCGTGTACACGGCTTTGCAGGCCGTTGCCTCGCCTCTCGGCCACTCCACCGAGGTTGCCCCCGAACTGCGTGGCGGCATCTCCGAGCGGACGACGGGATTCGAACCCGCGACCCTCACCTTGGCAAGGTGATGCGCTACCAGCTGCGCTACGTCCGCACGTCCCCGGTGTTATCCGGTGACGGATGAGAACTTTAGCCGAGCCCGGGAACGGTTGCCAAATCGGGGGCCCTTCCGGCGCGTCCGGATGTCGCCGGAGCCGCACCCCGCAGGCTTCCTAGGAGGCTGGGTGGATGCCGTCGAAGGCCCGCAGGCAGGGCCGCGACCTGCGGAATCCGCTCGGCGAGCCGAGTGTCCGGCATCCGACTGTCCCACCGCCGACCGGCCGCTTCGGTAACTCCCTGTGGTCATACGGATGGGTTACCGTAACGCCGTGACGAGACGAGCCGCCGAGATCCGCCTGGACGCGCTGCTGCGCACGGCCTGCGAGGTGATCGCGGAACGAGGGCTCGCCAACACCCGCACCGCGGACGTGGCCGAGGCCGCCGGCGTCAGCCAGGCGCTCGTCTTCTACCACTTCGCGACGAAGGACCGGCTGCTCGCGCAGGCCTTCGCGTACGCGGTCGAGCAGGATCTCGCCCGCCTCGACGCGGTGCTGCGCTCCTCCTCCCCGCCGCTGGCGAAGATGCGGCGGATGCTGCGCCTCTACACGCCGACCGGCCGGGCCACCTCCTGGTCGATGTGGATCGACGGCTGGGCGGAGTCGCTGCGTACGCCCGAGTTGGAGAAGCTCTCCCGCCGCCTCGACCTGCGGTGGCGGCAGGACCTGGCCGCGGTGATCACCGCCGGGGTCGCCGAGGGTACGTTCGACTGCCCCGACCCGGCCGGCGCGGCCTGGCGGATCAGCGCGGTGATGGACGGACTGGCGGTCCAGATCGCGGTGCACGAGCGGGTGATCACCCGCCGGCAGATCGCCGAGTGGATCCGCCTGGTGGCCGCCCGGGAACTGGGCCTGGAACCCAGCCAGCTCGACTGACAGATCCCTCCGCTACGCCCGGGGCGAGCGTCAGTGCCAGCGCGGGCGAGGGCGTTCGAAGGGGGGCGGGAGTTCGGGGTCGACGGACGGGCGCAGCAGGCGGCGCATCCGCAGCAGCAGACCGGCACCCAGGAACAGCAGCAGCCCGCCGAGCAGGAACGCGGCCTGCACGATGCCGAATCCGCCGCTGTCGGCCACCGGCCGCCCGGCCACGCCACCCGGCGCGGGCGGCTCCACCACCGTGGCGTCGGCCGGCTCGTCAGTGGGTTCCTCGGCCGGCGGCTCGCCGGTCGGCGTCTCCGTGGGCTCCGCGCTGGTGGGTGCCGGCGTCGGCGCCTCCTCCCCCACCACCTCACGGGAGGCGGTGCGCCGGGCCAGCAGCTGCAACTGCGGGTCGTACGCCTCGGCGGCGAAACTCACCCGCCCGCGCCCGACGTCCTCGGCGAACGCGACCCGGTAGCGGGCGGTCACGGTACGGCCGGGGCAGAGCACACCCGGGTCGAGTTGCCGGTCGGTGAGCCGGGCGGTGTCTCCCTCGGTGCGGATCTCCAGCGGGAACGAGCCGCTGTCCTCCACCCGGTCCACCTTGAGCTGGTCCAGGCGCAGGCCCTGCACCCGCACCAGCATCGACCAGCGCACCTTGACACAGCCGCCCCCGTCGGAGCGGGACACCACGGCGGACAACGTCTCCACCCGGTTCCCGGCGGTGAACTCGTCCGGCAGACCGCTCAACTCGGTGGAGAAGGCCGCCGCCGCCCGCGCCGGCAGGGCTCCGCCGTACCCGGTCCCGGCCACGAAGGTCAGCACCAGTCCGATCCGCAGCGCGTGCCGCCACCCGCTCACCACGTCTCCTCGCTCTCGGTCGTGTCCACAGGCAACGCTAGGAGCGCGCCGGGCGGGCCGGTAGACGGGCGTGTTCGCATCCAACGCCACAACAGGGGGGCTGTTTCACCGACCGTGGTGAACCGGTCACGACCGCACCGCGACACGCCCGGGATGCGGGCCCGGGCACCCGATGGGACACAATTCTCCGGTGTCCGAGCTGTCCGCCGCGTTCGTCCGGCTGCACGCCCGCCTCGCCCCGGTGGCGTTCGTCCCCGAGGTGCGGCTGCACCAGGCCGACGAGCCGATCGGCCTGTGGGAGCTGACCGAGGGCGAGTTCCGCAGCGCCCAGCCGCCGCCGTTCTGGGCGTTCGCCTGGGCCGGTGGGCAGGGGTTGGCCCGCTACGTCACCGACCACCCGGAGCTGGTCGCCAGCGCCCGGGTGCTGGACCTGGCCTCCGGCTCCGGCCTGGTCGCCATCGCCGCCGCCCGCGCCGGCGCCGCCGCCGTCCGCGCGGTCGAGGTGGACGAGCGGGCCGTCGCGGCCGTCGTGCTCAACGCCGAGGCCAACGGGGTACGCGTCGACGCCGAACTCGGCGACATCCTCGACTCCGACGCCGGTGACGCCGAGGTGGTGCTGGCCGGGGACGTCTTCTACAGCGAGGCGATGGCCCGCCGGATGCTGCGTTTCCTGCTCCGGGCCGCCCGCACCGGCGCCCGGGTGCTGGTGGGCGACCCGGGCCGGGCGTTCCTGCCCCGCGAGCGGTTCCACGAGCTGGCCGCGTACGACGTGCCGGTGTCGGAGGCGCTGGAGAGCGTACGGGTGAAGCACACCACCGTCTGGGAGCTGGACCCGAACCCGCCCGGCGCCCGCCGCTAGCGTTACCGCGTGCTGTTCCGGGGCTGGGGGGAGTCCGTCGACGGACAGTGGCCCGACGCGGCCACGGTTGTCGACCACGTCGGCGTGCCGCACCTGGTGGTGACCCGGCACGCGCTCGTACGCCGGGTGCTCACCGATCCGGTGACGTTCCGGCCGGACAACGCGCTCGACGCGGTCACCCCGATCCCGGTGGCCGCGCTGCGGGTGCTCGCCGGGCACCGGTTCCGGCTGCCGCCGACGCTGGCGAACAACGGCGGCGCAAGCCACCCGGCGATCCGCGGCATCGTCGCCGAGGCGCTGCACCCGCACCGGGTGGACGCCCAGCGTCAGTGGCTGACCGGGCTGGTCCGGGAGCGGGTGGCCGGGCTGGCGGCAGAGCTGGACGCAGGCCGCCCGGTCGACCTGTACACGGGTCTCGCCGCCGACCTGCCGCTGCTGGTGCTGGCCCGGCTGGTGGAGCTGCCGGACGCCCCGGCCGGCGCGGTGAAGGACTTCGCCCGGGCCGCGCTGGAGCTGTTCTGGGCGCCGCTGGACGCCGACCGGCAGCTCGCGCTGGCCGCCGAGGTGGGCCGGTTCCACACCGTGCTGCGGGAGTTCGCCGCGACCGGGGGCGGGCTCGCCGCGCGGCTGCGCGAGGCCGGGCACTCCCCCGACGTGGTCGTCGGCGCGTTGTTCTTCCTGCTGGTCGCCGGGCAGGAGACCACCTCACAGTTCCTCACCCTGCTGCTGCACCGGCTGTCCGGCGAACCGACGGTACGGGCCGGGCTGCGCGCCGGAACGGTCGCCGTGGACGACGTGGTCGAGGAGGGGCTGCGGCTGGAGCCGCCGATCGTCACCTGGCGGCGCGTGGCGGCAGTCGACACCACGCTCGGCGAGGTGCCGGTGGCGGCGGGCACCAGCGTGGTGGCCTGGCTGGCCCGCGCCGGCCGCGATCCGGCAGTGGTGGACGCGCCGGGCGAGTTCCGCCCGGGGCAGCCCGGGTCGCGGCGGCACCTGGCGTTCGGCGCCGGACCGCACCGCTGCGTCGGCGCGCAACTGGCCCGGATGGAGGCCGCGGTGGTGGTCGCCGAGGCGGCAGCGCTGCTCGACGGTGTGACTGTGGTGCGACCGCCGTGGTGCCCGGACAACCTCACCTTCCGGATGCCGGACGCGTTCGTGGTCCGCCGCGCCTGAGCGCTGCGGGCGTTAAGAGGGGGCCCTTCCTCTACCGGAGGCGTTAACAAGGGGCCCTTCCTTACGAAAGTCAGGGTGGGTGGCTGCCGTTCGACGGCGGTGCGGCACCCGCGCCGGCCCATAGCGTCGCCGCATGATCACACTTCGTGCGTTGACGAAACGGTTCGGCGACGTGACAGCCGTCGACGACCTGACCGTCGAGATCCGTCCCGGGCAGGTCACCGGGTTCCTCGGCCCGAACGGCGCGGGCAAGTCCACCACCATGCGGATGGTGCTCGGCCTGGACCGGCCCACCGCCGGGCAGGCGCTGGTCAACGGGCGGGACTACCGCACGCTGCGGCACCCGCTGCACGAGGTGGGCGCGCTGCTCGACGCCACCGGCGTGCACCCGGCCCGCTCCGGCGTGGCGCACCTGCGGGCGATGGCGCGCAGCAACGGCGTACCGGCCCGGCGGGTGACCGAGGTGCTCGACCTGGTCGGCCTGGACGCCCGTGCCGCCGGCAAGCCGGGCCGAGCGCTGTCGCTGGGGATGGGTCAGCGGCTCGGCATCGCGGGCGCGCTGCTCGGCGACCCGCCGGTGCTGCTGCTCGACGAGCCGGTCAACGGGCTCGACCCGGACGGGGTGCGGTGGATCCGCGGGTTCACCCGCCGCCTCGCCGACGAGGGGCGCACCGTCCTGGTCTCCAGCCACCTGATGAGCGAGATGCAGCAGACCGCCGACCGGGTGGTGGTACTGGGGCGCGGCCGCCTGGTCGCGGACGCGCCGCTGGCCGAGCTGATCGCCGCCCGGCCCGCCGCGTCGGTCCGGGTACGCGGGCCGGAGCCGGCCGCGCTCGCCGCGCTCGGCGACCGGCTGGCCACCGAGGGCGCGACAGTCACCGCCGACGAGGGCGGGATGTCCGTCGCCGGCAGCACCGCCGGCCGGGTCGGCGACCTGGCACACGAGATGGGGGTACGCCTGCACGAGCTGACCCCCGTCGCGCCCTCCCTGGAGGAGGCGTTCCTGGAGCTGACCGCCGACAGCGTGGAGTACGCCGCCGGCCCGACCCGAGGTGGCACCCGATGACCGCTCAGTCCACGCTCGACCCGGCCCGGCGGACCGCCCGGCCTGCCCCGGCCGGGCACCCGCTCGCCGGGGCGGTGGCCGCCGAGTGGACCAAACTCTGGTCGGTCCGCTCCACCTGGTGGACGCTGCTCGCGGCGGTGCTGACCATGACGGCCACCAGCGCCCAGCTCGCCATCTACGCGCAGAACGCCAACACCGACGACGACCCGGCGAACAACCCGGGCGTGGTCGACGTCGGCGAGATCGTGGCCGGGTCGTTGGAGCTGACCCAGTACGTGGTGCTGGCGCTCGGCCTGTTCGCGATCACCAGCGAGTTCGCCACCGGCACGATCCGCACCACGCTGCGGTGCACCCCGTCGCGGGGCCGGGTGCTGGCGGCCAAGGCGATCGTGGTGGGCGTGGTGACGTTCGGTCTCGGCCTGCTGCTCGGCGTGGTCGGCGCGGCGGCGGCCCGTCCGGTGCTCGGCGAGTGGGGCCGCGCCCCGCTGGGCGGCACGGTGGCCGACGTGGTCGCGTGCGCGGCGTACCTGGCGCTCATCGGTGTGCTGGCGCTCGGCCTGGCGTCCGCGCTGCGCGGCGCGGTGCTGACCCTGACCGTGCTGTTCGCGCTGCTGATGATCGTGCCGCTGTCGTTGCGGGAGCCGGACATCACGGTGCTCACCCGGATCTCCGACGCGTTCCCCGGGGTGGCGGGCAACCACTTCCTGGCCGGGGACAGCGAGCCGTACCCGGCGGCGGCAGGGCTGCTGCTGCTCGCCGGCTGGACCGTCGCCGCGCTGGCGCTGGGCCGGTGGGCGCTGGCACGGCGCGACGCCTGAGGGAACGCGGGGCGGGGCTGGTCAGCCGGTGGGCGGGACCAGCCCCGCCTCGTACGCGAGGATCGCCGCCTGCACCCGGTTGCGCACGTCCAGCCGGGTGAAGATGCTGGTCAGGTAGCTCTTCACGGTGCCCTCGACCAGGTGCAGCCGGCGGCCGATCTCGGCGTTCGACAGTCCCGCGCCGACCAGCGCCAGCACGTCGCGCTCCCGGTCGGTGAGCCCGGCCAGCCGGTCCCGTGCGTACGGGCCGCGGGCCAGTCGTCCCCCGCTCAGCTCGATCACCCGGCGCGCCACCCGCGGCGACAGGTACGCCCCGCCGTCGGCCACCGCCCGCACCCCGGCCAGCAGTTCACGCGGGTCACCGGACTTGAGCAGGAACCCGGCCGCGCCGTGGCCGAGCGCGCGGGCGATCAGGTCGTCGTCGCCGAACGTGGTGAGCATGACCGCCGCCGTCTCCGGCACGAGCCGGCGGATCTGTGCGGCGGCGCTGAGCCCGTCGCAGCGGGGCATCCGGATGTCCAGCAGCGCCACCCGGGGGCGGTGCGCGCGGACCAGTTCCACAGCCGCGAGGCCGTCCTCGGCCTCGCCGACCACCTCGACGCCGGGGTCGGCGGCCAGGATCGCCCGGACCCCGGCCCGGACCAGCGCCTCGTCGTCGGCGAGTACCACCCGCAGTGGGCGGCCGTGGTCGTCGCTCACGATCCGATCCGCTCCTTGCTGGCCAGCCGCCCGCCGGCGAAGCAGAGCCGCCAGGTCGCCTGGGCGAACGGGAAGTTGCCGTCGGTGTAGAACTCGCAGCCCGGCACCGCGCCGGTCGCGGGCGGGTCGGCCTGCCGTCGGGGCAGCCCGAGCGCGTCGCGCGGCTCACCCAGGCGCAGCCGTTCGTAGCCGGCCCGGTCGAGCACGGCGCCGGCCGTGGCGAGCGGGTAGTAGACCAGGGTCAGCATCAGCGCCAGTCCGGCGGGCGCGCCGAACGCGACGAGCAGGCTGCGCCGCAGCCGCCGGCGGGCCTCCCGCAGCCGCCGGGCCGCGTCCCCGTCCCGGCCGGGCACGCCGACGCGTCCGTCGTCGAGCGGATCGAACTCCGCGAGGTCGCCGTCACCGCGTCGCGCGACGGTCGCCCCGGAACCGTCAGCCGGGCCGATGACCGGCGCGCCGGCGTCGGCGTCCCCTGGCTCACCCCGCCGGGGTACGCCGGCACCGGCGAGCGGGACGCGGGCGGTGACCGCCCAGCCGCCGTCGCGAGGGCCGGCGTCCAGGGCGCCGCCGGCGAGGCGTACCCGCTCGCGCAGCGCCAGCAACCCGGAGCCGTGCGACGGCGGCCCGGGCAGCGGACCGGCCGGTGACGACGGGTTGACCACCGCGACGGTCACCGTGGCGGCGGCCCGCGTCACCTCCACCACCACCGGGGCGTCCGGGGCGTACCGGGCGGCGTTGGTGAGCGCCTCCCGGACCACCCGGTGCACGGCGTGCGCCACCAGCGGTGGCAGCTCGGCGGTGTCGGCACGCAGGTCGACAGTCATCCCGGCGTCGCGCGCGCCCTCGACCACGTCGGCGACCGTCTCCCCCGGCGGCCGCAGCGTGCGTTCCTCGCGCAGCACGCCGATCACGTCGTGCAGCCGTTCGGTGGCGGCGGCGACACTCGCCCGCAGCTCACCGGCCGCCGCCCGGTGGGCCGGGGACAGGTCCGGCGCCAGTTCCAGCGCGCCCGCCCGCAGCGCGATGAGGCTCAGGTCGTGGCCGAGCGAGTCGTGCATGTCCTGGGCGATGCGGGTCCGCTCGCGCAGGCGTACCCGCTCGACCTCGGCCCGGCGCTCGGCCTGCGCGTGCCGCAGCCCGGCGTCGGCGAGCGCGCGGTGCTGCCGCCGCAGCCGGCCCAGCAGCCAGGGGAACACCCCGGCGAACAGCAGCACCGAGGAGAGCAGGAACCAGGTGGACGGCTCGGTGCCGAGCAGCCCGAGGTTGAGCACCGAGCCGGTGACCGCGATGGCGGCGAAGACGGCGGCGGCCGGTGCGGCCCGGTCGCTGCGCCGCCCGGCGAGATAGCCGAAGACCGGGATGGCGAACACCACGTTGCCGTCGACGAGCGAGCCCGCCACCACCGCGAGCACCGCGACCAGCGGCCACCGGCGCCCGATCCACACCGCCACGCCGAGCAACGTCAGCGCGGCGGCCAGCGGCGGCAGCTCGTCCGCCCGCCACGGCGGGGTGAGCCGGCCGTACGCGACAGGCGCCGCGAGCACGGCCCAGAGCAGCAGGTCACCGGCCCGGCGTTGTCGTTCGCGGGGTTCCACGGCGGTCACGCTACCCACGCCCGGCCGGGGCGGGCACCGACGAAAGTCAGGTCTCCTCGGCCCAGGCCCGCCAGTCGTCGAGCACGCCGTACAGGGCGGGGGTGAGCCAGCCGGGCGCCGACCGGCGGAACACGCCCGGGTCCATCCCGCCCGCGCCGGCCGGCACCGCGCCGAGCAGGTTCGGCACCAGCTCGGACAGGTTGAGCCAGTGCACCAGCTCCGGGTCGGCCGGCCAGGCGCCGATCACCACGCCGGCCGGGACGGCCCGCCGCTCCAGCGCCTCCAGCGTGAGCGCGGTGTGGTTGAGCGTGCCGAGCCCGGCCCGCGCCACCACCACCGCCGGCGCGCCGAGCGACACCGCCAGGTCGGCCACCGTCCACGGCTCGCCGGACGGGCGCACCCCCATCGGTACGAGCAGCCCGCCCGCGCCCTCGACGAGCACCAGGTCGTGCTTGTCCGCCTCCTCGCGGACGGCGTCGACGGCGTGGTACAGCTCCAGTGGCGGCAGCTCCGCCACCCGCGCCGCGGCCAGCGGGGCCAGCGGATCGGGGTAGCTGGCGAGCGTCCGGCCGGTGAGGGGTGCGGCCAGCCGGGTCACCGAGTCGACGTCGCCGGGCTCGCCTGTCGCCGTACCCGTCTGGCCGGGCTTGACCACAGCGACCCGCAGGCCGGCCGCCTGCGCGGCGGCGGCGGCGACGGCGGCGGTCACCACTGTCTTGCCGACCTCGGTGTCGGTGCCGGTCACCAGCACCGGCCCGGTCCAGGCGTCGCCGAAGCTCATGGCGCACACTCCACGATCACGTCCAGGGCCCGGTCGAAGTCGGCCCGGTCCACGCCGGCGCTGACGGTGAGCCGCAGCCGGGACCGGCTGTCAGGTGTGGACGGGGGACGGAAGCAGCCGACCGCGACGCCGCGGTCCCGGCAGGCGGCGGCCCAGGCGGTCGCCTCCTGCGGGCCGGGCGCGGTCACCGAGATCACGGCGCCGTCCGGGGCGGACACGGACAGCCCGGCCCCGCCGAGGCGGCGCACCGCCGCCGCGACCCGGTCGGCCAGTTCGGCGCGCAGCGCGTCACCGCTGCGGGCCAGCCGCACCGCGGCGTGCACCCCGGCCACCACCGCGGGCGGCGGCGCGGTGTCGAAGATGAAGGTGCGGCCGGTCTCCACCAGGTGGCGGACGAACTCGGCCGGCCCGGCGACCACGCCGCCGGCCCCTCCGAGCGCCTTGGACAGCGTCGCGGTGACCACCACGTCGGGCGCGCCGGCCAGCCCGGCGGCGGCGACCCCGCCGGCTCCGGCCGGGCCGGTGACGCCGAGCGCGTGCGCGTCGTCGACGAGCAGCAGCGCGCCGTGGCGGCGGGCCACCGCGTGCAGCTCGGCGAGCGGGGCCAGGTCGCCGTCGACGGAGAACACCGACTCGGTCACCACCACCGCCGGGCGGCCCGGCGCGGCGGCCAGCGCCGCGGCCACCGCGGCCACGTCGGCATGCGGCGTCACGAGCGTCTCGGCGCCGGAGATCCGGCAGCCGTCGATCAGCGAGGCGTGGTTGTGGGCGTCGGAGACGAGCAGCGTACGCGGCTGGGTCAGTCCCCGGACGGCGGCGAGGTTGGCCAGGTAGCCGGAGGAGAACACGAGCGCCCGGTCGACGCCGAGCCAGCCGGCCAGGTCGTCCTCCAGCGCGTGGTGGGCGTCGGTGGACCCGCGCACCAGACGCGACCCGGTGGCGCCCAGCCCGTACGCGGACAGGGCCGCTGCCGCGGCGGCGGTGACCTCGGGGTGGGTGGCCAGCCCGAGGTAGTCGTTGCCGGCCAGGTCGACCACGGCGTCGTCGGCGGCCCGGGGGCGCAGCGTGCGGGTCAGCCCCGCCCGGGCCCGCAGCTCGGCGCGGCGGTCCAGGGCCGCCAGCCAGTCCGCCACCGTGTCGTCCCCTCCCGCCGACTCTCCCCGCCCCGCCGGGCGCTTCCGCGGGGCGAAGTTACCACCCGCGCCGAGGGCCCCGGCGTGGCGCGGTCCCGGCTCGCCGGAGGGCCGGCGGCGGCGGTTTCCCGCGCTCACGGTGGCCTGTTAGGTTACGAGCCATGCCAGAGATCCTCGACCAGGCCCGGGAGCGGGTGCTGGGCAACGGCGTCGGCCTCGACGAGGCCGGCATCCTCGCGGTGCTGAACCTTCCCGACGAGCACCTGCCCGCCGCGCTCCAGCTCGCCCACGAGGTCCGGATGCGCTGGTGCGGTCCGGAGGTCGAGGTCGAGGGCATCGTCTCGCTGAAGACCGGCGGCTGCCCGGAGGACTGCCACTTCTGCTCGCAGTCCGGCCTGTTCACCTCGCCGGTGCGCTCGGTCTGGCTGGACATCCCCGCGCTGGTCGAGGCCGCGAAGCAGACCGCCGCGACGGGGGCTACCGAGTTCTGCATCGTGGCCGCCGTGCGCGGCCCGGACGCCCGGCTGATGAAGCAAATGCGCGAGGGTGTGGCCGCCATCCGCGCCGCTGTCGACATCCAGGTCGCCGCCTCGCTCGGCATGCTCACCAAGGAGCAGGTCGACGAGCTGGTCGAGATGGGCGTGCACCGCTACAACCACAACCTGGAGACCTGCCGCTCCTACTTCCCGAACGTGGTCACCACGCACTCGTGGGAGGAGCGCTGGGAGACGCTGCGGATGGTCCGCGAGTCCGGCATGGAGGTCTGCTGCGGCGGCATCCTCGGCCTCGGCGAGACGGTCGAGCAGCGTGCCGAGTTCGCCGCCCAGCTGGCCGAGCTGGACCCGCACGAGGTTCCGCTGAACTTTCTCAACCCGCGCCCCGGCACGCCGCTCGGCGACCGCCCGGTGGTGGAGGGCAAGGACGCGCTGCGCGCCATCGCCGCGTTCCGGCTGGCCATGCCGCGCACCATCCTGCGGTACGCGGGCGGCCGCGAGCTCACCCTCGGTGACCTCGGCACCCGCGAGGGTCTGCTCGGCGGCATCAACGCGGTGATCGTCGGCAACTACCTGACCACGCTGGGCCGGCCCGCGACGGCCGACCTGAAGCTGCTGGAAGACCTGAAGATGCCGGTGAAGGCGCTCTCGGCGACCCTGTGAGGCAGCGGTGACCGAATCCTCCCCCGCCACGGCCCTCCCCGCCGCGCTCTGGTGCGACAGGTGCGGCGAGTCGGTGGCGGCCGGGCCGCACCCGGCGTGCGAGACGGCCCGTGCCTGGGAGCCGCCGCGCTGGTGCGCGTCCTGCCGGCGGCGGATGAAGGTGCAGGTCGTACCGGCCGGCTGGTCGGCGGTCTGCGTCGAGCACGGCGAGCGGCGGGGCTGAGGCGTGTTGCGGGGGCGGGCGGTGACGCTGCGGCCGGTGACCGACGCCGACGTGCCCGCGCTGGCCGCGATCCGGGCCACCCCCGAGGTGCGGCGCTGGTGGCGCGGCGGTGACGACCTGGCCGCGTCGGTGCGGGCCGACCTGGCCGACGACGAGCTGACGATCTACGCCGTCGAGCACGACGGCCGGCTGGTCGGCGCGATCCAGTGGTACGCCGAGACGGACCCGGACTACCGCCACGCCAGCCTGGACGTCTTCCTCGACCCGGCGGTACGCGGCTCGGGGCTGGGCGGCGACGCGATCCGTACCCTGGTCCGGCACCTGATCGACGAGTACGGCCACCACCGGTTCACGATCGACCCGGCGGCGGCGAACACGGCGGCGATCCGGGCGTACGCGAAGGTGGGGTTCCGCCCGGTGGGCATCATGCGCCGTTACGAGCGCGGGGCGGACGGGCGCTGGCACGACGCGCTGCTGATGGACCTGCTCGCCGACGATCTTTCCGGCTGAGCCGGACGGGCGTGCCCGGCACCGCGCGGGTGCCGGGCACGCTCTCGTCCAACGGTGTGGCGTCTAGCGCTGGAGGGTCAGCACACCCGGCCGCCACGGCAGCAGGTTGTAGTCGCCTCCCGCACCGGGGTTCTTGCCCTGGTACAGGAACTGGAGGTTGCAGGCGTCGACGGTCTTGGTCTGTTCGGGGTTGGTGCGGACCAGGTCACCGTGGCTGATGTCGTTGGTCCACGTCGCGCCGCTGTTGGCCTTGCCGGCGAACGGGTTGCTCTCGCTGGTGGCCTGCGGGGTCCACGAGCCGTTCAGGCTGGTGGACGTGAAGGACCGGAAGTAGCGTCCCTGGCTCCCGATCGCCTCGACGATCATGAGGTACTGGTTCTGGCCCTGCACCTTGTAGACCTCGACACCCTCGAACAGGTTCTCTCTCGTGTCGGTCATGATCGTCGTGTAGCTCGAGCCGAAGCTGCCCGGGAAGTTTCCGAGCGGCATGCTGGACCGGTAGATCTTGCCGTTGTCACCGGCGAAGAACAGGTACATGTTCTGGTCGTCGCCGATCAGCGTCTGGTCGATGACGCCGTACGGGGCGTCGGGCAAGGTGGCGGTGGACAGCGTCTGCGCCGAGGACCAGCCGTTGGCGTTCGTCGGGTCGCTCGACGTCTTGTAGCTGAACGAGGTCGGTCCCCACTGGTACGCCAGCACCCAGATGTTCTTCGGGGCGAAGTACAGCAGTGTGGGCGCCACGGTGCCCTGGCTCATCCCGGTCTGGCCGGCCGAGGCCATGTCGGACCAGTTGGTGAACAGGCTGAAGTTCATCGAGCCGTACTGGCCGCTGCTGTTGACGTTCGACCCGTAGACCAGGTGCTTGCCGTTGTAGACCACGTTCGTGAAGTCCTTGAGCGAGACCCAGCCGTTCTGCGGGTTGGCCAGCGCGCCGGTCGACGACCACCGGTAGGTCGACGGGAGCGCACAGCCGCCCGGCGGCGGCGTCGTGGTCGGCGGCGGCGTGGTCGGGGGCGTGGTGCCACCGAAGTTGGTCCGCCACTGCTGGTTGGTCTGTCCGTGGCAGTCGTACAACTGGACCTGCTGGCCGTTGCCGGTGCCCCAGACGTCGAGGCAGCGGCCGGACTGGACTCCGCTGATGGTGCCGTTGGAGTTGATGTTCCACTGCTGGTTCGACTGGCCGTTGCAGTCCCAGATGATGATTCCGGTGCCGTTGCCGGTGGCCGCGCCGTTCGCGTCCAGGCACTTGGTGCCGTAGACCATCAACTGCTTGTTCGAGGTGTACGTCCACTGCTGGTTCGACTGGCCGTGGCAGTCCCAGAGCTGGACGCGGGTGCCGTTGCTCTGCGTGGCGTTCGGTACGTCGATGCACCGGCCCGACTGCACCCCGACGATCCGTCCGGCGCCACCGCTCGGCGGCGGTCCCGTGGTCGGGGTCGTGGTCGGCCCGGAGGTCGGGGCGGCCGCGTTGAGGGTGTTGAGGACGGAGTTGTACGCGGCCTTCTTGTTGCCGCCGCCGTCGAACAGCAGCGGGTTCTCGTTCGAGCGCCACGAGTCGCTGTCGCGCACACCCCACACCGTGATGCCGATACAGCGCGGCACGTTCATGCACGCCTGCGTCAGCCCCGCGTACTGGCTGGTCGAGGAGTTCGTGACGTCGACCTCGGTCAGCGCCACGTCCACACCCAGGGCGGCGAAGTTCTGCAGCGTGGTCTGGAAGTTGCCCGGCAGCGAACTGCCGCCGGTGAAGTGGGTCTGCAACCCCACACAGTCGATCGGCACACCACGGGACTTGAAGTCCCGGATCATGTTGTACACACCCTGCGTCTTGCCGTACGACCAGTTCTCGATGTTGTAGTCGTTGTAGCAGAGCTTCGTCGACGGGTCGGCCGCCCGCGCGGTCCGGAACGCCACCTCGATCCAGTCGTTACCCGTGCCCTGCAGATTCGACTGCCGACGGCTGCCGTCCTCGTTGAACGCCTCGTTCACCACATCCCACGCCACGAGCTTGCCCCGATAGTGGGCCATCACCCCGTTGATGTGGTCGATCATCGCCTGCCGCAGGCTGCTGCCGTTCAGGCTCTGCATCCAACCCGGCTGCTGCGCGTGCCACGCCAGCGTGTGGCCGCGGACCTGCAGGCCCCGCTGGGTCGCCCAGTTGTAGATCTGGTCACCGGAGGAGAAGTTGAACTGACCCCGCTGAGGCTGCAACGCGTCCGGCTTCATCTCGTTCTCAGCCGTGATCATGTTGAACTCACGCGCCGCGATCGTGCTGTACGTCGAATCACCCAGCCGGCTCGCCGCGATCGCGGTACCGAAGTAGCGACCCGACTGCGCGGCGGCCGCGCCCAGCGTGCTCGCGGCGGCGTTCGCCGACGGCATCATCACCGCGACGGCGGCCACCGTAACCGCGCTTATCGCACCGGCTAGCAGCGCCCGGACGGCTGGTGATCGCCGCCGCCGGCTCCCGCCGCGATGAACGGATGGGCTCATGGCCATCTCGGCCTCCTTACTGGCCGACACCCAGGCCGCCGGGGCGAGGACGACTGGACGTCTCGATTGGGATATCTAGCTCAATCGATGCTTCCAGCGGGCGGCGGCGAGGACAACGGTGTTTCGGAAACGTTTCGGAAAAGGTTGTGCCGGGCCTGGCGTGGTGGCAGGGCCGGCGCCGGGTGCGGCACCGGCCCTGCCACGTCGACGGTCAGGAGACCGTGCAGGCGGAGCCGTTCAGCGTGAAGGCGGTGGGCTTCGGGTTGGCGCCGGTGTGGGTGCCGTTGAAGCCGAAGCTCGTGGACGCCCCCGGCGCCAGCGTCCCGTTGTAGGACAGGTTCGACGCGGTCACCGCCGGGCCGGTCTGGGTCAGGTTCGCCGACCAGGCCTGCCCGGCCTTCTGGCCGCTGCTGCCGAACGTGAACGCGAGCGTCCAGCCGTTGATCGCCGTGGTGCCGGTGTTGGTGATCGTGATGTTCGCGGTGAACCCGGTGTCCCAGGTGTTCGCCGTCCAGGTCACCGCGCAGCCGCCGCCCGTGGGCGGGGCCGTGGTGGTCACCGTGACGCCGGGCGACGCCGGCGAGACGTTGCCGGCCGCGTCCACCGCCACCACCGTGAAGGTGTACGCGGTGGAGGCGGTCAGCCCGGTCACCGCCAGCGTGGTGCCGGTGGCCGAGCCGACCAGGACGTTCCCACCCCGGTAGACCCGGTACCCGGTCACGCCCACCGCGTCGGTGGACGGGCCCCAGGTCAGGGTCAGGCCGGTCGGGCCGACCGCCGAGGCGGTGGGCGTGCCCGGTGCGGTCGGCGCTGTGGTGTCCGGCGCCGGGGCGGCCGGCGTCATGACGCTGACCGCAGCCGACGCCGCGGACCGGTTGCCGGCGCCGTCGAGCGCCCGCACGGTGAACTGGTACGTCCGCTCCGGCGTCAGCCCGGTCACGGCCAGCGTGGTGCCGGCCGAGACGGTGACGACCGGGTCGGCGCCGGCCGAGGTACGGGTCACCTCGTAGCCGGCCAGGCCGCTGCCGCCGGTGTCCGTGGAGGCGGCCCAGGTCAGCGTGAGCCCGCTCGACGTGACGGCGGAAGCGACCGGGGTGCCGGGCACCGTCGGCGCGGTGGTGTCCGGGGTGGCCGGTCCGGGCTCCTCGCCCCAGACGCGCACGCCGCCGGAGTAGAGCGGCACCTTCCGGTTCGGCCCGGCGGTGGCCTGGTAGGACGGGTCGTTCGCCGGATCCCAGGTGCCGCCCTCCGGCACCCCGATCTTGAACTGGACCTCCATCCGGTGCTGCGACTGGCCGGCGGGCGCGATGGTGTAGCCGGTGCAGTCGACCTCGACGTACCAGATGTCGCCGGAGAACTGCTTCGCGGTCGACGGGGACGGGCAGCCCTGGGTGTAGCCGGGCGTGACGGTGACCGGGCCGGTGCCGTCGGGCCGGAAGAAGTACCGGAACTTACCGGTGGTCAGCGCCCGGGCCGGGAACGCCGACTTGTTGTAGATGACCGCCTTGAGCCCGGTGGCGCGCGGCTCGGCCTGCATCACAGTGGTCTCCACCGTCAGCTCGTCCAGGTCGGGCGTCTCGGCGACCGGGAAGCCGGCGAGCGGGCTGCCGCCGTACTCGTTCGTCAGCCGGGCCAGCGCGGAGGTGAAGCCGGCGTTGTAGTCGGTGGCCACCTCGTTCATCACGTAGTCCGACCGGCTGTCGGTGTACGCGTCGTTGGCCGCCGACGGGCCGCCGACCAGCGCGCCGTAGAGCACGTGCCGGGTCTCGGCGGGTACGGTCTGGCTGTCCCACCAGGAGCCGTGTGCGGTGCGGTGGTGCGGGTTGCGCGGCGAGTTGGCGCCGAAGCCGATCTGGTAGCTGGAGTTGCGCGGGTTGTCGCCCAGCGCGTAGTTGATCTGCCGGACGGCGAAGTCGTGGTAACGCGCCTTACGCGTGGTGTCCGTGGTCTTGTCGCTGTAGACGAGCGCGGCGAACGCGGTGTTGGAGGCGTACCGCAGCGCGCCCCAGGAGTCGAGCACCGCCATCCCGCCGGGCGAGTACGGCACCCGCTGCCCGTTGACGCCCACCGTCCAGTAGTCCAGCCACCGGTTGGCGTCGTCGACGTACTTCTGCTTTCCGGTCAGGTTGGCCAGCAGCACGTACGCGCCGAACTGCTTGTTGTCCCAGGCGATGGTCCACTTGTAGGAGCGGGTGGTGGACTGCGGCTCGGTGCCGAGCCGGTCGTACTCGCTCTCGGCCTTGGCCAGGTAGGCGGCGTCGCCGGTGGCCCGGTACAGCCAGATCGCGCCCCAGACCAGTTCGTCCTGGTAGCCGCTCCACGACCGGTAGAAGCTCGTCGCGTCGGTGATGCACTCGTGGTAGTTCTTCCGCACGGTGTCGGCGAACGTGTAGAGCTGCTTGGCGTGCCCGAGCAGCTTGTCCGCGTAGGCCGCGTCGGTGGACCGGAACACCATCGAGGAGGCGGCCATCGCGGCCGCCGTCTCCCCCGCCAGGTCCGCGCCGCCACAGCTCGCGTCGATCTTGTACGCGGGCCGCGCCATCGGCATCACCTCGGCCGGACCCCACCACTTGTGGTCGTCGTCGCCCTTGCCGACCTGCCCGTAGAGGACGTTCGGGGCCGGGTGCGCCTTGACGAAGTAGTCGTTGACGAAGCGCAGGTTGTTCAGCAGGTGGGTGAGCTGGCCGGAGGCGGCGTACCCGTCGCGGTACTCGACCGCGCCCCACGCCAGCATGGTGGCGCTGAACGCCATCGGGAAGCCGAACTTCACGTGGTCGCCGGCGTCGTACCAGCCGCCGGTGAGGTCGACGCCGACGTCGGCGCCGTCGGTGAGCGCCGAGTCGCCGCGCCAGGAGACCCGGTTCCAGGAGGGCTTTCGACCCGACTGCTGCGCCTCGTAGAAGAACAGCGACTTCTGCAACGCCTCCGCGTAGTTGAACGCGGGTGCGGCCGGTGCGGCGGAGACGGATGCGGGTGGCGGGGCGGCGACGGCCGCGGCCAGGCCGACGGCCAGCGCGGCGCCGGTGGCGAACAGCCGGCGGAGCCGGGACCGGCCTCCGGGCGGCGGGATCGGACGGGGCATGGCGAGCTCCTGTGGCTGGCGCCGGGCGGCAGCCGGAGCGGGGACGGGGTTCGGGCTCCGGCTGCCGCATGGCGGTGGTGGTGGGGTGTCCGCAGGAGGCGCGGGAGCGCTCCCATGGACAACCGACAATGTAATGCGCCGTTCACCGCAGCGGAAGACCGCGCCGGTCCGGGACACCGGGGCGTACTCACGGGTAACCATCGGGAGCTGGATCACACTATCGAAGTAGACCGATATATGAACCGTTCTGGCCCAGCTCAACGACCTCGTCGCGGTCGTGGACGCGCCTTCGAGGGCGTCGGCGACGGCTCGGCCGTCCTGGCATACGAACGTACTGTTGCCCGGCCGTTCGGCCCCGCGGGACAGTACGCCTCACCTGCGGTGTCATCGATGCCGCCGCTCCCCGGACGACACTGAGGAGATCGCGATGGCTCTACGACTCGCCGAGGGCACCTCCTGGTCCGACACGCTCGCCCGCGCGGTGGCCGCCACGCCCGAGGCGTTCGGCACCGGCCCCGACGGCACGGGTGACACCGGCGTCCCCACCCTGCACAACCTCGTCCAGGGTGACTGGCGCGCGCTCGGCACGCCCACCGCCGTGCGCACCCCGGTCGACAACACCGTGCTGGTCCACCTGGCCCGGCTCGACGCCGACACGGCCCGCGCCGCCGTGGCCCACGCCGCCGACGCGCACCGGGAGTGGGCGCAGACCCCACTGGCCGAGCGCATCGCCCGGGTGACCGACGCACTCGACGCGCTCACCGGGCACCGCGACCTGCTCGCCCTGCTGCTGGTCTGGGAGATCGGCAAGCCGTGGCGGCTGGCCTGCGCCGACGTGGACCGGGCACTGGACGGCGTGCGCTGGTACGTGCAGGAGATCGAGCGGATGCTCGCCGACGGCCGGGAGCCGCTGCCCGGCCCGGTCAGCAACATCGCCTCCTGGAACTACCCGATGAGCGTGCTGGTGCACGCCGAGCTCGTGCAGTTGCTCGCCGGCAACGCGGTGATCGCCAAGACCCCGTCGCAGGGCGGCGCGGTCTGCCTCACCGTCGCGCACGCGCTGATGCGCCGCGCCGGGCTGCCCGCCACGCTGCTGTCCGGCAGCGGCGAGGAACTGTCCGAGGTGCTCGTCCGCGCGCCGGAGATCGGCGCGGTGGCGTTCGTCGGCGGGCGCTCCAACGGCGGCAAGGTGGCCGCCGCGCTGCTCGACTGCGACAAGCGGCACTTCATCGAGCAGGAGGGCCTCAACGCCTGGGGCATCTGGAACTTCTCCCAGTGGGACTCGCTCGCCGCGCACCTGCGCAAGGGCTTCGAGTACGGCAAGCAGCGCTGCACCGCGTACCCCCGGTTCGTGGTCCAGCGCGACCTGGTCGACGAGTTCCTCGACATGTACCTGCCGGTCGTCCGCTCGATCCGGTTCGGCCACCCGCTCGCCGTCGGCGACGACTGGTCGGCCGGCGACCCGCTGCCCGAACTGGACTTCGGGCCGCTGATCAGCGCCGCGAAGGCCGACGAGCTGCGGCGCAAGGTCGACGAGGCGGTACGCGGCGGCGCCGTGCCGCTGCACCGCGGCAAGCTGGACGGCGCCCCGTTCCTGGACGGGCAGGACACGTCCGCGTACGTCGCCCCGGCCGTGCTGCTGGCCCCGCCCGGCCGGTCCCGCCTCATGCACGCCGAGCCGTTCGGCCCGGTCGACACGATCGTCGTGGTGGACACCACCGACGAGCTGCTGGCCCAGATGAACGCCTCCAACGGCGCGCTCGTCGCGTCGCTCGCGTGCGACGACGAGGAGTTCGCCGGCAAGCTGGCGGTGGACCTGCAGGCGTTCAAGGTGGGCATCAACAAGCCGCGGTCCCGGGGCGACCGGGACGAGCCGTTCGGCGGCCGCGGCGCGTCCTGGAAGGGCGCGTTCGTCGGCGGCGACCTGCTCGTGCAGGCGGTCACCGTGGGCGGTGACGGCCGGCTCTACGGCAACTTCCCCGACTACAGCAGCTACCCGGCCACCTGATCGCGCGCAGACGGGCGGGGCCCCCGCATCGGGAGCCCCGCCGTGTCACCGTCCTCCGTATCGGAGGTCGGCCCCTGTGGCGCGTGACCGCGCCGGTTGCGGCCGCCGGGCCGTACCCCTCGGATGTGCCGCGCCGTTGCGGCGCACCTGCGGGGTCCGGCCGGTCGGCCGTCAGCTCACCTCGGCCGCTGCGCCGGCACGGTCGCCCCGGCCCGCGCGGCCGGCTCGACCACCGGCCGTGGGGCCAGCGGCAGCGCCGCGGTCAGCACGCTGCCGTCACGTTCCATCGCCACCGGCCGGTCCAGCCGGCGCAGCGTCCGCAGCATCGGCGTGTTCTCGGACTGGACGTGCAGCAGCACGGCCGCGTATCCGGCCCGGTCGGCGTGGCCGACCAGGCGGCGCAGCAGCGCCGAGCCGACGCCGCGGCGCTGCCAGTCGTCGCGGACCAGCAGCGCCGCCTCCGCCTCGTCGCCCTCGCCGAGCAGGTTCGCCATCGCCACGACCGGCTCCGCCGCCCCGCCGGAGCCCGCCGTGGCGAGCAGGGTCACGCCCCGGGCCGGCTCCAGCAGCCGCCGCAGCCGGGCCGGCGACGGGTCCGCCGCCCCGCTCAGGTAGCGCCGCTGCCGGCTGCGCGCCGAGCAGGCGGCGTGCAGGTCGCGTACGCCGGGGACGTCCTCGGCGGTCGCGGCCCGCACCGACACCTCCCCGCCGTCCGGCAGCACCAGCGTGATCCGGTCGGCGTCCCGCCGGGCCAGCGTCGCCGCCAGCTCGACCAGGGCCTGGGCGCGGGCGTACTCGGCCGGGGTGAAGCTGGGCTCCCGGCGGTGCAGCTCGTGGGCGCCGCCGGCCGGGTCGGCGAGCACCATCGTGGTGCCGCCCACCCCGCCCGGCGCGGCGGCGGGTGTCGGACGCCAGGTCACCGTGTCGGCGCCGAGCAGCGTCCGCAGCACCTCGCCGGTCGCCTCCGGGTCGCGGACCAGCCGCCCGGCGAGCCCGAGCAGCCGGGTCGGCTCGTCGGCCAGCCCGCGCGCCCCGCTGCGCGCGATCCAGCAGTCCCGGCCCCGGCCCCGCTCCACGGCGGCCCGCAGCTCCGCCTCGGTCACCTGCTCGGGCGCGTCGACCAGGAAGTCGTCGACCGCGCCGGCCTCGGTGGTGTGCACCTGCACGCTGAGGATGTTGACCCCGCGCAACGCGAGGCTCGCCGTGAGCACCGACAGGTAGCCCGGCCGGTCGTCCACGGTGGCTCGGATCCGCCACAGCGCCATGGTTGTCTCCCTTCCTCGGCACCGACCATGCCGTCCGCCTGTTGCGGGCCCGTTGCCCCGGGGTGACGCGGGCCGTCCGGTCAGGTGACGGTGGTCACGGGCGGCGTGCCGACCAGGTCCAGCCGGTCGCCGAGGATCACCGCGCAGGCGCGGACGAGCTGGGCGAGCCGGTCCACCTCGGTGGAGTGGAACCCGGCGGCGGCGAGCGGCTCGCTGTGGTCGCGGGCGACCACGAGCACCAGCCCGGCCCGCCCGAACGGCGCCACCGCGTAGTGGTGCCCGTCCGGGCTGGTCATGGCGCGCGCCCGCAGCGGGGTCACCTCCGGCAGGCGCGGCGGCGACGGCGCCCGCCAGCTCGCGTGCCCGATCGCGGCCACACCGGCCTCGCCGCCACGCGAGGCCCAGTCCAGGGGTACGACGGCGGCCACCGCCCAGTCCGCGGCGAGCAGCCCCGGCACCGCGTCGACCAGCGTGGCCACCCCGTCGACCGGGTTCGCCGCCACCTGGGCGAGCAGTTCGGCGTCCTGACCGGTGGTGGTGGGTGCGCCGATCGCCCGCCACACGCCGTCCACCCGGACGCCGGGGATCGCTGCCAGCCCGGCGAGCATCCGCTCCACCCGCGCCGCACCCGGCCACACCACAGTGAAGTCGTCCACCGCCCGGCCGCCGAGCCGTTCCAGCACCACCACCTGCACGATGTCCGCGCCGGAGACGCCGAGTGTCCGGGCCACCTGGCCGAGCGTGCCCGGACGGTCCGGCAGGGTCACCCGAACTCTCAGCAGCATGTCTGATCCCCTCCGCTCGGCGGGCCGGCCGAGCGGCCGGCAGGCTGGGGCCCAGCCTGCCGGTTGACCATTTCGCCCCTGTTGCAGGGGCATGTCCCGCCGGGAAAACCCCCACCTTGACAACAAAGCTGAGCTGCCATCAACTAATCGGATGACCGATCCGGCCGCCGATGTCGCCGTGCCCTCGACCGGTCCGGCCCCGCGCGGGCTCGACCTCGACCGGCTCGCCGCCCACCTGGCCGTCCACCGGCCGGACCTGAGCGGGCCGCTGTCGGCACGGTTGATCGCCGGCGGCAAGTCCAACCTCACCTACCTGCTGCGCGCCGGTGACCGCGAGGTGGTGCTGCGCCGGCCACCACTCGGGCACGTCCTGGCCACCGCGCACGACATGGCCCGGGAGCACCGGGTGATCTCGGCGCTCGCGCCGACCGGCGTACCGGTGCCGGAGGCGCTGCTGCTCTGCGCCGACGAGAGCGTCATCGGCGCGCCGTTCTACCTGATGGCGAAGGTCGACGGCGAGGTCTACCGGCGGCGGGAGCAGACCGACGCGCTCACCGCTGCGCAACGGCGCGACCTCGCCCTGGCGATGATGGACACGCTCGCCACGCTGCACCTGGTCGAACCGGCCGAGGTGGGGCTGGCCGACTTCGGCCGCCCGGAGGGCTACCTGGCCCGGCAGGTGCGCCGCTGGGGCGGCCAGCTCGACCGGTCCCGCAGCCGGGCGCTGCCCGGCATCGACGAGCTGCGCGACGCGCTGGCCGCCAGCGTGCCCGAGGGCGCGAACGCGGGCCGGATCGTGCACGGCGACTACCGGCTGGACAACCTGCTCGCCACCGTCGACCCGGTGGCGGTACGGGCCGTGCTCGACTGGGAGATGGCCACGCTCGGCGACCCGCTGGCCGACCTCGGGCTGCTGCTGACGTACTGGGACGTGCTCGGCGACAGCGACCACGGCGACGGCAACCCGGTGGCCGACGGCATCGGGCCACGCGCCGGTTTCCCGACCGGCGCCGAACTGATCGAGCGGTACGCCGGGCGGGCCGACGTCGACGTCGGCCCGCTGCACTGGCACGTGGCACTCGGCTGTTTCAAGCTCGCGGTGATCTGCGAGGGCATCCACTACCGGCACACGCTCGGGCAGACGCTGGGCGAGGGTTTCGACCGGATCGGCGACATGGTGGCGCCGCTCGTGGCACACGGGCTGCGCGCGGTGAGGGAGAGCTAGATGGAGTTCGCGTACGACGACAGGACGGTCGAGCTGCGGCAACGGCTGGAGGCGTTCCTCACCGAGTGCGTGTACCCGGCCGAGCCGGTGCACCACGAGCAGGTGGCCGCCGCCGGAGATCCGTGGGCCCGCCCGCCGGTGATGGAGGAGCTGAAGGCGCAGGCGCGGGAGCGCGGGCTGTGGAACCTGTTCCTGCCCGACGCCCGCTACGGCGCCGGGCTGACCAACCTCCAGTACGCGCCGCTGGCCGAGCTGACCGGCCGCAGCCCGCACCTGGCCCCGGAGGCGCTCAACTGCGCCGCACCGGACACCGGCAACATGGAGCTGCTGGCCGAGTTCGGCTCCGAGGCGCAGCGCAAGCAGTGGCTCATGCCGCTGCTGGCCGGCGAGATCAGGTCCGCGTTCTGCATGACCGAGCCGGAGGTGGCCTCCTCGGACGCGACGAACATCGCCACCCGGATCACCCGCGACGGCGACCACTACGTGATCAACGGCCGCAAGTGGTGGTCGTCCGGGGCGATGGACCCGCGCTGCGAGATCTTCATCGTGATGGGCAAGACCGACCCGGACGCCGACCGGCACCGCCAGCAGAGCATGATCCTGGTCCCCCGGGACACCCCCGGCGTGACGGTACGGCGCGGGATGCGGGTCTTCGGCTACAGCGACGCCCCGCACGGCGGCCACGCCGAGATCGACTTCTCAGACGTACGGGTGCCGGTGGACAACCTCGTCGGCGAGGAGGGCACCGGGTTCGCCATCGCCCAGGCCCGGCTCGGCCCCGGCCGGATCCACCACTGCATGCGCCTGGTCGGCATGGCCGAACGGGCCCTGGAGCTGCTCTGCCGGCGTGTGCTCGACCGGATCGCGTTCGGCCGCCCGCTCGCCGAGCAGGGCGTGGTCCGCGAGTGGATCGCCGAGTCGCGGGTCCGGATCGAGCAGGCCCGCCTGCTGGTGCTCAAGACCGCGTGGCTGATGGACACCGTCGGCAACAAGGGCGCGCACACCGAGATCCAGGCCATCAAGATCGCCACGCCGCTGATGGCCGAGTGGGTGATCGACAAGGCCATCCAGGCGTACGGCGGAGCCGGGGTAAGCCAGGACACCCCGCTGGCCGAGCTGTGGGCGGGGGCCCGCACGCTGCGCCTGGCCGACGGCCCCGACGAGGTGCACCGCGCCTCGCTGGCCCGCCGGGAGCTGCGCCGCTGGTCCTGACGGGCTCCCCCGCCGGACGGGTCAGGCGGAGGCCCGGTGGATGAGTTCGGTGTCCAGCAGCACGTGCGGGGAGGGAACATCCTCGCCGCGGATGCGGGACACCAGCAGCCGGGCCATCTGCCGGCCCATCTCCTCCACCGGCTGGAACACGGTGGTCAGCGGCGGCTCGGCCTGACGCGCGATCGGGGCGTCGTCGAAGCCGATCACCGCCACGTCCTCGGGCACCCGGCGGCCGGCCTCGCGCAACGCGCGCAGCGCGCCGAAGGCCATCAGGTCGGAGGCCACGAACACGGCGTCCAGCTCCGGGCAGACGTCGAGCAGCCGGCGCATGGCCGCGGTGCCGCTGCCCTCGCTGAAGTCCCCGTACGCGATCAGGCCCGGGTCGACCCGGCCGCCGGCCGCGCGCACGGCCTCCTGGTAGCCGGAGAGCCGGGCCAGGCCGGCGCCCATGTCCTGCGGGCCCGCGATGGTCGCGATCCGCCGGCGGCCCTGGCGGAACAGGTGCTCCACCGCCTGCCGCGCACCGCCGACGTTGTCCATGTCGACGAACCACGCCGGCTGCGCGTTCGGGTGCAGCATCCGCGCCGGACGGCCGCCGAGCACAGCCGGCAGGCCGCGCTCCTCCAGCAGCGTGGGCAGCGGGTCGGCGTCGTGCAGCGACAGCAGGAGTACGCCGTCCACGTGCTGGTTGGTCAGGTGGTGCTCGACCCGTTCCCGCTCGATCGGCGACTGCACCATGGCCAGCCAGAGCTGCATCGGCGTCTCCACCAGCCCCGAGCTGACGCCCCGGACGATGGCCGCGAAGAACGGCTCGGTGAAGACCCGCTCCCCCGACTCGGAGACGACCAGGGCCACCGAGTCGGTCCGCTGGGTGACCAGCGCACGGGCGGCGCGGTTCGGCACGTACCCCAGTTCGGCGATGGCCTGCTGGACGGCGGCCCGGGCCTCCGGGCTGACCTGCGGCGAGCCGTTGACCACGCGGGAGACCGTGCCGCGCCCGACGCCGGCGCGGGCCGCGACCGCGTCGAGGGTCGGACGCCCGAGCGAGCGGGTGCGCTGCGTTGTCATCGTTGTGCTCCTCCGACGGTCGGGCGGGCCCGGCACCGATTGAGGCGTCGGCGCCGGGCCGCCCGTTACTGGCTGGCCCAGCTTATTGTGCGGGCAGACCGTTGCGTCGGATCACGTCGGCGTACCACCTGGCGCTGGACTTCGCGATCCGGGCCTGGTTGTCGTAGTCGACATAGACCATGCCGAACCGCTTCGTGTAGCCCCAGGCCCACTCGAAGTTGTCCAGGAGCGACCAGGCGAAGTAGCCCTTGAGCGGCACGCCGGCCTCGATCGCGGCGTGCGCCGCGCGCAGGTGCGCGGCGAAGAAGGCCAGCCGGTCCGGGTCGTCCACCCGGCCGTCGACGAGTTCGTCGACGAACGCCGACCCGTTCTCGGTGACGTAGAGCGGCAGGTCGGTGTACTCCCGGTGGACTCGCTCCAGCGTCTCCACCAGGCCCGGGGCGTCGATCTCCCAGTTCATGTCCGTCACCGGGACACCGCGGGTGACGAACCGGACGTCCTCGCTGCCCGGCCAGCAGGACGGCGCCCGCCAGTAGGGCTCCGGCTCCGCGCCCTCGACCGGCGCGGCCACCACGTGCCGGCTGTAGTAGTTGATCCCGACCATGTCCAGCGGCGTGGAGATGGTCGCCAGGTCACCGTCGCGCACGTGCCCCATGTCGGTGACCTGACGCAGGTCCGCGACGAGGTCCGCCGGGTACACGCCGCGCAGCACCGGGTCGAGGAAGAACCGGTTCGCCAGCGCGTCGATCCGGCGGGCCGCGTCGGCATCCGCCGCCGACCCGGTCGCCGGGGTCACCGGGTACAGGTTGACGGTGATGCCGAGCTGCGCCTCCGGGCGGGCCGCCCGGACCGCCTGCACGGCCAGGCCGTGCCCGAGCATCAGGTGGTGCCCGGCCCGGACCGCGTCCGCGCCGTCGGAGCGGCCCGGCGCGTGCACGCCGGAACCGTAGCCGAGGAACGCCGAGCACCACGGCTCGTTCAGCGTGGTGAAGTACTTCACCCGGTCACCGAGCGCCTCGGCGACCAGGTGGGCGTACTCGGCGAAGCGGCCGGCGGTGTCCCGGGCCGGCCAGCCGCCCGCATCCTCCAGCGGCTGCGGCATGTCCCAGTGGTAGAGCGTCAGCCAGGGCTCGATGCCGTGGCCGAGCAGTTCGTCGACCAGCCGGCGGTAGAAGTCCATGCCCCCCTGGTTGATCCCGCCGGTGCCGCCCGGCTGCACCCGCGGCCAGCTCACCGAGAAGCGGTACGACCGCAGGCCCAGGTCGGCCATCAGGCGCACGTCGTCCGGCATCCGGTGGTAGTGGTCGCACGCCACGTCGCCGGTGTGCCCGGCCACCGTCCGGCCCTCGGTGTGGCTGAAGGTGTCCCAGATCGACGGGGTACGGCCGCCCTCAGTCGCCGCGCCCTCGATCTGGTACGCGGCGGTGGCCGCGCCCCAGAGGAAGCCGGGCGGGAAGGAGAGGGCCGGACCGGCGTCGAGGACGCCGACGGCGGGCGGGCTTGCTGGGTTGCTCACGACTTGACGGCGCCTTCCATGATGCCGCCGATGATCTGGCGGCCGAACAGAACGAACACGACGAACAGGGGCAGGGTCGCGATCAACGTACCGGCGAAGATCTGCGAGTTGTCGGCGAAGTAGGCGGTGTTGAGGCTGCGCAGCGAGATCTGGACGGTCGGGTTGGACGGGTCCGCCAGCACCACGAACGGCCAGAAGAACTGGTTCCACTGCTCCATGAAGGTCAGCAGGCCCAGCACCGCGGCGGCCGGACGCAGCGCGGGTGCCACCACGTGCCAGTACACCCGCCAGGTGGAGCAGCCGTCCACCCGGGCGGCCTCGATCAACTCGTTCGGTACCGCCTGCTCGGCGTACTGGCGCATCATGAAGATGCCGAAGCCGCCGATCAGGAACGGGACGGTCACCGACGGCATGGTGTTCAGCCAGTCGAGCTTCGCCATCAGGATGTAGAGCGGCAGCACGCCGAGCTGGATCGGCACCATCATCGAGGTGAGGATGATCAGCAGCAGCGCGTTCTTGCCCCGGAAGCGCAGCTTGGCGAACGCGAAGCCGGCCAGCGAGCCGAAGAACACGGTCGCGACGGTGATCGTCCCGGAGACCAGGAACGAGTTCATCAGGCCCTTGACGATGTTGGCGTCGCTGTTGGCGAGCACCCGCTCGATGTTCTCGCCGAGATTGCCGCCGGGCAGGAACGGCGGCGGCCAGGAGTTGGCCGCGTCGTTCGTCCGGCTGGCGATCACGATCATCCAGTAGAACGGGAACAGGGACAGCAGCACGCCGAAGATCAGGCCGATCATGGTGAGCGGGCTGGCCTTCCAGAGCCGCTCGGCCCGGTGGGCGGTCTTCACCGGCGGGCTCTGCCGGGTGGGCGGGCGGACGGCGGTGGTCGTCATCTCGTCACCTCACTTGTCGGAGCTGATGCGGCGGGCGAGCAGGTAGTTGATCGCCGACATCAACGCGATGAGCACGAAGAGCACGAGCGCGACCGCCCCGGCGTAGCCCCACCGGAAGCGCTGGTTCATCACGTCGAGCAGGTACATCGTGATGGTCTGGAACTGCCCCTCCGAACCACCGGAGAGACCGCCCGAGCCGCTGGTGAACAGCAGGGGCTCGGTGAACAGCTGGAGGCCGCCGATGGTGGAGATGATCAGCGTGAAGATGATCGTGGGACGCAGCTGCGGCACCGTGATGGACCAGAACTGGCGCCGCCGGGAGGCGCCGTCCAGCGCCGCGGCCTCGTACATGTCCTTGCTGATCGACTGCATGGCGGCCAGGTAGATCAGCGCGTTGTAGCCGACCCAGCGCCAGTCGACCATGGTGGAGATGGCGAACCAGGAGGCGAAGCGGTTCGCCCGCCAGTCGATCGGGTCCAGGCCGACGCTGTCGAGCAGCCAGTTGACCAGGCCGAAGTCCTTGGCGTAGATCATCGAGAAGATCAGCGCGACCACTGCGGTCGAGGTGATGATCGGCATCGCGATGGCCATCCGGAAGAACGTCTGCGCGCGCAGCTTCCGGTTCAGCGCGTTGGCGAGCATCAGCGCCAGCAGCAGCTGGGGCACCGTGGAGAGCAGGAACATGCCGAACGTGTTGACCACCGCGTTCCAGAACTGCGGGTCCTCGGTGATCAGTTCGACGAAGTTGTCCATCCCGACGAAGGAGATCGTCGAGTTCAGCGGCGACCGGTCGGTCAGCGCGATCCAGACCGTGTACGCGATCGGGTACACGCCGAACACGGCGAAGATCACGAAGAACGGCAGGACGTACAGGTACGGCGAGTACTTCAGGTCCAGGCGCGTCAGTGAGGCGGCACGGCGGCGCGTGTGACGGGCGGCCCGCGGCGGGCCGGGTTCGGGCGGCGCCGCGGCGTGCAGGTCGAGGCTCATGGGGAGTCCTTCTCCTCGGCCGGTGTCACCCGCCACACGGGCGACGCCGGACTCTGCGGGCACCGCGGGTGGCGCCGGCAGCCTGGGCTGCCGACGCCACCCGCGGGCGGCTCAACCGGTCACTTACCGGCGGCCGCACCGTTCTTCAGGGCCGTCTGCCACTGCTCTTCGGCCGACTTGCCCTGCTCCACGGCGCGCAGGCTGTTCTCCACCGCGGTGCGGACCGCGTTGTTCTTCGGGCCGAGGTAGACCGGCTTCAGGTCGGTGGCGCCGGCGGCGAAGATCTTGCCGACCGGGGCCTTGCTGAAGTAGTCGTTGGTCGAGTCGGCCACGGCCGGGTCGGTGAGCGCCTGCGGGTTCGAGGGCAGGTTGCCGACCGCCTTGTACGCGCCGATCTGACCCTTGGCGCTGGTCAGGAACTTGGCCAGCTCCGCGGCCTCCTTCTGGTGCTTGCTCGACTTCGGCACGCCGAGGAAGGAGCCGCCCCAGTTGCCACCGGCGCCCGGCGCCTTGGCGATGTCCCACTTGCCGGCCGCCGCGTCACCGGCCTGGCCCTTGATGACACCGGTCATCCAGGCGGGGCAGGCGATGGTGGCGAAGGTGCCGTTCTTGAAGCCGGCGTTCCACTCGTTGGAGAACGACTGGAGGTTGTTGGACAGCCCGGCGGCGATCATCTTGGTGGTGAGGTCGTACGCCGTCTTCACGTCCGGGTTCTGGTCGATGACCATCTTGTTGCTCTTGTCGTAGTACGTGTAGCCGGTGCCCTGGCCGGCGACCTGCATCAGCACGACGTTGTAGAAGTTGGTCGCCGAGTCGACGAACTTGTGCTTCTTGTCGGCGGCGGCGAACTTCTGGCCGGTGGCGATGAACTCGTCCCAGGTCGGCCAGAGCGCGCCGACCTGCTCACGGTCGGTGGGCAGCCCGGCGGCCTTGAACAGGTCGCTGCGGTAACACAGCGCCATCGAGCCCACGTCGGTGCCGAGGCCCAGCACCTTCCCGTCGGGGGTGGTGCCCTGCTCCCACTTCCACGGCAGGAAGTTGCCCTTGAGGTCGTTCGCGCCGTGGTCGGCGAGGTTCACGAACTTGTCGGCCTGGGCGTAGAACTGGACGATGGTGCCCTCTTCCAGGGCCACCACGTCGCCGGCGCCCGAGCCCGCGGTGATCTGCTGGGTGAGGCGGGTGTTGTAGTCACCGAGGCCGAGGCCCTTGCCCCGCTCCTGGATCTTGACGTTCGGGTGCTCCGCTTCGTACTGCTTGTACAGCTCTTCGTAGCCGAAGCCCTGGTCGCCGAAGACGTCGACGACCAGGGTGACCGGGCCGCCGTCGCTGCCGCTGTCGCCGCTGTCCGAGTCGTCGCCGCAGGCGGCGGTGGTGCCGAGCACGACGACGGACGCGAGCGCGATGGCCGCGAAGCGCCGACGACGGATTGGGACGCTCATCCGAGACCCCTCTTTCGGTGGTGAGGCGATATCTGCTGTGGTGGGGGGTGCGTCGCGCGGGCCGGAGCGGGCAGGAGGGAGATCCGCACCACTCTCGGGAGCGCTCCCATGAGGTTGCCGGGAGGTGACAGGGGTGTCAATAGACCGTTGGGAGCGTTCCCATTTCGTTACCGCGCCGACGGTCGGGCCCTGTCCGAGGCCGCTCGGTCAGCAGCGCGGGCGTCGCTTGATCAGCAATGCGGCGGTCGCTTCGGTCAGCGGCGCGGGCGTCGCTTGGTCAGCAGCGCGACGGTCGCTTCGGTCAGCAGCGCGGCGGTCGCTTCGGTCAGCAGCGCGGCGGTCGCTTTGGCAAGCGGCGCGGGGTCGCGCGGTCAGCAGCAGCGGCGCAGCAGGACGGTGGCGCGGTCCGGGTCGAAGGCGGCCGGGTCGAACGCCGCGCCGGCCCACTCCCGCATCGCCACGTGCTCCGGGTGCGCGGGGTCGGCGAGCGCGGCCAGCAGAACCGCGTAACCGGCCGGACCGCCCACGTCCTCCGGCGGGCAGGCCCGCTCCCCGTCCAGGCACAGCGGGTAGCGCTCGTCCGGATCGGCGGCGCAGCAGTCCTCCACCACCAGGTCGTGCTCCCACCAGTCACCGAAGTCGTACGTGTAGCGGAACCTGTCGCCCTTGCCCATGAGCGCGTCCAGCCGGACGTCCAGCTCGTCGCGCAGCGCCAGTTCGCCGCCCGGGTCGGGCTCGCCGTACTGCCGGCCGTCCACGTCGAACGAGTGCAGGTGACAGTCGCGCCAGCCCATCGCGTGCTGGATCACCCGGTGCAGCCGGTCCAGCGTGTAGCCGCCGGGCACCAGCACCCGCCGCCACACCGGCGGCCGGACGCCGGCCAGCGACACCATGAGCTGGAAGATCTGACGCGACACGACGTCCCATCCTTCCTGGGCATAGGCTGCGTGCATGATCTGCCGAGCCTGCCGGGAACGGCGGCACGACGACTGTCCTGGCCGGAAGTGGTGCGACTGCCAGCACCGTACCCCCGAACCCACCCCTCCGGTCACCGGTCCGGCCGGCGAATGAGCGTCGGAACCCCGATCGAACGGATCTGGCCCGCACCCGTCACCGGTGCGCTCACGGATCCGCAGCTCACCGCGCTCTACGGCCGGACCACCGGCCCGCACCTGCGGGTCAACTTCGTGGCCAGCGCCGACGGCGCGGTCACTCTGGACGGCTACTCCGCCGGGCTGTCCGGCGAGCCGGACAAGCGGGTCTTCGGGTTGCTGCGGATGCTCTGCGACGGCCTCGTGGTGGCCGCCGGCACGCTGCGGCACGAGCGCTACCGGGCGGTCCGGCTGAGCCCGGAGCGCCGGGCCTGGCGCCGCGAGCAGGGACTGGCCGAATTCCCGACGCTGGTGGTCGTCTCCGGCTCACTCGATCTCGACCCGGCGCAGGCCGCCTTCGCCGACGCACCGGTCCGGCCGGTGGTGCTCACCCACGGCGAGTCCGTCCCACCGCGCGGGCTGACCGACGTCGCCGACGTGGTCCGCTGCGGCACCGGCCGGGCCGACGCGACCGACCGGGCCGACGGCACCGACCGGGCCGACGACAGCAGGCGGGCCGGCGGCGCCGGGCGGGTCGATCTCGTCGCCGGACTGGCCGAGCTTCGCCGGCGCGGGCTGGACCAGCTGCTCTGCGAGGGCGGCCCGCACCTGTTCGGCGCGCTCACCGCCGCCGACCTGGTCGACGAATTGTGCCTGACGGTGGCGCCGCTGCTCGCCGGCGCCGGTCCGGGCCGGATCACCGCCGGGGACGCCAGCGTCCCGCGTCACCTGCCGCTGCGCCACGTGCTGGCCGCCGCCGACGGGGTGCTGGTGCTGCGTTATGCCCGCGACCTCGCCGAGACGCCGCCCGCCGGCTCCGCCCCCGCCGCCTGACGCGGCACGCGGCACGCGGCACGCGGCACGCGGCACGCGGCACGCGGCACGCGGCACGCGGCACGCGGCACGCGGCACGCGGCACGCGGCACGCGGCACGCGGCACGCGGCACGCGGCACGCGGCACGCGAGATCTTGGTACCAAACGGCCCCTATAGGGGCCCTTTCCTACCAAGATCTCTGCGTTGTCCTCACCAGTGGGACATGGTTCCCGCCTGCCGGGAGGGTACGGACAGGAAGCGGCGCGTTCCGCGTGGGCGGGCGGTGGGTGGGCCGCCATGGGTGTCATCGGCCCGCGGAGACACCCATCGTGTTCCATCGAACCGCCGGGCCCGACCGTACGGCGCCGGAGACCACCTCGACCACCTGACGGCACCGCCGCCGGCCACCGGGCGGACACCCCGGAACCCGGCGGCGGGCAGCGGGCGGCGGCGCAACACGGCACGGCCTGGCGGCGCGGCGCGGCGTGGCATCGGGAGGGGCGGACGTGGAGGAAACGCACGCATCGTGATCGGGCGGACCCGGGTGGCTACCGTTCGGCGCACGGGGGACGTGGCGTCCGCCGCGTCGCGTGGCAACCTGTCGCATCCCTCGGGCAGGATGCACGACGTGCACCGCCAACGGTACGACCAGCCGACCGGAGACCGCCGATGACCGACGACCAGCTCGACGGGCCCGGCGAGGGTGTCGGCCGGGTGCTCGGCACCGCTGACGCCACCCCGCTCACCTTCTGGACGGCTGTCGCGCCGGGCAGCTACCTGCAACTCGACGACGTGGTGGTGACCCGCCGCGACCTGCCCGACCGTGAGCCGGTGACGATCGCCGGGGTGGTGACCCAGGTGCGCGCCCGGCACGAGGGTGCGCAGTTCGACTCCGACGTCTTCGCCATCGCCGACGGCACGCTGCCGGCGCAGGTGCAGGAGGCGGCCGAGGTGACCACCACGCGGGTCGATCCGGAGTTCTACGTGCCGCCCACGCCGGGTGCCGTGGTGCACCGGGCCGAGGGTGACGCGCGGGCCCGGGCGCTGCACTTCGACCGGATGGAGCGGCGGATCCCGATGGGGATGGGCCGCGACGGCGTGCCGGTCTACCTCAACGCCGACTTCCTCGACGGCACCCGGGGCGCGCACGTGTCGATCTCCGGCATCTCCGGTGTCGCCACCAAGACGAGCTTCGCCACGTTCCTGCTCTACTCGGTGTTCCGCTCCGGCGTGCTGGGCGGCGACGCGGTGAACGCGAAGGCGCTGATCTTCAACGTCAAGGGCGAGGACCTGCTCTTCCTCGACCACCCGAACAGCCGGCTCGACGACCCGACCCGGGCGGCGTACGCGAAGCTGGGCCTGGACGCCGGCGCGTTCCCGGACGTGCGGGTGTACGCCCCGCCGCGGGTCGGCGACTCCTCCGGCACGCCGGACGTGAGCAGCCGGCTCACCGGCGTGGACAGCTTCTACTGGACGCTGAACGAGTTCTGCGCCGACCGGCTGCTGCCGTACGTGTTCGCCGACGCCGACGACGAGCGCCAGCAGTACACGATGGTGGTGCACTCGGTCGCCGCGCACCTGGCCCGCTACGCCCAGCCCGCCGACGGCGGGGTGAGCATCGACGGGGTGCGGCTCGGCTCGTACGCCGATCTGGTCGACCACGTGGTCGAGCAGCTCAACGACGACGAGACGCGCGGCGAGTGGGCGGGCAGCGCGGTCGGGCTGGGCACCGTGAACGCGTTCGCCCGCCGGCTCATCGGCAGCAAGAAGGACCTGGGCCGGCTGATCCGGGGTGATCTGGCGACCCGCCGCCCGCACTCGATCAACACGGCGGAGAGCGCCCAGGTGACCGTGGTCGACCTGCACAACCTGCCGGATCGCGCGCAGCGGTTCGTGGTCGGCGTGACGCTCAAGAGCGAGTTCGAGCGCAAGGAGAAGGCGGGCACGGCCAAGCCGCTGCTGTTCGTCGTGCTGGACGAGCTGAACAAGTACGCGCCGCGGGAGGGCTCGTCGCCGATCAAGGAGGTGCTGCTCGACATCGCCGAGCGGGGCCGCTCGCTGGGCGTGATCCTGGTCGGCGCGCAGCAGACCGCCAGCGAGGTGGAGCGGCGGATCGTCACCAACTCGGCGATCCGGGTGGTGGGCCGGCTCGACCCGGCCGAGGCGTCCCGCCCGGAGTACGGCTTCCTGCCGCCCGCCCAGCGGCAGCGGGCGCTGCTGGCCAAGCCGGGCACGATGTTCGTCAACCAGCCGGACATCCCGGTGCCGCTCTGCCTGGAGTTCCCGTTCCCGGCGTGGGCCACCCGGGTGTCGGAGGCGGGCCGCGCGCCCTCGGAGACGCTACGGTCGATCACCCAGGCCGCCGATCCGTTCGCGGTGGTCGGCTCCGGCTCCTCCGACGACGACATCCCGTTCTAGGCGGCACCCACATGAAGATCCTGCACACCTCCGACTGGCACGTCGGCAAGGTTCTCAAGGGGCAGTCCCGGGCCGAGGAGCACAAGCAGGTCCTCGCCCAGGTGATCGAGATCGCCCAGCGCGAACGGCCCGACCTGGTGATCGTCGCCGGTGACCTGTACGACACCGCGGCACCCACACCGGAGGCGACCCGGCTGGTCACCCGGGCCCTCACCGCGCTGCGGCGCACCGGGGCCGACGTGGTGGCGATCGGCGGCAACCACGACAACGGCGCGGCACTGGACGCGCTGCGGCCGTGGGCCGAGGCGGCCGGGATCACGCTGCGCGGCAGCGTCCGGGAGAACCCGGACGAGCACGTCGTCGACGGGGTCACCGCCGGCGGGGAGCGCTGGCGGCTCGCCGCGTTGCCGTTCCTGTCCCAGCGGTACGCGGTGCGCGCGGTGGAGATGTACACGCTCACCCCGGCCGAGGCGAACCAGACGTACGCCGACCACCTGGGCCGGGTGCTGGACCGGCTCGCCGAGGGCTTCACCGAGCCGGACCGGGTGCACCTGGTCACCGCGCACCTCACAGTGGTCGGGGCGAGCACCGGCGGCGGCGAGCGGGACGCCCACACCGTGCTCGGGTACGCGGTCCCGGCGACTGTCTTCCCCGGCAACGCGCACTACGTGGCGCTGGGCCACCTGCACCGCTCGCAGCGGGTCATCGGCCCGTGCCCGATCCGCTACAGCGGCAGCCCGCTCGCTGTCGACTTCGGCGAGCAGGAGAACGTCGGCTCGGTGACGATCGTGGAGGTGACCGCCACGACCGCCGCCCGCATCCGCGAGGTGCCGGTGCCGGGCGCGGTGCCGCTGCGCACGGTACGCGGCACGCTGGCGCAGCTCGCCGAGATCGAGCCGCCGGAGGGCTGGCTGCGCGTCTACGTCCGGGAGCAGCCCCGGGCCGGGCTGCGCGAGGAGGTGCAGGAGCTGCTGCCCCGGGCGCTGGAGATCCGGATCGACCCGGAGCTGATGCCCGCGCCGGGCAGCGGCACCCGGACCGCTCAGCGGGCCGGCCGGTCGCCGGGCGAGTTGTTCGGCGACTACCTGGACAGCCGCGGGCACGCCGACGAGGGTGTCCGGGAGCTCTTCGACGAGCTGCTCGAGGAGGTGGAGCACTGATGCGGCCGATGCGGCTGGACATGGCCGGGTTCACGGTGTTCCGCGACGAGACCACAGTCGACTTCACCGACGCCGACTTCTTCGCGCTGGTCGGGCCGACCGGTTCGGGCAAGTCGACGGTGCTCGACGCGATCTGCTTCGCGCTCTACGGCACGGTGCCGCGCTGGGGCGGGGCCCGGGGGCTGGCGAACGCGCTGGCGCCGTCGGCCACCGAGGCGCGGGTCCGGCTGGTCTTCGAGTCCGCCGGGGACCGCTACGTGGCGACCCGGGTGGTGCGCCGCGACGGCCGGGGCACTGTGAAGACGGCGAACGCCGGTCTCCAGCTCATGCCGCCGGGGTTCGACGTCACCAAGCTCGACACCGGGCTCAGCCCGGAGGATCTGGGCGAGGTGGTGGCGGGCACCCCGGCCGAGATGGAACAGGCGGTGCTGGACGCGGTGGGGCTGCCGTACGAGCAGTTCACCTCGTGCGTGGTGCTGCCGCAGGGGCAGTTCGCGGACTTCCTGCACGCCAAGCCGGCCACCCGCCAGCAGATCCTGGTGAACCTGCTCGGGCTGGGCGTCTACGAGTCGGTGCAGAAGAAGGCGGTCGAGCGGGCCGGGCAGGCCGAGGCGAAGCTGGAGGCGGTCGACAAGATGCTCGGCGGGCTCGCCGACGTCGACGACGAGAGTCTGACCGCCGCCCGGGAGCGGGTGGACGCGATGCGGGAACTGGCCGCAGCGGTCGCTGCCGCCGTACCCGAATGGGAGCGGGCCCGGGCCACGGCGGGTGAGCGGGCCGCGGCGCTGGCCGCCCTCGACGCCGAGCTGGGTGTGCTGGCCGGGGTGCGGCCGCCGGACGGCACCGCCGAGCTGGCGCGGGCGGTGGCGGCGGCCCGGGTGGCAGCCGACGAGGCGGCGGGCGCGGTCGGGCTGGCCGAGGAGCGCGAGGAGAAGCTGCGCGGGGAGCTGGCCGCCGCCGGTGACGAGAGCGCGGTGCGGCTGCACCTGAAGGCGTACGCGGACCGGGACCGGCTGACCGCGGAGGCGGCGACGGTCCGCGCGGCGGTGGACGCGGCGCGGACCGAGCACGACGCGGCGGTCGCGGCGCTGGCGGCGGCGCGGGCGGACGCGCAGCGCGCCGAGGCGGAGCTGGAGTCGGCGTTCCGCGCGCACGAGGAGGCGAAGGCCGCCGACCAGGCGGTGGCGCTGCGGGCGTACCTGGTCGGCGGCGCGCCGTGCCCGGTGTGCGAGCAGACGGTCGGCACGGTGCCGGCGGTGCCGAAGGGTTCGGCGGTGAGCCGGGCGATCGAGGCGGGCAAGGCCGCACGGGCGGCGAGCGAGGCGACCAAGCGGGTCGTGCAGGAACGCGACGCCGCGGCCCGTGACCTGGATCGGGTGCTGCTGCGCGCCCGGACCCAGCACGACCAGCTCGGCGCACGTCTGGCCGAGCTGGACGAGCAGCTCGCGGGCGCGCCCGCGCCGGAGCGGTTGCGTGAGTCGCTGGCCGAGCACGCGCGGCTGCGGACCGCGCTGGAGGAGGCGGCCGGCGCGGTGCGGGCCGGGCGGGAGGCGGCCCGGCGGGCGCGGGGCGCACTCGACGCCGCGCAGGAGCGGCTGCGCCGGGCCTGGCGTGACTTCGACGCGGTCCGCGACGGGCTGGCCCGGTTCGGGCCGCCGGCCGCCGACCGGGACGACGTCGCGGCGGCGTGGGCGGCGCTGGCCGGCTGGGCGGGCGAGCAGGCGCGGGCGCGGCGCGCGGAGCGGGACGGGTTGGCCGACTCGGTGGAGGCGGCGCAGCGGGCAGCGGCCGAGGTCGCCGACGGGATCGCCGCGTTGTTCGCCGCCGCCGGGCTGGACGCCCCGCGGGACGCGCCGCGCGACGTGGCGGTGGCGGTAGAGCGGGCCGAGGCGGAGTTGCGCCGCCTCGACGAGCGCCGGGAGCAGGCCGCCGGGCTGCGGGACCAGCGGGCCGGGCACGAGCACGAGGCGCGGGTGGCGCGGGCGCTCGCCTCGCACCTGCGGGCCAACAACTTCGAGCGCTGGCTGCTCACCGAGGCGCTGGACCTGCTCGTCGACGGCGCGTCGCGGATCCTGCGGGAGCTGTCCGGCGGGCAGTACGACCTGGTGCACGACAAGGGTGAGTTCTTCGTGGTCGACCACCACGACGCCGGGCTGCGGCGTGGGGTGCGCACGCTGTCCGGCGGGGAGACGTTCCAGGCGTCGCTGGCGCTCGCGCTGGCGCTGTCCGAGCAGCTCGCCGGCATGTCCACCACCGCCGCGAGCCTGGAGTCGATCGTCCTGGACGAGGGTTTCGGCACGCTGGACGCGGCGACACTGGACACGGTCGCGGCGACGCTGGAGAACCTGGCCGCCCGGGGTGACCGGATGGTCGGCGTGGTCACCCACGTGCCGGCGCTGGCCGAGCGCATCCCGGTCCGGTTCGAGGTCCGCAAGGACGCGCGGACGGCCCGCGTGGAACGGACCGGCCTGTGACCGGCACTGTCCGGCGGAGCGCCGCGTGACCGGGCCGTCGCCGGCGTTCTTCGTCGACGCCTGGGATCCGGCGTACGGCGCGTCGTTCGAGGCGGCGGGCGGGTCCGGGCCGGCCGCGCCGAGCAGCGCCCAGGTCGACGCCGACGTCGAGCTGCCGGCCACCGACTGGCGGGCGATCGGCCCCCGCGCGGGCGTGCGGGCGCCGGACGTGGTGCTGCTCGTCGACGGGGTACGCCGGATCGACGCCAGCGTCTGGACGGCGGAGGAGGACGGCGGGTCGTTTCCCGGCATCGCCGCCTCGTACGCGGCCGGTGTGGTCCGCTGCGACCTGGACCGGGGCGCCGCCGAGATGGCCGGTTCCCGGGTGGGCCGTGGCCTGTTCACGGCGAGCCCGTCGGCGCAGGACGTGGTCGCCGGCTCGGTCCGTTACCCGGTGCACCGGGTCAGCGGCACCGGTGAGCTGAGCAAGCTGCCCGCGGCGGTGCAGGCGCCGCTGACCGCGCTGGAGGTGGCCGTGTCCGACGCGGTACGCACCGACGGCGACCTGCTGGTGGTGGACGGCCCGCTGCGCAGCCGGCGGAACCTGCCGCGCACGCTCGGGTACATCAAGACGCAGCACAGCCAGTACCTCGACGCCCGGCTGACGGCTGTGGTGACCGGGCTGGCGCCGGGCGAGCGGTGCCCGGTGTTCCGGCTGGGCACGGCGTGGGGCGGCTGGTCGTGGTATCTGCGGCTGCCGGTGCGCGCCGGCGCGCCCTGGGCGGGCGTCGTCCGGGTGGAGTGCTCGGCCGACCTGACCGTGCCGGAGGCGATCGCGCTGGCCGACCTGTCGCTGGTGACGCTGCCCCGGTTCGCCTCCACCCCGTACAAGGATCCGCGCGCCCCGCAGAACCTGGTGCCGATCGCCGGGCTGGAACGCCGGCTGCGCGGGATGCTCGGCGACGCGCGGCTGCTGCACCGGGTGCTCACCGCCGCGGCGCGCGGGATGCGGCGCTGATGGGCCGGCGACGCGACTCCGACCGGGTGACGGCCGACGTCGACACCGGCCGGGCCGAGCTGGTGCCGGACGCCGATCGTCCGGGCTCGTGGACGCTGCTGCTGGACGGCGCGCCGCAGTCGCATGTGGACCTGACCGACCCGGCGCACCTGGAGTTCGAGTACGTCCGGCGGCTGGCCGCCGCACTGGACCTGGTGGCGCCCGCCGGGGCGCCACTGCGGGTGCTGCACCTGGGCGGCGGAGCGCTGACCCTGCCCCGCTACGTGCAGGCCACCCGGCCCGGTTCGGCGCAGCGGGTGTCCGAGGTGGACGGCGCGCTGGTCGAGCTGGTCCGCCGCGAACTGCCGTGGCCATCGGATCCGCGCCTGAAGGTCCGGGTGGCCGACGCGCGGGCGACGCTGACGTCGAGCCGGGACGGCGCGTACGACGTGATCGTGGCCGACGTGTTCGCCGGTGCCCGTACCCCCGCGCATCTGACCTCGGTGGAGTACGCCGCCGAGGTGGCCCGCGTGCTCGCGCCCGGCGGCAGCTACCTGGCGAACGTCGCCGACGGCCCGCCGCTGCGGCACGCGCGGGCGCAGGTCGCGACCGTGCGTACCGTGCTGCCGCGGGCCTGCCTGGTCGGCGACGCGGCGGTGCTGCGCGGCCGGCGCTACGGCAACCTGGTGCTGGTGGCGTCGCGGGTGGAGCCGCCGGTGCCGGAGCTGACCCGGCGGGCGGCGGGCGACTGGTTCCCCGGCCGGGTGCTGGCCGGCGCCGAGCTGGACCGGTTCACCGGCGGTGCGGCGGTGGTCCACGACGCGGACGCCGTCGACTCCTCTCCCCCGCCGCCGGGAATCTTTTCGGTCAAACGTTGATCCGATCGGCTGATCGCTGCGTATCACCGGGCGGCCATGCCCGTGGGGGGCCGGCTGATGTCATTGGACAGCGGAGGTCTGCATGCATGCGGTGGCGGCCGGCTGGCACGGCGAGGTGGCGCGGCCCGAGTGGATGTTCGCCCGGGCACAACCACACTCGCGCGCCTCGCGTTCGGGCCGGGGGGTCGACGCCCGGTCCACCGATCGCCAGAATGACCCGGTGCCGCCGCGACCCGCTCCCGGACGCCACCAGGCGACCTCCGCCGAGGCCAGCCACTCCGACCAGCTGATCCGCCTGCTGTACGCCGAGCACGCCGGCCCGCTGCTGATGTTCGTGATGCGGCTGACCGGCGGGGACCGGCAACGCGCCGAGGACATCGTGCAGGAGACGCTGCTGCGGGCCTGGCGCAACGCGCACCGGCTCGGTGTGCAGGGCCAGGGCTCGCTGCGCCCCTGGCTGGTCACGGTGGCCCGGCGGATCGCCATCGACGAGCACCGCAGTGAGCAGGCCCGCCCGCCCGAGACGTACGACCGGGATCTGACCATGTTCGCCGAGTCGGACAGCACCGACCGGGTGCTGCGCACGATGACCGTGGCGGACGCGCTGCGTACGCTGAGCCAGTCGCACCGGGAGATCCTGGTGGCGACGTACTTCCGGGGGCGCACCGTGCCGGAGGCGGCCGAGGAGCTGGGGCTCCCGCTCGGTACCGCCAAGTCACGGGTCTACTACGCGCTGCGCGCGCTGCGCACGGCTCTGCAGGAGAGGGGGGTGACCGAATGAGCCGGGCCGATCACATGGACGTCGCCGCGTACGCGCTCGGCGTGCTGGACGCGCAGGACGCGGAGCGCTTCGAGGAGCATCTGGCCACCTGCTGGGCCTGCGCGGCGGAACTGGAGACGATGGTCCCGGTGGTGGGGCTGCTCTCCGGCATCGACGGCGAGGCGATGGCCGCGCTGGAGCAGACGCACACCGATCCGGCGCTGCTGGACCGGACGCTGATGGCGGTACGGCGGGACCGCCGTCGTACCCGGGTGCGGCAGTTGCTGGCGACAGCGGCGGCCGTGGTGGTGTTCGGCGGCGTGAGCGCGGCGGCGGCCGGGATGCTCGGCGACGAGCCGGCGCCGCCGCAGGCGGTGCCGACGCCGGGCGCGCCGACGGTGGCGCCGAGCGGCGAGCCGGGCGACCCCAACGACCCGGGCGTCGGCGGGAAAGAGGGGATCGAGGGCGACCAGCACAACGCCACCGACCCGGCGACCGGCGTGCAGACCACGATGTGGCTGGCCCGCAAGGAGTACGGCACGCAGATCGCGGTGCAGCTCAGCCGCCTGCCGGGGCCGCGCACGTGCCGGCTGGTGGTGGTCCGCAAGAACGCCACGAGCGAGGTGATCTCCACCTGGTCGGTGCCGGTCGGCGGCTACGGGACGAACCAGAACCAGCTTCCGCTGGAGCTGAGCGCGTCCACCTCGGCCCCGCTGCGCGACATCGACAAGCTCCAGGTGCAGTCGGTCGACGCGAACGGCGTGGCGAGTCCGCTGGTGACGGTGGACGACATCTGACCGGGTGTGCCGACGGCGCCGGGTGGCTGGGCCACCCGGCGCCGTCGTGTCGTGTCCCGGCCGGCGGGCCCCCTCGTGCTGACGCACGCACGCCGACGCCCGTCGGTTCAATCGGTCCACTGTGAAATATGCCACCTTTTCGGGTTCAACCTTGACAGTGCCGCGCCCGTACTACTCGGCGAACTGCCAAGAACGAGGAGGGCACGTGGCACACCACAAGCGGACGACCGTCATCGTCGCGAGCGCGATGGTCGCACTTACGGCCTGCGCCCCCGCAGGCTACAACGGGGCGAACTCGGGCGCGGCCGAGCCGGTCGCCGTCGCCGCGGCCGAACCCACCGCGGCGGCCGAACCGGAGGCGTCGGCGGCACCCGAGGAGGCGCCGGTCGCGGACAAGGCGCCCCCGTCCGACGTGAAGATCACCGACGAACTGGTCGGCAAGAAGCTGCCCCGGATGGGCCGCGTCGTCACCGACCAGGACGGCTGGGTGCTGTACCGGTTCGACAAGGACTCCGACGACCCGCCGCAGTCCAACTGCGTGGACAAGTGCGCCGAGGTGTGGCCGCCGTCGCTCACCGACGGCAACCCGCAGCTGCGCGGCGTCTCCGACGACAAGGTCGGCACCATCACCCGCCAGGACGGCACCCGGCAGCTCACCATCGGCGGCTGGCCGGTCTACCGCTACATCGGCGACAAGAAGCCCGGCCAGTGGAAGGGCCAGGGCGTCGGCGGCACCTGGTTCGTGGTCGACCCGAACGGCAAGAAGAACCTGACCTGCCTGCCGACCGGCACGCCCAAGCCGGTCGCGCCGCCCGCCGCGGGCAGCTCGGACAGCTCCGGCGGCGGCTCGGACTACTCGTACTGACGCACCAGGGACACGGTGACCGGTCGCCGCCGGGGAGGGCGCGGCCGGTCACCGTCGCGAACCCCGGGAGGCGGGCCGCACCGGCATCGGCCCGCCTCCCGGCCAGGCGTGCCCGGCGTCACGGCCGGGCCGCGTGGCAGAGTGACCCCTGTGACCTCGCCCGACGCCCGCCGCACGCTGCGCCCGCCGGCCGGCTACCGCCTGGCCCCGTCGGTGCGGGCGCTCACGTTCAGCCCGTACGACCCGTGCGCGCGGATCGCCGCCGGCACCTTCTGGTGGGCCACCCGCACCCCGGACGGCCCGGCCACGCTGGCGCTGCGCCCGGAAGCCGGCGAGCTGCTCGCCGAGGGGTACGGCCCGGGCGCGGCCTGGGTGGTCGACCGGGCCGACCGGATCGCCGGGTTGCACGACGACCTGACCGGATTCGCCGCGCTCGCCGCCGCGCATCCGCTGGTGGCCCGGCTGGCGCACACCCACCACGGGCTGCGGATGCCCGCCACCGGCCAGATCTTCCCCCGGCTGCTGCGGGCGGTCTTCGAGCAGAAGGTCACCGGCAAGGAGGCGTACCGGGCGTACGCGGCGACCGTCCGGCACTTCCGTGAGCCCGCGCCCGGCCCGCTGCAACCACTGCTGCTGCCGCCGGAGCCCGCCGCGGTGGCGGCCACGCCGTACTGGGTGTTCCACCCGTTCGGCGTCGAGCAGCGGCGCGCCGACACGCTGCGTCGCGCGGCAGCCGTCGCGGACCGGCTGGAACGCTGCGCCGACTCGGCGGAGGCGACCCGGCGGCTCACCGCGATCCCCGGCATCGGGCCGTGGACCGCCGCCGAGGTGGTGCGGATCGCGTACGGGGATCCGGACGCGGTCAGCGTCGGCGACTACCACGTGCCGAACACCGTGGCCTGGGCGCTGGCCGGGGAGCCGCGCGGCGACGACGCCCGGATGCTGGCGCTGCTGGAGCCGTTCCGGGGGCACCGCGGCCGGGTGTGCGTGCTGCTGGAGGCGGCAGGCGTGCAGGCCCCGAAGTACGGCCCGCGCGCCCCGATCCGTTCCTTCGCCCGCTACTGACCGCTCAGCGCCGCCGGCACAGCCGCCGCAGCGTCCGCCCCAGCCACCAGGCGTACGCCCGCTGGAAGCCGAGCACGACCGGCCCGCCGGCCCGCACGTACCAGTGGGCCGGGCGGCTGAACGCGGTCACCTCGAACCAGACGCCGTCGGCGCCCCTGGTCACCACGAACGCCTCCTCACCGACCTCCGGGTGCCCGGGAAGCGTGCCGTAGCCGAACCCGGCCCGGTCCGGCTCGTCCACCGTCCAGACCACCTCGGTCGGCCCCCACAGCCGCAGCGGGCCGGCACCGAGCCCCGGCGTGACACGTACCCCGGGCGCGGCACGCGGCGCGTCCGTCCGCATCACCACGCCGGCCGCGCGGTGCAGCCGCCAGCCGAGCACCGCGTCCGCCGCCACCGGGAAACCGCCGTCCGGCAACCGGACCCGGTGGCGCAGGTGGTGGTAACCGGCCGGCAGGCCGCCGTCGCGGGTCGCGCCCACCTCCGGGTACGTCAGCTCCGGCACGCCGGTCACCTCCTCGGTCACGGGAACACCCCTGCCAGGGTACGGCCGCCCGGGAGCGCTGTGGTGAGCTGAGCCGGTGACCGACGTGACCATCGCTCCCGCCGACCTCGCCGACGCCGGGGAGATCCTCACCGTGCAGCGTGCCGCGTACCTGGTGGAGGCGCAGCGCTACCGGGACGTGTTCCTGCCCCCGCTGACCGAGACGCTGGACGAGGTACGGGCGGCGCTGGCCGGGCCGGACGTGGTGCTCGCCGCCCGGAGCGGCACCCGCCTGGTCGGCTCGGTCCGCGCCCGCCTCGACGGCGAGACCGCCCACGTGGGCCGCCTCTCGGTCGCGCCCGACCAGCAGGGCCGGGGCGTCGGCGGGCGGCTGCTGGACGCCGTCGAGCACGCCTGCGCGCACCGGGTGACCCGGTTCGCGCTGTTCACCGGCGCGGACAGCGCGGCGAACCTGTCCCTGTACGCGGGCCGCGGCTACCGGGTCGTGTCGCACCGGCCGGACGAGAACGGCAACCGCCTCGCCGTGCTGGAGAAGACAGCCCCCGGGTCTCCCGGCGGAGCCTGAGCGTCCGCTCCGGCGCCGGTCAGCGGGCCTCGCAGCGGCGCCTGAGCCCGTCCGCCTCCTGCCGCAGGTAGCGGCGCATCATCGACCCGGCCAGCAACCCGATCAGCCCGGCCAGCGGCCCGGTCTGCACCAGGGCCAGCTCGGCCCGGGTGCGCCCGTCCGCCAGCGGCACCAGCCGGTGCTCACCCCGGCTGCGCACACCGGGGCCCGCCGACTCCCAGACGAACGAGTGCGGCGGCTCGATCTCGGTGACCCGCCACACCGCCGGACGCAGGCGCGGCTGCTCCAGCCGGGCGGTCGACCCGAGCGCCAGCGGACCGGGTTCCAGGCGGCGGGCGGCGGTGACCGACGGTGTCCACTCGGGCCAGCTGTCGACGTCGCTCTGCACCTCCCAGACCCGGTCGACGTCGGCGGCGATCTCGACGGACTCGACGAACCGCATTCGCGTTCCTCCCCCGTGGACGGTCCGCCCAGGCTAACCCCGAGCCCCGCTCCGCCACCGCCCCGCGCCCCGTCCCTCACCCCGCGCGCCCTCGCCCGTCGATCTGTGAGTGGGGTTGTCAAGGGCTCCCGGCTCCGAGAGATCTTGGTACCAAACGGCCCCCATAGGGGCCCTTTCCTACCAAGATCTCCACCGATCCCACCTCGCGGAACGCCGGTCTCGCCCGATGGGCGGCGCTCGACGCAGCAACAAGCCGAACGAGGAGCTCCCGCCCGCGCCGCCCCGAAACCTCTGCGACCTTGGAGTTGTGGCGCCCAGGATGTCCGGCTCGCCGCCTTTGCGCGGCAACACAACTCCAAGATCGGCGGTTCGCAGGGCGGCGGAGACGCCTGGGCTGGTGGCCCGGCCGCCCGGCCGTCGGCCAGCCCGGGTCAGGCGGCGCGGGGGTCAGCCGGCGCGGGGGGTCAGGCGGCGCGGGGGGTCAGGCGGCTTCGCGGAGGTCGGCCAGGGTGACCGGGGCGTACCGCTTCAGCAGGCGTTCCAGCTCGGTGACCGAGCCGACCTCGCCGAGGACGTTCGCCCCGCCGCCGCGCTCGGGCGGGTAGCGGTGCGCCAGCCGGTAGCGGTACCGGCCACGGATCAGCTCGACGCTGACCCGCCAGCGCCCGCAGCATCCGCAACTCCACTCCGGCACGCCGCGACGGTAGCTCTGACCTGCGGTTCCACCATTCGGGCGGCGGTGACGTACGCGGCCGGGACGGGACACGCCACCCGGCCACCGGCGGTGATCTGCCTCACCACTGTCGGTGGGGTCTGGTTGACTGGTCGCCGTGGACCTGCCGATCAACCCTCCGGTCGAGCCGATGCTGGCCAAGAGCGTGTCCGAGCTGCCCACCGATCACGGCCTGACCTACGAGCCGAAGTGGGACGGTTTCCGCTGCATCGTCTTCCGCGACGGCGACGAGGTCGAGCTGGCCAGCCGGGGCGGCAAGTCGATGACACGCTACTTCCCGGAGGTGGTCGAGCAGGCCCGCCGGCAGCTCCCGCCCCGGTGCGCGGTCGACGGCGAGCTGATCGTGATCCGCCGGGACGGCCCGGGTGGCCAGCCGCGGCTCGACTTCGAGCTGCTGGCCCAGCGGATCCATCCGGCCGCCTCCCGGGTGAAGCTGCTGGCCGAGACCACCCCGGCCGACTTCGTCGCGTTCGACCTGCTGGCGATCGACGACGAACTGCTCGTCGATCAGCCCTACCCCCGGCGCCGGGAGCGGCTGGAGCAGGCGTTGTCCGGGGTGCGCCCGCCGGTGCACGTCACGCAGGTGACCACCGACCCGGAGACGGCCCGCCGCTGGTTCGACGTGTTCGAGGGAGCCGGGCTGGACGGGCTGATCGTCAAGCCGGCCGACCTGCCGTACGAGCCGGGCAAGCGGCTCATGTCCAAGGTCAAGCACGCGCGCACGATGGACGCGGTGGTGGCCGGTTTCCGCTGGCACAAGTCCGGTCCGGTGGTCGGCTCGCTGCTGCTCGGCCTCTACGACGACGACGGCGTGCTGCACCACATCGGCGTCAGCTCCTCGTTCACCATGGCCCGCCGCAAGGAGCTGCTCGACGAGCTGGAGCCCTACCGCGACGTCGGCGGCGAGCACCCGTGGGTGCACGGCGACCACGAGCGGGGTCAGCGCATCCCGGGCGGGGTGAGCCGGTGGACCGGCGGCAAGAACCTGGAGTGGGAGCCGCTGCGTCCGGCGCTGGTGGTCGAGGTGGCGTACGACGCCATGGAGGGCGACCGGCTGCGGCACACCGCCCGGTTCCTGCGCTGGCGACCCGACCGCGATCCCCGCTCCTGCGCCTACGGCCAGCTCGACCGCCCGATCCGCTACGACGTCGACGAGGTGCTGCGCGGCGATCCGGCGGCGACGGCCGGTGACACCCGCGGCCGGGCGTAGCCTGACGGTCGACACGATCATGGAGGGCGCCCGCGTGACCCGCTTCCCCGACCGGCCCCGCCGGTTCCGGCCCGTCCTGGCCGCGTTCGTCGCGGCGGTGGTGCTCACCGCCGGGTGCACGCTGCCGGCGTTCGCCCCGCGCGCCGAGAGCGAGGGCGAGGCCGCTCCGCCGGGCACCGCCCCGCAGTGGCGGGCCTGCCCGGAGGTGCCCGACGAGCTGGTCGGCCGGGGCGCGGCGGACATGCGTTACGACTGCGCCCGGATCGCCGTACCGCGCAACTGGGGCAGCGGGGCCACCACCGGCGCGACCGCCGGGCCGGGCACCGGGGAGACGTTCGAGATCGCGCTGATCCGGGCCCGCTCGACCAAGCAGCGTGACCGGATCGGCTCGCTGGTGATCAACCCGGGCGGTCCGGGGGCATCAGGCGTCGACACCGCCGTCTACCTGTCCTTCGGGCCGGCGTTCGGCGGCCTGCCGACGGCGATCACCGACCGGTTCGACATCGTCGGCTTCGACCCGCGCGGGGTGGCCCGGTCCAGCCCGGTCAAATGCATCTCCGACGCCGACCTGGACGCCAGCTTCGGCTACGACCCCGACCCGGAGAGCCAGGCGTCGTTCGACGGCTTCGTCGGCCTCAACCGGCGCATCGGCGAGCGGTGCGGCGCGAAGTACGGCGACCAGCTCCAGCTCTACGGCACCGAGCAGGCGGCGCGGGACATGGACGCGGTCCGCGCGGCGGTCGGCGACGACAAGCTGACCTACCTCGGCTACTCCTACGGGACGCTGCTCGGCGCCACCTACGCGCAGCTCTACCCGCAGCGCGTGCGCGCCCTGGTGCTCGACGGCGCGGTCGACCCGCGGCAGAAGCTGATCGCCGGGTCGGAGAGCCAGGCCAAGGGCTTCGAGCGGGCGTTCGACAACTTCGCCAGGTGGTGCGCGGCGAACGCGGGTCGCTGCCCGATCGCCCCGGACGCCCGGGGCGCGGTCACCGATGCGATCGCCAAGGCGAAGGCCTCCCCGGTACGCGCGCAGGACGGCCGCGAGGCCACCGCCGGATGGGTCTTCTACGCGGTGATCTCGTCGCTCTACACCGAGCAGGGCTGGCAGGAGCTGGCCCGGGCGATCGACGACCTGCAGAGCGGCGACCCGGACGGCGTGTTCAAGCTGGCCGACGCGTACGCGGGACGCGAGCCCGACGGGCACTACTCGAACCTGTTCGACGCCAACCTGGCGGTCAACTGCGCCGACGAGACCGAGAAGCCGACCCGCGAGCAGGTCCGCTCGTTGCAGTCGCAGTGGCGGCAGAAGTACCCGCTGTTCGGTCCCGCGCTGGCGGTGGGGATGCTGGGCTGCGTGGAGTGGCCCGGCGAGCGGGATCCCTACCCGACCGGCCGGGCGGACGGCGCCCCGCCGATCCTGGTGGTCGGCACGACCGGTGACCCGGCCACGCCGTACGAGCAGACCCCCGCGCTCGCGTCCATGCTCGGTGTCGGGCGCGTGCTGACCTGGGAGGGCGAGGGGCACACCGCCTACCCGCAGACCTCGTGCGTGACGTCGGCCGTCGACGCGTACCTGATCTCGCTGACCGTCCCCCGGGAGGGGCTGCGCTGCCCCGCCCGGTGACGGCGCGGCCGGGTCCAGGCGCCGGTGACGGCGCGCGGGCGGCGGGGCGGGACGCCGCCCCGGCCACAGCGGGGCGAGGCGCTGTGCCAGGCTGGCCGGGTGACCGAGGTGATCTTCCGGGAGGCGGTTCGCGCCGACCTGCCCGCCGTGCTCGCGCTGCTCGCCGACGACGTGCTGGGCCGCACCCGCGACCTGCCCGAGGTGGACGAGGCGTACGAGCGGGCCTTCGCCGACCTGGACGCCGACCCGCGCAACCAGATGATCGTCGCCGACGACGGCGGGGAGCTGGTCGGCTGCTTCCAGCTCACGTACATCCCGGGGCTGGGCCGGCACGGCGCGCAACGGTGCCTGATCGAGGCGGTGCGGGTCCGCTCCGACCGGCGCGGCCGCGGGCTGGGCCGGACGATGATGCGCTGGGCGATCGACCAGGCCCGGGAGCGCGGCTGCGCCCTGGTGCAGCTCACCACCGACAAGCAGCGCGCCGACGCGCACCGGTTCTACCGCGACCTGGGCTTCGTCGCCAGCCACGAGGGCATGAAGCTGGCGCTCTGACCCGGCAGCCACCCAGCGCCGAGCACCGGGCCACCATCCGGCCCCGGTGACCGGGCCGCCGCCGGCGACAGCGACGGCGACGGCGACGGCGACGGCGACAGCCCGGTCACCGGGATCAGTCCTCCGGCACCAGCCGGCCGTCGCGCAGCGTGAGCGTACGGTCGGCCAGCTCGATGAGCGCCGGGTCGTGCGTGGCGACCAGCGCGGTCATGCCCCGGGCGTGCACCACCGCCCGGAGCAGGTCCATGATCGACCGCCCGGTCTCGGAGTCGAGCTGACCGGTCGGCTCGTCGGCGATCAGCAGGTCCGGCTCGTTCGCCAGCGCCCGGGCCACCGCCACGCGCTGCTGCTGGCCGCCGGACAGCTCGTACGGGCGCTGCGCCGCATGCCCGCCCAGCCCCACCAGTTCCAGCAGCACCGCGACCCGCTGCTCCCGCTCGGCCGCCGGCACCTTGGCCAGCCGCAGCGGCACCCCGACGTTCTCCGCCGCGGACAGGATCGGCACCAGGCCGAACGTCTGGAACACGAACCCGATGGTGCCCCGCCGCAACGACAGCAGCTCCCGCTCACCGGCGGCGGTGACGTCGTGCCCGGCCACCCGGATCCGCCCGGCGTCCGGCCGGTCCAGGCCGCCGATCAGGTTCAGCAGCGTGGTCTTGCCGGCGCCGGAGCGGCCCCGGACGGCGACCAACTCGCCGCGTCCCGCCGTGAACGAGACGTCCCGCACGGCGTGGACGGCGTGCTCCCCCTTGCCGAAGGTGCGGCTCACTCCCTCGACCCGGACCACGTCCTCGACGGCCGCCGCCGGCACGGCCGACAGCGCCACTGTCTGGTCGGTCATCACTCACTCTCCTCGCCGTGCGCCCGGTCGCCGGGGCGCACCTCGACGTGGTCGGGTGCCAGGTTGAGCCGGACCCGGTCGCGCAGGGACAGCGCCTCCACGAACTGCGCCGGCAGCTGCATCCGGCCGGTGCGGTCCAGCACCGCGTACTCCTCGCTGACCATCTCGGTGCCGCCGTCGGCGGTGACGCGCGCGGTCCGGCGTACCTCGGAGGCGGTCCGGCCGTCGCGGATCGCGACGGTACGGCGGACCTGCCCGGCCACGGCCTGGTCGTGGGTGACCACCACGATGGTGACCCCCAGTTCGGCGTTGATGGTGCGCAGCGCGGCGAAGACCTCGGCGCCGGTGGCCTCGTCCAGCTCGCCCGTCGGCTCGTCGGCGAAGAGGATCTCCGGATCGTTGGCGACCGCCACGGCGACCGCGCAGCGCTGCTGCTCGCCGCCGCTCATCTGGCCCGGCCGGCGGTCCGCGCAGTAGCCGACGCCCACCATGTCCAGCAGCTCACGGGCCCGTTCCCGCCGCTTGCGCCCGCCGCCGGCCCGTCCGGCCAGCTTCATCGGCAGTTCCACGTTTTCCAGCGCGGTCAGGTACGGCAGCAGGTTGCGGCCGGTCTGCTGCCAGATGAACCCGACCACGTCGCGCCGGTACGCGAGCCGCCGCTTGTTCGACAGCGACAGCAGGTCGTAGTCGGCGACCCGGGCGATACCGGCGGTCGGGGTGTCCAGGCCGGAGAGGATGTTCAGCAGCGTCGACTTGCCGGAGCCGGAGGCGCCGACGATCGCGACCAGCTCGCCCCGGTCGATCACCAGGTCGAGGCCCTGGAGCGCGACGACCTCGACGCCCTCGGTCTTGAAGATGCGCACCAGGCCGTCGCAGACGATGTGCCCGCGCAGCCGGTCGCGCCCGCCGGCCCGTTCGGCGGCGCGCTGGGCGGCCCGCTGTTGCAGCGACGCCAGATCCGGCACGGCGGGCGACGGTTCGCCGCCCGGCGTGAGACGCGCCGGGCCCGGATGGCCGGAAGCGGTCGCGGTCATGTCAGCTCTCCTCTCCGAGCCGCAGCACCTCACCGAGGCGCAACCGGCGGTTGTTCACGGCTTCCACGGTGATCGCGAAGCCGAGGGCCAGCATGGCCAGGACCGACACCCCGGCCACCAGGCCGGGTTCGAAACCGGGGCGTACGTCCACGCCCCCGGTGAAGGCGGGCAGGCCGAGCACCGGCGTGAGCAGCAGCGGCAGCAACGCGCCGACCACCGCTCCGGTGAGCACCGACACCAGCACCAGCGGTGTCAGCTCCACCATCAGCAGTCCGCGCCACTGCCGGCGGGACAGGCCCATGGTGCGCAGCCGGGACAGCACCTGCCCGCGCGAGCGGGCCCCGGCGAGCACCGCGAGCGCGAGCCCGAGCAGCCCCAGCGCGGCACCGCCCCCCGCGCCGAGCACAAAGCCGAACACCAGCAGGCCGTTCACGCCGGTGCCGCCCAGGTCGGCGCGCACCGCCGAACGGGTCGTCACCTCCGGCGCGCGGGCCTTGTCCCCGGCGTCGACCCCGCCGATGCGCAGGTACCGCCGCTGCCCGTCCCGCGCCACCCGGTCCACCTCGGCCGCGTCCACACCGGACCCGGCGAGCACGAAACCGGTGGGCGCGAGCTGGTGCGGGGCGTCGGCCGGCAACGCCGGCCACGGCAGCACCACGAATCGGCGTACGCCCTCGCCCACGAGCGCGAAGTCGTCGACTGTGGCGGCGGTCCGCACCGGCAGCCGGTTGCCCTGCACGTCCAGCCAGGCGGGCCGGTCACCCTGCGCGTCGGCGAGCCCGGCGTCGGCCAGTTCCCCGGCCACCGCCGGGGACACCAGCGCCGGCAGCGGCGTGCTCCCGTCGGCGCGGGCCCGCAACGGGCCGGGCACGCTCACCGGTACGCCCGCCTGCCGTGCCACGTCGGCGAACCGCTCGCCGTCCACGAGCACCACGCGCATCTCGGTGATCGGGGCGGGGCGGCCGGCCCGGTCGGCGTACGGGCGTTCGGCCGGAATGGTCAGCACCGGCGCGACTGCGCGTACCCCGGGCAGCGCGGCCAACTGGTCCGCCGTGTCCGGCGTGAAGCGCTCCCCGCGTACCAGCAGGTCACCCGGCACGGCCTGGGCGGCGGCGGTGTCCCGGCCGGTCTCGATGCCGGTCGCCACCACGCCGCAGAACGCGGCGGTGGCGACGGCCAGCACCACGACGACCAGCGGCCCGGTGCTCGCGGCCCGGCCCGCACGGGCGGTGCCGAGAAACGCGACGCTGCCGCGCGCCCGGGCGGCGAGGCGGCTGACCAGCCGCAACGGCCAGGGGTACGCGCGCAGCGCCAGCAGCGCCGCCGCGATCGACAGCAGCACCGGCACGGAGACCAGCAGCGGGTCCACCGAACCGGCGGTGAGCCCGCGGCGGCGCAGCAGGAACGCGCCGAGCACGGCGAGCCCGAGCACTACCACCTCGACGGTGAGCCGGACGGCGGGCGACCGGCCGCCCAGGTCGGAGCGGCCACCGGCGCGGCGGCCGGCCGCGAGCGCGGCGAGCGGCGGCAGCAGCGTGGCCAGGAGCCCGGCGATCAGCACCCAGCGCCACGACGCCCCGGAGCCGGGCAGCAACCCGCCGAGCAGCCAGCCGACCCCGGCCGCGGCCGGCAGTACCAGCAGCGACTCGGCCAGGCCGCGGCGCAGCACCGCGCCGGTCGAGCCGCCGCGCGCCCGGATCAGGTGGAACTCGGCGCGGCGGCGGCGCGCGGCCAGCCGGGCGGCCAGCAGCGTCAGCCCGGCCAGCGTGGCGAGCAGCCCGGCCGCGATGACCGCGAGCAGGGTCTGCGCGGCGGCCAGCGAGTCGGCGAAGCGCCGCAGCGGGATGTCCACGCCCTGGCTGAGCGTCGCCGCGGCGGGACGGCTGCGATCCAGCCCGTCGAGACCGGCGATCAGCTCGTCGAGCCGGCGCGCTTCGAGCCGTTCCGGGGCGACCCGGTACCGCCAGCCGAAGCTCACCGGCCAGCCGGTCGCGACGGCGTCGTCGACCCCGCCGGCGGCGGTGTAGGCGACGCCCACGAACGGTTCGCCGTCGCCCTCCGGCGGGGTGAGCTTCAGCATCGACGGCAGTGTGTCCCAGGCTCCGTCGGCCGCGTCGTTCGGCCGCCACACGCCGACCAGTTCGACCGGGCGGGACTTCAGCACGTTGTCGTCCTGGTCGAGGATCAGGAGCTGGAACCGGTCGCCGGTCTGCACGCCGAGCGTGCCGGCGATCGTCTCGGCGAGCGTCACCTCGATCGCGCCGGCCCGGGTGGTCCCGCTCTCCGGCCACCGCCCGCCGACCAGGGTGGCCGCCTCCTCGAGGCCGGTACCGGTGCGCAGGTGGACGTCGATGAGCCCCTTCTCGGGGGCCAGCGTCGGGCCGCGCAGCCGTCCGGCCACCGTCTGGGCGACGTACCAGCGCTGGCCGATGTTGTCCCGGACGACGCCGGGCATCGCATCTTCGATCCGCGTCAGCTCGGCCGCCTGATCGGTCACCGCGGTCCTGGTCGACGGCGGGAACACGGTCGGCGCGGTGCTGTACCTGAGGTCGCGGCGGGCCACCGGCTGCCCGGCGACGTACTCGGTGAGCCCCTGCCCGGTCAGCCGGTCGGCGACCCGCGGCACCCCGGTGATCAGCAGCGCGGTCACCAGGGTCAGGACGGCGAGCAGCAGGAACTGCCCCCCGTATGCGCGGACCCGGCGCGCGGCACCAGGAAGGCTCATCGTTCTCCTCCGATCCGGAGCTGCACGGCGGCGACCCGCTGGCGGATGCCGGTGGTGATGAGAGCGGCGAAGGCGAGCGCGGCGAGCAGCAGCCCGGCGGCTGTCGTCCCGATCGGCACCCACGGGACGGTGAAGGCCGCCTCGGGCACCGGCCGTCCGGCGGCCGGGGTGAGGATCACCAGCGGCACCATGGTGGCCGCGACGAGGGCGCCGACGAGCAACCCGACGCCGACGCCGATCGCGGCCAGGAACGTCTGCTCGGCGAGGTACGCGCGGGCCAGCAGCCGGGTGTTCGCGCCGAGCGTGTTGAGCACGGCCAGTTCGGTGAGCCGGCGCCGGGTGGTGGCCCAGACGTCGACCGCCAGGCCGACCAGGGCCAGCAGCACCGAGCCGAGCGCGGCGGCCAGCAGGCCGGTGCGCGCACCCTGCCAGTACGGATCCTCGGCCGCCTCCGCGGCCACCGCCCGCCGGTCCAGCAGGACAGTGCCGCCGGTCGAGGCGAGCGCATCGGCTGCGGCGGTGTGCCCGCCGGGGGTGGTGTCCAGCCACCATTCGGCGACCGGCCGGACGCCGCCGCTGCGTTCCAGCAGCTGCGTGGTGGCGGTGGGCAGGTCCAGCAGCACGCCGTCGCCGGTGGTGCCGGGGATCGCGGCGACCTGGCCGGCCACCGTGACCTCCAGGGTCACCTCGGCGACGGACAGCTTGACGGTGTCACCGGTCTGCACGCTCAGCGCGGCGGCGACCCCCGGCGTGATCAGCACCGGCACCGGCCGATCCTCGGTCCGGGGCACCACGGCGAACCGGGACGAGGGTGTGCTGGCGAACTGCAACAGCCCTTCGGGCACATCGAAGCTCTGCGTCGCGTCCACCCGGGTGGGGGTCGCCCGCGCGTCCCGGCGCGGGCCGCTGCCCGGGTCGATCACCCGCCAGGCCCCCTCCACCGGCACCGGCAGGGCCGCTCCGGAGGCGTCGGTGAGCCGCAACTCGTCCAGCAGCAGCCGGTAGGAGCTGCCGGTCGCGTCGCCGCCGTCGGCCTCGAAGCCGGCCAGGCGCAGCGGGACGCCGCCGGTGTCCGGCAGCGGCACGGAGAAGCGCACCGGCCGTCCCTCGCCGCCGGCCTCGGCCAGCCGGACCCGCCAGGTGGCCCCCGCGTCGGTGGTGAGCAGCGCGGTCACCACCACCCGGGGCGTGTCGAACATGCTCTCGACCGGCGTACGGACGGTGCCCGACAGCGTCTTCGCCCCGGCGGGCAGGACACCGCCGACCGGCGCGGCCCGGCCCTCGGCGAGCCGGTCCAGCAGGGCCCCGGTGGACGCGCCGCTGTCGGCGTCGTCCAGCCGGATCATGCCTTTCGCGGCGGCGGCGTCCACCGCCACCACCGTCGCCTGCCGGGCCTCGCGGCCCAGGCGCGCGTCGTCGCGCCAGGCGGGCAGCACCCGGTCCAGGCCGGGCACGGCGGCGAGCGCGGCGGCCCGGTCGGCCGGGGCGGCGCCGTTGCGCTCGATCAGCCGCAGGTCCGCACCGACCGTGTGCTGGGCCTGGTCGCGCTGCGAGCGTTCCCAGGAGGCGACCAGCGACCAGGCGAGCGTGCTGCCGCCGACGGCGAGCGCGAGCAGCAGCACCGGCCCGGCGTGCGGGCGGCGGCCCGCCTGCCACATGCCGAACATGGTGGCGTTCCACGTCCGCCGGTCGACGAAGCGTTCCGCGATCCGGGTGGTCGGGGGCAGCAGCCGCAGCGCGATCACCGCACCGGCCAGCACGCCGATGGTGGGCGCGGCGGCGAGCAGCGGGTCGATGCCGAGGCTGCCGTTCGCGCCGGCCAGCGGCGAGGAGTACTGCCGCAGCTGGGTCCAGGCGAGCACGGCGAGCGCCACCAGCGCCACGTCCACGCTCGCCTGCTGCACCGCCGCCCCGCGCGAGGGGCGGGACCGGGCGGCCATGTCCGCGACGTACGTGCCGGCCCGGCGCATCGCCGGCAGCACCATGGCGAGCAGGCAGCCCACCGCCGCGCCGACCGCGACCGCCCACACCCGGGCGAGGTCGCCGCCGGCCAGCCCCAGGTCCGCGCCCAGGTAGTGGATCGCCTGCCCGGTCAGCGCCGGGGCCAGCAGCAGCGCCGGCGCCACCACGAGCGTCGCCTCGCGTACGGCCAGCCCGGCGATCTGCCCCCGGGCGGCGCCCCGGGCCCGTAGCAGCGCGGTCTGCGCCCGCCGGTCCTCGTTGAGCAGCGCGGCCACCAGCACCAGCGCGTACCCGCCGAGCACCACGATCAGCAGCAGCGGGGTGAGCAGCGCGGACCGGCCCACCAGGTCGGCCCGGCTGAGCCGGTCGACGAGCCGGTCCAGGTGGCTGACCTGCTGGGTGGAGGAGCCCAGGCCGGTGGCCTCGGGCAGCTTCCCGGTGATCTCGTCCAGCGCCGTGGTCACGGCGGGCAGCCGGGCCGGTTCGACCGCCACCAGGTCGGGGTCGACCACCCAGGCCGCCGAGGTGGAGCCCGGGAAGGTGCGGGCGAAGTCGGCCGGGTCGAGCGCGAACGGCCCGTACGAGGTGATCTCCGCGTCGCCCTGGCTCTCCCCCACCCCGGGGGCGAGACGCCAGTACGCCTCGGACGCGTCCCGTGGGCGCCACGTGCCGACGACCGCCACGGTGCCGGCGCGTTCCGCGCCCCGGTCGTACAGCGGCACCCGCTCCCCGACCTCCAGGCTGAGCTGCGCGGCCACCTTCTCCGGCACCGTCACCTGCAACGGGTTGCTGCCGGGCACCGGCCACGCCCCGGCGGCCAGTTCGGCGTGCGCCGGAAGGTCGTCGAGCGTGGCCAGGTTGGCGAACATCGGGTCGTCGTCGGTACGGGCGGCGCCCACGTCACCGGTCAGCTCCCGCCCGATCCCGGAGCGGGTCGCGGCCACGGTGACCGGGGCGCCGCCGAGCCCGTTCGCGAACTGGTCCCGTACCGCCCGGTCCCGCTCGGCGAACGCGGCGGCATCGGCGCCACCGGAGCCGCTGATAAGCAGGCTGCGCTCCTCGGCCGGGGCGGCGTCGAGCACGGCGCGGGCGCCCGCGGAGACCGCCCGGCGGTTGTAGTCGGAGAGCCCGGTGACGAGCGCGACCGCGACGAGTGCCGCGACAGCGGCGGCGAGCAGCAGCCCACGGGCCTCCGTCGCCCGCCTCCACACCAGCTTCATCCGACGTCCTCCCCTGGCCCCGGCGGGCCGATGCCGAGAGAGAGCAGTGACGCCTGGCAAAAGGTTCGCGCCCGTTACATGATCGTTATCGGTCCCTCGACAACCCCGGAACCGGGAGGCACCACGTCGTGACCGTTGGCTACTCGGAAAACCCCTCGCAAGAAGCCGTAGGCTGACTCCGCGCGGCCACGAAAGACGCGCATGTCTGATCTTGACGAGATCCCCCGAGGATGCCGCCGGGAGGCCGGACTTCGCAAGGCGTCGAAGGCGCTGCTGAATCTCGATCAGGAGATCAGTGGTCGAAGCGCACGGTGTCCATGACTGCGGCTGTAACGATCTCGCGCGGGTGCTGGACACGGCCGCACCCAACCTGGAAATCGCCCGTAAGGACCTGTTTCAGGGCGCCTACTTCTCGGGGGATTCGCCAAGACTTTCCTGACGAGTACGGCGTGGCCGCGCCTCCGCTGAGGTGCCCGAGCCAGCAGCACCGCGCGGCCTTCTGCACCGGCTAGATGCCCCCACGTGCGCGGGGAGGACCGCGGTCTCGAGTCCGGCAGCCTCGCCATCACCGGAGCACCCCAGGTGCCCAGGGAGGACCGACGAGCCGTACTACGCCGAAGGACTGAACGGACGCCCAGCAGAGCAGGCCGCCTGCGATGTGTCCATCATGAGCGCAAGGCCGGCAGCCTGCGCGTTGAACACGAAACGGGGCGGCCGGTACACCAAGAACACCAGCCACCCCGTCCCTTGAACTAGCTAGACCACTCCGCGTAGTTCAAACCACAGCCCAGGCATCGGGGATCGTCCTCGTCCAACGGCGGCCAGTTGTGCTCACAGCGCTCCGGGTCGCTCTGGAAGAAGACCTCCTTGCTGAACTCAGCCCAGATTTCGTTGTACTCGTCGGCGGCCCGACCCCAGAGGTACACCGGGTCCGCGACTGCGTTCAGGTTGGCGTTGGAAGGCTCGGCCGACGAGGCCAGCAACGCGGCGTCCGGCGAACCTTCGGATCGATAGGTGGACATGTCGAAGTTCCCTTCCGCCCGTCCACCTAGATCCGACAGCTGTACGTGCGATCCCTGGTCAGCCACCTGAAGGTGGCACAGGATGCGCGTACTGTTGTACGGTGTTGCACACATGCAACAAGGTGCGCTGCGGCGCACGGACGTGAACCGCAGCCACCAAGTGCATGTGCGCCCGGATGGACGGGCTGCTGAGCCCAACAGGATCAACTTTTCTCAGGAGCGGTCCTGCGGGTTCGGATTTTGTTGGCGATGGCGCAGTGGTGAGCAAGCTTACTGCTGCGCCATCGCGCTTCTTCTAGGGGCTTGCGCTAGCATTGCCCCGTTGATCATGCAATGGCGACCGCCCGGACGGGTCGACGTGCCACACGCCAACCACATACCTGGTGCAACGGTCACCCATCCTGGAGCCCGCTAGCTCCAGGGCGTTCCTGGTGGGAGCACCGCCGTGAAACCACCCCCCCTGAACTCGACATTCGGCCCCCCAGGGACCAGATCGACTGATCATCCCACCCATCGCGCGCGCTCTGCAACTCCCCTTCGCGTGGCTGCGGAACGGGGTCCGGAGGTTCCTGCGCGTTTCCTGCGTTGATCCACTACATCCGACCGGTTACTGTGTCAAGGTGACACAACAACCCCACGGATCCGCCGGATACGATACGGACAGTTTCGCCGAGATCGCTCCCCGTAGTCGCGGCCTGCATTCAGACCGAATTGCTTCGTGGGCCGCAGAGACGAACCAAACTATCGCTACACAGATTCGCAACTGGCGGAATGTGCGCGGCCTTAGCGCCCAACAGCTATCCGAGCGTTGCGCATCCATTGGCTACCCGATCCCTCGAAATATCATTGCCAACATTGAAACTGGCAGGCGAGGCAGCATTACGGTGCCGGAGGTAATCATTATCGCAATGGCATTGAACGTGCCGCCCATTCTCTTGATCTACCCGGTCGGTAAGGAACTTGCGGTACGCACTTCACCTCGACAAGACTGCGGCACCTTTTACGCCGCCAGATGGTTCATGGGGGATACGCGACCCACACCCGACATGGCTGGGCTTGATGAGCCCGATGACTACAAGAGTGCAGTCCTGGAGTGGGAATCAGCGCGCGACATAGTCCAGACTTACCAGCGTCATGGAACATTAGTACGGCGCTACAGATACGTTCGGGAAGATGTCATGGCACAATTGACGCGAATAGCAGACCCAGCAGCCGCCGATGAAGAGCCAGAAGTCCGCAGGATACATAAACGCCGCACGGATGTCCTTGTCAGTAACCTATCACGAGCAGGCGAAGCTTTGAGGAATCACCGCACCCTGATGAAAAAGCTGAGCCTTGCCCTACCAGCACTGCCACCAGACATCGAGCTCACGGATGACCCGGATGCCTACGAGGCAGATTCCTCTTGACACTCAAGCTCATCCGATAGCTCTCGTATAACCAATTCCCAATCATCCATCTGTGATGCCGAAAGGCGCGTGGTGGCCCGTCGACCATGAAGTAGGTCGCATAGCTGCTTATATACCGCAACGGCCCGCCAAACAATGAGCACCCGCCGAATTCGCCTGTCATCGTCAAGGCCTGGCTCCCCGATGGACAAGAAGAGTCGACTCGATGCACTGGTGATATCGGGTTGACCCGCAATGACCGTGGACGGCAGTGAAGCCACGATCTGCTCAATCTGCACTCGAAGCACAAGTGCCCTTAGTAGACACTTGTCATGGATCGGGGAAGGCCATGCCTCGTAGGCCGAGGCAAGGTCGGCCACTGCCGCCACAGGCCAGCGCGCATCCGCCACTACTCAGCCCTCAACACTCGCGATGATTTGCAGCATCTGCCTGGTTTGCTTGACCCACTGCTTGCGCCTTCCGCCGCCTGCGGCCTTCGGCATTCGACCGTGGGCGGCTGAACTGAGCGTGTCAATCACCCACTTAAATTGCTGTAGATCCACCGGCGGCGCACCCAACTCAGAAAGAATACTATTAAGGAGACCTAGTTGTTTACGCGTGTTATTCGCCTTGTCCCGAGCAGCTGCGATCCGGTCCCCCGCCCAACCCGCACGCCGTCCGAGGACTTCCACCCACTCTCCAATTTCGGTGTCGAGCGCTTGCCGACACATCGTCAGGGCAAGGATCGTTCGTGCGGCCTCCGAGCCTACTGGTCGCTTCTCCTCGGTAGCGAGCACCCTTTCCAACTCTTCAATGAAGCCCATGCCCGGTGAGGTGACATCAACTACTTGGACAGTCGATGCAGGATCAGATAGACGGGCGAGCCGAAGATGCCGCGTGTGCTTTCCAAGCGCCCGCAATTCATGCCACAAGCGCTCATCATGCGTCAGCACTACAATCTGAAAGTTCTCCGAAAGCGCTACGAGTGCCCGCGCGAGGTACTGCACGCGCTCGCTGTCGAATGCATGGATCGGGTCGTCTAGCACCAGGAATCGGAAAGGGCTTTCCATCTGAGTTGCTCGGGGCAGATATGTCGCAAGTGCCAGCGCGTTCCGTTGGCCGGTACTCAACACCTTAGGAGCGTCGGGACCGGGAGAAACGCTCGTCCCTCCTACGGCGAGAGAGATACTGACCTTGCCGGCTTGACGCGTGCCGCCGGCAAGCTTCAGCTCAGTCACGTCGAGATCGCCATCTCGGTTCAGCTCCTTCCAGTATTCAGTGACCTTTTTGGCGATTGGTTTGAAGAGGCTCGCACGAGTGTCTTTGATCCAAAGTTCAACCGCCTTGCCGAGCTTGTCCGCAGCGGTACCACGCACGCAGGCGTGACGCTGCCGTTCCACGGAGTCAAGCCATTGCTCGATCTGCCGTTCCCCCAGCGCCGTGCCACTGATCGTGCTCTCGTACTCCGAGACGATCTTGCCCCGCACGTCCGCGTACCACTCGCCAACCTGCTCCGCCTCCTCGAAAAGTTCGGTAAGAACTTCTCTCGAAGCTGCGTGCACCTTGAGCCCTGATACCCGACTGGATAGCTGCTCCCAGCGATCAATGAACTCCGCATCATCCGGAAACATGCGTCGCAGCAGCTCGCGAGTCTCTGCGGGGAGTGGTTCCGGGAAGGCCGTCGAAAGGAGCCGTTGCCACTGCTCGTCAGCCGCATGCTCTGCCGTGTTCAGTGCCTTTAGCTCGTTGGCCAGGCGCTCCGCCACGGCACGAGCCGTTGCGAGCCACCCCACCCCGGTTGTGCCACACACGGGGCAGACATCGTTGACCCGGAGATGCTCAAGGTGCTCGCCCTCGCTTCGGACGAGCTTCTCTAGTGCCTCCCGAGCCGCGTCCGCCCCTGGCACCACTGCCGCCCGTGCCTCGTGCACCGCCTTGAGCGCATCCTTGAGCCGTTCGGCAGCTTCTCTATCGACGGCCCAGATACGAGCCAGGTTCGGTCGGCGTACAGCCCGGGGCAAGGCGGCGGACAGTGCCCTGATCTCGGCCGCTTGCTCCGAGGAGGGAAGAGGCCCGCTCTCCTGCACCAGGCCCACTAGTGATTCAGCCCCAGACAGCTTGGCAACCATCCCCAAAGCCACGCTGTGCTCACGCTCAACCACCCCCTTGGCAGTACGACCTTCAGTCCGCACGCCATCAACGAGCTTCAGGAGTTCCATCAGGACGTCGAGTGGCAAGCCCCCCTTGAGAAAGTCATGCAAGCGGTCAGGCTTCTCGATGACCGGCGCGATCTCCGGATACAGCAGGACCGGACTGAACTGTGCGTAGGCCGTTTTCCAGCCCTCGGGGAGGGGTCCTGCGGTACCGTCCGGCTGCTGCCACCGCGCCGCGCCGACCCCGCTGCAACTGATCTTGACATCGTGCTGCCCATTCGTGACGGCTGCTTGGATCAACCGGTCTTCATAGTGGAGGTTCGCCTCGGCAAGCTCGTACTTGCGGGCAACTCGATCACTTAGAAGGTGGCGAAGCGCATCCGCAGCGCTGGTCTTGCCAGTGCCGTTTGGCGCTGATATCACCACGATGCCGGGCTTGGGTGGAAGCTTCAGAGCAAGTGGGGTTTCCCCAATACCGACATGCCCCTGCACCTCAAGGCTGCGAAGAAACCAGGGTCCGGGCAGCTCACCCGAGCCGCTAGCTCTATTGCTTGAGCTGTACTCCTCGACTAGCTCCTGCAGAAGAGCCCGGGGCCCTTCGTCAAGATCTTCCCCTGCTGCCTCGACATCACTCCACGACAGCACGACCCGAGGTTCCCTGTTCCTCGCCACGAAGCCCCTTCCGTCAACTTCCGCCCCAGTAGGGGCTTCACTGGACAATCAAGATCGATTACTTGTGTTGATCAGATCGAGCGCGTAATGGTTTGAATACGCTACCGGACACACACCTAAAGGTGGTTCTTTGGAGAGGCTTCAGCGAGTCGTGCTCGCGTTCCGGCAAGGACTAGCCGCCTCGACCCCTTCTCCCAAGATCACGAACGTCTGACTTAGCTCCGGCTGACGCACACGTGCCCGATGGTCGGCGGCCCGCCTCACGTGGGTGTGCTCCGCAGCCGTGCCTAACGCTGCTGCCTTACCGCTTCCGATCGCTCGGCCGGGGCGGGCCAACGGCGGGCGGGTCTGGTGCCAGACAACTCGGCACCAGACCCGCCCGCGCATCAAGTTCAGACCAGGTCTTTCAGCCGTCCCCCGCGAACCGCCCCGACGAATCGGGTCCAGGCCCTCGGGTCGAAGCTCAACGCCGGCCCCTGCCGATCCTTGGTGTCCCGCACATCGACCGAATTGGCGAAACCGGCCACCTCGACACAGTTGCCCTCACCACCGGACCGGGACGACTTGCGCCACACCCCGTCACGTCCCATCGGTCATCTCCTTCGCGATCGTCGTCATCAGCTCACGAGACCCGTCGGCGTCGAGCGCTCGCTCACCGAGCGAGCGCCAGGCGTCCTCGTGAGTCTGGATCTCGTGGGCTCTGTCAAGGTAGGCGGCACCGCACGGGCCGTCCATATAGATGGTGGTCGGCTCCGGCTCACGCACTTCGGTCGGGAAGTCGAGCATCGTGAAGGTTCCAGCCGACGCCCAGCGGTAGAGACCAGCGCTGAGTGGGAGCACCCGGATACGGATGTTGTGCTGTTGGCTCGCCACCACCAGGGCATCGATTTGCCTACCCATCGCCGACAGATCGCGCAGCGGTCGACGTAGCACCGCCTCATTCAGGATCACGTCTAGGTAGGGAGCCCGAGGCACCGCACGCACCAGCAGCCGCTGCCGCCGCAGTCGAACCTCGGCCTTGGCCTGCCGCTCGTGCTCACTCAACTGCGGGCTGTCGGTGGCGATGACCTCGGTCATGTACTCGACCGTTTGCAACAGGCCTGGCACCAGATTCGTTTCGTAGTGGCGGATCTTAGTCGCTGCGGCCTCCAGGCCCACGTACAGCTTGAACCAGTCCTTGATTGCCTCCCCGTAGCTGTGCCACCAACCGTGCGCCTTGGTTTCCCGGGCCAGAGAGCGCATGGTTTCGATGGTTTCTCGCGACGCGCCGTAAACGCGGCACATGGCTTCCACGTCGTTCGGGTGCATCGGCACCTGACCCGTTTCGTAACGCCAGATCCGGGGCGCCGACCATTCGAGTTCCTTGGCCGCCGCGGTCACCGTGACGTGCGCGCCTTCGCGAAGTTCTCTCAGATATCTGCCGAGCTGCCTACGCGGGACGGTGCTTCCCGAGTCGTCCACGTCATCTCCTTTGGTGTTGTCGCGTAAGGCACCTCATCCCTTGGTCTGCATTCTGCCGCGAAAGATTGTCTCGGGCCAGAGGTGAATTGACCATTGTGGTGCCCGCCGGGGACGCGGCGGGTTCGCGGGGACGGATGCCTTTCCCCGAAACCTCATCCCGGCATCCGTCCCCGCACCTGGCGCCGATCCACAAAGGAGAGTCATGGACTCGATCGATCGCATCCTGGGCGACATTCCGCTTCCGCCCTACGTCACCGCCGAGGATGTCATCTTCGCGGTCCGGGCGATCACCGTGCACGCCCCCGAGCAGTGGCCCGAGGGTCCGCGCTGCCGCAACGACCGGGCACCCCACCCGTGCCGGCTGCACCGCTGGGGCCGACGGGTGCTCGACCTGCGCGGGCTCACCGACCGGCAGGTCCACACCCTCGTCGCCGAGCAGACGGCGCCCGTGCGGTGATCTACGTGACCGGGGAACGCCTGCTCCCGCACCAGGTCCGCGCCGCCTTCTTCGACCGGCGCTGGCGCGGCCTCGACCCGGCCCAGGTACGCGACCACCTCGACCGGGTGGCCGACGAACTCGAACGTCTGAGCTGTGAGCTGGTCACCACGCGGACCGAGGCCGAGCGCGTCCGCCAGGCGCTGCGGCAGTGGCAGTCCCAGCATCGCGCCTGCCGTCTCCGTGACCCGGACGCCCCGCCGGGCGGGTGGCCACGATGACCGAGCAACGCTGGATCATTCACCTGCCCACCACGCTGACCAGCGCCGACGAGGCAGCCGCCCTCGCGGTGACGCTGCGCGAGTCGCTCGGCCATGTCACTGTCATCGACTTCGGCGAGACCACGCTGAGCGAGGAGGACAGCCAGTTCGTGCGTACCCGGGTCTGGTGCGACGCCCGGCTCAGCGGTGCCGGCCGCCGATGCGGCCACCGCAACGACCACGGCGGTCCGTGCGGCGGGTGACCCGGCGCCCGCGCGCTGGGTCTTTCGGAATGACGTGCCGTCGGTAGCATCCGGGGATGGGCAGGTTCCTTGCACTCTTCAACGGCGCCGCTGACGAGGCCGGCAAGGCCGACCTCACCGAACAGCAGCAGACCGACTTCATGAACGCCTGGGCGGTATGGGCGCAGGCCAACGAGAACACCCTCGTCGACCCCGGCGCTCCGCTGTACGCGAAAAAGCTGGTCACGACGCGGGGCGTCGAGGACATCACGGACAACCTGATCGCCTACGCGATCGTGGAGGCGGACTCTCACGACGAGGCGGTCCGGATCTTCTCCGGGCACCCACACCTGGGGCTGTTCGCCGGGAACTCGATCGCCGTGCTGGAGTGCCCGCCTCCGCCCGCCTGACCGCTGCTGGGCGGCGTCAGGGGCGCGGGCGGTCGCGGTCCTTGGACGGCTGGACCCGCTTCGGCTCGCCCGGCATCTTCGGGTATTCCGGCGGGTACGGCATGTCGCCCAGCCCGTCGGCGGCGTCCCGCTCGGCCCACTCCAGCAGCGGTGTGATGTCCCACGGGGCGTCGTCGATGCCGGCGTGCGGGTCGCCGCGCTCGGCGAACCGGGCGGGCACCGTCCCGAGGTGGAAGTCGTCCGGGTCGGCCTCCGGCAGTTCGTCCCAGTCGACCGGGGTGGAGACGGTGGCGCGGGCGTTGGCGCGCAGCGAGTACGCGCAGGCGATGGTGCGGTCCCGCGCCATCTGGTTGAAGTCGACGGAGACCCGCCGGCCCCGCTCCTCCTTCCACCAGGCGGTGGTCACCAGCTCGGGGCGGCGGCGTTCCAGCTCGCGGGCCAGCGCGATGGTGGCGCGGCGGACCTCCACGAACGTCCAGCGCGGCTGGATGCGCAGGTAGACGTGCACGCCCCGGCCGCCGGAGGTCTTCGGCCAGCCGGGCACGCCCAGCTCGTCGAGCAGCCCGCGCAGCTCACCGGCGGCGGTCACCGCGTCGGCGAAGTCGGTGCCGGGCTGCGGATCGAGGTCGACGCGCAGCTCGTCCGGGCGGTCGGTGTCGGCCGCGCGTACCGGCCACGGATGGAACACGACGGTGCCCATCTGCGCCGCCCAGGCCACGTGCGCCAGGTCGGCCGGGCACAGCTCGTCGGCCTTGCGCCCGCTCGGGAACGCGATCTGCGCGGTGCGGACCCACGGGGGCACGCCCCGCTGCGGCACCCGCTTCTGGAAGAACATCTCGCCCTCGATGCCCTCGGGAAAGCGCTGAAGCGTCGTGGGCCGGTCGCGCAGGGCGCGCATGATCCCGTCGCCGACTGCGAGGTAGTAGCGGAAGACATCCGCCTTGGTGAAGCCGCGCTGGGGAAAGATCACCCGATCGGGGCTGCTCAGCCGCACCGTGTGCCCGGCTACCTCGATCTCCTCGACCGCGCCCTTGCCCGCCATCACGCGACCATATGCGATGCCACCGACACCCGACGTACCGTGGAACGGTGAGTCTTTCCGACAGCGAACTGCCCCGTACCGAGGACGAATGGCGCGTCCGGCTGAGCCCCGAGGAGTTCCGGGTGCTCCGCGAGGCCGGCACCGAGGCGCCCTGGACCGGCGAGTACGTCGACACCAAGACCCCCGGCGTCTACCACTGCCGGGCCTGCGGGCTGGAACTGTTCCGCAGCCAGGACAAGTTCGACTCGCACTGCGGCTGGCCGAGCTTCGACGACGCCATCCCGGGCGCGGTCAAGGAGATCCCGGACAACACGCTCGGGATGCGGCGCGTAGAGATCCGCTGCGCGCGTTGCGACAGCCACCTCGGGCACGTCTTCGAGGGCGAGGGCTTCACCCCGAAGGACACCCGGCACTGCGTCAACTCGATCTCGGTGCGGCTGGAGCCCAGCGCCGGCTGACGGCGGCGTCACAGCCGCAGCAGGCCGCCGGCCTCGTCCACCTGGTCGGCGGCCTCGTCGTCCAGCCAGACCCCGCCCGTGGCGAGGTAGCGGAAGCGGTACTCCCCCGGCTTCAGCCGGACCGTCACGGTACGGGTGCCGTCGCGGCGCGGCACCAGTTCGTGCCGGCCGGGCTCCCAGCCGTTGAAGCAGCCGACCACGCTGACCGTGCCGGCCGGGGTGTCCCGGGGCAGCGAGAACGTCACCCGGGTCTGGTTGCCGAAGAGCTTGTTGCGCTTGATCACGAATCCTCCGGGGATTTTCGGCGGTCACAGGAGTCAACGCGCGACACGCCGGGAGCGACTCGCCGTGGGGCCGGATCAGGTTCGCCGGTTCCGGTTGCTCGAAGGTGTCGTCTGCGCGACTCTCGGATGACAGGTCCGTTTTCGGGGGGTTTCGTATGGCTGCCTGCGAGGTTTGCGGTAACGACTACTGGATGGCGTTCGAGGTGCGCACCGTCGACGGGTCGCGGCACACGTTCGACTGCTTCGAGTGCGCGGTGCACAAGATGGCGCCGATCTGCGAGCACTGCCAGATCAAGATCGTCGGGCACGGCGTCGAGGTCTCCGGCCGCTTCTTCTGCTGCGCCCACTGCGCCCGCGCCGTCGAGGGTGAGCAGGGCGCCGAGGTACGCGACGCGGTCGGCGCCCGCCCCGCCTGACGGCGGCGCGATCTCGGGGGCACCACCGGCGTCGATCTCCGTCTAGCATCCCTCCGGTGTCCCGACGCTTGATCATCGCGGCGACCCTGGCCGCCGTCCTCGCCGGCTGTGGCTCCGCCACCGGGCCCGGCGCCGCCACCGCCCCCGCGCCGACCCTCGTCGCGCCCTCACCCACCGACGGCGGCGCCGCCGCCGCGGCGCTGCGCGACCGGTACGCCGCGACCGGCAGCCTGGCCGGGCTGGCCGAGACGCCCGAGCACGCGAGCGAGCGGCTCGACTCCGACGGTGTGGCCTGCGGTCGTCCACTGCCCCTGCTCGACCGGCGGCTGGCCGTGTCCACCCGGGTCTTCGTCACGCCGGAGGGCACCCCGGCAGGCGAGTTCGTCGAGATCGCCCAGGAGACCGTGGTCTACCCGGACGAGACGGCCGCCGCGGACGCGGTGCGGCAGATCTTCGGCGTGCTGGAGGCGTGCGAACGCGACGAGGAGGACGGCCAGGTGACCACCGGGCACACCGCCGGGGACCTGCCCGCCGGGCTGGGCGTGCCGGGCCGGGTGGTGTCGGCGACCATGACGGTTCCCGACGGCACCCGCTTCCCGCACCGCTACGGCTGCCTGCACCGGGGGCGGGTGACCCAGTGCGTGGCGATCTGGACCCGCTCGGCGGCGGACGCCGGCACCTGGTTCACGCGCGCCGTCAGCGCCACCGCCGCCGGGCTCCGCACGTCGAAGGGCTGAACCGGCGCACCGGACCGCGCCGGCCCGGCACCCCGCTCGGCACGGCACCCGGTCGCGGTGCCGGCACACGTCGAGAGATAGGGAGACACCGGATTCGGCGGCGCGCCGGACGGCCTAGCTTCGGCGCATGACCAGACGTGGCAACGTGACGGAGCGTGGCGGCGGCAACCGCACACCTGGTGGGACGCGAGGGAGGTTCGGCGGCGTCGCGGCACTGACGTGTCTCGTGGTGCTGACCGCCGGATGCGGCCTGGTCCGGTCCGGCGGCTCCGAGGCGGCCGGAAGCCGGTACGGGTACGGCCCGGAGCGGGACGCGTCAGTGGTCTATCAGCCGGATGTCGTGCTCGTGTCCGGGGGCAGCGGTGCCATCCGTTCGGTGAGTGGGGACGGGTTCACCTATGTGATCGACGGCGACGCCGAGGGTGTTTCCGACCTCGTACCCGGAAAGATCATGTTCGCGACGAGCGAGGCGCTCGGCCGGGTGGTGCGGATCGAGCCGGTGGGCGGCGACCGGGCGGTGACCCTGGCACCCGTGGAGCTGACCGACGTGGTGCGGGACGGCCACTTCACGATCGACCAGGCACTGGACGTCGAGTCACAGACGTTCGGGGAGTTGCCCGATCTGCTCGGGGAGGTCGTCGACGAGGGCCCCGCGACGCCGGTCCTGCCTGATCCCGCGGAGGCGGCGGGCCTGGGCGTGAACGCCATCGGGGCGTCCGGGATCCGGCTCGTCGCCCCGCCTGTCGTCCTCGGCCCGGCGCGCGGGCCGGGGCCCGGGGAGGCCGGCCGCGTCCAGCGGAACATCGGCGACTGGGGCGTGACGGCGTACAAGGACAGCACGAAGCTGGGACTGACCGCCCAGCACTCGACGGCCGCCGCCGGCCTCAAGGTCGACTTCGACATCCAGCTGCTGGTCCGGAACCTTCGCGTCCAGGGTGACATCCGGGTCACCAACGGCGTCGTCCCGCACCCGTCGTTCCGCGTCGACGGGGTCGAGGGTCTCGCCGTCACCGTCGCCGCGGGCGCGGCGGGAGGGCTGAGCGACAACAAGAAGGCGAAGGTCGAGTTTCCCATCGAGATCAAGCAACCGATCGTCATCGGCGGCTTCCCCGCGGTGCTGAAGCAGACGTTCAAGTTCCTCGTGTCGACGGCGTTCTCGGCGAAGAACGGCAACCTGTCGGCCACCGGCCAGTGGGGGCTCCACGGGCCGATCGGCTACGTCAACTCGTCGTTCCTGACGCCCACCTTCTCGGTCGAGAAGAGCATCGTGCAGTCCATCCGCGGTGTGTCGATCGGCGTCGAGGGAATAGTCGTGGCCGCGGAGTTCCGGTTCGGGTTCATGATCGGCCTGCCGGTCGCGGGCGCCGGGGCCTTCGTCGGTGTCGTGGCCTCGATCGGACTCACAAACGGCTCGGCGGCCGGCCGGGTGGGGCTGCCGCTCGCCGGACCCGCCGTCAAGTGCCGGGGCTCGACACTGGTCCTGACGGTACGGGCCGGTGAGGGCCTCAGCGTGTCGGAGCCACTGGCCAAGGCGATCGAGACGGTGCTGAAGGTTCCGATCCCGAACGAGGTGGACTTCCTCAAGAAGGACATCGTCAACCGGACGGTCGTCGAACCGGACGTGCCGCTGTGCCGCGGCTGAGGTGACCGGGCGCCGGCGGCGCGCCGAGCCGACGGGCCGTGCCGGGGGGAGCACAGCCGGCCGGAGACGCGCCGCCTAACCTGGGCCGATGCCCGTCGAGTCCCACCTGGCCGGCTTCGCCGACCTGGACGCCCGCACCTTCCACGACCTGCTCCGGCTGCGCATCGACGTGTTCGTCGTCGAGCAGTCCTGCCCGTACCCGGAACTGGACGGCCGGGACGTCGAACCCGGCACCCGCCACCTGTGGCTGAGCAGCGACGGCGCCGTGGTCGCGTACCTGCGGATCCTGGCCGACCCCGGCGGCGTGGCACGGATCGGGCGGGTGGTGGTGGCGCCGGCCGCCCGCGGCGCGGGCCTGGCCGGCGCGCTGATGACCGAGGCGCTCGCGGTGGTGGGTGACCGGCCGTGCGTGCTCGACGCGCAGACGCACCTGGTCGGCTTCTATTCGGGCTTCGGCTTCACGGAGAGCGGACCCGGCTACGTCGAGGACGGCATCCCGCACACCCCGATGCGCCGCGACCCAACTCATTGACGTTTGTCGCTTTTTATGACAGCGTGCGGGCGGAGCCGCCACGCGGGAGAGGGCAACTCCCGACGGTCCGGGCGTCGTGCACCGACACCCATCCCGGAGGCTTCCCATGTCCACTCCGTACCGCCGCCCCTTACCGCTCGCGGCGGCGATCCTCGGCGTCTGCGCGGTCGTCGCGGCGCTGCTCACCACCGCGTTCTCCGGCCCGGCCTCGGCGCACGGGGCCGTGGTCGACCCGGCGACGCGCAACTACGGCTGCTGGCAGCGCTGGGGCGGCGACTTCCAGAACCCGGCGATGGCCACCCAGGACCCGATGTGCTGGCAGGCGTGGCAGGCCGACCCGAACGCCATGTGGAACTGGAACGGCCTGTTCCGTGAGGGCGTGGCCGGCAACCACCAGGGCGCCATCCCCGACGGGCAGCTGTGCAGCGGCGGACGCACCCAGAGCGGCCGCTACAACGCCCTCGACACGGTCGGTGCCTGGAAGACCACGCCGGTCTCCAACAGCTTCCGGGTCAAGCTGTTCGACCAGGCCAGCCACGGCGCCGACTACATCCGGGTGTACGTGAGCAGGCAGGGCTACAACGCGCTCACCTCGCCGCTGCGCTGGAGCGACCTGGAACTGGTCGGCCAGATCGGCAACACCCCGGCCGGCCAGTGGACGCGTGAGGTGGACGGCGTGTCCATCGAGATCCCGGCGAACGCGCCGGGGCGCACCGGCCGGCACGTCGTCTACACCATCTGGCAGGCCAGCCACCTGGACCAGTCGTACTACCTGTGCAGCGACGTGGACTTCGGCGGGGCCGGCCCGTCGCCGACGACGTCCCCGACCACCCCGCCGACCAGTACGCCGCCGACGAGCACCCCGCCGAGCACGCCGAACCCGGCCGGCGGCTGCACCGCGACGTACGCGATCACCGGTTCGTGGGGCGGCGGCTTCCAGGCCGACGTGAAGGTGACGAACGGCGGCGGTTCGCCGATCCGCGGCTGGTCGGTGAGCTGGACCTATCAGAACGGCCAGCAGGTCAACTCGGCGTGGAATGCCACTGTCACCACGAGCGGAACGCTCGTCACGGCACGCAACGTGGCCTACAACGGCTCGCTCGCGCCGGGTGCGAGCACCTCGTTCGGCTTCACCGGCTCGGCCGGTGCGACGAACCCGGTGCCCAGCATCGTGTCCTGCACGGCGACCGCCTGACAGTTGCCGCCCAGGCTGGGGCCCTGCTCGACGCCGCGGGTGTTAAGCAGGGCCCCTTCCTCTACCCCAGGCGTTAAGAAGGGGCCCTTCCTTTCACGCCAGGCAGTTGACGATGTCGGCGACCGGGCGGCGGCGGCCGGTGTAGAACGGGATCTCCTCCCGCACGTGCCGGCGCGCGCCGGAGGCCCGCAGGTCGCGCATCAGGTCCACGATCCGGTGCAGCTCGTCGGCCTCGAACGCCAGCATCCACTCGTAGTCGCCGAGCGCGAACGAGGCCACCGTGTTGGCCCGCACGTCCGGGTAGCCCCGGGCCATCCTGCCGTGCTCGGCCAGCAGCTCACGCCGCTCGGCGTCGGGCAGCAGGTACCACTCGTACGAGCGAACGAACGGGTAGACGCACAGGTAGGCGCGCGGCTGCTCGTCGGCCAGGAACGCCGGGATGTGGCTCTTGTTGAACTCGGCCGGGCGGTGCAGCGCCATCTGCGACCAGACCGGGGTCAGCGCCCGGCCCAGCGTGGTGCGGCGGAACCGCAGGTACGCGTCCTGCAGCGCGTCGCTCGACGACGAGTGCCACCAGATCATCACGTCGGCGTCGGCGCGCAGCCCGGCCACGTCGTACGTGCCCCGGACCGTGACGTCCTTGCCGGCCAGCTCGGTGAAGAGCGACTCGACCTCGTCGACGACGTTCTCCCGCAGCGACGGCAGCGGGCCGGTGGCCCGGTACACCGACCACATGGTGTAGCGGATGGTCTCGTTGAGCTCCCGCAGCCGCGCCGCGTTGGTCTGCTCGGTCATGCTGCCGATCCTTCCAGTGCCGTGATGATCTCCTCGGCCGCCGTCTCGCCGGAGCGGACGCACACCGGGATGCCGACGCCGTCGTACCCGGCCCCGGCCACTGCCAGCGTCGGGCAGGCGGCGCGCAGCGCCGCCCGGACCGCCGCCACCCGGGCGGTGTGCCCGGGCGTGTACTGCGGCAACGCGCCGCCCCACCGCTGCACGTGCCGGGCCACCGGGACCGGCAGCGGCGCGCCGAGCACCGCCGACAACTCCCGGTGCACCGTGTCCGCCAGGTCGTCGTCGGTGAGCTGGAGCGACGTCTCGTCGCCGTACCGGCCCACCGAGGCGCGCACCAGCGCCAGCCCGTCCGGCCGCCGCAGGTGCCCCCACTTGGTGGTGAAGAACGTGGACGCCTTGATCAGCAGCCCCTCACCGGCCGGCACCAGGAAACCGGACAGCTCCGGCAGGGCCGGGCCGGGCAGCGCCAGCGTGATCAGGGCGACACTCGCGTAGTCGAGCGCGCCCACCGTGCCGGCCGCCTCGGGCGCGACGGCGGCGAGCAGCCGGGCGGCCGGGCGGGCCGGCACCGCGAGCAGCACCGCGTCGGCCTCGACGTGCTCGGCGTCGCGGGTAGGCCCGACGGTGAGCCGCCAGCCGGCCGGGGTGCGGCGCAGCTCGCGGACCGCCGTGCCCCGGCGGATCGTCGCCCCGCTCGCCGTCGCCGCCGCATCGACGAGGGTGCTCAGCCCGCCGTCGAGGGTGCCGAAGACCGGTGCGCCCGGCGCGCGCGGAGCGGCGGCCTGCGCGGCGCGTACCGCACCGACCAGCGTGTGCTCGGCGCGTGCCGCGCGGGCCAGCGCCGGCATCGTGGTGACCAGCGACAGGTCGTCGGCCCGCCCGGCGTACACGCCGCCGAGCATCGGGTCGACCAGCCGCTCCACCACCGCGTCACCGAGACGCTTGCGGACCAGCTCACCGACCGAGGTGTCCTCGCCGTCGGCCAGCAGCGGGTGGCCCGCGTCGCGGTCGGCGTCCGCGGCCGGCGGCGCGACCGCCGCCACCTTGTCCAGATCCCCGGGTACGCCGACGAGCGTGCCGCCCGGCACCGGGCGCAACGTGCCGTCGACCAGCAGGGCGGCCTGCCCGACTGTGGGGTGCACGATCGAGGCGTCCAGGCCGAGGCGGCGGGCCAGCGTCACCGCCGCCGACTCGCCACCGGCCGGGTCGCGCATCAGGAACGACTCCGCGCCGAACTCGACCGGCCCGCCGGCCAGCTCACCGGTGTGCAGCTTGCCGCCGAGGCGGCCGGACTGCTCGTACACGGTGATCTCGGTGCCGTCGGGGGCCCGGTCGCGCAACCGGACGGCGGCGGCCAGCCCGGTGATCCCGCCACCGACGATCGCCACCCGCCACGGTCGCACCACAGTCGCCTCCTAGCGCTCCGGTCGCGCGGTCAGCTCGTGCACCAGCGCGACCACCCGGGTCAGCACCTCGGGGTCGGTCTCCGGCAGGACGCCGTGACCGAGGTTGAACACGTGGCCGGGCGCGGCCCGGCCCTGCTCGACGATGCGCCGCACCTCGGTCTCCACCACCGGCCAGGGTGCGAGCAGCACGGTCGGGTCGAGGTTGCCCTGCACCGCCTTGTCCGGCCCGATCCGGCCGGTGGCGACGTCCAGCGGCGTCCGCCAGTCCACGCCCACCACGTCGGCACCGGCCTCGCCCATCGCGCCGAGCAGCTCGCCGGTGCCCACCCCGAAGTGGATCCGCGGCACACCGGCGCCGGCGAGCCCGCCCAGCACGTACGTCGAGTGCGGCAGCACGAAACGGCGGTAGTCCGCCTCGGAGAGCGCGCCGGCCCACGAGTCGAACAGCTGGACCGCTGAGACCCCGGCGTCGATCTGCACCTGGAGGAACGCCAGCGTCACCTCGGCCAGCCGGGCGCACAGCGCGTGCCACAGGTCCGGGTCGCCGTACATCAGCGCCTTGGTCTTGGCGTGCGTACGCGACGGGCCGCCCTCGACCAGGTAGCTGGCGAGCGTGAACGGGGCGCCGGCGAAGCCGATCAGCGGGGTGTCGCCCAGCTCGACGACGAGCCGGCGCACCGCCTCGTCCACGTACGACACGTCGTCGCGGCCGATCGGGGAGATCCGCTCGACGTCGGCGGCGGTACGGACCGGCTCGGCCACCACCGGCCCGGTGCCGGGCACGATGTCCAGGTCGACGCCGGCCGCGGCGACCGGCACCACGATGTCGCTGAACAGGATCGCCGCGTCCACGCCGTGCCGGCGCACCGGCTGGAGTGTGATCTCGGTGACCAGCTCGGGCCGGCGGCAGGACTCCAGCATCGGCACGCTGGCCCGGATCTCCCGGTACTCCGGCAGCGACCGGCCGGCCTGGCGCATGAACCAGACCGGGGTGTGCGGGCCCGGCTCGCGCCGGCAGGCGCGGACGAAGGGCGAGTCGGCCGGCCCGCCGCGGCGGGGTTCTCCGTCTCGGGCGGCAGTGCCCGTGGTGTCGGTGGTCATCGCGGCAATCGTGCCACGCGCCCCGTCGGCGCCCACGCTCACCGTCCGCATTTGTGACGGAGAAGGAAGGGCCCCCGCTTAACGCCTCCGGTAGCGGAAGGGCCCCTTCTTAACCGTCGATCACCCGGCGCGCCGTCACGCGCCGCGCGGTGAGCGCGGCATAGGCTGCCCGCATGGCCCCCCCGATCGCGCTCCCGGAAACGTTCGCTCGCGCGGTCGCGGGGCTGCGGTCGGTCACACCCCGCCCGGAGATCGTCCTGGAGGAGGTCGGCGCGCCGCAGCGGCTGGCCCCGTACGCGTTCGCGCTCTCCGCCGCCGTGATGCGCGACGACGACGAGGTGGCCACCGGCCGGCTGATCCTGCTGCACGACCCGGCCGGGCACGAGGCGTGGCAGGGCACGCTGCGGCTGGTCACGTACGTCACCGCCGAGCTGGAGGTCGACCTCGCCAGCGACCCGCTGCTACCCGGCGTCGGCTGGACCTGGCTGACCGACGCGCTCGACGTGCAGGGCGCCGGGCACCGGGCGATCGGCGGCACCGTCACCCAGACGCTCTCCACCCGCTTCGGCGAGCTGGCCGGGCCGCCCGCCGCCGGTGACATCGAGATCCGCGCCTCCTGGACGCCGCTGCGCGCCGACCTGGGTCCGCACCTGCTGGGCTGGTGCACGCTGCTGGCCTCCACGGCCGGCCTGCCGCCGCCCGGCGTCACCGCGCTGCCCACCCGCCGCTCCGCCGGCGCCGCCTGACGCCGCTGCGCCGGCCGGGACCGGACACCCGCCGGTTCACCGCCACCGGCTCGCGGTGGGCGTACCCCTGCCGTCCAATGCGCGAAGGCCGCCCCGGGCGGGCCGGGGCGGCCTTCGGACGGACGCCGGTCAGAGGTAGTTCTCGGCCTCGTCGCAGACCTTGTCCAGGCCCTTGTTGGCCGCCTCGAAGGCGGCCCGGTCGCCGCGCGACGCCGCCGCGATGGCGGTGGTCAGCTTGTCCAGGCAGCTCGCGATGACCTTCTTCTGCCGGGCCTGCTCGTCCCGGTCGTTCTTGGTGCCGGTCAGGTCCTGCTGGGTGTCCGACAGCCGCTCCTGGACCGTCTTCAGCTCACCCTTGAGCTTCTCCATCTCCTGCTGGTTCGCCGAGATCGTGCCGTCCCGCTGGCTGACCGTCTGCCGGGACTCGTTCAGCTCGCCGTTCGTGGAGACGTACAGGAACGTCATCACGCCGCCGAAGACCAACAGCAACGCGGCGACGAGGCCGAGCACCAGCGCGGCCCACCGCTTGCCGCCGCCGGTCGCCGGCGCGGCACCCGCCGGACCGTACGGGCCGGGCGGCCCGGACATCGGCGGCGGCCCGAAGCCGGGACCGGACACCGGCGGGGCCGACGCGGGCGGGACCGACATCGGCTGCACGTAGCCGGGTCCGGAGACCGGCGGGACGGAGACCGGCGGCGCCGACATCGGCTGCCCCGGCGGGGGCACCGGGGCGGCGCCCGGCGCGTATCCCGGCTGTCCCGGCGCGGCGGGCTGGTATCCGCCGTACCCGGGGGCGCCGTCCGAGACGGTGGGCTGGTGCAGGGTCGGCGCGGGCTGGTTCGGGTCGTACTGCTGGGGCGCGGGCGGGCTGCCGTACGGGTTGCCGTAGACCGTGCCCCCCGGCGCCGGGGGCGGGTTGTCGCCCCCGGCCGGTGGGTAGGACATGTCGTTCCTCCAGATGTGCTGGTCCCCCGCGGGGTGGCCCGACGGGCCGGGGTCGATGGGTGCGGCCGGGCCGGTGTGGCCAGCGGTCAGCAGAGCCGGAACCGGTCGCAGGCGGTCTTGATCGGCACCGCGAGCCCGATGCCCTCGGCGTTGCGGGCCTTGGCCGTGGCGATGCCGACGACCTCCTTCGAACCGTTGATCACCGGGCCGCCTGAGTTGCCCGGGTTGATCGGCGCGTCGAACTGGATCACCGGACCGCCGCCGCGCTCGTCCTCGCGGAACGCGCTGACCACGCCCGTGGTGACGCTGTCCTGCAACCCGAGCGGCGCGCCGACCACGATGATCTGCTGGCCGGACCGCACCGGGTTGCGGGCGGCGACCAGCCCGGTGAACTTCGCAGTGGTCCGCAGCTGCGCCAGGTCCTTGTCCTTGTCGGTGGCGATGATCGTCGCCTCGAACCGCTGGTCCTTGCGCTCCAGGAACACCTTGCGCTCACCCGCGGTGAAGACCGCCTCGACCACGTGGAAGTTCGTCAGCAGCGTGGTGCCGCCGCCCGACGGGGCCTTGCCGACGGCGAACGCCGTACCGGTGAACTGCCCGGCCCGCACCCGGAACACGCTCGGCAGCACGGCGCTGGCCACCGCCTCCGGGTTGAAGGCGGCATCGGCCTGCTTCTCCAGGCTGCCGGCGCGCTCCTCCAGGCCGTCGAGCCGGCTGGCGTCCGCGCCCTGCCCCTCGGCCATCCGCTTGTCGGCGGCGGCGAGCCGGTCGTCGAGCCGGTAGATCTGGTACGCCTGCACGCCGGTGACCACCGTCAGCACCGCGGCCAGGGCCAGCGCCACCGCCGCCACCCGGCTGCGCCGGGACGCCGGGCCGGCCGCCGGTGCGCCGAAGCCGCCGATGGGCGCGGGCTGACCGGGGTACGCGGGGCCCGGCTGGGACGGCCCGGACACGGGCTGACCCGGGTACGCAGGCCCGGACACGGGCTGCCCCGGATACGCGGGCGCGGACACGGGCTGGCCCGGATACGCCGGACCGCTGCCGGACGAGCCCGGATACGACGGCGATCCCGGCCCGCCCGGATGGGACGGCGACGCGGAGACCGGCCCGCCCGGATAGGACGGCGAAGCGGCCGGCTGTCCCGGGTACGCCGCGGCGGCGGGCCGGGAGGTCTGCGCCGGCACGGCGCCGGAGGACGGCGGCTGGGCCGGCGCGAAGCCGTATGACGACCGGCCCGGCTCGGCCGGCGCGGCGCCGTAGGACGGCTGACCGGGCGCGGCGCCGTAGGACGGCTGGCCGGACGCACCGCCGTAGGACGGCTGACCGGGCGCGGCGCCGTAGGACGACGGCTGGGCTGGGGCGGGCGGGGTCGCGACGCCGGACGAGGCCGCGTAGGGCGTCGGCGGCGGCCCGCCGACCGGGTCCGGTCGGCCCGGGTAGCCGGCGGGCGGTTGGACGGCGGCTCGCGCCGGGTGGCCGGGCGTACCGCCCCACTCGGATCCAGCGGGGAACGATCCCGGTGCCGGGGCCGCACCGCCGGGCGGGGCGAAGCGCGGCGGCAGCGGCCCCGGCCGGTCGGCTGCCGTGTCGCCGCCGCCGTGCCCCGGCACGTCGTCGCCGGTTCCGTACCCGCCTGTCATGCTCGACCGTCCTCCCCGTCGGCTTCGCCGACGCCCCCCGACCCGCTGCGGCACCCGTACGCCGTTCGCGGCTCGATGGACCGTACCGGCGGGAACGGGCTTTGTCTTCCCCCTTGTCCGACCCTTTCACGGCCCCGCAACCCGCACCTTTGCGGTCGCCTGACGGCCATCGCGCCGACACGCGCCCGACCGGCTGCGCACACCGGATCGTCCGGCCTACTAGGGTTGTCAGGTGACCGACGAACCACCCCTGCGCCGTCGGGCCGCCGAAAGCCGTACCGGAGAGGCGTCCGCCCGTCCGACGTCGGCCCTGCCGGAGCCGGCGGACGCGGGGACCGAGACCGACCCGGGCGCGGCCGTCCCCCTGACCGCGCCGCGCGACGGCACGCCCGCCCCGGTGGCCACATCCGCCGAGCTGGACGAGGTAGTGGCCCGCTTCGCGGCCGGCACCGGCCCGGTGGCCCTCGATGCCGAACGTGCCTCCGGCTACCGCTACAGCCAGCGCGCCTACCTGGTGCAGCTGCGCCGCGGCGGTGCCGGCACGGCGCTCATCGACCCGCTGCCGCTGCCCGACCTGTCCGCCCTGGACGCGGCGATCGCCGAGACCGAGTGGGTGCTGCACGCGGCCAGCCAGGACCTCGCCTGCCTGGCCGAGGTGGGGCTGCGCCCGCGCCGGCTGTTCGACACCGAACTGGCCGCCCGGCTGGCCGGGTTCGAGCGGGTCGGCCTGGCCGCGCTGACCGAACAGCTGCTCGGATTCAGCCTGGAGAAGCACCACTCCGCCGCCGACTGGTCCAGCCGGCCGCTGCCTGAGTCCTGGCTGACGTACGCGGCACTGGACGTGGAACTGCTCGTGGACCTGCGCGACGCGCTGGACGAGGAGTTGCAGCGGCAGGGCAAGTCCGGCTGGGCGGCGGAGGAGTTCGACGCCCTCGTCCGCAACGGCGCCCGCCCGCCGCGCGTCCGCGCCGAGCCGTGGCGGCGCACGTCCGGCATCCACCGGGTGCGCGGCGCGCGCGCCCAGGCCCGGGTGCGTTCCCTCTGGTACGCGCGGGACCAGATCGCCGCCCGCCGGGACGCCGCGCCGGGCCGGGTGCTGCCCGACTCGGCCATCGTGGCCGCCGCCGAGCTGGACCCGAAGGACGAGAAGGCCCTGCTCACGCTCCCCGGGTTCGGCGGGCGGTCGGTGCGCCGGCTGGCGCGTACCTGGCTCGCGGCGCTCGATGACGCGCGCCAGTTGCCGGACGACGCGCTGCCGGTCAGCCCGGCCGTGGAGGGGCCGCCTCCGCCGCACCGGTGGGCCGAGCGCGACCCGGTGGCGGCCGGGCGGCTGGCCCGGGCCCGGGAGGTGGTGGTCGGCACCGCCGGGGCACACCGGCTGCCGGCGGAGAACCTGATCGCGCCGGACTCGATCCGCCGGCTGGCGTGGCAGCCGCCCGCGGAGGTCACCGACGAGACGGTCGCGGAGACGCTGCGCGGGTTCGGCGCCCGCGAGTGGCAGATCGGGCTGCTGCTGCCGGCTCTTACCGAGGCGCTGCGCACTCCCCAGCAGTAACGTCGGCGGCAGGTGTGAGGTGGGCCACGCGGGGGGTGGTGCCGCGTTTGGTTACTGGCGAGTAGCATCCGGGGAAATGCCCGTGCCGAGGGAGGCTCCAAGTGCCCCGTGAAGTCCGGGATGTCGTCTTCGTCGACGGCGTCCGTACCCCGTTCGGCAAGGCGGGTGGGATGTACGCCAACACCCGCGCCGACGATCTGGTGATCCGCTGCATCCGCGAGCTGATGCGCCGCAATCCGCAACTGCCGCCGGAGAAGGTGGAGGAGGTGGCCATCGCCGCCACCACCCAGATCGGTGACCAGGGCCTGACCATCGGCCGCACCGCCGCCCTGCTGGCCGGCCTGCCCAAGACCGTGCCCGGCTTCGCCATCGACCGGATGTGCGCCGGCGCGATGACCGCCGTCACCACAGTGGCCGGCGGCATCGCCATGGGCGCGTACGACGTGGCCATCGCCGGCGGCGTCGAGCACATGGGCCGCCACCCGATGGGCGAGGGCGTCGACCCCAACCCGCGCATCGTCGCGGAGAAGCTGGTCGACCCGTCCGCCCTGGTGATGGGCTCCACCGCGGAGAACCTGCACGACCGTGTCCCGCACATCACCAAGGAGCGCACCGACGCGTTCGCGCTGGCGTCCCAGCAGAAGACCGCGAAGGCGTACGCCAACGGCAAGCTCCAGGGCGACCTGGTGCCGGTGGCGGTCCGCGACCCGGAGGCGGGCTGGGGCCTGGCCAGCGTGGACGAGGCGCCCCGGGACACCTCGATGGAGAAGCTGGCCGGCCTGAAGACCCCGTTCCGGCCGCACGGCAAGGTCACCGCCGGTAACGCGGCCGGCCTGAACGACGGCGCCACCGCCGCGCTGCTGGTGGCCGAGGACACCGCCCGCGAGCTGGGCCTGCCGATCGGCATGCGCCTGGTGTCGTTCGGCTTCGTCGGCGTCGAGCCCGAGGTGATGGGCGTCGGCCCGATCCCGTCGACCGAGAAGGCGCTGCGCATCGCCGGCCTGAGCATCGACGACATCGGCCTGTTCGAGCTGAACGAGGCGTTCGCGGTGCAGGTGCTCGCCTTCCTCGACCACTTCGGCATCGCCGACGACGACCCGCGGGTCAACCCGTGGGGCGGCGCGATCGCCATCGGTCACCCGCTCGCGTCCTCCGGCGTCCGGCTGATGACCCAGCTCGCCCGCCAGTTCGCCGAGCACCCCGAGGTCCGCTACGGCCTCACCGCCATGTGCATCGGCATCGGCATGGGCGGCACCGTGATCTGGGAGAACCCGCACTGGGAGGGTGGAGACAAGTGAGCCTCGCCGCACCGAACGAGGTCGTCACCAAGGCGCTGCTGCGCCAGGTGGCCGTACCCGGGCTGGACCGGCCCGCAGCCCTCATCACCCTGGACAACGGCTTCGACCACACCAAGCCGAACACCTTCGGCCCGGCCGGACTGACCAGCCTGGACGAGGCGATCACCGCCGCGCTGGCGGCCGAGCCGGCGTTCATCGCGGTCACCGGCAAGCCGTACATCTTCTGCGTGGGCGCGGACATCGTCGGCCTGCCCGCGCTGGAGAACCGCGAGCAGGCGCTGGAGATCGGGCGGCTCGGCCACCGGGTCTTCGCCCGGCTCAAGGACAGCGGCGTACCCACCTTCGCGTTCGTCAACGGCGCGGCGATGGGCGGCGGCCTGGAGCTGGCGCTGCACTGCCACTACCGCACGCTGTCGGCGGGCGCGGCGGCCCTGGCGCTGCCCGAGGTCTCGCTCGGCCTGATCCCCGGCTGGGGCGGTACGCAGCTGCTGCCGAACCTGATCGGCATCCCGGCCGCCACGCAGGTGATCATCCAGAACCCGCTGATGCAGAACAAGATGCTCAAGCCGAAGCAGGCTGCCGAGATGGGCATCGCGGACGTGCTGCTGGAGCCGGCCGACTTCCTGGAGCGGTCGCTGGAGTGGGCCGCCGGCGTGGTCCGGGGCGAGGTCACAGTGACCCGTCCCGAGGTCGACAAGGACATGTGGGCGGGCGTGCTCTACTTCGCCCGGCAGACCCTGGACCAGCGGCTGCACGGCGCGGTCCCGTCCGCGTACAAGGCGCTGGACCTGCTGGAGACGGCGAAGGACGCCGACTTCGCCACCGGCACCGCGGCGGAGGACGAGGCCCTGGCGGACCTGGTCTTCTCCGAGGAACTGCGCAGCGGCCTGTACGCCTTCGACCTGGTGCAGCGGCGGGCGAAGCGCCCCGCCGGCGCGCCGGACAAGGGCCTGGCCCGTCCGGTCACCAAGGTGGGCATCGTCGGCGCCGGCCTGATGGCCAGCCAGCTCGCGCTGCTGTTCGCCCGGCGTCTTCAGGTGCCGGTCGTGCTGACCGACCTGGATCAGTCCCGGGTGGACAAGGGCGTCGGCTACGTGCACGCCCAGATCGAGAAGGCCGTCAGCAAGGGCCGGATGGACAAGGGCACCGCGGCCAAGCTGTACGGCCTGGTGTCCGGCTCGGTCGACAAGTCCGTGTTCGCCGACGCCGACTTCGTCATCGAGGCCGTGTTCGAGGACCTGGGCGTCAAGAAGCAGGTCTGGGCCGAACTGGAGAAGATCGTCAAGCCGGAGGCGGTGCTCGCCACCAACACCAGCTCGCTGTCCATCACCGAGATGGCCGCCGAGCTGGAGCACCCGGAGCGGGTGGTCGGCTTCCACTTCTTCAACCCGGTCGCGGTGCTGCCGCTGCTGGAGATCGTCCGCGGCGAGCGGACCGACGACGCCACGCTGGCCACCGCCTTCGCGGTCGGCAAGCAGCTCAAGAAGTCGTCGGTGCTGGTCAAGGACGCCCCGGCGTTCGTGGTGAACCGGCTGCTGACCCGCTTCCTCGGCACCGTGTTCGCCGCCGTCGACGCCGGCACCCCGCTGGACGTGGCGAACAGCGCGCTGGACCCGCTGGGCCTGCCGATGCGTCCGCTGGCACTGCTCCAGCTCGTCGGGCCGGCCGTGGCGTACCACGTCGGCGGCACCCTGCACGAGGCGTTCCCGGACCGGTTCGGCGTCAGCGAGAACCTCAAGCGCATCGCCGACTCGGGCCAGCCGATCGTGGTCGACGACCAGATCAACGACGAGGTGGCGAAGCTGCTGGTGGTCGGCGACGAGCCGCTCACCGCCGAGCAGGTCCGGCAGAACGCGCTGGACGCGCTGGCGCAGGAGATCCGGCTCATGCTCGACGAGGGCGTCGTCGCCGAGGCGCAGGACATCGACCTGTGCATGATCCTCGGTGCCGGCTGGCCGTTCCACCTGGGCGGCGTCACGCCGTACCTGGACCGGACCGGCACCTCGGAGCGGGTGACCGGCAAGCGGTTCCTGCCGCGCGGCGTGGCAAGCCTGCGCTGAGGCGACCGCATCGCATCGATCGCGGCGGTCGGGCTGTCCGTTCCGGACGGTCCGGCCGCCGCGATCGGCGTTTGCGGCCCAGGTCACGGGTAGGTAGCGGTTTGGCGTCGCCGCCCTCGGGCGGACAGCGGGCTGTCGGTGGGGCTGGCTACGATCACGCGTCCGGTTTTCTCACAGGAGCTGCCTACATGTCCCAGCCGCCGTCCAGTCCCTACTCCGGCAACTACCCCTCTCCTCAGCAACAGCCCGGTGGCTACCAGCCGCCGCAGCAGCCGCAGTACGGCGGCGACTACCCGCAGCCTCCGCAGCAGCAGTACGGCGGCGACTACCCGCCGCAGCAGCCGCAGTACGGCGGCCAGCTCGGCGCGCCGGTCCCGCCGAAGAAGAAGTCCGGCGTGGGCAAGGTCCTGCTGATCGTCCTCGCGGTGGTCCTGGTGCTCTGCGTCGGCGGCGGTGTCGCCGCCTACTTCGCCACGAAGGACACCGTCGACGAGGTGGTCACCGCCACCAAGACCCGGGTGGTCGAGCCGCAGACGCTCGGCGGCCGGGCGAAGGTCACCGACCCGCAGCTGCAGTCCGCCGCGGCGCAGATGAAGTCCGAACTCAGCAAGGACGTTCCGGACGCGACCAGCACCGTCGGCGCCTTCTACGGCGACCCGGCCAAGAAGGACCTGGTCATGATCGTCGCGGTGTCCGGCGTCATGGCGGATCCGAAGAAGGAACTGGCCGACGCCACCGCGGCGGTCACCCCGGATCTGGCCACGAAGGACTTCAAGACGGTCGACGCGGGCCCGCTGGGCGGCGACGCCAAGTGCTCCGACGGCAAGGCGTCGGACGTGCCGGTGGCCGTCTGCATCTGGGCCGACCGGGGCAGCCTCGGCATGGTGGTGGTCTACTTCAAGTCCGCGGCCGAGCTCCAGTCGGAGTTCGTGACGATGCGCGGCGAGATCGAGAAGCAGGACTGACACCCGTCACGCACCGGGCCCCCGCCGTCACGGCGGGGGCCCGGTGCCGTTTCCGGATCAGGCGGACGCGGCCCGCTCGGCGGGGCTCCGGCAGACGCAGAACTCGTTGCCCTCGGGGTCGGCCAGCACCACCCAGCCGGTCCCGTCCGGCCGGCGCCGGTCGGCCACCAGCGTGGCGCCCAGCTCGCGCAGCCGCGCCACCTCCTCGTCCCGGGTGCCCTCGGCCGCGTGCAGGTCGATGTGGAACGCGCCCTTTCCGTGCCGCTCACCCACCTCGACGAACAGCAGGTCGGGGCCGTGCCCGCCGGGTGCGGCCAGGACCGCCTCCGGGTCGCCCGGGTAGTCGTCGTCGGCGAGCCGGCGGTCGAGCACCCGGGCCCACCAGCTGGCCAGGGCGTACGGGTCGTCGGACTCGACGGTCACGCAGTGGATCTGTGCACTCATGGTGCTTCCTCCTGTGGGGAGCGCGCCCCGGCACAGTGGAAACGTCAGCGGGGAACGCGGGGCGCGGGACGGTTCACGACGGACATCGACCACACCCCCTTCCACCTCTCGGGCTGACCCGATGATCATTCCACCACCCCGCAGCGCCCACAACCCCCGTCCCGGGTGCAAGGAAGGGCCCCTTGTTAACAGCCAGGTGTTAACAAGGGGCCCTTCCTCTACCTGAGGCGTTAAGAAGGTGCCCTTCCTTACGGGCCGACGAAGACCGCCTTGGCGCGCCAGTCGACGCCGTCGACCGCCGGGCCGCTGCGCACCGTGAACGCCCCCGACGGAGCGCCGTTCGTCCAGTCGGCGGCGGAGAGGTCACCGGTGCTCCGGTTGACCTTGTAGAGCGTCGAGCCGGCCACGAACACGGCGCCCGCGTCGGAGAACCCGCTCGCCCCGGCCACGGAGAACCGGTCGGCACCGACCACGCCGCTGTCCGGCGTGAACCAGCGCCAGAACAGGCCGTTCTGCCCGCTCAGCGTGTAGTAGAGCCGCCCGCCGGTGGAGAACATGCCGGTCACGTTCGGGATCTCGGCGTAGAAGCCGGTGGTCGCGCCGACGTACGTCTGCCCGGTCGGTCCCGAGTTGGTGATCACGTTGTCCCAGTACGGGTCGTGGTAGGGGTCCACCAGTTCCGGCGTGCCGAACGTGGTGCCGTCGAACGTGCGCCGCCACAGCGCGCCGTCGGTTCCGTAGAACAGCGTCCCGCCGACCCAGAACGCGTTGCGCGTGGCGGACCACACGGTCCCGTCCGGGTTCGCCACGGGGCTGGGCGTGCCGACGCCGGTCAGTCCGTCGTACGAGCGGACCTGCACCTCCTCGCCGGTGCCGGCCGGCGGAGGCCCGGTCTTGACGATCTCGACGGCGTCGACGAGCGGGTTCTCCTTGACGTGGCGGAACTCGATGTCGACGGTGCCGTCGCTGGTCACCGTGAACTCCCGCATGGTGCCCACGTTGTGCCCGGCGGCGGCGGACAGGTCGAGGTCGTCGAGGACGACGGCGCCGTCCAGCGCCACGTCGAAGACGCGGGTGTTCGGGGCCGAGGTGCCTTCGTACCGGTTGGCCAGGTAGAGCCGCACGTGCACCTCGGTGCCGGTGGGCACGGGGAACTGCCAGAGCATCTCCGCGCCGCCGGCCGGGTCGTACCGCTCGTCGCTGTAGAGGGCGGCCGGGGTGCCGGCCGGCACCGTCGCGTCCAGGCTGCCGACCGTGTTGAAGCTGGAGGCCGAGCTGCCGGTGTTGTGGTACGGGCTGGGGCTGGAGCTGGTGTCGGCTGCCCAGTCCGGTCCGCCGTCGCCGGCGGCGACCACCGGGCCACCCGCGTTCACCCGGTACAGCACGTTTGTCGGCTTCGGCAGGCCGGCCTGGTACACGTTGCCGGGCAGCGTCGCGGTGGTGGTCGGGTGCGGCGCCTTGCCACCGGCGAGCGGGAAGAACGCGATCCGCTCCCGCCGGTACTGGAAGTTGCCGATCCAGAGCGTGTCGCCGCCGATCCAGAGCCCGGAGTCGGTGACGAGCATCTCCGAGGCGCCGATGCCGCGCGGGTGCCGGCCCGGGTTCCAGGACAGCGGAAGGCCGTTGGCCGGGTCGAGCGCGGCGATGCTGGCCCGGCCGACCGCGCCGGCGCGGGCGTTGTCGGCGCCCGTGGTGTTGTTGAGCCAGCGGAGGTGACCGCCGACGTAGACCGCCTGCTCGCTGATGCCGACGGACAGGAACGTGTCGCCGCCGCTGTAGTCGACCCAGGTCGGCTGGAGGTTGTCGCCGGTCGCGCCGGCCTCCCAGCGGGCCGCGGTGTCGCAGAGCGTCCCGCCGTAGGGGGCGCCGGTCGTGACCACCACGAAGTAGCTGTTGTCCGGGGAGAACGCGACGTCGCGGACGTACGAGTCGAACGACTGCCACCTGCAGCGCGGCGTGTAGCGGGCGGTGTTCCAGTCGGTGACGGTGGCGGCGGTGGCGCCCAGGTCGAGCTTGACGATCTGGTCGTGCAGCACCCCGTCGGCCTTCTTGAAGTTGCCGATGACGACGAGCTGCGTGCCGTCCGGGGAGACCGCGAGCTTCTCCGCGCCGACGCCGGCCTTGGCGCCGCTGACGCCGTCCCAGTTGTGGTTCTCGGTCAACGTGGTCGTGAGGTAGCCGTCGACAGCGCCGGTGGTGGCGTTGAGCGAGGCGAGCCCGCCGCGTGGGTTGGGGTTGCCGGCCGTGGTGAAGATGCCGCCGACCAGCAGCCGGTCGCCGGCGAGCGCGATGTCCTTGATCAGCCCGTTGAACGCCGGCGGCGCGAAGCTGGTGACGACCGCCCCGGTGGCGACGTCGAGCAGGGCGACCTTTCGCCGGGTCACGCCGTTGACGGTGTTGAACTTGCCGGCGACGAAGACGGTGCCCGCGGTGGGCCCGGCGACGACCGCCGTCACCTCGTTGTCGAGCGTGGGCGCGAACGCGGTGTCCACCTGTCCGGTGGCCTTGTCGAAGGCGAGCAGGTAGTCGCGGGGGATGTCGACGTCGGAGTTCCGGTTCTGCACCTGGGTGAAGGAGCCGCCCGCGATGATCTTCGTACCGGCGTCGTGGATCGCGTCGACCGAGCCGTCCTGGACGTCGGGCGAGGCGGCGGAGGGAACGGTGTGGACCACTGCGTCGTGGCCGGGCGCGGCGGCGGCTGCCGCGGGCGTGGCCGGCGAGAGGCCGGCGGCGGTGAGGGCGCCGGCGGTGAGAACTGCGAGGAGACGGCGGCGGCGCGGGGCCGAGGGGTGGGTCACGGGCAGCTCCGGTGGATGCGCGGGGTGAAGTGTCGCTGCGCTTACTCTCCGTTGATCACCGGCTCCGCGTCCAGCGTGGACGGCGCATTCTGCCCGACCACCGTGCCGCCGGGGGCCGACCACCGCCAGGCCCGGCCAGGACAGCCGAGGCCGTCCGCACGAAAAGGTGAGTCCGCCTCACCGGCCGGGCGGGCCGGGCCGGATCGGCGGTCAGGTGGCTGCCGCCGGGTCGGCCGACGGAAGCGTCACAGTCACCTCCAGGCCGCCGCCGGGCTGGGCGACCGCCTTCACCGTGCCGCCGTGCGCGTCGCTGACGGCCCGCACGATCGACAGGCCGAGACCGGAGCCACGCGCGCCGGTGCGTTCCTGACCGCCGCGCCGGAACGGCTCGAACAGCCCGGGTACGTCGGCCGGGGCGACCTCGAAGCCGGTGTTCCCCACCACCAGCCAGGACCGTGCCCCGTCGGTGCCGGTGCGTACCCAGATCCGGCCGTGCAGGTGGTTGTAGCGGACCGCGTTCTCCACCAGGTTGCCGGCGAGCCGGTCGAGCAGCCCGGGGTCGCCGACCACCGGCGCCGGGCGCAACGAGGTGTGCACCTTGAGGCCGATGCGCTCCACCTCCCGGGAGACCGCTGACAGCGCGTTCGCGGTGCCGATGGCGAGGTCCGACTCGGCACGGCGGCCGAGCCGCCGGCCGGTCTGCGCCTCGCTGCGGGCCAGCACCAGCAGCGCGTCGACCAGGCCGTTGGCGCGCTCGGAGGCGTCGCGCACCACGCCGGCCATGCGCCGGTACTCGGCGAGGTCGGCGTCGTCGTCGCTGAGTGTCACGTCGATCTCGGTACGCATCACCGCCAGCGGTGTCCGCAGCTCGTGCGAGGCGTTCGCGACGAACCGTTTCTGCGCCTCGAACGCGCCGCTGATCCGGTCGAGCATGGCGTCGAACGTCTCGGCCAGCTCGGCCACCTCGTCGTCCGCGCCGGACCAGCCGATCCGCTCGTCGAGCGTGGCTTCGCCGAGGCGGCGGGCGGTGGCGGTGACCTGGTGCAGCGGGCGCAGCGCCCGCCCGGCCACCAGGTAGGCCCCGGCCACCCCGACCACGCTGATCGCCACCAGCGCGAGCAGGCCCTTGACCAGCAGTTCCTGGGACGCGGCGTCCACCAGCTGCCGCTGCCACTGCCCGGCGTCGAGCGTGCGCCCGTCGGTGAGCACCACAGTGGTGCCGGGCAGCAGCTCGTCGGTGGGGCGCAACGCGTCGCGGACCAGCAGCCAGGCCAGCAGCACCAGGATCGCCCCGGCGCCGACCAGCAGTACGCCGTTGAGCAGGGTCAGCCGCAGCCGCAGCGTCGGCCGTACCCGGCGCGCGCTCACTGCCGTACCCCGCCGATGCGGTAGCCCGCGCCCACCACGGTGTCGATGAGCGGCGGGTCTCCGAGCTTCTTGCGCAGTGTCATCACGGTGACCCGCACGATCGTGGTGAACGGGTCGGTGTTGGCGTCCCAGACCCGCTCCAGGAGCTCCTCGCTGGACACCACCGCGCCGCGCGCCTTGAGCAGCTCGGCGAGCACGCCGAACTCCTTGTTGGTGAGGTCGAGCGGCACGCCGCCCCGGCTGACCACCCGGCGGGCCGGGTCGAGCACCAGATCGGCCACTTCCAGCACCGGCGGCGCGGCCGGGGTGGCACGGCGGCCGAGCGCCTGCACCCGGGCCACCAGCTCGTCGAACGCGAACGGCTTGGCCAGGTAGTCGTCGGCGCCGAGCTGCAACCCCTCGACCCGGTCGGCGACCGTGCCGCTGGCGGTGAGCATCAGCACCCGGGTCAGCGCGCCGGAGGCGGCCAGGTCGGCGCAGATCCGGTCGCCGTGCACGCCGGGCAGGTCGCGGTCCAGGATCACCACGTCGTAGCGGGTGACGAACGCCGCCTCGTGCCCGGCGTCGCCGTCGTAGGCGACGTCGACTGCCATCCCGCGCTTGCGCAGCCCGCGCGCGATCGCGTCGGCGAGGTTGCGCTCGTCCTCGACCACCAGTACCCGCATCCCGGCCTCCCACCTCGTGACCCCTGACAACCTAGTGCGGCAGGCAAGACCCGCCGCCGGAGGAGCCGGCCCCCGAGACGGCCGCCGACGAGCGCACCGCCGAGAGCGCGCATTGGTGCGTGGGAACCATCACGCCGGCTCGGAGCCCCAGGGCTGTGACTCTCCGTGACTCTGCCGCCTGCTCACCGGCGCGTCACGCACCGTGACGGGTGTTCGCTCGACCAAATGGGGCTGCCGGCAGGTCATATCGGCTCGACCAGCAGATATGCCGCATCGGTCCCCGACGGTAGAGATATCCCTCCGCGCCCCCTTTGCTCTGCAGCCCCATGCGCAGCGGTAGCCGTGGGTGACCGCTGCGTCGACGGCTGCAGAGCAAAGGGGCACGCAGGGGACCATGTCGCGCGCGCACTGTGGCTACCGTCGGTGACAGCGCGGCAGGGAGCCGGCTCTGCGCGGCGGCACGGGCGACCGTTGCAGAAAACCTTCGGGTACGCGATGCTCGGCGGCGATGATCGACAGGCGCAGCAGGCACAGGTCACGGTCACGCCGGGCGGGCTCCCGATGAGCGGCCGCGACGTCGCGTACCGCCGGTTCCGCTTCCCGGCGGACCGCGACCAGGGTCGTGCGGACGGGCTGCGCGCCGGACCGGACGGCCTGACGCTCGACGGCGCGGCCGGTCGGGTCACGCACACCGACCCGCACTCCGGGACCACTGCCGAGTACGTCGCCGGTACCTGGACCTCCCCCGTGACGCCCGTCGGCTTCGCCGTCACCGAACTCGTGCCCTCCTGGACCGCCGACACCCCACCCGGCTGCTGGCTGCGGGCCGAACTGCGCGGCTGGGCCGACGGCACGGCCACCACCGGCTGGTACGAGCTGGGCCACTGGGCCGCCGGCGACAGCGCCGTGCACCGCGCCTCCGTACCCGGGCAGGAGGACGACCGGGCGCGGGTCGCCGCCGACACGCTGCGGGTGACCGGCGCGACGGCCACCGGCTGGCAGGTCCGGGTGACCCTGCTGCGCCAGCTCGACGCGCCCGCCGGCCCGGCGCTGCGCACCGTGGGCGTGGTCGCTTCCACCGACCCGCCGCGCGGCGCGGAGACCCTCGGCGCGAACGCCCGCACCGCGGAGACCGGCACCGCGAAGGCCGACGGCGCGGAGGCCGGTGACACGCGGGCCGCCGGCGCCGGAGATGCGCGCCCGTGGGGGCGCGTGCTGGACGTGCCGCGGTACGCGCAACGGCTGCACGCCACCGGGGAGACCCGCTGGGGTGGCGGCGGCGACTCCTGGTGCAGCCCCACCTGCGTATCCATGGTGCTCGACTTCTGGGGCACCGGACCCACGCCGGACCGGTACGCCTGGGTGGCACCGCCCGGCCCGCGCCCGCAGGTGGTGCACGCCGCCCGGCACTGCTACGACCACGCGTACGGCGGGCCGGGCAACTGGCCGTTCAACACGGCGTACGCGGCGACGCACGGGGTGGACGCCTTCGTCACCCGGCTGCGCTCGCTGGCCGAGGCGGAACGGTTCGTGGCCGCCGGCATCCCGCTGATCGTCTCGGCCGCGTTCACCGCCGGCCAGGTGCCCGGCCTGGACTACGACACCCGGGGGCACCTCATGGTGCTGGCCGGCTTCACCGCCGAGGGCGACCCGGTGCTGAACGACCCGTACGCGCCCGACGACGAGCGGGTCCGCCGCACCGTTCCACGCGGGCCGTTCGAGAGCGCCTGGCAGGCGGGCAGCGGCGGGATCGCGTACGTGCTGCGTCCCGAGTCGACGCCGCTGCCGCCGGCCCCGGCACAGGCGAACTGGTGATCAGCGGCCGACCGGCCAGATCGCCATGCCGCCGGTGGGGCGCAGGCACACCAGTTCCGTACCCGTGTCCGCGCACTCGGACCAGGCGCCGGGCAGGATCCCCCGGATCCGCACCTGTCCGGCCGCCACGTCCAGCGCGCCGACGAGCGTCCGGTCCTCGGTGAGCGTGCGCAGCCCGAGCAGCGGCCCGGACGGAAGGTCGTTGCCGGAGACGCGCCAGCGCCCCAGCCGGGCCAGCACGCGGCCGGTCGGCGGGTCCAGTGCCGACAGTTCCAGTTCCTCCCCGACCCCGCGCTCGGCGGCGATCAGCCGGTCACCGACCGGACCCATCCCCAGCCACCGCTCGTCCGACCAGGCCGGACGGCCGGTGGCCGGGTCGAGGGCCTGCGCGCCGCCCACCTGGTCGCGCAGGCACACCATCCCGGCGCAGTCGGCGAACCAGAGCCCGGCGCGGGAGCCGACAGGCAGGCTCCACCGCTCGTCGAGCCGGTCCAGCCCGTACCCGGTGACGGTGCCCCGGGCGTCCTCGACCAGCAGGAGATCGGCCACCACCTGCGCGTACCGGTAGGCGGCGCGGTCGGCCGCGGGCGCCACCCGGCCGGTGTGCGCGACCGCGCCGGAGTCGGCGTCGTACACGGTCACCCGGCCCTGCGGGGTGACCAGCACCAGCTGCGTGACCCCGTGGGCGTCGTGGCGGTATCCCACCTCCTGCCCCGGCACGGGCAGCGTCCACCGCACCGCGCCGGAGGCCGGGTCCACCGCGCGCACGGTGCCCGCGCCGGGCGGGCGGGGGTTCTCCAACAGCAACCCGCCGGACGCGGTCCGGACCGGGTAGCCGGGATGCCGCCAGCGCAGCGCGCCGGTCGCCGGGTCGAGCATGGCCGACACCGAGTCGCCGTCCCCGGCCGGGCTGCTCGTCACCAGCAGCCCTCCGCCCACTGCGATGAGCCCGAGTACGTGGTCGCCCGCGGTAAGCGCGAACCGCCACACCGGTTCCCCGCCGGGCAGCCGGTGCGCGGCGATCACCCGCCCGCCCCGGCCGATCGCGCCCGGGCCGTCGGCCACCACCACCCGGTCCGGCAGGACCACGAACGCCGCGCCCTGCGGGGCGGGCACCCGGATCGGCTCGGGCCGTCGCGGCGGCGCGGCGGCGGCGGTGACCACGAGCACCACCAGGAAGCCGAGCAGCGCGACTCGCGCCGTGGGGCCCGGCGGCCGACGGGGCGGCGCGGCGGCCGGCTCGTCGGCGGACTCGCCGTGCCGCATCTCCCCCAGTTCGATCGCCGGGCTCACGGCAGCCGCCGCACCATGTAGTCGCCGCCGGGCCGGCGGCAGACCAGCAGCGTCACGCCTGCGGTGCAGTCGGTGCCGGTGAGCGTGCCCCGGATCGAGGGTGGACCGCCGGACAGGCCCACCTCGGCCAGGAGCCGGCGGCCGCCGGCCAGCGGCCGTGTCGCCAGCAGCGGGCCGCCCGACTCGTGCTGCGGGACCAGCGTCCAGCCGCCCAGGTCGGCGATCAGCCGCCCGTCGTCCTGGTCGAGCACCGCCAGGCCGTCGTCGATGTCGGTGTCGGGGACGCCGACGAGCAGCCGGCCGTCACGCTCCGCCACCACGCCCGCCCACCGGTCCACGCTCCAGCGCACGGCGCCGCTCGCCGGGTCGAGCGCGGTCATCCCGCCGGCCGGCCCGACGGCGCAGAGCAGGGCGCCGCAACTCTCGACGTAGCGGACGAGCTTCCGCGCGACGGTCCAGCGCGGCCGGAGCGTGTCCAGGTCGTACGCCTCGATGACCGCGCCGTCGTCACGGAACTCCAGCAGCAGCCCCAGGGCGGTCTGCAACCGGCGCGGGCCGGGCCGTCGTACCGGGTAAAGATCCCGGGCCACGAGCCGCGCACCGGTGCGGGCGTCCACGACCACCGTCTCCCCGGTCGCCGGGGACAACACCATCCGTGCCGGCCCGGTCGGCTCGACGTCGAAACCCAGCGCGCCCGTCATGGGAGCCGTCCACAACGTACGGCCGTCGGCCGGGTCCACCCCCATGATCGACGTCGACGTGTCGGATGTGGCCGACTGCATCAGCAGCACCCGGCCCACCGCGAACGCGATTCCGCCCCGGCGCCAGACGTCCGCGCCGGTGGCCGCGTCGTACGTCACCGTCTGCCAGTCCGTGTTGTCGCCGCTGCGGACGGCCACGATCACCCGGCCGTCCTGTCCCCAGACCGACACGGCGGTACCGGCGCCGGGCAGCTGGCTGCGCCAGCGCTCCCGGCCGCCCCGGTACGCGACGAGTTCCCGCCTCGCACCAGCGCCTCCGCGGTCCGGCCGCACCACGTACACCACGTCGCCGGAGACGAACTTGGCCGATCCCAGCCTGCCGGGCAGCGTCCACTCGACCGGGCCTCGCGGTGGTGCCGCGGAGGTGAGCGTGAGCAACGCCACCAGCAGCACCACCAGGAGGCGGAACGGCCGTCCGACGGCGCGCGGGGGGCGTGGCGCCGGACCGGGCGGGGCGTCGTCGCGCAGCTCCCCCAGGTCGATGACGGTCACGATCATCCTCTCCCGCGCGCCGGGCCGCCGCCCGGCCGTGACCGGCCGCGTGACGAACCGCCTGTACGATGGCGCGTCGTGGCCGTGCCCGTGGTGGACCCCTCGTTGAACCCCTCGTCCGTCGAGGCGAACCCCGTCGTGGCCGACCCGCCACGCCGCGCCCGTCGCCGGCCGGCCCGCGCCGATCTGCTGGCCATCGGAGCCTATGTGCTGCTCGGCGTTCTCGTCTGCCTCAACTACTGGGGCGACGTCGAGCACCGGGTCTCCTCGCACCTGCCCACCGACCACAGCTGGTTCGAGTGGCTGTTCGCCCATGGCGCGTACTCGGTGCAGCACCTGGAGAACCCGCTGTTCACCAGCCGGCAGAACGCGCCGGACGGGGTGAACATGATGGCGAACACCTCGCTGCTCGGGGTGACGCTGCCGCTGGCGCCGCTGACGCTGCTGCTCGGGCCGCAGGTGATGTACGCGCTCTACCTGGGCGCCGCGCTGTCCGCGACGGCCGCCACGTCGTACTGGGTGCTGTCCCGGCACCTGGTCCGGTCCCGGGGTGCCGCGTTCGTCGGCGGCGCGTTCCTCGGTTTCGCGCCGGGCATCGTGCACCACGCCAACGGACAGCCCAACTTCGTGTCGAACTTCCTGCTGCCGCTGATCGTGGCCCGGGTGCTGCGGCTGGGCGAGCCGGGCCGCTGGCGGCGCAACGGGCTGGCGCTCGGGTTGCTGGTCGCGTACCAGATCTTCATCAACGAGGAGATGCTGCTGCTCACCGCGCTGGCCTGCCTGGTCGTCGTGGTGGCGTACGCGGTGCAGCGGCCCCGCGCGGCCCGCGAGCGGGCCGGGTCGTTCGTGGCCGCGCTCGGTCTCGGCGGCGGCCTGGCGCTGCTGCTGACCGCGTACCCGATCTGGTTCCAGTTCAACGGCCCGCAGTCCTACCGGGGGTTGCAGGGTGGCGTCTTCCACAACTGGGGCGAGGACCTGGTTGCCTTCGTCACGTTCGCCCGGGACACGATCGCCGGGGACGAGGCGGTGGAGAAGACCATCGGCCTGACCGAGCAGAACACCTGGTTCGGCTGGCCGCTGGTGCTGGTGGCGCTGGCCGCGCTGGTACTGCTGGTCCGCCGCTCGGTGCCGGCCCGGATCCTGGCCGTGCTGGTGGTGGTGTTCACGATCGCCTCGATCGGCCCGGTGGTCCGGTTCAACGGCGCGGAGACCGACATCGACGGGCCGTGGGCGTACGTGCCGGACGACCTGCCGCTGGTCGAGATGATGATGCCGACCCGGTTGAGCCTGGTCGTGGTGGCCGCCGTCGGTGTGCTGCTCGCCCTGGCGTGGGACAGGCTGGCCGGGGCCGGCCGCCCGCCCGTGCCCGCCCCCCGCTCCGGCGACGGCGACGGCGACGGCGCGGACGACGCCGACGGCGGGACGGCCGCGCGCGGCACGCGCCGCCGGGTGCTGCGCCTGGCCGGGTTCGTCGCGATCGCCGCCGCCCTGGTGCCGCTGATCCCGCGTCCGCTGCCGGCCGAGCGGATCGACCCGCCGCCGCACTTCATCACCGCCGGCGGCTGGCGGCCGTACGTGCCGGAGGGCCGCACGCTCGTGCCGGTGCCGATCCCCAGCAACGTGCACGGGCTGCACACGCTGCGCTGGAGCGCGCTGACCGGGCACGAGTTCCCGATCCCGGGCGGATACTTCATCGGCCCGAACGAGCGCGGCGAGGGCGTGTTCGGCGCCCCGAACCGGCCCACCAGCACGCTCATCTACTCCACCATGGACGCCAACGAGGTGCCGGAGATCACCGAGGAGAACCGCCGCCAGGCCGTGGACGACCTGCGCTTCTGGCGGGCGTCGGTGGTGGTGCTCGGGTCCGGCCCGCGCGAGGCGGTGCTGCGCGATCTCATGGCCGCACTGCTCGGCCCGCCGCAGCGGGTGGACGACGTGTGGATCTGGGACGTCCGCGACCGGGTGTGACAACCGCCGCCGGTCAGCCGACGAGCGGGCGGACGTCCCACAGGTACCCGCCGGGCACGTCCCGGCCGGGGCCGACCAGCGCGTCCACTGTGGCGCGCACCGGGTCGCCGGGTGACGAGTCGGCCTGCACCAGTGCCGCCGCCCGCCAGTGCCGCAGGTCGTCGACCGCCTGCCGGCGTTCCGTCGCACCGACCGGCGGCACCCGGCCGGTCTCGGCGGCCCGGCGCAGCAGCAGCGACGTGGGCCGGTCCGGCGCGCCCCAGCGGGCGGCCGGGTCGCCGGCCGACCGCGGGCCGATGAAGTAGCCGCCCGGTGCGTCGAACGCCAGCGCGGTGCGCGCCGACCAGAACATGGCAGGGCTGACCGCCGCCCCGGTCACCGGCGGCACCGGCACCAGCGTCCGGCCCGCCGGCACGTACTCCCGCCAGCCGCCGCCGGACACCACGGCCGGGACCGGCGTGACCGGCACCGTGCGGATCGGCGTCGGCGCCAGCGGCAGCAGGGCGGCGGCGAGCGCGCCGGCCCACGGTGCCCAGGTGCGCACGGCGCCGCGCCGGACCCGGTCCACTGCGAGCGCGAGCAGCACCCCGAGCACCGGTACGCAGACCAGCGCGAACCGCGCCGGCACCACCAGGTCCAGCAGCGGCATGCCGGCGAGCAGGCGGTACGGGCCGGGCAGCCCGGTGTCGTGCCGGTTCACCACCACCGGGGAACCGAGCGACAGCAGCGCGAACAGGACGCCGCACGCGGCGAGCGCGCGGACCAGCGGCCGCCGCCACAGCCGCACCACCACGAGTACGGCCAGCAGCGGTAGGAACGGGCCGAAGAACGAGTTCTGCTCGGTCGGGTTCGGCGACAGCAGCCCGGCCCGGCGGGCGTCCCCGGCGACGCTCTGCCGGGCGGTGGTGGCGAACGAGACCACGTCCAGCCGGTAGCCCTCGGTGTGGAACGGCATCCCCCGGTAGTGGCCCGGCCCGGCGAACTGGAACCACAGCGGGTACGCCAGCAGCACGCCCGCCACCAGCGCGCCGATGCCCAGCCGGCGGGCCACCACTGGTGCCAGGCGGCGGGCGGCGGCCCGGTCGGCGAGCGCGTACGCCCCGGCCAGCACCCCGGCGGCCAGCGCCAGGAAGACCAGCACCTCCTCGCCGAGGAACACCTGGTACGCGACGGCGAGCCCGAGCAGCACACCGTCGCGCCGGACCCGGTCGGTGGCGGGGCGGAACACCAGCGCGAGGATCACCGGCACCAGGAACTGGGCGGCCATGTGCAGGTGCGCCCCGGCCTGCGCCACCATGCCCGGGGCGAAGCCGCAGAACAGGCCGCCTACCGCGGCGGCGGCCCGGGACCGGACCAGCCGGCGGGCGAGCAGCGCGTACCAGGCGGTGGCGGTGCCGGCCAGGCTGAGCGTCACGGCGACGAGGAAGGCCGCCTGGGAGCCGAAGACGACGGTGACCGGGGTGAGCGGCACGCCCAGCCCGAGCACCGACGTGTTCGCCATCAGGTTCACCCCGCCCGGGGCGTTCAGCGCGCCGCTCCACAACGGGTTCTCGCCGCCGGTGACCGCGCGGGCGGCACGGGACAGCATCCACTCGAACAGCATCTGGTCGCCGGCCTGGTGGAACAGCCGTTCCGGCCGGCGCCACTGGCCGGTGGTGAGCAGCACGGCGAGACCGAGGTAGCCGGCCACCACCAGCACGTCGACCGGGCGGGGCCGGCGGCGGCGGGGCGCGGGGGCGGGGACCGCCGGTTCGGTCAGGCGGACCGGTCGGTCAGTTTCCGCACGTCCCACAGCCACACGTCCAGCTCCTGCCGTCCGGGGCCGACCAGCTGCTCCACGGTGCGGCGCAGCGGCTCGGCGTTCTGCTCGTCGCGCGGCAGCACCACCACCGCCGCGTTCCAGTGCCGCAGCTCGTCCAGGTAGCGACGGCGCTGGCGGTCGTCCAGCTTCGGCGTACGGCCGGTGGACGATACCTCCTGCAACATCTCGCCGATGCCGCTGGGCCGGCCGCCGAAGCGCCCGGGGTCGCCGGTGACGCCGTTGCGCGGCGCGAGGAAGTAGCCACCGGGGATCTTGAAGTCGAGGTTGGTGCTGGCCGCCCAGCGCATCGGGTCGGTGTTGCCCATCGCGGGCACCGGCACGGAGACGAGCGTCTGGTCCGGCCCGACGTACTTGCGCCACCGGTCGGCGGTGATGAACTCCGGCACCGGCTCCCGCGTCGTGACCCGCAACGGCATCGGCGCGATCGGCAGCAGCGCGAGGACCAGGCCCGCGGCGGTGAGCTTGCGGGCGGTGCGCCGGTCCACGCCGCGCAGCGCCCAGGCGCGCCGCACCGCGTACGCGAGCAGGATCGCCACCGTCACGCCGGTGATCAGGCCGAAGCGGGTCGGCACCACGGCGTCGAGCAGCGGCAGCCGGACCAGCAGCTCCCACGGGCCGGTGGCGATCTCGCGGTCCCACCAGGAGATCCGCTCGCCGAGGGAGAGCACGGCGAAGAACAGCCCGGTGGCGGCGAGCGCGCGGACGATCACGTCCCGCCGGAGCCACACCACGATGCCCACGACCAGCAGCGACAGGCTCCAGCCGAAGAACGCGTTCTCCTCCGAGTAGTTCGGCGCGAGGTTGACGTTGGCGCGTTCGTTGCCGCCGAACGTGGGCGAGCCGGGCGCGAAGAACGCGGCGATGTCGTTGCCGTAGTCGCGCACCGCGTCGCTGAGCCCGTGGTACGCCATCGGGCCGGCGAACTGCACCCACAGCGGGTACGCCAGCAGCGCCCCGGCCAGCGCCGCGCAGACCGCCAGTCCGGCGCCGAGTGGCCGCCAGGCGGTCGTCCACCGCTCGCGCTGCTGCACCACCACGGCGATCAGGAACACGCCCAGCGCGAGCGCGGTGAAGAGGAGGATCTCCTCGTTGATGAACGCCTGCGCGGTGACCAGCAGCGCCAGCAGCACACCGTCGCGGACCGGCCGGGCCGACCGGGTCAGCACCAGCACCCGCCACACGATGAACGGCAGCAGGAACTGGCTGATGATGTTCGGGTGCCAGTTGGCGTGCGACAGCATGGCCGGTGAGAAACCGCAGAACCAGGCCGCCACGGCGGCGGCCGGGCGGTGCCGGACCAGGTGCCGGGACAGCACCCGGTACCAGGCGGCGGCCGTGCCGGCCAGGCCGAGCGTGACCAGCGTGACGAAGGTGACCGCCGGTCCGAACAGGAGGGTCACCGGCACCATCGGGATGCCCAGCGCCAGGATGGCGGTGTTCGCCATCAGGTTGACGCCGTCGGGGTAGTTGAACTGCTCGGTGAAGAACGGGAACTCGCCGTGCAGCACCACCCGTACCGAGTGGGCCAGGAAGAACTGCACCTGCGCCGGGTCGCTGCTGTAGAGCGCGGCCACCCGCCCGGCCGGGTCGGCCCAGATGCCGCTGGTGACCCAGATCGCGGCGAGCAGGAATCCGCCGTACACGGTGAGGTCGATCCGGCGGCGGGTCCACCGCCACCGGCGCGCGCGCCGTGCGTCCGGCGCCTCGGGCGTGGCCGGCTCGGTGGTGGTGGCCGGTTCCGGCTCGGCGACGGGGGCCGGTGGTGGGTCCAGGGTGACGGCGCGGTGGCCCGCCGGGGCGGCGGCGTCCGGCGTCGAGGCGTCGCGGGTCTCGGCAGGCGTCACAGTCGGCGGAGTCTACCGGAGCCGGATATTGATACCCGAATCGCGCATCACGTTCCGCAGTGGCCGGTCAGCCGAAAGGGTGAGCCGGGCGCGGCCGGGCGACCGGTCGTCTCGTACCATGTGGGCTTCCGACCGACGACCGGCGAGGGGATCAGGGTGCTTTCAGCCCGCCGAGGCGCTACGACGGGCACCGCGCTGGCAGCTCTGCTGCTGGTCACAGTCGGTTGCGGGCCGGTCGCCGATCGGCAGCCGGCGGACCTGCGGGTCGGCTACGACAGTCTCGACGGCACCCTCGCGGTGTGGCCGCCGCGCGGCAGCTTCGCCCGCGACGCCGCGGCGACCGCCGCGATCACCACTGCGGTACGCGACTGGCGCTCCCCGGTGGACGACCGGGTGCACGTGCCCACCTCCGGCATCCTCTTCTCCGGTCAGGTCGCCGGGTCGGCGCTCGCGCTCGTCGCCGCGGACGTGCCCGGCGAGGCCGCCTCCTGGCTGCTGCAACTCGGCCGGGACGGGCAGCGCTGGCGGGTCGTCCACGCCACCGAGTACACCGACCCCGGTTACCTGGTCTACTCCGACGTGCTGCCGGTGCGGGAACCCGACGGCCGCCGCTACCTCACCTCGGCCCGCGTCGAGCGGCTGACCGGACCCGACGGCAAGGTGCTCGGCGGCACCGACGGCGTCACCGACCCGGTCGCCGTACCGGACTGCCGGGCCGTCGAACTGACCGCGACGCTGCGGCCCACACCGTCGCTGCCGCGAGGCCGGGCCGCGGACCGCGTCCTCGACCTGGGTACGGCGACCGAAGCGCCCCGCTACCCCCTGGTACGCGACGAGACGGGTGCCGGCAAACGCGCGCTGACCGGACTGGACACCTGTGCGCTGGCCGGTGAGCGGGGCCCGTTCGGCAGCGTGCCGCGCCGTATCGGCGACCGCGAGGCGCCCCGCTCCGCGCCGGAGTCCTGGCCGATGGCGAAGATCGCGACGCGTTCACTCGGCTCGGTGGCCCTCGGTGACGGCGAGCCGGGCGAGTTGGAGCAGCTCAGCTGGGAGACGCCGGCCGGGACGATGACGGCTGTGGTCTACCGGCCGGCCGACGGCGGCGCCCCGGTGGCCTCCCCCGCCGACATGTCCACCACGCTTCAGGCGTACCACCTGCCGATGCCGGGCCGGCCGCTGGCGGTGCTGTCCTGGCGTACCCGGGACGCCTCGTTCTCCGCCCCGCCCGGCACGACCCGCCTGGTCGACCGTCCCGGCCTGGTGGTGGTCGACGACACCGACCGGAGGCAGACGTTCAGCCTGGCCGGCACCGAGAAGACCTGGTACCGCTCCCTCCCCACCCCCTGACACCCCACCCCGCCCGTCGCCACCCCGTTGATCATGAAGTTGACGGCGACAAACCGAACACCCAGCACCGCCAACCTCATGACCACCCGCCCCGCCCGGTGATCAAGGAGTTTGTGTCATCCGGGAGACCCTCCACGCACCCGAACTCCTTGGTCAACAGGGCGGGGCGGGGCCAGGACTGGTGCGACTCGGCGATCTTGCAGTTGGGGCCCCAGTCAACAGGGCATAACCGGCAATCTGGGGGCCGGAAGTGCAAGATCGACGGGGCGGGGCGGGGCGGGGCGGGGTGCGGGCTCGAACCACGCCGAGAGCCGGCGGACCGGGCGAGGCTGAGGGCTGGGCTGGGCTGGGCGGGCTACGGGTGGAACAGCTGCATGCCCAGGTAGGGGGTCTGGGCTGGGCCGGGGCGGGAGGTGCCGTCGGGGCGCCAACCGTGGCGGGTGTAGAACGCGCGGGCCCGGGTGTTGCGCTCCCACACCTCCAGCACGCCCAGCGCCAGCCCTTCGTCCTCAAGGTGCCGTACGAACAGCGCGTGCAGCGCGCTCCCCACGCCTCGTCCCCACATCTGCGGGTCGACGTGGATCTGGTAGAGCTGCGCCGTCGTCCGCGGATCCAGCTCGGACGAGTGCGGCGGCCCCATGGCCAGTACGCCGGCCAGGGCGCCGTCCACGATGGCGCATCGCACCTGCTTGTGCGCCGACGTGATCGCCGCCGTCCAGCCGTCCCGCTGCTCCCCGGCCAGCTCCGGGGTGAGGATCTCCCCGGCCGGCAGCCCACCGGCCCCGTAGTAGGCCACCCGCGCCCGGCTGTGCAACCCGACGATCCCCGAGAGATCCCCGAGCCCCGCCTCGCGTACCTCCACAAGCCCTCCCTCGACATCAGAGATCCGGCGATCTTGCGGTTGCGGCCCTCCCTGGTCGGGCGAAGCCGACATCAGGAGGGCCGCAAGTGCAAGATCAACGCAGGGGGCCAGCGGGCGGGGCGGGTCAGCTCTGGGCCCGGGCTCCGTTCGTGGCCGGGTCGACCGGGGCGGCGTCCAGGCCGGAGATCCAGCCGGTGACGTCGCGCGCCACGTCCTGCGCGGTCAGCCGCAGGTCGGCCAGGATCTGCGCGCGGGTGCCGTGCGGGTGCCAGTCCGCCGGGACGCCCATGTCTTTGACCGGTACGCGGACGTCCGCGTCGCGCATCGCCTGAGCCAGCGCGGAACCGACGCCGCCGATGCGCACGCCGTCCTCGACGGTGACCACGAGCCGGTGCGCGGACGCCAGCTCGATCAGTTCGGCCGGCACCGGGCGCACCCAGCGCGGGTCGACCACAGTCACGCCGTACCCCTGCTCGGCGACCCGGGAGGCGACCTCGACGCCGAGGCCGGCGAACGAGCCGACCGCAACCAGCAGCACGTCGGTACGCGCGGACTCGGCCAGCACGTCGACCGGGCCGACCCGGCGTACGGCCGGCAGGTCGGCGGCGACGGTGCCGGTCGGGAAGCGCAAAATGGTCGGGCCGTCGTCCACGGCGACCGCCTCGCGCAGTTCCTCGCGCAGCGTGGCCGAGTCGCGGGGTGCGGCGATCCGCAGGCCGGGCACGACGCCGAAGACCGACATGTCCCAGATGCCGTAGTGGCTGGGCCCGTCCGGGCCGGTGATGCCGGCCCGGTCCAGCACGAACGTGACCGGCAGCTTGTGCATCGCCACGTCCAGCAGGACCTGGTCGAACGCGCGGTTGAGGAACGTGGCGTAGACCGCGACCACCGGGTGCAGCCCGCCCATCGCCAGGCCGGCGGCGGAGGTGGCCGCGTGCTGCTCGGCGATGCCCACGTCGTAGACCCGCTCCGGGTACTTGCGGGCCAGCGTGGCGATGCCGGTGGGCTCGGCCATGGCGGCGGTGATGCCGACCACGTCGGGCCGCTCGTCGGCGATCGCGACCAGCTCGTCGGCGAAGACGTTCGTCCACTTCACCGACGGGACGGCGAGCAGCTTGCCGGTCTCGGCGTCGAACGCGCCGGGGCCGTGCAGGCAGTCGGCCTCGTCGTCCTCGGCGGGACGGTAGCCGTAGCCCTTACGGGTGACCGCGTGCACGATCACCGGGCCGCCGAAGTTCTTCGCGGCGCGCAGCGCCGCCTCGACCGCCGGCACGTCGTGGCCGTCGACCGGGCCGACGTACTTGATGCCGAGGTCCTCGAACATCGCCTGCGGGGCGACCGCGTCCTTGATGCCCTTCTTGACCGCGTGCAGCACCTCGTACATCGGCTTGCCGACGAACGGGGTGTTGCCCAGCGCGTCCTTGACCGTGTCGAGCACCTTCTCGTAGCCCGGGTTGAGCCGCAGCGACGACAGGTGGTCGGCGAGGCCGCCGATGGTCGGCGAGTAGGACCGGCCGTTGTCGTTGACCACGATCACCAGCGGGTTGCCGGCGGTGGCGATGTTGTTGAGCGCCTCCCAGCACATGCCGCCGGTGAGCGCGCCGTCGCCGACCACGGCGACCACCGAGCGCTTCTCGCCGCGCAGCGCGTACGCCTTGGCGAGCCCGTCGGCGTACGACAGGGCGGTGGAGGCGTGCGAGTTCTCGATCAGGTCGTGCTCGCTCTCCGCCTGGCTGGGGTAGCCGGAGAGGCCGCCGCGCTGGCGGAGCTTGTCGAAGCCCTCCTGCCGGCCGGTGAGGATCTTGTGCACGTACGCCTGGTGGCCGGTGTCGAAGAGGAGCCGGTCACGCGGGGAGTCGAAGACCCGGTGCATCGCCAGGGTCAGCTCGACCACACCGAGGTTGGGGCCGACGTGGCCGCCGGTGCGGGAGACCTTGGCGATCAGGAAGTCACGGATCTCGGCGGCGAGGATGTCCAGCTGCTCGGCGGTCATCCGCTTCACGTCCTGCGGGCCGCGGACGGTGCCCAGCAGCCGACCGTGGTTGACCGTGCCCTCTTCAACACTCATGACCCGAGAGTCTATCGGCCGCGGAACAGTCCGCAGCCCGGCCGTGCATCGACCCAGGTCAGGCGTCCACCACCAGCCGCCGGGGCGCGGGTGGGCGCGGCGCGGCGACGGACGGGCCGGACGGGGTCCAGGAGCCGAGCACGGCGGCCCGGGACGCCCCGGTCACCGACGGCACCGCGCCCGGTAGCCCGTGCCAGGACAGCCAGCCCAGCAGCGCGAACGCGTACGCCTCCTTGGCCTGGGCCGGTACGCCCAGCTCGTCGGTGGTGCGCAGCCGCCAGCGCCCCTCCCCCAGCGCCGCCAGCCGCGCCCGGAGTGTGGGATTACGCACTCCCCCGCCGGCGGCCACCACCTCGGTGACCCGGTGCCGGTCGCAGGCGTCGGCCACGGTGCGGGCGGTCAGCTCGGTGAGCGTGGCCAGCACGTCGTCGGCTTCCACCGGCTCGCCGAGCGCGGTCAGCGCGGCGTCCAGGTAGCCGCCGTGGAACAGTTCCTTGCCGGTCGACTTGGGCGGCGGCGCGGCGTAGTACGGCTCGGCGAGCAGCCGGGTCAGCAGCGCCGCGTGCACCCGGCCGGCCGCGGCGCGGGCGCCGTCGACGTCGCAGGGCCGGTCCAGGAGGCGCCGGGCGGCGGCGTCCAGCAGCGCGTTCGCGGGGCCCACGTCGTACCCGAGGACGGGCGCGCCGGGCGCGACCACTGTGAGGTTCGCGATCCCGCCGAGGTTCAACGCGGCGCGGGGTGCAGCCCCGGCGGCCGGGTCGAGCAGCAGCGCGTCGAACGCCGGGACCAGCGGCGCGCCCTGGCCACCGGCGGCCACGTCCGCCGAGCGCAGGTCGTGCAGCACCGGTACGCCCACCCGGGCGGCCACCCGGGCCGGCGCGCCGAGTTGGAGCGTGCCCCGCACCCGGCCGTCCTCGACCCAGTGGAAGACCGTCTGACCGGGCGACACGACCGCGTCGGCGGTGCCCCCGGCCAGCTCGACACCGGCCGCCGCCGCTTCCGCGAATACCTCACCGAGCCGGTTGTCCAGCCGGCAGACCGCCTCGATCGTGGTGGCCGCCGGGGGCAGCAGCGCGGCGATCTCGGCCCGCAGGTCGTCCGGGTACGCCAGCTCCCGGTGCCCGAGCGGCCGCAGCCGCAGCGTGCCGCCGTCGGCGGTGAACTCGGCCGCCACCACGTCCACGCCGTCGTACGACGTGCCCGACATCAGCCCGACGATGCGCAAGGAAGGGCCCCTTCTTAACGGATCCGGTAGTGAAAGGGCCCCTTGTTAACGCGATCAACGCGCGGAGCCCGGGACAAGATCAACGCTGCGGGGGCAGGAACAGGCCCACCAGCTCCACGTGCTGGGTCATCGGGAACAGGTCGAAGCCGCGCAGCGCGGCCAGCCGCCACCCCACCTCGGCGAACGTGCGCACGTCCCGGGCGAAGGCGGCCGGGTCGCAGGCCACGTAGGCGACCGCGCGCGGCCGGGCGGCCACCACACCGCGGACCACCGGCGCGCCCGCGCCGGAGCGCGGCGGGTCGAGCACCACCAGGTCGACCGGTCCGGTGATCCGGCGCCGGGACAGCGCCGCCTCCACCCGCGCGGCGACCACCTCGACGGCGGGCAGGCCGGCCAGGTTCTCCCGGGCCGCTGCCACGCCGTCCGGCGCCGACTCGACGAGCGTCACCCGGGCGCCGCCGGCCCGTTCGGCGAGCGCGGCGGCGAACAGCCCGGCCCCGCCGTACAGGTCCCAGGCCGTCTCGCCGGGCCGCGGGTCGAGCAGGTCGAGGACCGCGCCGGTCAGGGCGTCCGCCGCGGCCGGGTGCACCTGCCAGAACCCGGAGGCGGGCACCGTGAAGGACCGCCCGGCCGCCGTCTCCCGGACCCGCTCCGGCCCGCTCACCGCCGCCGGAACCCCTTGCGCGTACGCGACCACGGCGACGTCCCCGCCGGTGCTGGCGACCGTCTCCACCGCGTCGGCGTCCGGCCAGCGGGCGCCGGTGGGCGGGAGCACCGGCAGCTCCTGGATCGCCGGGTGCGCGATCAGGCACTCGTCGATCGGCACCACCTCGTGCGAGCGGTGCTTGAGCAGCCCGGCCCGGCCGGCCGCGTCGACCGCGTAGCGGACCCGGGAACGCCAGCCCAGCGGCCCGCCGGGCAGCGCCTCGACGCGTACGCCGAGCGCGTCCACCTGCTCCGCGGTGAGGCCGCCCAGCCGGGTGAGCTGCTCGCGCACCACTGCCAGCTTCCAGTCGAGCTGGGCGGCCGGGGCGACGTGCTGGAGGTCGCAGCCGCCGCACCGGCCCGGCCGGGCGTACGGGCACGGCGCGGTGACGCGGTCCGGCGAGGCGTCGAGGATCTCCACCGCGTCGGCGCGGGCGAAGCCCCGGTGCAGCTCGGTGACCTCGGCCACCACCCGCTCGCCGGGCAGCGCGTGCCGGACGAAGACCACCTGCCCGCCGACCCGGGCCACGCAGTGCCCGCCCGGCGCGACCGCGTCGACGGTCAGCTCGACCCGTTCGGCCTCCTCCAGCCCCGGCCGCTGCGCCGCCGACACAGAACCGGACGACGCAGGGCCGGGACGCTCGACGCCGCTCACGACCGCTCCTCCCGCTCGGGGGACGGCGTGGACGCCACCGGCGGCGGCAGCGTGCTCTGCGGCGCCACCCGGGGGCCGCGCGCCGGGCCCCGGCTCAGCGTGGCGTCCAGCCGGTCCAGGTTCTTGCTGGCGGTCGAGGCGAGCTGCCAGGGCACGCTGGTCACCATCACGCCCGGCTCGAACAGCAGCCGCCCCTTGAGCCGCAGCGCGCTCTGGTTGTGCAGCAGGTTCTCCCACCAGCGCCCCACCACGTACTCCGGAATGAAGACGGTGACCACGTCGCGCGGCGACTCCCGGCGCACCGACGCGACGAAGTTGAGGATCGGGCGGGTGATCTCCCGGTACGGGGAGTCGATCACGGTCAGCGGCACCGGCAGCTCACGGCGCTCCCAGTCGGCCTGGAGGTCGCGGGTGTCCTGCTCGTCCACGTTCACGGTGACGGCGGTGAGCGTGTCCGGGCGGGTGGCGCGGGCGTACGCGACGGCCCGGAGGGTCGGCTTGTGCAGCTTGCTCACCAGCACGATGGCGTGGTTGCGGGCGGGCAGCACGCCCCGCTGCTCGGTCGGCTCCAGTTCCTCGGCGACCCGGTCGTAGTGGCGGCGGATGCCGAGCATCACCACGTACATCACTGCCATCGCGACGATCGCGATCCAGGCGCCGAGCAGGAACTTCGTGGCCAGCACGATGATCAGCACCACGCCGGTCATGGCCATCCCGAAGGTGTTGATCGCCCGGGAGCGGATCATCCGGCGGCGCGCCTCCGGATCGCGCTCGTTGCGCAGGTGCCGGTTCCAGTGCCGGATCATGCCGGCCTGGGAGAGCGTGAACGAGACGAACACCCCGACGATGTAGAGCTGGATCAGCTTGGTCACCTCGGCCTGGAAGCCGACGATCAGCACCACCGCGAAGACGGCCAGGAAGAGGATGCCGTTGGAGAACGCCAGCCGGTCGCCGCGGGTGTGCAGCTGGCGGGGCAGGTAGCGGTCCTGGGCGAGGATCGAGCCGAGCACCGGGAAGCCGTTGAAGGCGGTGTTGGCGGCGAGGAACAGGATCAGCGCGGTCATCCCGGCGACCACGTAGAGCAGCACCGAGCCGCTGCCGAACACGGTCTCGCCGAGCTGGGTGGTGACCGTCTTCTGCACGTACCCGTCCGGGCCGGAGACGATCTGCGCGCTCGGATCCTCGACGAACTGCAGACCGGTGAGGCGGGCCAGCCAGATGATGCCGACGAGCATGGCCACCGCGATGCTTCCGAGCAGCAGCAGCGTGGTCGCGGCGTTCTTCGACTTCGGGCTCCTGAACGCCGGTACGCCGTTGGAGATCGCCTCGACGCCGGTGAGTGCGGCGCAGCCGGAGGAGAACGTGCGCAGCAGCAGGAACACCAGCGCGAATCCGGTGACGCTGTGCTCGGCCTGGATCTCCAGGCCGGCGCTCGGCGCGCGCAGGTCGTCGCCGAGCACGAAGATGCGGACCAGCCCGGTCAGCAGCATGCCGCCGATCACGATCACGAAGCCGTACGTGGGGATGGCGAAGGCGTTGCCCGACTCGCGCAGGCCGCGCAGGTTGATCGCGGTGAGCAGCACGACCGCGGTGACCGCGATGAGCACCTTGTGGGTGGCCACGAACGGCACCACCGAGCCGAGGTTCGCCACGCCGGAGGAGACCGAGACGGCGACGGTGAGCACGTAGTCGACGAGCAGCGCGCTGGCCACCGCGAGGCCGGCCTTGGGACCGAGGTTGACCGTGGCCACCTCGTAGTCGCCGCCGCCGGAGGGGTAGGCGTGCACGTTCTGCCGGTAGCTCGCCACCACGGTCAGCATGACCACGACGACCGCGAGCGCGACCCACGGCGAGAAGAAGTACGCCGAGGCGCCGGCGATGGACAGCGTCAGGAGGATCTCGTCCGGCGCGTACGCCACGCTGGAGAGCGCGTCGGAGGCGAAGACCGGCAGCGCGATGCGCTTCGGCAGCAGCGTGTGCTGCAGGCGGTCGGACCGGAACGGTCGACCGAGGAGGAGTCGCTTCAGCAGCGAGGTGGGTCGGGCCACAACCGCCAAGCGTACGACCACCGCGTCCACGGCGCGGGGGTGGTCGATCTCCCCCGCGTGCGGCCACGCGGTACGGTTCGGTCCCCCGTCCCCTAGCGGGACGTGGCAGGCTCGCAGACGACGGGTCGGCTGGCGGCGCCGTGGGAGGAGCGGACACCGTGCATGTGGTGATCATGGGCTGTGGCCGGGTCGGGTCGACCCTGGCACACAGCCTGGAGTCGCGGGGACACTCGGTGGCGGTGATCGACCAGGACGCGGACGCGTTCCGCCGTCTCGGGCCCGACTTCGCCGGCATCACCGTCACCGGCGCGGGTTTCGACGGCGAGGTGCTGCGTCAGGCGGGCATCGAGCGGGCCGACGCGTTCGCGGCGGTGTCCAGCGGCGACAACTCCAACATCATCTCGGCCCGGCTGGCCCGGGAGACGTTCGGCGTGTCCCGGGTCGCGGCCCGCATCTACGACCAGCGCCGCGCCCAGGTCTACGAGCGGCTCGGCATCCCCACCGTGGCGACCGTCCGGTGGACCGCCGACCGGATGCTGCGTCACCTGGTCCCCGAGGGCAACGTGGAGATCTTCCGTGACCCGACGAGCACCATCTCGATCATCGAGGTGCCGGTGCACAAGGACTGGATCGGCCGGCCGCTCAAGCAGCTGGAGCAGACCGTCGGCGCGCGGGTGGCCTATCTGAACCGGTTCGGGATCGGCACGCTGCCCACCGCCTCCACGATGATCCAGGAGGGCGACCAGGTCTACATGCTGGTGACCGACGACATCAACGGCCCGGTCACGTCGGTGGCGGCGGCGCCGCCGGAAGGGGGGCACTGAGCCATGCGGATCGCCATCGCCGGCGCCGGCAACGTGGGCCGCTCGATCGCCCAGGAGCTGATCGACAACGGCCACCAGGTGATGCTGATCGAGCGGCAGCCGAAGATGTTGCGGCCCGACCGGGTGCCGGCCGCCGACTGGGTGCTCGCCGACGCGTGCGAGCTGGCCAGCCTGGAGGAGGCCAACGTGGCCGGGTGCGACGTGGTGGTGGCCGCCACCGGCGACGACAAGGTCAACCTGGTGGTGTCGCTGCTGGCCAAGACCGAGTTCGCGGTGCCCCGTGTGGTGGCCCGGGTCAACCGGGCGGAGAACGAGTGGTTGTTCACCGAGCAGTGGGGCGTGGACGTCGCGGTCAGCAAGCCGCGGGTGATGGCGGCGCTGGTCGAGGAGGCGGTCACCGTCGGCGACCTGGTCCGGTTGATGACGTTCCGCCAGGGTGAGGCGAACCTGGTCGAGATCACGCTGCCGCCGACCGCGCCCTACGTGGGGCAGCCGATCCACGCGGTGCCGATCCCCCGGGACGCGGCGCTGGTGGCGGTGGTACGCGGCAAGCGGGTGCTGGTGCCGACCCCGGACGACTCGATCGAGGCCGGCGACGAGCTGGTGTTCGTCTGCACCGCGGCGGTGGAGGACGACGTGCGCGCGGTGATCCTCGGCCCGGCCAGCGCGGACCGGCACCGGGACCGCTCCTGAGGCGTCAGGAGCCGGGCAGCGGGGTGGGTGCGGGCTCCCGGGTGACCCGGCGCACCACCCAGACCGTGATCAGCAGGAGCAGCGCGTACGGCGGGTAGCCCAGGGCGAGCCGGGCCACGCCGAGCGCGGTGTCCTGGTGGGCCAGGTAGAGCCCGGCCTGCACGCCGACCTTGGCCAGCCACACCACGCCCCAGAGCACGGTGAGCTGGGTGAAGGTGCGCACCAGCTTCGGGTCGCCGCGCCACTCGGAGCGGCCCTTGGCCACCAGCACCGACCAGATCCAGCCGACCAGCGGCTGCCGGATCGCGGCCGACAGCAGCAGCGCCAGGCCGTACCCGATGCCGTAGAGGATGCCCGGCAGGTAGAAGTCGCGCTCGTCGCCGGTGCGCAGCGCCAGCAGCGCGCCGATGCCCACGCCGAACAGCCCGTTGACCGCGTGCCGCACCGGCTTGCGCTGGGCCAGCCGCAGCCCGGCGATCAGCAGCGCCACCGCCACCGAGGCGTACACGGCGGGGCGCAGCTCGCCGATCACGTTGGCGACCACGAAGACCACCACCGGGATGCTCGACTCGACCAGTCCGCGCCATCCGCCGAGCTGGTCGGCCATCTGCTCGGCGAGGCTGGGCAGCCGCTCCTCGTCCTGGGGGCCGAGGCCCGACGGGGTGTGCTGCTGTCCGGTCGTCACTTCGGCGACTCCAGCTCGTAGTACGGGTTGTAGATCACCTTGCGGTCGTCGCGCACCGCCACCCGGCCGCGCGCGGTCAGGTGCCGGCCCGGCTCGATCCCGGCGATGTGCCGGCGGCCCAGCCAGACCAGGGTCACCACGTCGGTGCCGTCGTAGAGGTCGGCTTCCAGCGTCGGCAGGTTCGTGCGGGGCGTGTAGACGACGGTACGCAGCCGACCGGCCACCGACACCACCTGCCCCCTGTTGCACTGGTGGGCGGGTGTGCCGCCGGACTCGGCGCTCTCCCGGCGCAGCTCCTGCGCCTCGATCTCGGCCTCGCTCGCGGTGAGCCGGTGCAGGAGCCGCCGCAGCGACCCCCGGCTCTCGTCGGTCGTCATGACCTCCGCGTCACCCTCTCCACAGCGGGGCCCCGCGGGCGGCGGAACCGTCCCGCCAGCGTACGCGCAGTGGCCCGCCGGCGGGAGCGGCGTGTCGCGCGTACCGCCGCCTGCGAACCGGACACGCCGCAGGCCCGGCGCCGGTACGACGCCGGACCCGGGCACGTCTGGATCAGACCTCCTGCGAGTCGGCGGCCTGCTGCTCGGCGACCTCGCGGGGCAGCCGCAGCGGCAGCGGCTCGCGCACCGGCTTGGCCTCGTGGCCGCGGTCGACGACCAGGCCGTCCAGGCAGGCCGCGAGCGGCCCGGCGGCGGCCGGGTCGGTGGCGGCCGCGCCCTGGAAGACGCCGCGCACCATCCAGCGCGGGCCGTCGACGCCGACGAACCGCAGGTCGGTCGGCCCGTCCGGGGTACGCACCCGGGCACGCAACTCGGGCCCGCGCTCCCCCTCGACCTCCTGGGCGGTCGCGCCGTCGCTGACGAGCGACTGGCGGATCTCCTCGCGCACCTCGTCCCAGATGCCCTCGGAGCGGGGCGCGGCGAAGACGCCGAGCTGGAGCGCGTTCTGCCCGTGCACCAGCACGACCTGCTGGATCACGCCCTGCGGGTCGGCCTGGACCCGCACCTCGACGTCCGGCACCGCCGGGATCTGCAGACTGCCCAGGTCGAGGCGAGGCGCGTCGGGCGCCTCGCTGACGTCGTACGGCCCGCGGTCCGGCGCCGACGGGGTCTCCTCGGCGTCGAGGACCCCATTGTCACGCGCCTCGTCGGCCCGCTTCCGGGAGAAGATCACTGCGCCCACCCTCCGCTGTTCACACTCACCCTGCCACCTCTTCGCTCTGCCCGCCGGACGGCGCCGGGACCAGTCCGGCGTGTCCGCCGGTGGACCCGTGCCCGCCCGCGCCACGCCGGGACTCGGGCAGCTCGGCCACCGGCCGGAACTCGGCCCTGGCGACCCGCTGGACCACGAGCTGCGCGATGCGGTCACCCCGGCTGATCGTGGCCGGCGTGTCCCGATCGTGGTTGATCAGGTTGACCAGGATCTCACCCCGGTAGCCGGCGTCGACCGTACCGGGCGCGTTGAGCACCGTCACGCCGAGTCTGGCCGCGAGTCCGGATCGGGGGTGCACCAGCCCGACGTAGCCGTCCGGCAGCGCCACCGCCACGCCGGTGGGCACCAGGGCCCGGCCGCCGGGGGGCAGCTCGACGTCCGCGGCGGCCACCAGGTCCGCTCCGGCGTCGCCGGGGTGGGCGTACGCCGGCAGTGGCAGCTCCGGATCGAGCAGCCGCACGGGCACGGGTACGACGTCTGTCACGGTCATCCTCTTCCGTCCGGTCCTGCGGGGTGCCCCTGCCATCCTGCCGGTTGCCGGGCCGTCGGCGCGCCGTACCCTCGTCTGTGTGCGTCAGTCGTCATCTGCGGCCGCCCCGACGGCCACCGCCGCGCCGTACGCGGAGCGCCTCGGGCTGCCCTGGTGGGCCTGGCCGGCCGGGCTGGCCGCGGCCGGTCTGCTCGCGGTCGAGCTCTGGATGGGCGCGACCGGGGTGCGGGCCTGGCTGCCGTTCGTGCTGCTGATCCCCGCCGCGGTGGCCGCCCTGTGGTGGCTGGGCCGGATCCGGGTCGAGGTGCGTGACGGCGAACTGCGGGTGGACGACGCCCACCTGCCGGTGCGGTACGTCGCGGACGTGGTGCCGCTGGACGCGTCCGGCCGGCGCGAGGTGCTCGGCGTCGGCTCCGACCCGCTCGCCTTCGTGGTGCAGCGGCCGTGGATCGGCGGCGCGGTGCAGGTGGTGCTCGACGACCCGGCCGACCCGACCCCGTTCTGGGTGGTCAGCACGCGGCACCCGGTCGAGCTGGCGACCGCCCTGCTGGCCGCCCGCGACGCGGCCTGACGGTCCACCCCGGCCCGCCGCGTCCCGGCGCGGGACCGGTCAGGACGGTGCCTCCGGCAGGGCACGCGCGGTACGCCGCAGATCCTTGCGCAGTTGCTCCCCGAGCGCGCGGGTGGCCCGGCGGTTGAGGTAACCGGCCACGGCGGCGCCGGTCAGGAACGGCCCGAGGGTGGTGAGGTTGCGCCCGAAGCGGCGCATCAGGCTGTCCCGCAGTTCCCGGCGGGCGGCGGTGCCGAGCACCGCGCTCACCCCGACTCCCGGCATCATCGGGTTGATCCCCCGCTGGCTGGCCCAGGACTGCACGAGCGCCACGGCACGGCCGGTGCCGCCGGCCGGCAGCGGCACCCGGTGGACCTCGTGCAGCTCGCCGATCAGCTTCAGCTCGATCGCCACCACGGCGACCGTCTCGGCGGCCAGCAGGACGGGTGCGGTGAGCAGGGTGGGCGTGACCGCCCACTCGACAGCGGCGACCCCGCCGCCCGCGGCGCCGACCCCGGCGGTGGCGCGGGACGCGTTGCGGACCAGCCGGTCGGCGAGCGCCTCGTCGTCCAGGCCGGGGAAGTGCCGCCGCAGCGTGGCGAGGTCGCGGATCGGCACGTGCGGCGCGACCTCGGCGACCGTGTCGGTCATCCAGCGCACCGCCGCGCGGGGCTTGAACAGGTCGGTGATGCCGCGGGCGCGGGCCTGCCCGACCAGCCGGGTCAGCAGTTGCCGCCGGCGGGCCGGCGCGAGGTCGTCGGCGGTCAAGGCGGCGACTGTGGCACCCAGCTCGTCGGTGTCCGGGCCGCTCGGGCCGGGTGTCGTGTCCGCGCCGGCTGGTCCCGCGTCCGGTCCCGCCGCTGTCACGTCCGGGCCGGTCGGTGCCGGCCTCGCCGCCGGAGCCGGGGTCCGATCGGCACCGGTTCCCTCGCTGCGCTCGCTCACCCGTCCGCCCTCCCGCTCCGCGCGGCGTGGCAGCCGCCCGTAACGAGTCAAGCAGCTCCCGGCCGCGCGCGCACGGCGGCGGCTCGAACAGCGGCGGCCCCGTCGAGGAGGCCGCCGCTGGTGTCCCCGTCCGGGGTCAGACGCACTCGCGGCAGATCAGGTCGCCGTTGCGCTCGACCGCCAGCTGGCTGCGGTGGTGGACCAGGAAGCAACGGGCGCACCGGAACTCGTCCTGCTGCATCGGGAGGACCTTGACCGTGAGCTCCTCGTCGGCCAGATCGGCGCCGGGCAGCTCGAAGCTCTCGGCCACCTCGGCCTCGTCGACGTCCACGGCGCCCGACTGTGAGTCGACCCGCCGGGCCTTGAGCTCTTCGAGGCTGTCCTCGCCGAGGTCGACCTCGTCGCGACGCGGGGCGTCGTAGTCGGTGGCCATCGGTTTCACTCTCCAATATCGATATTGTCGCTGCCGGTTGTAACGCCGGACGACGCCGTTTCGGTTCCCCTGACCGGCCACCATCTCTGTCGGGCACCCGACCCGACGAGCGGTGGGCCGGGCTCGCCGGTGCGAAATGCCCCGGTGAGCGCGGAACCTTACCCCCCTGTGGGCGAGGCATGTATACCGCCCTCGCGGGAGAGATGTACGCCTCTGCGCCCGAAGTTGTTCCCAATGTGACTCAGGCGACACGAAGATAGGGGTAGTCCTACCGGTTCACCGCGTGGCGCGCCGGTATGTCGGACTGTTTCCACGCCTGAGCCGGACAAGCGTTAACCTCAGCGGCGTACTGGACGGCCGACAGGTCGCGGCCCGACCGCGTCGCCCGCCACCACCCAATCACTGTCCGGGGAGCGCCCAGGATGAGTTTTGCGCGAGTGCGGGCACTCGTTGTCGTCGGACTGCTGGCGGTCGTCGCCCTGGTCTTCGTGGTCGTCGCCGTGCTGAAGGACAGTCAGGGCACAGCCGGTACGGCGGCCGCCTGCCCGGACGGCTGGCCGCTGGTCGACCTGCGCCTGCGGGAACAGAAGGACGTCAAGATCAACGTCTACAACGCCACCGACGAGACCGGCCGGGCCGGCAGCGTCGCGGACGACTTCCGCAACCGCAAGTTCCAGGTCAAGAAGGTCGGCAACGAGAAGAAGGCGTTCGACGGCGTGGCCGAGCTGCGGTTCGGGCCCAAGGCCGTGGGCTCGGCGCACCTGCTGCGCGCGTACTTCCTCAACGAGGCCAACCAGAAGTTCGACGCCAATCGCAAGGACGACGTGGTCGACGTGGTCCTGGGCAACCAGTTCCAGCAGCTCGCCACCACGACCGAGGTCAACCAGTCGCTCGGCGACCTGGGCGCGCCGCAGGCCCCGACCGGCACCTGCCCGATGCCGGTCGAGAAGTAGGCGGCGGGCGCGACGACGGCACGGGGCGGCCTCCCTCCGGGGAGGCCGCCCCGTCGCGTGTTCAGGGTGCCGGTCACGGCCCGCCGGAGGCGTCCAGGTCGACCAGCCGGTCGTGCAGCGGCCCGTGCAGCGCCGGCGGCGCGGCGAGCACCAGGTCGGGGCCGGGCGGGCGGCCGGACAGGCCGGTCACCAGCAGCCCGGCCTCCCGGGCGACCAGCCCGCCGGCGGCCAGGTCCCAATCGGCCAGACCCTTCTCGTAGTACGCGTCCACCCGCCCCTCGGCGGCCAGGCAGAGGTCGAGCGCGGCGGCGCCCATCCGGCGGATGTCCCGGATGTGCGGGATCAGCTCGGTCACCACCCGCGCCTGGTGGGCCCGGCGGCCGGCGTCGTAGCCGAATCCGGTCGCGACGAGCGCCTGCCCCAGGTCGGTGGCGGTCGAGCCGTGCAGCCGCTGCCCGTCGCGCCAGGCACCGCCGCCGAGCGTCGCGGTCCACTCCTCGCCGGTGACGATGTTGCGCACCACGCCGGCGACCACCTCACCGGCCACCTCGGCGCCCAGCGAGACGGCGCAGTACGGCAGCCCGTACAGGTAGTTCACCGTTCCGTCGATCGGGTCGAGGATCCAGCGCACGCCGCCGGGGTCGGCGGGGCCGCTCTCGCCCGCGCCGTACTCCTCGCCCAGCACCGCGTCACCGGGCCGCCGCTGCCGCAGCGCGGCGACCACCTGCCGCTCCACCGCCCGGTCGGCGGCCGTGACCACGTCCGTCACAGTGCTCTTGGTCGCGGCCACCGAGACACCCTCGACCCGCATCCGGTACGCGGTGGCGGCGGCCTCCCGGGCCACGTCGACAGCGATCGTGAGCAACTCCCGCGCCGTGGGCGTCGAGGTGATCATGTCTCTCCCCTTCCGGCACGATCGGGACCGGCCGTCTCGTGCGCGGGTATCATCCTTACAAAGTCCACATCTGCGCCGAATCTGCGGTCCCGGACCGCAGGTCCGCCGTGCGGCGCGGGATGATCGCGGCAGACGGCGTTACAATTCACCCTGCCCACGCGCCACGGACCGCCAGCGACCGGACGGCCCGGGACACGGGGGTCCTCAACGACTCGCCCGGCGCGGCCGTCCCACGCTGCGCCGGACGACCCGGCCGTGCTCGCTCTTTCGCCTCCGGAAGGTCTTCGTGACAGATCCCCGCCAGACCGGCGCCGACGTTCGCTCGCTCACCGACACCCTGATCGCCCACGCGCAGAGCGCCGGCGGCCAGCTCACGTCGGCCCAGCTCGCGCGCACCGTCGAGTCCGCTGAGGTGACCCCGGCCCAGGCCAAGAAGATCCTTCGCGCGCTCTCCGAGGCGGGCGTGACGGTGGTGGTGGACGGCTCGGCGAGCACCCGCCGCCGCGTCGCCGCCGCCCGCTCCGCCACCCCGGCCTCCCGCGCGACCACGGCCAAGACCACCAAGAAGGCCGCAGCGCCCGCGCCGAAGCAGGCGCCCGCCGCCGAGGAGTCGCCCGCCCCGGCTCCCCGGAAGGCGACCGCGCGCAAGGCCACCACCGCCGACGTGGCCAAGGCCGCGGCCCCGGCGAAGGCGACCAAGGCGACCCGCGCCACCAAGGCCACCGTGGCGGCGAAGACCGCCGCGGCCAAGCCGGCCAAGGCCGGCGGCAAGGCCGAGGGCCCCGACGGGGAGATCGACCCGGAGGAACTGGCCGCCGAGATCGAGGACGTGGTGGTCGAGGAGCCGGCCGAGCTGACCCAGGCCGCCGAGGCCGACGCGGCCAGCTCCGCCACCGACAACGACTTCGAGTGGGACGACGAGGAGTCCGAGGCGCTCAAGCAGGCGCGCCGGGACGCCGAGCTGACCGCCTCCGCCGACTCCGTGCGGGCGTACCTGAAGCAGATCGGCAAGGTGCCGCTGCTCAACGCCGAGCAGGAGGTCGAGCTGGCCAAGCGGATCGAGGCCGGCCTCTACGCCGCCGAGCGGCTGCGCGCCGCCGACGAGGGCGAGGAGAAGCTGGTCCGCGACCTCCAGCGCGACCTGATGTGGATCTCCCGGGACGGCGAGCGGGCCAAGAACCACCTGCTGGAGGCCAACCTGCGGCTCGTGGTCTCGCTGGCCAAGCGCTACACCGGCCGCGGCATGGCCTTCCTCGACCTCATCCAGGAAGGCAACCTCGGCCTCATCCGCGCGGTCGAGAAGTTCGACTACACCAAGGGCTACAAGTTCTCCACGTACGCCACCTGGTGGATCCGCCAGGCCATCACCCGCGCCATGGCCGACCAGGCCCGCACCATCCGCATCCCGGTGCACATGGTCGAGGTGATCAACAAGCTCGGCCGGATCCAGCGCGAGCTGCTCCAGGACCTGGGCCGCGAGCCCACCCCGGAGGAGCTGGCCAAGGAGATGGACATCACACCGGAGAAGGTGCTGGAGATCCAGCAGTACGCCCGGGAGCCCATCTCGCTCGACCAGACCATCGGCGACGAGGGCGACAGCCAGCTCGGCGACTTCATCGAGGACTCCGAGGCGGTCGTCGCGGTCGACGCGGTGTCGTTCTCGCTGCTCCAGGACCAGCTCCAGCAGGTTCTTCAGACGCTGTCCGAGCGTGAGGCGGGCGTGGTGCGCCTGCGTTTCGGCCTCACCGACGGCCAGCCGCGCACTCTGGACGAGATCGGCCAGGTGTACGGCGTGACCCGGGAACGCATCCGGCAGATCGAATCCAAGACCATGTCCAAGTTGCGGCACCCCTCGCGTTCCCAGGTGCTCCGCGACTACCTGGACTGACCGCGCACGTCAACAAATCGTGCCGGTTTGATCACCAGCCGTAGAACACTGATCGGTGATCGGTCGGTTGCCTGTTTGTGATCGTTGACGTGGCACCCTTGGTGCACGGCACACTGTCTCCCACGCCAGGTGTGACCTCGGTCCCCCGCGGGCACACAGGGAAGGCAGGGCCCGAGATGGGTGTTGCACGATAGGTGAGCAACCGAAGAGAGTGTTCATCGGTGACGACCAGAGGAGGAAGGCGATGACCCCGACCCTCACGCCGCCGCCCGAGACGGTGAGCCCCCCGGCCGCCGATGAACGGTGCGACCGCTGCAATGCTGCCGGCAAGCTCCGCATCACTCTGGCGGGTGGGAGCGAGCTGGTGTTCTGTGGGCACCACGCGAACAAGTACGCGGAGGATCTCGTGAAGATCACCGTGCGCTACGCGTCGGACCCGGAGTTCAGCTGGCGAGGCGCCGATCTGATGGCGAACTGAGGTCCGACAAGAAGTCCACAACCCGACATGACCGGCCGGAGGCACCCGCAAGGGGAGCCTCCGGCCGGTTTTCGTGCCGGTGCCGTCGTGCCGCGCGGTGTTAAGAAGGGGCCCCTGCTCTACCGGAGGCGTTAACAGGGGGCCCTTCCTTACAGGGTCTGCACGGTGGCGATGCGCTCCTCGAGCTGCTCGATCGTGGCCTGCGCGCTGGGCGGGCCGCCGCAGATCCGGCGCAGCTCGGCGTGGATCTTCCCGTGCGGCTGGCCGGTGCGGTGGTGCCGGGCGGCCACCAGGGCGTTCAGCTGCCGCCGTAGCGCCACCCGGCGCTGGGCGGCACTCATCGGTGGGGGCGCCGCCGCCGGGGCCGCAGCGGCCGGCTCAGCGGTCCGCTGGGCGGCCCGGCGCTTCTGCGCGGCGAGCTGCTCGGCCTGCCGCTTGGTCAGCAGCAGCGAGACCTGGTCGGCGGTGAGCAGACCGGGCAGGCCGAGGTATTCCTCCTCCTCCGGCGTGCCGGCCTGGGCGGCGGTGCCGAACGACGCCCCGTCGAAGATCACCTGGTCCAACTCGGCGGTCGCGGAGAGCGCGGCGAAACGCTTCTCCAGCTCACCGCTGGCGCCGTCGTCGCGCTGGGCACGCTCCAGCAGGTCGTCGTCGAACCCCTCGCGGTCCTTCGGCTTGCCGAGCACGTGGTCCCGCTCGGCCTCCATCTCGCTGGCGAGCCCGAGCAGGTGCGGCACGCTGGGCAGGAACACCGATGCGGTCTCGCCGGAACGGCGGGCCCGGACGAACCGGCCGATCGCCTGCGCGAAGTACAGCGGGGTGCTGGCGCTCGTCGCGTACACGCCGACCGCCAGCCGGGGGATGTCGACGCCCTCGGACACCATCCGCACCGCGACCAGCCACCGTTGCTGCGAGGCGGCGAACGTCGCGATCCGCGCGGACGCGCCCTGGTCGTCGGAGAGCACCACGGCGGCCTTCTCACCGGTCACCTGCTCCAGCAGCTTCGCGTACGAGCGGGCCACCTGCTGGTCGCTGGCGATGACCAGACCGCCCGCGTCGGCCATGCCGTTGGCGCGCAGCACTGTCAACCGGGCGTCGGCGGCGCGCAGCACCTGCGGCATCCAGTCGCCGGCCGGGTCCAGCGCGGTCCGCCACGCCTGGGCGATCAGGTCCTGGGTCATCGGCTCGCCGAGCCGGGCCGCCAGTTCCTCACCGGCGTTGGTGCGCCAGCGGGTCTCCCCCGAGTACGCCAGGAACAGCACCGGCCGGACCACGCCCTCGCGCAGCGCGTCGGAGTAGCCGTAGACCGAGTCGGCGCGGGAACGCAGCAGCCCGTCGCCGCCGCGCTCGTAGCTGACGAACGGGATCGGGTTGTCGTCGGAGCGGAACGGCGTACCGGTGAGCATCAGCCGGCGTACCGCGGGATCGAACGCCGCCTTGACGCCGTCGCCCCAGGTACGCGAGTCGCCGGCGTGGTGGATCTCGTCGAGGACGACCAGCGTGCGGCGGGTCATGGTGCGCCGCCGGTGCACCTGCGGCGCCATGCCGACCTGGGCGTACGTGACCACCGCGCCGTGGAAGTCGGCGGCGGAGTGCAGGTCGGCGTTGCGGAACGCGGCGTCGAGCTGGATGCCGACCCGGGCGGCGGCCTGCGCCCACTGGGTCTTCAGGTGCTCGGTCGGCGCGACCACGGTGACCGCCTCGACGGTGCCGTCGGCGAGCAGCTCGGCGGCGATGCGCAGCGCGAACGTGGTCTTACCGGCGCCGGGCGTGGCGACCGCGGTGAAGTCCTCGGTCCGGCGGCGCAGGTACTCCACGAGCGCCTTGCGTTGCCAGGCGCGCAGTGGCGGGAACGTGTCGAGCGCCGGCATCCGCGGTGGCACGCGTAGCTCCTCTCCGCCGCGGACGGCGGCGGGCCCGACCGGGGCCACGGGAGCCGCCGCCCATGAAAACGCCCTCGCGCATCCGGTGCCGCGAAGGCCGGTTCAGCATAACCAGCGCGCGCCGTACGACCCACTCGACGCCACGCCTGTCACATCCGCCCATCCCGGCGCACGGCGGCTCAGGGCAGCGGTCCCCGGGTGCCGGTGCGCGGCGGCCGCAGCGTCGCCACCGGGGCGGACCAGCGGCGGCGCAGGGCGACCAGGCGCAGCCCGAACACGAACAGCGCGGCGCCGGTGAGCGGCACGGCGGTGGCCTGTCCGCAGGCCGACAGCAGCGCCACCGTGATCGAGCCGGCGAGCGCCGCGAGCGCGTAGATCTCCCGGCGCAGCACCACCGGGATCTCGCCGGTCAGCAGGTCCCGGCCCAGCCCGCCGCCGATCGCGGTGAGCATGCCGATCATGCAGGCGCCGACCGCCGGTACGGCGGCGTCGAGGGCCTTGAGCGTGCCGGTGACGGTGAACAGGCCGAGACCCGCCGCGTCCAGCACCAGCACCGTGGTGCGCAGCCGGGCGAGCTGGGGATGCAGCCAGAACACGGCCGCGGCGGTGACCGCAGCGGTGGCGGCGTAGCGCCAGTCGGCGAACGCCAGCGGGGGTACCTCGTCGATGGCCAGGTCGCGGAAGATGCCGCCGCCGAGGGCGGCGACCACGCCGACGAAGACCACCCCGAACAGGTCGAGCCGTTTCGCCACCGCCGCGGAGGCGCCGGAGGCGGCGAACACCGCCACGCCGGTCAGGTCGGCGAGCAGAAGGGCGGTGGAGGTGGTCACCGCCGCAGGTTACGTGCAGGGGCGGCGGAGCCGCCCGGGATCACTCGGCGTACGAGTCGTAGATCTCCTTGCACTTCGGGCAGACCGGGGAGCCCGGCTTGGCCGCCTTGGTGACCGGGAACGTCTCGCCGCAGAGCGCGACCACGAACGTGCCCATGACGGCACTCTCGGCGATCTTCTCCTTGCGGACGTAGTGGAACATCTCCGGACCAGTGTCCGCGTCCTTCAGCTCGGGACGCTCGAGGATCTCTGTGCTCACGACTCCACCTCCGGCGTTCCAGTTTTGCAGGTCGATCCGCCCTGGTCCACCTGGGCCCCGGCCGGAAGCGGCCCGTACGGTAACCGACGTGACCAACTTTCACATCAGTCTCGGTAGTGAGGTGGCCGACGCCCTGCGGGACGGCCACCCGGTCGTGGCGTTGGAGAGCACGATCGTCTCGCACGGGCTGCCCCGGCCGGACAACCTGCGCGTGGCACGCGAGATCGAGCAGGCGGTACGGGACGCGGGCGCGGTGCCGGCCACCATCGGCATGGTCGCCGGCGAGCTGCGGGTGGGGCTGGACGACTCCCAGCTCACCCGGCTCGCCACCGTCGACGGCGTGAGCAAGCTCTCGGTCCGCGACCTGGCCCCGGCGGCGGCGACGGGTGCGGACGGCGCCACCACCGTCGCGGCCACGAGCGCAGTCGCGGCGGCGGCCGGGATCGGCGTGTTCGCCACCGGCGGGCTCGGCGGCGTGCACCGGGAGGCGGCGCAGACGTTCGACGAGTCGGCCGATCTGGGCACGCTGGCCCGGACGCCGATCGCCGTGGTCTGCGCCGGGGTGAAGTCGATCCTCGACGTGGGCGCCACGCTGGAGCGGCTGGAGACGCTCGGGGTGGGCGTGGTCGGCTACCGCACCCGCCGCTTCCCCGGCTTCTACCTCACCGACGCCGGCTTCGACCTGGACTGGTCGGTCGAGTCGCCGGAGCAGGTGGCGGACGTGCTGGCCGCCCGCAGGGCGCACGGCGTGCACCACGGCGGGCTGGTGGTGGCCAACCCGCTGCCCGCCGACGAGCAGCTCGACCCGGCGCTGCACGACCGCACGCTCGCCGAGGGACTGGCCGCGCTGGCCCGCGAGGGGGTCACCGGCAAGGCGGTCACCCCGTTCCTGCTGTCGCACTTCCACTCCGCCACCCAGGGCGCCAGCCTGGCCGTCAACGTCCGGATCATCCTGCGCAACGCCGACCTCGCGGCCCGGATCGCGGTCGCCGCGGCGGCCCCTCGCACGGCATGACCGATCGCACCGAGCGCAGCGAGGGCCGTGAGGGCATGCCCAGCCGGTACGGCATGACCGATCGCACCGAGCGCAGCGAGGGCCGTGAGAGCATGCCCAGCCGGTACGGCATGACCGATCGCACCGAGGGCCGTGCGGGCATGCCCAGCCGGAGGCCGCGCGTCGTCGTCGTCGGCGACGTGATCACCGACGTGCTCGCGGTGCTGTCCGGACCGCTCGCGACCGGCTCGGACACCGCGGCCGGGATCCGGTTCAGCGGCGGCGGGCAGGCGGCGAACACCGCGGCCTGGCTCGCCGGGCAGGGCGCGGCGGTGACGCTCGTGGCCGCAGTCGGCGACGACGAGACCGGCCGGGAACGGGTGGCCGAGCTGACCCGGATCGGTGTCGAGTGCGCGGTGGAGCGGCACGAGGGCTACCCGACCGGCACCGTCATCGTGCTCGCCCACGACGGGGAACGCACGATGATCAGCCAGCGGGGCGCGAACCTGCGGCTGACCGCCGGGCACGTGGACGCGGCGCTGGCCGCCGCGCCCGACGCCGGGCATCTGCACCTGTCCGCGTACACCCTGTTGGACGTCGGGTCGCGCGGCGCCGGCCTGCGCGCGCTGGCCACTGCGCGCGAGCGCGGGCTGACCGTCAGCGTCGACGCGGCGTCCGCGGCGCCGCTGCGGCGCGTCGGCGGGGCGTTCCTGACCTGGGTACGCGACGTGGACCTGCTGCTTGTCAACACGGACGAGGCGACGGTGCTGGCCGGCGGGCTGGACCCGGCGGCGCAGGCGCGGGCGCTGACCGCGGTGGCGCACCGGGTGGTGGTCAAGCGCGGCGCGGCGGGCGCGGTGTGGGTGGAGCGCGGCGGTGTGGTGGAGTTCGCGCCCGCGCCCGGGGTGGACGTGGTGGACGTGACGGGCGCCGGGGACGCGTTCGCGGCCGGGCTGATCACCGCGTGGCTGGCCGGCGCCGACCCGCGCGCCGCGCTGGGGCGGGCCGGTGACCTGGGCGCGCTCGCCGTGACGACTGTGGGTGCCCGCCCGGCTCCCTGACGCCGGCGGTCGGTCCGGGCGGCGCTCCGCCCGGGCCGGTCAGGGCTCGGCGTCGATGATCTTGTGCGGGTTCTCCTCGGCGGTGAGGGCCGTGGGCGCGGGCTCCTCGCGGCGCCGGTGCTGGAACCGGTTCGCCAGGCGGTGCTCCTCCTTGGGCGGCCGGTCGTTCGCCAGCAGCACCGCCAGCCAGGGCACGAGCACCATGCCGAGCGCGCACAGCGGCAGCCAGAGCCAGAGCAGCGGGGCCTTCGCGCCGACCAGGATCGCGCCCGCCACCAGGCACGCGACCCGGACGGCCATCATCAGCACGTACCGCTTCTGCCGGCTGTTGAGCTGGTCGTCCTGGCTGCGCGGGGCGTCGGTGATCAGTATCGGCTGGTACGCCTGACGCTTCACCACGGACCTCCTACGAGGGGATAGGGCCCATCCTGTCACTCCGGACGGCTGATCGGCGAGAATCGTGACAGGCGGGTGCGTGTTACGCCCGTGGTACGCTTCGCCCCGTGGCCAACCGGTTCAGCTTCACCGACGAGGCGCTGGCGAACCTGCGGGTCTACGACGTCACACCCGGGGAAGTCTGGGAGGCTCTGCACAGCAACCGCCGGGTCATCCGCCACCTCGGGGACGACGTCATGGTGGTCTACGCCACCGACCACCGGGGCCGGCGGCTCGCCGTGCTGCTGGCCGAGGCCGACGGCACCGACAACGACTGGGACATCCTCTCCGCCCGCGAGCTGAGCGACGTCGAGGCCAAGCGCTACGACGAGGCGGTGCGGAACTCACGCCGACGAGGAGGCGGTCACGATGCACCGTGACGAGGCGACCAAGCGGTTCCACGCCGGGGGCGACGCGTTCGCCGACCTGATCGACGACACGTCACCGGCGCGGCTGCCCACCCCCGACACCGACGTGCCGATGGTCAGCCGGTCGGTCCGGCTCCCGCTGGAGACCTACGAGCGGGTGCGCGCCGCCGCCGACGCGCGCGGCATCGGCGTGACCACACTGATGCGGCAGTGGATCGAGGCCGGCCTGGCCGACCTGGACGACTCCGCCACCGTCTCGCTCGCCGACGTACGCCGCGCGCTGGCGTCGCTGTCCCGCCCGACCGCCGCCTGACGGCTCACGCCTCCGGGCCGGCCTCGCCGAGCATCTCCCGCCCGATCGGCGATGCGGAGGGCTCCGGCGGCCGGTGCCAGGCCCGGCGGGCGTCGGCGAGCGCGACGAGCGCCAGCACGAGGGCCACCGCACCGAGCGCGAACATCGCCGGCACGGCCGCCAACGCGGGCAGGATCAGCATCAGGACCAGCAGCCCGGCCAGCCGGGGGCGGGACACCCGGCCGAAGATCTCGTACTCGAACCGGGAGCGGGCGGCGAGGAACAGCGCCGGGCCGCCCACCACGAAGACCAGCCAGTTCGGCCGGGCCGTGTCGTACGGGTGGGCGATGACCAGTTCGTAGCCGACAGCGGCGCTGAGCACGCCGAGCACCATGAACAGGTGGGTCTGCACGGCCGACTCGGCCAGCCGCCCCGGCGTGCCGGCCATCCGCAACGCCTCGGCCAGCAGGTGACCGGCCCGGTAGAAGTAGATGCGCCAGAGCAACGCCGTGATCACGAACGAGATCGCGAACGCCGCCGCCGCGTCGACGGAGAACTCCTTCCCGCTGTACGTCATGCCGATCACCAGGATCGACTCACCGAGCGCGATGAGGAAGATCTGCTGGTAGCGCTCGGCGAGGTGCTCCCCGGCGACGAGCCACTCCCGGATGCGCGACGCCCCGATCCCCGGCAGCGGCCAGCCCAGGAGCGTGCCGAGGCGGTCCACCGCCAGCGCGACGACCCACAGCGCCAGACGTGGACCGGGCATCAGCGCGCCGGCGATCCACAGCGGGGTACTGATGCCCGCCCAGGCGGCCAGCCGCAGCGGGACCAGGCGACGCGGGTGCCCGCGCAACGCCGCCGCGATGACCAGCGGCCGGCCGACCATCACCACCACGTACGCGAGCGCGAACGGCAGCGCCCGCTCCTCCAGCGCACGGGGCAGCGTCACGCCCAGCACCAGGCTGCCGAACATGGTGCCGACCACCACGGTCTGGATGACGACGCGCTCCGGCTCGTACCGGCTGGTGACCCAGGTGGTGATCGTCCAGACCTGCCAGAGCACCAGGAACAGCAGCAGCGTCTTGGCCACCTCGCCGGCCACCGCTCCGGGCGAGCCGTCGAGTCCGTTGATCAGCCGCTGCGAGACCCGGGTCAGCGCGAACACGAAGACCAGGTCGAAGAAGAGCTCCAGGAACGTGGCCCGCCCCGGGCTGGACCCGGTACGCAGCAGCGCCCCGCCCCGCTGCTCGGTCATCGTCGGCCCCCGTCCCCCGTCCTGGCGACAAACGACAGGGGCGGCGGGCCGGTTGCGGCGACGGGCGGCGGATCAGCCCTTCGCGGCCTTCGCCTCCGCCTTCATCCGCTGCTTGAACTCGCGTACCCGCCGCAGCGACTCCGGATCGGTCACGTCCGCGACCGATCGGTGGGCGTCCGCGTCGCCGTAGTCGCCGGCCGCCTCGCGCCAGCCGTCCGGGGTGATGCCGAACCGCTTGCCGAGCAACGCGACGAAGATCTGCGCCTTCTGCCGGCCGAAGCCGGGCAGCTCACCCACCCGGCGCAGCAGCTCCCGGCCGTCGGTCACGTCGGACCAGAGCCGCGCCGGGTCGCCGTCGTAGCGCTCGACGAGCGCCCGGCACACCTCCTGCACGCGGGCCGCCATCGCCTTGGGGAACCGGTGCAGCGCGGGCGGCCGGGCGAAGACCTCCACGAGCGCCTCCGGGTCGTACCCGGCCAGTTCCGCGGCGTCGGGCTCGTGGCCGAGCCGCTGCGCCAGCACGTACGGGGAGGAGAACGCCTTCTCCATCGGCACCTGCTGGTCGAGCACCATACCGAGGAGCAGGGCCAGCGGGCTGCGTGCCAGCAGTTCGTTGGCCTGCGGGTCGATGGGCAGTGACAGCGTCATGGGGACATAGTGCCGCGCCGGTGCGCCGGCCGGGGCGCCGACTCCCCGACGACGTGACGCGGCCCGGTGGACCCCCTGCGAGGTTCACCGGGCCGCGGCCCGCCGGGTGGTCAGGTCACCCGTGTCGTCAGTTGACGACGAAGAGCAGCCGGTTCGGTGAGCCCGAGCCGGGGTTGGTCACCTTGCCGGTGGTGGCGTTGCTGGTCAGGTAGCTGGCCACCTGAGCCGGGGTGTAGGAGGTGTTCGCGGACAGGACGAGCGCCGCCGCGCCGGCCACGTGCGGGGACGCCATCGAGGTGCCGCTGATCGTGTTGGTCGAGGTGTCGCTGGTGCGCCACGCCGAGGTGATCGACGAACCCGGGGCGAAGATGTCCACGCAGGAGCCGTAGTTGGAGAAGGACGACCGCGCGTCGCTGCTGGTGGTCGAGCCGACGGTGATCGCCGAGCCGACCCGGGCGGGCGAGGAGTTGCACGCGTTGGCGCTGGAGTTGCCGGCCGCGAGCGCGTACGTGATGCCGGAGTTGATCGAGTTCACCACCGCGTTGTCAAGCGTACTGCTGGCGCCGCCGCCGAGGCTCATGTTGGCGACGGCCGGCTTCACCGCGTTCGAGGTGACCCAGTTGACGCCGCTGATCACACCGGCGGTGGTGCCGCTGCCGGAGCAGTTGAGCACCTTGACGGCCACCAGGCGCACGCCCTTGGCCACGCCGTACTTGGTGCCGCCGACGGTGCCAGCGACGTGGGTGCCGTGGCCGTTGCAGTCGGTGTTGTTGGAGTCCACGGTGTTGGTGCCCCAGGTGGCCCGGCCGCCGAAGTCGGTGTGCGTGGTGCGGATACCCGTGTCGATGATGTAGGCCCGCACGTTGCTGGCGGTGTTCGGGTAGGTGAAGGTGCCGTTCAGCGGCCGGTTGCGCTGGTCGATCCGGTCCAGGCCCCAGGTGGCGCCGGTCTGGGTGCCCTGGGTGCTCATCACGCGGTCCTGCTCGACGTACGCGACGGCCGGGTCGGCGGCGAGCCGGCGAGCCTGGGCGGGGGTCATCTTCGCGCTGTAGCCGGTGAGAGCGGAGCTCCACACCGTGCCGACGTCGCCGCCGTAGCGCTTGGCCAGGCCGGCGGCCCGGTCCGGCACGGCGGTACGGGCGGCGAGGGTGTTCGCGGTGCCGACCGCGTCGCCCTTGAGCACGACCACGTAGCTGCCGCTGACGGCGTCCGCGGCGCCGGCGTACCGGATCTCTCCGGTGGGCGCGGCGAGAGCGGGCGTGGAGGCGGCGGCGGCGAAGGCCGCGGCGGCGGCCGTGACGGCGAGCGCACGCAGCGCGCGCCGCCGGGGAAGGGACACGTCGGGCATCGTCTGGCTCCCTACCGGGACGGCCCGGTTTGTGGCCGGATCACCCCATCGGCGGATGTTGGCAGGAATGCTAACCATGGATCGATGAACATGAAAGAGATAGTTACCGATAGATGCGGTCGGCGTTATGGATTCGGCGGGTGCCGCGCCACGCCGGACGGCGTCCGGGGCAGGATGAGCACGTGGACCGTCACGACATGCTGCTCTCCCCCGCCGGGGTCGACGCGCTGCGCACCGCGCTGACGCTCGCCCGCTTCACCGCCAACGGGATCGCCGACCGCCTGGGCCCGCAGGGCACCGGCGCGGTGGCCCGCAACGACTACCGGGCCGCGCTGCGCGCCACCCGGGACCGGGACCGGCTGGCCACGCTGATCCGGGTCTTCATCTGCGACCAGACCGAGCCGGAGGCGGTGGTGGCCGCCGCGCTGGCCCCGCTCACCGTGGACGAGGCGCTGGCCGGGGGCATCGTGGAGCGGCACGGCGACGGCCTGCGCGCCGGGGTCGACCTGGAGCCGTACGGGGACGACTGGTGGGTGCTCGCCGACGTGCCGGCCGCCGCGCGGCCCGGGCGCCCGCTGCACGCCGAGCACGTGCTGGGCATCGGCGGTGCCACCCAGACGCTGATCTCGGCCGCCGTACGCCCGGCCGTGGACACCGCGCTCGACCTCGGTACCGGCTCCGGCGTCCAGGCGCTGCACCTGGGCACCCACGCCCGCCGGGTCACCGCCACCGACGTCTCCGAGCGGGCGCTGCGGTTCGCCGCGACCACCGCCGCGCTCAACGGGCAGGACTGGGAGCTGCTGCGCGGGGACATGGTCGCCCCGGTGGCGGGGCGCCGCTTCGACCTGGTGGTCAGCAACCCGCCGTTCGTGGTCGGCCCGGGCACCACCACGCACGTCTACCGGGACTCCGGGCGGGTCGGCGACGCGATCGGCGCGGAGCTGGCCGCCGCCGCGCCGGGCCTGCTCACCGAGGGCGGCACCATGCAGTACCTGGCGAACTGGGTGCACGTCACCGGCGAGGACTGGGCCGAGCGCGTCACCGGCTGGTTCGCCGGCACCGGCCTGGACGCCTGGGTGATCCAGCGCGAGGTGGCCGACCCGATGGCGTACGTGAACCTCTGGCTCACCGACGTCGGCGAGAGCGCCGACCCGGAGCGGATGGCCACCTGGCTGGACTGGTTCGACGCGCACAAGGTCGAGGCGGTCGGCTTCGGCATCGTCTCGCTGCGCCGCTCCGGGCACGACCAGCCGGTCGTCCGGGTCGAGGACCTGCGCCAGCGCGTCGAGCCGCCGCTGGGCGACCGGATCGGCGAGTGGTTCACCCGGCAGGACTGGCTGCGCGCCCGGGACACCGAGGGCCTGCTCGCCGCCCGCTACCGCGCCGCCGAAGGGCTCCAGCTGCGGCAGGAGGCCACCATGGGCGACGACGGCTGGGCGGTGGACCGGCAGGTCCTGGCCATGCCGCGCGGGCTGCGCTGGTCGGAGGAGATCGACCCGCTGGTCCTCGCCCTGGTCGGCGGCGCCGACGGCCGGCTGCCGCTGCGCGACCAGCTCGCCCTGCTCGCCGCCGCGCACGACGTGGCGCCGGACGAGCTGGCCGAGGCGGCCGGACCGATCGTGGCGCACCTGGTCGAGCGCGGCATCGTCGAGCCGGTGACCGACTGATGCGGGCGGTGGTGCAGACGGTCGGCCGGGCCCGGGTGACAGTCGGCGACGAGGTGACCGGGGAGATCGCCGACGGGCTGCTGGTGCTGCTCGGCGTCACCCACACCGACACCCCGCAGGTGGCCGCCACGATGGCCCGCAAGCTGCACGAGCTGCGCATCCTCGACGACGAGCGCAGTGCCGCGGACGCCGGGGCGCCACTGCTCGTGGTCAGCCAGTTCACGCTCTACGGCGACGCCCGCAAGGGCCGGCGGCCGAGCTGGACCGCCGCCGCGCCCGCCGAGGTGGCCGAACCCCTGGTGGACGCCGTGGTCGAACAGTTGCGCGGCCGGGGCGCGAAGGTGGAGACCGGCCGCTTCCGCGCCCACATGCTCGTAGAGAGCGTCAACGTCGGTCCCCGCACCCTCGTGCTCGACCTCTAGGAGAACAGCCCCCGACGGGACAGCGACTGACGCAGCCAGCCGTCGAGCTGCGCGGCCCAGTCGGTACGGTCCGCCGTCGCGTGGTCCACTGTGAATCGGCCGAACGCGTCCCGGCCCTCCGTGAACAGGCCGCCCCGCTTGTCCAGCTCCAGCACCACGTGGACCTGGCGCGGATCGGTCACGAAGGTGACCTCCAGCTGGTTCATCGCGCCCGCGTACTGCGGCGCCGGGTAGAACTCGATCTCCTGGTAGAAGGGCAACTGCTGGTGCAGGCCGTAGATGTGTCCACGCTCGACGTCGGCGCGGGCGAAGCGGAAGCCCAGCCGTAGCAGCGCCTCCAGCAACCGCTCGTGGGCGGGCAGCGGGTGCACCGACACGGCGTCCATGTCGCCCTTGTCCACCGCCCGCGCCACCTCCAGCTCGGTACGCAGACCCATCGTCATGCCGTGCAGGTGCTGGCCGTACAGGTCGGTCAGCGGCGTCTCCCAGGGCACCTGGAAACGGAACGGCACGTCGTGCCGCTGCCCCGGCTCCAGCCGGAACGCGCCGGTCATCTGGGCCCGGCCGAACTCCTGGTTGACGTCGTACTCCGAATCGGAGCTCTCCACCTCGACCCGCGTGACCAGGCCGAGTGCGATGTAGCTCACGTCCACCGGGTGGTCGCCGCCGACCACCTGGATTTGGCCCTCCAGAACGCCGCCCGGGCGACAGTTCGGGTTGGCCAGCACCGTCTCCACCGACGGTCCGCCCACACCCATCGCCTGCATGAGCCGCTTGAAGACCACCACGTTCTCCGATCGTCAGTGCCGCGCCGGCCCCGACGGCCGGTCGCTGGCACGGTAACCGCGCCGGGCAAGGAAGTGCCGGATGCCGGCGGGGATTCCTGTCGGGTCTCCGATCGCCTCACTCCCGTCTCACGCCCCGACCGCCAAGCTGTTTGTCATCGGCCACCACCGCGTGGGCGGCACGGGACCGGTAGGCACGTCGGACACGGGGAGAACAGAGATGACCCAGCAGATGATCGAGCACCAGGACATGGACGTCACCCTCACGGACCTCGACGCCACCGACGAGCGCGGCGTCTCCACCGACCTGGTCCGGGCGTACCTGAACGGCATCGGCCGCACCAAGCTGCTCACCGCGGCGCAGGAGGTCGAGCTGAGCAAGCGGATCGAGGCCGGCCTCTTCGCCGAGGAGAAGCTGGCCACCTGCACCCCCGTCTCCGCCGAGCTGCGCGCGGACCTGGCGCTGATCGTGGCCGAGGGCCGCGCCGCCAAGGACCACCTGCTGGAGGCGAACCTGCGGCTGGTGGTGAGCATCGCCAAGCGCTACACCGGCCGCGGCATGGCCTTCCTCGACCTCATCCAGGAGGGCAACCTCGGCCTCATCCGCGCGGTCGAGAAGTTCGACTACACCAAGGGCTACAAGTTCTCCACGTACGCCACCTGGTGGATCCGCCAGGCCATCACCCGCGCCATGGCCGACCAGGCCCGCACCATCCGCATCCCGGTGCACATGGTCGAGCAGGTCAACCGGATGGTCCGGGTGCGCCGCGAGCTGTCGGTGACGCTGGGCCGCGAGCCCACCGTGAGCGAGGTGGCGGTGGCGCTGGAGATCCCCGAGTTCCAGGTGATCGAGCTGATCTCCTACGACCGGGAGCCGGTCAGCCTGGACCAGGCGGTCGGCGAGGACGGCGAGAGCGCCCTCGGCGACTTCGTCGCCGCTGTCGACCCGCGCGCCGAGCCGGGCGACGCCGCCACGAACGGCGAGCTGCGCAACGAGGTCCGCATCGTGCTGGCCACCCTGTCGCAGCGGGAGCAGGCGGTGATCCGGCTGCGTTTCGGCCTGGACGACGGCCGTCAGCGCACGCTGGACGAGGTGGGCCGCGAGTTCGGCCTGTCCCGGGAGCGGATCCGGCAGATCGAGAAGGTCACGCTGCTCAAGCTGCGCGACCCGGAGCGGGCGAACCGGCTGGAGGCGTACGCCTGCTGATCCACCCGTTGTCCGACAGGCCCCGGCGGTTCGCCGGGGCCTGTCGCGCTTGACCCGGGGGCTCCCGACGTATAGAACCGAATGGTTACACAACCAGGAGGTTATGAACTTGTCCGCGGATCTGCTCGACGCCACCTTCGCCGCGCTCGCCGACTCCACCCGGCGCGCCATCCTCACCCGGCTGGCCGCCGGGGAGGCGACGGTCACCGAGCTGGCCGAGCCGTTCGCGATGAGCCAGCCGGCCGTCTCCAAACATCTCAAGGTGCTGGAACGCGCCGGTCTGGTCACCCGGGGCCGGGACGCCCAGCGCCGTCCCTGCCGGCTCGACGCCCGGCCGCTGCGGGAGGCCGTCGCGTGGCTGGCGGACTACCGCGACTACTGGGCGGAGAGCTACGCGCGGCTGGACGAGGTGCTCGCCGACCTGACCGCCGGGGAGCAGCGGTGAGCGGCCCGACCGCCGGAGAGCAGCGGTGACCGATCTGACCGTCACGCTGCACGGCGACCGGGAGATCCGGCTCAGCCGCGACTTCGCCGCCCCGCGCCATCTGGTGTTCGCCGCCTTCACCCGCCCCGAGCTGCTGGTGCGCTGGTGGGGCGCGCGCGGCTGGCACCTGGTCGAGTGCAAGGTCGACCTGCGGGTGGGCGGGCGCTGGCGGTTCGTCTCCCGAGGGCCGGAGGGCGACCTGATGGCCCAGAGCGGCACCTACCGCGAGGTCGACCCGCCGGCGCGGCTGGTCTGCACCGAGATGTTCGACGACCAGTCCTATCCGGGCGAGACGCTGGTGCGTCACGACTTCACCGGCTCGGCGGGCCGGACCACTGTCGTCACCCACCTGCGGTACGCCACCGCGCAGGGCCGCGACACCGTCCTGCGCTATCCGATGACCCGCGGCCTGAGCGAGGCGTTCGACCGGCTCACGGCCGTGCTGCACGACGATTCGACGACAGGAGCGACAACGTGAACTGGACGCTGGAAGTGGTGGTCGTACCGGTCTCCGACGTGGACCGGGCCAAGGAGTTCTATGTCGGACGGCTCGGCTTCGCCATCGACCACGACACGGATCTGGGCGGCGCGGGACGGATCGTCCAACTCACTCCCCCGGGCTCCGGGTGCTCGATCGTCCTCGGCCGGGGCGTCGTACCGGAGATGCCGCCGGGCTCGCTCAAGGGCCTGCAACTTGTGGTGGCCGACCTGGAGAAGGCGCGCGCCGAGCTGGTCGAGCGGGGCGTCGAGGTGAGCGAGATCCAGGTGGTGGGCCAGAACCCGCGCCCGGTGCCGCACCCGCTGGACAACGTCGGCTTCGTCTTCTTCCGCGACCCGGACGGCAACGAGTGGGCGGTGCAGCAGATCTCCGCCCGCGGCTGAGGGGTGTTAAGAGGGGGCCCTTCCTCTACCGGAGGCGTTAAGAAGGGGCCCTTCCTTACAACCTCCGGGGGCCCGTGTCGGGGCGCGGGGATTCCGCGCCGGTGCGCACAGTGGCGTGCAGCACCGAGATGCCGTCCGGCCGGGCCAGCACCGGGTTGAGCGTGAGCGACCGCACCCGGGGCTGCTCGTCGGCGAGGCGGCCGACCCGCACCAGCAGGTCGACCAGGGCCGCCCGGTCCACCGGCGCGGCGCCCCGGTGCCCGCGCAGCAGCGGCGCCGCCCGGGGCTCGTCGACCAGTTCGGCGGCGTCCCGGTCGGTGAGCGGAACCGCGCGCCAGGCCCGGTCACCCAGCAGCTCGGTCGCCACGCCACCCAGCCCGAAACCGACCACCGGCCCGAACGCCGGATCCTCCACCAGTTCCACCACGCAGGCAACGCCCGGCGCGACCATCGGCTGGACCAGCACCTCCGCGCCGAACACCGGGGCCATCTCGGCGTACGCGCGGCGCAGCGCGGCAGCGTCGGCCAGGTCGAGGCGTACCGCGCCGAGGTCGAGGCGGTGCCGCAGCCCGGGGGCGGCGGCCTTGAGTGCCACCGGCCGGCCCAGCCGTTCGGCCGCCGCCAGCACCTCGTCGGCGCTGCCGGCCGGAACCGACTCCACCACGTCGATCCCGTACGCGCGCAGCAACGCCGCCGCGTCGGCGCCGTCGGGCCGCAGCGCGGCATGCCCCGCCGCCCGGTCCACGTCGGCCAGTTCCGGCAGCACGCCGGTGGGCCGGCGCAGCCAGTCCGCGTACGCGGTGACCCGGCCCAGCGCGCGTACCGCCTCCTCCACGCTCGGGTACGCCGGCACCCCGGCCGGCACCAGCCCGGCCAGGAACGTCGCCACCACCGGCTTGCCGGTGACCCGCGCGTCGGGCAGCGCCGCCGCGAAGTCGGCCACCGGGTCGGCGAGCTGGCCCGGCAGCGGCGGCGCGAACACCGCCACCACGGCGTCCACCCGTTCGTCGGCCACCGCGTCGCCGAGCGCGGCGGCGTACGCGGCGGCCCCCGCGCTCGGCCCGACGTCCTGCGGGTAGCCGTCGGCGACTGTCAGTCCCTGGGCGGCGCAGGCGGTCGCGGCCAGCCCGGTCAGCGCCGACGAGTTGCCCACCACCGCCACCCGCCGCCCGGCCGGCAGCGGCTGGTGGGCCAGCAGCACGCCAACGTCGAGCAGCTCGGACACGGTGTCCACCCGGATCACCCCGGACTGGGCGAACAGCGCGCTCACCGCCGCCGGGTCCAGCGCGGGCGCGTCCCCCATCCCGCGTGGCCGGGCCAGCGAGGCGAGCGCCACCACCGGCTTGCGGCGACCGATGCGCCGGGCCAGCCGGGCGAACTTGCGCGGGTTGCCGAACGTCTCCAGGTAGAGCGTGATGACGTCGGTGGCGGGGTCGTCCTGCCAGTACTGGAGCAGGTCGTTGCCGGACACGTCGGCCCGGTTGCCGGCCGAGACGAAGCTGGACAGCCCGAGCCCGCGCCGGGACGCCTCGGCCAGCAGCGCGACCCCGAACGCGCCGGACTGGCTGAACACGCCGACCCGGCCCGCTGCGGGCAGCGCCGGGGCGAGCGTGGCGTTGAGGCGTACCGCCGGGTCGGTGTTGGCGACACCGAGGCAGTTCGGGCCGACCACCCGCATGCCGGCCAGGTGCGCGGCGCGGACCAGCGCGCGCTGCGCGGCAGCGCCGGCCGGGCCGGACTCGGCGAACCCGGCCGAGATCACCACCAGGCCGTGCGCGCCCGCGCGGGCCGCGTCGCGGACCACGTCGGTCACCGCGTCCGGCGGGACCGCCACCACGGCGAGGTCGACGTCCTGGCCGGCGTCGGCAGCCGACGGGTACGCGGGCAGCCCCGCCACCGTCGCCGCGCTCGGGTGCACCGGCACGATCGCCCCGGCGAAGCCGGCGTCGCGCAGGTGCCCGAGCAGCGCCGCGCCGACGCCCTGGCCGGTGGTGCTGGCGCCGTAGACGGCGATGCCGCGTGGCGCGAGCAGCCGGGCGATCGAGCGGGCCTCGGTGCGGTGCTCCCGGCCGCGCTGCACCTCAAGGGTCGCCTCGGTGGGCGCGATCGGGAAGCTCAGGTGCACCACGCCGTCGGCGTACTGGCGCTGGACCTGGTAGCCGAAGTCGGCGAAGACCCGCAGCATCGCCCCGTTGGCCGGGAGCACCTCGGCGACGAAGTGCACGATGCCGTGGCGCCCGGCCGCGTCGGCCAGGTGTTCCAGCAGCACCGAGCCGATGCCCCGGCCCTGGTAGGCGTCCTCGACCACGAACGCCACCTCGGCCTCGGGCGAGGCGGGACCGAGCCGCTCGTAGCGGCCGACGGCGACGATCCGCTCGCCGGCCAGCACCACGAACGCCTCCCGGTCGCGGTGGTCGACGTTGACGAAGCGCTTCAGGTCGCGTTCCGGGATACGCGGGTACGGCGAGAAGTACCGCAGGTATCGGGTGCGTTCCGAGAAACGGCCGTGCATGGCCACGATCTCGGGCGCGTCCTCCGGACGAATCTGTCGCAGCTGGACGGTCGTACCGTCGCTGAGCAGCACGTCCAGCGGTTGCTCGACGGTGGTCACCGGTCGGTCCTCCCCTGCCGCCGGCTCAGTCGCGCGGGTCGTGCGGATCGAGCCCGAGCAGCGGGAAGACCGCCTTGCGGGTGGCCGCGACGGCCCGGTCCACCGCGTTCGGCTCGCCGCTGGGCTGCCACGGCTGGTACGACGGGTCCACGTCGTCGGTCATCCGCAACGGCACCTCGTGCCCGGGTCGCAGCCGCGTGGCCAGGTTCCGCCAGCCGGGCGGGGTGAGCGTGGCCGGGTCGACCGGCTCGCCGGTGGCGACCGCGAGCAGGTGCGTCCAGGCCCGGGGCACCACCTCGACGAGCGCGTACCCGCCGCCGCCGGTGGTGACCCAGCGGCCGTCGCACAGCTCGTCGGCGAGCGCCCGCAGCGTGCGGTAGGTGGCCGCCTGCCCGTCCACCGACAGGTGCAGGTCGGCCAGCGGGTCCTTGCGGTGCCCGTCCGCTCCGCACTGGGTGACCAGCACCTGCGGCCGGAACGCGCGCAGCACCGACGGCACGATCGCGTGGAACGCCCGCTGCCAGCCCGCGTCACCCACCCCCGGTGGCAGCGGCACGTTGACCGCGGTGCCCTCCGCGCCCGGGCCGCCGGTCTCGTCCGGGAACCCGGTGCCGGGGAACAGCGCGAGCGGCGTCTCGTGCAGGCTGACGGTGAGCACCCGCGGGTCGCGGTAGAAGATCTCCTGCACGCCGTCGCCGTGGTGCACGTCCACGTCCACGTACGCGATCCGTTGCGCGCCGAGGTCGAGCAGCCGGGCGATGGCCACGGCCGGGTCGTTGTAGACGCAGAACCCGGCGGCCCGGGCGGGCATGGCGTGGTGCAGCCCGCCGGCGACGCTCACCGCGCGCCGTGCGTCGCCGCGCCACACCGCCTCGGCGGCGGCCGTCGTGGCGCCGGCGATCAGCGCGCTCGCCTCGTGCATCCCGTCGAAGACCGGGTTGTCCGAGGTGCCCAGACCGAAGCCGGCGAACAGCGGGTCGCGCGGCGCGGACCGGACGGCGTCCAGGTAGGCCGGATCGTGTACACGGGTGAGCAGCGCGTCGTCGGCCGGCTCGGGCTTGACCAGCCGCACGCCGGGCCGGTCCAGGACACCCAGTTCGCGGGCGAGCGCCATGGTCAGCTCGACCCGGACCGGGTCGAGGGGATGGTCGCCCATGTCGTAGCCGAGGAGAGCCTCGTCCCACACCACCACCGTGTCGTCGGCCATGCGGCCATCGTCGCACGTGCTCCGGGGCGCGCCCACCAGCCGTACGCTCACCGGCCGGACGTGCCGCCGGTCGCGACCGGACGGTCCGGGTCGGCCACCCACTCGCTCCACGAGCCGACGTACAACGCGGCGTCCGGACGACCGGCCAGGTGCAACGCGAGCACCGCCTGCGCGGCGGTCACCCCGGAACCGCAGTACGCACCGACCGGCGCGTCCGCGTCCACCCCGGCGGCGGCGAAACGCTCCCGGAGCGCCTCGGCGCCGGGGAACCGGCCCTGCGTGACGTACTCCGGGGCGGGCACGTTCACGGCGCCCGGCACGTGCCCGGCGACCGGGTCGACCGGCTCGTGCTCGCCCCGGTAGCGCGGTGCGGCCCGGACGTCGATCAGCACGCCGGGCTCGGCGGCGGCGAGCCGGGCGGCGGCGTCGGCGTCCAGCACCGGCAGCGCCCCCGGCGCCACCGTCACGTCGCCCGGTACCGGAGCGGGCACGCTCGTGTCGACCGGCAGGCCGGCGGCCGTCCAGGCCGGGAAGCCGCCGTGCAGCACCCGCACCTGCCGGTGCCCGGCCCAGCGCAGCGTCCACCAGGCGCGGGCGGCTGACATGCCGTCGCCGCCGTCGTACACCACCACGGGATGACCGGCGCGGACGCCCGCGGCCCGCAGCGCGGCCTGCAACGCCGCCGGGTCCGGAAGCGGGTGCCGGCCGGCGGCGCCGGGCCGCCCGCACAGCTCGGTGTCCAGGTCGACGAAGACGGCGCCGGGCAGGTGACCTGCGGTGTAGTCGTCGCGGCCGGGCGGGCCGGCCAGCCGCCAGCGGACGTCGAGCAGGGTCGGCGGGTCGGCGTGATCGAGTTCGGCGGCGAGCCGGCCGGGCTCGACCAGCAGGTCTGCGGTGGCGGACATGCGGTCCAGTCAACACCATTCGACGCGCCACCTCCGGCTTGGCCTGCGTCGATGGTCGGTGGTAGCGGGTACCATCAGAGGCCAGGAGGCCGCAGACGTGAAGCACGACCTTGTTGACACCACTGAGATGTACCTGCGCACCATCCTCGAACTCGAGGAGGAGGGCGTGCCGCCGCTTCGTGCCCGCATCGCCGAGCGGCTGAAGCAGAGCGGTCCGACGGTGAGCCAGACCGTCGCCCGCATGGAGCGCGACGGCCTGCTCACCGTCGAGGGCGACCGGCATCTGACCCTCACGCCGCAGGGCCGCAACACCGCCGTGTCGGTGATGCGCAAGCACCGGCTGGCCGAGCTGCTGCTGGTGAACGTGATCGGGATGCCCTACGAGGAGGCCCACGAGGAGGCCTGCCGGTGGGAGCACGTGATGAGCGACGCGGTGGAGAAGCGAGTCTTCGACCTGCTCAACCGCCCGACCCGCTCGCCGTACGGCAACCCGATCCCGGGCCTGGCGGAGCTGGGCGACCCGGGCCAGACCCCTGCCGACGGCGTCGAGGGCGAGCGCAACCTGGCCTTCCCCGGTCTGTCCGGCCCGGTCGTGGTGCGGCGGATCTGCGAGAGCGTGCAGACCGACTCGGACGTGCTCCGGCAGTTGCACGCCGCCGGCGTCGACCCGGGCGCGACGGTGACTGTGGCGCAGGAACGCGACGGCGTCTCCATCGACCGCTCCGGCGACCGGGTACGCCTGCCCCGCGAGGTGGCGTCCCGGGTGTTCGTCGCGGCCCGCTGACGCGGTCCCGCGACCTTCGGTCAGAGCTGCCGGTCAGAGCTGTCTGGTGTCGATCGCCTTCGCCAGCGTGACCAGCTTGCCGGCTGTCTTGTCCGCCTCCGCCTTCGCGGTGCCGGGCGGGGCGGTCCAGCGCAGGGTGGCGAGCTGGCCCTCGGTGTCCAGCCAGCCGACCTCGGCGGCCGGGCCGGACTTCGCGGTCTTGGGCAGCGTGCGCCGGTAGGCGGCCTTGCCCAGCTTGCTTATCTTCGCCGCGCCGCCCGGCTGCACGTCCAGGGTGAACGTCGCAGCGTCGATCGACGTCTCGGTCACCGACAGCGTCAGCTCCGGCAGCACCGCCCCGGCCGCCCGGACCAGGCAGGTGTGGGTGTCGCCCCGCTCGGTGGCCGCCGCCACGTCGAACGTGCCGCCAGTGTGCTCGGCGATCACCGCGAAGTCGAGCAGCCGGCACGCCCCGCCCGAGGACGCCGCCGCGACCGGGACCGGCGGGGGCGGAGCCGGCGGCCCGGCCTCGGTCGGCCCCTCGTCGGCGCAGCCGGCGGCGAGCAGGACGGCCGGAACGACCAGCCAGATACGGGCACGCACGGGAGACCTCCGCGGTCGGCGGCGGGTCCGGCCCGCCGGAGTTCCGTCGGACACCGTACGGTGCACCCCAGCGGGGACGGAAGCCCCCTAATCGGCCACGTACGGACAGTGCCGGCAGCCTCGCCCGCAGCACGTGCCACGCCGCGCCAGGAAGCCGGCGCTGAGCACGAACAGCCCCGTCTCCGGATCCAGGTAACCGGCCTCCCCGGCGGCCAGGGCGGCCGTGTGCGCGGCGAGGATGCGTTCCCGCCCCGGGTGGTCCGGCGACAGCCTCGACGGGTGCGGTTCGGTAAGGGGCCGTCCCGCCAGCTCGTCGCGCACCGCTGAAGTCTACGGAGGGTGCCCTCGCGAGGTCGGCACCACCGGCATCCGCCCGGTCCCGATGGTCTCGCCGAGGGCGATGCTCACGCTGATGTCGGTGTCACGCCGGCTGTCCGGGAGGGACACTACGACCGGACCGCGCCCGCCGTGAACCCGTCCGCGCCGACCGGGCATGAACGGATGTGACGAACAAGATGCACCGGGCCGAGGCCCACGAGCGGGGACATCCCGGGGTCTGGCCGCCCGACGAGCCGTCGGACGACGACGTGATACGCGCGTCCCTCGCCGAGCCGGAGCGGTTCGCGCCGTTGTTCGACCGGCACGCCGTCCCCGTGCACCGTTATCTGGCTCGCCGCATCGGTCCGCCGGCGGACGACCTCCTGGCCGAGACCTTCCTGGTCGCATTCCGGCGGAGGGCGTCGTACACCCCGGACGTCGGCGTACGGCCGTGGCTCTTCGGGATCGCCACCAACCTCCTGCGCCGGCACGTACGGACCGAGGAACGCCGCTACCGCGCGCTGGCCCGGCTCGCCGCCGGCGAGTCGGCACCGTCGGTGATCGAGGACGCGATCGACCGGCTGGACGCCGCCGCCCTACGCCGGGACCTGGCCCTGGCGCTGGCCTCGCTGCACCGGCGGGACCGGGACGTGTTGCTGCTCACCGCGTGGGCGAACCTGTCGTACGAGCAGATCGCCGCCGTGCTCGACATCCCGATCGGCACCGTCCGTTCCCGCCTGCACCGTGCCCGCCGACTCACCCGACTCGCGCTCGCCCTCGAGGAGCCGACATGAACGAGATCAACCTGCTACGTACGCACGGGCCGGATGCCCCGAAAGCGTCCACCGAGACGCTCCGCCTCGCGAGGGACCGCCTCGCCGGCGAGTTGGCCGCCGCATCCGTACGCCGGAGGGTTCCGCCGCTGCGGCGGCGGACGCTCCTGGTGGCAGCCGGGGCCACGGTGGTGGCCGGGGCGGGCGTCGGCCTCGCGGTACGTCCGCTCGATCGATCGGCGGAGCCGTTGACCCTGGTGGCTGCGACGATCCCGGAGTTTCCGCTGACCCTGCGGTCGCGGCCGGCGACGCTGAACCCACCTCGCTACAGCTACGCCCCGGGCCAGTTTCTCGCCGTGTACCTGTCCCGCAGCACCACCGACGACGTCTACCTCTCTGTCGGGGACAGTCGACCGGCACCGATCGCGACGACGTCACGTCCGGTGGCTGTCGGAGGCCGGCCGGCCGAGATGTACGAGGAGCCGTACCCCGGCGGTCCGCGTGAGCACGTCGTGTCGTGGGAGCGCAGGCCCGGTCAGTGGGTGTCGCTGACCGGCCACGGCATGTTCGCCGACGACGCGGCGCTGCTCCGGCTGGCCGAGCACCTCGTTGACGAGCCGCAGCAGGTGCCGCTGCAGGTCCGGCTGGCGCCAGGCGGTTGGCGGCTCGCCTTCTTCAAGAACGACACCATCCTGACCCTGCAGGGCGACTCCACCGACGAGACGCTCACCGTGCAGGTCGTTGCACGCCGTGACCCGGACCTGCTGCGCAACGTGATGGGAGCCCGGGAGGAGCGAAGGGTCACGGTGGGCGGCCGGGAAGCCCATCTGATCCGCGCCGACGAGATCTGGTTCCTGCAGGCCGAGGTGCCCGGCGGGGCGGTGGTCAACCTGCGGGCGCCGCTGCGGCTCTCGGTCGACCAGGTCGTCGCGATCGCCGAGCAGATCTCGGTCACTCCGCGCCCCTGACCGTCTGTTGCCGGCCCGTTCCGGTCGATCATGAGGTTGGCGGTCGTCCTGCCGGCGTGTCGCGCCGCCAACTTCATGATCACGCGTTCGGGGCCGGGGCCGGGAGCCAGGTCAGGGACTGGCCGTGGCCCCGGGTCCAGGCCAGCGGGCGGCCGTCCAGGGCCAGGACGTTGTGGAACCCGTCGGCGGGCGGCTCGGGCAGCGTCGCGTGCGGCAGCACCGACAGGTCCTCGTTGGCAATCCAGTGGCCGGGCAGCGTGCGTACCAGCGCGGTGAAAGCGTCCCGGCGCGCCTTCGGCACCTGGTAGAGCACCGAACTGTGGAACACCACGAGCGTCGCCCCGGCCGGAGCTTGCGCCGCCAGCGCCGGTAGGTCGTCGACCAGGTCACCGCGTACCAGCAGCGGCGGGTCGGCCGCCGCGACCGCCGCCGCCGCGCGCAGCCGCTCCCGGCGGTGCCGGTGCTCCGGCCAGATCAACGCCTCCAGCCAGGCCACGTCCGCCGGGTCGGTGACGTCGAGCGGGTTCACGTCGAGCCCGGCCCGCCACACCACCTCCGGACGCCGCACCGGCGGCTCGGTGCCGGTCAGGTCACAGTCGAGCACCGGCTCGCCGTCGCCGACCCGCCGGTCGCCGTAGCGGTACGCGTACCGGTCGGGGTAGAGGCACAGCCCGGCGGACGCACCCACCTCCAGCAACGCCAGCGGCTGCGGCAACGCGGCGAGCACCGGCAGCAGCACCGCGCAGCGCCCCGCCTCGTTCGTCTGCGTCGCCCGCACCCGCATCTGGGCCGCGACGTCCGGCCAGTGCGCCATCACGTACGCGCGGAACGCCGCCGGGTCGTCCACCGGCCCGCCGCGCAGCCGCACCACCCCGAACAGCAGGTTCGGCTGACGCTTCGCCGGCGGCAGCGAGTCGAGCAGGGCGAGCAGCTCCGGGTCACCGGCTACCGCCCGCGACAACCGCTCGTACGCCGGGGACACGCCGCGCGTCTCACGCTCGGCGAAGACCCGATAGATGTCTGCCGTGCTCATCCCCCGAGCATTCCAGCTTCCGTACCCGATCGTCTGTGACCGTGGGCACCCGGACGCGCGCGAACGCGGCAGGGAAGTCCCTGCCGCGCTCGCGTGTTCGGCCGGTCGTCAGCTGCAACCGCTGGTGGAGCCGCAGCCCTCGCAGACGTAGCAGCTACCGGCGGGCCGCATCTTCGTGCCGCAGGTGAAGCAGAGCGGCGCGTCGGCGGCCTTGCCAATCACGGCCTCCAGCAGTTCGGTGCTGGAACCCACCGGCGGCGCGGGCTTCACGGCAGCGGCGTCGGCCATCTCCTGCGCCGGCTGCGCGACCGGGCCGGTCTTCGGCTCGGGCGCCTCGACCGGGGCGGAGGCGGCCATCGCGGTGAGGTCCGCACCGCTCGCCTCCGCCTCCGCCTCGGCCGCGAGCTGGGCGGCCCGCTCCCTGGCGGTGAAGATGCCCAGCTCGGCGCGGCGGTCGTACGGCAGGAAGTCCAGTGCCAGGCGACGGAAGATGTAGTCCATCACCGAGGCGGCCATGCGCACGTCCGGGTCGTCGGTCATGCCGGCCGGCTCGAAGCGCATGTTGGTGAACTTGCTGACGTACGTCTCCAGCGGGACGCCGTACTGGAGACCGATGGAGATGGCCACCGAGAAGGCGTCCATCACGCCGGCCAGGGTCGAGCCCTGCTTCGACATCTTGAGGAAGACCTCGCCGAGGCCGTCGTCCGGGTACGACGAGGCGGTGAGGTAGCCCTCCGCGCCGCCGACCGAGAACGAGATGGTCTCCGACGGGCGCTTCTTCGGCAGCCGCTTGCGCACCGGGCGGTACTCGACGACCTTCTCGACGACCTTCTCCGGCTCGGCGGCCGGCGTCTTGGTCTCGACGGTGCCCTTGCCCGGCTTGGCGGCCGACAGCGGCTGGCCGACCTTGCAGTTGTCGCGGTAGATCGCCAGCGCCTTCAGGCCGAGCTTCCAGCCCTCGAAGTAGATCTTCTCGACGTCGGAGACGGTGGCCTGCTCCGGCATGTTGACCGTCTTGGAGATGGCGCCGGAGATGAACGGCTGGACGGCCGCCATCATCCGCACGTGACCCATCGGCGCGATCGAGCGCTCGCCCATCGCGCAGTCGAAGACCGGGTAGTGCTCCGGCTTGAGGCCCGGGGCGTCCACCACGTGGCCGTGGTCGGCGATGTGCTCGACGATCGCCTCGACCTGCTCCTCGGGGTAGCCGAGGCTGCGCAGGGCGCGCGGCACGGTCTGGTTGACGATCTGCATCGAGCCGCCGCCGACCAGCTTCTTGAACTTCACCAGCGCCAGGTCCGGCTCGACACCCGTGGTGTCGCAGTCCATCATCAGGCCGATGGTGCCGGTCGGGGCGAGCACGCTGGCCTGCGAGTTGCGCCAACCATTCTTGTCGCCGAGCTTGTTGCCGAGCGTCCACTGCTTGGTCGCCTCGCGCTGCACGGCGGTGGCCACGGTGCCGGTCGGCTTGATCGCGTCGTTGGCGGCGGCGTGCTTGCGCATGACCCGCTTGTGCGGCTCGGCGTTGCGGGCGTAGCCGTCGTACGGGCCGACGATGCCGGCCAGCTCGGCGGAACGGCGGTAGGCGGTGCCGGTCATCAGCGAGGTGATCGCGGCGGACACCTCCCGGCCCTGCTCCGAGTCGTACGGCAGGCCGGAGGCCATCAGCAGCGCGCCCAGGTTGGCGTACCCGATGCCGAGCTGCCGGTAGGCGCGGGTGGTCTCCCCGATCTTCTCGGTCGGGAAGTCGGCGAAGCAGATCGAGATGTCCATCGCGGTGATGACGAACTCGACCGACTTGACGAACTTCTCCACCTCGAAGCCGCCGTCGGCGCGGAGGAACTTCATCAGGTTCAGCGAGGCCAGGTTGCACGAGGAGTTGTCCAGGTGCAGGTACTCCGAGCAGGGGTTCGACGCGGTGATCCGCCCGGTCTCCGGGCAGGTGTGCCAGTCGTTGATGGTGTCGTCGTACTGCAGGCCCGGGTCGGCGCACTCCCAGGCCGCCTGGGAGATGGTGTGGAACAGCTTCTTCGCGTCGATCGTCTCGATGGTCTGCCCGTCGAGCCGGCCGCGCAGGTCGAAGCCGCCGCCGTTCTCCACCGCGGTCATGAACTCGTCGGAGACGCGGACCGAGTTGTTGGCGTTCTGGTACTGCACGCTGACGATGTCGGCGCCGCCCAGGTCCATGTCGAACCCGGCGTCGCGCAGCGCGCGGATCTTGTCCTCCTCGCGCGCCTTGGTCGCCACGAACTCCTCGATGTCCGGGTGGTCCACGTCGAGGATGACCATCTTGGCCGCGCGCCGGGTGGCGCCACCGGACTTGATGGTGCCGGCGGAGGCGTCCGCGCCACGCATGAAGCTGACCGGGCCGGAGGCGGTGCCGCCGGAGGAGAGCAGCTCCTTCGAGGAACGGATGCGGGACAGGTTGACCCCGGCGCCCGAGCCGCCCTGGAAGATCCGGCCCTCCTCCTTGTACCAGTCCAGGATGGAGTCCATCGAGTCGTCGACCGACAGGATGAAGCACGCCGAGACCTGCTGCGGCGACGGCGTGCCGACGTTGAACCACACCGGCGAGTTAAAGCTGAACACCTGGTGCAGCAGCATCCAGGTCAGCTCGTGCGCGAACACCTCGGCGTCGGCCGGGGTGGCGAAGTAGCCGTACTCCTCACCGGCGGTGCGGTAGGTGTCGACCACCCGGTCGATGAGCTGCCTGAGCGACCACTCCCGTTCCGGGGTCCCCACCGCGCCCCGGAAGTACTTGGTGGTCACGATGTTCGCCGCGTTCACCGACCAGGACTCGGGGAACTCCACCCCGCGCTGCTCGAAGTTGATCGAGCCGTCCCGCCAGTTCGTCATGACGACGTCGCGGCGCTCCCAGGCGACCTCGTCGTAGGGATGCACCCCCTCGGTCGTCCAGACGCGCTCGATCTTCAGCCCCGCCCCGGCCTTGTTCCGTGACTTGCTGGTCGTCACGCCCTCGCCCCCCTCGTCGGCACGGTCACCCACCGCGCCTCGTGTACCTGTCAGAAACCCGAAAATGTCAGCTGATCGCGCCGGCGGCGTCCGCCGCACCGGCACCGGCGCCCTCCCGGGCGCGCGCGGCGGCCCGCAGCGTCTCGATCTCGCGCTCGAAGTCGGCGAGCGAGTCGAAGGACCGGTAGACGCTGGCGAACCGCATGTAGGCCACCTCGTCGAGGTCACGCAACGGGCCGAGGATGGCCAGGCCCACCTCGTGGCTGGGGATCTCGGCCGCCCCCTTGGCCCGTACGGTCTCCTCGACCTTCTGTGCCAGCAGCGCGATCGAGTCGTCGTCGACCGGCCGCCCCTGGCACGCCTTGCGCACCCCACCGATGATCTTCGTACGGCTGAACGGCTCGGTCACCCCGCTGCGCTTGACCACCGCGAGCACCGCCTCCTCGACGGTGGTGAACCGCTTGCCGCACTCCGGGCACGACCGTCGCCTCCGGATGAGCTGGCCGTCGTCGGCCTCCCGCGAGTCGACCACCCGGGAGTCGGCGTGCCGGCAGTACGGACACCGCATTCGCCCGACCTCCTGTCGTCGATCGCGGGCACACCTACCGGCTCCCGGGCACGCGTCGACACGGCGGGGCCATCGTCCGATGACCGTCGCCGGGTGCGCTGTGCGGGAGTGCGTTCGGTAGTTGGACCCAACCTGTAGGCAACTTACGCCCGTGTGACTACTACATCTAGGGGTCGACCGTATGCCGAACCCCAAGCGAGGTCAAGTTGACCGGCGTGTCCGGCGAGTCGTCAGGATCACGTCCGGCGCGGCGCCGCCGAGGAGCCCAACGGACGGCCTCCCGCACTGGTCACGGGCGGCCGGGATAGAACATCCGTTCGAGCGGCGTACCCTTCTATCAGAACACCAGTTCGGAAATCCAGGAATTCGGCGCGACACGCCGACAGCAGGTCGTACAGATGTTTGAAAATGGCCGATCTCACCTATACGGTCAGACCACACGCACCACGAGCCGACGAGGCACCCCAGCGCCGACCAGGGAGGGACGGACGTGACCGAGGACCGGGCCAGCCGGCAGAAGAACCCGCAGCCGAACGACGGGGCGGGTCCTCCGGCGACCCGTCGCCCCCGCACCGCCCGCAGCCGCACCGCCCCCGCGGCCGTGCGTCCGGTCACCCCGGTGGTGAGCAGCTTCCCCGACCCGGCGACAGTCGACCTGACCGCCCGGCAGCGGCGGATCCTGGAGTTCATCCGCAACTGGGTCGAGCGCCACGGCTACCCGCCGAGCGTACGCGAGATCGGCGAGGCGGTCGGGCTGGTGTCCCCGTCCAGCGTCGCCTACCAGCTCAAGGAGCTGGAGAAGAAGGGCTTCCTGCGCCGCGACCCGAACCGGCCGCGCGCCGTCGATGTCCGCGCACCGGGCGAGGCGGACGACGAGGCGGCCCGCGCGCAGCGGCCCGCCCCGGCGTACGTGCCGATGCTGGGCCGCATCGCCGCCGGTGGGCCGATCCTGGCCGAACAGGCGGTGGAGGACATCTTCCCCCTCCCCCGCGAACTGGTCGGCGAGGGCGAGGTCTTCATGCTCCAGGTCAAGGGTGACTCGATGCTCGACGCGGCGATCTGCGACGGCGACTGGGTGGTCGTCCGGCAGCAGCCGAACGCCGAGGTCGGCGACATCGTGGCCGCCATGCTCGACGGTGAGGCGACGGTGAAGACCTACCGGCGGCGCGACGGGCACGTCTGGCTGATGCCGCAGAACCCGGCCTTCGACCCGATCCCCGGCGACGACGCCACGATCATGGGCCGCGTGGTCGCGGTGCTGCGCCGCATCTGACCGACAGCAGCGAAAAGGGGTGACCGTGGCCGGTCACCCCTTTTCGGTGTCGTCTCAGTAGCGGTCCCCCCGGTACTCCCGGCCGCCGCCGGACACCGGGCCGTACCGGCCCTGGTCGTCGTAATCGTCGCGGCGCCCGCCGCGCGGCTCCTGGCCGCGGCGCGGTGGCTCGGCCCGGCCGCCGTCCCCCCGCGGCCCGCCGCCGTTCGGCTGCCCGCGGTGTCCGGCCCCGCCCGGGCCGCCGCCGTAGCCGCCACCCGGGCCGCCACGGCCGGGACTGCCCTGACCGCCGCCGCCAACCGAGCTGTCACGGCCGGGACCACCCTGACCGCCGCCCGGTCCGCCCTGTCCGCCGCCGCCGTAGACGCCGCCACCGCGCCCGCCGCCGCCGTACACGCCGCCGCCCTGCGGACGAGCCCCGCCCGGAGGACGGCCACCGCCCTGGCCACGGCCGCCGTCCTGCGGGCCGCCGCCGTACACGCCGCCGCCTTGCCGGCCACCGCCGTAGACACCGCCGGACGCCGGGCGGTCGCCGTTGGCCGCGCCGCCGTAGACGCCACCCTGACCACCGCCGTAGACACCGCCGCGCGGGGCGTCCGGCCGTTCGCCCGACGGGAAGCCGTTGTTCACCGGGAAATCGCCGCTGCGCTCGGGCTCGCCGGCCGGTGCCCGGGGCGCCGGCTTGCGCCGCGCCCGCAGGATGCCGAACACGCCCGCGCCCATCAACAGCGCGCCGATCACCCCGACCGCCGCGATCAGGTACGTGATCTCGTCGAGCGAGAGCCCTTCGAGCCAGGACTTCTCGGCGGCCACTTTGGTGTCGGCCCTGCCGCCGTTGGCCAGCGCCTCCGCACCGGTGGTCGACGGGGTGTAGCTGAGGATGTGGATTGGGTCGGTTGCATCGAAAATACCCCCGTCAGAGACGGTGACGAACGACTTGCCGTCGGGGGTGTAGGAGATTGCTTCGCCGAACGGGTCGGCCAGTGGGGTGACGCGAGGCTTGCCGGTGGTCAGAGAGGTGACGATGTCACCCCCGGTCACGTCGAACTCGAAGGCGTCCGCATAGGTGCGCAGGGTCACCTTGCTGCCGTCGGGCGAGCGAGCCGCGCCGGTCACCGTCACTCGACCACTAGCCTTGAGTGGATTGTCCGTCGTGGTCCTCGGCAGCGAGACCTCACCGACCTTCTTCATCTTCGCCGGCTCGGTAGCACCACTTCGCAGCTTTTCTGCGGGCGTGAATATCTCCGCCGGCCCGGCGGGGACCTTGGTGATGATCAGCGGCATGTTGTTGTCGTCGATCAACAACGCTTCCGCATCACGCGGCTTATCGTCGGGATAAGAGAGACGGTGCAAGACCAACTGCTTGGAACCGTCGATCCGGCCCGACCACACCGCTACTCGTTCCCGGCGTTTTGTGCTGGTAATATTGTCGCCGGTATCGGCGACCCACAACGTCTTCCGGTCGGGGCCGAGCGCCAGATCCTCGGTATCCAACGGCCCGTCGCCTGAGTAGCGCAGCTCCTTCGAGACCTTGCACTTCTCATTCAGGTAGAAGACCCGCTCTAGGCTGTCGTCGTCCGTCCCGTCGTTGATGACCACGTAACCACTGGACGTCGCCACCAGACCGGACAGCTCCCGCAGCCGCTTGTCCTCGACCGTGCACTTCTTCTTCGGAGCCGCGGAGAGCACCGGGGCCGCAGATGCCGCCGGGGCGGCCCAGACCGGCACGACAAGCGCTCCCAGCGCGAGCGTAACCGGGAAGACAACGTGGCGCATGACGCACAGTGTCGCATGCCCCGTTGGCGAGGGGCGGCACGGCAGGGCCCTAAGCCCAAAATTGGGCTATTCCACACAAGCGCAACTTTCCGGACGAAGCGCCTGACCCAAGGGCCGCCCCATTGACATACGCCTACACGACAAATAGGAATCATCACGGCATGCAGGTCATGCAGGTCACTCAGACGACGGGGATTGGAATCCTAGTGCGCCTTAGGAAAAAGCTGCTCGCCGCTGCGCTCACCACCACAGTCGGCATCATCGGATTCGTCGCACCAGCCCATGCTAATACGAGCCAGGGTTTCGTGGCAGGATCAGGGGCCGTCACCGACGATTTCGGTGACGAAGGCACAGTTTCCAGAAGCCCACACAAGCGCAGTGGAGCGACGGGCCTCTGGCAATACATCCTCTGGGCCGACGGGGCCAAGGAGAGCGACGGCTCCACCTTCGACGCAAGCGACATCGACTGCGACTTCGGCCCGAATACAGAGCATGCGACGAAGGACTGGCAGCGACGCTATGGCCTGAGTGCCGACGGCGTAGTCGGAACCGGAACCTTCGGTCGCGCGGACAACAAGCTCGCACAGGTGGGTGATCTCGGCGAGGGTCAGATCAGGGTCAGGTACAACGGATCCGTGCATACCTTCGACATGATTCGGAACGGCTACAACAGCGGCCTGAACTCCTACGGTTATTTCTCGACCGGAAGCTACGCCTTCTACCGGTACAGCAGCGCCCCCGGCGACTGCGTCTGACGCGAGAGGCTCCTGTGGTGCCTTCCCACCTGTTGGGAGGCACCACAGGAGACGCGGTCAACCCGCGAACGGGACCAGCTCGGCGGCGAGCGCCTGCCCCACCCGCACGTGCAGCAGCGTGCCCTCGGGCAGGTGCGCGGTGCTCAGCACCTCACCCTGCCGGTGCACCCGGGCGACCAGGTCACCCCGGTCGTACGGGAGCACCGCGCGCACCTCGACGGCCGGCCGGGGCAGCCGCCGCTCGACGGCCTCACGCATCTCGTCGATCCCGCGCCCGCTATGGGCGGAGACGAAGACGGCGTCCGGCCAGAGCCGCTTGAGCCGCAGCATCGTCTCCTCGTCGGTGGCGTCGGTCTTGTTCACCACCAGTAGTTCCGGCAGCCGGTCGGCGCCCACCTCGGCGAGCACCTCGCGTACCGCCCGGACCTGCTCCTCCGGGTCCGGGTGCGTGCCGTCGACCACGTGCACGACCAGGTCGGAGTCGGCGACCTCCTCCAGCGTCGAGCGGAACGCCTCGACGATCTGGTGCGGCAGGTGCCGGACGAACCCGACCGTGTCGGACAGCGTGTAGAGCCGCCCGTCGGACGTGGTGGCCCGGCGGGTGGTCGGGTCCAGCGTGGCGAACAGCGCGTTCTCCACCAGCACACCCGCACCGGTCAGGCGGTTGAGCAGGCTGGACTTGCCGGCGTTGGTGTAGCCGGCGATGGCCACCGCGGGCACCGCGTTCCGGGTGCGCCGGGCGCGCTTGGTCTGGCGTACCGTCGCCATGCTCTTGATCTCGCGGCGCAGCCGCGCGATGCGGTGGCGGATGCGCCGCCGGTCGGTCTCCAGCTTGGTCTCACCGGGACCACGCAGGCCCACGCCGCCGCCGGCGCCCCCGCCGCGGCCGCTACCACCGGTCTGCCGGGACAGCGTCTCGCCCCAGCCGCGCAGGCGCGGCAGCAGGTATTCCAGCTGGGCCAGCTCGACCTGCGCCTTGCCCTCCTTGCTCTTGGCGTGCTGGGCGAAGATGTCGAGGATCAGGGCGGTCCGGTCGACCACCTTGACCTTGGTGCGCTGCTCCAGGTTGCGCAGCTGCGACGGCGACAGCTCACCGTCGCAGATGATCGTGTCGGCGCCGGTGGACAGCACCACCGCGCCCAGGTCGTCGACCTTGCCCCGGCCGATGTACGTGGCCGGGTCGGGCCGGTGGCGACGCTGGATCAGCCCTTCGAGCACCTGCGAGCCGGCCGTCTCGGCCAGCGCCGCCAGCTCGGTGAGGCTGTTGTCGGCGTCGGTCTGGGTGCCCTCGGTCCAGACCCCCACCAGGACGACCCGCTCCAGCCGGAGCTGGCGGTATTCGACCTCGGTGACGTCTGTGAGTTCGGTGGAGAGGCCGGGGACCCGCCGTAGCGCCTGCCGCTCCGACAGCTCGTACTCGCCGGTGGTGGCGTCGAACTCGTCGTCGGTGTAGGGGTGGAAGGTCTCCTGCTCGCGCAAACTGCGTCTCCTGTCCGTTATGTGCAACGCCGAGCATTTTCGGCGCGTGACACCAATCCTGACATGTGACAACGCCGGACGCACGTGTGTTATGCCCGCGACGCTACCCACCGGTAGCGGGGGCGGATGCCGGGCGACCTGGGCGGGCGAGTAGAAATGCCAGTCGAGCCGCTCAGCGCCGACGGAGGAGTTTCTCGTGGCCAACACACGACTGCCGAGTGCCGGATTCTCCATCACCATCCGGATCGCGGTACCCGCCGACGCCACCTCCATCGGCCGCCTCACCACCGCCGCCGGCGAGGCCGGGGCCATCGTGACCGCGCTGGACGTGGTCGACTCCGACCCCGCGCACGTGATCGTCGACCTCACCTGCGACACCGCCGACGCCGGCCACGCCGACCAGGTCGTCGACGCGCTCACCGCGCTCGACGGCGTGGACGTGCGCAAGGTCTCCGACCGCACCTTCCTGCTGCACCTCGGCGGCAAGATCGAGGTCACCCCGAAGGTCGCGCTGCGCACCCGGGACGAGCTGTCCCGCGCGTACACCCCGGGCGTGGCCCGGGTCTGCATGGCGATCGCGGAGAACCCGGCCGACGCGCGCCGGCTCACCATCAAGCGCAACACCGTCGCCGTGGTGAGCGACGGCACCGCGGTGCTCGGCCTGGGCAACCTCGGGCCGGCCGCGTCGCTGCCGGTGATGGAGGGCAAGGCGGCGCTGTTCAAGCGCTTCGGCGGGGTGGACGCCTGGCCGGTGGTGCTGGACACGCAGGACACCGACGAGATCGTGGCGATCGTCAAGGCGATCGCGCCCGCGTACGGCGGGATCAACCTGGAGGACATCGCCGCGCCGCGCTGCTTCGAGATCGAGGCCCGGCTGCGCGAGGCGCTGGACATCCCGGTCTTCCACGACGACCAGCACGGCACCGCGATCTGCGTGCTGGCCGCGCTGACGAACGCGCTGCGCGTCGTGGGCAAGCAGCTCGCGGACGTCCGGGTCGTGGTCTCCGGCGCCGGCGCGGCCGGCACCGCGATCATGAAGCTGCTGCTGCGCCAGGGCGTGGGCGACATCATCGCGTACGACCGCCAGGGCGCCCTGCACCGCGGACTGCCGGACCTCAACCCGGCCTGGCAGTGGCTGGCCGACAACACCAACAAGGAGAACTACTCCGGTGACCTGGCCGGGGCGGTACGCGGCGCGGACGTGTTCATCGGCGTGAGCGCGCCGAACCTGCTCACCGGCGAGGACGTCGCCGCGATGGCGAAGGACGCGATCGTCTTCGCGCTGGCCAACCCGGACCCGGAGGTGGACCCGCGGGAAGCGCGCAAGTACGCCGCGGTGGTCGCCACCGGTCGCTCGGACCAGCCGAACCAGATCAACAACGTGCTGGCCTTCCCCGGCGTGTTCCGCGGCATGCTCGACGCGCACGCCGAGGAGTTCACCGACGAGATGGCGCTCGCCGCCGCGCAAGCCATCGCGGACGTGGTCGGTGCAGACAAGATCAACCCGACGGTGATCGTGCCGAGCGTCTTCGACTCCCGGGTCGCCCCGGCCGTGGCCGCCGCGGTGCGGGCCGCCGCCCAGAACCCGGCCGCGACGCCGGCCCCGGCGGCCGACCCGGGACCGGCCGACCTCCCCGAGATCGCCGCCAACGCCAGCGCCATCCCCTGAGCTGGCCGGAGCGCACGTGGATTCGCACGAGATCCTGGAAGGAAACGGCCCTCACAGGGGCCCGAATCTTCCAAGATCGCCAGCAGCAACCCCCTCCGGAGGGCGGCACGTCGAACAGAAGCCGCCCGCCGCGGCTTGACCGACCCCACGTCCCCGAAGTGGCGGCATCACCGCCCTTGATCAACGCCAGTTCGCCGAAGTGGCGGCATCCGCGGCTCGGCGACACCACCACGTCGGCGAACTGGCGTCGATCATGACGATCCGGGGCGGGATGGAACGGCCGAGGCGCGCCTGCCGTGCTACGGACACCACTCGTCACGGTCTCGACCAAGGAGTTTGTGTCATCCGGAACCCCGGAATCCGCCACAAACTCCTTGATCACCGGGCGGGAGGGCGGGCATCACCGGGGCGGGAGGGCGGGCGGCACCGGACGGGGCAGGGCGGGCCGGGGCAGGGCGGGGGGCTAAGGGTGCAGGGCTGTGGGCGTGAGAGTGCCTGTCGCCACCAGCACGGCGGGGCCGGAGAGCCAGCACGAGTCGGCTGTCACGGTGACCGTCAGACGCCCGCCTGGCACGTCCACTGTCATCGTGCCGGTGTCCAGGCCGGCGTCGCGCAACGCCACCGCCGCCACCGCGCACGCGCCGGTGCCGCAGGACAGCGTCTCGGCCGAGCCGCGCTCGTAGACCCGCATCAGCACGTGCCCGTCGGTGCCGGCGACCGGCTCGCCCGGGGAGGTGAACTCGACGTTCACCCCGGCCGGGAACGTCGAGGCGTCCACCTCGGGCGTGCGGGTGAGGTCCAGCCCGGTCAGCTCCAGCGCGGCGGGCAGCGGGCACACCAGGTGCGGGTTGCCGACGTCCACGGCGGTGCCGGGCAGCGTCAGCCCGCCGAGCGTGGCGGTTGCCGTGTCGTACAGCCGGGGGCGGCGCATCTCGACCGACACGTCAGCGCCCTCGACGCGGGCCCGCACCAGGCCGGCGCGGGTGGCGATGGGCAGCGTCCCGCCCGACGGGGCGACCAGCGAACGGTCCAGCAGGTAGCGGACGAACACGCGGGCCCCGTTGCCGCACATCTCGGCGAACGAGCCGTCGGAGTTCCAGTAGTCCATGAACCACTCGGCCTCACCGGCGAGCGCGACGCCCTCCGGGTGCTTGGCGGCGCGTACGACGCGCAGCACGCCGTCGCCGCCGAGGCCGCGCCGCCTGTCGCAGAGCGCGGCGACCAGGCCGGGTGTCAGGTCGAGGGCGCCGTCCGGGTCGGGCAGGATGACGAAGTCGTTGCCGGTGCCGTGACCCTTTGTGAACTCCACGCCCCCATCATGGCCGATGCTCGGCGACCACCCGCAGGGCAGTGTCGAGAAACGCGGGCGACGCCGAGTCCAGCCAGTGCACGCGCGGGTCACGCCGGAACCAGGAGCGCTGCCGCCGCACGAACCGGCGGGTGGCGCGGACCGTCTCCTCGTGCGCCTGCGCCTCGGTCAGCTCCCCGGCCAGGAACCGCAGCACCTGCTGGTAGCCGAGCGCCCGGCTCGCCGTCCGCCCCTCGGGCAGCCCTTCGCCGACCAGCGCCCGCACCTCGTCGACCAGCCCGCCGGCCCACATCCGGTCCACCCGCAGCGCGATCCGCTCGTCCAGCGCGGCGGTGTCCAGGTCGACGCCGAGCTGCACCGACGGGTAGTACGGCGTGGGTGACGGCAGCGACGCGGTGAACGGCGCGCCGGTCAGCTCGATCACCTCCAGCGCCCGGACGATCCGCCGGCCGTTCGTGGGCAGGATGCTCGCCGCCGCGCCCGGATCGGCCTCGGTCAGCCGGGCGTGCAGCGGCTCGGGGCCGACCGCCGCGAGTTCCGCCTCCAGCCGCTCCCGCAGCGCCGGGTCGGTGCCGGGGAACTCGAACCGTTCCAGCACCGCCCGCACGTACAGCCCGGAGCCGCCCACCAGCAGCGGCACCCGTCCCCGGGCGAGGATGTCGTCGACGGCCGCGCGGGCCAGCGTCTGGTACTCGGCGACGCTGGCCGGCTCGGTCACCGGCCAGATGTCCAGCAGGTGGTGCGGCACGCCCTCCCGCTCGGCCGGCGTCAGCTTCGCGGTGCCGACGTCCATGCCCCGGTAGAGCTGCATCGAGTCGGCGTTCACCACCTCGCCGCCGAGCGCGTGCGCCAGCGCGATGCTCAGCGCCGACTTCCCGGCCGCGGTCGGCCCGACCACCGCCACGACGGTCACGACCGCTCCCAGTTCGCCACCAGGTAGGCAACGCCGTAGGGCGCGTCCTGGTAGCTGACGTCGCCGCGCCAGTCGCCGCCCGCCGCCCGGGCCGCTCCGGCCAGCACCTGCCACGGCGCCCGCCCCGCGACCCTCAGCTCCGCCGACAGCCCCGGGTCCAGGCCGAGCAGGGCGTCGGTGTCCGCGCGGGCCAGGGCCGAGGCGACCCCCTCGTCGTACGCCTCGGCGCGCGGGTCGTCGTACCCCGGCGCCTTGACGCCCCGGCAGGCGGACCCGTCGCCGAGCACGAGCAGCGCGACCCGCGGATCGTCGTCGCCGATCAGGCTCGCGCCGAACGCCGCGCACTCCGCCGGTGTGGCGTCGTGCGCCACCGACCGGGCCAGCCGGGGCAGCTCGGTGCCGGAGCGGTTCAGCAGCCAGGCGCCGACGGTCAGGCTCAGCGGCAGGCGCTCCGCGCCGGAGCAGGAGGTCTTCCACAGCCGCACCGGCCGGTCGAGCCCGAAGCCGCGCAGGGAACCCGAGTCGGCGGCGTCGAACCGGACGGTCTCCGGCCCGCCGCCGACGAGCAGAATCGCCTCGGGATCGGCGGCGAGCAGCCGGGCGACAGCGGCGTCGGTGGCGGCGCGCAGGTCGTCCAGCTCGGGCGCGGCGGCGCCGGCCAGCTCGGGCACGATAAACGGAGGGTGAGGGCAGACGGCGGCGGCGACCAGGGGCACGCCCCCAAACCTATCGGCATCCCCCGGTGCGTCCCCGCGCCGATCCGGTCATCGAGGGCGTACAACACCGTATGGTCACGGTCGGCGACAGGCGCTCGACACGGACGGGGGCGGACCTGTGACAATGCCGGGAGAAAGTTTGCTGCGCCGTGGCGGCGAACGAGGGGGCTGTCCCCTCGGCGCCGGGAGAACGAGGATGGGCACATGAGCGACTGGACTGCCTTCGGACGGGTCGACGAGGACGGCACCGTCTACGTCAAGACCGCCGAGGGCGAGCGGGTGGTCGGATCCTGGCAGGCAGGGGCACCGGAGGAAGGGCTCGCCCACTTCGCCCGGCGCTACGCCGACCTTGTGACCGAGGTCGACCTGACCGAGGCCCGGCTCAACTCGGGCGCGGCTGACGCCGGCCACTCCCTGACCACGATCCGCCGGATCCGTGGGTCGCTGGCCGAGGCGCACGTCGTCGGTGACATCGACGCCCTTGCCGCCCGCCTGGACAAGCTGGCCACCGTCGCCGAGGAGAAGGCCGGCGAGGCCAAGGCGGCCCGCGAGGCCGCCCGGGGCGAGGCGCTGGCACGCAAGACCACCCTGGTCGAGGAGGCCGAGAAGCTGGCCGCCGAGTCGACCGGCTGGAAGACCGCCGGTGACCGGCTCAAGGAGATCCTCGACGAGTGGAAGACCATCCGCGGCGTCGACAAGAAGACCGACGGTGAGCTGTGGAAGCGGTTCGCCGCCGCGCGCGACGGCTTCACCCGCCGCCGGGGTGCCCACTTCGCCTCCCTCGACCAGCAGCGCAAGCAGGCGCAGACGGTCAAGGAGGAGCTGGTCGCCGAGGCGGAGAAGCTCAAGGACTCCACCGACTGGGGCGTCACCGCCGGTCAGCTCAAGGACCTGATGGCCCAGTGGAAGGCCGCGCCGCGCGCCGCCAAGGAGGCCGAGCAGAAGCTCTGGGAACGGTTCCGCGCCGCGCAGGACGAGTTCTTCACCCGCCGCAGCGAGGTCTTCTCGGCGCGCGACAACGAGCAGCGCGCCAACCTGGAGCGCAAGCAGGCGCTGCTGGCCGAGGCCGAGGCGCTGGACGTCGACGGCGACCCGAAGGGCGCCCAGGCGAAGCTGCGGGAGATCCAGGCGCAGTGGCACGAGGCCGGCCGGGTGCCCCGCGAAGCCGCCGCCGGGCTGGAGCGCCGCCTGCGGGCCGTCGACGACAAGGTCCGCGAGGTGATGGACTCGGCGTGGCGGCGTACCTCCAAGGAGGACAACCCGCTGCTGGCGCAGATGCGCGCCCAGGTCGCCGAGGCCGAGGACCGGCTGGCGCGGGCCCAGGCCGCTGGTGACGCCCGCCGGATCAAGGAGGCCGAGCAGGCGCTCGCCTCGAAGCGGCAGTTCCTCCAGCTCGCCGAGCAGGCCGGCTGAGGTCAGCACCCCCGGCCGGGCAGGCCGGCGGACACGCACATCGGGAGAGCCCCCGGCCTGGTCGGCCGGGGGCTCTCCGGCTTCACGCCGCCGGGTTGACGCATCGAGGCAAGCTGATCAGAATGAGCGGCGGAGCCTGGTTCCGGCACCGGCACGAGGGCATCGACGGCTGAACTGCGCCGTCGACGATCGCCGATGCGCATTTCCGCGGGTGGCCGTCCACGTGACCGGCCCGGCGCGCGCTTTCGCGCGTACTCGACGAGGAGCGGGCCGATCCTCCTGGTCCTGCCGCCCGCGGCGCCTGCGCGGCGCGGGCATCCGAAGTGGAGCTTTCATGCACCGACGCACCGCCCTCGGCGGCGCCCTGACGGCGCTCGCCACCGCAGCAGCAGGCGTTCTCGTCGCCGCCGCCGTCTCCACCGCACCGGCCGCCGCGGCGGCCGGTGGCACCGGCACCGGTTACCTGCACACCAGCGGCAACAAGATCGTCGACAGTACGGGCGCGACAGTCCGGCTGACCGGCATCAACTGGTTCGGGATGGAGACCGACAACAAGACGTTCCACGGCCTGTGGTCGAGCAACCCGTGGCGCTCCCAGCTCGACACCATGGCCCGGCTGGGCTACAACACGCTGCGCATCCCGTACTCGAACGACGCGCTCAAGGCGGGCGCGACCGCGACCGGCATCAACGACTTCGTCAACCCGGACCTGGTCGGGCTCTCGCCGCTGCAGATCCTCGACAGGGTCATCGACTACGCGGGCAGCAAGGGGATGCGGGTCATCCTGGACCGGCACCGGCCGACGTCGGCCGGGCAGTCGCCGCTCTGGTACACCTCGACGGTCTCCGAGGCGACCTGGATCAACGACTGGAAGATGCTGGCCCAGCGGTACGCCGGCAACACCACTGTGATCGGCGCGGACCTGCACAACGAGCCGCACGCCGAGGGCACCAACCCGGCCGCCACCGGCGCCTGCTGGGGCTGCGGCGACACCGCGCGGGACTGGCGGCTGGCCGCCGAGCGGGCCGGCAACGCGATCCTCGGCGTGCAGCCGAACTGGCTGATCTTCGTGGAGGGGGTGAGCTGCCCGAGCGGCGGCCTGTCGAACGTCTGGGACAACGACCCCAGCAACGACGAGGACTGCGGCTGGTGGGGCGGCAACCTGTCCAGGGCCGGGCAGTTCCCGGTGCGGCTGAACGTGGCGAACCGGCTGGTCTACTCGCCGCACGAGTACGCCACGTCGGTCTACCGCCAGGCCTGGTTCGACGACCCGTCGTACCCGGCGAACATGCCGGCCATCTGGGACAAGTACTGGGGCTACCTCTACAAGCAGAACATCGCGCCGATCATGATGGGCGAGTTCGGCACCACGCTCCAGGATCCGAAGGACAAGATCTGGCTGCAGAACCTGATGGCATACACCGGCACCGGCGTGAACGGCATGTCGTTCACGTACTGGTCGTGGAACCCGAACTCCGGTGACACCGGCGGCATCGCCAACGACGACTGGACCACGATCAACCAGCCGAAGCAGGACATCCTCACGCCGTACCTGATCCCGCCGAACGGCGGGGGCGGCAACCCGACCCCGACGCCGACCGGCACCGGCTCCCCCACGCCGACGCCCACCGGCACGTCCTCGCCCGCGCCGAGCGGCGGCTGCACGGCCAGCTACAAGCAGGTCAACGCGTGGGCGGGCGGCTTCCAGGGCGAACTGACCGTGAAGAACACCGGCACCGCCGCGGTGAACCCGTGGTCGGCCACCTGGGCGTGGCCGTCCGGGGTGACGCTTGCCAGCGGCTGGAACGCCACCGTCACGCAGTCCGGCACCACAGTGACGGCGGCCGCGCCGGCCTGGGCGTCGTCGCTGGCGCCGGGCGCGTCGGTCACCGTCGGCTTCACCGCCAACGGCACCGCCGCGACGCCGGGCAGTGTGAAGCTCAACGGCACCGCCTGCTGATTAAGGAAGGGCACCTTCTTAACGTCTCCGGTAGAGGAAGGGCCCCCTTTTAACACTGGGTGTTAAAAGGGGGCCCTTCCTTGCATGCGGTCAGTGGGCGGTGCAGCCGCCTATGGGGGCGGTTGTCGCCGCCGGCGCGCCGATCGTCGGCAGTCCGAGCAGCACCCCCGGGGTACGCGGAACCTGTCCCGCCTCGGCCGCGTCCCCGGCCCGGGTGCGCCGGTGCGCCAGCGGCGCGCCGTCGGCGTTGAGGTGGTGCGGGGCGGCGTACGTGACGACTGTGTGCACGATGTCGCCGGGGCGGATCCGCCCGGCCAGCTCACCGGTGGCGAAGTGCACGAGCCGGCCGTCGCGGGCCCGTCCGGACATCCGGCCGGTGCGCTCGTCCTTGCGGCCCTCGCCGACTGCCACCAGGACCTCGACGGTCTCCCCGACCAGCTTCTTGTTCTCCGCCCAGGTGATCTCCTCGACGCAGGCGATCAGCCGTTCGTAGCGCTCCTGCACGACCTGCTTGGGCAGTTGCCCGTCCATCGTGGCGGCCGGCGTGCCGGGGCGCTTGGAGTACTGGAACGTGAACGCCGAGGAGAACCGCGCCTCCCGCACCACGTCGAGCGTGCGGGCGAAGTCGGCCTCGGTCTCGCCGGGGAAGCCGACGATGATGTCGGTGGTGATCGCCGCGTCCGGCATCGCCGCCCGGACCTTCTCGATGATCCCCAGGTAGCGCTCCGACCGGTACGACCGGCGCATCGCCCGCAGCACGTCGTCCGAGCCGGACTGCAACGGCATGTGCAGCGAGTGGCAGACGTTCGGCGTCTCGGCCATCGCGGCGATCACGTCGTCGGTGAAGTCCTTCGGGTGCGGGCTGGTGAACCGCACCCGCTCCAGCCCGTCGATGTCCCCGCAGGCGCGCAGCAGCTTGCCGAAGGCGTACCGGTCGCCGAACTCGACGCCGTAGGAGTTGACGTTCTGCCCGAGCAGCGTCACCTCCAGCACGCCGGAGTCGACCAGCGCGCGGACCTCGGAGAGGATGTCGCCGGGGCGGCGGTCCTTCTCCTTGCCGCGCAGGGAGGGCACGATGCAGAACGTGCACGTGTTGTTGCAGCCGACGGAGATCGAGACCCACCCGGCGTACGTCGACTCGCGCCGGGTCGGCAGCGTGGAGGGGAAGACCTCCAGCGACTCCAGGATCTCGACCTCGGCCGCGGCGTTGTGCCGCGCCCGGTCCAGCAGCGCCGGCAGCGAGCCGATGTTGTGCGTGCCGAAGACGACGTCCACCCAGGGCGCCTTACGGACGATGTCGCCGCGGTCCTTCTGGGCCAGGCAGCCGCCGACCGCGATCTGCATCCCGGGATGCTTCGCCTTCACGGGGCGCAGATGACCCAGGTTGCCGTAGAGGCGGTTGTCGGCGTTCTCCCGGACCGCACAGGTATTGAACACCACCACGTCGGGCTGCTCGTCGGCCTCGGCGGCGCGCACGTAACCGGCGTCCTCGAGGAGGCCGGAGATGCGCTCGGAGTCGTGCACGTTCATCTGGCAGCCGTACGTACGCACCTGGTAGGTGCGCGGGCTGCCCGCGGCTGCGGTAGTCATGACCCGGACAGCGTATCCGGGTGGAGCCGATCGGATCGAACGAGGAGGAGCCGTGTGCCGGAGCATCAAGACCCTGCGTGAGCCGTACGTCCCGGTGGTGACCGAGGAGGACATCCGCGCCGCCGCGTTGCAGTACGTCCGGAAGATCTCCGGATTCCGTACCCCTGCGGCGCACAACGCGGCCGCGTTCGACGCCGCGGTGGACGCGGTGGCCGCCGCCACCGCGACGCTGCTCGACCAGCTCGTGGTGCGGGGGCAGCAGCAGGCGGCCCGGGGCTGAGCCCGGGCCCGCCACCGCTCGCCGCCGGAGGGGACACGGCGGCGAGCACCGCCTCACGGGTGCCGGCCGGCGTCCGCGCTCAGGCGGCGGCGAGCGCCGGTGCGACAGTGTCCGGGGCCCAGCGGGAGCGGTGGCACTGCGACCAGCCCCGGCATCGGGCGTCGGCGACCGTGCACAGCCGGTGATGGCTGAGCACCTCGCCGTCGTCGGTGTCGGCCACGTCGAAGTGCACCGGCCGGATCGTGCCGTCCGGCGCGACCAGCAGGTGGCGGCCGGCGTCGAGCGTGTCGTCGCGCATCAGGCAGTTGCGGCCCAGCAGCCGGGCCAGCGCCGCGATCGCGGGCAGCTCGGACAGGCTCTCGGGCACGCCATAACAGTCGACCACGGTGCCGTACAGCCCGGGCGCCTCCCACACGTCGCAGACCACCGCGTACGCGGGGAGCCGCACCGGGTCGGCGACGGCCATGGGCATCACCACCCGGCCGAGCGCCTCGGCCAGTGCCGGGTAGACCTCCACCGGCTCGCCGCCGTCGATTCTCCAGTTCCACAGCTCGGTCATGCCGCCTCCTCGCTGCGCTCGTTCCACCGGCCTCCGGATCGGGCCTTAATGACGATGGTGGGCTGCGTTTGCCGTCAACCGGGCGCAAGTTACCGGTCTGTGACCATTCCGGGCAAAATTCCCTCGGGCGACGTTGCCCTGAGTAGCTGGAAGATGACAGTTTATCGGGTACGGTGCCGCGCCGACGGCCCAGCCGCGCCGCGAATCGCGACTCAGCGCACCCGGATCAGGTGCTCCGAAGCCGGCAGCAGCTCGCCGATCACCGTGCCGCCCGGCACCTCACCGGCGACCAGCAGGCCGCCGGAGGTCTGCGCGTCGGCCAGCAGCAGCCGCTCCCCCTCGTCCGCGCCGCCGAAGTCGGTCCACGGGTTGACCCAGTCCAGGTTGCGCCGGGTGCCGCCGCTGACGTACCCGTCGCGCAGCGCCTCCCGCGCACCCGGCAGGTACGGCACCGCCGCCGCGTCGATCGCCACCGTCAGGCGGCTCGCCCGGGCCAGCTTCGAGGCGTGCCCGAGCAGGCCGAAGCCGGTCACGTCGGTGCCGCAGCGGATGCCCGCGGCCACCGCCGCGCGGGCCGCGTCCCGGTTGAGCCGGGCCATCGACTCGACCGCCTCGGGGAAGCGCTGCCCGGTCTGCTTGTGCCGGGTGTTGAGCACGCCCACCCCGAGCGGCTTGGTCAGCGACAGCGGCAGCCCGGCCCGCCCCGCGTCGAGCGTGATCAGTTCCTCCGGCCGGACCACGCCGGTGACCGCCAGGCCGTACTTCGGGCCGTCGTCGTCCACGCTGTGCCCGCCGGCCAGGTGGCAGTTCGCCTCACGGGCCATGTCCAGGCCGCCGCGCAGCACCTCGCGGGCCATCTCCGGCGGCAGGATGCCGCGCGGCCAGCAGAGCAGGTTCAGCGCGACGAGCGGGGTGCCGCCCATCGCGTACACGTCGGAGAGCGCGTTGGCGGCGGCGATGCGCCCCCAGTCGTAGGCGTCGTCGACCACCGGGGTGAAGAAGTCGGCGGTGCACACCAGGCCCGTACGCTCGTCCAGCCGGACCACCGCGGCGTCGTCGCCGTTCTCCAGACCGACCAGCAGATCGGCGGAGCCGCCGGTCGCACCGAGCCCGGCGACCATCGCCTCCAGCTCGCCGGGCGGGATCTTGCAGGCGCAACCGCCACCGCGGGCGTAGTCGGTCAGCCGGATCGCGTCGGTCATCCCCTCATGATCTCCGGCCTGCGGCGAAGCCGCCACCCGGCCACCCGGTGGGTGACGAAATTCGGACGGGCCGGCACGCCGACGACCGGTGTTACCGCTCCGTGACCATCTGGGTTGCGTTCTGCCACATCACCCCGCCTACAGTTGCCCAACCGAGGGTCGACCGACTCCCGGATTCCGCCATGGACGACAGGGACGGTGGACGACGTGACGACGGGCGACCCGCTGATCGTGCTCGACGGGGTCAACAAGTGGTTCGGGCCGCTGCACGTGCTCGACGACGTGTCCCTGTCCGTCGGCCGGGGCGAGGTGGTCGTGGTGATCGGCCCGTCCGGCTCCGGCAAGTCGACGCTGTGCCGCACCATCAACCGGCTGGAACCCATCGACAACGGCACCATCACGTTCGACGGGCAGCCGCTGCCGGCCGAGGGCAAGCCCCTGGCCAAGCTGCGCAGCGAGGTCGGCATGGTGTTCCAGTCGTTCAACCTCTTCGCGCACAAGACCATCCTGGAGAACGTGACGCTGGGGCCGGTCAAGGTCCGCAAGGAGAAGCCGGCAGCGGCCCGTGAGCGCGGCCTGGCCCTGCTGGACCGCGTCGGCATCGCCAACCAGGCGGACAAGTACCCGGCGCAGCTCTCCGGCGGTCAGCAGCAGCGGGCGGCGATCGCTCGTGCGCTGGCCATGCAGCCCAAGGCGATGCTGTTCGACGAGCCGACCAGCGCGCTGGACCCGGAGATGGTCGGCGAGGTGCTGGACGTGATGACCTCGCTGGCCGGCGAGGGCATGACCATGGTCGTGGTGACCCACGAGATGGGCTTCGCCCGGCATGCGGCCAACCGGGTCATCTTCATGGCCGACGGCAAGCTGGTCGAGGACGCGCCGCCGGCCGAGTTCTTCGCGAACCCGCGCAGCGAGCGGGCCAAGGACTTCCTCTCCAAGATCCTCACTCACTGAGCGCCCGTAGTGGAGTCGTCCCGTCGACTCCGTCGAAGAAGGAGATGAGTATGCGTTACAAGCGCGTGGCGGCGGTCGCCATGATGGCCTCACTCGCCCTGTCCGCGGCGGCCTGTGGCAAGGAGGGAAACCCGACCCCCAGCGGCGGCAACGCCAGCGGTGGTGCGCAGGGCGACAGCTGCAGCAGCTCGGGCGTGACCTTCACCCCCAAGACGGACGCCAACGTCGCCGGCAGCCCGGCCTTCGAGAAGATCAAGTCGGCCGGCAAGGTCGTCGTCGGCGTCAAGTTCGACCAGCCGAACCTCGGCTACAAGGACGCCCAGGGCAACCGCTGCGGCTTCGACATCGAGATCGCCCAGTACGTCGCCAGCACGCTCGGCGTCGACCCGGCGAAGATCGAGTACAAGGAGATCGCGTCCGCCAACCGGGAGACCGCGATCAAGGGTGGCGAGATCGACTACTACGTCGGCACCTACTCGATCACCGACAAGCGCAAGAACGACGTCTCCTTCGCCGGCCCGTACTTCGTCGCCGGCCAGGATCTGCTGGTCCGCAAGGACGAGTCGTCGATCACCGGCAAGGACACGCTCAAGGGCAAGAAGGTCTGCTCGGCCACCGGCTCCACGCCGATCCAGAAGATCCGCGACGAGGGCCTGACCGAGGGCGAGAACATCGTCGAGTTCAAGACCTACTCGGAGTGCGTCTCGCAGCTGCTCGACAAGAAGGTCGACGCGGTCACCACCGACGACGCCATCCTCAAGGGCTACGCCGCGCAGAACCCGGACGAGCTCAAGGTCGTCGGCCAGCCGTTCAGCACCGAGAAGTACGGAATCGGCCTGCCCAAGGACGACAAGGCGATGCGTGACTACGTGAACGACCAGATCGAGGCCGCGTTCACCGACGGCACCTGGAAGAAGATCTACGACGGCACGCTCGGCAAGTCCGGCTCGCCGGCCACCCCGCCGCAGCTCGAGCGGTACTGACGGTCCGCACCGACGTCGGACCGGGCGGGGAGGTCCTCCTCCCCGCCCGGTCCCGTCTGGAGAGAGTGAGAGCGAGGTATGGGCGAGTTCTTCCGCGTCCTGACGGACAACGCGAGCCTGTTCCGCGAGGGGTTCTTCAACACCGTCAAGCTGTTCCTGATCGCCGGCGTCGGCAGTCTCGTCCTCGGCATGCTGCTCGGCGCGATGCGGGTGTCCCCGGTACCCGCGCTGCGGGCGTTCGGCGCCACCTACGTCAACCTGGTCCGCAACACTCCCCTGACGCTGGTGTTCGCGTTCCTCGTCTTCGCGGTGCCGAAGCTGGACGTCAACATCGACTACTTCAACAGCGCCTGCATCGCGCTGATCGCGTACACCTCGGCCTTCATCTGCGAGGTGGTCCGCTCCGGCGTGAACACCGTCGCCACCGGCCAGGCCGAGGCGGCCCGCGCGCTGGGCATGACGTTCGCCCAGGTGCTGACGTTGATCGTGCTGCCACAGGCGCTGCGAGCGATGGTCCCGCCCATGATGAGCGTGCTCATCGCCATGCTCAAGAACACCACGATCGCCGCCGGCTTCTCCGTGCTGGAAGCGGGCGCCATCCCGGCGTACATGTCGGAGCGGGGTGAGCCGCAGTTCATCGTGCTCACCTGGATCGTGATCGGCTTCCTCATCCTGATCATCCCGCTGGTGGTGCTCCAGCGGATCCTCGAGCGCAAGTGGGCGGTGGCCCGATGAGCAGCAGCAGCGTCCTCTACGACATCCCCGGCCCGAAGGCCCGGATGCGCAACCGGATCCTCGGCATCGTCTCGATCGCCGCGATCGTCGCGCTGATCGCGTTCGTGGTCTACAAGTTCGACCAGACCGGCCAGTTCGAGGCCCGCAAGTGGGAACAGTTCCAGTACGCGGCCGTGCAGCGGGAGCTGCTGAACGGTCTCTGGGCCACGCTGAAGGTCGCCGCCGTCGCCACCGTGCTGGCGCTGCTGTTCGGCGCGTTCTTCGCCAGCGCCCGGCTCAGTGACAAGGTGTTGTTCCGGGTGCCGGCCACGTTCGTGGTGGAGCTGTTCCGGGCCATCCCGCTGCTGATCCTGATCTTCTTCGGCTACTACGTGCCGTTGCAGTACGGCTGGCCGATCGACAAGTTCTGGGCGCTGGTCATCGGGTTGACGCTCTACAACGGCTCGGTGCTGGCGGAGATCTTCCGGGCCGGCATCAACGCCGTGCCGTACGGGCAGTCCGAGGGCGCGTACGCGATCGGCATGCGCAAGAACCAGGTGCTGCGACTGATCCTGCTGCCGCAGGCGTTCCGGTCGATGCTCCCGGCGATCGTCAGCCAGCTCGTCGTGCTGCTCAAGGACACCGCGCTCGGCTTCATCATCACGTACCCGGAGCTGCTCTTCGTGGGCAAGCAGATCGGCGGCCGGCTGGCGTTCGGCCTGCCGTACGTGCCGACGTACCTGGTCGTCGCGGCCATCTACATCAGCATCTGCGGCCTGCTGTCGGTGCTGGCCTGGTGGTTGCAGAAGCGGCTGACGCGGCTGCCGCGCAGCGCGGCCAAGCCGGTGCCGCCCACTCAGACCGACGGCGGGACCGGCGCCACGCCGCTGTGATCTGACGTCGTCCGACGGACACGAAACGGGCGGATGGGGTCTCCCCCACCCGCCCGTTCACCGTCTTACCGCCACTCAGCGGGCGATCTCGGTGACCCGGGACTCGCGCACCACAGTCACCCGGATCTGACCCGGATAGGTCAGCTCCTCCTCGATCTGCTTGGCCACGTCCCGGGCCAGCACCGCCGCGCCGATGTCGTCCACGTCGTCCGGCTTGACCATCACCCGGATCTCGCGGCCCGCCTGCATGGCGAAGACCTTCTCCACGCCCAGCTTGCCGGCCGCGATCTCCTCGATCCGCTCCAGCCGCTTGACGTACGCCTCGAGGCTCTCCCGCCGCGCGCCCGGCCGCCCGCCCGAGCAGGCGTCCGACGCCTGGGTCAGCACTGCCTCGATGGTCTGCGGCGGCACCTCGTTGTGGTGTGCCTCGATGGCGTGGACCACGTCCTCGCTCTCGCCGTACTTGCGGGCCACGTCCGCGCCGATGATCGCGTGGCTGCCCTCCACCTCGTGGGTGAGTGCCTTGCCGATGTCGTGCAGGAACGCACACCGCTTGATCGTCGGCACGTCCAGCCGCAGCTCGGCGGCCATCACCCCGGCGATGTGTGCGGTCTCCACCAGGTGCTTGAGGACGTTCTGCCCGTACGACGTCCGGTAACGCAACCGGCCCAGCAGCGTGACCAGCTCCGGGTGGATCTCGGTGATGCCGACCTCGACCAGCGCATCCTCGGCGGCCCGGAAGCACAACTCCTCCACCTCCTGCCGGGCCACGTCGTAGACCTCCTCGATCCGGTGCGGGTGGATCCGGCCGTCGAGCACCAGCTTCTCCAGCGTGACCCGGCCGACCTCCCGGCGTACCGGGTCGAAGCAGGACAGCAGCACCGCCTCGGGAGTGTCATCGATGATCAGATTGACGCCGGTGACCGACTCGAAGGCGCGGATGTTGCGCCCCTCCCGGCCGATGATCCGCCCCTTCATCTCGTCTCCGGGCAGGTGCAGCACGCTGACCACGCTCTCCGCGGTCTGCTCGCTGGCGACCCGCTGGATGGCGTCCACCACGATGTTGCGGGCACGCTGCTCCGCGCTACCGCGCGCGTCCGCCTCGATCTCCCGGACCAGCAGCGCGGCCTCCCGCTTCGCCTGCCCCTCGATCGATTCGACCAGCTCGGCACGGGCCGCGTCAGCGGTCAGCCCGGCCACCCGCTCCAGCTCCCGGCGACGCTTCTCCTCCACCTCGGTCAGTGTCCGCTCGCGCTCGGCCAGGGCGGCCTCCCGGCCGGCGAGCGCCGCGGTGGCGGCGGTGAGCTGCCGCTCCCGCTCGGCCAGTCGCTCCACCTCCTCGGTGTGCAGCCGCTCCCGCTCGTCCATCCGGGCGGCCCGGCGTTCCACCTCGGCCGCCTGCTCCCGGGTGGTGGCGGCCAGCACCGCCACCTCCCGCTCGCCGCTGCGCCGCGCGGTCGCGCGCAACTGCTCGGCGTCCGCCTCGGCCTGCTTGTGCGCGCGCTCCAGCACCGTGTCCGCCTCGGCGCGGGCGTCGTCGAGCACCCGCCGCGCCTCGGCACGGGCCGCCTTCGCCTCCGCCTTGGCGGCGGCCGCCTCGGCCCGCGCCGCCGCCGCGGCGGACTTCGCCACGTCGATGGTGCTGTTCACCTCGTCGGCGGCCGTCCGCAACGCCGCGAGGGACTGCTCCTGCCGGTCCTTCTCCGCGATGAAGGCCGGGTCCTCCGGCGCGGGCGCCAGGCTGAGCCGCCTGAGGGTACGCACGCCGAGCAGCACGGCGCCGACCACCACCACGACCAGCAGCAGCACGACCAGGAGGAGGACGACGTCGAAGGCGCTCATCGAGCCGCTCCGCAGCGGTACGCGGACACGCTCGCCCGCCGCGCTCCGGCGACCTGGCCGACGTCACCGGTCCGTCGGGACTCGGCGATGCGCCCGGCGATGCCGGCCCGTCGGGGCTCGATGGCCCGGCCGGCGATGCCGGTCCGTCGGGGCTCGGTGGCGGGGTTGTCGCCCGCCGGGGAGGGCTCGGGGCCGTGTGGCAGACCGCCGGTGAACCTGTGCCGCCCTGCCATGGCCGCCTCCCCCTGAAACGTCGGCGCCGCAGGACACGCGCGAAGGACACGCGCCTGCGGCTCTGGACGCCCGACCGGAGCGGCTGGCTCTGGGCAGCTTTCCGTCGGCGGTGTCCCGAGCGGGGAACCGCTGGCGGCCGGTTGCAGTTGTCGGAGGCTCCGGAGGCTCCGGAGCGCCCGTCAAGGGCCGGTGTAGCTGGCCAAAGTGATGCTGTTCTGTTACGAGATCTATGTTGTGCGCTTAGCCTGCGCTGGTCGGGCAAAGTGAGCCTGTATGGCGAGGCTAGGTCGCGAGGGGCCGTTCGGTCAAGGAGTCATGATCAAACCACCCGGACGGAGAGAAGTTACGGCGTCACTCATTGGTGATCAGATGCCGGACAGGCCAGGACAAACCCCGCCCCGCAGCGCCGCGACTGGACCACCCCGACCAGCGCAGACCCCTCTCGCGCCCTCATGATCAGCTCCGCCTCCACCCTCCCACCCCGTGATCAAGGAGTTGACGTCCACCCACGACCGCCCAGACGACACAAACTCCTTGATCACCGTCCGGCCGGGTTGCGCGTGCCCGCGCCACGGCGGGCGGGGGTAGCCGGCCCGGCAGGTCCGGCCGAGCGGGCGATCATGAGGTTGGCCTGGACGAAACGGACGGGAAATGCCGTCAAGTTCATGATCGACGGCGGCGGTCAGGGTCGCGCGAGGGCGGCGCCGGATCTACCGCGGCGGTCGGGGGTCGCGCGAGGGCGGTGCCGGGCGGGCGCCGGGCTGGGAGCGGGGTGGGTCAGCGGGCGGCGGCGGTGTGGGCTGCGGTCACCAGGGTGGCGTTGTCGGGGGCGGGGGTGCCGTCGGGCAGCAGCAGCGTGTCCTCCAGGCCGATCCGGGTGTGCAGACCACGCCGGACCGCCTCGGCGTACACCGGCCAGGTGGCCGGACCCTCGCCGTGCAGCAGCACCGGCGGGTGCCCGCCGGGCAGCGCGGCGAGGATCGCCGCCGCGTCGGCGAGCGCCGTCTCGACCCGCTCGGCCATGCACTCGACGAGGATCCGCCCGGTGGGCGCGGACCAGCGGCGCCAGGCGCCGACCGCCGCCGGCGTCCACAGACCGGCCTCGACCATCACGCCGCGCTCGTGCAGGGCGGCGGCGACCTCGGCCGCTCCGGGTTCGTGGGCGTTCACCGAGGCGAAGTCGGGCAGCACCGTCCAGGCGCGGACGGCGGCGACCCGCGCGGCCGGGTCGGGGACGATCCAGACGCCGGTGCTCACGCCGACCGGCAGGCCGGGGCGGGCGTAGCGGATGGCGGTGACCGCCGCGGCGATCACCGCCGGGTCGAGCGACTCGGCGCCGCTGTCGTCGCGCGGATGCACGTGCACCGCTGCCACCCCGGCGGTCGCACACCACACCGCGTCGGCGGCCAGTTCGGCCGGGGTGAGCGGCACCGCGGGGTGCTCGCCCCGCCGTCGGGTGCCGTTGAGACACGCCTTCAGCACGGGTGTGCGCCTCCCCTCGGGACGGCGGCCGCGACACCGGCGGCCGGTCGGTCAGTCGAGCCGGCGGGAGTCGAGGTCGTGCTCGGCGTCGGCCATCGCGTCGGCGTCGATGTGCTCGGCGAACTCGGCCGCCTCGGCGCTCTGCGCGGCCAGCGCGTCCTTCACCGCCCGGTACGCCACCCCGGCCGGGTAGCCCTTGCGCGCCAGCATGCCGACCAGACGCCGGAACACCGCGTCCGGCTCGCCCCGGGTGCTGCGCAGCTTGCGCTCCACCAGGGCGCGGGCGGTCTGCGCCTCGGTCTCCTCGTCCAGCCCGTCCAGGGCCGCGCCGGCCACCTCGCCGTCGACGCCGCGCTGGCGCAGTTCGTTGGCGAGCGCGCGGCGGGCCAGCCCACGGCCGTTGTGCCGGCTGCTCACCCAGGCGCGGGCGAAGGCGGCGTCGTCGACGATGCCGACCTCGTCGTACCGGTCGAGGACCTGCTCGGCGACCTCCTCGGAGATGCCGCGCCGGGCCAGCGCGCCGGCCAGCTCGGCCCGGGTGCGCGGGCGCACCGCGAGCTGACGCAGGCAGATTTCCCGGGCCACCTCGGCCTCGTCGCGCGGCGGAGCCGGAGCCTCCCCTGCATCGGGCTCCGCCGCGCGATCACGGCGTCCCCGGCGAGGCCGGGGCGTACCTGTGGCGTCGCCCGCACGGGGTGGGCCGGCATCCCAGCCCCGGCCCGTACGGGCGCGTCGTCCTGCCACGGGTCAGCGGATCAGAAGTCGACCGGCGGCAGTTCCGGGCCACCGGCGGCGTCGCCCGCACCATTGGTGCCGACGCCCAGCTTCTCCAGGATCTTCTTCTCGATCTCGGCCGCCACGTCCGGGTTCTCGCGGAGGAACTCGCGGGCCTTTTCCTTGCCCTGGCCGAGCTGGTCACCGTCGTAGGTGTACCAGGCGCCGGACTTGCGGATGATCGCCTGCTCCACGCCGACGTCGATCAGCGAGCCCTCGCGGGAGATGCCCTTGCCGTACATGATGTCGAACTCGGCCTGCTTGAACGGCGCGGCGACCTTGTTCTTCACGACCTTGACCCGGGTGCGGTTACCGACCACGTCGGTGCCGTCCTTGAGGCTCTCGATGCGGCGCACGTCGAGCCGGACCGAGGCGTAGAACTTCAGCGCCCGGCCACCGGTGGTGGTCTCCGGGCTGCCGAACATCACGCCGATCTTCTCGCGGAGCTGGTTGATGAAGATCGCGGTGGTGCCGGTGTTGTTGAGCACACCGGTGATCTTCCGCAGCGCCTGGCTCATCAGCCGGGCCTGGAGACCGACGTGGCTGTCACCCATCTCGCCCTCGATCTCGGCGCGCGGCACCAGGGCCGCCACCGAGTCGATCACGATGATGTCGATCGCGCCGGAGCGGACCAGCATGTCGGCGATCTCCAGCGCCTGCTCGCCGGTGTCCGGCTGCGAGACCAGCAGGGCGTCGGTGTCGACGCCGAGGGCCCGCGCGTACTCCGGGTCGAGCGCGTGCTCCGCGTCGATGAACGCGGCGATGCCGCCGGCGCGCTGGGCGTTTGCGACCGCGTGCAGCGCGACGGTGGTCTTACCGCTGGACTCCGGACCGTAGATCTCGACCACCCGGCCGCGGGGCAGACCGCCCACGCCGAGCGCCACGTCGAGCGCGATGGAGCCGGTCGGGATGACAGCCGTCTGCACGACGGGCCGCTCCCCCAGGCGCATCACCGAACCCTTGCCGAACTGCTTGTCGATCTGAGCGAGAGCAAGGTCGAGCGCCTTCTCCCGGTCAGGCCCTGCTGCCATCGTTGCCACCCCTGCCTTCGCCGGCGTCTTTCCTGAGCTTCGCGTCACGCGGGACACGCTAGGCGCTGGGTCCGACAGAAAACCAGCCGACGGGCCGTGAGCTGTGGACGAGCACCCCGCTGTGGACAATAGCCGAACAGGTGTACGACTGGGCAAGCGACACGCGGGATCGACGAAAAGGCTGCTCAGCGTAGTCGGGCGGGCACCCGGTCCGGGTAGGCGGCGACCACGGCGCGCCAGACCACGTGCGTTTCCTCACCGGCGGCGAGGGCCTGCTCGATGGTCCGCCCGCCGAGCTGGGACAGCACCTGGTCGCTGGCGATGCTGGCCGCGTACCCCGGGCCGAACGCCTCCTCCAGCCGCGTCCAGAAGTCGGTCAGCCGCACGTGTTCAGTCCTCCTCGTCGAGTGGTGCCGGGCCGGTACGGCGCAGCGCCAGCGCCACCAGCGGCACCACCGCGATCGCCGCCAGCAGGGTGAGCGTCGGGTACCCCACGGCCCGCATGACGAACCCGCTCGCCGCCGCCGCGCCCGCCCCGGCCAGCCCCATGAGCAGGTCGGACAGGCCCTGCACGCCCGGCCGGTCGGCGGTGGGCACCGACTCCGACAGCAGCGTCGAGCCCGCCACCATCGTGCCCGACCAGCCCAGCCCGAGCAGCGCCAGCCCCACCGACAGCAGCGGTGTGCTGTGCCCCGAGGTGCCGGAGACCGCGCACGCGGCCAGCAGCAGCGCCACCCCGCCGAGGATCACCGGCCGGCGGCCGAACCGGTCGGTGAGCCAGCCCACCACCGGCGACAGCGCGTACATGCCGGCGATGTGCAGGCTCAGCACCAGGCCGACCACTGGCAGCACGTCCGCGTCGGAGTGCCACTCGCCGAGGTGCACCGGGGTCATCGACATGACAGCGACCATCACCAGGTGCCCCACCGCGACCGCGGCGATGCCGAGGCGGGCGGCCGGCCGCCCGCGTACCGTGCGCCACGCGGCGACCATGCCACCGCGGCGGGTGACCGCCGGTGCGGCGCCCGGTGCCGGCTCGGCCGCCGTCAGCCGGCGCGCGGTGAGCAACGGGTCCGGCCGGAGCAGGACCAGGAGTACGACGGCGGTGAGCGTGAACGCGACGGCGCTGAAGGCGAACGGGCCGGCCAACGCCGGCAGGCCCCAGCCCCGGGTGGTGTCGTCGGCGAGCGCGGCGAAGTTCGGCGCGGCCACCGCGCCGATGGTGGTCGCCCACACCACCAGCGAGAGCTGCCGCCCCCGGCGGTGCGGCTCGGCCAGGTCCACCGCCGTGTAGCGGGCCTGGAGGTTGGCCGCCGTGCCGCCGCCGAACAGCAGCATCCCGACGAAGAGCAGCGGCACCAGGCGCGTCGCGGTGGCGACCACCACCAGCACACCGCCCACCGCACCCACCGCGTACGCGAGGACCAGGCCGGGTCGCCGGCCACGTGCGGCCATGAGCCGGGTGACCGGGATGGCGAGCAGCGCGGCGCCGACCACCCCGGCGCTCTGCGCCAGACCGGCCAGGGCGGTGCCGGCCACCCGGGCGGCGAGCAGCGCGCCGACCGAGATGCCGATGGTGACGCCGATGCCGCCGATGATCTGGGTGAGGAAGAGCAGCCGGACGGTACGCCGCTGGATGCCGGCGACGTCGAGCCGGGGCGGGGCCGGCGCGGTCAGGTCGGTGGACATGCGCGCTCCTGATGGGGACGGATGCCCCATCCTCCCGCACCGGCCCGTCCGGCCGGCACCCGGTTTCGCTACAGGCCGAGGCCCCGGCCGATGATCTCCTTCATGATCTCGGTGGTGCCGCCGTAGATGGTCTGCACCCGGCTGTCCAGCCACGCCTTCGCCACCGGGTACTCCGCCATGAAGCCGTAGCCGCCGTGCAGCTGCACACACCGGTCGGCGACCCTGGTCTGCAACTCGGTGGTCCACCACTTGGCCTTCGCCGCGTCGGTGACCGAGAGGCGCCCCGCGTTGAACTCGGTGACACAGTGGTTGACGAACGTCCGCGCGATGGTGACCTCGGTGTCCAGCTCGGCCAGCAGGAACCGGTTGTGCTGGAACCGGCCGATGGGCCGCCCGAACGCCTCGCGGGAGCGCGCGTACTCGATGGTGAGCGCGAGCAGCTTCTCGCAGGCCGCCACCGCTGCCACGGCGATGCTCAGCCGTTCCCGGGGCAGGTTGGCCATCAGGTGGTAGAAGCCGTGGTTCTCGGTGCCGATCAGGTTCTCCGCCGGCACCCGGCAGTCGTCGAAGAACAGCTCGGCGGTGTCGTTCGCCTTCAACCCGACCTTGGCCAGCCGGCGGCCCCGGCTGAAGCCCGGCGTGCCGTTCTCCACCACGACCAGGCTCACCCCGTGGGCACCCTGGTCCGGCGCGGTCTTCGCCACCACGACCACCAGGTCGGCCATCTCACCGTTGGTGATGAACGTCTTCTGCCCGTTGAGGACCAGGCTGTCTCCGTCGCGGACCGCCGCGGTGCGGATGCCGGCCAGGTCGCTGCCCGCGCCCGGCTCGCTCATCGCGATGGCGGTGACCAGGTCGCCGGAGCAGAAGCCGGGCAGCCACCGCTTGCGCTGGTCGCCGGTGGTCAGCTCGGTCAGGTACGGGGCGACCACGTCGTTGTGCAGCCCGAACCCCAGACCCGTGCACCCGGCCGCGACGATCTCCTCGTCGAGTACCGCGTTGAACCGGAAGTCGTGCTGCCCGCCGCCGCCGTACTCGGGGTCGACGTCGGGGCCGAGCAGCCCGGCCGCGCCGGCGGCCCGCCACACCTGCCGGTCGACGATCCCGTCGGCCTCCCAGCGCTCGTGGTGCGGCACCGCCTCCCGGGTGAGGAACCGTCGGCACAGGTCGCGGAACTCGTCGTGGACGGGCTCGTAGAGATGCTGCTCCATGGCGGCAAGTCTGACACCGCTCAGCCGCCCCGGACAGGGGTGAGCGCCGCTCGCAGCCGGCGCTCACGGCGGCCGGTACGGACGGCCTCGGCCAGGATCGCGACCAGCACGATCCCGAACCCGACGGCGGCGAACTTCCAGCCGGCGCGGATCGCGAGCACGATCAGCGGGCCGAGCAGCAGGACGCCACCGGCCGCCCCGAACAGCGCTCCCCGGCGTGCCGCGGAGAGGTTGTCCGCCACCGCCGCGCGTCCCGCCTCGTCGGCGGGCGGCTCGCCGCGGCGCAGTGCGGTCTCGGTGACCGCCCAGGCGGCGGCGCGCTCCGCCTCGGCGGGGCGCGGTTTCCCGAACCGGGCCCCCACGAAGACGAAGAAGCCCCAGATCACCGCGTTCAGACCGGCCTCGACCACCGCGGCCTGCGCGGACGCGTCCCGCTCCCAGAGCCGGATGGGCAGCCAGACGAGTCCGGCGATCACCATGGCCATCACGTAGGGGCCGGGAGCACCCAGCCGGAGCAGCGACGCACGAGGTCGGGAGTCGGCCATGCCCGGATCGTATCCCTGCGTGTCGATCGTCGGTCCCCTGTGGAAGGTGGCGCGCGGACGGGCGGCACGCCAGGATGGCCGGATGAGCACACTCACGGGGAGACAGGTCGCCGAGGCCGGGCTGGACGGGTGGACGTACCTGCTGGGGGCGTTGCAGACGCGCATCCGTACCCCCGATTTCGCGGCCGGACTGGCGCTGGTGGCGGCGGTGGGCGCGGAGGCCGAGCGGGTCGACCATCATCCCGACCTGGACCTGCGTTACACCCACGTGGACGTGCGGCTCTGGTCGCACGACGCGGGCGGCGTGACAGGGCGTGACCTGCGCCTGGCCCGGACGATCTCGGCGCTGGCCGCCGACGCCGGGCTGACCCTGTCGGCGGCCGGGCTATCCCGTCTGGAACTCGCGCTGGACACCCCTGGGCACGCTGCGGTGCTTCCGTTCTGGCGGGCGGTCCTGACCTGGCAGTCGCCGGGCGGCCGGGGCCCGGACGACGACGAGGTACGTGACCCGGACGGCGTGCTGCCCACGGTTTGGTTCCAGCCTTCCGGCCGGGACGAGCCCCGGCAGCGGTGGCATCCGGACGTGTGGGTCGACCCGGCCGAGGTGGACGCCCGCATCGCGGCGGCGCTGGCGGCCGGCGGCACGCTGGTCAGCGACGCGGAGGCGCCGAGCTTCTGGGTCCTAGCCGACCCGGACGGCAACCGGGTCTGCCTCTGCACCTGGCAGCAGCGCTCCTGATCGGGGCAGCGGCGGGCGGCGCTCGGCGCTAGCGTGCCCGATGTGGACGCACGCGCGCTGATCGAGGAGTTCAACGACGCCTGGCTGCGGGGCGACCTGGCCGCGGTGTCGGCCTGCCTGGCCGAGGATGTCACCTACTGCCCGAACGCCTGGGACGGGCCGGCCGGCACGGTACGGGGGCGGGCGGCGGTGGCCGAGGTCTTCGCCGGGCAGCTCGGGCCGGGCGGCGGTCCGGCGCTCGGCGCGGTCTGGGCCACCGGCGACCGGGCGGTCTGCGAGTGGGCCTGGCCGCCGGCCGAGGACGGAACGGTGCTTCGCGGGCTGGACGTCTACCGGGTCCGGGACGGGCGGATCGTCGCCAAGGACGTCTTCGGCAAGATCACTTCTTGAGCGCCTTCGCGGCCACCTTCAGGTCGGCGACCAGCCCTTCGTAGGCGACGTCCTGGTTGTCGGCGCGCAGCACCGCGGACGGGTGGATGGTGGCGAGCAGCCGGGCCGCCGGGGCGTCGGCGACCGCGCCCGTCCGGTCCACCGGCACCCGCTCGAAGTCCTCCGGGTGCTGGGCGGCGGCGGGCCAGGGCAGCAGCTCACCGCGCTGCCTCGTCACCCGGAACGACGTGCCGAGCAGCGCCTTGGCGGCGGTCGCGCCGAGCACGACCACGATCTCCGGGCGCAGCCGGGCGAACTCGGCGACCAGCCACGGCCGGCAGGCGGTGACGTGCACCCGGTCCGGGGTCTGGTGGATGCGCCGCTTGCCACGCAGCTCGAACCGGAAGTGCTTCACGGCGTTCGTCAGATAGATCTGGGCGGGGTCCAGCGCCGCGTCGTCGACGGCCTTGCGCAGCAGCCGCCCCGCCGGGCCGACGAACGGCAGTCCCTTCTGGTCCTCGATGTCGCCCGGTTGCTCACCGACGAAGACCACGCGCGCGTGGTCGTCACCGCGGCCGAAGACGGTCTGGGTGGCGTCCCGGTACAGCTCACAGCCCCGGCAGCCGCCCGCCGCGGCGCGCAGGTCGTCGATGGTGTCCGCCGACGGCGGGATGAACTCCTGCGCTCCGGGGGCGCTCTCGGTCTCGGCCATGCCGACCGTTCTACCCCGTCCGGCGCCGGGCACGCGAGCGGCCCGCCGCGCTGACCGGAGGTGTTAAGAAGGGGCCCTTCCTATACCGAATGCGTTAATAGGGGGCCCTTCCTTCCCGCGGTGAGCGCGTCGGCGAGCGCGGGGATGTCCGCCTCGTCGAGCGCGCTCACCGAGACGCGCACGGCGGGGGCGGCCGCGATCCGGTACAGGCCGCCGGGGGCGAGCGACCACCCGGCGTCGCGCAGCGTCGTGATCGCCACCGTCTCGTCGGGCACCGGCACCCAGACGTTGATCCCGGTGCGCCCGTACGCGGCCACCCCGCGCACGGCGAGCGCGGCCACCAGCCCGTCGCGCCGCCGGTCATAGCTGTCCGCCGCGCGCCGCACGAGCCCGGCGGTGGCCGGGTCGCGCCAGAGCGAGACGACCAGCCCTTGCAGCACAGTGGAGACCCAGCCGGCGCCGACCCGCGCCCGCCCGGCCACCCTGGCCACTGTCGCCTCGTCGCCGGCCAGCACGGCCAGCCGCAGGTCGGGTCCGTAGGGCTTGCTCACCGACCGGACGAAGGCCCACGCCGCTGTCGCCCCGGCGAGCGGATGAACTGGTACGCGGGCCAGTTCGGCGGCGTGGTCGTCCTCGATCAGCAGCAGGTCGGCCCGGCCGGCGAGCAGCGTCCGCAGCGCGCCGGCCCGGTCGGCGGAGACGGCCGCGCCGGTCGGGTTCTGCGCCCTGCTGGTCACCACGAGCGCCCGGACCCCGGCGGCGAGCGCCGCCCGGACGCCGCCCACGGTGGGCCCGTCGTCGTCCACCGGCACCCCGACGGTACGCAGCCCGAGCGCGGCGATCAGGTCGAGCAGGTTGGCCCAGCCCGGATCCTCCACCGCCACCGCGTCGCCGGGGCGCAGGTGGGCGGCGAGCAGCCGTTCGATGCCGTCGAGCGCGCCGCCGGTGACTGTCAGCTCGCCGGCCGGCACCCCGTCCGCGGCGAGGCGGTCCCGGGCCAGGGCGGCCAGGTCGGGCAGCACGGCGTCGGTCGCGTACCCGCCGGGAGGTCCGATCTCGGCGGCGAGCGCGGCCAGGTGCGGCCCGAGCGGGGGCAGCAGCCGGGGGTCGGGCTGGCCTGCGGAGAGGTCGCGGCCGCCGGTCAGCGGCGGGGGCAGCAGCGCGGCGCGGCGGGCGGCGACCGGCGGGCGGGGGCGGACCCGGGTGCCGTGCCGGCCGGCGGTCGTGACCAGGCCGCGTTGCCGCAGTTCCCGGTACGCCTTCGCGACGGTGGCCGGGCTGACGCCGAGGTCGGCGGCGAGCGCGCGGACCGCGGGCAGGGCGTCGCCCGGTGCGAGATCGCCGGTGCGGATGCCGGATTCGACGCTTGCCGAAATCGCGGCCGAGGTGGACCCGGCGACCTGATAATGTGCTGCCACAGTTCGGATATTGTACTAGAACAAAGGTGGGATGACACGTGTACCCCCCGACCGAACGCACCACCGCCAGCCGCGTCCGCGACCGGATGCACTACGACCGGGCCACCGCGCACGCGCTGCTGGACGAGGCGTACCACTGCGCGCTGGCGTTCACAGTGGACGGTGAGCCACGCGTCCTGCCGACCCTGCACGTGCGCGTCGGCGACACGCTCTACCTGCACGGGTCCACCGGCAGCCGGCCGCTGCTGGCCGCCCGGGGCGAGGCCGGACTGCCGGTCTGCGTCGCCGTCACCCACCTCGACGGGCTGATCTACGCCCGCTCCCAGTTCCACCACAGCGCCAACTACCGGTCAGTGGTGGCGCACGGGACCGCCCGCCTGGTCGACGACCCCGGCGAAAAGGCAGCGGTGATGACCGCCCTGGTGGAGAAGGTGGCCGCCGGCCGGTCCGCCGACAGCCGCCCGCCGAACCGGCGCGAGCTGGCCGAGACCGCCGTGCTGGCGCTGCCGCTGCGGGAGGTGTCGGTACGGATGCGCACCGGCGGCGTCAACGACGAACCGGCCGACGAGGCGCTGCCGTACTGGGCCGGAGTGGTGCCGCTGCGGCTCACGCCGGGCCGCCCGGCACCCGCGCCCGGGGTGGCCGCGCCGGTGCCCGCGTACCTGCGCTCGGCCCGCTCCCCGTGGCACGAGCCGGCGGTGCTGCGCGGCGAGCACGTCGTGCTGGAGCCGCTCGACCTCGCCCACGCCGACGAGCTGTACGCCGCCACCGCCGACCCGGAGGTGTGGCGGCACCTGGGCGGCGTCCAGCCGGCCGGCGCCGCCGAGATGCGCCGGGTGGTCGCCGCCTACCTGGACGCGCAGGAACGCGGCGAGCAGGTGTGCTGGGCGCAGCGGTGCGCCGTCACCGGCGCGGTGATCGGCACGACCTCCTACTACGAGATCGACCCGGTCCGCCGGTCGCTGGCGATCGGCTACACCTGGCTGGGCCGCCCCTGGTGGCGTACCGGCGTCAACACCGAGGCGAAGCTGCTCCTGCTGGGCCGGGCGTTCGACGAGCTGGACGCGGTCCGCGTGGTCTGGCACACCGACATCCGCAACGAACGCTCCCAGCGGGCGATCGAACGGCTCGGCGCGAGCCGCGAAGGCGTGCTGCGCCGGCACAAGCAGCGTGCCGACGGCTCCTGGCGGGACACCGTGCAGTACTCCATGCTCACGCAGGAGTGGCCGACGGCACAGGCCAGCCTGCGGGAAAGGCTTCGCCCGTGTAAGGAAGGGCCCCTTCTTAACGCCTCCGGTAGAGGAAGGGCCCCTTCTTAACAACGCACCCGCTCACGTCCCGTCGCCGCCTCCGCCACCGCCGCCGATGCCCGCTCCGCCGGCCGTACCCCCGAGTCCGTAGCCGGGCGCGACCGGCCGGTCGGGCGGACGGCTGACGTGCGCCGACTCGCGGATCGTGGCCGACCAGTCGGCGTGCGCGGCGGCGGCTGCGTGCCGGTCGATGGCGTGCCGCAGCCAGCCGTCCACGGTGGCCACCCAGTCCCGCCGGTCGGCCCCGGCGTGCCAGACCCGGAACCGGCTGATGCTCTGATGGGTGATCCCGGCCAGGGAGAGCCGCCGGTCCACCCAGAGCAGCACCTCCATGCCGGCCGAGTCGGTCAGCATGATCACTTCGAGTTCCGTCATCGGACCGGCGTAGAGCGGGGCGGCCCAGAACCCGTACCACTGCTGGAACGGCAGCTCCTGCTCCACGCCCGGCAGCCGGCCGTCCCGCAGCCCCGCCTGCCGGATCGCGAAGCCGAGCGTGTCCAGCGCCGTGAGCACGTGCTCCTGGGTGGGCAGCGGATGGATCAGCACCGGCACCATCGCGCCCTGGTCCACCTCCGGGTCCACCGACACCTCGGTGCGCAGCCCGGTACGCAGACTCAGCAGCGGCACCCCGCCGTACGTGGTCACCGGCGCCCCCCACGGCAGCGGCACCGCGAAGTCGACGGCGCGCCGCCGCCCGGCCGGCACCACGAACCGTCCCGCGATCGTCCAGGTCTGGAACTGCACCAGACGGCGCGGCGCCTCCGGATCATCCGGTTCGACCTGCGTCACCAGCCCCAGCCGGATGTGCCGGACCGGCACGTCCGAGCCGCCGGCGGCGAGCGTCACCCGGCCCGGCAGGCGCAGACCCGGCCGGGTGCTCGGGTTGGGCACCGTCGTGGTCACCGACAGCCCGGTCCAGGCGGAGTCCCGCGACACGCCGGTCAACCGCATGCCGGGGCTTTCCCGCTGCCCGCCCGGCCATGCGCCGCTCGCCTCCCACACCGGCAGGGTCGGGCAGCACGCCGAAAACGGATACCGGCCCGGCGAGGTGGTGTCCCACCCCGCCGGGCCGGTACGGATCACGACGGTCAGCGCATCCGGCGGCCCCGCGGCACCGGGTCGGTCTCGTCGTCGAACTCGCCGATGACCTCCTCCAGGAGGTCCTCCAGCGCGACGAACCCGATCGGCCGGGTCGGCCCGCCACCGTTGCTCACCAGCGCGAGCTGCGCCTGACGCGCCCGCATCGCGGCCACCGCCTCGGTCACCGACGCCTCGGCCGGCAACGTGAAGGCGCTGGTCATCAGCTCTCCGGCGGTCGCCGGGCGGCCGGTGGTGACGGCGCGCACCGCCTCGCGTACGTGCACCAGGCCGCACACCTCGCCACCGGAGTCGACCACTGCGAGCCGGGACCGGCCGCTGTCGCGGGAGACGTGTTCGATCCGCTCGGCGGTCTCGCCCCGGCCCACCGTGACGATCCGGTCGAACGGCTCCATCACCTGCGCGACGGTGGTGCCCTGTAGCTCCAGCATGCTGGTCAGCAGCTGGTGCTGCTCGGCGCCGAGCAGCCCGTGCTCCCGGGACTGCTCCAGCAGGATGCGCAGCTCGTCCGGGCCGTGCACCTGAGCGAGCTGGTCCTGCTGCTGCACCCCGAACAGGCGCAGCATCGCGTTCGCGAGCCCGTTGAGCGCGGACAGCACCGGCCGGGCGATCCGGGCGAACGCCCGGAACGGCAGCGCCAGCAGCACCGCCGAACGCTCCGCGTCGGTGATCGCCCACGACTTCGGGGCCATCTCGCCGACCACCAGGTGCAGGAACGTCACGAGCGACAGCGCGAACACCAGCGCCACCACGTGGCTGACCGCCTCAGGCAGGCCGACCGCGTGCAGCAGCGGGCTGAGCAGGTGCTCAATGGCCGGCTCGGCCAACGCGCCCAGACCCAGCGTGCACAGCGTGATGCCGAGCTGCGCGCCGGCCAGCATCAGGCTCAGCTCGCGGACGCCGTCCAGCGCCGCGCGGGCCGCCCGGCCGCCACCGGCAGCCGCCTGCTCCAGGCGGTACCGCTTGGACGCGACGAGCGCGAACTCGGCGGCCACGAAGAACCCGTTGAGCGCCAGCAGCACCACGGAGAAGAACAACGCGAACCCGGGGCTCATGCGGCACCATCCCCGGACACGCCGGCGGTCGGCCGCAGCCGCACCGAGTCGGCCACGTGCCGGTCCACCGCGAGCACCTCGACCAGCACCCGCAGGCCGTCGGCCGGCCCGTCGCCGTCCGCGACGACCGGGATCTCCAGCCGGTCACCGACCTCGGGCACCCGGCCCAGCTCCCGCATGACCAGACCGGAGAGCGTGTCGTACTCGGGCGCCTCGGGCAGTTCGATGCCGGTGCTGTCGGCGACCTCGTCGATGCGCCAGCGCGCCGGGACCACCCAGGAGCCGTCCTCCTGCCGGGCCGCGGCCCGGTCCGGCGGGTCGTCCTCGTCGCGGATCGGCCCGACCAGCTCCTCGGCCAGGTCCTCCAGCGTGATCACACCGGCGAAGCCGCCGTACTCGTCGACCACGCAGGCGAGCTGCCGGTGCCCGGACCGCAGGCGGTCCAGCACCGTCGGCAGCGGCAGCGTCTCGGGCACCAGCAACGGGGGTACGGCCACCGCGTCGACCCTGGTGGTCGCGCGCTGCGCCGGGGGCACCCCGAGCACGTCGGCGATGCCGACCACGCCGATCAGGTCGTCGACGCCCTCGGCGCCGCGTACCGGGAACCGGGAGTGGCCGGTGTCCAGCAGCTCGACGATCCGGCTGACCGGCTCGTCGGCCCGGACGGTGTGCACGTCGACCCGGGGCACCATCGCCTCCCCGGCGGTCAGCTCCCGGAAGTCCAGACCCCGGTCCAGCAGGTCGGACATCTCGGCGTCGAGATGCCCCTCCTCCCGGGACTCGGCGATGATCTGTTCCAGGTCCTGCGGCGTGGCTCCGCTGGGCAGCTCCTCGATCGGCTCGATGCCGACCCGGCGGAGCAGCCGTACGGCGGCCCGGTCGAACAGCGTGATCAGCGGACCGGCGATCTTCAAATACACCAGGGTGGACCGGGACAGCGCCCGGGCGAGCGGCTCGGCCCGCGCGATGGCCAGGTTCTTCGGGGCCAGCTCACCGAGAACCATCTGCACCACGGTGGCGATGATCAGGGCGAGGGCCACTGACAGCGGCAGCGACACCGAGCTGGACAGCCCGGCCAGGCCGAACAGGTCGGCCAGCCCGGCGCCCAGGTACGGCTCGGCCACGTAACCGACAAGCAGGGCGGTGACGGTGATGCCGAGCTGCGCGCCGGACAGCATGAACGAGAGCCGCCCGGTCACCTCCAGGGCCCGGGCCGCGGCACGATCGCCACCGTCGGCGAGCTGCTTGAGCTTGCCCCGGTCCACGGCGACGTAACCGAACTCCTGGGCCACGAAGTAACCGGTGGCGGCGGTGAGGACGGTGATGAGAAGGAGACCGACGAGGATCAACACGGGAGGTTCAGGGCTCCCGCGGTCGTCGGGAAGGGAATTCGCCGGGTATTACCCGGCCGGCTACTGCTGCCCTCCGGGGCAGGAGAGTCGATCATGCGGCCCATTTTATCGGTACCCGCTGGACGTTCGCTGAGGGTGCCGGGAAGCCTCCCGCCCGTCCGGTTCAGCGTCCGGCCAGCTCGTCGGCGTCCAGCAGCTTCCGGTCGACCCGTCCGGAACGGTACGCGGCCCGGCCGATCATCTGCGCGGCCACCGGCGCGGTGGAGAGCTGGAAGATCGCCACCAGGACCAGCATGCCCAGGTCCGAGGGGGTACGCAGGCGCAGCGCCAGCCCGGCCAGGAGCAGCAGGACGCCGAGCACCTGCGGCTTGGTGGCCGTGTGTATCCGGTCCAGTACGTTCGGGAAGCGAACCAGCCCGATGCCGGCGACCAGGCCGAGCACCGCCCCGGCCAGCAGCAGGAATCCCCCCACCCAGTCCGCAAGGGTGGCCGCACTCATGACGCTGAGCCCTTATTCGTTCGCGACTGCGGGGCTCGCAGGACCGGCTCACTCCTCGCGCTCACGCCGCGCCCCCTTCCGTTCGCGACTGCGGGGCTCGCAGGACGGCTCACTCCTCGCGCTCACGCCGCGCCCCCTTCCGTTCGCGACTGCGGGGCTCGCAGGACCGGCTCACTCCTCGCGCTCACCCTTCGGCCCGGACCGCGAAGCGCACCAGCGACACCGAGCCGATGAAGCCGAGCAGGGAGAGCACCACCAGCACGGGCAGCGTGGTGGCGTGCCGGTTGACAGCGGCCTCCGCCCCCACCCCGGCGAGCATCGCCGTCAGCAGCAGGTCGGCGCCGACGACCCGGTCGAGCAGGGACGGGCCGCGGTAGATGCGGGCCAGGGCGAGCAGCGCGGTGGCCGAGAGCAGCACGGTCAGCGCGACGGCGAGCAGGGCGTTCACAGGTTCCTCCGTTCAGTGGGGTTCGAGGTCGAGCCGGCGTACCTCGTCGGGAGATCCGATGGCGCGGACGATGCGCCGTTCGACGGCGAGTACGCGCTCGCGGCTGCCGGCCACGTCCTCGGGACCGCGCACGTCGAGCACGTGCACGTAGAGCACGCCCCGGGTCCGGTCGACGTCGAGGATCAGTGTGCCCGGCACCACCGAGATCACCTCGGCGGTGAGCGTCAGGTTGAGGTCGGTGCGCACGCGCAACGGCACCGCGATGATCGCGCCGCGCGGGCGGTAGCCGAAGTGCAGCGCCACGGCGGCGACGTGCAGGCTGGCGCTGACCAGCTCGATCACGAAGCTGGCCAGGAACACCAGCAGAGCCCGGGGGCGGAACCGGCCGCCGAAGGTGACCGGCGGCAGTGGGAAGAACAGCAGCACGGCGGTGCCGACCACCAGGCCGGCGGCAAGGTTGCCCCAGGACACGTCGCCCCACAGCAGCATCCACGCGACGACCAGCCAGCCGAGCGCGAGCGCCTGGTCCCGCCGCCGTCCGCCCCGGCCGACTGCCGGCGTCGGCGCGTCCGCGGCGGGCGCGGCCCGGGGTACGCCCGACGGCTCCCCGGGGACGCCCCCGCCCGGGGGTAGGTCGTCGGTCACGGCACGTCCCGGGGCAGGACCGCCCGCACGTACGGGGTGCGCTCGCGCAGGTCGGTGGCCGCATCAGCGGTGACCTGGAACAGCGGCCCGGCCAGCAGCGTGAACAGCACGCCCAGCGCGACCAGGGCGGTGGTCGCGCCGACCATCAGTCCGGGTAGCCGGGCGGGCGGGGTGGCGGTGGCCAGCCGGGGCGCCCGCCAGAACGCGATGTTCCACACCCGGGAGGCCGCGTAGAGCGTGAGCAGGCTGGTCAGCGTGCCGGCCGCGACCAGGACGGCGGGCAGCACGCCGCCGGCCGCCACGCCGGCCTGGAGCAGGCCGAGCTTGCCGAGGAAGCCGGAGAACGGCGGGATGCCGGCGAGGTTCATCGCCGGGACGAAGAAGAGCACGCCGAGCATCGGAGCGATCCGCGCCAGCCCGCCGATGCGGCGCAGGTCGGTGCTGCCCGCGCGTTCCTCGACCAGGCCGGCGACCAGGAACAGCGTGGTCTGGATGGTGATGTGGTGCACCACGTAGAAGATCGCCCCGGACAGGCCGGCGACGCTGCTCAGCGCCACCCCGAAGATCATGTAGCCGATGTGGCTGACGAGCGTGAAGGACAGCAGCCGCTTCAGGTCCGACTGGGCGACCGCGCCGAGGATGCCGACCACCATGGTCAGCCCGGCCACCACCATCAGCAGCGTGGCGACCTGGCCGCCGGGGAACAACAGCGTCTCGGTGCGGATGATCGCGTAGACGCCAACCTTGGTGAGCAGGCCGGCGAAGACCGCGGTGACCGGCGCGGGCGCGGTCGGGTAGCTGTCCGGCAGCCACGCCGACAGCGGGAACACCGCCGCCTTGATCCCGAACGCGAGCAGCAGCGTCAGTTGCAGGGCCAGGCGTACGCCCGACGGCAGCGCATCCAGCCGGCCGGCGAGCTGCGCCATGTTCAGCGTGCCGGTCGCCGCGTACACCAGGCCCACGGCGGACAGGAACAGCAGCGACGACAGGATGCTGACCACCACGTACGTCGATCCGGTCCGCAACCGCACCTCGGTGCCGCCCAGCGTGATCAGCACGAAGCTCGCGGCCAGCAGGATCTCGAAGCCGACGAAGAGGTTGAACAGATCCCCCGCCAGGAAGGCGTTCGTCACGCCCGCGGTCAGCACCAGGTACGTGGGGTGGAAGATGCTCACCGGCGCGGTCTCCCCGGTCTCCGCCCGGCCCTGACCGATCGAGTAGAGCAGCACGCACAGCGTCACCGCCGAGGAGACGAGCACCATCAGCGCCGCCAGCTGGTCCGCCACCAGCACGATGCCCACCGGCGCCGGCCAGCCGCCCACCTGCACCACCACCGGCCCGAACCGGTACGCCTGCACCAGCAGCACCGCCGCCACCACCAGGACGCTGGACAGGCAGAGCACGCTCACCGACCGCTGCAACCGGGGCCGCCCGGACAGCAGGAGGGTGAGTGCCGCGCCGAGCAGCGGCACCACCACCGGCAGCGGCACCAGGGCGCTCACAGCGGGGTCTCCGTTCGCGACTGCGGGGCTCGCAAACCCGGCTCACTCCTCACGCTCACAGGGCCTCCCCGTCCCGGCGCAACCGCCGGCGGGCCGGTTCCGGGTCCACCTGCTCCGGGTCGTCGCCCGGGCCCTCGCCGCCGAGGTCCGCCGTGGACACCTCGTTGCTCTCGGCGAGCCGGACGATCTGCCGGTCCTCCAGGTCGTCCTGCACCTCGTCGTCGCCGCTGATGTACCAGCTCCGGTAGGCGACAGCGAGCAGGAACGCGGTCAACCCGAACGTGATCACCACAGCGGTGAGCACCATGGCCTGCGGCAGCGCATCGCTCATCCCGCCCAGCGGGGTGGAACCCACGAGCGGCGCGGCGCCGGCCCGCCCGCCGAGCAGGATGAGCAGGTTGACGCCGTTGCCGAGCAGGATGATGCCGAGCAGGATCCGGGTCAGGCTGCGTTCCAGCAGCAATGTGACACCGGCGGCGACGAGCACCCCGACCGCCAGCACCAGCACCAGCGTCGGCCCGGCCGCCCCGCGTGTCACTGAGCCACCTCTGTTCGCGACTGCGGGGCTCGCAAACCCGGCTCACTCCTCGCGCTCACGGCGGACTCTCCCGCTGGACGACCAGGCCGCGCCCCGCCTCGCCCGCGGCCTCCACGTGCCGGTCCACCTCGGCGCCCAGGCTGCGCAGGATGTCCAGCACCAGCCCGACCACCACCAGGTAGACGCCGATGTCGAAGAACAGCGACGTGACCAGGTAGAAGTCGCCGACCACCGGCAGCCACAGGTTGACCTTGACGCTCTGGAGCACCTCGCCGGTGAGCGCCAGGCCGAGCACACCGCTGCCCACGGAGATGCCCAGGCCCGCGCCGAGCACCGTGCCGGCACCGACCGGCGCCGCCTCGGCCAGCTCGTACCGGCCGCCGGCCAGGTACCGCAGGGCCAGCGCGAGACCGGCGACGAGCCCGCCGGAGAAGCCACCGCCGGGGGCGTTGTGCCCGGAGAAGAGCAGGAACAGCGAAAAGATCAGCACGGTGTGGAAGATCAGCCGGGTGACCACCTCGAACACGATCGAACGCCGCCGTTCCGGCAGCGTCTGCCCGCCGCGCAACCACACCGTGCGCCGGTCGTCGGCGCGCATCGCAGCCGGGGGACGGCGGGGACGCGGCCCGGTGCGGGAACGCTCGTAGATCAGGCTGGCCACGCCGGTCGCGGTCACCACGAGCACCGAGATCTCCCCCATCGTGTCCCAGGCCCGGATGTCCACCAGCGTCACGTTCACGACGTTGCGGCCGTACCCCTCGGTCGCGGCGAGATCGGGGAACGCCGCGGAGATCGACGGCGCCCGCCGCGCACCGGCCGCGGCCAGCGCCAGACCGGCCATCACCACCCCGGCGGCGATCCCGATGCCGCGCCGCACCCAGCGGCTGCGCCGCAGCGGGCGGGCCGAGAAGCGTTCCGGCAGCCGCCGCAACACCAGCACGAACACCGCGATCGTCGCCGTCTCCACGAGGAACTGGGTGAGCGCCACATCCGGCGCGCCGTAGAGGACGAACATCATCGCGGTGCCGTAGCCGGTCACGCCGACGAGCAGCATCGCGGTGAGCCGGCGGCGCGCCCCGACCGCGAGCAGCGCGGCAACCGCGATCACCACGCAGATCACGAGCTGGGCCGGGTTGTCCCAGGCCGCCAGCTCGACCCGCCAGGGCGCGGTGGCGATCATCGCCCCGCCCGGCACGACCACCAGCGCGAGCAGCACGGTGCCGAGGTACTGCGGCAGCGAGCCGCGCTGGGTGGCGCCGGTGATCTCGATGGCGAGCCGGTCGAAGCCGTGCGTCACCCACTCGTACCCCTGGTTGCCGCTCACGGGAAAGCGCAGCCGGGCCAGCGCGGGGGCCAGCGGGCCGCGGACCAGATGCAGCACCACACCGCCGGCCAGCACGAGGGCGGACAGGCCGAGCGCCGCCGTGGGTCCGTGCCAGAGCGCCAGGTGCTCCTCGACCGGCCCGAACAACTCGGCGTACGGCTCGAACAGGCCGCTCAGCCACCCGGCGGCCGGACCGGCGGCGAGCCCGGCCCCGGCGAGCAGCGCCGGGGGTACGAGCATCGCGGCAGGCGGCCGGGCCGGTGGTGTGTCCGGCACGCCGGGCCGGGCGGCGAACGCGCCCCAGAGGAACCGGATGCTGTACGCGACGGTGAGTGCGCTGCCGACCACCAGCACGATCAGGGCCAGTGGATCATCGGTGAACGCGGCGAGCGCCGCTTCCTTCCCGACGAACCCGAGCAGCGGCGGCACCCCGGCCATCGAAGCGGCGGCCAGCGCGGCGACGGTGGTGAGCACCGGCGCGGCCCGCCCCACCCCGGACAGCTCCCGCAGGTCACGGGTGCCGGCCTCGTGGTCGAGGATGCCGACGACCAGGAACAGCGCCGCCTTGAACAGGGCGTGCGCCGCCAGCATCGTCACGCCGGCCAGCGCCGCCTTCGGGGTGCCCGCGCCGAACACCACGACGAGCAGGCCGAGCTGGCTGACCGTCCCGTACGCCAGCAGCAGCTTCAGGTCGGTCTGCCGTAGCGCCGCCCACCCGCCGATGACGAGTGTGACCAGTCCGGCCACCACGGTGACCGGCCGCCACCCGCCGACCGGGGCGAGCACCGGGCCGAGCAGTCCGACGAGGAAGATGCCGGCCTTCACCATCGCCGCCGCGTGCAGGTACGCGCTCACCGGCGTCGGGGCGGCCATCGCCACCGGCAGCCAGGCGTTGAACGGGAACACCGCCGACTTCGCCAGCGCCCCGGTGAGGATGAGCAGCACCGCGACGGTCAGGTAGCGCCCGCCGGGCAGCGGCGCCGAGGCCACCTCCGACCACCGGTAGCCCCCGGCGTGGTGGCCGAGCAGCAGGAACCCGACGAGCATGGCCAGCCCGCCCAGCGTGGTCACGGTGAGCGCCTGCGCGGCGGCCCACCGGCTGGACCGGCGCTCGGTGCTGTGCCCGATCAGCAGGTAGGAGAAGACGGTGGTCAGTTCCCAGAACACGTAGAGCAGCAGCAGGTTGTCGGAGACGACGAGGCCGAGCATCGCCCCGGCGAAGGCGACCATGACGGCGGCGAACCGGGTCAGCCCGGTGGACCCCGGCCGGAAGTAGCGGGCGGAGTAGACCAGCACCAGCGCGCCGACGCCGCCGACGAGCAACAGCATCAGCCAGGACAGCGTCGTGACCCGCAGCGCCACGTCGAGCTGGAGCTGCGAGATCCAGGGGTACGTCTCGACCACCTCGCCGCCGTCACGTACCGCACCGGTGTGGGCCGCCGCCCAGACCGCTGTGGCGGCCGGGGCGAGCGCGAGCAGCAGGCAGGCGCGCGGACCCCACCGGCGGACGAGCAACGGGGCGAGCAGTGCCGCCACCAGGTGCACGATCAGCAGGACGAGCACGCGTACTCCCGGTCGAGGTGACAGCGCGCGGGGGGCACGCTGCGGGTACGACCGATCAGACGCCACTTCCCCACCCAGCCGGGCCGTTTTCCACAAAACCCACCCCGCACGGCGGTCATCCGGCCCCGTCCCGCTCAGCGGTCCGGGAGGCTGCCCAGCAGCAGCGCCCGGGAGGAACGGCGGGTGAGTTCCTCCGCCACGCTGCCCAGCAGCCGGTCCCGGATCCCGTGGCCGTGCCGGCCGACCACCAGGAGGTCGACGTCGTGCGCCTCCGCCACCGCCAGCAACGCGTCCACCGGATGCCCCCGCACCATCTCGACGGTCGGCGTCGGCAGGCCCGAGGGCAGGGCCTCAGCCCGCTCCTCGAGAAGCCGGCGGGCTTCCCGTGACTCGGCCGCCTGGTCCTCGCCTACCGAGTCCGGGCTGGTCACGGTGACCAGGACCAGATGACTGGCGGTGTGGCTGAGCGTCCGGGCGACTGCGCGCAACGCGCGGTCGGACTCGGCGGATCCGTCCACGCCTATCGCGACGCGCAGTCCACTGCCCTCCCGGGACGAGGGCCGGTGCACCACGTCGATCACCGCCGGCCGGGCGCGGCCCCGTTCCACCGCGATCGGGATGAACAGCGGACCGAGCAGCCCGCCCACGAGATACCACGAGAGGTGTGGATGGCCGCCCCGGATCACGAACCAGCCCGCGGTGAGCAGGCCGACAGTCAGCCACAGGACGGCCACCAGGAGCACCCACCACCAGGGGGTCACGGTCGGCTCCGGGCCGGTGACGATGACGGAGTCATGTCCGCTACTACCCGGGTCGCCGGCGGCTAGGCCATCTGACCACCGCCGGCCGGGTCACACCAGATGCCGCCGTAGCCGCTTGTCCACCGCCACCACCAGCGCGGCGGCGGCACTGACCGCCAGGATTCGCAGCCACGCCCCACCTGACAGCGGCGCCGTGCCGAAGATCCGGTTCATGACGGGCACGTAGGTGATGGCGAGTTGGCCCGCCGCCTGCGCCAGGACGCCGAGCAGGATCCACCGGTTGGACATCAGCCCGGTGCGCCAGACCGGCTGGCTGAGCGATCGGCAGCTGAACAGGTAGAAGATCTCCACCACGACGAACAGGTTGAGCGCGGCCGTACGCGCCTCGGCGACCGGCTGCCCGGTCTGTTGCTCCCAATGGAAGATCCACGAGGAGCCGGCCACGAGGAGCGCCGCCACCAGGAACACCCGCACGATCAGGGGGCGGGTCAGCAGAGGGCGGGCGGGATCACGGGGCGGCCGCCGCATGAGGCCCGCCTCCTTCGGCTCGAAGGCGAGCATCAGGCCGAGGAGCACGGCGGTGGTCATGTTGATCCACAGGATCTGAGTCGGCAGCAGCGGCAGCGTGGCCCCGAGCACGATCGCCACGAGTACCACCAGGCCCTCGCCGAGGTTCGTCGGCAACGTCCAGACCAGGAACTTGGTCAGGTTGTCGAACACGCCGCGGCCTTCCTCCACCGCGGCCTCGATGGTGGCGAAGTCGTCGTCCGTGAGCACCATGTCGGCGGCTTCCTTGGCCACCTCGGTGCCGGACCGGGCCATCGCGACGCCGATGTCGGCCTGCCTCAGGGCAGGAGCGTCATTGACGCCGTCACCGGTCACCGCCACCACGTGCCCGCGCCCCTGGAGCGCCTCGACCAACCGCAGCTTCTGCTCCGGTGAGACCCGTGCGAACACGGCGGTCTCCTCGACCACCTCCGCGAACCGGCCGTCCGGCAGATCGCGCAGTTCCGCCCCGGTCAGCACCCGGCCGCGCTGGTCCGTCCCGAGCACCTTGAGCTGGGTGGCGATGGCTGAGGCGGTCGCCGCATGGTCGCCAGTGATCATCTTGACTCGGATGCCCGCTGAGTGACACGCCTCGACGGCCGAGGCGGCGGCGGCCCGAGGCGGGTCGAGCATGGCCTGCAGGCCGGTGAACACCAGAGTGCCCGGCAACTCGTCCTCGACGAACGCGCGCGTGACGCCGGGCGGACGCTCGGCGGTGGCCAGCACTCGCAGGCCCCGACCGGCCAGGTCCTCCGCCGCCCGCAGGATCCGCTTGTCGTCGAGCGGGTCAAGCGACCCGTCGGCGCGCATCGCGGCGTCGGACATGGCCACGATCCGTTCGACACTCCCCTTGACCAACCCGAGCGGGCGACCCGTGTCGCGATCGTGGTGCAGAGTGGCCATGTACTGCCGTTCCGAACTGAAGGGAATCGTCTCGGACCGCGGATACCGCCGGACGACGTCGTCATGACCGAGTCCGCCCTTGGTGGCGACCACGAGCATCGCGGCTTCGGTGGGATCCCCGGTCAGCACCCATTCGCCGTCCCTGCGGGCGAGGCGGGCGTCGTTGCAGGCGGCACCCGCGAGCAGACAGCGTTCCAGGGACTTGCTCGTGGTCGCCGTGACCCTCCTCCGCTCCTGGTCGGTCATCTCGCCGTCCGGCGCGTATCCGGAGCCGGTGACCGCGTACTCGCCGTCGAGTGTCCAGACGGCACGTACCGTCATCTGGTTCTCGGTCAGGGTGCCGGTCTTGTCCGAACAGACCACCGTGGTGCTGCCGAGCGTCTCGATGGCGGGCAGTCGACGGATCACAGCACGGCGTCGAGCCATCCGGGTCACCCCGATGGCCAGCGTGATGGTGACCGCCGCGGGCAGACCTTCCGGAATGGCGCCCACTGCGAGGGCGACCGCCGCGGTGAACGTCTCGACGGGCTCCTGACCCCGCAGCGTCCCCACGCCGAAGGTGGCCGCCGACAGCAGGAGGATGGAGGTGGTGAGCACCTTGCTGAACCACCCCAGTTTGCGGGTCAACGGTGTGGCCAGGGTCTCCGCCGAACCCACAAGCCGATGGATCTGTCCGAGTTCGGTGCGGGCGCCGGTGGCGACCACGATGCCTCTGCCACCGCCGGCCGTGACCAGCGTGCCGGAGTAGGCCATGTTGCGGCGGTCGGACACCGGCGTCACGTCCGGCAGTTCCGCCTCGTCCTTGCTCACCGGGACGGATTCACCGGTCAACGCGGACTCGTCCACCCGCAGCCCGTCCGAGTGCACGACCCGGAGATCCGCCGGAACCTTGCCGCCCGGCTCCAACTCGACGAGGTCGCCGGGCACGAGTTCCTCGGAGCCGACCGACCGGGTCTCGCCGTCGCGGATCACCCGCGCCCCGGTGCGCACCATCGACCGGAGGCTGTCCAGCGCCGCTTCGGCCCGCGACTCCTGGACGAACCCCACGGTGGCGTTGATGAGCACCACCCCGAAGATCACAGCGGAGTCGACGTACTCCCGCAACGCGGCGGTGACCGCGGTCGCCGCGAGCAGCACGTAGATCAGGGGATGATGGAACTGCCCCAGGATCCGGCGCAGGACTCCGGGCCCGCCCGCGGTCGGCAGCACGTTGGGTCCGTAACGGTCGCGGCGACGGGCGGCCTCGTCACCGCCGAGCCCTCGCTGCGGGTCGGTCTGGAGGAGGAGCACCACCTCGTGGGCCGACATCTCGTGGTGCGCCCCATCGCGCGGATCGGCCGTACCCTTCGAGTCCATCGGTCACCCCCGACCCCGACGCGGACCCGCCCGCCCAGACGTCGCCACGGACTCGGCATCCGAAGTATAGGCAGGTCAGCCGCGGCAGAACCGGGAATCTGAACACCGTGCACCCGGTTCGCCGGACCACGTTCGGCTCTGTTCACCGTGCCGGCCGGCACGCCACGTGGTGTCCGGAGGCGACCGGATCTCCGTACTCCCGGCCGGTCGGCGGACCGCTCACCCGAAGGCGACCAGCGACGGTGACGGCGGGCGATGCGACTGTCACGAGGCTTCCGGCTCTCCGGACGACGACGGCGGAGTCGGCCCACGGGCGCCGAGGTCGTCGCTCCGGGTGACCGGCGCGAGCGGCGTTCCCGCCCGGTAGGCGGCGCGGCCGAGAGCGTAGCCGCCGAGCGGGGCGGTGAACAGCTGCAGTCCGACGGCGAGCAGCATCACGGCGCCGGTTCGCAGGCTCGGCATGAGCAGCAGGACGCCCAGCAGCACGCCCACCGCCCCGAGGCTGGCCGCCTTGGCGATCGCGTTCATCCGGTTGTAGGCGTCGGGCAACCGGACGAGTCCGACGGCGCTCACGACGACCAGGCCCACCCCACCGAGGAGCAGGACCGATGCCAGCACCTGGCGGATCACGACCGGCCCCGGTCGAGGAGCCGGGCCAGCGAGACCGTCGCCAGGAAACCGACCAGAGTGCCGACGAGGACCAGATCCAGGATGGCGGGAATGTCGAGCCGGGCGGCGAGAACCGCGACGGAGGCGAGGACGTGGACGAAGGCGAGATCGAGCGCCGTGGCCCGGTCGGCGTCGGACGGGCCGATCACCAGCCGGCCGATGACCAGGATCATCGACAGTGCGAGTGCGATGAGCACGATGTCCAGGAGAAGCACGTCAACCTCGGTCGTTGTCTCCGGCCGGGCCGGATCGTCGCCCGTCGGCGGTGGCGGGGCGCAGAGCGGACAACAGCCGGTCCTCCAGAGCGGCGAGCCGGAGACGGAACGCCGTCTCGTCGTGAACGTGCATGCCGTGCACGAACATCGCCGGCGCGGACCGGTCGATCGCGAGCGGCAGGGTGCCCGGCGTCAGACCGACGAAGAGCACCATCCACACGATCTCATCGTCGGTTCTCGCCCGTAGCGGGATCCGGACAATCGCCGGACACAGCCCGGAACCGGGCGTCACGATCTCCCGCACGACCACGAAGTTCGCCTGCACCAACTGGACAGCGAAGTACCCGGCGAAGCGCATGATTCGGAGGGTCCGCCGTAGCAGCCGCGACGGCAGGTCAGTCCCGCGCCTCATCCTGATTCACCGTCCGGCCCGCGGGTGCTCCACCGGATCGGTCAGGCCGGTGGCGGCCTCCCCGGAGAGGACCAGCAACTGCTGGGCGGCGAGACCGAGCAGCAGAGTCACCACGGCGAGCGTCAGCGCGGACGCCGTCGCCCAGGTCCGCGCCCTCTCTCCGAGCGCGACCGGCTCCGCCGGGCCCGGCGGCCCCCAGAAGACCGAGCCCCAGATCTTGAGCATCGACGTGAGAGTGAGCAGGCTGACTCCCAGGGCCACCGCCACCGCGAGCCAGGCTCCGCTGTCCACCGCCGCACGGATGAGCAGGAACTTGGCCAGGAACCCGGAGAAGGGCGGCAGGCCGGCAAGCGAGAGCGCAGCCCCCGCGAAGGACATGGCCAGAATCGGGCGCGTCGCAGCCAGACCGCCCAACGACGCCAGCCGGTCCGTGCCGCGATCCGCGTGCACCGCCGCCACACTGAGGAACAGAGCGGCCTTGACCAGGATGTACTGCACCAGATAGAAGATCGCGGCAGTCAGGCTGGCCTCGGTGAAGAGGGCGAGGCCGAGCAGCACGTAACCGATCTGACTGACCATGTGGAACGAGAGGATCCGGCGCATGCTGTGCTCGCCCACCGCCCCCAGGACGCCGACGACCATGGACACCAACGCCACGACGCCGATGATCCACAGGTAGTCCGCCGCGCCGCCGTACAGGACCGCGAACACGCGGATGAGCGCGTACAGCCCCACCTTGGTGAGCAGTCCGGAGAAGAGCGCGACCACCACCGGCGGCGCATCCGAGTAGCTGCGCGGAAGCCAGGCGTGCACCGGCACGACGGCGCTCTTCACCGCCAGCGCCACCAGGACGAGCCCACCCGCCACGGCCGCCGGGGACGATTCCCGGCCGGCACCGACGAGCTCGGCGAGCTGAACGGAGCCCGACACCCCGTACAGGAGACCGACGCCGGTCAGCAGCAGCGTGGAGGCGAGCAGGTTGGTGGCGACGTACACCCGGCTCGCCTTCAGGTCCCGGGCCTCGCCGCGCAGGGCGAGGAGCACGTAGGACGGCACGAGCATGACCTCGATCAGCACGAAGAGGTTGAACAGGTCGACGGTCAGCAGGGCGCCGTTGCCGCCGGCCGCGAGCACCAGGGCCAACGGCACGAAGAACGGGTGACCGTCCTGCCCGGTGGCCGCGGCCGAGGCCAGGCAGACCAGCACCACCAGCGCGGCGGCGCAGAGCATGAGGGCCGTGAACGTGTCGACCGCGAAGCCGATGGCCACCACCGGCGCCCACCCGCCGATCCGCACGGCGAGCACCGAGCCGTCCCGGACCATGACCAGTAGGCACACCGCGGCGACCAGCACGACGCCCGACACCACCAGGCCGGCCACGCGGCGCAACGCTCGACGCCTCGCGAACGCCAGCAACACCGCAGCGGTGGCCAGCGGCGCCACCACCGGTACCACGGCCAGGGATCCGATCACAGCTCGTCCTGCTCGCGTCCGTCGCCCGGCCGGGTCTCCGCCCGGTCGTCGGCCGGGTCTCGGCCGGTCCTGGCCAGCAGCCCCAGCAGGTAGATGGTGATGCCGAAGGTGATCACGATGGCGGTCAGGGCGAACGCCTGAGGCAGCGGGTCGGTGCGTCCCGGTCCGTCACCGGCGAAGGCAGGGGCCCGCCACCGTAGCCCACCGGCGGACAGCAACACCACGTTCACGGCGTGACCGAGCAGGATGAAGCCGATGATGAGCCGGAGTTGTGCCCCCCGGAGAAGCATGAACGTGCCGGCCGCGGCGAGCAGGCCGGCAAGGAGCGCCGCCGCGCTCACGGCTCTGCCCCGGCGGCCCGGCTGTCGACCGTGGACGCACCGAGCCGGCGTACCGCAGACACGGCGAGCGCCAGGACCATGAGGTAGACGCCCAGGTCGAACAGGGTCGCCGAGGAGAGCGACAGTGGTCCGGGCAACGGCAGGGTTGCAGGGCTGAGAAGCGGCCGGCCCGACCCCATCGGCGCCAGGCCGACGACAAGGCTCAGGAGCAGCCCTGACACGAGCAGTGGCCGGGCCCGCAGCCAGCCGAGCGGTGGCGGCACCGACCCGGTGTGGGCGATGTGCCCGAGCCCTACTGCGGTGCCCGCGACCAGGGCTCCGATGAACCCCCCACCCACTTCCTCGTGCCCGCGAGCGAACAGATGCGCCGAGACCACCAGCATCACCGGGCTGAGCACCCGGTAGGCGAAGCGGAAGACCAGATCCCGGCGGGGCGGAGCGGATCCCGCCCGCAAGGCCGGCGGGCCGAGCCGCAGCAGGGCGGCCAGGCCGAGCGCGACGACCGTGAGGACGACCGCCTCACCGAGTGTGTCCAACGCACGGAAATCGACCAGGATCACGTTGACGACATTGTGACCGCCGGTGATCTCCTCGGCCCGCTCCAGGTAGTAGCGCCCGGGCGGGGACGTCTCCCGGCGTCCGGTGAGGGCGGCCGTGGCGGCGGCGGCCACCACGCCGACTCCGACGGCGAGGACGGCGGCACCGGCCGAGCCCCGGAGTCGGGGACGGTGCAGTTCCCTGGGCCGCCGGCGCAGTGCGAGCATCATCACGATGGTCGTCAGCACCTCCACCAGCAACAGGGTCACCGCGACGTCCGGCGCGCCGAGGGTCACGAACCAGGCCGACAGGATCAGCCCGACGACGCCGGTCAGACTGATCGCCGCCAGCACCGAACGTGCGCCGACCAGCCCTGCTGTCACCAGCACGAGCAGCGCGAGCACGACCACGTCACCGAACTGCGTGAGGTTTCCCGTCGATGCCGGCAGGGGTCCGGCCAACGCGAGACCCGCCGCACCGAGCGCGACCACCAGCAGCAGGGGAACTGCCAGGAAGGGCCCGACTCGGCTGGTGCGGGCCGGGGCTGCGACCCACTCGCCGACGCGCAACAGCCACTGGTAACCGCGGTCGAACTGCCACCCGAACGGGCGCGGGGTGGGGGTGCGGAGGAGTCGCCGGTCGACGCGCCGTCGAAGCGCGAAGATCACCGTGCCGAGGACGAAGGTCAGCACCGAGAGCAGCAACGCAACAGTGACACCGTGCCAGAACGCGAGGTCGGCCGGTTCGCCCTGCGGTCGGGCGTTGTTCGCGGCGCGGACGACGAGCGGGCTGATCAGGCCGACCAGGGGCCCTGCCACGGTTGCCGCCACGGCCGCCACGGCCGCGGGTGCCAGAAAGGACCAGGAGGGCTCGTAGAGCGCCCGCTGACGGGACGGGCCGGCGAAGAGACCGTGTACGAGCCGCGCCGCGTAGGCGAAGGTGAGCACGGATGCGAGGACCGCCAGCCCCACGGCGGTCCACGCCGGCCAGGGAATGCCCGGTGCCTTGCCGAACGCCTCGAAGATCGCCTCCTTCCCGACGAACCCGATGGTCGGCGGCAGCCCGGCGAGGGACATGGCCGCCAGTGCGGTGATCATTGTCGTGACCGGCATCTTCCGGCGGAGGCCGGACAACTCGCGAAGGTCGCGGCTGCCCGCCTCGTGGTCGATGATGCCGACGAGCATGAACAGCGTCGCCTTGAACAGTGCGTGGGCGACGGTGTAAAGGATGGCTGCCGCGTCGGATTCCGGGGTTCCCAGCCCGATCACGCCGATCAGCAGCCCGAGCTGGCTCACCGTGGAGTAGGCCAGCATCGCCTTCAGGTCGTACTGACGCAGTGCGAGGAAGGCGCCGAGCACCGCGGTCACGAGACCGACGCCGACGAGGGTCACCCGCCAGGGCCAGTAGCCGCCGAACAGGGCGGAGAAACGCATGGCCAGATAGATTCCCGCCTTGACCATCGTGGCCGCGTGCAGGTAGGCGCTGACCGGGGTGATCGCGATCATGGCGCCGGGGAGCCAGAAGTGGAACGGCATCTGCGCCGACTTTGTGAAGACCCCCACCAGGATCAGCGCCCCGGCCGCCGCGGCGGGCCCGGAGGCCACCCGATCGGGCTCGGCGAGGATGCGCGTGAGATCACTTGTGCCGAGGCTGACCATCAGCACCACGAAGCCGGCGAGCAGGGCGAGGCCGCCACCGGATGTGACCAACAGCGCGTGCGCCGCAGGACGGGTCGCCGAGGGCTGGTTCTGGCCGATGAGGACGAACGACAAGATGGACGTGAGCTCCCAGAAGACGAACAGCACCAGGAGGTCGTTCGCGAGCACCAGGCCCAGCATCGCGGCCGCGAACAGGGTCAGGGTGACGTACAGGGTGGCGTGTCGGCCGGAGGCGCTCAGGTAGCGCGGCGTGTACGTCATGATCAGTGCACCGACCGCGAGGACCAGGAGCGCGAAGACCAGCGCGAGCGCGTCCATCCGGAAGGTGACGGAGATGTCCATGGCCGGCAACCAGCGCCACGAGATCTCCACAGCCTCGTCGCGCAGGATGGTGGGGAGGTGGCTGAGCAGCAGAGCGGCCCCGGCCAGGTAACCGACGGCAAGGAGGTAGCCGACATTACGTCCCAGCGGTCGGATGAGGGCGGGCACCGCCGCGGCCAGCCCGACCTGCCAGGCCAGGGCGAGCAGCAGGATCATGCGGGAGTGCCCGGGCCGTGCCCTGCGCCGAGCCTCGGCACCCGCGGATGCCGAGGACGACAGGGAAGGGACATGATTCCTTGATACAGGACAAAGGCGCCTTAAGGCCGTGAAAGTGGCAGGCGGTCCAGCCCATATCTCGGAGACGTCAGCGCCGGCCCGCCTGGCGCTCGGCCGTCAGGTCGGCACACCCCAGCTGACTCGCCGCCCGGTCGGCCGCTCGCTGCGCCGCAGCGAGGGAGCGGACCGGCAGGCGGGCATCGCGGGTCTCCCGGCGCTGGACGAAGTAGTGCACAGCGGCCCGGACACGCGCCCGGTCGGCGGCGCTGGAACGGGCGGTGGCCAGGATCATCTCACGCAGCCGCCGGGCCAGTTCCTCGGCCAGTTCGAGGTCGGGACCGTGCAGCCCGGCGCGGAGCGCGGTCAGCCGGCTGTCGACCTTTCGGAGGAGCAGGTCGGTGCCGGGCCCGAAGCCTCGTTCCTCGACGGTCATCCAAGCCTCCAGCCCACGCCGCATCGCGAGTGAAGTTACTTTATGTTGCACTGCACAAGCAAGCAGTTAAGTGAGACTTAACGGAAGAAACGCGCATTCCATAATCTGGCACCGTCGCCGGGACAGAACGCTCCGGCGATCGGCCGGATGTCACACCGGCGCGGCAGGATGGGATCGTGGCGGACGAGGTGACCCGGTCAGGCGGGGTGCTCAAGGAGTTCGGCGCGGCGACCCGGGAGTGGTTCACCGCGGCGTTCGCCGCGCCCACCCCGGCCCAGGAGGGCGCCTGGCGCTCGGTGGCCGCCGCTCGCAGTGCCCTCGTCGTCGCGCCGACCGGCTCCGGCAAGACGCTCGCAGCGTTCCTCTGGTCGCTCGACCGGCTCGCCAAGGAGCCGCCGCCGGCCGATCCCCGTCGCCGCTGCCGGGTGCTCTACGTCAGCCCGCTCAAGGCGCTCGCGGTCGACGTGGAACGCAACCTGCGCGCCCCGCTCACCGGCATCCGCCAGGCCGCCTCCCGGCTCGGCCTGGTCCCGCCGGACATCACCGTCGGGATGCGAACCGGCGACACCCCGGCCGACGAGCGCCGGGCGTTCGCCCGCACCCCGCCGGACATCCTCATCACCACGCCCGAGTCTCTGTTCCTGCTGCTCACCTCCGCCGCCCGCGACTCGCTGCGCGGCGTCGACACGGTGATCGTGGACGAGGTGCACGCGGTCGCGGGCACCAAGCGCGGCGCCCACCTGGCGCTGTCCCTGGAACGGCTCGACGCGCTGCTGGAGCGTCCCGCGCAGCGGATCGGGCTGTCCGCCACCGTCCGGCCGATCGACGTGTGCGCCCGCTTCCTCGGCGGCGCGCGCCCGGTCGACGTGGTGCAGCCGCCGGCGGACAAGACCATCGAGGTCAGCGTCCAGGTTCCGGTGGAGGACATGACGCGCCTCGACGAGCAGGAGCCGCCGGAGGACGACCTCGGCGGCCTCGCCCCCCGCCGCCCGTCGATCTGGCCGGCGGTCGAGGAACGCGTGTTCGCGCTGATCCGCGCACACCGGTCCACGATCGTGTTCACCAACTCCCGGCGCAGCGCCGAACGCCTCTGCGCCCGCCTCAACGAGCTGGCCGCCGAGGAAATGGAGGCGGCGTCCGCCCCGGAGGGCAGCCGCGTGGCCCGGGGCGGGGAGCCGGTGCGCGTATCCGATCTGCTGCCCGGCCCCGACGGCCCGCCGGCCGGCGACGGGCTCGACGACGCCGACGGGCTCGGCCCGCTGCGCGGCGGCGAACCGGTCGACGAGGGCCGGGCTCGGCGAGGGGCGCAGGCGTTCGGCGGGCCGGTGGGGCCGGTGCGCGCGCCGCGCCAGCCCGCGGAGGTGATGGCGCAGTCCGGCGCGGCGGCCGGGGCGCCGGCGGTGATCGCCCGGGCACACCACGGCAGCGTGTCCCGCGAGGAGCGCAAGCAGATCGAGGAGGCGCTCAAGTCCGGCCGGTTGCCCGCCGTGGTCGCCACGTCCAGCCTGGAGCTGGGCATCGACATGGGCGCCGTCGACCTGGTGGTGCAGATCGAGGCGCCGCCGAGCGTGGCGGCCGGGCTGCAACGGGTGGGACGGGCCGGGCACCAGGTCGGCGCGGTCTCGCGCGGCGTCGTCTTCCCCAAGCACCGGGGCGACCTGCTCTCCTGCACCGTGGTGGCCGAACGGATGGGTGTCGGGGCGATCGAGGAGCTGCACTACCCGCGCAATCCGCTCGACGTGCTGGCCCAGCAGATCGTCGCGATGGTGGCGCTGGAGCCGTGGCGGCTCGGCGACCTGGCGGTGCTGGTCCGCCGGGCGGCGCCGTTCGCGGAGCTGCCCGACTCGGCGCTGCACGCGGTGCTCGACATGCTCTCCGGGCGCTACCCGTCCACCGCGTTCGCCGAGCTGCGGCCGCGGCTGGTCTGGGACCGCGCCACCGACGTGCTGACCGGCCGGCCCGGCGCGCAGCGGCTCGCCGTGACCAGCGGCGGCACCATCCCCGACCGAGGTTTGTTCGGCGTGTTCCTGGCCGGCGCCGAGCGGGCCGCGCGGGTCGGTGAGCTGGACGAGGAGATGGTCTACGAGTCCCGGGTGGGTGACGTGTTCCTGCTCGGGTCGTCGTCCTGGCGGATCGAGGAGATCACCCCCGACCGGGTGCTCGTCTCCCCCGCGCCCGGCCAGGCGGCCCGGATGCCGTTCTGGAAGGGCGACCAGCTCGGCCGCCCGGTCGAACTGGGCCGGGCGATCGGCGCCCGGGTCCGGGCGCTGCTGCGGCAGTCCGACGCCGACGCGGTCGCGGCGCTGCGCGCGGGCGGACTGGACGACTGGGCCGCCGGCAACCTGATGAACTACCTGCGCGAGCAGAAGGCGGCCACCCGGTCGCTGCCGGACGACCGGACGGTGGTGGTCGAACGGTTCCGCGACGAGCTGGGCGACTGGCGGCTCGCCGTGCACTCGGTGCTCGGCGCGCGCGTCAACGGGCCGTGGGCGCTGGCGATCGGTCGGCGGCTGGCCGAGCGGTACGGCGTGGACGCCCAGGTCATGCCCTCCGACGACGGCATCGTGGTACGCCTGCCGGACACCGCCGAGACCCCGCCCGGCGCCGACGTGGTGGTGTTCGAGCCGGACGAGATCGCCCAGCTCGTCGAGGAGTCCGTCGGCACGTCGGCGCTGTTCGCGTCCCGGTTCCGCGAGTGCGCGGCCCGGTCGCTGCTGCTGCCCCGCCGTGACCCCCGCCGGCGGCAGCCGCTGTGGCAGCAACGCCAGCGCGCCGCGCAACTGCTCGACGTGGCCCGCGAGTACGCCGACTTCCCGGTCACGCTGGAGGCCGCCCGCGAGTGCCTCCAGGACGTCTTCGACCAGCCGGCGCTGGGCGAGCTCATGCGCGACCTGGCCGCACGCAAGGTACGCCTGGTCGAGGTGGAGTCCGAGCGCCCGTCGCCGTTCGCGAGGTCGCTGCTGTTCGGGTACGTCGGCGCGTTCCTCTACGAGGGCGACGCCCCACTGGCCGAGCGGCGGGCCGCCGCGCTGGCGCTCGACTCCGGGCTGCTCGGCGAGCTGCTCGGCCGGGTCGACCTGCGGGAGTTGCTCGACCCGGAGGTGCTCGCCGAGACCGCACGTCAGCTGCGCTGGCGCACCGAGCAGCGGCGGCCCCGCGACCCGGAGGACGTCGTCGAACTGCTGCGCGTGGTCGGTGACCTGAGCAGCGCCGAGCTGGCCGAGCGGGGCGTCCCGGAGTCCTGGACCGACGAGCTGGCGGCGGCCCGGCGGGTGCTGCGGGTCCGCATCGCCGGCGAGGACCGGTGGGTGGTCGTCGAGGACGCCGCCCGGCTGCGCGACGCGCTCGGGGTGGCGCTGCCCGTCGGGGTCGCCGAGGCGTACCTCGCACCGGTGGCCGATCCGCTCGCCGACCTGGTCGCCCGGTACGCCCGCACGCACGGCCCGTTCGCAGCCGCCACCTGCGCGGCCCGGTTCGGACTCGGCGTGTTCGTGGTGGAGCAGGCGCTGCGGCGGCTCGCTTCGGGCGGCCGGGTGGTCTCGGGCGAGTTCGCTCCGGACAGTGTGGGCACCCAGTGGTGCGACGCCGAGGTGCTGCGCCTGCTGCGCCGCCGCTCGCTGGCGGCCCTGCGCCGCGAGATCGAGCCGGTGCCGCCGCGCGCGCTCGCCGCGTTCCTGCCCCGCTGGCAGCAGGTCGGCTCGTCGGCCCGGGGCGTCGAGGCGGTCGCCGCCACCGTCGAGCAGTTGCAGGGCGTGAGCGTGCCGGCGTCCGCGCTGGAACGGCTGGTGCTGCCCGCCCGGGTCGCCGACTACTCCCCCGCCCAGCTCGACGAGCTGTGCGCCAGTGGCGAGGTGGTGTGGGCCGGCGCGGGCGCGATCTCCGGCGGCGACGGGTGGGTGACACTCGCGTACGCCGACGTCGCGCCGCTGCTGCTCCCGCCGCCGGACGAGGCGCTGACGCTGACCCCGCTGCACGAGTCAGTGCTCGACGCGCTCGCCGACGGGCAGGCGCTGTTCTTCCGCTTGCTGTCCGACCGGGTCGGCGCCACCGACGACGCCGGCCTGTCGGGCGCGGTGTGGGATCTGGTCTGGGCCGGTCACCTCACCAACGACACGCTCGCCCCGCTGCGGGCCGCGCTCGGCGCGGGCGGGGCGCACCGGTCCCGGCCCTCGGCGCCGCGCACCCGCTACCGCCGGCCGGGCCGGGTGGCGCTGCCCAGCCGGGGCGGTCCGCCCACCATGGCCGGTCGGTGGTCCCGGCTGCCCGAACGCGACCTCGACCCCACCCGCCGGGCCGCCGCCCTGGCCGATCTGCTGCTGGAGCGGCACGGCGTGGTGACCCGGGGCGCGGTCGTGGCCGAGCAGGTCACCGGTGGCTTCGCCGGGGTCTACCCGGTGCTGTCCGCGATGGAGGAACGCGGGGCGGCCCGGCGCGGCTACTTCGTCGAAGGGCTCGGCGCGGCGCAGTTCGCGGTGCCCGGCGCGGTGGACCGCATCCGCGCGCTCGCCGACGACACGCAGGGCGGGGGCGGGCCGACGGTCGTGCTCGCGGCCACCGACCCGGCGAACCCGTACGGCGCGGCGCTGCCCTGGCCGGAACGCGTGGTCGACTCCGGCGACGGCGCGGCACCGGCCACCGGCCACCGGGCCGGGCGCAAGGCGGGTGCGCTGGTCGTGCTCGTCGGCGGTGACCTGGTGCTCTACGTGGAACGGGGCGGCCGGACGATCCTCTCCTTCACCGACGACACCGACACGCTCGGCGCCGCCGGCAAGGCGCTCGCCGACGCGGTGCACTCGGGTGCGCTCGGCGCGATCTCGGTGGAGCGCGCCGACGGCGAGGCCGTGCACGCTTCCCCGCTGCGCGACGCGCTGACCGCCGCCGGTTTCCGCGCCACCCCGCGCGGCCTGCGCCTGCGCGGCTGACCGACCGGAGTTCCGGGAGCGGGAACGTAGGGTGTGCCGGTGGCCTCGATTCGGGTACGACAGGCGCGCGACGGGGACCGCGACGCGCTGACGGCGTTGCACGAGCGGGAGTGGGGCGGGCCGATCGTGGTGGTCCACGACACCCGCTACGACCTGCGGGACCTGCCCGCACTGGTGGCGGTCGACGACGACGGCGCGTTCGCCGGGGCGCTGGTGTACCGGGTCGACGCCGACGGGCTGGAAGTGGTGAGCCTGGCCGCGTCGGCATCCGGCAACGGCGCGGGCACCGCCCTGCTGACTGCCGCCGACGAGGTGGCCGTCGCTGCCGGGGCGGACCGGATCTGGCTGGTCACCACCAACGACAACCTGGGCGCGCTGCGCTTCTACCAGCGCCGGGGACTGCGGATCGTCGCGGTGGACGCGGGCGCGGCGGACCGGGCCCGCGCGGTCAAGCCGACGATCCCGCACGTCGGCGCGGACGGGATCCCGCTGCACGACGAGCTGCGCCTGGCGCGGCACCTGACCGGGGCGGGCAACCGGTGAGCGGCAACCCTCGGTGTGTCTCACTGACCACCGACTACGGCCTGGCCGACGGGTTCGTGGCGGCGTGCCACGGGGTGCTGGCCCGGCTCGCCCCGGCTGTCCGGGTGATCGATGTGACGCACCTGATCCCACCGGCCGACGTGCGCCGGGGCGCGGCGGTGCTCGCGCAGACAGTGCCGTACCTGCCGTGGGGCGTGCACGTCGCGGTGGTCGATCCGGGTGTCGGCACCGCGCGGCGCGGGATCGCGCTCGCCGCGTCCGGCGGGCTGCTGGTCGGGCCGGACAACGGGCTTCTGGTCCCGGCCGCGGAGGCGCTCGGCGGGGTGACCGACGCGGTGGAGCTGACCAACCCGGACTGGCTCGGCCCGGTCGTGTCCCGCACGTTCCACGGGCGGGACGTGTTCGCGCCGGTGGCCGCCCGGCTGGCGCTCGGCGCGCCGCTGGCCGGGGCCGGACCGCCCGTCGACCCGGGCGCGCTGGTCCGGCTGCCGGAACCGGTGGTGCGTGCCGAGCCCGGCGGCCTCAGCGCCGAGGTGCTGACCGTCGACCACTTCGGCAACGTCCAGCTCGCCGCGCCGGGCGCGCTGCTCGACGGCCTGCCGTCCCGGGTGCTGGTGAACGGCCACGAGGCGGTGCACGGCCGCACGTTCGGCGACGCCGAACCCGGCACCCTGGTGGTCTACGTCGACTCGGCCGCCCAGGTCGCCATAGCGGTGAACACCGGCCGAGCCGCCGACACCCTCCGAGCCACCCCAGGCAAGGTCATAACCATCACCCGCCCCTGACCCCTCCCCCTCCCCCTCCCCCTCCCTCCCGCGATCTTGCACTTGGTGCCCCGGCACAACGGGCGAATGCCGCCGAGGCAGGGCCGAAACTGCAAGATCGCGGAGGAGGGACGAGAGAGGGAGGACGGTGCCGTCAGCAGCGCGGGACCGTGCCGCCGTAGATCGAGGACAGGTACGCGTGGCTGACGTAGTTGCCGCCGACCAGGCGGTACCACCTCGTCGTGGTGCGGTACGTACCGGCGATCCGTTGCCCGGTCACGTAGCACTGCACCGGCACGTGGGCGTACGTGGCGGCCAGGCCCCGGCTCGCGTACGAGGTGCTCGCCCCGGCGCGCAGGTTCAGCGGCCCGGAGCCGACCACGGCCCGCGCCCCGCCACCGGTCCACAGCAGCGTCACGTCCACCCACGCGTTGTCGGTGAGCCGCAGCCCGTCCCAGAACGTCCCGTCGGCCAGGTCCAGCCCGGCCGGGTTGCGCACGGTACGGCCGAACTGGTCGCGCCCGCCGTTGTAGCCGTTCTGGTACGCCGCCTGCGCCTCCGGCAACCCGCGCGGCAGGTCCTTCCAGTTCTCCCGGACCGACGCCGGGTTCCACCAGTCGTCCCGGGTGTTCCACGGGCCGACGTCCCACACCGGGGCGTACTCGCAGCGGCTGCCGTTCGTCGTGCAGACCTTGACCGTGTAGTCGCCGGTGCCGCGCGGGGACAGGCCGCGCCGGGTGGGCAGCGCCGCGAAGTGGTCCCGGGTACGCACCGTGTGCCCGTTGGCGGTGGTGCCGCCGACCAGGCCGATCCGGGTCGCGTACACCCGGTACTTGAGCGCGGCGGCCGGCTGGACCGCTGTGGTGGCGACCCGGTCGGCGGCCAGGGTCAGGCCGGTGACGGTGGCCTCCGACGCGGCGTCGCTGGTGGTGAGCACGACGCGGGCCTGGACCCGGGTGACCGGTGCGTCGAAGACCGCCTCGGTGGCGTCGCGCCACTCGGTCCAGCCGCGGGCCCGCCAGCCGCGTACCTGGGCCACCGCCGTACCTCCGTCGCCGGTGCGGGCGGCGAACTGTGCGCGTACCCGGGTCGCGGGCCGGTCCAGGGTGCGCGGCGCGGAGATCAGGATGCCCTCGGCGACCGGTCCGCCGACGGCGGCCGGGCGGGTGCGCGCGGTGGGCCGGGGGTCGGCGAGCCGCAGGCGGCCGGACCGCCAGGCGACGTTGACGTCGTCGCCGTCGGCGACGGCGAGGTCGACGGACCAGCGTTCGGGGCCGGGCGCGGCGGCGCGGGACGGTAGGGCGGCTGGCGGGGGCGCGGCCGGCGCGGGTGTGCCGGGCAGTCCGGCGGCCACGGTGAGCAGGGCGGTCAGGGCGACGACGGTACGACGTCGTGAATGGGCCATCAGCATTCTCCTCAGAACCCCCTGATCGTGTCGTTTCCGCAGATCAAGTGGAACCTCAGTACAAATAGCGACACATGCGAATTCCGCTCGGACGGGGGACAATGGCCGGGTGCCCGAAGGCGACACCGTCTGGAACACCGCGCGCGTCCTGCAACGCGCGCTCGCCGGGGCCCGGCTCACCGGGTCCGACTTCCGCGTGCCGCAGCTCGCCGCCACCGACCTGACCGGCTGGACCGTGCGTGAGTCGGCCAGCCGGGGCAAGCACCTGCTGCTGCGCCTGACCCGCACCGACGCCGCTCCCTGGACGCTGCACTCGCACCTGCGGATGGACGGTGCCTGGCGGGCGTACGCCCCGGGTGAGCGCTGGAGCGGACGGCCGGCACACCTGATCCGTGCGGTGCTGCGCTCCCCCGCCGCGGTCGCTGTCGGCTATCACCTGCACGAGCTGGCGCTGGTGCCGACCGCCGAGGAGGAGTCGCTCGTCGGCCACCTCGGTCCGGACCTGCTCGGCCCGGACTGGGACGCCGGCGAGGCGGTCCGCCGGCTGGCGGCCGACCCTGAGCGCACCATCGGCGAGGCGCTGCTCGACCAGCGCAACCTGGCCGGGGTGGGCAACCTCTACAAGTGCGAGGTGCTGTTCCTGCGCGGCCTGTCGCCGTGGACGCCGGTGGGCGCGGTGCCGGACCTGCCCGGCACCGTCACGCTGGCCCAGCGGCTGCTGGCGGCCAACCGGGGCCGCTGGACGCAGAGCACCACGGGGGTGCTGCACCGGGGCGGGACCAGCTACGTCTACGGCCGCCGGGCCCAGCCGTGCCGCCGCTGCGGGACCGCCATCCGCAAGGAGGAGCTGGGCGAACGGGTCACGTACTGGTGCCCGGCATGCCAACCCGGCGTGGAACTTCCACGAAACGCCCAAGATCGGCCGAGATAGGGACGATTGGGTACTTCCGCCTCACCCCTGTGACGTCGCATGCTGCGGTGGACCGCTCACGGATCGTCAGTAGCGCGTACGCCCGCCACGCCGGGGTGTCGGCCGGCGCGCCCCGACCCGGGGAGAGCCATGGTGCTGTTCCGCCGCAGCCGGCCCGGACGCCCGGACCGCGCCGCCATCGCCGCCATCGCCGCCGAGGAAGCCGCGCCTGCCGGTTCCGTCGCAGCCGCCGTTCCGGCCGCCCGGGACGGCGGCGACGAGCACAGCCCGGCGCCGGCGAGCCTGGACCCGGCCGCCGTCCCGCGCCTGTTCGGCCCGGTGCCGAACACCGCCGCCAGCCCGCTGCCCACACTCGACCCGGACGGCCACCCGGTACCCGGCACCGGCATCCGTAAGTTCGTCGACCCGCTGCCGCTACCAGGGCAACCCGCCACCGCCGGGGTCGGCGCGCGCCTGCCCGTCGCCGTCCCCGACACCATCACCTGGCCGGGCTGCGACTACTACGAGATCGGCCTCCAGGAGTACGCGCAACGCCTGCACCGCGACCTGCCGGCCACCCGGCTGCGCGGCTACCGCCAGCTCAACCTGGGCACCGACGCGTCCGGGCACAACACGGTCAGCCCGCCCGGCCGCCCCTGGCACCTCGGCCCGATGATCGTGGCCCGGCGGGGCCGCCCGGTGCGGATCAAGTTCATCAACCAGCTCCCCACCGGACGGGCCGGCGAGCTGTTCCTGCCGGTCGACGAGACTGTCGACGGCGCCGGAACCGGGCCGCTGGACGGTCCCGCGCCGTACCCGCAGAACCGGGCCGTGCCGCACCTGTCCGGCGCGCAGACCGGGTGGATCAGCGCCGGCAACCCGTGGCAGTGGGTGACCCCGGCCGGTGAGATCACCCCGTACCCGGTCGGTGTGGGCGTGACGCCGGTGCCGGACATGCCGCCGCCCGGAGCGGGGGCCACCACGCTGTACTTCCCGAACGACCAGAGCGGCCGGCTCATGTGGCTGCACGACAACACGCTCGGCCTGTCCCGGCTCACCGTCTACTCCGGGCAGATCGCGCTCTACCTGCTCACCGACCCGGCCGAGGAACGGCTCGTCGACGACGGCGTGCTGCCCGCCGACCAGCTCCCGCTGGTGATCGAGGACAAGACGTTCGTCCCCGACGACACGCAGCTCGCCGCCCAGGACCCCACCTGGGACCGGGACCGCTGGGGCGCGAAGGGCAGCCTGTGGCACCCGCACGTCTACCAGCCGCGGCAGAACCCGTACCGGCTCACCGGCACCAACCCGACCGGGCGCTGGGACTACGGGCCGTGGACCCACGACCCGGACGGCGGCCACAGCCCGTGGGTCGCGCCGGTGCCGAACCCCCACCACGACCCCGACACCGACCCCGACGAGCCGCCGCTGGTACCGGGCGTGCCGCACCCGTCGGCGGTGCCCGACGCGTACGGCGACACCCCGCTGGTGAACGGCGTGGCCTACCCGTACCTGGAGGTCGCGCCGCGGGCGTACCGGTTCCGGATCCTCAACGCCTGCGCGGACCGCGCGCTCAACCTCCAGCTCTACCGGGCCGCCTCCGACGCGCCGATGTGGTCCGAGGACGGCAGCCCGTCCGACCCGGACGCCGGTGAGGTGCCGATGGTCGAGGCGGTACGCGCGCCGGGACGACCCGCGTACTGGCCGGTGGACGGACGCGACGGCGGGGTGCCCGACCCGGCCGCCGCCGGACCCGAGATGATCCAGATCGGCAACGAGGGCGGCCTGCTCCCCGCCCCGGTGGTGCTGACCAACCGGCCGGTGGACTACCGGTACGACAGGCTGGACCCGACGGTGCTCAACGTGGACGGGCACGCGCTGCTGCTCGCCCCCGGCGAACGGGCCGACGTGGTGGTGGACTTGTCCACTGTGCCGCCGGGCAGCACGCTCATCCTCTACAACGACTGCCCCGCGCCGCTGCCCCGGTTCGACACGCGCTACGACCACCACACCGGCGCGCCGGACCGGACCGGCGCCGGGGGCCTGCCGCCGACCCGCCCGGGGTACGGCCCGAACACCCGTACCCTGCTCCAGATCCGGGTCACCGGCACCCCGGCCGAACCGTACGACACGCGGCGGCTCGCCGACCGGCTACCAGGGGCGTACGCGCGCAGCCAGCCGCCGCCGATCGTGCCGCAACCCGCGTACGACGCCGCGATCGGCACCTCCACCCCGCGCCCCACCCTCATCCCCGCGCGGGCCGTCTCCGTCACGTTCACCCCGGCCGGCGCGACCGCCCCGGTCACGCTGCCGCTGGCCGTGAAGTCGGTCGGGCAGGTGTTCGAGGCCCGGCACGGCCGCGCGGTGGGACGGCTCGGCGTCGGCCACCCGGTCGGCGGGCCGCTCGCCCCGGCCACCCTGCCGCTGGGGCCGGCCGACCCGGCCACCGAGGTGCTGCACGCCACCGACCCGGCTGTGGCGGTCGGCGCGCCCGGCGACGGCACGCAGCTCTGGCGGATCGTCGGCGACGCCCCGCGTACCCACCCGGTCCACATCGAGGGCTGCGACGTGCAACTGGTCAACCGGGTCGGCTGGGACGGCACGGTCCGCCCGCCGGACCCGGGCGAGCTGGGCTGGAAGGACACGGTCCGGGTCAACCCCCGGGAGGACGTGGTGGTGGCGCTGCGTCCCGTCCCGCCCGCCCTGCCGTTCAAGATCGGCGACAGCGTCCGGCTGCTCGACCCGGCCCGTCCGGCCGGCGCACGGCTGGACGCCGGTCCGGTCTGTCCGGTCGACGGCCGCCCTGCCGTCGTGGTCAACCAGCTTGTCAACCTCGGCTGGGAGTACCGCTGGCAGACCCGCTCGGCCGGACTGCGCGACCAGGGCATGAGCCGTCCGCTGGTGCTGCGCGTGGCGCCCAGGGCGCCGACCGGGCTCACCGCCACCCCGGCGCCGGGCAGCGCCACCGCGCTCCCCGCCATCGCGCTGACCTGGACCGGCAACGGCAGCCGTCCCGTACCGACCAGCCACCGGCTGCAACGCGCCACCGACAGTGCCTTCACCAACGGGCTGACCGAGATCACTGTGGCCGCGACCGCCACCCGGTACACCGACGCCACTGTCACTCCCGGCGTCACCTACCACTACCGGATCCGGGCCGAGAACGCGGTGAGCTGCTCGTCCTGGTCCAACGCCGTACCGGCGGCGGTGCACCTGGCCGCGCCGGACCGGCTCACCGCGGTGCTGCCGCCGACCGCGCCGCTGCGGGTGGCGCTGCGCTGGGCCAACCATTCCTTCGCCACCGGGGTGGACGTGCAGCGCGCCACGAACCCGACGTTCACCAGCGGTCCGGGCACCACTGCCATCGCCGTGGGCGAGGTCCACGTGGACCCGGCCGTCACGCCGGACACCACGTACTACTACCGGGTGCGCACGACGTACCTGGGGGCCGCCTCCCCCTGGTCGACGGTGGCCACCGTGACCACCCCGGCCCGGCCGGTCGCGCCCACCGAGGTGAGCGTCACCGCGAGCGTGTCCGGGCCGGACACCGCCACCGTGACGGTGAGCTGGTCGGCGCCGACGCCGGCCGGGCCGGGTGCCGGGTTCATCGTGCAGCGCGCCACCGACGCCGCCTTCACCCGGGAACCGGTGACGTTCCACGTAACGGGCCGCGGCTTCACGAATACCGGCCTGGCCCGCGGCGCCACCTACCACTACCGGGTACGAGCCACAAACGTCGTAGGCACCTCCCCCTGGACCCCCCCAACCCGCACCACAACCCCCACCTGACCCCTCCACCCCCGCGCCCTCCCCCTTTCCCTCCCTCCCCGTTGATCATGAAGTTAGCGGCAGTTTCGGAGATCAACATCCCCGCCAACCTCATGATCGCTCCGGCCAGGTCGGCGCCGCCCTCTCCCCGCCGACGGGGTGAGGCGGGACGGGGGACCGTCAGGGGGCGCGGAGGGGGGTGCGGAGTTCGGCCAGGGCGGAGGCTACGCCGTGCAGCAGGTCGGTGGCCTCGGTCAGGCGCGCGGCGGCCGGGTGCTCGGTGTTCGGGCGGGCGTCCTCGGCCACGTAACCGGCGGCGGCCACCACCAGCCGCTCGTAGGCGGCCACCCCGTCCTCCAACTGGGCCACGAGCGTGGCGTGCACCTCGTTCAGCGGGCTCTGCGGGGTCAGCCTCGCCGCGCGCTCCACGCCCGCGAGCCGGGTCGCCAGCTCGCGCAGGGACCGGTCCGCTTCGGCCGCCTCCCGGACCGCCGGCTCGGCCAGCCCGGTCAGCCGCCCGGCCAGCCCGGCCAGGGTGAGCGCGGCCCGGTCCAGCCGGGCCCACGGCTCGGCCGCGGCGGTGCCGCGTAGCGCGAGGCGGGAGCGGACCCGGCGTACCTCGGCCACGACGCCCGGGCCGACTGGCAGCCGCTCGACGGCGGCGACCAGCCGGGCGCGGGAGCGGGCGGCGGCCTCGGCCGGGTCCAGGGCGGGCGGGGGCGGAACGGCGGCCAGCGCGCGGTGGTCGACCCAGCGCCAGGCGGCCACCGCGATCGCGCTGCCCGCGGCGCCGGCCCAGGCCGCGTCCGCCAGGCCCAGTCCGGCGTACGGGGTCAGCACCGCGGCGGCACCGCCGAGCCCTCCGGCCAGCACGCTCCACCGTCGCGCCGAGTTACGGAGCCTGCGCAGCCTGCGGAAGTGCCGGGCCCGTTCGTCCGCCATCGTGTCCGCCCCTCCGTCAGCCGGTCGTGGTCTCCCCGGTGCCGCGTTCCCGGCTCATGCTGGCCCGGATCTCGTCGAGCCGGGCGGCGGCGGCCGGGTCGGCCGGCTGCCCCACGGCGGGGGTCTCGGACCGGCTGCCGAGCTGCTCGCCGGCCATGCTCGACCGGATCTGCTCCAGTCTCGCCGAACCGGCCGAGTCGAGAGTGGCCTTCTGGACCTCCAGCATCCGGCCCTCGACCGAGTTGCCGGCCAGTTCGGCCCGGCCCATGGCGGTGGCGTAGCGGCGTTCGATCCGGTCACGGACCTCGTCCAGCGAGGGGGTGTTGGCGGGCGCGGTGAGCGACGACATCGACTCCAGCGAGCGGGCCACGCTCTCCTGCATCTTGGCCTGCTCCAGCTGGCTGAGCAGCTTGGTGCGCTCGGCCAGCTTCTGCTGGAGGATCATCGAGTTGTTCTCGACCGCCTTACGGGCCTGCGCGGCCGCTCCGAGCGCCTGGTCGTGCAGCGTCTTGAGGTCTTCCAGTGCCTGCTCGGCGGAGACCAGCTGGGTGGCCAGCATCTGGGCGGTCTGCTCGTAGCGACCGGCCTCGACCTCGTCGCCCTTGCCACGGGCCTGGTCGGCCACTGCGAGCGCCTGCCGCGCGTTGCCCTGGAGCTGTTCCACCTCGGTCATCTGCCGGGACAGCTTCATCTCCAGCTGGCGCTGGTTGCCGATCACCGCCGCCGCCTGCTGGACCAGCGCCTGGTGCTGGCGCTGCGCCTCCTCGACGGCCTGCTGGATCTGCACCTTCGGATCGGCGTGCTCGTCGATCTTGGCGCCGAAGAGCGCCATCAGGTACTTCCAACCCTTGACGAACGGGTTAGCCATCTCCGCCTCGTCCCCTCAGTAGCGTCGCGTCTACATCGTCCCAGCCGGACGCCACTCCGGCACCCGTACGCTCCTGATCAACAGTACGACGCGGACGCCAGCGTTGCCCATGACGCGACGGGCCGGGTCAGGCGGCGCAGACCACATCCCGCTCGGCGGGGCGTACGCGGGTGCTGCGCAGCGTGGCCTTGAGCGGCGAGTCCTGCCGGACCTGGACGGCGACGCCGCCGTCGGAGGTGACCTGCCGGACACCCCTGTTCGTCGCCTTGCGCACGGCGGCCGGGGCCACCGGGGCCGGCTCGTCGGCCACCGGCACCAGCACGCCGGGCATCTGCTCGGCCAGGGCGACCGTGTCGCTCACCTCGCGCAGCAGCTCGGACAGGCGGGCGCCGAGCGCGTCGCAGATCGCGGCCAGCAGCTCGCTGGAGGGTTCCTTCTGGCCGCGTTCGATCTCGGAGAGGTAGCCGAGGCTGACGTTGGCGGCGGAGGAGACCTCGCGGAGGGTGCGGTGCTGCCCCTGCCTGCGTGCTCGCAGCGCGTCACCGATCACCCGGCGTAGCAGGACCATCGCACCTCCCCCTGAGCGGGACCACCATCCCCGGCCGTCCGCGTCGCGCCGGACGCGGCGGACCGCTCCGGCGCCGACGGCGACCGCCGGAGCCTTCCCGCAACCGTACCCGTTGGTCGCCACGACGACATCCCACCCCGCCTCGGAAATCCGGGCGGATCGGCCGGTCCGGCGGTCCCGCCGCCGGGCGTGTCGGCGGGACGCCGGCTCACCGGTGGCCGGCGCCCGCCGCCTCGGCGGCGTCGGCGTCCTCGGGAAGCCGGATGCGGTCGGCGAGCAGGCGCAGCGCCTCGATCACCGCGGCCGAGCGGATGTGGTCGCGACCGCCGTCGAGGTCGAGCCGGCGCACCTGTGTGCCGTCCGGCCCGGCGACCGCCACGTAGACCAGGCCGACCGGCTTGTCGCCCTGCGGCTCCGGCCCGGCCACACCGGTGGTGGCCAGGCCCCAGTCCGCGCCGCACCGCTGCCGTCCGCCCTCGGCCAGCGCCGCCGCCACGTCCGGGTCGACCGGGCCGCGGTCGGCCAGCAGATCCTCCGGTACTCCGGCCAGCGTCGCCTTGAGTTCGGTGGCGTAGACCACCATGCCGCCCCGGTAGATCGAACTGACCCCGGCGATCTCCACGATCGCGGCGGCGAGCAGGCCGCCGGTCAGCGACTCGACGGTGGCCAGCGTCTCGCCGCACTCGTGCAGCCGGTGCACCACGGCAGCCGCCGGGCTGCCGGCGGGCCGGTGGTCTCTCGCGTCGGTGTCCATGCCCGCCCCCATTTCCCGCACCGCGCCGGCTTACGCGTCGGCCGACCGCATCGCCGGACCCGCCGACCGGATCGCCGGACCCGCCGACCGGCTCAACGGGCCGGACGGCGCAGCCGCAACGCCTGGGCGATGTAGTCGAACCCGGTGACCACGGTGACCACGACGGCCGCTCCCATGATCCACGGCCCGATCGCGGCGAGCGCCTCCGGCATCGGCCAGAGGTACCAGGTGATGGCCAGGATCTGCAGCGCCGTCTTGACCTTGCCGCCCCGGCTGGCCGCGATCACGCCGTGCCGGATCACCCAGAAGCGAAGCGCGGTGATGCCCAACTCGCGGGCCAGGATCACCACAGTCACCCACCAGGGCAGCCGGTCGTAGAAGGAGAGCAGCACCAGGGCGGCGCCGGTGAGCGCCTTGTCGGCGATCGGGTCGGCGACCTTGCCCAGCGAGGTGACGAGTTCGTACCGGCGGGCGATCCAGCCGTCGACCAGGTCGGTCGCGGAGGCCACCACGAAGATCACGCAGGCGGCCGTACGCCAGCCCGCGTGGCTCATGCCGGAGGCGACCACGGTGGCCACGAAGACCGGCACCAGCACCAGGCGGGCGGCGGTGAGCAGGTTCGCCGCGTTGAGCAGCGGTACGGGGGCAGCCGCCGTCGACTCAGCTCCCGTCATGTCCCGCATCGCCCCACGTGGCTTCCCCGCTCCATCAGGGCCCGCCGTCACCGTACCGCGCCGGGCGCCGCCGAGATCATCTCATCCGGCACGGCGATCAGGTCCACGCCCTCGGTCGCGGTGACCGTGGCCCGGACCAGGTCGCCGGGGCGCAGCGCGGCCAGATCCACGCCGCCGCCGACGGGCGCGACGAGCGTGGTCGAGCCGTCGACCTCGGGCGCCTGGTGGGCGGCCCGCCCCTCCACCACACCGTCGGCGGTCGAGTCCACGAGCACCTCCACCGTCGCGCCGAGGCGCTCCTCGGCGCGCTGCGAGCAGAGTTCGTCGGCCAGCGCGCTGAGCTTGTCGTACCGCCGCTTCACAGTGGCGGCGGAGACCTTGCCGGTCAGCCCCGCGGCCTCGGTGCCGTCCTCGTCGCTGTAGTCGAACATGCCGATCGCGTCCAGCCGGGCCTCGGTGAGGAACCGGACCAGCTCGGCCACGTCCTGCTTCGTCTCGCCGGGGAAGCCGACGATGAAGTTGCTGCGCGCGCCGGCGTCCGGCGCCAGCGCGCGGGCCGACGCCAGCAGCTCCAGGAACCGGTCGGTGGAGCCGAAGCGCCGCATCCGGCGCAGCACCGGCTCGCTGGAGTGCTGGAACGACAGGTCGAAGTACGCGGCGACACCCGGCGTGGTGGCGATCACCTCGACCAGGCCGGGCCGGGTCTCGGCGGGCTGGAGGTAGCTGGCCCGCACCCGCACGATCCCGTCGATCGCGGCGAGCTGCGGCAGCAGCTTCTCCAGCGCGCGGGGGTCGCCCAGGTCCTTGCCGTACGAGGTGGAGTTCTCGCTGACCAGCACCAGCTCGCGGACGCCGGTCTTGGCCAGCCACTCGGCCTCGGCGAGCAGCTCGTCCGGGGTACGCGAGACGAACGCGCCGCGGAACGCCGGGATGGCGCAGAAGGCGCAGCGCCGGTCACAGCCACTGGCGAGCTTCAGCGAGGCCACCGGGCCGGTGTCGAGCCGGTGCCGGAGCACCTGCCGCAGGTGCGCCGGGGTGTGCGCGTCGGTCTCCGGGGCGACCCGGGCCGGGGTGCCGTGCCCGGGTAGCGACACCGCCGCGTCGCGGCGCTGCACCGGGGTCAGCGGCAGCAGCTCCCGCCGGTCGCGGGGGGTGTGCGCACCGATCGCCTCGCCCGCCAGCACCGAGTCGAGCCGGGAGGCGATGTCCGGGTAGTCGTCGAAGCTGAGCACCGCCTGCGCCTCGGGGAGACTGTCGGCAAGCTCACGGCCGTACCGCTCCGCCATGCATCCGGCGGCGACCACCTTGGCCCCGGTGTCGGCCGCGGCCAGCAGCGTCTGGATCGAGTCCTGCTTGGCCTTCTCGACGAACCCGCAGGTGTTCACCACCACCACGTCGGCACCCTCACCGTCGGTGGTGACCTGCCATCCGTCGGCGTGCAGCCGGGCGGCCAGCTCCTCCGAGTCGACCTCGTTGCGGGCGCAGCCGAGGGTCAGCAGGGCGACGCGGCGCCCGTCGGATCGCGGGGTGGAGGAGGAGGCAGACACCATCCGAGGGTACAGGTGCAAGGAAGGGCCCCTTGTTAACGCCTGCGGTAGAGAAGGGTTCCCCTCTCACCGCCCCAGACGTGAGTGCGCCGGGGTGCGGGCCAGCCGGTCGAGGAGGAACACCTCGGTACCGGCCAGGCCGGTGGAGCAGAAGACCGAGATCTGGTCCGCGCCGGTCCGGCCGGGGACCGCGCCGGCCAGCACCGCGCCCAGGTCGCGCAACCGCCCGGCGTACGGCTCGACGGCGGCGAGCATCGGCGGGACGTACGCGGCGGCCTGCCCGGGTGAGTCGGTGACCAGCAGGTCGGCGGCGTCGAGCAGGTCGGTGCCGAACTCGTGCCGGTCGGCCTGCTTGAAGCCGACCGTGTTGACGTGGGTGCCGGGGGCCAGGTCGGCGGCGTCGAGGACCGGGACGGTGCTGGTGGTGGCGAGCACGACGACATCGCGGTCGCGTACCGCGGCGGCGGCCGAGCCGACGGCGCGGGCCGGCACGCCCAGCTCGGCGCGGACCCGCGCGGCGAACGCCTCCCGCCGGGCCGCCGAGCGGCTGTACACGGTCACCTCGCGCAGCGGCCGGACCGCCGCCGCGGCCCACACCTGGGTCCACGCCTGCCGCCCGGACCCCACCACGCCGAGGGTGGTGGCGTCCGCACGGGCCAGGGCGTCCACCGCCACGCCACCGAGTCCTCCGGTACGCCGGGAGCCGAGTTCCTCGCCGACGGCGATGGCGCGTACCGCGCCGGTGGTCGCGTCGTGCAGCACGACGAGCTGACCGCTCTCCGGGTGGCCGAACGTGTCGTACGAGCGGAAGCCGTACCACTGCCCGGTGAGGTGCCCGGCGGTGAGCACCATCCGGCCCCCGCCCAGCGGCGCGGACGCCCGGGGCGGGGCGACGAGCCGCCCGGCGTGCGCGGCCAGCAGCGCGTCCCGCATGGCCGCGACGGTGAGCGGGGCGTCCACGGCGGCCGCGACGTCGTCGTCGGAGAAGAGCAGGGTCATGGCATCCATCCTGCAACTTGAAGTTGACGTCAACTCCACCCGTGGTGGGCTTTCTCACCTCGCCGACGGCCCGGCCGGGGCGGTGCTACCGTCGGCCACGACGGCCCGCGGGCCGTCCCGGACGAGTGGTGGGCGTACCCGGTCAGGCCAAGACGCCCCGCGTGACCTAACCGTCGCCCGGCCCGCTCCCGCGCCGGGCCCGCCCGTCAGAGGTGATACCCATGGCCTGGATCGTGCTGGTGATCTCCGGACTCCTGGAGACCGCGTGGGCGATCGCGCTGGACCGCAGCGCCGGCTTCACCCGTCCGCTCCCCTCCGCCGTCTTCGCCGTCACGCTCGTCGGCAGCATGGCCGGCCTGGCGTACGCGCTGCGCGACATCCCGGTCGGCACCGGCTACGCGGTGTGGGTCGGCATCGGCGCGGTCGGTACCGCGCTGGTCGGCATGCTCGCGCTCGGCGAGCCGGTCAACCTGCCGCGCGTGGCCTGCCTGCTGCTGGTGGTCGCAGGCGTGATCGGGCTGAAGTTGTTCGCCTGATCGATGCCCCATCCGGTTTGGACGGTACGGCCCCCGGGGTACCGGATCTTCCGTTGACCGGTAGCGAGATCACACACGGAGGAACCCCATGGCCGACATCCACGCCAGCGCCCGTCCGCGCAGCAACGCCGCCCGGATCTGCACGATCATCGCGTTCGTCTTCGCCGCCCTCGCGATCTTCCTGTCCCCGCTGATCTTCGGGGTTCTCGGCCTGATCCTCGGCATCGTCGGCGCCGTCCTCGGCGACAAGCCGCTGGGCTGGTACGCCGCCGCCGCGAGCGTGGTCGGCGCGGTGATCGGCGCCGTGCTCGTCGCCTCGCTGCTGAACTGATCCGGAACCGCCGACGGCGGCCACCACCCTCGGGTGGGGCCGCCGTCGTCCGTTGCCGGGCCGTCAGTCCCCGTCGCCGCGCAGGCCGGCCAGGACCTCCTCCAGCTCGTCCGGCTTGACCAGCACGTCGCGGGCCTTGGAGCCCTCGGACGGGCCGACCACGCCCCGGGTCTCCATCAGGTCCATCAGGCGGCCCGCCTTGGCGAAGCCGACCCGCAGCTTGCGCTGGAGCATCGAGGTCGACCCGAACTGCGAGGTGACCACCAGCTCGACCGCCTGCACGAGCAGATCCAGGTCGTCGCCGATGTCCTCGTCGATCTTCTTCTTGCTGTCCTGCGCCGGGGTGAGCACGTCCGGGCGGAACTCCGGCTCGCGCTGGTCCTTGCAGAACTTCACCACGTCGGCGATCTCGCGCTCGGTCACCCAGGCGCCCTGGATGCGCTGCGGCTTCGACGCGCCCATCGGCAGGAACAGGCCGTCGCCGCGGCCGAGCAGCTTCTCCGCGCCGGGCTGGTCCAGGATGACCCGGGAGTCGGCGAGCGAGGACGTGGCGAACGCGAGCCGGGACGGCACGTTCGCCTTGATCAGGCCGGTGACCACGTCGACGGAGGGGCGCTGGGTGGCGAGGACCAGGTGGATGCCGGCGGCCCGGGCGAGCTGGGTGATCCGGACGATGGAGTCCTCCACGTCGCGCGGCGCGACCATCATCAGGTCGGCCAGCTCGTCCACGATCACCAGCAGGTACGGGTACGGCCGCATCTCCCGCTCGCTGCCCGGCGGCGCCTTGATCTCGCCGTTGCGCACCTTGCGGTTGAAGTCGTCGATGTGCCGGACCCCGTTGGCGGCGAGGTCGTCGTAGCGCATGTCCATCTCGCGGACGACCCACTCCAGCGAGTCGGCCGCCTTCTTCGGGTTGGTCACGATCGGCGTGACCAGGTGCGGGATGCCCTCGTAGCCGGTCATCTCGACCCGCTTCGGGTCGATCAGCAGCAACCGCACCTCGTCCGGCGTGGCTCTGGTCAAGATGGACACGAGCAGACTGTTCAGGCAACTCGACTTGCCCGCGCCGGTGGCGCCCGCGATCAGGATGTGCGGCATCTTCGCGAGATTGGCCACCACATAGCCGCCCTCGATGTCCTTGCCGAGCGCCACCACCATCGGGTGGTGGTCGCTCGTCGCCTCGCGGGAGCGCAGCACGTCGCCGAGCGACACGTTCTCCGGGTCGGTGTTCGGGATCTCCACGCCGACCGCGCTCTTGCCCGGGATCGGGCTGAGGATGCGCACGTCCGGCGACTTCACCGCGTACGCGATGTTGCGGGAGAGCTGGGTGATCCGCTCGACCTTGACGCCCGGGCCCAGCTCCACCTCGTACCGGGTGACGGTCGGGCCGCGGGTGAAGCCGGTGACGGCGGCGTCCACGTCGAACTGCTCGAAGACGCCTGTGAGCGCGGCGATCACCTCGTCGTTGGCCTTGCTGCGGCTCTTCGGCTTGGCGCCGCTGCCGAGCAGGTTGGCCGGTGGCAGCGTGTAGTCGCCGGCGAGCCCGGTGAGCGCGAGCTGCTCGGCGCGGGTGGGCAGCGGCGAGTGCTCCGGCGGCTCGACCGGCTTGCGGTTCGCCGGCACCTTCGGCGGCTTGCGCGGCAGCACCAGGGTCTCCTGGAGGTCGACGCCTGCGAGCTCGTCGTCCGGGTCCAGCGGCTCCAGCGGCGGCGGCATCCGCTTCGCCGGCCGCTTGCGGGCCGGCTTCGCCGGCGCCTCGTCCTCGGCGAACTCCTCGTCGGCGTCCGCCCCGGCCTGGTCGGCGCGCAGGCCGAGCCGCTCCGGGATCTTGTTGATCGGCGTCGCGGTGACCACCAGCAGGCCGAACACCAGCAGCAGGAGCAGCAGCGGCATGGCCACCCAGGCGGTCACCGCCGACTTCAGCAGGTCGCCCACGCCCGCGCCGATCAGGCCGCCGGCGAAGTCACGCTGGACCTCGTCGACCGGGTTCTGCCCGATGTGCAGCATCGCGGCGGTGGCCAGCATCATCGAGCCCCAGCCGACCAGGCCGCGACCGCGGTGCTCCGGGTCGGCCGGGGTCCGCATGAGCCGCCACGCGCCGACCATGAACAGCACCGGAAGGATTATCGAAATGGCGCCGATGAACAGGCGCACGGTGTCGGCCAGGTGCCGGCCCACCGGCCCGGCCCCGCCGCCCCAGATGCCCACCGCGCTGAGGATGGCCAGGCCGAACAGCAGCAGCCCGGCGCCGTCGCGGCGGTGCTCCGGATCCAGCTCCCGGGTGGACGCCGCCTGCCGCCCGGCCGCCCGGAACGTCCAGCCGACAGTGTGGGCCAGTCCCATCCAGACGGCGCCGGCCGCCCGGCCGACGAACGCGGCAGGGCTCGGCCCGGCGGCCGGGCGCCGCCGCGCCGGTTTCCGCGCCGCCGCCTTCTTCGCCGGTTGCCGGGCGCGGTTGTTCGTGGTGCCACGCGGCGACGCGCCGCGCCGCCGGCTCGCCTGAGAGGTACGGCCCGCCATAGAGTCACGGTAACGGCGGCACCCGGTGGATCGCCGCTTTTCCGGGTCGTGTCCGCGCGTCGCAGCACGGGTCGGACCGTCGTTTGTGTTATTCGCCTCAGAAGGGATGCCCGATGGCGTCGCCGGAGATCGAGGACGGTCCGGACGGTCCGCTGGCCGGACACCCGCAGGAGCTGCGCCCGCTGACCGGTGAGCTGATCGCCGCCGTGCTCGGCCACCGGGGGTACGCGGTGGCCGAGGAACCCGACGGCGCGCTGGTGGGCCGCTGGGAGCGGAACCTGATCTGGTTCCACCGCCGGGGCGCGGCCGGTGAACTGCTCCAGGTACGCACAGTCGTCGCGCACCACTTCGGCATCGAGCGCGTGCCCGAGCTGCACGCCTTCTGCAACAGGTGGAACCACGACCGGCTCTGGCCGAAGGCGTACGTGCACGTCGCCGACGACGGGTCGGCCCAGGTGTGCGGCGAGGTCACCACCGACCTGGAACGCGGGGTGACGCCGCACCAGCTCGACCGGCTCGTCGACTGCGGCGTGACCACCGGCTGCCAGCTCGCCGCCGCCGTCGACGAGCTGGCCGGCGGGACGCTCCGGTGACCACGGCACGCGACCGGGGGCTCGCCGCCGCGCTCGCTGACGCCCGGGACCGGCCCGACGGCGCGGAGCGCTGCGCCGAGCTGGAGCGGATCGCGTCCCGGGCGGACGCCACCGGCGACCCTCGTACCGCCCTGTCGGCGCGGTTCGCGCTGGTCGAGGCGTACCTGCACCGGGGTGAGCGGTGGCGTGCGGTGGAGCCGGTCCGGCGGATGCGTGCCACGCTGGCCCGGCACCCCGGGCTGCTGGACGCCCGCCCGGACGAGCTGACCCGGCTGCGCCGCCACCAGCGGCAGGCGGTGGAGGCGTCGTTCGGCACGCCCCGGGTGGGCCTGGACCAGGCCCGGTCCCTGTTGGACGCGCTCGCCGCCGAGCTGGGCGAGGACGCGACGCCGGTGGCGGAGCTGCGCTGCCGGCTCGCCGACCACCTCGGCGACGAGCCGGCCGCCCGGCGCGGGTACGAACGCTGGTCGGCGGCGGACGCGACGGACCCGGTGGGCGGCTGTCCGGGGTGCGCCCCGGCGCGGCGGGCCGACCTGCTGGCCGGCTGGGGCGAGCCGGACGCGGCACTGGCGGCGCTGGCACCGGCGCTGACCGGCTGGACCGAGCCGCAGGCGCCACCCACCCGGCGAGGGGAACGGCAGGCGGCCGAGGCCGGCGCGACGGCCTGCACCGACCAGCCCGAACGGGCGCTCGCCGTGGGGCTGTTGCCGTGGCTGCGTACCGGCGCGGTGACCCGGGCGGCCCGGGCGCACGTGCACGCGTACCGCCGGCACCGCAGTGAACGGACGGCGTTCCCGCTGCTCGCCGCGCACCTGCGCTTCTGCGCGCTGGGCGGCTACCTGCACCGCGGGCTGGAGATCCTGACCGAGCAACTGCCCGAGCTGGACCGCCCGGCCGACGACCTGTCCGCGATGGAGTTCGCCGCCGCGGGCGCGCTGCTGTGCGGCCTGTCCACCGAGGCCGGGTTGGGTGGGCGGCGCATCCACCGCCCCGGGCACGGCTCCCGGCCCGCGGCCGAGGTGGACGTGGCGACGCTCGGTACGCAGTTGCAGGCGCTGGCGACAGCGCTCGCCGGCAGCTTCGACGCCCGCAACGGCACCGGGCACCAGTCCGGCCGGATCGCCTCCTGGCTGGCCGAGCGGCCGCTGGCCGCGCCGGTGCCGCTGGCCGCCGAGAGCGAGTTCGACGAGGAGCCGGACGCCGATCCGGCCGAGCCCGGGCCGCCCGGGCCGGAGGAACCGGCACCGCTGGACGCGGCGCTGCTCGCCGCCGCGCTCGAAGCCCGGGGCGAGCCGTACACGGTGGAGGCGGACGGCACACTCGCCGGGCGGTGGGGCGAGGCCACGATCCAGTTCCGCCTCCTCGGCCGGCACGGCGACGTGCTGCACGCCCGGGTGGTGGCGGAGCGGCGGCTGCCGGTCGGGCGGCGCGCCGAGGTGTACGCGTTCTGCAACGCCTGGAACCACGACCGGCTGCTGCCCGCCGCGTACGTGCACGAGCCCGGCGACGGGACGCTCGTGCTGGCCGCGGGCGTCTCCACCGACCTGTCCTGCGGGGTGGCCCCGGCGCAGCTCGCGGTGCTGATGGCCGCCGCGATCCGCACCGGCGCCGCGTACGCCGAAGCGGTCGCCGCGCTGCCCTGAACCGCCGCACCGATCGACGGTGCCGCGGACGCGGCGCGGCCCCGACCACCGGGCGGTGGTGGTCGGGGGCCGCGGACCGGGGGCGGCGGTCAGCGGGCGGAGAACGCCAGCGTGTACTCGCCGGAGCCGGACAGCCCGACGACGCGGTACCGGTAGGCGCCGGCCTGGGTCTCGGCGGTCAGCCGGGCCGTGCCGGCGGCGGTGACCGCGCGGGCCACGGTGCGGAACGCGCCGCCGGTGAAGCGTTGCAGCTCCAGCACCACCCTCGCGCCGTCCGGCGCGGACAGGCAGGCCTCCTGAGTGCCGTCGGGCACCCGGTAGAAGCGCCCGTCCGGCTGGACCTGGGTCCGTCCGGCAGCGATCCGGCCGGTCCGGCTCACCTGGCCGGAGCACTCGGTGCCGTCGGCCGGCGGGGTGGGCTCGGCGGTCACCGGCGGCGTGGTCTCGCCGCCGCCGGCCGGTGGCTGGGTGGGCGCGGGCTGGTCACCGGCGGTGACGAGCGTCAGGTTGTTGCGCTGGAGGATCTCGTTGACCGGCTGGAAGAACGTGGTGCCGCCCCGGGTGCAGTCGCCGGAGCCACCGGAGGTGACGCCCTGCGCCTGGTCGCCGGAGAGCCACGCGCCGCCGGAGTCACCCGGCTCGGCTCAGACGTTCGTACGGGTCAGCCCGGTGACGGTCCCCTCGGCGTAGTTGACTGTGGCGTTCTTCGCCTGGATCAGGCCGCAGCGGGTGCCCGTGGTGGAGCCGGACCGGCAGATCGACGCGCCGACCGGCGCCTCGGTGGAGCCGTTCACCGCCACCGTGCCGCCGTCGGCGAAGTCGGTGATCACACCCTGCGGCGTCCAGTCGGCGTTCACCCGCACGAACGCCCAGTCGTCACCGGGGAACGAGGAGGCGGCGAACGTGCCCTGGGCGACCCGGTTCGATCCGGTGGTGCGGTCCCCCGGCCGGCCGCAGTGCCCGGCCGTGACGAACCCGCCGACCACGGAGAAGCCGACCGAGCAGCGGCCCGCGTTGTTGATCAGGTAGGCGTCGCCGCCCCGCACGTCGAACAGCGGGCGCGGGGCCTCGTCGGCGGTACGTACCCGGACCATCCCGGCCTTCGACCCCGCGGCGGCGGCGAACCGGCGGCCGTCGGCCTCCGCGCCCGGCCGGGCGATCACGACCACCGCGTTGCCGGCCACGTCGACGTACCAGCCGGCCACGTCCGGGCTGGCCTCGGCGCCCGCCGCGTCCAGCCGGGTCTTCACCGCGTCCAGCTCGGCGACGCCCCGGGAGACCCGCTTCGGGACCGCGCCCGCGGCCCGTACCCGCGCCTCGCCGGCCGGGTCGGCCACCGCCACGGTGAGCGTGGCGCCGTCCTCGCTGAGCCAGCTGCCGCCGTAACCGGCGCCGAGTTCCCCGCGCAGTCGGGTGACGGTGCCGGCCGCCCACCGCTCGGTCCGCAGCCGCGCGACCGCCTGGTCACGGGTCAGCGCCAGGTCGCGGCCCATCGCATCAAGGACCTCCGGGGCGACGCCGCCGGCCGCCGGGGCGGCCCGCCGGGGTTCCTCACCGGCGAACGACGGTACGGTCACCGCCGCCGTCAATCCGGCCGCCGCCACCAGTACGCCGATGGCTGTCATCCGTCTGCGGTCCATCCGCCACGCTCCTCCCGACCGGCGCAGGGGCACGCCGGCCATCGGGAGGTACGGAGACGGACGCCGATCGGATGAGTACGGTCACCACGTTTCGACGCGCCGTGTCGGGGCGTACCCGCAAAGCGACGGCGCCGGCCCACCGCGGACGGTGGACCGGCGCGCGGCGCGGTCGGGTCAGACCTCGACGACGGTCGGGACGATCATGGGCCGACGACGGTACGCGTCGTTGACCCAGCGGCCCACCGTGCGGCGGACGATCTGCTGGAGCTGGTGCGGATCGGTGATGCCGTCCGCGGCGGCCCGGTTCAGCGCCTCGGTGACCAGCGGGACCACCGGGTTGAACGCGGCCGGATCCTCGGAGAAGCCCTTCGCCGAGACGGTCGGCCCGGCGACCACCTTGCCGGTGACCGAGTCGACCACGACCGTCGCGGCGATGAACCCGCCGTCGCCGAGGATCCGGCGTTCGGTGAGCAGCGACTCGCTGACGTCGCCGACGGCGAGACCGTCGACGTAGACGTACCGGCTCTTGACCCGGCCGACCAGGCTGGCGCGGCCCTCGACCAGGTCGACCACGTCGCCGTCCTCGCACAGCACGACCCGGTCCGGCGCGACGCCGGACTCGATGCCGAGGCGGGCGTGCGCCCGCAGGTGCCGCCACTCGCCGTGCACCGGCATCAGGTTGCTCGGGCGGACGACGTTGAGCAGGTAGAGCAGCTCGCCGGCCGGGGCGTGGCCGGACACGTGCACCTTCGCGACGTCCTTGTGCACCACCACGGCACCGGCCCGGGCCAGCCGGTTGATCACCCGGTAGACCGAGGTCTCGTTGCCGGGTACCAGTGACGACGCCAGCACCACGGTGTCGCCGGGCGCGATGGTGATGTGCCGGTGGTCGCCGCTGGCCATCCGGCCCAGCGCGCTCATCGGCTCACCCTGCGAACCGGTGGACATCAGCACGATCTGCTCGGGCGGCAGGTTCGTGGCCTCCTCGATCCCGACCACCAGGCCGGCCGGGATGTTGAGCAGGCCCAGGTCGCGGGCGATGCCCATGTTGCGGACCATGGACCGGCCGATCAGCGCCACCTTGCGGCCGTGCTCGACCGCCGAGTCGAAGACCTGCTGCACCCGGTGCACGTGCGAGGCGAACGAGGCGACGATGATCCGCCCCTTGGCCTTCGCGAAGATCGAGTCGAGGACCGGGCCGATCTCCCGCTCCGGCGTGACGAACCCGGGGATCTCCGCGTTCGTCGAGTCGGACAGCAGCAGGTCGACGCCCTCGGCGCCGAGCCGGGCGAACCCGGCCAGGTCGGTGATCCGCCCGTCGAGCGGGAGCTGGTCCATCTTGAAGTCGCCGGTGTGCAGCACCAGGCCGGCCGGGGTACGGATGGCCACCGCCAGCGCGTCCGGGATCGAGTGGTTCACCGCGAAGAACTCGCACTCGAACGGGCCCAGCCGTTCCCGGCCGCCCTCCCGCACGGTCAGCGAGTACGGCTGGATCCGCCGCTCGGCCAGCTTCGCCTCGACGAGCGAGAGCGTGAACTGCGAGCCCACCAGCGGAATGTCCGGCTTGTGGGCGAGCAGGTACGGCACCGCGCCGATGTGGTCCTCGTGGCCGTGCGTGAGCACGATCGCCTGCACGTCGGCCAGCCGGTCCAGGATCGGGCCGAAGTCGGGCAGGATCAGGTCCACACCCGGCTGCTCGACGTCGGGGAACAGCACCCCGCAGTCGACGATGAGCAGCTTGCCGTCGTACTCGAAGACGGTCATGTTCCGGCCGATGGCGCCGAGTCCGCCGAGCGGGATGATCCGCAGGCCGCCCTCGGGCAGCGGCGGGGGCAGTTCACCCTCGATGTGCGCCTCGGTCACGCGTCACCTCATTCTGCGACGCCGTCGCGCGGCGTCCGTCGTGTCGTTGATTTCATTCGGGCAGGGGCAGGCCCGCCGCGGCGCAGTCGGCACGCAGCTGGGCCAGTTCGTCACCGGTGGCGTCGACGAGCGGCGGTCGCACCGGGCCGGCCGGGCGACCCTGCGCCCCCAGGCCGGCCTTGACCAGGATCGTGCCCTGGGTGCGGAAGATGCCGGTGTAGAGCGGCAGCAACTGCCGGTGCAGGGTGAGCGCCCGGGCGTTGTCGCCCGCCTCGAACGCCTCGATCATCTGCTTGGTCAGCGCGCCGGTGAAGTGCGTCGAGGTGCCGACCACGCCGACCGCGCCGATCGACAGCATCGGCAGGGTGAGCGCGTCCTCGCCGCTGTAGTAGGCCAGGTCGGTGCGGCTGAGCACCTCCGACGTGGCGAACAGGTCGCCCTTGGCGTCCTTCACCGCGACGATCCGACCGTGCTCGGCCAGCTTCACGAGCGTCTCGGTGGCGATCGCCACTCCCGCGCGGTGCGGGATGTCGTAGAGCATGACCGGCAGGCCGGTGGCGTCCGCGACGGTGGTGAAGTGACGCAGCAGCCCGGCCTGCGGCGGCTTGTTGTAGTACGGCGTGACCACCAGCAGGCCGTGCGCACCGGCCTTCTCGGCCTGCGACGCCAGCTCGACGGTGTGCCGGGTGTCGTTCGTGCCCACCCCGGCGACGATCCGGGCCCGGTCGCCGACCGCCTCGACCACGGCGCGGATCAGCGACTCCTTCTCCGCCTCCGTGGTGGTCGGGGACTCGCCGGTGGTGCCGTTGAGCACCAGCGCGTCGTTGCCCTGCTCGTCGACGAGATATTCGGCCAGCCGGGCGGCGCCGTCGAGATCCAGGCTGCCGTCCGGCGTGAACGGGGTCACCATGGCCGTCATCACTCGCCCGAACGGGCGCGACGCGCCCCGGCTCGGGGCGGCGGAGTGGTCGTGCGTCATGCTCACAACCTAGCGGACGGCCGCCGGTGGCCCGGCGGCGAAGGGCGAGGAGTCACTCCGCGTGCGGCGACGCTGCCACCTCGGTGCCGTCGGGCAGGGTGGAGATCACGAAGTCGGCGAAGACGTTCGGCGCGACACCCTTGAGCTGGCGCAGGCACTCGACGGCCAGCTCGCGGATCTCCACGTCGGCGTGCTCGGTGGCGCGCATCTTGACGAAGTGGCGCCAGGCCCGGTAGTTGCCGGTCACCACGATCCGCGTCTCGGTGGCGTTCGGCAGCACCGCCCGGGCCGCCTGGCGGGCCTGCTTGCGGCGCAGCGTCGGGTTGGGCTCGTCGGTGAAGCGGGCCTCCAGCCCCTCCAGCAACTCGGTGTACGCCCGCACCGCCGCGTCGGTTGCCTCGACGAACTTCTTGTGCAGCTCCGGGTCGTCGGCGATCACCGACGGCTCGACCATCGCCGCGTCCCGCTCGGGCACGTAGCGCTGGGAGAGCTGCGAGTAGGAGAAGTGCCGGTGCCGGATCAGCTCGTGGGTGAACGAGCGGGAGACGCCGCTGAAGTAAAAGCTCACCGAGCCGTGCTCCAGCACGCTCAGGTGGCCGACCTCCAGGATGTGCGCCAGGTAACCGGCGTTTGTGGCGGTGGCCGGGTTCGGCTTCTTCCAGCTCTGGTAGCAGGCCCGGCCGGCGAACTCGGCGAGCGCCTGCCCGCCGTCGGCGTCGGTGGACCAGGGCACCTCTTCGGGCGCCTGGAACTGGGTCCACGCGATCAACTTGACCTGGGGCTGCACCATCTCCGGCATTCCTGCGACTGTAGTGGCCGCCCGCCCGGCGGGGAAAGTCGGCCACGCTGACGTGACTCCCGGCACCGACAGCCGGACGAACACGGACCACGAGCAGATCTTGGAAGGAAAGCGCCCCCATAGGGGCCGTTTCATACCAAGATCTCGGAGCGCTCGGGTCAGATCAGACGTAGAGCGAGGTGAAGGGTTCCCACGGGAGGTTGCGGGCCACCGAGAAGACCCCCCAGGCGGCCAGGAACAGGCCGATGACCTTGGGGCTGAACCGCGCCTCGGGCAGCTTCCAGCCGAACGCCCGGTTGCCGGCCCAGGCGACGAAGAGCCAGGCCAGGAACGGCAGCGCGAAGACGAACAGGAAGTGGTGCCGGGCGGCGGCGGGCAGGTCGCCGTGCAGCACGAACCAGAGCGCGCGGGTGCCGCCGCAACCCGGGCAGTCCAACCCGGTGGTCAGCTTGAGCAGGCAGGTCGGCGCGGCGTCCGGGTCGCTGCGGGTCGGGTCGCTGATCAGCGCGTACGCGATGCCGAGGCCGACGCAGCCGAGCGCGGCCAGCGGCACCGCCCAGCGCGGGGCGCGGGCGTGCAGGCGCAGCACCATCCGGGTGAACCGGTCGGGCTCGACCGGCTGGTAGGCCACCGGGTGACCCCCCGGCCACGGCGCTCCAGGCGCTCCAGGCGGAGTGTGTGCCCCGTCGTGCGCGAACGAGAGCGCCGGGGCGTGCTCGTGCGCCTCCGCGTGCAAAGGCGTCCCGGCGTGCGCGTGGGCCTGCGCCTGTGCCGTCGGCTGCGGCCCGGCATACGGGTGCGGCTCGGCGTGCGGGTCGGGCGCGGTGGCAGGCCGGTCAACGCTCGTCACGCGCTCACCGTACACCGGCCACGCCCACCAGCGCGGCGGCCAGCGGCCCCGCCAGGTCGCCCGCGGCGGGCGGGGCGACCGCGTCCAGGCCGAGCCAACCGGCCAGCCGGTACAGCTCGGCGGCGAGCGCCACCGCGGTCTCCCCCGGGTCGGCGCCCGGCTCGACCCAGGCGGCGGGCACCAGCAGCGTCCCGGCCTTCCGGTCGGCCTTCAGGTCGACGCGGGCGGTGAAACGCTCGCCCTGGCGGAAGGGCAGCACGTAGTAGCCGTACACCCGCTGGGGCGCCGGGACGTAGATCTCGATCCGGTAGGTGAAGCCGAACAGCCGCTCGGTGCGCGCCCGCTCCCAGACCAGCGGGTCGAACGGGCTGACCAGCGTGTTGCCGCGGACCCAGCGGGGCAGCCGGGCGTCGGTGTGCAGGTAGGCGGGATGCCGCCAGCCCTGCACGGTGACCGGGGTCAGCTCACCCGCCTCGACCAGGTCGGCCACCGCCTGCCGCGCCCCGGCGACCGGGAGCCGGAAGTAGTCGCGCAGCTCCGGCTCGGCGGCCACACCCAGCGAGCGGGCGGCGATCGAGACGAGCGCCCGGTACGCCTCGGCGTCGCTCGGGGTGGGCGCGTCCAGCACGGCGGCCGGAAGAACCCGCTCGGGCAGGTCGTAGCGGCGGGCGAACGAGTTGGTGCGGTCGGCGGCGCTGACCTCCCCGGCCCAGAACAGGAACTCCAGCGCCCGCTTCACGGCCGACCAGTTCCAGCCCCAGTTGCCGGTCTCCCGTGGCGCGTCGTGCTCGATCTCGGCCGCGGTCAGCGGCCCCCGGGTGGCCACCTCGTCGCGGACCCAGGCGACCAGTCCGGGCTGCTCCTCGGCGATCCGGCGCATCCCGCCCCACGCCTCGTCGCGGGCCTTGGCCATCCGCCAGCGCAACGCGGGGTGCAGCCCCACCGGGACCAGCGACGCCTCGTGCGCCCAGTATTCGAACAGCTCACGCGGGCGGCGGTAGGCGGCGGTGTCCAGCAGGGCGGTCGGGTACGGCCCGAGCCGGCTGTAGAGCGGCAGGTAGTGCGCGCGCTGGAGCACGTTCACCGAGTCCATCTGGATGAGCCCGACCCGGTCGAGCACCCGACGCAGGTGCCGCCGGGTGGGCACGCCGGCAGGCGCCGGGTCGGCGAAGCCCTGGGCGGCCAGGGCGATCCGGCGGGCCTGGGCGAGGGAGAGCGATTCCGGTACGGCCATCGTCGGCGACCCTAATCGACAGGTACGACACCGGGAGCGGCGGCTGGACCGATCGCCCGTCGGGGCATAGAACGGACAGGTGCTCACCATCCGCCGGGAGGAACCGGACGACGCCGAGGCGATCGCCCGGGTGCACGTCCACGGCTGGCAGGCCGGTTACGCCGGGATCATGCCCGCGGAGGTGCTGACCCGGCTGAACCCCCGCGCCTGGGCGCAGCGCCGCCGCGACCTCGGCACCGCCGACCCGGAACACCCGTTCACCACGCTCGTCGCCGAGGACGGCGGCACGGTAGTCGGGTTCACCACGTTCGGGCCGTACCGGAACAACCAGGACCGCGGCGACCTCGACCCGGCGCACGGCGAACTGCTGGCGATCTACCTGGAACCGGCGCACTGGGGCTCGGGCGCCGCCCGGACGCTGCTCGCGGCGGCCCGCGACGGCCTGGCCGAACGGGGCTGGACCACGTACCGGCTCTGGGTGCTCGCCGACAACGTCCGGGCCCGCCGCTTCTACGAGCGGGCCGGGCACTCACCGGACGGCGAGGAGTCCACCTACCCGGTGCCGCTGTCCGGTGGCCGCACCCCGATCCTGCTCCGCGAGCTGCGGTACACCGCCGGAAGCTGACCCGGCCGGGGCCTCCCCGCCGAGCCGCTCGCCACCGGCCGGCGTGAGCCAGCGCCGGATCGGCAGCCCGAGCAGCAGCGCCAGGCTGATCCACACGTACGTGTTGCTGCCGAGGAATCCGTCCACGCCGGTGAAGTCCTTCTCCCAGGACCAGACGATCCGGCTGCACAGCAGCGCGTACCCGATCGACGCGGCGGCCAGCAGCAGACGGCGCCGGCGGCTGCGCGCGGGCGCCGCCATGCCGTTGTCGACGAGCAGGATCAACCCGGGCAGCAGCCAGACCAGGTGGTGCACCCAGGTGACCGGGCTGACCAGGCACATCACGGCGCCGGTCAGAGCCAGGCCGGTGGCCTCGTCGCCGGCGGCCACCGCCGCCCGCGACCGCCACGCCCACACCACGAGCGTCAGGAGTACGAGCACCAGCCAGGCGATCGTGCTCGGGTGCTGCGGGTCGAGCCGGGCCACCACCCCGCGCAGCGACTGGTTGGAGACGAACGCCAGCTCACCGACCCGGTCGGTGTTCCACAGCGCCTCGGTCCAGAACTCCCGGGAGGCGTCGGGAAAGAGACCGGCGGCCACCAGCGTGGCGACGGCGGCGGTGCCGACAGTGGTCAGCGCGGCCCGCCAGCGGCCGGTGACCAGCAGGTAGACGATGAAGATGCCGGGCGTCAGCTTGATCGCGGTGGCCAGGCCGATGCCCACCCCCGCCCAGCGGCTGCGCGCCGGCAGCAGCCACAGCAGGTCCACCGCCACCAGGAACAGCAGCAGCATGTTGACCTGGCCGAAGTTGACCGTCTCCCGCATCGGCTCGTACGCGGCGGCCAGGCAGAGCGCGACCGCGAGCGCGAACCAGCGGGTCCAGCCGGACCGGCGGGCCACCGGGTCCAGCAGCCGCCAGATCACCACGGCGCTCGTCACCACCGTCAGGGTCACGCTCACCACGATCGCGGCGTTCCACGGCAGGTACGCCATCGGCAGCATCACCAGCGCGGCGAACGGCGGGTAGGTGAAGCCGTACTGCGTGCCGGCACGCAGGAAGTCGTAGATCTCCCCGCCGTCACGCGCCCAGTACGTCAGCGCGCCGTAGTAGACCTGCAGGTCGAAGAAGCCGTGCCGCACCGCCGCCACGGAGAGGAACACGGTGACCGCCGCGGCGAGCGCCACCACGGCGACGACCTGCGCGACCGTCCGCCCGGCACCCTGCGCCACCGTCACCCTCCTCGCCCTGCGTAGGCTCACGTGCCATGGCTGCAGGCTACGTCCGTCCCGCGCGTCCCTCCGACGTCGGCGAGATCGCGCGCATCCAGCTCGCGACCTGGCGGGTCGCGTACCGCCGGATCCTGCCCCGGCACGTGCTCGACAACCTCGACGAGGCGTACCTCGCGCGGCGGTGGAGTGCGGCGGTGCAGGAGCCGCCCTCGGGCGCGCACCGGGTGCTGGTCGCCGTCGAACAGGCGGCGCAATCCTATCTGGTGGGGTTCGTCGCCTCCGGTCCGGCCGACGCCGACGCGCTCGCCCCGGACGAGCCGGCCGAGGCCCTCGGCTCGGACGTCGCGGCGGTCACGGATCTGCTGGTCGAACCCCGGTGGGGGCGGCGCGGGCACGGCAGCCGGCTGCTCACCGCGGCCGTCGACCACTGGCGCGCCGACGGTCTGACCCGGGCGGTGGCGTGGGCGTTCGACGCCGACGCGGCGACCCGCAAGTTCCTCGGCTCGACCGGCTGGGAGCCGGACGGCGCGGCCCGAGCGCTGGACGTGGACGACATGCTGGTCCCCCAGCTCCGGTTGCACGTGGCCGTCCCCGAGGACGCGGCGGCGGACCCGGAAGCGCCTCCCGCCGACCGATGAGTTTCCGCCCCCGCACCGGTCCGACCCTGGTAGGCACGACACAGGCCAGAGTGAGGAGCGGATCATGTTCGGCGACACGAAGGCGTTCAGCGGGTTCTCGGTGGACGACCCGGACCGGGCGCAGCGGTTCTACGCCGACGTGCTGGGGCTACGGGTTACCCGGGACGACGCGATGGGCGGGGTCCTGACGCTGCACCTGGCCGGCGATCGGCCGGTGCTCGTCTACCCGAAGCCCGACCACCGCCCGGCGAGCTACACCGTGCTCAACTTCCCCGTCCCGGACGTCGACCGGGCGGTCGACGAGCTGGTCGCGCGTGGCGTACGGCTCGAGCGGTACGACGGCATGCCGCAGGACGACAAGGGGATCATGCGCGACAACGGCCCCACCATCGCCTGGTTCACCGACCCGGCCGGCAACGTCATGTCGGTCATCGCGGAGGACTGAGCCGGTGAGCCGGCGGTCCCGGCACGGGGCGGGACCGCCGGCCGCCGCTCACTCCTTGTCCGCGCCCTCGTCGGCGCCCCGGACGAAGTAGCGCTGGAAGATCAAGAACAGTACCGCCACCGGGATGGTGGCCAGCAGCGCCGCACCGAGCTTCAGCGGATACTGGGTGCCCTTGCCGAGCGAGCCGCTGACCAGAACGTACGGAAGACGCCGGCGCCGTCGCGGCGCTGCTCGCCACCGAGGCGATGGCCGGCGGCTTCGGGCTGCGCACCATGTCCACCGACGACGCCGGGTTCAGCGCGCTGTCGTACCACTGCGGTTCGATCTGGGCGCACGACACCGCGATCGTGCTCGCCGGGCTGGCCCGCGACGGGCACCGCGCGGCGGCGCTCCGCCTCGCCGACGGCCTGCTCGCCGCCGAGGCGTTCGACTACCGCCTCCCCGAGCTGTACGGCGGCGACGACCCCACCCTGAAGGACCTGCCCACCCCCTGCAGACCACTCACCTCCCCCAGATCCCCAGATCCCCTTCCCCCGCACCCCGTCCCCCGTGCCCCCACCGCTCGAACGCGCTGATCATGAGGTTGACGGCCTCGTGGATCTCCCGGAATGCCGCCAACCTCATGATCGGCAGCTCGGTCGGTCACCGGAGTTCGGCCACCAGTTCGTCGTCCTCCATGGCGCCGGTGGGGTGGAAGCCGAGCGAGGTGTAGAGGGCGGCGGCGGGCTTGTTGTCGGGGTGGTAGCTCAGGCGGATCGGCTCACCCGCCTCGGCGAGCCGATCCGTGAGCGTCCGTACGGTGGCGCGGCCCAGGCCCCGGCCCTGCTCGGCGGCGTCGATCACCATGCCGCCGATCCAGCGCGACCCGTCGTCGTCCACGCCCCACATGACGTGGCCGACGACCGTCTCGTCGGCGTGGACGGCCAGCGAGTTCCAGACGTCCGAGCGCTCGGTGAGAAGCAGGTAGCGGGCGGCCAGCGCGGCCACGAAGGCGCGCTGGTCGTCGTGCGGCGCGACGTCCGCCACGGCCCGCCAGTTGTCGTCGTCCACCGGGCGCAGCGTCACCCGGCGGCCGGTGCGGTCGGAATGTCCGTAATCGATCATGGAGACAGCCTAGGTTCACGCCTCCGACCAGGCGAAACGGTTTCCGCGGAGGCCGGAGCAGGCCCGCGACGGGTCAGTCGAGCAGGGCGTCCAGGCCGACTGTCAGACCGGGGCGACGGCCGACCTCCCGGACCGCGAGCAGCACGCCGGGCATGAACGACACCCGGTCGTACGAGTCGTGCCGGATGGTGAGCGTCTCCCCGGTGGTGCCGAACAGCACCTCCTGGTGGGCGACCAGGCCCGTGGCGCGGACGGCGTGCACGCGTACCCCGTCGATGTCGGCGCCGCGAGCACCGGGCACCTCGTCGCGGGTCGCGTCCGGCGCGGGCCCCAGGCCGGCGTCGGCGCGGGCGGCGGCGATCAGCCGGGCCGTGTGGATGGCGGTGCCGCTCGGCGCGTCCAGCTTGCGCGGGTGGTGCTGCTCGACGATCTCGACCGACTCGAAGTAGCGGGCGGCGCGCGCCGCGAACTGCATCATCAGCACCGCGCCGATGCCGAAGTTGGGGGCGATCACCACGCCCACGCCGGGCCGGTCCGCGAGCCGGCCCCGCACCTCGGCGAGCCGTTGCTCGGTGAAGCCGGTGGTACCGACCACCGCGTGCACGCCGTTCTCGACGCACCAGCGCAGGTTGTCCATGACCGCGTCGGGGGTGGTGAAGTCGACGACCACACCGGCGCCCGCCCGCGCCACCGCGTCCAGGTCGTCGCCCTGGTCGACGGCCGCGACCAGCTCCAGGTCGGCGGCGGCCTCGACCGCCTTGCAGACCTCCGTGCCCATCCGGCCCCGGGCACCCAGCACACCGACCCGGGCCGCCGTCTTCTGCTGCTCAGTCACGGGCCACAACCTATCCCAGCGCCCGGCGCGTGGTCCGGCGGACCGGCGGGCCGCTCAGCTGGTGGCCGCGAAGCTGCCGGAGTCGAACGGGCCGACCACGGCCAGCGACATGGGCCGGCCGAGCAGGTCGGCGGCGAGGGTGTTCACGTCGTCGAGCGTCACCGCGTCCACCCGGGCCAGCAGGTCGTCCACCGGCATCAGGTTTCCGTAGAGCAGCTCCCCCTTGGCGAGCCGGCTCATCCGCGAGCCGGTGTCCTCCAGCCCGAGCACGAACGAGCCCTTGCTCATCCCCTTGCCCCGGGCCAGCTCGGCCTCGGTGATCCCCTCGGCGGCCACCCGCGCCAGCTCCGCGCGGGTCAGGTCAAGCACCTCGTCCACCTTGCCCGGCGCGCAGCCGGCGTAGACGGCGAACACGCCGCTGTCGGCGTACTGGCTGGCGTACGAGTAGACCGAGTACGCCAGGCCGCGCTGCTCCCGGATCTCCTGGAACAGGCGGCTGGACATGCCGCCGCCGAGCACGTTGTTCAGCACGCCGAGGGCGAACCGCCGGTCGTCGGTGCGGTCGATCCCCGGGCAGCCGAGGATGACGTGCGCCTGCTCGCTCTCCTTCGGCTCGACGAGCGTGGTGGCCGGCTTGGTGCGTACCGCCGGGGTGGCAAGGCGTTGCGGCGCCGGTGACGCCGGATCGGTGTCCAGCGGGGTGCCGCGCACCGCCTGCCGGACCAGCTTGACCACGGCGGTGTGGTCGAGGTTCCCGGCGGCGGCGATCACGATCTGCGGCGCGGTGTAGCGGCGGCGGTAGAAGCCCTGGATCTGCCGCCGGGTCATCGGCGTGACAGTCTCCTCGGTGCCGGAGATGAGCCTGCCCAGCGGGTGGTCGCCGTAGACGGCGCGGGCGAACAGGTCGTGCACCTCGTCGCCGGGCTCGTCGTCGTGCATGGCGATCTCTTCGAGGATGACGCCGCGTTCGGTCTCCACGTCGGCGGGGGCCAGCACCGAGTCGGCGACCAGGTCGCACATGACGTCGATGGCCAGCGGCAGGTCCTCGTCCAGCACCCGGGCGTAGTAGCAGGTGTATTCCTTCGTGGTGAAGGCGTTCGTCTCGCCGCCCACCGCCTCGATCTGCGCCGAGATCTCCAGCGCGCTGCGCTTGTTGGTGCCCTTGAACAGCAGGTGCTCCAGGAAGTGCGCGGCACCGGCCTGCGTGCCGGTCTCGTCACGCGAGCCGACCGCCACCCAGATGCCGAACGACACGCTGCGCATCGCCGGGACCGCCTCGGTGAGCACGCGCAGCCCGCTGGGCAGCACGGTACGGCGGACGGTGCCGCCGAGCGGGTCGTCGCTGAGCGTCCGGGTGACCGCGCGGGCCGCCGAACCGGTCGGCGCCACCCCCCGTCCCGTCGAGGCGACTGACGAACTCACGAGAACCTGCTCTCCGGGGTGACGAGGATCGGCGGGACGTACGACGGCTCCAGTTCGCGCAGGCGACCTGGAGCCGTGGGCCGGCCCGGGTGACGCGGACGTCACCCGGGCCGGTCGGTGGATCAGCTGTGCCGGGTCCGGCGGCGCGGACGGGACTCGCCGCCGCCCTCGCCACCCTCGGAGCGGCGCTCGCCACCCTCGGAGCGGCGCTCGCCACCCTCGGAGCGGCGCTCGCCACCCTCGGAGCGGCGCTCCCGGTCACCCCGGTCACGCGGGCCGCGGTCGCCGCCGCGGTCCCGGCCGGACGGACGGTCGCCACCCTCGGCGGCGGCCGGCGCCTCGGCGCCCTCCGGGCGGACCTTGTCCAGGTAGATCTTGCCGCGGGCGTCGATGTCCGCGATCTCGACCTCGACCTTGTCGCCGACGTTGAGGAAGTCCTCGACCTTCTCGACCCGCTTGCCGTCGCCCACCTTGGAGATGTGCAGCAGGCCGTCGCGGCCCGGCAGCAGCGAGATGAAGGCGCCGAACGCGGCGGTCTTCACCACGGTGCCGAGGAACCGCTCGCCGGCCTTCGGCAGCGTCGGGTTGGCGATCCCGTTGATCCGGTCCACCGCGGCCTGGGCGGACGGGCCGTTCGTGGCGCCGACGTAGATCGTGCCGTCGTCCTCGATGGAGATCTCGGCGCCGGTCTCGTCCTGGATCGCGTTGATGGTCTGGCCCTTCGGGCCGATCACCATGCCGATCTTGTCGACCGGGATCTTGACGGTGGTCACCCGCGGGGCGTAGTCCGACATCTCGGCCGGCGCCTCGATGGCCCGCTGCATCACGTCGAGGATGGTCTGCCGGGCCTCGTGCGCCTGCTGGAGCGCGGCGGCCAGCACGTCCGACGGGATGCCGTCCAGCTTGGTGTCGAGCTGGAGCGCGGTGACGAAGTCACGGGTGCCGGCGACCTTGAAGTCCATGTCGCCGAACGCGTCCTCGGCACCGAGGATGTCGGTCAGCGTCACGTACTGGGTCTTGCCGTCGACCTCGTCGGAGATGAGGCCCATGGCGATGCCGGCGACCGGCGCCTTCAGCGGCACACCGGCCGAGAGCAGGCCCAGCGTCGAGGCGCAGACCGAACCCATCGAGGTGGAGCCGTTGGAGCCGAGCGCCTCGGAGACCTGCCGGATGGCGTACGGGAACTCCTCGCGCGAGGGCAGCACCGGGATCAGCGCCCGCTCGGCGAGCGCGCCGTGGCCGATCTCGCGCCGCTTCGGCGAGCCGACCCGGCCGGTCTCACCGGTCGAGTACGGCGGGAAGTTGTAGTTGTGCATGTAGCGCTTGCGGTTCTCCGGGGACAGCGTGTCCACCATCTGCTCCATGCGCAGCATGTTCAGCGTGGTGACGCCCAGGATCTGGGTCTCGCCGCGCTCGAACAGCGCCGAGCCGTGCACCCGCGGCAGCACGCCGACCTCGGCGGTCAGCGGACGGATGTCGCGCGGGCCGCGGCCGTCGATGCGGACCTGCTCGCGCAGCACCCGGTTGCGGACCTCGGACTTGGTCAGCGAACGGAACGCGGCGGAGAGCTCCTTCTCGCGGCCCTCGAACCGGCCGGTCAGCTCCTCGGCGACCTTGGCCTTGATCCGGTCCAGGGCCTCCTCGCGGTCGGCCTTGCCGGCGATCTTCAGCGCCTCGGTGACGTCGGCGCGGGCCACGTCGGCCACCGCGTCGTACGCGTCGTCGGAGTAGTCCAGGAAGACCGGGAACTCGGCGACCGGCTTCGCGGCCACCTCGGCCAGCTCGCTCTGCGCCCGGCACAGCTCGCGGATGGCCGGCTTGGCGGCCTCCAGGCCGCTGGCCACGATCTCCTCGGTCGGCGCGGTGGCGCCGCCCGAGATCAGGGTCACGGCGTTCGGGGTGGCCTCGGCCTCGACCATCATGATCGCGACCTCGCCGTCCGGCAGGGTGCGGCCGGCCACGACCATGTCGAAGGTGGCCCGCTCCAGCTCCTCCAGGGTCGGGAAGGCGACCCACTGGCCGTCGACGTGCGCGACCCGGGTCGCGCCGATCGGGCCGGAGAACGGCAGGCCGGAGAGCTTGGTCGACATCGACGCGGCGTTGATCGCCACCACGTCGTACGGGTGCTGCGGGTCGAGCGCCAGCACGGTCTCGACGACCTGGACCTCGTTGCGCAGGCCCTTGACGAACGACGGGCGCAGCGGCCGGTCGATCAGCCGGCAGGTGAGGATCGCGTCCTCGCTGGGCCGGCCCTCGCGGCGGAAGAACGAGCCGGGGATGCGGCCCGCGGCGTACATCCGCTCCTCGACGTCGACGGTCAGCGGGAAGAAGTCGAACGACTCCCGCGGCTGCTTGCCGGCGGTGGTGGCGGAGAGGACGACCGTCTCGCCGAGCTGGGCGACGACGGAGCCGGCGGCCTGGCGGGCCAGACGGCCGGTGGAGAAGGTGATCTCGCGGGTGCCGAAGGCCCCGTTGTCGATCACCGCGGTGCGGGATTCGGTGCCGAGGTTGGTCTCGGTCATGTGCTGTGGTGCTCCTTCGCGTCGTCGGCCGACGACACGGGAACTGCTCAGGCGGCCGGTCTTCGATCGAAGCGCCCGGGGTGGCCGGCGTCGTGCCGGGATTCCCGGGGGCCACTACCGGAGACCGGTGCTGACCGGCTCCCTCTCGGGTGTCGCGCGGCCGGGTTCTTCGGTGGTACCGGAACGGGGGAGCGGCCAGGCGGCCACTCCCCCGTCAGGTCATCGGCGCAGGCCGAGCCGCTCGATGAGCGACCGGTAGCGGTTGATGTCCTTCTTCTGGACGTAGTTCAGCAGCCGGCGGCGCCGGCCGACCAGCAGCAGCAGCCCACGGCGGCTGTGGTGGTCGTGCTTGTGCACCTTCAGGTGCTCGGTGAGCTCCGCGATCCGCTTGGTCAGGACCGCGACCTGCACCTCGGGCGAGCCGGTGTCGCCCTCGGCGGTCGCGTACTCCTGGCGGATCTTGGCCTTGGCTTCCTGGTCGAGCGCCATGTTCTCCCTGTTTCGTGGGTCATTCGATGAGGTCCGGAGCGGTCGTGGTGACCGGTGCAACGGACCGGTTCCTCGCACCCGCGGCGTCGTGCAGGCACGCGAGGCCCCCGTCGGTCAGCCGACGTCTCCGCCAGCCTACCAGCCCTCGGGCCGGACGGCCGGTCAAGGTCGCCCCCGCGGGTCAGAGCACCGCCCGGCGGGTGCGCTCCACGTCCTCGGCGATCTGGGCCACCAGCGGCTCGATCGCGTCGTACGTCCGCTGCTCACGCAGGTGCGCCACGAAGTCCAGGGCCAGCCGCTCGCCGTACAGGTCGCCGGTGAAGTCCAGCGCGTACGCCTCCACCCGCCGCTCCCGGCCGGAGAACGTCGGGTTGGTGCCGATCGACACCGCCGCCGCCAGCGGTTCGCCGTCGCGGCGCACCAGGCGGGCCGCGTACACGCCGTCGGCGGGCACCGCCGCGTACCTGTGGGTCAGCAGGTTGGCGGTGGGGTAACCCAGCTCACGTCCGCGCTGGTCGCCGCGGACCACCACGCCCTCCACCCGGTGCGGGCGGCCGAGCGCCGCCGCCGCCGCGCCCACGTCGCCCGCGTCGACGCAGGACCTGATGTACGTGGAGGAGAAGACGGTCCCCGCCTCGGCGACCAGCGGCGCCCCCTCGACCGCGAACCCGAAGGTGCGGCCCAGCCGCTCCAGCAGCGGCACGTCACCCGCGGCCCGGTGCCCGAAGCGGAAGTTGTCGCCGACCACCACCAGCGCGGCGTGCAGGTGCGCGACCAGGACGTCGTGCACGAACGCCTCGGGTGGGAGCCGGGAGAACTCGACTGTGAACGGCACCACGCAGAGCACGTCCACGCCGAGCGCCTCGATCAGCTCGGCCTTGCGGGCCGGCTCGGTCAGCACCGCCGGGTGCGAGCCGGGGCGTACCACCTCGGCCGGGTGCGGGTCGAACGTCACCACCACCGACTTGACGCCCAGCTCCCGGGCGCGCGCCACGGCGTGACCGATGGTCGCCTGGTGCCCCCGGTGCACACCGTCGAAGACGCCGATGGTGACCACCGAGCGTCCCCAGCCGCCGGGTGCCGCCTCGTACCCCCGCCACCGCTGCATGCCGCTCCTCCCCCTGTCCGCCCGCGCGCCGTTCAGGCCGGGGCCAGCACGATCTCCGCGCGGGCCCGGCCGTCCCGCTCGCTGACGATAGCGATCAGCCCGCCCGCCGGGTCGAAGACGGCGTACGGTCCGGTGATGCCGGCCGGCGACAGCGGCCCGCCGTGGGACAGCACCCGGGTCTCGTCGGCGGTGGCGTCCCGGCGCGGGAAGAACCGCTCGGCGGCGGCGTCCAGCGGCAGGTTCACCACGTCCGGCGCGCGTTCCTCGAGCTGGTCGAGCGTGGCCGCCTCGGCCAGCGTGAAGCCGCCCACGGCGGTCCGGCGCAGCGCGGTGAGGTGACCACCGACGCCGAGGGCCGCGCCCGCGTCGCGGGCCAGCGCCCGGATGTACGTCCCGGACGAGCAGGTCACGTCCACGTCCACGTCCACCACGTCCGGGCTGTCCCGGCGGATGGCCAGCACGTCCAGCCGGGAGACGGTGACCCGGCGCGCGGGCAGGTCGACCGCCTCGCCGTCGCGGACCCGCTTGTACGCCCGCCGCCCGTCGATCTTGATGGCGCTGACCGCGCTCGGCACCTGGTCGATCTCCCCGGTGAGGGCGGCCAGCGCGGCGCGAATCCCGTCGTCGGTGACCGCGCCGGCCGGGGTGGTCGCGACCACCTCGCCCTCGGCGTCGTCGGTGACGGTGGACTGACCCAGCCGGATCGTCGCGGCGTAGCTCTTGCCGGCGCCGATCACGTACGTGAGCAGCCGGGTCGCCCGGCCCACCCCGATCACCAGGACGCCGGTGGCCATCGGGTCGAGCGTGCCGCCGTGGCCGACGCGGCGGGTACGGGCCAGCCGCCGGATGCGGGCCACGACGTCGTGCGACGTCATGCCGCCGGGCTTGTCGACCACGATCAGACCGTCTGTGCTCACGACCGCCAAGCCTGCCAGACGGCGGTGATCGGCCCTGCGGGGGATACCGTCCAGCTTCGGCCGGGTGTCAAGATCGTGCGCCAGCGCCCCGTCTGCCCGGGAAGTCCGATGACCGATCACCGTTCCGTCCCCGACCCCTACTCCGCCGCCCGGCCGCCGGAGGACACGCTGGGACGGGTGCCCGAGTGGCTGCGGCAGCCCGCGCCCGAGGTGCCGCCCGGCCGCGCGGACCGGCTGCGGATCGCGCTCGGGGGGCACTCCGGCAAGCTGCTCGGCGGCGCGGTCGTGGTGACGCTGCTCGCGTTCTTCGGGCTCGTCGGCGGCCTCGGCTACCAGGGCTTCCAGCGCTGGCGCGAGCCGGCCGCCGAACACCCCACGGTGAGCCTGCCGGTCGGTGAGCAGGCGTCCTCGTCGGCGTCTCCGCCGCCGGCGGCCGGTCCGTTCGACGGCACCCCGGCGGCCGGCTTCCCGGAGGGTGCGGCGGGGATCGCGCTGCCCCGGGCCAAGCGGACCGGCCCGTTCACCGAGAAGCAGGTGGCCGACACGCTGGCCAAGGTTCGCAAGGCCCTGGTCACCGCCCGGCTGGACCGGACGTTCTTCACCGCGAAGGATCCGGAGCGGCTGGTCCGGCAGTTCGCCCCGGACGCGCGGGCCGGTGTGCGCGACGACTTCCCCACCGGCGAGGCGGGCACCTACGCGACCCGGCTCGCCCCCGGCGCCCGGCTGACCGCCGACCAGCCCCGGGTCAAGGGCCGGATCAGCTACCGCGCGACGAAGGACCGGGACGGCATCCGCATCCTGGAGGTGACCACCAACTTCGTCTGGGCGTACGCGTTCCCCACCACCAGCCCCGCGCCGGGCGACGGCGTCGTGGTGGTGCACGACACGGTGAGGTGGAGCATCCCGCACCCGGCCGACGTGACCACCGCCTCCGCCGGGCTGTGGATCGAGCGGGCCGACTCGTACTCCTCCAACATCGACTGCGCCGCGCTGGACAAGGGCCTGCTCGCGCTCGGCAAGCCGTCGTTCGGCGGGCCGGCCGACCCGGACCCGGACGCGGTCTTCGACCCGGACAAGACGGTCGACCTGCCGGACACCTGCTGACCCGCCTGCCTCACCACGCCGCCCCGCTGTAGGAGCCTTCGATGAGCGACGCCCCGCCCCCGCCACCCCACCGTGCCCGGGTGGACCTGCCGGACTGGATGCGCAATCCGGAGCCGCCCCGCCGTACTCTCGGCCGCCGCCTGTCCGGCCTCGTCGACGGCGTACCGGCGCTGGCGGCGGCGCGGCGCCGGATGTGGGCCTGGCAGGGCCGGACCCGGTTCGGCGAGCGGCACCCGACGGTGGCCGCGATCGGGTCGTTCGTGTTCGTCGCGGTGACGGCGGCGCTGCTCGTGGTCGGCATGCTCTACCTCGCCTGGGCGATCCGGCAGGGGCGGATCTGACCGGCGCAGGCACGGGGCAGCGCGCCAGCCCTCCGGGTGCGATGATCATGCGCTGCCCGCCCCCTGCACTCCCTGGGACGCCTCATGAGCACCGAGAACGGAACCTCTCCCCCCGGCCCGGACCCCTACGCCGTCGCCACCCGGGGTGAGCAGGTCCAGCTACCGAGCTGGATGACAGGCGCGGACGCGCAGGTGCCGCTGACCCGGGCCGAGCGGTTCCGCCTGGTCTGGTCCCGGCAGCGCGGCAAGCGCCACGTCGCGCTCGTGGTGGTGCTCGCGCTGGCGCTGATCGGCGGCACGGCCGTGCTCGGCCGGGTCACGGTCGACCGGGTGCGGGGCGGCACCGCCGCCGCGGCCTCGGCCGAGGCCAGCCCGTCGCCGGTCCCGCTCAGCCGGGTGGGCGAGCCGCGCAACCTCTTCGCGGGCACCCTCGGCGCGGACTTCGCGGTCGGCGAGGCCGGGATCGTGCTACCGCAGGCCGCGGCGCGACCGCCGTTCACCGCCCGCGAGGTGGGCGCGGCGCTGACCCAGGTCCGGGCCGCGGTGATCCAGGCCCGGCTCGACCTGTCCATGATTCTCGGCGACACGGAACCGTTCCTGGCGCTTCTTGCGCCTGCCTCGCGCGCTCAGCTGCGTACCGACTTCGAGGACTCGTCGTTCCTGAACTACGCCACCCGGATCGGCTCGCAGGACAGCGCCGACGAGATCCGGGTCCGGGGTGAGATGCGCTACCGGACCGTCACCGGCGACGACGGCCGGCCGATCCTGCGGATCACCACCGAGTACGTCTGGATGTACGCGTTCGACGTGCCGCGGACGACGCCCGGCCGGGCCGGGATCGCCACCATCCGCGACCGGGTCGTCTGGGAGGTTCCCCACTCCGAAGGGCTGCCGGCGGCGAAGCGCGGGCTCTGGCTCGTCTCCGCGCAGGCGAGCACGAACAACGTCGACTGCGCCCGGCTGGGCGAGGGCTTCTTCGTGGTCGAGCCGTGGATGGGTGGCGCCGGTTCGTTCCAGCCCTGCTGACCGGCGTCAGCGCACCGCGCCGACCACCGCCCACGCGCCGGAGCGCGTCCGCAGCAGCAGGCCGGCCAGCCGCAGCACCACGAACAGCGTCAGCCCGGCCCAGATCCCGCCCAGCCCGAGGTCGAACGCGTAGGCCAGCCAGATCGCCGGCAGGAACCCGCCGAACGCGCACACGATGGTGAGGTTGCGCAGGTAGCGCACGTCGCCCGCGCCGATCAGCACCCCGTCGAGGGCGAACACCACACCGCCGATCGGCTGGAGCGCGACGAACCAGGGCCAGGCGGTCATGGCCTGCTCGCGTACCTGCGGATCGGAGCTGAACCACGACGGCACCAGCCCGGCGCCGGCGGCGATCAGCACCGCGAAGGCCACGCCGCACAGGCCGCCGAGCAGCGCGATGCGGCGGGCCAGGAACCGTGCGCCTGGCGCGTCGCCGCCACCGAGCGCGGCGCCGACCAGCGACTGCGCGGCGATGGCCAGGGCGTCGAGCACCAGCACCGTGAAGAACCACAGCTGTACGGCGATCTGGTGCGCGCCCACCGCGGCGGCGCCGAAGCGGGCCGCGACGGCGGTGGCGGACAGGAAGCTGGCCTGGAACGCGACGCCCCGCACGAGCAGGTCACGGCTGAGCACTAGCTGCTGACCGATCACCCGGGGCCGGGGCCGCAGCGAGACCCGCTCCCGCACGAGCGCCGCCGCGAACAGGACACCGGAGAGCGTCTGCGCGATCGCGTTCGCCACCGCCGAGCCGACCAGGCCGAGCCCGGCCGGATAGACCAGCAGCGGGCAGAGCACCGCGGAGAGCAGGTTCGGGCCGAGCACGAACAGCAGCGGGCGGCGGGTGTCCTGGATGCCGCGCAGCCAGCCGTTGCCGGCGGCGGCGAGCAGCAGGCCGGGCGCGCCCAGCGCCGCGACCCGCAGCCATCCGGCGGCGGCGTCGGCCACCTCGCCGGGGCCGCCGACGAGGGTACGCGCCAGCGCGCCGCCGCCGATGCCGATGGCGACCGCCACCAGCACTCCGGTGGCGAGGGCGAGCCAGGACGCCTGGACGCCCTCGGCCACCGCGGCGGCCCGGTCCCCCGCCCCGAAGCGGCGGGCCGAGCGGCCGGTGGTGCCGTACGCGACGACGGTGCCGACCCAGGCGGTGAGCGTCATGACCGTGCCGCCGACTGCGAGCGCGGCCAGCGGCACCCGGCCGAGGTGGCCGACCACCGCGGTGTCGACCAGGACGTAGAGCGGCTCGGCGGCCAGCACCACGAGGGCGGGTAGCGCGAGCGCGGCGATCCGCCGCGGCGAGGCGGTGACGGCGGGGGCGGCAGTGGTGCTCATCGCCGCCGATCCTGGCACGCTCTCAGTAAGGTCCGCAAGGCGGGCGACTACTTACCCGCACCGGCCAGGAAGCGGGCCGTGTCACGCCGCCCGCGCAGACGGCGTACCGGCAGCTCGGGGGCGTGCTCGGCGAGCGCGGCGAAGACCCGGGGCCGGGAGTCTCGGGGGTAGCGCCAGACGTGGCGCAGGGAGCCGAGATCGAGGCGTTCCGGGCAGCCCTCGGGCAGGTCGGGACGGGGTGCGGCGCGGTGCGCCCACCGGCGGCGCACGATCCGGGTCAGGCAGCGCGGCCGGGAGGTGTCGCAGAGCACCAGCAGGTCGGCGCGGGGCAGCCGCAGGTCGAGCGTGCTCGCGTAGTTGCCGTCCATCACCCAGGCCGGGCGGGCGGCGAGCGCGGCCACCGCGGCGCGGAAGTCGTCGACGGCGGGGGCGACCCAGCCGGAACGCCAGTGGTGCCGGTCGAGGTGGATCAGCGGCAGATCGAGTCGCCGGGCCAGTTCACCGGCAAGCGTGCTCTTGCCGGCACCGGAGCTGCCGACCACGAGAATGCGTCGCACCGGGCGACGGTAGCGCGGGAGCGGGTTCCCGCGCGGCGGTGACGTCGACGGCGGACCGCGCGCGCGGCCCGGCCGGCGTCACCGCCGAACGGCGTCCGTCACTGACGGGTGTCCATCGAGGTCTGCAGCGCGCGGCGCATCTGCTCGCGCGCTTCGTCGGTGGTGGTCTCGTTCTGCGGCTTGCGCTTGCTGGGCATCTGAGGTCCTTCCAGGGTGCGGACCGCCGGACGTGGCGGTCCTACGGGCGCCCGGCGCTCCGGCTCGGCGCGACAGCGAGTCGCGCCCGACCGGAGGTCGTCGGCGGCTGAGCGCCCGGCAGCGGTCCGGGATCACCGGAGCGGCTCGCCTGGCAGCGGGAGCCCGGGTCGGTCTGACCCTGGAGGGAGGCGGAGCCGGGTGCGGCACCACCGCCCGTGACCAGCGCCGCGAAGCGCCGGTCCCGCACCCAAATTAACGTTCACTTTCCAGATACTGCCCACTGTTCCCGAAATGCGGAAAGATCAACGTCGTCGTCCCGGCTCGGCGAGGGCGGTCAGCGGGCCAGGAAGTGCCAGCCCAGCCACCACCAGAAGCCGAACAGCCCGATCCGGCCGACCGGCACCGGACCCACCTCGTACCGCATCACGAACGCGCAGATGTCGGCCAGCGACGGGATCCGCGACCCCTCCCGGCGCGCGGCCCACTCGATCACGGCGAACAGCACGATCGAGACTGCGAACCCGCCGATCGCCAGAGCCCGCATCATCGGCGCACCAGTCCCCAGAACGCGGACAGCCACGCGAACCAGGCCGCCGAGCGGGCCAGGTTGTCCTCCAGCAGCGGATCGGCCAGCCGGGAGAAGGTGGGGAAGTCGTCACCCGCCGCCATCACGAACGTCGCCCCCTCGAAGACACCGAAGACGGTCACCGGGACCAGCCACCACAGCGCGACCGACGGCAGCCGGCGCGGCGCCGGGCGCCGGGGCACCCGGTTGTTCAGGCCGACCCAGATCAACCCCCCGCCGGTGGTGAGGATGTAGAGGTTCGCCGCGGTCGAGAAGGACGGCAACTGGCCGCCGACCAGGGAGAGGCAGATCAGCACCGGCACGGAGACGACCGGCCGGTCCCAGGCCCGGGGCGCCTCGACGGTGAGCTCGCGGGGATGATCCATCACCCGATTGTCCCCAGGGTGACGCACCGCGGAAAGCCCGGCACGCGTCGTGATCCCCCGAAAACGCGCCGATCGGCTCACACTTCCGATCGTCGCCGCACCGGATCGACCGGACCAGAAGGACAAATCGCCTTAACCGGGCGCCTCACGCCATCGGGGTCACCGCGCCGGTCGCCAGCTCGGCACGGATCCACCCGACCACCTCGTCGAGGGAACCCCGGCCGGTGAAACCGGCGGCGAACCGGTGCCCGCCGCCGCCGAGCGCCACCGCCACCCGGCTCACGTCCACAGCGCCCTTGCTGCGCAGCGACACCGCCCACTCGGCGTCGCCCGCCTGCTTGACCACGCAGCTCACGTCCGCCTCGGCGGTGCAGCGCACCGAGTCGATCAGCGCCTCCAGCACGTACGCGGGCTGGTCGTGGCGGACCAGGTCGTCGCGGGTGGCGTACGTCCAGACGAGGCCGTGCCCGGCGGCGGCCGCGGGTTCCAGCGTGGCCCGGCCGAGCACCTCGCCGAAGAGGCGGACGGCGCCGAACGGGCGGGTGTCGAAGACCCGCCGGGAGATGTCACCGGGCCGGATGCCGGTGGCGACCAGGCGCGCGGCCGTCTCGTGCACGGCCGGCGTGGTCGCCTCGAAGCGGAACGAGCCGGTGTCGGTGGCCAGCGCGACGTACAGCCCGGTCGCCATCTCCGCGTCCAGCGTCACACCGAGCCGGTCCAGCAGCTCCAGCGCGACCACGGAGGTGGCGGCGGCGTGCGGGTCGACCAGGCTGATCCGGCCGAACCCGCTGTTCGAGGCGTGATGGTCGAGCACGAGCGACGTGCCCGCCGTGTCCAGCCGGTCGGCCAGGTCGCCCAGCCGGGACTCGCTCGCCGCGTCGAAGCAGATCACCAGGTCCGGCGCCGGGTACGCCTCGTCCTGCGGCACCAGCAGGTCCACCCCGGGCATCCACCGGAACGGCTCGGGCACCTCCGGCGGGCCGGGGAAGGTGGCCTGGAGATCGCGTACGCCCAGCCGGCGCAGGCCCAGCCCGAAGCCCAGCATGCTGCCCAGCGCGTCCCCGTCCGGGTTCACGTGGCAGATCAGCAGCACCCGCGCGCCGGCGGGAAGATCGCGTACCGCCGCGACGGCGGCCGCCCACGCGGTCTCGGTGGGCCCGGCGGCCTCGGTCACCGGCGCTCGCCGGCGCGCGGCTCGTCGTCGCCCTCGTCGTCGGCCGAGGCGTCCTCGCCCTCCTCGTCGTCCTCCTCGACCCGGTACGGCTGGGCGTCGCCCGCGTACGAGGACGTGGCGGCCAGCCGCTGCACCTCGGCGTCGGCGGTACGCGCGGCGGCCAGCAGGTCGTCGATGTGCTTGACCTGGTCCTGCACGTCGTCCAGGACGAAGGTCAGCGTCGGCGAGTGCCGCAGCCCGAGCGCCTTGCCGACGGTGCTGCGCAGCATGCCCTTGGCGCTCTCCAGCGCCGCGGCGGTGCTCGCCTGGGCCGCCGCGTCGCCGAGCACCGTGTAGAAGACGGTGGCGTCACGCAGGTCGGCGGTGATCCGGGCGTCGGTGATCGTGATCATGCCGAGCCGGGGGTCCTTGATCTGGCTGCGCACCACCGACGCGACGAGTTCCCGGATGCGCTCCGCGTGCCTGCGTACCTTGGCCGGATCCGACATGTCCCCCACCTCCGGGATCACCTTTACCGATGACGACGCCGGATCACCAGGCGATCCGGGCCGTCGGCCGGAGACGGCGGGCGCGTGGGCGCCGCCGGGTCCGACCGCTCAACGCTGAAGAACACTACCCGCGCCCGGCCGGGCGTCGCGCGGCACGGCCGGGAGTGCCGCGCGACGCGCCGTCAGTCGTCCGCGCCGTGCAGACGGCGGCGGACCGACAGCAGCTCGGTCTCCGGGCGGGCGGCGACCAGCCGCTCACAGGAGTCGAGCACCTCGCGGACGTGAGCCGGCTCGGCGGCCACCACCGCCACCCCGATCTCGGCCCGGCCGTGCAGGTCCAGCGCCCCCACCTCGGCGGCGGAGACCTCGAACTTGCGCAGCGCGGCGACGATCGGCCGGACGTAGGACCGCTTGGCCTTCAGGGACCGGGAGTCACCCGGGAGCAACAGGTCGAACAGTGCGGTTCCGGTATACACGGCGAGCAACGGTACGCCGGGCGGCGCGCCCCGGCACGCGATTAAGGCGCCACCGCCACCAGCACGTCCCGCTCGATCGCCTGGTCGACCCGGTGCGCGAAGTCACCGAAGCCCGGACCGTCGAGCACCCGCAGCCCGGCGTCGGCCAGCACCGCCTCCGCCTGCGCCCGCGGCGCCACGTGCGTGTTCCAGGACAGCCCGAGGGCGCCACCCGGGCGCAGCAGCTCCCGCCACACCGGCACGGCGGCGGTGAGCAGCTCCAGCGGGCTGCGGGACAACCCCTGGTCGGTACGGCTGCCGTGCGCCACCCCGTACGGCACGTCGGTGACGATCACGTCGGCGCACCGGGGACGCAACGCCTCGCGGGCCCGGGTGGTGTCGGTGTGCAGCACCGTCACCCGTTGGGTGGCACCGGCCCGGTGCTCGTCCCGCGACGGCGCGAGCACCGCCTCGAACCGGCGGGCCACCAGCTTGCGGTCCCGGCGCACCGACGTCGAGTCGGTGGTGTGCTTGAGCCGCTTGCGGCGCAGCCAGGTACGCAGGAACGCCGCGTACGCGTCCACGTCCTTGCCGTCGCGCTCGATGCCGATGCCGTCGTAGCCGTACATCAGCGCCTGGTTGAGCGTGGTGCCCCGGCCGCAGAGCGGGTCCAGCACCACCACCGGCCCGTCCAGCATCCGCGGCGCGGCGGCGGAGGCGAGCACCGTGACGTTGAGCAGCAGCCGGGTGAACTGCTCGTTGGTCTTGCCGGAGTACTTCGGAATGGTGATCAGGTCGGAGTCGTACCGGGCCAGCGGGCGCAGCGGCACCGGCCGGAGCAGGTCGTCGCCGACCCGTTCGAACAGCGCGTACGCCGCCGACAGGTTCGCCAGGTGGGCCAGGTCCCGCTCGCCCAGCCCGGGTTCGGCGGTGGTGAACGTCAGGTACTCCACCCCGCCGATCCCGGTCACCTCCGGACCGGCCGGTACGACGCCGAGCACGCCGGAACCGGCGAACACGGCCAGTTCGGCACGGGCCAGCCGGGCCGCCGCGCCGGCGTAGACGCGGTTGGCGGACGGGGCGAGGAGCAGTGCGTACCGGATCACGCCGGAGATTGTCGCAGCCTGCGGAAACGGCGACGGCCGGGGCCCGAGGGCCCCGGCCGCCGGCCGGTCGTACGCGTGGTCGTCAGGCGCGCGGCTTCTCGCGCATCTCGAACGTCTCGATGACGTCGCCGACCTGGACGTTGTTGTAGCCGCCCAGCGTCAGACCACACTCGAAGCCCTCGCGGACCTCGGTCGCGTCGTCCTTGAACCGCTTCAAGGAGCTGATCGTGAGGTTGTCCGCCACGACCGCCCCGTCCCGCAGCAGCCGCGCCTTGGCGTTGCGGCGGATGAGGCCGGACCGGACGATACAGCCGGAGATGTTGCCGATCTTGGACGAGCGGAAGACGTCGCGGATCTCCGCGGTGCCCAGCTCGACCTCCTCGTACTCCGGCTTGAGCAGGCCCTTGAGCGCGGCGTCGATCTCCTCGATGGCCTGGTAGATGACGGTGTAGTACCGGATCTCCACGCCCTCGCGGTCGGCCATCTCGCGGACCTTGTTCGAGGCCCGCACGTTGAAGCCGATGATCGTGACCGCCTCGGACGAGGCGCTCGCGAGCATGACGTCGCTCTCGGTGATCGCGCCCACGCCCCGGTGGATGATCCGAAGCTGGACCTCCTCCGGGATGTCGAGGTTGAACAGCGCGTCCTCGAGCGCCTCCACCGAACCGGAGACGTCGCCCTTGAGCACCAGGTTGAGCGAGGTCTTCTCGCCCTCCTTGAGCTGCTCCATGAGCGTCTCGAGAGTGGCCCGGCCACGGGAGTTGGCGAACGACGCCGCCCGCCTCCGTGCCTGCCGCTGCTCGGCGATCTGCCGCACGGTGCGGTCGTCCTCGGCCGCCAGGAAGGTGTCACCCGCACCCGGCACCGTGGTCAGACCCAGCACCATGACCGGACGGGCCGGACCGGCCTCGTCGACCGGCTTGCCGTTCTCGTCCAGCATGGCCCGGACGCGGCCGTGCGCCCCACCGGCGACGATCGAGTCACCGGCACGCAGGGTGCCCTTCTGCACCAGCACGGTCGCCACCGCGCCACGGCCCTTGTCCAGGTGCGCCTCGATCGCGACACCCTGCGCCGGCCCGTCGATCGGAGCGGTCAGCTCCAGCGACGCGTCGGCGGTCAGCAGCACGGCCTCGAGCAGCTCCTCGATGCCGATGCCGGGCTTGGCCGCCACGTTGACGAACATGGTCTCGCCGCCGTACTCCTCGGCGACCAGGCCGTACTCGGTCAGCTGCTGGCGGACCTTGTCCGGGTTCGCCTCGGGCTTGTCGACCTTGTTGACCGCGACCACGATCGGCACCTCGGCCGCCTTGGCGTGGTTGAGCGCCTCGATGGTCTGCGGCATGACGCCGTCGTCGGCCGCGACCACCAGGATCACGATGTCCGTGACCTGGGCACCACGGGCACGCATGGCGGTGAACGCCTCGTGACCCGGGGTGTCGATGAACGTCACCGCCCGGTCCTCGCCCTCGTGCGGGACGTGGACCTGGTAGGCGCCGATGTGCTGGGTGATGCCACCCGCCTCGCCGGCCACCACGTTCGCCTTGCGGATCGCGTCGAGCAGCTTGGTCTTACCGTGGTCGACGTGACCCATGACGGTCACGACCGGCGCACGGCTGACCAGGCGGTCCGCCGCGACCTCGGCGTCGAGGTCGATGTTGAACTGCGCGAGCAGCTCGCGGTCCTCGTCCTCCGGGCTGACGATCTGCACGTCGAAGCCGAGGTGCTCACCCAGCAGCTGCAGGGTCTCGTCGGAGCACGACTGGGTCGCCGTCACCATCTCGCCCAGGTTGAACATCTCCTGGACCAGCGAACCCGGGTTGGCGTTGATCTTGTCGGCGAAGTCCGACAGCGAGGCGCCACGGGACAACCGGACGACCTGACCCTGACCTCGGGGCGCGCCCGAGGACATGGTCGGGGCCGACAGGTTGTCGAACTCCTGTCTGCGCTGCTTCTTGGACTTGCGACCGCGCGTCGGCCGGCCGCCGGGACGCCCGAAGGCACCCGCCGCGCCACCGCCACGGCCACGGCCGCCACCGCCGGGACGGCCACCGCCGCCGACCGGACCACCCGGACGGAAACCACCGCCGGGAGCACCGCCACCGCCGCCGGGGCCGCCGCGGTAGCCACCGCCACCGCCGCCACCACCGGGACCGCCGCGGTAGCCACCGCCACCGCCGCCACCACCGGGTCCACCGCGGTAGCCACCGCCACCGCCACCGGGACGACCGGCGCCGCCGCCGGGGCCGCCACGACCGCCACCGGGGCCGCCGGGACGGCCGGTGGTCGGACGCTGGCTCGGCATCGAGGCCGGGCTCGGCCGCGGCGGCATCGACGCCGGGCTGGGCCGCGGCGGCATGCCGGCCGGGCTGGGACGGGGACCGCCCGCACCGGCGGCCGGGGGCCGCTGCTGCTGGCCGCCCTGGATGCCGAACGGGTTGTTACCGGCGCCACGCGCCGGCGGACGACCGCCGGGCCGGGCACCGGGGCCCTGACCCTGACCCGGACCGCCGGGACGACCGGCGGCCGGGGAACCCGGACGCGGCGGCATGGCGTTCGGGCCGGGACGCGGACCCGGGCGAGCACCGCCCTCGGCCGGGGGCTCCCGGCGTACGGTCTCGCGCTGCTGCTGACGGGCGGCCTGGGCGGCCTTGACCGCGGCCTCCTGCTCAGCCTTGAGCGCGGCGGCACGCGCCTCGGCGGCCGCCACTTCGATGTCGTGCGCGCTCGCCGGCTTGGCGACCGGAGTCGCCGGCTGCGGCGGGCCGGGGACCGGGCCCTTGGGCTTCGGTCCAGGGGTCGGCGCGGCCGGACGCCGGGGCGGCATCGGCTTGGCCGAGACCCGGGGGGCACCCGGGGTCGGGGTGGGCGTCGGGGTCGGTGCCGGGCCACTGGGCGCGGCAGCCGGCGGGCCGGCGGGCGCCGACGAACCGGCTACGAACGCGCTACGCAGCCGCCGGGCGACAGGCGCCTCGACGGTGCTGGACGCGGACTTCACGAACTCGCCCATCTCCTTGAGCTTGGCGAGAACGGTCTTGCTTTCGACCCCGAGCTCCTTGGCAAGCTCGTGTACGCGGGCCTTTCCTGCCACTGCACTCCTCACTCCGAGGTCGTGCGGGCAGCACCCGCAGCGACCTCACTCGTGCACTTGAAGCCTGGTCATTTCTGGGACTTCATCGTGTGCTCATGTCGGTCGTCCTACCTTGCTAGCGACCCTCGACCGGTCGGGTTGACCGGTCGTCGGGGGTTGCGCGTCGACGTGCTCCGCAAGCGCACCGTGGTCGGGGACCTCGGTGAGGCGCAGTGCCCGCCCGAAGGCGCGGCGTCGCACCGCCTGCGCGAAGCAGGCCGGATCAGGGTGCATGTTCGCTCCCCGACCCGGCAGTCTGCGGGCCGGGTCGGGCCGGAGACTGGTGTGACCAGCCTCGTCACCAACCGCGACGATCCGCAACAACTCGCTGGCCGGCGCTCGTTTCCGGCAGCCCACACAGGTGCGCTCCGGCAGCGCGCGTCGTACCACTGAGAAAGTCTACCCCTAGCTTCCCGAGATCGCGCCGCCCGGCTCCGGTACGTGATCAGCTCCGCCCCGGCTCTGCGGTGGCGTGGCCTCCGCGTCGGACCGGATGTCGATGCGCCAACCGGTCAGGCGGGCCGCGAGGCGGGCGTTCTGCCCCTCCCGACCGATCGCGAGCGAGAGCTGGAAGTCCGGGACGGTCACCCGGGCGGTACGGGAGGCCAGGTCGACCACCTCGACCCGCAGCGCCTTGGCCGGCGACAACGCGTTGCCGACGAAGGTGGCCGGGTCGTCCGACCAGTCGATGATGTCGATCTTCTCGCCGTGCAGCTCGCTCATCACGGCGCGGACCCGCTGGCCCATCGGGCCGATGCAGGCGCCCTTGGCGTTGACGCCGGACGTGGTCGAACGCACCGCGATCTTCGTACGGTGACCTGCCTCACGCGCGATCGCGCCGATCTCCACGGTGCCGTCGGCGATCTCCGGCACCTCCAGCGCGAACAGCTTCTTCACCAGCCCGGGATGCGAGCGGGACAGCGTGATCTGTGGGCCGCGCATGCCCTTGGCGACGTGCACGACCACGCAGCGGATCCGCTCACCGTGCTCGTACCGCTCGCCGGGAACCTGCTCGGACTGCGGCAGGACGCCCTCCAGCTTGCCCAGGTCGACGCTGACGATGCCCTTCTCCCGGCGGGTCTCGTGCGCCTGCACCACGCCGGTGACCAGGTCACCGTCGCGGCCGACGTACTCGCCGAAGTGCACCTCGTCGGTGGCCTCCCGCAGCCGCTGGAGGATCACCTGCTTGGCCGTCATGGCGGCGATCCGCCCGAAGTCGTGCGGAGTGTCGTCCCACTCCCGGGTCACCGTGCCGTCGGCGTCCAGCTCCTGCGCGTAGACCGAGGCGGCCCCGCTCTTGCGGTCGATCTCCACCCGGGCGTGCGCCTCGGCGCCGTCGGTGTGCCGGTAGGCGGTCAGCAGCGCGGTCTCGATCGCCGCGAGGATCGTGTCGAACGGGATCTCCCGCTCGCGCTCCAGGGCGCGCAGCGCCGCGAGGTCGATGTTCACCTCTCCTCGTCCTCCAGATCTTCGTCGTCGTCGGTGTCGTCACCGAGGTCCTCGTCGGCCAGGTCGTCCAGGCGGTTGAACTCCACCTGGACCCGGCCGGGCCCGAGTTCGGCGTACGGGTGTTCGGCGGGGCCGGCGTCGGTCTCCAGCACCACGCGTTCGTCGTCGGCGGCCGTGATCCGGCCGGTGAGCTGGCGGTCCCCCGCGTCGCCGCGGACGGTGACCTTGACCAGCCGTCCGGCGTTGCGCCGCCAGTGCCGGGGCAGGGTGAGCGGGCGGTCCACGCCGGGCGAGCTGACCTCCAGCTGGTACTCGCCGGCCACGATGTCGCCGCCGGCCTCCTCGGCCGCGTCAAGCGCCGCCGAGACCGCGCGGGAGACGTCCGCCACGGCGTCCAGGTTGATCCCGCCGTCGGCGTCCACGATCACGCGGACCACGTGCCGCCGGCCGGCGCGGGAGACGGAGAGGTCCTCCAGGTCGTAACCGGCAGCGGTGACGACCGGTTCGATCACCTCGCGCAGCCGGTTGCGGCGGGCGGCGAGGTCGCCGCGGGGTGCGCCGCTCCGGTCCGTGCCGCGGGGCCCGTCGGACCGGCGGGGCCGCCCGGCGGGCCCCGTCGACCGGGTGGCACGGCCACGCTGCGTCATTGCGCGCACCTCTCCTGCTGTTGCCACGACCCGCGGGCCGTGTTGTCCCGGGCCGGTGCGGGCGATCGGCCCGCCATACCGGCGCGCCACCGGGGCGTCCGCGCCCGGTGGTTGCGCAGAGCGTAACGCTTGTGGCCGTCGACGGGCCCGGCGGCGCACCGAGACCCTGCTCCACGAGGCGGCGCGGATGGTGTTGACTCTGTCAGGTGGGGATCGGCAGAACACCATCCGACCAGGTCAGAACGGGGCATTCCCGGCGCTGGCTGCTGCGTGTCGGCGGGCTCGTGGCGCTCGGCGGTGCGACAGTGCCGCTGACCGGTTGTGATCTTTTCGACCGCGACAAGGAGCCGCCGGAGCCGGACGCGCTGGAGCCGCTCGCCGCCGAGGCGCTCGCGCTGGAGGCCCGCTACCGGGCCGCCGCCACCGCCGCTCCGGCGCTGGCCGACCGGCTCACCCCGATTGCCGACGCGCACCGGGCGCACGCCGAGGAGCTACGCCGCGTGATCGGCCGGCCGGCACCCTCCGGCGCTCCGGAGTCCGCCGGCTCGGCGAGCGCGCCCGCACCCGACGCCGCGCTCACCGAGCTGCGCCGGGCCGAGCAGGAGGGCCGGACGAACGCGGCCAGGGCGTGCGCCGCCGCGCCGGCCGAGCGGGCCGCGCTGCTCGGCTCGATCGCCGCCGCGCGGGCCACCCACGTGGAGGCCCTCAAATGAACGAACGCACCGAGCGGAGCGAGGGCCGTGAGTTCATGCCCGGTTGGCTCAGCGCGAACCCGACGACCGGCCCGGCCTCGGCGCTCGCCGACGCGCTCGCCGCCGAGTACGCGGCGATCTGGGCGTACGGGGTGATCGGTGTGCACCTGACCGAGGCGGCACGTACGGCCGCCCGTGCCGCCGAGGCGGCCCACCGGTCCCGCCGCGACGCGCTGCTGCTCCAGCTCGCGGAGGGTTCCGGGCAGGTGCCCGCCGACCGGGCCGGGTACGCGCTGCCCTACCCGGTGACGGACCGGGCGAGCGCGCTGCGCCTGGCGGTGGAGATCGAGGAGCGGACGGCCGGGCACTGGCGGTCCGCGCTGGCGCACACCACGGGCGCGGACCGGAACACGGCGCTCGCCGCGCTCACCGACTGCGCGTTGCGCGCCACCCGCTGGCGGCGTACGGCGGGCGTGACGCCGGTCACCGTTCCGTTCCCGGGCCGCCCGGCCTGAGCGCGACGCCGGTCACCCGGCGGAACCCTCCGGTTGCATAGCGCATACCAGGTATGCATACTCGCGGTCATGTCCATCCGTCACGGCCTGCTCGCCCTGCTCGAACGCGGCCAGATGTACGGCTACCAGCTCCGTGCCGCGTTCGAGGAGTCCACCGGGTCGACCTGGCCGTTGAACATCGGACAGGTCTACACCACGCTGGCGCGGCTGGAACGTGACGGCCTGGTCCGCCCGCTGCCGGAGAACGAGAGCGGGCAGCGGCCGTACGAGATCACCGACGCCGGACGGGCGGACCTGGCGCTGTGGTTCGCCACGCCGATCAGCCGCGCCGACCGGCCCCGTGACGAGCTGTCGATCAAGCTGGCGCTGGCGCTGACCACCCCGGGCGTCGACGTGCGGTCGGTGGTGCAGACCCAGCGCACCGCCACCATGCGCGCGCTCCAGGAGTTCACCCGGTTGAAGTACACGAGCGACAAGCCGGAGGATCTACCCTGGCGGCTGGTGCTGGACGCGATGATCTTCCAGACCGAGGCCGAGGTGCGGTGGCTCGACCACTGTGAGACGAGCCTGGTCCGGCACCGCCCGGCGCCGATCCGGGCGGTCGACCACCCCGAGGCGGTGGACCGGGCCGGCGACGAAGCCCGCCGGTGACCCGGAACGGGAGGCGCTGATGGACCCGATCGACGGGGTGCTGGAACTACGGGACGTACGCCGGACCCACGGCGCCGGTGAGGCCGCCGTGCACGCGCTGCGCGGCGTGAGCCTGACCGTGCGGGCCGGTGAGCTGGTGGCGGTGATGGGCCCCTCCGGGTCCGGCAAGTCCACGCTGCTGGCGCTGGCCGGCGGCCTGGACCGGCCCACCGGCGGCGAGGTGGTGGTCGAGGGCGAGGCGCTGGCCGGACTGTCCGCCCGCGGGCTGGCCCGGCTGCGCCGCCGCCGGATCGGGTACGTCTTCCAGGATCTGAACCTGCTGGGCAGCCTGACCGCCGTGGAGAACGTGGCGCTCCCGCTGGAACTGGACGGCACCGGCGTGCGGGCGGCCCGCCAGCTGGCGCTGGCCGCGCTGCGCGAGGTCGACCTGGAGGATCTGGCCGACCGCTTCCCGGACCAGATGTCGGGCGGCCAGCAGCAACGGGTCGCCATCGCCCGGGCTCTCGTCGGCGAACGCCGCCTGGTCCTCGCCGACGAGCCGACCGGAGCACTGGACTCCCAGACCGGCGAGGCGGTGCTGCATCTGCTGCGGCGCCGGGTGGACGCCGGAGCAGCAGGGGTGCTGGTCACCCACGAGGCCCGGCACGCCGGCTGGGCGGACCGGGTGGTCTTCCTGCGCGACGGGGTGATGGTCGACTCGACCGCCCCGCTGATCGGCGTCGAGCACCTGCTCAGCGGCAGCAGCCGGTGAGCGGCGGCCGCCTCGCCGCCGTACGCGGATCGTGGCGGACCGCGCTGCGGATCGCCCGCCGGGAGGCGCGGCGGTCCCGGCGGCGCACGCTGCTGGTGCTGGTCATGATCGCGCTGCCGGTGTTCGGCCTCAGCTTCGCCGCGGTCAGCTACGACATGGGTGACCTGACCCGCGCCGAGCGCATCGAGCGCCAGCTCGGCGGTGGCGACGTCGCGCTGCGCTGGGACAGCCTGACGCCGGTGACGCAGGACGCCTGGGGCGAGTCGGCCTGGCCGGTCGAGGGCGACTGGATCTCCCGGACCCGTCCGGCGGCCGCCGAGGAGGTTCGCGCGCTGCTGCCCGAGGGCAGCCGAACCGCCCGCACGCGTTGGTGGATGACGTTCTCGACCCGGGTCGGCCGGCACGTCGAGACGCTCGACGCGCGCGCCGTGGACCTGACCGACCCGCTCACCCGGCCGCTGGCGCGGGTCCGCGACGGCCGCCCGCCGGTACGCCCCGACGAGATCGCGGTCAGCCCGCCGGCGTTGCGCCGGCTGGAGACCCGCATCGGCGACCCGGTACGCGGCATCGACGGCACCACGTACCGCGTGGTCGGCGTGGTGGAGTATCCGGACAACCTCGGGGACGTGGTCACGCTGCCCGGGGTGACCCCGGACGGCGCGGGCGGCAGCGACACCTGGCTGGTGGACCTGCCCGGCCCGCTGGACCCGGGGCTCGTCGACCGGCTGAACACGCAGGGCGTCCAGGTCGTCGTCCGCGACCCGCTGCCGGGACGGCAGGAGTTCTCCCGCGGCATGAACATGCCGGACGCCGACGAGGCCGGCGTCGTCGGGGTGGTCGGCGGGCTGGGCCTGCTGGAGGTGGTGCTGCTGGTCGGCCCGGCCTTCGCGGTGAGCGTCCGGCGCCGGCGGCGGGATCTCGCGCTCGTCGCGGTGGCCGGTGGCGACGCCGCCCACCTGCGCCGGATCGTGCTCGCCGACGGGGTGGTGCTCGGCGCCGGCGGGGCCGCCCTCGGCCTGGTGCTCGGCATCGGCGCCGCGTTCGCGGGCCGGCCGCTCGTGGAGCAGTACCTGGTCGGGGCACGCCTCGGGGCGTACCGGATCTTCCCGGCCGCGCTGGTGGCGATCGCCGCGACGGCGGTGCTGGCCGGGGTGCTGGCGGCGATGGCCCCGGCCTGGACGGCGGCCCGGCAGGACGTGGCGACCGGCCTGGCCGGCCGGCGCGACGCGGCCCGGCCCCGCCGCCGCTGGCTGCTGGCCGGGGTGGCGCTCACCGCCGCCGGGACCGCGATCGCCGCGTTCGCCGCGGGCCGCACCTCGCAGACCGGCGTGCTGGCCGGCGTCGCCCTGGGCGAGCTGGGGCTGGTGTTGTGCACCCCGACGCTGGTCGGCGTCCTGGGCCGGGCCGGCCGGTTGCTGCCGCTTACCCCGCGGCTCGCGTTGCGCGACGCCAGCCGCAACCGGTCCTCGGCCGCGCCCGCCATCTCGGCGGTGATGGCGGCGGTCGCCGGAAGCGTCGCGCTCGGCGTCTACGTGGCGAGCGACGAGACCCGGTCGCGGGAGCTCTGGCAGCCCGGCCTTCCGCCGGGGAACGTGCTGCTCACCTACTCCGGTGACACCCCGGCGGTCCCGCCGCCGGCCGGGGTCGTCGCCGACCGGGCCCGCACGGTCCTGCCGGACGCCACCGTGGCATCCGTCGCCGTCCCCGGCTGCGCCGGCACCGTCCGGGACAAGAACGACTGCACCGCGTACGCGCTCGTTCCGCCCGAGCAGCGCTGCCCGTACACCTCCTCCGAGCAGGCCGTCCCCGACTCGGCCCGGCGGGATCCGCGCTGCGTCAGCCCTTTTCAGGAGCCGGTCGACGTCTACCTGCCGGCGCTCGTGGACAACGGCGGCGCGCTGGCCGCGCTCACCGGCGCGCCGGACGACGAGCTGGCCGCCGCGCGCCGGACGCTCGCCACCGGTGGCGTGGTGGTCACCGACCCCCGGCGGGTGGTGGACGGGCAGGTCCGGGTGGAGGTGAACGACAACTCCGGCGGCCCGCCGACCGGGCGGCTCCTGCCCGCGTACGTGCTGCACGGCGGTCTTCCGGTCGACCGGCTGGTCCTCTCCCCCGTCGCCGCGGGCACGCTCGGCCTGACCGCCGTGCCGATGGGGTACCTGCTGGACACCGCCGGCTCGCCCACCGACCGGCAGATCGAGCTGCTGACCGACGAGCTGTTCGACATCGTGCCCGTGTCGGCGCAGGTGGCGACCGCCGACCCGCCGTCGGACCAGCGCCCGATGCTGCTCCTGCTCGCAGTGGCCTCCGGGGTGATCACGCTGGGCGCCGCCGCGGTCGCCACCGGCCTCGCCGCGGCCGAGGGCCGCCGGGACCTGTCCACGCTCGCGGCGGTCGGCGCCGATCCCCGGGTACGCCGCCTGCTGTCCCTCTGCCAGGCCGGGGTCATCGCGGTGCTCGGCTCGGCGCTGGGCATCGTCGCCGGGCTCGGCTCCGCCGTGGTCGTCCTGGCCGCGCTCAACCAGCGGTACGCGGAGTCCTGGCCGGTGCAGCCGCCGTACCCGGTGACGGTGCCCGGCGTGACGCTCGCCGCGCTGGTGGTGGTGCCGCTGGTGGCGATGGGCGGCGCGGCGCTGTTCACCCGGTCCCGCCTGCCGATCGAACGCCGGCTCGACTGAGCCGGCCCGCCCGGCGCCCGGCCATGATCGACACCATTTCGCCGGAGTGGCGGCATCACGGTGGGGTGGATGCCACCACTTCGGCGAGATGGAGTCGACCTTGGGGCGGACTGACCGGACGAGGGGTGACGGGGCGCGGTATGGGCGGCACACTGGTCGGGTGTCCGCCCTGGGATCCCTCACCCGCCGTCTCGGTCACCAGCGTTGGTTCGGCGCCACCATGCGCCTGCTCGTCCCCGCCGACCGCCTGGTCGGCCGGATGACGAAGGGTCGCGTGGTCGCCTTCGGGCTCGTGCCCACACTGGTGCTCACCTCCACCGGCCGCCGCTCTGGCAAGCCCCGCAGCAACCCCCTCGTGTACGTCCCCGACGGCGACGCCTACGTGGTGATCGGCTCGAACTGGGGGCAGCAGCACCAGCCGTCCTGGACGTTCAACCTGATGGCCGACCCGGCCGCCAAGGTGGACGTCAAGGGACGCCGGATTCCGGTCACCGCCGAGCAGGTCGCCGGCGAGGAACGGGAACGGCTGTTCCAGCGGCTGGTGCAGGAGTGGCCCGCGTACCGCACGTACGTCGAGCGGGCCGGTGGCCGCGAGATCCGCGTGTTCCGCCTGGTCCCGAAGAGCGAATCGGCCACCTGAGCGCTCGCCGCGCCCCGCTAGAGCTAGAGCGCGTCGTAGACGTCGCTGCGGTGGCCGAGCTGCACGACCAGCACGATCAGTTCCTCGTCGCGGACTGTGTACACCACGCGGTAGGAGCCGACGCGGATGCGTAGGAGGCCCGGATGCCCGGCGAGCGCTTTGACACCGGCGGGCCGGGGTTCGGCCGCGAGATCGGCGATCGCGCCGACGAGGCGAGCCTGCACCGGACGGTCGAGCTTGCGGAGGAGCTTGGCGGCGGCGCGCTCAATTCTGACCGTGTAGCTGGACGGTGTACGCCCGCTCACAGGCCCAGCTCTTTCCGTAGGTCAGTGAGAGAGACCGGCGACTCACCAGCATCCAGACGGGCCAGGGCGGCTCGCGCGGCCTCTACGTCGATCGCGTCCTCGGCGCGTTCGATCGCCTCGGCGATGTCCGCCGGGACAATGGCAGCCAGCCGCTGCCCGCGACGAGTGACGTAGGTGATGCGGCCGGCGTAGTGAGCACGTGATACGACATCTGCGAGATTCTCGCGAGCGTCGGAGATCGGAAGCTCGGCAGCAGGCTCGGTCATACCTGAAGCGTACAGCTCGTACGAGTCGTACAACTGGAACTGACGACATTGCGGATTGGCGGTGGCCTTGGCCGGCGAACGAGACGCCGAGCGGCGTCCGGACGACCCACGGTGGCAGGTGGCCGAGCGGGTCGGTGACGCCGTCCTGCGGCGGTTCCCGGCCGACGTGCTGGCGGTCGCCGTACACGGTCCGCTCGCGCACGGCGACGACGACGGCGGGGACCGCGAGGTCGGCCTGCTGGTCGTCACCTACCGGCCGGGCGCCGGACCGCCGCCCGCCACCCGGCGGGTCGACGGGGTGCTCGTCGACCTCACGGTGGCCGCGGCGGACGACTACCTGCGCCGGGCGACGACGATCACGTCCCGCTGGCCGCTGGCCGCGGACCGGTACGTCACCACCCGTGCCCTGCACGACCCGACCGGATGGCTGCCGAAACTGCGCGACGAGCACCTGGCGCGGCTGGCACGGGCCCGGCCGGCGGAGTTCACCGGGGCAGCCCGGCAGGCGTGGTACCGGGGCAGCGCGGCGCACGCCCGCGCGTTGCGGCTGGCCGAGTGGTACGAGACGGATCAGGCGCTGCTCATGCTCGGCGAGGCGCGGCTGGCCGCCGCCACAGTGCAGGGGCTGTTCAGCCGCACCTACTTCCGCGACCCGGGGGACGCGGTGCGGCGTACCGGGCTGGCCGGGGCGGACATGACCGAGGTGGGCGCGGCGCTCACCCGCCAGGCCGAGGAACTGGCCGCCCGGGGGCGGCCGGTCGACGGCACCATCGACGACCTGCTGTCCGGCTGACAGCTCGCCGACGGCTGACGGTCGCGGACGGTTCAGCGTCAGCCGATGCCGCCGCCGACGCCGATCAGCGCGCCGATCAGGTAGGTCGCGCCGGCCGCCAGCGCGCCGAGCAGCAACTGCCGCAGGCCGCTGCGCCACCAGGCGCGGTTGGTGAACCGGGCCACGATCGCCCCGGCGACGAAAAGTCCCACGCCGCCGACGGCGAGCGCCAGCCAGAGGCTGGTGAAGCCGAGCAGGTACGGCAGCAGCGGCACCAGCGCGCCGACGGAGAAGCAGACGAACGACGAGATCGCGGCGGCCCACGGGCTGGGCTGGTCGTCGGGGTCGACGCCCAGTTCCTCCCGGACGTGTACGCGCAGCGCCTCCTCCGGGTTGGCGCGTACCGCCTCGGCGACCTGCGTGGCCAGCTCGCGGGGCAGTCCGCGGGCGACCCAGGCGTCGGCGAGTTCGCGGGCCTCGGCCTCCGGGTGGCGTTCCAGCTCGCGCCGCTCCTTGGCCACCTCGGCGGCGACCTGCTCGTTCGCGGACCGGACGCTCGTGTATTCGCCGAGGCCCATCGAGATGGCGCCGGCCACCAGGCCGGCCGTACCGGTGAGCACCACGCTGCGCGGGGACACCCCGCCGCCGCCCACACCGGCAATCAGCGCGATGTTGGTGACCAGCCCGTCCATCGCGCCGAAGACGGCCGGACGCAGCCAGCCGCCGGAGACGTCCGCGTGGTGCGCCTCGCGCAGCGCCGCCGGGGTCTCGGTCACGGCAGCGTCAGGATCTCGTAGCCGTCGTCGGTCACGACGATGGTGTGCTCGAACTGGGCCGTCCACCTGCGGTCCTTGGTGACCACCGTCCAACCGTCGTCCCACATGTCGTACTGGTAGGTGCCGAGCGTGATCATCGGCTCGACGGTGAACGTCATGCCGGGCTCCATCACGTCGGTGGGGCGCGGGCTGTCGTAGTGCGGCACGTAGAGGCCACTGTGGAACGCCTCGCCGATACCGTGCCCGGTGAAGTCGCGGACCACGCCGTAGCCGAAGCGCTTCGCGTACGACTCGATCACCCGGCCGATGACGTTGATCTGCCGCCCCGGGGCGATGGCCTTGATGCCGCGCATCATCGCCGTGTGGGTCCGCTCGACCAGCAGGCGGGCCTCCTCGCTCACCTCGCCCACGCAGAACGTGGCGTCGGTGTCGCCGTGCACGCCGTTCAGGAACGCGGTCACGTCGACGTTGATGATGTCGCCGTCCTGGAGCACGGTGGTGTCGGGGATGCCGTGGCAGATCACCTCGTTGATGCTGGTGCAGCACGACTTGGGAAAGCCCCGGTAGCCGAGCGTCGACGGGTAGGCGCCGTGGTCGCAGAGGAACTCGTGCACCACCCTGTCGATCTCGTCGGTGGTCACCCCGGGCTTGCAGTGCTCACCGGCGAGCTGGGTGGCCTGGGCGGCGAGACGCCCCGCCACGCGCATCTTCTCGATGGTCTCCGGCGTCTGCACGTGCGAGCCGCGCCACTGGAGCGGGCGCTTCTTACCCACGTACTCCGGACGCGGGATGTGGGCGGGAACCGCTCGCCACGGGGAGAGCGTGCCGGGGGTCAGCGGCGCACGGACGGTCATGGCGCAAGCCTATCGCCGGGGCCGGTGTGCCCCCCGCCACAGGCCCGCCGGGCAGGTTGTTGCCGCGCCGCAAACGCTGTGCCATTGTTGCTCCGTGGATCAAGGGGGCGCGGCGCCCGTCTTCTCCGTGACCGCGCAGGTCGACGGCGACCATCTGCGCGTCCAGGTGACCGGGGAGGTCGACATGGCGACCGCCGACACCATGTTCCAGACCGCGCTCCGCGAGCCCGCCAAGCGGCTCACGCTCGACCTGCGGGCGGTCACCTTCTTCGACTCGGCCGCCATCCACGCGGTGGTCCGGCTCGCCCAGCGGTTCCCGGACGCGTTGACAGTGCTGCCGTCCCCGCAGGTCCGCCGCGTGCTGGACATCTCCGGCCTGGGCGAACAGGACTGGCTGGCCGGCTAGTCGGTCAGCCGGCGGCGCAGCGTCAGTTCGGTGCCGTTCGCGGTACGGGTCACTGTCATCTCCCCCAGCGCCTGGATCAGCGCCAGCCCGCGTCCCCGGAAGCTCGACCCGCTCGACTCCCGCCAGCGTCCGCTGTCCCGGATCGTCGCGGTGACCGTACGGCCGGCGATCGTCACCTCGACCTCGATCGTCGGGTCCATCGGGTCGACCGGGTGCTCGATCGCGTTCGCCGCCGCCTCGGAGACCGCCACCGTCAGGTCGAACAGGTCGGTCTCGCCGACGTGGTGGGCGACGAGGAAGTCCTCCAGCCGCTTGCGCAGCACACTGAGCCGGGTCGGGTCGGCGGGCAGGCGCAGCGCGAAGCGGTTCAGCTCGGCCGCCTCCAGCGCGAGCACCGCCACGTCGTCGTGCCGGGACCGCCCGGCCACCCGCGCCATGACGGCGTCGACCAGGTCGGCCACGTGCCCGGCGCGCGCCGTCGCGTCCGCCCGCAACTGGCCCAGCCCGGCGTCGATGCCCGCGGACCGGTCCTCGATCAGGCCGTCGGTGTAGAGCAGGAGCCGGCTGCCCGGCGCGAGTTCCCCCTCGGCGGTCGGATAGGCCGTGCCGGGAATCGCCCCGATCGGCGGTCCGAGGGCCCGGTCGTGCAGGAACGCCACGTCGTTTCCTCGGATCAGCAGGGGTGAGGGGTGACCCGCGCTGGCGTACCGGATCCGGCCGGTGCGCGGGGAGAAGCCGAGGCAGACCACTGTGGCGAAGGAGCCGCTGCCGACGGAGTGGACCAGCCGGTTGAGCCGGGTCAGCGCCTCGCCCGGGTCGTAGCCCTCCAGGACGTACGCCCGCAGCGCGTTGCGGAGCTGGCCCATCGCCGCGGCGGCCCGCACACCCTTGCCCACCACGTCGCCGATGACCAGCACCAGGTCGTCGTCGGTGGTGGCCATCACGTCGTACCAGTCGCCGCCGACCTCCACGTCGGCGCTGCCGGGCAGGTAGCGGCTGGCCACCACCGCGCCGGGCAACTGCGGCAGCGTACGCGGCAGCAGGCTGTGCTGGAGCGTGGTGGCGATGTGGTGCTCGGCCTCGTAGAGCTGGGCGTTCTCCAGCCGTACGCCGATCAGCCGGGCCAGTTCGGCCAGCGCCGCCTCCTCGGTGCCGCCGCCCTCCCGGCGCCACACCCGCAGCTCGCCGAGCTGCTCGCCGGACGTGCCGGTGAGCGGCAGCACCACAGTCGGCTCGGCGGGCAGGTCGCCGCCGGCGTCCTCCTCGTGGCGTGCCCCGGTGGCGGTGACCCGGACGCGTCCGGCCTCGGCCAGGCGCAGCGCGTGCCGCGCGGCCACCCGGACCACCTCGGCGGTGGACCGGGCGGTGTTGATCTCCACGGCGGCGTCGGCGAGTGCCCGCAGCCGGCGGATGATCTGCCCGCGCAACTGACCCAGTTCGACGTTGGCCCGGACCCGGGCCACCAGCTCCTGGCTGGAGAAGGGCTTGGTCAGATAGTCGTCGGCCCCGGTGGACAGGCCGGCGACCTCCTCGGCGGCGCCGGCCCGCGCGGAGAGCAGCACGATCGGCACGTACCGGGTGGCCGGCGCGGCCCGCAGCGCGGTGACCAGCCCGAAGCCGTCCAGCCGGGGCATCATCACGTCGGTCAGCACCAGGTCGAACGGGGTCTCGACGGCCAGCCGCAACGCCTCCACGCCGTCCGGCACGGCCACCACCTCGTACGCCGGGGAGAGTAGCCGGACGACGTGTTCACGCAGGTCGGGGTTGTCGTCGGCGAACAGGACGCGGCCGGAGCCACCCGGCGTGCCGGACGGCTCCGGCAGCCCGGCGGGGCGGGCCACCTCGTCAGTCCAGAGCGCCGTCTCGGCGACGTACAGCCGGGCCTGTTCCGGTTCGCTCGGCGGCACCGGGGACAGCGCGGCCACGTGGTCGGCGGGCAGGTGCGCGTACCCGAACGGCAAGGTCACCGTGAACGTGGTGCCCCGCTCGACGACGCTGTGCGCGGTCACCGTGCCGCCGTGCATCTCGACCAGCTCGCGGACCAGGGCGAGCCCGATTCCGGTGCCCTCGTGGGTACGCGAGCGCGTACCGGCCACCCGGTGGAACCGCTCGAAGACCTGCGGCAGTTCCTCCGGCGCGATGCCGACGCCGGTGTCGGTGACCTCCAGCACGGCGGCCCCGTCGGCGGCACGCGTCCGGACCCGGATCTCGCCGTCGAAGGTGAACTTCACCGCGTTCGACACCAGGTTGAGGACGATCTTCTCCCACATGTCCCGGTCGGCGTAGACCGGTGCGGGCAGCGGCGGGCAGTCCACCACCAGGCGCAGCCCGGCCCGCTCGGTGGCCGAGCGGAACGTGCTGGCCAGGCGGGAGGTGTAGTCGGACAGGTCGGTGGGCTGGTAGCGGGCGGCCAGCCGACCGGACTCCAGCCGGGAGAAGTCGAGCACCGTGTTGACGAGCTTGAGCAGGCGCAGCCCGTTGCGGTGCATGACGGTCAACCGGTCGAGGTAGCGCTCGGGCAGCTCCCGGTCGGCGAGCATCTCCTCCAGCGGGCCGAGGACCAGCGTCAGCGGGGTACGGAACTCGTGGCTGACGTTGGCGAAGAAGTTGGTCTTGGCGCGGTCCAGCGCGGCCAGCTCGGCGGCCCGGGCGCGTTCGTGCTCGTACGCCCGCTGCTTGCCCACCGCGCGGGAGACCTGCGCGGCGACCAGGTCGACGAAGTCGCGGTAGTCGTCGGTGAACGGCAGCCGGCGGGACATCCCGAGCAGCAGCACTCCCGCCGGCTCGTTGGTGGCGGTCAGCGGCAGCAGGAGCGCCTGATCGGCGGCGTCCGGCGGCACCGCGCCGGGCAGGTCGGCGGTGGCGATCCAGCGCGGCTCGGTGAGCGGCCCGTCGCCGGGCGGTCCGGGCGGCGGGCCGGCGACGGTGGCCGGGTCCACCCCGGTGCAGCCGGCCGGCACCAGCGTCCCGTCCTCACCCTGGAACCAGACCGCGCTGAACGGCACGTCGGCGCGGTGGGCGTCGAGCACCCGGGCGACGGCGCCGCCCAGTTCGATCAGGCCCGGCACGTCGCCCAGCTCGTTGCCCAGCTCCGCGAGGACGCGCAGCCGGCGTTCGCCGAGCACCCGGCCGGTGGTCTCGTTGACGAAGCAGAAGATCCCGCTGACGGTGCCGTCGGCGTCGCGGATCGGGTCGTACGAGACGTCGAAGTAGACGTCCTCCAGGAAGCCGTGCCGGTTGATCACGAAGGGGTGGTTCTCGCCCCGGTACGGCACGCCGGTGCGGCGTACCCCGTCCAGCAGCGGGCCGAGCACCTCCCAGGTCTCCGCCCAGTGCCGGCGTGCGGCCTGCCCGATCACGGCCGGGTGCTTGTCGCCGATGGTCGGCCGGTAGGCGTCGTTGTAGAAGGCCAGATGGTCCTCGCCCCAGAACACCACCATCTGCGCGCGGGACGACAGCATGGTGCTCACCGCGTGGCAGAGCGCGGCGGGCCAGCTGTCCGGTGTACCGAGGGCGGTGGTCGACCAGTCGAACCCGCGCAGCCGCTCGCCCATCTCGCCACCGGCGGCGAACGCCGCGGTCAGCAGCGGTGGGAATGACGCCTCGCCGGCCGACGGGGACGAACGACCGTCCTCCCCGTCCCCCAGGGCCGAGCCCATGTAGCCTCCCGCTCCGGCCATGATCACGACGGTCGGCGATCTCCGCCGACCGTCCCCGCGTACTACCCCGACGGAGGAGCAACGTAACGCACCCGTACCGTTCGACGCTGCTTACCTCCGCCTCATCCTGGCGTAACCGACGCCGTGGGGCGACTCGGGCGGTCCTCGCCGGGTCGGCGGGACCGCCGATTCGGCTGCCCTCACCTACGGAACGCGGGTGTGTGATCTGGCCGACATCGCGGCCCGGACCAGCGCGGCCACCGGCCGCGGGTCGGCCTCGTTCTCCGGATGCCACTGCACCCCGAGCACGAAGCGCCGCGCCGGGTCCTCCACCGCCTCGATCACCCCGTCGTCGGCCCAGCCGGTGACCGACAGGCCGCCGGGGTCGGCCACCGCCTGATGGTGGTACGAGTTGACCCGGTCCACCCCGGCCATCACCTCGGCGGCCCGGCTGCCGGCGGCGAAGCGCACCGGGTGCGACCCGTACACGCCCGGCGCGGGGCGGTGCCCGTCGTGCCCGACCACGTCCGGCAGGTGCTGGTGCAACAGGCCGCCGTACGCCACCGCGAGCAGTTGCATCCCCCGGCACACGCCCAGCACGGGCAGGTCCGCGGCGAGCGCGGCGGTCAGCAGCGTCGTCTCCCCGGCGTCACGCTCCGGGCGGCTCTCGGTACGCGGGTCCGGCGGCTCGCCGTACCGCTCCGGGCCGACGTCCGCGCCGCCGGCCAGCAGCAGCCCGTCCAGCAGCCCCAGCACGTCCGCGTCCGCGTCGTCGGGGGGCAGCACCACGGCCCGGCCGCCCGCCGCGGTGACCGACCGGACGTACGCGTGCGGCACGAGCGTCGCCGGCACGTCCCGCCACACCGCCCAGCCGGCCGGTTCGACGTACGCGGTGATGCCGATGACGGGCCTCACAGTGCAGGCCTGGTTCGCGACTGCGGGGCTCGCAACCCCGGCTCACTCCTCGCGCTCACAGTGCAGGCCTGGTTCGCGACTGCGGGGCTCGCAACCCCGGCTCACTCCTCGCGCTCACAGTGCAGGCCTGGTTCGCGACTGCGGGGCTCGCAACCCCGGCTCACTCCTCGCGCTCACAGTGCAGGCCTGGTTCGCGACTGCGGGGCTCGCAACCCCGGCTCACTCCTCGCGCTCACAGCGGAGTGACGTACGCGCCGGTGATGCCGCCGTCGACGACGAACTGCGCGGCGGTCATGAACGAGGCGTCGTCGCTGGCGAGGAACGCCACCGCGGCGGCGATCTCGGTGGGATCGCCGAACCGGCCCATCGGCACGTGCACCAGCCGCCGGGCGGCCCGCTCCGGGTCCTTGGCGAACAGCTCCAGCAGCAGCGGCGTGGCCACCGGCCCGGGGCACAGCGCGTTTACCCGGATGCCCTCGCGGGCGAACTGCACGCCCAGCTCCCGGGTCATCGCCAGCACGCCGCCCTTGCTCGCCGTGTACGCGATCTGCGAAGTGGCCGCGCCCATCAGCGCCACGAACGAGGCGGTGTTGATGATCGAGCCCTTGCCCTGCCGGCGCATGTGCGGGATGACGTACTTGCAGCACAGGTACACGCTCGTGGTGTTGACCCGCAGCACCCGTTCCCAGGCGTCCAGGCCGGTCTCCAGGATGGAGTCGTCGTCCGGGGGCGAGATGCCGGCGTTGTGGAACGACACGTCCACCCGGCCGTGCCGCCGCACCACCCCGTCGAACAGGTCGCGGACCGCCGTCTCGTCGGCCACGTCGGCGGCGACGAACTCGCCGTCCACCTCCTGCGCGGCCCGGGTGCCGGCGTCGGCGTCGATGTCCACGCAGACCACCCGGGCGCCCTCGGCGGCGAAGCGCCGCACGGTGGCCAGCCCGATGCCGCTGCCCGCGCCGGTCACCACCGCCACCCGGTCGGAAAGCCGTCCCTGCACTGTGATCACTCCTCGGTGCCGATGAACACGTTCTTGACGTCGGTGAAGGCGTGCAGCGCGTCCGGACCCAGCTCCCGGCCCAGGCCGGAGCGTTTCATCCCGCCGAACGGGGTCCAGTAGCGCACCGAGGAGTGCGAGTTGACGCTCAGGTTGCCGGACTCGACCGCGCGGGCCACCCGAACCGCGCGCCCGACGTCCCGGGTCCAGATCGAGCCGGACAGGCCGTACTCGGTGTCGTTGGCGAGCCGGATCGCGTCCGCCTCGTCGTCGAACGGCAGCACCGAGACGACCGGGCCGAAGACCTCCTCCCGCCAGTGCCGGTCCGCCGGGGAGCCGGCGAGCAGCACGGTCGGGGCGTACCAGAAGCCGGGGCCCTCGGGGCACGAGCCGGTGAAGGCGACGTCCGCCCCGTCGACGTACCCGGCGACCCGGTCCCGGTGCGCGGCGGAGATCAGCGGGCCCATCTCGGCCGTCTCCCGGGCCGGGTTCTCCACCCGAACCGCCCGTACGGCCGGTTCGAGCAGTTCCAGGAAGCGGTCGTACACCCGGCGCTGGACCAGGATCCGGGAGCGGGCGCAGCAGTCCTGGCCGGCGTTGTCGAAGACCGCGTACGGCGCGGTGGCCGCCGCCTTCTCCAGGTCCGCGTCGGCGAAGACGATGTTTGCCGACTTGCCGCCCAGCTCCAGCGTCACCCGCTTCACCTGGTTCGCGCAGCCGGCCATGATCCGGGTGCCGACCTCGGTCGAGCCGGTGAAGCAGATCTTGCGGACCGCCGGGTGGGTGACGAACCGCTCGCCGACCACGCTGCCCTGGCCGGGCAGCACTGTGAACACGCCGTCGGGCAGGCCGGCGTCGCGGGCCAGTTCGGCCAGGCGCAGCGCGGTCAGCGGGGTCAGCTCGGCCGGCTTCAGCACCACCGTGTTGCCGGCGGCGAGCGCCGGGGCGAAGCCCCAGCCGGCGATCGGCATCGGGAAGTTCCACGGCACGATCACGCCGACCACGCCCAGCGGCTCGTGGAACGTGACGTCGAGCCCGCCGGGCACCGGGATCTGCTGGCCGGTCAGCCGTTCCGGCGCGCCCGCGTAGTAGTCGAGCACGTCGCGGACGTTGCCCGCCTCCCAGCGCGCGTTGCCGATGGTGTGCCCGGCGTTGCGCACCTCCAGGAGAGCCAGCTCCTCCAGGTGCGCGTCGACCTGGGCGGCGAACCGCCGCAGCAGCCGCCCCCGATCCCCCGGGGCCACCCGACGCCACGACTCGAACGCCACGGCGGCACGCGCGACAGCCGCATCCACGTCCGCCACGGAGTACCCCGGAACAACCCCGATCCCCGCCCCGTCAACCGGCGAGATCACCTCACCCACGCGCCCCCCTCCCCCTCTCACCTCGGCGATCTTGCAGTTGCCGCCCCGGCAAAAGCCGCGTATCGCCCGCACCGAGGGCCGCAAGTGCAAGATCGCGCGGGCTGGAGGGAAGGCGGCGGGCGTCAGAGACGTTCGAAGCCACGGGTCAGCTCCCAGTCCGTCACCGCGGCGTCGAAGGCGGTCAGCTCGACCTTCGCCTGGTTGGCATAGTGGTCGGCCACCTCGTCGCCGAACGCCGCCCGGGCCACCTCCGAGCGCTGCCACAGGTCGAGCGCGTCACGCAACGTAGTGGGCACCCGCTCGGCGTCCGGGTCGTCGTACGCGTTGCCGGTGCACTCGTCGGCCAGCTCCAGCTCGTTCTCGATGCCGTGCACCGCCCCGGCCACCAGCGCGGCGATCGCCAGGTACGGGTTGACGTCGGCCCCCGGCACCCGGTTCTCCACCCGCATCCCCTGCCCGTGCCCGACCAGCCGCAACGCGCAGGTGCGGTTGTCGGTGCCCCAGCGCAGCGCGGTCGGCGCGAACGAGCCGGGCTGGTAGCGCTTGTACGAGTTGATGTTCGGCGCGAAGAACAGGCTGAACTCGCGCATGGTGGCGAGCAGCCCGGCCAGCACCCGCTGACCGGTGACGCTCAGGTGCGCCGGCCCGTCCCCCAGCATCGCCGACGAGCCGGAGGCGTCGCGCAGCGAGAAGTGGATGTGGCAGGAGTTGCCCTCCCGCTCGTTCGGCTTCGCCATGAACGTGATCGACATGCCCTCCTGGGCGGCGATCTCCTTCGCGCCGTTCTTGTAGATGACGTGGTGGTCGGCGCAGCGCACCGCCTCGTCGTACCGGAAGGCGATCTCGTGCTGGCCGAGGTTGCACTCGCCCTTCGCGCTCTCCGGGGTGAGCCCGGCGCCGGCCATCTCGGTGCGGATGCGGCGCAGCAGCGGCTCGACCCGGGCGGTGCCGAGCAGCGAGTAGTCGACGTTGTACTGGTTGGCCGGGGTCAGGTCACGGTAGCCGCGCCGCCACGCCTCCTCGTACGAGTCGCGGTAGAGCACGAACTCCAGTTCGGTGCCGGCGTACGCGGTCAGCCCGTGCGCGGCCAGCCGGTCGAGCTGGCGGCGCAGGATCTGCCGGGGCGAGGCGACCACCGGGCCGGAGCCGTCCAGCCACTCCAGGTCGGCCAGCAGCAGCGCGGACCCGGGCTGCCAGGGCATCCGGCGCAGCGTGTCCAGGTCGGGGCGCATGGCGAAGTCGCCGTAGCCGCGTTCCCAGCTCGACATCGCGTACCCGTCGACGGTGTTCATGTCGACGTCCACGGCGAGCAGGTAGTTGCAGCCCTCGCTGCCGTGCGTGACCACCTGGTCGAGGAAGAAGGGCGCGTGGAACCGCTTGCCCTGCAATCGGCCCTGCATGTCGGTGAGGGCGAGCACCACCGTGTCGATCTCACCCTCGGTGACGGCGACCCGCAACTGTTCCAGCGAGAGCGGCGTTTGCTTCATCAGGGGCCTCCATCACCAAGGTCTACTGGCAAACCGGATCACCGTCAATGCCCCGGCGAGGCCGGGTGCGAAACCGAGGAGCGCACATGCGCCGTCGTACCGTCGCGGTCGTCGCCGCCGTCCTCGCGATCGTGCTGGCCGCGACCGACGCCCACGCCGACCGCCGGCCGACCGGCCGCCCGGCCGCGGACGGCCCGAACCTGCCGGTCCCCGCCGACGCGCACCAGCGCCCGGTCGCGCTCGACCTGCACGCCGGCTGGTCCGGCTACGACCTGACCCGTCCCCGCGTCGTCGCGACCGGGCTGGAAGCGCCGTGGGGGCTGGACTTCCTGCCCGACGGCAGCGCCCTGGTCGCGCAGCGGGACGACGGCACGATCCTGCGCGTACGCCCGGGTCGCCCGGCCCGGCAGGTGGCCCGCATCGCCGACGTGGCCGCGGGCGGCGAGGCGGGTCTGCTCGGCCTGGCGGTCTCCCCCGGGTACCGCCGCGACCGGTGGGTCTACGCCGCCTACACCACCGCTGCCGACATCCGGATCGTCAGGTTCCGCCTCGGCTCGTCGCGGCCGCCGCAGGTGCTGGTGAGCGGCATCGCCCGCAGCCCCGTCCACGACGGCGGCCGGATCGCGTTCGGCCCCGACGGCATGCTCTACGCCGGGATCGGCGACGCCGGGGTGGCCGCCCGCGCGCAGAACCTGACCAGCCGCAACGGCAAGATCCTGCGGATCCGCCCGGACGGCGGCGTGCCCGCCGGCAACCCGTTCCCCGGCTCACTCGTCTACAGCTACGGCCACCGCAACGTGCAGGGCCTCGCCTGGGACCGGCAGGGGCGGCTGTTCGCCACCGAGTTCGGGCAGAGCACCTGGGACGAGGTGAACCGGATCGTGCCCGGCGGCAACTACGGCTGGCCGCTGGCCGAGGGCGTCGCCGGTGACCCCCGGTTCCGCGACCCGGTCGTCGTCTGGCCGCCCGCGCAGGCGTCCCCGAGCGGCGCCGCGTTCACCAGGGGCACGCTCTACGTCGCCGCGCTGCGCGGCGCCCGGCTCTGGGCGGTGCCCGTCGACGCCGCCGGCCGCGTCGGCGTACCGGTGGCGGAGCTGGCCGGCACCTACGGCCGCCTGCGTACCGTCGAGGTCGCGCCCGACGGCGCGCTGTGGGTCGCGACCAGCAACCGCGACGGCCGCGGCACCCCGGCGGCCGGCGACGACCGCATCCTCCGCTTCCCGCTCACCCACCGCCGCCCCACGATCTGACCCCTGGGGTACGCGGACAGCCCGGCGACTCACATCGGCTGGACCCAGGCGGATCGCCACTGCGGGGACGGGTCCGCTCCGAGGCTCGTCCAGTACTCCCGCCCCTCGACGATCCGCCCGTCGCGCACGGTCCAGAACGACGCGACCCGGTGCACGCCCATTCCCTCGTGCGGCACCTCCACCTCGGACACCACAGTGTCGCCCGCTGCCACCACCCGCAGCACCCGGATCGACCAACCTTCCGGGTACTCGGCGTTGACCTTCACGTAGTTGTCGCGGCCGACGATCCGCTCGGCGCTGACCGGCCACTCGACCACCACGTCGTCGGCCAGCACCTCGCCGACGCCGGCCCAGTCCCGGGCCTGCATGCGATCCCACAACGCGCGTACCACAGCTTCCGCCTCCATGGCCGGATCATGGCAGCCTACACCGACAGCTACGACGGCTCGGCGGGCTCGGGCTCGGGCTGATCGACGGTGCGGCGCGGGCCGGTGAACCACTTGCGGGCCGAGGCGTACCACCAGATGGCGACGCCGAGCAGCACGCCGCCGACCGCGATGGGCGCGTAGTTCACCGCCGTCCAGCTGAAATCCGGGTTGCCGGGCACACCCGCCGGGACGATCGGCAGCACGAAGTAGACCGAGATGACGGCGATCTCGACCACCGCGATCCAGCCGAGCAGCTTGTAGCGCCGGCCGAGCGTCCAGGGGCCCGGGGTGAACCGGTCGCCCATCCGCAGCCGCAGGAAGATCGGGATGATGAAGGACAGGTAGAGCCCGATCACCGCGACCGACACCACCGCGTAGAACGCGACCGGGATGCCGCCGCGCTGGTAGAGCGCGGGCAACGTGAGCACCAGCCCGGCCAGCGTCGCGCCGATGATGGCGTTGACGGGCGTGCCGTTGCGGTTCACCCTCGACCACAGCCGCCAGCCGGGCACCGCGCGGTCCCGGCTGAAGGCGTACGCCATCCGCGACATCGACGTCACGCAGCTCATCCCGCAGAAGAACTGCCCGATGGTGGAGATGATGATGACGGCCTTGAAGAAGAACGGCGTCAGCGCCGACTCGAAGATCGCCCCGGAGAAGCCGCCCGCCTCGTTGATCGCGTCCACGTCGGTGGCCGCGAACAGGAACGCCAGCAGCAGGATCCAGCCGCCCACCGCGGAGTAGAAGATCGACCGCCACAGCCCCTGGGCGGCGGCCTTGGACGCGCCCCGGGTCTCCTCGGAGACATGCGCGCAGGCGTCGAAGCCGGTGATCGTGTACTGCGTGAGCAGGAAGCCCAGCGGCAGCACGTAGAACCAGAACGCCAGCCCGCCGGTGTCGCCGTCACCGAAGCCGGAGTTGTTGAACCGCTCGGTGAACACGAACTTGAAGCTCTGGTGGTCGTCCGGGACCAGAACCAGGATCAGCACCACAGCGGCCGCGCCTGCCACGTGCCACCAGACCGAGACGTTCTGGAGTACGTCGATGATGCGGTGCCCGTAGATGTTGATCAGCCCGTGCAGCGCGAGGATCACCACGAACAGCCCGAACGTCTGGTGCCCGGTGCCGGCCCAGCCGTCGAACAGCGCCGACAGCGTCAGGTTGAGGAACGTGGCGCAGCCGTAGTCGACCGACGCGGTCACCGCGACCAGCCCGATCAGGTTGAGCCAGCCGGTGAACCAGCCGTGCACCGGCCGGCCCATCTTCGCCGCCCACCAGTAGATCCCGCCCGCTGTCGGGTACGCCGACACCAGCTCGGCCAGGCAGAAGCCGATGATCAGGATGAACAGCGAGATCAGCGGCCAGCCCCAGGAGACCGCCACCGGGCCGCCGTTGTTCCACGCCTGGCCGAACGTGGTGAAGCAGCCGGCCAGGATCGAGATGATGGAGAACGAGATCGCGAAGTTGGAGAAGCCGCTCCACTTGCGGCGCAGCTCCTGCTTGTAGCCGAGTTCGGCGAGTCGTCGGGCGTCGTCGTCCATCGGCTGCTCGGCGGTCGGCGCGGGCGTCGTGGCCACTGCACACCTCCTCGAGGCGATGCTCGTGCGAGTGCTCGCAGTCTGCTCCCGGCCGATCAAGGCGGTCAATACGTACCCCGGTAATTGCGTTGTCGTCCGATCCCGCCCGAGGCATCATTGTGGGCGTGACCAGGCCCGACCCGACGGGCCGGCACCGGGCGCTCGGCAACGCCCGGTCCGCGGCGGCGCGCGGCGTCCACCTCTCTCTCACTGATGTACGGCGATCGGCCGTACCCTCCGGACGCCCCGCGCCGCCGCTCCCTACCGGCCGACGGTCACCGTCAGCCCGGGCGCGGCCACCTCCACCGGTCCGGCGAACCCGCGCCGCACGGCGGCCAGCGCCTCCCGCGGCTCCGTTCCCGGCCACAGGTGGGTGAGCAGCAGACGCCGCACCCCGGCCTCGGCGGCGTACCGGCCGACCTCGGCGGCGCTGGACAGGTTGCCCGCGTGCCGCTGCGGGATCTCGTCGGGATAGGTCGCCTCGGCGATCAGCAGGTCCGCGTCGCGGGCCAGCTCCACCAGCGCCGGGCTGTGTCCGGTGTCGCCGGTGTAGGCGAGCACCAGGCCCGCCGCCGAGAACCGGGCCCCGGCGTTCGGCACCCAGTGCGGCAACGCGAACGTCCGCACCTCGTACGGCCCCAGGCCCAGCGTCTCCCCCGGGGTGAATCCGGTCAGCCGGTGTCCGGGTTCGAGCAGGCCCGGCTCGTCGATCGCGAGCAGTCCGGCCAGGCTGCCCGTGGGGGCGTACACCGGCAGGGGCGGCCCGGACCGGTTCGCCAGCACCCGGGCGCGGACCAGCGGTTGCAGGTCCGCGCAGTGGTCGGGGTGGCCGTGGCTGACGTAGACGGCGTCGACGTGCTCCGTCCTCGTGAGCGCCAGCAACGGTTGCAGCGTCGCGTATCCGGGGTCGATCAGCAGCCGGAAGCCGTCGTGTTCGACGAGGAAGCCGGCGCAGGCCTGGTGGGCGGTGGGGTAGGCGCCGAGGCCGCCCAGGACGGTTGTCCGCATCCGGTCGACCGTACCGGCCGGGCGGTCGCCGGGTGGCCCGGCGACGGTCAGGCGAACAGCAGCCCTGCGACCCACAGCGCGGCGATCATCAGGCCGGCGGTGAACTCCAGGACCATCGACAGACCAGCCGCCTTGAGTGCCTGCACCGTGGCCGGCCAGGCGAGCCGGGTGTCGCCGAGCCGCAGCCGTTCGGCGCCGAAGATGCCGCCGACGAAGCCGATCGGCAGCCCGACCACCGGGATCACGAAGAACCCGACCACGCCGAGCAGCCCGCCTGCCAGCAGCGACGTGGTGGGCACCCCGGTCCGCTTCAGGTTGCGCCCCGGCCAGAGGTACTTGAGCACCGTGCCGCCGGCGGCGATCACCGTGGCGGCCGCGAGCACCGCCCAGCGGCCCGGCCCGGCGTCGCCGAACAGCGTCCACACCAGCACGCCGCCCCAGCACAGCGGCAACGCCGGCAGCCCCGGCACCACCACCCCGGCCAGGCCGGCGACGATCGCCAGCGCGGCGACCACCGACACCACGGCCTGCGAATCGGTGAGGCTCAACCGGTTCTCCCTTCCTCGCCTGCCGCGTCTGCGCGGGAGGTGTTAAGCGGGGCCCCCTCCTCTACCGGAGGCGTTAAGAGGGGGCCCTTCCTTACCCGCCCAGGCGGGCGCGGATGCCGTCGGCGGGCATGGGCGCGCCGAACAGCCGGCCCTGCCCGGTGTCGCAGCGCAGCGCCCGCAGCCGTTCGGCCTGCACCTCGGTCTCCACCGCCTCGGCCGTCACCGACAGCTCCAGCGCGTGCGCCAGCCGGACCAGCGCGTCCACGATCCGCTCGTCCCGGTGGTCGGCGACCGTGTCGGCGCCGTCGCCGCGTATCCCCTCGACGAACGGGCCGGCCAGCTTCACGCAGTGGATCGGCAGCCGCCGCAGGTATGCCAGGTTCGAGTAGCCGGTGCCGAAGTCGTCGATGGCCAGCCGCAGCCCGAGGTCGGCGAGCTGGTGCAGCGTCCGCAGCGGCTCCCCGGCGCTGCCCATGACGGCGCTCTCGGTCAGTTCCAGCTGCAACAGCTCGGCCGGCAGGCCGGTGTGCTGCAACGCCTCGGCCACCGTCTCCACGATCGCCGGGTCGTCGGCCTGCCGGGCGGCCAGGTTGACGCTCACCACGGGCGTGGTGTCCGGGTACGCGCGCCGCCACGACTCGGCGTCGCGGCACGCCTGGCGCAGCACCCAGGCGCCGAGCCGGACGATCAGGCCGGTCTCCTCGGCCAGCCCGATGAACCGGTCCGGCCCGATCAGCCCCAGCTCCGGGTGCTGCCAGCGCACCAGCGCCTCGACCGCCACCATCGTGCCGTCCAGCAGCGACACGATCGGCTGGTAGTGCAGCACGAACTCGCCCCGGTCCAGCGCGGCGGGCAGGTTCGCGGCCAGCGCGGAGCGGGCGATGTCGGCGGCGCTGCGCTCCGGGTCGTACACCGCCCAGCGGCCCCGGCCCTCCGCCTTGGCCCAGTAGAGCGTGGTGTCGGCGGCCTTCATCAGGTCGCCGACGCTCGTCTCCGCCGCCGGGCACTCCACGATGCCGATGCTCGCCGACACGGCGAGCTGCTGGTCACCGACGTGCACCGGCGCGGACACCGCGGCCAGGGCCAGCTCGGCGACCTCCACCGCGTCGTCGATGCCACCGTCGGAGTCGACCAGGATGACGAACTCGTCGCCGCCCATCCGGGCCACCAGGTGACCGCGCCCGGCCACGCAGTCGCTGAGCCGCCGGGCGATCACCTTGAGCAGCCGGTCGCCCAGGTCGTGACCGAGGCTGTCGTTGACCGCCTTGAAGCCGTCCAGGTCGATGAAGCAGAGCCCGACGCGCTGGTCCGGGCCGGCGCCGTCGAAGACGTCGCCGAGCGTCTCGAAGAACAGCGTCCGGTTGGGCAGGCCGGTCAGCGGGTCGTGCAGCGCCTGGAAGCGCAGCCGCTGCTGCAACTCGTACCGCTGGGTGATGTCCTCCACCATCGCCACGGTGAACCGGGGCCGGCCGTCGTCGTGCCGGATCAGCGACACCGCGAGATCGGTCCAGACCACGCTGCCGTCCTTGCGGTAGTAGCGCTTCTCCACCCGGGCGCTGTCCCGCTTGCCCTCGATCAGCTCCTTGTACAGCTCCCACATCCCGGCCGCGTCGTCGGCATAGGCCAGCGCCGACACGTTCATCCGCCGCATCTCCGCGACGGTGTAGCCGAGCATGTCCGCGAAGGACTGGTTGACCTCGATGATCTGCCCGTCCACCCCGGCGATGCCGATACCGATGGCGGCGCCGGTGAAGACCGCCCGGAAACGCGCCTCGCTGTCCCGCAGCGCCTGCTCGACGGTGTCCCGGGCCTGCCACGCGGACCGGGCGATCCGCTCCTGCTGGCTGAAGACCCGGTCGCGCAGCGCGCGGGCGAACCCGGCCGCGAACGCGCCCTGGAGCAGCGCGACCCGCTCGCGCAGCTCCGGTGACTCCGTCCGCGACGGCAGCACCCACTGCAGGAACCGGTCGCCGAGCGCCTGCACCGACCAGTCGAGCACGCCGGGCTCGGTGAGGTGCGCCTCGACCAGGGCACGCCCCACCTCCTCCGCCGGGCGGGCGGAGAAGGTGGGAGCGACCAGGGTCTCGCCGAGCCGCTCGGTGAGCGGCACCAGCAGGCGCTCGGTCTCGGCCGCGCTCAGCGGCACGAACCCGATGCGGCGCACCGCCCGAGCCCACTCGGCGGCGTACGCGGCGGCGCCGGGCCGGCTGACGTCTCCCCCGTCGCTGTCCGGGGTGCGCATGGGCTCAGCCGGCGGCGCGGTCGTGCCGGGCGACGCCGCCGAAGGCTCCGAACCGCTCCGGGTGCTCGTCCACGTCCGACGGGGAGTCGGGCCGCCACAGCGGCATGTGCACCACGCCCGGTTCGAGGATCGTCCAGTCACCGAAGAAGCCGGTGATCTCGGCCCGCGAGCGCAAGGTGATCTCGGTGGCGGTGCGCGCCGACAGCCGCTGCGCGTCCAACATCTCCTGCGGCTGGTCCTCGAACGTGGAGTGGGAGATGACCAGGTAGCTGCCGGGCGCGGCGGCGGCGCGCAGCGTGGCCAGGATGTCGGCCGGGCGGTCGGCGTCCGGCACGAAGTGCACCACGCCGGCGAGCAGGATGCCCAGCGGCCGGTCGAAGTCGATCAGGCCGCTGGCGCGGGCGTGGTCCAGGATCAGCTTCGGCTCGCGCAGGTCGGCCAGGATCGCGGTGGCCCGGTCGTTGCCGGCGAGCAGTTCGTGGCTGTGCGCCACGGCGACCGGGTCGGTGTCGACGTACACGATGCGGGCGCCCGGATCGGCGGCCTGGGCGACCTCGTGCACGTTGCCGACGGTGGGGATGCCGGAGCCGATGTCGAGGAACTGGTCGATGCCGGCGTCGAGCAGCACCCGTACGGCCCGGCGCAGGAACTCCCGCCCGGAACGCATGGTGGCGGCCAGGTTCGGCGTCATGGCTGCGATCTGCTCGGCGAGCTGCCGGTCGATCTCGAAGTTGTGCGCCCCACCGAGGAAGTAGTCGTAGACCCGGGCGGCGCTCGGCCGGCTCAGGTCGATCTCGGTGGGCAGGCTCTCCGGCGTCTGCATCGCTCGGTCCCCCAGGTCGTCGTCCGCCGTCGACGGCGGATCATGTGGTCCAGACCACTCTAGGCCGGTACGGCCAGGTACGGGAGATCCACCGGAGGCGATGCCGGCGGCCCGGGGTCAGTCGGCCGATTCCAGCAGCAGCGAGATGCCCTGGCCGACGCCGATGCACATGGTGGCGAGCGCCCGCCGGCCGCCGCGTCGGCGCAGTTCCAGCGCGGCTGTCAACGCCAGCCGGGCGCCGCTGGCGCCGAGCGGGTGACCCAGCGCGATCGCCCCGCCGCCGGGGTTGACGTGCTCGGCGTCCTCCGGCAGGCCCAGCTCGCGCAGCACCGCCACCGACTGCGCGGCGAATGCCTCGTTCAGCTCGATCACGTCGACGTCGGCGAGCGACAGGCCCGTCCGGTCGAGCAGCTTCCGGGTCGCCGGGACCGGGCCGATGCCCATGATCCGCGGCGGTACGCCGGCCGACGCGGCACCGCGTACCCGGGCCAGCGGGGTGAGACCGTAGCGTTCGACGGCGGCCGCGGAGGCGACGAGCAGCGCGACGGCGCCGTCGTTGACGCCGGAGGAGTTGCCGGCGGTCACAGTGCCGCCCTCGCGGAACGGGGTGGGCAGCGCGGCGAGCTTCGCAAGCGTCGTCTCGCGCGGGTGCTCGTCGGCCTCGACCAGCTTCGTCTCGCGCTTGCCCGCGGGCACCGTCACCGGGACGATCTCCTCGGCCAACCGGCCGTCGGCCTGCGCCTTGGCGGCCCGCTGCTGCGACCGGTAGGCGAAGGCGTCCTGCGCGGCCCGGTCCACGCCGAACTCCGCTGCCACGTTCTCCGCCGTCTCCGGCATCGAGTCGATGCCCCAGCCCTTGCGCATCAGCGGGTTGATCAGCCGCCAGCCGATCGTGGTGTCGTACACCTCGGCGGTGCGGGCGAACGGCGTGGCCGCCTTCGGCATGACGAACGGCGCGCGGCTCATGCTCTCCACGCCGCCGGCCACCACCAGGTCGGCCTCCCCGGCGACGATCGCGCGGGCGGCGGAGGCGAGCGCGTCCAGGCCGGAGCCGCAGAGCCGGTTGACGGTGCTGCCCGGCACCTCCTCGGGCAGGCCACCGAGCAGCGCGGCCATCCGGGCCACGTTGCGGTTGTCCTCGCCGGCCTGGTTGGCGCAGCCGAGGATCACGTCGTCGGTGCGCGCCCAGTCGACCGACGGGTGGCGGGCCACCAGCTCGCGGACGACGTGCGCGGCCAGGTCGTCGGGGCGGACCCCGGCCAGCGCGCCGGCGTACCGGCCGATCGGGGTGCGGACTCCGGCAACGAGATAGGCCACTGTCATCGCGCGTACGTCCTTCGGGGGTGGGAAGGGTCGGGGCGGGTCGCGGGGGTACCCGGGCGCCAGGATATCCGCGACCGGACCGGATAGGTTTGCCGCATGTCCGGGGCCCAGTTCAGCGCAGAGACCAGTGGCGGCGGCGCGTTCGTCCGCCAGCCCAACCGGTTCACCGGCCGGGTCACCCCGCACTCCACCTCACCCGAGGGCGGCGGGCCGGACGAGCAGGGACGCTGGCCGCTGGAAGCCGGCCGGTACCGGCTGGTCTGGTGCCGGGCCTGCCCGTGGGCGCACCGCGCCCGGATCGTGCGCGGCCTGCTCGGGCTGGACGAGGTGATCTCGCTGGGCACCGTCGACCCGATCCGGGACGAGCGGGGCTGGCGGTTCGCGCTCGACCCGGACGGCTTCGACCCGGTGCTCGGCATCGGCTTCCTGTCCGACGCGTACCTGTCCACCGACCCCGACTACACCGGCCGGGTGACAGTGCCGGCGCTCGTGGACACGCTCACCGGACGGGTTGTCACCAACGACTATCCGCAGCTCACGCTGGACTTCTCCACCGAGTGGCGGCGCTTCCACGCGCCGGGCGCCCCGGATCTGTACCCGGTCGAGCTGCGCCCGGAGATGGACACGCTGATGGCGGAGATCCACCGGGACGTCAACAACGGCGTCTACCGGTGCGGCTTCGCCACCTCCCAGGAGGCGTACGACGAGGCGTTCACCGCGCTGTTCGCCCGCCTCGACGCGCTCAGCGAGCGGCTGGCCGGGCGGCGCTACCTGATGGGCGACGCGATCACCGAGGCGGACGTACGCCTGTTCACCACGCTGGTGCGCTTCGACGTGGCGTACCACGGGCACTTCAAGTGCAACGAGCGCAAGCTCACCGAGATGCCGGTGCTGTGGGCGTACGCGCGGGACCTGTTCCAGACGCCGGGCTTCGGCGAGACGGTGGACTTCGACCACATCAAGCGGCACTACTACGCCACCCACGACATGATCAACCCGAGCCGGATCGTGCCGCTGGGCCCGGATCTGTCCGGCTGGACCACAGCGCACGGACGTGGCTGAGGGAACAGCCCGCCGGATCGCCGCCGCGTTCGCCGCCGTCTGCCTGACTGCCGGCGTGACCGCGGTGACGGTCGCGGTGGTCGCCGGTCCCGGTCCCGGCCCGGCCGGGTACGTGAGTGAGGCGGGCATCACGGACAGCGGGTACGCCGGGGCGTACCGGATGGGGATCTTCTCGGTGGCCGCGTCGCTGCTGCTGCTCGCCGGGGCGCTGCCACCGGGGTTGCGCGCGGCGGCCGGGCTGCTCGGCGCCGGCGCGGTGGCCACGGTGCTCTCCGGCGCGGTGACGTGCAGCGAGGGCTGCCCGCTTCCGCCGTTCGAGGCACCCACGGTGGCCGACCTGGTGCACGGCGGGGCCAGCATCGCGGCGACCGCCGCGGTGGTGCTCGCGATGCTCGTGCTGCTGTTCTCCCCGGGGGTGGACCGGGGGCTGCGGCGGATCGCCGCGATCGGCGCGGCGCTGGCGCTGCCGGTGGCCGCCGTGGTCGCTGCGGCGCTGCTGCTGGTCGGGCGCAGCACGCTGCTCGGGGTGTCGGAGCGGGTGCTGCTGGTCGTGGTCGCCGCCTGGGGACTGGCCTCCTCCGGCTACCTGGCTGTAAGGAGCCTCACCGGCAGCGGTCCTTCCGTCCGGACGCCGGACGGGAGTAGCGTGTCGCGACGATGACCAATGTCTGGTGCCTCACCGAGCGCCTGTACGTCGATCTGCGACGGCAGGCCAGCGGCGTCTGTCCGGCGTAGCTCCACGCCCCGACGCCCGCCTTCCCTCTCCAGACCTTGGACTCGTCCCCATGACCTCCGCCCTGCGCAGAATCCCCTTCTCCGTCCAGATCCTGCTCGGCCTCGTGCTCGGCGTGGCGCTCGGTTTCCTCGCCCGCGCCGCCGGCCTCGCCTGGCTGACCAGCACGCTCGACACCGTCGGCGGCCTCTTCGTCCAGCTGCTCAAGCTGGCCGTGCCGCCGCTGGTCTTCACCGCCATCGTGGTCAGCGTGGTCAGCCTGCGCGGCGTCGCCAACGCCGCCCGGCTGGCAGTCAAGACGCTGCTCTGGTTCGGCGTCACCGCGCTGATCGCGGTGAGCATCGGCATCGGCCTCGGCCTGCTCACCGACCCCGGCCGGGGCGTCAACCTGGACCCGGCCGGCGCCACCGCGCCGAAGACCACCGGCTCCTGGATCGACTTCCTCACCGGCATCGTCCCGACCAACCCGGTCGGCGCGTTCGTCGAGGGCAACGTCCTCCAGATCGTCTTCCTCGCCCTGGTGGTGGGCGCCGCCGCGCTGCTGGTCGGCGACGCCGCCGAGCCGTTCGTGGCGCTCAACCGCTCGCTGCTGTCGATCGTGCAGAAGGCGCTCTGGTGGGTCATCCGGCTCGCCCCGATCGGCACGCTCGGCCTGATCGGCAACGCCGTCGCCTCGTACGGCTGGGACCTGCTCGCCCCGCTCGCGAAGTTCACCACGGCCGTCTACGTCGGCTGCGCGCTCGTGCTGTTCGTGGTCTACCCGGTGCTGCTCGCGGTGGCCGGCAAGCTCAACCCGCTGCGCTTCTTCGCCGGCGCCTGGCCCGCCATCGAGCTGGCCTTCGTGTCCCGCTCCTCGGTGGGCACCATGCCGGTGACCCAGCGTTCGGTCGAGCGTCTCGGCGTCCCCCGCGAGTACGCCTCCTTCGCGGTGCCGTTCGGCGCCACCACGAAGATGGACGGCTGCGCCGCCGTCTACCCGGCGCTCGCCGCGATCTTCGTGGCGCAGGTGTTCGGCGTGAACCTGGGCGTCACCGACTACCTGCTGATCGCGTTCGTCTCGGTGGTCGGCTCGGCCGCGACCGCCGGCCTGACCGGCGCGATCGTCATGCTGACGCTGACCCTGAGCACGCTGGGCCTGCCGCTGGCCGGGGCCGGTCTGCTGCTGGCCATCGACCCGATCCTGGACATGATCCGTACCGCCACGAACGTGGCCGGGCAGGCCGTGGTGCCGACCATCGTGGCCGCCCGGGAGGGCACCCTCGACCGGGCCGCGTACGACTCGGCCGGCAAGCGCGACCTGATCGAGCCGGTCGAGACCGCGCGGCTCGACCCCGTACCCGCCTGATCCACACTCCAACGGGTGCGCCTGCCGAGAAGGAGGCGCACCCGTTGCCCCGACCGGAGGATCTTCGACAATGAGCGCCCTGTTCACCCCGCTCGCCCTGCGCGGCGTCACACTGCCCAACCGGATCGCGCTGGCGCCCATGTGCCAGTACAGCGCCGGGCCCGACGGCCTGCCCACCGACTGGCACCGCGTCCACCTCGGCTCGCGCGCCGTCGGCGGGGCCGGCCTCGTCATCACCGAGGCGACAGCTGTGGTGCCGGAGGGCCGGATCAGCCCGCAGGACACCGGCCTCTGGTCCGGCGCGCACGTCGACGCGTGGCGGCCGATCACCGCGTTCGTCACCGCCCACGGCGCGGTGCCGGCCGTGCAGCTCGCGCACGCCGGGTTCAAGGCGTCCACGTACCGGCCGTGGGCGCCGGCCCGCGGCGGCGTGCCGGACGCCGAGGGCGGCTGGACCCCGGTCGGCCCGGGTGACCAGCCGTTCGTGCCGGACTACCGCACACCCACCGCGCTCGACGAGGCGGGTATCGCGGCCGTGGTGGACGCCTTCGCCACCGCCGCCGGGCGGGCGCTCGACGCCGGGTTCGCCGCCGTGGAGATCCACGCCGCGCACGGCTACCTGCTGCACGAGTTCCTGTCCCCGCTGACCAACCGGCGCAACGACGGCTACGGCGGTGACCGGGCCGCCCGGATGCGGCTCACCCTCGACGTGGCCCGCGCGGTACGCGCCGCCGTCGGCGAGTCGGTGCCGGTGCTGACCCGGATCTCCGCCACCGACTGGACCGACGGCGGCTGGACCGCCGAGGACAGCGTGGTGCTCGCCGGGGAACTGGCCGCCGCCGGAGTCGACCTGGTCGACACGTCCTCCGGCGGCGCGGCGGTCCAGGCCTCCATCCCGGTCGGGCCGGGCTACCAGGTGCCACTGGCCGCCCGGATCCGCCGCGACGCCGGGGTGCCGACCGGCGCCGTCGGCCTGATCGTCGAGCCCGAGCAGGCCGAGCAGATCGTGGCCGGCGGCGAGGCGGACCTGGTGCTACTGGGCCGGGAGCTGCTGCGCGACCCGTACTGGCCCCACCGCGCGGCAGCCAAGCTGGGCGCCACCCCAACTTGGCCCGCCCAGTACACCCGAGCCTTCTGACCTTGCGCGTCGATCATGAGGTTGGCGGCGTTCTGCGTCCGATTTGTCGCCGCCAACTTCATGATCGACGGGGGAGTCCCGAGCGGTCAGCCGGCCAGGTGGTTCCAGCGCGGTTCCAGGTCGGTCCAGGCGCCCTGGTCGGCCACCGTGCCGTCGATCAGCACCACCACCCGGTCGGCCCGCACCAGCGCGGCCCGCTTCGCGGTCGAGCCGACCACTGTGACCCCGTGCTCGCGCAACGCCGCCCACAGCGCCAGCTCCGTGCCCACGTCCAGCGCCGACGACACGTCGTCGGCCACCAGCAGCTCGGTACGCCGGGCGAGCGCCCGGGCCAGCGCCAGCCGCTGGAGCTGACCGCCTGACAACCGGGTGCCCTTGTGCCCGATCAGCAGCCCGAGCCCGCCCCCGGCCGCGGCCAGGTCGTGTTCGAGCTGGGCGGTCGAGACCGCCCCCGCGGCGTCCACCTGGTGGCCGAGCGCGATGTTGTCGGCCACCGTGCCGGAGAGCACCCGTGGTAGCTGACCCACGTACCCGACCTGGTTGGGGCGCAGGAACATCTCCGGTTCGGTGACCGGGTCGCCGTTCCAGCGCAGCTCGCCCACGTGGTGCACGATCCCGGCGAGCGCCCGCAGCAGCGACGACTTGCCGGACCCGACCGGGCCGACGACCAGCACCAGCTGCCCGCGCTCGACGACCAGGTCGACGTCGCGGACGGCGAGCGTGCCGTCGGAGTGCAGCGCGCCGAAGCCGGCCAGCTCCAGGCGGCACAGCGGGCGCCGGGGCGGCGGCTCGGGCGCGGGCGCGGTGCCGGCGACCAGATCGAGGCCGGGCACCGGCGCCGCGTACACGGCCTCGCCGGTCATCGCCACCGTCCGCCTGGTCCACACCCGCGCCGACGGGTACTGCGACACCAGTGACGCGGTGGTCCACGCGAACCAGCGGGCCGCGCCGAGCGTGGAGACGGCCACGAGCGTGGCGCCGGCGGACAGCTCACCGGCCAGGTAGAGCGCCCACGCGCCGATCGGCAGCAGTCCGCTGGCGACCGACGGGGTGGACCGCGCCCACACCTGCATGGCGATCTCGCGCCGCTGCCGCTCGCTGCGGACCTCGTCCAGCCGGGCGAGGTGGCGCAGCACCGGGCGGGTCGCGCCGGCCAGCTTCACCGTACGGGCGGCGGACAGCGCGGAGACCAGCGCGGTGGCGAACGCGGCGCGCGCCTTCACCGTGCCGGCCGCGGTACGTTCCAGCCGGGGCCCGAACAGCGTCGCCGCCAGCCCGGAGACCACCATCGTGCCGACGAAGAACAACGCCGGTACGAGACTGCCCGTCACCAGCGTCATGGCGACCACGACGACCAGCGAGATGAACTGGTCCATCAGGTTGTCGGCCAGGCGCACCACCCGGTCGGTGTCGCCGCCCTGGGCCACCACCTCGGCCGGGGTGTGCCCGCTGACCCGGCGCGCGCCGGTCTGCCCGTGCACCAGCCGGGCGCTGATCCGCAGCATCTGCCGGATCCACCACTGCGGGAACCACAGGTTCGTCAGGTACGGCAGCGGCAGCACCACCAGCAGCGCGGCCACGATGCCCAAGGCCGGCAACCACGGGTCGCCGCCGCCGACCAGGTCGGCCCAGAGCCAGGGCAGGACCGCGCCGTCCAGGCCGAGCACCGTCATCACGGCGAACAGGCCGACCGAGAGCAGGCCGTACCGCGGGTCGTTGGTGCCCAGCCGGAAGATCTCCCGCATGGTCCGCGCGGGCGGCGACGGCGGCGCCGGTGGCGGGTCGGCGCGCGGCACGGCCGCCGGCCGGGTCGCGGGCGCGGCCGGGGTGGCGGGCGCGTCGTCCCAGGCGGGCACGTCGAGCAGGTCCACGCCGCCGCGCCGGGCACCCACCCCGGCGTACGCCCCGGCGTGGCTGGTGGCGAGCAGCTCGGCGAAACGGGCCGACTCACGCAGCGGACCGGCCTCCAGCACCGCGCCGTCGGCCATCACCACCACCTCGTCGCAGCGGCGCACCGAGGAGAGCCGGTGCGCGATGACGATGCCGATCCGGTCGGTGAGCAGCCGTTCGGTGGCCTCTCGTACCCGGTTCTCGGTGACCGGGTCGAGCCGCGCGGTGGCCTCGTCGAGGATCACCACGTGCGGGTCGCGGACCAGGATGCGGGCGAACGCGACCAGCTGCTCCTGCCCGGCGGAGAGCACGTGACCGCCGTCGCCGAGCCGGGTGTGCACACCGTCGGGCAGCTCGGCGATCCAGCCGGCCAGGCCCAGTTCGCCCAGCGCCCGCTCGGCCGCGGCCAGCAGCTCCGGATCGAACAGCGCCACGTTCTCGGCGAGCGTGCCGGCCAGGATCTCGGTGCGCTGCGGCACCACGGCGATCCACCGGCGCAGCTCCTCCACGTCCAGGTCGACCAGGTCGGTGCCGGCGAGGAACACCGTGCCGCGCGGTACCTCCACCGCCCGGGTGAGCACCTTGGCCAGCGTCGACTTGCCCGAGCCGGTCCGCCCGACGAGCGCGTACGAGCGCCCGCGGACGAAGTCGAGACGCACGTCGCGCAGCGCCGGCCCGCGGTCGTCCCCGCCGGCCGGGTAGCGGTAGGTGAGCCCGCGCACGGTCAGGTCGCCGTCGACCGGGGCGGCCCCGCCGTCCGGCTCCTGCGGCGATCCGGCAAGCAGTTGCACCCGGCCCCAGGCGCCGAACGCCTGTTGCAGGTGCGGCACCCAGCGGGCGATCTGCTCGACAGTCGCGCCGAACGCGACGGCCAGCAGCCAGATCGCGGTGAGCCGCGCGGCGTCCACCCGGCCGGTGGCCAGCGCCCACGCGCCGCCCAGCACCACGCCCACGACGCCGAGCCCGACCGCGCCGGCGGCGATCGCGGTGACCCGCGCGGAGAGCCGGAAGACCCGGACGCACCTGGCGATCACCTCGGCCGCGCGGCGGGCATAGAGGCGCAGCACGTACGGCCGGGCGAGGCTGGTGCGCACGTCGTCCTGCCCGTGCACCGCCTCCTCCATCACGGCCGCGAGGTCGGACCACGCCTCCTCCTCGGCCATCCGGGCCGGGGCGATCCGGGCGGTCGGGCGGCGCAGCGTCGCCGCGAGCAGCGCGGTGAGCAGGATCATGCCGATGCCCGCGGGCCACCAGACGATCAGCGCGCTCACCAGTGACAGGGCGCAGACCGCGAGACCCTGCGCCAGCCGTACGCCGGTGTTCCGCATCTCGGCGGCGACCTGGTAGACGTCGTTGTCGATCCGGTCGAGCAGTTCGCCGACCGGCGTGGTCTCCAGGGTGGGCAGGTCCTGGCCGAGCGCGACCCGGCAGAGCCGCCGCCGCACGTCGGCCGACCAGTCGGCGGTGAGCCGAGCCATGATCAGACCGATCAGCAGGTCGGTGACGACAGCGGCGACGAGCGCCACGGCCAGCGCGACGAACCAGCCGGACGAGCGGTGCACCAGCACCGGCCCGGCCAGCGCGGCGGCGGCCGCCTGGCCACCGGCGCCGAGCACGATCAGCAGCAGGACCGCCGCCATCCGCCGGGGCGCCGTGGCCCAGAGATCTCGGAGCAGGCGCATGGAGGGTCCTCCGGACTCGGATCGGTGGGGGCGGTGTCCCCAGCCTCGTCCTCACGGCAGCCCGGATTCAACCGAATTACCGGCCCTTGGTCAGGTCCGGGCGACCCGCCTGACGATGCCGAGCAGCGACTCCTGCACCTCGTCGATCGGCCGCTCCGGCGAGAAGACCAGCCAGTCCACGGCCACCACCAGCCCGACGCCGAACAGCGCCGAACTCGCGGTACGCACGTCCAGGTCGGCGGGCAGGTCACCGCTGTCCACCCCGGCCTGCACCGTCTCCGCGATCACCGCGATGGCCTCGCCGCGCAGCAGCCGCAGCGTCTGCTGCCACTCCCGGTTGGTCCGCCACATCTCCGAGAGCAGCAGCTGGGCGAAGGCGCGGTAGCGGCGGATGTACTCCAGCTGGGCACGGACCAGCGCGCCGAGCGCCTCCAGCGGCGGCAGCCCGTCGACGGCGGCCCGGAACTCGGCGGTGAGCAGGCCGATGCCGTGCCGCAGCAGTTCCTCGAACAGGACGGTCTTGGACTCGAAGTTGTAGTAGACGGTCCCCTTGGCCACGCCGGCCCGGGCCGCGATGTCGTCCACGGTGGTGGCCGAGAAGCCCTGCTCGGCGATGAGGTCCACCGCCGCCACGAAGAGGCGCTGGCGGGTGTCCTCGCGCCGGCGCGTCCGTCCGTCCGTCACCGGCTCATCCTCACATGGTCAGTTCGGGGTGCAGCTTGGCCGGGGTCAGGCGGCGGGACCGGCGGGCCGCGCCGACTGTCAGCGCCGTCGCGCCCAGCCCGAACGCGAGCAGCACCAGCGCCGCGGTGACGACCGGGGCGGTCGTACCGCCGTTGACGGTGTGCCGCAGGCCGTCCACCACGTACGTCATCGGCAGCCAGGGGTGGACCGCCTGGAAGAAGCCGGGCGAGGTCTGCACCGGGTAGGTGCCGCCGGACGAGGTGAGCTGGAGCATCAGCAGCGCCAGGGCGGCCAGCCGCCCGGCCGGGCCGAGCGCCACGCCGAGCAGTTGCATGATCGCGGTGAACGCCAGCGAGGTGAGAGCGAGCAGCCCGAACGTGGCCGGCCCGTGCCGCGGGTCGAGCCCGAGCGCCAGCGTCACCACCGTGTAGAGCACCGCGACCTGGGCCAGGCCGATCGCCGCGGCCGGGAGCCACCCGGCGAGCACGACCCGCCAGCCGGGCGCGCCGGACATCACGTGCCGCCGGTTGACCGGCCGCAACAGCATGTACGTGATCATCGCGCCGACCCAGAGCGCCAGCGACAGGAAGTACGGGGCGAAGCCGACACCGTACGAGCCGGCCGGGTTCTGCGAGTCGCGGATCAGGCCGACCGGGTCACCGAGGACGCCGGCGCGAGTGGCCGCGTCGTCGTACCCGGGGAGTTTCCGCTCCCCGGCGGCGAGCCCGTCGGCGAGGTCGCCGGCGCCGCCCTCCAGCCGGGTCAGCCCGTCGACCAGGCGGTTGCTGCCGCTGCCGAGCTGGGCCAGGCCGCCGTCGAGCTGGCGGGCACCGGTGGCGAGCCGGTAGAGGCCGCCGCGCAGCTCGTTCGCGCCGGTCGACGCGTCGCCCAGCCCGTCGCGGAGCTCGGCGCTGCCCCTGGCCAGCGTGGCGAGCCCGCCGGCCAGCTCGTTGACCTTCGCGCGGGCGGAGGCGACGTCGTCGGCCAGGTGCGGCGCGGCGGCGGCGACCTCGCGGGCGGTCCTCGCCACGTCGGTCATCTGCTTGCGCAACGTGGCCATGTCGGTCTCCTCCAGCGCGGCCACCACGGAGCGGGCCTGCGTGACGGCCCGCTCGGCGGCCTTGCGGGCGGCGGCGAAGTCCGGGTCGTCGGCCAGTTCGGGGTGTTCCTTCGCGACCGCGTCGAGCCGGTCGCGGACCTCCTCGGCGGTGGCGACCACCTCGGCGGCCTTGCCCGGCAGCGCGTCCAGGCCGGCGGCGAGCTGCTGCGCGCCGTCGGCGACCAGCGTGGCCGCCTTCTCGATCCTGTCGGCGTTGCGGCGCAGCACCGGCTCGTACGTGTCGGCGGCGGCGTTCACGGTGGCCGCCGCGGCCTTGGTCTCGGTGGCCGCGCGCCCGGCGCCGTCGGCGAGCTGGGCGGCGCCGGTACGCAGCTGGTCGAGGCCCTTGGCGAGCTTGTCCGCGCCCTGGACCGACTGGTTCAGCCCACCGGCGAGCTGCCCGGCGCCGTTCCCGGCGTCACCGAGCCCGTCGGCGAGCTTGTCCGCGCCCTGCTGGGAGCTGCCGAGCCCGTCGGCGATCCGCCCGGCGCCGTCGGCGGCGCGCCCGGTCTCGGCCTTGGCGTCGGTGAAGCCGATCAGCATCCGGTCGAAGTACGTGGCGGCGGTGCTCTGCGCGGCGGCGGCCCGGATCTCGCTGAACGCCGACCGGGCGAGCAGGCCGGAGAGGTAGTTGGTGGCGTCGTCGTTGACGACCTTCAGCTCACCCTGGCGGGCTGGGCGGTCCGGTTCCGGGCCGGCGGCGAGGCTGGCGGAGAAGTCCTCCGGAATGGAGAAGATCAGGTGGTAGCGCCCGTCGCGCAGCCCCTTCGAGGCGTCGGCCTGGTCGGTGACGGTCCAGCCGAACACCTTGCGGTCGAGCAGCTTCTCGGTCAGGTCGCGGCCGGCGTGCACCTCGCTGCCGTCACCGGCGGTGGCCGGGCGGTCGGCGTCGACCAGGGCGACCGGAATCCGGTCCATCTTCCCGTAGGGATCCCAGAACGCGTACAGGTAGAGCGCGCCGTAGAGCAGCGGGACGACGGTGAGCACGGCGAGGGCGGCGCGCGGCAGCCGGCCCCGGGTCATCCGGCGCAGCTCGAACAGGGCCAGTCGCAGGACACTCATGCGGGCACCTCGGCGGGCTCGGTGGGGACGGTCAGGGCGGGGACGGGCAGGGCCGGGTCGCCGATGCGGTGCACGGTGGCGGCGACTCCGGGTTCGACGGCGCGGGCGCTGGCGACCACCGCGTACCCCTGGCCGGCGAGGCGTTCCAGCGCGCCCCACATCCACTCCCGCTCGGGGCGGTCGGCACCGGCGTCCACGTCGTCGGCGACGATCAGGCCGGGGCCGCCGAGGCTGGCGAGCACCAGCCCGAGCACCTGCCGCTCGACCGGCGTGAGGTCGCGGCCGTACCGGTCGGGGTCCAGCGGCTCGTCGGTGAGCCCGGCGCCGGCGATGGCGGCGGCGTAGGCGTCGCGGCGGTCGGCCCGGCGGGCCCGGATCGCGGCGACCGGGACGAGCCGGCGCCGGCGGCGCGGCACCGGGCCGAGCAGCAGCAGCCGTTCGGTGATGTGCTCGGCGACGGTGAGTGTCGGGTCGGGCTCGTGCACGCCCGCCACCTGCCCGAGCGCGGCCGGGCCGCGGCGGCGCAGCTCACCGTGGTTGTGCGGGAAGCGCCCGGCCAGCGCGAGCAGCAGCGAGGTGCGTCCGCTGCCGGGCGGGCCGGTGACGGCGTGCAGCTCACCGCTCGCGGCGGCGAGGTCGACATCCCGGTAGACCCAGCCCCGGCGGGTACGCAGACCCAGGCCGCAGGCCTCGACGATGTTCATCACGACCCCGAATTCCGAACTGACTAGTCAGTATAAAAACATGCACAGCATAACGCCGCCTGTCCGGTTCGGGACGTCGGACGGGAGTGATCCTCAGAACAGCACTGTGGCGAGCGTGCCGACCGGGCGGAAGCCGCAGCGCTCGTAGACCCGGCGGGCAGGCAGGTTGAAGTCGTTGACGTAGAGGCTCACTGTGGGCGCGACCCGGGCCAGCGCGTCGCGGACCACGGCGGCCATCGCGGCGGTGGCGATGCCCCGGCCACGCCACTCCGGTGCCACCCAGACGCCCTGCACCTGCGCGGTCCGCCGGGTCACCACTGCCAGCTCCGCCTTGAAGACCACCCGCCCGTCGACGAAGCGGGCGTAGGCGCGGCCGGCGCGCACCAGCTCGGTCACCCGCCGCCGGTAGCCGCGCCCGCCGTCCTCGGCCAGCGGCGACACCCCGACCTCCTCGGTGTACATCGCCACCGCCGCCGGGAACAGCCGGTCGACCTCGTTGCCGCGCACCCGCCGCACCTGCGGGTCGGGCGCCACGGCGGGCAGCGCGTCCGTGGCCAGCAGCGGCTGGTTCGGGCGTACGTCCCGAGCCGGCCCCCAGTAGGCGGAGAGGCGGTCCCAGAGCCCGAGCACGGCGTCGGCGCGGCCCACGATCGAGGAACAGAGCCGCTCCTCGGCGCTCAGCTGGTCGGCGAAAGCGGTCACCGCCGACTCGGACGCGAGCACCGGGGTGAGGTTGCCGCCCAGCCAGCAGATCGACTCCAGGTGCCGGCGGGAGCCGTACCCGAGGATCCGTGCCTCGGCCCGCCACCACGCCAGCCCGCGTGCCGCGACCCGCTCGGCGACCTGCGCGCCGGCGTACGGGTCGAGATCGAGCAGCCGCTCGACCGCGCGGCGCTCCGACTCCCCCAGTTGGCGTACCGGCACCGTGAGCACGGCTACCAGCCTGCCAGATCCACCCCGGCGCGCGCGGGCCGACCGCGCACCTCCCGCACGGCGCTCAGCCCGCAGCCGCCGGCACCGGTTCGGGCACCGGCGGCCGGGTCCGGGCGGCCCACCGCACCACCGGCGGCACCAGCGCGCCGAGCAGCAGGAACACCACGCCGAGCACCAGCCAGCCGGGGACGCCCCACCCGATCGCGAGCGTGGTCACCACCACCGGGGCGACCATCGAGCCGAGTTGCATGCCCATCCCGTACGCGCCCTGGTACTGCCCGTGCGCGTGCGCCGGGGCCAGGCCGAAGGAGATGCCCCAGCCGGCCGCCGCGTGCCACAGCTCCCCCACGACGTGCACCAGCGCACCGGCCAGCAGCAGCGGCACCGCCACCGCGACCGACACCCCGCCACCGGCCGCGAACAGCACGCACGCGACCGCGAGCAGGCCGCCCGCCCGCCGGGCGGCCCGGCCCGCGCAGGCCAGGTCCTCGGTGCCCCGCGAGGCGCGCACCTGGAACAGGATCACCACCACGGTGTTGACGAGCAGGCAGGCGGAGATCAGCCACTTCGGGGCGGTGGTGTGCCCGGCGATCCACAGCGGCAGGGCGATGTTGATCAGCGAGAAGTGCATGGACATGAGCCCGTCCAGCACGGTGAAGGCGAGGAAGGGGCGGTCCCGCAGCGCGATCAGCCGCGGCCCGTGCGCCGGGGCGGGCATCGGCGGCACCGGCGGGAGCCGCAGCAGCACCGCTGCCGCCAGCAGGTACGTGGCGGCGTCGAGCAGGATCAGCGTGACGTACGCGCCACGGGTGTCGGCGGCGAGCGCGAACCCGGCCAGCACCGTGCCCACCGAGATCCCGACGTTGGTGACCGCGCGCAGGTAGGCACGGGTGCGGACCCGCTGGTCGGGCGGGACGGCACCGGCGATCAGCGCGCCCCGGGCGCCACGGGTGCCCGCGTCGGCGACCGCCATCAGCACGCCGACCACCAGGAAGCTGGTGAACGAGCGCACCGCGACCAGGGCGGCCGTGCACCCGGCCGAGGCGAGCAGAGCGGCCAGCTGGAGGCCGCGCGGGCCGAGGCGGTCGGCGAGGTAGCCCATCGGCGCGCTCGCCACGAGGCTGACCAGCGCGGTGAGCGTGAGCGCCACGCCGACCTGGGTCACCGAGAGCCCCACCGACCGGGTGAGGAACAGCGCGCTGGCGGTGAGCCAGGTGCCCCGCCCGACGGTGTTGACGAGCGTGGAGAGGGCGAGGGTCCGGGACGGGCCCGGTTCGGGAAGCAGGCGCACTCCGGCACCATAGCAAGACGTACGTACGGTTTTCAGCCCCGTTTACGTAATGTCTTGTCGGCGATGCATTGCCGATATATCGTTGATGCATCAGCGATACACCAACAGAAGGAGAACGACTGATGGGTTTCCATCGACGCATGCACGCCGTGCACGACGAGATGCGCCGCCACGGCGGCTTCGGATTCCCGCCCGTACCCCCGGGCCCGCCGCCCTTCTCCCCCGGACCGCACGGTCGCGGGCGGGGCCGTGGCGGCCGGGGACGCGGACGGCGGCCGAACGTGCGCGGCGCCGTGCTGGCCCTGCTCACCGAGCGGCCGATGCACGGCTACGAGATGATCCAGGAGATCGACTCCCGCACCGGCGGGGCCTGGCGGCCCAGCCCCGGCTCGATCTACCCGACGCTGCAACTGCTGGAGGACGAGGGCGTCATCGCGACCGCCGCCGACTCCGAGGGCGGGCGCAAGCGGTTCGCACTGACCGAGGCGGGGCAGGCCGAGGCGACCGGCGCGGCGCAGACCCCGCCGTGGGCGGAGTTCGCCGAGCAGACCGTCAACAGCTGGCACGACATCCGCGACGCCGGCGCGCAGGCCATGCAGGCGCTGCGGCAGGTGATGACCACCGGCACCGACGACCAGCGCGCCCGCGCAGCGCAGGTGCTCGACGAGACCCGGCGCAAGCTCTACGCCATCCTCGCCGAGTCCGAGTGAGCACCGGGCGGCGCGCCCCGGTCACAGCCGGCGCGCGGTGACGCCGTGCGCACCGGTCCGCGAACGCGCGTGCGGCCGCCCCCGATGCCGGGGACGGCCGCACGGCGACGCGGAGAGCGGATCAGTGCACTGTGACAGTGGCGCCACCCGGCACCAGGTCGCGCAGCTCCTCGGGGATCTCGGCGCCCATCTCGTCGGCGATCCGCAGCGCCTCCTCGATCAGCGTCTCCACGATCTGCGCCTCGGGCACCGTCTTGACGACCTTGCCCTTGACGAAGATCTGGCCCTTGCCGTTGCCGGAGGCCACGCCCAGGTCGGCCTCGCGGGCCTCACCCGGGCCGTTCACCACACAGCCCATGACCGCGACGCGCAGCGGCACCGGCAGGCCCTCCAGGCCGGCGGTGACCTCCTCGGCCAGCTTGTAGACGTCGACCTGGGCCCGGCCGCAGGACGGGCAGGAGACGATCTCCAGGCCACGCTCGCGCAGGCCCAGCGACTCCAGGATCGCGGCGCCGACCTTGATCTCCTCGACCGGCGGGGCGGACAGCGAGACCCGGATGGTGTCACCGATGCCCTCGGCCAGCAGCGCGCCGAACGCCACCGCCGACTTGATCGTGCCCTGGAACGCCGGGCCCGCCTCGGTGACGCCGAGGTGCAGCGGGTAGTCGCACTTCTCGGCCAGCAGCCGGTACGCGCGGATCATCACGACCGGGTCGTTGTGCTTGACCGAGATCTTGATGTCCCGGAAGCCGTGCTCCTCGAACAGCGAGCACTCCCACAGCGCCGACTCCACCAGGGCCTCGGCGGTGGCCTTGCCGTACTTGGCCAGCAGGCGCTTGTCCAGCGAGCCCGCGTTGACGCCGATCCGGATCGGCACGCCCGCGTCGCCGGCGGCCCGCGCGATCTCCTTGACCTTGTCGTCGAACTGCCGGATGTTGCCCGGGTTCACCCGCACCGCGGCGCAGCCGGCGTCGATCGCGGCGAAGACGTACTTCGGCTGGAAGTGGATGTCGGCGATCACCGGGATCTGCGACTTCCTGGCGATCGCGGGCAGCGCCTCCACGTCGTCCTGCGACGGCACGGCGACCCGGACGATCTGGCAGCCGGACGCGGTCAGCTCGGCGATCTGCTGGAGCGTGGCGTTGACGTCGGCGGTGAGGGTGGTGGTCATGGACTGCACCGAGACCGGCGCGCCACCACCGACCGGCACCGAACCGACCATGATCTGGCGGCTGGCCCGGCGCGGGGCCAGCGGCGGCGGCGGTACGGGGGGCATACCGAGACTGACAGCGGTCACTTCAGGCACTCACCTTGAGAAGAGCGTGATGGGGTTGATGACATCAGCGGTGACGGTCAGCAGCGTGAACGCGCCACCGATCAGGATCACCGCGTACGTGAACGGCATGAGCTTGAGGTAGTCGACGCGGCCCGGGTCGGCGCGGCCGATGCGCGCGTAGAGCCAGGACCGCGCCCGTTCGAACCAGGCGATGGCGATGTGGCCGCCGTCCAGCGGGAGCAGCGGCAGCAGGTTGAACACGCCGATGAAGAAGTTCAGCGACACGAAGAGCATGAAGAACACCAGCCAGGCGTTGTTCTCCACGGCCTCGCCGCCGAGCCGGCTGGCGCCGACCACGCTGATCGGGGTGTCCACGTCGCGCTCGCCGCCGGTGATCGCGTCCCACAACGCCGGCACCTTCTGCGGGATGCGCTGCATGGCCTTCGCGGTCTGCACGGCCATGTTGCCGGTGAAGTCGGCGGTGGCGCCGAACGCGGCGACCGGGCCGTACTCGACCCGGGTCGGGGTGGTGGGCGAGAGCACCACGCCGAGCGCGGAGACCGGCGAGGTGGCGCCCTGCGGGTCGTCGAGCGGCGGACGCTGCACCGCGGCCAGGTCGATCTTGGCGTCCTGCGACGTGCCGTCGCGCAGGTAGGTGACGGTGACCGTGCCGGGCGGGGTGGCGCGGACCACGTCGAGCATGTCGCCCCAGGTGGAGACCGGCTTGCCGTTCACCGCGGTGATCCGGTCGCCCTCCTTGAGCTGGGCCTTCTCGGCCGGGCTGGCCGGGTCGCCGGGCTGGCAGGCGCGGACCTTGTCCACAGTGACGCACGAGACGGGAGCGATCACCGCCGGTTCGGCCCGGTAGCCGGCCTCGGTGGTGGGGAACTTCGGGTTCGGCAGCCCGACCGACACCGCGATGATCCAGAGGGCGACCAGAGCCAGGGCGAAGTGGGTGATCGAACCCGCGGACATCACGATCGTCCGCTTCCACACCGGGTAGCGCCACATGGCGCGCTTCTCGTCCCCCGGCTCGACGTCGTCGTCCTGCGGGGTCATGCCGACGATCTTGCAGAAGCCGCCGAGCGGGATGCCCTTGATGCCGTACTCGGTCTCGCCCCGCTTGAACGACCAGAGCGTCGGGCCGAAGCCGACGAAGTAGCGGGTGACCTTCATCCCGAACGCCTTGGCGGTCAGCATGTGCCCCGCCTCGTGCAGGCTCACCGAGATGAGGATCGCCAGGGCGAACAGCACCACCCCGAGCAGATAGCTCATCGAGCTCCTTCCACCGACCCGACGATGATCTCCTGGGCGTGCGCCCGTGCCCACGACTCGGCGGCGAGCACGTCCTCGACGGTACCTGGTTCGCCGAAATCGGGAGCGTCCTCCAGCACCCGCTGGAGGGTGTCGACGATGCCGAGGAACGGCAGCCGGCCCGCGACGAACGCCGCCACGCACTCCTCGTTCGCCGCGTTGTAGATCGCCGGGCGGCAGCGCCCCGCCTCACCCGCCGCCTTGGCCAGCGCCACCGCCGGGAACGCCGCGTCGTCGAGCGGGAAGAACTCCCAGGTGTGCGCGCCGGTCCAGTCGACCGCCGCGGCGGCGGCGGGCACGCGGTCCGGCCAGCCGATGCCCAGCGCGATGGGCAGCCGCATGTCCGGCGGGCTGGCCTGGGCGAGCGTGGAGCCGTCGGTGAACTCGACCATCGAGTGGATCACCGACTGCGGGTGCACCATCACCTCGATGTCGGCGTACGGCACGTCGAACAGCTCGTGCGCCTCGATCACCTCCAGCGCCTTGTTGACCATCGTGGCGGAGTTGATCGTGACGACCGGGCCCATGTTCCAGGTGGGGTGCGCCAGCGCCTGCTCCGGCGTGACGGCGGTCAGCTCGTCGCGCCGCCGTCCCCGGAACGGGCCGCCGCTGGCGGTGACCACCAGCCGCCGTACCTCGCCCCGGGCGCCGCCGCGCAGGCACTGTGCCAGCGCCGAGTGCTCGGAGTCGACCGGGACGATCTGCCCCGGTCGTGCGACAGCGGCCTTGACCAGCGGGCCGCCGGCCACGAGGGACTCCTTGTTGGCCAGCGCGAGGGTACGCCCGGCGTGCAGCGCGGCCAGCGTCGGCGGCAGGCCCAGCGAGCCGACCACGCCGTTGAGCACCACGTCGCACGGCCACTGCGCCAGCTCGGTCATCGCGTCCGGCCCGGCCACGATCTTCGGCAGCTTGAAGTCGCCGGTGGCCCAGCCGCGCCGGCTCGCCTCCGCGTAGAACGCCAGCTGGAGATCCTGCGCGGCGGACGCGCGGGCCACACCGACCGCCTCCACGCCCAGCTCCAGCGCCTGCGTGGCGAGCAGGTCCACGTTGCCGCCACCCGCGCCCAGCGCCACCACCCGGAAGCGGTCCGGGTTGCGCTTGACGATGTCGATGGCCTGGGTGCCGATCGAGCCGGTCGAGCCGAGCAGCACGAGGTCTCGGGGAGTGGTCACCGGACCATTGTTCCCCAGCGCCCCACCACGGTTCGTCCCGGAGTGCCCGGCGGCATGATCCACTCCACTTCGCCGAGGTGGCGGCATCACAGGCGCCGCGATGCCACCACTTCGGCGAACTGGTGTCGATCACGCCTGCGGCGCCTCCTCGTCGAGCAGGTCGGCCGGGTCGACGCTGAACTCGAACGGCTCCCGCATCACGAACGTCGTACCGGCTGCCGCGGCGGCCAGCGGCCGGTACTCGCCCTCGACCAGTCCGTCGAGGGCGAGCGCGGGCACCCGGTTACGCAGGTCGACCCGGAGGAAGTAGGGCACCCCGGCGGCGGCGTACTCCTGCGGCCGGTCGATCACGCCCTTGCGCCGGTTGCCGGGCGACAGGATCTCACCGAGGAGCACAGCCTGGCCGATGTCGGCAGCGGATCGACCACGGCCCGAGGAGCGCAGCACGGCGATGTCGGGGATGAACAGATCCTTGCCGGAGACCAGGTTGATCCCGGGGTCCGGCTGCCCCGCTCGACCCTGCTCGCACACGTTGTCCGTCCCCACCACTGGGCCCCGTTGATCATGAGGTTGGCGGCGTCGGCGGTCCGATTTGTCGCCGCCAACCTCATGATCGCCGGAGCGGGAGCAGTTCCGCCGAACGGTCAGGCGGGGCGCTCCAGGACGAAGGTCTCCAGCTCGGCGCCGCCGTACCAGTCGGTGCGCATGCCTGCGTGCGTCATGCCGAGGCGCCGGGCCACCGCCATCGACGGGTCGTTCCCGGCCATCACCACCGCGTACACCCTCGGGGTGCCGGTGGCGAACTCGCGGGCCAGCACCGCGCGGGCCGCCTCGGTGGCGTAGCCGCGGCCCTGGGCGTCGGGGTGCAGGTGCCAGCCGACCTCGATGTCGTCGGTCAGGGTGACCCCGTCGCGTCCCGGTAGCGGCTTGAGCAGGATGCTCCCGGCCGCCGGTCCGCCGTCGCGCGGCTCGATCGCCCACAGACCCCAGCGGCCGGCGTACGGCGCCCAGCGTTCGTGCCACATCCGGACCCGTTCGAGCGCCTCGGACGGGTCGGTCATCCGCCCCTTGCCGCCGCCCAGCCAGCGCATCACCTCGTCCCGGGAGTAGATGTCGTAGATCCGGGCCAGGTCGTCGGGAGCCTCGGTCCAGTCCCGCAGCACCAGCCGGTCGGTCGTGGCGATCGTCATGCCGCCGGATCGTAATGCGTGGCGCGGGGTCGTACGGGGAACGAGAGGGCGATGGGCGACGGGTGGGAGCGGACCAAGCGGATCACGGCTGCGGCGTTCCGGCCGGTCCGCGGCCGGGACCTGTCGCTGCACGCCGCCGCGATCACCTTCTACAGCGCGATCGCCGTGGTGCCGGTGGCGCTGCTGGCGATCTGGCTGACCGGGCTGCTCGCCGGGGCGGACCGGGTACGGCGGCTGACCGGGTACGCGATCGACACGCTGCCCACGGAGATCGGCGCGCACCGGGCGGCGGCCGCGCTCGTCGAGGCCGGGCTGGGGCTGACCCCGCTGCTGGCACTGGCCTCGTTGCTGCCCGCCTCCCTGTACGGCGAAGGGCTGCGCCGCGCGTTCGTGTCGGTGGCCGAGCCGCGCGCCGAGTCCGGCGCGCTGGTCGGCTGGCGGGGCCGCCTGCTGCTGCTCCCGCTGCTGGCGCCGGCCCCGGCGCTGCTGCTGTCGATCCTGCTCGGGCTGCCGATGACCACCCGGCTGGTGCGCCAGGGCGGCTGGGTCGGCGCGCTCGGCGTGGTGCTGTCGTTCCTGGCGGTGTGGCTGGTGCTCACGCCGGTGCTGATCTGGGTGTTCCGGGTGGTCGGCCCGGCCTCCCCGGACTGGCTCGTCACGGTGGGCCTGGGTTCGTTCACGGCGGCGAACCTGTCCGGCTTCCTGCACGGTTTCGTGCTGTTCTGCTCGCTGCCGCTGGACCTGGGCGTGCCGTTCGGCGGCTTCGACGAGATCGGCGGCGGCGTGGCGGTGCTGCTCTGGCTGTACCTGTTCCACGTGATCGTGCTGTCCGGCTACTCGGCCACGCTGGCAGCGAGCCGGTGGCGGGCCGCCCGGGAGGCGGCCCGCGCCTGACGGCGGTCAGCGCCGGAAGGGGCCACGCACCTCGTACGTGATGCCCCCGGTGCCGGCCCGGGAACCGCTGGTGCCGCGCTGCGAGGAGAAGTAGAGGCGGCTGCCGTCCGGGGAGAACGCCGGCCCGGTGAGCTCCGACTCGGCCTGCCCGAGCAGCCGCAGGAACGGGGTCACCACACCGGCCGGCGTGATCACGTTGATCTCCATGTTGCCGCCGTCCTCGGCCACGTAGAGGTCGCCGCCCGGGGTGCCGGTGATGTTGTCGACGCCGGTCAGCGGCGCGGCTCCGGCCGGCACCAGCGAGTCGTCGTACGCGAGGTCGAGCCGCTGGTTCACCGCGTCGTACGCCCACACCCGGTTGTCGCCCTTGGTGGTGAACCAGCAGGTGTCGTCGGCGTACCAGCAGCCCTCGCCGCCGTCGAACGTCTGCGCCGCGCCCACCTGGTAGCGGGTGGGCACCGGGAACCCGTCGCGGTCCGGCAGGTCCCGCCAGGTCACCGGCCCGGTCACCTGACCGTCCGGGGCGCACAGCACCTGGACCTTGCCGGTACGCAGGTCGCCCCAGGCGTCCGGGACGAACCGGTAGAAGCAGCCGTCCCCCTCGTCCTCGGTCAGGTAGACCACCCGCCGCACCGGGTCGCAGGCCGCCGCCTCGTGCTTGAAGCGGCCCATCCGGGTCCGCTCCTCGCCGGACCGGCCGCCCTCGGGCCAGGTCTCGAAGACCCGGCCCAGCGGCACCTCCTCGCAGGACAGCCACGTCCCCCACGGGGTCGGCCCGCCCGCGCAGTTGACGTTCGTGCCGCCGAGGATCCGGTACGCGGCGGCGATGGCGCCGTCGGCGGCGAATCGCACCGCCGAGGCGCCGCCGATGAGCGGAACCTCCGAGTTGGAGACGTAGATCCAGCCGGCGCCGGACGGGAAGCAGGCGCCGCCGTCCGGCGCCGGGTGCCAGGTGTACGAGGTGCCGGCGACCCGCTGCCCGGAACGCGCGATCACCCGGCTGGTGAAGCCGGCCGGCAACTGGAGGCCGTTGGCGTCGGCGGCCAGCAGGTCGCCGTACGGGCCGGGGCCGGGCTGGGCGGGCTGGGCCGGGGCGGCTGCGGCGGCCCAGAGACCACCGGCGAAAGCGGCGGCGCCACCGGCGGCGGTGACGCGCAGGACGGTACGACGATCCATCGGGGATTACCTCCCGGAGGCGGTGGGTGTCCCGTCGACGGTAGGACGGAAAAGCATCGACAACTGCCACTATAGGGTGAACGCCCGGTGACGGCCGTCCGGCGTCAGAGCCCCTCGACGTACCGCTTGGCGTCGGCGAGCGACATCGACGTGTGCTCCCGCACCACCTTGATCGCCTGGATCTTCCGGCCCCGGTGCAGCAGCCGCGCGGCCTCGGCCCGCACCGCGTCGTCGACGCCCCGTCCCGGCACGGGGGCGCCGGAAGACCAGGATCCGCCGGCCGCCAGCGCGTCCACCGCCCGCTTCGCGTCCAGCAGCGACAGCCCGGTCTGTTGGCGGAGCACCTTGACCGCCTCGACCGTACGCCCCGCGCGGGCCAGCCGGAGCACCTCGGCCTGCCCGTCGCCGGCCGGGCGATCAGGGGCGACCAGGTCCCGGGGACGGTCGCGCCGCAGCGCGAGCACGAGGAGGAGCACCGCCACGACGAGCGTCACCGCGAGCGCGATCTGGACAGCCGGGGACATGCCCGGAACGGTAGCGCCCCGCCGCGAACCCTCCCGCCGGGGCCCGGCCGCGGATAGGCTGCGCGAGCATGAGCGAACGCACCGAGCGAAGCGAGGGCCGTGAGCGCATGCCCAGCCCGCACAGCATGAGCGAACGCACCGAGCGAAGCGAGGGCCGTGAGCGCATGCCCAGCCGGCACAGCATGAGCGGCGCGAGTGAGCTTCCGTCCCGCGCCGACGTCGTGATCGTCGGCGCCGGGCACAACGGCCTGGTCTCGGCGATCCTACTGGCCCGCGCCGGCCTGGACGTGCTGGTGCTGGAGGCATCCGGCGTGATCGGCGGGGCGACCCGCACCGAGAACCCGTTCCCGAAGGTGCCCGGGCTGCGTCACTCCACCGGGTCGTACCTGCTCGGGCTGATGCCGCCGGAGCTGCTGGCCACGCTCGACGTGACCATCCCGGTGCTGCGCCGCGACCCGCACTACTTCCTGCCCACCCCGGGCGGGCTCGGCTCGCCGTACCTGCTGGCCGGCAGCGACGTCGCCGCCGGCCGGCGGCAGCTCGCGGAGATGTTCTCCCCCGCCGACGTCGCCGCCGACGACGCGCTGCACGCCGAGCTGGCCCAGCTGCGGGAGGATCTCGCCCCGGCGTGGCTGGCCGAGCCGATGCCGGTCGAGGAGACCGCGGAACGCTACGTGCGGCCCGCGCTTCGGCAGGTCTTCGCCGACCTGGTACGCGGCTCGGTGGCCGACCACCTGGCCCGCTTCGACTTCCGTTCCGAGCTGCTGGTCAGCATGTACGCGGTCACCGACGGCCTGTCCGGGCTCAACGCCGGCCCGGACGACCCCGGAACGGGCCACAACTTCCTGGTGCACAACATGTGCCGGCTGCCGGGCGCCGACGGCACCTGGATGATCACCCGGGGCGGCATGGGCACCGTGTCCCGCACGTTCGCCGAGGCCGCCGAGCGCGCCGGGGCGCGGATCGTCGCCGACGCGCCGGTCACCGGGATCCGGCTGGCCTCCGGCGCCGCGGCCGGGGTGACGCTCGCCGGCGGCCGGGAGGTGGACGCCCCGGTGGTGCTCGGCGCCTGCGACCCGTACCGGCTGATGGAGCTGCTGCCCGACGGCGCGCTCCCGGCGGAGCTGGGCGCACGGATGGCGGCGGTCCGCCGCCCCGGCACCACGCTCAAGCTCAACCTGGCGCTGACCGGGCTGCCGCGCTTCTCCTGCCTGCCTGACGACGCGCCGAGCCCGTTCGGCTCGACCATCCACCTGCTGCCCGGCTCGGCCTCGCTGGTCGGCGACGGCGGCGAGTCGCCGATGGCGGCGCTGCGCGGCATGTGGGCGGACGTGCGGGCCGGGCGGCTGCCGGACGAGCCGACCATCGAGTGGTACCTGCACACCACAGTCGACCCGTCACTGTCCGACGAGGCGGGCCACCACTCGTCGGCGCTGTTCGTGCAGTCGGTCCCCTACGAGCCGGCCGGCACCACCTGGGACGCGGCGCTGCCCCGCTACGTGGAGCGGCTGATCGCGATCTGCGAGCGGTACGCCCCGGGCGCCGGTGACCTGGTCGCGGACGCGGTGCCGCTGCCGCCGCCCGGCATCGAGGCGCACTTCGGCATCACCGGCGGGCACATCCACCACGTCGACAACACCGTGTCGTTCACCGACCGGATGCCGTACGCGACGGGGGTGGACGGCGTGTACGCGGGCAGCGCCGGCTGCCACCCGGCAGGCAGCGTGATCGGCGCGGCCGGGCACAACGCAGCCCGGCGCATCCTCGCCGACCTGTAAGGAAGGGCCCCCTCTTAACGCCTCCGGTAGAGGAAGGGCCCCTTCTTAACAACCGCCTCAACAGCCGCTCACGGTGTCTCGGGCGACTCCTGGCCCGCGGGCGGAAGGTCGCCCGGCCCACGCACCAGGTAGACGCCGACCAGCAGCAGGTACGCCAGCAGGCTGAGCACCGGGTCGACGAACACGATCGCGAACGCGACCAGGTACAGCAGCGGACCGACGCGGAACCGGCGCGCCACCGCCCGCGCCAGCCTCGGGTCCAGGCCCGGTTGCAGCAGCCCGCGGCGGCGCGCCCACCACCAGCTCAGGTTGAAGAACAGCGCCTCACCGAGCACCACGCCCGCGTACAGCGCGGCGGTCAGCCGCTGGTCACCGACGGTGCCGCGCAGGTTGTCCGCCAGCAGGTCGGCGGTGAACGGGATCGCCGCCACGAACATCAGCAGCAGCAGGTTCAGCACCAGCAGCATCTGGTCGACCCGGCGGACGTAACGCCACATGTTGTGGTGGGTCAGCCAGACCTGACCGACGATGGCGAAGGTGATCACGTACGCCAGGTAGGCGCGCCACTCGTGCAGCAGCGCGGCCGGCAGCCCGTCGTCCTGCGGGGTGTTCGGGCTGAACGACAGCAGCTCGACGGCCATCAGGGTGAGCACGATGGCGATCACCGCGTCGCTGAACGCCTCCACCCGGGAGGCGTCGCGCGCCATCTCGTTGCCGCGCCCGAACCGGTACGCCGGTTCCCTGTCCGCACCCGTCACGCCGCCCCCTCACGACCGATGGTCGCGTGGCGGGGGCGGCGGACGGGGCGAAACCGTCAGATGGCCGCTTCTCCGGCCGGCGCCGGGTTCTCCGCGTCGGCGCGGTGCGCGCGGATCTTGTGCCCGACGCTGGTCAGGCAGCGCCCGCTGGCCAGGTCGAACTTCCAGCCGTGCAGCTGGCAGGTGAGCTGGTCGCCGTCGACGATGCCGAACCGGCTCAGGTCCGCCTTCAGGTGCGGGCAGCGCCGCTGCACCACCCAGCCGTCGAGCGTGATGTCCTCGGCGTCGACCGCCCGCTCGTGCTCGTCGTACCAGCCCTCGGCGTACTGGAGGCGCTCCTCGGACAGGCACTTGAAGAAGGCGTAGACGAACTCGTTGTACTGGCCGATGCGGGCGGCGGAGAAACGGCAGGAGAGGAAGAGGGAGTTGACCCAGTCCACCTCGCCGATGTGCAGCAGGTGCTCGATCAGCGCCCGCTCGGTGCGGAACCGGTAGCGGACCTTCTCGTCCGCGTACGGCCGGACCTCCTTGCCGGGGAAGTCCACCACGATTGATTCGACCTCGGCGCCGTCGTAGCCGACCAGGTCGAAGCGGACCGGACCGCCGACGCCCTTGGCCAGGTAGATCGACTCGTCCAGCAGCGGCTCGATCCGGCGCTTCATCTCGCCCAGCACGTCGACCTCGGGGTGCCGCCAGGACGCCTTCTCGGCCTCGATGACCGGGCGCTTGCGCTCCCGCATCTCCTCCAGGTGGGCGACCTTGTTCGCGAAGAACTCCTCCACCGGCACCGGGTGGGTGGTCGTCGCGCCCTCGGTGGTGACCTCGGCGACGCTGCCCGGCAGCAGGACGATGCCGTTGGTGCCGCCGACCTTCGCGTACTCGGCCAGAAACACCGACTGGTCGGGGAAGATGTTGCCCTCGTCGCCGAAGATGTCGTTGAACTGCCACAGCTCGTCGTCGAGGAAGCACGGCGGGCCGGCGATCGGGAAGACGTGGTCGGCCTTCAGGTCGTCGATGTAGCGCCAGGTGCGGTCGAACTGCCGGTCCCGCTTCTGCTTGCCGAACGCGGTCTTCGCCGCCTGCGGCAGCTCGTAGACCATCGGGTACCAGATCGCGCCGGAGAACTGGAGCATGTGCGCGTGCACGTGGCCCAGCTCGGCGAACACGCTGAGGTCGGTCGGGCGGGCGTCGTTCTGGTTGAGCAGCCGCACGCCGTCGTACTCGACCCAGAGCGAGGAGTCGCCGATCGGGCCGTCGGTCGGGCTGGTCAGCGCCTGGATCATGATCTTCAGACCGCCGGGCAGCTCCACCACCTGCTCGTTCGGGGCCTTGAGGAACTTGGTGAAGCCCAGCTCCCGGAACTCGTCCTCCATCTCCGAGGTGGGGAACTCGGGCAGCAGAACGGTGGCGTCCTTCGACACGAAGTCACGCAGGTGCTTCGCGTCGAAGTGGTCCCGGTGCAGGTGCGACACGTACAGGTAGTCGACCTGGCCGAGAGTCGCCCAGTCGAGCAGCGAGTTGTCCGGAAAGGGGAACCACGAGGCGAAGTAGGCGGGGTTGACCCACGGGTCGCACAGGATGCTGCCCGCGGGCGTGTCGATCCGCATGCTGGCATGCCCCGTACCGGTCACTCGCACCGCAGTCCTCCTCAAAAAGGCATCAAGGTGTACGTCAAGACGCTACCGGAGGCAGTGTGCTCGCCGTCCCGCGACGCCGGTAGTGGTCATCCGCCCCGACCGGTACGGGACCATCGACCCGGGCCGGGCGGGCCCGCCTGCTGTCGCCCGCCCGGGTCGTCCCCGGCACCGGAGGCCGGACCCTGCGCCGGGCCCGGTTGGGGGCGTGCCAGACTGATCGGAGATCCGATCGCGAGGGAAGGACCGACAGTGGCAGGAGACGAGCCGGTAACCGCGCCAGATCAGCACAAGCCCGGACACCGCAAGTCCGGACGGATCGGTGCGGTGCTGTCGGCGTTGGCCTTGGTTCTGATGGCGTTCTGCGGGATCGAGGAGGGCCGGGTGGAGCACATCTGGCTGTTCGGGATCGCCGGACTGCTGATCGCCATCGTCATCGGCGACGCCGTGCTGCGCCGCAACGGCCTGCGGTCCTGACGCGCGGCGCCCACGGTGGTGCGCGAAGGGCCCGCCCCCCTGGTGAGGGGGCGGGCCCTTCGTCGTCTCGCGGCCGGGGTCAGCGGCCGAGCAGGATGTCCTGCACGTCCTTGAGCGCGGCGTCGACCTCGGCCTCGAAGTAGCCGCCGGGCACCAGCCCGAAGCGCAGCGTGTCGAGTTCCTTCGGGTTCACCGGCATCGCGTTGCGCCCCTGCATGCCGCCGAGCAGCGTCTCGAAGAACCGGTCGACCTGGTCCGGGTCGTACCCGCTGCCGAACCGGCGGACCTGGAAGCTGCGGCGGATCTGGTCGACCCGGTGCAGGTCGCTGCCGGGCGGGCCGGCCATCGGCGGTCCCACCATCGGCGGACCGGCGACCGGCGGACCCACGAGCGGCGGGCCGGTCATCGAGGGGCCCGGGCCGTAGCCCTGGTCCGGCGGACCGTAGCCCTGGTCCGGCGGGCCGTAACCCGGGTCGGGCGGGCCGTAGCCGGGCTCCGGCGCGCCGTAGCCCTGCTGCGGCAGCGCCGGCGGACCGCCGGGGCCACGACCACGCAGCTCACGCTCGGGCATGCGGATCTCGGCGGTCATGTCGGCACGCCCGCGCCGACCGGCCTCGAACCCGTCGAACCGCTCCTCCTGGCCGTACCCACCGGGGCCGCTGTCCGGCGGACCGTAACCACCCGGGCCACTGTCCGGCGGGCCGTAGCCACCGGGACCGCTGTCCTGGCCGTACCCACCGGGACCGCCGTCCTGGCCGTAGCCACCGGGGCCGGGCGGCAGGCCGCGCGGGGGCGGGCCGCCGTGCCCCATCGGTGCGCCCGGGCCCATCGGGCCGGGGCCCCCCGGGCCGCGGGGACCGTCGTAGCCACCGCGCGGACCGTCGTAGCCACCGGCGAACGCGCCGGTCGGCTCGTCGTAGCGGTTGCCGTAGCGGTCGGCGGGCGGGCCGGGCTGGGCGGGCATCTGCCGGGGCGGCATCGGCGGCTGCGGGACCGGCGACATGCCCCGGTCGTCGCGCATCGGCGGGCCGAGCCGGTCGGCCATCCGGGGATCGCCACCGCGCCCGGCCGGTGCGCCACCGCGCTCCTCCAGCTCGGCGAGTTGCCGCTCGACCCGGTCGAGGTGCAGGTCGACCTGCCACTCGTCGTAGCCGTTGAACCGGACCCGGAAGACGACGTCGTGGACCTCCTGGGAGGCCACGGGCGCGCCGACCGGCTGGCCGTCGAGTGTCGCCTCGACCCGGTCCAGGAAGGCGTCGACCTCGTCGACCTTGTAGCCCCGGCGGAGCGCCTTACGCCGGAAACGCTGACCCTGACTCGCCACTATGTCTCCTGGTCTCGTACCGCTACGCCGTTGCCGCGCGTGAGTCGCCGTCCGTGTCCGCGGCGGCGGCGAGCTGCCCACAGGCCCCGTCGATCTCGCGTCCCCGGGTGTCGCGCACCGTTGTCGACACCCCGGCGTCGCGCAACCGCCGGACGAACTCCCGCTCGACCGGCTTCGGGCTGGCGTCCCAGCGGCTGCCCGGAGTCGGGTTGAGCGGGATCAGGTTCACGTGGGCCAGCTTGCCGGCCAGTAGCCGCCCGAGCAGATCGGCTCTCCACGGCTGATCGTTCACGTCCTTGATCATCGCGTATTCGATGGACACGCGACGCCCCGTCGTGGCCGCGTAGTCCCACGCCGCGTCCAGCACCTCGGACACCTTCCAGCGCTGGTTGACCGGGACGAGTTCGTCGCGCAGCTCATCATCGGGGGCATGCAGCGACAACGCAAGGGTCACCGAGAGGTCTTCGCTGGCCAGTCGGCGGATCGCCGGCACCAGACCGACAGTCGAGACGGTGATGTGCCGCTGCGACAGGCCCAGCCCCTCCGGCGCCGGTGCCACCAGCCGGCGGATCGCCGCCACCACCCGCGAGTAGTTGGCGAGCGGCTCGCCCATGCCCATGAACACCACGTGCGACAGCCTCGGCGGCGAGCCGGCCACCGCGCCGGAGGCGGCCACCCCGGCCAGGTAGACCGCCTGGTCGACGATCTCGGCGGTGGACAGGTTGCGGGTCAGCCCGGCCTGGCCGGTGGCGCAGAACGGGCACGCCATGCCACAGCCGGCCTGGCTGGAGATGCATACGGTCACCCGGTCCGGGTAGCCCATCAGCACGCTCTCCACCAGCGAGCCGTCGTGCAGCCGCCAGAGCGCCTTTCGGGTCGCGCCGTCGTCGCAGGCCAGCTCGCGGACCGGGGTCAGCAGCGTGGGCAGCAGCTCACCCGCCAGCCGCTCCCGGGCCGCCGCCGGCAGGTCGGTCATCCGCTCCGGGTCGCGCACCAGGCGGCCGAAGTAGTGGTTGGAGACCTGCTTGGCGCGGAACGCGGGCTCACCCAGCTCGGTGACGAGCGCCTGCCGGCCCGGCAGGTCCAGGTCGGCGAGGTGGCGGGGAGGCATCGCGGGCCGACGGCCGCGGGCGTCGGGGTCTACGGAGATCAGCGGGAGACTCGTCATGGCGCGTCCAGTCTGACACGCTCCCGGCCGGACGCACCCGGCCGTACGTGTCGAATCGCCCCCGGCCACCCGGCCCGCAGCAGGTCGCCGCCGTGACGCATGCCTCAGCTCACCACCGGGACGAGGACGGCGAGCAGCAGGTACGCCGCCGGCACGGCGAACAGGATCGAGTCGAGCCGGTCCATCAGGCCGCCGTGCCCCGGTAGCAGGTTGCTCATGTCCTTGACGCCGAGATCCCGCTTGATCATCGACTCGGCGAGGTCACCGAGCACCGCCGAGACCGAGATCGCCATCCCGAACAGCGCCCCCCACCAGGGGGCCACGTCGAACAGCGCCCACAGCAGCGCCGCGCTGCCCGCCGCCGCGGCCGTCACCGAACCGGCGAAGCCCTCCCAGGACTTCTTCGGGCTGATCGTGGGCGCCATCGGGTGCTTGCCGAACGACACGCCCGCGGCGTACCCGCCGGTGTCGGAGAGCACCACCGCCGCCAGCGTCACCAGCACCCGCAGGTGCCCGTCGTCGGGCGCCGCAGCGAGCATGGCCGCGAACCCGGCGAGGAACGGCACGTACACCGCGATCAGGGTGGCCGCGGTCAGGTCGCGCTGGTAGTTGCCGGGCCCGTCGCCCAGCCGCCAGATCATCGTGCCCAGCACCGTGACCAGCAGCCCGAGGCAGAGCGCGTCGGGGCCCGCGTACCAGGCCAGGCCCACGGTGATCACGCCACCGGCGACGAGCGGCGCCAGCGGCGGGTGGGCGCCGCTGCGGCGTACCGCGCGGGCCATCTCCCAGATGCCGATCCCCACAGCGGTCGCCAGCACGGCGAGGAACGCGGGCATGAAGAAGAACAGCGGCACCACGACCGCCGCGCCGAGAGCCACCCCGACGCCGATCGCGGCCGGCAGGTTGCGCCCCGCCCGGGACGCCTTCGGCGCGGTGGTCGGCGGACGCTCCGCGGTCGCCCGTCGCCGTCCCGGCCCGCGCCGGCCGGCCGGCGACTCGGGCGCGGGCGCCGGTTCGTCGCCTACCGCCGGGATCTGGTCGGTGGGCTCGTCCCGCACCGGCGCGATCTGCGCGGTCGGGTACTCGTCGTCGCGGGCGGGCTCACCCCACGGGCCATGGTGCTCCGCCCCGCCGCGCTCGCCGGCGGGCGGTCCGTCGTACCGGCCCGGGCCGTCGTGGTGCCGCGAGGTCGTCGGGTACGGCCCGGCGTAGGTGTCCGGACCGGCGTACGCGTCCGGGCGTGCCCCGGGACGCGCGTAGGTGTCCGGCTCGGCGGGGTGGGTGTGCGCGGCCGGGCCGGGCCGCCAGGGGCCGGGCTCCAGATCGGTGTCCGGCCAGGGCAGGGCCGGGGCGGCCGGGCGCTCCCAGCCACGCGGCTCGGTGTTGCCGTAGGGGTCGGGGTGGGACATCACGCACCGGCAGCCGGTACGAGAGCCACCACATGACGCAAGACCAAGACCATCCCCTACCGGCGTGAGACTTCCTGTTTACCGACCGAGGGCCGGGCGACTCCCGCCGTTCACCCCGTGGTGGTCGGGAATCGTGCCGAGCCTACTGCACCCGCCGCAGCGCCGAGGGTGGTGCGCCGCCGGGCACGACGACGGCACCGGGCCGCCGCCCGGACGGGCGACGGCGGCGCGGTGCCGTGCGGGGTACGCGCGTGCTCAGACCTCGAGCAGCTCGCTCTCCTTGTGCTTGACCAGCTCGTCGACGGCCGCGACGAAGCGCTGGGTCAGGTCGTCCAGCTCCTTCTCCGCGCGCCGGCCCTCGTCCTCGCCGACCTCGCCGTCCTTGACCAGGCGGTCCAGCTCCTCCTTGGCCTTGCGGCGGATGTTGCGGACGGCGACCTTGGCCTCCTCGCCCTTCTGCCGGGCGACCTTGATCATGTCGCGGCGCCGCTCCTCGGTCATCTGCGGCAGGACGATGCGGAGCTGGTTGCCCTCGTTGTTCGGGTTGGCCCCGAGGTCCGAGTCGCGGATCGCCTTCTCCATGGCGCCCAGCTGCGAGTTGTCGTACGGCTTGATGATCACCATGCGCGGCTCGGGCACCGCGATGGACGCCATCTGCGGCAGCGGGGTCGGGCTGCCGTAGTAGTCGATGACGATCCGGGAGAACATGGCGGCGTTGGCGCGTCCGGTACGGATGCCGCCGAACTCCTCCTTGGCGTGCTCGATGGCACGCTCCATCTTCTCCTCCGCCTCGAGGAGGGTGTCGTCGATCACCGGTCTCCTCGCCTCCTTCTGTCGCTCGTCGTGTGTGGTGCGGGTGCTGCCGTGGCAGAGGGACCGCTGCCGGTCCGGCGGGCCGGTCAGGCGGTGATCAGGGTGCCGATCTTCTCGCCCCCGACGGCCCGGACGATGGTGTCGTCGCCCTGGGCGCCGAAGACCAGCATCGGCAGGCCGTTCTCCATGCAGAGGCTGAACGCGGCGGCGTCGGCCACCCGCAGGTTACGGCGCAGCACCTCGGAGAAGGTGATCGAGTCGAGCTTGCTCGCGGTCGGGTCGATCCGGGGGTCGGCGGTGTAGACCGCGTCCACGCCGTTCTTGCTCATCAGCACCACGTCCGCGCGGATCTCCAGCGCCCGCTGGGCGGCCACCGTGTCGGTGGAGAAGTACGGCATGCCGGCGCCCGCGCCGAAGATGACCACGCGGCCCTTCTCCAGGTGGCGGATCGCGCGCAGCGGGATGTACGGCTCGGCGACCTGGGCCATCGTGATCGCGCTCTGCACCCGGGTCTCGATGCCCTCCTTCTCCAGGAAGTCCTGGAGGGCCAGGCAGTTCATGACCGTGCCGAGCATGCCCATGTAGTCGGCGCGGGCGCGGTCCATGCCGCGCTTCTGCAGCTCGGCGCCGCGGAAGAAGTTGCCGCCGCCGACCACCACTGACACCTGCACGCCACGGCGTACCACTGTGGCGATCTGGCGGGCGATGCCCTGCACGACGTCGGGGTCAACGCCGATCGCGCCGCCGCCGAAGACCTCACCGGAGAGCTTCAGCACCACCCGGCGGGACCGACCGGGCGGAGGGGCGGTCGGATCCTCCACCGCCAGGCTCCGGTCACTCACAACCTGCGTCATCCGCCCCGCCCCTTCTCCCCGCGCATCGCGCGAGCGTCGCGTACGTGCCCCTGCCGACCCTATGTGACGAGGAGGCCGCGGTGCCTGTCGCGTACACCGGCGGCCTCCTCGTCGACGTTCTCCCCTGTGCCCGGGCCGGACGGCCCGGTGCGGCGGCTCAGGCCTGGCCGACCTCGAACCGCAGGAAGCGGGTCACCTCGATGCCGGCGTCGGCCAGCACCTGCTTGACGGTCTTCTTGTTGTCGGCGACCGACGCCTGCTCCAGCAGGACGAAGTCCTTGAAGAAGGCGTTGACCCGGCCCTCGACGATCTTCGGCAGCGCCGCCTCGGGCTTGTTCTCCTCGCGGGCGGTCTGCTCGGCGATGCGCCGCTCGGACTCGACGGTCTCGGCCGGCACCTCGTCGCGGGTGAGGTACTTCGGCCGCATCGCGGCGATCTGCATGGCCACGGCGCGGGCGTCGGCGTCAGCCGCCTCGTCCGTCTTGCCGGCGAACTCGACCAGCACGCCGACCGCCGGGGGCAGGTCCTGGCTCTTGCGGTGCATGTAGACGGCGGTGGTGCCGTCCAGCTTGGCGAAGCGGTTGAGCACCAGCTTCTCGCCGATCTTGGCGGACTGCTCCTGGATCAGGTCGGCCACGCTCTTGCCGTCGATGCTGCTGGCGAGCAGCTCCTCGGCGTTGGTGGCGCCGCTGGCCACGCCGTGCTCGACGAGCTGCTGGGCCAGCGCGATGAAGGCGTCGTTCTTGGCGACGAAGTCGGTCTCGCAGTTGAGCTCGAGCAGCGCCTGGCCGGAGTGGGCGATCAGGCCGTTGGCGGCGGTGCGCCCGGCCCGCTTGCCGACGTCCTTGGCACCCTTGACGCGCAGGATCTCGACGGCCTTGTCGAAGTCGCCCTCGGCCTCGGTCAGCGCCTTCTTGGAGTCCATCATGCCGGCGCCGGTGAGGTCGCGGAGCTTCTTGACGTCCGCGGCGGTGAAGTTGGACATGACTCTCTCTTCGGTGTCAGTGAGGTGGTCTGGGGTGCTGGTTACCCGGTTCCGGGCCGGTTCTGCCCGGCGTACCCGTCGCGCCCCACCGCCGGGAACCGCCGGCGGTGGGGACGCGACGGCGAGATCACTCCGCGGAGGCGGTCGCCGGCTGCTCGGCGGCCGGCGCGGCCTGCTCGGCGGCGGCGGGCTGCTCGTCGGCCTTCTTCGGCTCCTCGAGCAGCTCGCGCTCCCACTCGGCCAGCGGCTCGTCGGCACCGACCTGGCCGGCCTCGGGCTTCTCGTCCGCGCCCCGGTTACGGCCGGAACGGGCGATCAGACCGTCGGCGACGGCGGCGGCGACGACCTTGGTCAGCAGCTCGGCCGAGCGGATGGCGTCGTCGTTGCCCGGGATCGGGAAGTCGACCTCGTCCGGGTCGCAGTTGGTGTCGAGCACCGCGATCACCGGGATGCCCAGCTTGCGGGCCTCGTCGACGGCGATGTGCTCCTTCTTGGTGTCGACGATCCACACCGCGGCCGGGAGCTTCTGCATGTCCCGCAGACCACCGAGGGTCTTGGTGAGCTTGATCTTCTCGCGGGAGAGCTGGAGCGTCTCCTTCTTGGTGTAACCGGCGGCGGTGCCGCTCAGGTCACCCAGGGCCTCCAGCTCCTTCATCCGCTGCAGCCGCTTGTACACGGTCTGGAAGTTGGTCAGCATGCCACCGAGCCAGCGGTGGTTGACGTACGGCTGGCCGACCCGGGTCGCCTGCTCGGCGATGGCCTCCTGGGCCTGCTTCTTGGTGCCGACGAACAGGATGCTGCCGCCACCGGCGACGGTGGTGCGGACGAACTCGTACGCCTTCTCGATGTAGTCGAGCGTCTGGCGCAGGTCGATGATGTAGATACCGTTGCGCTCGGTGAAGATGAAGCGCTTCATCTTCGGGTTCCAGCGCCGGGTCTGGTGCCCGAAGTGCACACCGCTTTCCAGCAGCTGACGCATGGTCACGACGGCCATGGTGGGTTACTCCTACGTTGTCCCTGGTTGTCCGTCCAGCCGGCGGCCGGACGCCTGGCGCCCGGTCGCCGGCCAGGGTGGGCCCGGTGATCAGACCGGGACCAGGGAGGCCGTCGCCCCACGGAGGAGACCGTGGAGAGGGCACGCGAGGTCGACCGCACGAGGCGGTCGCCAGTCGACCAGTGTACGCGCCCTCTCCGCTGCCCGGCCCCCGGGTGCGGAAGGCCAGCCCGATCCTTGATCGACACCAGTACGGCGAAGTGGCGGTGTCAACCTGTCGGTGACCCCGCCACTTCGGCGTAGTGGTTCAGCGGTCGTTCACCCGCTCAACCCGCCGCGAGCGCTGCGGCGAGGAAGAGGACCAGGCCGACGGTCAGGTACGCCGTCGGCGGGCGCAGCCAGCCCCGGCTGCCGTCGGCGAGCGCCAGCCCGCCGGTGCGCAGCCCGTACAGGCCGGTGCCGAAGATCGGCAGCCCGACCACCAGGAAGACGCCCACCACGACGTGCGACGTCGACACCGGGTCGCCGAACAGGCCGTGCAGCAACACCCGTACGGCCGGCACCTCCAGCACCAGCACCATCACCGCCAGCAGCACCGCCAGCGCGGGGCGCCGGGTCCGATAGACGCCGTCACCCGGCGGCGGACCGTCCGGTCGGGGCATGAGTGCCGGCATCGGGCCGGTCGGCATCTCCAGCGGATTCGGGGCCGCCGCCGGCTGGGCCGGGCCGCCCGGCCGCTCGCCGATCCGCAGCGACGTCGCCTCGCCGGGATTGAGCCGCGCCGCGGCCGACGGGTCCGCCCCACCACCGGTCGCCGGCGGCTCGCCCGAACGGCCGGTGTCCACGATCGGGTAACCGCCGAGCGGCCCCGGACGAGCCTGGCCGGCAGCGGCGCCGAGGGCCAGCGCGTTACCGCCACCGCGCGGGTCGGCGTTGTGAGCGGCCAGGCCGTACGGGTCGCCGCCGGTACGGGACACGTCGTCGGAGGCCGGGGCGCCGAGCGGGCTCGCTGGCACCGTGCTCAGCGGGTTGCCGCGCGCGGCGGTGCCGAGCGCGTCCACACCGCTGCGGGACACCGCGGCGAGCGAATCGTCTGCGGACTCGCGGGCCGCCCGCCGCCCGGCACGTGACCCGGGCAGCTCACCGGAGACCTCCGGGTCGTCCGGCCGCTGCGACCGCCAACTGCTCGTGTCGTCCACCAGCGGGTCGGCGGCGGAGTACCGGCCCGGCTCGGCGTACCGGCTCTCACCGGCGCGCTGCTCCGGCGTGCGGTAGTCGTCGTCGCGGTAGCGGGGCTCACCCGCGGCGCGCCAGTCCGACTCGTATCCGCGGTCGCCCCATCGCGACCCCTGCTCATCCTCGGGATAGCTCCGTCGTCCGTCCACGACCGGCACGGTATGCGACCGGCTCCAGCCGCGCCATTCGGGTCGGGCCGGGCCGCAACGCAGGTCACGACGGTGGCCGTCTCGTTGGGTGACGTTTACTCAGCGCACCGTCCCGGGGTCGTACGGCGTGAACGTCGGGGCAGCGTCGGGATAGGGGAAGTCGTCGGCGAACGCGGGCACCACCAACTCGCGGTTCAGCACCGCGAGCAGGAAGTGCGCCAGGCCGCCGTCGAACAGGTGCCACTCGCCGAAGTCCCTGGCGCCGTTTACCGCTGTACGCCATTGCTCCGGCGAGCCATCCGGTCCGCGAACCCAGTAGACCGTGTCGCCGTTGTCGGTCAGGGCGACCGCCAGCAACTGCTCGACCGACGCGGGTAGTGACTCGCCGCTCGACAGGTACTCCCGTAGCACGTCGGCGGCCTCGGCGATGCCGTACGACAGATCCAGCCGCGGGACCGGATGACCGGGCGTGAGCACCGCCAGGAAGTCGTCGAACTTGCCTGGACCGTACTGATCGACGAGATCCTTATAGTCACCCGGCAGTTCGAAGCCCAGCGACCGCTCCACCGCCGGCCAGTCCTGCGGGACCCGCCGGGCGGGAGGCGGGACCGATTGCACGAGCTGCTCGACATACCGATTCATCGGCGTCATACCTTCCCCATGAACCCCGCCTCACCGACCGCCGGGATTGATGAGGCTGACGTCCAACTCGAACCCCTTGTTGCCGTACGCCTCCACGCGAAGTCCGATCGGCGCGGTCTTTCCCGGACCGTAGATCCCTGTGACCGTGTACTGAACGATCTCCTTGTTCGCAAGCACGTGGTCGTGCACCATCTTCTCGATCTGGTCGCGCATGTACGGGCTGTTCAGCGGCTTCTGTTGAAGTGTGACGATGTTGTGCCTCTTCGCATGTCCAGTTCCCAGGCCGCCGAGCTTGTTACCAAGTAGATGGCCACGAGCCTCGTTGAAGGCGACGCCGTCGCCCGACCAACCCGGCGGCTCCCAGTCCCGGGACGCGGGCGTTCCCCGGCGAATCCCATCGGGATGCAGGACTGTGGACGCGAACGTCGCGCGACCCTGACCGTCCAGAGCACCGTAACGCGTGGTGCCGTCGTGGTCGTAGAGGTCCTCACCGCAGTTGTGTACGAGAACCGGCTCGTCATCGGCGAGCACGTAGTACGTGTGGATGTCGGCGACCGTCAGGTCGCGCATCTCCTCGTCGCCGGCGAAGTTGTCGACAGCGACGACGGTGACCTCGCGTCCAGGTCCACCACCACCCACGCCCGCGCCGGTGCCGTCACCCTCCAGCCGCTTGTCGTCGTGGACGAGCAGCCGGTGGCCCACGGCGAGCTTTGCGGCGTCCACCCAGGCGCCGTCGGTCGCGTCCCAGAACGGGTGGTGCTGCGTGGTCTTCAGCACCGTCGTCTTGCCGGTGCCGTCCTTGACGGTGACGTCGGTGAGGTCGCGGTCCCGGTTCTGGTGCAGGGCGGTGACCGGCTTCGCCGCCGTCCGCCCGCCCTCGGGATCGGTCGCCGCGACCTTGTCCCCCAGGGCGACGTCCTTGATCGCCTTGCTGGACCCGTCGGCCATCAGCACCCGGGTCTCCGGGTCGAAGCTGTGCCGAGTCCGACAGCCCGGCGACCCACCGGACGACGAAGCCCGCTCCTCCGCGCTCGAGCGCGGCCGCGCGGCCGGGTTCGGTCCGCCCGCGCCGTGCAGGTCATTGCCGCGACCCAGCGACGGCAGCTTCCCGCCGAGTCCCGGAGCCCGGCTGGCCCCGCCGGCGAGCATCTTGCTCGCGCCGCCGGTGAACTTGCTGATGCCGGCCGACAGCGCGCCGTCCAGGCCGCCCTCGATCATGGTGCCGGCCAGCCCGCTCCAGGAGAACTTCTCGTCACCCCGGGCGACGTCGACCATGTAGCCGGCGCCGGAGGACATGGCACCGGCGACCGCACCGGCCAGGATCAGGCAGCCGACGCCGGTGGCGCAGAGCGCGCCGACCGCGACAGTGGCGGCGACCGCCACCGCTGCCGTGGCGACGAACTTCCAGGGGTCCTTCTTGATCGCCGCCACTGTGGATTTCACGCTCGCCGCGGCGCGTTTGACCGTCTTCTTGGCGGCCTCCCGCACACACTTGGAGGTGCCCTTCTTCAAACAGCTCTTCGTGGCGTTGTAGGCGTCGGCGACCTTCTGGACCTTCTTCTTCGCCCAGCGTTTGGTCGAGTCCCAGGCGACCCGGCCGGCCTTCTTGATCTTTTTCTGGACCTTCTTGGCGCCCTTCTTGACGTCCTTCCAGGCCTTACCCGAGGCGACGTAGTGGTAGGTGTTCACCGTCGCGCGGTACGTACTGACGGCCGCCTTGTAGGTGTAGTTGACGACCTGTTGCGCGGCCGCGACCGGGCGGGTCACCACGTTGACGACGGATTTCCAACTCGGCAGGCCCCAGTGCCCGGTCGGGTCGGTGGTGGTGAGCGGGTTCCCGTCGCCGTACTGGAAGCGGTTCGCAGCGATGGAGTCCGGCACCGGGTCGTTCGCCGCGGTGTCCCGGGTGTCGAACTGCCCGGTCGCCGGGTTGTACCAGCGGGCCAGCATGTTGACCCGGCCCGTGGCCGAGTCGGTCCACTCGGACTGGTAGCCGAGGTTGCCGATCAACCCGGAGCCGGCGACGACGTTGCCCAGGGGGTCGTAGGTCCGGGAGCCGCTCAGCCCCGTGCCTGTGGCGGTGAACTGCCCCACCACGTCGTCGTGCTGGTCGGTCCAGGTGTAGACCGAGTTCGCGCCGTTTCCGGCGCCGGTGGCCAGCAGCTCGCCGTTCGTTCCGCGGGTGTAGGTGGTGCCGGAGTCCTGGGCCAGGTCGTTGCCGAGGCCGCTGTAGCGGAAACCGGGCTGGATCGCCCGGCCCAGCGCGTCGTAGGTGTAGGTGCTGGTGCCGGTCGCGGATTGCTGCGACAGCACCTGTCCGAACGCGTCGGCGACTGTGGTGAGGACGCCGCCGCCGGATGACGTCTGCCGGAGGGTGCCCCGCGCGGTGTAGGCGTACGTCACACCGTCGCTGGCCGTCGCCAGTTGGTTGCGGGCGTCGTACGTGAAGGTCCGGGAACCGGCCTGGGTCCGGTTGCCGGCGCCGTCGTAGGCGTACCCGATGGTGGTGCTGCCGTTGTTCCAGGACGTCAGCCGGTCGGCCAGGTCGTAGGTGTAGGTGTTCGAACCCGATCCGGCGAAGCCGGTGGTGACCTTCGACGTCTCGTTGCCGTTGTTGTCGTAGCCGTACGTGATGGAGGCCAGCGTCGTGGTGCCCGCGGCGTTCTTGAGTGTGTCGGTCTTGAGCCGTTGCAGGTAGTCGTAGCCGAGCGTCCGCACGTTGCCGGACCCGTAGGTCATGGTGGCGATCTGCGACATGACGTTGTAGCCGACCGTCAGGTTGACGCCCGTCGTGGTGTTGGCGGCGGTCCGCAGCCGGCCCGCCCCGTCGTAGCCGAACGTGGTGGCGCCGGCCGCGTCGCTCCGCGAGGTGACGTTGCCGTCGCGGTTGTACGCATACGAGACGTCGTCCTGCGGGCCGCTGATGGACAACGGGAGGCCGCGGTCGTCGTACGTGATGGTGTTGGTGCCGGCGGGAACCGACAGCGACGTGATCCGGCCCGCGTCGTCGTAGTCGAAGCTGCGGCTCGCGGTGGCCGCCTCGGCGCCGCTGCCGGTCTGATCGGTCAGCCGGCCGAGGTCGTCGTAGTCGTTGTGCACCCGCACACCGCCCGGCGCAAGCTGGTCGGTTACCCGGCCGGCCGCGTCGTAGACCAGGCTGAAGGTGCGGTCGGCCGCGTTCGGGAACGCCGAAGTGGCCGGCTCGATCTGGGACTCCGGCTTGCCCCACGAGTTGTACGTGGTCCAGAACGCCAGTGCCCGGCCGTTTGTGAACCTGGTGCGGTTGCCGGCCGCGTCGTAGCCGAACGAGGTCTGGATCGACGTGGTGGGTGTGGTCGGCTGGGTCTCGCCGGTCATCCGGCCCATAGCGTCGTACGTGAACGTGGTCGTGGTGGTGCGGGCGTCGGTGGCCGAGGTGAGGTTGCCGTTGTCGTCGTAGCCCGCCGACTGGGTGGTGAGCACCGCGTTGGCCGGATCGAGCCGCTGCACTCGGGTCTGCCGGCCCGCACCGTCGTACGTGACGACCTGCTTCGTCGAGTCCGGGTTGGTGGTCTTGACGACCTGCCCGAGACCGTCGTACTCCAGCAGGGTGACGTTGTTCGCGCCGTCCTTGACGCTGATCGTCTCGCCGGCGGAGTTGTAGCCGTACGAGGTGACCACGCCCTCGGGGGTGGTGGTCTTCTGCAGCCAGGGACCGGTGCCGTACGCGCCGGTGCCGTAGTCGTAGACGCTGGTGTTGGTGGCCGGGGTGGGCTGGCGGACCACCTCGCTGCTGGTCAGCGTGCGACCGAGCATGTCGTAGGTGGCGGTGGTCTTCGCACCAGTCGCGTCGACCGATTCGAGCAGGTCACCGACCTTGTCGTAGAGAGCGGTCGCGGAGCGGCCGGTCGGCCCGGTCACCTTCGTGACGTTGCCGAACATGTCGTACTCGAAGGCGGTGGTCTTGTCGAGCGGATCGGTGCTGGCGACGACCTGGCCCAGCTTGTCGTAGGTGGTCACGGTGCGGGCGCCCACGATCGGCGCACCGCCGCCGGGCGGCGTGTAGTCGGGCAGGATCATCTGGTGCGGGCGGCCCAGCGCGTCGACCCGGCTCTGGGTGACGTTGCCGAGCGGGTCCTGCACCTCGACCTGCTCGCCGAAGGTGTTGTAGCCGATCCGGCTCACCGGGCGGGAGTTGACCGTCTCGGCGCCGTACGACTCGGTGGTGACGGTGGGCGCGACAGTCTGGACGGCCTGGTCCGCCTCGTCGTAGTCGTAGTTGGTGACGTTGTTGAGCGGATCCTTGACAGCTGTGGTGAGACCACGTTTGTCCACCGTGTTGACTGTGGTCATCTCGTTGGTCCACAGCGCCGCAGCGGTCCGGCCGTTGCCGCCGTTGTAGAGGGTGGACACCTCGGCGGTCGACAGCGCCCGCTGGTACGCCTGCACGTTGTCGACCGAGCCGACGAACGTGCTGCCGCCGGTGCTCCACGAGTTGCCACCGATGGTCATTCCGGTGGCCGAGGCGAACGGGGTGGGATTGGTGACCGAGGTGCCGGCGACGTTGTTGACGTACAGCGACATCCGCTTGGTCGGGGCGTCGAACACCGCCACCATGTGCACCCAGGTGTTCGCGGCGACAGCGGTCGCCGACGTCGCCGAGTAGGTGGTCGACGGCGAGGCGACGTCGGTGGCCGGAGCGCTGAACGCCCACTTCGCGAGGCTGCTGTTGTACTGGAGGGAGAACGCGGCGTTCTTGGTGCCGCCCTGCCCGAGCGCGGTCTGGGTGGCGGTCAGGTTTCCGGCCCGGACCCAGGCCGACACCGAGTACGAGGCCGTGGTGTCGAGCACCTTGTTCGGGGTCTGCATGTATCCGGCGGTGGTGAACGTCGCCACGCCGCCGCTCGTGGTCACCTCGGATGCGCGGAACTCCATGTCGTTGTGCGACGGGGAGGAGTCGTAGCTGATGAACGGGCGTAGGGCGAGGAAGCCGGCGTTGTCGTCGTAGCTGGTCTCGTCGAGCTTCCACCAGCCGGCCGGGCCGCTGTCGGCGCTGCGGCCCACGCTGCTCGACGTGGGCCGGCCCATCGGGTCGTAGCCGGTGCGGGTGGTGCTCAGCACCGTGCGCTTCGCACCCGACATGGTGCGCGTCGCGGTGACGCGGTCGTCGCCGTCGTAGGCGTACGTGCTGACCCGGTCGACCCCGTCCGGGCTGACGGTCGACGAGACCACCCGGCTGGCCGGGTCGTAGAGGTAGCTGGTGGTGGTCGCGCCGTTGTTCTCCTTCTTGACGGCGAGGTTGCCGGCCTCGTCGTAGGTGTTCTCCTCCAGCACCTGGGTGGTGGTGCCGTCGGTCCGGCTGACCTTCTTCAGCTTGCCGTCGGTGTAGTAGTCGTACTTCGTGGTCCAGTTCATCGCGTCCGTCTCGGACGCCAGGTCGCCGTTGGCGTAGTAGGCGCGGGACAGGATCTGCGTGGTGGTGCCGTCCTTGCCGGTCAGCGTGGCGGTGAGGACCTGTCCCTCGCCGTCGTACGTGGTGCGCAGCCGCCTCAGCACGTCACCGCTCGGGCAGGGAGACGACGGCCCGGGGTCGGTGTCACAGGTCGTCTCGGTGGTCTGGTTGCCGTAGGCGTCGTACTCCTGGAGCGTGACGACGCCGACCGGGTCGACCACCTTGACCAGCCGGCCGCGCTCGTCGTAGCTGTTCGTCACGGTCCGGCTGGCGTCGCCGCCGGTGAGGTCCTGCTGCGTGCGGGTCAGCACGTTGCCATCGGCATCGAACGTGTCGAGGGTGCGCAGCGTGTGCACCGCGCCGGTCACCCGGTTGGTCACCGCCGGCTCGGTGGACTCCGTCACCTGCCCGTCGGCGTCGTAGCGGAACGTGGTGACCAGCCCGGCCGGGTAGGCGTCCGAGATCACCTTGCGGCTCGTCGCACGCCCCAGACCGTCGTACGCGAACTCGGTGACCAACCCTGCCGCATCGGTGATCTTGACGGCGTCGCCGGCGGCGTTGTAGTCGGTCCGCTGGACCGCCCCGGCGGCCGAGGTGGTGGTGAGCGGCAGTCCGGGCGGGGTGACGCCGCCGCCCACGGCGGGCGTGGTAGCCGTCGTGTACGTCATCGACACGGTACGACCGGCCGGGAAGTCGGCCACCGGCGGCGACACCATCGAGGTGCGGTTACCGGCGGTGTCGTAGGTGAACTTCGTGCGGTAGCGCTCGTCCTTGTCGTTGCGCGAGCGCGGATCCCTGATGTCGGTGATCTGGTCGTTGCGCGCGTCCGGCGTGAGCTGGGTGGTGGTCGCGTCGGGCCAGTAGCTGTAGTAGGTGGTGTCGCACTCGCTGAGCCAGTCGTCGTGCGGTCGCGCGCAGGTGGTCGAGCGGATCGTGTTGCCCCGCACGTCCTTGCCCGACTCGGTGAGCTGACCCAGCGGGTCGTACTCGACGGAGGCGAACCCGCCCACGTCGTAGCCGTAGCTCGTGGTGTTGCCGAGCACGTCGGTCTCGGCGATCAGCCGGTTGCCGTTGACCAGGTCAAAGTAGCGGGTGGAGACCTTGTTGCCCGGGTCCGTCACGGTCACCTTGGAGACCGGAGTGAGGGTCGGGCCGGTGGTGTCCGCCGTCGGCGAACCGACCGCCTTCGACGCCTCGTAGTGCGCGTTGACCTGGGCGGCGGTGAGCAGCTTGTCGTAGAACGCGAACTCGGCGATCTCCCCGGTGAAGTAGCTCGTCGCGCCGGACGATCCGGGCAGCCCCGAGGTGTAGCCGGTGCCGATGTAGGCCGGCCCACCGATTCCCTGGTATGCCTCGTTCTTGGTCGCCATGAGCTTGTTGTCCAGGAACAGCGCCTGCCCGCTGGGCCAGTGCTTGCCCAGCACGACGTGGTGCCACTTGCCGTCGTTGACCTTCGTGGAGCCCGAGGTCATCGTGATGGCGGCTCCGGTTTGCTCCAGGCCGCCGCGCAGCACACCGTCCGACCCGACGTACAACGCGGGGACGTTCGACGAGCCGGTCGGCGTGCTCTTGAGGCTGTACAGCACGCCGCTCTTGGTGGTACCCGCGGGAATCCGGAACCACATCTCCACCGAAGCGGGGAACTCCACAGTTCCGGCCGCGGTAGTGCCGGTGCCGCTGAGGTACGACGAGGTGCCGTTGAACCTCGCGCCGAACCGGTCCGGGAACGGGCTCGTGGTGTTCGGCTGCGAGGTGTCGAATGTGACGTTGTGGTACTGCATCGAGCCGCCGACGACCTCGTTCACCGCCTGGGCCGGGGCGTCGATGTCACCGAGGCGGAAGTAGTCGCGCGGGCGGGTGCCGAGGACGGCGGAGACGTAGCCCTGGCTGGACGAGATGCCCTGCGGCACACCGATCTTCCAGGTGCCGCCGTTCTCGTCGGTGACCTGGCCGACCCGGCCGGAAACCGGGTCGTACGTCACCTCCGCCTGCACCCGGCCGGCCTCACTGGTGATCTTCGACAGCGAGGGGGCGGCGGTACGGCCGCTGTTCCACATCGCGGCCACGGTGCTCACGGTCACGGCGGTGTTGAACATCGCCACCTCGGCGATCGACCCGTTGAAGAACGAGGCCGTCCCGGTGGTGTTCGGCTGCGCGGGCCACGCGCCGCCGAGGAACCCGGCGCCGACGTAGACGTTCGGCACGCCGCTGAAAGCCATGTTGATGGCGCCGGTCAGCGTGCCGGCAACCGCGCCGTCGAGGTACAGCGTCTGGCTGCCGCCGTTGCCGGCGAGCACCACGTGGTGCCAGCGGTCGTCGGTGACCACCGCCGCCGAGGCCACTGCCGACGCAGGGCTCACCAGGTACTCGCCGCGCAGCTTGCCGTCGGTGCCGATGTACAGCGCCGGGACGTACGCCTTCGTCGTCGTGGCGCCCGGCGTGACCAGATCGTCGGAGTAGCCGAGCAGCACCCCACCGGCTGTGCTGGTCTTGAACCAGAGGCTGACCGACTGGTACGACGCCTCGTTGATCGCTTTCTGCCGCAACTGCACGCTGGAGGTGGTGCCGTTGAACCCGGCCGCCGTCGCCGACGAACCCGCGAGCGGGCCCGGCGAGCCGAGGGTGACGTTCGTGTACGCGGCGTTGTCCGCACCGTCGTTCGACAGCACCGTGCTCATCGCGCTGGTCGCGCCGGCCGGCTCGTTCAGTCTCCAGTACGAGTACGGCCCGGCGTTGAGCGTGGTCGCCTCGTACTGGGAGGAGGTGGTGTAGTCGTACCGGGTGCAGTCGGTTGTCGTGCCCGGCGGGCACACCGCCGTCAGCAGATCCTTGTCATAGCTGTACCGCCAGGTCAGGCGGGTGGCCGCGTCACCGGCGGTCACCGGGTCGGAGGTCACCTGCGTGACGTGCGGATATCCCGCGTCGGCCGGGGTCGACCAGCTGACCGCGAGCGTCCGGCCGGACGAGACGGAGGTGAGCAGGTCGACCAGCCCGTTCGCGTCGTACCGCAGGGTCTCCGCCCGGCCGGACGCATCCGCGATCCGGGTCAGCCGGTAGACGCCACCGCCGACCGATCGGGTGAACTCGTACGCGGTGGCGTCCTTGTCGGTCAGCGAGTAGCCGCCGGTGATCGGCTTGAACACCGAGAATCGGCCGGACGGGGAGACGAAGACGCCGTTCGCGTTGCGCCCGAACGCGACCTCCTCACCGGAGGGATAGCGGACCGCGACGGTCTGCACCGCGCCGGAGGCGTCCGGTTGCTCCCGCACCTGCATGTCCAGCAGCGACGACCAGCCCTGACCGAACGCGCTGTCGGCCCGTACGTCCCGGCTGTTGTAGTCCCGGGTGATCGACAGTGCCGGGCCGGCGGTGGCGACCTCGGCGTCGCTGTCCGAGGTGGTGTAGTTTCCGGTGCTCGGCTCGAACCCCTTGCCGCCGTTCTGGCCGAGGTCCGCGCTGATCATCGGCTGCGGGACGGCCGTGGTGAACGCGTACGCCACCGGCGTGGCCGGCGCCGTGGAGGACCAGTCGTTGACCTGGACCGTGTAGGTGTAGGTCTTGCCCCAGGACAGCGCGCCGGCGGGTATCCTCCACACCCCGCTCGTCACCCACCCCGAGGCGGCCACCTGCGTGCCGGCGGAGTCCTTGACCACGAACGTGTAGCGCAGCCCCTTGTTCGGCCAGGCATCCGAGTCACGGCCGCTCGCGGCCAGCTCCGGGGTCAGCGTGGAGACCGTGTAGTTGTCCGCCGGGTACCGCACGTCGATCTGCGGCGCGACGTTGTCGGTGTAGGTGACGTCGATGAACGGCGTACAGGAGATCGTCCCGTAGGTGGAGTGCGCGCAGTTCAACGGCGAGTTCGCCGAGGTGAACCGCTTCCAGGCCGTGGAGTCGGTCTCGCTGGCCTTGATCGCCAGACCGTAGGTGCCGGCGCCGGTCACCCACTCGTTGATCTCGGTGGCGTTCAGCGGCACCGAGACCCACGTACCCACGTTCCGGATCTTGGCAGTGTTCCCGCAGGCAGCCGTGTTCGAGGGTGAGGCGTTGCCGATCGAGGCGGACAGGGTGGGAAACGTGCCGAACTTGACGGTGGAGGCGGCCCAGTTCTGCGTCACCCGGTAGACGTCGAACCGGCGGGCGACACAGCCGGTGCCGACGCCCTGGTAGCTCATGAAGACATTCAGGTCGGCCGCGCTGAGCCTCTTGCCCGCGTAGGTGCTGCCGAAGGTCGAGAACGGCAGCAGGGCCCGCGCCTTGCCGGTGGCGGTGCCGTTGAAGGTGCCGGCGGCCACGTTGTCCTCGCCGGAGCGCTGGGTCTCGGTGACGTCGGACTGCACGTACGTGTCGCCGGTCGCCGTCTTGATCGTGCCGGTGGACGGGTCGAGCAGCACCGGGAACTTCCGCTTCGGGTCGCGCAGCCACGCCTCGTCGATCGTGACCTTCAGCGCCTGCCCGGTGCCGTGCGGGACGAGGGTGTAGCGCACCGAGTGCGAGATCGCACCCGTGCCGGATGCGTCCACGCTCGCGTCCTCGAGGTAGCCGACCGGCATCCGGGCCGCCTCGGTGCCGTCCGCCCGGAGGAACACCGCGTCGCCGTCCTTGTCGATACCGGCGGTCAACCCACGCAGGCGCAGCGGGTAGACGTACTCGGTCGGCGCCTTCGCCGAGTGCAGGACCAGCGTTTCCTTGACGTCGGTTCCGGTCACGGCCATCGTGACGTCCACGTCCGGCAACGCGCGTTCGTAGGTGAGTTCGTTGCCGTTCACCCGGGCGGTGGGCGCGACGGCGCCGGCCAGGTCGAAGCCGAGGCTGCGATCGTCGTCGAGCGTCAGGTCGACAAGGGGTTGCCCGGGCTCACCGGCGGCGGCGAAGGTGACGCCGAGAGGGTGCGCCTTGACGGTGAAGCGCCCGTCGGGCCGCCGGACGATCGTCGGGTCGATGGAGCGCCAGGTGCCGTCGGCGTCGCGCCAGTTGACCGGCCGCTGGTAGACGCGCCGGGTGACCGACCCGTCGGCGTTCTGGAAGACGTCTGACGTGGTGGTCGACGCTGCAGGCAACCGCTTGCTGGTGCGGGGCTGGTAACCCTGCCGTCCGGGACCGGTCTGGCGCACCTGTCCGGCCGGCCGGTGGGGCTGGAAGCGGGGCAACTCCCCCTTGGCCCGCTCGCCGCTGGGCCGGGCGCGCTCGCGCGCCGTGGCGACGTAGTGCCCGCCGGGCGCGCGGCCCGCTTTCTGCTTCGGGGTGGGCGGCTCGGCGCCCCACGACGGACGCAGCGACAGCATGTCGGTGAGCCAACTGGTCGGCCATCCGTCTCCGGCGACCGGCGGCAGCGGCTCACGTGGTGCCGCGGTGAGCAGCGCCAGCGCCAGGACCAGCACTGTCGCGACCCGGCGCACGCCGTTTCGCACCGAGATCTGCCTGGCCGCCGTCGGGCGCAGGGCAGGATCGTACTGACCGCCCATGGCAGCCTCCCCCGTGGTCATCGAACCCAGCGGAAGCTTCCTGGACGTTCACTGAAAAAGCAATGGTCAATCTGGAAGATCATCGATCGGCGGCGGAGACCACCTGGCGCTCCACGCCCGCCGCCAGATCCTCGGCCGATTCGCCGGACACCGCCGGAACGGCCGGGTCCGGCGACACGCCGACCACGAGGTAATGCACGTCGGGGAAGCGCTTGTGCCCCGCGACCAGGGCCGCGACCGGCGCTGCACCCACCGCGACCACCATCCGGCAGCGCTGGACGCCGAGCGTGTTGAAGAACCCCTCGGCATTCTCCGGCGTCTGCTTTCCGACCACCGCCAGGTGCTGGATTTTGATCGAGGTGGCCGACGACGCCCGTTGCATCCCCTGCCAGCTGGCCGCCGCCTCGGGCCCTGCCAGACCCCGGTCGTCGGTCAGCATGCAGGCTGTGAACGCCCGGTACTGCCGTTCCCGGGGCGGCGGGGCGGGCTCGGGCCAGAGCAGCCACGCAAGCGCCGCGACGGCCAACAGGCCTGCCGTCACCACCGCGACCAACCGCCACCGTCTGTCCACTGCGAACACCGCGAGACTCCCTCCGCCGCGCCGGCTGCGACACCCGGCGGGAGCAAGATACGGCTCGCGGCCCCGGGCCGGGGCCCGGTCGCCCAGGAACAGGACCGTCGGTAACCTGGCGGCAGCGGGTCGCAGCCGCAGCCGTAGCACGTCGGGCGCATGATCGTGAGCCCGTCCACAGAACGGTCCTCGTCCACAGGCCGAACCCGCGCGTCCCCTCCGCCGGACCCCGCCGCACGCATCCTGGCCGGCATGACGAACCGGAACCGAGCCGTCGGGGCGTACGGCGAGCGGTGCGCGCTACGGCACCTGATCGAGACGGGCCTGCGCCCGGTCGCCCGCAACTGGCGCTGCCCCGACGGGGAGATCGACATCATCGCCTGGGAGGGCCCGGTCCTCGCCGTCTGCGAGGTCAAGACCCGCCGGAGCGAGCAGTTCGGCTCCCCCGCCGAGGCGGTCGTACCGGCCAAGGCCCGCCGGCTGCGCGGCCTGGCCGCCCGCTGGCTCGCCGAGACCGGCACCACCGCCGACGAGGTCCGCTTCGACGTGCTCTCCGTCCGGCTCCCGCTCACCGGCCCCGCCCGCGTCGAGCACCTCCGCGGCGCGTTCTGACATGGGGTACGCGAAAGTGCTGAGCGTCGGCCTGGCCGGAGTCGCCGGGCATCTCGTCGAGGTCGAGGCCGACCTGGCTCCCGGGCTGCCCGCCGTGATCATCTCCGGCCTGCCGGACACTGCGCTGCACGAGGCGCGCGACCGGGTCCGCGCCGCGATCGTGAACTCCGGCCAGAAATGGCCCAACCGGCGCATCACGCTCAACCTGCTCCCCGCCACCCTGCCCAAGTACGGCTCGGCGTTCGACCTCGCCATCGCGCTCGCCGTCCTGGCCGGCTCGGGTGAGCTGCCACCGGTCGCCCTGGACGCCACGGTCGTGCTCGGCGAACTCGGCCTCGACGGCACCGTACGCCCCGTCCGCGGCACGCTGCCCATGGTCGCCGCCGCCGCCCGCGCCGGGCACACCCGCGTCGTCGTACCCGCCGGCAACGCCGCCGAGGCGGCAGTCATCCCGGGCGTACGCGTGCACGCGGTCGACACCCTGCACCGGCTCGTCGCCCACGTCCGCGACGGCAGTCCGCTGCTCGCCCCAACCGCCCACGTCCCGGCCGGCGGCCCGGCCGGGCCCGACCTCGCCGACGTCGCCGGGCAACCGCTCGGGCGGCGCGCCCTGGAGATCGCCGCCGCCGGGGGCCATCACCTCGCGCTGCTCGGCCCGCCCGGTGCCGGCAAGACCATGCTCGCCGAGCGACTGCCGTCGATCCTGCCCGAACTGGACGACGAGGCAGCCCTGGAGGTCACCGCGCTGCACTCGATCGCCGGCCTGCTGCCACCCGGCGGCGGTCTGCTGCGCCGGCCCCCGTTCCAGGCGCCGCACCACTCGGCCACGGTGCCCGCGCTCGTCGGAGGCGGTTCCGGGCTGGCCCGGCCCGGCGCGGTGTCGCTCGCCCACCGCGGGGTCCTGTTCCTGGACGAGGCGCCCGAGTTCAGCAAGGGCGCGCTGGAGGCGTTGCGGCAGCCGCTGGAGAGCGGCCGGGTGCGGGTGGCGCGTACCCGCGGCGCCACCGAGTACCCGGCCCGCACCCAACTGGTGCTGGCCGCCAATCCCTGCCCGTGTGCGAAACCCTCAGGCGACGTGGACTGCGAGTGCCCGCCGCTGGCGCGACGACGCTACCTGGGACGGTTGTCGGGTCCGCTGCTCGACCGGGTCGACGTGCAGGTCCGGCTGACGGCGGTACGCGCGGCGGAACTGCTGAGCACCGGCGCCGCGCAGGAGTCCTCGGCCCGCGTCGCCGCCCGGGTCGTCGCCGCGCGGCATGCCGCCGCCGAGCGCTGGGCGGCCACCGGGCACCGGGTGAACGCCGACGTCCCCGGCCCGTACCTGCGCCGGCCGCCGTGGCACCTGCCCGCCCGGGTCACCACGGATCTACGCCGCCGGCTCGACACCGGTTCGCTGTCCGCGCGCGGCTACGACCGCGTACTCCGTCTCGCCTGGACCATCGCGGACCTGGACGGGCGGGACCGGCCCGGCCACCACGACGTCGCGGAGGCCATCCAGCTCAGGACCGGTGAGGTCGGGTGAGCGCCGACGACCGCCGGCTGGCGCGGGTCGCGCTCACCTGGCTCGCCGAGCCCGGCACCCGGTCGGTGCACGCCATGGTCCAGCGGATCGGCCCGGTCGCCGCACTCGACCTGCTGCTGTCCGGCGAGGCGCCGGAACGGACACTGCGGTCGGCCGTCGCGGCGCGCGCCGCCTTCGCCGACGCCCGGGCGGTCGCCGCGGAGGCGCTGGCCCGCGGCGAACGGCTCGGCGCCCGGCTGGTCACACCGGAGGACGACGAGTGGCCGGCCCAGGTCGGGGATCTGCGCCGGCTCGCGCTGTCCGGAGCCACCCGGCGGGTCGACGTGGAGACCGACCCTCCGCTCTGCTTCTGGGTCCGCGGGGCGTGGCCGCTCGGTGAGGCGCTGGCGCGCTCGGTGGCGGTGGTCGGCGCCCGCGCGGCCACCCCCTACGGCGCGCACGTCGCCACCGAGCTGGGCTACGGCCTCGCCGACCGGGAGTGGACAGTGGTCTCCGGTGGGGCTTTCGGCATCGACGCCGCCGCGCATCGCGGGGCGCTGACAGCGGGCGGGCGGACCGTCGCCGTGCTCGCCTGCGGGCTGGACCGCCCGTACCCGGTGGGCAACGCCGCGCTGTTCGACCGGATCGCCGAGACCGGCCTGCTGGTGAGCGAGTGGATTCCGGGCGCGGAGCCGCTGCGGCCCCGGTTCCTCATCCGCAACCGGGTGATCGCGGCGGCGACGAGCGGCACGGTCCTCGTCGAGGCCGCCGCGCGCAGCGGCGCCACCCAGACGCTCAACCGGGCGCTCGGCCTGCACCGCCCGGCGATGGTGGTTCCCGGGCCGGTGACCTCCGCGATGTCCGTCGGTGGGCACGAGGTGCTGCGGGAACGGCCGGAGGCCCGGCTGGTCACGAACGTCGCGCACGTGCTGGAGGAGGTGGGCCGGATCGGGTACGACCTGGCCCCGCCCGCCCGGGCACCGGAGCGCCCCCGGGACCGGCTCGACGAGGAGGCCACCCAGGTGCTGGAGGCGCTGCCGCGCCGCCGAACGCTCGACCTGGAGAGCGTCGCGGCGCGGGCGGGAGTGGACCTGCGTACCGCCATGCGCAAGCTGTCCATGCTGGAGGAACTGGCGATGGTGGTACGCCGCGACGGCGGTTACGCGCTCGCGCCGCCGCCGGCCACACGCACGTGAGCCCGTGTCAGTCGCCCTCGAACCGGATCTCGGCGTCGCGGCGGTCCGCACATCGGCGGACGAGCCGGGCCAGCCGGTGGACGTGGTCGACCTCGGCCGGCGCCCGGGCCACCTCGGCCAGGCACCGCAGCTCGGCGAGCAGTTGCGGCATCCGCCCGGCGCCCACGGCCAGCTCGCCGAGCGGGTCGACACGGTCCAGCAACGGGGTGCGGCCTCCGCCGCGTACCCGCTTGAGCAGGTCGAGCAGCACGTCCTGCGGGTCCGTCACGGCCTCGATCGAGGCGTACGCGGGCCGGCGACCACCGGTGCCCGCCGATATCTGCCGGTAGAGGACGGCGTCCACTCCCACTCTCGGCCCTCCTCGAACCGGCGTCACCGTCACGGGGACGCGTTCGCCTGATCGCGGCCGGATCGACTCCGTCGGGGCCGGCTCGGCCGCGCTGCCTGCCGGTCGCCGCACCGCAAGCGTGCCGCAGCACGAGTTTCCCCTGTCCAGAGCCGCTTCTGCCACCCCTCTCAGCGCGTCGGCGCGTATCCCACGCCGGAAGGACGCGGGCGACGTGGCGGACGGCACAACCCACGGACGACGGCCGACCCGCCGCGAAGGCGGGCGCGACGGCCGGGCGGCACGGCGAAGCGGCGGGCGGCGGCACGGCGACGGGCGGCGCTCCGGCCTTACGCTGGGACGGTGATCGCTGTCCGCCTCCGCCGCCACGACCGCGTGCGCCCGGACCGGGTGCCGCGGTGAGTCAGCGGCGGCGCGGCACCCGGGACGCGCACGAGGAACTGCCCGCGTCGATGCGCGAGGCGGTCGACGAATTCGCCGATCACCTGTCGCGGGTGCGCAACCGCTCCGTCCACACCGTCCGGGCGTACGTCACGGATCTCGTGTCGCTGCTGGACCACGCCGTCCGGATGGGCTGCGCCGAGCTGCCGGAGCTGGACCTCGCCGTGGTGCGCAGCTGGCTGGCGAAGCAGCTGACCATGGGGGCGGCGCGGACGACGATGGCGCGGCGCGCCGCGGCGGCCCGGACGTTCAGCGCCTGGGCGCACCGGACCGGCCTGCTCGCCGATGACGTGGCGGCCCCGCTGGCCAGCCCACGCGCACGGCGGGAGCTGCCCACCGTGCTGCGCGCGGACCAGGCCGCCGCCCTGGTGGAGGCCCCGTCGCGGCAGCGGCCGGGCCCGCCCGGGGCCGACCGCTCGACGGTCCACCCCGACGGTGCCGGGCTCGGACACGACCACGGAACGGCCGCCGAGGCGGTCGGCGACGGACCGTCCGACGCGGTGCTGCTGCGCGACCGGCTGCTGCTGGAGCTGCTCTACGGAACCGGGGTACGCATCAGCGAGGCGTGCGGCCTCGACGTCACCGACGTCGACCAGGGCCGCCGGGTCGTACGCGTACTGGGCAAGGGCGGGCGGGAGCGGTCGGTGCCCTACGGAGTGCCGGCCCAGCGGGCGCTCGACGCCTGGCTGCGCGACGGCCGCCCCGCGCTGCTGACCCCGGGCTCGGGCCGGGCGCTTCTGCTCGGGGCGCGGGGTGGACGGCTCAACCCGACCACCGCGCGGCGGATCGTTGCCGCGTGGGCCGGTGCCGCCGGGGTGCCGCGGGTGACGCCGCACGGGCTGCGCCACTCGGCCGCGACGCACCTGCTCGAAGGCGGCGCGGACCTGCGCGCCGTGCAGGAGTTGCTGGGGCACTCGTCGCTCGCCAGCACCCAGATCTACACGCACGTCTCGGTGGAGCGGCTCCGCGCCGCGTACCGGCAGGCGCACCCCCGCGCCTGACCCCCGACGGCGCGCGGGCGGCGTCGGCGAGCCCGGTCAGCGGGCCGAATCCGGCCGGCGCATGATCCATCTCGGGCTAGGATCGACGGATGACGGTGCCGCAGCCACCCGAGCCGATTCCCGGGGCTCGGCTGCTCTTCTCCCTCGATCCCTCCGTCAGCCACCTCAACCACGGCTCCTTCGGCGCCGTACCGATTGCCGTGCAGCGCGCCCAGCAGCGCCTGCGCGACGAGATGGAGGCCAACCCGCTGCGGTTCTTCACGCAGGGCCTGGTCGACCGGATCGCCCACGCCCGGCGGCACCTGGCCGCGTTCCTCGGCGCCGACCCGGACGGCACCACGCTCGTCGGCAACGCCACAGCGGGCGCGGCCGTGGTGTTGCAGTCGCTGGCGTTGCGCCCCGGCGACGAGGTCGTGACCACCGACCACGGGTACGGGGCGGTGGCGCTGTCGGTCGCCCGGGAGTGCGCCCGTACCGGGGCGGTGTCCCGCACCCTTCCGGTGCCGTTGACCGCCACCGACGAGGAGGTGGTCGAGATCGTCCGCGACGGGCTGCGCCCCGGGCGTACCAAGCTGCTGATCGTCGACCAGCTCACCTCGCCGACCGCGCGGCTGTTCCCCGCCGCGGCGATCGTCGCGGTGGCCCGGGAGCAGGGCGTTCCGGTCCTGGTGGACGCCGCGCACGCGCCGGGCATGCTGCCGGCCACCGTCGCGTCCGTCGGCGCCGACTTCTGGGTCGGCAACCTGCACAAATGGGCGTACGCGCCGCGCGGCACCGCCGTGCTCGTGGTGGCGCCGCAGTGGCGGGAGAGGATCCAGCCGCTCGTCGTGTCGTGGGAACAGGACAGCGGCTTCCCGATCCGGGTGGAGTGGCAGGCGACGCTCGACTACACCGGCTGGCTGGCCGCCCCGGTGGGCCTGTTCACGTTGCGCAGCCTCGGCGTGGACCGGGTACGCGCGCACAACGCGGCGCTGGCCGCGTACGGGCAACGGGTCGTCGGGGACGCGCTCGGTGTGGCGCCCGAGCGGCTGCCGGAGCCCGGCGGACCGGCGGTCGCCATGCGGCTGGTGCCGCTGCCGCCCGGTGTCGCGACGACGCTGGACGCGGCCCGGGAGCTGCGGACCCGGATCGCCGACCGGCTCTCGGCCGAGGTGTCGACCGCCGGCTGGAACGGGCGCGGCTACCTGCGGCTGTGCGGCCAGGTCTACAACACCCCCGACGAGTACGACCGGCTGGCCGTCCGGCTGCCCACGCTGCTTGCGCAGGGCTGAGCAACACACCCGGTCAGCCGTCGGCGGGAACGGCGTGCAGCGGCAGCAGCCGGACGCGGCCGAGCCCGAGCAGGGCCAGCGGATCGAGGTACTCCGTGTCGCGTCGCAGTCCCCAGTGCAGGCAGGCCGCCTCGGCGCAACCGGGATGCCCGGCGAGCAGGTCGCCGACCGGCGTGCCGGCTTCGACCGGGGTGCCGGCGGTGAGGCGGGAGCGGACCGGTTCGTACGTGGTGCGCAGCCCGCCGGAGTGGCCGACGGTCAGCACCGGCCGGCCGGCGACGGTGCCGGCGAAGAGGACGATCCCGGCTCCGGCCGCCAGCACCGACGCCCCGGGTGCGGCGGCGAGGTCGACGCCCCGGTGCCCGGACAGCCAGGGCTGCGGCGGCGGGTCGAAGCGACGCACCATCCGGGGCGCACCCGGCAGCGGCCACCGGAACCGCCCATCGGGCCCGCCCGGAAGTCCCGCAGCCGAGCCGCCCGCCGCCGAAGCACCAGAAGCCGGGGCACCCGCTGATGCGGAAGCATCCCGCCCGCGCGCAGGTACGGCCGGAGGCGGCCCGGCCGCGAGCGAGTGGACCCCGACCCGGGACGACGGCGGCGAGGGCCCGGCCGAGGACGACGGCACCACGGCCCGGGACGGCGTGAGGGCGCCGGGCAGGCAGCCGACGAGGAACAACACCACTGCGAAAGAGATCGAGGAACGCACGCGAGCACCCTGCCCACTCCGGGCACCGTCCCGCGTACCGCACGCGGCCGTCCTGTGGACGACGCACCGACTGTGGACGAGCGCCGGAATCGGGGCGGATCTGCTACGGCCCGGACGCCTATGCTGGCCGGGTGACGAAGGACTGGTACGCCTGGCACAACGACTACGACCAGCCCGAGTCCGCACTGGCCCGGCGGCTCGCCGAGGTGCGGCAGCGTGTCTCCGACGCACTGGACGCGGCGCCGCCCGGTCCGCTGCGCGCGCTGAGTCTGTGCGCGGGTCAGGGCCGCGACCTGATCCCGGTGCTGGCCACCCATCCCCGGGGCGCCGACGTGACCGCCCGCCTGGTCGAGCTGGATCCGCGCAACGCCGATCTGGCCCGCCGCGCCGCCGCCGGCGCCGGGCTCACCGGTGTGGAGGTGGTGACCGGGGACGCCTCGCTGACCGACGGATACGCCGATCTGGCCCCGGCGGATCTCGTGCTGGCCTGCGGCATCTTCGGCAACATCACCGACGACGACATCCGGGCCACGGTGCGGCACTGCGCCTCGCTCTGCGCCACCGGCGGCACGGTGCTGTGGACGCGGCACCGGCGCGAGCCGGACCTGGTGCCGGTCATCTGCGAATGGTTCGCCGAGGAGGGCTTCGAGCCGGTCGCGGTGAACAGCCCGGCCGACGGGGTGGGCGTCGGCGCGCACCGGTTCACCGGCACGCCCCGCCCGTTGGCGCCGGGCGAGCGGATGTTCGCGTTCGTGGGCTACGACGTGCTGGAGCGGACGGAGCAGCGGTGACCACAGTGGACGACGTCAGCCGTCCCTCCCGGGTGGCCGGGCCGGACGAGGCGATCAGCGCCGAGGAGCTTCAGCTCGCCGCGCGCAACCACGGCATCCCGCTGGAGGCGTTGCGGTACGACGTGACCCCGGCGGGCCTGCACTACCTGCTCATCCACTACGACATCCCGGACGTCGACCCGGCCGCGTACGCGCTGAGCGTGTCCGGCGCCATCGAGCGTCCACTGCGGCTGGACCTGGCGGCGCTGCGCGACCGGCCCCGGGTGACCCATCGGGTCACGCTGGAGTGCGCGGGCAACGGCCGGGCGCTGCTGCATCCCCGTCCGGTCAGCCAGCCCTGGCTGGTGGAGGCGGTGGGCAACGCCGAGTGGACCGGCACGCCGCTGGCCCCGCTGCTGCGCGAGGCCGGCCTGTCCGGCGACGCGGTGGACGTGGTGTTCACCGGCGCGGACCACGGGGTGGAGCGCGGCGTCGAGCAGGACTACCAGCGGGCGTTGCCGGTGGCTGACGCGCTGCGCGAGGAGGTGCTCCTGGCGTACGAGATGAACGGCGCTCCCCTGCTGCCGCAGCACGGCGCGCCGCTGCGCCTGATCGTGCCCGGCTGGTACGGCATGGCGCACGTGAAGTGGCTGCGCGACATCACTGTGACGACCGAGCCGTTCGACGGCTACCAGAACGCGGTGGCCTACCGGCTGCGGCGCGACGCCGACGACCCGGGCGTGCCGGTGACCCGGATCGAGCCGCGTGCGCTGGTGCGTCCGCCCGGGTTCCCGGATTTCATGTCCCGTACCCGGGTGCTGCGGCCCGGAGCGTGCACTCTGGACGGCCGGGCCTGGTCCGGCCACGCGCCGGTGACCTCGGTCGAGGTGACGACAGACGGTGGCGGGACGTGGGCACCGGCGGTCCTGGACGAGCCGTCCGGGGGCGAGTGGGCGTGGCGCCGGTGGACGATGAGCTGGGCGGCGACGCCAGGGCGGTACGTGCTGGGCGCCCGGGCGACCGACGCGTCGGGGCGCACCCAGCCGGTCGAGCAGCCGTGGAACCGGGGCGGGTTCGCGAACAACCTGGTGCAGCGGGTCGAGGTGGTCGTGCCGGCACAGTGATCCGGCGCTGGATCAGCTCCCGAACCCGGAATCTGCGGGAAGCGAGATGTCGGGCTTTTCGAGCTCTTCCACATTGACGTCCTTGAACGTCATTACTCGAACATTCTTGACGAAACGGGCAGGACGGTACATGTCCCACACCCAGGCGTCGTGCATCTCGACCTCGAAGTAGACCTCGCCGTCGGAGTTGCGCACGTGCAGGTCGACCTGGTTGGCCAGGTAGAAACGGCGCTCGGTCTCCACCACGTAGGAGAACTGACGGACGATGTCGCGGTACTCCCGGTAGAGCTGAAGCTCCATCTCGGTCTCGTACTTCTCGAGATCTTCCGCGCTCATCGCACTCCGCCTTCCATGACCACATCTTCCCCCACCGACGCCGGAGGTCGCGGCTGCTCGCCCAACGCCACGCCGACGGTACCCCCTGACGCGCCGCAGTGCCCCATCGGCTCGTCCGGGCGGCCGGCGAACGCGCCGGGCCCGAGACCCGGCAGCCCGGCCGCGGGCTCGGGCGGCGCCACGCCGGCGCCGTCGCCCGCCGGGCGGCGGGCGCGGGGAGGCCGGCCGTCCCGTCCGGAGACGGCGGCCACGTTCACGTACGAGAAGCGGTGTTCCCGGCAGGGCCCGAGCGCGCGCAGGGCGGCGCTGTGCTCGGCGGTGATGTAGCCCTTGTGCTCGGCGAAGCCGTAGCCGGGGAACCGCCCGTCCAGGTCCACCATGATCCGATCCCGGGTGACCTTGGCCAGCACGCTCGCCGCCGCCACACACGCGGCCACCCGGTCACCCTTCCAGACCGCCAGGCCCGGCACGTCCAGCCCGTCGACGCCGAAGCCGTCGGTCAGCACGTACTCCGGGCGGGTGGTGAGCGAGGCCAGCGCCCGGCGCATCGCGGCGAGGTTGCACACGTGCAGCCCGCGGGCGTCGACCTCCTCGGCCGGGATGACCACCACGGCGTACGCCAGGGCCCGCGCCACCACCTCGTCGTGGACCCGCTCGCGGGCGACGGGGGTGAGCAGCTTCGAGTCGGCCAGCTCGTCGATCTCGCCGCGCCGGCCCTCGGGCAGGATCGCGGCGGCGGCCACGAGCGGCCCGGCGCAGGCGCCCCGACCGGCCTCGTCGGCGCCCGCCACGTGCCGGAAGCCACGCCGTTGCAGGGCGCGTTCCAGCGCGTAGAGGCCACCGTCGCGGCGGACCACGGTGCGCGGCGGGGTCAGCATGCGCCGCCTCCCGCCAGCACGGCGCCGAGCCGGCCGGGCAGGTCCGGCGGGTAGTAACGCTCGGCGGAGGCGGCCAGTTCGGCGACCGGCCACCAGCGGTGCCCGTGCACGCTCGCCCGCTCGACGTCGTCGAAGCCGGCCGTGTCGACCTCCCAGCCCGTCACCCGGACCAGGTAGAACTGCTGCTCCTGGCGGTACCAGACGCCGTCGAACGGGAACTCGACCGTGTCCGACCAGACCGGCGCGCCCAGCTCGGCCGGGGCCATCCGCAGGCCGGTCTCCTCGGCCAGCTCCCGGGCGGCGCCGTCGGCCGGGGACTCCCCCGGGTCGAGCCCACCGCCGGGGGTGAACCAGTAGCGGTGACCCGGCCGGGCGGGATCACTGCCCTCGAAGAGCAGCACCCGGTCGGACGCGTCGACCAGCAGCACCCGGGCCGCGCGACGAGGGGTGTAGACGGTCACCGCACCAGCCTGCCAGACGCCTGCGACGAACGACCACGCTGTCCCGCCGCCGAGGCCGGGCCGGCGTGCCGGAGCGTGACGCGGGCCTGCTCAGGGATTGGGGATCCCGTCGAACTGCTCGGGGACGCTGAGCCAGGTCGCGCGGCTGACCGGCCAGAAGATGGTGAAGGCCCGGCCGACGACCTCGCCCTCGGGGATGGTGGCGACGTTGATGTCCTCGCCCGACTGCTGCCAGTGCTCCAGCGAGTCGCCGGACGCCTCCCGGTGGTCACCCATGACCCACAGGCGCCCCTTCGGCACGGTGATGTCGAAGTCCTGGTCGGCGGGCTTGTTGCCGGGGAAGACGAACGGCTCGTCGATCGGCTTGCCGTTGATGACCAGCCGGTCCTGCCCGCCGGTGCGGTCGCAGCAGACCACGTGATCACCGCCGACGCCGATGACCCGCTTGATGAAGTCCTCACCGTCGGGGTTGCCGCTCCACTCGGTGGGCGCCTTGAAGACGATCACCTCGCCCCGGTGCGGCGAGCGGAAGTCGTAGACCAGCTTGTTGACAAGCACCCGATCGTCGATCTTGAGAGTGTTCTCCATGGACGGCGACGGGATGAAGAAGGTCTGCAGCACGAAGGCACGCACCAGCACCGCGACCAGGATCGCCACGCCCAGGAGGATGGGCAGCTCCTTCCAGAAGGAGCTGCGGGGCTTCTCGGTCTGCTCGTCGATCACGGGAGGAGCCTACGTCGAAGGGTGCGGCGCGGTCGCCCCGAACCCGCCAGAACGGTGAGCGTCGCCGCGAGCGGAAGGATCAGGACGACGCCGCCGACCGGGTCGGGATCCACCGGCACCGGCCCCGCCGCCGGCGCGGCGTCCGCCCGGGGCACGCTCGTGAACGTCTCCGGTACGGGCAGGCCGGTCCACCGCTGCGACGGCCAAACGATCATGAAGGCGCGGCCGACCACGTTCTCGATCGGCACCGGCCCCTGACATCGGGCGTCCTGCGAGACCAGCCGGTGGTCACCCATCACGAAGATCTGCCCCGGCGGCACCACCACCTCGGTGAACTGCCGGGACCGGCACTCCTTCGGATTGGGCGGCAGCTCGGCCGGGGAGTCCTCGAAGACGTACGCCTGCTCGTCCAGCGGCACCCCGTTGACGACCACCCGGCCGTCGTCGCAGCACCAGATCTTGTCGCCCGGCACCCCGATGACGCGCTTGATGAAGTCCTTCTCGCCGGGGCGGCTGACGCCCACCAGGTCGCCGAGCGTCCGGCCGACCCGGCCGGCGAAGTCGGCCGGCGGCGCGGGCGCCTCCTGGGCGACCCAGCGGTCGGTGCCCCGGAACACCACCACCTCGCCGCGGACCGGGTCGCGAACGTCGTAGACGACCTTGTTGACGAGCACCCGGTCGCCGACGAGCAGGGTGTTCTCCATCGACCCGGAGGGGATGAAGAACGCCTGGAGCAGGAACGTGCGGATCAGCACGGCGAGGCAGAACGCCACGATCAGCAGCAGCGGCAACTCCTGCCAGAGCGGCATCTGGCGGCGGCCGCGACGGGCCCGCCGGCGCCAGGGATCGACGGTGCCGTCCTCGTCAACCATCTGCACCATGCCACTCTCCGGTCCGCGGAAACGACACTACCGCCCGGGAGCCTCCTCGGAGACCCCACGGGCGGTAGTGGACCGTTTCGCACCGTCCGGCTGCGCCCGTATCGACCAGGGTAATGCGGTCTGGTCGATACGACATCCGCGCAGCTCGGGCGGCGTGGCGTACGGGATTCAGTTCGCCGGCTGCTTCTCCCGCAGCTCCTTGATCTTGGCCTTCTTGCCGCGCAGCTCACGCAGGTAGTAGAGCTTGGCGCGACGCACGTCACCGCGGGTCACGACCTCGATCCGGTCGATGCCCGGGCCGTTGAGCGGGTAGGTCCGCTCCACGCCGACACCGAAGCTGACCTTGCGGACCGAGAAGGTCTCGCGCAGACCGTCACCCTGGCGGCGGATGACGACGCCCTGGAAGATCTGGACCCGGGACCGGTTGCCCTCGACGACCCGCGCGTGCACCTTGACGGTGTCACCGGCACGGAAGTCGGGCAGGTCGGTACGCTTCGACTGGGCGTCAAGGGCGTCCAGGATGTTCATCGCTGCGTCCTCGTGAGGCTCACGGCGCATCGTCAGTCGATGCGCGAACGGGTGATTCTGACCCCCGGGTGGTGACCGGCGAGGCCGGCCCCGGTCGAGGGTCCTCGCAACCGCCCACGGCGTGGACGGATGCGGCAACCCCTCTACTTTGCCACATGCCCCGGTGGCGAGGAAAATCCGCCCCGGTCCAGCGTCGCCCGGTCCCGCTTGCCGAGCGCCTCCGGGGCCAGTGCGCCGATCATGTCGGGGCGCCGGGCCGCGGTCCGCAGCAGTGACTCGTCCCGCCGCCAGCGGTCGATCCGGGCGTGGTCGCCGGAGCGCAGCACCTCGGGCACGTCCAGCCCGCGCCAGCTCGCCGGCTTCGTGTAGAGCGGGGCCTCCAGCAGGCCGTGCGCGTGCGACTCCTCGTCCAGCGACCCGGCGTTGCCGAGCACACCGGGCAGCAGCCGGGTGACCGCCTCCAGGATCACCAGCACCGCCACCTCGCCGCCGAACAGCACGTAGTCACCGAGGGAGACCTCGGTCACCGGCATCCGGGTCGCGGCGTGATCCAGCACCCGCTGGTCGATGCCCTCGTACCGGCCGCAGGCGAACAGCAGGTGCGACTCGGTGGCCAGTTCGTGCGCCAGGGCCTGGGTGAACGGGACGCCCGCGGGCGACGGCACGAGCAGCCGGGGCAGCGTGTGACCGTCCGGGCTCAGCTCGCCCGGCGCCAGCGCGTCCAGCGCCTCACCCCACGGCTCCGGGCGCATGACCATGCCCGGACCGCCGCCGTAGGGCGTGTCGTCGACGGTGCGGTGCACGTCGTGGGTCCAGGTCCGCAGATCGTGTACGGCCAGCCGCAGCGTGCCGTTCGCCCGGGCCTTGCCGATGAGCGACAGATCCAGCGGGGCGAAGTACTCGGGGAAGATCGACACGATGTCGACGCGCATGCGGTGGGCTCCAGCTAGAGGTCGAGCAGTCCGCCGGGCAGGTCGACGACGACGCGACCGCCGGCCAGATCCACCTCGGGCACGATCGCCTTGACGAACGGGACCAGCGCGGTACGCCCCTCCGGGCGCCGCAGCACCAGCATGTCGGACGCGGGCGCGTGGTCGATGCGGGCGACCTCGCCCACGTGCTCGCCGTCACGGGTGACCACGGCGAGCCCGACCAGCTGGTGGTCGTGGAACTCCTCCGGGTCCTCCGGCGGGGCGACGTCGGCGCTGTCCACGCCGAGCAACGTGTTGCGCAACGCCTCGGCGACGTCACGGTCCAGCACGCCCTCGAAGGCGACCAGCAGGCGGCCCTGATGCCAGCGGGCCGACTCGACGGTGAGTGCCGGCGGCACCCGCCAGGCGCCGGGCTCCGACGGGGTGACCCCCGGCTCGGTGGTCAACACCGAACCGGGGGCGAACCGTGCTTCGGGCTCGTCGGTACGCACCTCCACGGTGACCTCACCGCGGATGCCGTGCGGCTTACCGATCCGGCCGACGACGAGAAGCATCAGTACGAGTCGACGATGTCGACGCGTACCCCACGCCCGCCGATGGAGCCGATCACCTGGCGCAGCGCCTTGGCGGTCCGGCCGGACCGCCCGATCACCGTGCCGAGGTCCTCGGGGTGCACGCGGACTTCGAGGCGCTTGCCCCGACGGGAGTCGACCATGCGCACCCGGACGTCGTCCGGGTGGTCGACGATGCCCTTGACCAGGTGCTCCAGAGCGGGACGCAGCGGCATGTCAGGCCTGCTCGCCGGACTCGGCACCGGTCTGCTCCTCGGCCTTGGGGGCCTCGGCCTTCGGCTCCTCCGCCTTGGCGGCGGCCTTCTTGGCCGGCTTGGCCGGGGTGTCCGCCACGCCGGCGGCGGCCTTCGCCTCGGCCTCGTACGCCGCCTTGCGGTCGGCCCGCTCGGGGGCGACCTTCAGCGGCGGCGGGGCCGGCAGGCCCTTGAACTTCTGCCAGTCACCGGTCAGCTCCAGCAGGCGCTGCACGGCCTCGCTCGGCTGGGCGCCGACCGAGAGCCAGTACTGGACCCGCTCCGACTTGACCTCGATCACCGAAGGGTCTTCCTTCGGCTGGTACACACCGACGAACTCGATCGCGCGACCGTCACGCTTGGTGCGCGAGTCGGCGATGACGATGCGGTACTGCGGGTTGCGGATCTTGCCCATCCGCAGGAGCCGGATCTTTACGGCCACAGTTGTTTCGCTCCTGTTGCGATCTCACCGGCCCGTACGGGCGGTGTGGCGGGTGAGCGCCGACCGGCACAGTGGGGTTTGGGCCGGAGACTGCTCGGTGAACTGGCGACGCGCCCGGGTTAGAGGGCGCCGGACGCGCGCCGGATACCAGCGACCCATTCTGCCAGATCCAGCCCGGAACTCTCACACCGGACCCGGACATGACGCCCGGGGCGGGGCGGGCCGTGACGCAGGACACCGGTTCAGCGCACCGGCGGACGGTCCCATCCCGGCGGAAGTTCGTCCGGCGCGTCCCATTCGGCGGGCGGGGTGAAGTCGCACCAGGTGCCGTCGAACGGGAACTCCCCGGCCTCGGCGATCCGGATCACCCGCTCGCCCTCGGCGCGTACCGCCTTCTCGTCGGCCACCCAGTAGTGCTCCGGGAACGCCAGCCGCTCGGCGAACTCGTCCTCGTCCTTCCACTCCCAGCTCAGGTCCGGATGGACCACGACGTCGAGATCCTGGTCGACCATGTCGACCCCGGCCACCGCGCCGTCGTCCCAGCGGACGCCGGGCTCCTCCAGGTTCACGTACCAGTTCTGGAAGCGGCCCGCCGCGTCGCGGAACCACCAGACCGAGTGGGCCGCGCCGACGGGCAGGAACTTCAGCACCGGCGGGCCGTTCCACCGCCCCTGCGCGAGCCGGTAGGACGACGTCACCCACTCCGCGAACGGCACGGCCCGCATGCCCAGGCCGGCGGCGTTCACCTCGTGCGCGACCGCCGCCTCCCGCGCCACCCAGAGCACCAGGCCGCGCTCGTCGTCGGAGACCACACGGGCCGACCGGACCCACCCGATGCGGCCGTTGCGCACATTCCGGTGCATGATCAGCCGCCCCGGCTCGAACCGCACGCCCACCCCCGCCGTCGTGTTAACAAGGGCCCCCGCCTATGCAGAATGCGTTAAGAAGGGGCCCTTCCTTGCACCTCAGTACGCGCGGGCGAGGATCGCCACCAGGTCGGGCTCGTCCTCCGAGTCCGGCACCGAGCCGTCGGCGCGGACCAGGCAGCGGACCGTCACGCCCTGACCGTTCGCCTCGGCCTCGCCCTCGACGCCGACCGCCGACCACGGCACCCGCGCCCAGCCGGTGGCGGACGCCTCGATCGCCTCGGCCAGCGTCGACACCTCGACGGTGCGGGACCGGCGGAACTCCAGCGCCTGGTCGTGCAGCGCCCGCTGGTCGGCATCCAGCGCGGCCAGGACCGCGCCGACCACGTCGGCGACGGGCGTCGGGGCCTTCGAGCCGTCCGTACGCCGGACCACCACGGCGTTGCCGGCGGCCAGGTCACGCGGGCCGACCTCGACGCGGACCGGGTAGCCGCGCAGCTCGGCGTCGACGGCGCGGCGGCCGAACGCGGTGTCGGTCCGGTCGTCCAGCGCCACCCGCACCCCGGCGTCACGCAGCGCGTCGCACAGCTTGCCCGCCGCCTCGCTGACGCCCTCGCCGTCCTTGACGATCATCACGTACGCCTGGACCGGCGCCAGCTTCGGCGGTACCCGCAGCCCGTTGTCGTCGCCGTGACACATGATCAGGCCGCCGAGCATCCGGGTGGAGGTGCCCCAGGAGGTCGTCCACGCGTGCTCCCGGCCGCCCTCGGCCGAGGAGTAGCTGATGTCGAACGCCTTGGCGAAGTTCTGGCCCAGCTCGTGGCTGGTGCCCAGCTGGAGCGCCTTGCCGTCGCCCATCATGCCCTCGCACGTGTACGTGGCGGTGGCGCCGGCGAAGCGCTCCCGGGCGGTCTTGAGGCCGACCACCACCGGGATGCCGAGCACGTTGACCATCAGATCCTCGTACGCCTCGTGCAGGATCCGCCGCGCGTAGGCGCGGGCGTCGTCCCGGGTGGCGTGCGCGGTGTGCCCCTCCTGCCAGAGGAACTCGCTGGTGCGCAGGAAGATCCGCGGGCGCAGCTCCCACCGGACCACGTTGGCCCACTGGTTGAGCAGCAGCGGCAGGTCGCGGTACGAGTCGATCCACTTGGCCATGAACTCGCCGATGACCGTCTCGCTCGTGGGGCGCACCACCACCGGCTCGGCGAGCTGCTTGCCGCCACCGTGCGTGACCACCGCCAGCTCCGGCGAGAAGCCCTCGACGTGCTCAGCCTCCCGCTTGAGGTAACTCTCCGGGATGAACAGCGGGAAGTACGCGTTCTCCGCGCCGGCCGCCTTGATCCGGGCGTCCATCTCGGCCTGCATCCGCTCCCAGATGGCGTAGCCGGCCGGTCGGATCACCATGGTCCCCCGGACCGGGCCGTTGTCGGCCAGCTTCGCCTTGGCGATCAGATCCTGGTACCAGCGGGGAAAGTCCTCCGCACGGGGAGTGAGCACGCGTGCCATGACCGCACATCCTATGCGTCCCGTGACGAGCCGGCGCAGCCGGGCGCGCCCGCACTACCATCTGCCGTCATGCTCACTCCCGGCACCGGCCCGGCACCGGCGCTCGCCCCGCTCGCCGCCCGCTGGGTGGCCTGGGTGGCCGCCCACCGGCAGCCGGTCAACCCGCTCAAGGACACCACCGGCCGGCACGGCGGGCGTCACCAGCCCGACGACGTGTGGTTCCTCGCGGGCACGCAGGGCGGTGGGGTCAGCAGGCGTTGCGTGGTGCGGGCCGGCCACGACGGCGGGCGGTTCTGGGTCGAGGCGGACTACGAACTCGAGGTGCGCTGAACAGCGCCCGTAGACTTCGATCACCATGCCTAGGCCGAGGAATCTCACTCCGGTGCGCGAGTCGATCGTCGACGCCGCCCGTACGCTGACCGTCACGACCGGCTGGGCCGGGGTCCGGATGGGCGCCGTCGCGAACGCGGCCGGAGTGAGCCGGCAGACGGTCTACAACGAGTTCGGCACCAAGGCGGGCCTGGGCGAGGCGCTGGCCCGGCACGAGGTGGACCGGTTCGTCGGCCAGGTCCGGTCCGCGCTCGGCGAGCACGACTCCGACGTCCGCGCGGCCGCGTACGCGGCGATCCACCGCACCCTCGCCTCGGCCGCCGAGAACCCACTGGTCCGGGCGGTGCTGACCAGCACCAGGGGCGGCTCGGAGGAACTGCTGCCGTACCTGACCACCCGGTCCGAGCTGGTGCTCGCCGAGGCCGCGGCGGCGCTGCTGGAGTGGACCGGCGAGCGCCTGCCCGGCGCCGATCCGGCGGCGCTGGCGTTCGCGGCGGACAGCGTCGTCCGCCTGGTGGTGAGCCACATCGTGCTGCCCGGAGGCCCGGTGGACGAGACCGCCGACCGGCTGGCCGACCTGGCGGTGCGGCTGTTCCTGACGGCGGCGACGACGCGCTAGGCCGACGGCCCGCCAGGCCGGCCGCCCGCGACGACGACGGCCGGTCAGCGAGCGGACCGGCCCGTCAGCGGACGACCCGGCCGCGCAGCACGATCCGGCTGGGCGCCCGGACCACGCGCAGGTCGAGGCGCGGATCCTCCGGGTAGACCACCAGGTCGGCGAGGCCGCCCTCGACCAGCCCGGGGAAGCCGAGCCACTCCCGGGCCCGCCAGGAGGCGGCGGCGAGCACCTCCGAGGCGGACATGCCGGCCTGCTCGTGCAGCAGCAGCATCTCCTCGGCCGCCAGGCCGTGGTCGATGCCGCCGCCCGCGTCGGTGCCGACGTAGATCGGCACGCCCGCCTCGTGCGCGGCGCGCACCACCTCGGGGAAGCGGTCACGCAGGGCGAGCATGTGGTCGGCGTAGCCGGGGAACTTCGGCCGGGCCTGCTCCGCGATGTGGCCGAACGTCCGAATGTTGATCATCGTGGGGACCAGCGCAGTGCCCTGCCGGGCCATCAGGTCGATCAGGTCGAGGCTCAGTCCGGTGCCGTGCTCCACCGAGTCCACCCCGGCCCGCACCATGATCTCCACCGCCGACTCGGAGAACGTGTGCACCGCCGCGCGTACCCCGGCGGCGTGCGCGGCGGCGACCGCCGCGGTCATCGTGCCGGCGTCCCAGGCCGGCGCCAGGTCGCCCACTCCCCGATCGATCCAGTCGCCGACCAGCTTGACCCAGCCGTTGCCGGCCGCGGCCTGCGCGGCCACCGTCGCGGCGACCTCCGCCGCGCCGACCTCCACGCCGATGTCGCGCAGGTAGCGCTTCGGCGGGGCGACGTGCCGGCCCGCGCGGGCCAGTCGCGGCAGGTCCGGCTCGTCCTCCAGTTCGGGGTACGGGTACGGCGACCCGGCGTCCCGGATCGTCAGCACGCCCGCGTCCCGGTCGATCCTGGCCAGTTCCCGGGCCTGGTCGAGCGAGGTGATCGGGCTGCCACCGCGGGCGATGCCGATGTGGCAGTGCGCATCGGTCAGGCCGGGCAGCACGAAGCCGCCGTCGGCCACCGTCTCGGCGCCGGGCACCGGTTCGAAGGTGACCCGGTCACCGACCAGCCAGGCGTCCCGGACCTCGTCGTCGGGAAGGAACACACCACGCACGTGCAGAGCCATGTGCACAGTCCTACCCGATCAGTCCTCCTCGCCGGCGAGCAGGTCGTTGCGGCGCGCGGTCAGCGCCGCAGGTCGACCGAGACCTTCCAGGGCCGCTCGGCGACGAACAGGTCCTCGGTGTGCGCCAGTTCCTGGTACTCGCGGGCGGCGCCGTCGAGCGTGTACTCGGTGAGTGCGACCCGCTCGTGCTGCGGATCCACCACCAAGTAGGAGCGGACCCCGGAGCGGGCGTAGACCTTCGCCTTGTCGTACAGGTCGCGGAAGTGCGACGTCGGCGAGACGACCTCGACGGCGAGCAGCGCGTCCTCGACCGGGACCGGCGGCCGGCCGGCGTGCTTGCGCCGGATCACCACCACGTCCGGGCGCGGCTCGTTGCGGCGGTCGACCCGCATGGACAGGTCGATGCTCACCAGGAACTCCGGCGGGGCAGTTGACCTCAAGCGCGAGCAGGAGACGGACACACAGGTCCTGGTGCAGGGCGGTGGGCGACCGCACGATCAACCTTCCGTTGATCAGTTCGTACGGAAGGTCCTTGGGCAGTTCGCCCAGGTCGTCGACCGTCCACTCGTGCCGCTCCGGCAGGATCGGGGTGGCGGTCATTGACAGCTCCTCCCAGGGGGCGGCATCGCCCTAAGAGACTGCAATGTCGCCCGCCGTCACCGACACGCTAGCGAGGACCCTTGTCGCCGCCCTTGCCGAGCTTGTTGAAGTCGATCTTCGGGAGCTTGAACCCCGGCGGCAGGCCCTGCCCACCGGCCAGGTCACCCGGGTCCAGGCCCGGCGGGAGCTGCGGCATCCCGCCCGGGAAGCCGCCCGGCATACCGGCGCCGGTACGCGGCCGCCCGCCGCCCTTGGTGCCCTTGCGCTTGTTCTTCGGCGACTTGGTCGCCTTGCGCCGGCCACCACCGGGCAGACCCATCATGCCGCCCATCTGCTTCATCATCTTCTGCGCGTCGGCGAAGCGGTTGAGCAGCTGGTTGACGTCCATGACGGTGACACCGGAACCGCCCGCGATCCGGGCCCGGCGGGAGCCGTTGATGATCTTCGGGTTGGTGCGCTCGGCCGGGGTCATCGACCGGATGATCGCGGTGACCCGGTCGAAGTGCTTGTCGTCCAGCTCGGCGAGCTGGTCCTTCATCTGCCCCATGCCCGGCATCATGGCCAGCACGTTGGCGATCGGGCCCATCCGCCGGACCGCGATGAGCTGATCGAGGAAGTCCTCCAGCGTGAAGGTCTCCCCGCCCATCAGCTTGGCGGTCATCTTCTCCTTCTGATCGGTGTCGAAGGCCGCCTCGGCCTGCTCGATCAGAGTGAGGACGTCGCCCATGCCGAGGATCCGGCTGGCCATCCGGTCCGGGTGGAAGACGTCGAAGTCCTCCAGCTTCTCGCCGGTGGAGGCGAACAGGATCGGCTGGCCGGTCACCTCGCGGACGGAGAGCGCGGCACCGCCGCGGGCGTCGCCGTCGAGCTTGGACAGCACCACGCCGGTGATGCCCACGCCGTCGCGGAACGCCTCGGCGGTGCGCACCGCGTCCTGGCCGACCATGGCGTCGATGACGAAGATGACCTCGTCGGGCTGGACCGCGTCGCGGATGTTCGCGGCCTGCTGCATCATCTCGGTGTCGATACCGAGCCGGCCGGCGGTGTCGACGATGACGATGTCCCGGGCGGCGCGGCGCGCGTGCTCGATCGAGTCGCGGGCCACCTGGACCGGGTCGCCGACGCCGTTGCCGGGCGCCGGGGCGTACACCTCGACGCCGGCCCGGCCACCGAGCACCTGGAGCTGCCCGACGGCGTTGGGACGCTGGAGGTCGGCGGCGACGAGCAGCGGCTGGTGGCCCTGGCTCTTGAGCCAGCGGGCCAGCTTGCCGGCGAGCGTCGTCTTGCCGGAACCCTGGAGGCCGGCCAGCATGATCACGGTCGGCGGGTGCTTGGCGAACTGGAGCCGCCGCCCCTCGCCGCCGAGGATGTTGATCAGCTCCTCGTTGACGATCTTGACGATCTGCTGCGCCGGGTTGAGCGCCTGGGAGACCTCGGCGCCGCGCGCCCGCTCCTTGACGTTCGCGATGAAGCCCTTGACCACCGGCAGGGCGACGTCGGCCTCCAGCAACGCCATCCGGATCTCGCGCGCGGTGGCGTCGATGTCGGCGTCGGTGAGCCGGCCCTTGCCGCGGAGCTTGGTGAAGATCCCGGACAGGCGGTCACTCAAGGTGTCAAACACGCGAACATCCCGTTTGTCGTTTTCGGCGGGCACATGCTGCCGGGCCGGCGGTCCAGCCCACCGTTAGGGTAGCCCGCCGCCCGCACCCCCGCTCCGGCCCGCCGCCCACGCGCCCGCTCCGGGCGGGCGTAGCTCGTGGACGGGGCGCGTTAACAAGGGGCCCTTCCTCTACCGGAGACGTTAAGAGGGGGCCCTTCCTTACACGGCGGCGAGCGCGGCGGCCTCGATCCGGGCCCGTTCCTCGTCCGACGGCCAGCCGCCGACCAGATAGAACGCGTCCACCACGTCGCCGCCCAGCGTCGAGATCCGGGCCGCCCGCACCTGGGCGCCCGCCTCGTCCAGCGCGCAGGTGACCCGGTACAGCAGTCCGGCCGCGTCGGCCGCCCGCAGCTCCAGCAGCACCGCGTCGGTGGCCGCCTCCCGGTGCCAGACCACCCGCGGCGCGGCGCCCCGGCTGCGGGCGGCCAGGGCCCGGCCGCGCAGCCGCTGGGTGACCGAGACGTCGCCGCCGACGGCTCGGCGCAGGTCGGCGCTGAGCGCGATCGGGTCCGGGGCCAGCCCGTAGCGCGGCTGCACCCGGCACTCGACCAGGGCCCGGCCGTCGACGGTGGCGGCGTCCGCGGAGATCACCTCCAGGCGGTGCAGGGCCAGGCAACCGGCGACGGTGGCGAGCAGCCCGCGCCGGTCGGCGGCGGCCACCGACACCCGGTCCTCCCCCAGGTGTACGACCGGCAGCGGCCCGGCCACGAGCGCCGGGTCCGGGGCCGGCGGGGCGGGCACCACGCCGGTGTCCAGCGTGGTGCGTACCCGGCTCACCAGCTCGGCGATCAGCCGACCCTTCCAGCCGGACCAGGCGGCCGGGCCGGTGGCGGCGGCGTCGGCGCGGACCAGGGCGTGCAGCAGGTCCAGCGTGGTGGTGTCGCCGACCCGCTCGGCGACACCCGCGACGGTCTTCGGGTCGGACAGGTCGCGCCGGGTGGCCACGTCGGGCAGCAGCAGGTGCAGCCGGACCAGCGTGCCGATCAGCGCCGCCTCGGCCGGCGGCAGCCCGATCCGGGTGGCGACCGCCTCGGCCAGCGGCGCGCCCACCGTCGAGTGGTCCCCGGGCAGCCCTTTGCCGATGTCGTGCAGGAACGCGCCGAGCAGCAGCAGGTCCGGCCGTTCCACGTCGCGGGTGTGCCGGCTCGCCTCGTACGCGGTCTGGACCAGGTGCCGGTCGAGCGTGAACCGGTGCACCGGATTGTGCTGGGGCAGGCTGCGCATCCGGGTCCACTCGGGCAGCCAGCGGTCGATCAGCCCGTACCTGTCGCAGGTCTCCCACGCGGGCACCAGGCCGGGACCGGCGCCGAGCAGGGTGATCAGCGCGTCGCGGGCCGCCGCCGGCCAGGGCGCGGGCAGCGGCGGGCAGTACGCGGCCAGCCACTCGCAGGTGGCCCGCGCGATCGGCAGCCGGGTGGTGGCGGCAGCGGCGGCCACCCGCAACGACAGGCTCGGGTCGGGGCGGGCCCCGATGGCGGTGCGGGCGAGCACCAGTTCGCCGTCCTGCTCCACCACGTCCCGGGCGACCGGGCGGCGCAGCGGACGGCCGGGCGCGGCGCGGTGGCGGCCGGAGCGGAGCCGGTCGGCGGCCCGCCAGGCGTCGTCCAGGGCGTGGCTCACCGTGCGGGCGTCGCCTGCCACCAGCCGCAGCAGCGCGTCACCGTCCTCGGCGCCGAGCAGCCGCGCCACGCCGTCGCGTTCCTGGGCGACCAGGCGGTCGACCCGGCGGCCCACCTGCTGGTGCAGCGCGTCGCGGGTGTCCAGCAGCCGCCGGTGTGCCGCGTGCACGGCCGGCCGGAGCGCGTCGGTGACCCCGGCGGTGGCGATGGCGCGCAGGATGCCCACGTCACGCAGCCCGCCGGCCGCCTCCTTGAGGTCGCCTTCGAGCAGGAAGGCCAGTTCGCCGTGCGCCTCCCAGCGGGCGGCGGTGATCTCGCGCAGGCCGGGGAGCTGGCGGATCGCGGTGCGCCGCCAGTGGTCGGTGGCGGTACGCGAGAGCTGGTCGGTGAGCGCCGGGTCGCCCGCCACGTGCCGGGCGTCGAGCAGGCCGAGGGCGACCTTGACGTCGTCCTGGGCCACCGACAGCGCCTCGGCGACCGTGCGCACCGAGTGGTCCAGCCGTAGCCCGGCGTCCCAGATCGGATACCACAGCGACGCGGCCAGCTCGTCGATGCCGGGCACCCCGGCGTGCAGCAGCACCAGGTCGAGGTCGCCGTAGGGGGCGCACTGGCGGCGGCCCAGCCCGCCCACCGCGACGAGCGCGACCCCGTCCCGGTCCGGGAAGGCCCGGCACAGCCAGGCGTCGAGCGCGCCGGCCCGCGCGGCCCGGGCCGCCGCGCCGATCCCTGCGGGTACGCCGGCGACCTCGTTGACCACGGGCGCGCCGTCCCCGGTGGGTGCGGCGGCCGTGGTCAACGAGGTCACGTCGGCGGATCCGGCGATCAGAGGGCGTCGAGCCCGCGCTCGCCGGTACGCACCCGGACGACCTCCTCGACGCCGGTCACCCAGACCTTGCCGTCGCCGATCTTGCCGGTCCGGGCGGCGCCGACGATCGCGTCCACGACCTTGTCGACGTCCATCTCGTCGGTGAGCACCTCGACCCGGATCTTGGGCAGGAACTCGACCGTGTACTCGGCACCCCGGTAGACCTCGGTGTGCCCCTTCTGCCGGCCGTAGCCCTGGACCTCGCTGACGGTCAGCCCGGCCACGCCGAGGGCGTGCAGGGCCTCCTTCACCGCGTCCAGCTGGTACGGCTTGATGACCGCGGTCACCAGCTTCATGTCCAACCCCTCCATCCCAGGAACGTTAACCGGCGACCTTCTCGCTGACCGGCGCGGACTCGTCGGACTCGACGGCGGGCTTGCCGGCGCCGATCCCGGCCATCGCGAACGCGCCACCGCTGCTGCCCGTGGCGGGCGACAGGTCGTAGCCGCTCTCCGCGTGCTCGGCGATGTCGATCCCGTCGACCTCGGCCTCGGCGGAGACCCGGAAGCCGATCGTCTTGTCGATCACGAAGCCGAGGGCGTAGGCGACCACGAAGGAGTAGACGGTCACGATCAGCGCGCTCAGCGCCTGCTTGCCGAGCAGCGTCGCGTCGCCGCCGACGAGCAGGCCGTCGGTCTCCACGAGCGAGCTGACCGAGGCGGTGCCGAACAGGCCGATCCAGAGGCAGCCGATCCAGCCGCCGACGAAGTGCACGCCCACCACGTCGAGGGAGTCGTCGTAGCCGAGCCGGTACTTCAGGCCCACGGCGAGGGCGCAGACCGCACCGGCGACCACACCCAGCAGCACCGCTGCGGCCGGGGTGACGAAGGCACAGGCCGGGGTGATCGCGACCAGGCCGGCGATGGCGCCGGACGAGGCGCCGACCAGGGTCGGCTTGCCGTCGCGCACCCACTCCACCACGATCCAGCCGAGCAGCGCCGCGGCGGTCGCGACCTGGGTGTTGATGAACGCCAGCGCGGTGACCCCGTCGGCGGTCAGCTCGGAGCCGGCGTTGAAGCCGAACCAGCCGAACCACAGCAGCCCGGCGCCGAGGGCGACCATCGGGACGTTGTGCGGCTTCATGCTCTCGCGCGGCCAGCCGACCCGCTTCCCGAGCACCAGCACCAGCGCGAGCGCCGCCGCACCGGCGTTGATGTGCACCGCGGTACCACCGGCGAAGTCCAGCGCGCCGATGTCGCCGCCGATCAGCCCGCCGCCCCAGACCATGTGGGCGACGGGGAAGTAGACCAGGGTGGCCCAGCCGAACGCGAACAGCAGCCAGCCGGCGAACTTCACCCGGTCGGACAGCGCGCCGCTGATCAGCGCCACGGTGATGATCGCGAACATCATCTGGAAGGCGATGAACACGTAGATCGGGATGCCGGTCTCGCCCCACAGGTCGTTCTCGCCGACGAAGGTCTTGGTGCCCAGATACTGGCCCAGGTCACCCCAGAACCTGCCGCCCTCGCCGAAGGCGACGGTGAAGCCGTAGAAGAGCCACAGGATGCTGACGAGCCCGATGGACGAGAAGCTCATCATCATCATGTTCAGAACGCCCTTGGACCGGTTCAGCCCGCCGTAGAACAGCGCGAGACCGGGGGTCATGAGCAGCACGAGGGCAGTCGAGACAAGCAACCAGGCAGTGTTCCCGGTGTCGATCTCCACGCTGCCTCCTCTCGTTGTCGTATTCCTCCCTCCGACTGAGTCCTGGCAGCATCGCCCGTCAGCCGGTTGCGCGGAAGCTTTGTCGCCGGCTGTTTCCTTCAGCGACACCGCGCGATTTCCGACGCGTGACGGGTTGTTTCCGGCGTGTGAAGAACGCCGATCTTGGTCAGCGCAGCGCGTACTCCAGCTGGTGCCGCTCGTAGTCGAGCAGCCGCAGGTCACGCATAGGGCGACGCAGGTGGCCCTTGTGGACGATCCGGACGAACGCCGGCTCACCGGCGGCGGCCATCCGCCGGATGCCCTCGACGTGGTCGACGATGCGCTTGCGGATGGTCCGGATGAGCCGGTGCCGGTCGCGCGGGATCAGCCCGTAGGCGTCGGCGAAAAGCCGCAGCCGGCGCGGCCGGTCGGGGTGCTTCCAGCCGAGCGTGATCGAGTCCCGGTCGGAGAAGATCGGCACCCAGGTCCAGGCCGCGTACGCCACGTCGTAGATGCGGGCGCCGGGCGAGGCGAGGTCGAAGTCGATCAGCCCGAGCGTGCCGTCCGGCCGCCAGATCACGTTGTGCGGCGCGGCGTCGTGGTGGCAGATGACCTCGGTGTCCGGCGGGGGCGGGCCGAACGAGCGCCAGACCGCGCCGGGCGGCGGGGTGAAGCCGTACTGCGCGTCGTGGAACATCCGCAGCATGGTGGCCACCGTCACCAGGGCCTCGTCGGTGACCCAGTGCGGGGCCAGCGGGTACTCCCCGCACTCCCCCTCCAGGTACGACAGGACCTCCCGGTTGCGCTCGTCCATGCCGAGCGCCCGGGGCGCGCCGGTGAATCCGACGTACTCCAGGTGGCGCAGCAGCGCGTGCACGGAGGGCGTCCACGGGCCGGCGTTGCGCCGGACCGTGTCTCCCACACGGACCACGGTGCTCACGTTCCCGCCGTGCAGCGGGATCTCCTGCGAAGTCACGTACGGTCTCCCGAGGCGTGGCGACGGGTGGCTGGGGTCGCGCCACCCCGCGTAGGCGCGATCGTCAGTCGTCACGGGAGAGGCTACGCGTCCCGGGCGAGCGGCTCGGTGCCGAGCAACGCGTCGACGAACTGTGCCGGGTCGAACGGGGCCAGGTCGTCCTTGCCCTCGCCGAGGCCGACGAGCTTGACCGGGATGCCGAGCTTGCGCTGCACGGCGATCACGATGCCGCCCTTGGCCGTCCCGTCGAGCTTGGTCAGCACCACGCCCGTGACGTTCACCGCCTCGGTGAAGACCCGCGCCTGCTCCAGGCCGTTCTGGCCGGTGGTGGCGTCGAGGATCAGCAGCGTCTCGTCGATCGGGCCGTGCTTCTCCACCACCCGCTTGACCTTGCCCAGCTCGTCCATCAGGCCGATCTTGTTCTGCAGCCGGCCGGCGGTGTCGATGAGTACGGTGTCCACGCCGGTGTCGATGCCGCGCTTGACCGCGTCGAACGCGACGCTCGCCGGGTCGGCGGCCTCTGGCCCGCGGACCGTCTCGGCGCCCACCCGGCCGCCCCAGGTCTCCAGCTGGTCGGCGGCGGCGGCCCGGAACGTGTCGGCCGCGCCGAGCAGCACGCTGCGGCCGTCCGCGACGAGCACCCGGGCGATCTTGCCGCAGGTGGTGGTCTTGCCGGCGCCGTTGACGCCGACCACGAGCACCACCGCCGGGACGCCCTCCTTCGGCGCGGTGCGCAGTGCGCGGTCCAGGCCCGGGTCGAGCGCGTTGACCAGCTCGGCGGCGAGCAGCGCACGCAGCTCGTCCCCGGTCCGGGTGCCGAGCACCCGGGTCCGCTCGCGCAGCCGGTCGACGATCTCCCGGGTGGCGTCGATGCCGACGTCGGCGGTGATCAGGCTGTCCTCGATCTCCTCCCAGGTGTCCTCGTCCAGCCGGTCGCGACTGAGCAGGCCGAGCAGGCCCTTGCCGAAGACGTTCTGCGAGCGGGACAGCCGCGAGCGCAACCGGACCAGCCGGCCGGCCGTGGGCTCCGGCACCTCGACCTGCGGCACCTCGACCGGAGGGGCCGGCGGCGCCTCGACCACCACGCCTGTGGTGAGTTCCGCCTCCGGGGCCTCGACCGGCGGGCCGGCCAGGTCCTCCTCCGTCCGGGTGTCGACCTCCGTGCGCGGCAGCGGCGGCTGCGGGCGCCGGCGCAGCCGGGGCACCACGAGGCTCAGGCCGCCGATGATCAGCACGCCGAGCAGGGCGAGAGCGACGAGGAGGTATTCCGTCATGCCCGAAATCCTGTCAGATGCCGGCGACGGCGTCCCACTCACCGCCTCGGCACGCGAACAACCTGCGGGTACGCTCGCACCGGAAGGCGTACCGCAACCGCCGGCCGGGTAGGAAAGAGCCGCAAACGATCTTGTCGGAGGTGCGTCGTGCCCGGTTCCCGCCTGCTCATCGGCCCGCTGTTGCGCCGGGTCGTCGACACGCGGGCGACCGTCTGGGTGGAGACCAGCTCGCCCGCCGTGGTCACCGTCCGCACCGCCGACGGCGCCACCGGCAGCGCGCCCACCTTCTCCGCGTACGACCACCACTACGCGATCGTCGTGGTGACCGGGCTCACCCCGGACAGCCGTACGACATACGAGGTGCTGATCGACGACGAGGTGGCGTGGCCGCTGCCCGACTCGTCGTTCCCGCCCAGCGTGATCCGGACCCGCGCGCTCGACGACGCCGACCAGCCGGTGCGGCTGCTGTTCGGCTCGTGCCGGGAGACCACCCAGCACTCCACCGCCCGGAAACTGCCGCCGGACGCGCTGGACGCGTACGCCCGGCGAGTGATGGCCGCGCCCGGCGAGGCCACGCTGCCCGACCTGCTGGTGCTGCTCGGCGACCAGGTGTACGCGGACGAGACGTCGCCGACCGTGCGACGGCTGCTCAAGCGGCGCCGGAAGCGGCCGAAGGACGCCCCGGCGACGCAGGTGGTCAGCTTCGACGAGTACACCAAGCTCTACCTGGAGTCGTGGCGCGACCCGGAGATCCGCTGGCTGTTCTCCACCGTGCCGAGCGTGATGATCTTCGACGACCACGAGGTGATCGACGACTGGAACACCTCGCAGTCGTGGCGCGCGGCCATGCGCGAGCAGCCGTGGTGGGCCGAGCGGATCCGCAGCGGCCTCGCCTCCTACTGGGTCTACCAGCACCTGGGCAACCTGAGCCCGGACGAGATCGCCGCCGACCCGGTGTACGCGAAGGTGATGGCCGCCGAGGACGCCACCGGCGTGCTGCACGAGTTCGGCGATCGGGTCGACAAGGAGGCCGACCTGGCGCACGACACCGAGCGCTGGCGGGCCGTGCAGTACCAGTGGAGCTACGCGCTCGATCTCGGCCGCACCCGCCTGGTCATGCTGGACAACCGGTCGAGCCGGGTGCTCCAGCCGGGCAACCGGGCGATGCTGCCGCCGGGCGAGTGGTCGTGGTTCCTCGACCAGGCGCACGGCATCTACGACCATCTGGTGGTGGGCAGCTCGCTGCCGTGGCTGCTGCCGCCGGGCATCCACCACGTCGAGGCGTGGAACGAGCGCCTGGCCGACTCCGGCCGGCCCTGGGTGGCCCGGCTCTCCGAGCAGATCCGCCGGGCGCTGGACCTGGAGCACTGGGGGGCGTTCCGGCGCTCGTTCGAGGCGCTGGGCGAGCTGTTCGCGCGGCTGGGCAGCGGCACCGCACCGCGCACCGGGGCGCGGGTGGGTGCCGGGCCGGCGTACGCGCGACCGGCGTCGATCAGCGTGCTCTCCGGAGACGTGCACCACTCGTACGTGGCCCGGGCCCGGTTCGCCGACCGCGACGTCCGCACGCCCGTGTACCAGCTCACGTGTTCGCCGATCCACAACCAGGTGCCGGCCGTCATGCGCCCGCTGATGACGCTGGGCTGGAATCCCGGCCCGGCCGGGGCGACCCGGGCGCTGGCCCGCTCGGCCGGCGTACGCCGCCCCCCGGTGCGGTGGCGGAAGCTGGCCGGGCCCTATTTCGGCAACGCGGTGGCCACGCTCACCCATCAGGGCCGCCGGGCCGCGGTGGTGATCGAGGGGACGACCCGCGAGGGCGAGCTGCGACCGGTGGCACGACAGCAACTCAGCGACGACCACTGAGTACCCTCTGAGCGTGGACGAGACGCTGCGCGCCGTGGAGCACGAGTTGACCGCGTTGCTGCGCCGCGGCCGGGCGCTGTCCTGGGAGATCGCCCGCGAGGTCCACCCGAACCTGGAGCCCAACGCGTACGGCCTGCTGCTCTGGCTGCGCCGCTCGGGCTCGATCCGGCTCACCGACCTGGCGGTGAAGCTGGGCATCGGCAAGGGCACGTTGAGCCGGCAGATCGGCGGCCTGGAGGCGTTGGGCCTGGTCCGCCGCGACCCGGACCCGACCGACCGGCGGGCGGCCCAGCTCAGCCTCACCGAGGAGGGCACCCGGCGGTTCGACGCGGCCCGGGCGGCTCGGCTCGGACAGATAAGGCGTTCCCTCGAAAGCTGGCCACAGGAGGACGTCGCGGACCTCGCCCGGCTGATGCACCGCTTCAACGAGTCCTTCTGAGATGTAAGGAAGGGCCCCTTGTTAACGCCTCGCGAGGTGAAGGGGCCCCCGCTTAACATCTGCGCCCATGACCTGGACCGTGCCCGAGATCGACCGCCGCCACGAGCCCTTCGTCGCCGACGAGCGCACCATGCTCGAAGGCTGGCTGAATTACCACCGCGACACCCTGGTGCACAAGTGCGCCGGGTTGACCGCCGAGCAGTTGCGTACCCGCAGCGTCGAACCCTCCGGGCTGACCCTGCTCGGCCTCGTCCGGCACATGGCCGACGTGGAGCGCTGGTGGTTCCGCCACCACGCCGCCGCCCTGGACCTGCCCGACCTCTTCGACTACAGCGCCGACCCGGACGCGGACCACAACGACATCGCCGACGCCGACCCCGCCGAGGCGTTCGCCACGCTGCGCGCGGAGATCGAGGCGGGCCGGGAGGCGGTGGCGGACCTGCCGCTGGAGCACACCTTCGTCCACCGCCGGGGCGACACCCTCAACGAGATCAGCCTCCGCTGGGTGTACGTCCACATGATCGAGGAATACGCCCGGCACAACGGCCACGCCGACCTGCTCCGCGAGCGCATCGACGGCGTCACCGGGGCCTGACCCCGGCCGGGGCACCCGCCCGCAGCACCTGCTCGCCCAGCGGGGTGAGGCAGTGCCGCACCGCCGCGCCGTCCCGCCGCGTGGTGATCAGCCCGGCGGCCCGCAGGGTCGCCGCGTGCTCGCTGGCGGTGGCGGCGGAGACGCCGACCCGACGGGCGAGCTGGGAGGTGCCGAGGGCGTCGGCGGTCGCCGCCAGCACGGCCGCCCGGGTACGTCCGAGCAGGTCGGCCAACGGCGCCCCGGCCCCCAGCTCACGCCGTCCCGGCCGGATCGGGTAGACCAGCACCAGCGGGCCGCCCGGGTCCGCCAGCAGGTACGGCTGCGGGGCCAGGTGACAGGGCAGCAGGGTCAGGCCCCGGCCGCCCGCGGCCACCTCGACGTCGTCGGCGACCGCGCACCGGTAGGACAGCGCGTAGTGCTCCCCCGTCTCGGTCCAGGCGAGGTACGGGCTGAGGTCGCGCAACACCCGGTCGAGACCGCCGGCCGCCAGCGTGTGGCCGCGTACCGCCCGGTCGGCCCGTACCGCTGCCCCGATCTCCGACCAGTAGGGCGCGAGCGCCACGCCGTGGAAGGCGAGCATCGCGGCCCGCAGCCCGGCCCGGGCGGTGGGCTCCCCGGCGGCCAGCGGCGCCACCCGGGCGGGCAGCGCGCCGGACGCCACCAGCGGGCCCAGCTCGGCGGCGAGCACCTCGTCCGGGGTACCGGCGACCCGGTCCAGCAGGGCGTCGAGGTCGCCGTCGAACACCGGCGGGGTCACGAAGTCCGGCACCAGGTACGGCGTGCGGCACAGGTCCAGGTAGGGACGCATCTCGGGGCGCAACGCCGCCCGGGTCCGGGACCGCCACCCGGCGAGGCGCTCCGGTACGTCGGCCAGGACCAGCCGCTGGGCGGCCATCGCCAGCTCGACCAGCGCCGCCGGATCCGACCGCAGGACGGTGCGGCTCAGGTCGGCGGCGTTGAGCCGCAAGGTGGTCACCGGCGCACGGTAGCCACCTTTCGGCCCGTACCGAAAGGGGCTTCCGGGCGGGCCGGCACCGCCGAACGCTGCGTCGGGTGAAGACACTCCTCGCGGCGGCCGCCGCGGTCCTGACGGCGGTGACCGTCGGCGCGCCCCGGCCCGCCCCCACCAGCGTCCGTCCCGACACCTACGTCGTCTCCCGCCTCCCGGGCGTGCTGCCGGAGGGCCTCGCGGTCACCCCGTCCGGCACGATGTACGTCACGAGTTCGGCCACCGGCGCGGTCTACCGCGGCGACACCCGCCGGGCCGGGCTGCGCCCGTTCCTCGCCCCCGGCGCCGACGGCCGGACCAGCGCCGCCGGGGTCCGGGTGGACCGCCGGGGCCGGGTCCTCGTCGCCGGCTGGACCACCGGCACGCTCTTCGTGTACGCGCCGGACGGCACCCTGCTGGCCCGCCGCGCCGCCGCACCCGGCGCGGCCCTCAACGACCTGGCGGTCACCCGCGACGCCGTCTACGTCACGGACTCCGCCACCGGCACCCTGTGGCGCGCCGGGCTCGACGGCGGGCGCGTCGGCGACCTGGTCCCGTGGGTGCGCCCGAACGACTTCCCGGCCGACCCGGTCTTCCTCAACGGCATCGTGGTCGAGCCGTCGGGCCGGGTCGCCCTCGTCGCGGAGCAGGGCGGCGAGCGCCTGTTCCGGGTCGACCTGGCCGCCCGGTCCGTGACCGAGGTCGAGGTGAGCGGCGGCCGGATGGGCGCGGACGGCCTGCTGCTGGAGGGGGGCCGGCTCTACGGGGTGGTCAACGAACCGGACGGCACCGGCGGCACCCGGTTCGTGGTGAACCTGGCCCGGCTCGACGGCCGACTGCGCACCGCCCGGGTGGTCGACCGGTCCCGCCCGGTCGGCACGGAGCGGTCGCCGACCTCGGTGGCGCGCGACGCCGGCCGACTGCTCTGGGTGGACAGCCAGCTCTTCGCGCCCACACCCACCCCGCCGTTCACGGTCACCGAGGTGCCCGGCCTGCGGTGAGCGGCGCACCAGCCGGGCGGGACACGGGGCCCGTCCGGCTCAGTACGCCAGCGCCGCCCGCAGGTACCGCAGGTCGGCCGGGCCGCTCCAGCGGTGCGCGGACAGGCCCGCCACCCGGGCGCCGGCCACCGCCCGGTCCTCGTCGTCGACGAACAGCACCCGCCCCGGCGGCGTCCCCAGCGCCTCACAGGCGGCCTGGAAGTACTCCTTCGCCGGCTTGTGCACCCCGATGACCGAGGAGTTGACGATCACGTCCAGCTCCTCGGTCAGGCCCAGCGCGGCCAGATCGGCGTCGAGCAGGTCGGTGGCGTTGGTGCCCAGCCCCACCCGGATGCCCGCCGCCCGCACCTCGCGGACGAACGCCAGCACGTCCGGGTCGACCTCGCCGCGGTAGCTCTGCCACTCCTGGACGGCCGCACGCGCCCGATCCGCGCCGACCGCGGGGGTCAGCGCGTCGGCCACACTCATCATCCACTGGGCGTGGCTGACCTGGCCGGTCAGCACCGGCTGGAGCAGTCCCCAGGACATCGCGATCTCACCGAGGACACCCCCGGTCAGCCCGTACTCCCGCTCGACACCTGCGGCCACCGCAGGATCCCAGCGGCGCAGTACGCCGTCGAAGTCCACCAGGAGCGCCGTGGCGCGTTCCCGACTCACTCGCTCGTCACCTGTTCCTCGTCGTCGGCCCGGTTGAGCCGCTGGCTGATCACCTGGGTCACACCGGCGCGCATGGTCACCCCGTAGAGCGCGTCGGCGATCTCCATGGTCCGCTTCTGGTGCGTGATCACGATGAGCTGGCTCTTCTCCCGCAACTGCGCCAGCAGCGTGATCAGGCGGCCCAGGTTCACGTCGTCGAGCGCCGCCTCCACCTCGTCCATGATGTAGAACGGGCTGGGCCGGGCGCGGAAGATCGCCACGAGCATCGCCACCGCGGTCAGCGACCGCTCCCCGCCGGAGAGCAGCGAGAGCCGCTTGATCTTCTTCCCCGGCGGGCGGGCCTCGACCTCCACACCGGTGGTGAGCAGATCCTCCGGGTCGGTGAGCACCAGCCGGCCCTCGCCGCCGGGGAACAGCACCGTGAAGACCTGCTCGAACTCCCGGGCGGTGTCTTCGAACGCGCTGGCGAAGACCTCCAGGATCCGGTCGTCCACGTCCTTGACCACGGTGAGCAGGTCGCGCCGGGTGGCCTTGAGATCCTCCAGCTGCTCGGAGAGGAACTTGTACCGCTCCTCCAGCGCCGCGAACTCCTCCAGCGCGAGCGGGTTCACCTTGCCCAGCAGGGCCAGTTCCCGCTCCGCCTTGGCCGCCCGCTTCTCCTGCACCGGGCGCTCGTAGCGGACCGGCTCCGGCACCGGCCGGCCGTCCTTCTCGGCGAGCGCCACGTCCGCGTCGGTGGGCGGGACCAGCCGGTCCGGGCCGTACTCGGCGACGAGCGTGGCCACGTCCAGCCCGAAGTCCTCGGCGGCCTTGGCCTCCAACTGCTCGATGCGCATCCGCTGCTCGGCGCGGGCCACCTCGTCGCGGTGGACCTGGCTGGTGAGCCGTTCCAGCTCGGCGGCGAGGCGTTTGGCCGCGCCGCGTACCTCGGACAACTCGGCCTCGCGCGCGGCGCGCTCGCGGGCGACGGCGTCCCGGTGCTCCTCGGCCCGGCCGATGGAGACGGTGAGCCGGGTGAGCGCCTCGCGGGCGCCGCCCACCACGGCCCGGGCGATCTGGGCGCCGCGGGTGCGGGCCGCGCGCCGGGCCACGGCGCGCTCCCGCGCCGCCCGTTCGGCGGTGGCCTGCCGGGCCAGCGAGTCGGCCCGCCCGGCGATCGAGGCCACCCGCTCCTCGGCGGTACGCACCGCGAGCCGGACCTCCATCTCGTTCTGCCGTGCCTGCGGCACCATGGCGGCGAGCTGGTCCCGCTCCTCGGTGGAGGGTTCGGCGTCGATCGGGGTGGCCTCGGCCAGCCGCAGCCGTTCCTCCAGCTCGGCCAGCGCCGCGAGGTCCCGTTCCCGGGCCGCCTCGGCGCGTGCCCGGGACTCGCCGAGCCGATCGGTCTCCGCCTTCGCCGAGCGGGCGGCGGCGCCCAGTTCGGCGAGGCGGCGCGCGGCGGCGTTGCGGTGGCTCTCCGCCTCCCGCTTGGCGGCGGCGGCGTACTGCACGGCCTCCTTGGCGGCGGCCACCTCGGCGCGCGCCTCGGCCAGCTGTTCCCGCAGCTCGGCTGCGGTGCGTTCGGCGGTGGCCCGGTTGGCCCGCGCCTCCTCGACGGCGGCCTGCACCTCGATGAAGCTCGGCGCCTTGGCCGACCCGCCCGCCGCCGCGTACGCCCCGACCACGTCGCCGTCGGGGGTGACCGCGCGCAGCTCCGGATTCGCGGCGACGAGGGCGGACGCGGCGGCCAGGTCGTCGACGAGCGCCACGTCGCGCAGCGCCCGGTGCACGGCAGGGCGGATCTCGGCCGAGCACTCCACCAGGTCCGGGGCCCAGCGGGCGCCCTCGGGCAGCTTCGGGCGCAGCGCGTCGGCGGAGCCGTCCATGCCCGGTCCGGCGGGGCTGCCGACCAGCAGCCCGGCCCGTCCGGCGTCGGAGATCTTGAGCAGCCGCATCGCCTCGACTGCCTCGTCCACGCCGCTGACCGCCACCGCGTCGGCCAGGCCGCCGAGCGCGGCGGCGAGCGCCGCCTCGTCACCGGGGGCGACGGTCAGCAGCCCGGCGAGACTGCCGAGCAGGCCGGGCACCTGGTCGGCGCGGGCCAGCAGCTCCCCGGCGCCGTCCTTGCGGCGCAGGCCCATGGCGAGCGCCTCCTCGCGGGCCTTCCAGGTGGCAGCGTCCTTCTCGGCGGCGCGCTCACCGTCGGCCAGGCTGCGCACTGCCGCCTGGGCCCGCTCGTGCACGGCCACCGCCTCGTCGTGCCGCGCGTCCAGGTCGGCGTTGTCCCGGTCCGCCTCGGTCGACTGCTCGGCGACCGCGTCCAGGTCGGCCTGCGCCTTCTCGGCCCGGCCCAGAGCGTCGGTGTGCGCGGCGGCGAGGCGTTCGATCTCCTCACCCGCGCTGGTGGTCCGCGCCCGGGCGGAGTTGACCTGGCCGGTCAGGCGGGCCAGGCCCTCCCGCCGGTCGGCGATCGCCTTGGCGGCGGCGACCAGTTCCCGTTCGGCGGCGGCGAGCTGCCGTTCCAGCTCCTGCCGGTGCTCGACCGCCTCGGCCAGCCGGATCTGGTCCTCGGTGAGCGCCGCGCGCAGCTCCTCCTCCTGCTCGCGGACACGCCGCGACTCCGCCTCCAACTGCTCGGGGTCGCGCCCGGGGCGCTCGTCGTCGCCGGCGGCACTGAGGTGACGCAGCCGTTCCCGGGCCAGTTGCTCGATCGAGCGGAACCGCTCCTGGAGCGCGGAGAGGCGGTACCAGGTGTCCTGCGCCGCCGCGAGCAGCGGGGCGTCCTCGGCCAGCGCCGCCTCCAGCTCGCCGAGACGGCCCTGCACCTCGCCGTGCTCGCCCTCGATCAGCTCGCGCCGCTCGCGCAGCGCGGTCTCGTCGGCGATCTCCTTGTCCAGTGTGGTCCGCAGCGTGTGCAGGTCGTCGGCGAGCAGCCGCAGCCGGGCGTCGCGCAGGTTGGCCTGGATGCCGGCGGCGCGGCGGGCCACCTCGGCCTGCCGGCCCAGCGGCTTGAGCTGGCGGCGCAGCTCAGTGGTCAGGTCGGCCAAGCGGTTGAGATTCACCTGCATCGCGTCGAGCTTCCGCAGCGCCTTCTCCTTGCGCTTGCGGTGCTTGAGGACGCCCGCCGCCTCCTCGATGAACGCCCGCCGGTCCTCCGGCTTGGCGTGCAGCATGCCGTCGAGCCGGCCCTGCCCGACGATGATGTGCATCTCGCGGCCGATGCCCGAGTCGGACAGCAGCTCCTGGATGTCCAGCAGGCGGCAGGAGTCGCCGTTGATCTCGTACTCGCTCTCGCCGGAGCGGAACATCCGGCGGGTGATGGAGACCTCGGTGTACTCGATCGGCAGCGCGCCGTCGGTGTTGTCGATGGTGAGGGTGACCTCGGCCCGGCCCAGCGGCGCGCGCCCGGCGGTACCGGCGAAGATGACGTCCTCCATCTTGCCGCCGCGCAGCGCCTTGGCGCCCTGCTCGCCGAGCACCCAGGCGATGGCGTCGACGACGTTGGACTTGCCGGAGCCGTTCGGGCCCACCACGCAGGTGATCCCGGGCTCCAGCTTCAGCGTCGTGGCGGAGGCGAAGGACTTGAAGCCCTTCACCGTCAGGCTCTTGAGATGCACCTTCTCGATCCTCGTCCGGTGGCCGCCGTACCGTCGCCGGCTGCGCGGACCTGGTGAACCCGCAGACTAACCCGGGACCGGGGCGCCGCCGCCACGCGACCCACCCGCCGCACCGGCTGTCCGCATTCCACCCGGCCGTCGTGGGTGGAGCGGAAATACATGATCACAATTACCGGGCGCAATTCCAACCGGTTCCGCAAGATCGAGAATTGCGGCGGCGGCGACGAAAAGGGTCCGCACATGGCTGCGCGCCGGCACTTGAGTGTCGGCGCGCTTTTCGGTGTGGTGCGATTCAGTTTTCCGACAACTGGAGATCAGGTCAGCGCGGGCTCGGCCAGACGGAGGAGGTCATCGGCCTCCGCCGCTGCCGCCGCAAGCCGATCGTTGTCGGCGCGCAGACGCGTGATCTCGAACTCCAGTGCCTGAACCCTGGCACGCAGTCGGGTGACCTCGTCGAGCAGACGCCGGTCGGGCGCTGCACTTACGTGGCCGTAGAGGGCCTTCGCCATGCTGACTCCTTGATGTGCGCTGCCGGAAAGGCCGGCCAACGCGCGCCCATGATGTTCGCGGCTGCCATTCCCCCTGCATCGGGGCATGACTGGGCGCGACTGGCGACACCTACATATTGAGCCGAAACCCCCTCCTTCGTCAAGTTGACCAAGGCCGTAGATCATCTCCACGTCGGCCGGTCCACTCGCCGGGGGCTGCCACAAGGCGCGGACACGCTCTGTCCGGACACCTTTACTGTACGCCGGAAATGTGTGAACGACTCACCCTTGCCGCCGGCTTCGCCTTAACTCTTTCTTAGCCACGTTGCCGCAGCTTGGAGCACGCCCGTAGCGTCACTCCGGCCCGCAACCGACCCGTGGAGGGGACAGGCGTGTACCGCTGGAACGACCCGATCGAACCGGAGGACGCCCGCCGGCGTCCCGAGCCGCCGACCGACGAGGGTCCGGCGTGGCTCAGCGACCGGCCCGAACCGCGGTCGTCGTACCTGTACGGGGACGCCGCGCAGCAGTCGCCCGCCGGCCAGGCCGGCTACCACGGCCCGGCCGGATACGACGCCCAGCCGGGCTACCGCCCGGAGAGCGCCCCGCCCGCCTACGGAACGGCCGGCGCCTACCCGCCGCCCCACGACCGGTGGAACGGCCAGGAGCAGCCGGCCGGCGGCTGGGAGCAGCCCGCCGCGACCTGGCAGCCGGCGACCGACACCCCGGCCGACGACCGGCGGCGTCCGAAGCGGCGCCTGTCCCGGCCGCTCGTGATCGGCGGGGCCGCCGCCGCGGCGACGCTCGTGGTGAGCCTCGGCGTGGGCGCCGTCCTGCTGCCCGGAGACGACCAGGGCACGAAGCGCACCTCCGCCGACGCGCCGGTCGCCGCCGCGCCGCAGGCCCCCGGCGGGACCGACGAGGCGCCCGCCGACGCGCTCGCGCCCGAGTCGGCGAGCCCGTCCGCCGTACCGACCACCGCCGCGCCGAGCCCGACGAAGAAGGCCACCCCGAAGCCGAACCGCAGCACCGCCCCGTCGCGGCAGCAGGAGCGCAGCAGCGCCCCGAGCGGTGGCTCCGGGAGCACCAAAGCCACCGCCACGACCGGGCTCAGCGCCGAACTCCAGAAGGTCGTGACGATCGTCAACCAGGAGCGGGCGAAGGCCGGCTGCAAGGCGCTCACCGTCAACGCCAAACTGAACCTGGCCGCCCAGCGGCACAGCCAGGATCAGGCCGACCACCAGAAGATGGACCACAAGGGCAGCGACGGCAGCCAGCCCTGGGACCGGGTCAAGCGTGCCGGCTACAGCTACCGCATGGTGGGCGAGAACGTGGCCTGGGGTTACGAGACGGCGGCCAAGGTCATGGCCGGCTGGATGAATTCCGAAGGACACCGGAAGAACATCCTCAACTGCGGGTACACCCAGATCGGGATGGGTCTGGCGCGCAGCAACGGGCCGTACTGGACACAGGTCTTCGCCACCCCGAGCTGACCGCGCGTCGCGATCGGCCCGGCGCTCGTTGACCGGTCGGGGGCGGCGTCGGGCCGCCCGCGTCCGGGGAGCTGTCGATGCGGATCCGGCCGGTGTGGGCCGTGCCGCGCTCCCGGTCGGCCCGCGTCCGCCGACGTGGCCCGCGCCGGGGCGTGGCGCTCGCGCTGACCGCGCTGCTGCTCGCCCCGGTGCCGGCCTGCCGTCGGCCGGTCACGCCGCCCGGCGCGCCCACGCCCTGGCCGGCGGCGCAGGCCGACCGCTGGCGGTGGCAGTGGCAGCTCACCACCCCGGTGGACGTGACTGTCGACGCCGACGTCTTCCTCCTCGACCCGGTGGCGACCACCTCGGCCGAGACCGCCGCGCTGCGCGAGCGGGGCCGCCGCCTGGTCTGCCACGTCCGGGTCGGCACGTACGCCGCCGGTGACCCGGACGCCACCCGCTTCCCTGCCGCCGTGCGCGGCGCGGCGGTGCCGGGGCGGCCGGGGAGCCGCTTCCTGGACGTACGGAGCTGGGACGCGCTCGCGCCGGTGCTGGCCGACCGGTTCCGGCTGTGCCGGGGCAAGGGCTTCGGCGCGGTGGCGCTCGCCGACGCGGACGGCTACCGGCACCGCTCCGGCTTCCCCCTTCACTTCGACGACCAGCTGCTGTTCAACCGCCGGCTGGCGGGGCTGGCCCGCAAGCTGGACCTCTCCCCCGGACTGGTCGACGACGTGGCGCAGGTGGCCGCGCTGGCCCCCGACTTCGACTTCGCGGTCAACCAGGAGTGCGTACGCCGCCGCGAGTGCGCGAAGCTGCTGCCGTTCGTCGACGCCGGCAAGCCGGTCTTCCACGTCGAGTACACAGGTGATCCGGCGGACTTCTGCGTTACCTCGGTCGGCTACGGCTTCGCCTCGATCCGCAAGGACCGGCAGCTGGACGCCGGGCGGGAGCCGTGCGCGCTGCCGTGACGCCCCGGCGCCTGCTCCGCACGCACTGGTGCCGGGCAATCATGGCGTTGCCGATACGCTGCGTAACCGCCACGGCCAAGCAGATGACCCAGGAGCGTTATACCTGAGAGTCATCATTATGACTCTCAGGTATAACGATGAAGAGTGGATGCCGTCTCGGCGGCCGGCACAGGCGGTACCCGGATGTCAAGCCGCGACGGGCCTGCAGACGACACCGGGAGCGGACCGGACCGAGCCCCGGCCGGAGCCGGCCGGGGCGGGTCCGATCCGGCCTGGTCAGCGGATGCCGACCAGCTCCGGCGCCGGGGCGGGCGGCGGCTCGACCGCCGGGGCGGGCCGACGGCGGCGCATGAACCGCGGCGCCCACCAGTTCGCGTCACCCAGCAGCGTCATCACCGATGGGAGCACGACCGCGCGGATGATCGTGGCGTCCAGCAGGATCGCCGCCGCCAGGCCGATGCCGAGCTGCTTGAAGTCGATCATGCTGAGCGTGGCGAAGATGGAGAACACCGCCACCATCACCACCGCCGCGCTGGTCACCACCCCGGCCGACGAGGTGATGCCGTGCGCCACCGCCTCCCGGGTGGGCATCCCCCGGTCGACCGCCTCGCGGATCCGGCTGACCACGAAGACGTGGTAGTCCATCGACAGTCCGAACAGCACCACGAACAGGAACAGCGGCAGCCAGGTGACGATCGCGTCCATCGAGGTGAAGCCGAGCAGCCCTTCCGCCCAGGTGCTCTGGAAGACCAGCACCAGCAGCCCGTACGCGGCGCCGGCGGAGAGCAGGTTCAGCACGATCGAGGTCAGCGCCACCACGACCGACCGGAACGTCCACGCCATCACCAGGAACGTCAGCGCCAGCACGAACGCCGCGACGATCGGCAGCTTCGCCCAGATGTGGGCCGCATAGTCCTCGCTGGCGGCCACGCCGCCGCCCACCGCGTACTCCACGCCCGGGACGCCGCCGAGGGTGGCCGGGACCAGGTCGTCGCGCAGCTCGTGCAGCGACCGGGACGCCTCGTCGGAGCGGCTGGCGTGCGGCGTGGCCACCTCCAGCACCGACACCCGCCGGTCCGCCGACACCTGGATCTCCGGGCCGTCCCCCTCGGCCGGCGCGAAGAGCGGGTCGGCGGCGGTACGGCCGGCCAGGTCGGTGAGCGCGGCCCGCACCCGGTCGGCCTGCTCGGCGGGTGCCCGCACGGCGACCGTGTGGCTGGTGCCGTTGCTCGGGAAGGCGGCGGTGAGCCGGTCGTACGCCTGCATGGCCGCTGTGGTGCGCGGCACGTCCTCCGGGCCGGGGAACTTCAGCTTCATGCCGAGCACGGGCGCGGCGAGCGCGAGCAGCAGCGCGACCGAGATCAGCAGCGTGGCCACCGGCGCGCGCAGCGCCGGCTTGAGCACCGCCGGCCAGAACCGGGGCCGGGCCGGCTGCCCGTGGCGCGGAGCGGTGAGGCGCCACAGCAGCGGCACCCGCGGCCGGTCCACCCAGCGGCCCAGCTTCGCCAGCAACGCCGGCAGCACGGTGAGCGAGCCGATCACGGCGACCGCCACCACCAGGATCGAGCCGACCGCCAGCGAGGAGAAGATCGCGTCCTGGGCGAGCAGCAGACCGCCCATCGAGATGATCACGGCGGTGCCGGAGACCACCACTGCGTGCCCGGAGGTCTCCGCCGCGATCTCCACCGCGTCCAGGCCGGATCGGCCCTTGGCCCGCTCCTCCCGCTCCCGCCGCACGTAGAACAGCGAGTAGTCCACGCCGACCGCCATGCCGATCAGCAGGATGACGCTGGCGGTGGTGTCGGTGGCCGGTACCAGGTGCGAGGCGAGTGTGGAGAGACCCATCGCGGCGGCCACCGAGGAGAGCGCCAGCAGCACCGGCACCCCGGCGGCGATCAGCGCGCCGAACGCGATGATCAGGATGGCCAGCGTCACCGGCAGGCTGAGCAGCTCGGCGCGCTTGAAGTCCTTGCCGAGCGTGTCGTCGAGCGCCTTGTCGATCGACGGGCCGCCGACCTGCTCCACCCGGAGCTGCGGGTGCGCGTCCTGCACCTTCGCGGTGGTGTCCCGCAGCGGCTGCACCCGGTCCCCGGCGGTGCCCGGGTCGCCCGACATGGTGATCGGCACCAGCAGCGCGCTGCCGTCGCGCGACGGCATCGGCGTACCGATCGAGGCCACGCCGTCAACCTGCCGCAGCCGGTCCGCCGCGTCCTGGGCCGCGGCCTTCGCGGCGGCCTGGTCGAGCGAGCCCGAACGGGCGGTGATCAGCACGTTCTCGGTGGCCGGCTGGTCGAAGCCGCCACTGTCGACGATCAGCTGCGCCCGCCCGAACTCGCCGATCGCCTGGTCCTCGTCGGTGGCCTCGTTCAGGCCGGCGGCGCTGCCGCCCACGAAGCACACCGCCACGAAGACCACCCACAACGCGATCGCGCGCCACGGATGCTCCGCACTCCACCGTGCCAGCCGCACGGTCACCGGTCGCCTGCCCATGTCCCGGGTTCCACCCCCCTGAGGCCGGCCCCGTGCCGACCTCAGATGACGCTAGGCAGCAGGCGGGGCCCCGGCATCGGGGAACGGCCCCCGCTCGTCCCCGATCCGGCCGGCGGGGTCCGCGCGGCCGGAACCGGCCGCGCGGACCGGGCGGAAGAGGGCATCTCCGGGTACGCTCCGGCGCGTCTCCGGGGACCGTCCGGCGATGCACACCGGCGCAACCCCGAACCGGCTCGGGGTCATCCCCGGAGGGTGCCCCGGGGCCGCGGCTGGCATCGCGGGCAACTGTAGGACGACCGGTTCATGAACGCCTCGCGCCGGATCGGCGCGCCGCAGCGCGGGCAGGGCTCCCCCTCCCGGCCGTACGCGTTCAGCGACCGGTCGAAGTAGCCGCTCTCGCCGTTGACGTTGACGTACAGCTCGTCGAAGCTGGTGCCGCCCTGCTTGATCGCCTCGCCGAGCACGTCCCGGACGTGGCCGAGCAGCCGCAGCGCGGCCGGACGGGTCAGCGCGTCGGCGGGGCGGGCGCCGTGCAGCTTCGCCCGCCACAGCGCCTCGTCGGCGTAGATGTTGCCCACCCCGGAGATCAGTGTCTGGTCGAGCAGCGCGCGTTTGATCTCCGTACGCTTGCGGCGCAGCGCCGTTACGAACCCCTCGTCGGAGAACTCCGGGTCCATCGGATCGCGGGCGATGTGGGCGATCTCGGCGGGCAGCTCCGCCCCACCCGCGGACACGGACAGCCCGCCGAACGTGCGCTGGTCGACGAAGCGCAGCTCCGGCCCGTCGTCGGCGAACCGGAACCGGACCCGCAGGTGCAGTTCGTCGGCCGCGCCGACCGGCTGCAACAACAGCTGGCCGGACATGCCGAGGTGGCCGATCACCGCGTCGCCGCTGTCCAGCGGCAGCCAGAGGTACTTGCCCCGGCGCTGCACGCCGGTGATCGTCCGGCCGGCGAGCACGTCGGCGAAGTGCGCGCCGCCGGGCGCGTGCCGGCGTACCGCCCTGGGGTGGCGCACCTCGACCGCGGCGATCCGGCGGCCGATCACCCACTGCGCGAGTCCCACCCGGACGGTCTCGACCTCGGGCAGCTCAGGCACGGCCGGCGCCCGCCTCGACGTCCGTGGTGTCGGCCAGCGGGCTCGCCTCCTCCCGGGCCTCCGCCGCCGCCTGCGCCTCGGCCTGCTCGGTGAGCGTCCGCCAGGCCGACTCGGCCGCGCGCTGCTCGGCCTCCTTCTTGCTGCGCCCCTCCGCGCCGCCGTAGCGGTTGCCGGCCACCACCACCCAGGCGGTGAACGTCTTGAGGTGGTCCGGCCCGGTGCCCTCGATCCGGTACTCGGGCACGCCGAGCCCGAGCGCGGCGGTCAGCTCCTGGAGACTGGTCTTCCAGTCCAGCGCCGCGCCCCGGCCCGCCGACTCGGCCATCAGCGGATCGAAGAGCCGGTGGATGACGATGGCGGCGGTGTCCAGGCCGTACTGGAGGTAGATCGCGCCCAGCAGCGCCTCCAGCGTGTCGGCCAGGATGCTCGCCTTGTCCCGCCCGCCGGTGGCCTCCTCACCCTTGCCCAGCAGCAGGTACGCGCCCAGCCCGTCCGGCCCGAGGCCACGCGCCACGTCGGCGAGCGCCCGCATGTTCACCACACTGGCGCGCAGCTTCGCCAGCTGCCCCTCGGGCAGGTCGGGGTGGTTGTGGAACAGCGCTGTGGTGATCACCACGCCGAGGACCGAGTCGCCCAGGAACTCCAGCCGCTCGTTCGTGGGCAGGCCGCCGTTCTCGTACGCGTACGAGCGGTGGGTCAGCGCGCGCTCCAGCAGTTCCGGGTCGAGCGACACCCCGAAGGCCGCCTCCAGGTGGCCGACGGGAGCACGCCGCCGCTTGTCGTTGGTCATGGTGCTACCTCGGTGTCGTGTCGGTCAGGTGCGGGATCGTGCGGGATGTCGGCGAGCAGGTCGCGGGCCGTCCCGGCGGCGTCGCGGCGCCACAGGTGGGCGGCGAGCGCGATACCGGAGGCGACGTCCTCGGGGCCGGCCGCGCCGTGGCACACCACCACCGTGCCGCCCACTCCGAGCAGGGCGGCGGCACGCGGGGCGCCGCCGCGTGCCGGTGGACCGCCGGCCATGGCGTACGCGCCCTCGATGGCCTTCAGCAGGACGTTTCCGGTGAAGCCGTCGGTCACCACGACGTCGGCGCGGGCGCCGAGCGAGATGTCGTACCCCTCGACCAGGCCGACGTAGCGGCCGTCGCAGGGCAGCGGCGCGGCGGCGAGCGCGGGCGCGGCGGCGCGGCGCAGCCGGTCGCCCTTGCCCGTCTCATGACCGACGGAGAGCAGCCCGACGCGGGGTGCGGTGACGGCGTGGGCCACCGACGCGTAGGCGGCACCGAGGAGGGCGTGCCGGGCCAGCGTGGCCGGGCCGGGTTCGAGCGTGCCGCCGACGTCGAGCAGCACCACCGGCCCCTCGACGGCGGGCAGCGTGGCGGCGAGCGCCGGGCGGCGTATCCCGGTCCAGCGGCCGAGGCCGAGCGCGGCGGCGGTGACCGTGGCGCCGGTCGAGCCGGCGGAGACGACCGCGTCGGCGAGTCCGTCGCGGACGGCCTGCACGGCGGTGCGTACCGTGCTCTCGCCGCGGGCAGCGGTGGGATGGTCGGCCATGCCGACGGCGGTCCGCACCGGGCGGACCGTGACCCGGGCGCGCTGGGCCGGGTCGAGCGCACCGATCAGCTCGTCGGCCACCTCGATCGGGCCGACGAGCAGCAGGTGCAGGGCGGGATCCGTGCGTACCGCTCGCAGAGCGCCGTCAACCACGACGGCGGGAGCATCGTCCCCGCCGAGGAGGTCGACGGCGATCCGCGCGGTGCCCGGCTCCGACGGTCCGCCGGCCGTGAGCCGGTCGGCGGTGGCGGGAGCCGGGGCACCGGGCGAGAGCCTTGGTGCGCGCGTCACCCGACCGGTGGTCGGGGACGTCACTCGGCAGCCGGGTCAGACCTCGAGGACCTGACGGCCGTTGTAGGTGCCGCAGACGGAGCAGGCGGCGTGCGGCAGCTTGGCCGACTTGCACTGCGGGCAGGCCACGGTCGCCACCGCCGAGGCCTTCCAGTTCGCCCGGCGGGCGCGGGTGTTGCTGCGCGACATCTTGCGCTTGGGGACGGCCACGGTTCTTACTCCTCTGTACGGGTCAGTTGCGTCAGGCTCGCCCAACGCGGGTCGACCTGCTGATGGCTGTGGTCGGCCGGCAGATCGTCCCAGTGCACCCCACACTCGGGGCACAGGCCTGGGCAGTCCTCCCGGCAGAGCGGATTCGTCGGCAGCGCCAGCACCACCGCGTCCCGCAACGCCGGCTCCAGGTCGATCAGATCGCCCTGCATCCGGCCCACCTCGTCCTCCTCGGTCGTGTCGTCCGTGGTGCTGTTCTCGTACGCGTACAGCTCCTGGATCGTCACGGCCAACGAGTCGTCGATCTCGCGCAGGCAGCGCCCGCACTCGCCCTTGACGGGACCGGTGACGGTCCCGGAGACGAGTACGCCCTCGGACACCGACTCCAACCTCAGGTCGAGGTCGAGGTCCGCGCCCTCCGGCACGCCGATCAACTCCACGCCGAGGTCCGCCGGTGCCGGCACGACCCGCTTGTGCGTACGCAACGCGCCAGGTCGGCGCGGCAGTTCCCTCGTGTCGAGGACCAGCGGCGACCTGGGGTCGAGTGTGCTTGGCGAGTGTTTGGGCATAGTCAGACTCCGGCCGATGAGAGGCCGACAAAGAAGGTTACCTGCCTGGCGGCGGACCGTCGAACCGGGGGCGGACCTCCGGCTCGGCGGCAGCCGGCTGTCGGCGACCGGCCCGCGCGCCGCTCAGAAGGGTAGCGGGCGGTCCGCCTCGTCCCCGGCGAAGGTGCCGATCTCGCGCAGCGCGTGCATCTTGTCCCGGCCGCGCTCTATCGAGGCCAGCGCCCGGGTGAGGAACTGCTCGAAGTTCGCCAGCGCGGTGTCGACGTAGTCGTCCACCTCCTCGCGGAGACGCTGCGCCTCGGCCCGCGCCTCGGCGACGATCCGCGCGCCCTCGTGCTCGGCCGAGACGGTGATCTCGTTGACCGAGACCAGCCGGGCGTGTTCCGCCTCACCCTCGCTGATGATCCGGTCGGCCTCGCGCTTGCCGGCCTCCATGATCTTGTCCCGCTCCTCCAGCAGCGCGGCGGCCCGGCGCAGGTCCGCGGGAAGCTCCACGCGCAGCTCGTCGAGCGCGGCGATCATCTCGCCCCGGTCGACCATGCAGTTGTTGCGCGACATCGGGACGGAGCGGGCCTGCTCCACCATGGCGATCAGTTCGTCGATGCGATCGAGCGGGTCCACCGGTACCTCACTCCTGTCTTCGTCGGCCGCCCTCCATCATGCGGCCTGCGCCCGGTTCTCGGCGCTGCAGACATCATGTCGCGCCCGAGCCACAAGCACCTCACCCGCCCCACCCGGCGCGTCGCCTCCCCGGGACAGAGGTCAGGGGCGGAGGCGGGTGGAGAGCTGGGCTCGGACCAGGTCGGGGACGTGGGCGGAGATGTCGCCGCCCCACTTCGCCACGTCCTTGATCAGGCTGGAGGAGATGAACGAGTACAGCGGGTTGGTCGGCATGAACAACGTCTCCACGCCGGCCAGACCGATGTTCATCTGGGCCATCTGCAGCTCGTAGTCGAAGTCGCTCACCGCACGCAGGCCCTTGATCAGCACGCTCGCCTGCTGCGCGCGGCAGAAGTCGACGAGCAGGCCGCGGAACGACTCAACCCGGACGTTGTCGTACGAGGCGGTCACCTCGCGGAGCATGGCGATCCGCTCCTCGACGGTGAACAGACCCTGCTTCGACTGGTTGACCAGCACTCCGACGATCACCTCGTCGAACAGCCGGCTGGCCCGGCCGATGATGTCGAGGTGTCCGTTGGTGACCGGGTCGAACGAGCCCGGGCAGACCGCACGTCTCATGATCGGCGACCGTACCAAAGAGTGGTCTCGCCGTAACGTCTGCTGCGCTCGGGAGTGACACCTTCCACCCACGTGACCGGTCCGGTACGGCTGGACCGCTCGACGACCACCAGGGCGTCCGGGGCGAGCCAGCCGCCGTCGACCAGCGCCGCCAGCATCGCGGTGATCTCGGCGTCCGGCACCGCGTACGGCGGATCGGCGAACACCACGTCGTACGGCCCGTCGGTGGGCCCGGCCGCCAGCACGCCGGCGACCTTGCCGGTGACCAGGCGCGCGGCCGGCGCGGCCCGGAGCGCGGCGATGTTCTCCCGGATCACCCGCGCGGCCCGCGCGTCCGACTCGACGAGCAGCACGTGGGCCGCGCCCCGGGACAGCGCCTCCAGACCGACCGCGCCGGAACCGGCGTACAGGTCGGCGAAGCGCGCCCCGTCCAGGTCGACGTGGGAGTGCACAGCGCTGAACAGCGCCTCGCGGACCCGGTCCGAGGTGGGCCGGGTGCCTGCACCTGGTGGCGCGGCGATCCGCCGGCCGCCGAGCGTGCCGGCCACGATCCGGGTCACCGTCGCTCCCTGCGCATGCCCCGACGCTACGCGACGCCCGGCCCGGTGACGCGTCGGCCACCCGGCCGCGCGGCCCTCCCGCGTCAGCCCTCGCGCGTCAGCCTTTCTCCAGGTATTCGGCGCGCTCCTCGTCGACCAGCGCGGCGACCGACGCCGCCAGCGCCGGATGCCGGGCCAGATCCGGATCCTCCTCGACCAGTTCGATCGCCTCGGCCCGCGCGTCGCGGATCAGCTCCGTGTCGCGTCTCAGCGACAGCAGCCGCAGGTGCGAGCGCCGGCCGGACTGGGTCGCGCCCAGCACGTCGCCCTCCCGGCGCTGTTCCAGGTCGAGTTCGGCGAGCTTGAAGCCGTCGGTGGTGGAGGCGACCGCGTCCAGCCGCTCCCGCGCGGAGGAGCCCTCGGCCGCCTCGGTGACCAGCAGGCAGAGACCGGCGGCCGAGCCCCGGCCGACCCGGCCCCGCAGCTGGTGGAGCTGGGAGACACCGAACCGGTCGGCGTCCAGCACGATCATCACCGTCGCGTTCGGCACGTTCACGCCGACCTCGACCACTGTGGTCGCGACCAGCACGTCCAGCTCCCCGTCGGCGAACGCGCGCATCACCGCGTCCTTCTCGTCGGCGGGCAGGCGTCCGTGCAGTACCCCGATCCGCAGCCCGTGCAGCGGCCCCTCGGCCAGCAGCGGGGCCACCTCGGTCACCGCCAGCGGCGGGCGGCGGCCGTTGTCGTCCTCCCGCGGCGCCTCCTCGTCCGACACCGGCCCCTCACCGATCCGCGGGCACACCACGTACGCCTGGTGGCCCTTCGTGACCTCCTCGCGCAGCCGGCGCCAGGCCCGGTCGAGGAACGCCGGCTTCTCGGCGGCCGGGACCACGTGCGAGGCGATCGGCGAGCGGCCCTGCGGAAGCTGGGACAGCGTGGAGGTCTCCAGATCGCCGTAGACGGTCATGGCCACCGTGCGCGGGATCGGGGTCGCGGTCATCACCAGCACGTGCGGCGGCTGCTCGGCCTTGGCGCGCAGCGCGTCGCGCTGCTCCACGCCGAAGCGGTGCTGCTCGTCCACCACCACCAGGCCGAGGTCGTGGAAGTCGACGCCCTCGTAGAGCAGGGCGTGTGTGCCGAGCACGATGCCGGCGCGCCCCTCGGCCACCTCGGCCAGCGCCCGGCGGCGGGCCGCCGCGCCGAGCGAACCGGTGACCAGCTCCACCCGTGTGGCGTCGTCGGCGGCACCCAGCTCACCGGCCCGGCCGAGCGGGCCGAGCAGGTCGAGGATGCCCCGGTGGTGCTGGGCGGCGAGCACCTCGGTCGGGGCCAGCAGCGCGGCCTGCCCACCGGCGTCGACCACCTGGAGCATGGCGCGCAGCGCCACCACCGTCTTGCCGGAGCCCACCTCGCCCTGGAGCAGCCGGTGCATCGGGTGCGGACGGGCCAGGTCGGCGGCGATCTCCCGCCCGACGACCTGCTGGCCGGAGGTCAGCTCGTACGGCAGCCGGGCGTCGAACGCGTCCAGCAGGCCGCCCGCCGTCGCGGGCCGGGCCAGGGCCGGCGACGCCGCCGCCCGGTGCTTGCGCTGCACCAGCGTGAGCTGCACGGCGAACGCCTCGTCCCACTTCAGCCGGCGGCGGGCCCGGTAGAGCGCCTCCTTGCTGGTCGGACGGTGGATCTCGCGCAGCGCGGTGCCGATGTCGGCCAGGTTGCGGGTGGCCCGCACGGTGGCCGGCAGCGGATCCTCGGGCGGGGTGAACGTGTCGAGCACGACGCGGACGCAGCGGGCGATCACCCACGTCGGCACCGCCGCCGCCGCCGGGTAGACCGGGATCAGCGCCCCGGCGAACTCCTCGACCTCCTCGTTGGCCGCCGCCTCGCCCTCGCCGCCATCACCGAGCAGAACGTACTCCGGGCCGTTGAGCTGGCGCTTGCCCCGGAACTCGGTCACCTTGCCGGCGAACAGCCCCCACCGGCCGGGCCGCAGCTCCCGTTCCCGCCACGCCTGGTTGCCGAAGAACGTGCAGGTGAGCACGCCGCCGGAGCCGTCGCCGACGGTGACCTCCAGCAGGTTGCCGCGCCGCTGGCGCATCGGGCGGACCGCGGTGCGCTGCACCTGGGCGAGCACTGTGACCTGCTCTCCCACGTCGAGCGAGCGGATGTCGGTGTGCTCGCCGCGCTCGTCGTACCGGCGCGGGAAGTGGTAGATCAGGTCGCCCGCGGTGTGCAGGTCGAGATGCCCGGCCAGCGCCTTCGCGGTGCGCTCGCCGACCAGCTTCTTCAGCGGCGTGTCCACAGTGGCCGCCTCACCAGTCATTCGACCCCCACCAGGAGCGGATAGTGCGGCTGCCCGCCCTCGTACGCCTGCACCTCGACGAACGGCCAGGCACCCTCGACGTGTGTGCGGACCCGGTCGGCCAGCCCGGCCGGCGCGTCCGCGCCGCAGAGCAGCGTGACCAGTTCGCCGCCACCGCCGAGCATCCGGTCCACCACGGCGGTGCAGGTGTCGACCAGATCCTGCCCGATCAGGTGCACCTCGCCCTCGACCAGGGCCAGCACGTCACCCGGGCGGGCCGGGCCGGCGACGGTGAGCGCCTCCCGGGCGGCGTGACAGACCTCGGCGTACCGGCAGGCGCCGGCCGCCTCGGCCATCGCGATCACGTCGTCCTCGAAGCGCCGCTTCGGATCGCGTACGGCCAGCGCCGCGAGCGCCTGCACCGGCGAACGGGTCGGCACCACGCTCACCTTCACGCCGAGGCCGTGCGCCTCCCTGGCCGCCGCGCTCGCCACCGACTGGGTGTTCGGATCGTTGGGCAGCACCACCACCCGGGCGGCGCCGGTGGCCCGGATCGCGTCGAGCAGCTCGCCCGTGGACGGGTTGGCGGGCACCACCACGGCGCCCTCGGCGGCGAACAGCTCAGCGATGCCCGCGCCGGTGGCCACCACCACGGCGGCCCGTCCCTCGGACGCCCGTGCCTGCGGCCCCGGCGCCGGGGCGCCCTGGTCGGCGAAACGGGTCACGGTGATCCGGTGCGGGCGGCCGGCGACCACGCCCGCCTCGACCGCCGCCCCGATGTCGTTGACGTGCACGTGCACGTTCCAGGTGCCGGCGCCGTCCCCGACGACCGCCAGCGAGTCGCCCAGCGTGGACAGCTCGGCGCGCAGCCGGGCCACCGCCTCGTCGTCTGCGTCGAGCAGGTACTGCACCTCGTAGGCGTACGCGTCGGAGCCGCTCTCCCGCACGGCGGTGACCGGCGGGCGGCGGGCGGGCGGCGCGGGCGGCGCGGGCGGCGCGGGCGCCGGCTGCGCCGGGCTCTCCCCGGTGATTACCTCGACCAGCGCGTCCAGCAGCAGGCACAGGCCGCGCCCGCCGGCGTCGACCACGCCCGCGCGGGCCAGCTCCGGCAACTGCTCGGGGGTACGCGCCAGCGCGTGCGCCGCCGCCTCGGCCGCGGCCCGGGCCACGGCGCGCAGGTCGTCGCTGTCCGCCCGGCGGGCCGCGTGCGCCGCGGCGGCGACCACGCTCAGCAGCGTGCCCTCGACCGGCCGGGCGACAGCGGCGTAGGCGGCGGTGGTGGCGTCGGCCAGCGCGTCGGCGAGCTGCCGGCCGCGCACCGCGGGCGCGGCGGCGAGCGTGTCGGCGAGAGCGCGCAGGATCTGCGAGAGGATCACGCCGGAGTTGCCGCGCGCCCCGAGCAGCGCGCCCCGGGCCATCAGCCGCAACGCGTGCCCGTGCGGGGTGTGCCCGTCGTCGGGGAGGGTGCCGAGGTCCATGGCCAGGGCCTGCTGGGCCGAGGTGAACGTGAGCACCAGGTTGGTGCCGGTGTCGCCGTCGGGCACCGGATAGACGTTCAGCTCGTCGATCTCGCCCTGGTGGGCCCGGAGGGCGGTCAGCCCGCTCGCGCACCAGCGGCGCACCGCTGCGGCGTCGAGGGTCTCCAGCACGTCGGGAAGCCTACTGGCGCGCACCGACACGCGCCGGGGTCGTCCGCCGCGTGTCCGCCCCGGCCGACGGCCCGGCCGGCCCGCCGGTACGCTGGGTGGGCTCGCGAAAGGGCCGGTTGGGCGTACCGACTGTCATCGGGTAACCTGACCAGGTTGCCCGGGCAGCGCCTGGCGGCGACCTCATGAACGTTTCAATCCCAGGAGTATCCCGTGGCTAGCGTGTGCGACGTCTGTGGCAAGGGGCCGGGCTTCGGCCACAACGTGTCCCACTCGCACCGGCGGACCAACCGCCGCTGGAACCCGAACATCCAGTCGGTGCGTACCCCGGCCGGTGGTGGCACCACCAAGAAGTTGCAGGTCTGCACCTCGTGCATCAAGGCCGGCAAGGTCACCCGCGCCTGACGCGGCAGCGCCACCGCAACATCGTCGGTCGCCGGCGGATCCCTTCGGGGTCCGCCGGCTTCTGTCGTGCCCGGCTCCTGTCGCACCCGGCGACCCGCCGCACACCGGCTCGGTATCGGCCGACCCGCCCCCGCACCCCTGACCGACCGTACGGCGACCGGCTGGTACCGGCCGGTTAGGGTGCTGCTGCGCCGGCCGTCCGGTTCCGGCGCGAGCCGTGGGGAGGGTGACCGGTGGACCTCGATCTGGGTCGCGAGCAACTGGTGGTGGTGGGCGCGTCGTTCGGCTCGCTGAGCTGGTTCGACCAGGAGCTGCCGCCCGGCAGCGTGGTGCTGGTCGAGGAGCCGGACGTGATCGCCCGCCGCGACCTGGCCCGGTTCGCCGAGCGGCTGCCGATGATCGGGCGACTCGTCGCGGCCGAGTACCAGACCGGCTTCGACCCGGACGCCCTGCTCGCCCGCGAACCCGGCCTCGCCGACGCCCGGCTGGTCCTGCCCGGCCTGGAGTACGCGGTCGGCGCCACCGCCCGGCTCGCCGAGCGCCTCGGGCTGCCGGGCGCCGGGGCGGAGGCCGCCGACGTCTTCTCCGACAAGCACCGGATGCGGCTGCTCGCCGACCGGATCGGGCTGGCGAACCCGGCGTACGAGCTGGTCGACGACCCGGCCCGGGCGGTGGAGTTCGCGCAGGCGCACGGCGGCCGGTGCGTGCTGAAACCCACCCGCCGCTCGGGCAGCCTGGGCGTGCAGCTGATCACCGACCCGGCCGAGGTGCCGGCCCGCTGGGCGGCCAGCGCCGCCCCGCCCGACCCGGCCGAGGCCACCGAGCGCGGCCTGCCCACCGGCGTGCTGGTCGAGGAACTGCTCGTCGGCTCCGAGCACAGCGTCGAGCTGCTCGTCGCCGACAGCGAGGTGATCTTCGCCAACGTCACCGACAAGCGGATCGCCGGCGGGCGCTACCCGGTCGAGACCGGCCACACCGTGCCGTCCGCGCTGCCCGCCGAGGTGCACGACGCGCTGCGCGCCGCCGCGGTTCGCCTCGCCGAGGCGGCGGGCTTCCGCAGCGGCATGCTGCACAGCGAATGGATCCTCGCCGGCGGCGTGCCGACGCTGGTGGAGTGCGCGGCCCGGATGCCCGGCGACATGATCACCGCGCTCATCTCGATCGCCTACGAGCGGGACGTCATCGAGGCGTACCTGCGGATCCTGCGCGGCGAACGGCCGGCGCTGCCGGCGCGGGCGACCGGCGCTGCGGCGATCGAGTTCCTGATCGCGCCGCCGGGCCGGGTCACCGCCGTGGACGGCAGGCGCGACGCGCTGCGCGTGCCGGGCGTGCTCGACGTGCAGGTGGAGACGAAGGTCGGTCAGACCGTGCCGGAGCTGCTCTCCTCGGCGCACCGCAGCGGGCACCTGATGGCCTGGGGCGCCACCCCGGACGAGGCCGCGGACGCCGCGCGCCGCGCCGCGGACGCGATCCGCATCTCGGTGGGCTAGAGGGTACGGCCGTACGACAGGCAGCCCGGGGCGTCCTTGTAGAAGCCGAAGTTCGGGATCCGCTCGTAGCCCGCCGAGGTGTACATGGCGATCGCCTCGGGCTGCTTGTCGCCGCACTCCAGCACGATCCGCTTGCGGCCGTGGTCGCGGGCGGACCGTTCGACCGCGGCGAGCACCGAACGGGCCACGCCCCGGCCCCGGACCGCCGGGTCGGTGTACATCCGCTTCAACTCGGCCGTGTCGCCGTCCTCGCCGTGGCTGCGCCAGCCACCGCAGCCCACCGGCCGCCCGTCCAGGTACGCGACGAGGAACACGCCGTCCGGCGGGGTGAACTCGGCCGCGTCGACCGGGGTCTCGTCGCCGCTGCCGCCGTACCGGGCGCCGAGGTCGGCCAGCGCCGCCCGGATCAGCGCCTGCGACTCGGGCGCGTCGAAGCGCCGCTCCCGGATCTCGATCTCGCTCACCGTGCCAGGTTACGACCGGCTCCGGGCCCGGCCCGGCCCGGCGGCCGGGGTTCGGACGCAGATCACTCCGCTCTCCTGCTGTGCCTGCTACTCCGCTCTGCGGAAGTGGTCCCAGCCGCGCGGGCCGCTGTAGGCGGCGCCGTCGACGGTGACCCCGGCGCCGGCCGCCACCCGCCCCACCGGCTGCCAGCCGTCCGGCAGCGCGGCGTCCGCCGGGAACGTCGCCGCCAGCGCGTGGTCCTCGCCGCCGCCCAGGATCCAGGTGTACGGGTCGACGCCGAGCGCCTGCGCCGCGTCCCGCATCTGCCGGGGTACCTCGAACGCGTCCCGGCTCAGGTCGATCGCCACACCGCTGGCCGTGGCCACGTGCCCCAGGTCGGCCAGCAGCCCGTCCGACACGTCGATCATGGCGGTGGCTCCGGCAGCGGCGGCAGCGGGTCCGGCGGCGTACGGCACCTCGGGGCGGCGGAACGCCTCGACCAGCAGCCTCGGCGTGCGGAAACCCCGGGACAGCACGGTGTAGCCCGCCGCCGACCAGCCGGTACGCCCGGCCAGCGCCACCACGTCGCCGGGGCGGGCCCCGGAGCGGACCACCGGGGCGCGGCCGGCCAGGTCACCGAGCGCTGTCACCGCGATGGTGAGCGTCGGGCTGCCGGACATGTCCCCGCCCACCACGCTCGCGCCGACGAGCGCCGCCTCCGTGCCCAGCCCGTCGGCCAGTTCCTCGGCCCAGGCCGGGTCCAGCTCGGCCGGCATGCAGAGCGCGACGAGCAGCGCGGTCGGGGTGGCGCCCATGGCGGCGATGTCGGCGAGGTTCGCCGCCGCCGCCCGGTGCCCCACGTCCTGCGCCGACGACCAGTCCCGGCGGAAGTGCCGTCCCTCCACCAGCACGTCGGTCGAGGCGACCACCCGCCGGTCCGGCGCCGCCACCACCGCGCCGTCGTCGCCGGGGCCGAGCAGGCAGCTCTGCCCCTGTGCCAGCCGGGCGGTCACCCGGTCGATCAGGCCGAACTCGCCGACATCAGTGACAGTCATTCCGTCCCCTCGCTCCGCTGCGTCGTTCCGCACGTCCCACCCCTGTCCGCACCGGCGTGTGCTCGCTCACCGCGTCCGACCGGCGACCGATAGGGATCACGGCCGCTCAGTACGGTAGTTTCACCCTTCGGGTCGCCCGGAGGCGACGGACGGAGGTCGAGTCGTGGTACAGGCGTACATCCTCATCCAGACCGAGGTCGGCCGGGCGCGTGACGTGGCCGGTCAGATCGCGGACCTGGCCGGCGTGGTACGGGTCGACGCCGTCACCGGGCCGTACGACGTGGTAGTGCTCACCGAGGCGAACACCGTCGACGAGCTCGGCAAACTCATCGTCAGCAACGTGCAGATGGTGCCCGGCATCACCCGCACCCTCACGTGTTCGGTGGTGCGGCTGTAAGTGGACGAGAAGGACACCTCCCCCCGCCGGGACGGCGCCAGCCGCCGTGCCGCGCTCTGGGCGACGCTCGTCGCGGTGCCGGTGACAGTTGCGGTCGCCGGGTTCACGTTCGCCAAGCTGGCCCCGGAGCCGCCGGACGCCGAGCCGAGCGCGTCGGCGAGTCCCCGGGCGCAGTCCAGCGCGCCGGTCGAGATGCCCGCCCCCGCGCTGGCCGAACGCCCGACCGTGCTCTGCCGTGCCCTGATGTCGCAGCTCCCGGACAGCGTGCGTGACCTGCCGCAGCGCCCGGTCACCGCGGGCCCGGAGCAGAACGCCGCGTACGGCGAACCGGCGCTGACCGTGGCCTGCGGCGGCAGCCCGGCGGAGTTCCCGCCCACCGACGAGGTGTGGAAGGTCAACCAGGTCTGCTGGCACGCGGCCGAGGAGGCCGGCGCCACGGTGCTGACCACCGTCGACCGGGAGACCCCGATCCGGGTCCGGGTGCCGAAGTCGTACGAGCCGCCGCTGCAGTGGGTGACCTCGATCTCCGACACGATCGTCAGCTCGGTCCCCTCGGCGAAGCAGGTTCCCTCGGGCTGCTCCGCCTGAGGTCCGGCCCCCGGTCGGGGACCGGCGCGGCGGTGCAGGCGGTCAGCGGCCGGCGCGGCGGTGCAGGGCGGTCCGGATCAGGCGGTTGACCAGCTTCGGGTACTCCAGCCCGCTGGCCGACCACATCCGCGGGAACATCGACGTCGGGGTGAAGCCCGGCATCGTGTTGATCTCGTTGAGGTAGACGTCCATCTGCGGGGTCACGAAGAAGTCGACCCGGGCCAGGCCGGAGCAGTCGAGCGCGGTGAAGGCCCGGGTGGCGTAGTCGCGCACCTGCCGGGCCACCGGCTCGGGCAGGTCCGCCGGTACGTCGTACTCGCAGACCTCGTCGGCGAAGATGTACTTGGCCTCGAAGTCGTACCAGTCGCGGTCGCCGATCATCCGCACCTCGGCGAGCACCGAGGCCTCGGGCGCGCCACCGGCCTCGCCCTCCAGCACGCCGCACTCGATCTCGCGGCCGACCACCGCACCCTCGACGAGCACCTTGCTGTCGATCTCCCGGGCGGTGACGAGCGCGGCGTCCAGGTCGGCCCAGTCGTCGACCTTGGTGATGCCGAACGACGAGCCGGCCCGGGACGGCTTGACGAAGACGGGCAGCCCGAGGCGCTCCTTGTCCTCCTCGCTCAGCGACATCCCGGCGCGCAGCACCGCGTACGGGCCGACCGGGATGCCCTCGGCGGCGCAGAGCTTCTTGGTGAACTCCTTGTCCATCGCCGCGGCGGAGGCGAAGACGTTAGCGCCGACGTAGGGGATGTCGGCCATCTCCAGCATGCCCTGGATCGTGCCGTCCTCGCCGTACGCGCCGTGCAGCACCGGGAAGACCACGTCCACGTCGGCCAGCGCGACCGGCCCCTGGGCCGGGTCGAGAACCATCAGGCCACCGGCGGCGGGGTCGGCGCGCAGCACCAGTTCGGCGCCGGAGCCGGCGGTGATCTCGGGCAGCTTGCGGTCGGCGATGGCGAGCCGGCTCGGGTCGCCGCTGGCGAGCACCCACTGGCCCTGCCGGGTGATGCCGACCGGGACCACCTCGAACTCGTCCGGGTCGAGGGCGGCCAGCACGCTGCCGGCGCTGACGCAGGAGATGCCGTGCTCGGGGCTGCGCCCGCCGAAGACGATCGCCACACGGGTCTTGCCTGGGGTGGTCATGGTCACCTCATCGTTCGCGACTGCGGCTGGCCGTGCTCGCCGGTGGCGCTCACCCGAATGACCTTACTGTGCGTTGCCGCAAGCGGTGGCCGTTACCCGGGGAGACGCGGAGTCGCGTGGCAAACGGTCAATGTGGCATCTACGGGGAGTAACGGAACGGCGTGCCTCAGAAGGCCGGGTGCCGGGGCCGGCGGCCGACCGCGATGACCTTCACCCGCTGCCGGCCGGCCCGCACCATGCCCAGCGCCATGAAGGCGCCGGCGATCCGGTCGGCGGCCTCCCGACTGCTCGCGCCCACCACCTGGCGGCGGCGTTCCGGGCTGGTCCGTTCGTCACGCCGGGTGCCGTCCGGTGGACGCACGTCGGTCAGGACCACGAGGAACCTGGTCACCGCGGAACCCCTCCCCGTCTCGTGGACCGGCAGGGGCACGCGGCGGTCGGATCGTGGGGGAGTGAAGAATCCGACCACCGCGCGCCCCATCCCCTCCGGTCACTCACCACCACCGTCGCCACGACAACCGGCGGTGAGGACGCCGTCACACATTGACAGGTTCACCGGCGTGAATGCAACTCTCATCGACTTTCTCTCACGCCCGATTTCCCGCGGGATGTGCGACCATCGATGCATGGCGCCGAAGACCGCCCGGGCCCGACGGCTCGGCATCGCCCTGCGGACCCACCGGGAGGCCGCCGGCCTCACCCTCGAGACCGCGGCCGACGAGATCAACAGCACCCGGAGCACCCTGTCCCGCTACGAGAACGCGCAGACGCTCGTCAGTCCCGCCACCGTGCGCGCACTGCTGACCAGCTACGGCGTGGACCCGGCCGACATCGCCGCGGCGGTGCAACTCGCGAAGGACGCCCGCAAGCCGGGCTGGTGGGTGTCCTACTCGTACCTGCTGGACCAGCGCACCATCGACTTCATCGCGCTGGAGGCCGAGGCCACCGGCATCGCGAACTTCGAACCGTCGGTGGTGCCCGGTCTGCTCCAGACCGCCGACTACATCCGCGGGGTGATGCGCGGCGGGCCGCACACGCTCACCGACGAGCAGGTGGAGCAGCGGGTCCAGCTACGGCTGGACCGCCAGCAGCGGCTCTCCGGCGCCGAGCCGCCGATCCTCGACGCCATCATCGACGAGGGCGCGCTGCTGCGCCCGGTCGGTGACCGCTCGGTCATGTCCGGCCAGCTCCAGCACCTGCTGAAGATGGCCGAGCTGCCGAACGTCACGGTGCAGGTGATCCCGCTGGCCGCCGGCTACCACCGGGGCACCCGGGGATCGCTGCACATCCTGGAGTTCGCCGACCCGGAGGACCCGATCATCGCCTCGGTGGAGACCGTCGCCGGCCAGATGGTTCTCGACCGGCCGGGTGACCTGCGTACCTGCGCCAAGATCATGGAGCACCTGCGGACCGTGGCCCTGAACCCGGCGGCCAGTCGGGACCAGCTCCTCCGCCTGCTGAACGAGAGGTGACCAGATGAACGGCACGAACCGCACGAACCCCGCACCGGCCCGCTGGCGCAAGAGCAGCCACAGCGGTGACGAGGGCGCGTGCGTGGAGATGGCGCCGCTGCCCGGCGCGGTGGCGGTCCGCGACTCGAAGGACCCGGCCGGCCCGGTGCTGGTCTTCCCCCCGCACGCCTGGGCGGCGTTCACCGCGGCGCCGCCGCGCCCCTGAGCGGCTCGACCGGCGCCCGCCGGAACGGCCCGACCGGCGTCAGCCGAGCGGGGCGGCGGCAGCGGTGACGGTGCCGCGTACCGCCTCCAGCGCCGCGATGGCCACCCCCCGCGCCCCGGCCATGTCCCGGTCCGGCACCAGCGCGAAGGTGGCCACCGCCCGCTGCTCCTCCCGGAGCACCGTGTGCTCGGCGACGGCGGCGAGGAACCAGTCCCGGAACTCCGGCGCCGCCTCCACCACGCCCCCGCCGACGAAGTACGCGTGCGGGTCGGTGAAGTTGGCCGCGATGGTGAACAACCGGCCCAGCGCCTTGGCCTGCTGGGTGAACACCAGGCGGGCCAGCGGGTCACCGCGTTCGCCGTAGCCGCGCAGCAGCTTCGCCGCCCGGTCCGGCTCCTCCGCCGCGAGCGGGTGCTCCGGATGCCGCGCCAGCCAGTACGGCAGCAGGTTGCGCCGGATCGCGGTGAGCGAAGCGACGCTCTCCGCGTCCCCGGTGAAGCCGCAGGCGCAGACCGGCGCCGCCTGGTCCGGCTCGACCAGGCCGTCCAGCGGGATGTGCACGTGCCCGAACTCGCCCGCCATACCGGCCGCGCCGCCGACCACCCGCCCGGACTCCACCACGCCCCCGCCGAGCCCGGTGCCGACGATCGCGGACACCGACGACCGGGCCATCGCCTCGGCGCCGAAGTGCACGTGGTGGGCGTAGAGCGCGGCGGCGTTGCCGTCGTTGGCGTACACCACGGGCAGGCCCAGCCGCCGCTCCAGCGCGGTGCGCACGTCGAAGCCCCGCCAGGCGGGCTGGGAGAAGTTCGTCGAGCCGCGGGACGAGATCACACCGGTGGCGCTGGCCGGGCCGGGCGTGTCCAGCCCGACCGCACGGACCAGCTCACGCGGCACGCCGGTGTGGGCCAGGACGCCGTCGAACGCCCGCGCGAGCGCCTCCACCGCCGCCTCCGGCCCGGCGCCGACCTCGCTCGGGATCTCCAGCAGCCCGTCCACCAGGAACCGGCCGTCGACTGTGAGCACCGTGGCGTTGTCGCTCGTGCCCCCGTTGTCCAGCCCCACCACCACCGGCACACCTGCGCTGCCCACCGCCACCGCCTCCCGCCGCGCCTGATCCGAGGCTAGTTCCCGCCCGGCCCAGTCGCCACGCCCCCGGCGCGGACTCCCCCGCCGTGATCAGCCGGGACGGCGGGCGGTGACCGCTGTGGCCTCCCGCTCCTCGTCGCGGACCACCGCCGGCTCCAGCCCGGCTGCGGTGAACACGCCGCACAGCTCTGCGGCCTGCGCGGCGCTCGACTCGACCACGACGTGCCCGCCCGGGGCGAGCCACTCGGCCGCGCCGGAGGCGACCCGGCGCAGCACCGCCAGGCCGTCAGTGCCGCCGTCCAGCGCCACCGGCGCCTCGTACAGCCGTGCCTCGGCCGGCAGCGAGGCCACCGCGGCACTCGGCACGTACGGCGCGTTCGCCACCACCAGGTCCAGTTTCCCGCGCCGGCCCGCCGGCAGCGCGTCGAACAGGTCGCCCTGGTAGACCGGGACGCCGAGCGGTTCCAGGTTGCGCCGGGCGCAGGCCACCGCCACCGGGTCGATGTCGGCGGCGGCCAGCCAGCCGGGCGCCAGCCGCTCGTGCAGCACCACGGCGGCGGCACCGGAGCCGCAGCACAGGTCGAGCACCGCCGGGGCCGGCCCGGCCAGCGCCGTCGCCACGTCGACGAGCAGCGCGGTCCGGCCGCGCGGCACGAAGACCCCCGGGTGGACGGCGATCCGCCGGTCGCAGAACTCGGCCCAGCCGAGCAGATGCTCCAGCGGCAGGCCGGCGACGCGACGGTCGACCAGCCGGGTCAGCGACTGCGTCGAGTCGGCGGCGGCGATCAGCAGGTCCGCCTCGTCCTCGGCGAAGACGCAACCGGCGGCGCGCAGCCGCTGGACGAGGGCCGGACGGTCGGGGGTGAAGACGGTGGATGCCATGGCAGACCTTTCGGGAAGCGCTCGTCGGCGCCCCCGGCGTCGCCTCAGCCCTGAAGCGACGCGCACTCGGAGGGAGCGCCGGTCCTCTGCTGGTGGATCGGACTCACCTCCTCGGGTCGGGGCCGCACGGGCCGTGGCTGCCCGTCACCTTAGCCCAGCGGCGACGCGCCGTCAGCCCGCCGTGTCCAGCGCCGCCGTCACGTCGGCGAGCAGGTCGGCGGTGTCCTCGATGCCGCAGGAGAACCGCACGAAGCCCGGCGTCGTGTCGTCGCCCCACTGGGCCCGCCGGTCGGCCGTGGTGTGCAGGCCGCCGAACGAGGTGGCGGCGGCCACCAGCCGGGAGGCGCCGAGAAACCGGGCCACCCGGCGCTCGTCGCCCAGGTCGAACGAGAGCACGCCCGGTACGCGCCGCATCTGGGCCGACGCGACCGGATACGCCGGGTCGTCCGGCCGTCCGGGCCAGCGCAGCCCGGTGACGTCCGGGCGGCCCGCGAGCAGCTCGGCCAGCGCCCGCGCGTTGGCGGTCTGCCGGGCCAGCCGCAGGTCGAGCGTGGCCAGCGAGCGGTGGGCCAGCCAGCAGTCGAACGCGCCGGGCACCCCGCCGGTGGCGTTGCGCCAGGTGGTCGCCGCGTCCCGCAGCCCGGCGTCCCGGGTGGCCAGGTAGCCCAGCAGCAGGTCCGAGTGGCCGGTCAGCGCCTTCGTGCCGGAGGCGACCACCACGTCCGCGCCGAGGTCCAGCGGGCGCTGACCGAGCGGCGTGGCGGTGGTGTTGTCCACCGCCACCAGCGCACCGGCGGCGTGCGCGGCGGCGGCCACCGCCGCGACGTCGGCGACGTCCAGGCCGGGGTTCGCCGGGGTCTCCAGCAGCACCAGCCGCACGCCGTCGAACGACGGGTACGGTCCGGCCGTCGGCGCGAGCACCACGCGTACGCCGAGCTGCCCCAGCGTGTCCGAGGCGAACGAGCGCACCGAGAAGTAACCGTCGGCGGGCAGCAGCACGGTGTCGCCGGGGCGCAGCAGTGTCAGCAGCAGCCCGGTGATGGCCGCCTGGCCGCTGGCGAAGACCCGGCAGTCGCCGCCCTCCAGCTCACCGATTGCCGTCTCCAGCAGCCGGCGGGTGGGGTTGTCGGGCCGCCCGTACCCGTCGACCGCCGCCGCCGGGCCGCGCTCCGGGTCCAGGTGGTACGGCGCGGCGAAGACCGGGCCGGGCAGGAACGGCTGCCCGGGTACCGCGTCCGGCAGGCCGGCGTGCACGCTGCGCGTGCCGTCGCCCCAGTCCTCGCCGCTCATCCCCGCTCCGCTCACTCGTACGACTCGGGCTTGGCGGTGCGGCTCATCAGCGCGTCCACCGCCAGGCGCGGATCCATCCCCTCGTGGCAGATCCGCTCGATCTGCTCGGTGATCGGCATCTCCACGCCGTGCGCCCGCGCCAGGTCGCGGATGGCCAGGCAGCTCTTGACGCCCTCGGCGGTCTGCCGGGTGGCCGCCTGGGCCTGCTCCAGCGTCTCGCCCCGGCCCAGGTGCTCGCCGAAGGTGCGGTTGCGGGCCATCGGCGACGAGCAGGAGGCGACCAGGTCACCCATACCGGCCAGCCCGGCGAACGTGATCGGGTCGGCGCCGAGCGCCACGCCCAGCCGGGCGGTCTCGGCCAGGCCGCGGGTCATCAGCATGGCCCGGGTGTTGTCGCCGAAGCCCATCGCGGTGGCGATGCCGTACGCCAGCGCGATCACGTTCTTCACCGCGCCGCCCAGCTCGCAGCCGATCACGTCGTCGTTCGTGTACGGGCGGAAGTACGGCGTCCGGATGGACGCCTGCACCAGCGCGGTCCGCCGGCTGTCGGTGCCCGCGACCACGGTGGCGGCCGGCTGCTCGGCGGCGATCTCCGGGGCCAGGTTGGGCCCGGAGACGACCACCACCCGGTCGGCGGGCACCCCGGCGGTCTCCGTGATCACCTGGCTCATCCGCTTGGTGGTGCCCAGCTCGATGCCCTTCATCAGCGACACCAGCGTGGCGTCCGGAGCCAGGTACGGCGTCCAGTCGGCGAGGTTGCCGCGCAGCGTCTGCGAGGGCACCGACAGCACCACCACCTCGGCCCCCTCGATCGCCTCAGCGGCGTCACCGGTGGCGGTCACCCGCTCGGGCAGGCGCACGCCCGGCAGATACTCCGGGTTGTGCCGCCCGGTCCGGATCGCCTCGGCCACGGCGGCCCGGCGGGCCAGGACCGTCACGTCCCGCCCGGCGTCGGCGAGGATCTTGGCGAACGCGGTCCCCCAGGAACCGGCGCCCAACACGGCGACGTGCCCGCTCATTCGGTGACCTCCCGGGCGCCGGTGCGGGCGGGTCGCTGCCAGAGCGGCGGTGGTGTGCCGCCGCGGATCTCCGCGACCAGATCTCGGATGCGCAGCATGATGGTGTCCGTCATCTCCTCCAGGATCGGCCGGGTCGGCGTGGCGCCGGCCCAGCGGCTCAGGTCCACCGGCGGCCCGGCGACGACAGTCACCGGGGTGCGCGGGCGCAGCCCGAACCGGGCCGTACGCGGGTCGAACATCCGTTCCGGGCCGACCATGGCGATCGGAACCACCGGGGCGCCGGTCGCCAGCGCCAGCCGGGCCGCGCCGGTCTTGCCCTTCATCGGCCACAGGTCCGGCTCCCGGGTGGTGGTGCCCTCCGGGTAGATCACCACCGCGCCCCCCTCGGCCAGCGCGGCGACCAGCTTGTCCAGGGACTTGACCGCCTCGACGGTGCCTCGCTCGACCGGGATCTGCCGACACCGGTGCAGGATCCAGCCGACCACCGGCACCCGGAACACGCTGGCCTTGCCGAGGAAGCGCGGCCAGCGCCCGGCGTCGTAGATGTAGTGCGCGACCACGAGCGGGTCGGCGTGCGAGATGTGGTTCGGCACGAGGATCACGCCGCCGTCGGGGCGCAGGTGCTCCATGCCCCGCCAGGTGCGCCGGGTCCAGACGGTCATCAGCGGCTTCACCAGCACCACGGCGAGCCGTCGCCAGAACCCCAGCCTGCGCCGTGCCACAGTGCCTCCTCGATCCGCCCTCGCGCCCCGGCACAGAATCATGCCTGTTCGGCCCCGCTGCGGCCAGTGCGGGTACCGGCGCCCTCGCTGGCAGGATGGTCGGCGTGTCTGAGGCCCGCTGGACCGTGGTGATGCCGGTGAAGCGCCTTCCGGCGGCGAAGAGCCGTCTGCGGGGCGCGCTGCCCGGCGTACCCCACGAGGAGCTGGCGCTGGCCCTGGCGGCCGACACCCTGCGCGCGGTGCGGGCGTGCCCGGCGGTCGCCGGGGTGCTCGTGGTCACCGACGACCCGCGGGTGACCGCGGCGGCCGGCGCGGCGGGCGCCCGCGTCGCCGGCGACCCCGGCGGCGGGCTGAACGCGGCGTTCCGGCACGGCGCGGCCGTCGCCGGGCCGCGCGCCGCGGTGGCGGGCCTGACCGCCGACCTGCCGGCGCTGCGACCGGTCGAGCTGGCCGCCGCGCTGCGGGCCACCCGCGGGGTACGCGGGTTCGTGGCTGATGCCCCGGGCGGAGGCACGGTGCTGCTCGCCGCGCCGGCCGGTGCGCCGCTGGCGCCGCGGTTCGGGCCCGGCTCGGCCGCGGCGCACGCGGCGGGCGGGGCGCTGCCGCTCGCCGGGGACTGGCCCAGCCTGCGCCGCGACGTGGACACCCCGGCGGACCTGGCCGACGCCGCCGGGCTGGGTGTGGGGCCGCGCACCGCCGCGCTGCTGGCCCGGGTCGGCGGGGCGGTCCGGTACGGTGCTGGCATGCAGGGGACGGTGGCGACCTACGACGCGTCGACCCGCAGCGGCGTGCTGCTGCTCGACGACGGCACCGAGCTGGCGTTCCCGGCCCGCGCGTTCGACGCCTCCGGGCTGCGGTTGCTCCGATTGGGGCAGCGTGTCCGGATCGAGCGGGACGCCGACGGCGAGGTGGTCCGGGTGACCTTGCCGACGATGGCGTGAACAACCTGGCCCGAGTTCATTTTCCGTTCACCCTTATCGGGGAATCATGAGGTGGTGAGCACCCCTCGCGAGCACCCCGACGGTCCGCCGCCGATCCTCGACCCCGGCACCCCCCGCAACGGCCGCCGCACCCGCGGCCCGGACGGGCGGTTCCGCCAGACCCGGCCGCCGGAGGAGCGCCTCGGCGCCGACCCGGACGCGGCCGGCTCGACCGGACTGGACGAGCCGCTCGACCCGGTGGAGGGCCCCGGCCCGGCCGACGAGACGCCTGCGGACGCGGGCCCGCCGTCCGCGCCGCCGCTGCCGGAGGACCGCTTCCTCAACCGGGAGCTGTCCTGGCTCGACTTCAACGCCCGGGTGCTGGCGCTCGCCGAGGATCCGCGCGTCCCGCTGCTGGAGCGGGCGAAGTTCCTGGCGATCTTCGCCAGCAACCTGGACGAGTTCTACATGGTCCGGGTCGCCGGGCTGAAGCGTCGGCTCTCCGCCGGGCTGCCGGTACGCGGCGGTGACCGGCTGCCACTGCGCACCCAGCTCGACCTCATCACCGGCAAGGCGGCCGGCCTGGTCGCCCGGCACGCCGCCTGCCTGGTCGACGACGTGCTGCCGAAGCTCGCCGCCGAGGACATCCGCATACTGCGCTGGAGCGACCTGGACGACGCCGAGCGCGAGCGGCTGCGCACCTGGTTCCGGGAGCACATCTTCCCGGTGCTCACCCCCCTGGCGGTCGACCCGGCGCACCCGTTCCCGTACATCTCCGGCCGGTCGCTGAACCTGGCCGTCTCGGTACGCGACCCGGACGGCGGCTCGGAGCTGTTCGCCCGGGTGAAGGTGCCGAACAACGTGCCCCGGTTCGTCCGGGTGCACCACGACCAGCCGGGCGTGCGGTTCCTGCCGGTCGAGGATCTCATCTCGGTGCACCTCGGCCAGTTGTTCTCCGGCATGCAGGTGGTCGAGTGCCACCTGTTCCGGGTGACCCGCAACGCCGAGGTGGAGGTGGACGAGGACCGCGACGAGGACCTGCTCCAGGCGCTGGAGCGGGAGCTGGCCCGGCGCCGGTTCGGCCCGCCGGTACGCCTGGAGGTCGCCGCGTCCATCTCCGACCACATGCTGGAGCTGCTGGTCCGCGAGCTGGACATGGACGGCCACGACGTGCTGCGGGTACGCGGACTGCTCGACCTGTCCGCGCTCTGGCAGGTCTACGGCGAGGCCGACCGGCCCGACCTGAAGGACCCGCCGTTCGTGCCGGCCACCCATCCGCGGCTGGCCGAGGGTGAGGTGCCGCGCAGCGTCTTCGCCACGCTGCGCGACGGCGACGTGCTGGTGCACCACCCGTACCACTCGTTCGCGACCAGCGTGCAGCGCTTCGTCGAGCAGGCCGCCGCCGACCCGAACGTGCTCGCCATCAAGCAGACGCTCTACCGCACCAGCGGCGACTCCCCGATCGTGGACGCGCTCGTCGACGCGGCCGCCGCCGGCAAGCAGGTGGTGGTGCTGGTCGAGCTGAAGGCACGGTTCGACGAGGTGGCGAACATCGGCTGGGCCCGCACGCTGGAACGGGCCGGCTGCCACGTGGTCTACGGCCTGGTGGGACTCAAGACGCACTGCAAGACCGCGCTGGTGGTACGCCAGGAGGGCAACCAGATCCGCCGTTACTGCCACATCGGCACCGGCAACTACCACCCGAAGACGGCCCGGCTCTACGAGGACTTCGGCATGCTCACCGCCGACCCGGAGATCGGCGCCGACCTGACCGACCTGTTCAACGTGCTCACCGGCTACAGCCGGCAGACCGCGTTCCGGCGGCTGCTGGTGGCGCCGCAGGGCATCCGCAGCGGCCTGATCGAACGCATCGACCGGGAGATCGAGCACGTCCGGCTGGGCATGCCGGGGCTCGTGCAGTTCAAGGTGAACTCCCTGGTGGACGAGGAGATCACCGACGCGCTCTACCGGGCGTCGCGAGCCGGCGTGCACGTGGACCTGCTGATCCGGGGCATGTGCACGCTGCGGCCGGGCGTGCCGGGGCTGTCGGAGAACATCCGGGTCCGCTCGATCCTCGGCCGGTTCCTGGAACACTCCCGGATCTTCCGGTTCGGCAACAACGGCGACGCCGAGTTCTGGATGGGTTCGGCCGACCTGATGCACCGCAACCTGGACCGCCGGGTGGAGGCGCTGGTGCAGGTGAGCGACCCGGTGGCCCGGGCCGAACTGGACCACGTCCTCACCGCCGCGTTCGATCCCGACGTGGACGCGTTCGAGCTGGCCGCGGACGGCACCTGGCACCGGCGTACCGGGGACGGCGACGTGCCGCTCGCCCACCTCCAGGATCTGTTGCTGCGCCGGGTGGGCGGCCGGGCGGACTGACCGGGCCGTGGCGCGTGCCGGGCGGGCATACGGTGAGCGGGTGAGCGACGACGAACCGGTGCGGATCCGGGCCGCGGGGGGCGTGGTGTGGCGCCCGGGTCCGGCCGGCGTCGAGGTCTGCCTGGTGCACCGCCCCCGCTACGGCGACTGGTCGCTGCCGAAGGGCAAGCTGGACCGCGGCGAGCATCCGCTCGTGGCAGCCGTCCGCGAGGTGGCCGAGGAGACCGACGTACGCGGGGTGCCGCAGGTACGCCTGCCCACCGTCCGTTACCGCAGCGAGGGTCTCGCCAAGGCGGTCGACTACTGGTCCATGCGGGCGGCCGGCACCGGCGGTTTCCAGCCCGGCACCGAGGTCGACGACGTGGGCTGGTTCCCGGTCGACGACGCGGTACGCCGGGTCAGCTACCCGCACGACGCCGAGGTGATCGCCGCGTTCGCGGCGCTGCCGCCGGTCACCGCGACGGTGCTGCTGGTCCGGCACGCGCACGCCGGCAAGCGCGGCACCTGGACCGGCCCGGACCACGGCCGCCCACTCGACGAACAGGGGTGGGCGCAGGCGCGGGCGCTGGTCCCGCTCGTCGCGCTGGTCCGCCCGGGCCGCCTGTTCTCCGCCTCGGCCTGGCGCTGCGTGCAGACGCTGGACCCGGCGGCGGCCCGGCTGGACCTGCCGATCGAGGTCTGCGGGGACTTCGACGAGCCGGCGCCGGGCCAACAGGTCGAGGAGTGCGCGCTCGCCGCCGCGGCCCGGCTGACCGTGCTGGCCCAGGCCGTCGGGACGGTCGCGGTGTGCAGCCAGGGCAAGGTGATCCCGGGCGCGCTGGAGCGGCTCACCGGCCGCGTGGACGAGGACTTCACCACCGCGAAGGGCGGCGGCTGGCTGCTGTCGTTCGCCGGTGACCGGTTGGTCGCCGCCGATCGCCTGTGAGACGGTTCAGGGCAGCGTCACGGTGAGCGTCACCGGGAGGTGGTCACTGGCCTCGGTGCGCGGCGCGTGTACCTCGCCCGCGGTCAGGCCCGGTGAGACGAAGACGTGGTCGATCTGGGTGCGCGGATCGTCGGCCGGGCTGGTTCGCAGTGGCCGGGCCGCAGCCAGCGCGTCCACCAGGCCCGTGCGGGTGAACTCGGCGAACGCCGGGTCGTCCGGCTCGGTGTTCAGGTCGCCGCCGAGCACCAGTGGACGGCCGTTCGCGTACCGCCGGGCGAACGCGGCCACCTCACCCGCCTGCTCGACCGGATCCCGGCCGGGCGGCGGTTGCAGGTGCGTGGCCACCACCGCCAGTTCCCGGCCGCCGAGGTCGAGCGTGACGCCGAGGGCCTGCGCCCCGGTCGGCGCGCCGTGCGCGGTCAGCCGCCGGGTCTGCCCGGAGCGCATCGGGAACCGGCTGAGCACCGCGTCGCCCCAGACCGGGTCGGCGGCGGGCGCGAACACGTACGGCATCTCCAGCCGCCCGGCCAGCAGCGCCAGCGTGTCGTGGCCGCCGTTGAGCCACCAGCCCCGGTCGACCTCGCTCAGCAGCACCACGTCCGCGCCGCGCAGCTCCCGCGCCACGGCGTCCAGGTCCAGCCGGCCGTCCAGGCCGAACCCCATCCGGATGTTGTACGCCGCCACCCGTACCGTCGCCGTGGCGGTCGTGGCCCGGGCGTTCGTGGCCGGCACGTGCAGCACGGCGGCGAGCCCGGCCAGGGCGGTCAGGCCCGCCAGGGCAGCGACCCGGACCGGGGCGGGCAGCACCGGCCCGGGTGACGCCGCGCCGGACGGCGCCGGGCCGGGGGCCGCCGGGGCGGGCCGGAGAGGCGCGGTAGCGGCCACCAGAGCCATCAGGACGGCCGTGGCGACCGGAGCCCAGCCGTTGGGGTACCCCAGGTCGTAGGCGGCGTAGTAGGCCACCGTGGCCACCGCGAACACCAGCATCCCGAGCGCCGCCGCCCGGCCGCGCCGCGCCCCCGCCCGCCCGTCGTCGTCGGCCCGGTCGTCAGTCGCGGCGGCTTGGTCGTCAGTCGCGGCGGCCCGGTCGCCGCCGGCGGCCGTGTCGGTGAGCGCCAGGCAGCCGCCGAGCCCGACGGCGGTGAGCAGGTACGCCGGCACGAGACGCCCGGTCACGAACAGCACCGACCCGGCGAGCAGCGCCGACGGCCACAGCAGCCGGGCCAGGCGCACCGGCACCCGGAACAACGCCGCCGCGAGGAACAGCAGCACCGCGAGGGCGCCCAGCGGGGATCCGCCGGCCGGGCGGGCGAGGCCGGGGAAGCCGGGCGATCCGGTGCCGGCGGCGGCGCTCCAGATCGCCGGGGCGAGCGCCACCTGACCGGCGAGCAGCAGCGCCGGTCCGCACAGCAACCAGGCCCGGCGTCCCGGCGTGCGCGTCCGGCGCAAACCGGCGTCGCCGTCGCCCGCCACATCGGCGGTGCGCCAGTTGCCCGCCGCCACGGCTGGGCGACCGCTGCCCGCCGTGGAGGCGGAGCGCCCGTCATCCGCCGTCGAGGGAGACCGCCCTCGCCCGTGTGCGGCCGCCGACGTCGCCAGAAACCCCAGCGCCAGCAGGGCGCTCAGCGTCCACCCCAGCACGCCGCCGCGCCACACCAGATCCTCGGTGCCGAGCAGGGCGTGCCCGACCGCGTTCCCGGCCAGGCCGAGCGCCAGCCCGGCGACCGGCCGGGGCACCGAGGCGGCGACGGCGGCGAGCCAGATCAGGCCGGCGAGCAGCCCGGCGCACGCCGACCAGAGCTGGGCCGGGCCGCCGGGTTGCGCGGTGAGCGCCAGCCGGGCCACCGCCAGCACACCGGCGGCGGCGAGTCCGACCGGGGCGGCGCCGACGCGGCGTACGAGCGTGGGCGCGGCGAGGGCGAGCACGAACCAGCCGAGCGCGAACGCGCCGAGCAGCTCGGCGGGCGTCTCGGCGGCCCGGCCGAACAGGGTGATGACCGACGGCAGCCAGACCCGCAACACGTCCAGCAGGACCGCGACACCGAGCGCGAGCGTGAGGGTGGAGAGGTGACGGTGCCGCACGGGCGCCTCTTCTCGTGACCGACGGGGGTTTTCGGCACGGCGATTCTGCGGGGCGCGACGGCGGGCGGTCAACGCGTACCCATGCGAAAGGGCGCCCACCGCGAACGGTGGGCGCCCTTTCGTGGGCCGTCCGGTCAGCGCCGGGTGGCGGCCTTCTTGGCCGGCGCCTTCTTCGCGGGCGCCTTCTTCGCCGCCGTGGTCTTCTTCGCCGCGGTGGACTTCGCCGCGGTCGTCTTCTTGGCGGTGGTGGTCTTCTTCGCCGCGGCGGACTTCGCCGCGGTCGTCTTCTTCGCCGCCGTGGTCTTGGTCGCGGCGGCCTTCTTCGCCGGCGCGGCCTTCTTGGTCGCGGTGGTCTTGGTGGCCTTCGCCGCCGTGGTCTTCTTGGCGGCGGCGGTGGTCCGGCCGCCGGTGGCCTTGGCGGCCCCGGTGGTCTTCTTCGCGGCGGCGGTGTCCTTGGGCACCTTGCCGCTGGCCACCATCTCCTTGAAGCCCGCGCCCGCACGGAACGTCGGGACGGAGGTCTTCTTGACCTTCACCGCCTCGCCGGTCCGCGGATTGCGCGCTGTTCGGGCTCCCCGGACGCGCTTCTCGAACGCTCCGAAACCGGTGATCGCCACCTTCTCGCCCTTGGTGACCGCCGCCTGGACCTCAGCGAGAACCGCGTCGAGCGCGGCCGTCGCCGTCTTCCGGTCCCCCAGGCGAACGGCGAGCGCCTCGATGAGCTCGGCCTTGTTCACGACTTCCTCCCGATTGTGCAACTGACTCGACGCGAGCCATTCTGCGCGCACGGTATGCCCTGTGCTGCCTGGACACAAACATTCGGTGGAAAAAAGCCCTTGTGTCGCAACGGATTCGCCCCCACCGGATGCATCCGGTGGGGGCGAATGGCGCTGGAGATCAGGCGATCGAGGGCAGGAACGCCGGCCGGCCGGCCTCGTACGCGCCGATCTCGGCCTCGTGCCGGAGGGTGAGTCCAATGTCGTCCAAGCCCTCCATCAGCCGCCAACGGCTGTGGTCGTCCAGCGGGAACGCCCAGGTGGCGTCACCGGCGTGGACCTGCCGGGCGGCGAGGTCGACGGTGATCGGCGTGGTCGGCTCGGATTCCACGAGATCCCACAGTTCTTCCACGGCTTTCAATTCCAGCTCGACCGGAAGGAGACCCTCCTTGAGCGCGTTGCCACGGAAGATGTCGCCGAAGCGAGGCGAGATGACGGCCCGGAAGCCCCAGTCCCGCAGCGCCCAGACGGCGTGCTCCCGGGAGGATCCGGTGCCGAGCTCGGGGCCGGCGATCAGAATCGACGCACCCGAATGGACGGGATCGTTGAGGACGAATGACGGATCCTCCCGCCACGCGTTGAACAGACCGTCCGCGAACCCGGTCCGGGTCACCCGCTTGAGGTACACGGCGGGGATGATCTGGTCGGTGTCCACGTTGGATCGGCGCAGCGGCACGGCCGTGCCGGTGTGAGTGGTGAACTTGTCCATCTGTCGCTGCCCTTCTACAGGTCGGCGGGGGCGGCCAGCCGACCGGCCACGGCGGTGGCGGCGGCGACCGGCGGGGACACCAGGTGGGTACGCCCGCCCCGGCCCTGGCGGCCCTCGAAGTTGCGGTTGGAGGTCGAGGCGGAGCGCTCGCCGGGCTTCAGCGTGTCCGGGTTCATGCCCAGGCACATGGAGCAGCCGGCGAAGCGCCACTCGGCGCCCGCGTCGGTGAAGGCCTTGTCCAGCCCTTCGATCTCGGCGGCCTCGCGGACGGCGGCGGAGCCGGGGACCACGAGCATGCGTACGCCGTCGGCGACCCGGCGCCCGCGCAGCACCTCGGCGGCGGCCCGCAGGTCCTCCAGCCGGCCGTTGGTGCACGAGCCGACGAACACCACGTCCACGGCGAGGTCGCGCAGCGGGGTGCCCGGGGTGAGGTCCATGTACTCCAGCGCCCGGCGGGCGGCGACCCGCTCCGGCTCGGTGACGAACTCCTCCGGGTCCGGCACGGTGGCGCCCAGCGGCACGCCCTGCCCGGGGTTGGTGCCCCAGGTGACGAACGGCGTGATCCGGCTCGCGTCCAGCGTGACCTCGGTGTCGAAGGTCGCGCCCTCGTCGGTGGGCAGCGTCCGCCAGTACTCCAGCGCCGCGTCCCAGTCGTCGCCCTGGGGCGCGTTGGGCCGCCCCTTCAGGTACGCGAACGTGGTCTCGTCCGGCGCGATCATGCCGGCCTTGGCGCCCCACTCGATGGACATGTTCGCGATCGTCATCCGCCCCTCCATCGAGAGATCGCGGATCGCCTCGCCCCGGTACTCGACGATGTGACCGCGCCCCCCGCCGGTGCCGACCTGCGCGATGAGCGCGAGCACCAGGTCCTTGGCGGTGACGCCGGGCGCCAGCTCGCCGACGACGTTCACCGCCATGGTCTTCGGGCGGGCCTGCGGCAGCGTCTGCGTGGCCAGCACGTGTTCGACCTCACTGGTGCCGATGCCGAACGCCAGCGCCCCGAACGCGCCGTGGGTGGCGGTGTGCGAGTCCCCGCACACGATCGTCATGCCGGGCTGGGTGAGGCCGAGCTGCGGGCCGATGACGTGCACGATGCCCTGGTTCTCGTCGCCCAGCGGGTGCAGGCGGACACCGAACTCGGCGCAGTTGCGACGCAGCGTCTCGATCTGGGTGCGGGAGGTGGGGTCCGCGATCGTGAGCAGGTCGCCGCGCCGGGAACGGAAGGCCGGGTCGTCGTACCCGGTCGGGGTGTTGTGGTCCTCGGTCGCGATCGTCAGGTCGGTACGGCGCACCCCGCGCCCGGCCAGGCGCAGCCCGTCGAACGCCTGCGGGCTGGTCACCTCGTGCAGCAGGTGCAGGTCGATGAAGAGCAGGTCGGGCTCGCCGTCGGCGGAGCGGACCACGTGCGCGTCCCAGACCTTCTCGGCCAGGGTTCTCGGTCGAGTGACTCCCACCATCTGGACATCCTAAATTCTGGGAGGTAAATTTCGGCTTGTGGGACACAGTATGAGCGGTGTCGGCGTTCTCGACAAGGCGGTGGTCATCCTGGCCGCCTGTGTCGACGGCGCCAGCCTGGCCGAACTCGTTGAACGCACCAAGCTGCCCCGGGCCACCGCGCACCGGCTGGCACAGGCGCTGGAGATCCACCGGATGCTCGTCCGGGACACCCAGGGGCGCTGGCGCCCGGGTCCACGCCTGGGCGAGCTGGCCAACGCGGCCCCGGACGTGCTCCTGACCGCCGCCGAGCCGCTGCTCGCCGCGCTACGGGACGCCACCGGCGAAAGCGCCCAGCTCTACCTGCGCCGCGCCGACGAGCGGATCTGCGTGGCCGCCGCCGAGCGCGCCAGCGGCCTGCGGGACACCGTCCCGGTCGGCTCGGTGCTGCCGATGACCGCCGGATCGGCGGCGCAGATCCTGCTCGCCTGGGAGCCGCCGGAGGCGGTCATGCCGCTGCTCCCCCGCTCCAAGTTCACCGGCCGCACGCTGGCCGAGGTGCGGCGGCGCGGCTGGGCGCAGAGCGTCGCCGAGCGGGAGGCGGGTGTGGCGAGCGTCTCGGCGCCGATCCGCGACCGCACCGGGCGGGTGATCGCCGCGATCAGCATCTCCGGCCCGATCGAGCGCCTCGGCCGCCGCCCCGGCGAACGCCACGCCATGGCCGTCGTCCGGGCCGGCCAGCGCCTCTCCGGCCTCTGACGCCCACCCCCCGCCTCCCCCTCCCTCCCCCTCCCACCCACTCCCTCCCACCCGCCCGCCCGCCCACCAGGTCGATCATGAAGTTGGCGGCAGTCAGGGAGATCGAAAACGCCGCCAACTTCATGATCAACGTGGCGGGCCGGGGGCCGGGGGCCGAGGGCGGGAGGGGGCAGGTGGGATGCGGAACGGCCCGCCTCGCGGGACGCGAGACGGGCCGTTCGTGGGTTGTAGCCCCGACCGGATTCGAACCGGCGCTACCGCCTTGAGAGGGCGGCGTCCTGGGCCGCTAGACGACGGGGCCAGGCACTTTTCGTGCTTCACCACCCTGCCGGGCGGTGTGACAGTAGTCTAGCGGCATCCCGTCCGGCACCACGAGGGGGGTCATCCCCTGCGCACGTGGGCCGGACAGCAGGAAGCCCGCCCCGGAAAACGGGACGGGCTGTCGGTGCTGTAGCCCCGACCGGATTCGAACCGGCGCTACCGCCTTGAGAGGGCGGCGTCCTGGGCCGCTAGACGACGGGGCCAGAACCTTCGTTGCACTCCGCCAGCGTGAACTGCCGGAATCCAGCGTCCGAGGGTTCTCGCGAACCCGCGGCTGCGCTGGGGTACCAGGACTCGAACCTAGACTAACTGAACCAGAATCAGTCGGGCTGCCAATTACCCCATACCCCATTGGCCCCTTGCGGCGCCGGGAATGAACTTTACCCTCCCGGTGCCGACAGGCCAAATCCAACCCCTCGAAACCCACCTGACCAGCGGAAACGAGGCATCGGAGCGAATCAGGCGACAGGCACCACCGGGTTGCTCAGCTCCCCGATCCCCTGGATCCGCACGGTGACCGTATCCCCCTCGGTGAGCGGACTAACCCCCGCCGGAGTGCCGGTCAGGACCACGTCGCCGGGCAGCAGCGTCATCACGTGCGAGATGTACGACACCAGGCCGGGCACGTCGAAGACCATGTCCTTGGTCCGGCCGAGCTGGCGTACCTCCATCTCCTCCGGGTCGCGGCCCACCTCACACCGGATCTCCAGGTCGCTGACGTCGAGCCCGGTGGTGATCCACGGCCCGATCGGGCAGAACGAGTCGAAGCCCTTGGCGCGGGTCCACTGCCCGTCGGAGCGCTGGAGATCCCGCGCGGTGACGTCGTTGGCGCAGGTGTAGCCGAGGATGGCCCGCTCGGCGGCGGCCCGGTCGGCCCGGCGGGCGCCCGGGGCGCCGATCACCACCGCGAGTTCCGCCTCGTGCTCGACCTGCTTGGAGAAGATCGGCAGCCGGATGGCGTCGCGCGGGCCGATCACCGAGGTGGACGGCTTGAGGAAGAGCAGCGGCTCCTTCGGCACCTCGCTGCCGTGCTCGGCGGCGTGTTCGGCGTAGTTACGGCCGACACAGACCACCTTGCTGGGCAGGATCGGCGACAGCAGCCGGACGTCGGAGAGCGCCCAGCGGGCGCCGGAGAACTGGATCTGCCCGAACGGGTGGCCCTCGATCTCGGCGATGGTCAGGCCCTGCGGCCCGGCCTCCGGCTCGCCCTCGACGACCCCGAACGACATTCCCTTGGCATGAGCGAAACGAGCGATACGCACCCGGCCAATCTATCCCCGCCCGCGGGCCGCCCGGCGGACACCGGCCGGGCCGCGCGCCGCCCCCTCGCCGGCGGCCGGCGGCACCGGACCGGCAAGAGCCGCCCAGGGTACGCGTGATCGCGCCGGGCGGGGCGGGAATCGCGGCTTCGTACCCGCCCGGCGGGCCCCGGCCCATAGCTTCGGGTCCGGAGGTTCGTTGGTATGCCTGCATCGAGACGACACCAGAGGGCCCTGGCAGTGTTCGTGAACTGCCTCGGCGTCATCGCCGCCGTACCGGCGCTGTCCCCGGCGGCACCCCGCGCGGAAGCCGCCCCCGCCCGTCCGGCCCCACCACCGGCGGTCATCCCCGGTGCCGCGGCCACCCCGATCCCGACCGGCGTGCCGGCGGTGCCCCCGGCGGTGCCGACCACCGGCCCGGCCCCGGTCCGGCCGTCGATGCCCCCGGTCAGCGTGGCGGTGGGCGCGTCGGGCACACCGGCGCCGGGCTACCGGATCGAGGTCCGCAACGCCGGCTCGGCACCCGTCGACACGATGGTCCGGCAGGAGCTGCCGAACGGGTCACGGGCCACCACGGTGACCGGCGGTGGCCGGACCAGCCGGCCGGCCGGGGCGAGCGCCGGTGAGGTGACCTGGCGGCTGCGGCTGCCGGCGAAGAGCACCACCACGCTGCACACGGCGTTGTCGGTCCCCGGCCCGGGCCGCTCGGTGACCGCGCCCACCTGCGTCTACGGCTCGGACGGCACCCGCCCGATCGACTGCGCCACGGCGACCTGGGTGGGCGCCGCTACGGCCCCGGCGGCGCAGGTCACCGCCGCCCCGGCCTGGCGGCGGCCGCCGGTGCTGCTCGGCGCGTTCACGGCGCTGCTCGTGGTCACCGCCGGTGTGGTGTGGTGGGCGGTGTGGCGCCGCCGCCGGCGCACGGCCGCGGGAAGCGCCTCGACGCCCACCGGTACGCCCGGCGGCGGCGCCGTGCACACCGGTGTCCCCGAAGGCGGCGTGCCCGGCGCCGGCATGCCGCGCGGAGCCGGGCACGGCCAGGGCGGCCCTGGCCACGGCATACCGGGCCGAAGCGGGCCGGTTGAGCGCGGCACCGTCTATCCGCGTACGGCCGTGCCGTCGCCCGCGAGCCGTCGTCGCCGGCCGCCGGTCTGGCTCGTGGTCGGCGTGGCGGCGGCGGTGCTCGCCGGTGTGGTGGGGGTGGCGGCCTGGTCGGCCACGCAGCGGGTGGCCGCGATCGACACCGCCAAGCAGCCGACGAGCGGCGCGTGGGTGGGCAGCAGCGTCACCGGCGCGCTGGGCCAGCCGCTGCGCGAGACCGCGTTCGAGTTCACCGTCTACCGGGTGAGCTGCGGCGCCGCCGTCCTGCCACCGGCGCCCGGCGGCGGCCGGCCGTGCCTGGCCACGGTCGGGGTGCGCAACCTCACCAACGAGGACCAGACCTGGCACGGGCAGTTGCAGCGGGCGTACCTGCCCAGCGGCAACTGGGTCGCCGCCGACGAGGACGCGACCCGGGTGGCGAACCTGGGCCGGGACGTCTTCTCCCAGCCGGTGGCCGCCGGGCGGCGGGTGCTGCTGCCGCTGGTGTTCACCATGCGCGGCGACGAGCCGCCGGAACGGTTGGAGCTGCGCAGCGGCGTCTTCTCGGCGGGCGTGCGGGTGGACGTGGCGTGAACCGGGCGGGGGCGGCGGTCGTACCCTGGGGTGTGTGACCGCCGCCCTCGCTCCCGCGCTCGACCTGGCCGACTGGCAGGCGCGCCGGCAGGCCCACGAGGCGCGGGTGGACGCCTGGCTGACGCCGCACCTGGCCCGCCGCCGCACCGGGGTGAAGCACCCGGTGGAGGACTTCCTGTTCACCTACTACTCGCACCGCCCGGCGCAGCTGCGCCGCTGGCACCCGGGTGCGGGCGTGGTGCTGCGCGACGCCGACCCGGGCGATTTCGGCCCGGACTACACCGCGAGCACCGCCGGGCTCGCCCTCGACACCGATCGGGTACGCGCGCGGCGCGCCGAGTCGATCGCCTGGATCCGTACGCTGCTCGCGGCGACCGCCGGACGTCCGGCGCAGTTCGGCTGTTTCGGCATGCACGAGTGGGCGATGGTCTACCGGCAGACGCAGGAGCAGGTACGGCACAACGCCTGGCCGTTGCGGCTGAGCCCGGCGGCGACGGCGGCGGTGGTCGAGGAGCGCGGCGTGCGGTGCAGCCACTTCGACGCGTTCCGGTTCTTCACCGCGCCGGCCCGGCCGCTGAACGTGCTCCAGCCCACCCGGGAGGGCCAGCACGCGCTGGAGCAGCCGGGCTGCCTGCACGCCAACATGGATCTCTACAAGTGGGCGTACAAGCTGTCGCCGCTGGTGCCGTCGGAGCTGGTGGCGGACTGCTTCGCGCTCGCCCGGGAGATCCGGGCGCTGGACATGCGGGCCAGTCCGTACGACCTGGCGGACCTGGGCTACCCGCCGGTGCCTGTGGAGACGCCGGAGGGCCGGGCCGAGTACGCCGCCGCCCAGCGCGGGTTCGCGGAGCGGGCCGCCGGGTTGCGCGCCCGGCTGCTGGCGGCGCTGGACCGGGCCGTGCCGGCCGACCGACGCTGAGCGCCGGGCCGCCCTCGGCTCAACCCTCCGGGTGCCCCCGATGCCGGTTCCACTCCGGGGCGAGGATCGACATGACAGTGGCGTCCACCCAGTCGTCGCCGTCGCGCAGCACCTGGCGCAGCGTCCCCTCCGTGACGAAGCCCACCTTCTCGTAGGCGCGCCGGGCACGCGGGTTGAACGCGAACACCTCCAGGCCGATGCGGTGCAGGCCGAGCTGCTCGAAGCCGTACCCGACGATCAGCCGGACCGCCTCGGTGCCGAGGCCGCGGTCGCGGCCGCGGGGCCCGATCAGCGTGCGGAAGTTGCAGCTCGCGTTGGCCCGGTCCCACTCGTTGAGGACCACCTCGCCGACGCAGGCGCCGCCGGCCCGGTCCACCACCGCGAGGTCGAGCCGGTCGTCCTGGCTGTTGCGGGTGCCGTACCAGGCCCGCAGGCGGGACGGCTCGAACGTCTCGCCTGCCGGGCTGCCGGTCAGCCGGGCCACCTCCGGGTCGGCCAGGATCTCGGCCAGCGCCGGCAGGTCGTCGTCGTGGAACGGGCGCAGCACCACCCGCTCGCCGGTGAGGGTGGGCTTGACGGAGAAGTCGATCACGGGGCGAAATTCTCCGGGCGGCGCGCTCGGCGGCTCAACGGGTTTTCGGTCAGTCGCCGTCCACCCGGCGGTCGCGTTTGCGCTGGGACTGACGCTTCTTCTCGGCCAGGCGACGCTCCTTGGCGCCCCGGGAGGGGCGGGTCGCCCGGCGCGGCTTCGGCGGCGGGGCGACGGCTTCGCGCAGCAGCGCGGCCATCCGCTCGCGGGCCGCCTCCCGGTTGGCCAGCTGGGCGCGGTGCTCGCTGGCGGTGACCGTCAGCACGCCGCCGACCAGGCGGCCGGCGAGCCGGGCCAGCGCCCGTTCCCGCAGCGTCTCCGGCACGCTCGGCGAGCCGCCCAGGTCGAAGCTCAGCTCCACCCGGGAGTCGGTGGTGTTGACTCCCTGGCCACCCGGCCCCGACGAACGGGAGAACCGTTCCCGCAGCTCGGCGGCGGGCACCACGAGCCGATCGGTGACCCGCAGTCCGTCGTCCACTCTCCGAGGCTAGCGCCCGGCGCGGTTACTCGGGGTGGGGGTGGCCCCCGGGGTGGGATCGGCTCGTTCCTCGTCGCCGCCGGACGCCGCGTAGGCGGCCGCGCCGACGAGCAGCAGGGCGATCACCGCGAGCTTGACGGCCACGCCCCGAATCGCGAGCCAGGCGTTGCGCCGGGCACCGGGGACGCTGGTCCGGATGGTCCGGTAGTCCGTCCAGCCGCGTTTCGCACGTGCGTAGGAGGCGCCGACACCGGCGCCGATGATCAGGCCCACCACGAGGAGGGCCGCAACGACAGCTTGCTCCACCTCCGCCAGTATTCATACTCAGCGTAATATTTCTATGCCCCAATGATCCCACGCCGGATATCCGACACTTCGCACCGTTCTTGCGGCTCCTGTGCAGGTCAGCGCCGGATCAGCTCCGCGGGGGCGACCGCGCCCGGCGGCTCAGCCGCCCTTGCCGATGATGGTGTCGGCGGTCTGCTGGACCTGGTCGATCGGGATGGCGAAGCCGATGCCGATCGAGCCGTTGCCGTCGATGGTCGCGATCGCTGTGTTCACGCCGACCACCTCACCGCGCGCGTTCACCAGCGGACCACCGGAGTTGCCCGGGTTGATGGAGGCGTCGGTCTGCACCGCTGTGTGCCGGCCGTTGCCGATCCGTACCTGCCGGTTGAGCGCGCTGACGATGCCCGCGGTGACCGTCCCGGCGAGCCCGAGCGGCGACCCGACCGCGAGCACCGGCTCCCCCACCCTCGTGGAGTTCGCCTTGGCCAGCGGCAACGGCGGCAACCCGGCCGACGCGGGCACCTTCAGCACGGCGAGGTCGCTGGCCGGTTCCCGGCCCACCACCTCGGCCGGGAACCGCCGCCCGTCCGAGGTCTCCACCATGACCGCGCCGGAACCGCCCCGGGCCAGGATGTGGTCGTTGGTGACGATGTGCTGCTCGTTGTCGATGGCGAACCCGGAGCCGGACGCGGACGCGCCGGAGCGGCCCCCGACCAACACCGAGACCACCCCGGGCACCGTCTTGCCGGCGGCGGTGACCAGCTCGGCCGGCACCGGCGCGGCAGACGCCGCTTCCGGTCCCGGCGCGCCCCGGTCGGCCGCCCAGGTGCCGGCCGCCGCGCCGGAGACGGTGGAGAGCGCCACCACCGCCGCCACGCTCAGCAGCCGGTGCCGCAGGCTCTGCCGCCCGGCTTCCGGCCCACCGCCGGGTACGTCCCGGTGACCGCGCCCGTCCGGGTCCAGCTCCGGCGAGACGAACCACGGTCCGCGTGGCTCGCCGAGTCCGGTCTGCACTGCCATTCCTGGCTCCTCACATGTCGTGCGGTAGTGGTGGGCGGATCAGGGCAGCCGGGAGAACCACCGCAGCGAGCCGGCCGCGGCGCCCATCGCCAGGACCAGCCCGAGGCCGATGAAGCGGGCCGAGACGTCCTGCCGCTCGGTGCGGTAGCCGACCGAGGTGCCGATGTCCTCGTAGACGTCCTTCAGCTCGGCGGTGGTGGACGCCTCGTGGAAGCCGCCGCCGGTCTGCTCGGCGACCGCCCGCAGCGTCTGGCCGTCCACCGGCACCTGGATCGCCCGGCCGCCCCGGTCGACCGAGCCGCCGGGTGTGCCGAACGAGATGGTGTGTACCGGCACCTTCGCGGCGACCGCCTGGTCGGCGGCCTCCATCGGGTCCATGCCGGAGGTGTTCGCGCCGTCGGACAGGATGATGATCCGGGCCGGCGGCGGATCCTTGGCGGCGGTGGCGTCCAGGCTCTTGACCGCGCCCAGAGAGGTGCTGATCGCCTCGCCGATGGCGGTGCCCTGCACGCCGGTGATGCCCTCGGCCAGCCGCCCGATGCCGTCGTGCAGGGCCTCCCGGTCGGTGCTCGGCGGCACCAGCACGGCCGCGCTGCCGGCGAACGCGACCAGGCCGACGTTGAACTCGTCCGGCAGCCCGTCGGCGAACCGCCGGCCCGCCTCCTTGGCCGCGGTCAGCCGGTCCGGGTCCACGTCCCCGGCGAGCATCGAGGTGGAGACGTCCACCGCGACCATCACCGTGGCCCGCTCCCGGGGCACCCGCACCTCCGCCTCGGGCCGGGCGAACCCGACCACGAGCAACGCCAGCATGGCGAGGAACAGGCCCGCCGGGACGTGCCGCCGCCAGGCCGGCCGCCGCGGGGCGACGCGATCGAGCAGGCGCAGGTTGGTGAAACGCACCGCGTACCGGCTCTGCCGCCGTTGCAGCACCAGATAGCCGGCGACCAGCGCGACGACGGCGAGCAGCAGCCAGAGGCGGGCGGGTGACTGCCAGGTCATGCGACACCTCCGCGGGCCGCGGCCGGCACGGTGGCCAGCCGGCGCTGCTCGTGCACGTACCGGACGACGTCCGCGCACCAGTCCCGGTCGGTGCGCAGCGCCAGGTGGGTCGCGCCGGCCCGGCGCAGTGTGCGGCGTACCTGGTCGCGCTGCTCGGCGGCGGCGCGCGCGTACCGCTCGCGCAGGGCCGGGTCGCCGGTCCACACCTCACGGTGCCGGCCGCTCTCCGGGTCGACGAGCGTGACCAGGCCGACGTCCGGCAGTTCCAGCTCGCGCGGGTCGGTCACCTCGACCGCGAGCACCTGGTGCCGTACCGCGAGGCGGCGCAGCGCGGCGGCCCACGGCGGCGGCGCGGCGTCCGGGTCGTCGGGCAGTTCGTCGAGGAAGTCGGAGACGATCACCACGAGCCCGCGCCGGGTGGCGACGCGCTGAAGCCCGTCCAGCCCGTCGGCCAGGCCCGGCGCCGCGTCCCGCGGGCCCGCGCCGGTCGCGCCCGGGCCGCCGGGGTCCGGCAGGTCTGCGGTACGCGGGGCGCCGAGCAGCGCGCGGAGCAGCCCGAGCAGATGGGTACGCCCGCTGCGGGCCGGGAACCGGCGCAGCCCGTCCGGGGTGAGCACCTGGGCGCCGAGCCGGTTGCCGACTCCGGCGGTGAGGAAGCCGACAGCCGCCACGGCGGCCACCGCCAGTTCCCGTTTGTCCAGCGTGGACGTGCCGTACTCCATGCTGGGGCTGGCGTCGACGAGCAGCCAGGTGGTCAGTTCCCGGTCGGCGTCGACCTCGCGGACGTGCGGGACGGTGGTCCGGGCGGTGACCGCCCAGTCCATCCGGCGTACCTCGTCCTCGCCGGGGCGGTACTCGCGGCTGCCGGCCGCCTCGCTGCCGGGACCGGGCAGCAGGCCGCGGTACCGGCCGTGCAGCAGGCCGTCGAGCCGTCGGGTCACGGTCAGCTCCAGCCGGCGCAGCCGCTGGTCCGGGGCGAGATCGGCGAGCCCGGGTTCGGCTGCGCCGGTCATGCCGCCGCCAGGTCGTTCACCGTCTCCGTGGGCCCGTTCACCAGCCGGGGCGGCGGCACCGCTTCGATCACGCGGCGCACCACGTCCTCGCCGGAGATCCCGTCGGCGATCGCGTCGAAGGAGAGCACGAGCCGGTGGGCCAGCACGTCCACCGCCAGTTCCCGGATGTCCTCGGGGAGCACGTAGTCCCGGCCGTGGATGAGCGCCTGGGCGCGGGCGGCGGCCACGAGGCCGAGCGTGGCCCGGGGGCTGGCCCCGTACGCCAGCAGGGGCGCGACGTCGGGCAGGCCGAAGCGCTCCGGGTCGCGGGTGGCGAGGATGAGGCGGACCACGTACTCGGCCAGCGCGTGGTGGACGAACACGTCTCTGGCGCGGCGCTGGAGTTCGCGCAGCCGGTTCGGGTCGAGCACGGTGTGCGCGGCGGGGCGCTCGGTGCTCATCCGGTAGAGGATGGCCAGCTCGTCGGCGTCGCTCGGGTAGTCGACCACGACCTTCATCAGGAAGCGGTCGCGCTGCGCCTCGGGGAGCTGGTAGACGCCCTCGGACTCGATCGGGTTCTGGGTGGCCAGGACGAGGAACGGGTCCGGTACCGGCCAGCTCCGGCCGGCGATGGAGACCTGCCGCTCGGCCATCGCCTCGAGCAGCGCCGACTGCACCTTGGCCGGAGCCCGGTTGATCTCGTCGGCGAGCACCAGGTTCGCCATGATCGGCCCCAGCTCCACGTCGAACTGCTCGGTGGAGGCGCGGTAGATGCGGGTGCCGACGATGTCGGAGGGGACCAGGTCGGGGGTGAACTGGATCCGGGAGAACGTGCCACCGACCACTGTGGCAAGTGTCTGCGCCGCCAGCGTCTTGGCGACCCCCGGTACGCCCTCCAGCAGGCAGTGCCCGTCGGCGATCAGGGCGGTGAGCAGGCGGTCGACGAGCCGATCCTGCCCGACGATCACGCGTTTGACCTCGACGAGGGTCTGTTCCAGCTCGACGCCGCTCGCGTCGGCGTCGACCGGGCTGAGCACGCTGGCCGGGGTGTCCGAGATGTCCGTCACGGTGCTTGCTTCCCGTGCCGGACCGGCGACAAACGTCGGATTATCGGCCCCTGGGGGGTGGTCGGCGGGCCGCACCGGCAGCATCTCCCCGGCCGGGCGGGAACGGCACGAAGCGGCGCGGCACCGGCCGGACCGGCACGGAACACGACACCGGCCCCCGCCGGAGCGGGGGCCGGTGCGGGGCCGGACGGGTCAGTTGGCGACCAGGATGTGGAACGGCCGGTCCGAGGCGCCGCCGGTGGAGTTGCGGGTCTGCACGAAGACCGCGTTCGGGGTCAGCGTGCGGGGCGCGGCCGAGATCTCGCCGCCCGGCGGGACGTTCGCCGAGTCGTTCGTGCCGATGGACACGTGGTACGCCTTGGCGGACACGTTGTAGTCGAACAGCACCTGGTACTGCCCGGCGGTCACGCCCGGGCCGGGGGTGAACCGGAACGAGGACACCACGTTGCCGGAGTGCTGCAACAGCGTGCCGTTGGCCGCGACGACCGCCCAGGCGACCTGACCGGCGGCCGGTGGGGCCAGGGTGGCCCGCATGGCGGTGCGGGCGGCCTGCCGCTCGGCGGCGGTCACCGGCGGCTGCGTCGTGGAGTGCCGGGGGCCGGGCTGCGGCCTCGCCTCCGACTGGGCGGCCGCGGCGATTCCGCCGCCGGCCAGGGTGAGCGACAGCGCGGCGAGCGCCACCACCGTCGCCTTCCGCTTGAGGAATGTGGCCATGAGTTTCTCCCTTGGTAGACCGTGGTGATACGGCGACTGCGCGCGTCGAATTGCGGATCATCGGGTATCCGCCGGGAGCGCACCGCTCGCGAGCTGGCCTTACTACAGAGAGTCGCGACTTCTCAACCAGGTTGAACCTAGCACCGGAAAAAGTGGGCGGTCAATAGGTTCATTGCGTGTCCGGCCGATCCGAAAAGGTGCCAGAAAATTGTGAGGAACAATTCACGAAATTGTTTCGGGGGCATCGCGCCGCCCCTGATCCGGGTAGCCTGACCATCATGATCACCATGCCGGTCCTGCCCCGGGCGGGCACCCGGGGCGGGCGCCCGGCCACCGTCGCGTGCTGGCTCGCGGTCGCGCCGGTCGCCGCGTGGGCGCTGGTACGCCTGACCGGGCTGGAACGCGGCCCGCTGGTGCTGGCGATCGCGTTCACGCCGTACGTCGCCGCCGTGGCCCCGGTGGTGGCGGTGGCCGCGCTCGCCCTGCGGCGCCGCGCCCCGGCGGCGGTCGCGGCCCTCGCCGCGGTGGCGCTGATCGGCGCGGTGGTGCCCCGCGCGATTCCCGGCGACCGGCCCGCCGCGGACGGGCCGGTGCTGCGCCTGCTCACCGCCAACCTGCTCCTCGGCTCGGCCGACCCGGCGGCGCTGGTGGACCTGGTCCGGACCCGCCGGGTCGACGTGCTCACGGTGCAGGAACTCACCGTTACCTTTCAGTGGGCTCTAGCGAGCACACAGTTGGTAGTCCTGCCTTGCGGCAGGACGGTCCCGGTCTGACCGGCGGATGCCGTGCCGGGTTCACGCTTCACGGCCACCTGCCCGCGTGGGCGGGTCTTCTGGTCGGCTCCACGTGCTGCCACCGGGCCACTCCCGGTGGTGTCGAACTCAGCCGCCAAAGCGGCCAGATTGAGCGCGGCGTTGCGGTCGCGGTCGAGGACCAGACCGCACGCCTCGCAAACGTAGGTGCGCTCGGACAGGGCGAGCTTGGCTTTCACCGCGCCGCAGCCCGAGCAGGTCTTCGAGGACGGATACCAGCGGTCGGCCACCAGCAGCCGGCCACCGTTCCACGAAATCTTGTACGTCAACTGGCAGCGGATCTCCGCGAATCCGGCGTCGGCGATGTGCCGGGCCAGCCTGCGGTTACGCAGCATGCCTGCGACGTTGAGGTCTTCCACCACGATCGTGCCGTGCTCGCGGGCGAGGCGGGTGGTGAGCTTGTGCAGGCCGTCACGGCGCAGGTTCGTCACCCGGGCGTGGGCCCGGCCGAGCCGGGCCGCTGCTCGTTCCCACCGCTTCGACGCGCGGCGGCCAGTGCGCCGGTCCGGGCCGGTCTTGCGTGACAGCGCCCGGCCCAACGCGCGCATCCGATGCTGCGCGGCGACCAGGTGGCGCGGGTTGTCGACCAACTCGCCGGTGGACAGCACCGCAAGGTGCTTGATCCCGACGTCCACACCCACCACCGACTGCGGCCGGGCAGGGCGGTGTTCGGCCCGCTCGACCTCGACGGTGAACGCGACGTGCCAGCGTCCGCCATCCCGCCGCACGGTCGCGGACATGATCCGCGCCGTGCCCGTTTCGAGGCGGCGGGCGAGCTTACGGGCCGACTCGTGCAGCTTCAACCGGCCCAGGCGGGGCAGCACGACATGCATCCGGTCAGGCTCGACCCGGATCGCGCCGGTGGTGAATCGCACGGACGGTGTGGTGCGGCGGCGGGACCTGAACCTGGGGAAGCCGACCGGCCGCCCGGCGCGTGCGCCCTTGCGGGAGTCGGCCCAGTTCTTTAACCCGCGAGCGAGGGCGTCCAGCCCGGTGTTGAACGCCTCCTTCGACACCTCGCCCCACCACGGGGACACACCGGGTTTCGCGGCGTTCCACGCCTTGCGCAGCCCAGCGAGGGACCAGGACAGCGACGGCGTCAGCAGATCCTCGGGCACGCCGTAAGAGCGTTCGGCGGTCCGCTGGTCCATGACCGCCTTCACCCGGGCGAGTGCCCAGTTGTGCGCGACCCGGGCCGCCCCGGCATGGGCGAGCACGTCGCGTTCCTGGCCCGCAGTGAGGTCGAGGGCGAACCGGTACGCCTGGATCGTCTTCACGCCATACCGCTTTCGGTGGCGGCCTCGACCGCGCGGCGAGCACGGTTCGCGGCGGCACGGCGGCCGTACAGGCGGGCGCACAACGACGTCAGGATCTCGGTCACGTCCCGGACCAGGTCGTCATCAACCTCAGCCGGATCCACCACGAGCAGCCGACGGCCCTGCGCGGACAGGGCGGCCTCGACGTACTCGGCACCGAAACGGGCGAACCGGTCACGGTGCTCCACCACGATCGTCGACACGGCAGGGTCGCGCAACAGCGCGAGGAACTCCTTACGGTGCCCGTTCAGCGCGGACCCGACCTCGGTCACCACCCGGTCCACGCCAAGTCTCTACCCGGTGGCCCACACGGTGACCCGGGCGACCTGCCGGTCCAAGTCTGCCTTCTGATCTGCTGACGACACCCGGGCATACACCACGGTCTGCCCGGCCCCAGCCGACGTTGCGGTGACCGGCTCCCCGACCATGATCAGGCGCCCGATCCGGTAGGTGGGAACAGGCAGCGTCCCGGACTCGTACCGCCGTCGTGCCGTCGCGTACGAGATCCCGGTAGCCGCTGCCCATTCCTTCAAATTCACAGCGCTCACTATAGGCGACTACTGAACACTAATGACGACCGAAACGCCGGTAGTTGTTAACCCCGCCGCTGGCGGCCGAGCTGGACCGGCTCGGCCTGGCCACGCTGCTGCCGCATCGGGTGCTGACCCCCGAGGTCGGCTCGACCGGTTCCGGCGTGTACGCCCGGCACCCGCTGCGCGACACCGGCCGCCGGCCACCCCGGACGGCGGGCTGAGCGTGCTGGCCGGCGACTTCAACGCCACGCTCGACCACGCGGCGTTGCGGGCCCTGATCGCCACCGGTTACACCGACGCGGCGGACGTCACGGGAGCCGGGCTCGGCGGCACCTGGGGCCCGTACGACGGCGACCCCATCCCGCCGGTCACCATCGACCACGTGCTCGTCGACCGGCGCATCGCGGTGCGCTCCGCCGGCACCCACCCGGTGCCGGGCAGCGACCACCGCGCGCTGCTGGCCGAGCTGCGGCTGCCCGCCGGCTGAGTCAGGCCGCGCTCGCGTCCGCCACCCGGGCCCGGTCCAGTCCGTAGGTGAGCGCGTCGACCAGGGCGTGCCAGCTCGCCTCGACCACGTTCGGGTGCACGCCCACTGTGGTCCAGTCGCGGCCGGCGCCGGCGGTCTCCACCAGCACGCGCGTGACCGCGCCGGTGCCGTGGCTGCCCTCCAGGATGCGGACCTTGTAGTCGGCCAGCTCGAAGTCGCGCAGCTCCGGGTAGTGCCGGGCCAGGCCCACCCGCAGCGCCTCGTCCAGCGCGTTGACCGGGCCGTTGCCCTCGGCGGTGGCGATCACCCGCTCGCCGCGTACCCGGATCTTCACCGTCGCCTCGGAGACCACGGCGCCGTCCTCGCGGTGCTCGACGATCACGCGGTACGACTCCAGCGTGAACGGCCGGGCCGGCGCGGCATCAGGCAGCTCGGAGCGGACCAGCAGCTCGAACGAGGCGTCGGCGGCCTCGAACGACCAGCCGTCGGCCTCCAGCTCCTTGACCCGCCCGGTGACCCGGGACAGGGCGTCCGGATGGCCGGCCAGGTCCAGACCGAGCTCGCGGCTCTTGAGCTCGATGCTGGCCCGGCCGGCCATCTCGGTCACCAGGATCCGCATGTCGTTGCCCACCACGGCGGGTTCCACGTGGTTGTAGAGCAACGGGTCGACCTTGATCGCGCTCGCGTGCAGCCCCGCCTTGTGGGCGAAGGCGGCGGCCCCGACGTAGGCCTGGTGGGTGTCGGGGGCGATGTTGGCGATCTCGGAGATGGCGTGCGAGACCCGCACCATCTGTTCCAGGCAGCCCTCCGGTAGGACGGGCATGCCCAGCTTGAGCTGGAGGTTCGCGACGATCGCGAAGATGTCGGCGTTGCCGGGGCGCTCGCCGTACCCGTTGGCGGTGCCCTGCACGTGCCGGACGCCCGCCTCGACCGCGGCGATCGTGTTCGCGACCGCGCAGGCCGTGTCGTTCTGCGCGTGCATGCCGAGCCGTTCCCGCGCGATCCCGGTCCGTGCCACCAGGCTCTCGATCACGGCGACGACCTGGGAGGGCAGCATGCCGCCGTTGGTGTCGCAGAGCACGAACCGCTCGGCGCCGGCGGCCAGCGCGGTCTCCGCGACGGCGGAGGTGTAGCCGCTGTCGAACCGGAACCCGTCGAAGCAGTGCTCCCCGTCGACGAAGACACGCCGCCCCTGCGCCACGAGGTACGAGACGGTGTCGCGGATCATGGCGAGGTTCTCCTCGGCGGTGGTGCGCAGCGCCCGCTCCACGTGCCGCAGGTCCGCCTTGGCGACCAGGGCCACGGCCGGGGTCTGTGCGTCGAGCAGGCCGCGCACCTGCGGGTCGTCCTCGACCGCGAGGCCGGCCTTGCGGGTGGACCCGAAGGCGACCAGGATCGCGTGCCGCAGCTCCAGTTCGGTGCGGGCGCGGCGGAAGAACTCGGTGTCCTTGGGTACCGCGCCCGGCCAGCCGCCCTCGATGAAGCCGACTCCGAGGTCGTCCAGCAGGCGGGCCACCGCCAGCTTGTCGACCACCGAGTACGTGAGCCCTTCGCGCTGCGCGCCGTCGCGCAGCGTCGTGTCGTACACCTGGAACGTCATCGGAGTCCTCTTCTCGTGCCCTGGGGGAGCAAACAAAAAGACCCCCCGCGGATGCGGGAGGTCTGCGCGCTCGGCGAGGGAAGGGCCGGCGCGCTAGCTGCTAATGATCAGGACGAAGCTGGTCATGACCTGCACTCTGCCACTCCGCCCCCGGTTTTGGGAGACGAAACCCATATTCCGGGACGGCGGCCCGCCCGGTGATCGCCTTCACACCCGGGCACGCCCGCCACGAGCGCAAACGGGGCTACGGAAGAATCTTGAACAGATCCAGTTACTGGCCCGGCGGTGCTGCCGGGTCACGCTCAAGGAGGACCCGTGCTCACTGTCGGTGACCACTTCCCCGAGTACGAACTCACCGCCTGCGTGTCGCTCGACGCCGACAAGGCGTTCGAGACGATCAACCACAAGTCCCACGAGGGCCAGTGGCGCGTCGTGTTCTTCTGGCCGAAGGACTTCACCTTCGTCTGCCCGACCGAGATCGCCGAGTTCGGCCGCCTCAACGGCGAGTTCGCCGACCGGGACGCCCAGGTGCTCGGCGTCTCCGTCGACAACGAGTTCGTCCACTACGCCTGGCGCAAGGACCACCCGGACCTGCGCGAGCTGCCCTTCCCGATGCTCAGCGACATCAAGCGCGAGCTGACCGCCGCCTGCGGCGTGCTCGGCGCCGACGGTGTCGCGCAGCGGGCCACCTTCATCGTGGACCCGAACAACGAGATCCAGTTCGTCATGGTGACCGCCGGTTCGGTCGGCCGCAACGTCTCCGAGGTGCTGCGGGTGCTCGACGCGCTCCAGACCGACGAGCTGTGCCCGTGCAACTGGAACAAGGGTGCGGCGACGCTCGACGCCAACGCGCTCCTCGCCGGCGCCGGGGCCTGACCGTGGGCCTGGACGCGATCAAGGCGGGCCTGCCCGGGTACGCCAAGGACATCCGGCTCAACCTCGGCTCCACCATCACCACCTCGACGCTGAAGCCGGAGCAGGCGTGGGGAACCGCCCTGGCCTGCGCGGTGGCGGCCCGCAACCCGGTGGTGCTGCGGGAGATCGCCGCCGAGGCGGCCGGTCACCTCACGCCCGAGGCGGTCGAGGCGGCAAGGGGCGCGGCTGCGGTCATGGCGATGAACAACGTCTACTACCGGGCCAAGCACCTGATCGGCGACGAGCAGTACGCGTCGCTGCCGGCCCGGCTGCGGATGCAGATCATCGCCCGCCCCGGCGTGGAGAAGACCGACTTCGAGCTGTGGTGCCTCGCCGTCTCGGCGATCACCGGCTGCGGCGTCTGCCTGGAGTCGCACGAGAAGACGCTGCGCGCGGCCGGGTTCAGCCGTGAGCAGGTGCACGAGGGGCTGCGGATCGCCGCCGTCGTCCACGCCGCCGCGGTGACCCTGGACGCGGAGGCCGCACTGGCCTGATCCACCGGCCCGCGCGCGCCCGACCGGCACCGCGCGGGCCGACGACCCGAGGGGCCGGCGTCACCACCGTGGCGCCGGCCCTCCGGCGTCGGCGGGCCGCCCTTCGACGGGTTGGTGCCCGGCCAGGGTGGGTAACCCTCCCGACTGACGACGGCGCCGCGACGGCCGCGGCCCTGGAGGACGGGAGGCCGCACATGGACGGACTGGACCCGCGCGCCACGCACGGCGGCACCGAGCCGATCCTCGACGACGGCCGGGGCACGGTCGCCGGCGGCGCTCCCGGGGGCGCCTTCGACCCTTGGCGCTACCGGGACGAGGCAGGCGTCGCGAGCGCCGACCTGACCGGATACAAGGTCGAGGCCACCGACGGCGCCATCGGCAAGATCGACCGGGCGAGCCACGAGGTGGACGACAGCTACCTGGTCGTGGACACCGGGCCGTGGATCTTCGGCAAGAAGGTGATGCTCCCGGCCGGGACCGTCAACCACGTCGACCACGACGCCCGCACCGTGCACGTCGACCGGGAGAAGGACCAGATCAAGGCCGCCCCGGAGTACGACGAGTCCAGCCACGCCGACCCGGGTTACCGGGACCGGCTCGGCGGCTACTACGGCGAGAAGCACTCGGCGCTGCCGCCGGACGTACCGCCGCGCATCTGACACCTCGGCGACGGCCGGCGGGGACGTGCGAACGCCCCGCCGGCCGTTACCGTGTCAGCTGTGGACGCCCCGGAGAGCCCCTTCCCCGCCCTGTTCAACTTCCGCGACGTCGGCGGGTACCCCGCTCGCGACGGGCGCACCGTCCGCCGCGGCCGGCTCTACCGCTCCGACTCGCTGCACCGCATCGACGACACCGACCGGGCGGCGTTCACCGCGCTCGGCATCCGTACCGTCATCGACCTGCGCCGGCCGTCCGAGGTGGAACGCGACGGGCGGGTGCCCGACTACGACGGCCTGACCTACCGGCACATCCACCCCGAGCACGCCGACTGGGGCGCCAACCGGTTCGACTCCTCAAGCGTCAGCCTGGCCCGCTACCTGGCCGACCGCTACGCCGACCTGGCGCGTACCGGCACCGCCGGGCTCGCCGAGGCGGTCGGGCTGATCGCGGACAGCGCCAACGCTCCGGTGGTGGTGCACTGCGTCGCCGGCAAGGACCGCACCGGCATCGTCTGCGCGCTCACGCTGACCGTGCTCGGGGTGCCCGACGAGGACGTGGTCGCCGACTACGCGCTCAGCACCGCCGCGTCGCAGCGCTTCGCCGCCTGGGTACGCGCCACGCTGCCGGACGCGGAGGAACCGCCGCCGCCGTTCCTGGAATCACCGGCCGAGGCGATGGAGCTGTTCCTCGCCGAGCTGCGCACCGGCTACGGCTCGATCGAGGGATACCTGACCCACGCCGGCGTCACCGAGGCGCAGCTGGAGTCCCTCCGCACCCACCTCCTGGACTGATCCGGCCCCGTCCCGCCCCGCCCTGGCCCTGCCTGGCGGTGATCAAGGAGTTTGTGTCCTCGTCCACGCCGGAACCGGACGCAAACTCCTTGATCACCGCGGGAGGGCGTCAGAGGACTCGGGTGACCCAGCCGTGCGAGTCGGCGGCGCGGCCACGCTGGATGTCGACGAGCTTCTGCCGCAACGCCATGGTGGCCTGACCCGGCTCGCCGCCACCGATGAGGAACTCGCCGTCGGGGAAGCGCACGCCGCCGATCGGGGTGATCACCGCTGCGGTGCCGCAGGCGAACACCTCGCGCAGCCGCCCGCTCGCCGCGTCGGCCCGCCAGTCGTCGAAGCTGACCGGCGCCTCCCGCACCTCGTGCCCGGCCTCGGCGGCCAGCGTGAGGATCGCGTCACGGGTGATGCCCGGCAGGATCGTGCCGCCCAGCGGCGGGGTGACGATGCTGCCGTCGTCGTAGACGAAGAAGACGTTCATGCCGCCCAGCTCGTCGACGTACCGCCGCTGCACCGCGTCCAGGAACACCACCTGGTCGCAGCCGGCCTCGATCGCCTCGGCCTGGGCCGCCAGCGAGGCGGCGTAGTTGCCGCCGCACTTCGCCGCGCCGGTGCCGCCGGGCGCGGCCCGGGTGTAGTCCGGCGAGACCCACACCGTCACCGGCTTCACGCCGCCGGCGAAGTACGCACCGGCGGGCGAGGCGATCACGCAGTAGAGGTATTCGTTGGCCGGGCGGACCCCGAGGAAGACCTCGCTGGCGAACATGAACGGACGCAGGTAGAGGCTGGCGTCCTCGTGCTCGGGGATCCACGCCTGGTCGATCTCGACCAGCCGGCGCAGCGACTCCACGAACGTCTCCTCCGGCAGCTCCGGCATGGCCAGCCGGCGGGCCGACGCGTTGAACCGGGCCGCGTTGGCCTCCGGGCGGAACATCGTCACCGCGTCACCGGTGCGATACGCCTTCAGCCCCTCGAAGATCTCCTGCGCGTAGTGCAGCACCGCCGCGGCCGGGTCCATCGGGATCGGCGCCCGCGCCTCCAGGCGGGCGTCGTACCAGCCCTTGCCCTCGGCGTAGCGGATCGTGACCATGTGATCGGTGAAGACCCGGCCGAAGCCCGGGTTCGCCAGCAGGGCGGCCCGGTCGGCGGCGGTTACCGGCGCGGGATTCGGACGGATCTCGAAATCGAGCTTGTCACCACCGCTCATCGCGCTGACCTCCCTGCGGGTTCACGGCGCGCGGGATCGCACGCCGACGTCACTGGTGCCAGAAACTTACCCCGAACGGTCGTTCAGCGGATAGCTCCGCTCCGGCGGATGCGACGCGCCGGACGGTCGGGTGGGCCCGGTGACGGGTCTGGCGGCCCGGTACCGGGCCGCCAGGGAGGTCGGCCCGGTCAGGCTACGGAGAGCGCGGCGAGCCGGTCGCCGACCTCCTCGGTGCGCACCGGCGCGCCCGGCGTACGCCCGGCCAGCTCGGTGCCGACCGCGGCGGTGACCCGGGCGGCGGCGTCGGCGTGGCCGAGCTGGTCCAGCAGCAGCGCGGCGGACAGCACGGCGGCGACCGGGTCGGCGACGCCCTGGCCGGCGATGTCCGGCGCGGAACCGTGCACCGGCTCGAACATCGACGGGTAGCGCCCCTCGGGGTTGATGCAGCCGCTGGCCGCCAGCCCGATGCCACCGGTCACGGCGGCGGCGATGTCGGTGAGGATGTCGCCGAACAGGTTGTCGGTGACCACCACGTCGTACCGGGACGGGTTGGTCACCAGGAACATCGCGGCGGCGTCGACGTGCTGGTACTCGGTGGTCACGTCCGGGTGCTCGGCGGCCACCGCGGCGAAGGCGCGCGCCCAGAGCGACCCGGCGTGGGTGAGCACGTTCGTCTTGTGCACGAGCGTGACCTTGCGCCGCTCCCGGCGGCCGGCCCGGGCGAACGCGTCGCGGATCACCCGCTCGACGCCGTGCCGGGTGTTCAGGCTCTCCTCGGTGGCCACCTCGGCCGGGGTGTCCCGGTGCAGCGCGCCGCCGGCGCCCGCGTACAGCCCCTCGGTGCCCTCGCGGACCACCACGAGGTCGACCTCGCCGGGCTTGACCGCGGCGAGCGGACCGGCCACGCCGGGCCAGAGCCGGGACGGGCGCAGGTTGACGTACTGGTCGAAGGCGAACCGGAGCTTGAGCAGCAGACCGCGCTCCAGCACCCCCGGCGGCACGGTCGGGTCGCCCACCGCGCCGAGCAGGATGGCGTCGTGACCGGCCAGCTCGTCGAGGACGGAGCCGGGCAGCACCTCGCCGGTGCGGTGATAGCGCGCCGCGCCCAGGTCGTACTCGGTGGCCTCGATCCCGGGCACCACCGCGTCGAGGACCTTGCGGGCCTGCGCGACCACCTCGGGTCCGATGCCGTCACCGGCCACCACCGCGATGTGTGCCACCTGAGGCTCCTCGTCTCGTCGTCAGGCGCAACCGTACGTCGCCGTCCCGGCCTCCGGTACGAATCTTCCATAATCTGGGACGATGAATCACAGGAGGCTCCCAGCCGACATTCATGGCGCGGTCATCTCCACTGCTTAGGGTCGAGGTAACGGGTCGACGGGGGCCCGGAATCCGGCACCGCCGCGACGCAGCGGCGGCCACCGAGGGGGCAGGTGTCATGCGGATCGAGCACCGGCGGGCCCACTGGGCTGACGAACAGCCGCGTACCCGATGGGTCGACCAGTCCGCGTTCCGCCCGGCCCGGCCGGACCTGCACCTGGGCGCCACGAACCACCGCGTCGAGCGGTCCGGCGCCGCGGCGTCCGGCCGGATCAGCGTCCGGCACACAGTCGCCACCTCGACCGCCGACTACACGGTGCTGCTCAACGCACCGGAGTGGTTCGGCCACCGGGCGGTCAGCGAGGCGCTGCGCGACGCCGTCGCCGAGCTGCGCGCCGTCGACCTCACCTACGGCCCGAACCGGCCGGACAGCCTCGTCTCCCGGCTGCGCCGCGACGAGATCAGCCCCGACTCGTACCCCCCGCTGGCCGATCTGATCGACCTCTGCGCCGCGATGCGGGCGGCCACCGACGGCTGGTTCGACGCCTGGGCCGTGCCCGGCGGGTTCGACCCCGGCGGCCTGCTCGGCGGCTGGGCGGTGGAGCGGGCCGCGGCGCGGTTGCGCGCCGCCGGCATCCACGACTACGCCGTGCTCAGCGGCGCCGACCTGACGGTACGCGGACACGCGGCGCACGGCGGACCGTGGCGCGTCGCTGTGCACCACCCCACCGACACCCGCCGGACACCTGTGGTGCTGGAGATGACGACGGGCGCGGTCGGCACGTCCGGCGTCACCGGCCGGCGCGGGCACGTCATCGACCCGCACACCGGCGAGCCGACCGACCGGCTGGTGGCCGCCACCGTGCTCGGCCCGAACCTCGCGGTCGCCGACGCCTACGCCACCGCCCTGTACGCCGCCGGACCGGCCGGGCTGGCCTGGTTCCGCCACGACGCGGACTACCGCCCCCTGTTCGCGCACCACCGGCGCTGAGTCGCCCCCTGTTCGCGCACCACCGGCGCTGATCTGCGGCTCGGCGGGGAGCGCGATCGGCCCCCACGGTCTCGGCAACGACCGTGAGGGCCGGTCAGCGACGAGTGCGCGTGGCTCGCGCAATCGAGGGGTGCGGGCCGAGGGGCCGTGTGCCCGACCGCGCCACCCGAAGACGGGCCGGGGATCGACTCAGCGGAAACCGCATCGGTACGCTAGCGAATCGACGCAACTCGACGCAAGAGTCTCCACAGCGGACGCCGGGTGAACGATGTCGGCAATCAGCGGTGAACGCCCGGTGGGGCAGAGGTGACGGGCCGGGCCCGAGATGGCACGCTGTCCGCCGTGAGTTTCGATCTGAGCGTGTGGGCCCTGCCGAACGGGGCGGCACCGGAGCAGGTGCGGGCGGCGGTGCAGCAGTGCCGCGAGGGCCGGCACGGCGAGCAGCACCCCGACCCGCGACTCGTCGCCTTCTACCGGGCGATCACGGCGACCTACCCGGACCGCCCGGCCCGGCCCGGTACGCCGTGGGAGGTGGCGCCGCTGCACACGGCCGCCGACCACATCGAGATGAAGCTGCATCCGACCTGCCCGGACCAGGTTCTGCTGGACATCGAGCGGCTGGCGGGCGAGCACGACCTGATGCTCTTCGACGGCAGCTCGGTCTACCCGCCACCGGCCCGCGTCCGCTCCTGACCCACCGGGGACGGCGAAGGGCCCGGCCGAAACCGGCCGGGCCCCGATGTGTCCTGTCCGGACTACACGTCGCGCAGGTCGGCCGCGCTGGCCGCGACCGCACCGATCGAGTCGGCGGCGGAGGTGAGCAGGTCGGCGCCGAGCGCCTGGTCGACGGTGAGCGTCATCAGCGTCTCGCCCCCGGCCTCGCGGCGGGCCACCTGCATGGCGGCGATGTTGACGCCGGCCTCGCCGAGCAGCGTGCCGACGGTGCCGACCACGCCGGGCCGGTCGGCGTAGCGCAGGAAGAGCAGGATGCCCTCCGCGCCGATCTCCACGTCGAAACCGTCCACCTCGGTCAGCTTGAACACGTCGCGGGTGCCGGTGTGCGCCACGGTGCCGGAGACGCGGACGGTACGCCCGTCCGGCAGCGCCCCGCGCACCGTCACCAGGTTCGGGTGGTCGACGGTCTCGCCCGGCGTGGCGAGCGTGACCTCGACGCCCCGCTCGGCGGCCAGGTGCGGCGCGTTGACGTAGGTGACCTGCTCCTCGACCACGGAACTGAACAGCCCCTTGGTCGCGGCGAGCTTGAGCACCGACACGTCGTGGGCGGCGATCTCGCCCCGCACCTCGACGGTGACGCTGGCGGCCACCCCGCCGGCCAGGGCGGTGAACGCCCGGCCCAGCCGCTCGGCCAGCGGCAGCAGCGGACGGACGTCCTCGGCGACCACACCGCCGGCCTGCACGTTCACCGCGTCCGGGACGAACTCGCCCTGGAGCGCCAGCTTGACGCTCTTGGCCACCGCGAGACCGGCCTTGTCCTGCGCCTCGTTGGTGGAGGCGCCCAGGTGCGGGGTGGCCACCACGTTGTCGAAGGCGAACAGCGGCGAGGAGGTGCACGGCTCCTTGGCGTACACGTCGACGCCGGCGCCGGCGACCCGGCCCTCCGCGATCGCGTCGGCGAGCGCCTGCTCGTCGACCAGGCCGCCGCGGGCGGCGTTGACGATCCGGACGCCCGGCTTGACGATCGCCAGCTCCTTCTCGCCGATCAGGCCGACCGTCTCCGGCGTCTTCGGCAGGTGGATCGAGATGAAGTCGCTCTCCCGCAGCAGCTCCTCCAGCCCGACCAGGCGGACGCCGAGCTGCGCGGCACGGGCCGGCTGGATGTACGGGTCGTACGCGATCAGCCGGGTGCCGAACGCGGCGATGCGGGACGCGAAGAGCACGCCGATGCGGCCGAGGCCGACCACGCCCACGGTCTTGCCCTGGATCTCCACGCCGGTGTACTTGGACCGCTTCCACTCGCCGGCCTTGAGCGCGGCGCTGGCGCTGGCGGTGTTGCGAGCCACGGCCAGCAGCAGCGCGACGGCCTGCTCGGCGGCGGAGACGATGTTCGAGGTGGGCGCGTTGACGACCATGACGCCCCGGGCGGTGGCGGCCGGCACCTCGACGTTGTCCAGGCCGACGCCGGCCCGGGCGACCACCTTCAGCCGCGGCGCGGCGGCGATCGCCTCGGCGTCGATCTGGGTGGCGCTGCGTACGATCACCGCGTCGGCCTCGGAGAGTGCGGAGAGCAGAGCGGGGCGGTCGGTGCCGTCCACGTGGCGCACGTCGAAGTCGTGCGCGAGCACCTCGATGGCGGCGGGGGCGAGTTCTTCGGCGATCAGTACGACAGGATTCATCGGTCCTCGTAGACGCTCGGTAATGGTTCGGCCTGGGACGCCGGGGCGCCGCGCTGCGCCCTGCGCCGATCCGTGCCACGGCCGTCGGGTGCGCTCGGGCACCACACCAAGGATGGTAGGGGGCCGTCCGCCCGGCGTGTCCCGGACTGCGGGGTGAGGGCCCTCACACAGGCCCGTCGCACGCCCGACATCCCCCGTTCACCGGGCGCCGCGGGACGAGGCGTTACTCACCGTGTCCCAGCACGTGAACGGACGGCGGCCCGCGGCCCGACGCCGGGGAGAGCGTCGGGTCGCGGGCCGCACGCGGGGAGGCTCAGGCGGTCTCGGTGATCGGCCGGTCGACCCAGCTCATCATGGCGCGCAGCTTCTGCCCGGTCTCCTCGATCGGGTGCGCCGCGCCCTCGGCCCGCCACTTGGCGAAGTTCGGCCGGCCGGCCTCGTCCTCGGCCACCCACTCGCGGGCGAACTCGCCGGACTGGATCTCGCCGAGGATCTTGCGCATCTCCTCCTTGACGCGGGAGTCGATGACGCGCGGGCCGCGGGACAGGTCGCCGTACTCGGCGGTGTCGGAGATGCTGTAGCGCATCCGGGCGATGCCGCCCTCGTACATCAGGTCGACGATCAACTTCAGCTCGTGCAGGCACTCGAAGTAGGCCACCTCGGGCGCGTAGCCGGCCTCGGTGAGCACCTCGAAACCGGTCTGCACCAGCGCCGCAGCGCCACCGCACAGCACCGCCTGCTCGCCGAACAGGTCGGTCTCGGTCTCCTCGGTGAACGTGGTCCGGATCGCGCCGGCCCGGGTGCCGCCGATCGCCTTGGCGTACGCCAGGGCCAGGCCGAACGCGTTGCCGCTGGCGTCCTGCTCGACGGCGACCAGGCAGGGCACGCCCTTGCCGTCGACGTACTGGCGGCGGACCAGGTGACCGGGGCCCTTCGGGGCGACCATCGCCACGTCCACGTCGGCCGGGGGCTTGATCAGGCCGTACCGGATGTTGAAGCCGTGCCCGAAGAACAACGCCTTGCCCGCGGCCAGGTTCGGCGCGATGGCCTCGGCGTAGAGGCCACGCTGGGCGGTGTCCGGCGCCAGGATCATGATCACGTCGGCCTCGGCGGCCGCCTCGGCGGGCGTGAGCACGCGCAGGCCCTGCTCCTCGGCCTTCGGCCGGCTCTTCGACCCGGCGGGCAGGCCGATCACCACGTCGACGCCGGAGTCGCGCAGCGACAGCGCGTGCGCGTGGCCCTGGCTGCCGTACCCGATCACGGCGACCGTGCGGCCCTGGATCAGGCCCAGGTCGGCGTCGTCGTCGTAGAACACCTCAACGCTCATTGACTTCCCTTTCGTACGGCGGTGCCCGTCGGCCCGTCGAAAAACATGTGGGTACGGATCAGGCGGCGCGCAGGGCCGGGCCGGCGGTGATGGCCCGGGAACCCCGCCCGATGGCCACGGTGCCGGACTGGACCATCTCCTTGATGCCGAACGGCTCCAGGTCGCGCAGCAGCGCGTCGAGCTTGTCCGGCGTGCCGGTGGCCTCGATGGTCAGCGTGTCCGGCGCGACGTCGACCACCCGGGCGCGGAACAGGCCGACCGTCTCCAGCACCTGGGCGCGGGCCGTGCGGTCCGCGCGGACCTTGACCAGGAGCAGCTCCCGCGCCACCGACACCTGCGGGTCCAGCTCCACGATCTTGAGTACGTTGACCAGCTTGTTGAGCTGCTTGGTCACCTGCTCCAGCGGCGAGGACTCGGCGTTGACCACGATGGTGATGCGGGAGACGTCCGGGTTCTCCGTCTCGCCCACGGCGAGGCTGTCGATGTTGAACCCGCGCCGGGAGAACAGCCCGGAGACCCGGGCCAGGACACCCGGCTTGTTCTCCACCAGCACGGACAGCGTGTGCATCGTCATTTAGAGCTCGTCCTCGTCGAAGGCGGGACGCACGCCCCGCGCGAACATGATCTCGTCGTTGCTGGTGCCGGCGGCGACCATCGGCCAGACCATCGCGTCCTTGCCGACCACGAAGTCGATGACCACCGGCGCGTCGTCGATCGCCATGGCCGCCTCGATGGTCTTGTCCACGTCGGCGGCGTTCTCGCAGCGCAGCCCGACGCAGCCGAGCGCCTCGGCGAGCTTGACGAAGTCCGGGATGCGGTGCTTGTGCGTACCCAGCTCGGTGTTGGAGTAGCGCTCCCCGTAGAACAGGGTCTGCCACTGCCGCACCATGCCCAGGTTGCCGTTGTTGATCACGGCGACCTTGATCGGGATACCCTCCAGCGCGCAGGTCGCCAGCTCCTGGTTGGTCATCTGGAAACAACCGTCGCCGTCGACCGCCCACACAGTGGTGTCCGGCTTGCCGACCTTGGCGCCCATCGCAGCCGGGACGGCGTAGCCCATGGTGCCCAGGCCGCCGGAGTTGAGCCAGGTGTGCGGCTTCTCGTACGAGATGAACTGGCTGGCCCACATCTGGTGCTGGCCGACGCCCGCCACGTAGACGGCGTCCGGGCCGGCGATCTCGCCCAGCCGCTTGATCACGTACTGCGGGGAGAGCGTGCCGTCGGCCGGCTCCTCGAAGCCCAGCGGGTACCGCTCGCGCAGGTCGTCGAGCTGGGCCCACCAGTCGGTCAGGTCGGCCGCCGGGTGGGCGGCCTGCTCGGCGGTGACGGCGGCGATCAGCTCGTCGATCACATGCCGCGCGTCACCCACGATCGGGACGTCGGCGTGCCGGTTCTTGCCGATCTCGGCCGGGTCGATGTCGGCGTGCACGACTGTCGCGTCCGGCGCGAACGAGTCGAGCCGGCCGGTCACCCGGTCGTCGAAGCGGGCGCCCAGCGCCACGATCAGGTCGGCCTTCTGGAGGCCGTACACCGCGGCGACGGTGCCGTGCATGCCGGGCATGCCGAGGTGCTGGCGGTGCGAGTCGGGGAACGCGCCCAGCGCCATCAGCGTGGTGACCACGGGGATGCCGGTCTGCTCGGCCAGCTTGCGCAGCCCCTCGGTGGCGCCGGCCTTGAGCACGCCGCCGCCGACGTAGAGGACCGGGCGGCGGGCGCCGGTCATCAGCCGGGCCGCCTCGCGGATCTGCTTGCCGTGCGGGTGCAGCGTCGGCCGGTAGCCGGGCAGGTCGAGCGTGGGCGGCCAGGAGAAGGTCGCCGGCGCCTGGAGCACGTCCTTCGGGATGTCGACGAGCACCGGGCCGGGCCGGCCGGTCGCGGCCAGGTGGAACGCCTCGGCCAGCACGCGAGGGATCTCGTCGGCGGTCTGCACCAGGAAGTTGTGCTTGGTGATGGGCAGCGTGATGCCCTGGATGTCGGCCTCCTGGAAGGCGTCGGTGCCGATCGACGGCCGCGCCACCTGCCCGGTGATCGCCACCATCGGGACGGAGTCCATGTACGCGTCGGCGATCGGGGTCACCAGGTTCGTCGCGCCCGGCCCGGAGGTGGCGATGCAGACGCCGACCCGGCCGGTGGCCTGCGCGTAGCCGGTGGCCGCGTGCCCCGCGCCCTGCTCGTGGCGGACCAGGATGTGCCGGACCGAGGAGTCGTAGAGCGGGTCGTAGGCGGGCAGGATCGCGCCGCCCGGGATGCCGAAGACCACGTCGACGCCGAGCGCCTCGAGCGACCGCACGAGCGAACCGGCGCCCGAGACCTGCGCGGTGGCGGCCTCCCGTACGGGCGTCTCGGTGGAGGCGGCCCCCGGAACGGTACGGCCGGGGCGGGCGGCGGGGTCGGAGTCACCGGCCGCGCCGGTGCCGGAGCGGGCACGGCGGGCGGAGTGGGCGAGGGTCTCTGGCGTGGGTCTCGTCATGGCGGTTCAAGCCTTCGGAAGTGAGTGGGTGACGCGCTTCTCAGGATGGGACGGGGAGGTCCCGGCGATGGTCCGACGGCAACAAAAAAGCCCACGTGCAGGATGCACGGGGCCAGCGCACTCTCGGTGGAAGAGTGCGCTCAGGTAAGTACTCGCGGCGACCGGTTCGACGACATGCGGCTAAGCCTGACGCATCTCACGCGATGAGTCAACTGATCCCACATTCTGGTTCACGGACGTGGGCGTGTCGGCCGCCGGCACCCCCTGGGCGCCCGGCGCCACCTGCGAAGATCCCTCCATCGAGGGACGCGGGGCGGGCGGGTTGTTGCGCAGCCGGTGCAGCAGCGGCGACGGGGCGCGCGCCGGCGCGGGCGGCGGCACCGGCGGCATCGCGGTGTGCCGGTTGCCGGGTGCCGTGGCCGCCTCCAGCATCGCCTCCAGGTGCTCGGCCGGTACGCCCCAGCCGAACAGCGCGCCCTGGCCGAACCGGCAGCCGGCGGCCACCACGGCGGCCAGCTCGGCCGGGTTGGTGACGCCCTCGGCGATCACCTCCAGCCCCAGCTGGTGGCCCAGGCGCATGACGATGTCGACCATCGGGGCGAACGCCGGGCCGTCCCGTCCGATCGGCCGTACCGGCTCGTGCTCGGCGACCAGACTGTGGTCGATCTTGAGGATGTCGATCGGCAGCCGCCGGAGCTGGCCGAGCGACGAGTAGCCGGCGCCGAAGTCGTCGAGCGCGATCCGGACGCCGGTCAGCCGCAGCGCGGTGAGCCGCCGGATCAGCTCGTCCAGGTCGGTGGCGACCGCGTGCTCGGTCACCTCCAGCACCAGCCGCTGCGGCGGCACGTGGTGCGCGCGCAGCGCCTCGGCGACCTGGACCACGTACTCCGGGGCGTGCAGCTCGCGCGGCGACACGTTCACCGACACCCAGACGTCGTGCCCGTCGGCCAGCCAGCGGGAGAGCTGGTAGCAGGCCTGGTGCAGCACCCACGCGCCGAGCTTGGCGATCATCCCGCACTCCTCGGCGAGCGGGATGAACTCGTCCGGCCGGACGTTGCCCAGCTCCGGGTGCCGCCACCGCAGCAGCGCCTCCGCGCCGACCGGCCGCACCGACGGCAGCGAGGCCACCGGCTGGAAGACCAGCCGCAACTCGTCGCGCTCGATCGCGCCGCGCAGCTCGTGCTCCATCCGGGTCCGCCGGCTCAGCAACTGGTCGTACGTGGCGTCGTAGCGCTCGATCCGGTTCTTGCCCCGCTGCTTGGCGTAGCGCAGCGCCAGGTCGGCGTTGCGCAGCAGCAGCTCGACGTCCTGCTCCCCCTGCCCGGCGGCCACCCCGATGCTCACCGACAGGAAGACCGGACCGTCCCCCTGCTCGTACGGGCGGCCGAGCACCCCGAGCAGGCGGTCGGCGACCGGGCCGGGCTCGGCCGATCCGTGCATCAGCACCGCGAACTCGTCGCCGCCGAGCCGGGCCGCCAGGTCACCCGGGCGCAGGTTGCCCCGCAGCCGCCGCCCCACCTCGATCAGCACCGCGTCGCCGACGTCGTGCCCACGCATGTCGTTGACGTTCTTGAAGCCGTCGAGGTCGAGCCCGAGCAGCACGCACGGCATGCCCGACTCGGCACTGCGGTGCAGGGCACGCAGCAGCCCGCGCCGGTTCGCCAGCCCGGTCAGCGGGTCGGTGTGCGCCAGCTCGCGGAAGTGTGCCTCCCGCTCGGCCAGCCGGATCGCGTAGCCGCGGACGTCGTTGAGGGCCAGATATTGCCGGGTCACCAGGGCGAACCCCTCGACGGTGCCGGCCACGATCGCGTACCCGTCGAACCCGCCGCCCTGCACCAGGTGGTAGATCGCGGAGGCGGCCATGGCGAACATCGGCACGAAGGCGTACTCGCCGTCGCGGCGGATGAAGTCGACGTCGAGCTGTGTCAGGTCGGCGCGGCGCCCGGCCACGGCGGTGGCCAGCAGGCCGGCGGCGGTCAGCACCGCGCCGGTGAGCACCATGCCCGGGCCGGCCTGACAGAGCCCTGCCGACACGCCCAGCCCGCCGGCCGTCACCGCTACCGCGCCGGCGGCGAGCAGCGTGAGCCACCCGCGCGGCGGCGCGACCCGGAGCACGACGATCACGGTGAGCCCGGTGGTGAGCGCCGCGCTCACGGTGGCCAGCACGATCGGCAGGCAGGCGACGGGGGTGGCGTCGCCGAGCAGCCGGGTCGGCTCGCTGAACGCCACCCAGCCGACGAACCAGAGCGCGCTGCCCATGATCAGGCCGTCGAGCAGCAGCCGGGCGGTGGCGGCCCGGGTCGCGGCCGCGCCGGGCAGGCGCAGCACGGCGGCGCCGAGGCCGAGCGCGGCGAGCGTCGTACCGGCGGCGACGAGGACCGCCCACCCGGTCCGCTGGCCCTGCCGGTGCGCCCAGTGGTCACCGGCGGCCAGCAGGCCGCCGAGACCGACCAGGAGGCTGAACAGGGCGGCACCGGCGGCGACCGCGAGCAGCAGGTGGGCCGGGCGGCGAGGGCCGGTGCGGTGACGCACCGACGCGGCGAGCAGCACGGCGGCACCAGCCGCGGCGATCCCGCTCAACACCGCGACGGTGACCATCCCCGGGGACGACTGCACGCGTCAACTCTGCCGGATGAGCGCCCCCCGTGGGGCACCGGGTGTGCAACTGTTGGGACACAGGGTGCGCGCCGGGGGATCGCGGCGCGGATGGTGTCAGACTGGTTGTCATGCCTGAGCTGCGGTCGAGGACCTCCACCCACGGTCGGACGATGGCCGGTGCCCGGGCCCTGTGGCGGGCCACCGGGATGACCGACGACGACTTCGGCAAGCCGATCGTCGCCATCGCCAACAGTTTCACCCAGTTCGTACCCGGTCACGTCCACCTCAAGGACCTCGGCGGCCTGGTCGCCGACGCGGTGGCCGAGGCCGGCGGCGTCGGCCGGGAGTTCAACACGATCGCCGTGGACGACGGCATCGCCATGGGCCACGGCGGCATGCTCTACTCGCTGCCCAGCCGGGAGTTGATCGCCGACGCGGTGGAGTACATGGTCAACGCGCACTGCGCGGACGCCCTGGTCTGCATCTCCAACTGCGACAAGATCACCCCGGGGATGCTGCTGGCCGCGCTGCGGCTCAACATCCCGACCGTCTTCGTCTCCGGCGGCCCGATGGAGGCCGGCAAGACGGTGGCGATCGAGGGCGTGGTGCACAGCAAGATCGACCTGATCGACGCCATGATCGCCTCCTCGAACGAGGCGGTCAGCGACGACCAGCTCCGCGAGATCGAGCGCTCCGCGTGCCCGACCTGCGGCTCCTGCTCCGGCATGTTCACCGCCAACTCGATGAACTGCCTCACCGAGGCGATCGGCCTGGCGCTGCCCGGCAACGGGTCGACGCTCGCCACCCACGCCGCGCGGCGGTCGCTGTTCGTCGAGGCCGGGCGCACCGTCGTGGAGATCGCCAAGCAGTGGTACGAGAACGACGACACCTCGGTGCTACCGCGCTCGATCGCCGGCCGGGCGGCGTTCGAGAACGCGATCGCCCTCGACGTGGCGATGGGCGGCTCCACGAACACCGTGCTGCACCTGCTCGCCGCCGCCCGCGAGGCGGAACTGGACTTCGGCGTCGCCGACATCGACGCGATCTCCCGCCGGGTGCCCTGCCTGGCCAAGGTCGCCCCGAACTCGCCCCAGTACCACATGGAGGACGTGCACCGGGCCGGCGGCATCCCGGCCATCCTCGGCGAACTGGACCGCGCCGGGCTGCTGCACCGCGACGTGCGCGCGGTGCACTCCCCCACCCTGGACAGATGGCTGGCCGACTGGGACGTCCGGGGCGGCTCGGCCAACCCAGAGGCGGTCGAGCTGTTCCACGCCGCGCCGGGCGGGGTGCGCACCACCGAGCCGTTCTCCACCACCAACCGCTGGTCGTCGCTGGACACCGACGCGGCCGGCGGCTGCATCAGGGACCGGGAGCACGCGTACAGCGCGGACGGCGGACTGGCCATCCTGCACGGCAACCTCGCGCCGGCCGGCTGCGTGGTGAAGGCCGCCGGTGTGCCCGAGGAGTGCCTGACGTTCCGCGGACCGGCCAAGGTCTACGAGTCGCAGGACGACGCGGTGACCGCGATCCTCGCCAAGGAGATCGTCGCCGGGGACGTGGTGGTGATCCGGTACGAGGGCCCGAAGGGCGGCCCCGGCATGCAGGAGATGCTCTACCCCACCTCGTTCCTCAAGGGCCGTGGGCTGGGCCGTTCCTGCGCGCTGCTGACCGACGGCCGGTTCTCCGGCGGCACCTCCGGCCTGTCCATCGGGCACGTCTCCCCGGAGGCGGCCTCCGGCGGACTGATCGCGCTGGTCCGCGACGGCGACGAGATCGTCATCGACATTCCGGGCCGGTCGATCGAGCTGAACGTGCCCGCCGACGAGCTGGAGGCGCGCCGGGTGGCCGAGGAGAAGCGGGACCGCCCGTACACCCCTGTCGACCGGCAGCGTCCGGTGTCGGCGGCGCTGCGCGCGTACGCGTCGATGGCGACCTCGGCCAGCGACGGCGCCTACCGCCGCGTCCCCGAGTGACGTAAGGAAGGGCCCCTTCTTAACGCCTCCGGTAGAGGAGGGGGCCCTTCTTAACACCCCCGCGTCGGTAGGGTCCGTCGGCGTGGAGACGACGGTGAGCTACGCGCGACTGGTCCGCCCGGCGATCGACCGGGTCTACGTGGGCGCCCGCTGGGGAGCCCGCGCCCGGATGGAGGCGTTCTACGCCGAACGCGGCTGCACACTCGGCGCGGAGAACAGCTTCTTTTCCGGTGTGCTGGCCCGGCCGATGCCCGCCGAGGCGCTGGCCGACGGCCTGGTCTACACGTCCGGCAGCATGGCCGAGGAGCTGGAGCAGGGTGTCGTCGTCCGGGACACCGAGGGCGCCTGGCACCTCACCGACCTGGGCCGCGAGCTGACGCTGTTCGCCCAGCGGGCCACCGGTGAGGCCGCCGAGGAACAGTGGACCATGCTGCCCGGGCTGAGCATCGTGCCCCGCCTCGCCGACCTGGTCGGCCGGGTGCTGACGCACGCGCAGGCCACCGGCGGGCCGGTGTTCCGGGCGATGTCCCCGCCGTACGAGCCGGCGGGCGCCTCCCCGGCGCTGCTGCTCGTCACCCGGCTGGGCTCGCTGCGGCATCACCGCGCCGACGCGCACCGGGCCGCGTGGCGGGCCGCCGGGCTGACCGCCGACGAGATCCGCACGCTGCCGGACGGCCCGCAACGCGCGGCGATCGAGGCGGACACCGACCGCCGCGACGAACCGGCGTACGCGGCGCTGACCGAGGCCGAGCGGTGGGAACTGCTGGCCGGCCTCGCCGCCCTGCCCAACTAGCGCTCGGCCTTTGCCGCCCTCGGATGGAACGCCATGGGTGTCTCCGCACCCGTTTGACACCCATGACGTTCCACTCACCGCTGGGCGGGGTTCTCCTCGGCCGGTGCCGTGCCGTCGATGGGTAGGCCGAACTCCGCTGGTGAGTTCTCGTCGGTGCCGTCCAGGTGGGCGTGCGGCTCGTCCGGGGTGACGTCGTCGGGGTCGGCGCCTCCGGCGTGCAGTTCGGACAGCTCAACCGGGTCAGTCATGCCGTTCTGGTACCCGGCGTGCGCCGCCCGAATCCGCCGGTGCGTCAGCTCGGCAGGTGTCGCTCCAGGCCGTCGAAGAGCAGGTCGAGGGTGAACTCGAACTCGGTCTGGCTGTCGCACCACCCGAGCGTCGGGTCCGCCGCGTCGTGCGTCTCGGCGGCGACCATGGCGGCCAGGTGCGGCAGCCGTTCGGCCAGCGCCACCATCTCGGCCTCCGCGGCCTCCGCGTCGGTCTCCTCACCCGCCGACGGCTGGAACACCTCCTGCGAGAAGCCGAGCGCCAGGCTGCCGAAGGCGTGCAGCGCCCGGTGGGCGATCCGGTACGAGAAGCCGCCGTCGACGAGTGTGGCGACGATGCCGTCGTAGTAGACGTACAACCCGGCAGGGACGGCCGGACGGCCGGTGAGCAGCGCGGGGGCCCACGGGTGCCGCAGCATGACCGCCCGCGCGCCGAGGAAGCGCAGCCGCAGCCGGGCTCGCCAGTCCGCGCGGGCCGCGTCCGCCTCGGCCCGGTCGGCGGCTGAGGTGATCTCGGCGACGACAGCGTCCACGAGGCCGTCGAGCAGCCCGCCCTTGCCGGGCAGGTGGTGGTAGAGCGACATCGCCTCGACACCGAGTTCGGCGGCGAGCCGGCGCATCGTGAGCGCCGCCATCCCCTCGGCGTCGACCAGGGCGATCGCGCTGACCAGGACGCGCTCGCGGCTGAGCGGGTTCCGCGGTTTCCGCGTTCCCATCCGGCTCCCCATCTCCTCTTGACCTTACAACGTATGGTCAGCCTTACGACGTAAGGCAGCCGTCCCCCCGGCGACGGCGCGTCGCGCACCCCTAGGAGCCGCCATGCCACAGCTGATCCGTACCGCCCGCGCGACCGGGCTGTTCTACCTCGGGCTCGCCGTCACCGGCGCCCTGGGGTTCCTCACCGCCCGGTCCATGATCTTCGACGCCGACGACGCCGCCACGACGCTCGCCAACCTGGTGGCCCACGAGTCGCTGGCCCGCGCCGGCATCGCCCTCGAACTGCTCGTCGTCCTCACCCAGACGCTCACCGCCGTCTGGTTCTACCGCCTGTTCCGCACGGTCGACGGCACCGCCGCCGGCAGCATCGCCGCCTTCGGGATCGTCAACGCCGTCGCGATCCTCGGCAGCGCGGCCATGCTCGCGACGGCCCTGCGGGTCGCGACCGACGGGCCGGGCGACGCCGACACCGTCCAGCTGCTCTACCTGGTCAGCGAGAACCTGTGGGAGGTGGGCGGGCTCTTCTTCGGCCTCTGGCTGATGCCGATGGGCTGGTGCGTGCTCCGGTCGGGCTGGCTGCCCCGGCCGCTGGGCTGGATCCTCGTCGCCGGTGGCGCCGGCTACGTCCTCATGACGTTCGTCGCGTACCTCGCCCCCGGCGCCGGCATCGCCGGCGACCTGCTGGTGGTCCCCGCCACCGTGGGCGAGTTGTGGATCCTCGGCTATTTGATCGTCTTCGGCGTGCGGAAGCAGGCCGAAGCAGGCCCGGGCGCACGGAAGCGCGCGGCGGCGGACGCGGTGACCGGCGCATAGGCCGGGCTCGCGGCGAGGGCGACACCACGGGCATACCGGATCGCGGCCGGGGTGTCCGAAAGACCAGGCCCTCGCCGCGCAGCTCGTCGGCGACGCCGAGGGTGCTGAGCACCTGGTCGTGGCCCGAGGTGATGCCGGAGAGCACCGGCATGGCCCCGGTGGGACCGGAGACCTGGAGGTTGGAGCCGCCGAAGATCGCCGCGACGGCCCCGGCGACCCCTCAGATCAGGTCGTTGACGCAGCGCAGCACCGGGCGGGAGGTGAGCGCGTCGGCGTCGAGCGGGCGCGTGGCGCTCACCGTGAAGACAGCGCTCTCCCCCGGCAGCAGGGTCACCAACGCCCGGTCCGCCTGCGCGGCCGGATCGAGGCGGTCCGGGAACAGCGTCAGGTCGCGCAGCACGGTCCGTGCGGTCACCCGGATCCGCTGTCCGCCGTCCGCCGGCTCGACGGTCGCGTCCCACCGCGCCGCCGGCCACCGCACGTCGCGGTCCTCGGCGAAGAACCACAGCGCGCGCTCCGCGGTGTCCCCGGTGTCCGCGACGAGCAGTTCGGCGCGGCCGTCGTCCGGCCGCGCCAGCTCCGCCGGCAGCGCCAGCACGACCGAGGAGTACGCGGGGACGTCGAGGTCGACCGAGGTCTTCGCCCTCGGCTCCCCGGTGAGTGCCAGCCGGGTGACGGTGGCCGGCCCGCGCCACGCCCGGGCGGTCTCGTTCACCGCCACCAGCGCCAGCCCGCCGTCGCGCGGCTGCACGGTGAGCAGCCGGTCGGCGTAGGCGCGGCGCAGCGCGTACCACAGGGGTTTGGGTCGGCCGTCGCCGTCGACGGCCGACCAGGACGTGACCGGCCAGCAGTCGTTGAGCTGCCACACGACGGTGCCGGTGCAGACCGGCCGGTGCGAGCGGAAGTGCTCGACGCCGAGCTGGATGGCACGGGCCTGGTTGAGCTGGGTGAGGTAGTGCCAGTCGTCGAAGTCGGTGGGCGGCGGCAGGTGCGCGTCGAGTCCGCGCCGGAGCTTGCGGTCCCCGTCGGCCGCCTTCTGGTGGTGTGCCATCCCCGGCGAGTCGTGCGCGAGCGGGTCGTCGGAGAGGGCCCGGCGCAGCGTCGCGTACGCGGGCGGCGCCTGGTAGCCGAACTCCGCGACGAACCGGGGCACGTAGTCCCGGTAGCGCGTGTAGTCGTCGGTGTTCCACACGTCCCAGATGTGCGTGGTGCCGTGCGCCGGGTCGTTGGGGTGGATGTCCTCACTGCCGGACCAGGGGCTGCCCGGCCAGTACGGGACGGTCGGGTCCAGCTCGCCGACGATCGCCGGCAGCAGGTCCAGGTAGTAGCCGCGTCCCCAGGTGCGCCCGGCGAGCGGCTCCTGCCAGTCCCAGTCGTGCCAGCCCCAGATGTTCTCGTTGTTGCCGGTCCACAGCACCAGCGACGGGTGCCCGGCCAGGCGGGTCACCTGCTCCCGCGCCTCCGCCTCGACCTCGGTGCGGAACGGCTCCTCCTCCGGGTACGCGGCGCAGGCGAACAGGAAGTCCTGCTGCACCAGCAGCCCGAGGGAGTCGGCCAGCTCGTAGAAGTCGTCCGACTCGTACCGGCCGCCGCCCCAGACGCGCAGCAGGTTGACGTTCGCGCCGGCCGCCTGCGCGAACCGCTGCGCGAGGCGCTCCCGGGTGACCCGGTTGGGGAACGCGTCGTCGGGGATCCAGTTGACGCCCCTGACGAACACCGGGACGTCGTTGACGTGCAGCGTGAACGGGGTGCCGTGGGCGTCGGGCGTGGTGTCCAGCCGCACCGAGCGGAACCCGACCCGCCGGGACGTGCCGTCCAGTTCCCGGCCGTCGGCGCCGTGCAGTGTGACGTCGAAGTCGTACCGGGGCTGGTCGCCGTACCCGATCGGCCACCACAGCGCGGGGTCCGCGACGGTGAGCGTCACGACGGCGGTCCGCTCCCCCGCCGGTAGGGCGACGTCGGCGGTGACCCCGGCGACCGCGGCGCGTACGGTCAGCGGCTCGTCGGCGGCCCGCTCGACCTCGGCGCGGAGCTCGACCCGGCCGGTGCCGTCGACCACCGTGACCAGCGGCCGGACCGACGCGAGCCGGGCGGTGGACCAGGCGTGCAGGCCGATGTCCTGCCAGATGCCGGCGGTGACGAGCGTCGGTCCCCAGTCCCAGCCGAAGTTGCAGGCGGTCTTGCGGATGAAGTGGAACGGCTCCTGGTACGCGTTCGGCCGGTCACCGAGCCGGTCCCGGTGCGCCTCGGCGTACCGGTACGGGGAGTCGAAGCGTACGGCCAGGGTGTTGCCGTCCGGGCGCAGCAGCGCGCGGACGTCGAAGCGGTACGAGCGGTGCTGGTTCTCGGTGCGGCCGACCTCGACGCCGTTGAGCGTCACGGTGGCGACCGTGTCGAGGCCGGCGCAGAACAGATCGACCCGGTCGTCGTCACCGGGCTGCCCGGCGAACGTGGTCTCGTAGAGCCAGTCGGTGCGGCCGATCCAGGCGAGGCGGTTCTCGTTGTCGTCCAGGTGCGGGTCGGGAATGAGGCCGGCCACCAGCAGGTCGGTGTGGACACAGCCCGGGACTGTCGCCGGCACCGCCGTCCCGGCGATCTCCGGCGGCACCTCCGGACCGGGCGCGGCCCGCAGCGTCCACCCCTCGTGCAGCAGGGTTCGACGGCTCACGACTTCACCGCGCCTTCGGGAGCACGATCGTCGCGTACACGCCGAACGCGGTGACCAGGCCGGGCGCGATGATCGCGAGCAGTGTGGCGTTCCAGCCGAGTTTGCCCATCACGATGTAGAGCGCGACGACGCCGAGCTTCCCATGTCGTCCTCCGCACCGAGTGGGATCGCTCCCGGTATCAGGGAACGTCGACTGAACCGGATAAGTAAGGCCACCGTACGGTTCGCCTTCTGGACTGTCAACGGGCGGCCACCGATATGCCCGTCCGGCAGAATCGCCGCCGCTCACGACTGCCGTCAACGGCTGTCCGGGGCAGGTGCCGGGCGGTCGGCGCTCTAAGCTGAACCGCACCAGAGACGGCCGCCGGAACCCGTCCGCCACCACAGCCGGTGACACCCGGCGCCGGCGCGGGGTGCAGTAGCGTCACCAGACGCCGGTGATCCGGCGAACGAGAGCGCCCGCGAGGGCCGGACACAGTGGAGGAACGCTTCGGTGAAGCGGCCGACCATCGCCGACGTCGCGCGGCGCGCCGGGGTCTCCAAGGGTGCGGTCTCGTACGCGCTCAACGGGCAGCCCGGGGTCTCCGAGGCGACCCGCCGGCGGATCCTCGCCATCGCCGCCGAGATCGGGTTCCGTCCGAGCAGCGCCGCCCGCGCGCTGTCCGGCGCCACCGCCAAGGCGATCGGCCTGGCGCTGTGCCGCCCCGCCCGGATACTCGGCATCGAGCCGTTCTTCATGGGGCTGATCAGCGGCGTCGAGGCCGAACTGTCGGCCCGCTCGTACGCGCTCACGCTCCAGGTGGTCAGCGACCAGGAGGCCGAGATCGCGGTCTACCGGCGGTGGTGGGCCGAACGCCGGGTCGACGGCGTGCTCGTCTGCGACCTGCGCATCGACGACCGGCGCGTGCCGGCGCTGGAGGAACTGCAACTGCCGGCGGTGGTGATCGGCGGGCCCGGGCACACCGGCGGCCTGGCGAGCATCTGGGCCGACGACGCGGCGGCCCTGGTCGAGACCGTGGAATACCTGGTCGCGCTCGGCCACCGCCGCATCGCCCGGGTCGGCGGGCTGCCCTCGCTGCTGCACACCGAGATCCGCACCGAGGCGTTCACCGGCGTGTGCCGGCGGCTCGGGCTGGACGAGGCGACCACCGTCTGGTCCGACTACACCGGCGAGGAGGGCGCGCGCGCCACCCGCCGGCTGCTCAGTTCCGCCGGCCGCCCGACCGCGGTGATCTACGACAACGACGTGATGGCGATCGCCGGGCTCTCGGTGGCCCAGGAGATGGGCCTGACCGTGCCCGGCGACCTGTCCATCGTGGCCTGGGACGACTCACCGCTCTGCCGCCTGGTGCACCCGCCGCTGACCGCGCTGGGCCGGGACATCCCGGCGTACGGCGCGCACGCCGCCCGGCAGCTCCTGGCCGTGATCGCGGGCGAGCCGGCCGCCGTCGTGCAGGACGAGACCGCGCACCTGACGCCACGCGGCAGCACCGCGCCACCTCGTGCAACGGTCCACTGAACCGGTTCAGCTCACCGGGCGGTGGACGGGTACTCCTCGAACCACGCCTCCACCCGCTCGGCGGTCGCCGGCCGGGCCAGCGCGAAGCCCTGGCCGTACCGGCAGCCGGCCCGCCGCGCGCCGGCCACCTGCCCCTCCGACTCCAGCTCCTCGACCACCAGCTCCACGCCGAGCCGGTCGGCCAGGTTCGCCACCACGTCGATCAGCGGGCGCTGCCCGTCCCCGCCCGGGCCGACCAGGTGCGGGCCCACCTTGAGCAGGTCGATCGGCAGTCGGCGGAGCTGCGCGAGCGAGGCGTGCTCGGCCCGGAAGTCGTCGAGCGCGATCCGCACCCCGACCGACCGCAGACCGGCCAGCCGAGCCACCACTGTGGACGGCTTCGCGCCCACCACCGGCTCGGCCACCTCCACCACCAGCCGTTCCGGTGCCACACCGTACGCGGCCAGCGCGGTCGCGGTCCGCGCCACGAAGTCCGGCGCGGCCAGCTCGCGCGGCGTCACGTTGACCGCCATCCACAGCTCGCGACCGCCCTCCGACCACGCAGCGAGCTGGCGGCAGGCCCGGTCCAGCACCCACCGCCCGATCTCGCCGGTCAGGTCGAGGTCGGCCGCCACCGGCAGCAACTCGGCCGGGAGCACCGTGCCCAGCGCCGGGCTGCGCCAGCGCAGCAACGCCTCGGTTCCCACCGGCATCCGGTCGGCGAGCGCCACCACCGGCTGGTAGACCAGGTCCAGCTCACCGCGCGCCACCGCGCCCGGTAGCTCCCGCTCCAGATCCAGGCGGCGGACCAGCTGCTCCTCGAGGTAGGCGTCGTACCACTCGACGCGGTCCCGGCCGAGCTGCACGGCCCGGCGGCGGGCCAGGTCCGCCTGCCGCAGCACGTCCTCCGGGTCGCCGCCGCCGGTCTCGGCCAGTCCGACGCTCACCCCGAGCCGGGCGACGCCTCCGGGCCCTGGGTACGGCTCGGCCAGCGCCGCCAGCAGCCGCAGGCCGAGCGCGTACGCGAGCACCGGCCCGACGTCGGTGAGGACGGCGTACTCGGAGTCGCCGAGCCGGGCGACCAGATCGCGCGTCTCGGAGCCCGCCCGCAGCCGACGGGCGGCCTCGGCCAGCACCGGCCCCTCCGCCGCGGCGCCGCCCATCCCGTGCAGGTCGACGACGAGCAGCGCGCCACCACTGCGCTCCGCCATCGCCCGGACCAGATCCGCGCGCGTCAGGGGCCCGGGCCCGGCCGACCGGGTGTCCGGTCCGAGCCGGCGCCGCAACCACGCCTCACGGGCCGCGAGCCGCTGCACGCGGCGGCGCTGGTCGGCGGCGGCGAGCAGCTCACCCACCATGACCGGCGGAATGACGGCCAGGCCCAGGGCCATCGCGCCGGTGCTGAACTCGCCCGCCGTGCCCAGGTGGATTCCGGCGGCCAGCGCGGCGATCCCGGCCGGCGCGGTGAGACGGGGCCAGGCGGCCGGCGCCACGTCCCGGCCCGGCCGTTCGCCGCCCGAGGTACGCCGGGCGCCGGCGGCGGTGAGCAGCGCCCCGGCCACCAGCGGCGCCGCGACGAGCGGCAGCGCCCGGTCCGGCGCGTCGTACGCCAGCAGCACCACCAGCAGCGTCAGCCCGCCGAGCGTCAGTGCGGCCCCGGCGTGGCAGCGCGCCGCGCCCGGCCGACGGCGGCGTTCGGCGACGGCCGCCACCGCGAGCACGGCGAGCACCACCGCGCCGCCCGCCGCGACGACCCCGGCGACAGCCGGGACCGGGCCGCCCGGCAGCAGCATCCAGCCCGCGAAGACCAGACTGACGCCGAGCGCCAGCACGTCGACGGTACGGCGCACCAGTTCCGGGCCGGACAGCCGCGACCGGCCCGGCAGGCGCAGCAGGCCCGTCACGTGCAGCGGTCCGGTGAGGCACAGCCCGGCCAGCGCGATCGGCAGCCGGTGGGCGGTGTCGCTCAGCGGCAGCACCGCGACGGTGAGCCCGGCGACCAGGACGGCGCTGTCCAGGATGGCCGCCACCCGGCGGGACAGCGCAGCCCGGCGAGCCCGCCGCCCGGTCCGCGGGTCGAGCGCCGCCGCGTCGTGCGTGCCGGCGAGGTCGGGCGCTTCGTCTGCCGGTGCGGGACGGGCCGTCGGCGCGGGACGGTCCGTCGGCGCGGGACGGTCCGTCGGCGCGGGACGGTCGGGCGGGGTGGCGGCGCCGGCCAGCCAGGCGAGCCGGACACAGGCGAGAGCGAAGCCTCCGGCGACGGCGAGCGCGGCGGCGGAGGGGCCGGGCAGGGCACCGGCGACGCCGGCCAGGAGGAAGGCCGCGCCGGTGAGCGACACGACGACATCGGGCACGGCTGATCGCCGACGGGGAGCGGCGGGAGGGGGGACGGGCACGGCGGTCGCCTTCGTGAGGGGGCACGGGGGCGGTGCGGTTGCGGTGCGCGGTACGACGTGCGGAGTCGGGGCGGGGCGGGGCGGGAACGCATCGGCGGGGACCGCTGCGGCCACGCCTAGAAACGATCCCGGAAGCGCCCGGTGACGTCACCGGGCCAGTGACGTCCGTCACACCATAGACGCCGCCGGGTTCGCGCCGTCTGCCGACACGAGATCTTGGAAGAAAGCGGGCCCTCAGGAGGGCCCAACGCTTCCAAGATCTCCAGCCGGGGTGATCTTGGTACCGAACCGCCCCGCGAGGGGCGGGGCCGTACCAAGATCTGCGGCGGGCAGCCTGCGGCGAAGTGGGGCGCGGGAAGGGCGGGCGCGGCGGGTGGCTCGACCCGGGGAGTGGGGACGCCCGCGGGCGGCGTGAACCGGCCGGGTGGGATCATCGGAGGGTGAGCCGCGCCGATACCGTCCGTTTCCGCCACAACCAGGCCATCCTGGTCGCCGCGCTCGTCGCCTTCATCGGCGCGCTGCCGCTGGCCGCCGCCCGCTGGTGGCTGCTCTGGGTGCTGCTCGTACCGCTCGCCGTCGCGGTCTGGGCGTGGCGCGCCGGCACCGACGCCGACGCCCGGGAGCTGCGGCTGCGGGCGCTCGTCGGGCAGCGCCGGGTGCCGTGGAACCGGGTCACCGAACTCGCCGGTGACCCCAGGGGCCGGGCGGTGGCCCGGCTCGACGACGGCGAGGTGGTGATGCTGCCGGCGGTACGCGCCACCGAACTGCCCCGGCTGATCGCCGTCACCGGGCAGGAGCTACCAGGCACCGGCAGCGATCAGTGAAGCCGCCGGCGACCAGCAGCGCCACCGGCGATCAGTAGCCGTCGACCACCCGGTTCGTCAGCTCCTTCCCGGCGGCGTACCGGCGCAGCTGCTCGCCCACCAGGCGGTACGCGCGGGGCAGCAGCCCGCGTACCGAGCCGGCGACATGTGGAGTGAGCAGCACGTTCGGCAGCTCCCACAGGGGATGGTCCGCGGGCAGCGGCTCCGGGTCGGTGACGTCCATCGCCGCGCGCAGGCGGCCCGAGGTCAGCTCGGCGACCAGCGCCGGGGTACGGGCCACCGGCCCCCGGGCGGCGTTGACCAGCAGCGCGCCGTCGGGCATCGCGGCGAGGAAACGCTCGTCCACCATGCCCCGGGTCTGCTCGGTCAGCGGCACCAGCAGCACCACCACGTCCGCCTCCGGCAGCAGCGCGGGCAGCTCGTCCACCCCGTGCACGCCCTGGTCGGGGCGGGCCGTACGGGCCACGAGCGTGAAGCTCACCTCGAACGGGGCGAGCCGGTCGCGGACCGCGGTGCCGATCGAGCCGGCACCGACGATCAGCACCCGCTTGCCGGAAAGTTCGTCGGTGGGCGCCACCTCGTCGTACGCCCACTCGCGCCGCGCCTGCGCCCGGGCCAGCGGCGCGAACCCGCGCAGCGAGGCGAGGATCGCGGCGACCACCCATTCGGCGGTGGGCGAGTCGTGCACGCCCCGGGCGTCGCAGAGCGTCACGCCGTCGGGGATCCGTCCCACCCAGGCGTCCGCCCCGGCGGAGAGCAGTTGCACCACCTCGACGTCGGGCAGCTCGGCCAGGAGCGCGCCGGCGTCCGGGCCGGACAGGAACGGCGGCACCCAGAACCGCACCCCGGCCGGGGACGACGGAAGCCGCCGCGGGTCGTCCAGCAGCTCCACGGTGACGCCGGGCGGTGGCTCGCCGAGCAGCCGGCGGCCCTCGGAGTGCGGGATCCATGCCTTCACGACGGCCGACGATATCCGCCCCGACCGGCGGGCGCGGCGTGACCCGTGACGAACACCCCGCGAGGCATGTCGTGACGGCCCGGCGGGGTATAACCGAGGGCGGGACGCCGGTCGGGTGTTCCGCTTGCTGAGGGCGGTGGCGATGAGCGAGGACGGCCCGGGGCGAAGGTCCGTGCCGATTCCGGCGCTCGCCGACCCGGACCGGTTGCGCTCACTCGACGAGACGCGGCTCGACGCCGTACCGGACGAGGCGTTCGACAGGTTCGCGCGGCTGGTCGGCGACCTGCTCGACGTACCCGTCGCGCTCGTCTCCCTGGTCGACGCCGACCGCCAGTTCTTCCCCGGCGCCACCGGGCTGCCGGAACCGTGGGCGGCCCGCCGGGAGACGCCGCTGAGCCATTCGTTCTGCCAGCACGTCGTCGACATCGAGATGCCGCTGGTGCTGCCCGACGCCCGCCTCTACCCCCGGGTACGCCTCAACCTGGCGATCGAGGATCTCGGCGTGGTCGCGTACGCGGGCATGCCGCTGACCGACCTCGACGGGCGGGTGCTCGGCTCGCTCTGCGCGATCGACAGCAAACCCCGGGCCTGGACGAAGGAGCAGCTGCGTACGCTCGCCGACCTGGCCGCCGCGTGCTCCTCGGAACTGCGGCTGCGCATCGCGGTCCGCGGAGCCGAGCAGGCCCGCCGCCGCGCGGAGGAGGCGCACGACCGGCTCGCCATGCTGGCCGGGATGAGCGAGATGCTCGGCGGCACACTCGACGTGGCCACTGCGGTCGACCGGCTCGGGCACGCGATGGTGCCGCTGCTCGCCGACTGGTGCCTGATCACGCTCGTCGACCCGGCCGGCCGGCCGCGCACCGTCACCGGCGTGCACCGGGACGCCGAGCGCGAGGCCGACCTGGCGCGCTTCGCCGGGCTGCTGACCACCGGGCTCAGCGCGGAGTCGCAGATCCGGTCGGTCCTGCGTACCGGACGGCCGGTGGTGCGCGCCGAGGCCGGCCTGGACGACGTGGCGCGCGGCACCATGCACCCGGAGCTGGTGCCGCTCGCCGAACGGCTCGGCGTCGGTTCCCACCTGACCGTGCCGATCACCGCCGCCGGGGACCGGGTGATCGGAGCCGTCACGCTGGTCAACCGTCACGGACGGCGCGGTTTCGACGCCAGCGACCTGCGCACCGCTCAGGACATCGGGGTACGCGCCGGACAGGCGGTCGGCAACAGCCGCCTCTACGGCGAGCAGCGGCACGTCGCCGAGGTGCTCCAGCACAGCATGCTGCCGAGCCTGCCGGCCGTGCCCGGGATCGAGCTGGCCGCCCGCTACCTGCCGGCCGCCGACCGGGTGGAGGTGGGCGGCGACTGGTACGACGCCTTCGTCCAGCCCGACGGCGAGCTGATCGCCGCGATCGGCGACGTCGCGGGGCACGACATCGAGGCGGCGGCCACCATGGGCCAGTTGCGCAACCTGGTGCGGGGCAACGCGTACGGGCGGGACGATCCGGTGGAGGATCTGGTGGCCCACCTCGACCGGGCGATGGGCGGGCTGCGGGTGCCCACTGTCGCCACCGCCGTGCTGGCCCGGATCCGCCCGGCCGGCTGCGGGCTGCGCGTCTCCTGGTGCAACGCGGGGCACCCGCCGCCGCTGCTGGTCCGCGCCGACGGCACGGTCTCGGTGGCGGACGGTCGCGGGCCGCTGCTCGGCCTGGCCCGGCCGCCCCGGCGCACCGGCCGGACGCTGACCCTCGCCCCGGGCGACACGCTGCTGCTGCACACCGACGGGCTGATCGAGCGCCGGGACCAGCCGATCGACGAGGGACAGGCCGACCTGATCACGCACCTCGGCGCCGGCGGGCCGGGCGTACCGCTGGATCTGCTCTGCGACCGGCTGCTCGCCGCCGCGCAGCAGTGGGAGGACGACGTCGCCCTGCTCGCGCTGCGGGCCGGCTGAACCGGCACTCCCCCGAACGGCCGGACGCGGACAGGCGCGCGCGTGACGTGCCCGGTTCGCCGGTCCGCCCGGCTAGGCTGGGGCGGGTGAGCCCGCGTCTTGCGTACCCCCGTGTCCGCCGCCTCCGGACGGCGCTGGCGGCGTCCTGCGCGGCGCTGCTGCTCGGCACCGCCGGCTGCGCCCTCGGCGAGCCCGAGCCTGATCCGGCCGGCGCGCCGCCCAATCTGCCGACACCGTCGAGCACCGCGAGTCCCGGCGGGGCCGGCCAGCAGGTGGTGGCCACCGTGCTGGCCAAGGGGCTGGAGGTGCCGTGGGGTATTGCGTTCCTGCCCGACGGCGGGGCGCTGGTGACCGAGCGGGACAAGGGGCGGATCCTTCAGGTCGGCCCGGAGTCCGGCCCGGACGGGCTGGCCGTGCGGCCGGTGCAGACCGTGCCGGACGTGGCCGCCGGTGGCGAGGGCGGCCTGCTCGGCATCGCTGTCTCCCCCGCGTACGCCCGGGACCGCACGGTCTTCGTCTACTACACGGCCGAGGACGACAACCGGATCGCGAAGATGCAGCTCGGGCAGGCGCCGAAGCCGATCCTGACCGGCATCCCGAAGTCCGGCACGCACAACGGGGGCGGGCTGGGCTTCGGGCCGGACGGCCACCTCTACGCCAGCACCGGGGACGCAGGGCGAACCGAGAACGCGCAGGACGCCAAGAGCCTCGGCGGCAAGATCCTCCGGATCACCCCGGACGGCAAGCCCGCGCCGGGCAACCCCACCGCCGGGTCGCCGGTCTGGTCGACCGGTCACCGCAACGTCCAGGGCTTCGCCTGGACGTCGGACAAGAAGATGTACGCGGTGGAGTTCGGTCAGAACACCTGGGACGAGATCAACCAGATCAACAAGGGCGGCAACTACGGCTGGCCCCGGGTCGAGGGGCGCGGCGACGACAAGCGCTACGTGAACCCGATCACGCAGTGGCCCACGGGTGACGCCTCCTGCTCCGGCCTGGCGGCTGCGGACCGCCAGCTCGTCGCCGCCTGCCTTCGCGGCCAGCGGCTCTGGCTGGTGGAGCTGGCCGGCAACGGCACCGTCCTCGGTCAGCCGCGTGACCTGCTCACCGGCCGGTACGGTCGGCTCCGGGCCGCCGCGACGGCGCCGGACGGCTCGCTCTGGGTCAGCACCTCGAACCGGGACGGGCGGGGTACGCCCACCGCCGAGGACGACCGCATCCTGCGGCTGGTCTTCGCCGACGGGGGCGCCGGCCGGAGCTGATCCGGCCCACCGGGTTTGCCAAGATCGCTCAAGGGGCAGGTCAGAATCTCAATATGGACGGTCACGAGAACGAAGAGCACCGCACCGGGGACGAGACGTCTCCGGAGCGCGGGGGCGCCCGCCGCTGGACGGTGTGGCGGCCGGGTCACCGGCTGCGCCGGCTCGGTGTCGTGCTGGCTGTGCTCGCGGTCACGCTCGGCGGCATCGTGGTCGGCACGTACGCGGGCGGCCACGTCGGCACCGACATCGGCCCGTTCCGGGCCGAGCTGAGGCTCAGCCCGTCGCTCAGCGGCGGCACCACCGTCGACATCCCGCCGCTGGGCGCGCTGCTGCTGGACAGCCACGACGGCCCGGCGTACCTGACCGTCGAGGTGGGCTCGCTGGACCAGGGGCGCACCGAGGCGCTCATCGGCGACCCGGCCAGCATCAGCCGGGCCAGCCAGTCGGCGGTCCAGGACGTCCGCGACGGCGTGATGCGGCTCGGGCTGCGTACGCTCGCCTCGGTCGTGCTGGCCACGCTGCTGCTGGGCGCGCTCGTCTTCCGGGACGTCCGGCGCACCGCCTGGGCCGGCGGCCTGGCGCTGGTCGTGACCGCCGGCAGCCTCGGTGCCGCCGCGAGCACTCTGCGCCCGCAGGCGATCGAGGAGCCGCGGTACGAGGGCCTGCTGGTCAACGCACCGGCGATCGTCGGTGACGCGCGGCGGATCGCGAACGACTACACCAAGTACGCCGAGCAGCTCCAACGGTTGGTCGGCAACGTCAGCAAGCTCTACACCACCGTCTCCTCCCTGCCGGTGGTGCAGCCGTCGCCCGGCACCACCCGGGTGCTGCACGTGTCGGACATGCACCTCAACCCGACCGGCTGGCAGCTGATCCGTACCGTGGTCGAGCAGTTCGGCATCGACGTGGTGATCGACACCGGCGACATGACCGACTGGGGCAGCGAGCCGGAGGCGTCTTTCGTCGGCTCGATCGGCCTACTCAAGAAGCCGTACGTGTTCATCCGCGGCAACCACGACTCGCCGCGCACCGCCGCGGCGGTGGCGCAGCAGCCAAACGCGATCGTGCTGAACAACTCGGTCACGACAGTGGGCGGGCTGACCATCGCCGGTATCGGCGACCCCCGCTTCACCCCGGACAAGGAGACCTCACCCGCCGGCAGCGGCCTCACCTCGGCCGTCGCCGACCAGGTGATCGGCACCGGCGAGAAGCTCGCCGCCACGATCGAGAAGTCGCCACGCAAGGTCGACATCGCGCTCGTCCACGATCCCGCCTCGGCCGGCCCGCTCTCGGGCGCCTGTCCGCTGGTGCTCTCCGGGCACACCCACTCGCGGCAGGTGTCGAAGCTGCCGCAGGTCGAGGACAAGCAGCCGACCACGCTGATGGTGCAGGGTTCCACCGGCGGGGCCGGGCTGCGCGGCCTGGAGGGCGAGAAGCCGACCCCGCTGACCATGACGGTGCTCTACTTCGACCAGCAGAAGCTGCTCCAGGCGTACGACGACATCACCGTGGGCGGCACCGGGCAGTCGCAGGTCAACCTGGAACGGCACGTCATCCGCGACCCGGCCAAGGGCGACCAGGTGCCGGTCACCCCGACCCCGACCCGCGGGCCCTCCGAGTCGCCATCGCCGGGTACGACCACGCTGAGCCCCACCCCCACCAGCTGACCGTCCCGTTTCTGCCGCCCTCCCTCGCGGTCGAGCCCGCCGCTCTGCCGCACTGACAACCGGTTACTCCGCGTCATGAAGCCGTCCAGTGCCGGGATCCCGCGCTGCCGACTTTGCTCTGCACCCATCGGCGCAGCAGACACCGAGAGTCACCGCGTGGGTGGGTGCAGAGCGGCGAGCCGTCCACTCCGCCCCAGCTCAGAGCAATGCTGCGGATATGGCTGCAGAGCAAAGGGGCCGACTGGTGCTCCCTGGGGCCGCCACAGGCGATTACTCCCTGCGACCGGGCCAGCAGTGACGTTCCGTGAGGAGACCGTCGGCCGCGCCACCCGGGTCGGCCGGGACGACCGCCGAGCCGGGAGCCGCTCCGGGAGAGCCGGAAGGCCGGCGAGCCGAGCGGCCGAGGCACCCACGGAGGCCGCACCGCCACCGCGCGAGGCCCCCCGGGCCGCCCGGCTCCCGGCAAAAAGCGGTCAACGCAGCGGAAGCGGAGGCGCCTCAGCGCAGCGCGATCGCGGCCAGCGCGGCGTTGACGATGCTGCCGGGCAGCAGGTCGTGCAGCTCGTACAGATCCCGGACGCTGCCGGACTGGCCGAACTCGTCCACGCCGAGCGGCACCGCCGGGGCGCCGACCGCCGAGCCGAGCCAGGCCATCGCGTGTGAGGCCGCGTCGTGCACGGTGACCACCGGCACCCGGTCGGCGAACGCCGACCGCAGCGCGCCGGGCACGCTCGGCACGGTCGCGGTCCGCACGCCCTGGCGCAGCGTCCGCTGCCACGCCCGGTAGAGCCGGTCCAGGCTGGTCACGTCCACCACGTGCGCGGCCACGCCCTCCTCCGCCAGCTCCGCGGCGGCCGCGAGCACCTCCGGCAGCACCGCACCGGAGGCGGCGAGCTGCACGACCGGGGCATCAGCCAGATCGGGGTACGCCTGGTGCGCGTCGACGAGCCGGTACGCGCCGGCCACCACCTGCCGCCGCAGCACGGCGTCCCCGAGTCGCGCCCGGGCGGCCTCGAACGGCGCCTGGTCGATCGGCCGGGTGCTGAGCCGGAAGTAGTACGCCCCGTCCTCGGCCGGCGCGGCGGTCGCGGCCGGAGCGGAGCCACCGGCGATCTGCCCGAGCGCGTCGCAGAGCAGCCAGTCGAGACTGCCGGCGTACGCGGGCTCCAGGAACGTCACCCCGGGCAGCTCCAGGCCGACCGAGGCGGTGATGGTGGACTGGTGCGCCCCGCCCTCGGGGGCGAGCGTGATGCCGGACGGGGTGCCGGCCACCACGAACCGTGAGCCGGAGTACGTGCCGTAGAGGAACGCGTCGAGACCGCGCAGCACGAACGGGTCGTAGACGGTGCCCACCGGCAGCAGCGGCTGACCGGACAGGTCCCACGACAGGCCGAGCTGGCCCAGCAGCAGGAACAGGTTCATCTCCGAGATGCCCAGCTCGATGTGCTGCCCGGCCGGGCTCTCGGTCCAGCGCAGCATCCGGTCCTCGGTCCAGGAACGCTGCTCGGTCGGGGCGAAGACACCCGTCTTGTTGATGAACCCGGCCAGGTTGGTCGAGGTGGCCACGTCCGGCGCGGTGGTGACCAGGTAGGGCGCCACCTGCGGATCGCGGGCCAGGTCGACGAGCACCCGGCCGAACACCTCCTGGGTGGAGACCGGCTTGTTCGCGCGTACCCGCGTGGTCTCCGGAACGGTGACGCCCAGCGCACGCTCGCGCGGCGCGCGGGACAGCGCCTCCCGGCGCTCGCCGGCCCGGATGCCGGCCGGGGACGCCGGGTCGAGCCGGTCCCACTCGGTCTCGGCGGTCAGGCCCTGCGCGGCGCGCAGCGCGCCGACCTGCTCGGTGGTGAGCAGCGCCGAGTGGTTGCGCGGGTTGCCGGCGATCGGCAGGCCCCAGCCCTTGACCGTGTACGCGAACACGACGCTGGGCCGGTCGGTGACGGCGTCGCACTGGGCGTACGCGTCGAGCATGGCCTGCGCGTCGTGCCCGCCCAGGTCGGTGACGAGCGGGCCCAGCTCGTCGTCGCCGATGTCGGCGACGAACGCGGCCACCTCGGCCGGCGCGCCGTCCAGGAACTGCTTGCGCAGCGCCGGTCCGGCCAGCCCGAACAGCGACTGGTACTGCTCGTTGGGCATCCGGTCGATCCAGTCGCGCAGCGTCTCACCGCCCGGCCGGGCGTACGCCTCGGCCAGCTTGCGGCCGTACTTGACCTCCACGACGTGCCAACCGGCCGCCTCGAACTGGCCGCGCCACTGGTTGATCCGGATGCCGGGGACGACTCGGTCCAGCGACTGGCGGTTGAAGTCGACGAGCCACATCACGTTGCCGAGCCCGGTGGTGGCCGGGTCGGCGACCGCCTCCCAGATGTTTCCCTCGTCCAGCTCGGCGTCGCCGATGATGGCGACGAACCGGGAGTGCGGGCGCGGCCCGAAGTGCGCGTCGACGTAGCGGCGGGTGACAGCGGCGAACAGCGGCGCGGCGGCGCCCAGGCCGACCGAGCCGGTGGAGAAGTCCACCTCGTCCGGATCCTTGGTGCGCGACGGGTACGACTGGAGCCCGCCGCGCGCCCGCAGCTGCGGCAGGTACGACTTGTCGAGGTTGCCGAGCAGGTACTGGATCGCGTGGAACACCGGCGAGGCGTGCGGCTTCACCGCGACGCGGTCCTCGGCGTCCAGGTGGTGGAACCAGAGCGCTGTCATCGCGGTCACCAGGGAGGCGCTGGATGCCTGGTGGCCGCCGACCTTCACCCCGTCACCGGTGTCGCGGTCGTGGTTGGCCGCGTCGACGATGCGGGTGGCGAGCCAGAGCACCCGGCGCTGGATCTCGTCGAGGACGTCGAGGTCGTGCTGGTTCACGGTGACTCCATCCGGGCGTCGCCGTTGACGCCCTGTCCGGGAAGGGGGTGGCGAGGCGTTAGGAAGGGCCCCTTCCCATGCACCAGGCGTTAAGAAGGGGCCCTTCCTTACACGTCAGGCGCCGAGGCGGGCCAGGATCAGCTCGCGGACGGTCTTCGCGTCCGCCTGGCCGCGGGTGGTCTTCATGACCGCGCCGACGAGCGCGCCGGCCGCCGCGACCTTGCCGCTGCGGATCTTGTCGGCGACGTCCGGGTTGGCGGCGATCGCCTCGTCCACGGCGGCGGTGAGCGCGCCGGTGTCCGAGACGACCTCCAGGTTGCGGTTGGTCATGATCTCGGTCGGCGAGCCCTCGCCGGCCACCACGCCCTCCAGCACGGTACGGGCCAGCTTGTCGTTGAGCTTGCCTGCGTCGACCAGGCCCTGCAGCTCGGCGACCTGGGCCGGGGTCGCACCGACGTCGGCCAGCTCCACGCCGGTCTCGTTGGCGCGGCGGGACAGCTCGCCCAGCCACCACTTACGGGCGGCGGCCGGGGTGGCGCCGGAGGCCACCGTCGCCTCGATCAGCTCGACCGCGCCGGCGTTGACCACCGACTGCATGTCGAGGTCGGACAGGCCCCACTCCTGCTGGATCCGCATGCGGCGCAGCCGCGGCAGCTCCGGCAGGGCGGCCTTCAGCTCGGCCACCCACGCGGTGTCCGGGGCCAGCGGCACCAGGTCCGGCTCCGGGAAGTACCGGTAGTCGGTGGCGGTCTCCTTGGACCGGCCCGACGTGGTGTCGCCGGTGTCCTCGTGGAAGTGCCGGGTCTCCTGCGTGATCCGGCCGCCGGCCTCCAGCACCGACGCCTGGCGCAGCATCTCCGAGCGCACCGCCCGCTCGACCGAGCGCAGCGAGTTGACGTTCTTGGTCTCGGTGCGGGTGCCCCACTCCTCGCCCGGCCGGTTCAGCGACGTGTTGACGTCGCAGCGCAGCGAGCCCTCCTCCATCCGCACGTCGGAGACGCCGAGCGAGCGGATGACGTCACGCAGCTCGGCGACGTACGCGCGGGCAACCTCGGGCGCGAGCGCTCCGGTGCCGGGGATGGGCTTGGTGACGATCTCGACGAGCGGGATGCCGGCCCGGTTGTAGTCGACCAGCGACTCGGTGGCGCCGTGGATGCGGCCGGTGGCACCGCCGACGTGCAGCGTCTTGCCGGTGTCCTCCTCCAGGTGCACCCGCTCGATGCCGATGCGGACCAGCTCGCCGTTCACCTCGACGTCCAGGTAGCCGTCGAAGCACAGCGGCTCGTCGTACTGGCTGATCTGGAAGTTCTTCGGCATGTCCGGGTAGAAGTAGTTCTTCCGGGCGAATCGGCACCACTCGGCGATCGAGCAGTTCAGCGCCAGCCCGATCCGGATGGTCGCCTCGATGGCGGCCTTGTTCGCCACCGGCAGCGATCCGGGCAGGCCGAGGCAGACCGGGCAGACCCGGGTGTTCGGCTCGCCGCCGAAGTCGGTCGGGCAGCCGCACCACATCTTGGTGTTCGTGCCCAGCTCGACGTGGGTCTCCAGGCCGATCACCGGTTCGAAGCGCGCGACGACCTCGTCGTACGCGGGCAGTGTCGTCGTCATCTGAGCTCCAGGCGCGATCCGGACAGAACCGTTCCAGCCTAATCGGCTGGCCCGGCCACCCCGCTGCCGGGCTTCGAGATCAGCGCGCGGACCTCGCCGCGCCGGCATGCGAAGAGCACCGCGGGGGTACGTGTCGACGATGACGAATGCGGGGGACGACGCGGCGGCAGTGAACCGGGCGGCTCCGCGCAGAGGCGGTCCGGTAACGACGGGCGTGGTGCTGGTGGCCGGGGTGGTGGCGCTCGGCGTGCCCGCGCTGGCGGTCGGGATGTGGGCGACCGAAGGCGAGCGCGACTTCCAGGACGTGGTGGGCCTGTTCCTCGTCACGGCCGTGCCCGCACTCGTCGGTGCAGGTGCGGCGCTGCTGCTCGGCCGGCGGCTGGTGCCGCGGATGCGTCCCTCCCCCGCAAGCCCGGCCGCCGCCGTGCGGGACGCGCTACGCGCGGGCCGGGCCACCGATCCGGCCGTGGACGCCGCCGCCCGCCGGGAGGCCCGCCGCCGGCTCGGGCAACGTTGGCAGTTGTGGCTCTACCTGGGCTTGGCGGCGCTGCAGACGCTGCTGCTCGCGGGCGGCACCCGGTGGTCCACCCGGCTGGTCGCCAGCGTCCTCATCGCGTTGTGGTCGGGCACCGCGTGGCTGCGGTGGCGCGAACTCCGGGAGGCGCGCCGCTACCTGGCGGTGACGGAACACTCCGACACGACCGGGCCCGGGACGGGCGTCACTCGGGTGCGGTGAAGCGCCGCCGCCGGTTGTACGCCAGCACGAGCAGGATGCCGCCGACCGAGAAGGCCACGACGCTCAACAGCAGCAGTACGAGCGGCGAACCCGGCCCGGTGATCGGCAGCCACGCGCCGCTCACAGTCGACGGCGAGGCGGTCGGCTGAGGCGTCGCCGGGAGGCTGCTCTCCGACGGCGTGGCGGCCGGATCACTGGCGGTCGGCGTGGCCGCCGGGGCGGTGGGAGTGGGCGTCGAGCCGGTCGGGGTCGCCGTGGGGGTGCCCGGGGTCCGGGCGGCGACGGTCAGCGAGACCTGCTTCGTGGCGCTGGTGCTGTATCCCTTCGCCGCGACGGTGAAGGCGAACGTGCCGGCCATGCTCGGGGTGCCGCTGAGCTTGCCCTCCTCGTCGAGGGTGAGACCGCCCGGCAGGGCACCGGCGGCCACGGCGAACGCGATGTCCGAGTCACCGTCGGCGGTGAAGCGGAAGGAGTAGGGCTTCCCGACGGCGGCGGCGGGCGGTTCGCCGGAGGTGAAGGCGGTCGCTGCCACGGCGACGACGACGGTGGCGTCCTGCTCGTCGAAGAGGTCGTTCTGGTCGGTCATCCGCAGGGTGAACGGGTACGTGCCAGGGGTGGTCGGCGCGCCCCCGAGCGACGTCCCCACCACGAGCATCCCCGGCGGCAGACTCCCCGAGGTCACCGACAACCGGTACGGCTCGGTGCCACCTGCCGCCTCGACGGTGTGGATCGCGTAGACCTGCCCGATGTACATGACCGGCCGGGGCTTGCCCGAGGTGATGGTGACCGTCTCGGTGGTGGCGGTGGCGGGCTGCGCGATGGCGGGCTGCGCGGCGCCCAGCAGCAACGCCGCAACCATCGTCAGGGCCATGACCGGGCGAAGTGTCCCCATCGCACATCCAGGTCTCGGTCGGAACCGCTCGCGTCCGCCAGCGGGGCAGGATCCAGTCGATTCAGCAGACTCGGAGTCTATTCAACCGGTGCCAGTGATCCGGCACAATCCGCTTACCGGCGTGCGTCGTGTCGCCGCGACGACAGCCGCGCCCGGCGCGGTAGTGGTGACCGCACCGGGCGCGGGACATCTTCCGGTACGGAGGCGGACGGCCCGCCTCCGTACCCCTGGGGTCAGAGCGTCGGCGGGGTGAGCGTGCCGACGGCGCCCTCCAACGCGGCGGCGACCCGGTACATCCGGTCGTCGGCCAGGGTCGGCGCCATGATCTGGAAGCCGACCGGAAGCCCGTCGGACAGGCCGCACGGCACGGAGATGGCCGGGCCGCCGTACAGGTTCGCCGGGATGGTGAACAGGTCGGCCAGGTACATCTGGTACGGGTCGGCGGTGCGCGACCCGATCGGGAACGCCACGAACGGCGTGGTCGGCGAGATCAGCGCGTCGACCTGCTCGAACGCGCTGGTGAAGTCCCGCGTGATCAGCGTGCGGACCTTCTGCGCCTGGCCGTAGTAGGCGTCGTAGTAGCCCGAGGAGAGCGCGTACGTGCCGATCATGATGCGCCGCTTGACCTCGGGACCGAAGCCGGCCTCGCGGGTCAGCGACATGACCTCCTCCAGCGACCGGTTGCCGTCGTCGCCGACCCGCAGGCCGAACCGGACGCCGTCGAACCGGGCCAGGTTGGAGGAGCACTCGCTGGGCGCGATCAGGTAGTACGCCGGCAGCGCGTACTTGAAGTGCGGGCAGGAGACCTCGACGATCTCCGCGCCGAGCTTCGCCAGCGCCTCGGCGGCGTCACGGAACGCGGCCATCACGCCCGGCTCCGCGCCCTCACCGGTGAACTCGGTGACCACGCCGAGCTTGACGCCGGTCAGGTCGCCGGAGGCGCCGCGCCGCGCCGCGGCCACCACGTCCGGCACCGGGGCCGGGATCGAGGTGGAGTCGCGCGGGTCGTGACCGCCGATCACCTGGTGCAGCAACGCGGCGTCGAGCACGGTACGCGCACACGGGCCGGGCGTGTCCAGCGACGAGGAGAACGCGACCAGGCCGTAGCGGGAGGTGCCGCCGTAGGTGGGCTTCGCGCCGACCGTGCCGGTGACCGCACCGGGCTGGCGGATCGAGCCGCCGGTGTCCGAGCCGATCGACAGCGGCGCCTCGTACGCGGCCAGCGCCGCCGCGCTGCCACCACCGGAGCCGCCCGGGATCCGCTCCAGGTCCCACGGGTTACGGCTCGGTCCGTACGCCGAGTATTCGGTGGAGGAGCCCATCGCGAACTCGTCCATGTTCGTCTTGCCGAGCATCACCGTGCCGGCGTCGCGCAGCCGCTCGACGATCGTCGAGTCGTACGGCGGGCGCCAGCCCTCCAGGATCTTCGAACCGACAGTGGTCGGCACACCCTTGGTGGTCAGGACGTCCTTCACCGCGACCGGCACCCCGGCGAGCGGGCCCAGCTCCGCACCGGCGGCGCGGCGCTCGTCCACGGCACGCGCGGCGGCGAGGGCCCCCTCGGTGTCGACGTGCAGGAACGCGTGCACCCGGTCGTCGACGGCGCCGATGCGGTCCAGGTGGGCCTGGGTGACCTCGACAGCGGAGGTCTCGCCGCCCGCCACCAGTCCGGCGATCTCGACGGCGGTCAGCTTCGTCAGGTCGGTCATGCCGGCACTCCGCTTCGCTCCGTGCCGTCACGACCGACAGCCACGCTGAGCCTGATGATTCGCTCGCTGCGCTCGCTCATGAGGCCACATCCTCGTCCAGGATCCGCGGTACGCGGAACCGCTGCTCCTCGGCGTCGGGGGCGCCCGACAGCGCCTCCTGCGGGGTCAGGCCCGGCCGCACCACGTCCTCGCGGAGGACGTTCGTCAGCGGCACGGAGTGGGACGTCGGCGGGATGTCCGCCGCGGCGACCTCGCCGACCTGCGCGACCGACTGGAGGATCACATCCAGCTGGCCGGCGAAGGTGTCCAGTTCCTCCTCCGTGACGGCGAGCCGCGACAGTCGCGCGAGGTGCGCGACCTCCTCGCGGGAGATGGCGGCCATCAGTGCCCCCTTCGTGGCTGTCCTGAGACGTCTGCGGTGGGCCGGCCGCGCGTACGGGCGTACTCGATGACGCGCGGTGACCGGAGCGAGTCTATTGTCCCGCCGTCAGGACGACGCCTTCGACTCCCCCTCCGGGGCCGGACCGCTGCGGCTGCCCGCCTCCGCCGGACGCACCGGACGGTAGCGGGACAGCCAGGCCACCAGGTCCTCGGCCGGCATCGGCCGGGCGTGGAACCAGCCCTGCGCCACGTCGCACCCGGCGGCGTGCAGCATCCGCCAGGTGCGCTCGTCCTCCACCCCCTCGGCCACCACCCGCAGCCCGAGCGCACCGGCCAGCTCGATCGTCGAGCGGACGATCGCCGCGTCGTCCGGGTCGTCGGCCATTCCCAGGACGAACGACCGGTCCACCTTCACCTCGGACAGCGGAAGCCGGCGCAGGTGTTGAAGCGACGAGTAGCCGGTGCCGAAGTCGTCGAGCGCGATGCCGACGCCGATCCGGTGCAACTGGGTGATGCTGGCGAGCACCCGCCGCGGGTCGGCCATCAGCGCGCCCTCGGTGATCTCCACCTGGAGGCGCTCCGGCGGCACGCCGTACCGGGTCAGCCGGTCGGCGATCTGGTCGGCGATCTCACCGGTGTGCAGGTCACGGACACTGACGTTGAGCGCGGCCCGCAGCGTGAGCCCGGCCGCCGACCACTTGGCGAGCTGCTCCACCACGTCGTCCACCACCCGGCGGGTGAGCAGCCGCATCACCGCGCTCTGCTCGGCGACCTGGATCAGCTCGCCCGGGTCGACCATGCCCCGGCGCGGGTGCCGCCAGCGCAGCAGCGCCTCGACGCCCACCACCTCGCCGGTGGCGATGGCGATCTGCGGCTGGTAGTACATGGTGATCTCGCCCGGGTGCCCGGCTTGCTCGTCCGGCTCGGCCGTGGTGCTCCCGTCGGCGGTCGGCCCGATGACCCCCGGCGCGCCGGTGCTCACGGCGGCCTCCGCATCCTGGGTGACGTCGGCGTCGGCGGTCGCCGTCTCCGGCGCGAACTCCGCGCCGCCGACCACCAGCGGACCCGCGACCGGCCCGGCACCGCCGCGGGCGGCGCGGCGGCGGATCGGGTCGGCACCGGTGAGGATCCGCTCGATCAGGTCGTCGTCGTGCCGCTCCTCGACGCGCTCGCGGCGCCGCCGCAGCCACCGGTTCGGCCGATCGCCGGACCGCCGGCCGCCCCGGCCTCCGTCGCGCGCCGGACGCTGGTTGCGGGCCGGGCGGTCGGCCCGGACCGGCAGCGCCGCCTCCAGGGCGGCGCCGTCACCCCCGCGTACGCCGACCGTCTCCCCGCCCTGCGCGGACGGGCCGGACTCCAGCACCCGGCGCAGGTCGGCCAGCAGGCTCAGCCGCTCGGCCGAGTTGTGGTCGGACTCCGGCGCGTAGACCGCCACGGTGTCGTTGCGGTGCTTCGCGTCGTACATGGCCACGTCGGCGTGGCGCATCAGGGTGGCGAAGTCCTCGCCGTGGTCGGGGTAGAGCGCGATGCCGATGGCGCCGCCCACGTCCAGCGGCAGCCCGTCCAGCGGCACCGGCTCGGCGAGCGCGGCGACCACCCGGTCGGCCCGCTCGCGGGCCTGGTCGATGTCGGTGAGCCGGGGTACGACGATGGCGAACTCGTCGCCGCCGAGCCGCGCCACCATGTCACCGGCGCCCACGGCGCCCATCAGCCGGGCGCTCACCTCGACCAGCAGGCGGTCCCCCACCGCGTGGCCGAGCGCGTCGTTGACGTGCTTGAACCGGTCGAGGTCGAGCAGCAGCAGCGCCAGGTGCGCGTCCGGCGCGCCCCGGGCGGCCCGGTCGCCGTGCAGGTGCACCTGCTCGGCCACCTCGGTCAGCAGAGCCTTGCGGTTGGGCAGCCCGGTGAGCGGGTCCACGTCGGCGAGCTGTTCCCGTTCGGCGGAGAGCCGGGCCATCCGGTAGACCGCGAACAGCGGCACCAGCACCAGCGGGATCAGCGCCGCGCTGGCCCGGGCGGCGGCCACCAGCACCGGCGCGAGCAGCAGCAGCGAACCGGTGGCGAGCAGTTCGTAGGCCAGACCGCTGCGGACACTCGGCCACCACCTGTCGCCGAAGCGTAACCGGACCGCGGAGCTGACCAGTCCGTAGTTGACCACGAACCAGGCGAGCGTCGCGCCGCCCACCGCCGCCACGTCGGTCCAGTGCAGACGGCCGCCGTCGAACAGCTCACCCGGGCCGAGCCGGGCGACCGCGTACGCGGCGGCGAGCGCCCACGCGTACTGCGCGGCGTTGAATCCGGTGCGCCAGGGGGCGTACCCGAGCCGCCAGCCGCTGACCGCGACCGCCACCGCCTGCACGGCGACGGCCGGACCGAAACCCCAGCCGAGCAGGATGGCGAAGGTGAAGCAGGTCGACGGGAACACCGCCGACGTCTGCCGGCGGCCGGGTGGGACGAACGGGCGGGCGTCGCAGGCGACGGCGAGCGCCGCCATGGTCCAGAACGCGGCCGGCAGTTCGCTCCACCTGTCGGCGAGCGCGACGAGCGGGCCGGCCGAGACCACCAGGGCGACCACGCCGATCGCGCCGACGAAACCGAAGAACGGCCCGCTCCGCCCGGGCGGGACGGAGTTACGCGGGTCGCCGGTCTCCATCGCACCTCCCGGGGAACGTCCTGGCGCGCGCCGTCACGCGTCGTACGCCAATGAAACGCCCTCCGAGGCGATTTCCCCGACACGACAGTCACGAATCGGTCGTAGTCGTAATTAACTTGGTATCCGCCGGACGATCGCTGTGACCAGCCTGTCAGTCCTCCACCCGGGCCACCTCGCGGGCCGCCTCCGGGCCGGAGTCCAGCAGCACGCGGAATCCGTCCTCGTCGAGGATCGGCAGTTTCAGCGTGGCGGCCTTGTCGGCCTTGGAGCCGGGATTGTCGCCGACCACCACGAAGCCCGTCTTCTTGGAGACCGAGCCGGTCACCTTGCCGCCCCGGGCCTGGATCGCCTCGGCCGCCTGGTCGCGGCTGAACCCGCTGAGCGTGCCGGTGACCACCACCGTGACGCCGTCGAGCGGTCGCGGTCCCTCGTCGGCGGCCTCCTCGGCCATCCGTACGCCCGCCTCGGCCCACTTGCGCACCACGTCGCGGTGCCAGTCGACGGCGAACCACTCCTTCACGCTCGCCGCGATGGTCGGGCCGACGCCGTCCACCGAGGACAGCTCCTCCTCACCGGCGGCCTCGATCGCGGCGACCGAGCGGAAGTGCCGGGCGAGCGCCTGGGCGGCGGTCGGGCCGACGTGCCGGATGGACAGCGCCACCAGCACCCGCCACAGGTCGCGTTCCTTGGCCTCGGCGAGGTTGTCGAGCAGCTTGGTGGCGTTGCTGCCCAGGCTGCCGTCCTTGTTGACGAAGAACGGTGACCGGCTCAACTGCTCGGCGTCGAGCTGGAACAGGTCGCCCTCGTTGGTGATGATCTGGGCGTCGAGCAGCGCCGCCGCGCCCTTCTCGCCGAGCACCTCGATGTCGAGCACCTTGCGGCTGGCCAGGTAGAAGACCCGCTCGCGGATCTGACCGGGGCAGGCCCGCCCGTTGGGGCAGCGGATGTCGACGTCGCTCTCCTTGGCCGGCGCGAGCGGCGTGCCGCAGGCCGGGCAGGTGGTCGGCATGACGAACGGGCGGGCGTCGGCCGGCCGCAGATCGACCACCGGTCCGAGCACCTCGGGGATCACGTCGCCGGCCTTGCGCAGCACCACAGTGTCACCGATGAGCACACCCTTGCGCTCGACCTCGCGGGCGTTGTGCAGGGTCGCCAGCGCGACTGTGGAGCCCGCCACCCGGACCGGTTCGAGGACGGCGAACGGGGTGACCCGGCCGGTGCGCCCGACGTTGACGTCGATGTCGAGCAGCTTGGTGTTGACCTCCTCCGGCGGGTATTTGAAGGCGATGGCCCAGCGGGGTGCCCGGCTGGTCGAGCCGAGGCGGCCCTGGATGGAGACCGGGTCGACCTTGACCACCACACCGTCGATCTCGTGCTCGACGTCGTGCCGGTGCTTGCCGTAGTAGGCGATGTAGTCCGCGACGCCGGCCAGGTCGTCCACCACCCGCCACCGGTCGCTGGTGGGCAGCCCCCACGCCTTGAGCGCGGCGTACGACTCGGACTGCGCGGCCGGCCGGAACCCGGTGCGCGCGCCGATGCCGTGCACCACCAGGCGCAGCGGGCGGGAGGCGGTCACCCGCGGGTCCTTCTGCCGCAGGCTGCCGGCGGCGGCGTTGCGCGGGTTGGCGAACGGCGCCTTGCCCTGCTCGACCAGGCTCGCGTTCAGGTCGGCGAACGCGGCCACCGGGAAGTAGATCTCGCCGCGCACCTCGATCAGATCCGGCACGTCGGGGAAGTCGTCGGCCGGGGTCAGCCGGGCCGGCACGCCCTTGATGCTGCGCACGTTGGCGGTGACGTCCTCGCCGGTGCGGCCGTCGCCCCGGGTGGCGGCGCGCACCAGCCGGCCCTTCTCGTAGGTCAGGTTGATGGCGAGCCCGTCGACCTTCAGCTCGCACAGGTAGGGCACCGGGCCGCCCGCGTCGCGCTCGACCCGCTCGGACCAGGCGGCCAGCTCCTCGTCGGCGAAGGCGTTGTCGAGCGAGAGCATCCGCTCGGCGTGCGCGACCGGCGTGAAGTCGGTGGAGAAGGTGCCGCCGACCCGCTGGGTGGGCGAGTCGGGGGTGCGCAACGCCGGGTATTCCGCCTCCAGCGCCTCAAGCTCCCGCAGCTGCCTGTCGAACTCGACGTCGGTGACGGTCGGCGCGTCGAGGACGTAGTAGCGGTACTGGTGTTCGGTCAGCTCCTGGCTGAGCGTGGCGTGCCGCTCCCGGGCCGCCGGGGTCGGCTCGGCGCCCGCCGCCGCGTCCTGGGCCGCGTCGACCGCTGGGGGAACCGCTTCTTCGGACACGCCGCCGCCTTCGGACACCGCTGTCGACCTCCCGTGCTCGTGCTACCCGAGAACCGTAGCGGTCGGCTGTGACAGTCGTCCGGTCACCCGCGCCGAGCAGGGCGAACCGGTGCCCGTCGCGCCATTCGGGCGGCCCGGCCCCGGCCGTGCGACGATCGCGTCGGCGGTAGTGGTCGACAACGGTCGGAAGGCGGGCGACGGATGCGCGACGGGGTGATCTGGGCGCTGGTGATCGTGGCCTGCGTCGCGGCCGGCTGGCTGTGGAACGAGTGGCGGCGCCGGGCGGCCGAGCGCGCCGGCGGGACGCGCGACCGGGCCGGCGGCCGGCGGCCGCGCTCCGGTCGTGGCAGCCGGACCGGCGGGCCGGGCACCGACCGGCCCGGTCGCGGGCGTGGCGACGAGCGGACCGGCGGTGGACGCCGCGATGACCGGGCCGGCACCGGGCCTCGGGGTGACCGCACCACGACGCCGCCGAGGCCGCGCGGCGCCGGGCGGACCGGCCGGGCCGAGCCCCGGCCCGGCGAGATCTGGTGGGCCGACGTGCCCTACGCCGACGGGACCGGCTCGAAGGTGCGTCCCTGTCTGGTGCTGCGGGTCGACGGCCCGGACGCCGAGGTGCTGAAGATCACCAGCCAGGACAAGTCGGACCGGGACGACCACCTGCCGATCCCGACCCGGGACTGGGATCCGGACGCCGGCCACGACAGCTACCTCGACGTGAGCGAGCCGATCCCGGTTGCGCTGGACGCGTTCGCCGACCGGGCCGGCACCTGCGACCCGGACCTGTGGCGGGGCGTCCGGCGGCTGAGCCACCTCACCGGCTGACGCCGCCTCGGCCCGGCCTCACCCGGGCGGCGGGTCACGCCGCCGGTCCCCGGCCGTCACCGGGTGAGCCGGCGCCGGACGCCTCCCCGTCGTACGCGGCGCCGAGCCCGTCGAACGCGGCGGCGAGCGCGGTGAGCTGCCCGGCGTACTCGATCCGGCCGGCCCATGCGGCGGGCCAGGCGGCCATGCCGTACGCGGCCCCGACGAACGCGCCGGCCAGCGCGGCGATGGAGTCCGAGTCACCGGCCGTGGCGGCGCCCCGGGCCAGCGCGCCGACCGGGTCGTCGGGATGGCGCAGTGCGCAGAGCAGCGCGGTGGCGAGCGCCTCCTCGGCGATCCACCCCTCGCCGGTGAGCCGGCACGGGTCGCCGCCGTCGTCCGGGCGGGTCAGCGCCGCCTCCAGCCGGTCGAGCACGCGCAGGCAGTCGTCCCAGCCGCGGGCGACGAACTCGGCGGCGCTTCGCTCGCCGGGCCGCTGCCACAGGTCACCGAGCCAGTCCTCCCGGTAGACGGTGCGCTGCTCCCGGGCCCGCTCGGTGAGCAGGCCGGGCAGCTCCGGCAGCGCCGCGCCGTCGCGCAGCAGCCGGACCGCGTACGCGGTCAGCTCGCTGGCCGCCAGCCCGGTCGGGTGGCCGTGGGTGAGACCGGCCTGGAACTGGGCCAGCCCGGCCATCGTGTCCAGGTCGACGTCGAGCAGCCCGACCGGCGTGACGCGCATGTTCGCGCCGCAGCCCTTCGAACCGGCGACGGTGGCCTCCTGCCAGCGGGCGCCGCGGGCCAGCTCGGCGCAGGCCCGCAGGCAGGTCATGCCGGGGGCGCGGTTGTTCTCCGGGCTGACCGACCAGTCGACGAAGCGCTGCCGCAGCAGCGGCTCCACCGCCCCGGCCGTGTACGCGGGCGCGTCGTGCAGCGCCCACGCCACTGCGAGCGCCATCTGCGTGTCGTCGGTGACCAGGGCCGGGTCGCCGGTCAGCTCACGCGGACCGGCCGGGCCGTAGCGCCGGACGATCTCGGTGACGGTGAGGAACTCGGTCGGCTTGCCCAGGGCGTCGCCGTAGGCCAGGCCGAACAGCGAACCGGCGGCGCGGCCGGTGGCGGTGGAGGGGGTCACGGTGGCGATCATGCCCCCGCCGCGCAAGTGGCGGAAGATCAGTCCCAGCAGAGGCAGAACGGATGACCGGCCGGGTCGGCGTAGACCCGGAAGCCCTCCCCCTCGCCGGGGAGCCGCCGCGCGCCGAGTGCCAGCACCGCCTTCTCGGCCGCCTCGATGTCGTCGACTGTCACGTCCAGGTGGAACTGCTGCGGCCGGGCCGGGTCGGGCCAGTCGGGGGCGCGCAGGCCGGGCGCCCGCTGGAAGGCCACCCGCGGCTGGTGCCCGGGTGGGCCTCCGAGCACCACCCACTCGTCGCCGTCGGAGTTCTCCTCCACCAGGGGCAGGCCGAGCAGCTCGGAGTAGAAGGCGGCGAGCGCGTGCGGATCGGGGCAGTCGATCACTGTGGAACGCAGTCGTCCAATCATGCCGGCCATCGTGCCCGGCGGGTACGACGGAAACGTCAGTCCTCGGCGAGCCGCCGGCCCGCGTCGCGGCAGGCGGTGAGCACCGCGCGGGCGTACTCCGGGGTGGCCCCGGCCAGGCCGCACGCGGGGGTGACCACCACCTGCTCGGCCAGCCGGCGGCGGGGGAAGCCGAGCCGGTCCCAGACCCGCCGGACCCGGTCGGCGACCTCGGCCGACGTCGGCGCCCGGCCGGACGGCGGCGGCAGCGTCGGCGCGGCCCCGGCCAGCAGCCCGAGCCCGGCGTCGATCGCCTCGCCGAGCGGGTCGAGGTCGGTGACCAGCGACAGGTCGAGCGCGACACCTGCCGCCCCGGCGGTCCGGATCAGCTCCAGCGGCGCGTCCGGCGCGCAGCAGTGCACGAGCGCCGGTACGCCGGCCGCCTCGATCACGTCGCGCAGCAGCGCCCGCGCCACCTCGGTCTCCACCGGACGGTGGGTGCCGAAGCCGCTCTCGGTGGGCACCCGGCCGGCCAGCACCGCCGGCAGGGACGGCTCGTCGAGCTGGAGCAGCACCGAGGCGCGGGGCAGCCGCCGGGTCACCGCCTCGACGTGCCCGCGCAGCCCTTCGCCGAGCGAACCGGCGAGGTCGCGTACCGCACCCGGGTCGCGCAGCATCCGGCCGCCGATCGGCAGCTCCAGCACGGCGGCGAGGGTGAACGGGCCGGCGGCCTGGACCTTGACCGGCCCGGTGTACTCCTCGGCCTGCTCGGCGAGCTGGTCGAGGTCGCGTTCCATCAGGTCACGGGCGCGGCGCAGATCCCGGCCGGGGCGCGGGGCGATCCGCCAGCGGGCCGCGTACAGCTCGACCGGGAGTTCGACGAGCAGACCGGCGGTGCGGCCGACGATGTCCGCGCCCGGCCCACGGGCGGGCAGCTCGGGCAGGTGCGGCAGGGCGGGCAGCTCGCCGAGCACGATCCGCTGCGCCTCGGCGATGTCGGTGCCGGGCAGTGACCCGATCCCCGTCGCCGCACCGGTGGGCCATGGCCACGCCTGCTCAGTCACCGCCGCAGCCTATCCGCTGCCCGCCGGAGGGCGGACGGGGACGCGGCCCGGTGTCAGCCGGTGATGGTGGCGGAACCGAGGACCACGTCGCCGGCCGGGTCCGGCCGGTAGGCCACGATCGCCTGGCCGGCGGCCACGCCCCGGACCGGGCGGCGCAGCGACGCCCGCAGTCCGTCGGCGCCCACCTCGACGGCGGCCGGCACCACGTCGCCGTGCGCCCGGAGCTGCACCTCGCACTCGACCGGCCCGTCCGGGCGCGGACCGCCGGTCCACACCGGCCGGGTGGCGCGCACGTCGGAGACCTCCAGCGCCTCGGCCGGGCCGACCGTCACCGTGTTCGTCGTCGGCGTGATGGACAGCACGTAGCGGGGGCGTCCGTCCGGCGCCGGGCGGTCCAGGTGCAGGCCGCGCCGCTGCCCGACGGTGTACTGGTAGGCGCCGCTGTGGCTGCCCACCACCGCGCCGGTGAGCGCGTCCACCACCTGGCCCGGCGCCTCGCCGAGCCGCTCGGCGAGGAAGCCGCGGGTGTCGCCGTCGGCGATGAAGCAGATGTCGTGCGAGTCCGGCTTGTCGGCCACGGCGAGACCGCGCCGGGCGGCCTCCGCGCGCACCTCGGCCTTGGTCGAGTCGCCGAGCGGGAAGACCGACCGGTCGAGCTGCGCGCGGGTCAGCACCGCCAGCACGTACGACTGGTCCTTGGCCGCGTCGACGCTGCGCCGCAGCAGGCCGTCCGCGCCGAGTCGGGCGTGGTGGCCGGTCACCACCGCGTCGAAGCCCAGGGCGACGGCCCGGTCCAGCACCGCCGCGAACTTGATCTTCTCGTTGCAGCGCAGGCAGGGATTCGGGGTACGCCCGGCGGCGTACTCGGCCACGAAGTCGTCCACCACGTCGTCGTGGAACCGGTCGGCCATGTCCCACACGTAGAAGGGGATGCCGAGCACGTCGGCGGCCCGCCGGGCGTCCCGGGAGTCCTCCAGCGTGCAGCAGCCCCGGGCGCCGGTGCGGTACGTCTGCGGGTTACGGGCCAGGGCCAGGTGCACGCCCGTCACGTCGTGCCCGGCCTCCACCGCCCGTGCCGCCGCGACGGCGGAGTCCACCCCGCCCGACATCGCCGCCAGAACCCTCACCGGCCCACTCCCCTCGTCCTCACCGAGGGTATCCGGATCAGCGGGGCGTCCGGAGGGCGGCCGCGCGGCGGGCCCGCTCCACCGCGGCCGGCAGCGCGGCGATCAGCGCGTCCACGTCCGCGCCGGTGCTCGTGTGCCCGAGCGTGAAGCGCAGCGAGGACCGGGCCCGGTCGTCGTCGGCGCCCATGGCCAGCAGCACGTGCGAGGGCTGGGCCACCCCGGCGGAGCAGGCCGACCCGGTCGAGCAGGCGATGCCCTGGGCGTCCAGGAGCAGCAGCAGCGCGTCCCCCTCGCAGCCCGGGAAGGAGAAGTGCGCGTTGCCGGGGAGCCGGTCGGCCGGGTCGCCGTTGAAGATCACCTCGGGGACGGCCTGCCGGACCCGCTCGACCAGCTCGTCGCGGAGCGCGGCGACCCGGGCGGCGTACTCCTGCTGCCCCTTGACCGCGCTCTCCACGGCGACCGCGAACGCCACGATGCCCGCGGTGTCCAGCGTCCCGGAGCGGACGTCGCGCTCCTGGCCGCCGCCGTGCAGCAGCGGGGTGGCCGCCACGTCGCGGGCCAGCAGCAGCGCGCCCACGCCGGCCGGGCCGCCGAGCTTGTGCCCGGTCACGGTGAGCGCCGACACGCCGCTGGCGGCGAAGTCGACAGGCACCTGCCCGACCGCCTGGATGGCGTCGGTGTGGAACGGCACCCCGTGCTCGGCGGCGACGGTGGCCAGCTCGGCCACCGGCTGCACGGTGCCCACCTCGTTGTTCGCCCACATGGCGGTGACCACCGCGACGTGCTCGCCGTGCTCGGCCAGCTCGGCGCGTAGGCGCTGCGGATCGAGCCGCCCGGCCGCGTCGACCGGAAGCCGGCCGGCCTGCGCGCCCTCGTGCTCGACCAGCCAGTCCACCGCGTCGAGGACGGCGTGGTGCTCGACCGCGCTGGAGACCACCCGGACCCGGTCGGCGCGGGCGGCGCGACGAGCCCAGAAGACGCCCTTCACGGCGAGGTTGTCGCTCTCCGTGCCGCCGCCGGTGAAGATCACCTCGGAGGGGCGGGCGCCCAGCGCGGCGGCCACCCGCTCGCGGGACTCCTCCACCCGCCGCCGGGCCCGGCGACCCGCCGCGTGCAGCGACGAGGCGTTGCCGACCTCGCGGGCGACAGCGACGTACGCCTCGAGTGCCTCGTCCAGCATCGGGGTCGTCGCCGCGTGATCAAGATATGCCATCACGGTTCAGCCTAACGGCCTGCGTACCCGGCACCGGGGGCCGGACCGCCCCGTCCCACCCGGGGCGGTCCGGCCCGCTCACGCGGCACCGCCACGATCACGCGGGAACGGCCGTGACCACGATGTTGTCCCGGTAGCTACGGGTCTTCGCGTCGAACGGCCCGCCGCAGGTGATAAGCGTGAGGCGGGGCTTGCCGTCGCGCGCGAAGTACCGCTCCAGCGGGATCTTCGACTTCCGGTACTCCTCCCGGGCCACCACCCGGTAGGAGCGCTCGCGGCCGTCCGAGCCGGTGGCGGTGAGCTTGTCCCCCTGGCCCAGCTCACGCAGCCGGAAGAACGCCCCCTTGCCCTGCTCGGCGCTGTCCACGTGCCCGGCGATCACCACCGAGCCGGTGTCGGTCTCCAGGCCCGGGCCGTAGCGGTACCAGCCGACCTGGTCCACGCTGGGCGGCACCTCGAACTCGTCGGTGCGCTCGTTGACGCCCACCGGGTTGACGGTGGCGGTCACCCGGATCGGCGGGATGCTCAGCTTCACCGGCGGCACGATCTCGCTGTCGGCCGGCAGCGTGCCCGGGTTCACCGGGACCACGCCGCGGCCGGTCGCCGACGGCGCCGCCGTGGGCGTGGCGCCGGACAGGGCCGCCACCTCGTCGCCGCCGACGTCCTCGGCGGGCTCGGAGCCGCACGCCACCACAGTCGCCAGGGTGAGCGCGGCGGCGCCGGCGGCCATCGCCGCCAGCGCCCCGCGGTTGCGCACCGTCACCGGCGACCGGCCCGGGCGGTTGCCGCCACCCGCGCCCCGCCGCCGACCAGGAGCAGCACGCCGGCCCCGGCCAGCACGTACCACCAGGTGTCCACGCCGGTGCCGGCCTGGCCGCCGGTGCCGCTGGGCACGCCGCCCGGCGCCGAGTGCAGGCCGCTGATGGTCTGGGCGACCACGCTCAGGTTCTCGGCCTCGGCCGAGCCGATCGCGTAGACGATGGTGGCGGTGCCCTCCTTCAGGTTCAGGTCGGCCGGGCCGATGGCGACGGTGTCGGTACCGGCGAGCACCACGTCCGCCTTGACCGAGCCGGCGGCCACGTCCGCCTTGGCCTCCTTCGGGTTGGTCAGGTTCTCGAAGACCGGCTTGCCGCCGGCCCGCACGTCGACGGCCGGGGCCGCGGCGGTGTGCCGGACGATCAGCCGGGCCTTGCCGGCGCCCACCTTGGACACGTCGTTGACGAACGGGGTGATCTGCGGGTTGCCGTCGGCGCTCAGGTGGGCGGCGAGGCTGATGTTCGCCCCGCCCGGCACCGCGGCGTCGTCCACCTTCAGGATCGCCTTGTCGATCGCCTCACCCGGCTTGGTCAGGGCGATGTCGTAGTCCCCCTCGGGCAGGGTGAGCGGGCCGGCGACGTCGCCGGGCTTGAAGTTGTTCAGCGTCTTCTCGCCGTTGACGTACACGTCGACCGGGGTGTCCGGAATGCCGTGGACCACGGAGACCTTCGACGAGGCGGCGTAGGCCGGGCTCATGGTGGCGGCGCCGACGCCGGCGAAGGTGAGGGCGGCCACCGCGCCGCCCGCGGCGACCCGACGGAACATCGCGTACTGCATTGTCTGCCTCCTGGTGGTTGATGCTGATTCGTCAGGCCTGGCTTGCAGAACGGGTTACGCCGGCTCCGTCGCCCCCGGATGCGCCCGGATCGGATTTCTTTTCCCCGTCTCCGGGCGCATCCGCCGGCGGCTCCGGCGACGAAGGAGAGGTGACGAGGGTCGTGACGGACACACCGGGAGAGTGGGGCGGTGGCTGTGGGAGTTACAGTCGGGCATGCCCCACGGAAGGCGAGCCGCCCGGTGACGGCGGCGAGGCAGGGCCCCGAACCGCCGGGCGAGGACGACCTCGCCACCCGGTTCCGCGACGGCGACGAGGCGGCCCTGCGAGAGGCGTACGACAGGTTCGGCCGAGCGGTGCTGCACCTGGCCACCACGACGCTCGTGAACCGCAGCGACGCCGAGGACGTGACCCAGGCGACGTTCGTCGCCGCCTGGCTCGGCCGGGAGACGTTCGACCCGGCGAAAGGCTCACTGGTCGGCTGGCTGCTCGGGATCGGGCGGCGCAAGGTGGTCGACCGGATCCGGGCCACGGCCCGGGAGACCCGGGTGGTCGAGACGGTGAAGCAACTGCCGGAACCGGTCTCCACCGGCCCCGACCCGGACACCGTGGTCGACCGGCTGGTGGTCGCCGACGAGCTGGCCCGGCTCCCCGACGAACAGCGCCGGATGCTCGAGCTGGCGTTCTACGACGACCTGACACACCAGCAGATCGCCGCGGTGACCGGAGTGCCGCTCGGCACGGTCAAGAGTCACATCAGACGCGGCATGCAGAGCCTGAAACGCAGATGGGAGGTGGACGGTGCAGCACCTGGACCACGACCGGCTGGTCTTTCTGGCGCTCGGTGAGAGCGAGGCGGCTGACGGCGAGGCCACCCATCTGGACACCTGCGACCACTGCCGGAGCGAGATGGAGACGCTCCAGCACGTCGCCGGGCTCGGCGCGGGCACCCAGGGCCTGGCCGAGCTGCCCGACCCGCCGGAGCACATCTGGCAGGGCATCGTGGCCGAGATCCGGGCCGCCGAGGAGCTGCCGGCGCTGACCGACAGGCGCCTGCCGCGCCCGGCCGACCCGGTGGAGCCGGCCGCCGTACCCGTCGTGACACGTCGTCCGCGTCGGAGCCGGCGCTGGCCGGGGTGGGCGACCACTGCGGTCACCGCCACCGCCGCCGCGGTGATCGGCGTGGCCGGCACCGCCGCGGTGCTCGGCGGTGGCGGCGGCGAGCCGGCCGATCCGCAGCCACCGGTGCTGGCCACCGCGCCGCTCGCCGCGTTCGGTACGACGCCGAAGGACGCCTCCGGCGACGCCCGGGTGCTCGGCGACCACCGATTGCATCTGCACGTGGCGAATCTCCCGACCGTTCCGGGGTACTACGAGGTCTGGCTGATCGATCCGAACACGATGGATATGTTCTCCGTGGGTACGCTGAGCAACGGATCAGGGGACGCGCTGCTGCCGATTCCCCCGAACGTCGACCTGCGTACCTACACCGTGGTCGACGTCAGCGCGGAGCAGTACGACAACAAGCCCGGCCACTCCGGCGACAGCCTGCTGAGGGGCACCCTGACGGGCTGATCGGCGGGCCGGCTCAGCTCCCCGGCCCGCCGATCAGCTCCCTACGAGAAAGGCCGCCGCCCGGTGCACCGGGCGGCGGCCTTCTTCACGCGACACTCACTTGCGCTTGCGGATCTCCTCGGCGGCCTGCGGAACGACCTTGAACAGGTCGCCGACCACGCCGTAGTCGGCCAGCTCGAAGATCGGCGCCTCGGCGTCCTTGTTCACCGCGACGATGGTCTTCGAGGTCTGCATACCGGCCCGGTGCTGGATCGCACCGGAGATGCCCAGCGCGACGTAGAGCTGCGGGGAGACCGTCTTGCCGGTCTGGCCCACCTGGAACTGGTGCGGGTAGTAGCCGGAGTCGACTGCCGCGCGGGACGCGCCGACCGCGCCACCGAGCAGGTCGGCCATCTCCTCGACCAGCTTGAAGTTGTCGGCGTTGCCGACACCGCGACCGCCGGAGACGACCACCGACGCCTCGGTCAGCTCGGGGCGGGAGCCCTTCTGCTCGGCGACCCGCTCGACGACCTTGGCGAGCTTGTCCGCGTCGGTGACCGACACGGTGAGCTGCTCGACCGCCGGGGTGGCCGCGGCCGGGGCCGGGTTGAGCGAGTTCGGCCGGACGGTGACCAGCGGCAGGCCCTTGGTGACCTTGGACTTGACGATGGTGGAGCCGGCGAACGCCACCTGGGTGGCGGTGCCGTCGGCGGCCAGGCCGACCACGTCGGTCAGGATGCCGTTGTCCAGCTTGACCGCGAGGCGGGCGGCGATCTCCTTGCCCTCCTGCGAGGAGGCCAGCAGCACGGCGGCGGGCTGGATGCGCTTGACCAGCTCGGCGACCACAGTCGCCTTGGGGGCCACCAGGTAGCCGTCGATCTCCTCGCCCTCGGCGGCGTAGATCTTTTCCGCGCCGTACTCGCCGAGCTTGGCGCTCAGCGCCTCGGCGGCGCCGGCGCCACCGAGGACGACGGCGCTCGGGGTGCCCAGCTCGCGGGCGAGGGTGAGCATCTCGAGGGTGACCTTCTTGACGCCGAACTCCCGGGTGGCTTCGACGACGACGAGAACCTCAGACATGTCAGTGACCTCTCACACGAACTTCTCGGTGGCGAGGAACTCGACCAGCTTCACGCCGCCCTCGCCCTCGTCGGTGATCTTCTCGCCGCCGGAGCGCGGCGGGCGCTTGGAGTGCTCCACCACGGCGCTGGTGGCGCCGTCGAAGCCCACCTCGGCCGGGGCCACGCCCAGGTCGCCCAGGGAGAGCGTCTGCACCGGCTTCTTCTTGGCGGCCATGATGCCCTTGAAGGACGGGTAGCGCGGCTCGTTGATGGTGTCCCAGACGGAGACCACGGCCGGGGTCGAGGCGGTGACCACCTCGTAGCCCTCCTCGGTCTGCCGCTCGACGGTCAGGGCGGACCCGTCGACGGTGAGCTTGCGCGCGCCGGTCAGGGCGGCCACGCCCAGCCGCTCGGCGATCATGTGCGGCATGACCTGGACCCGGCCGTCGGTCGACTCGGCGCCGCAGATGACCAGGTCGGCGCCCAGCTGCCCGAGGGCGGCGGCGAGCACCTTCGAGGTGGCCACCGCGCAGGAGCCGTGCAGGGCGTCGTCCACCACGTGGACGGCCTTGTCCGGGCCCATGGAGAGCGCCTTGCGGATCGACTCGGTCGCCCGGTCCGGACCCATGGTCAGGATGGTGACCTCGCCGCCGTGCGCCTCCTTGATCTTCAACGCCTCTTCGATGGCGTACTCGTCCATCTCGTTGATGACGTTGTTCGCCGAGCCGCGGTCGACGGTGTTGTCGTCAGAACGCAGGTTGCGGTCCGCGCCCGAATCGGGCACCTGCTTGACGAGTACGACGATGTTCATCGCGCTTCGACGACCCTCCTGTTTGGTGTAGCGATCACTCGCCCGGTCACGGGCGCAGCCTCCCGCGTGACGCAACGTGGGTCAACCGCGGGTTGCTGTGCACTTCCCCACGGGGCAATGTTACCCGCAAGTAGCATGGTCACCCCGGCGGCCCGGAGTGACCCAACTCACCACCGTCACGACGCCTCGGCCAGCGCATGCCGGATCTTCTCGATCGCCGCCGCCTCGGCCGGCTCGATCCCCCGGTGCGCCTGCGCCACCCGCTCCGCCGCGGCCAGCACCACCGACCGGTACGTCCCGACGTCGCCCGGCGACTTGGCGCGCAGGATCTCCACCGACCGGGCCAGCGCGGGCAGCACCATCGACTCGACCTCCAGGACCGAGTCCCGGGGGAGTTGCGGCAGCGGCCCGGTGGTCAGCGCCTCCTTCACCACGCCCCCAACCTCGGCGAGCGCGCCGGAGGCGGCGAAGCTCTCCCGCACCATGGCCAGCACCCCGGGTACGGCGTTGGAGACCAGGAACACGGCACCGAACGCGCCGGTCTTCAGGGTGAGCCGCTCGTCCGCCGTCAACCGTTCCATGATCACGGAGTGTAGACGTAGGCCGTGGCGGTGGTGACCGCAACGAGCCCGAGCCGCTCCAGGATGGGGCGGCTGTCCGGCGAGCAGTCCACCTGTAGCAACGTCTTGCCGCGCTGCTGCGCCAGCCGCGCCCGGTAGGCCACGAGCGCCCGGTAGACGCCCTTCCGGCGCCACTGCGGCAGCGTCGAGCCGCCCCAGAGGCTGGCGAAGCCGGTGCCCCGCTGGTAGCGGATCCAACCGGCGCTGATCACCGTCTCCCCCGCCTCCGCCACCACGATCGTGATCGACTGCGGGTCCGCCTCGATCTCGCGGAGCAGCCCGTACACCAGGTGGCTGCGGTCGTCGTGCCAGACCTCCTCCTCCATCGCGGCGATCCGCTCCAGGTCGGCCCGGCTGGTGACCTCGCGCAGGCGCACCCCCTCGGGGAGCACCGGGACGGCGGCGGCGAGCGGCGCGACCGGGCCGACCACGACGGTCTCCTGGTCCTCCGGCACGAACCCGGCGGCGCGCAGCCGGTCGCCCAGGTCGGCCGGCTCGTCGTGACCGGCCGCCTTCCACTCGACCGACTCGCCCCGGGCCCGGAAGACCTCGACCTGCCGGGCGATCAGCGCGTCCAGCTCGGCGCCGGCCAGACCGTCGAGCGTCCGGTACGTCAGGAAGCCGCGGTGGTCGAGCCCGAGCACACGGAACAGCGGACCGTCGCGCTCCACTGTCACCCCGGCCGGCAGCGGGTCCGGCAGCTCCGGTCGGATCTGGCTGTCGTAGGCGTCGCGCAGCCCGCGCGCGTCAAGATCGGTCATCCCCCCAGGCTAGGCGCGGGGCAAAGCGGATAATCGGCAGCGTGTGGGAGTCGATCAAAAACTGGTTCGACCCGCGTGAGCTGCGTTCGGTCGGCACCCCGCCGGACTACCGCTTCTCGCTGGCGAACGAACGGACGTTCCTGGCCTGGCTGCGAACAGGTCTCGCGCTGGTGGCGGGCGGGCTGGCCGCGGCGCAGTTCCTCCCGCCGCTGCGCCTGGCCCACCTGCGTGAGGTGCTCGCGGTCGCGCTGCTGCTGCTCGGCGCCGCCGTCTCGATCCGGGCGGTCGACCACTGGGCGCGCACCGAACGCGCCATGCGGCTGAACGAGGAGTTGCCCGCGTCCCGCTTCCCGGCCGTCCTCGCGCTCGTCGTCGCGGTCGGCGCGCTGCTGCTGGTGGCCGCCGTGCTGCTGGGCGGCGCGCGGTGACCCGTGACCCCGGCCTGCAACCCGAGCGCACCCGGCTGGCCTGGCGGCGGACGCTGCTCACGTTCACCGCGGTGCTGCTGCTCCAGCTCCGGCCCGCGTTCGGCGGCCGGGCCGCGGACGCGGCGACGGCCGGCGTCGCGGTACTGGTCTGGCTCGCCGTGCTGGTGGTGGCGTGGCACCGGGCCACCGGCACGGGATCGCGCCGGCTCGACCGCTGGTCGGTGCCGCTGACCGCGCTCGGCGCGGCCGGACTGGCGGTGCTCGGTGTGGCGCACGTGCTCGGCGGGGTGCGCTGACGTGCGGCGGTGCGCCATCATGAGTCATGGCCCGCCTCTACGTGCTGCTCTTCCTGGTCCAGATCGTCCTCGCCGTGTTCGCGCTGATCAGCTGCCTCTCCGCCGACGAGGAGAAGGTCAGGGCGCTGCCCCGGATGATCTGGGTGCTGATCATTCTCTTCTTCCCGCTGATCGGCTCGATCGCCTGGTTCCTCGTGGGCCGCGAGCGCCCGGCCGGGACCGCCGGCGTCACCGGCACGACCCGGCCCACCGCTCCGGCCCGCCGCCCGCTCGCACCGGACGACGACCCGGACTTCCTCGCCTCGATCGACGAGCGCTCCCGCCGCGAGGACCAGGAACGCCTGCGCCTGTGGGAGGAGGACCTGCGCCGCCGCGAGGAGGATCTACGCGACCGCCCCGACGACCGGGACCGCCCCGAGGTCTGAGACGCGCCACGGGCCGCGCTCAGGCCAGGTTCGACGAACGGGGGTACGCGTCCGCGGGGTCGGTCAACACGTTCACCAGGTACGGCACGCCCGAGTCGAACGCGCGCGCCAGCGCGGGCCCGAGGTCGGTGGCCTTCTCCACCGTCTCGCCCGCGCCGCCGAGCGCCTCGACCACCTTGTCGTAGCGCAGGCCGGGCTGGAGGTCGGCGGCCACGTCGTAGCCGTACATCGCCCGCATCGGGTGCTTCTCCAGCCCCCAGATGCCGTTGTTGCCGACCACGATCACCACCGGCAGCTTCTGCCGGACCAGCGACTCCACGTCCATCAGCGAGAAGCCGGCCGCGCCGTCGCCCATCAGCACGCAGATCTGCCGGTCCGGGTGGCTGACCCGGGCGCCCATGGCATAGCCCATGCCGGTGCCGAGGCACCCGTACGGGCCGGGGTCGAGCCAGGTGCCGGGCTGGGCCGGCTCCAGGTACCGTCCGGCGTACGACACGAAGTCGCCGCCGTCGCCGATGGTGATGGCGTCCGGGGCGAGCACCCTGCGCAGCTCGCCGTAGATGCGGGCCGGGCGGATCGGGTCGCTCTCGGCCGCCATCTCCTCCGCGTCGCGGGTCTTCGCCGCGTCCTCGGCGGTCCGCAGCTCGGCGATCCAGTCGGCGTGGTCGGCCCGGTCACCGGTGTGGTCGGCGAACGCGCCGAGGATCAGCCGCAGGTCACCGGCCGGCGCGGCGGCCGGCTGCACGTGCCCGGCGCGCTGGCTGGGCGCGTCCACGACGTGCACCACCTGCGCGTCGCCGAAGTCGCCGAAGGAGAGCCGGAAGTCCAGCGGGGTGCCGATCACCACGACCACGTCGGCGCCCTTGAGCGCGACGCGGCGGGCCTTGGCGAAGGCGAGCGGATGATCCGGCGGCAGCGCACCCCGGCCCATGCCGTTGGTGAACACCGGCACCCGCAGCGACTCGGCGGCGGCGCGCAGCGCCTCGACGGCGTCGCCCGCGTACACGTCGGAGCCGGCGATGATCACCGGCCGGGACGCGCCCGCGATCAGCCCGGCCGCCTTCGCCACCTCGTCCGGGTCCGGCTCGATCGGCGCCGGCGGCGTGACCGCCGGCAGGCCGGTGGCACCGACGGAGAAGACCGCCTCCAGCGGGAAGTCCAGGAAGACCGGGCCGCGGTGGGGGGTGAGCGCGGTGGTCAGCGCCGCCGACACCGCGCGCGGGATGTCGTCGGCGCTGAACACCGTCTCGGCGTGCTTGGTCACCGGCGCGACGAGCGGCAGGTGGTCCATCTCCTGGAGGCTGCCCGAGCCCCAGCGGAACTGCGGTGCCCGCCCACCGAGCACCAGCACCGGCGAGGCGTTGAAGAACGCGCTGGTCAGGCCGGAGACCCCGTTGGTGACGCCGGGCCCGGCGGTGAGCACGGCCAGGCCCGGGCGGCGCTGGAGCTTGGCCACCGCCTCGGCGGCGAACACGGCGGACTGCTCGTGCCGCACGTCGTAGAGGGGGAAACCCTCCTTGTGCGCGGCGTCGTAGAGCGGGAAGACGTGCCCGCCGGAGAGCGTGAACATCTCCCGTACGCCGTGCGCGCGTAGTGCCGCGAGTGCCAGATCGCCGCCGTGGCCCTCGATCCGCTCCGTCATGCCATTCCCCTTCGTCGACCGACCGGGGTCACGCTACTGGCCGGTACAGCGGATGTGAACAGCCCTCGCGTCAGCGGCCGGTGAAGCCCGGCTTGCGCTTCTCCACGAACGCGGCCATGCCCTCGCGCCGGTCGTCGGTGGCGAACAGCGCCGCGAAGAGCTGACTCTCCCAGGCCAGGCCGGAGGTGAGGTCCATGTCCAGACCGCCGTCGACGGCCACCTTCGCCGCGCGCAGCGCCTGCACCGGCCCGGTCAGGAACGGCTTCACGTACGCCACCGCGGCGTCGTAGACCTCGGCGGCCGGGACCACCCGGTCGGCCAGGCCGATCCGCAGCGCCTCGGCGGCGTCCACCATCCGCCCGGTCATGATCAGATCCTTGGCGCGGGCCGGGCCGACCAGACGGGCCAGCCGCTGGGTGCCACCGGCACCCGGGATGATGCCGAGCTTGATCTCCGGCTGGCCGAGCTTGGCGTCCTCGGCGACGATCCGCCAGTCGCAGGCCAGCGCCAGCTCGCAACCGCCGCCGAGCGCGTACCCGGTGATCGCGGCGACGACCGGCTTGGGGATGCGGGCGATCGCGCCGAGCGCGCTGGACAGATCGGCCGCACGCTCCGCCATGTCCACGTAGGACATGTCGGCCATCTCCTTGATGTCCGCGCCGGCCGCGAAGACCTTCTCGCCGCCGTACACGATCACGGCGCGGACCTCGGCGTCGGCGGTGGCCGCCGACGCGGCGGCGCGCAACTCCTCCTGCACCTGGGTGTTGAGCGCGTTCATCGGCGGCCGCTCCAGCCGGATGGTGCCGACGCCGTCCTTCACTTCCAGCCTGACGAACTCGCCCACGCTGCCCTCACTTCCTCGTCGAAGTCGCGTGCCAACCTTACGACTCGCCTCGTTGGGGTAGACAGTGTGGTGTCGGCGACTCCCCGGGTCGCCGCCGGAGTCGCCGCCGCCCCGCCACCGGGAGTGAGGCCATGATCACCTACTACGACGACCGCTCCGTCCAGGTCACCTCCACCGCGATACGGGTGGACGGGCGCAGCTACCCGCTGACCGAGCTGACCAGTGTGTGGCACCGGCGGGGCGACCGCTCCTGGCGGGTGCTCGCCGGACGCGGCGCGATCGGGGCCGCGCTCGCCGGGCCGCTGGTGGCCGCCGTGCTGGGCATCGCGCTGGCCGTGTGGCTCCAGCGCTCGGCGGTGGTCACCATCGCCATCGTCGGGGTCTCGGTGCTGGCCGGCCTCGCGGTCGGGCCGCTCGCGGACTTCCTCTTCGAGCACCTGGACCGCTCCTACGCCCGGGGCAGCCGGGAGATGGAGATGTGGGCGCAGTGGCGGGGCCGGCCGGTGCGGCTGCTGCACACCCGCGACGCGATGCGTTTCGGCCAGGTCTACCGGGCGGTGCAGCGGGCGATGGAGAGCCTGTCGTCCGCGCCGGGTCGTCCGGCGCCCCGGCCGGGTCGTCCCGGGCCCGCTCAGAACGTGATCGGCTCGTCCGGCAGCAGGCCGAGCCCGCGCAACAGGCCGTAGGTGTCCTGCTCACCCCAGAACTGCACGATCCGGCCACCGGCCAGGCGGTACATCTTGCAGGCGCTCTGCACCGCCGTCGCCCCGGTCGCGTCCCGCCGGTACGTCTGCGCCAGCGACACCACCACCCGGTCGCCGGCCGCGAAGATCTCCCGGATCTCCTGGTCGAGCACTGTGAGGCCGGGTGCGGAGACGGCTGCCTCGGGGTAGCGCCGGCCGCGTACCGCCGTGCCGGAGCCGTAGACCTCCACGTCCTCGTCGACCACGTCGGCCAGCTCGGTCAGGTCCTTCGTGACGAAGGTGCGCAGATAGCGCTTGACCACCTCGACGTTGCGCGCCTGCTCGTCGCCGGCCTTCCGCGCCCCGCTCCGGTCCGTCATGCCCGCCACCCTACCGGCGCGCGATCGCCGACGCCGCCCCGCGCGGTTAGGCTGATTCATGGTCCTCTATTACCGGGACGACGCCGTGCAGGTCACCTCGGAGGCGATCCACGCGGGCGGCCAGGCCGTCGCGCTCGCCGACGTCACGTACGTCTGGCACGCGCGCGGCACCACCACACTCGCCGTCCGGGGACGGGTGCTGGGCCGCGGGGTGCTGGTCCTGCTGCTGTCGCTGCCACCGCTCGTCGCGGTGGTCTGCGTGCTCTCGCTGGCCTGGTCCGCGCAGGACCGGGGCGAGTGGAAGCTCGCTCTGATCATCCTGGCCGCGTTCGTGGTGGCGGGGCTGGCGCTCACCCCGTTCCTGGAGGTGCCGCTCGGCTGGCTGGACCGCTCCTACGAGCGCGGCAACCGGGTGCACGAACTGTGGGTGCAGCACCACGGCCGGGAGACGATGCTGGTCCGTACGCCCGACGCGCTACGGTTTGGGCAGATCTACCGGGCCGTGCAACGCGCCGTCGAGCAGCAGGGAGACAGACGATGACCCACCGCGACGGCGAGGCACTGGCGCTGGCCGGGCTACTCGCCACCGCCGGCGTCACCCACCTGGTCCGGCCCGGCCTCTACGACCCGATCGTGCCGCGTGCGCTACCCGGCCCGGCCCGCTTCTGGACGTACGCCTCGGGTGCCGCCGAGCTTGCCGTGGCAGCCGCGGTGGCGCATCCGGCCACCCGCCGGCGCGGTGGCCTGGCCGCGGCGGCCCTGTTCGTCGCGGTGCTGCCGGCCAACGTGCAGATGGCCTGGGACTGGCGTCGTCGCCGGCCGGCCCGGCGGGCGATCGCCTACGGACGGCTGCCGATGCAGGTGCCGCTGATCTGGTGGGCGCTGCGGGTGGCCCGGTCCTAGCACCGGGACCGGCGTGGACGGCGCCGCGCCGCCGTCGCTCGGCGGCACTGGCCGGCACGCCGCACACTGGTCCTCATGGCGATCCCACTCCCCCGGCCCGGCGCCGTGCTCGGCCTCACCCGTTCCGCACTGGATCAGGCGCTCGGCTCGGCCGTCACGGTGGCCTCGGTGCCCGCTCGTGCCTTCGCCGTCCTCGACCAGGTGGAGGCGCTGGTGCGGCGGATCGACGGGGTGGTGGACCGGATCGAGGGCACGCTCGACCGCACCGACCGGGTGCTCACCGACGCGGAGACGGCGGTGGCCGAGGTGGCGGTTCTCAGCGCCGCCGCCACCGCGGCGATCGACACGGCGACCGAGGTGGCCGCCGCGGCCGCGGTCGTGGTCGGCGAGGCGCAGCGGGTCTCCGAGGCGGCGGCCACAGTCGTGGTGGAGGCCGACCGGGTGGCCCGGACGGCGGCCGGCGTGGTGATCGAGGCGGAGACGGTGACCACGCGGGCGGCGGGCACGCTGGCGACCGCCGAGAAGGCGACGGGCGTCGCGAACGAGCTGCTGGCCGCGTACGAGGCGACGCTGCGCCGGGCCGCGCCGATGGCGGCCCGTTTCGTGGAGCAGCTCAGCCCGGAGGAGGTGACCGCCGCGATCCGGCTCGTGGACGAGTTGCCGAAGCTCAAGGACCATCTCACCTCGGACGTGCTGCCGATCCTGGCCACGCTGGACCGGGTCGGCCCGGACCTGCACGACCTGCTGGACGTCACGCGCGACCTCAAGCTAGCCGTCGCCGGCATCCCCGGGCTCGGCATGCTGCGCCGACGCGGCGAGCGCCTCACCGACGAGGTGTAAGGAAGGGCACCTTCTTAACGCCTCCGGTAGTGGAAGGGGCCCTTCTTAACCGCCGGGGTACAGCTCGTCGATCTCCGCGCGGTGCGGCAGCGCCACCGAGGCGCCGAGTTTGCGCACGCATGCCGCACCGGCGGCCGCCGCCCAGCGCACCGCGTCGGCCAGGTTCCGCCCCTCGCCCCAGGCCACGGCGAGCGCGGCGGTGAACGCGTCCCCGGCGGCGGTCGAGTCGACCACGTCCACCGGCACCGCGGGCACGTGCGCCGGCGGCCGCTCCCGGTCGACGTACCAGGCGCCGTCGCCGCCGAGCGTGAGCACCGCCCGGGGCACCAGGTCGAGCAGCGCCGCCGGCTCGTCCCGGCCGCGGCCGGTCAGCGCCTGCGCCTCCGGCTCGTTCACCACGAGCAGGTCGGTGGCCGCCAGCAGCTCGGCCGGCACCGGCCGGGCCGGCGCGGCGTTGAGCACCACCCGGGTGCCCGCGGACCGGGCCGCCAGCGCCGCCTCGGTCACCGTCTCGACCGGCACCTCCAGCTGCGCGACCAGCACATCCGCATCGCGTACGGCGGACAGCTCGTCCGCGGTCGGCGACGTGAACGCGGCGTTCGCCCCGGGGGTGACCAGGATGGCGTTCTCTCCCGCACCGCCGACCATCACGAGCGCGACGCCGGACGGGCCGTAGACCACCCGCAGGTGGCCGGTGTCCACGCCGGCCGCTGTCATCCGGGCCCGCAGCGTCACGCCGAACGAGTCCGAGCCGATCGCGCCGAGGAAGACGCAGGACGCGCCGGCGCGTACCGCGGCGACCGCCTGGTTGGCGCCCTTGCCGCCGGGCAGCATGACGAAGTCGTCGCCCAGCACCGTCTCACCGGGCCGGGGCAGCGCGGCGCCGATGCCGACCAGGTCCATGTTGGCGCTGCCGACGACGGCGATCCGGGTCTGCGGCACGGTGTGGTCCCGTCGCTCAGGCCGCGCGGGCGGCCCAGCGGTCGCCGGACCGCGTCACCACCAGCGGCAGGCCGAACGCCTTCGACAGGTTGTCGGCGGTGAGCACGTCGGCGAGCAGGCCCTGCGCCACCACGCCACCCTCGCGCAGCAGCAGCGCGTGGGTGAAGCCCGGTGGGATCTCCTCGACGTGGTGCGTGACCAGCACCATGGCCGGCGCGTCCGGGTCGTACGCCAGCTCGGCCAGCCGGGCCACCAGGTCCTCGCGCCCGCCCAGGTCGAGCCCGGCGGCGGGCTCGTCGAGCAGCAGCAGCTCCGGGTCGGTCATCAGGGCGCGGGCGATCTGGACGCGCTTGCGCTCACCCTCGGACAGCGTGCCGTACGCGCGGTCGGTGAGGTGGCCGACGCCGAGCTGGCGCAGCAGCGCGGCGGCGCGTGCCTCGTCGGTGCGGTCGTAGCTCTCCCGCCAGCGGCCGACCACCGACCAGGCCGCGGTCACCACCACGTCGACGACCCGCTCGTCGGCGGGGATCCGCTCGGCGAGCGTCGCGGTGGACAGGCCGATGCGGGTACGCAGCTCGTTGACGTCGGTACGGCCGATGCGCTCGCCGAGCACGTGCGCGACGCCGCTGGTCGGGTGCAGCCGGCCGGCGGCCAGGTTGAGCAGCGTGGTCTTGCCCGCGCCGTTCGGCCCGAGCACCACCCACCGTTCGTCCAGCTCGACCCGCCAGTCGACGTCGTGCACCAGCGCGGTACCGGAACGCTTGACGCCCACCCCGTCGAGGCTGACCACCAGATCCGCGTCCACGGTCGAGGGGGCGGGGGCGCCCGGGGCGCCGGGGATCAGGTCACCAGTCACCGCTCCATCCAATCACGCACCCGGCCGGGCGCCCCCCACGGGCGGCGCCGCCGCCATAGGGTGGGGCGCCGTGTCGTTGGTCACCGCTTCCGGAAGGACACCCATGCCCGACCGCTGCCGGGAGGCGCGCGGATGAGCGCGGTCATCGAGATCGCCGGCCTCCGCAAGACGTTCCACACGCTGCGCCAGGGGCGCCGGGTCGCCGTCGACGGCTTCGACATGCTGGTCGAGGCGGGTCAGGTGCACGGTTTCCTGGGGCCGAACGGGTCCGGGAAGACCACCACGCTGCGTGCGCTGCTGGGGCTGGTCCGGCCGGACGCCGGGCGGATGCGCGTGCTGGGTGCCGAGTCACCCGAGCACCTGCCGGACGTGGCCGGCCGGGTCGGCGCGATCGTGGAGAGCCCGCAGTTCTTCGCCAACTTCACCGCGCACCGGACGCTGCGGCTGCTGGCGCTGGCCGGGGGTGTGCCGACCGCCCGGGTGGACGAGGTGCTGGAACAGGTCGGGCTGCGCGACCGGGGCGACGAGCGGGTCAAGGGCTACTCGCTGGGCATGAAGCAGCGGCTGGCGGTCGCGTCGGCCCTGCTGAAGAACCCGGAGCTGCTGATCCTGGACGAACCGGCGAACGGGCTGGACCCGGCCGGCATCCGGGAGATGCGTGATCTGACCCGGTCGCTGGCCGAGGCCGGGGTGACGGTGCTGCTGTCCAGCCACATCCTCGCCGAGATCCAGTTGATCTGTGACCACGTGACGATCGTGAGCCGGGGCCGGCGGGTCGCATACGGGCCGGTGGAGGAGGTGCTGGCCGGCTTCGACCAGCACCAGTGGCGGGTCCGGGTGGCCGACCCGGAGCAGGCCGGGCAGCTGCTGGGCCGGGCCGGCCTGTCGGTGGCGGCCGCGCCGGACCACCTGGTGGTGACCGGTGTGGAGGATCCGGAGACGATCAGCCGGACGCTCGGCGAGCAGGGCTTGTGGGTACGCGAGCTGGTCCCGCTCCGGCCGGACCTGGAGAGCGTCTTCCTGGAGCTGACCGGCGGCCACGAGCACGTGGCGGTGCCGCGGCAGGTCGACGGGGCGCCGCCGAGCGACGGAGTGATCGATCTCGACGTCCGGGAGAGCCGGGGGGTGGACGCGTGAACCTGGTCCGTGCCGAGCTGGAGCGGCTGGCCGCCCGGCGCTTCGTGCAGCTCATGGTGGTGCTGCTGGCTGCCGCCTTCGCGGTGACGGTGGTGACCACGCTCGCCGGTTCGCACCGGCCCGGCCCCGCGGAGCTGAGCCGGGCGCAGGCCCAGGCGGCGGAGAACGTGCGCCAGATGGAGATGACGTACGACCGCTGCCTGCGGATCCGCGAGGGCTCGCTCCCGCCGGGCGAGAACGACTACCTGCCGCGTGACTGCGCCCAGATCGACCCGGCCCAGATCGAGGATCTGCCGAGCGCGGCCGACTACCTCAGCGGCGTGTTCGTCTTCGCCAAGGAGGCCGAGCCGCTGCTCTACTTCCTGATCGCGTTCCTGACGCTGTTCGGGTTCCTGGTCGGCGCCTCCTACATCGGGGCCGACCTCAACTCGGGTGGCGTGGTCAACCTGCTGCTGTGGCGGCCCCGGCGGCCGGCAGTGCTCGCCGCGAAGCTGGGCACGCTGCTGGGTGGCCTGCTCGGCCTGTCGGTGCTGGCGTCGGCGGCGTACCTCGGGGCGTTCTGGTTGATCGGCCAGGCGTCCGGCCTGGTCGGGCGGACCGGCGGCGACTTCTGGCCGTCGCTGGCGGCGATCTGGGTACGCGGGCTGATGCTGGTGCTGCTCGCCGCGGCGCTGGGGTTCGCCGTCGCCACGCTGGGCCGGCACACGTCGGCGGCGCTCGGCACGGTGGCCGCGTACGTGGTGGTGTGGGAGCTGGGGGCGCGGCTGGTGTTCCAGATCCTGGAGGTCGGCCGGCCGGACCGGTACATGCTGTCCAGCTATCTGGCGGCCTGGCTGTCCGGTGAGGTGCGGCTGTGGGACAGCAACGCCTGCGGCCCCGGGATCTCCGGCTTCTGCGACGGCTCCTACACGCTGACCTGGATGTCGGGCCTGGTGGTGCTGCTCGGGCTCACCGGCGCGCTGGTGGCCGCCGCGTTCACCGTGTTCCGCCGCCGCGACCTGATCTGACCGGAGTCACGTTCCGGCAACTCCTTGCGAACCCTGGCGCCATGATGAAGGATTCCTTCACATGGCGCCAGGGTTCAGGACGCGGTCAGCCGACCGTCGAGCCGAACACCTCGTCGCGTACGGCGTCCAGCGCGGTCCGCAGCGCGCCGCGCAGGATCGGCTCCTCGGTAAGCCCGGTGGTCACCACCCGGGGCCGCACGAGCGTGATCGCGGCGACCTCGTGCTGCACCCGTTCGGCCAGCGCCGCCCCGCCCGCCTGCCCGACCGCCCCGGCGAGCACCACGAGTGGCGGGTCCAGCACCACGCAGGTGCTCGCCACACCGAGCGCCAGCCGCCGCGCCAGCTCGTCGAGCATCGGCCCGCCGGCGGTGCCGGCGGCGATGGCAGCGCGTACCACCTCGGCGGCCCGGGCCGCCGCGACGCCCTGCTCGGCCGTCTCCGGGCTGGCGAAGCCGTGCTCGGCGGCCACCGCGCGCACCGCGTCGGCGCCGACGAGCTGCTGGAACGCCGGTTTGGCCCGCTTGGACACGTCGCGCGGGATGGGCGCGCCGGGCACCGGCAGGTAGCCGATCTCGCCGGCCGCGCCGCTGCTCCCGTGGTGCAGCCGGCCGCCCAGCATGATCGCCAGGCCGACGCCCGCGTCCACCCAGACCAGCACGAAGTCGGCGGTGCCGCGGGCGGCACCGGACTGCGCCTCGGCCACCGCCGCGAGGTTCACGTCGTTCTCGAACACCACAGGGGTGTCGAGATCCTCGCGCAGCGCGGCGAGCAGGCCGCTGTGCCAGCGCGGCAGGTTGAACGCGAAGGTGATGTCGCCGGTCTGCGGGTCGACCAGGCCGGGGGTGCCGAGCACGACCCGCCGGACGGCGGACAGCTCCGCCCCGGCGCTGCTGGCCGCCTGGACCACCGCGTTGTGCACCACGCCGACCGGGTCGTCGGTGTCCTTCGTGGACTGCTCGACCCGGCCGGCCACCGTGCCGGTGATGTCGGCGCAAGCCGCCACCACCCGTTCCGCGCCCACCTCCACGCCGACCACGTACGCACTGCTCGGCCGGACGGCGTAGAGCTGCGCGTTCGGGCCCCGCCCGCCGGCCTGCTCACCGACCCGGGCGACCAGGCCGCGCTCCTCCAGCCGCTCGACGAGCTGGGACGCGGTGACCTTGGACAGCCCGGTCAGCTCACCGATCCGGGCCCGGGTCAGCGGGCCGCGTTCGAGCAGCAGCTCCAGCGCCGCACGATCGTTGAGCGCCCGCAGGAGTCGGGGGGTGCCGGGCAGCCGGGTCGCACTCATGCCAACGTCCTCAATTTTCAGTAAAGTTTTCTAACCACAAAACGCCTGCCGAGGGGTGCCCGTTAGCGTATCGGCCACCCCCATCCGCAGAGGTCGGACGACCCGGCAGGGAAAGGGGATACTCGTGGGTCTGGATCCAGGACTGCGCCGGCTCGCGCTGGGCACGCTGCTGGCCGCGTACCCGGGACCGGTCCCGCCGGACTGGGCGGTCGACCTGCTCGCCGAAGGGCTCGCCGGGCACACCCTGTTCGGCACCAACATCCACGACCCGGCCCAGGTGGCGGCGTCCACGGCGGCGCTGCGCGCCGGCCGCCCCGACGTGATCGTCGCGATCGACGAGGAGGGCGGCGACGTCACCCGGCTGGCGCACGCCACCGGAAGCCCGTACCCCGGAAACGCCGCGCTCGGCGCGGTGGACGACCCCGGCCTCACCCGTCAGGTGTACGCGGCGATCGGCGCGGAGCTGGCCGCCCTCGGCGTCACAGTCGACCTGGCGCCCACCGTCGACGTGAACACCGCCGACGAGAACCCGGTGATCGGCACCCGCTCGTTCGGGGCGGACCCGAAGCGGGTCGCCGTCCACTCGGCCGCCGCCGTCGCCGGTCTCCAGTCGACCGGCGTGGCCGCCTGCGCCAAGCACTTCCCCGGGCACGGCGCCACCGTCGCCGACTCCCACCACGAGCTGCCCACCGTCGACGTGCCGCCGGCCGTCCTGCGGGACCGTGACCTGCCGCCGTTCGCCGCAGTCGTCGACGCGGGCGTCCGCGCGGTGATGACCGCGCACATCCGGGTGCCGGCACTGACCGGCGACGGCCCGGCCACGTTCAGCCGCGCGGTCCTGCACGACCTGCTGCGCGGAGAGTACGGGTTCACCGGAGCGATCGTCACCGACGCGCTGGAGATGAAGGGCGCGGTGCTCGCCGCCGGCGGCGTCGGCGCGGGCGCGGTCCGGGCCCTGGCCGCCGGCGCGGACCTGCTGTGCATCGGTGCCCGGGTCGACGCCGAGCTGGTCGAGTCGGTCGCGGCCGAGATCGTCGCGGCGATCGCCGACGGCCGGCTGGCGCGCGAGCGGGTCGAGGAGGCCGCCGGCCGCACCGCCGCGCTCGCGGCCGCCACCGGCCCCGCCGACGCCCCGCGCCCAGCCGTCGACGGCCTCGGCTACGCCGCCGCGCTGCGGGCGGTACGCGTCGAGGGCGACCTCACCCGCGACACCGCGCCCCTCGTGGTGCAGGTGCACGCCACCTCCACCATCGCCGAGGGGCGGGTGCCCTGGGGGCTCGGCCCGCACCTGGCCGGCGGGGTCGAGCAGGCCCGTGCCGTGGCGGGCGAGACCGACCCGGAGGAGTTGCGGCGGCTCGCCGGAGACCGCCCGGTCGTGCTGGTCGGACGGCATCTGCACCGGCTGCCCGGCGCGCGCGAGCTGGTCGAGGCGCTGGCCGCCACGCATCAGGTGATGGTGGTCGAGATGGGCTGGCCGGGCGTCTGGCGGCCGGCGGGCGCGGGGGCCTTCGTGGCCACCCACGGCGCCAGCCACGCCAACGGGCGGGCCGCGGCCGAGGTGCTCGGCCTGACCGCCTGACCGCACGCCCGATCCGGCCCGCTGCCCCGACGGGCGGCGGGCCGGTCTCTTGAACGCGTTCAAATTCTGTCGTACGCTCAGCGCGTCCGGGATTTGAACATGTTCAAGAGAGGCGACGGGGATGGACGTGAAGGTCTGGATGTACCTGGCCTACCTGACGGTGAGCATCGGCCTCACCATCTGGGTGGCGCGGGCGTTGTCCCGCAACGGCCTGGTGTTTCTCGAGGAGGTGTTCGCGGACAGCCGGCTGGCCGAGGCGGTCAACAGCCTGCTGGTGGTCGGCTTCTACCTGCTCAACCTCGGCTACGTCACGGTGGCGATGAAGGAGTCCGATCCGGTCGGCGACACCAGCCAGGCCCTGGAGCAGCTCTCCATGAAGGTGGGGCTGGTCCTGCTGGTGCTGGGTGCGCTGCACTTCTTCAACGTCTTCGCGCTCGGCCGCTACCGGCGCGGCCGCCTGCGCCAGCAGGCCGTCCACCCGCCGCTGCCGCCGGTCGGAATGCTCCCGCCGCAGGGCGGGCCCGTACCGGCGGCTGGTCCGAACCCGCCGGCCCGGTGACGTCGGCCCCGGGCGGGCGCCGACCGGATCCCACCGGGCACGGGGCCGGTGGGATCCGCGGGTTCACCGTCCTGTTCGACGCGGACTGCCCGATGTGCCGGGCCGCCCGGCGGTGGCTCGCCTCCCGCGCCCAGCTCGTACCGCTGGAGTTCGTGCCGGCCGGGTCCGCCGAGGCCCGGCGGCGCTTCCCCGGGCTGGACCACGACGCCACACTGCGCGACCTCACAGTGGTGGCCGACACCGGCGCGGTCTACCGCGGCGACGGCGCCTGGTTCGCCTGCCTCTGGGCGCTCGCCGAGCACCGCGGTACTGCCGAACGGCTGGCCCGCCCGCACCTGCTGCCGCTGGCCCGGCGGGTGGTGGCGGCGGCCTCCGCGGTCCGCGAGCGGATCCGGGAACCGGGATACGGTGACGACGATGACCGAGCAGAGTGCGCCGACGACCGCTGCGGGTGGGCAGGGGTCGACGGCCCGGGGTGAGCAGACCCGCCAGCTGATCCTGGACACCGCGATGCGGCTGTTCCGCGAGCGTGGATACGCGCGGACGACGATGCGCGCGGTCGCCCAGGAGGCGGGCGTGGCGGTGGGCAACGCCTACTACTACTTCGGTTCCAAGGAGCACCTGGTCCAGGAGTTCTACGCGGGCACCCAGCGCGAGCACCGGGAGGCGGCCGCGCCGGTGCTCGCCCGGGAACGGGACTTCGGCGCGCGACTGGCCGGGGTGCTGCACGCGGGCGTCGACGTGCTGAGCCCGTACCACACGTTCGCGGGCGCCTTCTTCAAGACGGCGGCCGAGCCGACCTCGCCGCTCAGCCCGTTCTCCGCCGAGTCGTCGGCGCCCCGGGACATGTCGATCGCGCTGTTCCGCGAGGCGCTCACCGGCTCCACCGTCAAGCTCGACGACGAGCTGCGCGAGGCACTGCCCGAGCTGCTCTGGCTCGGCTACATGGGTGTGGTGCTCTACTGGGTGCACGACCGCTCGGAGGGGCAGGTCAAGACCCGGCAGCTCATCGACGGCGTGGTGCCGCTCGTGGACCGGCTGGTGGGGCTGTCCCGGCTGCGCGCGCTGCGGCCGGTCACCCGGCAGGCGCTCGCCCTGATCCACACACTGCGTCACTGACTCCGGTAACGCACAGCCGTGCGATTGCGCAGGTGAGAGTCCGTAACCGGACAGTAACCCACCCCTTGTTCACCATCGGACTAACACATAGCGTTACCGATGTCGGGGCCTGGGGGAGAGCTGCGGACCGTGGATCCGGCCCGGGATCCACGGTCCGCGCCAGGCCGGGATCCGGTCGGCTCAGCGGGGGAAGACGCCGAACGCGGTGAAGCCCCGATCCGGGAACCCGGCCGCCTCGGCCACCCGCGCGGACGCGGCGTTGCCGGGGTCGTGCAGGTAGGTGGGGACCGCCCCCTCGTCCAGCACCCGGCGGGCCGCCTGCGCGACCAGCCGCCGGGCCAGGCCACGTCCGCGCGCCGTCGGCACCGTGCCCACCGCCAGTTCGTGTCCGTACGCGTCGTGCCGCTTGATCCCCACGCCGGCCCGGTACGCGCCGTCGGCGCCCCGGACCACGAGCACCTCCCGGTCGAACAGCCGCAGCCACGGCGGCAGTCCGGGCAGCGTGGGCGGCACCCACTCCCCCGCCTCGGGCAGCGCCGCCGGGCCGGTGCACCAGCGGAAGACCGAGGTGTGCGCGATGAACTCCGGCGCGCCGACCGTGTCCGGCAGGGCGGGCAGCCACTCGCCGATCGGCCGGTCGCGCACCAGCGCCCGGACCGCCTCCACGCGGTCGGCGGCCACCGAGAGGACGGTGCTGCCGCCGGCGGTCACCGCGACGGCCGGGCGCAGCCGCCCGTCCCAGGCCGGACGGGCGCGGCGGTACGACCGGACCACGTGCAGTCCGGGGCCCGCCGGCCACTGTCCCAACCAGGTCGCCAGATGGAGGAAGACCCGCCGGTCGAGCACGTGATCATGGTACGCCGGCACGCCGCGCCCGTGCCCGCGGAATTCGCCGATCGTGGCGCGGTTGAGACGCCCGGCAGAAGGGTAGAGGGTCGGCACGCCAGCGACGGATGCCGATTCCTGGTCCCGCCACCGGCCGCAGGAGTTCCGGCGCTGCACGGAACCGAAGGCATCGCCCCTGCGTCATATTCATTTCCATACATGGACAAGTTTCTCTGGGACGGTAGTGGTCATGCCTCACGAACCGAATGACCGATTCCAGCAGGACGCGGAGCGCGGCTGGCGGGCCGCCGCAGACGCCGGACGGTTCCCGGCGCAGCCGGCGTACCGCGAGGCCCGCGACCGAGGGCCCTCCTGGGCCGAACTGAACGCGCAACCGGCCGGCACCGCCGCCTGGCGCGGCCTCTCACCCCTCTAGGAACGCGGGCGGCGACACACCGGCCGGGCGGGCGTACCGGCCTTCGCACACCTGTGCGGTAGCGTCTTGTGGTCCGATTTCCGGCCTACGACAGGAGAAGCTCCGCGCATGGGCAAGAAGACGATCCACGTCTCCGACTTCACCGGTCAGGTGCTCGGCCCCGACGACGAGGTGGTCAAGGTCGTCGTCCTGGAGCACCCGGACCTGGTCGCCGGGCCCGTGCAGCTGGACGCCACCCCGGTCGACGTGGAGAGCATCGACGACGCGGCGCTCGATGTCGCGGTGGTGGAGATCCACGACCGCCACGGTCACGGCGAGCCGCGCCGGGTGGTGCTGACCGCCAGCGAGTTCGACGCGATGGCGACCGACGTGCCGATGGCGCAGCTGCTGCGTACCGCCGAGCGGGTCAAGCCGCCCAAGGCCCGCCGCGCCACCGAGAAGATCGACTACGGCACCATCGAGCACGCCGGGCGCCCGCACCGCGGCCGGGTCACCGAGGAGGAGGCCCGGCTGGTCCGGGAGCACCTCGACGAGGTGAACAAGCGCCTCGCCGACGCCGGCATCCGCCAGGTCGACCCCGCCGACCCGGAGCACGCTGCCCGGTACGGCTTCCCCGTCGCCGGCTGACGGCCCGTACGCCGGGCACGCGCCCCCGTGACGCGTGCCCGGCGCGGCGTCAGGCCCCCTTCCGGGTGATCTCGGCCAGCGCCGCCTCGAACGCCGACTCCAGCGCGGCCTTTTCCAGGCCGAGGCCGCGCAGTACGCCGTCGTCGCCCTCCTCCTCCAGCAGGGCGAGCAGGATGTGCTCCGTACCGATGTAGTTGTGTCCCATCCGCAGCGCCTCCCGGAACGTCAGCTCCAGCACCTTCTTGGCCCGCGCGTCGTAGGGGATCAGGTCCGGAACCTGGCCGGCCTTCGCCGGCAGCGTCGCGGTGACGACCTCCCGCAGCCGCTCCAGGGGTACGCCCCGAGCCACGATCGCCGCAGCCGCGAGTCCTTCCGGCTCGGCGAGCAGCCCGAGCGCGACGTGCCCCGGAGTGATCTCGGCGTTGCCCGCGGTCCGCGCCTCCTCCTGCGAGGCGAGCACCACGTTGCGGGCGCGCGGGGTGAACCGGCCGAACCCGGAGTTCGGGTCGAGTGCGGCGGCGGTCTCCGCCTTGGCGGCGGAACGCTTCTGGGCGGCCTGTTTGGTCACGCCCATGCTGCGGCCGATCTCCGTCCACGAGGCGCCGGAGCGGCGCGCCTGGTCGACGAAGTGCCCGATCAGGTGGTCGGCGACGTCGCCCAGGTGGTCGGCGACGAGGACGGCGTCGGCCAGCTGGTCGAGCGCGTCGGTGTGTGCCTTCTTGATGCCGTCGATGAGGTCGTCGAGGCGTACCGGATGGGTCATCTTGAGCGGTTCGGTCTCCTCCATGCGTCAACCATAGGTTGACGCATGGAGCCCGTCAACCCTCGGTTGACGATGCCGTCGGCGTCGTACGGTCAGCATTTTGTGTGACCTGAGCGCGTACCGGACAGTCTCCACCGTGTACGAGATCGTTCCGTGAAGGCGAGGTGGTGAGCGTGTCCTCTCACGCGTACCCGGGCAGGGCCGGCATGCCGGCGGTGGTGGACGCGGCACGCCGCGGGGACCGGGCGGCGATGGACGAGCTGGTCTCGCACTGTCTGCCGCTGGTCTACAACATCGTGGGCCGGGCGCTGAACCGGTCGGCCGACGTCGACGACGTGGTGCAGAACACGATGCTCAACGTCGTGCGCGGCCTGCCGGGCGTCCGCGAGCCGCAGCTTTTCCGCTCGTGGCTGGTCGCCGTCACCATGAACGAGATCCGCACCCACACGCAGCGCCGGCCCACCACACCGGCGCCGCCGGAGGACATCGACAACGTGATCGACCCGCGCGCGGACTTCGAGGATCTGACCCTGACCCAGCTCGGCCTCGCCGACCAGCGCCGGGAAGTCGTCCTGGCCACACGCTGGCTGGACGACGACCACCGCCACCTGCTGTCCCTGTGGTGGCTGGTCGAGGCCGGTCACCTCACCCGCGCCGACCTGGTCGACGCCCTGAACCTGGCCCCGCACCACGTGACCGTGCGGGTGTCCCGGATGAAGGCGCAGCTGGACACCGCCCGGCTGGTGGTGCGGGCCCTCACCGCCCGGCCCGGTTGCGCCGCCCTGGCCGACACGGCCACCGGCTGGGACCGCCGGCCGGCACCGGTGTGGCGCAAGCGGTTCGCCCGGCACATCCGGCACTGCCCGCACTGCCCGGACGCGACGAACGACCTGGTTCCGGCCGAGCGGCTGCTGGCCAATCTGGCGCTCACGCCGCCACCGGCCGCACTCGCCTCCGACGTCACCCACACGATGCACACCGTCGCCGCCGGGTCGCAGGGCTCCCCGCCCGGCGTCCACGCCGTGACCGCCGGAGCGCGGTCGGGGCTCTCGTTGTCCAAGACCCTGGTCGGCGTCGCCGCCGCCGCCGCCGTCGCCGTGCTCGGCGGGGGCGGGCTCGTTCTCGCCAACTACCCGGAGGAGCCGGGCCGGCAGCCGGCGAGCGCGGCAGCCGCGCAGCCCTCGGCCGCGACCACCGCACCGGCGCTCACGCCCTCTTCGACCACCGTGAAGCCGTCCCCGACCACCGTGCGCCCGAGCCCGGCCCCCAGCCGGTCGGTGAAGCCCGGCAAGTCGCCGAAGCCGACCCCGTCGTCGTCACCGACCAGGTCGGCCGGTACGTCCACCGGCCTGTCCGCCGCGGAACGACGGCTGCTGGTACTGCTCAACGAGCGGCGTCGCGCGCTCGGCCTGACCGAGGTCAAGCTGGGTACGACACAACACCGGGCCGCGGAGTCCTGCGTGCGGCAGAACCTGAACGCCGGCAGCGGGTTGACGCACTGCGGACACGAGGTGCTGTTCGCGTCGTCCGGCACCGCCACACCCGAGCAGATGATCGAGGCGTGGTTCAACAGCCCCGGCCACAAGACGGCGTTGACGTACACCGGTTCCCGCTTCGCCGGCCCGGCCATCGTCTCCAACGGCAGCCGCCAGGTCGCCGCCATCAACATCGACTACTGAGAAGGGCGAACTGGTCCGCCACGAACTCCATCGCGATCCGCTTCTGCCTGATCGACTCGGCCATCACCAGTGAGCCGTGGCCCGCGTCATACCGGTAGAAGGTCACCTCGCCGCCGCGCTGTTCGACTCGCCGTACGTAGTTCTCCACCTGCCGGATGGGACACCGCGGGTCGTTCTCCCCGGCGATGACGAGGAGCGGTGTGGTGACCGCGTCGACGTAGGTGATCGGCGAGGCCCTCCGATACCGATCCGGCACCTCGGCCGGCGAGCCGCCGAACAGAGAGCGGTCGAACGCCTGGAGCGCGGCCATTTCGTCCTCGTACGCCGCCACGTAGTCGGCGACCGGCATCGAGCTGACCGCCACCGCCCAGTCGTCCGGCTGCCGGCCGATGCCGAGAAGGGTCAGGTACCCGCCCCAGGAACGACCGGTGAGCACCAGACGCCGCGGATCGGCCAGTCCTTCCGCCACCGCCCAGTCCCGTACGGCCTGAATGTCCGCGAGCTCCGTCAGACCGGGATCGCCCTCGATGGCGTCGCGCCAGTCGAGACCGTAGCCGGTGGAACCGCGGTAGTTGACCTGGATCACCGCGTATCCCTGGTCCACCCACGCGGCCACCGACGGGTCGAACGCGTCGTCGTCGTACCCGATGGGCCCGCCGTGCACCTCGAATACGCACGGCAGTGGCCGCTGTGGATCCTCCGGCAGCGAGATGAGCGCGTGGATCGGGCCGCCGGGGCCGGGGATCCACGCGTCGTGCACCGGTACCGACTCCGGTGCGGGCGGGCCGGGCGCGGTCAGTACGACCTCGCCCGTCGTGGAGCGGATACTCAGGGGCGCCGCCGCCGAGGTCCAGGCGAACTCCACCGTGCCGTCCGAGCGCGCCTCGGCGCCCCGGATGACTCCGCGCGGCGTGTCCAGCCGCGTCAGTGTGCCGGCGTCGAGGTCGTACCGGTACAGCTCGTCGCGGGCATGGTGGGCATGGGCCACCAGCACCGCGCCGCCGTCCGGGTACCACCGCCCGGACACCTCACCCGGCAGACCCAGCAGGATCTCCCGGACGGTTCCGTCCACCGGATCCCAGATCAACAGCTCGCCGCGGTCACGCCGCTCGTGCCGGATCAGGAGCCGGGGGTCTCCGGCCAGCGGCCCGAACGACACGCCGGGCAAGCCCTTGTCCGGACCGCCCCACATCCCGCCGAGGCCCCGCCCTTGCCCTTCCCACAGATCGGCGAGCGTCGTGCCGTCCGGCCTCACCACCCGCAGCGCACGGTGTCGGCTGTCCCCGTGCTCGCTGTGCGCGATCGCGACGAACTCGCCGTCCGCCGACACGTCGGCCACGTGCGCGTCCTGCTCGTGCGCGTAGATGAGCGTCGCCGTACCATCCACACCGACGCGGTGCACCACGGATCCGCCGGCGCCGGACTCGCTGGGTGCCGTGGCATGTCCCACCACTGCGACGTCCTGGGCGAACGCGATCCCCGCCGGATAACCCGCCGGCACCGAAGAGGCCGGCACGTCCGGGCCGCCGTGGAACGCCTGCCGACGCCAGACGCCGAACTCGTTGCCGTCCCGGTCGTCGAACCACCAGATCCACTCGCCGTCGGCGGACAGCTCCGCGTGTACGGTGCCGCCCGGCCGGTCGGTCACCTGGCGGCGTTCGCCGGTCGTCCGGTCGTACGCGTATATCTGCCATCGGCCGGTCGCGTTCGAGCGGAAGATCGCCCGTTCCGGCACGCGGCGCGCGGAGCGGAGCATGGTCAGGTGAGCGGCGAGGTATCGCTGCACCCAACGTTCACTGCTCACTGTGTGCCACCTCCGGTACGGGAATCGGACCCGGCGTCCGGCGCCGGGACGCCACGGCGACGAACAGGGCGAACCCGATGCCGATCACCGCCGCCAGGAAGATGACCAGGCCCGGCGCCAGCAGCTCGGCCGCGGCACCGGCACACGCGAAGCCCACTCCCTGCCAGAACATCAGACCCGCCGACTGGATGCTGAGCGCCCGGCCCCGCAGATGCTCGGGAGCCGCGTCCAGGACGCGGCGGTCCTGCCCGAGGTGGAACCAGGCGAACGTTCCGGACACGAACAACGCGAGGACCGCCAGCCAGAGCACCGGACGTGCGACGAAGATCAGCAGCGGCACGAAGACACCGATGATCGCCGGATAGATCAGCCGGATCTGCCACCTGGCGGGAAGCATGTTGCTGGCGGCGATCTCGCCCAGCAACGTGCCGATCGGGATCGCGGACATCAACAGGCCGGCGGCGAGGGTGCTGGCCTGCCAGCTCGCGGCGTAGGGCACGGCCAGCGCCTCGGGCGCCACTGCCAATGCGGGCACCGCCCAGCCCAGGACCAGGATGTCGCGCAGCGCCGGCACCCGCATCACCTGGCCGAGCCCCGACAGGGAGTCGCGCAGCAGCGAGTGCTGGGAGCCACGGCCCGGTGCCCCCCGTTCCCGGGTGCCGACCCGCAGGACGAGGGCCGACACGACGAAACAGCCGGCGTTGAGCAGCAGCACCTGCGCCGGGCTCAACGCCGTCATGAGCAGACCGCTGAGCGCGTACCCGACGGTCTGCGCGCCCTGGGAGACCACCCGCATCAGGCTGCGGCCCGGCACGTACACGTCGCCGGGCAGCACGTCGGGCAGAGTCGCCGCCCGGGCACCGATGAAGATGGTCTCCACCATGCCGAGCGCGAGCGCCATCACCAGCAGCACCGCGATGGGCATTCCCGGTGTCGCCATGGTCGCCGCCAGCGCGGCGGAGATCAGGTTGCAGGCGACGAGCAACCGGCGGGCCGGAATGCGGTCGACCAGCGCCGAGAGGAACGTCCCGCCGATGAGGTGCGGGGCGAGGACGATGGTGAAGACAAGTCCGGACAGGAGCGGCGACTGGGTTCGGGTGTAGACGAGCACCGTGAGGGCGAAGTTCGCCATCACCGTTCCCGCCATCGCGACAACGTGCGACGCGAAGACCGCCCGAAACTCGGGTACGCGTAGAGCCGCTCGATATCCGCTCTCAGTCATTCCTTCAACTCCGCGCGCAGCGTGTCCAGTGTCCGCACGGTCGCGAGGCGCTTGTAGACGCCCGGGCGATCGAGGCACACCATTAGCTTCCGGTCAGCGAGCACTGAGATTACCTCCCGGAGCAGGAGCGCCGCGAGGATCGAACCGGTACACGCGTGGGCGCCGTAGCCGAATGCGAGGTGCGGGTTGGGCCATCGATCCGGAATGATGAGGCCGGGATTCTCGAACACCTGCGGATCATGGTTAGCGGCAGCGAAGAGCATCAACACCCCCTGGCCGCGCCTCACCGGCGCACCGAAGAGATCGGTGTCGGCGACCGCGAGCCGCGTCGTACCCTGAATGGCCGCCTCGTACCGGAAGAACTCGTGCGCGGTCCGCGTGAGTTCGGCGGGCCTGGTGCATTCCGCGAGCCGGATCCGGTGACGCCCCACCGCGTGCAAGGCATTGCCCAGTGAGGCGGGGATCGCGGTGAAGCCGTTGACGACCAGCGTGCGCATCGAGTTCATGATGATGTGCCGCGGCACGCCCGCCTCGGTGGCCCGGCTCACGAGCATCGGCAGGTGCTGATCGGCCGGCAGGTCGGCGACCCACTCCTCGATGAGGGAGGCCAGGGCGCCCTGCGCGGCGACACCCGGCTCGCGGGCGGCGGGATTGAGGCCCGAGTCCATCGCCTCGGTGATCGCGTCGGCGATCGGGGCCACGACCTGGAGGTCGAAGGGTGGAAGTCCGATCGCCCGGGGGATGAACCAGCGGGCGAGCGGCTCGGTGAACTCCCGGATGAGGTTCACCGGACCTGGCGGCAGGTCGTCGATCAGGGCCGTCACCTTGTTGCGGACGTCGATCGAGAGCTCCGGCGTGACCATCCCGTTGATCACGCTACCCATCACCGAGTAGATGGCGGTGTGCTCGGGTGGGTCGATCGTGTGCACGTCGAGGCCGACGTCGTCCACCGTCTCGCCCGCCCGCCGGAAGTCGGCGGCGAACGTGACCGGGTCGCTCAGCACCTCGCGGCAGTGGGTGTACGAGGTGAGCACCCAGCTGTCCAGCGCCTGATTCCACACCGGGCGCCCCTGCTCGCGCATCGCGCGGTAGACCGGGTACGGGTCGTCGAGCGTCTGCGGGTCGAGCGGATGATAGGACGGCGCGGTCATGGGTCAGGACCTCTCTCGGGGCGGAACGGCCAGGGGTAGGTGGTCCGGGTATCGCAGGGTGGCTCGGGGCGTGCGGACCACCGCACCGGCCTGCACCGGCACGGCCGGCAACTCGACGAGGCTGCGGAGAACCGCCGTCATGATGAGCCGGGCGAGGATCGCGCCGGTGCAGGCGTGTGGTCCCCAGCCCATCCCCAGGTGCCGGTTGGGACTGCGGGCCGGCAGGAGTTCGTCCGGCCGGTCGAACTGAGCCGGGTCGCGGTTGGCCGCGGCGAACAACATCAGCACGCTGTCGCCCCGCCTCAGCCGTACGCCCGCCAGTTCCGTGTCCACCACGACGGCGCGGCTGGTCCCCTGGACCGGACCGTCGAAGCGCATGAACTCGTCGGCCGCGGTGTGCAGCGTGGACGACTCACGCAGCACATCGACCAACTCCGGATGCTCCGCCATGGCGAGGACCGCGTTCACCACCGCACCCACTGTGGTGCTGAAGCCGGCCAGGAACATCACCCGGATGGTGTTCCAGACGACCTGCTCCGACACACCCGCCGCGCGTGCGCCGGCGAGGACGTCGGCGAGCAGACCCTCTCCCCCGGCCTCCCGGTGCCACGAAGCGATCAACTCGTTGATCTCCGCGCGCGCCGCGACCGCCGGCTCCCGCAGTTCGGGCAGCAGCCCGGCGTCCATGCCGCGGTTGAGCGCGTCGACCTGTGCCGCGAACGTCTCGACCTTCGGTTCGGGTACGCCCAGTAGCCGGCAGACCGCGAACAACGCGACCGGCTGGGCGACCTCGGTGGTGAAGTCGAACCGCGGCCACCCGCTTACCGTGCGCAGGATGTCCCGGCTGACCTCGTACGCGGCCTCCCCGATCCCGGCCAGATCCTGCCGTCGGAAGACCGTGGTGAAGAGGCGGCGGATCGGCCCGTGCTCGGGCAGGTCGAGTTCCTGCATGCTGAGGACCGCGTCCGGCGCATCCTCTCCGACCCGGCGCCAGTCGCTGGCGAACCGGGCCGTGTCGCTGAGCACCGTCCGACAGTCGTCGTACCCGGGGACCAGCCACGACCGGAGCCGCTCGCTGTACCGGACCCGCCCGGCCTGCCGCAGCTCGGCGTACCAGGGGTACGGGTCGGCGACCATGGCGGGTGAGAGGGGGTCGTAGTCGAACATCCGCGCTTCCTCACATCGTCGGACGGGCGCCGGGCCCACGCCGTGGCGTGGGCCCGGCCTGCGATCTCAGTAGGCGTAGCGCATGACGGTCTCCTTCCGGTCGGTGTGGTCGAACGACCTGTCAGAGGTCGCTCCCAAGGACGCGGAGTTCCCGCACGGCGGGGCCGGTCCTTGTGCGCAGGGCGAGGTACGCCTGGCCGTCGATCCGCTCGACGCGGATGGTCCGTTCGTCGGTCCACCCCACGAAGCGGAACTCGTCGTTGCTCACGGGCACCAACGCGATGGTGGGAACGTCGTCGACGGACAGCACCAGCCGGCCGTCCTGGACGTCGAGCGTCACGTCCCGACGCGGGTCCTCGGGACGCTGGAAGTCGCCGTCCTCCTCGGTCCAGTCGAGGAACGAGGCCGGCATGGCGCAGCGCAGCCGGTACGCCGACAACTCGGTGGCGCTGAGACCGACCGGCCACCGGTTCACGAGAGCGGCATCGAGGAACTGCTCCCGCTGTTCCGCGGGGAAGAGGTCCAGCAACTGGCGAGAGACGAGGGTGTCGATGACGAGGTGCACCCGCGGCACGTCATCCTCGTTCTGCACCCGGTGCGTCCGGCTGAAGTCGCCGAACCACAGAGTGCCCGGCTGCCACTGATGTGGCGTGCCCTCCAGGTGAAGTTTCGCCCCAGGAGTCGTCGTGATGGGGACGTGCAGCCGGGCGGTACCCCAGAGCGGGCCGTACTTGTAGTCGCTGTGCTCCCCGCTGTCCACCCCTGGTCCCAGCGCCATCAGCCGGGCGCTGCGCAGTTGTGCGGGAATGCTGTCCAGCACGTGCGCGAGGTACGGCGCACCCGCCAGCCAGGAGGTGCCAGCGAACTCCTGGAGCCCGGGACCGCCCGGGTCCGTACGCTCGTGGTCACCGCCGACGCTGCGCAGCGACAGCACCCGCCAGTCGACAGTGGCAGCCTCGCCGGTACCTCCGTAACGGCGTTGGTGCTTCCACTGAGCCTTTTCCAAGCTGATCTTGCAGCTCAGGGCGGTTGCGGTAGGCCCGGTGATCGATGGGTGCGAGGCTCCAGGTAGGACAGCTGTCGACCAAGACTCGAAGCCCCGACCGGGAGCCTCGCCATGCTGTCCTACCCCGCCACGATTCCGTTGTCCAGCCGCACCCTGAACCACCTCGCCGAACGCATCCGCGGCCACCGTAAGCAGCGCCGATCCCGGTGGCGGCGTCTCGAACCCGGCCGGCAGGCGCTGCTCGCTCTCGCCCATCTGCGCAACGGCGACACCTACACCCGACTCGCGGCCGGATTCGAGATCGGCGTCGCCACTGCTTGGCGCTACGTCCAGGAAGCGATCGCCCTGCTCAGCTCGGCAGCCGATGACCTGGACACCGCGATGCGACGCATCCGGCTGCTGGCGTACGCGATCCTGGACGGCACGCTCATCCCGATCGACCGAGTCGCCGATCAGAGGCTCTACTACAGCGGCAAGCACAAACGCCACGGCGTGAACGTGCAGGTCATCGCGGACGCCGCCGGCCGGCTCGTGTGGGCATCACCGGCACTGCCCGGGTCGGTACACGACCTGACCGCCGCCCGCCATCACGGCATCATCGATGCTCTGACCCGCGCGGATGTGATGACCTTCGCCGATAAGGGCTACCAGGGCGCCCGTGGCAGCGTGCGCACCCCGTTCAAGCGACGCCGCTTCCGCCCGAAGCTGTCACGCCGGCAAAAGGCCGTGAACCGGGCCAACGCCAAGATCCGCGCCCGCGGAGAACGAGCGATCGCCACGCTCAAGACCTGGAAAATTCTGGTCAAGCTGCGCTGCTGCCCACGCCGAGCCACCGCGATCGTCCAGGCCATCCTCGCCCTGCACCACGTCGAAGCGAACCGCTACGCAGGATGAAAATGGCTCACTGGTGGTCGGTGAGCCGGGCCAGGTCGGCACGCAGGCGGTCGACGTCGAAGGTCGGGCTGAGCTGCGAAGCGGCCGGCGTCCGCGTGACGAGTGTTGGGGTGGTCATGCTCGGAAGAACCTCCTGATAATCGCGTCACGTGCACACCGAGCCGGCTCTGCCACGCACTCGATCGGCCTTCTCTTGGGGCCGGCATCATCAGTTTCGGGCAATTAGTGGCTGGGCAGGGGCGAAGGAATCAGAGTGTCGAAAGTAGTGGCACAGAAGCCCGATTAATGCGACGTAAATGGTAGGTGACCGCGGCATTCAGAGCGGCGTGCCTCATCATGGTTGCCCCTCCGCACACTGGTTGATCACGTGGTGGACATTCGACGGGGCCTTCCCAATCCGAACTCGCCCCCCATCGGCCGGCAACCCACAACGATCACCAGCCGCTGTTCGTGGGTAAGCTTGCCTTGCGAAGCTGAAGGCGATGCATATAAATTCTTAATCGTCGATCAGGAGTGATGCGACTGCAGGCTTGTGGAACGGGGGCTCCATGCTGTTGCGACTACTCGGTGTCGTTCAAGTCGACATCGCTGACCAGGTACTGGATGTGGGACCGGCGCAGCAGAGGCTGGTCCTGGCGATCCTCGCCTTGAACGCCGATTCTCCGGTTCCCTCCGAGTCGTTGATCGACTGCGTGTGGGACCAGGCGCCGCACGGTGCCCGCCGCACCCTGCACGTGCTGATCAGCCGGATCCGGCGACTGATGAACTCCGTACCGGAGCGCGAGGGCGTCCAGCTGCTGCGCCGCTCGGGTGGCTACGTGCTGAGGATCGCTCCGGACCAGGTGGACGCACTCCGCTTCAGCCGGCTGACCACCGAGGCCGCCGCGCCGGGCCTCGACCCGGGCGAACGGGCCGTGCTGCTGCGCGAGTCGCTCCAGCTCTGGCGCGGCGAGCCGCTGGCCGGGCTGCCGGGCGAATGGGCCGTCCGAACTCGCCAGGAGTGGCGGCAACGGCACATCGGCGCGGCCGTGGACTGGGCCGGACACGAACTGGCGGCGGGCCGCGCGAGCGAGGTCGTCGGCCCACTGGCCGCTCTCACCGGGGAGTACCCGCTGGTGGAGCCGCTGACGGAGACCCTGATGAGGGCCCTGTGCGCCGCCGGACGCAGCGCCGAGGCGGTCCAGTCGTACACCCGCTTCCAGGCGAGGCTGGCCGCCGAACTGGGTATCGATCCCGGCCCTCGGCTCCAGTCGCTGTATCTCGCGGCGCTGCGAGGCGAGGTCGACGACGGATACGCGCTGACGTCCCACGGCCGCGGCGTCAGTTGAAGCCGCCTGAGGCACGCGACCAGTAGCGCGAGAGAAGGCCGCTGAGGGCCACCGCGTGGAACGAGAAAGGCTCCGGTCGGGTGGACCGGAGCCTGCTCGTCGGTGCGCCGCCAGGGACTCGAACCCCGAACCCGCGGATTAAGAGCTTGATCTTGGTCGAGTCAACCGGTCCAACCGGGTCGCGTGAATCCATCTGCTCGCGGTCATGGCCCGATTCGGTCGAGTCAGCGTCCCAGTCAGTCCACCCGACCACGGACCCTTCCACGGCGCCCGAGCACCCGTTGAGCACCAATGTGCCCGCAACCTGATCTGTTGATCCGGGGCTAGGTAGACAGCGGCCTCGAACTGGCCGATGTATGGGGCGCCCCGACGAGGTGAGGGAGGCGGTGCGTTGGCCGCTATCTTAAGCAGATGCGGCGGGGAGGCAGTGGCGGAGCGGCGACCAACGCCGGCATCGATTTTCAACAGCGTGTCGCTGCGTCGATCATGGCCTTCATGGTGTCTGATCAGCCGGATCTCACGATGCTCGGCGAGATGTGGCACGGCTGTTCGGTGACGTCGCTCCGGTTCGAGACCGGCGACCTGATCGACGACTTGGTCGTCGTCACCGATGGGCCAACAGCCTACATTCAGGCGAAGCGAACGTTGAGCCTGTCCGATGCCCCGGCATCGGACTACTCGTCGGTGTTAGCGCAATTCGTCGGCCAGTTCCTCGCTTCCGCCAACTCAGATGGGGAGCGATACGTCATTGCCACCACGCACGATGCGTCAAGCAAGATCCGCACTACGCTTCGCAAGCTCGTCAAGGCGGCACGCTCGAACGCCGACGGGTATGCCGCCAACCCACTGACCAAGGTCGAGACCGAGGTCCAGCGGACCACCGAGATGCTCCTCAACCGTCACTGCCAGGCGCAGACCGGACGCCCGCTGACGAACGACGAACGCGTGCGGTTTTGGCGCCTCATGGATGTGACGGTGCTGGACGTGGCCGCCGGTGGCGTCTCGGAGGCTGCCGCGATCGCCGCGCTCGGGCCAGGTGGGCGCCGTGCTTGGAGCACACTGGTGGCGCTTGGGCTGGAATTGGCCACGGAGCGCCTGTCGATTGACCGGGCAACCATCCGGCGGCGGGCCGTCATCAAGCCTTCAGCCCGGGGCCAGCCGCTGCCGTGGGACACCCCTCATCTGGGCGCGCTGGTGGCGCGCGATGGTCTGGCGGCGGAGTTGAGAGACGCGCTCCTATCTACCGAGCCGCTCGGCATCACGATGGTGACCGGCGTGCACGGCGCAGGTGGTTTCGGCAAGAGCACGCTGGTCGCCCAGGTCTGCCGGATGCCGGAGATCAGAGCGCGGTACGGCGGCCACCTCTGGACTACGGTGGGCGCGGACGTGCACGGTCCGGCGCTCGCTTCACAGCTGAATGACTTAACCGAACGGCTCACCTGTACGCGACCCGGCCTGAGCGATCCCCAGCAGGCCGGTTTCCTGCTCGGCCGAGCCATCGAGGACTCACCCGGCAAGATCCTGCTGGTCGTCGATGATGTGTGGCAGTCCACCCAGCTGGCACCGTTCCTAACCGGCCCCGCGAACTGCACCACGATCGTCACCACCCGTAACGCCGCGCTGCTCGCCGACGCGTCATCGGTTGTTCTGGTCGATCGGATGAGCGATGCCGAAGCCGCTGACGTGCTGACCCACGGGATTACCGACGCCCCCACCGCCGCGGTCGACGCGCTCTGCACGGTGACCGGCCACTGGCCGGTTCTGCTCAGCATCGCCAACCGGATCCTGCGCCGGGTGATCCGCTCCGGCATGAACTCGGCCTCCGCCATCGCTCTGCTGACCGACCGGTTGCGGCGAGACGGACCAGCCGCGCTCGACATCGCCAGCTCCAGGTCGCGGGCCGAGGCGGTCGCCGTAACCGTCGAGGTCGGCCTCGATCAAGTGCCGCCCGGCACCCGCGCCCGCTATTTGGAGCTGGCCGTATTTGCCGAAGACAGCGAGATCCCGTTGGACCTACTCGAGCACTACTGGCGAGAGACCAGCGGCCTCGACCGGGCGGCCGTCGAACAGGCATGCATCGCCATGGCCGACCTGTCATTGGTGACCGATCTTCGCTTTGACCAGCGCACCCTGCGGCTCCACGATGTGCTCCGCGCCTACCTCCGACAGCGTGTCGGCACCGAAGGCATACGCACGTCAAATGCGCACTTCCTCGCCGGCGTCGGCCGCGACGGACCCTGGTGGGAGATGGCGGAAAAGCACCGCTACCTGTCCGAGCACCTGATCGAGCATCTGCCCGCCGACGACGCCTCCCGCCTTGTCGAGGACCTCCGGTGGACCCGGGCGCAGATCGCGACCCGTGGGACCGCCGCCATCGAGGCCGACCTGACCCGGGTCAACTCGCCAGTCGCCGCCCGGCTGGCCGCCGCGATCCGGCAGCACGCCCACCTGTTCGAGCGGGTGGAACCGGCTGCGTCCCTCGGCGCCGTGCTCGTCACCCGGCTGGCGGGCACCCCCGGCTTGGACAAAACAGTTGATGAGTTTCGGCCGCACCTGACGGGCCCGCAGCTGACGAACCGCTGGCCCTTACCCGACCCACCGCACCCTGCGGCGCGACGGGTGATCGGCGGCTACGTGGACGGCATCCGCCGCCTCGCGATCTCGCCCGACGGCAAGTGGTTCGCCTCGCTCGCGGGCTACGACACGGTGACGGTTCGGGACGCCGTCACGACTGCGATGGTTGCGACCTTCCACAACGAGGCTTTTTGCATGATCGACGAGGTGTTGCCCTGTCACGACGGCGCCCGGCTCATCACGACGGAAACCGCAGGAGCCGACCGGGGCCGCGTCCGAATCTGGGAGGCGCACACCGGCACGTTGCAGTACACCTTCGACACGGCATTCGTCCTGTACCACTCCGAGAGGGTGCAGGGGGCGGTCAGCCTGGATGATCGCTGGTTGGCCCTCGTCGACTACGACCCGGACCAGGAACGCACCGTGGTCAGAATCTGGTGCCTCGCCACCGGCGAGCTACTCCGGACCTTGGCGGACGAGGACGCCTGGCCGCAGACGGTGGCGTTCTCACCGGACGGTGGTTGGCTGGTCGCCGGCGACGGCGCCTCGGCGGATGACGAGCCCTGTGAAGTCCAGATCTGGAACACGGCGGACGGCCGCTGCATCCGGCGGGTCGCTGGTCCGATCGGCGGCGTAGACCAGGTGACGGTCGCCCCGGACGGGAGCTGGTTCGGCGCTGTCGACCGCGCTCGCACGGTCTGGCTATGGAATACGGACGGCACGCTCCGCCACACCTTCCCGACATCCATGACATGGCCGACCATCACGGTCGCGGCCGACGGGACATGGCTCACCTGTCACGACTACACGGGCTCGGTACTCGTTTGGGATGTGGTCAGTGGTACGGAACGCTTCCAGCTGGCAGGTCAAGCCGATCTGGCCCAGCTGGCAGTCGCCCCGAACGGTTCCTGGCTCGCGATCACCGCCGACGGACCCGACGGATCTATGGTCCGCATCCATGACACACGCGACGGCCGGCTCCGTGACCAACTCCAGGGGCACAGCAGCAGTGTCGGAGCCCTGACGGTCGCACCCGACGGCACCTGGCTCGTGACCGGAGACCGCGCTAGCGACGTACGCCAGGACAGCGACATGACAGTGCGGATCTGGGCCACGGAATGGCGCGACCACACCGTGCCGGCGATGGCGTACCCCGCCTTCGACCTGTTACCCGACGGCACTGAGGTGGCCTTCGTCGCCGCCGAAGGGCCCCGGCTCGCCAGCCTCGATACCGGCGTGTCACGCCCGGTCATCGGACCGGCCATGGCCACGACCCTGGTCGCAGGTCCAAGCTGGCTCGCCGTCTCCGACGGGCAGCGCATCGAGGCCGTGACTCTCCCGGACGGGAACCGCCGCTGGACGACGCGCAGGTGCGACGGCGTCCTCGAATCGGTGGCCGCCGTCAGCCCGGACGGCGCGTGGCTCCTGACCAGGGAGTCGGCCGCCCATGTCACGTCGTTGCCCCATTTGTACGCGGCGTTCATCCGTGACGCCGCGACCGGTGTAGCTCGGCAAGTGCTGCGGCTGGACGACTACCCCTTCGGTGCCGGGGCGACCGCAGTAGCTCCGGACGGCACTTTCCTCGCCGTCACGAGATCGGGCCGCTCTCGCGACAAGGAGTTTCCGGTCACCCTCTGGGATGTGCGCGACGGGGTGGTACGGCACGTGCTTCCCGGACACCGCGAGGGGGTCGAGGCGATCACTATCGCCCCCGACAGCGCCTGGCTGGTGACCGGCGAGGCGCTGATGAACGAACACGAAAGCTGTGACGCACGGGTCTGGGACGCGCGGACCGGTGTACTCCGCCTGATACTTCCGAATCATCGTGGCGCGGTATCCGACATCGCGATCGCCGATGACGGCGCCTGGATCGTCACCGGCGACGAGGCCGGAGCAGTGCGGATCTGGGACCCCGACACCGGCGTCCTACTGCGCAAGTTCAGCGGCACCGCTCCGGTCACGGCCATAGCTATCTCACCCGGCAACGACTGGATCGCGGTGGCCGACGGCGCAGGCGGAATGGGCACCGTTCGGATCTGGAGCCGCATCGGCGAGCCACTGGCGGCGATGCGGGTAGACGGGCCGCTGACCAACTGCCGGTGGATTCCCGACCGTTCGGGGCTTTGTCTCAGCGGCAGCCGTGGGTTCTATGTGTTTGATTGGCGATCGTAAATCTATGCAACGGTACCCAGACCCGGTGCGGCTGGTGCTGCAGTGCCCCGGCCGGATCGGCAGCCGCGCTCCCGCATCAGGGCGGCCCGGCTGGGAATCATCGCCACACCGTGCGACGCCTGCCGGACTGGCGCGGCTTTGGTCTTGACCGTCGGCTTGGGCCCCGGCTTGGCCGGCTCGTCGCCGATGTCCTTGGTCGGCTTGAGGACTCGTACGTCGAGCATCCGGGCACGCAGGGCCATGCTCGTGTCCATGGTCAGCAGCCGGACGGGGAGCGTTCGAGTGTAGGGCTGCAGCGCGAGTGTCCTGTCGATGATCTCGTCGTCGCTGTCGGTCAGCCGAACGTGGTACGCATCGTCGAACAGCACCTCGATGGTGACCTTGTCGTGGGGACACCGCCGGTCTCGATGACCTCTTTGTGGTTGTCGGCCTCGCGGATCGTCACGCGTGATCGCGGGTGCTCCAGCAGCTCGTCCAGAACGCCTAGGGTGTGCGCGGCACGCCATCGGCTCTGCTGGTTGCCCGACTCCTTGAGCCGGTCCAACTCGTCGATCACCACCCGGGGCACCACGAGGCGTACCTCTTCGCGATGTTGAGCAGATCCGCGTACGCGATGTCGCGAATCTTGTCTGGGTGGTGGATGAAGACGCTGGTGTCCACCACTATCACGTAGGTGTCGGAGCTCCACCTATCGATCTCGGCCTTGAGCGCTGACCATGCCTGTTCCCACACGTCGGCCCACTCGGTGAGCTCGGCGCTGAGCAGGTCCTGGGTGAACCGGTCACGGCGGTCGCCGAACTCGGCCAGGCGCCAGAACCGTGGCGTGAAGATGAGCCGGTCGATGTCGGTGGGCCGGATCTGGTTGCGCAGGACCCGGGCGTTCTCGTTCGCCCAGTCCAGGTACTTGGTCAGGTCACCGTGCTTATTCCCGATCGTGGCCTTGGCCCGGAACAGCAGGTCAAGCACGTGGGATGTCTGGGCGCCGGGCGACAGAGTGACGAGCATGACGACGATCTTGCCAGCGCTGTCCACCCCAGCAGCAGTGACGATCGGCGGCAATCGCAACTGACTTTCGGACAGCATTCAACATCCGGACAGCGCACGTGGCAAAGCCAGCCCTCACGAGCCGGAGCGAGCACAATGGTCAGATGAGTGCAGAACCCGGGGTGTCGATCCCCTACCGCGCTGCATGGGTGCCGGACGACGATCCGGAACGAGATTGGGACACCGCCTCAGCGCTGGCCCTGCGGTGGCTGGATGCGGAAGCATCCCACTCGGGCGGCACTGTCGTTCTGGTGACCCACTCGTTCGACAACGGTGCGGGCAGCCAGGTGCTCAGCCGGTTCACCCGCGGCCGCAACCACCTGACCACGCGGTCCAGCTCGGTGCCCGGCGTCCGCGGCCCGGTCCTGGCGTACGTTCCCACTAGTGAGGTGCTCGCCCTGGCGATCGCCAGGGCGCAGGGGGCGGCGCTGTGTGTGGTGGAGAGCGTCTCCAATCCTATGCGCGGCTGGGCGATGGTCACCGGTGCCGTCAACTTGATCACCGGGGAGACCGAGGTACTCGACGAACGGCTGCGCGAGCACCTGGACCGCTTGAAGTTCTACGGCAACAACGGCTACGGCCCGAAGTTCGATCAGGATCGCGCCCGCAATGTGTTGGACGACCTCAGAACCGATGGCCTGCTCAACGTCGATGTCATCGTAAGCGCGCTCGCCGCGCTGAACGTCTCCGTGCGGGGGCAGGAGAAGATCCGCGAACTGGCGAAGAGGTAGAGGCTCCGACTCGCGCGGAAGGTAGGGGCAGCAGGCAGCACGGGATGCTCCTGCTGCCCCTACCTCGGCCGGATGTGGCGCGAAGACCTTGTCGTCTATGTTGCGGCCGGTCTGGTGCGGGAGCCCAACTGAATACCAGCTGATGCGGTAATGGTGGTCACCGCACGGTCTGAGCTACAGAACGTCGAGTCAGCAAAGGCTAGCGATGAGGGGAGATCGGGGTTTCCATCCTGGCGAGCCTGCGAGAAGGCCAGGTCGGCAGCGACTTCCTAGCACTGTTGACCAAGGTCATGCGGACGCAGTTGAAACGTCTTCCGATCCTGCACAACGGTCGGCGCATGGATGATGATCTTGTGGTTGACTTTGTGCAGGACTTTGCCGAGCAACGCTGGGAACGCACGGTCACGGCGATCCTTACAGGGGCAAGCGACGATGAGTCCATGCAGCCGCTGCTGTCCAAGATCGTATATAACTGGCTAGTTGACCAGGTCCGCAAGACCGACGTCGGATCGGTGCTGCGCCGACTCCGAGAGCACTTGGCCGAGGACTCGACGTTCGAGATGGTTGCCGAAGGCGAGCCGGGCGCGGGGCGGTGGCGCTTGTCAGACACCGACGGGCCGCCCTGGGGTGGGCGCATCGAGGACCTAGTTGCCGCTGCCTATCGGGTGCCTGCCCGAGCGGTTCGCTGGAGTGATCCGACTCGGCGACCTCCGATCGCCCACGCTGCTGATTTGACGGCCATATTGCGGGAGGTGCTTGAAGCCGCCGGTGGTCAGAGTGTCGAGCTGCATCAGCTCGTAGTGGTGATCGTGCAGCGCTTCCCTGCGACGCTCGACCCGGAGTCCCGTGCGATCGACGAGGAGCGCCACCCGGTCCAGGCCACCGAGCTGCCTCCGGACCTTGCATGGGAGGTTCAGCTGGAGGCGTCCGAGCAGATCGACCTCGCAGCCAGCATCTTCGCCCAGCTCACGTCCCAGGAGCGGCAGCTACTCCCTCTGCTTGTCGACGTTTCGGCCGTTCAGGCGCATCTGGGCTGTGGACGCAGCACCGCCTACACCAGGATCAAGAAGTTGAAGGTCCTGATTCAGGAGCTTACCGGCGCCTGTGACGACCCCGAACAGGTCGGGCGGGAGGTACTGGTGCTGTGTACCGGCTAATAGGTGCCCTAGAGGGGCACGCCAGCGCCGCCCGCTTGCTGGGATTGGACAATCTGGCTGGTGTGCCGTCAGTTCCTGGTAGAGCGTGCCCCAGCGCCAGAGGAGGTTCATGGTGATGGCCGAGCTGCCTGACCGTCTGCGCCGCCTCGCGGAGTCGCTACAGGTCCCCCGCACACTGACCACTGCGGCTTTGTGTGACCGGCTCGGCGATCCCTGCCAGGTCGAACCAGCAACCGGACAGGTGTGGCGGGCCGAATGGGACAACGTCTCGCAGCTGGTACTGCTCCTCTCTACGGAGGGGCGGCACTGGCACGTCGTGCCGGTGTCGGTCGAGCCGACCGGGGAAGACGAGCAAAGTCTCCTCGTTAGCCCGGAATGCACAACGCTTCCAGTTGAGGTCACAGCATGGGCAGGGCTGGCCACCTCGATTCCAACCGGGACGCTTAGCCGCGCTATCGACAACTGGTCCGCCAATATCACCGCCTGGTGCGCCGACACCTCAGCCGGCACCATCCGCACACCCCCTCCAGGTACCCGTCGAGGACGGCCGGCTGTCGATCCTTTCGACAGCAGTATCACGGTCCGCGCCAGCCTGTCGGACGATCTTGAGGTCCTAGGAGCCGCGCCGCTGGTCCCGGTACAAGCAGCGCAGGCCGTGAACCTCAAGTCGGCTGCCGCCCGTGTAGGACTACCTGCCGTGATCACCGCTCTCGGGCTCCCACAGCCCACCGTGATGAAGATTGTGCAGGGTAAGCAGCCGGTGACCCGGCAGCAGGCCGAGGTCCTGGCTCAACTGCTTGGCTACGCCGCCGAGGAAATCATGGCGACGACGGGCGGGCTGCCTGCTGACCTTGCGGTGGAATTGGAGCAGCCGCGGTGGCGGACAGCATGGCGGTCGATCGCCCGTCGTTTGGACGTTTCAGAAGACATCGCACGGCTTCGAGCCGGGACTGGAACGTTCGCGATGGCGTTTCGTCAGACTGGCGGCGCCGCCCCGGACTGGCGCAGGCGGATCGGCCAATGGCTCGCGGCCTACGAAACCAAGACAAGCGGAGCCGAGCATGGCGAGTAGGGCAACATCGGCCGCCGTAAAGACGCAGGCTATGGCCATGCTGGACCGGGTGGAACAGCGCCAGCCCGGCGTACTTGACCGGCTGCGCGTCGATGCGCTCGCCGAGGTGCAGACCTGGCCGGACGTGCAGGTGCGGCTGGTTGATGAGACCCCGTCGACCGCCGTGGGGTGCTCGGTGGCGGGCAGCTACAACGACGAAACTCAGCCGCCAACGCTCTGCGTGGCCGTGTCGGCCTCACCAGGTCGTCGTCAGTTCACCGCGCTGCACGAGCTCGGCCACCATCTTCAGAACACCGACACAGATCTCGGCACCAGGATCCTGATGGCCGCCGACGACCGTTTCGAGGACGACGCCTGCGACCTGTTCGCTGCCCGAGTGCTGCTGCCCGACGCGGTGGTGTCCGGCTGCTTGGGCGACCAGACGCCCACGGCCGGCGACATCGTCGCGCTCTACCGCAAGTCCAGCGCGTCGCGCGCCGCTTGCGTCGTCCGTGCGGCCGAACACCTTGCCAGCTTCGGCGCGGTCGCGCTCTACGACGCAGACGGCGCCGTGTCGTTCGCCACGGCCAAGGGCATCTACCCGCCGGCTCGCGGCAGCGACCAGTCCCGGACAGCGCTGGTCGCCGCCGCATTGCGCGACCCGCGGCGTGCCGACGGCGCGGCGTTCACCGCCGACAGCACCACGATCCGCTACCGCTCAGGACACAGCAGCGACCCGCTCTACGGGCAGGCCGCGTGGTGCGACGGCTATCTGATCGCCGTCCTGGTGACGGACCACGCCCCGTGGCAGACGTTCTCCCCACCCCGGCCCGGCGTGCCAGCCCAGCGGCAGCCGACCGAGGCCGAGTGCGAGGTGTGCGGCAACCTCTTCGAGGTGGCCGGCCTTTGCGCCACCTGCAGCGAGCCCCGCTGTCCCTCCGGACACTGCACGTGCACGCTGAAACGCGAGCGCCGCTGCGAGCGATGCATGTTGACGTACGGGCTGGCGATGTTCCCGGCCGGCGGAACGGTTTGCCGGGACTGCCTCTGACCTGCGCCTCATCGCAGGTTGGACGAATCTCGGGATGCGTCGTCAGAGGTGGTTGAGGGTCACCGATGGCCCTTCAGCACCCGACCGGGGTGCTGCCGACGAAGCGCTGCGCCGCGATGCAGCGCGGATTGGGGGCCACCATATGGGTTACACCGCTGAATTCCTGTCCACCGTCCGTCTTCAGATCGACGCCAGCGACGTCCCGCTGAAGGAGGCCCGCGTCCGGCTGCAGCTGGTGCGGGACCTCGCGATGGGGTTGCCCGGCTCGCTCCGGACCTACGCCAGCGGGTCTCTGGCGCACCACACCATGAACCACCCGGTGACCGACGGCGACGGCGGGCTCGTGCTCGACCGCCGCTGCTACCCCAACCTCGGCCCGGAGGGCGGGGGTGAGACGCCGACCAGGGTGGCTGAGCAGCTGTGTGCGCTCCTCGGTCCGGGAGTCCGCAAGACGTACCCGAAGGCACGCTGCGGCACCTCGAAGCGTGGGCCGAAGTTGTCGTTCAACGCCCCGGTCGATGGCCAGGACCCGACGGTCGACCTGGTCGTGGCACTGACCCGCCGCGGCGGCGACGGCCTGTGGATCCCGAACCTGGAGAAGGACCGCTGGGAGGCCTCGCACCCCGAGGGCCATGTCGAGCTGTTCAACGCCGGCCCGGCCTCGCTGCGCACGACCCGCCGGATCGTGATCCGGCTCCTCAAGGCCTGGAACAAGCAGTACACGACCCCGGGCATGTCGTCGTTCCACCTGTCCACGCTCGCGTGGGAGTTCGTCGACACCGGCATGGGCGTGCCGACCGCCCTGCACACGGTGCTCGACTTCGCGGCCACCCGGATCAGCCGCGGGTACGCCACGCCCGACCCCGCCGGGGTGTCCGCACCGTTGAAGCTGCTGCTCGACCGCACGGTCGTGGCGACCCGGCTGCGCAAGGCCGCCGACGCGGTCGCCGAGGCCCTCGCGGACGACACCGACGAGATGGCGGTGCAGGCGGCGCTGCACAAGATGTTCTGGAAGTACATCGACGACCCGAACAACAACGGGCTGGCCGCCGCAGCCGACCTGCTGCGCCAGCGCCAGCCGGTGCCCACCACCGCGCTGGGGCTCGTCGGGCCGGCAGCGCTGGTGGTCCCGACCCGCGCCTACGGCGGCCGGTCGCCGCGGTGAGCCGGAGGCCCTGGCGGGAGCCGGCCTGGTTCGCCAGGCCGGCTCCACGGCTACGGTTCGCTGCTGAGCTCGCCGCCACCGGCGTGCCAGTCCGGGTAGTTCGCCCACCTCGGCGGTTCCGGGGCGGGTACGCCGCGCGGTGCACCGTGTTCCCGCCGGGTATTGAACCGAGGCAGGTGACCATCGTGTTCTCCACCGGCTCGCCGGAGGTGCCACGGGTGTTCGTAGACGGACCCACTGAGTCCCCGCACCGCTACAACGGTGGGGAGCTGTGCATGTGGTGGCCGTTCGACGGCCCGGAGCAGCGGTGGCTGCGTCGAGATGGCGCTGCGGCGCTGCTCGGGCATGTCGTCGCGCATCTGGTTCGGGAAGAATGGTGGCGAAGGACCGGCGAGTGGGTTGGCGACGAGGCACCCCACAACCGTTAGGAGAACGTGTGCCCTCTACCCCACCGCCGACGGCACCGGCCGGCCTCGTGCCGGCCGTCTCCAGCGCCGCTCCCCCGGTACCGCTGTCGAGCACTAGCGCGATCGTCGTGGCGACGGTAGGGACCGGGCCGCCGCCCCAGGCCCCGCAGCCGCAAGCGGCCTCAACCTTGGCCGTGGCCGGCGTACTGTCCGGGGCGGTGTTCGCTGCCGTCCTGACCGCCTGTATTACGGTGTGGACCTCGCGGCGCAAGAGCCGTGAGGAGGAACGCGCCCGGCAACGTGACCTGTTCGCCAGCGCCTTTCAGGCGTACGCGGCATACAAGGAGCCTTTTCCAAGCTGATCTTGCAGCTCAGGGCGGTTGCGGTAGGCCCGGTGATCGATGGGTGCGAGGCTCCAGGTAGGACAGCTGTCGACCAAGACTCGAAGCCCCGACCGGGAGCCTCGCCATGCTGTCCTACCCCGCCACGATTCCGTTGTCCAGCCGCACCCTGAACCACCTCGCCGAACGCATCCGCGGCCACCGTAAGCAGCGCCGATCCCGGTGGCGGCGTCTCGAACCCGGCCGGCAGGCGCTGCTCGCTCTCGCCCATCTGCGCAACGGCGACACCTACACCCGACTCGCGGCCGGATTCGAGATCGGCGTCGCCACTGCTTGGCGCTACGTCCAGGAAGCGATCGCCCTGCTCAGCTCGGCAGCCGATGACCTGGACACCGCGATGCGACGCATCCGGCTGCTGGCGTACGCGATCCTGGACGGCACGCTCATCCCGATCGACCGAGTCGCCGATCAGAGGCTCTACTACAGCGGCAAGCACAAACGCCACGGCGTGAACGTGCAGGTCATCGCGGACGCCGCCGGCCGGCTCGTGTGGGCATCACCGGCACTGCCCGGGTCGGTACACGACCTGACCGCCGCCCGCCATCACGGCATCATCGATGCTCTGACCCGCGCGGATGTGATGACCTTCGCCGATAAGGGCTACCAGGGCGCCCGTGGCAGCGTGCGCACCCCGTTCAAGCGACGCCGCTTCCGCCCGAAGCTGTCACGCCGGCAAAAGGCCGTGAACCGGGCCAACGCCAAGATCCGCGCCCGCGGAGAACGAGCGATCGCCACGCTCAAGACCTGGAAAATTCTGGTCAAGCTGCGCTGCTGCCCACGCCGAGCCACCGCGATCGTCCAGGCCATCCTCGCCCTGCACCACGTCGAAGCGAACCGCTACGCAGGATGAAAATGGCTCAAGGAGATGCCGTACGCGATTCGTCGACGCCGCCACGACGACGGTGCCGCCGAACGTGTCCGATTGTCCGAAGCAACGCGGGAGATCCAAAGCAAACTGAGCTACTTCACCGCCTGGACCGCCGCCGAGTCCAGCACAGTGGGCGAGGCGTACACCGCCCTCGTGCGCGAACTGCGCAAGGTCGCCGGGGGCGCGATGCGCGAGGCATGGCGAGCCACGCCAATCACCGAAGACCAGGCGATGAACATCCCGCCGACAGTCATCGACCTATCGTCGCTGCTCCCGCTGGAGACCGCCTTCACCGATGCCGTACGCGCCCACCTCGCCGCGCTTGCTCCCTGGTGGGCCAGGTAGGCGGCGCCTTTCAGGCCAACTTGGAGAAGCGCTCGAAGTATTCGGTCAGCTTCGCGATGACGCGCTCCTTCTTGGCGCCGAGGTTGTTGTCCTTTGCGAAGCGCGAGACCGGCGGCAGGACCTGAGTGATCGCTGTTCCGTTGGTTGCGATCGCGCCGTCGCGGAAGGCCGCTTCAATAAACGACTTCGTTTGCTCGGGCCGAAGGCGCTCGGCGTCGATGATCTCGGCGAGTTCGACTTCTCGTCGTTCGGTGACGAATTCGCGCCAGTCGTTGTTGACCTCGCCGGCGACCGACATGGAGTCAACAAATTCCATGATCAGGTCCTTCTTGTTTCGCAGCGATGGACTGGCATCGATGGCCTCCTCGATGGCACGCAGTGGCATCCTGCCTTCCTCGCCCAAATTGGCCTGGCCCTCATCACGCCACCTCTGTACCAGCATCAGGATGTAGTCGAAGTTGACCTCAACCTGCTTGATGAGCTCGATCTCGAAGACGACATCGTCGAGGATCGACTCCTTCTCACGGGTGTCGCGCTTGCGGTGCTTCTCCCACAGCGCGTTGTAGACGCTCGTGTAGTTCTGCAATTGCCTCGGTGGCAGCGACTCGTCGTGAGCGAACTCGTCGAAGGAGGTCAGGATGTTGCGCAGTCTGAGGATACGGCCGAAGAGAACGACGAACGCCTTCTCCTGAGCCTCCCCGGATAGCTCGGTTCCGGGTGGGCACTGCTCCAGGAGTTGCCCAACCAGGCTGATGTACACGGCGTGGTAGTAGGTGTACGGCTTGAGCAGGACCACTTCATTGGCCTCGGAGTTGCCGAAGAGCACCAGGGCATCGTCGACTGCCTTCTCCAGATTGCGGAAGCAGACGATGTTGCCGTAGGCCTTGACCGAGTTGAGGATTCGGTTGGTGCGGGAGAACGCTTGGATCAGCCCGTGGGACTTGAGGTTCTTGTCCACCCACAGCGTGTTCAGTGTGGTTGCGTTGAACCCCGTCAGGAACATGTTGACCACGATGACCAGGTCGACCTCACGATCCTTCACCCGCCGCGCGAGGTCCTTGTAGTAGTTCTCGAACTTCGCCGCCGAGGTGTCGTACGCCGTGCCGAAGGCGGCGTTGTAGTCGCTGATCGCGCGTTCGAGGAAGTCGCGGGAGGAGGCGTCGAGCTGGTCCGCGTCCATCGCCTCGTCATCGAGGATGCCGCCGATCTCCTCGTCCTCGTTGACGGCGTAGCTGAAGATCGTGGCGATCTTCAGCGGCTGGTGGGACGGGTCCGCGGCCGTACGTTCGGTCTGCTGCCGACCGAACTCGTCGTAATAGATCTTCAAGGCGGGGATTGACGCGGTCGCCAGCATCGAGTTGAAGCCACGTACCCGCTTCTCACCCAGGCTGTACCCTTGGGTGCGCATGGTCTTGGTATCGAAGTGGTCGAGGATATACGCCACGATCTTCCGAATTCGCTCGGGATGGCGCAGCACTTCTTCGGTGTCGATTCCGGCGACCCGCTTGTCTTCGACGTCGTCCGCTGCCCGCACGGTGTTTTGGTACGAGACGCGGAAGGGCAGCACGTTTCCGTCGTTGATCGCGTCCAGGATCGTGTAGCTGTGTAGTCGGTCGCCGAAGATCTTTTCGGTAGTGTCCTTTGTCGCCCCGCCGGCGTTCTGCGGGAAGATCGGGGTGCCGGTGAACCCGAAGAGGTGGGAGCGGCGAAACGCCTTGCGCACCGCGGTCCCCATGCCCCCGAACTGGCTCCGGTGGCACTCGTCGAAGATCAACACCACGTGACCCTCGGTGATCTCGTGGCCCTTGTTTTGCTCGATGAACCGCGACAGCTTCTGAATCGTGGTGACGATGATCGAGGCGTTCTGGTCTTGGAGTTGCCGCTTGAGCTCGGCGGTCGAGCGTGACCCGTTGACCGAGTCCTTCTCGAAGCGGTTGTACTCCAGCATCGTCTGGTAGTCGAGGTCCTTGCGGTCGACTACGAAGAGAACCTTGTCGATACCCTCCATCTTCGACGCAAGCTGCGCGGTCTTGAACGATGTCAGCGTCTTTCCCGACCCGGTGGTATGCCAGATGTAGCCGCCGGCCTTCGGCCCGGTCGCCTTCGCCGAACACCCCACTCGCCGCAGGATCCGCTCAGCCGCCACGATCTGGTAAGGCCGCATCACCAGCAGGGTACGGGAGACGTCGAAGACGCAGTACTTCGTCAAGACGTTCAGCAGCGTGTGCTTGGAAAAGAATGTCCGCGTGAACGCGGTGAGGTCGCCGATGCGCCGGTTTTCCGCGTCGGTCCACCACGAGGTGAACTCGAACGAGTTTGATGTCTGCTTCCGCCTACGCTTACCGCCCTCGGACTCAGCCACCTTTCGGGCACGAGTCGTGTTCGCGTAGTACTTGGTGTGCGTGCCATTGGAGATTACGAAGAGCTGGATGTACTCGAACAGTCCGGCATCGGCCCAGAACGACTCCCGCTGGTAGCGGTTGATCTGGTTGAACGCCTCCTTCAAGGGCACCCCGCGCCGCTTCAGCTCGATATGCACCAGCGGCAGCCCGTTGACCAGGATCGTCACGTCATAGCGGTGCTTGCGAGCCGTCCCGGCACCCTCACTGACCGTCTCGTACTGGTTGATCACCTGGAGCCGGTTGGCATGGATGTTCGACTTGTCGATCAGCTTGATGTTTTTGCTCGTGCCGTCGTCACGCGCGAGGACCTGGATCGGGTCCTCCTGGATGCGCGCCGTCTTCTCAACGATGCCCTCATTCTTCGAGGCAATCTTTTTGGCAAAGAACCATTTCCACTCGTCGTCACTGAAGATTACATTGTTCAACAGTTCCAGCTGACGCCGAAGGTTTACCTCCAGGTCAGCCGACGACTTAATGTGGAGACGCTCGTACGCCTGCTGCCCCAGCATCTCGACAAACTTGGCCTCAAGCTCTGCCTCAGACTGGTAACCTTGATCTCTGCCGCCGTCCGGTTCGTACGTCGCGACCACCGTCGCCTCGTCGCTCACTACGATCGGCTCGTACCGCAGCCCCGAATCCGGTGCCTCCGCACCGCCGCCCTGACTCACGCCACCCGCTCCTGGAACGTCAGCAACTTGTCCCGGTAGTACTCATACTGCTTCCGTCGAGCGTTGATCTCCGCCGGCAGGCCAACTGATAGGCCAACTAGGGCGTTAAACTTGTCCAAGAGCTGGACAATCCGTTCCTGCTCGTCAAGGGTTGGGAGTGCAATCGGGTAGCGCTTAATAATTCCAACGTTCAAGTCCGACCGGTTGCCGTGCCCGCGAGACCGAAGGTCGTCATAGTGCTTCAGCAACCAGTAGTAGACGTACCGAAAGTGCGCTTGACTCTCGTCGACCTCCAGATTGCAGCAGTGCTGGTTGGTTGTGAGCGAGATTCTGTTAACGGCGACGCGCCCTCTCGTAACCCCGGCGCCAGAAATCGCGACAATCACGCTGTTCGGGCGAACCCACTTGGCCGATGAGCTCTCCAAACCCTCCCGCGTGATCTTCACTGCAGTGTCGTAGATATCGGCGTAGTTAACCTCTTGGGTGCGAAGCCAGGGAATGTCGCCGTCGTAGAAGTCTCGGTTCGTAGCAAGAGGGGTCCCACCACTGAACACCGACGTGCACACCTCACTCAACGCCGCCCACCTGACCTCCTCTGTCTCAGCAAATGTGAGGAGTTGGTCACGGTAGTGCTCGTACTGGCGGGAGCGGGCTAGCAGCTCGGCCTGCAGCCCAGCCTGCAGCTCAGCCATCTTGTCGAGGATCCGTACAATCTCGTGTTGCACCTCAGGTGGAGGGACCGGGATTGTTACCCTGCTCAGGCCACTGCTGGAAAGTCTCTTCATCTTGGCACGCGAGACGTGCTGTTCCTTTTCAGCCTGGAAGGTGCTGGTCTGGAAGTAGTAGGAGACATAGGTCGGATCGAGTTCGCTCCGGAACAGGAACGAGTCATCGTGTATCGCGACCTCTCCTTCACCGAGCCATGCCACGGCCTTACCCACATCCTCAACCGTCTCCCCGACACCAGCGACGATCACATCCCCCGGCTGGGCGTAACGCAGATGATTGTGCAGATCCTCCCGCACATACGAGACGGTGGTGCGCGTTGACACGCCATATTCTGTGTAGATCTCCCCGTAATGGATACAGGGGATTCCAGCCTCAACCATGTCAGCTTTGGTAAAGCGACGTCCGCGGACAAGGGTTCCGATCTCGCCGAGCCTCATGACCTCAACGCCATCGGGGCAGTGTTCGGCGAGCAGCCTATCAATCTCGCTCATGGTGCCATCACCCCACTCGAAGGAACGCTTACCCTGCCAACATTCCAACCGAGTGCATCGATAGCCCGCTTCATCTCCTGATCGCTGGCGACATTCTGGATGATTCCGATGACCAAGCTTCGGCAGGGGTGGTACTTCTGCAGGGCCACTTCCTCACTTGAATTTCCGTGGACGATCTCACTCAGCTCGCTGAACAACTTGTATCCGTCGCTGGAGAATGCCAACGGAATGATGTGATGCTGCGCATCCACCTCTCGCAGGAGGTTGCGGAACGGCTTACGGCCGCCATTGTTGCCAATAGTCGGTATGCCTGCAATATCGGCAACCTGATTGGTGATCGCTTCGAAGATCTTCCGTAGGTAAACCATAGACCCCGCGCCGAGCTGTACTTCGTAGGCAAGCTGCGCACGCTCCAGCAGATCATCGAAATCACCGGCGCCGACTCCGACCCTACTCGCCATGCCGCGCCGGTTGTCTACATAGCGCTCCAACCGGACGGTTGGTGCCGGTCCGTCCAGTTCATCCCTGGACACTACGAGGAACCAGGCTTCTATGGCCGCTTGGCAGACTGGGCATTTGAGGCACGCGTCGATGCTCACCACTCGATCACCAACGCCGAGGAGCAGCGAACCCGAGCCGCAGGCGGGATCGTAGACCTTGTTCACCTCGGTCTTGCCGACCACCGTGATCCTGGCGAGCAGCTCGGAGACCTCCTGCGGTGTGTAGTACTCCCCGCCAGACTTGCCGGCCGAGGATGCGTACATCTGCATCAGGTACTCGTACGCGTCACCGAACAGGTCGATGGTGTTCTCGTTGAACTCGCCGTTGCCGAAGTTCAACGATCCAATCGCGTCGAGGAGCTTGACCAGCCTCTCGTTGCGCTTCGCTACGGTAGGGCCGAGCTTGCTGCTGTTGACGTCGAGGTCGGCGAAAAGGCCCTTGATGTCGTCCTCGGACGGGGTGCCGACCGAGCTGGCTTCGATGTTGGTGAAGACCCGCGTCAGAGTCTCGTTGAGGTTCTCATCCTTGCTGGCCCGCTCACGCACGTTCGCGAAGAGGTCCTGGGGCAGGATGAAGAAGCCCTTCTCCTTGACCGTCTCCTCGCGCCCGAGCTCGGCGTCGGCGTTGGACAGGTAGCGGTAATCGAAGTCCTCGTTGCCTGCGCTGCGCTCGGCCTCGTTGAGGTAGGCCGTCAGGTTCTCGGAGACGAATCGATAGAAGAGCGTCCCCAGCACATACGCCTTGAAGTCCCAGCCATCCACGCTTCCACGCAGGTCGTGGGCGATCTTCCAGATCACCCGGTGAAGTTCAGCTCGCTCCCGCTCCTTCTTGCGGTCCTCAGCAGCGGTGGTCCAGGCCGGCTCTGTCGTCACAGGGTGAAGTCTTACCAGAGCTCGTCGGCGCGACAAGGGAGTGGCCTCGCCGAAACATCCAGTAATCCATCTGCTAAGTAACTCAAGGTCATTTACCCGTCACGCTTGGCGAGCGCGTGTTTGCCGTCGAACTGGGTCAGCCAGGTCAAAGCTGGTCTTGATCTGCCGGTCTGTCGGCTGCCATCGCATGGCGTCCCCACCGATGCCCATCCGGTCCAACGGCTCCCGAGCACCCATCGAGCCCACCCACCACCGGCATACACGAGAAGGCCCTGACCTGGCGGAGATCTACCAGACCAGGGCCCTAATCGTTGGTGCGCGTCGTCAGCGGCGGCGGGGCACCGCTGAACGCCCTTCAGATCGCCTTCGAGGCCCGCTACCCCTGTCGACCGCTGGCCCCCCAAAACCAAGATCAGCCGCGAAGGTGGGTGGCGACCTCTGGGCTACGCCGACCTTTAGCGGCGCGCTGGCGCGGGACGATCGACGCGGTTGCTTCGGCGGCAGCGTGGGACAGCTCGGGTAGGACGTCGCCGTAGAACTTGGCGGTGAAGTGTGGGCTGGAGTGGCGGAGTCGGTTGGAGATGACTTTCATTTGGACGCCGGCGGCGAGGCCCATGGTCGCGGCGCCGTGGCGGAGGTCGTGAAGTCGGATGGGTGGTAACCCGGCTTGGTTGGCGAGGTGGTGGAAGTGGTCGGTGACGTCGGCAGGGTGGAGCCGACCGCCGGTGAGGCTGGTGAAGACAAGTCCGGTCTTTATCCAGGCGGCACCGGCGGCGAGGCGTTCGCGCTGCTGCCGGGTGCGGTGGACGCGCAGCATCGCTACGGTCTCGGTGTCGAGGGCGACTGCGGCTTCGCTCTCGGTGGTTTTGGGGGTGTCGATGGCGGTGGTCCAGCCGTGTTGGACGAGTTGCCAGCGGACGGTGAGGGTGGCTGCGTCGAGGTCGAGGTCGTCCCAGTGCAGGCCACAGGCTTCGCCTCGGCGGAGGCCGGTGAAGGTGATGAGGTGGTAGAGGGCGTAGAGCCGGTCGTTGGCGTCGTGGGTGTGGTCGAGGAATCTGCCGGTGTGTTCGGGTGTCCAGATCATGACCGGGCTGGGGGTTTTGCCGGTGTCGCGCCAGGTGCGGATGCGTTGGTCGGTCCAGATGGTGGGCTTGGGTGGTCGGGCGGTGGGTAGTTCGATCATGAGGGCGGGGTTGGTGTCGATGTAGCGGTGGCGGCGCATCGCGTCGTTGAGGGCTTTGCGCAGGGTGGCGTGGATGACATGCAGGGTTCTGGGGCTGACGATCCGCTGGTTCTTGACCTGGTCGCGCTTGGCGGGGTCGCGGCTGGCGCGCAGGGTGGCGATGGTGGTGTTGCGTTCGGCGATGGCGTCGTACATGGCGTCGATGTGGCCGGGGCGGAGCCGGTCGATGCGTAGGTGGCCGAGGTGCGGGATCAGGTACAGCCGGATGTGTCCTTCGTAGGAGCGCAGGGTTCCTGTCTTGATGTTCTTGCGTCCGGCGAGCCAGTCGGTCAGGTACGCCTGCATCGTGGGCAGCTCGGTGGGGGTGATGTCCAGGTGCAGCGCCCGCCGGACCTGTTCCGGGGTGGGGATGGGCGCGCCGGTCTTGACGGCAGTTTCGATCAGGTCGCCGGTTTTGACGGTGGTGTGCGGGTCGGTGGGGTCGGGGACGGCGAGCGCAGCGCGGATGCGGTCTAGGACGGCGTCCGCATCGGCCTGGGTGGCGTAGGGGCCGTGGCGCAGGGGGCGGCGGGTGCCGTCGGCACGGGCGGGGATTTCAATCTGCCAGTGCCAGTGGCCGTGGGTGCGGGACCAGCCGCCGCCGGGCCGGCGAAGCTCGGGACAGGATCGTCCCAGTCGCCGGCCCGTGGTGGTGTCGCGGCAGCCGCAGCGTTTGAAGGTGGATCCCTTCACTCATCGTCTCCTGGATGCTTCGTATGGTGCCGCCAGCGGTGTCGGGTGGAATCCGCTGGTGGCGGGGTCATCGCATCCACGCTCACCTTCGCGTCGGCATCAAGTCGTCGTTCGTCATCGGTCGGAGCAGGGTCGTTGATCAGCAGGAGCTGGAGGAGGCCGGCGACGGGGACGATGATGCGGCTGCCGGCCCGGATCAGCGGTATGGGGAACTGGTTGGTGGCGGCGAGTCGGTATGCCTGGGATCGGCTGATCCCGAGCACGGAGGCGGTGGTGGCGAGGGTGGTGGTGACGCCGAGGGCACAGATGCGCTCGACCGTCCACACCTCCCCGGCGGTGGGCGTCGGCGCATTGGTGGTGTTGTCGGTCGTGGTGCGGGTGGTCTGGTCAGCGTGATTCGTTGGGCTGTTCATGATCAGGGTTCTCCTGGTTATGAGAGGGATGACTGTGCGGTAGGAGCGGGGTGGCCCCGTCGGGGTCGACCGGCGCAGGGGTGGCTGCTCCGCCACCGTTGCGCCGCTTCGGTGACAGAGGCGGTGGCGTCGGGTTGGTCGGCATGACCGGGCTCACGATCAGCTCGGGTGGTGCCGAGGACTCGACCTTGAGGGTCTTGAGGAGTTCGGATACTCGGGTGTTGGACACGGTGTGACCGGCTGCGCGCAGCGCTTCGGCGAGCGCCGCGCGGGTCAGTGCCTGTCCGTCCGCGGCGAGCCGGACCCGAACCTTTCGCGCCGCCGGCAGCAGCTCGGCAACGTCGCCGGATGGCTGCCCGGACCGTCCCCGGTCCGCTCGCTGCCGGTTCCGTCCGCCGTGCCGGCGACGAGCATCCGGTGAGCGGACGGTCCGGGTCCAGGACCGCCGCTCCCCCGCCGTGACAGCGGACTGGGTCGCCTCGTCGAGTCCGCTGTCCGGAACGGTCCGCCCGGCCTCGTCCGGTCGGCAGTCCGCCACCGTCCCGGCGGTGTTGGCGGGCGTGGTGGTGCTGGTACGGCCGAGGGCGATCTTGACCATGACGAGGAATCCGAGCGCGGGTACGGCGGCGGCGACCCAGCCGATGATCGAGGGTTCGGCCTCGACGACCTGCGCTGCCAGGGACAGGGTGACCGCGCAGGCCAGCACGGTGGCCGGGAAGACGGTGGAGGTGTGGGCGCGTTTGCGGCGGCGCAGTTCCAGGCCGGAGGCGATGGACATCAGTTCCAGGACGATCGCGTCGGCCCAGGCCAGCCAGCCGGGTTGGCCGTGCGCGGCGGCTACGTTGTGGACGTGGGTGAAGCTCGCCGCCCCGGCCGCGCCGCCGATGGCCAGCATGATGACGACCTGGACGACGCCCTCGACGCGGCTGCCGCGCGGACTGGTGTCCGGGTCAGGGATCGATGCTGTCGTGGCCCATCACCTCCCCGACCCTGGACAGGGGTTCCGGTCCGTCCGTCAGTCGCGGGAGGCGGGACCGGAGGGCGGACCGACTCGGCGTGGGACAACAGTCGGGACGGGGACCGGACACCGGTCGCGGACCGCCCGACGCGGACGCCGGACCGAGAAGTGGTCCGCCGCTGTGGGAGCGGACGGCTGGTGCTCTCGCGGATCTGTCAGCGCGGACCGCGCTGCTCACGACAGATCCGGGACAGACGCCGGCCGTTGGTGTGCGCTCCGCCGCGGAGGTACTGTCCACGGCCGTTGTGCCGTCGCCGATCACGCGGCCTCACCCGCCCGGCTGGAGACGTCAACGGCGTACCCGGCCAGACCTGCCAGCCGCAGCCGCTGCCCTTCCCTGCCGGCCATGGCCCACACCGCCTCTGCCGGGCTCAGGCCCGCCGTTGCGGCGTGGTCGCGGGCACCGGTGGCGACCGGCACCGCCAGCGGCACGTCGGCCAGCACGCGGCGTAGGTTGCGCTCGCGGGCGGCCGAGGGCAGCCAGAACAGCACCGGCCACGCCCGCTCGAGCGTGCCGAACAGCTCCTGATAGCCGTCCACCTTGCCGGCCAGGATCGACAACTGCTCGGCGCCGGTGTCGTACTCGACGAAGAACGGCACCTCGACACCGTTCTCGACCCACCGGCCGTAGCCGTCCGGGCGAACCCTCGGCTGATACGCCCGCACCAGCCCCGGATCCTGCCGGCTGGTGAACGTCCCGGCACGCTGGCACACCACCTCCGGCAACCACTCCACCAGCCCGATGCCCAGATGAGTACGGGCGTGCCCGGCCAGGTCGGTGAAGAACCCGTTCACCCCGAGGCGGTGAGAGAGGCTGCGGGTCGAGGTCCAGCGCCGCCGCTCCACCCGGGCATGGTCCCGCCGGGGTGGGCGTTCGTCACGGCTGGCCGCGACGACCTCGGCGCCGAGCTGGTCGATGACGTAGTGGTACGGGTACGAGCCACCGTCGGCCCGCTGCGGCCGGAACCGGGCCACCAGCCGCAGCCGGTACAGGGTCCGCAGCCGCCGCTGACAGAAATCGAGGGACGGGAACAGGGCGTGCGCGAGCTGGAACGACGTCAACACGCCGTGGTCGTACAACCAGCCCAGCAGCACACGGTCACGGCTGGTCAGCTGGGACTGGACCCGCAGAACCGGATCATCCACCGGCTACCACCTCCTTCTCGGTAGGGCATGCCACCCCAGGGGGAGAGACCCGAGACCAGCAGGGGTCTGTCGCAGGACAAGCCGACTGCGCTGACAGACGCGCTGACCTGCGGTGTGAGAGGGAACAGGGGGTCGGTTCGGGGGTCCGGCTGAAGACTGACGTCAACGCTGACGCCAAGCCCGACCCCCGAACGGGGATCAAGCCGGAACTCATCACTGCCAATGCCTACGGCAGTAGGTGAAGGTTTCGACGAAAGCACGAGAACTCCTTGGTTGAGGATGTGGGATGTGGTGCTGGTGGCCTGGTCCGGGCACGACAGCGCCGCCGAAGCGGAAGGGCCTGGTGGGATGCATCCGGCGCCAGCCCTGTCGTGGTCGCCGTCAGCGGCGCGTGAGTGCCGACCGCCGGGAGCACCGGCGCGACGAATGGCTTTGGGGCAAGCGCGTGGAGGTAGCCCTTGGCGGAGCGGGGGCTAGCCTCTCGGTCATGTCCGACCCTGCGCCGCGTCCCTTGCTGTTCCTCGACGTGGACGGCACCCTCATCCCGCTCGGAACACCCACGGCCGCTCAGCCGGACATGCCGCATGGCCACACCCAGGCACCGGCCCTAACGGCCGACGCCCATCCCCTGCTGCACAAGGTCAATCCGGAACACGGCCGCCGGCTGGAGGCCCTCACGTGTGATCTCGTATGGGCGACGACCTGGATGAACGACGCGAACGACGTACTCGCGCCCCTGCTCGGGCTACCGCCCCTACCCGTCGTCGACTGGCCCGACTCCGACGAGGTCGGCGTCCTGCACTGGAAGATCCGTGGGCTCGTCGAGTGGGCGCAGGGCCGCCCCTTCATCTGGGTCGACGACGAGATCTCCTACGCTGATCAACGGTGGGTTTCGATTCATCACCCTGGCCCGGCCCTGCTGCATCGGGTCGATCCCCGTCGTGGTCTGACCGAAGACGACTTCGCTGCCATAGAAAGCTGGCTCGTGCAGGCGCGGTAGGGCCAGCTTTCAGCCGTCGCGGGTGCTGCGCTGAATGTCTGCCTGCCAGTGGGGACCGCGGCTGGTGAGGTCCCGCACCATCACGCTGGCGTCGGCGGAGGGCCGGGAATCGTGACGTGGTGCGGTCAGGATCCGACCTCGATGAGGCGACGCCTGCCATTCTCGCCCGGTACCTGCCACACCTGGTCGTCCGGCCAGTGGCGGTACAACAACTGCTGCGTGGTCGTGGCGACAGCGTTCTGCAGCGGCTCGCGGAGCAGGTCGACCCGCAGTCGTTCCTCTCGCTCGGCGTCCTGAGCAATCAGCAGAACCGCCCCGACCGGTACCAGCCGGTCCGCGCGCCGGTAGCCGGCCAACAATCCACCCAGACCTGACGTCGCTCGCTCGTGCTCGGCGACGGCGCCGCCGCTCGGGCCACGGTCGACGTGGACCAGGAACCGCAGGCACCGTCCGTCCTGCAGCCAGACGCCGTAGCCGTCGGCCCGCACCTGCGCCAGGTCGTGCTGACGCAACCACGCCGAGGTCTCCATCGTCGCCAGCCACTGGAACAGCTCGCACCGCCCCGGGTGGCGCCGCGACACCTCGATAAGCGGCAGGAACAGCAGGGCATCCGCCCGACCGGAGGGCCGCTGCCCCAGCCGCAGTGGAACCGGTAGCCCCGACGCTGTCAGGGCTCGCCGGAGCACGTCGGTCCCCTCGGGTGTGACCTCGTACCACCAGGTGTGGGTCCGGTCCTCCGCGGAGCGGTCGCGGCGCACCAGTCCCGCCTCGTGCAGCCACACCAGGTCCCGGTGAGCCGTCAGCCGCGCTACTCGGCAGACAAGCGCCACGTCCAGTGTCGTCGCAGAACCATGCTGCGCCAGGTACGACAGGATCCGCCACCGCCGCGGGGACAACCGCCGCGTGGCACCCTGGTCGCCCATCCCCTGATGATCCTCCTGGCGTCGACGGTCCGACATCCGGTCCCTGACAGCCGTAACAGGGAGTGGTCAATGCGCCGACGGGAACATCGGAAGCCGGGACCGCCGTGACCGGAGACAGCGCTCGCCGTCGGCCATCGACCGGGGCGTCGGCGGGCCGTGCGAGCACCCACATTTACAAACCGGGGTTTTGGGGCCGATTTTGGTGATCACTGTTCAGCGAATCAGCCGAAGAGCTGAGGACAGAAGGGTGCGGTACGGTCAAATCAGACCGCCGTTAGTTGATCTCCACGAAAGGCGCTCTGTTACAGCGCTGATCTCTCACAGGCCCGAGACAAGGCCATGCCGACTTGACGGTGCAACGCCTCGCACAGATGCGATGGTTACTCGCCGTAACAACGTCCGGGGGAGCGTTGCCGCGTCGTCCTTCGGGAACGGCGATGCACCGAGGGCGAGCCCGTAGGGTCGGTCGCGTGGCCGAGACGCAGACCGAACCGGACCTGTCCTACATCGCCAGCGTGACGCGGGTCCGCGCGGCGGCCGGTGTGATCCTTCGCGACCAGGCCGGCAGGGTGCTGCTGGTCCACCCGGTCTACAAGGACGTGTGGGAAGTTCCCGGCGGGACCGTGGAGCCGGACGAGTCCCCGGCAGACGCCTGCACCCGCGAGATCCGAGAGGAGCTGGGCCTGCCGATACCCACAGGAACGCTGCTGTGCGTCGACTGGGTGCCGGCGAACCCACCGTGGGACGGCGGACTCATGTTCGTCTTCGACGGCGGGGTGCTGACGGCGGACCAAGTCGCGGCGATGCGACTGTGCCCGGACGAGCTCGACCGGTTTGAGTTCGTCGAGCCGGAACGCCTGGGCGCGGTGTTGATCCCTCGCCTGGCTCGGCGGGTTGCTGCGGCTCTCGCCGCTATCGGCCGTGGCGGTGTCTACCTCGAGGATGGAGTCGCGGCCTCGAACAGTTAGTCGTCAACGCGGACCTTCGGCCGCAGCCCGGTACCGGGACATAGAGGTCGGCCCCTGCACACGAAGCCGGTGAGTCTCCTCACGCCACCGGCGTCATCGCCGACGACCGGCTCCGAACCACTCACCGGTCGACAAGATCTTCCCCGCCGTGCACACCCCACCAACTCGGCGCGTGCCTGCGCAGCGTTCCCGAGAAGCGGGTCAGTAGCAGCCAGTCGGCGTCGACGATCAGCGCGGCGTCCTCCGACCGCTCGCCCAGGACCCGGGCCACGGACGCCAGCATTTCCCGCGTCGCCCGCTCGGAGGACTCGTCCTTGCGCAGCCGGAAGCTGGTGGTGACGTACCGCTCCGGTTCCCACTCCCACATCGAGCCGTCACCGTCCTCGGCCTCGAAGTAGCCGTGGGACCCGGCGTAAATGCTCACCGTGTAGCCGCACCGATCGCTGAGGTCCGCACTCAACACCCGGGGCCTGCCATCCACCGCCGACTCGTCAACACCCTCGGGAGCGACGACGCCGGCCAGCACATCGAGAGGAATATCGCCAGCCAGCGTCAAGCGGTACTCGGTCGCCATGGATAGCCCTTCAGTCTCGTCGCAGGATCTGGATTATCGCCCCGCTGCGCGTCACCACCACCAGTTCCTTCAACCCTGCGATCGGCCAGTCGTCGAACTGCTTCTGCAACGCCCCGAGATCGCCACGCCAGTCGTGCAGGTTCACCACCACTCGTTGGGTCTGCTCGCTGTCGATCTTGTCGGCTACCCCGCTCCACACGCCTCGCACGCTCTTCGCCGGCGTCGGGGAGTAACAGTCGAAGACGTGTCCCTCGACCAGGTAGTCGGGATCCTTACCCGGCTTGCCGGAATCGCCGGTACCGAGACGGGCGTCAGCGACCTCCTGCCGGGTCGGGTTCTGATGGAGTCGGTATCCCTCCGCAGCGACGGTATCGGCACACTGGTTCTCCAGCTCCAGGGAGCGCCGCACGCGTTCGTCCTCCTTCGGAGGTATCCGGGTACGCCGACCGGTCGGCGAACCTCCGAGCTCTCCAGTGGGCTTGCGCGTCCACGGCGTCGCCACTGGCGTGCCAGCGGACGGTGTGGGAACCGAGGCAGGGCTGGTCGGTACGGCACCGCCAGCCCCGCTCAGTTTCCCAACTGGCGTGCCTCGGCGATCGCCGCGTCAACCGCCTGGCGGGTCGTGGCGGTGCGCTGAACCAGCATGACGAGCACCTGTTTGATGCTCTCCAGGGCCTGCAGCAGCGGCCCTGGCTGCCCACCCTGCAGAACCCCGACAACAAGCTGCTGCGCCTCACCGACCTGGGTGATCGTGGCGGCAGTCTGGTCACGGATGCCGTCGACCGCACTCTGCACCGGAGTCAGCCCGCTGATCGTCTCCCCCGGACTGGCCTGCTGCGGGACACCAGCGGCCACCTTCGCGGCATCACCGACAGCCCCGGCGAGACCACCCAGTCCACCCCGGATCGTGGCGATGGCTCCGCGAACCCGCGCCACACCGGCAGCGACCGCGGCGAACCCGGCACCCGCCGCGCGCAGCCCGATCTCCTGCGCCTGCTGATCAGCAGCGGCAGCCAGACCCTGCGCGCGCTCGACCCCGGCGGACAGCGTACGTAGCTCCGTAGTGATCTTCTCGACGTGCGACACGCTGCCGGATCCCTCCACCTGGCCACGAGAGCTCTCAGGAGGGTTGAACCTACCGGCACGACACCGACGCCACCAGACGTCGTAGAGCAAGTACGCGATCAGTGGTCGCGGCCGAGAAGCATGTGCGGGTACCCCTTGTTGATCTGCTCGCCGAGCTCGATGCCGAGGGCGACGATGAACGCGTCGAGGCGTTGGATGGCGTCGCTCACGTCCTCGGCTTCGCCCTTGAACTCGAACTCGACGAAGTCGCCCGCGTCCACGACGTGGTCGAGGACGATCTCGACGTCCGGCAGAGTCCAGGCCTGTCGGGTCTTGTCGACCGTCACCAAGGGCTGAAAATCGAGGGATTCCAGCAGGAGGCGGACGGCCCCGGCGTCCCCGACGGCGGTTTCGTACTCGTCGGCGTGGGTCTTGACCACGGCGTCAACGGGGTGCCAGCGCTTGAAGTTGATCGACGCTCCGTGGTCTTCCGTACGGAGACGCAGCCAGTCGGAGATCACGTCGGAGGCAAGGAAGTCGCGGTGCGGGGCGTTGTAGTAGGCGTCGACCTGCCGGGTGGGCTCGCCGGGTTTCGCGCCGAGTTCGGCGAGCCTGGCCCTGAGAACCTCGGCATCGGACAGGCGGTACTTCTTCTCGACCTCGATGTAGCGCACAGTGTTGTTCCTATCAGTCGGTGTACGGCTTGCCGTGCAGCACGGCGCGGATCTGCGTGATGTCCTCGGCCAGGAGGGGATGGTCGAGTGCCGCGATGGTGGCGTCGATCTGGTTGGCGTTGCGGAAGCCGGCGAGGATCGCGGCGCCGGGTGCGGGGTGCAGGGCGTACTGCACGCAGAGGCGGACCATGGCGCTGGTGCTGTGTCCGTACCGGTCGCGCACGGGCGCGAGTCGGCCGTGGACGTGGCGGCGGTGGTCCGGCGTGAAGGCCGGATCGGTGCTGCGGTGGTCGGCGGCGCTGTACCGCCGCTGATCGGGGCCAGATCCGGTCTGAAGCAGAAGGCCCTTCCCGAAGACCTGCTTGATCAGAACCCCGACGCCGTTGCGACGGGCGAAGCGGAAAATGTCGGTCTCGTGGTCGCCGCACGGCCGGCTCAGCAGGTTGTAGCGGGCGGTGAGCACGTCGGGGCGTACCTGGTCGAACAGGTACAGCCAGCGGCGTGTCTCAACCGCCTCCGGTCCGTCCGCAGCGGCCCATTCCTCGGCGAACCGGTGTGGTGCCCGCATGCCGACCGCGCGAATGACCCCCTGGTCGCGCCAGGTGTGCATGAGGTCGACCGCCTCGGGCAGGTACCGGTCGTCGGGGCCGAAGTCACTGCTGTGGAGAAAGTAGATGTCGAGGTGGTCGGTGCCGAGGTTGTCCAGGGTGGTGGCGAGTTGCGCGCGCATCTGCGCGGGGTGGTAGGCGTGGCGGGCGGTGCCGGCGAAGTAGCCGACCTTGCTGGAGATCGCCAGGTCCTGCCGTGGGGCGAGGCGGAGGAGCCGGCCGAGGAGGCGTTCGGAGTGGCCGAGGCCGTAGACGTCGGCGGTGTCGTAGAGCGTGACGCCCCGTTCGAGGGCGCGTACGAGTCCGGCGAAGGCTGCGTCGGGGTCGACGTCGTCCCAGCCGATCGGAGTGCCTCGGTTGGTGGCATGGCCGCCGATGGTCCAGCAGCCGGCTCCGATGACGGAGACATCAGCGTTGAGGCCGACGAGATGGCGGCGTGGCAGATGGCTCATGGGGTCGGGTCCGTTCAGGTGCCGCAAGGGTCCGCCGCGTTGATCAACTGCCAGCCGTGGGCGGCGGCCCATCTTCTGTGTTCTTGCCGGAGGATGTCACGGCGGTCGGCCGGCAGGGCCGCGGTGACCGTAGCGACGACCGGTGCCAGGTCACTGCGCAGCTGGATCAGGAGGGCGTTGGCCGCGTCCTGGCATCGCGCGTCGAGGCCACCGTCGTCCGTTGCGCTCGGATCGGTGCGGGAGAGTTCGTCGAGCATCGTGCCGAACAATTGGTAGGCGGTGTCCTTCAGCAGCCGACGCAGGTCGCGGACCATGGCGTACGGCCGGCCGCTGAGGATCTTCTCCAGCGACTTGAGGGTGTAGTCCAGCGCGAAGTTCCGGTCGATCCACAGCTGGGAGCGGCGGGCGAGGACCCCGATGCGCCAGTCCGCGTAGCGGGCCTCGACCCTTCCCATCGACGGGTCGGCCCGCCCGGTGAGTCCGGCCGCTTCAGCGCGGCGGGTGTAGGCGGCACCGATCAGGCATTCCATGCCGACGAGCAGGTAGCTGATGCCGGTGTAGAAGGGACGTCCTGCGGTGTGGGCGGCGACCCACCGCTCGTCGTGGACCCCGTCGATGATTTCGGCGACGCTCAGCTGGGGTTGTGGTTGCAGCAACAGGTCGGTGCGGCCCTGAAAGGCGTACGTCTGGCGTAGCTCGGCTGCGGTCATCAACTGGTCGAAGGTGATGTAGGTGAATCGCGGCGGCACGCCCAATGCGGTGAGGGTGCGGATGGCCAGGGCGTTCTGCTCGCCGGTGGTTTCCTTGTTGAAGCGGTCCAGGATCGAGGTCACCCCGACTCCACGCCGAACAGGCAGCGCCGCAGCTTCCGGTCGACCAGGCCCCGCCAGAGGTGACCGCGGTCGAGGTGCCAAGTTCGGTCTCGGTCGGGACGGACGACCTGGTCGACCCGGCAGCTCGTCTCCCAGGTGAAGCCCGCCTGGGCGAGGGTGTCCGCGACCTGCAGGGCGCGGGTGGCAGCGTCATCGCCGCGTCCGATGAACTCCTCGTCGACCAGGTAGATCGTCCTGTTCAGATCCGGGTGTCGGTCAAACACCGCGCCCATCTGACGAAGGAGCCAGGGCAAGGCGTCGGGACGCGCCCCCGCCCATTGCCCCTTGTGCCCGCGGGGGCAGAACGAGCAGTAGTTGGTGCAGCCCCTCGACGACTCGAGTTGGGCGACCCCACGGTGCGCGAAGGTGCGGTCAAGCAGATCCAGCTCCGGCCACATGTCGGTCTGCGACCGGTTAGCCACTGTCGCGGTCCGGCGGGGAAGGTTGATCGGCAGCACGGTGTGCGACCGCGCGGTGCCCCGGAAACCAAGGCCGCGGATCTGCCCGACGTCCAGATCGCCATGCCAATGAGCCAGCACGTCGGTGATCGTCGGTTCTCCCGCTCCCCTGCAGATGAGCAGGTTCGGATAGCGGTCCAGCAGGATCTGCTCGTTGCGGACGGTCAGCGAGCCGCCGGCGACCACCAGGGGCCGCCGATCGAGGGCCGTGACCGCGTCCAGCAGGCGGACGGCGAGGTCATGCTGGCCGAAGGTCACCGACACTCCCAGCACTTCCACCCCGTCGCGGACCCGATTGACGATGTCGTTCAGCCCGAAACCGAGCTGCATATCCATCAGTTCGACCTGCCCAAGCAGGGTCGACCGGGCAGCTCGGGCCAGATCGGAGATCGCCAACGGAAACCGGGGCAGTGGGAAATGCTCCGGGTGGTACAGCGACGCCAACAGCAACCTCGGCCGCAGCAGCCGTCGCTGACCCTCTGGAGTGAGTTGCGCGTCGGACAGCCAACTGGCCGGTTCGACCACCGTCAAATGACCAGCGGTCCACGCGGGCCATGCCCGGCTGTGGTGCGGCTGCCCGGAAAGGTCGGCGGCCGTCCATTGCCCTGACGGCTGTTGGATGAGGACCAGCCTGCGATCCAGGGTTCCGGTCACCACCACCGTCCGCTCCTCCCCCAATGTCACGCTCAGGGCGGTGCGTAGGGCGTTCGGATCCTCCAGCGGCACCGCCGCCAACGGCTCGCGACGGGGCGGCATGCAGCCGGTGGCGTGCGCGCAGGCGTACAACAGCCGGTCGTGGACGGACGAGAGCAGGTCACGCATGGAACACCTCCATGACGAACAGGGGCGAGGGCATGGGCGTGCATCGCCGCCCCTGCGGCAGCGGCAGAAGAAGAGCGGTGAGAGGGCGGGGTGGCCCGCTCAGCGCGGCGTCGTGGATCCAGCCCCGCCGCGGTGACGGGCGGGCCAGCCGAGGAACCGGTCGAACAGGTCCGTGACCTCGCCGGTAGGGCTCGGGTTGAGCCGATGCAGGTCCTCGATGGCCTCATGGAGAAGACCGGCCAGGTAGACGAAGAGGCCGACTCGGTTGTCGCGGTATTCGGCCAGCAGGGCGAGCCGTGCCCTTCCGCAGGGCCAGGGCTGCCCGCAGCGGCGGCACAGCCAGAGCGGACGCAGCGGCGGATGCTCCGGCGGTACCGCCCGGCCCAGCGCCGCCGGGCTTGCCCCGTTGCCGCTCATCGGCGGTCGCACTTCCGCGCCTGCTGCTCGAACACGATTCGCCAGACGTGCGTCAGCAGCGGCAGATCGGCCACCGGCCGTTCCACCGGTTGAGCGCGATCCGTGAGGTCCCGGGGCAGTTCACCGGTCGCGGCGTACCGCGAGACATAAACGGTCATGGCTGACCCCGGACCGGCGCTGGCGTCGGTGCGCGGTGGGCTTGCCGGCGCGCCGGCAAGCCCACCGCCGTCGGCCAGCGGCAGGGAGCGGACCGCCGGTCACCAGCCCTCGCAGCCTTGATGGCGGTACGCGAGCGGGGAGTCGCCCGTGCGGCCGACGGGGTGCCGGGCGTGAGCACTTGCCGGTGCGTCGGGTCGCCTTCCGACCTGCCGCCCAATGGCACGTCCATCTGGATCTCCCTGGCGTGTGGGTGCCGCTGGCCCGTCGGCGTGCCATGGAGTCGAGGTGAACCTGGACCGGCCCGCCGACGTGTTCTGGCGTTCACGATCGCTGGAATGACGGGGCGGAGATAGACGCACGGTGGTGGGCCACGGTGCACCTCACCGTGTCTGAACTGGGCGGACGCCTAGTGACGGGCGGCGCCCGCCCCTCAGAAGGCTCGGTTCAGAGGATTCGCCACCGGCGCAAGTCCGCCCCGTCGTCAGCGAGGCCGGCAATCCGGCGATGCACTTCGTCGGCGGCCTCGGTCCCGGGGCGGGACTTTCGGGCGTTGGTAGCGATCATCTGCAGCTCGCGTAGCTGGCACAGCTTCTCGAACTGGGACCAAGAGGTGACATCCCAGCCGTAGGCGGCGGTGAAATCGGCGAAGGCTCCCGGGCCGGGCGGGTCGAATCGGCGGCAGTGGACAGCGACCGTGGCGATGTCCCACTCTCGAGGCCCGATGGCGGCGCCGTCCCAGTCGGCCAGTACGGGCGTACCGTCGAAGCGCCGGAGCGCGTTGCGGATCTGCGGATCGGACTGGATCAAGCTCGTGCCGCAGGGAAACCGCATCACTTCCCAGCCAGCGGCCAGCGTCTCGAGCCGGCTCATCAGCAGATCCTGTTCCTTGCCGTTCAGGATCTCCGAACGGGTCACGGATCGCTCGATGCCGTGGATCGGCCGTAGTACCGGCAATCGCACCGGCGGAGCCGGCAAGGCGTGTAGGTCCCGGAGAAGGCTTCCGAGTTCGGAAACGGTGATGGGACGGTCGTGTGCGGGGTCCAGACGCTGCCAGACCGTAACGGCGTGTCCGCCCACCTCCAACGGCTGGGACAGGCCCGGGTGAAGGCCGACCGTGGGGAAATCTAGGTCCACCAGCCAGTCGACCACGGCCACCATCGCGCGCACCCGGTCCAGGTCCTGGTCACCAGGGGCGATCTTGATGACGACGTCCCCAACGGCGTAGACGGCGTTGGTGTGATGCCGCAGCAGAGCCGCGTCCGAGTCGGGGTAGCCGAGGAGACGACATACCTCGGCGAGCACCGGGCGGGTGCGCGCCTCGACGAACATGGGGCTCCTAGGGACCGAGTGCGGCTGTGGTCCCAAGCCTACGGGCGCGCTCGCGGCAGGCCCGTACGTAGTCCGTCAAGGTGGCGACCTCACCCCGCTGGCTCTCTTCGGGGATCGCCGTGGCCACGTCGGTCGCGCGGGTCAGAATGATCTCCGTCCGCTGCGCCTCGGGCAGGGCCACGACGGCGTCACGCGCGGTCGCCGCCGCCTCGGTCGCCCGCCGGTCCCGCGCGAGGCACATCGACCGGTCCAGGGCGATGAGCGCCACGTCGATCGGTACGGCTGGAGCCGTGCCGTAGAGCCGCAACGCCTCGTCCTGGACCCGGTACGCCTCCACCGTGTCACCGAGCCAGGTGTACGCGCCGGAGAGGTAGAGCAGCAGCCGCTTCGCCGGAAACCTGAACGCCACGTCGGTGTCCTCGTCGCCAGCCTGATCGAACAGCCGGCGTGCCTGATCGACGGCCGACCGCGCCTGCTCGGTGGCACCGATTCTGGCCAGGGCACGCGCCCGGCCCGCCGCCGCCAGGGCACCCGACGACGACGCGACCGACGTGACCGCCAGAGCCGCATCAGCCAGAGCTACGGTCCGGGCGGGATCTCCGAAGTAGTACGGCAGCATCGCCGCCTGGGCCCGCACGAGCACCCTTAACCGAGCCTCCCCGCTGTCGTCCGCCGCGTGGATCGCCGTGCCGTACCACCGTCGAGCCTCGGCGACGTCGCCGAGCCTCATCAACGCGTCAGCGCACATCGTGGCGAGCAGCGCCGCCACCCCGGACAGCCGGGCCTGGACCGCCGCCGGCTGGCGCCGAAGCGACAGCACCTGCACCTCTCGGCAGTCGGCGGCCAGCAGCGACAGCATGATCTGCGGCGAAGCCGAGGGATAGACCCGCAGGTGCTCGCCAGCAGCCTGCTCGACCAGCTCAAGCTGTCGAGGGGCGACACTCGACGCCGCCAGCGCCTCGTCCAGTCCCAGACGGAGTCTGACCAGACCTCCGACCTCGCTGCTCCCCATTCGGGCAGGCGATCGATCCGTTCCGCCGGCCACGGCCTCGATGCTGACGTCACGCGGCATAATGCTGTCCTCGTCGCGGCCGAGCCCCATGACCGGACGCGGAATGTGAAGACCCACGGCGATCCGTTCCAGCACCTCGTACGCCGTGACCTGCCGGACGCCCTTGGCGATCTCAGTAGCGCGGTGGGGCGAGAGGCCAACGAGAGCCGCGATCCTGCCGTAGGACACGCCCCGGGCGTGAAGAAAGCGGAAGACCACAGTGATGTCGCGTTGTCGCAGGAACTCAGTGATCGGTCGGCCGTTCCACAGCCCCGAACTCCACCACTCGGGATCCACCTGCGCGGCCACGATCACCTCCGATCGAATGACGACCACCTGCCAGCACAGCGCATCCGCGACGTCACATCAAGTCAACGGCGGTCGAGTCGACAGCCCGTCCAGAGTCGACGCTCGGGGTGGCATCCGGAAGACCCACGATGAGCCCTCAGCGTGTCCCCTCCTGGGATCAGCGCAGGCTCCGGAGCGCCATGACCTGTCCAGCCGAGCCTTGGTCGCCGGTCTGGACGGAAGCGAGTGAATGCAGATGAGGGAAGAGCCGTCTATCAATAATCCGTCGCAGCCCAGCGGAAGAAGCAGATCTATAGGCACCCACCAGGCAGAACGCCCGCAGTAGGTGGAGGCCCAGAGTCGAGCTGCCCCGACCCAGACACGCCCATTGGCATCCATCGTTGCCTGACATAGAGTCACTGGCTAGTCACATTGAGCGCAAACGACCGGGCGGCGACTTGCGGATGATGACCAACACCCACAGAGCCAACTGCGCAAATGCCCAGAGGCCGGGCTGCACATGCTCCGGCTGCGGGGGCTCACAACACGGCTGGAAGGGATGGACAAGTCTGGCCGCCGACCGGCCAGAGAAGCGCGACGACCGGCGGCGCGAACTCAAGGAGAAGGTAGAGGCGGACCAACGATCCGGACGCCGGAGTTTCAACGCCCACAACCGCCAGGTCTACTTCGACCTCGCACGCCTGGACATCGCCGACTACCTGTGGGCCGCCGACGACCGAACCATGACCAACGGCCGACTACCACGCGATGGTGAACCACCATCGACGTCATCAGACCTTGGCCGGATGGACACCGTCGCCCGAGAGGTCATGGAGGACACGTGGCCCGAGATCTCAGCCGGCATAGACAGCCTCGTCCGGAACAAGGCTGACGCCAGGGAGGTCAAGAAGCGCCTGGCCGATCACACGTGGTGCAGCCTGCTGGTGGCCCTGATCCAGTTGATCGAGAAGATCAACAAGACCGTCGAACTGCTGACGGATACCGCCAAGCAGTTCATCACCGGCGCGTTGTCGCGGCGGTTCGATTCGGGGCTGCCCCGGCTGGTGACCGACGCCGTCATCCGCCTTGTCGTGGACAAGGTGTGGTCAGCCCTGGCGAGGCTGCTGGAGGCTCACTTTCCCCTCCTCGGAACAGACACCCTGCGCGCCCTGAGGATGCTGGCCATCTTCACCTGCCCCTCGGTCGAACACCACCCAGAGGTCTACAAGCACGCCGTCCGGCCGCTCATGGGCGACGCGCACGCGATCATCACGGACGAGATCAAGACGCACGTGATCACCCCCTTCAGCGCGTGGTGGCGGCGGCGCGCCCCGGAAGCTCTGGCCTGACGCGCCCCGGACACGCCCGGCCCATCAACCCCGGAAAGAACCAGCGGTGCGCGCCGGACGTACACGAGACCCGCGTTCAGTCCGGGCAACACCGGCCCGGTCCAACGGCTCCCGAGCACCCACCGAGCGACCACCCACCACCGCCGGAAACGAAAAAGGCCCCGACCCAGTGAGAACCACCAGGTCAGAGCCTTGATCGTTGGTGCGCCGCCAGGGACTCGAACCCCGAACCCGCGGATTAAGAGTCCGCTGCTCTGCCAGTTGAGCTAGCGGCGCTCGCTGACAACGGGACGAGACGTTAGCACGCCTGCGGACCACCCCGGAGAGGCAGGGTCGGCCTCACCGCAACGCCGGCATGACCTGCCGGTCGCCGCCCCGGACGGGTGCGGGCCGTAGAAGCGGACGCCGGTTTCCGCGGTCTGTCGGGGACGGGCTGGCGCCGTATCCTGCTGGTGATGGATGTCTTCGGCACGGTGGCCGACCTGTACGAGCGCGCGCGGCCCGGATATCCGCCCGGGATCGCCGAGGCGGTCCTCGCGTACCACGGCGGCGCACCGGGTTCGGTGGCCGAGGTCGGCGCGGGCACCGGGAAGGGCACCGATGTGCTGGCCCGCCTCGGTGCGCCCCTGACCTGTGTGGAGCCCGACGCGCTGATGGCCGCCCGGCTGGCCGAGCGGTTCCCGGACGCCCGTGTCGAGGTGACCACGTTCGAGCGGTGGTCGCCTCCGGCCGGCGGAGTGGACGTGCTCGGCTGCGCGATGGCCTGGCACTGGCTGGACGGGGCCACCCGCAACGCCCTGGCCCGGCGCGCCCTGGCGCCCGGCGGCACGCTCACCGTCTTCGGGCACCGGTACGACTACGCCGACGCCGCCCAGCAGGCCGCCGTCCGGGCCGCGCTGCGGTCCGTCGACCCCACCGCCCGGGAGCGGCCCGTCGACTGGTTCCACCGGGACGTCGCCGACAGCGGGCAGTTCGACGACGTACGCCGGGAGGTGTTCCGCCGGGAGCTGCCGCTGGACAAGGAGCGGTACCTGGCGCTGATGCGCACGTTCGGGCCGTACCTGTCCCGCACGCCGGAGCAGCAGCGACGCGGGATCGCCGCGCTCGACCGGCTGGTCGACGAGTTCGGCGGCACCGTCGTGCTCGACCTGCGGACCACGCTGGTGCTGGGCCGGGCCGATGCTCGGTGACCGGTGGGCGTGTCCGACGCCGAGACACGTCGCCGGTATCCGTGCGACGACTTCGTGCCCGCGCCGACGCTGCGGGCGTGGCGCGGGGTGAGCGTTGACGCGCCGCCTTCCACCGTGTGGCGGTGGGTCGCCCAGATCCGGCTCGCGCCGTACTCGTACGACTGGATCGACAACCTCGGCCGGCGCTCACCGCAGCGGTTGGTGGACCTGCCCGAGCCGGTGGCAGGCGAGGCGTTCACCACCGCAGGCGGGCGGCGGCGGGGCCGGATCCTCGCGGTCGAACCGGGACGTCACCTCACCGGCCGGATCATGGGCGCGGTCCTGTCGTACGTCCTGGTGCCGGACGGCGGGAACACCACCCGCCTGCTGCTCAAGGTCGTGATGCGGACGAACCCGGTGATCGCCCTCGGTGGATGCCTCGGTGACCTGGTGATGGCCCGCCGGCAGTTGCTGAACCTCAAGCGGCTCGCCGAGCAGGGCGCGGGCCGCTGACCGTGCACGCGGCGTGGCGAGAATCCGGCGGACCCTGGCATTTTCGCCCCTCGTCCCGGATCGCCTGCCTTCCTAAGCTCCTTTCCCTACACGTTTTCCGCGAACGGGAACGAGGGCTGAGGTCGTGCTGCGCTATGTCATGCCCGTCGTGATCGGGTTGGTCTACGTCGGGCTCAACTCCCTCGTACCCGAGCCGCACCGACGACGGCTGAACGCGCTGGTAGTCACCGGGGCCGGTGCCGCCTACATCAGCGGCGGCGGATTCGGACTGTGGGAACTGGCCTTCTGCGTCCTGCTCGTCGTGGTCGGCTACGCCGGGCTCACCTCGTACACCTGCATCGGTCTGGGATGGCTGCTGCACACGGCCTGGGACGTGATGCACCACCGCCGGGGCACCCCGATCATCCCGTCAGTGCACGACTCGTCGTTCGGCTGCGCCCTCTGCGATCCGGTCATCGCGCTCTGGTGCTTCGCCGGTGGCCTGTCGGTCAAGGATCTCTACCACCGGCTCAGGCGGCCGGCGGCCGACACGTGCACGCCGGTCCCGGCTGGTTGAATCCCGCCATGCACACGATGGCCGTGCTTGCCCTGGACAGCGTCGTACCGTTCGACCTGGCCACCCCGATCGAGGTCTTCAGCCGTACCCGCCTGCCCGACGGCCGTCCCGGCTACCGCGTGGTCGTCTGCGCCGCGACCCCGACTGTCACCACGGGCGCGTTCAGCATCGCGGTGCCGAACGGCCTGGACGTCCTCGCCGAAGCCGGCACCGTCGTCGTACCCGGTGTCTCCGACCCTGCCGCCGCGACGCCCGCAGCGGTCCTCGACGCGCTGCGGGCCGCGGCGGCGAACGGCGCGCGGATCGCCTCGATCTGCGGCGGCGCGTTCACCCTCGCGGCCACCGGCCTGCTCGACGGGCACCGCGCCACGACGCACTGGGTCGCCACCGACCGGCTCGCCGCCAGGCATCCGCGGATCCGAGTCGACCCCAATGTCCTGTACGTGGACAACGGCCAGTTTCTGACCTCCGCAGGCGCCGCCGCCGGGCTCGACCTGTGCCTGCACCTGGTGCGGCGCGACCACGGCGCCGCCGTTGCCGCCGACGCGGCGCGTCTGTCCGTCATGCCGCTGGAACGCGCGGGCGGACAGGCGCAGTTCATCACGCACGAGCCGCCGGCCCCCGAGGGGGCGACGCTGGAGCCGCTGATGGCCTGGATGCGCGACAACGCGCACCGCGCGCTGACCCTCGCCGAGATCGCCCGGCACGCCGGGCTGAGCACCCGCACGCTGAACCGCCGGTTCCGGGATCAGACCGGCACCACCCCGTTGCGGTGGCTGCATCGGGTACGCGTGCACCAGGCCCAGCACCTGCTGGAGACCACGACCCATTCCGTCGACCGCGTGGCGAGCCAGGTCGGCTTCGGCTCCACCACCGCCTTTCGCGATCGCTTCAAGCGGATCACGGGCACCAGTCCGCAGGCGTACCGCCGCAGTTTCCGGGGCGGCTGACGGAGGGACCGGCCCGGTCGGTCACGCCGATCGACGTTCGACGGGCGCGCTGCTCAGCACGCCGTCGGGCCTGACCTCCTGACGCAGGCGCGCCAGGTTGACGAACCGGTCGCCGTCGACGGGGGCGGCGTCGAGCAGGCGCAGGACCACCGTGCAGTACTTGGCCATCGTGTTGCGGCCCGGCATGAAGATCGACAACTCGTCGTGGGCCTCGTGTGTCTGCACGTTCAGGTCGGCAGGCAGGGACGGCAGCCTTTCCGGGGTGCCCGCCACCGCGACCTTGACCGTCCAGAACGGCCCGGTGCCGTCGAGTACGCGCCGGTCCTGTTCCGGCGTCTCCAGCGCCAGCGTCCGCCACGGCTCACCCAGGCAGGTGACGCCTGCGTGCCGCAACGTGGTGACCAGTTCGGCCGCCGCCGCCATGATGATCTCCTCGGCACGGTCCCACTCGTGCGCGTCACGGCCCAGCGGTGTGCCGGGTACGGGCCGCGCCACCACCGTCGTGGCCGGCACGTGCTGTAACCGCGGTTCGGGCTGCGCCTCGAAGACGGCGCGGGCAGCCGCGATCGCGTCCGCCTGGGCCCGCCGTTGCCGGTCGACCTCGTCGCTGTGCCGATCGAGCAGGGCGACCGCCTGGTCCGGTTCGTCGAGGGCACGCCGGACGAGCTTGACGCTCATCCCGGTGTCCCGCAGCAGGGTGATCAGCATGGCGCGCTCCACCTGGTCGAAGGCGTATGAGCGATGGCCGGTCCGGTCGTCGACCTCGGCGGGCACGAGCAGCCCCTCGGCGTGGTAGAAGCGCAGCGCCTGCGGAGACAGGTGGCACATCTGGCTGAACTCGCTGATCGACAACATGACCCCAGCCTGCCCCCTGCAGTAACCGCAAGGGCAAGTGACGCCCGCTAGCGCCTGTCGTCGTCGCGCCCGGTCTGGGGCAGCCCGGCTGCGGCCGCGATCGTCTCGACCGCCTCGTCGAGTCCGGTGGTCTCCGGGAGGACGAGTTCGCCGGGCCAGCCCAGGGCGTCGTGTGCGGCGTACCAGCCGCTCATCTGCTCGGCGGTGAGTCACCTGCCTGCGGGCGGGTCAGATGCCGGCGCAGCGTCTCGGCCAGCGACACGTCGAGGTAGCAGAACAACGACCGCCCCCGGTGGCCGTCCCGCAGCGAGGTCAGCATGTCGCGGTAGCGGCCGGTGTAGAGGATGCCTTCGAGGACCATGTGGTAGCCGTGGTCGAGGGCGAACCGGGTCGTCTGCTCGATCAGGGCGGGTGCCACGCCGCCGGGCTTGTCCCGTTCGAGCAGGACGACGCGGCGCAGGTAGTCCTGTTCGACGAAGGCGCAGCCCCGGCCGTGCCGACGTCGCAGCTCGCGGGCGACGCTGCTCTTTCCCGAGCCGGAGTTGCCGCGGATGCAGACGAGGATCGTGGAGCCCGGGGAATTGCGTCCGATGCAAGAAGTGTCGGCGTGCTGGCCCTCTGGCATGGGGAACTTTAGCAGTCACACCCACCCTTCCCGGCGACGCTCCGAGCTGCATGTTTGCCGCAAAGATTGCATGTGATGCAGGATTCACGCATCGAGCGGAGGGGTGCGTGGCTAGGGATGGATGATCATCCGGATGGTGCGGCGCAGCTGGAGTTGGCTGCTGGGGTGCGGTTGTTGCATCCGGAGGACGCGGTGTTGCGGGCGATGTTGTCGGGGTGGGCGAAGCAGCAGCTGGGTGGTCGGCGGCTGGATCGGCGGACGATCGCGGCGCGCGAGCGGGTCATCGACGGGTTCGTGGCGTTTACGAATGAGTACCCGTGGCGGTGGACGGCGGCGCTGGTGGATGAGTGGACGACGCATCTGATGGCGGAGCGGCGTCTGGCTCGCTCGACGATCCGCGGGTATCAGGGGGCGTTGCGGCTGTTCTGCGACTACTTGGTGTCGCCGTACTACGGGTGGGCGCAGGAGTGCCTGCAGCGGTTCGGTACGCATCCGACGCAGGTGTGCCATGAGTGGAACACCGCGGCGCATCTGGTGGAGTACGAGGGCCGTCCGGGCCGGCGCCCGTTGACGCGGGAAGAGGTACAGCGGCTGTTCGACTATGCCGATGATCGGGTGGAGCGGGCGGTGCGGCTGGGCCGCAAGGGGGCGCTGGCTGCGTACCGGGACGCGACGGTGTTGAAGACGATCTACGGATGGGGGTTGCGCTGCACGGAGGTGTCCCGGCTGGATCTGGTCGACTTCTACCGCAATCCGCAGGCGCCGGCGTTAGGCCGGTTCGGGATGGTGCACGTGCGTTACGGCAAGGGCACGCGCGGGTCTGGGCCGAGGCGGCGGATGGTGGCCAGTTTGATGCCCTGGGCGGTGGAGGCGCTGGAGGACTACGTGGTCAATATCCGGCCCCGGTTCGGGTTGGGCGAGCATCCGGCGGTGTGGGTGACGGAGCGGGGCGGGCGGTTGCGGCCGCGGGAGATCGAGGAGCGGTTCGCCGCCTACCGTGACGCCCTCGGCTTGGACGGGAACCTGTCGCCGCACTGCCTGCGGCACTCGTACGTGACGCATCTGATCGAGGACGGGGTGGACCCGAAGTTCGTGCAGGAGCAGGTCGGGCACGTGTTCGCTTCGACCACCGGCCTCTACACGCAGATCAGCGCGGCGGCGATGAACACGATGATGGACCGGGCGTTGCACTTGGTGTTGACGGTGGAAGGGGCGGCGCGGTGACGGCGAAGCTGGACTACCGGTGGCGGCTGCGGGAGGTGATGGCCGAGCGGGGCATGTTCTCCACCACGGACCTTCGCGGGCCGCTGACCGAGCGGGGGATCGACCTGTCGGCGAGCCAGGTCTACCGACTGGTGGTGGAGAAGCCGGAACGGTTGAGCCTTCGCACGTTGATGGCGTTGCTGGACATCCTCGGCTGCCAGATGACCGATCTGATTGTTCCGTTCGCCGCTGCGGGATCCGGCCGGGCCCGCAAGGCAACTGCGGGCGACGGGGCGCCGGCCGGTGGCCGCGGCGCTGAGGCGGGCGTGGGTGAGCTGCGGCCCCGGCGGGCTCGGATCACGCCCACCCAGCCGTGACAGCCGGGGCACCACCACGGTTTCTGACCGAACCCCGTGCCCTCATCGTCGAGGTCGTCGCGGATGCGGAACCGCTGCTGGATCCGGCCGGGATCGGCTCGGTGATCGATCAGGTGGCGCCGACGCGGGCCGAACTGCGGCGCCTGGCCCGGGCGCTGCACGCGGATCCGGGGTTGTTGACCTCGGGTGAGCCGGACGGGCCCCGGCTGTTGCAGGATCTGATCGGCGCGCTGCTCACCGCTGGCGCGCGTCACGTTCGATCGGCGTGTTGCGCCCGCTGCCGTCGGATGCGGCCGCTGCGGCGTCGCATCGAGGACCGGTTGGTCTGCGCGCCGTGCGCGAATGCGGCAGCCGTGCGCCGGGAGGCGTGCTCTCGCTGTCAGCGAGAGCTGCGGGTGGACGGCCGGGACGGGGCCGGGGCGCCGTTGTGTGCGGCGTGCACCCGGCAGCAGCGCGGCGCGGATCCCCTCGGTGAGCTTGTCGATGGCCTCGACCGGCTCGGCACGGGCCTGCCGCCCTCCGCGTTGCGTGAGCTGATCCTCGCAGCGTTGCCGCGGCCGCACCAGCAGCGCACGGTCGCCGCGGACCTTGCCGCCCGTCCGACCGCGCTGGCCGACAACGCCGCGCACGGCTCGCATCACCTGGTTCTGCTGGCCGAGGCGTTGATCGCAGCCGGCGCTACCGGCGTCGCCCCACCGGCCTGCCCGTTCTGCCGGCAGCGGGCGAAGATCCGGCTCCGTCGCGACGGGCTGCGCTGCTGCAAGCGCTGTTACGAGGCGAGCAGGTCGCGGCCGTGCACGCGGTGCGGGCAGGTCAAACCTGTGGCTGAGCGCACGGCGGACGGTGCCGCGTTGTGCAAGGCCTGCGGCCAGCGCGACCCGGTGAACTTCGACGTCTGCGCCCGGTGCGGGCAGCACGCCCGGCTGGTCCCGACCGACAGCGGTGAACGCTGCTGCCGGGCCTGCTGGCGGGCACCGATAGCGACCTGCTCGATCTGCGGACGCCGGCGGCCTTGCCACGGCGCCAGCGGGCCGAGCCCGCGCTGCGAGACCTGCGTCAAGCGGTTGAACACCGCTGCCTGCCAGCGCTGCGGCATCACCCGAGTCGTCTTCGCCCGCACGGCACAGGGTCAGCCGCTGTGCCAACGCTGCGCCGGACCCCGCGAGCGGTGCGTCCGCTGTCACCGGGTCCGGCCGGTGGTGGGCCGCCCACCGGACGGCCCGGTCTGCGGGACCTGCTGGCGCCGCGACCCCGCCGCCACGCACCCGTGCCAACGTTGTGGCACCGTCACCTGGCTGCACCACTTCGGACTGTGCGCGGCATGCGCCTGCCCCGGAGTGCTGCGCGAGTTGCTCACCGCCGCCGACGGCACCCTGCGACCGGCCGCTGCAGCGGTGCTCGACGTGCTGGCTGGCGACGACGACCCGGCGGCCGTGCTCAAATGGCTGCAGGCCCCCACACCCCGAGCTCTGCTGGGCGCCCTCGCCGAACAGGCCGGGCCGCTGCAGCACACGACCCTGGACCGGCTGCGCCCGACGAAGGCCGCTGACCGGCTCCGCGCGCTGTTGGTGGCCCGCGGCGCCCTTCCGGCCCGAGACGAGCACCTCGTCCTGCTCGAGCGCTGGATCGACACCGCGACCGCCGCCATCACCGACGTCAACGACCGTCGGCTCGCACGCCGCTTCGCCACCTGGCACCACCTGCGCCGGCTACGCCAGCTCTCCGCATCCGGCCGGCCAACCGGCTACGGCCAGATCAGCGCGGCACGCGGCGATCTGGCCGCCGCCATCGCGTTCCTGGCCTGGCTGCGCACACAGGGCACGAGCATCGCTACCGCCCAGCAGGCCGACGTCGACGACTGGCTCGCCAGCGGCCCCAGCAGCCGCCACAACGCCAGCGCGTTCGTCAGCTGGGTTGTGCGCCGCCGCCACGCGCACGACATCAACCTGCCCGCACGATCGAGCACCACGCACCGGCGAGTCCTGCCGCAACGCGATCAACGCTGGCAACTCGCGCGGCGGCTGCTCCACGACAACGACCTCCACGCGGTCGATCGGGTCGCCGGGCTCCTCGTGCTCCTGCACGCCCAACCCGTCAGCCGCATCGCCGGCCTCACCGTAGAGCACGTCGAGGCCACCGCCGACGGCACTCACCTGCGCCTGGGCAGCACACCCATCCGGCTCCCGCCGCCCCTGGACCACCTGGTGGCCGAGCTCCTCGATCGCCGTGCCGGGCACACTGCCGTGGGCCGCACTGCAGCGAACCGCTGGCTGTTCCCCGGCGCCGCACCAGGCCAGCCGCTCAGCGCGCAACAACTCGGCGCGCGGCTACGACGCCTCGGCGTCCCCGCCCGCGTGAGCCGCAACACCACCCTCATGGACCTCGCCGGGCAGCTACCCGCCGCAGTGCTCAGCCAACTCCTCGGCCTGCACCTCCAGACCGCGACGAACTGGACCCAGGACGCCGGCAACACCCGACCGCGCTATGCCGCAGCCGTCACGACCCGCACCGCACCAGAGCGACACTCGTCCCGACCAGACCCGCGGTGAACCCGAGTGAAGTCCCGGCCGGAGCCATGAGTCAGCAGCAGTCGGCCACCGCAGCCGCCGGCACGCACCTGCGCGGTGGCCCCGGCCCCGCCGCAGCACGCGCTACCTGACCGGACCGATCGCAGCCCCCGAGCCGTCGCGCACATCAGGGCAGAACAGCAAAAATTTCCGCAGCATGACGTAAGGCTGCGAAGGCTGCTGGACAGTTCTAAGTGTGAGACGAGAACCATCCATGGGAACGCCGGATCATGAGGGACGCGCGTTCACCGCGATGTGGGAGCAGTACGCGCCGAGAATCATGGCCTACGCTCTTCGCCATGTCGACCCCGACATTGCTCAGGAGGTGCTGTCGGAGACCTTCCTGGTCGCCTGGCGGCGTCTAGCTGACGTGCCCGGCCAGCCGTTGCCCTGGCTGCTTGTCGTCGCCCGGAACACCATCGCCAACCACCGCCGCTCCGGCTACCGCCGAGCTGCATTGCAGAAGGAACTAGAGCGACTCGAACGCATCGCCGAGCCGGCCTCCGCAGCTGAAGTAACCGCTGTGCAACGCGCCGAGGTCCTGGCCGTACTTGCGACCTTGAGCCCCGCCGAGCGCGAGGCGCTGCTGCTCATCGCTTGGGACGGGCTCACGCCGACTCAGGCCGCACGCGTCGCCGGCTGCACGACCGCAGCGTTCCACCTGCGGCTTTTCCGAGCGCGCCGGCGGCTGCGTGCCGCAACCGCCCCCGATGACCAGCCCGTCGGACACACCACCCCATCCACCCAACCCGCAAGGGAATCGGCATGACCACGTCCCGCGATCCGCTCGTAACCCTCACCGCGCTTCGTCCGCATGCCGCCGTCGACCAAGCCATGCTTGCGGTCAGCCGTACTGCCACCTACGGAGCAGTCACCGCCACGACGCGCTCGGCGACCGAGGCGACGTCAAGGCGGCGTCGGGCGCCACGTGTGGTCGCAATAGCGCTTCTCGCGGGTCTGGGGGTCGCGGCCGGGATGGGAGCCGCCGGTGCCACCGGACTGCTGCCCGACGCCTTCATCCGCAACTACGCCAGCTGGAGGCAGGACACCGGCGTCGACCCGGCCACGGCGACCCGCGTCGCCGCCGCACCAGGCCCCGACGGGACCATCTTCACCATTTGGACCGCGAAGGGCCCCAACGGAACAGTTTGCATCGCTCCGTTGTTCGAGACAGCAAACAGCGCGAAGTCCCCGCAGCCGTCGGCGTTCCACGAAAACGGCAGCACCTGCCAGCCGCCCGAACGGCACGAGTCCTTCGGCGCCAGCAGCGGGATCAACGCCGACGACAAGAACCACACGTACAACGTCTCCGCGGGCGACACCGCGCGCGCTGAACTCCGCCTGCACGACGGCACCGTGCTGCCGGCCATCCGCGTCGAAGGCAACTACCTCGGCTGGTACCCGACCGCCCACGGCCAGACGGCACCCGTCCTCACGGCCTACGACATCGCCGGCAATGTCGTCGCTAGGCTGCAGCTCAAGTACCTGCCGTAGTCCAGCAGCATGTCCCGCGCGGCCCCCATGCAGGCGCTGACGAGCGGCCCTCAACTCGGACGCGCCACGTGGTCAATGCCGAGTCGGTGGTGATGGATCGTTACGACGGCCGACCCGTTCCTGTGAGTCTCGCTGAGTCCACTGGTCGGCTCGCGGAGGTTGACGGGTCGGATCTACACCCGGTCGTCCCGTCGTCCGTCTGCACGACGCTGTGCAGGTTTGTCTGTACCTACCAGTGCACATCGGCCCGTACGCCGACAGCTGCGGCATTGCGCACCTTCTGATATCCGACTCTCCCAATATCCGGGCTGCCGGCGGGTGCAGCGCTCACGGTCCCCTCCCGGGCGGCCACTCCGGCGTACACCGGGCACCGTACGCGAAAAGACCCCAACCCGGTGTGAACCACCAGGTCAGGGCCTTGATCGTTGGTGCGCCGCCAGGGACTCGAACCCCGAACCCGCGGATTAAGAGTCCGCTGCTCTGCCAGTTGAGCTAGCGGCGCTCGCTGACAACGGGAAGAAGATTAGCACGCCCGCCGAGGCGGGTTCCAATCCGATACCGGGGTCCACCCTTCGGACGAGCTTAACCGGCGAAAGATGACAAAACGACCATCTGATCCGGCGCGGGGACGGGGGCGCGAGCGTCGATACGGCACGATGTCCGCCAGGCACGCGAGGACAGGGGTGGGCATGGGCAGGTTCGCGCGGGCCGGGGCGACGGTGGGCGCCCTGGTCCTGACGGCGTCGCTGGCACTGACCGGATGCGGCGGCGACGAGGGGAAGAAGCCGGAGTTCGTGCCCGGCCAGCAGCAGGTCGGCGGCGTCTCGTCCGCCGCGCCCGACCCGAGCGTCGCACCCAGCGACAGCGCCGCCGCGCCGCCGCTGACGGTGAGCCCGGCCGACGGCGCGAGCGCCCGGCCGGTCAGCACCGAGATCAGCGCCCGCATCCCCGGCGGCGGCACCGTGTCGAAGGTGGCGCTCGCCACCGCCGACGGGGCCGACGTCGCCGGGCGGATGCGGCGCGACGGCTCCAGCTGGGTGCCGTCGGCGGCACTGAAGTACGGCACCAGGTACACCGCCACCGTCACCGGCGCCGGCAAGGACGGCAAGACCTACCAGGGCACCAGCACGTTCACCACGATGGCCAAGCCCAAGTCGATGATCGGCTCCGGCCTCTACATGTTCAGCGGCAAGACGTACGGGGTGGCCATGCCCGTGGTCGCCGAGTTCTCGCCGGGCATCCCGAAGAAGGACCGGGCCGCGGTGCAGAAGCGGATGTTCGTGCAGACCGACCCGCCGCAGCCCGGCGCCTGGCACTGGGTCGGCAACGGCACCCAGGCGTACTACCGCGCCCCGGAGTACTGGAAGACCGGGACCACGATCACGGTCCGGCTGGCGCTGGCCGGGATCCCGCTGAGCAACGGCCGGTACGGCAACATCGACCGCAGCGCCACCGCCAAGATCGGGCGCGCGTTCGAGATGACAGTGGACAACGCGACCAAGCAGATGACGGTGTCCGAGAACGGCAGGGTGATCCGTACGCTGCCGGTGAGCCTGGGCAAGAAGAGCACCCCCTCCTCCAGCGGCACGATGGTGGTGATGGAGAAGAAGGAGGCCACCGTCTTCGACACCCGCAGCGAGCCGGACCCGGCCAACCGCTACGTCACCGAGATCGACTTCGCCCAGCGGATCACCTGGGGCGGCGAGTACATCCACGCCGCGCCCTGGTCCGAGGGTGTGCAGGGGCGCCGCAACGTCTCGCACGGCTGCGTCAACGTGTCGATGGCCAACGGCCGGTGGCTGTTCGGCAAGACGCTGGTGGGCGACCCGATCACGGTGAAGGGCACCGAACGCCGCCTGGCTCCGGGCAACGGCTGGACGGCGTGGAGCCTGAGCTGGTCGCAGTTCGTCGCCGGCAGCGCGCTGCCGGTTCCGCAGGGCGGGCAGCCGTCGCCGTTCTGACGGGCGTAACGTGGTCGGACACGCCACCTCCGACGAAGCGCCGGACGACAGCGGAATCGTTACATCCCGTGGGGGTGTTCCGTTTCACGTCCGGCAACGCGTACCCGCTCCGGCGCGTCTGACCTGAGACGACGGGGAACGGCATCACCTTGTGAGGGAGTCATGCGAGCTGGCCAGGACGAACCGATCCGGGGCGCGAGCGCCCGCCGCGTCGGCCGCCGCCGTGCGCTGGCGGCCGGGCTGCTCGCCGCCGCGATGGCCCTGACCGCCTGCACCAGCGGCGGCGGCGACAAGCCGTCGAGCTGGCAGGGCGGCGGCGACGGGGGCGAGCAGGCCCCGAAGGCGGCGGCCACCATCAGCGAGCCCGCCGCCGACGCCAAGGACGTGCCCGCGTCCACCGCCATCACCTTCACCACGAAGGAGGCGCAGGACACCACGGTCGAGCTGAAGGACGCCGCCGGCAAGGTCGTCGACGGCACGCTCGCGGCGGACGGCGGAAGCTGGCTGCCGTCCTCGGCCCTGGAGTACGGGCAGACGTACACGGCGACCGTCACCGCGACCGGCGACGACGGCAAGGCCGCCACCGCCACCAGCACGTTCACCACGATGGCGAAGCCGGCCAAGCAGATCCGGATCACCAGCTTCCTCGGCGACGACCAGGTCGTGGGCGTGGGCATGCCGCTGATCGTGAAGTTCGGCCGGGCCATCCCGGAGGACTACCGCGACGACATCCAGCGCCGGATGACGGTCACGTCGAAGCCGGCCCAGGAGGGCATCTGGCACTGGGTGAGCCCGACCGAGGTGCGCTACCGGCCCAAGACGTTCTGGAAGGCCAACAGCACCGTCAGCTACAAGGTGCAGGCGGGCGGGCTACCGCTGGGCGGCGGCTGGTACGGCCGCGCCGACCTCAGCGTCGACATCAAGATCGGCCCGGCGCTCGTGATGACTGTCGACAACCGCACCAAGCGGATGACAGTCACCCGCGACGGCAAGGTGGTCAAGACCATCCCGGTGAGCCTGGGCAAGAAGAGCACCCCCTCCTCCAGCGGCACCATGGTGGTGATCGAGAAGCTCCGGCACACGGTCTTCGACACCATGGAGGAGCTGGGCCCGGAGGAGGGCTACCGCACCGAGATCGACTACGCCCAGCGGCTCACCTGGGGCGGCGAGTTCATCCATGCCGCGCCCTGGTCCGAGGGCGTGCAGGGCCGCACCAACGTGTCGCACGGCTGCGTCAACGTCTCGATGAAGGAAGGCAACTGGCTGTTCGCCAACACCCGCATCGGTGACCCGATCACCGTCAAGGGCACCGAGCGCAAGCTCCAGAACGGCAACGGCTGGACCGACTGGAACATGAGCTGGGACGAATACGTCAAGGGCAGTGCCCTGCCCTACGAGGCGCCGGCCGCCGACACCACCCCGGACGCCGGTACGCCCAGCGTCGAGCCGACCCCCTGACCCCCGGACACGACGAAGCCCCCTCCCGGAGGAGGGGGCTTCGTCGTTGGGGTGACTGATGGGAATTGAACCCACGACAACCGGGACCACAACCCGGTGCTCTGCCAACTGAGCTACAGCCACCATGCTCGCCGCTCCGGTCACCCGGGGCGGTGCGCGGACTAATCATAGCCACACTCCGGCCTGCCCCGTCCACCGGGTTCGGCGCGGGCGTCAGAGCTGGGCGGCGATCGCCTTGGCGGCCTCGACGTCCGGCCCCGGCAGCGGCACGAACACGGTCCGCCGGTAGTACTCCAGCTCGCGGATGCTCTCCCGGATGTCGGCGAGGGCCCGGTGGGCCAGGCCCTTCTGCGGCTGCCCGAAGTACACCCGCGGGTACCAGCGCCGGCACAGTTCCTTGATCGACGAGACGTCGATCATCCGGTAGTGCAGGTGCGCGTCGAGCCGGGTCATGTCGCGGGCCAGGAAGCCCCGGTCGGTGGCGATCGAGTTGCCGCACAGCGGGGCCGTGCGCGGATCCTTCACGTAGCTGGTCACGTAGTCGAGCACCATGTCCTCGGCCTCGGCCAGCGTCACCGTGGAGCGCCGTACCTCATCGGTGAGCCCGGACTTGGCGTGCATGCTGCGCACGATCTCCGGCATGGCGTCGAGCGCCTCGTCGTCAGCGTGGATCACCACGTCGACACCGTCACCGAGCACGTTGAGATCGGGATCGGTGACCAGCGCCGCGACCTCGATCAGCGCGTCCCGCCGCAGGTCCAGCCCGGTCATCTCACAGTCGATCCAGACGAGAAGATCAGCCACCGGAACAGACTACGCGCCGATGACCCGCCCGCGCCTCGGCACGGTGGCCGAGGTGGACCGCTAGGGTTTCCTGCGTGCCAGCTGAACCCGTCGACCCACCCGCCGTCGCCCGTGACGACGCGGGCGCGCGTACGGTCCGGCGGGTGGTCGCGGTGCTGGCGCTGATCGCGATCCTGCCGGCGCCCTACCTGCGCAACCTGCGGCACGACTACTACGACCAGAAGATCTACATGTCGGCGATGGACTGGTGGGCGGCCGGGCACCCGCTCTACGACTACGTCCAGCCGGACCGGGTGCAGGGCGCGCTCTACTTCACCTATCCCCCGTTCACGGCGCTGCTCCTGGCGCCGTTCGGGCACCTGCGGCTCGGGGTGGCCATCGTCGTCTTCGCGGTGCTGACCCTCGCCGCCGTGGTGCTGACCACCCGCTGGCTGGTGCTGCCGGTGCTGCGGCGGCACGACCTGCCGCGCGGGTTCGGACTGACCGTCGCCGTGCTGCTGGTGCTGGCGGTGGAGAGCACCCGGGAGACGCTCACGCTCGGGCAGATCAACATGCTGCTGGTGGTGCTGATCCTGGCCGACCTGCTGTTCGCCGTACCGCAGGGGCGGCGCTGGGCCGGCGTCGGCGTCGGACTGGCCGCGGCGCTCAAGCTCTTCCCCGGCATCTTCGTCCTCTACCTGCTGGTCGCCCGGAAGTGGCGGGCGGCGGCGGTGGCGGCGGCGACCGCGGCGGCGGCCACGTTGCTGGCGGCGGCGGTCGCGCCCGGCGACTCGTGGCGGTTCTGGACCCACGAGCTGTGGGCCACCGACCGGGTGGGCCGTACCGACTACACCGGGAACCAGTCACTGTTCGGGCTGCTCAGCCGCCTCGCCGCGTCGGCCGAGCCGGACCGACTGTTGTGGCTGCTGCTCGCGGTGGCGGTGGCCGCGTTCGGCCTGTGGCGGGCCGCGCGGGCGGCGCGGGCGGGGGACGCGCTCGTGGGTCTCACCCTGACCGGCCTGGTGGGCGGCCTGGTCAGCCCGATCACGTGGATCCACCACCTGTACTGGTTCATCCCCGCGCTGGTGGTGCTCGTCGATGCCGCGCTGGACGCCGATCCGGTGACGCCCGCCGGGGCCCGCCGTCGCGGCGGCCTTTTCGCGCTGGCCGCCGTCGTGGGTCTGCCGATCGTGTACGGGTTGGTGACGTTCCAGGACTGGGGTACCGCCGTCGTGCACACGGACGACCCGGTCGACTTCGTGGTCCGGAACGTGTACGTGCTGCTCAGCCTGCTCCTGCTGGCCGTACTGCCGATCCGTCGGCACGCGGACGAGGAACCGATTAACCGGACTGAACGGACACACCTCGCAAGAAACGGCGATCAGCGCTAATCTGGTCGCAACTACCTCAGTTTTCTCCCAGGTAGCACCGATCCCCCGGTGAAGAACGGCCCTCCGCGTCGGCAGCGCGGAGGGCCGTTCGGGTTCTCGTCGTCAGTCCTGGTCGTCGGGGCACCGGCTGGGCGGCGCAGCGATCGCCGCGCGGGTCCGCCCGGCTCCGGAACCCACTGCCACCAGGTGCCGCTCGGGTCGCGACGCCGGGCCCGGCTGGCGGCCCAGCCCGCTCAGCGAGGTGACGCCGAGACGCCCGGCCAGCACCGGCACCTGGTCCGGCTCGACCACGAAGACCACCTCACGGGGCCGCAGCGGGCGAAGCAGCACCACCACGGCGAGGACCACCAGCAGCGTCCCGCCGGCCAGCAGCGCCCACGCCAGCCCGGGGAACCACCCGGCCCGCAACTCGGCGCGCATCCGCAGGTCGAGCCCCTCCGCGCCGTCCACGCGCATGACGACCAGGCTCAGCGACCGGCCGGACAGCTCCGCCGGGCTCCACTCCAGGGAGCCGACGCCCTCGCGTACCCAGAAGGGCTGAGCCAGCGGCGCGGCGGCGCCGGCGCCGGCGGTGGCCGGGTCGAGGTCGACCGGCAGCGGGCCCCGGGTGACCGCCACGCGGCGCACGGTGCTGTGCGGAACGTCGGCCAGCCACCCTCGCACCTGGTCGGCCGGGGCGAGGCCGAGGAAGACCGGGCCGTCGTCGTCCCGGGCGGTCAGGCGCAGCCGGGCCTGACCGGTACGCGCCAGCGGCAGGTCGGCGCGCAGCAACGCGTCCACGTCGGTCACCAGCACCACGGAGGCGGGCGTGCGGACCGGCTCGAACCGGGCGTCGAAGCCGCCGTCCGGGCCGGCCTGCCGGGCCGCGAGCCACAGACCTCCGCCCGCCAGCAGCGCCGGAATCCCCAACGCCAGCAGCACCATACCGGCGATCGTGCGTACGAAACGCATTCGCGTCGTCCCTCTCGGTAGCCGATTACCCGGCCGACCTTACCGACGCGCGTCGGCCGATCGCCGGATATCGGCGGCACCCGTCCACCGACGGCGACCGGCCCGGCGGATCGTCCCGCCGGGCCGGTGCGTCGCTCACGTTCAGGACTTCGCGGCGGGCTCCCGCCGGGTACGCGCGAACGCCAGGCCACCGAGGGCCAGGCCGCCCAGTCCGGCGACCAGGCCGGCCACGCCGAGGGCGGTGGCCGCGCCGGACCCGGCGTCGTCGTCATCGTCGTCGTCGGCCGCGGCGGCCGGCGCGCTCGCGCCCGGCGAGGCGGGCGCCGCCGCGGCCAGCTCGAGCACCGGCGCCGGGTTCTCCGGCTCCTCCGCGCCCGGCGTCGGCTCCTCGATCCACCGGGAGACGTTGCCGTCGGAGTACGTCTGGAGCACCTTGAACACCATCGTGTCGGCCTGCGGCAGCGGGCCCATCGACACCGGGAACTCCTGGAACTCGCCCGGCTTCACACCGCCGTTCGGCGCGGCGGTGAAGGTCAGCTTGGAGACCGCCTCGGTGATCTGGCTGCCGTGCACCTCGATCGGCGGGTCGACCTTGCGCTTCTCCACGGCGACCGTCCAGCCCGCCACCGGCATGGTGGAGACCGAGCCGACCGGGGCGTTCTCCGGCAGGTTCACCTCGACCTTGACGGTGGACGCCGTGTCGCTCTCGTTCGGCACCCGGAACGCGAACCGGCCGTAGCCGCCCTGCGTACCCTCGGCCGGGTTGATCGTGACGTGCGCCGAAGCCGGACCGGCCAGGCCGAGAACGGCCGCGGCGACGGCGGTGAGGGTCAGCGCGGCGACTGTCGCGGGGCGCCGGAGACGGATCATCAGATGGAACCTTCCGTTACTTGATCGGCACGGTGGCGGTCACCGTGGCCTGGTCGATGTCGGACGTGCGGACGGTGATGCGCACCTGCCAGTCACCCCGGGCCGGCAGGTTGACCTCACCGGTGGCGTGGTTGTCGCTCAGCGGCAGCAGCGGGACGGTGATCGGCTCGATCCCGGCCGACGGCAGCGCGGCGGTGACCTTCCACTCCTGCACCGGCTGGGGGCGGCTGTCCTTGGTGTAGGCGTACAGGTGGATCGAGTTGTTGCCGGTCTCGGCCGGGTCCAGCTGGACCTCCAGCGAGTAGATCGGGCTGCTCAGCGTGGCGGAGAAGTAGCCCTGTTCGGTTCCGGCGACGTCCGCGGCGGCGGTCCGCGCCGGAGTGGTCTGCACGAGCGTCGCCGACACGCCCAGCACCACCGCCGTGATCACCAGCTCGGCCACCACGGCCCGCCGCATCGAGCCCGGCCGCCCGGCGGCGACCCGCCGCCGCACCAGCGCCCGGGAGTACGCCGCCACGCCGATCACCAGCGCGAACAGCACGATCTTGGCGAGCAGGAGGCGGCCGTACGTGGTCTCGAACAGCGCCTGCACGCCGGCCACCTCGATCAGGCCCTGCACGGTGCCGGCCAGCAGCAGCGCGGCCACCGCGAGCGCGGCCCAGCGGGACCAGATCGGCAGGATCGCGTCCAGCTCACGCTCGTCGGCCCGGCGCAGCAGGAACACCGCGAGCATGACCAGGCCACCCAGCCAGACCGCCATGCCGCCCAGGTGCACCGCGTCCACCACCACCGACACCGCGGGCGCGGGCGAGGCCGCCGCGTGCCCGGCCAGCGGCCAGGTGAACAGCGCCGCGCCGCCGAGGGCCGCCAGGATGATCCCGTCGGTACGGCCGATCGGACCGGCGAACAGCGGCCGGAGCAGAAACGCCGCCGCGGCGAGCAGGCCCAGCCGGACCAGGTGGGTGGTGCCGTAGGCGCTGCCCAGCACGTCACTCAGGCCGGAACCGGTCACGTCGAACAGGCCGCCCCCGTTGACGTACGGCACCTGGAGCCACACCTCGGCGAGCGTCGCCGCCGCCAGCACGCCGAGCCCGGTCCAGGCCAGCCGCGCCGGTCCCCGGCGGGACAGCCGGCGCGGCCAGAGCGCGGCCAGCACCAGCGCCGGGCCGACGAGCAGCAGCAGACCGGTGTATCCGGCGAACTTCGCCACCTTCACCGCGTTCTCGGTGATCGGGTTCGCCCGGTTGTCCGAGCCGCTGTCGGTCGGCGGCTCGGACGGCGCGCCGACCGAGTAGGTGAAGGCACCGGAGACCGGGTGGCTGTCGGCCGAGATCACCCGGTAGCTCACCAGGTAGGTGCCGCGCGCCCCGGCGGGATCCACCGGGATGGTGACCTCGGCGCCCTGGAACGTCGGCTCGCCCCGGTCGGCGCGCGAGCCGTCGGGGGCGATGACCCGAACCTTTCCGGGCACCTTCCGGACGCTCTCACTGAACGTGATCACCACCTGCGCGGGCGCCTCGGGCACCACGGCGGAGGCGGCCGGGCTGCTGCTCACCAGCACCGCGTGGGCGGCGGCCGGGGTGGCCGGGACGAGCAGCAGGGCGACCAGCAGGAGCAGCAGCCCGGCGACGGCCCCGGAGCGGGCGGCGACGACCCGGGACGGGCGGCGTACGGCAGCAGTCATGACCGCCATGGTTCCCGAACCGGGGCGGGTCCGGCGAGCCGGTGCCCGGCGGGCGTGACCGAGCGCCCACCCGCACCGCGGCGCGCACCACGCCGGGCCTGCTCGGAGGTCATAGGAGGGTAGTCGGAGGGCGGGCGGGAAAAGTTCCCGGAGTGTGCGGGACCACGGAATGGGTCGAAGGGCCCTGTCCCGTTCAGGTACGCCGCGTAACCTCGGGTGACGTGATCCCCGGCCCGCGCGACACCGCCGCCGACCGCCCCGAGTCGGCGCTCGACGCTGCCACCGGCTGGGCGCTGGCCGCCCGCGACGGGGACCGCGACGCGCAGGCCGCCTTAGTCCGGGCCACCCAGGCCGAGGTGTGGCGCTTCGCCGCCGCGCTCGTGGACCCGGACACCGCTGACGACCTGACCCAGGAGACGTACCTGCGGGCGTTCCGGGCGCTGCCCGGCTTCGAGGGGCGTTCCAGCGTGCGTACCTGGCTGCTCGGGATCGCCCGCCGGGCCTGCGCCGACCACCTGCGCACGGTGGTGCGCCGCCGCCGGCTCGACGCCCGGCTCGCCGCCCAGGCCGCCACCGACCGCCCGTACCCGGACCCGGCCGGCCAGCTCGGCGCCACCGACCTGGTCCGCCGGCTGCCGGCCGAACGGCGCTCCGCGTTCGTGCTCACCCAGCTGCTCGGCCTGTCGTACGCCGAGGCCGCCGACGTGGAGGGGGTGCCGGTGGGCACCATCCGCTCCCGGGTGGCCCGCGCCCGCGACGAACTGGTCGACGCCGTCGGCGACACGCTGGCCGGATAGCGGGAACCTTTCGTGGCGCTCGGACGACGAATGACTGTGACCCCCTCCCCCTCCCGGGCCGGCCGCTGGCAGACCCTGCGGCCCTGGCTCGGCGTCGCGGCCCGCCTCGGACTCGCAGCCGTGTGGCTGATCGCCGGCGGCACCAAGATCGGCGACCTGGCCGCCTCCGGCCGGGCCGTGAACGCCTACCAGGTGATGCCGTACGACGTGGCCACGGTGATCGGCGCGGCGCTGCCGTTCGTCGAGCTGGCCCTGGGCGTCCTGCTGCTCGTCGGGCTCGCCACCCGGGTCAGCGCCGGTGTGTCGGCGGCGCTGCTCGTGGTCTTCATCGCCGGCATCGCCTCGGCCTGGGCCCGTGGCCTGGCCATCGACTGCGGGTGCTTCGGCAGCGGCGGGCAGCTCGCCGCCGGCCAGACGCCCAGCTATCTCCCGGAGATCCTCCGGGACCTCGGGTTCCTGGTACTCGCCGGGTTCCTGCTGATCTGGCCCCGCACCCCGTTCTCCGTGGACGGGTGGCTGGCGGGCGACGACACCGTGGAGGACGACGATGAGTAGTCGCAAGGGGCGCAAGGACGCAGCCCGGGTCGTACGCGAGCAGATCGCCCGGGAGAAGCGGCGCAAGCGCACGCTCTGGACCTCGATCGCCGCGGTGCTGGTGCTCGTCATCGCCGGTGGCATCGGCTGGGCCGTGTACTCCAGCCAGAAGTCCGACGAGTTCACCGCACCGCCCGGGGCCAACGACGCCGGCACCGGCATCGTGCTGGGCACCGGCCCGGTCACCATCGACCTGTACGAGGACTACCTCTGCCCCGCCTGCAAGCAGTTCCAGCAGGTCAACGGCGAGACGCTCAACCAGCTCGTCGACGAGGGCAAGGTGAAGCTGGTGTTCCACCCGGTGGCGTTCCTGAACCGCTTCTCCACCACCGAGTACTCGACCCGGTCGTCGGCCGCCTCCGGCTGCGCGGCGGAGGGCGGCAAGTTCCGCGAGTTCACCGAGCAGCTCTTCGACAGGCAGCCGCCGGAGGGCGGCGCCGGGCTCAGCAACGACGAGCTCGTCGACATCGGCGCGGGCGTCGGGCTGAACCGGGACGAGTTCGCCTCCTGCGTCTCCGACGGCACGTACCGGCCGTGGACCGAGCACGTCACCGACGAGGCGAGCAAGGCCGGCGTGACCGGCACCCCGACCATCAAGGTCAACGGCAGCGAGCTCCAGGACCGCAGCCCCGAGGGGATCAGGTCGGCGGTGGAGGCGGCCGGCAAGTGACAGCGCCCCTGCGCCGGGTCGCGCTGGTGCTCGCCGTCGCGGCCACCGCGTTGCTCACGCTCGCCGCGCCGGCCGCCGCACACGGCGCCGACGCGCCCGACGGCACCGACTACCGCGCCACCATCAGCGGCGTCGACCCGGACCGCCCCGGGCTCGCCGCCCGGATGGTGGAGGCCGGCGCGCGGCTGGAGCTGACGAACGCCACCGGCGCGGAGGTGACGGTGCTCGGCTACTCCGGCGAGCCGTACCTGCGCGTCGGGCCGGGCGGCGTGTACGAGAACCTCCACTCCCCCGCCACGTACCTGAACCGGACGCTGGCCGGGGAGACCCGGCTGCCCGCCGAGGCGAACCCGGCCGCCGCGCCCGACTGGCGGCGGATCGACGACGGACCCACCGCCCGCTGGCACGACCAGCGCACGCTGTGGCGGGAGGACGCCCCGCCGGTCGCCGTCGCCGCCGCCCCGGACCGGGAACACCGGGTACGCGACTGGACCGTCCCGCTGCGCGCAGGCGACACCACCGGAGCCGTACGCGGCACGCTCGACTGGGTGCCGCCGCCCGACCCGTACCCCTGGTGGGTGGCCGCCACGCTGGGCTTCCTGCTGATCGGCGCGGCCGGGCTGGCGCCGGGCGGCACCGCCGCCGGGGTGCGGGCGCTGCGTGCGGCCGGCGCGCTGCTCGCCCTGGGCGGCGCCGCCACGGTGGCGCTGACGGTCGCCCGCGCGCTGGACACCGGCGCCCCCGGCGTCGGCGGAACGCTCGCCGAGCTGGTCACCGGTCAGGTCTGGACGCTGCTCACCGGGCTCGGCGCGCTCGCCGCCGGTGGGTACGCGCTGGCCCGCCGCCCGGCCGCCGACTTCGCGCTCGCGCTGGCCGGTGCCTGCCTCACGCTGTTCGCCGGAGTGACGAACCTCGCCGCGCTGTCCCGCTCGATCCCCCCGGCCGCCGGCCCGGCCGTGCTGGTCCGGGTGCTCGTGGTGGTCGGCCTGGCGACAGGCGCCGGTGCGGTGGCTGCGGGCCTGCTGCGCCTGCGCACCGCCGCAAGAGCGGCCCGGCCCACCCCCCACCCAACCCCCACGCCCTGACCCGCCCCGCCCCGGCGATCGATGAATGGAGCGTCCCCCCGGCCCCCGTGGCGATCTTGGTACCAAACGGCCCCCATAGGGGCTGTTCAGTCCCATGACATCTGTCAGTGTTGAAGTCCCGATACATGTGTCAGGTGGTAGGGATCTTGGGTCGGGTGGTATGTGCTGCCGGGCATGGCTTCACGGCGGCATGTGATGAACCTGCTGGACGCGCAGCTGGCGGCGGGGGTCCGGGTGAACGCGGCCGAGTTCGCGCGTGAGCACGGGGTGTCGGTGCGCACGGTGTACCGGCACCGCGCACGTATCCGGGCCGAGGGTCAGTGGCAGGAACGATCCCGGCGTCCGCGTAGTAGTCCGCGGGTCACGCCGCCGGAGGTGGACGCGTGGATCTGCAAACTGCGCGTTGAACTGGGCCCGGACAACGGGGCGGACTTCATCCGAGACGCGTTGGGCGATGTGCGCCGGCGCATCGACGCGTCCTGGTCGGTGCCGTCACGCTCGACGGTCAACCGGGTGCTGGCCCGACATGACCTGCTCGTGGTTACTCCGGCTAAACGACCGCGTAGTTCGTGGCGGCGTTTCAGCTATGCCCGGCCCCGCGACTGCTATCAGATCGACGCCACCGAAGTGAAACTCGCCGACGGCCGCACTGTCGTCGTCTTCGACGTCTTGGACGACTGCACCCGCACCCTGGTCGCCTGCCACGCCGCCGCCGCGGAGACCGCCCGAGCCGCGATCACCGCGATCAGACAGGCGTTCACCGCCTACGGCGTGCCAGCCATCGTGCTCAGCGACAACGGCATCGCGTTCACCAGCCGCCGGACCCGACCCGGATCAATCTCCACCTTCGTGCAGACCCTGATCGACCACGGCGCCCGCCCGATCAACTCCAGCCCCTACCACCCACAAACCTGCGGCAAGGTCGAACGCCACCACCAAACCCTCAAAAAATGGCTGAGCACCCAACCCCCACCGCAGACCCTCACCGCCCTGCAAGCACTCCTGGATACCTACCGCCGCTACTACAACACCCAACGCCGTCACAGCGCCCTACCCCGCCGCACCACACCCGCCCACGCCTGGACCCACGCACCCACCCTCGGCGGACCCACCAGCGCACCCCTGCAAACCGACGCCACCCTGCACCACTGCCCCGTGGCCAGCAACGGCGCCATCGCCATCGCCGGACACCGCACCAGCGTCGGCGCCACCCACACCGGCACCACCGTCACCGCCATCCGCGACAACAACCACGTCACCATCTACCACCCCGACGGCCAGCCCATCGGCTATCTCCACCTCGACCCCGACAAGAACTACATCCCCCTCACCCCCACCCCATGATCCACAACCCATGACACATCTATCGGGACTTCCCATTGACACATGTCCCGGGACATGACAGCCCCCACAGGGGCACTTTCCCACCAAGATCTCCACCGCTCCCACCAAGCGGAACGCCAATCTCGCTTAACGGGAGGCTCGCCGCAGCAACCAGCCGAACGAGGAACTCCTGCCCACACCCCAAACTTCCGCCCCGACATCAATGGCATTCAGGACATCTCCGGGGCCGCAACCGCAAGATCACCGAGAGCTGCGGGCGCCGGGCACGCACGAGTGGAACACCACGGGTGCCAACCCGCCCCCGACACACCCATCACGCTCCACTCCCGCTGCACTCGCCCCCGAGACGGCGTGATCTTGCAGTTGCCGCCCCGAGCGTGCGGCTTTTGCCCGAAATGCCCGGACAGGAAGTGCAAGATCGCGGCGATGGAGTGCGGGAGGGGGAGGGCCGGGTCAGGTCGGGCGGGGGGCGAAGCCGTAGGGAAGCTCCAGGCGGTGGGCGGTCAGCAGCGCCTCGTCGGACAGCAGGTCCGCGGTGGGGGCGTCGGCCACGATCCGGCCGCCGTCCAGGATCACCGAACGGGGGCACAGCTCGGCCGCGTACGGCAGGTCGTGCGTGACCATGAGCAGCGTCACCGGCAGGGCGCGCAGGATCTCCGCCAGCTCCCGCCGGGCGGCCGGGTCGAGGTTCGACGACGGCTCGTCCAACACCAGGATCTCCGGGCGCATGGCCAGCACGGTCGCCACCGCCACCCGGCGCCGCTGCCCGAACGACAGGTGGTGCGGCGCCCGGTCCCGGTGCTCGCTCATGCCGACCGCCGCGAGCGCCTCGTCGACCCGGGCGGCCAGCTCGGCCCCGCGCAGGCCCAGGTTGGCCGGGCCGAACGCGACGTCCTCGGCGACGGTGGGCAGGAACAGCTGGTCGTCCGGGTCCTGGAAGACGATGCCGACGCGGCGGCGTACCTCGGCCAGCGTGTCCCGGTCGCGGCCGACCGTCAGGCCGCCGACGCTCACCGTGCCCTCGGTCGGGGTGAGGATGCCGTTGAGGTGCAGCACGAGCGTGGTCTTGCCGGCGCCGTTGGGCCCGAGCAGCGCCACCCGCTCGCCGCGCGGCACGGTCAGGTCCACCCCGTGCAGGGCGACGTGACCGTCCGGGTACGCGTACCGGACGCCACTGACGTCGAGGGAGGGCGGCTGCTGCACGTACCCGATCATTGCAGGACGAGCGCGGCGGCGGCGATGGTGGCCGCGATCGCCGGCACCGTCGCGGCGGCCGCCCACTGGCCGGCGGTGGCCGCGCCGGCCCCCTGCCACACCGCCGGCATCCGGCCGGTGTAGCCGCGGGAGAGCATCGCCAGGTAGACCCGCTCGCCGCGTTCGAAGGCGCGCAGGAACAGCGCGCCGACCCCGGCCGCGAAGCCGCGCAACTGCCACAGGAACCGCGGGTCGTCCCCGCGGGACACCCGCGCCACGCGCATCCGGCGGGCCTCGCCGACGAGCACCTCCAGGTAGCGCAGCATGAACGTGGCGATCTGGGTGAGGATCTGCGGGCAGCGCAGCCGGTCCAGGCCGAGCAGCAGGTCACGCGTAGTCGTGGTCGCCGCCAGCAGGAGCGACGCGAGTACGCCGAGCGTGCCCTTGGCGAGGATGTTGAACGCGCCGTGCAGCCCGTCGACGGACAGGGCGAGCCCGGCCACCTCGACCCGCTCCCCCGCGCCGAGGAACGGCAGGGCGAACGCGAACAGCACGAACGGCAGCTCGATCAGGGCCCGGCTGAGCAGCCAGCGCGGGCCGACCCGGGCGAGCGCGGCCACCACGGCGACCAGGAGCGCGTACCCGCCGAAGGCCCAGTACGCCTCTCGCGGCGTGGCCACCACCGCGACGGTGAACAGCACCATCGCGGCGATCTTCACCTCCGGCGGGAGGCGGTGCACCGGCGAGCCGGACTCGCGGTAGAGCACGTGCGCGTGCCCGGCGCCCACGGTCAGCGGGTGCCGCTGGACGGAGTCGCGGCCTCGTCCGCCGGGTCGGCGGTCGCGGTGGGCGTGGCCGGTGCGGCGGGCGTCGCCGGGCCGCGACGGCGGGCCAACCAGAACAGGCCGCCGCCGACCGCGAAGGTGAGCAGCACACCGAGTACGCCGGACAGGCCGGTGGAGACGAAGTCGTTGCCGATCCCGCGTACGCCGTAGTCGGCGAGCGGGCTGTCCGCCAGCTCGTGGTCCTTGGCCTGCTGGGCCGGGCAGCTACCGCCGGTGATCTCGTCGTCGGCGTTGACCGTGCAGCCCTCGAGCAGCGACGAGTCGAGCCCGTCCGGGTGCGAGGAGGCGTAGTTGCTGACCACGCCGGCCAGCAGCAGGGCCACCAGCAGGCCGCCGAGCAGGAACGGCCAGTGACGCTTGCTCATCGGGCACCTCCGGCGACCGGGACGGCGGGAGCCGGCGTGGCCGGCTTGAGGGCGCGCAGCGCGTACACCAGGTCGGGCCGGACCTTGGCGACGGTGACCACTGTGGTCGCGGTGATCAGGCCCTCGCCGATGCCGATCAGCAGGTGGGCGAAGGCCATGGTGCCGGCCAGGCCGGTGAGGTTGCCGCCGAGGTCGGTGGTGCCGCCCAGCCAGTACTGGAGGACGAAGCCCTGGGACGCGACCACCACGCTGACCAGCGCGGAGACGAACGCGGTCACCGCCAGCCCGGCCGGGCTACGCGGCAGCACGCGCAGCAGGAGCGCGATCAGCAGGTACGCGGCGGCGGTGCCGAGCAACGCCATGTTGGTGATGTTGAGGCCGAGCATTGCCACCCCGCCGTCACCGAAGACCAGCGCCTGCACGATCAGCACCACGGCGACGCAGAGCGCGCCCACCCAGGGGCCGACGAGCATCGCGGCCAGCGCGCCGCCGAGCAGGTGACCGCTGACTCCGGCGGTGAAGATCGGGAAGTTGAGCATCTGCACGGCGAAGATGAACGCCGCCACCAGACCGGCCATGGGGGCCAGCCGGTCGTCGAGGTCGGCCCGGCCCCGCAGTACGCAGAAGGCGAGCGCGGCCAGCGCGAAGGCCGCGAAGATCGCGGCGACCGGACCGTTGATGATCCCGTTGGAGATGTGCATCGCCAGGGTGTCCACGCGCTCAGCGTATTTCCAGCAAGGCACTGTTGCCAATATCTGGCAACAACCTCATGATGGCCGTCACCATGCCCGCGCGTCGCCGTCCGCCGGCCGTACCGGCCCGGCGGTATCGTCACCGCCATGACCGACCGCCTCAAGCCCGGCGACCCCGCCCCCGAGTTCACCCTCCCCACCGACGACGGCGGCACGCTGTCCCTGGCCGGACTGCGCGGCCGCAAGGTCATCCTGTACGCGTACCCGGCCGCCATGACGCCCGGCTGCACGAAGCAGGCATGTGACTTCCGGGACTCACTCGCCTCGCTCCAGGCCGCCGGCTACGAGGTGGTGGGCATCTCGCCGGACAAGCCGGCGAAGCTCGCCAAGTTCCGCGACCGGGACGCCATCACGTTCCCGCTGGTCTCCGACGAGGACAAGGCGGTGCTGACCGCGTACGGCGCGTTCGGCGAGAAGCAGATGTACGGCCGCACGGTCACCGGCGTGATCCGCTCGACGTTCGTGGTGGACGAGGACGGCAGGATCGAGCAGGCGTTCTACAACGTGCGGGCCACCGGCCACGTCGCCAAGCTGCGCCGGGACCTCGGCCTCGACTGAGGTCGCCGCCCGGCCCGGATCGGCACCGCCGGTGCCGCCACACCGGCGCCCGTCCGGCGGCAGTGGCGGCGCCGGATGTGGTCTACGATCCGGAGGCTGTGGCACCGGTCCGCAGGCGCCTGCGACGGCGGCCGGTGTGCAGCGTGGAGGGGCCGTAGCCCAACGGCAGAGGCATGCGGTTTAGGTCCGCACCAGTGCGGGTTCGAATCCCGCCGGCCCTACCATTCGTCCGTTCGGTGCCACCCGGCGCCGGCGACTGTCGGGAACGTCACGAACACGGGTTCGGGCCACGTTGCCACCCGCAGGATGGCGTCGTGGACCTGCGTTTCGTACTCGACCCCGACCTGACCCCCGAGCTGCGCGAACAGATCGTCGCGCTCTGGGTGGACGTGACGAACGCCGGTGGCGCCGTCGGCTTCGTCGCCCCGGTGACCCCGGACGAGGTACGCCCGGTCGCCACCTCGACGCTCGGCGAGGTGGCGGACGGACCGGACCGGCTGCTCGTCGGCTACGAGGGTGAGCGCCTGGTCGCCGTCCTGGTCATCGCCGACAACCGGTTCCGCCTCAAGACGCACTGGCGGGTGCTCAAGCGCGTCATGGTGCACCCCGACACGCAGGGACGCGGCCACGGCGCGGCGCTGATGCGCGAGGCCGAGCGGATCGCCCGCGGGCTCGGCCTGGCGGCGCTGCACGTGACGGTCCGAGACGGCCTGGGGCTGGACCGCTTCTACAAGCGCCTCGGCTACCGCGAGATCGGCCGCCTCCCCGCCGCGCTGCGCCTGTCCCCCACCGACGCCCGCGACGAGATCCTCATGTGGCTCGACCTCCCCACCCCGACCTGACCCCGCCCCGCCCCGTCCCGCCCCGCCCCGCCGATCTTGCACTTTCCGCCCCCGCAAAAGCCGCATCCAGGTCAGGCCCGGGGCCGCAAGTGCAAGATCGCCGCTGCGGGCTGGCCTGGAGGCGCTCACCCTCGCCCGCCACCGGCGATCTTGCGGTTGCGGCCCGGGCGCAAGGTACGTAAGCGGCAACAGAGGGGCCGCGAGTGCAAGATCGGCGAGCTGAGGGCTCGGCAGGAGCCCTGGGCGGGTCAGGAACAGGGCGCCTGGGTGGGAGCGGCGGCGGCTGCCTGCACCAGGGGTTCCGTGAGGGCTGGGGTGAGGGTGGGCGACGGCGTGAGGGAGGTCGGAGGGCTGGGGGTGCGACTCGGGGGTGTGGGGGCCGGCTTCTTCGGGGCGGGTTTCGCGGCGGCGGGGTCGGCGCCGTACATGCGGGTCGTGCTGCGCTGCACCTGGCCGGGGAGCATCCGGATGCCGGTGACGGTCGCGCGGTGGCCGTACACGTCGGTGACCCGGATCTCGTACGGGCCGGGACCGGCCCCGGATCCGATCAGCCAGTAGTTGTAGTCCTGCCGCTGCGCCGCCCGCCACGACCCGTTCTGCCGCACCTCGACCGAGCGCAGCGGGTTGCCGTGGTCACCGACCAGGACGGCGAACCACCACCGCGACGACCCCTCCTTCATCCGGAAGGTCAGCGGACCGGACAACCTCGGGTTCACCACCGCGCGGTAGCTCACCTTCACCACCCCCTGCACCGGATCGGCGATCCGGGCGAACGCCTCGGCGGACAGGTCGAGGTGACCGGGCGCGCACTCCGGGCACTGGTCCATCACCAGCACCCGCACGGTGCCGCGCGGACCGGTGACGTCGAGGAAGCCGCCGCAGGAGGCGCCGGAGGCGTACTCGCCCGGGCCGAGCGCGACGTACCTCCGGTCGGCGGGCGCGGCCGGCCGCGAGCAGTTGCCGCCGGCGCCCTCGGAGTCGTAGAAGGTCGCCTTGCCACTGCGCGTCGCGCCGCCGACGGGCGGGGCGGCAGCCGCCGGCAGGGCGGCGCCGGGCGGGAGGGCGGCCACGGGCGGGAGGGCGGCCACGGGCGGGAGGGCGGCCACGGGCGGCAGGGCGGCCACGGGCGGCAGAACGGCGGGTACGGGTGCCACGGCGCCGCGCGGAGGCGGGGCGGCGCAGGCCGGGGCGGCGCCGCCGCGTACCGCGAGGGTCACCGCGACCGCGGCGGCGACGGTGACCAGGCCGGCGGCGGCCAGGCGGCGACGGCGCGTGGCGGCGCGGCGACGACCGTCCGAGGTGGCGGGTCCGGGCGCGTCGCCGGCGGTCGGCGGGTGGGGTGCGGTGCCGTCGGTCACGCCGGTCGATGCTGCCGGACCGGCGTGCCGCCGGACAAGCGAGCTAAGCGAAAGCTAAACCGGCCGCAGCGCGCGGGCGGTGGAGACGACACCGGCCAGCCCGCCGGCCAGGTCGGGGTGCTGCCGCAGCGAGTCCTCCAGGCGGACTCGCCACACGCCGGTCTCGACCGGCAGCCGGGCATCGCCGGCCCAGCGGACCCGGTCACGGGTCTCGTCGAGGGCCGCTGCCGTGGCGGGGCCCATCAGGGCGCCGAGTTCGCCGCGCAGCCAGCCGAACAGGTGCTCGTCGTGGATCGCCCTGCCGATGACCCGGGCGGCGTCCCACGCCACCCGCGGCTGGTGGATAACCTGCATCTCGACTCCTCGGTCGACCCGGCCTTCCGCACCATCATCGATCCGTCGGATGCCCGGCGGCAAGACCCGGAGCGGTCACCTGGCTCCGGCGCCGCGTGCCGCCGGGGGCGTCAGGCGTCCGGGCGCGGGTCCACACGGTGCGACGCGAATCAGTAGCATCGCGGCATGTCAGATCGCCACCAGCTCACCGATTCCGACCCGCGCGCGCAGGGCTCCGATGTGGAGCCGGGCGGGCCCGTGGCGGAGAAGCGGCCGCGGCGCCGCCGGGGCCGGCGGATCGCCCTGGTCGTGCTGCTGGTGGTCGTGCTGCTCACCGGCGGCGGCACCCTGGCCGGTGGCCTCTACTACCGCTCGGTCGACAAGTCCATCGAGCGGGTCGACGCCTTCGAGGGCGTGCCGGAGGAGTCGCGCCCACAGGTCGAGGCCAAGGGCGCCATGAACATCATGATCCTGGGCAGCGACACCCGAGACCCGGAGAGCACGGGCGGCTCGCGCAGCGACACGATCATCCTGGCCCACCTGCCGAAGGACCGGTCGAGCGCCCAGCTCATCTCGATCCCCCGCGACACCTGGACGGCCATCCCGAAGTCGAAGGAGGGCCGCGGCGGTCGCGACGCGAAGATCAATGCCGCGTACGCCTGGGGTGGCGTGCCGCTGATGGTGCAGACGGTGGAGAAGTTCAGCGGCGTACGGGTGGACAACGTGGCGATGGTCGACTTCGCCGGCTTCAAGGAGATCATCGACGCGCTCGGCGGTGTCGAGATCGACGTGGAGAAGGGCTTCACCACGAAGTACTCGCTGATCGGCACCCGGACCTTCGAGAAGGGCCGGCAGACCATGGACGGGGCCGCCGCGCTGGACTACGCGCGGGAGCGGCACGCCTTCCCCGACGGCGACTTCGCGCGGATCCGGCACCAGCAGCAGGTGATCAAGGCCATTCTGGACAAGGCCGCCTCGGGCGGGGTGCTGACCAACCCGGCCAAGCTCAACTCGTTCGTCCGCGCCACGTCCGACTCGGTGGCTGTCGACAAGTCACTGTCGCTTGTGGATCTCGCGATGGAGATGCGTGGCCTGCGCGGCGGCAACCTGACGTTCTTCACCTGCCCGGTGAAGGGCACCGGCCGGGTCGGCAGTGAGAGCGTCGTGTTCCCCGACCCGGCGCGCTCGAAGACGCTGTTCGACGCGGTGCGCCGCGACTCGGTCCCCGAGATCCTCGCCATCAGCGGGAAGTAGGACGTCGATCTGTCATGCCGGTGCTGGCGGCGGGGCGGGGCCGCTCGTATCCTGCGATCGCCGTCGGTCTCCGCATCCGGGCCGGGGGCGTCACGGGGAAGGATCGGCCATGCCACGCCTGCCGGCGTTCGAGCATCCGTCCGCGCCACCGTCCGGTGTGGCCATGAACACGCCGATGGACAGTGGCCTGGACACGACGACGGTACTGCCGTACGCGGGATCGCGCGCGTCGACGCGTACCCGGCGGTTGCGGGCCTGGATGGTGACCGCGCCCATCGACGTCGCGGCGCTGCTCGCGCCGCTGCTGCTGACCCAGGACTACTGGCGTGGCACGTTGTTCAACGCCGCGCTCACCGTGGGGCTGTTCGCCGCGGGCGGGCTCTACCGGCCGCGCCGGCACATCAGCATCCTGGACGAACTGCCGACCCTCGGCGGCCGGCTGCTGGCCTCCGGCGCGGTGGGGGCGATCATCGCGGCGTTGCGGCACGACTCGGTGCCGCACGTCAGCGGTTTCATGCGCGGCGTCGCGCTCTCCGCCGGCCTGGTGATCGTCGGGCGTGCGCTGAACAGCCGGCTCATCCTGCTGGCCCGTAAGCGCCGGTGGGTCGAGCACAACGCGATAGTCATCGGCGGCGGGCCGATCGGTGCCGAGCTGGCCCGGCTGCTGCGCCGCTACCCGCAGTACGGGCTGCGGTTCGTCGGCGCTGTCGACGCCCCGTCGCGGCCGCGCCTCGGCGCTGCGCCGCTCATCGGCACCATCGACGACCTGGAGAAGCTCGCCGAGATGCTGGAGTGCGAGGTCCTGGTCATCGCGGACCCGGACTGCTCCGAGGCCGACCTGATGGAGTCGCTGCTGCGCCCGGCCAGTTCCCGCTGTGACCTGTGGGCGGTGCCGCGCCTGTGGGGGTCGCGGTCGCAGGGCGGCTACCCCGACCACATCGGCGCCATCCCGATCATCAAGATCGGCGACACCACGCTCACCGGCCCCCGGTGGCGGCTCAAGCGCGCCTCCGACGTGGTGTTCGCGGTGACCGCCCTGGTGGTGCTGAGCCCGCTGCTGCTGCTCTGCGCCGTCGCCACGTTCCTCGACGGCGGCCGGGGCGTGTTCTTCCGCCAGGAACGCATCGGCCGGTACGGCAAGCCGTTCCACGTCGTCAAGTTCCGGTCCATGCGTCCGGCCGACGAGTACGAGTCGCAGACCACCTGGTCCATCGCGCATGACGAGCGGGTCGGCCCGATCGGCCGGTTCATGCGGCGCACGTCGCTGGACGAGCTGCCGCAGCTGTGGAACATCCTGCGCGGCGAGATGAGCGTGGTGGGGCCCCGGCCGGAGCGGCCGTACTTCGTGGAGAAGTTCTCCATGGAGTACCCGAGGTACGCCATGCGGCACCGGGTGCCGGTCGGGCTCACCGGGCTGGCGCAGGTCAGCGGCCTGCGCGGGGACACGCCGATCTCGGACCGGGCACGGTTCGACAACTACTACGTCGAGAACTGGTCGCTCTGGCTCGACATCAAGATCGTGCTGCGTACCGTCACCGAGGTCTTCCGGGGCGGGGGCCGCTGAGCGCCTCGGTCAGGTCCGCGTGCCAGTGGCCCGGCGGCGGCAGCTTCGCCGCCGCCCACCGGCCGTGCGCCAGCACGCTGTAGTGAGGGCGCGGCGCCGGGCGCGGGAAGCGGTCGCTCGTGGTCGGCCGGACCCGGTCCGGGTCGAGACCACGCAGGGCGAAGACGGCGCGGGCCAGGCCGCACCAGGTCGTCTCGCCGGCGGCGGTGCCGTGGTACGTCCCGGGCGCCGCGTCGCCGGCCAGCGCCGCGTCGGCGAGCGCCACGAGACGCTCCGCGAGCCGGTACGACCAGGTGGGCTGCCCGCGCTGGTCGTCCACCACGTCGAGCCGGTCGCGTTCGGCCGCCAGCCGCAGCATCGTGGTGACGAAGTTGCGTCCGTGGGTGGCGTACAGCCAGGCGGTACGCACCACGTATCCGGTCTCGGGCAGCAGCCGGGCCACCGCCTGCTCTCCGGCGAGCTTGCTGCGCCCGTACGCGTTGACCGGGCCGGTCGGGGCGTCCTCCGGGTACGGCTCGGTGGCGTCGCCTGCGAACACGTAGTCGGTGGAGACGTGCACGAGCCGCGCACCGGACCCGGCACAGGCGCCGGCCAGCGCGGCGACCGCGTCGCCGTTGACGGCTGTGGCATCCCGCTCGCGTGTCTCGGCGCCGTCCACGTCGGTCCACGCGGCGGCGTTGAGCACCACGTCGTGCCCGCCGACCGCGTCCCGGACCGCGTGCGCGTCGGTGACGTCGAGGTCGGCGCGAGCGGCGGCGGTGACCGACAGGTCCGGCCGGGTCCGCAGCACGGCGAGCAGATCCCGCCCGAGCGTCCCGCCCGCGCCGGTGACCAGCACCCGGGTCATCGGTGGCCGGCCGTCTTCAGCGGTTCCCACCAGGCTCGGTTGTCCCGGTACCAGCGGACCGTCTCGGCCAGGCCCCGGTCGAGGTCGATGCTCGGGGCGTACCCCAGCTCGCTGCTGATCTTGCTGATGTCCAGCGAGTAGCGGCGGTCGTGGCCCTTGCGGTCGGTGACCGGCACGACCCGGTCCCAGCCGGCCCCGCACGCCGCCAGGAGCCGCTCGGTGAGCTGCCGGTTGGTCAGCTCGGTGCCGCCGCCGATGTGGTAGACCTCGCCGGCCCGCCCCTTCTCCTGCACCATCGCCACGCCCCGGCAGTGGTCGTGCACGTGCAGCCAGTCCCGGACGTTGCCGCCGTCGCCGTAGAGCGGCACGGTGCCGCCGTCGAGCAGGTTGGTCACGAACAGCGGAACGACCTTCTCCGGGAACTGGTGCGGCCCGTAGTTGTTGGAGCAGCGGGTCACCACGACGTCCAGGCCGTGGGTGCGGTGGTAGGACAACGCCAGCAGATCCGACCCGGCCTTCGAGGCCGAGTACGGCGAGTTCGGCGCCAGCGGCCAGCTCTCCGTCCACGAACCGGAGTCGATCGAGCCGTACACCTCGTCGGTGGAGACGTGCACGAACCGGCTGATGCCGTGCCGCAGCGCGGCGTCCAGCAGCGTCTGGGTGCCGAGCACGTTCGTGGTGACGAACGGGGCGGCGCTCGTGATCGAGCGGTCCACGTGCGACTCGGCGGCGAAGTGGACGATCACGTCGTGCCCGGGCACCACGTCGTCGACCAGCACCGGGTCGCAGATGTCGCCGTTGACGAAGCGCAGCCGGGGATCGTCGCGGACCGGCGCGAGGTTCGCCAGGTTGCCGGAGTAGGTCAGCTTGTCCAGCACGGTGAGCGCGGCCGGGCCCTCGACCGGCACACCGGCCGCGTCACCGGCGGGCACGCCCAGCAGCATCCGCACGTACTCCGACCCGATGAAGCCGGCGCCGCCGGTGACGAGGATCCTCACAGGTCGTGGAGTCTACGCCGTACCGGCAGCGCGGGCCGGACGTCGACGGGCCACGGGGACGGCGGTGCCGCGGGTAGTCTCCGCGGGTGCGTGGAATCCTTCTCGCCGGTGGCACCGGATCCCGGCTCTGGCCGATCACCCGGGCCGTCTCCAAGCAGCTCATGCCGGTGTTCGACAAGCCGATGATCTACTATCCACTCTCCACTCTGGTGATGGCCGGGGTACGGGAGATCCTGGTGGTGACCACGCCGGACGACCGCGCCCAGTTCGAGCGGCTGCTGGGCGACGGCAGCCAGTGGGGGCTGCGCCTGGCGTACACCGAGCAGCCCCGCCCGGAGGGCATAGCGCAGGCGTTCCTGCTCGGCGCCGACTTCATCGGCGACGAGTCGGTGGCACTGGTCCTCGGCGACAACATCTTCCACGGCGCCGGGCTCGGCCGGCAGCTCGCCCAGCACGGCGAGCCGGACGGCGGGCGCGTCTTCGCGTACCCGGTCGCCAACCCGCAGGACTACGGCGTGGTCGAGTTCGACGACGCCGGCCGGGTGCTGTCGATCGAGGAGAAGCCGGCCCGCCCCCGCTCCCGGTACGCGGTGCCGGGCCTCTACTTCTACGACCACCGGGTGGTCGACATCGCCCGCAAGCTCACCCCGAGCGCCCGGGGCGAGCTGGAGATCACCGCGATCAACGAGACGTACCGGGCGTGGGGCGAACTGACGGTGACGGTGCTCGACCGGGGCACCGCGTGGCTGGACACCGGCACGTTCACGTCGATGATGCAGGCCGCCGAGTTCGTCCGGGTGATCGAGGAACGCCAGGGCATGAAGATCGGCTGTGTCGAGGAGGTCGCCTGGCGGTCCGGGCTGATCGACGACGAGCGGCTGCGGCTGCTGGCCCACCCGCTGACGCGCAGCGGTTACGGTGAATACCTGCTGGGCCTGCTGGCCGAGCGGCCCGGTTCGGGGAGCGCGTCGTGAAGATCCGTCCGCTGAGCATCGAGGGCGCCTGGGAGGTGACCCCGCGTCAGCACGGCGATTCCCGGGGCCTGTTCCTGGAGTGGTACCGCTTCGACCGGCTCGCCGAGGCGGTCGGGCATCCGCTGCGGCTCGCGCAGGCCAACCTGTCCGTCTCCGCGCGGGACGTGGTGCGCGGCATCCACTTCGCCGACGTACCGCCCGGCCAGGCCAAGTACGTCACGTGCGTACGCGGGGCGGTGCTGGACGTGGTGGTGGACGTGCGGGCCGGCTCGCCGACGTACGGCCGGTGGGAGGCGGTACGCCTCGACGACACCGACCGGCGGGCCGTCTACCTGGCCGAAGGACTGGGGCACGGGTTCTGCGCGCTCACCGACGACGCGACGCTCAGTTACCTCTGCTCCGCCACGTACAACCCGGCGGCCGAGCACACCGTGCATCCGCTGGACCCGGAGCTCGGGATCGACTGGCCCGCGGCGACGCCGCTGCTGTCCGAGCGGGACGCGGCGGCACCGCGCCTGGCGCAGGCGCGCTCGGCGGGCCTGCTGCCCGGCTACGACGCCTGCCGCTCCCTCACTGAGGCGTCGGCCACCCGGCCGTCGCTCTGACCCGGCACCGCAGCCGGGTGATCAGCCGCGTCCGGTTCGGCGGCGGCGTCGTCCGGGACGGGCGATGCCGGTCCCGGCGACTCCGAGTCCGCCGGAGCGGCCGGGCGGCGGCGCACCGTCGTCGCCCAGAGCGTCCGCACGTCCGCGCTCACCGGCGTACCCGCCCGGCGGTAGCCGAGCACCAGCGCGATGCCGGCCCCGACGGCGAGGCCGCCGAGCGCGCCGCCGGCCGCGTACCACTGCCACCGCACCGGCTCGGGACGCGGCGGCGGCGCGGCGGCCCGGACCACCGCGACCTGGGCCTTGAGCCCGAGCCCGGCGGGCGGCAGGTCGCGTCCGGCGATCCGTTGCAGTTCGGCGGCGAGCGCGGCGGCGATCGCCGCGGCCATGTCGGCGGACCGGTCGGTGACCGCCACGTCGATCGCCAGCGAGTCCACGGTGGACGAGGCGACGACGCGGCCGGCGAGGTCGTCGGTGGTGTACGGCAGTCCGAGCGAGTCGATCACCGGACGGGTCAGCCGGGGCGTGTTCATCATCGTGGCGTACGTCTTCACCCGCCGCTGCATCAGCCGGCCCGCCTCGTCGGCCGGCGGGCGGGGCTGGGGCGCGGCCGGCTTCTCGGCGGCGAACGTGACGAGCATCTGGGTCTCGGCCCGGTAGACCGGCGGCCGGCGTTCGGCGAGAACCCCGGTGAACGCGCCGCACAGCAGCGTCGACGCCAGCACGATCGGCCACCGCCTGCCGATCGTGTCGCGGAAGTGGGCGAGGTCCACGACGCGTCACCCTACCGGCGGTACGCGGCGGCGGGCGTACCCGCCCGCCGGATCGATTGCGCAGCGGCGCTCATGTCGGGTACAACAGGCCCGCACACATCCGCGCATCTTGGGGGAAGACGAGTGGATTCCGCGTGGCCGGCTCGCGGCCGGCGCCGTCGCCTGGGCGCCGGGTGCTAGGCCGGGTCCGGCGGATCGTCTCCCCCGAGCGTCTCTATCTGGTCGCCCTGGGCCTGACCGGGCTCGCCGCGCTGGTGTCGGTGACGCTGCCGGCTGCCGAACGCGGCGAACTCGCGGCGAACATGGTGAGCGCCACAGTGGGGGCGGCCCTCGGCGGCCTGTCCGTCGACACGTTCCTGCTGTCCCGCCCGGCCGGCTGGATCATGTCGCGCGGTCGTCTGTGGATCGCCGGCATCCTCACCGTGTCGCTCGGCCTCACCGCGCTGGCCGCGGCGCTGCTGACCACGCTGGCCGGGCTGGGCAGCCACCTCGTGGGCATCGGGGCGGGCTGCGCGCTCACCGTGTTCAACACGGCCGCCGCGCTCGGCCTGCGCCTGAAGCGGTTCTGGTTCGTCTACACCATGCGGGCGCTCGGCGGTGCGGTCCTGGTGGCCGGGTACGGGTTGCTCTGGCTGGGCCACCGGCTCGACGGTGGCCTGTGGAGCGTGCTCTGGCTGGGCGTGCAGGTCGCCACCGCCACTGTGCTCGGGGTGGCGGTGCTGGGCTGGGCGCGGTGGTTCGGGGCGGTGCCGGCGGCGACGGCGGGGCGTACGGAGTACCGCGCCGACCTGCTTGCGGTGGGCCGGCTGCACGTCGGGGTGTGCGCGCAGATGCTTACGTACCGGCTGAGCCAGGTCCTGGTGGCCCGCTTCGCCGGCGCGGGCGCGCTCGGTGTCTTCGCGCTGGCGGTGGCGGCGCTGGAGTTCGCGCAGTCCGGCGCGGTGGTACGGGCGCAGCGGATCCTGGCCGAGCGTGACCCGGACGCGATCGGCGACCACGGCCGGGACGTCGTCAGGTCGGCGCTGCCGATCGCCGCGCTCGCCGTGATCGGCCTGGCGGTGCTCGGCGTGCTGGCGCCCGACTACCGCGACGCCTGGATCTTCGGGCTGATCCTGCTGCCCGGGACGCTGGCGTTGTCGGCCGGCAAGACGTGGAGCGCGGCGCTGCTCAAGCGCGCGGGCGAGCAGGCCACCACCGCCGTGGCCCTCGTCACCGTGTCGGTGTCGGTGGTGCTGTACGTTCTGCTCATCCCGTGGGCCGGCGCGCTCGGCGCCGCGGTCGCGTCGTCGGTCGCCTACGGCGTCTACGCGTTGCGCACCCGGCAGCGACTCCAGCGGTCCACGCACCTCCTCGTCAATCGGATGGCCTAGCGGTGGACGTCTCAATCGTCGTTTTGACCTGGGAAGACTTCGAGCGCACCGACGGCTGCGTCCGTTCGTTGCCCGAGGGCGTGGAAGCCGTCGTGGTGGACAACGGCAGTGCCGCCGAGATCAGCGACAGGCTGCGGGCCATGTGCGCCGAGACCGGCGCCCGGTACGCGCGCTCGGAGACGAACCTCGGCTACGCCAAGGGCATGAACCTCGGCGTCCGGCACAGCACCCGGTCCCGGGTGGTCCTGTCCAACAACGACATCCTGGTGCGGCCGGGCGCGATCGAACGGCTCGTGGCCGAGTTGGACGACCCGGCTGTGGGTGCGGCGTTCCCGAAGGTGCTCGACGCGACCGGCCGGGACCAGACCGCCGCCGGCCGCTTCCTGACAGTGGGCACCGGCGTCGCGCACGCCACCGGGCTCAGCCTGGTGTTCCCGCGGCTGCGGATCGTGGCCCCGCCGGAGCGCGGCGACTGGCTCTCCGGACCGTTCGTGGCGATCCGGCGGGAGACGCTGGACCGGATCGGCGGGGTGGACGAGTCGTCGTTCTTCTACTCCGAGGACCTGCGGCTGTGCTGGGCGGTGCGCCGGCTCGGGCTGCGCCTGGCGTACCTGCCGGACGCCGTGGTCACGCACGAGGACGACGCGAGCGCGAAGCGCCGGTGGGCGGCCGAGGAGATCTCCCGCCGGCAGACCCGGGAGTTCATCCGGGCCAGCCGTGAGCTGGCCGGGTGGCGGGGCACAGTGGCCTGCTCCGCGTACACCCTGGGGGTGCTCGCCCGGGCGGCGGTGGGTGGCGGGGCGGCACGGCGGGCGGTCGCCCGCGGCGCCCTGGAAGGCATGGGCGTCCGATGAGGGTGCTGTTCGTCTGCACCACCGGCGGGTCGGGGCGGCGACAGCTCGGCGGCGCGGAGCGCTTCCTGATCGAGATGCTGCCGGCGCTCGCGTCCCGCGGTGCCGACGTGGTCGCCGCCACCCCTGACGACGAGGTCGCGGCGGCGTTGCGGGACGCGGGCGTGCCGTGGCGTCCGCTGGGCGCGGCCAAGCGGGTGGACCTGGGGTACGCGCGCGGCATCCGCGCCCTGGTCGAGGAGCTGCGGCCGGGCGTGGTGAGCGCGCACCTGCTCTCCGCCGCGATGCACGCCCGCGCCGGGCTGGGTGTGCGGGGGCGTCGCACGCCGCTGGTGGTGACGCTGCACAACAGCCTCTGGCAGTACCGCGACACGGCGCAGACGTTGCGCGCGAAGGCGGCGGTGCAGGCCAACATCAGCACCGACCTGCTGTTCCGGCGGCTGCGGCCGCACGCGACGGTAGCGGTCTCCGGCTTCGAGGCCCACGAGCTCCGGGTACGCGGGCGGATCCGCGACGTGCGGGTGATCCCGAACCCGCTACCAGCCATCTGGCCGGAGGTGACCGACGGCGGCGTCGCCTCGGACGGCCCGGTCCGGGTCGGTTTCCTCGGCCGGCTGGAACGGGAGAAGGGCGCCGACCTGCTCGCCGGCGTCGCCGCGGAGCTGCCGGACGTGGAGTTCCTGGTCGCCGGCGCGGGCACCGTCGAGGTCGCGGAGCGGCCGAACCTGCACCTGGTCGGCCGGGTCGACGCCGCGCCGTTCCTGCAACGGCTGCACTGCCTGCTGGTGCCGTCGCGGGTGGAGGCGTTCGGGCGCAGCGCGCTGGAGGCGATGTCGCTGGGCGTGCCGGTGGTGCACTCCGGCGCGGGCGGCCTGACCGAGGTGACCGCCGCCGGTGACGGCGTGCTCGCGTACCGGGCGGAGCTGACGCCGCAGGCGCTGGCCGCCGCCGTACGGACCGCTGTGGATCCGGCCGCGTGGGACGAGCGGCGGCGCGAACTGGCCCGGCAGTACGCGGAGCGGCACTCGTTCGACGGATGCGTGGACCGCTGGCACGACCTGTACCGGACGGTCGCCCGTGACTCCCGCTGAGCGCCGCCTCTGGTCGGTCGGGATCCCGTTCGCGCTGGGCGCGGCGGTGCTGCTGGCGACGGTCGACGCCGGGTTCGCGGTCGCGCTCGCGCTGGCGGCCGGCACGCTGCTCGCCGCGCGCCTGCGGATGTGGGCGCTCGCCGCCTGCGCCGCCGTCTGGACCGCCGCGCTGCTCGCCGTCCGGGTGCTACCAGGCCCGTACGACTCCTGGGCCGGTCGCGGCGTGCTGCCGGTGCTCGCCGGATACGTGACGGTCTTCCTGCTGGCCTGGGCGGTCGGGCGGCGGCTGATCGACAGGCGGGACGAGGACGGCGACCGGTCCCGTCCGGCGCTGTCCTGGCCGTCCGAGCGGCGGCTGCTGACGTACCTGTTCGTGCTGCTCGGCGTCGCCGTGGTGACCGCGGCGATCCGGTTCCGGGGGACGGTGCCGCCGCTGCTGGCCGACAACCCGGACGCCGCCCGGCAGGTGCTGCGCGAGCAGTCGAACCTGGTCATCGGGTTGCTGTCCGAGGCGTGGACGCTCGGCATGGCGGTGTCGCTGCTGCGCGCGTTGTCCGCCCGCGGCCGGGCGCTGCCGGTCTACTACGCGCTGACCGCCGTCTTCACCGTCGGGGCGGCGCTCGGCGCGAGCAAGAACTCGGTGCTGGTGGGCATCGCGCCCGCGCTCATCGCGGCGCTGTCGGTCCGGCGTACCCGGGGGCGGGCCGCGTCGTTCCTGGCCGCGCGGACGCCGGTGGTGCTGCTGATCGGCGCGGTGGCGCTCGGCGCGGCGGTGTTCCTCGGCGGGCAGCGTACCATGGCCGGCACCGGCGCGTTCGAGACCGAGTTCCGGGCCCGCTACGGCAGCAACGCGCTGACCAGCAGCGCCGGCTCGCTGGACCTGTCGTTGAGTTCGTCCACCGAGACGTTCGGGCGGGTCTGGTCGCAGCGGGAGCACCTGGAGCCCCGGTACGGCACGTACTCGCTGACGTTCCTCGGCTCCCGGGTCGAGCCGATCGTCGGCAAGGCGGACCTGTACGGGATGACGTCCCAGCTCAGCCAGCCGTACCTGATGAACACCGCGACGTTCGTGGCCATCCCGCTGCTCGACTACGGCCCGCTGGGCGCGGTGTTCTTCCTGGCCGCGATGGGGCTGGCGGTGGGCGCGACCGAGCGGTGGTTCGAGTTCTCCCGCGCCCCGGCCGGGCAGCTGGCGCGGGCGTTCGTCGTCTACTTCGCGCTGTTCGGCGTCTACGAGCTGTATCCGCTGATCTATCCGACGTGGCTGAGCCTGGTGCCCGGCCTCTGGGTGCTGCACCGGCTGGGCAGGAGCGCGGCATGACGTTCGACGGCCTCACCGTGGTCACCGTCCTCTACCGGTCCGCCGGCATGCTCGCCGAGACGCTGCCGACCTGGGTCCGCAACGCCGGTGACCTGCCGGTCCGGTTCGTCTTCGCGGACAACTGGCCCTCCGACGGGTGCGCCGAGGTGGTCGCCGCGAACCTGCCCGCCGACCGGTACGCGTACCTGCCCGACGCCTCGAACCCGGGTTTCGCGGCCGGCTGCAACCGGGCGGCGACGACTGTCACCACGAGCCACCTGCTGCTGCTGAACCCGGACGTGTGGCTGCCCGACGACGCGCTGGCCCGGATCTGCGCCGCCGTCGCCGCCGACCCGGACGCCCCCGTCGCGGTCGGGCTGGCCATGCACGGCGGCGAGTACGTCGGCATCGACCTGAACCCGGTGTCGCTGTTCATCGACCGGCGAGCCACCGCGGGCGGCGCCCCGCTCGGCCCGTCCGGCGGCGCGGCGGTCTTCCCGGCCGCGCTGTACCGCCGGTTCGGCGGCTTCGACGAGCACCTGTTCGCCTGGGGCGAGGACGCCGACCTGGCGTTCCGGCTCTACGCCTCCGGGCTGCGCACGCGCGGGCTGGACGTGGTGCTGCCGCACGCGGGCGGGCACAGCGTGGACGGCGACGACCGGTTGCAGGGGTTCCGGGCGTTCCTGCTGGCCCGCAACCGGCTGCTGGTCGCGTCCCGCACGTTCACCTGGCCGCTGCTGCTCGTGGCGGTGCCGGTGCTGGCGCTGGCGCACCTCGCGCTGGCCGCCCGGCGCATCCGGCAGGGCCTGCTGCGCCCGTTCCTGCGCGGCATCGGACGCGGGCTGGCCGAGGGGCCGGCCGCCCGCCGCCGCTGGACCGGGCCGCGGTTCGGGTTCGCGTCCCTGCTCGGCTACCTGACCGCTCGGAGGGCGTGATGACGGCACAGCCGTGGACCGTGGTGACTGTCACCTACCACTCGGCGGAGACGCTGCGCCGCTGCTGGCGCGGCCCGAAGCCGTACGAGTGGCTGGTGGTCGACAACGCCTCGGCCGACGACTCGGCGGCGGTCGCCGAGGAACTGGGCGCGCGGGTGATCCGGCTGCCGGAGAACGTCGGCTTCTCCCGCGCCAACAACGTCGCGTTGCGCCAGGCGACCGGCCGGTACGTGCTGTTCGCCAACCCGGACCTGGAGGTGCGCCCGGACGGCCTGGACGCGCTGGCCCGGCACCTGGACACGCACGGCGGGCTGGTCGCGCCGCAACTGCTCGGCACCGACGGCACACCGCAGGCCAACGGGCGCGGCTTCCCGTACGCGACGGCGAAGCTCGGCAACCGGAAGGTGTGGCCGCTGTCCCGGCTGCACGCCTCGTACCGGCTGGTGGCCGCGCCGGGCGAGACGCGCCACGTCGCCTGGGTGATGGGCGCGGCGGTGGCCGGCCGGACCGCCGACGTCACCGGGCTGGGCGGGTGGAACGAGCGGTTCTTCCTCTACTACGAGGACCACGAGCTGGGGCTGCGCGCCTGGCGGCACGGGATGCCGGTGGCGGTGCTGGGTGACGTGCGGTGGACCCACCACTGGGCCCGCGCGACCAACTCGGTGCGCTGGTCCCGGGCGCACACGCTGGAGCTGCGCAGCGCCCGGACGTTCTTCGGCATGTTCCCGGAGTTCCTGGTCGGCCTGCCGCGACCGGCGCGCCGGCACCGCCGGGCCGCCGGGCTGGTCGGTAGCCCGGTTGCGTCCACCCGGGGCCCCAGCGGGTGATCGGAGCCGGTCGCGGGGCCGCTGACGTGAATGACGCTTTGATACCGTCTCGCCGTGTCCGTGACACGCCCGGCCTTCTCCCCCTCGACGGCGCCCGCGTCGGCGACGCCGGTGCCGTCGCGGCCGGGCACGCCGGCGGCGTTCGTCGCGCTCACGTGGGAGCGGCTGAGCCGGTCCCCGTACTGGTCCGTCGCGGGCCTGCTGGTCGCGTTCGGTGCCGTGCTACGGGTCCGGCAGTGGGCGTACGCGCGCAGCTTCTGGAGCGACGAGCTGTACGTGGCGCACAACATCCGGGAGCGCGGCTACCTGGACCTGTTGCAGCCGCTGGCGTTCAGCCAGTCGGCGCCGCCCGGCTGGCTGTGGCTGGAACGGTTCGCGTTCGAGCAGTTCGGCGACGGTGAGCGGGCGCTCCGGCTGGTGCCGCTGCTGTTCGGGCTGGCGCTGCTGCCGCTCGTGGCGTGGCTCGGCCGGGCACTCCTGCCGCCGCTCGCCGCGCTGGCGGCGCTGCTGCTGGTCGCCGTCGCGCCCTTCCTGATCGGCTACTCCAACGAGCTGAAGCAGTACAGCGCCGAGGCGTTCGGCGTCACGCTCGTGGTCGGGCTGGCGCTGCTGCTCGTGCGGACCGGCCCGACCTGGGCCGGGTCGGCGGTGTTCTGGTCGGCGGCGGCGGTCATGGCGTTCGTCAGCACCCTGTCCATTCCGGTCACCGGCGCGCTCGGCGCGCTGCTGGCCGGGTACGTGCTGTCCCGTTCGGACCGTCCACCGGCGAGCAGGTGGCGTGAGGCCGGCCGGTTCGTCGCCCCGGCGCCGGCCTGGGGCGTGGTCGCGCTCGTGGTGTACGTGCTGTTCCTGGCGCCGGGACTCGCCGATCCGCAGCTCGCCGCGTACTGGCGGGCGAAGTCGATCTACCCGGCGCATTCGCTCACCGACCTGGCCGCCACTGTGGAATGGCTCGTGGCGACGTACCGGAGTCTCGCCACCGTGCCGTTCGTCGCCTGGTCGGCGTGGGTCGCCGTGCCGCTGCTGGTGCTGGGCACGGCCGCCGGGCTGCGGCGGCTCTCCACAGTGGCGGTGCTGGTGCTGCTCACGCCGCTGGCGGCCGGGCTGGCCGGCGCGGCCGTGTCGGTCTATCCGTTCAACGGCCGGCTGGCGCTCTACGCGGTGCCCGCGTGCCTGCTGCTCGCCGCGCTCGCCGTCGCGCCGCCACCGATGCGGGCCGGCCTGCCCGCCCGGATCAGGTGGGTGGTCGGGGTGGTGCTGCTGCTGGCGCTCGCCGTTCCGCAGCTGGCGACCGCAGTGGTGGCGACAGTGCAACCGGCGCGGGCCTTCGCCCAGGGCGGCGGCGCGAACGCCGTCGACTACCGGGGCGCGCTGCGCCACCTGGACGACAAGCGCCGCCCGGGTGACCTGGTGCTGGCCACCACCGTCTCGTGGAACGCCCAGGCCTGGTACGGCCCGGCGGCGGACGCCTACGTGGTCGCGGCCGGCCCCGGCGGGTGTCCGAAGCAGACGGTGTCGACGCTGCTGCCCGGACGGTCCCGGGTCTGGTTGTTCCAGGCCACCGACTGGGCCGACGGGGCGAACCGGGACGTCATCGTCCGGCTGGGCGGCAGCGGCGTTGCGGTCACCGAGCGGCAGTTCAGCGGGGCGCGCGTGGTCCGCTTCGACCTGGCCGCGGGCGTCACCAAGGGCAGCGACGTCTGCCTGGTGCCGCCACCGAACGGCGCCCGCCTCCGCTAGCGGGCGCGCGGCGTCCTAGCTGTGGCGCTGCCAGAGGTCGCGCAGCGCATCCCAGTTGCCGCCGAGCCCGGCGCCGCAGGGCGTCTCCATGTAGATCGCGCTGGTGTTGTCGTCGCGGCCCCACCAGATGCCGCAGACCGGGCGGCCGTCCTGGCCGTTGCCGGCGTACTCGACGTAGCTGCCCTGTGCCCCGCTGACGCCGCCGGTGGCCGGGCCGGCCTCGCGCATGCCCGGCGCGAGCGCGCGGCCGATGATGCCCATCTGCTGCCGGAAGGCGCGCGCCGCCTCCTTCTTCTCGGCCGACTCGTACTCGGCGAAGTGCAGCGACACACCCAGGTAGCGGCAGAAGACGTGCTGCTTCTCGCCCGCGGCGAGCCCGGGGCCGCTCTTCTCGGTGTTGATCGCGCAGCCGCCTACCGCGTCGAGCCACGGCTCGGCGATCGGCATGAGCGCGGCGTCGAACTTCGCCTTGTTCAGCGACTGCTGGGTGGCCTCGTAGAGCGCCGGGGAGGCGCTGGCCGCCGGAGTGGACGGTTCGCCACCGTCGGCGAGCGACCGCCCGGCCAGCAGACCGGCGCCACCGGCCAGCACCGCCGCCATGACCACGCCACCGATCCACAGGCCGGTACGGCTCCTGGGCGGGCGGGCGACCGGCGCGATCCGGGGGCCGCCGGTCGGCACGAGCGGATCCGGGGCGGTGGCCTGGGCCGGGATCGCCGGCACCGGCATGCCCGGCGACACCGGCAGGCCGGGTGACACGGGCGCGCCCGACGAGACGGGCGCGCCGGAGACCGGCTGCTGCGGCGTCATCGCCCACGGCTGCGGGCTCCACGGCAGCTGCGGCGGCGAGGAGACCTGCTGCGGCGGCGCGGACACCGGCGGGGGCGGCGGCAGGAGATCGGCGGTGGCGGTGCGCTGGTAGTCCATGCCCAGGCTGCGGAACAGCCGCTCGGCCGCGCCGTCCTCGTCGGACGGGTACGCCACCCAGGGCTGGCCGGCGGCGAAGTCGGAGTTGACGTACCGGTGGCCGCCGGGCGTCTGGGCCAGCACGTTCGCCGCGTTTGTGAACGCCTCGCGCCAGCGCTGGTCCCCGGCCGCGGCACCGTCCAGGACGGCCACGGTCAGCGCACGGTCCTGCCCGTCGAGCGCGGCCCAGGCCCTGCCGACCTGGCACTCGCCCAGCACCTCGGTGAACCTGTACGGACCTTCCGGCTGCATGCCCCACTCCTCTGCTCACCCGCCGTGCGGATAGTACAGAGAGCACGCTCACCGGATCTCCCTGCGGTCGAGGCACCCTTGCGTTCTGAAAGTTTTCATGCATAGAGTCAGCCCGTGAATGAAAGCGGTGCGGCCTCCCCCGACCGCCTGCTCGACCTGTTCCACGGCGTACGGCTCACCCCGACCCAGCGCCGCATCGCCCACTGCCTGGTGCGGCACGCGGGCGCGGCGGCGTACCTGTCCGCAGCCGAGGTGGCCGAGCTGGCCGGCGTCAGCCAGCCGTCGGTGACCCGGTTCGCCATGGCGCTCGGGCACGACGGCTACCCCGCGCTGCGCCGCCGCCTGCGGGAACTCACTGTGACCGGGTCGGCCGGACCGGCCGCCGGCAATGCATTGCAACGGGCGGTGCACGCCGAGCGGGACAACCTCGACCGGCTCGCCGCGCAGCTCGCCGACGCGGGCCGGGTCGCCGAGGTGGGGAAACTGCTCGCGGCCAGCCGTCCGCTGCCGGTGCTCGGGCTGCGCGCCGCCGCACCGCTCGCCGCGTACTTCGCGTACTTCGCCGCGAAGGTGCTCCCCGACGTGCGCGTCCTCGACGACGGCGGCAGCATGCTGGTCGACCGCCTGGACCAGGCGGCAGCGGCCGGCGCCACGGCGCTGCTCGCATTCGTGCTGCCCCGCTACCCCCGCGAGACCCTGGACGCGCTGCGCGAGGCCCGGGACGCCGGCCTGACCGTCGTGGCGATCACCGACTCGCCGGTGAGCCCGGCCACCGAGCACGCCGAGGTGGTGCTGCCCGCCGCCGTCGGCGCCGACCTGGTCTTCGACCTGCACACCGCCCCGATGACGCTGGCCATGGTGGTGCTCCAGGCGATCTGCGACGCCGCACCGGCCGACACCCAGAACCGGCTCGAGGCGTTCGAGTCGTCCGCCGCCCGCCGCCAGTTGTTCCTCGGCTGAGAGGAGTACGAGATGCACCAGCCCGTCCGCGCCGCCCGCGGCACCGCACGCACCGCGAAGGGGTGGCCGCAGGAGGCCGCCCTGCGAATGCTGATGAACAATCTCGACCCGGAGGTGGCCGAGCGCCCCGAGGACCTTGTGGTCTACGGGGGCACCGGCAAGGCGGCCCGGGACTGGCCCTCGTACCACGCGCTGGTGCGCACGCTGACCGAGCTGCGCGACGACGAGACGATGCTCGTGCAGTCCGGCCGCCCGGTCGGGGTGATGCGCACCCACGAGTGGGCGCCGCGCGTACTGCTGGCCAACTCCAACCTGGTCGGCGACTGGGCCACCTGGCCGGAGTTCCGCCGCCTGGAGTCGCTCGGCCTGACCATGTACGGGCAGATGACCGCCGGTTCCTGGATCTACATCGGCACCCAGGGCATCCTCCAGGGCACGTACGAGACGTTCGCCGCCGTCGCCGCCAAGCGCTTCGAGGGCACGCTCGCCGGGACGTTGACGCTCACCGCCGGGTGCGGCGGCATGGGCGGGGCGCAGCCGCTCGCGGTCACCATGAACGGCGGCGTCTGCCTGATCGTGGACGTGGACCGGTCCCGGCTGGAGCGGCGGGCCCACGACCGCTACCTCGACGAGATCGCCGACTCGCTGGACGACGCGGTCGAGCGGGCGCTCACGGCGAAGCGGGACCGGCGGGCCCTGAGCGTCGGGGTGGTCGGCAACGCCGCCATCGTCTTCCCCGAGCTGCTGCGCCGAGGTGTCGAGATCGACATCGTGACCGACCAGACCAGCGCGCACGACCCGCTGTCGTACCTGCCGGAGGGCGTGGACCCGGGCGACGCGCGGGACTACGCGGCGGCCGAGCCGGCCGAGTTCACCGACCGGGCCCGGGCGTCGATGGCGAAGCACGTGGCGGCGATGGTCGGCTTCCTGGACGCGGGCGCGGAGGTCTTCGACTACGGCAACTCGATCCGGGGCGAGGCCGAGCTCGGCGGGTACGAGCGGGCGTTCGACTTCCCCGGCTTCGTGCCCGCGTACATCAGGCCGTTGTTCTGCGAGGGCAAGGGCCCGTTCCGCTGGGCCGCGCTCTCCGGCGACCCGCGCGACATCGCGGCCACCGACCGGGCCATCCTCGACCTGTTCCCGGAGAACGAGTCCCTCGCCCGGTGGATCCGGATGGCCGGCGAGCGGGTGGCGTTCCAGGGGCTGCCGGCGCGGATCTGCTGGCTCGGCTACGGCGAGCGCGACCGCGCCGGGGTGCGGTTCAACGAGATGGTCGCCTCCGGCGAGCTCAGCGCGCCGGTGGTGATCGGCCGGGACCACCTGGACTGCGGCAGCGTGGCCAGCCCCTACCGGGAGACCGAGGCGATGGCCGACGGCTCCGACGCGATCGCCGACTGGCCGCTGCTGAACGCGCTCGTCAACACCGCCAGCGGCGCGTCCTGGGTGTCCATCCACCACGGCGGCGGCGTCGGGATCGGCCGGTCCATCCACGCCGGCCAGGTCTGCGTGGCCGACGGCAGTGAGCTGGCCGGGCAGAAGATCGAGCGGGTGCTCACGAACGACCCGGCGATGGGCGTGATCCGGCACGTCGACGCCGGCTACGACGACGCCCGCGAGGTCGCCGAGCGCACCGGCGTCCGCGTCCCGATGACCGAAGCGTAAGGAAGGGCCCCTTGTTAACGCATTCTGCATTGAAAGGGCCCCTTCCTCACCGGTTCCGGGAGCTGTGGGACGAGATCGCCCCGGTCGGGCGGGACGCCGGCAGCGGCGGCTACCTGCGCTACGCGCTGACCGAGCCGGAGCGCACGCTGCGCGCCTGGTTCCGGGAGCAGGCCGACCGGCGGGGCATGCCGGTCGCGCAGGACGGCAACGGCAACCTGTTCGCCTGGTGGGGCGACCCGGCCGCCGGCGACGCCGTGCTGACCGGCAGCCACTTCGACTCGGTGCCGCACGGCGGCGCGTACGACGGTCCGCTCGGCATCGTCAGCGCGTTCCTCGCCGTGGACGAGCTGCGGGCCGCCGGCGTCAACCCGGACCGGCCGGTGGTGGTGGCCGCGTTCGTGGAGGAGGAGGGCGCACGGTTCGGCGTACCCTGCCTGGGGTCGCGGCTGCTCACCGGCGAGATCGACGTCGACCGCGCGGCCGGGCTGCGCGACCAGGCCGGGACGACCTTCGCCGAGGCGTTGGGCGAGCGGCCCGCGGGCGCCGATCCGGCGCTGCTCGGCCGCTTCGCGGCCTTCGTGGAGCTGCACGTCGAGCAGGGCCGCGCGCTGGTCGACCTGGACGCGCCGGTCGCGGTGGCCTCCGCGATCTGGCCGCACGGCCGGTGGCGGTTCGACTTCACCGGCGAGGGCAACCACGCGGGTACGACCCGGATGGCCGACCGCCGCGACCCGATGCTCACCTACGCGTTCACCGTGCTGGCGGCGAACAAGGAGGCCCGGCTGCGCGACGCGCACGCCACAGTGGGCCGGGTGTCGGTCGAGCCGAACGCCACGAACGCGATCCCGTCCCGGGTCACCGGCTGGCTGGACGCGCGGGCGGCCGAGGCGGAGACGCTGTACGGTCTGGTCGAGGCGGTACGCGCCAAGGCGGCCGACCGGGCCGGCCGCGACGGGACCGCGCTGACCTGCACCCAGGAGTCGGCGACCCCGCTCGTCGCGTTCGACGGCGGGCTGGCCGACCGGCTGGCCGCGCTGCTCGGCGCGCCGGTGCTGCCCACCGGCGCCGGGCACGACGCGGGGGTGCTGGCGGCGCACCTGCCCACCGCGATGCTGTTCGTGCGCAACCCGACCGGGGTGTCGCACTCCCCGGCCGAGGCGGCCACCGACGCCGACTGCGCCGCCGGGGTGGTCGCCCTGGCCCGGGTGCTGGAGGAGCTGGCATGCCGCTGACCCGCTGGCTGGCCGAGTACGCCTGGCTGCCCGACCGCGCCGAGCCCACCCGGGACGTGCTGATCGAGGCGACCGACGGGCGGCTCACAACTGTCACCCCGCTGACCGCGGACGGGCCGCCGACCGCCGGGGTCGAGGTGCTCGCCGACGCGATCCGGCTGCCCGGCCTGACGCTGCCCGGCCTCGCAAACGCCCACTCGCACGCGTTCCACCGGGCGCTGCGCGGGCGCACCCACGACGGGCGCGGCGACTTCTGGTCCTGGCGCAGCCTGATGTACGCCGTCGCGATCCGGCTCGACCCGGACACCTACCTCGCGCTGGCCCGCGCCGTGTACGCGGAGATGGCGCTGTCCGGGATCACCTGCGTCGGCGAGTTCCACTACCTGCACCACGGTCCCGGCGGCACCCCGTACGACGACCCGAACGCCATGTCCGCCGCGCTCGTGGAGGCCGCCGCGCACGCCGGGGTCCGGCTCACGCTGCTGGACACCGCGTACCTGGCCGGAGGCGTGGACGGCGCGCCGCTGGCCGGGCCGCAACGGCGGTTCGGTGACGGTGACGCGCTGCGCTGGGCGCAGCGGGTGGACGCGTTCCGCCCGGCCGACGAGCACGTCCGGCTCGGCGCGGCCGTCCACTCGGTGCGCGCGGTCCCGGCCGAGCAGCTCGCCACGGTGGCCGGCTGGGCCGACCGCAACGGCCTGCCGCTGCACGTGCACCTGTCCGAGCAGCCGGCCGAGAACGACGCCTGCCGGGCCGTGCACGGGTGCACCCCGACCCGGCTGCTGGCCGACCACGGCGTGCTCGGCCCGCACACCACAGCCGTGCACGCCACCCACCCGACCGCCACCGACGTGGCGCTGCTCGGCGACAGCCGTACCCGGGTCTGCGTCTGCCCCACCACCGAACGCGACCTGGCCGACGGGGTCGGCCCGGTGCGCCGGATGGCCGACGCGGGCAGCCCGCTGAGCCTCGGCAGCGACAGTCACGCCGTGGTGGACCTGTTCGAGGAGGCCCGCGCGCTGGAGATGGACGAGCGGCTGCGTACCCGCAGGCGGGGGCACTTCACCCCGGCCGAGCTGGTCGGCGCCGCCACCGTCGGCGGGCACGCAGCGCTGGGCTGGGGCGACGCCGGCCGGCTCGCCGTCGGGCAGCGGGCGGACCTGGTCACGGTACGGCTGGACAGCGCCCGCACCGCCGGGGTGCCGCCGGTCGGCGCGTTCTTCGCGGCCACCGCCGCCGACGTGACGAGCGTGATCGTGGACGGGAGGCCCGTGGTGGACGGCGGCCGGCACCTGACCGTGGACGTGCCCACCGAGCTGCGGGACGCGATCGCTGCGGTCACCGCCAAGGAGGACTCGTGATGCGCGGCAGCCTGCTCGTCGACCACATCGGCGAGCTGGTCACGAACGAGGGCCGGCCCGGCGACCCGCTGGGCATCCGGCGCGAGGCCGCCCTGCTGATCGAGGACGGGCAGGTGGCCTGGGTCGGATCGGCCCGCGACGCGCCGGCCGCCGACCGGCGCATCGACGCCGGCGGGGCGGCGGTGCTGCCCGGCTTCGTGGACAGCCACGCCCACCTGGTCTTCGCCGGTGACCGGGCCGCCGAGTTCGCCGCCCGGATGGCCGGCGAGCCCTACACCGGGGGCGGCATCCGCACCACTGTCGGCGCCACCCGCGCGGCCTCCGACGACGACCTGCGCGCCACTGTGGGCCGGCTGCGCGCCGAGATGCTGCGGCAGGGCACCACCACCGTCGAGATCAAGAGCGGGTACGGCCTGAACGTCGCCGACGAGGCCCGCTCGCTGCGGATCGCCGCCGAGTTCACCGAGGACACCACGTTCCTCGGCGCGCACGTCGTCCCCGCCGAGTACGCCGACCGCCCGGACGACTACGTCGGCATGGTGTGCGGGCCGATGCTGGCCGCCGCCGCGCCGTACGCCCGCTGGATCGACGTGTTCTGCGAGCGGGGCGCGTTCGACGCCGACCACGCGCGGGCGATCCTCGCCTGCGGGCAGGCGGCAGGTCTGGGCGTGCGGCTGCACGCCAACCAGCTCGGCCCCGGCCCGGGCGTGCGGCTCGGGGTGGAGCTGGGCGCGGCCAGCGTGGACCACTGCACCCACCTGACCGACGCCGACATCGACGCGCTCGCCGGTTCGGAGACGGTCGCCACGCTGCTACCAGGCGCCGAGTTCTCCACCCGGTCGCCGTATCCGGACGCCCGGCGGCTGCTCGACGCGGGCGTCACGGTCGCGCTGGCCACCGACTGCAACCCCGGGTCGTCGTACACGTCGTCGATGCCGTTCTGCGTCGCGCTCGCCGTACGCGAGATGCGGATGACCCCGGCGGAGGCGGTGTGGGCCGCGACCGCCGGCGGGGCGGCGGCGCTGCGGCGCACCGACGTGGGCCGGCTGACCCAGGGCGCGCGGGCCGACCTGATCATCCTCGACGCGCCGTCCCACCTGCACCTGGCCTACCGGCCGGGGGTGCCACTGATCCGCCAGGTCCTGCACAACGGAGTACCGCGATGACCACAGTGACCATCCTGTCCACCGGCGTCACAGCCGCCGACGTGCTCGCGGTGGCCCGCGGCACCACCAAGGTCGTGCTCGACCCGGCCGCCACCGAGGCCATGGCGACCTCCCGGTCCATCGTGGACGGCATCGAGGCGGCCGGCCGCCCGGTGTACGGCGTCTCCACCGGCTTCGGCGCGCTCGCGAACACGTTCGTCGCGCCGGAACGCCGGGCCGAGCTCCAGCACGCGCTGATCCGCTCGCACGCCGCCGGGGTGGGCGCGCCGATGCCGCGCGAGGTGGTACGCGCCATGATGCTGCTGCGGGTCCGCTCGCTGGCGCTCGGGCGCTCCGGGGTCCGTCCGCTGGTCGCCGAGGCGCTCGTGGACCTGCTCAACCACGACGTCACCCCGTGGGTGCCCGAGCACGGCTCGCTCGGCGCATCAGGTGACCTGGCGCCGCTGGCGCACTGCGCGCTGGTGCTGCTCGGCGAGGGCTGGGTGCTCGGCCCGGCCGGTGACCGCGTCCCGGCCGCCGACGCGCTGCGCCGGGCCGGGCTGAGGCCGGTGTCGCTCGCCGCCAAGGAAGGGCTGGCGCTGATCAACGGCACCGACGGCATGCTCGGCATGCTGCTGCTCGCCGTCTCCGACGCCCGGCACCTGTTCGCCATGGCGGACGTGACTGCCGCGCTGGCCATCGAGGCGATGCTCGGCTCGGAGCGGCCGTTCCTGCCGGAGCTGCACGCCATCCGACCGCATCCGGGGCAGGCCGCGTCGGCGGCGAACATCCACCGGCTGTTGCAGGGCTCGGCGGTGATGGACTCGCACCGCGACGACCTGGCGCACGCGGTGCAGGACGCGTACTCGATGCGCTGCGCCCCGCAGGTGGCCGGCGCGGCCCGGGACACGCTCGACTTCGTCGAGGTGGTGGCCGGCCGGGAACTGTTGTCGGTGGTCGACAACCCGGTGGTGCTGCCGGACGGGCGGGTCGAGTCGACCGGGAACTTCCACGGCGCGCCGCTCGGCTTCGCCGCCGACTACCTGGCCATCGCCGCGGCCGAGGTGGGCGCCATCGCCGAGCGCCGGGTGGACCGGCTGCTGGACGTCACCCGTTCCCGGGATCTGCCCGCGTTCCTGTCGCCGGACCCCGGAGTGAACTCGGGCCTGATGATCGCCCAGTACACCGCCGCCGGGATCGTCGCGGAGAACCGCCGGCTCGCCGCGCCCGCCTCGATCGATTCGCTGCCCACCAGCGGCATGCAGGAGGACCACGTCTCGATGGGCTGGGCGGCCACCAAGAAGCTGCGCACCGTGCTGGACAACCTGACCAGCCTGCTCGCGGTGGAGCTGCTGTCGGCCGTACGCGGGCTCCAGCTCCGCGCGCCGCTGACCCCGTCGCCGGCCGGGCGGGCGGCGCTGCACGCGCTCGGCGACGCCATCGGGGAACCGGGACCGGACGTGTTCCTCGCGCCGCTGATGGAGGCCGCACGCGAGGTGGTGCGCGGCCCGGAGCTGCGCGCCGCGATCGAACGGGAGATCGGCCCGCTCGGCTGATCTCAGGCGGCGGGCGGGAGCACCTTCGCGACCAGCTTGGCCAGCTCCCGCAGCGCCTTGCCGCGGTGGCTGACCGCGTCCTTCTCCTCGGGCGTCAGCTCCGCGTTCGTCCGCTCCTGCCCGTCGCCCAGGAAGACCGGGTCGTAGCCGAAGCCGCCGTCGCCGCGCGGCGCGCGCAGCAGCCGGCCGGACTGGCGGCCGTCGACCAGGTGCTCCTTTCCGCCGGGCAGCACCAGCGCCACGGTGCAGACGAACGCGGCGCCCCGGTGCTCGTCCGGCACGTCGGCGACCTGGTCCAGCACGAGCTGGAGGTTGGCGTGGTCGTCGCCGTGCCGGCCGGACCAGCGGGCGCTGAACACACCCGGCATGCCGTTGAGGGCGTCCACCGCCAGACCGGAGTCGTCGGCGATGGTGGGCAGGCCGGTACGCCGGCAGCCCTCCCGCGCCTTGATCAGCGCGTTCTCCCCGAAGGTGAGGCCGGTCTCCGGCAGCTCCGGATACTCCTCGACGTCGTCGAGGCCGAGCAGGGCGATCCGGTGCGCGCCGAGCGCGCCGTCCAGGATCCGCTGGAGTTCGACCAGCTTCTTCCGGTTCCGGGTGGCGAGCAGGACCTTGTTCATGACGAGAGCGCCTTCCGCTGCGCGTCGGCCAGTTCCAGACAGCCCGCCACGCCCAGGTCGAGCAGCGCGTCGAGCTGGTCGCGGGCGAAGACGCCCGCCTCACCGGTGCCCTGCACCTCGACGAAGTCGCCGGTGCCGGTGCAGACCACGTTCATGTCGACCTCGGCGGTGACGTCCTCGGCGTAGCAGAGGTCGAGCATCGCCTCGCCGCCGATCACCCCGACGCTCACCGCCGCCACCGAGCGGTGCATCACCTTCTCCACCTTGCCGGCCAGCGCCTTGCGCTCGGCCAGCCAGGTCACCGCGTCGTGCAGCGCGACGTAGGCGCCGGTGATCGCCGCGGTACGGGTGCCGCCGTCGGCCTGGAGCACGTCGCAGTCCAGCACGATCGAGTTCTCGCCGAGTGCCTTGAGGTCGACGCAGGCGCGCAGGCTGCGGCCGATCAGCCGGGAGATCTCGTGGGTCCGGCCACCGACCTTGCCGCGGACGCTCTCCCGGTCCGAGCGGGTGTTCGTGGCCCGGGGCAGCATCGCGTACTCGGCGGTCACCCAGCCCAGCCCGGAACCCTTGCGCCAGCGGGGCACGCCCTCGGTGACGCTCGCCGTGCAGAGGACCCGGGTCGCGCCGAACTCGACGAGCACCGAGCCCTCCGGGTGGGTGCTCCAGCCCCGGGTCAGGGTCACCGGTCGGAGTTGGTCGGGCTGCCGCCCGTCAGGTCGCGCCATGTCTGCACCCTATGCGGTGCGGTGATCGCACCGACCGCGGGTGCCACCGGCCGGTCAGCACGCCGGCGCATCGACCCCGTGCGCGTGGAGGAAACCCGCGACGGCGGCCGGCCAGCCGAACTCCTCGGCGCGGGCCCGCGCGGCCGCGCGACGCTCTGCCTCCGGCCGGTCCAGCAGCCGGCGGACCGCGACGGCGAACGCCGCCGGGGTGCCGTACGCGGCGAGCCCGCCCGGCCCGATCACCTCGGGCAGGGCGCTCGCCGCGTTCGCCACCACCGGCGTGCCGGATGCGAGCGCCTCCAGGCCGGCCAGGCCGAACGTCTCCACCGGCCCGGGCGCGAGCACCACGTCCGCGCCGGCCAGCAGCGCGGCCACCGACAGCTGGTCCGGCAGGAACCCGGTGAAGTGCACCGGCAGGCCCGCTGCCCGCCGGGCCAACGCCGGCCGCAGCGGCCCGTCCCCGACCAGCACCAGGACCGCCGGTACGCCGGCGCGGCGCAGCCGGGCCAGCGTGGTCAGCGCCAGGTCGGGGCGTTTCTCCACGGAGAGCCGGGCGCAGTGCACCAGCAGCACCTCCGAGTCGTCGGCGTACCGCTCCCGCAGCGCCGGGTCGGCGCGACGGGGGTGGAACGTGTCCAGGTCGACGCCGAGCGGCACCCGCTCGACCGGCGGTCCGTCCAGCCGGCCGAACTCCTCCGCGGCCCAGCGGGTGGTGCAGACGATCCGGTCGAACCGGCGTACCGTCTCGCGGTTCAGCCGGTCGGCGGTCCGCCGGGCCAGCCCGGTCGGCACCCCCCACTGGCCGAGCAGCCCGGTCAGGCTCTCGTGCGAGACCATCGTCGAGCGCACCCCGTGCTCCCGTGCCCAGCGGCCGGTCCAGCGCAGCGTGCTGCGATCGGAGACCTCGATCCGGTCCGGGGCCAGGTCGCCGAGGAGCCGGGCCAATCGCCGCCGGTCCCACAGCACCCGATAGCCGCCGGTGCCGGGCAGCTCCGGTCCGGGCAGGGTGATCTCCCGCCCCCACGGCCGCACCTTGTCCGACGGGCGCGCACCGGGGATCACCAGCACCGGTTCGTGACCGGCGGACAGATACCCGGCGCCCAGTTGGCGCAGCGCCGTCCGCAGCCCGCCGGACCGCGCCGTCACGAAGTTGGCAAGCCGGACGATCCGTACCGGACGGGCGGCGGCCCCGGTCACGCAGCGAGCCGTCCGGCGGCGGGCGAACCGGCCAGCACTGCCTGGTAGTGCCCGATCAGCTCGTCCCCGACCGCGTCCCAGCTCCGCCGGGCCACCGCCGCGCGGGCCGCCGCGCCGTACCGGGCCCGCCGGGACGGGTCGGCGGCCAGCTCGGCGACGGCGGCGGCCAGCGCGGCGCCGTCGTCCGGCGGCACCAGCAGCCCGGTCACCCCCGACTCGACCAGGTCCACCGGACCACCGCTGGCCGGCGCCACCACCGGTACGCCGCTCGCCGCGGCCTCCTGGAGCGTCTGCCCGAACGTCTCGTGCGGTCCGGTGTGGACGAACACGTCGAGGCTGGCGTACAGCTCGGCCAGTGCGTCGTCGCGTCGCACGCCGAGGAACCGCACCGCCGGCAGCGCCCGTTCGAGCTGACGCCGGGCCGGCCCGTCGCCGACCACCACCACCCGCACGCCGGGCAGGTCGGTGACCGGCGCCAACAGGTCCACCCGCTTCTCCGGGGCGAGCCGGCCGACGTACCCGACAAGCAGTTCGCCGCCGGTTGCGAGCGTCGCGCGGAGCTGTTCGCTGCGCCGCGCCGGGTGGAACCGGACGGCGTCCACGCCGCGCCGCCACAGCCAGATCCGGCGTACCCCGTGATTGATCAGGTCCGACGCGGCGCGGGTGGACGGCGCGAGGGTGCGCTGCGCGGAGTTGTGGATCTCGCGGATCCGCCGCCACGCGGCGGCCTCGCCCCATCCCACCCGGTACGCCCGGGCGTAGGCCGCCACATCGGTCTGGTAGACCGCGACGGCGGGCAGGCCGTGGCGGGCCGCCACCGACGCGCCGGCCGCGCCCAGCACGAAGGGACTGGCCAGGTGGACCACGTCGGGCCGGTGCCCGAGCAGCGCGCCGGTCAGTCCGACGCTCGGCACGGCGAGCCGGAAGCCCTGATAGCGGGGCAGGGGCACGCTCGGCAGGCGCACCACCGGATAGGCGTGGTGGTCGACCCGGCGGCGGCGGCCCCCGGCCGGGGCGGGCGCGACGACGAGGGGCTCGTGACCCCGGGCGACCAGGTGCTCGGCGGCCCGGACGACCGAGTGCGCCACGCCGTTGACGTCCGGCGGAAACGACTCGGTGACGATGGCGATCCGCATGGCCCGAGGGTGCGGGCGGCACGGATGCGGCAGGCGACGGCACGCTGACCGGCCGGCGAACACTGCGACAACGCCCGGCCCGGGCGCCGGTCAGATGTCGTAGCTGGCGCCCGCCCGGACCACTTCGAGCGGCCCGGTGTACGCCCCGGCCGCCGCCTCCACGGTCTGCGACTCGCTGCCCCAGGCCGGTACGAGGTGGGTGAGCAGGAGCCGCCCCACTCCCGCCTTGGTGGCCGCCTCGCCCGCCTCCCGGCCGGTCAGGTGCAGGTCCGGCGGGTTCTCCACGCCGTCCATGTAGCTCGCCTCGCAGAGGAACACGTCGGCGTCCTGGGCCAGTCGCAGCAGCGCCTCGCAGGGCGCGGTGTCGGCGGAGTAGCAGAACACCCTGCCGCCGTGCTCCAGCCGCACCCCGTACGTCTCGACCGGGTGGTTCATCCGGTCGACGGTGACGGTGAACGGGCCGATCGGGAACGTGCCCGGCTGCAGGCCGTAGAACTGGTAGACGTCCTCCACCGAGCCCTCCTCCTGCCCGTACGCGGTGGCCAGCCGGTCGGGCGCGCCGGAGGGGGCGTACATCGGCAGGGGCGGGTACGGGCCGTCCGGCGCGTACCGGCGTACCACTACGTAGGACACGGCGTCGAACATGTGGTCGCAGTGCAGGTGGGTGAGGAGGATGGCGTCGGGGGCGTGCAGCCCGACGTAGCGCTGGAGCGTGGAGAGCGAGCCCACGCCGAAGTCGATCAGGAGGCGGAAGCCCTCGGCTTCCATGAGATAGGCCGAGCAGGGGGATTCGGGGCCCGGGAAGCTGCCCGCGCAGCCGAGGACGGTCAGTCTCATCCGGTGGCCTCGATCTCACCATGAGTAGTCGATGCGCCGGCGGCGGCGCCGCCGATGATCTCTACCGACGCGCTCGCCACGCTGCGCAGCCTACGCGTCGCCCCGGTCGGGCAAGAATCATCTGCCGGAAGTTGTCATCAACGTGACACCCATACACGTCCCGTCCGGACGAGACCGGCGGTCCGGCCGGCGGGCACGCCACCGACCGGACCGGCCACCGGTCCGTCAGGCCCAGAGCTGACCGTCCAGGGACTCCTCCGCGTCGGCGAGGGTGCCGCCGTACGCGCCGGTCGACAGGTATTTCCAGCCGCCGTCGCAGACCACGAACGCCACGTCCGCGCGCCGGCCGTCGCGGACCGCCTCGTGCGCCACCGCGAGCGCGGCGTGCAGGATGGCGCCGGTGGAGAACCCGGCGAAGACGCCTTCCACCTCGACGAGCTGCCGGGTCCGCAGCACCGCGTCCCGGGTGCCCACGGAGAAGCGGCGGGACAGCACCCCGGCGTCGTACAGCTCGGGCACGTAACCCTCGTCGATGTTGCGCAGACCGTAGACCAGCTCGCCGTAGCGCGGCTCGGCCGCCACGATCTGGATGCCCTCGACCTTCTCCCGCAGGTAGCGCCCGGTGCCCATGAGCGTGCCGGTGGTGCCCAGCCCTGCTACGAAGTGGGTGATGCCCGGCAGGTCCTGGAGCAGTTCCGGCCCGGTCGTCTCGTAGTGCGCCCGGGCGTTCGCCTCGTTGCCGTACTGGTAGAGCATCACCCAGTCCGGGTGCTCGGCGGAGATCTGCTTGGCGGTCGCGACCGCCTGGTTCGAGCCACCCGCGGCCGGCGAGAAGATGATCTCCGCGCCGTACATCCGGAGCAGTTGCACCCGCTCGGTGGAGACGTTCTCCGGCATCACACAGACCAGCCGGTAGCCGCGCAGCTTCGCCACCATGGCCAGCGAGATGCCGGTGTTGCCGCTGGTCGGCTCCAGGATCGTGTCACCCGGACGCAGCCGGCCGGCCTCCTCGGCCGCGCGGACCATGAACAGGGCCGCGCGGTCCTTGATGCTGCCGGTCGGGTTCCGGTCCTCCAGCTTGGCCCAGAGCCGCACCGGCGGCGCCCCGGCCGGGACCGTCGGCGAGAGCCGGGGCAACCCGACCAGCGGTGTGCCGCCGCAGGCGTCGAGGAGGCTGTCGTACCGCGCCATCGCGGGCCCCCTCAGCGGGCGGCGCGCGTGGAGACCGCGTGCGAGGCGATCGCCGCGGCGGCCGCGAAGCCGAACGCGCCACCGGCCACGGCCGGCAGGATGGTCACGCTGTCGCCGTCGTTGAGCTTGGCGTCGAGCGCGCCGAGGAAGCGGACGTCCTCGTCGTTGACGTAGACGTTGACGAACCGGTGCAGCGCGCCCGCGTCGGTGACCAGGCGGGCCTTCAGGCCGCCGTGCCGGGAGTCCAGGTCGGCGAGCAGGTCGGCGAGCGTGTCGCCGCTGCCCTCGACGACCTTCGCGCCGCCGGTGTAGCTGCGCAGGATGGTGGGGATGCGAACCTCGATGGCCATGATGTCTCGTGCTCCTCGTTCGGGGTCGTGCCAGGTGACGGGAAAAGGAAGGTGCCGGCGCTGAAGGTCAGCGGCCGGAACACTCGTAGTCGACCGTCGCCGGGCTCTGCCCGAACATGTAGGACTGGACGGCGTTCGGGTCCACGGCGGCATCCACGATCTCCACCGGTTCCTCGGTGACCACGCCGTCGACGATCCGGAAGGAGCGGATCTCCTCGGTGTCGGGCTCGCGGGTCGAGACGAGCAGGTAGTGCGCGCCCGGCTCGCCGGCGAAGGAGACGTCCGTACGCGACGGGTAGGCCTCCGTCGCGGTGTGCGAGTGGTAGATGACGACCGGTTCCTCGTCGCGGTCGTCCATCTCGCGCCACACCCGCAACTGCTCCATCGAGTCGAACTCGTAGAACGTCATGGAGCGGGCGGCGTTGTCCATCGGGATGTGCCGGGTCGGGGTGTCGCTGCCGACGGGGCCGGCGACCACGCCGCACGCCTCGTCCGGGTGGTCCCGACGCGCGTGGGCGACGATCGCGTCGATGATCGACCGGTCGATGCTCAGCACGCCGCCAAGCCTAGCGCCTGGCCCTCCCGGGCGGCGAGGTGGCAACCGTCACCACTCAGTCGATCAGCGCGTTGAGCAGGGACTCCTGGAGATATCCGAGATAGGCGTAGACCGACAGTTGGAACACCCGGGACGAACCCGGGTCCGCGGCCACCGCGTCGTCGAGCTCCTCACCCAGGTCGGTGCCGTCCTTGATCTCCAGGCGTACGCCCATCGCCAGCCGGGCGTCGTTCAGCGCCCGAAGCCACGCCTCGGCCGCCTCCGCGTCCAGCCGCACCTCGCCACCGGCGTCCCCGTCGGGCAGCGCGGCGAGCACGGCACCCGCCTGGTCGATCTTGCCGGTCTTCAGATCACCCTCGGTGTAGCGGCGGAACTCGGCGGTGCCGGCGTCGTCGTCCGGGTAGACGTCGGGGAAGAGCCGCCCGACCACCGGGTCGCCGTGGTCGAAGCCGTCGGTCAGCAGGCCGACCACCTCGCCTGCGACCTTGCGCAGCACCCGGACCTCGTCGACCGCGAACGTGGCCACGTAGTGGTCGCCCCGGCGGCGGAACATACTCATGATCGATCCACCGTCGCCCAGAGGCCGTACGCGTGCAGTTGCGCCGCGTCGTGCTCCATCCGCTCCCGGGCGCCGCTGGAGACCACGGCCTTGCCCTTGTGGTGCACGTCCAGCATGAGCCGCTCCGCCTTCTCCCGGCTGTACCCGAAGAGCTTCTGGAAAACCCAGGTCACATACGTCATCAGGTTGACCGGATCGTCCCAGACGATGGTCACCCATGGCCGGTCGGAGACCGGCACCTCTTCGGTGTCCGGCGTCTCGACCGGCGCAACCTGTGGAGCCGCCATGCCCCCCATCGTGCCACCGGATCCGGGGAACCGATGAACCGGAACGGCGCGCGGGTCGTCGTCACCGGCCCGGGCCGCGTACGCGAGCCCGGGTCGCCGCCTGCCGGCCCCGTGGTCAGGCAAGCAGGATGCCGTGGTCGACCGCATCGGCCAGCACCGCGCCCAGCGAGAGACGGATCACCTCGAAGCGGCGGGACACCTCGCGGGACAGTTCGAGTTCGACCTCGCGCAGCGCGCGCTGAGCCCAGGAGCGCGCGGCGTTCGGGTCGTTGTTGCCGGGCGCCCGCCAGTGCTGCCAGCAGCCGCCGTTGAGGGCGACGCCGACCGGCGGGAGCACCTCGTCCCGCTGCGCGCCGGGCAGGCCGGCCAGCGCGTCCAGGGCTCCCGCCCCGGTCAGCCCGGCGACCCCGGCCGTGCTGGTCACCAGGAGCACCCGGTCCAGCTCGGGCGCGCCCGGGTGGTCGGCCAGGCCCCAGCGCACCGCGTGGGTGATCCGCCGGCGTACGCCCTCGGCCAGCGGCGCGCCGAACACCCGGGCGGCGGCCTCGTCGACCAGGCCCCGCACGGCCTCGTCGCACTGGGCGGTGGCGAGCAGCGACAACGCCTCCAGTTCCCGGTCGAGCATCTGCGGCAGGCCGGTGCAGCCGACCCCGAAGACGATCTCCTGCACCACCCGCAGGTGGATGTTGGCCAGCTCCAGAGCGAGGTGCTGGCGGATCCGGCGGGCGCAGGCGCGGGCCTGGCGGTCGATCCGGTCGGCCAGATCACCCGGATCCACGCCGGCGAGCACCGGCACCCGGCCGTGCGCACCGGCCGGCACCGGCGGGCACGCGCTGCCGCGACGCAGCACCTCGTCGGCGGCCCAGCCGACCAGCGCGCGGCGCAGCTGCGGCAGCTCGGCGCGGCGGGCCGGGAACCACCGGGCCGGGGTGAGTGCCGGCACCGCGGCCAGTAGCGCCGCGCGGTGCGCCTCGATGGAGACCGACACCGGGTCGAGCCGGCGGGTGGACCCGGGACCGGACGCCGCCCGGTCCTGGGCCCGCGCTCCGTCGCCCGGCGCGGCCGGCCCGGTCACGCCGGGCGTGACGGCGAAGAACACTTCGACCCGGGTACGCGCCACCTCGGCGAGCAGGTGCATCTCGGCCGCGCTGAACGCCTGGTCGGCGGAGATCACGAAGAGCAGCGCGCCGGCCCGGCCGACGGCGTCGCGCAGCACCCGGCCACCGGCGACGCCGAGCGTGCCGGTATCAGGCGTGTCGACCACCGCGAAATGCCGCAGCAGCGGATCGGGCAGGCTCAGCTCGACCCGGCGCGGCGGCCGGGCCAGCGCCGGGCCGGCGGCGATCGGGTCGGCGCCGTAGGCGTGCGGCTGGCGGTAGCCCGGGACGTACGCGGCGCGGGTGGCGGTGGCGGCGTGCTGGACCAGCAGATTGCTTCCCGGCGGCACGGCGAGCGTCGCGGCCTCGACCCCGAGCAGGCCGGCGATCAGCTCACGCCGGTTCGCGCCGGCCGGACCGGCGACGACCACCGCCATCGGCTCGTCCGGTCCGGGCGCGGTCACCCCGATCCGGGCCGGCAGCGGGGCACATCCGGGGGGCCCGGCCTGCCGGCGCGGGTCGGGCACGTCGACCGAAGGGAGCGAACCTGGCGTCATCAGGTGGGCCTCCCGGTCGGGCGACCGGGGTAGCGGTCGCGGATTCTCCCTGGTTGCAGGGACTGCCGGAAGAGTACGGGTGTCGGCCATCCGACAACCAACAACGCCGGTACTCACCGGTAATGAACAGATTACTCAACTTCACTGCGTGACGGTACGCACGCGGACGGAACACGGTCGATATGCTGCGTCGATGAGCAGGTGGGAGTTCGTCGGCCGTACTGATGAACTCAACCGTCTGTTGTCGGCGGTCGGTGGCCCGGAGGGTCGCGGGTTGCTCTTCAGCGGAGACGCCGGGGTCGGCAAGAGCCGGCTGCTGCGCGAGGGGGTGGCCGCGCTCTCCCCCGAGCGGTACGCGATCTGGTCCATCGCGGCCAGCGCCACCACCGCCGCGTTGCCGTTCGGCGGGCTGGTCCAGGTGCTGCCCGCCACCCAACCGCAGGGCCTCTCCCCCGCCGGGATCCTGCGCTGGGCCGTGGACGTGCTCCAGGAGCAGGCCGCCGGGCGGCCCATCGTGCTGGCCGTCGACGACGCTCATCTGCTCGACCCGCCGTCGGCGGCGCTCGTGCATCTGGTCGCCCGCTCGGCGAACGCGTACGTCATCGGGACGCTGCGCAACGGCGAGCAGATCCCGCTGCCGATCCGCGCACTCTGGACCGACGACCTGGCCGACCTGGCCGAGCTGAGCCCGCTGTGCCGCAGCGAGACCACCGGGCTGCTCGCGGCCATCCTGGGCGGTCCGGTCGACGCGGGCTCCTCGGACCGGCTGTTCCAGCTCTCCGCCGGCAACCCGCTGCTGCTGCGGGAGCTGGTGCTGGCCGCCGACGACGAGCTGGACCGCAGATACGGCATCTGGACCTGGACCGGCCGGCTGGAGCTGGCGCCCAGCCTCACCGACCTGATCGACACCCGGATCGGCCAGCTCACCCCCGGCGTACGGGCGGTCGTCGAGCTGGCCGCCTTCGGCGAGCCGCTGGGCCTGCAACTGCTGGAACGCGCGGTCGACCCGGCGGACGTGGAGACCGCCGAGGAACGCGGGCTCATCACACTGGTCCACGACGACCGGCGGCTCAACGTCCGCCTGGCGCACCCGCTCTACGGCGAGGTGATGCGCCGGCACTGCCCGGTCAGCCGCACCCGCCGGCTCCAGGCCACGCTCGCCGGGCTGCTGGAGCAGGTGGGCAAGCGCCGCCGGGACGACCTGCTGCGCATCGCGGTGTGGCGGCTCGACTCGGGTACGGCGCAGGACGTGGCCCTGTTGCTCGAAGCGGCGATGCAGGCGTTCGGCCGGTACGACGTGCCGCTTGCGACCCGGCTGGCCCGGGCCGCGCTGGAAGCCGGTGGCGGCACCGACGCGGCGGAACTGCTGGCCACCATCCTGATGTTCGGCGACCGGCCGGACGAGGCGCTCGGCGTGCTCGACCAGGTCGCCGGTGAGATCCGCGACGACCGGCGGCGCAGCCGGTGGCTGACGGTCCGGGGCATGGTCAGCTACTGGGGGCTCAACCGCGAGTCCACGGTGGAGGAGATCGCTGCGCGCGGCGGAGAGCTGAGCGACCCCGCCGACCGGGCCCGCGTACGCGCGTTCGAGGCCATCATGCGGCTGCACCGGCTCGACGTCGACGTCGCGGTACGGCTGGCCCAGGAGGTGCTGGACCGGCCCGCCGCCCCGATGGCCGCCCGGGAGCTGGCCCGCTGCACGCTCGCCCACCTCCAGGCAGCGCAGGGGCAATACCAGCTCAGCGCCACAGCGGTCGCCCGGGTGCAGGCCGAGGCGGCGTGCTGGCGGGCCGACATGCCCTACCTCCAGCTCGCGATGGAACTGGCCCGGGGCACCCGGCTGACGCTCTCCGGCGACCTGCCCGGCATCGACGCCATCGTCGCCGACGAGTTCGCCGACCTGGCCGGGGCCGGCGACTTCCGGCTCGGCACCGGCTACCTGGCGATCCTCCAGGCGTACGCGGCGCGGCTGCGCGGACGCGGCGACGACGCGCTGCGGACCAGTCTGGAGGCGTGCGCGGTGCTCGCCACCAGCCGGGTGTACGCGGGCCTCGCGCACGCCGAGCGCGCCCAGGCCGCCGCGCTGCGCGGGGACGCGACGCACGCGGCGGAGGCGATGGCCGAGGCGGACCGGACGCACGCGCCCGGCATGGCAGTGCTCTACCCGTGGCTGGAGCAGGCCCGGGGCGCGGTCCAGGCCGCGACGGGCGACCTGCCGGCGGCCGTCAAGCACCTGTGCGCGCTCGCCGACCGGCTGCGCGAGGACGGCCTGGCCGGGCACGAGCTGCTCGTCCTGCTCGACCTGGTCCGGCTCGACGAGGCCGCCGCGCCGGTCGGCCCGACCTGCACCGACGGTGGCCGCCGCACCGTGGCGCAACGCCTGGCCGAACTCTCCGAGCAGGTCGACGGCGTGTTGCCGCCGCTCGTCGCCCGGTTCGGCCGGGCCGCCGTCGACGGCTCACCGGACGCGCTCCTCGCAGTCGCCGACGATTTCGCCGGCCGGGAGCTGACCGTGTACGCGGCCGAGGCGACCGCGCTGGCCCTGCACCGGACGCGACACCTCCGCGCGGGCGCCACCGGGCCGATCCGGGAACGCCTCGCCGATCTGCTGCGCCGCTGCGACGAGATCTCCACCCCGGCGCTGCGGCTGCTGCGCCCGACGCTCAGCGACCGGGAGTGGGAGATCGCCCGCCTCGCCGCCGACGGCGTGACCAGCCGCGCCATCGCCGAGCGGCTGTTCCTGTCCACGCGCACGGTGGAGAACCACCTCCAGCGCGTCTACAGCAAACTCGGCGTCGCCGGGCGCGGTGAGTTGCGGGCCGCACTGCGGTCGATGCCGGGGCACGACGGCGCGGACCCGGGCTGAACTCTAGGCTGGGGCGGTGAGCACCCTTCGCCCCGCGCTGCTGACCGACCACTACGAGCTGACCATGGTCAGCGCGGCCCTGCGTGACGGCACGGCCGACCGACGCTGCGTCTTCGAGGTGTTCAGCCGGCGGCTGCCGGCCGGGCGCCGGTACGGCGTGGTCGCCGGGACCGGCCGGCTGGTCGAGATGATCCGCGACTTCCGGTTCGACCCGGCGGAGATCGACTTCCTGCGCCGTACCGGAGTGGTGGACGACCGGGCCGCCCAGTGGCTGGCCGGCTACCGGTTCACCGGCGACATCGACGGCTACGCCGAGGGCGAGCTGTTCTTCCCCGGCTCCCCGATCCTCACCGTCTCGGGCACGTTCGCCGAGTGCGTGGTGCTGGAGACGCTCGTGCTGTCAGTACTCAACCACGACTGTGCGGTCGCCGCCGCGGCCGCCCGGATGGTCACCGCGGCCCGGGGCCGGGCGCTGATCGAGATGGGCTCCCGCCGGGCGCACGAGGAGGCCGCCGTCGCCGCGGCGCGGTCCGCGTACCTGGCCGGGTTCCGGTTCACCTCCAACCTGGCCGCCGGGCAGCGCTACGGCATCCCCACCGCGGGCACCGCCGCGCACGCCTTCACGCTGCTGCACGACGACGAGCGGGCCGCGTTCGCCTCCCAGGTCGCCACGCTGGGCAAGGACACCACGCTGCTGGTCGACACGTACGACATCGCCCAGGGCATCCGCAACGCGATCGCGGTGGCCGGGCCGGAGCTGCGGGCGGTCCGGATCGACTCCGGCGACCTCGCGGTGATCGCCCAGCAGTCCCGCGAGCTGCTCGACTCGCTGGGCGCCACCGAGACGAAGATCATCGTCTCCGGCGACCTCGACGAGTACGCCATCGCCGCGCTCGCCGCCGAACCGGTGGACATGTACGGCGCCGGCACCGCTGTGGTGACCGGCTCCGGCGCGCCCACCGCCGGCCTGGTCTACAAGCTGGTCGAGGTGGAGGGGCGGCCGGTGGTCAAGCGCTCCGAGCACAAGGCCACCATCGGCGGCCGGAAGGTAGCGGTCCGCCGGCACAAGCCGACCGGCACCGCCACCGAGGAGGTCATCGTGCCGCAGGGCGTGCCGGACCGGCAGTCCAACGACCGGCTGCTCCAGCACTCGTACGTGGTGTCGGGCGAGCCGGAGACGCTGCCCACGCTGGCGGAGTCCCGCGACCACCTGCGCCAGTGCCTGATCTCGATCCCGTGGGAAGGGCTCAAGCTTTCCGCCGGGGATCCCGCAGTACCGGTTACCGTCCTACCCGCGAGCTGAGGAGGAACGTTCAGATGGCGAACGCCCTGATCATCGTGGACGTGCAGAACGACTTCTGCGAGGGCGGCTCCCTCGCGGTCGGCGGCGGAGCCGGCGTGGCCGCCGGCATCTCCCGGCTGCTCGCCGCCGAGCCGGGCCGGTGGGACCACGTGGTCGCGACGAAGGACTACCACGTCGACCCGGGCGCGCACTTCGGCGACCCGCCGGACTACGTCGACTCCTGGCCCCGGCACTGCGTGGTCGGCACCTCCGGTTCCGAGTTCCACCCCGAGCTGGCGACCGACCGGGTGGAGGTGATCTTCCACAAGGGCGAGCACGCGGCCGCGTACTCCGGTTTCGAGGGGCACGCCCCCGACGGCGAGTGCCTGGCCGACTGGCTGCGCCGGCACGACGTGGACCGGGTCGACGTGGTCGGCATCGCCACCGACCACTGCGTGCGCGCGACCGCGCTGGACGCCGCCCGCGAGGGCTTCCGGACCACTGTGCTGCTCGACCTGACCGCCGCTGTCGCGCCGGACACGCTCGACGTGGCGCTGCGGGCACTCGACGGTGCCGGGGTGACAATGGTGGGCGAGCCTGTGATCACCGCCGCTTGACCGGGTAATCGCTTGCGGGTGTCGCACCCCGGCCCCAGGATGGCGCCGGAGGTACGGACCGTCGTGAACCTGAAGCCTTACCGGGAGGCACTCGCCCTACCCGGTCTCCGATCGTTGCTGCTGGTGTCGGTGCTGGCCCGTGTGCCGCTGACCGCCACCGGGGTGACGCTCACCTTCCACGTGGTGCTCGACCTGGGCCGCGGCTACGGCGCCGCCGGCCTGGTCGGTGCCGCGTCGACAGTCGGCGCGGCGGTCGGCGCCCCGCTGCTCGGGCGGCTCATCGACCGCCGAGGGCTCCGGCCGGTGCTGGTGCTCACCACCGTCGCCGAGGCGCTGTTCTGGTCCGCCGCGCCCACGCTGCCGTACCCGGTGCTGCTGCCCGCCGCGTTCCTCGCCGGGCTGCTCGCCCTGCCGATCTTCTCGATGGTCCGCCAGTCGATCGCCGCGCTCGTGCCGGTGGAGAAGCGCCGCCCCGCGTACGCGCTGGACTCGATGGCCGTGGAGTTGTCGTTCATGGTCGGCCCCGCGCTCGCCGTGGCACTGGCCACCGCCGTCACGCCGCGCCTGACGCTCTGGGCGGTCGGCGCCGGGATCGTCGCCTCCGGCATCTGCTTCTGGCTGCTCGACCCGCCGATCCGGGCCGCCGGTGAGCCGGCCGGTCCGCCGCGCCCGGTGCACCGCCGCGAGTGGCTCACCCCGCGCCTGCTCGCCGTACTGGCGGTCAGCCTCGCCGCCACGCTGGTGCTCGGCGGCACCGACGTCGCGGTGGTCGCCGTGCTCCGCTCCGGTGGCGAGGTCGGCTGGACCGGTGCCGTGCTGGCCGCCTGGGCGGTCGCCTCGCTGGCCGGTGGCTTCGCGTACGGCGCGGTACGCCGCTCGTTCTCCCCGCTGGCGCTGATGGCCGCGCTGAGCCTCACCACCATCCCGGTCGGGCTGGGCGGGTCGCACTGGTGGCTGCTCAGCCTCGCGCTGATCCCGGCCGGTGCGCTCTGCGCCCCCACCATCGCGTCCACCTCCGACGCGGTCAGCCGGCTGGCCCCGCCCTCCGTACGGGGTGTGGCCATGGGCCTGCACGGCTCCGCCGTCACGGTCGGCATCGCGCTCGGCGCACCGCTGGCCGGAGCGGTGATCGACGCCTCCGCGCCCGTGTGGGGCTTCGTTGTCCCTGGTGCGATCGGTGCGCTGGTGGCGCTGGCGGTGCTCCCGATCGAGCTCCGCCACCGCCGCGCCCGGGTCGCCACCCCGACCGTGGACCGCGACCTGGTCCTCGCCTCCCGCTAGCCCTCGGCCGAAGATCCCGCCCTCCGCCCGCCCCGCCAGCAGTTCGTGCCCGCCACAGGCCGGGGGCGAGCCAGAACGGGGAAGTGGCTGGGTCCAGGCACCCCGGACACCACCACTCCCCCGAACTGGTGCCGCGCCCCCGCCCCCGCCCCCGCCCCCGTCCCGGGATCATGAGGTTGGCGGCGACAAATCGGACACGAACTGGTGCCAACTTCATGATCAACGGGGACAGGCGGGCGGGGACGGGACGGGGACGGGGAGTGCGGGCGGAAAGGGGCGGGCGCCGCACCCCTGTGAGGGGTGCGGCGCCCGGCCTTGAACTGCGTCAGCGCTGGTCGAGGTTGCCTGCGGTGTCCTCCTGGTAGCTGGCGCCACCGTTTACCTCGCTGGTCAGCGGCTTCGCGCCACCCTCCGGCGGACCGGCCAGGCTCTGCCCGGCGGCCAGCTCGGGGAACTTCGCGTCGAACGCCGGCCGCTCGGAGCGGATGCGCGGCATCCGGTCGAAGTTGCGCAGCGGCGGCGGGGAGCTGGTGGCCCACTCCAGCGAGTTGCCGTGACCCCACGGGTCGTCGACCTCGACCACCGGGCCGGTCTTGTACGACTTCCAGCAGTTCCAGATGAACGGCAGCGTCGAGATACCGGTGATGAACGCGCCGATCGTGGAGATCGTGTTCAGTGTGGTGAAGCCGTCGGCGGCCTGGTAGTCGGCATACCGGCGCGGCATGCCCTCGTTGCCCAGCCAGTGCTGCACCAGGAACGTGGTGTGGAAACCGATCATGGTCAGCCAGAAGTGGATCTTGCCGAGCCGCTCGTCGAGCATCCGGCCGAACATCTTCGGGAACCAGAAGTAGATGCCGGCGAACACGGCGAACACGATGGTCCCGAAGAGCACGTAGTGGAAGTGCGCCACCACGAAGTACGAGTCGTGCAGGTGGAAGTCGAGCGGCGGGCTGGCCAGCAGCACACCGGTGAGACCACCGAAGAGGAAGGTCACCAGGAAGCCGATGGAGAACAGCATCGGCGTCTCGAACGTGATCTGGCCCCGCCACAAGGTGCCGATCCAGTTGAAGAACTTCATACCGGTGGGCACGGCGATCAGGTAGCTCAGGAAGCTGAAGAACGGCAGCAGCACCTGGCCGGTGGCGAACATGTGGTGCGCCCAGACGCTCATCGACAGGGCGGCGATGGCGATGGTGGCGGCCACCAGGCCCTTGTAGCCGAAGATCGGCTTCCGGGAGAACACCGGGATGATCTCGCTGATGATGCCGAAGAACGGCAGCGCGATGATGTACACCTCGGGGTGACCGAAGAACCAGAACAGGTGCTGCCACAGCATCGGGCCGCCGGTCGCCGGGTCGTACACGTGGGCGCCCATCAGGCGGTCCGCGGCGAGCGCGAACAGCGCGGCGGCCAGCAGCGGGAAGACCAGGATCGCCAGCAGGCTGGTGACCAGCATGTTCCAGGTGAAGATCGGCATCCGGAACATCGTCATGCCGGGCGCGCGCAGGGTCAGGATCGTGGTGATCAGGTTGACCGCGCCGAGGATCGTGCCCAGACCGGAGATGGCCAGGCCGACGACCCACATGTTGGCGCCGACGCCGGGCGAGTGCTCGACCGTGCTCAGCGGCGTGTAGGCGGTCCAGCCGAAGTCGGCCGCGCCGCCCGGGGCGATGAAGCCGGCGGTCGCGAGCGTGCCGCCGAACAGGTACAGCCAGTACGCGAACGCGTTGAGCCGGGGGAACGACACGTCCGGCGCGCCGATCTGCAGCGGCACCACGTAGTTCGCGAAGGCGAACACGATCGGCGTCGCGAAGAACAGCAGCATGATCGTGCCGTGCATCGTGAAGAGCTGGTTGTACTGCTCGGGCGACAGGAACTGCAGGCCCGGTCGCGCGAGTTCGGCGCGCATGATCAGGGCCATCAGGCCACCGATCATGAAGAACACGAACGCGGTGACCATGTACATGATCCCGATCTGCTTCGCGTCCGTGGTGCGCAGCAGCCGCGCGATGGCCGACCCCTTGACCGGCTCGCGGACCGGCCAGGGCCGGGTCACGACCGGCTTGGGTGCGACGGTGGTCACGAGTGGCCTCCGGTTCTGGTTGTCCCGCTCGGCGCGCTGGTCATCGGCGCAGCCGTCATCCGCAAGGAGGATAGTCCCCGGTAGGTGGCCCTGCCGCGTGGGGTGGGCGGCTACGATCTCCCGCCCGTCAGAGCGGGCCGGTCAGGAGCCGGTAGTGCTCCCGGAAGATCCGCCCGCCGCGTCCGCGCAGCAACGGGTCGCGCAGCGCCGGCGGCACGTCGCGGGTGCGGTTGCGGTCCCGGGTCCGGTCCCGCACCCAGCGGGTACGCGGCCGGCGACGGCTCTCGTACGCGATCAGCGCGGCGTCGACGCTGCCTGCGGCGCGCAGCGACTCGGCGAGGACGACGGCGTCCTCCAGCGCCATGGCGGCGCCCTGGGACAGCGTCGGCGCGGTGGCGTGAGCGGCGTCACCGACGAGCAGCACCCGGCCGTGGAACCAGCGACCCAGTTCGACCTCCTCGGTGCACTCCACCGACACGGTCTCCAGCGCGGCCAGCACCTCGGGCACCGGGCCGCCGTAGCTGCCGAACAGTTCGTGCAGGCGGGCGACCGGGTCGGCGGGCAGGTCGGTGCCGGCCTCGTCGGCGTAGCAGTAGAGCCGTCCGGCGCCGAGCGGCACCACCAGGAACCCGGCCCGCTGGCCGAGCAGGGCGGTCCAGTCCGCGATGCGGGGGCCGCCGCGCACCAGGGCCCGGTAGACCACCTGCCCGGCGGGGCGTGGTGGTCCGCCGAGCGCGGCGAGCGTCCGTACCGCCGAGCGGGGCCCGTCGGCGCCGACGACCAGGTCGTACTCGCCGCTGGTGCCGTCGGTGAAGCCGACGTCGACCCGCCCGGGCAGCAGGTCGACGGTGCTCACCTCGGCGCCGTGGCGGACCGCGCCGCCGGCGCCGGTGAGCAGCACCCGGTGCAGTTCGGCCCGGGGCAGCGCCCGGCACTCCCCCACGCCGGTCCAGAGCGCGTCGAGGTCGACCTCGCACAGCGGCGCTCCGGCGGCGTCGAGGAAGCGCTGCCGGTGGATCACTTGACCGAGCGGGCGCAGCGGCCCGTCGAGGTCGAGCCGGCGCATCGCCCGGGCGGCGTTGCCGGGCAGGTAGAGGCCGGAGTCGATCATCTCGGTGGGTGGCAGCCGCTCGGTGACGTCGGGCCGGAACCCCGCCAGGCGCAACGCCCGGGCCACGGCGAGGCCGGCGATGCCCGCGCCGACGACGAGGATGCGCAGGGGGGAACCACCCATCACGGGGTACGCCTCCGGAGGGGGATCGGAACGCGTTGGAGGCAAGACATTACTCGCCGCAACCAGGCGGCGGAAGTGCCCATGCGCCCTGGTGCGGGCCGCCGGTCGGCGGCACACCCCGTCCCACCGGCAGGAATCCCGCCTCCATCTGGGGGAAGGGTGCGGCCGGGGTCCGCCCCCGCGCCACCGGCCGGACGCGGAGCGTTAACGAGCCCGGCGCATTTGCGCAATGATTTCAGACATGTAAATGTATTCCTTGCACCGTGGGAGCGCTCCCGCTCGTATCACCGACCGAACCGGCGCCGTCCCGCGCCGAGCCAAGGAGCATCATGAAGCGTCCACTCAGGGCCCTCGCGGCAGCCGGACTGCTGGCCGCCGGCACCCTCGTCGCCGTCGCGCTCGGCGGCACCGCCTCCGCCGACACCCAGATCTGCGAGCAGTACGGCTCGACCACCATCGGCGGCAAGTACGTGGTGCAGAACAACCGCTGGGGCACCAGTGCCCAGCAGTGCATCAACGTCACCTCGACCGGCTTCTCCATCACCCGCGCGGACGGCTCCGCGCCGACAAACGGGGCGCCGGTCTCCTACCCGTCGATCTTCGTGGGCTGCCACTACACCAACTGCTCACCCGGCACGAACCTGCCGGTGCAGGTGAAGAACATCAGCAGCGCACCGTCCAGCATCAGCTACAACTACGTCAGCGGCGCGACCTTCAACGCGTCGTACGACATCTGGCTCGACCCGTCGCCCAAGCGCGACGGCGTGAACCAGATGGAGATCATGATCTGGCTCAACCGGCAGGGCTCGATCCAGCCCATCGGCTCGCCGGTCGGCACCGCCAGCATCGCCGGCCGCACCTGGGAGGTCTGGCGCGGCAGCAACGGCTCCAACAACGTCATCTCGTACCTGTCGCCGTCGGCCATCCCCAGCTTCAGCTTCGACGCGATGGCGTTCATCAACGACACCCGCAACCGGGGCGCGATCACCAATGACTGGTACCTGACCAGCATCCAGGCCGGCTTCGAGCCGTGGCAGGGCGGCGTCGGGCTCGCGGTGAACTCGTTCTCGCAGAGCGTCAACACCGGCTCGAACCCGCCGCCGACCACGTCGGCGCCGACCACGCCCCCGCCGTCGGGCGGCGCGTCCTGCACCGTCACCTACCGGGCGGCGAACGTGTGGAACAACGGCTTCACCGCCGACGTGACGGTCAAGAACACCGGCTCCGGCACGATCAACGGCTGGACGCTGAACTACAACCTGCCCTCCGGGCAGACCGTCACCAACGCGTGGAACGCCACCGTGAGCCAGAGCGGCTCGGCGGTGACCGCCCGCAACGTCGGCTACAACGGCACGCTGGCACCCGGGGCGTCGACCAGCTTCGGCTACCAGGCGACGCTGAACGGCAGCTACTCCGCGCCGAGCAGCTTCACGCTCAACGGCTCCACCTGCGCCCGGGGCTGACCACCGCACACGACGAAGGGGCGCGGTCCGTCGCGGACCGCGCCCCTTCGCGGGTACGCCTCAGCCGGCGAGGGCGTCGACGTCGCGCATCTCCTCGGCGGTGAGCGAGAACCCGAACACGTCGGCGTTGGCGCGGATGCGCTCCGGCGTGACCGACTTCGGGATGACGATGATCTCGTGGTCGATGTGCCAGCGCAGCACCACCTGCGCCGGCGACACGTCGTGCGCCTGGGCGATGCGGACCAGCACCGGATCGGAGAGGTCGCTGGCCTTGAACGGGCTGTACCCCTCCAGCGCCACGCCCCGGTCCCGGTGGGCGGCGTGCGTCTGCCTGTCGTACAGCGACGGGCTCCAGCGGATCTGGTTGACCGCGGGCGTCTCCTCGGTGGCCTGGATCAGCTCGTCGATCTGCCCGATCGAGTAGTTGCTCACCCCGACCGTGCGCGCCATGTTCTCGTCCCGCGCGGCGAGCATCTCCCGCCACACCGGGATGCTGTCGCCGGGCGCGGACGGCGGCCAGTGCACCAGCCACAGGTCGACGTAGTCGGTGTCCAGGGCGGCCAGGCTGGCCTCGATGGTCTCCCGCTCCCGGCCCACCCGGTCCGGCGGCAGCTTGGTGGTGATGAAGAGGTCCTCGCGACGCAGCCCGCTCTCCTTGACCGCCCGTCCGACCTCCTTCTCGTTGCCGTACATGGTGGCCGTGTCGATGTGCCGGTAGCCGGCGTCCAGCGCGGCGAGCACCGCCTGGCACCCGGCCTCGCCGGTGGCCTGCCAGGTGCCGAAGCCGAGCAGCGGGATCCGGGCGTCGCCGGTGAGCGGGAGGGTGGGCTGGTCGCTGTCCATGTCCCCCGTTCTACCCCGGTTCGCCGCGCACACACCGGCATCCGCGCGCGGACGGCGGGTCTGGGGGAGGATGCGGGGATGGCGGACCGGCTGGACGAGTACCGGCGGAAACGGGACGCCGCGCGTACCCCGGAACCGGTGCCCGAGCGGGCGTCCGGGCGGAAGCGGTCCGCGCGGCGCGCACCTCGCTTCGTCATCCAGCAGCACCACGCCCGGAGCCTGCACTGGGACCTGCGGCTGGAGCACGACGGCGTGCTGGCCTCCTGGGCGGTGCCACGCGGCCTGCCCCGCGACCCGGGCCGCAACCACCTGGCCGTGCACACCGAGGACCACCCGATGGAGTACCTGACGTTCTCCGGGGAGATCCCCGCCGGGGAGTACGGCGGCGGCCGGATGATCGTGCACGACACCGGCACCTACCGGGCGGAGAAGTGGCGCGACGACGAGGTGATCGTGGTGCTCGACGGCGAGCGCACGAAGGGCCGGTACGTGCTGTTCGCCACCGGCGGCCGGGGCCGGGACTGGATGATCAGGCGAACCGATCCGGCGCCGGAGGGCTGGACGCCGATGCCCGAGCTGGTCCGCCCGATGCGGCCCGCCGAAGGCGGGCGGCTGCCGCGCGACGCCGCCGCCTGGGGGTACGAACTGCGCTGGGCGGGCGTGCGCGCGATGGCGTACGTCTCGGGCGGCCGGCTGCGGCTGCTCGACGGCGACGACGCGGAGATCACCGGGGAGTACCCGTGGGCGCGGGCGATGGCCGAGGCGCTGGCCCCGGCCGAGGCGGTGCTCGACGGGGTGCTGGTGCGGATCGACCCCGCCGGGCGGGTCCGTGCGCCGACCCGGCGCGACGGGCAGTTCCTCGCCGTCGACCTGCTCTGGCTGGAGGGCGTGCCCAGCCTCGACGTGCCGTACGGGCAGCGCCGTGACCTGCTCGACGGTCTGGCGCTCACCGGGCCGCACTGGCAGACTCCGCCGTGGTTCCCGGGAGTCGGCGCGGACGCCCTACGGGCCGCCCGTGAGCAGGGGCTCCCGGGAGTGGTGGCGAAACGCCTCGACTCCCCGTACGAGCCGGGCCGGCGCAGCCGGCACTGGCTGAGCATCGACGCGAGCTGAGGACCACCGTGCACCTGACGCACCTGGAGTGCCCGCGCTGCGGCCGTGAACATCCCGCCGACGTGTTGCAGAACCTGTGCGGCTGCGGTTCGCCGCTGCTGGCCCGCTACGACCTCGCCGCGGTGGCCGCCACCGTCGCGCCGGAGCGGTTCGGGCTGCGCCCGGCCGACCTGTGGCGCTACCGGGAGCTGCTGCCGGTGGCCGATCCCCGGTGCGTCACCACGCTGGGCGAGGGCTGGACGCCGATGTGGCGCGCGCCGGCGTACGGCCACGAGATCGGCGTCTCGGATCTGATCGTCAAGGACGAGGGGCTGACCCCGACCGGGTCGTTCAAGGCGCGCGGCGCGTCGGTCGGCGTCAGCCGGGCCCGGGAGCTGGGCGTACGGCGGATCGCCATGCCCACGAACGGCAACGCCGGAGCGGCCTGGGCCACGTACGCTGCGCGGGCCGGGATGGGCGCGACGATCGCCATGCCGCTGGCCGCGCCGACGATCTGCCGCGAGGAGTGCCTCGCCGCCGGCGCCGACCTGCGGCTGATCGACGGCCTGATCAACGACGCGGGCCGGGACGTCGCAGAGCTGATCGCCGGGTCGGACGGAGGGATCTTCGACGCCGGCACGCTGCGCGAGCCGTACCGGCTCGAAGGCAAGAAGACCATGGGGTACGAGATCGTCGAGCAGCTCGGCTGGCAGGTGCCGGACGTGATCATCTATCCGACCGGCGGTGGCGTCGGGCTGATCGGCATCCACAAGGCGCTGCACGAGCTGCGCGAGCTGGGCTGGGTCGAGGACCGGCTGCCCCGGCTGGTCGCGGTGCAGTCCACCGGGTGCGCGCCGATCGTACGGGCGTTCGCGGCCGGCCAGGAGCGCGTCACCCCGTGGGAGGACGCGCACACCGTCGCGTTCGGCATCACCGTGCCCGCGCCGCTCGGCGACGAGTTGATCCTGTCCGCGCTGCGGGACAGCGCCGGCACCGCGATCGCGGTCGACGACGCGGAGATCCTCACCGACCTGCGCGACTTCGCCGCCCGGGAAGGGCTGCTGCTCTGCCCGGAGGGCGCGGCCTGCCTGACCGCCGCCCGGCACCTGCGGGCGGGCGGGTGGATCCGGCCCGGGGAGCGCGTGGTGGTGCTCAACACCGGTGCCGGCCTGAAATACCCCGGCCTGGTGCAAGGAGGGGCCCCTTCTTAACGTCTCCGGTAGGGCAGGGGCCCCTGCTTAACACGTGCGCGCCGGGCCTCAGGAGGTGGGCGGCTCGTCCTCGCCCGCCTCCTCGGCGGCGTCCGCCTCCTCCTTCGTCTTGTGCACCGCGCCGTCGGCGTGCTCCGGCGGCCCGTAGACGGTGTAGAGCACCAGCGGGTTCGGCCCGGTGTTGACGAAGTTGTGCTTCGTGCCGGCCGGCACGACCACCAGGTCGCCGGAGACGACCTCCTTCTTCTCCCCCGCCACCCGCGCCTCGCCGGTGCCGCTGACGAACGTGAGGATCTGGTCGATGTCCTCGTGGACCTCCTCGCCGATCTCGCCGCCCGGCGGGATGGTCATGATGACCAGCTGGGTGTGCTCCCCGGTCCAGAGCACGCGGCGGAAGTCGGGACTCTTCTCGGCGACTGTCGCGATCGTGAAATGCTCCATGGCCCGCTCATACCCCGATCACACGCCCGCCACGCCGGGAGTCACAGATGGTGGAATTCCCCACGCCGATCCGGTTTGGATCCCCTCGGAAGGGGCATGTGCTGCCCACAAGACCGGTGCGGGCTGGCCGGTCGAGCCAAGTCCCCGCCGGCGTACCGCCGTACGGCTGCGGTGGTGGGAGACGGCCGGAGCGCGGCGACGTTACGACCGGACAGGTCGTGCGGCGCCGTGCGCTCGTCTGCGGCTCCGGTCAGGCCAGCACGGCCAGGTGAAACGGCCGGTCCGCGTGCCCGCCCGGGCCGCGCGTCTCGACGAACACGGCGTTGGCGATGCCCGAGCGCGGCGCCACCGTGATGACACCTTGCGGGACCAAGCCGTTGGCCGTCGCGGGGCCGACCGTCCCGACGTACGCCGCTCCGGCCACGTCCTGGTCGAACGCGACCTGGTACATCCCGGCGGCGAGCCGGGTGGACGAGGTGGCGCCGAGGCCGCGGACGAGCCGTCCGCTGGCGTCGACCACTGCGAACAGCATGCGCGCGGTGGGCGGCAGTCCGACCGGTGAACACGAGTTGATCTCGGTGTCGGCGCGCGCGGCCTCCCGCATGCTCGGGATCGGCTGGCCGGTGGTGTCCCTCCTAGCTCTACGGCTGGGCATGGTGATCCTCTCTCCCGCCGGTACGCCGGCAGGAGGCGTTCGTACGCGTCCGGGCGATCGTCGGCGGTCCCCCTCGATGATCCGACGCTATGTCGGTCGACCGCCCGGCAACCAGCCGAAGAACTGTCCGATCACTGACAGTGGACAGCCCTGAGCTGCGGAAACGTCAGTCAGGGCGGCGATCGGCGGCCGGATCGACCGCCCGTTGCGGCACCGGGTCCGATCGGAAATCCTGACGCAGTGCAACCTTCTGGCTACATTGAAGTATGGTGCAGCCGCCCCGGGGTCGACCGACGGTCTACCGCCCGGTGCTGGCCGCACGGCGCGGGGAATTGGAGGCGCTGACCCGGCTCGACGACGCCTCCGCCGCGTTGCTCGCACCGATCCTCGACGTCCCGGCGGACGGTACCTCCATCATGGACACCCTCACCCGGCTGCCCGCCGGGCTGCTGCCCGCCGTCGACGTGTCGGCGCTGCCGGACGCCGCGGAACACGATCCGGTCCGCTGGGGCGTACCGCTGGTTCCGGTGATCGGCCTCGCGGACAGCGACCGGCGGCTGGCCGCGCACGGGGCGGCGGCCCGGGCCTGGGCGCACCACGCGGTCGTCCGGTTGCGGGTCGGACCGGACCGGGCCGGACCGGACGCGACCACGGCGGCGGCGGAACGGGTGTGGCGGGCGACGGGCCTGCTGCCCGAGCAGTGCGACCTGCTGCTCGACGCCGGCGACGTGTGCTGCCGGGCCGACGTCCGGCTGGCCGAGCCGAGGCTCCGCCGGGCAGCGCAGTGGGCCCGGCGGCACGCCTGGCGCTCGGTGACAGTGGCGGCCGGCGGGATGCCGCCGGCGCTGTCCCGGCTGCCGGTGGACGAACCGGTACGCCTGGAACGGTACGACTGGTCGCTCTGGCGGCGCCTGGCCGACCTGCGCCTCGGGTACGGCGACTACGGCGTGGGCTGCGCGGTACGCGACGCGGACGAGCCGGGCGACCGGACCCCGACGCTGCGCTGGGCCGCCGACGACGCGTGGTGGGTCTACCGCTGGTCGCGGCGGGGCGGGCGGGGCGACGACCGCTTCGCCGACCTGTGCCGCACGCTCACGGCCGCGCCGCACTGGTCGCCGGCCGGGGCCGGCTTCTCCTGGGGCGACCACGAGATCGTCCGGCGGGCCCGTCGGGGCGCCGGCGCGGGCTCACCCGCCAACTGGATCGCGTGGAGCACCTCGCACCACCTGGCGCACGTCCTCGCCGCGCTGGTCCGGCCGGAACCGGACCAGCGCGCCGGCTGAGCTCACTCCTTCTCGGTGAACCCGAACTGGACCACGCCCTCCTCGTCGACCATCGCGTCCACCGAGGTGTCGTTGAGCAGTTCGGCCGCGTCCGAGTCGAGGAAGATGCGCGCGCCCTCGGTGTCCACCACCTGGTCGCCCTGCACCGGCTGCGGCACCAGCTCGATCGAGAGCGAACCGGCGTCGGTGTCGGCGGCGATGCGCAGCCCACCGGCGTCGGCGACGTCCTGCTGGGCGGCGAGGTCGCGGATCACCAGGACGGCGTTGTCGGTCATGGTCAGCATGGCTGAACTCCTCATGGCTGGGTGTCGGGTTTCGCGGGCGACACGGCCCACGCGGTCGGCTCGCGACCCGGAAGCGGGCGAGACACGATCTCGCCGCGCTGGAAGCAGGGCGGTTCCACCGCCCTCACCCCCACCGTGCCCGGTGCCCGGTCATCCGTCAAACGGAACCCGGCGATCGGCCGCTCCCCGGTGAACAGGTGTTTTCCCCGATCCCGACCGGGAACACCAGGGGCCCGGGGGCGGTGCCCGCGCCCCGGCTCGCAAATAACCTTTTGCCTCGGAGTCTTTTCCGCAGGAAATCTCCGTGGCAGCATCTTTCCATGCATCGTCGCCTATTTCCCCGGGCGCTGGCGGTGCTGGCGCTGGTCGCCACCGCAGCCACCGCCGGCACCACCACCGCCACCGCCGAAGCGCCCACCCCCGCGCAGACCCGGCTGAACGCCACCATCGACGCGGTCCTCGCCGACAGCCGGCTCTCCGGGGCTCAGGCGGGCGTGGTCGTCGTCGACACCACCACCGGCCGCACGCTCTACGACCGCAACGGCACCCGGCGGCTCATTCCCGCCTCCAACACCAAGCTGCTCACCTCGGCGGCGGCGATGGAACTGCTCGGACCAGGCCACCGCTTCACCACCGAGGTCAGCGCCGACGGCCCGCGCCGCGCCGGGATGCTCCGTGGCGACCTCTACCTTCGCGGCGGGGGCGACCCCACCATCCTCGCCGCCGACTACGACCAGCTCGCGCAGCAGATCGCCGCGACGGGCGTACGGGTGGTCGCGGGCGATCTGGTCGCCGACGACACCCGGTACGACAGCGACCGGCTCGGTCCGGACTGGACCTGGGACGACGAGCCCTACTACTACGCCGCCCAGGTGTCGGCGCTGACAGTGGCCCCGGACACCGACTACGACGCCGGCACCGTCATCGTGCACGCCGCGCCGGGCACCCGGGCCGGCGCCCGGCCGAAGATCACCATGACCCCGGAGAACAGTTGGTTGCGGATCGACAACCGGGCCGAGACGGTCGCCGACGGCGAGACGAGCATCTCGTTCGAACGCGAGCACGGCGGCAACACGGTGGTCGTGACCGGCCAGATCGCGGTCGGCCAGGCCGCCGAGAGCGACTGGGTGACCGTGTGGGAGCCGACCGGGTACGCCGCCGACGTGTTCCGCTCCGCGCTGCGGCGGCACGGCGTACGGGTGCTCGGCCGGACCGTGCTCGGTGGCGCCACGCCGGACACCGCCAAGCCGCTCGCCCGGCACGACTCGATGCCGCTGGCCGACCTGATGGTGCCGTTCCTCAAACTCTCCAACAACGGTCACGCCGAGGTGCTGACAAAGGAACTGGGCCGGCAGCTCTCCGGTTCCGGCACCTGGGCCGCCGGGCTGTCCGCGATCAGCGGGTACGTGGGCGACGCCGGAGTGGACACCGGCACGCTGCGCCAGCGCGACGGGTCCGGCCTGTCCCGGCGTAACCTCGTCCCGCCGGCCCAGTTCGTCACGCTGCTCTCGGCGGTCCGCACCGAACCGTGGTTCGACACCTGGTACGCCGCGCTGCCGGTGGCCGGCAACCCGGACCGGTTCGTGGGCGGGACGCTGCGCAGCCGGATGGGCGGCACGGCCGCCGCGAACAACGTGCACGCCAAGACCGGCAGCCTGACCGGCGCGTCGGCGCTGTCCGGCTATGTCACCGACGCCGACGGGCGGCTGCTCGCCTTCTCGATCGTGCTGAACAACTACCTCACCTCGTCGGTGAAGGGGCTGGAGGACCAGATCGCGATCGCGCTCGCCTCGTACACCGAGAAGGAGACGGCGACCGTCCGGCGGACCGTGCCGGCGGCGCCCGAGTCGCCGCGCGTACCGGAGGGGCGGGAGTGCTCGTGGGTGAAGCCCGCGCTCTGCTGACCGGTCCGGCCGCCCCGGCGCTCAGGCGCCGGGGCGGTACGGCCGCGGGCCGGCCGTCGGATCGCCTCGCTCGACCAGCGCGTCGATCTCGGCCGACGGCAGCCCGCGCAGCGTGAGCACCCGGCGGCCCCACACGTGCAGCCGGCACGGATGCGGGCTGGCGTCGTTGCGGCAGATGGTCCCGCCCGACCAGACCCGCGGCGCGTGCACCACCACCGCCCGCACCGCGAACTGGACGTCCTCGACCGTCACGTACGGCGGCATCGGGATCTCGCGCAGCACGTCACCGTCGGTGCGCGGACGGGCGGGGGCGACGGGGGCAGGGCCGGTCATCGGTCGGGCCTCCACAGAGGATGGTCGGACGGGACAACCGAAACGTACGACGCCCGGCCGGGCCCGCGACGGACAAACTGTCCCGCTCAGCGCAGCGCCACCGCCTGGAGGCTGACGTTGCCGCAGTCGCCCAGTGACTCCTCCACCGTCCAGTTCAGCAGCAGCTTCGCGCCGCGCGGGGCGCGGAACCTGATCGTGAACTCGGTGGTGAGCGCGGTGTGCGGATCCTCCATCCGGAGTGTGGTCACCGGGCCGCCGGGGACGCGCACGTCGAGGCGGCCACGGGCCATCCAGAGGCCGGCGTACAGACGCACCGTGCGCTGCTGCCCGTCAGCGGCCACCGCCAGGTTGAACCCGCTGCCCCGGTGGCAGGTGTAGACGCCGGACATGGTGCCGCTCGCCGACGCGACCGGGTTGCCGTCACGCCAGGCGTACGCCTCGGGGTTGTTGCTGAAGCTCTCCCGCCGCCCCCGGCCGCCCTCGTCGCGGATCTCGCCGGAGCCACCCCGCTTGCGGACCGTCCGGTCGGCACCGGTCAGCCCCCAGTGGACCCAGTCGGTGGGACCGGCGGCGGTGAGGTCGACCGTGGCGGGCACGTCTGCGCGGGTGACGGCGACGGCCGGCGGCAGCGCGGGCGTCGGCGACGGCGTGGACGGCGACGGGCTCGGCGACGGCGGCCGCTGCCGGGGACGCAACCCCGGGTTGACCACCGTGTCGTCGGCCTCGTTCGGCAGCCCGGCCGGGCCGGGCGGCGCCACTGGCACTCCGGCCTGCTCCTCGCGTGGCGTGTCGTGCCGTTCGACGCCGAGGTAGACCGCCAGCGCCGCCAGGCAGAGGAACGCGGCCAGCCCTTCCAGCACCAGCCGGCGCCGGCGGCGCAGCCGGCGCAGCGCGGATCGGGTACGCGGAAGGCCGTGCCGATGCGAGCCGGGGCCGGTACGCGGACGGTCCTCCTGACCCACCACACCCTCCACTTCGGTCACGAAACCGCCGGAGCCCGACCGGAGCGCGACGGGCTTCACGGTGTCACCGGACGGCTCTTTGCGCCATATGTCGAGTGACGGGCGTTTCCAGTTCGTTATTCGACGACCGCTCGCCGGACCGGCCGCTCAGCTTACCGTGATCGCCTGCAACGCCACCCCGTCGTTCTGCCCGCCGGTCACGGCGACGGCGCGCCACCTGATCAGCAGCCGCTCCCCGGGGCCGCCCGGAAGCGGATGACGTACTGGTCGAGATCTCGGACGCTCTACGCCCCCATAGGGGCCACTCCGTACCAAGATCTCCCGCGACCGGGGCACACCGCACCACGCACACCGCCGCCGCCTGATCGATCATGAGGTTGGCGGCGGCAAATCACGCACCCAGTGCCGCTGACTTCATGATCGACACGTGCCGGCCGGCGGGGGCGGGAGGCGGGGAGGGCGGGCACCCGCGCCGCGAACTCGGGCTCGGCCGCCACCAGATCGGACCACCATGTCATGCGCCCGATTCTGTCCGCGAAACCTGACAGCCCGCGGCAGTTTTTCAGCCCACCTGGAAACCGAGCGCCTGGGCCAGCACCACCGCCTGCTCGGCGTCGACCCGCGCGCCGGAACGCTGCACCGCCGTCGGGTCGAGCGCGGACAGGTCACTGCCGCGCAGGTCGGCCCGGATCAGCTTGGCGGCGTGCAACTGGGCGCCGGAGAGGTCCACGCCGGTCAGCGTCGCGCCGGTGAGGTCGGCGCCGGTCAGGTCGACCTCCCGCATCCGTACGTCGGTGATCCGCGCCCCGCGCAGGTCGGCGCCGGCGAGCGTGACGAAGGACCAGTCGCCCCGGTCGACCCGCAGTGGGCGCAGGTCGCAGCGGTCGAACGTGCTGCCGACCAGCTTGCAGCCGGTGAACTCGGCCTCGAAGAGGTTGCACTTGCTGAACGAGCACCTGGTGAACGCCGAGTCGGTGTGCCGGGAGGCGTTGAACGCCACGTTGCCGAACACGCAGTCGGTGAAGACCGCGCCCCGGCTGACCGCCTCGGTCAGGTCGACGTGGAAGAACTCGCATCGCACGAAGTGCCGGTCGGCCAGTTCCTCGGCGTACCAGTCCTCCTGGCGGTAGGTGACGTCCTCGACCGGCTCCGGCATGGCACCGACCCTAGTGACACTTCCCGGCCGCGGTACCTGCGGGTAGGTTCGCGTCGTGAGTGTCGCAGTGAGCACCGACCCCGGCAGTGTCGGCTTCGATCCCGCCCGGCTGGCGCGGATCGACGAGCATTTCGCCCGGTACGTCGACGACGGCCGGCTCGCCGGCTGGCAGATCGTCGTCAGCCGCCGGGGCGAGATCGCCCACTCCTCGACGTACGGGCTGCGGGACCGGGAGGCGGGTACGCCGGTCGAGCCGGACACACTGTGGCGCATCTACTCGATGACCAAGCCGATCACCTCGGTCGCCGCGATGATGCTCTGGGAGGAGGGCCGGTTCGAGCTGAACGACCCGGTCAGCCGCTGGCTGCCGGAGTTCGCCGACGTACGCGTCTACGACCGGGGTTCGGTGCTCAAGCCGTACACCGTGCCGGCGGTCGAGCCGATCCGGATCTGGCACCTGCTCACCCACACCGCCGGCCTGACGTACGGCTTCGCCCAGGTCTCGGTGGTCGACGGCCTGTACCGGGCGGCCGGCTTCGACCTGGGCGTGCCGGCGGGCGCGGACCTGGCGGCGGCCTCGGCCGGGCTGGCCCGGCTGCCGCTGCTGTTCCAGCCCGGCACGAGCTGGAACTACGGCGTCTCCACCGACGTGCTGGGCCGCCTGGTCGAGGTGATCTCCGGGCAGTCGCTGGACGCGTTCTTCGCCGAGCGCATCCTGGGCCCGCTGGGGATGACGGACACCCGCTGGTGGGTGGACGCGGCGGACGCGAAGCGACTGGCCGCGCTCTACGCCCCGCACCCGGCCACCGGCCAGGCGGTACGCGCCGACGGGGTGGGCCGGGCCGCGCTGGCGGAGCCGACCTGGCACTCCGGTGGCGGCGGGCTGGTCTCCACGGCGGCCGACTACCACCGGTTCACCCAGTTCCTGCTGCGCGGCGGCGAGTTGGACGGGGTCCGCCTGCTCGGCCCTCGCACGGTGCGCTTCATGACCCGCAACCACCTGCCCGGCGACCGGGATCTGGCCTCGTTCTCGCCGGAGGGCTTCGCCGAGACGATCCTCGACGGGATCGGCTTCGGGCTGGGCTTCGCCGTCGTGCTGGACCCGGTCCCGTCGCGGGTGCCGAGCAGCGTCGGCGAGTTCTACTGGGGCGGACTGGCCAGCACCGCGTTCTGGGTGGACCCGGTGGAGGAGGTCACCGCGCTGCTGTTCACCCAGCTGATGCCGTCGAGCACGTACCCGCTGCGCGGTCAGTTGCGCCAGCTCGTCTACTCGGCGATCGTCGACTGAGCCGGTTCGGCGGAACTTCCCGCCGCCCGCCGGTGGGCTGCCTAGCCTGTGAGGCATGAGCGACATCGTCGTGTTCGGCGCCGGCGGGACGGCGGGCTCACGGATCGCGGCCGAGGCGGTCGAGCGGGGGCACCGGGTGACAGCGGCGGTGCGGCGTCCGGAGGCGGTCGGCTACCTACCGCCGGGCGTACGCACGGTGACCGGTGATGCCACATCGGCGCGGAGCGTACGCGAGCTGGCCGAGGAGGCGGACGTGCTGGTGGTGGCCATCGGCGGCGGCGAGCGGGATCTGTGGCGCGACGCCGCGCGGACGCTGGTCGACACGCTGCGTGAGGTGCCGGATCCGCCCCGGGTGATCCACGTCGGCGGCGGCTCGACGCTGCTCACCCCTGCGGGCACCCGCTTCCTGGACGAGCCGGACTTCCCGGAGGAGTACCGGGACTCGGCGCACGGCCAGGCGGACGCCCTGGAGTTCTACCGCACCGGCGCCGGCGGGGTGACCTGGACGTACGTCTCACCGCCGCCGCTGGAGTTCCACCCGGGCGAGCGGACCGGGCACTACCGCACCGGCACCGACCACCCGGTGACCGACGCGCAGGGCCGTTCGGTGCTCACCTACGAGGACCTGGCGGTGGCGATCGTCGACGAGATCGAGAATCCCCGGTTCGCCAACGCCCGGTTCACCGTCGCGTACTGATTCAGCCGGCCAGCCGGGCGGGGAAGCCGCCGGTGGCGATCGGACCCCAGGACTCGATCGTGACGCGGATCAGCGACTTGCCCTGCGCGGCCATCGCCGACCGGTACTCGTCCCAGTCCGGGTGCTCGCCGGAGATGCTGCGGAAGTACTCGACGAGCGGCTCCAGCGCCTCGGGCAGGTCGAGCACCTCGGCCACGCCGTCGACCTGTACCCACGGGCCGTTCCAGTCGTCGGAGAGCACGCACGCGGACACGCGCGGGTCGCGGCGGATGTTCGTCACCTTGGCCCGCTCCGGATAGGTGGAGATCACCAGCCGTCCCTCGGCGTCGACCCCGCAGGACACCGGGGAGGACTGCGGGCGCCCGTCGGCGCGGGTGGTCATGAGCACGACGCGGTGCCGGGGGCGGAGGAACTCGAGGAGGGCGTCCCGGTCGACCCGGGTGTTCGTCGCGATGCTGCGTGCCATGCCCTCGGTTCTACCAGGCGCCGCGATCTTTCTCAGCGCGGACGCCCGGCGGCCCGCTGCGCGTTGACCTGCTCCGGCACGCGAGGGCGGGCCGAGGGCCGCCAGGCACGGCCGTTGGCGTAGATCACCCGGAAACCGAGGTACGCGGCGAGCGGCGCCCAGTGCGCCGAGCGCATCCGCACCTCGGCGGCGTTGTGCCGCTGCCCGTTGGCGAGCACGTCGAGCAGCACGGTCTCGAAGGCGGCCGACTCGACCCAGTCCACCTCGCGGGTGAAGCCGCAGATCAGCGCCGCGCCGGTGATCTCGAGGAACTCGCGCAGCGTGGCGTCGGAGGCGCGCAGCACCGAGCAGCTGCCGAAGTAGAGGCGGCGGCCCTCGCAGCGGCCGGCCATCCGCTCGGCCACGTCCGCCAGCTCGACCGAGTCCCAGTCGGTGAGGCAGAGCCGGCTCGGCTCGCCGTGCATGGCGAAGAAGCCCACCCGGTGGTCCGCGTACTGCTTGAGCAGCCACCTGTCGACGAAGTAGAACAACTCGTCGCGGGTCGCCGCGTCCTTGTGGATGTAGCGGATGCGGCCGAGCCGTTCGAGCAGGTCGAGCGTGGGCAGGACGGATCCTCGTTCGTTGAGGTCGCGGTGCCACTGCCCCTCGACGCAGAACACGCCGCCACGCGCCAACGCCCACCTCCCCGCCCGTCGAGGTCGCCGCCCGGATCCGGGAGCAGACGTTACCGGTCGCCTCCGACGGGCGACACCCGGCGGCGCATTCGCAAACAGGCACTATTCACAGCCGATATCCAGCAACCGCCTGATGTGAGAACAATTTCCGCTAAACACCACGAAGAATCCTCACACCTGTCACGGTGAGAGAGACGGGACGTACCGGTCGATGTGCCCGTCCAACCCCAGTTCCGCTCTGACATCGGGAGGACTCTGTGCGCGTCAACACCCTGAAGCGGGCGGCGGTCGCGTTCGCGCTGGCCCTGCCCGGGGCCGCCGTGGCGACCGTCGTGGCCGCGCCACCGGCGCACGCCGACGGCTGCTACACCTGGAACCGGACCTTGTCCCAGGGAAGCTCCGGCGCCGAGGTCCGGCAGCTCCAGATCCGGGTGGCCGGCTGGTCCGCGTACGGCGGCATCGTCCGGATCGACGGCGTGTACGGCCCGGAGACGGCCGCCGCGGTCAAGCGTTTCCAGGCCGCGTACGGGCTGCGCGCCGACGGCGTGGCCGGGCCGAGGACGTTCGCCAAGATCTACGAGCTGCAGAAGGACAAGGACTGCACGCCGAAGCACTTCAGCTACGCCGAACTGGACAACGGCTGCGGCAAGGGCGGGTGGACCGGGGGTCCGCTCTCGTCGGCGGCCACCCGGGAGAACGCGCTGCGAACCATGTGGAAGCTGGAGGCGCTGCGGCGCAGCCTCGGCGACAAGCCGCTCTACGTGACCAGCGGATTCCGCAGCATCGCCTGCAACCGGCAGGTCGGCGGCGCCGCGGACAGCCAGCACCTCTACGGCAACGCGGCCGACCTGATCGCCAAGCACCGCAGCCTCTGCGACATCGCCCGATCCGCCCGTGACAAGGGCTTCAGCGGTATCTACGGGCCCGGTTACCCGGACCACGGTGACCACACGCATGTGGACTCGCGGCGGGAGAACACGCGGGACAAGACGCCGAACACCAGGGACTGGTCCGCCCCGGACTGCGGCGTCGAGTGACGCGGTGACGGCGGCCCGGCACGGGGGTGGGGGCTCCCCGGCCGGGCCGCCGTCGGCATGCTCCGGTACGACCGACGCCACTCCGCGACGGGGCGTCGGCACGACCGGAACCAGGGCGCCGGGCGCCGGCCGGCCCGGGCCGGGCTGGCCCGAGGGTCGGCTCGCCCCGGGCCGGGCGGGCCCGGGGTCGACGTGCCCGGAACCGGGCGAGGGCTCTGCGCCGGCTCGCCCGGGGACTGGCGGCGGGAGTCAGCTGGCCCGGGGCCAGCGGGGCCGGGTGGCGGGAGCCGGCCGACCGGCGACGGGCCGCAGACCGGGCCGCACCGGCGGCGCGGCGACCCGCGGAACCGGACCGCGCGCCGCCTGGGCCGCGGCGGCGGGGCGGGCGGCCTGACCGGCCGGACGGGCGACCGGTCCGGGTGTCGGACGGGCGCCGGACGTCCCGGTCAGCACGAACGGGAAGGGTACGTGCACGAACGGGTTGCCGTGCCGGATCAGCGCGTCGATCTGACGGTCGTTGAGACCGTGTGTCTCCAGTACGCGCCGGCCCCAGCGATGCAACCGGCAGGGGAACGACGACCCGTCGTTGCGGCACTTGGGCCCCGCGGGCCACTCCTCGGCGGCGTGCACCACCACCGCCCGGACCGCGAGGCGGACGTCCTCGGGGGTCAACGATGCCGGCACCGGCACCTCGCCCAGGATCTGGTCGATGGGATCCGTCGACTGCTCACCAACTCGCACGGCAGGCCTCCCGCAGCTCGGCAGCGGTACGGCGGAACGGCCGCACCACATCCTCGACCACTGGTACGGCCGGGAAACGGCAGCAGTTCAATCCCGCCACGCGGCGAGCAGTCCGGCCGGCCCGATTGCCGTGACACCGTTCCCGCCTTGTCGGTCGGCAGGAGACGCACGCGTTGGAGCCGACACTCTCCTTCTTGGAACTATCACGAATGAGAGCCTCTGCGCGTCAGACCAGGCCGGCGTCCTGGACCAGCAGGGCCACCTGCACGCGGTTGTTCAGCTCCAGCTTCGTCAGCAGCCGCGACACGTACGCCTTCACCGTGGCCACGCTCATGAACAACTCGGCCGAGATCTCCGCGTTGGTCCGGCCCCGCCCGAGCAGCACCGCGACCTCCCGTTCCCGCTCGGAGAGGCCGTCGAGCAGGCGTACCGCCCGCTCCCGCTTCGGATCCGGGCCGGGCACCGGCGCGGTGCCGGTGACGTGCGCGATGAGCTTGCGGGTCACCGCCGGGGACAGCGTCGCCTCCCCCGCCGCGACCCGGCGTACCGCGGCCACGATCTCGGCCGGCGGGGTGTCCTTGAGCAGGAAGCCGCTCGCCCCGGCGCGCAGCGCCCGCAGCACCTGCTCGTCGGCGTCGAAGGTGGTGAGCACCAGCACCTCGGGCGGTTCCGCGGTGGCACGCAGCGCCTCGGTGGCGGCCAGCCCGTCGACCCGGGGCATGCGGATGTCCATCAGCACGACGTCCGGGGCGTACGCGGCGACGGCTGCCGGCACCTCGGCGCCGTCGGTGGCCTCGCCGACCACCGCAAGATCGGGCACGCCGCCCAGGATCATCGACAGCGCGCCGCGGACCAGCGGGTCGTCGTCGACGATGAGCACCCGCACCGGCGCGCTCACCGGGCCGCCCAGGGCAGCCAGGCGGTCAGCCGGAAACCACCGTCGGCGTCCCGCCCGTGTTCGAGGCGACCACCGGCGAGCGTGACGCGCTCCGCGATCCCGACGAGCCCGGTGCCGGCGCCCGGGATGGCGGTGGGCGACGAGCCGACCGGCCACGGGTTGTGGATCTCCACCGCCAGCCCGTCCCCCGGGCCGCCGGCGAGCCGGACCGTCACCACCGCGCCGGGTGCGTGCTTGCGGGCGTTGGTCAGCCCCTCCTGCACGATCCGGTACGCGCTGCGTCCGATCGCCGCCGGTACCGCCTCCGGCTCGGCCACCTCGTCGACCACGGCGACCCGTACCTCGGCGTCGCGGCTCTCGGCGACGAGTGCCGGCACGTCGGCCAGCGTCGGCTGCGGCCGTTCCGGCGTGGCCTCGGAGCCGACCTCGGCCCGCAGCACGCCGATCACCTCGCGCAGATCCTGGAGCGCGGCGTGCGCGCTGGCCCGGATCACGCCGGCCGCCCGCGCCACCTCCTCCGGCGGCGCGTCCGGCCGGAACTCCAGCGCGCCCGCGTGCAGGCTGAGCAGGGAGATCCGGTGGGCGAGCACGTCGTGCATCTCCCGGGCGATTCGGCCGCGTTCGAGCTGCCGGGCCTGGTCGAGCCGGAGCTGCTGCTCGGCCTCGGCCCGCTCGGCGCGGTCGCGCAGCGACAGCACGAGCTGGCGGCGGGCCCGGACGAACAGCGCCCACGCCACCACCACGCAGATGAACAGCGCGGTCCACACGGCCGAGGCCCAGACCGGCATCGTCGGGTCGGGCCGGATCGCGAGGTAGACCGGCAGGCTCAGCAGTTGCCAGGCCAGCAGCGCCAGGCCCACCGGCAGCGGCCGGTGGACCAGGACGGTGAACATGATGATCAGCAACGCGACGCCGGCGGTCACCGAGAAGAACATGAGCGGCGCGGTGGCCACCGCCAGTCCGACCGGCCAGCGCCGGCGCAGCCAGAGCGCGCCGCTGACGAGCAGGCCGATGAGCAGGTCGGCCTCCTCCAGCCAGGCCGGACCGGCGTTGAGCCCGAACTCCGGGGTGGCGCTGGTGACGTCGCCGTGGGCGATGAGCACCCAGAGCAGCGAGGCCACGAACAGCAGGCTGTCCACGAACCAGTCCCGCGGGGTCCGCCGCCGGGAGGCTCGGGCGGGCACCAGGGAGCCCGGCAGGAGCCAGGGATGATCGGGTACGACGGCGCTGCTCACCCACCCATGCTAGGAAGCCGTCCGGACCGGCGACCAGCTACCAAAGTCGACGCCTGCGGTGAACCGAGGTCGACGGCGGTGCCGACCGTCGGCCGCAGCGGGTGACCGGGTGGCCCCGGCAGGCTCGACGGCATGATCGAAGTCGACCAGCTCACCAAGCGGTACGGCCCGCACACCGCCGTCGAGGACGTCACGTTCCGGTGCGAACCGGGCTCGGTGACCGGTTTCCTCGGGCCGAACGGCGCCGGGAAGTCCACCACGATGCGGATGATCTGCGGGATGACGCCGCCCACCTCGGGCGGCGCCACAGTCGGCGGCCGCCCCTACCGGCACCTGCCCAACCCGGGGCGGGAGATCGGTGTGCTGCTCGACGCCTCGGCGCAGCACTCCGGGCGGACCGGGCGGGAGACGCTCACGCTCGCCGCTCGCACCATGGGCGTCGGCCGGGAGCGGGTGGCGGCGGTACTCGGCCAGGTCGGGCTGAACGACACCGCCGCCCGGCGCAGGGTCGGCGCGTACTCCCTGGGCATGCGGCAGCGGCTCGGCCTGGCGCTGGCGCTGCTGGGCGACCCCCGGGTGCTGATCCTGGACGAGCCGGCCAACGGCCTCGACCCGGAGGGGATCTTCTGGATGCGCGGCCTGCTGCGCGAGTTCGCCGACCGGGGCGGCACGGTGCTGCTCTCCTCGCACCTGCTGCGCGAGGTGGAGGCGGTGGCCGACCGGCTGGTGGTGATCGGCGGCGGCCGGGTGGTCGCCCAGGGCGGCAAGGACGAGCTGCTCGCCGGTGCCGGCACGCTCGTGCGGGCCCGCGACGCGCAGGCGCTGCGCCTGACGCTGGACCGGGCCGCGCTGCCCGCCACCGCCGGCACCGACGGCGGCTTCGTCGTCCGGGCCGAGCCGGGCGAGGTCGGTCAGGCCGCGGCGGAGGCCGGACTGGTCCTCACCGAGCTGCGGCCGGCCGGCAGCGGCGGCCTGGAACAACTCTTCCTCACCCTCACCGCCGGCGCGTCGACCAAGGAGGCCGTCCGATGACCACCACTGCCGTTCCGACCGCCCCGCCGCGGCACGAGCCGGCCGTCGCCGGCCCCTCGCTGGCCCGGCTGACCGCCGTGGAGCTGCGCAAGCTCGCCGACACCCGGGCCGGACGCTGGTTGCTGATCACGATCGGCCTGATCGCGGCCGTGATCGTGGTGGTGCAGCTGTTCGTCCTCGACGCGCCGGATCAGACGTTCACCGCCTTCTTCACGCCGTCGCTGCTGCCGGTCGGGCTGCTGCTGCCGGTGCTCGGCATCCTCTCGATCACCGGCGAGTGGTCGCAGCGCAGCGCGCTCACCACGTTCGCGCTGGTGCCCCGCCGAGAGCGGGTGATCGTCGCCAAACTCGCCGCGGTGGTGCTCGCCGCGCTCGCCTCGGTGGTGGTCAGCCTGGCGGTCGCCGCCGCGGGCACGCTCGCCGCCTCGGCCACCGGCGGGGCCGGCACCTGGACGTTCGACTGGCAACTGCTGCCGCACGCGGCCGTGTTCCAGGTGGCGAACGTGCTGATGGGCGCCGGTTTCGGTCTGCTGTTGCTGAACACGCCGCTGGCGATCGTCGCCTACCTGCTGCTGCCCACCGTGTGGAGCCTGCTGTCCGCGATGATCTCCGCGCTGCGCGAGCCGGCCCGCTGGCTGGACACCTCGCTCACCATGGAGCCGCTGCTCGGCGCCGAGATGACCGGCGGGCAGTGGGGCCGGCTTGGCGTGTCACTCGCCGTCTGGATGCTCCTGCCGCTTGCCGCCGGCCTGGTCCGCACGATGCGCCGGGAGGTGTCCTGACCGTGGCCGCCTGGCAGACCGGCGAGGACGTCGTGGTCGACGGCGGACGCGGCGAGCTGATGCTGATGTGGGCGGGCTTCCCGCTGTTCGGGGCGGGGCTGGGCGCCGGGCTGACCGCGCTGTCCGGCTGGATCGCCGGGCTGGCCTGGTTCCCGTTCCAGGGCCTGTTCGAGCTGCTCGACCGGTGGCCGGACGATCGGGCGTACCCGATCGGGGCCGGGGTGGGCCTGCTCGGCGGCCTGTTCCTGGCGGTGGTGGCGGTCCGCGAGCGGCTGACCGTCACGGTCGGGCACCGATCGGTACGGCTGCACCGCGACGGACACGGCCGGGACCTGGCGCGCGCCGACGTGGCGGGTGTGTTCGTCGACGGCAAGGCGCTGGTGCTGCTGGACACCGCCGGTGGCGAGCTGGCCCGGGAGAAGTCCGACCTGGACGCGGAGCGGTTGCGCGCGGCGTTCACCCGGCAGGGCTGGCCGTGGACCGGGCAGGATCCGCACCGGGACGCGTACCGGCGCTGGGTGGAGGGGCTGCCCGGCCTGCCACCCGGCGCGGACGCCCTGCTGCGTGCCCGGCAGCGGGCGCTCGACGGCGGTCACGACGCCGAGACCCGGGAGCTGCACGGGGAGTTGGCCCGGCTCGGCGTCGTGGTCCGCGACGAGGGCAAGCGGCAGTACTGGCGGCTGGCCGGCGGCCCGCCGCCGGGGTGACCGCCGCCGCAGGCTGCGGGCTCAGGCGACGATGACCACCACGGCCAGCGCGGCGAAGACGGCGGACAGCGCCGCGCCGGTCCAGCGCCGCCACGGTGGTGCCCCGGCCACGAGGGGCAACCCGCGCCACCGCTGCACGGCGGGCACCACGGCGGCCCCGGCGAGCGCGGCGCCGAGCGGCCAGAGCCAGCCCGGCACCACCGACCAGTCGCCGAGCCGATGGCCGAGGCCGAGCGAGACCACCGCCCAGATCCCGTCGGAGAGCACCGTCACCCGGTCCTTTCCGCGCTGCGCGGTGCTCCACAGGGACATCCCGCCGAGGAACGTGAACGCCAGCGCGAGCGCCGCGCCGATCCATCCGTCCAGGCCGGTCGACTCGTCCGCCGCGTCACCGCGGACGTCGAGCAGCCGCAGGCCGATCGGATCGACATCGCGTGTGGTGTTGCCGAGTACCACCACGCCCCGGTCGGCGGCCCGGTCGAAGCCCAGGTACGCCCGGAAGCCGCCGGTGCCCCCGTTGTGCCAGACGATTTCCCGGTCGCCGTGGCGGCTGGTGAACCAGCCGTACCCGATCCGCCGGTCGTCCCCGGCATCGAAGCGGGGCGTGGCGGCGTCGGCGCCGGGGGCCGTGCCGGCGAGCATCGCGGCGGTGAGCCGGGCCAGGTCCTCGGCAGTGGACCACACTCCGATGCCGGCCGGGGCGTATCCCACGCCCAGCCAGGGATCGGCGCCCCGGCCGGCGGCGGTGGAGCCCTCGGCACGCCCGGGCGGTAGGTCCCCGGCGTCGGTGGCGACCAGGGTGCCGGCCATGCCGAGGGGATCCAGCACGTCCCGCCGGAGCAGTGCCGGATAGTCGGCACCGGCCCGGGCCGCCAGCGCCCGGCCGAGCAGAGCGGCGCCGAAGTTCGAGTAGGACACGGTGCCCCGGTCGCCGGGGTCGGCGCTCCCGGCGGCGGCGACGATCCGCTCCACGTCGTAGCCGGTGTACGCGTTCCCGGCGGTTGCCGCCGCCCACCACGTGCTGATCATCGCGCCCGGTGAGTCGAGTGCCAGCCGGGGCAGCCCGGACCGGTGACTGGCCAGCTCGGCGAGTGTGACCTCACCGGCCGGACCGGTCACCCCGGGCAGGACGGCGCCCAGCCGGTCGTCGGGACCGATCGCGCCGGACGCCGCCTGCCGGGCGAGGAGCATGCCGGTGAGCGGCTTGGCGATCGAGCCGATCTCGAACGGCGTGCCCGGTTCGACGGCCGGCCCGCCCGGAGCCCGCTCGCCGAGGCCCGCGACGCGGACCCGGCCGCCCTCGATCACCGCCACCGCGAGCCCGCGCAGGCCCTCGGTGTCGTCGACGGCGGCGCGGACGGTCGCGGCCAGATCCGGGTCGCCGGTCCGCTCCGGGCCGAGGTGCGGGGCCACGGGCATCAGGACCGTCGCCGCAGCCGCCGCGACGAGTCCGGCGGCGGCGAGAACGATCGGGGTACGCATGGTGCTGCCTTTCGTCGGGGTGGATGGCCGGGTCAGCGGCGGGCGGCGGTGAGGACGGCCAGCAGTGGCACCACCCGCTCGGGCGGGATGTCGTAGCGCCCGCGGGCGCCGCTGCGCAGCCAGCCCGCGGCGGCGAGCTGCCGCAGGTGGTGGTGGAGCTGACCGGTGGTGCCGATCCCGTCGAGGCCGGCCAGTTCGGCGGTGCCGTGCCGCCCGCCGAGGATCTCGCGCAGCAGCCGCAGCCGCACCGGATGTGCCAGCGCTGTGAGCGTGCCGGCCAGTGCGGGCCAGTCGTCGTCGAGCAGGTCGTCGACTGTGGCGCCGTACTGCCAGTCGTAGTGCCGGTCCCCGGTGCGGACGGTGCCGGTGTAGAGCACCGCGCCGGCGCCGTCGTCGGGAATCCGCCGCTTCAGGCCGTCGAGTGCCCAGAAGACGTCCTCCGGTGTGACCTCGGTCTCCGTGCGGGTGACGGCCCGCTCGCCGGCGAGCCGGCCCACCTGCGCCTCCAGGACCGCCAGCCGTTCCTCCACGCTTGCCACGACAGCCACGGTACGGAAGTACGTACTTACGTGCAAACGAACAAACGCGCGGAGCTGCCGATTCCGTGACTTCCGCTGGCGCGTTTCCGGCATCAGAGCGAACCGTTCGGGCATGTTCTCCGTACACAGGTGTGGTTCGTGACGTCTACCTCGGAGGCATGGTGTCCGCACTTCGAACTGATCCATTCGCGGGGGCGATTCTCCAGGTCGGCGTACTGGCGGCCCTGGCCGGCACGGTCGGCCTGAGCGCGTACGGCCGGCTGGCCGGTCTGCTCTTCGGGGTGGTGACGGTCGCGGCACTCGGCTACGGGCTGCGCCGCTCGGGCGCGGACCGGCTCGGGCCGGCCGACTGGGTGACGCTCACCCGGGCGACGCTGACCGGTGGGGTGTTCGCGTTGACAGTCGACTCGTTCCGCGAGCCGATCGTGGTGCCGGTGCTGGTCGTGCTGAGCGCCGTGGCGCTCTCCCTCGACTGGGTCGACGGGCAGGTGGCCCGGCGCACCGGCACAGCGAGCGCGCTGGGCGCCCGGTTCGACATGGAGGTCGACTCCTTCCTCGTCCTGGTCCTCTGCGGGTACGTCGCCGACCAGGTGGGCGCGTGGGTGCTGGTGATCGGCGCGATGCGGTACGTCTTCGTCGCCGCCGGCTGGGTGCTGCCGTGGATGCGCGGCTCGCTGCCACCGCGCTACTGGCGCAAGGTGGTGGCCGCCACGCAGGGCATCGCGCTGGCGGTGGTGGCGGCGGGTGTCCTGCCCCGCCTGCTGGCCGTCGCGGTGCTCCTCGGCGCGCTCGCGCTGCTCGTCGAGTCGTTCGGCCGTGACGTCGGCTGGCTGAGGCGGCACCGCGCCCGGCCGGCACCGCGCCCGGTGGCGCTCCCGGCCGCGCCGGTCTCCCCCGCGCCGGTGCATCACCGGTCCGAGTGGACGCCGGGCGTGCGGATCACGCGCCAGCCCGCCGAGGTCGGCGGGCGGCGCCGGTGACCGCCCTGTCCCGCCGGGCGGACGGCGACGACGCTCCGAACGGCACCGCGAACAACGGCACCGCGAACGACGACACCGCGAACGACGACACGACGACCGACGGCACGACGACCGACGGCACGACGACCGACGGCATGACGGCCGGGACCGACGGCGCCACGAGCGACCCGGGCGACCGTGCCACGTCCGAGGCCGGTCCGGTCGACCGCGTCCCCCACGACACAGTGGCCGGCGACGACGGCATCGTGGCGTCCGGCGGACGGCGGTTCCGGCGGGTGCTCACCGCCACGGTCACCGCGCTGGCCGCCGTGCTCGTGCTGGTGGCACTCGTCGCGCCGAGCGACGTCAACCGGTTCAGCCCCGGCGCGTTCCTGCGCATCCCGGTGGAAGGGCTGATCGCCGTCGCCCTGCTGCTGGTCCTGCCGGCACGTCCGCGCCGCGTGGTGGCCACGATCCTCGGCGCGCTGCTCGGCCTGGTCCTCGTCCTCAAGGTCGCCGACCTGGGGTTCTCGCTGGTCCTGGACCGCCCCTTCGACCTGATCGCCGACTGGACGTTCCTCGGCGCGGGCGCGGAGTTCCTGTCCGAGTCGTACGGTCGCGCCGCCGAGGTGGGCGCGGTGGCGCTGGCGGTGGCCGCCGCTCTCGCCGTACCGCTGCTGGTGACGCTTTCGGTGCGGCGGCTGACCCGGGTCGTGGTCGCCCACCGGACGGTGACCGCGCGCGCGACCACGGCGTTCGCCGCCGCCTGGGTGGTCTGCGCCGTGCTCGGCGCGCAGATCGTGCCGGGCGTCCCGGTCGCCGCCGACACGGTGGCGGCCGGTCTCTACGACCGGGCCCGGCAGGTACGGGCGGGCCTCAACGACCAGGAGACCCTGAACACGCAGCTCGCCGGAGACCAGTTCCAGAACGTGCCGGGCGACGAGCTGCTGACCGCCCTGCGCGGCAAGGACGTCCTGTTCACGTTCGTGGAGAGCTACGGCCGGGTCGCGCTGGAGGATCCGGACCTCGCGCCGGAGGTGGACGCCGTCCTGGACGAGGGAACGCGGCAGTTGCGAGCGGCCGGCTACGGCAGCCGCAGCGCGTTCCTCACCTCCTCCACCACCGGCGGCGGGAGCTGGCTCGCGCACGCCACGCTGATGAGCGGCATCCGGGCGGACAACCAGTTGCGCTACACAAACCTCGTGCGCAGCGACCGCCTGACCCTCAACGGCGCGTTCAAGCGGGCCGGCTGGCGGACCTCGCTCGTCATGCCGGCGCTCACCCGGGCGTGGCCGGAGGCCGAGTTCTTCTCCCCCGACCAGGTGTACGGCGCCAGGGAACTCGGCTACCGGGGACCGCTGTTCAGCTTCTCCTCGCCACCTGACCAGTACACGCTCTCGGCGTTCCAGCGCATCGAGCGCACGCCCGGTCACCCCCCGGTGATGGCCGAGATCCCGCTGCTGTCCAGCCACGTGCCGTGGACGCCGATACCGCCGCTGGTCGACTGGGACGACGTCGGCGACGGCTCGGTGTACAAGGGGACGGCGCGCGCCGACCGCTCGGCGGAGGGCACCCGGGAGGGGTACCGGCGGGCGGTGGTCTACTCGCTACGCACGCTGATCTCCTACGTGCAGCGGTACGGCGACGAGAACCTGGTGCTCGTGTTCCTCGGCGACCACCAGCCGGCCAGGGCGGTCACCGGTGAGGGCGCCGGCAAGGACGTGCCGATCACCGTCGTCGCGAAGGACCCGGCGGTGCTCGACCGCATCGCCGGGTGGGGCTGGCAGGACGGCCTCAACCCCGACCCGCAGGCCCCGGTCTGGCCGATGGAGTCCTTCCGCGACCGGTTCCTGAACGCGTTCGGGCCGAAGCCCACCACTCACAGTTAGGGATGTCGTGACGATGCTCGCTCGGGCCTGGGGGATCACCCGTTCCCTGGCCGTCTACCACGGTCAGCCGGCCAAGCACCGGCGCGCCCGGCAGCTCTACGGGCAGTTCCTCTCCCCCGGCGACCTCGGCTTCGACATCGGTGCCCACGTCGGCGGCCGGGTGCGTACCTGGCGGCGGTTGGGTGCGCGCGTGGTCGCGGTGGAGCCGCAGCCGGACTGCCTGCGGGTGCTGCGCCTGGGCTTCGGGCGGGACGCCGACGTGATGATCGAGCCGACAGCCGTCGGGGCGCGGTCCGGGAGCGCGCGGCTGGAGCTGTCCAGCGCGACGCCGACGGTCTCCACCATGTCGTCCTCGTGGATCGAGTCGGTCACCGCCGATCCGAGCTTCGCCGGCGTCCGGTGGGACCGGTCGGTCGAGGTGCCGGTGGTGACGCTGGACGACCTGATCGCGCGGCACGGCGTACCGGCGTTCTGCAAGGTCGACGTCGAGGGCTTCGAGGTCGACGTGCTGGCCGGGCTCAGCCGTCCGGTGCGCGGGCTGTCCTTCGAGTACCTGCCGCCCGCGCACGACGCCGCGCTGGCCGCGCTGGATCTGGTGGAACGGCTCGGCGCGACGGCGGGCGGCTACCGCTACAACTACTCGCCGGTGGAGACCATGCGGTTCGCGAGTGACAGGTGGCTGGACGCGGCCGGGCTGGTGCGCCTGCTGGAGACGTATCGCCCGGCCGGTCGTTCCGGCGACGTCTACGCCCGGCTGGCGTCCTCCTGAGCGCCACCGCGCCACCGGCCACCGCGCCCGGCTGGCACGAACACCTGCTGACCGTGTGCCGGCAGCACGGTTTCGTCCCGGCCCGGGTCCGCCCCGCGCGCCACCCGGAGTTCCTGTTCGGCCTGCTCCTCGTCGGCGGCGCGGTCGCCGTCGAGCCCGCCGCGCTGGCCCGCCGGGAACCACGTGTCGCCCGGCGACCGATCACCGGCACGCCGTTGGTCCGGCGGGTCTCCGCGGCCGGCCGGGACGAAAAGTTGGCCCGGTGACCTCCCGCAGTTCACCGCATTCCGACTAGCATCGCTGATCATGAATATCAAGCGCGTCACCCGCTCGCGACCCGGGCGGTTGGTCGCGGCGGTCGTGCTCGCCGTCGCGGTCGGGATCCCACTCGGCGTGACCGGCGCCGCGTCGGCCGCGACGCCCCTGACCGTGGCGCAGGCGCTCGCCGCCCAGGACGGCCGGACGGCCACCGTCACCGGCTACGTCATCGGCCAGCCCACCGCCACCGCCACGGTGCTCACCTCCGGCTTCACCGCCGATACCGCTATCGCCCTCGCCGACCAGGCGGGCGAGACCGGCACCGCCCGGATGCTGTACGTGCAGGTGACGGCCGCCTGGCGGAGCACCTTCGGGCTGCTCACCAACCCGTCGCTGCGGGGACGGCAGGTGACAGCCACCGGCACGCTCACCGCGTACTTCAGCCATGGCGGGCTGAAGAACCCGACCGCGATGAGCCTCGGCGGCGGCACCACGCCGAGTCCCGCGCCGACCCCGGGCCCGACCGGCACCGCCGGGCCGGACGCGTACTACGCGAGCGCGGCCGGCAGGACCGGGCCGGCGCTGCGCACCGCGCTGCACGGCATCATCAGGGTGCAGACGAAACTCAGCTACGACCAGGTGTGGGACGCGCTCAAGGACACCGACCAGGATCCGGCCAACCCGGCCAACGTGATCCTGCTCTACAGCGGACGCTCGCAGAGCAAGACCAGCAACGGCGGCGGCGCGGACGACTGGAACCGGGAGCACGTCTGGGCCAAGTCGCACGGCGACTTCGGCACCGCCACCGGCCCCGGCACCGACGTGCACCACCTGCGGCCGGAGGACGTGTCGGTCAACTCGTTGCGCGGCAACAAGGACTTCGACGCGGGCGGCGGCGCGGTGGCCGAGGCGCCCGGCTGCCACACCGACTCCGACTCGTTCGAGCCGCGCGACGCGGTGAAGGGCGACGTGGCCCGCATGATCCTCTACATGGCGATCCGGTACGAGGGCGGCGACGGCTGGCCGGACCTGGAACCGAACGACTCGGTCTCCAACGGCTCCGCGCCCCGGCTCGGGCGGCTGTCGAAGCTGCTGGCCTGGAACGACCAGGATCCGCCGGACGCCTTCGAGAAGCGCCGCAACCAGCGCATCTACGAGCGCTGGCAGGGCAACCGGAACCCGTTCGTCGACCACCCCGAGTGGGCGCGCTCGATCTGGGGTTGACGCTCGTCCCCGATGTGAAGAAGCGTGGCCAGCGGGTAGAGACATCCGGTTGGCACGGCCGGGGGCGGTCGGCACGGACGCGCCCGGGCACCGCACGATCGGAGATGAGGCTCTCATGGCCCAGAACGGCATTCCCGACATCGCACTCAACGACGGCAACACCATCCCGCAACTCGGCTTCGGTGTCTTCCAGATCGAGCCGAAGGACACCGCCCGGGCGGTCGGCGCCGCGCTGGAGGTCGGCTACCGGCACATCGACACCGCCCAGATGTACGGCAACGAGGCCGAGGTGGGTCAGGCGCTGCGCGCCTCCGGGCTGGACCGCGGCGAGGTCTTCGTCACCAGCAAGCTGAACAACGGCTTCCACCGCCCGGACGACGCCCGCAAGGCGTTCGAGCAGTCACTGCGGGAGCTGAAGTTCGACTACCTCGACCTGTTCCTGATCCACTGGCCGCTACCCACCCGCTACGACGGCGACTTCGTATCCACCTGGAAGGTGCTGGAGGAGCTGCGTGACGCGGGCACGGTCCGGTCGATCGGCGTGTCCAACTTCCAGGTCGCGCACCTGGAGCGGCTGGCCGCCGAGGCGGACGTGGTGCCGGCGGTCAACCAGATCGAGGCGCACCCCTATTTCGGCAACGAGGAGGTGCGGGCGTACGACAGGGCGCACGGCATCGCCACCGAGGCGTGGTCGCCGATCGCGCAGGGCAAGGTGCTCGGCGACCCGACAGTCGTCGACGTCGCCGAGCAGGTCGGCCGGACCCCGGCCCAGGTGGTGCTGCGCTGGCACGTGCAGCGCGGCGACATCGTCTTCCCGAAGTCGACCACCCCGAAGCGGATCGAGGAGAACTTCGCGATCTTCGACTTCACGCTCGACGACGCCGCGATGGAGCGGCTCACCTCGCTGGACCGGGGCGAGGCCGGCCGGACCGGCCCGAACCCGGACGAGTTCGACTACATCCCGAGCTGAGCGTCACGCGTCGGAGGGGCCCCGGAATCCCGGGGCCCCTCCGTTGTTGACTTCGCGCGCACTCGAAGGGGCAGGGTGACCGGCAAAGCTCCGACGGGGAGGAAGACATGCGCTACCGCACCATCGGCACGGACCCGGCCACCCGCCGCGAGGTCAGCGTGCTCAGCCTCGGCGCGATGCTGTTCGGCACCGCCACCGACGAGGCCACCTCGTTCGCCATCCTCGACCGGTACGTCGAGGCGGGCGGCACCTTCATCGACACCTCGGACAACTACGCCTTCTGGCACAACGGGGGCCAGGGTGGCGAGAGCGAGGAGCTGCTCGGCCGCTGGCGGCGCAGCCGCGGCATCGGCGGCGAGGTGGTCATCGCCACGAAGCTCGGTGCCCGTCCGCTCGCGCCCGGCACCAGCTACGTCGACAACCCGGAGGGGCTGTCGGCCAAGGTGATCCGCGAGTCCGCCGAGCGCAGCCGGGAGCGCCTCGGCGTCGAGCGGATCGACCTGCTCTACGCCCACATCGAGGACCGGACGATCCCGATGCGGGAGACGGTGGAGGGCTTCGCCGAGCTGGTCGCCGAGGGCACCGTCGGGTTGCTGGGCGCCAGCAACCACCGCGCCTGGCGGGTCGAGCGGGCCCGCGCGCTCGCCGCCGGGGCCGGCCTGCCCGGGTACGAGGTGCTCCAGTACCACCGCAGCTACCTGCCCCGGCGCCTGGACGTGCCGAGCGAGCTGGACCCGGACGGCGACGTCGGCTGGGTCGGCCCCGACCTGCTCAGCTACCTGCGCACGGAGCCGCAGCTCACGCTGGTCGCGTACTCGCCGCTGCTGAAGGGCGCGTACGTCCGGCCGGAGCGGCTCGGCGAGGAGTACGTGCTGCCCGCCACCCCGGCCCGGCTGGCGGCGCTGCGGGCGGTGGCCGACGAGACCGGCGCCACCGTGAACCAGGTGGTGCTGGCCTGGCTGATGGGCGGGGAGCAGCCGTCCGTCCCGCTCGTCGGCTTCTCGTCGGTGGCGCAGCTGGAGGAGAGCCTGGCCGCCGTCGACCTGGAGCTGACCGCCGAGCAGCGGACCCGGCTGGACTCGGCACGCTGACCGGCGCCGAGCCGGGCGGCCGACACGCCGCCGGGCCCGGCCGGTCAACGGAATCGCCACCGCCAGATCGGATCTGGCGGGCCGTCTGGCGCCCTTAGGGTGAGGCCGGCACACCACCACAGCTTCCCGGCCTCGTTGAAACAGGCGATCGGTCTGGCGGCACGCCGCCTGTCGAGGACATCGACGACGAGAGGTAGCGATTCATGAGCAACCGGAACACCGGCCTGGCCGTCGAGGCCGAGGGCCTGGTCCGGTCCTTCGGTTCGACCCGGGCACTCGACGGGCTGGACCTGCGGGTTCCCGCCGGCACCGTGTACGGCGTGCTGGGCCCGAACGGCGCCGGGAAGACCACCGCCGTACGGGTGCTGGCGACGCTGTTGCGCCCGGACGGCGGCACGGCCCGGGTCTTCGGGCACGACGTGGTGCGTGACGCCGACGCGGTGCGCTCCCGGGTGAGCCTGACCGGCCAGTACGCCTCGCTGGACGAGGACCTGACCGGGGCGGAGAACCTGGTCCTGCTGGGCCGGCTGCTCGGGCTGGGCCGGGCGGGCGCCCGGGTCCGGGCCGAGCAGTTGCTCGCCGCGTTCGGGCTGACCGATGCGGCGGGACGGCAGGTGAAGAAGTACTCCGGCGGGATGCGGCGGCGCATCGACATCGCCGCGAGCATCCTCAACACCCCGGATCTGCTGTTCCTCGACGAGCCCACCACCGGGCTGGACCCGCGCAGTCGCAACCAGGTGTGGGCGATCGTGCGGGCGGTGGTGGCGTACGGCACGACGGTGCTGCTGACCACGCAGTACCTGGACGAGGCGGATCAGCTCGCCGGCCGGATCGCTGTGGTCGACCACGGCCGGGTGATCGCGGAGGGCACCCCGGGCGAGTTGAAGGCGTCGATCGGCGCGGGCAGCGTCCACATCCGGCTGCGCGATCCGGAGCAGCGGCCGCAGGCCGAGCAGGTGCTGCGGGCGTCGCTCGGCGTACCGGTGCAGCTGGCCGCGGACCCGGCGGCGCTGACCGCCCGCGTCGGCGAGGACGGCACCGACCTGGAGGCCGGTACGCAGGCGGCGCGGGCGCTCGGTGAGCTGGCCGCCGCCGGCATCGTGGTGGACGACTTCTCCCTCGGCCAGCCCAGCCTGGACGAGGTCTTCCTGGCCCTGACCGACCACCCGGCCGTCCCGGCGGACGAGCGGGACGACGAACTGGAGGCGGCGCGATGAGCGACACCGCGATCACCACCGGGCGGGCGCCGTCCGTCTACATGCCGTCCACCGAGGCGCTGGCCACGGTGCTCGCTCCGGCCGAGCGGCCGGCCCGGCCCAGCGCGCTGTCGGCGTCGCTGACGTTCGGCTGGCGCGCGCTGCTGAGGATCAAGCACGTGCCGGAGCAGCTGTTCGACGTGACCGCGTTCCCGATCATCATGGTGCTGATGTTCACGTACCTGTTCGGTGGCGCGCTCGCCGACAGCCCGCGTGCGTACCTCCAGTTCTTCCTGCCCGGCATCATGGTCACGAGCGTCGTGATGATCACCATGTACACCGGGATCGGGCTGAACAGCGACATCGAGAAGGGCGTCTTCGACCGGATCCGTACGCTGCCGGTCTGGCGGCCGGCGGCGCTCGTCGGGATGATCTTCGGTGACGTGCTGCGCTACGTCCTGGCCGCCGTGGTCATCCTCACCGTGGGCGTGGTGCTCGGCTTCCGTCCCGACGGCGGGCTGCTCGGGGTGCTGGCCGGGATCGGGCTGCTGGTGGTCTTCTCGTTCGCGTTCTCCTGGGTGTGGACGTTCTTCGGCCTGGTGCTGCGCAGCGAGAAGTCGGTGATGGGGACCAGCATGATGGTGCTGTTCCCGCTGACGTTCCTGAGCAACGTGTTCGTCGACCCGTCCACCATGCCCGGCTGGCTGCAGGCGTTCGTCAAGGTCAACCCGATCACCCAGCTCGTCACCTCGGTCCGTGCCGCGATGGCCGGCACGATGGACGGCCCGAGCACCATGTGGATGCTGCTCTGGAGCGCCCTCTTCGTGGTCGTGTTCGGCACGCTGACCATGTACCGCTACAACCGGCGCTGACGTGACACGGTGGCGGGGTCCACGCGGCCCCGCCACCTCGTCGGTCAGAGCCGCCAGGGCACCGGCTCGGCCGGCCGGTAGCGGCAGGCGCCGCCGGTGGTGACCGACTCACGCAGGTGGGCGGCGAGCGCCGGATGCCGCTCGCCGATGCGGCGCAGCGTGTCCCGGATCCGCCCGGTCACCGCCTTGCGCGCCCGTTCCGCCTGGTCGCCGAGACGCCGGCTGCGCCCGGCCAGGCCGGCGGCGGCCCGCAACTGGTCGAGCAGCGCCGCGCGCTCGGCGTCCAGCTCGGCCAGCCGCCGCCCGTCGTCGCGCGCCGCCGCCCGGTCGATCTCGTCGTCGAGCCGCCGCAGGTGCCGGCGGTAGCGGGCCTTCGCCTCGTCGTCGAGCACCGGATCGGCGCCGAGGCGGCGCGCGGCGACGAGTTCCGGGCCCGCCGCCGGGTCGAGCAACTCGACGGCGGGCACGTCCATGCCGGGCCGGCTCAGCAGCAGCCGCAGGTCGTGCAGCCCTTTGGCGTCGGGCAGGTGCACCACGACGCCGTCGTACGCGAGGCGCCACACCGGCCCGTCCGGCCGGAACTCCGGCCGGACCACGGCCGCGCCTGCCACGACGGGGTCCGGCGGCCGCGCTTTCCCATGGACCACACCTGCCCGGGACAGACCCGACGCGGCGCGGCGGCCCGCCTGCGACGACGCGGCGACCAGAGCCGGCGCGCCCGCGCCGAGCCGGGCCGCCACCGGCGCGACCACTGTGGAGGCCGCCGCCGGGGCGGGCTCCGTCGCGCCCAGCCGGTCCACCACCTGGGCCATGCCCAGCGCCCGCGCCTCGGCCACCGTCTCGGTCCGCAGCCGCCACGCCTCGGCCGCGTCGCCCGGCCCGTCGCGCCCGGCGAGCGCGCCCACCAGCCCGGCCCGGGCCAGCACCGACCAGGGCCGGGCGCCCAGGCGGTCCGCGGCCTCCCGCGCCGCCGTGTAACAGTCGATCGCGTCGTCCCACCGGCCCGCGGCCGCGTCCACCACGGCCAGCCACAGGTCGACCGGGCCGCCGATGTCGCACCCGAACAACGCCGCCGTCCACTGCCCGCGGTGCGGGGCCAGAGCGGCCCGCACCTCCGCGCACCGGACCGGGTCGCCGTCCACGGCCGCCGCCTGCGACCGCAGGCGCAGCCACAGCGGCGACACCGACCGGGGGTACGCGGTGCCGGCGGCCTCGATCGCGGCGGTGAGCCGCAGCACCGTGGCCGCGTCGCCGCGCTCGGCGGCGGTGATCGCCCGGAGCAGCTCGGCCTGCGGGTGCGCGGCACCCATCCGGTCGAGCACCGCCTCGGCCTCGGTGACGCGGCCGTACAACAGCAGCACCGACCAGCGCATGTGGTGCGTCATGAACGCGTGGTCGGAGTGCGCCGACTCGCGGTAGCTCTCCGCCTCGGCGAAGCACGCCTCGGCGGCGGCGAGGTCACCCTGGAACGCCGCGATGATCGCGCTGTCCGCTGTCGCCGCCACCCGCTGCCGGGCCACGTCACCGCGTTGCGCACCGGTCACGAACGCGGCCAGCTCGTGCCGGTAGCCCGGATCACCGAGCTCCAGCAACGCGACCCAGCGCAGCGCCGTGGCCCACAGCTCGGTCTCCCGGTCGCCGCCGCGGCGGGCCACCTCCCGGATCTCGGCGGTGACCACGGCCCGTTCCTGCGCGGTGCCGAGCCCCCAGGTGGTGTCGTGGCGGGCCCACAGGCTGAAGGTGAGCGCCTCGTCGTCGCGGCCGTGCCGGGCGAGCGTCTCGGTGGCCGTGATCAGGTCGGTGACCAGCGCGCGTACCGGCCGCTCCGGCTCCGGGTCCGCGATCAACCGCCGGTACGCCTCGCGGACCAGTTCGGCGGCGTCGAGCCGGCGGCGGGTGGCGGAGTGCTGCCGGTGCGCGATGAGCGCCACCCGGGTCAGCACGCCGGGATCGGGCAGCTCCCGGGCCAGCGCGGCGGCCTCGGCCAGCAGCCGCTCGACCTCGGCGGGCGGGCCGGCGTGGTGCAGCAGCCCGGCCAGTTCCAGCAGTACCCGGACCCGCCGGCCGGGCTCGCCGGTCAGTTCCAGCGCGCGCCGGTAGTGGCGTACCGACTCGTCCACGGCGATCCGGCCCCCGGCATCGCGGGCGGCGGCCAGCAGCAGGTCACCGGCGCGTTGCGACGTCAGCTCGGCGCCGGCCAGCCAGGCGTGCCGGGCCAGGTGGGCCGGGCTGAGCGTGCCGGCCAGCGCGTCCGACCGGTCGACGGCCCGGACCACAGCCGCGTGTCGGGCCCGCCGTTCACCGTCGGCCAGTCCGTCGTAGAGGGTCTCGCGGACCAGGTCGTGCACGAAGACGAATCGTCCGCCGTCGCGGGGCAGCACCAGCCGGGCCGCGGCGGCGCGGCCGAGCAGCCGGTCGACCTGTGCGACCGGAGCGGGTACGCAGGCGGCGAGCGTCCCTGTGTCGAACTCGCGGCCGAGCACCGCGGCCACTGTGAGCGCTTCGACCACTCCGGCGGGCAGTTGGTCGAGCCGGCGGCGCACCACCTCCCGTACGCCGGGAGCGACGGTGTCGGTGAGGCCGTGGGTGTGCCACAGCCGGGCGGTCTGCTCCACGAAGAACGGGTTCCCGCCGGTGCGCCGGTGCACCTCGTCGACCAGGCTCGCGGCGGGCTCCCGGCCGGCGGTACGGGCCATCAGTGCGGCCACCTCGGCGCGGTCGAGCCCGGCGAGCGTGACGGTGGTGGCCTTGGCGGTGAGCGGCAGCAGCCACGGCCGCAGCGGGTGCTCGACCGACTCGACTTCGGCGTCCCGGTAGGTGCCGATCAGCAGCAGCCGCTCGAACCAGGCGTGCTGGGTGACGAACTGGAGCAGCCGCAGCGACGCCGGGTCGGCCCAGTGCAGGTCGTCGAGGACCACGGTGACCGGCCGGTGCTGGGCGACGGCGACCAGGGCGGCGGTCACCGCGTCGTGCCTGTCGAACTCGGCCCGCCCGGCGTCACCCGGCTCGGTCGTGTCGCCGGCCGCGTGCTCGCCCAGCAGTGCCGCCAGGCCGGCGCCGGCCGCCTCCCGCACGCCGCGCGGGTCGTCGGCGGACCGGGCCAGCCGCCGCAACACCTGCACCCAGGGCCAGTAGTCGGGGGCGGTGTCGGAGTCCCAGCAGGCGGCGCCGAGCACCAGTGCTCCGGCGCGGCGGGCCTCGTCGGCGGCGGCCGAGACCAGCGTGGTCTTGCCGATGCCCGGCTCGCCGGTGACCAGGACGAGACCGCCGTGGCTGTCGACCAGCCGGGCCACCTCGGCGCGCAGCAGCGCGGCGGGATGCTCCCGCCCGATGATCTCCGGCCCGAACCGCGGCTCCATGACCTCACGACGCTAGTCGAAAGGTCTGACAAAGAGGGGGCCGCTCAGAGCCGCGCGTCGGTGACGACGTGCGCGCACGCCGGGCAGGCGGCCGGTCCCTGCTCGGCGAACCACCGGCAGGTACGCCGGATCGCGCACTTCGGCAGCGTCTCCTCCGCGGGCGGCGCGGTCTCGGCGTACGAGGCGGCCATCCGGGCGCCCAGCCCGCAGTGCGAGCCGGTCCAGAAGCCGCAGGACGAGGTGACGCACGGGCCGGCGAGCCGGGCGCGCGACTCGATCGGCTCGTCGGAGCCGCCGAGCCCGGCGAGCGCCACCTCGGCCGGTGCGGCCGGGGTCACGTAGGCCACCCGGCCCGCCGGAGTGATCATGCCGAGGAACACAGTGGCGTTCGACGCCGGGGTGCTCGGGCACATCCGCTCCGGCGTGCCGGCCGGCCGGGTGGTGTCGGTCACCGCTGGATCCAGAACCCGATGTCGTTGATCTTCTGGCCGAGCTCCTGGGCGAACGGGCCGTCGATGACCCAGAGGCCGTACCACTCGGGGCGCAGCTTGATGTTGCCGTGGCCGACGGTCAGCGGGTTGGTCAGCTTGGCGTCGGCGGTACGCAGCGCGGCCAGGCCGGCCTTCTGGATCTCCGCGGCGATCAGTGTCTGCTGCTCGGGGCTCAGGTCGACGCCGTCGACCACGAAGCGGAACTCGTTGCGGGCCATGTGCTTCCTCCGGTCACTCGTACGATTCGGTGCCCAGCCCGCGACGCAGGCTGGTGCGGGTGAAGGCCGCCCAGCCGGCGTGCGAGGCGGCGTCAATGCGGTGCCCGGCACGGGCGAGCACCCGAGCGGCGTGCTCCGCCCAGCGGCCGGCGGTCGCCGCCGCGTCGCCCCACAGCTCGCGGCAGGCCGCGACCGCGAAGGCGACCTGTTCCGGCGCGCCGGTGAACCCGGCGGGTCCGTCGGCGACCCGGATCGTGCCGTCCGGGCGGACCCGCACGCTCGGGAAGTGGTGGTGCAGGCTGGCCAGCGTGGCCAGGTGGGTGGCGTCCCGCCGGCCGGCGGCGAAGCCGGCGCGCAGCTCGTCGTCGTCGCGGCGGTGCCGGATGGCGTGCAGGACCAGCGCGTCGCCGGCCGCCTCGATCCGGGCGACCACCTGCACCGGCGCGCTCCAGGCCGACGGCGAGTTCGCCGACCAGAACGCCAGCCAGGCGGCGAGCCGGGCGTGGAAGTCGGCCTGGACGGCGACCGGGAGCGCTGACCCGTCGGGCGCGCGCAGCGCGGCGGCGGCGATGCGGTCCCGGGTGACGAGCGGCGTCGCGGGGCGGCTCGGAGCGGCCGCCGCGGCACCGGTGGTGGAGGCGACGGCCAGGCCGGTCACGGTGACCGCCGAGGCCGCCGCCGCGCCGGCGAGCAGTCGCCGACGGTCGAGCGGTTGTCCGTTGTCGTTCATCGTCGGCCCTTCGTCGACGGCAGTGGCCTGACGGTATCGACCGGAAGCGATCAGAAAAACACCCTGCGTGACGGGAGGCCGACAGGAAAACCGGGGATACCCGGCGGCGTGAACGACTGTTCCTGTGCCCGGTTCACGCACCACCCGTCCGGACGGACGGTCAGGCCCGGAGCAACCCGGCCACGGCCCGCTGCGCGTGCACGACAGTCGCCGCCGGCAGGTCGAGCGCCCAGAGCGCGGCGGCCAGGTAGTCCAGGACGCGCCAGCACTGCTCCCCGGTCAGCGGCGACCGCCGCGGTCCACCGAGGACCGGCCCAGCGGCGTCCGCGGGCCCGCCGTCCGGACTCCGCCCCATCCCGCGCAGCGCCGCGTCCAGCCGGGCGGTGAGCAGCGCGGCGAGCCGCCGGCGGTCCACCCCGATCAGGTACGGCGCCAGCTCCGCGTCGGCCGCGATCAGCCGCAGCCAGCGGTGCACCGCCGCGCGCACGGCGACCGGGCCGAGCCGGTCGGAAGGCTCGCGGGAACAGGTCACCAGCTCCGTGGTCCGCACGACCAGGGGTACGGATGATCGAGCCCGGTCAGTTCACCGCAACGCTTGATATCGATGATTGCCGATATATAGGCTGGCGGCGTTCCGCTCACCCCCCATCCCAAGGAGTGCGAACCATGCGTAAGCCCAAGCTGTCCCGGATCCTCGCCACCCTCGCGGCCGCGACGCTGGCAGCGCTCGGCGCGGTAGCCGTCAACCCGGCTCCGGCCTCCGCCGCCGTCCGCAACGTCTGCTACAACATCAGCCAGGCCGGCCCGTTCGCCAACACGGCGGTGCAGGCGGCGGCGATCTGGAACAACTACACGAACAACATCAACATGGCCCAGTGCGGGTCCAACCTGCGGATCACCTACACCTACGGCGGTGGCTCGTACGCCCAGCGCACCAGCCTCGGCAACGGCCGCGTGGTGATCGACTACTACCAGGCCCAGCAGTACTCGCCGCTGCGCATCATGACGCACGAGATCGGCCACATCCTCGGCCTGCCGGACAACTACAACGGCAACTGCGCCCTCCTGATGTCCGGCGGCAGCGCCGGTACGAGCTGCACCAACCCGTACCCCAGCTCCGCCGAGGCCGCCCGGGTCGACTCGCTGTTCGGCTTCGCCGCCCGCAGCGCGACGCCCGCCCAGGTCTTCACCGGCAGCTGGCCGGCCGCCTCGACGGTGGGCGCGCAGCGCTGACGACGCCTGACGACGGGGTCGGCGGGTCACCGCCGGCCCCGTCCGCGCGTCCGGCCCTTCCCCGCCGCACCGGCCGCCGCCTTGCCGGGCTTCCCGGCCGCAGCCTTGTCCGGCCGCCCGGTCGCCGGCCTGCCGGACTTCCCGGCTCCCGTCCTGTCCGGCCTCCCGCCGCCTGGCCGGTCCGCGCGCCGGCCGGACGTCGCGTCGTCGGCGAGATCCGCCGCGCGGCCGCTCAGCTCCTCGACCCGCTCCCGGAGCCGGCGGAGCGACTCGGCACCGCCGTCCACGCCGGACACGTCGTCGAGCAGGCCGACGTAGTCGGCGGCCAGCCGCCGGTACGCCGGGGCGACCGGCCCGGCGCGCCCGTCCAAGTCGATGATCTGCTGGGCGAGAACAGCGGTGGCGGCCCCGAGCGCGGCCCGCTCGTCGGCGCGCGCGTCCCGCCCGGCCCGCCGCGCGTCGGCCAGCCGACCGGCCCGCCGCCCACCGAACCAGAGCACCGCCGCACCGGCGACGACCCCGGCCACCGCGCCGCCGGCCAGCAGATAGCGGGGCAACGACGGGCTGATGGTACGAGCACCGTCCGGCACCAGACCGGCCCGGACCAGCCGGTCGTAGTTGAGCACGATCACCTTCAGCGCCTCGACCGGCCGGTCCACGAACGCGTCAGCGCCCCGGCCGATCGTGGTCTCGACGACCACGGCCCGCCCGAGGTCACGCGGGCCGTCGCCGCCCAGGCGGGAGCAGCCGTACGTGTCCCAGTCATCACCGTCGCGGCTCATCGCCAGCACCAGCGTGCCCTGCGTGGCGCGCTCGGTGTCGTCGCACGCCTCCCGCAGGTCGGCGCCCGGCTCCATGATCAGCACCACCAGCCGCCGGTTGCCGACGACCCGTTCGGCGGCGGCCCGGTCCAGGTCCACCCCGGGCGCCGCGTAGACCGAGGAGCCGCGTACCTGCCGCGCCACCGGCCCGTCCAGGATGCCGCTGGTCCACAGCGCCCAGCCGGCCAGCGCCAGGCAGGCCAGCACCGCCCGGCCGAACGCGGTACCGACCAGGCGGCCCAGCAGCCGGCGCGGGCCGGTCGCCGCCGCGCCACGACGGGCCGCCGCCCGCTCCGGACGGGTCGCGACGCGGCTCACGACAGCCTCGCCCGCAGGTAGACGTCCGGCCGGTAGCCGGGCATCCGCACCTCCCGGGCCACGTCGTCCAGCTCGGCCGCCGCGTCGGCGAGCAGATCGCGTACGTGCCGGTCCGGCAACCCGTCGTCGAAGGCGTCCCGGGCCGCCCGCAACCGGCCCACGCCCCGGACCAGCGCCGGGTCGCTACGCGCGTCGGTGAGCAGCGACAACTCCACCGCCAGCGCGGAGAGCCCGGCCAGCCGGGCCGGCGTGCCACCGGGACCGACGTCGGCCCGACGGCGGCCGGACCCCCGCACGGTACGGATCGACAGCACCACGAAACCCGCCACGCACCCGGCGAAGAGCCAGGGCAGCGCCGGCAACGCCACCCGCAGCGGGTCGAACGGCCGGTACGGCAGCGGGCGGTCGAACAGCCCCGCGTACCGCACGTCGGTCACCTGGGCCAGATACGCGCCGAGCACGTTCTGCTGGGGATAGGCGTAACGGCCGAGCCGCCCGCCGAACTGGGCGTAGAAGCTCGCGGCGGCGACCTCGGCGAACGACGCCGCACCCGGACCGTGGTACTCGATCCAGTCGCCGTACATCACCACCAGCGGCTGGTCCGGGGCGAGCCGGTGCAGCGCCGGCCCGTACGCGGGCAGCGGCTCCCCGTACGGCTGGACGGGCAGCACCACGAACCAGGCGCCGTCCGGGAACGCGGCGCCCGCCGCCTTCTCCGGCAGCCGGGGCAGCGAGGCGCCGGTGCCCACGTACCGGCCGGTGGCGCGCAACGCGGTGACCACCGGGGCCAGTTCCGGGCCGGTCGGTTCCCGCCAGCGCAGGTCGTCGCCGTCCGGCGGGGTCGGCTGGTCGTGCAGCGTCGCCAGCAGCGTGAGCAGCGGGCCGGTCACGTCGGCGGTGGCGAACCGGGCCCGCCAGCCCGGCAGGTCGTCCGGCGAGGCCACGTAGATGCCACCGCTGACCTCGGTGCCGACGATCCGGATCCCGGCGCTCTCCACGTCCTTCACCCGCCGGCGTTCGGCCTCGTCGAGACCGGGCGGGGCGACCAGGATGCGGGTGCCACGGTCACCGATGGCGGCCCGGACCCGCTGCTCGTCCCAGCGCGCGACAGCGCCCGGCAGCCGGACCACCGGATCGGCCGCGACCAGCGCGGTCATCTCCTCGACCGAGGGCACGCTCGCGTCGCTCAACTCCCCGGCCGAGCCCTCCGGCAGCGCGGCGGTCGACGGGGAACGCCCGTAGCTGACCTCCACGCTCTGCCGCTGCGCCACCAGGAACACCACGAGCACGGTCGCCGCGGCGGCCAGCAGCGACCAGCGCAGCAGCTCCCGGCGTACCCTCGTCATCGCCCGGCCCGCCACAGCCCGTCGGCGCGGCGGGCGTGCTCCGCCGCCGCGCGGGCCGCGTCGGCGCCACCGCGTGCGGCGGCGAGCAGCTCGGCGCGGGCCAGCAGACGCTCGGCCTCCGGCACCGCCGTCAGGGACGCGTCCCGGCTCACCGTGGCATCGTGGATCGCCGCCCGCGCCGACGACCAGGCGACCCGCCGCCCCTCGGCCCGGGCACGGCGCCGGGGCAGCAACACGGCGAGGAAACCGGCGGCCACCGCCACCACACCCCCGACCAGCCACTGCAGCACGCTCGCGGTCATGATCTCTGTCTAACGCACCGCCGCCAGCCCCGCGCGCCGAGGGTGGCGGTGTACCACCGGCCTGCCACCTACGACGACGAATAGCCCTCGTTGAAGCCCTCCATGAACCCGCCCGCGAACCCGGAGACGACACATCCGGCACAGCACAGGATCACCAGCAGCGCCGGCACCATGACCCACAGGACGATCGCCCACCTGCCCATCCCCTCGCTCGGCTGCTCCACGAACGCCGGCGGCGGATAGTGCGGCTGTTGCGGGTACGGCTGCTGTTGGTACGGCTGGTGCTGGTACGGATCCTGCTGATAGGGATCGTGAGGGTACATCCGGCCATCGTGCCCACCGGCCGGGACCGCCGGAAGATCCGAACGGTCCGCCGGTCATGCCGCGACGGCCCTCTCGTCACGCCCGGTGGGCATCGAGGTGGGTCAGTACCGTCTGGTTGGCCTCCCAGCCGTCCGGGAACTTCACCGGCACGTCCAGGTGCACCCGCTCGGTCGACGGATAGGCGTCGAGCAGCTCGCCGATCCCGGCCCGCGCCACCACCACGCAGGCGTGCCGGTGCCGCGAAGCCAGCACGCACAGCCGCCCCGACTCCAGGTGGAACGCGGTGGCGTCACGTCGCCCGGAGAGCGGGTGCAGCACGATCGTCACGTCGTACTCCCGGCCCTGGAGCCGGTTGGCGGTGTCCACCGTGATGCCCGCCCCGGCCGCGCCCAGCCGGGACCGGATGGCCGCGACCTGGTCGCGGTGCGCGGCCCCGACGGCGATCCGGTCCGCGGTGACCGGCGCACCGCCGGGCGCGGCCTCGCTCACCGCGACCGCGCCGCGCCGCAGCACCCGCAGTGCCAGCTCCGCGCAGGCCGCGGCCGCTTCTCCGTCGGTACGCACGGTGTGCCGGGCCGGCAGCTCGTGCAACGCCCAGCCGGTGGCGGCGGCCACCTCGACGGAGGCGTCGTAGGCGTCACCCGCACCGGGCTCGGTGAACGTCAGCGCCCGGTCGGCCGGCCCGGTCCCGGCGCGGAACCCGGTGAACGGGTAGAACGCGGCGGACACCACCGGGGCGGCCGAGTCGGGCAGCCGCCACGACACCGGCAGCCGGTGCACCGGCAGCTCCGGGTTGTGCCGCAGCAGCGTGGCCACCGCCGACTGCATCGGATCCCAGGTCAGGCCGGTCCAGCGGAACGTCTCGACGGTGCTGAACGGATCGAGCTGACCGGGGTCGCCGACGAACAGGGCCCGCTCGAACCGCCCCGCCACGCGCAGCAGCGCGTCGGCGCGCATCTGGTACGCCTCGTCCACGATCGCCCACGGCCAACTCCCCTCGGTGACGGTGGCCCACTTGGCCGCCGTACCGATGGTCACCGCCGGCCCGCCCAGGTCGGCGACCTTCGCCGCGACCCGGACCGCCGGGTGGGCGTTGACCCGCTCGGTGGGCCGGTAGTCGGTGGCGGAGAGCCGCCCGACGCGCAGTTCCGGCGCCCTGCGGCCCAGCCGCTCGATGAGGTCGTCCACCTGCTCGTTGGTCTGCGCCACGATCATCAGCGGGTCGCCGGTGGCGGCGGTCTCGACGGCGGCACGGACCACGAGGGTCGACTTCCCGGCACCGGGAGGCGAGTCCACGACGACGCCGCGATGCGTGCCGTCGCGCAGATCCCGCAGCACACGCTGGATCACCTGCTCGGCTTCGTGCAAGGAAGGGCCCCCTTTTAACGTCTCCGGTAGAGGCGGGGCCCCTTCTTAACACGCCACGGGGCAGGACCGCGCGGCGACGCCAGGGAGATCACCACCCATCGATCACCTTGCACCCGGCTGCCACACTCTCCGTCAGGGACGACGGGGGAATCGCAGGCGAGACGATGGACCTTCGCCGCAGTCGCATCGGTTGTGTCATCGCTTTCGTCCTGCTGCCGTTCGGTCTCTGCATGGTGCTGTTCGGGCTGGGCGGGAGCACCCTTCGAATGATCGGCGGGCTGATCCTCGGCGGGCTCGTCATGCTCGCCGGCGTCGCGGGCGTCGTCGAGGCGGTCCGGCCGTTCCGGTTCCACATCGGCCTCGAAGGCTTGACCGTCCGGACGGCCGAGCTGAACCGGCTGCTGCCCTGGGCAGAGATCGACCACCTGGTCCTGTACCAGCCACCGCCGGTGCTGGCCGACAAGTGTCCGCACCCACTTGCGGCCTCGTACCGCCTATGGTTTGCGGGCGAGCAGGCCGACGAAGGTGTGGTAGGTGTCGGTCTGCTCCGGGGCGGGCGCGTCCGGGTCCGGACGCCACTCGGCCAGCGGTACCAGGCCCGGCTCCAGCAGCGTCAGCCCGTCGGCGAACGCGAGGATCTCCTCGTCGGTACGCCAGCGGCCGGTACCGAGCGACTCGTTGAACACCCGCTCGACCTCGCGGGCCTTGCGGGAGCCCTCAGGATCCCGCTCACCCGGGTCGCGGAAGTGCGAGATCGCGACGTAACTGCCGGACGGCAGCGCGTCGATCAGCGCCGCCGCCACCGATCGCGGATCCTCGTCGTCGCCGATGTGGTGCAGGATCGCGAACAGCAGCAGCCCGATCGGGCGGTCGAAGTCGAGGAACCGGCGGACGTCCGGGTCGTTGAGGATCTCCTCCGGCTCCCGGATGTCGGCCTGGATCACCGTCGCGGTGCCCTCCGCGGCGAGCAGCGCCCGCCCGTGCGCCAGGACGATCGGGTCGTTGTCCACGTACACGACGCGGGCGGCCGGGTTGTGCTCGACGGCGACCTCGTGCACGTTGCCCTGGGTGGGCAGCCCCGACCCGATGTCGAGGAACTGGTCGATGCCCGCCTCGGTCACGAGGTGACGGATCACCCGGCGCAGGAACGCCCGGTTCGCCTGACCGGCGGCCGGCCCGTCCGGCGTGATCCGCAGGGCGTGCTCGGCGACCTTCCGGTCGACCTCGAAGTTGTCCTTGCCGCCCAGGAAGTAGTCGTAGACCCGGGCCACGCTGGGAACGGTGACGTCGATTCCGGGCGGTGCGGCCTTGTCGCGGGTCACAGGCTTCTCCAGAGTCCGTGGGCGGTTCCGGGCGTTTTCGGGGAGTGTAGCGACCGTACCGTGTGGATGGTCACCCTCCTTGGGATCGCTCCCAGCGGACCAGCCCGTCACCAGGACGTTCATCGATCGACACGCCGAACCAGCGCCGGGCTCACCGCAGTTCCGCCGCCCCGCACGACCCGCCGTGACCGTCCCGTAGTCCGCAGCGCCCGCCGCCGGGCAGCCGTACGTCGCACCAGACCCGGTATCGCAGGTGCTGCGCGTCCTCCTCGCTGAGCGTCGTCTCGCCGAAGTCGACGGCGTCCAGGTGCCCGAGCGACCGGGCGAGCGCGGCGGCCAGCTCGGCGGCGACGTCCCGGCACGTCAGCGTGGTCGGCAGGTGGATGATCCAGCGCGGCTCACTCATCGTGCCCGCGCCGCCGGCAGCCGTTGTGGCGGGACTGCCACTGCCGCAGCGCCTGGCGGACCCGCTCCGACTCGGTGCGCGTGGTGGTCAGCTCCCGGTGCAGCCGGTCCATCTCGTCGGCGACCCGGCACAGGTAGTCGTGCACCTGCGCCGGGTCCAGCCCACGCCAGCGGGTGTCGAAGACGGCGCTGCGCACGTGGTACGCCTGCACCTGCTCCCCGGTCACGTAGATCACGACGCCACCGCCCCGGTCGCCACGGCCTCGTCGGGCAGCCCGGCCGCGGCGAGCGTCGCCCTCCCCCACCGGGCCAGCCGACAGGGGTACGGAACGCGCTCGCTGCGGCACAGCGGCCCCTGCGGCCAGTGCTCGGGTACGTGTACGCGCACGGCCAGCGCGGCGACTAGCAGTTCCTCGTCGGTGACCGGGGTGTGTACGGGGAAATCGGCGAGTACGGCGGACATCGGCAGGCGCCTCCGGGGTCGGGTCTGGTGGAGTGGCGCCGGGGCGGGCGGGGACGGCGGGAGCCGCGATCGGGGGACGCGATACCACCGGAGCCCAGCACCCGCCCCGGGCCATGCGCCGACCCTCAGCCCTTCTCGGCAGACGGCGCATGCCCTGATGATCGTGGCCGCCATGCACACGCCGCATACACTCCGTCACCGTCACGGAACACCGGGCGATATACACGGTGCGTATACCGGGCCGCTCCGGAACGGGTTGAATGGCTAGGCTCGACTTCGGACACAGGTTCTCCGCGAACGGCGAGGTTGCCGGTGACACCTGCGAACTGCCCCCGCTGCGGCGGCCGCCTGGCGCGCGACAACAGCACGGGACGCTGCGCGCCCTGCCAGGCCGCCGAACGCGACCGCCTCAGCACGCCGCCCGCCGTACCCGACTCGTTCTGGGACCATGAACCGGTACGGACGGCGCTGGCCCGGCGGCATCTCGGGCAGGTGATCCGGGCGTACCGCCACCACCCGTACCACGGGCGGAGCCCGCTGCCGCAGAGCGTCGTCGCGGGGTGGCTGGGGATCACGCAGGCACAGTTGAGCCGGATCGAGAACGGGCCAGCCCTGGTGCATCTCGACCGGCTGACGCACTGGGCGACAGTGCTCCGCATCCCGCCGGGTTCTCTCTGGTTCTCAGTCGGTCCAGACTCTCCGGCCAGTGCTCCGGCCGACGGGATCCGCGCAACACCAGACCTGGGCCGGCGAACCCTCCTGGCCGGCATCGCCGCAGTGTCAGCAGGAGCCGGGCTGGTCGGGGTCGCTGAGCAGCTCCGGCCCCGGCGTATCGGCAGTGCGGACGTCTCTCGGCTGAATGCGGTCCTGGAGCTCTACCGGTCGGTCGACTACGAATGCGGTGGCGGCCTGCTCTATCGGGAGGTCGCTCGCTTCGCGGAGTCGGTGTACCGCATGCTCGACTGGTCGCACGCGCCCGGGCTGACACCTCGCCTGGTCGCGGCGGTCGCGGCGGCGCGTCAGTTGGCCGGCTGGACCGCGCTGGACGCCGGCCGGCACGCGGACGCTCAGCGGCATTTCGCCGCCGGCGAGCGGGCCGCGATTTCCGCTGACGATGCACCACTGGCGGCCCTGATCCGCTATTCGCAGGCCAAGCAGCTACAACACCTTCGGCACAACCAGGACGCTCTGGCCGCTTTGCGGCTGGCGCAGACTCAGCTGGGATCCCGGGCGACCCCGGCCGTGAAGGCGCTGCTCTGGGGCGCGGAGGCCGCCTCGACAGCCGCACTCGGCGACCACCGAAGCGCGCTGACCCTCCTCGGTCAGGCGAGTGATCAGTTCGAGCGTGTGGATCCCGGACGTGAGCCGACCTGGATGGCCTTCTACGACCGTGGCGAGCTGCTAGCTCAGTACGGTCGCGTGTACCGCGACATGGCCCGGCAGGCCGGAACGCACGCGGCACAGGCGGTGCGGAGCGTCGAAGAGGCGATTGTCGCCTTCGGCCCGGCGAACGTCCGCAGCATGGTCCTGAACGAGGTCGGCTTGTGCAGCGCGCTCTTCCTCACCGATGAGCCCGAGCGGGCGGTCGCTGTCGGCACGCGCGTGGTGGAGCAGTCGCGTGCGCTGACTTCCAGCCGAGTGGTTGATCGAGTTATCAACCTGCGCCGTGATCTGGGACGGCACCGTCACCTTCCCGTCGTTGCCGAGTTCGAACGGACGCTCAGCGCACGAGCCGCGGCCACGGTATGAGCGGACGGTTCTCGGAAGAAGCGATGACCCGCGCCATGCGGGAGATCGCCGACGGTCTTGACGTACCAGCCGACGACGCTCGGCTCCTGCGGCTGACCAACAACGCCGTGTTCGCGTTGCCGGAATCCGGGCTCGTCATCCGCATCGCGCGGACGCACCGGCTCCGGGACCGGGTGACGAAGGTCGTTCAGCTCGCGCGATGGTTCGCCGAGCTGGACGCGCCCACGATCCGGCTGACGCCCGGCGTGGCGCAGCCGGTTGCGGTCGGTGAGTTGACCGCCTCGGTATGGGCCTACGTGCCACCCATCGCACCTGCTCCAACCGTGGGTGACCTCGGCTCGGTGCTGCGGCGGTTCCATGCGCTCGGACCCCCGCCCTTCCCTCTGGCCAACTGGGATCCGATCGGGGATGCGCGTCGACGCCTGGCAGATGCCGACGGGTTGAGCGCAGAGGACCACGACTGTTTGATGACGTGGTGCGACCGCTTGGAGCCGCAGGTCGCCGATCTCAACCAACGCGTGGAGCAGTCGCTCATCCACGGGGACGCGCACGTCGGCAACCTGCTCCGGGATCCGTCGGGCGGCATCCTGCTCTGCGACTTCGACGCCACTTGTCTCGGGCCTTGGCAGGTGGACCTGGCAGCGGTGGCCGTGGGCGAGGCGCGCTTCGGAAAGGCCGGGGCGCATCGGGCGCTCGCCGAGGCGTACGGGTACGACGTGACGTGCGACCGCGACTGGCCACTACTGCGGGAAGCTCGCGAGCTGAAGATGATCGCTGCTGCCACGCCGCTTCTCGCAAGTTCGGCGAGCGTGGCGGCCGAATTCTCCAACCGATTGAAGTCAGTCGCACAGCACGATCACGATCTACGTTGGAAGCCATTCGCTGATCTCGGCTGATCGCCCTTCGTCGAGCGCCCGCCTCGGTCCGACTCCAACTTCGTCCGGGATCGCCGGAAGAGGTGGCAGCGGCCTTCGCCCGGTACAGTGACAGCCTGCGGGCATGAGTGAAGCGCCGGAGCTCTGCCTCTCATCGCCTTTGCCCATCGGGTCAGACGATTCGTCGAGCTGCCCATGGCTGACGGCTAGCGAGGCTGAGCAACCCGACTCGCAATCGAGCGCCCCGTTTACCCTTGGGCATCGGTACCGAGGAGGTTTCATGGCACGGGTACGGTCAATCAGCGCATCCGGGCAGCGCATCAAGCCCCATCCCACTGAGGTCGACTGCGAGTACGCCGTGATTGAGGAAGGCAAGTTCGCCTGTTGCACCTCAGCACCTTCGGAAGCGACGACCGCGCAAGCGAGCGTAAATCCAGTCAGAGTCTCCAGCTGGATCTGCAAACCGCGCGTCAGCTCATTGAGGTGATTGAGGATGCCTTTCCCGGGATCCGTCGGCAGTGAGCAGTGAGCCGGTACAGGGATACTTGGCTCGAAGCGGACCTTCGCCAAAGAATCGACCAGGACGTCTGAATGGTGCGGGCAGCACCCGACCCAGCAGCACTGCCACCCCACCGGCGATCACCCCGACCATCGCCCCGGTGACCAGGCTCGACATCACCGCCGTACCCCGCAACAACGCCTCCCGCGCCCCCGACTCCAGCCCGGCCAGCCCCGGCGCGTCCATCCCCAGCGACGAGTCCCAGAACACCTGGTGAGCGGCCGCCAGGAACACGCCGTACAGCGCCCCGATCACCACCATCATCAGGAACGGTCGCGGCGGCCGCCGCCACAGCACGGCGGCCACCCAGCACAGCGGCGGCCCGACCGCCAGCAGCGCGGCCACGACAGTGCCTTCCGGCACGACGTCCAGATCGTGCAGCGCCACGCGCGGGGCGGCCAGCGCGGCGAGCGCGACCAGCGCCGGCCAGGAGAAGCCGAGGGTACGGCGACCCGCGCTCATCGCGTCACCTCCGGCGAGACCGAAGCCGGCGCCGGTGCCGGAGCGGACACCGGATCCGATGCGCGAGCCGGCACCGAGCCCGGCGCGGTCGAGCGCACGAAGCGAAGCAGCGCGACGAACGCCAGGACGGCCGTCACCGCACCTCCGGCGAAGCGCACCCAGTGACCGGCAACGAACTCGGCGGCGACCTGACGCAGGTACTCGGCGGAGTGCGTGCCGGGCGGGTCGACGAACATGATCTCGTTGCGCGGCCAGAAGAAGACGGCGGAGAACAGGAACTCGCAGACGACGAACACGGCTGTGGCGCCGGCGACCCACCAGCGCAGCCGGCGGTCGCGCCAGGTGAGCAGGGTGGCGGCGACGCTGCTCAGGATCACCGACGCGCCGAGCGGCGGGAAGTAGTCGTGCGGGCCGCCGTGGACGAGGAACTCACGGGCCCGGTCGAGCGAGGCCGGCGTGTCGTTGAAGATGTTCGGGTAGAGCATGACGGTCTCGGCGGCGACCCCGCCGAACGACATCATCGACGCCCATACCATGACAATAAGGGCGATCCAGGTCAGTCTTGTGCGTACCACGAGGGCTCTCCTCACGTTTCGGGGACGCCATCGACGCTAGGTCCGCCGCCCTCGACCGTCGTCCGCGTGGCCGCGCGACCGGATGTCGCTCCTCGGCGTACGCCTCGGGCTCGTCCCTGACGCCTGCGGACGACAGCGGTGAGGGTCCGTGCGGACCTAGGCTCGAAGGCGTGCCCGACACCTCGCCCACCCGCGCCGACGTGCTGCTCGCGGCGGCCACGCTCGGCCTGGTCGCGGTGGCCGTGGCGGCCGAGCGGCCCGCGCCCGGCGGCGCGGCGCTCGCGGTCGTGGTCGGCGCCGTGCTCGGCGGACTGGTGCTGTGCGCCAGGCGGTGGCCGCTGCCGGCGCTGCTGGCGACGGCTGTCGTCATCCTCGGGTACTACACGCTGGACCTGCCGCCGGTCGGGGTGGCCGCCCCGGCCGCCGCAGTCCTCTACCGGGCGTCCGAGCGCGGGCGTGTCGTCCCGGCCGCCGTGGTCGCCGGGAGCCTGCTGGCCGTGTCGGTGGCCGCTCGGCTCGCCGAGGGCGACGACATCGCGGTTGTCGTCGGTACGGAACTCGGCTCCGAGGCGGCGTTGGTGCTCGCCGTCATCGCTCTCGGTGACGCGGTACGCAACCGCAGGTCGCTGCGAGCGGCACTGGTACGGCAGGCGGTCGCGGCCGACGAGGAACGCCATCGGGAGGCGGCCCGGCAGGTCGAGGCGGAACGGCTGCGCATCGCCCGGGAGGTGCACGACGCGCTCGGGCACACGATGTCGGTGATCACGTTGCAGTCCGCTGTCGCCCGGGAGGCGCTCGCCGACAGCGATGCGGCGCAGGCGGAGGACGCACTGGCCGCCATCCGGTCGGTGAGCGGCAGCGCGATGGCGGAGCTGCGGGCGACGCTGGGCACGCTGCGCCGCGAGCCCGGGCCACGAGAACCGGTCCCCGGCTTCGACCGGCTCCCGGCGCTCGTGGACGGCGTACGCCGGGGTGGGCTGGTCGTGGACCTGCGGATCGAGGGTCCGGTGGACACGCTGCCCGCGGTGGTGGGCAGCACCGTCTACCGGGTCGTGCAGGAGGCGTTGACGAACGTCCTGCGCCACGCCGACGCCACCCGGGTCACCGTGACTGTGCGCGCCACGCCCGGCCGGCTCGCGCTGGAGGTGGTGGACGACGGCCGCGGCGGTCTGCCCGCCGGGTACGGGACGGGCCAGGGCCTGCGCGGCATGGCCGAGCGGGTGGCCCTGCTGGGCGGCACCGTCGAAACCGGCACCGTCCAGACCGGCCCCAGAGCGACCGGCGACACCGGCGGCTTCCGGGTGTCGGTCCACCTGCCGCTCGCGGGGGTGGCCTCGTGAACCCGATCCGCGTCGTCCTCGTCGACGACCAGCACCTGGTCCGCACCGGCCTGCGCGCGCTGCTCGACCGGGCACCGGACATCGAGGTGGTGGGCGAGGCCGGCGACGGCGGCAGCGGACTCTCGGTGGTACGGCAGCAGCGGCCCGACATCGTGCTGATGGACGTACGGATGCCCGGCGGGGACGGGCTGGCGGCGACCCGGCGGATCCTGACCGACCCCACCTTGGACGGCGTGCAGGTGGTCATGCTGACCACATTCGACGACGACGAGTACCTGTTCGAGGCGATCCGCGCCGGGGCGGCCGGTTTCCTCCTCAAGGACACCCCGCCCGACGCGCTGCGGGACGCGGTCCGGACGGTGGCCGGTGGCGACGCGCTGCTCTCCCCCGCCGTCACACGTCGGGTGTTGGCCGCGGCGGCCCGTTCACCGGTGGCCGATCCGGGGCGGCTCGCCGGACTGACCGCCCGGGAACGGGACGTGCTGGCGCAGGTGGGCACCGGACGGTCGAACACGGAGATCGGGCAGGCGTTGTTCCTGAGCCCTGACACCGCACGCACCTACGTGAGCCGGCTGCTCCAGAAGCTGAACGCCCGCGACCGGGCGCAGCTCGTCGTGATCGCGTACGAGAGCGGGCTGGTCCGCCCCGGCGAGGGCTGAGCCGCGCCGGGGCGGGTCACAGTCAGGACGACGCCGCGTCCGCCGGCTCCGTAGCCGCGTGCCGGCCACCGTTGCGCCGTTCGTCGCCGTGCCCCGGCCACCACGCCTTGTGGCCGATCAGCCCGGTCAGCGCCGGTACGAAGAACATCGACATGACGAACGCGGACAGCACGATCCCGATCGCCACCGCGAAGCCCATCTGCTGGAGGAACGAGATCGGCGCGAGCATCAGCACCCCGAACGTGCCGGCCAGGATCAGCCCGGCGGCGGCGACTGTGGGGCCGGCGTGTTCCACCCCGATCGCGGCGGCCTGGTGCGGCTCGTGACCCTCGCGCGCCTCCTCGCGTAGCCGGGCGATCATCAGGATGTTGTAGTCGGTGCCGATCGCCACCACGAACAGGTAGAGGATGATCGGCAACTGGAACGTCACACCCGGGTTGCCCTGGAGCCCCTGGAACACGTAGACCGTCGCGCCGAGCGTGGCGGCGAAGTTGAGCAGCACCGCGATCACCAGGTAGACCGGTGCGACGAGGCTGCGCAGCAACAGCGCGAGGATGAGCGCGATCAGGGCGGCGGCGACCGGAAGGATCACCGACAGGTCCCGGTTGTTGGCCGAGTTGATGTCCGCGAAGATCGCCGTGGCGCCGCCGACCAGGGCCTTGGTGCCCGGCGGAGCGGCCTCGTGCAGCGCGTCCCGCAGGTCGTCGCGGACCAGCGTGATCGCCTCGTTGGACATCGGGTTCTCGTCCAGCAGCAGGTTGATCCGGGCGACGCTCGGGTCGGTCGCGCTGCGCTCCGGCGGCTGCGCCTGCCCGACACCGGGTGCCCGCGCCGACGCGGCGGCGAAGTCGTTCACCTGCTGGTCGGTGAGCGGAGTGCCGTTGCCGGTGGTCAGGTAGACCTCGGTGGGCGCGAGCGCACCGGCGGCGAATCCGCGCTGGAGATCCTGTGCGGCCCGCGCCGACTCGGTGTCCTGCGGGAAGCCGGCACTGAAGTCGTAGTCGGCCTTGTAGCCGAGCACCCCGGCGGCGAGCGCGACGAGCAGCGCGCCGGAGGCCGCGGCCACGACGGCCGGACGGCGGCCGACGACGACGCCGAGCCGCCGGGACAGCGTCGCCTTGGGCGGGCGCTGCCACGCCTTCGACGGCCAGAACACCCACCGGCCGAGCAGGGACACGAGCGCCGGGATCAGGGTCAGCGAGGTGACGAGCATGACGCCGACGGCGATGGCGAGCGCCGGGCCGAGCGAGCCGAAGAAGCCGAGCGAGGCGAGCAGCAGCACCAGGAACGCCACGATGACCGCACCGGCGGCCGAGGTGATGACCTCGCCGACCCGCTGTACCGAGACGATCATGGCGGTGCGCTTGTCGTCGCCCGCGCGCAGCCGCTCCCGGTAGCGGAACAGCAGGAACAGGATGTAGTCGGTGCCGATGCCGAACAGCACGATCAGCAGGATGGTCTGCAGGTCCTGGCTGACGTTGAGGTCGAACGCCTTGCCGGCGGCGGCGACCAGCCCGGTGGTGACGGACATGACCACGCTGATGACCACCACCGGCAGCAGCGCGGCGATCGGGCTGCGGAAGATGATCAGGATCAGCCCGATGATGAGGACGATGGTGGCGACACCGACGACGGCGAACGCCTCGTTGAACGTGTCCTCGTTGTCGACGAAGCTCGCCACGTCGCCCGCCACCCCGGCGGTCAGGCCGCTGCCGGCCAGGTCCGCGGCGAGGCCGGCGCGCAGGTCGCGTACCGCGTCGAGCAGCTTCGGGTCGTCGGGGCTGTCGGCGTCGAGACCGACGGTGATCACCTGCACCGACCGGTCCGGCGCGACCGCCTGCGGGCCGGTCAGATAGCCGGTGGTCTGCGGGATGTTCCGGGCCTTGAGCGCGGCGGCGAGCTGCCCCACGCGCGCCTCGTCGGCCGGAGTCAGCGGCTTGCCGTCGCTGCGTTTGACCACGATCGTGGCGGTGGCGGTGGCCGCCTGCGGGAACGACTTCTCGGCCAGCTCGGTGGCCTGCACCGATTCGTAGGAGCGCGGCAGGAAGCTCTCCTGGTCCGCGGAGGTGATGTCGCTCAGCGAAGGGCTGGCGGCGATGATCGCGATCGCGGCGACGACCCAGCCGCCGATCACCCACCATGCCTTGCCCACGACGAATCTGCCCAGGCGCTCGAACATCGTTTCCCCCGTGTGTTCGGCTGTGTCACGCGTGATCCTACGCTGTGTGAGCAATCCCTTTCGGACGCCTCGCGGACTTCCGTCGATGATCCGGGTGATCCAGGATCGACCGATGAGCGTGCGACTGCCCGGTCCCGGAGTGCTGACGGCCTGGTTGGCCGCGACCGTGCCGGCGCCGCTCGTCGTCTACGAGTGGACCCACCGGTGGGAGGAGGACCAGCCGCTCTCCACCGCGCTGTGGTGGCCCGTACTCGGGTCGCCGGTGCTCGCCGCCGTGGTGGCGGCCCGGCAACCCCGGCGCCCCATGGCGGCCGTCGGCGTGTCCACGCTGGTCACCGCGACGCTGCTCGCGGTGTCACTGGCGTACTTCCGGTGGGTCGTGCCGCTGACCGGCGAGGCCCGCTGGGGGCAGGCACTGCTCACCGGCGCGGCGCTCGCGGTGGCCGGCGCGCTGATCGGGTACGCCGTGGGCGGGCGCCTGCCCCACCGGGCCCGCCCGGCGTCGCGGCGCGGCTATCTGGTCGGCGGGCCGGTTCACGGTGCCGGCCGGCGGGGCGTACGCGGTCTTCTCGGTGGGCTTCTCCCCGGCGGACCCGGACTGCCGTGTCACCGGCGGCGGCTCGGCGGTCCGGGCGGCCGAGCCGGTCTCCGTCCCGCCGGGCGACTACGGCGGCGACGCCGCCACCTACGCCTGGGTGGCCACCGTGCGGGTGCCGTCGCCGGGTCCGTGGACGCTCGACTGCCGCGCGGACGACCCGGAGGCGTCCTACGTGGTGGGTGACGTGCCGGAGATCCGGGGCGCGGTGGGCGAGGTGATCCACTGGCCGGTGGGCGTGATCTGGCTGCTCGGCGCGGTGCCCGGCCTGCTGATCGTCGCGCACACCGCCCGGCGACGGCGCGCGTCCTGCCCGACGGTCCTTACCGCCGCCGGAAATACATAGAGGTAAAAGCGATATGCCTCAGAGTCATAATCATGACTCTGAGGCATATCGGTCTCGACGGCATACGTCTTCAACGAGGCTGGACCACCGAGCCCCGGCGCTCGACGACGGCTGGCGTCACCGACGGCTGCCCGGCGGCGGCGGACGCGACGTGAACCGGGCGGCGGAAGTGTCGTAGGCGACTCGTAGCCTGACGCGGTCAACGACGATCGCAGGGAGGCGACGTGCTCGACCACTTCTCCGTAGCGGTGCGCGACCTGGCGGCCAGCGGCGCCTTCTACGACGCCGTCCTCGCCCCGCTGGGCGGGCGGCGGCTGATGGAGCCGGGCCCGATCGGCTACGGCGTCGACGCGCCCGACTTCTGGGTGGAGCCCGCACCCTCCGGCGCCACGCCGGTGCCCGTGCACATCGCGTTCAGCGCCACCGACCGCGCGACGGTCCGGGCGTTCCACGACGCGGCCGTCGCGGCCGGCGCGGAGGTGCTGCACGCGCCGAAGGAGTGGCCGGAATACCACGCCGCCTACTACGGTGCGTTCGTCCGCGACCCGGACGGCAACAACATCGAGGCGGTCTGCCACCGTCCGGAGTGAGTCCGGGTGCGTCCGGGAGGCACGATGGACCGGTGGAGATCGAGCCGGTCGAGCACGCTCCAGTACGCGCCGTCCGCAGGGCCTGGCTGGCGCAGCGCTGGCACGATCTCGCGTTCCTGCATTGGGCGGTCCCGCCGGAGCGAGTGGCGCCGCTGCTGCCCGCCGGCACCCGGCCGGACACGCTCGACGGCGTCACCTACGTCGGGCTGATCGGTTTCCGGATGGTCGGGCTGGGGCTCGGCCGCGGCCCGGGTGTGCCCTACTTCGGCACGTTCTGGGAGACGAACGTCCGGCTCTACTCGGTCGACGGCTCGGGGCGGCGCGCGGTCGTGTTCCGCTCGCTCGACGCGTCCCGGCTGGTGCCGGTGCTGGTGGCCCAGGTGAGCCTGCGCCTGCCGTACAAGTGGTCTTCGATGCGGCTGGACCGTGCCGGCGACACGCTCACCTACCGCTGCCGCCGCCGCTGGCCAGGTCCGGCCGGCGCGACCAGCCGGATGACGGTCCGCGTCGGCGCGCCGATCCCCGAGCCGACGCCGCTCGAACACTTCCTCACCGCCCGCTGGGGCCTGCACACCCGGGCATACGGCCGTACCCGGCACCTGCCGAACTGGCATCCGCAGTGGCCGCTGCACCGCGCCGAGCTGCTGCACCTGGACGACGATCTGGTCACCGCCGCCGGCCTGCCCGCACCGGACGGCCCACCGGCGAGCGTGCTCTACTCCCCGGGCGTCCCGGTCGTCTTCGGCGGCCCCACGTCGGTCGGGTGACCGCCAGCCGCACGCGAGGCACACCGGCCGGGCGGCCGTCAGCGCACCGGGTCGTGGGTGCCGTGCGGCACGTCGGGACGGCATCGGCGTACCCGCTCGGCGGCCATCCGACCGCCTGCCGCCAGCCCGTACCGCTCGACCGCGGCGAGCCCGTACGCGCTGCACGTCGGCGTGTAGCGACAGGTCGCCGGCCAGCGGTGCGACAGCCAGCGCCGGTAACCGAGGATGGCGGCCCGGCCGGCCCGATCCACGGCGGGCCGCCGGACGACACCGGCGGTCACCGAGCCGAGGGTGAGCAGCATCGAGAAGAGGCCCAGGTCGCAGCAGCCCGGCCCGTCACAGGTGGGCACGTCGCAGTTGCACCAGTCCCGGCTCTTCTTCCTGTGGCGCCGCTTCCGGAAGATCACCACGCCATGATGCGACACCCGCGCCAGTGTCGACGAGGCGACCGGACCGGGTCCGGTGCGATCGGGCCGGCGGGCGTCCGGGAACCTAGCGTCGAGGGCGTCACCAGGAAGGAACATCGGGTGCTGGATCGGTTCAACGCGGCGCTCGACCACCTCGAACAGCGGCTCGACCAGCCGCTCGACGTGGCCGCGTCGGCCCGGATCGCGGGCGTGTCGGAACACCACTTCGGCCGGCTGTTCTCGGCGCTGGCCGGGCTGCCGCTGTCGGAGTACGTGCGCCGCCGCCGGATGACGCTGGCGGGCGCCGACGTGCTCGCCGGCCGGGAGTCGCTGCTCGCCGTGGCGGTCCGCTGGGGGTACGGCTCGAACGAGGCGTTCGCCCGCGCGTTCCGGGCCGTGCACGGCGTCGGGCCGACGCAGGCCCGGCAGGCCGGGGCGGTGCTGCGGTCCCAGCCCCGGATCTCCTTCCGGCTCGTCGTCGAAGGGAACACCAGCATGGACTACCGGATCGTGACCAAGGACGCCTTCCGGCTCGCCGGGCTGACGGCCCGGGTGCCGCTCGTGCACGAGGGGATGAACCCGCACATCGTGGCGTTCGTCAGGGGCATCGAACCGGCCACGGTACGCCGGATCGAGGCGCTCTCCGACCAGGAGCCGCACGGGGTCGTCAACGTCAGCGCCGAGCTGACCGGCTCCCGCGACGAGGGCACCGAGCTGGACTACTGGTACGCGGCGGTGACCGGCGCGGACGTGCCGGACGACCTGCGCAGCCTGCCCGTCGAGGCCGGCGACTGGGCGGTGTTCTCCAGTTCCGGCGCGTTCCCGGTGGCGGTGCAGCACCTGTGGCGGGCCGTGTTCACGTCCTGGTTCCCGTCGAACCCGTACGAGACCCGCCCGGGGCCGGAGATCTCGCGGGTCCGGGTCGCCGAGGACGGTGGCACCGCCGACGCGGAGCTGTGGATCCCGGTGCGCCGGGTCTAGGGCCGGGCCACCGCCGCCGCTCGCGCCGACGCGGCCGGCACGTCGTGCACGTGGTACGGGTGTTCGCCCGGCTCGATGGCGGCGAGGAACATCGCGTACACGGCGGCCTGCCGCAGCGGCGCGACCGGCCGGAGCAGGTCGACGGCCCGGCGCGGGTCGCTGCCGGGCACGTCGGTCCGCCACCGCCGCGCCCACGCGTCGACCAGCCGGGCGGCGGCGTCCGCGTCGACGTCCTCGGTGAGGCGCAGGATGTCGAAGGCGGGGTGGCCGACGAACGAGTCCGCCCAGTCGATCACGGTCCGGTGCCGGTCGTCGCCGCGCACGTTGCCGGGGTGCAGGTCGCCGTGCACGAGCGTGTCCGGCAGGCCGCAGTCGACGACCTGCCGGAGCCGGTGGTCGAGCCCGTCGAGCAGACCGGCGGCGGCCGGCACGTCGTGCCCGGCGAGCATCTCGCGGATCCAGGCCGCGAGCCTCGCCCCGCGCAGATCGGGCACCCCCGCCGCGACCAGCTCATCGACGACCCCGCACGCCCGCAGTTGCACCGCATGATGCCCGGCCGCGATCGCGGCCCGCTCCCGTTCCCCGGCCCCGTACCGGTCCTCGCCCGGCACGTCCGCCAGCAGCATCCGCCCCTCCCTGTCGGCGGCGAGCACCACCGGCCCGTCGACCAATTCGCCGGGGAAGGTCAGGACTGTGGGCTCGTGGTGGGCGAAGGGCGGGAGCTGCTTCAGCCACGTGGGGCCCTGATCCGTGTCGAGACGCCAGATGGCGGAGAGGTTCCAGGTGCGCTGCTGCGCCACCGCCGCCACCCGGCGGCCGAGCCGGCGCAGCTCGCCGGTCGCCCAGGCGATACTGCGGGCCGGACCGCCCGCCTCCGCCCACGGCTGGCGCAGCGGATGCGGCGCGAGGTCCACGACTGCGGGTTCCGGGGGTACGCCAAGCGCGCCCACGGCCGGTTCCAGCGGTACGGCCGGCGCGGCGACGACCTGCGCCAGGTAGCGGACGTGACCGCCGGGCGGCGCCGGGCGGTCGGCGTCGAGCAGTCGCAGCACGGCGACCTCCAGACCGTGGCGCTGCCGAACCTCAGCCACGATCGAGCCGACCTCCTGCCACCACGGCTCCGGTACGCCGAACGGAGGCAGCGCGCCGAGCGGGCGACCGGTGGCGTCGAGCAGGACCAGCGTCACGGTGCGGGACACGGCCGGACGGTATCCGGGCACCCCTACGGGAGGCGAGCGGATTCACCGCCAGACGGTACGTCGGAACCCCTTGTGACCGGCGCACACGTCGCGCTGGCCGCCGGTGCGGCTGACCGACCCGTCGCGGCACTGCACCAGCCAGCCGCGATCGGACCAGAACCCGGGTACGCACTCGAACCAGTCGCACACCCCGGCGGCCGGCCGGCGGATGCGCTGGCCGCCGCAGAAGTCGTACCCGAAGGGGTTCGCCGGGGCGCCGCAGAGGCGCTCGACCGGCGGCTGCGGCGTGCCGCGCGGCGGTGCGGGACGGGCGCGGGACGGCTCGGGGCTCGTGCTGGGCCGGACCTGGACGGCGGGCGCGACGTGCGGCGGCGCGGGCGTGCCGTTGGCCCCCGGGGTCGCGGCGGCGGCGCGCTCCGAGCCGGCCCGCGTGGGCGGGTTGGACTCGACGAGCATCGCCGGCACGATCAACGCGAGCGCCGCGCCGACCGCCACTGTCCGGCGGCCGCCGGGCACCAGCGCGGTGACGCGGGCCTGGGCGGGGGTGAGCACGGCCGGGCGTTCCGGCCGCGCCGCGGTGTGCTCCGCGATCAGCTCGTCCAGCTCGGCCACGACCGCGGCGCGCTGTTCGATCGCGTCGGCGAACGCCAGCGTGAGCGTGAACCGGAAGTCGGCCGCCGCGCCGGTGGGCAGCAGCAGCCCGGAGGTACGCCGCCGGTCCAGCACCTGGATCAGGGTGACCGGCGCGCCGGGGTCGTGGGACAGGCCGGTCATCCGGCCGTACGCCCAGTCGCGCCGGCCGCGTCCGCCGAGCAGCACCAGCCGCCGGTTGGTGAGCACGGCGAGCCCGGCGTCGACCACCTTGACGCCCTCGGGGCGGCGGGGCCGCAGCGCGGGCGGGTCGGGGTCGACTGTCAGTTCGGGGGCGGGCAGCACGGCGGTGTGCCGCACCTCCACCAGTTGCGCGGCCGGGAGTGTCCAGAAGACCACCTCGCCGGGGGCCAGCTCCATCGGCAGGCCGACCCCCGCCTGGGCCGAGCCGTGGAAGGACACCGCGAGGGTACGCAGGCGGCGCAGTTCGTCGTCCCGGCGTCGCCACGCCTCGTCGGCGGCGCGGAAGGCCCGCTGACGCCGCTCGTTCTGCCGGTGCGCCCACCGGTACCGCCATGTGGAACCCGTCGAATCAGTCTTCGCCACGCCGACTCCTCCGCCGCGCGAGCCCACCAATCGGGGTGTCATTCATGTCAACGGTGCGGCAGGGGTACCAAGACACGCGAAAGCCACCAATTAGACCGATCGGCTGATTGACCGACACAATCGGCGGAAACTCTTGCGTCGATTCACGTTCCGTGCCGCCGGGTCGCGGCGGTCTCGCTTCCTCATGCGAGCGCGTGGACACGTCGGTAACGTCAGCCGCAACGGCGGGGCGGAGCGGCCCCGGGCGGCGAGGAGGTGCACCGGTGGGCGACCCGGCCGTGGTGGTGGGAGTGGACATCGGCACCACCAGCTCCAAGGCCGTCGCGTTCGACACCACCGGGCGGCAACTGGCCAGCCACTCGATCGGCTATCCGCTGGAGGAGCCGAACCCGGGCTGGGCCGAGCAGGATCCGGACCTCATCCACCAGGCCGTGGTCGGCGTGATCCGCGCGGTCGTGGACGAGTTGCCCGTACCGGTGACCGGCCTGTCGTTCAGCACCGCCATGCACAGCCTGATCGGGCTGGACGCCGACGGCAACCCGTTGACCCCCTCGATCACCTGGGCCGACTCGCGGGCCAGCGCGCAGGCCGAGCGCCTGCGCGCCGCGCCGTCCGGGCTCGCCCTGCACCGGCGCACCGGCACCCCGGTGCACCCGATGGCACCGCTGCCCAAGCTGGTCTGGTTCGCCGAGCAGGAACCCAAACTGCACGAGCGGGTCGCGCACTGGGTGGGCATCAAGGACCTCGTCCTGCGGCGGCTCGCCGAGGCGCTGGTCACCGACCACTCGGTCGCCTCCGCAACCGGCCTGATGGACATCCACCGGCTGGCCTGGGACACCGAGGCGCTCCGCGTCGCCGGCATCACCGAGGAGCAGCTTCCCCAGCTCGTACCGACCACCCACGTGCTCCCAGGGCTCACCGCCGAGGCGGCGCGGGTCACCGGGCTGCCTGTGGACACCCCGATCGTGGTGGGCGCCGGTGACGGACCGCTGGCGAACCTCGGGCTCGGCGCGGTACGGCCCGGCGTGGTGGCCTGCTCGATCGGCACCAGCGGCGCGATGCGGGTCATGGTGGAACGCCCCGGCGTGGACCCGCTCGGCGGCGTGTTCTGCTACGCGCTCACCGAGGACCGCTGGGTGGTCGGCGGCGCGATCAACAACGGCGGGATCGTCCTCCAGTGGGCGAACGACGCGCTCGCCCCCGAGCTGGGCGAGAACGCCGAGGTGGAGCTGCTCGACCTGGCCGCCACCGCGCCGGTCGGCTCCGGCGGGCTGATCATGCTGCCGTACCTGCTGAGCGAACGGGCGCCGCACTGGAGCGCGCTACCCCGCGGCGCGTACGTCGGGCTGACCCACGGTCACGGCCGGCCGCACCTGGTCCGAGCCGCGCTGGAGGGCGTCTGCCAGCAGCTCGCCCTGGTCCTCGCCTCGGTCCGGGCGGCCGGCAACGAGGTACGCGAGATCCGCGCCAGCGGTGGTTTCGCCCGTAGCGCGCTGTGGCGGCAGATCCTCGCCGACGTGCTGGGCATGCCGGTGCGGTTCCCCGCCGGGCACGAGGGGTCCGGCTTCGGCGCCGCGCTGCTCGGCATGCAGGCGCTCGGCCTGATCCCCTCGATCGAGGTCGCCGCCGATCTGGTCCGGATCGAGGAGACGGTCCGCCCGGATCCCGCCTCCGCCGCCACGTACGCGGCGCTGCTCCCGCTGTTCTCCGAGCTGTACGACGCACTCGTACCCACGTTCGCGTCCCTGCGGCGGATGGCGCCGAGCCTGCCGCCGGAGCCGCCACCCACCGCACCACCCCGCTGACGACCGAAGGGCGTGATAGCCGTGGTCACACTGCTCGCCGCACCCGCGGAACCGCTCACGAACGCCGGTGACACCCAGCTCGTCCTCGCGGCCCTGCTGGGCATCGCCGCGGTGGTGCTGCTCATCGCGTGGGGCAAGGTGCACCCGTTCCTGGCGCTGATCCTCGGCGCGGCGGTGCTCGGCGTGGTCGCCGCCGTACCCGTGGACAAGATCGTCACGTCGTTCAGCGGCGGCGTCGGCTCCACAGTCGGCGGGGTGGGCCTGCTGATCGCGCTCGGCGCGATGATCGGCGGCCTGCTGGCCGAGTCCGGCGGGGCGGACGGCATCGTGGAACGGGTGGTCGGCCGGGTCTCCGGAACCGCGCTGCCCTGGGCGATGGCCGGGGTGGCCGCGCTCATCGGCCTGCCGCTGTTCTTCGAGGTCGGCGTGGTGCTGCTGGTGCCGATCGTGCTGCTCGTCTCGCTGCGGGTGGACGTGCCGCTGATGAAGATCGGCATTCCCGCGCTCGCCGGCCTGTCGGTGCTGCACGGCCTGGTGCCGCCGCACCCCGGCCCGCTGGTGGCGATCGACGCGCTCGGCGCCAACCTCGGTCAGACGCTCGCCCTGGGCCTGCTGGTGGCGATCCCCACCGTGATCATCGCTGGCCCGGTCTTCGGCAACCTCATCGCCCGGTACGTGCCGGCCACCGCCCCGGCGGAGCTGCTGCCCACCCGGCGGGACGTCGCCGCCGACCGCAGCCCGACCCGGCCCGGTGACGGCCGGCTCGACGCCGACGGCGACCTGGTCACCGAGGACGACCTGCTCAACCCCGGCACCGGCCGCCCCGGTGCCGCGATCGAGGAACCGGCCGGGCGGCGGTCGACCCGGCCCCCGGCGCTCTGGGCGGCAGTGGTCACCGTGCTGCTGCCGGTGGTGCTGATGCTGCTGCGGGCGATCGGTGAACTGTCGCTCGACGAGGGCACCGCCGGCCGCAAGGCGCTGGACATCGTCGGCACCCCGATCATCGCGCTGCTCGCGGGCGTCATCTTCGCCATGATCTTCCTGGGCTACCGGTCCGGCTTCAGCCGTACCCAGGTCTCGGGTTTCCTCGGCGGCTCGCTGCCGCCGATCGCCGGCATCCTGCTGATCGTCGCCGCCGGTGGCGGCTTCAAGCAGGTGCTCGTCGACGCCGGCGTGGGCGACCTGGTCGCGGACGCCGCCGAGGGCGCGAACCTCTCCCCGCTCCTGCTCGGCTGGCTGGTGGCGGTCGGCATCCGGGTCGCCACCGGCTCGGCCACGGTCGCCACCATCACCGCCGCCGGCATCGTCGCGCCGCTGGCCGCCACGCTCGCCGGCCCCGAGGTGGCGCTGCTGGCGCTGGCCATCGGCTGCGGGTCGCTGTTCTTCTCCCACGTCAACGACGCCGGCTTCTGGCTGGTGAAGGAGTACTTCGGGTTGACCGTGGGGCAGACCATCAAGAGCTGGTCGGTGATGGAGACCATCATCTCGGTGGTCGGCTTCCTCGGCGTCCTGCTGCTCGACGTCTTCATCTAGCCGAGGTCAGGGAGCCTCGACGCCGGAGATGCGGAACTTGTGCACCTCGGCGCCGAGGATCTCCGTCACCTGCTCGGCCTCCGGGCCGGAGCCCCGGAACGCCAGCAACTGCTCGTCGGACTCCCACCGCTCGTAGACGTTGATCCGGCCCGGCTCGACCAGGTCGGCGCTGACCGCGAAGTCGACGCAGCCGGGCGCGGCCCGGGCCGCGCGGACGGCGGCCTCGCAGGACGCCAGGTAGGCGTCCCGCCGGGCCGGATCGACGTAGAGGGTGCCGGCGACGATGAGCATGCCGGCCATCCTGCCACCGGCTCCCGGTCAGGACCGGGTGATCGCGTTGGCGTGGATCGCCTCGTTCAGGTACGCCGCCATCCCGGGCCGCAGCGCCTCGAAGTACGCGGTGAACCGCGGGTCCGCCACGTACATGTCGGCCAGGCCGGTGTGGATCTCGTACGAGCAGTCGTACCACCACGTCGTGATGAGCTGCCGGTGCTCCTCGGCCAGCGCCATCGCCTCCGGCCCGTCAGCCGGCGCGCCCGAGTCCATGAGCGCGGCGAACCGCCGCCCCCAGTCCTCGTTCTCCGCCTTGTTGCGCAACCAGTCCTCCTTCGAGTAGCGGCCCGCGCGCTCCTGCGACTGCCGGTACGCCTCGGTGTCACCCCAGCGCTGCTCGGCCTCCTCGGCGTGCTCGTCCGGGTCGAAGTCCCCGAACACCTCGAACCGCTCCTCCGGCGTCAACTGGATCCCCAACGTCCTCGCCTCCATCGCGTGTTCGATCGCCGCGACCATCTCCTGGAGCTTCCCGATCCGCCCGGACAGCAACTCGTGCTGCCGGCGCAGGTGCGCCACCGGGTCGGCGTCCGGATCGTCCAGGATCTCGGCGATCTCCTCCAGCGGGAACCCCAGCTCGCGGTAGTACCGGATGAGCTGCAACCGGTCCAGGTCCGCCTCGTCGTAGCGGCGGTAGCCCGCCGGCGTGCGCCCGCTGGGCCGCAGCAGCCCGATCTCGTCGTAGTGGTGCAGCGTCCGGACCGTCACCCGGGCCGCCCGCGCCACCTGACCCACCGTGTACGCCATGGTTCCCTCCCTTCCGCGACCAAGACTCCCGCCTCCCGCTGCGTGAGGGTCAAGCCGGCAAAACACGCCGACGCCCCCGACCAGGATCGGCCGGGGGCGTCGCCGGTGCGGTCAGTTGGTGACCTTCTCCTTCTCCGGGGCGGCGAAGGTCGCGTCGGCGGGAGTCCGGAAGGCGTGCACCAGGCCGGCGATCGAGAGCAGCAGGAGCAGGCCCGCGCCGAGGTACATGGCCAGGGCGCCCTGCTCGGCCTTGCGGCCGAACTCGCTGAAGCCGTACGAGGTGAGCAGCAGGCCGCGCAGCGTCTCGCCCTTGAACACGGTCTCCCGCTGGGCGGTCACCTCGGCGAGCTGCTTCTGCAGGTCGGCCAGGTTGGCGGCGTTGCTCTGCTGGGCCTGGGCCACCTGCTCGCGCAGCGCGCTCTGCGGCTCGCCCAGGTCGGCGTAGGTCTTGCCGCCGGCCATGTCCTTCAGGTGCAGGCCGATGTAGTCGTTGGCGTAGCACTCGGCCTGCTTGCCGGTGGTCATCTTCTGGCCGGCGTACTCACGCAGGCAGTCCGACTGCTTCTCCTCGTCGGACAGCTCGTCCGCCGGGGTGAAGGTGATGTGCTGCGCGCCGAGCTGGTCGCGAACGTAGTCGTTGGCGAAGTTGGCGTTCGTCGTCAGGACGACGCCGACGACGAGCAGCAGGACCGCCAGGCCCAGCCCACCGATGCTGAACAGCAGGTCGAGCGTCCGTCGCTTCATATCAGGCTCCCGTGTGGAGGATGTGTTCCCGTGAGGTGTTGACGAGAACCATCCTGGCGGTGGCCGACCCGCTGCGAGCAGGGTCGAACCCCCTGTCCCCGCCGGGACCTTCGGCCCCCGTGCACCCGGGCCGGTCAGCGCTCGGCGCCGGCCCCGGACAACGCGGGAAGCAGGTCCGGCAGGGCGGCCGGACGGCCGTACCGCCAGCCCTGGCCCTGCCGGCAGCCGATCGCGGTGACCGCCGCGTGCTGCGCGACCGTCTCCACGCCCTCGGCGACCACGGCCAGGTCGAACGCACCGGCCAGCCGGTTCACCATCTCCACGGTGGCGTAGGCGCGGGCGTCGCCGGCGTCCAGCCGGGACACGAACGACCTGTCGATCTTCAGTTCGGTGGCCGGGATGCGGTGCAGGTAGCTCAGCGAGGAGTATCCGGTGCCGAAGTCGTCGATGGCGATGCGGATGCCGAGGTCACGCAGCTGGGACAGCCGGTCGAGCACCGACTCGCTGCCCTCGATCAGCGCCGACTCGGTCAGTTCCAGGGTGAGCGCGCGGGGCGGCAGACCGGCCGCGCCGACCGCGCCGGTGACGGTGGCGATCAGGTCCGGCCGGCACAGGTGGGCGGCGGCGATGTTCACCGCGACCGTCACGTCCGGCGCGTGCTCGCGCCAGGTCGCAGCGGCCCGGCACGCCTCGTGGATGACCCACCTGTCGATGGCGACGATGAGCCCGGTCTCCTCGGCCAGCGGCAGGAACCGGGCCGGGGTCAGCACGCCCAGCCGGGGATGCCGCCAGCGCACCAGCGCCTCGGCGCTGCGTACCGTCCCGGTGTCCAGGTCCACGATGGGCTGGAACTCCATCAGCAACTGCCCCTCGTCGACCGCGCGGCGCAGGTCGGCGATGAGTTCCGCCCGGCTGACCGCCGACTCCCGCAGTTCCGGGGTGCACGTGCGGTACGCGGCTTTGCCTGCCGCCTTCGCCGCGTACATGGCGATGTCGGCGTCGCGGAGCAGGTCTGTGTGGGACGTGTGCTGCGGCCCGTACTCGGCGATGCCGATGCTCGCCGACGGGTGGACGCCGAGATCCTCCTCGCCGGGTAACGGCTCCAGGGCGGCCAGCAGCCGGACCGCGAGCCCTTCGGGTGACACCTGACGTTCCCCTGCGACCAGCACCGCGAACTCGTCGCCCCCGAGCCGGGCGATCATCCCGTCCGGGCCGACCGCGTCCCGCATGCGCTCCGCGGTGGCGGTCAGCAGCCGATCCCCGGCGGCGTGCCCGAACCTGTCGTTCACCTGCTTGAAGCCGTCCAGGTCGAGCAGCACCACGGCGACCGGGCCACCCGCGCGCAACGCCCGCCGCAGCCGCCGGACGAACGTCAGCCGGTTGGGCAGGCCGGTGAGCTGGTCGGAGTATGCGAGCCGGCGCAGCCGCCCGACCAGCCGCAGGTTCTCGTTCGCGGCCAGGCCCTGGCGCAGCGCCAGCACCCCGAGCAGGCCCATCATGCCGACGAAGACCACCTGCGGGGTCTGCCCGCTGGGCTGCCGCGACAGCAGGACCGCGACGATCGCGCCACCCACCGGCAGGTACGGCAGCGCGACCCGCCACCACGGCGGCAGCGGCGAGTCGACCACGTCGTCCTCGCCGTCCCCGTCGTTCGGCGGCGGATAGCGGGTGGCCAGGCCGACCAGCAGGTAGCTCAGCGGCCAGCAGACGTCGACCGGGTGGCCCGGCGTGTAGTCGCCGCGTGCGACCAGGGAGACGTAGACGGCGTCCGCGCCGGACCGGATCGCCAGGCCCGCACCGATCACGGTGAGCGCCCGCCACATCGGACGGCCCGGACCGGCGACCGCCACCAGGATGGTGAGCTGCATCAGGTCGAACATCGGGTAGAGCAGCCCGAACGTGCGCATGGGGTCCGCCAGGTCGGCGTCGGTGATCCGGTGGAACACCACCACCCAGCCGATCGGGATGAGGGCCAGCCCCACGATCACCCCGTCGAGCAGGGTGCGCGCCCGGCCGATCACGCTCCGCGGGCCGGTACGGGAGCAGAGCAGCGCGCCGGTGCCGGTGACGATGCCGGCGGCGAACAGGCCCGCCACCAGCGGAGTGTGGGGCAGGCCGAGCCCGCCGAGCCGTTCCACGGTCCACACCGCACGGCCGAGCGCGGCGAGGGCCATGGTGGCGGCGAGCAGTTCCCAGAATCGGCGCAGCCCGGCCGGCTGACGTCGCGAGGCGCCGGCGCAGAGCACTGCCGCCCAGCTCGACACCGCCATCGCGCCGAGGTCGCTCACCAGCGCCGCACCGGGCAGCCGGGCGGCCAGCCAGGCCATCTCCCCGAGTACGACGACAGCGGCCGCGACGAGTCCGACACGGCCGACGAGCGGATGACGGGCCGGCGCCGCCGCGGCGAGGCTCACGTCGTGCTGGGATACAACAATGCGCTCCGGCTCTCTTTCAGACGTGCACCCTCGACGACGAGGACCGGACGACGGACGGCGCAAGCCTAGCCAGCGCCGGGGACGGCCGCCAGAGTCGGCGGCTGTCGGTCAGCGGACCGCAGGCGGGTGCCGGTAGACGGAGACCAGGACGCCGTAGCGTGCCTGCCCCGGCGGCGCCTCCTCGGCTTCGCCCACCAATGCGTCCAGCGTGGACCGCAGCCGCTGGGCCTGGGCCGGGGTGAGCCGCAGGTGCCGCAGGTGCACGAGCGGGTCGGGGTCGCCGGCGAGTTCCTCGGCGTACGCCCCCAGAAGTGCCGCCGTGGCGCCCGCGTCGGTGTCGACGCCGGCGAGCCGGCGGAACGCGCGTTCGTGGTAGCGCTCGGTGCCGCCCCGGACCTGGCGGCTGTGCGCCGGGCGGACCATGCCGGCCTCGGTCAGCACCCCGAGGTGGTGGGCCACAGTGCCCTTGGCCGCGCGGAGCCGGGCGGCGAGCTGGCTGACCGTGGCGGGTCCGGCCCCGAGCGCGAACAGCAGCCGGTGCCGGAACGGGTGGGCCAGCGCCTTGAAGTGCGCCGTGCTGTGGATCTCCAGGTCGTCGGTCACCACGAAAGCGTCTAGTTCTCTTGACGCTTTTGTCAACCGGCTGCTCTACTTCTCCCCCACCACGAGAACGGGGAACCGATGCATCCGGACGAGATCACGAGCATCGTCGAGCGGGCCGCCGGCCTGGTCGCCGACGAGTACGTCCTTCCCGACGTCGCCGACCGGATCGCCGGCCACCTGCGCGAGCGATCGCGCGCCGGGACGTACGCCGGTGCGGGCGACCCCGCCACGCTCGGCGCGCTGGTCACCGCAGACCTCCAGTCCGTCAACGGCGACCTGCACCTGCGGCTCAAGCACCACGACCAGCCGCTGTCCGACAAGGCCGACGACCCGACCGGGGAGCACTTCGCGCGCCTCGCCGCGCTCGGCATGGGCGGCGTGACCCGGGTGCAACGGCTGCCGGGCAACGTCGGGCTGCTGGAGATCCAGCCGTACGTGTTCCCGCCCGACCTGGCCGGCGACGCGCTGACCGCCGCGCTGCGGCTGCTCGCCGGCACCGACGCGCTCCTGCTCGACCTGCGCGACACCGAGGGTGGCAGCCCGGACGGGGTCGCCCTGATCTGCGGCTGGTTCTTCGCCGAACCGACGCACCTGCACACCATGCACGAGCGCTCCGGCACCACCCGCCAGTTCTGGACCGCCGCCTGGCTGCCCGTCCCCCGGTACGCGCCGGACAAGCCGGTCCACGTGCTCACCGGCCCGGCCACGTTCTCCGGCGGCGAGGAACTGGCGTACGACCTTCAGCAGTTCGGCCGCGCCACAGTGGTCGGTGAGCCGACCCGCGGCGGCGCGCATCCCCGCATCGGGCACCGGCTGCACCCGCACCTGGAACTGACGGTGCCGGTGGCCCGGCCCGTGCACGCGGCGAGCGGCACGAACTGGGAGGGCTGCGGCGTCGCCCCGGACGTGGCGACCCCGGCCGACCGGGCACGCGACGTCGCGTACCGCAGGAGTCTGGAAGCGCTGCTGGCGGCGGACCCGGACCGGCCGACGGCGGCCGAGACCCGGACGGCTCTCGCCGCCCTGGGCTGATCCGCGCGGGTCAGGACCAGTCCTCCGCCGGGGCCGGGTCCGGCGACGCGACGGCCGCGCCGGGCGGCCCGCCGTGCGTCCACGGCGTCTCCTCCGGCGCGGGGAACGCGCCGCCCGGCAGGAAACCGTCGGACAGGCTGGTCAGGCAGATCCGCTCGCCCACCTCGGGCACGCTTCCGGGCGGCGCGGTCAGTCCCCGGCCCATCCCGCCGGACAGTTCGAGCACCACCTCGGTCTTCCCGTCGCCGCCCGGCGTCACGAACACGACCTTCGCCTTCTGGCCCGGGCGGGCCGGGGAGTACAGCGTCGCGCCCACCGGCATCGGCACCGGCTCGGTGGTGACCACCTGGATGCGCGGGCGCAGCACCGGCCGCTTACCGGAGTCGTCCACCCGCGCCGGGTCGGCGAGCGTCACCTCACCGACGAACGCCTCCCCGGACAGCCGGTGCTCGGCCATCACCAGCGGATCGTCGTAGGCGCGCTGCACCGCCCACGCGGTCGACGCCCGCTCCAGCCGCTGCAACCGCAGCGCCGCCGCCACCGCGCCGTCGCGCCGCGGCTGCGGGCCGCCGCCTGCGTCGACGTGCTCGGCGTGCGCGGTGAACGCGTCCCGGTCACCGGCCCACCGGCCGGTCACCCGCGCGCCGGCCGGCAGCGTCCGCAGCAGCCCGACGCCGCGCCACATCAGCTCCCAGGTGGGCGCGAGCTGGTCGCGCAACAGGCCAGCGAGTTCGTCGTACGCGGCCGCGCGCGCCGCCAGGTCGCCCTCGGCCCGGGCGTACGCCTCGATCGCCGGGGCGAGCCGGCGGTTGTCGAAGTCCGGATCGGTGGCCGGCCCGGCCGGCGGGCAGCGTGCCGGATCCTCGGCGCGTGCCGCCGCCTCGGCGCCGGTCAGCCCGTCCGGCGGGTCCAGCCAGCCCAGCACCGCCGGCAGGTGCAGATCCTCCACCACGCTCTGCCCGGTCGCCCAGTGCAACGTCAGCGCGTCGGTGACCGCCAGCAGAGCCGACGAGCCCGGTTGCTCGGCGCGCTCCGCGAAGAACGTCAGCCAGCGGCCGAGCAGCGGCACCGAATGGTGCACCGGATAGTCGCCGTCGGTCCGGCGGAACCGGGTCGAGCGGCCGAACAACCGCAGGAACGTGATCCCGGCCGGGTTCGGCACCAGCAGTTGCGGCGCGTCGACGTACCGGTGGCGGACGTCGCGGCCCCGGTCCACCGGCACCGCCTCGGTCAGGTCGCGGAACTCGTCCAGGTACGGCAGCACGATCCCGGCCAGCTCGGCGGCGAACGCGAACCGCTGGTCCCGGTTGCGCGGCTGCGGCACCACCAGCAGCCGGGCCTCGTCGGGTGCGGCGCCCACCATCGCCGCGAGCGGGGCGTTCGCCTCACCGGCCAGCGCGAGCGGCACCAGCACCAGCGGCCGGTCCGACAGGTGCAGGTGGCGGACCGTGGCCACCGGTTGGGCCCGCCCGGCGGCGACCGCCTGCGCCCGGGCGAGCGCGCGCAGCGTACTCACGCGGGGTGTCCGGCGAGGGCGTCGGCGCGCAGGCGCGCGGCGGCCCGCAACAGGGCGGCGGCCTCCGCCTGCTCCGGCTCCGGCGCGGCCACGCCCTCGGCCAGTGCCAGCACATCGGCGACGTCCTCCACGCCGCCCAGCGCCTCACGGACCGGCCGGCCCAGCGCGCCGGTCTGCCCGCGCGCCTCGTGCCGGCAGAAGTACGCCAGCTCGCAGGCGGCCAGGCAGTCGGGCGCGTAGCGCGCCGGCACCCGGTGCAGCGCGGCGGCGAGCGTGGCCGGATCGGCCGCCGGGTCGACTGTGAACCCGGCCGGTACGGCGGCGAGCAGCTCCTCGACCCGGGCCATCCGGGCCAGCTGGCGGCGCAGCACCAGCAGTTGCCGGCGCACGTCGAGCAGGCTGGCCACCGGCTGGTTGGCGAAGTCACGCGGGCAGACCAGCACCACCTCGTGCGACACCAGCTCCGGGTCGCGTCCCTCGGCGGCGAGCAGCTCGCGCAGCGCCAGCACGTACACGGCGGACTGGATCGCGGCGGCGGCGACCTTGCCCGGGTCGGCCTGCCCGTCGATCACCGGAAACGACTTGATCTCCACGACGTGGAACCGGCCCGCCAGCCGGGCGGCGACCAGGTCCGGTTCCAGGTACACCCGGGTACCCGCCACGTCCAGGCCGAGCAGCGGGTGGTCGAACAGCGCCGGGCCGTCGCCGCTCGCGGTCAGCGCCGCCCGCGAGCGTTCCGGCCGGTCGTCGTCGGCGCCCAGATCGGTCCAGGTCGCATCGGCCGGGACCGGTACGCCGAGCCGCTCCGCGACCAGGCGCAACAACTCCGTCCCGCCGTCGGCCTTGACCTGGGCCTCGAAGGCGTTGCCCCGGGTGATCGCGAAGCGGGACTGGCCGAACCTCGCCGGGAAGCCGAGCTGCTCGGCGAGCGCCGGCTTGTCCGCACCGGCGCTGTCCAGCACGGCCCGCCGGGTGCAGCCCGGGTTGCCGGTCAGCGCGGCGATGGTGCGGGCGTTGTGCCGCCGGGGCGGCCCACCACCCCTGATCTGCGCCAGCCGTTCCTCCACCCGGTGAAGTGTAAGGAAGGGCCCCTTGTTAACGCCTCCGGTAGAGGAAGGGGCCCCTCTTAACGCGGCGGCGGACCCTCCGTCAGCGGCCGGCGGAGCGGTTCCAGGGCGAGCGCGGGGACTGCGCTCCCGCCAGCGGACGACGCCGGCGGCGGTGCCGGCGCCCCGGCGCGCAGGGCGGACGGGCAGCGGTGTGCACCGGTGGGGCGATCGGGGTGGCCGGCGGGCGGCCGATCAGCCAGCAGAGGAAGCGGGTCACGGTCAGCCGACCGGGAGGCGCTCGGCCTCGGCACGGGAGATGTCGTACTCGGCGCCGCAGAACGTGCACTGCTGCGCGTACCGGGTGCGCAGCGGGATCAGCGGGATGAAGAAGAGGCTGAACTTGGTGACCCGGCGGGTGATCACCTGGGCGGCCTGGTTGCCGCAGTTGCGGCAGACCTCGGTGACGACGCCGGACCGGACGACCTTGGTCCGCAGCCCGAAGATGAAGAACATCGCCCGGCATTACCCACCCGGGGTCCATGTTAAAAGGGGCCCCCTCCTCTACCGGAGACGTTAAGAGGGGGCCCTTCCTTACACCTCAAGCGAGCCAGATCGGCTTCCAGTCCGGCATCTCGTGGAAGCGCCGCAGCTCGGCGAGCCCGGCGACGGTACCGCTCCAGGCCGCGTACGGGGGGTTGCCCTCGTCGAAGCCGGACTGCACGAACGTCAGCTTCGTACGGCCCTCGGACTCGGCCAGCTCCCACGAGGTGACTCCGACCGGTCCCCAGTCGACGGAGATGGCCTTGCCCGGCGTCACGTCGAGCACCTTGGCCGCGTAGCCGGCGTCGAAGCCGCCCATCGCGTACCGGCCGCCCTCCCAGGGCTCGATGCCGATCGGGTAGCCGAACCAGGCGCTGGCCTGCTCCGAGTCGGTGAGCGAGGTCCACACCTTGTCCATCGGCGCGTCGATGAGCATCTCGCCGCGCATGTCTGCGGAGGTGAAGTCGGTACGCGGCAGCAGCGGCCGCCCCTCCAGGTGCGCGTTGAGGTTGGCGATCGCCAGCGCCCAGTACGTCTGGAGCACGCCCCGGATGCCACTGCCGCTCATCGCCGCCTCGAAGTCGAAGTGGCTCTGCCGCAGCGTGAGTATGGTGGCGTCGCCGTCGGGCTCCAGCTCGAACTCGGTGGTGGTCTCCACCCCGTCGAGCGTCCACGCGAAGCGCAGCGTCCGGTCGTCGGCGTGCAGCAGCCGCTGGTGTGGCGCGTCGCCCTCGGGCGTGTAGCGCCCCCAGAACTCGTACCGCCGGGGCAGCTCGACCTCGGCGTGCTCGGCCAGCCACACGCGCAGCTCGGCGGGGTCGGTCAGGGCCCGGCGGACGGTCGCCACCGGGGCGGCGAGGCGGGCGCGGACGGTCATCGGCTCAGTCATGCTTGTCGCCTTTCGGGTAGCAGGCCACGGCGAGTTTGAAGGCGTCTCCCTCGGCGCCGCCGTAGCGCGTGAACAGGTCCTGCAACGTCGTCTGCAGGTCGTGCAGGAACTCCTGCCGCCGCTCGGCGGGCACCCGGATCTCACCGGAGACGCCGATGGACGGCAGCTCTGGGGCGGTGCGGTCGAGCGCGGCGATGTCGGCCTGGACCTCCTCCATCAGGTCGAGCAGGTAGCCCAGGCTCAGCTCGTCGCGGGCCCGGCGGGTGCCGCCGATGCGGCCGACCAGCCGGGGCGAGAGCCAGTAGGACCGGGCGACGGCCTGGTAGATGCCCTCGGTGATGCCGCGCACCTGCCGCTGCGCCACCTGCTCGGCCAGCCCGGCCGCGACGAGCTGCTTGACGTGGTAGTAGACGCGCTGCGGCGTCTGCTCCAGCCGGGCCGCGACCTCGGTGCAGGTGCGGGGCTCGGCGAGTTGCCGCAGCACCTCGATGCGCTGCGGCTTGAGCAGGACTTCGGCCTGCTCGCGCTGTTCCAGGTACAGGACGTCTCTCATGGCAAAATCAGTTTGTACGTACAAAACTTCTTTGTCAATGGCTCCGGAGAAAGGCCGCGCGGTTCGCGCGGCCTTTCTCCGGTACGTCGCGTCAGGGCGTCCAGTCCGGACGCAGCGGGTACCCGTTCACCCCGTCCGGGCCGTTGTGCGTGGCGAGCACGTGGTGCAACTGGATGCCGTTGCGCTCGAACGCCAGCCGGGAGCCGGCCATGTAGAGCCCCCACACCCTGGCGGTGCCCGGCCCGACCTCGCCGACGCAGAAGTCCCAGTGCTCCACCAGGTTGCGGCACCAGCCGGCGAGCGTCAGCGCGTAGTGCTGCCGCAGGTTCTCCTCGTGGTGCACCTCGAACCCGGCGTCGTGGATCTCGCTGATCAGCCGGCCCGGACCGGCCAGCTCCCCGTCCGGGAAGACGTACCTGTCGATGAACACGCCGGAGCGGTGCGGCGCCCGGTTGTCGGCCCGGGTGATGCAGTGGTTGAGCAGCCGCCCACCGGGCTTGAGCCGGGCGCGCAGCGCACCGAAGTAGGCCGGGTAGTTGCGGACCCCGATGTGCTCGGTCAGCCCGATCGAGGAGATCGCGTCGAACTGCTCGCGCGGCGCGTCCCGATAGTCCAGGTGGCGCACCTCGGCCAACTCGCTCAGCCCTTCCCGCTCGATCGCGGCCCGCGCCCAGTCGGCCTGCGCCCTCGACAGCGTCACACCGAGCGCCTTGACGCCGTACTCCCGGGCCGCGTGCCGGACCATGCCGCCCCAGCCGCAGCCGACGTCCAGCAGCCGCATCCCCGGCTTGAGCGCCAGCTTGCCGGCGACCAGGTCGTACTTGTTCCGCTGCGCCTCTTCCAGGGTGTCGCCGGGACTGCGGAAGACCGCGCAGGTGTACGTCATGGACGGCCCGAGCACCTTCTCGTAGAAGGCGTTCGACACGTCGTAGTGGTGCGAGATCGCGGTGCTGTCCCGGGTACGCGAGTGACGCAGGCCGGTCATCAGCCGCCGCCAGCGCGGCGCCGCCTCCTGCGGCGGGGGCGGCGGCGGGCGCAGCCGTTCCCAGCCCAGGCCCCGGACCAGCGCGAGCGCCTCGCTCATCGCCGGGACGCGCCGCGGCACCTCGTCCTTGATCACCCGCAGCGCCTCGTACGGGTCGCCCGGGTGCACCCCCTCCAGCCCCAGGTCCCCGCTGACGTAGGCCCGGGCCATGCCCAGGTCGCCCGGTGCGGTGAGCAGGTAGGACAGACCCCGCTCGGTGCGGATCGCCAGGGTGATCCCGGCGTCGGCCGGGCCCACCGCGCTGCCGTCGTAGCCGGTGACCCGGACGGGCAGGTCGCCGGTGGTGACCGCGCGGACCACGTCCGCGACTGTGGGTCCGGTACGCCGCCCGCCCGCCGGCGGGCCGGCCGGGGTGCTCGCCGCCCCCGGTGTTCGGTCGGTCAGACTCATGCTCGGGATACCGCCTTCTCGTACAGTCCGGTGAGTCGGTGGTCCGGGTCGTAGCGGTCCTTCACGGCACGCCAGGTGTCCCCGCCGTAGAGGCGGTCGAACTCGCCCCGGTCGTAGTACGCGTCGGAGTAGAGCGACTTGTGGCCGCCCACCTCCGACACCATGCGCTCGATCTGGCGGTTCACGTCACCGTCGGCGGCGCCCGCCGCGATGGGCACGCTTCCCCAGAAGCCGATGTTCACATACGTTTCGCCCGGTTGGAGCGGATATAACGGCCACGCCTTCGCCGACCCGGGACCGGACGGCTCCCGCAGCCGCAGCGGGCACAGCCACACCGGCGTCATGCCCACGTTCGCGGCGAACCAGCGCAGGAACTCGGGCGTGCGGTCGAGCGGGACCTCCACGTCCTGCACCACCCGCTCCCGGGCCGGGCGGCCCCGCCACCTGTCGACCCGGGCGGCCACCTGGTGCCGGTGCTCCAGCCGCACGATCCGGTGGTAGACGTCGCTGCGCCGGTAGCGTCGCGGCCACAGCCGCCGTACCACCGGGTGCTGCACCCCGAACGCCGCCGAGCACCAGAACCAGTCGGTGTCCCAGCGCCAGAGATAGTCGTACGCGGTGAGCGCGTCCCGGGTGCGCCGGCGCAGCGAGCGGTAGTAGATCTCCTGGCCGGTGTAGTCGGACGGGCCGTCGTCGGCCTCGTCGGTGAACGCGCCGAGCACCAGGTAGGCCTCGCCGGGGCTGAACACCACTCCGTCCATGGCGTCGACCGGCTCCCCGCCCCAGGCCCCCTTGGCGACCACCTCGCCGATCGCGTCGACCAGTTCCTCCAACCGGGTGAACCGGATGTTGCGCAGCGACACGTGCCGGCCGATCGGTTGCAGCTCGATGCGCAGCCGGGTGGCGTAGCCGAGGCTGCCCAGCGAGTTCGGGAAGGCCCGGTGCAGGTCGGCGTGCTCGCCCCGGGGCCCTGTCGTGACGATCTCCCCCGCGCCGGTGAGCACGTCCATCTCCAGCACCGACTCGTGCGGCAGGCCGTTGCGGAAGGAGGTGGACTCGATGCCCAGACCGGTCACCGCGCCGCCCAGCGTGATGGTGCGCAACTGCGGCACGACCAGCGGCATCAGACCGTGCGGCAGCGTCGCGTCGACCAGATCCTCGTAGGTGCACATGCCCTGCACGTCGGCCGTGCGCGCGGCCGGGTCCACGGCGAGCACTCCGGTCAGGCCGCTCACGTCCAGCCCCGGCGTACGGGGCGCGGAGCGGGGCCGGAACAGGTTCGAGGTCTGCTTGGCCAGCCGTACGGGCTCCCCGGCGGGCACCGCGGCGTAGGAGCGCCGCAGCGTGTCCACCGCCCGTTCATGATCACGGACAGCGTGCATGAGATCACCTTACGCTCGGGTACGACAAGTTCGTGGGATGTCCACGGTGGCCTTTCGGCGACTCGCCGCCGACGGGCGCGTTACCGTGACCGCCATGCCGAATCCCGCGCTGACCGCTCTCGATCACGCCGGCCTGCCGTACCGGGTGATCCGGCACGGTCCGGTCGCGAGCCTCGCCGAGGCGGCCGCCGCGCGCGGCGTCGAGGTGCCGGACGTGGTCAAGACGATCGTGGTCCGCCGCGGCGAGGGCGACCTGCTGTTCGTGCTCACGCCCGGCGGCCGGGTGATCTCCTGGCCGAAGCTGCGCGCCCTGCTCGGGGTCAGCCGGCTGTCGATGCCCGACGCCGAGGCGGCGAAGGCCGCCACCGGGTACGCGCGCGGCACCATCACGCCGTTCGGCTCCACCACCGCCTGGCCGGTGGTCGCCGACGAGCGGCTGCGCGGCCGGGAGATCACGCTCGGCGCGGGCGAGCACGGCCTCGCCGTCGCGGTCCACGCGGACACCGCGCTGGCCGCGCTGGGCGCGACGGTGGCCGACGTGACCGACGAGGAGCCGACGCGCTGAGCGGTAGCCGACGCGCGCAGCGGTGGCCGGTACGCGGTCACCGGCATAGCGTGGAGGGCATGCCGAAAGCCGTCTGGAACGACCTCGTCGTCGCCGAGAGCGACGACACCGTGCTGGTCGAGGGCAACCACTACTTCCCCCGTACCGCGCTGCGCGACGACCTGATCCGCTCCTCCGACACCCACACGGTCTGCCCGTGGAAGGGCACCGCCTCCTACTACACGCTCGAACACGGCGGCGCCACCAGCCCGGACGCCGTCTGGTACTACCCCGATCCCAAGCCGGAGGCGGAGATGGTCCGCGACCGCGTGGCCTTCTGGAAGGACGTCCGGGTCGTCGACTGAGCCACCGTGCCGCCGGGGCGACTGGCACCCGGCGGCCCCGGTGGGTCACTATGCCCCCATGGCCGACCCGCGTTCCGACCCGTCCGGCACCGTGTACGGCGGCGCCCGCCGCGCCCGTGGCGTGCGTGGCGTCCGGCTGCCCCGGGATCCGCTGATGCGGGTCGCGCTGGGCGTCGGCGTGGCGGGCGTACTCCTCGGGGCCTTCTTCGCCACCGGAGTGCTCGGTGGCGGCGGCGACCGGCCGGTGGTGCCGGCGGCCGCAGCGCCCACCGCGGCACCGAGCGAGCCGAGCGCGGAACCGACAGCGGAGCCCGCTCCGTCGTCGTCACCCTCGCCGAGCGCGGCGCCGAGCAAACCCGCCGCGCCGGTCGCCACGCCGAGGGTGATCCGGGGCGTACCGTCCGGGCGGTGCCTCGGCGTCACAGGCGACGAGGCCGAGGGCGCGCAGGCAGCGCTCGCCGACTGCACCGGCGGGCCGGAGCAGCAGTGGGTGGTCACGCCGGTCACGAACGACACCTACCTGCTCGTCAACGCGGCGAGCAGCAAATGCCTGGACGTCAACGAGGCGAAGACCGACGACGGCGCGGACGTGCAGCAGTGGTCCTGCAACGGCCAGGCCAACCAGCAGTGGCGGTTCCAGGCGGCCGGCAACGGCGCGGCGCTGCTGGTCGCCGTGCACAGCGGCAAGTGCGCGCAGGTCGACGACGCGGGCACCGAGGCCGGGCGCGAGCTGGAGCAGGCGCCGTGCGGCGGCGCTCCCGAGCAGCAGTGGGCGGCCGGCTGACCGGTCAGCCCCGGTAGCTCCAGGCCCGCCGGCCCGCCGCGACCGGCAGCGCGAACGCGGGTTCTCCGGCGGGACGCCGACGCAGGAGCAGCGACAGCCCGGCCGCGCCGATCGACAGCGCACCCGCCACGTACCAGGCCAGCGCGTAGTCGCCGAGCCGGTCCCGGACCAGACCGGCGCCGGTGGCCGCGAGCGCGGCGCCGAACTGGTGCGCGGCGAACACCCAGCCGAACACCACCGCGCCGGACGCGCCGAACCACTCCCGGCACAGCGCCACGGTCGGCGGGACGGTGGCCACCCAGTCCAGCCCGTAGAAGACGATGAAGACCAGCATGCTCGGCTCGGCCGTACCGGCGAACAGGCTCGGCAGCACCAGCAGCGACGCCCCGCGCAACGCGTAGTAGGCGCCGAGCAGCAGCCGGGCGTCGACCCGGTCGGTGAGCCAGCCGGAGGCGATCGAGCCGGCGATGTCGAAGAGCCCGACCACGGCGAGCAGCCCGGCCGCGGTGGTCTCCGGCATGCCGTGGTCGTGCGCAGCCGGCACGAAGTGCGTACCGACCAGGCCGTTCGTGGTCGCGCCGCAGATCGCGAAGCCACCGGCGAGCAGCCAGAACGGCCGCGTCCGCGCGGCGGCGGCGAACGCGCCGACCGCCCGCGCCGCCGCGCCGCCCTCCGGCCGGGCCGACGGCACGACCTCGGTCGCCCCGTAGGCGGGCCGCCCCAGGTCCGCCGGATGCTCCCGCAACAACCACACCACAAGGGGTACGACCGCCAGCGCGGCTCCGGCCACGACGAGTGCCGCCGTGCGCCAGCCGTGATCGCGTACCAGCAGCGCGAGCAGCGGAAGAAAGACGAGCTGCCCGGCCGCGCCCCCGGCGGTGAGCACACCCGTCACCAGGCCGCGGCGCTTGACGAACCAGCGCCCGGTGACCGTCGCCACGAACGCCAGGGCCATCGAGCCGGTGCCCAGCCCGACGAGGACGCCCCAGCACAGGACGAGCTGCCAGCTCTCGGTCATCCCCACGGTCAGGCCGCTGCCGGCGGCCACCAGCACCAGCGCGCCGGCCACCACCCGGCGGATGCCGAACCGGTCCATCAGCGCGGCGGCGAACGGCGCGGTGAGGCCGTACAGCAGCAGGTTGACCGAGACGGCGGCGGAGATGGTCGCCAGCGGCCAGCCGAACTCGCCGTGCAGCGGGTGCAGCAGCACACCGGGGGTGGCGCGGAAACCGGCCGCGCCGACGAGCGCGACGAAGGCGACGGCGGCGACGAGCCAGGCCGGGTGCAGACGGAAGCGGGTCACCAGCCGAGTCTCGGGCCGGGCCGTTCCGCCGACGAGTGGCCGGAAAGCCATCATGCGCAATAATCGGGCCATGTCCGTACCGCACCGGGTCGCCGTCCTCGCCCTCGACGGCGTGGTGGCGCTCGACCTCGGCACCCCGGCCCAGGTCCTCGGCGCCGCCCGCGCCGACGACCGGACCCCGCTGTACGCGGTGGCGACCTGCACTCCGGGCGGGCGGCCGGTCCGCAGCAGCGCCGGCTTCCAGATCCTCCCCGACCACGGCCTGGAACTGCTGGAGCGCGCCGACACGGTGATCGTCCCCGGCATCCACACCGGTTCGCCGCTGCACGAGGGCACGGTGGCCGCCGAGGTGGCCCAGGCGCTGCGCGCGGCGTACGACCGGGGCGCCCGCGTCATGTCCATCTGCACCGGCGCGTTCGTGCTCGCCGCCGCCGGCCTGCTCGACGGCCGCCCGGCCACGACGCACTGGGCGTACGCGTCCCGCTTCCGCCGCCTGCACCCCGGCGTACGGCTCGACCCCGACGTGCTCTTCGTCGACGACGGTCGCGTGCTCACTTCGGCCGGCGTGGCCGCCGGCATCGACCTGTGCCTGCACGTCGTCCGCACCGACCACGGCAGCGCGGTGGCGAACCGGGCGGCCCGGCGCTGCGTGGTGCCGCCGTGGCGCGACGGCGGGCAGGCCCAGTACATCGAACGGCCGGTGCCCCGCGGCGCTGAGAACGGCACCGCCGCCACCCGCGAGTGGGCACGCCAGCGGCTGCACGAGCCGGTGGCGCTGCGCGAGATGGCGGCGCACGCGCGGATGAGCGTCCGTACGTTCACCCGGCACTTCCGCTCCGAGACCGGGCTCAGCCCGGCGCAGTGGCTGCTCCAGCAGCGCACCGAGCACGCCCGGGTGCTGCTGGAGACGACGGATCTGAGCGTGGACCGGATCGCCCGGGACTCGGGTTTCGGCACCACCGCCGCACTGCGCCAGCACTTCCACGCGCGAGTAGGCGTGTCCCCCACCGCCTACCGCCGCACGTTCCGCCGCCCGCCCCCCGCCGCGCCCGCCGTTATCGTCGATCTTGGAGTTGCGGCGCCCGGAAGGCCGGGCATGTCGCAGTTGTCCACCGCCACAACTGCATGATCGCGTCTCTGCCGGTCAGGCGAGGTGGGGCTGGCGGCGCAGGGCGCGGAGCTGGGCGAGATGCAGCGGCAGGTGCACACGGATGTGCAGGTCCAGCACCCTCCCCCACGGCAGGGAGTCGTCCACGTCCAGGTCGAAGCCCTCGCGTAGCACCGTGTCCACCGGCGTCTCCGCCGCCGGGCCGAGCCGCTCCGCCAGCGCGCACAGCTTCTGGCTGGTGGCCCGGAACAGTGCCGCCAGGCCGTCCACCCCGCCGCATTCGGAGACGAGCGCATCCAGTTGCGGCCGGTGGATGGTGTCCAGGTCGTAGTAGGCGAACGGTGAGCCGGCCAGCACCGCCTCGGTCGCCTCGCTCATCAGCTCGTCGTTGGCGGCGAGGTGCGCGACGATCTGCTCGGCGCTCAACTGCCCTTCCGGCGGCGGGCCGAACCCGCCCGCGTCCAGTTCCGCGAACAACTCCTCGTACGCCTGCCGCAGTGCCGGGGCGTCCACCTCGTCCATGCCCCGCATCCAACCCCCGCCACCGCTGCACCCACCCCGGCTACAGGGCCCGGTTCACCCGGACGCGTGAAGGCCGGCACCCCGTTGGTTCGGGGTGCCGGCCTGTCTCGCTGTGGGTCTTACTTGGTCCAGTGTTCGGCGACCAGGTCGGCGGCCTGCTGTTCCCACTGGGCGTAGTGGTCGGGGTAGGCGGAGACCTGGACGGTCTGGGCGGCCTTGGTCAGCGGCATGTCCTGCCAGCCGTCGACCTGCTTCAGACCCTTCAGGAACGCCGTGGTCGAGTACTCGGGGTCGGTGATCTGCTCCACCGTGCCCCACCCGCTCGACGGGCGCTGCTGGAACAGGCCCTGCGAGTCGTGGTCGTTACGGTCACCCAGGTGACCGAGGTTCTCCAGCTTCGACTCCTGCAACGCCGTCGCGATCGACACCACCGCGGCACGCTCGTCCATCCCGGCCTTCTTCGTCGCCGCGATGATCGCCTTCACATTCGCGACCTGCTCGTCGTTCAGCTCGATCCGCGACTGCTCACCCTGCACACCATGCGGGACCAGCTTGTCACCCTGCACGGTGGCCGTGACCGGCGTGGCGCTCGCGGTCGTGTCGGCCGCGTGGGCGGCGACGGGGCCGGCGAACACGCCACCGGTGAAAGCCAGGCCAGCAATACCCAGGATGCTCTTACGCAGGATCGTGTTCATGAGGGGGCTCCATTCGGGGGTCGACACACCCGCAGGGGCGGGATGCGTGGGCACCGTCAGGCGCTCAAGAAGTCTTCGGGGGATTTCTCGGCTGCTCGCGGGGCGGAGGGCCACTACGCGGCGCCGGAAGCATGTCCAACGACCCGCCACCCGGCATCATTCCCGGGCACCTCGGCCGCCGGGCAGCGGCGGGCTCATGTCGTCGGAACCATGCTCAACGACCGGGGCCTAAGGTCTGTTCCCACCGAAGGCGAGGCGCTCGGAGGCGCGGGCCTTGCTCGGTCGTTCACCCGGTTACAACGCCACCGGCCCGCCCACGATTCCGGCACCAGAGTGCCACCCACCACCCCCGAACCCGACACACACCCCACTCACAGGGTTGATCATGAAGTTGACGGCGACAAAACGGACACCAAGTGCCGTCAACTTCATGATCAACTTGGCCGGGCAGTGCGGCGACTGGACGGGAGCGGAGCAGCCGCCGACGGGTCACGCGATCTTGCAGTTCGAGCCCTCTGAGCGCCCTATTTACGCGGTTTACGGGGCACCGAAGTGCAAGATCGCGGGTCGGGGCGACGAGAGCTCCCCCCGAGAAGGCCCCGGGTCGGCGATCTTGGAGCTGTGGTCCTCGCATACCTCGCTAAACGGGCATCCTGGGTGCCGTAAATCCAAGATCGACGAGGCGACGTGGGGAGCGCGGGTCAGCGGCGGCCGTGGCGGGCTCGTAGGTAGTCGGAGACGACGTACTCGCCCAGGTCGTCCAAGTCCGGGGTGAACATGCGGCCACCCGAGCGCCGCGCCACCGCGTCCACGAACCGGCGCAGCCCCGGATCGTCGCCGAGCATGAACAGGTTGAGCGTGGCGCCGTACCGGGTCAGCCGGTCCACCTCCCGGATCGTCGCCGAGATGGTCTCCGGCAGCGGCGGCCAGTGGAAGTACGCCTCACCGTCCTCCGGGTCCAGGTGCGCTGTCGGCTCGCCGTCGGTCACCACCAGCACCACCGGCTCGGCGCCCGGGTGGCGGCGCAGGTGCCGGCCGGCGATCCGCAGCGCGTGCTGGAGGTTGGTGCCCTGCTGCATGTCCGGCTCCACCGCCGCCAGCTCCTGCTGGGTGAGCGGCATCGCCTCCCGGCCGAAGCCGACGATCTGCAGCGCGTCCTGCGGGAACCTGGTCGCCATCAGGTGCGACAGGGCCAGCGCGGTCTGTTTCATCGGACCCCAGCGCCCCTGCGAGATCATCGAGTACGACAGGTCGACGCAGAGCACCACCGCCGCCGAGGCCCGCCGTTCGGTCTCCATCACCTCGAAGTCCTCGACCGCGAGCGGCACCGGCACTCCGGGCCCGGCGCGACGGACCGCGCGGGTGAGCGTGCGCACCACGTCCAGCGGCTGCTCGTCGCCGTACTCGCAGGGGCGGGACGCACCGCTCACCTCGCCCGCCGCACCGGCCGAGCGGAGGTCGTGCTGGCCGCGTGGGCCGGCGGTCAGGTCGGCGAAGACGCGTCGCAGCGCGGTGCCGGCGAGCCGGCGCAGGGCCTTCGGGCTGAGCGTCAGCCCTTCCGCGTCACGGGTGACCCAGCCCTGGCGGCGCAGTTCGCGTTCCAGCTCCCGCAACCGGCGTACGTCGTCGGCGGCGTCCCGGCCCAGCGTGCGGGCTACCGCCTCCACGTCGACGTCGTCGAGCGTGGCGCCGGGCTGGTCCTGGTCGAGGGAGTCCAGCAGTTCGTCGAGTTCGGCGATCTCGTCGAGCGCGCCGGTGGCCTCGCCGTAGCCGAGCGGCTGGTCGCCGCGGACCCGCTCGCCGCGCTGCCAGTTCAGGTCCGGCCGCAGGGACCGCAGGTGGGCGTCGAGCTGGGACAGTTCACCGGCGAGCCGGTCGCCGAGCGACTGGCGCATCAGCCCGCCCAGTTCCTCGCGCTGCCGGTCCGACAGCGAGCGCATGAGCCGCTCACCCGCGGCGGCCCGCCGGGCCAGTACGTCGATCAGCTCGTCGACGTCGCGGGGCCGCTCCGGGAAGAACTCCCCGTGCCGGCGCATGAACTCGGCGAACGCGTCGGTGGTGTCCTCGGAGCGGGCGTGCCGGGCGAGCAGGTCGTTGAGGTCGCGCATCATCTCGGCGAGCTGCCGCTGGACGGCCGGGTCGGCGGTGGCCCGTGCCGCGTCGCGCAGCCCGGCGAACCGCTGCTCCAGCACGTCGCCGCGCAGCCCGTCGAGGATCCGCTGGTACGTCTGCCGCGCCTCGGCGCTCGCCCAGTCGTACCCGGAGAGCTCCGACACCGCGCGGGCGGTGGAGCGGGGCAGGTTGTCGAGGACTGCCTCGGCGAACCGGGCGTCGTCGCCGTCGCGGCCGCGCAGCTCGTCGCGTTCGGCGGCGAGCGCCTGGTCGAGCAGTGCCCGGGCCCGGGTGACGGCGCCGTCCAGGTCGCCCCGGCGCAGCGCCTCCCGGCGCAGGCGGCGGGCGCGGGCGGCCAGGTCGTCCAGCCCGCCGCGCCCCTGCGGGCCGCGCCGCAGCAGCTCGCGCAGCGACTCGCGCAGGCTGCCGCCGGCGAGCACGTCCGAGCCGACCGCGTCCACCGCGGCGCGCACGTCGTACGGCGGGGCGAGCGGGTCGGGTCCGCCGCGCCACTGCCCGTACCGGAAGCGGTTGCCGCCGGCCACCGTCAGTCCCGGTCCCCGTAGACGGTGCGCCCGGCGTCGGTGACGTCCTTGCCGAGCCGGCGGGTCAGGTGCAGTCCTTCCAGCACGAACTCGATGCCGGCGGCGGCCTCCTCCGGGCTGGGCGCGTCGCCGAGGCCGAGCCGGTCGAGCACCTTGGCCAGCCCCGGTACGGTCCCGACCTGGCGCAGCAGCTCGGCCGAGGAGACCAGTTCCCCGGTCTCGACCGCGCCGCCCTCGGCGACGATCGCGGTGAAGCCGGACAGGTCGAGTCCGGCGAGCCGGGCGCGGAACGTCTCGGCGGTGGCGGTACGCAGCAGGTGCGCGAGCACCTCGATCTCGCGCCCCTCCTCGCCGCTCTCGAACTCGACCTTGCCGCGCAGCGTGGAGGTCACCGACACGGTGTCCCCGATCCGGGCCACCGGCGCCTCCGGCCGAGATCCCGACCCGGCACCGGCACCGGCACCGGCACCGGCACCGGCCAGCAGACCGGAACGGCGCAACGCGGCGGCGGCAACCGTCTCCGCGGCGGCGATGGCGAACCGGGCGGACACGCCGGAGCGCGGGTCCACCGACGGGGATTCCCGCACGTCACGGGCGAACCGGGCCAGCACCTCCAGCACGTGCTCCGGTACGACGGCGACCAGGTCGGCCTCCTGCCGGATCAGCGCCAGCTCCAGGTCCAGGTCCAGCGGGTAGTGGGTACGGATCTCCGCGCCGAACCGGTCCTTGAGCGGCGTGATGATCCGGCCCCGGTTGGTGTAGTCCTCCGGGTTGGCGCTGGCCACCAGCAGCAGGTCGAGCGGCAGCCGCAGCTGGTAGCCCCGGACCTGGATGTCGCGCTCCTCCAGCACGTTGAGCAGCGCCACCTGGATGCGTTCGGCCAGGTCGGGCAGCTCGTTGACGGCGAAGACGCCCCGGTTGGTACGCGGTACGAGCCCGAAGTGGATGGTCTCCGGGTCGCCGAGCGTACGGCCTTGGGCGAGGCGGATCGGGTCGACGTCACCGATCAGGTCGCCGACGCTGGTGTCCGGCGTGGCGAGCTTCTCGCCGTACCGCATCGAGCGGTGCAGCCAGCCGATCGGCAGGTCGTCGCCGGCCGAGTCGGCGAGCGCGCGGGAGGCCGGGGTGATCGGGTGCATCGGGTGCTCGTTCAGCACCGAGCCGGGGATCACCGGGGTCCACTCGTCCAGCAGCGCGCCGAGCGAACGGATCAGCCGGGTCTTGCCCTGCCCGCGCTCGCCGAGCAGCACCATGTCGTGCCCGGCGAGCAGCGCGCGCTCGACCTCGGGCAGCACCGTGTCCTCGTAGCCCACGATGCCGGGGAAGCGATCCTCGCCGGAACCCATCCGGGCGAGGAGGTTGTCTCGGAGTTCCTGTTTGACCGTGCGGTAGCGGTGGCCTGCGGCGCGCAGCTCGCCGAGCGTGGTCGGCAGGTCGGCGGGCGGGACCGGGGAAACCTCGTTGGGAGCGGTCACCCGATCCACGCTAGCTCAGAATTCGCGTACCGCCCGGGGGTCGGTCCCGCCCCGTGCCGGGACCGGCCCCCGGGCGGTATCTCAGGCGCGGCGTCGCAGGTGGTACGCGTACGCGGCGCCGGCCAGGGTGACCGCCCAGACCGGCCACAGCGCCATCGGCAGGGCGGCGGCGTTGCCCTCCCGGATCAGCTCGGCGAACTGCGGCGCGGCGAGCAGGTCGAGGCTGGCCGCCAGCACGGCGAGCGCGACCAGCCCGGCCGGGATCACCGCGAGGAGCACCGGCACCCGCCGGCCCGCCAGCCCGGGCAGCCAGCGCGGGAACCGCTCTCCCCAGCGCGCCACCAGCCCGAGCGTGAGCACCGCGCCGACCACGGCGAACGCACCGAGCCCGGCGCCCGCCCAGATCACACCGTCGGCCCGCATCTCGGCGATCTCCTCCCGGGACATGCCCAGCGGAACGCCGGCCACCCAGGCGAACCGGGTGAGCGCGTAGAGCACCGGGATGACGGCTGCCGTCCACGTGGCCCACCGGCCCCACCGGGCGGCCGCGGCGGGCGCGGTCCAGCCCGGAGCGGACCCGTCGGCGATCCGGCGACGCCAGCGCAGCAGCGCGCCGGCCAGCAGCATCCCGCCGGCCAGGGAAGCCATCCGGGCGAACAGCGGCCAGGTGAAGATGTCGCCGTAGTCCACCGGAGGCCAGCCGAACGGCGCCCCGATGATCAGCATCGGCGCGTAGCCGAGCAGCGCGAGCACCCGCATCCCGGGCACCACCACCGCCAGCGCGAGGGCGACGGTCGTGGCGTACCCGGTGATCAGCAGGCGCACCGGGCGGGACGGACGCCTCGCCGGGCCGGTCATGGCCAGGGCGGCGACGGCACCGGTCAGCAGCACCGCCGCGAACAGCGGCGGGCCGACGGAGTCCGGCAGCAGCCGGAGCAGGCCGGCGGCGTCCCCGCCGTGCGGGTCGTTCGTGCCGAACGGGTAGCCGCTGCCGGTGAGCGCGGAGAGCAGGGCGAGCACACCCCAGCCGCCGAGCCAGGCGACGGCGAGCGGGGCGACCGGGTCCAGCCGGGTGCGGGTGTGCCGGGGAGGTGCGGAGGCGATTGTCTTCGTCATGCCCTCAGCCTGGACCGGACGGCCGCGCGTTCCCTCCCGCCACGGGGTGGACCCGCTCCCCCACGGGAGGGACAGGTCAGCCGGCCGGGACCACGAAGCCCGACTCGTAGGCGGCGACCACCGCCTGGGTGCGGTCCCGCACCCCGAGCTTGGCCAGCACGTTCCCGACGTGCGTCTTGACCGTCTCGACGCCGACGACCAGCCGGGCGGCGATCTCCGGGTTGGACAGGCCGGCGGCCATCAGCCGCAGCACCTCGGCCTCGCGCTCGGTCAGGCGCGCGGCCCGTAGCCGGTCGCCGCCGCGCCGCCCGTACGTGTCGACGAGCTGCCGGATGGCGGCCGGGAACAGCAGCGACTCCCCGGCCGCCACCACCCGGACCGCCTGCACCACCTCGGCCGGGCGGGCCCGTTTGAGGAGGAAACCGCTCGCCCCGGCGCGCAGCGCCTCGTAGACGTACTCGTCGTTGGCGAACGTGGTGACCACCAGGACCCGGGGTGGGTCGGCGGAGGCGGCGAGCAACCGGCGGGTGGCCTGGATGCCGTCGATGGCCGGCATCCGCACGTCCATCAGCACCACCCGAGGCCGCAGCTTCGCGACGAGCGGCGGCACCTGGGCCCCGTCCGCCGCCTCGCCGACGACGCGCAGGTCCGGCTGGGCGTCCACGATCGCCCGCAGGCCGACCCGGATCAGCTCGTCGTCGTCGACGATCAGCACGTCGATGGTCACCGGGTCTCCCCCCTCGGTACCGGCAGGGTGGCCCGGACGCGCCAGCGATCCCCGTCGGGGCCGGCGTCCAGGCGTCCGCCGAGCAGCAGCACCCGCTCCCGCATGCCGTCGAGCCCACGCCCGCCGCGGGCCGGCCCGGTGGCGCCCCGCACGGCGTTGACGAGCTCGATCGCCAACCCCTCCGGGGGTACGGCGACCCGCAGCGCGACCGGTCCGCGACCGTGCCGGGCCGCGTTCGTCAGCCCTTCCTGGACGATGCGGTAGCCCTCGCGGGACACCACTGGGGGCAGCGCGTCCAGCGCCCCGTCGACCCGGGACTCGACGACCAGCCCGGCGGCGCGGGCCGCGGCGACCAGCCGGTCGAGCCCGGCCAGGGTGGACTGCGGCGCGGGTGCCGTCACCGCGTCGGCCTCGCGGAGCAGCCCGAGGACGTGGTCCAGGTCGTCCATGGCACGCCGGCTGGTCTCCTCGATGGCCGTCAGCGCCCGCCGGCTGAACTCGGGGTCGGTGTCGAGCAGTTCCCGCGCGGCGCCGGCCTGGAGCGTCGCCACGGTCAGGGCGTGGCCGACCGAGTCGTGCAGTTCCCGGGCCAGCCGGTTGCGTTCGGCCAGCCGGACCGCGTGGGTCTCCAGCGCGGCGATCCGTTCGGCCTGGGCCGGGCCGAGCAGCACCGGCGCCATCGAGGCGGCGAGCGCGCCCAGGCCGGCGACGGCGTAGCCGAGCCCGCCCAGGACGGCCACCCCGGCCAGGCCGGCCTGGACCGGGTGCGCCGGGTCGACGGGGCCGAACCGCTGGTCCGCCACCGCGCCGGTGTCCATCCCGGCCAGCCCGGCGACGAAGACCAGCGCCATCGGAAACGCGCTGATCGCGGCGAACCACACCACCGCGCCGGTGCCCAGGTGCAGGGCGATCCAGAGCGCCGCGCGCAGCCGGGTCTCCCGGTCGATCCGGTGCCCGGGCGCGGGTTCCGGCAGGTCGACGGCGAGCAGCGCCCGGGCGGCGGCGATCTCCAGCGCCCGGCTGCCGGCCAGGAACACCGGCACCACGGCGAGCCCGGCGGCCACCAGCAGCAGGCCGAGCACGAGCGGGCGGGGCGCGGCCGCGCTGCCCAGCATCTGCGCGAAGACCACCGCCAGCAGGGCGTACGGCAGGGCGAGCACGCCACCGAGGAGCAGGAACACGGCGCGGCGCCAGGTGCTGGCGCGCACCAGCGGCGCGAACACGCCCCGGACCGTCACCCGGTCATTGTCGCCCCCCGTCGCGCCGGTCCGGCTCCCCCGTGCCGGGGAGATTCCGGCCCGGCTCACCCGCCCAGGCGGGCGCGGACCATCCGGGGTACGGCGGCCAGCCCGGTGACCGGGCGGAACGCGTGCGCGGCGGTGACCAGTGCGGCGTACTCGTCGTCGGCGAGGTCGATCTCGGCGGCGGCCGCGTTGCGTTCCATCTGCTCGACCCCGGAGGCGCCGGGGATGGCCACCACGTTCGGGTGCCGCAGCACGTACGCGAGCGCGATCTGGCTCGGCGTGGCGTCGTGCGCGTCGGCCACCTCGCGCAGCGTGGCGATCAGCTGGGTGCCGCGTTCCAGGTTCTCCGGCAGGAAGTACGGGTTGGCCCGGCGTACCGCCCCGGCGGGCGGGTTCGTGGCGTCGTAGCGGCCGGAGAGGAAACCCTGCGCCAGCGGGGAGTACGCCATGACGATGCGGCCGGCCTGCTCCGCGTACGGGATGAGGTCTTTCTCGGGGCCGCGGTCGATCATGCTGTAGCGGACCTGGTTGCTCAGCACCCGGCGGCCCAGCGCGGCCTCGGCGAACCGCCACCGGCGCAGGCCGTAGTTGCTGACGCCGACCTCGCCGACCAGCCCGACGTCCTGCAAGGTGCGCATGCCGCGCATGGTGGTGGTGTCGGCGACCACCGGGTTGGCCTGGTGCACCTGGTAGAGGTCGATGCCGTCGACGCCGAGCCGGGCGGCGGAGGCGACGGCGCGCTGCTGCACCACGGGGGCGACCGGCAGCAGCGGGAAGATCTTCGTGGCGACCACGACCTTGGCCCGGTCGTCGCCGAGCGCCGCGCCGAGGATGCGCTCGCTGCGGCCGAAGCCGTACAGCTCGGCGGTGTCGAACAGGGTGACGCCCAGGTCGAGCGCCCGCCGGACGATCTCGGCGGCCCGGCGCTCGTACTCGGGGCCGTAGCCCCACTCCCGCGACCCGAACTGCCACGTGCCGAGGCCGATCCTGGAAATGGGCTTGGGGGTGTCGAGCCGCACGTAACGCATGAGGCCGAAGGTACCCGCGCCGCTGCGTGCGCACTCCGGTCCGGACAGAATGGCCTGGTGACATACCTCGCCAGCGACGACCGTTACCACGAGATGATCTACCGGCGCAGTGGCCGCAGCGGGCTGAAGCTGCCTGTCGTCTCCCTCGGCCTGTGGCACAACTTCGGACCGGACCGGCCCTTCGAGCGGCAGCGCGACATCGTCCGCCGTGCCTTCGACCTCGGCATCACCCACTTCGACCTCGCCAACAACTACGGCCCGCCGCCCGGTTCGGCGGAGGAGAACGTCGGCCGGCTGCTCGCCACCGACCTGGAGCCGTACCGGGACGAGCTGGTGATCTCCAGCAAGGCCGGCTATCTGATGTGGCCCGGCCCGTACGGCGAGTGGGGCTCGCGCAAGTACCTGATCTCGTCGCTGGACCAGTCGCTGCGCCGCCTCGGGCTGGACTACGTCGACATCTTCTACTCGCACCGGTTCGACCCGGAGACTCCGCTGGAGGAGACGATGGGCGCGCTCGACGCGATCGTCCGCTCCGGCAAGGCGCTCTACGTGGGCGTCTCCAACTACGACTCGGAGCAGACCGAGCGGGCCGCCGCGATCCTGCGCGATCTGGGCACGCCGCTGCTGATCAACCAGCCGTCGTACTCGATGATGAACCGCTGGACGGAGAGCGACGGCCTGCTGGACACGCTGGAGCGCGTCGGCGCCGGCTGCATCGCGTACAGCCCGCTCGCCCAGGGCCTGCTCACCGACCGTTACCTGAAGGGCATCCCGGCCGACTCCCGGGTGCGCACGAGCGTCTTCCTGAACGAGAGCGACCTCGACGACGAGACGATGGCGACGGTCCGGGGGCTCGCCGCGGTGGCGCAGCGACGCGGGCAGACGCTCGCCCAGCTCGCCCTGGCGTGGGCGCTGCGCGACCCGCGCATGACCAGCCTCATCATCGGCGCGAGCAGCGTGGCGCAGCTGGAGGGCAACGTGGCCGCCCTGGACAACCTCGACCTCGCCGGGGAGGACCTGGCCGAGATCGAGGAACTGCTCGGCTGAGTCACCAGACGCGGCGCCGCCCGGCGCGGTGGTTGCGGACACCGCACGGCCGTCCGGGCGGCGGCCCGCCGGCCCGGCGCAGTCCGACCACCGCCGCCGCGAGCAGCGCGGTGACGAGCGCCGCCGCACCGAGAACCAACGGCCGGGAGAAGGGTCCGTCGTCGGTCACCGTCGCGACCGGCACCGCGGGCTCGTCGTCGGCCGCCGTCCCGGCGAGGGTACGCGGAGGCGACGCGCTCGCCTTCGGCGCTGCCGGCGGCGGGTCCGACGCGCCGCGTGCCGCCCGGAAGATCACGTCCGAGCAGGAGTAGTACGTGTCCTGGGTGTCCGAGTTCTGCCAGATGACGTAGACGATGTGCCGTCCGGTACGCCCGGCGGGCAGCTTCCCCCGCATCTCGTACGCGCCCGCGCGGATCGGCGGGTCGGTGACCTCGAGGAACGGCTTCTTCTCCAGATCCGCCCAGGTCAGCACCCGCCGAGGCGAGTACGAGCCGGTGGTGACGTAGTACCGGAACGTGCCCCGGTGCGGGATGGTCGTGCGGTAGCGGAACGTGTGCCGCGCCCCGGCTGTCAGCGTGGTGGCGGGCCAGTCGGCGCGCGGCAGGTCCAGCCCCCGGTACGCGGACAGCCCGCCGCTGCACAGCTCCCCGTCCGGGATGCGTTCCCGGTCCCGCCCGTCGATCCGGGCCACCCGGATGTTGTCCCACTCGCGTACCGCCGCTCCGGCGGCGATCGCGGCCCGGCACGCGGGCGTCTTCGCCCGGCCCCCCTCGGGCCCGCACGCGGCGGACCGGCTCAGCGGGCTGGTCGGCGCACCGTGTGCCGCGGCCGGCGCGGCGGTCAGCGGCACCGTCGCGGCGACGGCGGCGAGCGCGGCGAGCGCGCGTCGTGCGGCCATGTGATCGACCTCCCGCGCACTGGTACGGCCGCGAGCCGCGAAAGGTTCGATCCGCGCCGATCGGCCGGGGCGACATGACCGAACGGACAACCGGGGCGGCGACGGACGCCGGAGGGGCCCTAGAGTGACGAAACCCTGTGATCGAGGAGCGTCCCTTGTCCGAGCCGGTCCCGTCCCCCGAGCCGTCCCGCGCCGCCCCCGCGGCCGGGCCCGCACCGGGTGACGTCCCCGCCCCCGCGCAGCCGCACCTGCTGGTCCTGCCCACCATGGAGGGCGCGCCCAGGCCGGTGCCCTGGCCCGGCGCCGAGGGGCAACCCGGCTGGGCGATTCCGGTCAGCGTTCCGCCCGGCACTCAGGGGTACGCGTTGTTCCTCCCGCTGGTCCCGGCGCCCGGCCAGCCGGCGGCGGCGGTGCCCACCCAGGCCGCCGCGCCCGCCGCCGAGCGCTCCCCGGCGGAGGGCTCGGTTCCGTCCGCCGGCACTGGCGGCCGGGCCCCCGCTGCCGTGTCCACAGCGGTCGAGGGCTCGGTCCCTCCCTCTGGCGCGAGCGGCTCGACCACCGGGGCCGGCTCCACACCGGTCGAGGGCGGCGCGACGGCAGCGACCGAGGGCGGGAGGCCCGTCGCCCCCGCACCAGCCGGCCGCCCGGCGGGCGGAGAGCCTGTCGCAGCCCTGCCGGACGCCGTTCCCACGGCTCGCCCGGAGCAGGCGGGCGGAACGTCCCCGGCCACCGGCGACGCCGCAGTGTCCACCTCGGAGCTGGTCGGCGCGGAGCCGTCCGTCCCGGCTGCCACCCCGGCGGGTGCGGCCACGGCCGACTCCGGTGGGTCCGGGACCGGCATGCGCCCCGGTGACGGCGCTCCGCAGACGGCCACCTCCGCGACCTCAGACCCGGCGGGGGCCTCGCAGACGCCTGCCGCTCCCGCGGGCCCGCCACCTGCCTCCGGGTCGTGGGCCGCGCCGGGCGCGCAAGGCGCTCCGGGTACGCCGCCTCCGCACGGCGGTGGGCCGATGGCCGCGCCGCCGTACCCGGGAATGGGTTGGGGCGGGCACCCGCAGGCGCAGACGTGGGCGCCGCGGCCTCCGGTGCCGCGGACGTCGTTCCTGGGCGCGCGGTGGCCCGGCCCGAAGGCGGCGACCGGGCGGGCCGCGCCGCTCGCGGTGCTGGCCGCCGCGGTCGGCAGCGCGGTCTTCGTGCCGCTCGGCCGCGTCGGCGTCGGCTGGTTCCTGGGGTGGCTCACGCTCACGCTCGCGGTGGTGCTGGCGGTCCGGTCCAGGACGGCGGACCTGCCGCGCGCCGACAAGCTCATCCGGGCCGGGTGGGCGGTGGCCGCGCTGGCCCTGATCGCGGTGCCGGCGTTCCGCAACGCCTGGTGGCTGGTGACGTTCTGTGTGCTCGGCGCGCTCGGCTGCGCCACCCTCGCGATCGTCGGCGGGCGGCTGGTGCGCTCGATCCTGTTCGGCCTGGTGGCCACGCCGTTCGCGGCGTTGCGGGGCCTGCCCTGGGTGCGGCGGCACATCACCGCCTCGCCGCAGGAGGCGACGGTCCGCAAGGTCACCGTCTCGGTCGTCGCCACTGTCGTGGTGCTCGTGGTCTTCGGGAGCCTGCTCGCGTCGGCCGACGCGGCGTTCTCCGAGGCCCTCGGTTCGCTCGTCCCCGAGATCAACGTCGGTACGGTGTTCGGCTGGCTGTTCCTCGCAGTGGTGGGCGGTCTGATCGCTGTCGCCGCGCTCTACACGCTCGCCGCGCCGCCCGACCTGTCCACGGTGGATCGGGCGGGTGAGCGCCGTCTCGGCCTGCTGGAGTGGGCCCCGGCCATCGGCGCGCTCACGCTGCTGTTCGCCGGGTTCGTGGTGGTGCAGTTCACCACGCTCTTCGGCGGGCAGCGGCACGTGCAGCGGGTCGCCGGGCTCAGCTACGCCGAGTACGCCCGCAGCGGCTTCTGGCAGCTGCTGTTCGTCACGCTGCTGACGGTGGCGGTGCTCGGCGGGGTGAGCCGCTGGGCACGCCGGGAGCGGACGGCCGAGCGCATCCTGCTGCGCGTCCTGCTCGGGTTGATCAGCGCGCTGAGCGTGGTGATCGTGGCGTCGGCGCTGTCGCGGATGTGGACGTACCAGAAGGTCTACAGCTTCACCGGCGAGCGGATCTTCGTGATGGCGTTCGAGATGCTGCTCGGCACGGTCTTCCTGATGATCATCGCGGCCGGCGTCAAGTGGCAGGGGCGGTGGATTCCCGGCACCACGCTCGCGCTGGCGGTCGCGATGCTGCTCGGCCTGGCCGTGCTCAACCCGGAGGCCTACGTCGCCCGCCGCAACACGCTCCGGTACGAGCAGACCGGCAAGATCGACGCGTGGTATCTGCGGGCGCTGTCCGCCGACGCCACCCCGGCGCTCGTCAAGCTCCCCGACTCGGTACGCCGGTGCACGCTGAGCTGGATCGCCGACGACCTCGCCGAACCCGACCCCTGGTACGCCTGGAACCTGGGCCGCCAGCGCGCCCGCAAGGCCCTGGAGGAGGTCGGCCCGCAGGCGGTCGGCGGCCCGAAGGACTGCCGCCGCGCCGACCAGTTCGACCTGCCGAAGACCCGGCGTCCCCGCTGACGTCGCAGGCCGGGCCGCGAATCCACGCGGCCCGGCCGGCCCGGTCAGGCCGGGCCGCCGCCGAAGCCGATCTCGTTGCCGTCCGGGTCGTGGAAGATCACCTTCCGGACGCCGTTGTCGTAGGTCTCCTGCGCGGCCGGCGTCAGACCACGGGCGGCGATCGCCGCGACGCGGGAGTCGAGGTCGCCGACGAAGACCGTCTGCATGGCGTGACCGGCGTGCTCGGGCCGCACGTCGACATAGAGGTAGCGGTGCTGGGCCAGCTCCCACACCGCCTCGCTGTCGTCGGGCCGGAACTGCGGCGGGGCGCCGAACAGCCGCTCGTACCAGTCCGTCGCCACCGCGAGATCGCGCACCGGGACGCCGGCGAACAGGTCGACAGTCATCCCGCCAATCTATCCGGGTCGACGTGCCGGCGCGGGCTCACGCCGTACCGGCGCTTGAACGCCGTACTCAGGGCGAACGAGCTGCCGTAGCCGACCCGGCGGGCCACCGCGCCGACGGTTGCGCCGGGCTCGCGGAGCAGGTCGGCCGCGAGCGCCAGCCGCCAGCCCGTCAGGTACGACAGGGGCGGCTCCCCCACCAGCCCGGTGAAGCGCCGGGCCAGCGCCGCCCGGGACATACCCACCTCCGCGGCGAGCGACGCCACCGTCCACGGCCGGGCCGGGTCGTGGTGCAGCATCCGCAGCGCGCGGCCGACCACCGGATCGGCGTACGCCCGGTACCAGGCGGGTGCGGCGGCACCCGGCCGAGCGAACCACTCGCGCAGCGCGGCGATGAGCAGCAGGTCGAGCAGACGGTCGAGCACCGCCTCCTGGCCGGGGTCGTCCTTGACGATCTCGGCGGCCAGCAGCGGCACCAGCGGCGTGTCCCAGGACTCGCGCCGGACCACGGCGAGCTGCGGCAGCGCGTCCAGCAGCCGCCGCCCAACAGTGCCCTGCACCGGGTACGTGCCGGTGAGCAGCACGGTCCGGCCGTCCGGCCCGTTGCCCCAGGTGCGTACGCCCCAGCGTGTCATCGCGAACAGCTCGCGCCCGTCCGGCGTGGTGCAGCGCTGCCCCGGGTGCACGACCACCTGCGGCGCCGTGGCGGGATCGTCCGCGACCGTGTACGGGGCCGGGCCGCGCACGATCGCCACGTCACCGGAGGTCAGCCGCGCGGCCTCGCCCTCCTCGGGCACGATCCAGCCGTCCCCGTGCACCACGGCGACCAGCGTGAGCGGCGCCTCGTCCCGGATCAGCATCGACCAGGGCGGGGTGAGGATCGAGCGCAGCAGGAAGGCGCCCCGGGCCCGGGGACCGTCGAGCAGACCGGAGACGGCGTCCACGGAGACGATTGAACACAGGATCGCGCGTCCTGGCCATGGGCCGTCCCACCGCGCGGCGGTTCGATGAGGACATGCGACTCGTACACCTTCTGACGCTGGTCGGCGCCACAGTCGGGGCCGGGCTGATGGCGGGCCTGTTCGCCGCGTTCGCGTACGCCGTGATGCCGGCGCTGCGCGGCGCGGACGACCGCACGTTCGTGGACGCCATGCAGCGCATCAACGTCACCATCGTCAACGGCTGGTTCCTGCTGGCCTTCCTGGGTACGCCGGTGCTGGCCGCGCTCGCGGCGGTCCTGGCGTGGCGCGGGGCGGCCCGGCCGGCGCTGCCGTGGATCGTCGCCGGGCTCGCCCTGTACCTGGTGATGTTCGTCGTCACCGTGGCGGTGAACGTGCCGTTGAACGACGCGCTCGCGGCGGCTGGTTCCGCCGATCTCGCCGCGGCGCGGGAGCGCTTCGAGTCCGCCTGGGTCACCTGGAACGTGGTCCGGACGCTGGCGAACACGGCCGGGTTCGCCGCGCTGTGCTGGGCGTTGGTGCTCGCGGGCCGCGCGACCGGTTGAGCCGCTATGACCCGTCTTCGAGCAGCGGCAGGTAGTTCTCCGGCAGCCAGCGGACGACCATCTTCGGGAAGATGATCCCGCCGAGCCGCCGGTAGAACCGCTGCGCGGCCTCGTTCTCCGGCTTCACCTCCCAGCGGATGACCAGCCGCTCGGCGGCGGCCCGCTCGGCCAGCGCGACCATCAGTCGCCGCCCCACCCCGCCGTCCCGCGCCTCCGCGCGGACGAACAGATCGTCGAGCGCGAGGATGTCCGTGCCGCTCCACATGTGCAGCCGCCGCTGCGCGGAGACGTAGCCGAGCGCCTCGCCGTCCCGCTCGGCCAGCAGGACCGTGACGTCAGCTCGGCCGAGCACCTCACGCCACCGGTCGGGGGTGGCGCCGACGTGCTCGCTCTCCCCCTCGTGGGCCGCTATCTCCCGGACCAGGGCGTCCACTGCGGCCGCGTCGTCCGGACCGGCCCGGCGGATGCGGATGGCGTCGTTCACGGTGCTCTCCCTCACGGTCGGGGCATGGGTGCAAGCCTGCGTGTCCACGCCTTGACTATGCCCGGGTCGAAGATGGCGGATGACAACAAAGACCCCCCGGGAGGGTCTTTTGCCCTTACCTGGCACCCTTTGACCATCCATGAGCCGACGACTCCGCATGGACCTGCCGCCCGGCCCAGGGCCGGGGGCAATCGGGTTCCGCCGGCCCACCTGATCGCGCCGCGGGCCCGTTCTGATCAGCGCGAGCGAGATCACGATCATGACGAGGCCGAGGCCCGCCAGGACGGTCGGCACCTGCAGGAGCAGATCCTCCGTCGCGTACCCGTCGGGCGTGGCAGCCAGGGTCGGATCCGTTCTGTCGACGCGTACGTCGAGCAACTCCCCGACGCGGAACTCACTCTCGTCGAGTTCGCTGGAGAACCGCTCCCGATACCGCACGCCGTCGAACGTGTAGTCCACGGTCAACCTCGTGGCGGAGAACGATGAGGTGATCTTGAACCGTTCGACGTGGGTGACCCGCCCTGTCGTCTCGGCGCCGACGCGAACCCGCTCGTCGATCGCCTCGTTCAGCCGAACGGTGAGCAGCATCCCCGCGCCGATCAGAAGGGTGCCCAGGACAACCACGAGGACCAGCTTCAGCTCTCGCCGGCCGAACGGGCTCTCCACCACCGGCCCTCCTCGTGTCTCGGTTCGCACCGGTCAGTCGGCCATCGGGACAGGTGCGCCATAGAGCGTTGGGCAGGGCCGGGCCCTGAGCACTGAACTGATCCGTCCCGGCAGCACATGCTCTCCGCGCCGGAGCGGGTCGAAACGCCATCTTCCTGGGAAAGAGCAGGCGGCGAAAGCCCCACATTCGTGACGAAATCTGCGACCCAAAAGATCAAGAAAAAGCGGCATTCCTCAATGAGAAATGCCGCTCGACCTGCACCAAAACAAGGTGGAGCCGAGGGGACTCGAACCCCTGACCCCCACACTGCCAGTGTGGTGCGCTACCAGCTGCGCCACGGCCCCTTGCGGTCGTCCCCGGTCGCCCGGGCACGGAGAGAACTATACACACGCCGTCCGGCATGGTCATCTCGCGGGGGTCCCCCGCTCCCCGCGTCAGTTCAGCGCCACGTCCGGCGGGAAGTGGGCCACCGCGGCCATCATGCCGCCCTGCCGGCGCAGCACCATCGGCCAGAGATCATCCGGTCGGTCGACGAAGGCGTCACCGGGCAGCGCGTCGAACACGAACCAGGAGCCCTCCTCGATCTCGCGCTCCACCTGCCCGGCGCCCCAGCCGGAGTAGCCGGCGAACACCCGGATCCCGCCGACGGACTCACGCAGCTTCTCCGGGTCGACGGAGAGGTCGATGGTGCCGACCGCGCCGGAGACGCGGTGGAAGCCTTTGACCGGCCGGACGGGGTGCCGCATCCGGGCCAGACAGATGGCCGAGTCGGGCTGCACCGGGCCGCCCTCGAACAGCACCGCCGGGTCGCCGGCCAGGTCGCTCCAGTCGCCGAGCACGTCGGCCACCGAGACCTCGGTGGCCCGGTTCAGCACCACCCCGAGGGCGCCGCCGGGTTCGTGGGCGACGAGCAGCACGACCGTACGGTCGAAGTTCGGATCCTTGAGCCCCGGTGTCGCGACCAGCAGTCGTCCGGTCATCGACTCCATGGCTCGGCCACCGATCGCCTGCCCCTCACCCTGCATGTCCGACACCCGTCAGCCGTGCGCCCGTACGGGCGCGAGGCTGTCGACCGTCCACCCTGTCAACGCCATGTCACGCACCATAGCCTGCGCCCGGCCCGCTGGTTAAGGTCTGACGGCGGGTGATCGCGACGGGATCGAGGGAGGGCCGGATGGCGGTGCAGGCCGAACTGGCGGTGATCGGCGGGTCGGGGCTCTACGCCCTGCTCGACGGGGTGGAGCACGTGGTGGACACCCCGTACGGCGAGCCGTCGGGCCCGATCACAGTCACCGAGGTGGGCGGTCGCCGGGTGGCGTTCCTGCCCCGGCACGGTCGCGATCACCGGTACCCGCCGCACCTGATCCCGTACCGGGCGAACCTGTGGGCGCTGCGGTCGCTGGGCGTACGCCAGGTGCTGGCGCCCTGTGCGGTGGGCGGCCTGCGGCCGGAGCTGGGTCCGGGCACGTTCGTGGTGCCGGATCAGTTGATCGACCGCACCAGCGGGCGTACGCAGACCTACTACGACCGGGGCGCGGTGCACGTGTCGTTCGCCGATCCGTACTGCCCGGCCGGGCGGCGCACCCTGCTCGACACGGCGGCCGGGCGTGGCGTGCCGGCGGTGGACGGCGGGACCGTCGTCGTGGTCGAGGGTCCGCGCTTCTCGACCCGGGCGGAGTCACGCTGGTTCACCTCGATGGGCGGCACGATCGTCAACATGACCGGTCACCCGGAGGCGGTGCTGGCCCGCGAGCTGGCGCTCTGCTACACGTCCATCGCGCTGGTGACGGACCTGGACGCGGGCGTCGAGGGGGGCGAGTCGGTCACCCACGAGGAGGTGTTCCGGGTCTTCGCGGAGAACACCGACCGGCTACGCGGGCTGCTGCTGGATGCCGTCGCGGCGCTGCCGGCCGAGCGGGAGTGCCCGTGCGGGAGCGCGCTGGACGGAATCAAGCTGCCGTTCCCGCTGCCCTGAGCGCGGGAAGCGCCCGAAAAGTCGCCTTCGGCCCGATAGATTCGGCTGGTCGGGGGACAGGGCACCGGGCCGTCTCCGGCATCCGCGTACGGAACGGAGGCAGCCGGCGATGGCGACGGTGCGCGAGGCGACCTACGACCTGCTGCGCGCGCTCGGCCTGACCACCGTCTTCGGCAACCCCGGCTCGACCGAGGAGCCGTTCCTGGCCGAATTCCCGGCGGACTTCCACTACGTGCACGCGCTCCAGGAGGCGTCGGCGGTCGCGATGGCCGACGGCTACGCCCAGGGCACCGGCCGGCCCGCGCACGTCAACCTGCACACCGCGCCGGGCACCGGCAACGGCATGGGCAACCTGGTCACCGCCTGGCACAACCGGACCCCGCTGATCGTCAGCGCCGGCCAGCAGACCCGCGAGATGCTGCTGATCGAGCCGCGCCTGGCCAGCCCCCGGGCGGTCGAGCTGGCCCAGCCGTACGTCAAGTGGGCCCACGAACCGGCCCGCGCGCAGGACATCCCGGCGGCCTTCATGCGGGCGTACGCCTCGGCGGTGCAGCCACCGGCCGGGCCGGTCTTCCTCTCCCTGCCGATGGACGACTGGGACCGTCCGGCCGACCCGCCGCCGCAGGTGCGTACCGTCGCCACCCGGATCGCTCCGGACCCGGACCGGCTGCGGAGTTTCGCCGGGGCGCTGGCCGCCGCCCGTGCCCCGGCGCTGGTGCTCGGCGCGGCGGTGGACCGGTCGGACGCCTGGCGGGACGCGGTCGCGCTGGCCGAGCACCTGGCCGCGCCGGTCTGGGCCGCCCCGGCGCCGGAGCGGGCCGTGTTCCCGGAGCGCCACCCGCACTTCCGGGGCGTGCTGCCGTACGCGATCGGACCGCTGTCGGAGGCGCTGCGCGGCCACGACGTGGTGCTGGTGGTGGGCGCGCCGGTGTTCCGCTACTACCCGCACGTGCCGGGTGACTACCTACCCGGCGACGCGCGGCTGCTGCACGTCACCGACGACCCGGACGAGGCGGCCCGCGCCCCGGTCGGGGAGAGCCTGCTCGGCGACGCCGGGCTGACCATGGCCGCGCTGCGGAAGCTGCTGCCGCCGACCGACCGGCCGGCGCCGCCATCGCGCCCACTGCCGGCCCCGCCCGAGCCGGCCGACCCACCGAGCGCCGACGCGTTGTTCGCCGCGCTGGCAGCCGCGTGGCCTGCGGACGGGGTGCTGGTGCAGGAGTCGCCGTCCAATCTGGCCGCGCTGCGCCGCCGGCTGCCGATCGAGCGGCCGCGCTCGTACCTGACGATGGCCAGCGGCGGTCTCGGCTTCGGGCTGCCGGCGGCGGTCGGCATGGCCCTCGCCGAACGCGACACCGGCCGTGGCCGCCCGGTGGTCGCGGTGGTCGGCGACGGCTCTTTCCACTACTCGGTCCAGGCGCTGTGGACGGCGGCGCGGCTGCGACTGCCGCTCGCCGTCGTGGTCCCGGTGAATCAGCAGTACGCGATCCTCAAGGCGTTCGCCGAGCTGAAGCACACCCCGGGCGTGCCCGCGCTGGACCTGCCCGGGTTGGACGTGACGGCGGTGGCGCACGGCTACGGCTGCGCCGGTGCGGTGACCACGCTGGACGAGCTCGGTGCGGCGCTCGCCGCCGCGCTCGCCGCGGACCGGCCCACCGTGCTGCCGGTGCAGATCAGCACCGACGTGCCACGGATCCTGTGAACCTCAGCCGGGCCGTACGGTCAGCGCGGTACCGCTGCCGGCATCGAGCACCACGCGCCCGCCCACCGGCGCGGCGAGTGTGACGCTGACCGGCTTCAGCACGAGTTGCATGGTGCAGGGGCCGGTCGGCGAGACCACCGATCCGCCGATCACCACCACGTCCGGCCGTTCCAGCACCAGCGGCGTGGGCGGGCCGTCGCAGGCGCCGACGCCGAGCAGGTAGTCGATGCGGTTGCCCTCGACCGCCCGTAGCTGCTGCGCGGACACCAGGCCCGCCGGGAGCGGCTTGCCGGGCACCGCGCCGTCGGGGGTCCGGCCGGTGACGCGCGGCGCCACAGCGACCCGCGCCACGGGTACGGCCAGCTCGTCCACGGTGAACAGCCAGGCGGGCACCTCGGCGCGGCCCCGGCTGGTCCACACCGGTGCGCTGCCCAGCCGTACCTCGGTCACGGTGAGCGGGACGCACGGGGTCGGCGCCGAGGTCGACACCGGGTCGTCCGGGCCGGGCGATCCGGTCGGTGCCGGGTCCGGTGCGGCCGGGCGCCCGTCGCACGGCGGCGGATCGCCCTGGTCGAGTCGGGCGTACGCGTCGGCGGCGCTGACCAGCGGCACCCGCAGCGTGCCGTCGGGGAACCGGATCGTGCCGTCGGGCGGCACGGCGGCTGGGATCGGGATCTGGTCCCGGTACCAGCCGGCCCCGAACGCCGTCTTCGTCTCCGCGGTGAAGCCCGGGTCGCCGGTGAGCACTGTGGCGTCTTGGAGCGGCACGTACCCGTCCCGCCAGCCCGGCCCGGGCCGCCAGCCCGCGGCGACCTCCTCGGCCCGTTGGGTGAACGCGGGCCGCTGGTCCGGGCCGGTGGGCGGGGTACGCACCGGAACCCCACCGGGTGCGGCGCACGCGGAGAGGGCCAGCAGCGGGATCCCGAGCAGGGCGAGCACGCGACGCATACCGCTTGGACGCGTGCCGGTCCCGGACGGTTCCGGACTCAGTCCTCGCCGCCGAGGTCGGCCTGGTACGCCTCCCAGACCAGGTCGGCACCGTGCCGCCGGTGCCGGTCGAGCGCCCGCAGCAGGTCGCGGGTGCGTGCCCGCAGCTCCACGGCGGACACCCCTGGTAGGCGTACGGCGTGCTGGAGCGCTGCGAGCGCCGCGCTGATCGCGACGTGCTCGCCGACGAGCAGGCGCACGCCCCGGTCCAGCCGGGGCGCGACGCGCACCAGGTCCGCGTAGTGCCCACCCGCTCCCTCGGTGACGCGGACGTGCTCGGTGAAGCTCCGCCGGACGGGGTCCAGGTCGGTGAGAAGTCGTTCCCGCCAGCGCGGCCCGGCGGTGGCCAGTGCCCGCCCGAGGGCGCGCAGGTCACCGAGGGCGCTCGGGAGCACGGCGCTCGGCTGCTGGAGAGGACTGGTGACCATGGGACACCTCCCGCTGCTGGGTGCGAACCCGTATGGCGATGGTGGACCCGGTTCGCGGGCCTGTCCAGCGGTCGGCGCCGCCTCATCTGTCCCGTCCGCATCAGCGGCCCCGGGAGGTGACACGGACCCCGGAGACGACTGTGCGCCCCGGTCCGGGTGGACCGGGGCGCACAGGCCGTGTCGTGGAGGTGCCGGGAATCGAACCCGGGTCCTTCGCCGGTTTGTCAGGGCTTCTCCGAGCGCAGCTCGCTATGCCTCTACTCGGCCCCACCGCTCACGCGAGCAAGTTGGTGTGACGGGCCCAGTCGCTGATTGATCTCGCCGCACGGACCCCGCGACCGGGTCCGGTTGGCCAGCCTTCTAGCTGATGCCGGCAAACTGGGTCGAAGGCACTCCCAGGCCGACAGACTTGCTACTCGCCTCAGGCGGCGAGAGCGAAGTCAGCGCGATTGTTCTTGGCGCTTATTGGTTTCCGACGACCGATTCTCGAGACGACGTCGGCTTCCTCGGCTCGCTTCCCCTGTCGCTGCGTACGAAGTCGAAACCAGTCACCCCCTCGTAGCGCTGCCCCTGTCGGCAGCACACCAAGCCTAACGCCTGGCACAACCGGATTCATCCCGAGGCCCGCCCGAGGCGGGCCAGCGAATGAACCGGACATATCACTCAGCCATGCCCTTGCCGCGCCGACCCACCGCCCGGGCGATCTCCCGGTCGGCGTCCCGCTTGGCCAGGTCCTGGCGCTTGTCGTACGACTTCTTACCCCGGGCCAGGCCGATTTCCACCTTCGCCCAGCCGTCGGAGAAGTAGACCTGCAGCGGCACCAGCGTCAGGCCGCTCTCCTTGAGCTTGCCCAGCAGCCGGTCGATCTCCAGCCGATTGAGCAGCAGCTTGCGGGTACGCCGGGGCTCGTGGTTGGTCCAGGTTCCCTGGGCGTACTCCGGGATGTGCATGGCGTGCAGGTAGATCTCGCCGTCACGCTCCTGGGCGAACGCGTCCACGAGCGACGCCCGCCCGGCCCGCAGCGACTTGACCTCGGTGCCCGTGAGCGCCATGCCCGCCTCGTACGTGTCGAGGATGGCGTAGTCGTGGCGTGCCTTCTTGTTGGAGGCGACCACCTTGCGACCCTTTTCCCGTGGCATCGGCGCCACCCCCCTCCTGATCGGCTCACCGGCCACCGGCCGGCGAGCGGAGATCATGCTACCGGAACCACAAGGGCCCTCCCGCGCCGTTTATTCCGGGCGGAAGGGCCCTCGGTGAGCCGGAGGAGGCGACTAGACCCGCAGGTAGAAGCGGAGCGTGACCCAGGCGGTGACCGCGCTGACGACGCCACCGACGGCGGCCATCAGCGGGAAGGTCAGGAAGATCTCGGACCAGGAGATCGGGGTGATCAGGCCCTCCAGGGCCGCCATCGAACTGCCCGCCGACAGCAGCTTCACCGCGACCAACGCGAGCAGGCCAAGGATGGAGCCGAACAGACCGGCCACCACCGCCTCCAGCACGAACGGCGCCTGGATGAACCAGTTCGACGCGCCGACGAGCTTCATGACCGCGACCTCACGCCGCTTGCTGTACGCGGCGACCTGAATGGTGTTCGCGACGAGCAGCAGGGCGGCGATCGCCATCACGGTGGCGATCGCGAGGGCGCCGTTCTGGAACCCGCTGAGCACGCCGAAGACCTTGTCGAGCAGCTTGCTCTGGTCGACGATCGTGTCGATGCCCTCGGTGGCCTTGTACTTGTCGTAGATCGCCTTGTACTGCTCCGGGTCGTTCAGCTTGACCCGGTACGACTCGGGAAGCTGGTCCGGCTTGACGGCGCTGACCAGGTCCGGGGCGTCGGCGTACATCTGCTGGAAGCGCTCGTACGCCTGCTCCTTGTTGACGTACGTCGAGTCCCTGACCAGCGGGTCCTGGTCGAGCTGCTGGCCCAGCGCGTCGACCTGTTCCTTGGTGGCATCGGTCTTCAGGAAGATCGAGACCTCGACGTTCTCGTAGTAGAGGTCCTTCATGTCGCCGACCTTCTGGTACAGAAGGCCGCTGCCGCCCAGCATGAACAGCGACACCGCCATTGTGATGATCATGGCGATGGTCATGGTGACGTTGCGCCACAGCCCGACCAGTACTTCGGACAGGACGTACTTCATCCGCATCGGGATATTCCTCCGGCTCTCCGGCGTGAGGTTTCGTCGTCAGGGTCTACGGAACGTCGTCCGGCTCAGCCGTAGACGCCGCGGGCCTGGTCGCGCACGATGCGGCCGCTCTCGATCTCGATGACCCGGCGTCGCATCTGGTTCACGATGTTGGAGTCGTGCGTGACCATCACGACGGTCGTACCGGTGCGGTTGATCCGGTCCAGCAGGCGCATGATCTCGATCGAGGTGTCCGGGTCCAGGTTTCCGGTCGGCTCGTCGGCCAGCAGGATCAGCGGCCGGTTGACGAACGCCCGGGCCACCGCGACACGCTGCTGCTCACCACCGGAGAGCTCGTGCGGGTAGCGGTGCTCCTTGCCGCCGAGGCCGACCAGCTCCAGCACCTCCGGCACGACCCGGCGGGCGACCGCCTTCGTCTTGCCGATCACCTCCAGCGCGAACGCGACGTTCTCGTACGCGGTGCGGTTCGGCAGCAGGCGGAAGTCCTGGAAGACGCAGCCGATGGAACGCCGGAAGTGGGGTCGCTTCCAGGAACGCATCGAGGTGACGTCCTTGCCGTTGACGACGACCCGGCCCTTGTTGGGCGTGACCTCGTGCAGCAGCAACTTGATGATGGTGGACTTGCCGGAGCCGGATGGACCGATGAAGAAGACGAACTCGCCCTTCTCGATCGAGACGGACACGTTGTCGAGCGAAGGCCGGGACGCCTTCGGGTACGTCTTCGTCACTTGCTCAAGCTGAATCACGGGTCGGTAGTCTACGCGGTGTAACCGCAGAGCCAAGCCCCCCGCCCCGCCGAAGCGGCGCGCGTCGTCGATTCACCCGGTCAGACCGAGATCGATGACGCGCTGCGTCCGACCGTGATCACGCACCGTCAGCGGAGAGCTGCTGCTGCTTCCGCCAGCGGATTCCCGCCTCGATGAAGCTGTCCAGTTCGCCGTCGAAGACCGAGGACGGATTGCCCGTCTCCTGTTCGGTACGCAGATCCTTCACCATCTGATACGGGTGCAGGACGTACGAGCGCATCTGGTCGCCCCAGGAGCTGGTGCTGCCGGTCTTCAGGCCGGCCAGCTTCTCCTCCTCCTCCTGCCGCTTGCGCTCCAGCAACCGGGCCTGGAGCACCCGCATCGCGGAGGCCTTGTTCTGGAGCTGGGACTTCTCGTTCTGGCAGGTCACCACGATGCCGGTGGGGATGTGGGTCAGCCGCACCGCCGAGTCGGTGGTGTTGACGCTCTGCCCACCCGGCCCGGACGACCGGTAGACGTCCACCCGGACCTCGTTCTCCGGAATGTCGATGTGGTCGGTCTGCTCGGTGACCGGCAGCACCTCGACGCCGGCGAAGCTGGTCTGCCGGCGGCCCTGGTTGTCGAACGGGCTGATCCGCACCAGCCGGTGCGTGCCGGACTCCACGCTGAGCGTGCCGTAGGCGTACGGCACCTTCACCGTGAAGGTGGCCGACTTCAGGCCCGCCTCCTCGGCGTACGAGGTCTCGTAGACCTCGGTCGGGTAGCCGTGCCGCTCGGCCCAGCGCAGGTACATCCGCAGCAGCATCTCGGCGAAGTCGGCGGCGTCCACGCCACCGGCGCCGGCCCGGATCGCGACGAGCGCCTCCCGCGAGTCGTACTCGCCGGAGAGCAGCGTGCGGACCTCCATCTCCTGGATGGCCTTGGTCAGCCCGGCGATCTCCGTCTCGACCTCGGTCAGCACGCCCGGGTCGTCCTCGGCCTGGGCCAGTTCCAGCAGCACGCCGGCGTCGTCGAGCCGGGAGCGCAGGTCACCGAGCTTGGTGATCTCGCCGTTGACGTACGACAGCTGCGACGTCACCTGCTGCGCCTTGGCCTGGTCGTCCCAGAGGTCGGGCGCGGAGGCCTCCTGCTCCAGCCGGGCCTTCTGCTCGCGCAGCTTGTCGAGGTCGAGCACAGCCTCGATGTTGCGCAGCGTGGCGTCGAGATCCTTGAGCTGTTCGGCGTAATCGGCAGCGGTCACGACAGACAAGACTACCGGCGCGTGCGAGGAGTGAGCTTGCGAGCCCCGCAGTCACGCGCGAAAAGTCGGCGCTGCGCGTGCGAGGAGTGAGCTTGCGAGCCCCGCAGTCACGCGCGAAAAGTCGGCGCTGCGCGTGCGAGGAGTGAGCTTGCGAGCCCCGCAGTCACGCGCGAAAGACTGCTGCGTGGGTCCGTCGACCTGTTGCAGGTGGTCAGCCGACGGGCGCGGTCTTCAGCCAGGACAGCGCCGCCTTGTGGTAGGCGACGGCGAACTCCAGCGCGCTGGCGTCGTAGCTGTCGCCCTCCTTCTTGGCGTTCTTGACCTGCTCCCGCACCGCCGCCAGCGCCTCGGTGTGATACTCGTTCGCCGAGGCGTACAGGTTCTTCAGCTGGCTCGACGAGTGCAGGTTGCCGAACGCGATCCGTAGCGCTATCGGGTTACGGATGGTGTCCTTGCCGGGATTCTCCGCCAGCCAGCGGGAGAATGTCCGTTTCCCGGCCGCCGTCAGCGCGTACGGCTGACTCATCCGCGGCCCGGGCTTGCCGAGCCGCACCAGACCCTTCTCGGCCAGGACCGGCAGCTCCCGGTAGACCTGACTGCGGGTCATCGACCAGTACGGCGCCAGCCGGCGCTCGGCGGCGGCCATCAACTGGCCGCCAGTCATCGGGCCGTCGTGCAGCAGGCCGAGCAGAGCTGCTGCCGTCGGGTTGACTCCGGATTCCGCCATGCCCTCTAAGCTGCCACTTTGTCGGCTCTGGCGTCCAGGATTTGCTTATTTCGGCACCCGATGACGGGTCCGATGTGCACTGTCGGGTGAGGAAGAGGGCCCGCCCCGGCCGGGACGGGCCCTCGTGGAGCGTCTCAGCCCATGTGCGGGTAGGTGTGATCGGTCGGCGGGACGAACGTCTCCTTGATCGTCCGCGGCGACATCCAGCGGACCAGGTTGTGCCAGGAACCCGCCTTGTCGTTGGTGCCGCTGGCCCGGGCGCCGCCGAACGGCTGCTGCCCGACCACCGCGCCGGTCGGCTTGTCGTTGATGTAGAAGTTGCCGGCGGCGTACCGCATCTTCTCCGCCACCTGGTCGACCACCCGGCGGTCGGTCGCGAAGATCGACCCGGTCAGCGCGTACGGCGCGATCGACTCGGCCTGGGCGACCACCTCGTCGAAGCGGGCGTCGTCGAAGACGTGCACGCCGAGGATCGGCCCGAAGTACTCGGTGGTGAACGTCTCGTGCGCGGCGTCGGAGCACTCGAACAGCGTCGGCCGGACGAAGTAGCCGACCGAGTCGTCGGCGGTGCCTCCGGCCAGGATCCGGCAGGAGTCGTCGCCCTTGATCAGCTCCAGCGCGGCGGTGTGCCGGCCGAACGCCTTGTCGTCGATCACCGCGCCGCCGAAGTTGCTGAAGTCGGTCACGTCGCCGTAGGTCAGCGAGTCGGCGGTGGCGGCGAGCCGGTCGCGCAGCCCACCCTCCCAGATCGACCGCGGGACGTACGCCCGGGAGGCGGCCGAGCACTTCTGGCCCTGGTACTCGTAGGCGCCCCGGATCAGCGCGGTGTGCAGCGCGTCCACGTCGGCGCTGGAGTGGGCGACCACGAAGTCCTTGCCGCCGGTCTCGCCGACCAGGCGGGGGTAACCCCGGTAGCGGGCGATGTTGTCGCCGACGGTCTTCCACAGGTGCTGGAACACCTTGGTCGAGCCGGTGAAGTGGATGCCGGCCAGGTCCGGGTCGGCAAGCACCACCTCGGAGACCTCCTCGCCGCGCCCGGTGACCATGTTGATCACACCGGGCGGCAGGCCGGCGGCCTCGAACAGGCGCATGGTGAAGTGCGCCGCGAACTGCTGCGTCGGGGACGGCTTCCAGACCACCGTGTTGCCGAGCAGGGCCGGCGCGGACGGCAGGTTGCCGGCGATCGCGGTGAAGTTGAACGGGGTGATCGCGTAGACGAACCCCTCCAGCGGCCGGTGGTCGAGGCGGTTCCAGATCCCGGGCGAGGACAGCGGCTGCTCGGCCAGGAGCCGCCGGGCGAAGTGCACGTTGAACCGGAGGAAGTCGATCAGCTCGCACGCCGAGTCGATCTCGGCCTGGACGGCGGTCTTGGACTGGCCGAGCATGGTGGCCGCGTTGAGCGTGTCCCGCCAGGGGCCGGCGAGCAGGTCGGCGGCGCGCAGGAAGATCGCGGCCCGCTCCTCGAACGGCAGCGCCCGCCACATCGGCGCGGCATCAGTGGCGGCCCGGACCGCGGCGCGGGCGTCGTCGTGGGTGGCGTGCCCGGTCACGCCGAGGACGTGCGCGTGCTTGTGCGGCTGCACCACGTCGATCGACGCGCCGCCGGCCATCCGGCGCTCACCGGCGATCGTCATCGGCAGCTCGATCCGCTCGGCGGCCAGTTCGGCCAGCCGCCGCTGGAGCCGTTCCCGGTCGGCGCTGCCGGGCTCGTAGGTGTGTACCGGCTCGTTGAGCGGCTCGGGTACGGAGAACACGGCGTCCATCACAGGCTCCTGGCGATCTCGGCGGCGACGGCGAAACCGGACCCGCGGGCGCCGGCCGGGCGGCCGGACGCCGGACGCCGCGGGGTGCAGCGGCGGCGGGACCTGGCCCGATTCTGTCACGACAAGCCCGCTCCGGACGCGCCTCCCCGGCACAGCGGGCGGCCAGGCCGACTCCGGACCGTCGACCCCAACCGACCCGATCCCGACGAAACATCGGACCACGACTCCTTTTTTCGTCGATTCGTCAGAGCGCACCCGGTGGACCGACGCGCAGGCACACGACCCCGCCCCGTCGGGCGGGCATGCCCGGCTCGCGGATATCGGCCATTGATCCACTCCATCCCGGGGAGGTGGCGGTGTCCGAGCTCTCGGGATGCCACCACATCGGCGAACCGCAGTCGATCAAGGCGCGCCCGCCCGAGGAGCGGCAGCGCGCCGCGTACGCTGGATGACCGGTGACCTGCCCGGCGCGGGGAGATCCGGCGACCGTCGAAGGGAAGACGATGAGCAACCAGCCCGGCAGCTCCACGGCCGCGGAGACGGACCAGCCCGAGGCCGTCGAGCCGACCACGGGCGAGGCGACGGCTGCCGAGGCGCCGGCCGGCTCCGACCACGGGCCGTCCGGCGAGGCGGGCACCGACGCAGCAGCCGGGCACGAGGCAGGCGCCGACGAGGTCGTGGCCACCGGCGGGCGACCGGAGTTCGCGCCGGGCGCGCTCGTGCTCGCCCTGCTCTCGATCGGGTGGCTGGCCGCCATGCTCTGGTCCACCCGCGAGGCGATCCACTCGACGGCGGCCGGCGTCACCGCGATCAGCCTCTCCGCGTACGCGCTGCCCGGCGTCATCACCGCGGCGCTGGTCACCGGCGCCACTGTGGCCCTGCTCGCGACCAACCGGCTGGGCCGCACCACGCTGCGCTTCCTGGCCGCCGTCGGCACCGGCCTCCTGGTCGGGCTCGTCACCGCGGTGGCGGTCAACCTGACGTACGCGGACAACGCCACCACGAACACGATCGCCGGCACCGCGGCGGCAGCCGCGATCATCGGCGGGGCGATGGCCGGCGCGCGTCAGGCCCGGGTGGTCGGGGCGATCACGCTCGCGACGCTCACCGCGCAGATCTTCGTGGTGCTGTTCAGCCGCGCCCGCGATCCGCTGTCCGAGCTGTTCGGCGCCGGGGAGACCCAGCAGTCGGTGCTCGACGCTGCCAAGTGGGTCTCGCGTACCGAATCGCTGCTCGCCGGACTGCTCGCCGGCCTGGCCGCGTACCTCTATCTGACCTGGTCCCGGCGCCGGGCGGAGCGCCGCGACGGCGCGGCGTCGCCGCTGCGCTGGCCGGCCTACCTGGTCGCCGGGGCGGGCGCGGGCCTGCTCCTGCTGCTCACCGAGGTGATCATCCGGATCGGCGGGCGCGGTCTGCTCGACCTGGCCGCCGCGCTCAGCGAGGCCGACGAGGTGGCGCAGACCGCGCTGGGCACCTCGCGGGTGGACAACGGGATCTGGGTGCTCTTCGTGGGCGCGCTGACCACGCTCATCGTCTTCGGGCGCACGCTGGGCCCGCGCCCGGTGGACGACGACGAGGACGAGCCGGCGACCTGAGCCGCCGTCAGCCTGCTTCGCGTAGCAGCAGGTCCAGCTCGGTCACGTCGTACCACTCCAGTTCGTGGTCCTCGGCGCCGTCGACTGTGAACTGGGCGTCCGGGTCGCCCGCCTGGGCCTCCACCACCACGTCGACGGCGGCTGCCACGTCCTCGACCGCGTCCGCGCCGTCCACGTGCAGCGCGGCGACCGACTTCACCGGCACCGGCCCGGCCGGCCGGACCACGCTCGATCCCAGCTCGCCGCCGACCCGGCCGAACGCACGGGCCGGCAGGTCGGCCGAGACCACCACCCGTCGCCGGGGCGCGGCGGGGTCGTGCCGGAGCAGGAGCAGCGCGTCCTGCGCGGCCCGGGTGAAGGCAACGTACTCCAGTTCCTCCTCGTCGCCCTCGGCGTACCACTCGCGTAGCTCCGGGGTCACGGCGTGCGCCGCCTCGGCGCTCAGCCCCTCCTCGCGCAGCCGGGCGAGCATGGGGACGGTAGCCGGCAGGTACACCCGGACAAGCTCGTCGGTCACGGGTCACTCCCACACTCAGGCCGCTCGTCGGCGGACGCCGACTCCGGGCGCCGATCATGCCGTACGCCGAGACCGTCATACACCCGGCACCCGCGCGGGTGAAGTCTTCCGCCGGTGTGTCTCCCGAACGAGCTCCCGGCGATGTCAGCAGGTGATGGCAAACTGAGGCAAACGAAACCAACGCCGGGAGTCACACCGTGGAGTCGAGGTTCCTGCTGCTGTCCGACGTCGCCGCCGAGCTGAACGTCTCGGACTCGCAGGTCTACCACATGGTCCGCAGCGGCGAGCTGCCCGCCATCAAGATCGGTGGCCGGGGCCAGTGGCGAGTCGAGCGCGCCCGGCTGGAGGAATACATCGAGCGCAAGTACGCCGAGACCGCCGAGTGGGTACGCGGCAACCCGCTCGGCGAGCGCGACGAGGAGTGACCGCCCGGGGACCGTGAGCCATTGACGGCGGTCGCAGGCATCCGGGAAGATGAGAGCCTATCGGAGGCAAACGAAGGCAAACGCAAGGATTCGAGATGGTCGACACCCGCCGTCCCCGCGCACCCCGCCCGCCGGTCCGTCTCCGGCCCGCCCCGCCGCTCGACCCGCCGTGCACCGACGAGGAGCCGGCCTGGAGTCCCGTCGGGCAGCTCACGCTCGACCTGGCCGACCCGCGCCGCCGTACCGCCGCGCGCCCGGCCGGCCGGGCCCCGGACCCGGCACCCGCCTGGCCACGCTGGTCCGGCGCACAGGCGTCAGCCCTCGCCTCCGCCACACCCGAGGGAGCACGGGCGGCGCACCGGTTCGTGCGCACCTTCCTGGAGATCGTCAACGGCTTCCGACCACCCGGTCAGCTCCGGCCGCTCTGCCTGCCCGAGTCGGCCGGCCCGGTGGCCGCCGAGCTGACCCGTGCGGCCCGCCGGGTGACGCCGGTCCGCCGCCGTACCGCCCGGCCGGCGCTCCTGCTGCGGCGCCTGCGGGTGTGCGAGCCGCGCCCGGGCGCGGTCGAGGCCACCGCCGTGTTCGCCGGCGCAGCGGGCGCGAGCTGGGCGGTGGCGGTACGCCTGGAACGCCGCCGAGGCACCTGGCTGTGCCTGGTGCTGGACGTCCTTTGAGCCCAGCCATCGCCGCCCCGACCTGGCTCGACGCGCCGCGGGCCACCCACGTCGATCGGTGAGCGGGCGTAGTCAACCGGCTCCCGGCTCCCGGCTCCCGGCTCCCGGCTCCCGGCTCCCGGCTCCCGGCTCCCGGCTCCCGGCTCCCGGCTCCCGGCTCCCGGCTCCCGGCGAGATCTTGGTACCAAACGGCCCCCATAGGGGCCCTTTCCCACCAAGATCTCCACCGCTCCCACCAAGCGGAACGCCAATCTCGCTTAACGGGAGGCTCGCCGCAGCAACCAGCCGAACGAGGATCTCCGGCCCCACGCCACCCCACAAACCCCGCGATCTTGCACTTCGGACCCTCGATGCCGGCATGAATCGGTCACAACGGGGGCCGCAACTGCAAGATCGCCGAGGGAGGGCGCGGGGACGGGCGCGGACGGGCGGGAAGATGGGCGGGAGGACAGCGACGGGCCCCGGCCGGGAGGCCGAGGCCCGTCGTGGGGGCGTTCGGGGTCAGTTGCCGCCGTTGGGCGAGCCGTGGCAGCGCTTGTACTTGCGGCCCGAGCCACACGGGCAGGGCGCGTTACGGGACGGGCCCTCGCCCCCGTCGACCTGGCCCGGCGCGGCCCGCCGGGCGGTGCTCGCGGCAACCGCCTGGCCGCTCGCCCCGGCCGGCGCACGGCGCGGCGTGGAGGCGGCCGGGCGCTCCGAGGACTGCTGCCCGATGCCGAGCGCCGGCGCCTGCTGCTCGGGCCGCTCGATCACCGGAGCGCCCCGGCCGGCCTCGCCGTCCACGGCGGGCGCGGAGTATTGCAGGCCCTGCTGCTGCGGCGCGCGGTTGAGACCCTTGGCCCGGATCTCCACCGGCTTTTCCAGCAGCTGCACCTCCTCGGCCTCCGGCTCCGCCTCCTCGACCTGCACGTCCAGGTTGTAGAGGAAGCCGACCGTCTCCTCCTTGATGCCGTCCATCATGGAGGCGAACATGTCGAAGCCCTCGCGCTGGTACTCGATGACCGGGTCGCGCTGGGCGTACGCCCGCAGGCTGATGCCCTCCTGGAGGTAGTCCATCTCGTAGAGGTGCTCACGCCACTTACGGTCGATCACCTGGAGCAGGACCATGCGCTCGAGCTGGCGTACCGCCTCCTCGCCGAGGTTCTCCTCACGCCTGTCGTACGCGGCGTGCGCGTCCTCCTTCAGGCGGGCGAGCAGGAAGTCCTGGTCGATGCCGGAGCGGGAGCCGACCTCCTCCTCCAGCTCCTCGACTGTGACGCCGACCGGGTAGAGCTGCTTCAGGCTCGACCAGAGCTGGTCGAGGTCCCAGTCCTCGGCGTAGCCGTCGCTCGTCGCGCCGACCACGTACGCGGTCACCACGTCGTCGATCATGTTGCGAACCTGGTCGGACAGGTCCTCGCCGTTGAGCACCCGGAGACGCTCGGCGTAGATCACCTGGCGCTGCTTGTTCAGCACCTCGTCGTACTTGAGGACGTTCTTGCGGATCTCGGCGTTCTGGCCCTCGATCTGGGCCTGGGCGCTCCTGATCTGGCGGGTGACCATCTTCGACTCGATGGGCACGTCCTCCGGGATGTTGAAGCGGTCCATCACCGCCTCGACCGCGCCGGCCCGGAAGCGCTTCATCAGCTCGTCCTGGAGCGACAGGTAGAAGCGGGACTCGCCCGGGTCACCCTGCCGGCCGGCGCGACCGCGCAGCTGGTTGTCGATCCGGCGGGACTCGTGCCGCTCGGTGCCCAGCACGTAGAGCCCGCCGGCGGCGGCCACCTCCTCCGCCTCGACGTCGCACGCCTGCTTCCAGGTCGGAAGGATCTCCTCCAGCGCCTTGGCGTACTCCTCCGGCTGCTCGACCGGGTCGAGCCCGCGCTGGCGCAGCTCGTTCGCGGCGAGGAACTCGGGGTTGCCGCCGAGCAGGATGTCCGTACCGCGGCCGGCCATGTTGGTCGCGACGGTGACCGCGCCCTTGCGCCCGGCCTGCGCGACGATCTCCGCCTCCTTGGCGTGGAACTTCGCGTTCAGCACCGAGTGCGGGATGCCCCGGCGGCGCAGCATGTGCGACAGGATCTCGGAGTTCTCCACCGAGACGGTGCCGACGAGCACCGGCTGGCCCTGCTCGTGCCGCTCGGCGATGTCCTCGACGACGGCGTTGAACTTGGCCTTCTCGGTCTTGTAGATGACGTCGGGCCGGTCGAGCCGGACCATCGGCCGGTGCGTCGGGATGGTCACGACGCCGACCTTGTAGACCTTGTTGAACTCGCCCGCCTCGGTCTGGGCGGTACCGGTCATGCCGGAGAGCTTCTCGTAGAGGCGGAAGTAGTTCTGGAGGGTGATGGTGGCCAGGGTCTGGTTCTCCTGCTTGATCTCCACCCCCTCCTTGGCCTCGATCGCCTGGTGCATGCCCTCGTTGTAGCGGCGGCCGTGCAGGATGCGGCCGGTGAACTCGTCGACGATCAGAACCTCACCGTCGTTGACGATGTAGTCCTTGTCGCGCTTGTAGAGCTCCTTGGCCTTGATCGCGTTGTTCAGGTAGCCGACCAGCGGGGTGTTCACCGACTCGTAGAGGTTGTCGATGCCCAGGCGGTCCTCGACCTTGGCCACACCGCGTTCGGTGATCGCGATGGTGCGCTTGGCGTAGTCGACCTCGTAGTCGCCCTCGCCGTCGGTGCCGGGCTGGAGCCGGGCCACCACGGTGGCGAACTCCTGGTACCACCGGGCGGAGTGCTCCGCCGGACCGGAGATGATCAGCGGGGTACGCGCCTCGTCGATCAGGATCGAGTCGACCTCGTCGACCACGGCGAAGAAGTGGCCGCGCTGGACCAGCTCGTCCTTCGACCAGGCCATGTTGTCGCGCAGGTAGTCGAAGCCGAACTCGTTGTTGGTGCCGTAGGTGACGTCGCACTCGTAGGCCGCGCGGTGCTCGGTGGCGGGCCGGTTCGGCAGCACCACGCCGACGCGCAGGCCGAGGAACTCGTGGACGCGGCCCATCCAGGCGGCGTCGCGCTCGGCCAGGTAGTCGTTCACCGTGATCACGTGCACGCCCTTGCCGGCGAGCGCGTTCAGGTAGACCGGCATGACCGAGGTCAGCGTCTTGCCCTCACCGGTCTTCATCTCGGCGATGTTGCCGAAGTGCAGCGCCGCGCCACCCATCACCTGGACGTCGTACGGGCGCTGGCCGAGCACCCGCGAGGCGGCCTCGCGGCACACCGCGAACGCCTCGGGCAGCAGGTCGTCGAGGGTCTCGCCATCCTCGAGCCGCTCCTTGAACTGGACGGTCATGCCGCTGAGCTCGTCGTCGCTGAGGTCGACGTAGTCGTCCTCGATCGAGTTGACGGCGGCAGCGATGGCCTTCAGCCGACGCACCATGCGGCCCTCGCCGGCGCGAAGGAACTTTTCCAGAATCGACACGGATCAACGCTCCCCTAGACGGTCTCGAACCATCGTAGGCGCTCCGAGGCGACGATGGTCACTGGTGGCGGCGGTCCGGGCTCCGGAACCCGACATAACGCCGCGACCGTGCGCCATCGGCCGCTAATCGGGTTACGCCGTGCGCGAACGATCCGGCACGATGGCTCGAATGGAGCCTGTGGAGATCATCGAGGACGGCCTGCTGCTGCGCCCGTGGCGTGCGGAGGACGCCGACGCGGTGTACCGCGCCTGCCAGGATCCGGACATCCAGCGCTGGACCACCGTACCTCGCCCGTACCTGCCGGAGCACGCCACCGGGTTCGTCACCATGATCAGCGCCACCGGCTGGGCCGAGGGCACCGCAGCGCAGTTCGCGGTCTGCGACGCCGGCACCCGTGAGCTGCTCGCCTCGATCGGCCTGGTCTCGGTCGACCGCGCGCGGGACTCGGCCGAGGTGGGTTACTGGACGGCGCCGTGGGCCCGGGGCCGGGGCGTCGCGGTCCGCGCCACCCGCGCCCTCGCCCGCTGGGCGTTCGACACGCTCAAACTGCTCCGGCTCACCTGGCAGGCCGAGATCGGCAACCACGCCTCCCGGCTGGTCGCGCTCCGGGCCGGCTTCCGGATCGACGGTGAGCTGCGGCTGGCCCACCCCAGCCCCGGCGGCCGGGCCGAGGGCTGGATCGGCTCGCTGCTCCCCGGCGAGGTCGCCGCCACGGGCGACCCGGTCCCCTACGGCCCGGACACGCTCCAGGCCCGCCGGGCGGCGGTCTTCGGCCGGCCGCAGCCGGTCCTGTTCGCCACCGCCGGGGACACCGAACTGCGGCTGCGCGCGCTGGAGGAACGCGACCTGGCCGAGGTGACCCGCACCTGCCAGGACGATCAGACGATCCGCTGGACCACGGTGCCGCACCCGTACCGGCCGGAGCACGCCGAGGGCTTCCTGCGCGACCTGGTGCGCCCGGCCTGGGCGCGGGGCACCGCCGCGACGTTCGCCGTGGCCGACCCGGACGACCGCTACGTCGCCTCGGTCGACCTGCGTCTGCTGCCCGGCAACCCGCTGGTGGCCGACGTGGGCTACATGACCGCGCCGCACGCACGCGGCCGGGGCTACCTGCCGGCCGCGCTCGCCGCGGTCTGCGCCTGGGGCTTCACCACGCTCGGCCTGGCCCGGATCGAGTGGCGGGCGAACGTGGGCAACACCGCCTCGCGGCGGGCCGCCGAGAAGGCCGGCTTCACCGTCGAGGGCACGCTGCGCGGCGGCGTCCAGCACCGCGGCGAGCGGCAGGACGTGTGGATCGGCGGCCTGCTGCCGGGTGACCTGGCTTGACCCCTGAGACGATCGAGGGGTACGGCGTACGGCTGCGGCCGTGCCACCTCGCGGACGTGCCCGAGATGGTGGCCGGGTGCGCCGACCCGGAGACCCGCCGGTTCATGCCCCTGCTGCCCGACCCGTACGACTCCGACGCCGCCCGGTGGTGGATCACCGAGGGCGCGCCCGCGGCGTGCGCGGCGGGCGGAGCCGCGTACACGATCGCCGACCCGGCGAGCGACCTGCTGCTCGGCAGCATCGGGCTGACAAGGCTCAGCGCGGAGCGGGCCACGTACGAGATCGGTTACTGGGTGGGACCGGCGGCGCGCGGCCGGGGCGTGGCGAGGGCCGCCACCCGCCTGCTGACCGAGCGGGCGTTCGCCGCCGGAGCGGCCCGGCTGGAGTTGCTCACCCGCACGGAGAACGTGGCGAGCCAGCGCATCGCGCTCGCCTGCGGCTACCGGCACGAGGGCGTACGCCGGGCGGCGGGCGCGGGCGGCGACAGCGTACGCCAGGATCTGATCGCCTGGGTGCGGCTGGCCGACGACCCGCCCGGGCCGGTCGCCCGCCTGCTGCCGGACCTGCCGGACGGCCGGCTGACCGACGGCGTGGTGACGCTGCGCCCGGTGGAGCCGGCGGACACGGACGCGCTGTTCCGGCTGCATTCGCTGCCGGAGGTGGTGGCGAACCGGGTGCCGCCGGTGCCGCCGGAGCGGTCGGCGCTCGCGCGCCGCTGCCGGCTGGCGGCGAGCCGCTGGCTCGCCGGCGAGGCCGCCGACCTGGCGATCCTCGACGCGGCCACCGGCGCTGTCGTCGGTGGCTGCGCGCTGTTCTACGACGAGCCAACCACCGGGCAGGCGATGATCGGATACAGCCTGCTGCCCGAGGCGCGCGGGCGCGGGCTGGCGGCCCGGACGGTCCGGCTGGTCGCCGGGTGGGCGTTCGGCATGGGGGTGGCCCGGCTCTGGGCCGGCACCCGGCCGGACGACGTCGCCTCGCAGCGGGTGCTGGAACGCGCCGGCTTCCGGCGGGAGGGGCTGTTGCGCGGCCGGCTGCCCGGCCCGGACGGGGGCCGTGTCGACTCGGTGGTCTACGGCCGGCTGGACACTGACGACAGCTGCGGACGGGCCCCCGCGCGGGGGCCCGTCCGCACCGGTCAAGGGGTCACGCGTCGAGCTGGATGATCCCGTAGTCGTACGCGTGCCGCCGGTAGACCACGCTCGGGCGGCCGGACTCCTTGTCCTGGAACAGGTAGAAGTCGTGGCCGACAAGTTCCATCTGGAACAGCGCGTCGTCGACGGTCATCGGTTCGGCGGGGTGGACCTTCGCGCGGGCGATGTGCCACGGCTGGTCGTCGGGTTCGCCGTAGCCGCTCTCGTCGGGGCGTTCGGCGACCGCGGTGGCGGTGCCGTGGCCGTCGAGCGCCGCCAGGCCGGGCCCGTCGAGGTCGGCCACCGGCAGGCCGGCGGTCGCGGCGGCCACGGAGATCGGCGCGTGCCGGCCACGGTGTACCCGACGACGGTCCGCCGCGCGGCGGAACCGCGTGTCCAGCTTGGCAATGGCGGCGTCGAGCGCGCTGTAGAAGTCGTTCGTGCAGGCCTCGGCCCGGATGACCGGGCCGCGCGTCACGCACGTGATCTCCACCCGCTGGCAGGTGTCCGCCTGGCGTGGATTGCGCTCGTGGAACAACTCGACGTCCACGCGAATGAGCTTCTGGTCGTAGCGTTCGATCTTCGCGAGCTTCTCGGCTACGTGCACCCGGTAATGGTCCGGCACTTCGACGTTACGGCCCTTGACCACGATGTCCACGTGACCTCCCTTGTTCGGACGGTCGTTCGGTCCGGATCATCCGGCCGACGCACCCGGGAGGGCCCCGCTCGGCGTCGACCGGTGTTGTTCGGCTACGCCTCCTTCCAGTGCCGGGGGAAGGTTTGAAGTCTCACTACCCCCGACACCGAAACGCTAACTCCTGTACGGCCACCCGTCACCCCTGGTTGCCGAAGGCGGTCGCGAAATTTAACAGCTCATACACCTTGGGGTGAAACGGATACACGAAGCGTCACCGACGACGCCGCTTTTGCGTTGCGGCGAGCACCGCCGCGGCCTTTGGCGTCATTCCCGCGCGATGCAACATCCGGCTCACCGCCGCCAGCGTCGCGCCGGTGGTGACGATGTCGTCGAGCAGCACGACGCGCTCCCCCGGCCGGTGGCCGGTCGGCGGACGGCGCAACCGGAACGCCTCCCCGGCCGCTGCGGCCCGCCCGGCGCTGTCCAGCGCCACCGAGTCGGTCCGGGGCAGCGCCCGCAGCGGGCGCAGCACGCGTACCGGCCAGCCGGCCGCGCGTAACCGGGCCGCCGCCGGCCGGACCAGCCGGTCCAGGTGGTCGCCGTAGCGGGCCCGGGCCGCGCGCGCGGTGTCGGGCACCGCCACGAGCGCCACCGGGCCGGGTGGCCCCGCCGCAGCCGCGACCACCTCGGCGAGCAGCGCGCCCAACGGCCGGGCCAGCCCGTGCCGGCCCCGTTCCTTGTACGCCAGCAGCCCCTCGCGCAGCGCGCCGCCGTACGGGCCGAGCGCGACACAGGGCGGCAGGCCGGGCGGAGCCGGATCTGGCCGGGCGGGTGCGGGACGCAGCGACTCCAGCTCCCGCACGCAGCCGGGGCAGAAGCCCTGCCGCAGCCGCACCGACCCCGTGCCGCAGCCCGCGCACCCGGTGGGCAGCACCAGGTCGGTCAGGTCCGACCAGAGCCCGCCCAGGTCGCGCACGGACAGCTCAGTAGAGGAAGAAGGGTGCGGTCGGGTTGGTCGCCCGGCTGCCCGACGGGACGTCGAGCACCTGCTCCCGCTTGACGTAGTCGAACGGGTTGTTCCGCCAGGCCGCGCCGTCCGTCTCGAACATGAACGAGAACGCGGCCAGGCCACGGTCACCGCCGCCCGGATACCCGGCGAGCTGGGTCACCGGGGCACCGATCTCCACCGCCAGCGGGGTCTCCCAGGCGCCGTCGACGGTGAGCTGGTGGATCGCCGAGCGCCGGTCGGCCTCGTTGCCGGCCAGCGCCAGCTCGTTCTCCGCCACCCAGTCCACCACCGTCACGCCGGTGAGCAGCGTGGTCACCCGGCGGGGCTGCCCGAGGCTGACCACACCACCGTCGACGCTCACCGCGGCGACGAAGACCGCGCCGCCGGACGCCAGCGCGATCCGGTGACCGTCGAGGGAACCGGCCACGGCGGTCACCGGCCCGGGAACCGACAGCGGGATCTCGCTCATCCGGCCCGCACCGTCGAACCGGTAGAGCCGGCCGTCGGCGGCCACCAGACCGGCCGGACGGGCCTTGTTCAGCGACCGCAGCCAGGTGGGACGGCTCATCGCCCGGAACGTCCGGTCGCCGGGGCTGAGCATCGCGACCGGCTCCGGGCCGATGCCCACCTTGAGCCGCCTGCGGTTGTCCGGCCCGGTCACCACGAGCGCGGCGAGCACCTGGTCGTCGGCGCGGGCGAGCGACGCGGAGACCACGTTGCGGTTCTCCGCCGGTGGCAGCGGCACAGCGGCCCGCGACTCGTTGCCGAACGCCAGGGGACGGACGGCGCCGTCGTAGACGGCGAACCGCATCGGATCGCCGCCGCGTGGATAGGCGGCGGTGGATGCGCGCTCGCGCCGCAGGTCGACGGTGAGCCGCTTCTGGTTCTGGATCTTCAGGTCGACCTGGCCGTCCAGGTCCGACAGGGACCACGCCAGCTGCGTGCCGAGCCGGGTCAGCCGCTGCTCGTTGGCGCCCGGCATGTTGAGGTTGATCTCCCAGTGGCCGTCCGCGCCGGTCGCGTTGTTGATCAGCTGGGTGCCGTCGGGCAGCCCGGTCACCCCGGGGGCCAGCCAGTCCGAGGGGCGGTCGGCCAGCCACTTCATCACCTCGGTGATCCGGCGCTCGGTCGGCGCCGACGAGGGCAGGTAACGCTGGTCCGGCACCAGCCGGGTCAGGTCGGTGTTCCAGAAGTAGACGGTGCGCGGACGGTAGTACTCACGCATCGCCGAGTCGCTGGCCAGCAGCACGTTCGGCAGCTCGGTGATCAGCAGGCCGGTGCCGGCCGGCTCGGCCCGGCGCAGCTCGAAGACGTACTGCGTCTCGCTCGCCACCGGCGGGCCGAGCGTGCCGTCGGCCCGCAACACGCCCACCTGCTGCACCTTGAGCGTCACGGTGCTGGTGCCCTGGTTGTTGGGCGGCGTGCTCTCCGGCTTCTCCCGCAGCCGCACCACGGTCAGCTCGATCTCGCTGGTCTGCGGCTTGCCCGGAAGCAGGTCGCGGGCCTCCGCGGCGAGGAACTTCCGGGCCCGGTCGTACGCCTGGTCGCGTTCCCCGGCCGCGGCGGCCCGCAGGTAGTTCTCGATGAACGGCACCGGCTCGCTGCTGTCGCCCGGCTCGGGCGGCCGGGCCGGACTGCCGTTGAGCGCCCCGGCCTCGGCGGCCGGCACCGAGCCGTCCACCTGCACGTCGGTCTCCGCCGGGATGCCGCATCCGGCGAGCACGGCCGGCAGCAGCACGCCGGTCAGCAGCACGGCCAGGACGCGGCGGTTCACGGCCGGGCCTCCGCGTGCTCGGCGCTGTCGGCCGGGGAGGCGGTCAGCGCCGCGACGGCACCGGCGGGGCCGATGGCGGGCAGCCCGCCGTCGCGGGGGCCGCCGAACGGCACCGTGGCGTCGGCCGGCACCAGCCGCAGCGGAGAGGTGGTGAGCCGGTCCCCGGCCCGGGCCGGCAGGGTGAGCCGGAACTGGGCGCCCTGGCCCGGCGCGCCCCACGCCTCCAGCCAGCCGCCGTGCAGGCGGGCGTCCTCCAGGCTGATCGACAGGCCCAGCCCGGTGCCGCCGGTCTGCCGGGCGCGCGACGGGTCGGCCCGCCAGAAGCGGTTGAACACCAGCTTCTCCTCCCCCGGCTTGAGGCCGACGCCGTGGTCCCGCACGGTGATCGCCACCGCGCTCTGGTCCTGGCCCAGGGTGATCCGTACCGGTTTGGCCTCGCCGTGCTCGACCGCGTTGCCGACCAGGTTGCGCAGCACCCGCTCGACGCGGCGCGGGTCGACCTCGGCGATCACCGGAGTGTCCGGCAGGTCCAGCTCGATGGTCACCCCGACCCGCTCGGCCAGCCCGGCCAGCCGCTCGGTCACCCGGTGCACCACCGGCACCAGGTCGGTCGGCTCGCTGTCCAGCACCGCGAAACCGGCGTCGAACCGGCTGATCTCCAGCAGGTCGGTGAGCAGCTCCTCGAACCGGTCCAGCTCGGCCTGGAGCAGCTCGGCGCTTCTGGCCACCGCGGGGTCGAACTCGTCGCGCTCGGCGAAGATCAGGTCGGCGGCCATCCGTACCGTGGTCAGCGGTGTCCGCAGCTCGTGCGAGACGTCGGAGGTGAACCGGCGTTGCAGCCGGGACATCTCCTCCAGCCGGAGGATCTGCCGTTGCAGGTTCGTCGCCATCTGGTTGAACGAGGCGGCCAGCAGGGCCAGGTCGTCCTCGCCCGAGACCACCATGCGCTGGTCGAGCAGGCCGGCGGAGAGCCGCTGCGCGGTGCGCGCGGCCACCCGTACCGGCGTCACCACCAGGCGGGTGACCAGCGCGGCCAGCAGGCCGAGCAGCAGCACCAGCGCGACGCCGGTGGCGACCACCGTGGCCCGGGCGTCGGCCGCCGTCGCGTCCTGCCGGGCCAGGGGTACGAGGTAGTAGAGCTCGACCTGCCCGAACTTGGTGGGCACCGGGGAGCCGTAGACCAGGTATTTCGTCCGTTCGCCGCCGAGCGAGCCGGTGCGGATCTGGTGCGCGACCTTGCCGGAGGCGACCGCGGCCCGCAGCTCGTCGCCGATCACCGCGCCCACCGGCACGTCGGGCGTGGTACGCGGCTCGATGAACTCGGCGAAGTTGTCGGCGGTGATCGCCACCACCACGCCGCTGGTCTGGGTGGGGTCACCGCCGGCCAGGTAGTTCACGGTGCCGTCGATGGTGTTCTGGAGCTGCGCCTCCTGCGGCTGGCTGTAGAGGTTGAACTGCTTGGCCGCGTACTCGCTGCCGTTGCTCAGGCGCAGCCGCACGTCGGTCTCGGCGTTCTCCAGCAGGATGCTCGTGATCTTGTCGGCGATCAGGTAGGCGAAACCGCCCACCAGCAGGCTCGACGCCACCAGCGTGATGGTGACCACACGGACCTGGAGTGACCGCCGCCACGCCTGGTGCACCGCGGCCACCAGCCGGGCGACCCGGCCGGTCAGGGCGAGCCAGAGCGCCCGCGCGGCGTGGAGCCGGCGGGGCGCGGCGGTCGGCGGGTCGGGCAGCGGGGTGGTCACCACAGTGCTGACCAGGCTATCCGGTCCCCGCCTTGTAGCCCACGCCCCGCACGGTGAGGATGATTTCGGGTCGCTCCGGATCCGGCTCGATCTTGGCGCGCAGCCGCTGCACGTGCACGTTGACCAGGCGGGTGTCCGCCGCGTGGCGGTAGCCCCAGACCTGCTCCAGCAGCACCTCGCGGGTGAAGACCTGACGCGGCTTGCGGGCGAGTGCGACCAGCAGGTCGAACTCCAGCGGCGTCAGCTTCACCTCCTCGCCGTCGCGGCTGACCGTGTGGGCCGGCACGTCGATGGTGATCTGGTTGCCGGGCGGGCCGATGGTCAGCATCTCCGGCGCCACGTCCTCGCCCCGGCGCAGCCGGGCCCGCATCCGGGCCACCAGTTCCTTGGGTTTGAACGGCTTGACCACGTAGTCGTCGGCGCCGGACTCCAGCCCGAGCACCACGTCGACGGTGTCGCTCTTGGCGGTCAGCATCACGATCGGCACGCCGGACTCGCCCCGGATGGCGCGGGCCACGTCGATGCCGCTCATGCCCGGCAGCATCAGGTCGAGCAGGACGATGTCGGGTCGGTTGTCGCGGAACGCGGCCAGCGCCCGTTCGCCGTCCGCGACGAAGGACGGCACGAAGCCCTCGCTGCGCAGCACGATGCCGAGCATCTCGGCGAGGGCGGGGTCGTCGTCGACCACGAGTACCCGGGCTCTCATGGGGTTTATCGTTCCATCCCCGTTCGTCTGGAGTGTTCGGCGTCTCCACGGCACCGTAGCGCCGAGCGGCCCCGTGCACCACAGGAGTCGGCGTGGCCGCCCAGTGTGGCGCGCCGGGCCGGACGGGTCCACCGGATGCGGAACCGCCGTGCAACCATGATCCCCCGGGCGTCGCCCCGCCCGCCACCTCCGCTCACCCCGCCCAGGAGTACGCGTGCCCGACGCCGGCCCGACCGCGGTGCTGCCGCGCCGTCCGCTGACCGTCGGCGAGCTGCTCGACGCGGCCGTGCTGCTGCTGCGCGACCAGGCCCGGGTGCTCGTCCCGCTCGCCCTCCTGCTGGCCCTCGCCGAACAGGCGGTGCTCCACCCGCTGCGCATGCTCGCCGGGGCCGAGCCGCCGTTCTGGTGGCCGGCGGAGTTCGACGACTCTCTTCCCGGGTACTGGCTGCTGCTGGCCGCCGGCGCGGGCACCGAGGCCGCGATCATCGCGGTGCTCGGCGCCCCGGCCGCGCGCGGGGCCGGAGCGGCGCTGCTGGGGCGCCGTCCCGCACCGTCGGAGCTGCTGCGCGGCGCCCGGCTCGGCGTGGCACTGCCGGCCGCCGTGCTGGTCGGGCTGACCGTCACCGCCGGCGGGCTGACCGGGCCGGGCTGGTTCCCGGCGTACGCGCTGCTCGGCCTGGTGGTGCCGGTGCTCGTGCTGGACGGGGTGCCCGCGCACCTGGCGCCCTGGCGGGCGGTGCGCCTGGCCGGCCGGGTCAGCGCGCGGGCCGCCGCGATCCGGCTGCTGGGCTACCTGGGCTGGTGGCTGATCCGGCTCGGCATCGGGCTGGGCGTCTACTACGGCCTCACCATGCTGGGCCTGTTCGACGTCTCCGCCTGGGCGCTGCCGGTGACGGTCGCCGCGTTCACCGCGGTGAACGCGCTGGCGTACCCGGCGCTCGCCTGCCTGGACGCGGTACTGCACCTGGAGGCCCGGATCCGCACCGAAGGGCTGGACATCCGGCTCTCCCGCGCGCCGGCCGGTGTGCCCGAGCCGGCCCTGCTGGCGGCACACCGGTGAGCCGGTGGTGGACCGAGACGGTCGCGGCCCTCGGTGACGTGGTGCCGCTGCCGCTGGCCGCGCTGATCCTGCTGGCGGCCGCGCTGCTGGTGGCACTGGGCTGGCATTTCTTCCCGGCCTGGCTACCCCGCCGGCTGCCCCGACTCAGTCTTCCCCGGTGGCGGCGCCCCCACCTGCCCCGGTTCCGGCTGCCCCGGCTGCGGCTGCCCCGGTTCCGGCGGCGTGCCCGCCGGCCGCGCACCGATCCGCCGCCCGTGCGTCTGCCCGCGCCCCGGCTGCCGGAACCGGCGGCGGCCGGGCTGGCCGACCGGCTGGCGGCCGAGGGCCGGTACGCCGAGGCGGTCCGGGAACGGCTGCGCGAGATGGTCCGGCTCCTGGTCGTCCGGCACGTCGTGGAACCCCGCCCCGGGCTCACCGTCGTCGAGCTGACCGAGGCGGCGGCCCGCACCCGGCCGCAGGTCCGGCCGACGCTGCACGCGGCCGGGGCGATCTTCTCCGACCTCTGGTACGCCCAGCGCCCCGCGACCGCCGCGCACGACCGGCGGATGCGTGAACTCGCCACCGACCTGAGTCGCGAGCTGACCGGGGAGGAGCCGCGGTGACCGCCACCGTCGTACCGGAGACCGCGTCGGCGCCGCGCCGGCGTCGGTACCGGTTGCTCGTCCCGCTCGGGCTCGCCGTGCTGCTGATCGTGACCACGCTCGTGCTGCGCGCGGTCGACCGGCCCGACGCCGACGAGCCCGGGTTCCTGTCCCCGGTCGCCACCGACGACGACGGCGCGAGCCGGCTCGCCGGGGCGCTGCGGACGCAGGGCGTCCCGCTGCGCCGGGAGACGGAGTTCGAGGCGGCGCTGCGTACCGCCCGGGCCGAGCCGAGCACGCTGTTCGTGCCCGCGCCCGCTCTGGTGCATCCGAACCTGCTCGACGACCTCACCACCCTGCCGCCGGGCAGCCGGTTGGTGCTGGTCGAGCCGTCCCGGCGAGTGCTCGCCGAGCTGGACACCCCGGTCGGACCGGCCGGCGGGCGCTGGGCCGCCCGTGCGGTGCCCCCCGATGCCGGCGGCACGCGGTGCGCGCTGCCCGAGGCGGTCCGGGCCGGCACGGCCGCGATCGACCTCCAGCGGTACGCCGGACCGGCCGAGGTGGACAGCTGCTACGGCGGCGCGCTGCTGCGCGTCCCCGGCCGGGTCGAGGTGGTGCTGGCCGGCGCCAGCGACCCGTTCCGCAACGACCGGATCGGCGAGTGGGGCAACGAGGCGCTCGCCACCGGCCTGCTCGGCGGCGACCGCCCGCTGGTCTGGCTCGACCTGCCCGAGCCGGCGCCGGCCCCGACCGGGCCGAGCTGGTCCCCGGAACCGGTCACCGGGGAGCCCGCCCCGGCCGGGAGCGGCAGGGCGGACCGGCCCGACCCGCCCGAGACCGCCGACCCGCCGCGGGAGAACCCGCTCTGGGGTGCCTTCCCGCTGTGGTTCTGGGCCCTCCTGGTGCAGCTCGCCCTGGCCGGCCTGCTCGTGGTGCTGTGGCGGGCGCGCCGGCTCGGGCCGCCGGTGTCGGAGCCGCTGCCGGTGACCGTCCGGTCCGCCGAGACGGTACGCGGCCGGGCGCGGCTCTACCGCCGGGCGGGTGCCCGTGACACCGTCGCCGGGACGCTGCGCGCCGCCGCGCTGGACCGGCTGACGACCCGGCTGAATCTGCCCCCTGACACGCCCGACGACGAGGTGGCCGCCCGGGTCGCCGAACGCGCCGGCGCCGACCCGGACCAGGTGGCCGACCTGCTCTACGGCCCCGTCCCGGAGAAGGACCGCGAGCTGCTGGAGCTGGCCCGCGAACTGGACGCCCTGACCCGTACCCTGGCCCCGCATCCGAGCGAAGGAGACCCCCGGTGACCGGACCCGTCACGACCACCGCCCCGTCCGGCGCCCGCGCCGCCCTGCACCGGCTGCGCGCCGAGGTCGGCAAGGCCGTCGTCGGGCAGGACGCCGTGGTCACCGGCCTGGTGATCGCGTTGCTCTGCCGGGGGCACGTGCTGCTGGAGGGCGTACCGGGGGTGGCCAAGACGCTGCTGGTCCGGACGCTGGCCGCCGCGCTCGACCTGGACGCCAAGCGGGTGCAGTTCACCCCCGACCTGATGCCCGGCGACGTCACCGGCTCGCTGATCTTCGACCAGCGAACCGCTGCGTTCACGTTCCGGGAGGGGCCGGTCTTCACCAACCTGCTGCTCGCCGACGAGATCAACCGCACCCCGCCCAAGACGCAGTCGGCGCTGCTGGAGGTGATGGAGGAGCGGCAGGTCTCCGTCGAGGGCGAGCGCCGCCCGCTGCCCGATCCGTTCATCGTCGCGGCCACCCAGAACCCGGTCGAGTACGAGGGCACCTACCCGCTGCCCGAGGCGCAGCTCGACCGCTTCCTGCTCAAGCTGACCGTGCCGCTGCCGGAGCGCGAGGAGGAGCTGGGTGTCCTGCGCGCGCACCACGCCGGCTTCGACCCGCGCGACCTGCGTGCCGCGGGCGTACGCCCGGTGGCCGACGCGTCGGACCTGGCCGCCGCCCGGGCCGAGGTGCGGATGGTGCACGTCGCCGAGCCGGTGCTCGGTTACATCGTGGACCTGTGCCGGGGCACCCGGTCCGCCCCGGCGCTGGAGCTGGGCGCGTCCCCCCGGGGCGCCACCGCGCTGCTGAACGCCGCCAAGGCGTGGTCCTGGCTGGCCGGCCGCGACCACGTCACCCCGGACGACGTGAAGGCGGTCGCCCGGCCCACACTGCGGCACCGGCTGCGCCCGCGTCCGGAGGCGGAACTGGAGGGCGTGACCGTCGACGCCGTGCTGGACTCGGTGCTGGCCACCGTGCCGACGCCGCGATGACCTGGCGGGCGGGTCTGCTGCTCGGCGCGGGCGCGCTGACCCTGCCGGCCTGGCCGGCGCCGTTCCTCGGCGTCGCCGTGCTGACCGCTGCGGTGCTGCTGCTGGTGTTGCTCGACCGGGCGATGGCGGTCCCGCCGGACGCGCTCACGGTGACCCGGTCCGGGGAGCGGACGGTCCGCCTCGGCGGCACCGCCACCGTCACGCTGCACCTGGCCAACCCCACCGATCGCACGCTCCACGCCCAGGTACGCGACGCCTGGGTGCCGTCGGCCGGGTCGCGCCCCGACGTGCCGCCGGACCGCCTGCTCACCGTGCCGCCCGGTGGCACCGCCACGCTGCCGGTCCGGCTCACTCCGACCCGGCGCGGCGACCGGCCGGCGGTGGAGCTGACCGTACGCTCGCTCGGGCCGATGCGCCTTGGCGCCCGGCAGCGCGCCGGACAGCCCGCGACGCCACAGTGGACCCTGCGGGTGCTGCCGCGCTTCGACTCCCGCCGGCACCTGCCGGAGAAGCTGGCCCGGCTGCGGGTCATCGACGGTGTCCAGGTGACCCGGGGACGCGGTCACGGCACCGAGTTCGACACGCTCCGCGAGTACGCGGTGGGCGACGACGTCCGCTCGATCGACTGGCGGGGCAGCGCCCGCCGCGCCGACGTGCTGGTGCGCACCTGGCGCCCGGAGCGGGACCGGCGCCTGGTCTGCGTCCTGGACACCGGCCGCACGTCCGCGGTGCGCCTCGGCGACGAGCCCCGGCTGGACACCGCCATCGACGCGGCGCTGCTGCTCACCGCGCTCGCCGCCCGGGCGGGTGACCGGGTGGACCTGCTGGCGGCGGACACCGAGATCCGGGCCCGGGTGACCGGCAGCGGCCGTCCGGCGCTGCTCGCCCGGCTGGTCGACGCGGTGGCGCCGTTGCAGCCCGCGCTGGCCGAGACCGACTTCGAGCTGATCGCCGCCGAGGTGCTGCGCCGGGAGCGGCAGCGCAGCCTGGTGGTGCTGTTCACCGCCCTGGAGGCGGGCGCGATCGGCGACGGGCTGCTGCCGGTGCTGCCCCGGCTGGCGACCCGGCACCGGGTGGTGCTGGCCGCGGCCGGCGACCCGGTGCTGAACCGGCTGGCCACCGCCACCCCGGCCGGGCCGGACGACCCGTACGCGGCCGCGTCGGCGTGGCGGGCGCTGGCCGAGCGGGACCGGGTACGCGCCGCCCTGTCGCGCTACGGCGTGACTGTGGTGGACGTTCCGGGGCACCGGCTGGCCCCGGCCGTGGCCGACACCTATCTGCGGCTCAAGTCCCTCGGCCAGCTCTGACCGCGCGCCGGCCGAGCACCAGCGCGTACGCCAGGAAGGCCAACCACACCGCGGCGCCGGCGGCCACCCGCAGCGGGACCGGCACCGGCGCCGGGGTCACGAACGCCTCGATCAGCGCGGAGACCGCGAAGATGCCGACCAGGCCGGCCGCGACCACGACGGCGAGCCGTCCCGCCTCGGCGAGAGCCGGGCCCCGCCCGAGGTGCGCGGGCGGGGCGATCCAGGCCCAGGCGGTCCGCAGTCCGACCCCGGCTGCGACGAAGATGCCGGTCAGCTCCAGCAGCCCGTGCGGCGTGATCATGCCGAAGAAGACGTCCGCCCGGCCGTAGGAGATCATCACTCCGCCGACCACGCCGATGTTGAGCGCGTTCTGCCACAGCAGCCAGAGCACCGGCACCACGAGCACGCCGGCGGCCAGGCACTGGGCGGCCAGCCAGGCGTTGTGCGTCCACAGGTGGAACGCGAACGTGGGCGCGGCGAACTCGGTGTAGTAGCCGGCGAAACCGGAGTCCACGAGTTGCCGCGCCGCCTCGGGGCCGACGAACGCGGCGGCGGTGTCCGGGTTTCCGGCGACGAACCAGATGAGGAAGGCGGTCAGGCCGCTGAACGCCGTGGCCACGCCGCACCACCAGGGCCAGGCCTGGTAGAGGGCGGCGGGCAGGTCGGCGGCCAGGAACCGGCCGACCGCCGCCCAGGACGGCCGGGGGCGGCCGGTGACCCGGGCGCGGGCCGCGAGGACCAGGTGGGACAGGCGGTTCACCAGCGCCGGTTCGGGTGCCCGGGCGCGCAGCGCGGAGAGGTGCGTGGCGCTGCGCTGGTAGAGCGCCACCAGTTCGTCGACCTCGGCCGCGTCGAGGCGACGCCGGCCGGTCAGGTGCTCCAGCCGCCGCCATTCGGCGCCGTGCTCGGCCACGTACGCGTCGAGATCCACTCACCCTCCCCCGTTCGGCGTCCATGGTGTTCACTGTCGGGGTGCGCGCGCAACCTACCCCACCGCCCCGTTGGGCCGACGCCGGTCTGGTCAGCGGCGAGGCGGTGGAGCTGGACGTCCGGGTGGCCCGGCTGGGCTCCCGGGTGCTCGCCCTGCTGATCGACGCCGTGCTTCAGCTCGTGCTGTTCCTGCTGCTCGGCGCGGTGCTGGCGATGGTGGCGCTCGCCCTGCTGGGCGACGTCCTCGACGCCGCGCTGGCCGGCGGGCTCCAGGTCGTGCTGCTGGTGCTGGTCCTGCTCGGTTATCCGGTGGTGATGGAACGCTTCGCCGATGGCCGGACGGTGGGCAAGCTGGTCGTGGGCCTGCGGGTGGTGCGGGCCGACGGCGGCCCGGTGGGCGTCGGCCAGTCGCTGACCCGGGCGCTCGTGGGCGTCGCGGTGGAGTGGCCCGGGCTGGTGCTGCCGCTGCTGAGCTGGTTCGCGAGCGTCACGGTGATGCTCACCGACCCGCGCGGCCGGCGGCTGGGCGATCTGGTCGCCGGCACGCTCGTGGTGCACAGCCGCGGCGCCGCGCTGTGGCGGCCGTTTCCGCCGGCTCCGCCGCCGCTGCTGGCCTGGGCGGCCACGCTCGACCTGACCCGGTTCGACGACGGGCTGGCGCTGGCCGCCCGGCAGTACCTGGATCGGCTGCCCCAGCTCGCCGAGCCGGACCGTTCCCGGCTGGGCCGGGCGTTGTGGGCGGAGGTCGAGGCGGTCACCTCGCCGCCTCCGCCGTGGTCCGCGCCGGACTGGGTCTACCTGTCCGCCGTGCTGGCCGAGCGGGGGCGCCGGGCCGCGCTGCGGCTGGGCCGCGCCCGGGCGGTCACCGCCGCGCTCTGGCCGGAGCTGGTTCCGCCCCCGGCCGTCGTGCCGCACGCGGCCATGCCGGCCGCCCTGCGTCCCGCCGCGCCGGTCACCGGCCGGTTGCGGTCCGCCGTCCCGGACGCGGGCCCCGATCCGGTACGCCGCTGAGCCGGGCTCAGCCGAACAGCCCCCGCCCCCACCAGTCGGCGGCGTCGCGTACGCCGGGCGGGCAGGCGAACAGGCCGCTGGAGACGTGCCGCAGGTACTCGTTCATCGCGTCGTTGCGGGCCAGCCGGGTCTGGATCGGCACGAACTGCCGGCGCGGATCCCGCTGGTAGGCGATGAAGAAAAGACCGGCGTCGAGCCGGCCCAGCCCGTCCGAGCCGTCCACGAAGTTGTAGCCGCGGCGCAGCAGGCGGGCGCCGTCGTTGGCGTCCGGGTGGGCCAGCCGTACGTGCGCGGTGTCGGCGATGAGCGGCTCGCCGTCGTCGCCCTTTGCGGCGAAGTCCGGCTCGTCGAACTCGTCCCTCCGGCCCAGCGGCGCGCCGCTGCCCTTGGTCCGCCCGACGATCATCTCCTGCTCGGCCAGCGGGCTGCGGTCCCACGTCTCGATCAGCATCCGGATCTTCCGGGTGACCAGGTAGGAGCCGCCGGTCATCCAGTCCGGACCGTCGCCGGGCTGCACCCAGAGCTGGTCGCGGAGCAGGCCCGCGTCCTCGGCCTTGAGGTTGGCGGTGCCGTCCTTGAAGCCGAACAGGTTGCGCGGCGTCGCCTGGTCCCGCGACGTCGACGAGGTACGCCCGAAGCCGAGCTGCGACCAGCGGACGCTGACCACGCCCATGCCGATCCGGGCCAGGTTGCGGATGGCGTGCACCGCCACCTGCGGGTCGTTGGCGCAGGCCTGGACGCAGAGGTCCCCGCCGGACAGCTCCGGCCTGAGCGCGTCCCCGGCGAAGTGCGGCAGGTCGGCGAGGGCGGCCGGACGCCGGGCGGCGATGCCGAAGCGGTCGCGGCCCTGCCCGTCGCGGAACAGCGTCGGCCCGAATCCCACGGTGAGGGTGAGCTGCGACGGGGGCAGTCCGAGCGCCTCGCCGGTGTCGTCCGGCGGGGCCTCGGGCATGCCGCCGACCGCGCCGATCACCCCGGCGTCCTTGCCGGCGGTCATCCGGGCCGCGGCGGCGGTCCACTCCTGGAGCATCGCGACCAGCCGGTCCCGGTCCTTGGTGACCACGTCGAACGCGACGAAGTGCAGCCGGTCCTGGGCGGGGGTGGTGATGCCGGCCTGGTGCTCGCCGAGGAACGGTACGGAACCGGCGGCCGATCCGGTCGCGGACGCCTCGTTCCCGCCGGCGAGCAGCGCGCCCGCGCCGCCCGCCACCCCGGCAACGCCTGCCACGCCGACACCGGCCAGGGTCATCGCCCGGCGTCGGGACAGGCCGCGGCCGGTCCGTTCGCGGTTCGGCTCGCTCGTCGCGTCACCGCCGGCCGGGCGGGTCATCGCGCGACTGCCGCCGCGACCTTGCTGACCGGCTCGGCCAGCGCGTTCACCGCGTCCGACAGCTCCTTCAGCTCGGCCTTGCCGAGCTGGGTGTGCAGCTTCCAGCCGTCGCCGGCCCGGTGCTTGCCAAGCGTGGCCTCCACGTTCGCGAACTCGCTGTCGAGCTGCTTCACCAGGTCGGGCGCGCGCTGTTCCAGCGCCGGGCGCAGCGCCGCGACGGCCGCCTTCGAGCCCTCCAGGTTGGCGTTGAAGTCCCACAGGTCGGTGTGCGAGTAGCGCTCCTCCTCGCCGGTGATCTTGCCGCTGGCGACCTCGTCGAGCAGCGCCTTCGCGCCGTTGGCGAGCTGGAGCGGGGTGAGCTTCTCGGCGTCCGCCTTGGCGACGATCGCCTTCACGTCGACCAGGAGCCGGTCGGCGATCGGGCCGTCGGAGCTGACGTCTCCGGTGGTCCAGAGGTCCTTCTCGATCCGGTGGAAGCCGGTGAACTCCATGCCCTCCTCGACCACCTCCTCGCGGCCGTCGATCTTCGGGTCGAGGTCGCCGAAGCTCTCTGCCACCGGCTCGATCCGCTCCCAGTAGGTGCGGGCCACCGGGTACAGCGCCTTGGCCTTCGCCACGTCGTTCGCCTTGACCGCCGCCACGAACTCCTCGGTCCTGGTCAGCAGCGCGGCGGTCTGGCTGCGCACGTACCGCTGGTAGCTCTCGGTGGCCTGGGTCAGCGCGGCGTCCGGGGCGACAGTCGCGGGGGTGCCGGAGACCTTCAGCGCGCCCCGGATGCCCCGGCCGCTCATCCCCGGCTTGCAGGCCGTCTCGTACGTGCCCGCGGTCAGTTCGACGCGCAGCTCACGGCTGAGGCCCGGGGCGATGTTCTCCACCTCGCCCATCACCCGGTCACCGGCCGCGTAGACGTAGAACTCGTTGACCTTGGAGCCGGTGTTCGTCACTTTGAAGCTCACCTGACCGGCGTCGATCTCGGTGTCGCCGACCTCGCAGACGGTGTCGGTGGCCTTGACGGCGATCGGTCCGCCGTTCGTGGCGTCGGCGTCGTCACCGCCCCCGCAGCCGGCCAGTCCGGCGACGGCGAGCAGCCCGGCGGCGGCGGGCGCGACGAGTCGAGTGGTACGCATCGTGCGGGGTCTCCTCGGAAGCGGCGGGTCAGGAGCGGGGGGACGGGACGGCGGCGACGTCGGCCGGGTCGGCGTCCGGTTTGCCGGGCTGGGCCGGCTCGGCGGGCTCGGCGGGCTTGGCGGGCCTGGCGGGCTCGGCGGGCCTGGCGGGCTTGCGCAGGAAAAGGACGAGCACCGGCACCGCGTACGCGACCCAGGCGACCAGCTCCAGCACCGTCGGCGCGGCGGTGACGTTGAACATGCCGGCGAGCAGCGCGCCGTACCAGGAGCCCGGGTCGAGCGTGCCCGAGATGTCGAAGGCCAGGTCGTTCAGGCCGGGCAGCACGCCGGCCTCCTGGAAGTCGTGCACGCCGTACTTGAGGATGCCGGCGGCGACCAGGATGAGCAGCGCGCCGGTCCAGGTGAAGAAGCGGCTCAGGTTGATCCGGACCGCGCTGCGGTAGAGCAGGAATCCGATCACGACTGCGGTGGCGATGCCTCCGGCCAGGGCGAGCAGCGAGCCGGGGCCGGTGCCGCCGGCCGCGCTCTCGGCCGCGGCGTAGAAGATCAGTGCGGTCTCCAGGCCTTCGCGGATCACGGCGAGGAACGCCATCCCGGCGACGGCCAGTGAGCCGACCGCGAGCGCGTCGGTGAGCTTGCCGCGCAGTTCACCGGCGATGGTGCGGGCGGCCCGGCGCATCCAGAAGATCATCCAGGTCACGAAGACGACGGCGGCGACCGAGGTGACCGCCTCGAACAGCTCGCGCGACTCGGAGGTGCGCAGCAGCGAGGTGGACGTGTACTGGATCAGGGAGCCGAAGCCGACGGAGAGCGCCACGGCCAGGCCGACGCCGGCCCACACCTGCGGCAGCCGGTCCCGGCGCTGCGACTTGACCAGGAAGGCGACGAGGATGCTGACCACGAGTGTCGCTTCCAGGCCCTCGCGCAGGCCGATCAGGTACGTGGCGAACATCAGCACTCCGTCATCGCTGAGTTAGGGCAGGCATACCTTGCTCCTGTTCACAGCAAACGTCAAGCTGATCCGGGTAACGTCACCCGCTTCGACATCCGCCGCCCCTCCCCGTACGCGAAAAGGGACCGGGACGGCCGCGCGGCGGCCGACCCCGGTCCCTCCGGGAGCGTGGAACTCAGTAGCGGTAGTGGTCCGACTTGAACGGGCCCTCCGGGGAGACGCCCAGGTAGGCGGCCTGCTCCTTGGTCAGCGTGGTCAGCTTCGCGCCGAGCGCGTCCAGGTGCAGCCGGGCGACCTTCTCGTCGAGGTGCTTGGGCAGCACGTAGACGCCGATCGGGTACTCGTCCGTCTTGGTGAACAGCTCGATCTGGGCGATCGTCTGGTTGGCGAACGAGTTCGACATCACGAAGCTCGGGTGGCCGGTGGCGTTGCCCAGGTTCAGCAGGCGGCCCTCGGACAGCACGATGATCGCGTGGCCGTCGTCGAAGCGCCACACGTCGACCTGCGGCTTGATGTTCTCCCGGGTCACGTCGCTGCGCTTGGCCAGGCCGGCCATGTCGATCTCGTTGTCGAAGTGGCCGATGTTGCCCACGATGGCCTGGTGCTTCATCCGGGCCATGTGCTCGTTGGTGATGACGTCGAAGCAGCCGGTCGCGGTGATGAAGATGTCGGCCTGCTCCACCACGTCGTCGAGCGTGGCGACCTGGTAGCCGTCCATCGCCGCCTGGAGCGCGCAGATCGGGTCCACCTCGGTCACCACGACCCGGGCGCCCTGGCCGCGCAGCGACTCGGCGCAGCCCTTGCCCACGTCGCCGTAGCCCATGACGACAGCCATCTTGCCGCCGATCAGCACGTCGGTGGCGCGGTTGATGCCGTCGATGAGCGAGTGGCGGCAGCCGTACTTGTTGTCGAACTTGCTCTTGGTCACCGAGTCGTTGACGTTGATGGCCGGGAAGAGCAGCGTGCCGGCGCGGTGCATCTCGTAGAGCCGGTGCACACCGGTGGTGGTCTCCTCGGTGACGCCCTTGATGTCGGCGGCGATCCGGGTCCACCGCTGGCCGTCGGAGGCCAGCGAGCGGTGCAGCAGTTCGAGGATGACCGCGTACTCCTCGGAGTCGGCGGACTCGACCGGCGGCACGACGCCGGCCTTCTCGAACTCGGCGCCCTTGTGTACGAGCAGGGTGGCATCGCCGCCGTCGTCCAGGATCATGTTCGGGCCCTGCCCGTCCGGCCAGTTGAGCACCTGCTCGGTGCACCACCAGTACTCCGGCAGCGTCTCGCCCTTCCAGGCGTAGACCGGCACGCCGGCCGGCGCCTCCGGGGTGCCCTCGGGGCCGACCACGATCGCCGCGGCGGCGTGGTCCTGGGTGGAGAAGATGTTGCAGGACGCCCAGCGGACCTGCGCGCCGAGCGCGACCAGGGTCTCGATCAGGACGGCGGTCTGGACGGTCATGTGCAGCGAACCGGTGATGCGGGCGCCGGCCAGCGGCTGGGCCTCGGCGAACTCACGCCGGATCGCCATCAGGCCGGGCATCTCGTGCTCGGCGAGCCGGATCTCCTTGCGCCCGAACGCGGCGAGCGACAGATCCGCCACCTTGTAGTCGCCCTCGGCGAGGGTGCTCGGCCGGGCCTGCGACGACGCGCCGCTGGAGGCCGCCGGGAGGGTGCTGGTCATGGAAGCTCCTGTCGAACGATGGTGGTGCGCAGCCTTCCACCTTACGCTCGCGGGCCACTCGGCCCGTGCCCGGTTGGCCGGCCGCGCAATCGGCCGGTCGGCGGACAGCGCACGGGGCGGTCGGTCGTGAGCGGACTTTCCACTCACGGCCCGGCCGCCCCGCGCATCCCCCCGGTTTGGTTCCCCCGCACGTCACCGGACCTTCGTCGCGACAACGCTGCGTACCCATAGAGTCACACCACACAGCGTGACCGTCAAGCTATTTCGGGAAAGTCGGACTTGTGCGGATCAGTGCATGCCGCAAGTGGCGACGAACGCCTCGCCCGCCCCGGACACCGTGAGCGGGCCACCGGCCGCCGTACCGACCGCGGCCTGACCCGCGTCCAGCGTCACCACGCCCACGCCGTCGTCCACTGACAACTTCCCGGACCGGCACAGCACCACCCGCGGCCCGGGCAGCGTCAGCCGCACCCCCGGCGACCCAGCGGCCACCTCGACCCGGTGCAGCGCGAAGTCCTCCACCGGCACCGGCCAGGTCAGCACACCCGGCTCCACCTGCTCCGGCCCCAGCACCGGCTCGGTCAGCACCTCGAACCGGAGCACCCGCAGCAGCTCGTCCACGTCGACTCGCTTCGCGGTGAACCCGCCGCGCAGCACGTTGTCACTGGCCGCCATGATCTCGACGCCGGTGCCGCGCAGGTAGGCGTGCAGGTTCCCAGCCGGCATCCAGATACCCTCGCCGGGCGCCAGCCGGACGTGGTGCAGCAGCAAGGCCACCACCACGCCCGGGTCGTCCGGGTAGCCGGCCGCCAGCGTGCGGACCAGCTCGGCGTCCGCGGAGGCCGGCCCGGCCTCCGCGGCCGCCAGCACGGCCGCCACCAGCCCGGCTCGCTCCGCCCGGGGCCAGCTCAGCAGCAGACGTACCGCCTCCCGCAGCCCCGCCGGCCCGTCGCGCAACGCCGCCACCACAGGCTCCAGCGCGGGTACGCCGAACGCGGCGATCGCCGCCGCCGACTCCCCCGGGTCGCGGAAGCCGCACAACGCGTCGAAATCCGAGAGCGCCACCAGCAGCTCCGGCTTGTGGTACGGGTCGACGTAGTTGACCCGCCCGACGTCGGCGGCGTGCCCGGCGCGGGCCTGCTCGGCGTCCGGATGCGCCTGGAGGCTCAGCGGCGTGTCGGCGGCGAGCACCTTCAGCAGGAACGGCAGCCGGGTGCCGAACCGGCCGACCAGCCGCTCACCCAGCCAGTGGCCCGGCTCGGCCACCAGCAGCTCGGTGAGACTGACCGGCCGGCCGTCGCGCTGCACAGTGGCCGGGGCGCCCGGGTGGGCGCCCAGCCACAGCTCCGCCTCCGGCCCGTCGCTCGGCACCGGCCGCCCCTGCAACTCGGCGATCGCGGTGCGCGAGCCCCAGGCGTAGTCCCGGATCCGGCCCTGCAACAACTCCATCGGTCAGCTCCCGGACCGCCCGGCCACCTCGCCGGCCGTGTGCGTCCCACCACTGGTCACGGCCTCCGGGACGGCGGTGTCCGCCGCCTGCCCGGTGCCGGCCCGCTCCGCCTCCGGCGAGTAGATGTCCGGCTCCAGGTAGATCACTCGGGCGGTGGGCACCTCGCGGCGGATCCGCGCCTCGACCGCGTTGATGTCGCGCGCCAGGTCCTGGGCGGTCTCCCAGGCCGGCACGGCGATCTTCGCGGCCACCATCAGCTCCTCCGGGCCGAGGTAGAGCGTCTTCATGTGGATGATCCGCTCGACCTCGGGGCCGTTCGTCACGGCCTGCTCGATCTTCGTGAGCTCGCCCTGCTCGGCGCCCTCGCCGAGCAGCAGGCTCTTGGTCTCGATCGCCAGCGTGATCGCGATGACCACGAGCAGGACACCGATCATCGCGGTGCCCGCCGCGTCCCACATGCCGTTGCCGGTGATCAGCGTCATGCCGACGCCGAACAACGCGAAGACCAGACCGACCAGGGCTCCGAAGTCCTCCAGCAGCACCACCGGCAGCTCCGGGGCCTTGGCCCGGCGGATGAACCGGACCCAGGTCTGGTTGCCCCGGACCAGGTTGGACTCCTTGATCGCGGTACGGAACGAGAAGCTCTCCATCACGATCGCCGCGACCAGCACCGCCACCGGCACCCACTGCCACTCCGTGATCGGGTGCGGGTCGGACGCCTTGTGGTACGCCTCGTAGAGCGCGAACAGGCCACCGAGGCTGAACAGCACGATCGCCACGATGAACGCGTAGATGTAGCGCTCCCGGCCGTACCCGAACGGGTGCTGCGGCGTGGCCTGCCGCTTGGCCCGCCGGCCGCCGAGCAGCAGCAGGCCCTGGTTGCCCGAGTCGGCCACCGAGTGGATCGACTCGGCAAGCATCGACGACGATCCGGTGAGGGCGAACGCGATGAACTTGGTGACGGCGATGCCGAGGTTCGCCGCCAGGGCGGCGACGATGGCCTTGGTGCCCCCGTTTGCGCTCATTCCCCGCCTCGCTCGATGCCCCGTGTGCTCACTGGTTCGCCAGCTCCTTCATCTCCGTGATGGCCGGTACCGCCATCGGGTCCAGCCCGTGTGCCAGGGCCAGGTAGATCGAGGCGAAATCGGGGACCGCGACCAGCGACGCGAGCCGCTCCAGCGCGGAGCCACCCTCGGCGGTCACCACGTCGCAGCGCACCCCCCGCCGCTCGGCGAGCGTCTGCACCGCGTCCGCGCGGCGCTCCTCGACCGCCAGCGGCTCGTCGGTGTCGTCGTCGGCGTTGAGCCCGCCGTCGCGCAGCAGCACCAGCCGCAGCCGGGTGCCGTCGGACTCGTCGTCGCCCGGGTCGGCGAAGATGTCCCGCTCGCCCTCGGCCAGGCCGCCGAACACCCCGTCGAGCAGACCGACGCGGCCCCGGCCCGCCTCGCCCAGCGCACCGGCGACCACCGGGTAGCGGGCGTTGGCGGACAGCGTGTCGCCGAACCGCCGGGCGGCCACGGTGGCCAGCGGGGACGAGCCCCACACGATCGGGATCGAACCGGCCAGGCCCAGGGCCAGCGACTTCGCCGGGTTGACGAAGGACTCGGCGGTCGGCCGGCATCGATCGGCGTCGGCGTCCAGCCGGGCCGCCGTCTCGGCCAGATCCGCCTCGTTGACCTTCACGAGCCCGAGCGTACGGGCGGCCAGCAGAACCGGCACGGTGAGCGCCCAGAGGCTGGCCCGAGCCGGTGCGCGCCGGGGTACCGGGATGAACGGCGCGCGGGCCCGCTCCGCCACCGACTGGAGTTGCGAGTCGGGCGCGCCGACCGCGACCAGCCGGGCGCCCCGCCGGTGCGCCGCCTCGGCCGCGCCCAGCGCCTCCGGGCTGCGGCCGGACGCGCTCACCGCGATGACCACGTCCGCCGCGCCCACCCAGCCCGGCACGCCGGCGCTGCGGTGCGGGATGACCGGCACCGGACAGCGCGGCCCGGCGACGGTGGCCAGCACGTCACCGGTACGCCCGGCCGTGCCGATGCCGGCGATGACCACCGCGCGGGGTCGCCCGTCGTCGGCGAGCACCGACAGGTTCGCCTCGGCGGCCAGCGCCGCCGACTCACGGACCTGGGCGCCCGCGGACGCGGTGAACCGGAGCATGCCGCCCGGATCCCGCTCGGAGAGCTGCGCCGCGTCGTCCAGCAGGGCCTCGTCGGCGTGCCGGTGGCCGCTGACCCCGGCCGTACCCTCCATCACCGCGACGACCCGCCCCGCGCCTCGTCGGCGGCGGGTCCACCGCGCGCCTCGTCGAGCAGGAGCACCGGGACGTCGTCCCGGACCTCGAAGATGCGACCGCACTCGGTGCAGGTGAGTGTCTGCACCTGCGCGTCGTAGTCGAGCGGGGCGTGGTGCGTGTCCGGGCAGGCGAGGATGTCGAGCAACTGCGGGTCCAGGGCCACGGCGCGGCTCCTTCCACGTATGCGGTCTCACCGGTCGGCGGTGCCGGTCGGCGCACGCGATCTTATCGGCCGGGCGGCCCCGGCACCGGGCCCCGTTCGGCCCCGGCGTTCCGTCCTCCGCTCGGGCAGGTGACACCCACCGGGTAACGGTGCGAACACCCACCGTCACGGTAACCCCGGGAGTGGGTCGGGTTCCGGCTCAGTCCGGCAAGCGGGGCAGGACGCTCGTCGCGTCCCCACCCGCCGAGGGCGGGGGCAGGACGCTCGTCGCGTCCGCGCCTGACGGGGCCGGTGACGCCGGGGCGGGCGCGGGCGCGCCGTACACGTTGCCGGCCGGGCGGGGCGGCGTCGCGCCCCCGTACACCGTGGGGGCCGGTCCGGGCGTGCCGGAGCGGTAGGTGGTGGTGCTGCGCGGCAGCGGGACCGGTGGGGGGCCGGCGTCCGGGCCGCCGTCGGTGCGGTCGGCGCGGTTGCGGCGCAGCAGCAGGACGATGAGAGCGGCGCCGACGAGCACCAGCCCGATACCGAACCACATGATCATGGAGCCTCCGAACGACGAGTCGTCGGCCGCGGCGGTGGCCGGAGCGACGGCGGCGGCCACCGGCGACGTGTCGGTCGCCTCGACCGCCGTGGTCTCGCTCGCGCTGGGCGTCGGCGAAGGCTTGCGGGACGGGCTGGGACTCGGGGTACGCGGGGCGCCCACCAGCCGGGCCGACCCACCGGCACGGCCGAGCACGTCCCCGTTTGCCGCGCTCGCCTCACCGGCCAGCTCCAGCCGCCCACCGACGGCGCCGGGCAGGAAGGACACCCGGTAACGCACGGTGACGCCCTTGCCCTTGCACAGCGGCCGGTCGACCGGGGCGACCGTAGCGGTGGCGACGGCACCGCCGCCGCCGGAGACCCGCACCGGAACCCATCTGCCCCCGGACGCGACCTGCACCCGGACCTGGTCCGCCCGCAGGCCCTCCAACCGGAGCCCTACCGCGGTACGCAACCGCACGCAGCCGTCCGTGCGCTTGCGCACCTCGACCGCCACCGTGCCCGGCGGACCACCGGCGGTGAAGCTGTTCGCCGACCGCAGTCCCACCTGGTCGTCCCGCGCCGACGCCGGTGCCGCCGGGACGGCGATCAGGCCACCCAGCAACGCGCCGACCATGGCCCACCGCGCCGCGTGCCGCCCTGCCGACATCTCCACCTCACCATTGCGTCCGGACCGGATCCGCCGGTCAGGTTACTACCGGCCCCTCGGGGCACCCGCGCATCGAGCACGCCACATGTGCGCCGCGCCACGCGATCACCGCCCGCCCAGGTCGCCGCCCGATGCGCCTGCCTCGGCGAGGGCCCGCCGGCAGAGCCGGTCAGCCGTCCGGGTGGTCTCCGGCAGCCGGTACCGGGGCGTCAGTGCCAGTACCCGGTCCACCGCCTTGTCCAACCCCATCCGGTGCCCGACGCTCACGAAGACCGGCCGGACACCGTCCTGAGTCCGCAGCACCCGCCCGACCACCTCGCCCTCGTCACGCAGGTCGGCGCTGTCACCACGCTCGGGGCCCGGCCCCGTCCACGAGCCGACCAGCGGCGTCTTGCCCACCCCGATCGTGGGCAGCCCGGTCACCAGGCCCAGGTGACAGGCCAGCCCGAACCGGCGCGGATGCGCCAGCCCGTGCCCGTCACAGACCAGCAGCTCGGGACGGGTGGTGAGCCGGTCCAGCGCGGCGAGCAACGCCGGCATCTCGCGGAACGCGAACAGCCCCGGCACGTACGGGAAGGCAGGCCGCCCCACGCACACCGCCTCGTCCACCACGTCGAGGGTCGCCGAATCCAGGACCGTGACGGCCGCGGCGAGGAGGTCACCGTCCTGCCCGTACGCCACGTCCAGCCCGGCCACCGTCGTGGGTGCGGCAGGACCTGGCCCGACCAGGTCCACCCGGGATCGCAACTCCTCCTGTACGCGTCTCGCCTCGGACACGTCGGCGGGCGGCACATAGGGCACGGGTGGGCCTTGCGAGGAGGGCATGACGTTCCCGGCCGCTGTCAGGATGCGGTGGAGGCGATGGTGGGGTCGGCGGCGGGGTCGCCGGCCTGCTGGAGTTGCTCCTCGAACATCACGAAGGTCCGCCGCCGGACACCCTTGATGAGAGCCGCTTCCTCCGTGGTGAACGGTCGCCTCTCCGCGATGGCGGGCGCCTCGAGCGCTCGGACCGTCTCGTAGAGCGCGAAGATCGGCCCCTCTCCGCTCAGGCTCAGGCCCCGCTCTTCTTCGACCCGCTGCACGAACCGCTCGGGCGAGAGCACGAAGATCTCCTGCTCCCTGGCGAAGATAATCTCATCGATGATGTCGTTCGCAGCACGCCAACCGCCCGTGGTGCGGTCGAGCCGCCACGCGGCGAGGCCACCGTCGGAGGTCGGAACGAACTTCACCGGATTGTCGTAGTAGTCGTAGTAGCCCGCGAGGCCGAGTTCAGCCACTGCATCCATCACTGCCGCTCACCGTTCAAGGTCGATTGAAGCGCAGCCCAGAAGTACTCACGCTGCCGTCGGACAATGCCCTTCCGGATCGCTACCTCCGTGGCAGACATGCTACGAGCCTCGCTTCTGGGGACTGCCTCCAGGTCACGCCAAACTTCGAACAACGAGTGCTCCCACTGCGCCACCTGGTCAAGCGCCGCCAGATGAAGACGGAACTCACCGATGTGCCCGGTCGAGGTCTGCACCAAGAACTGAATGTCTCGATATCCGCTGTCCTGGGGCTCCCGGAAGCGATCGCTGAACTCCGCCACCTGGAAACGAGGGTTATTGCTCAGTTCGGCCAGCCCGACATACAGGTCGTCAAGCGTTTGGTATGCGACCCGCCCTGCAGCAAGGTCGCGGAGGCGAGCAGCATTGCCACCATTCCGATCGATCTTGTCCTCAGCTCGAACGCGATCCTTCGGTCCGGGTCGTGGCTTGTACTCTGCCCCGTTTGCCGACACACCGGCCAGTTCACGCCCCAGCGAATCAAGTTCTCGCTGAGCGGTCACGGCCTCCTGGTATAGGTGATCCAAATACTGCTTGCGATATGCGAGATCGCCGGAGCGGGACTTGTCAAAGCTCGGCTGGACAGCCACCGACCGTTCGCCATCGAAGCGACTGCTCACCTGTATCTGGTGTGGACTGAGCGGGGTCGGCTCGATCGAGGGCGTGGGTGCAGTGGCAACAGCCTCGGAGCCGCGGTCTCGTATCTCCACCAACACGTCATTCAGTGAGCCATTTTCATCCTGCGTAGCGGTTCGCTTCGACGTGGTGCAGGGCGAGGATGGCCTGGACGATCGCGGTGGCTCGGCGTGGGCAGCAGCGCAGCTTGACCAGAATTTTCCAGGTCTTGAGCGTGGCGATCGCTCGTTCTCCGCGGGCGCGGATCTTGGCGTTGGCCCGGTTCACGGCCTTTTGCCGGCGTGACAGCTTCGGGCGGAAGCGGCGTCGCTTGAACGGGGTGCGCACGCTGCCACGGGCGCCCTGGTAGCCCTTATCGGCGAAGGTCATCACATCCGCGCGGGTCAGAGCATCGATGATGCCGTGATGGCGGGCGGCGGTCAGGTCGTGTACCGACCCGGGCAGTGCCGGTGATGCCCACACGAGCCGGCCGGCGGCGTCCGCGATGACCTGCACGTTCACGCCGTGGCGTTTGTGCTTGCCGCTGTAGTAGAGCCTCTGATCGGCGACTCGGTCGATCGGGATGAGCGTGCCGTCCAGGATCGCGTACGCCAGCAGCCGGATGCGTCGCATCGCGGTGTCCAGGTCATCGGCTGCCGAGCTGAGCAGGGCGATCGCTTCCTGGACGTAGCGCCAAGCAGTGGCGACGCCGATCTCGAATCCGGCCGCGAGTCGGGTGTAGGTGTCGCCGTTGCGCAGATGGGCGAGAGCGAGCAGCGCCTGCCGGCCGGGTTCGAGACGCCGCCACCGGGATCGGCGCTGCTTACGGTGGCCGCGGATGCGTTCGGCGAGGTGGTTCAGGGTGCGGCTGGACAACGGAATCGTGGCGGGGTAGGACAGCATGGCGAGGCTCCCGGTCGGGGCTTCGAGTCTTGGTCGACAGCTGTCCTACCTGGAGCCTCGCACCCATCGATCACCGGGCCTACCGCAACCGCCCTGAGCTGCAAGATCAGCTTGGAAAAGGCTCAGTACGTCGATGGCCTGCTGGTGGCTGGCCAGGTGGTGCAGGGTCAGCGGCCGGGCACTCAGCGAGTTGGCGAGTTCCGGCGTCGCCAGGATCATCCGGACCAGGTCGGGCCGCTCCGCTAGTTGCCGCACCAACGTCTCGGCCAGCAACTCCTCCCGTCGCGGCGGAGCCTCCCAGCTCTGGTCGAGCATCCGCTGTACGCGCGGATCGGCGAACAACCGGGTGAGGTCGGCGGCGGCGCACTCGTCCAGCCCGGGTACGAGCCGCCGCAGCGTCGGCACGTCGGCGTGCTGCGCCAACTCGACGGGCGTCACGCCGCCGGCGAAGGCGTCGTCGAGGTTCCCGCTCTGCGCGAGCGCGTCGCGCACGTAGAGCCCGGCGGCGATCCGGTCGGCGTGCGCCTGCCGGTGGTCCTGGCGTACCCGGTCGGGCTCCGGCTCCACCGGCGGCGCGTTCCCCGGCAGCGGCCCGTCGCCGCGGCGATAGATGGTGGTGGACTCGCCGAGCAGGTGGACGTGGTTGAAGTCCGGGACGTGGCCGTCGGCGATCGGCGGCGGGGCCGGCGGCCGTGGCGGCGCCGGACGGGGTAGCGGCTCGGGCAGGACGTTGTAGGTGCCGGGCGGGCGGCCGGCGAGCGGCATCGGCCGGCCGTCGGGGCCGAGCACCAGAGCGTCGACGCCTACCACGTTGCTGCGGGCCGGACGGCCGCTGTGGTGGTAGATCGGCCGGTCCGCCACCTCGCCCGTCTGCGGGTCGACGAAGAGGATCGAGCCGTTCTGGTTCAGCGCCACCCACGCGTGCGAGCCGCCGCCCTCGAAGCTGGTGATGAGGAACGCGTAGCTGCCGTGGCCACCCGATGCGAGCTGCGCGTACAGATCCCGGTAACCGCCGTCCACCAACAGCTGCCGGTCCCGGCCGGTGATACCGGGCCGGTCCGGCCGGCAGAGGTCCTGGAACCGGCCGCCGGTCGTCTGCTCGACCCGCAGCGGCCCGTCCGCCTCGCCACCCACCGGCCGGTTCACGTCGCCGTGCAGGTAACCGTCGAACGTACGCGGCGCCGCGACGCGCGGCCGCCCGTGGACCCAGGTCTCGAACAGCGACAGCGTGCAGTCGAGGCAGTTGATCCCCCGGGTGGCGTCGGCCGCCGGTCCGCCGTCGTTCGCGAGGCGGAACCAGCCGCCGCGCCGGGGATCGGCGGTACGCGTCACGCTGCCGTCCGGGTTGCGGGGCATCTGCCGTTCGAGGTCGGTCTGGTGCAGCGCGAGCGGAGGCCGGAGTCCTCCCCGGCGGCCGTAGGGCCGGGATCTGTCGATCGGCTCGGGGTGGCCGTGGCCGGTGAGCGCGGAGTGGTCGGCCGTCTCCACCGCGCCGACGGCCAGGTCTGCCACGTCGTCGTTGATGCGATAGAAGTCGAGGTCGTCCTCGACCATTACCTCGCGCGGCAGACGCTGGCCGGCACGGACCGCCTCCACCTCGTCAACGGCTCGATAGTGCAGGCGCTCTCGCCGCCGCCCCTCCCACACGTGCCGGTCAGCGAGGTCGTGTCGCCCGGCTTGGCGCAGCTCGTGTGCCTGCATGAGGAGCCAGCGCGCCGCCTCGTAATGCTGTTCGGCGAGATCACGTAGCTCCTTGATCTGCGCCTGCCGTCTGTTCTCCTCGTGCAAGGCACGTTGGGACTGCAGATAGCCCTGGTAGCGCCGCCGGTCCAGACCCTCCCGATCGGCCTTCAGCCGCGCGGCGCGCTGCTCGGCGGTCTCACGGGGCCGCGACTGGACATCGAACGGACCAGGGTGGGGCCCCGGGGAGTCGGTGGGATCGCGAAGCGGAGCCAAGGACTCCAGCAGCGGAAAACGGGGATTCGGACCCGGTCGAGGCTCGGGCCCGACGGCCGGCGCTCCCGGATACGGCCCCGGCTGAGGGCTGACCGGTGCGACCGGAGGCGGCCCTGCCTGACCTCCGTTGCTGATGGGGGCGGCGCGATCCGTCGTGGGTGGCGCCGCGACCTGCGGGTGGTCGGCAGACGGTGCAGGCAATGTCGCCGGTGCGGCTGCGACCTGGATCGGGTTGTTCGAGGACGGCGCGGGGTGATTGATCGGCGTCGCTACCGGACCTGCGCCGTTGTGGACTCCGGGCGCGATCGACGGGGACGAGGCGACGGGCGCGTCCGTGATCACCGAGGACAACGTGGGGCTCGTGGTGACCGTCGGACGTGCCCCGTCGTGCGGCACGGCATCGCTGAGCGTCGACGTCGACTCCGGCGCCGGGCGGGGCAGGTCCACGGCGAGCGGGTGCGGGCCGGCGGCTTGGGGCGTGACGTGCGTGGGTGCCACGGGGACAGCACCCGCGATCGTCTCGCCGCTCTGGACGATCGGCTCGGCGACCCGCTGGGCCGGGATCAGCCCGACGGGATCGGCGGCGACCGGCACGTCCAGGCCGACCGGCGAGACCGTCAATCCGCTCAGTTGCCCGTCGAGGCGGCGTTGCAGCGCCGAGTCCGCCTGGTTGGTGGCGGAGCCGGTCGCGCCGGATGCCGCCGCACGCGCCAGATCCTCGAGTGACGGACCCTGGCCGGTCGCCAGACCCGCCGCGGTCTCGGCGAGCGTCTCCCCGGCCATCTCCCGCCCGAACCGCTCGCCGATCTCCGCGAACCGGCCGTTGGCATGCCGGCCCAGCCCAGCGAGCGGCGCGACCGCGCCGCCGGCGAACCCGCCGAGCGCCGACGTGCTCACGTCCCTGAGATCGAGGCCGTCCCGCCGGCCGGTGGAGTTCTGGTACGCCTGCGTGCCGAGGCTGGTGCCCGCCTCCTGACCGGCCTCCAGCAGGCCGCCGATCGCGGCCCGCCGAGCGAGCGAGCGGGCACCGGACCTGGCCACCTCCTTGGCGGCCCGTTCGCCCGCCTCCTTGAGGCCCTGCTTGACCGCCTTGCGGGCGAGCTGGGCCACCAGCCGCTTGAAGATCTGCTGCACCACGACCCGTGTGGCGGTGATCGCGGCAGCCGCCGCCGGGGAGGCGGCGCCCAGCGTGAGCACCGTGGCGACGGCCAGGGCCAGCAACTCGATGACCAGGATGCCCAGCTCGATCCAGGCTTCGAGCTTCGCGCCCTCGATGTCGCAGCCGCAGGAGTCGACCAGGCGTGCCAGCTCGTCGGTGGCCGCGACCAGGACGTGCAGCGGCGCGTCCTCGCCTTCGGCGAGCTTGTGCCAGGCCGTGTCGAATGCGCCGGCGACCAGGCCGACTCCTCCGTACCCGCTCTTGACCTCGCCGGCGGCCGTGATCGCGTCGTCGCGCGGGCGGGCCAGGACGCCCGCCACGCCGTACCACTGGTCGGCCAGGTCCCAGACGGCGCGCTCGTTGCCTTCCGGCCACTCGACGCCGACCACCCAGTCGAGCGCCTCGTAGATCCAGCCGGGCAGGTCCCACGGGCAGAAGTCGAGCGGATGCGGGATCGGGCTGGGCAGGATGCTCACGCGCGGGTCCTCCGGTGGTCAGCGCCGGGGCCGATGGGGGTCGTGCCCTTGCTGCGGGATCTTCCCGAGGTCACGGGCGTTGCTCAGGTCCGTCTCCACGGTGGCCGTGACCGATCGGACGACATCCGACCCGAGCACCTCCAGTGACCGGCCGAGAAGCTCCCACGCGCGCAGCAGCGTCTCGGCGTAGCCCTGGTAGTGCTTGTCGAACGCGGCGCCGATGTCGTCGCGGCCCCAGGGCCGCTGGGCGCTCGCGGCGGCGATCGGCTCGCCCGTCTCCCGCCGGGCCGCGCTCACCGCCCGCCCCGACAGCGCCAGGTCGGCGCCGCCGCGGCGGGCCCGGTCAGGGTCCAGCCAGATCTCTCCCCCGGCCACCTGTCACTCGCCGCGGGCCAGCACGGAGTCGGCCCGGCCGAGCAGCGCGCCGAAGTCATGGGTACGCAGGAACTCGACCGACGGGGAACCCGGCGGCAGATAGCCGGATACCAGTTCGCGAGTGGCGGTGGTCGCCGCGGCGGAGGCGCGCAGCACGGTCTCGGTGATCTTCCGGCTCAACGCCCGGGCGTCCCGGTCATGGAACGCCGCCGGGCTCACCTCGACGCTGATCAGCTCGCCTCGCGCGCCGACGACGGCGGTCACCTGGCCGTCGTCGGAACGTTCGGTGACCCGCAACTCGGCCAGCTTGGTCTGGAGGTCGTCCAGACCGGACCGCAAGCGCTGGTATTGGCCGTACACCTCGTCGAATCGCGCGCGTAGTGCACGGTTCGCATCCCGGTCCGCACTCTCGGCCACCGTCGCTCCCCTTCCGTCACCGTGGGTAGGGCCGACCATACCGGGTGCCACGAAATCCGTGGGGTCCGGTAATTTCAGGTGGTGATCGAGCGACAGCAGGCCGAGCAGATCGCCTCGGTGTGGGCCCGGCGCGACTCCGACCGCCTCGGTTTTCCGTGCACGCCCGAGGTCGAGGAGTTCGACCTGGGCTACGTGGTGCAGTCCACCGTGTCCACCGAGGCGCGGGCGCTACCGGGCGATCTGCCGACCACTGTGATCGACAAGGAGACCGGCGAGGTGTCCACCTGGCCCCGGGTGCCGGCTGCGGCGGTCGAGCGGATGTACCGGCAGCGGCGTCCGGCCGAGCCGCGCGCTCCGCGTACCGTCGATCCGGCCGCGCAGTTGCTGCGTGAGCTGACCCGCCTGCCCACGCCCGGCACGGCGGCGCACCTGGCGCTCGACGGCCGGCAGCACGTCGCGCAGGGCGCGAAGGGCGACATCGAGGTGCGCCACCACCCGCTGGTGCAGTCCTACCTGGACGAGCTGCCCGCAGGCCATCTCGTACGCGGTGGGGAGCGGCACGCCGAGATGATCGTCGTTTCCGACGCGCTGTACGAGCACGACCACCGCCGCGCCGCCGAGGGCTTGCCGCCGCTGTCCATCGAGGATGCGCGTGACCTGCTCGACACCGGCCGGATCGAGGTGTATCGCAGTCGCGAGCCGGGCGACCCACTGGGCGGGCCGGCAGATCTTCCCTGCGACTCATGTGTCCGATTCCTGGTGCGGTTCGCTGTGCTGCCGTGGTCCGACCTGGCCTTCGTCGAGGAATGGCGACCGGAGCCGCGCGAGGTCGTCGAACCCGGGCGTTTCCCGGACGAGGTCGCCCACGCCCTCATCGACGGCGGCTGGCAGATCAGCATGTTCAACGAAGCGCTCGCGATGGGTGCGATGACCGAGACGAAGGAGATCGCGGGACAGCATCACCGGCATGAGCCCTTCCCTGCCGCCGAGGCGGCGCTCACCGCGTTCCCGGCCGTGCTGAGTCGACGGCGCGGGCCCGGGGAGCAGGTCTGGATCAGCCGGTTCACCACGAATCCGCTGCGGGCCGCGCACACCGCCGACTCGCTCGCCGACTTCGCCGCCTTCCTGGGCGCCCGCCTCTTCCCGCTCGGCAGCGAACGGCAGGAGAGCATCCTCGCGGTCGACGAGCACGGCCGGATCTTCGCCCTCGACCAGGCCGGCGAGTGGTTCCTCGGTGCCGACATCGACGCCGCCCTCACCACCCTGTTGCTCGGCCGCGCCCCCGCCCGGGTCCGCGACGACGGCACCTGGTGAGCGTGCGGGCGATCAGAGGGCCACGCCGGTCAGCACCGTGACACGCGGCTCGGTGTAGTCGTCCATGGCGCTGCGCAGCCCTTCGCGCCCGGCCCCGGAGCCCTTCGTACCGCCGTACGGCATCTGGTCGGCCCGGTACGACGGCACGTCCCCGACGATCACGCCACCGACCTCGAGCGTGCGGGCGGCGTCGAACGCCACGTCGAGCCGGTGGGTGAGGACGCCGGCCTGGAGCCCGTACGCGGAGTCGTTGACGGCGGCGAACGCGGCCCTGTCGTTCACGACCGGGGCGACCACCAGCACCGGTCCGAACACCTCCTCGGCGCACACCTTCGCGTCGGCCGGCACGCCGCTGAGCACTGTGGGCGGGTAGGTGGCGCCGTCGCGCCGCCCGCCGGCCTCGATGGTGGCGCCGGCGGCGACCGCCTCGTCCACCCAGGTCTCGACGCGCTGCGCCGCCTCGACCGACACCAGCGGGCCGACGTCGGTCAGCTCGGATCGCGGGTCGCCGGTGCGCAGCGCCTGCACCGCCGCGACGAGCCGGGGCAGGAAACCGTCGTAGAGCCATTCGTGCACGTAGACCCGCTGCACCGCGATGCACGACTGCCCGGCCTGGTAGTTGGAGAACGTGGCGATGCGGTGCGCGGCGAAGGTCAGGTCCTCGTCCGCCGCCCAGTCCTCGCAGATCACCACCGCGGCGTTGCCGCCGAGTTCGAGCGTGACGTGCTTGTCCGGCGCGGCCCGGCGGATGGCCGCGCCGACCGGTCCGGAGCCGGTGAACGACACCACCGGCAGCCTGGGGTCGGTGACCAGTTCGGCGGCGCGCTCGTTCGGCAGCGGCAGCACCGAGAACATGCCCTCGGGCAGGTCGGTCTCGGCCAGGATCTCGCCGAGCAGCAGCGCGGTGAGCGGGGTCGCCGGTGCGGGCTTGACCACGATCGGGGTGCCGACGGCGAGCGCCGGGGCGACCTTGTGGGCGACCAGGTTGAGCGGGAAGTTGAACGGGGTGATGCCGAGCACCGGCCCGCGCGGCACGCGCCGGACCAGGGCGATCCGCCCGGTGGCGGCCGGGTCGGTGTCGAGCCGTTGCAGCTCGCCGGAGAAGCGGCGGGCCTCCTCGGCGGCCCAGCGGAACGTGGAGACCGCGCGCCCCACCTCCGCCTTCGCCCATTTGACCGGCTTGCCGTTCTCGGCGGTGATCAGCGCGGCGACCTCGTCGGCCCGCTCGGCGAGCCGGCGGGAGACGTGGTCCAGGGCGGCCGCGCGGGCGTGCGCGGGCAGGGCCGCGGCCTCCGCGGCCACGCCGGCGGCGCCCGCGACGGCGGCTTCGACCTGGTCGGGCGTGGCGAGCGTGGTACGCCCCACCGGCTGCCCGTCGTACGGGTGGGTGACTGTCAGCTCGTCCTCGCCGTGGGCGGGGCGACCGGCGACGTAGAAGGCTCTTGGCTCCACGACCGGCAGCCTAGACCACAGGCGCCCACGCGGAAACAGTTGCTCAAACCCTTGTCTGCCTCGGATTTAGTAGCCAAGATGGCAGTCAGATTGCGATAACCTCCGCTGACCCTCTCCCCGGCCACCCTCTCGGAGACTTCTGATGAGCGACCAGCAGCAGCTGCGCAACTTCGTCAACGGCGAGTACGTCGATCCGGTGGACGGCGGCTACGCCGACCTGATCGACCCGTGCACCGGCGAGGTCTTCGCCCAGGCCCCGGTCTCCGGCGCGGCGGACGTGGACGCGGCGATGAAGGCCGCCTCCGCCGCGTTCGAGACCTGGCGGGACACCACGCCGGCCGAGCGGCAGCGGGCGCTGCTGAAGTTCGCCGACGCGGTGGAGGCCCGGGCCGCCGAGCTGGTCGACGCGGAGGTGCGCAACACCGGCAAGCCCCGGCAGCTCACCACCGAGGAGGAGCTGCCGCCGGCGGTGGACGAGTTGCGCTTCTTCGCCGGGGCGGCCCGCCTGCTGGAGGGGCGCTCGGCCGGCGAGTACATGGCTGGGCACACCTCGTACGTGCGGCGTGAGCCGATCGGCGTCTGCGCCCAGGTGACCCCGTGGAACTACCCGCTGATGATGGCGGTCTGGAAGATCGCCCCCGCGCTGGCGGCGGGGAACGCGGTGGTGCTGAAGCCGTCGGACACCACGCCGGTGTCGACGCTGCTGCTGGCCGAGATCGCCGCCGAGCACCTGCCCCCGGGTGTGTTCAACGTGGTCTGCGGCGACCGCGACACCGGCCGTACGCTGGTCTCCCACCCGACTCCGCAGCTCGTGTCGATCACCGGCTCGACCCGCGCGGGCATGGAGGTCGCCGCCGCGGCGGCGCCGGACCTGAAGCGGACCCACCTGGAGCTGGGCGGCAAGGCCCCGGTGGTGATCTTCGACGACGCGGATCTGGCGGCGGCGGCCGAGGCGATCGCGACGGGTGGCTACTTCAACGCCGGCCAGGACTGCACGGCGGCGACCCGGGTGCTCACCGGGCCGGGCATCCACGAGGACTTCGTGGCCGCGCTGACCGAGCAGGCCCGCAACACCCGCACCGGCGCGCCGGACGACGCCGACGTGCTCTACGGCCCGCTGAACAACGCCAACCAGCTCGCCCGGGTGAGCGGCTTCGTGGACCGCCTGCCGGACCACGCGGACGTCACCACCGGCGGTGCCCGGGTCGGCGAACGCGGCTTCTTCTACGCCCCGACCGTGGTCTCCGGCGTACGCCAGACCGACGAGATCATCCAGGACGAGGTGTTCGGGCCGGTCATCACCGTGCAGCGCTTCTCCGACGAGGACGAGGCGGTGCGCTGGGCCAACGGTGTGGACTACGGCCTGTCCGCGTCGGTGTGGACGCGCGACCACGGCCGGGCCATGCGGATGACCCGTCGGCTGGACTTCGGGTGCGTCTGGGTGAACACGCACATCCCGTTCGTCTCGGAGATGCCGCACGGCGGTTTCAAGCACTCCGGCCACGGCAAGGACCTGTCGGTCTACAGCCTGGAGGACTACACCCGGGTCAAGCACGTCATGCACAACATCGAGGGCTGATCGGCGATGGCGACCAGCGAGGAGTTGCACAAGCGCCGGGTCGGGGCGGTGGCGCGGGGCGTGGGCAGCACGATTCCCGCGTACGTGGACCGGGCGGGCGGCGGCACGATCACCGACGTGGACGGGCGGGAGTGGATCGACTTCGCCGCCGGCATCGCCGCCACCAACGTGGGCAACTCCGCGCCGCGGGTGGTCGAGGCGGTACGCGCGCAGGTCGAACGGTTCACCCACACCTGCTTCATAGTCGCGCCGTACGAGTCGTACGTGGCGGTCTGCGAGCAGCTCAACGCGCTGACCCCGGGTGGTTTCGAGAAGCGCTCGGCGTTGTTCAACTCCGGCGCCGAGGCGGTGGAGAACGCGGTGAAGATCGCCCGGCACGCCACCGGGCGGCCCGCTGTGGTGGTGTTCGACCACGCGTACCACGGCCGGACCAACCTGACCATGGCGCTGACCGCGAAGAACATGCCGTACAAGCACCGGTTCGGGCCGTTCGCCGGTGAGGTCTACCGGGTGCCGATGTCGTACCCGCTGCGCGACGGCGGGCTGGACGGGGCCACCGCGGCGGCCCGGTCGATCGAGATGATCGAGAAGCAGGTGGGCGCGGAGAACGTTGCCGCGCTGCTGATCGAGCCGATCCAGGGCGAGGGCGGTTTCGTCGTACCCGCTGAGGGTTTCCTGCCGGCGCTGCGCGAGTGGGCGACGGCGGCCGGGGTGGTGTTCGTCGCCGACGAGATCCAGACCGGTTTCTGCCGCACCGGTGACTGGTTCGCCTGCGAGCACGAGGGCGTGCAGCCGGACCTGGTGACGCTGGCGAAGGGCATCGCGGGCGGGCTGCCGCTGGCGGCGGTGACCGGCCGGGCGGAGCTGATGGACGCGGTGCACGTCGGCGGCCTCGGCGGCACGTACGGCGGCAACCCGATCGCCTGCGCCGCCGCGCTCGCGGCGATGGAGACGATGCGGGAGCTGGACCTGGCCGCCGCCGCGCGCCGGATCGGTGCCGTGGTGGGCGAGCGGCTGCGCGCGATCGCCGCCGGTGACCCGCGGGTGGCCGAGGTACGCGGCCGGGGCGCGATGCTCGCAGTGGAGATCGTGCAACCGGGCACGCTGACGCCGGATCCGGCCGCCACGGCGGCGATCTCGGCGGCCTGCCACGCGGCCGGGCTGCTCACGCTGACCTGCGGTACCTACGGCAACGTGCTGCGGTTCCTGCCTCCGCTCGTCATCTCCGACGACGATCTGGGCCGGGGCCTGCACATCCTGGCGGCCGCCTTCGGCTGACCCCGGACGTGGAACACCATGGGCCCGATCTCCCCCAGGACCGGCCCATGGTGTTCCACCCGGGAGGTCAGCGGATCAGCTCGACGGTGTTGCGCCGGACCAGGTTCTTGCCGGGCTCGCGGATCGCGTCCATGGCCGCCGTGTTCAGCAGCACGCAACTGCCCGACGGCCCGGTGACAGTCACCGTCACGGTCTTGCTGTTGTCCAGGTTCGTCACCCGCAGCCGGGTGCCGGGCGGGAACTGGCCGCTGGTGGCGGCCGGCGCCCCGCCCTCGGCGAAGAACGTGATCGCACCGGAGCAGACGCCGCCGCCGATCGGCTGTGCCGCGCCCGGCCGGGTCTCGCCCGGCTGCGCACCTGGTGTGGGCGCGGCAACGCCGTCGAGGCGTTCCACCACGTTGCGGCGGATGACGTTCTTGCCCGGCTCGCGTACCAGGTCCATGGCGGCGGCGTTGAGCAGCACGCAGCTCCCGGACGGCCCGGTCACCGTCACCGTGGCCACCTTGCGGTTGTCCAGGTTCGTCACCCGCAACCGGGTGCCCACCGGGAACCGGTCGCTGGTCGCGGCCGGTGGCCCGCCCTCGGCCGAGAAGGTCACCGACCCGGCGCAGGCCGACCGCGCGGCCGGCGCGGTGTCCGCGAAACCGAGTCCGGTGCCCACCGAGACCGCCACCGTGGCGGTCACCGCCACCGTGGCCGCCAGCACGTGCTTACGCTGCACCCTCACGTTCTCTCCCGTCGTCGCTGTCGTTCGACGCGTGGTACGGACGGGAGGGCCGGACCGTTCACCCGGCTTCCTGGACCACAACGGACCGTAGCGGGTGTGTGGCGCTGCGGAAAGGTCGCCACCATCTGCCGCCGCGCCTTGGCGATCAGCAGTGAGCTGGGTCACCATGGGCGCGAGGAGGTCGCCGATGGCTGACCCGTGGCTCGCCCTGGAGTTCGGCGCGGATCCGGCGGAGCGGATCGCGCAGGTCGGCGCCGCCCACGAGGCGTTCCTCACCGCCGGCACCACCTCCGGGCGGGTCCGCGAGGTGGTGGCCCGGTCCTGGGAGCGGTCCGCGCTGCTCGACCCGGAGGCCACCGCACCGGTCGACCTCGTCGACAACGCGCTGGAGACCTACCGCGCCGCACACCCGCTGGCCCGGGTGATGCCGCTGTTCCGCGATCTGCTCGGCGGCATCGCGCAGGACGGCGCGCACCTGATGGCGGTCTGCGACGCCGCCGGGCGGCTGCTCTGGGTGGAGGGCCACCCCGGGGTGCTGCGGCACGCCGAGCGGATGAACTTCGTGCCGGGCGCCCGCTGGGACGAGGCGCACGCCGGCACGAACGCCCCCGGCACGGCCCTCGCCGTCGACCACGGCGTGCAGATCTTCGCCACCGAGCACTTCGTCCGGCCGGTGCAGCGCTGGACCTGCGCCGCCGCGCCGATCCACGACCCGGCCACCGGCGCGCTGCTCGGTGCCGTCGACATCACCGGCGGGGACCACCTGGCCAACCCGCAGAGCCTGGCCCTGGTCCGGGCCACCGCCCGGGCCGCCGAGGCGTTCCTGGCCGGCGCCGCGCCCGCCGCGCCGGACGGGGCGTACGTGTCGGCGCTCGGCCGCGACGAGGCGGAGCTGCGCGTCGGCGGTCGGCGCGTACGGCTCGGCCGCCGGCACAGCGAGCTGCTGGTGCTGCTGGTCGACCATCCCGAGGGGCGCACCGGGGAACAGCTCGGCCTCGACCTGTACGGCGACGACAGGCGGCATCCGGTCACGCTGCGCGCCGAGCTGTCCCGGCTGCGCCGTGTGCTCGGCGAAGAACTGCTCGACTCCCGCCCGTACCGGCTGCGGCCGGCCGTGCGCGCCGACTTCCGTACCGTCACCGAACTGCTGGAACGTGGCGATCCCGCGGCGGCGCTGCGCGCGTACCCCGGGCCCCTGCTGCCCCTGTCGGACGCGCCGGGAGTCGCGCGACTGCGCCGCCTGGTCGACGGCCAGTTGCGCGCCGCCGTGCTGGCCGGCAACGACCCGGGGCTGCTCGCGGCCTGGACCGCGACGGCCGCCGGGTCCGACGACCTGGCCGCCTGGCAGGCCCTGGCCCGCTCGCTGCCGCCGGGCGCGCCCCGCCGGCCGCTCGCTGTCGCGCGGGCCCGCCAGCTCGCCGAGGAGTACGCGCTGCCGCGCGCAACGTTCCTGCAACGTCCCGGAAACTAGCCTGCCCGCCATCCACCCCAGACGGACGGCGGAGGTACCCATGACGCGCTACGACGCCCCCACCCACTGGCAGTCCCGCTACGACCACTACATCGGCGGCGAGTACGTGAAGCCGCACGGTGGCAGGTACTTCGAGAACCCGACCCCGGTGACCGGGCAGACCTTCTGCGAGGTGGCCCGGGGCACCGGCGAGGACGTGGAGAAGGCGCTCGACGCGGCGCACGGCGCGGCCGACGCCTGGGGCCGCACCTCGGTGGCCGAGCGGTCGCTGATCCTCAACCGGATCGCCGACCGCATGCAGGACAACCTGGCGTCCCTCGCGATCGCCGAGACATGGGAGAACGGCAAGCCGGTACGCGAGACGCTCGCCGCCGACATCCCGCTCGCGATCGACCACTTCCGCTACTTCGCCGGGGCGATCCGGGCGCAGGAGGGCTCGCTCGGCGAACTCGACGACGACACCGTCGCCTACCACTTCCACGAGCCGCTGGGCGTGGTCGGGCAGATCATCCCGTGGAACTTCCCGATCCTCATGGCGGTGTGGAAACTCGCCCCGGCGCTGGCCGCCGGCAACGCGGTGGTGCTCAAGCCGGCCGAGCAGACGCCCGCCTCGATCCACTACCTGCTCTCGCTGATCGGCGACCTGCTGCCGCCGGGCGTGCTGAACGTGGTGAACGGCTTCGGCGTCGAGGCGGGCAAGCCGCTGGCGTCCTCGTCACGCGTGGCGAAGGTGGCGTTCACCGGCGAGACCACCACCGGGCGGCTGATCATGCAGTACGCCAGCGAGAACATCAAGCCGGTCACGCTGGAGCTGGGCGGGAAGAGCCCGAACATCTTCTTCGACGACGTCAGCGCCGCCTCCGACGACTTCCGGGACAAGGCGCTGGAAGGCTTCACCATGTTCGCGCTCAACCAGGGCGAGGTGTGCACCTGCCCGTCCCGGGCGCTCATCCAGCAGGGCCACTACGCCGACTTCCTGGCCGCCGCCGTGGACCGGACCCGGCAGATCACGCAGGGGCACCCGCTGGACACCGACACGACGGTCGGCGCGCAGGCGTCCAACGACCAGCTCGAAAAGATCCTGTCCTACCTGGACATCGGGCGGCAGGAGGGCGCTCGTGTCCTCACCGGCGGTGAGCGGGCCGACCTGGGCGGCGAGCTGTCCGGCGGCTACTACGTCCAGCCGACCATCTTCGAGGGCGACAACTCGATGCGGATCTTCCAGGAGGAGATCTTCGGCCCGGTGGTGTCGGTGACGTCCTTCGCCGACCTGGACGACGCCGTGAAGATCGCCAACGACACGCTGTACGGGCTCGGCGCGGGCGTGTGGACCCGGGATCTGAACACCGCGTACCGGGCCGGGCGGGCCATCCAGGCGGGCCGGGTATGGACGAACTGCTACCACGCGTACCCGGCGCACGCCGCGTTCGGCGGCTACAAGCAGTCCGGCATCGGCCGGGAGAACCACAAGATGATGCTGGAGCACTACCAGCAGACCAAGAACCTGCTGGTCAGCTACTCGCCGAAGAAGCTGGGCTTCTTCTGATGGGCGAGCCGGTGACAGTGACCCCCGCGGCGGCCGACCTGATCCGGTCGCTGCGGGGGCAGCACGGCCCGCTGATGTTCCACCAGTCCGGCGGCTGCTGCGACGGCAGCGCGCCGATGTGCTACCCGGCCGGTGAGTTCCGCACCGGCGGCTCGGACGTGCTGCTCGCCTCGCTCGCCGTCGACGGGGTGCCCGAGCCGGTGGAGTTCTGGATGTCGAAGGCCCAGTGGGAGCTGTGGCAGCACACCCGGCTCACCGTCGACGTGGTGCCCGGCCGGGGCAGCGGCTTCTCCCTGGAGGCCCCGGAGGGCGTCCGCTTCCTCATCCGCTCCCACCTGAACCGCTGATCTGTCCGAGATCTTGCAGCTCGCGGGTATCGCGGCGGTGGGATGCTGACGCCGTCCACTTCGGAATCAGCGTCCCGCCACCGCCCGACAGGAGACCGCGCATGTACCCGGTCCGACAACCAGTGCTCGCCGCCGGCCTCACCGCCCTGGCCACCGCCGCCACGCTCGGGCTCGCGCCGGGCGCCGCCGTCGCCGCCCCGGCTGCTTCCCCCAGCATCTCCGTCAACTGGTTCGGCACGGCCGGCGTGCGCGCGCACACCGCCACCGTCGGCGGCCGGTTCGACTGTGGCGCCGAGCGCGGCCTCGCGTACATCGAGGTGCACCTGGAGCAGCGGGTACGGCGCGGCACGGTCACCGGTTTCGGGTTCGGCGTGATCGGCGCGTGCACCGACGAACGCACCGCCGGCACCTGGACCGCCACGATCCCCGCCGACCAGGGCGCGTTCCGCGGTGGTCCCGCCACGGCGATCGCGCGCCTGGTGGTCGAGCCCAACTCCCTCACCGAAACCACCGAGCCCGTGCGCCTGCGCCCCCGCTGCACCCACCCCTGACCGCGTCGGCGGCCTCCGGTCAGGCGATCTGCCGGAGGTCGTCGCCGTAGTCGAAGATGATCCGTAGCCGGGCGCCGAGGGCGTTGGCATAGCGGCTCAACGTGGCCACCTCGTTGACGTCGAGGTCGCCGTTCTCGATCTGGCTGACCCGGCCGGGCGTGACCCCCATGATCTCGGCGACCTGCCGCTGGGTGAGCCCCAGCCGCTTGCGCTCCTCGGCCAGGTGGAACGCGCTCACCCAGGCGTCGGTCCGGGCGCGCTCCGCCTCGTACGCCTCGTCGTCACCGCCGAGTTCGGCGCGGACCTCGTCCCAGTGATAGAAATCCGTCACGACTCCCCCCTTCGCTCGCGCTCGCTGTCGAGCCAAGCCTTGTAGGCAACCTCCGCCGCCGGGATGTGCTGCCGGTACCAGCGGGTCCAGTTGCCCGCCTTGTTGCCGGCGACCAGGAGGACCGCCTGCGACCAGGGATCGAAGACGAACAGCACCCGGATAGCCACGTCCCGGCCGGAGCGGGGCCGCAGCTCCTTCAGATTACGGAGGCTGCTTCCACGCAGCGTGTCCACGAGCGGGCGACCCAGCCCTGGCCCGACCTCGGCCAGTTTGTCCACCGCCACCCGGACGCTCTCGTACGACGCCGGGTCGTGGTCCCGCAGGTCGCGCAGCCAGTGCCGGACCTCTCCGGTCACCCGGACCGACCAGCGCTTCCCGTCCGCACCCATGCCCCGACTATAGCCCGAGCTAAACATGCCGGGCTACCGGTCAGCGGTCGTCCAGGAGGGGCTGGGTGGGGTTCCATGGGGTTCCGGTTGTTGCGTCGTGGCGGCGGCGGGCTATCGCGGACAGCGCCTCCAGCACCACGCGGTTGCCGAGGAACGCGGTGATGTCGGCGTGGTCGTAGGGCGGGGCGACCTCGACCACGTCCAGCCCGACCACCGGCAGTTCGTAACACACCCGCCGGACCGCGTCGAGCAGCTGCCGGGAGGTGAACCCGCCCGGCTCGGGCGTGCCGGTGCCGGGTGCCATGCCGGGGTCGACCACGTCCACGTCGACGGAGAGGAACACGCCCTCGCACTCGTCGGTCGCGATGCCGAACGCCTCGGTCAGGCAGGTGTCCAGCCCGCGCGCCACGATCTCGGTCATCTCGTACGAGCGCATCCGCTGCCCGGCCATCCACGCCAGCGTGTCCGGGCCGGGCCAGTACCCGCGCAGCCCGATCTGGAGGAAGCGGTCGCCGCGTACCGCACCGGATTCGATGAGCCGCCGCATCGGCTGGCCGTGGCCGTGCAGCGAGCCGAACTCGACGTCGCCGGTGTCGGCGTGCGCGTCGAAGTGCACAAGCGACACCCGGCCGAGCCCATGGTGCCGGGCCACCCCTGTCGCGTCGGGCAGCGCGATGGAGTGGTCGCCGCCGAGCACCACCGGGATCGCCCCGGCCGACGCGACCGCGTGCACGGCGGTCTCCAGCGCGGCCAGTGAGCGCTCGATGTCGCCGCCGAACATCTCCACGTCCCCGGCGTCGTAGACGCACAGGTCCTTCAGCCCGTCCACGCGCAGCGCCAGCGAGGGGCGGGATCCGTCGTGCGGCAGGTAGCAGGCCTGCCGGATGGCGGACGGCCCGAACCGGGTGCCCGGCCGGTGCGAGGTGCCGCCGTCGAACGGGGCCCCGATGATCACGACGTCCGCGTCGGCGTACGTGACCGGTTCCTCGACGGTGCACGGCGGCACGCCGAGGAACGTGATGTCGGGACCGTACATCGGGCCGTACCGGGTCATCGTTCCTCCATCCCCCACGGCGAACCGTAGTCGGTGAGCAGGTCCAGGAAGGGGGCCGGCGGGAACGCCTCCGGGCCGAGCACGCCCGTGCCGGACCAGGCGCCGGTGGCGACCAGTTCCAGCGCGACGACCGGGTTCACTGCGGTCTGCCAGACCACCGCCTGGTGGCCGTACTCGGCCATCGACCACTCGTTGTCCACCACGTGATAGAGGTAGACCCGGCGCGGGCGGCCGTCCGGCCCGGTGCCGGTGACGTACGTGCCGGCGCACGTCCTGCCGCTCATCCGGTCACCGAGCGTGGCCGGGTCGGGCAGGGCGGCGGCCACCAGGTCGCGCGGCGATACGTCGACCCCGCGCACCCGCACCGGCTGGGTCGAGTCCAGCCCGAGCTTGTGCAGCGTGCGGAGCACCTCGATGAACTCGGCACCGAGGCCGTACTTGAAGGTGACCCGCTTCGCCGGCACCCACCGCGGGATGAGCAGCACCTCCTCGTGCTCGACGTTGACGCACTCGACCGGGCCGATCCCGGCCGGGAAGTCGAACACCTCCGGTTCGCTGAACGGTTCGGTGGTGAACCAGCCGCGCCCGGCCTCCCAGATCACCGGCGGGTTGAGGCACTCCTCGATGGTGGTCCAGATGGAGAACGAGGGCGCGAACTCGTACCCGGCGACTGTCAGGTTCGCGCCGTCGCGTACCCCGATCTCGTCGATCTCGGCGAAGAGTTCGTCGGCGGCGTAGCGGGCGAAGACGTCGGACAGGCCCGGTTCGACGCCGATGCCGCAGAGCGCCAGCCGCCCGGCGGCGGCCCACCGCTCCGCGACGGCGAACTGCTCGTCGCCGAGCTTGACGCCGGTCTCCGCGTAGGGGTGCTCGGGGTGCGGCCGGGACAGCGACATCGCCATGTCGAGGTAGTCGGCCCCGGCGGCGAACGCGCCGTCGAAGATCGGCATGACGAAGCGCGGGTCGACCGCGTTCAGCACGTGCGTGATCCGGTGTTTCCGGCACAGCGCGGCGACCGCGTCGGCGGAGGAGGCGTCCACGGTGGCGGCGACGAACCGGTCGCCGTGCCCGGCGACGGCTCGCGCCGCACGCGCCGGGTCGTGGTCGGCGACCACCATGGTCTCGAAGAAGGAACGGCGGGCGGCGATGGATACGGCGGCGGAGCCGACGCCACCGGCGCCGACGAGGAGGATACGCATCAGGAGTCGAACCCCAGTCCAAGACGGTCGAGAGTACGGAGCCAGAGGTTGCGCCGCCCGTCGCGCGCGTCGGCGCGGGCGAGCGACCAGCGGGTGAGGTTGATGCCCACGGACCGGGCCGGTTCCGGCGGGAACGGCAGCGGCTTGCGGCGCACCAGGTCGAGCCGGGTGAGCGGGGTGTCCGCGCCGGAGAGCAGGTCGAGCGTCACGCGGGCCCCGAACCGGGTCGCGCCGACGCCGAGCCCGGTGAACCCGGCGGCGTACGCCAGGCGCCCGTCGTACGCGGTGCCGAAGAACGCGCAGAACCGGGTGCAGGTGTCGATGACGCCACCCCAGCGGTGACTGAAGCGCACATCGGCGAGCTGCGGGAACGTGGAGAAGAAGTGCGACGCCAGCGTGGTGAAGGTGGCCTCGCGCTGCTCCAGCGCTGGTGTCACCCGGTTGCCGTAGTGGTAGATCGCGTCGTAGCCGCCGAACAGGATCCGGTTGTCGGCGGTGAGCCGGTAGTAGTGGAACTGGTTGCCGGTGTCGGCGAGCCCCTGCCGGTGCCGCCAGCCGATCGCGTCGCGTTGCGCCCCGGTCAGCGGCTCGGTCATCAGCGCGTAGTCGTAGACCGGCACCAGCCAGGAGCGCAGCCGGCGCAGCAGCGGCGGGAACGCGTTCGTGGCCAGCACCACCTGCCGCGCCCGTACCGCGCCGGGCGCCGCGTCCGCGCCGCCCGCCGTGGTGGCGCGCAGCCCGGCTCCGTCGCGGGCCAGGCCGGTGACGCGGGTGTGCTCGTGCACGCGTACGCCCAGGTCGAGCGCGGCCCGGCGCAGCCCCCAGGCGAGCTTCGCCGGGTCGAGCAGGGCCACCCGGTCGGCGTCCCACATCCCACCCAGGTACGTCGGCGACGCCACCTCGGCGCGTACCTCGTCGCGGTCGAGCAGCCGCACGTCGTGGCCGTACCGGCGGGCCAGTTCGGCGTCGGCGGCGAGCCCGTCGAGCTGGTACGGCTCGACCGCGACCGCCAGTTCGCCGGTGCGCTCGAAGTCGCAGTCGATGTCGTACTTCGCCACGGTGGCGGCGATGGCGTCCAGGTTCTCCCGGCCCAGCCGTTCCAGCTCGCCGATCTCGCCGGGGAACCGCTCGACGCCGTTGGCGAGCCCGTGGGTCAGCGACGCAGCGCAGAACCCGCCGTTGCGCCCGGACGCCGCCCAGCCGCACGTGCCCGCGTCGACGAGCAGGACGTCGCGGTCCGGGTCGGCCTCCTTCGCGAGCAGCGCGGTCCACAGCCCGGCGTACCCGCCGCCGACCACGAGCAGGTCGGCGGTGTGCATCCCGGCCAGCGGCGGCAGCGGGTCGGGACGAACCGGGCGGTCCAGCCAGTACGGCACGGGCGCGGCGTCGGCCAGCGCCCGGCCGGTATGCGGGAGTGTCATGGCTTGCCCGACGGTGTGGCGACCACCGCGAGGGCGGCCCGTCGCGCCCGCCGCCCGCGCAGCGAGGTGGCCCCGACCAGCAGCAACGCGATCACGAACATGGCCGTGCCGATGACGTTGACCTGCGGCGGGATGCCCCGCTGCGAGGCACCCCAGACGTACATCGGGAACGTGACAGTGGTGCCGGCGTTGAAGTTCGTGATGATGAAGTCGTCGAAGCTGAGCGAGAACGCCAGCAGCGCGGCGGCCACGATGCCTGGTAGCACGAGCGGCAGCGTGATCCGGCGGAACGTCTGCCACTCGCTGGCGTACAGGTCCATGGCGGCCTCCTCCAGCCGCCGGTCCATGCCGGCGAGCCGGGCCTTCACGGTGACCACGACGAACGACACGCAGAACATGACGTGCGCGATGACGATGGTCCAGAAGCCCTGCGGCACCCCGGCGGCCACGAAGAGGGCGAGCAGCGAGGTGCCCATCACCAGTTCCGGGGTGGCCATCGGCAGGAAGATGAGCCCGTTGAGCCCGGACCGGCCGCGGAAGCTGTGCCGGACCAGCGCGAACGCCATCAGCGTGCCGAGGAGCGTGGAGACGACTGTGGCGATCAGGCCGATCTGCATGCTGCGCACGACCGCGTCGCACATGTCCGCTGTGGCGCAGGGCTGCTTCCAGTTGTCGAGCGTGAACTCGTTGAAGTCGTAGGAGAGCCGGCTGGAGGGCCGGTTGAAGGACAGACCGGCGACCACCATGATCGGCAGCGTCAGGTAGCCGAGGACGAGCAGAGCCACGCCCATCACCCACCGGTCGGCGAGCCAGCGCCTGAGTTTCACAGGACCTCCTCCGTGCCGGCCCGCCGCAGGTAGACGAAGACGATCGCCAGGATCGCGGCCATCAGCAGGAACGACAGCGCCGCGCCCTGCGGGTAGTCCAGCCGGACCAGGAACGCCGAGTCGATGACGTTGCCGATCATGTACTCGTTCGGCGTACCGAGCAGCTCGGCGTTGATGTAGTCCCCCGTGGCCGGGATGAAGAACAGCAGCGTGCCGGCGATCAGGCCGGGCATCGACAGCGGTAGCGTGACCTTGGCGAACGCGCGCAGCGGACTCGCGTACAGGTCGCTCGCCGCCTCCAGCAGCCGGGGGTCGAGCCGCTCCAGGCTCGCGTACAGCGGCAGCACCAGGAACGGCAGGAAGTTGTACGTCAGGCCGAGCACCACGGCGATCGGGGTGGCCAGCAGCCGGCCGTCCGGGCCGAGCAGGTGCACGTCGCGCAGCAGCCCGACCAGCGCGCCGTTGTCCGACAGGATGGTCTTCCAGGCCAGCGTGCGCACCAGGAAGCTGGTGAACATCGGCGCGACCACCGCCACCAGCAGCAGGTTCTTCCACCGGCCGGCCTTCTGGGCGATCGCGTACGCCAGCGGGTAGCCCATCAGCAGCGCGAGCACCAGCGCGATCGCCGAGTAGAGGAAGGACCGGGAGAACTGCGGCCAGTACGCCTGCAACGCGTCCGGGTAGTTGCCGAACGCCCAGGTCATGGCGTACCCGGTGGTGAGCGAGCCGGACGGGTCGTAGAGGCTGGCGGAGGCGAGCTGCACCAGCGGGAGAGCGAAGAAGACGAGCAGCCAGGCCGCGCCGGGAAGCAGCAGCAGGTACGGCAGGAGGCGGCTGCGCCCGCGCCGCACCGGCGGCGGCGCCGGCTTCCCGGCGGAGGCCGGTACCTGGGCCAGCGCGCTCATGCCGCCACTCCGCTTCGCTCCGCGCCGCCATGAGGCACCTCCGCGCCGAGCCAGCCGATTCGCTCGCTGCACTCGCTCATGCCGCCACTCCGCTTCGCTCCGCGCCGCCATGAGGCACCTCCGCGCCGAGCCAGCCGATTCGCTCGCTGCGCTCGCTCATGGCAGCGCACCCACCGGCGGCTCGTCGAGCAGCGGCGCGGTCTGGTCGTCCTCACCGGCGTCCCGGGGCAGCAGGAACGCGTGCCGCGGATCCCAGTGCGCGGTCACCGCCGTACCGACGGCGAGCCGGCCACCCAGCCCGCTGTTCGCCGCGAACGCGGACAGCTCACTGCCCCACGCGGTGCGCACCAGGTACTGGGTGCTCACCCCGACGTAGGAGGTGTCGGTGACGACGCCGCCGACGTGCTGGTGCCCGGCCGGCACCCGGTCCGGGCCGTCGGCCAGGTGCAGCTTCTCCGGACGTACGCCGAGGAAGGCCGGCCCGTCGGTGAGCCGGGCCCGGCCGGCGGGCACGGAGAAGCGCGCGCCGTGCGCCGTGACCAGCACGTCGTCGGCGGCGCGACCGCCGGCTTCGGCGGCGAGCAGGTTGGACTGGCCGAGGAAGTTCGCCACGAACGCGGTGGCCGGGTACTCGTAGATGTCGGCGGGTGCGCCGAGTTGCTCGATCCGCCCGGCGTTCATCACCGCGACCGTGTCGGCCATCGTCATGGCCTCCTCCTGGTCGTGGGTGACGTGCACGAACGTGATGCCCACCTCGGTCTGGATCCGCTTCAGCTCGATCTGCATCTGCCGCCGCAGCTTGAGGTCGAGCGCGCCGAGCGGCTCGTCGAGCAGGAGCACCTGCGGGTGGTTGATGAGCGCCCGGGCCAGCGCGACGCGCTGCTGCTGGCCGCCGGAGAGCTGGGCCGGGCGGCGCCGGCCGTACCCTTCGAGCTGGACCAGCGCGAGCATCCGCTCCACCTGGTCGCCCACCTTGCGGATGCCGCGGCGACGCAGCCCGAACGCCACGTTCTCGTGGATGTCCAGGTGCGGGAAGAGGGCGTAGCTCTGGAAGACGGTGTTGACCGGCCGCTTGTACGGCCGCAGCCCGGCGGTGTCCTGCTCGCCGAGCAGTACCTTCCCGCTGGTGGGCTGTTCCAGCCCGGCGATCATCCGCAGCGTGGTGGTCTTGCCGCAGCCGGATGCGCCGAGCAGGGCGAAGAACGAGCCCTGCGGGACGGTGAGGGTGAGGTCGTCGACGGCGGTGAAGACGCCGAACCGCTTGGTCAGGTCGACCAGTCGCAGGTCACCGGCCGGGGTCTGCTGCCCCTTCACGCGCCGATCACCTGCTGGAACTTGGTCTCGTACTCCTTCTCCTGCGCTTCGTCGAGCGCCATGAAGACCTTTGCCTTCGACAGCATCGCGTCGTCCGGGAAGATCAGCGGGTTGGTGGCCAGATCCGGGTCGATCTTCTCCATCTCGGCCTGCGCGCCCTGCACCGGGCAGATGTAGTTGACGTACGCGGCCAGCTTCGCCGCGACCGCCGGGTCGTAGTAGTGGTTCATCAACGCCTCGGCGTTGGCCTTGTGGGTGGCCTTGTTCGGCACCAGCATGTTGTCCGACCAGAGCATCACGCCGGACTCGGGCACCACGAACTTGATCTTCTCGTCCTCGAAGCCGAGCTGCACCACGTCGCCGGACCAGCCGATGCACGCGGCGATGTCGCCCTTGGCCAGGTCGGGCGCGTAGTCGTTGCCGGTGAACCGCCGGATCTGCTTGCTGTTCACGGCCTTCTTCAGCTTGTTCAGCGCGTCGTCGAACTGGGCGGCGGTGAACTCGGCCGGGTCGTGACCGAGCGACTGGAGCAGCAGGCCGATGGTGTCGCGCATCTCCGACAGCACCGTCACCTTGCCCTTGAGGTCGGGGCGGGTGAGCAGCTCGTCGACGGTGCGGATCTCCTTGGTGACCTTCGCGTTGTAGGCGAGCCCGGCCAGCCCGGACTGCCACGGGACCGCGAGCTGGGTCTCGGCGTCGAAGGAGCGCCCGCGCAGCGACTGCAGCAGGTTCGCCTCGACGTTGGGCATCTTCGACTTGTCCAGCTTCTGCACCCAGCCGAGGCGAATCATCCGGGCGGCCATCCAGTCGGTGAGCACCATGATGTCCCGCCCGGTGCTCTGACACCCGGCGAGCTGGTTACGCACCTTGCCGAAGAACTCGTTGTTGTCGTTGACGTCCTCGGTGTACGTCACCTGGATACCCGAGGCGGCGACGAACGCGTCGAGCGTGGGGCGCTTGGACTCGTCCTTGTCGTCGGTGTCCATGTACTGCGGCCAGTTCGAGAAGGCGACCTTCTTCTCGGTGGCGGACAGATCCTCGCTCTTGCAGCCGGCTTCGGTCTGCTGGGCGCCCTTGGTCCCGCAGCCGGCCAGGGTGCCCGCGGTGGCGAGCAGCGCGGCCGAGCCGACGGTCCCGGTGAGCAGACCGCGCCGGGTGAGGGTCCGGAGGGGACTACGCATGTGACGACTCCTTGGGGGCATCGTCGGCGGCGGGACGGGGGCGGCGCGCCGGCGGGAGGGTCAGTGGCGATGGACGACTGATCCTGACATGAGGAAACCTCTCTCACAAGGGATTCCGTTGCCGGAATAGCCAGTCGCCACGAAATACGCCAGACTGCGCGGGGGACTACGCTCAACACGGAGAATCGGACACGAGGAGCGTCGATGGTCAACCGGCAGCAGGAGAACCCCAACGGCAGCCGCCGGGTCACCGTCCGTGAAGGAGCCAATCACGCTCTGCTCGACGACGTGGCCAAGCAGATCATCGAGCAGCTCCAGGAGGACGGTCGCCGCCCGTACGCGAGCATCGGCAAGGCGGTCGGCCTCTCCGAGGCGGCGGTACGCCAGCGGGTGCAGCGGCTGCTCGACGCGGGCGTCATGCAGATCGTCGCGGTCACCGATCCGCTCCAGCTCGGCTTCCCCCGCCAGGCCATGATCGGGCTGCGCACGGACGGCGACCTGGAACCGGTCGCGGACCGGCTGGCCGAGTTCGAGGAGATCGACTACGTGGTGATCACCGCCGGCTCGTTCGACCTGCTGGCCGAGGTGGTCTGCCGCAACGACGCGCACCTGCTGGAGATCCTGCAGAAGCTGCGCGGTGTACCCGGAGTGCTCTCCACCGAGGCGTTCGTCTACCTGAAGCTGCGCAAGCAGACCTACAGTTGGGGTACCGTCTGATGCGGATTCCGTTGACACGGAAGTGATGCGGCGCTGAATCCGTCGCGTTGAGGCTTGTTCACTTGCCTTATCGGCATCGCCTGTGGGATAACCGTGGGCAGAGCGGCCGGTGTCACCCCTGACCGGCCCGAGACCCGATGGGGCTGACATGGCCAACGCCACCGACCACCTGTGGATGCACTTCACCCGCATGGCGAGCTACCCCGCCGGCGAGGTTCCGACAATCGTCCGGGGCGAGGGCGCGTACGTCTGGGACGCGCAGGGCCGCCGCTACCTGGACGGGCTGGCCGGGCTGTTCGTCGTCAACGCCGGCCACGGCCGCACCGAGCTGGCCGAGGCCGCCGCCAAGCAGGCCGGCGAGCTGGCCTACTTCCCGCTCTGGTCGTACGCCCACCCGAAGGCGGTCGAGCTGGCCGAGAAGATCGCCACGCTCACCCCCGGCGACCTGAACCGGGTCTTCTTCACCACCGGCGGCTCCGAGGCCGTCGAGGCGGCGTGGAAGCTGGCCCGGGCCTACTTCAAGCGCACCGGCAAGCCCACCAAGCACAAGGTGGTCAGCCGGTACATCGCCTACCACGGCACCTCGATGGGCGCGCTGTCGATCACCGGCCTGCCCGGCATCAAGACCGACTTCGAGCCACTGGTGCCGGGCGGCATCAAGGTGCCGAACACCAACTTCTACCGGGCCCCCGAACACGGCGACGACGCCGAGGCGTTCGGCCGCTGGGCCGCCGAGGAGATCGGCCGGGCGATCGAGCGGGAGGGACCGGAGACGGTCGCCGCCGTCTTCCTGGAGCCGGTACAGAACTCCGGCGGCTGCTTCCCGCCGCCGCCCGGCTACTTCGAGCGGGTACGCGAGATCTGCGACGCGTACGACGTGCTGCTGGTCAGCGACGAGGTGATCTGCTCCTGGGGCCGGCTCGGCGAGTACTTCGGCGCGGTGCGGTACGGCTACCAGCCGGACATCATCACCACCGCCAAGGGCATCACCTCCGGCTACGCCCCGCTCGGCGCGATGATCGCCGGCGAGCGGCTGATGGAGCCGTTCCTCACCGAGACCGGCATGTTCGCGCACGGCGTGACGTTCGGCGGCCACCCGGTCTCCTGCGCGGTAGCGCTGGCCAACCTGGAGGTGTTCGCCCGGGAGGATCTGATCGGGCACGTCCGGGCCCACGAGGGCGCGTTCCGGTCCACCCTGGAGAAGCTGCACGACCTGCCGATCGTCGGCGACGTCCGGGGCGACGGCTACTTCTACGGCATCGAGCTGGTCAAGGACAAGACGACCCGGGAGACGTTCGACGAGGCCGAGTCCGAGCGGCTGCTGCGGGGCTTCCTGTCCACCGCCCTGTTCGACGCCGGGCTCTACTGCCGGGCCGACGACCGGGGTGACCCGGTGGTGCAGCTCGCCCCGCCGCTGATCGCCGACCAGCAGCACTTCGACGAGATCGAGCAGATCCTGCGCGCGGTGCTGACCGAGGCGTGGTCGCGGCTCTGACGCCGATGACCGACTACCGGCATCTGTCGTACTGGCTGTCCGGCCTGGACGAACCGCTGACACCGCGACCCGGGTTGCCCGGCGGCACGGACGCCGACGTGGCGATCGTGGGCGCCGGGTACACCGGGCTGTGGACGGCCTGGTACCTGGCCGAGGCCGACCCCACGTTGCGCGTCGTCGTGCTGGAGCGGGAGATCGCCGGGTACGGCGCGTCAGGCAGGAACGGTGGCTGGTGTTCGGCGCTGTTCCCCACCTCGCTGCCGGCGCTGGCCCGGCGGCACGGCCGGGACCGGGCACTGGCCATGCAGCGGGCCATGCACGACACGGTCGGCGAGGTGGGGCGGGTCGCCGCCGCCGAGGGCATCGACTGCGACTGGCGGGCCGGCGGCACCGTGACGCTCGCCCGCGGCGAGGCCCAGCTCCACCGGGCCCGCGCCGAGGTGGCGCAGGCCCACACGCACGGGCTGACCGACGACGACCTGACGCTGCTCGACGCCGGCGAGGCCGCCGCGCGTTGCAACGCCGAGGGGGTACGCGGCGGCACGTACACCCCGCACTGCGCGGCGGTGCACCCGGCGAAGCTGGTCCGGGGCCTGGCCCGGGCGGTCGAGCGCCGGGGCGTACGCATCCACGAGGGCACAGCGGTGACCGCGCTGCGGCCGGGCGCGGCGGTGGCAGCGGCGGGCGTGGTCCGGGCACCGGTGGTGGTCCGCGCGACCGAGGGCTACACGCCGGGGCTGCCCGGCCGGCGGCGTGTGGTGGCGCCGGTCTACTCGCTGATGGTGGCCACCCCGCCGCTGCCGGAGGAGACCTGGGCGCGGATCGGGCTGGCGCAGCGGGAGACGTTCTCCGACTACCGGAACGTCATCGTGTACGGCCAGCGCACGGCCGACGGCCGGCTCGCGTTCGGCGGGCGGGGCGCGCCCTACCACTACGCCTCCCGGGTGCGGCCGGACTTCGACCGGGATCCGCGGGTGTTCGCGGCGCTGCGCCGGGCGCTCGGTGAGCTGTTCCCGGTGCTCGGGCCGGACGTGCCGGTGACGCACGCCTGGGGCGGGCCGCTGGGAGTGGCCCGGGACTGGTCCGCGTCGGTGGGGCTGGACCGGCGCACCGGGCTGGCCTGGGCGGGCGGCTACGTCGGTGACGGCGTCGGCACCAGTAACCTCGCCGGGCGTACGCTCGCCGACCTGATCCGGGGCGTGGAGAGCGACCTGACCGCGTTGCCCTGGGTGGGCCACCGCTCCCCGCGCTGGGAGCCGGAGCCGCTGCGCTGGCTCGCCATGAACACCGGCCTGAAGATCATGTCCTCAGCCGACCGAACCGAGCACAGAACCCATCGCTCGTCCCGCCGAGCCGACCTCTTCAACCGCTTCCTGGGCCACTGACGGCCGGGTTCCCACGTGCACAGGGGTTCATGATCGACACCAGTTCGGGGTGGTGGTGGGGTCCGGGTGGCTTGGATGGCACCACATCCCCGTACTGGTGTTGATCTTGGCCTGGCCCGCACGTGGCCGACCAGCGCGACCTTCATGATCGGCCGATGGAGGGCCGTGGCCTGGGCGGGGCCGGTCAGTGGTGGGGTGGGATGACTCGGAGGTGACCCCGGCGGCCCTGCTGGGGGGCCTGGGGCTTGGTGGTGGGCTCGTCCTCGGGGGGACGGGGCGGGGCCGGGCGGGCGGCCTCGCGTACCGCCTCGGCCAGCGCCACCAGGTCGTCGGTGGTGGGCGGCGGCGGCTCGAACTCGCCCTCGTGCCGCACCACGTCCCAGCCGCGCGGGGCGGTCAGGTTGCGGGCGTGCGGCTCACACAGGTCGTACGTGTGCGGTTCGGCGAACGCCGCGAGCGGGCCCACCACCGCCGTCGACTCGTTGTAGACATAGGTCAATGTGGCGACCGCTTGCCGGGGGCAGCCGTTACGGGAGCAGCGCCGTGGTGACCTCACGGCGGCAGGGTATCCCCATTACCGGGTCCGGCGCACCGCTTCGCGTTACGACACGCCCGTCATGGTGATCACAATTCCACCGATCGACGCACCGGCACGCCGGACGGGCCGCGCGACAGCGGGTGGACCCCCGACCCGGGCTACCCTGTGCGTCATGACGAGCCCCCAGAACCGCCGCCCCGGCTCCGGCCGGCGCACCCACCGTGACCGGCACGGTCGCGGGCTGCGCGGGCGGCTGGTGCCGGCCACGGTGCCGCTGGCGCGGACGAAGGCCGAGGTCTTCGACGATCTGGTGCTCGACATGGTGGAGACGCTCGAACGCCGTTTCGCCAAGGAGTTGGCCGGGGTGGAGTTCGCGGTCGAGGACGTCCCGCCGGATCTGAACGTCTACGACTCGGACGTGCTGGAGGACGGCGAGGTGCCGCTCGCCCGGCTGCTGCCCGGGCGGCCCGGCCGCCAGGAGGTGCCGCCGCGGATCGTGCTCTACCGGCGGCCGCTGGAGTTCCGCGCGATGGACCGCGAGGACCTCGCCGACCTGGTGCACGACGTGATCATCGAGCAGGTGGCGAATCTGCTCGGGGTCGACCCGGACGAGCTGGCCTGACCGGGTAGGGCGCCGCCCCCCGGCCGGACGCGCCGGCCGGACGGCGACCCGGGTCCGGGCGGCCCCCACCGCCCGTGGACCCGTACGTGGATCAGGCGGCGACCCGCCGCTTGAGCTTGCGCCGCTCCCGCTCGGAGAGGCCACCCCAGATTCCGAACCGCTCGTCGTGGCCGAGCGCGTACTCCAGGCATTCCGTCTTCACTTCGCACCGCGAGCAGATGCGCTTCGCCTCGCGGGTCGAGCCGCCCTTCTCGGGAAAGAACGCCTCCGGGTCGGTCTGCGAGCAGAGCGCTCGCTCCTGCCACTCCGGCGCGTTCCCGAGCAGGTCGGCCACCTCGAGCTGGCCGTCCATCCATTGCCTCCTTGTCGCGCACCGGCGTCATTCGCCGCTGCAACCCCCCACGCGAAAGGCGTGCCTGTCCGTACGGTCACCATTTGTTGCGTTCCGTGCGAACAACCCCATTCAAATTACACGCGTGTAATGCGTGCGCCGTCAAGCCAAACTTGATAATGGAGTCGCCCTCCCGACACGTCCGGGACGACCGCCGCGGCCGCCCGTAGCCTCGCAACCTGCCCTATCGATTCAGACCCCGGACGAGTAACGCCCTCCCCGGCGAGTTGCCGGAAGTTTTCTGCCGTGGCGCATCGCCGACAGGCCGGCCGGACGCCCCCGCCGGCCGCTCGTACCAAGATCAGAATTGGTGGGGCAAAGGGTAACCCGCCTCCCGCGGTACCGCCCGTCGAGCCGTCCAACGCCGACCGCGCCCCGTCCATCATGTGGACGGGGCGCAGGTTCCGGCGCGACTGACGACTCAGTCCACGCGGGCTGGTGAGCTGGTGGGCCAGACGAATTCGGCGACGGACCCGCCGGTGACCGAGATTGCGCCGGCGGACGTGCACTCGTCCCACCAAACGGTATAAACACCCGCCTCCAGGTCCGGGTAGACGGCACTGTGGAACACCCCGTCCCGGACGTGCCGCTCGCGTACGGCGGAGTGGGTCCGCGGGCCGTCGAGGTCCGCACGGCTGATCTCGATCTCCCGGCCGTGCAGGTCCCGCCCGGTGTGGATGATGAGGACGCCTCGGTCACCGCCGAGGTCGAGCACGACGCTTCCGACCTCCGACGGGCCGAGATCGTGATGGTGTGACATCAGCCGCCTCCCGTCAGGACTTCTTCGCCTGCGGGTTGCCGAACCCGTCGTACGGCGTCCCGAGGAACGGGAAGTCGGCCAGGAACGGCGCTGTGACGTCGGCCGCGCTCAGGCCCGGCGTCACCGCCGCGGCGGCGGCGTCCGGCCGGAACGTCTTGTCGACCAGCGGCACGGTCAGCCCGGCGATGGCGCGCAGCGCGATCGTCACCACGTCGTCGGCGGGGCGGCGGCCGTTGGGGAAGCCGGCCAGGTCGCCGCCGAGCACCCCGAACCGGTCCGGCCTGCGGCTGGGCCGGATCGCCGTGTTCAGCCGCAGCATGTCCGCCTGCACGTCGCCTGTGGTGTTGGCGAAGCCGTCGATCAGTCCGGCGGGGACGCCGGTGAGCAGGATCGCCACCAGGTCGGCGCGCGGCTTCTTCGACTTGTTCAGCGCCTCCAGGTTGGGGAACACACCCGGGTAGAGGGTGGGCAGCAGCGCGGCCAGCTCGGGCCGCTCGACGAAGCCGGCGAACCGCTTGTCCTCCGACGGCGGCAACGTGTTCCAGACGTCCTTCCTGGACATCGGCACGATGACCTCGTTGAACAAAGGGTTACCGAGCCGCGACACCTGCGTGAAGGGACCGGCGGCGGTGTCGGCGGCGACCCGGTCCCCCAGCACCCGGACCTGCTGGCGGGACGCGCTGGTCCAGACCCCGATCGTCGAGGCGCGGTCGGCGGAGCCGTAGCGGGCCGCCTTCCGGCGTACCTGGGCGAGCGGCACCTGCACGGCGAGACTGTGCACGTTCAGCCGGTCCAGCGCGTTCACCGGCTCCCCCTCATCCCGGAACAGCTTCTTGCCGGCGACGTGCAGCTGCTGGAACGGCCGCAACGTACCCAGGTCGAACACCGCGCCCAGGTCGACGAAGAAGCCGTCGGCGCGCTGGCCGGCGAAGACCTTCTCGCCGGTGGACAGCTTGAACGTCGCCTGCCGGACCAGGTTCTGGTAGTTCGGTGTGGACAGCGGTCCGACGTTGCACGGCGGGCAGGGCAGCTTGTGCGCCAGCACACGGGCGCGGCCGTCGGCGATCCGGGTCAGCCGGTAGAACTGCCGCCGGTTCCAGTTCTTGCTCTCCAGCGACTCGATCGGCCCGGTGTTGTAGAGAAAACTGTTCTGGTTCGTGATCTCGGTAGTGAATTCGAAACGATAGGTGACGTCCGGATAACCGTCCCCGTCGTTGTCGATGTGAATCTCGTACCGGACGTCGTCACCGAACTCGAAGAAGTTCGGGCCGCCGGACGGGAGCTGCACCGGCACGTAGTTGGCGATCAACGTGACCGTGTCCGGCTGGCTCGGCGTGACGAACGCGTACAGGTCGGAACTGTCGGCGACCGGATCCTTGGCGATCTCCGGGGCCTCACGGTGAGAGGACATGGCGGACGCACCTTCGTCGGGGGAACGGAAAGCGGAACCGGCGCCGGGAGCCGCGCCGGCGGAGGGGCGGGTTCAGCGCCGACCGGCGGCGCGCACCAGGCGGTCGGCCAGGCCGCGGTCGCGTACCTCGACCCGGCCGGTGCCGACGAAGACGTCCATGACGCCGGTGGAGGCGTCGCGGAGGTGGACCACGATCGGCTCGTCGCGCCGCCCCGACGTGGGGGCGTTCTGCGCGGCGGACAGGCCCGGCACGGTGAGGGCGGCGGCGCCCAGTGTCGCGCTCGCCGCGGCGGTGAGCGTCTGCCTGCGGGTCAACCGCGGCCAGGTCCGCCGCTTCGGCGCGTCGGTGGTGTCGTCAGTGCTCATCGGCAGCCTCTCCGGACCGGCGCCGCAGCGCCGCAGCGGGCCGGGCACCCGGACACCGCCGGGCCCCGGTTCGGGTCACCGGCGGCGGTCCTCGCCGAAACCGCCGCCGGCATCCACAGGTACGGCGGGCGACGGGGAAAGGTTCGACCTCAGGCGCGGGCGTGACCGTACGCGGTCGTCCGCTTGCGGAACGGCCGCCCTGCGGCGGTGGCGACGGCCCGCAACTGCTCCTCGGTACGCGCCGAGCCGTTGCCCGAGCCGGCCATCCGGGAGATCGTCTCCTCCATCAGCGTGCCGCCCAGGTCGTTGCAGCCGCCGCGCAGCATCTCCACCGTGCCCGCGTCGCCGAGTTTCACCCAGGAGCACTGGATGTTGCCGATCCGGCCGTGCAGCAACAGCCGGGCCATCGCGTGCACCGCCCGGTTCTCCCGCCAGGTCGGACCCGGGCGGGCGAGGCCGGCCAGGTAGATCGGCGCGTTGGTGTGCACGAACGGCAGCGCCACGAACTCGGTGAACCCGCCGGTACGGTCCTGCACCCCGGTTAGCACCCGGAAATGGGCAAGCCACTGGCCCGGGTGGTCCACGTGGCCGTACATCATCGTGGAGCTGGACCGGATGCCCAGCTCGTGCGCCGTGCTCACCACGTCGACCCAGGCGGAGGCCGGCAGTTTGCCCTTGGTGAGCACCCAGCGCACGTCGTCGTCGAGGATCTCGGCGGCGGTGCCCGGGATGGTGTCCAGCCCGGCCTCGCGGAGCTGGAGCAGCCACTCCCGCACCGGCACCCCGGCCTTCGCGGCGGCGGTGACGATCTCCATCGGGGAGAACGCGTGCACGTGCATGTCCGGCACCCGCGCCTTGATCGCCCGCACGATGTCGGCATAGCCGGTCACCGGCATCTTCGGGTCGATGCCGCCCTGGAGACAGACCTCGGTCGCGCCGGCCGTCCACGCCTCCTCGGCCCGGTCGGCGACCTGCTCCAGGGAGAGCCGGAAGGCGTCGGCGTCGCTCTCCCGCTGGGCGAACGCGCAGAACCGGCAACCCACGTAGCAGACGTTCGTGAAATTGATGTTGCGGTTGACCACGTAGGTCACGTCGTCGCCGACCGCGTCCCGGCGCGCGTCGTCGGCCAGCCGGCACAGCTCGTCGAGCGCCGGGCCGTCCGCGCCGAACAGCGCCAGCGCCTTGGCCTCGTGCGCGGGCGTCAGCAGCGCGGCCGGGTCGTCCGCTGCGAGCCGCAGGCCCGCGCGCAGGTCGGCATCCGCGCCACCACCGAGGGGTACGCCCGCGCGCGCCTCCGGCGCCACCTTGCCGGCCACCTCGGCCCAGTCGCCGTACACGCTGTCGAAGTCGCCGCGACGGTCGTCGGTCCGGCCGGAGACGTCGATGGTGACGTGCAGGTCGGTGCGGCCGCCGAAGACCTCCTCCGGCTCCTGCCAGGGCCGTCCCACCGGGCGTGCCGCCTCGACCGCGAGCCCGGTGGCCGGGTCGGCGAGCGCTGTGACGTGCGGCAGCACGCGCGGGTCCAGCCACGGCTCGCCCGCCCGGACGTACTCCGGGTAGACGGTCAGCCGCTCACGCAGCGTGAACCCGGCACCCGCGGTACGCGCCGCCAGGTCGTCCAGGTGCGGCCAAGGCCGCTCCGGGTTGACGTGGTCGGGCGTGACCGGGGAGACGCCGCCCCAGTCGTCGATGCCGGCGCGCAGCAGCAGGTCGTACTCGCCCGCGATGAGGTTCGGCGGCGCCTGGATCCGGGCCTTCGGGCCGAGCAGCACCCGGGCCACCGCCACCGTGGCGGCCAGGTCGTGCAGTTCCGCGTCGGGCATGCCGCGCATCGCGGTGTCCGGCTTGGCGCGGAAGTTCTGCACGATCACCTCCTGGAGGTGGCCGTACTCCCGCATCGCGCGGCGGATCGCGAAGATCGCGTCGACCCGCTCGGCCCGGTTCTCGCCGATGCCGATCAGGATGCCCGTGGTGAACGGCACCCCGACCCGGCCGGCGTCGTCGAGCACCCGCAGGCGTACCGCCGGTTCCTTGTCCGGTGAGCCGTAGTGCGGGCCGCCCGGTTCGGACCAGAGCCGGGTGGCGGTGGTCTCCAGCATCATGCCCATGCTCGGCGCGACCGGCTTGAGCCGCTGCAACTCCGACCAGGTGAGCACGCCCGGATTGAGGTGGGGCAGCAGGCCGGTCTCCTCCAGCACCGCCACCGCGCAGGCGCGCAGGTAGTCCAGCGTCGAGTCGTACCCCCGCTCGTCCAGCCACCGGCGGGCCGCCGGCCACCGCTCCTCGGGCCGGTCGCCGAGCGTGAACAGCGCCTCCTTGCAGCCCTGCGCGGCGCCCTCGCGGGCGATCGCCAGCACCTCGTCGCGTTCCAGGTAGGCGGCGGGCAGCCGGTGCGGCACGGTGGCGAACGTGCAGTAGTGGCAGCGGTCCCGGCAGAGCCGGGTCAGCGGGATGAAGACCTTCTTCGAGTACGTCACCACGCCCGGCCGCCCGGCGTCGCGCAGCCCCGCGTCGCGGATGTCGGAGGCGATCCGGAGCAGTTCGTCGAGCATCGGCCCGCGAGCGGCGATCAGCGCGCCCGCCTCGCCGGCGTCGAGCGCCCGGCCGGTGGCGGCCCGCCCGAGTGCCCGCCGGATGCTCGCCTCGGTCGGTTCGGGGTCGCTGCGATCAACCATCCGCCCAGCCTAAGCGCTGCCGGACGGCCGGATGCCCGCCCCCGGGCCCGGTCCGGGCAGCGGGACGGGCCGGGTGAGCCGCCGCACGGCGGCGGACGACCGTGGCGGGCCGAGGTCGCGGCGGGCGACGACCTCCGTCGCCCGCCGCGCGGGACTCATCGGGGCCGGTTCGGGTCCTCGCGGTCGAACCGCTGGGTCCGCTCGTCGTCGGCGGCCGGTGACGGCGCGCCCGGCTCGGCGGACTGGCGCGGGATCGCCTGCGTCGGGTCGGCCGACGGCGGCTGGCCGAACGGCGGCGCGGGCTGCGGCGAGCCGTACTGCGGGGCCTGCTGCGGCCCGCCGAACGGCGGGCCGGACTGCGGCGCCGACTGCGGGTCGCCGAACGGCGGGCCGGACTGCGGCGCGTGCGGCGGGGCCGTGTTGAACGGCGGCGCCGACTGGGGCTGGCCGTACGGGCCGGGCTGCTGCGGCCACCCGGGCGACGGCGAGCCGGCCTGCGGGTAGCCCTGGCCGGGCTGCTGCGGGTAGCCGCCCGGACCGGGGTAGCCCTGCCCCGGCTGCTGCGGCCAGCCGGGCTGGGCCTGGCCGTACACGCCGGGCTGCGGCTTGGGCTTCGGCACGTGGTAGAGCGTGCGCCAGATCTTGAACACCACGAACGCGGCGACCCCGAAGATCGCCAGCCACGCCACGCGGGTGAGCAGACCAAGGAAGGCGTCCAGCACCTCGCCGTCGGCGAGCCGGCCGACCAGCCAGATCAGGAACGTCAGCGCGCCGAACACGACGGACACGGCGTACTCGACGAGCGCCACCTGCGTGATCAGCTTGGCCTTCGGCACGACCGGGAGGATCACGGTGGCGATCAGGACGGCGAGCAGCGGCAGGACCGTCGACTCCAGGCCGATGAAGGTGAAATACGTGCTCCCGGCCCGGCCGCCGGCCGTGCTGTAGTCGTCGACCGGCAGCAGGCGCACCAGGCCGACGAAGAGAAGCACGGCGTTGGCGCCGAGAAGGACGAGCGCGGCGAGTTCGCGCAACGGCTTGATCAACTGGCTGGCCTGCGTGGCGTCGCCGGACGCGGGCTCGGCGGGGCTGGTCACGGACTCCCCCAGGGGACGAAAACGGACAGTTGCCGAAGTGAGCGTAGTCTCTCCGGCCACCGGACGATCGACGGCGGCGCGTGCGGAAGGATGGACGCCATGCGCATCGTGGTACTGACCGGCGGCATCGGGGGCGCCCGCTTCCTGCTCGGCGTGCGGGCGTACGCCCGTCAGGTGGGCGCCGACGTGACCGCAGTGGTGAACGTCGGCGACGATCTGCTGCTGCACGGGCTGAAGGTCTGCCCCGACCTGGACAGCGTGCTCTACACGCTCGGCGGCGGCGCCGACCCGGAACGGGGCTGGGGCCGGGCGGGCGAGACGTGGACGGTGAAGGACGAGCTGGCCGCGTACGGCGCGGAGCCGAGCTGGTTCGGCCTGGGCGACAAGGACGTCGCCACTCACCTGGTGCGCACCCAGATGATCGACGCCGGTTACCCGCTGTCCCAGGTCACCGAGGCGCTGGCGGCCCGCTGGCAACCGGGCGTGCGGCTGCTGCCCGCCACCGACGACCGCCTGGAGACCCATGCCGTCGTCACCGACGAGCAGGGCCGCCGGGCGATCCACTTCCAGGAGTGGTGGGTGCGGTATCGGGCCGGCGTACCGACCGACCGGTTCGTCTTCGTCGGCGCCGACACGGCGAAGCCCGCGCCCGGCGTGGTCGAGGCGATCGCCGCCGCGGACGTGGTGCTGATCGCGCCGAGCAACCCGGTGGTGAGCATCGCCCCGGTGCTGGCGGTGCCCGGCCTGCGCGACGCGGTGACCGGCGGACCGGCTCCGGTGATCGGGGTGTCGCCGATCATCGGCGGCGCGCCGGTACGCGGCATGGCCGACCGCTGCCTCGCCGTGCTCGGCGTGGAGTGCAGCGCGGCCGGCGTGGGTGGCCTCTACGGCGCGCGATCGGCGGGCGGGCTGCTCGACGGGTGGCTCGTCGCGCCGGAGGACGAGGGCACCGTGGTGCCGGACGTGACGGTCCGCGCAGTGCCGCTGCGGATGACCGACGAGGCGGCGACCGCCGCGATGGTGCGCGCCGCGCTGGAGTTGATGTGAGGCTGGAGATCCTGCCGGTGCCCGGCATGGGTGACGTGACCGAGGGCGACGACCTGGCGGCGTTGATCACCGGCGCGGCGCCCTGGCTGCGCGACCACGACGTCCTGGTGGTCACCAGCAAGATCGTGTCGAAGGCGGAGGGCCGGCTGGTCGACGTGCCGGCCGACGGCCCGGAACGGCTCGCCGAGCGGGACCGGATCCTGGCCGGGGAGACCGCCCGGGTGGTGGCGACCCGGGGCGCGACCCGGATCGTGCAGACCCACCACGGGTTCGTGATGGCCTCCGCCGGCATCGACGCCTCGAACGTGGACAAGACCCGGCTGGTGCTGCTGCCGGTCGACCCGGACGCGTCCGCCCGGGCCCTGCGCGTCGCGTTGCGCGACCGGTACGGCCTCGACGTCGCCGTCGTCGTCAGCGACACGATGGGACGCCCGTGGCGCAACGGGCTCACCGACGTGGCACTCGGGGTGGCCGGCATGCCGGCGATCCGCGACCACCGGGGCGAGGTCGACCCGTACGGCAACGAGCTGTTCGTCACCCAGATGGCGGTGGTCGACGAACTGGCCGCCGCCGGTGAGCTGATCAAGGGCAAGTGCGATCAGGTGCCGGTCGCGGTGGTCAGGGGTTACCTCGCCGAGACCCGGGACGACGACGAGGGCGCCCGCGCGCTCGTCCGCGACGCCTCGATGGACCTGTTCTCCCTCGGTACGGCCGAGGCGCGCGCCGCCGGCCTGCGGGCGGCGGCGACGCTGCCGGACCGGACCGGATCCGAGCCCGCCGACCCGGCTGCGGTGCGGCGGGCGATCGACGCGGTCGCCGACGTGGTCGCCGTGGGCACGGTGTTCACCCACGTCACCGACGACGAGGTACGCGCCGGGCTCGCCGACACCGTGCCCGGCTGGCCCGCCTCGGCCACCGGTCTGCTGCTCGGCGCAGCGCCCGCTCCGGTCGACCCGGCGGACCTGGTCCGATTCGGCGCGGACCTGCAACGCCTGCGCGCCGCACTGGCCGCGGAGGGGATCGGCTCGACGTTGCTCCCGCCCCCGTCCGGCAGCACCGCGAGCGCGACGCTGGCGCTCTGACCAGGCCCGGCGGGGGTCTCAGGCGTCGAGGACGGCCCGGCCCAGCGGCGTGAGCGTGTGCAGGACGGTGTTTCGGTCACGCTGGCTGACCAGCAGCCCCGCGTTGCGCAGCACAGTGGTGTGCTGGCTGGCCGCGGCGGCGGAGATGCGCAGCCGGCGTGCCATCTCGCCGGTGGTGCAGCCCTCGTCGGCGGCCTGGAGCACCCGGGAGCGGGTACGGCCGATCAGGGCGGCGAGCGCCTCGCCCTGCGGCGACGCGGCAGGGCCGGACGCGGGCGTCAGGCCGGCGAGCCGGTCGACCGGGTAGACCAGCACCGGTGGCAGCGTCGGGTCGACCAGTGCCACCGGGGTACGCGAGCAGAAGAACGACGGCACGAGCAGCAGTCCCCGGCCGTCCAGGTGCAGCTCCCGGGTGTCCGGGTAGTCGAGCACCTCCAGCACCCCGGAGACCCAGCGCATGTTCGGCCGCAGGCTGGCCAGCAGCCCTTCGGCGCCGCCGTCGAGCATGGCACGGGCCCGCCGGGCCCGGTCCGCCTCGACCGCCGCCTGCACCCGGGACCAGTACGGCGTGACCGCGAGCGACTGGTATCGCGCCATGGCGTCGGTGAGGTGGTGCAGCGTCTCCGGTTCGCCACGGGCGAGCGCGGTGGCCGACGACGGGAGCGTGGTCTCCCCGGCGAGCCGCGTCAGGTCCCGGCGCAGCATGTCCACAGAGGTGCCCCGGACCGCGTCCAGCCCCGCTTCGAAGCCCTCCCGGCTGGCGAACGGGGTGAGGAAGTCGGGGAAGTAGCCGCGTGGCGGGTTGAGCGCGAGCAGCAGACGGTACTGCTCGGCGTCGGTGTCGGTGCGCAGTCCGTGCGCCACGGCGCGCCGCCACGTGGTCATCATCGGGTCCCGGCTGCGCCCCTGGAGCAGGTGCAGGCTGAGGACCAGCTCCCAGAGCGGGTCCGCGGCCGGCGCGACCCGGGTCCGCAGGACGTCCTCGTCCGAGAAAATGATCTTCAACATGGATTGCTCCCGTGCGGACGGCGGGGGTGCCCGCCACACTTCGCACTGTACCCGCCGGTACTAATCTCCATCTTTAAGCGTCAGGTGAAAGACCTCGACGCTGGGCGGGCCGGTTCGGCAAACTCTCTGTTGCCTGCCGACGCCGGGGCGCAACGTTGACCCGGACGCCGGCTGACGGGCGTGGCCGGGCGGCACCACGAGGGTCTGCGGCATCAGCCGCAGGGGTGCCGCCCGGCCCTCGCTCATCCGATCCAGAGCGCCACCCGATGGTCCTCGTCGGTGACGTAGTAGCAGCGTCCCGCCAGCTCGGCCAGCCCCTCCACGTGATGGAACGGCGCCAGCTCCGTGACCACCTCCCCGGCCACCAGGGCGTCCCCGCCCGCGTCGTGCCGGAACCGCACGTGCCGGGAGGTCACCTCGCCGCCGTGCGGGTGGTCGTCCAGCAGCACCGAACCCTTGCCCAGCGCGTCGATCGACCCGGTCACCGCCGCGTAGCCGCCGTCGCCAACCGGGGTGATCGCGCGGAAGCCGGCGAGCGCGCCGGGAGGCGTCACCCCGGTCAGCGCGTACGCCCCGAGCGCCCGCACGTCACCCGGTCGCTCCGGGTCGTCGAACATCTCCGGTACCCCGGCCAGCTCGACGTAGACCGGCTCCCCCTCGGCGGTCACCGGGAAACGCAGCCCCAGCAGCGCCGTACCGGCCGGGGTGAACGCCGCCGCCTCGACGTTGATCGGCAGGTCGTCCGCGGCGAGCCGGGTCACCCAGCTCTTCGCGCGGGCGGTGCCCCGGGCCAGCGTCTCCACGATGAACCGTTCCCGGACCCGGTCACCGGGCGGCAGCAGCGTCAACGCGGCGGCGGCGAGCGCGTCGTTCACCGCCCGGTGCAGCCGGAAACGGTTGCGCACCACGCGTACCGGCAGCGGCCCGGCCACGGCGTCGTCCTCCCGGAACCGGGCCACGAACGCGCGCCGGGGCCGCAGCGGACCCCCCTTGGACCCGAAGTGCGAGCCGAAGACGTACACCCAGCCGTCGTGGTGGGCCAGCGCCTCGCCGTCCTCGGTGCGGCCGTTCTCGCGGCCGGCGTCGGCGGGCACGTGGTGCGCCACCCAGTGGCCGTCGTCGCGTTCCAGCAGCAGCGCCAGGCACTGCTCGACCGGTCCCTCGTCCAACACCGTCCAGAAGCCGCGGCGCGCGCCGTGCGCCCGCAGCAGCGCGGCCGACCGCACCGGCAGGAGGTCGCTCGCCTCGTTGCCGGCCACCAGGAACTCGACGAGTCGCAGGGTCACCGCGCCAGGGTACGGAGGCCGCGCTCGTAGAGTGTCCGGGTGCCCGATCTCATCCCTTACACCGAGTTGCACACCGACGCCGTCGCGACGCTGGGCCACTGGACGGCGACCAGCCCCGCCGCCGCTGCCGCCCGGGACCGGACCCTGACGCTGCTGGCCGACGGACCGGCGGCGATGAGCCGGACGCACCGGGCCGGACACGTCACGGCCAGCGCCCTGGTGCTCGACCCGGACGGCCGGGTGCTGCTCTGCCTGCACGGCAAGATCCGCAGGTGGATGCAGCTCGGCGGGCACTGCGAGCCCGCCGACCGGACGCTCGTGGCCGCCGCGCTGCGCGAGGCCACCGAGGAGTCCGGCATCACCGGCCTGACCGTCGAGCCGGAACCGATCGACGTGGACATCCACCAGGTCGCCTGCCAGGGCGGGTCGTTCCACTACGACGTCCGGTACGTCGCCCTGGCCCCGGCCGGGGCGGTCGAGCGGGTCAGCGCGGAGTCCGAGGCGCTCGGCTGGTTCCCGCCGGACCGCCTGCCCGAGCCGCTCGCCCACGCCACCGCTCAGCTCGTGCCGCCGGCGCTCGCGGTGCTGGCCCGCCACGCCGGCGGCTGAGCGGCAGCGGCTCAGACCAGGCCCTCCTCGCCGCGTTCCTTCAGCTCGTCCACGATCTTCTTCACGTCCTGCGCGCGGTCGCGCGGGCAGACCAGCAGCGCGTCCGGGGTGTCCACGACGATCAGGTCGTGCACCCCGACGGTGGCCACGAGCCGGCCCGAGTGCGGCACCACCACCGTGCCGGTGGTGTCGTGCAGCAGCACGCCCGGCTTCGCGTCCCCGCCCAGCACCACGTTGCCGGCGCCGTCGGCGGGCAGCACCTCGCCGAGCGTGTGGAAGTCACCCACGTCGTTCCAGCCGAAGTCGCCGGGCACCGTACCCACCCGGCCGGCCGTCGCCGCGCCCTCCATCACCGCGTAGTCGACCGAGATCCGGGGCAGCGTCGGCCAGACCCGGCCGAGCACGTCGTCCTGCTCCGGGGTGCCCCAGGCCGCCGCGATGGCGGTGATCCCGGCGTGCAGTTCCGGCTGCTGGCGGGCCAGCTCGGCCAGGAAGACGTCCACCCGCCAGACGAACATGCTGGCGTTCCAGAGGTGCCGGCCGGAACGGACGTACACCTCGGCCACCTCGGCGGCCGGCTTCTCCTTGAACTCGCGTACCGGGCGCAGCGGGCCGTCCCCCACCGGCTCGCCGGTCTCCAGGTAGCCGTAGCCGGTCTCCGGACGGGTCGGGGTGATGCCCACCGTCATCAGCAGCCCCTGCTCCGCACCGCCGATGGCCTGCCGCACGACCTCGGCCAGCCGGGCCGGGTCGCCGATCAGGTGGTCGGCGGCGAACGAGCCCATCACCGCGTCCGGGGTCCGGGTGGCGATCACCGCAGCGGCCAGCGCGATCGCCGCGCAGGAATCGCGCGGCGACGGCTCGACCAGGATGTTCTCCTCCGGCAGGCCGGCCAGTTGCCGAGCCACCGCCGCGGCGTGCGCGGCCCCGGTGACCACGAGCATGCGCTCCGGAGTGGTCAACGGCGACAACCGGTCGACAGTGGCCTGCAACAGCGAGGCGGGCGTGCCGGTCAGCGGGTGGAGGAACTTGGGATGGCCGGCCCGGGACAACGGCCACAACCTCGTGCCGCTGCCGCCCGCCGGGATGACGGCGTAGAACATCAGCACATCATGCCCGAAGCGGGCGACCCGTCACGGTCGGTCGCCCGGGACCGGCAGCCGACGCTCAGGACCGGGCCCGTCGCCACGCCGCGATGTGGACCTCCGCGCTGGACTCCCAGGTGAACTCCTTGGCCCGGTCGAAGCCGGCCTTTGCGAGTGAGAGCCGCCGCTGCTCGTCGTCCAGCAGGGCACCGAGGTCGGTGGCGATCTGGTCCGGGTCCTCGCTGGTGTAGGCCACCGCGTCGCCGCCCACCTCGGGCAGGGACAGGCGCGGCGTGGTGAGCACCGGAGCGGCGCACGCCATCGCCTCCAGGATCGGCAGGCCGAAGCCCTCACCGTAGGAGGGGTAGGCCGCCACCAGCGCGCCGCCGAGGAAGCCGGGCAGGTCGGCGTAGCGCAGGTAACCCGGGCGCAGCAGCCGCAGGTGCGACGGGACCTCGGCCACCGCGCGGTCGATGTCGTCGTCGTGGCCCTGGCCGCCGGCCACCACCAGCGCGGGCGGGTTCGGCCGGTCGGCCACCGCCCGGGCCCAGCCACGGATCAGGTTGGGTACGTTCTTGCGCGGCTCCTTGGCCCCGAGGAACGCGATGTAGCTGCTGTCGCCCAGCCCCAGGCGGGCCCGGACGCGTGCCTTCTCCTCGTCGCCCGGCGCGTGGAACGCGTCCTGGTCGACGCCGTGGTAGGCGACGTCGATCCGGGTCGGGTCGGCGTCCAGCAGCCGGATCAGCTCGTCCCGGGTGGCCTTGCTCGGCACGATGACGCGGCCGGCCCGGCGCAGCGACGTCTTGATCGCGCTGCGGAAGAACGTCCGGCGCGACTTGTCGTAGTGCTCCGGCTCGGTGAAGAACGTCGCGTCGTGCACGGTGACAGTCACCGGGCACCCGGCCCGCAGCGGGCAGGTGTAGAACGGCGAGTGCAGCACCTCCGCGCCGACCTGCTGGGCCAGCAGCGGCAGGCCGGTCTGCTCCCAGGCCAGCCGCGCCGGCCGGTGCGCCACCGCCGCCGGAGCGGGGATCACCTCGGCGCCCGGCAGCATCCGGTGGTAGCGCTCCAGGTCGGTGCGGAGACTCACCACGGCCAGGTCGACGCCGGTGCCGCAGACCCGGCCCAGCGCGCCGAGCAGTCCGTCGACGTATCTACCGACGCCGCCACGGTCGGCAGGGACACTCGTGGCGTCGATGAGAACGCGGGGCGGGCGACCGGCGGTCACGGGGCGACTCCTCAGGTGGCGCAGTTGTGGGGAAGAACACTCTCGGCAAGCGTACGCCGGGCCCGGCGGAAGGCGCTGACCGCGACCCGACGGTACGCCGACTTGTCGTTGTCATCGAGTACGCACGCGCGGCGCGTATCGTTCGCGCCGATGGCCGACAACATTGCCCGGGTGTTCGCCGACGCGATCGCGACCGACCCCACCCGACCGCTGCTGACCTGGTACGACGACGCCACCGGCGAGCGCACTGAACTCTCCGGCGCCACGCTCGCGAACTGGGTGGCGAAGACCGCGAACCTGCTCACCGACGAGGTGGGCGCCGCGCCCGGCGACGCGGCCGGGGTGCTGCTGCCGCCGCACTGGCAGACCGCAGCCGTGCTGCTCGGCTGCTGGTCGGTGAAGCTGACAGTGACCGACGCACCGGGCTCGGTGGAGGTGCTGTTCGTGGCCGCCGACCGGGTGGACGAGGCGACCGTCTGGCCGGCCGGCGAGCGGTACGCGCTGGCCCTCGACCCGTTCGCGCTGCCGATGCGGCAGGCGCCTCCGGGCTGCACCGATTTCGTCGCCGCGGTACGCGGACACGGCGACCACTTCACGCCGGACCCGGCCGCCGGGGACGGGGACGCGGCCCTGCTGGCCCGCGCACAGGCTCGCGCCACCGAGCTGGGCCTGACCCGGGGCGACCGCCTCCTGGTCGACGTGACCACCCACCCCGACCCGGCCGACTGGCTGCTCACCCCGCTCACGGCAGGAGCCAGCGTGGTGGCGTGCGCCCACCCCGACCCGACCCGCCTGCCCTCCCGCGCCGAGACCGAGAAGACCACCCACACCCTGGTCTAGCCCTCTCTCCCCGTTGATCTTGCAGTTTCGGTCCTCGGCACGGGGGGTTCGCCCCTTTCGCCGGGGCAGAAAGTGCAAGATCAACGAGGGGAGACAGGGCTGTCGGTGGTGGCCCGGCGCTGGGCCAGGGCGGCGAACGCCGTCAGGGACTCCGGGTTGGCCAGGGCGCCCTTTGCGGCCGCGCTGTCGACAGGAGTACCCGTCAGGATCTTCTTAACCGGCACCTCCAGCTTCTTCGCGCTCAGCGTGCGAGGCACGGCCCGGACCTGGTGGATCTCGTCCGGCACGTGCCGCGGCGACAGCGCGGTACGCAGCTCCCGGCAGATCTTGCGCCGCATCTCGTCGTCGAGTTCCAGGCCCTCGGCGAGCACCACGAACAGCAGCAACTCGCCCGCGCCGCCCTCGTCGTCCTCCAGGTGCACGACCACCGAGTCGACCACCTCGTCCAACCCCTCGACCACGGAGTAGAACTCGGCGGTGCCGAGGCGGACGCCACCCCGGTTCAGAGTGGCGTCCGAGCGGCCGGTGATCACGCACCCGCCGCGCTCGTTCACGGTGATCCAGTCGCCGTGGCGCCACACGCCGGGATAGACCTCGAAGTACGCCTCCCGGTAGCGGGCGCCGTCCGGGTCGTTCCAGAACCCGACCGGCATGCTCGGCATCGGCTCGGTGATCACCAGCTCGCCGAGCTGCCCGATCACGGCGCTGCCGTCCGCCGAGCGGGCCTCCACCTTCGCGCCGAGCGCCCGGCAGGCGATCTCCCCGGCGTACACCGGCAACAGCGGCACGCCGCCGACGAACCCGGTGCACACATCGGTGCCGCCGGACAGCGACTGGAGCTGGAGGCGGTCGCTGACGTTCTCGTACACCCAGGTGAAGCCCTCGGCCGGCAGCGGCGCGCCGGTCGACCCGAGGCCACGCACCGCGGACAGGTCGGCGATCTCGCGCGGCACCAGCCCGGCCTTGCGGCAGGCCAGCAGGAACGGCGCCGACGTGCCGAAGTACGTGGTGCCGGTGTCGGCGGCCAGCCGCCACAGCGCACCCAGGTCGGGATGGCCCGGGTTGCCGTCGAACAGCACGATCGCCGCGCCCACCGCCGGGCCGGAGACCAGGAAGTTCCACATCATCCAGCCGGTCGTGGTGAACCACAGGAATCGGTCGGACGGACCCAGGTCGTGGTGCAGCGCCAGCATCTTGAGGTGTTCCAGCAGGATGCCGCCGTGGCCGTGCACGATCGGCTTGGGCAGGCCGGTGGTGCCGGAGGAGTAGAGCACGTAGAGCGGGTGGTCGAACGCCACCGGGGTGAACGTCAACGGCTCGTCCGTCGGCGCCGCCAGCTCCGCCCACGGCAGCGCGCCGTCGGGGGCCGGGCCGTCCGGATCGAGGTACGCGACGGCGACGGTGTGCCGCAGCGACGGCAGCGCGGCCCGGATCGCTGCCACCTCGGCGCGCCTGTCGACCGGCTTGTCGCCGTACCGGTAGCCGTCGACGGCGACCAGCACCGTGGGCTCGATCTGCTGCCAGCGGTCGGTGACGCTGCGGGTGCCGAACTCGGGCGCGCAGGACGAGAAGATCGCGCCGACGCTGGCGGTGGCGAGCAGCAGGACGTACGTCTCCGGGATGTTCGGCGCGTACGCGGCCACCCGGTCGCCCGGCCCAACGCCGAGGCGGCGCAGCCCGGCAGCCACCCGGCGGACCCGCTCACGCAGCTCGGCCGCGGTGAGCGTCTCCGGCGCGCGGGTCTGCCCGTGCGCGATCACCGCCGGGTCGTCGTCGCCCAGCCCCGGCATGCGCAGCACGTTCTCGGCGTAGTTGAGCGTCGCGCCGGGGAACCAGCGGGTGCCCGGCATGGCCCGGCCGGTGAGGGTGGCGCTCGGCGGGGTGTGCGCGACGACGTCGAAGTAGTCCCAGATCGAGCGCCAGAACGTCTCCAGGTCGGTCACCGACCACTGCCACAGCGCGTCGTAGTCGGCGAACTCCAGCCCGCGGTGCTCGGCCAGCCAGCGCAGGTAGTCACCGATCCGGGACCGCTCCCGCACGTCCGCCGGCGGCGTCCACAGCACGTCAGCCACTGTTCCACCCTCCCCTGGGCCCGCCACGACGGTGTGCCGGGCCGTGGCGCCATCTTGCCCTACCTCGTGCCGCCATTGTCCGCGCCGGGTGCGCCGTACGGGGCGTGCCCCGCCCACACCCCACACCCCCACCTCATGTGGCCCAGGTGTAAGGAAGGGCCCCTATTAACGCCTCGTGCATGTGAAGGGCCCCTTGTTAACACCTCGCCCTCCGTGGGGGTCCGCCGCCGCCGGTGGGGTTGCGTCCACGGGAGTGGTGTACGACTTGCCCGTGATGGGCGTGTTGCGTAGATGAGAGACGGCCATCGCGTCGATCCTTCAAGACGACCAAGTCAGAGAAGGAAGAGAGAACGCGATGGCCGCATCTGAGAGTGTGAGCCCTGTTGACCTGCTACGCGAGCAGATCGAGGGCGCGTCGCCGGACATGTTGCAGGCGATGATCAAGACGTTCGCGCAGGCGGTGATGTCCGCTGAGGCCGACGCGATCTGCGGTGCCGGTTACGGACAGCGCAGCGATGAGCGGGTGAATTCCCGCAACGGATACCGGGCCCGGGAGTGGGACACCCGCGCCGGCACGATCGATCTGGCGATCCCGAAGCTGCGGCACGGCAGCTACTTCCCGGAGTGGTTGCTGACGCACCGGCGGCGGGCCGAGCAGGCCCTGGTCTCGGTCGTGGCCACAAGCTATCTGCTCGGGGTGTCGACGCGGCGAGTGGAGAAGCTGGTCGAGCAACTCGGCATCCGGCAGTTGTCGAAGTCGCAGGTCTCAGAGATGGCCGCCCACCTCGACGCCCAGGTCGAGGCCTTCCGCAACCGGCCCCTGGACGCCGCCCACTACACGTTCGTGTGGATGGACGCGCTGACCATGAAGGTCCGCGAGCACGGCCGGACCGTCAACGTCCACGCCCTGATCGCCGTCGGGGTCAACGCCGACGGCGGCCGCGAAGTCCTTGGCATGGACGTGGCCTCGGATGAGGACGGCGCCGGCTGGCTGGCGTTCCTGCGCAGCCTGACCGCCCGCGGTCTGTCCGGTGTCCGCCTGGTCATCTCCGACGCGCACGCCGGCCTCGTGGCCGCGATCGGGGCGGCCCTGCCCGGCGCGACCTGGCAGCGGTGCCGCACCCACTACCTGCGCAACCTGCTGACGAAGGTGCCGAAGTCGGCGCAGCCATGGATCGCCACCCTCGTGCGCACGATCTTCGACCAGCCTGATGCCGATGCCGTCCACGCCCAGTTCCGGCGGGTCGTGGCCACGATCGAGGCGAAGTTCCCGGCCGCCGCTGAGCATCTCGACGCCGCCCGCGACGACCTCCTAGCCTTCACCGGCTTCCCCCGCGAGATCTGGCGCCAGATCTGGTCGAACAACCCGCAGGAACGCCTGAACAAGGAGATCCGCCGCCGCACCGACGTCGTCGGGATCTTCCCCAACCGGGCGGCGATCATCCGCCTCGTCGGCGCGGTCCTCGCCGAGCAGACCGATGAATGGACCGAGGGACGCCGCTACATGGGCCTGGAACTGCTCGCCAAAGCCCGTCTGATCACCGTCGACAGCAGCCAACACGACACCGACCACACCGACGCGGCACCGATCGCCGCATAACATCAGACCGGATCACGCGATGGCCGTCTCTTACACCACCAGCGCGGACGTGACCGCCGGTGGAGGCGGCGCGCGCAGGCGGGCGTGGGTGTTAACAGGGGTCCCCTCCTCTACCGCAGGCGTTAACAAGGGGCCCTTCCTTACACCTCAGCCGGCGCGGTGGGCCTGGATCGCGCGGCGCCGGGCGAGCCGGTGCGCGCGCCGGATCTCGGCCTCCCGGAAGCGGCGCTCGTCCTCCGGCGTCTCGGGCAGCACCGGCCGGACCGGACGGGGCGTGCCGCCCACGTCGACGCCCACGAAGACCAGGTACGCGGTGGCGACCCGGACCGGCTCCTCCTCGGCCGAGTCCCAACGCTCGGCGACCACCCTGACCCCGACCTCCATCGAGGTCTGGCCGGTCCAGTTGATCTGCGCGTGCGCGTGCACGAGATCGCCCACCCGGACCGGCTCGGAAAAGACGATCTCGTCGATGGAGGCGGTGACCGCGGTGCCGCCGCTGTGCCGTGCCGCCGCCGCGCCCGCAACGTCGTCCACGAATTTCATCAGTACCCCACCGTGCACGGTCCCGTACAGATTGACATCGACCGCGGTCATGATGCGACTGAGCGTGACGCGGGAGTACGACGTGGGCTTACCCGGCGGGACCGCGGGATGATCTGTCATGCCGGAAACGGTACGGTGCGCGGATGCGACATCTCTGGAGCTTCCTCGCCGGGTTGGCGGTGGCGCCGGTCACCTGGGTGCTCGTCACCCTCGGTCAGGACGGATCTGAGCGGACCGTCGACCGTTGGGTGGAGATCGGGACGTACAGCACGCCGAACCTGATCGAGCCGGCCGTCTATCTGGGCGTCGCCGGCATCCTGCTCGGCCTGCTCGGCACGTTGCGCTTCTCGCCGTTCGGCCCGCTGGTGGCCGGCCTGCTGCTCGCGGTCCCGTACCTCGGACTGTTCGTCGCGCCGTTCAGCGTGCGGGACCGGGTGCCGGACGACCTGAGGCTGCTCGGTGACCCGCTGCCGCTGCGCGACCCGCTGGACGACGGCACGCTGTTCCTCATCGGCGTGCTGCTGCTGATGGCAGTGTTCAGCACGAGCCGCTGGCGGCGTTTCGCCACACCCCCGGCGGCCGGGGCGGAGCTGACCCCGGCGGTCACACCGGCGGAGCACAAGCCGACGCTCACCGACTGGCCCCCGGCGCCGGCGAAGGACCCGGACACGCCGCCACTCACGCTGGCGTACCCCGAGACCCCCACCGAACCCCTGCCCCGCCGCACCGGCAGCGAGTCGCCGTGGTCCGCGCCCCCGCGCGGCGCGGGCCGGCCGGAGGGCACCGAGAGCCGTTGAACGAATGCGGGCGGGCCGGTAGGCAACCGGCCCGCCCGCCCGAACGCCGCGGTCAGCCCTTGAGCAACTGGCGCGCCATGACGATGCGCTGCACCTGGTTGGTGCCCTCGTAGATCTGGGTGATCTTGGCGTCCCGCATCATCCGCTCGACCGGGTAGTCGCGGGTGTAGCCGTAGCCGCCGAGCAGCTGGACCGCGTCCGTGGTGATCTCCATAGCGGCATCCGACGCGAAGCACTTGGCGGCCGCGCCGAAGTAGGTCAGGTCCGCGTCGCCGCGCTCGGACTTGCCGGCTGCCGCGTACGTGAGCTGCCGCGCCGCCTCCAGCTTCATGCCCATGTCGGCGAGCATGAACTGGATGCCCTGGAAGTCGGCGACCGGCTTGCCGAACTGCTTGCGCTCCTGGACGTAGCCCTTGGCGTAGTCCAACGCGCCCTGAGCGATGCCGACGGCCTGGGCGGCGATGGTGACCCGGGTGTGGTCCAGCGTCTTCATCGCGGTGGCGAAGCCGGTGCCCTCGGCGCCGATCATGCGGTCGGCCGGGATCCGGACGTTGTCGAAGTAGACCTCGCGGGTGGGCGAGCCCTTGATGCCGAGCTTCTTCTCGGGAGCGCCGAAGCTGACGCCCGGGTCGGACTTCTCCACCACGAAGGCGGAGATGCCCTTCGAGCGGGCTGTGGGATCGGTCACGGCGAACACGGTGTAGTACTCGGACACGCCCGCGTTGGTGATCCACCGCTTCACGCCGTTGAGCACCCAGTGGTCCCCGTCACGTACCGCCTTCGTGGTCATCGAGGCGGCGTCGCTGCCCGCCTCCGGCTCGGAGAGGCAGTAGGAGAACATGCCCTCCCCGGCCGCGACCGGGGTGAGGTACTTGCGCTTCAGCTCCTCCGAACCGGCCAGCAGCAGCGGCATGGTGCCCAGCTTGTTGACCGCCGGGATCAGCGAGGACGACGCGCAGGCCCGGGCCACCTCCTCAATCACGATGGCCGTGGCCAGCGCATCCGCGCCGGCGCCGCCGTACTCGACCGGGATGTGCGGCGCGTGGAAGTCGGCGGCGCGCAGGGCCTCGTAGGACGCCTTCGGGAACTCACCTGTCTCATCCGCCTCGGCGGCGTGCGGAGCGACCTTGGCCGCACAGACCTCACGGACCGCCTCCCGGATCGCCTCGTGCTCCTCCGGCAACTGGTAGACGTCGAACGACTGCTCTGCGGCCATGTCGGCCCTCCCCTTTCACCGCTATCATGCGCAGTCTGTGCCGCCCGGGGGCCTACGACTGCCGCAAACTGAAGGATAGCCACCGGCCCCGGCCGAACCTTACCGGCGGGTAGGCTCGCGCCCGAGCCTCGCCCGCCCCAGCCCACTACCCTCACAGCAGACATCCAGTTCCCTCGGTGCCCGGCCTCGGCGCCCCAGCAGAATGCGACGCGTGGAAGCGCCGCCAGTGCGAGCGGAGAAGACAGGCGTGACGATCCCGTACCCGAACACCCAGCCGATGCCCGCCATCGCCGCGGTGACCCCGCCGTCCGGCGCCGCCCGCCCGCGGGTGACGTTCCTCGGCACCGGCTACCTCGGTGCGACCTACGCCATCTGCTACGCGGAGCTTGGTTACGAGGTCCTCGGCTTCGACGTCGACTCGGACAAGATCGCCAAGCTGAACGCCGGCGAGGTGCCGATCCACGAGCCCGGCCTCGACGAATTGCTGCGGCGCAACCTGGCCGCCGGCCGCCTGCGGTTCAGCACCGACATCCAGGAGACCGCCGACTTCGGCGACGTCCACTTCATCTGCGTCGGCACCCCGCAGCGGGCCGACGGGATGGGCGCCGACCTGTCGTACGTCGAGGCGTCCGTGACCAGCCTCGCCCAGCATCTGACCCGCAAGGCGCTGATCGTCGGCAAGTCCACCGTGCCGGTGGGCACCGCCGAGTGGGTGGAGCAGCTCGTCGGCAAGCACACCCCGGCCGACCTCGGCGTCGAGGTGGCCTGGAGCCCCGAGTTCCTCCAGGAGGGCTTCGCCGTCGACGACGTGCTGCGTCCGAACCGGATCGTGGTCGGCGTCAAGAGCGAGTGGGCCAACGGCATGCTGTTCGCCGCCCACAAGGGCGTCTTCGACCTCGCCGCCACCGAGGACCGCGAGGTGCCGCTGGTGGTCACCGACTTCGCCACCGCCGAGCTGGTCAAGGTCGCCGCGAACGCGTTCCTCGCCACCAAGATCTCCTTCATCAACGCGATGGCCGAGGTCTGCGAGGCGGCCGGCGGCGACGTCACCCAGCTCGCCCGCTCGATCGGCTACGACCCCCGCATCGGCAACCGCTTCCTCCAGGCCGGGCTCGGCTTCGGCGGCGCCTGCCTGCCCAAGGACATCCGCGCCTTCCAGGCCCGCGCGCAGGAGCTGGGCGCCGGTGAGGCGCTGCGCTTCCTGCACGAGGTCGACCTGATCAACCAGCGCCGCCGCAGCCGCGTCGTGCAGCTCGCCGCCGAACTGCTCGGCCGCCGCTCCGGCCCGGCCGGGCCGGACCTGTCCGGCACCCGGGTGGCGGTGCTCGGCGCCACGTTCAAACCCAACACCGACGACGTACGCGACGCGCCGGCGCTCGCGGTCGCCTCGCTGCTCGGCAAGGCCGGCGCCGACGTGCACGTGTTCGACCCCCAGGGGATCGAGAACGCTCGCCGGGCGGTGCCCGAGCTGACGTACGAGGAGACCATGAACGACGCCGTCCGCGGCGCCGACCTGGTGTGCGTACTCACCGAGTGGGCCGAGTTCCGCAACGCCGACCCGGTGGCCCTGGGCGAGCTGGCGAACGGCCGCAAGGTGGTCGACGGGCGCAACTGCCTCGACTCGACACTGTGGACGCAGGCCGGCTGGGAGTACCGCGGTATGGGCCGCCCCTGACCCGCTGACCGTGCGGACCGGCCGCGGGGGAACGTCTCCCCGGCGGCCGGTCCGTTTTTGTTCTCCGGAACGCGGTGGCAAGTGTCGAAATCCCGGCCCACTCAAGGCATGCTGCCTCTGGGAGGTCCACAGTGCGGGGGCACGGGCGGACGGGAGACTGTCGTGGAGAGCTTCAGGTGCGCCTCGTGCGGGCAGGACATCAAGCCCGCCGTCGTCTGCCCGCACTGCGGCGCGCACCAGCCCCAGTGGGCCGAGCACCTGGCGGACATCGAGCGCTCGATCGCCGAGATGAAGGCCCGCGACGCCGAGATCGCCCGGGAACAGCGGCAGATCGCCGCCAAGATGCAGGCCGCTCTCTTCCAGCGCGACATCCTGGCGCACGCCGGTGAGGAACGGGTCCGGCAGGCCACCCGGCCGCGCCGGGTCCTGCGCCGCCGGCCCGGCCGCCGCCCGCCCACCGCCGCCACCGGCGCGCCGCCCCGGGTGCCCCGCCAGGGCACTCCGCCGCCCGGCCCGCCGGAGGACCTGCCTCCGTCGCCGCCGCGCGGTCGCCCGCGCTGGCTCGACGCGGACGATCCGGAGCATCCGCCCGAGGCGTCCTCGCGCGAGGTGCAGAACATCCCGCTCGGGCTGGGCGCGCTCCTGCTCGGCGTGGCCGCCGTGGTCTTCGCCGCGGTCGCCACCAGCTCGATGGACGCGCTGGCCCGCCTCGGCGTGCTGCTGGTGGCGACGGCGCTGATGCTGCTCGCCCCGCCGGTGCTGGCCCGGCGCGGGCTCACCTCCACCGCCGAGACCATCGCCGCGGTCGGGTTGCTGCTGGTGCCGCTGGCCGGGTACGCGCTGTGGGCCGTCGACCGGATCGGCGGCGACGGATCGGGTGCCGCGTTCGCCGGGACGATCTTCCTGGTCACCACACTCGTCGCCCTCGGGTACGCGTACGGGACAGGTCTGCGCGCGCCACGCTTCGCCACCGTGCTGGCCGCCCAGCCGGTGCTGCCCCTGCTGGCGTACGAGCGGATCACCGGGCCGGCCGGCTGGGCGCTGGTGCTGACCGTGGTGGCGGTCCTCGACCTGGCGCTCGCGCGTTCGGCTGTGGTACGCGAACGGCCCGTGCGGCGTGACCTGTCCGCCACCGAGCCGGCGCCGCCCGCTCCGCCCCGGCAGCGCGCCGACGACGACCGGCCGGAGTCGGCGCCGGAGGAGTCCGCCGAGGTGCTGGACGGCGAGATGCCGCCGGGTCCGGCCGCCACCGCCACCGCCACCGCCCGCCCGGTGCCCTGGCTGCCCGAGCTGACCTGGCTGCTGCACGGCGTGGCGGTCGTCGTCGCGCTGGCGTACGCGGTGACCGGCCTGCTGCGCGCCGCCACCGTGCCGCCGGCCGCCGCCGCGGGCACGGTGCTACTGCTCGCCGCCCTGGTCGCGCTGGCCGGGACGCTCGTGCTGCGCCGGCCGCCGCTGCCGGACGTCGGCGCCGGCATCCTCACGCTTGCGGTCATCGGCGCGCTCGGCCGGGTCGCCTCGGTGGCCCTGCCCGGCCGGTCCCTGCTGCTCATCTCGGCCGTCATCGCGCTGACCGGGCTCGCCGTCCGGGCCGTACCGGAGACGGCCCGGCGTGGCCCGCAGATCGCCTCCGCGGTGGCGCTGACGGTCAGCGGCCTGGTGGTGGCCGGTGGCGCGCTGCGCGCCGGGCTGGCCCCGGTCCGGGCCGCGTTGCCCGCCTGGTCGGCGGACCTGGCCGGATGGCACGCCGAGCTGGCCCGAGCGGTCGGCCCGACCGGCTGGCAGCTCGCGGCCAGCGCGTTGCTGCTCACCGTCGCCGCCGTGGTCGCGCTGCCGCCCGAGATCCGGCGCGAGTTCGCGGTGGTCGGCGCGGCGCTCACCGCGCTCGCCGTACCCGCCTCGCTCGGTCTGGGCTGGGCGGCGGCCTGCTGGCCGATGCTGTTGACCGCTGTCGCAGTCGGCGTCCTCGGGCTGACCGCACGCACCGAACGGGCCGCGGTGGCGCACGCGGTGACAGCGGCCGGGCTCGGCCTGATCGGTGCCGGCGCGGCGCTCCCCCGCCCGGCGCTCACCGCCGTCGCGCTCACCGTGCTGTTCCTGGCCGGGGCGCTGGTGTCCCTGACGCCACGGGTCCGGCTCGCCGCCGCCGCCACCGACACGGTCTGCGCCTGGGCCGCTGGTGGCGCGGCGTTCGCCCTGCCCGGCGCCGTCGCCGCGTTCGTCACCGCCACCGTGCCGACGCCGCCGGTCCCCACACCGGCGAACCTGCGCGAGATCACCGTGCCGATCCTCGCGGCCGGCTTCCTCGCCGTCTGCGTCACGCTCGGCTACGCCGCCCTGGTGCAGGTGGCGCAGCGGCATCTGAGCATGCCGCACGCGCTCGGCACGGTCCTCGGCGCGGTGGCAGTCGCCGCCGCCGCGTTCGGCGCGCCCGGCGCGACCTCGGCCGACGCCTGGGTGGGCAGCCTGCTCCTGGTCGCCGCCGCGCTGCTGGCGCTCGCTCCGCGCATCGACGCCGGGCGTCGCGCCGACATGTCCCTGGACGGGTCCGACCTGGCGCTGGCCGCCACCACAGTGGCGCTCGTCGCCACGCTGTCCCGGATCGCCGCGGTCCTCGCTCCCGGTGGCCAGCTCGTGGTGGCCTCCGCGCTGGTGCTGCTGGTCGCGGTGGCCGCCCGGGCGCTGCCCGAGGAGTGGCGGCGCGGCCCGATCCTCGGCATCGCCGCCGGTGGCACGCTGATCGGCCTGATCGCGGCCTGGAGCGCGTTGCGCGGCGGGCTCGGCGTGCTGGCCACCCCCGGCCCGATCTGGGCCGGTGACCTGACCGGCTGGCCGGCCGCGCCGACCGGCGGGTCGACCTGGCAGGCCCCGGTCGCGCTGGCGTTGCTGGCGGCGACCGCGGCCATCCTGTTGCCGCCACCGTGGAAGTACGACGTGTCCGGCCTGGCCGCCGTGCTCGCCACCGTCGGTGCCCCCGCCGCGTTCGACCTGCCCTGGTGGTCCCCGGTGCTGGTCGGCTGCATGGTGGCCACCGTCTACGGCATGGCCGCGGCGGCCGCTGTCGATCCGCGGGCCGCGCTGTCCCGGGCCACGGTGGCCGGGGTGGTGGCGCTGCACGCGGCCGGGGCCGGGCTGGTAAGGCCGTGGACCACAGCGCTGGCGCTGGGCAGCATCGCACTGATCGGCGCGACGGTGGCCGCAGTGGCCCGCACGCTCGCGCCGTCCCTCGTCGACGACAGCCGTGCCGAGGGCATGCCGCCGCACCTGGTGCAGGTGGGCGGTGCGGGCGCCGGAGCCGCACTGCTCGCGCTGCCCGGCGCGGTGGCCGCGCTGGCAGTCGAGTACGGCCGCCCGCCCCAGGTGGTGCTCACCGCCGCGCTCGCCGCCGCCAGCATCGGGCTGGCCGCGATCGCCGCGGTACGCCGACAGGTGCCGCAATACCTTCCGTACGCGAGCGTCGCGGTGGTCGGCGCGGCCACCGTCACCGCCGCGGCGGCGCTCGCTGTCGGCCTGCCGGCGGGCGTGTTCGCCGCCGCCGCCGCGCTGCTCGGTGTGCTCGCCGAGCTGGTACGTGCCGCCACCGTTCCGCCCGCCGGTTCCGGCCGGCCGGTACGCCGCTGGACTGTCCTGCTCAACGGGGCGCTGCGGCGTGACCCGGACGATCCGGAGCTGCGCTGGCGGGTCAGTCCGGCCGCCGGTGCGCTCGCCGCCGCGGCGCTGCCGACCGCGCTGGCGCTGGCCACCCTGGCGCCCTCGCTCGTGGTGGCGTTGTTCTCGCCGTTCGCGGTGCTGAGCCGGGTGTGGCAGGGGCCGCCACCGGAGTTGCTGACTCCGCCGCCGGAGGCGGTCGACTCCACGCACGTGCTCACCGCGCTGCTGCTGACGGTGACCGCGGCGCTCGCCGCCACCGGCTTCAGCGGCGGCCGCCGGTCCCGGGCGGTGCCGGTGATCCTGCCCGGCGCGGCGATCACGTTGCTGATCGCTCCGGTGGCGCTGGGGCGGGGCTGGCCGGTGACCGCGCTGGCCGCGCTCGCGGTGTTCACCATCTCGATGCTGGGGCTGGCGCTCACTCCGCCACCGGCGATCGCCGAGCCGGGCCGGTCGATCCGGGTGGCCCGGGTGCTGGTCTTCGCGCTGGGGCTGGTCGCCGGCGGCGCCGGTCTCGCCGGCAGCCTCGCCACGAGCGACCTGACGGTGTTCACGCTCGGCGGGGCGGTCGGCGTGGGCGCTGTCGCCGCGCTGTTCGGCACCACCCAGCGGGCCCGCATCCTGGGCTGGCTGTTCGGCTCGGTGATGGCACAGCTGTTCGTGCTCACGATCGGCCTGAAGTCCGGGCTGGCGGGCGTCTGGTCCGCGTTCGGGGTGCTCGCGGTCGGCGCGGCGTTGCAGGTGTTCGCCGCCACGCTTCCCCGGCTGCGCCGTCCCGAGGCGTACCGGGAGGCGGCCACCGTCGAGTGGAGCGGGTACGGGGCGGCGCTCATCGCGCTGGCTCTGGCGTACGACTCGCCCCGGCACATCGCCGCGCTGCTGGCCGCCTGGGGCGCGGTCCTCGGGGTGGCGGCCAGCCGTCCGGGACGCCGGCCGATGGAACGCAACCTGCTGTTCTGGGCGGTGGTGGTCTGTGAGATCAGCGCCTGGTGGATCCTGATGCGGGTGGCCGACGTGGCGCTGCCGGAGGCGTACACGCTGCCGTTCGCCGCGCTCGCCCTGCTGGTCGGCGTCCTGCAACTGCGGCACCGGCCCGATCTGTCGAGCTGGGTGGCGTACGGGCCGGCGCTGGTCACCGCGTTCCTGCCCACGCTGGCGATCGTGATCGCGACCGAGTCCAGCATGCTGCGTCAGGTGCTGCTGCTGCTCGGTGCCGTCGCGGTGCTGATCTTCGGCTCGACCAGCCGGCAGCAGGCCCCGGTTATCGTCGGGGCGACGGTGACCGCGATCGCGGCCGTGCACGCGCTGTTCAGCCTCGGCCCGTGGCTGGTCCTGATCCCGGTCGGCATCGTGCTGCTGGTGCTCGGCGCGAGCAACGAACGCCGCCGTCGCGCCCAGGAACGCCTGCAGACCGCACTGCGCGGCATGCGGTGAGCCGTCCGGCCGGGCTGCGACTGGCCGGGGCCGGACTGGTCTGGCTCGCGCCCAGGACCGCGCACCCTGCGCGACCGCCCTCGACTCGGTAACCCTCCGTGTCGACAGAGCGCGGCGGGGTAGTTCCCCTCTACCGACTTTGCTCTGCACCCACCGAGGCAACAGTTACCCAGCGTGCCGATCGCCGTCGCCGAGCCGTCGGCGTTGGAATGCCGCACCGCAGGTCGGAGCCGTGCTGCGCCGATGGCTGCAGAGCAAAGTCGGCGGAGGACACGAACACTCACCCGCCCGGTCCGTCACGCAGAGCAACCGACCGAGTTAAGCACGCAGGGTGACGGGCGATCAGGTCAGGGAGGCGCGCAGCGCGGCTTCCTTCTCGGCGACCAGATCCTCCAGGCTCGCCTGGTAGGCGGCCATCTTGTCGCGCAGGACCGGGTCGGAGGCGCCCAGGATGCGTACCGCGAGCAGACCGGCATTGCGGGCGTTGCCGATCGACACGGTCGCGACCGGCACGCCGGCCGGCATCTGCACGATGGACAGCAGCGAGTCCATGCCGTCCAGATGCTTCAGCGGCACCGGGACGCCGATCACCGGCAGCGGGGTCACCGAGGCGACCATGCCGGGCAGGTGGGCCGCTCCGCCCGCGCCCGCGATGATCACCTGGACACCACGGCCGGCGGCGGCCCGGCCGTACTCGATCATCTTGACCGGGGTGCGGTGCGCGGAGACCACGCCCACCTCGTACGCCACGCCGAACTCGTCGAGCGCCTCGGCGGCGGCCTTCATGACCGGCCAGTCCGAGTCGCTACCCATGATCAGCCCGACGGTACTCATCACTGCCCCTCCTGGAGCCAGCGGGCGGCACGCGCGGCCCGGGCCCGTACGTCATCGAGGTCGTTGCCGAGCACGGTGACGTGCCCGATCTTGCGGCCCGGGCGGACCTGCTTGCCGTACAGGTGGACCTTGGCTCCGGGCTCGGCGGCGAACAGGTGGTGCAACCGCTCGTCGATGGACATGCCGCCCGGCTCGCCGCCCAGCACGTTCGCCATCACCACGGCCGGCGCGGTCAGCGACGTGTCCCCCATCGGATAGTCGAGCACCGCCCGCAGGTGCTGCTCGAACTGCGAGGTCCGGGCCCCCTCGATGGTCCAGTGCCCGGAGTTGTGCGGCCGCATCGCCAGCTCGTTGACGACCAGCCCGGACGGCGTGTCGAACAGCTCCACCGCGAGCAGACCGACCACGCCGAGCGCGGTGGCCAGGTCGATGGCGAGCTGCTGAGCCGCGACGGCCTGCTCCTCCGGCAGGTCGGGCGCGGGCGCCAGCACCTCGACGCAGATGCCGTCGCGCTGCACCGTCTCCACCACCGGGTACGCGGCGACCTGCCCGAACGGCGAGCGGGCCACCTGCACGGCCAGCTCCCGGCGCAGCGCCACCCGCTCCTCCACCAGCAGCGGGGTACCACCGGCGAGCAGCGTGGCGGCCAGCTCGGCGGCCTGGCCGGCGTCGTCGACCATCCAGACCCCGCGCCCGTCGTAGCCGCCCCGGGCGGCCTTGAGCACCACCGGCCAGCCGGTCTCCTCGCCGAAGGCGATCAGGTCGGCCGGGGACTCCACCGGACGCCAGGCCGGGTTCGGCGCGCCCAGCTCACCGAGCCGCTCCCGCATCACCCGCTTGTCCTGCGCGTGCATCAGCGCCTCGGCGGGCGGGAACAGCTTCACGCCCTCGTCGGTCAGTGCGCGGATGTGCTCGTTGGGGACGTGCTCGTGGTCGAACGTGACCACGTCGCAGCCCTTGGCGAACGTACGCAGCGCGGCCAGGTCGGTGTGGTCGCCGTACTGGACGTCGGCGGCGACCAGCGCGGCGCCGTCGTCCGGGGCTTGCGCCAGCACGCGAAGCGACTGGCCGAGAGCGATGGCGGCCTGGTGGGTCATCCGGGCGAGCTGGCCGCCACCCACCATGCCCACGACGGGGAGACCGGTACGGGAGTCCATAGCGCCGCCAGCCTATAAGGGCCGGTGCCGGGCCGGACCGCGAGGGCGGCCCGGCCCGTTCCGCTCAGCCGAGCTGCTCGATCAGCTCCTCGACGCCGGTCACCGGCCGCTGGCAGACGAAGCCCCGGCAGACGTACGCGGCGGGTCGCCCGTCGACGAACGGCCGCCCGGCCAGCAGCGGCACACCGGGCTGATCCGGGGCGCCGGCCACCACCACCGCGCCGGGCGGCGCGTGACGCCGGGCGGCGGCCACCAGCGGGTCGCCCACCGGGTCGCCGGTCACCACCGCGATCTCGTACGGCCCCGACAGCAGCGCCTCACCGACGGTGGCCGCGTACCCGGTGAACCGGGCGTGCCGGTCGACGATCGGCGCGACAGTGGTCAGCGTCTGCTCGGCCGCCTCCCGGTAGCGCGTCTCCCCGGTCAGCGCCGCGTACGCCACGAGCGCCGCGACGATCGCGGACCGGCCCGACGGGGTCGCGTTGTCGGTCGGGTCGGCGGGCCGGGTGACCAGGCGCTCGGCGTCGTCGGCGGTGTCGTAGAAGGCGCCGTCCGGGCCGGCGAACCGGGCCAGCGCCACGTCGAGCAGCTCACCGGCCAGCGTCAGCCACCGCCCCTCGCCGGTGAGCTGGTGCATCGCGCAGAACGCCTCGGCGACGCAGCCGTAGTCCTCCAGCACCCCGGCCGGTTCACCCACGATCTTGTCCCGGGAGACCCGCCGCAGCCGGCCGTCCACGAGGTGCACGGCGGCCAGGTGCTCGGCAGCGTCCCGCATCGCGCCGTCGGAGACGATCAGCACGCCGTCCATCAGATTCGCGTCCTCGTCGTCGGGCGACACGAGCAGGGCGGCGACCTGCTGGAACTCCGCGATGGCGGTGATGGCGAGCCCGTTCCAGGCGGCCACCACCTTGTCGTCGCGGGCCGGCTGGGGGCGGGTGTCGCGAGCGGCCAGCAGCCGGCCCACCACGTCCTGCCAGCAGGCCCGCACCTGCGGGTCGGCGTCGTCGACGTCGCGGGCCAGCCGCAGCACGCTGGCGCCGTGCTCGAACGTGCCGTCGGCGGTGACCTCGAACAGGTCCGCGGCGAACCGGCCGTCGTCCTCCCCCAGCACCTCGACGAGCTGGCCGGGCGTCCAGACGTAGGTGAGCCCCTCGACGCCCTCGGTGTCCGCGTCCAGCGCCGAGGCGAAGCCCTCACCGGCGCGGTGCAGTTCGTCGGCGAGGAACCGGGCGGTGTCGCGGGCCACCCGGCGGGCCAGCCGGTCGCCGGTGAGCCGCCAGAGCTGGGTGTAGACCCGCAGCAGCAGCGCGTTGTCGTAGAGCATCTTCTCGAAGTGCGGCACGGTCCAGTGGCCGTCCACGGAGTAGCGGGCGAAGCCACCGGCGAGCTGGTCGTTGAGACCGCCGCGGGCCATCGCCTCGCAGGTGTGCCGGACGATCTCCAGGCTGCGCGCCGAGCCGGTGCGCTGGTGGTGCCGAAGCAGGAACAGCAGGTTCATGTGCGGCGGGAACTTCGGCGCGCCGCCGAAACCACCGTTCGTCTCGTCGTACTCCCGGGCGAGCTGACCGGCGGCGGCGTCGAGCAGTTCGGCGGTGAGCGGGGCGGTCACCCCGCCGACGGCCTGCGCGCCGCCGATCGCCTCGACCACGGCGGCGCCCTGCCGCAGCACCGCCTCGCGCTGGTCGCGCCAGGCCGTGGCGACGGAGCCGAGCAGGCGGATGAAGTTGGCGCGGGGGAAGTACGTGCCGCAGAAGAACGGGGTGCCGTCCGGCGTGGCGAAGACCGTCATCGGCCAGCCGCCCTGCCCGGTCATCGCCTGGGTGGCGGTCATGTAGACCGCGTCGACGTCGGGGCGCTCCTCCCGGTCGACCTTGACACAGACGAAGTCGTCGTTCATCAGCCGGGCCACTGCCTCGTTCTCGAACGACTCGTGGGCCATCACGTGGCACCAGTGGCAGGCCGCGTAGCCGACCGAGATCAGCACCGGTACGTCGCGCCGCTTCGCCTCGGCGAACGCCTCGTCGCACCAGGGCCACCAGTCGACCGGGTTGTCGGCGTGCTGGAGCAAATAGGGCGAGGTGGCGTGGGCGAGTCGATTCACCACCCGACCATAGCGAGCACGCGGAGCCGGTGCGGCGCGAGTGCGGCGGCCGGGCCGGGGCGGAGACGCCGGCCCGGCCCGCGCCTCAGCGGGTCAGGGTGAGCGTCGAGGTGTCCCGCACGGTGAACTCGTTCCAGTAGACGAAGTCGCGGACCAGGATCTCGCTGACCACCTGGGCGGTGCCACGCTGGAACTTGACGTCGGCCGGATAGGTCGTGGCCGACCACGGCACCACCTGGCCCGGGACGCAGGCGATGTGGGGTGAGAAGTAGCCGCGCACGATGCCCGCCTTCTTCTGCTCCTGAACGATCTCGCCCGCGATGGAGAAGCTGTCCGCCCGGGTGCAGGTGATCGAACCACTGACGGTGGCGATGCCCTTGCGGTTCACGGTGGCCACCGGGTCGACGGTCAGGGTCACGTCGAGCGCCGGCACCGGCGGCGGGTTCCCGATGTGGATCTCGCCGCGCAGGCTGCCGGTCGCGCCCTCGCACCGGATCTCGAAGGTGGCATCGAAGCGCTCGACGTAGTCGAAGGGGCCCCAGGAGGCGTCGAGGACCGTGAACGAACCGGTGCTCTGCGCACAGGAACGCCCCCAGCCGCCCTTGTAGAGTCGGATGCCGGCCGCGTCGCTTCGTACGCCGGCTGACCGACGTTCTGGTAGGTGTCGCCCGCCTTCAACGGCTGGCCGGCCGTCCTCCGCTGCCCCGTCCACGGCGGACGGACCGGTCAGGAGGCGCCGTCGGCGCGCAGCGGAAAGACGTTGCCGCGCGCCGCGTCGCGCAGCGATCCCAGCACCGCGGCGATCTTGTCGGCCGGCATCGGCTTGAAGAAGTGGTAGCCCTGGGCGGCGGTGCAGCCCAGCTCGGCCAGCGCGGTGCGCTGCTCGGCGGTCTCGACGCCCTCGGCCACCACCCGCAGGCCCAGTTCGTGGGCCAGCCCGACGGTGGTCCGGACGATCGCCGCCGCCTCCGGTGAGTCGGCCATCCGGAGCACGAACGAGCGATCCACCTTCAACTCGTCGACGGCGATCCGGGTGAGGAACGTCAGCGACGAGAAGCCGGTGCCGAAGTCGTCCACGGCGAGCTGCACGCCCATGGCACGCAGTGTGGCCAGCACCTCGTCGATGACCTCCAGCTCGCTCATCACCACCGTCTCGGTGATCTCCAGGACGAGCCGGTGCGGCGGCACCTGGTGGCGGCGCAGCGCCTCCTCGATCTCGGCAGGCAGCCGGGGGTCGAGCAGGCTGCGCGCGGACAGGTTCACCGAGATCGGCACGTCGAGCCCGTCCCGCGCCCATCCGGAGGCCACCGCCAGCGCCTTGTCCAGCACGTACCGGGTGAAGCTGCCGAGCTGCTCGCTGTTCTCCACCGGGCGGATGAAGTCGGCCGGGCCGAGCCAGCCCCGGCGCGGATGCCGCCACCGGATCAGCGCCTCCACCCCGGTCGGCGCGCCGGTCGCCAGGTCCACCGCCGGCTGCAACGCCAGCACCAGCTGGTCGTCGGCCGCCAAGGCCTCCCGCATCTCCGCGAGCAACGCCAGGTGGTCGGTGCTCGCCGCGTCGCGGGAGCTGTCGTACGCGGCGACGCTGCCGCCGCCCTCCTTCGCCTGGTACATGGCGATGTCGGCGCGCCGCAGCAGCTCGGTCAGGTCGGCCGCGCCCGCGTCGGCGACCACGACGCCCACCGCCACCTCGACGGACATCCGCACCCCGGCCACCTCGGTCGGTGCGGCGAGGCGCTCGGCGACCTCCCGGGCCTGGCGCAGCGCGTACGCCAGCGGGGCCGTCCGGTCCTCGACCAGCGGCACCGAGGTCAGCAGCAGGGCGAACTCGTCGCCACCCAGGCGCCCGAGCAGGTCACCCGGCCGGGTCAGCGCGGCGAGGCGGTTGGAGGTGAGCCGCAGCAACTGGTCGCCCGCCGAGTGCCCGAGCGTGTCGTTGACCTCCTTGAACTGGTTCACGTCGAGCAGCAGCAGGGCCACCGGGTGGTCGTGGGCGCGCTGCCGCAGCGCCTGATCCCCCTTGGCGAGCAGCGCCGCCCGGTTGAGCAGTCCGGTGAGCTGGTCGTGCACCGCGTCGTACGACGAGCGGGCGGTGACCAGCCGCAGCTCCCGATGCGTGGCGGCATCGTGCAGGGCGGCGGCCAGCGCGTCGCCGAACGCCGCCACGCCGTCGCGTTCCCGGGCGCTCGGTGGGGCGGACCGGGCGAACCGCACCCGCAGGCGGCCGACCTCCGTGGATCCCACGGCGAGGCGGCGCACCAGTTCGTGCTCCCCCGCGTCGGCGCCGGCGGACGGCTCCACCTCCCGGTCGCGTACCTGCCCGCCGCGGTCGGCCCGGTAGCGGCGCCAGCGTCCCTCGCCCCGGGCCACGTCGACCTCGGCGAGTTCCGCGCCGAACAGGGTGAGCGCGCCGGTCACCGCGGCGGTCGCCACGCCGCGCTCGTCGAGCTGGTTGAGCGCGGCGGTGGCCTCGGCGAACGCCCGCCAGGTGCGCCGTTCCTGATCGGCCCGCAGCCGGTGGCGGTAGGTCTGCTGGAGCAGCCACAGCGGCGGCGGCAGGAGCAGCAGCCAGCGCGCGTCGAGTTCGAGCAGCGCGACGACCACCAGGCCGACCGCCACGTTGCCGACGAACATGAGCAGCTTGCCGCGCAGCGCGGCCAGCAGCGGCGGCCCGATCGCGATGCCGTGCCGCAGGGCGAGCGTGACGGCGCCCAGGAAGGCGGTGGTCAGCAGGTACGTGACCGCGGCGGCGGTGAGCGTGAGCGCCAGCTCCGGGGTGGGCGCGGCGAGCAGCGGCGGACCGAGCGCGGTGGCCACTGCGGCGGCGAGCGCGGTGGCGGCGGTGAGCGAACCGGCGATGCCGACCAGTTCCAGCGCCGGACGGCGATCGGCGACCAGTGACATCACGGTCCAGGCGGTGCCCACGCCCAGCAGGGCGGCGGCCGGGAGCCAGCCGGCCGGCACCAGCCAGAGGCAGACCACGAGCGCCGCCTCGCCCCAGGTGATGCTCACCATGCCGGAAGCGCTGCGGAAGCGCAGCCGGGCGAGCTGGGCCACCGCGAACGCGACGGTGGCGATGCCGAAGCGCGCCGGACCGGGCAGTGGGTGGTCGGCCGGCAGGTGCGACGGCACGGTGAGGCCGAGCGCGGCGGCGAGCAGACCGGTCAGCGCAACCGCGACGGTGAGCAGGACGACGCCCACCGGCGTCCCGTGCAGGCCGATCCGGTCCGGGGAACGGTCGGCCGGCTCGGTGGTCACGGGGCCGCCCCGTCGACGGGTCGGGCGGGGGCATGGTCGGGGGCCGGTGCTGTCTTCGACATCGGCGTCCCCCTTCCGCGCAGGGTCCGGGGCCTGACGGTCCCCCCGGCGGAAGGCTAAGCCAAAGCCGGTGGTCGCAACAGGGGGCGACGACCGGCTTCGACGTGATTCACGCGGTGTTCAGCTGTTCCGGTGCTGCTGGGAGCCGTTGGGCGTATTCGTCGGTGAATCCTGCTCGACGAGCCCGTCTGTCGGATCGGCGACTGCGGAATCGGCCCGGCCCGGGGCGCCCTGCTGCGGGAAGCGGTCGGGCAGCCGGCGCAGCCGGCCGTTCATGTTGCGGATCAGCAGGACGGTGACGGTGCCCAGCGCGACGATGAGGAAGAGGCCCATCGGACCGGCCAGACCACCCGTACGGGTGTCACCGAAGTTGTTCTGCGCGAGCACCTCGACGGTGGTCAGCATGGTGTTCCTCCCATGTGCGACTGCGCACCAGGGTAGACCCCGGCCTGGTCAGTGGGCACGGCACGCCTCACGTACGCCGGCGAACAGGTCGGACTCGGGCAGCGGGCTGTCGACCATCGACCGGGCGAGTTGGAAGTCCTCCGTCGGCCAGGCGTGCTTCTGCAGCTCCATCGGCACCTGGAACCAGAAGCCGTCCGGGTCGATCTGGGTGGCGTGCGCGCGCAGCGCGTCGTCGCGGACCGGGAAGTAGTCGGCGCACTCGACCCGGGTGGTGATCCGGGCGCCCTTGTCGGGGCGCTCGTCCCAGCGCTTCATCCACTCGCCGTACGGCGATTCGAGCCCGGCGGCGAGCACCGCCTCGTGCAGGCTCATGATCTTGGCGCGGGAGAAGCCCACGTCGTAGTAGAGCTTCAGCGGCTGCCACGGCTCGCCCAGCTCGGGGTGGCGCTCCGGGTCACCGGCCGCGTCGAACGCCGCCACGGTGATCTTGTGGGTCATGATGTGGTCGGGGTGCGGGTAGCCGCCCTCCTCGTCGTACGTGGTCACGACGTGCGGGCGGAACTGCCGCATCAGGCGCACCAGCGGTGCGGCGGCGACGTCCACGTCCTGAAGGGCGAAGCAGCCCTCCGGCAGCGGAGGCAGCGGGTCGCCCTCGGGCAGCCCGGAGTCGACGAAGCCGAGCCACGCCTGCTCGACGCCGAGGATGGCCCGGGCGGCGTCCATCTCGGCCCGCCGGATGTCACCGATGTTCGCCCACACGTCGGGGCGGTCCATCTTGGGGTTGAGCACACTGCCCCGCTCGCCACCGGTGGCGGTGACGACCAGGACGTCCACCCCCTCGGCGACGTATTTCGCCATGGTGGCGGCGCCCTTGCTCGACTCGTCGTCGGGATGGGCGTGCACCGCCATGAGACGCAGCTGTTCTGCCACCTTCGGCGCTCCTCGTCTGTGCCCGCCGACCGGCCCCCGGGCCGACCGGCTGACCTGCCGGAATCTTCCCCCGCGCCCGCGAAAGCCCCCGTGACGGCCGGCCGGGCCCCACCACCGGAGTGGCCACGGCCACGCCCGCCGGTCCAGGCCGACCTGCCATCCTTGACTCAGCGCCGGGCTGGGAAGATGGACCTAGCCATTCTTGCCGATGCCGCCGACAACAACGCCAGGAGATACCCGCCGGTGAGCGAGACGCACGCCACAGTCGCCGCGCAGGCGCCGGTCTTCCCGCCGGGCCGCTACGGCCGCCGCCGGGAGCCGGGACGCCGCCGGCCACTCCTGCTCGTCCTCACGGTGACGGGCCTGCTGGCCGTCCTCGGACTGGGCGCGACGAAGCTCTACTACCAGTACGGCGATCCGGAGTACCGGGGCGAGATGATCAGCTACACCGACATCACCGACTCCCGGGTAGTGGTCGACTTCCGGGTCACCGTGCCGCCGGGCGGCTCCGCCACCTGCCTGCTGCGGGCCCGCTCCCACGACGGGGCCCAGGTGGGCAGCGCCGAGGCCACCGTGACCGCGGAGCCCGGCCGGCGCCACATCCGGGCCCGGCAGGAGGTGCCCACGAGCGCCCGGCCGTTCATCGGCGAGGTCGTGCGCTGCCGGCCCGCCGGCTGAGCCGGCTCGCCGGCGAGTCGCCGGCCACCGCACCCCGGTCCCGCCACCGGCACCCGGGGTGATTGATCACACCTCGACGCGCCCCGCACTGGTAGCCTTGCAAGTTCACCTGTCAGCCAGTCCGCACCAATCGAGGAGACCGCCTGTGTCCACAAATGGAAACGAGGCGCCCGCCACCTGGCTGTCCCAGGACGCCTACGACCGTCTGCAGGCCGAGCTCGACGAGCTGATCGCCAACCGGCCGGTCATCGCTGCCGAGATCAACGCCCGGCGCGAGGAGGGCGACCTGCGGGAGAACGGTGGCTACCACGCCGCCCGTGAGGAGCAGGGCAAGGCCGAGGGCCGCATTCTCTACCTCAAGGAGCTGCTGCGCACCGCCAAGGTCGGTGAGGCGCCGGATGCCGACGCGGTCTCGCCGGGCATGGTCGTGAAGATCTACTTCGACGACGACGCCGACGACAGCGAGACCTTCCTCCTCGGCTCCCGGGAGATCGCCTCCACCACCGACCTCACGGTCTACAGCCCCGAGTCCGCGCTCGGCAAGGCGATCCTCGGCGGCAAGGCGGGGCAGACCTGCACCTATACCGCGCCCAGCGGCGCCGATATCAAGGTGACCATCGTCTCCTTCGAGCCGTACAGCGGCTGACCCCTCCGGACCCGCGCCGGATGGCTCGGGTCCCGAACCCGACCGAGGCTGACAGGCCCTCCTCGGACCCGAGCCGCACACCCGAACGCCCCGACCGGATCATCCGGCCGGGGCGTTCGCGTTCCACCGTGGCGCCCGCGTACCCGCCCGGGGCTCAGCCCTCGCCGGTGAAGACCACCTGGTAGCCGCTGGCGCGCAGCGCACTGATCAGCGTGTCCGAGTGCTCCACCCCGCGGGTCTCCACGGACAGGGCCACCTCCACCTCGCCGAGGCGCAGGTGCGGGTTGGCGCGCTGGTGCACCACGTCCACCACGTTGGCCCGGTGCTCGGCGATCTCGCCCAGCAGGGAGGCGAGCTGCCCGGGCCGGTCCGTGCAGCGCACTGTGATCCGCAGGAACCGGCCGGCCGCCGCCAGGCCGTGCTCGATCACCCGGAGCATGAGCAGCGGGTCGATGTTGCCGCCGGAGAGCACCGCGACGACCGGCTCGGTCACCTCCACCACGCCGGCCAGCAGCGCCGCCACGCCGACCGCGCCGGCTGGCTCGACCACCTGCTTGCCGCGTTCCAGCAACATCAGCAGCGCCCGGGAGATGTCCTCCTCGGAGACCGTGACGACGTCGTCGACGAGCTTGCGGACATGGGTGAAGGTCAGTTCGCCCGGACGGCCGACGGCGATACCGTCGGCGATCGTCGCGAACGATGGCAGCCGTAGCGGCTCGCCGGCCCGCAGCGAGGGCGGGAAGGCGGCGGCGCTCGCCGCCTGGACCCCGATCACGCGTACGTCGGGACGCAGCGCCTTCGCCGCCACCGCCATGCCCGAGGCGAGGCCGCCGCCGCCCACCCCGGTCACGATGGTTCGCACGTCCGGGCACTGTTCGAGGATCTCCAGCGCCACCGTGCCCTGCCCGGCGATCACGTCCGGGTGGTCGAACGGGTGGATGAACACCGCTCCGGTCCGCTCGGCGAAGGTCTGCGCCGCGACGAGCGACTCGTCCACCGTGTTGCCGACCAGCTCGATCTGCGCGCCGTACCCCTTCGTGGCGGCTACCTTCGGCAGCGGCGCGTTCACCGGCATGAAGACGGTGGCGTGCGCGCCGACCAGCCCGGCGGCGAGCGCCACCCCCTGGGCGTGATTACCGGCGCTCGCCGCGACCACGCCGCGGGCCCGCTCCTCGGCCGAGAGCCGGGAGATCCGCACGTACGCGCCACGCACCTTGTACGACCCGGCGCGCTGGAGGTTCTCGCACTTGAGCCAGACCGGCCCGCCGAGCGCGGCGCTGAGCGGGCGCGACGGCTCCAGCGGGGTGGTACGGGTGACACCGGCGAGCAGTTCCCGCGCGGCCTGTACGTCGGCGAGACCGACCAGTTCCGTCATGCCCCGATCGTGCCACCCGGGGTGGGCGGAACCTGCGGCGACGTCGGCGCAACCGGCATCGGCGCGGCGGGCGCGGGCCAACCCGGCTGACCGGGCCAGACCGGCCGGCCGGGCCACGCCAGCACGGCCCGGGAGAGCCGGTCCTGCTGGGCGGCGGAGATCCGGCGGAGCAGCACGACGAATGCGATGCCGGCGACCAGGCAGGCCACCGCCGGCACCAGCCGGGGCGCGAGCGCGTCCTCGTAGAAGCGCACGTACGTGGCGAACTCCGCGTCGTTGCGGGGCAGCTCGGTCAGCCGGTCGTAACGCTGCTGCTCGGCCCGCGCGACGAACCGGTCACCGATCAGGAACACCAGCCAGCTCGCCCACCACACCCCGACCAGCCACGACTGGCGCCGCTGCCAGACGCTGTTGCGGAGCAGGTCGGCGAGCACCCGGGCCGGCACGACGAAGTTGGCGAACGGCACCAGCCAGCCGGCGATCGCCCACGCCGGGCTCAGGTTCGGCACGGCGCCCGGGAACGCGTCCAGGTTCTTGCGCGCCCGCCAGGTCCAGATCACCACGAGCGTCCCCGCGGTCAGCAGGGCGAGCAGGTAGGGCAGGGTGAACAACACCTCGGCCAGCACCGCGCCGAGCAGCACGTCCCGGTCGAGCTGCTCGGCGGCCGAGCGGGCCATCCGCACACCCACCAGCGGGAACAGGGCCGTGAGCAGGTAGCACAGGGTGGCGGCGCCGACCGCGGACGCGCCAGCCACGGCCAGTCCGCGTACGCCGTACGTGGGCACGCCGGGGCTCACGGCGGGCTGACCGACGCGGGTGCCGCAGCGCTGGCACTCCTCATAGGCCGGGGACGTGGCGTCCCCGCAGGTCTGGCAGTGCATCGGGGACCGTCCGAGATGGTGTGCGCGACAGGGGTGCGCACACGCTAGACGATCACGCGGTGGTCGGCGACCCCGTTCCGACGCGCGGATAGCCGGGGGCGTGCCGGGTCCACGGCGCCTGCATCTCGAACTGGCCGGCGACTCCGAGCAGCAGCAGTTCGGAGCCGGGCGGGCCGACGAACTGCACGCCCACCGGCAGTCCGTCCGGACGACGGCCGACCGGCACCACGATCGACGGCAGCCCGGCGATGTTCCACGGCGCCGCGTACGGGGCGTACCTGATGTTCGTCGACATGTTCGCCAGCCAGGAGCGGCCGGACCACCCGGCGGCCTCCGGCGGCGGCCCGGCCAGCGCCGGGGTGAGCAGCAGGTCGACCGAGTTGTCGGCGAAGAACTGCACCGACCGTTCGCGCCAGGCGGCCCGGTCGGCCTCCCGCACGTACCCCCGGCGCTGTGCCCACTCGCCGAGCATGACGTGCCGGCGGCTGCGTCGCTGAAGTCGACGCGGCGCCACCCCGGCGGCGCGCACGTCGGCGGCGGCCGCCGCGAACCAGGTGGCGATGCCCTGGAGGCCGAGCCGGGTCGGGTAGACCGGGTCGGCGGGCACGGTGTCGTGACCGGCGGCGGCCAGCAGCCGGCCGGCGGCGGCGACCGCGTCCCGGTTCGGCGCGTCCGGCGAGACCCCGCGTACCGGCGAGCGCAGCGAGACGCCCACCCGCAGCCGCTCCGGCGGGACCAGCTTGTCCGGACGGCGTCCGGCCAGCACCGAGAAGCCGACCACCGCGTCGGCGACGGTGCTGGTCAGCATGCCGTGCTCGGTGAGGCCGAACCAGTCGTCCGCGCCGAGCTGGCAGGGCACCACGCCCCGGCCGGGCTTGAGCCCGACCAGGCCGCAGCAGGCCGCCGGGATGCGGATCGACCCGAGGCCGTCGTTGCCGTGGGCCATCGGCACCAGCCCGGCGGCCACCGCGGCGGCAGCGCCGCCGGACGAGCCGCCGGGGGTACGCGCCAGGTCCCACGGGTTGCGGGTGACGGCGGTGTCGTCGTCGGTGAGGGCCCACAGACCCAGCTCCGGCATCCGGGTCACACCGAGGATGACAGCGCCCGCGCCGCGCAGCCGCCGGACCACCTCGTGGTCGGCCTCCGCCACCTCGGTACGCATCGCAGCCGACCCGTTCCAGGTGGGCAGGCCGGCCACCGGCGTGTTCTCCTTGACCGCCACCGGCACCCCGGCCAGCGGCAGGTTCGCCAGTTCCTCCTGCTCGTCGACCTTCTCCGCCTCGGTGATCGCCTCGCCGCCGCGTAGCGTGCGGAACGCGCCCAGTTCGGCGTCGACCCGGGCGACGTGGTCCAGGTGGTCGGCGACGACCTGGGTGGCGGAGACGTCGCCACGGCGTACCGCCCGGGCGATCTGTTTCGCGGTCGTCCCGACCCAGGTCGTCGGCAAGATGTCCGGCACTGCCACCCTCCCCAGCCAGCGGTCAGCCCAGGGCCTGCTCCAGATCGGCGAGCAGGTCGTCGACCGTCTCGATGCCGACAGACAGTCGCACGAGATCGCCGGGAACTTCAAGCGGCGAGCCCGCAGCGCTCGCGTGTGTCATCCGGCCCGGGTGCTCGATCAGGGACTCGACGCCGCCCAGCGACTCGGCGAGCACGAACAGCCGGGCCCGGTTGCAGATCTCCACGGCGTGCTCCTCGCCGCCCGCCGCGCGGAACGAGATCATGCCGCCGAACCGGCGCATCTGCTTGGCGGCCACCTCGTGGCCCGGGTGCGAGGGCAGGCCCGGGTAGACGACCTGGGCGACCTTGGCATGTCCGTCCAGGTAGGCCGCGATCCGCTCGGCGTTGTCGCAGTGCCGGTCCATCCGTACCCCGAGGGTCTTGATGCCGCGCAGGGTGAGCCAGGCGTCGAACGGGCCGTTGACCGCGCCCATCGCGTTCTGGTGGTAGCGCAGTTCCTCGCCGAGCGTGCGGTCCGCCGCGACGAGCGCGCCGCCGACCACGTCGGAGTGTCCGCCGACGTACTTGGTGGTGGAGTGCACCACCACGTCTGCGCCGAACGCGATCGGCTGCTGGAGGTACGGCGAGGCGAACGTGTTGTCGACCACCAGCAGCGCACCGGCGTCGTGCGCCACCGCGGCGAGCGCGGCGATGTCGGCGATGCCGAGCAGCGGGTTGGTCGGCGTCTCCACCCAGACGATCCTGGTGGTGCCGGGGCGAATCGCGGCACGCACGGCGTCCGGGTCGGAGACCTTCGCCGGGGTGTACGCCAGGCCCCAGCGCTCGGCCACCTTGGCGAACAGCCGGTAGGTGCCGCCGTACGCGTCGTCCGGGATCACCACGTGGTCGCCCGGCTTGCAGATGGTCCGCAGCAGCGTGTCCTCGGCGGCCAGGCCGCTGGCGAAGGCGAGCGCCACCGGGCCGCCCTCCAGCGCCGCCAGGCACTCCTGGAGCGCGTCGCGGGTGGGGTTGCCGGAGCGGCTGTACTCGTAGCCCTCGCGCGGCGCGCCGACGGCGTCCTGCGCGTACGTGCTGGTCTGGTAGATCGGCGGGATCACCGCGCCGGTGCGGGCCTCCGGGGCCTGACCGGCGTGGATGGCGAGTGTCTCGAAGCCGTGGCTCATGCCGCAGACGTTAGCCCGCCGCCCGGCCGCGCTCCCGCCAACCCGGCGCGAGTCACAACCGCGAAGGTGTCGGGGCGGTCGGTCATACTGGGCCGGTGAGTACGACCGGGGCGCTCCCCTCCCGCCTGCACGGCGTCGCCGACCGGATCCCCACGTGCCTGGACGACCTCAAGGGGCCCGAGCACGGCCGGGTCACCCTGCCGATCCGCCTCGCGTGGTCCGGTCTCACCGAGTTCGACGTCGACGACAGCGGGCAGCGGCTCACGCTCTACCGCACGCTGATGGACTGCGGGCAGCGCGAGGACATCGTCCGGTACGTCAATCCGGCGCTTCTCCGGCAGGACTGGTCCCGCATCCGCAAGCTGACCGCGCACCGGGTGATCCGCCTCTGGGAGAGCAGGATGCCGGGCCTGGCGGCCTAGCCGTGGACGAGTTGCACACACGCCTGCTGCACGTCGGATTCCGCGCCGGTGACGACCTCGGTCTGGTGCTCGCCGGTGGTTATGCACTCGCCGCGCACGATCTCGTGAGCCGGCCGTCCCGCGACATCGACTTCGCCACCGCAACCGCGCTGCCGCTGCCTCTGGTGGCGGCGCGGACCCACTGCCGGCTTTCTCGTCGATCATGAGGTTGACGGTGGTCGCGGTCCGATTTGTCGCCGCCAACCTCATGATCGCGCTCGGCCGGAGGTGGGGTGGCCGGGTGGGGCCTGGGGTGGGGTCGTGAGCGGGTGCGTGTTCTGCGGGATCGTGGCGGGCGAGGTGCCGGCCTTCCGGGTGACCGACGAGCCGGACGGGGTCGCGTTCCTCGACACCCGGCCGGTGTTCAAGGGCCACGTGCTGGTGGTGCCCCGCACGCACCTGGTCACCCTGTCCGACCTGCCGGCAGATGCGCTGCCCGGCTACTTCCGGCTGGTGCAGCGGATCGCCGTCGCCGTGGAGACCGGTCTGGGCTCCGGTGGGACGTTCGTGGCGATGAACAACCGGGTGTCCCAGTCCGTACCGCACCTGCACACGCACGTCGTGCCCCGCACCAAGGGCGACGGGCTGCGCGGCTTCTTCTGGCCGCGTACCCGCTACGCCGACGACGCCGAGGCGACGGAGTTCGCCGGGCGGATCTCGGCGGCGCTGGCCTGACGCCGGCGTGGGCGGGTAAGGAAGCAAGGGCCGACGCTGTTGCACACGCTGGGAAAGCCAAGAGAGGAGTCCCACCGTGTTCCTCCGCCGCATGAAGGCCGAGATGATCTCTCCTGACCAGGCCCTGCCGGGCCGCCCGATCGCGATGCCGATCGCCGACCGGCACGAGGTGCTGCCGTCGACGCTGAAGGGCCCGTTCCCCGAGGGCGCGCAGGTCGCCGTCTTCGGCATGGGCTGCTTCTGGGGCGCCGAGCGGCTGTTCTGGACCCTCCCCGGCGTGATCACCACGTCCGCCGGTTACGCGGGCGGGTACACCACCAACCCGACGTACGAGGAGGTCTGCTCGGGCATGACCGGGCACGCCGAGGTGGTCCAGGTGGTCTACGACCCGTCGAAGATCGCCTACGAGGACCTGCTCAAGGTCTTCTGGGAGAACCACGACCCGACCCAGGGCATGCGCCAGGGCAACGACGTGGGCACCCAGTACCGCTCGGCCATCTACACCACGACCGACGAGCAGCTGGCCGCGGCGAAGTCGTCGCGGGACGCGTTCGCGCCGATCGTGGCGCGGGCCGGCAAGGGCGAGATCACCACCGAGATCGCGCCGCTCGGCGACTACTACTTCGCCGAGGACTACCACCAGCAGTATTTGGCCCCGACGAAGAACCCGAACGGCTACTGCAACCACGGCCCGAACGGGCTGAGCTGCCCGGTCGGGGTGGCCCGCACGTCCAGCGCCGCTGACTGACCACCTGTTGCGGTAACTGGCAAGGCCACCGGGTTCCGACCCGGTGGCCTTGTTCCGTGTTGGGGTCTGGAAGTTTCCGGCTGAGTGTCGTGTCCGCCCGACGCCGTTCGTGGTGAAGATGGAGTGGACGACGGGTCCGCCCGGGACGAGGGAGCAGACATGGCCGAGTACCTCATCTACTTTAACCAGCAGTGGGTTGGTGACCACACCGAGGAGTGGTTTCGCGGGCGTGGGCCACTCGCCGCGGCGGTCGTGGACGAGATCAAGGCAGCCGGGGCCTACGTGTTCGCCGGGGGACTGGAGGAAGACGGCCCCGTCTTCAGTGCCGACGCCACGAGCGGCGCGTTGATGTTCACCGACGGGCCCTACGTCGAAACCAAGGAGTGGCTGGGCGGGCTGACCGTGGTGGACGTGGCCGACGAGGAAACGGCCCGGATGTGGGCCGGCAAGATCGCGGAAGCATGCGGCTGGCCCCAGGAGGTCCGACGGTTCGGGGTGATGAGTTGACTGGGAAAGGCCGATCACCGTGTCGGCAGCACCCCCGCACACGCGATCTTGCACCTTGGGCCCGCAGATTGTCTGGTTCGCGAGGATTGCGGGGCACCAAAGTGCAAGATCGGCCAAGCTGAAGACGCCGGGGCACGCGAGGCGGTCTGTGCGGTGTTCCTCACACCGGAACGGGGCCGGGTTTCCGGCATCCGGGCATGGAGGGCAGGAACCGAAGGCATGACAGGCAACCACCCTGCGTGACGGCGCATCGTAGCAAGCTGTCACACGTTCGTCATCGTCTCAACAGGCGAACTGCAACAAGCTCTGGCAGCATTGGCTCGTATGTGCGGACTTGCGGGAGAGTTCCGCCGTGACGGTTCACGCGCCGACGTCTCGGCCGTGGAGCGGATGGCGGCCACGATGAGTGACCGAGGGCCCGACGACAGCGGCGTCTGGTCGCAGGGCCCGACCGCGCTGGGACACCGGCGCCTGAAGATCATCGACCTGTCCGCGGCGAGCGGCCAACCCATCGTGGACGCCGCCGCCGGGCTCACCGGTGTCTTCAACGGCTGCATCTACAACTATCGGGAGCTGCGCGCCGAACTCCAGGCCAAGGGCCACCGGTTCTTCTCGTCCGGCGACAGCGAGGTCGTGGTCAAGGCGTACGCCGAGTGGGGGCTCGACTTCGTCGACCACCTGATCGGCATGTTCGCGGTGGCGATCAGCGAGCGCGACACCGGCCGCCTGGTGCTGGCCCGGGACCGCCTCGGCATCAAGCCGCTCTACCTGGCCGAGAGCCCCGGCGTGGTGCGGTTCGCCTCGACCCTGCCGGCGCTGCTCGCCGGTGGCGGCATCGACACCACCATCGACCGGGTGGCGCTCGCCCACTACCTGAGCTTCCACAGCATCGTGCCGCCGCCGCGCACCATCCTGGCCGGCGTCACCAAGCTTCCGCCGGCCACGGTCCGGGTGTACGAGGCGGACGGCTCCACCCACGAGCGGGTGTACTGGGATCCGTCCTTCGGCCGCAACGCCGAGCGGGCCGGCTGGTCCGAGCGGGACTGGCAGGACGCGCTGCTCGACTCGCTGACCACCGCCGTACGCCGCCGGATGGTGGCCGACGTGCCGGTGGGCGTGCTGCTCTCCGGCGGCCTCGACTCCAGCCTGGTGGTCGCGCTGCTCGCCGGTGAGGGGCAGGCCCGGTCCGGCCTGGCCACGTTCTCCATCGGCTTCGACGCGGTCGGCGGCCGGGAGGGCGACGAGTTCGTCTACTCCGACCTGGTCGCGAAGACGTTCGGCACCGACCACCACCAGATCCGGGTGCCCACCGGTGACCTGCTGCCGCCGCTGGAGGCCGCCGTCGCGGCCATGAGCGAGCCCATGGTCAGCCACGACTGCGTGGCGTTCTGGCTGCTCAGCCAGGAGGTCGCGCGGCACGTCAAGGTGGTGCAGTCGGGTCAGGGCGCGGACGAGATCCTGGGCGGCTACCACTGGTACCCGCCGCTCGCCGGGGTGGACCGGGAGCAGGCGCTCGAGACGTACGCGAAGGCGTTCTTCGACCGCGACGCGGCCGGACTGGCCCGGGTGCTCAACCCGGCGTGGCTGGCCGAGGGCGACCCGGCGCGGGAGTTCGTCGCCGCGCACCTGGGCCGCGCGGGGGCGCAGACCGCAGTCGACGCGGGCCTGCGGATCGACACCCAGGTCATGCTGACCGACGACCCGGTGAAGCGGGTCGACAACATGACCATGGCGCACGGCCTGGAGGCCCGGGTGCCGTTCCTCGACCACGAGTTCGTCGAGCTGGCCGCGAGCTGCCCGCCGGAGCTGAAGCTGGCCCAGGGCGGCAAGGGCGTGCTCAAGGAGATCGGCCGCCGGGTTCTGCCGCACGAGGTCATCGACCGGCCCAAGGGCTACTTCCCGGTGCCCGGCCTCACCCACCTGGAGGGCAAGCTTCTCGACCGGGTACGCGACGCGCTCACCGCCCCGGAGGCGCGCCGGCGTGACCTGTTCCGCGCCGACTACGTCGACGCGTTGCTCGCCGACCCGAACGCCGAACTGACCCCGTTGAACGGAAACAAGCTGTGGCAACTGGGACTCCTGGAAATGTGGCTCCAGAGCCACGGAATCGACTGACCATGACGGACACTCTCGCCACCGGAACGGCGCGAACCGACCGGGAACGGGTGCTGGGCCGGCGCCGGGAACGCACTGGCCCGGGCGGCGACCCGATCGCACCGGGTACGCCGGAGCCGCGACAGCCGGAGACCGCGTCCACCGACGCCTCGGGCGTGGTGCTGGACTGCGGCTGGGGCCGGCTGGTGTTCGGGCAGACGTTCGACGACCAGGTGCACGTGGCCGACGTGCTGCGCTCCGAAGCGGTCGGCGCCCGGGACATCTGCATCTACCTGCGCGACCCGCACGTGCTGGTGTCCCGGCTGCCGGACGAACTGTTCATCGACCCGTCGCTGACCTACCGGCTGCCGCTGGGCGAGAAGCGGCCCGCCGCCACCGAGGGCGGCGAGGTGCCCGGGCTGACCGTCCGGCCGCTGCGCGACGCCGCCGACGCCGAGGCGGTGAACCGGATCTACGCGCGCAACGGCATGGTCACCGCCCCGGTCGAGGTGCTGGTGGACAACGCCGGCACGAACCGGTTCCTGCACCTGGTGGCCGAGGACGCCACCGGTGAGGTGGTCGGCACCATCACCGGCGTGGACCACGTCGCGGTCTTCGACGACCCGGAGAACGGCGCCAGCCTGTGGTGCCTGACCGTGGACTTCAACACCGCCCCGCCCGGCACCGGGCAGGCGCTGCTGACCGCGCTCGCGGACCGGCTCGACGGGCGCGGACGGGCGTTCGTGGACCTGTCCGTGCTGGCCGAGAACTCGGGCGCGATCCGGCTGTACGAGCGGCTCGGCTTCCACCGCACCGGCACGCTCTGCGTCAAGCGGAAGAACCCGATCAACGAGCGCCTGTTCCTGCCCGCCATGCCCGAGGGGTACGACGAGCTGAACCCGTACGCGAAGATCGTCGCGGACGAGGCGATGCGCCGCGGCATCCGGGTCGAGGTGACCGACCCGCACTGGGGTGAGCTGAAGCTGACCACCGGCGGCCGGACCATCCACACCCGCGAGTCGCTGTCGGAGCTGACCTCGGCGGTGGCGATGAGCCGCTGCGACGACAAGCGGGTTACCCGGCGCATCCTCACCGAGGCGGGGCTGTCGGTGCCGCGCGGTCGCACCGCCACCGGCGAGCCCGACGACGTCACGTTCCTGGACGACGTGGGCCCGGTGGTGGTCAAGCCGGCGCGGGGCGAGCAGGGCAACGGGATCACCGTCGGCGTGCGTACGCCGGAAGCCCTGACCGCGGCCGTCGAGCTGGCCCGCCGGTTCTGCCCGGACGTGCTGATCGAGGAGCTGCGCGCGGGCGACGACCTGCGGGTCGTGGTGATCGACCACGAGGTGGTGGCCGCCGCGGTACGCCGGCCGGCGCAGATCACCGGCGACGGCGTGCACGACATCACCGAGCTGATCGAGCGGCAGAGCCGGCGCCGGGCGGCAGCCACCGGCGGCGAGTCCCGCATCCCCATCGACGACATGACCCGCGAGGTGGTGGCGGAGGCCGGGTACCGGATGCACGACGTGCTCCCGGAGGGCGAGGTGCTGGCGGTCCGCCGGACGGCCAACCTGCACACCGGCGGCACGATCCACGACGTGACCGCCGAGCTGCACCCGGCGATCGCCGAGGCGTGCGTCACCGCGAGCCGGGCGCTGGACATCCCGGTCACCGGGCTGGACCTGCTGGTCCCCGCCCCGGACCAGCCGGAACACGTGTTCATCGAGGCGAACGAGCGTCCCGGACTGGCCAACCACGAGCCGCAGCCGACCGCCGAGCGCTTCGTCGACCTGCTCTTCCCGGGTACCCGGGCACCGCAGCGACTCTGGTCGCCTGCCGGTGCGGCAGGCTCTGGGGCATGACCGCACGCAAACCCCAACCGCTCAAGCTCGATCTCGACTACCTCCGCCAGGTGCTGGTGGAGCTGCTGGAGATCCCCAGCCCGTCGGGGCGCACCGACCACATCCAGCAGTACGTGGGCGAGCGGCTCTCCGCGATCGGGATCAGCTCGACGCTGACCCGTCGCGGGGCGCTGAGCGCCTGCCTCCCCGGCCCCCGGTCGACCGGCGCCGACCGGGCCGTGGTGGTGCACACCGACACCATCGGCGGCATGGTGAAGCGGCTCAAGGAGAACGGCCGGCTGGAGATCAACCCGATCGGTACGCACAGCGCCCGCTTCGCCGAGGGCGCCCACGTGCGGATCTTCACCGACGACCTGGACCGGGTCGTCACCGGCCAGGTGCTGCCCCTGAAGGCGAGCGGCCACCGCTACAACGAGGCGGTCGACCTCCAGGGCGTCGGCTGGGAGCTGGTGGAGGTGCGGGTGGACGAGCCGGTGCACGACGAGGCCGGGCTGCGGGCGCTGGGAATCGACGCCGGGGACTTCGTCGCGTTCCTGCCCAACCCGGCCATCACCCCGAACGGGTACGTCAAGTCCCGGCACCTGGACGACAAGGCGGGCGTGGCGTCGGTGCTGACCGCGTTCAAGGCGATGGTCGACGCCGGTGTCACCCCGGCGGTCACCGCGCATCTGCTGGTCACCGTCACCGAGGAGATCGGCCACGGCGCGAGCCACGGGCTGGACCCGGACGTCGCGGAGATCGTCTCGGTTGACGCGGCGGTCGTCGCGCCGGGTCAGCAGTCCCGGGAGACCGCGGCGACGCTGGCGATGGGCGACGGGGTCGGCCCGTTCGACTACCACCTGACCCGCAACCTGGCCTCGATCGCCAAGGAGCACGGCGTCGACCTGGTCCGGGACGTGTTCGACTACTACCGCTCGGACGTGGCCGCGGCGGTCGAGGCCGGGGCGCACGCCCGGGTGGCGCTGCTCGGGTTCGGCGTGGACGCCACCCACGGCCACGAGCGCACCCACCTCGACGGCCTGCACCAGCTCACCCAGCTGCTCTGCCTCTACCTGCAGAGCCCGCTGGTCTTCCCCGAGTGGGACGCCGAGCCGGAGGGCGATCTGGCCGACTTCCCGTCGCTGGCGGTGCAGCCGGCCCACGAGGAAGGCCCGCGCGAGGGCCCGATCGGCCTGGACTGACACCTGTGATCGAAATCCGTTGCCGCGGCCGCCGCGAAGTGGATAGCGTGGCGGTACACGGGAAAGGAGGTGGTCCAGACTTGTATAGCAATCGGACTCGTGAGGTGGCTGTCCGCTAGCCGCTGTCCTCGACAGTGAAATCTCGTCCGCCGCGAGGCGGGCACCTGCAGGATCGTCGAGACCGTGTGGCAGCGGTGCGGCGAAACCACGACAGCCACCCGACCCCCGGGGTGCCGGCCCAGTCCAGCCGGCCCGCGCGCGAGCGCGGAAGCCCCGGGGGTCGCTTTATGCGCTCCGGAGGATGCCGTGTCCATGCGTGAGCTGGTGGTGCTCGGTACGGCCAGCCAGGCCCCGACCCGGCAGCGCAACCACAACGGCTACCTGCTGCGCTGGGACGACGAGGTGATCCTCTTCGACCCGGGCGAGGGCAGCCAGCGGCAGATGCTGCACACCGGGATCACCGCCACCGACCTGACCCGGATCTGCGTCACCCACTTCCACGGCGACCACTGCCTCGGCCTGCCCGGCATGATCCAGCGGCTCTCGCTGGACCGCGTACCGCGCCCGGTGGCGGTGCACTTCCCGGCCGGCGGCGCGGAGTACTTCGCCCGGCTGAGACACGCGTCCAGCTTCTACGAGACCGCCGAGCTGGCAGTCGAGCCGATCGACGCCGACGGGCAGCGGATCACGCTGGGCATCGGCACGCTGGAGGCCCGCCGGCTGCGGCACCCGATCGAGACGTACGGCTATCGCCTGGTCGAGCCGGACGGCTGCCGGATGCTTCCGGAGCGGCTGGCCGCGTACGGCATCGCCGGTCCCGACGTGGGGCGGCTGTTGCGCGACGGGCACCTGGACCGCGACGGGCGTCGCGTGACCCGGGACGAGGTGAGTGTGACCCGGCCGGGGCAGCGGTTCGCCTTCGTGATGGACACCGGGCTCTGCGACGGCGTGTACGCGCTGGCCGAGCACGCCGACCTGCTGGTGATCGAGTCGACGTTCCTGGAGTCGGAGGCGGCGCTCGCCGCCGAGGTCGGGCACCTCACCGCCGGCCAGGCCGCGCGGGTGGCGGCCGAGTCGGGGGTACGCACGCTCGTGCTCACCCACTTCTCCCAGCGGTACGCCGACCCGCGCCGGTTCCACGACGAGGCGCGCGAGCACTTCTCCGGTGATCTGGTGATCGCCGAGGATCTCCAGACGGTGCAGGTGCCGCCCCGGCGGGTACCGTCGCCCGGGTGACGATATCCCTACGTTCCGCGACCGAGGCCGACCTGATGGCGGTCGGCGCCCTGCACCAGCGCTCCCGGGTGGCGGCGTACTCGCCGTTCCTGCCGCCCGAGGCGCTCGCCGACCCGACGCCCGAGGCGATGGGCCGCTACTGGGTGGAACGGCTGACCTGGGAGGGTGCCGACCACCGAATGACCGTGGCCGAGCGGGACGGGCGGCTGGTGGGGTTCAGCTACCTCGGGCCGGACGACGGGGGCGACCCGGCGACCGGGCTGCTCAACGCGATCCACCTGGAGCCGTCCGAGCGGGGCCGGGGCACCGGGCGGGCGCTGATGGTGGACGCGCTCGACGCGATGCGGGCCCGGGGCTGGACCCGCGCGGCGCTGTGGGTGCTGCGGGACAACACCCACGCACGCGGGTTCTACGAGCGCGGCGGCTGGGCCGCCACTGGTGATCAGCGGGACGAGCACATCGGCCAGGTGCTCGTCCCCCAGCTCCGCTACGCCCGCCGCTTGTAAGGAAGGGCCCCCTATTAACGCCTCCGGTAGAGGAAGGGCCCCTTGTTAACACTGAGTGTTAACAAGGGGCCCTTCCTTACAGGCAGGTCAGCGGGCGCCGAGGTGGGCGAGCAGGTCCTGCCGGGTCAGCACGCCCTTGGGCTTGCCGTCGACGAGCACCAGCGCGGCGTCGGACTTCTCCAGCAGTCCGACCGCCTCGCTCACCGGCTGGCCGCCGCCGATCATCGGCAGCGGCTCGCCCATGTGCCGCTCGATCGTGTCGTGCAGGTGGGCCTGGCCGGTGAACAGGGCGTCGAGCAGGTCCCTCTCGGCGATCGAGCCGGCCACCTCGCCGGTCACCACCGGCGGCTCGGCCTTGAGCACCGGGAGCTGGGAGACGCCGTACTCGCGCATGTAGTCGATGGCGTCGCGGACCGTCTCGGTCGGGTGAACGTGCACCAGCTCGGGCAGGCCGCCGGGCTTGCCGGCGAGCGCGTCCGCGACAGTGGGCTCGGTGCCCGAGTCGTCCAGGAAGCCGTACCGGGCCATCCACCTGTCGTTGAAGATCTTCGACAGGTAGCCCCGGCCACCGTCCGGCAGCAGCACCACGATCACGTCGTCCGGGCCGGCCTTGCGGGCCACCTCCAGCGCGCCCACCACGGCCATGCCGCAGGAGCCGCCGACCAGCAGTCCCTCCTCGCGGGCCAGCCGGCGGGTCATCTCGAAGGACTCCTTGTCCGACACCTCGACGATCTCGTCGGCGATCTTCCGGTCGTACGTCTCCGGCCAGAAGTCCTCACCGACGCCCTCGACCAGGTACGGCCGGCCGGTGCCGCCGGAGTAGACCGAGCCCTCCGGGTCCGCGCCGATCACCTTGACCCGGCCCTCGGACGCCTCCTTGAGGTAGCGGCCGATGCCGGAGATGGTGCCGCCGGTGCCGACGCCCGCGACGAAGTGGGTGATCCTGCCCTCGGTCTGCTGCCACAGCTCCGGGCCGGTGGTCTCGTAGTGCGAGCGCGGGTTGGCCGGGTTGCTGTACTGGTTGGGCTTCCACGCGCCGGGGATCTCCCGGGCCAGCCGGTCGGAGACGTTGTAGTAGGAGCGCGGATCCTCCGGCGCGACGGCGGTCGGGCAGACGACCACCTCGGCACCGTACGCGCGCAGCACGTCCTGCTTGTCCTGGCTGACCTTGTCCGGGCAGACGAAGACGCAGCGGTAGCCCTTGAGCTGGGCCACCAGGGCCAGCCCGACACCCGTGTTGCCGCTGGTCGGCTCCACGATCGTGCCGCCCGGCCGCAGGATGCCCGCCTTCTCGGCGTCCTCCACCATGCGCAGCGCGATCCGGTCCTTGACCGAGCCGCCCGGGTTGACGTACTCCACCTTCGCCAGCACGGTGGCCTGGATGCCCTCGGTGACGTTGCGCAGGCGTACCAGCGGGGTGTTGCCGATCAGCTCGACGACGTTGTCGTAGTACTGCACCTCGTTGTGCCCTTCGTCGCGCCGCCGTCGTGGGGCGGTCGGTCAGCCGTCAGTTCGCCGACCAGCGTACGTGCCGTCAGGGCACCACGTGCCCGGGGATGACGGAGCTGCGACGTGCCTCCCACTCCAGGAACCGCTCGGTCTCGGCGAGCACGCTGCCCGCCAGCCAGGTGACCATGACGGCGTCGTCGGCCAGCCCGAAGATCGCCAGCGGGATCTCCGGCAGCAGGTCGATCGGGGAGACGATGTACGCCGTCGCCCCGGCCATCAGCGCCAGGCGCAGGCCGCCGTCGTACTCGCCCCTGGTGGTCGCGCGGATCATCCGCGGCAGCGCCGCCAGCCGGGCCCCGAGCGACGGCCCGCCCCGCGTGCCCGCCGCCAGCGCCCGGGCCAGTGCGGCGAACGCGGCACTGCGCTTCAACGTCTTCCCCATGATTTCGCCCCTCTCCGCTCGACCATGGTGCGGCCCGGCGGCAAGCCCGCGTCCGCTGCCCCCATCGGTACCCAATCGGGGCAGCGCCCAGCCATCCGATCACGGACAGCAGTGGTCGTACCGGCGCGATACTGTCGGCTCATGGGGGACGCTGGTTCCGTCGCGCCGGTCCGCCGGCAGCGCGCCCGGCAGATCGCCCGCCTCGCGGCGATCGGCACGGGCGCCACGGTGGCGGCCACCGCCGCCACCGGCGGCGTGCTGCTCGGCCAGGCCCGGCAGGCCCGCCGCACCATCCCGATGGCCCAGGCGCCGCCGCCGCGCTGCGACGGTGTGTACGGCGCGAAACTGCCCGGCCCGCCGGTCACCATGGTCGTCCTGGGCGACTCCTCAGCGGCCGGGTACGGCGTGCACAGGCGCCGGGAGACACCGGGCTCGCTCCTGGCCACCGGGCTGTCCCGCCGCCTGCACCGGCCGGTCCGGCTGCACCGGTTCGCCGTCGTCGGCGCGCTGTCGTCCGGGCTGAAACCGCAGGTCGAGTCCGCCCTCGAGGTCGAGCCGGACGTCGCAGTGATCCTGGTCGGCGGCAACGACGTCACCAACCGCACACCGTTCTCGGTGGCAGTGCGCTACCTGGTCGACGCGGTCCGCACGCTCCGGGCGGCCGGTTGCGAGGTGGTTGTCGGCACCTGTCCCGACCTGGGCACGATCCGGCCGATCCAGCCGCCCCTGCGCTGGCTGGCCCGGCGCTGGAGCCGCCAGCTCGCGGCCCTGCAGACGGTGGCAGTGGTCGAGGCCGGCGGCCGTACCGTCTCGCTTGGCGACATGCTCGGGCCGCGGTTCGCCGCCGAGCCCGGCCGAATGTTCGCCTGGGACCGGTTCCACCCCTCCGCCGAGGGGTACGCCATTGCCGCGGCGGCGTTGCTGCCCACCGTGCTGTCCGCGCTGGGCGCGGTCCCGGAACGCAGGCCTGTCCTGCCCGGCGTGGAAGGCGTACGGTCGCTCCCGGAGGCCGCCCACCAGGCGGCCCGGCACGCCGGCACGGAGGTCAGCGGCGCCCAGCTCCGGGGTCGCGACCGCGGGCCGGGCGGGCGGTGGGCGCAGCTTCGCCGGCGGGCCTTCTTCGGCGTCGGCGCGGTGCCCCCGACCGGCAGCGCCGCCGACTCGGCAACGCTGGAGGGAACGGCATGAGCGAGCGCAGCGAGCGAATCGGCCGGCTCAGCGCAAAGGTGCCTCATGGCGGCACGGAGCGAAGCGGAGTGACGGCATGAGCGAGCGCAGCGAGCGAATCGGCCGGCTCAGCGCAAAGGTGCCTCATGGCGGCACGGAGCGAAGCGGAGTGACGGCATGAGCGAGCGCAGCGAGCGAATCGGCCGGCTCAGCGCAAAGGTGCCTCATGGCGGCACGGAGCGAAGCGGAGTGACGGCATGAGCGAGCGCAGCGAGCGAATCGGCCGGCTCAGCGCAAAGGTGCCTCATGGCGGCACGGAGCGAAGCGGAGTGACGGCATGAGCGAGCGGAACGAGGTGGCCCGGTGGGGCCGGGCCGCGGCCCTGTCGCTGCTGGCGGGCACGGTGGGCGGCGCGGCGGTCCTCGCCGGCCAGGCCATCGCCGCCCGCACCCGCGAGTACGCCCAGCCCGAGCTTGGTCTGGTGCTGCGCGCGACGGTCGGCCGTGCGGACGCCCCGCCGCTGCGGCTGGTGCTGCTGGGCGACTCGTCGGCGCTCGGTGTGGGCGTCGACCGGTTCGAGGACACCATCGGCGGTCAGCTCGCCAACCTGCTGGCCGAGGGGCCGGCCGGCCGCCGGGTGCAGCTGTCCAGCGTGGGTGTCTCCGGCTCGCGCGCCACCGATCTGGCGACCCAGGTGGCCCGGGCGCTGCTCGGCGAGCCGCCGGACGTGGCGGTGGTGCTGATCGGGGCGAACGACGCCACCGCGATGGCCCGGCCCGGTGACGCGGCGGCCTACCTCGGCTCGGCGGTACGCCGGCTGCGGGAGGCGCACGTCGAGGTGGTCGTGGGCACGTGTCCCGACCTCGGCGCGGTACGCGCGGTCGCCGCACCGTTGCGTCAGGTGCTCGGCTGGTCCGGGCGGCGGATGGCGCGGGCCCAGACGGCGGCCGTGCTGGAGTCCGGCGGCACCGTTGTCGACCTGGGCACCGAGACCGGTCCGGTGTTCCGCGCGGACGCGGGCACGCTGTGCCGCGACGGCTTCCACCCGTCGGCGGACGGCTACCGGGTGTGGGCGCACGCCCTGCTCCCGGCGGTCGAGGCGGCGGCTGCTGTCGCGTTCCGGCACCGCCGGCAGCCGCCCACGGGGTGACATTTCCCGCCCGCCTCGCGACTTCCCGGGCATGTTACTCGCGCGTTAACGTTGGTTCATGCCGATTGAGTCGCCCCGCGACGCCGTCATCGTCGCCACCGCCCGGTCCCCCATCGGCCGCGCGTTCAAGGGTTCCCTCCGCGAGGTCCGCCCGGACGACCTCGCCGCCACCATCGTCCAGGCCGCCCTCGACAAGGTTCCGGCGCTCGATCCCGCCACCATCGACGACCTCTACCTCGGGTGCGGTCTGCCCGGCGGCGAGCAGGGCTTCAACATGGCCCGGGTGGTCGCCACCCTGATGGGCCTCGACGGCCTGCCCGGCGCCACGCTGACCCGCTACTGCGCGTCCTCGCTCCAGACCACCCGGATGGCGATGCACGCGATCCGGGCCGGTGAGGGTGACGTGTTCGTCTCCGCCGGTGTGGAGATGGTCTCCCGGTACGCCCGGGGCAACTCGGACACGCTGCCACCGGAGGCGCAGGCGCTCGTCGGCGGCGGCTGGGAGAACCCCCGCTTCGCCGAGGCGCGGGAGCGTTCCGCGGCCCGCGCCCAGGGCGGCGCCGAGGTGTGGACCGACCCGCGCGAGGCCGGGCAACTCCCCGACATCTACCTCGCCATGGGGCAGACGGCGGAGAACCTGGCCCAGGTGTACGACGTGACCCGTGAGGACATGGACGCGTTCGGCGTCCGCAGCCAGAACCTCGCCGAGAAGGCGATCGCGGACGGCTTCTGGGCCCGCGAGATCACCCCTGTCACCACGCCGGACGGCACCGTGGTCAGCACCGACGACGGCCCGCGTGCCGGGGTGACCCTGGAGGCGGTGGCCGGTCTGAAGCCGGTGTTCCGCCCGGACGGCCGGATCACCGCGGGTAACTGCTGCCCGCTCAACGACGGCGCCGCCGCCGTGGTGATCATGAGCGCCGAGCGCGCGTCCGAGCTGGGGCTCACCCCGCTGGCCCGGATCGTCTCCACCGGTGTCACAGCGCTCTCCCCCGAGATCATGGGTCTGGGCCCGGTCGAGGCGTCGAAGCAGGCGCTGAAGCGGGCCGGCATGACCATCGACGACGTCGACCTGGTCGAGATCAACGAGGCGTTCGCCGCCCAGGTGATCCCGTCGTACCGGCAGCTCGGCATCCCGGAGGAGAAGCTGAACGTCGCCGGTGGCGCGATCGCTGTCGGCCACCCGTTCGGCATGACCGGCGCCCGGATCACCGGCACGCTGCTCAACGCGCTGGAGTGGCACGACAAGACCATCGGTCTGGAGACCATGTGCGTCGGTGGTGGCCAGGGCATGGCGATGGTGCTCGAACGACTGAGCTGAGACCGGTTCGCCGGAGCGCGGGCCGGGTACGGGAGGCCGCATGGCGACCGTCGTGGAACGTGAGCGCAAGTACTCCGGCGACGAGGGTTTCCGGCTGCCCGACCTGACCGGGTGCGGTGGCGTCGTGACCATGTCCGACGCCACCGTCTCGGATCTGGACGCCGTCTACTGGGACACCGACGACCTTCTCCTGCTGCGCAGCGGGCACGCGCTGCGCCGGCGTACCGGCGGGCACGACGCGGGCTGGCATCTCAAGGTCGGCGCGGTCGGTGGCGCCCGGGTCGAGCACCAGTTCCCGGCCGGGGCGTCCGACGACGGCCCGCCGCCCGAGCTGGTCGCGCTGATCCGGGGCGCGTCGCGCGGCCGCCCTGTCGCACCGGCGGCCCGGGTGGTCAACCGGCGCCGCGAACACCGCCTGCTGGGCGCGGACGGCCGGGTGCTGGCCGAGGTGGCCGAGGACGACGTCCGGTCCGAGGATCTGGTGGACGGCGCCGCGCGGACCTGGCACGAGATCGAGATCGAGCTGGTCGAGGGCGACGAGGCGCTGCTCGACGCGCTCGGCGGGCGGCTGCGCGCGGCAGGTGCCCGTGAGGTGGCGGTCAGCAAGTCGCACCGGGCCGTCGCCGGCCGGATCGAGCGCTTCCACGACCGGGAACCGGACGGTCCGGCGGCACCGGTCCTCGCGTACGTCCGGGCGCAGCTCGACGCGATCGTCGGTAACCACGCGGCCGCGTACCAGGGGGACGAGGACGCGGTCCACGACATGCGCGTGGCGACCCGCCGGTTGCGGGCGACGCTGCGGACCTTCCGGGGTCTGTGGGACCGCCGGGAGAGCGAAGCGGTCCGGGCGGAGCTGCGCCGCCTCGGCGGGGAGCTGGGCCGGGTCCGCGACACCCAGGTGATGGCCGCGCGGCTCACCGATGCGGTGCACGAGCTGCCGGACGAGCTGGTGCTCGGTCCGGTGGCGGCGCGGATCGGCGAACGGTTCGCCGCCGACCGGGCCGAGGCGACCACCGCACTGCGGTCCGCGCTGGACTCCGACCGCTACCCCGAACTGCTGGCCCGCCTGGACCGGCTGGCCGCCGCCCCGCCCGCCGACGTCGGCCGACGGTGGGTGGACCGCCGGATCCGTAAGGCGGTAGGCCGCGCCGACACCCGGCTGGACCGGGCGCTCGCCATCACCGGGCCGGAGGGGGACGCCGCGCTGCACGAGGCACGCAAGAAGCTCAAGGCCGCCCGCTACGCGGTGGAGGTGCGCGAACCGGCCGCCGGCAAGCGGGCCGCCCGCCTGGTGAAGCGGTTCAAGGCGCTCCAGGATCTGCTCGGCACCCACCAGGACTCGGTGGTCACCCGGGAGGTGCTGCGGCGGCAGGCCCTTCAGGCGTACGCCGACGGCGAGAACACGTTCACCTACGGCCTGCTGCACGCGAGGCAGGCCGAGGCCGCCGGCCATGACCGCCCGGCCGTCCTGCGGGCGCGCGACCGCTCACGACGCCGCAAGGTACGCCGCTGGCTGAAGCCCTGACCGTCCCCCTCTTCCCGGCCGATCATGAAGTTGACGGGGATCGGCGTCCGTTTTGTCGCCGCCAACCTCATGATCAACGGGATCGGGGCGGGGCTAGAGGGCGGCGCGGGTCCGGGTTATCTGCGCGGTGGCCTCGGCTAGGACGTGGTCCGGGGGCGCGGCGAGCGTCAGGTCGGCGGTCACCACGCGGAGCTGGTCGGCCAGGGCCAGGTCGCTGGGGAGGCGGGGCACCTCGCGACGCGGCTCACCGGCCGCGTCGGCGGCCAGATTGGCGATCTCCTGGACCAGCTTGTGCACCAGGTCGGCGCGGGACACGTTGCCGCCGTCGGCCTTGGCCGACCAGCGCGGCTGCTGCCAGTGCCCGACCTGTCGGACCAGCAGGGTCACCGCCCGGTCCAGTTCCGCTGCGCTCATCGCCGCCGAGTCTACGGCGACTCCAGGCCCCGACGCGGCGACAGGCGCCCGGAGCCGGCATCAACGCCGACAGGCGCCCCGAGCAGACGGCCGCGGGCTGAGCCGCGACAGGCGTCCGGAGCCGCCGTCAGCGGCGGACATAGCTGAGCAGGCGGAGGATCTGCCAGTACAGGAAGATCAGCCCGACCAGCAGACCGAAGGCGCAGTACCAGGCGTAGCGGCGGGGCAGCCGGTTCGCGGCCGACCGCTCGACCAGGTCGAAGTCGAGGATGAAGCTGAGCGCGCCCGCGATGATCGCCACCACCGAGAACAGGTACGGCAACCAGCCCACCCGATCACTGAGGCTGTAGACGACCACCCCCTGCCGCCCGGTGAACAGGTACGCGAACAGGTTGACCAGGCCGATCGCCACGATCCCGACGAGCGTGCCGATGACCAGCCGGGCCAGGCGCGGGGTGGCGCGCACCAGCCGGGCCCGGTAGAGCACCGCCATGCCGAGGAAGACACCGAACGTGCCGACCACCGCCTGCGCCACGATCCCCGGGTAGACCATCTCGAAAGCGCGGCTGGCCACCCCGAGCAGCAACCCCTGGAGCACCGCGTACCCGACGATGACCGGCGGGCTGGTGATCTGCTTCAGCGAGATGACGAGCACCAGGGCCAGGCTCGCCAGCGCGCTTCCGGCGAGTGCGGCGGGGATCCACGCGGCCTGCGGCACCACCACCCAGGACACCGCCGCCGTGACGCCGGTGACCAGCAGCAGACCCACGGTCCGGCTGACCACGTCGGCCACAGTCATCGCGTCGGCGGTGCCGGCCCCGAGCACCTGCCGCTCGGCGCGGCCGACGTCGTCCAGCCGGTCCAGCACCGGGTTGGCACTGCGCACCGTGACCACCTCCCGCCCACGTACCCGGATCCCACTCTGCCCCGGGCGGCGCGGCGGGGACGGGGAAACGGCGACGCCCGCCGCCGCGGATGCGGCAGGCGGGCGTCGTCGGGGAGGGCGTGATGTCAGTCGTCGCCCTGGAAGTAGCTGAGCAGCCGCAGGATCTCGATGTAGAGCCAGACCAGGCCGACCACGATGCCGAAGGCGGCGGTCCAGGAGTATCGCTGCGGGAGGCCCATCCGGACCCCCTCCTCGATGTCGGCGAAGTTGAGCACGAAGCTCAGCGACGCCACCACGATGCAGACCAGGCTGAAGCCGATCGCGAGCGGGCTGCCGTCGCGCAGGCCGGTGTTCACGCCGAACAGCGCCAGCACCAGGTTGACCAGCATCACGCCGAACAGACCGGCCATGATCGACACGATGATCCGGGCGAACTTCGGCGTGGCCCGGATGATCCGCGCCTTGTAGATCATCGCCATCAGGAAGAAGACGCCGAACGTGGCCACGACCGCCTGGAGCACGATGCCGTCGTAGAGCGACTCGAACGCCTTGCTGACCATGCCGACGAAGACGCCCTCGACGATCGAGTACGCCACGACGAGGGCCGGGTTGGCCATCCGCGAGAACGAGATGATCAGGCCGAGCACCAGGCCGACCACCGCGGCGCCGATCCAGGCCGGGCCGGCGAGCGCGTCCGGCACGAGCACCCAGGCCGCCGCGGCCGAGGCGCCGAGGATGGCGAGCATGAGGACCGTCTTGACGACCACGTCGTCGAGGGTCATCGGGGTCACGGTGGGCGGGGCCACCGGCTGGCCGTAGCCGCCCGGGTAGGGCTGGGCGTAGGGCTGCTGGGGGTACTGCTGCTGCGGGTACTGCTGGGGGTATCCGGGCTGACCGTACGGCCCGGGCTGGGCGTACCCGGCCGCCCGCTCACGCTCTGCCGCCTGGCCGAGCCGGGCGAGCACCGGGTTCGAGGTCTTCACTTCTCAGGCCTCCCTCAGGGGGTCGATCGCACGAAAGACGTGCTACTCCAGGGTAGACGTGGGCGCAATCGCGCGCGCCACGGCTAGCTGTGGGAAACCTGAGAGTTCACGTGCCCGGGGCGGGGGTCGAACCCGCACGCCTTGCGGCAGCCGCTTTTAAGGCGGCCGTGTCTGCCGTTCCACCACCCGGGCGGGTGACACCGGCGCGTCGACACGCGCGGGTGCAGATCTCACCGTAGCGGCTCGGCCGCGACGCGGCGTACCCCGACGGGTGCGGCCGTTATGGTCGAGGCCGTGACCAGCGCCGCCCGCACGGCACCCGGGCCCGATCACGCCCGGGCGGCCCGCCCGGCGGCGGTCACGCGGCGGGTGACGGCCGCCGTCCGGCGGCACCGCGCGGACCTGCTGGCCGGGTTGGCGTTCGTCGCGCTCGCCGGGTGGCTCACCCACGGCCTCTGGCCGGCGCCGGGCACGCGGGTGCTCGCCCTGAACCCGGCCGACCAGACGCTGTACGAGTGGTTCCTGGCGCTGGACGCCCGTGCCCTGCGCGGTGAGCTGAGCCTGGTCACCGGCCGGCTGAACGCCCCGGACGGGGTCAACCTGATGGCCAACACGTCGGTCGTCGCGCTCGGCGTGCTGCTCGCGCCGGTCACGCTGGCGTTCGGGGCGCCGGTGACGTTCGCCCTGCTCGTCGCCGCGAACATGGCCGCCACCGCGCTCGCCTGGTACCTGCTGTTCACCCGCCTCCTGCGGGCCCGCCGGCTCGCGGCCGCACTCGGCGCGGCGCTCTGCGGCTTCGGGCCGGGGATGGTCTCGCAGAGCAACGGACACCTGCACATGACCGCGCAGTGGCTGGTCCCGGTGCTGGTCTGGCTCGTGGTCCGGCTGCTGCGCGCCGCCGACCCGGCCGGTCGCCCGGACGGCCCGGACCGCCGCCGGATGGCGTCCTCGACGGTCGGGCTCGCCGCTGTCGTCGCCGTGCAGGTCTTCGTCGGCGAGGAGGTGCTGTTCCTCGCCGCGCTCACGCTGGCGGTGACCGCTGTCGCGTTCGGGCTGGCCGACCGGAACCTGCTGCGCCGGGCCGGTGCCGGCTTCGCCGGTGGGCTGCTCGCCGCCGCCGGGCTGGCGCTGCCGGTGCTGGCGTATCCGCTGTGGGTGCAGTTCGCCGGCCCGCAGGGCGTCGCGGACGGGATCTTCCCGCCCGCCTACTTCTCCGCCGACCTGGTCGGCTGGACCCGTCTGTCCGCGCTGACGGTGTTCGGCAGCCCGGAGGCGGTACGGCTCACCACCGGCCCGGCCGAGTTCACCACGTTCCTGGGCTGGCCGCTGCTGCTCGTCGCCGTCGGCTGCGCGGTCTGGCTGGGCCGGCGCGCCTCGGTGGTGGCGCTCGTGGCCGGCGCGCTGGCGATGGCCGCCCTCGCGCTGGGGCCGGAGGTGGTGGCCGGCGGGGAGCGGACCGGGATCCCCGGCCCGTACGCGCTGCTGGCCGGGCTGCCGGTGGTCGACGGCGCGCTGCCGACGCGTTTCGCGCTGGCGGTGCTGCCGCTCGTCGGCACCGTGCTCACCCTCGCCGTGCACCGGGCGCTCGGCGAACCCGGCCGGGCCCGCCGGGTCGTCCCGTGCACGGTCGGCGCAGCGCTGCTCAGCGTCTTCCCCGCGCCGCTGCCCACGATGGACCGGCCGCCGCTGCCCGAGTTCGTCACCGGCGGCCACTGGCGGCAGTGCGTACGCCCCGGCGGGGTGCTGGTGCCGGTGCCCACCGCCACTCCACCGGATCCCTGGCCGATGCGCTGGGCCACCGCCACCGGTGTCGCCTTCGCCATGCCGGAGGGCTTCTTCATCGGCCCGTACGGCCCGGACGGCTCGGCCACCATGGGCACCTGGCAGCGGCCCACCTCGGCGCTGCTCGCCGACGTGGCCCGCCGCGGCGTGGCACCCGCGGTCGGTGACCGGCACCGCCGCCAGGCCGTCCGGGACGTCGAGTTCTGGCACGCCTCGTGCGTGGTGGTGACCGACGACGCGCCGCACGCGGAGCTGCTGCGCCGCACCCTGGAGCAGCTCTACGGGCGGCCGGGGGTGCGGCTCGCCGACGCCTGGACCTGGCGGTTCTGAGGCCGAGCGGCGGTTCAGTGCCCGGACACGGCGAAGGGCCCCTCCCGCACGGAAGGGGCCCTGTCGCGAAGGGCGTCAGACGCGCGCGGCGACCGGCGGGGCGGACGCCTCGGCGAACTCCTCGCGCGGATCGTGCAGCTGGCCCAGCGCGACCACCTCACGCTTGAGGAAGAACGCCAGCGTCCAGTCGACCACCACGCGCACCTTGCGGTTGAGCGAGGGGATCCGCGACATGTGGTACGTCCGGTGCATGAACCAGGCCGGCCAGCCGGTCATCTTGATGCCGTAGACCTGCGCCACGCCCTTGTGCAGGCCGAGGCTCGCCACGCTGCCGACGTGCTTGTGCTTGTAGTCGACCGGCTCCCGCCCGCGGATCACGTTCGCGATGTTGTCGGCCATCCGCGCCGCCTGCCGCACCGCGTGCTGGGCGCTCGGGGAGCAGAAGTTGCCCGGCTCCTTGGTCAGGTCCGGTACGGCGGCGCAGTCGCCCGCGCTCCAGGCGCCCTCGACCACCCGGTCGCCGTCCACGATCTGCAGCGTCGGCCGGCAGGTGACCCGGCGGCGCTCGTCACGCGGGAAGTCCGTCGCGTCGAGCATCGGCGACGGCTTCACCCCGGCCGTCCAGACGATGGTGTCGGACGGGAAGGTGTCGCCGTCGGAGAGCTTCACCACACCGTCGACGCACGACTCCAGCCGGGTGTCCAGGCGGATGTCCATGTCCCGCTTCATCAGCTGCTGCACCGTGTAGGCACCCATGTCCCGGTCGACCTCGGGCAGCACCCGCTGGGTCGCCTCGACGAGCACCCAGCGCATGTCCTCCGGCTTCAGCTCCGGGTAGTAGCGCAGCGCGTCCCGGGCCATGTCCTCCATCTCGGCGAGCGCCTCGATGCCGGCGTAACCGCCGCCCACGAAGACGAACGTCAGCGCGCGGCTGCGGACCGCCGGGTCGGTGGTGGAGGCCGCCACGTCGAGCCGGTCCAGCACGTGGTTGCGCAGGAAGATGGCCTCGCCGATGGTCTTGAACCCGATGCCGTTCTCGTGCAGGCCGGGGATCGGCAGGGTGCGGGAGACCGAGCCGGGGGCGACGACCACATGGTCGTACCGGATCTCCCGGGCCGGGCCGCTGATCGGCTGCACCACGGCGGTCATGCGGTCGTGGTCGATCCGGGTGACGGTGCCCGCCACCACGGTGCACTTGCGCAACTCCCGCCGCAGCGGCACCACGGCGTGCCGAGGGGAGATGTTGCCCGCCGATGCCTCCGGGAGGAACGGCTGGTACGTCATGTGCGGCTGCGGGTCGACGACGATGACCTCGGCCTCACGCCTGCTCAGCTTCTTGGACAGGCGCAGAGCGGCGTACAGGCCCACGTGACCGGCACCCACGACAAGGATCCGCTTCGGGTTCACGTCATCTATCTTTCCCCGGGTGCTTCGGGTAATCCCGCGCGAGACCCCCTTCTGTGACGGAGCACAACCGGTGTGACCTGCGCAACGTCCCCGGAGCGCTGCGTCATCGGCGCCGGAGCAGCCAGCCCAGGAGCGCGCTCAGCCCCACCGCCACCAGCAGCCCCGCCACTGTCGCCGCCTGTGAGCCGTCGGTCCCGCCCACTCCCCCGAGCCACGCCAGCACCACGCCGAGCACGGCACTGGCGAGCACCACGCCACCCGCGCGGCCCAGCCACCGCAGCACCACGTCCGGGTCGATCAGCCCGTCGTAGGGCAGCAGCGCGGCGAGCGCGCAGAGCGAGTGCGCCAGGTAGAGCAGCGTCGCCACGGCGAGCAGCCGCCACAGCGCCGGCGGCCGGTCGAAGCCGAGCGTGGCCAGCAGCCAGCCGCCGACAGTCACCAGCGCGGTGAAGGTCGGCCAGATCCGGCGCGGCCCGACCGCCGGCAGCACCGCGGCCACCGTCAGGGCCAGCAGCGAACGCGCGGTGAGGGCCTGCACCGGGTACGCGAGCAGGAAGCCGGCGAGCACGGTGAGGAAGATGCCGCCGCGTACGAGCAGCGGCAGCGGGCTGACCCGGGCGGCGGCGAACCGCAGCGCCCGCACCCGCTCCACCAGGGCATCCGTCACTGAGCCGGCCTTTCGTTCGCGACTGCGGGACTCCGCTCCGCTGCGTTCCTCGCGCTCACTGAGCCGGCCTTTCGTTCGCGACTGCGGGACTCCGCTCCGCTGCGTTCCTCGCGCTCACCGCAACCCTGCCTTCGGGGCGGTCGCCAGCCGGGCCACGTCGCGCAGCACCTCGTCCAGGCTGCCGGCGCCGGCCCAGCGCACCACCGGCACCCCGTGCTCGCGGAGCTGGCCGATCATCGTGTCCCGGTCCAGCCGCCACAGCCGGTACGCGACCTCGGCCCAGCCCCGCTCCTTCGGCACCGGCAGCTCGGCCGGCAACGTGTCCACCGCCACCACGAACCGCCCACCACGGGCCAGCCGGGCGAGCATCTGCGCGGACCGCTCGTCGAGCAGCGGGCTGAGCACCACCACGAGCGCGTCCGAGGAGAGCACCTGCGGGCCGAAGACCTGGTCGTACGGCTCGTGCGGCGACGACTCGGCCTGCACGTCGAGCAGCCACTCCAGGACGGTCAGGTACTGCCGCCGCCCGGTGGCCGGACGCAGCCGGCGCGCGGCCGGACCGTACTCCAGCATCGACACCCGGTCGCCGCGGTGCAGGTAGTGCTCGGCGATCGCGGCGGCGGCCCGGACGGTGGTGTCCAGCACCGACGCGGTCCCGTTCACGCCACCGGAGCGGCCCGCCTCGGCCAGCACGTCCAGCAGCACCACCACCTCGGCGTCCCGGTCCGACAGCGTCGCCGCGACGTGCAGTTGCCGGGCCCGCAGCGACACCCGCCAGTCGATCCGGCGCAGCCGGTCGCCGGGCGCGAACACGCGTACCCCGGCGAGTTCGCCGCCCTCGCCCGGCCGCCGCGAGCGGTGCGCGCCGACCAGCCCGGCGGCCCGGGGCATCGCCTCGACCGCGTCGAACGGCTCGGTACGCGGATAGACCCGGGCCCGGATCGGGTCGGTGAGCACCGCGCGGGAGACCAGCAGCCCGTCGGCGGCGGCGACCCGCACGCCGGCCGGGCCGATCGGGTGCCGTCCCCAGCGCAGGGCGGTGCCGGTCAGTTCCAGGTCGACGGCGCTGCCCCGGGGTACCGAGGTGACGAACGGGCGGTCCGCGCCACCGGAGCGGCTCACGTCCAGCCCGGCGCCGCCGAAGCCGACCTGCTCCACCCGCAGCCAGCGCGACATCCGGGTCCGGACCACCGCCAGGTCGTACCCGACCAGGTCGGGGTTGGCCACCGCGACGGTGGCGGCCAGCGGCGCGCCCTCGACCAGGTGGGTGTCCCCGACGCCGAGTTCCAGCTCGGGCAGCGCGGCGGGGCGGCGGCGCAACGCGTACGCGGTGCCGAGCGCGAACGGTGTGGCGAGCACCACCAGGTCGATGCGGCCGAGCAGCACCGCCGCGACGAGCAGCACGCCGGCGAGCAGCACGGCCCGGCCGAGCGCCCAGGTGGGCGCCCAGCCGCTCGCCGCGTCGGCCCGGTCCATCAGCGGCCGGCGGCGTAGCTGGGCAGCGCGCCGCTGGCCGGCGCGGGCGTGGAGTCCAGCACCTCGCCGACCACGAACGACGGGTCGACGCGGCGCAACCACATCTCCGGCCGCAGCGTGATCCGGTGCGCCAGCGCGGGCGCCGCCACCGCCTTGACGTCCTCCGGCACCACGTAGTCCCGGTTGGCGAGCACCGCCCGCACCCGGGACAGCAGCAGCAGCGCCAGCGAGCCACGCGGGGACGCGCCGACGAGCACCGACGGGTGCTCCCGGGTCGCCGCGGTGAGCGCCACGATGTACCGGCCGACCGAGTCCTCGACCACCACGTCCTCCAGCGCGGCCTGCATGGCGCGCAGCGTGGCGGCGTCCACCACCGGCTTGATCTCCGCCTCCTCGCGGCGGCGGGCGATCCGGCGGCGCAGCACGTCCCACTCCTCGTCGTGGCTCGGGTAGCCGAACGACACCCGCAGCAGGAACCGGTCGAGCTGCGCCTCGGGCAGCGGGTACGTGCCCTCGTACTCGATGGGGTTGGCGGTGGCCAGCACGTGGAACGGCTCGTCGAGGCGGTAGGTCACGCCCTCGACCGAGACCTGCTTCTCCTGCATCGCCTCCAGCAGCGCCGACTGCGTCTTCGGCGGCGTCCGGTTGATCTCGTCGGCGAGCAGCAGGTTGGTGAACACCGGGCCGGCGCGGAAGGCGAAGTCGCCGCTGCTCTGGTCGTAGAGGAACGAGCCGGTCACGTCGGCGGGCAGCAGGTCCGGGGTGAACTGGAGCCGCCGGAAGTCCAGCCCGAGCGCCTGCGCGAAACAGCGCGCGGTGAGCGTCTTGCCCAGGCCGGGCAGATCCTCCAGAAGCACGTGACCACCGGCGAGGATGCCGGCCAGCACCAGCTCCAGCGCGTCCCGCTTGCCGACCACGACGGTGCCGACCGCGTCCAGGACGGTCCGGGCGAGCCGGCCCACCTCGGCGGGGGGCATGCTCCGGTCCACGTCGTTCATCAGATCTTCTCCAGTTCGGCGACGATCGCCGCGAGGTCGCGCGGCGACGGAGGGCGGCGGACGGGGGTGGCGAGGAACGTCCACAGTGGCTCGCCGAGCACCGCCCGGGCGCGGGCCGGGTCGGACTCACGGGTGACGCCGTGGCGCTGGCGCAGCCGTTCGTCGGCCAGCTCGCCGAGGCGGGGCAGGACGCGCTCGGTGAACCGCTCCTGGTTGCCGGCGCACCAGTCCAGCGGGCGCTCCCAGCCGTTGATCGCGGTTCGCAGCGCGTCCCGCGCGGACCAGTTCCAGGTGCCGGGCTCCTCACCGGCGGATGTCCGGGCACCCGCACGGGGCGGCGGCGGGGGTGACAGCGCGGTGGTGACCCGGCGTACGGCGAGCACGGCGAGCACCCCCGCCACGACGATCCAGATCGGCACCTTCAGGCCGACCGCGCGCAGCCCGACCACGACCACCACCACGACGGCGGCGGTGACCGTGGCGGTACGCAGCAGCAGGCGCGCCCGGCCGCCGCCCGAGGGGCGGACGTCCTCCCCGGCGGGCTCCTCGCCGAAGGAGAGCAACTCGTCGATGCTGGTGCTCACGATGCCTCCCCCGCCAGGCTCGTCAGCTCGCCGCGCAGCCGCCGCAACGCGGCGCGGGCCTGGTCCCGGGTGTGCTCGTCGACCGGGTGCGTGGCGTACCGGGCCTCCCGGTAGACGTGCGCGAAACCGTCGAGCACGTCGGCGCTGGCGATCGCCGGGATGCCGGCCGCCGGGTCGCCGCGCAGCAGCCGGCCGACCAGGTCGGTCGGGGTGTCACCGGTGTGCCGGGGCACACCCGCGTCCTCGGCGGCCTCCTCCAGGCGTACCCAGCAGGCGATCACCGCGGTCCGCGGGTCGGTGGAGCGGTCGTCCAGTTCGACGAGTCCGGCGTCGAGCGCGGCCACCACCTCGCGGGCGGTCCCCTCGGCGGTACGCCGGGTGCGCCGCACCGGCACCGCGCGGGTCGTGCGACGCAGCGCGCCCCGGAGCACGTTCCACAGGACGTACCCGACGGCGACCAGCACCGCCGCTGACGACAACACCAGGGCAGCGGTCGCCAGCCAGCCCGGCACACCGCCCGAGGTGGGCTCGCCGGCGTCGCGGGGTTCCACCGGGATCGACGGCACCGCCTCGGGCGACGGGTAGTCCGGCACGTACGGGATGGTGTCGGCGACGGGCGGGATCCGGCTGGCCCCGATGGCGGAGTGACCGGCGGCGAACGCGGCGAGCGCGAGCAGCACCGTCACCGCGGCGACCGGCCACCACCTGCGCAGTACGCCGAAATCCATCCCACCGCCTCAGGTGTTCTCAGTCCACCCCGGCCAGGTCCTTCGCCCGGGTGAACACGTCGTCCAGCATCGCCGGTGTGAGCCGTCCGGTGAAGGTGTTCTGCTGGCTGACGTGATAGCAGCCCAGCAACGCCGGCACCGACTCGCCGGACCAGTGTGCCCCATGACCGAACACCGGTCGCGGTGTGGGCGGTCGCCGCCCGTACACCTGGCGTAGCACCGGCCACCACGCGGCCCACGCGAACGCGCCCAGCGCGACCACGACGCGCAGCGTGGGCCGGATCAGTTCGACCTCGCGGTGCAGCCACGGCGCGCAGGTGTCCCGCTCGGCCGGGGTGGGCTTGTTGTCCGGCGGCGCGCACCGCACGGCCGCGAAGATGCGGGTGCCGTACAGCGTCAGGCCGTCGTCGGCGGCCACGCTCGTCGGCTGGTTGACCAGCCCGGCGCGGTGCAGCGCCGCGAACAGCACGTCACCGGACCGGTCCCCGGTGAAGATCCGGCCGGTGCGGTTGCCGCCGTGCGCCGCGGGCGCCAGGCCGAGGATCGCGATCCGCGCGTCCGGCGGGCCGAGGCCGGGCACCGGCCGCCCCCAGTAGTCCTGGTCGCGGAACGCCGCCCGCTTGACCCGGGCCACCTCCTCCCGCCAGGTCACCAGGCGCGGGCAGGCGAAGCAGTCACTGACCGCGCCGTCGAGGTCGGCCAGGTCGGCCGCCCGCACGGCGCGGGCGACCACGTCCTGCGGGGTACGCGACTCAGCCAAGCTTCGCCCGGAACAGTTCCAGCGTGCGGGCCCAGGCGGTGGCGGCGGCCCGCTGGTCGAAGTGCTCGGGCCGGTCCTCGTTGAAGAACGCGTGCGAGGTGCCCGGGTAGTCGAACGTCTGGCAGGTGCCGCCGGCGGACTCGATGGACCGGCGTACGCTCTGCACCCCGTCGGCGGCGGAGAGGCCGTCCGCCTCGGAGCAGTGGATGAGCGCCGCCTTCCCGGCGTAGCCGGCCCAGCCGCCTTCGTCCGCCGCCCCGACGGCCATGCCCTCCCAGGGCAGGCGGGGGTAGAACCCGGCGGTGGCCACGATGCGCTCGGAGAACGTGCCGGACCACAGGGCCAGGCTGGCGCCCGCGCAGAACCCGGCGCAGCCCACCTTGCCGGTGACCTCGGACCGGCCCGCCAGGTACTCGGCGGCGGCAGCGATGTCGCTGGCCGCCTCGTCCATCTGGGAGCTGTTCAGAATCAGCCGCGGCTCGGTCGGCTTCACGGCCGGGCCGCCGTGCCGGAAGTCTGGCGCGAGGGCGACGAAACCGGCCTCGGCGAAGCGGTCCACCACGGCCCGGACGTGGGGCACCAGTCCCCACCAGTCCTGGATGACGATGACCGCCGGGCTGGCCGCACCGCCGGAGGGTATCGCGAGATACCCCTCGCTCGTCCCTCCGTTGCCGGTGAAGCTCACCATCTCGCCCATGGGCCCGTCCTCCTTGCGGTCAGTCAACGTTGGCTGGTCGCACAGTTGGCTGTTACGTGCCGGTAGCGTGCCACGCGGTGAGCGGCCCGGGGAAGACGGAACAACAGTGGCATTCACCTCCTGTCGGCCTCACATGAGGCCAGTGGACGTCCTGCACCACGACCCGGCGAGATCTTGGAGGAATCCGGCCCCCATGAGGGCCCTTTCCTTCCAAGATCTCGCCGGGTTCGAGTGCGTCAGGGGGTCGACGTGGGTGCCGGGGAAGCGCTGATGGTGGGCGCGGTCGGGGTGGATGTGGTCGGCGTGGGGCTGTCCGTGGGCGTGGGTACGGGCGGGGCGGTCGACGGCGGGGCCGGCGGGCCGAACGGGGCCCGCTCCGGGCAGTACGGGTAGGTGTGCTGCATCTCCGGCGCCACACCCGAACCGTCCATGCAGCTCGGCCAGCCGAGCCGGATCGGCACGCCGTTCTGGTCGAACAGCCGCGCGTCGCGGATCAGCCGCCCCTGCTGGTCGTAGACGAAGACGTCCTCGATCCGGTCGAACCGCCGGTCCTCCGACGTCTGCTCGTAGCCGCTGTAGTGGTCGGAGCTGGCGTTCCGGTCCACATCGACGAGCACCGCGAAGCCGAAGAGCAACAGCGCGGCCGTACCCAGCCGGTGCAGGCGGCGCGGCCAGCCGGTGAAGCCCGCGGAACGGCGGCCGAGCCACAGTGACGCGACCACCGCGCCGATGAGCAGCAGCAGGCCGGCCGACGCGTTGTCGTTCGGCCGGGGCAGCAGACCGAGCGGGCCACCGCCGAGCATCGCGCCGATCAGCAGGGCGGCCAGCCAGCCACGGAGCAGCCACCAGGCCGGACGCAGCGGACGCAGGAAGTCGCTCACCGTCGCGTGCCCGAGCACCGGGCCGAGCTGGCGGTCCAGCAGGCGCACCTGAGTGGCCGCCTGCTCCCGCGCCTCGGCCAGGCGGTGGAAACGCGCCGGTCGCCGCCCCTCCCCGGCGCCGGCGGCGGCACGCAGCTCGGCCGCGTACGCCTCGGGGGTGCCCAGCCGGTCCACGAGCGCGCCCTCGCCCTCGGCGGCCACCTCGGCGAGGTGTTCCGGCAGATCCTCGGTCAGCTCGTCGCGGACCCTCGGCGGGAGGTCGGCGAGCGCCGCGCGTACCCGGTCGACGTAGTCCGTGATCTCCTGCCCAGTGACGGTCATGCCGCCATCCCCCGATCGTCGAGCAGTGCGTCCATGGTGGTGGCGAACGAGCGCCACGTCTTGCCGGAGCGGGTGAGCTGGTCGCGCCCGGCGGCGTTCAGCGAGTAGTACTTGCGGTGCGGCCCGGACTCGCTGGGCACCACGTACGTGGTGAGCAGACCGGCCGCGAACAGCCGGCGCAGCGTGCCGTAGACCGAGGCGTCGCCGACCTCGGTGAGGCCGGCCTCGCGTAGCCGCCGCAGGATGTCGTAGCCGTATCCGTCCTCGTCCTTGAGCACGGCGAGCACCGCCAGGTCGAGCACGCCCTTGAGGAGCTGCGTGGTATCCACGCTCAGCACACTAGTGCGCATTGCGTACTACCGTCAACGACACAGCACCTACAGGCGAGCGGTCCACCCGATGAAACGGTCGAACAGGTCGGCCGGATTCGGGTTGGTGCGCAGCAGGTCGGCGGTGGCGTCGAACAGGCAACCGGCCATGAGGACCGACAGGGCGACGCGGTCGCGCCGGTAGTCCAGCAGCAGCAACAGGCGGGCCGGCTGGCACGGCCAGGGGGCCGCGCACACCCGGCACAACCACAGGGGCCGCATCGGTACGTGCGGCCGCACGACACGGCGACCCCGATCGGGTACGGGAGAACAGCCCTTCACGCTCATCCCCCGATCCTGCTCGCACCGTTGGCGATCGTCAACCCCTATCGCTGTTATCGATCGTCGAACAATCGCAGCTACCTACCGTCAAGGGGTGGTCGAGTTCGTGGGAATCGCCGAGATCCGAGACATGCTCGGTGGCGTCTCGCGTGCCCGCGCATCAGTGGTCGCCTCGCGGCGCGACTTCCCCGCGCCCTATCAGGTACTCCGGATGGGCCAGATCTGGCGCAAGTCCGACGTCGAGAAGTGGATCAGGGAACACCGCCCCGACCTGGCTACTGACTGACGCCCGGCCCTCCCTGTTGACCAAGGAGTTGGCGTCCTCTGAGGCGCCCTGATCGGACACAAACTCCTTGATCACCGCCGCGAGAAGGCGGACGAGGGCTAGGCGAGACTCCAGGCGATGCCGTCGAGGATGTCGTGCTCGGAGGCGACCACCGACGGCATCCCGGCCCGCTCCATGATCACTCGCAGCACCAGCGCGCCCGCGCCGATCACGTCGGCCCGCCCCGGGTGCATCACCGGGTACGCCAGCCGCTGCTCACTGCTCTTGCCGAGCAGGTCGGCGGTCACAGCGGCCACCTGCTCGTACGAGATCCGGGCGTGGTGGATGCGGCTCGGGTCGTACTCCTGGAGCCCTTGCGCCAGGGCGACCACAGTGGTGACCGAACCGGCCAGCCCGACCAGCGTTGCGGCCTCCCGGCCGGGCACGGCGGCGAGCGCGCGGTCGACGGCAGCGGCGACGTCGGCCTCGGCGGCGGCGACCTGCGCCGCGGTCGGCGGGTCGCCGTGCAGGTGCCGTTCGGTCATTCGGACGCAGCCGATGTCCACCGAGATCGCGCCGCGCACACCGTCGGCGCGGGTGCCGACGACGAACTCGGTGGAGCCGCCGCCGATGTCGACCACCAGGTACGGCGGCTCGGCGTCGGCGGGCAGGCCGCGCACCGCGCCGGTGAACGACAGCCGGGCCTCCTCGTCGCCGGTCACCACCTCGGGCGCTACGCCGAGCGTGCGCTCGACCATGGCGCGGAAGTCGGCGGCGTTGGAGGCGTCGCGGGAGGCCGAGGTGGCGCACATGCGTACCCGCTCGGCACCGGACTTCTCGATCTCGGCCGCGTAGTCGGCGAGCGCGACACGGGTCCGCTCGACGGCCTCCGGGGCGAGCATGCCGGTCTGGTCGACGCCCTGCCCCAGCCGGACGATCTCCATCCGCCGCGAGACGTCCACAAGTGGCGCCGAGTCCCCCGCCGACGCCTCCGGCAGGTCGGCGATCAGCAGTCGGATCGAGTTGGTCCCGCAGTCGATGGCGGCCACACGCGCACTCACGGCGCCCACCCTACGGCAGCCCACCCCCACGTCCGCACGATCATGAGGTTGACGGCGACAAACCGGACGCCGAACGCCGCCAACTTCATGATCGCCCGGAGAGGCCGCGACCTCAGAGGCGCAGCAGCATCCGGGTGTTGCCCAGCGTGTTGGGCTTGACCCGTTCCAGGTCCAGGAACTCGGCCACGCCCTCGTCGTACGAGCGCAGGAGCTGCTCGTACACCGGCTGCGGGACGGGGGCGCCGTCGATCTCGCGGAAGCCGAACGAGCCGAAGAAGCCGGTCTCGAACGTGAGCACGAAGATCCGGGCGATGCCCAGCTCCCGCGCCGCGTCGATCAGCTCACCGACGATCCGGTGCCCGATCCGGTGGCCCCGGCAGGACGGGTCGACCGCGACCGTCCGGATCTCGGCCAGGTCCTCCCACATGACGTGCAGCGCGCCGCACCCGACCACCGAGCCGTCCGGCGTCACCGCGACCCGGAACTCCTGCACGTCCTCGTACAGCGTCACGGTCGCCTTGCTGAGCAGCCGCCGGTCGTCGGTGTAGGTGTCCACAAGCCGCCGGATGCCGCGCACGTCGGTGGTGCGGGCCCGGCGCACAGTGATCTCGTCGGCGCTCATCTCACCGGGCCGGTGGCACGTCCACGCAGGGGCCGGCCGCCCACCACTTCTCCACCAGCGCCAGCGTCTCGTCACCGAACGGGTTGACCCCCGGCCCGGCGGCGAGCGCGTGCCCGAGGTGCACGTGCAGGCACTTCACCCGCCCCGGCATGCCGCCGGCCGAGATGCCGGCGATCTCCGGCACCTCGCCGATCGCCTCCCGGCGGGTCAGGTAGTCCTCGTGCGCCGCCCGGTACCGCGCGGCCAGCTCCGGATCCTCGGCGAGCCGCTCGGCCATCTCCTTCATCAGCCCGGCCGACTCCAGCCGGCTGCACGCCGCCGTGGCACGCGGGCAGGTCAGGTAGAACAGCGTCGGGAACGGCGTGCCGTCGGCCAGCCGGGGCGTCGTCTCCACCACGTCGGGCAGGCCGCAGGGACACCTGTGGGCCACCGCGCGGGTGCCGCGCGGCGGGCGTCCGAGCTGCGCGGCCACCGCGGCCAGGTCGGCCTCGGTGGCCGGCTGGCGTTCCGGCGGGGGTACGGAGTCCGCCGCCGGCTCCTGCGGTGGTACGACGCTCAAGGAAGTGCCTCTCGGATCAAAGCTCACTTGTCGGGGCGCTCGGCGTTGGCCGCCCGCACGCTCCCCCAAAGGGTGTCGTACCAGGGCTCGGGCGGCTTCGACGCCCCCGGCCCCGCGTCCCTGCCGGCGTCCTTCGCGGCGCCCTCCGGGTCGGACAGCACCACGAGCAGCGTCTCGCCCGGCTTGCCCATGAAGAACCGCTCCCGGGCCTGCGTCTTGACGTACTCCGGGTCCTGCCACTTGGCCGCCTCGGCGGTGAGCCGCTCGATCTCGGCGCGCTGGGCGGCCTGCGCGGCCTCCATCCGCTCGATGTCGGCCTGCTGGTCCAGGTAGACCCGGACCGGATAGGTGTACGCCAGGGCGAGCGCGATCAGCACCGCGAACAGCACCGTGGCGCGCCCGGTGAAGCGCCGGGGTTGGGGTGCGGTGAGCCGCTTGACCGGGCCACCGGCGGCGGTACGCCGGGCCGCGGCGGGGCGGCTCGCGGGGCGTACACCGTCGGTGGCACGGGACGCGCCGGGTGACCGGCCGGCGGCGCGCGCCTCCGCGCGGACGCCGTTGTCGCGGGCCGTGGACCGGACCCGGGCGCCGCCCGTCCGGCCGGGCTGACCCGGCCGACGGGCGGGCCGCTGGCCACCCGGTGTGCGGCGCTGCTGCATCGTCACACCCCTCCCCCGGAGCGCTCGCTCAGGCCGAACGGTAGCGCGGGAAGGCGCCCGCACCGGCGTACCGCGCCGCGTCGGCCAGCTCCTCCTCGATCCGCAGGAGCTGGTTGTACTTGGCCACCCGGTCCGAGCGGGCCGGCGCGCCGGTCTTGATCTGCCCGCAGCCGGTGGCGACGGCCAGGTCGGCGATGGTGGTGTCCTCGGTCTCGCCGGAGCGGTGGCTCATCATGCACTTGAAACCGGCCCGGTGGGCCAGGTCGACGGCGTCGAGCGTCTCGGTGAGCGAACCGATCTGGTTGACCTTCACCAGCACCGCGTTGGCGGCCCGCTCGGCGATGCCTCGGGCGATACGCTGCGGGTTGGTCACGAACAGGTCGTCACCGACGATCTGGATGCGGTCGCCGAGCGCGGCGGTGAGGGTGGCCCAGCCGCTCCAGTCGTCCTCGGCCAGCGGGTCCTCGATCGACACGATCGGGTAGTCGCCGGCGAGCTTGGTGTAGTAGTTGCTCATCTCCTCGGCGCTCTTGGCGCTGCCCTCGAACGTGTAGGTGCCGTTGTCGAAGAACTCGGTGGCGGCCACGTCGAGCGCGAAGACGATGTCGGTGCCGAGCCGGTAGCCGGCCTTCTCCACGGCCTCGGCGATCAGGTCCAGCGCGGCGGCGTTGGTGGGCAGGTTCGGGGCGAAGCCGCCCTCGTCGCCCAGGCCGGTCGACAGGTCCTTCTTCTTCAGCACCGACTTCAGCGCGTGGTAGACCTCGGCGCCGGAGCGCAGCGCGTCCCGGAACGTCGGCGCGCCGATCGGCGCGATCATGAACTCCTGGATGTCGACGTTCGAGTCGGCGTGCGCGCCACCGTTGAGGATGTTCATCATCGGCACCGGGAGCAGGTGCGCGTTCGGGCCGCCCAGGTAGCGGAACAGGCTCAGCTCGGCGCTGCCGGCGGCGGCCTTGGCCACGGCCAGGGAGACGCCGAGGATGGCGTTCGCGCCCAGCTCGCCCTTGTTGTCCGAGCCGTCGATGTCGATCATCTTCTGGTCGATCAGCCGCTGCTCGCTGGCCTCGTAGCCGATGAGCTGGTCGACGATCCGGTCCTCGATGTTCGCGACCGCCTTCTCGACACCCTTGCCCAGGTAGCGATCCTTGTCACCGTCGCGCAGCTCGACCGCCTCGAAGGCGCCGGTGGAGGCGCCGGACGGCACCGCGGCGCGGGCGATCGTGCCGTCGTCGAGCCCGACCTCGACCTCGACCGTCGGGTTGCCCCGCGAGTCCAGGATCTCCCGGGCGACGATTCCCTCGATGGTTGCCACTGAGTCGCTCCTCGTTTGTGTGGTTCCGGTCCGGTATGGGCCGCGACGGTGCGGCTGAGGCAGGTGTTGAACGCAGCGTATCGGTCCCCGCCCTGCCGCACCCCGCTCGGGGCGGCCCCCGAGGCGCCTGCTGAGACGGACATTCCCGGATTACCGGGCGTCAACCGGCAACCGGTTTGCGAGAGGTTGCGTCAATCGACAAGGCTGGGCATCATGCCTGCCGCCTCGACGACTCTCCGCGTGCTCGCCGCCTCGGTCATCGCGTCGCTCTCGGTCACCGGCTGTCAGGCCCTGGACGACGCCAACGTCGCGCTCGGCCGCTCCGACCTGGTCAACGACCTCGCCGCGCGGATGGACCGGGCGCTGGAGCAGACCTGGGCCGCCGACTACCAGCTCGACGGGGGCCGGACCGCCTCGATCGCGCAGACCAAGAAGCCACTGCGGTCCACGTACACCTGGCCGGGCGGCAAGATCACGGTGACGCAGGAGTCGGTGACCCGGTGCGCCAGCACCGCCGCCCGCACCTCCTGCACCGTCTCGCCGCCCGTGCTCACCGCCGGGAAGCCGTCGGTGGTCGTCTACGACGAGGCGCGCAAGCAGGGCCTGGTCACGCCGCCCGCGGTGATCCGGCTGCTCACCGACGCGGCGCTGGCGCCGGACGCGGTCATCGAGCAGAGCGACACCACGCTCGCCGGGCACCACGCCACCTGCGTCGACGTCACCCACGACGGGGAGCGCTTCACCGCCTGCGTGACGAACGAGGGCGTGCTGGGCAGCTTCTCCGGCGCGCTCGACGGCAAGCCCGCCGAGGTGACGCTGAGCCGCTACACCGAGAGCGTCGAGGCCGCCGCGTTCGCCGTGCCGGCCGGCGCCGGTGTGGTGGACCGCCGCCCCGCCACGTCGTGACCCCACCCGGCGGTTCCGCATCCGGCGCCGGGGGTCGGGCCGCCGACGGTTCCTCGTCCGGCGCCGGGACTCGGGCCGTCGTCGCTCGCCCGCCGGGCACCGGATTCCGGCCCGCGGCCGACCACGGCCGGGCGCCGCACCCGGACGACCTTGCGCTGCCCGTCGCCGGCCGGAAACTGCTGACCGGCCCGGACGCGCAGCCGCTACGGGTCGGCGCGCTGCCCGGCGACCTCGCCTGGACCCCGGTCGGCACGCTCGACGGCACCCCGACGTGGGCGGCCGAGGTGACCGATCCGGAGTCGCTGCCCGGCCGCTGGCGGAGCTGGCGTGGCCTCGCCGCCGAACTGCCCGCGCCCCGCGCCGACCTGGCCGGGCGGGCGCTCGCCGTGGTCACCTGGCGGCGTACGCACAGGTGGTGCGGCGCGTGCCGGGCCGAACTGGCCGACGTGCCGGGCGAGACCGCCCGCCGCTGCCCGGACTGCGGGCTCACCGTGTTCGTGCCGCTGTCCGTCGCGGTGCTGACCGCGATCACCCGCCCCGGCCCGGCCGGTGGTCCCGGCCAACTGCTGCTGGTCCGCCACGCGCAGGGGCCGACGCAGCTGTGGGCGCTCGTCGCCGGGTTCGTCGAGGCGGGCGAGTCGCTGGAGGCAGCGGTACACCGTGAGGTCGCCGAGGAGGTCGGCCTGACGCTGCGGCGACCGGCGTACGTGGACAGCCAGCCGTGGGCGCTGTCCGGGCCGGGCACGCTGCTCGCCGGATTCACCGCCGAGGTCACCGACCCGGCCGCCGAACCGCTCGTCGACGGCACCGAACTCACCGAGGCGCGCTGGTTCCCGGCCGACGCGCTGCCCGCCGAGTTGCCACCCGCGTACTCGCTGTCGCGCTGGCTGATCGACGCGGTCGCCGCCGGCCGGTGACGGCAGGCCGGGTCACCGCCGGGCGGTGAGCCTCACACCCCCAGCAGCGTCCGCAGGTGGCGCGGCGGCGGGCAGTCGTGCGCCAGCATGGCGTCGTGCCAGTCGCGCACCGGCACGCCGTCCGGCCGGGCGGCGGCGATGCCGGCCATCTCGCTGTAGCCGACGAAGTAGGTGGAGAGCTGCGTCGAGGTGAGCAGCGCCCGCCGCCACTTGCCGGCCGCCTCGCCCTCCTCCTGGAAGCCACGCCCGGTCATCAGCGCCATCGCCTCGGACTCGGGCAGGTCGTCGCAGTGCACGAGCTGGTCGAGCAGCGCGTTGATGGTCATCCGGAGCTGCATCTTGAGCTGCTGCAACCGCACCGGCAGGCCGCCGAAGCCGAGCCCGGCCATCAGCTCCTCGGCGTAGACCGCCCAGCCCTCGACGAACACACCCGACTCGGTGAGCGCGCGGACCCGGGTCGGGCCGTCGTACCGGCGGGCGTGGGCGAGCTGGAGGAAGTGGCCGGGCATCGCCTCGTGCACGGTCAGGTTGCGGATCATGTGGTCGTTGTACTCGCGGTAGAACGACTCGACCCGTTGCGCCGGCCAGTCCGCCGGGGTGGGCGAGATGCAGTAGAACGTCGGCACGTCGGCCGTCTCCAGCGGGCCCGGCGAGTCGCAGTAGGCCACCGCCACGCCCCGCGCGAACTCCGGCATCTCCTGGATCACGCACGGGTCGCCGACCATGCTGACCAGGTCGTGGTGGCGGACGAAGTCACTCGCCTCGTCCAGCGTGACCGAGGCGAGGTCGACGATCGTGGCGTCGTCCGGGTGCTCGGCGGCGAGCAGGTCCAGCGCCCGGCGTACCGTCTCGTCGTCGGCCGGACCACCGACCAGCTCGACCGACGCCGCGCGGATCTCCTCGGTGACCCGGTCGAGGTTGGCCCAGGCGCGGCGCTGCACCTCGGCGGCGCTCAGCTCGGTGTCGAGCGTGTGCCACAGCCGCGCCTCCCACCGCCGCCGGCCCAGCCGCGGGTCACGCCCCGGGCCGGCATCGGCGGCCAGGCCCTGCCGCAGCCAGGCCACGAACTCCTCCAGCGCGGCGATCGCGTCGGTGGCCGCCGGGCCGACCCGGTCGCGCAGCGCCGGCGCCTCGGCCAGCAGACCGGGCACCTCGTCGCGGATCAGCGCCGCCGTACCGGTGAACTGCCCGACCGCCGTCTCCGCGTGGACCCGCGGCATGTCCCGCAGCGTCGCGCGCGCCGTGGACAGCGCATCGGGTACGGACGACAGACGCCCGGCGAGACTGGTCAGGCGCTCCTCGGCCGGGGCGAAGGGACGGGCCAGCAGGGCGTGCAGCAGCGGCCCCGGATTGTGGCGCAGCGGATCCCACTCGTGACCGCGGATCTCGGTGGCCTCGAACAGACCCCGGTCGACGAGGCTGGTGAGCAGTGCGTGGTCGACGCTCTCCGCCACGTCGAGCGCGTCCGGGTCGATCTCCGCGAGCGCGTCGGCCGCGTCCTTGAGCATCGCCTGGTCGGCGGCGAGGGCGTCGGCGGAGAGATCGGGTAGCCGGTCGTCGTAGCGGTGGTCTCCGGCGGAGGTCGCCAGCCCGGGCCGGCTCTCCAGCAACGCCTCCACGATCCGCTCCGCCAGCGGCCCGAACGACTCCATCCCCCGACCCTACCGACCTTCTCGCCCACTCTCCTGCCTCGCCGTCCCTTCCCCTTCGCGTTGATCAAGGAGTTCGCGTCCTCGCCAGCGCCCGCCCCCGACCCAACCCCCTTGATCGGTTGGTCGGGCGCGGGCGGCGTAGATCTTGGACGCAAACGGCCCCTATAGGGGCCCCGGCCCGCCAGTCGACTCGGCGATCTTGCAGTTTGCGCCCGGGCAGATGGGGCATTTACGGCACCGCTCGGGCCGAAAGTGCAAGATCGCGGGGAGGGGCGGGGGCGGGTGGGGAGGCTGGTCAGGCGGGGCGGCTCGGGGTGGCGCGTTCGGCGGCTCTGACTGCTTCGGCGTACGCCAAGGTGGCCCGGCGCAGCGCGGCCTCCGGGTCGATGCCGGCCTGCCGAGCGGCGGCGACAGCGGCCAGCAGGCTCGCGCCGAGCCGGGCCTCCGGGTCCACCTGCGACTCGGCCAGCGGGGGCGGTACGGCGAGGCCGACCCGGCCGGCCCGGTCCAGGATCTTCGCGGCCAGCGAGAGCGCGGGCTGGCTCAGCGCGATGCCGTCGAGCACCGAGTCGCGGGTCTTCTCGGCCCGCTTGATCCGCTCCCAGTTCGCCTCGATCTCCTCGATCGAGCCGGCCGGCTCGCCGGAGAACACGTGCGGGTTGCGCCGGACCATCTTGTCGACCAGGGTGCCCGCGACGTCGTCGACGGTCCAGCTCTTGCCCTCCGGCAGGTTCTCCGCCAGCCGGGCGTGCAGCAACACCTGGAGCAGCACGTCGCCCAGCTCCTCGCGCAGCGCGTCGGTGTCGTCGGCGCTGATCGCGTCGTACGCCTCGTAGCACTCCTCCAGCAGGAAACCCGACAGGGTCCGGTGGGTCTGCGCCCGCTTCCACGGATCGCCGCCCGGGGAGGCCAGCCGGTCCATCACCTCGACCGCGTCGAGCAGCCGGGCACCGGGCGGATCCCACGAGCCGTACATCAGCTCCAGCTCGGCCAGGCCGGGCTCCCGGGCCAGCCGCAGCCCCAGCTCACGGGCCAGCGTCTCGTCGCCGGCCGGGCCGGCCAGCCACACCGCGCCGCCGTGCGCCGAGGCGGCTTCGAGCAGAGCCTGGGTCGCACCCTCGGTCACCACGCTGACCTCGGCGCCGGACATCCGGACCGCCCGGGTCAGCTCGCTCTCCGCACCGGCGAGGACCGGCGAGGACCGTACGGCGTCCCAGGCGGCCGAGGTCAGCAGGCCGGCGGGGAGCCGGGGTGAGGTGACGAGCAGGACGATGCGCGCGGTCATACGGCTCCGGGAGTCGGCGAGTCACCGGCCGGCGCCTCCGGCGTCGAGATGTCGGTGACCGGGCCGTCCTGGTCGACGTACGGCAGGGAGTAGAAGACGAGCGACTGGCCGGTGTTGACCAGCGACGGCACCCCGGTGACCCCGAAGCGCGGGTTGACGCGGACGTCCGACTTCTCGGCCTGCTCCTGGAGCGCGTTGCTGAGCGCCGTGGCGCTGCGCACGAACCCGGCCTCGCCGAACGCCTGCCGCACCTCGGCGACGCTCAGGCCCGGCTGGATCGCCCCGGTCTTCTCGATGGCGCGGTAGACGGCCATCAGGGACTCGTCGCTGAGGTCGGCCGGGGGCAGGCTCTGCTGGAGCGCGGCCGAGAGGTCGTACCACTCGCCCCACAGCTTCGTGTACTCGGTGGTCGCCGGCATCCGGAGCTGCTGCTGGAGCTGCTCCGGGGAGACCTCGTCGGTGACCTGGAGGCCCTTGTCGGCCGCCACGCGCTTGCCCAGGTCGAGCGCGACCAGCAGGTTCAGCACGTCCTGCCGGGTCACCGAGGACCGCAGTTCCTCCGGCGACGGCGTCTGCGGAGCCTGGGTGCGGACCGCGTCCGCGTACTGCCGCTGCGCGTCCTCGTAGATCGCGTCGACCCGGTCGACGGAGTACCGGGTGTCGCCGACGTAGGCGGCGACGTCCGGGGCGGAGCGGCCACAGGCGGCGAGAGAGAGCGCGGCGAGGGCCGCGACGCTGACGGCGACGAGGGAACGGCGAGCACGCATGAGGGTCACTCTCTCACGGCGAGTACGGACCTGTGACTCCGCCCACCTCATCGCACACCCGCCCCGGACCGGGTGACACCGGCGAACTCCTCGGGCTTGCCGAGGACATCGGCCAGGAGTTGCCCGCACCACTCCAGCAGCGCCTGGTCGCGCAGCGGCTCGCCGCCGATCCGCCGGGTGCTCGGCCGGGGCACACTGACCTGGTCGAGCGCCTGCTTGTAGACCGAGTCCGGGTGGTAGCGCTTGAGGCGCATCTGCTTCGAGTCGGGCAGCGGCAGCGGGCCGAACCGGATGTGCTTGCCCTGCATCGACACGTCGGTCAGCCCGTAGCGGCGGGCCAGCAGCCGGAACCGCGCCACCGCGACCAGGTTCTGCACCGGCGCGGGCGGCTCGCCGTACCGGTCGGTCATCTCGGCCACCACCTCGCGCAGCCGTTCCTCGTCGCGCGCCTCGGCGAGCTTGCGGTACATCTCCAGGCGCAGCCGCTCCACGGCCACGTAGTCGTGCGGCAGGTGCGCGTCGATCGGCAGGTCGACCTTGACCTCCGTCTCCTCCTCAGTGCTCTCGCCCTTGAAGGCGGAGACCGCCTCGCCGACCATCCGGACGTACAGGTCGAAGCCGACGCCCTCGATGTGGCCGGACTGCTCGCCGCCGAGCAGGTTGCCGGCGCCGCGGATCTCCAGGTCCTTCATCGCCACGTACATGCCCGCGCCGAGTTCGGTGTGCTGGGCGATGGTCGCGAGCCGCTCGTGCGCGTTCTCGGTGAGCGGCTTCTCCGGCGGGTAGAGGAAGTACGCGTACGCCCGCTCCCGGCCCCGGCCGACCCGGCCGCGGATCTGGTGCAGCTGGGCCAGGCCGAGCAGGTCGGCCCGCTCGACGATGAGCGTGTTGGCGTTCGGGATGTCGATGCCGGACTCGACGATCGTGGTGCAGACCAGGACGTCGAACTCCTTCTCCCAGAAGCCGACCATCACCTTCTCCAGCGCTTCCTCGCCCATCTGGCCGTGCGCCACCGCGACCCGGGCCTCCGGCACCAGCTCCCGCAGCCTGCGGGCCGTCTTCTCGATCGACTCGACCCGGTTGTGCAGGTAGAAGACCTGACCGTCGCGCAGCAGCTCACGGTGGATGGAGGCGGCCACCTGCCGGTCGTCGTACGCGCCGACGAACGTGAGCACCGGGTGCCGCTCCTCCGGCGGGGTGGCGATGGTGGACATCTCCCGGATGCCGGTGATCGCCATCTCCAGCGTGCGCGGGATCGGCGTGGCCGACATGGCGAGCACGTCGACCGAGGCGCGCAGCGTCTTCAGATGCTCCTTGTGCTCGACGCCGAACCGCTGCTCCTCGTCGATGATCACCAGCCCGAGGGACTTGAACCGGGTGGACGCCTGGAGCAGCCGGTGGGTGCCGATGACGATGTCGACGGTGCCTGCGGCGGCCATCTCCAGCGTCTGCTCGGTCTCCTTCGGCGTCTGGAACCGGGACAGCTGCCGGATCGACACCGGGAACTGGCTCATCCGCTCGGCGAACGTGTTGTAGTGCTGCTGCACCAGCAGCGTGGTCGGCACCAGCACGGCCACCTGCTTGCCGTCCTGCACCGCCTTGAACGCCGCCCGGACCGCGATCTCGGTCTTGCCGTAGCCCACGTCGCCGCAGATCAGCCGGTCCATCGGGACGGTCTGCTCCATGTCCCGCTTGACCTCCTCGATGGCGGCCAGCTGGTCGGGCGTCTCCTGCCAGGGGAACGCGTCCTCCAGCTCCCGCTGCCACGGGGTGTCGGGGCCGAAGTTGTGCCCCTTGGACGCCTTGCGCGCGGCGTAGAGCTGGATGAGCTGCGCGGCGATCTCACGGACCGCCTTGCGGGCCCGGGCCTTGGACTTCTGCCAGTCCGAGCCGCCCATCTTGTGCAGCGTGGGCTGCTCGCCGCCGACGTAGCGGGAGAGCTGGTCGAGCTGGTCGGTGGGCACGAACAGGCGGTCGCCGGGCTGGCCGCGCTTGCTCGGCGCGTACTCGATGACCAGGTATTCGCGGCTCGCGCCGTTGACAGTGCGCTGCACCAGCTCGACGTACCGGCCGATGCCGTGCTGCTCGTGCACCACGTAGTCGCCGGCCTTCAGCTCCAGCGGGTCGATGGTGTTGCGCCGCCGGCTGGGCATCTTGCGCATGTCGCGGGTGGAGGCGCCCCGGCCGCCGGTGACGTCGTTGCCGGTGAGCAGCACGAACTTCGACGCCTCGTCGACGAATCCGGCGGTCAGGCAGCCGCACGACACGAGCAACTCGCCCGGTGCGGGCGCGGCGGGCACCTCCTCGGTGAGCCGGGCGCCGAGACCGGCGTCGCGGAGCACCTCGACGGCCCGCTGGGCGGGACCGTGCCCCTCGAACACGAGGGCGATGGACCAGCCCTCACCGGCCCAGCGCAACAGGTCGTCGACCACCCGGGCGGTCTCGCCGTGGTAGAGCGGAGCCGGCTGGGCGGCGAGGCTCACCGCGATGGCGTCGTCGGGGGTGACGTCGACAGCGGCCGGCTCGTCCTCCCAGGGCTGCCGGGCCGGTGCCGCGTCCGCCTCGACCAGGCCGAACGGCGCGAGCGTCCACCAGGGCTGGCGCAGGACGCGGGCCGCCGTGCGTACCTCGGCCAGGGTCTTGAAGGCGGCGGCGCCCAGGTCGACTGGGGCCTGGCCGCCGACGGCGGCCGCGGCCCAGCTGGCCTGGAGGAACTCCTCCGAGGTACGGACCAGGTCGTGCGCGCGGGTACGGATGCGCTCGGGGTCGCAGAGGAGTACGTGGGTGCCGGTCGGCATGCAGTCGACGAGCAGTTCCAGCGCGTCGGCGCCGATCAGGGCGGGGGCGAGCGACTCCATGCCCTCGACCGGGATGCCCTCGGCCAGCTTGTCCAGGATCTCGGCCAGCTCGGGGTGCTCGGCGGCCAGCGCGACGGCCCGCTCCCGCACCGCCGGGGTCAGCAGCAGCTCCCGGCACGGCGGCGCCCACATCTGCGCGACGCCCTCGATGGTGCGCTGGTCCGCGACCGCGAACGTGCGGATCTCCTCCACCTCGTCGCCCCAGAACTCCACCCGGGACGGGTGCTCGTCGGTGGGCGGGAAGACGTCCAGGATGCCGCCGCGTACGGCGAACTCGCCGCGTTTCGTGACCAGGTCGACCCGGGCGTACGCCATGTCGGTGAGCCGGCGGGCGACGTCCTCCAGGTCGGCCTCGTCCCCGGCGGCGAGCTGCACCGGTTCCAGGTCGCCGAGGCCCTTGAGCTGCGGCTGGAGCAGCGACCGGACCGGCGCGACGACGACCCGCAGCGGCCCGGTGCGGCCGTGCGCGTCGGCGGCGTCCGGGTGGGCGAGCCGGCGCAGCACGGCGAGGCGCCGCCCGACCGTGTCGGAGCGGGGCGACAGGCGCTCGTGCGGCAGCGTCTCCCAGGAGGGGAAGACCGCCACCTGCTCCGGCGGGAGCAGGCTGCCCAGCGCGGAGGCCAGGTCGTCGGCCTCGCGGGTGGTGGCGGTGACCGCGAGCACCGGGCGGCCCGCGCCGCCGGCCGGCTCGTCGGCGGCGACCGCTGCCACCGCGAACGGGCGCAGCGCGGCCGGGGCGGTCAGGTCGAGCCCGTCGACCTGCGCGGCACCGGAGCGCGCCAGGTCACGCGCCCGGGCCAGCCCCGGGTCGGCCAGGGCGGCGGAGAAGAGTCCGGTGAGCATCAGTGATCACTTCCAGCGGATCGACACACGACGACGACCCCGCGTCCAGCCGGACGGGGGGTGCACCGTTCGAGCCTATCCCCCTCCACCGACGAACCGGGCCCGCCCGATCTTCGATCTTGACCGGCTGCGACCGGCGTGATGCGGTGGGCGGATGGTCGAGTATCGGACGGTCTTCGACGCCGAGGTGGTTTTCTCCAACGGTGGCGGTCTGCGCACCGACGGGTTCCGGCTGGACGTGCCGCACCCGGACGTCACCGACGACGAGGTGGCCGCGCTGCTGGTCCGGCACCTGGGGCTGCTCATGGTCGGCGAGGTACGGATCACCAACCGGACCGTCGTCGAGGAGCCGCACAAGGGCGGGCGCGGCGTCGAGCCCCCGGCCTCCGGTGGCCGGCGGCTGGTCGAGCTGAGTCACGTGATCACCGACGGGCTGGTCACGCTGCCCGGCTGGCCCGCCCCGAAGGTCACCGAGTGGCTGACCCGGGAGGCGTCCCGGGGGCGGTACGCGCCGGGTGTCGAGTTCCACGTCGCGGGGATCGACATGATCGCCAACACCGGCACGTACGTGGACACGCCGTCGCACCGCTTCGCCGACGGCCCGGACCTGACCGGGGTGCCGCTGGACCGCCTCGCCGACCTGCCCGGCCTGGTGGTACGCGTGCCGGCCGGCACGCGGGCGGTGGACCGGCTGATGCTCGCCCCGTACGACGTGGCCGGGTGCGCGGTGCTGCTGCACACCGGCTGGGACGCGCATTTCGGCACCGACGCGTACGCCGCTCCGGACGCGCCCTACCTGACCGGTGACGGCGCGCAGTGGCTGGCCGAGTCGGGCGCGGCACTCGTCGGCATCGACTCGATCAATATCGACGACATGACTCCGGCCGCTGCGGGTCAGCGCCCGGCGCACACCGGCCTGCTGGCCGCCGGGGTGCCGATCGTGGAGCACCTGACCGGCCTGGACGCGCTGCCCCCGACCGGCTTCCGGTTCACCGCCGCCCCGCCGCGCGTGGCCGGCATGGGCACGTTCCCGGTGCGAGCCTTCGCCGTCGTGTGATCCCGCTCCGCAAGATCCACTCCAGTGCGCCGAGGTGGCGGGGACCAGCGCCCGCCGACGCCGCCACCTCGGCGAGGCGGAGTGGATCTTTCGTGTCTCGCGCACGCTGCCCGCCGTCCGCCCGCACCCCGGCCAGCGGGTCGAGCCGCAAAGGGTGGCGGGTGGAACGCCACGGGTGCCACAGCAGACCGGAGACACCCATGACGTTCCGTCCAGCCGGTGAAACGGCGGTGGGTGGAACGTCATGGGTGCCAAACCGGGCCGGAGAGACACATGACGTTCCACCCACCCGCAGGGAGCGGCGGATGGAGCGGCGCGGCTGCCAGGAGAGGGCTGCCGGGTCGAGTCGGTGGAGCAGGCGCTGGAGGCGCGACAAGTTACCGAGCGCACCGAACTCTGCGCCGAGTTCGACGTCCCCGGCGCAGGTGCCATCGTGCGGGGGTCAGTAGCGGACCGAGATCCGGCGCTCGACCGCGTCCACCCGGATCTCGCCGCCGTACGGGATGATCAGCTGCGGATCGGTGTGGCCCAGGTCGACGTCGAAGACCACCACCGGGTCGTCGGCGTACGGCCCGATCGCCCGCAGGATCGCCTCCCGCTGGTCGGCGGCCCAGGACAGCCGCTCCGTCACGGAGTGCGGCCGGTCGAAGTCCCACGCCTTGGGGCGGCCGGCCACGATCGCGGGGAAGCCGGCGAGCAGCCCGCGCTCGCCCAGGTTGCGCACGATCCGGAAGACCTCCTCGGCCGGCGGCATCTCCTCCGAGGTCTCGACGACCAGCACCGAGCCGGCCAGCGCGGCGGCGGACGGCACCCGGTCGACCGCCGCCAGCCAGTGCAGGATCTCCAGGTTGCCGCCCCAGGTACGACCCCGCACCACCCGGGCCGGGCCGTGCCAGCGCCAGCCCTCGGACGGGTACATCGGCGGCTCCTCGGCCAGCGTGGCCGGGTCGCGCCAGTCGCACGGCTCGTCGCCCCACGCCGGGGCGGCGGTCAGCTCGTACCAGCCGTTGGTGAACAGCGCGGCGCGCAGCGAGTCGAGCGTGAGGGGGTGCGGCTTGCCGGAGCGTCCGAGGTGCACCAGCACGGACCCGCCGTGATAGCCGACGACGCCGAGCCGGTACAGGTGGTTGAGCACGTTGGTGTTGTCCGAGTAGCCGAAGTACGGCTTCGGGTTGGCCCGCAGCACGTCGTCGTCCAGGTACGGAGTGACGGTGATCAGGTCGTCCCCGCCGACGGTGGCCAGCACGGCGGTGATCGTCGGGTCGGCGAACGCGGCGGTCAGGTCACGCGCCCGGTCGCGCGGGTCGGCGCCCATGACCCGGGTGGTCGGATACTCCACCGGTTCCAGCCCGAGCTCGTCGCGGAGGCGGCGCAGCCCCAGCTCGTACACGTGGGGGAAGAGACCCGGCAGGCCGGCGGAGGGTGAGACGACCGCGACCCGGTCGCCCGGCTGCGGTTTGGCGGGATAGACAGGCACCGTCATGGTTCGACGCTATCGGCGCGGACCAGCGGTTTTCGCCCGACGAAACCCCATGGGCCGGGCATATGCCCGCAATAGGCTGAGGCCGTGGACGACGAGCCGGAGCTGCGTACCCGGGACTGGCTGCCGCGAACGGCGGCGCTGATCCTCGGCACCCTGGCGCTGGCGAGCGCGTTCATCGCCGCCTACGTCGGCGCGCTGCACAAGCCGGACCCGCGCGACGTGCCGGTCGCCGTCGTCACGAGCGACCAGCAGGCCCAGGCCGTGATGTCCGCCGTCCGCGCCCGCACCGACACGATCGAACCCGTCGGGTACGACAGCCGCGACGCCGCCTCCGGCGGCCTCAACGACCGGTCGGTGTACGCGGTGCTCAGCTCCGCCCCCGACGGCGGCCTGACGCTCGCCACCGCCAGCGCGGGCGCGCCCGCCGCCACCGAACTCGTCACCGACGTGTTCACCGAGGCGGCCCGGCAGGCCGGTGTGCCACTGGAGGTCACCGACGACGTGCCGGTCTCCGCCGACGACCCGCGCGGCCTGGTTCCGTTCTACCTGGCCGTCGGCGTGGTGCTCGGCGGCTACCTGGCGTCCACGGCGCTCGGCATCTCGCTCGGCACCAGCCCGCGCGACCTGCGCCGGGCCGGGCTGCGGATCGCCACGCTCGCGGTGCACGCGATCCTGCTCGGCGTCATCGGGGCGATCCTGGTCGGACCGGTGCTCGGCGTGTTCGACGATCGCGTGGCGACGGTGGCGGTGGTCGGCGCGCTCGCCGCGTTCGCGGCCGGGATGGTCGCCGCCGCCGTCCAGGGCTGGCTCGGACTGCTCGGCACCGGCATCGTGATCCTGCTGCTCGTGGTGCTCGGCAATCCCGGCTCCGGCGGCATCTACGCGCCCGAGTTCCTGCCGCCGTTGCTGCGCGGGATGCACCGCTGGAACGTGCCCGGCCTGGCCACCGACCTGTTCAAGTCGGCCATCTACTTCGACTGGCGCGGCGGCGGCTGGGCACTGACCGGGCTGCTGGTCTGGGTGGTCGCCGGGCTGGCCGGTCTGCTCACCGCGACCATGTTCCGCGCCCGCCGCCGGCGGGAGTCGGATCGGCACGCCGTCGGGCGGGGCTGACCTCCGGGCCGTCCCAGAGTGCAGATCATCACGCCGTCCCCCTCCTGTCCGCCGGGGCCGCGCGGATACCATCCAGAGGAGTCGGACAGCGCTGTCCTTCGTCCTCGCGTAAGGAGCGCAACCGTGACCGACCAGCACGACCACGACGGCCCCGACGCCGCTCTCCGGGCCGACATCCGCCGCCTCGGCACGCTGCTCGGGCAGACCCTCGCCCGCCAGGAGGGCCGCCCGCTGCTCGACCTGGTCGAGGAGATCCGCGCCCAGGTCCGCTCCGACGTGCCGGCCGCGGCCCAGCGCCTCGCCGGGCTCGACGTCACCACCGGCACGAAGCTGGCCCGCGCCTTCTCCACCTACTTCCACCTGGCGAACATCACCGAGCAGGTGCACCGCGCACGGGACCTGCGCCGCCGCCGGGCGACCCACGGCGGCTGGCTGGACCAGGCGGCCAAGATGATCGCCGAGCGGGGCGTACCGGCCGAGGAGATCGCCGCCGCGGCCCGCCGGCTGGCCGTACGCCCGGTCTTCACCGCCCACCCCACCGAGGCGGCCCGCCGGTCCATCCTGTCCAAGCTGCGCGCGGTCGCCGACGAGCTGGACACCGAGACCGCGAACGCGATCCTGTACGGCGCCAGCGACGAGGGCCCGGCGAACCGCCGCCTGGCCGAACTGCTCGATCTCATGTGGCAGACCGACGAGCTGCGGCTGGACCGGCCGGACCCGACCGACGAGGCGCGCAACGCGATCTACTACCTGCGCGACCTGTACGCCGAGGCCGCGCCCCAGGTCCTCGACGACCTCGCCGACACGCTGCGCACGCTCGGCGTGGAGACGTCGCCGACGTCGCGCCCGCTCAGCTTCGGCACCTGGATCGGCGGCGACCGCGACGGCAACCCGTTCGTCACACCGGTGGTCACCCGCGAGGTGCTGCGCATCCAGCACGAGCACGGCATCGCCGCCACCGAGAAGGCGATGGACGAGCTGATCACCGAGGTCAGCGTCTCCCGGCGGCTGCGCGCGGTGTCGCTCGACCTGTCCGCCAGCCTCGCCAAGGACCTGGACGCGCTGCCCGAGGTGGCGCCCCGGTTCCGCCGGGTCAACGCGGAGGAGCCGTACCGGCTCAAGGCGCGGTGTGTGAAGGCGAAGCTCGCCAACACCCGGGATCGGCTGCGGGCCGACACGCCGCACGTGCCGGGCCGGGACTACCGGGGCTCGACCGAGCTGATCGCCGACCTGGAGCTGCTGCGCGCGTCGCTGGCCCGCAACTCCGGCCAGCTCACCGCCGTGGGACGGCTCGCCTCGGCCATCCGTACGGTGTCCGCGTTCGGCCTGCACCTGGCGACCATGGACATCCGGGAGCACGCGGAGAAGCACCACGAGGTGCTGGCCCAGCTCTACGGGGCGGTCGGCGAGGTGTCCGACTACCCGGCGCTGTCCCGGCTGGAGCGCACCAAGCTGCTCGCCGACGAGCTGACCGGCCGCCGTCCCCTCTCCACCCAGGACAGCCCGCTCACCGAGTCGGCCCGCAAGACGTTCGACGTGTTCGCGGCGATCCGCGAGGCGCAGGACCGGTTCGGCCCCGAGGTCATCGAGTCGTACATCATCTCGATGACGCTCGGCGTGGACGACGTGCTCGCCGCCGTGGTGCTGGCCCGCGAGGCCGGCCTGGTGGACGTGCACTCGGGGCGCGCCCGCATCGGCATCGTGCCGCTGCTGGAGACCCCGGCCGAGCTGAACGCCGGTGGTGAGCTGCTGGACGAGCTGCTGTCGCTGCCCGCGTACCGGGCGCTCGTGGCGGCGCGGGGCGACGTGCAGGAGGTGATGCTCGGCTACTCCGACTCCAACAAGGAGGCGGGGATCACCACCAGCCAGTGGTCCATCCACCGGGCGCAGCGCGCGCTGCGGGACGTGGCCGCGCGGCACGGCGTACACCTGCGGTTGTTCCACGGCCGGGGCGGCACCGTCGGCCGGGGCGGCGGGCCCACGCACGACGCGATCCTGGCCCAGCCGTACGGCACGCTCGACGGCGCGATCAAGGTGACCGAGCAGGGCGAGGTCATCTCCGACAAGTACACGCTGCCGGCGCTGGCCCGGGAGAACCTGGAGCTGACGGTGGCCGCCGTGCTCCAGGCCACGCTGCTGCACACCGCGCCCCGGCAGCCGGCCGAGATGCTGGAGCGCTGGGACGCGGCGATGGACGTCGTCTCGGAGTCGGCGTTCCGGTCGTACCGGTCGCTGGTCGAGGATCCGGACCTGCCCGCCTACTTCTGGGCCTCCACCCCGACCGAGCTGCTCGGCGCGCTGAACATCGGCTCCCGGCCGGCGAAGCGCCCGAACACCGGTGCCGGCCTGTCCGGCTTGCGCGCCATCCCGTGGGTGTTCGGCTGGACGCAGACCCGGCAGATCGTGCCGGGCTGGTTCGGCGTGGGCTCCGGTCTGGCCGCCGCTCGGGCGGCCGGGCTGGCCGACGTGCTCGCCGAGATGAACCGGAACTGGCACTTCTTCCGCACGTTCCTGTCGAACGTCGAGATGATGCTGACCAAGACCGACCTGACCATCGCCCGGCGGTACGTGGAGACGCTGGTGCCGAAGAAGCTGCACCCGATCTTCGACAAGATCGAGCAGGAGTACGAGCTGACCAAGCAGGAGGTGCTGGCGGTCACCGCCGAACCGGCGCTGCTGGACAACTCGCCGGTGCTCCAGCGGACGCTCGCCGTCCGGGACACCTACCTGGAGCCGCTGCACCACCTCCAGGTGGCGTTGCTTCGGCAGTACCGCGAATCCGGCGCCGCCGGGCGGGCGGTGGTGACCGCGCCGGGTGGGCGGCGTGCCCCGAACGACGGGACGGCGTTGGAGCGGGCGCTGCTGACCACCGTCAACGGCATCGCCGCCGGCATGCGCAACACCGGCTGAGGTGTAAGGAAGGGCCCCCTCTTAACGCCTCGTGCAGAGGAGGGGGCCCTTGTTAACACGCGCGCGCGACGCACCGCGCGCCTCGCCCGGCGCCCGAGGCACGGCGCCCGACGCGGCGGCGTCGGCTAGAAGTCGCCGCCGCCGAAGTCACCACCGAAGTCCCCGCCGCCGAAACCACCGAAGTCGCCGCCGCCGTAGTCCCCGCCGCCGAAGTCGCCGCCCTGGTCGCCGCCCATGTCGCCGCCCTGGTCGCCGGCGTCCTGGCCGTCGCCGAACCCCTCCTGGTAGCCGGCGTCGTACCCGGGGTCGGCGAATGCGGGTGAGAACAGCGCATCAGCGATCAGAAGACCACCGACCACGCCGACGCCCGCGCCGAGCGCGGTCTTCCACCACGGCGTGGAGTACCAGCCGGCCGGCACCGGCCGCCCCTGGAACCGGCCACCCGGGTAGTAGTAGGGCGTCGCGTTCCCCGGCTGCGGGCCGGCCCGGAACGTCTGCCCCTGCACGTCGACCTCGCGCTCCTTGGTGAGCGCGCCCGCACCCTGCGCGGCGGCCAGCGGCGGCAGCTCCGGGCCCGGGTCGATGCCCATCGCGGTCCGCGCCGCCCGGATGTACGCCAGCCCCTCCAGCGCGGTCTCCCGGGCCAGCCCGAACTGGCGCGACGTGGTCGCCTGTTCCAGCTGCGAACCGGCGGCGTTGTACCGCTCACCGGCGTCGGCGAGCGCCTGCCGGACCGCCGGGGCGTCACCGTGCAGGTTCATCAGCTGGCCGCCGAGCCGCTCGTACCAGCGCTGCGCCTCGGCGCGGGCGTCGGCCAGCTCGTTGGACCGCCGCGATCTGCTCCCCCGCTGCCAGAGCACGAAGGCACCCCCGAGCAGCAGGATCAGGACCAGCCACAACGCGAATTCCATGACTCGAACGTACCCACCGGGCGCCCGTCGTACCCGTTTGGCAAGCTCTTGGCCATGAGCTTTGCGACGCTGGCCGTGGTGGTGCTCTGCCTCGCCGCGGGCGGCGCGGTGGGCTGGCTGGCCGCCCGCGCGCGTGCCGCGGCGGACATCGCCCGCCTGGAGGCGACGCTCGCCGCCACCCGGGCCGGCGAGGGCCGGCTGGAGCAGTCCATGCGGGCGCTCAGCTACGAGGCCACCGCACAGTCCCAGGAGGCGGTGGCCCGCGCGGTCGCGCCGCTGCACGACACGCTGCGCCGCTACGAGCAGCGGGTGGCGGAGCTGGAGCGGGACCGGGTCGACGCGTACGCCGAGCTGCGCGAGCAGGTGCGGTCCATGAGCGCCGTCTCCGGCGAGCTGCGCACCGAGACCAAGCAGCTGGTCGCCGCGCTGCGCGCGCCGCAGGTGCGGGGCCGCTGGGGTGAGCACCAGCTCCGCCGGATCGTCGAGGCCGCCGGCATGCTCGAACACTGCGACTTCAGCGAGCAGGTCACCGCCGCGACCGACCACCAGGGGGTACGCCCCGACCTGGTGGTGCGCCTGCACGGCGGCCGGACGGTGGTGGTGGACGCGAAGGCGCCGTTCGACGCTTACCTGACCGCGATGGAGGCGCGCGACGAGCGGGGCCGCGACACCCACCTGGACGCGCACGCCCGGCACCTGCGCGCACACGTCGACGGCCTGGCCGCCAAGTCCTACTGGTCGGCATTCGACCAGACCCCCGAGTTCGTGGTGCTGTTCGTGCCGGCGGACCCGTTCCTCGACGTGGCACTGCAACGCGACCCGTCCCTGCTGGAGCACGCGTTCGCCCGCAACGTGGTGCTGGCCACGCCGGCCACGCTGGTGGCGCTGCTGCGTACGGTGGCCTACTCGTGGCGGCAGGAGGCGCTGGCCCGCAACGCCGCCACGGTCCACTCGCTGGCCCGCGAGCTGTACGGGCGGCTGTCCACACTGGGTGACCACGTCGGCAAGCTCGGCAGTTCGCTGAGCGGGGCGGTGACGGCCTACAACCGGGCGGTGGGCTCGCTGGAGGCGCGGGTGCTCGTCAGCGCCCGCAAACTGGCCGAGCTGGGGGTCTCCGACGACGAGCTGGCCGCGCCGGCGCAGGTCGAACTGGCGCCGAGGCAGCCGCAGGCGCCGGAGCTGCTCGGTTCGCCATCCACATCGACCGAAAGGTCGATGGACGTCGACGCCTAACACGGCACACCTGACGATGTAGACCGATCCGTGTCACGGACTGGTCACAAACCCGATCCGGGTAGTGACACATGTCGTCGTGACACGCAGGATCACCGTCACACGTGCCCTGCCCCTCAAGGGCCCTGTTCTCTGGAGGAAGAGAACGTTGAGTAAACCCCGCACGCGCAGCCGGCGACCGTCCGCCGCGCTCCTGGCCTCGGTTCTCGCGGCCGGTGCCCTGACCGTCGGAGGTGGCGCCGGCACCGCGAGCGCCGCCCCCGCCCCCCAACCCTCGCAGCCGACCGCCGCGAAGGCACTGGGCGCACACGACGCCAAGCTGCTCGACGAGGCCGAGGCGAAGAACGCCCCGACCGTCACGATGATCATCGCGGCGAAGAAGGGCTCGGCCAAGAAGGTCGTCGACGGCCTGACCGGCCTGGGCGCCACCGTCAGCCAGCGGTACGACCAGATCGGCTACGTGCTGGCCAAGGTCCCCACCGCGAAGGCGCTCAAGGCCGCCACGCTGCCGGGTGTCTCCGCCGTCGACCTGGACGAGACGATCAAGCTCCCCGACCCGGCGCCGGAGGCGGCCCCGAAGGGCGCGAAGACCGCCGCTCAGGCCCAGGCGCCGGCCGGGCCGGGCGGTGACACCGGTGCGGTGAACCCGTACATGCCGACCAACGAGACCGGCGCGGAGGCGTTCAAGGCCGCGAACCCGGCGTGGGACGGCCGCGGCGTCACCATCGGCATCATGGACTCCGGTGTGGACCTCGACCACCCGGCACTCCAGCAGACCACCACCGGCGAGCGCAAGATCGTCGACTGGGTCACCGCCACCGACCCGCTGGAGGACGCCTCCTGGCGGCCGATGCTCACCGAGGTCAGCGGCCCGACGTTCACCACCTCGCTCGGCACCTGGACCGCGCCGGCCGGCAACTACCGCTTCAACGTCTTCCGCGAGAACATCACCGCGAACAGCGACGCGGAGGGTGACCTCAACCGCGACGGCGACACCACCGACTTCTGGGGCGTGCTCTACAACCCCACCACCGGTGACGTGCGCGTCGACGCGAACCAGAACAACGACTTCACCGACGACGAGGTGATGCGGCCGTACAAGGAGCGGTTCCAGGTCGGCCGCTTCGGCACCGACAACCCGGCCACCGCCGTGCGGGAGCAGATCCCGTTCGTGGTCGAGTACCGGCGCAACGTCAACACCGCGCCGGTCGGCGGCCCCGGTCTGGTCGACTACGTCAACATCGGCATCATCGAGAGCACCCACGGCACCCACGTCGCCGGCATCACCGCCGCCAACGACATGCTGGGTAACAGCGCCTTCGACGGCGCCGCCCCGGGCGCCAAGCTGGTCTCCGCCCGCGCCTGCTCGTGGGGTGGCGGCTGCACCGCGGCGGCGCTCACCACCGGCATGGCCGACCTGGTGATCAACCGCAGGGTCGACGTGGTGAACATGTCGATCGGCGGTCTGCCCGCGCTGAACGACGGCTCGAACGCCCGCGCGGTCCTCTACAACGACCTGATCAACACCTACGGCGTGCAGCTGTTCATCTCGGCCGGCAACTCCGGTCCGGGCGTGAACACGGTCGGTGACCCGTCGGTCGCCACCGACGTGGTCAGCGTCGCGGCGAGCATCAGCAAGGACACCTGGCTGGCCAACTACGGCTCGGTGGTCCGCAAGGACAACGCGCTGTTCAACTTCTCCTCGCGCGGCCCGCGTGAGGACGGCGGCTTCAAGCCGAACATCGCAGCTCCCGGCTCGGCCATCTCGACCGCGCCGACCTGGCAGCCGGGCAACCCGGTGCCGGAGGCGGGCTACCCGCTGCCCCCGGGCTACCAGATGCTCAACGGCACCTCGATGGCCGCTCCGCAGGCCGCCGGCGCCGCCGCGCTGCTGCTGTCGGCAGCCAAGGCGACCGGCAAGGGCGTGACCCCGGCCGCACTGCGCCGGGCCGTCTTCACCTCGGCCAAGCCGATCACCGGCGTCCCGACGTACGCGCAGGGCTACGGCATGTTCAACGTGCCGGGCGCGTGGAAACTGCTCGCCAAGGGCGTGCCGACCCGCACCTACACCTCCGAGGCGGCGGTCTGCACCGAGCTGTCGCCGAACCTGACCCGCTACGACCGGGCCTCCGGCACGTTCGTGCCGACCCCGAACGTCGGCAGCGGCCTCTACAACCGCTGTGCCGCCGACCGGGGTGGCCAGAAGGTCAAGGAGAGCCGTTACTACGAGGTCAAGCTGACCCGGACCAGCGGCCCGAACAAGGGCATCAAGCACGAGGTCGCCTTCCGGGGCAACGACGGCACCTACAGCGCCCCGAAGGTGGCCTGGCTGCCGCTGAACAAGACCGTCACGGTCAAGGTGAAGGCCAAGCCGATGACGGCCGGCGCGCACGGCGCCATCATGACCGTCGACGACCCGGCCACCAACGTGGTCGACTTCGAGGTCGCCACCGTCGTGATCGCGTCGAACCCGGTGCCCGGTCCGGCGTACTCCTTCTCGGCCGAGGGCTCGGTCGAGCGGAACAGCTTCACCTCGTACTTCGTGACGGTGCCGCCGGGTGCGGGCGCGTTGCAGGTCAACCTGTCCGGCATCGCGACCGGTTCGCAGACCCGCTTCATCGCCATCAACCCGTACGGTGTGCCGGTCGAGAGCACCGCCAGCACCGCCTGCTACACCAACTTCTCCGACGCCGCGGTCTGCAAGCCGCAGGAGCGGGACTACCAGAACCCGCTGCCGGGTGTGTGGGAGATCGAGGTGGAGGCGCGTCGCACCTCGCCGGCGCTGGACAACCCGTTCCGGCTCCAGGCCCGCGTGCAGGGCGTCACTGTGGAGCCGGCAGTGGTCCAGCTCCCGTCGGTCACCGCTGGTGCCCCGGCCCCGGTGAGCTGGACGCTCACCAACACCTTCGGCCCGGTCCAGGTGACCGGCGTCGGCGGTCCGCTGGCCAGCGTCCGGACCGAGCGGCCGAGCATCGCCGAGGGCGCCAGCCAGGAGTACGTGGTGGAGGTGCCCGCGGGCGCCACCTCGTTCACCGCCCGGATCGGCAACCCGTCCGACCTGAGCGCCGACCTGGACCTGACCGTCTTCCGCGGCACCACCCAGGTGGGGCAGGCCGCCGACGGTGACTCGGAGGAGGCCGTCACGCTGACGAACCCGACCCCGGGCACCTACCGGGTCGTGGTCGACGGTTACTCGGTGAGCGACCCGACCACCGCGTACGACTACCGGGACTCGTTCGCGTCCCCGGAGCTGGGCACGCTCTCCGCGCCGTCCACGCCGCTGTCCCTGGCCAACGGCGCCACCGCCACCCTCACCGGTGCGGTGACCGCCCTGTCCACCCCGGCCGCCGGCCGGGAGCTGTACGGCGACATGGCCGTTACCACCACCGAGGGCGCGGTCGTCGGCCGCGGTTCGGTCGAGGTTCTCGCGGTCAACTGATCCGCTGATCCGAAGGAGCCCCGTCCCCTCTCGTAGGGGGCGGGGCTCCTTCGCGTCGTCAGGCGGGGCGGGCGGACTCGACCACGAACGGGGTGCCCTGCTGGCAGGTGGTCATCATGCCCGGCTCGGGGCGGCCGGTGACCTCCACCTTGGCGCCGGCCTTCAACAGGTCGCGCGGACCGCCGACCAGCAGGTGGTCGTCGAGCAGGAGGCAGTTCGGCTCCACACCCGCCCGGATCGTGCCGGTGATGGTGGTGCCACCGACACCCGGCGGGGTCGACGGGCCACCCTTCCAGGTGGGGTTCGGCCGGCTGGGCGTCACGCTGGGCACGGGATCGGGCTGGCTGGTCACCGGGGCGGCTCCCGTCGTACTCGGGCTGGGGCTGGGATCGGCGGACCCGTCGCCGGGTGCGGCGCAGGCGGTCAGCGCGAGACCGGTGAGCAGTGCGACAAGCACCGTACGAGGAGTCTTCATGGTCGGTTGGACGCGGCGGGCGGCCGATCCGTTCCCGGTCAGCCGCGGGCCGCGGCGGCGGCCTTCATGTCGCGCTTGAGCTCCTGCGGCAGCGAGAACGTCAGCCGCTCGTCCGCGGTGGTGATCTCCTCGACGTCGCCGAAGCCCCGCTCGGCCAGGTGGGCGAGCACCTGCTGGACCAGTTCGTCGGGCACGCTCGCGCCGGAGGTCACACCCACTGTCCGGGCGCCGGTCAGCCAGGCGTCCTCGATCTCGTGCGCGAAGTCGACCAGGTAGCCGGCGCGGGCCCCGGCGTCGAGCGCCACCTCGACCAGCCGGACCGAGTTCGAGGAGTTGCGCGAGCCGACCACGATCACCACGTCGCACTCGGGGGCGATCTCCTTGACCACGTGCTGGCGGTTGGAGGTCGCGTAGCAGATGTCGTCGCTGGGCGGCGACTGGAGCAGCGGCAGCCGCTTCTTGAGCCGGGCCACGGTCTCCAGCGTCTCGTCCACCGACAGCGTGGTCTGGGAGAGCCAGACCACCTTCTCCGGGTCGCGCACGGTGACCTTGTCGACCCCGTCCGGGCCGTCGACGAGCTGGATGTGGGCCGGGGCCTCACCGGCGGTGCCGATGACCTCCTCGTGCCCCTCGTGGCCGATGAGCAGGATGTCGTAGTCCTGCGCGGCGAACCGGCGGGCCTCGTGATGCACCTTCGTGACCAGCGGGCAGGTGGCGTCGATCGCCCGCAGCGAGCGCTGCTTGGCCTGCTCGTAGACCTCGGGGGCGACACCGTGGGCGGAGAAGATGACGGTGGCGCCCTCCGGCACCTCCTCGTTCTCCTCCACGAAGATCGCGCCCTGGGCCTCCAGCGTGCGCACCACGTGCTTGTTGTGCACGATCTGCTTGCGGACGTAGATCGGCGCGCCGTAGAGCTTCAGCGCCTCCTCGACGGTCTGCACCGCCCGGTCCACGCCCGCGCAGTAGCCGCGGGGGTTCGCCAGGAGCACGCGCTTGCCGGTCCGGGGAGTCGTCTCAGCGTCAGTCACCCGCCCATCGTACGTGCCGCGCTCCCGCACGGCAGCGGCCGCGAGGCGCACGCGGGCGCTGTCGGTCCCGGGCCGTAGGGTGGGCGGGTGAGCGCGGGAGAGGACGGGCGGGGCACCCCGGACGGGCGGAGCACTCCGGACGGGCGGAGCACTCCGGACGGGCGGAGCACGGCCGAGGAGCCGTGGCCGGTCCGGGTGGTCAGCCAGAAGGTCGGCGCCTGGATCGCCCGCCTGGGCTGGGTCTGGGTCGACGGCCAGGTGGCGCAGATCAGCCGCCGGCCGGGTGCGAGCACCGTCTTCCTCACGCTGCGCGACCCGTCGGCCGACCTCAGCCTGACCGTCACCACCAACCGGGACGTGCTGGACGCGGGCGCGCCGGAGCTGCGCGAGGGCGCCCGGGTGGTGCTGCACGCCAAGCCCGAGTTCTACGCCGCGCGGGGCTCGCTCAGCCTGCGGGCCGACGAGATCCGCCAGGTCGGCCTCGGTGAGCTGCTGGCCCGGCTGGAGAAGCTCAAGAAGCTGCTCGCCGCCGAGGGCCTGTTCGACCGGTCCCGCAAGCGGCGGCTGCCGTTCCTGCCGGGCCGGGTCGGCCTGATCACCGGCCGCGCCTCGGCGGCCGAGCGCGACGTGCTGACCAATGCCCGCCGCCGCTGGCCCGCCGTCGACTTCCGCACGATCAACGTGGCGGTGCAGGGGCCGGGCGCGGTTCCCGACATCGTGGGCGCGCTCAAGGTGCTCGACGCCGATCCGGCCGTCGACGTGATCGTCATCGCCCGGGGCGGCGGCGGCATCGAGGATCTGCTGCCCTTCTCCGACGAGGCGCTGTGCCGGGCGGTCTTCGCCTGCCGCACGCCGGTGGTCAGCGCGATCGGTCACGAGACGGACGCACCGCTGATCGACTACGTGGCCGATGTGCGCGCCTCCACCCCCACCGACGCGGCGAAGCGGATCGTGCCGGACCTGACCGAGGAGGTCCGGCTGATCGGCCAGGCCCGGTCCCGGCTGGAGCGGGCGGTGCGCCACCTGGTCGACCGGGAGCAGCACCGGATCGACCTGCTGCGGTCCCGCCCGGTGCTGGCCCGGCCGCAGGTGATGGTCGAGCAGCGGACCGTGGACGTGTCCGCGCTGCGCGACCGCGCCGGCCGGTCCCTGGAGCACCGGCTGCGGGGCGCCACCGACGACCTGCGGCACACGCTGGCCCGGCTGCGCGCGCTGTCCCCGGCGGCCACGCTGGAGCGCGGCTACGCGATCGTGCAGCGCGCCGACGGCCACGTCGTCCGCGCGGCCTCCGAGGTCGCCGAGGGCGATCCTCTGCGGGTACGCCTCGCCGAGGGCGAGCTGACCGCCACCGTCGACGGCTGAGGGAAGAGAGAGATGACCGGGACGAAGCAGGACGAACAGCTCAGCTACGAGCAGGCCCGCGCCGAGCTGGCCTCGGTGGTGGAGAAGCTGGAGGCGGGCGGCACCTCGCTGGAGGAGTCCCTGGCCCTCTGGGAGCGCGGCGAGCATCTCGCCGGGGTGTGCCAGCGCTGGCTGGACGGTGCCCGCGCCCGCATCGACGCCGCGCGCCAGCGCTCCGAGGACTGACGGTGGGGTTCGGCGCGATCGCCGACCCCCCCACCGCAGACCTCAGTTGAACAGGTTGTACAGCTCGGCGGGCGCCTCGACGACCTGGTCGGCCGAGGGCTTCTGGGCCGCCGACGCGTTGCCGTAATCCGTGTAGGTGATCTTCAGATCCTGCGCGGCGCTCTGGCCGGCCGCCGGGATCTTGAGCACCATCTCGCTGAGCCGGCCCTGCGTGTCGACCTTGGCGGTGAACGGCACCGACTCGGCCTGCGCGCCGAGCGCGGTGATCACGGCCGGGTCGAGCGTGCCCACCTCGGCGGCCTTCGACACGTCGACGGTGCCCTCGTACGCGCCCTCGCCGGTCTGCCGTACCTCGGTGATGCCCTGGGTGAGAACGGCGCTGCCGGCCGGGTCGAGCTTCTCGAAGTCGAAGCCCAGCGCCCGGTTGCCCTTGATCCGGTTCTGGTCGAGGTGGTGGTACTTGCCGGTGTTGAGGTTCTTCACGCCGGGGATCTGCGTGGCCGCCGTGCCGCCGAGTTCCAGCTTGACCCAGCTGTCCGGCTTGGCGTGGATCAGGTCCAGCTTCATCATCAGATCCGACGACGGGTCGCCGATGGTCATCCGCATGTCGGCGCTCTGGCTCGGCTCGTGCACCTGCCCCTCGGCGGTGGAGCCCGCGCCAGTCATGGAGAACTTGAAGTTCCCCTCGCGGATCGCATTCGTGGAGTCGAGCAGAGCCTGCTTGGCCGCGCTGCTGGACGCCGTGGCGCTCGGTGCGACGCTGCCGGAGGCGCTCGGGGTCGCGGAGGCGTCGGACGTCGACCCGTTGCCGTTGCAGGCCGCCAGGCCGGGAATGAGCAGCGCCGCGGCGAACGCGGTGGCGCTGAAGCGTCGAATCTTCACGTCAACCTCTCCAGGTGGGTCGTCCGGGCTCGATGTCCCTTCTGTTCCCGGAAGCGGGGTTGCGCAATCCCGCGTCACCCGGAGGGAGGACGGTCAGCGCAGCGACATGGCGAGCTTGCGCAGCTCCGTCTCGCCCGCGTCACCGACCACGATCACCGTGCGGTCCGGTTCCAGCAGGACGAGCGCCTGCTCGTTGCCGCGGGCCGTGTAGCGCTGCCAGCTCAGCCCGCCGGGCAGGTCGGCCTGGCCCTGCGGCTGCCCCTCGGCCAACTCGGCCGGCAGCAGCTTCTCCGCCGGGACGTTGCTCTCCACGAGCTGCGCGCCCCGGCCCTCCGGGGTCACGTACCCGATCCGCAGCGTCGAGCCGTCCGCCTCGGTCCGGAAGCGGGCGTTCACCGTACGCCACTCGTCGCCCAGCCCGGTCGGCTCGCTCACCGGGAAGACGTTCGCGGAGCTGGCCTGCTCCAGCGCGGGCGCCGGGTCGACGGTGACCGGCGAGTCGCCGCCGAGGAAGCCCCGGTAGAAGGCGAGCAGGAGCGCGATCGGGATCAGCAGGATCAGCAGGGACAGCGCCATGTCCTTCGGGGACCGCTCGGACCGGGCCTTCTCCTTGCCCGCGGGCGGCGCGGGGGTGTCCACCGCGGCGGCCGGCTCGGCCCGCTCCGCGACGAGTGCGGGCTGACCCTCGGACGGGGCCGGGCCGTCGTCCGGCCGGACCGGCGGCTGGCCCTCCGGTGGGGTGGCGTCGGTCGGTGTGCGGTCGGCAGGCTGTGCGGCTTCCACCGGGCCATTGTCGCAGCCGACCGGGTGACGTGATCCTGGCCTCCTCCGCCCCACCGGGACGGCGAACCTGAGATCGTGTGAGGATCAGCGACAAAACCGGCGGCGATGACCGCCGGTCCCACCCCGCAACGTCGCGAGGAGGCCGCCATGACAACCACCAGGACGCGGACGCCCCAGGATCTCGACCGCAACCTCGCCCTCGATCTGGTCCGGGTCACCGAGGCCGCGGCGATGGCCGCCGGCCGCTGGGTCGGCCGCGGCGACAAGGAAGGCGGCGACGGCGCAGCGGTCGACGCCATGCGAAAGCTGATCAACTCGATCCCGATGCGCGGCGTCGTGGTGATCGGCGAGGGCGAGAAGGACAACGCCCCCATGCTGTTCAACGGCGAGGAGGTAGGCGACGGGACCGGCGCCGAGGTGGACGTGGCGGTCGACCCGATCGACGGCACCACGTTGATGAGCAAGGGCATGCCGAACGCGCTGGCAGTGCTCGCGGTGGCCGAGCGCGGCGCGATGTTCGACCCGAGCGCGGTCTTCTACATGGAGAAGCTGGCGGTCGGCCCGATGTACGCCGACGTGGTGGACATCAACGCCGGGGTGGCCGAGAACATCAACCGGATCGCCAAGGTCAAGGGCACCGACGCCGCCGAGGTGACCGTGTGCGTGCTGGACCGCTCGCGCCACGACGACCTGGTCAAGCAGATCCGGCGTACCGGTGCCGGGATCCGGTTCATCTCCGACGGCGACATCGCGGGCGCCATCGCGGCGGCCCGCGGTGAGTCGGACGTGGACGTGCTGATGGGCATCGGCGGCACCCCGGAGGGCATCACCGCCGCCTGCGCACTCAAGTGCATGGGCGGCATGATGCAGGCCAAGCTCTGGCCCAAGGACGAGCAGGAGCGCCGCAAGGCGCTGGACGCCGGGCACGACCTGGACCGGGTGCTGTTCACCGACGACCTGGTCACCGGTGACAACTGCTTCTTCGTGGCCACCGGCGTCACCTCCGGCGACCTGCTGCGTGGCGTGCGCTACCGCTCCGGCGGCGCGTACACGCAGTCGATCGTGATGCGCTCCAAGAGCGGCACGATCCGGGTGATCGACTCGTACCACCGCCTGGAGAAGCTCGCCCTCTACTCGGCTGTCGACTTCGACGGCCGCCCGCTGGCCGAGCAGGAGTGAGCAGGACCGGGACGGCGGCACCAGCGGCACCGCCGACGCTGTCGGCCGGGCGACGTGTCGCCGGTGTCGGGCTGGCCACCGCCTCGGGCGTGATGGTCGCCGTCCAGTCCCGGATCAACGGCGAGCTGGGCGTACGCCTGGCCGACGGAATCGCCGCCGCGGTGGTCTCGTTCGGCGTGGGCCTGCTGATCCTGCTGGTGCTGGTCCCCGCCACCCCCGGTGGCCGGCGGGGACTGGGCGCCCTGCGTGGCGCGCTGCGCACCGGCACGCTGCGGCCCTGGCAGTGCCTGGGTGGCGTCTGCGGCGCGTTCCTGGTGGCGACGCAGGGATTGACCATCGGCGCGCTCGGCGTCGCGGTCTTCACCGTCGCGGTGGTGGCCGGGCAGTCCGGCAGCAGCCTGCTCGTCGACCGGGCCGGCATCGGCCCGACCGGCCGGCAGCCGGTCACCCCGAACCGGCTGATCGGCGCGGTGCTCACCGTGCTCGCGGTCCTGCTGGCGGTGGGCGACCGGCTCGGTGACCCGGACGCGCTGGCGCTGGCCCTGCTGCCGCTGGCGGCGGGGGTGGGCATCGCCTGGCAGCAGGCGGTCAACGGGCGGGTCCGGGCGGCCTCGGGCAGCGCCATGACCGCCACGCTCGTGAACTTCACAGTCGGCACGGCGGCGCTGCTCGTGACCTTCGCGGTGGACCTGGTGGTTCGCGGCCGGCCGGCCGGCGCGTTCCCGGACGAGCCGTGGCTCTATCTCGGCGGCCCGCTCGGCATCGTGTTCATCGCGCTGGCCGCCGCCCTGGTCCGGTTCACCGGGGTGCTGCTGCTCGGCCTGGCCACGATCGCCGGGCAGATCGTCGGCGCGGTGCTGCTGGACCTGGTGCTGCCGACGGCCGCCTCGCACCCCGGGCTGGACACGCTGCTCGGCGCGGCGCTGACCATGGTCGCCGTGCTGGTGGCCGCCTTCGGCCCGGCCCGCCGCCCCTAGCGGGCGGCGGCGGGCGTCGAGGCGCGCAAGCCGGTGACCATCTCGTCGAGCACCCGGTCGAGCGGCGTCGCCTCGATCCCGAACGTCTCGCTCGCGGCGGTGGAGTCCATCACGAACGGCCCGGCGAACTGGTGCGCGGTCTCCCGCATCTCCCTGGCGAACGGGTCGGCCAGGCCACCGAGCCAGAGCACCGGGTAGGGCATCCGGGTGAGTCGTGGCGCCGGCGCCCCGGCCCGCTTCGCCGCCCGTTCGGCGACCGCCCGCATGGACACCGGGGGCGCGCTCGGCACGTGCCAGGCCCGTCCCCAGGCCCGCGGGTCGGTGGCGGCGGCCACGAGGGTACGGGCGACGTCCCCCACGTACGTCCAGGTGTGCGGCGCGTCCCAGGCGACGGGCAGGAACACCCGCTGCCCGGCGAGCACCTTGGGCAGCACCATCATGGGCAGCGACGTGCCGCCGAGCCCGATGTAGTCGGAGCCGCGTACCTCGGTGATCCGGGCCCGGCCGGCGCGGTGGGCGGCCAGGGCGTCGGCCCACATCCGGTTACGGACCCGGCCCTTGACGCCGGTGGCGGCGAGCGCTGTCGTCTCGGTCATCGGCGCGTCGACCGGGCCGTACCCGTAGAGGTTGCCGACGGTGGCGAGCACCGCGCCGCTGCGCTCGGCGGCGGTGAGCAGGGCGGCTGCGAGCGGCGGCCAGTCCGTCGCCCACGTGTGGTATTCCGGGTTGGCGCAGTTGTAGAGCGCGTCCGCGCCGTCGGTGATCGCGGCGAGCCGGTCCGCGTCGGCGGCGTCGGCGGCCACCCGCTCGATCGCCTGGTGTTCGGGGCCGGTGCCGCGCCGGGTGACCACCCGTACCCGCTCGCCGCGTTCGGCGAGGAGGCGGGCGGTGGCGGTGCCGACAGGGCCGGCGCCGACGATCACGTGCAGTGCCATGAAGATCCACCTTCGCAGAAGCAGTAATCCGAATCGAGAGCACCGCTCTCACAACAGAGCATGACTCATGCCGGCGGGCCACGTCAAGAGCAGTGCTCTCGCTTTTGATTGCCGCTCTCGCCCGTGGCAGAGTGGGGGCATGGTCGCTCCCTCGCTCCGCGCCCGGGTCCGCGCCGGGATTATCGAAGAGATCAAGACCGTCGCCCGCCGCCACCTGGACACCGACGGCGCGAACCTGTCCCTGCGCGCGGTGGCTCGGGATCTCGGCATGGTGTCCTCGGCGATCTACCGCTACTTCCCCAGCCGCGACGACCTGCTCACCGCGCTGATCCTGGAGGCGTACGACGCGCTCGGCGACGCGGTGGAGGCGGCCGACGCCGCCGCCGACCAGGCCGACCTGCGCGGACGCTGGCTCGCCGCCTGCCGGGCCGCCCGCACCTGGGCGCTGGCCCACCCCGCCGAGTACGCGCTGCTCTACGGCAGCCCGGTGCCCGGGTACGCGGCCCCGGACGACACCGTCGCACCGGCCCAGCGCCCCCCGGTGACCCTGGTCGGCATCCTGCGTGACGGGCTGGCCACCGGCCGGCTCGCCCCGCCCGGCGAGGACCTGCCCGAGCCGCTGCGCGGCGACGTGGCCGAACTGGTCGAGCTGCTCGGCATGGACGTGCCGCCCGCGCTGCTGGCCCGCGGCATGGCCGGCTGGACCCAGCTGTTCGGGCTGATCAGCTTCGAGCTGTTCGGCCGGATCAACCGGGCGCTGCCGCACCGCGACGAGTACTTCGACCACCAGATCGGCCTGATGGCGGACCTGGTCGGCCTGCCCTGACGGCGGCCCGCCGGTCGGGCCGCGCTACAAGCGGTCCACAGCGACCGACGGCGGGTACGGCGGCTCGACAGGTGGGCGCCACGGCTCGATCAGCCGGGCCGCGCGCCACCCGAGAAGCAGCCCCGGCACCGTACCGAGCACGGCGAGCGTGACGGCGGTCGAGGCGTACACCGGGCGGCCGTGGAGCCAGCTCGCCAGCGTGACGCCGGCCAGTGTCAGCGTGAGCACGGCAGCCGCCACCACCTCGGCGAACCACCCGCCGGGCACCTCCCGCGAGCGGCGCGGGATCAGCGCGAGCAGGGTGCTGCCCAGCAACAGCACCGCGCTGCCCAGGACCAGCACCGGCAGGATGAGGTCGTCGGTGAACCAGACGCCGAGCAGGAACATCGCGGCGACGGCCAGGATCGCGGTCTGGAGGATCGCCTCCGGCGAGCCACGGCCGGACGCTCGCCCGGCTCGCACCCCGGAGACGGCAAGGACCAGAACGCTCAACGCCACGGCCAGCAGCATCGCCCGGAGCGGATCGTTGTGCCGGTCGGCGGGCGAGATGACGCCCAGCGGCGGCGGCTCGGCACCCCACCGGCCGCCGGCGAACCCGATCCGCCGCCAACCGCCGTCGGCGTCGCGTACGGCGAAGCCGTCCCGGCCGTTCGCGACCAGGACCACATGCTGTCCGCCTGCGACGTCGAGCACTGTCAGATCCTGACCGGCGACCCGTTCGCCGTTCGGCCCGGACTCCGGGTAGCGCGCCCGCAGCAGCTCCCGCTGCTCGTCGGTGACCTGCCAGGACAGTCGCCAGGTGCGCCCCCCGTCGTCACTCTCCTCCACCCGGATCGCGCCCGGTCGCAGCCGGTAGCAGCGCTGCGGGGACGCGGTCGAGCAGACCCGGTCGCCGATCCGGGCCGTCCGTTCCGGGCGACGGTACAGGGCCGCCTCCTCGGCCTCGGCCGCGGCGCGCCACCTCGTACCGGCGTCGTCACTGATCCGCCACAGCCAGGGATCGCCGTCGGCGGCGCCGGCCGGGGTGTCCGTGGCGCCGGCTGCCAGCCGACCGCCGACCACAGTGGTGGTCACCGCGTCGGGATACCCGACCGGACCGGTGGCCGCCACCGCGAGCGTCGCGGCCGGCAGCAGCACGAGCAGCCGTACCGCGCGTACGGCACGGCGTCCCACCGGATCGCGCCGGGCCCGGCCCCGGACCCAGGCGGCCAGGACGAGCGCCGGCAGGGTGAGCAGGTCGGTGAGGTCGGCACGGATCAGTGACGGCCCGCTCACCGCGCTCCACAGGTCGGAGGCGACAGCCGCGGCGTACCCGCTGCTCTTGACCAGCGTGAAACCGAGGCCGACCGAGCCCAGCGCGACCCCGGCGGCGGCCCGGGCGGGAAGCCGCGGGGCCACGAGCGTCACGAGCACGGCGACCAGCGGCGGCGCGAGCACCAGGCCGGCGACGTCGCTCAGCTTGCCGGTCACCGGACCGGGACGGGCGTCCTTGAGCAGGTGATCGTTGAGCACGAGCACGACGAGCGCGAGCACTGTCACCGGATGGCCCAGCCAGGCCAACGCGACGCGGGCGCCGTCGGGCGGGGGCGGCTCGGCACGCGTCATCGGTCCATGGTGGGCCGCGGGTGATCTCGCCGGGGTCACGCGGCGGTGAGGATCGGGCGTCAGGTGCCGTCGGAGGAATGGCCGGGGAACAGGTGCGCGGTCGGGTCGATGACGACAGCCGCGTTGTTGACGGCGGTGGCGGCCTCGCCGAAGCCGGTGGCGATCAGGCGGACCTTGCCCGGGTACTCGGTGATGTCACCGGCCGCGAACACCCGGGGCAGGTTGGTGGCCATCGCGCTGTCCACCACGATGTGCCGCCGGTCGAGGTTCAGCCCCCACTCGCCGAGCGGGCCGAGGTCGGCGGTGAAGCCGAGCGCGGCGACGACGGTGTCCACCGGCAGCGTCTCCACCTCGCCGCCGCGTACGGTCAGCTCGGCGCCGGTGACCGTCTCCTCGCCGTAGAGCCGGCTCACCTCGGCGTTCACCACGATCCGCACCGGCAGTGCGCGGACCCGCTCGATGGTGGCCGCGTGCGCCCGGAAGCGGTCCCGCCGGTGCACCAGCGTCACCGACCGGGCCAGCGGCGCGAGCGTGGCCGCCCAGTCGAACGCCGAGTCGCCGCCGCCGACGATGAGCACGTGCCGGTCGGTCAGCTCGGCCGGCTGCGGCACGAAATAGACGATCCCGCCGCCGGTGAAGCTCTCCGCGACCGGCAGCGGCCGGGGCGTGAAGCTGCCGAGACCGCCGGTCACCACCACCGCACCGCAGCTGAGCTGCTCACCGCCGGCCAGGCCGAGCACCGGCCGGCCGTCGAGGTAGGACAGCTTCTCGGCGCGTACGCCGAGCCGGTAGTCGGGGTGGAACGGCGCCGCCTGGGCGACCAGGTTGGTGACCAGCTCGCGGCCCTTGATGGCGGGAAAGCCGGCGACGTCGAGGATCAGCTTCTCCGGGTACATCGCGGTGACCTGACCGCCCGGCTCGGGCAGCGCGTCGATCACCGACACGGAGAGTCCACGGAAACCGGCGTAGTAGGCGGCGAAGAGCCCGGCGGGACCGGCCCCGATCACGGCGACATCGACCTCGCGCATGGCGTACCGTCACTTTCCGCTCGGATCGCCCCGTGCTGATGCGGAAACGGTAGGCGGGCGGGTGACCGCGGGCAAGCACGTCCCGCGGTTCGATCAACGCGCCGTCAGGGCAGCGTCATCCTCGGTGAGCCGAGGTGGCCCGTGTCCCCGGTGTCGTTGCGGCGGCGGAACAGGATCGCCGCGACCACGCCGCCGAGCAGCCCGAACAGGTGGCCCTGCCAGGAGATGCGCTCGTCGGTCGGCAGGATGCCGAGCAGTTGCCAGCCGTAGAGCAACCCGACCAGCAGGCCCACGGCGAAGTTCCACCAGCTCCGCTCCACCACGCCCCGGGTGAGCAGGATGCCGAGGTAGCCGAAGATCACGCCGCTGGCGCCGACCACCACCGAGTCGGATGAGCCGGTGAACCAGACGCCGAGGCCGCTGACCAGGATGATGACCGCGGTGGACCAGAGGAACCGGCGGGTGCCCGCGGCGAGCACGAACGTGCCGAGCAGGATCAGCGGGATGCTGTTGCTGTAGAGGTGGTTCCAGCCGGCGTGCAGGAACGGCGAGAAGAAGACGCCGTCGAGGCCCTGGATCCGCTGCGGGATGATGCCGGCGGTGTAGTCCAGGCCGAGCCGCAGGCCGACGTCGAGCGCCTCGATGAGGAACAGCACCGGCACGACCGCGCACATGGCGACGAAGGCCCGGCCGAGCGCCGCGTAGAACGCGTCGGTGCCGAACCGGTGGGGGTCGCCACTAGGGCCGTACCAGGTCACCTACCAAGAGCTATCAGCAAATGCGGCGGGCCGCCACTCGGGCGCGGGTACGACGACGGCGGGACACGCGGGTCCGTCCGCGTGTCCCGCCGTCGTGGTGGTGTCAGTACCAGCCCGAACTCTGCGACTTCTGCCAGGCGCCGCAGGGGGTGTCGTACCGCCCCTCGATGTAACCGAGACCCCACTTGATCTGGGTTGCCGGGTTGGTCCGCCAGTCGTCGGCCACGGAGCCCATCTTGCTGCCCGGAAGGGCCTGCGGGATCCCGTAGGCCCCGGACGAGCGGTTCTCCGCCTTCGGGTTCCAGCCGCTCTCCTTGGACCAGAGCTTGTCCAGACAGGGGAACTGGTCGATGCCGAAGCCCTCGTCGAGCATGATGGCGCAACCGATCTTCCGGTTGCCGCTGTACTCCGCGCACGAGGACGGGATCGGGCCGTCGTACGGCTTGACCTTCGCCTCGGCCTCGGCTGCCTCCTTCTCCCGCTCCTTCTTGCGGGTGGCGGCGGCCGCCTCGGCCCGCTTGGCCCGCTCGGCGGCCTCCTTCGCCGCCGCGGCGGCGCGCAGCTTCGCCTGGTACTCGGCGGCACGCTGCCGGGACGAGTCCACGCGGTGGTCGGACAGCCGGTCGCGCTGGTACGCGTACTCCGCCTGGTCGACCTCCAGGCCGACCTGTGCGGTCAGGCCCTGCTGCTGGGTCTGTCGATCCTCACCCAGATAGAAGCCGCCGGCGACGCCCACGGAGAGCAGCGCGACAGCGGCCGTACGGGCGCCGAACCGGCTCCACAGCCGACTCACGAAGTGTCCCTTCGTCGGGGGCAGGGTCACGGCACGCGCATGGCCGGGTCGGGTCACGCCGGGTGCCGTGAGCGCACCGGTACCGGTGTGACTCCGGGCCGTGTCCGGCTCCCGGGTGGTAGGTGACGCTCGATGGACACCATTGCGCACAGTGAGGCCGGTGGGAAATGGCCGGGCACAAAAGTGATCTGCGTCACCCTAAAAATGCGGACAAAGTAGGGTGAAAGCGGCGGTCAGCCGGATGTGTCCTCCAGCAGATCGGTGACCATGGCGGCGATCGGAGAACGCTCCGATCGGCTGAGCGTGACGTGCGCGAAGAGGGGATGCCCCTTCAACGCCTCGATCACCGCCGTCACCCCGTCGTGCCGGCCGACCCGCAGATTGTCCCGCTGGGCCACGTCGTGGGTGAGCACCACCCGCGACCCCTGGCCGATGCGCGACAGCACGGTGAGCAGTACGCCCCGCTCCAGCGACTGCGCCTCGTCCACGATGACGAACGCGTCGTGCAGGCTGCGGCCACGGATGTGGGTCAGCGGCAGCACCTCCAGCAGCCCGCGCGAGGTGACCTCCTCCAGCACGTTCTCGTGCACCACCGCGCCGAGCGTGTCGAAGACGGCCTGCGCCCAGGGCGACATCTTCTCCGACTCCGATCCGGGCAGGTAGCCGAGTTCCTGGCCGCCGACCGCGTACAGGGGACGGAACACGATCACCTTCTTGTGCCGGCGCCGCTCCATCACCGCCTCCAGGCCGGCGCAGAGTGCCAGCGCGGACTTGCCGGTGCCGGCCCGCCCGCCGAGCGACACGATGCCGATGGACTCGTCCAGCAGCAGGTCGAGCGCGACCCGCTGCTCCGCCGAGCGCCCGTGCACGCCGAACGCCTCCCGGTCGCCCCGGACCAGCCGGATCGTCTTGTCCGGTTGCACCCGGCCCAGCGCCGAGCCCCGCCCGGAGTGCAGCACCAGGCCGGTGTGGCAGGGCATACCCGCCGCGGCGTCGACGTCGAGCGTCTCGCCCGCGTACAGCCGCCCGATCTCCTCCTCGGCCAGGTCCAGCTCGGCCATCCCGGTCCAGGTCGGGTCGCTGGCCTGGCCGTGCCGGTACTCGTCGGCGCGAAGGCCCACCGAGGCCGCCTTCACCCGCAGCGGCATGTCCTTGCTGACGAGCGTGACCTCGCGCCCCTCGGCGGCCAGGTTGAGCGCCACGGACAGGATGCGGGCGTCGTTGGACTCGTTGCGGAAGCCGGGCGGCAGCACGCCGTCGTCGGTGTGGTTCAGCTCCACCCGCAGCGTGCCGCCCTGGTCGTTGGCGGGCACCGGGCGGTCGAGCCGGCCGTGGCGTACCCGCAACTCGTCCAGCATGCGCAGCGACTGGCGGGCGAACCAACCCAGCTCGGGGTGGTGCCGCTTGCCCTCCAGTTCGGAGATGACCACCAGCGGCAGCACCACCTCGTGCTCGGCGAAGCGGTGGAACGCCGCCGGGTCGGACAGCAGTACCGAGGTGTCCAGGACGAAGGCCGGTCCGGCTGGTCGGGGCTCCTCGGCCTCCGCGGCGGCGCCGCGGCGGCTGCGGGTGGTCCGGCGGGTCGGGGCGGTCGAAGCCGGGGTCTGCTCGGCTCCGGCGGGGGTACGGCGAGTGGTCACAGGCCTGCTCCGCGGATGGGCACCCGGCCACCCGAGTTCCGCCTCTTCCGGTGCCCGGAGGACACGGGGTCGGATGCGGGCCCCGTGCGCGAGGACGCAGGTCCGGGCTGTCCGGCTGGCCCGGGAAAACCCCGCGCCATGCCTAGACGCTAATCGCACCGGGGCCGCGGGGCTAGAGGTGCGCGTGGATCATCGATCGGTCTTCGCCGGGCGTACACCCGTTCGAGTGACCGGCGGACCGGAACCGGCCGGGATGCATGCCCCCTGCGCGCACCCCGGCCGGTCGTCGGCGGCGGGCCTCAGCCCTGCCGGCGCACCAGCGTGCCGGCCCTCGGTCCGGCGCCGGCGGCGCCGAACGACGATCCGGTGTACGTGGTGCCCACCCGGCCGACGGCGCCGAGCCGGCCGGTGGCGGTGACGCGGACGGCCGGGGCCGAGCCGGGCCGGGCGGCGACCGCCGCGGGTACGGAGGTGCCGGCGAAGGGCACGGCGGAGCGCCCGGCCGAGGTCACCACCGTCGGGCCGGGACCGGACAGCGCGGAGGCGATGGCCGCCTGGGCGTCGCGCCGGCGGCGGTTCCAGGCGCCCCGGTCGCCGTCGAAGTAGCCCTGGCGGTAGCCGAACCGGTAGCCGATGCGGTAGCTGAGCTGACCGTGCAGGCGGCCGGCCGCGTAGCAGGTGGAGCCGAGCAGGAGGACGAGCACCACGGCGAGAAAGGGGGTCATCGCTCGTCCGTCCCGGATAGTGGGTCGACCACCAGCAGCCGTTCCAAATCGTCGGTGCTGACCTCCTCGACCAGCTCGACGCTGATCCGACATCCGTCGAGGATCACCTCGGCCACCGACGCCCGGCGGATCTCCCCGCCGGAGTCGTAGACCCGCACGCTCAGCTCGGGGCAGCCGAGGTGGGTCCGCCAGGCGTCCCACTCCCCCCGGTCGCCGACGCTGAGCGAGAGGTACCGGCACCCGCGGGCGAGATAGAGACGCCAGGGGGCGCTCAGCCCGGCGGACACCCCGTCCGCGATCAGCCCGAAGGCCTGGGCGCGGGTCGCGAGCTCGGTCACGAGACCCCCTCGGCACCCGCGGAGTGACGCATGTGAGCACTCGTCGTCTCAAGCACGTGACACACCGTAAGTTGTCTCATGAGCGTGACAGTATCAGCTTTTCAGGCCTTTGCCGCCGTACTGGCGTCCATCTATTCTGCCCTTGTGACACCCCTCAGGAGCAGCACTGGATCGTTTACCGGAAATCCCGGACCACCGTCACGTCAGCGTGACAGCAGCGTGCCGAGCCAGCCTCTCGGGACCGACTGGCCGTACCGTCACGGGGTGACCGAGACGACCAACGCACGGAAGATCGCGTTCGCCACCTTCGTCCGGCGCGCGCTCGACGACGCCCGCGCGCTGCGGGCCTGGAGCGGCACCGAGGTCTCCCGGCGCACCGGCGTCTCCCGGCAGACCATCAACCGCTGGGTACGCGGCGACTGGGCCAGCGACCCGGAGGCCGAGCGGGTGGTCGCCTTCTGCGAAGGGCTGGGGATCGAACCGGCCACCGCGTTCACCGCCCTCGGCTGGGACCGGGCCACCGGGCCGCGGACCGCGCCGACCCCGCCCCCGATGGACCCGGACGTGGAGGCGCTGCTGCGCCGGCTGGTCGACCCGAACGTGTCCGACGCGGAGAAGTTCCACATTCGAGAAACCATTCGTTACCTCGCATACCGCCCGACTCTGCCGGGCGGTGCCCGAAATAGGGGCAAACAGGCGGGCTAGTTCCTCAGATGGCGAAAGAACGGAAGGTCGGACCCGATCGTTTCGCCGCGGGGACGGAACGGACCCGCTAGCGTCCACGTTTGTACTGCTAGGGGCTCGTCATCGGCGGGGGGACGGGACACAGCCGAACCCAGCCCTGCGGGACAGAAGGAGGGGTCTGTCCATGACCCTGAAATGGTTGGCAGTCGTGGTCGCGGTGGTGTCGCTGACATCGTGCGTGACCGGCAACGTGGTGGTCGGCGTACTGGACGGCGGGCAGCTTCCCCTGGTCGTCAACCTCATCGCGCTCACCACAGCCGGCACCGCGGTGATCCTCGCCGTCGTCGCCGAGCTGCACGATCGGCTCAACGACCGGGTCAGCGCGCTCACCGAGTTCCTGGTGGCGCGACTCAACGAGATCGAGGCGCACACCGGCGACCGCAACACCGGCTTCGTGGAGGGCTATCTGCTCAGCCACGGCCAGGACGCGGCAGTGGTGCCGTTCGGTCGCCGGGGACGAGGAGCCGCCGAACGCTGACTCCCCACGTCGTTCCGACGTCACATCTCGGCCACGAATACGCCGCCCGGCGCGGGGTACGCTGACGCGCGTGCCGCCGTTGAATCTGGGCAACCAGCAGCCGAAGACCCCGTTGAACGCGGAGCACGCCTGGCGTGCGACCGCCGCCCGCGCGGGTGACGTCGTCCTCTTCTTCGACTTCGACGGCACACTGGCGCCCGTCGACGACGACCCCACGGCCGTACGGCCCGCGCCCAACGTGCTCACCGCGCTGGAGGCGCTCGCTCCGCACGTCCGCCGGATCGCCATCGTCTCGGCCCGCCCGGTGGACTTCCTCCGCGACCACCTCGGCGGCCTCGCCGGCATCGACCTGTACGGCCTCTACGGCCTGGAGCACAGCCACTGCGGCGGCGAGACGGTCACCGAGCCGGCCGCCCTGCCGTGGGTGCCGACCATGTCCGAGCTGGCCGAGCAGGCCCGCGCCGAGCTGCCGGCGGGCGCGCTCGTCGAGTTCAAGCGGCTCTCCGTCGCGCTGCACTGGCGTACCGCCCCGCAGCTCGGCGACCTCGTGCAGGAGTGGGGCCGGGCCCAGGCCGAGCGGCTGGGCCTGCGCGCCCAGCCGGGCCGGATGGTGCTGGAACTCAAGCCCCCGGTCGACCGGGACAAGGGCATGGTGATCGGCGAGACGGTCCGGGACGCCGGTGGCGCCTGGTACTTCGGTGACGACGTCTCCGACATCAAGGCGTTCGCCGCGCTGCGCGCCCGCGCCGCCGCCGATCCCGACTTCCTCGGCGTCTGCGTCGCCGTCGCCAACCCGGAGACCGGTCACGAGGTGGCCGACGCGGCCGACCTGACCCTGGACTCCCCGGCGGCCCTGGCCGACTTCCTCACCGCCGCCCTGCCCCACCTCCGCTGACGGCGGCGGGGGCGAGGTGGGTCAGGTGCCGAAGCGACGCTGGCGGGTGGCGTAGGAGCGCAGGGCCCGCAGGAAGTCGACCTTGCGGAAGTCGGGCCAGTTCAGCTCGCAGAAGTAGAACTCCGAGTGCGCGCTCTGCCACAGCATGAAGCCGGAGAGCCGCTGCTCGCCACTGGTCCGGATGATCAGATCCGGGTCCGGCAGCCCCTTCGTGTACAGGTGCTCGGAGATGTGGTCGACGTCGATCGACGTGGCCAGCTCCTCGATCGTGCCGCCGTTCGCCGCGTGCTCCAGCAGCAGCGAGCGGACCGCGTCGGCGATCTCGCGCCGCCCGCCGTACCCGACCGCGATGTTGACCTGAGCCCCGCCGTCGCGGTCGCGGGTGCGTTCCTCGGCGGCCTTGAGCGCGGCGGCGTGCTGCGCCGGCAGCACGTCGAGCGCGCCGACCATCCGTAGCCGCCAGGGGTTGCCCTCCTCGGCCAGCTCGGTGGTGAGGTCCTCGATGATCTGGAGCAGCGGATCCAGTTCGGCGGCCGGGCGGGAGAGGTTGTCGGTGGAGAGCAGCCAGAGGGTGACGTGCCCGACGCCGGCCACGTCGCACCACCGGAGCAGCTCCTTGATCCGCTCGGCGCCCATCCGGTGGCCGTCGTTCGGGTCGACGAAGCCCATCTCCCGGGCCCATCTGCGGTTGCCGTCGCACATCACGCCGACGTGTGCGGGTACGGGCTTGCCCGCGAGCTTCGCCGTCAGCCGGCGCTCGTACACGGAGTAGAGGAGTTTCCGCAGAGTCATCACCTTGCAGGGTAGCGACCCGCGGGAGAGATCAGTGTCTCGGTGGCATATCACCTGACGGCGAGACGGCCCGGCGCGGTCGCGGCAGGTCCGCCCCGATCGCGATCAGGGTGCGCGCGTCCAGCCGGCCGTCGCCGAGTCCCAGCTCCACCACCGTGCGGTAGACGCGCTCGTCCCGCCGGGCCGCGCCGACCACCGCGTCGACCACCCGGCGCCGCCGGGCCAGCCACGCCGCGACCGAGCTGTGCCGCAGGTGGGTGCCGAGCCGGGCGCGCAGCGCGGCGGCGTACGCCCGGGCGGCCCCGGCGGGAGAGCCGGCCGCCGCCGCGCCGGCGAGCGCCCCCGAGCGCAGCGCGTAGAAGATGCCCTCGCCGGTGAACGGGTTGATCAGCGACAGCGCGTCCCCGGCCAGCAGCACCCTCCCCCGGCCGGGCGCCGGCCGGTGGGTGGACAGCGGCAGGTGGTGCGCCCGCAGGCCGGTCACCGTGGCCGGGTCGACGCCGGGGAGCAGCGCGGCCATCCGGTCCAGCAGGTGCGCGCGGGTCAGCGGCTCGCCGCGCAGCACCTCCCCGTACCCGACGTTCGCGCTACCGTCGCCGATCGGAAAGGCCCAGGCGTACGCGGGCCAGCGCGCCGCCGAGGTGACGATCAGCTGTTCGGGCGGCCCGGCCGGCGCGGGCGCGTAGCCCCGGATCGCGAGGGCCAGGTGCCGGTCCGGGTTGACCGGGTGGCCGAGCGCGCGCCGTACCACCGATCCGGCGCCGTCCGCGCCGACCACCGCCCGTGCGGACAGTTCGCCGTCGAGCACCACCCGGTCGGCGGCGATGTCCACCCGCCGTACCGTGTGCCGCCGCAACTCCGCGCCCGCGGCCACCGCCGCCGCGACCAGGCGTGCGTCGAACACCTGGCGGGGCACCGTGTACGCGGGCCGGGGCAGCGTCCGGGCGACGGTGCCGCCACCGGGGGCGACGAGGCGCAGCGCGGGCAGTGGCGGGTAGCCGTCGACCGCCCCGGTCACGCCCAGCTCGGCGAGGACGTCAAGCGCGTGCGCGGCGATGCCGTCTCCGCACGCCTTGTCGCGGGGGAACTCGGACCGGTCGAGCAGCAGCACCCGCGCGGCCCCGGCACGCCGCGCACCGATCGCCGCCGCGGCTCCGGCCGGCCCCGCCCCCACCACCACGACCTCCCACACCCCCTCATCCTGCCCCGCCGCACCCCGCCCCGGGGCGTCGATCATGAGGTTGACGGCAGTGAGGGAGATCGAATTCGCCGCCAACCTCATGATCAACGAGGTGGGGTGCGGGTGGCGCGGCTCAGGGAGTAGACGGTGAGGGCGGCGGCCGTCACCAGGGGGGCGCCGTCGCGGATCAGGCCGTCGGTGCCCAGCAGCCACAGGCACAGCGGCAGGTCGATCGCCAGGGCGCCGAGCGTGACGGCCACCAGGGCCTTCCGCGCCCAGGCCTTGTCGCGCAACAGGAAGGCGGTGCAGAACAACACGGCGTAGCTGACCGCGATGCCCGCGCCGAACCAGAAGACCACTGCCGGTACGGCGGCCAGCCGCCCGTCCAGCACGGCACCCGTCGCGACGAGTGCCGGCACCAGCATCAGCGGGCTGTAGGTGAACGCCGCGACCCGGGCGGTGAGCAGCCAGCCGTTCGCCTGCGGGCGCTTCGGCGTCATCTCCCGCCAGGCGATCGTTCCGCCCTCGACGACCAGGCCCTTGCGGTGCCGGACCAGGTGCGCGCGGATCGCCTCGGAGCGGTAGAGCAGCACCACCACGGCGACGCAGAGCGCGGTGAGGACGGCGAACCCGATCAGGCCGGGCAGCGCGGGCACCCCCTGCCGGGGCACGATCAGCCGCCCGACCGCGAAGATCGTGGTCACGGCCAGAATCAGCCCGAATGGCCGGGCGCCCACCCGGCCCTTGTTGACCTGCCCGATCAGCAGCAGGAAGCCGAGGGACCGGAGCATCGCCCAGCCGGTGCGTACGGCCAGACCGAACTCCTGCTCCGGGGCGTACCAGTAGTTGAGCAGCTCGACCACGACGGTGGCCGCCGCGGTCACGGCGAGCAGTGTGGTGAGCGCCCGGACGGCGGACGGCCGCCGGACCTCGACAGGTTCAGCGGCCGTCCTCATGGCATCCGATGTTGCCCGGCGGGGGCAACAGGCACACCTGTTACTTCTGCGGCTCCGCGTCCAGCCGGGCGCGCAGCGCGTCCAGCTCGGCCCAGAGCACGCCGGGGAGCTTGTCCCCGAACTTCTCGAACCACTCGGTGACCAGCGGCAGCTCGTTGCGCCACTCGTCCGCGTCGACCTTCAGCGCGATCCGGACGTCCTCGGGGGTCATGTCCAGACCCTCGACGTCGAGCGCGTCCTGCGCCGGGACCATGCCGATCGGCGTCTCCACGGCCTCGGCCCGGCCCTCCAGCCGCTCGATGACCCACTTGAGCACGCGGGAGTTCTCGCCGAAGCCCGGCCAGAGGAAGTTGCCCTCGGCGTCCTTGCGGAACCAGTTCACGTAGTAGATCTTGGGCAGCTTGGACTCGTCGCCGTCCGTGCCCTTGCCCATCTCGATCCAGTGCCGGAAGTAGTCGCCGGCGTGGTAACCGATGAACGGCAGCATGGCCATCGGGTCGCGGCGGACGACACCGACCGCGCCGGAGGCGGCGGCGGTCGTCTCCGAGGAGAGGGTGGCGCCCATGTAGACGCCGTGCACCCAGTCGCGGGCCTCGGTGACCAGCGGGATGGTGTCCCGCCGGCGGCCACCGAACAGAATCGCGTCGATCGGCACGCCGTTCGGGTCGTAGTAGTCGTCGGCCAGGATCGGGCACTGCGTGATCGGGGTGCAGAACCGGCTGTTCGCGTGCGAGGAGAGGCTCTCGCTCTCCGGCGTCCAGTCGTTGCCCTTCCAGTCGACCAGGTGCGCCGGCGGCTCACCCATGCCCTCCCACCAGATGTCGCCGTCGTCGGTGAGCGCCACGTTGGTGAAGACGGAGTTGCCCCGGTCCAGCGTCCGCATGGCGTTGGCGTTCGTCTTCCAGTCGGTGCCGGGAGCGACGCCGAACAGGCCGTACTCGGGGTTGATCGCGTAGAGCCGGCCGTCCGCGCCGAACCGCATCCAGGCGATGTCGTCGCCGATGGTCTCGACCTTCCAGCCCGGGATGGTCGGCTCCAGCATGGCGAGGTTGGTCTTGCCGCAGGCCGACGGGAAGGCGCCGGCGATGTGGTAGACCTTGCCCTCCGGCGAGGTGATCTTGAGGATCAGCATGTGCTCGGCCAGCCAGCCCTCGTCGCGCCCCATCACGCTGGCGATACGCAGCGAGTAGCACTTCTTGCCGAGCAGCGAGTTGCCGCCGTAGCCGGAGCCGTACGACCAGATCTCCCGGGTCTCCGGGAAGTGCGAGATGTACTTGGTCTCGTTGCACGGCCACGCCACGTCCTGCTGGCCCGGCGCGAGCGGGGCGCCGATGGAGTGCAGCGCGTGCACGAAGTCGGCGTCGTCGCCCATCGCCGAAAGGATCGCCGACCCCATCCGGGTCATGATCCGCATCGAGGCGACGACGTACGGGCTGTCGGTGATCTCCACGCCGAACATGGGGTTCTCGGCCTCGACCGGGCCCATGCAGAACGGGATGACGTACATGGTGCGCCCGCGCATGCTGCCGCGGTACAGCTCCGTCATCGTCCGCTTCATCTCGGCCGGCGCCATCCAGTTGTTGGTGGGGCCGGCGTCCGCCTCGTCGACGGAGCAGATGAAGGTGCGCTCCTCCACCCGGGCGACGTCCGTGGGGTCGGTACGCGCGTAGAACGAGTTGGGCTTCTTCTCGGGATTCAGGCGGATCAGGGTGCCGCTTTCGACGAGTTCGTCGGTGAGGCGGCGCCACTCCTCATCAGACCCGTCCACCCAGACCACGCGGTCCGGGGTGGTCAGTTCCGCGACCTCACGGACCCAGGCGAGCAGCTTGGGGTGGGACGTCGGGGCCTGATCGATACCCCGAACAGCAGCCGGAGCAACCATGTCACTTCTCCTTGTGGTCGACGCTGACCGATCTATGGGGTGCACGAGTTCCGGCGGGCTGGTACGCCGCCTCGTGGAAACCTGGGATTGGGCTCAGCGTAAACCGGACTGCCCCGCCAGTCAGTGGGACTGGTTGTGAAGAACTGCACAAGGTACGGCCACGCTGCGGCATCACGATCTGATACCCGCTTTCGCGCGCAGTTTCACGCAAATCCTGCGGTGAACCTTCGACGGCCGGGTCCGGCACCGGAGTGACCGCGACGCCGGATCGCGGGGAAGCGTACGAACATGTCACGAAAGACGATTCCGTGATGCGCTCCACAGATTCGCACAGCGCGTTACGCTCTGCTCACGGACATCGAGAACGGGCCACGCCCTCGGCGACCCCCGCGGGCCCGAGCGCGACGGCCGCGGCGAAGCCGTCGTGGCCGACTCGCCGTTGCAGTCCGCCCGGTCACCGCGCAACCGGTACTCTCGGCGGGTGGCCGCGACGATGACCGGAGACCAGCCGGGCGCTCCGCAGACCCGCCGAGGTCCGATCGGAGCACTGCTCGACCGTTTCGGTCACCTGATCCATGAGCTGAGCAAATTCGCCACCGTCGGCGGCTTCGCCTTCGTCGTGGACTTCATCCTCTTCAACTACCTGTCCAGTGGCCGGGACATGGCCCCGCTGGCCGCGAAGACCATCTCCACGGTGATCGCCGCGACCGTCGCCTTCCTCGGCAACCGGTTCTGGACCTGGCGGCACCGGCAGCGGTCGCACCCGGCCCGCGAGTACGCGCTGTTCTTCTTCTTCAACGCGGTCGGCCTCGGCATCGCGGTGGCCTGCCTGGCGATCAGCCACTACGGGCTGGGCGCGATCTGGCCCGCGGTGTTCCAGACCCCCCTGGCCGACAACATCGCCAGCTTCGTCGTCGGCACCGGCCTGGGCACCCTCTTCCGGTTCTGGTCGTACCGACGGTTCGTCTTCGTCGAGGCGGGAACACCTCCCGTTCCCGCAACGAGCCACGACCGAGAGTCCGGGGCGTGACGAACCGCCCATCCCGACCCGCCGGGCCCAGCCGGCCCAGCCAACTGCCTAAGGTGTTCCGCATGCCTGGAGTCCGTCTGCTGCCCGAGCGCTGGCAGAAGTTCATCCACGAGGCGCTCAAATTCGGCATCGTCGGCGGCATCAACACCGTCATCAATTACGCGGTGTTCAATGCTCTTGCACTCACGGTTTTCCGTGACGGCCAACTGAAGGCGACAGTGATCGCGACCATCGTCGCCACGATCACGTCGTATCTGATGAATCGCCACTGGACGTACCGCGATCGACCGAAATCGGCACTGCGGCGCGAGTACGTCCTGTTCTTCCTCTTCAACGGCGCGGGCCTGGTCATCGAACTCGGCGTCCTGGCCCTGGCCAAGTACGGCCTCGGCGTACACGGCCTGCTCGCGCTGAACCTCGCCAAGACCATCGGTGTCGTGCTGGCCACGCTCTTCCGCTTCTGGTCCTACCGGACGTTCGTCTTCCAGCCGGTCCCCAAGCACGCCGAGGAGACCTGGCACTCGGTGCCGCGTGACGAGTGGGACAACGTCGCCGAGATGGACCCGGTGGCCGAGCTGGCCGAATCGGTCAGCGAGCTGGAGGAGGACCAACCGCGTCCGGGCGCCGGCCGGGCGGCCGACTTCCCGCCACCGCGGGGCCACCGCCCCGCACCGGCGGACGCCGGACTCGGCGGCGCGCTCGGCACCGACCTGGACGCCGAACTCGCCGCGGAACTCCAGCCCCGCCGCGCCCGCCGCTGAACGACGAGGGGCCGGCACCCCCGTCAGGGGTGCCGGCCTTCTCCGTCGGCGGGTCAGGGCTGGTCGCGCAGGGACTTGCCCTCGGACATGTCGGCCAGGATCTCGCGCATCTCGCCGTCGCCCAGGCTGTGCTTGTCGTGGTGCGCCTCGACCAGCTCGTAGAGCTTCGTCTGCACCTTGTCCACGCCCGGCACGTCGTGCAGCACCGACTGGCCGCGCTCACCCGCCGACTCGATGGTCAGCGTGCCGCAGCCGAGCAGCCGCTCCACGAAACGCTGGTGCATGGCGTGGTCGTTGATCCGGGTCAGCGGCAGATCCCGCCGGTTGCGCGACAGCACACCCTGCTGGAGCAGCACCCGCTCGTTGGTGAACAGGTAGTGCGTGGTGCGCCAGACCAGGACCGGCCGCAGACCCAGCCACAACACCAGCACCAGACCGGCCACCGCGATCGCGTAGAGCGCGATCGTGCCGCCGCTGCCGTCGGGCAGCAGGAGCCACCCGGCGACGACCGCCGCGACGGCGAGCACGAGCACCAGGACCGGCCGGATCAGGGCCTTCCAGTGCGGGTGCAGGTGCAACACGACGTGCTCGTCCTCGGTGAGCACGTCTTCGGGGAACGCCACGGCGGAACCTCCTCGCAGAACCGGACGCGCTGACCGTAACCGGTCTCCGCGTCCGACCGGCATCGGCCGCGCGGGCGGCTGCACGTGGTTCGCGCGGGCGGCTGCCCGTGGCTTGGTTAACAGGGGGCCCTTCCTCTACCGGAGGCGTTAAGAAGGGGCCCTTCCTTTCACCGCAGGTGCAGCACGTCGCCTGCCGCGAGCCGCAACGTCTCGGCGTCCGTCTCGACCAGGAGCTGCCCGTCGGGGTCCACGCCGGTGGCTGTGCCGTACGCCTCCCGGCCGTCGGGCAGCAGCACCCGCACCCGGCGGCCGATGGTGGCGCACCCAGCCAGGTACGCCGCGCGCAGCCCGCTGGCCTCCGCGTCACCACCGGCGTCACGCCAGCGCTCGTACCAGTCGGCGAGCGAGCGCAGCAGCGCCCGCAGCAGCGGATCCCGGTCGGTGGCGGTGGCGCCGGCGAGCTGGAGCGAGGTGGCTGGCAGCCCGTTCGGGTTCTCCGGCAGCTCGTCGGCGCGCAGCGTCACGTTCAGCCCGACACCGACCACGATCGCGGGCGGCCGGTCGTTCTCCCCCGGCACCGCCTCGGCCAGCACCCCGGCGCACTTCGCGCCGTCCACCAGCATGTCGTTGGGCCACTTCAGCCGCGCGTCCAGCTCGGCCAGCAGGCGTACCGCCTCGACCAGCGCGACACCGGCGAGCAGCGGCAGCCAGCCGAACCCGGTGGCGGGCACCGGCGACCAGCCACGCTCCGCGACCGCCTCGCCGGGCCGCAGCAGCACGCTCGTCGCGAGACCCGCGCGCGGCGGCGACTGCCAGACGCGGCCCCGCCGGCCACGGCCCGCGGTCTGCCGCTCGGCGACCACCACCAGGCCCTCCGGTTCGCCGGCCCGCGCCGCGGCCACCGCGTCCGCGTTCGTCGAGCCGGTCTCGGCCAGCAGCTCCAACCGGCGCCAGGGCCCGTGCGGCGCGACGAGCGCGCGCCGCAGCCGGGCCGCCGACAGCGGCGGTCGGTCCAGATCGGTGTACGGCGAGCCGGGCATCCCGCCAGCCTACGGTCCGAGTGAGGCGCACTGCACAGCCTCTTCGACCTGAACCATCGTTATATTCCCCTGGTGACTACCGAGACCGGGTTCAACATCCACACGACCGCCGGCAAGCTGGCGGACCTGGAGCGACGGCTCGACGAGGCGGTGCACGCCGGGTCGGCACGCGCGGTCGAGAAGCAGCACGCGCGGGGCAAGAAGACCGCCCGCGAGCGGATCGAGATGCTCCTCGACGAGGGCTCGTTCGTCGAGCTGGACGAGTTCGCCCGGCACCGCTCGACCAACTTCGGGCTGGAGAAGACCCGCCCGTACGGCGACGGCGTGCTGACCGGCTACGGCACCGTGGACGGCCGGCAGGTCTGCGTCTTCGCGCAGGACTTCACCGTCTTCGGCGGCTCACTCGGCGAGGTCTTCGGCGAGAAGATCGTCAAGCTGATGGACCTGGCCATGAAGACCGGCTGCCCGGTCGTCGGCATCAACGACTCCGGCGGCGCGCGGATCCAGGAGGGCGTGGCGTCCCTCGGCCTCTACGGCGAGATCTTCTTCCGCAACGTCCGGGCCAGCGGCGTCATCCCGCAGATCTCGCTCATCATGGGCCCGTGCGCGGGCGGGGCCGTCTACTCCCCGGCGGTCACCGACTTCACCGTCATGGTCGACCAGACCTCGCACATGTTCATCACCGGCCCCGACGTGATCAAGACGGTCACCGGCGAGGACGTGGGCATGGAGGAGCTGGGCGGCGCCCGGACCCACAACGCCCGCAGCGGCAACGCACACTACCTCGGCACCGACGAGGAGGACGCGATCGAGTACGTCAAGGCGCTGCTGTCGTACCTGCCGTCGAACAACCTGGACGAGCCGCCGGTCTTCGACGCCCCCGCGATCCTCGACATCACGGACTCCGACCGGGAACTGGACACGCTGATCCCGGACTCGGCCAACCAGCCGTACGACATGCACCGGGTCATCGAGCACGTGCTCGACGACGGCGAGTTCCTCGAGGTGCAGCCGCTGTACGCGCAGAACATGGTGGTCGGCTTCGGCCGCGTGGAGGGGCGCCCGGTGGGCGTGGTGGCGAACCAGCCGATGCAGTTCGCCGGCACGCTCGACATCGCCGCGTCGGAGAAGGCGGCCCGGTTCGTGCGCACCTGCGACGCGTTCAACGTCCCGGTGCTCACCTTCGTGGACGTGCCCGGCTTCCTGCCCGGCACCGGCCAGGAGTGGGACGGCATCATCCGGCGCGGCGCGAAGCTCATCTACGCGTACGCCGAGGCCACCGTCCCGAAGGTCACAGTCATCACCCGCAAGGCGTACGGCGGCGCGTACGACGTGATGGGCTCCAAGCACCTCGGCGCGGACCTGAACTTCGCCTGGCCGACCGCGCAGATCGCGGTGATGGGCGCGCAGGGCGCGGTGAACATCCTCTACCGCTCGGAGCTGGCGAACGCCGAGGACCCGGCCGCCGTCCGCGCCGAGAAGATCGCCGAGTACGAGGACACGCTCGCCAACCCGTACATCGCCGCGGAGCGCGGCTACGTCGACGGGGTGATCCCGCCGCACGAGACGCGTACCCAGATCGTGCGGGCGCTGCGGGTGCTGCGCACCAAGCGCGAGACGCTGCCGCCGAAGAAGCACGGCAACATCCCGCTGTGACGCGCCGGGTGCCCCCGCCGGTTCGGCGGCGGGGGCACCGGCTCAGCAACTTGGGTTCGCGGCCACGCACAATCGCTCGGCCGCGACGCGGGCCAGATCCCGCAGTGCCACCTCGTCGCCGCCCGGTCCGGTGCGCAGCACCGTGACGAGGTCCCCGACCCGCACCACCGCCTGGTCGCTCGGCGGGCTCGCGGCGCCGAGCGGCGCTCCGGTGTCCAGCCGCCGGACCTTCCCGACGGTGTGCCGCACGAGCACCGACTCGTCTCCCGCGAAGCCGCTGTCGACCGTCTGCCAGGAGTGAACGACCTCCGCCTGGATCCGCTTGCCCTTCCACTCCACCGGGCCGGCGGATCGCCACGCGCGGCAGGGCGCCAGCAGCGCGGGCAGTTCGTCGAACAGCCGCTCGCCGTCCTGCGCCGCGAGCCGGTAGACGTCCTGAAGTGCCACCGCCTGCCGTTCCGACGGGTCGGTGGTGCCCGGCCGCTGCCGCAGGAGGGTCACCGACCGCGAGTAGCGGGACTTCACCCACTCCGTCCGCAGGCCCTGATCCTGCCGGCAGAAATCCAGCATCTGGTCCAGCCGGATCTCCTCCTCCAGGCCGGCGTCGTTCCACGGGGTGATGCCGGCCGGCCGCAGGTCGACCGGTTGCAGCAGCACCTCGGCGGGCACGTCGGTGGCACTCCAGGGGGTCGCCGACGGGGTGGCGGCGACCGGTGCCGGCGCTGGTGAGGCGGCATGGCCGGACGCCACGAACGCGGCCCCGGAGGTGAGCGCGAGCACCGCCACCGCCGCGGCGGCCACCGTGCGGCGGCTGCGACGCCGGGCACGTGCCCGCAGCTCGGCCGGTGCCGCCCAGCGGACGTTGCGCAGGTCCCGCTGCATCGAGTCGATGAATGCCAGGTCGTCGTCACGCATCGGCGGGCTCCTCCAGATCCACGACCGTGAGCAGTTCGGCCAGGGCGGCTCGGCCCCGGGACAGCCGCGCCTTCACCGTGCCGACCGGCGCGTCGGTCTCCCGGGCGACCTCGGCGACCGGCATGCCGAGCAGGTAGTACAGCGCGAGAGCGACGCGTTGCTCTTCGGGCAGCCGCCGCAGCGCGGTCACCACCTCTACCGTGTCGGTGCTCGGAGCCGGCATGCTCTCCTCGGCGCCGTGGCGCAGGTAGGCGCGCGCCCGGCTGCGCAGGCTGCGCCAGCGGCTCACCGCGATCCGGCTCGCCACCACCCGTATCCACGCCTCCGGGTCGTCGTACCCGCGCACTGTGGACCACCGCTGCCAGGCCCGGATGTACGCCTCCTGCACGGCGTCCTGCGCCTCGGCGAGGTCGCCGGTGAGCACGTAGACGAAGCCGAGCAGCCGCTGCCGGCTGCCCCGGTAGAACTCGTCGAAACTGTCGCTGTCGGGCACCTGCCACCTCCCCGTTCGTGAGGGGACACGCCTGGCGGCGCGGTGCGGGTTGCCCGCTCAGCCGACCAGTTTCTCCAGTTCGCCGAGCGGGAAGCCGCCGGCCGGGATCCGGTCGCGGACCGCCCGGCGTACCGCGGTCTGCACCGCCGCGTTGGCCGGGGTGGGCACGCCGTGCAGGCGCCCGAGCAATACGATCTCGCCGTTGAGGTGGTCGGTCTCGACCGAGCCCGCGCCACGGGCCAGGCTCTGCCAGGTGGAGCCACCGGAGCGCTCCGTGCCGCCCACCGGCCGGTGCGACACCCGGTCACCGCGTTCGGCGGCCTCCTCCTCGACAGTGGTGTGGGCGATGCCGGCCGCGGCGAGCGCCGCCTCGCCCTCGGCGCGTACCCGCTTCGACAGCGACTCGGGGACGTCCCGGCCGAGCAGCGCCTGGAGGCCGTTGCCGAGGTTGGCGAGCAACTTGCCGTACTTCCAGCGCATCACGTCGTCGCGCACCGGCGCGACGAACCCGGCGGTGGTCAGGTCCGCGGCGACCGCCCGGCTGGTGTCGTCGGCGCCGCTCGGGTAGCGGCCGATGTGCAGCATGCCCGGATGCGGGTGGCCGTTGGCGACCACCACGCCCGGCTCCAGGTGGGTGGCGGGCAGCCACACGCACACCGGGTGTACGCGGGCGAAGCGCCGCAGCGCGGCCGGTTCGTTGGCCACGCCGTTCTGGGCCAGCACGACCGGCAGCCGTTCGCCCGCCGTGCCGCCGCCCTCGACCGGGGCGTCCGCCCAGGTGTCGAGCGCCGCCACGGTGTCCTGCGACTTCACGGTGAGGACCAGCGCGGTGTCCGCAGGCAGCGGCGGCCCCTCCGGCCCGGCCACCGCCGGGAGCCGGCCGGCCACGTCACGGTCCGGCGTGCGCAGCGTCAGACCCCGCTCCCGTAGCGCGTCCAGATGCGCGCCGCGGGCCACGAGCGTCACGTCGTGGCCGGCGTCGGCCAGGAGTACGCCGATGGTGCCGCCGACCGCGCCCGCTCCGATGATCACGTATCGCACGGATCCGATTCTGCCCTGCCGGGAGGCGGCCCGCTCCGCGACCCGGTGCGGCTCGGCTGCGGGCGCCTCTGCGCGGCTCGCTGCCGGGCGGCGGTGGTCAGGCGGTGAGGCCCACGTCGGCCAGGATCGGGCCTGCCAGCAGCAGCGCGCCGGCGGCCAGCGCGCCGAGGCAGATCACCAGGAACAGGCCCACCCAGAACAGCGCCGGGAACGGCGTGATCCGGGCGAGCTGGTCGGCGTCGGACTGCGGCATCCGGCCCCGGGCGCGCTGCCGGTGCAGCTCGAACACCGGCCGTACGCCGCCGAGCAGCAGGAACCAGACCGACGTCCAGGCGAACGCGGCCTGCACCTCGGGCGAGGTGTACCAGGAGACGGCGAGCACCACGCCGCCGGTGACCAGCAGCGACAGCACGCCGAACAGGTTGCGGATCAGCACCAGCATGGCCAGCAGCAGTGCCACCGCGAGCCAGAGCAGCAGCGTGATCCGGTTCCCGGCCAGCAGCCACGCACCGCCCAGGCCGAGCAGCGACGGCGCGACGTACCCGGCGAGCAGCGTGAGGATCATGCCGGGCCCGGTGGGACGGCCGGCGGAGAGCGTCAGGCCGGAGGTGTCCGAGTGCAGCCGGATGCCGTGCAGCCGCCGGCCGGTGAGCAGCGCGACGAGCGCGTGGCCGCCCTCGTGCGCGATGGTGACCGCGTTCCGGGCGATCCGCCACGGCAGCCGGGTGGCGACCACGGCGAGCGCGACCACGGCGGTGAGCACCACCAGCAGCGGCGGCGGGTCCGGCTGGGCGCTCATGAGCGTGTCCCAGAGCGTGGTGAGACCGTCGATCAGGGGCATGGGCGGGGAGCCTACCGGCCCGAGCCGTGTCGCTCGACCGGCCGAGTCTCATAGAGTGTGGGACTGATCGGACGAGGCGCCGGAGCGGAGGTGAGGTCGGTGAGCGCAGCTCCCTTGGAGCCCTACAGCTCGCACGTCGGTCCGTGGATCGAGGCCGACTACCTCGCGCTGGGCGACAGCCACGACCGCATCGAACTGCTCGACGGGAGCCTGATCGTGCGCCCTGCCCCGAGCCGACGGCACCAGCGGGTGGCGCGACGACTGGCGAACTCCGTGGAGCTGGCGGCCGAGCCGTCCGGCCTGTTCGTCTACGAAGCCATCAACGTGCGGCTGGGCGTGGACCGAATCGTGATCCCGGACCTCGTCGTCACGGACGCCGACGACGACGGCGTGATCCTCGACGCCGATCGCGTGGCGCTTGTCGGCGAGATCGTCTCGCCCGGCAACGCCGCTGCCGACCGGCTGGTCAAGATGCAGCTCTACGCGATCGCCCGAATCCCGTGGTACCTGCTCGTCGAGCAGGACGGCGACAGCCACTCGCTGCGGCTGCACCGGCTCGACGGCGGGCACTACGTCGAGGATGCCGTCGCCAAGGCCGGTGAAACGCTCAGTGTCACCGAGCCGTTCCGCTGGGCGATCGACCCGGGCGCGCTCCGCTGATCAGTAATCGCCACGCCACCTGGGCGAACGACGACAGTCGATGAAAATTTCCTCTCCTCCTGTTGCGATCTAGGGCACTTAGCTCCAAAGATAGGCGTCAATAGATGGACGTCCCTCTGGAGGCAACCATGGCCCGTACCAGACTCTCCGTACGCCGGCTTCTCGCTGCCGGCCTGGCCGCCGCCGCCACCGCGGCCGCGGCCCTCGTGGCGACCGCCGGACCGGCCGCCGCCGCGACCACGCCGGGGATCGACGTCTCCCGGTACCAGGGCAGCATCAACTGGACCAGCGTGCGCAACTCCGGCATCCAGTTCGCGTTCATCAAGGCGACCGAGGGTACGAGCTACAAGGACCCGAACTTCAACGCGAACTACGTCAACGCCTACAACGCCGGAGTGATCCGCGGGGCGTACCACTTCGCCCGGCCGAACATCTCCGCCGGCTCCACCCAGGCCAACTACCTGGCCAGCAACGGTGGCGCCTGGTCGGCGGACAGCCGTACGCTTCCGGCCGCGCTGGACCTTGAGGCCAACCCGTACAGCGGCGGCTACTGCTACGGCCTGAGCACCACCGGCATGCGCAACTGGGTGCAGAGCTTCCTGAACACCTACCGCTCCCGCACCGGCCGGTACGCGGTCATCTACACCACGACGAGCTGGTGGAACCAGTGCACGGGCAACTGGTCCGGCCCGTGGGCCAACCACCCGCTGTGGCTCGCCCGCTGGGCCAGCTCGCCCGGCACGCTGCCGGCCGGCGCACCGTTCTGGAGCTTCTGGCAGTACACCGACTCGGGTGCCGTCTCCGGGATCAGCGGCAACGTCGACCGCAACTACTGGAACGGTGACCGCAGCCGGCTGATCGCCCTGGCCAACAACACCTGACGTACGCACGACACAAGTGGGACCGCCTCCTCACGGGGCGGTCCCACTGTCGTCGTACCCGAGGTCAGGCTCTGCGGCGCGCGGTGGCCGGGACGGGCACCGGCGTCCGGCGCATCAGACGCCACGCCGCCACGCCGGCGACCGTGAGCGTCAGCACGCCGAGGACCGCGACCGGCGCGGACAGGCCGGCGCTGATCAGGAGCAGTACGACGTCTCCGAGCGCCACGAGCATCCACAGTGCCAGCCGCGGGCCGGTGTACCTCCGCCGGTAACCCATGTCGCGCCTCCTTCCGTCGTCGGAGTGATTCATACCCTCGAGGACGGAAAGCCATGCGAGCGAGTTTCGTGACCGGCGGGATTCCCGGTCAGTTCTTGCGGTCCGGCACGAAGCCCTTGGTGATGATCTCCCAGTTGGCCAGGTTGGCGTCCCAGTCCTTCGCGGGCACCTCCCAGCGCAGCGCGAAGCCCCGGTTGCTGGCGGTCGCCACACCACGGTTGCGCACGTGGAAGCGGGTGCCGTCGTCGCGCGTCTCCAGCCAGTCCCAGTCGGCGCAGGTGCGGAAGTAGGGGTCGCACTTGGTGATGTTGACGTACTCGTAGCCCCGGACGTAGTTGCGCCGGCTCGACTCCTGCGCCTTCCAGTCGGCGTACGCGTCCTTCTTCGGCGACGACGTCCACTGGATGAACAGCACCCGCCGAGCGCCGCCGACCTCGTAGAGCACGACGTTGTCGCTGCGGACCCGCGCCTCGAAACCGTTCGGGATCGGCACCTTGAAGCCGTTCGGGCCGGTGTAGAGGCGCCATCCCGCCGGCAGCGTGAACCCCGAGGCCGACGGGCTGGCCGACGGCGTGGGGCTGGCCGGCGCACTGGTCGCCGGGGCGCTCGGCGACGCGCTCTCGCTCGGCGCGGGCGGCGGCGGCGCCGCGGACGCCGAGGTGCCTGCCGTCGGCTCACCGCCGTCGCCGTCGTCACCGTTGTTCAGCAGCGGCACGGCCACCACCAGGCCGACGAGCAGCAGCACGACGAGCGCGCCGATCAGCAGGTTGCGCCGGTTCGGCGCGGACTTCTCGACCGGCAGCACCGTTGCCCGGCCGGTCGACGGCTCGGGATCGGCGGAAGCCGGAGCCGGGCTGACCGGCGCGGAGCCGGACACGGCCGGGCTCACCGGCGCGGCGGTGTCGGTGACCGGCTCGCCGTCCAGCCGCGTCTCGTCCAGCGCCGGGTCGACGCCGTCCTCGTCCACCCGTGTGTCGCCGACCGGCGGCGCGGGGTCGAGCCTCGCCGTCGGATCCGCGGGCGGCGGGGTCACCTTCGCGGTGGGCCCGGCGTCCGAGGTGGGCGCCGGCACCTGCGCCGCCGGGTCGGCGGCTGCCGCCGTACCCCCGGTTGCGGCGATCCCGGACGCCGCGCGCTCGGCCTGGTCGGCGGGGCGCGGCGCGGGCACCAGCGGCGGGCGCGGCACGCGCGGACCGTTCGGCCCGGGCCGGCGTACGCCGTCCAGCAGCGAGATGCTCTTGGCGCGACGGCCGGCGGCCTTGCGCAGCATGCGCTCCGCCACCTCGGCGGTGATCCGCTCGTCCGGGTCCTTGCGCAGCAGGCCCTGAAGCACCGGCTTGAGCGGCCCGGCGTTGCGCGGCGGCGGCATCGGCTCGGTGGCGAGCGCGGCGAGCGTGGCGATCGCCGACGGGCGCGCGTACGGCGACTTGCCCTCGACCGCCGCGTAGAGCGTCGCGCCGAGCGACCAGAGGTCCGCCTCCGGGCCGGCCGTGCCGTCGCGGGCGCGCTCCGGGGAGATGTACGCGGGCGAGCCCAGCACCATGCCGGTGCGCGTCACGTTCGGGTCGCCGGGGATGGTGGCCAGGCCGAAGTCGGTGAGCACCACGCGGCCGTCCTCGCCGAGCAGCACGTTGCCGGGCTTCACGTCGCGGTGCATGATGCCGGCCTTGTGCGCGGCCTTCAGCGCGTTGAGAACGCCGAGGCCGATCTCGACCGCCTTCGCCGCCGACACCGGGCCGTCCTCGGCGATGGTGTCCTGCAACGACTTCGACGCCACGTACTCCATGACGATCCACGGATCGCCGTCGGTGCGCAGCACGTCGAAGATGCGGACCACGTTGACGTTGTTGAGGCGGGCGATCGCCCGCGCCTCACGCAGCGAGCGTTCGCGCATCTCGCGGCGCTCCTCCGGGGTGAGGCCGGGGGGCGGGACCAGTTCCTTGATGGCCACGTCCCGGTGCAGCACCTCGTCCCGCGCCTTCCAGACGCGGCCCATGCCGCCCTGACCGAGCGGCGTGAGAAGCCGGTACCGGTCGGCGACGAGTTGGGGGAGAGCGTTCGACATCGCAGAAACCGTACCCGGCCGCTGCGACGCCCACACCGTCGGCACGCCACTGTACGGCGAAGGTCGAATTCACGACGCGTACCCTTGGGTCATGTCTGCCCAGGAGCCGCTGTTCCGGATCGTCCGTGGCGTGCCCACCGCCGAGGAGCTGGCCGCTCTGGTCGGCGCGATCGTGGTGCGCACCCGCCCGGCCCAGGCCGCCGCGCCGGCCCCCGTGTCGCAGTGGGCGCGCAGCGCGCGTCCCGCCATGGCCGGACCGATCGCCGGCCCCGGCGCATGGAGGGCCTCCGGCCTGGCCCGCTGACGTCTCCTTCCACTTGCGGCGGTGGGCGGGGCTGCCGGGATCCCGGTTGAGCCATTAACCTCACTCAGGGAAACCGTGTGGTGACGGGCAGGAGGCTCCGATGATCCCGGAGGACAACCAGCCAGCCGGCTGGCTGCGCGGCTACGGCGGCATCGAGGCCGACATCCGGCAGATGCGGGAGTTCGCCGACCGCCTCCAGGACGAGGTGACACGCAACTACGCGCCACACCTGTCCTACATCGCCGACGACATGAAGGCCCCGGTGCCCAACCCGGCCGACGCCTTCATCGAGCTGGTCCAGTTCCTCCAGGCCCACCACGACACCCAGACCGCGGCGGTGAGCGCGGTGTGGGATCTCGCACCCGCGACCGGCCGTCTCGCCGACGCCGCCGGACGGATCGCCGCCCGCTACGGCGACGCCGACGCGTTCTCCTCCGCCCGCGTGGCCGACGTGGAACGGGCGCTCGCCGGGCCGTCGAGCACCGTCGCCCGCCCGATGCCGCCACTGGCCGACCCCACCGCCGGTGAACAGAGCCGGGTGGTCCTGCCGTGATCGAACGGGGCAGCGGACGCACCTCCGGGCTGACCGACTGGCGGCTGATGGACGTCCTCAGCATGTGGGCGTGCGTGCAGGACCAGGACACCACCGGCCAGTGGAAGCAGGTCGCCGGCTGGCGCAAGGTCTGCGACCTCGCCCTGGCCCACCTGAGCCGCCTGCGCGAATACCGGCGCGGCCTGGCCGAGGCGTGGCCGCCGGAGACCAACACCGCCGCGCGGGCGTACATCGCCGAACTCGACCAGCTGATCGACCGCGTACAACGCACCCACGACGCCGCCGCCGCGAACTACGACGCGCTGGCAGCCGCCGCACGCGCCATCGGCAGCGCGCGGGCCGAGCTGCAACCACTGCATGAGGAGTACGCGAAGAAGCTGCGGCAGAAGCAGGCCTACGAGGCGACGATCGCCGACCCGAAGGCGGTAGCCGGCAGCCGGTTGCCGGAGCGGCCTCCGGTGACAGACGACGACTTGGAGCAGTTGAACGTACGGGCGCGCGGGTTGATGACGGGGTTGAGCGGCGAACTCCAGCACGCCCAGGTCATGCTCCAGCGCCCGCCGGCTGTTCCTCGACCTGGCATCGAGACGAATAACCCAGATGTCTATGGGGCCGGGGGCACCGCACCTGCTATTCCACCAATCGTTCCGGTTGTCGTCACAGGTCCAAGTCCAAAACCGAAGCCAGTGGCACTTGGCGGCGCTTCTAGCCAAGGGCCACAAACTCCCCCCGCCGTGGGCGTCGGACCGATCCTTGGCGGCGCCGGTTCCACCCTGACCCCTTCTCCACGTGCTGCCATACCAAACAATCCATTGACTCCCCCATCGTTGCCAAACTCGGTTCCCCTTCCGCCCACCACTCCTGGTGCTCTAGGCGCTAACCCGTCCTTGCGAGATACTCGGCCTCACCCCTCCACGGGCAGACCGGTTTCAGGCGAGGCACCAAAGAACGTCTTCCCTCGCACGCAGCCGAACGGATTGATCGGTCAACCATTTGGCCCGGGTCTCGTCCAGCCATCCTCTCCAAATGCCACGCCCCGCAGGGTGAATCCCGTGGGCGGCGTCATCGGAGGCGGCGGCGCGGGCACTGCCCCTACTGGCAATGCTGGATCGCGCCCCGGAATTGGGAAAAACTCAGCGATGGGCTCGATGGGCGGACCACCTCTTGGCGGTTTTCCTTCTACGAGCAGCCGATCCAGTCGCCAAAACGAGGCGGGTGGACCGTCTCGACCGTCTCGACCTTGGGATCCAGACCACCCGTGGGAGACCGATAAGGGGGTTAGTCCAGTCGTGCTACCTCCAACCGACGACGGTCCCATCGATCCAGGACCAGCAATCGGTCGAGATCGTTGACTGATTCAGCATGCGCATAGCCCTATCGATCTTGGCCGCCGTTAGCCTCATCTCGATTCAGGCAGGGCAGCCAGTCGCGCCAGAGGATGCTTCGCGAGTCCGACAAGATCAGTGGCATCTGGCCTTCCTCAAGGTAGACGAGGCTCACAACATCTCTCGTGGGGCCGGGGTCCAAGTGGCCGTCCCTGATACTGGCGTAGATCCTCATCCAGACCTCTCCCGAAATTTGTTTAAGGGAAAGAATGTGCTGACGGGCACAGGAGATGGTTTGCAGGACGCAAACAGCCACGGAACCGCCATGGCAGGGCTGATCGCCGCCCATGGCTCTGATGGGGAAATCGGCGCACTCGGCATAGCACCGGAAGCCAAAATCCTTCCAATCATATCGTCCAGATCAGACAACTATGGAGAGGCCGACAAACTCGCTGAGGCGATAGATTTTGCAGTCACGCAGCATGTCGGAGTTATAAGCATCTCAAGCGCAGGCGTCACGAGCGAGAAGCTGACCCGCTCAGTGAAGAATGCGCTGGCCGCCGACATAGTCCTTATCGCAGGCGTAGGCAACCTCCCTGAAGCCGCCACGATCGGTTATCCAGCCGCAGAGGAAGGCGTCATCGCCGTGAGCGGTACCGATCGGGCCGGGAACCATGCCCCAATTGCAGTCACAGGATCTAAGATCGATGTGGCTGCCCCTGCTGTCGATATCTACAGCACCAGCTACGACGGCAAGTACTCGAAGGGCACGGGGACGTCCAGCGCAACTGCGATCGTTGCCGGGGCTGCTGCTCTCATCCGCTCCAAGTACCCCGATCTTCCCGCCCAGGAAGTCGCCCACCGGCTGACCGCCACCGCCGTCGACAAGGGACCGCCCGGCCGCGACGACCAGTACGGCTACGGCGTGATCGACCTCGTCGCCGCGCTCACCGCCGACGTACCGCCGCTCGGCTTCGAGTCCTCCGACGTCACGCCACCGGCGTCGGCGGAGGCCGCCCCGGACAGGGACGGCGGCAGCAGCTCGACCGCACGTGGCCTTGCCACCCTGGGTGTGCTGGTGGCGGCGGGCGGCGGGTACCTGTTCTGGCGGCGGCGCCGACGTGCCGACGACCCGCCGCCGAGGGTCAGCCGGTAGCGTCGGCGGGGTGTCGACCTCCGTACCGGTGCGCCTCGTGCTCGCCTCGCAGTCCCCCGCCCGCCGCAAGTTGCTCCAGGCCGCCGGGATCGAGCCCGACGTGCTGGTCAGCGGTGTGGACGAGTCGCAGGTGGTGAGCGATCGGGCCGAGGACCTGTGCCTGGAACTGGCCCGGCTGAAGGCGCAGGCCGTACGCGATCGGCTGCGGCCCTCGCCGGACGAGCGCACGCTGGTGCTGGGCTGCGACTCGGTGCTCGCGTTCGACGGCGAGATCCTCGGCAAGCCCGATGACGCGGCGGACGCCACCCGGCGATGGCAGCGGATGCGCGGGCGCAGCGGCGTCCTGCACACCGGGCACTGCCTGATCGACGTGACCCACGAGGCGCGGGCCGAGGCGGTCGCCTCGACCACCGTGCACTTCGCCGACATCAGCGACGAGGAGATCGCCGCGTACGTGGCGACGGGCGAGCCGTTGGCGGTGGCCGGCGCGTTCACCATCGACGGGCTGGGCGGGGCGTTCCTGACCGGGATCGAGGGTGACCCTGGCACGGTGGTGGGGTTGTCCCTGCCGCTGCTGCGCCGACTGCTCGCCGAGGTGGAGCTGAGCATCGTCGACCTGTGGACGAAGGTCGCGCCCGGGGGCCAGGAGATCGAACATCTCGGCTAACGTCCGGACATGACCACGAAGCCGCTGCCGCTCACCCCGGAACTGCACGCCTACCTGGTGGCCCACGGGTCCACCCCGGACGAGGTCGTCCGTGACCTGGCCGAGGAGACTCTTGCGGCCCTGCCCGGCGAGGCGGTCATGCAGGTCGCACCCGAACAGGCCGCGTTCCTGACGTTCCTGACCCGGCTGCTCGGCGTACGGCAGGCGGTGGAGGTCGGCACGTTCACCGGCCTCTCCTCGCTGGCGATCGCCCGAGGGCTGGCCGAGGGTGGCCGGTTGACCTGCTTCGACATCTCCGAGGAGTACACGGGCGTGGCCCGGCGCTACTGGGAGCGCGCCGGTGTGCAGGACCGGATCGAGCTGCGCATCGGCCCGGCCGCCGAGACGCTGCGCGAACTACCCCGCGAGCGTTACCTGGACTTCGCGTTCATCGACGCGGACAAGGTCGGCTACCCGGTCTACTGGGACGAGCTGGTGCCGCGCATGCGTCCCGGTACGGTGATCGCGGTCGACAACACGCTGCGCGACGGCCGTGTGCTGGCTCCGCGCAACGCCGACGACCGGGCGATCGCCGCGTTCAACGACGCGGTCATGGCGGACGTCCGCGTCGAGGCGGTCATGCTGCCGATCGCCGACGGGGTCACGCTCGCCCGGGTGCTCTGAGCCGGCCGAACACAACCTCGCCGAGATGGCGGTATCCCTGATCGCCGGAAGCCGCCACCTCGCCGTAGTGGAGTCGATCAAGCCGCGCGGACCGGCGCAGGCAGGGCGCGGCCCAGCCGCACGGTCAGCAGCACCGCGACCGCGATGAACGCGGGCAGCAGCAGGAACGCCGGGTGCGGGCCGACGCCGTCGGCCACCCACCCCAGCGCCACCGGCGCGATCCCGAAACCCACACCCATCGAGTACGCCGACCAGCCCGCCGCCTTGTCCGCGGCCGGACCGGCGACGGCGAGCGCGATCGAGATCGCCAGTGGGTAGTGCAGCGCGTTGCCGAGCCCGAGCACGACCAGCCCGGCGACCGCGAGCCAGCCGACCGTACTGCCCCAGAACAGCGCGAACCCGGCCATCGAGACGGTGAGCGCGCCGAGCAGCAGCGGTACCGGCGCCCAGCGCAGCGCGGCCCGGCCACCGGCGATCCGCCCGGCGAACATGCCGCAGACGATCGCGGCGACCGCCGCCGACGCCCCGCCCGCGCTCAACCCGGCGTGGGTCCGCAGCACGTCGGCGGTCCACAACGACAGGCACACCTCGATCGAGCCGGTGACGGACATCAGAACCCAGGCGATCCAGTACGCACGCGGCAGCCGTCCCGCCGCACCGGAGCCGGAGGAAACGGGCACGCCGGAGGCGGGAACTGCCGAAGCCGGGACGGACTGAGCGGGGACGGCGGCTTCGGCGGCACCGGAGGCGGGAACGATCGAAGCGGGGACGGCAGAAACAGGCACGGCGGCCTCGGCCACCCCGGAAGCGGGAACGACCGAAGCGGGCACGGCGGCCTCGGCCACCCCGGAAGCGGGGACGGCGGGTACCCGGGTGGAGGCGGCGACGGGGATCGGCGCACCGGCAGCCGCGGCAGCGGGGGCGCGTTGCGGCACGCGTACCCGGAACGTCAGAGCGGCGAGCGCGACGAGCGTGATCAGGCCGACCTCGACGGCCATCAGCGGTCGCCAGCCGAGACCGGCGTCGACGGTGGCGCCGATGGTCAGCGGCGCCAGGATGCCCATGCCGGCGCAGGCCGCGTTGGCCTCGGTGAGCGCGGCGGGGGCGGCGGGTCCGTGCCGGGCGGTGAGCACCACGCTGACGCCGCTGACGACCATCATGCCGAAGGTGGCGACGAACGCGACGGCGGCGAGCGTGGCCGGCAGCGGGCGGAGCAGGCCGAGCGCTGAGACGCCGGCGGCGACGCCGGCGAGGCCGAGCCAGATGGCCGGGCCGCGGCCGAGGCGGCGGGCGACCGGGGCGAACAGCGCGCCGCCGGCGAGCGCGCCCACGGCGATGCCGGTGCTGTGCAGGCCGGCGACGGCGGCGCTGGTGCCCTGTTCGTCGCGGAGCAGGGGCACGACCGGGCCGAAACCGTAGAGGAAGAAGCCCCACAGACCGAGCTGGGCGTAGGTCAGCCAGGTGATCCGGTCACGGGTGAGGCGGGGCACCGGCCTTACGCTACGCGCGCGCCGCCGGTGCCCCGCCGTGAGTGAGAGGCAGCTCTCGTTGCGTGTGTTAAGCGGGGCCCCCTCCTCTACCGGAGGCGTTAAAAGGGGGCCCTTCCTTTCATCTCACGCTGCGGGCGAACTGGCGGGCGGCCCAGAACACGCCCGCGGCGGCGAGCACCGCGATGATGCCGAGGCCCTGCCAGACGCGGTCGTTGCCGAGGTCGCCGTTGAACAGCGCGCGGGTGCCCTCGACCGCCCAGGAGAACGGGTTCCACTTGGCCACGCCCTGGAGCCAGCCGGGGGCGAAGGTGAGCGGAAGCAGGATGCCGGAGAGCAGCAGCACCGGCTGCGCGACGGTGTTCATCAGCGGGGCGAGCGCGTCCTCGCTCTTGACCTTCAGCGCGATGCCGTAGGAGACGGCCGAGGTCATCAGCGCGATGAGGGCGAGCATCAGGTACGCCAGGAGCAGGTTGCCGATGAACACGCGCAGGTCGAACGCGAGCGCCAGCAGGGTGATGATGATCGCCTGCGCGATCAGCGAGACGACGTCGCGCAACGAGCGGCCGAGCAGCAGGGCGAGCCGGCTGACCGGGGTGACCCGGGAGCGTTCGATCACGCCGGCGCGCAGTTCGGCGATCAGGCCGAAACCCTGGAACAGGCCGCCGAAGATGGCCAGCAGCACGAGCAGGCCGGGCACGAAGATCTTGTACGCGGCGGCCTGCGTGGGCGCGTTCAGCGCCGGCTTGAGCAGCGGGGCGAACAGGAGCAGGTACATCACCGGCTGGAAGACGCCGACGAAGATCCATACCGGGTTGCGCAGCAGCAGTTGCGTCTGGCGCTGGAAGATCAGCCAGGTGTCGCGGGCGAGTTTCATGACAGCTTCTCCGGGGGTCAGGACTCGCGCAGCGAGCGGCCGGTCTTGGTGAGGAAGACGTCGTCGAGGCTGGGGCGGTGCAGCTCGATCGAGCGCAGGTCCAGCCCGGCGTGGTCGAGGCGGCGCAGCACCTGCGGGATGGCGGTGGCGCCCTCGTCGACGTAGAGGCGCAGGCCGCCCTCGTCGACGGTCTCCAGCTTGCTCACGTACGCCTCGGTGTCGAACAGCTCGGCGGCGCGCGGGGTGGTGGCGGCGTCCAGGCCGACGATCACCACCTCGCCGGAGATCTCCCGCTTCAGCTCGGCCGGTGTGCCCTCGGCGACGACCTCGCCGTGGTCCATGATCGCGATGCGGTCGCAGAGCGCGTCCGCCTCGTCCAGGTAGTGCGTGGTGATGAAGACGGTCATCCCCTCGGTACGCAGCCGGCGGATCTCGTCCCACATGTGCGCGCGGCTCTGCGGGTCGAGGCCGGTGGTCGGCTCGTCCAGGAAGACGATCTTCGGCTCGTGGATGATGCCGAGCGCGATCTCGACGCGCCGGCGCTGCCCGCCGGAGTAGGTCTTGGTCTTGCGGTCGGCGTACTCGGTGAGCTGGAAGGCTTCGAGCGCGCGCTCGGCCCGGCGGTGCGCCTCGGCCTTGCCGATGCCGTAGAGGCGGGCCTGGAGCACCAGCTCCTCGCGGGCGCTCGACTCGTCCCAGGTGCTGCCGCCCTGGGCCACGTAGCCGATCCGGCGGCGCACCTCGGCCGGGTCCTTGCGCAGGTCGGCGCCGGCCACCGTGGCCTCGCCGCCGTCCGGCTCGATGAGGGTGGCGAGCATCCGCAGCGTGGTGGTCTTGCCGGCGCCGTTGGGCCCGAGGAAACCGAAGATCTCCCCCGCTGCGACGTCGAGGTTGACGCCGCGGACCGCGTCCACGGTCTTCGTCTCGCGACCCGCGCGGGAGCGGTACGACTTCCGCAACCCCCTGGTCTCGATCATTTCTGCTCCTGGTCGTCCGGGCGGACCTGAGCGGCCGCCGATCGTCCGCGAGGACGCACGAATCCCCCGCGATTCCCGCTGAGGCTAACGCGATATAGCTCTTTTGGTCAACGTTGATTATGTCGTGTCATCGGGTTCCGTCGGTCCAGCCCGACCAGCCCTCGGCACGCTCCATCCCATCGGGCAGGTACGACACTCCCGCCTCGATCCGCTCCGCGATCCGCTCGCACCAGGCCGTCTCCGCCTCGGCGCGGGCCAGCCACAGCTCGAACATCCACCCGACGTGCACCGGCTTGCGGGTGCGCACCCAGTCCGAGTCGAGCGAGGCACGCATCGACTCGACCCCGGCCCGGAGCAGGTTCGCCCGGTTGCGCAGCGCCGCCGCGGCCTCCTCGCGCGGCATCGCCGGCAGGAAGCAGAACGCCGCGACGAACGGGTCCGGCGGCTCGTTGATCTCCCACCACTGCGCCCGCAGCAGCGTCTCGAACTCGTCCTCCCCCTTCGGCGTCACCTCGTACGTGGTGCGCGCCGGGCGGGCGCCCACCTGCTCGACCGAGACGGTCCGCAGCAGGCCCTCGTCGGCGAGCTTGCGCAGCGCGTGGTAGATCGAGCCGGGCTGCACGTTCGCCCACTTGTCCGCGCTCCAACTGAGCAGTTCGCGGCGCACGTCGTAGCCGTGCACCGGCTGCATCCACCTGACCAGGCCGAGAATCATCATCCGCGTCGCCGACACGGGGCAAGCGTAATAACCAAGTTTGACTACAGTGCCGCATCCCACACTGAGCGATCGTTAGGCTCCGCAGCCCGGCCGCTAAACTCCCGGCAACGACCGGGAGGAGCCACAAGGTGCGCAAGGTTCTCATCGCCAATCGCGGCGAGATCGCCGTCCGCGTCATCCGCGCCTGCCGCGACGCCGGGCTGGCCAGCGTCGCCGTCTACGCGGACTCCGACCGGGACGCCCTGCACGCCACGCTCGCCGACGAGGCGTACGCGCTCGGCGGCGACACCGCCGCCGACAGCTACCTGCGCATCGACAAGCTGATCGACGTAGCGGCCCGCGCCGGCGCGGACGCGGTACACCCCGGCTACGGCTTCCTCTCCGAGAACGCCGACTTCGCCCAGGCCGTCCTCGACGCCGGGCTGACCTGGATCGGCCCCACCCCGCAGGCGATCCGCGACCTGGGCGACAAGGTGACCGCCCGGCACATCGCGCAGCGCGCCGGCGCGCCGCTGGTGCCCGGCACCCCGGACCCGGTGGGCAACGCGGACGAGGTGATGGCGTTCGCCGTCGACCACGGCCTGCCGGTCGCCATCAAGGCCGCCTTCGGCGGTGGCGGGCGCGGCCTGAAGGTCGCCCGCACCATGGAGGAGATCCCGCACCTGTTCGAGTCGGCCACCCGCGAGGCGGTCGCCGCGTTCGGCCGGGGCGAGTGCTTCGTCGAGCGCTACCTGGACAAGCCGCGCCACGTCGAGGCGCAGGTGCTGGCCGACCAGCACGGCAACGTGATCGTGGTGGGCACCCGGGACTGCTCGTTGCAGCGCCGCCACCAGAAGCTGGTCGAGGAGGCGCCCGCGCCGTTCCTCACCGACGCCCAGCGGGCCCAGATCCACGACAGCGCCAAGGCCATCTGCCGCGAGGCCGGCTACCACGGCGCCGGCACCGTGGAATACCTGGTCGGCGTGGACGGCACGATCTCGTTCCTGGAGGTCAACACCCGGCTCCAGGTCGAGCACCCGGTGACCGAGGAGACCGCCGGCATCGACCTGGTGCGCGAGCAGTTCCGCATCGCCGACGGGGAGAAGCTCCGCTTCACCGAGGACCCGACGCCGCGCGGGCACGCCATCGAGTTCCGGATCAACGGCGAGGACCCGGGCCGCAACTTCCTGCCCGCCCCGGGCACCGTCACCGCCCTGCGCCTGCCCTCCGGGCCCGGGGTGCGGGTGGACACCGGCATCTCGGCCGGCGACGTGATCGGCGGCAACTTCGACTCGCTGCTGGCCAAGGTGATCATCGTCGGCGAGACGCGTACCGAGGCGTTGGAGCGGGCCCGCCGGGCGCTCGACGAGATGGTGGTCGACGGCATGGCCACAGCGCTGCCCTTCCACCGCCTGGTGATCCGCGACGAGGCGTTCACCGCCGAGCCGTTCACCGTGCACACCCGGTGGATCGAGACCGAGTGGGACAACACCGTCCCGGCCTTCACCGCCGCCGCCGGCCCCGCCGACGAACCGGCCGGGCGCGAGACGGTCGTGGTCGAGGTGGGCGGCAAGCGGCTGGAGGTCGTCCTCCCCGCCGGGCTCGGCGCGGGTACGGCGGCAGCCGCGCCCGCCGCGAAGAAGCCGGCCCGCCGGGGTGGCGGGGGCAAGGCGGGCGCCGCGGTCAGCGGTGACACGCTCACCTCGCCGATGCAGGGCACGATCGTGAAGATCGCCGTCGCCGACGGCGACGAGGTGGCCGAGGGCGACCTGGTCGTGGTGCTGGAGGCGATGAAAATGGAGCAGCCGCTGCACGCGCACAAGGCCGGCACGGTGAGCGGGCTCGCGGCCGAGGTCGGCGCGGTGATCACCGCCGGCGCGGCGATCTGCACCATCGCCTGAGGTGTAAGGAAGGGCCCCTTCTTAACGCGTGCGGTAGAGAAGGGGCCCCTTCTTAACAGCGCGGGGCGGGGTGGTCTGAGCCACCACCGGAGGCGGGAGCGCCGCCGGGCGGGAATGATGGCCGGGTGCGGTTCCTTCACGGCGCGGTCCCCGCGCACGACCTGACCTACAACGACGTCTTCATGGCGCCCAACCGTTCCGAGGTGGGCTCCCGGCTCGACGTCGACCTGGCCACCACCGACGGGACCGGCACGACGATCCCGCTGGTGGTGGCGAACATGACTGCCGTCGCGGGCCGGCGGATGGCCGAGACCGTGGCCCGGCGCGGCGCGGTGGCGGTGATCCCGCAGGACATCCCGATCGAGGTCGTCGCCGACGTGGTCGGCTGGGTCAAGCGGCGGCACCTGGTGCACGACACGGCGATCACGCTCGGCCCGACCGACACCGTCGGCGACGCCATCCACCTGCTGCCGAAGCGCTCGCACGGCGCGGTGGTCGTGGTCGACGCGGACGGCCGGCCGATGGGCGTGGTGACCGAGGCGGACACCGTCGGGGTGGACCGGTTCGCCCAGCTCCGGCACGTGATGTCGACCGAGCTGCATACCGTCGGGGCGGACGCGGACCCGCGTACCGGATTCGACCGGCTGTCGGCGGGCCGGCGACGGATCGCGCCGGTGGTCGACGGCGACGGCCGCCTGGTCGGGGTGCTGACCCGGCAGGGCGCGCTGCGCGCCACGCTCTACAAGCCGGCGGTGGACGACCGGGGCCGGCTGCGGATCGCCGCCGCCGTGGGCATCAACGGTGACGTCACCGGCAAGGCCGCCGCGCTGCTGGAGGCCGGGGTGGACACGCTCGTCGTGGACACCGCGCACGGGCACCAGGAGCGCATGCTCCAGGCGCTGCGGGCGGTCCGCCGGCTGGACCCGCCGGTGCCGGTGGCGGCCGGGAACGTGGTGACCGCGGACGGCGTACGCGACCTGGTCGACGCGGGCGCGGACATCGTGAAGGTGGGCGTCGGCCCGGGCGCGATGTGCACCACCCGGATGATGACCGGCGTGGGGCGTCCGCAGTTCTCCGCGGTGCTCGACTGCGCGGCGGCGGCCCGTTCGCTGGGGCGGCACGTCTGGGCCGACGGCGGCGTACGGCACCCGCGGGACGTGGCGCTGGCGCTCGCGGCGGGTGCCTCGAACGTGATGATCGGCTCCTGGTTCGCCGGCACCTACGAGTCCCCGGGCGACCTCTACACCGACGCCGACGGGCGGCGCTACAAGGAGAGCTTCGGCATGGCGTCGTCGCGTGCGGTGAGCGCCCGTACGGCCGAGGACAGCGCGTTCGACAGGGCCCGGAAGGCGATCTTCGAGGAGGGCATCTCCTCGGCCCGGATGTACCTGGCCCCGAACCGGCCGGGCGTCGAGGATCTGATCGACGAGATCATCTCGGGGGTACGCAGCGCGTTCACGTATGCGGGCGCGCGCAGCCTGGACGAGTTCCACGAGCGGGCGCTCGTCGGCGTGCAGAGCGCCGCCGGGTACACCGAGGGGATGCCGCTGCCGACGAGCTGGTGACGCCGGCCCGCCGGCTCAGCCGAACAACCGCCTGATCACGGTACGGGCGGCGGCCTCCGGGTCGTCGCCCACGCGGGGCGGCAGCGCGCCGGAGAGCCAGAGCGTGGCGAAGCCGTGCACGATCGACCAGGCCGCGAGCGCGTCGGCGTCCGGCTCCTGCCCGGTGTGCCGGGCCACGCCGCCGCGCAGCAGTTCGCCGGACCGGGCGCGCGCGGCGACCAGCTCGGGGTCGTCGGCCCGGTACAGCTCGGGCCGGAACATGACGTCGAAGTGTGCCCGGTGCCGCACCGCGAACCCGACGTAGGCCACGCCGGTGTCGAGCAGGTCGTCCCCGGCCTGCCGCAGGGCGTCGGCGAGCAGGTCGAAGCCCTGGGTGGCGAACGCGGTGAGCAGCCCGGCCTTGTCGCCGAAGTGGTGCGCGGGCGCGGCGTGCGAGACCCCGGCCCGCCGGGCCAGCTCACGCAGGCTCAGCGCGGCCGGCCCGGACTCGGCGATCGCGTCGGCCGCGGTGCTGAGCAGGACGCGACGGAGGTCGCCGTGGTGATACGAGGCCATGCCGCCACCCTAACTTGTCATTGACAAGATGGCATGCCGCAGGCAATCTTGTCGCTGACAAGATGCTCGTCGGAGGGATCGACACGATGGCACCCCTGATCGCACTCCTCGCCGGCACCGCGCTGGCCCGCATCGCCGGCCTGCTCGGCGTGGACGCCCTGGACGGGTGGCACCCCGCGCTGCGGGCCGGGCTGGCGCTGATGTTCGTCCTGACCGGCGTGGCCCACTTCGCGTCCCGCCGGGGCGACCTGATCGCGATGGTGCCGCCGTCGCTTCCCCGGCCCGACCTGCTGGTCACCGTGACCGGCGTACTGGAACTCGCCGGCGCGCTCGCCCTGCTGCTCCCGGCCACCGCGCGCCCGGCGGCAGCCGGGCTGGCACTGCTGATGCTCGCCATGTTCCCGCGAACATGTCAGCGGCGCGGCGTCGCCTCACGCTCGCCGGCCGCCCGGTGACGCCGCTCGGCGTGCGTACGGTGCTCCAAGCCGTGTTCGTGGCCGCCGCGCTGGCGGTGGCCCTCGGCGGCTGAGCTGCCGCAGACCCGGCAGCCCGCGCGCGCCGACCGCGGCTGAGGAGATTCTCAGAAATAGTTTGGGCCCTGATGATTCGGGGGCTAATCTGACGCTCGTGAACATGGGCCCGCTCGTCCGCTTTCCCGACGCGTTGCACCACGCGCCACTCGGCCGGCTGATCTCGATCGCCGGTCACGTCGTCGAGCAGCACTGGGGGCGTTACCTGGCCGAACATCACGGGCTCACGTCCGCCGGCATGCGGGTTCTGATGATCCTCCTCCGCTCCGGCGACGTGAGCCACCGGGAAATGGCCGAGCTGTGCTTCGTCCGGCCCGCCACGCTCACCGGCATCGTGGACACGCTCGAACGCGACGGCTTCGTCAACCGCCGTCGCGCTCCGGAGGACCGCCGCACGGTCCGGCTCGCCCTGACCGACAAGGGCGAGGAGCACGCCCGCGCCATCATCGACATGATCCACAGCGACCGGCCGTTGACGTCGGTCGACGCCGACCCGGCCAACCGGGCGGTGATCCGCCAGTTCCTGATCGAAATCATCACCGGCATGTCCGACGGGGACCTCCGTCGGTTGAACCGGGACAGCGAGTCCGACACCGAGCCGCCGACGGGGAGCCATCCGTGTTGATCCGCCTGCTCCGCACACATCTGCGCCCGTACCGACGATGGCTGGCCGCCGTGGTGGCGTTCCAGTTCGTCGGCACCATCGCCTCGCTCTACCTGCCGAGCCTGAACGCCGACATCATCGACCGGGGCGTCGCCGTCGGCGACACCGACCAGATCATCCGTACGGGCGGGTGGATGCTGCTGGTCAGTCTGCTCCAGATCGCCTGCTCGATCGCCGCCGTGTACTTCGGCGCGAAGACCGCGATGGCGTTCGGCCGCGACGTACGCGGCTCGATCTTCCGGCGCGTCAACAGCTTCTCCGCCCGCGAGGTCGCCCGGTTCGGAGCGCCGTCCCTGATCACCCGCAACACCAACGACGTCCAGCAGGTGCAGATGCTGGTGCTGCTGAGCTGCACCATGCTCGTGGCCGCGCCGATCATGAGCGTCGGCGGCGTGGTGATGGCGCTGCGCGAGGACGTCGGGCTCTCCTGGCTCGTGCTGGTCTGCGTACCGGTGCTCGCCGTCGCGCTTGGCCTGATCATCCGCCGGATGGTGCCGGGCTTCCGGCTCATGCAGACCCGGATCGACACCGTCAACCGGGTGCTGCGCGAGCAGATCACCGGCATCCGCGTGGTCCGGGCGTTCGTCCGTGAGCCGTACGAGACCGACCGTTTCCGGGTCGCGAACACCGACCTGACCACCACCGCGCTGCGGATCGGGCGGCTCCAGGCGCTGATCTTCCCGATCGTGATGCTGGTGCTGAACGTCTCCAGCGTCGCGGTGCTCTGGTTCGGCGCCGCTCGGGTCGACTCCGGTCAGATCCAGGTCGGCGCGCTCACCGCGTTCCTGCAGTACCTGATGCAGATCCTGATGGCGGTCATGATGGCCACCTTCATGCTGATGATGGTGCCCCGGGCCGCGGTCTGCGCCGAGCGCATCGAGGAGGTGCTGGACACCGACTCGTCGGTGGTGCCGGCCACCGACCCGGTCACCGAGGTCACCGGCCGGGGCGAGCTGGAACTACGCGGCGCCGGATTCCAGTACCCGGGCGCGAGCGCCCCGGTGCTGCACGACATCTCGTTCCGCGCCGAACCGGGCCGGACCACAGCGATCATCGGTTCCACCGGCGCCGGCAAGACCACGCTGCTGACGCTCGTCCCCCGGCTGGTCGACCCGACCGCCGGCGCCGTCCTGGTGGACGGCGTGGACGTACGGAACCTGGCCCCGGACGAGTTGTGGCGGCGGATCGGACTGGTGCCCCAGCGGCCGTACCTGTTCACCGGCACCGTTGCCAGCAACCTGCGCTACGGCAACCCGGACGCCACCGACGCCGACCTGTGGGCCGCGCTGGAGATCGCCCAGGCGCGCGACTTCGTCGCCGAGATGCCGGGCGGGCTGGAGGCGCCGATCGCGCAGGGCGGCACCAACGTCTCCGGGGGCCAGCGGCAACGCCTGGCCATCGCCCGGGCGCTCGTCCGCAAGCCGGAGATCTACCTCTTCGACGACTCCTTCTCCGCGCTCGACCTCGGCACGGACGCCCGGCTGCGGGCCGCCCTCAAGCCGGTCACCGCGGACGCGGCGGTGGTGATCGTGGCCCAGCGGGTCTCCACGATCGTCGGCGCCGACCAGATCATCGTGCTCGAGGACGGGGGTGTCGTCGGGATGGGACGACATGAGGAACTGCTGGAGAGCTGCCCCACGTACGCCGAGATCGTCGCGTCGCAGCAGACGGCGGAGGTGGCTGCCTGATGACGTCGTCGGTACCGCAGCAGAAGAACGAACCGACGCGGCTGCCACCGGCCGGGCGGCGTCCCGGCGGCGGCCCGCCGCACATGAGCATGGGCATGCCGGCCGAGAAGGCGATGAACTTCGGGCCGTCGGCACGCCGGCTGCTGGGGCGGCTGCGGCCGTACCGGCTCCAGCTCACCGGCGTGCTCGCGCTGGCCCTGGCCAGCGTCGGGCTCAGCGTCATCGGGCCGAAGGTGCTCGGCCATGCCACCGACATCATCTTCAGCGGGGTGATCGGGCGGCAGTTGCCACCCGGCACCACCACCGAGGCGGCGGCGGAGGCGGCACGCGCCGAGGGCAACGGCAACTTCGCCGACATGCTGGCCCGGATGGACGTGATCCCGGGCACCGGCATCGACTTCGCCGCGCTGGGCCGGGTGCTGGCGTTCGCTGTCGTGCTCTACATCGGCGCGAGCATTCTCCAGTGGGCGCAGGGCTGGGTCCTCAACGGGGTGGTGCAGCGCACCGTGCTGACGCTGCGCGCCGACGTGGAGGACAAGCTCAACCGGCTGCCGCTGCCCTACTTCGACAAGCAGCCCCGCGGTGAGTTGCTGAGCCGCGTCACGAACGACATCGACAACGTGTCGCAGACGCTCCAGCAGACGCTGAGCCAGTTGCTCACGTCGCTGCTCACCGTCGTCGGCGTACTCGGGATGATGTTCTGGATCTCGCCGCTGCTGGCGGTCGTCGCGCTCGTCGCGGTGCCGCTGTCGGTGGTGGTCACCGGCCAGATCGCCAAGCGGTCGCAGGGCAAGTTCATCGCCCAGTGGAGGCACACCGGCGAGCTGAACGGCCAGATCGAGGAGGCGTACACCGGGCACGAACTGGTCAAGGTCTTCGGCCGGCAGAAGGAGGTCGAGGCCGCCTTCCACGCCAAGAACGAGGAGCTGTTCCGGGCCGGCTTCGGCGCGCAGTTCGTCTCCGGGCTGATCATGCCGGCGATGTTCTTCATCGGGAACCTGAGCTACGTCGCGATCGCCGTGGTCGGCGGCCTGCGGGTCGCGTCGGGCTCGATGAGCCTCGGTGACGTGCAGGCGTTCATCCAGTACTCGCGGCAGTTCACCCAGCCGCTCACCCAGGTCGCGTCGATGGCCAACCTGCTGCAGTCCGGGGTGGCCTCGGCCGAGCGGGTCTTCGCCGTGCTCGACGCGGACGAGCAGAGCCCCGACCCGGCCGAGCCGGCCCGGGTCGCCGACCCGCACGGGCGGGTCGAGTTCGAGCACGTGTCGTTCCGGTACGACCCGGAGAAGCCGCTCATCGACGACCTGTCGCTGGTCGCCGAGCCGGGCCACACGGTCGCCATCGTCGGTCCCACCGGCGCCGGCAAGACCACACTGGTCAACCTGGTCATGCGGTTCTACGAGCTGGACGCCGGGCGGATCACGCTGGACGGGGTGGACATCTCCACGATGCGCCGCGACGACCTGCGCGGCCGGATCGGCATGGTGCTCCAGGACACCTGGCTGTTCGGCGGGACCATCCGGGACAACATCGCCTACGGCCGGCCGGACGCCACCGAGGAGGAGATCGTCGCCGCCGCCCGGGCGACGTTCGTGGACCGTTTCGTCCGCAGCCTGCCGGACGGCTACGACACGGTGATCGACGAGGAGGGCAGCAACGTCAGCGCCGGGGAGAAGCAGCTCATCACCATCGCCCGGGCGTTCCTGGCCGAACCGTCGCTGCTGATCCTGGACGAGGCAACCAGCTCGGTGGACACCCGGACCGAGGTGCTGCTCCAGCGCGCCATGGCGGCGCTGCGCTCGGACCGGACGAGCTTCGTCATCGCGCACCGGCTGTCCACCATCCGCGACGCCGACCTGATCCTGATGATGGAGCAGGGCCGGATCGTCGAGCAGGGCACCCACGACCAGCTCGTCGCCGCCGGAGGCGCGTACGCCCGGCTCTACCGGGCGCAGTTCAGCGGCGCGGTCATCTCCGACGAGGTGCCGGCGCCCGCCGCGGCCGGCCCGCCGGAAATGCGCGCCGGCACGCCGGTCGGGAACTGACATGGATCCGGCCACAGCTCCGGCACCGGTCCCCGTCCGGGTGCCCTCCCGGCACCCGGACGGGCCGGGGTCAGGCCGGAAGCAGCGCCGCCGACCGGCTCGCGACCACCGCGCCGATCAGGCCCACCGCCTCGTCGGCGGGTATCGGGGCGAGCGACCGGCCGTCGCGCAGGCGCAGCGAGACCGAGCCGCCGGCCGCCTCCCGGGCGCCGAGAACCCCGGTGTACGGGATGCGGCGGCGGGACGCGTCCCGGATCCGGGCGCCCAGCGAGCCGGTGTGGTCCACCTCGGCCCGCAGCCCGGCCGCCTCGGCCCGGCGGGCCAGCCCGGCGGCGGCGTCGGCCTGGGCCGCGTCGACCGGGAGCAGCAGCAACTGCACCGGGGCGTACCAGGCGGGGAACGCGCCCTCGTGCACCTCGATCAGGTACGCGAACAGCCGCTCCATGCTGCCGACGAGGCTGCGGTGCACCATCACCGGCCGTTTCCGGCGGCCGTCCGAGCCGGTGTACGACAGGTCGAACCGCTCCGGCTTGTCGAAGTCGAGCTGGACGGTGGAGATGGTCGACTCCCGGCCGGCCGCGTCCACGATCTGAATGTCGATCTTCGGGCCGTAGAACGCGGCCTCGCCGGGCGCCTCGACGACGTCCACCCCGTCGAGCGCGGCACGGAGCAGTTCCTCGGCCCGCGCCCAGCTCGCGTCGTCGCCCACGTACCGCTGGTCCGGCCCACGCAGCGACAACCGGAACCCGGCGGGACGGACGCCGAGCGCGGCGTGCGCCTCGCCGATCAGCCGCAGGATCTCGCGGACCTCGTCGCCGACCTGCTCCAGGGCGCAGAAGTTGTGCGCGTCGTTGAGCGAGATGGCCCGCACCCGGGACAGCCCGCCGAGCACCCCGGAACGCTCCGCCCGGTACATCCCGCCCAGCTCGGCGACCCGCAGCGGCAGCTCCCGGTAGGACCGGCCGCGGGCGCGGAACACGAGCGCGTGGTGCGGGCAGAGCGCCGGGCGCAGCACGAACTCGTCGTCGGCGCTCAGCCGCATCGGCGGGAACATGTCGTCGGCGAAGTAGCCCAGGTGCCCGGACAGCTCGAACAGCTCCCGCTTGCCGAGCGGCGGCGAGTAGACGTGCCGGTATCCGGCCCGGCGCTCCAGCTCCCGCACGTACTCCTCGACGGCGTGCCGGGCGGCGGCGCCGGCCGGCAGCCAGATCGGCAGCCCGGCGCCCGCGAGCGGGTCGGAGACGAACAGCTCCAGCTCCCGGCCGAGCCTGCGGTGGTCGATCATGTCGCTCTCCTTGATCGGGTACGACCCGGAGGCGAGCAGGCCCGGAACGCCGCGAGGCCCCGGAGCGGATCGCCCCGGGGCCTCGTCGACGGAAACGTCAGTGCGGCGCGCCGGGAACACCCGGCGTCGTGGTCACTACCGCGCTGCGCATGCCCGAACGATAGGCGCGCGGGTGTCGACGGCGCACCTGGGTTTCGGAGAGTGGGTGCGGGTCGCCGGCACGGGACCTGCCGGCGACCCGCGGCGGCCCGGGCATCGGGAACGGGGGACTCGACGACTCCGGTGCCGCGCCCGGTCAACGGTACGCCGGGAATCGACGATGCGCCGCCCCGCCCCGGCGCGTATGCCCCGGTGACCCGTCACCCGCGGGCGGGCCGCCTCGTTTGCCATCTACGGCCTGCCGGTGTCGGCTGTCACCGTGCGGTGGGGCCGGTGGTGGTGACGCCGGACACGGCGTCAGGCTCGATCCGGTCGAACGGAGAACTCCGGCGAGGTGGCGGTCGTGGCCGAACTCATCTCTGACGTCGCGTCGCCCATGTGGGCGTACGCGCTGCTGCTGACCCTGCTGATCGCCGACGCCTTCGTCCCGGTGGTGCCGACCCAGCTCCTCATGATCACCAGTGGGGCGCTGACCGTCTACGGCGGGCTCAGCCTGCCGCTGACCATCGCGGTCGGCGCGGCCGGCGTGTTCATCGGTGACCTGGCCTGCTACCTGATCGGCCGCAGTACGCCGACCCGGCGCGCGGCACGCGCCACCACACCCGGGTGGGCACGCCGGGCAGTCACCCGGGTCACCCGTGGGCTGCGCGAACCTGGGCCGCTGGTGATCCTGCTCTGCCGTTTCGTACCCGGCGGCCGGATGGCGGCCTGCTTCTCGGCCGGGCGCAGTCGCTACCCGTACCGCCTGTTCCTGCCGTACGAGGCGGCGGCGGCCCTCGCCTGGTCCAGTTACGGCACGCTCGTCGGCCACCTGGGCGGTACGGCGCTGACCCACTCGGCGTGGCGGCTGCTGCTGGTCGGTGGGGTGGCCGCTGCGGGGTTCGCGCTGGCCGGGTGGGCGATGACCTGGATCAGCAGCACCCGGCAGACCCGTGCCGAGGCCACCGCCGACTCGACCGGCAGCTGACGCGCAGTTGCCCCGCCCTCCCGTGAAGCCATCTTCCTGGTGGCCGGGGACAAGGCGGGGCAGTGGCAGAGTTGGTACCGGCTCGCCATTCCGTTGGCGGACGAGCGGTTCCAGGAGCACCTGACCAACTTGAAGGAAGAGCAGCCATGAGTGGTGGGGCGGACTGGCGCGACGTCAAGGCGAAGGCCCGAAGCATCGATCCCTCGTGGGACGACAGCGAGCGTGTCGCCCGGCGGGGACAGCTCCGAGAGAAGATGCTGGCTTCGGTCAGCGGCGCGCAGCTGGCGGAGATCCGCAAGCAGCTGGGTATGACCCAGGCTCAACTGGCGGAAGCGGCGGGCTTGTCTCAGGCGCGGATCAGCCAGATCGAGAACGGCGAGAGCGTCAACCTGGAGATCCTTCGCGCCTATGTGACCGGACTGGGCGGACACCTTGATGTGGTCGCCCGAATCGGGAACATCCGCCTCGACGTGGCCTGACGCGGTTCTCGGGGGTCCGGTAGGGGACGACCCGGGTAGCGAAGTGGGTGGTGGTCCCGGATCCGTCTGGGGCAGTTGCGGCGACAGGCTGGCCGTATGCCTGGAACGCGGAGCAGCGGCCTGTCGGCCCTCGGCGGGATCGTCCTGGCGGCGGTGCTCGCGACGGTCGGTCACCTCGAGGTGAGCGACGATCTGGATCCCTGGTCGCTGACCGTCAGCGACTTCGCCGTCTCCGATCGGGGCGGCGTCATCGACACCGCGATGGCGGTGCTCGCGGCGGCCAGCCTGGTGCTGCTGCCGGCGCTGCGCCGGGCCGGTGCGGGCCGGGTGCCGCTCGCGCTGCTGACCGCCTGGTCGGCCGGGTTGCTGGCCGCCGCCGTGGTGCCCACGAACGAGCCGGGTACGCCCATGGACACGGCCGCGTACGTGCACCGGTACGCCTCGGTGCTGTCGTTCCTTGCCCTGCCGGTGGCCGGCTGGCTGCTCGCCCGTCACCCGGTCGCCGGAGCGGCCGCCTGGCTGCGCGGCCTGACCACGGCCAGTCTGATGCTGGCGGGCGCGATGATCTGGTCCGCCTACCCCGGCGACCGCGCGCTGCTCGGCCTGATCGAGCGCGCGCTGATCCTGACGGAGACGGCCCTCCTGACCACCCTGGCCGTGCACCTCACCCTGACCAGAGCCGTCGATCATGCAGTTGTTGCCCCGCAAAGACCGGGCATACCGGTCGGATCGGGGGCAGCAACTCCATGATCGACGAGCAGCGGGGGCGGGCGGGCTACTCCAGCTCGTGGAGCATGAGCTGGCGGGCGGCCTCGGTGATGGAGCCGGACAGGCTCGGGTAGATGGTGATGGTGTGGGCCAGCTCGTTGACGGTGAGGTTGTTCTCCACCGCCATCGTGATCGGCAGGATCAGCTCGCTGGCCTTCGGCGCCACCACCACGCCGCCGATCACCTGGCCGCTCGCCGGCCGGCAGAACAGCTTGACGAAGCCGTCGGCCAGGTCGTCCATCTTCGCCCGGGCGTTGCCGGACAGCGGCAGCATCACCTGGCGGGCCGGAGTCTTGCCCGCGTCCACCTCGTCCTGGGAGACGCCGACGGTGGCCAGCTCCGGGTCGGTGAAGACGTTCGCCGCGACGGTACGCAACCGCAGCGGCCGGACCGCCTCGCCCAGCGCGTGCCACATGGCGATCCGGCCCTGCATGGCCGCGACGCTCGCCAGCGGCAGCACGCCGGTGCAGTCACCGGCCGCGTAGATGCCCGGCACATTGGTACGGGAGACCCGGTCGACAGTCACGTAACCGCCCCGGGCCAGCTCCACGCCGTACTCGGCCAGTCCCAGGTCGGCGGTGTTCGGGATCGAGCCGACAGCGATCAGCGCGTGCGAGCCGGTGACCTGACGGCCGTCGGAGAGCACCACCTCCACCCCGTCGCCGACGCGGCGGACCGCCTCGGCGCGGGAGTTGTTCAGGATGCTCATGCCCCGGTTGCGGAACACCCGCTCGATCGCCGACGCGGCGTCGGCGTCCTCGTGCGGCATGACCCGGTCGCGGCTGGACACGAGCGTGACCTTGACACCCATGGCCAGGTACGCGCTGGCGAACTCCGCACCGGTCACGCCGGAGCCGACCACGATCAGGTGCTCGGGCAGCTCGGGCAGGTCGTACACCTGGCGCCAGGTCAGGATGCGCTCGCCGTCCGGTACGGCGGTGGGCAACTGGCGGGGGGTCGCGCCGGTCGCGACGAGCACCGTCGACGCGGCGATGGAGTACTCCTCCCCGCCACCGGCCGGGGTGACGATCACCCGGTGGGTGTGGCCGAGCGTGTCCTCGCCGAGCCGGGCCGTGCCGGCGACGAACTCGACGCCGGCCTTGACCAGCTTGGTGTGGATGTCGGCGGACTGGGCCAGCGCAAGCCGCCTGACCCGCTCGTGCACCGCCGGGGCGTCGACGGTGACCGCCTCCAGGCCGTCGGAGTGCACCCCGAACTCCTCGGTGTCCCGGTAGCCGGTGACCACCTCGGAGCTGGCGATGAACGTCTTGGAGGGCACGCAGTCGGACAGCACGCAGGCGCCACCGGCGCCCTCCGCCTCGACCACTGTGACATCGGCGTCCAGCTGCGCGGCGACCAGAGCCGCCTCGTACCCGGCCGGCCCGCCGCCGATGATCACGATCTGGCTCACAGCAGTCGCCCCTCGTCTGTGCTCACAGTGACTTTCTTCTCCCCGTCCCGTACGACACGCACTGTCGTATTCTCCCCCACCGGCCAGCCGGGCTATCGTCGTCGCCGTGGGTCTCTACGCTGCTTACGGCTCGAACCTGGATCCCGCCCGCATGCGCGCCTACTGCCCGCATTCGCCGATGGTGGGCACCGGCTGGCTTGAGGGATGGCGGCTCACCTTCGCGGGCGAGGACGTCATCGGGTGGGAGGGCTCGGTCAGCACCGTCGTCGAGTCCCCCGGTGACCGGGTGTTCGTGGCGCTCTACGACATCCACCCGTACGACGCCGCGCAGCTCGACGAGATCGAGGGCGTGACCGCCGGGACGTACCGCAAGCTGACCGTCCGCGTCTCGACGCTCGACGGCGACGTGACCGCGTGGGTCTACGTGTTCGACGGGTACGAGGGCGGGCTGCCCACCGCGTGGTACCTCTCGGAGCTGGCGAACGCCGCGGAGAAGGCGGGCGCGCCGGACGACTACGTCACCGAGCTGCGGTCCCGCCCCACCGGCACCGCGTCCGCGTAGCGCGTCTCCCACCCCGACAGTGTGCGCCGGAGCGCCGCCCGGCCGCTCGGCGACCCCGGTACGGGCGTGCCGGGTCACACCCGCGAGGCGGGCACGCTCCGCTCGTACATGTCGGTCCAGCGCTCCTCGACCAGCCCGACGGAGCGGTAGAGGGTGACCGGCGCGGTCGGGTTGGCCAGGTCGACGCCGAGCCCGGCTCCGGTGCGGCCCTTCTCCGCGTAGATCGCGAAGGCCCGGCGCAGCAGCGCCGCACCCACCCCCCGGCGCCGGTACCCGGGCAGCACCGACAGCGTCCGCACCCACCCCAGGTTCTGGTCGAGTGCCTGGTCGGAGGACTGGAGCGCGCCGGCCGGCTCGCCGTCGACCTCGGCCAGGAGCCACTCGTCCCAGACCTTGCCGTACGACGGCAGCAGATCCCGCCACTGCTCGAAGTCGAGCGGATCGTGGTCCGGGGTGTCCCGGAACGCGGTGTCGTAGATCCGGTGGAACAGCCGCAGGTCGCCCTCGTCGTCGGTGCGCAACGGCCGCACTGTCACCCCGGGCGGGGGCGCCGGCTCGGCGGGCAGGTCGTCGAACGAGCGGCTCATCCGGATGTAGCGCTTGATCCGGGTGAACCCGGCCTCGGCCAGCTCACCGGCCCAGCGGGTCTCCGGCGCGTACACCCCGGTGCGCGCGGTCAACGCGGGCAGGCCGCGCTCGGCGGCCCGTTCGGCGACCCGCTCCAGGAGCCGGGCCAGCAGCGGCGCGCGCAGGTCGGCGCCGCGGTCGGGGTCGACGAGGACGTCCACCCACTCCCGGCCCACGCCGCTCGGGTTGGCCAGGATCGACCAGGCCACCGCCGTACCGTCCGGGTCGGTGACCAGCCAGGAGTCCCGGTCCGGGTCGACGAACGGCGCGGTCAGCGCGGCCCGCACGTCTTCGTCGTCGAAGTCGGGGTAGCCCACGGCGAAGGTGTCGGAGGCGTGCACCACCGCCAGGATCGCGGGCACGTCGTCGAGGGTCGGGCGTCGGGCCGACCAGCCGGCAGGGAGCGTCACGGGCCAGATCCTGGCAGCCGGACCGGCCGAATCGCCTCCCATTTATCCGCCGCGGGCGCGCTGCCGCGCGGCGCCGAGCAGTCCGAGCAGCTCAGCGCCCTCGGCGGCGTCCAGCGCGCGGAACGCCGCCGACGCCAGCCGGTCGGTCACCGCCTCGGCCCACAGCCGGCGCCGCACCAGCGGCCCGACCGGCGGGTACGGCGGCACCCACCCGCACGCGGCCGCCCCGGCCTCGCCCTCCGGCCCGGCCAGCACCGCCTCCAGCGGCGTCAGCCCGGCTGCCCGCACCGCCAGCAGGTACGCCCCGGCGAAGTGCTCGCGCAGCAGGAGCATGCCCACCGCCGCCCGCGCACCGGGGGACGGATCGGGCACCGGCATGGCCCGCCAGGCGGCGAACAGCGGCATGCCGCTGCCGTCCGCTGCGTCGACCGCCCGGCCCAGCAGCGCGGCGAGCCGGGACGACTCGGCGCCGTCGCCCAGCCGGGCGGTGCCCCACCGGCAGCACTCGGCCAGGTTGGCGGTGGCCACCTCCAGCGGCGGGACGGTCCGTACGGCGGCGTCCCAGCCGTCCGTGACCGCCTCCGGTGCGATGAAGCCGAGCGCCGCGGCGACCGTCTCGGCGCGGACGTCACCGAGCGCACCGGCCCGCCCGGTGATGTAGAAGGCCCACCCGGAGATGCCCAGCAGCCGCGCCCGGCGCAGCGTGGACGGGCAGCGGGCGAACGCCTCCCCGAGTTCGAGCACGAGCGGTTTGCAGGCGGCGGCGAGCTGTTCCGGTGTCATCGGCCGCCCGTCGCCGTCGCACCACCGTAGCCATTCATCACGCTCAGTCTGCCGCGTGGTCACCGGTGTCGGCATCCCCCTCTTCGGCGTCGATCGCCTCCAACACGGCCTCCACCTCACCGGCCCGGCGCCGGGCCGCGGTGACCGCCCGTTCCGCGCCCCGGCGGGCCAGCCGGGCCCGGCTCAGCTCCTGCTCGGCCACGGCCCGGCGACGCTCCAGCTCGGCCAGTTCGGTCTCGATCCGGTCCAGCGTCGCGGCGCCGTCCCGCTCGGCCGCGCCGGCCGTCGCCAGTTCCTTCTCGGCCCGGTCGAGGTCCGCGCGGGCCCGGGTCAGCTCCCGGGTCGCGGTCCGCCGCCGCCCGGCCCGTTCGGCCCGCGCCGCCCGCTCGTCGCGGGCCCGGCGCGCGTCGGCCCGCTCGGCCGCCCGATCCGGTACGACCGGCGCCTCCTCGCCCGCCGTCACGAGCCGGAGCTGGGGGCGTGGCACCTCGCCGAACCCGGCGTAGTGGCTGGCCCGCAGCAGGCGTCCGGCGCGTACCTGCTCGGCCACCTCGGTATCCGACAGCGCGGCGTTGAGTGTCGCCTCCACCTCGCCCAGCGGCAGCTTCCCGGCCGGGGGCACGGCGGGCTCGGCGGCGGCGAGCCGGCGTACCTCGGCCACCAGCGCGCCCACGACGGCGCGCCGCTGCGCGGACAGTTCCCGCAGCGTGCCGCCGCGCAGGTCGCGCTGCGCGGCGCGCAGCGACTCGGCCAGCTGGGTCAGGTCGGCGACCAGCTCGGGACGGCGGATCGCCAGCAGGTTGACCAGCCAGGCCGCCACGGTGGGGCGGCGCAGCTTCCCGATCTCCCGGGCGGTACGCGGGTCGCCGGACTGCCGCGCCTGCGCGACGGCGGCGTCCCGGGCCGCGACGAACCGGTCCGGCGGCGTGGCGTAGAGCTGCCGGATCACCTCCGCGGGCACCCCGGCCATGGTCAGGCGTCGATCCGGGTGCCCGGCTCCAGACGGCGGTAGTCGGTCTTGGACAGCGCCGTGTACTGCCGGTCCAGCACGCCGAAGCCGTTGTCGTTGAGCAAGCCGTCGTGCAGCGCGTACGCCCGCCGCGGGGCGACCGCGCGGATGAAGTCGACCACCTCGGAGAACTTCGACCAGGGCGCGTGTATCGGGGCGAACAGCGTGTCCACCTGCACGTCGTCGGGCACGAACAGCGCGTCGCCCGGGTGGTACACCACGTCGGCGAGGAGGTAGCCGATGTTCTGGATCACCGGGATGTCCGGGTGGATGACCGCGTGCTGCCCGCCGTACGCCCGCACCGGCACCCCGGCGACTGTGAACGACTGTCCGGGCTCGACCGTGACCAGCGCCCCGGCGGCGTCGCCGAGCACCCCGGCGAGCGAGGCCGGACCGTGCACCGGCACCGGACGCCGCTCCAGCGCCCGGGTCAGCGCGGCGACGTCCACATGGTCCGGGTGCTCGTGGGTGATCAGCACCGCGTCCGCGCCGTCCAGCGCCGCCGGATCGCTGAAGACACCCGGGTCGACGACGAGCACCGCACCGTCGTGCTCCAGCCGGAGACAGGAGTGGGCGTACTTGGTCACCTGCATCGTGACTCCTCGATTATCGAATCGTGATGTCCTCAGCGCAGTCTGCCGGAACCGGCGCGACCACGCGTCACGTCCGAGGTATCGGCCCCGGCGGGCGGGGCCGTCGACGATCGGAGTACGGGGTATGGGCGGACGACGAGTCCGGGGCGTGGCCCTGGTGGCGCTGGGCCTGGCAGCGGCGCTCGGTGTGGGCGCCTGCGGTGCGGGCGGGGACACCGGCAGCGACTCGGTCGCGCCGGCGGCCGACGGAGGCGCGGGCCGCGACCAGGTCGCCGAGGGCGGCGCGGACGACGGCCAGGTGGCCGGCGGCGCTGATCGCGACCAGGCCGCTCCCGGCGGCACCGGCGGTGCGGACCTGCGGGTCGACCAGCGGTCCATCATCTACACCGGAACCATGCAGGTCCGGGTGGACGATGTGGAGGCCGCCGCGCGGGAGGCGACCACCGCGGTGACGGCGGCCGGCGGATTCGTCGGCGCCGACCGGCGATCGAGCCGGGCCGCCGAGGCGCGGGCGGCGCTGACGCTGCGGGTGCCGGCGGACCGGTTCTCCGCGGTGATCGACCAGTTGGCCGGACTCGGCCGGCAGGAGCGCCGGGAGATCCGCACCGAGGACGTCACCGAGCAGGTGGTCGACCTGGACGCCCGGATCGCCACCCAGCGGGCGAGGGTGGAGAGCGCCCGCAAGCTGCTCGCCCGGGCCACGTCGGTGGACGAGCTGGTCCGGCTGGAGAACGAGGTGGGCACCCGGCAGGCGGACCTGGCCGCGCTGGAGGCGCGCAAGCGCCGGCTGGCGGACCTGACCTCGCTCTCCACCATCACCGTGACGTTCCTCGGTCAGGACGCCAGCACCGCCGAGGAGGAGGCCGACCTCGGCTTCCTGGCCGGACTGGGCGGCGGCTGGACGGCGTTCCTGGCCTCGGCCCGGATCCTGCTCACAGTGCTCGGCGCGGTGCTGCCCTTCGCGGTCGTGATCGGCGTACCGCTGTGGTTGCTGCTCCTGTGGCGACGCCGGGTGCGGGCCCGGCGGACGCCGCCGGCCGGCCCGAGCCCGGCGGTGCCGACGCCGCCGGGGCCGCCCGGCGGTCCGGTCAGCGCGCCGCCGCCAGTGCCCGCAGCGCGGTCTGGACCATGAGGCGTACGCCGGCCTCGATGGCGCGCTCGTCCACGTCGAACGAGGCCCGGTGCAGGTCCACGTTGGGCCCGCTGCGGCCGACGCCGAGGCGGGCGAGCGCGCCCGGCACGTGCTCCAGGTACCAGGAGAAGTCCTCGCCGCCCATGCTCTGCGGCGTCTCGGCGATGCCGTCCGGGCCGAGCGCGGCGGCGGTGGCCGCGGTGAGCACGCCGATCGCGCCGGCGTCGTTCGTCACCGGGGGCCGGCCGCGCAGGTATTCCAGGTCGACTGTGGCGCCGGTGGGCGCGAGCACGTCCCGCACCACCTGAGCCACGATCTTGGGTGCCTGGTCCCAGGTGTCGCGGTCCATCACCCGCAGGGTGCCGGCCGCGCACGCCTCGGACGGGATGACGTTGTAACGGGTGCCGGCCGAGGCGTGGCCGAACACCAGCAGCAGCCCGCTGTTGGCCGGCACCCGGCGGCTGATCAGCGTCGGCACCTCGGTGACCAGGCGGCCGAGCGCGTCCACCAGGTCGACGGTCAGGTGCGGGCGGGCGGTGTGCCCGCCGGGCCCGGTGAGCCGGACGGTGACGTTGTCGGCGGCGGCGGTGATCGGGCCGACCCGCAGGCCGACCTTGCCCACCGGCAGGTTCGGGTCGCAGTGCAGCGCGAAGATCTGCACCACGTCGTCCAGGCCGCCGGCCTCGATGACCTCCAGCGACCCGCACGGCAGGATCTCCTCGGCCGGCTGGAAGATCAGCCGGACCCGGCCGTCGAGGCGGCCGGTGTCGGCGAGCTGGGCCAGCAGCATGCCGACGCCGAGCATCACCGACGTGTGCACGTCGTGGCCGCAGGCGTGGCAGACGCCCTCGACGGTCGAGCGGTACGGCACGTCCTTCGAATCGCTCAGCGGCAGCGCGTCGATGTCGGCGCGGAGCGCGATCACCGGCCCGTCCGGGCGCCCGTCGATGTCGCAGATGACGCCGTTGCCCTTCGGCAGCAGACGCGGCTTCAGCCCGGCGAGGGACAGCTCGCGGTGTACCAGGGCGGCCGTCTCGAACTCCTCACCGGACAGCTCCGGGTGGGAGTGGATGTGACGGCGCGTCTCGATGAGGCCGGGTACGCGCAGCGCGAGCAGATGGTCGAGCTCGAAGGGCAGGGGCTGGTAGCCGGTCGGCGCCTCGGACCGGGACGACGCCAGCAGGCCGCCGGAAGGCAGCGTCAACGCACTCGTCACGTCGAATTCTCGATCACTAGAAGTGGATGGATCTTCGGGTCGGACAGCAGACAGCCTAGACCTCCGGCGGTGACGCTGCGCAACATCTTTCGCGTAGCGGTCGGACCGCGCAGCGTCACGAATGCCCTGGTGAGAGGGGTCGAATATCTGCGGGACAGCAGGTAGATCGCGGTCGAACGCCGTCATCCGCCTCCCACCTCCTACAACGCGTAACCGTTTCAACGGCCACAAATACCGGCCCGTCGTTCCGAATTGTCGCATTAGTCGCGGCAATTAACTGCCGCTCCGACAATTGCACGACAACTGTCGGCTGCCGGAAGACTCCCGACGGTGACACGAGTGTCCGACCGCCGACCGCACAGGCTGTCCGTCCCGTTCACCCGATCGGGTTACCCGAATCGCCGATTCGCACACGCGAAGGAGGCCCGCGCCGCACACCGAGGGTGCGCGGCGGGGCCGCCTGACGGACGGTTTCAGAACCGGTCGCTGGGCCGGTAGATCCCCCACACCTCGCGCAACGTCCCGCAGACCTCGCCGACCGTGGCGCGGGCGCGCAGCGCCTCCTTCATCGGGTAGAGCACATTGGCGTCCCCCTCGGCGGCGGTGCGCAGCTCGGCCAGGGCCCGCTCGACCGCGCCCGAGTCCCGCTCGGCGCGCAGCCGGGCCAGCCGCTCCCCCTGGGCCGCCTCGATCGCCGGGTCCACCCGCAGCGGCTCGTACGGCTCCTCCTCGTCGATCTGGAACCGGTTGAGGCCGACCACCACCCGTTCACCCGAGTCGATCTCCTGGGCGATCCGGTACGCGGACTGCTCGATCTCCCGTTTCTGGAAGCCGGCCTCGATCGCGTCCACCGCCGAACCGTGGTCGAAGACCCGGTCCATCAGCTCGGTGGCGGCCGCCTCCACCTCGGCGGTCATCGCCTCCACCACGTACGACCCGGCGAACGGGTCGACGGTGGCGGTCAGGTCCGTCTCGTACGCCAGCACCTGCTGGGTCCGCAGCGCCAGCCGGGCCGCCTTCTCGGTGGGCAGCGCGATGGCCTCGTCGAAGCTGTTGGTGTGCAGCGACTGGGTACCACCGAGCACCGCGCCGAGGCCCTGCACCGCCACCCGGACCAGGTTCACCTCCGGCTGCTGGGCGGTGAGCTGCACGCCGGCGGTCTGGGTGTGGAACCGCAGCATCATCGACTTCGGGTTCTTCGCGCCGAACTCGTCGCGCATCAGCCGGGCCCAGATCCGCCGGGCCGCGCGGAACTTCGCGACCTCCTCCAGCAGCGTGGTGCGGGCCACGAAGAAGAACGACAGCCGGGGCGCGAAGTCGTCCACGGCCAGCCCGGCGGCGAGCGCCGCCCGGACGTACTCCACGCCGTTGGCGAGCGTGAACGCGACCTCCTGCGCGGGTGAGGCGCCGGCCTCGGCCATGTGATAGCCGGAGATGGAGATGGTGTTCCACTTCGGCACCTCGGCCCGGCAGTAGGCGAAGGTGTCGGCGACCAGCCGCAGCGAGGGCTTCGGCGGGAAGATGTACGTCCCCCGGGCGATGTACTCCTTGAGGATGTCGTTCTGGATGGTGCCGTTGAGCGCCGCGCCGGGCACGCCGTTCTCCTCGGCCACGAGCTGGTAGAGCAGCAGCAGCACCGAGCCGGGCGCGTTGATGGTCATCGACGTGGAGACCTTGTCCAGCGGGATGCCGCCGAACAGCGTGCGCATGTCCTCGATGGAGTCGATGGCGACGCCGACCTTGCCCACCTCGCCGTGCGCGATCGGGTCGTCCGAGTCGTACCCCATCTGGGTCGGCAGGTCGAACGCGACGGACAGGCCCATGGTGCCGGCGCGCAGCAGCTGGTGGTAGCGCGCGTTGCTCTCGGTAGCGGTGCCGAACCCGGCGTACTGTCGCATGGTCCAGGGCCGGGACGTGTACATCGTCGGGTAGACCCCGCGGGTGTACGGGAACTCGCCCGGCTCGCCCAGCCGGGCGTCCAGCTCCGCCGGAAGGTCCGCCGCCGTGTAGACGCTCTGGATCGGGAAGCCCGACTCGCTTGACCGCGCATCGCTCATTACCGGATGGTAGGACGCGCGGACCGCCAGGTGAGTGAGGGGTACGGCACACCTCACGGGGGCGACCCACCGGAGGTGAGCGGCCGACCACATACCGTCGAGTAGGCAAACGCCCGCCGCGTCGGGTTTCGCATCGGGCGTCGGAACCAGCAAGATAGGGGGGTTGTGTCCCAGCCCCCTCGATATCCCCCGGTGGCTTTTCTGTGACTCAGATTCCGACGTGGAGCGGCGGACCGGCCAGTCCTCCCACTGGACGCGCAGCGCCCGGCACCACCATCGGTGGTCGCTACTCGCTGCGCTCCCCGGTGGGCAACGGAGGCATGGGCACGGTCTGGCGGGCCACAGACACGTTGCTGCGCCGTGATGTGGCGGTCAAGGAGGTCGTCCTCCCGCCGGGCCTCGCCCCGAGCGACCGCGACGCGCTCTACGAACGGACGCTGCGGGAGGCCCGCGCCGCCGCCGCGATCCAGCACCCTGCCGTGGTGCAGGTCTACGACGTGGTCACCGAGGGTGGCCGCCCGTGGATCGTGATGGAACTGCTGGACGCCCGCAGCCTGGCCGACATGGTGATCGAGGACGGGCCGGTCGCGCCGCGCGCCGTCGCCAAGATCGGGATCGCGCTGCTCGGCGCGCTGGAGGTGGCGCACGCGATCGGCGTGCTGCACCGCGACGTCAAGCCGGCGAACGTGCTGATCTGCACCGACGGCCGCTGCGTGCTCACCGACTTCGGCGTGGCGAGGATGCCCACCGACGTGCAGCTCACCACGCCCGGCATGGTGCTCGGCTCGCCGCACTTCATCTCGCCCGAGCGGGCCATGGGCCAGAAGTTCGGACCGCCGAGCGACCTGTTCTCGCTCGGCGTGACGCTCTACACCGCGGTCGAGGGCCGGCCCCCGTTCGACAAGGGCGATCCGATCGAGACCATGCACGCCGTGGTCGAGGACCCGCCCGCCACGCCGCAGCGCAGCGGCCCGCTCACCGGCGTGCTGATGGGGCTGCTGGAGAAGGACCCGGCCCGCCGGATGGACGTGCACCGGGCCCGGGCCAACCTGCGCGAACTGCTCGCCGGTCCGCTGACCAGCACCGCCACCGCTGTCAACTCGGTCACCGACCCGTACGCTGTGGTGCCGGTGCCGCGTCCCACGCCACCGCCGATCGCCGCGAAGCCGAAGCCGAGCGGGCAGATCGGCGGCCGGGCGATGATCGGGCCGGACGAGTCGCTCACCGACCGGCTCGCCGCGCTGCGGCGCGGTGAGCGGCCCACTGCCGAGAAGGCCGCGGCGGGTGCCGCCGCGCTCGACGAGACCAGCGCCGACGCGTTGGCCGGCCCGCTGCACACACCGACCGGTGCGATGTCCGGGCCCGGCACGCCGGACGCCACCCAGCGCATCTCGCCGGACGCCACGGTCCGGCTCGGCCAGGGCCCCGCAGCGGACGCGACCCAGGCGGTGCCGACCGCTTACGGCCGCACCGTCGACGCCACCCAGCCGGTGTACGGCGGCGGCAACCAGTGGTCGGTGCCCGGCACCGGCCAGCCGTGGACCACCCCGTCCACCGCGCCCGTGGCCGGTGGTGGCGGCGCGGCCGGCGGCGCCAAGGGCCTGCTCGGCCGGGTGAAGGCGTGGCCGCGCAAGGTCCAGCTCGCCGCCGCCGGCGGCCTGGCCGTGGTGCTGCTGGTGAGCGTGATCGCGCTGACCAGCGGCGGCGACGACGCTCCCCCGCCGATCGTGGGCGCGCTGCCCTCGACCTCGGCGGCGGCCGCGCCCGAGATGCAGGAGCAGACCGTCAAGGGTGTGACCATCCAGGTGCCGAAGGGGTGGCAGCGGCAGACCGGCGGCCTCTACGTCGACTACGTCGACCCGGAGGACGAGGGCCGCAAGGTGCGGGTCATCGCCGAGCCGTGGGGCGGCACGTCGATCAGCTGGGCCGAGTTCGCCTCCCGGAACCTGAACAAGAACAGCACCAAGAGCAAGACCTGCCCCGCCCCCTACACCGAGATGTCCGTCTCCGAGCAGCCGCTCGCCGGCCAGACCGCCGGCCAGCTCGAATACACCTGCGGCGAGGGTGAGTCCATGCGCCACGGCATCTGGCGGGGCGTGGTCAAGGACGGCAAGGTCTACTCGTTCTACCTCTCCTCGACCGACGCGCGGTTCGCCGAGAGCAAGCCGATCTTCGACGCGATGGTCGACTCGTTCCAGCTCACGGCGGCGAACTGAGTCGAGGCCGACGGCCAGTGGTGATCCGCCGCCGTGCTTTCATGAGGCAATGGCGGCGGAAACCACTGACCTTGACGACCTTCGCGTACGTGCCGAGCGCTGGCTCGCCGACGACCCGGACCCGGCCGACCGCGCCGAGCTGCGCGCGGTCCTGGACGGGCTGCCCGGCACGGCGGCCGACCTGACCGACCGGTTCGCCGGTCCGCTGACCTTCGGCACCGCCGGGCTACGCGGCCCGCTGCGCGCCGGACCCAACGGCATGAACCTCGCCGTGGTCACCCAGGCCGCCGCCGGACTGGTCGGCTGGCTCGCCGCCCAGGGCGGTGAGGGCCCGCTGGTGATCGGGTACGACGCCCGGCGCGGCTCGCGTGCGTTCGCCGAGCGCACCGCCCAGGTGGCCACCGGTGCGGGCCGCCCGGCGCTGCTGCTGCCCCGGCCGCTGCCCACGCCCGTGCTGGCGTTCGCGGTCCGGCAGCTCGGCGCGGTCGCCGGGGTGATGGTCACGGCCAGCCACAACCCGCCGCAGGACAACGGCTACAAGGTCTACCTGGGCGCGCAGCTCGGCGGTGAGCTGGGTGCGGGCGCGCAGATCGTGCCGCCCGCCGACGCCGGGATCGAGGCGGCAATCCGGGCGGTCGGCCCGCTCGCGGCGGTGCCGCTCGGCCCGGCCGGACAGGTGCTCGGCGACGACCTGGTGGCCGCGTACGTCGAGCGGGCCGCCGCCGTGGTCGACCCGGCCGGACCACGGGATCTGAAGGTGGCGTACACGCCGCTGCACGGGGTGGGCGCCGCGGTGCTGACCGCCGTGTTCGCGCGCGCCGGCTTCGGCGTTCCCGGCGTGGTGCCCGAGCAGGCCGAGCCGGACCCGGCGTTCCCGACCGTCAGCTTCCCCAACCCGGAGGAGCCGGGCGCGGTGGACCTGCTGGTCGCGCTCGCCGACCGCACCGGCGCGGACCTGGCCATCGCCAACGACCCGGACGCGGACCGCTGCGCGGTGGCGGTACGCGACGCCGGATCCTGGCGGATGCTGCGCGGCGACGAGGTGGGCGCCCTGCTCGCCGACCACCTCATGCGACGCGGCGTGACCGGCCTGTACGCGACCACGATCGTGTCGTCGGCGCTGCTGCGGGCCATGGCGGCGGCCCGGGGCCTGCCCTACGACGAGACGCTCACCGGGTTCAAGTGGATCGTCCGGGCTGGCGGGGGCCGGGAGCCGCTGGTGTACGGCTACGAGGAGGCGCTCGGCTACTGCGTCGCGCCGGCTCACGTACGCGACAAGGACGGCATCACCGCCGCGCTGACGGTCGCCGAGCTGGCGGCCGGTCTCAAGGCGGAGGGCCGTACGCTCCTCGACCGGCTCGACGAACTGGCCGCCGAGTTCGGCGTGCACCACACCGAGCAGCTCTCGGTCCGGGTGGAGGACCTGCGGGTGATCGCGGACGCGATGGCGCGGATCCGGGCGGCCACCCCGACTACGCTGCTCGGGCAGCCGGTGACCGAGGCGTCCGACCTGCTCCCCGACGCGGACGTGGTGATCCTGCGTACCGGCGCGGCCCGGGTGGTGATCCGGCCGTCGGGCACCGAGCCGAAGCTGAAGGCGTACCTGGAGGTGGTGGAGCCGGTGAGCGGCGGCGACGTGCCCGCGGCCCGGCAGCGCGCGCGGGCTGCGGTCACCGAGCTGCGCAACGAGATCGCCGCCGCCCTCGGTCTCTAGCCCCCGATGTAAGGAAGGGCCCCTTGTTAACGCCTGGCGTTAACAAGGGGCCCTTCCTCTACCGGAGGCGTTAAAAGGGGGCCCTTCCTTACCGCTTGCCCAGGGCGGCGTCGACGGCCTGGCCGAGCGCGGCGATGACCAGGCTGATCGACGGGCGTACCACGCTGTCGTCCAGGCTCACCGTGCCGGAGAACCCGGCGCCGGCGGCGATCTCCTCCAGGCGCCGGCCGGCGTCCTCGGCGGCCGGGCCGGTCAGCCCCAGCGCCGGTTCCATCCGCAGCACCGCGACGAGCGTGGCCAGCGCGGCGGTCCGCTCGTCCGGGAGCTGCCCGCTGGTCAGCGCGTCGGCCAGCCGCCGCCGGATGTCCGCCTCGACCGAGGCGTCGGCCACCGGGTAGCGGTGCACGTGGATGAAGCCCAGCTCGGTCTCGTCCACGTCCCGCACCACGCCCCGGCCGCAGAGGTCGGAGAGGATCCGGTCGCGCAGCCCGTGCCGCAGTCGCTGCACCCACGACGACGGCGTGTGCGGGGTGTCCGCGGCGATCTTGGCGAGTACGGCGTCCGCGATCGGCTCGCCGGTCGGGGCCGGGTCGACCACCGCCAGGTTCCCGTCCGCGTACGCGACCCGTCCGGCCAGTGCCAGCTCGACCAGCACCGCCGCGGCCATGCCCAGGTCCAGGCTGATCCGCGGCATGGTGGCCTTGCCGGTTTCGTCGTCATACGCGAGGAGCAGCAGCTCCTCGGCGAGCGCAACACCAGTCATGGCCCGGAACGCTAGCGCCTCCCCGCATCCCCGCGCACCAACTCGCCGGGGTCGCCCGGTTCCCGGTGGAGAGGGCCGTCCGGACCGCCCCTCTCCACCGGACGGTGTCTCAGAAGCGGGGCATGCCGCCGAACTGGCGGTCACCGGCGTCACCCAGGCCGGGGACGATGAACTTCGAGTCGTTCAGCCCCTCGTCGATCGAGGCGGTGACCAGGCGCAGCGGCAGGCCGGAGCGCTCCAGCCGCTCGATGCCGACCGGTGCGGCCAGCACGCAGAGCACGGTGATGTCGGTGCAGCCCCGGTCGGCGAGCAGCCGGCAGCAGTGCTCCAGCGAGCCGCCGGTGGCGAGCATCGGGTCGAGCACCAGCACCGGCAGGCCGGCGAGGTCGCGCGGCAGCGACTCCATGTAGGCGCGGGGCTCGTACGTCTCCTCGTCGCGGGCCAGGCCGACGAAGCCCATCGACGACTCGGGCAGCAGGCCGAGCGCGGCGTCGGCCATGCCGAGACCGGCCCGCAGCACCGGCACCAGCAGCGGCGGGTTCGCCAGCCGGGTGCCCTCGGTGGCGGTGACCGGGGTCTGGATCGAGTACTTCTCGACCGGGAAGGAGCGCGCGGCCTCGTACACCAGCATGGTGGTGAGTTCGCGCAGCGCGGCCCGGAACGACGACGAGTCGGTCCGGGCGTCCCGCATGGCGGTCAGCCGCGTCTGGGCGAGCGGATGGTCAATGACGTGTACGTCCACGATCGCTCAACCTACCGTTTGCCGGCCCGGCGCAGGGCGGGTGCGGTCCGACCAGCGACACCGCTCACGTATGACGCTCACAACGGGTCGGTCGTGAGCAAGATCACTCGACTCGCGGGTGCGTACTATTCGGGGCATGACGGCGACAACGACGTCGGCCCGGTCGGACCTCACCGAGCTGGGACGATCCGAGACCGCTCTGCGGACCTTCCTGCACGGCCTGCCCGGCGTGGACCAGGTCGGCGCGGAGCAGCGGGCGGCACAACTCGGCACCCGCTCCATCAAGACCACTGCCAAGGCCGAGGCGATCGACCTGGCGATCCGGATGGTCGACCTGACCACCCTCGAAGGGGCGGACACCCCGGGCAAGGTGCGGGCGCTGGCGGCCAAGGCGCTGCGCCCCGACCCGGCCGACCCGAGCTGCCCGCACGTCGGCGCCGTCTGCGTCTACCCGTCGATGGTCCCGTACGTGGCCGAGGTGCTGCGCGGCAGCGGCGTGCACCTGGCCAGCGTGGCGACCGCGTTCCCGTCCGGCCAGGCGCCACTGGAGATCAAGCTCGCCGACGTGCGCGCGGCGGTCGAGGCCGGCGCGGACGAGATCGACATGGTGATCAACCGGGGCGCGTTCCTGGCCGGGCGCTACTCCGAGGTCTACGACGAGATCGTGGCCACCAAGGATGCCTGCGGGGACGCGCACCTCAAGGTGATCCTGGAGACCGGCGAGCTGGCCACGTACGACAACGTGCGGCGGGCGTCCTGGCTCGCCATGCTCGCGGGCGGCGACTTCATCAAGACCTCCACCGGCAAGGTTCCGGTCGCGGCCACGCTGCCGGTGACGCTGGTGATGCTGGAGGCGGTCCGCGACTTCCGCGCCGCCACCGGGCGTCAGGTCGGCGTCAAGCCGGCCGGTGGCATCAAGACCACCAAGGACGCGATCAAGTACCTGGTCATGGTCAACGAGACGGTCGGCGCGGACTGGCTGAGCCCGGACTGGTTCCGGTTCGGCGCGTCGAGCCTGCTCAACGACCTGCTCATGCAGCGCACCAAGCTGACGACCGGCGTCTACGCCGGCCCCGACTACTTCACTCTGGACTGAACGCGATGTTCGAATACGCACCCGCCCCCGAGTCCCGCTCGGTGGTGGACATCAAGCCCTCGTACGGGCTCTTCGTCGACGGCGCGTTCGTCGACCCGGCCTCCGGCGGCAGCTTCAAGTCGGTGAACCCGGCCTCCGAGGAGGTGCTGGCCGAGATCGCCGAGGCGGGCGCCGACGACGTGGACCGCGCGGTCCGCGCCGCGCGGAGCGCGTACGAGAAGGTCTGGGGTCCGATGCCGGGCCGGGACCGGGCCAAGTACCTGTTCCGGATCGCCCGGATCATCCAGGAGCGCTCGCGCGAGCTGGCGGTGCTGGAGTCGCTGGACAACGGCAAGCCGATCAAGGAGTCCCGCGACGTCGACCTGCCGCTGGTCGCCGCGCACTTCTTCTACTACGCGGGCTGGGCGGACAAGCTCCCCCACGCAGGCTTCGGCCCGGACCCGAAGCCGCTCGGCGTGGCCGCGCAGGTCATCCCGTGGAACTTCCCGCTGCTGATGCTGGCGTGGAAGATCGCCCCGGCGCTCGCCGCCGGCAACACGGTGGTGCTCAAGCCGGCCGAGACGACTCCGCTCACCGCGCTGCTGTTCGCCGAGATCTGCCAGCAGGCCGACCTGCCCGCCGGTGTGGTGAACATCGTCACCGGCGCCGGTGACACCGGCCGGGCGCTGGTCGAGCACCCGGGCGTGGACAAGGTGGCGTTCACCGGCTCCACCGAGGTCGGCCGCGCCATCGCCCGCTCGGTCGCCGGCACCCGCAAGAAGCTCACGCTGGAGCTGGGCGGCAAGGCCGCGAACATCGTCTTCGACGACGCCCCGATCGACCAGGCCGTCGAGGGCATCGTCAACGGCATCTTCTTCAACCAGGGGCACGTCTGCTGCGCCGGTTCCCGCCTGCTGGTCCAGGAGTCGGTGGCCGACCGGGTGCTGGAGTCGCTCAAGCGCCGGATGGCCCAGCTCCGCGTCGGCGACCCGCTGGACAAGAACACCGACGTCGGCGCGATCAACTCGGCCGCGCAGCTCGCCCGCATCCGGGAACTGTCCGACGCCGGGTCCGCCGAGGGCGCGGAACGCTGGTCGCCGCCGTGCGAGCTGCCCGAGCGCGGCTTCTGGTTCGCGCCGACCATCTTCACCGGGGTCACCCAGGCGCACCGGATCGCCCGCGAGGAGATCTTCGGCCCGGTGCTGTCGGTGCTCACGTTCCGCACCCCGGCGGAGGCCGTCGAGAAGGCAAACAACACGCCGTACGGGCTGTCGGCCGGGATCTGGACCGACAAGGGTTCCCGGATCCTGTGGCTGGCCGATCGCCTGCGCGCGGGCGTGGTGTGGGCCAACACGTTCAACAAGTTCGACCCGACCTCGCCGTTCGGCGGCTACAAGGAGTCGGGCTACGGTCGCGAGGGCGGCCGGCACGGGCTGGAGGGGTACCTCAATGTCTGAGCGGGTCGCGGTACGCAAGACGTACAAGCTCTTCATCGGCGGGAAGTTCCCGCGCAGCGAGTCGGGACGGTCGTATCTGGTGCAGTCGGCGAACGTGTCTCTTGCCTCCCGGAAGGACGCGCGGGACGCGGTCGTGGCCGCCCGTGCCGCGGTGAAGGGCTGGGCCGGGGCGACCGCGTACAACAGGGGTCAGATCCTCTACCGGGTCGCGGAGATGCTGGAGGGCCGGCGCGAGCAGTTCGTGGCCCTGGGCGTCCCGGCCGACGAGGTGGACGCGGCGATCGACCGCTGGGTCTGGTACGCGGGCTGGTCCGACAAGATCGCCCAGGTGTACGGCGGCGCGAACCCGGTGGCCGGCCCGTACTTCAACCTGTCCGCGCCGGAGCCGACCGGCGTGGTGGCGGTGGTGGCCCCCGAGGAGCCCGCGCTGCTGGGCCTGGTGAGCGTGATCGCCCCGGCGATCGTCACCGGCAACACGGTGGTGGTGGCCGCCTCCCCGGCGGCGCCGCTGGCGGCGGTGACGCTGGCCGAGGTGCTCGCCACCTCCGACCTGCCCGGCGGGGTGGTCAACATCCTCACCGGCCGGCTGACCGAGACCGTGCCGACGCTCGCCGCGCACATGGACGTCAACGCCGTCGACCTGACCGGCGTCGCCGACGCCGAGCTGGCCGCCGACCTGGAGATCAAGGCCGCGGAGAACCTCAAGCGGGTGCTCCGGCCGGCCCCGGTCGGCCACGACTGGTACGCCGACCCCGGCATCACCCGGATGACCACGCTGCTGGAGACCAAGACGGTCTGGCACCCGAAGGGCGTCTGACTCGACGGAGTCCAGTCCGGCCCGAAGTGGCGGCACTCCCACCCGGGTTGCCGCCACTTCCCGTTCCCGCACTTCCCGAGCTGGTGTCGATCGCACCCTGCAAGATCAACACCCGTACGGCGAAATGGCCGCATCAAACCACCCCGGATACCGCCACCTCCCCGAGCCGGTGCGGATCTTGCCGAGGCGGGCCAGCAGGATCACCCCCGGAGCGACCTGGACCGAACCCCCGAACACCGGCCAGCCAACAAGATCGACACCACCTCCCCGAGGTGGCTGCATCAACCGGCCCGGGACGGCACCACCTCCCCGGACTGGTGTTGACCTTGCCCGCGCACCCCACCTCGGCCGCCAAGATCGACATCTCTTCCCCGAGGTGGAGTGGATCGGGCCGACCACCACCACGGACCTGGAAGATCGACACCAACACGCCGAGATGGCTGCATCGAACCGCCCCGGACCGCGCCACCTCCCCGAGCCGGTGTTGATCGTCGGGAACAGGAACCGGAACCGGAACCGGAACAGGAACCGGGCCGGCGGAAGGGGTCTACTACCGGGGGTAGGATTGACGGGTGACTCGGCTGGGGGACCTTGAGCGTGCGGTGATGGACGTGCTGTGGGACGCGGCGCCCGCCTCGTCGGGCGGGGTGACGGTGCGCGAGGTCGCCGACGCCCTGGACGGGCGGGAACTGGCCTACACCACGGTGATGACGGTGCTCGACCGGCTCGCCGGCAAGGGCATGGTGCAGCGCGAGCGGGAGGGGCGCGCCTGGCGTTACCGTCCGGCCGCCACCCGCGAGGCGCACATCGCCCAGCTCATGCTCGAAGCCCTCGACCTCGGCGGCAGCCGGGACGCCGCACTCGTGCGCTTCGCCCGCTCGGTGACCGGCACGGAGGCGGACGTGCTCCGCGCCGCGCTCGGCGCCGAGGCCGGGGCGACTGTCGAGGACGGACCGGCCGGCCGGGTCGAGAATCCCCGGCCCGGTCGGCCGGCGCTCGACGAGGCGACGGACCGGTAGGGCGGCTGCCGTGGCGTACGCCCTGCACTTCGCCGCGATCATCCTGGCCTGCTGGCTGACCGCGCAGGTCCTCGCCGCCGCGCGCTGGACCTGGCGGGCACCCCGGGTGGCGATCATCTGCTGGCAGGCGGTCGGGCTGGCGCTCGGCCTGTCGGCCATGGGGCTGCCGATGGCGCTGGGGCTCGACGCGTACGACCGGGCGACCGGGTACGCGCTGCTGGCCCTGGCCGACGACCTGGCCCACGGCACGCTGCCGGCCGGGGTGGGCGCGGTGCACCTCAGCCTGGTCGGCGTCGGTCTCGGCATCGGCGCGGTGCTGCTCACCACGACGGTGCGCAGCCTGCACGCCGCGGTACGCGCCCAGCGCCGGCACCGGGAGCTGCTGCACCTGGTGGCCCGGCGTGACCCCACGGTGCCCGGCGCGCTGGTGCTCGACCACCCGAGCGCGGCGGCGTACTGCCTGCCCGGGGTGCGTCCCCGGGTGGTGGTGAGCGCGGGCACGCTCGACCTGCTCGACCCGGCCGAGCTGGCTGCGGTGCTCACCCACGAGCGGGCGCACGCCCAGGAGCGGCACGACCTGGTGCTGCTGCCGTTCACCGCGCTGTGCCGGGCGCTGCCCTGGTTCCGGTGGGTGCGGGACGCGCACGCGCGGGTGGCGCTGCTGGTCGAGATGCGCGCCGACGACAAGGCCCGGGAGCTGCACGCGAACGCGCCGCTGGCCGGTGCGCTGCGCCGGTTCGCCGCGGCCGAGCACCGGGTGCAGCCGGCCGGCACGCTCGGACTCGGCGACCGCGACCTCGACGTACGCGTGCAGCGGCTGCTCGTCGCGGACCGACCGCCGCGGGTGCTCGGCGCGATGGCGCTGGCGGTCGCCGGCACGCTCGTCTCCCTGCCGTTCGCCCTGTTCCTGAGCTGATCCCGGCCTCGCCCCCTACGGGACTTCTCCGGGTTCGCGCACCCACATAGGTAGGCAGCCTATGTGTAGGTTGGCTACGACAAGTGAGCCAACCCATTGGAGGACGACAGTGGACCCGCTGCTCCTCGCCCGCCTCCAGTTCGCCACCACCACCTCGATCCACTTCCTGTTCGTGACGGTCACGCTCGGCCTGGTCACGCTCCTGGTCGGGTTGCAGACGGCCGGTTACCTGACCGGCAAGCCCGGGTACGAGCGGCTGACCCGGTTCTGGGGCCAGCTCTACGTGATCAACTACGTGCTCGGCATCGCCACCGGCATCGTCATGGAGTTCCAGTTCGGCCTGAACTGGAGCGGGCTGTCGCGCTACGTCGGGAACGTGTTCGGCGCGCCGCTCGCCATCGAGACGCTCGTGGCGTTCTTCCTGGAGTCCACGTTCCTCGGCATGTGGATCTTCGGGTGGCACCGGCTGCGGCGCGGCGTGCACCTGGCGTTGCTCTGGGGTGTGGCGATCACCGCGTACGCCTCGGCTTTCTGGATCATGGTGGCGAACGCCTGGCTCCAGAACCCGGTCGGGTACGAGGTCCGCGACGGCGTCGCCCACCTCACCGACTTCGGCGCGCTGCTCACCAACCCCACGTTCGGCATGGCGTTCGGCCACGTCATCTCGGCGAGCCTGGTCACCGGCGGCCTGCTGATGGCCGCGGTGAGCGCTTGGCACCTGCTGCGGCGTACCACCGACTACGCGCTCTTCCGCACCTCGCTGCGGCTGGGCCTGGTCACCGCGGCGCTCTCGGTCACCATGCTCCAGGGCTTCGGCTTCGCCCAGTTCGGCCCGGTCGGGCAGCTCCAGCCGACCAAGTTCGGCGGCGGGCCGGAGCGGGACGCGCTCGTCGCCGACTGGACCGCGCGGTTCGGCCCCGCCGACTGGGAGCCGCCGGTGCTCTCCGACGTCGGCCTCGGCTTCATGATCCTGATCGGCTTCACGCTCAGCGCCCTCTGGCTCCTGCTGCCGCTGCTCTGGCGCGACTGGATCATCCGGCTGAAGGCGCCGCTCTGGCTGATCCTGCTCGGCCTGCCGCTGCCCTTCGTGGCGATGCTGCTCGGCTGGATCGCCCGCGAGGTCGGCCGCCAGCCCTGGGCCGCGTACGGGCTGCTGCCCACCGCGCAGGCCGTCTCGCCGGTCTCACCCGGACTGATGCTCACCTCGCTGATCGGGTTCAGCCTGCTGCTCGGCGCGCTCGCGGTGACCAACTGGGTGCTGCTGGCCCGGCACGCCGCCCGCGGCGCGCACGACCCCGCGCTCGGCCGTCCGCCCGCGCCCGACACCGACGCCCACCACCAGCCCGTGTTCGCCTGAGGGAGCCGCCGTGGAACTCGCCTGGTACGCCCTGCTCGGCTTCTTCTTCGCCACCTACCTCGTGCTCGGCGGCTACGACTACGGCGTCGGCCTGCTGCTGGCCCGGCGCGGACCGGCACCGGGCAGCCGGGCCACGCTCACCGCGCTCGGGCCGTTCTTCCTCGGCAACGAGGTCTGGCTGGTGGCGGCCGTCGGCATCCTGTTCGGCGCGTTCCCCCGACTGGAGGGCGAGCTGCTCTCCGGCTTCTACCCGGCCGTGCTCGCCGCGCTGACCGGGGTGGTGCTGGTGACCGCCGGGGTGCAGTTGCGCAGCCGCCCGGCCTCCGCCACTGCTCGCGCCCGCTGGGACCGCGTGGTGGTGGTCGGCTGCGTGCTCGCCGCGCTGGGCTGGGGCGCGCTGCTCGCCGGGCTGCTCCAGGGCGTGCCGCTCGGCGCGGACGGCCACGTGGTCGGTGCCGGTCATCTCGCCACCCCGTTCGTCGCCGCCGCCGGGCTGGCGCTGCTCGCGCTGGTAGCGGTGCACGGTGCGACGTTCCTCACGCTCCGGCTGCCCGCCGCCGGGGCCCCGGCGCTCGCCCGGCTGGCGAGCGGCCTGGTGCCCGCCGCGCTCGCCGCCGTCGGCGCGGCCACCGTCCTGGGCCTGCTCTCCGATCGGGTACGCGCCGCGGTGGCGCGCCCGGCGGTGGCCGTACTCCTGCCGTTGGCGCTCGTGGCGGCGCTGCTGACGGCCCGCGCGGCGCTGCGCCGGGGCCGGGCCGGGGCGGCCTTCGCGGCGACCGCGACGGCACTGGCGCTGCCCGCGCCGCTGATCGGGGCCGCGCTCTGGCCCCGGATCCTGGTCTCCACTACCGACCCGGCGGCGTCGCTGACGGTGGCCGAAGCGGCCGCCAGCCGACCGACGCTGGCGCTGTTGGGATGGCTCGCGCTACCGCTCGTGCCGGCCCTACTAGGCTTTCAGGCGATGTGCTGGTGGGTGTTCCGGGGACGGATCGACGGCAGGGCACCGGTGTACTGGTGAACCGCCGCCCGTTCGACCCGCGTCTGCTGCGTCGGGTCCCCGCGGCCCGGCGCGACCTCGCCGTGCTCGCGGTGCTGGGCGGGCTCACCGCGCTGCTGGTCATCGCCCAGGCCACCGCCCTGGCGACGCTGCTGGCCACGGCGTTCGACGGCCGGCTGCACCGGCCGGCGCTGGCCGGGTTCGTGGCCGCGGTCGCCGGGCGGGCGCTGGTGAGCTGGGCCCAGGGCACCGTGGCGGCGCGGGCCGCCGCCACGGTCAAGGCGGCGCTGCGCGCCGACCTGCTCGGCGCGGTCGGCCGGCACGGTCCCACCTGGGTCGCCGGGCAGCGGGCCGGGCAGCTCGCCACCCTGGCCGGGCGTGGCCTGGACGCGCTCGACCCGTACTTCACGGGCTACCTGCCGCAGCTCGTGCTGAGCGTCACGGTGCCGGTGGCGGTGCTGGCCCGGATCGTGTTCGCCGACTGGAGCTCGGCGCTGATCATCGCGCTCACCATCCCGCTCATCCCGATCTTCGGCGCGCTGCTCGGCTGGCAGGCGCAGTCCGCCACCGAACGGCAGTGGCGACGGCTGTCGCTGCTCGGCGGGCACTTCCTCGACATGGTCGCCGGGCTGCCCACGCTGCGCGCGTTCGGCCGGTCCGAGCGGCAGGTCGACGTGGTACGCCGGATGGCCGACGGCCACCGCCAGGCCACCATGAAGACGCTGCGGATCGCGTTCCTGTCCGCGCTGGTGCTGGAACTGGTCGCCACGCTCTCCGTCGCGCTGGTCGCGGTGCCGGTCGGCATCCGGCTGCTCGGCGGCGGCCTCACGCTCTCCACCGCGCTGCTGGTGCTGCTGCTCACCCCGGAGGCGTACCTGCCGCTGCGCGCCGCGGGCAGCCGGTTCCACGCCAGCATGGAGGGGCTCACCGCGCTGGACGAGGCGCTCACGCTCTCCGCGACCGACGGGCCCGCCACCACCGCCGGGCCCCGGCGGCCGGCACCGGGCGGCCGGGGCGAGATCCGCTTCGAGGGCGTGACAGTCGCGTACGAGCGCACCACCGCGCTGCGCGACGTCACGCTGACCGTCCGGCCGGGCGACCGGGTGGCGATCATCGGGCCCAGCGGTGCGGGCAAGAGCACGTTGCTCAACCTGCTGCTCGGCTTCGTCGCGCCGACCTCGGGCCGGGTCACAGTCGACGGGGTGGACCTGGCCGGGGCCGATCTCGACGCCTGGCGGCGCGAGCTGGCCTGGGTGCCGCAGCGGGCGCACCTGTTCGCCGGGTCGCTCGCTGACAACATCCGCCTCGGCGCACCGGACACCCCCGATGCCGCGCTCGCCGCGGCGGTCACCGGCGCCGCGCTGGACGAGGTGGTCGACGCGCTGCCCGACGGGCTGGACACCCGCCTCGGCGAGCGCGGCCACGGCCTGTCCAGCGGGCAGCGGCAGCGGCTCGCCCTGGCTCGTGCGTTCCTGCGGGACGCACCGATCGTGCTCCTCGACGAGCCGACCGCGCGGCTGGACAGCGCCAGCGAGGCGGTGGTGCTGGACGCGACCCGGCGGCTGGTCGCCGGACGTACCGCGCTGCTCGTCGCGCACCGGCCCGCGCTGCTCGCCGACGCCGACCGGATCCTGCGTGTCGAGGACGGCCGGGTCACCGAGCTGCACACGACCGCCACCGGACCGGCGGTGCCGCGATGATCCCCGTCTCCCCCACCCGCCCGGTGGTGGCCCGGTGACCGCCGGCGACGGCGTGACGCCGGTGGGCCGCGAGCCGGCCGGGCCGACCGGCGTGCCGGTGGTCCCCGCCGGCACGCCGGAGCCGCCCGCGCCCGCCCGTCCCGGCGCCGAGCGGGCGGTACTGCGTCTGGCCCGGCCGTACCTGAGCCGGCTGCTCGGCGCGGGGCTGCTCGCCGCCGCGACCGAGTTCGCCGGCCTGGCGCTGATGGCCACCGCCACCTGGCTGCTGATGAGCGCCGCCGGCCGTCCGCCGCTGGACCGGCTGACGGTGGCCATCGTCGCGGTCCGGGCGCTGGCGGTCAGCCGGGGCGTGTTCCGGTACACCGAACGGCTCGCCGGGCACGACGCCGTACTCCGCATGATCACCGACGTACGAGCCCGCGTCTTCGCCACGCTCGCCGCCCGCCGCGAGACCGGCCGGCGTACCGGGGACGCGCTGAGCCGGCTGGTCTCCGACGTGGAGGCGGCTCAGGACCTGCTCCTGCGCGTCCTCGTACCGGGAGCGGCGGCGGCACTGGTCAGCGTGCTCGCGGTCGGCGTCGCCGCGCTGATCGCACCGCCGGCCGCCGGTGTGCTCGCGCTCGGCCTGCTCGTGGCGGGCGTGGCGCTCCCAGCGCTCGCCTCCCGGATCACCCGCCGCGCCGCCGACGAGGTGGCCCCGCTGCGGGGCGCGCTCGCCGTGGACGCGGTCGACCTCACCCACGGCGCCGCCGACCTGGCCGCGTTCGGGGCGACCGGCCCGGCGCTCGCCGCCGCCGCCGAGCGGGCCGGACGGCTGGCCCGGCTGGAACGCCGGCTCGCCGCGACCGGCTTCGCGGTGGACGCGCTCGGCGTCCTCGTGGCTGGTCTCACCGCCGCCGCCGTGGTGGTCGTGGCGCTGCGCGCCGAGGTCGGCGGCGTGCTGGTCGGCGTCCTCGCGGTCGGCTCACTCGCCGCCGTGGAGGTGGCGCTCGCGCTCGTCGCGGCGGCCCGCCAGCGCACCCAGTTGCGGGCCGGACTGGCCCGCGTCGCCGACCTGCTCACCGACCCCGCCCCGGCGACGCCGCAGACCGCTCCGGTGGCCGGGACCGACGGCCACGACGTGCGGTTCTCCGACGTGACGGTCCGCTACCGGGCGGGCGCCGCCCCCGCGCTGACCGGGTTCGACCTCGACCTGCCCGCCGGCCGGCGGGTGGCCGTGGTCGGACCGAGCGGCGCCGGCAAGAGCACGCTCGCCGCAGTGCTCACCGGCGCGGTGCGCCCCGGCACCGGCGAGGTCACCGCGGGGGGCGTGCCGGTGTCCGAGATCCCGGCCGAGCACCTGCCCCGGGTGGTCGGCGGCCTGCTCGCCGAGGCGTACGTCTTCCACGCCACCGTCAAGGAGAACCTGCTCCTCGGCCGTCCGGACGCCACCGAGGCGGACCTGGTCGCCGCCACCCGGGCGGCCGGCCTGCTCGACTGGGTACGCGAGCAGCCCGACGGCTGGGACACGGTGGTCGGCGAGCAGGGCGGGCAGCTCTCCGGCGGGCAACGGCAGCGGCTCGCGCTGGCCCGGGCGCTGCTGGCCGCCCCGCCGGTGCTGGTGCTCGACGAGCCGACCGAGGGGCTCGATCCGGCGGCTGCCGACGCGGTGCTGGACTCCGCGCTCGCCGCCACCCCGGCCGAGCACTCGGTGCTGCTGATCAGCCACCGGCTCAGCGGTCTGGCCGGGCTGGACGAGATCGTGGTGCTCGACGGCGGCCGGATCGTGCAGCGTGGCCGGCACGACGAGCTGGTGGCACGTCCCGGCTGGTACCGGGAGCAGTGGCTGCGCCAGGAGGCGGCGGAACGCGGCTACCTGGCGATCACGCCCTGACGATCGGGGTTTTCCCTGACGCGGGTGCCGCCCGCCGGTGGCAGGCTTACCCGCATGCGGGTGCATGAGGAGGCAGTGGTCGACCGTCGGCTGGACGAGTTGTCCACGCGGCTGCACGGGCCGGACCGGCTCAAGGCCGACCTGCTGACCGAGGCGCGGCACGCGCTGGAGGACGCCGTCGAGGCGTACCGGCACGGGGGCCTGCCGCGGGCGGAGGCGCAGCGGCGGGCGGTCGCCGAGTTCGGCAGCGACGCCCAGCTCGTGCCAGGTTTCCAGGCTGAGCTGGCTGTCGGCGCGCTGCACCGGCTGGCACTGCGCACGCTCGTGGTGGCGGTGGTGCTCATCGCCGCCGGTGACCTGACCTGGCAGGGGTCGAGCTGGAGCAGCGGTCCACCGCCGCCGCAGAGCTACCTGCTGCTCTCCGCCGCGTTGAACGGCATCTGGGGGGTGGTCGCCGCGCTGGCGCTGGCCGCGCTGCTGGTCGCCCGGTGGGGGTCACCGCGGCTCGTCCGCCCGGCTCGGGTGATCGGTTTCGGTCTGACCGGCAGCCTTCTGGTCGGTGCCGTCGCCGGGGGCGCGCTGTTCGGCTGGTCGATCGGGCTGTGGGACGCCGCGCTCACCTGGCCGCCCCTGATCATCGGGATGGTGGTGGTCTCGGCGGCCTGGTTCGCCCTGGCCCGTGCGGCCCGCTGCTGGGTGCTCGCCGACCGCCGGCTGGCCGGCTGAACGGCCATCGTGCTTGCTGCTCGGGCTGCCCGCTCGGCGCGGGCCCCGGGCGGGCGCGGTCAGGCCGGTGCGGTGGGCGGCTCGTCCGCGCCGAGGAACCGCCCGACTGTGGTGCTGAACTCGCGCCAGTCGGCCCGTTCCCCCGACAGCGCCCGGCCACCGGCTTCGGTCAGCTCGTAGGTGCGGCGCTCCCGGCCGTTCACAGTGCTCCAGGTGCTCGCCACCAGCCCGGCCCGCTCCAGCCGGCGCAGCGCGGGATAGATGGTGCCGGTGGGCAGATCCAGCGCGCCGCCGCTGCGGGCGCGCAACGCCTCGATGATCGCGTATCCGTGCAGCGCGCCCCGTTCCAGCACGGCGAGCAGCAGCGCGTCCAGGTGTCCGTGCAGCGCCTGCGCCTTCATGCGTAGCAACGCTACTTGTCGAGTCGCCGCGACGCCAAGGGGTGCGACTCCCGGCCGGAACCGTCGCCCACTAGGGTATGTGCGCAGAGTCACTCGGCGGCGCGACGCCGCCGGGTGGGCAACCCGAACGCACACGGAGGTCAGCGTGGCCCGCCAGTCGCCCCAACGGCCCGACGCCGACGAGCCCGAGCTCGACGACACCGACGCCGCCGCCGCGGCCGACGAGGTCGAGGAGGACCGCCCGCCGGCCGACCGCGCGCTCTGGGACGAGGTGCGGATCGACCCGGTGGAGATCGCCCTGCCCGCCGGCACCGGCTTCACGCTGCGGGCGTACCGGCAGGCGCGCGAGCTGACCCCGACCGACGTCGCCGAGCGCGACCAGGACGACCCGTTCCTGGCCCGCCGCCAGGTCGTCGAGACCGAGGAGGACGAGGAGGTGGTGATCCTCGACGAGGAGTTCGCCGCCCTCTCCGCCGAGGAGGACGACGAGGACGAGGAGAAGGACGCCAAGGCCCGCCGCAAGGACAAGGCCGACGCCTCGGACGACGACGAGGCCGCCGAGGACGAGGCCGGCGACGACGCCGACGAGGACGAGGACGAGGCGGGCGACGAGGAGGTGCCGGTCTTCCTCACCCACAAGGGCCGGCTCCTGCTGTTCAAGACCCCGGAGTCATTGGTCACTTTCATCCGTTCCGGTGCGCCCAACGACCTGTCCCAGCTGGACAGTTGGAATGAACTGTCCGAACGGCTGGAGCCGGCCGACATCGCCCCGCTGGACGAGGACACGTACGAGCTCGACCTGGTCGTGGAGAACCTGCGCGGCGGCCACGACGCGTGGGACCACGAGCTGCTCATCGAAGCCGGCGAGATCGCCCGTGACCTGGCGTACGCCCTGCGGCTACCCGCCGTGCTGGACATGCTCTCGGCGGGCTCCAGCCTGGACGACCTGGACGAGGCGCTGCGCGCTTCCGTCAACGGTGGCGTCGGTGGTTTCCTGGGTCGCCGCCGGCTGAAGAAAATCGGGGCACAAACCGCAAGTTTGGGTTGGCGCACCATTGTCGGCAAGATCTCTGCGGTTGTGGACTGGCGCGACTGACCCGGAGCGGGGAGCATCAGTCTCTGGCAGAGCAAGACCTGTGTCCCGGGAGGAGGACGACGCCGTGGCGCTCGTGCGCGTGTACTGCGGTCTGGCCTCGGCAGATCCGGCCGACCGAACGGCTTCGGCCGGAACGACGCTGACGTCCGCTGTGGTCGACGACGCAGGCCGTCTGCTGCACGTCTGCGAGATCGGTGACGATGCCGCCGGTTACGCCCGGCTGGTCGCGCTGCTGGTGGAACGGTCCGGCGGTCCGAGCGGCGCGGCCATCGCCGCGGACAGCGACGATCACATCGTCACCTCGCTGCTGAGCGCCGCCGGCCGTCCGCTGGCGATCGCGGACGACGACTCGGCCGACGACTTCGCCGAGCGCTTCGCCGACGACGACTCCCTGGAGGAGATGCAGTCCCCGCCCGCCGAGCGCCGGGCGGTCGGGCTGGCCCGTGCGCTCCAGGCCGGCGCGCTCTCCGCGGTGACCCTCCCGGCGCCGCGTGAACTCGCCGGATACACGCAGGTCCTGGCCGCGCACGCGGCGCTGGCGAGCGGCCGGCACTCCGCCGCGGTGACGTTGCGCGAGGTGCTCCGCGAGCTCTACCCGGCCGCGCTGCGGGCCTACCCGGACCCGGCCGACCGGGTCGCCCTGGCGGTGCTCGACGCGCTTCCCGAGCCGGGAATGCTCACCGGTCCCGCGACCCGTGGTGGCCGGGACGGCGCGCTGGCCGCCGACGCGGTCGTCGCGCAGCTGGCCGGCGAGGGAGTGGCCGACGCCGACGCCGTCTCCGACGCGGTGACCGCGCTGCGTGTGGCCATCTCCGAGACGCCCCGGCGGGCCACCGTCAACCGCACGCTCACCGCGGCCGTCGCCGAGACCGTACGCCAGGCCGTCGCCTCCGTCCGGACCTGTGACGCCGGCTGCGACGCGCTCGTCGGCGCACTCGCCGAACGCACCGCTCCCACTCCCGCGACCGGCCGCCGGGCCGCCGCCCGCCGGGGCGAGCAGGTCGACGAGCTGGCCGCGACGTCGGCGGCCGACCTCCGTCCGGTGCGCTCCATCCAGCCGGACCCGATCGCCGAGCCGCACCGCGGCCGTCCCGAGCCGGCCGGGGCACCCGAGCCGGCCGGCCGTCGCGGTCGTCCCGAGCCGCTCCCCGGTGGGCGGCGCAGCCGTCCGGAGCCGGTGTCCGGTCCGGCCGCCACGACGATGCCCCGGCCGCTGGGCCCGCCACCGGTCGCGCCCGCGCCTGTCACCCCGCCGCCGGTCGCCCCGGCCCCGGTCACGCCCGTCGCTCCGGCGGCAGCACTGGGCCGGCCGTCCTCGGCTCCCCCGGCGCGGCCCGAGCCGACCGGCGCGCCGATGCCGTCGCGGGTGGACGGCCCGACCAACCGGCCGATTTCCGCGCCGCCTCCGCCGCCCCCCGGGATCACGCCGATCGCCCCGTCCCCGCGCGGCGCCGTACCACCCGCCGAGGCCGGCGAGCCGTTCCGCCCGACGCTGACCACCGCGGCGATCAACAAGGCGCGGGCCGAGCGGCAGCGCACCGTCATCCCGCCCCGGCCCAAGACGAACCAGAACCCGGAACCGCCGACCGGTGGCTTCAGCGCCACCGACCTGAGCATCCCGGTGCCGGCCCCGCGTCCACCCGCGCCGGAGGCGCCGCCCGGCTCCCGGGCGAACTGGCCGCTGGTGAACAACGAGGACGACACCACCCGGGAGCGGGAGAGCACCACCTACTCGTACGGGCGGGGCGTGGACGCGCCGAGCGACCCGGGCCGGGTCACGCCACCGTGGCTCGCCGACGACCTGCCGCAGGAGCCACCGATGCTGCGGCTGGTGGAGCCGCCGCCGCTCGCCGACCGCGCGCTGCGCGACGAGATGGGCCGGCCGGTCGACCCCGGTCTGGAGGCGCCCCCGCTGCGTCTGGTCGACCAGGGCCAACCGGGCCGCGTTCCGCTTCCCGCCATGCCCGAGCGGCGTCCCGCCCCGAAGGAGCACCGGCCGCCGCCGGTCTCCGACGAGGGTGACGGCGACCTGCTGATCTTCGCGCAGGCCAAGTCCGCCTGGTTCGTCGGCCACGGCGACGAGGCCGACCTGGACTGGTCCACCACCGCCGACACCGGCTGGCAGGCGGCCGAGCAGGCGGCCCGCCCGTCCGTCGGCGCGGAGACCACGGCCGGGCTGCCGAAGCGCGTACCGCAGGCCAACCTGGTGCCGGGCTCCCCGCTGCGCGAGGAGCGTCCTCTGCGGATCGTCCGGAACGCGGCGAGCCTCGCCGAGAACACCACCGGATACTTCCGGGGCTGGCGGCGGGGCCAGGAGATCGGCGGCTTCGCCGTGGGCGGCCGACCGGGCCGTGAGGCGGCCGGCGGCTGGGACTTCACCCGCGACACCGGTGACCGCGACGACGACCGGGAGTACGAGTACCGCTCGGCGGGCTACCGCTCCTGACCGGGCCCGCCGGGGTGTTCCATCCCACACCGGGACGATTTGACGCTGGGCTGGACCGGCCGGGAACATACCCGGCGGACCAGCGGCGGCGCCTGTTCGCCGGGGTGGGAAGGCGATTCCATTGGCGACACCGGCGTTCGACTCCACTGTGCTCACCCGGCGGGGCGTCCTCGCCGCCGCTGCCGGCAGCCTGCTGCTCGCCGGTTGCGCCCCGCAGGGCCAGCGGCCGGACGACGGCCCGTCCAGCAGCGCGCCGGCCGACCAGGATCTCGTCGTCGGCGCGAGCCTTGAACTGACCGGCGCCGGGGCGCTGCTCGGCGTCGCCCAGCGACAGGCCCTTCAGCTCACCGCCGACTCGCTCAACCGCACCGGCATAGCCGTGGGAAACCTGGTCCGGTCGGTCCGGCTCCAGATCCTGGACAACGGCAGCAACCCCGAGGTCGCCGCCCGCCATGCCGCCGACCTCACCCGGGCCGGCGCCCAGGCCCTCATCGGCGGCGTGCTCGGCGAGACCTCGACGGCCCTCGCGGCGGCCGCCCAGCGGGTCAAGACGCCCTTCCTGTCCCTCGGCTACGGTGACCGCATCGTGCTGCCGCTGGAGGAGCGCACGTTCACCTACAAGCTCACCCCGGACGCCGTCGACATGGCGCGTCGCCTGGTGGAGCTGTTCGAGTCCAAGAAGATCCGGCGGGTGTCGGTGCTCGCCGCCGACGGCCTGCACGGCGACTCGGGTGTGCGCGCGATGCGGGAGGCGCTCGCCGACAGCAGCACCGACCTGGCCCGCACGGTACGCCTGCCGGCCACCGGCCGCCGCTTCCGCGCCGCCGCCGAGCGCGTCGCCGGCAGCCAGCGGGACGGCGTGGTGGTCTGGGGTACCGCACCCGACTCCGGTGTCGCGGCACGGGAACTGCGCGCCGCCGGTCACCGCGGCCCGATCTTCTTCGACGCCGGCGCGGTCGCCGACGACACCGTCCAGGGCGCGAACGCCGCCGCCGTGGAGGGCGCGTACGCGGTGCACCCGGCCTGCCTGGACGTCTCCGCTGCGACCGCCACCACGACGGCGCAGCGGGCCCGCAGGGACTTCGTCAACCGCTACACGCAGCGGCACGGCGTCAGCCCGGACTTCGCCCCGTACGCCTCGGACGCGCTCCAGCTCCTCGCCACGTCGGCGCGGATGGCGACGAGCCTCGACCGGGGCCGGCTGCGGGCCCTCCTGCAGGCGCAGACGGTCGAGGGCATCGCTGGCGGGTACGCGTTCCGCGCCGACCGGCACGGCGGCATGGAACCCGACTCGCTCGCCGTGTACCAGGTGTTCCGGGGCACCTGGACCCGGTACGCCTGACCTCGGCCGTCACCCGGTGACCGTCCCGCGTGGCCGGTCACCGGGTGATCGCTTACCGTGTCCACCCCCGGACGGCAGGAAGCGCCCGGTGGCCCTGAGGCCGCCGGGCGCTTCCGCGCGTCGGTCAGGCGGGCGCGACGGCCCGCGAGCGCCGCATGGTGAGCACGTACTCGACCAGCGAGATCAGCACGTGCTTCGTGGACTCCCGGTTCCGGGCGTCACACGGCACCACCGGCACGTCGCGGGAGATCGCCAGCGCGTCCCGGACGTCCTGCGGATCGTGGTACTGCATGCCGTCGAAGCAGTTGATGGCCACCAGGTACGGCAGCCGCCGGTGCTCGAAGAAGTCGATGGCGGCGAAGCAGTCGGCGAGCCGCCGGGTGTCGACGAGCACCACCGCGCCGATCGCACCCCGGACCAACTCGTCCCACATGAACCAGAACCGCGTCTGACCCGGCGTACCGAACAGGTACAGGATCAGATCCCGGTCGATCGAGATACGACCGAAGTCCATGGCCACCGTGGTCGTCGTCTTGCCCGGCACCTGCCGGGTGTCGTCGACGCCCACGCCGGCGGAGGTCATGATCGCCTCGGTGGTCAGCGGCGTGATCTCCGAGACCGAACCGACCAGCGTCGTCTTGCCGACGCCGAACCCACCGGCGATAACGATCTTCGCCGACGTCACGCGCCCGCTCGGGACCGGCGGCCGGTGCGACATGTCAGAGCCTGCGAAGTCCACTCAGCACCCTCTCCAGCAGTTCAGTGCCCACCGCGTCATCGGAGTCGTCCAAAATGGTCGGCTCGTGGACCGCGACCAGGCCGTCCGTCGCCATGTCGGCGATGAGCACCCGGGCCACGCCGAGCGGAAGCTGCATCCGCGCCGCGATCTCAGCGAGCGACTGCACACGTCCGTCACACAACGCGGCGATGTACTGGTGTTCACGACCGTGGCCACCGTTGCCAGTGGCAACCGCTCGGCCGCGCACCGTCGTCTCGACGAGTGCCTCCAGGGCGATGTCGAGCCGGGGACGGGTACGACCGCGGGTAACGGCGTACGGCCGGACCAACGCTCCGGTCGGCTCGTCACGATCCGCCATTTCGCCGCTCACCTCCCTCGTACCCGGCACCGGCTCGCCCCGGTGACATCCGTCGCTGTCGTAGTTGTTCCCGCACCTGACCCACCGGCCAGCGCGTCATTCAGCCCATCATCCCCACAGCCGTGCGCGGCTGCGGCGTCAGGGCGTCGCCCACCCGGTCCACGAGCAGGGCCATCTCGTACCCGACCTGACCCACGTCGCAGCTCCGCGCCGCCAGCACCGCGAACGACGAGCCGTCGGAGATGGACATCAGGAACAGGAAGCCGTTGTCCATCTCGACGACTGTCTGCAACACCGCCCCGCCCTCGAAGCAGCGGGCCGCGCCCTGGGTGAGGCTGACCAGACCGGACGCGATCGCGGCGAGCTGGTCGGCGCGGTCCCGCGGAAGGTCACGGGACGAGGCGAGAAGCAGGCCGTCGGCCGAGACCGCGACCGCGTGCGCCACACCGGGCACCCGGTCGGCGAAGTTGGCGAGCAGCCATCCGAGATCCTGCGTAGTAGTCATCCTTGTTGCTCCTTCTGCCCGCTCCCGGCCACCGGGCCTGAGTCAGACTGCGAGGACTGCTGCCCGCCCGGAGTGCCCTCCGGGCCGGTCGTGTTGCTGTCGGTGTTACGCCCGCGCTGCACGCCCCGATGGTAGGCCGAGAGCAGGCCCCGGACCCCCTCCGGTGTACGCCGCTGCACCGACGCGGAAGGCTTGTCGATGCTGCCCGGCACGAGCTGCGCCATCGGCTTCCGCTTCGGCAGGCCCTTCTGGGTGGTCTCCGCCACCGGCACCTCGGTGGCCGCGGAGGCGGCCCGCCAGCCGTCGTCGGCAGCGGTCTGCCAGGGGGAGGAGGGCTGCGGCGGCGCGGCCGGCTGCCGGGTCGGCAACCCGCCGGTGTACGCGGGACGGGGGTTGCCGTTCGCCGCGCCGTTGTCACGCGGTGCTCCGCCGGCCGTCGGAGTGTGTGCCATCGGTGTGTTACCTGTCGTTGCTGGTGTCGGCTGCGGCACGGGCCGGCCGGCGGTGTCCACCTTGGCGAACTGCTGGGTGGCGGCGCCACCGTTCGTCGTCGCGGCCGGAGCCGCCGCCTCGTCGTTGGGCCCGGGCCGGCGGGTGCGGAACCACGCCGACTCCAGCTCCCGGAAGATCGGCAGCTCCATCGTCTCGTCCGCGTACCGCTGGCGGTTGCCCGGCTGCTGCGGCGCGGCCGGTCGCGACGCCGGAGCCGCCGGGGTGGCGGGCCGGGCCTCGGACGGCCGGTTCGTGGCCGGAGCGGCGGCGGGCTGGCCGGCCGCCGACTGCGGGGTGGCCGGCATCTCCGTGCGCGGCACCCGGGGCAGCTCGGTGGTCATGTCCATACCGCTCGCGGGCCGTTCCGGCGCCGCCGGAGCGGGCGTCGGCGCGACCGGGGGCCAGACCGGCGGGGCGCTGACACCCGGAGCGGGCATCGAGCGTGCCTGCGGCTGGTTCACCGGCGGCGCGGAGGCCGGCTGACCGGCGGCGGGCTGTCCGGAGACCGGAACAGCCGACGCGGGGTGCCCGGAGACCGGCGCGGCCGAGACCGGACGGTACGGCATCGGGTCGCCGGAGACCGGCGCCGCGGAAACCGGACGGCCCGAGAACGGGTCACCGGAGACCGGGGCGGCCGAGACCGGACGGTACGGCAGCGGGTTGCCGGACATCGGAGGCAGCGGCGGTGCCGACACCGGCGGGACCGGCGGCGCGGAGACCGGCGGCGGGCTGTAGGGCCGCGCCTCCGGGCTGCTCGGCAGCTGGCGCGGGATCGCCGGCTGCTGGCCGGTGCTGCCCGGGTCGCCGTCGGCCGGGTTGCGCCGCTGGGGCAGCGGGTCCATCGACTGGCCGTTGGAGGGCCGGGAGCCGAATCCGCCGTCCCCGCCGGACGGGTTGGCGCCGGTCAGGTCGGACCAGGCCGGCATCGCCCGGCCGCCCCCGGCGTTCGCCGGGGTCCCCGAGCCGTTGCGCGGTGCCGGGTCGAAGGCCCGGCCGCCGAGCGTGACCTGGTTGCCCGAGGAGCCCGGGTGCGGCGCCGGCGGCAGGCTCGGCGGGTTGTTGTTGCCGAAGGCGGCAAGGGCGCCGAAGGCCGGTGCCGGGCCGTTCTGCTGCAGGGCGGCGGGCGGCAGGGCCGGCGCGGGCTGGCCGCGGCCGGCCAGGGCACGCGGCACCAGGACCGAGGTCGGCAGCGTCACGTCGGCGACGGTGCCCCGGTCGGCGCCCGGTCGCAGCTCGACCCGGACACCGTGCCGGGCGGCCAGCCGCGCGACCACGACCAGGCCCATCATCCGGGAGACCGCGACGTCCACCTGCGGCGGCGTGGCCAGCCGCTCGTTGAGGTCACGGAGCTGCTCCGAGCTGATGCCGATGCCGCGGTCCTCCACGTAGAGGGAGGCGCGGTCGCCGACCCGCCGGGCCTCCACCATGACCTGGGAGTCCGGCGGGGAGAAGGCGGTGGCGTTGTCGAACAGCTCGGCGACCAGGTGCACCAGGTCGTTGACCGCGTGGGCGGCGACCTCGATGTCCCGGTCGATCACGCCGAACTCGATCCGGGTGTAGTGCTCGACCTCGGACTGAGCGGCGCGGAGCACGTCGATCAGGGCGGCGGGCTCGCGCTGCACACGGGTGGAGTCCGCGCCGGCGAGGACCAGCAGGTTCTCGTCGTTGCGGCGCATCCGGGTGGCCAGGTGGTCGAGCTGGAACAGCTCGGCCAGCCGGTCCGGGTCCTCCTCGCCGCGCTCCAGCCGGTCGAGGTGGCCGATCAGCCGGTCGACCAGGATCTGCGAGCGGCGGGCCAGGTTGACGAACATGGTTGCGACCGAGGCCCGCAGGGCAGCCTGCTCGGCGGCGGTCCGGACGGCCTCCAGGTGGACGGCGTTGAACGCCTCGGTCACCTGGCCGAACTCGTCCTTGCTCCGCACCGGCAGCGGTTCGGCGATCTGGTTGGCCAGTTGTACCGGGGAGAGCTGACCGGTCACCTGCGGGTCGCGCAGCCGGGCGACCGCCTGCGGCAGCCCGTACTGGGCCACCGCCAGGGCGCCCTGGCGCAGGTCGCGCAGCGAGCGGGCCATCGAGCGGGCCACCAGGTACGCGAACAGGATGGCCAGCAGCAGCATGGTGAGCAGCAGGCCGGTCTCCAGGAACACCTGGCGCTGGGTGTCCGAGCGCAGCGCGTCGGCCTGCCGGACGACGTTGCCGTCCAGGCGGGACTCGACGGTACGGATCAGCTCGGCGTTGGCGACCATGGTCTGGTCCCACTGGTCCGACCCGAACGGGGCGTTCGCCATCGAGCCGTTGTTGTTGCCCGAGATGAAACTGGTGAAGCGGTCGGCCTTGCGCAGGTCGGGCCCGGAGACGGTCTGCTCGTAGAACAGCTTGTCGGGCTCGGTGGCGACGGCCTGGAAGGTCGCCAGCGCCTGCGACTGGCCGGTGCCGCTGGCGATGAACTGCTCGCGCAGCGCGGCGGTGTACTGGTTCTGGGTGAGCGCCTGGTGGACGACGACCCGGCGCTGGGTCAGGTATTCCTTCTGCCGGGCCACCGCGGCCGCCGCGCGCATCCGGTCGCTCAGGTCGTTGTCGCCGGCGAGCTGGGTGGCCGAGTCGCGGATCGCGAGCAGGTCCTCGATCAGCTGCCGGTACGCCTGGTCGGCGTCATTGATCTTGAGCTTGCCGTTCAGCACCTGGCTGCGGGTCGCCGGAAGATCCTTGAGCTGGGTGTCGATCGTGTCCAGCAGCCCGACGAAGTTGCGGGGCAGGTCGTCGATCTCGCCACGCTGCCGCAGGTAGGACGACTTCCTCTGGTCCACCCGCTGGTTGGCGCGGTTGTAGCCCTCCTGGTACTGCGCCCGGGTCTGGAACTCCTTCGCGCCGAGGAAGAGCACGGCGCCGACCCGCTCGTCCTGCACGCTGTCGACCAGGTCACCCGAGTAGCCGATCAGATTGGCCAGATCCCCCGCCCGGTTGGCATTGTTGAGCGTCTCCAGGTGGTCGACCAGACCACTGGTGCCCACCACGACCGTGGCGATGGTCGGCACGATCATGATCAGACCGAGCTTGGACCAGATCGGCATGTCGCGCAGCCGACTCATCGGCCGACGCAGCCGCGACAGGAAGGAGCCCGCCGTCGTTGGCCGTTTGCTCACGTCACCGCCCTCGCATTACCGCGCCCCGCGCCACCGTGAGGGCAACGCCGAGCGACCGACCCGGCGGGTCGGACCTCCGAGATTCCATCACGCCGCTCCGCAAAGAGAAAGACCAGGTTGTCCCTCACCGGAGGTGTGATGAGATGTTGATGCAATTTGATAGCAATCCGTCTGGCCGGAGTCACTTAAAGTAATGGAACACCCGCACCGCGTCGTTCTGCTTGCCGGCCCCTCCGGGTCGGGAAAGTCATACATAGCCCAGCGAACCGGACTTCCGGTGCTCTGCCTGGACGACTTCTACAAGGACGGCGATGACCCTACGTGTCCGCGTCGAAACGGACAGGTGGATTGGGAGTCCCCCTTGTCCTGGGATGCGGACACGGCGGTGCAAACAATCGCCCGACTGGCTCGTGAGGGCAAGGCCGAAGTGCCGGTTTATGCGATCGGCGTAGACCGCCGGGTAGCCACCCGGCCATTCCATGTCGACGGATCGCCAATCTTCGTCGCCGAGGGGATCTTCGCGGCCGAGATCGTGGCCGAGTGCCGGCGACTCGGGCTGCTCGCCGGGGCGTACGCGCTACGCCGCCCGCGCGGCGCGACGTTCCTGCGCCGCCTCGCCCGGGATCTCGCGGAGCAGCGCAAGGCGCCCCGGGTGCTGCTCCGGCGCGGAGTCGCGCTGCTGCGCGCCGAGCCCGCAGTGCTGCGCCGGCAGACCGGGCTGGGCGCCGAGGCGGCCCGCGCCGGGCAGGTGCTGCGCGGGGTGGCCGCGCTGCTCTCCGGCCACCCCCGCCAGTCGTGATCAGCCGATCAGCTCGGCGTACGCCGGCTTGATCACCTCGTCGATGATCCGCAGCCGCTCGTCGAACGGGATGAAGGCGCTCTTCATCGCGTTGATGGTGAACCACTGGAGTTCCTTCCAGCCGTAGCCGAAGGCCTCCACCAGCAGCGCCATCTCCCGGGACATCGAGGTGCCGCTCATCAGCCGGTTGTCGGTGTTCACCGTCACCCGGAACCGCAGGTCGCGCAGCAGCCCGATCGGGTGGTCGGCGATCGAGGCCGCCGCGCCGGTCTGCACGTTCGACGACGGGCACAGCTCCAGCGGGATGCGCTTGTCCCGCACGTACGCGGCCAGCCGGCCCAGCACCGGCGGGTTGCCCGGGGTGATGTCGTCGACGATGCGGACGCCGTGGCCGAGCCGGTCGGCGCCGCACCACTGGATCGCCTGCCAGATGGACGGCAGACCGAACGCCTCACCGGCGTGGATGGTGAAGTGGAAGTTCTCCCGCTGGAGATACTCGAACGCGTCCAGGTGCCGGGTGGGCGGGAAGCCCGCCTCGGCGCCGGCGATGTCGAAGCCGACCACCCCGGTGTCGCGGTGCCGCACGGCCAGCTCGGCGATCTCCTGCGAGCGGGCCGCGTGCCGCATCGCGGTGAGCAGCGTGCCGATCCGGATCGGGGTGCCCGCCTCGGCGGCCAGCGCGCTGCCCTCCCGGAACCCGGTGACCACCGCGTCGACCACCTCGTCCAGGGTCAGGTTCTGCTCCAGGTGCTGCTCCGGCGCGAACCGCACCTCGGCGTAGACCACGCCGTCGGCGGCCAGGTCCAGCGCGCACTCGCGGGCGACCCGGCGCAACGCGGCAGGGGTCTGCATGACCGCCACGGTGTGCGCGAACGTCTCCAGGTAGCGCTCCAGCGAGCCGGAGTTCGCCGCCTCGGTGAACCAGACGCCGAGCGCCGCCGGGTCGGTGGTGGGCAGTTCGTGGCCGACCTCGGCGGCCAGCTCGACGATCGTCGCGGGCCGCAGGCCGCCGTCGAGGTGATCGTGCAGCAGCGCCTTCGGGACTTTGACGATGTCCTCGTACGAGATTGCGACCATGCTCAGACCCTAGTCACCCCCGGTGCGGGCCGGACGGTGGACCGGCCCGGTCAGGGTCGCCAGCCGTACACCCGCTCCACCGCGAGCCGCAGGACCACCCGCCCGTCGGCCACCATGGCGGCCCGGTAGTCGGCCCAGTCCGGGTGCTCGCCGCGGATCCGCCGGTACACCTCGACCAGCTCGTCGACCGTCGCGTCGTCGGTCGTCGCGGCCGGCGGGGTGAGCGTCACGGTGCCATCGGCCACCGCGTACGCCCCGCCGTCGGCGGTGGTCACGTGGAAGCCGGCCCGGGGGTCGCGGCGCAGGTTGCGCACCTTCGCCCGGTCGCCGGTGGTGGAACAGCGGATCAGGCCAGGCTCGGCCAGGTAGTCGAGGTTGGACAGCTGGGGGCGGCCGTCCCGGCGCAGCGTGACGAGCACCCCGCGCCCGCGCTCCCCGAACAGCTCCCAGAGCCGGGCGCTCACGCCGCTCCCTCGGTCCGCAGCGGCGCGAGCGCGGCGGCCAGCCGGGCGAGCTGATCCAGCATGAGCGCGGCGGCCTCCTCGCGACCGGGGTCGGGTCGCAGCTCGCCCGACTCGTCCAGCGCCTGCCGCAGGAAGACGACCACCTGGTCGTTGACCGGGGTCATGTTCAGCGTGGTCACCACCTGCTTGATCATCTGTACCGCGCGCAGTCCGCCGGAGGTCATGCCGTAGCTGACGAAGCCCACCGGCTTGTGCTGCCACTCGTGGTAGAGGTAGTCGATCGCGTTCTTCAGCGGCGCACTGAAGCCGTAGTTGTACTCCGGCATCACCAGGACGAAGGCGTCCGCGGCGTCGATCTCGGCGCTCCAGGCGCGGGTGTGCTCGTGCAGGTAGACCCGCTCGGACGGGTGGTGCGGCTCGTCGTGGAAGGGCAGTCCGACCTGGGCCAGGTCGACCAGGCGTACCTCGTCGAAGCCGGTGTGCCGGACGGCGGCTGCGGTGAACCAGTCACCGATGCGGCGGCCGACCCGGCCGGGGCGGGTGCTGGCGACGACGACGTTCAGGCGGGGCATGGTGAGGTCACTCCTGTCGGGGCGGCGGCCGGGGCCGGCGCGGTGAGCCGGGGAACGAGCCAGGCGACGACCGGCCCGATGCCGATCGCGTAGAGCAGGGTGCCGGGGCCGACGGTGCCGCCGAGCAGCCAGCCGGCCGCCAGCACCGTCACCTCGATCCCGGTGCGGGCCGGGCCGAGCGGCAGGCCGCGGGCGGCCAGGCCGGTCATCAGCCCGTCCCGCGGGCCGGGGCCGAGCCGGGCGCCGAGGTAGAGCGCGGTGGCGAGGCCGTTGAGCAGGACGCCCGCGACCAGCAGGCCGATCCGGCCGGCGAGCGGATCGACCGGTGGCAGCAGGGCCAGCGTCGCGTCGAGGGCCAGGCCGACGAGCGCGACGTTCGCCACGGTGCCGACACCCGGGCGCTGCCGCAGCGGGATCCACAGCAGCAGCACCAGCAGCGCCACGCCGTTGACCAGCAGACCCATCGGCAGGCCGGTGCGGTCGGCGAGGCCCTGGTGCAGCACGTCCCAGGACGCGAGGCCGAGGTCGGCACGGACCATCAGCGCGACGCTGACGCCGAACAGGGCCAGGCCGGTGAGCAGCCGCACCAGCCGGGACGGCAGTTTGGTTGACATGTCATCAACCTAGGCGGCAACTTGGTGACATGTCAACAACACCGGTAGGATCGGCGCATGGACGAACCGCGCTGGCTGGACGAGCGGGAGGACCGTGCCTGGCGCGGCTACCGCCGCATGCGCCGCCTGCTCGACCTGGAACTGGCCCGGGAGCTGATGCAGGACGCTGGTCTCTCCGAGCCGGACTACGACGTCCTGAGCGACCTGTCCGAGACCCCGGAGCAACGGCTACGGCTCAGCGAACTGGCCGACCGGATGCTGTGGTCCCGCAGCCGCCTGTCCCACCACATCTCCCGGATGCAGCAACGCGGCCTGGTCACCCGGGAGGAGTGCGCAACCGACGGCCGCGGCTCGGTCGTCGTGCTCACCCCGGCCGGGCGCCAGGCCGTCGAGGCCGCCGCACCCGGGCACGTCGCGGCCGTCCGCCGGCACCTGATCGACCGGCTCACCCCGGCCGAGGTGGCCGCGCTCGGCACGCTCAGCCAGCGGGTGATCGACCACCTCACCGGCCGACCGGAAGCGGAGGACTGAGGCGTGGACGACTCCATCCTCGCCCGGCTGCGCTGCCCGGTCTGCGCCGAACCGCTCACCGGGACCACCGCCGGCACCGCACGCGCGTTGCGCTGTCCGCGCGGGCACAGCTTCGACATCGCCCGGCAGGGGTACGTCAACCTGCTCGCCGGTCGCGCCCCGCACACCGGGGACAGCGCCGAGATGGTCGCCGCCCGAGCCGGCTTCCTCGCCGCCGGTCACTACGACACCGTCGCCGCCGCGCTGGCCACCACAGCGGTACGCGTCGCGGGCTCCGGCCCGTACCCCCTGGTGGTCGACGCCGGCGCCGGGACCGGGCACTACCTCGCGGCGGTGCTGGCGGCGCTGCCGGACGCCGCCGGCCTGGCCCTGGACGTCTCCAAGCCGGCGCTGCGCCGCGCGGCCCGGGCGCACCCGCGGGCCGCCGCCGCGCTCGCCGACACCTGGCAGCGGCTGCCGCTGGCCGACCGGTCCACCGCCGTGCTGCTGAACGTGTTCGCGCCGCGCAACGGCCCTGAGTTCCACCGGGTGCTCGACCCCGGCGGCGCGCTGCTGGTGGTCACCCCGGCCGCCGACCACCTGACCGAACTCGTCGACGCGCTGGACCTGCTGCGGGTGGACCCGGACAAGGCCGACCGGGTCGCCGGCAGCCTCGGCGCCCACTTCGCCGAGGAGTCCACGACCGGGCACCGGGCCCGGCTCGCGCTGACCCGCGCCGAGGTCACCACGCTCGTCGGGATGGGACCGAGCGCCTGGCACGCCGACCCGCGACGGCTCGCCGCGCGCATCGCCGCGCTGCCGGAGCCGGTGCCGGTCACGCTCTCGGTCCGCCTCGGCGTGCACCGCCCGCGCTGACCCGGCTCAGGTGGACAGGTCGACCTCTTCCCAGCCCGGCGGCTCGTCGTGGTACGGCCCACGAAGCACCACCGCCCACTCCAGCGCCCACCGGCGCTGCCCGATCGCGTTGGCGTCCACCAGCCCCGGCAGCGCGCCACCCGCCTTCTCGGTCTCCAGGTACGCCCAGTCGAGGCAGTAGTGCAGGTCCAGCAGCGCCGCGGCGTCGCCGGGGTGCTGCGGCGCGGCCAGGATCCGGGCCCGCCACTGGCCGAACGTCTCCCCCGCGACCAGGTTCGGCATCCGCTCGACCAGCCGCTCGTCCACCGGCACCGTCGGGTCCAGCTCCTTGGCCAGCCCGAGCACCCAGGCCAGCGAGAACAAGGCGTCGTGGTGCAGCACGAACGACCTGTGGTCGCCCCGGCCGCCCATCACGAACTGCCACTCCGGCGGCGTCACCGCGTCGACCAGGTGCGACTCCAGCAGCCAGCCCGTCGCCGCTCGCGCGGGCATCCCGAAACAGCGGGCCAGGATCACGTGCAGCACCGCGATCCGGGCCTCGATCTCCGGGGTCGGACGCAGCTCGATCTCGTCACCCGGCTCCCACACCAGCGGGAACTGCGGCGGCGGCAGCGGAAGACCCAGCCGGGACAACTCGTCCAGGCTCGCCTCGCGGACGGCCCGGGGGTCGGGAGCGGGTACGCGCACGGTCAAGCCCCTGTCTGCTCACCTCGGCTCGTCGCCGGCCGATCCCCCCTGGCCTGGGAGGATAGCGGCTCCGGCCGGGCCGGCACCATGGCCGGTCCCGGTCAGCCGATCCGCTCGACGACCAGCGGCGTCGCGTCCGGCGCGTCCGGAGCGATCCGCACCGCGAGGCGCGCCTCGGCCAGCGCGGCCGGGATCCGCTCGGCGTGCTCGGCGCGCAGCTCGAACAGCGGCTCACCGGCACGCACCCGGTCACCGCGGCGCTTGTGCAGCACCACGCCGGCCGGGATGCTCACCGGGTCCTCCTTGCGGGCCCGGCCCGCGCCGAGCCGCCAGGCGGCCACCCCGATCGCATACGCGTCGACCTCGGCGATCCACCCGTCCTCGGTCGCGGTGACCATCTCGACCTCGTTCGCGACGGGCATCGGGGCTTCCGGGTCACCGCCCTGCGCCCGGATCATCGTGCGCCAGGAGTCCATCGCCCGGCCGTCCCGCAGCGCCGCCTCCGGGTCGGCGTCCGGCAGGCCGGCCGCGTCGAGCATCTCCCGGGCCAGCGCCAGCGTCAGCTCCACCACGTCGGCGGGACCGCCGCCGGCGAGCACCTCCACCGACTCGGTCACCTCGACCGCGTTGCCCACTGCGAGGCCGAGCGGGGTGGACATGTCGGTGAGCAGGGCTACCGTCCGTACGCCGTGCGCGCCGCCCAGCTCGACCATCGTGCGGGCCAGTTCGCGGGCGTCGTCGGCGTTCTTCATGAACGCGCCGGAGCCGACCTTCACGTCGAGCACCAGCGCGCCGGTGCCCTCGGCGATCTTCTTGCTCATGATCGAGCTGGCGATCAGCGGGATCGCCTCGACCGTGCCGGTGACGTCACGCAGCGCGTACAGCTTGCGGTCGGCCGGGGCCAGCCCGTCGCCGGCCGCGCAGATCACCGCGCCCACGTCGCGGAGCTGCGCGATGAACTCGTCGTTGGTGAGCGCCGCCCGCCAGCCCGGGATCGACTCCAGCTTGTCCAGCGTGCCGCCGGTGTGGCCCAGGCCCCGGCCGGACAGCTGCGGCACCGCCGCGCCGCACGCGGCCACCAGCGGGGTCAGCGGCAGGGTGATCTTGTCACCGACGCCGCCGGTGGAGTGCTTGTCCACAGTCGGCCGGGACACCGGCGACAGGTCGAGCCGCTCACCGCTGGCGATCATGGCGGCGGTCCACCGGGCGATCTCCGGCGCGGTCATGCCGCGCAGCAGGATCGCCATGGCCAGCGCCGACATCTGCTCGTCGGCGACCAGACCCTTGGTGTACGCGTCGACCACCCAGTCGATCTGCCCGTCGCTCAGCACGCCCCCGTCCCGCTTGGCCCGGATGACGTCAACCGCCGTAAAAGCACTCACCTTTGAGTTCCCATCAATAGATCAACAATCGCCGCGGATCGCACTCTTTCCGCGGACGGTGACCAGGTCCGGCCTGGGCCGACCGTGCCCGGCGGAGGGATCAAGCCTGACCGCCCGGAGCCGGGCACGGTCGGCCCAGGCCCTCCAGCTCAACCCCAACGAACAGGAATCTCCGAGGGAGGCTCACCCTCACCAGCCCAGAAGATCGTGCCCGAGGCGTCCACCACGACCACGCGCGGCGTCCGCGCCAACCCCCAGGCGATCGCCTCGGCCGGGTCGTCCCAGGACGAGCCCTCCTCCAGCACGCCGGTCTCGGCGCCCTCGGTCTCACCGGACGACCGCTCCCAGTACGTCGTCCAGACCTGCTGCCCGCCCGAGAGGTCGGGGTGCACGAACACGGTGCCCCGGCCCCGCCAGGCGGCCAGCCGGTCCGGCACCACCGGCACCGGGCGCTCGCCGGTCACCGCCTCGATGTCGGCCACGTCGAACGCGTGCGGCAGCAGCTCCGCCATCCGCAGCGGCCCGCCCTTCGCCTCGACCAGGCACTCCGGCCCGCCCTGCTCCCAGAGCAGCTGCCGGCACCGGCCGCACGGCATCAACGGCTCACCGGTGGCGTCGACGCAGGACAGCGCCACGATCCGGCCCCCGCCGGTGGCGTGCAGCTGCGAAACCACGCCGCACTCGGCGCAGAGCGTGACGCCGTATCCGGCGTTCTCCACGTTGCAGCCGACCACGACCCGGCCGTCGTCGACGAGCGCGGCGGCACCCACCGGGAACTTCGAGTACGGCACGTAGGCATGGCGCATGACCTCGGTGGCGGCGGTACGCAGCCGCTCCCAGTCGATCTCCATCACGACCCCCATTCTGCCCAATTCACGCCCGATCGGTCGCGGGCGCGGCCGGAGACGACGATGCCCGGCGGGGCGACCCGCCGGGCACTGCGTCGCGGCGGGCGGTCAGCCCTTGATGTACGGCTTGCCGTCGGCGGCCGGCGCCCGGACCTTGCCGACCAGCCCGGCCACGGCCAGGATCGTCGCCAGGTACGGCAGCATCGCCAGGAACTGGCTCGGAATGCCGCTGCCGATCGCGCCCAGGTAGGTGGCGAGCTGGTCGGCGAAGCCGAAGAACAGCGCCGCGAGCAGCGCGCCGGTCGGGCTCCACCGGCCGAAGATCAGCGCGGCCAGGGCGATGAAGCCCTTACCGCCGATCATGTTCTTGGTGAACGAGTAGAGCGCCAGCGTGTACGAGGCGCCGCCGACGCCGGCGACCAGACCGGCCAGGATCACGTTGCGGTAGCGCAGCCGCAGCACCTTCACGCCCAGCGTGTCGGCCGCGGTCGGGTGCTCGCCCACCGAGCGGGTCCGCAGGCCCCACCGGGTACGGAACAGCGCCAGGTGGATGACGAGCACCAGCAGCAGGCCGAGGTAGAGGAAGATGTTGCCCCGGAACAGCGCCGGGCCGATCAGCGGGATGTCGGACAGCAGCGGGATCTCCCAGTTGCCGAACCGGGGCGCGCTGTTGTACTTCGCCGCGTCGGTCTGCATCAGCCGCTCGTAGAGGAAGCCGGTGATGCCGACCGCGAGCAGGTTGAGCACGATGCCCATGACCACCTGGTCGACCAGGTAGCGGATGGCGAACACGGCCAGCAGGAACGAGATGAACGCACCGCCGATGGCGGCGGCCACCAGGCCCACCCAGACGCTGCCGGACATGCTGCCGAACAGCGCGCCGGAGAAGGCGCCCATCAAGAGCTGGCCCTCGATCGCCACGTTCACCACGCCGGAGCGCTCGCAGAGCACACCGGCGAGCGCGCCGAAGATCAGCGGCAGGGCCAGGATGAACGTGCCGCGGACGACGTTCACCAGCGGCATGAAGTTGCGGCCCTCGGGCGCGGCCGAGACCTGCCAGCACAGGAAGCTCAGCACGAATGCGACCAGCCCGGCGCCGAGCAGCAGCGTGAACCAGCGCTTCGGCACACCGGCCAGCAGGGCGGCGCCGGCCGCCGCGGCGATGACGCCGAACAGGATCGCGCCGACCGTACCGTTGATCTCCAGGGCGGCCCCGCCCTGGGTCTCGCTGAGCGTGAACCGCGCGTGCTGGTCGGTCGCGAGCGCGCCGAACAGCACCGCCGCGAGCACGCCGAGTGCCAGCAGGGCCGCGCCGATCTTCCGGTTACGGGTCCAGAAACCCTCGTCGACCGCGGTAACGGCGACCTCGGGGACAGCGGTGGTGGACATGCTCACCAGCCCTTCGCGAGGCTCGTCTGCAACCGGGCGGCGCGGGCCGCCCGGAGCTGGAAGATCGTCTTCACCAGGGCAGGCGCGGCGATGAAGATGACGATGAGCGCCTGGAGCACGGTGACCAGTTCCAGCGAGATGCCGGAGTACGACTGCATCCGGTTGCCGCCGGCCTGAAGCGCGCCGAACAGCAGCGCGGCCAGCAGCACGCCCCACGGCTTCACGCGGCCGAGCAGCGCGACCAGGATGCCGTCGAAGCCGATCTGCGCGATCACCAGCGGGGTCAGCGCCGTGGCAGTGGTGCCGAGCACCATGGTCGAGCCGCCGAGACCGGCCAGCATGCCCGCGAGCACCATCACCAGCACGTACGTCTTTGTGACGCTGATGCCGGCGGTCCGGGCCGCGTCCGGGTTCGCGCCCACCGCCCGCAGCTCGAAGCCGAGCGTGGAGCGGTTGAGCAGCCAGGCGATGAACCAGGTGGCCGCCACCGCGAGCAGGATGCCGGCGTGCACCCGCAGGTCGTCGCCGAGCAGGCGGGGCAGCTGCGCGGAGGAGTCGACCGGCTTGCTGATCGCGTCCGCCCGGTTCGGATCCTGCACCCCGCTCTGGACGATGATCCAGGTCAGGAAGTAGACCGCGATGTAGTTGAGCATGATCGTGTTGATCACCTCGTGCGCACCGGCCCGCGCCTTGAGGATGCCGGGGATGAAGCCCCAGAGCGCACCGCCGAGCGCGCCGGCGATCAACGCCACCAGCAGGTGCACGCCGGGCGGCAGCGGCAGCGCGAAGCCGGCCACGGCGGCCAGGATCACGCCGATGGTGGCCTGGCCCTGGGCGCCGATGTTGAACAGGCCGCCGCGGAAGGCGAGCGCCACCGACAGGCCGGTGAAGACGAGCGGCGCGGCGTAGGTGAGCGTCTCCGAGATCGGGCTCATGGCGGCGGTGAAGCCGACCGCGTCCGGGTCGAAGATCGCGCCCTTGAACAGGTTCGCGTACGCCTCGCTGACCACCGTCCAGCTGGCGTTCAGCGCGTCGGTGGGCCGGGCGGTGATGTAGCCGTAGGTGGCGAGCACCTCGGGGTCGGACACGATGATCAGCACCGCGCCGACCACCATGGCCAGCAGCACCGCGAGCACTGTCACGGTGAGCGTGTTGGCCGCCCAGAGGTTGTCCAGGAACATCCGGCCCATGCCGGGGCGGTGCTCTCCGCCCGGGGCCGGCTTCGCGGCGGTCGCGGTGGCCGGCACCGTCTGCTCGGTGTCACCGGCCGGCTGCGTCGGCGTCGCCCGGGCCTCGCTCAGCGACTCCTGCGCCTCGGTCGCCGGCTCCTTGTCCGGCGAGCCCGAAGCGGGGTTCGGGTTGGTCATGCCTCGTCCTCGTTGCCAGGGCCGCCGTCCCCGGTCGCGGTGGCGGCGTCCGGGGTGGCGGCGTCCGGGGTGATGCCGGCCATCAGCAGGCCGATCTCCTCGCGCGGGGTGTCCGGGCCGACGATGCCGATGATCCGGCCGCGGTACATGACCGCGATCCGGTCGGCCAGGCCGATCACCTCGTCCAGTTCGCTGGAGACCACCAGGACCGCGGTGCCGAGGTCCCGCTCGTGGACGACCCGGCTGTGGATGAACTCGATCGAGCCGACGTCCACGCCCCGGGTGGGCTGGGCGGCGATGAGAAGCTTCAACGGCCGGGACAGCTCCCGGGCCACGATCACCTTCTGCTGGTTGCCGCCGGAGAGCGTGCCGACCGCCGCGTCGGCCGAGGAGGTCCGGACGTCGAACTGCTCGATCCGCTCCCGCGCCGACTTCGCGATGGCCTCGGGCTTGAGCGACAGGCCCTTGCCGAACGGCGGCCGGTCGTAGATGTCCAGCACCAGGTTCTCCGCCACGGAGAACTCCTTGACCAGGCCGTCCACGCTGCGGTCCTCCGGCACGTAGCCGACACCGGCGCGGAGCACCTTCTTGGTCGACCAGCCGTGCGTCGGCTCGCCGTCGAGGCTGATCGTGCCGGCGAGCACCGGGCGCAGGCCCATGATCGCCTCGATCAGCTCGGTCTGGCCGTTGCCCTGCACGCCCGCCACGCCGAGCACCTCACCGGCGTGCACGGTCAGGTCGACGCCGTCGACCGCGCGTACCTGCCGGTCGTCGTCCACGACCAGGCCGGCGACCTCCAGGACCGGCTTGCCAGGGGTGGCCGGCTCCTTGTCCACCGTCAGCCGGACGCTGCGCCCGACCATCAGCGCGGCCAGCTCGTCCCGGCTGGCGCTCGGCTCGGCGGTGCCGACCGTCTTGCCGCGCCGGATCACGGTGATCCGGTCGGCGATCGCCTTCACCTCGCCCAGCTTGTGGGTGATGAACACGATCGACTTGCCGGCGGCCTTGAGCGACCGCATGACGGTAAGCAGTTCCTCGGTCTCCTGCGGCGTGAGCACGGCCGTGGGCTCGTCGAGGATCAGCAGGTCGACGTCGCGGGTGAGGGCCTTGACGATCTCCACCCGCTGCTGGATGCCGACCGGCAGGTCCTCGATCACCGCGTCCGGGTCGACCCGCAGGTTGTACCGCTCGGAGACCTCGGCGACCTCGCGCCGGGCGCGCCGGCGGTCGAGGATGCCGGCGAAGGGCCCCCTGACCTGCTCGGCGCCGAGCATGACGTTCTCGGCCACGGTGAAGACCGGCACCAGCATGAAGTGCTGGTGCACCATGCCGATCCCGGCGGCGATCGCGTCCGACGGGCCCCTGAGCTTCAGCGGCTTGCCGTCGACCAGGATCTCGCCCTCGTCCGGCTGGTAGAGGCCGTAGAGCACGTTCATCAGGGTCGACTTGCCCGCGCCGTTCTCGCCGAGCAGGGCATGGATCTCTCCAGGCTCCACCGTCAGGTCGATGTGGTCGTTGGCGACCAGATCACCGAACCGTTTGGTGATGCCGCGCAGTTCGAGTCTCAGCGCAACCTCCTGGAGTGCGAGCGATGGTGCAGCGTAGCGACCAGCCGCGCCGCGACCACGCCGGGTGGGGATGGTCGGGGGATTCAAGGTGATCGGCCGCCCCGGCGCTGGGGTACCTTCCCCGTTGCGCCGGGACGGCCGGATCGTCAGAGCTGGTGCCCGCCGGCCCCCGCTGCCGATGATCGCACCGTGGGGACCGGCGAAGCGGTCACTTGGTCGGCTGGGCCTTCGAAGTGACGGTGATGGTGCCGGCGGCGATGTCCGCCTTGATCTTGTCGACCTCGGCCTTCAGGTCCGCCGGGACCTTGCTGTCGAAGTCGTGGTACGGGGCGATCGAGACGCCGTTGTTCGCCAGCGTGCCGACGAAGCCCGGCGTGGACTGGAGCTTCTCGCCGCCGGCGGCCTTCAGCACGGCCTCCTTGACGGCGTCCGGGATGTTCTTGACGACAGTGGTCAGGATCGCCGAGCAGTCCGGCGTGCTCTCGCAGCCGTCGATGTCCACCCAGACGACCGAATACTTGCCGCCCGAGGCCTTGGCCGCGGCGGTGGTGCCGAGGCCGGCGCCGCCGGCGACCGGCATCACGATGTCGGCGCCCTGCGCGACGAGCGCGTCGGACACCTTCTTGCCCTCGTCCTGCTTGACGAAGTCGTTGGTGAAGGAGCCCTTCTGAGTGGCCTTGTCCCAGCCCAGCACCTGGACGTTCTTGCTCTTGGCCTTGTTGTAGTACGCCACGCCGTCGGCGAAGCCGTCCATGAAGATGGTGACCGGCGGGATCGGGAGGCCACCGTAGGTGCCGACCTTGCCGGTCTTGCTCATCCCGGCGGCCAGGTAGCCGGCCTGGAACGCGGCCTGCGCGGTGTCGAACTGCATCGGGTAGACGTTGCTCACGCCCGGGTTGGCGTCGACGAGCCCGAACTGCTGGTTCGGGTTCTTCTCGGCCGCGGCCTTGGTGGCGTCCGACATCAGGCCACCGACGGCCAGGATGAAGTCGCACTTCTGGTTGACGAACCCGGTCAGGTTGACCTCGTAGTCCGCCTCGGCCTTCGACTGGACGTTCTTGATCTCGATGTTGTCGTTCTCCTTCTGCGCCTCCTGGAGGCCCTTCCAGGCCGAGGCGTTGAAGGACTTGTCGTCGATGCCGCCGACGTCGGTCACCATGCAGGCGCTGTACTTCTTGCCGCCGTCGCCACCGGCGTTGTTGTCGTCGTCCGGAGCCTCACCACACGCGGCAGCGCCCAGCACGAGTCCACCCGCCACGACGGCGGAGGCGATCCGCATCCCACGCACAGAGCGCAAGACGTCTCCTTCCCCTTGCACACCGCGTCGTGCACGGTGTGCAGCCCTTTCGCCGGCCTGCGGTGTGCCGCCGGCGTCCCACGTTACGGACGGGAGCGTACGCCCGCGCCCACCCACCGGCCGACAATCGTGCACGACTGTTGAGCGTCCGTTACCCCGGCGTAACCCTTGCGTGGGGCACGTCACTTATCCGGCCCGGCAGGCGCGCGCGGTGGTGTCGCGAACGTCCGTTTCCCGAGCTTCCCCGACTCGCGGCGAACTAACGCCAGAACACCGCGACGGCTGCGTTGACCAGCGTCAACCCGACGATCGCGAGGAAGTGGCCACGGTTGACGGTCTCCCGCTTACGGGAGAAGAAGACCATGACGAAGATGAGCAGCGCGAGCACCAACTTGGTAACAAGTTTCGCCGGGGCCGGCTCGTCCCCGTCCCGCAGCGGAGCGGACAGCCCGACGCCGGTGAGGATCTGGATGATCGCGCCCCAGAGCATGGCGGCGTTGATCCGCAGCCGGCCGGTGACGTACTGGGCGATCGCGCCACCGAGCAGCAGCGCGAAGCCGATCAGATGGACGTAGAGGAGAATCAGTCGAAGAGCTTCCACGCGGCCCATCCTCCCCCATCAACGACGCTTCGTAGTAGTCGCCCCGCGCAGAAGCAGTCATACCGTGACCTCGGCTCGCGTCGGCGGCGCCACCGGCACCCGGGCGTCGGTGGCGGAACGCCGCCCGACCAGGACCAACCCGAGCCCGACCAGCGCGTACGCGGCCAGCACGGCCAGCGGCCGACCGGCGCCCGCGCCGTCGAAGAAGGCCGCCGAACGCAGCAGTGTGCCACCGGCGCCGACCGGCAGGAACTGGCCCACCACGCCCCACGGCTGCGGCAGCAGTTCCGGGGCGGCGGAGACGGCGGAGAGCGGATTACCGAGCAGGAACACGAGCAGCGCGCCGACCCCGATCCCGGCCCGCCCGAGCAGCGCGCCGAGTCCCGCAACGGTGCCGGCGGCGGCGAGCGAGAACAGCCCGATCGCGCCGGCCTCCCGCCACAGGTTCCCGTCGAGCAGGCCGAGCCAGCCGTGCAGCACCGCGACGCCTGCGGCGCCGGCCAGCACCGCGTACCCGATCAGGCCGGCGAGGCGGACGCGGCGGCCGGCGACCAGCAGCGTGAGCAACGCGCCGGCCAGCATGCCGGTGAGCGCCAGGGGCAGGAACCCGGCGGCGAAGCCGGCCCCGCGCGGGTCGTCCGGGTCGGTCGGCACGACCGGGGTAACCGGCACCGGGCGGCCGGGCGAGAGCTGGCCGGCGGCCTCGGTGAGCAGGGCCGCCACGGTCGGACTGGCGGCCGGCGCGGTGTGCAGGGCGACGCCGTCCGGGCCGGCCACGAACGCGGCGTACACCTCGCGGTCCCGCAACGCCCGGTCGGCCGCCGCCACGTCCGGCAACGTGGTGACTGCGAAGCCGCCGGGCCGGGCGGCGGTGAGCCGGGCGGTCAGCTCGGCGACGACCGGCGGCGGGCCGGCCACGGCCACCGGCAGGTCGCGCGGCGAGAGGTGCGTGGCGGGCTCCGCGAACAGCGGTACGAGCAGCGCCTGCACCATCACCACAACGCCGACGAGCAGCGCGGCGCGGGTCCAGGGCGAGCGGGAGCGAAGCATCGTCGTCTCCTTAAAACGAATGTTCGTTCTCTTGAGCTGAAGCGTGCGCCGTCGCCAGCGCGTTCGTCAAGAACGAACGTTCGCTTTAGAATGTGTGTCGTGCCACGCGTCTCCGAACAGCACCTCTCCGCCCGCCGCCAGCAGATCCTGGACGCGGCCCGGCGCTGCTTCGTGCGCGACGGCTTCCACCAGACCTCGATGCAGGACGTGGTCAAGGAGGCCGGGCTCTCCGTCGGCGCGGTCTACCGCTACTTCCCCAGCAAGAACGACCTGATCACGGCCATCGCCCAGGCGGTGGTCGGCACCGCCGACGAGAACTTCGCCGACCTCTCGACCGCCGATCCGCCGCTGCCCCTGACCGACGTGCTGGAACGCGCGCTGACCTTCGTCGACGCCCAGCTCGGCCCGGACGGCGTGCTGCCGCTGGCGCTGCAGGTGTGGAGCGAGGCGCAGCGGGATCCGGTGCTGGCGGAGTTCGTCGCCGCCACGTACACCCGGTTGCGCGGCCACTTCGTGACCGCGGCCCGACGGGCGCGCGACGCCGGTGAGCTACCCCCCGAGGCCGACCCGGAGGCGGTCGGCGCGGCGCTGTTCGGCCTGGTCCCCGGCTACTTCACCCAGCGCATCCTCACCGGTTCCCCGGACCGCGCCACCTACCTCGCGGGCGCCCGCACCCTCCTGCGCTGAGGTGTTGGGAGGGGCCCCTTGTTATGCAGAATGCGTTAACAAGGGGCCCCTCCTTTCACCAGCGCCAGACCTGGAAGGTGGGGCCGTCCGCGGGCAGCGTCACCGTGCCGTCGGCGTCGGGGCGCAGCGCGGGGGCGCCACCGTAGACGTTGTCGGCGGCGGGCAGGCCGGTCAGGCGGACCGGAGTGCCGGCGGCCCGGCGGGCCAGCACCAGCACCGTCGAGGTGGGCGCCTCGCGCAGGAAGACCAGGGTGTCCGCGTCCGCGTGCACCCACCGCAGGCCGCCGTGCCGCAGCGCCGGCTCGTCGCGGCGCAGCGCCAGCAGCGACCGGTACGCGTCGAACGTGCGCCGGTCCCAGCTCTCCGGCCGGTGCCACGGCATCGGGGTGCGCGAGCCCTCCCCGTTGGTGCCGGTCAGCCCCAGCTCGTCCCCGGCGAACACCACCGGCGTGCCGGGCATGGTGGCGAGCAGACCGGCGGCCACCTCCTGCCGGGCCGCGTCACCGACCACGGTGCGGATCCGGGCCGAGTCGTGCGAGCCGAGCAGCTGCCACGAGTGGGTGTACGACCGCCACGACACCAGCGACCGGTAGGTGTCCATGGTCGCCAGGACCGCGCCCGCGTCCCGCCGCCGCACCCCGCCCGGCGTGCCGAGGAAGTTCGGCACCGGGTCGTCGCCGGCCCGCAGCCAGGACCAGACCGGGTCGGTGAAGCCGACGTAGTTCATCGTCCCGTGCCAGCCGTCCCGGTCCAGGTCACCGGTGTGGTCGTGGCCGTGCTCGGCGAGCAGCAACGCGTCCGGCCGGGTGTCCGCGACCACCTCGCGCAGCAGCCGCGCCACCTCGTGGGTGTACGCGTCGGCGCCCCGCCGGCCGGTCATGTTCGCCACGTCCACCCGCCAGCCGTCCAGCCCGTACGGCGGGCGCAGCCAGCGGCGCAGCAGTGAGTCCTCGGCGGTGGCGAAGCGGCGGCGCAGCTCCGCGCTGCCCCAGTTCAGCTTCGGCAGCGACTTGACCCCGTTCCAGGACTCGTAGTCCGAGCCGGGCAGGTCGAAGTAGTACAGCTCGCGTTCCGGCGCGCCGACGTCGGAAATGGCAGCGGTGAACCAGTCGTGGGCGTCGCCGGTGTGGTTGCTGGTGATGTCGCCGAGCAGCCGCCAGCCCCGGGCGTGCACCGCGTCGGCGAGCCGGGCCAGCGCCGCGTCGCCGCCGAGCAGCGGGTCCACCGTGTCGAAGCTGGACGCGTCGTAGCGGTGGTTGGAGCGGGCCGGGAAGACCGGGGTGAGGTAGACCGTGTTGACCCCGAGCCGGTCCAGGTGGTGCAGGCGCTCGGTGATCCCGTCGAGGTCGCCGCCGTAGAACTGGCGGGGCGTCTCCGGGCCACGGCCGATCACCGGGGTGTCCCAGTCGCACGGAATGGCCCAGTCCGGCGCGGTCCGGGTGTCGGCGGCGGCCGAGCGGGCGAACCGGTCCGGGAAGATCTGGTAGATCACCGCGTCCCGGGCCCAGGCCGGCGGCGGCGCGTAGCTGACCAGCTTGAAGTCGCCGTGGTCCGGCACGTCGTGTCCGGCCGGGCCGGCGGCGTTGAGCCACCGGGCGCCGCGTTCGCCGTCGAGCAGGAAGCGGTAGTTGCTGACCGGGTTGCGGACCTCGACGTCGGCCCGCCACCACACGTCACCGTCGGCGGTGCGGTCGATCCGTGCCTCGGCGAAGCTCGGCTCGCCGTCGCCGGTGGTGCGCACGTGCACCTGGGAGACGCCGGATCCGGCCGGCACCCGGACGAGGACCGGCACGGTCTGCCCGAGCGCGGGCTCCTGCTCCGGGACGTAGGTGGCGGATCCGTCGTGGTGCGGTTGCAGGGACATGGTGCTGCCTTTCGCGTCGTACCGACAGGGAGTGGGGCGGGCACCCGCCGCGGTCGGTTCACCCGACCGCGGCGGTCCGCCCGAGAACCGCTCCGGTGTACGCCGACACGACGCCCTTGCCGCAGCGTGAGCCGAGGAGGCTCAGCCCTTGACGGCTCCGGAGGTGAGGCCGGAGACGATGTAGCGCTGGAGCAGTTGGAACACCAGCACCGTCGGGATCGCGGTGAGCAGCGTGCCCGCCGCGAAGATCCCGAAGTTGTTGTTGCGTTCGCCCGCCACCAGGCCGTACATGCCGACCGCGAGGGTCTTCGACTCGGTGTTGGTGAGGAACACGTTGGCGATGATGAACTCGTTGATCGACACGATGAACGCGAGCAGGCCGGTCACCGCCAGGATCGGCGCCACCAGCGGCAGCATGATCCGGAAGAAGACCTGCACGTGCGAGGCGCCGTCCATGGTCGCCGACTCGTCCAGCTCCTTCGGCAGCGTGTCGAAGAAGCCCTTCATCAGCCAGGTGTTCGCCCCCAGCGCGCCACCCATGTAGAGCAGGAACAGGCCCCACGGGGTGTTGAAGCCGATCGCCGGGTAGAGGTCGGTGACCGTGGTGAAGATCAGGAAGATCGCCACGATGGCCAGGAACTGCGGGAACATCTGGATCAGCAGCAGCGTGAGCAGGCCGACCCGGCGCCCGGCGAACCGCATCCGGGAGAACGAGTACGCGGCCAGCGCCGACAGGAAGATCGACGCGAAGCTGGCCACGCCCGCCAGGAGCAGCGAGTTGAGGAACCAGTGGGCGAACGCGGTGCGGTCGAACAGGTTGGTGAAGTTCTCCACCGACGCCCCGGTCGGTAGCAGTTCGGTGGAGGAGAGCGTGCCGAGCGGGTTGAGCGCCGCCGAGATCACGAACAGGATCGGAAAGAGGCTGAACACGACGGCCAGCACTCCGACCAGGTGCCGCCAGCCCACCTGGCTGAACCACCGGCTGCGGGCCCGGCCCGCCGCGTTGCGGTTGGCCACCGGGGTTTCCGCGATGCTGGTCACGAGTACACCTCCTCCTGCTTGCGGGTGCGCCGGAAGCTGATCGCCGACACCGTCGCCACGATCGCGAAGATGAAGATCGACACGGTGGCGGCCAGGCCGAACTCGGCGCCCTGCGCGCCGAACGCCAGCCGGTAGGTGTAGGTGATCAGCAGGTCGGTGGCGCCGTTGCGCGGGTTGTCCGGCGCGAACGGCCCGCCCTCGGTGGTGAACAGGATCGCGTTGACGTTGTTGAAGTTGTACGCGAACGACGCGATCAGCAGCGGCGACAGCGCCACCAGCAGCAGCGGCAGGGTGACCGCCCGGAACGACTGCCAGGGCGACGCCCCGTCGACCGAGGTCGCCTCGGTCAGCTCCCGCGGGATGGCCTGCAACGCGCCGGTGGCCACCAGGAACATGTACGGGTAGCCGAGCCAGAGCTGCACCAGCAGCACCGCGATCCGGGCCGACCAGGAGCCGCCGAACCAGTCGACGTTTAACCCGAACAGGTTGTTGACCAGGCCGAAGTCCGTGTTGAACATGTCCCGCCAGACCAGCAGCATCGCGAACGACGGCATCGCGTACGGGAGGATCAGCAGCACCCGGTAGAAGTTGGTGCCCTTCATCCGGGGTGAGTGCAGCGCGAGCGCGATGGCCATGCCGAGCAGGAAGGTGAAGCCGGTGGAGCCGATCGCGAACGCGAAGTTCCAGGCCAGGGTGCCGAAGAACGGCTTGGAGATGTTGGGGTCGGTGAGCACCGCGCTGAAGTTCTTCAGCCCGACGTTCACCTTCCAGCCCTGGGTGAGCCGTTCCCCGTCGGCGGCCACGAAGGAGCCGATCTTCTCGTCGGCGGCCCACGTCCTGCCGGTCTCGCTGTCCTTGATGCAGTCGCAGCCGGCGTCGTACGCCCGGGCCGCCTTGCCCTCGTAGGCCCGGGTGAGGCCGTTGGAGCGGATGGCGCCGTCGTCGGTGGGGACGATCAGCGCGGTGACGTCGTTGCTGCGGGTGCTGGCCTGGCCGATGTTCAGCACGGTGTAGCCGTCGGCGGCGGTGACCTTGCCGCTGAGGTTGCTGACCGTGACGTCGGAGGCGTCGAGGTTGCGCAGCCCGCCCGCGTCGCCCGCGAAGACCTCCTTGGTCTTCGGGTCGCTGAGCAGGAAGACCAGCGCACCGGTCGTGGGGTCGCCCTTGGTGGCGATGGTGAGCGCGTACTCGGTCGAGCCGGGGACCTGCTTCACCGAGGAGGTCTGGATGGCGACGATCGCGTCGTCCTTGCTGCCGCGGTGGCCGTCGCCGAAGTTCGTGAACGCGGTGCTCGCGGTGTAGAGCACCGGGAAGACCTGGAAGGCGATGAGGAAGAGCGTGCCGGGGACCAGGTACTTGGCCGGGATGTGCCGGCGGCTCAGGTAGAGGTAGAACAGGCCGGCGGTGGTGACCGCCAGGACACCAAGCCCGATCCAGTGTCCGGCCTCGATGAGCGGGAACGCCGCCCAGATCGCGATCCCGGCCACCAGGCCGAGCAGGACCACCTTGACGATGAGGCCGGTCGCGGTGATCGGCGCGTGGTTCCGCGCGGTACGGGACGTGCGCGGGAGCCCGGGGCGGGCGGGCTCCCGGCCCGGGGTCCGCGTGGCGGACCCCGGGCCGGACAGCGGCGCGCTCATTACTTGATCTGACCCTGGATGGTCTTGCCAGCGGCCGTGATCGTCTTGGCCGGGTCGGCGCCGCCGATGACGGCGGCCTCCGCCTTGCCGAACGGGTCCCAGATCGCGGCCATGGCCGGGATCGCCGGGAGCACCTGACCGTTCTTGCCGGCCTCGGAGAACTTGGCCAGGTCCGGGTCCTCACCCTTGACCTGGTCGAAGGCGGCGGTCAGCGCCGGCGGGCGCGGCTCGGCCTTGTACAGCGCGACGGCCAGCTCGGGCTTGGTCACGTAGTTGGTGACGAACTCCTGGGCCAGGGCCTTGTTCTTGCCCTTGGCGGCGACGTAGAACGCCTGGACGCCCACGAACGGCTGGGCCTCCTTGCCACCGGCGAAGCCGGGGACCGGGGAGATGTCGTACGTGATGCCGGCCTTCTTGGCGTCCGCGATGGCCCACGGGCCGGAGACCAGGTAGGCGCACTTCTTGCCGGTGAAGGTGGAGATCGAGTTCTCCGGGGTGATGGAGCGCTTCAGCGCGCCGTCGCCCTTCTCACCGAGCTTCGCGATCTTCTGGAAGGCCGCGATCGACCCCGGCTTGCCCACGCCCAGGTCCGTCGGGTCGTAGTCGCCGTTGGCGGCGGTGCCGAACAGGTAGCCGCCACCGGAGGTGTACAGCGGGTAGATGTGGTACGCGTCGCCGTTCTGGCCGGACTGGAGGCAGAGGATCTCGCTGGCCTTCTTCTCGGCCTTGAGCTTCTTGCCGGTCTGGACCAGCTCCTCGATCGTCTTCGGCGCCTCGGGGGCCAGCTCGGTGTTGCGGATCAGCGCCACGTTCTCGGTGGCGTAGGGCACGCCGTAGAGCTGGCCGTTGAACGTGACGGCCTTGATGGCGGTCTCGTTGAAGCCGCTCTTCTGCTCGGCCGGGAGCTGCACCGGGTCGATGGCGCCGTTCTGGACCAGGTTGCCGATCCAGTCGTGCGCGCCGACCACGACGTCCGGGCCGCTGCCCTGCTGCGAGGCGGTGACGAAGTTGGTCTGCAGGTCCTTGGAGACGGCCTGGACCTCGACGGTCACGCCGTTCTCCTTGCCGAACTCCTCGGCGAACGGCTTGAGGGCGGCCGTGCGCTTGTCGTCGGCCCAGATGACCAGCTTGCCGCCGGTCGCCTTGGCGGACTCGTCGGCGGCCGGCTTGTCGCTGCCGCTGTCACCACAGCCGGAGGCGGCGAGCGCCAGGCCGAGGACGGCGACCACACCCGCGGTACGGATGCGCATCGGTACTCCTGTCGTCATGGCGGCCCGCCGGGGGAAGGGCGGCCCGCCAGTGGAAACCTCTGAAATTTCTTGCTGACCGGCGCGGGAGTGCTGCGCCGCTGCTCTCGCATGTTGCGGGGACGTTAGCAAGAGGTTGCAGAGAATGGAAGGGCTTGCAGGAGTGTGCGCAAGAGTTTGCCATTGGGCTAAAGTGCCGCACATGCGCGCTCGACTGTCCGACATCGCCCAACAGGCTGAAGTCAGCGAGGCCACGGTGTCGCGGGTGCTCAACGACCGCCCCGGTGTGGCCCCCGAGACCCGGCAGGCCGTCCTCACCGCCCTCGATGTGCTCGGCTACGAACGACCGGCCCGGCTGCGCAAGCGCAGCGCCGGACTGGTCGGGCTGGTCGTGCCGGAGCTGGACAACCCGATCTTCCCGGCGTTCGCCCAGATCATCGAGTCCGCGCTCGCGCCCACCGGCTACACCCCGGTGCTCTGCACCCAGACTCCGGGCGGCGTCCGCGAGGACGAGTACGTGGAGATGCTGCTGGACCGGCAGGTCTCCGGCATCGTCTTCGTCTCCGGCCTGCACGCCGACACCGCCGCGGACCACGACCGCTACCGCACGCTGCTGGCCCGGCCGCTGCCGATCGTCATGATCAACGGGTACGCCCCGGGCATCCCCGCGCCGTTCGTCTCCTGCGACGACCGGGAGTCCGCCGAACTCGCCGTCGCCCACCTGGTCGCGCTCGGGCACCGCCGGATCGGCCTGATCACCGGCCCGGACCGGTTCGTGCCGGTGCAGCGCAAGGTCGCCGGCTACAAGGCCGCGATGGGGCGCCTGACCGACATCGCCCCCGACGAACTGACCGAGCTGACGGAGCTGTCCCTGTTCGGCGTCGAGGGCGGCGAGGCGGCCGCCGGACGGCTCATCGAGCGCGGCGTGACCGGACTGGTCTGCGGCTCCGACCTGATGGCGCTCGGCGCGATCCGGGCCGCCCGCCAGCGCGGGCTGTCGGTACCGGGCGACATCTCCGTGGTCGGGTACGACGACTCCCCGCTCATGGCGTTCACCGACCCGCCGCTGACCACGGTGCGCCAGCCGGTCGCCGCCATGGCCGTGGCCGCGGTCCGGGCCCTGGTCGACGAGATCAACGGGCACCCCTCCCCGAACTCGGAGTACCTGTTCCGCCCCGAGCTGGTGGTACGCGGCTCCACAGCGGTGGCCCGTCCCGTCGATCCCCCCAAGCGCCAGCGCCCCGCCACCCCTTCCTCCCCCACCCCGTCCCTCCCCATCCCCGCCTGACCCCCCGCGCCCGAGTCAGCCCGCCCGTCAACGCGGCGATCATGAAGTTGACGGGGACGAATCGGGCGGTGGAGGCCGTCAACCTCATGATCGACCGGGCCGAGGCCAGGGCGGGCCGAGGATGGGGGCAGGGTGGGTGGTGTCCCGGGATTCGGGAGAGGACGCGGGAGGGGTGGCGGGTGATCACTGTCATTTCTTGCGCAAGGAATGCTTGACTCTTGCAGTGCGATGGCGGCATTCTTCTCGAACACCCTGCGCCGCACCAGAAGCCGCCACAGAACGGGATCGACAGCGATGACCTCCGCCCCCCGCACCACCCCACGCACCGCCGACGACGACTGGTGGCGGTCCGCGGTCGTCTACCAGGTGTACGTGCGCAGCTTCGCCGACGCGAACTCCGACGGTGTAGGTGACCTCCAGGGCATCCGGCAGCGCCTGCCGTACCTGCGGGATCTCGGCGTGGACGCGCTCTGGCTGACGCCGTTCTACACCTCGCCGCAGGTCGACGCCGGCTACGACGTGGCCGACTACCGCGACGTCGACCCGTTGTTCGGCAACCTGACCGACTTCGACGAGATGATCACCGACGCGCACGCGCTCGGCCTGCGGATCATCGTCGACATGGTGCCGAACCACACGTCCAGCGCGCACCCGTGGTTCGCCGCCGCGCTCACCGCCGGACCGGGTTCGCCGGAGCGCGAGCGCTACCTGTTCGCCGACGGCAAGGGCGAGCAGGGCGAGCTGCCGCCGAACGACTGGGAGAGCATCTTCGGCGGTCCGGCGTGGACGCGCGTGGTCGACGGCCAGTGGTACCTGCACCTGTTCGACCCGGCCCAGCCCGACCTGAACTGGCGCCACCCGGAGGTGCGGGCCGAGTTCGAGGACGTGCTGCGCTTCTGGCTGGACCGGGGCGTGGACGGCTTCCGGATCGACGTGGCGCACGGGATGATCAAGGCCGAGGGTCTGCCGGACGTCGGCTTCAACTCGATGACCACCGGCCAGCGCCAGTCCGAGCTGCTGGGCAAGGGCCGGCTGCCGTACTTCGACCAGGACGAGGTGCACGACATCTACCGCGCCTGGCGGCCGATCCTGGACAGCTACCCGGGTGGCCGGATGGCAGTCGCCGAGGCGTGGGCGGAGACGCCGCAGCGGCTGGCCCGCTACATCGGTCCGGACGAGCTGCACCAGGCGTTCAGCTTCGACTTCCTCGACGCCACCTGGTCGGCCGACTCGTTCCGCAAGGTGATCGACACGGCGCTGGCCGAGTCCACGATCGTGGGCGCGCCGACCACCTGGGTGCTCTCCAACCACGACCGGCAGCGGCACGTCACCCGGTACGGCGACGGCGAGGCCGGCCTGCGCCGCGCCCGCGCCGCCGCGCTTCTGATGTTCGCGTTGCCCGGCTGCGCGTACGTCTACCAGGGCGAGGAACTGGGCCTGCCGGAGGTGCTGGACCTCCCCGACGAGCTGCGTCAGGACCCGGCGTTCCGGCGTACCGGGGAGAGCCGGGACGGCTGCCGCGTGCCGATCCCGTGGGGCGGCGAGTTGCCCCCGTACGGCTTCGGCCCGGACGGCAGCGAGCTCAGCTGGCTGCCGGCACCGTCGACCTGGCGGTCGCTGTCGGTGGCCGCCCAGACCGGGATGCCCGGGTCGACGCTGGAGCTGTACCGGACCGCGCTGCGCATTCGGCACGAACACCCGGCGCTGGCCGGTCTGGACGGCATCACCTGGCTGGAGACCGAGCCCGGCGTCCTGGCGTTCCGTCGCACCGCCGGGGACGCCGAGGTGACGTGCGTGGTGAACATCAGCGGCGCCGACGTGACGGTGAGGGGCTACGGCCGCCCGCTCGTCGCGAGCGCCGACCTCACCGAGCGGGGCGACGGGCACGTCCTGCCGGTGGACGCGGCTGCGTGGTTCGAACGGCGCTGAGCCGGGTAACCCGCGAACGACCTGGCCGTCCGTTGTGCCCCGCGCCGACGGGCGGCTGGGCTGCCGACCCCTTGTGGTGGGGGGTGAGGTGGCCCCGGCCCCTCGGGAGTGCGCTCCCGGGGGGCCGGTGTCCATCGGTGGCGCTGAGCGTCCTCAGCCGCCCTTCGTGGTGAGCAGCGCGGCGATCCGGGCGAACCCGGCCCGGATCTCCTCCCGGTCGGGTGCCCTCGCCGGCTCGGGCTCCGGCTCACGCTCGGCGGCTCGTTCCAGCTCCTCGTCGATGACGTCCTCGAAGTCGCCGTAGAGGTCCGCCTGGTCGACCTGCGCCGCCTCGTCCTCGGCCGCGATCTGCGCGGCCGCGATCTCACCGCGGATCTCCTCCGGAGTGAGCGCCGGCAGCAGCGGCTCCACCACCGCCATCAACTGCTCGTCGGCCACCACCGCCTCGGCCAGCGCCAGCGCGTGCGGTCGCTCGTACGGGCCGCAGACCACCGGCTCCCAGTCGTCCTCGGCGCCGAGCGGGCCGAACGTGATGATCCACGGCAGGCCCCGGATCGGCGAGTCGTCCGGCAGGTCCAGTGTCACGAGTGCGCCCACCGGCCCATCATGGTCGGCGCGCATCGGCCCGGGGAACGCAATCATCGGACTCTCCCCGCTTCGGGGACCACCCTCAGCCACGCGTACCGGCGTCCAGCGCCGCACGGACCAGGGCGACCGCCCGCTCCGGCGGGACACCCAGGCGGCGCGCCTGCTCGGCGTACTCGGCGGCGGCCCGCTGCAACCGGTCGGTGGCGTCGTCCCGGCCGGGTGCGACCACTGTGCCGTGCCGGCCCCGCGTCTCGACCAGCCCGGCGCCCTCCAGCTCCCGGTACGCCCGCGCCACGGTGTTCACCGCCAGCCCGAGGTCGGCGGCGAGCTGCCGCACGGCCGGAAGCCGGGTGCCCACCGGCAGCCGCCCGTCGCCGATGCGGGCGGCGAACTGCGCCCGCACCTGCTCGTACGGCGGCACCGCCGACTCTGCGTCGATCCGGATCCGCGCGCTCATCCCGCTCCCCCCGGCGTGCCCGGTTCGGTCTCCTCTTCGAGCACGTCCGCCTCCACGTCCACCTCCCGGGCACCGCCCTCGGCCAGGTCCACCACCCGGCCGTACCGGCTGGTGGCGGCGAGCGCGGCGCCGAAGAGCACCAGCTGGTTGAGCAGGTAGAGGTAGAGCAGCAGGCCCACGGCGGTGGCGACCACTGTGTACGCGGGGTTCCGCTCGGTGCGTACCACGTAGTAGCGCCCCACGGTGTTGAGCAGGGTGATCCCGACGGCGACGGTCAGCACCGCCGGGCGCAGCCGACGCCGGCTCATCCGCAGCCGGGGCACCGCGAGCAGCAGCGCGGCGGCGAGCACGGCGTTGACGAGCACACTCAGCACCGCGCTGATCGTGGTCAGGCCCACCGAGCCGGTGCTGCGCAGCAGGAAGCGCAGCAGCGACTCCAGCGCGTCCACGGCGGCGACCGAGACGAACAGCAGCACGAACACCGCGACCAGCACGCCCAGGTCGACCAGGCGCCGCACCACCAGGTTGCCGGGCTGCTGGTTGAAGCCGTACATCAGCCGCTGCGAGGAGCGGATGGCCTCCACCCAGCCGATGCCGGTGAAGACCAGGATGACCAGGCCGACCACGCCGACGGTGCCGCTGCTCTCGGCGATCTGCACCGGGTCCAGGAAGGGCAGGTTCTCCTCCAGGAAGTGGGCCGCGCCGCGGCTGACCTCCTCGTTGTCCCGCAGCACCGCCCCGAAGATCCAGTACGCGACGAGCGCGAGCGCGAACACGGCGAAGAAGCCGTAGTACGCGATGGCGGCGGCGAGCCGCCCGGCGAGCAGGTCGGCGTAGAGCGTCCCCGCCCGCCAGACGTGGTCGAAGACCGACGAGCGGCCCCGGGCCGCGTCGATGCGGCGCCCCGCCGCCGCTTCGATCCGGCCGAAGACGTTCACCCCGTCATCCTCGCCGATCTCCGCCCGTGGCGGAGGGGCCCCGGCCGGTCGGATGTTCAGCTTCGGCCGCCGAGCCGGAAGTCGCGGCGGGGCTGCCACCGGGTAGCCCCGCTGTGCGAGAACAGCGTGAACGCCTCCACCTGGAACAACGCGGAGAAGTCGGCCAGGTCCTCGTACGCCTTGTCGAGCACCTCGGGTGGCACGTCCTGCGCCACGGTGACGTGCGGGTGGTACGGGAAACGCAGCTCGCGCCGCAGCTCGGGGGCCGAGTTGATCGCGGCGGCCAGCAGTTCGCACTCGCTGATCCCGGCCGCCACCGCCACGAACACCACCTGGGTGACCGGGCGGAACGTGCCGGTGCCGCGCAGGTGCAGCGTGAACGGCAGGTGCGTGGCGGCGACCCGGTCCAGGTGCTCCTCGACGGCGGGCAGCGCGCGTACCGGGATCTCGGTGGGCCCGAGGAGGGTGACGTGCGCGGGGACGGCGAGCGGGTCGCCGGCCTCGACCCGGCGGCGGGTGAGCAGCCCACCCCAGGGCTCGGGGACGTCGACCGCGATCCCGATCTGGATCGTGTCCGCGCCGCCCGGCGCCGTGCCACTGCCCGCCACGTCGCGCGCCACCCCTCCGGCCACCGGCTGCGTCACCCGCTCCCGCCCGTCCGGGCCGCTACTCGAACCGCACCGGCGGGAAGAAACCGACCCGCTCGTACGCGTCCCGCAGCGTCCCGGCGGCCACCGACCGGGCCTTCTCCGCGCCCCGCGCCAGCAGCTTGTCGAGCTGGGCCGGGTCGTTCAGGTAGCCGTTCGTGCGGTCCTGGATCGGCGCGACGAACGCCCGGACCACCTCGGCGAGATCCTTCTTCAGGTCGCCGTAGCCCTTGCCGTCGTACGCGGCGACCAGGTCGTCGATGGAGCGGCCGGACAGCGCGGAGTAGATCGTCAGCAGGTTGCTGATGCCCGGCTTGCCCTCGGCGTCGAAGACGATCTCACGGCCGGTGTCGGTGACCGCCGAACGGATCTTCTTGGCCGACCGGGCCGGATCCTCCAGCAGGTCGATGATGCCGGCCGGGGAGGACGACGACTTTGACATCTTGGCCGTCGGATCCTGGAGGTCAGTGATCTTCGCGGTGTCCTTCACGATGTGCGGGGAGGGCACGGTGAAGGTGCGGCCGAACAGCGAGTTGAACCGCTGCGCCAGGTCGCGGGAGAGTTCCAGGTGCTGCCGCTGGTCCTCGCCGACCGGCACCGCGTTCGCCTGGTAGAGCAGGATGTCGGCGGCCTGGAGGATCGGGTACGTGAACAGGCCGACGCTGGCCCGCTCGCTGCCCTGCTTCTGCGACTTGTCCTTGAACTGGGTCATCCGGCCGGCCTCGCCGAAGCCGGTGATGCAGCCGAGCACCCAGGCCAGCTGCGAGTGCTCGGGCACCTGCGACTGCACGAACAGCGTGCTGCGCTCCGGGTCCAGGCCGAGCGCGAACAGCTGCGCGGCGGCCAACCGGCTGCGGCGCTTGAGCACCAACGGGTCGTGCCCGGCGGTGATCGCGTGGAGGTCGACCACGCAGTAGTAGGCGTCGTGGCTGTCCTGCAACGCCACCCAGTGCCGCAGCGCGCCCAGGTAGTTGCCGAGGTGGAACGAGTCGGCCGTCGGCTGGATGCCGGAGAAGACGCGCGGGCGGGCGGGTACGTCGGACATGGCGGCAATTCTGTCAGCAAGCCCCGGCATCCGTCATGACGGGCCGGTGGATCGGGCGGGTACGGGCGGAAGCGGACCGTTCACCTCACGCCGGGGCTCGGGCAGCCGTGCGGCGGAGACCGCCAGGCGGGAGACCCGCCGGCCGTCGAGTGTGAGCACCCGCAGCAGCCAGCCCGCCGGATCGGCGGGAACCGATCCGGTGGCCGCGTCGAGCGGCACCGGCACCTCGTCGCCGGCGACCGGTAGCCGGCCCAGGGCCGCCATCACGAACCCGCCCACCGTCTCGTACGGCCCGGCGGGCAGCGGCACACCGGTGCGCTCGGCGAAGTCGGTCAGGTTGAGCCGGCCGTCGACGACGGCGGGCAGGCCGGCGGCTTCCGGTTCGAGCGGGCCGTGCTCGTCGTCCCGGATCTCCCCGACCAGTTCCTCGACCAGGTCCTCGCAGGTGACGATGCCGGCGGTGCCGCCGTACTCGTCGACGACGACGGCCAGGTGGTGGCCCTCCCGGCGCATCTCGGTGAGCGCCGCCAGCACGCGTTTGCTGTCCGGCAGGCGCTTCACCTCCCGGATCAGGTCGCCGACCAGCAGCGGCCGGTCCGCTTCCGGGCGCAGCAGCACGTCCCGCAGGTGCACCATGCCGACCACGTCGTCCTGGGTGCCGTCGGCCACCGGGTAGCGGGTGTGCGGGTCGGCCCGGACCAGCCGCTGGGCCTGCGCCAGCGAAAGCGCCGCGCTGAGGAAGACCACCTCGGTGCGGGGCACCATCACCTCGCGGACGAGCCGGGCGCCGGCGACCAGCACCTCGTCGATGATCCGCCGTTCGTCCGGGTCGAGCAGTGTGTTCGCCGCGACCAGGTCACGCAGTTCGGCTTCGCTGATCCGTTCCCGCCCGGCGGTGGGGCTGGCCCCGAGCAGGGCGGTCACCAGGCGGGTCGCGCCGTCGGCGCCGCGCACCACGAGACGGGCCACGGTGCGGGCCAACGGGCCGGGTTCGCGTCGGGGCCGCCCCGACGGTCGCCGCCGGGGCCCGGGACCACCACCCTCCCGCATGAGAAGGATGGTAGACAGCGGCGGCGGCACGCTCGGCCGAATGTGCGTATCTGTTCAATCGTGAAGGATTATGGTGGAATAGAGGCGGGCTCAACTCGACAGCCGTGACGCAGCCCCCAGCCGTAGGGTGATCACGGTACGGCCGCCGCGGGACGCGGCCCAGGCAGGAGGACCGACGTGAAACTGCTCGTCACCGGCGGCGCCGGCTACATCGGCAGCGTGGTGACCCGGATGCTGCTCGACCACGGCCACCAGGTGACCGTGCTGGACGACCTGCGCACCGGTCACCGGGAGGCCCTCGCCCCCGACGCCACCCACGTCGAGCTGCCGGTGCACGAGGCCGCCCGGGTGCTCACCCCCGACGCCGGGTTCGACGGCGTGCTGCACTTCGCCGCGCTGATCGCCGCCGGCGAGTCGATGATCCGCCCCGAGCTGTACTGGCACACCAACACGGTCGGCTCGATCGCGCTCGTCGACGCGGTCCGCGCCGCCCGGGTGCCCCGGCTCGTCTTCTCCTCCACCGCCGCCGTCTACGGCAACCCCACCGAGCTGCCCATCCCGGAGACCGCCGTCAAGGCCCCCACCAGCACGTACGGCGCGACGAAGCTCGCCGTCGACATGGCGCTCACCTCCGAGGCCGTCGCGCACGACCTGGCCGCCGTCTCGCTGCGCTACTTCAACGTCGCCGGGGCGTACCTGCGCGACGGGCTGGCCATCGGTGAACGGCACGACCCGGAGACCCACCTCATCCCGATCGCGCTCGACGTGGCCGCCGGGCGGCGGGAGAAGCTCCAGCTCTTCGGCGACGACTACCCCACTGTCGACGGCACCTGCGTACGCGACTACATCCACGTCGAGGACCTGGCCCGCGCCCACCTGCTCGCGCTGGACGCGGCCACCCCGGGCCGGCACCGGATCTACAACCTCGGCAACGGCAACGGCTTCACCAACCGGCAGGTGGTCGACGTGGTCCGCGAGGTCACCGGGCACCCGGTGCCGGTCGAGGTGGCCCCCCGCCGCGAGGGCGACCCGGCCGAGCTGGTCGCGTCCTCCGCGCTGGCCCGCGACGAGCTGGGCTGGACGCCGGCGAAGGCGACCCTGCACGACATGGTCGGCGACGCCTGGGCGTTCTACCGGGCACACGTCGCGGGGCGTGCCTCATGAACGTCGCCGACCGCGCCACGGCCGGCTTCCGGCAGCGGTACGGCGCCGAGCCCGCGGGCCGCTGGGCGGCTCCCGGCCGGGTCAACCTGATCGGCGAGCACACCGACTACAACGACGGCTTCGTACTGCCCTTCGCGCTGCCGCTGCGTACCGTGGTCGCCGCCGCGCCCGCCCCCGGCGGACGCTGGACCGTCTGGTCGGAGCTGGACGACGAGCCGGTCGAGTTCGGCGCGGCCGAGGCCGACGAGCCCGGCCGGGTCGACGGATGGGCCGCCTACGTGGCCGGGATGGTGTGGGCGCTGCGCGCCGACGGCCACGACGTCCCGGGCGCGCGGCTCGCCGTCGCCTCCGACGTGCCGGTCGGCTCCGGGCTCTCCTCGTCGGCGGCGATCGAGTCGGCGGTGCTGGCCGCGCTGGTCGACCTCGGCGGGCTCGACCTGCCCGCCGGCCGGTGGCCGCGGCTCGCCCAGCGGGCCGAGAACGACTACGTCGGCGCGCCCACCGGAATCATGGACCAGTCCGCGGTGATCCGCGGCCGCGCCGGGCACGCCCTCTTCCTCGACTGCCGCACCGAGGAGGTCGAGCAGATCCCGTTCGACCTGGACGGCACCGGGCTGGCCGTCCTGGTGATCGACAGCCGGGCGCCGCACCGGCACGCGGACGGCGAGTACGCCGCCCGGCGCAAGAGCTGCGAGCAGGCCGCCGCGGCACTCGGGGTGACCGCGCTTCGCGACGTCATGGTGGCCGGCCTCGACGCCGCGCTGGCCCGCCTCGACGACGACGAGACCCGCCGCCGGGTCCGGCATGTGGTGACCGAGAACCAGCGGGTGCTCGACACCGTCGCGCTGCTGCGCGCGGGCCGGGTCCGCGACACCGGTCCGCTGCTGACCGCCTCGCACGCCTCCATGCGCGACGACTTCGAGGTCACCGTGCCGGAGATCGACACCGCGGTCGAGGCGGCGCTGTCCGCCGGGGCGTACGGGGCGCGGATGACCGGCGGCGGCTTCGGCGGCTGCGTGCTCGCCCTGGTCGACGCGGGCGCCGCCGACACGGTGGCCGCCGCCGTCACCGAGGCGTACGCCGAGCGCGGTTTCACCGCTCCGGGCACGCTCACCGTCCTGCCGGCCGATGGAGCAACCCGCCTGGGGTGAGGTGTAAGGAAGGGCCCCTTATTAACGCCTGCGGTAGAGGAAGGGCCCCTTATTAACGCCTGCGGTAGAGGAAGGGCCCCTTATTAACGCCTGCGGTAGAGGAAGGGCCCCTTATTAACAGTGACCTGTTAAGAAGGGGCCCTTCCTTACATGCAGGGGTCAGCCGGCTTCGACGATCATGCCGGCGCCGACCGTACGGTTCGTCGACTCGTCGATGATCACGAAGCCGCCCGTGGTGCGGTTGCGGCGGTACTCGTCGGCCAGCAGCGGAACCGTGGTCCGCAGCCGGACCCGGCCGATCTCGTTGAGCTTCAGCTCACCGGCCGTCTCGTCGCGGTGCAGCGAATTGATGTCCAGCCGGTAGTGCAGCCCGCGCACGATCGCCCGCGCCGAGCGGGTCGTGTGCTTGATCGCGTACTTGCCGCCGACCTGCAGCGGCCGCGTCTCGTCCATCCAGCAGACCATCGCCTCGATGTCCTGCACGGCCGTCGGGGCGTTGTTCGGACGGCAGATCATGTCGCCGCGGGAGATGTCCAGCTCGTCGGTCAGCCGGACCGTCACCGACATCGGCGGGAACGCCTCGTCCACCGGGCCGTCGGCGGTCTCCACCGCCGCGATCCGGCTGGTGAAGCCCGACGGCAGCACCATGACCTCGTCGCCCGGCTTGAGCACGCCCGAGGCCACCTGACCGGCGTAGCCCCGGTAGTCGGTGACGGTGGTGGACTGCGGCCGGATCACGTACTGCACCGGGAACCGCACGTCGACCAGGTTGCGGTCCGAGGCGATGTGCACCCGCTCCAGGTGGTGCAGCAGCGACGGGCCCTCGTACCACTGCATGTTCTCCGAGCGGGTGACGATGTTGTCGCCCTGGAGCGCGGAGACCGGCACCACCGTCAGGTCCGGCACGTCGAGCTTCGCCGCGAACGCGGTGAACTCGTCCGCGATCCGCTCGAAGACCTCCTGCGACCAGTCCACCAGATCCATCTTGTTCACGCACAGGACCAGGTGCGGCACCCGCAGCAGCGAGCAGAGGAACGCGTGCCGGCGGGACTGCTCCACCAGACCCTTGCGCGCGTCCACCAGGATCAGCGCCAGGTCGGCCGTGGAGGCGCCGGTGACCATGTTCCGGGTGTACTGGATGTGCCCCGGGGTGTCGGCGATGATGAACTTCCGCCGCGGCGTGGCGAAGTAGCGGTAGGCCACGTCGATGGTGATTCCCTGCTCCCGCTCGGCGCGCAGGCCGTCGGTGAGCAGCGCCAGGTTCGTGTACTCGTCGCCCCGGGCGGCGCTGACCGCCTCGACGGCGGCGAGCTGGTCGCTGAACAGCGACTTGGTGTCGTAGAGCAGACGGCCGATCAGCGTCGACTTGCCGTCGTCGACGCTGCCCGCGGTGGCGAACCGCAGCAGGTCCATCGGCCGCGCGGTCTCGCTCTCGGCCGGGGCCAGGGTCTCGACGCTCATCAGAAGTAGCCCTCTCGCTTGCGGTCCTCCATGGCGGCCTCGCTGACCCGGTCGTCGCCGCGGGTCGCGCCGCGCTCGGTGATCCGCGTGGCGGCCACCTCCTCGATCACCTTCTCCACCGTGTCGGCGTCCGAACGGACCGCCGCGGTGCAGGAGGCGTCACCCACGGTCCGGTACCGCACCTGGGCCTTGAACGACTGCTCACCGGCGCGCGCCCGGAAGAACTCGTTCACCGCGTAGAACATGCCGTCGCGCTCGATCACCTCGCGCTCGTGCGCGTAGTAGATCGAGGGCAGCGGGATCCGTTCCCGCTCGATGTAGTGCCAGACGTCCAGCTCGGTCCAGTTCGACAGCGGGAACACCCGGATCGACTCGCCCGGGTGGTGCCGGCCGTTGTAGAGCGCCCACAGCTCCGGACGCTGGTTCTTCGGATCCCACTGGCCGAACTCGTCGCGGAAGCTGAACACCCGCTCCTTGGCCCGTGCCTTCTCCTCGTCGCGCCGGGCGCCGCCGAACAGCGCGTCGAAGCGGTGCTTCTCCACCGCCTCCAGCAGCACCGGCGTCTGGATCCGGTTGCGCATGCCGTCGGCGGACTCGCGGACCAGACCCTTGTTCAGCGCCTCCGGCACGCTCGCCACGATGAGCTGCAGGCCCAGCTCGGCCACCCGCTGATCGCGGTAGTCGAGCACCTCGGGGAAGTTGTGCCCGGTGTCCACGTGCATCACCGGGAAGGGGATGTTGGCCGGCGCGAACGCCTTCTGGGCCAACCGGAGCATCACGATCGAGTCCTTGCCGCCGGAGAACAGCAGCACCGGCCGTTCCATCTCGGCGACGACCTCGCGCATCACGAAGATGCTCTCCGCCTCGAGCGCGTCGAGGTGCGACACCTGGTACGCGGCGGGGGACGTCATGACACGAACTCGATTCGCTCGGATCCGTACATCGGATTCCAGACCTTTCAGGTCGGACTCGTGAAGAAGAACGCTCAGGTTACCCGGAATGCCGCTGCAACGCTGCAAGCAACCGACTCGCGAGATCCTTGCGGCAGACCAGCAGATCCGGTAGGCGCGGGTCGGCCCCGTTGTATTTCAGCGCAGAACCGTCGATCCGGGAAGCATGCAGACCGGTGGCCGTCGCCACAGCGACCGGAGCAGCCGAATCCCACTCGTACTGACCGCCCGCGTGGATGTACGCGTCGACCTCACCGGTGACCACGGCGGCGATCTTCGCGCCCGCCGAGCCCATCGGGACCAGATGAGCGCCGACGTCCTCTGCCAGGTCGGTCAGGAAAACCGGTGGACGGCTACGGCTGGCCGCCAACCGGATGACCCGCGCGCCACCCCCGGTGGCCGCCTCCACAGTCATCGGCGGGTACGCCGGCGGGTGGTCGGTGCCGAGCACCCGGTGCTGGGCCGGCAGGGCCACCGCGCCCGCCACCAGACCGTGCGGCGTCGACGCGTTGCGCGACCAGAGCGCCACGTGCACCGCCCAGTCCGCGCGCCCCTCCTCCGCGTACTCCCGGGTACCGTCCAGCGGGTCGATGATCCAGACCCGGTCGGCGGTCAGGCGCGACAGCGCCGCGTCGGTCACCTCCGCCGTCCAGGCCAGCCGCGAACCCTCGTCCTCCTCGGACAGCACCGCGTCCGCCGGCCGCCACTTCGCCAGTTCGGTCCGGATCAGATCGTGCGACACCTTGTCGCCGGCCGACCGGAGCGCGCCCGCGTCGGCGAAGCCCATCTCCGCGCGCAGCGCCGTCAGCCCCTGACCGGCCCGGGACGCCAGCCACCGGGCGAACCCACCGTCGATCATCGGAGGACTGCCCATGCTGCTCCCCTCACCCGCCTTCGCTCCCGTCGCCCGAGGCTACCGGCCGGGCTCCGCCTCGCCGGTCAACCCCCGTGGTACAGGTTCTGCGTCGGCTCCACGCCCTTCAGAACCACCGACTCCACCACGTCCGCCGCGCGGTCCACCAGGAACTCCAGCTCCTTGCGCTCCGCCGAGGAGAAATCCGAGAGTACGTAGTCGGCCGGATCCTGCCGGCCCGGCGGCCGCCCGATGCCGAACCGCACCCGCACGTAGTCCTTGGTGCCGAGCGACTTGGACATCGAGCGCAGGCCGTTGTGCCCACCCTCGCCGCCGCCGCACTTCACCCGCACCTGCCCGTACGGGATGTCCAGCTCGTCGTGCACCGCGATCACGTGCGCCGGCGGGATCTTGTGGAACTGCGCCAGCCCGGCCACCGGACCGCCGGAGAGGTTCATGTACGTCAACGGCTTCAGCAGCACCAGCTTCGGCCCGCCGAAGCCCAGCCGCCCCTCGGCAGCCTCGGCCATCGCGCGCTTGTGCCGCCCGAACTTCGCGCCCACGCGGCCCGCCAGCAGGTCGGCGACCATGAACCCGACGTTGTGCCGGTTGTGCGCGTACTCCCGGCCGGGGTTGCCCAGGCCGACCACCAGCCACGGCCCCGCCTCGTCCGTCACCCGACGCCCCTTCCCGCTCGCTCGCCCGACCAGCCGTCCCGATACGCCGACAGGCGCCCCCGGGAACCGGGGACGCCTGTCGCACAGCCTTGCGGACCGGTCAGGCCTCGGTCTTCGCCTCGGCCGGGGTCTCCTCGCCCTCGGCGGCCGGAGCGCCCTCGGGTGCCTCGGCGGTCTCCTCGCCGACCTCGGCCTCGGCCTCCTCGGTGGCCTCCTCGACCTCGGGCAGGGTGGCCTCGAGCTGCTCGGCGGTCGGGGCGGCGGTCACCGAGGCGACCTGCGTCTCCGCGTCCGTGGCCAGCTCGACGCCGGCCGGCAGCTCGACGTCGGCGGCGGTGATCTGGGTGCCGACCTCGGCGCCCTCGATCGACGCCTCCAGGTGGTCCGGCACCTTGGTCGCGTCGGCGGTCACCGACAGCGTGTCGTGGTCGTGCACGATAAGCGTGTCCTTCGCGGCCTCACCGGTCAGCTGGACCGGAACCTCGACGGTGACCTTCTCGCCCCGGCGGACCAGCAGCAGGTCCACGTGCTCGAAGGTGTCCTTGATCGGGTCACGCTGGATCGCCTTGGGCAGCGCCAGCACCTGCGTGCCGTCGCTGACCTCGATCGCGAAGAGCTGGTTCGCGCCGCCCTTGCGGATCGCGGCGGCGAACTCCCGCGCCGGAAGCGCGATGTGCTTGGGCTTCTCGCCGTGGCCGTACAGCACGGCGGGCACCTTGCCGGCCCGGCGGGTACGACGGGCACCACCCTTGCCGAACTCGGTACGGGGCTCGGCGCTGATCTTTACCTCGGACACGGGGAAACTCCTGATGCTTCGCTGCGGCGGCTTGTCGTCTGGCGGTGCTGGGCGAGGGGCTCGCTGGGGCTAGGGTCATGAACGACCGCCCGGAGCACCGCGTCGATGACGGCGCCTCCGTGCGGTGCTTGTCAGCAGCCCGCCGGGCACCCTCGCCGTGGCAACCGCACCAGTCTACCCGAGGGATTTCCCGGCTCTCCGGCAGTCCCCCATATCACCGCCCCGCCGGGTCCGCAGGGCATCGGCCCGGCCGCCGGAGACTCTCCGGCGGCCGGACCGGCGTGCTCAGCTCAGGCCACCGAACAGGGTGGTCACCGAGCCGTCGTCGAAGACCTCCCGGATCGCCCGCGCCAGCAGCGGGGCGATCGACAGCACGGTCAGCTTGTCCAGCTGCTTCTCCGACGGCAGCGGCAGCGTGTTCGTCACCACGACCTCGCTGATCGGGCTGTTCTTCAGCCGCTCCGTCGCCGGGTCGGACAGCAGCGCGTGGGTCGAGGCGACCACGATCTCCGCCGCGCCCTGCTCCTTGAGGATGTCCGCCGCCTTGGTGATCGTGCCACCGGTGTCGATCATGTCGTCCACGATCAGGCACACCCGGCCCTCGACCTCACCGACCACCCGGTTCGCCACCACCTGATTCGGCTTGAGCGGATCGCGGGTCTTGTGGATGAACGCCAGCGGGCAGCCGCCCAGCCGGTCGGTCCAGCGCTCGGCCACGCGTACCCGGCCCGAGTCCGGCGCGACCACCGTCATCGGCCGGCCCGCGTACTTGTGCTCCACGTACTCGGCCAGCACGTCCATCGCGAACAGGTGGTCCACCGGGCCGTCGAAGAAGCCCTGGATCTGCGCGGTGTGCAGGTCCACGGTCAGGATCCGGTTCGCGCCGGCGGTCTTCAGGAGATCCGCGATCAGGCGCGCCGAGATCGGCTCCCGGCCGCGGTGCTTCTTGTCCTGCCGCGCGTACGGGTAGAACGGCAGGACCACGGTGATCCGCTTGGCCGAGCCGCGCTTCAGCGCGTCGACCATGATCAGGGTCTCCATGACCCAGGTGTTCACGCCGTGCGTCACGGACTGCACCACGAAGGCGTCCGAGCCACGGACCGAGTCCTTGTACCGTACGAAGATCTCGCCGTTGGCGAAGTCGTACGCGTCGGCCGGCGTCGGCGCGACGCCGAGCACCTCACCGATCTCCTTGGCCAGCTCCGGAAAACCCCTCCCGGAGAAGAGCATCAGGCTCTTGCGGTTCTCGGCGACGATGCTGCCCATGGGCCCGTCTGCTCCCGTATGTCGGTGGTACCCGGCGGCGGTGGGGCCGGGGACTGTTCGGTTGCAGTATGCCCCCGGTTCAGCGATCCACCCACGGCCCGCCGATCCCCGTGGATTCAGTCACCTTCGCTTGCGGCGCCGCCCGCGTCCGGCTCACCCTCACCGGCCCGCCGCGCCGCCTCCGCGGCGTCCGTACCGGCCCGCTTGCGCAGCACCCAGCCCTCCACGTTGCGCTGCTGACCACGCGCCACGGCCATCGCGCCCGGCGGCACGTCCCCGGTGATCACCGAACCCGCAGCCGTGTACGCCCCGTCGCCGACCCGAACCGGCGCCACGAACATGTTGTCCGCTCCGGTACGGGCGTGACTGCCGATGGTGGTGTGGTGCTTGCGTACCCCGTCGTAGTTGACGAAAACGGTGGCCGCGCCGATGTTGCTGTGGTCGCCGATCGTCGCGTCGCCCACGTACGACAGGTGCGGCACCTTCGACCCGTCACCGATCGACGCCTTCTTGGTCTCCACGAACGTGCCGACCTTCGCCTTGCGGCCCAGCCGCGACTCCGGACGCAGGTACGCGTACGGGCCGACGCTCGCCTGCGGGCCCACCTCGGCGCCGAGCGCGTGACTGCGCACGATGCTCGCGCCCGCGCCCACCACCGTGTCGACGAGCGTGGTGTCCGGGCCGACGAGCGCGCCCTCGCCGACCGTCGTGGCGCCCTGGAGCTGCGTGTTCTGGTCGATCACCGCGTCCCGCTCGACGGTCACCGTCACGTCGATCCACGTGGTGTGGGGGTCGAGGATGCTGACCCCGGTACGCATCCAGCCCTCGTTCACCCGGTCCCGCAGCAGCCGGCGCAGCGCGGCCAGCTCGACCCGGTCGTTGCAGCCGAGCGTCTCCACATGGTCGGCGGCGCGGTGCACCGCCACCGGCTCCCCCGCGTCGCGCAGCAGCGCGAAGACGTCGGTCAGGTACTCCTCGCCCTGGTCGTTGTCGGTGGAGAGCTTGCCCAGCGCCTCCCGCAGCCGGGCCGCGTCGAACGCGTAGATGCCCGCGTTGATCTCCCGCAGCGCGCGCTGCTGGGGGGTGGCGTCGCGCTCCTCGACGATCTGCTCCAGCTGCCCCTGCACGTCCCGCACGATCCGGCCCAGGCCGGTCGGGTCGGGCACCTCGGCGGCGAGCACGGTGGCCGCGGCGGCGGCGTCCTCGTGCGCCTCGACGAGCGCCTGGACCGTCTCCGGCCGCAGCAGCGGCACGTCGCCGTTGATCACCACGACGGTGCCGGAGGCGTCCGGCACCGCGTCCAGGACGATGCGGACCGCGTGCCCGGTGCCGAGCTGGCGCTCCTGGAGCACCGGCGTGGCACCCGGGGCGACCTCGGACAGGTGCTCCCGGACCTGGTCGGCGCCGTGGCCGACCACGACCACCGTGCGGTCCGCGCCGAGCGGACCGGCCGCGGCGAGGACGTGACCGAGCAGGGTACGGCCGAGCAGCGGGTGCAGCACCTTGGGCAGGGACGACTTCATCCGCTTGCCCTCACCGGCGGCGAGCACGACAACGGTGCGGAGGTGGGGCTGGGACACGACGTGGCTCCCGTCGGGACGGCGACAGTCTCGCGGTCATGCTAACCACGCGACGGAGGGCAAACAGCAGAAGCTCCCGGGAGAGGATTCGAACCCCTATAATCAGGACCAAAACCTGACGTCCTGCCATTAGACGACCCGGGATGGTCGAAAACGGGCAAATAGTAACCTGCCCGCCGGCTGCCTACACCTTACCGGCCACGAGGTGGATCTTCATCGCTCATTCCTTTCATGATCCCCTCGATCCGCCAGTAGAGCCGGACACCGCCGACGACGTACACGGTCAGGCAGCCGTGGTAGTCGACGCCGACGTTCTTGCGCCCAGTCAGCGGCCGATGCCTCTTGATCGTGGTGGGCTGGAAGCTTTCCGCAGGCACGCCCACGCGGGCCGCCCACCACCGCACCGCCGCCGCGTCGTCCGCCGTCTCATGGATGCTCACTCGAAACCTTCGGTCTTGGACCGGAACCTCGACGGCATCCAGGAAGCGCAGGAAGAGCATCACCAGCAGTGGATCGCTGTTGACGAATTTGATCCTGCAGTCGTTCGGGCGCCAGGGCTTCGCCTTGCCACCTTCACACCAGTAGATCGCCGCCCCGATCAGCAACAGCTCGCGCCGGTCGAGCCGCCCGACCCAGCCCGTGGCCGCGGCCACCACCTCGGCCCGGGCCGAGTCCCGTGCCACCCGGTGCGCGTTCCACTGAGCGTCGGCGCGCGCCCGCTGGGCGGCTCGCCGCCGGCGGCGCACCAGCTCCGGATCCAGCGGCAGATGCCGAGTCCACAGACATGCCGTGGACTTCGAGACGTCGAGCACCCTCGCAATCTCCCCCACCGGACAGCCGGCCCGTCGCAGGGCTAGCGCCTGCGCGTGCAGCTCCGGCTTCCAGCCTCGATAAGGAGGCGGGCGGGTGTCGGACTCGTCATCGATGGTCACCGGCGCAGATTAGAACCTGTGTACGACAGCGACCGGTCTGACCGCGAGCGTCGCGCCTGGCAGGATGGACGGGTGACCGACGTTTCCGGCAGCGAACGCGCCCGGCGGCGGCCCGTGCCGGCGGCGAAGCCCTCCCGGGTGCGGATGTCCGCGACGCAGCGACGCGAGCAGTTGATCTCGATCGCCCGGCAGATCTTCGCCGAGCGCGGCTTCGACGCGACCTCGATCGAGGAGGTGGCGGCGCGCGCCAAGGTCTCCAAGCCGGTGGTCTACGAGCACTTCGGCGGCAAGGAGGGGCTCTACGCGGTGGTGGTGGACCGGGAGGTCCGCGCCCTGCTGGACCGCGTCACCACGGCGCTGACCGCGGGCAACCCACGGGAGCTGCTGGAGCAGGCGGCACTGACGCTGCTGACCTACATCGAGGAGGAAACCAGCGGGTTCCGGGTGCTGGTCCGGGAGTCCCCGCTGATGTCGGCGACGGGCAACTTCAGCAGCGTGATGAACGACGTGGCGCACCAGGTGGAGCACATCTTGGCGGGCGAGTTCTCCATCCGGGGGTACGACCCGAAACTGGCGGAGCTCTACTCGCAGGCGCTGGTGGGCATGGTGGCGCTGACCGGCCGCTGGTGGCTGGAGGTGCGCAAGCCGCGCAAGGAGACGGTGGCGGCGCACCTGGTGAACCTGGCCTGGAACGGGTTGTCGCACCTGGAGTCGAAGCCGGGGCCGATCCCCCGCGGCTGAGCCGCCTCAGCGCTCGCCGATGGGGTGGTAGCGGCGCTGCCGTTCCTCCTCTTCGTGCTCGGGTGTGCCGACCTTGTCGTACAGGCCGGTGGCGAGCAGGACGAGCCCGAACAGCAGCGACACGATGACCGTCGACATCGAGAAGTTCAGGAAGTTCGCCGGGGTCTGCAGTACCGACATCATCAGGATGCCGGTGACCAGGAAGACCGCCCCGGCGGTGAGGTTCATGTAGTGGCCGAGGTTGTCGCGACGGGACGCGCCGACCAGCAGGACCGCACCGAAGACCACCGAGACCAGCGAGAAGGCCAGGTTGGTGCGCAGGCCGAGCGCCCAGTCGCTGTCCCGGCCGAACAGTCCTTCACCCCAGGTCTGGAAGACGCCGAAGACACCGAAGATCAGGATGTAGAGGCCGATGAGCCCGGACAGCACCCGGTAGAGCGGCCGTGCGGGGTGGTTCACCGGGAAGTGCGCCATGATGCCCTCCAGCCGTGTGACTGATTCGGGGTCATTGTCGCCCGGGTTGTCCGCTCCCGTCCGGAGAACAGCGAAGGCCCGGCGCAGCGCGCCGGGCCTTCGGTACGAGGCGGGATCAGAGCACCAGGCGGGCCTTCTGCCAGGCCTCGTGCTCGTCGTCGGTGCCGACCTTGCCGTACATGCCGACCATCAGGAGCACCAGCGACAGCGTCAGGACCACGACGTCGGTCATGATCGAGAAGTTGAAGATGTTGGCGTCGGTCTGGAGGAACGCCAGCGCGGCCAGGCCGACCACCATCAGCGTGTAGGCCAGCCACTGGTTGATCGCCACGTCGAGGTTGCGGCCGATCGCGGTGCCGACCAGGATCACGACGCCGAGGAGCACCGACAGCAGCGAGAACGCCATGTTGGTGCCCTGGCCGAGGACCTTGGTGTCGTCCTGGGCGAGGAAGTCGTTGCCGGCGCTGGCGATGACGCCGAGGCCGCCGAAGACGACGAAGTACAGACCAACGAGCCCGCCGATCGCCCGGTAGATCGGCCGCGCGGGGTGGTTGACGGGGGTGTGGGCCATCTCTGCGTCTCCAAAAGACCGTTCGGACGAGGGTTCCACCGGTGATTGTCCCGTACGCCGGACAGTGACGCCGCACACCCCCCACCTCGCCGGCAGGTCAGCCGGCCGGAAGCTCCTCGGCGAGGGCCAGCCAGGTCTCCTCGGTGCGGTCCCGCTCGGCCCGCACCTCCTTGAGCTGGGCGTCCAGCTCGGCGACCCGGGCGTAGTCGGTGGCGTTCGCGGCGAGTTGCTCGTGCAGGCCCGCCTCCTTCTGTTCGAGCTTGGCGATCTGCCGTTCCAGCCGGTTGAGTTCCTTCTTCGCGACGCGTACCTCGGCCGCGGACATGCCCTCGCGGGCCGGCGCCGCCGTGCCCGGGGTGAGGTCGGCGGGCGCCGGGCCGCCGGCCGCGGCGGCGCGCGCCAGGTACTCGTCGACGCCGCCGGGCAGGTGCACCAGCCGGCCGTCACCGAACATGCCGTACGCGACGTCGGTGACCCGCTCGATCAGGTAGCGGTCGTGGCTGGCCACCACGATCGTGCCGGGCCACGAGTCGAGCAGATCCTCCAGCGCGGCGAGCGTGTCGGTGTCCAGGTCGTTGGTGGGCTCGTCGAGCAGCAGCACGTTGGGTTCCCCGGCGAGCAGCCGCAGCATCTGGAGGCGGCGGCGCTCGCCGCCGGACAGGTCGCTCACCGGGGTCCAGAGCCGTCTGTCGTCGAAGCCGAAGACCTCGGCGAGCTGGGCGGCGCTGATCTCCCGGTCGCCGAGTTGCACGCGCCGGGCCACCTCCTCGACGGCTTCCAGCACGCGCAGGTGGCCGGGGAGTTCGGCGAGTTCCTGGGACAGGAACGCGGGCCGGACGGTCTGCCCGGCGGCGAAGCGCCCGCCGTCGGGGTCCGTCACCCCGGCGAGCATCCGCAGCAGGGTGGTCTTGCCGGCGCCGTTGTGGCCGAGGACGGCGACGCGGTCACCGGGGCCGACCTGCCAGGTGGTGTCGTGCAGGATCTCCTTCGGCCCGGCGTGCAGCCGGACGTGTTCGAGGTCGTACACCTGCTTGCCGAGCCGGGCGGTGGCGAGTCGTTGCAGCGACATGGTGTCGCGGGGTTCCGGCACGTCGGCGATGAGCGCGTTCGCCGCGTCGATGCGGAACTTGGGCTTGGAGGTGCGGGCCGGGGCGCCCCGGCGCAGCCAGGCGATCTCCTTGCGGAGCAGGTTCTGCCGGCGGGCCTCGGTGGCGGCGGCGACGCGCTGCCGCTCGACGCGGGCCAGCGTCCAGGCGGCGAAGCCGCCCTCGTACGCCCGGACGGTCTGGTCGGCGACCTCCCAGGTGCTGGTGCAGACGGCGTCGAGGAACCAGCGGTCGTGGGTGACCACGACGAGCGCGCCCTTGCGGGTGACGAGGTGGCGGGCCAGCCAGTCGACGCCGCCGACGTCCAGGTGGTTGGTGGGCTCGTCGAGGACGAGCAGGTCGGCGTCGCGGACCAGCAGCGCGGCGAGCGCGACCCGCCGGCGTTCGCCACCGGACATCGGGCCGACCGCCGTGTCCAGGCCGAGGTGGGGCATGCCGAGGCCGTCGAGGATGGCGCGCACCCCCGCGTCGCCGGCCCACTCGTGCTCGGCGCCCATGCTCTCGCCGAGCCAGGCGGTGCCGAGCACGACGTCCCGCACGGTCAGTTCGGGGGCCAGGTCGAGGCGCTGCGGCAGCCAGGCCACCCGCAGGTCGCGGCGGTGCGTGACGCGGCCGTCGTCGGGTTCCTCGGTGCGGGTGAGCAGCCGCAGCAGCGTCGACTTGCCGGCGCCGTTGAGGCCGACCACGCCGACCCGGTCGGCGTCGTCGAGGCCGAGCGAGACGTCGGTGAGCAGCGGCCCGGCGGCGCCGTACCCCTTGGACACCCGGTCCAGGTTGACGATGTTGGCCACTGACCCCACCCTTCACGACTCAGGCGTCCCGGGGGCCCGGGACGCCTGAGTCAAGGGTACGGGGCGTCAGACGACGCGGGCGCCGGCGACCGGACCGTGCGCGACGCGGGCCTCCCGGCACACCCCGGCGGCGGTGATCTCGGCGGCGATCCGGACCGCGTCGGCCTCGCCGGTGGCGAGGAAGACGCAGGTGGGACCGGAGCCGGAGACGATACCGGCGAGCGCGCCGGCGGCCTCGCCGGCCTTGAGCGTCTCGGCCAGCGACGGGCGCATGGTCAGCGCGGCGTCCTGGAGGTCGTTGCCGAGCGTGGCGGCGAGCACCCGGGGGTCACGCTGGCGCAGGGCGGCGAGCAGCGCGTCGGTGCTGCCCAGCGGCGTGCCGGCGGCTCCGGTGTCGCGCAGCCGGTCCAGTTCCCGGTACGCGGCCGGGGTGGACAGGCCGCCGTCGGCGATGGCCACCACCCAGTGCCAGGAGGTGGGGCGAGCCAGCACCGGGCTGACCGCCTCGCCCCGGCCGGTGCCGAGCGCGGTGCCGCCGTGGATGAGGAACGGCACGTCGGAGCCGAGGTCGGCGGCGATGCCGGCGAGTTCGTCGCGGGACAGCCCGGTGCCCCAGAGCGTGTCGCAGGCGACCAGCGCGGCGGCGGCGTCGGCGCTGCCGCCGGCCAGCCCGCCGGCGAGCGGGATCTGCTTGCGCAGGTGCAGCCGGGCGTGCGGGGCGACGCCCGCGTAGCCGGCGAGCGCGTGCGCGGCGCGCAGCGCCAGGTTGGTGTCGTCCAGGGCCAGCTCGCCGGCGCCCTCGCCCTCCATGGTGAGGGTGAGCGTGTCGCCACGGCGGGCGGTCAGCTCGTCGTAGATGGAGATCGCGTGGTAGACGGTGTTCAACTCGTGGTAGCCGTCACGCCGCAGCGGTCCGACGCCGAGATGCAGGTTGACCTTGGCGGGCACCCGCACCTTGACCGGGCCGCTGGACCCGCGCCGCTGCCCGTCCTCGTCCTCCGGTCGCCATGCCTCGGTCACCGGGCGGACTCCACCGGACGTGGGCGGATGTCGAACGGCTTCGGCACGGTCAGCTCCTCGGCGAGGGGTCGGACAACGGCGCCAGCCTACTGCTCGCCGCCGGGGGCGTCCGGGGCCGACGCGGCGATGGCGGCGAACTGCTCGACGGTGAGCGATTCGCCCCGGGCGCCCGGGTCCACGCCGGCGGCGGTGAGCGCGGCGGCGGCCCGGTCCGCGCCGCCGGCCCAGCCGGCCAGGGCGGCCCGCAGCGTCTTGCGGCGCTGCGCGAACGCGGCGTCGACGACTGCGAAGACGGTCTTCCGGGGTACGTCCGGCCGGGGCGGCTCACGCCGGGTGAACGCGACCAGACCGGAGTCGACGTTGGGCACCGGCCAGAACACGTTCGGCGGAACCTTGCCGGCGGCTCGGGCGCGGGCGTACCAGGCGAGTTTGACCGACGGGATGCCGTACACCTTGGAGCCGGGACCGGCGACGAGCCGGTCGGCGACCTCCTTCTGCACCATCACCAGGCCGTGGCGCAGCGTGGGCAGCTCGGCGAGCAGGTGCAGCACGACCGGCACGGCGACGTTGTAGGGCAGGTTCGCCACCAGCGCGGTCGGCGCCGGGCCGCCCAGATCGGCGGCGGTGACCCGCAGCGCGTCGGCCGGGTGCACGGTGAGCCGCCCGGCGGCCGTCCCGGCGAAGCGGGCGGCGGTCTCCGGCAGCGCGGCGGCCAGCGCCGGGTCGAGTTCCACCGCGTGCACGTGCGCGGCGACCGGGAGCAGGGCGAGCGTGAGCGAGCCGAGCCCAGGGCCGACCTCCAGCGCCACGTCGTCCGGGGTCAGCCCGGCGGTGGTGACGATCCGGCGCACCGTGTTCGGGTCGTGCACGAAGTTCTGGCCGAGTTTCTTGGTCGGCGTGACGCCGAGGCGCGCGGCGAGTTCCCGGATCTCCGCCGGGCCGAGGAGTCCGGTCACGCCCCGTAGCGTAAGCGCCCCCTTCCGCGGGGAAGGAAGGGCCCCTTCTTAACGCCTCGCGATATGGAGGGGCCCCTTCTTAACGCCACGGGCCGAACGCGCGCTCACCGTTGGTGGAGAGGGCGGCGCAGAGGGCGTCCAGGTCGGTGCCGGTGGTCCCGGCGAGGAAGCGGACCGTCAGCGGAATCAGGTACGACGCGTTGGGCCGCCCCCGGTACGGCATCGGGGTGAGGTAGGGCGCGTCGGTCTCCACGAGCATCTGCGCGGGCGGGGTGACGGCGGCGGCCTCGCGCAGCGCGGCGGCGCTGCCGAACGTGACGGTGCCGGCGAAGCTGAGCAGGAAGCCGCGCCGGACGCACTCGCGGGCGAAGTCGGCGTCGCCGGAGAAGCAGTGCATGACCACGGTGTCCGGAGCGCCCTCGTCATCGACGACGCGCAGCACGTCGGCGTGCGCGTCCCGGTCGTGGATGACGAGCGCCTTGCCGTGCCGCTTGGCGATGGCGATGTGCGCCCGGAAGCTCTCCTCCTGCGCGGCCCGCCCCTCCTCGCCGGTACGGAAGAAGTCCATGCCGGTCTCGCCGACGCCCCGGACGCGGTCCCGCCCGGCGAGCGTCTCGATCTCGCGCAGCGCCTCGTCCAGGTCGGTCAGCCGGGGCGCCTCGTTCGGGTGCAGTGCGACGGTGGCGAGCACCGGGGCGTACCGGTCGGCCACGTCGGCGCTCCACCGGGACGAGTCGACGTCCACCCCGACCTGGACGAGGCGGTCCACGCCGGCGCGGGCGGCGACGTCGATCGCGGCGGCCACCGGGTCGTCGCCGGATGCGCCGCCGGGAGGCGTGCCGAACTCGCCGACGGTGATGTCGAGGTGGGTGTGGCTGTCCGGCACGGGTACGGGCAGCGGCTCGGGGGCGGGCGGGAACTCCCCGGCCCGGCGGGCGGCGCGCTGCTTGCGGGTCTCGGTCTGCTCGGTCATCGCGGCCAGCATCACACACCGGCCCGGTGCGGCGTTCCCGGACCGCCACCGGCTGTTCACGCGCCCCACATCTGGCGGGCTTAGCGTCCTGGAGTGACCGTCACCGACCAGGCCGGCGGGCCCGCCTCCGACCGGGCCGGGCTACGCGTGACGTACGGCGGCCGGGTGCATCCGGCGGAGGAGATCGCCAGGGGCGCGGCGTACGAGTTGTTCAGCGCCGACGAGACGCCCGGGTTCGAGTGGTGTCCCCGGCCCGGCAACGGCTATCCGTGGCGCCGGTTCGTGCACGCGACCGAGGTGGACGCGGTGCACGGGGGCGCCGGGCCGGCGGACGACACGGACGCGCCGCTGCTGATGCCGGTGCACCGGGACCGGGGGTGGGCGTACCTGCACCAGCTCAGCCAGCAGCCGGGCGCGGCGGCCGATCCGACGCTCGCCGCGGTGCGGGCGTCGGCGGTGGTCCGGCCCGGTACCCGGATGGTGAAGGTGCTCTCCGCCCGGCAGCTCGCCGGGTACGTGCGCGGCTGGCTGCCGCACGGCTTCTGCTACCGGGAGCACGACGTGGCGCACCTGCGGACACCGGCGGGGATGGCGGTGCTGCGGGGCGACTCCGAGGGCGGCGACGTGGCGTACGCGCTGCGCTGGCGGGCCGCCGACCCGGCCGACTACGACGTGCCGGTGGGCCCGGCGCACCGGGGGCTCATGGCGTTGCCGCCCCGGGACCGGCTCGGGCCGCCGGTGCTGGGCACCGGGTTCGTGCCGAGCAGCGCGCAGCTCGTACCGGAGTTCGTCACTCGGGAGTTCGCCGACCTGCCGATGCCGGCGAACGCCACGCTGCTCGCCTACCCGGCCGAGGGGGTGGAGGTGGTGCTGTACACCTACCAGGCGGAGCAGCGGGGCTGGCTGCGCCTGGCCGGGCCGCAGTGGCGGCACCTGCTCGCCGCGGTGCCCGGTCTGGCCGCCGACCAGGAGTACGTGCCGACCGGCGAGGCGCCGCGCTCGACCCGGCTCGTCGGCACGTACGCCGGGTCGGAGTACGAGGCGGTGGCCGACCAGCCGGGCGGGTTCCGGGTGCTGGCGATGACCCGGGCGGCCCGGTACCCGGTGGACGCGGCGGCCCGGCGGGTGCGTACGGCGGTCTGGCGCGGGGTGCCGTGCCTGGTGCTTCGGGAGGAGGGCGGCTGGCTGCGGTTGCGGCTGCGCCGCCCGGATTCGGACGGGGTGGCCGCGACCGGCGCGCAGTGCCTGGAACGGGGTGTCTACGAGGTCTGGGCGCCCGGCGCCGAGCTGACCGACGACCGGGTGGTGGACCTGCCCTATCCGGCCCGCCACGAATAGACGAGGGCAGGTCGGGAAGGCGTGGGGGGTCCGAGAAGCCCGCGCGAGGGGGAATCCCGACATGCCTTTCGTCACCGTCGGTACGGAGAACTCCGCACCCATCGACCTGTACTACGAGGATCACGGTTCCGGCCAGCCGATCGTGCTGATCCACGGTTTCCCGTTCAACGGGGCGACCTGGGAGAAGATGAGCGGTCCGCTGCTGGACGCCGGATACCGGGTGATCACGTACGACCGGCGTGGGTTCGGCAATTCCGCGCAGCCGGCCATGGGCTACGACTACGACACGTTCGCGGCCGACCTGGACGTGCTGATGACCGAGCTGAACCTGCGCAACGCGATCCTGGTCGGGCATTCCATGGGCACCGGCGAGGTGACCCGCTACCTGGGTGCGTACGGGTCGGACCGGGTGGACCGGGCGGTCATGATGGCCCCGTTGGCGCCGTACCTGCTGAAGGCGCCGGACGACCCCGAGGGCGTCGACAAGAGCATGTTCGACGGGTTCCAGAAGGCGATCATCCAGGACCGGTTCGCCTACCTGACCCAGTTCTGCGACGCGTTCTTCAACGCCAGCGAGAACCGGGGGAAGCTGGTCAGCGACGAGGCGTACCACGCGCACTGGCAGATCGGCGCGCAGGCGTCGGCCAAGGGCACCCACGACTCGGTGGACGCCTGGCAGACCGACTTCCGCGGTGACCTGCCGAACATCGACGTGCCGGTGCTGATCATCCAGGGCGACAAGGACAACGTGCTGCCGTACCCGGTGACGGGCCAGCGGCTGGTGAACATGCTGTCCGACGCCAAGCTGGTCACGCTGAAGGGTGCGCCGCACGGCACGCCGTGGACCCATCCCACCGAGGTCAACAAGGCCATCATGGAGTTCATCGGCAAGCCGAGCATGGCGACCGCCTGACCTGGCGGACGACCGCGGCCCGGGGAGATCCCCGGGCCGCGGTCCGCGCGTGTGCTCAGCCGGCCAGGCGGGCCAGTTCCTCCTCGACGATGGACGGGTCGAGCTTGCGGAACACCGGCTTCGGCGCCGCGAGCGGCCGGCCCACCTCAAGGGGTACGGACTCCCAGCGCGCCCCGACCGTGTAGTCACCGGTCAGCACCGGGTACGACGGCCCGCCGTCGAGGTCGTCGACCTCCTCGACGACCGGCATCGGCGCGTGCACACCGGTGCCGCCGAGCAGCTCGTGGATCTTCTGCGCGGAGTGCGGCAGGAACGGGGTGAGCAGCGTGTTGGCGTCGCTGACCACCTGGAGCGCGACGTGCAGGACGGTGCCCATGCGGGGCTTGTCGTCGTCGCCCTTGAGCTTCCAGGGCGCCTGCTCGGAGAGGTACTTGTTGGCCTCGGCGACGACCTTCATCGCCTCGCCGATGGCCTGCTTCTGCCGGTGTCGGGCGATCAGGTCGCCGACGACCGCGAAGCCGGCCTTCGCGGTGTCCAGCAGAGCCCGGTCGGCGTCGGTGAGCCCGGCCGGGTCGACCGGCGGGATCGCGCCGAAGTTCTTCGCCGCCATGGACACCGACCGGTTGACCAGGTTGCCCCAGCCGGCGACCAGTTCGTCGTTGTTGCGGCGCAGGAACTCGGCCCAGGTGAAGTCGGTGTCGTTGCTCTCCGGGCCGGCCACCGCGATGAAGTAGCGCAGCGCGTCGGCGTCGTAGCGCTCCAGGAAGTCCCGGACGTAGATGACCACCTTGCGGGAGGAGGAGAACTTCCGCCCCTCCATGGTCAGGTACTCGCTGGAGACGACCTCGGTGGGCAGGTTGAGCCGGCCCAGCTCGCCGGGCTCGCCGTCGCGGGCGCCCTCACCGGAGTAGCCGCCGAGCAGCGCCGGCCAGATCACCGAGTGGAAGACGATGTTGTCCTTGCCCATGAAGTAGTAGGAGCGGGCGTCCTTCCCCTGACCGTCGGCCGACCACCACTTGCGCCACGCCTCCGGGTCGCCGGTGCGCCGGGCCCACTCGATGGACGCGGACAGGTAGCCGATGACCGCGTCGAACCACACGTAGATCCGCTTGTCCGGGCGGTCGCGCCAGTCGTCGAGCGGGATCGGCACGCCCCACTCCAGGTCCCGGGTGATGGCCCGGGGCTGGAGGTCGTCGAGCAGGTTGCGGGAGAACCGCAGCACGTTCGGGCGCCAGCCGTCGCGGTTGTCCAGCCACTGCCGCAGCGCGTCGGCCAGGGCGGGCAGGTCGAGGAAGAAGTGCTCGGTCTCGACGAACTCCGGCGTCTCCCCGTTGATCTTCGACTTGGGGTTGATCAGGTCGATCGGGTCGAGCTGGTTGCCGCAGTTGTCGCACTGGTCGCCGCGCGCGCTGTCGTAGCCGCAGATCGGGCAGGTGCCCTCGATGTAGCGGTCGGGCAGCGTCCGGCCGGTGGACGGGGAGATCGCCCCGGTGGTGACCTTCGGGACGATGTAGCCGTTGCGGTACAGGCCGGTGAACAGCTCCTGCACCACCGCGTAGTGGTTGCGCGTGGTGGTGCGGGTGAACAGGTCGTACGTCAGGCCCAGCGCCCGCAGGTCCTCGGCGATCACCCGGTTGTAGCGGTCGGCCAGCTCGCGCGGGGTGACCCCCTCGGCGTCGGCCTGCACCTGGATCGGGGTGCCGTGCTCGTCGGTGCCGGAGACCATGAGCACGTCGTGACCGGCCATCCGCATGTACCGGGAGAAGACGTCGGAGGGAACGCCGAATCCGGATACGTGGCCGATGTGGCGCGGGCCGTTGGCGTAGGGCCAGGCGACCGCGGCGAGAACGTGACTCATGGGCAGCAAGCCTAGTGATTGCCGTGGGTGTGCCGCGAACCAATGGGGTGCGCGCTCCGCCCGTACGTCCGATTTGTCGCCGACACGCGGCGTGAGCTGCCCGACAAGCCAGACTTACCGGTGTGAAATGAACATCGTGACCAGCAGACCAGCTGCGCCCGAGCCGTCGGCCGCCGCCACCCGGCGGGCGGCGCGGCCAATGCCGCCCGCCGGGCCCGTCGCCCCGCAGCCACGGCTCGACCCGGCGGACCCGCCGGTGGAGGTGGAGCCGACCACCGGAGCGCCGGTGGACGCGGTGCCGAACCGGGTGCCGGTACGCCAGCCGCGCTGGCAGCGCGAGACCGCTCCGTCCGGCGGCTGGGCCCCGATCGAGGAGGTGCACTGGGACGGCACGCCGCTGCGTGACGAGCCGCGCCCCCGCCCCGGCCGGCCACCCGCGCGGCGGGAACGCGTCCGCCCGCCCGTGCCGCCGAGCCCGGCCGCCGGGCTGGCCGTGCTGCTGACGCTGAGCCTGCTCGCCGCGTTCTTCGCCTGGGTGAGCGCCGGGCCGTTCTGGCTGGCGGCCGGGCACTCGACCGGCGGCACCGTGATGATCACCGAGTGCGCGGGCGGCGGGCTCACCCAGCGCTGCCGGGGCATCTTCTCCGCCGACGGCGACCGGTTCCAGGCCCACGGGGTACGCGTCAGCGGCGTCCCGGCCGGGCGCACCGACACCGGCAGTTCGCTGCGCGCGCGGATGACCGGGCCGGACGGGTCCACCGCCTACGCGGACACCGGCGCCGGACGGCACCTGCACTGGCTGCTGGGGCTGTCCCTGGTGGCCGGCTGCGCCGCCGGGATCGCCAGGTGGACCGGGGCCACACGGCTCGCCGACGAACGGCAGCGGCGGCGCGCGGTCGGCCTGGCGTTGGCCGGGCCGCTGCTGATCACAGTCGGTTTCCTGGCCGCCGCCTGGTGAGGTGAGGCGTTAAGAGGGGGCCCTTCCTCCACCGGAGGCGTTAACAGGGGGCCCTTCCTTTCACTGGTGCACGACGGCGTACACCTCGCGCCGCCGCAGCCCGTACGCGGTGGCGACCTCGGTGATCGCGTCCCGGCGGGACAGCCCCGCCGCCTCGCGCTCGGCCACCGCGGCGCGCAGCGTCTCGTCGTCCGGCCGGACCGCGGGCGTGGCCGGCGCGCCCGCCACGACGAGCGTGATCTCGCCCCGGGGGTCGCCCTCGGCGGCCCACTCGGCCAGCTCGCCGAGCGGCCGGCGGACGACCTCCTCGTAGGTCTTGGTCAGCTCGCGGCAGAGCGCGGCGGGCCGGTCCGATCCGAACGCCTCGGCCAGGTCGGCGAGCGCACCGGCGATGCGGTGCGGCGCCTCGAAGAACACCAGCGTGCGCTCCTCGGCGGCGAGTGCGCGCAGCCGGGAACGGCGGGCGCCGGGGGTACGCGGCAGGAAGCCCTCGAAGCAGAACCGGTCGCAGGGCAGCCCGGACAGCGCCAGCGCGGTGGTGACGGCGCTCGGCCCGGGTGCCGCGGTGACCGGCACCCCGGCGTCCAGCGCGGCCCGGACCAGCCGGTATCCGGGGTCGGAGACGCTCGGCATGCCGCCGTCGGTGACCAGCGCGACCGTGTAGCCGGCGGCGAGCACCTCGGCCAGTTCGGGGGTCCGCCGCTCCTCGTTGCCCTCGAAGTACGAGACGATCCGGCCCGGGACCGTCACGTCCAGGTCTCGGGCCAGCCGGGTGAGCCGCCGGGTGTCCTCGGCGGCGACCACGTCGGCGGCGGCCAGCACCTCGCGGAACCGGGCGGACGCGTCGGCCGGGTTGCCGAGCGGCGCGCCGAGCAACACGAGCCGCCCTACCTCGGACATTTCCCCCACGGCACGCGCTCCTTCATCGACGGTCGTACCAATTTCGGGGACGACAGACGCCACCGGGCACCCTCGCAGCCTACGATCGCCGGGTGACGAGTGCGTCGACAGCACAGAGCGCGAACCCGGACCCCTCCACCACCGACCGGGGCGACGGCGCCGGGCGCGGGCTCCCCGCCGCCGTGCGGCGCCGGCTCGCCACCGTCGACGACAGCATCGGCCGAGGTCAGGCGTGGCTGGCGACAGCGGTGGTGGTGGCCGTCGCGGCGATCCTGCGTTTCGTGGGGCTCAGTTTCCCGCCCGGGAAGATCTTCGACGAGACCTACTACGCCAAGGACGCGTACGGGCTGATCGACCGCGGCTTCGAGTGGAACTACAAGGACAACGGCCCCTCGTACGTGGTGCATCCACCGCTGGGCAAATGGATGATCGGCATCGGCGAGTGGGCCTTCGGCTACCAGGACGCGGACAGCGGCGTCTCGGTGCCGGGCCACCTGATCACCACCGCGCCGGAGTTCGGCTGGCGGTTCGGCGCGGCGGTCGCCGGCACGCTGTCGGTGCTGCTGCTGGTCCGCATCGGGCGGCGGATGTTCCGCTCCACGGTGCTCGGCTGCGCGGCCGGCCTGCTGCTCGCGCTCGACGGCTATCACCTGGTGCTGTCCCGCACGGCCATCCTCGACATCTTCCTGCTCCTGTTCGTGCTCGCCGCGTTCGGCGCGCTGGTGCTCGACCGGGACGCCCGGCGGCGGCGCTGGGCCCGGGCGCTGGAGGACGGGCTCGACCCGGCACAGCCGGGCAGGGCCGGCCGGCCGTCGTCGGGCTGGCGGGACTGGCCGTGGTGGCGGCTGGCGGCCGGCGTGCTGCTCGGCTGCGCCTGCTCGGTGAAGTGGAGCGCGCTCTACTTCGTGCCGGCGTTCGCGTTGCTGGTCCTGCTCTGGGAGGTGGGCGTCCGCCGCTCGTCCGGGGTACGCCGGCCGTGGCGCGACGCGGTGCTCGACGAGCTGCCGTGGCTGCTCGCCGCGGGTGCGCTGATACTCGTGACCTACGTGGCGACGTGGTCCGGCTGGCTGCTCGGGCAGGACGGCTACTACCGCCTGGCGGAGCGCTACCCGAACAACCCGGAGCTGAGCGACACCCCGGTCGTCGGGGCGCTGATCAACCTGTGGGAGTACCACAAGGCCGCGTACGGCTTCCACACCCAACTCGACGACCCGCACAAGTACCAGTCCTGGCCCTGGCAGTGGCTGCTGCTCGGCCGCCCGGTGGCGTTCCACTGGTCCGGGGACGGCAGTTGCGGCGCGCCGAGCTGCGCCTCGGAGGTGCTGCTGCTGGGCACGCCGCTGCTGTGGTGGTCGTTCCTGCCGGCGCTGGCCGCGACCGCCTGGCTCGGCCTGGCCCGGCGTGACTGGCGGGCGGGCGCAATCCTGCTCAGCGTCGCCGCCGGTCTGCTGCCCTGGTTCTGGTTCGCCCTCGACGGGCGGACGATGTTCTCCTTCTACGCCGCGCCGGCGGTGCCGTTCCTGGTGCTCGCGGTGGTCTACGTGCTCGGCGCGATCGCCACCCCGGCGCCGGTGACGAACACGGCCGTGCCACCGGACCCGCAACAGGTCCACGACCGCCGTCTGGTGGGCGGGATCATCGCGGGCGCGTACGTGTTGCTCGTGGCGCTCTGTTTCGCGTACTTCTACCCGATCTTCGTGGGCCGGGTGCTGCCGTACGCGGACTGGTCGGCGCGGATGTGGCTGGACGGCCGCTGGATCTGACGCGCGGTGCCGGGCGCCGGCACCGCACGGCGCCGGGCACAAAGAAGCGCGCCCCGATCGCCTGCCACGGGGGAAGCGGGCGATTGGGGCGCGCAAGACAGAGCTTAACCACACTCCGGCAACCGCACAACGGGTGCGGGCCGGTCAGATTTCCGACGAGTGCACCACCGGCCGAAAGGTTACATGGTGCAGCTGATGGCGGGTGGCCGGGCGCGGCCATGCCAGCCCGGCGGGCGCCGGAAAGCGGACCCCGGCCGGCACCTCCGCCCCGGATGATCTTCCAAAGTGGATCCCACTACACTCCGCCCGGTGATCAACAAGAGACGATCGACGACCGTCCTCATCGGACTGCTGGCGGCGGCCGCGCTGATCGGGCCGAGCCCCGCCGGGGCCGACGACGAGACCACCGAGCCCGTCGCCGAACCACCCAAGGTCGAGCTGGTCCTCGACGTCAGCGGGTCGATGCGGGCCCGCGACATCGACGGCCGCAGCCGGATCTCCGTCGCCCAGCAGGCGTTCAACGAGGTGGTCGACGCCCTGCCGGACGAGACACAGCTCGGCATCCGGGTGCTCGGCGCCACCTACCGGGGCAAGGACAAGAAGCAGGGCTGCCTGGACACCCAGCAGATCGTGCCGGTCGGCCCGGTGGACCGCACCCAGGCCAAGGCCGCCGTCGCCGGGCTGCGCCCGACCGGCTTCACCCCGGTCGGGCTGGCGCTGCGCTCCGCCGCGCAGGACCTGGGCACCGGCAGCACCGCCCGCCGGATCGTGCTGATCACCGACGGTGAGGACACCTGCGCGCCGCCCGACCCGTGCGAGGTGGCCCGCGAGCTGGCCGCCCAGGGAACCCGCCTGGTGGTCGACACGCTCGGCCTGGCGCCGGACGAGAAGGTACGCAAGCAGTTGCTCTGCATCGCCGGCGCGACCGGTGGCACCTACACCGCCGCGCAGAGCGCCGACGAGCTGACCGGCCGGATCAAGCAGCTCGTCGACCGCGCCCGGGACACGTACACGGCCGCCCCGGCGGTGGTCGGCGGCGGCGCGGCGTGCGAGGGCGCGCCGCTGCTCGCCCCCGGCGTCTACAGCGACCGGGAGGCGTTCTCCGAGCACCGCTGGTACCGGGTGCCGGTGCGTCCCGGGCAGGAACTGCGCGCCTCGGTGAGCGTCGCGCTGGACCGGCCGGTCAACCCGGACTACGGCGTGCTGCTGCGCGCCACCGCGCCGGACGGCCGGGAACTGGTCCGGGGCGTCGACGCCGGCAGCGGGCGTACCGACGTGGTCTCCGCCGGGCTGCGCTGGTCGGCCGCCGAAGAGGAGGAGGACGGCCCGAGCGCCGAGCCCACACCGGGCGCCGAGCAGGCGGTACGGACCGTCTGCCTGGTGGTCAGCAACTCGTTCGCGGCCAGGCCCGGCACCCGGGCCCAGCCCGGCATGCCGGTGGAGCTGACCGTCGACGTGGTGGCCGCCTCCCCCGCGCCGGACGGGCCGGATCTGGGTCGCGGCTGGGTGCTGCTGCTCCTGCTCGCACTCGCCGGACTGCTCACCGGGCTGGTCGCCGGACTGCTCACCCGCTGGTGGGTGCACACGTGGAGGACGAACTGAGCATGCGTACGCTGATCCGCGCCGCGGCGGCGACCACCGCCGCCGGACTCGCCCTCACCCCGGCGGCGGCCCTGGCTGCGCCCAGCCCGTCACCGGGCGCGACCACCGTCACCAAGGCCGGCACCTCGTTCCTCACCGCCGCCACCGTCACCGCCGGTCAGCCGGTGCAGGTAGGCGCGTCGACCGGCGACCACCTGTACTGGTCGTTCCGGGCCGACGCCGGGCAGGTGCACGAGATCGCCGCCACCGTCACGTTCCCGAAGCCACGCAGCGGCGCGTCCACCTGGACCGTCGACGTCTTCGACGGGCTGCGCCGCCGGCAGGCGTGCACAGCGGGCGCACAGACCCCCACCGCCGGCGCGTCGGCGACGAGCGTCGCGTTGGGCTGCACGCTGCGCCGGGTACGGCCGTGGGCCGAGCCCTGGTCGGGCGACCCGCTGCCCGGCACCTACTACATCCGGCTCTCCGTCACCGACCTGCCCGAGCCCGACCTCGGGCTGCCGATCGACGTGGAGATGCTCGTCGGCGCGACCGACTCCGGCGGCGCGTCCGGCGACGACGGCGAACTGGCCGCGCCACTGGTGCCGAACACCAGGGCCGGCACCGTGCTCGGCGCCGAGCCGACGCCCGAGCCGGTGGCCGACGAGGAGACCGACCTGACCGGCTGGCTCCCCGAGGCCGGATCGCGCTGGGTGTGGACCACTGTGGGCGGTGTGCTCGCCGCCGTGGCCGGCGTGGTCGGCTTCGGGCTCACCCGGCGACCACGCCGCCCCTGAGGACCGCCGCCCTCCGAGACCGCAACCGGTGGCCGCCGCGAACCCGACGCGGCGGCCACCGGACGCGCTCACGCCTCGGCGGTACGCGGACCGCGCGGCACCCAGCCGATGAACCGGTCCTGGAGCGCGGTGACCGGCACGGAGCGCAGGTCCTGCGTCGCCGCGGCGAGGCAGGAGCCGAGATAGACGCTCAACGACGCCCGGTCCACCTGGTACTCGCGCAGCAGGTGATGACGTTTCGCGGCGCAGGGCCAGTCGTCACCGCACGAGCCGCAGGTCCAGTCGGGGATCACCGGCACGTGTTCGCCGGTGCTCTCGGAAATCTCCGCACCAGGCGTCATCGGCCGCTCCTTCCGGGTCGGGTATGGGTGGTGGTGCACCGGTTGCCTCCCCGCAACACTCCTTCAGCGCGGCGGCACGCCCAAGCGTTACGGTACGTTCACCGCGTGTCCCCGTCATCCACCTCTCGTGCGTGATCTGCTTCCGGCCGAGGTCGCCGTGGCGGTGGCCGGCCCGGCCGACTGGGCCGGTGAGCTGCTCCCGGCCGAACTGGCGGCCCTGGGTGAGCGCGCGGTGCCCGGCCGTCGTCGCGACTTCACCGCCGGGCGGGTCTGCGCCCGGCGGGCGCTCGGCGCGCTCGGCCTGCCCGTCACGCCGGTACCGGCCGGCGCCGACCGCGCCCCTATCTGGCCCGTCGGCGTGGTCGGCGCCATCACCCACACCCGCGACTACTGCGCCGCGGCCGCCGCCCGCGCCACCGACGTGCGGGCCGTCGGCATCGACGCCGAGCGGCACCGCCCGCTCTCCCCGGGGGTACGCCGGAAGGTGTGCCGCCCCGACGAGGAGGCGGACCTGGCCCGGCTGCCGTCCGGCACGCCCTGGCCGACCGTGTTGTTCAGTGCGAAGGAGACCGTCTACAAGGTCTGGCACCCGCTCGTCGGCACGTGGCTGGGCTTCGCCGACGCGCGCGTCGTCCTCGACCCGGAGGCGGGCACGTTCCACGCCGAGATCGCCCCGGCCCGGCTCGCCGCCGCACCGGTGCCCGATCCCCCGTCGGCGGTGACCGGCCGGTTCGCCGTGGACGACGACCTGGTCCGCACCGCGGCCGTGCTGCCTCATCGCTGAGGCAGGACCGGCCCGGTTGTGCCCGGCCGGTACCGTCGTTGCGACTGAAAATCCCGAAGGCGCCCCAAGGAGTACGGTGAGCCACCCTCAGCCTCCGTCCGGGTCACCGGACCCGAACCAGCAGCCGCCGGAACCGCCGACGCAGGCGTTCCCCACCGCGCCGATGCCGCCGGTGCCGGACAGCCCGTACGCGCCGCCGCCCGCTCCGACCTCGGGCACGCCCTACCCGCCGCCGGGCAGCGAGTACCAGGCGCCGGGTGCCGCTTACCAGCCGCCGGGGTCCGAATACCAGCCCCCGGGCGGTGCGTACCCGCAGGCGGGGTCCGGGTACCAGCCCCCGGGTGCCGCGTACCAGCCCCCGGGTGGCGAGTACCAGCAGCCGGGTGCCTACCCACCTCCGGGCGGTTACCCGCCTCCGGGTGGTTATCCGCCGCCGGGTGGCGCGTACCCGCCGCCCGGAGCGCCGTTCGGGCCGCCGGCGAAGAAGTCGAACAAGAAGGTCTGGATCACCGTCGGCATCATCGCGGTGATCCTGCTGCTGCTGTGTTGCGGCGGCGGCATCTTCGCCATCTACAGCGGCGTGAAGACGACCCAGGAGGCGATCGACTCGCTGCCCACCCCGGGCGTCACCTACGGCCAGCCCACCGGTGACACCCCGACGGGCGTTCCCACCGGCACGCAGCAGCCGGGCAACGCCGACGACAAGTCGTTCAACATGCCGGCCGGCGACAAGCTGGTCGTCAACGACGACCGCGGCACCATCGAGGTCACCGTCGGCAACTTCCGGGCCAGGAACGCCGCCTGCACCGAGATCATGCCCGGCCCCAAGAACGGCATGTTCCTGATCGCCGACGTGACCGCCGAGATCACCAAGGGCACCGGTTCGATCAACCCGTTCTACTTCACCTGGGTGGCAGCGGACGGCACCGAGGAGAGCGGCATCGGCGGCGCCTTCTCCGGTTGCGGAAAGCTGATGACCTCGGGTACCAACCTGCCCGAGGGCTCCAAGCGCAGCGGGCAGCTCATCTTCGACGTGAAGGACCAGAACGGCGTCGTCGAGTACAAGCACCGCTTCCGTTCCGCCGGGTCCTGGAAGCCCTGACCCCAAGCGAAACCTCGCACGGGGGCCGGTCCACAGCGGACCGGCCCCCGTGTCCGTTCGGCCGGCGCCAGCAGCCGATCGGACATTTCCATGTGCGCATGACGGCTCACGGTCGCCAGGCTCGGACGCATGGCGAACGAGACGACGATCCCGCTGCTGCCGTGCCGCTCCCTGGACGACGTGGCGCCCTTCTACCAGGCCCTCGGCTTCGAGATCACGTACCGGCAGGAGCGTCCGAACCCGTACCTGACGCTGCGGCGGGAGGATCTCCACCTGCACTTCTTCGGGATGCCGCAGTTCGATCCCGCCGACTCGTACGGCTCCTGCCTGGTGGTGGTGGACGACCTGGTCGACATCCACCGGGCCTTCGCCGACGGCATGCGAGCCACGTACGGCAAGGTGCTCGTGCCCGGCGTACCCCGGATGACCCGGCCCCGGCCCCGCCGCAACCAGGAGGGCAATTCCGGGTTCAGCATCGTCGACCCCGGCGGCAACTGGATCCGGTTCGTCGGCCGGGCCGAGCCACCCGAGACCGACGACAGGGGCGGGCTGGCCCGCACGCTGGGCAACGCGGTGGTGCAGGGCGACTCGCGCGGCAATCCCGCCCAGGCAGCGCGGATCCTCGACGGCGCGCTGGCCCGTCCGGACGCCGCCGACGATCCGGCCGTCCAGGTGGAGGCGCTGGTCTACCGGGCTGAGCTGGCTCTGCAACTCGACGAGCCTGAGTCCGCGCGGGAGCTGGTGCGGCAGGCCCGTTCGATCCCGCTGGACGACGGTCCGCGCGACGCGTTGGCGGACACGCTGCGGCATGCCGAGGACCTGATCGCCGCCCTGCCGCCCGCATGACTGCACGCCCGGCCGGTGGCGGCGGTTTGCCGGCCGGGTCAGCGGGGACGCGGCGCGGCAGGCGGCGAGCGCCGCCACGCGACGATCCGGGGAGGCGGCATGAGCGTCGAGCGCGCGAAGAACGACCTGGAGGATCTGGCCGGTCCGGGGCGGGCGCGGCTCGGTGACCTGAACCAGGACGAACACGCCGAAGCGGACCGAGTACGTGAGCAGGACGAGATCCGGGGCAAGCGCCCTGGCGAGCACATCCAGGCGGACGCCCGCGACGCCGACGACAACTTCTCCGCCTGACGCGTCCCGCCACACATCCGAGGTCGGCCCCGGCCCGGCGGACGTCCGCTGTCGGGGTTCGTCCCTATCCTGGGGCGATGGTTCTCACCGACGCCACCGGGTCGTGGGCCGGCACCAACGGCTTCCGGCTGATGCCCGCCGATCCGCTCGCCGAGTCGCCGGCCGCGCTCACAGTCGCCACCGCGGCCGGCGGGCACCTGACCACCGTGTCGTACTCGTGGGAGCATCCCGGCGACGGCCCGCAGGAGGGGCTGCTGGTGATCGCCGCCGGCGACCGGCCGGGCTCGCTCGCCGCCTGGTGGGGCGACTCGTGGCACCAGCAGCCGACCCCGATGACGCTCACCGGCGCGGCGGGCGGGACGGCGGTCGAGCTGACCGCCGAGTACGGCGGCGGCTGGGGGTGGCGGATCGTCCTCGACACCGCCGACCCGGCCGTGCTGCGGCTGCGGATGGAGAACGTGGTCCCCGCGGACCAGGCCGGGCCCGGCACACCGGCCGGGCCCTACCCGGCGATGGTCACCGACGTGCGCCGGGCCTGAGCCCGGTCAGGCGTCGAGGATCTCCCGCAGCCGGCGCGCGAACGCCTCCGGCTGCCCGGCGTGGCCCATCTCCTCGCCGAGGAACCCGCCGTGGTGACTCGGGAAGACCGCTGGCTGCCCGCCCAGCAGCTCGGCCGTGGCCACCGACGTCCGCGCGGTGAGCGTCTCCGCCGACTCCTCGCCCACCGCGATCACCACCCGGGTCGGCGCGGCGCGTAGCGCGTCGGCGTCCGGCCGGAAGACGGTGACCGCCTCGGACCGGTCGGACAGCAGCGGATCGTCCCGGCTGCCGTCGTCCTCGGCGGGCAACCCGAACGCGGCGGGGTCCGGCGCGGGCTGGGCGAAGTAGTCGTCGGTGAACTCGCCCCGCCACGACGTCATGACGAAGAACGCCGCCATGCCGGCGCCCCAGCCGTTCTTCCGGTACGCCTCCTGGCAGGCGGCTGTCGCCCGGCCCACCGCTTCGGCGTCGGGAAGCAACGCGACCAGCGGCGGCTCGTGCGCCACGAGTGTGGTCACCACGTCCGGGTAGGCGGCCACCAGGGCCAGCGCCGTCACCGCGCCGCCGCTGCTGGCGAACATGTCGACCGGGCCCACGCCGAGGGCGTCGACGATGTCGCGTACGTCCCGGGCCTGCACCTCGGGCAGCGAGTCCGTCCGGCCGTCCTTGCGGACGCTGCGGCCGAGCCCGCGCGGGTCGTACGTGATGACTGTGCGGTCCGGGAAGTACGACGCGAGCGTGGCGAAGCCGTCGGCGCACATCGGCTGGCCGATCATGAACAAGGGGCGGTGCCCGTCCTCGGCCGCGGTGGGAGCGTGGACGTCGTAGACCAGGTCGACCTCGGGGGTCTGGAGCGTGAGCGTCTTCATGCCTCTGTCGACCGGCGCCGACCTCGGAATTCATCGGTCCGGTGCGAACTCGTGCCGGGACGGCTCGCGGCGGTGTCGACGCCCGCCGCCGCGAGCCGTGCCGCCGGGGTCAGCTCACCGTGCCGGTGACGGTTCCGCCGGACTTGGTCACGTGGTAGGTCAGCTTCGTCCCGCTCCAGAAGTGGAACGTCAGCGTGACCCGCTGGCCGTCGTTGACCTCGGCGAAGAACTCCGGCTTCAGCGCGATCGTGTTGCCGGTGTAGTTCGGCGCGAACGTCACGTCGAACTCCTTGTACGAGGTCCAGTTGTGCGGCCCGGCGTTGCTGCCGTCGGCGTACTTCGCCTCCATCGTGGCCAGCTGGTCACCGCGGAACTGCGCCGGGAGCGTGAACGCGGCGGTGGTGCCTGTCGCGTTGGAGAGCACCGGCGGGTCGTACGTGATGATGCTGATCCGCCACGGCACACCCGTCGAGAAGCGGGCCGTCAGGTTGGCGTTCACCCCGTACGCGCGGGAGCCGACCAGCCGGGTCAGCGCCGACGCGGTGAGCGTCAGGGTGCTGCCGGAGACCGTGTAGTCGGTGCCGTTGACCAGGTCGGTGGTGCCGTGGCGCAGCCCCTGGAACGTGGTGCCGTTCAGGTTGAGCGTCAGGCTCTTGGCGGTGATCGAGCCGGTACGCGGCACGTACACCTGGTCGCTGGAGGCGGTGCCGGAGCGGGTCGTCCAGCTCGACTTGATCTGGGCGAACAGCTCGGGGTCCTTCCACACGAAGGACGTCCGGTCGAAGTGCTGGCCGTTGTCCCAGAGCTGGGTGGTCAGCTTGCGGCTGCGCGCGTAGTGGCCGAGGAACTCGAAGAACTTGAGCTTCTCGCCCTGCTCGATGGTGCCGGTGTGCCGGTCGAAGCCGAGCAGCCCGTACTCGCCGATGATCACCGGGATGTCGCGGGTGACGAAGGCGTTGTAGACGCGGTCGAACTGGTCGGTCAGGTCCTGCTGGACGGTCGCGTCGAACCGGGTGCCCCCCGCGACGTTCACGCTGAACGGCCAGTACCCGTAGAAGTGCACGGTGGCGATCAGGTTCGGGTCGTCGAGCGTGTCGAACGTGCTGACCAACTCGTCCACCCGGGCCTGCTCGGCGGAGGTGTGCAGGGTCGGCAGGACGAGCAGCCGGGTGGCGTTGCCGCCGCCGGACTGGCGGACGATGCGGTGGAACGAGGTGTTCAGCTCGTTGAGCAGCGTGGCGTTCTGCGCGTCGCCGGAGCTGCCGGTGAACTGCGGCTCGTTGACGCTCTCGAAGGTCAGCTTCGGCGAGGAGTCCTTGAACGCGGCGGCGATCTGGGTCCAGAGCGCGTTGTAGCGGTTCAGCACGCCTGTGCGGTCGGTGGGCATCGTGTTGATCCACTGCCACGAGTCGTGGTGGATGTTGAGCACCACGTAGAAGCCGTCGGCGAGTGCCCAGCCGACCACCTCGCGTATCCGGTTCAGCCAGGCCGGGTCGATCGTGTACTTCGGCGCGGCGCCGTGGTGGTTGCTCCAGGTGACCGGGATGCGGATGCTGTTGAAGCCCTGCGCCCGGACGTTGTCCAGCAGCGCCTCGGTGACCCGCGGGTTGCCCCAGGCGGTCTCGTCCGCGCCGACCGCGTCGAAGGAGTTGCCGAGGTTCCAGCCGGGCTGCATGGCGGCGACAGCGGCCATGGCGTTGCCGGCGGGCGGCGGCGTGGTGGGCGGCGGAGTCGTGGGCGGCGGCGTGGTCACCGGGGGCGTGGGGCTGGGCGGCGCGGTGGTCCCGACGACGCCGCCGGTGCAGGCCACTCCGTTGAGGGAGAACGCTGTCGGCGCGGTGTTCACACCGGACCAGGAGCCGTTGAAGCCGAACGAGACGCTGCCGTTCGTGGCGATCGCGCCGTTGTAGCCGACGTTCGTGGCGGTGACATCGGCGCCGGAGGAGGTGACTGTGGCGCTCCACGCCTGGGTGATCCGCTGGCCGGACGGGAACGTCCAGCGCAGGTTCCAGCCGTTTATCGGGTCACCGAGGTTGGTCACGCCGACGTTCGCGGTGAAGCCGCCGGGCCACTGGCTCGCGGTCGTGTAGGTGACGCGGCAGCCGGCCGCCGCCTGGGCGTTCGTCGCCATCACGGCGGTGCCTGTCACGAGTGCGGCGGCGGTCGCCGCGACCAGGCCGACCCGCAGTCGGGCGGTACGGGGAGAGCGGAACATGGTGGTTCCTTCGTGGTGGGGTGGGCGCGTGGACGGGGAAGGCGGGGCGCGCACCCGCCCAGCGCGAGAATAAGTTTGGATTCCAAACATTGTCAATCGGCAGACGTTGATGCAGCGGTCCGGACGTTCCGCCGCGGCTGAACCGGGTTGCTGTCGCCTCCCGCCGGGTAGCAGAGGCGTCATGGATCGACGTACCCGATCGATGCAGAACCGGTGGAACACCTACCCGGAAGCCACGACCGGACAGCGGACCACAGCGATCGTCCTCGCCCTGGTCCTGTCGGCACCGGCGGGCCTGCTCTGCGTGTGGCTGGCCACGTCGCTGCTCAGCGGGACCCACTGGCTACTCCAGACGCTCGCCTTCGCCGTCGTGGGTCTCGTCATCGGCGGCGGCGCGCTCGTTTTGCTGTCGAAGCTCGCCGGGCGCGGCGGACGCCGGACGGTCTGAACGAGGCGAGCGCCTGCCTGCCCTTCGAGACCCGGGCACGCCGTCACGAGGGCTATGGTCGGTTCGTGCCGCCCGAGGGGACGGTCGCCTGACACCCGGCACGGGGGATCGCATGTTCGACGTGATCGTGGTCGGCGGTGGGCCGACCGGCATGATGCTGGCCGGTGAGCTGCGCCTTCAGGGCGTCGGCGTGCTCGTTCTGGAGCGGGACGCCGAACCGCCGCCGTACGTGCGCTCGCTCGGGCTGCACGTCCGCAGCATCGAGGTGATGGACCAGCGGGGGCTGCTGGAGCGGTTCCTGGAACACGGCGGCACGCACCCGATCCGGGGGTTCTTCGCCGGCATCGACAAGCCAGCGCCCGCCGACCTGGACACCGCCCACCCGTACGTCCTCGGCATCCCGCAGACACTCACCGACAGGCTGCTCGCCGACCACGCCGCCGAGGTCGGCGCCGAGATCCGGCGCCGCAGTGCGGTTGTCGGCCTGGAGCAGGACGGCGACGGCGTGACGGTTCACCTCGACGGCGAGACCTCGGAACCGTTGCGGGCGCGGTTCGTCGTCGGTTGCGACGGCGGGCGCAGCACCGTCCGGAAGCTGCTCGGCGTCGGATTCCCCGGCGAGCCGTCGACTGTCGACACGCTGCTGGGCGAGATGGAGGTGACGGCGCCACCGGACGAGATCACCGCGATCATGACCGAGGTACGCCGCACCGAGAAGCGGTTCGGGCTCGGCCCGTCCGGCAGGCCCGGCGTGTTCCGGGTGGTCGTACCGGCGGCCGATGTCGCTTCAGTGCCGCCGACGCTCGACGACTTCAAGAGGCAACTGACCGCGTATGCGGGCACCGACTTCGGTGTGCACTCGCCGCGCTGGCTGTCCCGGTTCGGTGACGCGACCCGCCTGGCCGAACGCTACCGGGCCGGGCGGGTGTTCCTGGCCGGCGACGCCGCGCACGTCCACCCGCCGCTGGGCGGGCAGGGGCTCAACCTGGGCATCCAGGACGCGTTCAACCTGGGCTGGAAGCTGGCGGCGGCGGTGGACGGCTGGGCGCCGGACGGCCTGCTGGACACCTACGAGTCCGAGCGGCGTCCGGTCGCCGCCGACGTGCTGACGAACACGCGCGCGCAGATGCTGCTGACCACGAACGAGCCCGGACCACAAGCGGTACGGCAGGTGCTGACGCAGCTCATGGACTTCGACGAGGTCAACCGCTTCCTGATCGAGAAGGTCACCGCGATCGGTGTCAGGTACGACGTCGGCGAGGGGCATGCGCTGCTCGGGCGGCGGCTGCGCGACGTACCGCTGCGGGAGGGACGCCTGTACGAGCTGATGCGTACCGGGAGCGGGTTGTTGCTGGACGGGACCGGGAAGCTGTCGGTGGACGGCTGGGCCGACCGGGTCCGGGTAGTCACCGGCACCGGCGACGAGCTGGACGTGCCGGCGGTGCTGTTGCGGCCGGACGGGCACGTGGTCTGGGTGGGCGACGATCAGCAGACGTTGGAAGCCGCGCTGACCAGGTGGTTCGGTAGCGCGACGGGGTGAGCTGCCGCCGATCGCCCGAGGGTGCTCAGGGTCCGGTCGTCTGGAAGCTGCGGAGCGCGGCTCCGGCGAGTCGGGTGAGGTGATCGTCGCCGCCGGGCTCGTTTCCCTGCTCATGAACGACCAACAAGGCGGTGCCGATCCGGACGAGGATGCTGTCCCATTCCAGCGTGATCGATCCGGAGGTCGCGCTGGAGTCGACGCGCATGCTCTCGTCACCGAGTCGCGGCCCCGGTACCACCGCGAAACGGTGGCTGCCGCCGTCCCGGCCCGGTGACGCGACGGTGGGGCACCGGCCGATGAACGTCCGCAGGTCCGCCATCGCACCTCGGGCGCCGTCGTCGGCGTACGTTCTGAGCACTTCGCTCGCCACCCACGGGTAGTCGGGGCCCTCGGCGGAGCTGACGGTGGCAGCCGCCATCGCCGACGGAGTACCGGTCAGCCGCTTGGCCGACAGCAGCGGAATCATGTCGGCACAGGGCACCTCGGGGCCGGGGCGCTGTCGGCCCGCATCCGTGGCCATGACCGTCGCGACATCCACAGTGAAGCCCGGTGGCAGCGCATCAGTGGTCACCAGCCGCGCCGACAACGTCGCGGAGTAGCCGGATCCGCCGGTCGCCGGAATCGTGGACGGCTTCCCGGTGGCGGGCGTGCCGGTCGCCTGGGCCGTGGAGGGAACCGCTTCGCCGGCCGAACGATCCGCCGGGTCAGCAGTCGAGGGTCCGCACGCGGCCACCACGCAGACCGCGCCGGCCGCGCCCAACCTTCGCAGCACCATGCTGAGCACCGGGCAGACTCCCTCTGTCGTACGGGACGCGTCAGGCTACCAACGGACGCGACTCCAGTCGGCTACCCGGCCGCGGGCCGGGTCACATCTGCGCGCTGCGAAAGATCGGGCGTCGAGGTCCAGGACGTCGTCGTGCAAAACGAGATCCCTGCCGACGGTGACTGGTGGTCAGCCACCGTCCAGTTTCACGAGCCCCGGTGACCATCGTCAGCCCGGGCGGCTGATACACGGCGAACGTGCCGGCGCACGACGTTCTCGTCCGGGCAGTGAGCGGGCCGACACCTGGCGGGGTGTAGGCGGGCGGGGTGCCGGGTACCTCGCGCCTTACCCCTTACCCCTGCTCAGGAGGACCCCTATGACCGTCGTACTCGCCATCGTCTGCAGCGACGGGGTGGTGATCGGTGCGGACTCCCAGATCACCGAGAGCGACCGCGGTCTGAGCTTCCCCGCCCAGAAGCTGCACCCGCTGGGCGACTGCGCCGCCTGGGGCGGCAGCGGCGCGCGGGGCGTACTCAACGACCTGCGCCCTCTCCTCCAGGACTCGGCCACCGCCATCCTCGAAGCACCCGACATCGGCGACGAGTTGCAGGAGCGCGTCCTGCCCATCTTCAAGAAGCACTACGAGAACTACATCCCGGACGTACCGGGCGAGGGCAGCGGCGGCGGGGTGTCGGCGTACCTGCTCGCGGCCGGCTTCAGCCAGGGCAATCCCTGGATCGTGGAGATCAACCCCAACGGGCTCATCGGCCGCTACGAGGACGTGGGCTTCCACGCCATCGGCTCCGGAGCGCCCATGGCCCAGCAGGCCGGCGCGCTGCTGTCCCACTTCCGGATGACCACGCGCACCGTCGAGTACGGCGTGGTGGGCGTGGTACGGGTGCTGGAGGCGCTGGAGCGGACCTCGCCGTCGGTCGGCGGGCCGTTCAGCGTCGCGTGCATCCGCGAGGAGGGCGCCCACCACCTCGACGAGAAGGAGATCACCAAGGCGATGAAGGACGCCCAGCGCTGGCGCGACCTCGAACAGGAAGCGCTCGACCGGCTGTTCGACTGACCCCGGCGGATTGTCGGAGACCGCCGGAAAAGGCCGTCTCCGACAAGCGGAAACGGCCTTTGAACTGGGTGGAGCTGAGGGGATTTGAACCCCTGACCCCCTCGATGCGAACGAGGTGCGCTACCGGTCTGCGCCACAGCCCCTCCGCCGGCGAACCGGCGTCGGTCCCACCCAGCTTTCACCGGGTGGGCCGGCGACAAGGCTAACAGGTCGCGCCCCCACGACGCGAACCGCCCCACCGCGCACGTAGATCTTGGAAGAAAGCGGCCCTCAGAGGGGCCCAATCCTTCCAAGATCGCCCGCCGCGGGCGACGCGTCGTGGAGGGCCGGAGACACCCATGGCGTTCCACCCGCTGGAGATCACACGCGGGCGAGGGCCGCGCCGACGAGGCGGGCAAGGCGGTCAGGCGCCCCGGCCGGACTGGTAGGGGCGCCCGCGCAGGCCGCCGGCCCGCCGGTAGGACACCGAGCCGCCGCTCGCCGCCGGTGGCAGGTCCGCGGGACGATCCAGCCCCATCGCCGTACGCCGGACCGCCTCGCGCTGGGCGGCCAGCCGGCGCTGCGCCTCCCGCCGGGCCGCCGCGCGCCGGGCCTGCTCGCGGCGCACCTCGGCCTGGCGGGCGGCCAGCCAGGCCGCCTCGCGGGCGTCCGCGCGCCGCCGCCGGCGCTCGGCCAGGGCGCGCTGCCGCAGGTGTACGACGTACGCGACGAGCAGCGTGCCGGTGACCGAGACGCTGATCCAGAACCCGGGTCCGACGAGCACCACGCCGCCCAGCTCGACCACGTTGAGCAGCAGCAGCGCGGCCAGCACCCGGCGGCGGCGGTAGATCGCCGGGGTGTGCCGCCGCCGGGGCGGGTGCCGTCGGCGGGACTGCGCCGGCACCGCGGAGACGGGCCGGAGCCGCCCGGAGCGACGGCGCAGCGGCGGGGCCGAGACCGGGCGGGCAAGACCGCCCGTGTCGGAGTCTTCACTGAGGGTAACGACGAGGGAGCGCGGCGGGTGCAGCGGTCGCCGCCCTGGCACGGTGCGCCGTCGACGCTGGCGCTGGAGCACCCGCGCCGTCGACTGCGCCCGCTCCGCCACCAGCCGCTCGGTGGCGTCGTACCGGCGGACCAGCGCCGGAGCGAGGGCGAGCAGACCGGCGGCGGCGAGGACGGCGAGGAGCACCGACGTGGGCACCCTCACCCCTCCCGTCACCAAAGTTCGGGGCAAGCATCAGACCGCCGCAACTTCTTCCGTCGGCCGTCGTTTACGGCGCACTTCGTGCGGGCGGGCAGCGCTTGCCACAGCTTGCAGTTACTTGAGGTTACGGGCCGCCGACCGGGTTCACAGTGCGCCGCGCCGGGCGTTCGCCTCAGCGGCGGTTGTCACGTACGCGGTGCCACCGCGCCAGCAGGCCGCCCTCGGCTACGACTTCCTCGCCGGTCATCGCATATCCGATGTGGTCGCGCCACGCGCCGTCGATGTGCATGTACCGCACGTGGTAGGCCTCCTCGCGGAAGCCGAGCTTCTCCACCACCCGCCGGGACGGCATGTTCTCCGGCCGGATGTTCACCTCGATCCGGTGCAGGCCGCCCGGCCCGAACGCGTGGTCCACGGCGAGCGCCACAGCGGTCGGGATCACGCCGCGACCGGCCACCCGGAAGTCCACCCAGTAGCCCACGTACCCGGAGCAGAACGCCCGCCGCACGATGCTGCCGATGTTGACGTGACCGACCAGCCGCTCCCACCCGTTCTCACGCAGGCAGACCGCGAACGGCATGCCCTCACCGGTGCGCGCGGACTTGCGCTGGTCAGCATGCACCAGGCGGAACGCGGCGGGCGAGTTCGTCTCGTACCAGCCGCCGGGCACATGGGACTCCCACGGCGCCAGCCACTCCCGGTTCGCGCGCCGGATCTCCGACCAGGAGGCGGCGTCCGAACGCCGGTACGGCCGCAGCACCACCGGACCGTCCACCAGCACCGCCGGCCACCCCGGCGCCCGCCGGAACCTCACCGGCGCCGGTCCAACAACAACACATCCACGGTGGACCCGGCAGCGGCCGTGGTGACCCGCTCGCCGAGCACCAGCAGGCCGTTCGCCTCGGCCAGGCCGGAGAGCGTGTACGGGCCACCGGCCAGCGGCTGCACGGTGTAGCCGCCACCGCGCCGCTCGGCCACGTGCGCGGGCCGGAACTCGCGCAGCCCCACCGGGGACGAGACCGTCTCCAGCAGGTGCGCGCGGACGCTCGGCCGGAACACCGGCTCGGCGCCGGCCAGCAGCTGGATGGCCGGGCGGGCCAGCACCTCGAAGCCGATCAGCGCCGCGCCGGGCTCACCGGGAAGACACACCACCGGCACCTCCTCGGCGCCGACCGTACCGAACCCGAGGGCCGTTCCGGGATAGAGGGCCACCTCTGTGAAGGCGACCGGCCCGGCCCGGCCGCCGTCGCGGCGGGACAGGATGCGGCGGACCATGTCGCCGGGGCCGGTGCCGGTGCCGCCGGTGGTGATGATCAGGTCGGCGCGCAACGTCTGGTCCTCCAGCAGACCGCGCAGCGCCTCCGGGTCGTCGTCGCAGATCCCCACCCGGTACGCGAGCGCGCCCGCCTCCGCCGCCGCCGCGGTCAGCGCGTGCGAGTTGGTGTCCACCACCTGGCCGGGCTGGCTGCCCCGGCCCACGTCCACCAGTTCGTCGCCGGTGGCCACGACGACCACGCGCGGGCTGGGCCGCACCACGACGTGCCCGATGCCGGTGGCGGCGAACACCGCGACCAGGGCCGGTGACACGTACGCCCCGGCGCGGGCGAGCAGCGTGCCGGCGACCAGTTCCTCGCCGGCGCGGCGCAGGCCGTACCCCCGTTTGGGGGCGCGGAAGATCTCGACGGCGGCCATGCCCTGGTCGGTCCACTCCACCGGGACGACCACGTCCGCGCCGATCGGCAGCGGCGCGCCGGCCGCCACCGAGAAGCACGAGCCGGGGGTGAGCCGGACCGGCCGCCAGCTCGCCGCGCCCAGGTCACCCACCACGTTGAGGCGGATGGTGCGGCCGCCGGGCATACCGGAGGGGGCCGGGACGTAACCCGGCCCCCGACTCCCACCGGAGATGTCCTCCCAGCGCGCGGCGTACCCGTCCACCGCCGCCTGGTCGAAGGCGGGATACGAGTGCGGGGCGACCACGTCCTCGGCGAGCACGTTGCCGTACGCCTGGGTCAGGTCGAGGTCGAGTGGAGGCAGCGCGCGTAACCTGCGCAGCACACTGCCCAGGTAGTCGGCGAGCGGCGTCAACTCGTTCGCGGCCGCCTCGGCGTCGGCCGTCGCGGTCATGTATCGGCACCGCCGGACGCGTCGCGGATGCCGTTGAGGACGGCGGCGGTGACCGTCTCGTCGCCGTTGTTGACGAACTCGGTCAGCCACTTGCGGAACTCGGCACCCAGGTCGTCGCGCTCGGCGGCGATCTGCACCACGGTCTGGAGGTAGCCGAGCGGCATGCCCGTGTCGTAGCGGGTGCCCCGGTAGACGATGGCGTGCACCGGCACCCCCTCGGTACGCAGCAGCTCCATCGCGTCGGTCAGCTGGATCTCGCCGCCGCTTCCCGGATCGGTACGCCGGATCGCGTCGAAGATCCTCCCGGGGAGCACGTACCGGCCGAGGACGGCCAGGTTGCTGGGCGCCTCTTCCGGGCTGGGCTTCTCCACCATGCCGGTGACCTTGACGACCTCGGCGACGTCGGAGTACTCCGACTCGGCCGGCTCGACGGACGCGATGCCGTACCGGCTGGTCTCGGCCGGGTCGACCTCGAAGAACGCGAGCACCACGCCGCCGGTGCGGGCCTGGAGTTCCAGCATGGCCGGCAGCAGCGGCTCGGACGGCTTGACGAACTCGTCGCCGAGCAGCACCGCGAAGGGCGCGTCACCGACGTGCGACTCGGCGTACCCGACGGCGTGGCCGAGGCCGAGCTGTTCCGGCTGGCGGACCGTGTAGATGGCGGCCAGTTCCTCGGTGCGCTTGACCTCGGCCAGCAGCTCGGGCTTCTTGGCGAGCCGTTCCTCCAGGTCCGGCCGGCGGTCGAAGTGGTCCACCATCGAGGTCTTGCCACGACCGGTGATCAGCAGGATGTCGTCGATGCCGGCCTGCGCGGCCTCCTCGACGATGTACTGCAACACCGGCCGGTCGACGACCGGCAGCAGTTCCTTGGGAACCGCCTTGGTGGCCGGCAGGAACCGGGTGGCCAGGCCGGCGGCCGGGATCACGGCCTTGACCGCGCGGGAGCGGCCGGGGGCCGCTGAGGGGTTCGCTGAGTGCTCCGACATGTCGCGAGACTATCGGCCACGGCTCTGCCGCGGCGGGTGAGGACCGGAAGACGCGCCGCCCTGGACGGTGCCCGCCGGGTCCGCCGCGCCGGCCCGGGGCAGCCCGTCCGGCGGGCCGGCACCGGCGGCCACCACCGGGATCTCCGGGGTGGGCACCGGATCGGGCGCCGGGGCCAGCCGGTAGCCGTCGCGTCCGGCGGCCTTCGCCGCGTACAACGCGTCGTCGGCCGCGTCGAGCACCTGCTGGCCGCCGGCCGCGTGGTCCGGGTAGACGGCGATGCCGATGGAGACGGTCACCGGCACCCGCACCGGCTCGTCGCCGCTCCCCTCGACCGCCACCGGCTGGTCACGTACCACAGCGCCGAGCCGCTCGGCGACGATCGTGGCGCCCCGGGCGTCGGTCTCCGGCAGCAGCACCACGAACTCCTCACCGCCCTGCCGGAACGCCAGGTCCACCTCGCGGATCACGCCGCGGACCCGGCGGGCGAACTCGACCAGCACGGCGTCCCCGGCGGCGTGCCCCCAGGTGTCGTTGACGTTCTTGAACCGGTCCAGGTCGAGCGCGAGGACGCTGAGCATCCGGCCGAACCGGTTCGCCCGCTCCACCTCGCGGCGGATCGACTCGCGCAGGTAGCGGTAGTTCCACAGCCCGGTGAGCGGGTCGGTGAGGGATAGCCGCTGCGCCTCCTCGTGCACCCGGACGTTCTCCACCGCGACCGCCGCGTGCCCGGCGAACGTCCGCAGCGTCACCACGTCGTCGTCGTGGAACTCGTGCCCGCCGACCCGGTCGTAGAGCACGAGCACGCCGAGCGCCGCACAGGCCGAGCCGGGCGGGTCGCCGTCGGCGGGCGGGTGGCCGGGCCGGTCCGGGCCGCGCGGCTCGGCGCCGCCCGGGGTGGCGAACGGCACCGCCACGTACGTCTCGCAGGTCGGCTCCCCGGTCGGCGCGTCCGGCGGCGCCCACCGTCCGCGCAGCGGTTCGCCGGTCGCGGCCACCGCCCCGAGCACCCCGGCGCCGACCGGCACCCGCAGCGTCGCCGGGTCGGCCGGATCGTCCGTCGGCCAGCGTCCGGTCAGCCCCTCCACGCACCGGCCGACGAGTACGCCGTCGCCGTCGACCAGCAGCACCGCGCCGGCCCGGGCACCGGTCGCGGCGATCGCGCTGTCCAGGATCACCCGCAGGATGCGTTGCAGGTCGTGCGTGCTGGCGAGCGTGTCGCCGAGCACGGCGAGGTGGTTGCGGAGCTGGTCGCGGCTGCTGGTCAGCGCCGTCACGTAGGTGCCGGTCTCCCGGGTCATCCGGTTGAACGCGCTCGCCAGCCGCCCGATCTCGTCGCGGCTGCGCACCGGCACCCGGGCGCTCAGGTCTCCGCGCGCCACCCGGTCCACCGCGCCGGCCAGCTCACCGAGCGGCCTGGTGGTCACCCGGGCCAGTCGCCAGGCGGCGAGCACGGCGAGCAGGGCGGCGAGCGCCACGGCGGCGATCAGCGCCCCGTACAGGCCCGGCGCACGCTCCCCCGGCACCGACAGCACCAGCGGCAGCGGCTGACCGGGAGACGGACCGACCCGGCGCACGTACCGGCCGTCGGCGGTCCCGGTCACCCGGTTCCCGTCCGCCTTGCCGGCGGCGGCCAGCACCGCTGCGCGTACCCCCTGGTCCTCGGTCGTGTGGGTGATGCCGCCGGGGTCGTCGAGGAGGGTGACCCCGACGCCGGTCACGGCGGCGAGCCGCGCCACGAAGGCCCGGTCGACGGGCTGGGCGGCGGCGACCGCCCCCAGGTCGGTGCCAGCCGGGTCGCGGAGCCCGACCTGGGCGGAGAGCGCCACGACGGGGGTGGCGGGGGCACCGGCGCAGTCCTGCCAGCGCCCGGCCGGCCCGCCGGCCGTGGCGTAGGTGGTGCGGCCGGCGGCGTCGGCCATTCGCACGGCGGCGGCCAGGCCCCGGGCCACCACCTGGTCGGCCGCGCGCGACCGGGCGGCCGGGTCGCCGACCAGCGCGACCGCGTCGGCCGCCGCGCGTAGTTGCTGGCAGAGCGCGTCGATCGAGGTACGGACGCCGGCCGCGGCCAGGCCCAGCCGCTCGGTGGCGCGGCTGTGGTCGACGGCGCTGAGCGTGGCCCCGACGAAGAACGCGCCGAGCAGGACGGGGCCGAGGACCACCGCGAGGAAAGCCGCCGTCAACCGCCCGCGTAGCGTCAATCTTCCCCCCGGAAGTTCCGCTCCCTTGGTGCGATGCTGACACAGAGCGACCATTAGGCAAGCGTTGCGTCAGGAGTGTTGCGTGCCGGAATTTTCGGATGAAGCGCACGATGCGAAGCGGGAGATGCGCATCGCGCTACTCGCCGCGCGCCGGTCGCTGTCCGCGGCCGACCGGGCGGTGGCGGCGGCCGCCGTCCAGGCCGAGCTGGTGACGTTGGTACGCCGGCTGCGGCCGGCCAGGATGAGCGCGTACGTGCCGGTCGCCTCCGAGCCCGGCGGCGGCGACCTGCCGGACGTGCTGCGCGCCGCGCTGCCGCCCGACGCCGAGTTGCTGCTGCCGGTGCTGCGCGCCGATCTGGATCTGGACTGGGCCCCGTACACCGGCCCGGAGTCGCTGCGCGCCGCCGGCCGGGGTCTGCGCGAGCCGACCGCCCCGCCCCGGGGGCGTTCCGCAGTGGCCGGAGCCGGCCTGGTCGTGGTGCCGGCGGTGGCGGTGGACCGGCGGGGCATCCGGCTGGGCCGGGGCGGCGGCTCGTACGACCGCGCGCTGGCCCGGGTACCCGCGACGGTGCCGACGGTGGCGTTGCTGCACGACGGCGAGCTGGTGGAGGCGGTGCCCGCCCTGCCGCACGACCGCCCGGTGCACTGTGTGATCACTCCAGCGGACGGGCTGGTGGCGGTCCCGGGTGTGGGCCCGGGCGCTTCCGCTGGACGAACCCGGGGGTCATGACGCACCATTGGCACTCGAATACCACGAGTGCCAGAAGGCCGTGCCGAAGATCCGGAGGAGAACGTGCCCACGTACCAGTACGCCTGCACCGCGTGCGGCCACCAGCTCGAGGCGGTGCAGTCCTTCTCGGACGAGCCGCTGACCGAGTGCCCGGCGTGTGAGGGGCGGCTGCGCAAGCTCTTCAACTCGGTAGGCATCGTGTTCAAGGGCTCCGGCTTCTACCGCACGGACTCCCGTTCGTCCGGCTCCGACAACGGCACCTCGACCACGAGCAAGCCGGCCAAGTCCGAGTCCTCGTCCTCGTCGTCGGACTCCTCGTCGTCGTCGACGTCCTCCTCGTCCGGTTCGTCCTCGTCGTCCGGGTCGGGGTCTACGGCGAGCAAGGCATCGGCGGCGTCCAGCTCCTCCTGACCCGCTGTCGCACGCGACACGTGGCCGTTCCCGCTCGGGGGCGGCCACGTTCCGTTCGCGGCGGATGCTCGCCAGCTCGGCGAGGTTGCTGCATCCGCCGATCCGTAAGCAGCAACCTCCCCGAGCTGGCGGTCCCAGCCGCACCGGACCTCCGCGCTGGTGACGGCGGGCCTCCCGGGGAGCGGTTTTCCACAAGCCGGCGGGTTATCCACAGGGACGAGCGGTGGGGCGGCGGGGGCCGGGAACCCGGTCCTAGCCTGCGGGTCAGACGGTTGACCGGCGGTGGGAGGCAGCGGTGGCGGATGGCGAGACGACGTTGCGTCCGGTCCGCTGGCGCGGGCTGCCCCGGCGCCGGACGCTGCTGCGGGTGACGCTCGTCGCGGTGCTGCTGGGCCTGGCCGCGGCGGTGCTCCAGACGCCGCCGTCCTGCCCGCCGCCCCGCATCCTGCCGGGCGCCTCGGCGACGGCGTCGCCGTCCGGCGGCACCCCCGCCCTGCCGGCCGGTGCCGTGGGCCTACCGATCCGGCTGGCCGAGCCGGCCGCGCTCGCCGTGCTGCGCCCGGGTGCCCGCGTCGACCTGCTCGTCGTGCCGGCCGGCGGCTCGCCCGACCCGACGCTGCTGGCGCCCCGCGCGCTGGTGCTCGACGTGGTCGGCGCCGCCGGGGCGGTCGACGGCTCCTCGGCGCTCTACCTGGCGCTGCCGCCGGAGCAGGCCCGGCGGGCGGTCGGATTGCCGGAGGGCAGCCGCTTCGCCGTGGTGGTACGAGGCTGACGCGATCCCCGCGAGCCGGGCCGCTGCGGCGCGATCAGCCGGCACGGGCCGGATGCGGGCGATCAGCCCCAGTGCGGCGGGCGCTCGGCGAGCAGCCAGTCGTCGTCGCCGGGGCGCTCGCCCCAGCCGCGGTCGGTGTCGTCGCTGGTCTGCTCGGGCAGCACCACGAAGTCGTCGCTGAGGTCGACCACGCGGTCGTCGTCGTCGCGCGGTGTCCGGATGGCGGGGTCGGTCACGAGCAGCAACGATACCGCCGAACCGGCCACCGGCTCGATTCCCGCAAGGGTGGCGGGCCGGAGGGCCCGTGCCCGGCCGTGGTGTGGCCGGGCGGCGGTGATCGACGCGTCGGGCGGCCGACCGGCCGGGGCGTTGGTAGCGTCGGACGGCGTGACGACGCCGAGCGGTGGCAGCCCCGACGACGAGACCTGGCGACGCCCGGAGGGCCGCGATCCGGACCGCACCGACGCGCCGACCGTGACCGCCGGGCAGCCCGATCCGCGCACCCCCGCAGCGGACCCGGCCGTCGCCGGCCGGATCGACACCGCCGGAGCCGCCACCGGCGCCGCCGGAGCAGAGGACACGCCGGGAGCGGCCGGAGCGGCGGAGACGCCGGAGGCGGCCGGGAACGCCAGCCCGTGGTCACGCGAGGCGGCCACCGACAGCCCGTGGGCCCGGCCCGAGGCGGCGGGCGGCTGGGCGGTGGCCGGTGGCGCGTGGCCGGGCCCGCCCGGTGGCGGCACCCCTCCCTCGGGGTACGCGGGACCGCCGCCGAGCACGCCTCCGCCGCCCGGGTGGCGGCCACCGGTACACGTGCAGCCGTCACCGCCCCGCCGGCTCCCGCCGCAGGACATGGCCGCGATGGACCAGGCGGAGCAGCGCGCGCAGCGGCTCACCTACGGCATCGGGGCCGCCGTCGCCGTGGTGCTGGTGCTGCTCACCTGCCTGCTGTGCTCGCGGGTGCTGTTCTGAGTCAGACGACGCCGTCCCAGACCATCTTGGCGCCGCTGTCGCCGGTCCAGTAGACGTACACGAGCGCGAAGACCGCGAGCACGGCCACCACGACGGTGAGCACCACCGGGAGCCAGCGGGGCAGGTTCCGGCCCGCGACGAAGCGGCTCGTCGACAGCACGAGCAGCAGCGCGGCGACGCCGAGCCCGAGCGCGAACCAGAACAGCATGTCGCCGTACTCGGCGTGCTCGCTGATCTGCTGGAGCCGGTCCGGCGGGTAGCCCTTCGCGCGCAGGGCCTCCTCCAGTTCCTCGCCGGACTCGGTCGCCACCCAGGCGACGATCGGGGTGACCACGGCCAGCGCAGCGACCGCCCAGTCGAGGCGGTGCCGCCAGCGGGGCAGCACCCCGTAGCCGACGGCGAGCAGTGCCAGCAGCGGCACCAGCACCACCGCCGCGTGGATGACCAGCACGTGGACCGGCAGACCGTTGATTTCCCTGAACACCGACACCTCCGGCGAGTGGGTGGTTTGGCGCGCTCAGCGTACGGCGTGACGCCGCCTTCCTCGATACACGCGGGCGCGGGGGCGCCGGTTCACCTGTGGCCCCGGCCACGGGTGGACAACGCTCGCTTGTCGGCCCGCCTGCCCCGTGCTGTCATGGATCCATGTCCACAGGTGAGGAAATGCTCCGGTCGAGGGGCCTACGGGTCACCCGGCCGCGTCTCGCCGTGCTGGACGTGCTCTCCGCCGGTGGCCACCTGGAGGTCGACGAGATCACCCGCCGGGTCCGCCAGCGCATCGACTCGGTCTCCACCCAGGCCGTCTACGACGTGCTCGGCGCCCTGTCCCGGGCCGGCCTGTCCCGCCGGATCGAGCCGGCCGGCAGTCCGGCGCGGTACGAGGCCCGGGTCGGCGACAACCACCACCACGTGGTGTGCCGGGGCTGCGGGGAGATCGCCGACGTGGACTGCGCGGTCGGCAGCGCCCCCTGCCTGGACCCGAACGTGGCGCACGGCTTCGAGCTGGACGAGGCGGAAGTGACCTTCTGGGGTCTCTGCCCGGCCTGCCAGTCCCGCCGCTCCGCCGACGACTGACAGTCGCGCCGAGGACGGCCGCCGCATGGCCGCCGCACCGAGGACGGGGGGCGGCGGCGCGTGGCACTCTTGATCGGTGGACACCGAAGACCTCGGCCTCTTCGGTCCGGGATCGGTCACGTGGAAGGTGCACGAGGAACCGATCCTGATCGTCGCCGGCCTGCGCTCGCTCTACCTCCAGGCGCTGCACCCCCGCGCGATGGCCGGCGTCGCCCAGAACAGCAACTACCGCACCGACGCCTGGGGGCGGCTGGTCCGCACGGCGACGTACGTGGGGACCACGATCTACGGCACCACCGCCGAGGCCGAGGCGGCCGGGCGACGGCTGCGTACGCGGCACGCCCGGATGCGCGCCACCGACCCGTTCACCGGTGAGGAGTTCCGCGTCGACGATCCGGAGCTGCTGCGCTGGGTGCACGTCACCGAGGTCGAGTCGTTCGTGAGCACCGTCCGGCGGGCCGGGCTGGCGCTCACCGACGACGAGGTGGACGGCTACTACACCGAGCAGCGCCGGTCGGCGGCCCTGGTCGGGCTGGACCCGGACGACGTGCCGGGCACCGCCGCCGAGGTGGCCGACTACTACCGGGACGTACGCCCGCAGTTGCGGATGACCCGGGAGGCGGCCGAGACCGCGGTGTTCCTGACCGCGCCGCCCATCCCGTGGAAGCTCAGCCTGCCGGCGCGGGTCGGCCTGAACCTCGGCCCGCCACGCTGGGCGTACCTGGGGATCGCCGCCACCGCGCTGGGGATGCTGCCGCCGTGGGCGCTGCGGCTCTACGGCGGACTGGGCCTGCCCACCACCGCCCGGTCGGCGGACCTGAGCGCGCGGGCGCTGCGGCTGGCGCTGGCCGCGGTGCCCCGGCGCTACCGGGAGGGTCCGTTGCAGCAGGCCGCCAAGGAGCGTGCCGCCCGTCTCGCCGCGGCCTGACGGCGCTCCGCACTCACTCCGGGTCGGTGAACCGCTCGACCGCCGACCAGGGCTCCTTGCCCGGGGTCTGCGCGCCGGTCGGGCACGTACGCCGGTAGTCGCACCAGCCGCATCGCGGCCCCGGCTCGGTGGGGAAAGCCGTGTCGGGGTCGGCGCCGTCGGTCACCGCGCGCTCGGCGGCCATGATGTCGCGCGCGGTGTCCTCGGCGCGGGTGAGCTGCCGGTGCAGGGACTCAGGTGTGTGCTCGTGCGCGGCGACGGTGCCGGTGGGCAGGTGGTGCAGCTCGACCCGGCGACACGGCTTGCGGAACACCCGCTCGGCCGCGTAAGCGTAGAGCGCGAGCGCCTGCGAGCCGCGCGCGTCGTCGGAGTCGAGGCCGGTGCGGCCGGTCTTGTAGTCGACGATGACCAGCTCGGGCCGCCCGTCCGGGCCGGGACGCGAGTCGATCCGGTCGGTGCGGCCGTTGAACGCGAGCACAGCGGTCTTGACCGCGACCACCCGTTCCACGCCGACCGGCTCGTCGGCCGGGTCCAGGCCCGCCACGTAGCTCTCCAGCCAGGCCAGGGCCCGCCGGAAGGCGTCGCGCTCCTGCTCGTCGTCGCGGTAGCCCTCGCGGACCCAGGTGCCCTTGAGCAGCGTGCCGAGCACCTCGGGCCGGCGGCGGCCGGGGGCCAGCGCGTACCAGTTCTTCAGCGCTGTGTGGACGCTCGCGCCGAGCGAGTTGTGCGCCCAGGGCGGGCCCTTGGGCGGCGCGGGCCGGTCCACGTAGGCGTAGCGGTAGCGGCGGGGGCAGTCCGCGTACGCGCCGAGCTTGCTCGGGGTGCAGACGAACAGGCGTTCCGGCATGCCCTCGAAGCCGAGCTGCTCGGACTGCTCGGCGCGGGGTCGGGGAGCCCGGGAGCCGCTGGCTGCTGACGGTCGTCGCACCCGGAGAATCCTGCCATCCGGGTACGACACCGCACGGACCCGCTCAGGCGTTGTTGAGGTACTGGGTGACGAACGCGGCGATCGCGTCGGCGATGAGCTGCACGGCGATGGCGGCCAGCAGCAGGCCGGCGATCCGGGTCAGCACCTCGATGCCGCCCGGGCGCAGCACCTTGACGATCCCGCCGGAGAAGCGCAGCACCACCCAGACGGTGACCATCACCGCGACGATGGCCAGCCCGATGGCGAGGTAGTCGACGGGGCCGCCGGCCTGCTGCACGAACAGCATGGTCGCCACGATGGCGCCCGGTCCGGCCAGCAGCGGGGTGCCGAGCGGCACCAGCGCGATGTTCGAGGTGACCTGGTTGCTCGGGTCGTCCGCCTTGCCGGTCAGCAGCTCCAGCGCGACCAGGATCAGCAACAGGCCGCCCGCCGCCTGAAGGGCGGGCAGGTCGACGTGCAGGTACGCCAGGATCGTCTGCCCCGCCACCGCGAAGATCACGATGACCACGAGCGCCAGCGCCACGGCCTGCCAGGCGGCCCGGTTCCGGTCGCGCGCGGGCAGCGGCCCGGTCAGCGCGAGGAAGATGGGCATCATTCCGGGCGGGTCGACGATCACCAGCAGGGTCACGAAGACCTCGCCGAAGAGCTTGAGATCCACGCGGACACGGTAGCCGTGCCGCCGCAGCGCTTCAGCTCGAAGCGACAGGGGTCACTCCGCGGGCCAGCGCGAGGATCCGCTCGTACGCCTCGGGGCCGGTGGTGTGCGCGCCGAGCCGGACGGTCTTGTGCGTGCCGTGGAAGTCGGAGGAACCGGTGACCAGCAGTCCCAGGTCGGCGGCGAGCCCGCGGACGTGCGCCCGCTCGGCCGGGTCGTGGTCCTCGTGGTCGGCCTCCAGCCCGGCCAGGCCGGCCGCCGCCAGGTCCGCGATCAGCTCGTCCGGCACGATCCGGCCGCGCCTGCTGGCCCGCGGGTGGGCGAAGACGGGCACGCCGCCGGCCGCTCGAACCAGCGCCACCGCCCGGAACACCTCGATGTCGTCCTTCGGCAGCCGGTACCGCTCGCCGAGCCAGTCCGGACCGAACGCCTCGGTGGTGGTGGCGACCAGGCCGGCCCGGATCAGCGCCTGCGCGATGTGCGGGCGGCCGACGGTGCCGCCGCCCGCACCGGTCAGGATCTCCGTCCAGCTCACCGGGATGCCGTCGGCCTGGAGCAGCCGCACGATGCGCTCGCCGCGTTCCTCGCGGGCCCGGCGTACCCGGGCCAGTTCCGCGGCCAGGTGCGGCTCGGCCGGGTCGAACAGGTAGGCGAGGAGGTGCAGCGGGATCGCCGGTTCGGCTCCGGACCAGCGGCAGGAGATCTCCGCGCCGCGGACCAGGGTGAGGCCGGGCGGCAGTGCGGCGACGGCGGGCGCCCAGCCCGCTGTGGTGTCGTGGTCGGTGAGTGCCACCACGTCGAGCCCGGCCTCGGCGGCGGCCCGGACCAGGTCGGCGGGGGTCAGGGTGCCGTCGCTGGCGGTGGAGTGGGTGTGCAGGTCGATGCGGGCGGGGACGCTCACCCGCCCGACGCTACGCCCCGTCCGGCACCGTGGGGACGTCGGCCACCACCACCGGGTGGTCTTCCGGCGCCAGCCCTTCGACAGTCGAGGCCGTGGGGCGGTCACCGGCCAGCACCCGCTCGGGCTTGACCCGGACCAACCCGCCGCTCGCGTCCACGTGCAGCGCCACGCCGCCCCTTGTCCAGGCCACGCCGCCGGCCAGCACCGGGCCGGCCGGGTGGGTGACCGGGCGGGCCGGGTCGCCCAGGTCCACCAGGAAAGCGGTACGCGACGTGCCGTTCGCGAGCAGCCACCGCCCGTCGAAGGAGACGGCGCCGAGCCCGTCGGTGGCCAGGTCCAGGCCGCATCCGGTACGCACCGGGGCGAGGTCGCGGGCCGGGTCGAGCAGGGCCAGGCAGAGCTGCTGCTCCCGGCCGGCGGCGACCAGGCCGACCACCCGGCCGTCGGGCCGGGTGCCGTAGACGGTGCGGACGTCCGGGTTCACCGGACCCGGCTGCCCGCCCAGTGCGCGGTCCCAGACGCTCATCCCGCCGCCGGGCTGCTGGATCAGCACGGTGTCGCCGGCGAAGCCGACCGGCACGGCGCCCTCCGGCGCGGCGGTCCGGACCGGCGCGATGAGCTGGCCGGCCACCACACCGGCGGCGATCACGTCCGTGCCGTCCCGCCAGGCGACCTGGCGGCCGTCCGGGGAGACCGCCACCGCGTCCGCGGCGGCGAGCATGACCTGCGGCGCGCCCCCACCGCCCGGCACCCACCAGAGGGTACGGCCGGCGACGGTGGCCGCCGAGGTGAGCAGCCAGCCCTCCTGGTCGTGGATCCGCTGCGCCCGTTCGACGCCGCTCACCCCGGCCAGCTGCCGCCGTTCGCCGCCGCTGGTGTCCAGCCGGTCACCGACGAGCAGGTCGAGTTCGGCGCGGACCGGCCCGAAGCGGGTGACCGAGGACGGCCCGGACTGCGACGGGGACGGAAAGAGGACGGGCGGGTCGCCGAGCACCACGGTGGGCGTGCCGCCGTCGCCGCCGGACGCGCTGAACTGGGCCACCCCGGTCGTGATGAAGACGGTGGCGACCCCGGCCAGCGCCAGGCCGGTGAGCGTGCGGCGCCGGCCCGTGCGCCGCGCCCGGCGCAGGATCTCCCCGGCCGGGTCGGCGGGCAGCGGGCGGGACGTCGCGACGCGGCGGGTCAGCGTCTCCCGCAGCGCCCGCTCCAGCTCGTCGTCGCTCACGGGGAATGGACGCTCCGGGCTGCCCGTCCGGTTGTCAGCGTCGTGCCGGGTGCCGCTCATCGGCTCTCCGCCGGGATCGGGACCGCGGGGCGGACCGGAGTCGCGGGTGGGACCGGTCGCGGTGCCCGGGCGGCGGGCTGCCGCGCCGGGGTACGGGTCGGCTCGGTGCCCCGGGCCGGGGTACGGGTCGGCTCGGTGCCCCGGGCCGGCGGGACGGACCGGCCGCCCGCAGCGGGCGCGGCCGGGTTCACCGCGGGCGCGCCGGCCGGCGCGGGCAGGCTCAGGGCCGCCTCGGAGCCGAGCCGGCGGCGCAGCGTGTTCAGCGCCCGGGAGGTCTGGCTCTTGACCGTGCCCGGGGAGATCTCCAGCAGCGCGGCGGTCTGCGCCTCGGACATGTCCTCGTAGAAGCGCAGCACCAGCACGGCCCGCTGCCGGGCGGGCAGCGCCTGGAGGTGCCGCCAGAGCGCGTCCCGGTCGAGTTGCTGCTCGATCTCGTCGACACCGGCGCGCTCCGGCAGCACCTCGGTGGGGCGCTCGCCGTGCCAGCGGCGCCGCCACCAGCTGGTGGACGTGTTGACCATGACGCGGCGGGCGTACGGCTCGATGGCGTCGATCCCGCCGAGCCGCTTCCAGGCGAGGTAGGTCTTGGTGAGCGCGGTCTGGAGCAGATCCTCGGCGGTGGCCCAGTCACCGGCGAGCAGGTACGCGGTGCGCAGCAGTGCGCCGGACCGGGCCGCGACGAACTCGCGGAACTCCTCCTCCAGCGGATCTCTGCTCACCACCACACTCATCTCCCCCCGTCCTGCCTGGCAGAATGCCACGGCCTGCCCGGTCGGGTCGATGGCGGAAGGTGTGCAGTTCATCCGATGTTCGGACGAAAAGTTTCAGGCTCCGTCGTCGGCCTTGGCCTCGTCGGCTTCCTTGCCCAGCCGCGCCTCGACCGCCTGCGGCTCGTACATCTCCTCGACCACGCGCAGGTAGAGCTCGTTCGGGTTGGGCAGGTTCTTGATCACTCGGAGTGCCTGTTCCTGACCGGCGGACTCCAGCACGAACGTGCCGTAGTTGAGGGCGCGGCCGGTCGGGCTCTGCTCGTACTTCATGTCGGTGACCCGGGTGAGCGGCATCATCGCGACCTGCCGGGTGATGATCCCGTTGACCACCATCACCCGCTTGTTGGTCAGGATGAACCGGTCGTACCACCAGTCGGCGACCTTCCAGGCGACCCAGCCCATCACGGCGAACCAGAGCAGCACGGCGACGGTGGTCAGCGCGCCGACGTCCCGCCCGGCGAGGAAGCCGGAGAGGTAGCCGAGCACGAAGGTGGCCGCCACGCCGACGATGATCGGGGTGGTGAGGTGGATCCAGTGCCGCTTCCACTCGCCCCGGTAGCGCTCGGTGGGGAAGAGGTAACGCGCCACGAGCGAGCTGGGCTCGTCCTCCAGCGGCAGCACCCGGCGGGGTGCCATGCCGGAGGCGTCGGACCGCAGCCCGGCCAGCTCGTCCTCGGAGATCGGCTGGTCCGGGAAGCCGTCCGGGTCACGCGCCCAGGCCCGGCCGGACCGCCCCTCAGCGGCGTACGCGCTGCCGTAGCCGGCGTCGTCCGCGTCCGCGTACGGACCGGGACCGTACGCGCCGGGCGGGTCGTCCGGATCGATCCGGGGGATCGGCTCGGTGTCGCGCTCCCGGCGTGCCCGGTCGGGGTCGTCCGGGTCGAAGGGTGGACCGGAGGGGCTTCCCATGTGCGGCTAGGCGACGAGGTTGGTGAAGAAGTCGCCGAAGCCCTGCGCGATGTCCATGATGCCGCCACCGAGGGACTTGAAGACGTCGGCGGCGGAGTTGGGCCGGTACGCAACAAAGAAGATCAAGAATGCGATGCCGGCCCAGGTGAGGACCTTCTTGACCATAGCGGGCCATCCTCTCGCGCGGCGCCGGGTCCGTTTACCGCAGCGGCACCCAGAGTATCAGCATGGTGTCTTACCGTGAATATCTGCGTCCGCTCTCCGACTAGCCGTGGCGAGCCGGTCAGGCCCGCCCATGCAGGTACGGAGACGGTGCGCCGTACACGAGTTCGGGCGGTGTCCACTCGGTGAGGTCGTGCAGCACGACTTCTTCCGCGAGGAGGTGACCCGCACTCGCCGGCCAGGCTATCGCATGGAGCCACATTCCCCGAGCCTCGCCGGCGTACGCGCTTCGATCCGTTTCGGAGCGGACGAGCCACAGTGGAGTCGGATGGCCGCCCGCCCGGATCTTCGCGTGCGGCAGCCGCTCGGGATGACCAGGGCCGGGATCGGTGAGCGCCTCCTCCACCTGTGGACCGGGGTCGGGTCCGGGCAGTCCCGCGAAGCGGGATCCGAGGCCGACGCCGGGTTCCTCGGCGACGAAGATCAGGTCGGCCGGCCCACCGTCCAGGGGGGCCGGTCCGGCGCAGGCGACCAGCGTGGCCCGCACGCCCGCGCGGTCGTCACCCGCCCACGCCACGCCGGTGAGCGTCCACCCCGGCGGGAGCGGCCACGGGCACCACAGCGGCATCCGGAGCCGGTCGGCCGGGTCCGGATCGGCCGCCACCCGCTCGACCACGCTGGCCATGATCTCGGCGCTGATGTGCTCCGGCACGTGCAGCGGCGCGACCGGGCCGCAGCGGACGCACCGGTGCTCGGCGTGCATCAGGTCCGGCTCGCGCACCGGGCCCGCACATCTCGGACAACTCACCGCGACAGTCACACCCTCACCGTCGCCCCGGACTCGCCGGGCGTCAAGCGGGGCGGGCGGACGAGCGTGGGATTTCCGCCCGGTGGTGGACCCACGCGGCGTTCAGTGCGGCGGCGGCCCGGCGTACGACCGGATCCAGGCGTGCATGGCGATGCCGCTGGCCACGCCCGCGTTGATGGACCGGGTCGAGCCGTACTGGGCGATGGAGAACAGCGCGTCGCAGGCCGATCGGGCCACCGCCGACAGCCCCGGCCCCTCCTGCCCGAACAGGAGCACGCAACGGCGCGGCAGCACCGCCGTCTCCATCGGCCGGGAGCCGGGCAGGTTGTCGATCCCGACCACCGCCAGCCGTTCGCCGCGCGCCCACGCGACGAACTCCTCGATCGTCGCGTGGTGCCGGACGTGCTGGTAGCGGTCGGTCACCATCGCGCCGCGCCGGTTCCACCGCCGCCGCCCGACGATGTGCACCTCGGCGGCGAGGAAGGCGTTGGCGTTGCGGACCACGGTGCCGATGTTGAAGTCGTGCTGCCAGTTCTCGATCGCCACGTGGAAGTCGTGCCGGCGCCGGTCCAGGTCGGCCACCACCGCCTCGCGCCGCCAGTAGCGGTAGCGGTCCACCACGTTGCGCCGGTCCCCGGCGGCGAGCAGCTCCGGGTCGTAGCGCGGGTCGTCCGGCGGGTCACCGGGCCACGGCCCCACACCCACGTCGAGCTGGTCGTCGGTCACGGTCTGCAGAGGGTACGGCCCGGCGGCGTCCCCGGTCAGCGCAGGTCGAGCGCGCCGCCCAGCCGGTCGAGGAAACGCGTGTCGGCGGGGCTCGGCGGGGTCTGCCCGGCCCGGCACACCCGGGCGGCGACCGACTCCACCCACTGCCGGTACGCCGCCGAGTCGGCCGGATCGGCCCGGCGGCGCAGCACCCGCACCGCGGCCCGGACGGCGGCCAGCAGGTCGACCAGATCGGTCAGGCGCTCGTCCCGCTCGGTGACGCCGTCGTGGCGGGCGTAGATCGCGGTCACCACGGCGCGGACGAGATCGCTGTCGAAGGCCCGGCCGGCGGCCACCGCGTCCAGGCCGGCCAGACCGGCGGCGACACCCCGCGGCGGGCGCCCGGGTCCGGGCGAGGCGGCGGCGACGAGGACGCGGCCCGGCAGGCCGGTCAGCAGATCCCACTCCGCCGCCGAGTAGGCGGCGGTGGTGACCGGTACGGCTCGGCGACCAGGGGAAGGCGGCTCTCCGGCGACGGAGTGGCTCATGGGCACCTCCAGCCCGAGCATATGCTCCCGGACGAGGTCCGGGCCCCGTCCCCGCCGAACGGGGAACGGGGCCCGGTGGCCGGACGGACGCAGGTCAGCGCGGCTCGGGGAAGCTGGGACGCTCCGGGTCGACGCCGTCCGGGACGGCGGCGGCCGCGTACTCCTTCTTCGGCACCATGACCTTGCGGCGGAACACGCAGACGAGCGTGCCGTCCTGGTTGTAGCCGCGGGTCTCGACCGCCACCACGCCGCGGTCGGGCTTCGACGCCGACTCCCGCTTGTCCAGCACCGTCGTCTCGCCGTAGATGGTGTCGCCGTGGAAGGTCGGCGCGACGTGCCGCAGCGACTCGATCTCCAGGTTGGCGATCGCCTTGCCGCTGACGTCCGGTACGGACATGCCCAGCAGCAGCGAGTAGATGTAGTTGCCGACCACCACGTTGCGCTTGAACTGCGAGGCGGACTCGGCGTAGTGCGCGTCCATGTGCAGCGGGTGGTGGTTCATGGTGAGCAGGCAGAAGAGGTGGTCGTCGTACTCGGTGACCGTCTTGCCCGGCCAGTGCCGGTAGACCGCGCCGACCTCGAACTCCTCGTAGTAACGGCCGAACTGCATCCTGGTCCCCTTCACGGGCGGCGATGGAGTTCGGCACAGCATGCCTTATCGCTTGTTAAGGCGAGGGGCGGGGCGCTCGCCCGGCGGAAATGTCACACCGGGGACACCGAGGTCCGGACGCAATGAGCGGCGGGGCCCTCCCCGGCACCCGCCGCCCACGCTCTGATGCGAAGAATTCTGCCGTACGACCACCCGGCACCGACAGAGACGGAGGTCACATTTATCTTTTCGTAACACTACTCAAAGTAACCGAAGTGCGGTCGGTAGGCGATCTCCGCAGGCCGGATAGACGCTTGTCAAGCCCGAAGTTACCGAGACGTAGCGGAAACTGAGCGTGATCTCCCTGGAAACGCTCCCATCACGTCCCGTCACGCAAGTGCGGTGTGCATTTGCGTTCCGCACGACCGGCGCGAACAGATGGTGTTCGATGTGCCCAGGGTCACCGTCCCGGCGCTCAGCGTTTCGTCACCCGCGCGACGGGAATTCGGGCGGACTGACCCTGGTTCCACCGGACGTACGACAATCCGCGGTGATCGGAGAGAGCAAATGGCAACGGTTGAGCTGACCACGGCCAACTTTGACGAGGTGACCGGCCAGGACGGGATCGTCCTGCTCGACTTCTGGGCGGACTGGTGCGGCCCGTGCAAGCGCTTCGCCCCGGTCTACGAGCGCTCCTCGGAGAAGCACCCGGACATCGCCTTCGGCAAGGTCGACACCGAGGCGCAGCAGGAGCTGGCGGCGAAGTTCAACATCAGCTCCATCCCGACGATCATGGCGATCCGTGACGGCGTGATCGTCTTCGCCCAGCCGGGCGCGCTGCCCGAGTCGGCGCTGGAGAACCTCATCGAGCAGGTCCAGGCGCTGGACATGGACGACGTCCGCAAGAAGCTGGCCGAGCACAACCACTGACGTTCGAACACGCCGCCGGCCGGTGCCCGCCTCGGGCGCCGGCCGGCGGCGTGTTCGCATTCCCGACCGGCAGGACGGCCGACCAGGAATGGCCGAGAGAGGGACCGTTTCGGACGCTTCACTCCCGTAACGTCACCAGACGATGGAGACCTTGACCGCCCGCGGGCGCGCGGTCCGGCTGGGCGCCACAGTGCTCGGCCTGGCGCTGTTGCTCTTCGGCACCGTTCGCGGCACCGACGACGACTTCCCGTTCGGGCCGTTCCGGATGTACTCCACCTCCGACCCGCCGAACGCGCCCGCGCCGGACACCCGCGTCGAGGGCGTCGACCGCTCCGGTGCGGTGGTGCCGCTCGGCCAGGAGGCCACTGGCATCCGCCGGGCCGAGATCGAGGGGCAGCAGGACCGGTACGCCGCCGACCCGAGCCTGCTGCGGACCGTCGCCGATGCGTACGCCGAACGTCACCCGGGCGCACCGGAACTGCTGGAGGTACGGATCGTGGTGCGCTGGTTCGACATCCAGGGCGGCCGCCCGACCGGCGAGTGGACCGACGAGACCGCCGTACGCTGGGAGACCGGCGGATGACCGCCTGGCTGACCGAGGCGGTCCCGCGCGGCCGGATCGCCGCCTTCCGCACCCTGGTCTACCTCTTCGTCGCCGCCGATCTGGTCGTCTTCACCCCCTGGGTGCGCACCCGGGTCGACGTTCCCGGCGACCTCTACCAGCCGCTGCTCGTCGGCCGGCTGCTCCCGCTGCCCACCCCCACCCCGGCCCTGGTCGGCGTGGTGTTCTGGGCGCTGCTGGTCACCGCGCTGCTCGCCGCCACCGGCCGGGCGCACCGGCTGCTCGGCTGGACGGTCTTCGCGCTGTACTTCGAGTGGATGATCGTGGCGATGAGCTACGGCAAGGTCGACCACGACCGGTTCGCGCTCCTGGTCGCACTCGCGGTGCTGCCCACCGCCGGCTGTGCCCGGCACGGCGACCCGATCCGTACCGAGGCGGGCGGCTGGGCGCTGCGGGTCACCCAGATCTCGGTCATCTGCACGTACTTCCTCGCCGCCTGGGCCAAGTTCCGCTTCGGCGGGTGGGACTGGGCGAACGGCTCGGTGCTGGCCCGGGCGATCATCAGGCGCGGCACCGACCTCGCCGACCTGATCGCGCAGGTGCCGCACCTGCTGATCGTGGCGCAGTTCGGCATCCTCGCGTTCGAACTGCTCAGCCCGGTGGTGTTCGTGCTGCCGGCCCGGTGGCGGACGATGACCGTCGGCTTCTTCTACTCGTTCCACCTGGTGACCATCGCGACGATCACCATCTCGTTCGCGCCGCACCTGGTGGCGATGACCAGTTTCCTGGCGCTGGAGAAGATCCGCCCGGTGGTGTTCGTCAGGCGCCTGCTCGGCCACCCGCCGCCGACGTCTCCCGCCGACGGGGTACCTGCGCTCGACCAGTCCGCGACGGCGACCGCCTGAGCGCGGGTACGCCGCTCACGCGGGCGGCCCGGGCCGCCCGGCCGGGCCGTACAGCCGCTCCCGGGCCTCCTGCGGCAGCGCGCAGGCGGCCGTGCCACCCGGCATCCGGTGCCGGTTGCGGGCCACCCAGCGGTACGCGGGCCAGGCCGCCGCGCGGACCGGCGGGAGGCGCAGCCCGGCCCCGGCGAACCGCCAGAGCGGCCCGCTGTCGCCGAGCAGCCGGGCGATGGCGTCCGGCCCGGCGGCCCGGGAGCCGTCGGCGCCCACCCACTGGACCGCCTCCTCGCACTCGGCCTCCGTCAGACCCAGCGCCGCCAGGTCGGCGAACTGCCACGGCACCACCCGGGCGCCGGTCGGGACACGACGCTCGATGAACTGCGCGCAGCTGGTGCAGAAGGCGCAGTCGCCGTCGTAGACGAAGGTCGACGTCTCCATGCCCCCATCCTGCACCGCCCCGGGACGCGGCGGCGCGCGGTGTCCGGAGCATCACTTGCACTTTGTTCGTACACATGTTCGAATGAGCTCCATGCGCTGGGACAACCTCTCCGCTCCCCCGGACGAGGGGACTCCCGATCGGGCGGCGCCGGCGGCTCCACCCCTGCCGCTGGCGCTGCCCGGCGCCGTCACCCGCACGTTCGACACCCCGGACTTCGCCGGCATGACCTTCTACGAGGTCCACGCCAAGTCGATCATCAACCGGGTGCCCGGCCAGTCGCGGGTGCCGTTCGAGTGGACGATCAACCCCTACCGGGGCTGTTCGCACGCCTGCGTCTACTGCCTGGGCGGCGACACGCCGATCCTGATGGCCGACGGCCGCACCAGAGCGATCAGCGAGTTGGAGCCCGGCGACCGGATCTACGGCACCCGGCGGCGCGGCGCCTACCGCCACTACGTCGTCACCACCGTGCTCGACAAGTGGTCCACCGTGAAGCGGGCCTACCGGGTCACCCTCGCCGACGGCACCACGCTCGTCGCCAGTGGCGACCACCGGTTCCTGACCGAACGCGGCTGGAAGCACGTCACCGGGACGATGCGCGGCGACGGGCGCCGTCCGCACCTGACCACCCGCAACCGCCTGCTGGGCACCGGCCGGTTCGCGGTGGCGCCGAAACGCTCGGCCGACTACCGCCGCGGTTACCTGCACGCCCTGGTCCGCGACGACGGCCCCTCCGGCGACCGGCGCGACACCCGGTTCCGGCTGGCCACCGCCGAGGCGGAGGCGCTGGACCGGGCCGAGCGCTATCTGACCGACGCGGGCGTCACCGTCGAGCGGGCCACAGTCGCCCGGGTGGGCCGCCGGGCGACGACCACTGTGGTCCGCACAGGCGGCCCGGCCGACGTCGTCACCGGGCTGTTCGAGCCACCCGACGAGACGACCGACGACTGGGCACTGGGCTACCTGGCCGGCATGTTCGACGCGGCCGGCACCTGCCATCAGGGTGTGTTCCGGATCAGCGTCGCCGACGACGAGCGCCGGGCCCGCGCGGCCGGCGCGCTGGAGCGTTTCGGCTTCCGGTGGGCGCTCGACGTGCCGGGCGCACCCGGCGCGGCGGGTCAGCTCCGGCTGACCGGCGGGCTGCCGGAGCGGTTGCGCTTCTTCCACCTCACCGACCCGGCCGTCACCGCCCGGCGCTCGATCGCGGGCATGGCGCTCAAGTGCGCGGCGCGACTCCAGGTGGCAGCCGTGGAGGATCTCGGCCTGGAGCTCCCGCTGTGGGACATCACCACCGGCACCGGCGACTTCATCGCCAACGGCGTGGTCAGCCACAACTGCTTCGCCCGCAACACCCACACCTACCTCGACCTCGATCCGGGCGCCGACTTCGACCGCAAGGTCATCGTCAAGGTCAACGCGGGCGAGCTGGTCCGCCGCGAGCTGGCCGCCCCACGCTGGCGCGGCGCGCACGTCGCCATGGGCACCAACGTGGACTGTTACCAGCGGGCCGAGGGCCGCTACCGGCTCATGCCACCGATCATCGAGGCGCTGCGGGACTTCGCGAACCCCTTCTCCATCCTGACCAAGGGCACGCTGCTGCTGCGCGACCTGCCCCTGTTGCGCCAGGCGGCCGAGGTGACCCGGGTCGGGCTGTCGTACTCGGTGGGGTTCGTCGACGAGGCGCTCTGGCGGGCGGCCGAGCCCGGTACGCCGAGCCCGCGCCGCCGGCTGGACGCGGTCCGCCGGCTCACCGACGCCGGCTTCTCCGTCGGCGTGCTGATGGCGCCGATCCTGCCCGGTCTCAGCGACGACGAGGAGTCCATCGACGCCACCGTCGCGGCGGTCGCCGCCTCCGGGGCGGCGAGCGTGACGCCGCTGCCGTTGCACCTGCGGCCCGGCGCCCGCGAGTGGTACGCCCGCTGGCTGGCCCGGGAGTTCCCCCACCTGGTGCCCCGCTACCGGCAGCTCTACCAGGCCGGCTCGTACGCGCCGCAGGCATACCAGCGGGAGATCACCGCGCGGGTGCGGATGGCGGCACGCCGGCACGGGCTGCACCGGGGCGAGACCGGCGACAATCGCCGGCTGCCGGAGACCCCGCCGCGTGCCCCGGCCGCCGAACAGCTCTCCCTGCTCCAGTGACCGGGAGAACCCGTACCGGCGGGGCTAGTCTCGGGGAATGCGTTCCGCTCAGCAGATCCTCGCCGACTCCGCCGTGATCGCCGTCGTGGGCGCCTCCCGTGATCCGGGCAAGGCCGCGCACCGCGTACCGCTGGAGATGCAGCGGCACGGCTGGCGGATCATCCCGGTCAACCCGACCGTGGACGAGCTGTTCGGCGAGAAGGCGTACCCGGCGCTCGCCGACATCCCGCACCCGGTCGACCTGGTCGACGTGTTCCGCCCGGCGCGCGACGCGGTCGACGTGGTGCGGCAGGCGGTGGCGATCGGCGCCCCGGCGGTGTGGTTGCAGCTCGGGATCTTCTCGGACGAGGCACGCCGGATCGCCGAGGAGGCCGGCCTCGACTACGTCGAGGACCGGTGCCTCATCGTCGAGCGGGCCGCCGGTGGGCTGACCCGGCGCGCCTGACCGCCGAGCCTTACTGCTTGTACTGCTTGAGTAGGCCGCGCGAGATGATCGTCTTCTGGATCTCCGAGGTGCCCTCGCCGATCAGCAGGAACGGCGCCTCGCGCATCAGGCGCTCGATCTCGTACTCCTTGGAGTAGCCGTAGCCGCCGTGGATCCGGAACGCCTCCTGGACCACCTCGGCGCAGTACTCGGAGGCCAGCAGCTTCGCCATGCCCGCCTCGACGTCGTTGCGCTGGCCGGCGTCCTTGAGCCGGGCCGCGTTGACCATCAGTGCGTGCGCGGCCTCGATCTTCGTACCCATCTCGGCGAGCTTGAACGCGACGGCCTGGTGCCTGGCGAGCGGCTGGCCGAAGGTGTGGCGCTGCTGGGCGTACGCGACGGCCAGCTCGAACGCCCGGATCGAGATGCCGCAGGCGCGGGCCGCGACGTTGACCCGGCCGACCTCGATGCCGTCCATCATCTGGTAGAAGCCGCGGCCGACCTTGTCCTCGCCGCCGAGCACGGCGGAGGCGGGCACGGTGACGCCGTCGAGCACCATCTCGGTGGTCTCGACGCCCTTGTAGCCCATCTTGTCGATCTTGCCGGGGATGGTGAGGCCGGGCGCGGTCTCGCCGAAGCCGGGCTCCTTCTCCAGCAGGAAGGTGCTCATGTTGCCGTACACCGAGTCGGCCCCGGTGTCGGTCTTGACCAGGGTGGCCACCACCGAGGAGTACGCCCCGTTCGTCAGCCACATCTTCTGGCCGTTGAGGACGTAGTCGTCGCCCTGCCGGACGGCCTTCGACTTGATCGCCGAGACGTCCGAGCCGCACTCGGGCTCCGACATCGAGAAAGCGCCGCGCACCTCGCCGGTGGCCATCCGGGGCAGCAGCCGGGCCTTCTGGTCGGCGGAGCCGTGCTGCGAGATCAGGTACGCCACGATGAAGTGGGTGTTGACGATGCCGGAGATCGACATCCAGCCCCGGGACAGCTCCTCGACCACGAGCGCGTAGGTCAGCAGGGACTCGCCCAGGCCGCCGTACTCCTCGTCGATGGTCAGGCCGAACAGCCCCATCTCGCGCATCCCGTCGAGGATGTCGCTCGGGTACTCGTCGGCGTGCTCCAGCCGCTGCGCGTGCGGGATGATCTCCTTGTCGGCGAACTCCCGGACGGTTTCCAGGATCGACCGCTGCACGTCGGTCAGTCCGGGTGTCTGGGCGAGTCGGGCCATCTCAGCCTCCGGGGTCGGCGCCTTACTCATGGGTAACTGAACGCTCGGTCAGTATCGGCCCCGGGACCGGCCGCGCCAAGGTGACCAGTCCACACAACCGCTGTGAAAAGGTTCACCGCTGCGGGTAGCGTCCGCAAGAGAGAGGGCCGTTGACCTGGGGGAAGGGGCGCCCGTGAGTGACGAGCAGCCACCGTCGCCGTACGAGCCGCCGTCGCACGGTCACCCGTACGGGCAGCCGCAGTACGGCCAGCAGCACCCGCAGTGGGGCCAGCAACCCCCGTACGCCCCCCAGCCGCCCTACGGCCAGTACGGCCCGCCCGGTCAGGGGCCAGGTCCTCGTGGCACGAACGTGCTCGCCATCCTGTCGCTCGTCCTCGCATTCGTCTTCGCGCCCGCCGGTATCGTCTGCGGCCACCTGGCCAAGCGGCAGATCCGGCAGACCGGCGAGGACGGCGACCAGCTCGCCAACTGGGGCCTGATCCTCAGTTACGTCTTCACCGTGATCGGCGTGCTGGTCTGCTGCGGTTGGATCGGGCTGGCGATCTGGGCAAACTCCGACAGCGGCACGTACTGACCGTCAGCGGAACTGCGCCTCCCGGACGCTGTTGCCGCCGTCGACCACGAGCATCTGCCCGGTGATGTACGACGCAGCCGGCGAACACAGGAACGCGATCGCGGCGGCCACCTCGTCCGGCGTGCCGGGACGCCCGACCGGCGTGCCGAGGCCCTGCTTGATCTCGGCCATGGTGGACGCCGCGGTGTGGATGATGCCCGGCGCCACCGCGTTCACCGTCACCCCGTCGGCGATCATCTCCATCGCCAGCGCCCGGGTCAGCCCGACCACGCCGGCCTTCGCCGCCGCGTAGGCCGCCTCGGTGGGCAGCGCGTTCACCGGCCCGGCGGTGGCGGCCAGGTTGACGATCCGGCCCCAGCCCCGCTCGGCCATGCCGCCGATGAACGCGCGGCTGCACAGGAACGCGGTGGTCAGGTTGCGGTCGATCTCGCCGCGCCACTCGTCGTACGTCAGCTGCGCCACCGGCCGCAGCACCTCCGGGCTGGCCCGGCTGGCCAGGCCCGCGTTGTTCACCAGCACCTCCACGTCGCCGAGCTGCTCGGCCACCGCGTCGGCGAGCGCGCCCACCTCCGACTCGTCGGTGAGGTCGGCGACGAAACCGGTGACATTCAGCTCGCCCGCGCGTTCGTGGATGCGCCGGGTGGTGGACACGATCGCCACCCGGGCGCCCAGGTCGGACAGCCGGCGCGCGGTCGCGTACCCGATGCCGTCCGGGCTGCCCGCGCCGGTCACCAGCGCGACCCGGCCGTCCAGGCGCGAGGTGGTCGGTTCCGGCAGCGGCGCCGGCCGTTCGGAGTCGGCGCCGCCGACCGGCTCGCCGCCGCGTGGGCGGCGCACCGAACCCGGCCGGCTCATGTCCCGTCGCGACCGACCCCCACGCGCGTCAAGTGCCATGCCGAGGATCCTGCCCGGTGCCGACCCCACGGGCAACGCGCTGGCCGGAAAGGGGACGTCCGTGTCGCGCGCCGGGTGGCTACCCTGAGCGCGACCACGTACCTGGAGATGATCAGATGACCTATCCCCCACCGTCCGGTGGCTGGCACGATCCGTCGGCGACGGCCGGACCGCAGTCGAGCCCGCCGGCCGACCCGGCGCTGCCGATGCCCGGCCACCCCGTCCCGACCCAGCCGACCTCGGCGGACCCGTACGCGTCCGCCGATCCGTACGCCGGCATGAAGTCCGCCGACCCGTACGCGGCGGCCGGCTACCCGCCGGGCGCCTACCCGCAGCCGGGTGCGTTCCCGCCCCCGGCCGGTTATCCCGGATACGGGTACCCGCCGGCGCCGAAACAGAACGGCCTGGCCATCGCCGCGATGGTCGTCTCGATCATCGGCGCACTCGGCCTCTGCGGCTACGGCCTGGGCGGCTACATCGGCGCGGTGGGCGCGATCCTCGGACACATGGCCCGCAAGCAGATCAGGGAACGCGGCGAAGGCGGCGAGGGCTTCGCCACCGCCGGCATCATCGTCGGCTGGATCTCCACCGTGCTGGCCGTGCTGGCCACCGCCGCCATCGTGATCTTCATCGTCTGGGCGGCCAACCAGGACTCGTCCGGCTACGGAAGCACGACCTACTGAACCCGGTGGGCCGCCCCGCGAACTCGGGGCGGCCCGGGCCGGTCACTCCGAGGGCGGGGTGAACGAGGAGGTACGCGACATGCCGGCGGCGCGGCCCTTGGCGGCGATCACCAGCGCCATCTTGCGGGACGCCTCGTCGATCATCTCATCGCCGAGCATCACCGCGCCGAGCTTCCCGCCCGCCTCCGAGGTGTAGTAGTCGTACGCGTCGAGGATCAGCTCGGCGTGGTCGTAGTCGGCCTGCGCCGGGGAGTAGACCTCGTTCGCGGCGTCGATCTGGCCGGGGTGCAGCACCCACTTGCCGTCGAAGCCCAGCGCCGCCGAACGCTTCGCCACCTCGCGGAACGCGTCCACGTCCCGGATCTGCAGGAACGGGCCGTCGATGGCCTGCTTGTCGTGCATCCGCGCGGCCATCAGGATGCGCATGAGGATGTAGTGGTACGGGTCGCCCGGGTAGTCCGGGATCAGCGCGCCGACCACGAGCGACTTCATGTTGATCGAGGCCATGAAGTCGGCCGGGCCGAAGATGATCGTCTCGACCCGGGGCGAGGCGCCGGCGATGGCGTCCACGTTCACCAGCCCGGCCGCGTTCTCGATCTGCGCCTCGATGCCGATCCGGCCCACCTCCAGGCCGAGCGTGCGCTCGATCTGGGTGAGCAGCAGATCCAGCCAGTGCACCTGCTCGGCGTTCTGCACCTTCGGCAGCATGATGCAGTCCAGGTTCGCCCCGGCGCCCTCGACCACCTCGATGACGTCCCGGTACGTCCACGGCGTGGTCAGGTCGTTGACCCGGACCACGCGGGTCTTGCCCGTCCAGTCGCCCTCGTTCAGCGCGGCCACGATGTTCTTGCGCGCGTCCGGCTTGGCCAGCGGGGCGACCGCGTCCTCCAGGTCCAGGAAGACCTGGTCGGCGGGGAGGCCCTGGGCCTTGCCGAGCATTTTGACGCTGGAGCCGGGTACCGCCAGGCAGGATCGGCGGGGACGACCGACAGCGGTCATGGATGCGCTCCTTCCAGCGTCCGGCGCGGGTGCCGGCGCAGCGGTGGATTTCGAGAACTCAACGATCCCAAAGGGCGTGGTGACGCCACGGTAACCTCGTGCCGTGACCGGGGTGAATGGACCTGTGGAAGATCTCACTGAGCGCCGGATCGTGGTGCTGACCGGCGCGAGCTCCGGCATCGGGCTGGCCGCCGCGGAGGAGCTGGCGCGCCGCGGCGACCAGGTGGTGCTGGTCGGCCGCGACCCGGCCCGGCTGCGCGCGGCCGGCGAGCGCGTACGCGAGTGCCGCGGCGAGCAGCCGGAGCTGTTCCGCGCCGACTTCGCGGTGCTCGACGACGTACGCGGGCTCGCCGAACGGCTGCGCGAGCGGTACGACCGGATCGACGTGCTCGCCAACAACGCGGGCGCGATCGTGCTGGAGCCGATCACCACGGTCGACGGTTTCGAGCTGAGCATGCAGGCCAACCACCTCGCCCCGTTCCTGCTCAGCAATCTGCTGCGGGACCGGATCCGGCGGATGGTGGTCACCGGCTCGGACGCGCACCGCAGCGGCGTGCTCGACCCGGACGACCTCAACTCCGCGCTGCGCTCGTACCGGCCGTTCCGCGCGTACGGCACCAGCAAGCAGGCGAACATCCTGTTCACCGCCGAGGCGGCCCGGCGCTGGCCGGAGGTGCCGGCGCACGTGTTCCATCCCGGCGTGGTGCGTACCCGCTTCGGCAACGAGAGCCGGATCGTGGCGCTGGGCATGCGGCTGCTGCCGTTCCGCAGCCCGGAGAAGGGCGCGGAGACGCTGGTCTGGCTCGCCTGCCAGGATCCGTCCCGGTTGACCGACGGCGGCTACTACGCCGACCGCAAGCCGCACCGGCCCCGGCCCAAGGCCGCCGACCCGGCGCTGGCCGCCCGGCTCTGGACGGCCAGCGCGAAGGCGGTCGGGCTGGACGCCTGACGACACCCCGGGGGGGACACATGACCACCGATCAGGCGGTCCTGCTGGTCGCGCTCGTCGACCTGAGCGCCGACGTGGACGCCGGGCAGCGGTACGAGGACGCGGTGCTGGCGCTGCTCAGCCGGCACGGCGGCGAGTTGGAACGGCGGCTGCGCACCGGGGACGGGGAGACCGAGGTGCACGTGATCCGGTTCGCCGCCCGCGCCGGACTCGACGCGTTCCTGGTCGACCCGGACCGCGTCGCGCTGCACGCCGAGGTGGGCGCCGCCGCGCCGACCACCCGCGTGCTGGAGGTTCGTGACGTCTGAGCTGCCCCTTCTCCTTCACTTCATCACGCGGGGACGACGAGAACAAGACTTGATCTTGGGGTCGGCGAGGCGCAGTGTCGGGGCATGAACTTCGATCCCCTGGCCACCGCCCGCCGCGCGCTCTGGGTCGGCGGCGCGCAGTGGGCCGGCAAGACGACACTCGCGGTCACGTTGGCACTGCGGTACGGGCTGACCGCGTACCTCTACGACCGCCACGACGCGCGAGGGCACGACGACCGGCGGATCGCCGACCGGATCCGACGGGGTGAGCCGCCGGACGGCCCGGACGCGGAGGCGACCTGGGTGACGACGGACCCCGGGCGGATGGCGGCCGAGACCCTCGCCGGGTTTCCGCGCCGCTTCGAGTGGGTGCTGGACGACCTGAGCGCGCTGGTGAGCGGCCGTCGGGTGGTCGCCGAGGGCTGGGGGCTGCGGCCCGAACTGGTCGCCCCGGTCGTCGAGTCGACCCGGCAGATGGTGGTGCTCGTGCCGACGCCGGAGTTCCGCGCGTACCAGATGGAACGGCTGCCACGGGCGACGGCCCGGCACCCCGGTGTGAGCGACCCGGAGCGGGCATGGCGTCATCGGATCGCGCGCGACGAGCTGGTCGCCGCCGACGCGGTCGCCGGCGCCCGGGCACTGGGAATACGCGTGATCGAGGTGGACGGCGGCCGGGACGCCGAGGCGGTCGCCGCGCTGGTCGCCGACCACTTCGCCGGATACCTCTGAGCGTCACCGCGACAGGTGCACCCCGTCTCCGCCGCGCCGTCCCGGTCCGCCCCCACTGTGAGCACTTTCGTGCAAGCCGGACGGCCCGGTGGCCGGAACGGCGCGACTTCGCCCCGACCGGCGCGGCGGCTGCGCTCGCGGCCGCGAGTGCCGCGGTCGAGGCCCGTCGCTCAGTCGCCGAGCGGGGTCGGGTCGGCGGGGGCCGCGACCGGTGTGGCACGGCGACCGGCCCGCGCGCCGCCGAGCACCACCACCGCCACCCCGGCCAGCAGCAGCGCCAGGCCCGGCAGGGCCAGCGGCCGGGGCAACTGCCCCAGCCACACCCAGCCGATCAGGGCCGCGCCCGGGGCCTCCAGCAGGATCAGCACGCTGACGGTGGTCGCGGAGACCCGGTGCAGGGCGTAGTTGAACATCGAGTGGCCGAGCAACTGGGCACCGACCACCAAGGCGAGGATCGCCAGCCAGGTCGCGCCGTCGAAGCCGTGCAGGCGTACGCCGCCGACCAGGCACACCACGAGCAGGATCGCGGCACAGACGCCGTAGCAGACGGTGGTGTACGTGGTGGTGCTGATGCTGGCCCGGGCCCGCTCACCGAACGCGGTGTAGACGGCCGCGAACAGGCCGCCGACCACGGCGAGCAGGTCACCGGCGAACGCCCGGCCGGAGACGCCGAAGTCGGCGCCGGTGGCGAGCACCGCGCCGAGCACCGCCACCCCGATGCCGCCCCACACCGCCGCCGGCAGCCGCCGTCCCTGCCCGCGGGCGATCAGCCCCTGCCACACCGGCTGCGTCGCGCCGAGCGCGGTCGCGGCCGCGACCGAGGTGAGCTGCGCGCTCGGCATCCAGGTGGCGAAGTGGGCGGCCAGGGCGACCCCGGAGAGTACGCAGTAGAGCCCCTCGCGCCGGCCCGGCCCGACGGTGAGCGCGCGGAGTTCGGCGCGGCGCCGGGTCAACGCGAACGGGCCCAGAACCGCCACCGACAACGCGGTCCTCCAGAACGCCACCGCCAGCGCCGACGCGGCGGCGAACGCCACGAGCGGCGCCGAGGAGGAGACCGAGGCGACGGCCAGGGCGAGCGCGCCCACCGTCAACGGGTCGAGCGGCGGGCGATGCGGAACGGTCGGCACGAACGGTAATCATCACACGAACACCCGGCCACCACGGACCGTCAGCACTCCGTTACGATCATGCGCGTCCCGGCGATCCCCCCTCGACGTCCGGAGTCGTTCCCTCATGCCCAAGTTCCAGGCGGTGCTGTTCGACTTCTTCGGCACCCTGACCCACTGTGTGCGGCGCGGAGCCGCCCACCGCGCCACCGCCGACATGCTCGGCTGCTCCACCGAGGCCCTGGCGGAGGTGCTGGACAGCAGCTTCTCCGAGCGGGCGAGCGGCTCTTTCGGGAACGCCGAGTCGACGATGCGCTGGCTGTGCGCCCGGCTCGGCGTCCACCCGTCCGACGCGACCGTGCGCGCCGCCGTCGCCACCCGGCACCGAGCAGTACGCGCCGACACCCGGCTACGCGCCGAGGCGGTGCCGGTGCTGGCCGCGTTGCGCCACCGGGGCGTCCGCACCGGGCTGGTCAGCGACTGCACTCACGAACTACCCGCCTTCCTGCCGCAGCTCGCCGTCGCGCCGCTGCTCGACGCCCAGGTCTTCTCGGTACGCCTCGGGCGCTGCAAACCGGACCCGGCGCTCTACCTGGCCGCGTGTTACCGGCTCGGTCAGGCCCCCGCCGACTGCCTCTACGTCGGCGACGGCGACAGCCAGGAACTCACCGGCGCGGAACGGGCGGGGCTGAGCGCGGTCCGGCTCGCCGCGCCGGATCTCGCCGACCACCTGGTCCTCAACGCCGACCATGACTTCGACGGGCCGTCGCTGACCTCGCTGACCGGCGTGCTCGACCTGCTCGACCCGGTCCCCGTCGCCTGATCCGGCTCGTCGACGGGTTCGCGTCAGCGGCGGCGGACGCGGTGCAGGCGGAACGGCTTGCGGACGTCCCGCACCACAGGGGCCGGCCGGGGCTGCTCGCTCAGCGAGCCGTCCGGCAGGTCGGCGCCGGTGACAGCGGTGCCGTCGGGCGCGAGCCGGTTGAGCGCGCACCCCTGCGTCGCCCACCGCTCCACCAGCTCGGCGGCGGAGCCGGAGGCGTTGAGCCGCTTCGCCGCGACCAACGGCGCGGCGGTGTCCCACTCGTCGGTGCCCGGTCGCAGCCGGGTCACCCGCGCCGGCCAGGTGACGATCCGCCCGCCGTGGTCGCCGCGCAGGGTCACGTCGGCCGTGTCGCTGTCGGCCAGCCCGGGTGCGGTCTGCTCACCGGGGCCGGTGACCACGAGAAGGGTGCCCTCAAGCGGCAGGCACCACAGCGCGTACGCCGGACCGCCACCGGTGCTCACCCAGCACACCGCGGCCTTCTTCACCGCCTCGTCCACCAGCGGCGGCGTCACCCGCTCGTCCACCTCGTCACTCACCCCGCCATCCTCTCCCATCCCACCCCGCAGCGGTCAGCCGATGAACGGGGGGACGGTGATCTCGCCTCGGGCCACCGGCATGACCTGGCCGGACACGGTCGCGCCCACCGCCAGTCCACCGGACGCGGTCACCGTGCAGTCGAGCGTCGACGGGCGGTTGATCTCGATGCCCTGCCGGACCGTGTACGTGGAGCGCCCGTCGCCGGGCAGCAGGCCGCTGGCGACCAGCCACACGCCCAGTCCCAGAGCGGCCGAACCGGTCGCCGGGTCCTCCGGCACGCCGAGCCCCGGAACGAAGACCCGGGCGTGCGCGGTTTGCGAACCGGGCTCCCAGGAGAAGAGGCTGACGTGCTCCACTCCGTACCGCTGCGCCGCAGTCGTGTTCAACCGTGCCCGGGCCACCGCGTCCGGGCGTACCGGAAGGTAGGGGAATTCGAGGCCGCACCCGGCGACGCGTGGTGGCGGGCCGACGTAATCGGGGCCGGTGAGGCCGACCATCTCCAGCAGCGGCTCCGGGTCGAGTTCCGGGCCGAGCGTGGGCGTGCCGCCGGTGAGCGTCGCGCCGGTGGCTGTGACCTCGATCGGCAGGACGCCGGCGCCGCACTCCTGGGTGACCCGGCCCGCGTCGAAGACGCCGCGCCGGCTCGCCGTCACCGCGGCGCCGACGCTCGGGTGCCCGGCGAAGGGCAGCTCGTCGGCCGGGGTGAAGATCCGGGCCCGGTAGGTGGCGCCCACCTGCGTCGGCGGCAGCACGAAGACCGTCTCGGACAGGTTGAACTCCAGCGCGAGCGCCTGCATCTGCTCGGTGGCCAGCCCTTCCGCGCCGAACACCACGGCCAGCGGGTTGCCGGCGAACGGGCGGTCGGTGAAGACGTCCACGATCTCGTAGCCCAAGGTCGACATGTTGTTAGAGAGTAGGCCCTTAGGCTGGTGGCCGTGAGCACGCCGAACCGGGTCTACCTCGCTCGACTCGCCGGAGTCGCCGTCTTCGACCCGAACGGCGACCAGGTCGGCCGCGTCCGGGACGCGGTGGCCCGGATGCGCGCGACCCAGCGACCGCCGGAGGTGGTCGGCCTGGTCGCCGAGATGCCGATGCGACGGCGCATCTTCCTGTCCATCAACCGGATCACCTCCATCGACCCCGACGCGGTGGTGCTCGGCAGCGGCACGCTCAACCTGCGTCGGTTCGAGAAGCGCCCGAACGAGTTGCTGGTGCTCCAGGAGTTGCTGGACCGCCGGGTCCAGCTCGACAGCGGGCAGGCCGGCTCGGTGGTGGACGTGGCGATGGAGTGCAGCCGCGGCGGCGAGTGGGCGCTGAGCCGCGTCGCAGTGCGCGAGCACACCGGCCGGCTCACCCGTCGCGGCCACCTCCACCAGGTCGACTGGGACCGGGTCCGCGGGCTGGGCGCGGTCGGCGACAACCGGGGTACGGCGAACCTGCTCGCCGTCCTGGAGGACATGCGCCCGGCCGACCTCGCGAACGCCCTCCAGGATCTGCCCGACGCCCGGCGTAACGAGGTGGCCGCCGCGCTCGATGACGAACGCCTGGCCGACGTGCTCAGCGAGCTGCCCGAGCACGACCAGGTGGAGATCCTGGCCGCGCTGGACCGGGAACGCGCCGCCGACGTGTTGGAGGAGATGGAGCCGGACGACGCGGCTGACCTGCTCAACGAGCTGCCCCCGCCGGAGCAGGACGTGCTGCTGGACCTGATGGAGCCGGACGAGGCCGACCCGGTACGCCAGTTGCTGCGCTACGCCTCCGGCACCGCCGGCAGCGTGATGACCTCGGAGCCGGTGATCCTGCCGCCTGATGCCACGGTGGCCGAGGCGCTGGCCCGGATCCGGGAGCCGCAGCTCTCGCCCGCGGTGGCCGCCCAGGTCTTCGTGACCCGTGCCCCACTGACCACGCCGACCGGCCGCTACCTGGGTATGGTGCACTTCCAGCGGTTGCTCCGCGAACCGCCGGCCGATCTGCTCGGCGGCATCGTGGTCAACGACATCGACCCGCTGCGCACGTCGACGCCGCTGCCCGAGATCACCCGCCGGATGGCCACGTACGACATGGTCGGCATGCCGGTGGTGGACCGGAACAACCGCCTGGTCGGCGCGGTGACCGTGGACGACGTGCTCGACCACTCCCTGCCGCGGGACTGGCGGGACCGGGACGCGGCATTCCCCTCGTCCGCCACCCACGACGGCATCCTGGACGGCGACGATGAGTGACCAGCGACGCGGCGAGCGGCTGGACCAGCCGCGTACCCCGCGGAACCTGCGCCTGCGCCGGATCGACGCGGAGACGTTCGGCCGCTGGGCCGAGGGCATCGCCCGGGGCATGGGTACGGCGAACTTCCTCGTCTACATGACGCTGATCCTGGTGGCCTGGTTCCTGTGGAACACGCTGGCGCCGGCGGATCTGCGCTTCGACCCGTACACCTTCACGTTCCTGACCTTGATCCTCTCCCTGCAGGCGTCGTACGCGGCGCCGTTGATCCTGCTCGCGCAGAACCGGCAGGCGGACCGGGACCGGATCGCGCTGGACGAGGACCGGCGGCGGGCCACGCTCCAGAAGGCCGACACCGAGTACCTGGCGCGGGAGATCGCCGCGCTGCGGATCGCGATGGGTGACGTGGCGACCCGGGACTTCCTCCGCTCGGAGCTGACCCGGCTGGGTGAGGAGCTGGACGAGGCGGCCGAGCGGCGGCGCAAGCTGGAGCGGCGGCAGCAGGAGCGTGAGGGCCGGCGGGCGGGCGGCGAGCCGCTGGACGAGCCCCGGGACGAGCTGGACGGCGACTACGCGCGGGACGGCCGGCGCGACGCCTGACCGGCCATCGAATCGCTCACACCGCCCCCGCCAGCGGCGGTGGCCGATGACCCGCGACGTAGCATTGCGGGCATGTCAGCACCCGTCAGCACCGTCTCCGACGCGATCCAGGCCGCCCTGGCCACCGTCAACGACCCGGAGATCCGCCGGCCGATCACCGAACTCGGCATGGTCCAGTCCGCCGAGCGCGGCGAGGACGGCGTGGTCCGGGTGGAGCTGCTGCTCACCGTGGCCGGCTGCCCGCTGAAGGACAAGCTGCGCGGTGACATCACCGCCGCCGTGGGCGCCGTGCCCGGCGTGAGCGGTGTGGAGATCATCTTCGGTGTGATGAGCCCGGAGCAGCGCCAGGAGCTCCAGTCGAAGCTGCGCGGCGGCGCCACCGCCGAGCCGGTGATCCCGTTCGCCCAGCCGGGCTCGCGGACCCGCGTCTACGCGGTCGCCAGCGGCAAGGGCGGTGTCGGCAAGTCCAGCGTCACCGTCAACCTGGCCGCCGCACTGGCCTCGCGCGGTCTGTCGGTGGGTGTGGTGGACGCCGACATCTACGGCCACTCGGTGCCCCGGATGCTCGGCGCCGACGGCGCGCCGACCCGCGTCGAGGACATGATCATGCCGCCGCAGTCGCACGGCGTGAAGGTCATCTCGATCGGCATGTTCACCCCCGGCAACGCCGCTGTGGTCTGGCGCGGGCCGATGCTGCACCGGGCGCTTCAGCAGTTCCTCGCCGACGTCTACTGGGGTGACCTGGACGTCCTCCTGCTCGACCTGCCGCCGGGCACCGGCGACATCGCGATCTCGGTGGCCCAGTTGCTGCCGAACGCGGAGATCCTGGTCGTCACCACGCCGCAGGCGGCCGCCGCCGAGGTGGCCGAGCGGGCCGGCGCGATCGCGTTGCAGACCCACCAGCGGGTGGTCGGTGTGATCGAGAACATGTCCTGGCTGGAGATGCCGGACGGCTCCCGGATGGAGGTCTTCGGGTCCGGTGGCGGCGCGGCGGTGGCCGATTCGCTGACCCGGACGATCGGTGCGCAGGTGCCGGTGCTGGGGCAGATCCCGCTGGACACCCGGGTACGCGAGGGCGGCGACGCCGGTCAGCCGATCGTGCTGGCGCAGCCGGACGCCCCGGCCGCGAAGGCCATGTTCCAGGTCGCCGACCGGCTCGCGGTTCGCCGCGAGTCCCTGCTCGGCAAGCCCCTGGGCCTCAAGCCCGCCGGCCGCTGACCCGCTGACCCGCTCCCCACCGCCCCTCCCGCCGCGCGCGGGCGGGGCGGTCCCGTTTCCGGGGTCGATCATGAGGTTGACGGTCGCCGGAGCGGCGTGTCGCACCGTCAACTTCATGATCGACGGCGCAAGCGGGGCGAGGGGTGGCGTCAGGTGGCGTCGTCGTAGGACGGGCGGGGGGCCGGCGGCGCGGGGGTGGGGGTGCTGGTCGCCACGCTCGGGGTACGCAGGTCGGCGGCCTTCGCCACGTCCTTCAGCTCGTCGTGCACGCCTGTGACGTCCGAGCGCAGGTTGTCGTACATGCTCTGGAGCGGCTTGCGGATCGCCTGCTCGTCGTCCTCGCTGAGCAGGTGCTTGCGGATGAACGCCTTGGGGTGCAGATCCTCCAGCTGGATGTCCGTACCCAGCTCGCGGCTCAGGTCGCCGGTGGCGTTGCGCGCCATGTTGCGCAGGTTGCGGACCATCCGGAGGCCGTCGTTGATCACATTGGGCAGGCGATCACCGAAGATCAACAGCGCCAGGAGCAGCAGGACGCCGATCTCCCACCAGTTCAGGTTCTCGAACACCGCGGCCTCCTCGTCCGTGTCAGGGCAAGACTACGCACGTCGGGTGACCCTCGGGGAGGGGGTGACCGGTCCTCACTTCGCATCCGCGGCGAGCGTCACCGATGCGTTCTGCCGCGACGACCCGCGCCGGTACTCGACAGTCACCACGGAACCGGGCGCGTACTTGCGCACCAGGGCCACCAGGTCGGTCGGATCGGTCATCTGGTGGCGGTTCAGCCGGAGCACCACGTCCCCGGTGCGCAGCCCGGCCGCCGCCGCCGGGCCGGCCGGCTCGACCGCGTTGAGGCGTACCCCGCCGCCGGTGGCGCCGGTGCCGCCCACCTGGGCGCCGATCACCGTACGCCGGGCCTTGCCGGTGCCGATGATGTCCTCGGTGATCCGCTTCGCCTGGTTGATCGGGATGGCGAACGCGAGCCCGATGTTGCCCGCCTCCTGCCCGTCGGCCACCAGCGACTTGATCGTCGAGTTCACCCCGACCACCCGCCCGGCGCCGTCCACGAGCGGACCACCGGAGTTGCCGTGGTTGACAGCGGCGTCGGTCTGGATCGCCGCGTAGTAGCGGGTCGGCCCGCCCGGCTCGCCGGCCTGCATGGTCCGGTCCAGCGCGCTCACGATGCCGGCGGTGACGGTGTTGGCGAGCGACAACGGCGACCCGATGGCGAGCACCGGGTCACCGACCGCGAGCGCGTCGGAGTCGCCGAACTGCACCGGCGTCAGCCCGCTGCGCGAGACCTTGATCACGGCGAGGTCCGACTCCGGGTCCTGCCCGACCACTGTGCCGGCGGCCGTGCTGCCGTCGTTGAACACGACGGTGGCCCTGCCGGTCCCGTCGGCGACCACGTGGTCGTTGGTGACGATGTGGCCCTCGCCGGTCACCACGAAGCCGGAGCCCTCGCTGGTGCCGCCGAGGCTGACCACCCGGATCGTGACCACGCTGGGCAGGACCCGCTCGGCGACCCCGGCCAGTGACTCGGGCTTGCGCTGGGCCAGCGCCGGGGCCTGCCCGCTCTGCGCGCCGATCGTCGGCACGGCACCGCCGCGAAGGAAGGCGTACGTCAGGGCGCTGCCGAGAGAACCGGCCAGCAGCGCCGTGACCAGGGAGATCAGCACCACCTGGCGCATCCCCGGCCGGGCCGGCAGATCCGGGTCGGTGACCGGTTCCGGCTCCCCCGCCCCGGGCGTCGGCGCCGCCGGGACCACCACGGCGGCGGGCGCGTACGGGTCTCGCCACGGGTCGGCCAGCGCGTCGGACCACCACGGCGACGTCGCCTGACCCGGGGCGTCCTGCGGCGGTCGCCCGGACGCCGGTCCACCCGGTGCCGGCGATCCGCCGGGCCGCCGCCAGTCCCAGCCGTCGGTCACGTCGGTGCCTCCCACTCGTCCCGCTGGCCCCGCGCCGGCGGCCGGCGGAGCCGGACGACAGTGACGCGCGGGACACATCCAGGATTACACGGATGGCGCGAACGGGGTCAGGGGTTGCCCTCCGTGAGCACTGCACGGCGGACTCGCGGCTGCGCCGGTACCGGCCCGCCTCTACGCTCACAGTGCATACCGCCCCTCGCACCAGTCCGCCCCTCGGAGGTGTCCCATCGCCACGGTCGCCGGTCACGGCAGTTCGACGGCCCAGGCGCTTCACTTCGCCGAGTCTTTCGTCACCGAGGATCTCGTGCTGCGCACGGCCCGCGCCCTCGCCCACGAGGTGGGGGTGGAGGCGGTCACGCCCGGGTCGGGCGCCGCCCTGCGGCTGCTCGCCGCCGCCGGCAACGCCCGGGCCGTGGTGGAGATCGGCACCGGCACCGGGGTGAGCGGCGTGTGGCTGCTGCGCGGCATGCGCCCCGACGGCGTGCTCACCACGATCGACGTCGAGGTCGAATACCAGCGCATCGCCCGGCGGCTGTTCCAGGAGGCGGGCTTCCCGTCGGGGCGTACCCGGATCATCACCGGCCGGGCCCTCGACGTGCTGCCCCGGCTCGCGGACGGCGCCTACGACCTGGTGTTCGTGGACGCGGTGTCGACCGGCTTCGCCGCGTACGTGGACGCGGCGCTGCGGCTGCTGCGCCCCGGCGGCGTGCTCGCGCTCAACGGCGCGCTGGCGGCCGGCCGGATCGGCGACCCGGCCGCGCGGGACGTCGAGACCGTCACCGTGCGGGAGACCATCAAGGCGATCCGCGAGTCGGAGCACTGGGTGCCCGCGCTGCTTCCGGTCGGCCACGGCCTGCTCGCCGCGGTGAAGGCCTGACCGGCCTGATTCAGCCCAGCGTGCCCTGCACGCCTGATTCAGCCCAGCGTCGCCAGCCAGCGCAGCAGCCCGCGCACGCCCCAGCCGGTGGCACCCTTGACCAGCTCACCGTGCGTGTCGTCGGACCACGACGGCGCGGACATGTCCAGGTGCGCCCACCTGTCCCGCAGGTCGCCGGTGAACTCCCGCAGGAACAGCGCGGCGACCACCGAGCCGGCCCCCTGCGCCGGGGAGCTGTGCAGGTCGGCGATCTCGCTGGCCAGGTATTCGACGTAGTCGTCCGCGAGCGGCATCCGCCAGGCCCCCTCGCCCGCCGCGGTGATCGCGTCGAGCAGGCCGGCCGCGAGCGCGTCGTTCTCGCTGTAGAGCGCGGCGTGCCGCTTGCCCAGGGCCACGGCGTTCGCGCCGGTCAGCGTCGCCAGGTCGATCAGCAGGTCGGGCTTCAGCTCGCGGGCCGCGTACGCCAGCGCGTCGGCGAGCACCAGCCGGCCCTCGGCGTCGGAGTTGGTGCTCTCGCTGGTCAGCCCGCCGTAGTGCCGGATCACGTCGCCGGGGCGGAACGCCGAGCCGCTGACCATGTTCTCGGCGAGCGGGGCGAGCGTGGTGACCCGGACCGGCAGGCGCAGTTCGGCGGCGCCGAGCGTCGCGGCGATCACGGCGGCGGCACCGGCCATGTCCTTGCGCATGAGCTTCATCGCCGGCACCGGCTTGATCGAGATGCCGCCGGTGTCGAACGTGATGCCCTTGCCGACGAGCACCACGTGGGTCCGCGCGCCCTCCGGCCGCCAGTCCAGCTCCACCAGGCGCGGGCCGCTCGCGGAGCCGCCGCCGACGGCCAGCAGACCGCCGAAGCCCCCGGCCGCCAGCTCCTCCGGGCCGCGTACCCGCAGGTGCAGGTCGGGGTGCCCGGACGCAGCCTCGGCGACCTGCGCGGCGAACCACTCCGGGTTCTTGGTGGACGAGGGCATGTTGGTCAGGTCGCGGGCGAGCCGGGTCGTCTCGGCGGTGGCCCGGGCGGCGTCGAGCGTGCCGACGAGAGCGTCCGGGTCGTCGACGAGGACCGACACCTCGGCCAGGGCGGGACGTCTGCCGGCCTCGGTGAGGCGGAAGCGGTACGAGCCGAGCAGCAGCCCCTCGGCGAGGCCACGCAGCGCCGCCGCCGCTCCGGCGGGAAGCGCGATGGTGATCTGCGTCTCATCCTTCGCCGCGCGGGCCAGAGCCGCTCCGGCGGTGCGCCAGCCGCGCTCGTCGCCGCCACCGACACCCAGCAGCCACAGCCGCGCTGGAGAGCCGCCGGGACGCAGGTGCTCGCGTACCTCGCCGGCCGCGCCGGTGAGACGGGTGGCGGGCAGGACGGCGGCGGCCTCGGCCGGGATGTCGGCGTCGAGCGCCACGGCGGTCGGGACCAGTCGGGCCGGGGAGTCCGGGGAGTCCGGCGGGGCCAGGGATTCCGGCGAGTCCGGCCCTGCGGGACGGACGGGCAGGACGAGAGCGTCGGGCCCCGCGGGCCCACTCACCAGACGAATGACCAGCACGCTGGACCGTACCTCCGAAATGGGTTGAACGGGCGCATTCCATCACGCACCCGTCGAGGAAATACCCTGAGCCACCGGGCATCCCGGTGGCTCAGGGTAGGACGAACCGCCCGCACGGCGGACGCCGCGCGGGACACTCCTCGAATCAGCCCGCAGCCGCCTTCAGCGCGTCACCGAGCGCGGTGGCCTCGTCGGGAGTCATCTCGACGACGAGCCGGCCACCACCCTCCAGCGGGACTCGCATGACGATGCCCCGGCCCTCCTTGGTGACTTCCAGCGGACCGTCGCCCGTCCGCGGCTTCATCGCCGCCATGTTGTCTCCCCTCAGACCTACACCAGGGTCGGTGAGTTGCCCCACAGCCACTTCGCCATCGCCATCCGCAACCGTCGCGGAAGGCTCGACCAACGATTTTCCCTGATGAACACCGCCGGACCCAAACCGAAGCAGCATTGATGTAACAGCATCTAGCTTATCTTGGATAGGCCTGTCACAATGTGCGGTCATGCAGGCACGGTCGGCACTCTTCGACCTGTACGGCGACCACCTCCGGGCCCGGGGTGGCCGCGCACCGGTCGCCGCCCTGGTCAAGCTGCTCGCCCCGCTCGGGATCGCCCCACCGGCGGTACGCACCGCGGTCTCCCGGATGGTCCGCCAGGGCTGGCTGGAACCACTCCGGCTCGCGTCCGGACCGGGATATTCGATCACCCCGAAGGCGGCTCGTCGACTCGACGAGGCGGCGTCCCGGATCTACCGGACTGGGCGGCACAGCTGGGACGGACGGTTCGACCTCCTGGTGCTCACCGCGCCCTCCTCCCGCCGGGACCGGCAGCGGCTCGCCGCGAACCTCGCCTTCCTCGGCTACGGCACGCTCGACGACTGCACCTGGGTGGCCACCCGCCCGGGCGAGGACGTCGACCTGCTGCTCGACGAGGCGGGCGTGCGCTACGAGCGGTTCACCGCCGCGCACGCGGCCGGCACCCCCGGCGCGATGGGCGTGGTCCGCCGTGCCTGGAACCTGGCCGAGATCGGGCGGGCGTACGAGCGGTTCGTCGCCGAGCAGAAGCCGCTGCTCTCCGGCGTCACGGTCCGCAGCAGCGAGGAGGACGCGTACGCGGCCCGGTTCCGGCTCGTGCACGCATGGCGTACGTTCCTGTTCCGGGATCCGCAACTGCCCCCGGCACTGCTGCCCGAGCGCTGGCCGGGCACCAGCGCGGCCAGTTTCTTCGACCGGCACGCGGCCCGGCTCCGGCCGGCCGCCGACCGGTACGTCGAACAGTGCCTCGACGCCGGCAACCGCCTCGCCCGACAGAAGGGTCGTTAGAACGTGACCGAGCCGCTCCTCGTCGACCGCACCGACGCCGTCGTCACCCTGACGCTGAACCGCCCGACGGCGATGAACTCGCTCGACGTGGCGCTCAAGGAGGCGCTCCGGGACACGCTGGCCGAGCTGGAGACCGACCGGTCCTGCCGGGCGGTCGTGCTCGCCGGCGCGGGCGGCTCGTTCAGCGCCGGGCAGGACCTGCGCGAGCACGTGCGGACGCTGGAGACCTCGGGCGCCGACCCGCTGGGCACCGTGCGGGCGCACTACAACCCGATCGCCGCCCGGCTGGCCAACCTGCCCAAGCCGGTGGTCGCCGCGGTGCGCGGGATGGCCGCCGGGGCGGGCGCCTCGCTGGCGTTCCTGGCCGACTTCCGCATCGGCGGCCCGAAGACCCGGTTCCTGATGGCGTTCGCCGGGGTGGGCCTCGCCGCCGACACCGGCGCCTCCTGGACGCTGCCCCGGCTGGTCGGCCACGCCAAGGCCGTCGAGCTGCTGATGCTCGCCGAGCCGGTCGGCGCCGAGGAAGCCTGCCGGCTGGGCCTGCTGACCAGGCTGGTGGACGACGACGAGCAGGTGCTCCCGTCCGCGCAGGAACTGGCCGCCCGGCTCGCCGCCGGCCCGACCGTCGCGTACGGGGCGATCAAGCGTCAGCTCTCCATCGCCGACGCGGGCACGCTCGCCGACGCGCTGGCCGCCGAGGCGCAGGCCCAGGCGATCTGCGGCGCCACCGCCGACCACCGGGCCGCCACGATGGCGTTCGTCGACAAGCAGAAGCCGGTCTTCGAGGGCCGCTGACCGCGCCGGCCGGGCCCGGAGGGTTCAGTCGTCCTCTTCCGGATCCTGGTTGGCCTCGACGCCGAGCACGAACGCCTGCATGGCCAGCTCGTCGCCGTACGGCGAGACGAACGCCGGCAGCTCCCGCGGGCCCAGGTCCTGCACGTAGGACCAGAAGATCCGGACCGCCTCGGCGCGCGACGCGGCCTCGATCGGCAGGTCCAGGCTGACCAGCCAGGTGCTGCGGGCGGGCGGCGGACCGAGCCGGTCGGCCAGCGACCGCCAGCGGGCCGGGTCGAGCGCCACGACCGGGCCGTCCGGCGCCGGGCCGTCGACCGGCACCGGCTCGTCGAGCACCCGCCGGGTGTACGCGACCACGAGCGACCCGGCCACCGCGTCGGACTGCGGATCGTCCGGGTCCTCCCGGGTCTCGGACGACGCGAGCGCGACCCGGCCGAGCGCGACCAGGCGCAGCGGCTCGTCGACGAGCACTGCCACCCGGTCACCGGGCCGAGGGCGGACCAACTCGGACAGCCCGGTCAGCTCCAGCGCGTCGTGGTGCACCAGCCGCTCGGCCTCGAAGCGCTCGGCGGGCAGCAGCACCGCCCAGGCTCCGGTCGTGGTCGCACCGTCTGTCGTCCCGGTCGTACGCGGCTCGGTGTCGGTCATGCCCCAATCCCATCACGCCGGAGGTGGCGCGCTCCGTCACACCCCGGCCCGGTCACCGCTCACGTGGCACTCGGCCAGGTGGTCGTCGACCATGCCGGTGGCCTGCATCAGCGCGTAGGCGGTGGTGGGGCCGACGAACCGGAAACCCCGCTTCTTGAGCGCCTTGGCCATCGCCACGGACTCCGGGCTGGTGGCCGGCACCTCGGCGAAGGACCGGGGACGCGCGGCCCGGGGCGGGGGCGCGAAGGACCAGAGCAGCGCGGAGAGGCCCTCGGGCAGCTCCGACGCGGCCCGGGCGTTGGCGACCGCCGCCTCGATCTTGGCGCGGTTGCGGACGATTCCGGCGTCGGCCATCAGCCGGGTCACGTCGGCCTCGCCGTAGCGGGCCACCGATTCGATCCGGAAGCCGGCGAAGGCGTCCCGGAACGCCTGCCGCTTGCGCAGGATGGTCAGCCAGGACAGGCCGGACTGGAACGCCTCCAACGTCAGCCGTTCGTAGAGCGCGTCGTCGCCGCGCAGCGGCCGGCCCCACTCCTCGTCGTGGTAGACGGCGTAGTCGGGGGTGCTCGCCCCCCACGCGCAGCGCGGCAGCCCGTCGGGGCCGGTCACCAGGTCAGTCACGGCGTCCACGATAGGCCGGGCCACCGACAGCCCTGCCGCGCCGACCGCCGGTCAGGGCAGGCGACCCTGCTCGACCAGCCGGGCGAACTTCTTCAGCGCCTGGGTGAGGCTGAACTTCGAGCCGGGCCAGAGCACCGGCCAGGCCACCCGGCCGGCCGGTCCGCCCGGCAGGTGGAACCACTCGTGCCAGACCACCTGCGTGCGGTCGCGGTCCATCGGGGTGCAGCGCAGCACGCCGGGGCCGCGCAGCAGCTTGCCGCAGTGCACCACGCCGACCTCGTACGGCGCGTCGACCCGGACCACCCGCATCTCGTCGCGGAGCACGGCCGGACCGAGCGCGGTGACCGCCTCGACCAGGCTGCCCTCGCCGCCGTCGCCCTCGACCACCCGGACCCGGGTCAGCGGGATCCAGTCCGACTGCCGCTCCCACGCGGTGAGGGCGGCGAACACCCGGTCGGCCGGAGCTTCGACGATCACCGTGGCGGTGACCTCGGCGGCGCCGCGGCGGGACGCCTCGGCGAAGTCGTCGGCCGCCCGGCCGGCGCCGGTCACGCCGACTCCGAGCGGACCACCGAGCCGCGCTCCCGGTCGTCGTCGGCGCGGTCCGGGCCGGCGGCGATCCCGTTCGCCGGGGAGACGGTGTCCTCGGTCGCCGCGGCGGCGGGGGCCTCCGCCACGCCCGCCTCGGCCGGGGCGCGTTGCGGCTGCCCGTCGGCATCGGTGCGTTCCGGCTGCCCGTCGGTGCCGGGCCGGGCCGGCGGCTCGGGCGCGGACAGGTCGATCACCACCGGCTCCGGGGTGGACGGGCCGGGCGCCCGCTCGGTCTCGGGGCGGGTCGCGGCGGCCTCCTCGCGCGCCCGGCGCAGCGCGTCGGCGTCCTCGATGCGCCCGTCCCGCAGGGCCGCGTTCTCCGCCTCCAGGACGCCGATCAGCTCGGTCTTGTAGCCGATGTCGTACGCCGCCCGGCGCAGCGCCGCGTCGACCTGGCTCATCCGGTAGCCGCGCAGCGCCGTGTCGAAGCGGACGTCGGACACGTCCGACTCGTCGAGCGGACGGCTGCCGGGCAGGGGCACGGCCCGCCCGTCCGGCTCGGCCGGCGTGAGGCCCGGATCCTTGCCGGAGACGAGCACCGTCACCCCGAACACCACAGCCGCGACGGTCAGCACGACGACCAAGAGGAGCAGAACCTCACCCATGCACAGATCGTGGCATGCGGGCCGGGATCGGGCGAGCCCTCCGAGACGTCCGGTCGATAAATGCCTGCGGCTCGCGGGACCGGCACGGGGGGCGCGGGCGGGACCGGATAGCGTCGGACCGGCCGGTGCGGTCCGGCGGCGAGGAGGCGGGCATGACCGGGGCGTTGCGGCTGGGCGGACGGACGTTCGGCCCCGGTGAGCTGGTGGTGATGGCGATCGTCAACCGCACCCCCGATTCGTTCTTCGACCGGGGCGCCACCTTCGCCCAGGACAGCGCGCTGCGCGCGGTGGAACGCGCGGTGGACGAGGGCGCCGAGATCATCGACATCGGCGGGGTGAAGGCCGGGCCGGGCGACGAGGTGGACGTGGCCGAGGAGATCCGGCGGACGGTGGACACCATCGCGGCGGTCCGGTCCGCCTTCCCCGACGTGGTCGTCTCCATCGACACCTGGCGCGCCGAGGTGGCCGTGGAGGCGGTCGCGGCCGGCGCGGACCTGCTCAACGACACCTGGTCGGGGGCGGACCCGGCACTGGCCCGGGTGGCCGCGGCGACCGGTGCCGGGCTGGTCTGCTCGCACGCCGGCGGGCTCGCCCCGCGTACCCGGCCGCACCGGGCCGCCTTCGACGACGTGGTGGCCGACGTGGTCGGCACCGTGACCGGGCTGGCCGAACGCGCGGCCGGGCTGGGTGTGCGCCGGGACGGCATCCTGATCGACCCCGCGCACGACTTCGGCAAGAACACCCGGCACTCGCTGGAGATCACCCGGCGGCTGGCGGAGCTGACCGGCACCGGCTGGCCGCTGCTGGTGGCCCTGTCGAACAAGGACTTCATCGGCGAGACGCTCGACCTGCCGGTGCCCGAGCGGCTGGAGGGGACGCTCGCCGCGACGGCGGTCTCGGCCTGGCTCGGCGCCCGGGTGTTCCGCGCCCACCAGGTCCGCGAGACCCGCCGGGTGCTGGACATGGTGGCGTCGATCCGGGGCGACCGGCCGCCGGCGGTGACCCGGCGCGGGCTGGCCTAGCGGACGGTCCGGGCGGGTCAGGTCCAGCGCAGGACGCCGCGCCGCCACGCGTACAGGATGCCGAGCGCGACGATCGCCACGAAGACGCCCATCTCCACGACGGTGGTGGCGCCGAAGCCGGGCCGGTCGAAGACCAGCGCCCACGGGAACAGGAAGACCGCCTCGACCGCGAAGAGCACGTAGAGATACGCGTAGACGTAGTACCGGATCTGCATCTGGGCCCAGTCGCCGCCGACCGGATCGATGCCGCACTCGTACGTGGTCCGCTTGCCCCACGGCTCGGCCGGCCGGCTCGGACGTAACACCCGGTTCGCGGAGAACGCCGTCACGAAGAAGAGCACGGCGGCGAGCAGCAGCAGACCGAGCGTGGCGTAGGAGCCGAGATATCCGGTCACGACCGGAGCGTACCGGTCCCGTCCAGATGTCCCGGACACGTTACGAATTTGTTTCCTGGCAGGACTGGTGCTGAATGGCAAGCATCACCGAATAATGAGACCTCTTGATCGTCCCGGAGGACAGATGGCCCGCCTGCGCGTTCGACCCGTTCGGCGGGTCGCGCTCCGCCGTACCCTCGCGCTGCTGGCGCCCGCGTTGGTCGCGGCGCTGGTGGCGGTGGCGCCGGTCGGGGCCGTCGCCCACCCGGGGCCGGCCGCCGCGCTCCGGATGATCGAGCCCGTGGAGCCGGGCGGCGAGCCCACCGAACCCGCGGCCACCGGCGAGCCGACGACCACGGCGACGGCCCCACCGCCCACCGAGCCGCCGCCACCCGCGACCGAGCCTCCGGCTCCGGTCACCACCCCGCCGCCCCCGCCGCCGACGAGCGCGCCCGCCGAACCGGCGCCGACCACCGCCGCGCCGGCCACCACGGCACCGGCGCCCCCGCCGGTCGTACCGCCGGTCAAGACCCCGCCGCCACCGCCGGCGCAGCCGGCCGGCGGGCCCCTGGGGGTACGCGTGAACACCGAAGACGTGGTCCTCCCGCCGGCCTACTGGAACGCCGACGCCACGGTGGCCACGCTGCGGGTGACGGTGACCAACACCGGCGGGCGGGCGGAGCGGATCAGCCTGGGCTACACGCTGCCGCCCGGCCTGACCGACGCGGGCACCCCGGGCTGCGAATCGGCCGGCGACGGCAACCACCGCTGCGTCGGGTGGGACGCGGAGCCGGGCGCCCGGTTCAGCGCGACCATCCGGCTCCGGGTCGACGGCGACGCCTGGCGGACCATGCCGCTGGCCGGATCGGTCCAGGTAACCGCCGTCGCGCCCGGTGTGACCGGTGCGGCGTACGACGACGAGGGCTTCGCGGTGCTGTTCCCGCCCGGGCCGCCGGTACCGGGCATCTCGCTGCGCGCCGACGAGGTGCTGTTCGACATCAGCGGCGCGCCCAGCACGCTCACCGTCCGGCTCGGCAACACCGGCGAGGTCGACGCGGCGGGCCGGATCGAGGTGCTCCTGCCCGAAGGGGTGACCGTGGCCGGCAGCGAGAGCGGCTGCGCCCCGCTGTCGGCCGACCGGACCCGCTGCGAGCTGGGCGCGCTGGCGGCCGGGCGCACCACGACCGTACGGCTGACGCTGGCCGCCTCGGCGGAGGCGCAGCGTCGGGCGCCCCTGTCCGGCGCGGTGATCGGCCGGCTGGATCCGCGTAGCGGGCGGGACCGGCAGGTGCAGATGAGCTTCCGGATCAGCGCGGCGGCGGCGGAAACCGTCCCGCCCGGCGGGGCGCCGGCCCCGACCGGCTCGCAGGGCGTGCTCGTCGCCGCCGGCGGACGGGACGGGGACGGCACCTCGGTCCGGGGGACCGCCGTCGCGCTCATCGCCGTGTCCGGTCTCCTGGTCGTGCTCGCGCTGACGCTGGCGACCCGTTCGCTGCGCCGCCGCAGCGACATCACCGTGCCGGAGCGTCCGATCACCGACCGGTGATCATGGATATGCGGTGATCTGGGTTACGGACCCAGGTACTAAACCCTGCAAAGCAGGGCATACAGCGGCCCGAACCAGTCCCATACGTCGGACCTCGACCAAGGTGGCCCTAACGTGGCGACGTAGGCTCTGACGTGAGAATCGGAGCGGGCCGGGCCGGCAGGGGCGACGGCGCTCAGTGAAGCGAGGTGCGGGTGTGACCAAGCAGATCCGTCAGCTGGACCGGGTGGTCATCCGGTTCGCCGGTGACTCCGGCGACGGCATGCAGCTCACCGGCGACCGGTTCACCTCGGAGACGGCGCAACTGGGCAACGACATCTCCACGTTGCCCAACTTCCCCGCCGAGATCCGGGCTCCCGCCGGCACCCTGCCCGGCGTGTCGAGCTTCCAGGTGCACTTCGCCGACTACGACATCCTGACCCCGGGCGACGCGCCGAACGTGCTGGTGGCGATGAACCCCGCCGCGCTCAAGGCCAACCTGGCCGACCTGCCGCGCGGGGCGGACATCATCGTCAACACCGACGAGTTCACCCGGCGCAACCTGGCCAAGGTCGGCTACGCGGCCAGCCCGCTCGACGACGACTCGCTCGCCGGGTACGCGGTGCACCCGGTGGCGCTCACCTCGATGACGATCGGCGCGCTGGCCGAGCACGACGTGTCCAAGAAGGACGCCGAACGGGCCAAGAACATGTTCGCGCTCGGGCTGCTGAGCTGGATGTACTCCCGCCCGTACGAGTCCACGCTGCGCTTCCTGGAGCGCAAGTTCGCCGCCCGCCCCGAGCTGGTGGCGGCGAACGTGGCCGCGTTCCGGGCCGGCTGGAACTTCGGCGAGACCACCGAGGACTTCTCCGTCCGGTACGAGGTCAAGCCGGCCAAGATGCTGCCGGGCACCTACCGGAACATCACCGGCAACGCGGCGCTGTCGCTGGGCCTGGTGGCCGCCGGGGTGCGTTCCGGGCTGCCGGTGTTCCTCGGCGCGTACCCGATCACGCCGGCCTCGGACATCCTGCACGAGCTGAGCAAGCACAAGAAGTTCGGCGTGGTCACCATGCAGGCCGAGGACGAGATCGCCGCGGTCGGGGCGGCGCTCGGCGCGTCGTACGGCGGCTCGCTCGGCGTCACCACCACGAGCGGTCCGGGCGTGGCGCTCAAGAGCGAGACGATCTCCCTGGCGGTGGCGCTGGAGCTGCCACTGGTCATCGTCGACGTGCAGCGGGCCGGGCCGTCCACCGGCATGCCCACCAAGACCGAGCAGGCCGACCTGAACATGGCCCTGTACGGCCGGCACGGGGAGGCGCCGGTCGCGGTGATCGCGCCGAAGTCCCCGGCCGACTGCTTCCACGCGGCGCTGGAGGCGGCCCGGATCGCGCTGACCTACCGCACCCCGGTGATCCTGCTGTCGGACAACTACGTCGCCAACGGCTCCGAGCCGTGGCTGCTGCCGGACGTGGAGTCGCTGCCCGACCTGCGGGTCGAGTTCGCCACGAAGCCCAACGGCGAGGACGGCACCACGTTCCTTCCTTACCTGCGGGATCCGCAGACGCTGGCCCGCCCGTGGGCGGTGCCCGGCACGGCGGGTCTGGAGCACCGGATCGGCGGCCTGGAGAAGGCCGACAAGACCGGCGACATCTCGTACGACCCGGCCAACCACGACTTCATGGTGCGGACCCGGGCGGCCCGCATCGAGACCATCCCGGTCCCCGACGTCGAGGTGGAGGATCCGGACGGCGACGCCCGGGTGCTGGTGCTGGGCTGGGGCTCGACGTACGGGCCGATCGGCGCGGCCTGCCGTGGCCTGCGCCAGCGCGGGCTCTCGGTGGCCCAGGCCCACCTGCGGCACCTGGCCCCGATGCCGGCGAACCTCGGCGAGGTGCTGGGCCGGTACGACAAGGTGGTCGTGCCGGAGATGAACCTCGGCCAGCTCGCCCACGTGATCCGGGCGAAGTACCTGGTCGACGCGATCGGCTACAACCAGGTCCGCGGCCTGCCGTTCACCGCCGCCGAGCTGGAGACGATGCTGGAAGAGGTCCTGAAGAATGTCTGAGCCCGTCGCCCTCAAGCTCACCGCCAAGGACTTCAAGTCCGACCAGGAGGTGCGCTGGTGCCCCGGTTGCGGCGACTACGCCATCCTGGCGGCCGTGCAGGGCTTCATGCCGGAGCTGAACATCCCCCGGGAGAACATCGTCTTCGTCTCGGGCATCGGCTGCTCGTCGCGCTTCCCGTACTACATGAACACGTACGGCATGCACTCGATCCACGGCCGTGCCCCGGCGATCGCCACCGGCCTGTCGGTGTCCCGGCCGGACCTGTCCGTCTGGGTGGTCACCGGTGACGGCGACGCGCTCTCCATCGGCGGCAATCACCTGATCCACGCGCTGCGCCGCAACGTGAACCTGAAGATCCTGCTGTTCAACAACCGGATCTACGGGCTCACCAAGGGCCAGTACTCGCCGACCTCCGAGGTCGGCAAGATCACCAAGTCGACGCCGGTCGGCTCGGCGGACGCACCGTTCAACCCGCTGTCGCTGGCACTCGGCGCCGAGGCCACGTTCGTGGCCCGGACCATCGACTCGGACCGCAAGCACCTCCAGTCGGTGCTGCGGGCCGCCGCCCAGCACGAGGGTTCCGCGTTCGTGGAGATCTACCAGAACTGCAACATCTTCAACGACGGCGCGTTCGACCCGCTGAAGGAGCCGGCCACCCGGGACGACTTCCTGATCCGGCTGGAGCACGGGCAGCCGATCACGTTCGGCGCAGGCGGGCAGTTCTGCGTCGTCCACCCGCCGGGCGGCTTCGGGCTGGAGGTCCGGGAGACCGCGAACACGCCGGCCGAGGAGATCGTGGTGCACGACGCGGGCGTGGCCGACCCGGCGTACGCGTTCGCGCTGTCCCGGCTGCCCGGCCTGGACCTGAGCAACACCCCGATCGGGGTGTTCCGGTCGGTGGACCGCCCCTCCTACGACAGCGTGGTGCAGGAGCAGGTCACGGCCGCCAAGGCCACCGTCGACCGGAGCCCGGAGCAGCAGCTCGCCGCGCTGCTCGGCAGCGGCGACACCTGGACGATCCTCTGATCCGCCGCTGACCCGTCACGGACGAGGGGCGGGCCGTTCCCCCGCGGAACGGCCCGCCCCTCGCGTGTGACGCGGCTCGGTCAGGCGGCCGCCGAGGCGGACACCCACAGCTCGTCGACGGCCCGCTCGGCCGCGGCGAGGCTCTGCTCGAACAACGGGATCAGCTCGGCCATCGCCGGGTTGACCGGGGCCAGGGTCAGCTCGGTGCAGATGAACCGCGGCTCCAGCCCGGTCAGGGACAGGCCGTGCGGCAGCCACGGCTCGGCGTGGTCCCAGCCCTCCCGCGGGGTGCCCGGACCGTACCCGCCGCCGCGGCTGACCAGGACGACGAACTGACGGTCGCCGAGCAGCCCGGCGTTCGTCGCCGGGTCGTACGCGATGCCGGGGGCGATCAGGTGGTCGACCCAGGACTTCACGCTGCTGGGCGGGCCGTAGTTGTAGAGCGGGAGCCCGAGCAGGACGGTGTCGGCCCGCGTCACCTCGGCGACGACCTCCTCGGTCAGCCGCCAGGACGCCTGCTGCTCCGGCGTGTGCTGATCCGGCGGCACCATGCGCGCGAGGCCACTCGCCGTGTTCAGGTGCGGCAGCGGGTTCTGCCCCAGGTCGCGGTAGGTGACGGTGCCGTCCGGGTGGGCGGCGCGCCACGCGGCGGCGGCGCGGGCGGTGAGCCGCCGGCTGATCGACCGCTCCCCGGTGATGCTGGAGTCGATGTGCAGTAGGTGTGCCATTGGTAATCCTTCCTCTGACGATCGTTCGTGTAGAACGAACTATTTATAGCAGGCCGATGTTCCTCGGAGCGCGTAAACTGGGTCACATGTCCGCCGCACCGGTCGAGGAGTCCGAGCGCCGCTCCGGGCCCCTGCTCGATCACCTGGCCCGGCGGATGCGGCTGCGCTCGGAGTCGGTGCTGGCACCGCTGGGCCTGCGCCCCCGTCATCTGGTGGCGCTCACCGTGCTGCGCGACTCCGGCGGCATCAGCCAGCAGGCGCTGGCCGGCACGCTCCAGATCGACAGCACGAACGTGGTCGGGCTGCTCAACGACCTGGAGGCGGACGGCCTGGCCGAGCGCCGCCGCTCCCCGGAGGATCGCCGCCGGCACGAGGTACGCCTCACCGAGGCGGGCACGAAGCGACTGCGCGAGGCCGAGTGCGCGCTCGCCGGGGCGGAGGAGGAGGTTCTCGGCGCGCTGGCGCCCGGCGAGCGGGCCCTGCTCTACGACCTGCTGCGACGCGCCACCCAGGGCCGGTCGTCGACCTGCGGTGAAGTGATCGCGGAGGGCGGCGCGGGCGCCTGCTGACCGCAGGCGCTCAGCGGGCGCGGAGTCAGAGCGCGGACGTGGCCTGCGGCCGGTCGTCCCGGACGTGGACGAGCATGTCGCCGGTCTCGATCACCGAGGCGGCACGGTCGTTGAGCGTGACCACCTTGCCCCGGCGGACCAGCGCGATGACCAGCGCCTCCAGCTCGCGCGGTGAGCGGCCCACCTCGCTGCGCTCGGCCGACCGCATGGCAAGCGCCATGCCCTGCCCCGGGGTGAGCAGATCCTCCACCACGTCGATCAGGGGCGGGGCCGAGGTGGACAGGCCGAGCAGCCGACCGGCAGTGGCCGACGAGACGATCACGTGGTGCGCGCCGCTCTGCTTGAGCAGCGGCGCGTTCTCCGCCTCCCGGACCGCCGCGATGATGCGTACCTGGCCGGCGGTGAGCTGCCGGACCGTGAGCGCCACCAGCACCGAGGCGTCGTCGCTGTCGGTCGCGATGATGACCGACTTCGCGGTACGCACGTGCGCCTGCTCCAGCACCGACGAGCGGGTCGCCGAACCCTCGATCGTCACCAGCCCGTTGGAGGTGGCCTGCCGCAGCGCCGGCCCGCTCCGCTCGACCACCACGATCTTGGACTTGTCCGTGCCGTTCTCCAGCAGGGCGGAGACCGCGCTGCGGCCCTTGGTGCCGTAGCCGCAGATGATGACGTGGTCCTTCACGGTTCTCCTCCACCGCGACAGGCGACGGCCGGTGCGGTACTGCTCGGTCAGGACTTCCAGGGTGGTGCCGACCAGGATGATCAGGAACAGCACCCGGGCGGGGGTGACGAACAGGACGTTGATCAGGCGCGCCGACGGGCTGACCGGGGTGATGTCGCCGTACCCGGTGGTCGAGAGCGAGACCACCACGTAGTAGAAGCAGTCGAGCAGGCTCAGGCCGCTGTCGTCCACGTCGCGGTAGCCGTCGCGGTCGAGCCAGACCACCGCCACGGTGGCGAAGACCAGGCCCAGGGCGGCGAGCAGGCGCAGGCTCAGCGCGCTCAGCGGCCCCCGCCGTTGCGCGGGAAAGTGGATCACCGTCGGTCCTGCTCCGCCGTCGTCGCCTGCACGCCCTCAAGATAGCCGGTACGCCGCGAGCCGGCTGGCTGGGCCGGGCGTCGGCTCCCGGCGGCAAGCGGTAAGGATTTCGTCAGATCCATCGACGTGCCTACAGGTGAGACTGATGACTCACCGATCGTGACGAGGGGACGTCGGATGCGTACAGGCATGGCATTGACCGCGCTTGCCGCGGCAGTCGGGATGGTCGTCTCCGGGGCGCCGCCCGCTGTGGCGAACCGGCCCGGGGACCGCCCGCCCGGAACGGCCCGGCCCACCCGGCCGAAGCCCACCGTCGCCCCCTCGCCGACCTTCTCCCCACCACCGACCGCCTCACCGTCGCCGACCGCCTCGCCGTCGCCCACGGGTACGCCGACTGCCACCACCCCGGCGCCGATGCCGACGGCGAAGCGGACCGCCGTGGTGCTGCCGTCGCTGGACGGCCGGGGCAGCATCGCGTACGACGTCAACACGGCCGGGGTGGTGGTCGGTGCGGCGGAGGTGGCCGGCGGCTCCTGGCACGCGGTGCGCTGGGTGGACGGGCGAGTCGAGGATCTGGGGACGCTCGGCGGACCGAACAGCCAGGCCCAGGCGATCGACGACCGGGGCCGCATCGTGGGCACCGCCCAGGCGGCCGACGGCAGCAGCCACGCCGTCGCCTGGGTGGACGGGAAGATCCAGGATCTCGGCCTGACCGGGGGCATCTTCTCCATCGCGTACGACACGGCGGGCGACCGGGTGGTCGGCGTCTACCACGTCACCGACAGCGTCTCCGGGCGGCGGCCGTTCGTCCGGACCGGGAACACCGAGATCACCATCGACGCCCCGCCGGGTGCGAGCGCGCTCGCCGTGAACGAGGCGGGCACCGTCGCGGGCACCTACGGCTACAAGGACTGGACCGATCCGCCGTTCGTCAACCAGGCGTTCGTCTGGCGCGACGGCGTCCTGCGGTCGCTGGGCACCCTGGGCGGACCCACCAGCGACGCGGCCGGCATCAACGACCTCGGTCAGGTGGTCGGCACCAGCTGGACCGCGGACGGCCAGTTCGCCGCCTTCTTCTGGGACGGTGCGGCGATGCGCCGGTTGGCCACCACGTCGGCCTCCCCGACGGCGCAGGCCGTGAACGACTCGGGTCTGGTGATCGGCACCGACGGCACGGCGAGCCGGGCGATGATCTGGCCCTCACCCACTGCGGCATCGCAGTTGCTGCCCCTGCCGGACGGTGCGGTGAGCAGCGTCGCGGTCAATGTCAACGACACCGGCCTGATCGTCGGTCACGTGTCCTTCACCTCGCCGAGCTGGCAGCTCCGAGCGGTCGTCTGGCGTTGAGCCACACCTGCCCGGCCGGTACCACGGGGGCCGGCCGGGCAGGTGCCGGGCGCGTGGACGGGGCATGATGGGAACGTCCGGGACGCCCGACCGCGAGGAGGCCGGCATGTCGTTGCTGCGACGGGTGATCGGCGGGGTGCTCCGGCGCATCCGCCTGCGCCAGGGCCGCACGCTGCGCGAGGTGGCCCTGGCCGCGGGCGTCTCCCTGCCCTATCTCTCCGAGGTCGAGCGCGGGCGCAAGGAGGCCTCCTCCGAGGTACTCGCGGCGATCTGCCGCGCGCTCGGCATCCACCTCGCCGACCTGCTCGAAGAGGCCCGCGACGAGCTGCGCCGGGAGCGCCCCGCACCGGTCGGCCCCGGAGTCTCGGCGGCCCGGTTCGACCGGGTGCCGACCGCCCGCACCGGGCCACACCTGCGGGTCGGCCCGCCCCGGCTGTCCGTCACGCGCCGTCCGGCCGTGTCGCCCCGCCCACCCGTGTCCCGCCGGCCTGCCGTCTCGCTCCGGCCGCACGTCGCCCGCCGGCCGGTCACGGCCCTGCCGCTGCTCGGCGGCGCACTGCGGCCCGTGGGTCCGGGGCCGGCGCCGCTCGGTCCGGCCCTCGACGCCGCCACGCCGATCGGGTTCGCCGGCGGAATCCGGATCTGGCCGGCCCCCTCCGCACCGGCCGTCCGCCCCCGTCCGCGTACCTCCGTCACGGTGGCCCGGCGGCGAGCCCGCGCCGGCCGGTGGCGGCCGGTCGCCGCGTAGCTTCTGCCCAGGGCGAATCTGCCCCGGGCAGAAAGGCTGGGCCGCGTGGATGCGCCCGGCGGACGCTGGAGACCGCCGGGTTCCCGGGCGGTCCCCCGCCCACCGGCGGTACGGAGGTGGGCGGCGATGGGTGGCATCTGGATGCTCGACGAGGGGCAGCCGGCGTTCGGCGACCGGGTCTTCGAACGGCTGCTGACGGAACGGATCATCTTCCTCGGCACCGAGGTCACCAACGCGTCGGCCAACCAGATCTGCGCGCAGATCCTGCTCCTCGCGGCCGAGGACGCGGAGCGCGACATCTTCCTCTACATCAACTCGCCGGGCGGTTCGGTCAGCGCCGGGATGGCCGTCTACGACACCATGCGGTACGTCAAGAACGACGTGGCGACGCTGGCGCTGGGGATGGCCGGGTCGATGGGGCAGTTCCTGCTCTGCGCCGGGGCGGCGGGCAAACGGTTCGCGCTGCCGCACTCGCGGATCATGATGCACCAGCCGTCCGGCGGGATGGGCGGCACCGCCGCGGACATCACCATCCAGGCCGAGAACATGCTGCACGTGAAGCGCACCATGCAGGAGCTGATCGCCCGGCACAGCGGGCGGACGCTGGAGGAGATCCAGCGCGACTGGGACCGCGACCGCTGGTTCACCGCCGAGCAGGCCCGCGAGTACGGCCTGGTCGACCAGGTGCTCACCCGCGTCGACCAGCTCGCGGCGTGAGCGGGTGCGGCCCGGCCGGTCCCGCACCGGCCGGGCCGCCCTCGGTGATCAGGGGTAGCTGACCACCGTGCTGGTGCCGTACGAGCCGACGACGGGCGTGCCGATCTCGTTGATGGTGCGCTCGATGCCGCCGCTGCCGTCCAGGAACACGGTGATCGCGTCGTGGAACCGCACCCCGGCCCGGCGCGGCGCCTCGAATCCCCGGTCGCAGCGGATGTCCACGCCCTGGTTGAAATACGAGTAGACGCCGAGCCCCCACGCTTCGTGCGTGCGGACGTGGTCGGCGACCTTGTACGAGGCCCAGCCGTTGCCGGTCGGGCTGCGCCAGGCCGCCTGGCTCGGCGGATCGTAGGGCAGCTCGCTCTGGTAGAACACGGTCCGGCCGCGCTCGCCGTTCCAGATCGTCTGCCAGCGCTGGTAGTGCTCGACGAACAGCCCGTAGGCGGTCACGTCGTCGCCGTTGACGATCACGCCGGTCGCGGCGGTGTTCACGGTCCAGCCGATCGTGCCGGCCCGGCCGTGGTCGCCGCGCCAGGCCCAGATGTTGTCGATCAGCGTGTGCCGGCTGTTGACCACCAGGCTGGTCACCGCCCGCCCTGCGTACGGGCCGCCGATGCGGAAGAACACGTCCTGGAGCGAGATCGGGTTGGTGGCGTGCGACCGGTGGCAGTGCCGTGTACCGACCTCGACCAGCACCGGCGACTCGACCGGCCCGGCGTCCACGAGCACCCCGGCGATGCGGACCCCGTCCACGTCCTCGATCCGCAACGCCGCGTCTCCGCGGTCCGGCACCAGGCTGGGCATGCCGAGGCCGAGCACGACGGTGTTCGGACGGCGTACCCGCAGGGCCCGGTCCAGGTGGTAGACGCCGGGGGTGAGCAGGAGGTGCCGGCCCCGGGCCAGCTCGGCGTTGATCCGCTTCGCCGAGTCGGTGGGCCGGGCGAGGTAGAACGCCGACAGCGGCAGCGACGGCACCGGCGCCCGACCGGTGGCCCAGGTGGTGCCGGCGGTGTCGCGGCGCAGGCGCGGTACGGCGACCCGCCAGGCGCCCCGGGCGTCGACGAACAGATACGGCTTCTCCCGGGTGACAGGGCTGGTCGGCAGCGTGGTGTACGGCGGGTCGGGGAAACCCTGCGCGGGCGCGCCGATCACACCGGAGAAGACCTGGTTCCACACGCCGTTCGTCCACTCGCCGCCGAGTTCGCTGTCCCGGGTGAGCCACTGCTGCTGGGAACCGTTGATGGTGATGCCGTCCACCTTGGAGTCGGCGATGTAGCCGCCGCTGGAGTAACCGCCGTTGCCGGGCTCCAGCCACAGCACGCCCTTGACGTGCACCCGGCGCATCGGTGACGCCTGGGAGACGGCCCATTGGTTCGACCAGTCGGTCGGGGTGACCGCGAGGTTCTCCGCCGAGCGCCAGAAGTTGGTGAGCGCGGAGATGCCGGCGGGCGAGTTCGGGTCGGGCTGCCCGACCACCCGGACCGCGCCGTGGATCTCCACGTCGTCCGGGTGGGCGCCGAGACCGGCGACAGTCGTGTAGTAGCCGAGCCGGGCGTCCACCTCGTAGCGACCGGGCTTGAACAGCACGGCGTACCTGTCGAAGCCCATCTCGTTGCGTTCCTGGGCGGTGAACAACCGGTCCAGCGTGGACTGGATCTCCTCTACCGGCGTGCTCGGGTCGTACACGAAGACGTTGGGGCCGAGGTCGGGCTCGCGGGCGGGGCGTGCGGCCGGCGATGCGACCGGGGACGCGGCGGCGGCGCCGGCCGGGAGGCCGAGGGCGGTGAGCGAGGCCGCGGAGGCGGTGAGGGTGAGGAAACGGCGGCGGGAGGGGTCGGGTGATCGCATCTGCCTGCCTGTTCGGTGAGGGGACGGGAGAGCGCTCTCTCGGCTGTTCCTACCTCATCACCGTCGATACCGCCAGAGCCCGCCGGTTCGCCGAACCGGCGGGCTCTGCTGCGGGCTGCGCTCAGGCGCGCTCGGCGCGCTGCCTCACCAGGTCGTCGACGAGCTTCTCGACGTAGTCGGCGGTCTCCTCCCAGCGGGTGACCGCGACACAGCGGATGCCCATCGCCTTGACCGGGTAGTCGTTGCCACCCACGTCCAGGCGGTCACCCACGAAGAGCACGTTGTCGATCTTCAGGTCCAGGTGTTCCAGCAGCTTCCGCATGCCGTACGCCTTGTCCACGCCCTTACGGGTGACGTCGATCGAGGTCGAGCCGCCGCCGCGCACCTCCAGGTCGGGCAGCTTCGCCGCGACCGCGTCCCGCAGCCGGCGCTTCTTGTCGCCGTCCGGATCCCAGCCGTACTTCTCGGCCGGCGGGGCGGACTGCCCCAGCGCGGAGAACGTGATCTGGCTGCCCCGGTCCTCGATGATGTCGCCCCAGGGCTTCGCCTCCCACAGACCCAGCGCCTGCGCCGACTCGGTGAGCGCGGCGACGACACGGGCCTTGTCGGCCTCGGTGAGATCCTCCGCGTAGACCTGCCGCCAACCCCCTTCGGACCAGCGGTAGTAGCGGGTGCCGCAGGTCGGCATCAGGTGCAGGCGGTCGCGCTGCTCCTCGGTGAGGTCGAGGTGGGCGAGCACCTGCGACTGGAACTGTTCGAACCGGCCACCGGAGATGACCAGTACGTCCACCTCGGTGAGCAGGTGGCCGAGCAACTCCGCCATCCGACGATCGATCTGGGACTTGGAAATCGCCAGGGTGTCGTCGAGGTCGAACGCCACCACTCGAAGATCGTTCACGAATACCTCATGTCGTCGCGGACAGGCCAGACCTAGCAGGGTACCGACGGTAACCCTGCGGCGTCCGCGTGCCCCGATCGTCACTCCACGCAGCCTTCCGGTCGCAGGCTATCTCCTTCGACACTCACTCGTGGCCACGAGCTGCGGAAACGTCGGCGTACACCACCCCGTCGTCGCAGGCCGCCACCACCGACGCGGGCCACTGGGGGTCGTAGTCCCGGCACCGGCTCACCCGCCGGAAGGCGGTCGCCTTCTCCCGCCCGGGCAGGAGCAGCAACGCACGGTGAGCCAGATCGGCCATCGTGGCGATCCCCATGGTGACGCCGTGCGTGGGCACCTGGTCGACCGAGCGGAAATCGGGATACGTACGAAGGTTGTCCCGCCTGGTCGACTCCGCCAACGGCACCACCCGCGTGACGCTCTCCCGTGGTGCCCCGGGGCCGTTGAAGCCCACGTGCCCGTCGCCCGAACCGGACGCCAGCAACAAGAGGTCGATGCCCCCGTGCGCTCGAATGCGCACGTCGAAGTCACCGGGCCGCTCCGGTCCGGGCACCCACACCTGAGCGGCGGGAACCCGGTCCCCCGGCGGCAGCCCTCGGTTGAGCGGGCCGACGATCTCCGCTGCGACGTACCGCTCACAACTGTGGTGGCGATCCGCCGGCACCGGCATGAACCCGCCAGCTCCGGAGTCGACATACGCGTCCAGCGAGACCACGACGAGCCCGGCGACCGGAATGCGCTGTTCCGCCACGATCCCGGCGAGAGCCCGGAATGCCTGGGTCGCACTCCGGCCCGAGGGACAGCCCAGGAGATAGCGGCGGCCCTCGGACGCGGCGCTCCGCAACCCACGGGCAATCTCCAGCGCCACCTGCGTCGCGAGATCCGCAACCGAGGCGAATACGACGGACCGGACCTGCACCACTACCCACTCCCACCACTTTGGAGTGATTCGACGAGATGAAGACATTGCGTCCCCCGCTACCGTCGTTGATAACGCCCGGGCGAAATCCGCGCCAGAGGGGAGCCGACGATGTCATCTCCTGCCTCATCCGACGTGACCGCCAATCTGCAGCGATTCGATGGAATTCGGGTACACGATCTTTTGCACGAATACAGTGAAAGGCGCGCCGCCGTGGTACACCTTCGTGTGGTCGACGCACCGGCGACCTACGTCGGCACGGTCCATGTCGACATCGACGTACCGGTGCCGGCGCGGGGTCGCAGCACCTGGACACCGCTGGTCAAGTTCGCGGTGCCGCTCCCGCTGGACTCCCTGCTGGCCACCGGCACAGCACCACCCCGGGTCGCCGCTCTGACCACCTCCGGCGGCAGCCGCACCATCGGCACGCGTCAGGTCACTACCGACTCCTGCCTGATCGTCGAGGCACCCACCCGGGAGCTACGCGGACTGTCCGGCAGCCTGCGCGTCAGCTTCACGAGCGCCAGCCTGTTCTTCCTGATGGGTGGCGACGGCGTGCTCCAGACGTGGCGACTCGGCTTCTCCGTCGAGACGCCGTCCGCCTCTCGCACGATCATCAACCTCGAACACTCGCCAGAACTGTCGTTGCGATGCCGGGTGGACACGTCCGAGTACCACTCACTGGCGCAAGGAGTCGGGCCGGGCACAATTCGCAAGATCGGTTTCTACCCGTACGGCCGGGGCGAACTCTCCTACCTATTCGGCCTGCACAGCGAATCGCGCTTCCGCAATCTCGCGATGCTGCCCTTCGCCGGATGCGTCGGCCTGCTGGCCTCCGCCCTCACCATCGCACTCGTGTACGGCGGCTACACGGACATGGCCGCGGTGACGCTCGCGCTCGCCCTCGCGCCGCCCGTGCTCCAGGCGGTACGACCGTCGACCGGCTTCTACCGATCGGCTGACATCCACAGCCGCAGCCCTGGAGCCTGGATCTTCGCCATCTCCATCATCCTGTACGTGCCCGCCGCGCTGTTCGCGATCATCACCATCACCGATCTCACCGAACTCCGCCGGGCGAGCCAGGTTCTCTGCTACGCGTTCGGTGTGCTGCTCGGCCTGCTGGGAGCGGCGATCCTCCTCGCCGTAAGGGAGCAGATCCTGCCGCCGCACTACTGCGACGTCTGCACGGCACGGCTCATCTGGCGTCGCCGAAGCAGGCTGCATCGGGTAAGCAGGCGTACGGTGAGCCATTTTCATCCTGCGTAGCGGTTCGCTTCGACGTGGTGCAGGGCGAGGATGGCCTGGACGATCGCGGTGGCTCGGCGTGGGCAGCAGCGCAGCTTGACCAGAATTTTCCAGGTCTTGAGCGTGGCGATCGCTCGTTCTCCGCGGGCGCGGATCTTGGCGTTGGCCCGGTTCACGGCCTTTTGCCGGCGTGACAGCTTCGGGCGGAAGCGGCGTCGCTTGAACGGGGTGCGCACGCTGCCACGGGCGCCCTGGTAGCCCTTATCGGCGAAGGTCATCACATCCGCGCGGGTCAGAGCATCGATGATGCCGTGATGGCGGGCGGCGGTCAGGTCGTGTACCGACCCGGGCAGTGCCGGTGATGCCCACACGAGCCGGCCGGCGGCGTCCGCGATGACCTGCACGTTCACGCCGTGGCGTTTGTGCTTGCCGCTGTAGTAGAGCCTCTGATCGGCGACTCGGTCGATCGGGATGAGCGTGCCGTCCAGGATCGCGTACGCCAGCAGCCGGATGCGTCGCATCGCGGTGTCCAGGTCATCGGCTGCCGAGCTGAGCAGGGCGATCGCTTCCTGGACGTAGCGCCAAGCAGTGGCGACGCCGATCTCGAATCCGGCCGCGAGTCGGGTGTAGGTGTCGCCGTTGCGCAGATGGGCGAGAGCGAGCAGCGCCTGCCGGCCGGGTTCGAGACGCCGCCACCGGGATCGGCGCTGCTTACGGTGGCCGCGGATGCGTTCGGCGAGGTGGTTCAGGGTGCGGCTGGACAACGGAATCGTGGCGGGGTAGGACAGCATGGCGAGGCTCCCGGTCGGGGCTTCGAGTCTTGGTCGACAGCTGTCCTACCTGGAGCCTCGCACCCATCGATCACCGGGCCTACCGCAACCGCCCTGAGCTGCAAGATCAGCTTGGAAAAGGCTCGGTGTGCGAGACATGCTTCGCGGACATCGAAGCCCAGGGGCAGGCGAGAGGCTGAGGACGTGGCGCACGAACCGCTGACATTCGACCTGGCCGCCGAGATCGCCGAAACGGTTCGACCAGCCCTGTCGGACGCGGCAGCGACGACCACTCTCGGCGAGATCACCGAGGACAAGGGCGGCGGCCACACCGCCCACAAGGTCGACGACGTCGCCGAGCGGGTGCTGTTCGACGCGCTGCGGCGGAACGGATTCCGAGGACAGGTGTTCTCCGAGGAAGCCGGCCTCGTGCGCCTCGGCGACGAGCCGCGAATGATCGTGTGCGACCCCTACTGCAACACCACGCTGACGTTCCACGGCGTACGGGAGTCGGCGGTGGCCGTGTACGAGTACACCGTCGAGGGAGGGTTTCTCAGTGGCGCCATCGCGGACATCCAGATCCCGCGTGTCGTCTGGGCCACCTCGGAAACCGGTGCGCACGTCTCGTCGATGCACGGCAGCACCTCGCCCGCGACCTGCTCGGCCACGGAACACGTCGAGGACGCGTTCCTGGTCGTGTCGCTGCTGAAGCGCAACCGCCGGCAGGATCCCCCGCTGAAGCTGCTCGGCGGTCCCAAACTGCTCGGGACGGTGGACGGCGCCATCGTCGCCGCCCGGATCGCGGTAGGCGAGGTCGACGGGTTCGTCGACCACCAGTTCGGTCAGCCGTCCTACGAGACCCTGGCGTACGAGTTGGTGGCTCGGGCCGGCGGCACGGTCACGGATCCCGCCGGCCGGCCGATCGACTTCGGTGAGATCGTCAGAGGTCTCGGCCGGGGCGAGGTGAGACGACACCAGATCCTCGCCGTCGCGAACCCGAGCCTGCACCGCGACGTACAAGCCCACCTCGCGGGCTGACGACTGCTCGCCCCGAGCTGCGGAAGAAGTCGCTGTCCTCGACGGCCCCATCGTCGGTCGGATCCGTCCGTTCCCCGCCCTGACCGGCACAGCTCCGACCGGCGGTCACTTCCACCCGCGGTCCGATGACCGGCGTCCTGACCCGCCCGCCCACCGGCTTCCTCGTCTCGTAGTCAGCCGCCGCGCCTGACGACACGACTGCTCACCATGCGCTTTTATGCAGTCACGCTGGGTTGAACTGCTTCACGGAAAATTGCATTTGGCAAGAGAAAGCACCGAAATTTTCTCGATGCGATGCATCTGCTTGTCAGGTACCCGACAGTGAATTGCCCACTCTTGTGCTAGCTGTCCGCCGGGAGGATGCTCGAACCGTCGAACGGCACTGCGTCGCCTCGCACAGAGGGCGGCGCCCGGCTGCCACCGGACGCCGCATTCGACTCCACCGCTGCAACGGAAGGAGTCACGTTGACTGTAATCCCTCACGGGTCAGACTTCGAGACACCAGAGGACGAGGACGAAACCGTTGCCGAGTCGATCGACCGGCACCGGCTCATCCTGGCGTACATCAAGACGCTCAGTCCGATCATCGCCGCCGTCGTCGCCTGCATCGGGACGCTGGTGGCAGCGCTGGTCCGCTGACCCGCCGGCCCCGCGCTCCGGCTCCGGCCGGACGCGGGGCCGTCCCTCGCACCGGGAATCTGGCACACTGCGGCGATGCCGACGTTCGATCGACTCTTCGCCTGACCCTCCAGTTCCTCGGCACCGAGACGCCGGCCCGGCCGCCGTGGACGCGATCAGCTCGGGATCGACGGTCCTCCCGCACCCGAGGTCGTCAGTCGAGCGTGAGCCGCAGGTCGGCATCGTCCCAGCCGTCCGAGGCACACCAGCCTCGCAACCGGCAGCGGTGCGTCCGGGTGTCCTCGGCAGCCTCCGTGTACGCCTGCTCAGGGATCGTCGGGATCCCGGCCCGGGTCAGGTCCTGCAGGGGCGGTGCGCTCACCGGGTGGTCGGCGGCCACGATGAAGGAGCCGTCCAGGGTGCGTACCAGTTGCGCAAGGGCGCGGGACAACGGCTCCACCGCGCCGACGTCCGGCCGGTGGCGGGGATCGACACCGCCGCGCAACAACAGCAGTGCCCCGTCGAGCACGGTCACCGCTGCGGAGGCGGATCTGCCGCACCTGCCGGCGTGGAAGTAGTGCAGCACCGGAAACGCCAGATGTCGTTCACCAAGCCGGACGAGTTCCGGGGTCAGGCTGGTGAGGTGCTGGGTGAACATGGGGGCGAACTGCCCGTCCGCCCATCCGCGGCGGACGATGTCGGCCGGATCGGCGCCCAGGGCGGTGATGTGACCGGCGATCGTACGCTTGTCGACCACGGCGGGAACCACCTGCATGAGGTACGTGATGCCCAGGGTGACCAGGAACAGACCGGTGAGCACGGCGACGTTCGTCGCGAGCTGCGCAGCCGCGTTTCCCGGCGTGTAGTCACCGACACCGAGGGTGAAGATCGAGAATCCGGTGTAGTAGAACCGGGACCAACCGTCGGCGGGACGGCCGAACTGGTCGAGCACCGCATCCGGGGTGGCGCTGAAGACCAGAAGCCAGCCGAGCCACAGCCCGGTCACCCAGGCCGCGAAGGTGACCACCAGCACGCAGGTGCCGGACCAGCGCAGCAGTCGGTGCCGGCGAGGGCCACGGCCGGCGAGCCTGCGAATCAGACGCCAGACGCCCTGCGACACGCGCCGGGTGAGCCAACCGGCCCCGCCCGCCAGGGACAGTGTCGTCAACGCCGCGTCCAGCAGGATCGCCACCACCACCAGCAGGCCGGCCGATACCCACAGCACACTCATCGTTCCACCCCATTTCGCCCGGCGTCTCGGCTCGCAGAGTGCTCCGTACCGAATCAACCTCAGGCACAGCGGCGGCCGGCGCAACTTTCCGGCCGGTGTTCCGCGGGGCGGATGCTAACGACGGCCACCGAGAAAGGCGTGGGTGATGACGCCGGCGACGGCGATGGTGGCGGCGGAGACGGCGGCTGAGGTGGTGCCCGTCGGTTGCAGCATCCAGGTCAGAACCTCCTGGTACACGTGCCCGCTCGCCGGTCCGGACAGCACCACCACCAGCGTCCACCCGACCGGGAGGAGCCAGGCCCACTGCGCACCCCAGGCGGCTCCGATGGCGAGGAGCCCAGCGAGCCCGGCGGTGTCCCGGATCATCAGCGCCGTCTTCGCCAGTGATTCGCCGGTCAGCACCGGCGCCGCGGAGATGAGGGCCGCGGTGGCCATCACAGCCAGGAGGTGCGCGGCACGACGGGGCTGCCACGCGAGGGAAGCCGTCCGCTCCAGCTCGGGATCGGCGCCGGTGAGCCCGGGCCCGAACGCGACGGTGGCGACGAGCGCGGACAACGACGCGACCGCGAGCCTGAGCCGCGGCTCATCGGCCGCCTGTCCCAGCCACCACGACACGAGTACGCCGGCCGCTGCCGCCCCGGCGGCGGCAAAGACCCCCCGGCATCGCAGGTACAACGTGAGCCATCTCATCCCTCGTCACCGACCAGGATGTCGAGCAGGTTCACCTCGGTGCAGGCCAACGCCGCCTTGCGCAGTGCGGCGACCCGGTCCCGCTGTTCGGCCGCCGGGAGCGCGCCGAGTGCCTGCCACGTCTGGAGTGCCGCGTCGCGGTCCGGGCCGGCCGGTGGTGCGCCGTCGATCAGCCAGGCGGCCGCGGCCAGCCGCGCGACGCGGTTCGCCCGGGCCGCGTCGGGGTTTCCGAGGGTGTACGCACACGGCCGGGTGCCCGCCCCGTCCAGGAGACGCCACCGCAGTTCGTCCGGACCTCCCTTGGCCCCACCCCAGGAAGCGAGCTCGAGTTCCACGAGCAGCACGTCCTGCGGTTGCGGGGCGGGCGGAATCTCGTACCAGGATTCGGGTGTCTCGTGAACCGCGGTCGGTGCCTGCGGGAGCTTCGCCGACAGCGTCGCGAGCGCCTGCCGCGCCGGGTCCCGCAGATCGGTCAGTGCGCTGGCATGGACCCTGGTGACACACACGGCGGGCTCCGGCTCGGAGTCGCAGACCAGCGCGGCGGCCGCCGCATCGGGCACCGGCAGCCGCTGCCGGCCGGCGGGGAGTATCGCCAGGGCCACCACGGCCGCGGCCACGGCTGGCAGGACCGCCGCCGTCCGGGTGGTCCGGGTGGAGCAGAGGAAGCCGGCGAGCGCACTCACCGCCAGGCCGACCAGCCAGACGGTGTGTGCGACGCTGACTCTGCCCAGCACCGTCACGAAGTCGCCCCAGAAGCCGAACGGTGACGGGGTCAGCAGGTGGACGGCCTTCGGCACGTGGGCGTACCCCCGGTCGGTGATGGCGACGAGCGCCACGGTGGCACCGACGACGGCGGTGAGCGGCGGAGTCAGCCGTGCCGGCGCGAGCGCCCCGACGGTCATGCCGAGCCAGACGCCGGACACCACCCAGAGGACGCCGACACCGGCTATCACGATGGACTGGCGCGGCAGGTAGCTCGCGTAGGCCGCGACCTGGGCCGCACCGCCGGCGTACATCAGGCCGTAGCCGGCGGCCCCGCAGAGCGCCATCGACACGGCCGCCGGCAGCACCCGCTGCCACCGCGGACGGGCGGTCGCCGCGACCAGTTCCCCGGTGCGGCTACGACGGTCGCGCCCTGCCTGCCACGCGCCCAGGCCGAGCGCCATGGGCCAGAGGATGAACAGGTACTCCCGCTGCCAGAGCGCCAGCAACATCCACCGTCCGCCCCAACCGTCCACGGCGAGATACAGCAAGGGCGTACCGAGCAGTGCGGCGCCCAGGGCCAACCAGAGCGCCGACGAGCGACGGATCTCGATCCGGAGGATCCGGCCGCTCATGCGGTGCCGCCCCCTGCCGCGGCGCGGTGCCGGCGCAACAGTTCCGTGTACCCGCGTTCGGCCGAACTGTCGCCGACCCCCTCGCGGCCCAGCTCCACGAGATCCGTCGGAACACCCTGGAACACCAGCCGGCCGGCATCCATCAGCACCACGTTCGTGCAGGCGGCAACCACGTCCTCCACCAGATGGGTGGAGACGACGACGCAGCTCTGCCCGCCCAGCTCGCGCAGCAGCGAGCGGAAAGCCATCCGCTGCTCGGGGTCGAGACCGGCCGTCGGCTCGTCCAGCAGCAGAATCTCCGGGTCGTTGACGATCGCCTGCGCGATGCCGGCTCGCCGTACCATCCCACCGGACAGTGCCTTCATGCGAGAGCCGGCACGCTCCGCCAGGCCCACCCGTTCCAGCGCACGCTGGACCGCGTCCGGGATGTCGTGCCCCGGCACCTCCTTCAGCCAGGCGAGGTATTCGACGAACTCCCGCACGGTGAACCGGCCGTAGAACCCGAATTCCTGCGGCAGGTAGCCGATCGACCGACGCAACGCCCTCAGGTCGGGTCGTGCGTGCACGGCATGACCGAGTAGTTCGAGCTCACCGCCGGCCGGGCGTGACACGGTCGCGAGCGCCCGCATCAGTGTCGTCTTACCGGCACCGTTGGGTCCGAGCAGCCCGTGCACACCGTTGCCCAACGACAGGTCGAGACCATCGACGGCAAGGTGTCTGCCCGCTCGCACCCGAAGCCCCGCCGCCCGGATCGCCCATGCGTACGTCGTCGGTGCCAGGAGGGCGGCACCGATCACCTTCCTCATTCCGCATCTCCTGCTCATCGAAGCTCCGCGTAACCACTGCGCCGAGACGCGAGGACGACAGCCACCACCGCGGTCAGCGCCGCCCAGCCCGGCAGAGCGGCCTCGGTCAGCAGCACCGGTAGCCGGGCGGTGATGATGCTCGGGCCGACGACCACCATCGCCCACAGCAGCGCCAGGCCCCCCGCCGCTCTGGGTAGGCCGACCACCTTGCCGAGCGCCAGCGCACACGCGGTGAAGGCCAGGCAGGGCATCAACCAGCGGGCCGGGGATGCGCCGACCAGCCAACCGGCCACCGCCAGCACCGGAATCACCACGACGAGCACGACGAGGGTTCGTCGCAGCACCATCCCGAGGCCGGCCCGCGCGGTCGCCACGACCAGTTCGTGGGCCGCATCGAGCCGCCGGGTCCAGGCGGTGGCGACCCCGAGGAGCGGCGCGACCGGCGCCAGGAGCACCACCAGCGATGGCAGCGCCGCACCGCGGCCGGCGACAGCCAGGTCGAACCCGAGCGCGACCAGCACCACCAGCACCGTCGTCGCGAGCCACGGAACGAACACCGGCGTCACCCACCGGCCGGACGGCGCAGGCATCCACCGACGCCGGACGGTTGCCGGCGCGGCGGCGGAGATCGCCGCGTCCACCCGCACCCGGACGGAAGCCAACAGCGCCACCGCGTCACCGTCGATGGCGTCCGCCAGTCGACTCCGGCAGGCGGCACACCGCTCCAGATGTGTCTCCATCGCCCACAGGACGTCCGGCGCGACAGCCGGATCACCAGCGGCGTAGCGACCCAACGCCCTGGCGGAGATGTGTGCGTTCACGACAACGCCTCCCGGAGTGCCAGTCGCGCACGACGGGCGCGAGTCTTCACGGTTCCCTCCGGAAGACCGAGCATGATCGCGGTCTCCCGGACCGAGAGTCCGTCCAACACCAGGGCGTGCAGCACCTGGCGCAGTTCCGGTGCCAGGCGGCGCAGCGCGTCACCGATGTCGTCGCCGATCGCGCCGGCGAGTACCACGTCCTCAGCCGCCGGTGGATTCTCCAAGGCCAGCGGCAGCGGCACCGCCTGGGAATCCCTCGCTCGCCGCCGGAATCCGTCGACGAGCCGCCGCGCGGCGATCGACCACAGCCAGCCGAGGGCGCTACCGGCACTCACGCCCGCGTAGGAGTCGGCGGCCCGCCACACCGCGAGATACGTCTCCTGAAGGACGTCAGCAATCAGGTCGTCGTCGGCGCAGCGACGGCGGAGACGAACGAGCAGCCACGGGGACGTGCGACGATACAGTTCGTCGAACGCCGCGCCGTCGCCACGCGCGATCCGCCGCAGCAACTCCCCTTCGTCTTCCCTCACGCCCATACAGACGCCGACGCCCAAGATCAGGTTCTCTCCGGTACGACCAGCTCTCGGGTCACATCGAACTCTGCGGGGGCGACCCGCACTGTCCCCGGCGAGCGCCTTGATCGGGTGTGGGTCAGCAGGCACGGGGGTAGCGGGCAGGGATGGAACGGCTGCACCTCGGTTACGCGCTGGTGGGTGTCCTGGGGGTACTACTGGCCTTCTGGTCCAGTTCGATCCGCCGGGCACCGGTCAGTGAACCACTGCTCGCCCTGTTGCTGGGCGTACTGGCCGGCCCGGTCCTCGGGCTGATCGACCTGCCGCACCAGCAGATGACGGTGTTCACGTTGGAGGCCGGCCGGGTGCTGCTGGCCATCTCGCTGATGGCGGTCGCGCTGCGTTTTCCGCTGCCGAACTATCGGTCGGTGATCCGCCCGGTCGCGGTGCTCCTCGCCGTGGCGATGGCCGGCATGGCGGTGGTCAGCGCCGGTCTCGCCTGGCTGGTCCTCGGCCTCCCGGTGGCTCTGGCGGTGCTGCTCGGCGCCTGCGTGACACCGACGGACCCGGTCCTGGCCTCCAGTGTGGTCTCCGGTGGACCGGCCGAGCAGCAGCTTCCGGCGCGGCTGCGGCAAGTGATCAGCGGCGAGTCCGGCGCCAACGACGGCCTCGCCTTCGTCTTCGTCGTCCTCGCGCTGTCCGTGGTGACGTCAGGATCAATCGGGGGGCGTGTCCTGGAGGCGGGATGGGCGGTGCTGGGCGCGGTGGTGATCGGGGTTGCGGTCGGCTACGCCGCCGGCCGGGCCGTCACGGCGGCCGAGGCCCGGGAGGACGTCGACGGCGGTTCCCTGCTGGTCTTCACGCTGGTGCTCGGGATCGCCGCGCTGGGCGTCGCCCGGGTGGCCGGTACGGACGGGATCCTCGCCGTGTTCGTCGCCGGCCTGACGTACAACGCGGTAATCGGGGACCGGTCGCGGGCGTCGGAGCAACAACTCGACGACGCGCTGACCCGTTACCTGGTACTGCCGGTGTTCTTCCTGCTGGGTGTCGAGGTGCCGTGGCGGGACTGGCGTGATCTCGGGTGGCCCCTGGCCGCGTTCGTGTTCCTGGTGCTGCTGTTGCGCCGCCTACCGGTGGTGCTGGCGCTGAAACCCGCGCTGGGTCTGTCCTGGCGCAGTGTGGTGTTCCTGGGCTGGTTCGGGCCGATCGGCGTGTCGGCGCTGTTCTATCTGACCCACAGCGAGGGCGAGGGGGCCCGGGATCCCCGGTTGTGGGCGGCCGGCAGCCTGGTGGTGGTGGCGAGCACGGTGGTGCACGGCGTCACCGCCACGCCCGGTCGCCGCTGGTATGCCCGGCGGTCGTCGGAGTCCGCCGGCTGAGGGCGCTCGTTGCGCCCGCGGCCGGCATCATCCCCGGTCGGCCGGGCCGGTGGCCGTTCTGGGCGGCTGCGGTGGGTGGACGGTGCTGTCCTGCGTCACCGGTGCCACGCGTACGCCGTTCTCTGCGAGACGGTCGAGCGCTCGGCGGGTGACCTGGTGCTTGACCTGCCGGGCGGCCCGTACCAGCACCACGAACCGGGCAGACAGCTCGACCCGGTTCGGGGTGGCGCGGACGAAGACGCGGGCGTGGACCTCCGCCTCGGCGACCGGGTAGCGGTGGCGCATCTGCTCGACGGCGCGTCGCGCCTCGGCGGTCGAAGAGACGTCCCGCGCCTCCTCGCACAGGATGCGCTCCGCCAGGTGCCAGTCCGCCTCGTAGGGGATGGGCAGCGTCAGTTCCTCCCACAGGTGGTCCGGTACGGTGCTGCTGTTGTGCACCGGCGCGGCGAACACGAGGTGGTTCGACAGCGACACCACCCGTCCGATGCACTGACGGCCGTGAATCCACGAGTCCGGGTCGGAGGAGGAGCCGCTCCCCGGACGGCGAGGAGAACAGCGCTCGTCACGAAACGACCGCTCACGCCGCTGGTGTCCCAGACAGCCTCCAGGAACCGCTCCATGCCGCTCACCCACCGTTCTCGGCGCTGGTCCCCAGCCTGGGCAACCGTCGGCGGGGGATCTCGCGAACGCCGCCATCCGTAGCGCCCGGTGAGGTGATGCGCGGGGTTGCGTCGGCGTGTCCTACGGGAGCGCCGGCCGGCCGTACCGGTAGCTGCGCTACTCCGTGCCGGCCTGACCGTCGCCGGGACCGTCGCGGCGGGCGGCACCGTCGCCGGAGACGGGCTCGGCCGTCTGCGGCGGCGTCCCCGCAGACCGCCCGACCCGCCGCCGGATCCGGCGCACCACCCCGTGCCAGGCGGGCGTCTCGCGGTCCTCGTCGAAGGCCCGCGCGACCACGACGTCGGTCGAGGAGTGCGCCAGGATCGAGATGACGATGGTCAGCGCCACCAGGTGGAACACCTCGTCGCCGGCGGCGATGCCGGACTCGAGTACCAGCAGTCCGTAGACCACCGAGGCGAAGCCCTTCGGCCCGAACCACATCGCGGCGGCCTGCTCCCGCAGGCCCAGACCCGAGCGCAAGAAGGAGACCCACAGCGCCACCGGTCGGGCCACCACGATCGCCAGGACGGCGAAGGCCCAGCCGGCCCAGGAGATCTCCCCGAGGAACTCCACCGAGATCAGCGCCCCGAACACCAGCAGCGCGGCCAGTTTCAACAGCTCGGCGACGTTCTCCCCGAAGTGCTCGAACGCTACTCGCTGCCGCGGCCCGAAGGTCGCCACGGTGATCCCGGCGGCGAACGCGGCGAGGAACAGGTTGCCGTGGGTCGCCTTACCCAGCGCCAGCACCAGCAGCCCGATCGCCACCCCGTTGAGCGGCTCGTACGCCGCCGAGGCGGCGAACCAGCGGGTCCGCTCCAGCGCGATCGCGGCCAACGGCACCAGAACACCGATCAGCAGCCCGACCGCCAGCTCGGTGCCCAACTCGCCGAGGTGCAGGTCCTCCGAGCCGGCCGCGATCGCGAGCAGCACCACGACGAACGGCAGCGCCAGACCGTCGTTGACACCTGACTCGACGTTGAGGAGATGCCGTAGCCGGGCGGGAACCTTGTCGTTGCCGACCAGCGCGGCGGCGAAGACCGGGTCGGTCGGGGCGAGGACCGCCCCGACCAGCAGCGCCTCCGGCCAGTCCAGTCCGGCGACCCAGTGGGCGAGCACCGCAGTGATGAGCAGGGTGAGCGGCAGTCCCCATCCCAGGGCGCGCCCGGGCAGCCGCCACGCCGAGCGCAGGTCGGCCCAGCCGACGCGCATCCCATCGGTGAACAGCACCGCGAACAGCGCCAGTTCCGCCAGTTGCGCGACGATCGGGGAGTCGGCCCGTAGGTGCAGCACCCCGGTGGTGTCCTCACCGAGCACGAACCCGGCAGCCAGGAACAGCGCAGCGGTGGACAGGATGGTCCGTTTGGCCAGCGCAGACACGAGGACGGCGGCCAGGAGGACAGCGGCGAAGCACAGGAGCAGCACAGGACGCCTTCCGGGACATAGGTCGTCACGCTGCCGGCCAGACTCCGCTGCTTCCCCGAGCGTGACATGCCGCGCCACGGTAACCCGCGCTCGCCCTGACAGCACGGGGAGGTCCGGGACGACTGCTCTCCCCCGCCACCGGCCGTCCTGCGCAGCGACCTGCGGCACCGCGCGTCTCCCGAGTGACGATCACCAGGTCACGAACGCTTCTCCTCTCCCGGAAAGGGTAGGTCGGCAGCGATCATGACGGTGCGCAGGTAGCCCACCGGGCGGCCGTGTCGGCTCGTCGGCAATGGCGCCGGGAATGACCGCGACGCGAAGCGCCGCCGCTATAGGTTTGCCCCTGAGATGTGGGCACCCTGAGACTGGACCTGGTCCGTTCGTCGCAGCGGCCGATCAACCAGGTCGCGCGTGAGCTCGGGATGAGTCACGAGCCCCTGCGCAACTGGGTCCGCGGCGCGGAACGCCGGACCGGGGCCGCTGCGACCGCCGCGGGTGGGGACGGGTTGTCGGTCGCGGACAAGGTTGTCGAGATCGCCCGGGCTCGTTGGCGGTGAGGTCGGGGGTGGACGACCACGATACGCCGAGGGCATCCATCACCGGCTGAAGAGCCTGCTGGGCGGCCCACACGACCAGGTCCACCACGGCCTTGTCTTGGTGCCCCCGGCAGGATTCGAACCTGCGACACACGGTTTAGGAAGGGTGTAGCGCCTGCTGGGTCACCCCTCGATCTACCAGGACATACACCGGTTGGCTCTTCAGCGACACGCATGATCATTCCGCACATGCTCCGGATCTTGCTAAACCAGTCCGGGCAACGGCTGCACCCTCCAAGACTTCGTCCGCCCCGGCGTTCGTCAGCGTGCCACCGTCCGGCGGCCTGCAGTCAACGTTGTTGTCGACCACCTAATGCAAATCTTCCCTGGTCCAGCCCGGGGGCAGTTTTTCCAGGCTGATGAGGACGTCCAGGCCCAGATGCTCCTTCAGTAGGTGCTTCAGGTTGCGCCCCTCGATGATCTCGATCCGGCCGTTCGCTGCCGCAAAATCACGGCTCGCTTTGCCGACCCATGATGTCGTAACCAGCACCCCTTTAGCGGCACGCATATGGTCCATAACTCCAGCAAGCGCATGAATGGCTTCCAGGCCGACGATCTTACTGTATCGCTTTGCCTGAATTATGCACAATCCGCCAACGATCGGGTCCTCGTTGATCGCAACCCCATCTACGCCTTCATCGAGCCTTTTCCAAGCTGATCTTGCAGCTCAGGGCGGTTGCGGTAGGCCCGGTGATCGATGGGTGCGAGGCTCCAGGTAGGACAGCTGTCGACCAAGACTCGAAGCCCCGACCGGGAGCCTCGCCATGCTGTCCTACCCCGCCACGATTCCGTTGTCCAGCCGCACCCTGAACCACCTCGCCGAACGCATCCGCGGCCACCGTAAGCAGCGCCGATCCCGGTGGCGGCGTCTCGAACCCGGCCGGCAGGCGCTGCTCGCTCTCGCCCATCTGCGCAACGGCGACACCTACACCCGACTCGCGGCCGGATTCGAGATCGGCGTCGCCACTGCTTGGCGCTACGTCCAGGAAGCGATCGCCCTGCTCAGCTCGGCAGCCGATGACCTGGACACCGCGATGCGACGCATCCGGCTGCTGGCGTACGCGATCCTGGACGGCACGCTCATCCCGATCGACCGAGTCGCCGATCAGAGGCTCTACTACAGCGGCAAGCACAAACGCCACGGCGTGAACGTGCAGGTCATCGCGGACGCCGCCGGCCGGCTCGTGTGGGCATCACCGGCACTGCCCGGGTCGGTACACGACCTGACCGCCGCCCGCCATCACGGCATCATCGATGCTCTGACCCGCGCGGATGTGATGACCTTCGCCGATAAGGGCTACCAGGGCGCCCGTGGCAGCGTGCGCACCCCGTTCAAGCGACGCCGCTTCCGCCCGAAGCTGTCACGCCGGCAAAAGGCCGTGAACCGGGCCAACGCCAAGATCCGCGCCCGCGGAGAACGAGCGATCGCCACGCTCAAGACCTGGAAAATTCTGGTCAAGCTGCGCTGCTGCCCACGCCGAGCCACCGCGATCGTCCAGGCCATCCTCGCCCTGCACCACGTCGAAGCGAACCGCTACGCAGGATGAAAATGGCTCATCCTTCGACGCTTGCGTCACCCACGACTTCATGCCGATCGACTCAAAGAGCTGGCGGATGAGGTGCTCGAACTCAACCGGCTTCAGATGCAACAAGTCGGGGCGACTGTCCAGGCCAGCAACGACATCCATCTCATCAACGAAGCGGTACTTGGACAAGTCAAAAGTCGCCACAGGCCTCACTCCCTCCAGGTCGTAAGGATGTGGCGACACGACAGCGTTCAGGTGGGCGCGGAGGCAAAGAACGGGATCAAGCTCGGGTTCATCAAGCACGATTTCGGCGAACCGCCCTCGTTCCGATCCGATGCTGATCAATAGCGGGCGCACGGCACGGCCAGTTGCCTTATCCCGAGTAGATACATAGCCGTTGAAGACAACGCTCTGCACCAAGGCGTCCGGGGTGACATCGAACACTTCAGCCAAAGTTCGAAGCGTAAGACGCGCCAGCAGATCGGCATACAACCTCTTTACTTCAGCCTCTTTGCGCGGCACAGGCGTTACGCCTTTTGCCTTCGTGAAGCGGTACTCCGTGGCCATCGGCACAACGCCCTGCAACGGAAACTCGTACTCGATTAACAGTTCACGGGATGGGCAATCATAAAGCGCCGCAACCTTGCCACTTAACCCCTCCGGATACCGAGATTGCGCAAGTGCATGCTGGAGCCGCTCAACAAATGCTGACTCACCGCCATTCTTCAAGGCAGCTTCGAGTTCGAGCTTCTTTGAACCGGCAGAACGATTCCGAGACTGAAGGAGCGATGCAAAACCCTCAACCTTGCGACGCACCGCCACTGTCCTAAACTCCGCCTCAGCCAGCTTTCGAGCCAATGCAGCCTGAGAAGCCTCACGCTGGGCTGCCGCTTGCTTCTGCATCTCGGCCGCCTGTCGACGCTCGCGTTCCCGCTTTTCCTTAATGGCATCACGCTCAGCCTTCGCCACCTCCTGAGCGGCAAGACGCTTCACCCTCGCCTCTTCCTTCAGGCGTTCAGCCTCGGCCCGCTTTGCCGCCGTCTCGGCCAGCTTTGCATCTCGCTTTAGGGCTGCGGCGGCCTTGCGCTCTTCGATCATCATCTGCTGATGCATGCGGCGCTCCGCTGCCGCCTGCTGCTTCTTGGCCTGCTGACGCGCGTGAAGGATCTGGCCGATCAAACTCCTGCGCTGCCCCATGGGCCCCTCCCCTGTGTCCAGATGAGACTCTGATGACAGTAGCGGGTAGGCAACTCTATGAGAAAGTAGGAGCACCGAGGGTGACGATCTTTCGAGCGGTGGAGTGAGGGCAGTCGGGCCTCAGCGCGGACTACCGGGCGGAGGGTCGGTCGCTCTGCCGCCTCCAGCCTCGTTACAACGGTGTTGAGCTGTAGCCGGTTGGCTGGGCCGACCTCGAGCTGCCTACAGGCAACGATGCAGCTTGGCGGGGTAATGATGCTGGTCAGACAGCAGCTTGATCTAATACAGGGTGGACTAGCGCCACCTGCTTGACCGGCCAGGCTACGCAGACCTACAAGGCGATCTACCCAAGGAGGCAGTGGTGGGCTCCACACGGACGGCCGCGCAGCTGGCCACCTTGGTCCGAGAACTGATCACGCTGCCACGTGAGATTGAGTGGCTTGAGGACAAGGTCAATAACGCCGATCCTGAGATGATTGGGCAATACATCTCAGCGCTTGCTAACTCCGCTGCGAGAGCAAGCCACGAGCGAGGCTATCTGATCTGGGGCATTCAAGACGCAACCCGCGATCTCGTCGGCACGACCTTCAAGCCTTTCCAGGCTAAGGTTGGGAACGAGAACTTGGAGAATTGGCTTACTCGCCTAATCTCCCCGCAAGTTGCCTTTTCGTTTTATGAGCTGTCCCTGGATGGCTTCGAACTCGTACTCCTCGAAGTGGAACGTGCGAGCCACCGCCCAATCAGTTTCAGGGGCGAGGAATACATTCGCATTGGGTCCCACAAAAAAAAGTTGAAGGACCATCCCGCTGCGGCAAGAGAACTTTGGAAATCCTTCCTTCTGAGCTCTTACGAAGAAGGTATCGCAGCCGACCGACTCCAAGCGGCCGACGTAACCGCAAGGCTCGACTATCCAGCCTACTTCCATCTAATGAAGATGCCCCTTCCAGAGAACCGAGCTGGGATTCTCGACGTCCTCTCAGCAGAGGGAATGGTCATCCGCGAGGATGACGGCCTATGGAGCATCACGAACCTTGGGGCACTTCTGTTCGCCCATGACATGAAGGATTTCACTTCGACCCGACGAAAAGCAGTAAGGGTCATTCAGTATAGGGGAAACAGCCGAGTTGAGACCATCAAGGAACAGGCTGGAGTTCACGGTTACGCCGCTGGCTTCGGTGGTCTCATTGGTTACATTAACGGCCTACTCCCCTCCAATGAAGTCATCGGCCAGGCCCTACGGCAAACCGTTAAGATGTATCCTGACCTTGCCGTACGCGAGTTGGTAGCCAACGCCCTCATTCATCAAGACTTTTCTTTGACGGGCACGGGACCGATGGTGGAGATCTTCGAAGACAGGATCGAGATCACGAACCCCGGCGTTCCCCTGGTCGACCCATTGCGTTTCATCGACAGTCCGCCGCGTTCTCGCAATGAGAGGATGGCTGCGCTAATGCGCCGCGGGGGCATCTGCGAAGAGAGAGGAAGCGGGTGGGACAAAGTAGGGTTTGAGATCGAGTTTCACCAACTGCCCGCACCACTGGTCGAAGTAACCGCTGAGCACACCCGTGTCACGTTGTTTGGCCAACGGAGCCTGAAGGACATGGATCGGGCCGACCGAGTGCGAGCGGTCTACCTGCATGCCTGTCTACGACACGTCACCCGCCAACAAGTCACAAACACCTCCATCCGGGAGAGGTTTGGGATCGAAGCTCGCAACAGCGCCAAGGCCTCAAGGTTGATCAAGGAAGCCTTGGAAGAGGGCATGATCGCTTTGCGGGACCCGAACGCTCCCCTCAAGCTCAGGGAGTACGTCCCTTGGTGGGCGGCACCAGACCATGTGCCGCGTCCAACTTCCGGGCTTGCTTGACGGCTAACTTGCAGAGGACGCCCCACAGGCTGGATGGGGGCCCCTGAGCAGCAGAGACGCAGCCGGAGCCTCTTTGACGGCCATTTGATGGTTTGCTGCTCCGCCAAGGCGAAACTTGGAGGACAAAGGGCCTTTAGGGCTCAAGACGGTCCTCTGGCCCGGCCAAACTCCTGCCAAGTTTGTTTGACGGGTATTTGATGAGGCCCCGGAACTGGCAGCACGGGATGCTGACGCAAGATCGCCAGCATCTCGGTGCCGGGGAGGTCCTTCCAGCGGTGCAGCGTCTGGTGGAGTTCAAGGCGCGAGCCACCAACCCCCGCGCATCCGGGCGTCACTACGCTCCGACGCTGAAACCAGCCTAGCTGGTCGGAGCGTAGTGACGCCCGGATGCCTCTAAGCCGCGACACGCCGACGTCTTTAGTGATACTGATCACACGTTCAGGTGCCTGCCATCCCGTGTGCCATCGACCCGCCCTCCTGGGGAGCGGGCCGCCGCCCGGCCCGCCACGTCAAGACGGCCTTGACGCCCGTACGAACGCTGGCGGGTTGGGCGGTGGTCTGCTCGGCTTGCCCGGGTCGATGGCAGGCGGGATGGCCCACCGCAACCACCCACGGACCGCGACCCGCCGACGGAGCCCCGGCCATCCTGGAGCCGGAGCGCCCCCGCCGGAGGCGCAGTAGCCGCAACCCCGCGACCGCCGTCAGCTCGCCGACGCGGCCGGCGTCCGCTTCCCTACGCCGCGCGGGCTCGTGGCCGCGCGGCCCGGCCGGCTGCCGGCCCACCCACACCCGGTCAACGGTCTGTCGTTCTGCGGCGGCCCTCCGGGCTTCCCGCTGTTCGCGCCAGCCGCCGGGCATCAGGCGTGACGGCCGCAGAGCGACAGCGGCGCGGCCGGCGCGCGCCCAGGCGGCGGCGCGTGCGGCCCGCCTCGGGCCGCCTTGAAGACGTACAGAAACTTTGCACATCATCGCCGGCAGCTGGCTCGCCGGCAGCTGGCTGTCCGGTCTCGGGACCTGCGTGACACATCGGTATCAGGACCTGGATGACACTCCGCCAAGCGTGGTGGAGTGAACCGGCCTCACCCCCACCGTGTGGGTGGGAACATGGGTTCATGCAGCGCTCCCGATCCTCGACGTATCTCTCATGGCGGAGGTTCGCTCACCATGGAGGACTTTTCCGCACTGCTGATTTCAATGCCGGTGGTTGGGCCGCCGTCGCCGGTCTATGCGCAGCCGGGGCAGGAGTCGGTCTAGTCGTGGCACCCATCAGCGGCGCCAACACGTGGATCGCCACGCCGGTCTGCGCTGCAGCCGCGATGGCCAGCGTGGTCGTAGCAGACCGGCGCAGGTGGGCAGCAATGCGAACCACCTATACCTGGACCGATGACGTTGAAGCCGTTCAGCACATGGCGCACCTACTAAGGGATGCGGGCATCGCCGTCGCCGTCGAGCTGGAACGCTTCGGCCGACCGCGATTGGGATACCGCAATCGAGACGCACGCCGTGTCCGCCGCGCCTTCCGCAGCGCGGGCCTCCCACTCCCGCGGAACCACTGACTCCTCCCACCGTCCCGCGACACCTCGCCCGCTCCCAGTTACCAAGGCGCGACGGATGATCGTCTAGCCGGTCGTGTCACCCACGTCCCGAGACTGATCTGTCCCGCAGGTCCTGAGACCGGACACCGCCGGCAGCTGGCCGGCCAGGCGGTTTTGGTGAGCCGTGGCTGGCGCTATCGTCTGTACATGTCGCTCGTCTCGTGGGCCTACGAGGTCTCTCGCCAGAACCTTTCAGGCACGCTGCCTCGCCGGTGGGCTCACGTTCAGGGTGTTGCCCTAAAGGCCCGGACTCTTACTGCGGCTGTCGGTGATGACGGACCTTTGTTGGAGGCAGCCGCGATTCTTCACGATGTCGGCTACGCGCCTCACCTAGCTACGACAGGCTTTCATCCGCTGGATGGTGCGATCTATCTTCGAGACTTGGACGCGCCCGATCGCCTGGTCCACCTGGTAGCGCATCACTCCTGTGCTGTTAGGGAGGCTCGTCTACGTGGGCTTGACGAACAGCTAGCTGCCTTTCACGACGAAGAAGGTCCGGTGAGAGACGCGCTTTGGACGTGCGACCTCACCACGACCCCCGACGGGGAGCCTACGGACTTCGCGAGCAGAGTTGCCGAGATCAAGAGGCGGTATGGTCCCGGCGACCTGGTTACGGCTTTCATCGACAGCGCCCAGCAGGACTTAGCCGACGCGATATCAAGAACAAGCACCCGGCTCCAAGCCGTGGCCGGTTAGCCAAGGTAGGGCGCGTCGTCCTTCAAGCCGTGCCGGATTCGTAGGAGCATGGACGGGTGGATAGGAAGCTTCTCGATGGCCTCCGGCTCGACCCACTTCACCTCTGGCGATTCGTCACTGGTTCGTAGCGCGCCGCCGATCGGTCGGGCACGAAAGCAGATCGCAAACTCCTGCCGCACCTCGCCGTTGTCGTATGCGATGACATGCCCCGGGTCGGAGTAGATACCGGACACGCCGGTTAGCTTGACGTGCAGCCCTGTTTCTTCCTCGACTTCTCGTCTGGCTGCTTGTGCCGTCGACTCTCCCAGATCTTGCGCTCCTCCTGGCAGAGCCCAGAGGCGGTTGTCGGAGCGCCGGATGAGAAGTACGCGGCCGACGTCATCTTGAACGAAGACAGTCACAGCTACCACTAGTGAGTTGGCTCGCGGCGCTCGCGGATCGTTGAGGTAGTCGGTCTTTGGCATCTGCTAGAGCTCGCCTTCTGGCGGCCCCGACGACTCCCAGACCGCCTCGAAGCTAGCGGCGTAGGTATCGAAGAGGCCGTAGGTTGCAGTCTTCCGTAGGTGCATCGCCGGCGCCATGGGCGCTGTCTTGCCGTAGACATGCGGGTTGACGATCATTTCCCTGTCGAAGCGGTAGATCGAGTTGTAGAGGACAGTTGAGTGCCTTCTCACCTCGACCCCTGCCACGCCGCGCAGCGGCCGGAAGAAGGCGTTGGCGTGGTCGATCTTCGCCGAAATCGTCTCGCGTCCGATTCCCTCCTCGACGCTCCGCTGTTTTACGGCGCTACTGTCTCGGTCACCTAGCAGGATTCGGATCCTTGCGCCGGCGTTTGCCTTCCCACGAAGGCGGTCAAGCAGATCAGGCTTCTCCGTGAGGAACATCCCGACGTAGACAAGGATGCCGACGTCCTCCGTTGCCTCCTCCAAGAGTCTGTCCCAGAGGTTGTGGGGGACAGCTCCGCGAGTCGGGTAGAACTGCACCATCCCCGCCGAGTTCGATGCGTCGTCAGCGGCTCTTCGGGCTCCTGGCCACAGGTACTCTTCGTCTTCCTTTAGCCGCTTCGCGATTTTGAAGCGAGTACGAGGGTGCGGAACTCTGCCACCGAGCCAGCGACTGACGGTTTTGACGTCGCACTCTGTGAACAGTGCCAGCTCGGCGAGAGATATCCGGGAGCGCTCAAGAGCGTCTCGCAATCGCTCGTTTGCCATCGTCACTCCTCACGGCGGGGACGTTTCTATCACTGAGCCATTTTCATCCTGCGTAGCGGTTCGCTTCGACGTGGTGCAGGGCGAGGATGGCCTGGACGATCGCGGTGGCTCGGCGTGGGCAGCAGCGCAGCTTGACCAGAATTTTCCAGGTCTTGAGCGTGGCGATCGCTCGTTCTCCGCGGGCGCGGATCTTGGCGTTGGCCCGGTTCACGGCCTTTTGCCGGCGTGACAGCTTCGGGCGGAAGCGGCGTCGCTTGAACGGGGTGCGCACGCTGCCACGGGCGCCCTGGTAGCCCTTATCGGCGAAGGTCATCACATCCGCGCGGGTCAGAGCATCGATGATGCCGTGATGGCGGGCGGCGGTCAGGTCGTGTACCGACCCGGGCAGTGCCGGTGATGCCCACACGAGCCGGCCGGCGGCGTCCGCGATGACCTGCACGTTCACGCCGTGGCGTTTGTGCTTGCCGCTGTAGTAGAGCCTCTGATCGGCGACTCGGTCGATCGGGATGAGCGTGCCGTCCAGGATCGCGTACGCCAGCAGCCGGATGCGTCGCATCGCGGTGTCCAGGTCATCGGCTGCCGAGCTGAGCAGGGCGATCGCTTCCTGGACGTAGCGCCAAGCAGTGGCGACGCCGATCTCGAATCCGGCCGCGAGTCGGGTGTAGGTGTCGCCGTTGCGCAGATGGGCGAGAGCGAGCAGCGCCTGCCGGCCGGGTTCGAGACGCCGCCACCGGGATCGGCGCTGCTTACGGTGGCCGCGGATGCGTTCGGCGAGGTGGTTCAGGGTGCGGCTGGACAACGGAATCGTGGCGGGGTAGGACAGCATGGCGAGGCTCCCGGTCGGGGCTTCGAGTCTTGGTCGACAGCTGTCCTACCTGGAGCCTCGCACCCATCGATCACCGGGCCTACCGCAACCGCCCTGAGCTGCAAGATCAGCTTGGAAAAGGCTCACTGTAAACGTCCCAAGCGTCCCCGTAAAGCCGTTCCGACGTCACCTCCTTCGATGTCTCCTTGAGGTGCGAGCAAAGCCGCACAAGAGCAGTCGTCCACCGGGGACGCGCTCAACTACAGGAGGTCTGTTGTGAAGCTGTACGTGGACACCACGAGCAAGCAGGTGACGGCGTCGAAGGACCCGGAGCCGAAGAACGACCAGAACGGCAACCAGAAGTCCGAGAAGAACACGGGCCGGCTCATGTGGTCCACCCAGGTCTTCGTCCTCGACGAGAACGGCGGGGAGGTCATCACCATCACCACGGCGGGAGAGAAGCCGAACGTGAAGGTGGGCGACTTCCTGGCGGTCGAGCAGTTGGAGGCCATCCCGTGGGCGACCAACGGGCGTAACGGCGTCGCGTTCCGGGCGGTGTCCCTGAAGCCGAAGAACGGTAGTTCGGCCGGCAAGTAGGTCACTTCGCACGACGTGCTGTGTGTGCCACACGGTGTCCGTGGCCACCGCGCAAGCGGCCTGATGGTCCGCTGAACCCCAACCCATGCGGTTCCGGGAGTTGTTCCTGACTCCTACTTCTCCCGGTCCGGTCGCCACCTGGCAGTGGTGACAACCCCGAAGAAATGGCCCGGGGTCGGTACTGACTCCTACGTCTGCCGACCCCGGTGCCGCATCGCTCATCCAACCCAACTGGCATTGGGAGGACTCGTCGTGTCCAAGTCTAGCCCCCGCCGTTTCGGCGGCAAGTCAACCGGAACGGTGACGGTCATCGAGGCCAAGGTTCACCGTTCCTCCGCGCGTAACGCCCGCATGGCGTTCATCCTCACCGCCGTCATCGTCGGCGTCCTGTCGGCCGTGGTGGCCGCCGCCTACTGGCACCCGATCGTGGCCCTGTTCGTCGGTGCCCTGATCGGCGTTCCGACCGGTGGCCTCGTGTGGCTGCTCGTGCGGATCTGGCCGGTGATCCGGCTGCTGTGGTGGTGGACCCCGGAAACCCTGCTGAGTGCCGGACTGTTGACCGGCTGGGTGCATCTGGCCAACCACACCTCGACCGTGGTGACCCTGATCGTGGTCGCCCTGGTCGTCGGCGTTCCGGCCGGCATCGGTCCGGTCCGCCGCCAGGTCAAGGCTTGGGGATGGTGCCTGGTGGTGCGCCACCGGCTGCGCGTGTGCTTCGCGCAGTTCATCATCGCCAACCAGTCCGGCTCGCTGCCGCTGATCCTGTGGGCTCGTCCCACGCCGGTCGGTGAGCGGGTCTGGGTGTACCTGCGCCCGGGCCTGTCGGCCAAAGACCTGGAATCGCGGCTCGACAAGATCGCCGTGACCTGCCACGCCTCCACCGTGCTCATCGAGCGGGCCGGGGAGAGCAACGCCGCCTACCTGCGGTTCGACATCAAGCGCCGCGAGGTGCTCAACGCCCGGGTGGGCTCCCCGCTGGTCGACGCCATCGACCGCAACGCGCCCGTGTCGGCATCGCCGCTGACAGTGCCCACCGCCCTGGACCTGCCGGACGTCGACGCCCCGACGATCACCCTTCCGACCCAGGGCAAGCCGGCGAAGAAGCCGGCCACGACCGCCAACGGCAGCAAGCCCGCGGCTTCCTCCGCGTCGTCCCTGCCGGACGACGACACCTCCGACTGGATCTGACACCCAACCCACCTCGGACGCGGGGAGCCTCACCGGCTCGCTCGTGTGGCTTCCCGCGCCCACAACGCCCCAGGAGGGCATCTCATGACCACCACAACCCCCGCTCCCGCCGCTGCGGTGCCGGTGGGTGCTGGCCTGTCGATGTTCGACCCGGTGTTCATCGGGATCGACGAGTTCGGCCAGCCCGTCTACCTCGACGTCGTCTACCACAACCTGCTCGCCGCCGGTGAGCCCGGCGGCGGCAAGTCCGGCCTGGTCAACAACATCTGCGGCCACGGCGTCCTGTGCGACAACACCCGCCTCGTGCTGTTCGACGCCAAACTCGTCGAACTCGGCCCCTGGCGCGACCTGGCGGATGCGTTCATCGGCCCCGACATCGACCAGGGCATCGACGTGCTGCGCCGCCTCCTGGTCGTGGCCACCAACCGCTACACCTGGCTGCTCGCCAACCGGCGCCGCAAGCTCGCCGAAGGCGACGGCATGTCGGTCATCCTCACCGTCATCGACGAACTCGCCATGTTCTCCACCGTGCTCGGCACCAAGGCCCAGCAGGAAGAGTTCTCCACCCTCCTGCGCGGCCTCGTCTCCCTCGGCCGCGCCTGCGGCATGCCGGTGGTCGCCGCGACGCAGCGGCCGTCGTGGGACATCATCCCCGCGTCCTTGCGGGACCTGTTCGGCTACCGGGCCGCGTTCCGGTGCACCTCGCTGAACAGTTCGAACATCATCCTCGGCCAGGGCTGGGCCGAGCAGGGCTACACCGCCTCCGACATCGCCCCCACCAACCAGGGCGCGGCCTACCTCCTGGCCGAAGGCGGCGTTCCCCGCCGCATCAAGGCCGCCTACCTCACCGACACCGACATCTACAACATCGCCGACTACGCCGCCTGGACTCGACGGCCCCAGCCGCTACCGACCCTGGTCCCGGACCTCAGCCGGGTCGACCTGAGGGAGGCGGCGTGACCACCCGCGAGCACGCCTACGCGCGTGCCAACAACCAGCGCGCGGCCCAGTTCACCGAGCTGTGGATCGTCGGGCGTCCCGAGGACATCGCCGCCATGGTCCAGGTCGCCTCGGCCAGCGGCCGACTCGTCTACCTGTCCGCCCCGCGCTCGATGGGCGGCGACGACACCCGCCAACGCCGCTACCTGCGGCTGCGCACCACCTGAATCGGCCGACAGGACCAGGTCCCGCCTGGCAGCAGCTCTGGTCCTGCCGACCTTCCGCCAACAGCCCCGAAAGGACGTGGCTGCCATGAAGGCTACCCAAAAACCACCCACCGACGTTGAGGTCACCCCGGCTGACCTGCTGCGGATGGCTGCCCTCTACCTGCGCCGGCACGGCTGGACCCAGGGCGACTACTACACCGTCGTCTTCGACGCCCTCACCCCCCGCGCTTGCGTCTCCGGCGCTATCGGCATGGCCGCCTACGGCAAGGCCATCGACCTGCCGTTCCTCGCAGACCTCCCGGAACGCGGCGACTACCGCGCCGCCGTGTGGACGCTCGTCGACTTCCTGTTCCTGGACTCATCCACTGATCTGTTCGGCTGGAACGATCGCCCCGGCCGCACGGCCGCCGACGTTATCAACGCCCTTAACGCCGCCGCCGACCGCTGGGACCGCCTCTACAACCAGGGAGGCGAGCGCTGATGTTCACCGTCAAGGCGTCCTTGACGCGCATCCCCCGTCAGAAGCGCCGCGAGGTCGTCGAGAACGACGCGTTCGCCGCGTTCGCCCGGCGCATCATCCGCGCCCACGGCCGCCGCGTCGCCGCCGGCGACGTCGAAGCCCTCCGCGACCTGGTCGCCCTGTCGACCAACCTCGACGAAGCCATCGGAGAAGCCGTCATCGGCCTTCGCGCGTTCGGCTACTCCTGGTCCGAGATCGGCACCCGGCTCGGCATCTCCAAGCAAGCCGCCCAACAGCGATGGGGCGGTGAGAAGCCGTGACCGACCTCCGCTCTCCTGAGCTGGACACGCTCACCGAGCGCACCGGCATCCGGGTCGAGTTCTACGACCCGCACGGCACCCGCTACGGGTTCCCCACCTTCCCCTACCACGCCGCCCCGACCGGGCTGGCCACCGTGCGGCAGCTCCGCGCCGCAGGCCTTCGCCCCAACGGGCAGAACCCGATCGCGCAGATCTACTGGCGTCACCGCAAACAGCGCCGGGTCGCCTACCTCTACCGCCTGGACCTGGCCGCGCCCAAGCGCACCGCCACCCCCGCCCAACGCGAGGCCATCGCCAAAGCGCTTCGCGCCCGTCGCACCTGCCGCCACTGCGGCGTCGTGCAGCCCTACTACATCCCCCGCCGTACCGGCTCCTGCCTCGACTGCACCGGAGGCCACTGATGGCTGTCCTGATCACGTTCGCCGTCGTCCTGCTCATCGGCATCGCCATGGCCTACATGGGAGGCGTGCGATGAGTTTCCAGCTCTCCGACCCGTGCCTGTGGTGCATCGAGGGCAGCTCGCCCGCCGGCATCCACGACATCCTCGGCCCGGTCTACAAGCCCTGCCCCGTCTGCCTCGGGACCTGCGCCCTGTGCGAGGGCGACGGGCTGTTCCCGGCCGACTTCACCTGCCTGCCCTGCTTCCGGCAGCAGCTCGCCGCCCAGGGCCTCGCGGCGATCATGTGCGCCCACTGCTCCGGCGTGGTCGACCTCATCCCCCTCGACAGCATCCCGGCACCGGAGGTGACTCCCCATGTCGAGCACTGACCCGAGCACCTTCACCCAGCAGTTCGCCTCCGAGTACGCCCGCAACGCCGTACCCGCCATGCTCAAGGCGATCGGCTCCATCAAGCGCTACAACCGCTTCGTTCTGCTCGGTGCGCTGCTGACCAGCTACCTGCACCAAGCCCACTACCTGTGGACCCAGAACGCCGGCTACTTCGCCTACCTCGTGCCCCTGATCTTCGATGCCGCGATGGTGTCGATGCTGACCGTCGTCCGCACGTCCGGCATCGCCCGCGACGCCAAGCGCGGAGCCCTGATCGTGTTCGCCTGCGCCGCCATGCTGTCGGCAACCATCAACTTCGCCTCCCCCGGCAGCCTCGGCCTACGCCTGGTCTTCGCCCTGGTCGTCGTCCTCGTCATCGGCGTCGAACTCGTCGCCGGACGCATCCGACCCGACTTCGCCGCCATCGAAGCCGAAGCCGCCGCCCTGCTCACCGCCGCCCGCAACCTGACGGCCACCCCCGAGCACCCCACCCAGCCCGAGCAGCCGACCGAACCGCCGGCTGTCACGCCGGACACCACCGAGCCGGCCGCCGACACCACCGCCGTCGTCGACACCCCGCCGGCCGCCGCGCCGGCTGTCATCGAGGCACCCGTGCTCACCCCGATCCCGGCCGCCCGGCCGGAGGTCCCCGCGCACCTGGTGCCCACCGCCCGCTTCGCCATCCGCCAGCACGAGCAGACCAACGGCCGACCCATCACCGCCGACGAACTCGCCGCCCTGCTCACCGTCACCCCGGCGATTGCCCGGGAACTGCTGCACTCCATCAACGGCCACAGCACGGCCGTCAACGGCACCCCCGTCGCCGGTGGTGCCCGATGACCATCCACGTCGTCGACATCCAGCACTTCACTCACACCTGCCCGGCCTGGCCGGACGAGCCGCACCCCTACGACACCCGACGCACCATCGTCGACATCACCCCCGGCGGACCCTGCCGGACCCCGGTCACCATCCGCTGCGGCCAGGTGACCACCACCATCGCGTGCCACCGACACGAACCGGCCGACCGCCAGTGCGGCGCCTGCCGGCTCATCGTCACCACCCGACGCATCACCGAGGTCTTCATGGGCCACCACGGCCCCGACCACACCCGGCACCTCGACGAGGTGTCCGCCTGATGGCGTCGACGCTGGACCTCACCCCCCGCGCTTCGGCCCGGGGGGTGGGCTCGAACGCCGACACCACCGCCACCGTCTACGGCTACACCGCCGCCGGCTCCGCCTTCCACCGCGCGACCCAGCCGGACTACTTCGGCTGGATCGAACACGTCCGCGCCGCCGCCGGCTGCACCCGCCCCATCCGCCTCGCCGGCAGCCTCCACACCGTCGAACCCGCCACCGGCCGAATCCTCGACTCCCGGCACACCGACGCCATGCCCGACGCCGCCATCTACAAGGCGTGCGGCAACCGCCGGTCCAGAGTCTGCCCCGCCTGCGCACAGACCTACCAACGCGACGCCTTCCAACTCCTGCGCGCCGGCCTCGTCGGCGGCAAAGGCATCCCCGGCAGCGTCGCGTCGCATCCGGCGGTGTTCGCGACCTTCACCGCGCCATCGTTCGGCACGGTCCACGCCCGGGTCGTCAAGCGGCACACCTGCCGCAACCGCCGCCGCTGCGACTGCCGCGCCGAGCCCTGCCACGCCCGCCGCGCCGACGACCCGGCCGCCGGCCTGTGCGCCCATGGCCGGCCCGCCGTCTGCTGGGCACGCCACGAACAGGGCGACACCGCCATCGGCCGCCCCCTGTGTCTGGACTGCTACGACCACGGCCACCAGGTCGTCTGGAACATCTTCTCCGGCAAGCTGTGGCACCGCACCAAACAAGCCGCGGAACGCTGGCTCGCTCAGCTCGCCCACCGCCGCGGCATCCCCCGCGTCGAGATCCGCACCCCCTCCGGCAAGCTCCGCAACCTGCCCCCGGTCCGCCTCTCCCCCGGCAAGGTCGCCGAACTCCAAGCACGCGGAGCAGTGCACTTCCACGCCATCGCCCGCCTCGACGGCGTCGAACCCGACGACCTCGACGCCATCGTCCCGCCACCGGCCGACTTCACCGTCGACGACCTCGTCGACGCGCTCCGGCACGCCGCCCGGCAAGTCACCTTCCACACCCCGGACCACCCCGACCGGCCCGACGGCTGGCCCATCTCCTGGGGCGAACAACTCGACCTGGAACCCATCACCACCGACGGCACGGGGGAGGTCACCGACAGCCTCGTCGCCGGCTACCTTGCCAAGTACGCCACCAAGAGCACCGAGGCCACCGGGCACACCTCCACCCGCCTGACCGCCGACACCATCGGGGACTACGCCGACCCCGACGGCGACCACACCGCCCGCCTCATCGACGCCTGCTGGCGCATCGGCCGACCCACCGGCACCCCCGTCCCGCTGTCCGAGCGGCCCCGCGAACCCCGGCCACGCCCCGGCTTCGTCCCGCGTTGGCAGTGCCCCGACTGCGGCACCCACACCCGATACGCCGCCTGCCCCGTCTGCGTCGCCGACCGTCAAGCCGCCCTTGACGCCGAAACACTGAAACCGGCCAGCGACAGCCCATACACCCGGCTGCGGCGCTGGGCGCACATGCTCGGCTACGGCGGCCACTTCCTCACCAAAGCCCGCCGCTACTCCGTCACCTTCCAACTCCTGCGCGACACCCGCGTTCAGTTCCGGCGCCACGAGCACCAGGACCACGAGCACCCAACCGCCGGCGGACCACCCGCCGGCCAGCTCGCCGAGGACACCACGCTCACCGTCGGCACCCTCACCTTCGCCGGAGTCGGCTGGCACACCTCGGGCGACGCGCTCCTCGCAAACACCGCCGCCGCCATGGCCCGCGAGCGACACGCCACCGGCCGCGAAGAACTCGCCCACGAACTCAGCACCGCCCCGGCTGGTACCACGCCGGTCGCCGCTTGATTCGACAGGAGGAAGGACCCTGACCGTGGATGACGACCTGATGACCGTGCCGGAGGTGCTCGCCGCGCTCAACAACGTCTCGCGCCGGACGTTCTACCGGTGGCGTGAACTCGGCATCGCCCCCGCTTGCATCCGGCTTCCCAACGGGGAGCTTCGGATTTCGAGGAAAGACCTCCGGATCTGGCTGGAGCAGCGGCGCGAGGTGGCGGCGTGAAGTCTCGCCGCGTCCGTATCTGGGCGATCAAAGCCAACGCCGCCGGTGCTGCCGGGTCCAAGAAGGCGAAGCGGTCCTACACCGTCCGATGGGTGGTGGCGGGCCGCGAGAAATCGCGCACGTTCGTCACGCGGGCCTTGGCCGATCGCTTCCGCTCCGACCTGATGCAGGCAGCCAACCAGGGAGAGGCTTTCGACATCGACACCGGGCTACCGGACTCGATGACGGAAACGCCAGCGGCCACAAGCTGGTTGGAGTTCGTCAGCAAGTACGTCGACATGAAGTGGGCGGGCGCTGCGGCCAAATCCCGCGACAGCATGACGGAGGCGCTTGCCGCCGTCACAGCGGCGCTCGTCAAGGACGCTCCCGGACGGCCGCCGGTCGAGCTGCTTCGCCAAGCGCTGCGTAACTACGTGCTGCCGCCACCAGCTCGTGGCCTGGACATGCCGCCGGACATCGCCGACGCGGTGCGCTGGTTGCGCCACGCTTCCCTGCCGCTGCCTGATCTCCGGGAGGCGGGGACCGTTCGGGGTGCGCTTGACGTCCTGGTGGTGAAGCTCGACGGCAAGCCGGCCGCAGCGACCACCACGCGTCGAAAGCGGTCGGTGTTCTACAACGCGCTTCAGTACGCGGTCGAGCTGGAAGAGTTTGAGTTCAACCCGATCGACAAGCTTCGGGTGCGGTCGCAGCGGAAGAAGATTGCCGAGGTCGTCGATCGCCGGGTGGTCGTCAACCAGCGCCAGGCGATGGAACTGCTGATCGCTGTCACGTACGTCGGTCAGCGTGGGCGGAAGGCCAAGCGTGGCGAGCGCCTGGTGGCGTTCTTCGCCTGCCTGTACTTCGCCGCTCTCCGTCCGGCAGAGGCGTTGGCACTGCGTGAGCAGGACTGCGACCTACCCGAGAAGGGATGGGGTCGGCTGACGCTGGCCAAGAGTCGCCCCCAGGCGGGCAAGCGATGGACCGACAGCGGCGAGGTTCACGACGATCGAGGGCTGAAGCATCGAGCCGAGGATGAGCCGCGCAGCGTGCCGATCCCGCCCGCGCTCGTGGCGATCCTGCGCGCACACATCGAGCGGTTCGGGGCCGCCAAGGACGGCCGGCTGTTCCAGAGCGAGCGCGGCAACGTCGTTGCGGCCTCGACGTACTCGCGCGTCTGGGATGAGGCGCGTCGGCTGGCGTTGACGCCGCGCCAAGTTGACTCTCCGCTCGCTGGTCGCCCGTACGACCTGCGGCACGCCGCCGTGTCGCTGTGGCTTAACGCTGGTGTGCCGGCGACCGAGGTAGCCGACCGGGCCGGACACTCCGTTGACGTGCTGCTGAAGGTCTACGCCACGTGCATTGACGGCGCGGAGGCCACCGTCAACGACCGGATCGCTGAGGCTCTGACCGGCGTTGCGTGGCCCGTATGATGGTCGTCGTTCCGGATCTTGCCCCGGCTATGTCGGCTGACCTGGGAAGATGACTTCAAGGTCATTCCGCGTCTGTTCCGCGACCCGCGACAAACGGCGGCTTCCGGTGACCTACGGTTGCACACCTGTTCTAATTGAACAGCGTGTGTATTGCCAGCTCAGATGGCGTTTCTCCTGTGTATCGAGGTGCCCCCGGCAGGATTCGAACCTGCGACACACGGTTTAGGAAACCGATGCTCTATCCCCTGAGCTACGGGGGCGCGAGGGCCCAGTCTAGCGACCGGGGGGTTCACCTGGGGTGGCAGGGAGTGGCCCACGTTCACCCGCGTTCCCCGGACCGCCGTTGTCGCAGCCCAGGAGCACACCCCGAGTCTCCATGTGACTCCCGTTGATCTTGGTGGGCAGGGCGGAGTGGCCGGCGCGATGGGGTTCGCGTCGGTGGGTACCGAGCTGGTTCAGGCTGCGGCGCGGGCGGTTACTGCTGGTCGGCTGAAGGTCTTGCGGTCGCGGATGAGTGCCCAGAGGACGTCGACGCGTCGTCGGGCGAGGGCGAGTATGGCTTGGCGGTGGTTCTTTCCTTCGGCGCGCTTCTTCTCGTAATAGGCACGCGAGGTGGGGCATTCCCTGGCGGCGGTGAACGCGGCCATCCACAGAATGTGCCGCAGTCTTCGGTGGTAGCGGCGGGGCTGGCGATGGTTCCCGGAGACCGTTCCGGAGTCGCGGGAGACGGGTGCCAGGCCGGCGTGGGCGGCGAGTTTCGCGGGGCTGTCGTACTCGGTCATGCCGGCGGTGTGGACAAGCAGTTCGGCGGTGAGCAGGGGTCCCATGCCGGGCAGGCTCCCGATGATCGGCGTCAAGGGGTGCTGGTCGAGCTGGTCGGCGATGAGGTCGTCGACGGCGGCGATGCGTTGTTCGATGGCGAGGATCTCGGTGGCCATCTGCCCGACCACCACGGCGGCGGCACGTTGCCCGGGCAGCGTGATGGTCTGCTGCCGGGCGGCGGTGACCATCGCCTCGGCGACCTGGACGGCGTTCTTGACGTGGCCGCGGCGGAGCAGGGCGGTGATCCGGTCGACGCCGGCGTGCCGGATCGCGGCCGGTGTCTGCCAGCAGGCCAGCACCATCATCGGGGCCTTCCGGTTCAGGTCCACGGCTCGTTCGAGGGCGGGGCTGATCCCGGTGAGGAGTTCCTGCAACCGGAACAGGGTGGCGACGCGCTGCCCGACGAGGTCGGCGCGGTAGCCCGTGAGCACGGTCAGCTCGGCAAGCAGCCGGTCGGAGGGTTCCAGGATCGGGATGTCGGGGCGCATGCGGATGGTCTGCGCGATGACGACCGCGTCGCGGGCGTCGGTCTTGTTCTCCCCTGCGAACGCGGCGGCCATGTGGAACGCGACGGCGCCGGAGACGTAGCGGACCTGAACCTGACGGCGCCACAGTTGGGTCAGCAGCAGCGCCGACAGGCCGGTGGTGACGTCGACCGCCCAGCAGACCGGGCGGCCGTGCGTCGACACCTCGGCCATGACGGTGAGCAGTGAGGTCTCGTCGTTGGCGACCCGGCGGGAGTAGACGAGCCGACCGTCGCCGTCGACGGCCGCGACGTGGTGATGGGTCTTGCCGATGTCCACGCCGATCCACAGCCTCGCCACCGTCGTTCTTCCCTTCGTTGAGGAGTCTTTCCGGATGCCCTGGTCTGTGGGTTCGGGTTTGCCGGCACCTTCTAACGATGCGAACGCGGGTCGCGGGTCTCCATCAGCGGTCTACCGAATCTCACAGACGGCGAGGCGGCGGGTGGCATCTCCTACCGTGAGCCAAGGGATCTCGGCGAAACACACGCAGCCATACCCGCCACTTCCTGGGCTTCAGGGTCTACGGCCGCCAGGGCCGCGCCCGTTCAACCCAGCGCGCCCGCGAGGCGGGAATGGGTGGCACCTCGAGGCTCAGCCACGATCACGGCGGAACACACACAGCCATCCCCATTCCCGGCCCCGCGGGCACGGCAGTCCCCAGCCTCCCGCCGTCGCTGGCTGGCGCCTCGGACACGATGTGCGAGACAGCCCGAGCGCCTTGCCAAGCTGTTGGTGAGTCGAGTCAGGAGTGTCTGATGGAGGGCCTCGGTGGGGGGACCGTCGTTCGGGTGGTGACGCCGATGGCGGCGAGCGCGCAGCAGGCGGCCACGCCGACGAGCACGGGTGCGTAGCCGTCGCTGCTGTGCAGGAGCGCGGCGGCGACGAGGGGGCCGGTGGCTTTGGCAATGGTGACGGGGGCGGCGAGGCGTCCGGCGATGGTGGCGTAGGCGGTGGTGCCGTACCGGTCGGTGAGCAGGGCGGGGGTGGCGAGACTGCTGATGCCGAAGCCGAGTCCGAAGCCGACCACGCTGATGATCGCGCCGGCGCGGGTGGCGGCGAGCAGGGGCATGGCGAGCACGGCGACGGCCTGGGTGGCGTAGACGGCGCCCACGATGGTGGTGACGGGCAGTCGTTGGCGGGCGGCGGTGAGGACGAGCCTGCCGGTGGCGGACAGGACGCCGAGCAGGCCGGCGGCGGTGGCGGCGAAGGTGGCGGGGTGCCCGCGGCTGATCAGGTAGCCGATGAGGTGCACGGTCATGGTGCTGGTGGCGAGGCCGTGGGCGGTGAAGGTCGCGGTGAGGATCCAGAAGCGGGTGTCGCGCATCGCGGCGCGGGCGACCGCCCGTTGTGCGGGGTGCGCGCGTCGGGCCGGGCCGGCCGGTGCGGTGCCTGCCGGTCGGGGCTTGCGGACGGTGAGCGCGTGCAGCGGGATGGTCGCCACGCCGTGGATGGCGGCGAGGGCGAGCAGCGCGCCGCGCCAGCCGAGGTGCGCGGTCAGCAGGCCGGTCAGGGGCATGAAGATGGTGCTGGCGAACCCGGCCACGATCGTGATCGCGAGGAGGGCGGTGGCGCGCCGGTCGGGGGTGAACCAGGAGACGACGACGGCGAAGGCGGGTTCGTAGAGCACCATCGCCCCGGCGATCCCGATGCCGATCATGACGGCGTATAGCTGGCCGATGGTCTGCACCTGGGACCAGGCGATCAGCAGCGCGGTGGCAGTGATCGAGCCGACGGTCATGAGCGCGCGACCGCCGTGGTGGTCGAGCCACCGGCCGACGGGGATGGCCATGAGGGCGCCGGTGAGGACGGAGGCGGTGAGCGCGCCGGTGACGGCGGTGGTGGACGCGCCGATGCTGGTGGCCATGGGTGTCAGCAGGACCGGGTAGGCGTAGTAGAGGGTGCCGTAGCCGATGGTGGAGGTGACGGCGAGGGCGGCGACGATTCGCCAACGGTGGTGCCCGCCGACGGTGGGGTCGGCGGGCACCGTCGTGGTGGTGGGCATCAGCTGCCGCAGCAGCCGCCGGCCTGCGTGTCGGCGGGTGCGGCGTCGAGGGTGACGAGGTTCAGCGGGGCGGCGAGGAGCCCGCCGGTGATGCCGGTAGCCAGCCCGCGTGACGTCGGCTCGGCGGCGGGGGTGGGTCCGCAGCAGCTGTCGCCGGTGACGGAGTCGTCGGGGTTGCTGTTGCAGACGCCGGTTTCCGGCAGGTCGAGCTGGACGTCGCGGGCGGCGGTCCAGTCGCCGGCGAGGGCGGCGACGACGGAGCGGACCTGCTCGTAGCCGGTGGCCATCAGGAAGGTCGGCGCCCGGCCGTAGCTCTTCATCCCGACGGCGTAGTAGCCGACCTCCGGATGGGCCAGCTCGTCGACGCCGTGCGGGGGCACGGTGCCGCAGGAGTGCTCATTGGGGTCGATGAGCGGAGCCAGTGCGCGGGTGGCGCCCATGACCGGGTCGAGGTCGAGGCGCAGTTCGGCGGCGATGGCGTGGTCGGGTCGGAAGCCGGTGGCGGCGACGATCCGGTCGACGGTGAGCGATTCCTCGCTGCCCTCGCCGTGACGGACGACGACGGTCACCCGGCCGTCGGCGGGGGTGAGGGCGTGGACGGTGAAGCCGGTGAGCAGTCGGATCCGGTTGGCGTCGACGTGGGCGCGTAGCCGGGAGCCGAGCGCGCCGCGGGCGGGGAGGGCGTCGGCGTCGCCGCCGCCGTAGGTGCGTGCGGGTGAGGTGGTGCGGATCGCCCAGGTGACCTCGGTGCCCGGGTGGTCGGCGGCGAGGTCGGCGAGGGAGAGCAGGGTGTTGGCGGCGGAGTGGCCGGCGCCGACGACGAGGGTGTGGCGGCCGGCGAACCGGTCGCGGTCGGCGCCGAGCACGTCCGGCAGGGCGTGCTCCAGGTACGCGGCGGCGTCGGTCTCGCCGCGGGCGGGCAGGCCGGACGCGCCGAGGACGTTGGGGGTGCCCCAGGTGCCGGAGGCGTCGATGACCGCGCGGGCGAGCACCTCCTGGCCGTCGGTGAGGCGGACGAGGAACGGCGTGGTGTCGCGGCCGGCGGTGCGCAGCCGGTCCAGACCGAGCCGGCTGATCGCCTCGACCCGGGCGCCGTAGCGCAGGTGCGGCTTGAGCTGCGGCAGTTCGGCGAGGGGCTGGAGGTAGTCGGTGGCCAGTTCGGCGCCGGTGGGCAGCGCGTCGGGGTCGGGGGCGACCCAGCCGGCGTCGTCGAGCAGCCGCCGGGCGGCGGGGTCGATGTCGTAGCGCCACGGGGAGAAGACGCGGACGTGGTCCCACTGGCGCACGGCCGCTGCGGCGGTGTCGCCGGCTTCGAGGACGAGGAAGGGCAGGCCGCGCTCGTGCAGGTGGGCGGCGGCGGCCAGGCCGACGGGGCCGGCGCCGATCACCACGACCGGAAGGGTGTCCAGGGCGCTCATCAGGCAACTCTCCTCTGCGTTGATAACTGTCGAATCAGATATGTGGAGGGGCCCCGGCATCCGAAGCCAGAGGCGATCAGGTGATGGTGGGGCTGCGACGCTCGATCAGGACCACGTCGCGCCACCGGCCGTGGTGGCGGCCGACGCGTTCGCGGACGCCGACGACCCGGAAGCCGGCCCGCTCGTGCAGGGCCAGGCTGGCGGTGTTCTCGGGGAAGACGCCGGACTGGATGGTCCAGATCCCGGCGGCCTCCGTGGAGGCGACGAGGGCGTCGAGCAGCAGCCGGCCGGCACCGCACCCTTGGGCGGCGGGGTGCACGTAGACGGAGTGTTCGACCACCCCGGCGTAGACCACCCGGGCGGAGGTCGGCGACGCCGCGACCCAGCCGACGACGACATCGCCGGCCACGGCCACGAAACGGTGCGCGGGCAGCCGCGCGGCGTCGAAGTCCGCCCAGGCCGGCGCTGTGGTCTCGAAACTGGCGTTGCCCCCGCCCAGGCCCGCCTGGTAGATCCCCAGGACCGCATCGGCGTCGGCAGCGGTCATCGGCCGTACGGCGACGCCCGCGCGCCCCGCCGCGCCGGTTGGGTCGCCCCTGCCGCCAGCCGTCATGATCATGCGACCCATCCGATTCTGTCTCGACGTCTGTCAAATCAGAGAGTTGCACGCTGGTTAGAAGAATGTCAACCTAGAGGCATGTCTAAGCAGCCGCCGCCGCTCGTCGCCATCGACCTGAACGCGGCGACCTCCTGCTGCGCGCCGCTTGCGCAGCGGCGGGTGCCCGCGCAGGCGGCCGGGGCTCTCGCCGCGGCGTTCAAGGCACTCGGCGACCCGGTGCGCCTGCAGCTGATGTCGATGATCGCCTCCGCCGAGGGCGGAGAGGCGTGCGTCTGCGACCTCACGCCAGCGTTCGACCTGACCGGCCCGACGATCTCCCACCACCTCCGGACACTGCGTGAGGCCGGCCTGGTGGACGCCGAGCGGCGCGGCACCTGGGTCTACTACCGCGCCCGTCCGGGGGTCCTGCGCCAGTTGGCGTTCCTGCTCTCCGTCGAGCCCGCCGACTCGTAGCACCACCCGCCCAGCCGGCAGGAACGCGCCCGCGCGGGAGGAGCCGGCTTTCCGCCGCCGGCGGCGCGGAACAACGCGCCCGCCGGCGGCGGAAAACTCCGACTGGGCAGGGTGAAAACGCTCCGGCCGACCGATGCCGCGCATGCGGCACCCCGACGACCGCATCTCAGCCGACCTCTCGTTGCCAACCTGATTTAGCTCAGCTATGGTTGAGTCAATGAACGCTGAGCCTGATTCCTTGGCTGGGCGGGCGCGCATCCACGCGGCGCTCGGTGACCCGGCGCGGCTGGCGATCGTGGATGCGCTCACCCTGGGCGACGCGTCCCCCGGCGAGATCGCCCACACCCTCGACCTGCCCACCAACCTCGTCGCCCACCACGTCAAGGTCCTCACCGAAGCCGGTCTGGTGGTCAAGGGCCGCTCCGAGGGCGACAAGCGCCGCACCTACCTGCGGCTGCGGCCGGAGGCACTGGCCGTGCTGACCCCGCCGGCGCTGACCGGCGTCGGCCGGGTGGTGTTCGTCTGCACCCGCAACTCGGCCCGCTCCCAGCTCGCCGCCGCGCTGTGGCAGGACCGCACCCACGCCCCGGCCGCGTCCGCCGGCACGTACCCGGCCTCCCGGGTGCATCCCCGCGCGGTGGCTGTCGCCGGCCGGCACGGGCTGCGCCTGGACCCCACCGCCACCGCCCACGTGGTCGATGTCGTCCGCGATGACGACCTGCTCATCGCCGTGTGCGACAACGCCCACGAAGACCTCACCGGGCCCGTGCGCCCCCGCCTGCACTGGTCGGTGCCCGACCCGGTCCGCGTCGACACCGACGAGGCGTTCGAGGCCGCGTTCGCCGACCTCGCCGCCCGCGTCGACCGGGTCGCTCCCGCCATCACCCCCGCCGTCCGTTCGGGAGACCGCCATGACTGACACCAGCCCCCACCGCTTCGACGAGGTCTCCATCGACCAGCAGGTCGCCCTGCGCACCGCCGCGACCCGGCTCGCCGAGGAGTTCACCGGCGTCTACGGTCCGGAGACGATCGAGCGGTTCCTGCTCTCCAGCTACGACCAGTTCGCCACCGCCAGCACCATCCCCCACTACCTGCCGCTGCTGGCCGAGCGCTTCGCCCGCCAGCGCCTGCAGGCCCTGGCCCGGGTCGAGGGCCACCACCGCGAAGGCCGCCCGGTGGTGCTGTTCCTGTGTACCCACAACGCCGGCCGCTCCCAGATGGCGCTCGGGTTCTTCACCCACCTCGCCGGCGACCGGGCGGTCGCCTGGTCCGGCGGCAGCGAACCCGGCATCGAGCTCAACCCCGCCGCGATCGCCGCCATGGCCGAACGCGGCATCGACATCGGCGAGGAGTTCCCCAAGCCCTGGACCGACGAAGTGGTCCGCGCCGCGGACGTCGTGGTCACCATGGGCTGCGGCGATGCCTGCCCGGTCTTCCCCGGCACCCGCTACGAGAACTGGGACCTCGACGACCCCGCCGGCCTCGACACCGCAGGTGTGCGGCCCATCCGCGACGAGGTTGAGCGCCAGGTCCGCCGCCTCCTCGACGACCTGCACGTTCCCGCCAACCGATAGAACCCCCGGCCGACACCGGTCCGGGACGTCACCGCACAGGGGAGAGAACGAACTGATGACCAACGCACTCTGGCGGCGCCTGCTGGCCGAGTTCACCGGCACCGCCCTGCTGGTCACCGCCGTGGTCGGCTCCGGCATCATGGCCGCCACCCTCTCCCCGGACGACGTCGGCCTGCAGCTGCTGGAGAACTCGATCGCCACCGCGTTCGCCCTCGCCGCGTTGATCCTGATCTTCGGGCCGGTCTCCGGCGCGCATTTCAACCCGGTCGTCTCCGCCGCCGACTGGTTCCTCGGCCGCCGCGCCGGCACCGGCCTCACCGCCCGCGACCTGGGCGGCTACGTGGGGGCGCAGGTGCTGGGCGCGATCGCCGGCTCGGTGCTCGCGAACCTGATGTTCGACCTCTCGGCCGTCGACTTCTCCGGCAAGGACCGCGCCGCCGGGCACCTGTGGCTCGGCGAGGTCGTCGCCACGACCGGCCTGATCCTGCTGATCTTCGCCCTCGCCCGCTCCGGCCGCGCCCCGGTCGCCCCCGCCGCCGTCGGCGCCTACATCGGCGCCGCCTACTGGTTCACCTCGTCCACCTCGTTCGCCAACCCCGCCGTCACCGTCGGGCGGGCGTTCACCGACACCTTCGCCGGCATCGCCCCCACCTCGGTGCCCGGGTTCGTCATCGCCCAGCTCGTCGGACTCGCCGTGGGCATCGGTCTCCTTGCCGCGCTCTACCCCGACGCCGGGCAGGCCGCCGACCAGGTGGTCGTCCCCGCCGAAAGTGACCCGGCGCTCGACCACCGCGCATGACAGTCAGTCCGGAGCACGGTGGAGCGCGCAGGCCGCACCGGGCCCTGGTCAACCCCGCCCATCCGGGCGACCGGTACCGCCAGCTCGACCGCAACAGCAACCTCGACCCATACCTGGCCGCGATCTCCGACGAGGCGCCGGTCAACCGGTCCCGCGATCCGCACTGCATGAAAGGCTCCTGATGTCCGACAAGCCCAGCGTCCTGTTCGTCTGCGTCCACAACGCCGGCCGTTCCCAGATGGCCGCCGGCTGGCTGCGCCACCTCGCCGGTGACGCCGTCGAGGTCCGCTCCGCCGGCTCCGCGCCTGCCGAGACGGTCAATCCCGCCGCCGTCGAGGCGATGCGCGAGGTCGGCATCGACATCACCGACCAGACCCCCAAACTCCTCGAGTACGCCACCGCCCAGTCCTCCGACGTCATCGTCACCATGGGCTGCGGCGACGCCTGCCCCGTCTTCCCCGGCAAGCGGTACGAGGACTGGAAGCTGGAGGACCCCGCCGGCAAGGGCGTCGAGTCGGTCCGCCCGATCCGCGACGACATCCGCACCCGGGTGGAGAAGCTCCTCGCTGAGCTGCGCCCCACCGCCTGACATCCCCGTTGTTCGCCGCCCGCCGGACCACCCCGACCGGCGGGCGGCTCACCCTGAGCAGGAGCCCTTGTCATGTCCGAACCCCAGCCGCTGATCATCATCGGTTCCGGGCCCGCCGGTTACACCGCCGCCGTCTACGCCGCTCGCGCCAACCTCGCCCCACTGGTCATCGAGGGCAGCCAGTCCGGCGGCGCGCTGATGACCACCACCGAGGTGGAGAACTTCCCCGGCTTCCCCGACGGCATCACCGGCCCGGAGCTGATGGACAACCTGCGCAAGCAGGCCGACCGGTTCGGCGCACAGTTCATCACCGACGACGTCACCCGCGTCGACCTCACCGGCGACGTCAAGACCGTGTGGGTCGGCGAGCAGGCGTACCAGGCGCGGGCGGTCATCCTCGCCACCGGCTCCGCGTGGCGGCCCCTCGGCGTCCCGGGCGAGCAGGAACTGCTCGGGCATGGCGTGTCCGCCTGCGCCACCTGCGACGGGTTCTTCTTCCGCGACCAGGACATCGCCGTGGTCGGCGGCGGTGACACCGCCATGGAGGAAGCCACCTTCCTCACCCGCTTCGCCCGCAGCGTCACCATCATCCACCGCCGGGACACCTTCCGCGCCAGCCGCATCATGGCCGACCGCGCGCTCGGCAACGACAAAGTCCGGGTGGCGTGGAACAGCGTCGTCGAGGAGATCCTCGGCCCCGACGGCGCCGTCGCCGGAGCCCGGCTGCGGGACGTTCACACCGGTCAGACGCGGGTCCTCAACGTCAGCGGGGTGTTCGTCGCCATCGGCCACGACCCGCGCAGTCAACTGTTCCGCGGCCAGGTCACCCTCGACGACGACGGCTACGTCAACGTCGACGCCCCCGGCACCCGCACCAACCTGCCCGGTGTATTCGCCGCCGGCGACCTCGTCGACCACACCTACCGCCAGGCCATCACCGCCGCCGGCACCGGCTGCGCCGCCGCCCTCGACGCCGAGCGCTACCTCGCCACCCTCACCTGACCGGCGCCGCCCGAGGTCCGGCCAGCGCGGCCGGCTCTTTGGCCACGGCGACTCGCGCAGGCGGGAGGCGATGTCGGCGACCGTCGCCTTCGCGGTCCGGCCGGTATCCACCAGCGTGGCCGACGCCGCCCCGGTCCAGTCCCCGTAGCCGAGCAGGTAGAGGCCTGGCTCATCCACCGACCGGGTGCCCTGGACCGCCACCGTCCCCTGCCGCCAACCGGGCAGCAGCGGCGCGAGGTGGGTGAGGTTCGGCCGAAAACCCGTACACCAGACCACGACGTCGCAGGACTCCTCGGTGCCATCGGCCCACCGCACACCGCGCTCGGTCAACCGCGCGAACATCGGCCGGGAGTGCAGGACACCCCGGTCCCGCGCGTCGCGGACGCCGGGCACCATCACGATGTCCCCCAGGTCGCTGACACCCTCACCGGCACCACCGGCGGCCTTACGGGTGGCCACCCCGAACAACACCCGACCGTCGATGTCGTCCGGCATGAACCGCGCCGGACGCGGGGTGACCCAGGTGGCCTCGGCGGCCCGAGACACCTCCGCCAGGATCTGCGCCGCCGAGTTACCCCCGCCGACAACCACGACCCGCTGCCCCCGGAACTCCTCCGGCGAGGTGTAGTCCACCGTGTGCAACTGCCGGCTGGCGAACTGCTCGCGGCCCGGGATGTCGGGCACGTACGGGCACTCCCACGTACCGGTCGCGGAGATGACGTACCGGGCCGACCACACCCCGGCGTCGGTGTCCACCGCCCGGCGATCCCCGTCCCGCCGCACCTCACGGACACGGACCGGCCGGCGCACCGGAAGGCCTTAGCGCCGCTCGTACGCCTCTAGGTAGTCCACGACGTGCCCCGCGGTCGGGAACTCCTCGCCCTCCTGCCGCGGCATCCCCCACCCCGGCAGCGGGCTGTACTCCGCCGGCGAGAACAACCGCAACGACTCCCAGCCGTGCCGCCACGCCCCACCCGGCCGCGACTGGGCGTCGAGGATGACGTAATCCAGACCGGCGCGGCGCAGGTAGTAGCCCGCCGCCAGGCCCGCCTGCCCGCCGCCGACGACCACCACGTCACATGACGCCACGCGCGGCACCTCCCTCGATTCGTAGATCATCATGCCAAGACGACAGAGGCGACGGGCTCCCACAGGAACTCACGGTGATCCTCCCCTCGTTCACCAGCGGATCGACGGGCTCTGCTGTAACGATGCAAGGCGTGGGAACTGTGAAGACCGAGACGCCTGCCATCTCGCCGCTTGCCGGTCAGCCGATCGACCGCGCCGACGCCGAACGGCTCGCGGGAGTGCTCAAGGCGTTCGCCGACCCGGCCCGGCTGCGACTGCTCAGCCTGATCCAGGCGGCCCCCGAGGGAGAGGCGTCCGTCAGTGACCTCACCGCGCCCCTCGGGCTCTCCCAGCCGACCGTCAGCCACCACCTGCGGATCCTCACCGAGGCCGGCCTGCTCGAACGCGACAAGCGCGGCGTCTGGGCGTACTACCGGCTCGTGCCGTCCGCCATCGCCACGATCGCCGACCTGCTGACCCCGCCCCGCAAGCGGGCAACGAAGAAGACCCGCTGACCGACGTCACCGACCTCGCGGCAGTCGCCGGCATCCGCTGGACCGTCGAAGATACCTTCCAGGCCGCCCAGGGCCAGGTCGGCCTGGACCAGCACCAGGTCCGCCGCTGGGACTCCTGGCACCGGTTCACCACCCTCGCCCTGGCCGCCCTCGCCGTCCTGGCGATCAGCGCCGCCGACGCGACCGACGACGACCCGACCGACACCGGACTGATCAAGCTGACTGTCAACGAGATCCGCCGCGTGATCAACGCCTGCATCATCCACCCGATCACCGACCTCACCCACCGTGTGCACTGGTCAGGCTGGCGACGCCGACATCAAGCCCGCACCCGACGAGGCCACTACACACGCCGCCTCAACCTCGAACTCCAGCCATGATCCCGAACAGCGGCTGCCGTACTAGTCGATTCTGGGTCGGCGCCACCACGCCGGCAGCCATGCCGCGAAGCCGTGACGCGCTTGATTGCGCAGTTGCGCCGCGGTCAGCGGGGGGCGCGGATCGAGGCCCGGCGCCGGCCGCGTCGCGTCAGGTGAACCGTGGCGTGCGGCTGACAGCGACACCACGCGCTGACGCAGCCAGTCGATGGGATCGGCGGCCGAGAGCCAATTCCAGTGCCGCCATGCCTCGCGGAAGGCTGTCTGTGCGATGGCATGGGCCGACGCGGGGTCGCCGGTTGAGGTGTAGGCCAGCTGGACCAGCCGCGAATAGTAGACCTCGTAGCAGCGATCGAAGTCGTACTCATTGATCACGGTTGCCGTCCCCGCCGCCGGCAGGCCGGCGACCACCAGTTCGCCTTGCCCAGCAACGCCATGGTCGCCGGGACGAGCAGGCCGCGGATGATCGTGGCATCGACGGCGATGGCAACGGCCATGCCCAGGCCGAACATCTTCACCACCGGATTGGTGTGCAGCACGAAGCTTGCGAAGACACACACCATGATCAGGGCTGCGGAGGTTATCACCTTGCCGGTGCCGGCCAGGCCGCGCCGGACGCTGAGCCGATTGTCCCGGGTGGCCTGCCACGACTCCTGCACCGCGGTCAGCAGAAACACTTCGTAGTCCATGGAGAGTCCGAACAGGAGGGCGAATAACATCATCGGCAGGTAGGCCTCCACCGGGATCGGGCCGTCGAGGCCGGTCAGCTCCACGCCCCAGCTCCAGGTGAACACGGCCGTCAGCGCGCCGTAGGCGGCCCCGATCGACAACAGGTTCATCAGCGCGGCCTTGACCGCGATGACGGGAGCGCGGAAAGCGATCAGCAGCAACAGCGCGGACACCAGGACTACGATGCCGATCAGCCACGGCATCCGGTCGGCGATGCGGTCGGCCAGGGCGCCGCGGATCGCGGTCTGGCCGGTCGCGTGCAGGCGCATCCCCTCGACCGGCGTATCCAAGACGGACTCCACGAAGGCGATGGTGGCCGGATCGCTGGGCGCGGTCGCCGGGATCACCCGGACCGTGACCAGGGCGCCGTCCGGAGCGATGCGCGGCTGCTCCACGCGGGCGACACCGGGTGTGGCCTTCAAATGCTGGGTGAGTGAGGCAAGGCGCGGGTCGGCGGGTCCTGTGATCGGGCTGTCCGGCTCGGCCACGACGCTGATCGGCCCGTTGATTCCCGGCCCGAAGCCCTCGGCGAGGATCTCATGACCGGTGCGGGCAGCTGTCCCCTTCGGCTGGTCGCCCGCGTCGGTTTGGCCGAGCTTCATCCCGAGCACCGGCGCCGCCAAGGCCAACAACACGATCGACGCAGCAATGGCGTACCGCAAGGGATGACGGGTGACCCGGTCGGCGATCCGCCCCCACCGGGAGTCGTCGATCTCCCCGTCGCGCGCGCGGATCAGCCGCAACGAGTTGACCCGCGGGCCGAGCACGGCAAGCAGCGCCGGAAGCAACGTCGTTGCCGAGGCGACCGCGAGCACCACGGTGAGTCCCGCCGTCCACCCCAGTGTGGCGAGGATTGGCACCCCGGCGATCGCCAGCCCGCCCAGGGCGACGATCACCGTGCCGCCGGCGAAGGCCACGGCGCTGCCCGACGAGGCAACGGTTTCCACGATCGCCTGTTTACCCAGCGTGTCGGCGGCGAGTAGCGCCCGGTACCGCGTCAGAAGAAACAAGGCGTAGTCGATGCCCACGCCAAGCCCGATCATCGTGGCGAGGGTGGTCGCCACGCTCGGCATGCCGGTGACGTGGCCGGCCAGTCCGATTAGGCCAAGTCCGCACACGAGCGTGACCACAGCAGTGAGCAGGGGCAATCCCGCCGCCACCAGCCCGCCGAAGGCGACCAGCAGCACGGCCAGCGCTACGGCCAGTCCCAGCAGCTCGCTGGTGCGCGTCTCGGTCTCCGGCAGGGCAAGGGCGCCGCCGGGTACGGTTTGGATGCCGGCCTCGGCGGCCGGCGACGCGGCGGTGACGACCCGATCGGACAGGTCGTGGCCCACCTCTCGCGGGCCGAGGTCGAAGTTGACTGTCGCGTATCCGATGCGGCCATCAGCGCTAATCGTGCCTAGCTGCGCGCTGGGCGGCACGACCTCGACGACGTGCTCGACCTGCCGCACCTGCGCCGCCGCGGCGGCGATCGCGGCTTGATTCGCCGGGTCTTCGAGGCGTCCTTGCGGAATCTTCAGGATGATCTGCCCGGTAGCGTTGCTCGCGCCGGGAACGTGCGCTTCGACCAGATCTCGTCCCAGCTGGGCGTCGCTGCCGGGCAAAGAGACGTCCTCCTCGACCGGCCTGCCGAATCCGGCCACGAGAGCGCCGATGGTTGCAGTCAGCAACAGCCAGCCGATGATCACCTGCCACGGCCGCCGCACGGCCAGGCGGCCGAGGCACGTCATGGTGCGGCGCGTCGCCCCGGTCTCGACGGCGTTCATGCCGTGCCTCCACAAGACTTCGCACCGTCATTGCCGCCAGCGGTTTCCAGTGAGAGATCCTCGCCACCGATCGACAGCCGCAGGCCATCGTCTGCCGCCGTGACCTGCCGGTAGCTCAAGCCGCCCGGCAGCGGGGGCAGCTCGCGGGAAATGCCGCTGGCACCAGGGATCTTGGCGGGCAGGGCATCGACGGAGGTTCGCAGACCCAGCACCTCGACCTCCAACGGCACTACCCGCAACGTAGCGCCGAACAGCAACGCCTCAGCGAAGACGGTCACCGGGACTCGGCGGCCGACGAGCTCCGCGGTGGACTCGATCGCCACCAGACCGTCCGAACCCGACAGTCTCGCCCCGGCCGGCGCCTGCGTCACGAGCGAGGAATAGTCCATGACCAGGCGGGCTTCCACCCGCCCAACGCGCACCTGCCCCTCGCCGCCCGGCACGGACACGTCGTGCGCCGTCGCGCTGGCCTCGCGGACAGTCAGCTTGGCAAGGCTGATCTGCCGAGCCAGCACTGACACCGCGCCGTAGCGGCCGGCCATCGCCTGGGCGAAGAACGGCACTCCATGAATGTTCACCTCCGGCACCTGGGGCAGGCCCGCCACGCACGCCAGCCGGCTGGCGAGCTTGTCCTCCGCGAATCCCGCGGCGGCCTGATCGACGGCGACTGCCATGCCACCGCTCACCAGTACCGCTGCTGCCACCACAATCCTTCGCCGCCATGCACGCGGCATTCTCGTCCACACCCGGCCGATACAACCAACAGCCGGCCGGAGCCAGACGCGAGCGTGATGAGAGTTTGTTAAGAAGTGGGTAAGGGCAGCATGAACCAGACGGTGGTGCCGCCGTCGGGTTCGCTTTCCACACCGGCGCTGCCACCGTGCGCGCGGACCGCCTCGGCGACAATGGCCAGGCCAAGCCCGCTGCCGGCGCCGCTACGCGCCGGATCGGCCCGGTAGAAACGCTCGAAGATCCGGCCACGCGCCGGCTCAGGCAGCCCGGGGCCGTCGTCGCGGACCTCGACTCGCACATCGGCGACGTGCTTTGCCACGGCGACACAGGCTACGGCGTCGACCGGGGTGTGCGTGCGGACGTTGGCCAGCAGGTTGGCCATCACCTGCCGCAGCATCGCTTCGTCACCGCGGACGAGCACATGCGGCGGCGAGTCCAGCGCGATCTCCCGCTCCGGCTGCGCGGCCAGGGCGTCGGCAACCGAGTCACGCACGACGACGGCCAGGTCCACCAGATCGGACCGCGCCAGCGGCTCCGCATCGAGGCGAGCATCGCCGAGCCGGGACGCGTCCAGGCGCGCCAGAAAGAGGAGGTCGTTAACGATCTTGCTCATCCGGGTGGACTCGTCCTCGATGCGGGCGAGCACGTCAGGCCGGTTCTCCATATCGATCGTGCCCGAGCGCAGCAACTGCGCGTAACCACGGATCGATGTCAGCGGGGTGCGCAGCTCATGGGAGGCGTCCGCAGCGAACCTGCGCATGCGATCCTCTGACTCGGCCCGGGCGGCCAACGCGGAATGGATGCGTTCCAGCATCCCGTTGACGGCAGTGGTCAACCGGCCCAGCTCTGTCCTTTCCGGATGGTCTGGTTCGGCCCGGACCCGGCGCTCCAGGTCGCCGTCGGCGATGGCGGTCGCCGCGGCGGCGATCTCATCCAGCGGGCGCAGCCTGCGCGCCACAAGGAGTCGCGACAGCAGCACCAGCAGCGCCACCACGAGCGCCGACACCACTGCCTCGACGGCGGCGAGCTTGCCCACGGTGGCCTGCACCGAGCCAATTGACTGTCCGATGAGGATGGTGTTTCCGCCGGCGTCGACCGTCACCACCCGGTATCGGTCGTCCAGCCCGGTCGAGGTGATCGTGGTGAGGGCGGACTGGCCGCCAGGCGGCGGTGAAGGCGCCAGGTCGAGCAGTGGCCGCGCCGGCAGCGGCGTGGTGCCTGCCACCCGCGAGAGCGCACCGTTGCGCTGGCGCACCTCCACCAGGAATTCGGTCGGCGCTACGGCGGTGCGCACGGCTTGGTCCCAGTCGCCGGAGCCGGCCAGCGCCTGTCCGCGCTCGGACACCAGCGCCGCCGCCGCGACCAGCTGGCTGTCGATGCGGTCCAGCAGGTACGCACGCAAGGCCAGGATGCTGGCCACACCGGCCACGAGCAACGCACCGATGGTTAGCCCGGCCACGGCGAAGGTCAGCGAACCCCGCAGGGACCAGCGCTTCATCCCCGGTCCAACCGCAGCGCGTAACCGAAGCCGCGATGGGTCACGAAAAGCGGTTCGCCCAGCCGATCCAGTTTGCGGCGCAGATACCCGACGTAGGTGTCGACGACATTCGAGTCGCCGCCGAAGTCATAGCTCCAGACCGCCTCCAGGATCTGCGTGCGCGACAGCACACGCCCGGCGTTGAGCATGAGGTAGCGCAGCAGCTTGAACTCGGTCGGCGACAACGAGACCGGCTGGCCGGCCCGGCGTACCAGAAGGGTTTCCTCGTCAAGCTCCAGGTCTGCGTAGCGCAGGACCGGCGATGGCGTCTCCTGCACGCCGTTGACGCGGCGTAACACTGCCCTGATCCGGGCCAGTAATTCCTCCACGGCGAACGGCTTGGCCACATAGTCATCGGCGCCGTAAGTGAGCCCGGACACGAGATCCTGCCGAGTGTCTTTGGCGGTGAGGAAAACGATCCCGAACCGATGGCCGCGGGCGCGCAGTTGCCGGCAGACCTCGAAACCGTCGCCATCGGGAAGCATCACATCGAGCACGACCAGGTCTGGCTTGTCCTCCTCAGCACGCGCCTGCGCCTGCGCGGCAGTCGACGCCGAGGTGACCGTGAACCCGTGAAAGGTCAACACGGTGATCAACATGTCGACGATGTTCGGCTGATCGTCGACGACGAGGATTCGCGCACCGGTGCTCATAGCCACCCCAGGAGATCACACCCACATGTGAGTTCGATGAGAACTGCCGCTGACCGGGGTTTCCTCAGTGAAAGGGCCCGGTTGGCTCTGCGCGCGCCGGGCCGCAGGCTGGTGTGGTGCGCGCGCACGCAGGTGGCAATCGTGTGGGGCCAGCCCGGGCGTGCTGCTGCTGTCGGATCTGCCGCATCGCGTTGGCACCGAACGCGGGTCGTGGTGGAGATCCGCAGTTGCGACTACGGCGTTCCTGGCAACACCATCGGTGGTTACCACATCGCGGAGATTGAGCCGGGATAAGGAACCGTAATCCGGGCCCGGTTGCTTGGGCTCGGCATATAATTTCCCCTGGGCACGGGACCGCAATAGTGCGCCATGCTCTGGCTGCTCGGGTCTTTACGTCTGGGCGTCTGGGGATGACGCGCCAGGAGTTCGCTACCTTCTTGCGGTAGATTTCCTGGGTGGCGCTGTCCAGGGAATGCACCATCGGCCCGAATGGCGGATGGCTGGGGCTTGCCCAGGCGCAGCCAGTTGTAGATGGCGTCTGCGGCGATGCCGAGCTGCTCAGCTGCCTCTTTGACGCTGATCTCACCCTCTTTCACGTTGCTGTGGGTGTGGCCATACTCGCGAACGATTGCCAGTGCCTGCGATGGCGTGCGGCCCGGCCCACGGCGCTCGACAACGAGTTCGTCTCATGCCCCGGTGGGGACCTGGGGTCTCGCGTTCCACGGCCCGGTTTGGCGGGGTACCTATGGCAGCTTGTGCGGATGCGGGCCGTAATCGCTTGCTCCTAGACTGACCCGGGCTTGCATGAGGCCGGCGCCGGCTTGCTAAGCCGGCGCCGGCCTACGCCGACAGTTGGAGATTCCGCGAATGACCATTCCCGAGAGCGATGACGGCCAGGCCCAGCTATGGCGGATCACCATCCCGGTGATCGCCTCAGCCAGCGAGGTCGATGCCTTGACCGATCGTCTGGTCGAAACTCTGTGCCCGGACACCGCCCACGAGGGCCCCTGTCCAACACCATGGGCGCTACACGTCACCGACGGCAGCTCGCTCAGCAAGGCCGAGCAGCGCCGCCTCCGCGAAGAGATAGCCAACACCGACGGCTGAGCACACGAAGGATTCGCACCATCCGGTCCTGCGGCAGGAAACCTCGCGCCTCCGGGTCACGCCCACGTGGCAGGTGGTGGGTGCCGGGAGACGGTCGTACCTTGGTCGACGGGCCGTGGCTGTGGGGCCGGGTCGACCAGACTGCCATGGAGGTCAGGGTGCACGGACGGACGACGTTGCAGGACATGGTGCAGATCGTTCGCGGTTGAGGTCGACCGCTCGTGCCCGCAGTACGGGCGGCGTCGACCGCCTCGGTGGCGCGCAGACCGGAACACGGTGTGCCGCTACGCTGGGAGACGCCGTAGCAGCGCTGGCCATCGAGGGGCCGACCGGTGCCTCGCCGGGTTTGTGGGGTCGTGCCAGCGGCGAGGGCCGATGCGCTCGTGGCCTGGGCCTGGTATCGGGCCTCGGCGGCGTCGCGGTCGGCGAGGGTGCGGTAGGTGATCCAGTAGCTGGTGGCGAAACCTGCGGTGCAGTGGCTGCGGGTCGTCTCGCCGTTGCCGCGTTCTGCCGCGCTGGGCCGGTCGGGTGTGCAGTTTTCGATGGTGCCGAGCCAGGGGCGGGGGCCACCGCCGCCGGGCGGCGAGGGCAGCATGCGGAGTGGCTTGCTGAGGTCGACGAGCGGGAGGGCTCTTCAGCGAGATCTCAGGGTCGGCGTTCCATGCTCCCGTCGGTGTCCTCGACGATGGGAAGAGTTGTGTCTGTTGCCACTGACCGGCTGGTGGGTACGCGCGGGTGGTTGACGAAAGTCCCGGCGATGCAAGAGCCTGGCCGATCGACACTCCGGGTGGGGACCGCACCCCGGTCGGCCCTTCCCAACAGGGCCCGCGCCCGTCCGACTACGTTGGCGGGCGGCGGTCGTCATGCTTGACGCAGGTATGCCTTCAACTCCGCGCCGAGCAGATCGATGACGCGCCCGCGCACGGCCCCGATGGTGTCGGCCGTGAGGGTGCGGTCCTGCGGGCGTAGCGTGATGCGCAGGGACAGCGAACGTTGTCCCTGCGGCACCCAGGTGCCGCGGTAGGTGCCCACGTAGGACACGGCTCGGACCAGCTCGTCGGCCTTGCGCGCGACCGCTTCGACCCGAGCCCATGACACGTCGTCGTCGACCAGCACCGACAGGTCGAACTCCGCCTCGGGTAGGTCCGGTACGGCGGTGAACCGGTTGTCCCGGGACGCGTGTACGGCCAACCCGGACAGGTCCACCTCGGCGCAGGCCACCTGGCTGGTTCCCAGCCCGGCCAGGCGGCGGGCCCGTGGAGTCAGCAGCCCGAGCGCCCCGACCGGCCGGCCGGCGCTGAACAGCGCCAGCCGGGCCGACGGGTCCGCCCAGGCCACGTCGGGGTCGCCGTTCAGCGACAGGTCCGTCAGGTGGGCGTGGCGACGCAGCATCTCCAGCACACCCTTCAGCCGCCGGAACAGCTCTTCGCCGTCCGTCCCGGCGAGCACGACGCCGAGCTGCTTCAGCGTTGGCGGCATGGTCTCGTAGGTGCCGTGGTAGGCCGTCGGCTCGCCCCCGGGGAAAACGGTGCCCACCTCGAAGATGCCGAAGGGGGTGGTGGCCGGCAGGTTGACCGCCACCGCCTCCAGCAGGTTCGGGATCAGCGACGGGCGTAGCGAGTCCCGGTCCGGGGCGGGAGCGCCCTCGATCCGTACGGTGCGATCCAACGGATGACCGGTGGCGCCGAGCAGAGCGTGCGAGGTCCACGGGTAGGTGAGCACCTCACGGAGATTGGCCCGGGTGGCGAGCACCTCGCTGACCGCGCGCTCAACCGGCCGGCGGTGCAACGCCCGGACCGGTTGCAGCCGGATCGGGATCCGCTCGATCGGCAGCCGGTCGTAGCCGTGGATCCGGGCCACCTCCTCGAGCACGTCGTGCGGTAGTGCCACGTCTCCCGTCGAGCGCCAGGTCGGCGCGGTCGCCTCCAGGGTCTCGCCGTCCAGGCGCACCGTGAAACCGAGCGCCTGCAGAGTGCCGCTCAGCTCGCCGTCGTCGATGCGTTGGCCGATCCGCCGGTCGAGGAACGCGCGGCTGACCGGGATGGCACGGCCGGTGGTCGGCGCCGGGTCGACGTCCTGCATCGCGGTCACCGAGGCCGTCGGCGCCGCCTCTCGCAGCAGGTGCAGGAACAGGTACACCGCCTGGTCGACCCGTTGGGTGTCCAGCGCCTTCTCGAACCGGACCGAGGCTTCGGTACGCAGCCCGGAACGCTGGCTCACCCGCCGGACCGGAGCGGGCCGGAAGGTGGCCGCCTCCAGGAGAAAGCGGCGGCTGTCGGGGCGTACCGCGGTGCGGGCGCCGCCCAGCACCCCGGCGACCGCGACGGGCCCGGTGGCGTCCCGGATCAGGGGGACCGGGCCGGGCAACTCCGTCTCCCGGCCGTCGAGCAGTTCCAGCCGTGTGTCGTCCGGGCTCAGCGTGGCCGACAGCGGCAGTACCGTCCGGTCGGCGTCGTGCACGTGGGTGGGCTGCCCGACCGTGAACATCACGTAGTTGCTCAGGTCGACGAGGAGACCACCGCTGGACACTCCGAGGCGCGCCAGGCGTTCCCGGATCCACCCCGGGGTGGGCGTGCCGGGCTCGACGGTAAACTCCACCACGGCCAGCCGTCGGCACAGCGCCGGATCGATCCGGTCGACCAACCCGGTCACCGTCGGTGGCCTGGGTGCGGTGACCGACGGCGTCAGCGGCAGCCGGTAGATCGCGGCGAACTCCCGAGCGATCCCGTGGTGGCTCCACAGGTCCGGTCGGTTGGTCAGCGACTTGTTGTCGATCTCGAAGATCACGTCGCCGTCAATCGTCAGGACGTCCTCCACCTCGACGGTCCGCAGGGTCAGCTCATGGGCCAGCTCGCGGGGCGTGGCGTCGGCAGGGAGCCGGACGTGGTCGGAGAGCCACTCCAGAGAGATCCGCATCTGCGCCTCCTAAGCGAACTGTTGCAGGAACCGCAGGTCGGCCCCATGCATCAGGCGGACGTCGTTGATGCCGTAGCGCATCATCACCAGGCGGTCGAGACCGACGTTGACGTAGAAGCCGGTCCACCGGTCCGGATCCAGCCCGCCCGCGCGCAGCACGTTCGGATGCGGGCTGCCCCCGGGCATGACCTCCAGCCAGCCCACCTGGCGGCAGGTGCGGCAGCCCGCGCCCGCGCAGACCTGACACTCCATGTCGATCTCGAAACCGGGCTCGACGAAGGGGAAGAAGCCGGTGCGCATCCGGGTCCGGACCGGACGCCCGAAGACCGTGTCCAGGATGGTGTCGACGAGGAACTTACCGGCGGTCAGCGGGACGTCCTCGTCGACCAGCAGCACCTCGTACTGGAAGAACGCCCGCTCGTGCCGAGCGTCGGTGCTTTCGTTGCGGTAGACCCGCCCCGGGTAGACAAAGCGGAACGGCGGTTCGTGCTCCCGCATGTAGCGCACGCTCGCCCCGGTCAGGTGCGGCCGCAGGCACAGCCGCTCGGGGCCCTGCCGCCCGTCGGTGCCACGCAGCCAGAACGTGTCCATGCTCTCCCGGGCCGGGTGGTCGGCCGGGAAGTTGAGGTGATCGAACTCGAACAGCTCCGAGCTGATCTCCGGTCCCTCGTACAGGTCGAAGTTGAGCGCGGCGAAGGCGTCGTTGAGGTCGTACATGAGTTGGGTGGTGGGGTGCAGGCCGCCGGTGGGAACCGGCAGACCGGGCACCGTCACGTCCATCGGTCGCGGCAGCGCGGGCTCGGCGTCGAGCAGTTCCTCCTCACGGGCCGCCAGCACCGCCGTCAGCTCCTGCTGCGCCTCCTGGAGGGCGGCGCCGACGGTACGCCGATCCTCCGGCGTCAGCCTGCCGACGCCCCGACGGAGCATCGGCAGGGGCGCCGACCGCCCGAGCACCTCGCGCCGCACGTCGGCCAGTTCGGCCAGCGAGGCCGTCCGGGCCACCTCGGCCAACGTCCGCTCGCGGATCTCCGCGATCCGGCGCAGCAGTTCCGCTCCGGTCTCCGGATCAGTCACAGCTCTCCCCCAGCACCGGGTGGCGGGCACCACGGCGTCAGTCCGAATGCTCCTTGCGCGTGCCGACGGCTCACCCGGACGGCGGCGCGGGGGCGTGGGTGGGATGACCGGTCACCGGCCGGCACCCACACACGGTGTTCGCCAGCGGGAGTCTCGTCACGCCCCGGTCCGAGACAGTCTGTCACCGCCCCCCACCGCCTGCAACCGGTGCGGTCACCGTCCGGCGGCCCGCAGCCGCACGGGCAACCGCTCGAGGCCGTTCACCACGATGGAACTGAGCCGGACCGGCGCGCCGGCCGGTTCGACGTCCGCCACCCGCTGGCGCAGTTCGGTGAACAGCACGGTCAGCTCGGCCCGGGCCAGGACCGACCCCACGCAGAAGTGCCGCCCGGCACCCAGCGCGAGGTGCCGGTTCGGGGTCCGGCCGATGTCGAACCGGTCCGGCTCGTCGAACACCGACTCGTCCCGGTTGGCCGACGGGATCCAGAGCACCACCCGGTCGCCCGGCTCGATCGTGTGTTCCCGCAGCCGCGCCTGCCGAGTCGCCGTGCGCATGATGTGCGTCGCACTGGAGGTCCACCGCAGCACCTCCTCCACGGCCGGCGCCATCAGGTGCGGTTCCTCGCCCAGCCGGTGCCACTGGTCCGGGTGCTGAAGGAACACCTCCATCCCGCCGGCGGCGGCGAGCCGGACATTCTCGGTGCCGCCGACCAGCAGGTTGTCGCAGTTGAGCAGGATGTCGTCGGCTTCCAGCGGCCGTCCCTCCACCCGGCCGTGCACCAGCGCGCTGACCAGGTCGTTGGAGGGCGACCGACGGCGCTTCTGGATGAGCGCGACGAAGTACCGGAGAATCTCCTGGTGCGCCGCGCTGCGCGCCCGTGGTTCGGTGGCTCCGAACGCCTGGCTGGTGAGCTGGAAGATCAGCTCGTGGTCGGCGCTCGGCACACCCATCAACCCGCAGATGACGAACAGCGGCAGCCGCGCCGCGATGTCCGCGACGAAGTCACACTCGCCCTGGTCGAGGGCCCGGTCCACGATGTCGCGCACCGTCGGACGCATGGTGCTCGCCAGCCTGCGGACAGCCCGGGTGGCGAACCACCGCTCGACCAGCGACCGCAGCTCCCGGTGGCGCGGCGGGTCGGTGAGCGCGAGGGTACGACCACCGCCCGGGTCGGAGCCGTCGCTCTCGGGCCGCAACAGGATGCCCTGGGCGGAGCTGTACGTCTCGTGGTCCCGGTAGACCTCCTTGACGTCGTCGTAGCGGGTCAGCGCCCAGAAGGCGGGCATCTCGGTCGCCGGATGCCGGTAGACGGGTGCGTGCCGCCGCAGCGCCGCCCAGACCCGATACGGGTCGCCGCCGGCATACAGCGCCGGATCGACGAGGTTCACCGACCTCAGGTCGACGTCGTCCGCTGGTCGCGCCTCGTCCGTCCCCAGCTCAGTCCTGATCGCCACGATCGTTCTCCCTCCTCGTCCCGTTCCCCGGCAGGCCGGCCCCGCCGGGCAGCCGCCGGACCCGCCGTTCCAGGTCGCGGATCAGCTCCTCCGGTGCGCGTTTGACGAAGTGGTGGTCTCCGCCGACCTCCACCTCGTCCGTCCGACCGCGGGTGTAGCGCGCCCACGATCCTCCGGCGGCCGGGTCCTCGCGCCCGTGGTACGAGACGACGTCGCAGGACAGAACGGCGGTCGGGGGCAGGTACCCGTTGCCCGTGCCGGTGTCGCCGCGCATCACCGCCGCCGTCGCCTCGACCACCTCGTCCAGCAGCTCCGGGTCGATGTCCGCCCCGATGCCCTGCTGGTGGGTGTGCTTCCGGAGCAGGTCCACATCCGGCTCGCCGTACTCCAGCGGGCCCTCCCGTGGGCCGCTGTTCACCGGCACCAGGAGGTCCGGGGTCACCCGAAGCGCGGTCTCCAGCGCGAACCACGCGCCCATACTGTGTCCGAGGTAGACCAGCGGGGCGTCCGGGAGGTGCCAGGCCCGGAGGGCCGGAACCACCTCGTCGACCGCGGCCGGCACCGACGGGGCGAATGGCTCGCCGGCCCGGCTCTCCCGGCCCGGAAGACGGACCGCGGCAACCCGCCAGCCCGGCGGTACCAGCCGCTGCCAGCCGCTGAAGGCGCTGGGACCGTTGCCGGCGCCGGGAAAGAGCACCAGGTCCAGGGTGGCCGTAGTCGGGTCGGTGATCCGGGCCAGGACGCGGTCCGTCGGGGTGTTCACCGGTCGCCTCCCGCCGTCGCCGGTTCCCGCTCGGTCAGGATCCAGACCAGTCCCGTACGGTCCACCTTCCCGCTCGGTGTCAGCGGCAGCGCGGAGACCCACCGGATCCGCCCCGGCCACATGTGCTCCGGCAGATCGGCCCGCACCAGCGCGCCGAGGTCCTCGGCCACGTCCGGGTCGCCGGTGTACGCGGCGACCAGTCCGGTGACGCCGTCTCCGGTGCCGAGCGGCAGGACGAACGCGTCGGTCACCCCGGGGAGGCCCCGCAGCACCGCCTCGACCTCACCCACCTCGACCCGGTGGCCACCGATCTTCACCTGGTCGTCGAGTCGGCCCAGACAAACCAACTCGCCGTTCTCGGTGCGGACCCGGTCCCCGGTGCGGTACCAGTGCCGGTCGGTCAGCGGCTCGTCCGCCCCCAGCACCGACGCCCGTCCGTCGACGATGGTCAGGAACCGGCCGACGTTGTCGGCCGCGTCCAGGTAGCCCGCGAACCGCTGCACGCCCCGGACGCACAGCTCACCCTCCCGCCCCACCCGCCCGTCGCTGCTGACCACGACGCTCTCCAGATGGGGGTAGACCGCGCCGATCGGCATGCTGCCGTTGGAGGTGACCGGCCACCGCGACTCGTCGTCCGGCAGGAAGTAACCCGTGCAGCAGACGGTCAGCTCGGTCGGGCCGTACGCGTTCTCGATCCGGCTGTGGGGAGCCGCGGCCCGCCAGGCGCTCGCCTGTGACCGGGTCAGCCGTTCCGCCCCGAAGATCGTGCAGCGTAGCTCCGGCAGGCAGCCGGCCGGAAGGCCCCGCAGGGCCGTGGCGATCGACACCACCGAGGGCACCAGCACGCAGTGGGTGATGCGGTTGTCGGCGAGGAACCGGCGCGGCGCCATCAACTCCCGCCGGCGGGGCACGACCAGCGTACCGCCGGCTCCCCAGGCGACGAACATCGCGGTGACCGACGCGTCGAAGGTCAGCTCGCCGCTCTGCGCCCAGCGGCTGTCCGGCCCCGCGTCGTACCGGCCCAGGTGGTGGGCGATGAACGGCACCACGTTGCGGTGGGTGATCGGCACCCCCTTCGGCCGGCCGGTCGAACCGGAGGTGAACAGCACGTAGGCCAGCGAGTCGGGCCCCACCGGTGGGCCGGGCGAGACCTCGGCCGCGGACGACGCGCGGACCTGGCCCGCCGCCGTCAGGTCGAGCCGGCGGCAGCCGGTCCGGGACACGATCTCGTCCGCCTGTCCGCCGGCCGTGCCGTCCGTGACCAGTACGTCGATCTCCGACGCCTCCGCCACGGCACGATTGCGGCCGACCGGGGTCTCCGGGTCCAGGGGCACGACCGCGGCCCCGCTCCGCTGCACGCCCAGGTAGCCGGCGTACGCGGCCGGATTACGACCGGTCAGCAGGGCAACCCGGCGGGGCGGGCAGCCGGGCAGGGCGCGCAGGGCCGCCGAGGTGGCCTCCGCGAGTGCGGCCAGTTCGCCGTAGCTCAACCGGGCCTCGGCCACCTCCAGCGCGGGCTCCTCCGGCCGCCGCCGGGCGGTGTCGAAGAAGTAGTCGTGCAGCAGCGCCGGCCGGTACGCCCCGGAGCCCACGCCGCCGTTCCGGTCGGTCACGACGCCCGCCTCCGACTGACGGCGTCGGTCATCGCCGCCACGGTGGGCTGCCGGAAGAACTCGATGATCGGCACGGAGACCTGGTAGCGCCGGCGGACCCGGGACAACGCGGTGAACACCAGCAGCGAGTGGGCACCGTACTCGAGCAGGGAACGGTCCGGGTCGATCTCGGGCAGGTCGAGCAGTTCCCGCCACAGGTCGGTGATCTCCCGCTGGAGGTCGTCCTCCGTCGTCTCGGCGACGGGTTCGGCACCGCCCGTGCGCCCGTGGTCCGACGCAGCCGTTCGGTCCGGCGCCGAACCTGTCTCGTTCAGCGGGACCAGCCCGCCCTGCTGGCCGGGCAGCAGCAGCGGCCCGTCCGGGTCGCTGGCGCGGCGCCCGGGCACACCGGCAGGGGCGAGGTGCCCGGTGACGTCGACGAGTTGGTCCTGCCCGGCGCCGGATCCGGCATCGGTGAACAGTTCCGCCAGCGGACGGCCCGGACCGGCCACGGCCCGCCGCACCGCCGTGTCCAGCGAGGTCACCAGGGCCTCGACGGCTGGCGCCGGCAGCAGGGCCTGGTCGTATTCCAGGTCGAACTCCCAGCGGCCGCCGACCAGCGCGACGTTGAAACCGCAGTCGAACTTCGCCGTGTCGTTGGTGTGCTCGCGGGCGGACCGGACCGGCCCGTCGGCAGGCGGCGGCGGATCCTGCATCGCGATGAGACAGGAGACGAGCGGATCGCCGGAGGCCCGGCGCCCCGGAGGCAGCTGTTCGACGATCTGGTTGAGGCCGATGCCGGTACGCCCACGCGTTCTCTGCACGACGTCCGCCACGGTGGAGGTGAGGTACCGGTCGACGGGCACGGACCAGTCGACCGGCACGGCCAGCGGCAGCGTGTCGACGAAGAATCCGCACAGCGCGTACGCCCCCGCGGTGCGCCGGGACATCACCGGGGCCCCGAACACAGCGGTCGGCACCGCCGCGTGGCGGGCCAGCGTCGCGGCGTAGGCCCCGGTGAAGAATTCGAACGGGGAGAGGCCGAGCCGCTGGCAGAGCCCGCTCACCTCCTCGGTCTCGTCGGCGTCCAGCCGCCACCGCACGTGCCGGCCGAGGAAGCTCGCCTCGGTGGGCCGGGCCGGGCCCGGGCAGAGCCGGGTAGCGGGCAGCCCGGCGAACTCCTCCGCCCACCGTCGCGCCGTGTCGCGGGTGGCCGGATCGTCCGCGGTGCGGCGGTGCAGGGCCAACTCCCGGGCGTACGTCTCCTCGCGGGCGGCGCGCCGCCCGGCCACGTCCGCGCCGTCGAGCGCCGCCGCCAGGTCGTCCATCAGCGGACGGATGGAGTAGCCGTCGAACACCACATGGTGTACGGCGGCGACGAGCGTGGACCGCCCGGCCGAGCGCACCAGCCGGAAGTGGTACAGCCGACCACCCCGCAGGTCGAAGGGCAACTCCCCGAGCCGCCGTACGATCTCCTCCACGGTCTCGCCGTCGGCCGTGTCGAACGGCACCTCCTCGGGCGCCGGCGGCTCGGTGAGCGTCGCGTGTGGCGTGGGGTCGTCCACCAGCACGGTACGCAGCGTCGGCTGGGCGGCGACGACGGCGGCCAGCGCGCGCCTGATCTCGTCGTCGGTCCGGGCCGAATCCAGCTCGAACGTGGTGACCGTGTTGTAGAGGTGGGCCACCGGGGCGAGTTCACTGGCCACGAGCAGTGACTTCTGCGACTCGGTCAGCGGCAGCAGGTGTGACGTCGGGGCGCTCACGAGATCTCCTTTCCGTTGGACGTCGCAGGGGTCGGCACCGGGTCGGGCCGCAGCAGATCCCGCAGCCAGACCCGAAGGTTCCCCACGGTGTGCACGTCGGCCAGGCGGCTCGCGTCGATCTCCGTCCCGTCGTCCGGCGCCGCCTCGACCGCCATCCGGAGGATGGTCAGGGAGCCGATCCCGGCCGCTGCGAGCGTCGTGTCGTCGTCGAACCGGCCGACGGCGTGCCGGGCGATGAGATCGTCGATATCGGTCATGTTGGTCATACCGTCTTCACCCCTCTCTGTGGCAGGTACTCGGTGACCACGGCGATGGTCGCGACGACGACCAGGACGGCGGCCCCGAGCAGGAAGGCGCCGCCGGCCAGCGCGGTGAACAGCGCGCCCGCCGCCAGCGGCCCGAGCACGGTGCCCAGGCCCGCGACCGTGGCGTTACCCCCGAGAGCCAGCCCGGCGGTGCCCTCCGGCGCGTTGCTGCTGACCCGGGCCACCTGGCAGGGGAAGAGCAGACCGGCGCCGATCGCGTACGTCAGCGGCAGGAGCGGGGTCAGCCAGACGGTCGGCAACAGAGGCACCAGCGCCATCGAGGCCGCCAGGAGACCCGCGCCCACCACCATCAGCGCCGGTTCTCCCAGCCGCTTCACCAGCCAGCCCAGCAGCACCCCGCGGACCAGGAGGGCCACCATGCCGCTGATCGCGATCAGCCCGCCGTAGGTGGTGGAGGAGAGCCGGAACTCCTGGTTGAGGAAGAGCGGCAGCGCGGTGGCGTATGCGGTGAAGCAGAGCCAGCCGAGCAACGCGATGACCACCAGTGGCCGCAACCGGCGGCTGCCCAGCAGCGACCGGAGCGCGCCGAGCACCGACCGGCGCGGGGTCGAGCGGGCCAGCTCCCGCGCCGGCAGGCGGCTGGCGAGCAGCGCGACCAGCAACGCGGCCAACGCCGCGGTCATGCCGACGGCGCCGATGCCGTACCGGACCACCAGGGCGCCGAGCGCGGGCCCGAGGATGGTCCCCGCGCCCTGCACCGCGGTGACGCGACCGACCATGGCCGTCCGGTCCCGGTCGGTGGTCTCGGCAACGATCCGGGCCTGCAACAGCACCGGCACGGCCGCGCCGGCACCGGTGAGCACACGGGCGGCGACCATCATCTGGTAGTTCTGCGCCAACGCGAGCAGCAGGTGCCCCGCGGCGGCGATGAGCGGTGCGATGATCAGCAGCCGCCGGCTGTCGAACCGATCCGCGAGACCGCCCCAGACCGGTCCCATCACCAACTGCATGACGGCCGAGGCGGCGATCAGCGCCCCGATGGCCACCGGGCCGACCCCCAGATCGAGGGCGAGGAACGGCAGGGTCGGCAGGATGACCCCGGTGGCCACCGCGTCGGTCGCGCTGATCGTCAGCAGCAGCCCGGTCACCCTGCGGGAACGGGCCGGTACGTCGACTGCGGATTCGATCACGCCTCCTCCCTGTCGGTGGCCGGAACCCGCACCAGGTGACGGGTGGTCTCGACGAAGTCGGTGACGAACCGGCCGGCGCTCGCGTCGTCGAAGCGCGCCGCGTTGAACTCGGCGGCGATGGTGAAGCGACCGTCCTCGTCCGTGACGCTCACCCCGATGTCGAACTTCGCGTACTGCGGCGTCATGATCTCCCGGCGCAGCCGTAGCGAGGGGCCGCGGTCCAGCGGCAGGTCGAGGCTCTGCACGGAGAAGGCCGCCTGGAGCAGGCTCTCGCCGCCACCGGTCAGGTCGGCGAGTGCCGCGACGATCTCCTCGTACGGCAGTTCCGCGTCGGCGATGGCGTCCCGGACCGCCGACTCGCTCCGGCGTACGAGGTCGTCGAAGCTGCCCGGCGCGGTGAGGTCGAGCCGCACCAGCGCCGTGTTGACGAACAGGCCGACCGTGCGGTCGTCGTACGGTCCGCGACGCAGCACCGGAGCGCCGACCAGGAAGTCCCGGGCGCCGGTCAGCTCGGCCACCGTCAACCCGAAGGCGACCAGCAGCACTCGGTACACGGAACAGCCATGGTCGGCGGCGTAGCGGCGGACCGCCTCGCCGACGGCCGGCTCGACCCCCCGTCGGACCGCCACGGCACGGGCGGACGCGGCGTCGTCGCCGGTCCGGACCGGCGGCAGGTTCAGCGGCCAGGTGGCGCCGGACAGGCGCCGGCGGACCCGGGCGGTCACCGCCTCGGCGGCCGCGGCGTCCAGTTCGGTCTCCTCCGCCCCGGCGTCGGACGCCTGCCGGGCCACGGCTGCCAGCAGCGGCGGGCGGCCGGCGCGCCAGTGCTCGTACGCGTCGAGCAGATCACCGACGATGATGCCGACGCTGCGCGCGTCGGCCACCAGGTGGTGGACCAGGATCAGCAGCGTGAACCGGTCCCCGTCGCGGAGCAGGTGCACCCGCATCAGGCTCTCCTGCTCCAGGTCGAACGGCTCGACGGCGAGCTCCTCGGCCCGCTCCCGCTGCGCGTCGGCGGCCACCTCCTCGACCTCGACCAGCGGAGCCAGGTCGGGCACGAACCGCATCAGGGGCTCGCCCTCCGGCGCCGTCACCACCGAGCGGAAGGCGTGGTGCCGCCGGGCGACGGTCCGGACCGCCCGCCGCAGCGCGGCTTCGTCCACCGTGGACTCGCCACTGAGCAGAACCGGGATGTGGTACATCGCGGTACCCGGGCGCATGAACTCCAGGAACCACACGAACCGCTGCTGGGAGGTGAGACCGGTGTCGACGATCAGCCCGCCCGGTCCGTACCCCAGCTCGCGGGCCACCGCCGTGGTCCGCTCGTGCAGCGGGCGGGCGCCCGCGTCGCGCCAGCGATCGGCCGCGGACCGGTCGATCGTCCGGTGCTCGTGGAACTTGATGTCGCCGAGCATCCGGCCGCCGGGCCGCAAACCGTCGGTCATACGCTGCTGCCGGTCGTCGTAGACGTCGAGCATCCGCTCGGTGAACGGAATGCCCAGGAACTCGCAGACGCGCCGCCCGACCCTCTCCGGGTCGGCCACCAGCTCCTCGAAGTGCACCCGCAGCACCCGCCGCGGGTCAATCCCGTCGAGGAACGCGGAGGTGTGTTCGTGGGCCAGCCGCCAGACCAGCTCGGCGGCCTGCTCCGCGGGGTACCCGTGGTCGACCCGCAGGTACGTCTGGTCGAGCCGCGCCTCCAGGAAGGACGACACGCACGCCTGCGGATGCCGGATCAGGTGGACGTACCGCGGCTGGTCGAAAAGCTCCTCGGCCCTGCTCAACGTGGCCAGGTCGAGCGCGTACGCGGTGGTTTTGTCCACCAGGGTCCGCCCGTCTGCGTGCTCGGTCAGCCACCGGTACGCGTCGACGACCGTCCCGCCCTCCTCGGCCATCCGGCTTAGCAGCGCCTCGGCCTCCGGCGCGGACAGGTCCGCCAGGGCCATCACCGCGCGGACCAGACCCTCGCGGTTGAAGCTGTAGCGACCAGACAGCTCCTCGTCCCTTTCGGTCAGGGTGCCGAACTGGAGCAGTTCCAGCTCGGGCGGCGCGAACAGTGCCGGGTGTCCGCTGAGGATGATCCGCAGCAGGGTGGTCCCGGAACGCGGCGGACCGAGCACGAACACCGGGCCGGAAAGCTTCGATGCCGGCGTGGGCGCGGATCCGTGGTCGTGGCTGTCGGCGAGCAGGCGACGCAGCCGTTCCCCGGACTCCTGGTCGGCCAGGGACCCCCCGCTTTCCTCGGCGGCGGCTCCGCCCCCGCAGTCGGAAGCAGTCGTACCGCCGGTCTGCACGGCGCTGTCGGCGAGCGCCTGCCCGTACTCCTGCCGAAGGAAGGCGGCGAGAGACGCGGGCGTCGGGTTGTCCAGCAAGGCCACCACGTAGATGTAGGTGGACAGCTCACGGGACAGTTGGGCGGTGAGCAGGGCGGCCTTGATGGAGTCGCCGCCGGCCCGGAAGAAGTCGTCGGTCATCCCGACGTCAGCGGCGCCGAGCACCTCCCGGAACAGCGCCACCACGTGCCGCTCGAGGTCGTCCTCGGGCGCCGTCGAGTCGTCTGCCACGGGGGCCGGCCGCTCGGCCAGTTCCAGCAGCCGCCGCCGGTCCCGCTTGCCGTTGCTCAGTCGGGGGATCTCCGGCAGCACCACGACCCGGGACGGCACCGCGTGCACCGCCAGGACGGGGCGGACATCGGCCAGGACGGCCTCCCCGTCCAGCGTGCGGTCGCCTGCGAGGAAGACGACGAGCCCCCCATCGGCCAGCAGCGCCTCCGTGTCGTTGACGCCCGGATGCTGGCGGAACGCCTCGGCGACGTCGGCCAACTGCACCCGGATACCGCGGATCTTGACCTCGTCGTCGATCCGGCCGACGAAGTGCAACGCGCCGTCCGGGTCCACCCAGCCCTCGTCGCCGGTGAGGTAGAGCCGGTCGCCGTCGGCCCCGCCGAGGCGGTCGGGCACGAACCGGGCCGCGGTCAGCTCAGCGTTCCCGGCATATCCCAGGCACACCTGGGGGCCACCGACGGCGATCTGCCCGGGCACGCCGGGCGGCACCGGCGCGCCCCATCCGTCCACCACGTGCACCCGCATCCCGGGGACGGGACGCCCGATCGGCACGTCGGTCTCGTCGCCGGTGACGTCGTGCCAGGTGGCCCACACCGTGGCCTCGCTCGGACCGTACTCGTTCACGACCCGGGCCTCCGGGGCCGCCTCCCTGAGATGGACGGCCAGGCCGGCGGGGAAGGTCTCCCCGGCCCCCACCACGACTCGCAGGGTGCGCAGCTCGCCGCCGACGGAGGCACAGGCGATGCCGTCCAGCACGCGCGGCAGCCCGAGCGTGGCGGTGACGCCGTGCCGGGCGATGTACCCGGCCAGGCGCGCGGGATCGCCGAGGGTGTCCTCCGGCGCGATGTGCAGGGTGCCACCGCAGCTCAGAGTCCAGAACAGGCCGGCTACCGAGCTGTCGAAGTGCAGCGGGGACAGCAGCAGGAAATCGGGCGGCTCGGTGCCGTAGACCAGCCGGCGGGCGTGGTTGGAGGCGGCCAGGTTCGCCCGGGTCACCACCACGGCCTTGGCCGCACCCGTGGAGCCGGACGTGAAGATCAGGTAGGCCGGGTTCTCCGGTGCCACCGGCTCCGGGTCGGCGCCGGACGTCTCGGCCAGCTCGTCGAGGGTCGCCGCGCCGATGTCCGACGGGACGTCCGGTGCCCGGCCGGCCGTCACGACGAGGGCCACTCCACGCTCACGGAGCAACGCCCAGTCCTCCACGTGGCCGGGCGGGACCACCACGTACGGCAGGCCGGCCCGCAGCGCGGCGTAAGCGCCCACTGCGGTGGCCATGCTCGATCCGGTGAGCAGCCCGACGACGGGCATCCGGCCGTCCGGCCCCGGGGACAGGCGACGACTCAACCCGCGTGCCACCGCGCGGGACCGCCGGTCCAGTTCGGTGTGGGTGAGCGTCCCGTCCTCGGCCACGACGGCCGGCCGGTCGGAGTCGGCCGGCCCGAACAGGTGCTCCACCGGCTCCGTCGGGTCCGCCGAGGGGCCGGTGGCGGCGGCCTCGGCGGCCCGCAGGTCGGCCGGTCGCCAACGCGGGATGCGGGACAGCGGCTGGTCGGGGTTGGTCGCCAGCGCAGTGAGGACATCGACGGCCTGGTCGGCGAGGCGACGTAGGGACGCGCTGCTGTAGCGGCCGGCGTCACCGGTCACGGTGAGCACCGGTTCCGGCCCGGCGCCGATCCGCAGCACCCCGGCGAACCGGCTGTCGCGCCGGACCGGGTGGTGCAGCTCGTCGTGGGTCAGCAGCCATCCGCCGGCGCCCTGATCGGCGCCCTCGGCCGCCGTGGCGGGATCGACGTACTGCGCGGCGTACCCGTCGAGGAGCGCCTGGCGGGTCTCGGCGAGCAACTGTGCTCCGGTGCCGTCCGGAGCGACCACCACCCGGACCGGCAGGACCGGCATCGGCACCGCCGACCCCTCCGGCGCCTCGAACCCGGCCGCGCCCGGAACCACCGGGGGCACGTCCAGCCAGATGTCCCGGCGACCGCTCCGGCCGGCGAAGCACACCGCGAGGGTGGCGGTGAGGACGGTGTGCACCAGCACGGCGTCGCCCCGGGTGACGGCCAGGAGGCGGGCCGCGGCCTCGGAGTCGAGGGCCCGTTCTTCGACCAACCGGTCCGTTTCCCGGCCGTCCTCGGTCGGCGCCGGCGCTACGTCGGTGGGCCAGTGCTCCTCCCGCGTCACGTCGGGCAGTACGCGGGACCAGTGGCGCGCGGCTCGTTGCCGGGAGGACAGGGTCATGGTCATCGCTAGTCGACCTCACTCCAGTTCTCGATGGACAGCGGGTACGCGGTCCGAGCGTTCCCGGCCTGCCGTTCTGTCCTGCTATCGGATGGTCGGCCGCGCCCGGGCGCGGCGAAGGCGCGAACGGGTCAGGCCCGCACGGCTCCGAAGTCGAAGTCGGCGGCGGCCACCAGCCGTTCCGCCGGCCGTCGCAACGCCGAGACATCCGCCGTGCGCCCGCTCTCGCGGCAGCAGCGGCAGATGGCTCGCAACGCCTCGATGAAGGCGTCGAGCAGCTCACCGGCCTCGACCGCGTCGAGGACCGCGGTGTCGTGGACCAGTTCCCCGATCCACGTCTCCCGCCCTCGGTTGACGGTGAGCAGCAGTTCGTTCTTGACCGGGCCCGGGTCGAGGTGGACCCGCCGGCGGGCCCGCTCCGGGTCCGTTCGCCCGTAGTCCAGCGCGAACAGGACCGATGGCCTGCCGTCCGGCCGCCATACCTTTGTGATCTCGGATAGCGGTAGGTCGCGGTGGTCGAACGTGACCGCCAGGCCGGCGGCCCGCTCCCGCAGCCAGTCGGTCAGCGAACCGGAGTCGGGCAGGTCGACGGGGACGGGGAGGGTGTTGACGAAGAGCCCCACGGTGCGCTCATACGGGCTGCGCCGCACGGTGACCGGGGTGCCGACGACGCACTCGGTGTCGGTGGTGTGTTCCTGCAACGCCACCGCGTACGCCGCGGTGAGCACCGTGAAGGCACCCACCCGCAGGTCGGCGCAGACCGCCTCCAGATCCCGCACCAGGTCGGGTTCCAGGACGAACGGCAACCGCCGGCCGCGCCGGTCCCGGGCTGCTCGCTCACCGTGTCGGGTGTCCGGGCCCAGCCGCACCGGCGCCCGCCCGGCCAGGTTCCGCGCCCACCACGCGCGCTGCACCTCCGCTTCCTCGCCGGCCAGGAAGGTGCGCTGCCAGCGGGCGAAGGAGAGGTACGGCGGGACGACCGGGGCCTCGTCCACCGGTCGACCGTGGTACCTCCGCCACGCCTCTTCCAGCACCAGGTCGACGCTGGCGCCGTCGCAGGCCACGTGGTGGATCATCGTGGTGACGAGGTGGCCACCGTCGGAGCCCGCTTGGCCGTACCGCACGACGTGCAGCCGGACCGGCTGCTCCCGGGCCAGGTCGTACCCCTTGGCGCAGGCCTGTTCGGCGAGCCGGGTGGCCTGGGTCAGGTCTGCGGCGGAGGCCGTCTCGACGGGGACGACGGCGTCCTCGTCGATCAGAGGAACAGCGCCCTCGGGAGTCATCCGATACCGCGTACACAGCACCTGGTGCCGCTGCGCGGTCGCCCGCAGCGCCGCCGCGAAGCGGTCCGGGTCGAACGGCCCCTGCACGCGCTCGCACCAGGGCGCGACGTACGCCGCCGACCCCAGCAGGAACTGCTCCGCCACCAGGATCTCGGTCTGCACCACCGACACCGGCGAGGACTCGTCGATCCCCACCTGCCCGTCGTCCCGAGCGGGAACGGCAGCCGCCGGGCCGTAGGCGTGCTCGACCGCCCGCCGGACCGATGCGATCCAGTCATCGATCGTCGGGGCCTGGAGCAGGGCACTCACGTCGAGTCGCCGACCGACGGCCTGGCCGACCCGGTCGACCAACCGGACGGCGAGCAGGGAGTGCCCTCCGGCGGCGAAGAAATTCTCCCCGGCGCGCAGGTCGGGTCGACCCAGCGCGGACCGGACCTTCCTCAGCACCAGTCGGGGCAGGGCATCGGCGGGTTCCGCCGGCTCACTCCCCGGGCGGTCGGCCGCTGTGTGGTCGGCCGTCAACTGTTCGCGCAGCGCGTTGACGTCGCGCTTGCCGTTGCGGGTGACCGGCATGGCATCGAGGCGGACCAGCCGCGCCGGTACCGCCCAGCGGGGCAGCTCCGCGCGGAGCCGGGCGTTCACCTCGGACACCGGCGGGGTGCCGGTGTACGCGCCGGCGAGGACCGGTGCGCCGTCGGCCGCCGGCACCGCGACGACCGCGGCGTCGGTGATTCCGGGCACGGCGGCGAGCACCTGCTGGGACTCCGCCGGCTCCAGCCGGACGCCATTGACCTTGACCTGGTCGTCGAGCCGCCCGGCGAAGGTCAGGCTGCCGTCGGACTCCAGCCGGACCCGGTCACCGGTGCGATACATGCGGGGTGCCGAGGGGATGTCGGCGGCCGGGATCTCCTCGCCACGGACCACCGCGTCGAGCAGCTCCGGCGGGGTGTCCCGGAAGCGGTCGGCGGTGAGGTCCGGCCGGCCGTGGTAGCCGAGGGCGACGGTGGGGCCGACGAGGTGCAGTTCGCCGATCCCGCCGGGGGGCACCGGACGACCGGCGTCGTCCAGAACCAGTGCGCCGACGCCGCGGATGCAGCGCCCGATGTTCGCCGGATCGGTGTCGCCGTCGAGCTCGGCCCACGTCGACCAGATGCTGGCCTCGGCCGGTCCGTACAGGTTCAGCAGGCGCCGGCCCACCCGCCACCGCTCGCGTACCGCGGGGGTGCAGCGTTCCCCGACCGAACACACGACGGCGAGATCCGGCAGGTCGCCGGCGGGAAGCAGGGCGAGCGCGCTGGGGGTGGCGACGAGATGCGTCACCCGCTGCTCGCGCAGCCGCTCGGCCAGCGCGGCCCCTGGGTAGCGGGCGTGCCGGCCGGGCAGCACCAACGTCCCCGCGGATTCGAAGGCCATCGCCAACTCGAAGATGAACGCGTCGAAGCTGACGTTGGCGAGCTGGAAGACCCGCGCGTCGGGACCGGTGCCCAGCAACCGGCGCTGCTCGTCGGCGATCACCCGCAGGCCGGCACGACGCACCGCGACACCCTTCGGCTCGCCGGTGCTGCCGGACGTGTACACCAGGTACGCCATCTCGCCAGCGCTCTTCGGGCGGGGTCGGTCGCCGGTCGCGGCCACCGGTGCGTCGGGCAGCGGGATCCGCGTGACGTCGTCCGGCAGGGCGGACGACAGGGCTGGGGGCACGAGCACCGTACGGGCGCCCGAGTCGGCGATCAGCCGCGCGATCCGGGCGGCGGGGAGTTCGGGATCGATGGCCAGGACGGCGGCACCCGCACGGGCGACGGCGAGCACCCCCACCACATCAGCGGCCGTACGAGCGGCGAGGACGGCGACCACCTCGTCCGCATTCCGCACCTCGATCCGCGCCGCCACCGCGTCGATGGTGGAATCGAATTCCTGATAACTCCAGGTACGGTTTTCGTCGACCATCGCGGCCGCCTCGCCGTCAACTTCTACGCGACGGGTCAGGGCCTCGAACAATAGCTTCGCAGAATGCTCGGAATTGCTCACACTATCCCCCGTTGCTTCTCGCTCGCTACTCAATGGAGGGCGTTTACGCTCCTCACGTGGGCTCTGGACCGCGCGCAACCACTGGCATTGACCGATGTGCAAGATTCAGCCTAACAGGACGGTCCGGGCCCGCAACCTGAGCGACGCCCCTTGTCGTCGGCCCGGCTGTCCAATAGCTGGCGTACCTGCTCAACGACCGCGTCCGGGGTAATCCCGTTGCGTTCGAGAAGATGGCGGTGATTGCCGGTGCCTTTAGCGAAGATGTCGTCGACAGCGATCGGCAGCACCGGGGTGGCAACCCCCAGTCGGCCGACCACCTCGGCCACGGCGGAGCCCAGGCCACCCGCGGCCCAGTGCTCCTCCACGGTCACGATGCCCCGGGTTCCCGCCGCCCGCAGCAGGGCCGCCTGATCCAGCGGCTTGATGGTGTGCGCGTTGAGCACCGCCGCGTCGATCCCCTGCCGGGCCAGGACCTCGGCGGCGGTGAGCGCGGCCAGCACCGGGTACGGCCCGGTCGCGATCAGCGTGACGTCGTCACCGTCGCGCAGATGCTGCATCTCGCCGATCCGGGGTGCGGGCAGCCGGTCCCGGTCCAGGTCCGGGGTGGGGCCGCGGCCGAGACGCAGGTAGACCGGCCCCGGCAGGTCGACGCAGGCGCGCAGGAGCTCCTCGGTGTTCGTCGCGTCGGCCGGCACGAGCACGGTGAGGTTCGGCAGCAGCCGCATCACCGCCACGTCCTCCAGCGAGTGGTGGGTGGGCCCCAGATGCCCCGCCGACAGCCCGCCGTGCGTTGCCGCGATCCGCACCGGCACGTTGTTCAGGGCGATGTCCACCTTGACCGCCTCGAGCGCCCGGGTGGCGGCGAAGGTGGCCATCGTGTTGACGAACGGGATCCGTCCCGACTTCGCCAGGGCGGCGGCGGTGCCGAGCAGGTTCTGCTCGGCGATGCCCAGGTTGACGTAACGGTCGGCGGCCTCTCCCCAGTCCGTCGGGGTGAACAGCCCGGTGTCGCTGTCCAGGCAGACCAGCCGGTCGTCGGCCTTGATCAGCTCGACCAGCAGGTCGCGGTACACCTCGCGGGTCGCACGGCTGGGCCGGCCGGCGGCCGGGTCGGCGGGCTGCGCTCCGGCGGCAGTCGTGCTGGTGCGGTGTGCGGAGGAGGTGGTCATGACTGGTTCTCCCTCACGTACTCACTGGCCAGCGTGGCGAGCGCACGCTGTCGCTGACGGCCGCTGAGCTTGGCGTAGTGACTGCGCACCTGGCCCTCGACGTACGGCAGCCCTCTGCCCTTGACGGTGTTGGCCAGCACAACGGTGGGGCGGCCCGGCTCGGATGGCGCGCCGGCCAACGCCGATCGCAACTGCGCCAGGTCGTGCCCGTCCACCTCGATGACCGACCAGCCGAAGCTGCGCCACCGGTCGGCGAGGGGCTCGAGGCTCAGCGTGTCCTCGGTCGTGCCGGTGATCTGGAGCCCGTTGCGGTCCACGACGGCGACCAGCCGGTCCAGTCCCTGCGCGCTGGCGGACATCGCGGACTCCCAGACCGATCCCTCCTGGAGCTCGCCGTCACCGAGCACCACGAAGCACCGCCGGTCGCTGCCGGACATGGCTAGGTCCATGGCGAATCCGACGCCGAGGGCGAGGCCGTGGCCGAGCGAGCCGGTCGGCATCTCCACGCCGGGCACCGCCGGGTTCGGGTGGGCGGTCAGCATGCTGTCCGGGCCGCCGTACCCGGCGAGTGAGCTCTCCGAAATGAACCCGCGAACGGCGAGGGTGGCGTACTGCGCCAGGGCGCCGTGTCCCTTGCTGAGGATGAAGATGTCCCGGTCGGGATCGTCGGGGTGGGCCGGGTCGACGCGCAGCACCGAGAAGTAGAGAGTGACCAGGATTTCCACCAGGGACATCGAACCGCCCAGGTGGCCTCCCTCGGGGTTGGCGCACATCTGCACCACGAGTTCGCGCACCCGGTTGGCGTACGCGGCCAACTCCTCGTCGTCGGGCGCGGCTACTCCGCGGTCGGCACGCGCGCTTGGATCCTCATAGGGGTTCAGCACGTCGAATCCTCCTTGTTCGACAGGGCTCAGGGATGGCGTGCCGCCTGGCCGGGGGGCGGGACGTGGATATCGCCGAGTTCGGCCAGGGCGTGGGTGAGCACCCTGATGCCTCGCAGGTAGTCGGGGAGCAAGATGTGCTCGTTGTCGGCGTGGTCCAGCCGGCTGTCCCCTGGGCCGTAGGTCGCCATCGGAATCCGCCAGCGGCGGGCAAGGGTGTTCATGTCGGAGGTGCCGGTCTTCACCTTCATCCGACCTCGGCCGCCCTGGGCCCGGATGCCGGCGGCGAGGGCACGGACGACCGGGTCCGTCCGGTCGACCCGGCAGGCGGGAACCGACTCCAGCACCTCCACCTCTCCACCCGGCAGTCGCCTGCGGACGTTCGTCACCAGCGCGTCGGCGTCGAAGCCCGGTGGGAGGCGAACGCTGAAGTGGGCGTCTGCGCGGCGCAGGTCGGCAGCGACCCGCATCAGGGTCGGTCCCGGCGCGTCGAAGTGCTGGTGGCTGGTTTCCGGCCCGAGTAGCTCCAGCAGGAGCGACCATGCCTCGACGGCCAGCTCGCCGGCCTTGCGGCCGGGGTTGGTGGCGTGGGTGTTCTCGCACTCCGCACGGAACCGCAGGTCCAGCTTGCCCTTGTAGCCCAGGACCACCGAGTCCCAGCCGCTCGGCTCACCGATGATCAGGGCGTCCGGTTGCGGTCGGGTCGCCCCGACGTGGTTGGCGCCGCGCGACCCCGGCGTCTCCTCCTCGACCGCACCGACCACGACCAGCGTGCCGGCGAAATCGGCCTGAGCCGCGGCGCAGATCATGGTCGCCATCGGGCCCTTGGCGTCGACCGCCCCGCGGCCGTACAGCCGATGGTCGATGAGCCGCACCGGCAGGTCGCCCGGGACCGTGTCGATGTGGCCGAGCAACATCACCGTCGGTCCCGCCCCGCGGATCAGCTCGCCGACCGCGTTGCCCGCCTCGTCCACGTGAGCCCGGTAGCCCAGCCGGCTCATCACCTCCACCAGGTACGCCGCCAGCCGGGTCTCGCCGCCGCTGCAAGAGGGAATCTCCAGCATCCCCCGCAGCAGGTCGACCGGATCGAGGGCGGTGCGGGCGACCGCGCTCATCGGGTGCTCCCGGTCGCCGCCGGCCGCGCCTGGTCGAGCAGCACCCGGGTCGCGGGTGCGGTCAGCGCCCGGTGCACCGGCCGGTGCGCTCGGCCGTCGGCGATCGTCACGTTCGCCACCCCGCCCAGCAGGGCGTCCCGCGCGGCGATCAGCTTCATCCCGATGCCTCCGCCGGTGATCGCCGGCGTCCCGGTCGGGGGCACCCGGCAGGTCCCGAGCACCGACGCCTCGTCGCACGGGTCGGCCAGGACGCCCGGCGCGCCGGTCAACAGCACCAGGGTTTCCGCCTCCAGCGCGCAGGCGACCGACGCCGCCACCCGGTCCGCGTCGGCGTTCAGCGGAAAGCCGTCCTCCGAGAGCACGGGCGGGGAGAGCACCGGCACCTGACCGAGGTCGAGCAGGCCGGTGAGCAGGTTCCCGTCCACGCCGGTAATCCGGCCACTGTGATCGCGTACCACGAACCGGCGCCCGTCGACGACGGCCCGATGCCCGGCCCTGCGTCGGGCGCGGATCACGCCGCCGTCCAGCCCGGTGAGCCCCACCGCGGAGACCCCCCGACGGATGAGTTCGGTGACCAGCCGCGGCTTGATGGAGCCCGCCAAGGCGAGCTGCACCACCTCCAGCATCACCTCGTCGGTGTGCCGGGTGGAGATCCCGGCCGCCGTGGTGTTCCGCCGGGTCGGCACCCCCAGCCGCCCGGCGAGCCGTTCGATCTCGGCGGAGCCGCCGTGCACCAGAACGATCCGGCACTCCCGGCCGTGCAGATCGGCGACATCCCGACACACTTCTTCCGCGTTGACAGCGGCATTGCCGCCACACTTGACCACTATGGTACGAACCATTTCTCCTCCCCCGTCGTGCCGGCGGCAACTGCCCACTCACCGGATCTTCGGGGCGGTGATAATCGCCCCGTTCCTGACGTGAGTGACTTCGGCCTTGGTCGCCTTATGCCCCGTGCCCGGCCGAGCCAACCATGCGATGCGCAGGCTGCATCCCAGCGGCACCCTCGGGCTCCGGCCCGTGCGGCATGCCCTGGCTGGCAAGGGTTTATGAACCGTCCACTACGGTCCATGGGTTCGAGTTGCGGACCTCTGGGGCGGCTGCGAAGATCGATCGCAGGCGTTGCGGAACGGGGGCAGTGAGGCACGCCACGAGCTGCGGAAGTGCGCCGACAGCTGATCTGATCCCCGTTGTTGAATTGCGGCCCAGTGCCGCCTTTCGTCACGCCTGTGATCAATTACGGGAGGAGTGGCAATGAGCAACTGTCCTGGATGCGGCGCCACGATCGGCATCGACGGCGACCGCAGAATCAGCGAGATCCTGGTCTGCCCGGAATGCTCCAGCGAACTCGAACTCGTGGCGGTCTCCCCGCCGGCGCTGGCGCTGGCCCCCGAGGTGGAAGAGGACTGGGGAGAATGACGACGGCCGGCGCCCCGGCGCGCGTCGCGGTGCTCACCTCGCGGGTCCGGGCTGACGAGAAACGGATCCTGCAGGCGCTCGACGACCGCCGCGTCCCCTACGACCACCTGGACAGCCGCACGTTGTGGCGGGCGCTGGCGTCAAAGGGCGACGCGCCCGCCCAGGTGGTCCTGAACCGGGAGATCGGCTACGCCCGGGCGCTGGCCGCCGGTCGGGTGCTGGAAGCCGGTGGCGCCGTCGTGCTCAACACCGCGGACACCGTCGCCCTCTGCGGCGACAAGTACCGCACCTCGGTGGCCCTGCGCGACGCCGGGCTGCCCAGCCCGGCGACCGCCCTGGCGCTCACCCCGGAGGCGGCGCTGAACGCCCTGGAGGCGCTGGGCTATCCGGCGGTCATCAAGCCGAGAGTCGGTTCCTGGGGCCGGCTGGTGACCAGGGTCCGTGACCGGGAGACGGCGGAGGCGGTGCTCGAACACGTCGCCGCCCTGCCGTCCCCGGACGCCCACATCGTCTACCTCCAGCAGTTCGTGGCCGGCCCCGACCGGGACATCCGGATCGTGGTGATCGGGGGGGAGGCGATGGGCGCCACGTACCGCCGCGCCGCCGGGTGGCGCCACAACGTCGCCCGCGGCGCCGGCGTGACCGCCTGCCCGCTCACCCCGGAACTGGCCGGCCTGGCCGAGGCCGCGGCCCGGGCGGTCGGCGCGGACATCGCCGGCGTCGACCTCGTTGAAGACACCGACGGCCGGCTGTACGTGCTGGAGGTCAACCACGGCGTGGAGTTCAGCGGATTCCAGGAAGCGATGGGCGACCACGTCTCGGTCGCCGACCGCATCGTCGACCATCTCGTGGACAGGAGGGCGTCGTGCTTCGGGTAGCGGTCGCCGGCGGAGCCGGCTACATCGGAGGCGAGTTGGTCCGTCTCCTGCTCGGTCACCCCCACGTGGAGCTGGCCGACGTGGCGTCGGATTCGCTCGCCGGCCGGCCGGTGGACGGTCAGCATCCCAACCTGCGCGGTCGGACCGACCTGACGTTCGTCCCGTACGACCGGCTCGCCGACGGCGGGTACGACGTCCTGTTCATGGCCCTTTCCCACCGGGACACGATGGGTCGAATGCCGAAGTACCTGGAACTGGCACGCACCGTGATCGACCTGTCGGGCGACTTCCGGCTCCGCGAGCCGGCGGCATACGAGCGGTACTACGGCGTCACCCACCAAGCGCCGGAGCTGATCGACACCTTCGTGACCGGCCTGCCGGAGCTGTATCGGGACATGGTGCGCACCGCCGACCGGATAGCGGTGCCGGGCTGCATGGCGACGGCCGGGATCCTCGCGCTCGCGCCCTTGGCGAAGGCCGACCTGATCACCGGCCCGGTCTGGGTCGACGCTCGGACCGGCTCCAGCGGGTCCGGTGCCACGGCCGGGCCGGCGAACCTGCACGCCGAGCGGAGCGGCGCGATGCGTGTCTTCGCACCCGTGGGGCATCGGCACGAGGCCGAGATCGCGCAGGCCACGGGCCTGCCGGTCCGGATGACGGCGACCGGGGTCGAAGCGGTCCGGGGCGTACAGGTGCTCTGCCGAGTTCCGCTGGCGGCCCGGGTCGGGGAGCGGGAGTTGCGCCGGATCTTCCGGGAGGCGTACGCGGACGAACCGTTCGTACGGGTGGTTGCCCACCGGCGTGGGCTGCACCGCCTGCCCGAGCCGAAGATCCTCGCCGGCTCGAACTTCTGCGACGTGGGCTTCGCGGCGGAGGACGGAGACACCGACGCCGTCGTCGTCGCCGCGCTGGACAACCTGGTGAAGGGCGGCGCCGGCAACGCCGTCCAGTGCCTGAACATCCGCCACGGCTGGCCCGAGGTGACCGGCCTGGAGTTTCCGGGACTGCATCCGAACTGAGGAGGCCGACGATGACCGGGATGCCGGTGGAGGACACCGCGGAGTTCGTGGTGGTGTGCAACAACGACGAGCAGTACTCGATCTGGCGGGCGGACGTGCCGGTCCCCGAGGGCTGGCGCCCGGTCGGCGGCCCAGACAGCCGGAGCGACTGTCTGCGGGACATCGCCGAACGGTGGACCGACATGAGACCGCTCAGCCTGCGCCGCGCCACCGGCGAGGCCCCGTGAGCGCCCACGACACAGATGCGGCCGGCCTGGCCGGTCGCGCGGCCCACCCGCGCTGGCGGGTGACGGAACTGTCCGGGGCCGAGGCGCGAAACCGGACCGCCGTCATCGCGGCGTTGACCCGGTTGGCGTATCAGGACTCCGATCCGCTGCCCGGCCTGCCGGTACCCGACGGGGCTCGGGAGCAGCCGTCCGACGTGGCGGTGAGCGTCGAGCGAGGAGCGGAGTTCTGGCTGGTGGAAGAGCCGGCTGGCGGACCGGTGGCGGCGATCCGCGCGGCGTCCGCCCCGGACGGGGCCTGGCAACTCGACCGGCTGGCGGTCGCCCCGTCCGCCCGGGGGCGCGGTCTGTCCCGGTTGCTGCTGGACCGGGTCGCGGCGGCGGCAGCCTCGCGCGGCGTGCCGCTGCTGCGGTTGAACGCCGTGGTCGAGCGCTGCCTGCCCTCGCTCTACTCGGGGCTGGGGTTCCGCGCCGTTCGACACTGGCCCAGTACCGACAAGCTGCTGACCGAGGTGACGATGGAACGCCGCACCACCGAGCCCGCCCGGGTCGGCGGGCTGACCGCGATGATGGTTGACGACAACGTGGGCGGGCTCATGGTCGGGTGGTACACCACGAAGGACGGGCTGGTGGCTCAGGTCGGCGACCGGGCCGCACTCCGGCGCTTCGCGGCGCACCGACCCGACGCCCGGCTCGCCGGGGTCGACGTCTGGCGCGGCGCCGTCGTCGACCGGGTCGAACTGTCCGGTCTGCTGGCCGGCCCGGGCGTCGAGACCCCGACCTTTCCCGGTGCCACGCGCGCGGATGTGCCCGCTCACCTGGCGCCCCGCACGGTCCATCCCGACCTGCACGCCCATTGCCGACTTCCCCCGGGCGCGGAGTTGCCGATCCTTTCGCCGCAGCCCAGGGAGCCGACGTCCCGCCGTTCCAGGGAGGTTGCGTGACATCCCGAGCCCCGTCCCCGGTGCGCCGGGAACCCGTACCAGTGCCCCTGACCGAGCACTTCGACAACGTCGGGTTCACCCAGCCCGACCAGCTCTCCTCCGGGGCCTTCAACATCTGGGGGAACACCTTCCCCGCCGACGAACTGCCCCCCGGCCCCGAGGTGCGACTAGACGGAGTTCCCTTCCTCATTCCCGCCGCCCCAGTCGGCTCACCGGACAACCTGCGGTGCGCCGGTCAGCTCGTCGCCGTCCCGCCGGGCCGGTACGACTGGGTCCGGTTGCTCTGCGCGGCCGAGCGCCGCACCGAGGACCGTGTCTGGTTGCACTACACCGACGGCACGATCGATCCGGAGTGGCTGCGCGTCTCCGACTTCTGGCCGGAGACCGCGCCTCGCTTCGGCGAGTCGCTCGCGTTCCGGTTCTCCCGGATGCACTATCCCCGCCACGTCGACCGCCGTATGAAGCCCGCGATCTGGAGCCAGCGACTGCCGATCACCCGAGCGGCGGAGCTGGCCGCCGTCCGGCTGCCCGACAACCCCGCCATCCACCTGTTCGCTATGACGCTCGTGCCCCCGAGCGACGGGGAGGAACGATGAGGACTGTGGTGCCGAATGTCCGAGCCTGGCGGCACGACCTCGGCGGCTGCCTGCATGCCTGTTTGGCCAGCCTGCTAGAGCACCGGGGCGTCGCCGCACTGCCGGTGCTCGGCGCCGGCTGGACGTTCCGGCACTTCCCCAAGGGCGTCCGGCGCGAGGAGTACTACTACCCCTGTACCGACGGCGAATCGCTGCTGTCGGCCGTGGCCCCCCACCACCCGGTGCGCTCGCGGTGGCACCACCCGGCCGACGCCGACGCCGGCTGGGCGCAGGTCCGGGACGCGGTGGCCGCCGGCGCCCCGGTGGCGGTGGCGGTGGACAACTTTCATCTCCCGTTCCGCCCCGCCCATCGTGACGTGCACTCCAACCACCTGATCGTCGTGCACGGCTTCGACGACAATCAGGGCACCGTACGGGTGCTCGACGCCGTGCCACCCGCGTTCCACGGCGACATCGGGCTCGCCGAGCTGACCGCTGCGCGCGACTCGGGCAACCCCGCAGTGCACGCGCGGGACATGTTCTTCACCGGGGTCGACATCGGCAACCGCTGGCTCAGCGTGGAGATCGACGGTGAGCCGGACCAGATCGGATCCCTCGACCGAGCCCGGGTAGCCCACGTTGTGGCCGCCAACCTCGATCACTTCCGCGCGCCTTCCTCCATCGAGGGCTACGTCGGTCTCGCAGGGCAGCGGGCCTTCCTGGACAGCGCCGTCGACGCGCTGCGTACCGGTGAGGACATCGGCGACGAACTTTTCGTCGCTGCCGGCGCCGTGCTGGCGTGCACCGCGCTGCACGCCGACTGGCTGGCGCTGGCCGGGCATGTCGTCGACTCGCCCGACCTGCGGGAGTGCGGCCGCGAGGTGGAGCGACTCGCCCACCACTGGTCCGCGGTACGGATCATGGCCGCCCTGGCCCGGACCGGTGACCTGGCACCGGCCCGCCTCGCGGGGCGGGCGCACACCCTGATGGCCGACCACGAGACGGCACTCGAGAATCTCGACCGAGCGAGGAGGCAGCTGTGACCAGTCAGGAGACCGCGTCGCGGACAGGGCGGTTGGCGATGCTCGGTGGCGAGCGGAGCGTGCCCCGGGAGCAGCGGATCGGCCAGTGGCCGCGGGTGACGGAGCAGGACGAGGCGGCGGTGCAACGGGCCCTCGCCTCCGGCCGGTTCACGTCCGCTTCGGCCGGCGAGGAGGAGATCGGCGCGCTGGAGCGGGAGTGGGCCGAGTTCGTCGGGACCCGCCGCTGCATCGCGGTGAGCAACGGCACCGCCGCCCTCTCGGTCGCCCTGGGCGCGGTCGGAGTACGTCCCGGCGACGAGGTGATCGTGCCCGCGCTGAGTTTCGTGGCGACCGCCATGGCACCCATGCACCTGCTGGCGGTGCCGGTCTTCGTCGACGTCGACCCGGTCAGCTACAACCTGGACGCCCGAGCCGTCGAGGCGGCGATCACCGCGCGTACCAGGGCCGTCGTGGTGGTCCACCTGCACGGCCTGCCCGCCGACATGACGGAGCTGCGGGAGGTCGCCGGTCGGCACGGCATCGCACTGGTCGAGGACGCGGCGCAGGCGCACGGGGCGGTGTACCGGGGCCGTCAGGTGGGCGGGCTGGGCGACGTCGCCTCGTTCAGCCTCAACGTCAGCAAGAACCTGGCGACCTGCGGGGAGGGTGGTCTGGTCACCACGGACGACGTACGGGCCGCCGACCGGGCGCGCATGCTGCGGCAGTTCGGCGAGTCGATCCCGGACAAGAGCGAGCGCAGCTACGTCTCACACGTCCTCGGCTGGAACCACAAGCCGAACTCGCTCCAGGCGGCATTCACCCGCAGCCAGCTCACCCGCTTCCCGGAGGAGTTCCGCCGGCGCGACGAGAACGTTCGTCGGTTCCTCGGGCGGATCGCCGAATTGCCCGGCCTCACGCCCCCACAGCCGCCGGGCGACCGTACCCATGCCTGGCACATCCTGCGGGTCCGGGTGGACACGGCGGCGTTCGGCCTTCCTGACACGATGACCGGTCCGCTCCGCGCGGCTGTTCAGCGCGCGTTGCGGGCGGAGGGGGTGCCGGCCGCGCCCTACCAGTTGATGCCGCTGCCCGCGCAGCCGGCGTTCCGGTACGGCCGTGGCTTCGGTGACCATCCCTGGCCGTCAAGGCTGCCGCAGTACGATCCGACGGCCTTCCCACACACCCTGCGCGTGCTGGAGGAGACCTTCACCATCCAGAAGGCACACCTGCACCCGGACGCCGGCCCGCTGCTGGAACGGTACGCCGACGCCTTCGAGAAGGTGTGGGAGCACCGTGCGCTGGTGCGTGACTACGCGGCCGGTCTGCGGTACGCACCGCCGTGGGAGCAGGCGGAGCGGATCGCCCGGCAGGAATGGACTGCCGTGTCCCGTTGAGCGGGCGCGTGACATCGACGGGGGCGTGGCCGAGCCGAGGGCCGGCCACGCCGCACGTTCAGCGGAGGGCGGGCAGCCTGGTCCGGTCGATCTTGCCGCTCGGCGTCAGGGGAATCTCGTCGAGCGCGACCACCGCGGACGGCACCATGTGCAGCGGGAGCCGCTCCATCAGCTCGATCCGGGCCGCCTCCCCGTCGAACCGGGAATCCGGTTCGGGGACCACGTACGCGACGAGCCGGGCCTGCGGCGTGCCGGCCTCGTCGACGTCCGCGATCGCCCAGGTGACGCCGCCGCACTCCTTCAGCGCGTGTTCCACCTCGCCCAGTTCGATCCGCATACCGCGGATCTTGACCTGCCGGTCTGCCCGGCCGACGAACTCCAGAAAGCCGTCCGACCGCCAGCGCACGAGGTCGCCCGTGCGATACATCCGGGCGCCGTCGCCGGAGAACGGATCGGGCAGGAACCTCTCCGCGGTCAGGTCGGGGCGACCCAGGTAGCCGCGGGCCAGGCCGGTCCCGGCCACGTACAGCTCGCCGACGGCACCGACTGGCACCCCCGACAGGTTGTCGTCGAGCACGTAGCACCGGTGGTTGTCCATCGCCCGCCCGATCGGCGGCGGCGCATCCAGCGGCTCGACCGGGCACAGGTAGTCCACGCAGGCCACCGTCGCCTCGGTCGGGCCGTAGCCGTTGTGGAACTCCCGATCCGGCGTACGCCACCGGTTGACCAGCTCGGCCGGGAACGCCTCCAGCCCGACGAAGAGAGCGCGCAGGTGAAACAGCGGTGCCGGGTCGAGCAGCCGCAGCACAGCCGGTGGCAGGTCGGCGATGGTCACCCGCTCACGAGCCAGGAGGTCCTGCAACTCGTCGACGTCCAGCAGCGACTCACGGGGCGCACCGACCACCGTCGCACCCGACCCGAGAGCGCCGAAGAAGTCGAACACGCTCACGTCGAACGCCGGATTCGCGAACTGGAGAACCCGGTCCCCGGGTTGGATCCTGAAGACCGATCGGGCGTTGAGCACGAAGTTCACCGCCGACCGATGCGAGATCATCACGCCCTTCGGGGTGCCTGTCGATCCGGAGGTGTAAATGACGTAGGCAAGGTCGTCCGGGTGTGCCTCGTCCGGCTCCACCGGCCTGGAGGCGTCGTCGCCGGACGGCACACCGTTCAACGTCAGTCGTGGTGTGGACGGCGGAAGCAGGTCGGCCAGCTCGTCGCTGGTGACGACCACAGCCGCGCCGGCGTCCGACAAGTGCCGGGACAGCCGCTCCGGTGGGTACGACGGGTCGAGCGGAAGCCAGGCCCCGCTCGCCTTGAGGATACCGAGCATCGCCACGGGCAGGTCCAGGCCGCGCTCCAGCAGCACTCCGACCACACGTTCCCGCCTGACCCCGAACCGGTCACGCAGCCGCCGGGCCAGGGCCTCGGCCGCCAGGTCCAGGGCGCCGTAGGTCAGCTCCGCACCCTCGAAGCACATCGCCACCGCGTCCGGGCAGGCGGTGGCCCACTCCTCGACCAGACGGTGCAGGAGAACACCGCCGTCCCGGTGGACGGGCGGCGGATTCCACTCCGGCCGTGGCATCGGCGGTGACTCGTCGTCCGCCGTCGTTGCTCGTCCGTGCGGCACCTGAACCATCGTCATCCCCCGTCCAACCGTTGTCCGGCGCATGCTCGGTCGCACTCCGTCGATCCTCCGACACCTCGGAAATGGCGGCAAGCCGAGTGCGGCGGCCCTTCCCTCAGACCCGCAGTCGAGAGGCCGACAGCTCTTCGTAGAACGGCAGGTGGTGTCGGAGATAGTCGCCCAGAACGGGGTGCGTCGACACGTCAACGGCGGCGGGACGTGGTTCGGCGTGGAATCCCGAACTCGCGCTGACCGCCTGGTGCCAGCGCTCGCTCGGCCGCCATTCCCGGCGGTGCCCGGGCCGCCAGTTCAGCGTCGCCTCCCGGTACGGGATTTTCACCAGATCGGAGTAGGCCCGCACCACCGCCCGCGGGTCGCGGATCAGATCTTCGGCGTCGATGACGACGGGGTCGCGCCCCGTCCGGTCGCGTACCGCGCAGAACATCTCGAACAGCGCCTCGAAGCCGATCTGGTGCCGCTCGACGTTCGGATTGACCCGGTGGTACGAGGCGATCGTCTCGGCGGGATGACGGATCAAAAACGTGCTGACGACGTCCCGGGCCAGGAAGTCCGGATCGGCGAGGACGTGGGCGTACCGCTCGTCAGAGGTGTCCTTGAAGAACAGTGGCCTTCGCTTCGCCGAGCGGCGGATCGCCTCCATCACCTCGGTCTCGGTGTGACATGACGCGCCGTCGACCTCGACCCGGCCGAACTCCGCCCGGTACGAGAAAGGCTCGTGCAGAACCGCGAAGTCGTCGCGCTCGCACATCATCCGGAAGAACGCCGTCGACCGGCATCGGGGCGCGCTCCAGAGCGCCAGGATTCCGGGCATGTTTCCCCTTCTCATCAGCTCCCCCTCCATCAGTGTCCGTCCCTACCGCTGGCCACGCACGGCCCGCATGCCCTCGCCGACTGTGACAATCGCCGGGACGAGTTCACGGATCCCGTAGCGCCGGAGCGCCCGGAGGAACCGGGGTTGGTCGGGTACGCGCGCGTAGTGGCAGTCCCACGACAGCGCACCGTCGGTGATGGCCTCGGCGCCGACGTAGAGCCCACCGTGCCGTAGCGGGTCGACATCGACCTGGTACGAATCGGGTACCGCCCTCTGCACCAACTGCTCCAGCGATCCGTCTGTCTCACGAACCGCGAAGATCGCCCAAACCTGACAACAGCCCTGGGCGGTGGTCAGCGCCGGCGCGTGCGCGCCAAGGAAGTCGAGGATCAGCTCATGGCCCAGCGGACCGCCGTACGCGATCAGGCTGCTCTCGTCGGGGTCCAGATCGACGAAACTGCCCCCGTCCACCTCGGGGTCGAACTCCGGTCCCGACGGTGCGGCGAAGACGACGTGGTCGTGGCGTCCGACATCGTCGACCTGTCGGTAGTCCGCCAACATGAAGGACGCGTTCGTCACGCCGTTCATGGCGGCATTGAGTGTGGCGAAGGCGACCGCGCGCGGGTTGAGATCGATGCCGACCACACGCGAATACCGATCGTGCGCGAGCAGGGCGAGACAGCCGGCACCGCACCCGACGTCGAGAAACTTGTCCCAGTCCGGTTGACGGGCCATCCGGTCGCGCAGCACCAACGTCCACTCGCCCGGTGGCCACACGCTGTACCGCGAACTCAAGATTTCGGTGTCGCCGTCCCGGTTGACGAACAGCCGGTCGGACATCAGGTAACGCGACTGGATCTCGGTGACCGCGACGCGGCTCTCCATCAGGTCAGAGTCGGCCGCAACCACCAGTCCGCAATCGTCGAGCAGTTCCTGGATGTCCGCCGGCAGCGTCGCCTTGTAGCTGCGGCGCGAAACAGATGCGCCGAACAGGAACAACCGAGCCAGCACGGCCAGTGCCCCGCGGTCGGCGTCGAGGTCGTGGCCGTACAACACCGCGGAACGGGCGCCATTCGTCACCAGCTCGTACGGCTCAGGTGCATCGACGAGGTCGGCGACGTTCTCGAGGGAGTAGCCGACGGACTTGAAGTAGTCGGTGAGACGGTCAAGGCTCGAACGACGATCGACCAGTTCGTGGATTTCCTTCTCGGCGAGCACTGCGCATCCTTTCTCGTGCGGCGGCTGCGCTTCGATACCAGCCCCAGGTCACCGTCGGCGGACCCATCCTCCATAGTGAGCAATCCTCGTCGCGGTCAAACCAGGCCCAAGCAGATATGTGCGGACTCGTCGCTCGGGGCAGGACGAACTCCCGATCCGGGCCTCGACTTCACCTGCGCTGGCCAACCTGTGCGCCTACCGACCCGACCGCCTCCTCACCGGCCTCCGCATCCAACCCGCGCAGCCACGCTCGCCATGCTGCTGGCCCAAGCTCTCGCGGCACCGTGGACCGACGCAGCGCGGCGACTTCGCGAAATCTCGGCAGGGGCGCGTCGAACCGACCGAGGCAGGGCTTGAGCAGGGCTCTTACGCCTGTTCTGCCGATCTTCGGCAAGCGGAGTCTCTACGCGATTTCGCACAGCGTTTGGGCCGGCAGGAGGTCTTGTCGCTGTCTGAACAGGGCGGCGGTAGCTTGGCGGTATCGGGGCCCTCGGCTTCCGGAGAACATGAGTGCATCCCATCGCGAGCACCTTGGCTGAGTCCGCCGGTCACAAAGACATGGAGGAGGCCAAGCGTGCTTGGCCTAGCGTAGTAGGCATGCGAGCATGAGCCAGTTCTCCGAGGATGAGCTGCATGGGGTTGTCTCCCGGTACGAGGCGACGCGCGCGGCCGCGTTGACCGAGCGGGACGAGCAGCTACGGGCGTTCCACGCGGCCGGATGGCGGCCGGTGGATCTGCAGCGGGTCACCGGACACAGCGGGGAGACGATCCGGCAGGCGCTACGACCGGAAGTCCGGCGCGCGGCCAACATCAGCCGGCGCCGGACACCACCCCAGCCGCCGACGGACTACCGGCCCTACGGCGACCGGAAGCTCTACAGGGTGGCCGAAACCCTCGCCGCGCTGCACGGCCCGACCGAAGGCACGGTGACGCTTCCGCGTCACCTCGACTGGTCCGGGCACGCCGAGTACGACCTGAACCGGACCGCGCGCCTGGCCAGCATGTACAAGGTGGTACTCACCGAAGCCAGCACCGTCGAGGACCTGAACACCTGGCTCGACGCCGACCTCCTCCGGCGGCTCTGGCCCACCCTCTGGCTGCCACCCCAGCTCCGCCGGCGCTGGGAGGAAGCCTTTCCCGAACTCGTCGCCGCCGGCAGCAATGCGACATAGCGACGGACCCGTTACTCGATCGCCTCAGAGTCCCCGCAAGTCGAACACCGAAGGGCCGCGTATCGAACACAGGCACGCCGCAGATCGAACGTGGTTACCCTCGCAGATCGAAACCGAGCCCGCTATCATCGGGTCGTGCCGACACCGCACCTGATTCCACGTCGGGCCGCCGCGCAGGTCGACGCCGCCCTGGCCGACACCCGCGTCGTGCTGATCAGCGGGGCACGCCAAGCGGGCAAGAGCACCCTGGTTCGCATCGTCGCCGGTGATCGTCTCGCCGAGCGCCGTGATCTCGACCGGGCGCAGGACCGGGCGGCGGCGACCGCCGACCCGGTCGGCTTCGTGGACTCGCCCGAGCTCCTGGTCATCGACGAGATCCAACGCGCTCCGGAGTTGCTGCTGGCCATCAAAGCAGCCGTCGACGAGGATCCCCGTCCCGGCCGGTATCTGCTCACCGGATCATCTCGGCTGTTCGGCATGGTCGCCGCCCCGGACGCGTTGCCCGGTCGGATGGAAACCGTCGAACTCTGGCCGTTCTCCCAAGGCGAACTCGACGGGCAGCCGGACGGATTCGTCGACGCCGTCTTCGCGCTCGGCCCGGACCTGCGCCACGAGTCGGAGGTGACCCGCGCCGACTACGCGGCTCGGATCATGCGCGGCGGCCTACCCGAGGCCACGACCCGCACCGACCCGCGCCGCCGCCAACGGTTCCTTGACGCCTACGTCCAGGCGCTCATCGACCGCGATGTCCGGCAACTGTCCGACATCCAGCACAAGGGCGAGCTACGCAAGCTGGTACGCCTGCTCGCGGCCCGATCCGCGACCGTCATCGCCGCCAACTCCCTCGAATCCGCACTCGGACTGAGCCGGCCGACGATCGCCCGCTACCTCCAGGCCCTGGAAGAGATCTTCCTGATCAAACGGATCCCCGGCTGGTCCCGCAACCTCGGCACCCGCGCCACCGCCGCACCGAAACTGATCTTCGTCGACTCGGGCATCGCCGCCAACGAGACCGCGACCGACGCCCGGGCGCTGCTCCGGCCGGGCGCACCATTCGGCCCGCTGCTCGAATCGTTCGTCCTGTCCGAACTCTCCCGTCAGCTCACCTGGTCCGAGCAGCCCGTCGATCTGTCCCACTACCGGGACCAGAGCAGGTACGAAGTCGACGCGGTGCTTGAGAACAGAGCGGGCCAGGTCGTGGGGATCGAGGTGAAAGCAGCCACCACCGTCGGACCCGACGACTTCCGCGGGCTACGCCGACTCGCCGACCGCCTGGGCGACGACTTCATCGCCGGCATCGTCCTCTACACCGGCACCTCCACGCTGCCGTTCGGCGACAAACTACGCGCCCTGCCGGTCAGCGCACTGTGGCAGGCTTCCGCCGCGGCTGGAGATTGACCTCGTCCGCTGGTAACTCCTCAGCCGGTCAGGGCCCCGAGGACCAGAGGACGCGGCCTGCTGATCTTCGGCCAGCGATTCGCCGCAGGACCGCGCAGCGAGCAGCACACGAAGTCAAGAAGTGAAGAGCCGCGGGTTGTCGGCCTTCGCCGGCAGGCACCTCGGACTCCATGTGCAAGAACCCGCGAGCGCGGTCTCGGGCACACCGTCACGCGCGTAGGACATGGTGACGATCACCACGCTGGGCAAACTCTCCCCCGACGGAAGAGTAGGTTCGGTACCGATGATCGAGGCGTGGCCCGGGTGGCACCTGGGGCGACCGATGCGTCCGGGCGATGACCCGCCGGCTGGCTGTTGCTGAACTGTGAGGAGCCGCGCCCCTTGCTCTGGGGCCGGATCCGTGCGCGTCCACGAGACGCCCGAGTGGAAATGGCTCTATGTCTTCTGTGCTGTCCGCGGTCGTCCGGCCGCGTCTGTCCCGTCCGTCGTGGCTGTCGCCGAAGGTGTTCCGCACCGAGGTCCTCGCCGGCCTGGTCGTCGCCCTGGCGCTGATCCCGGAGGCGATCTCCTTCTCGATCCTGGCCGGGGTCGACCCGCGGGTGGGGTTGTTCGCCTCGTTCACCATGGCGGTCACGATCGCGATCTGCGGTGGCCGACCGGCGATGATCTCCGCCGCGACCGGCGCGATCGCCCTGGTGGTCGCGCCGCTGGCGCGGGAGCACGGGCTGGACTACCTGATCGCGGCGGTGATCCTCGGCGGCGCGGTCCAGATCCTGCTGGCGGCGCTCGGGGTGGCGAAGCTGATGCGGTTCATCCCGCGCAGCGTCATGGTCGGCTTCGTCAACGCCCTGGCGATCCTGATCTTCGCCGCTCAGATTCCGCACCTGCTCGGCGTGCCCTGGCTGGTCTACCCCCTCGTCGCCGTCGCTCTGGCGATCATGGTCGGGCTGCCCCGGCTCACCCGCACCGTCCCGGCGCCGCTGGTCGCCATCGTGGTGCTGACCGTGGTCACCGTCGTCGCCGGCGTGGCGGTGCCGACCGTCGGTGACGAAGGGGCGCTGCCGGACAGCCTGCCCACCCTCGGCCTGCCGCAGATCCCCTGGACCATGGACACCCTCACCCTGGTCGCCCCCTACGCCGTGGGGATCGCGTTGGTCGGACTGATGGAGTCGCTGATGACCGCCAAGCTCGTCGACGACATCACCGACACGCACTCCAACAAGACCCGCGAGTCCTGGGGCCAGGGTGTGGCCAACATCGTGACCGGGTTCTTCGGCGGCATGGGCGGATGCGCGATGATCGGCCAGACGATGATCAACGTGAAAGCCTCCGGCGCCCGCACCCGGCTGTCGACGTTCTTGGCCGGCGTGTTCCTGCTGGTCCTGGTGGTTGCGCTCGGTGACGTGGTCGCCGTCATCCCGATGGCCGCCCTCGTCGCCGTGATGATCATCGTGGCGGTGTCGACGTTCGACTGGCACTCGGTCACCCCGGCCACGCTCAAGCGGATGCCGTACGGCGAGACGATCGTCATGCTGGCCACCGTCGGCACCACCCTGGCCACCCACAACCTGGCCATCGGCGTCGTCGCCGGTGTCCTCGCCGCCATGGTGATCTTCGCCCGCCGGGTCGCCCACCTCGTCGAGGTCACCAGCGTGCTCGACCCCGACGGCACCACCCGGATCTACTCCGTGCACGGAGAGCTGTTCTTCGCCTCCAGCAACGACCTCGTCGGCCAGTTCGACTACGCGAACGACCCCGACACCGTGGTCATCGACATGACCCACGCCCACGTCTGGGATGCCTCCTCCGTCGCCGCCCTCGACGCGATCACCACCAAGTACGCCGCGCGGGGCAAGGCCGTGGAGATCATCGAGCTGAACCAGCCCAGCGCCCGCATCCACGACAGCCTCGCCGGGCAGCTCGGCGTCGGTCACTGATGACCGCCACCAGCCGGGGCGCCGGGCCGGAGCGACACGCCTCCGGCCCGGCCACCGGTCGTCTCATGCAGATCGGCGAGGCAGCCGAGCGGGTCGGGCTGAGCATCCGGACGATCCGCCACTACGAGGACGCGGGCCTGATCGTGCCCTCCGCCCGCAGCGAGGGCGGCTTCCGCCTCTACACCGAACCCGACCTCGACCGCCTCGCCGTGGTCAGACGGATGAAACCCCTCGGGTTCAGCCTCGACGAGATGCGTGACCTGCTCACCGTCCTCGACGCTCTCGACACCGCCACCGGCGACGACCGCGCCGAACTGCTCGACCGGCTCGGCATGTTCCACACCGCCGCCACCACCCGCGTGACCGCGCTCCGCGACCAACTCGCCATGGCTGAAGGCTTCGCCGAGACCCTCCGCGACGAACTCGACCACCACGGCAGCCCGGCGGGCTGAGCACCGCCGCTGCCGACTATCCCTGAGCTGCACGCGGACGGCGCCCTGGATCGCCTGACCTGGGGATCAGCGACCGGGCTTGCCCGCAATCGAGGTGCGTCTCACGGCGCCCGGCGACCAGCGCCCCGGCGGCGAATCATGGCGTAGGGCCCGGCCAGCCGGCTGAGCAGCGAGAGGCCTCGACCTGGATCGGCCGGTCAGGTGCGCAGCACGTTGGCGTAGATCAGCCAGGCCAGCGCGGACTTGGCCGCGAGGCTGAGCACGATGTACGAGACCTCGCCGTAGCGGTAGTCACGCCACCGGCCGCGCTGGGCGTACTGCAGGGCCATGTTGACCGCGAAGCTCGCGAAGAGCAGGAACTGCACGATGATGATCGCCCACACGAAGCCGGGGATCTCCGGCGGCTGGGCGACGTAGACGCCGATCGCGAGCCAGGGAGCCAGGCCGACCAGCGAGCCGAACCAGAAGGCGCTCCAGTCGGTGCGGCCCGGCGTCTGCTGCCGCTCCATCAGCAGTCCGAACAGGATCATCGCGGTGTTCGCGGCGAAGATCCCGATCACCGCCGCGAGGTCACGGATCCCGACGAACAGACCGATCAGCACGATCATGATCGACGCGCTGACCGAGTACTCGATCCAGCGGGCGTAGTTGGCGCGCCGGTCGAGGTTGCGCTCGTACCAGCGGTGCACTCCAGGTGCGGCGGTGACGAAGTGGTCGAGCGCGGCCAGGAGCAGGAACACCGCCACCGCCGGTCCGACGGCGATCCGGAAGGCCACCTCCGGGAGCGTGGCGTCCCGCAACGTCACCGGATCCGCCGTCAGGTACGACGCGGTGATCGGCAGGGACAGGTCGCTGCTGGCCGCCCACATCCAGATGCCCTCGGCAGCCAGCAACACTCCGACGAGCACGTTGAACCCGCGCAACCGCCGGTAACGGTCACGGCCCGCCGCCGCGTGGTGCCCCATGCGCGTCACCATAGGTAGCCGATGAAGCCGCCCGCCGGGTTTTGAGCACATCACCGGCGCGCAGTGGAGGCTTACTGATCGCCCTTGTTGTCCCGCCACCTGTCGATGAGCGCCGGTAGTTCGCGCCAGAGGTAGTCGTAGAAGTCGCGCATCTCGGCGAGGCGGGCTCCGGCGAGGCTGCCCTCACCGGCCACCGTGATGCCTTCTTCGGCGGCTTCCCGCATGCTTCCGATCATCGCGTTCTGGCCTGACATGAGGGTGGCCCAGGCCCCCTCGCGGAGCCGGAAGTGCTCGCGGCGGCTGCCCGGGGCGGGTACCCGTTCGATCAGCCCAACGGTCGCGAGGGACTTGATGGCGGTGGACACGCTGCCGGAACTGATGGCCAGGGTGTCCGCGATCTCGCCGGCGGTCATCGTCTCCTGATCGGTGAACAGCAACGCCGCCAGTACACGCGCCGTCATCCGTTGCAGTCCGCCCTCGGCGAGGGTCAGTGCCAGCTTCTCCGCCGGGCCGCTCAAAGCCATCTGCGCCCTCCCGAGCTCCATCGTCCGGAAGCCTAACATCTTGCAATCTTCAGAGATCTTTGAAAGTTTGATACTCTGCAAGACATGCCTGAAGTGATCCAGCTGGAGAAACTGACCAAGACCTACGGCCCCCGCCGGGGTCTGCGAGACCTGAACCTGTCCGTCGCCGAGGGCGAGGTGTTCGGCTACCTGGGTCCGAACGGAGCCGGTAAGTCGACCACCATCCGCGTGCTGCTGGACCTGATCCGACCGACCAGCGGACGCGCGCTGGTGTTCGGGCACGACCCCCGCCGCGACGCGGTGGCGCTGCACCGGCGCATCGGGTACCTCGCCGGCGAGTTCGTGGTCAACCCCCGGCAGCGCGTCGGTGAGTGCCTGACGTTCCTGGCCGAACTGCGCGGAGGCGTACCGAAGGCCCGCATCGGCGAGCTGGCCGGGCGGTTGGAGTTGGATCTGACCGCACGGATCAAGACCCTGTCCAAGGGCAACCGGCAGAAGATCGGCCTGGTACAGGCGTTCATGCACCGTCCCGAACTGCTGATCCTCGACGAGCCGACGTCCGGGCTGGATCCCCTGGTGCAGCAGACCTTCCTCGACCTGGTCCGCGAAGCCAGAGCCGACGGGCAGACCGTGTTCATGTCCTCGCACATCATGAGCGAGGTCGAGGCGGTCGCCGACCGGGTCGGCATCATCCGCGACGGCCGCCTCGTCGCACTCGACACGGTGGCTCGACTCCGTGCCCGCAGCGTGCACGAATTCCAGGTCACGTTCGCCGACCCGGTCGACGAAACCGCACTCGCCTCCCTGCCAGAAGTGACCGGCCTGACCATCGACGGCCCGACCGCGAGGTTCCGCCTCGCCGGAAGCCCCGACCGGCTCATCCGCGTACTCGCCCAGTCGCGGGTCGCGAGCCTCCGCGCGACCGAACCCGACCTGGAACAACTGTTCCTCACCTACTACCAGGCCGACTTCGCGAGCAAGGAGACCACGCATGCCTGACCTGCTGACCAAGACCCTGTGGGACGGCCGCCGCGGCCTGGCCGGTTTCACCGCCGGCACCGCCCTGCTCGGGGCGATGTATGCCGGCTTCTACCCCCAGGTCTCCGGCGGCGCGATGGGGCAGACCGTCAAAGGCTTCTCCCCCGCGCTGCGGCAGGCCCTGCGGATGGAGGACCTCGCATCCGCCGCCGGCTATCTCGGCTCCAGCGTGTTCGGCATCATCGTCCCCCTGATCGCCGTCATCTTCGGCATCGCCACCGGCACCCGCGCCATCGCCGGCGACGAGGAAGCCGGCTACCTCGACCTGCTCCTCGCCCACCCGGTCAGCCGCACCCGGCTGCTGCTGCACCGTTTCGCCGCCCTCAGCGCCGGTGCCGTCCTCATCGCGGTGGTGGTCCTGCACAACTCGACAACATCACCGTCGGCCAGTTCACCGCCCAGTGTCTCGCCCTGGCCCTGCTGATCATCGTCTTCGGGACAGTCGCCATCACCATCGGCGCGGCCACCGGGAGCCGGCCCACCGCCCTGGCCGCCACCGCGGGCATCGCCGTCCTCACCTACGCCGCCAGCACCCTCGCCGGCCAGATCGGCGCCGACATTCTCCGCTACGCCTCTCCCTTCCACTACTACATCGGCGGAGAACCCCTGCGTAACGGCTTCCAATGGGTCGACCTGACCATCCTGACCGCCACCACCGCGGTCCTGCTGACCATCGCAGTTGCAGCATTCAACCGCCGCGACCTGACCAGCTGAGCTCGAACGGCCTGTGCCCTCGCCCGCCTGGCGGCGGCGCCCTGGTCGACGCCCAGCGTCGCCAACCAGGAGTCAGGGAAGCGCTGGACGATCTCCGAATCCGATTCGCCGCATGGCGCCGCGAACTGCTCAACGACGAGGAAGGATGACGCTTCCGGTCGGCACCGCATACGCCGTTTTCACCGGCATCGGCGCCGTCGGAGCGATCACCCTGGGCGTCGTCGTCCACGACGAGCCGGTCTCGGCGGGCAGGATCGGGCACTGTGCCTGATCGTCGGCGGGATCGTGCTGGCCCGGACCACCACCTGAGCCGACCCGCCAAGCAGCCACCTCAGATCGTCGGCGGTGCGCGGGGAAACAGCAGGCTGAACAGGATCTGCTCGTCGGCCATCGCGGAGACAACATCTCAGGAGATCACAATGCAACGTGTGCGAATTGCCGTGGCGGGGGCGACTGGCAACATCGGAGCGCTCACCGTCGCCGCCCTGCAGAACGCCGGGCACGAGGTCGTACGCATCAGCCGCTCACTCGGCCTGGACCTGACCAACGGCGACGGCCTCGACGCCGCCCTCACCCAGGCCGACGCCGTCGTCGACACCACGAACTGCACGGCCATCGGACGCGACGAAGCAGTGGCGTACTTCGGCGCTACCACCCGCAACCTCCTCGCCGCCGAGCAGCGGGCGGGCGTACGCCACCACGTGCTGCTCTCGATCGTCGGCGTCGACCGCGTCGGCGGCAACGCACACTACGCCGGCAAGCGCGAGCAGGAGCGCCTCGTGGCCGAGGGCCCGGTGCCGTGGACGATCGTCCGGGTGACCCAGTTCCATGACTTCGCCGCGATGGTGACGAGCTGGACCGAGCAGGACGGCACCGCCGCCGTCGCGCCACTGCTCATCCAGCCGATCGCACCCGCTGACGTCGCCGACGTCCTGGCCGAGATCGCCCCGGGCGCACCGCAGGGGCGGTATCGCGACGTCGCCGGTCCCGAGCCGGAGGACCTGGTCGACATGGCTCGGCGGACCAATGACAGGCGCGGCCGCGCGGTCAAGCTCGTTCCGACCTGGTCATCGTTGTTCGGCACGGAGATGGCCGGTGATGTCCTGCTGCCTGAAGCAAGTGCCCGCATCGCGCCGACCACCTTCGACGAGTGGCTCGGCGGGCAGCGATAGTCTCACCCCTTCCCAGCCCTGAACATCTGGGACCGGGTAGGTATCGCCGAGGGCGGGCCGGCACGATTCCGTGATCGCCGCCGACGGAGGCGACGTTCGGTGGGAGGTGGAACCCGCCCGAGACTAGCCACGGGCTGGGACTGCGGGCGGTGAAAGTCGAGCAGGTCACCCGTCCGACCTGACGGTTCGTCATCGGGGACGTCGGCGGTGACCCGTCTGGTCGATACGGCCTCGCCGCCGCACCTGATCACGACATGATGGCCGCATGGGCCGAAGCGCCTTGCCGGCTCGTGGCAGGACGGGGGTGCCGCATGCAGGACGTTGCGGTGGAGCCGGTGCTCGCCGGTGAGCGGGTGCCAGGACTGGCCGAGGTGGTGTGGGACAACGCGCGGCAGGATCCCGAGGCGGTGCAGTTCGTACGCCCGGATCCGGATCCGCGGTCCTGGCCGGTCCGCCGGGGACGCCAAGCTGGAACGGCCCTGGTGAGCTGCGTCGCCTTCCGCGACGACGTGCACGCGCTCGCCCGCGGCTTCATCGCCGCCGGGGTGCAGCACGGCGACCGGGTCGCGCTGATCAGCCGGACCCGCTACGAGTGGACGCTTGTCGACTACGCGCTGTGGGCGATCGGGGCGGTGACGGTGCCGATCTACGACACTGCCAGCACGGACCAGATCGAGTGGATCCTCACCGACTCCGGTGCGGTCGGCTGCGTGGTGGAGACCGCCGGGCACGCCGCCACCGTCACCAACCTGCGCGAGCAGGCACCGGCTCTGCGCCGGACCTGGCAGATCGACGCCGGTGGACTGATCGACGTGGCGGCACAGGGGCGGACGGTCCCCGACGCCGACGTCGAGGCCCGGCGTGGGCGGGTGAGCGGGGCAGACGTGGCCACGATCGTGTACACCAGCGGCACGACCGGCCGGCCGAAGGGCTGCGTGCTGACCCACCGCAACATCTTCTGCGACGTGACCACCGCCGTGTCGGTGCTGCCCCAACTGCTGCACGCGGGGGCGTCCACGGTGCTGTTCCTGCCATTGGCCCACGCCTTCGCCCGGCTGATCCAGGTGGGGATGGTGCAGACCCGGGCCACGCTGGTGCACAGCGCCGACATCGCCGGAGTGCTCGAACAACTGCGCCGGCACCGGCCGACGTTCATCCTCGCGGTGCCGCGGGTGTTCGAGAAGATGTACCACCGGGCCCGGCAGAAGGCCGAGGACGCCCACCGGCTGTGGCTTTTCACAGCGGCCGAGCAGGTGGCCGTGCGCTACAGCCGCGCCCTCGACCGCACCGGCGGCCCAGGCATCCTGCTGCGGCCTGCCCATGCCCTGTTCGACCTGCTGGCGTACCGCAAGCTGCGTGCCGCCCTCGGCGGGCGGTGCCGGATGGCCATCGTCGGCGGCGCGCCGCTCGGCGCTCGTCTCGGGCACTTCTTCCGCGGCGCAGGCATCACGGTTCTGGAAGGCTACGGCCTGACCGAGACCTCCCCGGCGCTGACGGTGAACCTGCCCGACGCGCAACGCATCGGCACCGTCGGGCGGCCCCTGCCCGGCGTACAGATCCGCGTCGCGGACGACGGGGAGATCCAGGCGCACGGTGAGGTGGTGTTCCCCGGCTACTGGAACAACGCCGACGCCACCCGCGCCACCTTCACCGACGGCGGCTGGCTGCGCACCGGCGACCTCGGCAGCCTGGACCCCGACGGCTTCGTCCGGATCACCGGCCGGAAGAAGGAGATCATCGTGACGGCGGCCGGGAAGAACCTCGCCCCCGCCGCGATCGAGGACGCCGTGCGCGCGCACCCGCTGGTCAGCCAGTGCATGCTCGTCGGCGACGGGCGCCCCTACGTGGCCGCGCTGGTCACCATCGACCCACAGGCCTGGCAGCGGTGGCGCGCCAGGGCGGGGCGGTCGGACGCGTCCCTGGCCGACCTGCGCGACGACCCGCGACTGCGCGCCGAGATCCAGCAGGCGATGGACCGCGCCAACCGAACCGTGTCCAGGGCCGAACAGATCAAGACCTTCCGCATCCTGCCCCGCGACCTCACCGAGGCCGACGGCGAGCTCACCCCCACCCTCAAGGTCAGACGCGACGTGGTGGCTGACCACTACGCCACCGACATCGACGCCCTCTACCGCGGTCACTGACCGCGGCGGAGGAACCTGATGGATCGCCGGCACCACAGTTGAAACCCCTGGCCGGAGTGCGGCGGCTGGCCGATCGGACGCCGCCGCAGCGCGAACGCTTCGTCGACCTGCTGCGCGCGATCGCGATCACCGCCGTGGTGCTCGGGCACTGGCTGGTCACCGTCGTCGGGTACCAGGACGGACAGCTGACCGGCCGGTCGGCGCTGCCGGACCTGCGCTGGGCGTATCCGCTCACCTGGCTGGTGCAGGTCATGCCGGTGTTCTTCCTCGTCGGGGGCTACGCCAACGCCGCCTCGCTCACCTCCGCCCGCCGCAAGGGGCAGCGAGCAGGGGACTGGCTGGTGCACCGCGCAGCCCGGCTGGTGCGCCCCACCACCGCCCTCGTCGTCGTCCTCGCCGCCGGCGCCGGGATCGCCCGGCTGCTCGACACCGACGGGTCGCGCACCCGGCTGGTGGTTTGGTTCGCCGCGATCCCCCTGTGGTTCCTGGCGGTCTATCTCGTCGTCGTCACCCTCACCCCCCTGATGTGGGTCCTGCACCGGCGGTACGGCGTCGCCGTACCCGCCGTCCTGCTCGTCCTGGTCGCCGCCGGTGACCTCGCCCGCCTCCACGGCGAGCAGGCCTGGGGCAACGGCAGTTTCCTGTTCGGCTGGCTGGCCGTCCACCAGATCGGCTTCTTCTGGCGTGACAACCGGCTACCCACCCGCCGTCGGGTCCAGTGGGCCGTGCTGGCCGGCGGCGCGACCGTTCTGCTGCTGCTCACCGTGCCCGGCCCGTACCCGATCAGCATGATCAACGTGCCGGGTGAGCGGCTGCACAACATGTCCCCGCCCAGTCTCGCGCTGATCGCCCTGTTCACCTGCCAACTCGCCGTCGCGCTACTGGTCCGCCGCCGGGCCGAGCGGTGGCTGCGCCGCACCCGCCCGTGGATGGCGGTCATCGCCGTCAACGCCGTCATCCTCACCGTCTTCCTGTGGCACATCACCGCCGCGATCCTGCTCACCGCCGTCCTGCACACCCTCGGCGTCCTTCCCGCCCCGGCCGCCGGCAGCGCCGCGTGGTTCGCCTGGCGGCTGCCCTGGCTGGCCATGCTCACCGCCGTCCTGGCCGCTCTCGTCGCCGTCTTCGGCGCCATCGAGATACGCGGCGCCCGAACACCACGCCACCGCCCCCGCTGGCTGCCCATCCCCGCGGCCGACCTGCTGGCCCGGACGGCACCCCGCCTGGTCCTCGCGGTCACCGGGCTCGCCGCCGTGGCATTCGGGCTGCTCGACAACAGCCTGCTGCCCCGCACCCGACCCGCTCCGCTCGGGTTCCCGGCCATCGCCCTGGCCGCCTACCTCGCCGGCGCGCTCCTGCTCCGCGTGCTGCGCTCCGTACCCGCACCGTCGCCGGACGAGGGTCACGGACAGCGGCCCGCACCCACCCGACGGAAGGATCGATGACCCTGAGCCTCGCCCCCGGCAGCGTGGGCTCACCACCCCTCGGCCGAGTGATGCGGGCGGCCGTTCGTGGATGTTCACGTCACCGGTCTCTGGTCTCCCGCCCGTCGCGGTCCTCGGGCCGGCGGAGGTCGGGCGGGCGCAGCGGCGTGCCGGTCAGCACGGCGACGCCGAGACCGACGGCAAGGAAGATCACGACGACGGCCATGATCCCCAGCAACACCGCCACCACTGGACTGTCCACGAGATGATCCTTTCGAGACCGCGCCAGTCATGGCGAGACGGACCGGATGGGCCTGAGCCTTCTGGACGGGACCGCCGGACAAGGAGCCGCGCAGTTGCTTCCGTCCGCGGGATGGCCTGCGGGAGCCGGGCCGGGCGGCGCCGCTCATTCCGCTGGACGGGCGGCCCGCGGCCTCAGCGACTGTGTCGGCCGCTGCCACGACGGCAGGATCGGCGGCAGGGCCTCAGGCGCCGGGGGCGACGCGAGCGGCACAGAGGGGCCGGCGGCGGAGCGATGCGGACGGCCGTACTGATCCGGCGGATCGCCCCAGCCGGAGGAGGTTCGCGGGGGCAGGACCGGATCGAACGGCCGGCCCTGCCCGACGACGGATCGGACGGTGCACAGGTGCGTCCAGTCCTGCCCCAGGTCGAAGACGTACGCGAAGACGTCGTCCACGGTGAGGATGTCCAGGGTGACCGTGCGGCCGTCCCGGGTGCCCGGAAAGGCCGGCCCGTCACGCCAGCTGACCCAGCTGACCTCCGAGGCCCCGGGCAACACGATCGTCCGGAGGTGTTCCAGATCGCGGCGGCCGAAGGCGACGTCGATCACCTCGGCCAGCTGGGCGAAGGTGTGGCACGGACTTGCCACGAAGAGACGACCGGGGCGCGGCCACCAGAACCGGCCGCGCCCCGTCACCAGCTCCACCGAGATCGACAGCACCGCCCCGGGCCGCTCGACGGGCGGTGTGAGGCGGACCCCCTCCGGTCGCGCGGCCGTGTCACGCGACATGGGGCCCGCCGTTCGCCGTGTCCGGTGGGGCGACGTAGCTGCGGCTCGGCACGGAACCATCGCCGGCGCCGCCGTCCGCTCTGGTCATCAGTCGGTATCCGGCGCCCATCGCCGCGGTGAACCCGATGAGCGACGCGTACGCCCAGGCGTCGATGGAGCCGGTCAGCTCACCGAACCGGTTGTTGAGGAACCCGACGAAGGTGGCCATTGCCAGCACGGTGACCACGCCGACCGCACGCAGGTCCCCGACCCGGGCGGCGAAGATCCCCGTCGCGACCGAGACGACCAGCAGCCGGCCGGGCGGATCCGCTGCCGGGAACAGGGCCGCCGCGACCAGCGTCGCGCCCACCACCGCCACCAAGCCGGCAGCGACGGAGATGCCGGTGGGAGTTCTGTCCGCTCCAGCTCGGTCGTTCGATTCGGCAGCCATGGCACGTCCCGCCTCGGTCCGGGTCCGCCGACCGGACCCCTCCCCGCCATATCAGCCCGTTCGCGGTGCCACGTCGACAGCCTTCACACCTCTGCTACGCCGGTCCCCGGAATTTTGACGCCCCCTTGGCGGACCGCGGCCGGACCGCCTCATCCGGCCGGTGCGTGCCGGTCGAGGATGGCGTTCACGCGCTGCGGGACGTCGATCTGCCGTACGCCGCGACGAGGGAGCCGGTTCAGCTGCCGGGGCCGGACGCGGCGGCGGGTGCGGGCCGCCGGTCGATGTCGGGTTCGAGGTAGATCGCCGTGGCGGTCGGAAGCACCCGACGGATCCGCGCCTCGGCGTAGTCGATGGTGGCGGCGACATCTGATCCCCGGTCGGAGGTGCTGATGGCGATCTTCGCCGCGACCAGGATCTCCTCCGGCCCCAGGTGCAGGGTGCGCAGGTGGATGACCCGGTCGACGCCCGGGGTGGAGACCAGTTCGGTGTGGACCGCGGTGATCTCCTCGGGCAGCGCCGCCTCGCCGACGAGCAGGCTCTTGGTCTCGGCGGCGAGGACGACGGCGATGACGACCAGCAGGACGCCGATGCACAGGGTGCCGATGCCGTCGAACAGGGCGTTGCCGGTGAGCACACTCAGGCCCACGCCGGACAGGGCGAACAGCAGGCCGAGCAGGGCGCCGGCGTCCTCCAGCAGGATCACCGGCAGTTCCGGGGCGCGGGCGCGGCGGACGAAGGAGACCCAGCTCTGCTTGCCGCGTACCTTGTTCGCCTCCTGCACCGCGGTCCGCAGAGCGAAGCTCTCCAGGGCGATCGCGATGAGCAGGACGGCGACGGCGATCAGCGGTGAGGACAGCTCGTGCGGGTCGCTGATCTTGTGATAGCCCTCGTAGAGGGCGTACAGACCGCCGAGGGTGAACAGGATGATCGCGACGATGAACGAGTAGACGTAGCGCTCACGGGCGTAGCCGAACGGGTGCAGCGCGGTGGGGGCGCGGCGGGCGCGCTTGCCGCCCACCAGCAGCAGGGCCTGGTTCGTGGAGTCCGCGACCGAGTGCACGCCTTCGGCGAGCATCGACGCCGAACCGGTGACGGCGGCGGCCACGAACTTGCTCGCCGCGATCCCCAGGTTCGCGACCAGCGCCGTCACCACGGCCTTGGTGCTGCCTTCCGCCGCCATCGGCTACTCCCCCTCGTCGTACGCCACGGTGTGGGTCGTCAGTGTGCCAGCACCCCCGGCCGGCCGCTGCCACAGTTCCGACGAGCCCTTGCCCGGAACCGGCCGGAACCAACCGCACCGGCCGGCGGGGTGGCCGCCCGCGGTCAGGTCGCCGGCGCTCGCGCGCAGGAAAGCGTCGATCGAGGCGTACGTGGTCGCTGTTCGAGCGCGGACGCCGGGGGCCCGGCGCGGAGAGCGATCCTCCGCGCCGGGCCCCGGCATCCGTTCCGGTCAGGCGGCGCAGGTGGCGGTCGCGCCCTGGCCGGTGCCGGTGCCCTGGAAACCGAAGTTGGTCGTCTGGCCGGCCCCGACCTGCCCGTTGTAGCCCACGTTCGTGAACCGGACGGTGCCGCTGGTGCCGCTGGCCTGGGCGTTCCAGGTGCCGGTGATCGCGGCGCCGCCGGGCAGCGCGACGGTCACGGTCCAGCCGTTGATGGCCGCGGAGCCGGCGGTGACGTTCACGCTCGCGGTGAAACCGCCGTTCCACTGGTTGATCGCGACCGACGCCGAGCAGCCGTTACCGGCCGGCGGCGGCGTGGTCGGGGGCGCCGTGGTGGGCGGCGCGGTCGTCGGCGGAGCCGTGGTCGGCGGCGCGCTCGTCGGCGGGTTGGTCGTCGGCGGCGCGGTGGTGGGCGGGTTGGGCGCGCCGTTGGCGAGACTGAAGGCCAGGTCCGGCTGGAACGATCCGGCCGTGTACCGGCAGCCGTCCGCCTCACCCGGCGGCTTCACCCAGAGGTACGCGTCGATGTTGGCGTCGCCGGTGTTCGTCGTCGGGTACTGCCCGATGCGCCGGTCGGTGTTGTCGTCGGCGCACCAGTCCCCCGCGGCTCCCCCGTTGCGGCTGGTGTCGATGACCTGGCGCTTGCCGGAGATGCCCATGCCGTTGAGCGCGGAGATGACCGCCCGGCCGAAGTTCGCCTCGCTGGAGGTGGGGTTGAAGTTCGACACGTTGGTGAAGAAGCCGTCGGCGTACTGCACGCCGGCCGCCCGGAGCCGGTTGGCCGTGTCGTTGGCGCTGTTCCAGGTGGAGTGACCGCCGTCGAGGTAGACCTTGGCGTTCGGGTTCGCCGACTTGATGGTCTGGGTCGCCGTCGTGAGCGCCTGGTTGCGCGCGCTGAGCTCGCTGGGGCTCAGGCAGGTCTGGAGCGCGAGCGAGTCGGTCTCCAGGATGATCAGGACGGTCTGGTTGCCGAGTCCTCTGGCGAAGTTGGACACCCAGGTCTGGTACTGGTTGAGGTCCGGCGCCCCACCGGCGCTGGCGCCGCCGCAGTCCCGGTTGGGGATCTCGTACACCGACAGCACCGGGATCTGCTGCGCCGCGTTGGCGGCGCCGACGAACCCGGAGACCTCGGACTGGATGGTCGACGGGTTGAAGTTGGCGTACCAGCGGGCCTGCGGCTGGCTCGCGATCTTGTCGCGGATGACGGCGGCGCGCGAGTCGCCGGGGTTGGCGGCGACCCAGCGGACGACCGCCGAACTCGGGTCGCGGTAGAGCGATCCGGACACGGTGCCGGCGGACGCGCCGCCGACGGCGAAGCAGACGCCGGCCGCGGCGAGGCCCGCGACGGCCGCCGAGCTGATGGCCGCTGATCTGCGGCGGGACGAGAGGATAGCCACGTCGTGTTTCCTCCTGATCACATAGACGTATCTAAGTTCGTGGGAGCGTTCCCACGACGGTAACGGAGGCGGGCGTCGATGCCAAGATGTGAACGTCCGCCAATGCCCCGTAATCTGGCGACCGTCAGCGGGCGAGGGCCCGCCACTCGACCGACGAAGCCGGCGTGGGAGGAAGACCAGGCATGACGGCGCTACCAGGCCAGCGTCCGACCACGGCGAGTTCGCCGGTCGCCGGAGGGCCCGCGGACGAGGATCTGCGGACGTTGTTCGGGCAGTCCATCGCCGTCTTCGCGGCGCTCGCCGGGCCGACGCACGTGGTGGAGGCGGCGAACCCGGCGTTCCTCGCCGCGATCGGTGAGGAACGCGCACGCACCGGAGTCCCGCTCGCCGAGTTGATGCCGGAACTCGACGGCCAGGGCTTCATCGCCCTGCTGGACGAGGTCTACCGCACGGGTGAGTCCTACACCGGCCACGACGCCCGGATCATGCTGGGCACCGGATCGCAGGCGCGGGAGACGTTCTTCGACTTCACCTACGAGGCGCGCCGCGACGCCGCCGGCACGGTGACCGGCATCCGGGTGATCGGGGTGGAGACCACCCAGGTCAAGCACGCCCAGCGGCTGATGGCCGAACACCGCGCCATGCTGGAACAGATCGCCCGTCAGGCGCCCCTCACCGAGGTGCTCGACGGGATGGCCCGCCGCATCGAGAACCTCGCCCCGCAGGAGGTGCTCGTCTCCGTCCTGCTCGCCGACGCCGACGGCCGGCACCTGCGCCACGGCGCCGCGCCGAGCCTGCCCGACTTCTACAACGAGGCCATCGACGGGATCGCCACCGGTGAGGGTGTCGGTTCGTGCGGCACCGCCGCACACCGGCGGGAACCGGTCACTGTCACCGACATCGCCACCGACCCGTTCTGGGCCGACTTCCGCGACCTGGCCGCGCGGGCCGGGCTCGCCGCCTGCTGGTCCACGCCGATCCTGGCCCGGGACGGCAGCCTGCTCGGCACGTTCGCCATGTACCACCGCACGCCGCGCGTCCCGTGGGACACCGACCTGGCCCTCGCCCGGGTCTTCACCGGCACCGCCGCACTGGCCATCGAGCGCCACCACATCGAGGAGGCGAAGGCCGCCGCGGACGCCCGCGCCCGAGCCGCCCACGACGAGCTGGCCCGGGTGGTGCGGGCGGAGCGGGAACTTCGGGCCGAGGCGGAGCAGCGCGCCGCCGCCGCCGCAGAACTCAGCTCCCGGCTGCGTGCCGCCGCCGCCGCGCAGGCCGCCTCCCCCCGCCCCGGGCAGTGTCAGCTCGGCGGCAGCGACGGCTGCGCCGCACCCGCCGAGATCAAGGTCGCCGACTCCTGGGGCGACTCGGCGTGGGGCTGCCCGGTCCATGTGGAGGAAGCCATCATCAACGTCCGCTCGATCTTCATCGCCAGCGAGGAGCTCGGCGGCCTGGCCACCTACCTCAACCGCTGACCACCGGCCGATCCCGCGCCGGGAAGCGTCGACGCCGCGCCGAGGCCCGGAGCGGACGCGTCCTTCGTCTACTCCGCCGCCTGGGCGGAGGGGCCGTGCGGCCATCGCACCATCGCCCCGATGAGCGCGGCCAGCGGCACGGTGGCGAAGCCGACCCGGGCGTCGCTCGCCCCGTACGGCAGCCACAGCTCGCGCGACGCCCTTGCTGCGGACGCCCGGCCCGCGCATCGGGGTGACCTCGAAGCGGCGCAGGTCGGTGCTGGCCAGCGCGCGGGTGGCGATGCGCCGGCCGTCGTAGGCGGTGTAGGTGGCCCGGCACACCGGTCCGTTCTCGTCGGTGAACCGCACGAACCGGGCAGAGTGACCAGCCCTTCGGCGAGCAGCCCGGTCACCTGCTCCCAGGGACCGTAGTGGTGCGGGGGTGTCCGCCAGGCGATCGGCCCGAGCAGGGCAACCCTCACCAGGACCGGGTGGCGGCGAGGTCGGCCGGATCGAGACGCAGGGTGGCGAGCAGCCCGGCGTGCTGGTCGGAATCCACCAGTTCCGGCAGTTCCCGCTCGACCCATTCGGCCCTGACCTGCTGCCCGCGCTCGCGCAGCGCCGCAGTGATCCGGTATCTGGCGATCCTCATCGGTACCCCCTTGTGAAGCGGTGCGGAACGGTCATGGCCCTCCCTCGGGCCGGGCTGGTCCGGGCGTTCAGGCCCGGACCGGCGCCGTCGGGTGCCGATCGGGTCGAAGGTGGCCGCCTTCGGTCTCCCAGGCCGCGATGCGGGTGGTGTCGGCGAGGTGCGAGGCCGCGTGCATGGCCGCGGTCGCCGCGACGGCGGCGGTGTGGGGCGCTGTCACGGCCAGGTCGATCCGCAGGTCCCGCCTGCCCGTGAGAATCACCCGCTCGGCGTCGAGGGTGGCGAACCAGCCCACCCGCACCACGGTGCCGCCGACACCGATCCGCGTCGGATGGCTGTCCCAGGACGCCGGCGGAAGCATGACCCGTTCGATCACGCCGCTGCCTCGGGCGGCGAGCGCGGTGATCAGGCTGGACAGTTCGACGACCGGGTCTCGTGACGTGGGCCACCAACCGCCGTCGAGGATCGCGCGGCTGGACGGTGGATCGGCCAGCCGCAGGCGTGCCGTCGGCGGTTCGCTGGTGCAGACCCACGTCATGCGGTCCTGGGCTGAGCGGACCATCAGTTCCCTCCCTCTCGCAGGCCGGCGTCCGCGCCGGTGCCGGCGAGGTCCGGACGGGTGCCGGGGGTGGTGCGACGCCTGCGGGTCGCCAGCAGCTGGATGACGCGTCGGGTGGTGGTCTGGACGGTCACCAGTAGCACGCCGAACACCGCGGCCAGCAGCAGCGCGACCCCCATCGGGAGTTCCCCGTTCGCACCGAAGAAGTGCACGGTCGTGCGTTGACCGTTCTGCAGGATGAAGATCAGAAGCAGGAGCAGCACCACGGCGGAGGCCGTGATCGCGACCAGCGACCCCGCGGTGCGGACGCGCGGCACGGGACGGGGCCGGTTGTTGATCTCAGGTGTGGACCGCACGGTGGCGGAGCGGGTGGAGTCGGCGAACCTGGTCATGGTGGACCTCATCTCGACGGTGGTGCGCGAATAACGCGAACCGAGGGCCGTCGGGGTCCGGGACGACATCCTGAGCCTACTCTCCGCCCGACCGATCGGTACGTCCGAGATGTCGGAACTACCCCTCTGGCCGAACACGTACCGTCAGAGCCCCGGCCGGCGACCGGCGTATCCCGGATCGGCGGCGCCGGCGGGCCAGCCGGCGACACCGACGGTGTACGCCTTCGCCTCCCCGGCCGAAACCCGGCGGCCCTGCGAAGCGCACTCAGTTGTCGAACCGGTCGTCAGTCGGACCTGTCGGCGACCGGTACCGGCGCGAGCTGCTCGGAGCCGTCGACGATCGCCTGGGCCAGCTCGGACAGCCGTCGGTTGCGGCTGCGGGCGCCGTCGCGCAACATCGCGAAGGCCTGGCCGACGTCCACTTGGAGGCGCTCGGCCAGAACGCCCTTGGCCTGTTCGATCAGCACCCGGCTGTTCAGGGCGGTCTGCAGCTGCTCGGTGACGACGTCGCGCTCGTGGATGGCGCGGTGTTGCAGCAGTCCGATGGTGGCCACGTCGGCGAGCGCCCGGGCGATGCGGAGCCTGTCCGGGTCGACGGCTCCCGGCCGGACGTCGAAGAGGCTCAGCGCGCCGATCACCTCGGAACGCAGGCGCATGGGCAGGGCGTGCACCGCGGCGAAGCCGGCCTCGGCCGCGGCGGCGCTGAACCTCGGCCATCGGGCGGTGGTCACGGTCAGGTCGGCGGCCGACGCCGGTTGCCCGGAGGTGAAGCAGTCGAGGCAGGGCCCCTGGCCGGTCTGGAGCTGGAACAGCTCCAGCAGCCGGGTGCGTTCGGAGGACGCGGCGACCACCCGCAGCGTGACGCGCTTGTCGGCCAGGAGCAGGCCGGCCGCCGACACACCCAGCAGTTCGACACACCTCTCGGTCAGCCCCTGCAGGAACTCGATCACGTCGAAGTCGTCGACGAGGGTGTCGGCCATCTCCACGAAGACGTCGGCCAGCTGGGTCTCGGTCATTTCGGTCACCTCGCGCTCGGCGGTCCCGGGGTCGGACCGCCGAGGGGCGCGTCATCGCCCCGGCGGACCAGATGCACGCGGTGTCCGCCCACGACCCGATTCACAGGTGGGTGTGCGTCCGTCACGCTGCGGTGACGGCCTGGCGCCGGGCGGGCTCGCCGACCGAGACGCGAGCGGAGCGTTCCGCGGTGAACGGGCTCCGCAGGCGGGTCATGGATTCGGCGCTGATGTCCGCGATCGGACTGCGCTCGTCGTCGGTGACCCCGAACCGCTCGGCACGGAAGGGATTCAGGGCGAACGTATTGTCGGGCACGAAGTGCTCCAAGGGAATCTGCACGGCAGCGCTCGACTCAGTCATCGCGGCTGGGAAACCGTGGGAAAAGCAAGGGGTCGGCGATCAGCCGCCGGTACCCCGCAGGGACAGCCTAGCGCGCATCGGCCGGCCCGGCCCGTCACGGTCGACATCGGCGGCGTTCTCAGAGCTGGACGACGTGCCCCACCCGGGGCGGCGTACGGCCGGCGAGGACGTCTAGCCAGGCGTCCCGCAGCGCATCGGGACCGGTGCCGGCCCGCACGTCGAGCCATCCGCTCACCACCTGGGAGAACCGCCGCCATGCGTCGGCGAACCGTTCGTCGAGGCCGGCGCGACCCCAGTCCTGGCTCCGCTTACGGATCCGCACCGGCGCGAAGAAGACCTCCCCGGCGGCGCCGGCGTTGGGCGTCTGCTGGGTCAGGCCGACCGCGATGTCCCGGACGAGCAGGTCACCGAGGTGCGCGCGCAGGGCGGCGCGGGTCGCGGGTGAGCCGGACAGGTCCAGGTAGACGGTCGCAACGGCGTCGAGCGTGCCGATGTCGTCGTAGGAGAGAACCTCGTCGTAGCAGCCCAGCGACCGGGTGAAGGCGAGGTTGCCGGGCGAGGTGAGCCCGATCAGGCGCGGGCCGCGGCCGTGCAGCTCGAACGCGGCGGCGTACGCCGTCTTGCTCGACGCGGACGACAGCACCAGCGACCGCGCCCCGTAGCCGTCCTCGTCGACGACCTGGTCGGCGAGCATGAACGAGGTGAAGAACAGTGGCCGGAACAGGATCAGCAGGTCCTCCTGCTCGGGGTGGTAGGCGGGGTCGCCGTCGGTCGACCGGTAGGAGTTGTACGGCGAGGGCAGGCCCGCCCGGTGCGTGCTGGCGTCGCGGAATCCGGATTCGTCCACCCGGTCCGGACGTACCACCAGGTGGCCGGCGGGCGGCAGGTAGCCGTAGACCCGTTGCCCCGGCTCGACGCCGGCCACCGTGGACGCGGTCACCTCGGCGAAGCCCCACAGTGGCGGGAGACCCCACCGCCCGTCGAGCCCGCGGGGCTGCGGCGGGAAGAACTCCCAGTAGCGCATCGCCTCGCCGAGCACCGCGTAGGTGACGTTGTTGGCGGTCAGACCGACGCGGTCCACGCGCAGCAGCGCCTCCCCGTCGGCGAGGCCGGGCACGGCGCCGTCGACGAGTGTGGTGCGAGCGAGGTCGTCACGGGCCACAGCGAACGTCCACGAGTCAGCCATGGCCTGACGCTAGGCAGCCGCGGAACCGGAGACAAGTGCACTGGGAGTGCAAAATCCCACTCGGCGACGTCGTTGCGCGGCACCGGTGCAGAGGTGGCCCGCATCCGCACCGGGCACGTGACCAGGCGGACGCCGGTCACCGTCCCCGGTTGAGGCCGACGATCGCGCCGTTGAGCGCGGTGGCGGAGAGGGTCCACGCGACGTACGGGGCGAGTGCCGCCCTGGCGGAACGTCGCTGCGCGCCGCGCGGCGCACCTCGTACACCGGCCGGTACTGCCGTCTCCTCGGCGGCCCCTGCTAGCTTCCGAAGCCGTGGACGACTCCCCTCGCCGGTACCGCCCGGCCCCCGACTTGCTGCTCCTGACCGGCAGCGCCACCGCACTGGTCGGCTATCTGATCCCCTGGTTCCGCGCCAGCCGCGTCCACCAGTGGTGGTACTCGGGCTGGAACTACCTGGAGACCGAGGGCGGCTGGACCTGGCTGGTCGTGGTGTCCCTGGTGATCGCCGTTCTCGCCGGCCTCTGGGCCGGGCGGAGCACGGCGTTCGCCAGGCTCGCGGTCGGTGCGGCGGTGGCCGGGATGTTCCTGGCCGGTGCCGTGGTCGCGGTGAGCCTGGGCGCGCTCCCGGAGCGCAGCAGCATCAACTGGGTCGGTGAGCTGCCCTTCGGGATGGGGTTGCCGCTCATGGCGGTCGGATTCGGGGCCGTCGTCGCCGGAGCGCTCGGCACCGTCCGCCGCCCGGCCGAGGGGTGACGCGCCGTCACGCCGCGGGCAGGTCCACCACCCGCGTGGCCCAGCGGTTCATCAGCGCCGGGTCGTGGGTGATGACCAGAACCCCGGCGCCCTGCCGGCGCTGGTAGTCGGTGACGACGGCGGCGACGTGTGCCTGGGTTGAGGCGTCGAGCATCGCGGTGGCCTCGTCGCAGAGCAGGTAGTCCGGCCGGTGGACCAGGGCGCGGGCGAGGCAGGCGCGTTGCAGCTGCCCGTCGCTCACCGCGTGCGGGCGGCGGGTCAGCAGGTCGGGGGTCAGTCCGACCAGGTCGGCCAGCTCCGCCGTACGGGCGGCCGCCTCGTCGCGCGGTGTGCCGGTGGCGCGCAGCGGCTCGGTGACGATGTCGGCGAGGCTGAGCCGCGGGTCGGTGGCGGCGCGCGGGCTCTGGAACAGGATCGCGACGCGGGTGCGCAGTTCCGCCGGCAGGCGGTAGCGGACGCCGCCGAGCGGTCTTCCGTCGATCGTGACGTGACCGCTGTCCGGGGCGTGCAGCAGGGCGAGGACGCGGGCGAGCGTGGACTTGCCGCTGCCCGAGGGCCCGCGCAACCCGACCGTCTCGCCGGGGGCGACGTGCAGGTCGACCCGGTCGAGGACGCGCTGCCTGCCGTACGCGACGCAGACCTGGTGCGCGGCGAGCCCGCCGGCCGGCGCGTCGCCCGGGGCGGCGGCGTCGGTCGCGCCGGGAACCGTGGCCGTCATGCCGGTGCCTCCTCGCGCAGCGGGTGGTGACAGGAGACCCGGCCCGTGCCGTCGGCGGCGAGGCGGGGCAGGGTGCCGCAGGTGTCGGTGGCGCGGGCGCAGCGTGGGGCGAAGGCACAGCCGCCGGGCAGGTCGGTGAGCCTGGGCGGGTGCCCGGGCACCGGGACGAAGGCGCGGTCGGGCAGGGCGTCGAGCAGACCGGCGGTGTACGGGTGGGCCGGGTCGTCGAACAGCGCCTCGGCCGGGCGGTGCTCGACGATACGGCTGGCGTACATCACGGCGACGGTGTCCGCGACGCGGCGCGCGGCGGTGAGGTCGTGCGTGATGAGCAGGACGGCGGCGCCGGTGTCGCAGCGGCGGCGCAGCAGGTCCAGCGTGTGGTCGACGAGCGGCCGGTCCAGGCCGGTGGTGGGTTCGTCGGCGAGCAGCACCGGCGGGTCGGGCGCGAGCGCGAGGGCGGTGGCGAGCCGCTGGGCCATGCCGCCGGACAGTTCGTGCGGGTACCGGTCCAGGTCGGCCGGGTCGAGGCCCACGTCGGCGGCGATCCGGACCGCGGCGGCGGGCGCGTCGCGGCGGGTGTGCCCGTGGGCGCGCAGCGTCTCCTCCAGCAGCTTCCGCCCGGTACGCACCGGGGTGAGCGCGGTGGCGGGGCTCTGCGGTACGAGGCCGACGCCCCGGCCGCGTATGTGCCGGGCGAGGTGCCGCTCCCCCGCGCCGATCAGGTCGGTCTCCTGGCGTCCCGGCGCGTGCAGGCGGGCCCGCCCGGTGACTACGGCGTTGCCGGGCAGCAGGCCGAGCAGGGCGTGCGCGAGGACGGACTTGCCGCACCCGGACTCGCCGACCACCGCCAGCAGCTCGCCGGGCCGTAGCGTGAGGCTCAGGTCGGTGACGGCGTGCACGACCGCGTCGCGCAGCCGGAAGCGGACGGTCAGCCCGTCGACGGCCAGCAGCGGCGAGGCGAGAGCGGTACCGGCGGGCAGCGCGGTGGTGGTCACAGTTGCAGCTCCGCTCGTACGCGCGGGTCGAGGCGGTCGCGCCAGCGGCCGGTGAGCACGGCGAGTGCCAGCGTGGCCGCCACGAGCAGGAGACCGGGAACGATGCTGGCCCACCAGGCGCCGGTGAGCAGCGACCGCTGCCCGTCGTTGATCATGTTGCCGATCGAGGCGAGGTGCGGGGGCAGGCCGAGGCCGAGGAAGGACAGCGCGGTCTCGTGCCAGACGGCGTGCGGCACCATGAGCGTGGTCGCCAGCGCCAGGCGCGGCAGCACGTGCGGCAGCAGGTGCCGGGTGAGCACCCGGACGCGCCCGGCGCCGCCGGCGATCGCGGCGTCGACGAACGGCCGGTTGCGCAGGCTGAGCAGCTCGGAGCGGACGATCCGGGCGGTGGACAGCCAGTGCGTCAGCGCGATGGAGGCGATCACCGCGCCCAGGCTGGGGCGCAGCATCGCCACGATGAAGATGCCCAGCAGCAGGTGCGGCAGCGCCGCGACGGTGTCCACGACCCGCATGAGCGCCCGGTCGACCCAGCCGCCGACGCTGCCGGCTACGGCGCCGACCACGCCACCGATGACGGCGGCGACGAGCGCGGCGACCGCGCCGACGAGCAGCGAGACGCGCAGGCCGTAGAGGCTGCGCAACGCCACGTCGCGGCCGAGGTCGTCGGTGCCGGCCAGGTGCTCCGGCGACGGCGCGAGCCGGGTACGGGAGAGGTCCACAGCACTCTGGTCCAGCGGCCACAGGACCGGGGCCAGCAGCGCGGCGGCGACGACACCGCCGAGCACGACGACGGCGACGATCGTGCCGGCGCTGCCGGTACGGCGCAGGCGCCGGACGCGCGCGGGAAGGGCGAGATCAGTCATCGAGGCGTACCCGGGGGTCGGCGGCGGCGTAGGCGAGGTCGGTGAGCAGGTTCGCGGTCAGGACCACGACGGTGGTGGCCAGGGTCGTGGCCGCGAGCAGCGGGAAGTCGGCGCCCAGCGCGGCCTCGACGGTGACCGCGCCGAGGCCGGGCAGGGAGAACACGGTCTCCACCAGCACCGCGCCGCCGACGAGTTCGGGCAGGTGCGTGCCGACCAGGGTGAGGAACGGCAGCAGCGCGGTCCGCAGCGCGTGTCCGAACAGGACGACCCGGCCCGGCAGGCCCCGGGCGCGTGCGGCCAGGACGTGGTCGTCGCGCAGGCTCTCGGCGACCGCGTCGCGGACGAACAGAACGAACCACGGCGCCTGGGAGATCGCCAGCACGGTCACCGGAAGCACCAGGTGCCGGGCCACGTCACCCGGGTCGGTGCCGGTGGCGGTGATGTCGGTGAGCCCTCCGGCGGGCAGCCAGCCGAGGCTCAGGGCGAACACGGCGATGGCCGCGAGGCCGATCCAGAACACCGGCATGGACTGCACGGCGTACGCGACGGACCGCAGCGCCCGGTCGAACCAGCCACCGCGCCGGTACGCGGCCAGCGTGCCCAACAGCACGCTCGCCACCAGCACCAGGGCCAGCGCGGTGCCGACGAGCAGCAGCGTCCAGCCGGCCCGCGCCGCAAGCACCGAGGTGACCGGCTCGTGCCGGCTCGTCGACCAGCCGAGGTCGCCGCGCAGCAGGTTGCCGATCCAGCGGGCGTACTGCACGGGCAGCGGGTCGTCGACGCCCCAGTTGGCACGGATCTGCGCGAGGTTCTCCTCGCTGGTGGTGAACGCCGCCGCGCCCGCGTACTGCTGGGCCGGGTCGATCGGGGAGGCGGCGCCGAGCGCGAACATACCCATGCTGGTCGCGGCCAGCACCGGTACGGCCACCAGCAGCCGCCGCCGGACCACCGCGCCCGCCCCGGCCAGCCGCCGCCGGCCGGTAGCGGGCGCCGTCACGACTTCTTCGTCCACGTGTGCACGTTCCACCAGATGCTGTTGGCGACGTCGTGCTCGTGCGGCTCGACCCGCGGCGTCACACCGGTCACGGTGTCCTTCAGCACGTACGTGTGCTGGAGATAGGTGAGGAACACCCACGGCATGTCGGCGGCGAGCTGCTTCTGGAACGTGGCGTACGCGGCCTTCCGGGCGGCCGAATCGGCGCTGTCCCGGCCCTTCTGCAACGCGGCGTCGGTGACCGCGGACCGGTACGAGCCCGGGTTGAAGAAGCCCTGCCCGGCGAAGGCCGAGTTGAACAGCTTGTACGAGACGAAGTCCGGATCGTACGGCGTGCCGTAGCCCATGATCAGGGCGTCGTTCTTCATCCGCGGGGTGATCGCGTCCCAGGTCAGGCCCTCCGGCGTGACAGTGATGCCGGCCTTCTTCGCGTCGGCGGTGACGGCTAGGGCCAGTTCCTTGCGCAGGCTGTCGGTGGCCGGGTACATCAGCGTGAACGCGGCCTGCCGGCCGTCCTTGACCCGGATGCCGTCCGGGCCGGGCTTCCACCCGGCGGCGTCCAGCGCGGCGGTCGCCGCGGCGGTGTCGGCGGCGGGCTCGCCGGCGACGGACGGCTCGGCGTACGGCGACGTGGGCGGCACCGGCCCGAACGCGGGCTCCCCGGCACCGCCGAGCACGCCGGTCACCATGGCCTGCCGGTCCACGGCGGCGTTCAGCGCCTTCCGGATCGCGAGGTCGCCGGTGACCGGGTTGCCCATCGGCAGCATGACGCCCCGGTAGTCGGCGGTCGGCACCTTGTGCACCCGGTAGCCGTTCCGGCTCTCGAACCCGGACGCGAGCTTCGGGGCCAGTTCCGCCGCGTCGAACTCGCCGGCGCGCATCCGCTGGGCCCGTACGTTGTCGTCGGCGACGAACGCCACCACCACGCCGGAGTTCGCCGGCTCGCCGCCCCAGTACTTCTCGTTGGCGGCTAGCACCAGCCGGTCACCCGGTGTCCAGGAGGTCACCCGGTACGGGCCGGTGCCGACCGGCTTGCGGTTGAAGGCGGCCTTGTTGACGTCCTGCCCGGCGAACGCCTTCGCCGGCACGATCCCGAGCGCCAGCCGTTGCAGGAACGGCGCGTACGCGTACTTGAGGGTGAACACCACCGTCGCCGGGTCGGGCGCGGTGACGGAGGCGAGCATGTCCAGATCGGAGCGCAGCGTCGAGTCGACAGCCGGGTCCAGCACCGCCTGGTAGGTGAACACCACGTCCGGCGCGGTCAGCGGGCTGCCGTCGTGGAACAGCACGCCCTCGCGCAGCCTGGCGGTGACCGTCTTCCCGTCCGCCGAGACCGTGGGCAGCTCACGGGCCAGGGCCGGCACCAGTTCGTTGCGGGCGTCCCGGGCGACCAGCCCGTCGAAGATCAGCGAAGCGCCGTCGACGCCGTAGTTGAGCACCGGGTTGAGCGTGTCCGGCTCCCCGGCGGTGGCGACCACCAGCGTTCCGGCGTTGTTCGCGCCGCCGGTCGACGCGGTGGGCGACGAGCACCCCGCGGCGGCGAGCAGGGCGGCGGCGAGTACCGCGGCCACCCGTACGGGCTTGGTTCTGATCGCCACCGGCAACCCCTCGAACACTCGTCTGCGGGTGGCAGCAGGGCGGGCGCTCCGGCGAGGATCGATCATCGCGTGCCCGAGCGCCCGCTACCACCACTATTCTGCAGTTGCCAACTATATGCAATAAGGGCGGGTCGATGGCAGGGCCCCGCCGGCCCCGGCGTCGCTCGCGGGGCGGCCGCCCCGCGCGCTGAATATGCTCACGAGGTGGAGGACAGCGAGCAGGCGGTGCTGGCCGGGATATTGCAGTCGGCCGAGAACGCCGCCCCCGTGGAGGCGGTCGAGGCCGTCACCGGCGTCATCGCCACGGCACTGAACGCGCTCGGCGTCTCGCTGCTGATCGCCGACCTGAGCGGCCGTGCGCTGGTCCGGCTGACGCACCGGCCGACCGGCGGCGGTCCCGGCCGGCGCCACGACGAGGAGGACGCCGAGGTCCTCCCGTTCGACGGCGGCCCCTACGAGCGCGCCCTCCGGCAGCAGGCCCCCGAGGTCGTCCCCGGCGACGGCACGTGGACCGTGCTCGCACCGGTCACCGACCGCGGCGAGGCGATCGGCCTGCTGGAGATCGACCTGCCCGACGAACCGGACGGCGACGTCGTGGCCTGGGTCGCCCGCACCGCACACCCGCTGGCGTTCGTGGTCATCGCCAACCGCAGGCACACCGACCTGTTCGAATGGGGACAGCGCACCACCCCGTTCACCCTCTCCGCCGAGATCCAGCGCCGTCTGCTGCCCGCCTCGTTCACCTGCGAGGCCGGTGCCTTCGCCCTCTCCGGCTGGCTGGAACCCGCCGCGAGCGTCGGCGGCGACACGTTCGACTACAGCCTGGCCCGGGACCTGCTGCACCTCAGCGTCACCGACGCGATGGGCCACGGCGTGGCGAGCGCGCTCACCGCCACCCTCGGCGTGGGCAGCCTGCGCAACACACGCCGGCGGGGCGCCGGCCTGGTCGCCCAGGCCGAGGAGGCCAACCGGGCCGTCGCGGAGCACGCCAACGTGCGCGGCGCCTACATCACCGCCGTGCTGGGCCGGATCGACCTCACCACGGGCCGCTGCGAACTGCTGAACGCCGGGCACGTCCCGCCGATACTGGTCCGGGAGGGCCGCGTCGTACCGGTGGAGCTGCCGGGCAACTTCCCGTTCGGGATGTTCCCCGAGGAGAGCTACCGCAGCGGGGAGCTGCCACTGCTGCCCGGCGACCGGCTGGTGGTGGTCACCGACGGCATGCGCGAGCGCAACGCCGCCGACCTCGACCTGCCCGCCGCCCTGCTCCGCCTCGCGCACCTGCATCCCCGCGAGGCGGTCCGGGCGCTGTCCGACGCGGTGCTGGAGGTCGCCGGGCCGGCGCTGACCGACGACGCCACGCTGCTCGTCGTCGACTGGTACGGCGACCACGGGCCGCGGCGCAGCACCGCCGGCGCCGACACCGCCCGCGTCAGTCCGGACGAGGAGCCCTCAGCGCACGGCCGCCGGTGAGCCGTCCTCGGCCTCCCGCACGGTGCCGAAGAGCGGGATGACGCGGTCCACCGAGGTGATCGAGAAGACGTTGCGGATCGACTGGCGGACGACGGCCAGGCCGAGCCAGCCGTCGCGCTCCCGCAGGTTCTTGTAGACGAGCACCAGCGCGCCCAGGCCGCTGGAGTCCACGAACCCGACCTGGGTCAGGTCGACGACCACCGTCCGGGCACCGGTCTCCACCACGTCGAGCAGCCGGTCGCGCAGCTGCGGCGCGGTGGCCATGTCCAGATCACCGGCGACCTCGATCACCGGGCCGACGCGCCCCTGCCTGGTCGTCACCGAGAACTCCACCACTCCCCCTCAACCGCGCGGCGACGGCATCTCTTGTCCACCGTGCCAGAAATCCGTCCCGATCGCCTCCCGCAAGCGCTCACCCGGCCGCCGGCGAGCGGCTGCAACTGCGGTAGCGCGTCGCGGGCGTGGCTGAACTACCCTCGCCGCCGTGGACACTGTGGAGATCGATGCGCCTGTCGTCGGCGTGACCGTCTACCCGGACCGCGCCCGGGTCACCCGCCGCGGCGGCGTCCGGTTGGCCGCCGGCGACCATCGGGTACGCGTCGCCCCGCTCCCGCTGGGCCTGCACCGGGACTCGATCCGGGTGGCCGGCCGGGGCGCGGTGACGGTGCTCGGGGTGGACGTGACCACGTGGCGGCAGCCCCGCAGCACCGACGCCCAGGTGGTCGAGCTGGAACGGCGGCGCCGAGGCCTGGCGGACGAGCTGGCCGAGGTCGGCGACACCGACGCGATCGAGGAGCAGCGCGGCGATTTCCTCGCCCGGCTGGCCGAGCGCGCCGGTGGCACGTACGCCCGCGCCCTGGCCGCGGGTGACGCGGCCCCGGCCGACGTCGCGACCTTCACCGACTCGGTGTCCGGTCAGCTCGCCGAGTCACGGGCCCGGCGGCGCGGGCTGGCCCGGCGGCGCACCGAGCTGGCCGAGGAACTGGCCGCCGTCGACCGGGAGCTGGACGCGGCGCGCGGCAAGCGGGAGCCGGACCGGCTGGCCGCCGAGGTGTCCGTCTCGGTGGACGCCGACGACACCGAGGTGGAGCTGGAGCTGACGTACCTGGTGGACGGCGCCCGCTGGACGCCCTCCTACGACCTGCGGCTGGTCGAGGACACCATGACTGTCACCTGGTTCGGCCTGGTCAGCCAGGGCACCGGGGAGGACTGGCCGGAGTGCGACCTCCAGCTCTCCACGGCCCGCCCGGCGGCAGCGAGCGGCGTACCCGAATTGTCGCCCTGGTATCTCGACCGGTTCCGCCCGCACCCGCCGGTGGCCGCGTCGGCCGCGTCGTTCGGCGGCATGGTGCCGCCCCCGGCGCCCGGCGCGGCGCCGGCGGGCCGTCCCCGCGCGGCGCGGTCCGCCGCGCCGGCGGTGCGGGAGAGCGTCGCCGAGGTCGAGCAGGGCGTGACGGCGGCCACCTACCGGCCCGCCCGGCCGGTGGCGGTGCCGGCCGACGGCAGCGCGCACCGGGTGACGATCGCGGTGCTGGAGCTGCCGGCCCGGCTGGACCACGTCACAGTGCCGGTGCGCGCCGCCGAGGCGCACCTGCGCGCCACGGTACGCAACACGTCGGACCACACGCTGCTGCCCGGCCCGGCGTCGGTCTTCCACGGCGCGGACTTCGTGGCGGCGACGAGGCTGACGACATGGGCGCCGGGCGAGGAGACGGAGCTGGCGCTCGGGGTGGACGACCGGCTGCGGGTGGAGCGGAAGCTGTCCCGGCGTACCGAGAGCAAGGCCGCGCTCGGGTCGACGCGGCGGCGGGAGGTGGAGTACCGGATCACGGTGGCGAACCACACGCCCCGTCCGGCCACTGTCGAGGTGCGGGACCAGCTGCCGGTGTCCCGGGACGAGGCGGTGGCGGTACGCGAGACCGCGCTGACGCCGCCGCCGGCCGAGCGTACGGAGCTGGGTGAGCTGACCTGGCGGCTGTCGCTGCCACCGGGTGAGAGCGGCGAGATCGCCCTCGGCTTCCGGGTGGAGCTGGCCAGGGGCGTCGAGCTGACCGGCTGGCGGGAGTAGCCGCACAGGCGTTAAGAAGGGCCCCTTCTTATGCAGAATGCGTTAAGAAGGGGCCCTTCCTTCAGTCTCAGACTCGACGGCGGCCGTAGAGGCCGGCGAAGACGACGACGCCGATGGCGGCGAAGCCGACCTGGAGCAGCAGCTCGATCCAGTCGATGCCGGCGGTGTCGTCGACGCCGAACGCACCGGCCACGAGCGTGCCGATGAACGCGGCGACCACACCGATGAGCAGGGTCAGCCAGATCGGGATGTTCTGCTTGCCCGGCACCACCAGGCGCCCGAGCGCACCGATGACGAGACCGATGATGAGCGCGGTGAAGAAGCCCGTGATCTCCACGAGAGGCGTCCCTTCCCTCAGATGTGTTGGCGCCTCGCTGGTTGCCCGGATCAACCACTCGGCCAAACGCGGAATCCGTTTTCGTCACACAACTGTCATGACCGACCCTGATCAGTGGTCCGAGGGCTGGCGGCGATCAGCGCTCTCCTCCGGATCCCCGGAGCCGGACCACGCGCGAACAACGGGTGGTAGCCACCCGGGCACCCTAGTGGATCACCACGGACGGCCGGCTCGGGCCGGGGCGCACCCGGCCCGCTCACAGCCAGCCACGGCGCTTGAACAGCAGGTAGAGCGCGCCGCAGACGGCCAGCATCAGGACGACCGCGAACAGGTAGCCGAACCGCCAGTCCAGCTCCGGCATGTGGGTGAAGTTCATCCCGTAGACGGTGCCGATCAGGGTGGGCGCGAACAGGATCGCCGCCCACGCGGAGACCCGTTTGATCTCCTCGTTCTGCTCGAAGCTCGCCGCGGTCAGGCTGCGCATCTCCTCGTTCTGCGCCTGTGAGACCAGAGTGGCGTTGACGGTGAGGATGTTCTGGAGCAGGTGCCGGAACCCGTCCACCCGCTCCACCACCTGGGTCAGGTGGTCGGCCACGTCGCGCAGCCGGCGGCGCAGCTCCTCGTCCGTGCCGTACCTGTCGAAGCCGTCGGTGAGCGCGTCGACCACCTTCAGCAGCGGCCGGGCGGCCCGCTGGAACTGGATCACCTCGCGGCTCAGCTCGTAGATGCGGCGGCTGGCGTTCGGGTCGCCCCCGAACACCTCGGTCTCGATCTCGTCGATGTCGTTCTCCAGCCCGGCGACCACCGGCGCGTAGCCGTCCACCACCCGGTCGAGCACGGCGTAGAGCACGGCTTCCGGGCCGAGCGCGAGCACCTCCGGTTCGGCCTCCAGCCGCCGCCGTACCCCGGCCAGGTCCGGGGTGCCGCCGTGCCGCACGGTGATGACGAATCCGGGGCCGAGGAACAGGTGCAGCTCGGCGAACTCGACCGCGTCCCGCGCGTCCAGGTAGCGGGCGGCGCGCAGCACCACGAACAGTGTGTCGCCGTAGCGTTCCAGCTTGGGGCGCTGATGGGCGTTGATCGCGTCCTCGACGGCCAGGTCGGGAAGCTGGAACTCGGCGGCCAGCGAGGCGACCTGCTCGCGGCCCGGCCGGCGCAGCCCGATCCAGGCCATCGCGTCGTCGAGCTGTTGCAGGCAGCGGAACGTGTCGGCGAGACCGGCCGGCGACGCCCGGCGTACGCCGTCGACGTAGACGCCGCTGTCGACCAGCCCGTCGGGGCGCTCGGGTTCGGCCGCGCCGGCGTCGATGGCGTGCTCGTCCAGGCGCCGGCCGAACCCCTCCGAGGACCGGTTGTCCGCCATGCCCCTCCCCGCTGCTCGGCCGGGTCGCCGAGTCCCCCGCCGGCGCACGCGCAAACGTCAGGGGCGGTAGCGGTAGCCCATGCCCGGCTCGGTGATCAGGTGGCGCGGCCGGGCCGGGTCGTCCTCCAGCTTGCGCCGCAACTGGGCCATGTACTGCCGCAGGTAGTTCGTCTCGTGGTGGTACTCCGGTCCCCACACGTCGTGCAGCAACTGGCGCTGGCTGACCAGCTTGCCCGGGTTGCGCAGCAGCTTCTCCAGCATGGCCCACTGGGTGGGGGTCAGCTTGACCTCGACGCCGTCGTCCCGGGTGACGGTCCGGTCGGCCAGGTCGACGGTGTTGCGGCCGATCCGCAGCGCGGGCACGGCGGGCGTGGCCGGGGCCAGCCGCCGGGTCACCGCCCGGATGCGGGCCAGCAACTCGTCCACCCCGAAGGGCTTGGTGACGTAGTCGTCCGCGCCCGCGTCGAGCGCGGCCACCTTGTCCTCGCTGCCGGCCCGCCCGGAGAGCACGATGATCGGCACGGCGGTCCAGCCGCGCAGGCCCCGGATGACCTCGGTGCCGTCCAGGTCGGGCAGGCCGAGGTCGAGCACCACCAGGTCCGGCGGGTGCCCGGCGGCGGCCTTGAGCGCCGCGGCGCCGCTGTCGGCCACCTCGACGTCGTAGCCCCGGGCGCGCAGGTTGATCCGCAGCGCGCGGAGGATCTGCGGCTCGTCGTCGACGACCAGGATCCGGGTCATTCCGGCGGCCCCTCCGGCTGCGTGGCGGCCGGCAGCCGCAGCACCATGGTGAGCCCGCCGCCGGGTGTGGTCTCGGGGGTGATGCTGCCACCCATCGCCTCGGCCAGTCCCCGGGACAGCGCCAGCCCCAGGCCCACCCCGGTCTGGTTGTCCCGGTCGCCGAGGCGCTGGAACGGCAGGAAGACATGCTCCCACTGGTCCTCCGGGATGCCCGGACCGGTGTCGATCACCCGAAGCTCGACCTGCCCGGCGTGTGCGCTGCCGGTGATCGCCGGCGGCCGGCCGGGCGGGCTGTGCCGCAGCGCGTTCGCCACGATGTTGACCAGCACCCGCTCCAGCAGGCCCGGGTCGGCCAGCGCCGCCGGCAGGTCGGCCGGGATGTCGGTGGTCACCTCGGCCGCCGCCGCGCCCAGTTCGTCGAGGGCCCGGGGTACGGCGTCCTCCAGCCCGATCGCGGTGGCGCTCACGCCCAGCGCGCCGGCCTGCAACCGGCTCATGTCGAGCAGGTTCGCCACCAGCCGGCCCAGCCGGTCCAGCGACTCGTCGGCGGTGGCGAGCAGCTCCTCCCGGTCGTCCGCGTCGAACTCGACGTCATGGCTGCGCAGGCTGCTCACCGCGGCCTTGGCCGACGCCAGCGGCGTACGCAGGTCGTGGCTGACGGCCGCGAGCAGCGCGGTCCGCATCCGGTCGGCGGCTGCCAGCGGGCGCGCGGTGGCGGCCTCCGCGGCCAGCCGCTCCTGGCGCAGCGCGACGGCGGCCTGAGCGGCGAACGCCTCGACCACCCGCCGGTCGGCCGCCTCCAGCCGCCGGCCGGCGAGCACCACGCTGAGCCGGTCGTCCACCGGCACCACCGTCTCGCCCGCGCTCGGGCTGCCCGGCGGCCGCTCGCCGACGCTCGCCGCCACCCGCCAGGCGTCCGCCTGCCGGGCGCGCGCCGGGCGTCCCCCGGCCTCGTCGGTCAGTTCCAGCACACTGACCGCGCGCAGCCCGAACGTCTCCCGCAACCGGTCCAGCAGCGCGGGCAACGGCCGCTCGCCGCGCAGCACGCTGCCCGCGACGGTGGCGAGGGTCTGCGCGTCGGCGGAGGCCCGGGCCGCCTCCCGGGTGCGCCGGGCCGCCACGTCGACCACCCAGCTCACCGCGATGGCGACGCCGACGAACACGCCCAGGGCGAGCAGGTTGTCCGCCTCGGCGATGGTCAGCGTCCGGTACGGCGGGGTGAAGAACCAGTTGAGCAGCAGCGAGCCGCCGAGCGCGGCGACCAGCGCGGGCCACAGGCCGCCGACCAGCGCCACGCCCACCACACCGGCGAGGAACAGCAGGATGTCGTTGGTGAGGGTGAGGTCGGGCAGCGTCCGCAGCACGAGCGTGAGCAGGGGCATGCCGAGCACCGCGAGCGCGTACCCGATCAGTCGCCGGCGCCGCGACAGGGCGGCGGGCACCGACGCGCCCCGGCGTCCGCGCCCCGCCTCGGGGTGGGTGACCAGGTGTACGTCGATCGGGCCGGACAGCGCGGTGGTGGTCACCCCGACGCCCCGGGCGAACACCTGCGCGAACCGGCCCCGGCGGCTCGCGCCGAGCACGAGCTGGGTGGCGTTGACGCCCCGGGCCAAGTCGAGCAGCGCCGCCGGGATGTCGGTGCCGAGCACCTGGTGGTACGTGCCGCCGAGGCTCTCCACCAGCACCCGCTGCCGGGCGAGTTGGGCCGGGTCGGCGCCGGCGAGCCCGTCGCTGCGGGCCACGTGCACGGCGAGCAGGTCGGCGCCCTTGCTGCGGGCGGCGATCCGGGCGGCGCGGCGGATCAGCGTCTCGCCCTCGGGGCCGCCGGTCAGGGCGACGACGACCCGTTCCCGCGCCTCCCAGGTGTCGGAGATGCCCTGCTGGGCCCGGTACGCGTCGAGCTGCTCGTCGACCTTGCCGGCCAGCCAGAGCAGCGCCAGCTCGCGCAACGCGGTGAGGTTGCCGACCCGGAAGTAGTTGCCGAGCGCGGCGTCGATCTTGTCGGGCCGGTAGATGTTGCCGTGCGCCATCCGGCGGCGCAGCGCCTCCGGCGTCATGTCCACCAGCTCGACCTGCTCGGCGGCCCGGACCACCTGGTCCGGCACGGTCTCCCGCTGGGTGGTGCCGGTGATCTGCGCGACCACGTCGTTGAGCGACTCCAGGTGCTGCACGTTGACGGTGGAGAGCACGCTGATCCCGGCGTCGAGCAGCTCCTGCACGTCCTGCCAGCGCTTGTCGTGACGGGAGCCGGGCACGTTGGTGTGGGCCAGCTCGTCCACCACGACCACCTCGGGCCGCCGGGCCAGCACCGCGTCCAGGCCCATCTCGGTGAAGTCGACGCCCCGGTAGGTCATCGACCGGCGCGGCACCACCTCCAGGTCGCCGATCATCCCGGCGGTGTGCCGGCGCCCGTGCGTCTCGACCAGGCCGATCACCACGTCGGTGCCGCGCTCGGCCCGGCGCTGGGCCTCCTCGAGCATGGCGTACGTCTTGCCGACGCCCGGAGCTGCCCCGAGATAGATCCGCAGTTCACCCCTGCCCACGACCCCCATCCTCCCCCAGTGCAAGGAAGGGCCCCCTGTTAACGCCTCGCGAGGTGGAGGGGGCCCTTCTTAACGCCTCCGTCAGCGCGCCGGGAACGCCTCGTCCAACGCGAGGTTGAGTTCCAGCACGTTCACGCCGGGCCCGCCCATGAAGCCCAGCGCCCGGCCGGTGGTGTGCTCCGCGACCAGCCGCCGCACCGCCGCCGGGTCCGCGCCACGCTCCCGCGCCACGCGGGCCACCTGGATCCGGGCGTACTCCGGGGAGATGTGCGGGTCGAGGCCGCTGCCGCTGGCGGTGACCGCGTCGGCCGGCACCGCCGGTTCGGCGGGGGCGTCGCCACGGATCGGAGTGACCAGTCCGCCGGCGGCGACGTAGTCCTCACCCGGCTTCGCCAGTTCCACCGGCACGCCCTGGTAGCTGGTGACGAACGGCGTCGCGGGAGCGACCTGGTTGACGCTCACCACGCGGGTGATCCGGCCGGTGAGACCGTCGGCGCGGAACACGGCGAGCACCGCGCCCACCCCGTCCGAGGTGCAGTACGGGAGCCGCCCGTCCACGCCGTCCAGCTCACCGACCGCCTTGCTGCGCGCGCAGACCTGGGTGAGCAGGCTCTGCGCCGAGGTCTCCTCGTCGCCGGTGAGCGTGTCCACCACGCTCTCCGGGCCGAGGTTGCTCGCCGCGGTGGAGGTCGGGTCGTAGCCGTCCCCGGCGGCCGACGGGCGGGACTGGAAGTAGCGCGGGACGGGGTTGCCGTCCGCGTCGGTGAAGGACTGGCCGAGCAGCGAGCTGCCGACGGTCTTCCCGCCGGCTGTGACGAGTGAGCCGTCCGCCTTGCCGTCGAGGCCGGGGAGCCGGCCCACGGCGACCAGGGCGAGCGGGTAGACCAGGCCGAGCAGCACGGTGAAGACGAGCACCGCGCGCAGGGCGGCCAGGTGCTGGGAGAGCCAACTGGGAAGGCGCATCACGAGATCCCTGGGACGAACTGGACGAGCAGGTCGATGAGCTTGATGCCGACGAACGGCACCACGATGCCGCCGAGGCCGTAGAGCCACAGGTTGCGGCGCAGCAGCGTCGAGGCGCTGGCCGGCCGGTAGCGCACGCCGCGCAGGGCCAGCGGGATCAACGCCACGATGACTATCGCGTTGAAGACGACGGCGGAGAGGATCGCCGACTCGGGGCTGGCCAGGCGCATGATGTTGAGCCGGTCCAGCGCGGGGTAGATGCCGGCGAACATGGCCGGGATGATCGCGAAGTACTTCGCGATGTCGTTGGCGATGCTGAACGTCGTCAGCGCGCCCCGGGTGATCAGCAACTGCTTGCCGATCTCCACGATCTCGATCAGCTTGGTCGGGTCGGAGTCGAGGTCGACCATGTTGCCGGCCTCCTTCGCGGCCGACGTGCCGGTGTTCATGGCGACGCCGACGTCCGCCTGGGCCAGCGCGGGCGCGTCGTTGGTGCCGTCGCCGGTCATGGCGACGAGCCGGCCGCCCTCCTGCTCCTTCTTGATCAGCGCGAGCTTGTCCTCCGGCGTGGCCTCGGCGAGGAAGTCGTCCACGCCCGCCTCGTCGGCGATCGCCTTCGCGGTACGCGGGTTGTCGCCGGTGATCATCACGGTCCGGATGCCCATCCGGCGCATCTCGTCGAAGCGCTCCCGCATCCCGGCCTTGACCACGTCCTTGAGGTGGATGACGCCGAGCGCCCGAGCCGGTTCACCGGCCACGTGCTCGGCCACCACGAGCGGCGTGCCGCCGGTGCCGCTGATCGCGTCGACCAGCTCACCGACCTGCTCGGTCGGGTGGCCGCCGTTCTCGCGTACCCACTTCATCACCGCGGCGGCGGCGCCCTTGCGGATGTGCCGGACGTCGCCGTCGGTGTCGAGGTCGACGCCGCTCATCCGCGTCTGCGCGGTGAACGGCACGAACGTGGCGTGCGGGATGAGGCCGGGCTCGCGCTCGCGCAGCCCGAACTCGTTCTTGGCGAGCACCACCACCGAGCGGCCCTCGGGGGTCTCGTCGGCCAGGCTGGACAGTTGCGCCGCGTCGGCGAGCGTGGCCGCGTCCACGCCGGTCACCGGCAGGAACTCGGCGGCCTGCCGGTTGCCGAGCGTGATCGTGCCGGTCTTGTCCAGCAGCAGCGTGTTGACGTCGCCCGCCGCCTCGACCGCCCGGCCGCTCATGGCGAGGACGTTGCGCTGCACGAGCCGGTCCATGCCGGCGATGCCGATCGCGGACAGCAGCGCGCCGATGGTGGTCGGGATGAGGCAGACCAGCAGCGAGACCAGGACGACGCCGGTGACGCCGGAGTCGGTGATCGCCGCGGTGTCCGGCGCGGCGGCCTGGTAGCCCTTGGCGAAGATCGCCATGGGCTGGAGCGTGACGACGGCGAGCAGGAAGATGACCGTCAGCGCGGCCAGCAGGATGTTGAGCGCGATCTCGTTCGGCGTCTTCTGCCGGTTGGCGCCCTCGACCAGCGCGATCATCCGGTCGATGAAGCTCTCGCCCGGCTTCTGCGTGATCCGGACGACGATCCGGTCGGAGAGCACCCTCGTGCCGCCGGTGACCGCGCTGCGGTCGCCGCCGGACTCCCGGATCACCGGGGCGGACTCGCCGGTGATCGCCGACTCGTCGACGCTGGCGATGCCCTCCACCACGTCGCCGTCGCCGGGGATGACCTGCCCCGCCTCGACCAGGACGACGTCGCCCTGCCGCAGTTGCGGCGCGGGCACCGCCTCGTCCCGGTACGCGTTCGCGGCGGCACCCGGCGTCCAGCCGACCAGGCGGGTGGCGATGGTGTCCTGCTTGGCCCGGCGCAGCGTGTCGGCCTGCGCCTTGCCGCGCCCCTCGGCGACCGCCTCGGCCAGGTTCGCGAAGATCACGGTGAGCCAGAGCCAGACGGTGATCGCGACCGCGAAGACCGACGGGTCGGCCACCGCGAGCACGGTGGTGAACAGCGCCCCGATCTCCACGATCAGCATCACCGGGTTACGCCAGAGCGTGCGCGGGTCGAGCTTGCGCAGCGCGTCCGGCAGCGACCGGAGCAACTGGCGAGGATCGAGCAGCCCGCCGCCGACCCGGTTGTCCCGGCGGTCGGGTGTGCCGGGTACCGGCGCGTCGGCGGTCTGAACAGGTGCGGTCATGTCCTTGTCTCTCATGGTGGTCACAGCCCTTCGGCCAGCGGGCCGAGCGCGAGTGCGGGGAGGAAGGTGAGCGCGACGAGGACCACCGTGACGCCGACGACCATGCCGACGAACAGCGGCCGGTGGGTCGGCAGGGTGCCCTCGGAGGCGGGTGTGGGTTGCTGGCGGGCCAGCGAGCCGGCCAGCGCGAGCACGAAGATGATCGGCAGGAACCGGCCGAGCAGCATGCAGAGCCCGAGCGCGATGTTCCACCACGGCGTGCTCACCGTGATGCCGGCGAACGCGGAGCCGTTGTTGTTGCTCGCCGAGGTGAACGCGTAGAGCACTTCGGACAGCCCGTGCGGCCCGACGTTGAGCGCTGTCGAGGCGTTGCCGGTGGCGAACGCGGCGGCGGTGCCGGTGAGCACCAGCGCCGGGGTGATCAGGAAGTACATCGAGGCGAACTTGATCTCGCGCGAGCCGATCTTCTTGCCCAGGTACTCCGGGGTGCGCCCGACCATCAGGCCGGCCACGAACACCGTGATCACCGCGAGGATCAGCAGCCCGTACAGGCCGGCGCCGACCCCGCCGGGGGCGACCTCGCCGAGCATCATGTTGCCGAGCACCGTCATGCCGCCCAGCGCGGTGTACGAGTCGTGGAACGAGTTGACGGCGCCGGTCGAGGTGAGCGTGGTGGCCGCCGCGAACGTGGCCGAGTTCGACACGTCGAAGCGCACCTCCTTGCCCTCCAGCGCCGCGCCGACCGCCTGCGGCACCGTGCCGTTGCCGGTCAGTTCGAAGACGTTGGTGAGGGTGATGCTGGCGAGCGCCAGGATCGCCATCACGGCGACGATCGCGTAGCCCTGCCGCTTCTGCCCCACCATCCGGCCGAAGACCCGGGGCAGGCTGAACGGGATCAGCAGGATCAGGAAGATCTCCAGCCAGTTCGTCCACGTGGTCGGGTTCTCGAACGGGTGGGCACTGTTGACGTTGTAGAAGCCGCCGCCGTTGGTGCCCAGCTCCTTGATGACCTCCTGGCTCGCCACCGGCCCGCCGGTGACGGTCTGGGTGCCTCCGGTCAGCGTGGTCACGTCGGTCCCGCCGGACAGGTTCTGCACCACGCCGCCGAGCATCAGCGCGAGCGCGCCGAGCACCGCGATCGGAAGCAGGATCCGCAGCGTGACCCGGGTCAGGTCGACCCAGAAGTTGCCCAGCTCGCCGGTGCGGCTGCGGGCGAAGCCCCGGACCAGCGCCACCGCCACGGCGATGCCGACCGCGGCCGAGACGAAGTTCTGCACCGCCAGACCGGCCATCTGCACCAGGTGGCCCATCGTCGACTCACCCGAGTACCACTGCCAGTTCGTGTTGGTCACGAACGACACAGCGGTGTTCCAGGCGCCGTGCGACACCACCGGGTCGAGTCCCAGCGAGAGCCACAGGTGGTTCTGCAGGCGCTGGAACGCGTACAGGAACAGCACGGAGACGGCCGAGAAGGCCAGCACCGAGCGGGCGTACACGCCCCAGGTCTGCTCGGCGGCCGGGTTGACCCCGACCAGGCGGTAGATCCCCCGCTCGGGGAGGGACGACCGGGTTCCGGCGACCACGCGGTGCATGTAGTCGCCGAACGGCCGGTGCACGGCGACGAGCGCCGCCACCAGCGACAGGACGAAGAGCACGCCGGCTGTCGTCATGCTCATCAGAAGCGCTCCGGGAACAGCAGGGCGACGACCAGGAACACGCCCAGGCCGATCGCCAGCACCAGGCCGACGGCGTTGACGGCGCTCACAGCTTCTCCACACCCCTCACCACGAGGGCGAGAGCCGCGAACAGCCCCACCGTCAGCAACACGAACAGCACGTCAGACACGGCTGATCTCTCCTAGCGGAAGATGTCCTCGCGACCGCTTCCCGGCCGCGCCGAGCAATCACAACGCCGTGTCAGCCGGACGGACAGGGGCTTTGACGCGACCATCACGCGGGGCCGCGGTTTCTTGACGCGCTTTTCACGCCGTCTCCGTGGCCGGTGATCCGGGTCACCGGATCGGCCGCGCAGCCGATCGACCGCAGGTGGCGGTACCCGGCGCCGAGCACGCCCGGGCCGGTCAGCTGGCCGTAGCGGTGCGCGAGGAACCCGACGAAGACCGCCGCACCCAGCGCGGCCACCGCTGCGACCGCGCGCAGGTCGGCCACCACAGCGGCGTACGCCCCGGACGGCGCCCGCCGTCACCAGGACGCGCCCCGGCCGCTCGCGGTTTCAGCGCGGTTTCACGCCCGGCGGTCCAGCCGTGGACCTCAGCGGGTGGCGGCGCGGGAGACGAGCGCCTCGGCCACCTCGCGCAGCTTGCGGTTCGAGTCCTGGGAGAGCTTGGCCAGCAGCGTGAACGCCTCCTCGGCCGAGCAACGCCGCTGTCCCATGATGATGCCCTTGGCCTGTTCGATCACGGCCCTGCTGCGCATCGCCTCCTGCATCTGCCGGGCCAGCGTCGCGGTGCTCTCGTAGAGGTGCGCGTTGGCGAGCGCCACCGCCGCGTACGCGGCGAACTCCTCCGCCACCTCGATCGACGACGCGTCGAACGCATGGGTCGTGCCCCCGTAGACGTTGAGTGCCCCGGTGACCGCCTCCTGGATCGGCAAACCGATCGACAGCGAACTCTGCACGCCCTCCGCCCGGGCCCGCGCCGCCCAGTCCGGCCAGCGCGGCTCGTCGGCCAGGTCGGGCAGCGAGAGGCTCACCCCGCTCACCGAGGCGTCCAGGCATGGGCCGTCGTCGTGCTCGTACTGCCACTCGTCGAGGCTGCGGGCCAGGGCGCTGGTGTAGGCGATCGCGCGGTTCGCGCCCGCCTGCACCAGGGAGACGGACACGTGTGCGCTGCCCGGCACCGCCCGGTTCGCCAGTTCGGCGACGCGTGCCAGGACGTCGTCGAGCGCCACCTCGTCGAGCCGGATCCGGCTCAGCTCCGCGAGGGCGTCGGCGGGGTCCATGCGGGCGGATTCCATCCTCGTGTCCTGTCCTGGCGGGCTCATCGGCGCCTGTCGTTCCGCTGACGGTACCCGGCACGGGCGGATCCGAACGCGTCCCACGCTGCGATGTCCACCCGGCCGACGTATGTTGGGTGCGGGTCAAGACATGCGCCCTCCTGCTCGCGGCGAGTCCCGCCACGAGCTCCTCAAATGCTGAGGTGGGGGTGCCGTGTCCGACGAACAGCCGATCATGTGGCTGAGCTGCCACCTAGGCACCGACGTGACCCGGATCTCGGTGGCCGGCGAGGTGGACCTCAGCAACGCGCACCTGCTCACGGAACTCGTGGAGACCACCGTCGCGGCGTCCGCCCCACTCGTGGTGGTCGACCTGTCGGACGTCAGCTTCTTCGGCGCGTACGGCACCAGCGCGCTGGTGCTGGCGCAGCGGATGCTCGTCCGGCACGGGCGGCGGCTGATCCTGCACCGGCCCTCTCCGGTGGTACGGCGCGTCCTCGGCGTCACCGGCACACTCACCGCGTTCGAGGTCGTCGATCGCCCCGCGCTGCCGGCCGCCGACGACGGGTCGGCACGTCCCGTCGTACCCACCCGGTTCGGGTCGTAGAGTTGTCCCGGTAGTCGACGTCCCGTCCGGGACGTCACGAACGAGCGTCAAGAAGCGGCGCCGGTCCCGATCCATGCCGGAATCGGGACGCTGGTCCGTCACCACGGGCCGACCCCCGCCACCAGCCGTCGCGCCCGGACCGGGCCGGCGGCGTCGCTTCGCACAAGGACGTCACAGCTCATGCCGCAGGCCCATCCCGACCTCGCCGCAGCCTTGATCAGACTCGGTCGGATCAAGTACGACGAAGTCGACCTCGACGTGGTGTTGTCGACCATCGCCCAGGTCGCCAAGGACACCCTGCCCGGGACCGCCGAGGTCTCGGTCACCCTGGTCCAGGGCACGCAGGCGCACACCGCCGCGTATACCGGTGAGCTGGCGCTGACCCTCGACGAGTGGCAGTACGCGCACGGCCGCGGCCCGTGCCTGGACGCCGCCACCACCGGCACCGCCATGCTGGTGCCGGACATGGCGGCGGAGAGTCGCTGGCCGGAGTGGGCGGCCCGGGCGCACGAGGCGGGCGCCGCCAGTTCGCTGTCGATCGGGCTGCCCATCCAGGAGGCGGTGGTCGGCGCGCTGAACATCTACGGCGCGTCGCCGGGCGTCCTCGACCGGCAGGTCGAGCTGGCACAGACACTGGCCGGGTACGCCGCCATCGCGCTGGCGAACGTCCACCTCTACGAGAGCACCGCCACGCTGGCGCAGCAGATGCAGGAGGCGATGCAGAGCCGGGCCGTGATCGAGCAGGCGAAGGGCATCATCATGGGGCAGCGACGCTGCTCGGCCGACGAGGCGTTCGCCATCCTGGCCCGGGTGTCGCAGGACTCCAACCGCAAACTGCGGGAGGTCGCCGAATCACTCGTCGATCGCGCGGTGCACGGACCTCGTGACTGAGCGTGAGATCAGCGCGGCATCGCCCGCCAGCCGGAGCCGCTCGCGCGCCACGCCCCGGCGAGGATGCTCGCCGAGCCACGGCTCGGACACTGCTGAATCTTGGACCGGCCGGACGCCCCGCCGATCTGCGCCTGCACCTGCCACTGGCTTCCGTCGGTGCGGATGTAGACGTCACGCCGTCCACGAGGGTTGCTGACGCCGTTCCACCAGTGTTCCTCGACCACCATGCGGTGACCGTACCGCAGGAGACCCGGACCGGCCCAGACCGGAATTCCGTTGCTCCGCGTCACGGGGCGGCGGCACCCTCCACGGATGACCTCACCGGACCTGCCGCGCCAGTTCACCATCCGCGAGGGCGAGCTGCGCATCCTCAATCCGATCGACGACGTCAAGCTGGCCACGCTGGGCCGGGCGATCCGGTTGCGCCCCGGCGACGAGCTGCTCGACCTGTGCAGCGGGAAGGGCGAACTGCTCTGCACCTGGGCCCGCGACCACGGGATCGCCGGCACCGGGGTCGACATCAGCACCGCCTTCACCACCGCCGCTCGCGAGCGCGCCACCGCACTCGGCGTGGCCGACCGGGTACGTTTCGTGCACGGCGACGCCGCGGCGTACACACCGGAACGGCCGGTCGACGTGGCCGCCTGCGTCGGCGCGACCTGGATCGGCGGCGGGGTGCCCGGGACGCTCGACCTGCTCGGCCGGGCGTTGCGGCCGGGCGGCATGGCGCTCGTCGGCGAGCCCTACTGGCGGCGTGACCCGCCGGACGACGAGGCGGTCGCCGGCTCCCACGCCCGGTCCCGCGACGAGTTCAAGGATCTGCCCGGCCTGGTCGAGTCGTTCGGCGAGTGCGGTTGGGACCTGGTCGAGATGGTCCTCGCCGACCAGGACAGTTGGGACCGGTACGCCGCCGCGCACTGGCTGAACCTGCGCCGCTGGCTGGACGCCCACCCGGACGACGAACTGGCCCCGGAGCTGCGGCGGGAGCTGACCGAGGATCCGCTGCGGTATGTCCGCTTCCAGCGCGAGTACCTGGGCTGGGGCGTGTTCGCGCTGCTGCGGCGCTGACCTGCTTAGCGAACGGCTACGCAGGGTAAGGACAGATCATGGGACAGTTGCGCACCTCGCCGCCGCCGCCACAGGCCACCGAGCTGGAGCAGTGGGTGCTGGACAGTCCCGAGGATCTGCGCGAGCTGCGCGCCTCGCTCCGTGACGCGCTGAACCGGCACGGGCTGGTGCAGGGCGAGGATCTGGACGAGGTGCCGCACCTGGTCGTGCTCGTGGCCACCGAATTGGCCAGCAACGCGCTGCGGCACGGCCGGCCGCCGACCATCGTCACGCTGCTCGCCACCGACGACCGGTTCCTGCTCGACGTGGCCGACCACGACGTGCGGACCGTGCCGGAGTTGAGCGACGTCCGCCCGATGGACTCGGGCGGCCGGGGCCTGTTCCTGGCCCAGTCGGTCTCGCTCGACGTGGGCTGGTACGCCACCGAGAAGACCAAGAACATCTGGGCCTCGTTCTCCCGCTGACTGCCCGGCCGGCCGCCAGTCCGCCGATGCAGCCCCCTGTCGCGCCCACCCACGTCGATCTCCGTCCGTCGCGCCGCCCCGCTCCGGGCAGGAGTACGGACGGCAGGCCCGGACGGTTGAACGGGCGGGCCGGGTACCGTCGGTGCCGGGGTGGACGACCTGCCGCCTGTCGGAGTCCAGGGAGAGCCACCCGTGTCACCAGCCGAGCGACTGCTCGACGCCGCCGTCGCGAGCGCACGCGGCACCGACGTACGCGCTGCCGAGCGAGCCCTCGACGGGCTCGTCGTGGCCGACGGCGCGGCGGTGGACGCGGCGCTGCTCGCCCGGCTCACCCGCGACGTGGGCCGGCTCTGGCCGCGTGGCTGGCAGCCCACCGACCTGGACCGGCTCGCCACCCGGCGGCTCACCTCGCGCGGCGCGCGGCTGCTGCGCGACGTCATGGCCGCGCAGCGGCGCACCCTGCCCGCGCCGGTCCCCGCCTGGTTCGACGACCAGCTCACCGAGACCGGCGCCCGCTGGGACGACGACGCGGGCTGGCTGGACCGGCGGGCCGACGGCGACCGGATCACCGCACTGCGGGACGCCGTGGAAGCGGTCGTCCTGGTGGCGGGGCTGCCGCCGATCGCAGCGCTCCGACCGCCACCCGGCTCGGCGGGCACCGCACTCGCCGCCGCGACGCCGAGCGGTTCGCGGATGCTCGACCGGGTACGCGCACTGCTCGCCAAGGCCGAGTCGACCGGCTACCCGGCCGAGGCGGAGGCGTTCACCGCGAAGGCGCAGGAGCTGATGGCCCGGCACAGCATCGACGCGGCGCTGCTCGACGCCGGGGCCGAGCGCTCCGGCGGCCCGGGCGGCGTGCGGATCGGCGTCGACGCCCCGTACGCGGCCGCGAAGGCGCTGCTGATCCAGGAGGTGGCGGCGGCGAACCGGTGCGAGTCGGTCTGGTCCGACGACCTGGGCTTCGCCACGGTCCTCGGCTTCCCGGCCGATCTGGCGGCGGTCGAGCTGTTGCACACGTCGCTGCTCGTGCAGGCCACCGCCGCGATGTTGCGCGGCCGGGGCGAGCGCGGCCGGGCCGGCGGGCGGCGCACCAAGGGCTTCGACGAGTCGTTCCTCAACGCGTTCGCGCTGCGTATCGGCGACCGGCTGCGGGCGGCGAGCGCGGCGGCGGCCGAGGAACTGGCCGACGACCGGCTGCTGCCGGTGCTCGCGGCCCGCTCGGACGCCGTCCGGGAACGCGTCGACCAGCTCTTTCCCGGCACCACCCGGCACCGGCTGCAGGTGCGCGACGAGCAGGGCTGGGTCTCCGGCACCAGCGCGGCCGACCGGGCCTCACTCGACCCGGGCCGCCCGGCACGCCGTCCGCTCCGCGGGGGCAGCTGACCTTTCCCGGGGGATGATGTCGGATCGGGCGGACCGGCTCCGACCCGTCTGCGAGGCGCCACCGCCGGTGGCCCGCATCCGAGGAGTGCACAGTGAAGTACATGCTGCTGATCTGGAACCGGCCCGGCTTCGTGGAGGAGCTGTCCGAAGCGGAACGCACCGCGATCTTCGGTGAGGTCGACGAGATCATGAAGGAGCTGACCGAGTCCGGCGAGCTGGTCGGCGGGGAGGCGCTGGCGCACCCGTCGCAGGCCCGCACCGCCCGTCCGGCAGCCGGCGGCGGCGCCGAGATCACCGACGGGCCGTTCATGGAGAGCAAGGAGCAGTTCGCCGGCTACCTGACCGTCGACTGCGAGACCCCGGAACGGGCCGCCGAGATCGCCGCGCGCTGGCCGGACGTACGGCACGGTTTCGGGGTGCTGGAGGTGCGCGCGGTGATGGAGCAGGCCGGGACGGAGATGTGACACCTGCGATCGAGGATCTGCTGCGTACGCTCGCGCCGCAGGTCCTCGGCGTGCTCGTCCGCCGCCACGGCCAGTTCTCCGCCTGCGAGGACGCGGTGCAGGAGGCGCTGCTCGCCGCCGCCGTGCAGTGGCCGGCACAGGGCGTGCCCGACCATCCCCGCTCCTGGCTGGTCACCGTCGCCACCCGGCGGCTCACCGACGAGTGGCGCAGCGAGCACGCCCGCCGGGAACGCGAGGTGGCGGTGGCGGTCCGGCAGCCCGCGTACGCGACGGTCGCCCCGCCCGCCGACGAGGAGCCGCCGAGCGGGGACGACACGTTGCGGCTGCTGTTTCTCTGCTGCCATCCGGCGTTGCCGGTGAGCGGACAGGTGGCGCTGACGCTGCGTGCCGTGGGCGGGTTGAGCACGGCCGAGATCGCCCGTGCTTACCTGGTGCCGGAGGCGACGATGAGCCAGCGGATCCGCCGCGCGAAGCAGCGGATCGAGGCGGCCCGCGCGCGCTTCACACTGCCGTCGCCGGCCGACCGGGACGAACGGCTCGCCTCCGTGCTGCGGGTGCTCTATCTGACCTTCAACGAGGGCTACACCGCGTCCAGCGGCGAGGCGCTGCACCGGGCCGAGCTGACCGCCGACGCGATCCGGCTGACCCGGGAGCTGCGCCGGCTGCTCCCGGACGACGGCGAGGTGGCCGGGTTGCTGGCGCTGATGCTGCTCACCGACGCGCACCGGTCCGCCCGTACCGGGCCGGACGGTGAGCTGGTGCCGCTGGCCGAGCAGGACCGCAGCCGATGGGACCGGGACGCCGTCGCCGAGGGGGTGGCGCTGGTGACCGAGGCGCTCACCTGGTCGGCGCCGGGGCCGTACCAGGTGCAGGCGGCGATCGCCGCGGTGCACGCGGAGGCGCCCACCGCCGAGGACACCGACTGGCGGCAGATCGTCGCGCTCTACCGGGTGCTGGCGCGGGTCGCGCCGAACCCGATGGTCACGCTCAACCAGGCCGTCGCGGTGGCCATGGTGGACGGGCCGCGTGCCGGGCTGGCGCTGCTGGCCACGCTCGACACCGACGACCGGACGGCGGGTCACCACCGGCTCGCCGCCGTCCGCGCGCACCTGCTCGACATGGCCGGTGACCGTACGGGGGCCCGCGCCGCGTACCTGGCCGCCGCGCGGGCCACCACGAGCATGCCGGAGCGGCGTCATCTGGAGGTACGCGCGGCACGGCTGGCCGGTGACCGGCCGCGCTGACCCGCGCCTGGACAGCACTCCGGGCCGGCCCGTGGGCCGACCCGGTGGTGTGCGTCGCGTACTCAGCTCTTGAAGGCGTCCTTGACCTTCTCGGCGGCCTGCTTGAGCTTGGCGCCGGCCTGGTCGTTGCGGCCCTCGGCCTCGAGGCGCTCGTTGTCGGTCGCCCGGCCGATGCCCTCCTTGACCTTGCCCGCGGTGTCCTGCGACGTGTTGTCGATCTTGTCGTCGAGACCCATGATGACCTCCACTGGTGCGATTGCCTGACGACAACTGGTTACCCCGGCGGCCGTCCGCTCAATCCCCTCACCCGATCGGGCGGAAGCGCCGCAGCCGGAGGCTGTTACCCACCACGAACACCGACGAGAACGCCATCGCCGCCCCGGCGAGCATCGGGTTGAGCAGCCCGGCCGCCGCCAGCGGCAGCGCCGCGACGTTGTAGGCGAACGCCCAGAACAGGTTGCCCTTGATGATCGCCAGCGTCCGCCGGGAGAGCCGGATCGCGTCCGCGGCGGCCATCAGGTCGCCCCGCACCAGCGTCAGGTCGGCCGCCTCGATGGCCGCGTCCGTGCCGGTGCCCGTGGCCAGCCCGAGGTCGGCCCGGGCCAGCGCGGCGGCGTCGTTGACCCCGTCACCGACCATGGCGACCACCCGGCCCTCGCGCTGGAGCCGCTCGACCACGCCGACCTTGTCGGCGGGCAGCACCTCCGCGATCACCTCGTCGATGCCGACCTCGGCGGCCACCGCCGTCGCCACTGTGATGTTGTCGCCGGTGAGCAGCACCGGCCTCAGGCCCAGCTCACGCAGCCGAGCGACCGCCGCCCGGCTGGTCGGCTTCACCGCGTCGGCCACCGCGAGCACGCCCCGGGCCCGCCCGTCCCAGCCGGCCAGGATCGCCGTCCGCCCGGCGGCCTCCGCGCCGGTCGCGGCCCGCTCGACCTCCTCGGGTACGTCGAGACCCCGCTCCCGCAGCAGCCGGGCCCGGCCGACCACCACGCTCCGGCCGTCGACGGTGCCGGTCACGCCCAGCCCTTCGGCGTTGGCGAACTCGCCGACCGCGGGCAGCGGCCCGGCTTCGGCCGCGGCCTCGGCGACGGCCCGCGCGATCGGGTGCTCGGAGGCCGCCTCCAGCGCGCCGGCCACCCGGAGCAGTTCGTCGGCGTCCTCGCCGCCGGCGGGCAGCACCTCGGCCAGCGCCATCCGGCCGGTGGTGACGGTGCCGGTCTTGTCCAGCACCACGGTGTCGGCCCGGCGGGTGGACTCCAGCACCTCCGGCCCCTTGATCAGCATGCCGAGCTGCGCGCCGCGCCCGGTGCCGACGAGCAGCGCGGTCGGGGTGGCCAGGCCGAGCGCGCACGGGCAGGCGATGATCAGGACGGCCACCGCGGCGGTGAACGCGGCGGTCGGCCCGGAACCGGTGCCGAGCCACCAGCCGAGCGTGCCGGCGGCCAGCGCGATCACGATCGGCACGAAGACGCCGGAGATCCGGTCGGCGAGCCGCTGCACCGCCGCCTTGCCGGTCTGTGCCTGCTCCACCAGCCGCGCCATCTGGGCGAGCTGGGTGTCTCCGCCGACCCGGGTGGCGCGGACCACCAGCCGGCCGCCGGCGTTCACCGTCGCGCCGACCACGGCGTCGCCCGGCCCGACCTCGACCGGCACCGACTCGCCGGTGAGCATGCCGGCGTCGACAGCCGACGTGCCCTCCTCGACCACGCCGTCGGTGGCGATCTTCTCGCCGGGCCGGATCACGAACCGGTCACCGACCGCGAGCCGGCCGACCGGGATCCAGGTCTCCTGCCCGTCGCGCAGCACCGTCACGTCCTTGGCGCCGAGTTCGAGCAGGGCGCGCAGCGCCGACCCGGCGGTGCGCTTGGAGCGGGCCTCGAAGTACCGCCCGGCCAGGATGAACACGGTCACCCCGGCGGCGGCCTCCAGGTAGATGTTGCCGGCGCCGTCGCCGCGGGTGATGTCGAAGCTGAACGCGTGTTTCATCCCGGGCATGCCGGCGTCGCCGAGGAACAGCGCCCAGAGCGACCAGCCGAACGCGGCCAGCGTGCCGAGCGAGACGAGCGTGTCCATGGTCGCCGCGCCGTGTCGCAGGTTGACCAGCGCGGCGCGGTGGAACGGCAGCCCGCCCCAGACCACCGCCGGGGCGGCGAGCGTCAGCGAGGCCCACTGCCAGTAGTCGAACTGCCAGGCGGGCACCATGGCGAGCACGATCACCGGCAGGGTGAGCACCGCGGAGACCCAGAGGCGGGTACGCGCGGTGCGCAGCTCGTCCACCGGCTCCCCGGCCGCTGCCGTCTCCGCCTGCTCGGGCGGCGGCGGCACCACGGCGGTGTAGCCGGTCTTCTCGACGGTGGCGATCAGGTCGGCCGGCGCGATGTCGTCGGCATACCGGACGGTGGCCTTCTCGGTGGCGTAGTTCACAGTCGCCTCGACGCCGTCCATCCGGTTGAGCTTCTTCTCGATCCGGGCGGCACAGGACGCGCAGGTCATCCCGCCGATCGCCAGTTCGATCAGGTTCGGCGCGGTGGGCAGCGCCTTTCCCGTGGCAGTCATCGCGGCACCTCCGGCGCTCAACTGTGCCCGTGCCCCGGGGTGCCGTGTCCGGCGTCCGGGGTCGGTGCGGTGGTGGGTGCCGGCGCGGTGGGCACCGGCGCGGTCCGGTCGCCGGCGAGGACGGTGAACTCGGCGGTGTGCACCGCGTCGCCGTGCCGGAAGTCCAGGTAGAGACGGTACGCCCCGGCCGAGGGCACCTCGGCGGCGAACGTGATCGCCGGACCGGCCGGTGTGCGCCCGTCGCCGGGCGTGCCCTCCGGGTGCACGTGCAGGTACGCCAGGTCGCCCTGCCGCAGCGCCACCAGGTGCCCGTACGCGCCGAGGTAGGGCGCGAGGTCGGTGACCGGCCGCCCGTCGCGGCTGACGGAGAGCGTGAGCCGGCTGGTGCGGCCCGGTTCCGGAGTGCCGGTCAGGGTGACCGTGTAGCCGTCGACTGTGGTGCTGGTCGCCGGCGTCGGCAGCGGCCGGGCGGTCAGCTCGCCGGGGACCGTGACATCCAGGCCGAGGGTCAGCGGGTCGCCGCCTTCGGGGGTGAAGTCGGCGAACGCCCGCCAGACGCCGGGGCCGCCGAGCGGCGAGGCGACCTGCCAGGTGCCGTCGCCGGTCATCTCCGGGTGGACGTGCCGGAACCCGGACAGGTCCCGGCGGGCGACGATCAGGTGCATGCGCTTGTCGTGGGCCACCTCGAAGCGGGTGACCGGCGCGCCGTCCGGGCCGGTGATCCGGAAGGCGAACTGCCCGGCCGGGGCGGTGGCGGGCTGGAACGTGTAGCCGCGTTCGGAGACGAGCAGCCCGCCGGGCAGGTGTGCGGAGGCCCCGCCCTCGTCACCGTGGCCGGCGCCGCCGGCCCCGTGGTCGCTGCCGCTGTCGTCGTGGCGGTTCTCGGCGGCCGGTGTGACGGGATCGGCCAGGGTGCCGATCCCGTACGCCGCGCCGAACACCGCCACGAGGCCGAGGGCGAAGCCGCTGAGCTTCGTCGCCGTGTTCATGGTGTCTCCTCGGTTTCTGCGGGTCCGCCGGACCCGTCACGCACCGACGAGGTCGTAACCGGCCTCGTCGACCGCCGCGCGGACCGCGTCCGCGTCCAGCGGCTTCTGACTGGTGACGGTGACCCGGCCGCCGGCCAGGTCGACCTGGACGTCGGTGACGCCCGGTAGCGCGCTCAGCTCGGTGCTCACCGAGTTGACGCAGTGCCCGCAGGTCATGCCGCTCACCTGGTAGGTGGTCTCCATCTCGCCCTCCGATCTGATACCCCCTAGGGGTACGGATCGAACGTTAACATACCCCCGAGGGGTACGCTATCCTCGGTGTCATGACCGCGCCGTCCAGCCCGACCCGGGGCTACACCGCCAGCAAGGACCAACTCCTCGCCCGGCTCCGCCGGATCGAGGGCCAGGTCCGTGGCATCGAGAAGATGGTCGAGGAGGACCGCTACTGCATCGACGTGCTGACGCAGATCTCGGCCATCCAGGCGGCGCTGGACAAGGTCGGCCTGGGCCTGCTCGACGGCCACGCCCGGCACTGCATGCACGAGGGCGCCGCCGAGGGCCGGGCCGACGAGATGGCGACCGAGATGATGGCGGCCGTCGGCCGCCTGATGAAGCGCGGCTGAGCGGCCACCCGCCGCGTCCCGGGCCCGTCCTGCCGGAGCGGGCGAGCCGGGCTGCCTACCATGGCCGGGCGACGCCCCGGACGTGGTCGACACGTCCGCGCCGGCCGGCTGACCAGGCCGGTCCGGCGGACCAGGCGTCGCCGCGACCGTTGGGAGAGACGCCATGGGTGCCGACCACACCCGCCCCGCACCCGCCGCGCCGCCGGGCGTACGACGGCTGCTCGTCGCCGTGGTGGTGCCGCTGTTCGCGCTCACCGTGATCGCGGCGCTGGTCCTCTGGCCCCGGCAGGACCGGGAGCCGTTCGGCGGCGCGGACGTCCCCCGCTACCACGGCACCGTGACCCGGGTGGTCACCGAGCCCTGCCCGCCGACCCCGGAGGCCCCGGAGGCCCCGGAGGCCCCGGACGGTGGAGGTGGCCCCTGCGGCACCGTGACCGTCACCGCCGAGCAGGGCCCGGACGCGGGCCGGCAGGTCGAGATGCCGATCCCGGCCGGGCCGGGCGCGCCCCGGGTCGCGGTCGGCGACGAGGTCGTCCTGGTCGAGCTGACCGACCCGGCCGACCCGACGGTGAAGTCCTACAACATCGCCGAGCACCAGCGCGGTACGCCGCTGATCTGGCTGATGGTGCTGTTCGCCGCCGCGATCGTGGCATTCGGCCGCTGGCGCGGGCTCGCCGCGCTCGGCGGCCTGGTGGCCAGCTTCGCCATCCTGCTCGGCTTCGTGCTGCCGGGCATCGGGTCCGGCCAGCCGCCGCTGCTGGTGGCGATCGTGGGCGCCGCGCTGATCATGTTCGTGGTGCTCTACCTGACCCACGGGATCACCGCGCAGACGTCGGTGGCGGTGCTCGGCACGCTCGGCAGCCTGGTGGTCACCGGCGTGCTCGGCCTGCTCGCCACGTCCGCCACCCACCTGACCGGCTTCGGCAGCGAGGACGCCACCACGCTGTCCATGTTCCGGGCCGACGTGGACCTGCACGGGCTGCTGCTGGCCGGCATCATCATCGGCTCGCTGGGCGTGCTGGACGACGTCACAGTCACCCAGGCGGCCACCGTCACCGAACTGGCACACGCCAACCCGGGCCTGTCCCGGCGGCAGCTCTACCGGGCCGCGACCCGGGTCGGCCGGGCCCACATCGCGTCCACCGTCAACACCATCGTGCTGGCGTACGCGGGCGCGTCGCTGCCGCTGCTGCTCCTGCTGGTCGCCGACTCCCGCCCGGTCAGCCAGATCCTCACCAGCGAGTTCCTCGCCCAGGAGATCGTCCGCAGCGCGGTGGCCACGCTCGGCCTGATCGCCGCCGTACCGCTGACGACCGGACTGGCCGCGATCGTGACCACCGCCGGACGACGCTCGCGCGGCGCGGAACCGGCGCCACCCGCGCCCCGGCCGCCGACCCGACGGGAGGACGCGCTGGAGGCGCTCGGCGGCGGGAAGAGCACGGAGGCCGCATGGTGACACTCCGCAGCGTGACCATCGATTTCAAACGCGACGCTGGTCACGGTGCGCCACGGCGAAATCTCGCTATTGGTCGGCTTCCGGACGTAGATCCTCAGGAGTGCTGTCAGGTAACCTCGCTGCCGGTCACCGCCGAAGGCGCGCACCGGCGCCAGCGGTGCCGCCGCCCAATCGCCCGCGGGCGAGCCGGGGAACCAGGTACATGGGGTGAATCCGCGACAGCGGTAGGGGCCACTTCCGTCCCGAACCCGTCAGCTAACCCGGTCGGCGGCCGACGGAAGGGAACATTGTGACGGCACCCCTGCGCCGCTGGCTGACACCCGTGGTGGCCGTGCTGGCCTCGCTGGCCGTGCTGGCCGGGCCGACCCCGGCGACCGCGGCCCCCACCGCGGCGGCCCCCGGCACCCCCTCGGGCCACGAGGAGGACGGCGAACCGCCGCTCATCACCGAGGCGATCGACGCCGCCAACCGCAACTTCCTCCAGGCCAAGGCGAAGCTGGCCAAGTCGCAGGACCGCCAGCGGCGGCTGGCGGCCGAGGTGAAGACGGCACAGGCCGAACTCGACGCGCTCAGCCCGCAGGTCAACCAGCTCGCCGCCCAGTCCTACCGGACCGGCCGGATGGGCGCGATGGCCATGCTCCTGGAGAGCAACTCGCCCGATTCGTTCGTCCGCCGGGTCAACGCCCTGGACGAGCTGAACCTCCTCAACGCGCAGCGCCTGGCCGCGATCAACGCGGTCAAGACCCGCGCCGAGCAGGCCAAGATCGCGCTCGACGCCGAGGTACGCGAGCAGGAGAAGCAGAAGAACGCGATGGAGCGCGAGAAGGTGCAGGCCGAGCGCGCGCTGAAGCTCGTCGGCGGTCTCGGCTTCACCGGCGGCCTGGTCTCCGCCACCTCACCGGTCGCCAAGATCGCCCCCGGCCGCACCGCCGACGGCGGCTGGAAGGCCGAGTCGTGCAGCGAGGACGACCCGACCACCTCGGGCTGCGTCACCCCGCGCACGCTGCACGCGTACAAGGAGGTACGCCGCGCGGGCTTCAAGCGCTTCGTGGGCTGCTACCGGCCCGGCGGGCCGTGGGAGCACCCCAAGGGCAAGGCGTGCGACTGGTCGCTCCAGAACAGCGGCTTCGCGCCATGGCACAACAACGACACCCGCCGGTACGGCAACGAGGTCGCCGCCTTCCTCATCCGCAACGCCGACCGGCTGGGCATCTACTACGTCATCTGGAACCGGCAGATCTGGTTCCCGGCCACCGGCTGGAGTTCGTACAGCGGACCGTCGAACCACACCGACCACGTTCACATGTCGCTGCTCTGATTCGGACACAGCGAAGGGGCCGCCCTCGGGCGGCCCCTTCTCGTCGCCCTAGGGGTCAGCCGGCCAGCGCCGGATCGGCGGGCGCCGCCGGAGCGGGCAGCGGGGCCGGGGACTGCGCCACGGTCCGCACCTCGCCGCCGGCGAGCCGGTACGACATGCCCACCACCGTGCACCGCCCGGCCGCCACCCGCTCGGCCAGTACGGCGGACCGGGCCAGCAGCGTCTCCACGGTCTGCGCGATGTGCACGTCGATGATGCCGTCGAGGTCGTCGACGCCATGGCGGGCGGCGCGCAGCAGGCTGGGCGAGACCGCGTCCACCACCGCGCCCAGGTGCCCGACCGGGGCGGCACCCGTCCGGACCCCCTCCCGGGCGGCCTGGACCGCGCCGCACGAGTCGTGCCCGAGCACCACCACGAGCGGCGTGCCGAGCACGGTGACCGCGTACTCGACGCTGCCGAGCACCTCCGGCCCGGCGGTGTGCCCGGCCGTCCGCACCACGAAGAGGTCACCGAGACCACGATCGAAGATGATCTCGGCGGCGAGCCGCGAGTCGGAGCAGCCGACGATCACCGCGAAGGGATGCTGACCGTCGGCGACCGCCGCCCGGTGCCCGGCGTCCTGATTCGGATGCTGCGGGGCGCCGCTGACGAACCGGTGATTACCGGCACGCAGCTCGGTCAGTGCCTGCTCCGGGGTGCTCGGCGTCATGTCCCTCACCTCGTCTACCTGGGGAACCACCAGGCCGAACGGCCTCGCGACCCACGGTCACACGCACCTCGGGGCCCGTCAAGATTCGTGATACGCATTTCATACTTTCCCGTGCCGGCCCGCGTCGGGTCGGGGCTACCGAGCAGGAGGCCTAGCATGACCACCATGGCGACCACACCAGCTGAGGACGGGAGCCGCCGTAACTGGACCTTCCTCACCAATCACGGCCACGTGCTGCTCGCGATCGCACGCAATCCCACCGCCCGGCTGCGGGACGTGGCCGACGAGGTCGGCGTGACCGAACGGGCGGCCCAGGCCATCGTCGCCGACCTGGAGGCAGGGGGTTACCTGCGGCGTACGCGGGTGGGACGGCGCAACGAGTACACGATCAACCCGAAGGGCCGCTTCCGGCACCCGGCCGAGGCCGACCAGCAGGTCGGCGCCCTGCTGGCCCTCTTCGCCGAGCCGGCCGGGGACGCCACCGCCGGCAGGTGACCCGGGCCGGCACCACGTGTGCCCGCGCGGGCGGGCCCGGCAGGTAATCTCACCGCGTGCGCGACAGCTTGCGGCCGGGCGCGACCACGGGACGCGTCCGGGCCGGACACCGGATCAGGTCCGTCCTCTCCGGAGCGACGGTGACCGCCCTGCTCTGCGGCGCGCTGGCGCTGCCCGCCCCCGCGGTGGCCGCCCCGAAGTGCGGCCCACCCGGCGGCCCCGCTCCCACCGAGGTGCCGTGGGCGCTGAGCCGCCTCGACCCGGCCGCCGCGTGGCGGATCGGCAAGGGCGCGGGGATCACCGTCGCGGTGATCGACTCCGGGGTCTCGCCGGCCCATCCCCTGCTACGCGGGCGCGTGCTGCCGGGTGAGGACTTCAACCAGCTCGTCCGCCTGAAGGGGCAGTGCGACCTGGTCGGCCACGGCACCATGGTCGCGGGCATCATCGCCGGCCGGGAGGGCACCGGCTCGCCGTACACCGGCATCGCGCCCGAGGCGAAGATCCTGCCGCTGCGGGTGCTGGCCGAGAACAAGGAGAACTTCGACCCGGACGTACCGGCCGAGATCGGCAAGGCGATCCGCTGGGCGGTCGACCACGACGCCGACGTGATCAACCTGTCCCTGGTCACGCTCGACGACCCGGCGCTGAAGTCCGCGGTGCAGTACGCGCTCGGCAAGGACGTGGTGGTCGTCGCCTCCGCCGGGAACCGGCAGGAGAACCGGGAGGACCGGCCTGCCTATCCGGCGGCGTACGACGGTGTCGTCGCCGTCGCCGGGATCGACGAGCAGGGCGGGCACGTCGGCAGCTCGGTCAGCGGGGACTATGTGGACATCGCCGGCCCTGGGCTGAACATCGTCGGGCCCGCGCCGCAGGGATCGGGCTACCGGGCCGAGCCGCAGGGCGGGACGAGCTTCGCCACCGCGTACGTCTCGGGGGCGGCCGCGCTGGTGCGGGCCGCGCACCCGGACATCAGCGCCGACGAGGTCGCCTACCGGCTGACCCGTACCGCCGACAACCCGCCCGACGGGCACAACGCCGAGGTCGGCTTCGGGATGGTCAACCCGTACCGGGCGGTCACCAGCCTGCTGGGCACCCGGGAGGATCCGCCGCTGGGTGCGATGCCGCCGCCTGCGCCGCCCGCCGACCCGCTGGCCTGGCAACGCACCGTCGCGATCTGGGTCGCCGTCGTCGGCGCGCTGCTGGCCGGCGTCCTGCTGACGCTGCGCCCCATCGTGGTACGCGGACGCCGGCGCGGGTGGCGCCCCGGACGGCGCGACGTCCCGCAGGACGCCTGACAACGCACGACGGCTCCGCCCGGCACGAGCCGGAGCGGAGCCGCTGTGGACCGTCGGGGTCAGTTGCCCCAGACCTTGGAGTTGCTCATCTCCGTGGTCATGTAGTTCTCGCGCGCGATACCCACCGCGCCGCCGATCTCGTTCAGAACCTTGTTGATGTCCCGCACGGCGGCGTCCCACTGGGCCTGGTGCTGCTCGTAGGCGACCCGGTCCTGGCCCTCCCACTCGAGCTTGCTCAGCATCGCCCGAAGCGTGTCCAGCTTCTCGTCGATGGTCCGCGAGATGGCCTGCATCTGCTGGTTGCTGCTCTCCAGAACAGCGTAGTCAACCTTGATGCTCATCGATTCCTCCTCTGCCTGTCTTCGCGGATCACGGGTTGAGCGCGGCGTGGAACTTGTCCAGCATCTGCTGCTGCTCTTCGTCGTTGACCTGGTGCGTGGTGCCCGACTTGTCGAGCAGGTCCGCGATGTTGTCCATCGCGGTCAGCAGCTTGTTCGTGTCCTCGTTCCAGCGGTTCATCAGGCCCTGGAAGCCCGTGGACGCCTGGCCCTTCCAGGCCATCGCCAGATCGTCGACCACGTTCCACAGCTTCTTGAGCTCGCCGTCGACGTCGCTGCGCGTGGACCGCACGTCACTCGCGGCGGTGTGCAGAGTCGCTGCACTGACCTCGAACGCCATGCTTCACACCCTTCCGTCATCTTGTGGCGGCGGATCCGCCGCGCCCTCCCCCGCGGCAAGGCGTACACACCCCACCGACGGACACTTCATCCGAACCGTAGCGGACGACGTCCAACCCGCGCAGCCCTGCCGGCTCATCGTCGTATTCCGACACCCCACTGTCGACGGACGTGATCTCAAGCTCTCCGTACGAGTTGGACAGTCGGCTCGGAGGTCAGGGCCGCTCGCGTGACGATTTGACGATCGTCGACACGCCGAAGGCCAGCACCGCGGCCAGCAGCACCACCACGACCCACAGCACCGGCTTCTCGAACGCGCGCTGGAACGCCAGCACCAGCAGCGCCGCACAGGTGCTCAGCGACACCAGCTCGGCGGCCCGCCGCAGCCGCGCCGAGCGCTTCAGCCCGGCGACCAGCATCAGGACCACGAAGACCGGGATGGTCAGCAGGACGTACAGCAGCAGCGAGAAGATCAGGGTGTCCACGCGTCGCTCCCGTCAGCCGTAGAACCTGGAGTCCCGCACCCAGTCGATCCTGATGTCCTTGATGTCCGGGTCGGAGCCGGTCGCCGCCCAACCGGGACGGGAGTCCGCGGTGAAGGCGAACCGGTTGTCGGTGTGGAAGGCGGCCAGCAGCGCGTGCAGCAGCGCACTGATCTCGCCGAAGACCAGGACCAGGATGGCGGCGGTGGCGGCCAGGCCGGCGATGCCGATGGCCTGGGCCAGCGCGGTGGTCGCGGGGAAGAACTGGAGCGCGATCGAAGCGATCACCGCGACCAGGATCGGCATGAGCGCCTGGGCCAGGCCGGAGACCGCGTCGTTGTACGCGTCCCGGGCGGCGGTGAGCGTGTCCCGGTTGGCGGCGAACGCCTCGGCCAGCGAATTGATCTCCGCCCCGAGCTTGCGGAGGAACAGGTCGAACGCGTCCCGGTCGTCGAAGTCCCACTCCGCCGCGTCCGGCGGGACCGCCGCCATGGCCGCCCCGAACTGGTCCGCGCCGAGCAGGCGGGCCGCCTCGTCCCACTTCTTGATGGACTCGTTCACCTGCTGGTTGTCGAACGACTCCAGGTAGAGGATCGTGCCGATCAGCGCCGCCGAGGCGGCGATCCAGACCAGGTTGCCCTTGGCGATGGCCGCCGCCGACCGGACCGGCGCCGTGGTCTGCGCGACCGACACCGAGCCGGTCACCGTCCCGGACGCGTTGGCGATGAGGATCTCCGGTGGCATCAGGCGCTCCTCCCGGGACGGGCCCGGCCGGTCACTTGACCACCCAGGGCTGATCCGACTTCTCCCAGTTCTTCGCGCTCTGTTCGAGCTGCGCGGCGGCCCGGCGCAGATGCTCCACGCCGGTCCGGACGTTGTCCAGGTGCCCGTCCACAGCCGCGTTGTGCCGCTCCACCGCGCCCGCGCCGAACCAGCTCAGCGCGCCGCCGGGCAGCTTGACCTCGGCCAGCAACGTCTCGACGTTGCGCAGGTACTGGATCGGGCCGTCCGGGGCGTCGAGCCGCCGGCCCGCCTTCCGGATCGCCTCGACGTCGACCGTGTTCGGCATCCTCGGCCCTCCTCTCGCTCAGCGCCGCAGGTTGCGGGCCGGGTCGGACAGGTCCACCCCGAACTGGCGGAACCAGTCCTCCGGGGTAAGCGTGCCGTCCTGCGCCCGCCGGACCATCTCGGAGTCGCCGAGCATCTCGCTCAGCATCTCGCGCTGCCGCTCCTCGAAGGCGGCGTAGGCCACGTCGATCGCCGCCTGCATCGCCTCGGCGAGGGAGAAGCTGTCCAGCCGCATCGCCCGCGCGTTCAGCTCGATGTCGCCGACCTTCATGTCGCCGTCGACAGTCACCCGCACCAGCCCGTCCGGGCATTCCCCGGTCACCCGCAGCTCGGCCCGCTGCCGCTGGACCTCGGCCAGCCGGCGCTGCTGCTCCTGCGCCTGCCGCAGCAGGCCCTCCACCGCGGCACCGAAACCCGACGGGCTGCTCACGCCACACGCCCCTCTCTCCACTCGCGACGATCGATCGGGCCGACGCTACCGGACGGGCGGCCCGTCGCGCGTGCCGTCAGGCCGGTTCCGTCCACGCGGTCTGGATCAGCTGCCGGCCGTCGCGGCGGCGCACGAGCGTGCCCCGGCCCGGCGGCTGCGGGGTCGGCCGCAGGTTGCCGAAGACCGCGCCCTCCTCTCGGCTGCCGGACATCAGCAGGCCCGGCGAGTCCAGCTCGCGCAGGCGTTGCAGCACCGGCTCGTACAGCGCCCGGGCCACACCGCCGACCCGGCGCGTGATGATCAGGTGCAGGCCGATGTCCCGCGCCTGCGGCAGCAGCTCGTGCAGCGCGCTCAGCGGGTTGCTGCCACCGGAGGCGACCAGGTCGTAGTCGTCCACCAGGATGTACAGGTCCGGACCCTTCCACCAGCTCCGGTCGCGCAGCTGCGCGGTGGTCACGTCCGGGCCGGGCAGCCGGTTCTGCAACGCGCTGCGGATCGAGCCGAGACCCTGGCTGAACACCTGGTTCGACGGCGCGTAGTCGAGCAGGTGGTCACCCTCGACCGCGCCCAGCAGACCGCGCCGGTAGTCGGCGATGACCAGCCGCGCCTGGGCCGGGGTGTACCGCTCGGCGATCCCCCGCGCGATCAGCCGCAGCAGGTTGGTCTTGCCGCACTCGGCATCGCCGAACACGGTCAGGTGCGGCTCGCCGGCCAGGTCCAGGTAGACCGGGGCGAGCGCCGACTCGTTCACGCCGATCGGGATGCCCGGGGCGGACCTGTCGACCACAGTCGCCAGCTCGGCGACGGCCAGCTTGCGCGGCAGCAGCCGGACCTTCGGCGCCGGCTGTCCCGGCCAGTTCGCCGCGACGTGACCGGCGAGCGCCACCGACGCCTCGGTCAGGTCCTCGATGTCGCGCTTGCCGTCGATCCGCGAGATCGCGGTCAGGAAGTGCAGCTTGTCCCGGGTCAGGCCGCGACCGGGCGCGCCCACCGGCACGTTCTGCGCGGCCCGCCGGTCGATCTCCGACTCCGACGGGTCACCGAGCCGCAGTTCCAGCTTGGTGCCGAGCAGGTCCCGCATGTTGATCCGGATCTCCGCCCAGCGCACCGCAGTGATCACCACGTGGACGCCGAAGCCCAGGCCCCGGTTCGCCAGGTTCGTGATTGTCTGCTCCAGCTCCTCGTACTCCTGGCGCAGCGTGTTCCAGCCGTCCACCACGAGGAAGACGTCACCGAACGGATCGTCGGCGAACTCACCCGCCGCCCGGCGGCGCCGGTAACTGGCCACCGAGTCGATGCCGTGCTGGGTGAACCGGTTCTCCCGCTCGTCGATAACGGCGACCACCTCGGCCACCGTCCGCCGGACCGCCTCGACGTCCCGCCGGCCCGCCACACCCGAGGTGTGCGGCAGCCCGTCCAGACTGCGCAACGCGCCACCGCCGAAGTCGAGGCAGAAGAACTGCACCTCGCGCGGCGTGTGGGTGAGCGCCAGCGACGCCAGCATCGAGCGCAGCATGGTGCTCTTGCCGCTCAGCGACGCCCCGACGATCACCACGTTGCCGCCGGCCCCGGCCAGGTCGACCATCATCGGGTCGCGGCGCTGCTCGTACGGCCGGTCGACGATGCCGACCGGCACGGCGAGCCGGCCCCGGCCCGGCCAGTCGGCGGTGGTCAGGCCGTACGTCGGGTGCACGCTCAGCTTGGGCAGCAGCTCGGCCAGCCCGGACGGCTCGGCCAGCGGTGGCAGCCACACCTGGTGCGCCGGGCGTCCCCGGCCCTTGAGCTGGCCGATCAGCACGTCCAGCATCGCCACGGCCTTGCCGTCGCCGCTCTGCTCCGGCTCCGGGGCGGCCTCCGCCGGGCTCGGCTGAGCCGGCACCGGAACGTAGTCGACGCCGTACGGGACGATCCGGCGCTGCACCTGCGCCCGGGTGGAACGCTGCACCTGCCCCGGCGCGCGGTACGGGCCGGACACGTAGGCGGCGCGGAACCGCAGCATGGTGGCGGTGTCGGTCTTCAGGTAGCCGTGGCCGGGCGCGCTGGGCAGCTCGTACGCATCAGGCACACCGAGCACGATCCGGCTCTCCACCGCCGAGAACGTGCGCAGCCCGATCCGGTACGACAGGTGCGTGTCCAGGCCGCGCAGCTTTCCCTCCTCCAGCCGCTGCGAGGCGAGCAGCAGGTGCACGCCGAGCGACCGGCCGAGGCGGCCGATCATCACGAACAGGTCGATGAAGTCCGGCTTGGCGGCGAGCAGCTCGGAGAACTCGTCACAGATGATCAGCAGGCTGGGCATCGGCTCCAGCGGCTCACCGGCGGCGCGCGCCTTCTCGTAGTCGTACCGGGAAACGTAGTTGCCCGCCGCCCGCAGCACCTCCTGCCGGCGGTTCATCTCACCGGCCAGCGCGTCCCGCATGCGGTCGACCAGTGGCAGCTCGTCGGAGAGGTTGGTGATCACCGCGCTGGTGTGCGGCAACGCGTCCAGCGAGGCGAAGGTGGCGCCGCCCTTGAAGTCGACCAGGACGAAGTTCAGCTCCTCCGACGAGTGCGTCACCGCGAGCGCCCCGACCACCGTCCGCAGCAGCTCGCTCTTGCCGGAGCCGGTCGCGCCGATGACCAGGCCGTGCGGGCCCATGCCCTCGTGCGCGGACTCCTTGAAGTCCAGCTCCACCACGTTGCCGTCCGGTCCCAGGCCGAGCGGGATGCGCAGCCGGTCCCGATGGCTGCGCGGACGCCAGGTCTGCCGGGTGTCCACTGTGGCCGCGTCGCCGACGCCGAGCAGGTCGGGCAGCTCCATGCTGCGGGCCAGCGGCTCCTCGGTGCTGGCACCCTGCTGCTGGGAGAGCCGGAACGGGGCGATCTGCCGGGCCAGCCCATCGGCCGCGCTCAGGGGCAGCCGGTCCGGCCGCCCGAGCCGCGACGTTGCGGTGCCGCGGACCAGGTCGAGGCCGGTGCCGTCCCCGGCGTCCAGGCAGAGCAGCCAGCGCCCGGCGTCGCGCGGGACCGCGCCGGACAGGTCGAACACGGTCGTGCCGAGCAGGCCCGGCCCGGTCAGCGCGCAGGTCGCCGAGACCTCGCCGCCGTCCAGCACCACCACCACGTGCGGCGCGGTCGTCAGCGGCTTCGCCTCCGGCGCGAACCGGGGCCGGCCGCCCAGGTCCTGGGCCAGCGCGGTCTCCGCCTCGTGCAGCGCGGCGAACACCATCCGGCGCGCGCCCGCCGCGTCCGTACGCCCCGGGTGCTGGGCGTGCGGCAGCCACTTCACCCAGTCCCAGGCCGCCTGCCGGTCCGGCGCGGCCACCACGACCACGAGGAGATCCTCCGGGGCGTGGAACGTGACGAGCTGACCCAGCGCGGCCCGGGCCAGGTCGAGCACCGGCTCCCGGTCGCCGCGCAACGCGATCCGGCTGAACGCGCGCAGCGACAGCGCGGTCGGCAGGTCCGGCACGCTGGAGTGGGCCCGGACGAACCGGCGCAGCGCGATGGCGCTCATCGGCTCCAGGTCCTCCACCGGCTTGGTCTCCGGCGGCACGATCTCCACCGCCAGCCGCTGCGGTCCCAGCGCGATCCGCACCTCGCCGAAGTCGTCCTCGGTGATCCGCCGCTCCCACAGCCGGCGGGAGGCGGCGATCGACCAGAGCGCGTCCGGCTCCGGGTGCCGCCAGGTCATCGCGGCGCGCTGCTGCTCGGCGGCGCGCCGGGTGCGCTTGCGCATCTGCGCGAGGTAGCGCATGTAGTCACGCCGCTGGGCGTTCAGCTCGGCCTTGTCCTTGCCGCCGTTGCCGAGTGTGCCGATCGCCATGCCCAGCATGGACACACCGAACAGGCCACCGGCGACGTACGTCATCATGCCGCCGCCCCGGCCGGCGTAGAGGAACGCCATCGCGCCGACGCCACAGAGCATCGGCAGGATCATCAAGACCTGGCCCATGCCCTTGGCCTGCGGCTCCGGCAGCTCGGGCGGGGATTCCAGCAGCACCTCGCCGCGCGGCAGCGCGGGCCCCGGTTGACGCGGAAGTCGGCGGAACACCACCGTACTCACGGCTCTCCCTCCCCAGAAGCGGCCCTGATCGTGGTCTGCCACCGCCGGTGAGCGTCGGGTGGGCAACCTGTGCGACCGCCATCGTAGGTAATCTCCCGGTGGCGTCGTGGACCCGTGTGGGCGATGCCGACGGCCCAGCGGATCGTATGCGAGCACGAGGAGGCCACTGTGGCGACGAAGACGGCGACCGGTGGGCTGAGCCGGATCACCATCGTGGCGCCGCGTACCAGGATGGACCTGGCGCTGCCGTCCGACGTGCCGCTCGCCGACCTGCTGCCCACGCTGCTGCGGTACGCGGGCGAGGACCTGGCCGACGAGGGCGTGCGGCACGGCGGCTGGGCCCTGTCCCGGCTCGGCGGCCAGCCGCTCGACGGCGGCCGGACCGCCGCGCAGCTCGGCGTTCGCGACGGCGAGATCCTCTACTTCAACCCGCGCTCCGCGACCGCCCCCGAGATCGTCTTCGACGACGTGGTGGACGCGGTCGCCACCTCCACCACCCAGCGGGCGGGCGCCTGGCAGGTCGGCACCACCCGGGCGTTCGCGGTCCTGCTGGCCGCCTCCGCGCTCGCCGCGGGCGCGGTGGCGACGCTGCTCACCGGCCCGCCGCAGCTACCCGGCGCGGCGGCCGCGTTCGTGGTCGCGGTGGCGCTGCTGGTCGGCGCCGCGGTGCTCTCCCGCGCCGCCGGCGACAGCCGCACCGGCGCGGTGCTGGCCCTGGTCGGGATCGGGTACGCGGGCGTCGGCGGCCTGCTGGTGCTTGCCGGGGACCGGACGCTCGGCGAGCTGGCCGGCCCGCACGTCCTGCTCGCCGGCACCGCTGTGGTGGTCTTCGGCGCGGTCGCCGCGCTCGCCGTCGGCGACCGCCTGCCGCTGTTCCTCGGCGCGGTGGGCATCGGCGGGGCGGTCGGCCTCGGCGCGGTGCTCAGCCTGGCCTTCGGCATCGGCGCGGCGGCCTCGGCGGCGGTGGTGGCGACAGTCGCATTCGGCGCGCTGCCCGCGCTGCCGATGCTCGCCTACCGCCTGGCCCGGCTGCCGGTGCCGTCCATCCCCACCGGTCCGGACGACCTCAAGACCGACACCGAGTCGGTGGACGGGCCGTCGGTGCTGCGCAACAGCGAGCGCGCCGACGCGTTCCTCACCGGTCTGCTCTGGACCGTCTCGCTGCTGGTGCTCGGCGGCGAGGTGGTGCTGGCCGGGAACGGCCGGCTCCCCGCGGTCCTGCTCTGCCTGGTGCTGGCCCTGCTGTCGCTGCTGCGGGCACGCCCGTTCCTCAGCCGCGCCCAGCGCACGCCGGTGCTGCTGTCCGGCACCGCCGGCCTGGGGCTGGTCGCCGCCGCCACGTTCGCCACCGGCTCGCTGGCGGTACGGCTCGGGCTGATTCTGGGCGGCCTGGCCGTGCTGGCCGTGATCAGCCTGGTCTACGGCCTGACCGTGGCGGGCAAGCGGATCTCCCCGGTCTGGGGCCGGATCCTGGACATCGCCGAGATCCTGCTGATCATCGCGCTGGTGCCGCTGGCAGTCTGGGTCTGCGGCGCGTACGGCTGGATCGTCAACCTTCGACCGTGACGGTCCCCATCGCGGTGCCGACCGGCGCGGTGGCGTAGACGCCGGGGCCGTGCTGGCCGTCCAGCGGGCGGGCCGGCACGCCCGCGCGCCGGGCCATCTCCCGGACCGCCTTCACCAGCGCCTCGGCGTGCCCGTCCATGGCCGCCACCCGCAGCAGCGGCGGCACCCGCCGGCCGCCCGGGAGCACCACCGCGGCGACCGTGTGCGAGGGCGCGGACGTGGCGGTGACCGCGTCCACCAGTGCACCGAGCGAACCGTTGGGGCGTACCCGCAGGGCCAGGCAGCGCTGCGTCCAGCCGCCCCCGCGCAGGTTGGTCCACGTCTCCACCGGGGACTCCGGCGCGAGGTCGAGCCCGGCTCCGGACACCACCGCCGCGTGCAGCTCGTTCCGGTCGAGCACCCGGTGAGCGAGGCCGGCGGCGTTGAGCGCCTTGCCGAGCCGGCCCACCCCGGCCGCCACCGTGCGGTGCACGCCGCGCAGGCCGCCGCCCCGGCTCACCGCCTCGGCCCGCGCGTCGGACACCGACAGGCGCAGCGCCACCCACACGGTCCGGTACGCCGACGGCGGCGCGCCGGGCGCCGGGTACCAGACCAGGGTGTGCGAGACGACCTGGGTCTGGGTGACCGGGCCGGAGAAGTCGGCGAGTACCGCGAGCGCGCGGTCCACCGCCGCCGCCTCGATCGAGCCGGCGGGCGCGCCGGGCCGGCCGGTCAGCGCCAGCGCGGCGAACCAGCCCCGGTCGTCCTGCCCGATGCCGAGCCGGGTGCCGCGCTCGGTCAGCTCCACCACTGTCAGTTCCGGGGCCAGCGCGGCCAGCCTCGGGTCACCACCGGGTGCCGCGCCCCGGGCCCGGTCACGGCGCCGGTGCAGCCGGCGGCGGAGCATCAGATCCTCGTACCACCAGCGGCCGCCCCGGCGGGCGAACGCCGCGGCCACCGCCAGCAGCGCCAGGACGGCGACCACCACGAGCAGCCACGCCGGGCCGGCGGTGGCGAACCAGACGGCGAGCGCGGCGCACTCCACCACCACGAGCTGCCCGACCACGACCGGGCCGAGGCGTCCCCGGCGGCGCTTGTCGGCCGGGGTGACCGGCCGGTCCGGTACGGCGGGAGCGGTGGCGGTACGACCGGGTGGCGCCTGCAGCTGCGTCATCGGTGTGCGTCCCTTCTGGACATCCTGGGCATCCGCCGGGCGGGTGCGGTCGTTCGGGCGGCGGACGGGGTCCGGCGCACCCCCGGCGGCCCCTTATCGTAGGGAAGCCCGCGGCGCTGTTCGGACCTGTCGCCGTGGACCCACCCCCGCCGGAGGTTAGTCATGCGGACCCGCCGCGATCAGGTGCAGGCGTACCGCTTCGTCACCCGCCGCATCGTCTCGGCGCTGCTCTCCGGTGATCCGGAGACGAACGACCTGCCGATGCGCCGCCTCGGCATGGCGGTGTTCGGCAGCGTCATCGCGGCCGCGGTGGTGCTCGGCGGCGTGGGCGCGTACGGGCAGCTCACCAGCAACTCCGCACCGCTGGAGCCGAACACGCTGGTGATCGAGCGGGAGACCGGCGCGACGTACTACTTCGGCGAGGACGGGGTGCTGCGCCCGACGCTCAACTACGCGTCGGCGCGGCTGATCGTCAACGACGCCGCGGCGCAGCCGCGCACCATGTCCCAGGCGTCGATCAAGGATCGTCCACGCGGGCGGCTGGTCGGCATCGTGGGCGCCCCGGACGACCTGCCGGATCGCAGGTCGCTGGCCGGGCTCCCCTGGTCGGTGTGCGACGTGCCGAATCCGAACGACCCGCAGCGCTCCAGCACGCACCTGGTGATCGACCGGGCGCTGCCCGGCGGCACGGCGCTCACCGACCGGGCCGTGGTGGTGCGGACCAGCGACGCGCGTTACCTGCTCACCGGCGGTTCCCGGCTGCGGGTGGCCGGCGACGAGCAGGCGCTGGTGGCGTTGAAGATGGCCGGCGCGACGAACCTGACCGTCGGGCAGCAACTGCTGAACGCGGTGCCGGTCGGCCCGGATCTGCGCAAGCCGGCGATCGCCGGGGACGGCGGCGCGAGCGGGCTGACAGTGGCCGGCCGGCCGGCCCGGATCGGCCAGGTCTACCAGGCCGCCGGCCAGTACTACGTGCTCACCCGGCGGGGCCTCGCGACCGTCCGTGAGGTCACCGCGCTGCTGCTGCTCGGCGGCGGGGGCGAGGTGACGCAGATCACCCCCGACGAGGCGGGCCGGCTCCTCACCGACCAGCGCCTGGACGCGGACGGCCTGCCGGCCCGGTTGCCGGCGCTGCACGAGGTCCGTCCGGGGCGGACGGTGCTCTGCGCCACCTACCGGCCCGGCCCGGCCGGTCAGCCACCGACAACCACGCTGGAGGTCTTCGACTCCCCACCGGCCGAGCTGACCTCGGCGACCGCGATGCCCGCGCGGCAGGGCGCCCGGGACGCGGTTCGCACCGCCGAGAGCGTGCTGCTGCCCGGCGGCAAGGGCGTGCTGGTGCAGGCCACGGCCGGGGAGAGCGGCAAGGCGGCGGCCGGTTCGACGGTCTACCTGATCACCGCGCAGGGCATCCGCTATCCGCTCGGCACCGCCGGGGGCGACGCGAAGAGCGCGCTCGGGTACGGCGACGTGAAGCCGCTCGCCGTACCCGCCTCGCTGCTGGCGCTGGTGCCGACCGGTCCGACACTGTCCCGCGAGGATGCGATGACCTACTTCGATGCGTCGACTCCTCCCGGGGCCACCGAGACGCCCTCGGCCGGAGGCGGGGCGGCGCAGGTCCAGGGCGGTTGACCGGCCCTCGGGCGATCCGAAGTGGAGGATCTCCGTCACGGGTCGCCCGGGTTGGCCCGCTTCGACTAACCTGAGTGCGGCGAACGGTTATCGACGATGACTACGGGGATGCAGCCATGACGGGGCGCACGACAGTAGACGTACTGTCCTTGGAGGACTTTCACCAGCGGCTCGATCGGCGCCTGCACGAGGCGGAGTCGGTGTTGCGCAAGCTCAACACCCAGATGCAGTGCCGCCCGCCGGCCCTCGGCACGTTCACCGACGCGACCGACAACGCCCGTCGCTACTCCGAGACCCACCAGAGCTACGTCAACCACGTCGACCGGCTGCGCCGGGCGATCCTGGCCGCCCGCGAGGCGACCCACAAGATCATGACGAACTACCGGACCGCCGAGGCCCGCAACGCCGCCGCCGCGGCCGACATCGCCGCCGCCCTCTCCGGGCTGAACGAGGCGATGGAGCAGCCGAAGGAGGATCCGCGTGTCTGAGTACACCCAGCGCTACGAGCATGTCCCGCACGAGGAGCTCTACCAGGGCGTCAACGCCGGCGACCCGAAGCAGATCGAGGCGCTCAGCGCCCAGTGGACCTCGCTGAAGGGCACGCTCGACGACCTCGGCCGCGACCTCACCGCCGACCTGGAGGCGCTGGCGAAGACCTGGACCGGCGACGCCGCGCGCGAGTTCCACCGCCGGCTGGACATGGTCGTCCGCTACTCCGGCAACCTCGCCGAGGGCATGACGGGCGTCCGGCAGGGCCTCGACATGATGTCCAGCGAGCTGCGGGCCGCCCAGTCGAAGGCGGAGAGCCCGGAGAAGACCGACGACAACGACAAGCTGCTCTCCGGCGCCGGCAAGGGCTTCCTGCTCGGCGGCGCACCCGGTGCGGTGATCGGCGGGATCGTCGGCCACCAGCAGGACAAGGCCGAGCAGGAGAAGGCGCACCAGCGGATGGTGCAGGTCGTGGCGAAGCTCGCCGAGGGCTACGACTTCTCGGCGTACGGCCGGATCGTCGTGCCGGAACCGCCGGAGATCGAGCTGCCCGGCCACACCGGCAACGGTGACCCGACGCTGCAGAACGGGCCGTCGGTGAAGACGCCGTCGTCCGGCCCGAGCCTGGGCAGCTTCGGTCCGGGCGCGAACGCCACCGCCACCACGTCGGGCGTGCACCACACGGCCCCGACCGGCGGCACGCCGGGCGAGGGCACGCCGGGTGCGGGCACGACGGGTGGCCAGCCGGGCGTCGGCGTTCCGGGTTCGGTGCCGACCGGCGGCACCGTCGACCCGACCGGCACCTCACTGGCCGGCGCCGCTCCGCTGACCAGCACCGCCGGCGGCCCGACGATCGGCGGCGGCCCGGGCTTCGGTCCCGGCGGCGCCGGATCGACGACGATGAGCGCCGGCGGCGCAGGTGGCGGGCTCTACGGCGCCCCCGGCGTGCTGAGCACCGGCTCGCTCGCGGGCACCGGCGCCAACTCGGCGTCCTCGGCCCGCTTCGGCGGCGTGTCCGGCGCGGAGAACCGCTCGGCGGCCGGCACGGGCCGGCTCACCTCCGGGCGGGGCCTCGTGGTCGACGCCGGGAGCAAGTCCGCCGAGCGCACCGGCGGCGCCACCGGGCGGCCCGCGATGGCCGGCCGCAGCGGCGTGCTGGGCGGGCGAGGCGGCCACGGCGACGACGAGTCCGACGGCCGCCTGACCTGGCTCACCGAGGACGAGATGGTCTGGGGCGACGGCGACACCGCCCCGCCGCCGGTGCTCGGCGGCAACTGACACCGCACCCGCGCGAGTGGTCCGTCCACACCGACCCGTGGGGTGGCTCACGTAACGCGCAAGATCCTTGAGCTGCGGGATCCTCCGCTGACCGATAGGTTGAAACGGTGCTGCCCGTAGCGTTCGACCCGTCCACCTGGACGGCGACGCTGCGCCGGATCGCCCGCACGGCGGTGGCCAGTCTGGTGCTGATCGCCGGCCTCCAGGGCATCGCCGCCGCACCCGCCCACGCCGCCGCGTCCTCGCACGCGACAGACGCCCCGCACGCCGTCGCGACTGGGCACGTCGCGGCGATCGAGCGACTCGCCGCCGTCGAGCACGTCACGGCGCGGCAGGCGGCCACGGCCGGCGCCGCACGCACCGCCGATCTCACGGCGGGCGACGCCACGACCGCCACCCCGCGGACGACCGGTCCCGGCACCGGCCCGGCCGTCACCGAGGCCCCTTCCGCCGACTCCGCCGGGCGCGTCCCCGGCGTCGAGGTCGCCGCCGCCGCCGACCCCGGCCGGGCGCACATCGCCCGTCGCGGCCCGCCGCACGCCTGACCGGGCGCCCTTCCGGTACGCCCCGGCGCGGTCCCACAGCCCGCACCCCGGGCGCCCTGCCGCGCGTCCCGTCGCGTCTGAGTCACGACGCGCACCGCCCGGATGTCCGGGCCACAACCGTTGATCATCTTTCGTTCCACCACGAGGTGCTGGTGATGCAGACCGTATTCTCCACCGTCCTGCCCGACATGCCCGCGGCCGCCGTGATCTGGCTGGTCCTGCTCGCCGTGGCCGCGACAGTGGTCGCCGCGCTGATCGTCCGGCCGTCCCGGTTCCGTTCCGAACTGGTCGAACGGATCAGCGACGCAGCCCGGCCGAGCAGCATCGAACGCGCCGAGCGCACCCGCGTACGGGACCGGGAACGGATCCGCTACGCCGACGAGATGGCGGTGGCGGCCTCCCGTGCGACGGCGACCGCCGAGCGGAGCCGCGCCGGATGGCTGAGCGCCCAGGAGGAGGCCGAGGCCACCTGGCAGGCGTACCAGGCGGCCGAGGAGGACGTCCGGCGCCTGACCGCCGCCGCGGCGCTCCCGCTGCCTCGGACCGCCAAGACGCCGGCCGAGTACGCCGACCGGGAGCGCTGGCTGCACCGGGCCGCGATGGACGCCCAGTGGCGCGACGAGATCACGGTGCGGCAGCTCAGCGACATCCTCGGCGGCAACGGCTGGGATCCGAGCCGGCACCCGGTGGAGCAGGAACTGCTGCTGCGCCGGCTGGTCCGGGACAACCTGGCGGCACGGCACCGGGCCGCCACGCAGCGGGAGCAGGCGGCCTGGCAGGCAGCCGAGCGGGCCGCCGCGGCGGCGCAGAGCCTGCGCGACGAGGCGTTCGCGGCACTGCACCCGGTCGCCGAGCCGCAGGCGGAACTGTCCATCGTCGGGTTCGCCGGCCCCGAGGCCACCCGGGAACTGCCGACCGCAGCGGGCGTGGAGACCACTCGCGAGCTGACCCCGGTGGCTCGGGGCCGGGCGGCGGTCGTGGCCTGAGAGCACCGTGACCCGGTCTCCCCGATGGACTACTTCCGAGCAGTATGACTGAGAGGCATAAATATACCTCTCAGTCATACGCGTTTCCGTGAGAGTCGTCTGTCGGCGGCGGCTACCGGAGGTAGCGGACACCACCGAGAACGGAAAGGCTCGGAGCTTCGACACCGGGCAGCCCAGGCCCGGCTCGGCTAGCGTGGTGGCGTGTCCCGTGAAAACTGGGTGCTCGTCGTCGTCGCCGCCGTTCTCGCGGCGGCCATGCTGGCCGGTGCGGTGCTGCTCGCCATCCGGGTGGTTCGCACCCGCCGGATGCTCGGCGCGCTCGGCGCCGGTGGCAAGGTCGCGTTCTACGGCGCGCTGATCTACACGATCCTGCCGGTGGACCTGCTGCCCGACCCGATCTACCTGGACGACATGGGCGTGCTGGCCGGCGCGCTGTTCTACCTGGGCCGGCTGGTCGCCAAGCACCGCGCCGAGCAGCGGGCCGCCGGGGAGTCCCCGGCGGCGACGTTGCCGCCCGGCGCGGCACCCCGCCGCTGAGACGTCACCGGCACGGAACGAGGAGACGACATGGCGGGACGGCACCGTCTGGATCCGCACGACGAGCGGGTGCGGCGCTTCTTCGCGGACCGGCACCTCGCCACGCTCACCACACCGCGTGCCGACGGCACCCCGCACGTCGTACCCGTGGGGGTGACCTTCGACCCGACAGCCGGGCTGGCCCGGGTGATCACCTCCGCCGGGTCGGCCAAGGCGCGGCACGTCGCGGCGGCCGGGCCGGACGGCGTCCCGGTCGCGGTGTGCCAGGTCGACGGCCGCTGGTGGCTGACCGTGGAGGGCCGGGCGGTGCTGCGCCGTGACCCGGAGTCGGTGGCCGAGGCCGAGCGCCGGTACGCCGAGCGGTATCGCACGCCGCGTCCGAATCCGGAGCGGGTGGTCATCGAGATCGCGGTGACGGGGCTCCTGGGAAGTCTCCCCGGCTGAGGCGTCTGTCCGGTGCCGTGGTGGCCCCGGTCACGCAGGGAAATGAGCAGCCGAGGCAGGGCGGTTGAACTCTCCGTACGCCGAGCGCCACTCCTGGTGCCGCGTCTCCCGCACGGAGCCGTCGACCCCCGAATGGAGCCTCGACCATGAATCCGATCATCCGCAAGTGTGTGCTGTCCGTCGCCGGCCTGGCCGCGGCCGGTGGTGCCGTCGCCGGTCCGGCCGCCGCCGCCCACGCCGCCCCGGTCAAGAGCAAGGGTGACCGCGCCGCCGACTACGAGTACCAGGCGCAGCCGAACTTCTTCTACTGCGGTCCCGCCTCGACCCGGATCGCACTGTCGGCCGAGGGCCAGGACGTGAGCCAGGACGAGCTGGCCGCCAAGCTCGGCACCACCGAGAACGGCACCGACTCGGCCATCGACATCACCCGGGTGCTCAACGAGTACACCGGCGGCAAGTACCGGACCACCGAGATCCGCGACGACGTGGCCACCCGGGAGCAGGTCGACCGCCTGCGCGCGGACATCCGTAGCGCGGTCGACGACGACCGGCCGGTGGTGGCGAACATCCTGGGCGGCGCCCTGGACGTCGACGGGGTGGAGCACAGCTATCCCGGCCACTACGTGACCGTCGTGCGGTACGAGGGCGACGGTGACCGGGTGCTGATCGCCGACCCGGCCCGGCCGGACGCGCCGACGTACTGGATGGACGTGACCGAGCTGGCCAACTGGATCGCGGGCCGCGGTTACAGCTCCTGATCCGTACCTTTTGACGGCCGGGGCCGGTCTCCTGTGGAGGCCGGCCCGGCGTCGCGGCGGCCACGCTCCCCACCGGGGGGCGTGGCCGCCGTCGTGTTCCGGCACCGATTCGGGTGTACGTCAGCGGGCGGTGTCGCCTTCGCCGGTGCGCTGCTGCGCCATGTCGACGCCCTTGTCGATCTGGTCGTCGTACTTGCCGCCGCTGCGCTTGTCGGCCGCGTCACCTGCCTTCTCGATGCCCTGGTCGACCTGCTTGTCGTGCTTGTCCGCGAAATCCTTGGCCTTGTCCATGAAGTCGCTCATGCCTGATCTCCCTTCGATACGTTGAATGCCTTCCCTGAGGCGGGGGGCACAAACACCGGGTGGGTGGTTGCTGCCCTGGTGTCGGATCGACCCGCGTCGGGTACCAACGGCCACGATCGAGGAGGCGACGTGGACGACGACGCTGGTACAACCGGGCGGGCACCGGCCACCGGGCCGCGGCAGACCTGGGCGGGACTGCCCTGGCCGGTACGGACGGCGGTCACCTGGAGCGCCTGCCTGCTGGTGGTGACGGCCGGGCTGTGGCTGCTGGGGCAGATCGCCGTGCTGCTGGCGCCGCTCGCGGTGGCGCTGGCCGGCACGCTCTTCCTCACCGCGCTGCTCGACCCGGTCCTGGTACGCCTGCGTCGGCTGCGGGTGCCGGCCGGGCTCGCCGCGCTGCTGAGCATCCTGCTGTTGCTCGGCATCCTGGGCGGCGCCGGCGTCCTGGTCTGGAACCTCACGGCGAGCCAGTTCGGCGAGCTGAGCCAGCAGCTCGGCCAAGGGCTGGAGCGCTCCCGGGACTTCGTCACGTCCAGCCTGCCGGTCAGCGACCAGCAGCTCGACCGGCTCGTGGAGCAGATCCGGCAGGGCCTGAGCAGCGGCGCGCCCGATCCGGTCGCCGGGGCGCGCAAGGTCGCCGAGGTCGTGGGCGCAATCCTGCTCGCGCTGGTCCTGCTGTTCTTCCTGCTCAAGGACGGCCGCTCGATGTGGCACTGGGTGCTGCGCCGGCTGACCGGCCCGCGCCGGCAGCTGACCGCCGAGGCGGGGCGGGCGGGCTGGCGGACGCTCGGCGCGTACAGCCGGGGCACGATGATCATCGCGGCCATCGACGCCGTCGGCATCGGGCTGGCGCTTGTCGTGTTGCGTGTCCCGCTGGCCCTGCCGCTCGCCCTGATCACGTTCATCGGCGGGTTCGTCCCGATCATCGGGGCCACCGTGGCCGGTGCGGTGGCGGTGCTCGTCGCGCTGGCCGCGAACGGTCCCACCACCGCGCTGCTGACCCTGGCCGCCGTGATCGCCGTCCAGCAGATCGAGGGCAACCTGCTGGAACCGCTCGTGATGCGGCGGCAGGTGCAGTTGCACCCGGCGGTCATCCTGGTGGTGGTCACCGCTGGCACGCTGGTCGCCGGGGTGGCCGGTGCCTTCGTGTCGGTGCCGATCGCGGCGGTGCTGTGGCGGGTGCTGGACACCGTGCAGCGGCATCGCGCCGCCGAGGCCGCGGGCTGATTCCGGCGCCGGTCAGGCGGGGTGCGGCTGGCGCAGGTGCGTGGTGAACCACGTACCCGCCTGGTCGGCCACCTGCTCCAGCGTGCCGGGCTCCTCGAACAGGTGCGTGGCACCGGGCACGATTTGCAACTCGGCCACCTCGCCCAGCATGTCCCGGGCCTGCTCGTTGAGCACGATCACCTGCTCGTCCAGGCCGCCGACGAGCAGCAGCGTCGGTGCGCGTACCGCGGTCAGTGAGCTGCCGGCCAGGTCGGGCCGGCCGCCCCGGGAGACCACCGCGCCCACCCGGTCCGGCCGGGTCGCGGCGGCGACCAGGGCGGCGGCCGCGCCGGTGCTGGCCCCGAACAGCCCGATCGGGAGCCGCCCGAGTTCCGGGTCGGCACCCATCCAGTCGACGATCCCGGCCAGGCGCTCGGCCAGCATGCCGATGTCGAAGCGCAGTTCGGCGGTGACCTCGTCCCGGGCCTCCTCGTCGGCGGTCAGGAGGTCGACGAGCATCGTGCCGAGCCCGCGCTCGTTGAGCGCACGCCCGACGGCCATGTTGCGCGGGCTGTGCCGCGAGCTGCCGCTCCCGTGCGCGAACAGCACCACCCCTCGCGCCTCCGCAGGCACCACCACGTCCCCCACGAGTCCGCCCTCAACCACAGGCACCGAAACCTCACGCATCACCCCACCGCCTCTCCCGCTCTCCCCACCGCATACCCCCCACCCCGACGATCATGAGGTCGGCGGCAGATTCCGAGATCCACAACGCCGCTAACTTCATGATCGACGGGAGACCAGGGGAGATCCGACTCGCGGGGTTGCGTTGACGTCGGCGGCAAGGTTTAGCGTCAGCGGCAGAGACGGACGGGGGGCGGCGGATGCGGATCGGGGAGCTGGCGCGGCGGGCCGGTACGAGCACCCGCACCCTGCGCTACTACGAGGCCCACGGGCTGGTCCGGCCGGACCGGTCCGCCAACGGCTACCGGGTCTACGACGAGGCGGAACTACGCGTCGTCCGCGAGATCCGCTCGCTGCTGGCGGTCGGCTTCGGCCTGGACGACATCCGCCCGTTCGTCGCCTGCCTGCGCGCCGGGCACGACTCCGGTGACGTCTGCCCCGACTCGGTGGCGGTGCTGCGGCGCAAGCTCACCGAGGTGGACGACTACCTCGACCGGCTCGGCGACGTCCGCCGCCGGCTGCACGACCAGCTCGCCCGCGCGATCGCCCAACGGGAGGAAACATGCCTCAGGACACGAGGACCGGCCGGTTGAACCCGGTCACCGACGACACCTTCGCGGCCACCGTGCTGGCCGCCGACCGCCCGGTGGTGGTGGACTTCTGGGCCGAGTGGTGCCCGCCGTGCCGGGTGGTGTCGAAGCACCTGGCCGAGCTGGCCGAGGAGTTCGGCGACACGCTGCGTTTCGTCACCGTCAACACCGACGAGAACCCGGTCACCGCCCGCGCCCACCGGATCATGTCCGCGCCGACCATGCTGGTGTTCCGGGGCGGCGAGGTGGTCGGCTCGATCGTCGGCTCCCGCCCGAAGGACCACCTGCGGCGCAGCTTCGCCCGGCACCTGGACGGTTGAGCCGCCGCCGGGCGGGAACGCGCGGGGTGACCACGGACCCCGACCGATCGCGAGGATCGTCATGGCGAAACAGGACAGGTCCCGGGAACAGGAACTCACCGACCAGGAACGCCGCAAGCAGGAGCTGAAGGACTCCCCGGACTGGGCCGACCGCGCCTCGACGGCGCGTACCTCCGACGATCCGCGGGCGACTGCGCCGCGCGACGCCGGCGGGCGTCCGTCAAACGGCCGCCAGTTCTGAGGTACGCGTACCGAGCGGCCCCGCCCCTCGTGGCGGGGCCGCTCAGTCCATGCGTTCCGGCAGGTGCATCAGCGGCGCGCGGCCCTGGGGCTGCTCCGGCTGCGGCCCGCTCGGGTGCGCCGGTGGCACCGCCACGGTGACCGGCTGCGCGGAGGTGACCCGCAGCGGCTCGCCGTGGTGCCGCAGCTCCACGACGGTGTCCGGGCCGCCGTTGCGCAGCGAGTACGTCGTCTGGTGCGGCCGGACGTCGACCCGCAGCCGCATCCCGCGCCACTGGAGTGAGAACTCCAGGCGGCTGAGGCGGCTGGAGAGCCGGGGCGCGAAGGAGAGCGTCCCGTCGTGGTCCCGCAGCCCGCCGAACCCGGCGACCAGCGCGATCCAGGCGCCGGCCAGGGATGCCATGTGCACGCCGTCGCGGGTGTTCTCGTTGAGGTCGTGCAGGTCCATCAGCGCGGCCTCGCGCAGGTAGCGGTGGGCCAGTTCGAGGTAGCCGACCTCGGCCGCCAGCACCGCCTGGGTGCAGGCGCTCAGCGACGAGTCGCGTACGGTGCGCCGCTCGTAGTAGACGAAGTTGCGCAGCTTCTCGGCGGCGCTGAACGCGTCGCCCCGCCAGTGCATGGCCAGCACCAGGTCGGCCTGCTTCACGACCTGCTTGCGGTAGAGGTCGAAGTACGGGTAGTGCAGCAGCAGCGGGTACTTCTCCGGCGGCGTGTGCTCGAAGTCCCACTCCTGGAAGCGGGTGAACCCCTCCACCTGCTCGTGCACCTCGGTCTCCGCGTCGTACGGGACGTGCATGTCGTTCGCGGCGTCCCGCCAGGCGGCTGCCTCCTCCTCCGTGACCCCGAGGTCGAGTGCCTGGTCCCGGTAGTGCATCGCGCAGTCCGCGGCGGTACGCAGGTTCCGCTGCGCCATCAGGTTGGTGTAGACGTTGTCGTTCTTCACCGCCGTGTACTCGTCCGGGCCGGTGACGCCGTCGATGTGGAACCGGCCGGCGCGGTCGTGGTGGCCGAGCGAGCGCCACAGCCGGGCAGTCTCGACCAGCAGTTCCAGGCCGATCTCCCGTTCCAGCGCCTCGTCGCCGGTGACCAGCACGTAGCGGCGCAGCGCGTCGGCGACGTCGGCTGCGATGTGGAACGCGGCGGTTCCGGCGGGCCAGTACGCCGACGACTCCGGCCCTTCGATGGTGCGCCACGGAAAGGCGGCGCCTTCCAGGTTGAGAGTGCGGGCGCGTTCCTGGGCCTGGGCCAGCGTGTCGTACCGCCACTGCAACGCGTCCCGCACCGCGCCGGGCTGCGTGTACGTGAGCACCGGCAGCACGAACATCTCGGTGTCCCAGAACGCGTGGCCGTCGTACCCCGGGCCGGTGAGCCCTTTGGCCGAGATCGGCCGGCGTTCCGCGCGGGCGCCGGCCTGGAGGACGTGGAAGAGGCCGAATCGGACGGCCTGCTGCACCTCGGGGTCACCCTCGACGCGCACGTCGGCGGCGTCCCAGAACGCGTCCAGGTATTCGCGCTGGGCCCGGCGCAGGCCGTCCCAGCCGTCGAGCCGGGCCGCCGCCAGCGCCGCGCCGACCTGGTCGCGCAGCGCCGGGAGCGACCGGCGGCTGGACCAGCCGTACGTGAGGTACTTGACCACGCGGAGCGTCTCGCCGGGCTTGAGCACGCAGCCGATGGTGGTGCGGACCCAGTCCTCGTACCCCTCGCTCTCGATCGTGGTGCGTTCGGGTCCGTCGATGTCGTGGCCCATCGCGGCGGCGACCCGCAGGCCGCTGACCTTGGTGCGGTGGATGAGCTGGCCGCCGTCGTCGGTGGTCAGCTCCTCCTCGGCCTGCAAGGGCGACTCCAGGACGGCGGCGACGCGGGGGTCGCGGCTCTGCGGCGGCAGCGACTCGTTGGCGACCAGCTCGGACTGGAGGATCAGCCGCAGCGGCCCGTCGATCGGCTCGACCTCGTAGTGGATGGCCGCCACCGAACGCTGGGTGAACGACACCAGCCGGGTGGTACGGACCTTGACCTCGCGGCCGGCCGGGGAACGCCAGTGCAGGTCCCGGTGGAGCGTGCCGGCGCGCATGTCGAGAACGCGCTCGTGGGCCAGCAGCTCGCCGTAGCGCACGTCGAGCGGCTCGTCGTCCACAAGGAGCCGGATCAGCTTGCCGTTCGTGACGTTGACGATGGTCTGCCCGGACTCGGGGAAACCGAAGCCCGCCTCCGCGTACGGCAGCGGGCGCAGCTCGTAGAACGAGTTCAGGTAGGTGCCGGGCAGCCCGTGCGGCTCGCCCTCGTCGAGGTTGCCGCGCAGCCCGATGTGCCCGTTGGACAGCGCGAACACCGACTCGGACTGAGCCAGCACGTCCATGTCGAGCTGCATCTCCCGGACGTGCCAGGGCTCGACCGGATACGCCCTTTCCCGGATCACGCGGCCGGCTCCGCCGCGAGCAGGTCGGCGAGGTCCGTGACCACCACGTCGGCGCCGTGCGCGAGCAGCTCGTCGGCCTGGCCGACCCGGTCGACGCCCACCACGTACCCGAATCCGCCGGCCCGACCGGCGGCCACCCCGGCGAGGGCGTCCTCGAAGACGGCGGCTTGCGCGGGCTCGACGCCGAGCAGCCGCGCGCCTTCCAGGAACGTGTCCGGGTACGGTTTGCCGCGCAGCCCGCTCGCGCGGGCGACCACGCCGTCCACCCGCGCCTCCAGCCAGCGCTCCAGCCCGGCGGCGTGCACCACAGCGGCGCAGTTGGCGCTGGCCGAGACGACCGCGCGGCGCAGCCCGGCCGTGGTGGCTGCTTCCAGGTAGCGCACCGAACCCTCGTACACCTCGACGCCGTGCTGCTCGATTTGCTGGAGCAGGACGACGTTCTTGCGGTTGCCGAGGCCGTTGACGGTGTCCGCCTCGGGCGGGTCGTCCGGCGATCCCTCGGGCAGCGTGATGCCGCGCGAGGCCAGGAATGTGCGCACCCCGTCGGCGCGCGGTCTGCCGTCCACGTACCGGTTGTAGTCCGGTCCGCTGTCGAACGGGTGGAACGGCTCGCCGGTTTCCGCCGACCGGCGCCGCAGGTACGCGTCGAACGTCGCGGCCCAGGCGGCGTTGTGCACCTTGGCGGTCTGCGTCAGCACACCGTCCAGATCGAAGAGACAAGCGCTCACGTGCGCGGGGAGGCCCAGCATCGCTTGAATCTATCCAGCCCTCGCGCCGGGCAAACCCCGTTCGGGGTTCAGCGGTTCGGGCGGAGCGTCCAGATCACGGTGAGAGCCGAGGTGACGGTGCCGTCCTCGGTGCCGATCTCCACCTCGACGGGGAACTCGGGCCGCGTCCCCGCGTCCAGCTCGGCCAGCACGTCGGCGGGCGGACGCCCGAGCCGGGCGGTCGCCAGCACCGGCCCCATCGCCACCTTGAGGTAGCGGATGGTCGCGGTCACGGCCAGGGGTACGGCCCGGTCGAGCACATGCCCGAACGCGGCCAGGACCACCGCGCCCGAGGCGGTCTCCCCCAGCGTGAACATGGCCCCGGCGTGCGGGCCGCCCACGTGATTGTGGTGCGCCGGGTCGTCGGGGAGCCGGACCACGGCCCGGACCCCGCCCTCGGCCTCGGGCGCCACCTCGACGAACTCGATTCCGAGCGTGCGGGCGAACGGCACGGCGTCGAGGAGACCGGCCGCCACCTGGCGAGAGTCGATGCTCATGCCCGAACGCTACTCGCCAGTAACTTTTCCGGCAAGACGCCGAGCCGCGCCGGCCTAATGTCACTTACCAAGCGACATCCATGCCGCCCGCCGCTGTCCGGCCCGATGGATCAGCTCAGCGGCGTTTCGGCGGCTGCCGACTCCGGGTAGCGAGTGGCCCATGAACCGCGATCTCGCGCGTGGGCTGATGGTGGCGTGGGCGCTGCCGGAGTTTCGCGACGGGCTGCGTCACCTCGTCGACCTCGACGAGGTGACGATGCTGCTGGCCGCGCTTTCCCTTCGCGACCGCGACCGCGAGGTCGAGCGGAGCGCGCTGGGCCTGCTGCGATCCGGACTCGACAGCGCCGAGGTCCGGGAGGCGGTGTTGCTGTTGCTGGAGCGGGACACCGTACGCCGGCCGCTCGTCACCGCGGCGGTGGAGCCGCTCGCCGACCGGCCCGGCCTGGTCACCGCCGTCACGTCCGCGGCCGAGGATCCCCGGGTACGCCACGAGGTACGGGCAATGCTGGACAGCGCCGGCGTACGCGAGCTGATCTGGCGGGCGGTCGACGACCATGTGAGCGACAACCGGTTCGGGCTGATCCGCCGGGCGGCGGTGCTGTTCGTCAGGCACCCCAGCGCACGGCGCCTGGGGTGGGCGCTCCGCCGGCACGGCGTGCTCCGCGAACTGCGTCACAAGACGTGATCCGGGGGGCCGTCGCGGCCGTCACTCGTATCCCATCGCGGGGATGATCTCGCCCAGTTCCCGCTCGACGTACGCGCGGGTGCCGGCGTCGAACTGGTCGTCGCGATGCGCGAGCTTGTCCGCCTGGAACGTCGACGCGGTGACGGCGTCCTCGACGCCCAGCCGCTCGAACAGGGCCCGCCGCTGCCCGGGCCAGTCGGCCGCCAGATCCTCCGCCTTCACCTCGACGTATCGCCTGCTCGTCAGGTCGGCCGCGTTCTTCCAGGCCAGCCACCTCTGGTAGACCGGCACAAGGTAGGCGAGCGCCCCGTCGACAGTGGACGGCGCCCACGGCTGGGCCAGGTGGGAGGCGAGCACCGCCACCGGATGACGCTTGATGTGCACGATCGTCGCCTCGGGGACCAGCTCCCAGAGAAAGTCCATGGCGAACAGGTTGAACGGCGTCTTCTCGCACCAGGTCGGCTTGCCCGCGTCGGCCGCCGCCCCGCCGAACAGGGTGTCGACCAGGCCCCGCAGGATGCCGACCAGTTCGCCCCGGTCGGGGAAATACCTCGGCACGACCCGCCGTCGGCTGGCCGGCCCGAACGGCCCGGCGGGCCGGTCGCCGTCGCCGAAGCCCTCCGCGGGCGCGGGCTCCTCGAAGGCGTGCGCGATCACCTGCGGCCAGAGCTGGTGTACGGCGTCCCGGTAGCGCCGCTCGCCGACCAGCTCGGGCACGGTCTTGCCACGGTCGTCCCGCCGGCCGGGCACGCGTACGGTGAGGAAGTCGCTCAGCCGGTGCAGGGCGTCCTCACCGACGATGGGGTCGTACCGGTCGGTGAGCGCGTCGGCCAGGTCCCGCAGGCCACCGGGTTCGACGAGGAACTTGGTCTCCATCGGGATCCGGTGGATCAGCGGATGCTGGCCGATGATGTCGGCGATCCGCGACGTGCCCGAGCGGCCGGTACCCGCGACGAAGACCGGTGAGGGAGACGGCATGGACGGCAGTCAAACTCCCGGCCCGGCGCCGGGGCAATCCAATTTCCCCCGCCGAGATCAGCTGATCGCGCACCTGGCCGACGCGGTCGGGTCCGTCGCCGTGCCGCACCCGATCCGGGTCGCCGTCGACGGGCCGCCTGCCGCCGGCAAGACCACGCTCGCCGACGAGCTGGCCGCCGTCCTGCGCGTCCGTGGCCGGTACGTCATCCGCGCGACGGTCGACGACTTCCTCTTCCCCCGGGAGCGGCGCTACCGGCGCGGCGAGTTCTCGGCCGAGGGCTGCTACGTCGACACCCACGACCACGGGGCGCTGAACCGGGTGCTGCTCGATCCGCTCGGGCCGGGCGGCGACCGACGGTTCCGGCACGCGGTCTACGACCACGCGACGGATACGGTGCTGTCCCCGCCGGTCACCACCGCCCCGGCTGACGCCGTGCTGGTGTTCGACGGTGTCTTCCTGCTGCGCCCGGAACTGCTCGACCGGTGGGAGCTGCGGGTCTTCGTGTCGACCGCGCCGGACCGTACCGTGGATCGTGCGGTGGTCCGGGAGAGCCCGCTGTCGTCCCGGGCGGACGTCGAACGGCGCTGGCGGGAGCGGTACCTGCCCGCCCAGCGTCTCTACTTCGCCACGGCCCGCCCGGCCGAGCGCGCCGATGTCGTCGTGCACAACGACGATCCCCGGCGGCCGATCTGGGAGACCCGCACGCACACGGATGGCAGGCTGGCGACCATGGACAGGAATCGGGTGGCCGCCTGGATCGCGGCGTACGAGCAGGCGTGGCGCACACCGGGAACGGCGGCGCTCGGCACGATGTTCACCTCCGACGCGAGCTACCGGCAGGGGCCGTACCGGGATCCGGTCGTCGGCCTGCCCGCCATCACCCGCATGTGGGACAGCGAGCGCGACGGACCCGACGAGGTCTTCGAGATGACGTCGGAGATCGTCGCGGTCGACGGCGACACCGCCGTGGCCCGGGTGCATGTCCGGTACGGCGACCCCGCCGACCAGGAGTGGCGCGATCTCTGGATCATGCGGTTCGCTGAGGACGGCCGGTGCCTGTCGTTCGAGGAGTGGCCGTTCGCGCCGGAGAAGCGGGCCCCCGCCGCCGGGTGAGAGACCAGCCGCCTACTCGGCGAATATCTCGCCGAGGATGCGTTGCGCGTCGGCTGACTCCTCCGCGTCGTCGGGTTCGTCGAAGGTGCGGGAGTAGGTGGACAGCGTCTTCCAGAGGGCCCAGCCACGTCCGCGCGCCCAGGTCGCGTCGTCCACCGACAGCCGCTCGCGGAACGCCGCCCGGCCTTCGGCGGTCAGCACCGTCCAGGCGATCGCCAGGTCGCAGGCCGGGTCACCGACGCCGCATGTCCCGAAGTCGATGACGGCCGCCAGCCGGCCGTCCGCGAGCAGCAGGTTCCCCGGGGCGATGTCGCCGTGGAACCAGCGGTCCACCCCGTCCCATCGGGCGGCCGCCGCCCGCGCCCAGATCTCGCGTACCAGCCCGGCATCGACATGGCCGTCCAGTGCCACGAGCGCCTGCTCGACCTTCCCGTCGTACGTGCGCAGCGTGCCACCCCGGAACCAGTTGTGGACACCCGGCTGCGGACCACCGGCGGCGTCCACGTCCCGCAGGGCCGCGAGGAATCCGGCCAGGTCGAGCGCGAAGCGCACCGGGTCGGCGATGCGGTCCGGCCGCGCGGTCTCGCCGTCGAGCCATCGGTAGATCGACCACGGATAGGGGTAACCCGCACCCGGCTCGCCTCTCGCCACCGGGCCGGGGACGGGTAGCGGCAGCCGGGCGGCGAGGGCCGGGAGCCAGCGATGTTCCTTGTCGACGGCCAGGGCGTACTCGGCAGCGCTGGGCAGGCGCACCAGCAGCTCGGGGCCGAGGTGGAAGGTCCAGTTGTCCCAGCCGCCGTTGGCGACCGGCTCGATCGGGAGGCCGGCCAGGTGTGGGAACTGGTCGGCGACCAGACGACGCACCTGCGCCCCGTCGACAGGGATGCGCCGTGGTGGGGGACCGAGATCCGGTACGTCACTCACAACCGTGCGATGTGCGCGACGAATGCCGCCCAGCTCGACGGCGTGAATGTCAGCGCGGGCCCCTGCCGGTCCTTGCTGTCCCGCACCCCCACCACACCGGGCAGGTTGTCCGCCACCTCGACACAGTCACCCTGGTTGCCGCTGCTGCGGGTGCTCTTGCGCCAGATCGCGCCGGTCAACTCCATCGCTTCGCCGCCTCCGAAATCGCCGCCAGCGTGGCCCCGTGCGGCATCGCCTCCGCGCAGGGAGAGAACTGTAACCAGGGTCAGGCGCGCTTGGTGTGCGCGACGAACGCCGCCCAGCTCGACGGCGTGAATGTCAGCGCGGGCCCCTGCCGGTCCTTGCTGTCCCGCACCCCCACCACACCGGGCAGGTTGTCCGCCACCTCGACGCAGTCGCCGGAATTGCCGCTGCTGCGGGTGCTCTTGCGCCAGATCGCGCCGGTCAACTCCATCGCTTCGCCGCCTCCGAAATCGCCGCCAGAGTCGCCCCGTGCGGCATAGCCTCCGCGCGGACCGACTCCCAGGTCTGCCGCAGTGATTTTACGTCCGCGTGTCGCTCCACGATCGTGCCGTGCAGCTGGTTGTCCAGGTAGCCCACATCGTCGCCGTCGGCGGGGGTGGCAAGCACGAAAGCACCGTTGAGTCCCGGATACGAACCGACTGTTTCCGGAACCAGGTGCAAGTGCACCCGAGGTCGTCGGCCCATCTCCACCAGATGCGCCAACTGCTCCTGCATCACCTTCGGCCCGCCCACCGCGCGGGCCAGCACCGAATGGTCGAGCACCGCCACGAACTGCGGCGGGGCAGGACGGTCCAAGACCGATTGCCGGGCAAGTCGAGCGGCCACCTGCTGCTCCATCGCATCACCTACAAGCGGGCTTGCGCCCTCGTGCAGCGCGCGGGCGTACCCCTCGGTCTGCAACAGACCGGGCACCACCAGCGGTTGGAAGCTGCGCAGCGCCGTCGCCTCCTGCTCGATGCTCACCCACTCGCGGAACCACGGCATCAGCGCCTCCTGCATCAGCGCGTCCCGGATCCGCACCAGCAGGCCGCCGCCGTTCAGCACTTCGTCGCAGCGCTCGGTGAACTCGGCGCGCGGTGCCCGGCGGCACTGCTCGACGGCCGCCACCAGCGACGCCGAGTAGCTCACCCGCTCGCCCAGCGCCTCCTGGGTCAGCCCCGCATCGGTGCGTAACCGGCGCAGCTCACCGGCGAACAGTTCCCACAACGGCACACGGATCATCTGCACACCTCTGCACACGGCTGCACACGGAAATCGGCCGGTCGGACGGCCAGGAAGGTGGGGGTGGAACGCCTTCCGACCCTAGCGGCGCGGTGACGAGACTGTCACGCAGTGGAGCCGAATTCGTCCGGTTCCCGCTACCGAGAGGAGTTGCGCCGTGCGACTGCGCTGGTTCCGCTGCCGGGGTGCGTCGGCACCGACACTGCCCCACCGGGTACGGGGCGACAACCTGCCGGAGTGGATGCGGCAGCCGACGCGTCCACTGCCGACGATGGGCCCCGGCCGGGTCGGCAACCTCACCCCGGCCCAGCAGTGGCGGGCGAACGGCGGCCGATGGTCCGTACCGGAGCAGCGCGGGAACGGCGGCGGCCATCGGTCCGCCCCGGAGCAGCGCCCGGGAGACGGCCACCACGAGGAGCGCCGGTGATCAGCCACCAGCTCGGGCAGCCGCCGGACGGGCCCAGGCCGGACCGCCCCCGGCCGTACCCGTTGCACGCCACCCCGCACACGCCGCTGCGTCCGATGTGGTGCTGCCGGGCCTGCGGGCAGCCGTGGCCGTGCCCGACGGCCCGGCTGCTGCTCCGCAGCGAGTACGAGGACAACCGGATCGGGTTGTCCATCTACCTGTGCGGGCTGCTGTACGAGGCCACGCGCGACATCTACCGGCTGAACCCGGACGACGCGCCGGCCCCGGCCGACATGTTCGCGCGCTTCGTCGGCTGGGGCCCGTACCGCCGTCACCGGCCCGTCCCACCGGGCGGCGACTGTTAATAAGGGGCCCTTCCTCTACCGGAGGCGTTAATAGGGTGCCCCTCCTTTCACCGCCAGCCGACGTCGATGCGGTCGCCTCGCTCGTCGAAGAAGTGCAGCGCGTCCATCCGTACCTGCACCGCGAGCGGGTGCCCGGGCGACACCTGCGGGTACGGCGCGAGCCGCACCGCCAGTTCCGCCGGACGACGGTGGTGGCGGCCCGGGTCGGGCAGCACGCTCGTGCGGTTGCCGCCGCCCCCGCCCACCTCCAGGGCCGGGGCCGACGACTCCGTCGCGCGGCCGGTGAGGCGCTGCATCACCTGGTTGAACCGGCGCAGGCCGCGCTGGCCCGGCGCGGCCTGTTCGACCGGGGTGCCCATCTCGTCCACGACGATCGCGGTGGCGCCGATGTCGAGGAACGCGAGCGACTCGTGGCCGTGGTGCTCCAGGTAGCGGATACGCCCGTGCAGCACGTCCCCGGCGGTGTCCGGGGCGACCGGGGTGAGCGCCTCGGCGCGCATGCCGACCACGATCCGCTCACCGTGGTAGTGCGCCACCGCCCGGCTGCGGATGTCGTCCCAGGGCAGGTAGAGCGCCTGCTCGCCGAGGTTCAGCGCGACGTACCGGTCGAGGTGGACGTAGACCGACGCCTCCAGCAGGTTCATCCGGGGGCTGCCCAGGAACGCGGCGACGTAGAGCGTGGCCGGCCGGCCGTACACCTGGGTGGGAGTGCCCACGTCCTGGAGCACGCCCTTGCGCATGATGGCGACCCGGTCGGCCATGGTCAGCGCCTCGGCCTGGTCGTGGGTCACGTAGATGGTGGTGACGCCCAGCTCGCGGGTGAGGCCGGAGATCTCCGCCCGCAGTTCGGCGCGCAGCCCGCTGTCCAGGTTCGACAGCGGCTCGTCCATCAGGAACAGGCCGGGCCGGCGCACTATCGCCCGCCCCATGGCGACCCGCTGCCGCTGGCCGCCGGAGAGCTGGCTGGGCTTGCGCCCGAGCACGTCGCCGATGCCGAGCGCGCTCGCCACGTCCTGGATCCGCTCGCCGCGCGGGCCGGGCTCGACGCCGCTCAGGCGCAGCGGGAAGCCGATGTTGTCGCCGACCGTCATGTGCGGATAGAGCGCGAAGTCCTGGAAGACCATGGCGATCTTCCGGTCGCGCGGCGGCAGGTCGTTCGCCAGCTCACCGCCGAGCATGATGGCGCCGGAGGACGGGTCCTCCAGCCCGGCGACCATGCGCAGCACCGTCGACTTCCCGCAGCCCGACGGGCCGAGCAGCACCATGAACTCGCCGTCGTTGACGTCCAGATTGATGGTGTCGACCGCGACTGTTCCGTCCGGGAACACCTTGGTGACATCCTTGAGCGCGACGGTCGCCACCGTCACCTCCCCAGTTCCTCGCCCCAAACTCGGGAATGACTGTGACCAGGATCATCTGATTCGCACATCGGGTAAACGTGCCATGTTCAGCTCGTGACAGTCCTATTAAGCGGTTTTCGCCGGTCTCAATCGTCAAGTGACCTGCCGGTAACCCTTTTTACGGCGTTTCGCCGAGGAACACGCGGCGCACCACCCGCTCGGCGGCGTGCCCGTCGTCGAGGGCGCAGAACCGCGACCGGAACGCCGCCCGGGCCCGCTCGGCCACCTCGTCGTCGACCGCGCCGGAACGGAACACGTCGAGCAGGCCGGGGAAGTCCCGCGCCACCGCGCCCGGCGGCTCGGCCGGCAGGTCGAAGTAGACGCCACGGGCCACCCGGTAGGCGTCCCAGTCCGGCGCGTAGACCACAATCGGCCGGTCCAGCACGGCGTAGTCGAACATCGCCGAGGAATAGTCGGTGACCAGCACGTCCGCCGCCAGGTAGAGGTCCTCCACCCGGTCGTACGCGCTCACGTCCAGCACGCCGTCCGACGCCGGTCCCCTGGGATGCCGCTCCCGGTCGTGGAAGTAGTGGCTGCGCATCAGCAGCCGGCCCCGCGGCCCGAGGACGTCGAGCATCCGGTCCGGGTCGAACGGTGGCCGCCACCCGGGCAGGTGCTCCCGGTGCGTCGGCGCGTAGAGCATCACGTACTCGTCGGGTGCGATGCCCAGCGCGGCGCGGACCTGGCCGCGGTCCTCGGCGGTGGCCAGCGCCAGCCGGTCGTTGCGCGGGTAGCCGACCTCCAGCGTGGTGTAGTCCGCCGGGTACGCCCGCTCCCACATCTGCGTGGAGAAGCTGTTCGAGGTGATGCTGTAGTCCCACCGGTCCACCCGGCGCAGCAGGCCGGCGAAGTTCATCCCCATCGCGCCCACCGGGTAGCGCTGCTGGTCCAGGCCCATCACCTTCACCGGCGTGCCGTGGTGGGTCTGCACGTGCACCGAGCCCGGACGCTTGCGGACGAAGTCCGGGAAGTTGACGTTGTTGACCAGCCAGTGGGCGCGGGCCAGGACGCGGTGGTACTCGCGGGTGCCGGCCACCACGTACTCGACGCCCGGCGGCAACGTGGCCACCCGGTCGCGGCGGACGATCCACACGCCGCGCACCTGCGGCGCGAGCCGGCGGGCCGCCTCGTAGATCGCTGCCGGGTTGCACGAGTAGCCCCGGTACCAGTAGGCCGCATACACGGCGAGCGTCGGGTCGATCGGCCGGTGCAGTTCGGCCCGGTAGTACTCGCCGAGCGCCAGGTCACGGGCCCGCCGGGCGGTACGCCGCACCGCCGGCGTCACCCGTCGCCGGGCCCGCCGGGCGGTCCGCCGGGCCGTCTCCCCCACCTGGTGCGCCTCCCGCAACGCGCTGAACGTCCGCCAGCGCCCGGCCGCCACCAGCCGGTGCTTGAGCCCTTCCGGGCCGGGCGGGACGGGGTAGCCCTCGGGCGGCAGGAACCGTACGTAGTCGGCGTGCATCTGGGCGAAGAACGGCGCCCGCAGCTCGGGGGCGATCCGGGCGCCGTTGCCGAGCACCGTGAGGTAGTGCCAGATCATCCGCTCGAAGACCGCCGGCCGCAGCCCGGTCACCTGCCAGCGGTCCATCAGCCCGAACACCCGGTGCCACTGCGCGAAGACCTCGAAGTGCCGGTCCCCCCGCGTCTTCGTGATCGCGCCGGTGCGGCGCTGCCGGTAGTTCAGGCAGATCCGATCGAGTACGCCGATCCGCCCGGCCGCCATCAGCGCCGGGTAGCTGAACGACACGTCCTCGTACCAGCCCGGCTCGAAGCGCAGCCCGCGCTCGTTCAGGAACTCCCGGCGTACCACCCGGTTCCACGCGGTGTGCAGCAGCTTCAGGGTCTCCGGCCGGTCCCGCAGCGCGAACGTCGTCGCGCCCGGCGGGACCGGGAACACGTCGCGCATCGCGCTGCGGGTGCCGATGTTGTTCCAGTGCGCCCGGACGTGGTCCACGATCAGCACGTCCGGCGCGGTGTCACGGAGCCGGTCGGCGACGTGCGGCAGGCAGCCGGGCACCAGCCAGTCGTCCCCGTCGACGAACCACACGTACTCGCCGACGGCCCGGTCCAGCCCGATGTTGCGGGCCGGACCGAGCCCGACGTTCTCGGCGAGGCGCACCGGGCGGACCCGGGGGTCGCGGAGCGCGTACTCGGCCAGGATCTCGCCGCTGTCATCAGGGGAGGCGTCGTCGACGCCGATCACCTCGATGTCGCCGAACGGCTGGTCGAGGATCGAGTCGAGGCATTCCCGCAGGTAGCCCTGCACCTTGAAGGCCGGCACGACGAAGCTGATCAAGGTCACCCCGGCCCGCCCTCCGTCAGCCCGGCGAGCGCACACCCCCACGGGCGCGGGCCGGCAGGACCACCCAGGCGAGGACCACGCTCGCGACAAAAACCACGAAAAGGTACGCAGTCATTGTAGCCAGAGCGAAGCTCACAGTTCCGGCAGTTGCCGCGGCTGCCAGCAGCACGGAGCGCCCCAGCCAGCCCAGCGTGGCGGCGTGCAGCGGCGGCGCCGACTGCCGCTTCTCCAGCCGGGCCGTCAGGTCGTAGTGGTGCAGCGTCAGCACCAGGACGTACCCGAAGATCAGCCAGGCCGGCGCCCGGCCCGCCACCCCGACCGCGATGGCGAACAGGTACTCGGCGGCCCGCAACGCAGCAGGCACCAGCCAGTCCAGCGAACCGCCGTGCGGCGCCCGCGAAGCCGCGCCCGCCAGCAGCACCAGTGCGAGAACCACCCCCCAGCCGGGCACGTCGCGCCCGCCGTGCACCGCCCACAGCGCCCAGCCCAGCAGCGCCGCCGCGCCCAGCACGGCCACCAGCGCCACCGGCAACGGCCTGCGCATCGACTGCAGCGTCCGGGCCAGCAGGCCGTCGTCGCGGTGCAGACCCGCGTCCACTGTGGTCAGCACCGGCACCCGCATCCACCGCGCCCGCAGGGTCCGCAACCCCAGGGTGTACGCGAACGCCAGCGTGCCCCAGACCAGCACCGTGACCAGCGCCACCAGCGGCCCGAACAGCGCGGCGGCGATCGCGATCAGCGCCCACCGCTCACCGATCGGGAACACCACTGTGCGCTTCAGCCAGTACGACACCGAGCCGGTGTCCGCCTGCACCCGCGTCGACGCGGCGTTCAGCTTCCCGCCGATGCCGCCCGCGTCGGCGCTCACCACCTTCGGCCGCCGGGCCGCCTCGTCGTGCAGCGCCCCGTACCAGGTGTCGGTCATGTGCCGCACCGTCTGCAACGTCATCGCGGCCAGCGCCAGCGCCCAGCCGTACCGGAACCCGGCGTGCGTCGCCCCGAAGCCGAGACCGGCGTAGACCACGTACTCCTTGAACCGGTCGGCCATCGTGTCCAGCCAGCCGCCCCAGGCGCTGAAGTGCCGGGTGTAGCGGGCCAGCTGCCCGTCCACGCAGTCCAGCACGAACCCCAGGTAGAGCAGGACCGCGCCGGCCACCAGCGCGGGCCGCCCACCGGCGCCGAACAGCACAGCCGCGGCCACCGCGAACGCCACCGAGACCATGGTGACCCCGGTCGGGCCGATCCCGATCCGGGCTGCCGCCTTCGTGACGTACGGGGACCAGGTGCTGACGAAGAACGTGGTGAAGAAGTCGTCCCGCTCCTTCACCGACAGCTTCAACTCGGCACGGTCCTCGTCCACGGCCGCCACCGCCGCCTCGGCCGCCGCCCGCTGCGCCTCGTCGCCGACCCGGTGCGCCACGAGCAGACGTACCCGATGGGCGAAGATCAGCGTGCCGCGCGCGGCGAGGCCGGCCACGAGCCGGTCCACCGCGCCCAGCGGCCCGCCCCCGGCGTCGCCGGCGCCGGTCTTGGACGGCGCGTCGGCGGCGGCCACGCCCGGCGCGGACGCCACGTCGACGGCGCTGACGCCGGGCGCGGGCACCGGCTCGACCAGGCGCGCGTCCGGCGCACAGGCCCCTCCGGGGGCGCTACCGGCGGCGCGGCGGGCGGCGTCGGCCAGCGCGGGCAGGTCGGCCGCGCCCACCCGCAGCGCGCCACCGAACACGCCGCTCGCGTCGGCGGCGCCGACCTCGACCACCTGCCCGCGTTCCTCGCGCACAGTGGCCTGCCCCGGAGCGGGCGGATCGGTGAGCACCAGCGCCACCGTCGGCCCGACCGGGCTGGTCGCGAGATGCCTGAGTACGGCCGTGTGCGCCACCAGATCCGCGCCGCTGACCAGCACCGGGCCGGTCGCGTCGGCCACCAGGTCGGCCAGCTCGGTCAGGTCGGCGGCGACGCGCACGTCGTCCGCCCCGGCCCGGCGCCACTGCGCGGCCAGGCGTTCGGTGAGCGATTCCCCGTCGAGTCGGCCCGCCGTCGCCCCGGTCGGGCGGCCCGGCTCGGTCGGGCGGCCCGGCTCGGTCGGGCGGCCCGGCTCGGTCGGGCGGCCCGGCTCGGTCGGGCGGCCCGGCGGCTCGGTGAGGTGGCTCGCCGCCGGATCAGCGGCGAGCACGATCGCGAGCGTCACCGCTTCGCCGCGTCGGCGTAGGCGGCCAGCGCCTCGTCGATCGTCCCGTCGACGATCAGCCGTCCGGCGTCGAGGTAGAGCCCCCGACGGCAGAACCGGGTGAGGTCCTTGTCGTTGTGTGACACCAGCACCAGCGTGCGCCCTTCCGCGAGAAGTCGCTCGATGGTCGCATAGCACTTCGCACGGAACTCCGCGTCCCCGACCGCTGTCACCTCGTCCACAAGCAGCACCGGGTGCGGCAGGTGCGCGATCACCGCGAAGCCCAGCCGCACCTTCATCCCCGACGAGTAGTGCCGCACCGACGTGTCGATGGCGCGTTCCACCTGCTCACCGGCGAACGAGACGATCTCGTCGAAGTGTTCCCGCAGGTACGCCGACGAGAGCCCGTGCAGCCCGCCCACCAGGTACAGGTTCTCCCGGCCGGTCAGGTCGCCGGAGAACCCGGCGGACAGTTCGAGCAGCGGCGCCACCCGGCCGCGTACCCGGATCGAGCCCTCGTCCGGGATGAGCACACCGGCGATCAGCCGCAGCAGCGTGCTCTTGCCGGTGCCGTTCCGGCCCACCACGCCGACCGTCTCGCCCGGCTCGACCCGGAACGACAGGTCGCGCAACGGCCAGAACCGGCCCGCGTCCGGGTCGCGGGCGCCCCGGTGCACGATCAGCTCCCGCAGCCGCAGCTGACGGCGCCGGTTACGGACGAACCGGATGCCGAGCCCGTCCGCCTCGATGATCGGGGCCATTCAGAGTTCCTTCAGCACTGCCGGTTCGAGGCGGTGGAACGCCCACCAGCCGAGCGCCAGCACCAGCACGCTGCCGGACACCGTGATCGTGAGCAGCCGGGCGTCAGGGAACTCGTCCGGATACCAGACCGCGTGGTGCAGCTGGAAGATCCCGACCAGCGGGTTCAGCTCGTACCCGATCTTGAGCCAGCCCGGCATGCCCGACTCCCGCACGAGGTCGAGCGGGTAGATGATCGGGGTCGCGTAGAACAGCAGCCGGATGATCAGCCGCATCGTGCGCTCGATGTCGCGCATCAGCACGTTGCCCGCCGACAGCAGCAGTGCCAGACCCACCAGCAGCACGAACTGCACCGCCACCGCGAGCGGCAGGGCGAGCAGGCTCCAGCCGGGGCGGATCTTCCCCTGGCTCGCGTAGAGCGCCGCGACGGCGGCCAGGATCGGCAGCCCGGCCAGGTACTCGGCGAACCGACCGGTGACCCGCCCGATCGGGAAGATCGGCCGGGGCAGGTTCATCGTGGTGATCAGCCGCGACTGCCCGGTGAGCGCGTTCGCCGCCTCGGTCAGCGCCGAACTCGCCCACATCCAGGCGAAGATGCCGGTGATCAGGAACAGCGGGTACGACCCGGCCGCCTCGCCCAGGTGCCGACGGGTCGCGCCGGAGTAGAGCACGCCGAAGACGAACCAGTAGATCAGGCCCATGCCGAGCGGCTCGATCAGCGACCAGAAGTAGCCCAGCACCGACTGCTGGTACTTCACCGCGAGATCCCGGCGGACCAGGATGCGCAGCGAGGTGCGGGCGGACCAGAGCGCCGCGACGCCTGACGTCACCGCACCATCGTCGCCCCGTCCGGCACGGCCCCGGCCCCGGCACGCGCCGGATCACCCCAACGGGGTCAGCACTCGATCACGTTGACGGCGAGCCCGCCGCGCGCGGTCTCCTTGTACTTGACCTTCATGTCCGCGCCGGTCTCCCGCATGGTCTTGATGACCTTGTCCAGCGACACGGCGTGCACCCCGTCGCCCCGCAACGCCAGCCGGGCCGCGGTGATCGCCTTGATGCTCGCCACCGCGTTGCGCTCGATGCACGGGATCTGCACCAGGCCACCCACCGGGTCGCAGGTCAGCCCCAGGTTGTGCTCCATGCCGATCTCGGCGGCGTTCTCCACCTGCTCCGGCGTACCGCCGAGCGCCTCGGCCAGCCCGGCCGCCGCCATCGAGCACGCCGAACCCACCTCGCCCTGGCAGCCCACCTCGGCGCCGGAGATCGACGCGTTCTCCTTGAACAGCACGCCGATCGCACCCGCCGCCAGCAGGAACCGGACCACGCCCTCCTCGGAGGCACCCGGCACGAACCGGGTGTAGTAGTGCAGCACAGCCGGGATGATCCCGGCGGCGCCGTTCGTCGGCGCGGTGACCACCCGCCCGCCGGCCGCGTTCTCCTCGTTGACCGCCAGCGCGAACAGCGTCACCCAGTCCATCGCCCGCAGCGGATCCTGGCTGCCGGTCTCCGCCTCCAGGCTGCGCCGCATCTCGGCCGCGCGCCGCCGGACCTTCAACCCACCCGGGAGTACGCCGTCACGGGTGCAGCCGTTCTCCACGCACTCGCGCATCACCCGCCAGATCTCCAGCAGCCCCGCCCGGACGTCCGTCTCGCTGCGCCAGGACAGCTCGTTGGCGAGCATCACCTCGCTGATCGACAGGCCGGTCCCGGAGGTGACAGTCAGCAGCTCCGCGCCGGTCAGGAACGGGTGCCGCACCCGGGTGGTGTCCGCCTTGATCCGGTCCGCCCCGGCGGCTGCCTCGTCCACCACGAACCCGCCGCCGACCGAGTAGTACGTGCGCGTCCGCACCTCGTTCCCGGCCGCGTCGTACGCCGCGAACGTCATCCCGTTCGGGTGGTACGGCAGCGAGCGCCGGCGATGCAGCACCAGATCGGCGTCCGGGTCGAAGTCGATCCCCTGGCTGCCGAACAGGTCGAGCCGCCGCTGGGTGCGGATCCGCTCCACACGCGGCCCGACCGAGTCGGTGTCGACGGTCTCCGGGACCTCGCCCTCCAGCCCCAGCAGCACCGCCCGGTCACTGCCGTGCCCGTGCCCGGTCGCGCCGAGCGAGCCGAACAGCTCCGCCCGTACCCGCGCCACGTCGGCGAGCTGCCCGTCGGCCTTCAGGCCCGCCACGAACGTACGGGCGGCCCGCATCGGCCCGACGGTGTGCGAGCTGGATGGCCCGATACCGACGCTGAAAAGATCGAAAACACTGATCATTGGCTGCTTTCCTCGCCGTCGTCCCCGTTGTGCGGATCCGAGCCGGTGCGTGGGTGCCGCGCCCGCCGGGCGGGTAGACGGCCGACGCCCGGGGTGGGGGCGCTCGACCGGCGAGCCTACCTCGCCCCCGTGAATACCCGTCCCCGCTCCGCCACATGCCCGCCCCGACCCAGGACCCCGCCCCCGCCCGCCCTCGCCCCACCCCTCCTCGCCCCCGCCACTCCCCGCCCCCGCCCCTCCCCGTCGTCTTGGAGTTATGGCACCCAGGATGTCCGCTTAGCACCATTCGAGAGGCGCCACAACTGCAAGATCGACGCAATGGTCCAGCCGCCAGCCCGCCAGCCCGCCAGCCCGCCAGCCCGCCAGCCCGCCGAGATCTTGGTAGCAAAAGGCCCCCATAGGGGCACTTTCCTACCAAGATCTCCACTGATCCCAGTCGACGGAACACCCTTCCCGCGAGGCGGAAAGCGTTCGACGCAGCAGCCCTCGCCGAGCAGCGCTCCCCTGACGGCCACCCCCACCACTCCCGCGATCTTGCAGTTGCAGCCCCGAGATAAGGGTGCGAATCGGGCACAACGGGGGCCGCAACTGCAAGATCGCGAGGACGGGCGCGAGGACGGGCGCGAGGGCGGGGCGAGGGCGGGGACGGAGTGTGTGGGCGTCGGTGGGGGCGGTCCGGGGTAAGCACCTACGGGTGCCCGGGTCGCCGATCCTCCTCGGGACTGAGGGCGCGGCGCGAACCCCTTTCTACCGTGGAATCAGCGCGGCGGATCGCCGCAGAAGTGGGAGACGACGATGAGTCGCAAACTGGTCCGGCCCCGCCAGGGGCGCATGATCGCCGGTGTCTGCGCCGGCCTGGGGCAGCGGTTCGGCATGTCGGCCGGCATGGTCCGGCTGCTGTTCCTGCTGTCGCTGCTACTGCCCGGCACGCAGGTGATCGTCTACCTGGTCCTGTGGATCCTGATGCCGAACGAGGACCGCTACCTCGCCACCCGCTGACACGACACGAGCCGGGACGCCGGCACACACGCGAACGCGCCCGCCCCGGGCCACCGGGGCGGGCGCGCGACGTACTGGTGGTCAGGGCGCGGTGTAGGTCACAGTCACCTTCTCGTACCCGAGGGAGCGCAGCAGCCCTTCGAGCATCTTGCGGGTGTTCTCCTCGGCGCGGGTGGTGAGGCCGCTGTCCCGGGCGGCGGTGGTGATCCGGTCCTCGGCGAGCTTGTAGATCTGCTGCTGCCGGTTGGGGTCGCCCGCGATCAGGTCGTTGAGCCGGTTGATCAGGCCGCGCTGCTCGGCGAACACGTAGCTCTTGTCCATGTCCAGGTCGGTCTCGCCGAGCTGCGGCGCGGGCAGCTTGATCTCGGCGGACTTGCCGTCCTCGGAGACCACGACGGCGCCGTCGGCGATCTTCGTGAAGTCGACGTACGCCTCGACCCGGCCCGCCCCGACGAACAGCGTGCGCTCGTTGAGCAGGAAGTCGGGCACGTTGCGCCTGTCGTTCTGCACGTCGACCACCACCTGGAAGTTGCCCTCGGCGGCGACGTAACGGCTCAGGTCACGGATCGACTTGAGCAGCGGCGGCTGGCTGCGGTCGGTCTGCTCCTTGGCGAACGGGTTGCGGAAGTCGGGCAGCAGACCGGTGGCCTGCACGCCGAGCAGCACCACCACCGCCAGCGCCGCCGCGCCGAGCACCCAGAGCAGGCCGCGGGCCGGGCCACCGCCCGACGCCGGGGCACCGGGGGCGTACTCGCGGTCGTGCTCGGGCGAGCCCTCCGCCCGGTCGCGAAGGGACTCGCTGGTGGGGTAGCCCGGGAACTCCCGGGTGGGCTCGTTGATGTCACCGTCGCGGGTCATCGCCCTCACCGTCCTCGTCCGACAGAGTCCTCGTCCGACACATCGACTGACAATGACGGTACGGCCATCCTGCGACAGTCGCGCGCCGAGCGACCGGATCGGGTGAAACCGCAGGTCAGGCGAACGCGGAAACGCCGGTCAGCCGCTGGCCGATGACGAGCTGGTGGATCTCGGAGGTGCCCTCGTAGGTGAGTACGCTCTCCAGGTTGTTGGCGTGCCGCATCACCGGGTACTCGCCCGAGACGCCGTTGGCGCCGAGGATCGTGCGGCACTGCCGGGCGATGGCGAGCGCCTCCCGGACGTTGTTCAGCTTGCCCACGCTCACCTGGTCGGGCCGCAGCGTGCCCGCGTCGGCGAGGCGGCCCAGGTGCAGCCCGAGCAGCATCCCCTTGTTCCACTCCACCGCCATGTCGGCGAGCTTGGCCTGGGTGAGCTGGAAACCGGCGAGGGGGCGGCCGAACTGGGTGCGCGTGGTCGCGTACTCCAGGGCCGTCTCCAGGCAGTCGCGGGCCGCGCCGAGCGCGCCCCAGACGATGCCGTGCCGGGCCTCGGTCAGGCACCCCAGCGGCGCCTTGAGCCCGATCGCCTCGGGCAGTCGCGCATCAGCCGGCAGCCGGACGTCGTCGAGCGCGATCTCGCCGGTCACCGACGCGCGCAGCGACATCTTGTGCCGGATCTCGCGCGCCGTCACCCCCGGCGTGTCCATCGGTACGGCGAAGCCGCGCACCCCTTCGTCGGTACGCGCCCAGATCACGCCCACGTCGGCGATCGGCGCGTTGGTGATCCACAGCTTGCTGCCGTTGAGGATCCAGTCGTCGCCGTCGCGACGGGCCCGGGTGGCCATCGAGGCGGGGTCGGAGCCGTGGTCGGGTTCGGTGAGCCCGAAACAGCCGATCGCCTCGCCGGCCGCCATCGCGGGCAGCCAGCGCTGCTTCTGCTCCTCACTGCCGTAGCGCCAGATGGCGTACATGGCGAGCGACCCCTGCACCGACACCAGCGACCGGACGCCGGAGTCGCCGGCTTCCAGTTCGAGGCAGGCCAGCCCGTACGCGACTGCCGACGCGCCGGCGCAGCCGTACCCGGTCAGGTGCATGCCGAGCAGGCCGAGCTTGCCGAACTCGCGGGCCAGGTCGCGGGCCGGCACCTGGCCGTCCTCGTACCAGCCGGCGACGTGCGGGCGTACCCGGTCGGTCACGAGCCGGCGCACGACGGTGCGGATCTGCCGCTCCTCGTCGCTGAGCGACGCATCGATGTCGAGCAGGTCGAGAGGAGTCATGGCGTCACCTTAACCAAGACTCAAGGAGGCGTCACTCGCCCTGGTCACCGAGCACGAGCACCCGCGCGTGGATCTGGTTGCGCTGCTGGAGCGCCGCGCGCAGCGCCCGGTGCAGGCCGTCCTCCAGGTAGAGGCCGCCGTTCCACTGCACCACGTGCGGGAAGAGGTCGCCGTAGAAGGTGGAGTCCTCCGCGAGCAGCTTGTCCAGCGCCAGTTCACGCTTGGTGGTGATGAGCTGGTCGAGCCGCAGCGGGCGCGGCGGGATCTCGGCCCACTGCTTCAGCGTGAGGTTGTGCTCCGGGTAGGGACGCCCGTCCCGGACCGCCCTGAAGATCACGGCGTGCTCTCCTCCCCAGGCCAGGCTGACAATGTGGATGTCAGCCTAACCGCTCAGGTCCACCGTCCCCGCCGCACCACATCCTGCACCGGACGCCGCCCTCGGCGCAGCGACGGTGACCGGTGGTCGACAGCTCGGTAACCTACTGTGATCGCGCCGATCGGGTGCAGTTCGGGCGGTACCCCGAACGCCTCCCGGTACGCCCCGATGCGCTGCGGCGGAACGCCGAAGAAGCAGGCACCCAACCCTTCGTCGACGGCGGTGAGCAGCATCAGCAGCGCCGCGAAACCGGTGTCCACGTACCAGTAGGGCACCGGCCAGCGGTCCTCGGCGCGGTCCGACCAGCCCTTGTCCGCCTCGGCGTAGCGGTCCAGGTAGGCGTCGCGGTTGGCGTGCGGCACCACGATCAGCGGCGCCCGGCGCATCCCGGTCAGCCAGCGCTCCCGGCCGCCGCCGTCAGGCGTGGTCGCGGCCCAGAACCGTTCCCGGTCCTCGGGCTCCTCCAGCACCAGGAAGCCCCAGCCCTGCGAGAACCCGGCCGACGGGGCCCGGACGGCGTGGTCCAGCAGCCGATCCACCACCTCCGGCGGCACCGGCCGGTCGGGGTCGTAGTTGCGCACCATCCGGCGACGCCGGACGACCTCGGCGAACTCCACGCTCAGACCTCCGGGTGGACGCCCCAGGCGCCCCGCCACGTCTGCCCCGGCTCCAGCACGATCAGGTCCTTGCCGGAGCGGAACGCGTCGGGCGGGCAGGTCATCGGCTCCACCGCCACGGACCGGCGGTGCCGTTCCCCGCCGAGGGTGTCGCCGGTGAACACCTGCCACCAGCCGAACTCGCGGTCCGCCCAGATCCGCAGCCCGGACGAGCCGTCCGGCGCGCTCAGCACCACCGCCGAGCCGCCGTCGGCGTCCCGCTCGACGTCACCGAACGCGGTGTCGAGCACCAGGTCGCCGATCGGCCGGGGGCTGGTGAAGTCGAACTCGGAGCCGGTCACCTCGGCGGCGGCGACCGGCAGCATGCGGCTGTCCACCAGCACCCGCCGCCGGGCCGGTACGTGCAGCCGCAGCTCGTCCACGCCGACCTTGGGCAGTTGCAGGTAGGGGTGCACGGAGAAGCCGAACGGCGCGGGCTCGCCGGAGACGTTCGTCGCCTCGTGCTCGGCCCGCAGGCCGTCCGGGCCGACGCTCCACCGGGCCCGCAGCCGCAGCGCCCACGGGTAGCCGGGGCTCGGCGGCAGGTCGTAGCCGATGGTCACGCTGTCCGCCGACTGCTCGACCGGCTGCCACCGCACCCAGTTCACCAGGCCGTGCAGGGCGTTGCGCCGCTCCGGCTCGGTGAGGTCGAGCTGCAACGACCGCTCCCCGACCGTGTAGACGCCGTCCCGGATGCGGTTCGGCCAGGGCGCGAGCACCTGCCCGGCCGAGCCGGGGCAGACCTCGTCCTCGGCGTACCCGTCGAGGTGGTCCACGCCGTCGTGGCGGTAGGCCCGCAGCCCGCCGCCCACCTCGACCACGACGGCCTCGTGGCCGTCGGCCGCGATGGTCCACTGTGTCCCGGACGGTGGCTGCGCGTCGATCCCCATGTCGGCGACCCTACCGTCAGCGGCGCTCCTCGGCGGGAGTGGTCGAGCGATAACGCAGCAGCGCCGGGAACGCCACCACCAGCAGCACCGCGAGTACGGCGGCGGCCAGACCGCCACCGACCATGGCGAAGCCGGTGCCGAAACCGGCGGCCATCGCACCGGCGCGCAGATCGCCCAGACGCGGGCCACCGGCGACCACCACCGTGTTCACACCCTGGAGGCGGCCGCGCATCCGGTCCGGCGCGTAGACGAGCAGCATCGACTGGCGCAGCGTGGCGCTGACCAGGTCCGCCGCACCGGCGACACCCAGCAGCACCACCGCCACCCACAGCTGCCCGGCCAGCCCGGCGAACGCGATCGCCACGCCCCAGCCGACCACCGCCACGGTGAGCGCGAGGCCCTGCCGGCGGACCCGGCCGATCCACCCGGAGGTCAGGCCGCCGAGCATCGCGCCGATGGCGATGGAGCTGTAGAGCCAGCCCACCGCGGAGGCGCCGCCGAAGCGCTCCTGCGCCAGCTCGGGGAAGAGCGCCCGCGGCATGGCCAGGATCATCGCGATCAGGTCGATGGCGAACGAGAGCAGCAGCACCCGCGTGGTGGCCAGGTAGCGGAAGCCGTCGACGATGCTGGCGAACCCGGCCTTGCGGACACCGCCGTCCGGGTCCGGCGCGGGCGGCATCGCGGGCAGGCGCAGCGTGGCCCAGAGCGACGCGGTGAACAGCAGCGCGTCCGCCGCGTACGCGATGGGCAGCGCCACCCCGACCTGCCAGGCCGCGAAGATCAGCCCGGCCGCGAGCGGGCCGAAGACGGCGGCGGCGGTGAACGTGGTGAAGTTCAGCGTGGTGGCCGCCGGGACCAGCTCGGCGGGCACCAGCCGGGGCAGGATCGCGCTGCGGGCCGGCGAGGTGATCGCGAAGGCGGTCGACTGGAGGCCGACGAGCAGCAGGAGCAGCAGCGGGCTGCGCGCGCCGGCCAGCGACTGCACCAGCAGCCCGAGCGTCGAGGCCCAGAGCACGGCGCCGCCGACCAGCAGCACCCGGCGGCGGTCCCGGGCGTCGGCCACCGCGCCGCCCCACAGCCCGAAGATCAGCAGCGGCACGAACCCGGCGATGCCGAGCAGACCGACCCAGAGCGAGCCGCCGGTCAGGTCGAACATCTCCACCGGCACCGCCACGGCGGTGAACTGGAACCCGAACATGGCGATCGCGTTGCCGGTCCAGACCCGCCGGTACGCGGGCACGCGCAGCGGACGCAGGTCGATCGCCCAGCGGCGCGCACCCCGCCGCCGGGCCGACGTGACATCGGTCACGGCGCGAGCCGCTCGACGACGAAGACCCCGTCCCCGGTACGCCGGAAGCGCAGCCGGTCGTGCAGCCGGCTGGCCCGGCCCTGCCAGAACTCGACAGTCTCCGGACGGACCCGGAACCCGCCCCAGTACGGCGGCGCGGGGATCGGGTCCACGTCGGCGAACCGCTCGGCCGCCGCCCGGTACGCCGCGTCGAGCGCGGTCCGGTCCGGCACCACCGTCGACTGGGCGCTGGCCCACGCCCCGAGCTGCGAACCGCGCGGCCGGCTCGCGAAGTACGCCTCGGTCTCGGCCCGGTCCACCTGCTCGACCCGGCCGGTCACGATCACCTGCCGCTGCATCGGGAACCAGGGGAAGACCAGGCTGGCCCACGGGTTCCCGGTCACCTCGGTGCCCTTGCGCGAGCCGTGGTTGGTGAAGAAGACGAAGCCCTCCGGGTCGTACCCCTTGAGCAGCACCGTGCGCCCGCTGGGCCGGCCCCGGGCGTCGGCCGTGCCGAGCACCATCGCGTTCGGTTCCGGCAGCGGATGAGCCACCGCGTCGGCGAACCAGCGGGCGAACTGGGTGTGCCAGTCCGCTGCCAGGTCCGTCTCGGTCAGGCCCAGGTCGGCCGCGTACTCGTTACGCATGCCGGCCGGGGCGGGTGTGTCGCCTGTCACTGTGGTAGTCCCTCTCCCGGGCGTGCCGGCGTCCCCCGACGCTGGCCAGGCCCCGGTACCCAGTCTTCTCCTCCCCGAACGGGCGTCCACCGGCGGGGATGTCGCGTGGCGCACAGTGGCTGTGGGTCGCGCAGCTCGTTACCCACCGGGCAAGATGTCACGAACCATTCCCTGAAGGGTCGCCTGAGCTGCGGGGCTCGATCAGCCCGCCCGGGCGCGCCGAGCCGAAGCCAGGAGACGACATGTCCGATTTCAAACCGGGGCTGGAGGGCGTCGTAGCCTTCGAGACCGAGATCGCCGAACCCGACCGCGCGGGGGGATCACTGCGCTACCGGGGCGTGGACATCGAGGACCTGATCGGCCAGGTCTCGTTCGGCAACGTCTGGGCGCTGCTGGTGGACGGCCGGTTCGGCCCGGGTCTGCCGCCGGCCGAGCCGTTCCCGGTGCCGGTGCACTCCGGTGACATCCGCGTCGACGTGCAGTCCGCGGTCGCCATGCTCGCCCCGTACTGGGGGCTCAACCAGCTTCTCGACATCTCCGACGAGCAGGCCCGCGAGGACCTGGCCCGGGTGTCGGTCACCGCGCTGTCCTTCGTCGCCCAGTCGGCGCGCGGCCTCGGCCTGCCGGCCGTGCCGCAGAAGGAGATCGACAAGGCGGAGACCATCGTCGAGCGGTTCATGAAGCGCTGGCGCGGTGAGCCCGACCCGCGGCACGTCAAGGCCGTCGACGCGTACTTCATCTCGGCCGCCGAGCACGGCCTGAACGCCTCCACCTTCACCGCCCGGATCGTCGCCTCCACCGGCGCGGACGCCGCGGCCTGCATCTCCTCCGGCATCGGTGCGCTCTCCGGCCCGCTGCACGGCGGCGCCCCGTCCCGCGTGCTCAGCATGCTGGAGGCGGTCGAGCGCAGCGGCGACGCCGACGGGTACGTCAAGGGCGTCCTGGACCGGGGCGAGCGCCTGATGGGCTTCGGCCACCGGGTCTACCGGGCCGAGGATCCGCGCGCCCGCGTGCTGCGGCGTACCGCCAAGGAGCTGGGCGCGCCCCGCTTCGAGGTCGCCGAGGCGCTGGAGAAGGCCGCGCTGGCCGAGCTCCAGGCCCGCCGCCCGGACCGCGTCCTCGCCACGAACGTCGAGTTCTGGTCGGCCGTGGTGCTGGACTTCGCCGAGGTGCCGGCGCACATGTTCACCTCGATGTTCACCTGCGCCCGGATGGGCGGCTGGTCGGCGCACATCCTGGAGCAGAAGAAGCTCCAGCGGCTGGTCCGGCCGTCGGCCACGTACGTCGGCCACGGTCCGCGCAAGCCGCAGCAGGTCGAGGGCTGGGACGCCATCCCGCACGGCGTCTGAGGTGTAAGGAAGGGGCCCCGCTTAACGCCTCCGGTAGAGGCGGGGCCCCTTCTTAACGCCCGCCTCCGTGCCCACGAGGTGCTGCGCCGCTGTGGCGTACGACTCAGCGCCCACCGTGGGACCAGCCGCCGGCCCGGCCCGCCCGGGTGCGAGGATGAAGGCCGGCAGCGCTGCCGGCCGGGCTCGGACCCCGGCCGCCTCGTGCGCCCGGCGCACGCCCGGCCATCGGTCCGAACCCGCACGAAGGGCCCGCCCTCGCCCATGCGGAAGGATCTTGAAGACCGTGGCTGACGCACCGACCATCCGGATTCCCGACGATCTCAAGCCCGCCGACGGACGTTTCGGCTGCGGCCCGTCCAAGGTCCGTCCGGCCGCGGTCTCCGCCCTCTCCGACGTCGCCACCAGCTACCTGGGCACGTCGCACCGGCAGAAGACGGTCCGCGACCAGGTGGCCCGGCTGCGCCGCGGCCTGGCCGAGTTCTTCTCCCTGCCCGAGGGGTACGAGGTGGTGCTCGGCAACGGCGGCACCACCGCGTTCTGGGAGGTCGCCACGTTCGGCCTGATCCGCGACCGGGCCCAGTTCGCCAGCTTCGGCGAGTTCGGCGCCAAGTTCGCCAAGTCGGTCTCCGACGCGCCGTTCCTCGGTGAGCCGACAGTGCGCAAGTCCGACGCGGGCAGCGCCCCGACGCTCGTGGCCGAGGCCGGCGTGGACGTCTACGCCACCCCGCACAACGAGACCTCGACCGGCGTCGCGGTGCCGATCAGCCGGGTGGCGGGCGCCGACGAGGGCTCGCTGCTGCTGGTCGACGCCACCTCCGGCGCGGGCGGCCTGGACGTGGACGTCGCCCAGACCGACGTCTACTACTTCGCCCCGCAGAAGTGCTTCGGCTCCGACGGCGGGCTCTGGCTGGCCCTGATGTCGCCGGCCGCGCTGGCCCGGGCCACCGAGGTCAAGGAGTCGGGCCGCTACATCCCGGCCTTCCTCGACCTGGTCACCGCGATCGACAACTCGCGGCTGGAGCAGACGTACAACACCCCGGCGCTGGCGACCATCTTCCTGGCCGCCGAGCAGACCGACTGGATGAACTCCCAGGGCGGGCTGGCCTGGGCGGCCAAGCGCACCGCCGAGAGCGCCGGCATCGTGTACGGCTGGGCCGAGCGCTCGTCGTTCGCCACGCCGTTCGTGCCGGACCCGGCGCTGCGGTCCAACGTGGTCGCCACCATCGACTTCGCCGACGGGGTGGACGCCACGGCGATCGCCAAGGCGCTGCGCGCCAACGGCATCGTCGACACCGAGCCGTACCGCAAGCTGGGCCGCAACCAGCTGCGGATGGCGCTGTTCCCGGCCGTCGAGCCGGCCGACGTCGAGGCGCTCACCGCGTCCATCGACTACGTGGTCGAGCGACTCTGATCACGTGGTCACGGTGCGTGGCCGTCGGGGCTCCGGCGGCCACCCACCGTGATCATTACCGCAGCTCAGTCACGACATGCCGGGGTGTCGCAGTCCCCATCGGCGGGTAGATGAGCGTACGGTGGTGCGAGACGCCCGGGTGGCCGGCTCCCGTGGCGTGACGGCCAGCGAAGCGGGACGGAGGCAAGCCCATGCGCCCAGTACGCTTCGTCGCCCTCTCCGAGGACGGCCAGGCCCTGGTGCTCGCCGACGAGGTGGGGCGCCTGCTGGCGCTGCCCATCGACGAGCGGATCGCGTCGGCGCTGCACGCCGAGCCGGGCGCCCCGCCGCTCGCGGTGGTGCCGAGCGCCACCGACCCGACCCCGTCGCTGTCCCCACGGGACATCCAGGCCCGGATCCGCTCCGGCGAGTCCGCGGAGGACGTCGCCCGCATCGCCGGTGTACCAGTCGACCGGGTGCTGCGCTACGCCGGCCCGGTGCTCCAGGAGCGGGCCATGCTCGCCCAGCACGCCCGCCGCACCCGGCTCAAGGGCGCGGAGAAGCCGACCCCGCTGGCCGAGGTCGTCAACGGCCGGCTCGCCCAGCACGGCATCGACACCGAGAAGATCTCGTGGGACGCCTACCGCCGCGACGACGGCACCTGGCGGATCATCGCGACCTGGCCGTCCGGCAAGGCCACCGCCCAGGCGGTGTGGGATCTGGACAAGACCCGGCAGAACGTCGCCCCGCACGACGACATGGCGCAATACCTGTGCGCCGAGCGGCCCACGCCGATCCTCGGCCAGGAGCCGGCGCCGGAGCGGGGCGGTCACGCGCTGCCCGGTCCGTCGCGCGGCGAGCCGAGCCGGGGTGGGCACGGCCTGCCGGCCGCCTCCGAGCACGCCCGTCCGGGGCGTGACCCGATCCGCGCCGGCCGGGACGCGCTGCTCGCCTCGCTGGACCGTCCGCTCGGCGGCACGTCCGGGCGTGGTCTCGACACCCGTTCCCCGGCCGCGCTGGCCGGGCCGGAGGCGCCCCGTCAGCGGGCCGTCGCCGGTGGTGCCGCCGCGCTGCTCGGTGGTGGGCAGGGTTCGGCCTTCGACGACGACTCGGACGCGCCGAAGGAGATCCCGGCCGTACCCTCGCTGGCCGTGCTGCGGCCCCGCCGCACCGGCCCCGCGGCGGCGACCGGCGGTGCGGCCGCCGAGTCCGCCGAGGCCGGTGGCAAGCCGCGCAAGCGGCTGCCGAGCTGGGACGACGTGCTGTTCGGCACCGGCCCGGCGGCCCGCGAATCATCCTGATCCATCGCTCCACCCTGGCTCGTCGACAAGGCACTCGAAGTGCCGGCGTGCCAGGGTGGAGGCATGGAGTACACGAACCTGGGACGCACCGGCCTGTCCGTGAGCCGACTCTGCCTCGGCACGATGAACTTCGGTCCGCAGACCGACGAGCCGGACAGCTTCGCCATCATGGACCGGGCGCTCGAACACGGGATCAACTTCTTCGACACCGCGAACGTCTACGGCTGGAAGCTCGGTGAGGGTGTCACCGAGCAGATCGTCGGCCGCTGGTTCGCGCAGGGCGGCGGGCGCCGCGACAAGGTCGTCCTCGCCACCAAGGTGTACGGCAAGATGGGCGAGTGGCCCAACGAGCAGGGCCTGAGCGCCCGGCACATCATCCGGGCCTGCGAGGACTCGTTGCGCCGCCTCCAGACCGACACGATCGACCTCTACCAGATGCACCACATCTCCCGGACCACGCCGTGGGAGGAGATCTGGCAGGCGATGGAGACGCTCGTCGCCCAGGGCAAGGTGATCTACGTCGGCTCGTCCAACTTCGCCGGCTGGCACATCGCGCAGGCGCAGGCCGCAGCCGGAAAGCCCAACTTCCTCGGCCTCGTCTCCGAGCAGTGCATCTACAACCTGCTGACCCGGTACGTCGAACTGGAGGTCGTGCCGGCCGCCCAGCACTACGGGCTGGGCATCATCCCCTGGTCGCCGCTGCACGGCGGGCTGCTCTCCGGCATCATCCGCAAGATGGCCGAGGGCAGCGCGGCGCGCGGCACCACCGGCCGCTCGGCCGACGCGCTGGCCGAGCACCGGAACACCATCGAGGCGTACGAGAAGCTCTGTGCCGACCTCGGCCACGACCCGGCCGACGTGGCGCTGGCGTGGCTGCTGTCCCGGCCGGGCGTGACCGCCCCGATCGTCGGCCCGCGCACGATGGACCAGCTCGACCGGAACCTGGGTGCCCTCGACGTCCACCTGGACGAGTCGACGCTGACCCGGCTCGACGAGCTGTTCCCGCCGGTGGGCAACGGTGGCCCGGGCCCCGAGGCCTGGGCCTGGTAGGTGTAAGGAAGGGCCCCTTCTTAACGCCTCCGGTAGAGGAGGGGCCCCTTCTTAACGCCCCGCCAGCCCGCCAGCTCCCAGCCCTCCAGCGCCCAGCCGCCAGGCGGCGACGCGGGTGTGGCGCGGGGTTCGGCCCGGGTGGCTGCGGATCAGGAGCAGCTCGGTGGCCGTCCACTGCGGCCCGGCATAGTCGTCCAGCGTGTGCACGTCCGCGCGGATGTCGGCCTCGGGCACCCGGTCGCCGGGGCGGGCGATGGTCAGGTGCGCGCGGAACGGCTTGTCGTCGCAGGGCAGCCCGGCCTCGCGCAGCCCGCCGCGGATCGACCGGGCGAGCGCGTCGAGTGCCTCGACCTCGCCGTACACGTCGACCCAGAGCACTGTGGACCGCCCCGGACCGAAGCTGCCGCCACCGGCGAGGCGCAGCAGCGGGGAACGAGCCGCCCGGGCGGCCGAGGCGAGCGCGTGCTCCACATCGGGGAGCCGGCCGTCCGGCACCTCGCCGAGGAACGCGAGCGTGAGGTGCAGGTTCGCCGGATCGGTGAGCCGGGCGTGGCGCGCGGACGCGACCCGCAGGCCCTTGATCCGGGCGGTCAGGTCCGCGACGGCCACGGCGGGCGGGTAGATCGCCGCGAAGAGACGCACCCGGTCAGCGGTGCCGCTGGTGGTGCGCGGCGCGGGCGGCCGGCAGGGTCAGCCCGGCGGCGTGCAGCAGCCCTTCGACTCGTACCCGTTCGATCTCCCGGTCGACGCCGTCCAGCTCGGCCAGGTGTTCGGCGATGCCGAGCGCGTGGCAGGCGGCGCGCAGCCGTTCGTCGTACGCCTCGATGACCGCGCCGTGCCACACCACGCTGCGGTCGGCGGCGGCGAGCCGGTGGCCGCCGAGCCGGCGCAGGTCGGTGGCGAGCTGTTCCAGCGGGCGGCGGCCGTCCTTGTCGAACTCGGTGAGGTCGATGTCGCGGGTCAGCGCCTCGGCCTCGATGGCCCGGTCGAGCCGCGCGATGGTACGGCGTTCCCGGCGCTGCTCCCGCCACTCGGCCCATCCGCAGGCGACCCGATCAATGATCTCGTCGGCACAGAACAGCAGCGCCAACAGGGCAGGCAGGCAGCAGACGGCGAGGATCGCCAGCGCCAGCAGCAGCCCTTGCCCCACTTCCACACATCGACGCTAAGCCCTGCCGCACCGGCCCGCCACCCGTTTGGGTAATCGGACCGGTACGACCTGCTGTCGGAGTTACTCGGCGCCGGGCGACACCACGTAGAAGCGGGGCATCGGCAGCACCCGCATCCGCAGCCGGGCGCCGGAGCGGCGCAGCTGCCAGGCGAGCGCCAGCAGCGCGGCGGTCAGCGAGATCAGGCCGCCGGCCCAGATGCTCGCGCCGGCGCCGTACGTCTCGGCGACCCAGCCGATCAGCGGCGCGCCGACCGGGTTGGTGCCCAGGAACACCAGCACCCACAGGGCCATCACCCGTCCCCGGAAGGACGCGTCGACGCCGAGCTGCACCCGCTGGTTGGCCGCCTGGGCGAAGTAGATCATGAAGAACCCGGCGGGCAGCAGCAGCGTCACGACCAGCCAGTACGCCGGGGCGAGCCCGACCAGCGTGCCGAAGACCGCACAGCCGATCGCGGCGCCGAGCACGAGCCAGACCGAGGGCCGGCTGCGCCGTCCGGTGCCGGCCAGCGCACCGACCAGCGCACCGACCGCGAGCGCGGTGCTGAACAGGCCGAACGAGGCGGCGCCGGTGTTGAACACGGTCTTCGCGAGCGCGGCGAGGGTGAGCTGGAAGTTGAACAGGCTCATCCCGATCACCGACATGAGGACCATCGGCAGCAGGATGTCCGGCCGCCGTGCCACGTACCGCAGGCCGTCGACCACCCGGGCCTGGTCCCGCTCGCCAACCGGCGGCAGGTCCTTGCGGTGCAGTTCGTCGGTACGCATCCGGACCACGTTGACCAGCGGGGCGATCGAGCTGAGCGCGGTGACCAGGAAGACCGGGCCGACGTCGACGGCGGCGATGGCCAGGCCGGCGACGGCGGGGCCGACGATCCGGGCGGAGTTGAACACGGCCGCGTTGAGCGAGAGCGCGTTCGGCAGCAGCGGCATGCCGACCAGCTCGGAGACGAACGCCTGGCGGACGGGCGTCTCGACCGCGTTGGCGACACCGAGCAGGGCGGCGAAGGTGAAGACGTGCCAGAGCTGCACCAGGCCGGTGAGGACCAGGACGCTCATGGCGAGCGCCAGCACGGTCCAGAACGCGTTGGCGACGAAGAGCAGCATCCGCTTGTCGTAGCGGTCGGCGAGCCGGCCGGACAGCAGCGTGAGCAGGAGTACGGGGGTGAACTGCAACGCGGTGACCACGCCGAGCGCGGTCGCGGAGTTGTCGCTGAGCTCGAGGACGAGCCAGTCCTGGGCGATGAACATCATCCAGACGCCGATCAGTTTGATCAGCTGTCCGGTGGCGAAGAGTCGGTAGTTACGGACTCGTAGGGACTGGAACATCGTGCTCAGCTTGGCCTGCACTCTAGGTGCGCCTCCTTGCGTCGGTACGCTTCATCCACAGATGACGAGGCGAACCGCGGGCGGCGGTGTCAGGCGCGAGCGATGCCCTGGAGGATGTCCGCGGCTCGCCGTAGCGTTTCGCGTTCGTCCTCGGTCAGCGCGGCCAGCCGGGTGGCCAGCCACTCGTCACGGACCCGCTCGAACTGGTCGAGTACGGCCCGTCCCCCTTCGGTCGCCGCCAGGATGACCTGCCGTCCGTCGGTCGGATGGGGGGTCCGCTGCACGAGGCCGCGTTCCTCCAACTTCGCGACGATCTTCGTCATCGTGGGCGGCTGCACCCGTTCGACGTCGGCCAGCTCCCGTGGCGTGAGGGCGCCCGCCAGTTTGAGGCTGGTGAGCGCCGACAGCTGGGTGACCGTGAGGTCGCCGACCGGCCGGGCCTGTCGGACCCGCCGGTTGAGCCGGGTGATCGCATCCCGCAGCTGAGGAGCCAGCTGCGCCGGTGGCACGCGTTTCGCCGTCACCGTCCGCTCCGTCACACTAGTTAGCTTAACTAATGAGCCTGGCTAACGACATGCGTTATGACCAGGCTCACCAGCGTCAGAGCAACACGGACTCGACCGGCCCGCGCAGGAAGTACACGATGAACAACGCGGCGACCCCGTACAGGAGCGGGTGGACCTCCCGGGCCTTACCCTTCGCCACCTTCAGCAGCACGAAACTGATCACGCCGGCCCCGATGCCGTTCGAGATCGAGTAGGTGAACGGCATCAGCGCGATGGTGAGGAACGCCGGGATGGCGATCTCGTAGTCGGTCCAGTCGATCGTGCGGACCGCCGTCATCATCAGGAAGCCGACCACCACCAGCGCCGTCGAGGCGGCCTCGAACGGCACGATCAGCGACAGCGGCGCCAGGAACATGGCGAGCAGGAACAACGCGCCGGTGACCAGGTTCGCCACGCCGGTCCGGGCGCCCTCCGCGACACCTGCGGCACTCTCGATGTACGACGTGTTGCTGGACACCGAGGCCGCGCCACCCGCGGCGGCGGCGATCGAGTCGACGAGCAGGATCTCCTTGGCCTTCGGCGGGGTGCCCGTCTCGTCGAGCATGTCCCCTTCCTGGCCGATCGCGACCATCGTGCCCATGGTGTCGAAGAAGTCCGTGATCAGCAGCGTGAAGATGAACATCAGCGGGACCAGCCAGCCGACCCGGCTCCACGAGTTCAGCACGTTGAACTGGCCCAGCAGCGACAGGTCGGGCAGGTCGACGATCTGCTTGGGCAGCTCGGGCACGTTCAGCGCCCAGCCCTTCGGGTTCGGCTTGCCGTCGACGAAGGACGGGCCGACGTTGGCGATCGCCTCGACCACGATGGCCAGCACGGTGGAGGCCAGGATGCCGATCAGGATCGCGCCTCGGACCCGGCGCACCACCAGGACCAGGGTGATCAGCAGGCCGACCACGAAGACGAGCATCGGCCAGCTGACGATCTTGCCGTTGATGCCCAGCCCGACCGGCACCGTGGAGTTCGCGGCGTCCGGCACGCGCCGCACGAAACCGGCGTCGACCAGGCCGATGATGGTCAGGAACAGACCGATGCCGACGCCGATCGCGGTCTTGAGCTGCGTCGGCACCGAGCGGAACACCGCGGTACGCAGACCGGTGAGCACCAGGATGCCGATCAGCACACCCTCGATGACCACCAGGCCCATCGCGTCCGCCCAGGTCATCTGCGGCGCGATCTCGTAGGCGACGAGCGCGTTCACGCCCAGGCCGGCCGCGAGCGCGATCGGGAACCGGGCCACCACGCCCATCAGGATGGTCATCAGGCCGGCGACGAGCGCGGTCGCCGCGGCGAGCGCCGGAATGGCCAGCGAACGGCCGTCGCCGTCCTCCCCGCTGCCCAGGATCAGCGGGTTCAACACCACGATGTACGCCATCGTGAAGAACGTGGCGAAGCCGCCTCGCAGCTCCCGGCTCAGCGTCGACCCGCGCGCCGAGATCAGGAAGAAGCGGTCGAAGGCGTTTCGTGGATGCGCGGGATCGGGCGGTGTGCCGTGATCCGGCGGCGGAGCAATGGACATCGGTTCCTCATCTAGGTCATCGGCCGGGTTTGTCGCGCGCATCGTCCCAGATCACCTGGCAGGCAGGGAAGAACGATCACGTACGCTGGGCCGGTGCCACAGGAGCAGCAGCCGCGGCCGGAGCCGCTCGACCCGCCGATGGTGCCGTTCGCCGTCGCCGGGCTGATCGCCTGGGCGGTGGCGGGCCTGGTGCTGCTGATCTTCTTCCGGGACTGGCTCACCGAGTCCGGGCGGCAGAACTGGCTCTGGACCTGCCTGGCCGGTTTCCTGTGGGGCTTCCCCGGCCTGGCGGTGATGATGCGGCACGACGCCAACCGGCGTCGTCGGCGCGCGACCGCCGCGCAGCGAGCGCGCTGACCCGTCAGGGGTGGCCGTACGGCTCCGCCGGCTCGGCCGCCTCCACGGAGCCCGGGGCCCGGCTGACGGTCATGGCCTCGACCGCACTGTCGTCGTAGACGGTCGGCAGTTCGTCGACGGGCGTCTCGGCCGACTCGACCAGCGTCTCCGAGTGCGCGCCGCACCCGTGGTCGGCGCTCACCACCCGGCCGTCGTCCGGGGCGTAGAAGTTGCCGCAGGCGCCGAACGCCAGGCGCAGCGAACCGGCGAGCGGCAGGTAGAAACCGCAGGTGCCGCAGCGGGCGGCGGCCGGCGCGGCGGCCGAGATCGCGGCGTCCGGGCCGTGGTCGCCGTCGTACCAGCGCTGGGCGGCCTCGGCGCGGCCCTCCCGGGACAGCACCCGGGCCCGGCCCAGGCCCAGCTCCCAGGCGGTCTCCTCCACGGCCGGGTCGTCGGAGAGCAGGTAGCCGGGGGCGAGCCGCTCGTCGTCGGCCGGGGTGGGCAGCAGGTCGCCCGGGCCCAGGTCGCCCGGCTTGAGCCGTTCCTGCCAGGGCAGCCAGCCCGGAGCGAGCAGCGCGTCCGGGCCGGGCAGCAGCACCGTCTCGCAGACGGTGACGTGCCGGCTGCGCGGCACCCGGGTCACCGTGACGGCCCAGCGCCAGCCGCGGTAACCGGACATCCGGCATTCGAAGTAGTGGGTGACGACCCGGTCGCCCTCGGCGACCGCCTGGAGATGATCGCCGATGTCGGTGGGCTCCACCTCGGTGATCGCGTCGCGGGCCACCTCGACGGCGGCGGCGCAGACCTGGTCGAGCCGGGGAGCGCGGGCGGAGGCGGGCCTGGTCACCTGACCATTGTTCCCCATGCCCGTCCACGGGCGACAGGCACTCCCCGGAGTCATTCTCTCCGGGTGATGCGGCACACGCCGAGCGGATGGGCGAGGATGGGACGCATGGCGCTGTCCTCCCGCTCCGGCCGCTCCTTCCTCGGGCGGACCGTCGGCACCGGCATCCGCGCCACCCGGCTGCTGCTGCGGGGCTCGGTGCACGGCGGACGCTGGATGACCCGCCGTGCCGGCACCGCCCGGGCCCGCAGCGCCGGCAACGAGGTGGGCATGGTCCGCCTGTTCGACCTGCACGCGCTCTCCTGCGCCGGTGACACGCTCATCGCGATCGGCCTGGCCGGGACGATCTTCTTCGACGTGCCGCTGGGCGAGGCGCGCAACAAGGTCGCCCTCTACCTGCTGGTGACCATGGTCCCGTTCGCCATGCTCGCCCCGGTGGTCGGCCCGCTGCTCGACCACTTCCGCCACGGCCGGCGGTACGCGCTGGCCACCACCATGCTCGGCCGGGCGTTCCTGGCCTGGATGATCTCCGACTACATCGGCGGGTTCGGGCTCTACCCGGCGGCGTTCGGGGTGCTCGCGCTCTCCCGGGCGTACGGGGTGGCCCGCTCGGCGGCGGTCCCCCGGCTGCTCCCCGAAGGGCTGGGGCTGTCCCAGGTCGGAGCACGGGCCAGCGTCTACGGCACGGTGGCCGGCGCGCTCGTCGCGCCGATCGGGCTGGCCGCGTTCTGGTTCGGGCCGCAGTGGCCGCTGCGGGTCGCCTCGGTGATCTTCCTGATCGGCATGGTGATCTCGCTCCGGCTGCCACCGAAGGCCGACTCCGAGCCGCCGGAGCGGATGCCGCACCCGTGGCGCGCGATGCGCCGCCGCGACGGCGAGCGCCCGCTGGGCCGGGGCCGTCCCAGCGGCCGGCTGGTGATCGCCACGCTGATCGGCGCGGCGGCGCTGCGCGGGCTCTACGGCTTCCTGCTGCTGTTCCTGGCCTTCGCGATCAAGGCCGGTGACCTGACCACCGACTTCTTCGGCCGCGACCTCGGCGCCCAGGGCGCGCTGGGCCTGGTCGGCGGCGCGCTGGCGGTCGGCACGTTCCTGGCCACCGCGCTGGGCACCCGTCTGCGCATCCACCGGCCGACAGCGCTCCAGTCCAGCGGCACGATCGTGGTGGCCGGTGTGGCAGTGCTCGCCGCGCTGAAGTTCTCACTGCCCATGGTGGCGCTGCTCTGCCTGGTGGCCGCGATGATGAGCGGGATCGCGAAGCTGGCGGTGGACGCCTCGATCCAGGAACGCATCCCGGAGCGGCTGCGCGCCAGCTCGTTCGCGCACTCGGAGACCGCGCTGATGCTCGCGTTCGTGGCCGGGGGCGGGCTGGGGCTGGTGCCGTTCACCGGCCTGATCGGCGTGACGGTCGCCGCCGCGGTGGCCGCGCTGGTGGCCGTACGCGGCGTGCTGGTCGCCGGCAAGCTGCGCGGTGAGCATCTGGTCGGCCGGCCGCTCGGCGACGAGGAGCTGGTGGCGGAGCAGGCCACCCGCGCCGAGGAGCCGGCCGCCACCTCGTTCGACGATCCGGCGCCCACGTCACCGGCACCCCGGCGCTCGGGCACCCCGGAGGACGACGACGGGCTGGCGCCGCCCGGCTTCCACATCTACCGGCCGTCGTCCTCGGTGGGCGGCCCCGGCGGCGTCGAGGACACCGAGCGGCGCGATCCCCGGGGGCCGGTGGCGTGACCGGGCTGCTCGTGGTCACGGCGGTGCCCGCCGAGGCCGAGGCGATCCGTGCCGGCCTCACCGCATCAGCCGCACCGGCGCCGCCGGACGTGACAGTGCCGCCGGACGTGACGGTGCCGCCGGACGTGACGGTGCTGCCGGTCGGGGTCGGCCCGGCCGTCGCCGGGGCCGCCACGGCACGGCTGCTGGCGCTGGCCGAGGCGGCCGGGCGGCCGTACCGGGCCGTGGTCAGCGCCGGCATCGCCGGAGGTTTCGTCGGCCGGGTGACGGTGGGCGGCACGGTGCTCGCCGACCGCAGCGTCGCCGCCGATCTCGGTGCCGAGTCACCGGCTGGTTTCATCCCGGTCGAGGATCTGGGCATGCCTCCCGAGCTGCTGGGCGGCGGAAGGACCATGCGCGCCGATCCGGGCCTGCTGGCCCGTCTGCGCGCCGCGCTGCCGGGGGCAACCGTCGGCACGGTGCTCACCGTCAGCACGGTGACCGGCACCGCCGCGAGCACCGCAGCGCTGGCCGAACGGCACCCGGACGCGGTGGCCGAGGCCATGGAGGGGTACGGCGTGGCGGTCGCCGCCGCCCAGGCCGGTGTGCCCTTCGCCGAGCTGCGGACGGTCTCCAACCCGATCGGCCCGCGCGACCGGGGCGCGTGGCGGATGCGGGAGGCGTTCGCCGCGCTCACCGCCGCGGCGGCCGCCTTCCACTGATGCGTCCACCTGTGGACAACCCTGTGGAGAAGTCGTACGGCTGGGGACGACGGGTCAGATCGTGATGACGACCTTGGCCCGCGCGTGCTCGGTTTCGAGGTAGCGGACGGCCTCGGGCACCTCGTGCAGCGCATACGTCCGGTCGACGACCGGGTTGAGACGGCCGGCCTCGGCGTGCTCACGCAGCACGTCGAGGTGTGCCCGGCCGGGTGACGTGGCGAGGACGACGACGCGCTGCCTGATGACCGGCGCGAGCAGCCGTCCCCGCGCCAGCAGCCCGATCGGGCCGAGCAGGCTGCCGCCACGGTAGACGCCGCCGCCGGAGAGCACGAGCGTCCCGTCCGGCGTCAGCGCCCGCCGCAACGCGGTGAGGGAGCGGTTGCCGACCAGGTCGAACACCACGTCGTGGCGGCGACCGTCGCGGGTGAAGTCGTCGCGGGTGTAGTCGACCACGTGATCGGCGCCGAGCGAGCGGACCAGCGCGACGTTGCGGGTGCTGCACACGCCGGTCACCGTCGCGCCGAACGCCTTGGCCAACGCGACGGCGAGCGTGCCGACGCCGCCGGAGGCCCCGTTGACCAGGACGCGGTCGCCGGGCCGGACCTGCCCGGCGTCGCGCAGCCCCTGGAGCGCGGTGACGCCTGCGAGCGGCAGGGCCGCCGCCTGCTCCGGTGTCAGGTTCGCCGGCGCGCCCTGTCGGCGCGGCGGATGCTGCTCCGCCACCCCTGGGCGTCGCTGGCGATCGAGTCCCGGACCACCGCCACACCGGCCGTCCTCGCGTACCTCGACTCCACAGTCGGCGCGTTGCGGGCGAGCGGGTTCTCCACCGACCTGGCCCACCACGTGATGCACGCGCTGGGCAGCCGGGTGCTGGGCTTCAGCCAGGAACTGTTCGACGCCTCCCGGCAGGCCGGGCGGTCCGGCGCGACAGTGCCCGAGGCACCGGCCGACCTGCCGCCGGAGGCGGCCGCCCGGTTCCCGCACCTCGCGGCGATCGCCGCCGCCGCGTCCCACGACGGCGACCCGGTGGTCGGGCCGGGCTGCGACGACCAGTTCGAGTTCGAATTCGCGCTGGACCTGCTGCTGGACGGCATCGATCGGCTGCACCGGAACGGCTGGACGTCACACCGGACGGGATGACGGACGGGCCGGACACCGGGGTTACGGTGGGACCGTGGCGCTCTCCCTGGCGATCTCCCCCTGCCCCAACGACACGTTCGTCTTCGACGCCCTGGTGCACGGCCGGGTGCCGGGCGCGCCGCCGGTCGAGGTGACCTACGCGGACGTCGACGTCACGAACACCGCCGCCGAGCGGGGGGCGTTCGACCTGGTGAAGGTCAGTTACGCGGCGCTGCCCTGGCTGCTCGGCGACTACCACCTGCTGCCCTGCGGCGGCGCGCTCGGCCGGGGCTGCGGCCCGCTGGTGCTGACCCGTGGTGACCGGACCGACCTGTCCGGCGCGACGGTGGCGGTGCCCGGCGAGCGGACCACGGCGTACCTGCTGTTCCGTCTCTGGGCGGCCGGCCAGGCCCCGGCGCGCATCGAGGTGGTGCCGTTCCACGAGATCATGCCGGGCGTGGCCGCCGGCCGGTACGACGCCGGCCTGGTCATCCACGAGGCGCGCTTCACCTACCCGCGGCACGGCCTGACCGCGCTGGTCGACCTGGGCGAGTGGTGGGAGGGCGACACCGGGCTGCCGATCCCGCTCGGCGCGATCCTGGCCCGCCGGGGCGCTGTCGACCCGGTCGAGGCCACCGCCTGGATCCGCGAGTCGGTACGCCAGGCGTGGGCCGACCCGGAGGCCAGCCGCGAGTACGTCCTCGCGCACGCGCAGGAGATGGAGCCCGACGTGGTGGACCGGCACATCGGCCTCTACGTCAACGAGTTCACCGCCGACCTGGGAGAGGCCGGCTTCGCCGCCGTGGAGGCGCTGCTGGGCCGGGCCGCCGACGCCGGGCTCGTCCCTCAGACCTCCAGCTCGCGCGCCACCGCGTGGACCAGCTGAGCGATCTTCTGGGCGGTCTTCCGATCCGGGAAGCGACCGCGGCGCAGGTCCGGCTGGACCTTCGCCTCCAGCACCTTGATCATGTCTTCCACCAGGCCGTGGAGTTCCTCGGCCGGCCGGCGGCGCAGCTCCGCCACCGACGGCGGCGCCTCCAGCAGCTTGACCCCCATCGCCTGGGCGCCCCGCCGACTGTCGACCACGCTGAAATCGACCCGCTGGCCACCCTTCAGGTCGGCGACACCCGCCGGTAGCGCGCCCTTCGGCAGGAACACGTCGCCACCCTCGTCACTGGTGACGAACCCGTACCCCTTGGCGGCGTCGTACCACTTCACTCGACCCGTCGGCACCTGTTGAACCCCGCTCCACTCGAACCGTCTACCCGGTAAAGGCTAGCCCGATGATCCGGTCCAGCGCCGCCGGGAATTCGACGAGATCATCGAGCACCACACGGGCACCGGCCCCGGTCAGTTCGTCGGCCGGGCACGGGCCGGTCGCCACTGCCACGCCCGGGATTCCCGCGGCCCGCGCGGCGGCCATGTCGGCCACGTGGTCGCCCACGTAGAGCGTCGCGCCGTGCTCCCGCAGCGCGGTCGCCTTCTGCTCGGCGAACAGATCCCCGGCCAGCTCGTCGACGGCCAGCCCCAGGTGGTCCAGGTGCAGCTTCGCCAACCGCCCGATCTTGGAGGTCACCACCATCACCCGTCCGCCGCGCTCGTGCACCGCGCGCACTGCGGCCTCCGCGCCCGGCATCGGCACGGTCGGGGTGATCGCGTACGCCGGATACAGCTCCCGGTAGAGCGTCACCGCCTCCTCCACGCGCTCCGGCGGGAACCAGTGCGCCAGCTCGGTCCGCAGCGGCGGGCCCAGCCGGGACACGGCCAGTTCCGCGTCCACCGGTACGCCCGTGCGCTCGGTCAACGCCCGGTAGGCGGCGGCGATCCCGGGACGGGAGTCGACCAGGGTCATGTCGAGGTCGAAGCCGACCATCAGCGGAGACATGCCGAGAACCTACCCAGCGGGCTAGCGTGGTACGACGATGACCACCTCACTCGCCGACCACCTGCGGGCCCTCCCCGACGAGTCGCTTGCCGCCCTGCTCCAGCTGCGGCCGGACCTCGTCGTGCCGGTGCCGGCCGACGTGTCCGCCCTCGCCCTGCGCGCCCAGTCCCGGGTCTCCGTGGCCCGGGCGCTCGACGGGCTGGACCAGTTCACCCTCCAGATCCTCGACGCCGCCCGGCTCACCCGCGGCCCCGAGGGCACCACCTCCACCGACCAGATCCTGGCCATGGCCACCGCCGCGCCGCACCCGCCCGCACCCACAGCGGTCCGCGCCGCCGTCGACCGGCTCCGGGCCCGGTTCCTGCTGTACGGCCCCGAGCACGACCTGTGCGTGGCCGGCGGCATCGACGAGGTGTCCCCGTACCCGGCAGGGCTGGGCCGGCCGGCGGCGGAGCTGGACCCGCGCGCGGCGGCGCTCTGCGCGGACCCGGCGAAGCTGCGGCGGACGCTGCTGTCCGCGCCACCCTCGGCCCGCGCGGTCCTGGACCGGCTCGCCGCCGGGCCGCCGGTCGGGACCGTGGCGCCCGGTGCGCTGGAGGCCCCCGCCACCGGCGCCGAGGACGTGCTCCCGCCCGACCTGGTCAACGGCGGCGCGCCGACCGGCTCGCCGATCCGCTGGCTGGTCGAGCACCGGTTGCTGGTACGGATGTCCGGCGGCCGCAACGGCACCGTCGAGCTGCCCCGCGAGGTGGGGCTGGTGCTGCGCCGCGACACCGGTCCGCTCGGCCCGCTGCGCACCAGCCCGCCGGTGGTGTCCGGGCCGCCGCGCGAGGTCAAGTCCGTCGACTCGGCCGGGGCCGGACAGACCATGGAGGTGGTCCGGTACACCGAGGCGATGCTGGAGGCGCTGACCGCGGAACCCGCACCCGTCCTGCGCTCCGGGGGCGTCGGCGTCCGTGACCTGCGGCGGCTCGCCCGTGGCCTCGGGCTGGACGAGCCGGCCACCGCGCTGCTGTTCGAGGTGGCGTACGCGGCCGGGCTGGTCGGGGAGATGGAGCTGACCGGCGCGGTCACCACCCGGTACGGCGGCGACCAGCAGATCCTGCCCACCGGCGGGTACGAGGTGTGGCGCGCGGTGTCGCTGGCCCAGCGCTGGGAGCAGCTCGCCCGCGCCTGGATGTCGATGCCCCGCCAGTCCGGCCTGATCGGGCAGCGCGACGACCGGGACCGGCCCATCTCGGTACTCTCCGCCGAGGCGGAACGGGCCGGCGCGCCGGCCGCCCGGCGTGCGGTGCTCGCCGTGCTGGCCGACGTGCCGCCCGGCACCGCGCCGACCACCGAGGAGGTGCTGGAGCTGCTGGACTGGCGTGCGCCGCGGCGGGCCCGGGGGCGGGAGGCGGCGCACCGGGAGGTGCTCGCCGAGGCCGCCACGCTGGGCGTGACCGGGCTCGGCGCGCTCACCTCGTACGGGCGGCTGCTGCTCGCCGAGCTGACCGAGGCCGACGAGCGCGGCGACGACCCGCTCGGGCTGCGCTCCGACGCCGAGTCGGGCGACGCGTCGACGACGGTACGGGCGCTGGACGGGCTGCTGCCCGCCCCGGTCGACCACGTGCTGGTGCAGGCCGACCTGACGGTGGTGGTGCCCGGCCCGCCCGACCCGGCGCTCGCCGCCGAGCTGGACGTGGTGGCCGAGCACGAGTCGGCGGGCGGAGCCAGCGTGCACCGGGTCACCCCGGCGAGCGTCAGGCGGGCGCTCGACGCCGGCTACACCGCCGACGACCTGCACGCGCTGTTCCGCCGCCGGTCGCGTACCCCGGTGCCGCAGGGCCTGACCTATCTGGTCGACGACGTGGCCCGCAAGCACGGCGGCCTGCGCGTCGGCTCGGCCGGGGCGTACGTGCGCAGCGACGACGAGGCGCTGCTCACCGAGGTGCAGGCGGACCGGCGACTGGAGCCGCTCGCGTTCCGCCGGCTCGCGCCCACGGTGCTGGTCACCCCGTACCAGGTCAACCGCATGCTCACCGCGTTGCGGGACGCCGGGTACGCCCCGGTGCCCGAGGACGCCGGCGGCGCGATGGTCCTGGCGCGGCCGAAGACCCGGCGGGCGCCGGCCCGTACCGCGATCGGTCGTGCTGTCGACCCGCTCGCCACGCCGAAGCTGCCGATGCCCCGCCTGCTCGGCGTGGTCGAGCAGATCCGCCGGGGCGAGGCGGCGGCCCGGGCGGCCCGGCGGGCCCCGGCGGTGGTCCGCGGCGCCCCGGCGGCGGCCGGGCCGGCGCCGGTGTCCGGGCACGGTGACGCGCTGGCGGTGCTCCAGCAGGCGGTACGGGACAAGGCGCTGGTCTGGGTGGGCTACGTCGACGCGCACGGCGCGACCGCGTCCCGGCTGGTCCGGCCGGTGTCGATCGGCGCCGGCTACCTGCGCGCCGAGGACGACCGGACGGAGATGCTGCACACGTTCGCGCTGCACCGGATCACCGCCGCCGTGCTGGAGGAGTGAGCTACTCCCCGTTGCGGCGCAGCGTGCCGATCACCGACACGGCCAGCAGCAACGCGAACGCGGCACCGGCCGACTCGCCCACCGAGTCGACGAAGCCCTGCTGCTGCACCAGCAGCCCGAACAGGAACCAGCCGAACACCCCGGCGGCGGCGGCCGCGTAGGCGAGCACCACCCCGGTGGGCACCTCCTGCTGCCGCGTCCGTTCGTCCTCGGGAAGCACGTCCTGGTCAACGGTCATGGCAGTCCCTCCCCGTCCCGGCATGGACCCGGCTTCCAGGGTTGCACCAACCGGACCGCGCGGACAGGGGTTAAAACCCTGATCCGGGCGGTCCGGTCACGGGTGCAGCGGGTTGCGGTTCGGTTCCGGCGCGCAGGCGGCGTGCTCAGGTGCCGGGGCGGCGGCCGATCACGACGACGCGGGTGCCGACCGAGCCCAGCTCCCACAGGCGTACCGCGTCACGGTGCAACAGGTTGACGCACCCGTGCGAGCCGATCGCGCCGTGGTGCAGGTACGTGGTGGTCTCGTGGAAGCCGATCCCGCCGTTGAACTGCTGCCAGTACGGCAGCCACACCTCGTACGGGTTGGACCACTCGCGCGGGTTCTTCCGGCCCACCGAGTACGTGCCGGCCGGGGTGGCGAAGCCGGACATGCCGGTGCGGGTGACGGTCGGGCCCATCACCACCTTCCCGCCGCGCATCGCCCAGACCGTCTGCCGGGTCAGGTCGACGCAGAAGGTGAGCCGGGAACCGGCCCCGCACCGCGCGGTGTCGGTGGCGGCGAGCCGCTTCGCCACGTCGTACGTGGTGGGGCCGGCGCGGCCGGCGGACGGGCTGATCCCGTACCGGATCTGGAACTTCCTGATCGCGGCGCAGTCGGCGGCGGACTGCTCGCCGTCCACGGTCAGCGTCCCGAAGCCGCCCAGCCGGGTCAGGTAGGTCTCCACGGCCCGCTGGTGCTCCCCCTGCGGGCACCCGGCGGACGCGCTCGGCTTCGGCTTGGGCTTCGTCGTCTTCGTCGCCACGGGCGACCGGGAGGGTTTCGGCGAGGCCGTCCGGCTCGGCTGCGCCGACGGGGACGTGACCGGCTGTTCCGGCGTGGGCGACGCGCTCGCCCCCGATGCTCCCTCCGTCAGCCCGGCCGGGCCGGGGGTGCTCCCCCCGGCGCCTTCCGCCTGCGGATCGAGCGCACAGGCGCCGACACCGACCAGCACGACCACCGCCAGGGCGGCGACCCGGGCGAGAAACCGGACACGCTGCATGGGCCCTCCCTGGACAGTCGTCCCGCTTGCTAGACGTGTGGGACGAGTATGACGTTGCCTGTCCAGCGAGACTTTTTTGCGGCGCCCGCCGGCGTGCAACACTGGATGGTCGGCCTGCGGCAGGTCAGCCGGGGTGACGACGGGGGTTCCGGGCAGCGGGTTCCGGGCGATGCGAGAGGACGCTGGCGTGAGCGGTGGACCACTGATCGTGCAGTCGGACAAGACGCTGCTGCTGGAGGTGGATCACCCCGACGCGCAGGCGTGCCGGATGGCGATCGCGCCGTTCGCCGAGCTGGAACGCTCCCCCGAGCACGTGCACACCTACCGGCTCACGCCGCTGGGCCTGTGGAACGCGCGGGCCGCCGGCCACGACGCCGAGGGCGTGGTCGACTCGCTGATCAAGTACTCGCGCTATCCGGTGCCGCACGGGCTGCTCGTCGACGTGGCCGAGACGATGGACCGGTACGGCCGGCTCCAGCTCGCCAACGACCCGGTGCACGGCCTGGTGCTGCGCGCGCTCGACCGGGTGGTGCTGATCGAGGTCGCCAAGAGCAAGAAGCTCGCCGGCATGCTCGGCGCCAAGATCGACGACGACACCGTCGCGGTGCACCCGTCCGAGCGGGGGCGGCTCAAGCAGGCGCTGCTCAAGCTGGGCTGGCCGGCCGAGGATCTCGCCGGGTACGTGGACGGCGAGGCACACCCGATCGACCTGGCCGAGTCCGGCAAGGACGGCGGGAAGCCGTGGACGCTGCGGTCGTACCAGCGGGAGGCCGTCGAGGCGTTCTGGGCCGGCGGGTCCGGCGTGGTGGTGCTGCCCTGCGGCGCCGGCAAGACGCTCGTCGGCGCGGCGGCGATGGCCGAGGCGAAGGCGACCACGCTGATCCTGGTCACCAACACGGTGGCCGGACGGCAGTGGAAGCGGGAGCTGATCGCCCGCACGTCGCTGACCGAGGAGGAGATCGGCGAGTACTCGGGTGAGCGCAAGGAGATCCGCCCGGTCACCATCGCCACGTACCAGGTGCTCACCTCGCGGCGCGGCGGCGCGTTCACCCACCTGGACCTGTTCGGCGCCCGCGACTGGGGCCTGGTCGTCTACGACGAGGTGCACCTGCTGCCCGCGCCGATCTTCCGCTTCACGGCGGACCTCCAGGCCCGCCGCCGGCTCGGCCTCACCGCGACTCTGGTACGCGAGGACGGCCGCGAGGGCGACGTGTTCAGCCTGATCGGCCCGAAGCGGTACGACGCGCCGTGGAAGGACATCGAGCAGCAGGGCTGGATCGCCCCGGCGGAGTGCACCGAGGTACGGGTGACGCTCACCGACGCCGAGCGGCTGACTTACGCGACGGCGGAGGCCGAGGAGCGCTACCGGATGGCGGCCACCGCCCGCACGAAGCTGCCCGTGGTGCGGGCGCTGGTGGAACGGCACCCGAACGAGCAGGTCCTCGTCATCGGCGGGTTCCTCGACCAGCTGCACCAGCTCGGCGAATACCTGGACGCGCCGATCGTGCAGGGCTCCACCACGAACAAGGAGCGCGAGCGGCTGTTCGACGCGTTCCGCTCCGGCTCGTTGCGCACGTTGGTGATTTCAAAGGTAGGAAATTTTTCCATCGACCTGCCGGAGGCGGCGGTGGCGATCCAGGTGTCCGGCACGTTCGGCTCCCGGCAGGAGGAGGCACAGCGGCTCGGCCGGGTGCTGCGCCCGAAGGCCGACGGCCGGCAGGCGCACTTCTACACGGTGGTCTCCCGCGACACCATCGACACCGAGTACGCCGCGCACCGGCAGCGGTTCCTGGCCGAGCAGGGGTACGCGTACACCATCGTGGACGCCGACGACGTGCTCGGACCGTCGCTGCCGACTGTCGACTGACCGGGCCGGCGGGTGTGCTGGCGGGTGTCTCTTCGTCTCGCTGGCGACTCGATGTCGTAGATGAATCGCGGCGCTCGATCACCACAATCCACCACCGCGGCAGCAGTGTTGGTAGCACTGACTTGCCTTGAGACGCAGCAGCGGCGACACGCTGTCTAGTCCGCTCTACTTGCCATGTCTAGTATCCTAGACTTAGTACGTGAAGCGAGTTGACCTGCTCAACAGGATCAGCAAGGCGGCGGCCGACGCGGGCGTGACCTTTGAGAAGGTCCGCGAAGGTGGCAGCCACACGATCTACCGGTACGACTCGCAGCACGTCGTCATACCTCGTCACAAGGAGATCAACGAACTGACCGCGCGGGGTATCCTGCGCAGCCTGGGCCTGAGGTAGGAGGGCGATCGCCGATGAAGTACACCGCGAAGTGCGTACGCTCGGGCGACTGGTGGGCGATCACCGTGCCGGAAATCAAGGGCGTGTTCTCCCAGGCGCGTCGCCTCAACCAGGTCGAAGCGATGGCGCGTGAGGCCATCGCGCTCCTGCTCGACGTCGACCCGCAGAGCTTCGATGTCGACGTGCGGCCCGACTTGCCGCAGGAGGTGACCCGCGCCCGCAAGGCCCGCAGCGCCTTACGCAAGGCCGAAGAGACTGCGGAAGAGGCAACTGTCACCGCCGCACGCGCACTTCTTGAGAAGGGCTACACGGTCCGCGACACGGGCGCGCTCCTGGGTCTCTCCCCGCAGCGTGTATCGCAACTGGCTCCGAAGAAGGCCAGAGCCGACCACGTCGGCAAGACCAACGAAAAAGCCGGCACCGAGGGCGGCAGCGGGTTCAAGCGGCAGAGCGCCGCCTGACGAAAAACTGCGGCGCACTACGCGCCCGCTCGGGAATGATCAAGAGGTTGGCGTCGCCAGGGTGCTGATCGGCGACGCCAACCTCTTGATCGAACCCGGTAGGGCGAGCTTGCGGGGCCGGGTCAGCCGGCGCCGCCCGCGCGGAACGCGACCCAGGCGTCGCTCATCCGGTCGGCCTGGCCCGGGGTGAACATGTTCATGCAGGAGTCCTGCGTGTAGTCCATGAAGTTGTGGATCGGGTCGAGGCCAGGCGCGGTGCAGGTGTCGGCCCCGATCGGGCAGTTGAACTGCGGCGCCGCCTCACGCGGCGTGTCGGCCACGAAGTCGCCGGACGCGGAGCAGCCGTGCGCGAACGTGTGCTCCAGCATCAGCCAGTGACCGACCTCGTGCGTCAGCGTGTCGCCGAGCGCGTACTTGCCGGCCGTGCCGCCCGGCATCGACTCGTCGAGCATCACCACGCCGTCGATGTAGTCGCGGCCGTTGTTGTAGCCCTTCGGGAAGTACGCCCAGCCGAGCAGCCCGTCACCGATGTTCGCCGCGTAGACGTTCAGGGTGCGGGAGTCACCGGTGTAGAGCGCCTTCTTCATGTCCCGCTCGTTCTTGCCCGGCACCACCGTGTACCAGGCACTGTTCACGGTCCAGGTGGTGTCGACGAGCGAGAAGCGGAACGGCGTGTCCGACGCGTCCGCCGCGGTACGACCCGCGAACGAGTCGTTGAGCACCGTCATCTGCGCCGAGATGAGCGTGTTCCAGCGGGCCTTCTCGGCCGCGCTCAGTTCGTGGTCGGAGATCATGTGGAAGATCGTCGGCACGGTGACGCTGCCGTCGGCCAGGCGCGGCGCGTCCTTGATCACGCCGTACGCGTTCGCCTCGTTCTTCGAGTAGAGCTCGGGTTCCTTGACGGTGGCGCCCTCGCGTACCCGTGCGGCGCTGTGGTTGTCGGCCCCGGGCTCGCACTCGGCGGCGGGAGCGGCGGCAGTGGCCGCGACTGGGGCTCCGCCGGCGGTCAGGAAGGTGGCGGCGGCAGCGACGAGCACTGCCAGGTGGATCGTCGGTTTCCCGTGCATCGTTGCACCTTTCGAGAGGCGCGTGAAAGGAGTACCGACGCGGGGTTGTCAAAGCTGCGGATCGATGACGTCGTCGTCCCGCCATAAGAGCACGTCAACGGTCGTCCGCAACAGACCCCGGTGGGTCCGTCGACGTCATGACGCCGGCGATGGCACGCGCCACGCACTCGTAGTCGCGAATCAACGGCCCGACCAGCGCACGGTCCGGCTCGAACGCGGCGACCAGTCCGCGTACCAGATCTCTGAACCTGTCGTCCGGGCCGAGCCGCCGCCCCCGGTGCCGGCGCGCGACGCTGCGCCAGCGGCGCAGGCCGACGTCGGCGAGCCGTTCCTGGTGCTCGGGCGCGGGCACCGGGCAGCCGTTCGCCCACAGGTCGGCGAGTGCCCGCACGATGGCCGCTCGGGTCGGGTCAGTCATGCCGGTAGCGGGCGCGGCGGCCGAAGTCGCGGAAGCCGAGCCGCCGGTACAGCCCGGCGGCCGGGTTGTCGTCGTTGACGCAGAGCCACGCGGCGTCCGCGCCCGCGTCGGCGAGACCACGCAGCACGCGTGCCACCAGGTACGCGCCGATCCGTCGCCCGCGCCACCCGGGCACGACGCCGACCTGGTCGATCCAGTCGTCCAGCACTGTGACGAACCCGGCCGCCTCCCTCTCCGGGCCCCGCGCCAGCAGCGTCAGTTCGGGGCGGAAGTCCTCGTCGTCGCGCAGGTCGCCCAGCCACTCCTCGGCCTCCGGCTCCACGAAGCCGGGCCGGTCGGCGAACGACGCGCGGTAGGTGGCGAACAGCTCCGGCCCCAGCGTCGCCTGCTCCACGGTCACGCCGGCCGGCGCGGCGACGTCGGGCAGCGCGTCGAGGTCGTGCCGCAGCACCCATTCCAGGAACGTCCGCGTGTAGCCGCGTTCGGTGAGCAACTCCTCCGCGCCCGCGTTCCACGTCTCGTTGGTGACCAGCAGACCGGCGTCGCCCGCCTGCTTCTCCGCCCAGTCCAGCAGCGCGCCGCCGAGGCCGCGCCCGCGCCACGCCGGGTGCACCAGGCCGGTGGCGGTGGCCGGCGTCCGCCCGGCGCCGACCCCGACGGCCGCGACCAGGTCGCCGCCGGACCAGGCGCCGTGGGTACGCGTCTGGAGCAGCCGCGCCCGCGCCAACGGGGTACGCCCGAACAGCGGCAACCCGCCGTCGGCGGCGAGGCACGCCTGCGCCAGCCCGGTCAACGCGGGCAGGTCGTCCTCGCCGAACTCCCGCCAGAACACCCCGTACACGGTCCACCCCTGTCGCCCGCCGCCGTCAGGGCCCGACCGCCATGGTCCGGCCCTCCGGCAGTAGGCCCCACTCCTCCCCCGGTGGTCAACCCGATTCCCCGCCCACCCCGCCGCCGTCCACCATCCCGGCCACCGCCGTCGATCTTGGAGTTATGGCTCCTCGATCGGTGGAGATCTTGGTAGGAAAGGGCCCCTATGGGGGCCGTTTGGTACCAAGATCTCTCGGAGCCGGGAGTCCTTGACAACCCCACTCACAGATCGGCGGCACATGCGGCGCATGCGGGGCGGGAGGCGAGGGCGGGCGGTCAGGGCAGGTCGAGGATGGCCCGGGCGAAGTCCCGGGGCGCCTCCTGGGGGAGGTTGTGGCCGATGCCGCCGGTCACGGTCCGGTGCTCGTACCTGCCGGTGAACCGTCCCGCGTAGACGGACGGGTCGAGGTGGGGCGCGCCGTTGGCGTCGCCTTCGAGCGTGATCGTGGGCACCGAGATACCGGGGTCGGCGGCCAGCCGCCGTTCCCACTCGTCGTACCTCGCCTCGCCCTCGGCGAGCCCGAGCCGCCAGCGATAGTTGTGGATCACCACGTCGACGTGGTCCGGGTTGTCGAACGCCGACGCGCTCCGGTCGAACGTCGCGTCGTCGAAGCGCCACTGCGGCGAGGCGGTACGCCAGATCAGCTCGGCGAAGTCGCGCCGGTTCCGGTCGTACCCGTCGCGCCCCCGGTCGGTGGCGAAGTAGAACTGGTACCACCAGGACAGCTCGGCCGCCGGTGGCAGCGGCGCGCGGCCCGCCTCCTGCCCGGCGATCAGGTAACCGCTCACCGAGACCAGCCCTGTGCAGCGCTCGGGAAGCAACGCGGCGATCACGTCGGCGGTACGCGCCCCCCAGTCGAACCCGGCGAGCGTGGCCCGTTCCACGCCGAGCGCGTCCATCAGGGCCACCGTGTCCGCGGCCAGGGCGGCGGGCTGGCCGTTGCGCGGGATGTCGTCCGAGCGGAACCGGGTGGCGCCGAACCCCCGTAGGTAGGGCACCACGACCCGCCGTCCCGCGCCCGCCAGCAGCGGCACCACCTCGGCGAAGCTGTGGATGTCGTAGGGCCACCCGTGCAGCAGCACCACCACCGGCCCGTCCTCCGGCCCCGAGTCCAGGTACCCGACGCTCACGTCCCCCGCGTCGACCCGGCGCAGCTCTCCCAGCCCTTTCATCCAGCCCGGATCCCCACCCCGCCGTTGATCATGCAGGCGCCGACGCGGCGGAAGCCGCGAACCCTGCGCCCGAGGGGCCGTAACCGCAAGATCGGCGAGGTGGAGGACTGTCAGGGGGTGGGACGCGGGTTGGCGTGGATCAGGACCGTGGCGCCGGCGGAGAGGGGGGCGAGCAGCCACTTCAGGGGCTGCTCCTCCTTGGTCGCTTCCACCACGAGGCGGTCGCCGGGGCGCAGCTCCTGCCGGGTGGCGATCTCGGCGGCCAGGCGGCGCCACGCGCCGAAGCTGGTGCCGTCGGGCGTGGCCGGGCCGGACGGGTCGACGGCGGTGTAGTCCGGCGGGTCGGTGGGGTGCCGCAGCACCTCGGCCGACCAGTCCAGCCAGCCCGGCGGCACCTCGGCCAGCGGCCCCGGCCCGGTGCCCACCAGGTAGCGGTGCGTCCCCTCGGGCACGTCCTCCAGCCAGTCGTCGAGGCGTTCCGGGGTCACGAACACCGCGTCGTACGGCCGGTCCGCGCCGGGTTCCAGGACCGGCAGTCCGGCCAGCGCACGGGGACGGAACGACACCGTCAGCCCGATCGACCAGGCGCCGATCAGCACCGCCGCGGTACGCCAGTGCGGCGGCAGCAGCACCGCCACCCGGTCGCCGGGGCGCAGCCCGCATCCGTCGCGCAGCAGCCCGGCGCTGCGGGCCGCCCACTGACCCAGCTGCGGCCCGGTCAGCTCGGTGCGCTCGCCGGTGGCGTCGTCGAGGTACGTCAGCATCGGCTCGTCGGCCGCGACGGTGGCGGGTGCGCGAGTGGCCATCGGATGTGCTCCTCCCTGACGGTCAGCTCACCCTAGCCGGGCGAACCGGTCGACCATGAGGGTGAATCGCCGCCGTCGCCGCGCGTGAGCAGGCCGGGCAGAGCACGGAAGGGCATCGACCATCGACTTTGGTCGCTGGTTCGATGGTCCGACGGCGGTATCGAGGAGCCGCGTGGATGCGGGACGGTGCGGTCATGGCGAATGAACCCTGGCATGTGCGGCTGGTCCCGGCGGTCGCGCTGCTGCTGCTCGCCCCCTGGACCGCCGAGTGCGTCTGGGGCGGCTTCACCCTCACCGGCATGCCGTTCGTGGTGCTGGTGCTCGCCCCGATGTACGGCGGGGCCGCGCTGCTGATTCGGGAGACGGCCCGACGGCTCGGGCTCGGCTGGCCGAGGATCGCGCTGCTCGCAGCCGCGTTCGGCGTCGTTCAGGCCGGCCTGGTCGACCAGTCGTTGTTCAACCCCGGGTTCCTGGACGACACCGAGTTCGCTGACACCCGGGCCGCCGCGGAGGCCACGTTGGTGCCCGGTCTCGGGTTCAGCGCGCGGCAGGCGGTCGACTACGTCGGCAACCACGTGGTGCTGACCATCTGCGCGCCGATCGCGCTCGTCGAGTCGTACCTGGGAAGGGCTCGCCGGGCGCGGCCGTGGCTGGGCCGCCCGGGGCTGGTCGTGGCGGCGCTGCTCTGGCTCGGCGGCAGCCTGCTGGTGTTCGCCGACGACGAGGGCCGTAAGGGCTTCCTGGCTCCGCCGGTCCAGCTGGCGTTCGCCACGGGCGTGGCGCTGGCCCTGGTCGCCGCCGCCCTGCTCGGCCGCCGGCACGCCGAGCCACCGCACGCGAGCCCACCGTACGCCGGGCAACCGCACGCCGACTCGGCGACCGCGCCCCGGCCGGTCCGGCCCGCGCTGGTCGTGGCTGTCGCATACGTGGGGTCCACCATCGCCCCGGGGTGGCCGGGGGTCGTGCTCGCCCTCGCGCTCGCCTCGGTCACCGCCGTCGCGCTGGTGCGCTGGTCGCGGCGGGCCGGCTGGGGGCAGCGGCACGTGCTCGCCGCGGCTTCGGCGAGCCCGCTCGTCGCGGCCGCCTTCGCGTACGGCGTGCCGACCTACGCCCCGGCGAGTCCGGCGGCGGCCCTGGTGGGTGACGTGGCGATCAGCGTGATCGTGTTGCTGCTGGTCGGCGGCGCCTGGTGGCGGGTCAGCGGGTCGGCAGGGCGGGACCGCCGTCGAGCAGCGGAGCCAGCAGGTCGCCCTGCTTCTCCACCCGCTTGAGCACCTCGCCCGCGGTGTACGGCTTCGTCGACGGCCGCTTGCCGGACGCGCCGGCCTCCACCTCGTCCCAGGTCAGCGGCGTGGACACCGAGGGCACCGACTGGGCCCGCAGCGAGTACGGCGCCACTGTCGTCTTCGCCGCGTTGTTCTGACTCCAGTCGATGAAGACCTTGCCGGGTCGCAGGTTCTTCGCCATCTTCGACACGATCAGCTTCGGGTGCGCCTGCTCCAGCTCCTGCGCGATCCGCTTGGCGTAGTCGGAGACGATCTCGGCGTCCTGCGTACCGGCGATCGGGCAGCAGAGCTGCATGCCCTTCTTGCCCGACGTCTTCGGGTACGCCTCGACACCGTCGGAAGCCAGCCGGTCGCGCATCACCAGGGCCACCTGGGAGCACTGCTTGAGCGCGGCCGGGGCGCCCGGGTCCAGGTCGACGACCATCATGTCCGGGTGTGCGCCGATCTTCCACTGCGGAGTGTGCAGCTCCAGCGCGGCCAGGTTGGCCAGCCACACGAGCGTGGGCAGCTCGTCGCAGACCACGTAGTCGATGGTCTCCCGCCCCTTCGTCGACCCGGGGGCGGGCAGGTTCTCCGTCCGTACCCAACCGGGGGTCGCGGCGGGTGCGTTCTTCTCGAAGAACGAGCCGCCGTCGACGCCGTTGGGGAACCGGATCCGGGTCAGCGCGCGGTCGCGCAGGTGCGGCAGCAGTACGGGGGCGATCCGGGTGTAGTAGTCGATGACCTCGCCCTTGGTGAAACCGGCCTTCGGGAACAGCACCTTGTCCAGGTTGGACAGCTCCAGTGAGCGCCCCTCGACCTCGACCTTGAACCGGTCAGACGGCATCGTCGACCTCCTCGGGCGGCTTGTCCGGGCGCAGGCGCAGGATGCGCGGGAAGCGCAGCCGGCCGTCCGGCGTGCGCTGGCCGTACTTGACCTCCACCACGACCCGGGGAGTTACCCAGATCGCGCCGCGGGCATCCTCGCGTGGCACGCCGGCGGCGAACGGCGAGTCGGTGGTGCGCAGTGGTTCCAGCTCGCGGAGCAGTTCCCGTTCGATCGCGGCGCCGATCCCGCCGCCGACCCGCCCCCGGTAGACCAGCCGCCCGTCCGGGCCGGGCACGCCGACCAGCAGGCCGCCGACGCGCCGCGCGCCCGGTCGCCAGCCGCCGACCACGAAATCGGCGGTGACCTCCAGCTTGACCTTCACCCAGTCCGGCGAGCGCACGCCGGGCCGGTAGAGCGAGTCGGCCCGCTTGGCCATCACCCCCTCCAGCCCGTGCTCGCCCGCCGCCGCGTAGGTGGCCGGGCCGTCGGCGAAAACCGGCGGCACCGCCCACCGGGCGGCGCCGAGCCCGAGCGACTCCAGCGCCGCCCGCCGCTCCCGCCACGGCCGGGCGGTCAGGTCGACGCCGTCGAGCCGCAACAAGTCGAAGATCATGTACGTGACGGGTACGGTCGCCGCCAGCCGCGCCGCCTTGGCCGGGTTGCGGACGTGCATCCGCTCGGCGAGCGCGGTGAACGAGGGCTGCCCGTCGGTGAAGAGGACCACCTCGCCGTCGAGCAGCGCGTCGTCGACCTGCTCGGCCAGGTTGAGCAGTTCCGGGTACGCGGTGGTGATCTCGACGCCGGAGCGGGCGTAGAAGTGCCTGTCGCCACGGGAGATGTCGGCGAGCGCGCGGACGCCGTCCCACTTGAACTCGTACGACCAGGCGGCGCCGGCCGGGAGCTGCCCGGTCGTCGCGAGCATCGGCTTCAACGGCGCGCCGGGCACCTCCTGACTGTAGTTGCGCACGGAAGCGCGTGCGTCCCGTTCGATCGTTTGCGATTCTGGTGGTCAACCGGGGAGAGGAGCGCGGGTATGCGGGCGATCTGGAAAGGAGCGGTGTCGTTCGGCCTGGTGTCGATCGGGGTGAAGGTCTACTCGGCCACCGAGGAGAAGGACATCCGTTTCCACCAGGTGCACCGTGAGGACGGCGGCCGGATCCGCTACAAGCGCACCTGCTCGGTCTGCGGCGAGGAGGTCACCTACGACGACATCGCCAAGGGGTACGACATCGGCGGCGGTGAAATGGTGATCCTCACCGACGAGGACTTCGCCGACCTGCCGTTGAGCACCTCGCACGCGATCGACGTGCTGGAGTTCGTACCGGCCGAGCAGGTCGACCCGATCCTCTACAACAAGGCGTACTTCCTGGAGCCGGAGGGCTCGGCGACCAAGCCGTACGTGCTGCTGCGCGACGCACTGTCCGACTCGGAACGGGTGGCGATCGTCAAGGTGGCGCTGCGCCAGCGCGAGCAGCTCGCCACGCTGCGGGTCCGCGAGGGCGTGCTGCTGCTCAACACCATGCTGTGGCCGGACGAGATCCGCCGGCCCGACTTCGGTTTCCTGGACGAGGACCTGAAGGTGCGCCCGCCGGAGCTGGCGATGGCCAGTTCGCTGATCGACTCGATGGCCGGTGAGTTCGAGCCGGATGCGTTCACCGACGACTACCGGGCGGCGTTGCAGGAGGTCATCGACGCCAAGGTCGAGGGCCGCGAGGTGGTGCAGCCGGAGGAGGAAGAGGCGGCGCCGGCCGCCGCGGTGGACCTGATGGCCGCGCTCAAGGCGTCCGTGGAGCGGGCCCGCGCGGCCCGGGGCGAGGCGCCGTCCGGCGGCGGTGCGGAGCCGACGCCGATCTCGTCGGCCCGCTCCGCGAAGAAGGCCGCGAAGAAGGCGCCGGCGAAGAAGGCCGAACCGGCCAAGAAGACCGCCGCAAAGAAGACCCCCGCGAAGAAGACGGCGGCGAAGAAGGCCGAACCGGCCAAGAAGACCGCCGCAAAGAAGGCGCCCGCGAAGAAGAAGACCGCCTGACGCGTACGGCGAAGGCCCCGCCCCGGGTGGAGGGCGGGGCCTTCGCCGCTCAGCCGCGGCCGAGCTTCTCGGTCGGGGTGATGCGGACGATGACGCGCTCCTCGCCCGGGCGGCGCCAAGGGTAGGTGTCCTGGCCGAGGTACTTCTTCGCCAGCCGGTCGATGTGCTCGTCGGCGCCTTCGGTGACGAACTCGACGGTGCCCTTCACCCAGAGGGTGCGGAAGTCGTCGGCCTTGTCCGCCACCGACACCGCGACCACCGGGTTCCGGGACATGTTCAGGTACTTCTGCCGGCCCTTGGCCGTGTTGAACACGATGTGCTCGCCGTCGGTGTCCACCCAGACCGGGGTGACGTGCGGGGTGCCGTCGGCCTCGATCGTCGCCACGTGCGCGAGCTGCGGTTCGCCGAGCAGGGCCAGGTCTTCTTCGCTGAGGATCGCCATGGTCCGGAACGTACCCCTGCACGGCGCCCCCGTATCGGGCTTCGTGTCCGGATCGTGGCGGGCGCAGGGGCACGCTGGGGGTCCGGGCGGGTACCGTGTGCGCTGGCCTCGGCGGCGGCCCGCCGGGGGCGCACCCACCCACCCTGCAGGGAGTCGACGTGAGCGAGCGTGTGGAGAACCGGTCGGCGGGCCAGGCCCCGGCCACCAAGGCACAGCGGCGGCTGGCCGCCCAGCTGGCCGAGAAGAAGGCGGCCGAGGCGCGCCGCCGCCGGCAGTCGATCCTCGGCGCGGCCGTCGGTGTGCTCGCCGTGGTGGCCCTGGTAGGCGGCCTGGTCTGGCTGAACAGCGGGGACGACGACAAGGCGTCCACCGCCGGCTCCTCGGCCAGCCCCACCGCCCCGGCCGAGCCCAGCGCGCCGCCCGCTCCGGAGCTGCCCGCCGGCATGGACCCGGCGCTGAAGACCAAGCCGACGGTGCAGGCCGGGACCGGTGAGCTGAAGAAGCTCACCGTCACCACGCTCGTCAAGGGCACCGGCCCGGCGGTGAAGGCCGGGCAGAACATCACCACGAACTACGTGGGTGTCTTCTACTCCGACGGCAAGCAGTTCGACGCGTCCTGGGACAGCGGCCAGCCGGCCACCTTCCAGATCGGCGTGGGCCAGGTCATCAAGGGCTGGGACCAGGGCCTGGTCGGCGTGCCGGTGGGCAGCCGGGTCCAGCTGGACCTCCCGGCCGAGCTGGCGTACGGCAACGACGCCGCGGGCGGCCGTCCGGCCGGGCCGCTGCGCTTCGTCGTCGACGTGCTGGCTGCGCAGTAGCTCACTCCGGGCTTCCGTCCGGTCACCCAGCGGCAGTAGGTTCATGGTCACCACGGGCGGCACGTCCGCCCGTGGTGACCTGCCCACCGACGCGGAGGTGCACGTGGCGGCGCTGGACGAGACCGGGGTGGCCCGGCAGATGTGGACGCTCTACGAGCCGGTCCACGCGGTTACCTACTTCCATCCGCGCGCTCGCGCCGCGTTCGAGGCGGTCGGGCTGCGGGGTTACTGGCGCGGCTACTTCGCCGGCCGGGCCGCGCCGCTCGGAGCGGTCGACGCGCCCGCGGTGACTGCCGCGTTCTTCAGCTTCGCGCCGGCCATGGTGGCTCGTGCGCTGCCGTCGGTGTGGCGCCTGGCCACCCCGGAGGAGGCGCTGCGGGCCCGGCTCACCGGTGGCGTCCAGGCGCTCGCCGAGTTCACCTACGAGCTGCCCGAGTCACACCTGGTCGAGGCCGCCGATCTGCTGGAGGAGGCGGCCGGCCGGGTGGACGTCGCCGGGCGGGTGCTCGGCGCGGTGAACGCCGCGCTGCCCCGGGGTGAGTACCCGCTCGCCCGGCTCTGGCAGGCCGCCGCCACGCTGCGCGAGCACCGCGGTGACGGCCACGTCGCGGCGCTGGTGACGACCGGGCTGGAACCGGTCGAGGTGGTGGCCTGGCGGTGCCGGGTCGACCAGTCCCGCGAGTTCCACCAGCCGGCCCGGGGCTGGACCGACGAGCAGTGGACCACCGCCGAGCAGCGCCTGGTGGACAAGGGCTGGCTGACCGCCGCCCTGACTCCCACGCCGTACGCCACGGAGACGTTCCGCGTGGTCGAGGAGGCCACCGACCGGGCCGCGGCGGGTCCGTGGCGGGCGCTGGGCGCGGAGCGTACCGCCCGGCTGCGGGAGCTGCTGGAACCGATCGCGACGCGCTGCCGCACGATCATCCCGTCCCAGGCCCCGATCGGTCTTCCGGCGCAGCGTTCGGCCCCAGCGGCGCTGCCGCGGTGAGTCCGGCCGCCGGCTGGGGCAGGATGGCGGAATGGTGGACGCGGTGCTCTTCGACCTGGACGGCGTGATCGTGGACTCCGAGCCGGTCTGGGAGGAGGTCCGGCGGGCGTACGTGGCCGAGCACGGGGGCACCTGGCAGCCGGACACGCAGCGCCGGCTGATGGGGATGAGCACCGGCGAGTGGGCCGCGTACCTGAGCGGTGAACTGGGCGTCGACAGGCCGGCCGAACAGGTCGCCACCGAGGTGGTGACCGAGATGGCCCGGCGGTACGCGCAGCGCGTACCGCTGATCGACGGCGCCGACGCGGTCGTGCGCGAAATGGCCGCGCGGTGGCCGCTGGGGCTGGCCAGCTCCTCACCGACCCGGCTGATCGCGGCGGCGCTGGACGCGACGGGCCTGGCCGGCGCGTTCGGCGCGACGCTGTCGACCGAGGAGACCGCCCGGGGCAAGCCCGCGCCCGACGTGTGGCTCGCGGTGGCGCAGCGGCTGGGCGTCGACCCGGCCCGGTGCGTGGCGGTGGAGGACTCGTCGAACGGGGTCCGCTCGGCGGCCGCCGCCGGGTGCCGGGTGGTGGCGGTGCCGCACTCGTCCTATCCGCTCGACCCGGACGCGGAGGCGCTCGCGGCTGTGCTGCTCCCGTCCATCGGCGCGCTCACGCCCGAGGTGGTCGAGGGGTGTTAAAAGGGGGCCCTTCCTCTACCTGAGGCGTTAACAGGGGGCCCTTCCTTCGAATGATCGGTAGGCGGAGGGGTAGCGCAGGTGGGAAGGGGAGGGCGGATGAAGGCGATCGTGTACGAGCGCAGCGGGGACGCCTCGGTGCTCCAGGTGACCGAGCGGCCGGTGCCGGAACCCGGACCGGGCGAGGTGCTGGTCCGGATGGCCGTGTCGGGGGTGAACCCGACCGACTGGAAGGCCCGCCAGGCGTGGCCGCTGCCGGCCGGCTGGCAGATCCCGCACCAGGACGGCGCCGGGGTCGTCGAGGCGGTCGGCGAGGGCGTGGACCGGACGCTCATCGGTGAGCGGGTCTGGGTGTGGGAGGCGGCGTGGCAGCGCCCGTGGGGCACCGCCGCCGAGTACACGCTGGTCCCGGTCCGGCACGCGGTGCCGCTCGGCCCGGCCTCGTTCGACCTGGGCGCGGCGCTCGGTATCCCGTTCATGACCGCGCACCGCTGCCTGACCGCGGGCGAGTTCATGCCGGACAAGCTGCACGCCGGCGCGCTGAGCGACCACGTGGTGCTGGTGCAGGGCGGTGCGGGCGCGGTGGGCAACGCGGCGATCCAGCTCGCCAGGTGGGCCGACGCGTGCGTGATCACCACGGTGAGCAGCCCGGAGAAGGCACAGCTCGCGGCGGCGGCCGGCGCCAGCTTCGTGATCAACTATCGCGAGCAGGACGTGGTCGAGGAGGTCCGCAAGGTCGCGCCCGACGGGGTCCACACGATCGTCGAGGTGTCCGCCGCCCGCAACGCCGCCGCCGACGTGCGGATGCTGCGCACCGGCGGGGCGGTCTGCGTGTACGCCGACGACGGCGGCGGCGAGGTGACGTTGCCGATCCGGCCGCTGATGGGCCCGAACGCGCGCTGGCAGTTCGTGTTGATCTACACCGCGCCGAAGGTGGCGAAGGCGCAGGCGGTCACGGACATAGCGGCGGCGGTGGCGCAGGGCGCGATCCGGGTCGGCGAGGAGGCCGGGCTGCCGCTGCACCGGTATCCGCTGGCGGAGGCCGCCGCCGCGCAGCAGGCGGTGCAGGACGGCGCGGTGGGCAAGGTGCTGGTGAGCACCGCCGACGAGTAGACGACCGGATTTCCCCGACAGCCGGACAGACGCGAACAAGTTTCGCAACAATGACGGTGCGGGTCACACCCCGTAACGGACGGGCGGCCCCGGCGCGGTGCGAACGCCGGGGCCGCCCTCTGGGAGGAATGCCTGTTGGAAACGTGTTCCTGCCCGTATAGGCGACGGTACGCCGCGAAACGTTACGACGCGGTCAGTTCCCGCACGTCGAGCCCGCCGTCGGCGTACCGGGAGCGCACCACCTTCTTGTCGAACTTGCCGACGCTGGTCTTCGGCACCGCGTCGATGAACGCCCACCGCTCCGGCAACTGCCAGCGGGCCACCGACCCGGCGAGGAAGTCGCGCAGCTCCTCGGCGGTCACCGAGGCGCCCTCGCGGACCACGACAGTGGCCAGCGGCCGCTCGTCCCAGCGCTCGTCCGGTACGCCGACCACGCACGCCTCCAGCACCGCCGGGTGCGCCATCAGGGCGTTCTCCAGCTCGACCGAGGAGATCCACTCCCCGCCCGACTTGATCACGTCCTTGGCGCGGTCGGTGAGCGTGATGTAGCCGTCCGGCGAGAGCGTGCCGACGTCACCGGTACGCAGCCAGCCGTCCCGGAACTTCTCCTCCTCCGGGGCGTCGTCGCCGATGTACCGGGCGGTCACCCACGGCCCGCGTACCTCCAGCTCGCCCACCGACGTCCCGTCGGCGGGCAGCGGCTCGCCCGCCGGGCCGACGATCCGCGCGGTCACGCCCGCCGGGACGCGGCCCTGCGTGTAGCGGTAGCGCCAGGCGTCGTCGCCGGTCGCGCCGGCCGGTGCCCGGGAGACCGACCCCAGCGGCGACATCTCGGTCATGCCCCAGGCGTGGATGACATCGATGCCGTAGCGGTCGTGGAACGCGTGCATCAGCGCGGGCGGGCAGGCCGACCCGCCGACGATGACCTCCTTCAGCGAGGAGAGATCCACCTCGTGCGCGTCCAGGTAGGCCAGCAGATCGGTCCAGATGGTCGGCACCGCCCCGGCGAGCGTGGGGCGCTCGGCGGCGATCATGGCGGCGATCGGCTCGGCCTGGAGGAACCGGTCCGGCATGATCAGCGAGGCGCCGGAGAGGAACGCCGCGTACGGCAGGCCCCACGACATCGCGTGGAACATCGGCACGATCGCCAGCTCCCTGTCGTTCGGCCCGAGCCCGAAGCCCTCCGGCATGCAGACCTGGAGCGAGTGCAGGTAGATCGAGCGGTGGGAGTAGGCGACGCCCTTGGGGTTGCCGGTGGTACCGGAGGTGTAGCAGAGGGCGGCGGCGTCGCGCTCGTCCACCTCCGGCCAGTCGAAGTGGTCCGGGCGGCCGGCCAGCAGCGCGTCCCAGTGGTGCACGGTGATCCGGTCGCCGGCCGCGGCCAGCAGCGGGGCCGGGTCGCCGCCACCGACCACCACCACGTGGGTGACAGTGGTCATCTCGCCGATCACGCGGGCGAGCAGCGGGATGAGCGTGCCGTCGACGAGCACCACCCGGTCCTGCGCGTGGTTGGCGATGTAGGCGACCTGGTCGGGGAAGAGCCGGATGTTGAGCGTGTGCAGCACCGCGCCCATGCTCGGGACGGCGAAGTACGCCACCAGGTGCTCGTTGTTGTTCCACATGAACGTGCCGACCCGCTCGTCGCCGGTCACCCCGCACTCGTCCCGCAGCGCGTGGGCCAGCCGGGCGGCGGCACGGCCGACCTCCGCGTACGTCATCCGGCGGGGTTCGGCGCCGGTCCAGGTGACCACCTCCGCCGCGCCGTGCACGGTGGAGCCGTGTTCGAGGATCCGGGCGACCTGGAGAGGGGCGTCCATCATCGTGCTACGCATGGGTAACAACGTAGTGGTGGCGGTCACATCTGCGGAACCCCCCGGAATCGCCGAGGTGATCACGGATGATGCGTAGATTGTCCCGGTGAGCATCTCGTGGGCCGACTCGTACGTGGGGCAGCTCCGCGCCCTGGCCGGTGACCGCACCCTGATGTTCGTCGGCGCCCGCGCCGTGGTGCGCGACAACGCCGCCCGGGTGCTGCTGATCCAGCGGTCCGACAACGGCCAGTGGGCGTTGCCGGCCGGCGCCATGGAACTCGGCGAGTCGATCGCCGACTGCGCGGTCCGGGAGGTCCGGGAGGAGACCGGGCTGCGGGCGCTGCGGGTCAGCGCGTTCGCGCTCTACACCGGCCCGGACCGCACCCACACCAACATGTACGGGCACACGTACCAGGTCTTCACCACGGCGTTCCGGGTCGACGAGTGGGACGGCGAGCTGGCCCGGTTCACCGACGAGACCACCGACTCCGGGTTCTTCCACCCGGCGGACTTCCCGCACCCGCTGTCGTCGAGCGTGCACGAGACGCTCGCCGACCTGGACGTGTTCGAGCAAACCAACCGGCTGATCCTCAAGTAGCCGCCTGTCACAGCATCGTCTGCGACTTCGCCTCCATGTCGGCGGCGGCCTCCTCCTTCGACTCCTTCGTCAGCGGCTTGCCGCCGGGCGCGGGCGCCTTCCCGCCGATCGGGTCGGCGCCGCCGGTGGCCCCCTGCGGGCCGGTGCCGCGCAGCTGAAGGTTCGGCATCGCCAGCGTGACCAGCACCGCGACGATCGCGATCAGCCCGGTGGTCAGGAAGACCAGGTGCAGCGACTCGACGAAGGCGGCCTGGACGGCGGCGCGTACCGGCGCGGGCAGTGCGAGGATCGCCGCCGGGTCGTTGATCGAGAAGTTCCCGCCGGCCGACACCGCCGCCCGCTGCTCCGGCGGGAGCTGCGCCAGCGCGCCCGGCAGCCGCGCGGACAGCTCGGCGGTGAGCCGGGACGACAGCACCGCGCCGAGGATGGCCACCCCGAACGAGCCGCCGAGCGACCGGAAGAACGTCGCCGACGAGGTACCCGCACCCAGGTCGCGGACGCTCACCGCGTTCTGCACGGCCAGGATCAGCGACTGCATGCACAGGCCCAGCCCGACGCCGATCACCACCATGTAGCCGAACGCGAGCCAGAGCGAGGTGTCCACCTGGAGCTGCTGGAACAGCAGCATGCCGGCCACCAGCACGGCCGCGCCCGCCACCGGGAACCACTTGTACCTGCCGATCCGGCTCATCGCCCGGCCGGTGACGATCGAGGTGACGATGATGCCCGCCATCATCGGCAGCATCAGCAGACCACTGCGGGTCGGCGAGGCGCCCTTGACGATCTGGAGGTAGAGCGGGATGAAGATGATCGACCCGAACATCACCAGACCGAGCACGAAGCCCGCGCCGTTGGCGAGCGCGAACGTGGCGCTGCGGAACAGCCGCAGCGGCAGGATCGGCTCCCTGGTCCGGGCCTCCTGGACGACGAACAGCACGCCCAGCACCGCGCCCGCGGCGAACAGCCCGACGATCACGCCGGAGCCCCAGGCGTATTCGGCACCGCCCCAGCTCAGCGCCAGCAGCAGGCAGCTCACGCCGGCGACCAGCAGCGCCGCGCCGACCCAGTCGACCGTGTGCTCCCGGCGCTCGAACGGCACCAGGCGCATCACGTGCCAGCAGACCACGATGGCGAGGATCGCCAACGGCACGTTGATATAGAAGATCCACCGCCAGTTGTTCTCCGCGAAGTAGCCGCCGACCAGCGGTCCGGCCACCGACGACACGCCGAACACCGCGCCGAACAACCCCTGGTAGCGACCACGCTCCCGGGGCGACACCACGTCCGAGATGATGGTGAACGCCAGCGTCATCAGGCCACCCGCGCCCAGGCCCTGCACGCCCCGCGTGACGATCAGCTGGGTCATGTCCTGCGACAGCCCGGCCAGCAGCGAGCCGAGCAGGAACATCCCGATGGAGAACAGGAAGACGGGCCGGCGCCCGTACAGGTCGGCCATCTTGCCGTACAGCGGCGTCGAGGCGGTCGAGGCCAGCAGGTACGCGGTGACCACCCACGAGTAGTGGTTGATGCCGCCCAGTTCGCCCACGATCGTCGGCAGCGCCGTGCCGACGATTGTCTGGTCGAGCGCCGCCAGCAGCATGCCGGTCATCAGGCCGAACATCAGCAGGCGGATCTGGCGGGCGGGCAGCGCGGGAGAGCCGGTCTGGGCGGTCATCCCGCTTCCTATCCCACCGGGGGCGGATCATGCCCCCGGTGGGACGGCGAGTTCTCAGCGAGCGGTGTGCCGGCCCTCGGCGAACTCCTCGACGATCTTGGCGCAGAACGCCGGCAGGTCGTCCGGCTTGCGGCTGCTGACCAGCCCGTTGTCGGTGACGACCTCCTGGTCGACCCAGTTCGCGCCGGCGTTGGTGAGGTCGGTGCGCAGGCTCGGCCAGGAGGTGATGGTGCGGCCCCGCACCACGTCCGCCTCGACGAGCGTCCACGGGCCGTGGCAGATCACGCCGACCGGCTTGCCGGCGTCGAAGAACGCCTTGACGAACCGGACCGCCTCCGGGTCCGTCCGCAGGAAGTCGGGATTCGCCACGCCACCGGGCAGGACCAGGCCGTCGTACGCCCCGGCGTCCGCCTCCTTGGTGGTGACGTCGACCTGGTACTGCTTGCCGTGGTCGAGGTGGTTGAAGGCCTGGATCGTGCCGGACTCGATGGAGACCAGCTCGACCTGGGCGCCGGCGTTCTCCACCGCCTCCCGGGGCTTGGTGTACTCGACCTCCTCGACGCCGTCGGCGGCCAGGAAGGCGATGCGCTTGCCCTGAAGTGTCGCTGCCATGCTGCTCTCTCCTCTCCGGGGTACGTCTGCACGGTTCCCTCGCCCGATGCCGCGAAACCGGACGCATCGGGTGGCCCGCGTCGCGTTTGGCCCGACAGCCCGGGGGGATCCGCACAGGCATGGCAGGAGCAGCAGCGGAAGAGCGCCGGCTGGCCACCGTCGTGGCGAGCTGGCAGCAGCGCCCCGTGCTGGTCGTCGGGGACGCCATGCTGGACGAGTGGCGGTTCGCCGAGTCGGAACGGCTCTGCCGGGAGGCGCCCGCACCGGTCCTCACCCTGCGGCGGCGGATCTCCGCGGCCGGGGGCGCCGCGAACACGGCGGTGAACGTGGCGGCGCTCGGTGGCCGGGCCGCGCTCGTCGCCCCGGTCGGCGCCGACGTGGCCGGCGACGAGCTGCACGACTGCCTGGACCGGGCGGCGGTCTGGGACCGAACGGTGAGCCAGCCGGGCCGCCCCACGCCGGTCAAGCGGCGGATGCTCGCCGGCAACCAGATCCTGCTCCGCGAGGACTCCGGCGGTCCGGAGGACGGGCTGGACGCCGACGGCGTGGCCCGCCTGCTGACCGCGCTGCACTGTGCCACCGAGGAACTGCGGGCGGTGGCCGCCGGTCAGCCGCTCACGCTCGTGGTCTGCGACTACGGCCTGGGCGCGCTGCCCTCGGCGGTACGCGCCTGGCTGGTCGCCAACCGCGACCGGTACGGCACCGTGGCGCTCGACGCGCACGACCTGGCCGACTGGCGCGGGCTGAACCCGACGGTGGTGACGCCGAGCTTCGCCGAGGCGACCCGGCTGCTGGCCCGCGCCGCGGCCGGGTTCGCGCACGCCGGGCGGGGTGCCGTCCCCAGCGGCGACGTGCACCTGAACCACCCGGCGGAGACCGACGGCCCGTCCGAGCTGATGGTGGGCGCCGCCCCCGGCGGGTCCGGTGAGCGCGTACCGGGCAGCCCGCACCCGACCTCCGGCACGCCCGCCGCCGAGGCGCCGGCCGGCCCGACCGGCGAGCCGGTGCCGGGCGAGGAGCGGGTGGCGCTGACCGGCGACGGGCTGAGCGTCACCGGGACCGGCGTGACGGTGAGCGCGGCGGCCGGCGCCGGAGTGGACCGGGCGGTGCTGGCCGAGTCACGCCTGCCCGAGCTGCGGGAGCACACCGGCGCCGACGTGGTGGCGGTGACACTGGACACCGAGGGCGCGGTGGTCGGCGGCGCCGAGGGCGAACCCCGGCGCAGCCACAGCACCCCGGTCCCGGCCAGCCACGCGGTGGGTGCCGGGGACGCGTACCTGGCGGCCATGACGCTGGCGCTCGCCGCCGACGCGGGCCTGCCCACCGCCGCCCAGCTCGCTCAGCTCGCCGCCACGATCACCGTCGCGGACACCGGCACCTGCGTCTGCCGCCGGCAGGATCTGCTGGCCGCGCTGGGCACCGGCGCGGACGAGGGAGGGCACCCGGCCCTGGTCGGCGCCGACGAGCTGGCCGCGCTGGTGGGTGAGCACCGGCAGGCCGGGCGGTCGGTGGTGTTCACGAACGGCTGCTTCGACGTGCTGCACCCGGGGCACGTCCGCTACCTGACCCAGGCCCGCGCGCTCGGCGACCTGCTGATCGTGGCGGTCAACTCGGACGGCAGCGTACGGCGGCTCAAGGGCCCGGACCGGCCGGTCAACCCGGTCGAGGACCGGATCGCCCTGCTGGCGGCGCTGGCCTGCGTCGACCACGTGGTGGTCTTCGAGGAGGACTCGCCGGCCCGGCTGATCGAGGCGGTCCGCCCGGACGTCTACGTCAAGGGCGGCGACTACCCGCCGGAGATGGTGCCGGAGGCGCCGCTGGTCCGGCGGCTGGGCGGTCAGGTGCGCACGCTCGGGTACGTGCCGGACCGCTCCACCTCGGCGATCATCGACCGGATCCGCGCCCAGCAGCACAGCCCCGCCGTGGGCGAGGGCAGGCCGGCGTGACTCGTCCGCTCGACCCGGGCACGCCCGAACGGTTCCGGCACCACCGGCGGCTCGACGTGCTGATCCCCACCCGCAACCGCCCCGCCGAACTGGCTGTCACGCTGTCCGGGCTGGCCGCCCAGGTGGGCGTACCCGGGTTCGGGGTGGTGGTCAGCGACCAGTCCGACGGCGATCCCGCGTACGCCCATCCGGCCGCCGCCACGATGGTCCGCGCGCTGCGCCACCTGGGGCACCCGGTGCTGCTGACCCGGCGGCTGCCCCGGCGTGGCCTGGCCGAGCACCGGTCGTACCTGCTGGCCCAGTCGGCGGCCGACGCGGTGCTCTGCCTCGACGACGACGTGTGGCTGGAGCCGGGCGCGCTGTCCCGGCTGGTCACCGCGCTCGACGAGCTGGGCTGCGGGTTCGTCGGCAACGCGGTGCACGGCCTCTCCTACGCCGACGACGTCCGCCCGGAGACCCACCAGCACTACGAGGAGTGGACCGGGCCGCCGGTGCCGGAGCGCATCACGCCCGGCACGCCGCAATGGAACCGGGCGTCCATCCACCCGGCGGCGAACCTGCTGCACGTCACTGAGAAGCTGAACCTGGCGGCGGGCGAGTGGCGGGCGTACAAGATCTCCTGGATCGGCGGATGCGTGCTCTACGACCGGGCCAAGCTCGTCGAGGCGGGCGGATTCGACTTCTGGGAGCGGCTGCCCGAGCGGCACCAGGGCGAGGACGTCGCCGCGCAGCTCGCGGTGCTGGAGCGCCACGGCGGCGCCGGGGTGCTGCCCAGCGGGGCCTACCACCTGGAGTCGCCGACCACTGTCACCGAACGTGACGTGGAGGCGTGGGAGGTCGTGCTCAGCGAATCGCCCGCGGAGGTGTGAGCAGCTCCCGGGCCGCCTCGACCACCTCGGCCACTGGCACGTCGGCCACGAACGACACCCGGTGCGGGCACTCGCCGTCGCCCGGCCGGTGCGGGTAGATCCCGGGGGTGCAGTCGACGCCGCAGACCGGGCACCGGGTGGTCCAGGCGGCGATCGGGCGGTGCCGCCCGCGCAGCGGCGACGCCCCGTTGATCAGGTTGCCGACCCAGAACACGCCGACGGTCGGCGCGCCCACGGCGGCGGCCAGGTGCAGCGGGCCGGTGTCGTTGGAGACCACCAGCGCGCAGTCCGCGTACGCGGCGGCGAGCGCGCCCAGGCTGAGCGTGCCGACCTGGGGACGCACCGGCACACCGGCCGCCGCCACCACCGCGTCGACCGTCTCCTGCTCCGCCGGGGTGCCGGTGACCAGCACCTCGTACCCGTCTCCGGTCAGCTCCCGGGCGACCTCGGCGAAGCGTTCCGGCGGCCAGCGGCGCCGGGTGTCGGTGGCGCCCGGGTGCAGCGCGACCCGGGGCCGGGCGGGTTCGCCGAGCACGGCGGCGGCCTCCGCCCGGTCGGCGGCGGTGACCGCCAGCGCCGGGGTGATCGTGGTGGCGGGCGCCCCGACCAGGGCGGCCACCTCCAGGTAGCGGATCACCTCGTGCTGGTAGTAGACGTAGCGCAGCCACCGGTCCAGCGGCGGCGCTCCCTCGGCCCGCAGGCCGGCGGTGACCCGGGCGCCCAGCCCGGCCACGAACGGGTTCGAGTTGCCGCCGCCGCCGTGCACCTGCAACGCCAGGTCGAACCGTTCGGCGCGGGCGGCGGCCAGGAACGCCGGGACGTCACCGGATTCCTCGCCGGGCCCCGGGTCGCGGATGCCGGGCGCCGCCGGCACCACCAGCACCCGGTCCACCGGGCCGGGCCGGTCGCGCCAGAGCGCCGCGTGCCACGGCGCGCCGAGCAGCACGATCTCCGCCGACGGGTACGCGGACCGCAGCGCGTCCAGCGCCGGCAGGACGAAGACGAAGTCACCGAGCGCGTTGGCGCGCAGCACGGCGATCCGCTCGACGTCGGGGACACGCTCGCCGACCGGGCCGAGCACCGACGGCTCCAGGTCGCGGCGCGCCGAGCTGGAGTCGTCGGACGGACTGGTCACGCGGCCCTACGGCCTGTCGATCTCGTCGAGCGTGGTGTCCGGGTGGTGCAGCTCCCGGTCCGCGGCCGGGTCGGCGGGCATCGGCGTACGGTCGGCGCCCGGTCGCGGGCCGGTCCGGCCGACGGTGATGGTGCGCGGCGCGGGCCGGGACGCCCGGGGCAGGCGCACCCGGAGCAGGCCGTGGTCCATCACCGCGTCGATCCGGTCCGGGTCCACGCGGGACGGCAGGTCGACGCGGTATTCGAAGCCCCGGGTGGTGAATCCGCCCGGGATGCCGTGGTCGGCGTTCACCTCGGCCTCCGACCGGGCGCGTACGCACAGCTCCCGGTCGTCCAGCTCGACGGCGACCTCCTCCGGTGCCACGCCGGGAAGCCGGACGACCACCTCCCAGCCGTCGGCCGTCTCGGCCAGATCCACGTCCTGATTGCCGGACCGTCCACCGACCAGCCGGCTCAGCTCGGAGCGCAGCGACTGGAGCTCGCCCATCGGATCCCAGCCCTGCTGGCGGCCACGCCAGCCCTTCTGTTCGGTCATCGCACGTCTCCGATCCGCTGTGACGCCGAGGGGGGTCGCAGCGAGCTGGGCGCGTTGAGATCGTGCTCCGGGTCGACGCCGACACCGAGCCGGTCCACCAGCTCGCCGCCGAGCCACGCGCCGACCCCGAGGATCGCCAGGGCGACCACCTCGATGGCGACCAGCGCGCCGCCGGCCGCCCGCGAATCCGCGTTGAGCCGGACCGCCCAGACCGCGGCGAACAGCAGAATGACCGCCACGTTGGCGGCGGCGTGGGTGAGCCCGACCCGCTTGGCCCGGGTGCCGGCCGGCAGGGCGAGCAGGTCGAATGCCCCGGCCGCCGCGGCCAGCAGGCCGCCGATCAGACCGACGGTGATGTTCCAGTACGCGACCTCGGCCAGGAAGCCGGGCCCGCCGACGGTGTCCACCAGGTCGAAGATCACCGCGGTCACGAAGAGCGCCACCGGGAACATCACGAGCATCGGGTGCACGGGATGGCCGAGCACCTTGAGCCGGCTCTCCATCTCGGCCTCCATCCGTCGCTTCCGGACGCACGCTGCGAACCGGTCCCTACCCGCCGGTCCCCGGGGGCAAACCCCGCGCTCGACGCGCTCTCCTAGGCTGACAGTGGCGGATCACGGCCCGTCGCGGGTCGGAACCGCCGTCAAGGTCAACGGACGGGGGAGGAAGACGTGACGACCCGGGAGATCACCAGCGAGGCCGAACTACGCGAACTGATCGGCACACCGATGCCGCGGGCGGCCGCCAAGGACCGCCGTACGCTGCACGAACGCGACCGGGAGTGGCTCGCCGCCTCGCCGTTCTGCCTGATCGCCACCGCCGGCGCGGACGGCACCTGTGACGTCTCCCCCAAGGGCGACCCGCCCGGGTTCGCGCTGGTGCTCGACGACACCACGATCGCGATTCCGGAGCGGCCCGGCAACCGGCGGGCCGACGGCTACCGCAACATCCTGGCCAACCCGCACGTCGGGTTGATCTTCCTGATCCCCGGCCGCACCGACACGCTGCGGATCAACGGCCGGGCCCGGCTGATCTCCGACGCGCCGTGGTTCGCCGGCATGGAGGTCAAGGGCCACCGGCCGGTGCTGGCCGTCGAGGTCGCGATCGAGCAGATCTTCTACCACTGCGCCAAGGCGTTCCTGCGCTCCGACCTGTGGCAGCCGGAGACCTGGCAGCCGGACGTGCTGCCGACGCGGGCCCGGCTGATCAAGGAGGTGGAGGCCCCGGCGGAGAGCCTCGCCGACCTGGAGCGCCACTACGGCCCGGGCTACCTGGAGACGCTCTACCGCTGACCCGTCGCCCCGTCAGCGCTGGACGTTGCGCTTGCGTTTGCCCCGGCCGGCACAGCCGCGGCCGGCTGTCGCCGGTGCCGCCGGACGCGGCCGGCCGGGGCGGGCGGCGCCGTGACCGGGCCGGCCGGCGGGCCGGCGCCGGATGCGGGACAGCGTCAGCACCACCCCGGTGCCCAGGGCGGCCAGCCCGACCACACCGAGCACGCCCTGCACGCGTCCGCGGTGCCCGCTGAGCTGCCCGAAGTCGGTGACAAAGTCGCCCGGGTCCGCCGGGTTGACCCAGATCGGCACTTCGGTGCCCGCGGCCCGGCACACCTCGAAGCAGGCCACCTCCTGCGAGTGCGTCCGGCCGTCGACCACGTAACTGAAATACATGGTGCTCGACGAGGACTTCCGGTTGCCGCCGTTCTCGGTCACCTGATCGACGACGAGCGCCCGCGCGGGCGTACCCCGCTCGCGCAGCGTCGCTCCCCAGTCGTCGAGCGCCGCCTGCGTGTGGAACGGCAGCCAGAGCAGGGCGCCACCGGCGACCGCCAGCAGCACGTACGCGATGCCGGGCCAGGACGGCCGACGCATGATCACGCCGCCATCATGGCCGGGCGCCGCAAGCTACCCGGCCGGGGTGAAGCGCGCCGGCACGCCGACGTCGGACAGGGCGCGGGCGAGGTGCGGCGCTGTCGTCTTCACGTACGCCGCGCCGATGTGCGAGCCACCCCGGTAGATGAGCACGTTGCCGAACACCACCGGGCACCTGTCGGTCGGGCAGACGGCGTCGAACAGGTCGATCATCTTGACCTTCGGCGCGCCCGCGACCGCCTGCCGCTGCATCCGGTAGCCCGGGTCCTGGTCGTGCTTCTTGCGGTCGAACGCGCAGGCGGACAGACGTTTGCGGTTCTTGTCGGCGCAGGCCACCGCCGCGCCCGGATGCGGGTTGTTGGCGAGGACGACGACCTTGGTCCCCACCGAGTCGAGCTTCTTCCACGAGGCCCGTACGCCGGACACCATCGCGGCGACAGTGGCGCGCTTGCCTCCGCCGTCGAGGGCCGTCGACGCCGACTGGGAGGTGACCACGTAGTCGGGGCGCTCCTGCACCAGCCGGTCCAGCAACGAGCGGTTCCACTCGATGCAGTCGGTGTACGGCTTGCCGGACCCGTCGCCCTTGAGCACCTGGGCGCTGGTGAAGGCGCATCCCGCCTTCGCCATGACCAGCAGCTTCCAGTCGTTCTGGGCGGCGAGCACCTGGAAGGCGGGCAGCCACTGGTCCATCTTCGAGTCGCCGACGAGCGCGACAGTGGTGGACCCGTTCGGGACGCCGTACGTGCACGACAGCACCTCGGCGCCCTCGACCTGCTGGAAGCACTTGTCCCGGTTGGTGTCGGGCACGTCCATGAAGCCCTGCCGGATCTGTAACGGGTCCGGCGTGATCACGTCGAACCGCTCCGGGACCGGGCCGATCGGCGCGGTCCCGGGGGCTGTCGACAGAAGCGCGGCGCCCGGCGCGTACCGGCTCTTGGTGGTGGTCGCGGCGGCTGCCCACGCGCCCATCAGCACCAGCACCATCCCGGCGCAGATGCCGACGAGCGTGAAGTTGCCGCCCAGGCTCAACGCCAGACGCGGCGACGTGGAGATCTTCCGCGAGTAGCGCAGCGGATTCTCCACCAGCTTGAACGTGATCCAGGCCGGGATCACCGAGGTGAGCGCCACCAGCAGGCCCTCGGTCAGCGACAGGTCACCGAAGTGCGCTGCGGCCACCACGAGCATCGGCCAGTGCCACAGGTACAGCGAGTACGAAAGGTCACCGATCCACTGGAACGGGCGCATGCCGAGCACCATCACCGGCCCCCGGGAGCCGGCCGCGGCACCGGCCGCGATGACCGCCGCCGCGCCGAGCGTGGGCAGCGCCGCCGCGTACCCGGGCCAGGCGGTCTTCCCGCTGACCAGCAGCGCCGCCGCGACGATCGCGGCGAGGCCGAGCCACCCGAGGACGACCGCCACGGACCGGGGCATCCGGGCGGCGCGGACCGCCAGCAGCGCGACCGCCGCGCCGACCGCGAGCTCCCACAGCCGGGTGGTGGAGACGAAGAACGCGCGCTCGGGTGAGTTCGCCGTCTCGACGATCGACCAGACGAACGACGGCACCGCCAGCACCGCGAGACCGACCCACAGGACCGGCCGTACGTTCGCCCGCCGGAGGGTCCGCGCGGCGAGGATGGCCAGCACGATCAGCAGCGGCCAGAGCAGGTAGAACTGCTCCTCCACGGCCAGCGACCAGAAGTGCTGGACCGGCGACGGCGCGACGTCCTCGGCCAGGTAGTCGACAGCGCGGTCGGCGAACCGCCAGTTGACGACGTAGGTCGCCGCGGCGGCGATGTCGCCGCCGATGACCTGCCACTCACCCCGGGGTACGAACAGTCGGACCGCGACGGCGGTGGCCGCCAGCACCACAGTGGCCGCGGGCAGGATCCGCTTGGCCCGGCGCGCGTAGAAACCGGTGAGCGAGACCCGTCCGCTGCGCTCGATCTCCGAGATGAGCTGCCCGGTGATGAGGAAGCCGGAGATCACGAAGAAGACGTCGACGCCGACGAAGCCACCGGGGATGAACGGCAGCCCGGCGTGGTAGAGCAGCACCAGCCCAACGGCGACGGCTCGGAGCCCGGCGACGTCGGCCCGGAACCGGCTCGGCGTCGCCTCCTTGCCCGGCTCGCGTCCGGTCGCCGCGCCGGCCGGCCCCTCGACCGGCGAAGAGCCTTCCCGATCGGCACCTCTCGTCAACGGCGGGGAAGTCATCGCGATCCTCAAACTCTGCGGGCTGGGGCGAGGGAACGATAGCGGCTGGTCACGCGGGGGACAATCACGCCGCACAGCCTCGCGGAGCGGGTGCCGCGGCGCGCGGGCGCGCACTCCGGTGGCGACGAGCAGGCCGCTCCGACCCTAGACCGTCGCCCGGCGGCGTAGGGGGCAGGGTGGATACCGCGGGTGACGCCGGCCTGCGATGGGGTTGAATCGGCGGGTGGCGAAGACCCTGACGATCACCACCCGCAACGCGAGCTTCCAGCAGTGGCAGGCGCTGCTGACCAACCGCACCAAGCGGCAGCGCTCCGGGGAGTTCCTGGTCCAGGGGGTACGCCCGATCACCGTGGCGCTGGAACAGGGCTGGGAGATCCGCGCCCTCCTGTACCCGGACCGGCAGCCGGTGTCCCGCTGGTGCCGCGACCTGCTCGACCGCGCCGACGCCCGGCGGGTCGCCCTCGCGCCGGAGCTGATGCGGGAACTGAGCGGCAAGGAAGAGGAGTCGCCCGAACTGCTGGCCGTCGTGGCGCAGCCCGCTGACGACCTGGCCCGCATCCCGGTCGGCCCGGCGATGCTCGTGGTGGTCTTCGACCGCCCCAAGACCCCGGGCAACATCGGCACCCTGATCCGCTCCGCTGACGCCTTCGGCGCCTCCGGCGTGATCATCACGGGCCACGCCGCGGATCCGTTCGACCCGAAGGCGGTCCGGGCCAGCACCGGGTCGCTGTTCGCCGTACCCGTGGTGCGCGTCGCCAGTCACCGCGACGTCCTGGACTGGGTCGCCGCGGTGCGCGCGGACGGACTTCCGCAGGTCCAGATCATCGGTACGGACGAGCACGGGGACGTGGACGTCGCCGAGCACGACCTGACCGGCCCCACTGTCCTGCTCATCGGCAACGAGACGCACGGACTCAGCAAGGGCTGGCAGGAGGCGAGTGACCGGACGGTCCGGATCCCGATCGCAGGGGCGGCGAGTTCGCTGAACGCGGCGGCGGCCGGGACGGTGGCGCTCTACGAGGCGGCCCGGCAGCGCGCCGGGAGCCGGTAGCCGCTCGGCCCTGGCGCTGCGGGGAACAGGCGGCAGCCACCGCCTGCCGCGCCCCAGGCGCGCCGCTCCATTCGCCACCCAGCTTTGGCACTCATCGGTTGAGCGCCCCGACGCGAATCCGATTACCGTCAGGGTCCACCACCTCGAACTCACGTCCCCAGTCCTTCTGGCCGACGGCGTCCACGCCGCAGGCGGCCGCTGCGGCATCGATGTCATCGACATACAGGTACAGAAGAGTGCCGGACCGAGCATCTCCGGTGTGCTCAGACAGATGTATTTCAGCGTCGCCCCGGACAGTGCTGACGTAAAGCGGTAAGTCAGGAGCGAAACGGTGCTCCCACTGCTTGACGAATCCGAGGCGACCGAACCAGGTCGCGGTGGCGATCGCGTCCCTGGTCCACAGCACAGGTGCAATACGTTCGGTCATCGATGCAGTCTGCCGTGCCACTGGTCACCACGTCGACTGGGTCGAGCTGTGTCCAGATCGCCTCGGATTTCACGAGCCATGGGACGGGCTCTACGACACGTGACGCCTCACCGGCGCGGCACGTCAGAAGGCGGAACGGTTCGACGCTGACGGCTGGGCTGATCCGGCGGTGCCACTGATCCGGGTCCGTTTTGCCGCGGGACCGGTCGGGCAGAAGATCGTGGTGACCGCCGCCGATGAGTCTCCCACGATTGAATTCAGGCGCTCGGCTCGCCGTCAGGTTGCGCGGCTCGTCATCGTGCTCCTCGTGGGCGGGGCAGTAGGGGTTGTATTCAACCTTGCCCGAGGTCGGCAGTGGTGGGACGGGATGTTGATGCTTCCGCTCTGCTTGGCAGTTCTCATTTTCTCCGACCGCTTCGCCCGCCCGATGGGCAATGGCTACCGGTCACGGCTGCCCCTACGGCTAACCGGGGAGCATCTACAGGTTGCGGGGCCGGGCGACATCACCCTGTCTGTCGATTGGTCGAACATCGCCAGGGCTGAGATCCGCGGGGGGCTGGTGGCGTTCCTGGTGATTGAGCCGGTAGACCCGGATCAGGCGCGTCCCGCGATGAGGCGGTGGCAGTGGGCCGGGCATGGACAGAGCCGGCCGTACGAGATCGTCGTTCCGCTCGCCTACATGACTCCGGGGCGCGACCTGCTACGCCGCGAGCTGTCCCAGCGAACCGCTGCTGCTGACCGCCATGACGTCTGAGGTCGCGGCACGGGGCGCGGACAATCTGCGGACCAGCACGGGCGACGGTGCTGTCGTCGACCTTGGGAAACGGCGAAGCCCAGGCCGATGACCTGGGCTTCTGTACCGAGCCGCCTGACGGAATCGAACCGTCGACCTACGCATTACGAGTCAGCACCCGCTTCCTGCGTTCGTCGACGCTTCCCATGTAGCAGCGAGTGCCGTCGTCCGCGGCGGTTCACTCCCGCTCGACAGCTTGGCTGCTCGGATGGCTGCTCCCCGGCTCCGCGTGGACGGATGCGAACGCTCTCCCGGTTAGGAGGCGCAGGTGTTGAGCATGCCCTGCAGGGCGGACTTCTCGGAGGATTGAAGGGTCAGGCTCCAGTTGTACTTCACCGTGATCCACATCTTGCTGTAGGTGCAGCGGTACGACGTCAGGGGCGGCTGCCAGGTCGAGGGGTCCTGGTCACCCTTGGACTGGTTGACGTTGTCGGTGACCGCGATCAGTTGCGGGCGGGTCAGGTCGTTGGCGAAGCTCTGCCGGCGGCTCGTGGTCCAGGAGTTGGCTCCGGATCGCCATGCCTCCGCGAGGGGTACGACGTGGTCGATGTCGACGTCGGAGGCGGCGTACCAGGTCGCACCGTCGTAGGGGCTGTACCAGCGGCCGGAGGTAGCGGCGCAGGAGCTGTTGACCACGACGGAGGTGCCGTCGCGCTTGAGCACCTGTTCGCGGGTGTTGCAGGTGCCGGTGATGGTGATCCAGTGGGGGAACAGGTCCCGCGAGTAGCCGGCCGTCGAGCCCTGGGCTGCCACTGTCAGGGCGTTGAGCTGCGACTGCGCCGTCGCCTTGGAGGGGATGCCGGGCGGGGTAGCCAAGGCCGACTGGCCGTTCACGACGGCGAGAACGGCTCCCGCAAGGGCGGCGACAGTGACCGTGGCGGCACGGCGCCTGGCACGCGTGGTGAGAGTAACGGGCGTCATCGGCATGGCTGCGGCCTTTCGTCAGGGAGGGGACAGCAACCATCCCTGACGATCATGTCAATCGATCATCTTCCCTGTGAAGGACAGCTGTCCAGTTGTCGAGCATCGCGCCGTCTGGATGCTGTTCATCAGGCAGGCCACTCCGGCGACGTTCCCGTGGTACGCCGTGTCGATCCTCGGCGGCGCGTCAGGTCTGGTCACGTGTTTCGTGCGGGAGCCGCACGCTGTCCGTCGAGCCGGACGCGCTTGTCGGGTTCGCCCGTCAGGCCGACCGGGCCGCCTCCGACGTGCGGGAGATCCGCTCCTAACTCAACCGCCACGCCTTGGCGACCGGCGGCGAGCAGATTCAGATCGCCGGAGCCGACAGATCAGCGTCACCCTCAACATCTACGCGCACGTGGCTCCGGAGATCGCACGGGAAGCGGCTTCGCGGCCAGAAGGGGGCGCTGTGATCGGGTGAACAGGTTGGCTGCTCGCTCGGCTGCTCGGCCCTGCGGCGGTATGCGAAAGGCCCAGGTCATGATCGGCGATCAAGCCGGTGACCTGGGCCCTTCTATGGAGCCGCCTGACGGAATCGAACCGTCGACCTACGCATTACGAGTGCGTCGCTCTAGCCGACTGAGCTAAGGCGGCAACGATCGTCAAGTGTACGGCACGCCCCTCCGGAAGCCGAACCGGATCCCCCCGCCCCCGAACCCGGACACCGGACCACATCCGCCCCGCCACGGGAGAGACTTCGCGCGCCGTCCGGACTACCCTGCGGCGGGTGACCGACGAACCGCCGCGACCACCGGCTCCCGAGGCGCATCCCGGCGAGCGGGCCACCCGCCGCCCCCGCAGCATCGATCCCCGGGAGCTGGGTTTCACCCCGCGCCGGCCGGTGCCCTGGCTCGCGCCGCTGCTGCTGATCAGCACCGGCCTGCGTACGTTGCTGGCCATGCTGTTCGGGGCGTACCTGGACAAGCGCGAGTTGCAGAACGCGTTCGGCGACGGCACGTTCCGGCAGGTCGGGCCGGACGGCGGACTCTGGCTCGACTACGTGGCCGACCTGGGTGACGGCTTCGACGCCACGTACTCGGTGGCGTACCTGCTCGCCCAGCCGGAGCTGACAGTGGACGGGCATCGCCTCCCCCGTGCGCAGACGCTGGTGATGGGCGGTGACCAGGTCTACCCGGCGGCGGGCTACGAGGCGTACGAGGACCGGTGCAAGGGCCCGTACCAGGCGGCGCTGCCGGTCGCCCCGCCGGAGAAGCCGACACTGTTCGCGGTGCCCGGCAACCACGACTGGTACGACGGGCTGACCGCGTTCCTGCGCCTGTTCGTGCGGACCCGGGACCGGCACTTCGGCGGCTGGGGCACCGGCCAGTCCCGCTCGTACTTCGCGGTCGAACTGCCGGCCGGCTGGTGGCTGCTCGGCCTCGACGACCAGTCCGGGTCGTACCTGGACGACCCGCAGCTCACCTACTTCGACGAGGTGGCCCGCAAGCTCACCCCGGAGTCCAAGGTGATCCTGGCGGTACCGGCGCCGACGTGGGTCAAGGCCGTCGACCATCCCAACGCGTACGACTCGATCGACTACTTCATCCGTACCCTTGTCGCACCGACCGGGGCGCAGGTACGGGTGCTGGTCTCCGGCGACCTGCACCACTACGCCCGTTACGCCGGGCCGGACCGGCAGCTCATCACCTGCGGCGGTGGCGGCGCCTACCTGTACCCCACGCACCGGCTTCCGGAGAGGCTGGAGGTGCCGCCGCGTGACACGCTGACCCGGCGGGCCAGCAACACCCGGGAGTACGACCTGGCCGCGCGCTACCCGGACAAGGCGCGCTCCCGCCGGTACGGCTGGGGGATCTTCGCCCGGCTGCCGTTCCGCAACCCGGGCTTCACCACGCTGCTCGGCACCCTGCACACGTTGCTGATGCTGGCGATGGCCGGGGTGGCGGTGCAGCAGGAGGGCACCACCGAGCAGCGGCTGTTCAGCGTGCCGCTGGCGATCATGCTGGTGGTGGCGATGATGGCGGCGGTGTTCTTCGCCAAGCCGCCCACGGCGGGCGGGAAACGCCACGCCCGGCACTGGATCCTCGGGGTGGCGCACGGTCTGGCCCAGGTGGCGCTCGCGGCCGGGGGCACGTGGGTCTGGTTGCAGTTGCCGTTCTACGACTGGCCGTGGCCGCTGCCGGCGGTCGCCGCGGTGGTGCTCTACGGCCCGGTGAGCGGGTTGGTCGCCAGCCAGCTCGTGGCGCTCTATCTGCTGGTGGCGGGCGCGTTCGGGGTGAACCTGAACGAGTTGTTCGCGGGGCAGGGCATCGAGGACTCGAAGGCGTTCCTGCGGTTCCGGATCGACCCGGACGGCACGCTGACGATCTACCCGATCGCCGTCGACAAGGTGTCCCACGACTGGCAGCTCAACCCCGACGGCTCCCCCACCGCATCCTGGCTGACCCCGAAGGCCCCGCTGACCCCCCGCCTGGCCGAACCCCCGATCGTCATCCGCTGACCTCCACCACCCGGCACACACCCCGACCCCACCCCGTCGATCATGAAGTTGACGGCGGAGTCGATCACCATTTCGACCGCCAACTTCATGGTCAACGGGGAAGGCGAGGGAGAGGGAAGGGCGAGCGCCTTCAGGGCTGGGGGTAGTGCTGGTCGTGGGCCTGCCTCGGGCCGCAGACCGACGCCCGGGAGCACATCGAGCGGGAGCCGTCGGCGTCCAGGCGGACCGTGACCGCGTCGCGCGGGACGCTGTGGCCGACTACCTTGCCCTCGCCCTGCGGCGTGGACACCCGGCTGCCGACTGCCGGGGCCGACTCCTGGAACTTCTGGTACAGCGGGTGCTCGTACTTCAGGCAGCACATCAGCCGCCCGCACGCACCGGAGATGCGCAGCGGGTTGAGCGGCAGGTCCTGGTCCTTCGCCATCCGGATGGTCACCGGCTCGAAGTCGGTCAGGAACGTGGCGCAGCACAGGTCACGCCCGCAGGGACCGATGCCGCCCTGCACCCGGGCGGAGTCCCGGGCGGAGAGCTGCCGCAGCTCCACCCGGCAGTGCAGCGTCGCGCCCAGGTCGCGGACGAGCGAGCGGAAGTCGACGCGATGCGGCGCGGTGAAGTAGATCGTGGTGCGGTCGCTGCCGTTCTCCGGCGTGGCCAGGACGTGGTCGACGGCGACCACCTTCATCGGCAAACCGTGTTCGCGGATCAGCCGCTTGGCGGCCACCTTCGCCTCGGCCTTGCGCCGGCGCAGCATCTCGTCGCGGCGCAAGTCGTCGTCAGCGGCGATCCCGGCCAGCTTCGGGAAGCCGTCGGTGTCCTCGCTGACCCACTGCGCGGCCCAGACGCACTCGGCCACCTCGGGCCCTTCGTCGGTGGGCACCAGCACCCGGTCGCCCACCTGCGGGCGCAGTTCGCCCGGATCGAGGTAGTAGAGGCGCCCGTACCGGTTGAAGCTGACCGCGCAGAGCATGCCCATACGTCCCACCCTACGCGGATCGACGCCCACCGCACGGCGCACCTGTCGCCACCCGGTCACCCACCGCAGCGATCATCGTCGCCGGCCCGGCCGAACCGGCCCCATCGCCTCGCCCGGACGGCTGAATCTCCGTGGGGCCCCTGACAAACACCGCCCGGACGCGTTGAGTGAAGGCATACCTGCGGGGGGTGCAGGGGAAGGCCACGGCGTCGCCGCCGTCACCCGGCCACGGCCGGATCGGCGCGCGACGCCGTGGACCGTCAGTAGCCGATCCGGGTGGTACCGCCGTAGCGCGGGGCAATGGCGGCGCGGTCCCGCCACGGCGCCTCGGCCAGGCTCGGCCCCCACTGGCGCAGCAGCGTCTCGGCGCCGTCGTACGCCGCCCCGAGCACACCCAGGATCCTCGTGGCGATCTCGGCCGCGGCCGACGCCCCGGCCCGTCCGGCCTCGCCGCCCGGCCTCGTCGCCGCGTGCACCGCGACCGCCTCGGCCGAGCCCAGCACCTCGGCGAGCGCGCGGGCCAGCGCGGCCCGGCTGCCCTCCACCCAGCCGGCCAGCGCGTCGGCATAGCCCGCCGTCGACTCCAGCCGCCCGACCAGGCTCTCCGGCCCCTCGTCGAGGTGCCGCAGCAGGGCGGCACGTGCCTCGTCGTACGCCGACGCGGCAGCCCCGGACCAGGCGATCTGGTCGGCCAGCAGGGCGGACGTGTCGTCGTACCCCCGGACGAGCCGGCGCACGGCGTGGCCGGCGCCGGTCAGCGGCGCGGGATGCAGGTCGAGGAACTCGCGCACGGCCGCGCCGGGAAGCACCTGCATGCGGCGCAGCAGCGGCCAGAGCCGGTGCCCGTCGGGCGCACCGGCGGCCAGCAGCGTGTCGACGCGGGCGAGCAGGTCGAGCCCCGGCTCGGCGAGGCGGTCGAGGGCGTCCATCAGGCCTCCCGGGCCAGCCGCCGGGCGACCGCGTCGTCGGCGGCGGCGTAGCGGTCGGCGGCGCTGCGCAGCGCCGCCGCGGCGGCGGCCAGCCGGACGGCGGCGGCCTGCGCCTCGCGCGCCCGGTCGGCGGTCGCGAGGGTCCACTGGCGGTGCAGCGCGCGGCCCACCTCACCGGGGCGGCCGGTGGCGTGCGCCCCGAACGCGGGGTGCGGCGGGTCGGTGGCGGTCACCGTGCGGGAGAGGGTGGCGAGGGTCGCGCCGGCCTCGTCGAGGCGGGCGGCCAGGGCACGCAGCGTCTCCATGTCAGGCCCCCGCCAGCGGCCGGTAGGCCGCGAACGTCTCGTTGTGCAGCTTCTCCCGGGCCCACTGCGCCGCGTCGGCGGCGGCAGTGACCGCGGCCTGCACCGAACCGGCCACGTCGCGCGGGCTTCGGTGGTGCAGCGGGCCGAGGAAGCGCACGTCGGTGATCCGCCCGCCGGCGGTCACGACCACCTCGACGAGCCCGTCGGGTGAGCGGACGGTGACCTCGACCGTCGCGACCGCCTGGTCGAACTCGGCCTGCAGGTTCTCGATCCGGCGGTAGCGCCGCACCGCCTCCTCGATCCAGGCCTCGTCGATCTCGCCCCGCGGCATCGGCGGACTCCTCCCGGCCGGTCGGCCTTCACTGAGCGTGCCGCCTCGGTCACCGCGGCATCACCGGACCGTACCGCACGCCAATCGCGCGTGTCGATGCCCTGTGGACAGTGCGGAAGGGCCCGGCTCAGCCGCGCCAGAGGGCCAGCATCATCGCCTCCACCGCGATCCGCGGCTTGACGTTGGCCTCGATCGCCGCGCGGCACTCCAGCACCGCCTCCAGGCGGCGCAGCGAACCCTCGGCGTCCCACTTCTGCGCGCCCGCGCCGGCGAGCGATGCCGTGTCGGTGTGCACCGGGGCGACAGGCGCCCGCAACGCCATGATGAGCGCGTCCCGGTAGAACCCGGCCAGGTCGACCAGGGCCCGGTCCAGCGCGTCCCGCTGGGCGCGGGTGGCCCGCGACTTCTGCCGCTTCTCCAGGTCCTTGAGCTGACCAGCCGCGCCGCGCATCGCGCCGGCTGCGCCCCGGCCGGTGCCGCCCGCGCCGAGCGCGGTCTGCAACGCCGTACGCTCCGCCTCGTCGATCTCCGCGACGGAGGCGGCGGCCTCCGCCTCGGCGGCCTCGATCAGCGCCGAGGCCGCGTCGAACGCCGCGCCCACGCCGGTCAGCCGGCGCGGTACGGCCAGCACCGCGTCCCGCCGCTGCCGGGCCTCCGGGTCGCGGGCCAGCCGCCGGGCCCGACCCACGTGCCCCTGGGCCGCTGCGGCGGCCCACTCGGCCACGTCCGGCGCGATGCCGTCGCGCCGGACCAGCACCTCGGCCACCGCGGCCGGCGGCGGCTGCCGCAGCGGTACGACCCGGCAGCGCGACCGGATGGTCACGGAGATGTCGTCCGGGTGGGTGGACGGGGCGCAGAGCAGGAAGACGGTACGCGGCGGCGGCTCCTCGATCGCCTTGAGCAGCGCGTTGCCGGCGGCCTCGGTGAGCCGGTCGGCGTCCTCGATGATCACGATCTGCCACCGGCCGCCGGAGGGCGCGCTCGCCGCCCGCAGCACGAGGGCGCGCATCTCGTTGACGCCGATGGACAGGCCCTCGGGCACCACGAGGCGGACGTCCGCATGGGTGCCGGTGAGTGTGGTGTGGCAGCCGGGGCAGCTGCCGCACCCGGTGCCGTGCACGCACTCCAGGGCCGCGGCGAACGCGCGGGCGGCCACCGAGCGGCCCGATCCGGGCGGCCCGGTGAAGATCCAGGCGTGGGTCATCCCGGCGCCCGGATCGGCCGGTGCCGGCCCCGGGTCGCCGTCGTGCTCCTCGGCGAGCGCGTCGAGGTCGTCGTCCCCGCCCGCGGGGGCCGTCACCGGCGCGCGCAGCAGGGCGGCGGCCGAGGCGGCGGCCCGCCGCAGCGCGGCCACCGCCTCGTCCTGCCCGACCAGGTCGCCGAAGACACCGGTCATCGTCGGGTTTGCTCCATCGTCACCAGCTCCGCGTCGGATAACTCGGGCTGGACCGAGGTGTCCGGGCCCTGCGCCGGACGCGGGTGCACGATGCCGGCCGGATCGGCCAGCAGTTCGCTCACCCGGCGGGCGACCGCGTCGGCGGTCTCGTCGACCGGGCGGGACGCGTCGAGCACCAGGTATCGCTTCGGGTCGCCGGCGGCGAGGTCGAGGAAGGCGTACCGGACCCGCTCGTGGAACGTCAGCGACTCGGCCTCCAGCCGGTCGGTGCCCTCGTTGCGGTCCCGGACCCGACTCAGGCCGGTACGCGGCTCGACGTCGAGCAGCACCACCAGGTCGGGCTTGAGGCCGCCGGTGGCCCAGGAGGAGAGCCAGGAGACCTCGTCCACCGGCAGCGTCCGGCCGGCGCCCTGGTAGGCGAGCGACGAGTCGACGTACCGGTCGCTGATCACCACCGCGCCGCCCACGAGCGCCGGGCGGACGACTGTGGCCACGTGGTGCGCCCGATCGGCGGCGTAGAGCAGCGCCTCGGCGCGCGGTGACGGCGCCTCGCCGGGCGCGGTGCCGAGCACCAGGGAGCGGATCCGCTCGCCGACCGGCGTGGCGCCCGGCTCGCGGGTGACCACCACGTCGCGGCCCTGCGCGCGCAGCCGCTCGGCCAGCTCGGCGAGCTGGGTCGACTTGCCCGCACCCTCGCCGCCCTCGAAGACCACGAACAGGCCGCTGGAGACGAACGGCTCGGCCGGCATCAGCGGGCGGCCCCGGATCGAGCCCCACAGGTCGGCGAGGACCGGTACGCCCTTCTTGTCGTCCATCTGGCCGAACGCGCTGATTCCGGCGATGATGCCGGCCGCGCCGGCGGCGAGCAGCAGCAGGCGGGTGGAGGAGATGGAGATGCCCAGGTCGGCGATGGTGAGCTGGCGGGAGCCGCCGACGCCGACCAGGAGGCTGCTGAGCGCGATCGCCAGGATCAGCACCAGCCGGGTGCCGATCTGCACCACCGCGAAGACCCGGCCGCGCACCTCGTCGGCCACCTCGCCGCCGAGCAGCGTGGTGCCGGCCAGGAACGCCATGCCGGCCCCGGCGCCGACCAGGATCGCGCCGAGGATCGCCATGGACAGGTGGATGGCGAACGCGAGCACCAGCACGGAGGCGCTGGCGAGCACGATGCTCATGCCGAACCAGCGGCGGCGGGACATGTCCCGCACGATCATCGGCCCGAGCCCGATGCCGAGCGCCAGGCCGACGAAGATCGCGCCGAAGAGCAGCGAGAACGCGGCGTCGCCGGCGCCGAGCGAGTTGGCGAAGAACTTGCCCGTGCCGACCACGATGCCGCCGCCGGCGAACGCGCCGAAGATGCCCAGCACCAGGCCGCGGACGAGCGGGGTCTGGCCGATGTATTTCCAGCCCTCGGAGAACTGCCGGAACATGCTCTGCTCCGTACGCTCCGCCTCGGCGCGCTGGGCGTGGCTGATCTCCTTGATCCCGATCGCCACCACGAGCGCGGTGGCCAGGCGGGAGAAGGCGTTGAACCAGAGCGCGAGCTGGGCCGGCTCGGCCCAGTTCGGCAGGTCGCCGCCGAACGCGCCGGGCAGGCCGCGGGTCAGCACGGCCAGGGCGACGGCCGCGGCCACCGGCGTCAGGCCGTACGTGGTGATCAGCGTGAGCTGGTTCGCCGCCTCCAGCCGGGTGCGCGGGATGAGATTCGGGACCGCCGCCTCCTTGGCCGGGATCCACATCAACGTGATCGACTCGATCAGGAACGTGGCGATCAGCGCCCAGCCGACCACCAACCCGCCCGCGGCGCCGGTGAGCGCATACAGCGGGATCGAGGCGAACAGCACGAAGCGCAGCAGGTCGCAGATGACCATGGTCCACCGGCGGTCGAACCGGTCGGCGAACACACCCGCCACCGGGCCGAGCACCAGTGCCGGGAGCAGCCGGATCGCTGTCACACCGCCGAACGCGGCGCCCTGGGCGGTGCTGCCGGAGACCTGGGAGGCGGCGAACAGCGCGGTGGCGAGCAGGCCGAGCCAGTCGCCGAAGGAGGCGGCGCTGAGCACGATCCACAGCCTGCGGAACGGCCGGATGCGCAGCACCGACCGGATGGCGGCGGCACCGGAGTGGTCGGCGGCTGTCCCGGGTGACGACACGCCGGGCGACTCGCCGTTGTTCTGGCTTTCGATGGCCGTACCTCCACGTGCCGGCCCAGGTCTGGGCATCCCCGGTGGAACACTCTAGTCGCGCGGGAGGGGTCGCCCCCCGCGACATTCACCTGCTCGCCGAGCCTAGGCCGCCGGGACCACCGCCCGCAGCCCGGACAGACGCGAGGGTATTTCGCATTGTCGTCCAGACAGTTAGCGTGCAGACGTGGCCATCGACCGTGACAAACTTCGCGAGCGTCTCGACCGGGCGACCGCTCACCTCGACCCGCCGTACGCCGTGGTCGACCTCACCGCGTTCGACGCCAACGCCGAGGCACTCGCCGGCCGGTCCGGCGGCAAGCCGCTGCGCGTGGCAAGCAAGTCGGTACGCGTCCGCGAGCTGCTGACCCGGGCGCTCACGCGTCAGGGATGGCACGGCGTGATGGCCTTCACGCTGCCCGAGGCGCTGTGGCTGGTCCGCTCCGGGGTGAGCGACGACGTGCTCGTGGCGTACCCGACGGCCCACCGGGGCGGCCTCGCCGACCTGGCCGCCGACCCGGCGCTCGCCGACGCGGTGACGCTGATGGTCGACGACACCGCGCAGCTCGACCTGATCGACCGGGTGTGCCCGCCCGCGCGCCGGCCCGCGCTGCGGATCTGCCTCGACCTGGACGCCTCCTGGCGCCCGCTGGGCGGCCGGGTGCACGTCGGCGTGCGCCGCTCCCCGGTGCACAGCGCCACGGCGGCCGGCGCGCTCGCCGCCGCCGTCGCCGGGCGGCCGGGCTTCCGGCTGGTCGGCCTGATGTCGTACGAGGCACAGATCGCCGGCCTCGGCGACGCGCCGCCCGGACAGGCGGTGCTCGGCTCGGCGATCCGGGTGGCGCAGCGCGGGTCGTACCGGGAACTGCTGGCCCGCCGCTCGGCCGCGGTCAGCGCGGTCCGTGAGCACGCCGACCTGGAGTTCGTCAACGGCGGCGGCACCGGCAGCGTGGCCGCCACCAGCGCGGACCCCGCCGTCACCGAGGTCACCGCGGGCTCCGGCCTGTACGGGCCGACGCTGTTCGACGCGTACCGTGCCTGGCGGCCGAACCCGGCGGCGTTCTTCGCCTGCGCGGTGGTCCGCCGTCCGGCACCGGGGCTGGCGACGGTGCTCGGCGGCGGCTGGATCGCCTCCGGTCAGGCGGCGGACAGCCGGCTGCCGCGGCCCTGGCTGCCGGACGGGCTGAAGCTGCTCGGCGCGGAGGGCGCCGGCGAGGTGCAGACCCCGCTGGCCGGGACGGCCGCGGACACCCTGCGCGTCGGCGACCGGGTGTGGTTCCGCCACGCCAAGGCGGGTGAGCTGTGCGAGCACGTCAACGAGGTGCACCTGGTCGAGGGGGACGCGGTGGTCGCCACCGTGCCGACCTACCGGGGCGAGGGGCACGCCTTCCTCTGACGTGCCGCGACGTGACGACGGCGGGCCCCGGCGCACCCGGGAACCCGCCGCTCGGCGTGCCGCTCAGCCCTGGTGGACGACCTCCGTGGGGGCGTTCACCTGCCGGTGCAGGTACTCCCGGATGAGCGCCTTGGCCTCGACCAGCACCCGCTCGTCGCCGTCGGTGCGGCGGCGGAAGGCCAGCTTGATCAGGGCGTCCGCGGCCTCCACCGCGACCTCCAGGTGGAATCGCAGGTCGGGCACCCCGGCCAGGCCGAAACGCTCGGTGAGTACGCGGGCGAGCTGCTCGGCGATGACCCCGTTGTTGTCCCGCTGGTCGTCCAGCAGGTGCAGGTCGACCACGTCGCCGAAGTGCAGGGTACGGAAGCCGGGAACGGTGCGGTGCATCGAGATGTACTCGTCGATCGCCGCGTCGACCCCGTCCCACCAGTGGGTCAGGTCGTCCGAGGAGAACCGCTCGTCGAGCCGCTGGAGGTAGGACTCCATGGTGCGCAGGGTCAGCGCCTGCACGATGGCCCGCTTGTCCGGAAAGAACTGGTAGACCGACCCGATCGCCACCTCGGCGCGCTCGGCGAGCAGGGTCGTGGTCAGACCTTCGTACCCCACCTCGTCGACGAGCTCGGCGCAGGCGTCCAGCATCCGCTGGACCCGCGCGACACTTCGACCCTGCACCGGTACCCGACGCAGCGGCCCGGTCGTGGCGGCTGGTGTGGACACTCGGCGCCACCCCCCTTCGACGGATGAACATATCTGCACGTCACGAGTCTGTGACTACCGGTACAACGAGCCGGGCTCGATTGCGGTATTTACCAGGCACAACGTTCCTGATATGAATTCAGTTCATATTCATGTCGAGGAGTGGCCGCGATGACCGGTACCACCGCCACCTGGTCCAACTGGGCCGGCAACCAGCACAGTGCCGCGCTCCTCACCGTGCGCCCGCACAGCGTCTCCGACGTCGTCGAGGCGGTCAGTCAGGCCGCCGCGGCGGGCCGGACCGTCCGGGCCACCGGCAGCGGTCACTCCTTCACCGCCACCGCCGTCGCCGACGGGCACCGCATCGACCTCGCCGCGCTGGAGACGGACGTCACGATCGACGTGGCGCGCCGCCTGGTCACCGTACCGGCCGGGATGACGTTGCACACGATCAACGATCTGCTCGCGCAGCACGGGCTCGCGATGCCGAACCTGGGCGACATCGACGCCCAGACGATCGCCGGTGCGCTCTCCACCGGCACCCACGGCACCGGGGCGAAACTGGGCTGCCTGTCCACCTTCGTGGCCGGGCTGACGCTGGTCACCGGCACCGGCGAGGTGCTGCGCTGCTCGGCCGAGGAGAACCGCGACGTGTTCGACGCCGCCCGGGTCGGGCTCGGCGCGGTGGGCGTGCTGGTCGAGGTCACGCTGCGCTGCGTGGACGCCTTCGTGCTGCGCGCGCACGAACGCCCGGCCGCGCTCGCCGAGGTGCTCGACGACCTGCCCGGCCTGTACGACGCGCACGACCACGCCGAGTTCTACTGGTTCCCCTACACCGACCGGGTGCAGGTCAAGACCAACGACCGGGTACCCGCCGACGACCGGCCGCTGCCCGGATGGCGCGGCTGGCTGGACGACGAGTTCCTGTCCAACACCGTCTTCGCCGGCGCCTGCCGCCTCGGCCGCGCCGTACCCGCCCTCGCCCCCACGATCAGCGCCGTCTCCGCCCGCGCGCTCACCGAACGCACCTACACGGGCCGCTCCGACCGGGTGTTCTGCACGCCGCGCCGGGTCCGCTTCGTGGAGATGGAGTACGGCCTGCCGCGCGAGGCGCTGCCGACCGCGCTGGCCGAGCTGCGCCGGATCGTGGACCGGCTGCCGTTCAAGGTGCTGTTCCCGGTCGAGGTGCGGTTCACCGCCGCCGACGACATCTGGCTGTCCCACTCGTACGGGCGGGACTCGGCGTACGTCGCCGTGCACCAGTACGTGGGCATGCCGTACGAGCCGTACTTCCGCGCTTTCGAGGAGGTGGCGACGGAGTTGGGCGGCCGCCCGCACTGGGGCAAGCTGCACTGGCGCAATGCGGAGTCCCTCGCGACGGCCTACCCGAAGTTCGCCGACTTCCAGTCCGTCCGCGCCCGCCTGGACCCGTCCCGTGTGTTCCAGAACCCTTATCTGGCGCAGATCCTGGGCAGCTGAGGATCTTGGTACGAACCCGCCCGCCAAGGGGCGCTTCCGTACCAAGATCTCGGCGGCTGTCCACAGGGACAGCAGGGACGACGGGACAGCGGTTGAGATTCATGTGTGGAGATGCCGGGGGATGACGCGGACGAGTTGAGCTGGTTGCTGTTCCATCAGGAACGGGTGCTCGAAGCGACGCAGGCTCGACGGTTCCTGTCCGAGAAGGCGATCCGGCACCGGCTGTACAGCGGGCGCTGGCGGCAGGTGCACCGGCGCGTCTATGTCACCCACAACGGCCCGGTGGGTCCGAAAGAGTGGCGCTGGGTGGCTGTGCTCGCGGCGGGACCGGCAGCGACGCTGGGTGGACTCACCCCAGCCCAGAGATGGGGGCTACGGCGTTACGAGAGCCGGCTGGTGCATCTGCTGCTGCCGGCTCGGCATCAGGCGAGAACCCCGCCACCGGGCGTGCGGATCCATCGCACCACCGCACTGCCGCCGGAGGACGTGCTGGACGTCGGCAAGCCCCGCCGGACCATGCCGGCCCGCTCGCTCGTCGATGCGGCACAGTGGGCGGCGACCGACGAGGAGGCACGGGCTGTGGTCGCGGCAGGCTTCCAGCAACGCCTGGTCTGGGGCGACGACCTGCACCGGGTGCTGGAACGGCTCCCCCGGGCGCGTCGCCGTCGCCTGATCCTGGCGACCGCCACCGACGCGGCGGGCGGCGCCCACTCCCTCGCCGAACTCGATTTCCTCGACCTCGTCCGGCGGGCCGGGCTACCCGAACCGTCCCGCCAGGTCGTCCGCCGAGATGCCACCGGTCGGCGGCGTTACCTGGACGTCTGGTTCGAGCGGTGGCGGGTGCACGTCGAGATCGACGGTGGGCAGCACCTCGATCCGAGGACCACCTGGGCGGACATGCAGCGGCAGAACGACGTCTGGGCCACCGGTGACCGGGTGCTCCGCTTCCCCGCCTGGGCCGTCCGTAACAATCCCACCCGAGTCATCGCGCAGTTGCGTGCCGCCCTCCGAGCCGCAGGCTGGCCCGGCTGAGATCTTGGTACGAGCCCGCCCCTCCAGGGGCGTTCCCGCACCAAGATCACTCGTTCGGGGTGGAGGTCGCCTTCTTGGGGGCGGCCTTCTTCGCGGGGGCCTTCTTGGCCGCCGTCGTCTTCTTGGCCGCCGTTGTCTTCTTGGCCGCCGTCGTCTTCTTCGCCGGGGCGGCCTTCTTCGCCGCCTTCTTCTTCGGCGCCGGGCCCTTCGCGCGCTTCTCGGCCAGCATCTCCGACGCCTGCTCCAGCGTCAGCTCCTCCGGTGTCTGCCCGCGCCGCAGCGACGCGTTGAACTCGCCGTCGGTCACGTACGGCCCGAAGCGCCCGTCCTTGATCACCAGCGGTTTCTCGGTGAGCGGGTCGTTACCCATCTCCCGCAGCGGCGGCGCGGCGGCCCGCCGCTGGCGCGTCTTCGGGGCGGCCAGCAACGCCAGCGCCTCGTCCAGCGTGACGGTGAACATCTTGTCTTCCGAGTCCAGCGAGCGGAACTCGTCACCGCGCTTGACGTACGGGCCGTAGCGGCCGTTGTTGGCGAACACCTCGGCGCCGTCCGGGGCCACGCCGATCAGCCGGGGTAGGCGCAGCAGCTGCAACGCCTGTTCCAGGGTGAGGCTGTCCGGCGACTGCGAGCGCAGCAGCGACGACTTGCGCTCGCCGCTGGCCACGTACGGGCCGAACCGGCCGGACTTGAGCAGGATCGGCTCGCCGGTGGACGGGTCGTCGCCGAGCTTGCGCTCACCGCTGCCGCCGAGGAACAGCTCGTGCACCTTCTCCGGGGTCAGCTCGTCCGGCGCCAGCCCCTCCGGGATCGGCGCCCGGTCACCCTGCGAGCCGCTCTCCTCGCCCTCACCGGAGGGCGTGGGCTGCTCGCCGCCCGGCAGTTCGCGCTGCAGGTACGGCCCGTACCGGCCGACCCGGACGACGACCTCGCGGCCCTCGTCGTCGGTGAACAGCGGGATGGAGTTGACGCTGCGCGCGTCGATCTCGCTGAGGTTCTCGGTGACCAGCTTCTTCAGTCCACCGGCGTGCGCGATGGCCTGGTCGCCGGCGCCGTTGGTGCTGCCGAAGTAGAAGGAGGTGAGGAAGTCGACGGCGGCGTGGTCGCCACCGGCGATCTCGTCCAGCTCGTTCTCCATGCTGGCGGTGAAGTCGTAGTCGATCAGGCGCGGGTAGTGCCGCTCCATCAGCCCGATCACCGCGAACGCCAGGAACGACGGAATCATGGCCTGGCCGCGCTTCACCACGTATCCGCGGTCCTGGATCGTCTGCATGATCGACGCGTACGTGGAGGGCCGGCCGATGCCCAGTTCTTCGAGGGCCTTGACCAGCGACGCCTCCGTGTAGCGGGCGGGCGGCTGGGTGTGGTGGCCCTGCGCGGCCAGCTCGTCGGCGGTCAGCGGCTGGTCCTTGACCAGCGTCGGCAGCCGCCGCTCGGCGTCCTCCGCCTCGGCGTTCTCGTCGTCGCTGGACTCGACGTACGCGCGCAGGAAGCCCGGGTCGGTGATGGTCTTGCCGGTCGCGCCGAAGTCGGCCTCCTCCTGGGCGGAGGAGACGGCACGGATGCGCACCGACACGCTGGAGCCGACCGCGTCGGTCATCTGCGAGGCGATGGTGCGCCGCCAGATCAGCTCGTAGAGCTTGAACTCCTCGGCGGACAACTCCTTGGCCACCTCACCCGGGGTGCGGAAGTTGTCGCCCGCGGGGCGGATCGCCTCGTGTGCCTCCTGCGCGTTCTTCACCTTGCCGGTGTAGCGGCGCGGCTCCGGCGGCACGCTGCGCTCGCCGTACAGCTCGACGATCTGCCGACGGGCCGCCGCGATGGCCGTCTCGGACAGGTTCACCGAGTCGGTACGCATGTAGGTGATGTAGCCGTTCTCGTACAGGCGCTGCGCGGTGCGCATCGTCTGCTGCGACGAGAACCGCAGCTTGCGGGCCGCCTCCTGCTGGAGCGTGGAGGTGATGAACGGCGCGTACGGGCGGCGCCGGTAAGGCTTCTCCTCGACCCGGGTGACGGTGAACGGCTGGTCGGCCAGGCGGGCGGCCAGGCCCCGGGCGCCACCCTCGTCGAGGTGCACCACGCCCGCGCCGGGCCGCACCCGGCCGGTGGTCGGCTCGAAGTCCTTGCCGGTGGCGATCCGGTCTCCGCCCAGCGCGACGAGCGTGGCGTTGAACGTCCGCGGACCCTCGCCCGGCTTCGCCACCGCGAGCGTGGCCAGGATGTCCCAGTACTCGGCGGTGCGGAACGCCATCCGCTGGCGTTCCCGCTCGACCACGATCCGCGTCGCCACGGACTGCACCCGGCCCGCCGACAGCTTCGGCATGACCTTCTTCCACAGCACCGGCGAGACCTCGTAGCCGTAGAGGCGGTCGAGGATGCGCCGCGCCTCCTGGGCGTCGACCAGGTCGCGGTCGATCTCCCGGGGGTTCGCCACCGCGGCCTGGATGGCCGGCTTGGTGATCTCGTGGAAGACCATCCGCTTGACCGGCACCTTGGGCTTGAGCGTCTCCACGAGGTGCCAGGCGATGGCCTCGCCCTCGCGGTCCTCATCCGTCGCCAGGAAGATCTCGTCGACTTCCTTGGCCAGCTTCACCAGCTTGCTGATCTGCTGCTTACGGTCGGGCGAGACCACGTAGAGCGCGTGGAAGCCGTTGTCGACGTCGACGCCGAGTCGCGCCCACGGCTCACCCTTGTACTTCGCCGGGACGTCGGCGGCGTTGCGGGGCAGGTCCCGGACGTGGCCGAAGCTGGCCTCCACGACGTACCCCGGGCCGAGGTAGCCCGAGATCGTCTTGGCCTTCGCCGGTGACTCGACGATGACCAGACGGGTGGTTCCAGCGTTGCTCGGCACGTCTCTCCCCGACCTCACTCCTACGCCATGCCCGCTTCGGGCCGTGCTGCGCCACCCGGACCACAGGCGGTCCGGATGTCCAACGTAACGCGCCGTCCGCGTTCCGGGTTTCGTGGGCGGCAAACGGGCCGCCCTCCCGGCGATCGCCGGCCGCACCCTGCCGGACGGCGTCACGGTACACCGTGGGTAGGGCGACAGGCGGGTCACTGTGACGATCGCGTACCCCCGGCGGGGCCCTTCCCGGGTGTCCGGCTTCGGACAGCGGCGGTCAGGCCGGCGACCCCGGCCAGTCCGCCACCGGGGCCCTCGCCGGCCGTTCCCCCACCAGCTCCGCGAGCCGCGACATCCGCCGCCCGCCGATCCGGAACGCGGGGCCGCCTTCGTCCGGCTCGACGAACGCGGCCGGCAGGCCCACCGCCGCCAGCGCGGCGCGGACCACCGGCCAGGACTGCTCGTCGGCCGGGCCGAGCCGCAGCCGGAACCCGGCCGGCTCGGCCGTGCCGGCGGCCGCCGCCCAGAGCCGCAGCCGCCGCCCGTCCAGGTGGAAGCGGGCCGGTGGCCGCTTCACCGCGCCCCGCAGCCAGGCCCGCGCGAGCGGCGCCAGCATGCTCGTGTACGCGGTGCGCACCCGGTGCCGCCCGTCCTCGGTCGGCTCCCAGCTCGCCGGCACACCCCGGGCGCCCAGCTCGGCCACCAGCACGTGCACCCGCCAGGCGGCGTCGACCACCACGGAGATCCGGGCCGTGCCGCCCATCCGCCCCACCTCACCCGGCCCGGCGAGCAGGCCGGCGAGGTCCGCCAGCGTGGGGTCGGCCGCCTCGGTGGAGAACAGCGAGGGCTGGCGGGCCGGTTTCGGGGTGGGAGGGGTCAGCGACACTCCGGGACCTCGTCGAAGGCCTCTTTCAGCTCGGTCGAGTTGAGCTTGCTGGTGTCCAGCGCGCTCGCGTCGTACTCCTTGTTGAGCGTGTCCACGGCGGCGCGCACGCCGTCGTAGAACGGACCGGCCTGGGCGGTGTCGAGCCGGTCGACGGTGTCCCGGGCCCGGCCGTACGCGTCGCGCATCTTGCTCAGCGACCCCAGGAACCCGGCGGACACCTCGGCGCCGCGCTCGGCCTCGGGCACGCCTGCCTCCTCGACCTTGCGCCGGGCCGTCTCGCTGGCCTGTTCGGCGCCGGCGAAGAGCCGGACCAGGTTCTCCTTCGCCTGCGCCGGTGTGGTCTGCGCGGTCATCTGCTGCTGCGTGCTGCTGGTCAGCTTGGAGATCTCCGCGCGCCACGGGGTGAGCGCCTGGCACACCGACGCGGCCCAGACCCGGGGGGCGGGACCGCCACCGCATCCGCTGACGACGAGGATCAGCGTGGCCAGGACCACCGTGAGCTTTCCGGCGGTTGCCGCCCGGCGCGTACGCATGCGAAGCAGCGTACGACCTCCGGGCGGAACCGCCACCGGTCAGGTTTGCCGGGCCCGGGGTTCCCGGCCGGCCGGGGCCGGCCGGGAACCGTCGCGTGCGATCAGGCGTTCACCGTCTCCGGACGCTGGCCCGGGCTGCCGGCCCCGCTGTCCTCGTCGGTCATCGCCACACCCTTGCGCTTGCTGAACACCACGGCGCCCGCGATGACCAGCGCGGCGACCACGGCGATCGTGATACGCAGCGGGTTGTTCTTGTCGTCGCCCACGCTCCAGGCGACGACGGCCGGTGCGATCAGCAGCGACACCAGGTTCATCACCTTGAGCAGCGGGTTGATCGCCGGGCCGGCGGTGTCCTTGAACGGGTCTCCGACGGTGTCGCCGATGACGGTGGCGGCGTGCGCGTCGGAACCCTTACCGCCGTGCGCACCGTCCTCGACCAGCTTCTTGCCGTTGTCCCAGGCGCCACCGGAGTTGGCCAGGAACACCGCCATCAGCGTGCCCGCGCCGATCGCGCCGGCCAGGTACGCGGCGAGCGCGCCCGCGCCGAGGCCGAAGCCGACCGCGATCGGGGCCAGGATGGCCAGCAGACCGGGGGTCATCAGCTCGCGCTGCGCGTCCCGGGTGCAGATGTCCACGACCTTGCCGTACTCGGGCCGCTGGGTGCGGTCCATGATGCCGGGCAGCTCGCGGAACTGGCGGCGCACCTCCATCACCACGGCACCGGCCGAGCGGGAGACCGCGTTGATGGCCAGGCCGGAGAAGAGGAAGACCACGGCCGCACCGATGATCAGGCCGACCAGGTTGCGCGGGTTGGCGACGTTCAGCAGCTCGTCGATCAGCGCGGTGGTGTCCTGAGTCCCCGTCGCGTCCGCGTACGCCGTCTTGAGCGTGTCGGTGTACGAGCCGAACAGCGCGGTCGCGGCCAGCACCGCCGTGGCGATCGCGATGCCCTTGGTGATCGCCTTGGTGGTGTTGCCGACGGCGTCCAGCTCGGTGAGCGTCCGCGCGCCGTGCTCGTCGATGTCGCCGGACATCTCCGCCACGCCCTGCGCGTTGTCGGAGATCGGGCCGAACGTGTCCATCGCGACGATGACGCCGACCGTGGTGAGCAGGCCGGTGCCGGCCAGGGCGACGGCGAACAGCGACAGCGTGAGCGAGCTGCCGCCGAGCAGGAACGCGCCGAAGACGCCGGCGCCGATCAGCAGCGCCGAGTAGACGGCCGACTCCAGGCCGACGCTGATGCCGGCGAGGATGACGGTGGCCGCGCCGGTCTGCGAGCTCTTGCCGATGTCCTGCACCGGGCGCCGGTTGGTCTCGGTGAAGTAGCCGGTGAGCGCCTGGATCGCGGCGGCCAGCACGATACCGATCACCACCGCGCCGATGGCCACCAGCCGCGGGTTGCGGTCGACGTCGGTCAGCCCGCCCTCCAGCTCGGCGAACGTGGCCGGCAGGTACGCGAACGCGGCGATCGCGACGAGCACCGCGGCGATCAGCGCGGACAGGTAGAAGGCCCGGTTGATGGCGGTCAGGCCGTTGCGGTCGCTGGCGCGCAGGCGGGTGATGAAGACGCCGACGATCGCGACCAGCACGCCGATGGTGGAGATGATCAGCGGGAAGACCAGGCCGGTCTCGCCGAACGCGGCCCGGCCGAGGATCAGTGCCGCGACGAGCGTGACCGCGTACGACTCGAACAGGTCGGCGGCCATGCCGGCGCAGTCGCCGACGTTGTCGCCCACGTTGTCGGCGATGGTGGCGGCGTTGCGCGGGTCGTCCTCCGGGATGCCCTGCTCGACCTTGCCGACCAGGTCGGCGCCGACGTCGGCGGCCTTGGTGAAGATGCCGCCGCCGACCCGCATGAACATGGCGAGCAGCGCGGCACCGAAACCGAAGCCCTCCAGCACGGTCGGGGCGTCACCCCGGAAGATCAGCACGACCAGCGCCGCACCGAACAGGCCGAGGCCGACGGTGAGGAAGCCGACCACGCCGCCGGTGCGGAAGGCGATCTTCATGGCGCCCTCGCGCCCGCCTTCACGCTCCCGCGCGGCCGCCGCCACCCGCAGGTTGGCGCGGGTGGCCAGCCACATGCCGGCGCCGCCGATGAACGCGCTGAACAGCGCGCCCACCACGAAGAACGCCGAGCGGCCGACCTTCACCAGGGTCTCGTTGCCGTCGGTGTCGTGCACCGGCAGCAGGAACAGCAACACGACGGCGATCACCACGAAGATCGCCAGCGTGCGGAATTGCCGCAGCAGGTACGCCGACGCGCCCTCCTGCACCGCGCCGGAGATCTCCTGCATGTTCGTGGTTCCCTTACCGGCCGCCAGGACCGCCCTGGTGAGGGCGGCCGCGAAGACGAGCGCCACCAGCGCGATGACCGCGGCGATGACGACGTACGTCACGTTGGCTCCGGTAAGGGACAGTGCGCCGCCGTCGGCGGCCAAGGTCCCGGACATCTATGTCCTCCTGTACCGAACACTCGCGCCGGCTCGTGGAGACGCACGGGCCGACGCCTGGATGCGAACTCGCCAGCGCGCGCCATCCACCCGTTCCCGCTGGCCGCGGGCAGCGATCACTTGCTGACAACCCGGGTACTGTAGCCCTCCGGCGTGGCGGAGGTCACAGGCAGGGGGCACCGTGTCTCGATGATCTTCGTAACTGTGTTAGGCGAAAAAATCTGATATATGGCGCGGCCGATACGACGAGGCCGCGCTCCCCCCGAGGGAACGCGGCCTGCGTGTGCGGGTCGGGTCAGGCGCGGCCGGCCGGCCAGGACATCCGCACCTCGGTGCCGACGCCGTCGTCGACCGGGCGGACCTGGAGATCCTCCACGAAACCGGCGAGCAGCGCGAAGCCCACCCCGGTGGTGAGCGCGTCCTCGCTGAGCGACTCCTTGGCCAGCTCGTCCGGGCCCAGCGCGGCCAGGCCGAGACCAGCCTCGATCGGGGCCCGGTCCACCACCCGGACCGTGTAGCCGCCGCCGTCGGACATCTCCACATACACCGGTTCGGCCAGGCCGTACTGCCGGTGCAGCGCGACCGCCCTGGTGCACGCCTCACCGATGGCCAGGCGCACCTCGTCCAGCAGGTCCTCGCGTACGCCGGCCCGCCGGGCCACCGCGACGCCGACCAGGCGGGCGGTGCGCACGTGCACCGGGGCCGGAGAGAAGGACAGCTTGACGGTGGCCATCACGCGCCGGTGGAGTCGGCGGCGATGGCCGCGTCGACCGTCGGATGCAGCGGGAAGACCTGGTCCAGGGCGGTGATCCGGAAGATCTTGAGCAGCGGCTCCTTGTCGCAGACGAGCGCGAAGGAACCACCGGCCGAGCGCAGCCGCTTGAGCGCGCCGACGAGCACACCCAGACCGGTCGAGTCGAGGAAGTCCACCCGGCCGAGGTCGACCACCACGTGGCGGGCCCCGCCGTCGATCAACTCCAGGAGCCGTTCCCGCAGGCGGGGGGCGGTGTAGACATCCACCTCACCGCCGACCTCGAGCACCGTGTGCTCCCCCACGGCGCGGGTCGCCAGCGACAGCTCCATCGGCCCCTCCTCGGTAAACTCTCCTGGGCATCTAACCATCCCCCCGTGCGGCCCCCTCGGGTCACCGCCGGAGCTGTTCCCTTACCCCCACCCTGCGGTTTCCAATTCCGAACACCAGTGCGAGAGTGCAGGACGTGACCGACCACAGCCCCGGCCCACGGCGTGCGCCGGGCGAGCTGCTGCGCCGGCTGCGGCTGCGTCACCCCACCGACCCGGTCACCCACGTCGAGCGCGTCCCGGCCCGCGCCGGTGAGCCGGTCGGGTGGCCCGGCTGGGCGCCGGAGGAACTGCGGGCGGCGTTCGCGCGGCGCGGCGTCGTCGCCCCGTGGCGGCACCAGGCCGAGGCCGCCGAGCTGGCGTACGCGGGGCGGCACGTCGTGGTCGCCACCGGGACGGCGTCCGGCAAGTCGCTGGCGTACCAGCTTCCCGCGCTGAGCGCGCTGCTCGCCGACCCGCGCGCCACGGCGCTCTACCTGGCGCCGACCAAGGCGCTCGCCGCCGACCAGCTCCGCGCCGTCGCCGGTCTCGAACTCGACGGGGTACGCCCCGCCACCTACGACGGGGACACGCCGCGCGCCGAACGGGAGTGGATCCGCCGGCACTCCCGGTTCGTGCTGACCAACCCGGACATGCTGCACCACGGCATCCTGCCCGGCCACGCGCACTGGTCCGGGTTCCTGCGCCGCCTCGCGTACGTGGTGGTCGACGAGTGCCACACCTACCGGGGCGTCTTCGGCTCCCACGTCGCGCACGTGCTGCGGCGGCTGCGCCGGCAGTGCGCCCGCTTCGGGCGTACCCCGGTGTTTCTCCTGGCCTCGGCCACGTCGGGTGACCCGGCGACGGCGGCCGGGCGGCTCACCGGCCTGCGCGTCACCGCCGTCACCGAGGACACCTCGCCGCGCGGCGGGGTGACGTTCGCGCTCTGGGAGCCGCCGCTACTGCCGCCCACCGGCTCGGCTCCCGACGCCGACCTCGTCCAGGTCCGGCGCTCGGCGTTGCGCGAGACCGCCGACCTGCTCGCCGACAGCGTGGTCGAGGGGGTACGCACGCTCGCCTTCGTGCGGTCCCGCCGCGGCGCCGAGGTGGTCGCCGCGAACGCCCGGCGCTCGCTGGACGAGGCGGTCCCCGGTCTGGGCGATCGGGTGGCCGCCTACCGGGCCGGCTACCTGCGCGAGGAACGCCGCGAACTGGAACGGGCGCTGCTGCACGGCGACCTGCTCGGGCTCGCCTCCACCAACGCGCTCGAACTCGGCGTCGACCTGGTCGGGCTGGACGCGGTGCTGATCTGCGGCTGGCCCGGCACCCGCGCGTCGCTGTGGCAGCAGGCCGGGCGGGCCGGGCGCTCCGGCGACGAGGCCCTAGCCGTGCTGGTGGCCCGGGACGACCCGCTCGACACCTACCTGGTGCACCACCCGGAGGCGCTGTTCGGGCGGCCGGTCGAGGCGACGGTGCTCGACCCGGCCAACCCGTACGTGCTCGCGCCGCAGCTCGCCTGCGCCGCCCACGAGTCCCCGCTCACCCCGGCCGACCTGGACCTGTTCGGGGAGGGCGCGAAGGAGGCGGTGGACTCGCTGGTCGAGGCGGGCGCGCTGCGGCAGCGACCCACCGGCTGGTACTGGCGGCACCGGGAACGCCCCGAGGTCGACCTGCGCGGCGAGGGCGGCCCCCCGTTGTGCGTGGTGGAGGAGTCCACCGGCCGGCTGCTCGGCACCGTCGACGGCGGGTCGGCGCACTTCCTGCTGCACACCGGCGCGGTCTACCTGCACCAGGGCGTCTCGTACGTGGTCGACTCGCTCGACCTGGCCGACGGGTGCGCGCTCGTGCACGCCGAGGAGCCGGACTGGTCCACCCACGCCCGCGACGTCACCTCACTGTCCGTGGTCTCGGTCCGCTCGTACGTGGACGCCGGGCCGGTCGGGCTGTTCCTCGGCGAGGTGGACGTGACCAGCCAGGTGGTGTCGTACCAGCGGCGGCGCATCGCCACCGGCGAGGTGATCGACACCCGCCCGCTGGACCTGCCGGCGCGGGAGCTGCGCACCGTCGCGGTGTGGTTCACGCTCTCCCCCGAGTCGCTCACCGCCGCCGGTGTCGAGGCGGCGGACGTGCCGGGCGCGCTGCACGCCGCAGAGCACGCCGCCATCGGCCTGCTGCCGCTGATGGCGACCTGCGACAGGTGGGACATCGGCGGGCTCTCCACCGCGCTGCACCCGGACACCGAGGCGCCTACCGTCTTCGTCTACGACGGTCACCCCGGCGGCGCGGGTTTCGCCGAGCGGGCGTACGGCACCGCCGCCGCCTGGTTGCGCGCAACCCGGGACGCCGTCGCCGAATGCGGGTGCGAGACCGGGTGCCCGTCCTGCGTCCAGTCCCCGAAGTGCGGAAACGGCAACAACCCGCTGGCCAAGCCGGAGGCCGTGACGGTCCTCGACGTGGTGCTGACCAACCTCGCCACGGCCAGCGGCGAGGCGGCCGTGGCCGGCCCGGAGGCGGGCGCCGGCCCGGAGGCGGGCGCTGCCGGCCCGGACTCGGGTGGCCCGGAGCGCGGCGAGGTGTTGCCCCGGCAGGACGACCGGGCGGCCCGCCCAGCTCAGGCGGCCGGTGCCCCACCCGCCTGACCGCACCGGGCCGGTCGGGGCTGCCCGCCGCCACCTCGGGGAGGTTGCGGTATCGACAGGTGCTCGACCCCGCCACTTCCCCGAACTGGTGTCGATCAAGCTGGACCATGCGGCTCCGCGGGCGCCCAGGTGTCTGGTTGGTGGGACGGGTGCATGAGTGCGGGGCGGTCGGGGCATTGATGTATGGGAGCGCTTCCATGCATCATTTCCGGTAGCGCACAGGTGACCCGAGACCCGTCCCGCCGGAGGTGCCGCCGTGGCCGACACGATCGCCGAGACCGTCGAGCTGCTCTACACCATCGACCAGGAAAACCTCACCGCCGACCAGCAGATAGCACTGGGCACCGCGATCGCCACGCTCGCCCAGGCGGAACGGCTGGAACAGATCAACGAGCGTCTGCGCGGTATCCACCAGGTGCTGACCAGCTGGGCGATGAAGGCCACCGTCGACGGCGGCCGATGACCTCGCTGACCTGGCGCCTCACCCGGTGGGCCGGTGACGTGGCATCCGGGTGTGATCGGGTGAGCGGTGGCGGGCCTGCTGTGCAAGACTCCGGCGACCCCTCGAAGGAGATCACATGTCGCCCGACAACCTGCAGGCCCAGCACCGGTTCATCATCCGTCAGCGACTCCGGATGATGGTCAACCAGTACGAGGTGCACTCCGTGGCGCCCGACGGCTCCGAAGGCGGGCTGCTCGCGTTCGCGCAGCAGAAGCGGCTCGCCTTCAAGGAGCAGGTGACCATCTACACCGACGACTCCAAGCAGTACCCCCTTCTCGGCTTCAAGGCCCGTCAGCGGCTCGACCTCGGCGCCACCTACGACGTGACCGATCACGCGGGCAACCCCATCGGGCTGTTCCGCAAGGACTTCGCCCAGTCGCTGCTGCGCTCGACGTGGCACGTCGAGCAGCCCGGCCTGCCGCCCGCCACCGGGCAGGAGCGCAGCCTGCCGGTCGCGCTGCTGCGCCGGTTCGTCGACTCGCTCTCCTGGCTGCCGTACCACTTCGACTTCATGGCAGGCGGCCAGCCGGTGTTCTCGGTCGTCCGGAAGTGGGGCCTGCGTGACCGGTACTCCGTGGAGATCCAGCACCCGCAGATCGACCGTCGGCTGGTGATCGCCATGGCGGTCGGACTGGACGCACTCCAGTCCCGCTGACCTGCGGCCCCGGGCCCGGGGCCGGTCCTCGGTTCAGACGCGGCGTGCGCCGTCAGGACCGGGCCGGCCCGGCCCGGGACGTCGCGGTGGCGTCCCGGGCCAGCCCCGGCAGCGGTGCCACACGTACCCGGGCCGTGACGATCAGGTCCAGTCCGTCGGCCCGGCACCCGGTCATCCGGCCGCCGTTGGCCGAGACCAGATCGGCGGCGCGAGCGCAGGCGGCGTCGGCTCCGTCGAGCACCTGCACGGCACCCGCCAGCGCCCCGAAGTCCGCCGCGTTGCGGGCCTGATGCCGCGCGCACCGGGCCGCCCCGACCGCGGCACCGAACACGCCGACCAGCACGAACACCAGCCCGATCGCGAGCAGGCAGACGGTCGCGCCGCCCCGGTCGCCGTCAGCTCTCACGGCACCGGGCCCGGCGCGCCGGGCTCCACGGCGGCCACCGCCTCCCCGGACACGACCAGGCGAGGCAGCCGCGCGCCGAGCGCCCGGACCGGTGCCCGGACCGTCGCCGTGACCCGATCGCCTGCCACAGTCACCGACACCTCGGCGCCCTCCGGGGCGAACCGGCTTCCGGTGACCGTGCCGGACTCGCCCCGGGCCGCGGCGAGAGCCGCCTCCCGGGCCGCGTCGACACACGCGACCCGGGCACCCACCGCGTTCACCGCGGTCAACCCGGCGACGAGGAGCAGCATGAGCGCCGGCAGGCCGGCCGCCAACTCGGCGGTGAAGGAACCTCGCTCGCCCGCGACCCGCGAGCGCCACCGGCGCCGGACCACCCCGGCCCGGATCCCGGCGGCGACCCGGCTCGGGCCGGGCCCGGTGGACGCGCCGAGCGGGACCGCTGGTTCGCAGAGCCACCGACCAGCACGGCCGGCCCGCCGGCGCCCGATCACTTCAGGGCCCGGTCGATGACGGCGGTCAGCGCGGACTGCACGTTGCCGGAGGTGAGCACCTTCAGCAGGATCCCGGCGAACGCGACCGCGGCGAGGGTGCCCACTGCGTACTCGGCGGTGTTCATGCCGGCGTCACCCCGCAGGCGGGTGAAGAGCTTGCGCATGTCGTACGTCCCTTCTCGATGGTTCACAGCACGTCGCCGAGAACGGCGACGATCACCGGCACCAGACCGGCGAGAATGAAGGCGGGCAGGAAACACAGCCCGAGCGGCAGCACGATGAGCACGCCCGCACGGCGGGCCGCCGCCTCGGCCGAGGTCGACCGTTCGGCACGCAGGTCGTCGGCCAGCCGGGTCAGCGCGCGAGCCAGTGCGGCACCGCTGTTCGACGAGCGCACCGCCGCCGCGATAACGGGTTCGGCTCCGCCGACGCCGTCCAGGTGCGCCCAGGCCTCGCCGGGGCTGCCACCGAGGCGGAGCGTCCGGCCGACCCGGCCGAGCCGGTCCGCGAGTGGCCCGCCGAGCGCCTCCGCGACGGCGAGCACCGAACGGTCGACCGGCGCGCCCGCTCGCAGCACGGCGGCCAGCAGGTCCGCGGCCAGCGGCAGGTCGGCGGTCTCCCGCAGCCGTCGTTCCCGGGCTGCGCGCGGCTCGATCCGGCGCAGCAGACGGTCGGCGGCGACGCCGGCCGGCAGCCCGAGGAACACGCCCGTGACACCGCCGACGACCACCGCCACGGCGACCCCGGCCAGCGCCGCGCCGAGGCGTACCCGATCCGGCCACCACGCCGGGCGAGCCGGCCGCGATGCCGGAGCCAGCCGGCGCAGCCGCCGTGCCGGGCGGACGACCGGACCGGTGACGACCAGGAGCGACGCGGCGCCGCCGAGACAGACGGCGGCCAGCACCTGCCGTGACATCAGGCGGCCCGCCCGGGTGTGACGCCGAGCCGCTCGGCCCAGAGCAGCCCGCCGACCTGCAACGCGACCGCCGCCACCGCACTGCCGGCACCCACCGGCGTGTGCAGGAGCACCGCCACCGGGTCCACCCCGATGCCGTAGCCGAGACCGATCCCGCCGAGCGGCAGCGCGGCGAGCAGCCAGGCGGTCGCCCGCGCCCCGGCGGCCTGGGCGGCGGCAGCCGCAAGCCCCCGGTCGGCGGCGCGGGCGTCGGCCTCGATCCGTTCCAGCAGATCGGCCAGCGGCGCACCCGTCCGGTCGGCCAGCCGCCCGGCGGCCCGGGCCAGCCGCGCGACGCGTCCCGGGCCGTCGTCGATGCCGCCGTCGACGGGTAGCCCGGCCCGCAGGTCGGCGGCGACGGCGGCCAGCCGGTCGAGATCGCGGCGGTGCGCGGAGGTGGCCCACCGGTTGGTGCGCCGGCGCAGCACCGCCCGCGCCGCGAGCACGCCGTAGGTGGCGATTACCAGGGCGGCCACCGGCCCACCGAGCAGCGCCCCGGCCACGGCGCCACACAGCGCCGCCACGGGCAGCACGCGTCCGGCAGAGAGGGCGGAAGCGGTAGCTGAGGCGCGTCCGGCGAGGAACGCGAGCGCGTCGGTCGAGGCGCGTCCAGCGAAGCGCCCGGGAGCAGTAGCCGAGGCACGTCCGGCGGAGAGCGCCGACGCGGCGATCGAGTGGTCGGCCGATCGATGCGAGCCGGCGCCGAGGCCGGCCCACCTCCGGATCCGCTGCGCCAAGCCGGTGACCGGTGCCGGCGAGCCGGAAGCCGGAGCCGAACCGAGGTCCGTCCATCGCCTCACCTGATGCCCGGCTCCGGGCCGACGCCGTTCCCGGCCTCGACCGGGGGGACGGGTGGACGCCTTCGGCGCGGAGTCGAGCGGACGTCGTGGCGGGTCCGGGGGTGCTGAACGGGAACCCGTCACCCGCTCGCCCGGGGTGCCCGCGCTACCCAGGACCGCCATCCGCCGGGCGCGACCGGCCCGGACCGGCCAGGCGACGGCAACCGCCGCGGCGGCCAGGAGCAGGACCACCGACCAGAGGTGGCCGGTCACGCCGGTGCCGCCGGGGCTGGCCACGCCGCCTGGAGGATCGGCGGCACCGGCGCTCCCCGCTCCCGCAGCAGGCCGGCGAGTAGCTGGGCCGCCGGGGCAAGCCCTCGGCCGCGCGTCCAGGCCGGAACCACTGTCACCACCCGGTCGGGCCCGTCGGGTAGCAGCAGACCGATGGAGTCCAGGACGCGCCCCTCCCCGGTGCGGCGGAGTTGGAGAACGACCTGCAACGCGGCGGCGACCTGGGCGTGCAGCGCGAGCCGGGGCAGGCCGCCGAGCATCCCCAGCGCCTCCAGCCGGGCCGGTACGTCGGCCGGGGCGTTGGCGTGCAGCGTTCCCGCCCCGCCGTCGTGGCCGGTGTTCAACGCGGCGAGCAGGTCGACCACCTCGGCGCCCCGGCACTCGCCCACGACCAGCCGGTCCGGCCGCATCCGCAGCGCCTGCCGGACCAGGTCGCCGAGCCCGACGGCACCGGCACCCTCGACGTTCGCCGTGCGCGCCTGCAAGCCGATCACGTGCGGGTGTACCGGGCGCAGCTCGGCGGCGTCCTCCACCAGCACGATCCGCTCGGTGCCGGGCACCAGCCCGAGCAGCGTGTTGAGCAACGTCGTCTTGCCCGAGCCGGTGCCACCGCTGACCAGGTACGCGAGGCGGGCCGCCACGAGCGCGGCGAGCAGCGGTGCGACCGGCCGGGGCACGGTGCCCCGCTCGACGAGCTCGTCCACTGTGAACGGCCGCTGCCGGAACGTACGCAGTGACAGGTAGGGCCCGTCGGTCGCCACCGGAGGCAGCACCGCGTGCAGCCGGGTGCCGTCGGGCAGGCACGCGTCGGCGTACGGGGAGGCGTCGTCGAGCCGTCGACCGGCGGCCGCGGTGAGGCGCTGCGCCAACCGGCGTACGTCGTCGAGCGTGCCCAGCGGCACGGCTACCTGCTGTAGTCCCCGTCCCCTGTCGACCCAGACCCGCACCCCGTTCACCAGCACGTCGGTGACCTGTGGGTCGGCGAGCAGCGGCGCCAGCGGCCCGGCGCCCACCAGGTCGTCGTGCACCCGGTCGGCGATCCGCAGCAGCGTGGTGTCACCGAGCACCGCGGTCGCCGGTTCGGCGCGTACCGCGGTGACGATCGCCGCGGCCGTGACCGGGGTGGCCTCGGCGGCGAACCGGTGCCGGACCCGCGCGGCCAGAACCCCCGGGTCGGCCGGGGCGGTCATGCCGCACCCGCCGCGGGCGACCCGGCCAGCTCGTCCACGATCCGCTGGCACAGCGCGGCGAGCGGCCCCTTCCCGCTCGCGCCCGGAGCCTCGCCCCGCTCCAGCCCACGGCACAGTCCCGGCTCGGGTCGCAGCGTGCCCGCGAGCGGCAGCCCCAGCGCCCGGGACACCTCGACCGCACGCAGCCTTCCGGGTGCCGGGCCGCGCACGATGACCGACAGGTCGACGCAGTGCGGCGCGGCCACGGCGGCGACCCGGGCCGCCGCGGCGGCCGCACGCAACTCGGCCGGTACGACGAGCAGCGCGCGGTCGGCGGCCTGAAGCGCGACCACCGCCGCGTCGTCGAGGTGCCGGGGCAGATCGAGCACTACCAGGTCCCGCCCCCGCCGCCCGGCGTCGACCGTGGCCGCCATCGCCTCCGCCGGCAGGTGCCGCAGGTCGCCCCGGTCCCAGGAGAGCACCACCAGGTCGCCTCGGCTGGGCAGCGCGCGGATCAGCGACGGGGGGTCGACCCGCCCGTCCGTGCCGGCCAGTTCGGGCCAGCGCAACCCGTCGAGCTGCTCCCACCCGAGCACCAGGTCGAGACCGCCGCCGAGGGGGTCCGCGTCGACCAGGAGCGTCCGCAGCCGGGACCGGGCGGCACTGACGGCGAGCCCACCGGCCAGCACGCTGGCTCCGGCGCCGCCCCGGCCGCCGAGGACCGCCACCACCCGGCCCGAGCCCGGGCCGGCCGGACCGGCGGTGCATTCGGCGAACCGGTCGACCAGCCAGGGCTCGGCCGCCGGCAGCGTCGCGACGTGCTCCGCGCCGACGAGTTCGGCCAGCTCCGTACCCGGATCGAGCTCTCCGGAGCGACCGACCAGGACCGTGCGGGCGCGGCGGGGAAGGCGTGCCCGCAGGCAGGCCGCCGCCTGGTCGGCGCCGATGAGCACCAGCGGCGCCGGGGCCCAGCGGGCCCGGGCGGCGGCCGGATCGGCCGCCAGCTCGACCTCGGTGCCACCGGCCGCCGCGAGTCGCAGCAGCTCGTCGAGAAGGTCGCCGTCGGAGGTGACGAGCAGGGGCAGGCGACGGTACGGCGGGAGCGGGGTACGGGGCGGCATGGCGGCCTCCATCGGTCGGACTCGGACGTGCCGTTGAGCCTGCCCGGCCGGGGGATGCGAGACCGGTGCCCTGTGGACAACCGAGCGCGTTGTGGACAGGCCTCGGTGGGCCGGTTGATCTGCTATGGGCCGGGGACGGAGGAAGTCGAGTGGCCGGTCGGCCATTGACGACAGGGACGAGCGGTAACGGATAATCGAGGCCCCTCGCCGCCGATGGACGGCACCGGCTTGCGGAATCGAGGCCATGACCGATTCACCGCGCCCCCTCGCGACCCCCTCGGGTCGATCCCGCTCGCGGTCCGCCCCGACCACCGGTGGCGAAGTCTGGCTCCGCGATCCGTCGCCGACGCTGCTCGCCGCGATCGCCATCGGACTCGTGGTCGTGGTGCTGGCGAGCATCGTCAGCCTCCTCGCCACGCCGCGTCGCCCCGACCTCCCGCCGCCGCTCAAAGGTGAGGCGATCCTGGCGTCCCCGACGCGGGCAGGGCTGGTGACGGAGACGCCGGCCGAGTCCTACGCGCCGCCGTCGGTGTCGTTCTCCAGCCGCGCCGTGGCACCGACCCGCACCACCTCACCCACTCGCCGCGCCACCCCGAGCAGCCGGCCGGCCTCGCCGAAGCCCACGCCTCCCCGGCCCGAACCGCCGGTGCCCGGGCCCGCGGAACTGGCCGCACCACCGGTATCGCACGAATCGAGGCTGCGCTCGCACGGCGGTGGTCCGTCGACGTTCATCGACTTCGTCAACGCCCGGGAGTCGACCGTCGTGGTCCACTGGATCAACTACGACGGCCGTCGGCAGCAGTACGCGGTGCTCCGGCCCGGACAGTCGTACCGGCAGCAGACGTACGTCGGCCACCCGTGGGTAGTGGCCGACGAGCGGGGCCGAGGGCTGGCGTGCTTCGAGCCGGACCGGCAGACGCTGCGAGCGGTGCTCCGGTAACTCCCTTGCCGTGACCGACCGGCGGCTGCGACGCTCCGTCGGGTGCTCGACAAGCCGGACCTCGACGAGCGGATGCTGGCGGCTGAGGTCGCCGACGCCTGGTCGGTGGACGTCACCGATCTCGCGTTCATGCCGGTCGGGCTCGACGGGCACGCGTGGGCGTACCGGGTGGAGACGTCCGACGGCGGGCGCCACTTCCTGAAGGTACGCCGCGGCGACTTCACGCCGGCCGCCGTCGCGCTGCCCGGCTTCCTCCGGACGCAGGGCCTTCGGCAGGTCGTCGCGCCGCTGGCCCTTCCGGACAGCAGCGCCGGACGCCGGTTCGGGGACTACCGATTGCTGCTCTACCCGTTCCACGACGGCGGCAGCCTGTGGGGGCGTGGCCTCACCGACCGCCAGTGGATCGAGTACGGCGAGTTCCTGGGCCGGCTGCACCAGGTCACGCCGAGCGCTGAGGTCACCGCCGTCCTGCCGGCCGAGACGTACCGATCGAGCGCGGGCGAGCGGCTGCGGGCCCTCGGCGGGCAGGCCGCGGGGAGCGAGGTCCTCGGCGCCTTCTGGAACCGGTACGGCGCAGCGCTGCACCGGCTGGCGGAAAGGGTCGACGAGATGGCGTCCCGCGCGACGCGGGCCCAGCACGTCATCTGCCACGCCGACATCCATCCGGGCAACCTGATCGCCGACGGCGACGGTCCGCTGCACGTGGTGGACTGGGACGCGCCGATCCTCGCGCCGCGCGAGCGGGATTTGATGTTCGTCCACAGCGCCGACTTCGGCGACCACCCGATCAACGCGCACCGGGCCGAGCTGTTCCGCGAGGGCTACGGGCCGCTGGAACCGGACGCCGTTCTGCTGAGCTACTACCGCGGTGAGCGGCACCTCGACGATGTCGCGGCGTTTCTGGGCAGCATCCTCAGTCCTGGGGCCAGTGCGGAGTCCCGGGCCAACGACCTGCACTGGCTCACCCGGATCGCCGAGGCCGTCGCAAAACCCGGTTACGGGCCCTGATCTCACCACAGAACGCTCACTGCGGCGGTTTGATGCTCGAATCGCGGGGGCTGCGGCTGCCCCTGTTCATCTACGCCCTGATGGTCGCCCCGACCCTGGCGTCCGGGCTTCGTCTGCGGCGGCGAGCGAGTTGGCCCGTCGGCTATCGGGCAGTGCTGGCTGAGCTCTTCCTAACCCGAGTGCTGCTTCCGCTCCCGGCCGGCGGAGACCAGGCGTCGCTCGGCCGGTCCGGAGAAGCCGCCTCGATCTGGGCCGGAAGGGGAAGCCGCAAAAAGGGACGACCCCCGTCGGGGGGAGACGGGGGTCGTCTTGTGGTTCGGCTCCGGGGGGGGGTCGAGCCGAACCGACTCAGCGGTTACGGGGGGTGCAACCGCCGAGGCCCATCGGCGCCGGGTGTGCGAACTCCCGTCGCGAGGACAAGCATGCCGCAGTCGACCCTTATACGTCGAGTGTTGTTCACTCCACGCAAAGCTAAATTCATCGATAGCTGCCTGTGACCGCCGTCACTCCGCCGGGTGCTCATCGGCTTTCGCGACCCGGGCGGACGCCTCCACGCCTCCGGTCGGGCTAGACTTTCGCGCCGTGGGCCGCAGCGCCGCTTTCTTCGATCTCGACAAGACCGTCATCGCCAAGTCGAGCGCCCTGGCGTTCGGTCGGCCGTTCTACCGGGACGGGCTGATCACTCGGCGTGACGTGGTCAAGTCGGCGTACGCGCAGTTGATGTTCCGGCTGGGCGGCACCGACGAGCAGACCATGGCCCGCACCCGGGACTACCTGGCCACGCTCTGCAAGGGCTGGCCGGTGGAACAGGTCCGCCAGATCGTCGCGGAGACGCTGCACGAGCTGATCAACCCCTATGTGTACGCCGAGGCGGCCGCCCTGATCGAGGAGCACCAGGCCGCCGGGCGGGACGTCGTGCTGGTCTCCGCGTCCGGCGACGAGATGGTCCGGCCGATCGGTGAGCTGCTCGGGATCAACGACGTGATCGCCACCCGGATGGGTGTGGTGGACGGCCGCTACAGCGGCGAGGTCGAGTTCTACGCGGCCGGTCCGAGCAAGGTCGAGGCGGTCAGCGAACTGGCGCTGGAGCGGGACTACGACCTGGCCGACTCGTACGCGTACTCCGACTCGTACTCCGATCGGCCGCTGCTGGAGTGCGTGGGGCATCCGACGGTGGTCAACCCGGACCGGGCGTTGCGCAAGCTGGCGGTGGAGAACGCGTGGCCGGTGCTGGAGTTCCGGCACCCGATTCCGGTGGGCCGGCGGCTGCGCGAGCGGCCGGCGGTGCCGGTCGCGGCGGCGGCGCTCGGCGTGGGCGTCGGCGTGGCCATCGGCATCGCCTGGTACGGCCGGCACCGCCGCACCCGCGCCACCGCACCCACCGCCTGACACCCCTGCCCCCGTCAGGACGCCGCGAGGATCTCGTCGCCGATCAGCGTGATCTGGTCCGCGCCGACCTCCACCGCGCTCATGTAGTGCCGCAGCCAGGAGCGCAGGCCGTCGGGCGTGCCGGTGGCGAACGCGCCGGCCGCGCCCACGTACTCCGGTTCGCGCTCGCGGTGCCCGACGTCCACCGCGACCAGCCCGCGGGGGTCGAACCCGGTGGAGATCAACACCAGCCGGGCGGCCGCGCGGGCCACGACCCCGGACGGGCCCGGGAACGGGCGCAGGTTCAGGAGCTCGCCGTGTACGACGGCGGCCAGCACCAGCGGTGGCACCTTGGTGCCGCCGGCGACCAGGGCGGCCAGGCCGTCGAGGCGGGCCGCTACCACCGGGTCGGCGACGGGCCGGCCCAGTTCCTCCTCGGTCACCACGTCGCGGGCGGCGAGTACGTGCAGCCGGGCCATCACCTGCCGGGGCGCCTTGGGCCAGAGGTCGCTCAGCCCCGGCAGCGCCCCGGCGACCCGCAGCGCGCCCTGGAGCACCGGGTCGGTGACGGTGCCGGCGCGCACCTCCTCACGGTCGTGGACGCGGCCCTCCAGCGCGGCGCTGGCCACTGCCGAGCGGAGGCTGACCTCGGCGGCGACCTGGCCGCCCTGGCGGCGCAGCGCGCGGTGCCGGTGGGCCTGGTCGACCCGGTCGCGGGCCTGCTCGACGGCGGGGGCGACGTCGGCGAGCGCGAGCAGCGGGGCGAGCGGATCGGTGGTCACCCCGTCACGCTAGCGAGCGGCGGGCCCGTCGCACGGCCGGGGTTGTTAAGAAGGGGCCCTTCCTCTACCGGAGGCGTTAATAGGGGGCCCTTCCTTACATCTCGGCGCGGGGGGAGGGCCGCTTGGCGCGCGGGGAGGGGCCGGGCGGTCGCGGCGGGGGTACGGCGAGACTAACCTTCCCCGCATCAGGAGACGCAGGTCACGCGACGAAGGAGTCACCGCATGAGCGAGGCATTGGCCAACTTGCTGAACGAGACGCGCCAGTTCCCGCCGCCTGCCGAACTCGCCGCGAACGCCAACGTGACCGCCGGGGCGTACGAGGAGGCGGCCGGCGACCGGCTGGCCTTCTGGGAGCGCCAGGCCGGCCGGCTGGCCTGGGCCCAGCCGTGGGAGCAGGTGCTCGACTGGTCGAACGCCCCGTTCGCGAAGTGGTTCACCGGGGGCCGGCTCAACGTGGCATACAACTGCCTGGACCGGCACGTCGAGGCGGGCCTCGGCGACAAGGTGGCGATCCACTGGGAGGGCGAGCCGGGCGACACCCGTACCGTCACCTACGCCGACCTGCACCGGCTCACCTGCCAGGCGGCCAACGCGCTGACCGAGCTGGGCGTGACCGCCGGTGACCGGGTGGCCATCTACCTGCCGATGATCCCGGAGGCGGCGGTGGCGATGCTCGCCTGCGCCCGGATCGGCGCGACGCACAGCGTGGTGTTCGGCGGCTTCTCCGCCGACGCGCTCACCAACCGGATCCAGGACGCGAGCGCCAAGGTGGTGATCACCGCGGACGGCGGCTTCCGGCGGGGCAAGCCGTCGGCGCTCAAGCCGACCGTGGACGAAGCGGTGGCGAACTGCCCGTCGGTGGAGCACGTGCTGGTGGTCCGGCGCACCGGGGAGGAGATCGCCTGGTCGGCGAAGGACCACTGGTGGCACGAGACGGTGGAGACGGCGTCGCCGGAGCACGAGGCGCAGGCGTTCGACGCCGAGCACCCGCTGTTCATCCTCTACACCAGCGGCACGACCGCCCGCCCGAAGGGCATCCTGCACACCACCGGCGGCTACCTGACCCAGGCGTCGTACACCACGCACGCGGTGTTCGACCTGAAGCCGGAGACGGACGTCTACTGGTGCACCGCCGACATCGGCTGGGTGACCGGGCACTCCTACATCGTGTACGGCCCGCTCTCCAACGGCGCCACCCAGGTCATGTACGAGGGCACCCCGGACACCCCGCACAAGGGCCGGTTCTGGGAGGTCGTCGACAAGTACAAGGTGACCATCCTGTACACCGCGCCGACGCTGATCCGCACCATGATGAAGTGGGGCGAGGACATCCCGGCCGGGTACGACCTGTCGTCACTGCGCCTGCTCGGCAGCGTCGGCGAGCCGATCAACCCGGAGGCGTGGATCTGGTACCGGCAGCACATCGGCCGCGGTGAGCTGCCGGTGGTGGACACCTGGTGGCAGACCGAGACCGGCGCCATCATGATCTCTCCACTGCCCGGCGTGACCGAGGCGAAGCCCGGCTCGGCGATGGGCCCGCTGCCCGGCATCGTCGCCGACGTGGTCGACGACCAGGGCGAGTCGGTGCCGAACGGTGGCGGCGGATACCTGGTGCTGAAGGAGCCGTGGCCGTCGATGCTGCGGACGATCTGGGGCGACGACAACCGGTTCCTGGAGACGTACTGGTCCCGGTTCGGCGCGGGTGCGAACACCGGCGACGAGTGGGTCTACTTCGCGGGCGACGGCGCCAAGAAGGACGACGACGGGCACATCTGGCTGCTCGGCCGGGTGGACGACGTGATGCTGGTGTCCGGCCACAACATCTCCACCACGGAGGTGGAGTCGGCGCTGGTCAGTCACCCGTCGGTGGCGGAGGCGGCGGTGGTCGGCGCGACCGACCCGACCACCGGCCAGGCGATCGTCGCGTTCGCCATTCCGCGCGGCAGCGCGGAGACCTCGGGCGAGCAGGGCGAGCAGCTCATCGCCGAGCTGCGTAACCACGTGGCGAAGACGCTCGGCCCGATCGCCAAGCCGCGGCAGATCATGCTGGTGCCGGAGTTGCCGAAGACCCGCTCCGGGAAGATCATGCGCCGGCTGCTGCGGGACGTGGCGGAGAACCGGTCGCTGGGCGACGTGACCACGCTCCAGGACTCCTCGGTGATGGAGTTGATCTCGTCGGGGATGAGCGGCGGGAAGTCCGACGAGGACTGACGACGACGTACGACGAAGGGGCGGGCCGCCGGGCGGGCCGCCCCTTCGTCGTATCCGGGATCCGCGCCGGTCGATCGGTTGACCCGTGCCTGACCTGATCGGCCAGAGGGCCTGCTCACCCCTGTCGATGTCGCTCGTCGTCGGTTACGTTCAGCCGCACCGGCAGATTTCGACACGCGTCACTGAGACGGCCGGTCCCTCACCATTCCCTACGAACGGAGTGGCATGCTCCCCATGTCGCAGCACAGGGCACGGCGACGCCTACTCGTCGCGCTGCCCGCCATCGCGCTCGCGGCCTCGTCGCTGACCGTGACGGGCAGCGCGGCGGCTCAGCCGGCCCGGTCCGCACCGGTCACGATCGGTGCGGACGAGCACTACATCAACTACGCCGAGCCCGAGGTCCAGCCGGACACCGGCGGCAAGGAGGTCAAGGGCCGCGACGGCATCTTCTCCTCGCCCGCGGACGAGGCCCGCGCCTACGACCGCAAGTACGCCGGGGGCAACCCGATCGCGGCCCGCGAGCTGGCCAGGCTGGAGGCCAAGTCCATCCGCTCCGGCCAGAGCCCTCGGAAGATCAAGAAGGCCAAGAGCACGCAGACCGCCAAGCTGCTGACGCTGCTCGTCGAGTTCAACGACCAGGCCAACGACGACTTCACGAACGTGATGGTCCCGAAGACCGTGTTCGAGGACCGCACCTGCGTTCCCGGCACCGTGCAGAACGGGCCGCGGCACAACACGATCCCGAACCCGGCCACGCTGCCGCACAAGGACAACAACTCGATGTGGGTGCCGGACTTCTCGCCGGCCCACTACGACAAGATGCTGTACAGCAAGAAGGGCATCACCGAGCGGGTCCGCAAGGACCTGAAGGGGCCGGACGGCAAGCCGGGCATCAGCCTCGCCGGGCGGACCATGCACAACATGTACCTGGAGATGTCCAAGGGCGCGTACACCGTGGACGGGCAGGCCAGCCCGTGGATCACGGTGCCGCACTCGGAGGGCTGGTACGCCGCCTCGCGCTGCTTCCAGGACGAGAACGGCAACTGGGTCGCTGGGCGTGAGCAGTCGATGAACGGCCACCCGGACAACCCGCAGGGCGCGGGCCGGCTCGCCACCGACGCGATCGACGCGCTGGCCGCGGCCGACCCGGACTTCCCCTGGGCCGACTACGACATCGAGGACCAGAGCGATCGCGACGGCGACGGCAACTACCTCGAGCCGGACGGCGTGATCGACCACCTGGTGCTGGTGCACGCCAACCAGGGCAAGTCCCGCGGTGGCGGCGACGTCGGCGTCTACGCGGTCTGGGCGCACTCCTCGACCGTGGCCGGCGGCTACACGATCCCGGGCACCGACCTCAAGGTGTCGAACTACATCGTGCAGCCGGAGGACGCCGGCGTCGGCGTCTTCGCCCACGAGTTCGGGCACGACCTGGGCCTGCCGGACCTCTACGACACCTCCGGGAACGCCGACTCCGACGTGGATTTCTGGGACCTGATGGCGTCCGGCTCGCACTCCGGCGAGATCTTCCAGGCGCTGCCCACCCACATGGGCCTCTGGGACAAGTGGGTACTCGGCTGGGCCGAGCCGAAGACGTTCGGGCCGGGTGACCGGTCCAAGCTGGTCAAGCTCGGGCAGACGTCGCGTACGCCGGTCGGCACCGAGGACGGCATCAAGATCGACCTGCCGGACAAGGTGATCTCACTGGCGACGCCGCACAGCGGCTCGAACATGTGGTACTCCGGCGCGGACCAGAACTGGGCCGACGTCAAGCTCAGCCGCACGGTGACCGTCCCGAACGCCGCGGACGCGAAGTTCTGGATGTGGAACGACTACGTCATCGAGGCGGACTGGGACTACGGCTTCGTCGAGGTCTCCACCGACGGTGGGACCACCTGGACCGAGCAGAAGGTGTACGCCGAGGGCGGCGCGCTGGTCTCCACCAACGACGGCTACGCCGACCCGAACGGCCGCATGGTCGACTTCGGCAACAAGAAGTACGGCCTGACCGGCAGCACCGACGGCTGGCGGCACGACTACGTCGACCTGTCGTCGTACGCCGGGCAGACCGTGCAGGTGCGGCTGCGCTACGCCACCGACGAGGCGTTCGTGGAGCGCGGCTGGTTCGCCGACGACTTCTCGGTGACCGGCGGCGGCGCCACCACCTGGAGCGACGACGTGGAGAGCGGCGCGGCGGGCTGGACCCAGACCGGTGGCACCTTCACCGACACCAGCGGCGCGGGTTGGTACATCGACTCGGGCACCCAGGTGAAGTCGCACTACTACCTGGCCGAGTGGCGTAACTTCGACGGCTTCGACAAGGGTCTGAAGTACACCTACGACACCGTCTACTCGCACGAGGCGTGGAAGGTCGACCGGATCGCGTACAACGCGCCGGGCATGCTGGTCTGGTACCGGGACACCCAGCTCGGCGACGTCAACCACGTCACCGCGCAGATGACCGCGCTGCCCAGCTACGGCGCCAAGGGCGGTCTGCTGATCGTCGACTCGCACAACGACCCGCTGCGCCGCAAGGGCGTCGCGGCCGAGAAGGACCCGTCGGTGCTGAAGAACCTGCCCAGCCGGCCGCAGTCCTCCAACGCCGCGTTCGGCCTGAAGCCGACGTACCCGTTCAAGGAGTGCCTGGAGGCGGCGGACGAGCCGTACAGCGAGTACTGCACGAAGTTCGGTCCGCAGGCTCCGGTACGCGGCTTCACCGACGCCAAGGGCTGGTACCCCGGCATCGAGATCCGTGACGGCGCCGCGTACTCGCGGGACAACGACGCCTCGGTGGTCGTCCCGTCGCGGGGCAACCAGCAGTACACGACCCGGGTGGTGAACCCGGACGGCACCCCGGCGACCGACTGGTACGGCGAGGAACTGGCCGGCGGGGCGATCGTGCTCGGCACCGGCAACCCGCGCGACTCGGGCGTCCAGTACGGCGTCTCGATCATCATCAAGTGGGCCGCCAGGGACAACTCGTACGCCACGGTGTACGTGGTTCCGCCGCGGAGCTGAGCCGTACGTTCAAACCGGAACCGGAATGACCGGAAAATGAGCTGAAGAGGTTCGATGGGGGAAGGGTCGGGAGCGCGAGCGCTCCCGACCCATCCGCGCAGGCGGTTAATCCATGACTGTCACTGCACTGCACGATCCAGGCATCGCCGCTGGTCAACGGCTCGGTGACGGGCCGGCGTGTGACGGTGAAAAGCGTCCCCAACAAAAAGTTGCCACAAATCGACGCACACATCTTCCCACCAGTCCCAGCAGTGTCTATGTTCACCCTTGGTCCCACTAGTGGGACGTTCCACCGGCCCCTACCCCCAGTTGGGCCGGTTCCCTCACACCGGAGGTACCACGTGCGCAAAGTCGCAGTGGGTCTGCTCGGGCTTTCGCTGACCGCGACGGGACTGGTGGCAGGCACGTCCGCCAGCGCCGCGCCGACGCCGAAGCTGCCGGCCGCCGCCCCGTCGGTGGCCGAGCCTGCGCAGGCTGAGCACGACCTGCCCAACCCGCTCGAGGAGAAGCGGCGCGCGCTGCGCCAGGAGGGCCTCAGCGAGGTCCTGTCCGGCAGGGCGAAGGCCCAGAAGATCAACGGCAGCACGGTCGTCAAGGTCGGCGAGCAGGCTGTCGAAGGTGCCGCGGCGGGCAGGTCCGCCAAGAGCACCAAGGCCGGCAAGGGTCCGACCAAGGACCAGTACGTCGAACTCTCCCGCGAGCGGACCGACAAGATCTTCGTCATCCTCGCGGAGTTCGGCGACGAGCGGCACCCGAACTACCCGGACCAGGACACCGACCCGGACACCCCGGGCCCGTCCCGGTTCGACGGTCCGCTCCACAACCAGATCCCTCAGCCCAACCGGGCGGTGGACAACTCCACCGTGTGGCAGGCCGACTACAGCGCCGACTACTTCCGGAAGCTGTACTTCGGCACCGCCCCCGGTGACGAGTCGCTGAAGCAGTACTACGAGGCCCAGTCCTCGGGTCGGTACAGCGTCGACGGCGAGGTCACCAACTGGGTGAAGGTGCAGTACAACGAGGCCCGCTACGGCCGTTCCGACGGCTACCCGTGCGCCTCGAACGTCTGCACCAACACCTGGGCGCTGGTCCGCGACGCCGCCAACCAGTGGGTCGCCGACCAGAAGGCGCAGGGCCGCTCCGACGCGGAGATCGCCGCGGACGTCAAGGCGATGGACGAGTGGGACCGGTACGACTTCGACGCCGACGGCAACTTCAACGAGCCGGACGGCTACATCGACCACTTCCAGATCGTCCACGCCGGCGGCGACCAGGCCGACGGTGACCCGTACCAGGGTGAGGACGCCATCTGGAGCCACCGGTGGTACGCCTTCGCCAGCGACCAGGGCAACACCGGCCCGGCGAACTTCCCGGCCGGCGGTACCCAGATCGGCAACACCGGCGTCTGGATCGGTGACTACACGATCCAGCCGGAGAACGGTGGCCGGAGCGTCTTCTACCACGAGTACGGTCACGACCTCGGTCTGCCGGACGACTACAACGTGGTCAGTGGTGGGGACAACAACAACGAGCACTGGACCCTGATGGCCCAGAGCCGGCTCGGCGCCAAGAACGACGGCGGCATCGGCGAGCGCGGTGGCGACCTGGGTGCCTGGAACAAGCTCCAGCTCGGCTGGCTCGACTACGAGGTCGTCGTGGCCGGTCAGAAGCGCACCCTGGAGCTGGGCCCGCAGGAGTACAACTCCAACAAGGCCCAGGCCGCCGTGGTGGTGCTGCCGCAGCGGGAGTACACGTTCCAGAACGGCGCGCCGTTCGAGGGTACGAAGCAGTTCTTCTCGGGCAACGAGGACGACCTGAACACCACGATGACGCGGACCGTCGACCTCACCGGGAAGACCAGCGCCGCGCTGTCGATGAAGGGTCGCTACAGCATCGAGGCGGACTACGACTACCTCTTCTTCGAGGCGTCCACCGACGGTGGCCAGACCTGGACCTCGCTGCCCGGTACGGCCAACGGCAACCCGCTGAAGGAGATCTCCCCCGGGCGCTACGCCCTGGACGGCTCCAGCAACGACCAGTGGGTCGACATCAACATCCCGATGGACGCGGTCGCCGGCAGCGTCGTGCAGTTCCGGCTCCGCTACCAGACGGACGGCGGTGTCTCCGAGGGCGGCTTCTACGGTGACGCGATCACCGTGACCGCCGACGGCCAGACGCTCCTCACCGACGGCGCCGAGGCCGGTGCGAACGGCTGGACCCTCAACGGCTTCAGCATCGTCGAGGAGACCTACACCCGTAAGTTCGACAACTACTACATCGCCGGTAACCGGTCGTACGTCTCGTACGACAAGTACCTCAAGACCGGCCCGTACTACTTCGGCTACGCGAACACCCGCCCGGACTACGTGGACCACTACGCGTACCAGGAGGGTCTGCTGATCTCCTACTGGAACCTCCGGTTCGCGGACAACGACACGTTCGCGCACCCGGGTGAGGGTCGGAACATGATCATCGACGCGCACCCGCGGCCGATCTACAACCTGACCGGCAACCCCTGGCGGGCCCGCGTCCAGGTCTACGACGCGCCGTTCAGCCTGAAGAAGGCCGACTCGTTCACGCTGCACATCAACAGCCAGCCGCAGTACATCCGCGGCCAGGCGGCGCAGCCGCTGTTCGACGACACCAAGAAGTACTGGTACCCGGAGCTGCCGAACCACGGCGTCAAGCTTCCGGCCACCGGCACCAAGATCAAGGTTCTGGAGCAGAACGGCACCTCGATGAAGGTCCGCTTCTCCTGATCCACTGATCGACGCACCACGCGATGCCCGGGCGGTGAACCGCCCGGGCATCGCCCTTTCCGGGAACCCGGCATGCCCCACCCGCGTCCCATCCGGGGTGACGCCCCGCACCACGCGGCCGGCCGCCCTCGCGACGGCGCTGCCGCAGGTGTGCTCACGGCCGAGACGGAGGATCAGTGCCCGACGACCACCAGCCGGCCGCGAGCGGCGCGGCCTCGCCCGCCGATCGCCCCACGCCGCTGTCCGCCACCGACCTGCCGACGCTGCGGCGGCCCGCCGACCCGCCGAGGAAACCGACCGACAACCGGCCCACAGGCGTCGTCGCCGGCTGGATCACCAGGGGCGGTTCCGGGCCGTGCTACGGGCTGATGGACGAGAACGGCACGGAGTACGCGGTGTACGGCCCGAACGCCGGCGAGATGCGCAAGGGCGAGCTGGTCACACTGCGGCTCACCGCGCGGGACCGCTCCGTCGACTGCGGACCCGGCATCCCGATGCGGATCATCGAGGAGTGACAGGCGGTAGCGGCACCCTCACGCGCCCGGGTATGCGGTTCCGGGTGACCGCCCGGAGAAATCCCTGATCCTCGCCACCTGCGGGGCCGGTGGGTGACCGGCGGCCCTAGGCTGTGCCCCATGACCGACCAGCGCGGCGGACCCGTCGACGAGTCCTGCGTCCTGCCCGAAGGGCCGTGGACGCACCGGTTCGTCGGCGCCAACGGCAGCCGGTTCCACGTCGTCGAGGCGGGCACCGGCCCGATGGTGCTCTTCCTGCACGGCTTCCCCGAATACTGGTACGCCTGGCACGAGATGCTGCCGGCGGTCGCCGACGCGGGCTTCCGCGCGGTCGCGGTCGACCTGCGCGGTTACGGCGCGAGCGACAAACCACCCCGGGGGTACGACGGCTACACGCTCGCCGCCGACGTCGCCGGCCTGATCCGGGCGCTCGGCGAGCGGTCCGCCACAGTGGTCGGCACCGGCGCGGGCGGGCTCATCGGCTGGACCGCCGCCTCCTTCCACCCGACCCTGGTCCGGCGGCTCGTGGTGCTCGGCGCGCCGCACCCGCTGCGGCTGCGCGCGGCCATCTTCGCCGACCCGCGCGGGCAGTTCACCTCGGCCACCGCGACGCTGAAGTTCCAGCTTCCCCGCTACGAGCACGTCCTGGCCCGGGACGGCGCCGCCGAGGTGGAGGAGATCCTGCGCCGGTGGGGCGGCCCCCGCTGGGTGTCCGGCCCCGACTTCGCCGACTACACCCACTGCTGCCGGGTGGCGATGCAGATCCCGCAGGCCGCGTTCTGCGCGATGGAGGGCTACCGGTGGGCGTTCCGCTCGGTGCTGCGGCTGCACGGCTACCGCTTCGTGAAGCTGATGCAGAAGCCGCTGGTCACGCCGACCCTGCAACTGCACGGCGCGCTCGACCGGGCCTCGCTCCCCCGTACCGCCCAGGGCTCCGGCCGCTACGTCAGCGCCCCGTACGAGTGGCGGCTGCTCGACGACGTGGGCCACTTCCCGCACGTGGAGGCCCGGGACGTGGTGCTCGGCGAGATCCTGCGCTGGGCGAAGTCCTGACTCAGACCCGCTGCTCGCCCAGGTCGGCCACCTCGGCCGCTGGTGCCCAGCCCTGGTAGACGCCGAAGTCGAACGCCTCCAGCCTCATCGCCTCGGCCACCGGCCAGCGCCCGCCGGTGTACTCCAGCCGCAGCCAGCCGTCGTGCTCGGCCAGCACGATGAACGGCTGTCCCTGCCAGGTGCAGGTGGTCCGCACGTACGCCAGGTCCTCCACCTCGGCGGCCGCCACCACCCGGACGTACCGGCCGGGGCGTACCTCGGTGAAGCCCTCGCCGGGTCCGGGCTGGTAGAGGCGGATGTCGTCGCCGTCGGGGCTGGCCTGGTACTCCCGGCCCTGCCAGCGGGCCACGTAGCCGTCGCGGGTCACGCCTCGCCCGCCTTCCGCCACAACAGCTCGTCGGTGTCCAGGACCGCGACCAGCTTGCTGTCACCGTCCGCGCCGACCCGCCACAGCTCGGCGCCGTGCGGGAGCCGGGCACTGTCCACCTTGAACTCGGCGATCACGTCGCTGCTCTCCCCCGGTGCGAAGCCGTTGCCGCGGAACGGGGGCCGCTCGATCACCCAGCCCTCCATCGCCCGCATCGCCGCCTCGTTCGGGCCGCCGTAGGGGATCCGGTAGAGGCTCGGCCGGTAGGCGGGCCAGCGCAGCAGGTAGATCTCCTCGTCGTCCGGCGAGAACGGGGAGCCCGGGTGACCGAGCCCGAGCGCCCGGTAAAGCTCCGCCGGGGTACGCAGGTGCGCCAGTTCGCCGGCCCGGTGCACGAATCCGGAGACCCGGTCGTAGCCACGCTCCAGGTAGTACGCGAGCTGACTCGCCGCGATCGCCTTCTGCATGGTCACCGGCCGGTTCGCGGCGATCGTGGCCGCCTCCGGGCGCTGCCGCTCCGCCGGCTGCGGCGCGGCGGCCGGCTCCGGGTCGTCGCCGAGACCCACCTCGGCCGCCCAGTTGGCGAGCGCGAGGACCTGCTCCCCCGGGTACGTCGCGCCGACCGGGCTGCCCGGGTTGACCCGGAACGACCAGGCCACGTCCGGCCACCGGCGGATGAGCTGGACGAACTTGACCCGTACCGTCTCGATCCGGCCCTCGGTGTGTTCGGCCAGGCGCTCCGGGGAGGTGTAGACCGAGACGCACGTCCCGCCCTCGACCTGATCTGCGTGCCAGACGAAGCCGCTGTCACCCGGGCGGCTGCCCGCGGCCGAGTCCGGCGCGACCGGCAGCAGCACCCGGGCCAGCAACAGGGTGGTGAGGAAGCCGTCGGTGCTGCCGCTGCCCGCGGCGGCCAGCAGATCCTCCTCGACGTCGTTCGCCGGCACGAATACGCCGGCCGATCCGTCGCCCGACGGCGGATCGGCCGTCGTTTCGGAGGCCGCGGGCTCCGCCGTGTCCGGAGCCTGCGTGGACAGCGCCACGGTCGGCTCACCGGGCGCGAACAGCGATGTGGTGACCGGCTCGTCGCCGGTCGCGGGCTCGAAGAGGGACACGGTCGGCTGTTCCGCCGGCACGGGGTCGGACAGCGACACGGTCGGCTCGGCCGACACCGGGCTGATGAGTGGCGCGGTCGGGTCGTCCGGCGCGGGGGCGGACAGCGACGTCGACGGCTCGGCCGGTGCCGGATCGAACAACGACACGGTCGGCTCGGCCGGTGCCGGATCGAACAGCGAGACCGTGGGCTCGGCGTCAGCCGGGCCGGAGAGTGGCGCGGTCGGCTCGGCTGCCGGCGCTGGTGCGAACAGCGAGACCGTCGGCTCAGCCTCAGCCGCCCCGGACGACGGCGCAGCCGGCTCGTCCGGCAGGCGGTCGAACAGCGAGACCGTCGGCTCGGTGAGGTTCACCGTGTCGTCGGCGACCGGCGGGTCCACGGAGAGCGGCATGGTCGGATCGGCGCCGGCCCACGGCGTGGCCGCGCCCTCGGCCGGCTCCGCGGGCACCGGACCGGCCGGCTGCGGGGACCAGAGTGGCGCGGGCTCGGTCAGGTCGCGGGCCTCGATGACTGTGCCCTCGATGACGATGGGTGTGAAGTCGCGGCGTGCGGCGGGCGGGGCGGAGACCGGTTCGGCGATCGACGGAGGCAGTTCCTCCACCGGCTCGTCGATCGTCTCCCACCGCGTGGTTCCGCCCTCTTCGCCACCCGATACGGCCCCCCAGCCGTCAGCAGTGGCCGGTCCGGCGTGCGTCGCCGCACCCGGTGCTGCGTCGGCCGGTCCGGCGTGGCGGCGGGGCAACGCCTCGGTGGCGTCCTCGGGCGGGCGGGCCGGCCGGAACGCCTGAGTCGCCTCCTCCGGTCGGGGCACGGGTGACGAGTCGTCGCTCCGGGCCGGGAAGGCGTGGGTCGGGCCCTCGCGTACCGGCTCGTTCAGCGGCCGTCGGCGCGGAAACGGCTGCCCACCGGCGAACCTGGTCGGCGGGGCGGCCCGGTCGCCGGCCCGGCGCGACGGGTCCAGCGACGACGGGCGCCGGGCCGAGCGGCCACCGGACGAGGGTTCGAAGAACGAGCGGGAGGGCGGCGGCGCGGAGGCCACCGGCGACTCGCCGGCAGGTGCCGGCGGGTCGGCGGCGAAGGGGTCCGGCTCGTCCGGGCGGCGACGCAGATCGGTGAGCCAGCCGTCGAGGGCGTCCGTGCCCGGTTCGGCGCCGGGGGCGGTCCGGCTCGGGTCGCTGTCCGGCGTGCGGCGGCGGGGCGGCACGGTGGGCAGCCGCCGTCCCAGGACCGAGGCGGCCCGCATCGGCACCGTGGCCGGCCCGTCGGTCTCCATCAGCCGCTCGTCCCGGCCGGGGGCACCGGCAACCGGCGGCACAACCGGAGGCGGAACAGCGGGTGAAGGCACGACGGGAGGCGCGACAGCGGCCGGCGGGACGACGGCAGGGGACACGGGAGCGGGCGTGACGGCGGCGGGCGGGACGGGCACGGCCGGTGGGCGGGGCGTGGCCTCGGGCACCGTGTTCCGGGCTCCCCGGGCCGCGTTCTCCACCCGTTCCAGCCGGGCGCGGGCACCCATCGTCCGGCCGGGCAGCCGGACGTCGCCCCGGGAGAGCTGCGCCACGTACCAGGAGGGCAGGTAGCCCTCGATCGGCAGGCCCGGATTGACCGCGAGCCACCACTCGGGGTTGGGCCAGCCCGCCGCCAGATCCGGGTAGGCGACGCGGCGGGTGGGGCCCCCGTTCTCCCCGAGGCTCGCGCGCAGCGCGGCGACGGAGGTGAAGGCCAGCACGTGGGTGCGGCCCCCGGAGGTCCAGGTGCCCCACCCGGCGGTCGGTCCGCTCGCGACCGGAAGCAGGAGATCGACGCGGGTCAGCGCCCGGAAGTACTGCTGCTGGTCCTGCGCGCGCAGCGCGTCCCGCATCGCCACCTCGGCCTCGGTGGCCGGCTCCCATCCGGTCACGGCCACCTCTCCTTCCGCGAACAGGCCACAGGTATCGCCTACAACCTACAAGGTGGCAGCAAGATCAGGACTTCTGGCCATCGACGGTCGGCCCCGACGTGGGCGAGCCGCTAACATCCCGTTCCGGAGCCGACACGTTACGGAGGTCGTCGATGTCCCGGCCAGTCGCGTACCCCGCCGTGGCCGTCCTGGCGACGCTCCTCGTCACAGCGGTTCCGGCCGCACCGGCGGCGGCTCGCGCGCCCGCCGGCTGCGCCTCGCCGCCCGCGCCGGCCCGCCCGGTCGCGGGCGAGCCGTGGCCACAGCAACGGTACGCCCCGGATCGGCTCACCCCGCTCGCGACGGGTGCCGGGGTCGTGGTCGCGGTCGTCGACTCGGGGGTGGACCGGTCCCACCCGCAGCTGGCCGGGCGCGTTCTCGACGGCGCCGATTTCCTCGACCGGGGCGGGGACGGCACCCGGGACTGCGCCGGCCACGGCACCGGGGTGGCGAGCATCGTCGCCGCCGCGCCGCAGCCCGGCATCGCGTTCCGCGGTCTCGCGCCGGACGCGCGCATCCTGCCGGTACGGGTGAGCGAGCAGCAGGTCGTCGAGGGGCGGGAGTCGGGGCGTACGGTCGACGCGGCCGGATTCGCCCGGGCCATCCGCTGGGCCGTGGACCACGACGCCGACGTGCTCAACCTCTCGGTCGTGCTGTACGCGGACGACCCGGCCGTACGCGCCGCCGTCGCCTACGCGGTGCGGCGGGACGTAGTAGTGGTGGCCGCCGCCGGGAACCTGCACGACAACGGGGATCCCCGGCCCTACCCGGCGGCGTACGAGGGGGTGCTCGGCGTCGGCGCGATCGGGCGGGACGGGACACGCTCGGCGTTCTCCCAGACCGGCCCGTACGTGGATGTGGTCGCCCCGGGGAGCGAGGTGCTGATGGCGGCGCCCGGGGCGGGACACCAGCGCGCGGAGGGGACCAGCTACGCCACTCCGTTCGTGGCCGGCACCGCCGCGTTGCTGCGCCAGTACCGGCCCCGGCTGAGCGCGGACGAGGTGACCGGCCGGATCGTGGCCGCCGCCGACCCGGCACCGGGGCGGGACGCGGGCTACGGCGCGGGGGTGCTCAACCCGTACCGGGCGGTGACCGAGTCGGCCGGGGCGGTGGAATCCCGCGCCCGGCCGGGCGCCGTGCTTCCCGTCGATCGGCCGGACCCGGCCGCGCTGGCCCGCCAGTCCCGCCGGGACACGGCCCGGGACCGGGCGCTGCTGGCCGCCGCCGTCGCGGGCGGGGCGGTGGCACTCGTGGCGGCGCTCGCCCTGGTGCTGCCGCGCGGCGCACGCAGGCGGTGGCGGGCGGCGGGCCCGGCCGCTCCGAGGTGACCGCCGGCCACGTGCGGCGCCGCCCGGCCCGGGTCACCTGACCGGGCCGCGCGGCGTCGGGTCACTGGAACAGGTTGGCGTTGCGCTTCTCGGTGTCGAGGTAGTCGGTCGCGGAGTCCTCGACGGCGAGCTTGATGTCACGCAGCATCGCCTGGAGGTCCTGCGAGGCGGCCCGCCAGCGGGACTGCCGCACCTCGTACGCCTCGCGGGCTTCGCCGTTCCAGCTCGCCACCAGCGGGGCGGCGTCGCGTTCGAGCTGACCGAGCTGGCTCTCCAGCGTGGACAGCGCCCGTTGGATGTCGGCGCCCGCCTGTTGCAGGGCGGCGAAGTTGACGACCAGCACACCGTGCTCCATGGATTCGATCCTTCCGGTTGTCAGAGCGGCAGCTGGATGCCGCGGTTGGTGCCCGCCACCCGGCCGGCGGCCTCGGTGTCGGAGACGTCGTAGTGGCGGCCGGCGCTGCGGATCGCGGTCGCGGTCTCGCGCAGCGCCCGCTGCAAGGCGGCCTGATCCTGCGCCCACTGCTGCTTGACCTGGGCGAACGAGCGCCCACCGGCGCCCCGCCAGGCCTGTTGCAACACCTCCAGCTCGGCCATCAGGCCGCTGAGCATGGTCTGGAGCGACTGGTCGACCTGCTCGAACTTCGCGGCGGTCTGCTGCATCACCGCGGCTTCTGCCTGGGTCTGGGACATCCCGGACGTCACCTCGTCTCCTCGGTCGTGGCTGGCCACCGTGTGACCACCGTGGACTCGTCGGCGGGGCCCGGGGCCGGTGGAAGGGGGAAGCCCGGCGGCGGCGGACACGCGACTCGACGATTTCGTCGCTGACGGTAGCCGTCCGACTTCGGTTCTGCTACCCCTCCGGGCTCCCCTGTGGACAACTCGCCCACTACGATGAGCCACGGCAGCGTCACGCGGAGGTCCGGCGAGGAGGTGCGGTGACCGCGAGCACGTCCGAGCGGCCCGCGTCCGTCGCGGCCAGCACGCCACAGTGGACGACCCGTCCGGCCGCGCGGCTGCGCGCCGGCCAGATCGTGGCGACCCAGGTCGCGGCGGCGGTGCTGATCGCGACCGCCGGGCGGGGTGTGGTGCCGACGGCCGTCGCGTTGCTCTCGGCGGCCCTGCTGCTGCCGGCCGCGTGGGTACGGGTACGCGGGCGCTGGCTGCACGAGTGGCTCGTCACCGCCGCCGCGTACCTGACCCGGCGTCGTGCCCTGCCACCGGCGGCCGATCCGGCGGCGCTGCTGGAGCTGCTCCGGCCGGGCTCGGTGGTCGGCGCCACGGAGGCGTCCGGCGGCGCGGCCGTGCTGCACGACGCCGCCGGACTGACCGCGCTGCTGGAGCTGGGCGACCCGGACGACCTGCTCGGCGACCACGCGCACGAGCTGCCCACGCCGTTCGGCCTGCTTCCCCCGGCCGGTCCGGACGCCCCCGCGATCCGGCTGCAACTGGTGTTCTCGTCGTCGCCCGCACCGGCGCCCGCTGTCGCCGCCGGTCCGGCCGGGACGTCGTACCGCCGGCTCACCGACGGGCGGGTGGCCGGGCGGGCGCGCGTGGTGCTGGCCGTCCAGGTGCTGCGCGCCGACGGCTGGCCGGACGAGGACCTGTCGCGGGCGCTGTCCGGCACGCTGCGGCGACTCGTCCGCCGGCTCGGCCCGCTCACCGCCCGGCCGCTGGGCGGCGACGCGGCGCTGCGGGTGATCACCGAACTGGCCCACCACGAGCCCGGCGCCCCGGTACGGGAGACCTGGCCCCAGCTCACGGTGGGTGGCCTGACGCAGGCCACCTGGCGACTGCGCCGGTGGCCGGATCCGCGTGGCGAGGCGGCCCGGGGGCTGGTGGGACGGCTGCTCGCGCTGCCGGCCACCGCCACCACAGTCGCGCTCACCGCCGGTCCGCGCACCGGCAGCGCACCGGTCCCGGCCGAGCTGGCGGTACGGGTGGCAGCCGGGAGCGCGGCCGAACTGTCGACGGCCGAACGCACGCTGCGCCGGATCGCGGGTGACGTCGGTGGCGAGTGGCGCCGCCTCGACGGTGAGCACCTGGCCGGGCTGGCCGCCACGCTGCCGTTGGCGGTGTCCGGTGGGGCCGCCTCCCCGGCCGGGTCGCCGCCACCCGCACTCGACCTGCCCCCGGCCACCGCCGGCCTGATGGTGGGTGCGAACCGGCACGGCGCTGCGCTCACCGTCCGCCTGTTCCGCCCGGCCACGACCCGGGTGCTGCTCGTCGGCGGTGTGCCCGCGGCGCAGTTGCTCGTGCTGCGGGCGCTGGCGCTCGGCGCGCGCGTGGTGGTGCAGACCGGCCGTCCCCGGTTCTGGGAACCGTTCGTGCGGGGTGTCGGGACGGTCGGCGGTGGCGTACCGCTGCTCCCGCCGGGCCGTCCGGTCGGTGGCGCGCCCGGCTCGCCGCTGCACCCGCTGCTGGTGGTGGTGGACGCCGGGCCGGTGCCGCCGGAGGCCGGACCGGCAGCCGCCTGGCAGTCGGTGCTGGTGGTCCGCGACGAACTGACCCCGGCCGACACGCCCGCGCTGGCCCGCGCCGACCTGGCGGTCCTGCAGCCGCTCGATCCGGACGAGGCCGCGCTGGCGGGCGCGGCGCTGGGTCTGGGCGGCTCCGCGGAGTGGCTGACCCGGATCCGAGACGACATGGTGGCGGTGGTCAACCGGCGGGCCCTGCGGTGGGCGCTGCTCTCGCCCACGCCTGTCGAGTCGCAACTGGTCGGCCGACCCGCCCGGCACTGACGGGCCACGCGACTTCCCCTGGTGGTACGGCCGTGGCACGATCCCGGCCATGGGTTTCCTGAAGGGTCTTCTGATTCGCGTGGGTTCGACGGCGGTGGCGTTCTGGCTCGCCACCCTGCTCATCCCGGGCATCTCGCTCGACTCCGGCTCGGCCACCGAGACGGTGATCACGCTGGTGCTCGTCGCGGTCATCTTCGGCGTGGTGAACGCGGTGCTCCAGCCGATCATCAAGACCGTGGGGTGCGGCTTCTACCTGCTGACCCTCGGCCTGATCGCGCTGGTCGTGAACGGCCTGCTCTTCCTGCTCACCAGTTGGATCGCCGGTGAGGCCGGACTGCCCTTCCACGTGGACGGGTTCTGGCCGGAGGCGGTGCTGGGTGCGCTCTTCGTCGGCATCGTCACCTGGATCCTCGGCGCCGTCCTCGACCGCGACTGACATCGGGCCCCGGCCGGCCGCCGTGGCGACCGGCCGGGGCCACCAGGCCAGCAGCGGAGAATTGGCTGGCGAGGGTGCGGGGCGGGGGTACTAGCCTCGGCCGAGTGTTCACAGTGACGCGCGCGGACGGCTACGAGATCAGCACCGACCCGGACCGGATCGACCTGGACCGGGTGCACGTCTGGCTCGCCACCGACGCGTACTGGGCGCTGGGGCGGGACCGGGAGACGGTGGTGCGCGCCTTCGCCGGCTCGGTCGGCTTCGGCGTCTACCGGCTGGCCGACGGACGGCAGGTCGCGGTCGCGCGGGTGGTCACCGACGGCGCCACGTTCGCCTGGCTCTGCGACGTGTACGTGGACCCGGCCGAACGGGGTCGCGGGCTCGGCACCTGGCTGGCCGGAGCGGTCCGCGACCACCTGGGCGAGCTGGGCGTACCCCGGATCCTGCTGGCCACGCTGGACGCGCACGGGGTCTACGCGAAGATCGGCTTCCGGCCGGTCGCGGCGGATCGGTGGATGGAGCTGGATCAGCGGGTGACGCCGGTCACCGATAAGGACCAGGAGAGCGGTTCACCACTTACTGTGGAGCGGTGAACCAGCTCCGGCTCGGCTACCTGTACGGCGTCGGCGCGTACCTGATCTGGGGTTTCTTCCCGCTCTACCTGAAGCTGCTGCGCCCGGCCGGGCCGGTGGAGATCCTCGCGCACCGGATCCTCTGGTCGGTGGCGTTCGTGGCGTTGCTGCTGGCCGCCACGCGGCACGCCGACTTCCTGCGCAAGCTGGCCCGGCGGCCCCGGGCGCTCGCCGGCATCGGGCTCGCCGCCGCGCTGATCGCCGTCAACTGGGGCACGTACATCTACGGCGTGAACTCCGACCGGGTGGTGGAGACGGCGCTCGGCTACTTCATCAACCCGCTGGTTTCGGTGCTGTTCGGCGTGCTCGTGCTGCGGGAACGGCTGCGCCGGGCACAGTGGGCGGCACTCGGCGTCGGCGCGCTCGCGGTGGCGGTGCTCACCGTCGACTACGGCCGCCTGCCCTGGCTGGCGCTCACCCTGGCGTTCAGCTTCGCCGGCTACGGCCTGGTCAAGAAGCGGCTCGCGCTGCCCGCCACGGAAGGGCTGTTCGTCGAGTCGGCGGTGCTGGCGCTGCCCGCCATGGCGTACCTGGGGTGGCTGTCGGCGCGCGGCGACTCGACGTTCGGGCACGTCTCGGCCGGGCACACCGGGCTGCTGGTGCTCGCCGGCGCCGCCACCGCGATCCCGCTGCTGCTGTTCGCCGGGGCGGCGAACCGGCTGCCGCTGTCCACTGTCGGCATGCTCCAGTACCTCGCCCCGATCCTCCAGCTCGGCTGCGGCGTGCTGATCTTCCACGAGCCGATGCCGCCGGCCCGGCTGGCCGGATTCGCCCTGGTCTGGCTCGCCCTGGTGGTCTTCACCGCCGACGCCCTGCGCCACTCCCACCGCACCCGCCAGGCCGCCCGCACCGCGCCCCCCATCCTTTCTCCCCGCTGATCTTGCAGTTGCCGCCCCGGCGAAACGGGTGACAACACCCGCGCCGAGGGCCGCAAGTGCAAGATCGCCGGGGAGAAAGGGCCTCAGCGGAGGTCGTAGGCCAGGACGGGGGAATTCGCGCCTCGGAGCAGCTCCAGGCGGACCAGCTCACCCTTGGTGAAGCGGGTCACGCCGGAGAAGCGCAGGTCGTCGCCGGGGGCGGCGAGCCACGAGCCGATCTGCTCCGTCGCGCCGTCCGGGCCGTGCGCCACCAGCCGGAACGTGTACGCCTCCCGGTGCCCGGCCCGCCTGTCGTACCCGCAGTGCATGGTGACCTCGGTGCCCCACGGCGTCTCGGTCAGCCCCACCTCGGCGTGCACCGGCACCGTACCGGCCACCGGCCGCATGGAGGCCAGCGTCACCGGCGGCTTGGCCGGCTCGGCCGGCGACTGCACGAGCCCCACCCCGACGCCCGCCAGCACGGCGAGCGCGGCGGCGGCGAGCGCTGTCAGCGCGTACCGCCGGCGGGAGCGGGACCGGTCTCGGCGCTTGCGCTCGCGCGCGGCGTCGAGCAGCGCGGGCACCCGCGACGTCTCCGGCCCGACCTCCAGGAACTGCTCCAGCCCGGCCGGGTCGAGCCGCCCCAGCAGACCGGGCAGCACGGCGATCTCGGCCACCGCCTCCCGGCACTGCGCGCACCCGGCCAGGTGCCGCTCGTAGGCGACCCGGTCCGCCGGGGCGAGGGCGCCGAGCACGTACGCCCCGTCGTCGTGCGCGAACTCGCAGCGTGTCATCCGGTCACCCCCATCTCGGCCAGCGCCAACCGTAGTGAGCGCAGCGCGTAGTGGGTACGCGACTTCACCGTGCCCGGCGGTACGCCCAGCCGCGCCGCCGCCTCCGCCACCGAACGCCCCTGGTAGAAGCACTCGACCAGCACCTCCCGGTGGGTCGGGCTGAGCCGGTTGAGCGCCTCCGCGACGGTCCACGCCTCCACCGCGCGCTCGGTCTCGTCGACCGTCTCGGCGGTCTCCGGCAGTTCGTCCGTGTACACCTCGCCCACCCGGGCCGAGCGCCGCCGCCACGCGTCGATCGCGAGGTTCCGCGCCGTGGTGAACAGCCAGGCGCGTACCGAGCCGCGCCGCGGGTCCAGCGACTCGGGGTGCCGCCAGGCACGCAGCAGCGTCTCCTGCACCAGGTCCTCGGCGCGCGTCCGATCGCCGTTCACCAGCCGCAGGGCGTGCGCGTACAGCGCGTCGGCATGCTCGTCGTGCAGGGCACGCAGCAGTTGGGCGTCGTGGTCGCTGATGGCGGTACCTCGCTTCCGGCGGCGGGGAAACCGGCGATGCGTTCGCCCTTCCATACGTGCCGTAACGCCGAACGGTTCATCCGCAGGTCAGCGCGGAGCTGTTCACGTCCGGTTCAGGTCCGGGCCGATCGCCGCTCACCGTGCCCTGGCAGCGTCCGGCGGGTGAGCGCGCGGGCCGATCAGCCGTGCGCCTTCCGACGTTGAGATCAGGAGGCTCCACCTCATGAGCGACCGGCCTCGCCTGCTTCCGCTGCTGGGTGGCACCCGCCACGGCAGCCGCGACGCGATGACCTGTCTGTACCGGTGCGGCAACGCGTGTGACCACCCGGTGCCCAACCCGACCGACAACCCGTACTTCGGCGACGTGGTCGACACCGAGATCTCCCGGCGCGGCGTGGTCCGCGCCGGCGCGGTCGGCGCGCTGGTGCTCGGCTTCGGCGGCGCCGCCGCGGGCGCGCTCGCCGGCGCCGCGCCGGCCGCCGCGGCCCCCGCCGCCCCGCCCGCACCCGGCGGCGGCGAGGTCGCCGCTGCCGGAGCGGGCCGCCCGGGTAGCGGCGCGCTGACGTTCAAGCCGATCCCGCCGAACAAGCTCGACACCCTCGTGGTCCCGAACGGGTACGACCACTCCGTGGTGATCCGCTGGGGTGACGAGGTCGTGCCCGGCGCGCCCGCGTTCAGCCTCGGCCGGCAGACCGCCGCCGCCCAGTCCAAGCAGTTCGGCTACAACAACGACTTCGTCGGCGTACTCCCGATCGACCGTCGGCGCGCGCTGCTCGTGGTGAACCACGAGTACACCAACGAGGATCTGATGTTCCCCGGCTTCACCAGCCAGGACGCGCTCACGGTGGAGCAGGTGCGGGTGGCGATGGCCGCGCACGGCATGTCCGTGGTGGAGCTGGAGCGGGTGGAGAACACCGGGCAGTGGCAGCCGGTACGACGCGGCCGGCGCGAGTACAACCGCCGGGTCACCGCGCTGGCCACGAAGTTCGAGCTGACCGGCCCGGCCGCAGGCTCGGCGTGGCTGCGTACCGCCGCCGACCCGAAGGGCCGGACGGTGATCGGCACGCTCAACAACTGCGCCGGTGGCGTCACCCCGTGGGGCACCGTGCTCTCCGGCGAGGAGAACTTCAACCAGTACTTCGTCGGCGGCGACGGCGCGCCGGAGGAGCAGAAGCCGAAGCTGGCCCGGTACGGCATCCCGACCGACGTGCGCCACCCGAGCGGCAGCCGCAAGTGGGAGCGGGCGGACGAGCGGTTCGACCTGGCCAAGCACCCCAACGAGGCGAACCGGTTCGGCTGGGTCGTCGAGATCGACCCGTTCGACCCGCAGGCCAAGCCGCGCAAGCACACCGCGCTGGGCCGGTTCAAGCACGAGGGCGCGAACGTCATCGTGGCGCGCAACGGCCGGGTGGTCGCGTACATGGGCGACGACGAGCGCTTCGACTACCTCTACAAGTTCGTCTCGGACAAGAAGTTCATGCCGGGCAGGTCCTCGGTGGCGCGGCGGCACAACCTGACGCTGCTGGAGTCGGGCACGCTCTACGTCGCGAAGATCGAGGGCGACAGCCCGGCCGCCGAGATCGACGGTTCCGGCACGCTCCCGGCCGACGGCGGGTTCGGCGGCCGCGGCCGCTGGATCAAGCTGGTCAGCGGCAACCGCTCGTACGTCGACGGCATGACCGCCGCGGACGTGCTCACCTTCACCCGGCTGGCCGGGGACAAGGTCGGCGCGACCAAGATGGACCGGCCCGAGGACGTGGAGCCGAGCCTGCTCACCGGCAAGGTCTACGTGGCGCTGACCAACAACAGCGACCGCGGCAAGGCCGGCAAGGCCCCAGCCGACGAGGCGAACCCGCGCAACAGCAACCGGCACGGGCAGATCCTGGAGCTGGTCGAGGACCGCGGCGACAACACCGCCGAGACCTTCGCCTGGTCGCTGCCGATCGTCTGCGGCGATCCGGCCGACGCCTCCACCTACTTCGCCGGGTACGACAAGACGAAGGTCTCGCCGATCTCCTGCCCGGACAACGTCGCCTTCGACGCCACCGGCAACCTGTGGATCTCGACCGACGGCAACGCGCTGGGCAGTAACGACGGCTTGTTCGCCACGGCTGTCGAGGGTCCGGAGCGGGGCCACCTGAAGCAGTTCCTCACCGTGCCGCTGGGCGCGGAGACCTGCGGCCCGTTCATCACCGGCGACAACCGCTCGGTGTTCGTGGCCGTGCAGCACCCGGGCGAGGTCACCGGCGCGTCGGTGGAGAACCCCGCCTCCACCTGGCCGGACGGCGACTTCGCCAAGCCCGGCGTGGTGGTCACCTGGCGCCTCGACGGCGGCCCGGTCGGTAGCTGACCCATCCCGGGAGCGGTCCGGCGCTGGACCGCTCCGCGCGGGGCCGTCGACCCACCGGGTCGGCGGCCCCGCGTCAGTTCTCGGCGGCGATGCCGCCGGCGACGGCGTGCGGCTCGTCAGTTCTCCGAGGCGATTCCGTCGGCGATGGCGCGGGCGGCGGTGAGCAGCTTGGCGCGGACCACCCGGGCGGAGGTCATCATCTCGCCGGCCGGCAGCGCGCAGGCCAGCACCACCCGGCGCTCGATGTCCTTGTCCGGGGCCACGAGCACCGCGGCGCACGCCACGCCCTGCCGGAACTGCCCCAGCTCCAGCTGCATGCCACGCCGGTCCCCGGCGGCCAGGTCGGCCTCGAACGCCTCGACCGTGGTGAGGGTGGCGGTGGTGAACGGGCGCATGCCGTACTCGCGCAGGTAGCGGAAACGCTGTTCGGTGGTGAGCGTGGCGAGCAGGCTCTTGCCGAGCGCGGTGGCGTGCGCGCCCTCGTCGAAGCCCGGCACCAGGTCTTCCATGTAGGGCGAGCGCGGCCCCTCGGCGGACGCGGTCACCGCCACCTGCCCGCCGACGAAACGGCCGAGGTAGTGGCTCCAGCCGGTGTCCGACGCCGCGCGGCGCAGCGCCTCGCCCACCGCAGGCGGCCCCCGGAACGCGGTGACCAGCTCGCGGTAGCGGTCGGCCACCTCCAACCCCACGATGTACGTCCCGTCCTCGCGCCGGATCACGTAGCCCTCGTACGCGAGCGTGCGCACCAGGTGGTAGGTGGTGGCGACGGTCAGCTCGCAGCGCCGGGCGATCTGCTTCACGGTGAGCCCTCTCGGCGCACGGCCGACCGACTCAAGGACTCGAAGCGCGCGTGACACGCTGCGGATCAGGTCCGAGGGTTCCGCCAAGGGGTCGCGCACAACCACCTCCGCCGCCGGGGACTTACACCATATGAAAAACCGGCCGAGTGCGAAATGCCTGTTCGGATGGAGGATGCCAGAAGACCGGACACGGAACGTGTGTCGACGGACACGATGAGCAGCCAAAACGTTCGGCGTAAGGTGTGCTCGCGATGACTGAAACAGTTTCGCGAGCCGCCCCTCCGGCGTCCCGCCACGCCGTCACGGTCGGCGCCGGCGCCACGCTCACCACGATCGTGTGCGTCCTGCCCGTCTTCCTGGTCGGTGGGCTCGCCGTCCAGCTCGCGGACGAACTCCGCTTCAGCCCGGCCGGGCTGGGCCTGGCCGTCTCGATCTACTTCGGCGTGAGCGCGCTCGCATCGGTGCCCTCCGGCACCCTGGTCGAGCGCTTCGGCCCGGCACCGGTCGCCCGGGCCGCCGTCCTGCTCTCCGCCGCCTCGCTGCTCGCCGTGGCCGGGCTCGCCCGGTCGTATCCGGTCCTGGTGGCGCTGCTGGCCCTCAGCGCCGCCGCCAACGCCCTCGGGCAGCTCGCCAGCAACGCCGCGCTCGCCGAGCACGTACCCGCCCACCGGCAGGGCCTCTCGTTCGGCGTGAAGCAGGCCGCCGTACCGGCCGCCACGCTGCTGGCCGGTCTGGCGGTACCCACAGTCGCGCTCACCGCCGGCTGGCGCTGGGCGTTCGTGGCGGCCGCCGTGGCCGCGCTCGCGGCGCTGCCGGCCGTACCCCGGTCCGGGCGGGACCGGCGGGCCCGGACCGCCTCCGGCCGCCGTCCCGGCGGCACCGGCCCGCTCGTGGTGATCGGGGTGGCCGCGACGCTCGCGGCCGCCGCGGCGAACGCCCTCGGCACGTTCCTGGTCGACTCGTCGGCGGCGCGGGGCCTCTCCCCCGGCCTGGCCGGGCTGACGCTGACGTTGGGCAGCGTGGTGTGCGTGCTCGCCCGGGTCGGCGTCGGCTGGCTGGCCGACCGGCGCACCAGCGGGCACGTCGGGCTGATCGCCGGGATGCTGCTGACCGGCTCGATCGGCCTGATCCTGCTCGCGGTGAGCGGTTCGGCACCGCTGGTCGTGGGCGTGGTGCTCGGCTTCGGTCTCGGCTGGGCCTGGCCGGGGCTGATGAACTTCGCCGTGGTCCGCCTCCACCTGCAGGCCCCGGCCGCCGCCACCTCGATCACCCAGACCGGCGTGTACGCGGGCGGCTGTCTGGGCCCGCTCGGGCTGGGCGCGCTGGCCGGAGCGGCGGGCTACCCGGCGATGTGGCTCACGGCCGCCGCAGCGATGCTCCTGGCCGCCCTCCTGATGCTGCTGGGCGCCCGCCTCCTGCGCCCCACCCCCGCTCTTCCCTGACCGTCCGCCCCGACCCCGAGCCCCGTCGCGACGATCATGAAGTTAGCGGCGCGACACGCCGGGTGGGCGACCGTCAACTTCATGATCCACGAGAGCCCGGACGGGCGGTGAGAGCCCGAGCGGGCGAGGGAGAGTGGGGGTCAGCTGGTGCGGTCGGCGATGTAGTCGCAGAGCGACTCCAGCGCGCGACGCGCCGGGCCCTCGGGGAGCGGAGCCAGCCGGGCCCGTGCGTCCTCGGCGTAGCTGCGCACCGTCTCCCGGGCACGCTTGAGCGCCGGGGACTCCCGCAGCAGGCCCAGCGCCTCGGCGTGCAGGGCGTCGTCCACCAGCGGGCCGGTGGCCAGGAGCTCGCGCAGCCGTACGCTCGCCGCGTCCGCGTCGTCGGAGGCCATCGCGTAGAGCACCGGCAGGGTGGGTACGCCCTCGCGCAGGTCGGTGCCGGGTGTCTTGCCGGACTGGACCGACTCGCTGGCGATGTCCAGCAGGTCGTCGGAGAGCTGGAACGCGACGCCGATGATCTCGCCGTACTCGGCCAGGGCCTCGACGTGCGCGGGCGCCGCGCCGCCGAACATGCCACCGAAGCGGGCCGAGGTGGCGATGAGCGAGCCGGTCTTCTCGGCGATCACGTGCAGGTAGTGCGCGACCGGGTCGGTGTCGCGCGGGCCGACCGTCTCGGCGATCTGGCCGTGCACCAGCCGGGCGAACGTGCGCGCCTGGAGGCGTACCGCATCGGGGCCCAGGTCGGCGGCGATGTCCGCGGCCCGGGCGAAGAGGTAGTCGCCGACCAGGATGGCCACCGAGTTGGTCCAGCGGGAGTTGGCGCTCGGGGCGCCACGACGCACTGCGGCCTCGTCCATGACGTCGTCGTGGTAGAGGGTCGCCAGGTGGGTGAGTTCCATCACCACGGCGGCGGGGACGACCTGGGCGGCGTCCGGGTCGCCGAACTGGGCGCCGAGCGCCACCAGCAGAGGGCGGAACCGCTTGCCGCCGGCCTCGACCAGATGGCGGGACGCCTTGGTCACCAGCGGGTCGGCGCTCGCCACGCTCGCCCGCAGGCTCGCCTCGACCCGGTCGAGCACGCCCAGCACTGAGGCTTCGACGCGCGGGTCGGCGAGGTGCAGGCCGAGCGCGCCGAACTGACCTGAACGCTCGCCAGCCGGGTTCGCCACGTCCTCAACCATGCCACACCCGTTCGACCTGCTCGTCGACGGGGATACGCCGGGGGCCGGCACGCCACGGCGTGCCGGCCCCCGGTGGGATCACCGTTGTCATCTGACGAATTCGGCGGCACCGGTGGTCAGGTCGAGCAGCGGGCCGGGCACCACGCCGAGGACCAGCGTGGCGAGCACGCCGATGACCAGCGCGGCCGACGTGAGCGCGCCCGGCACGGTCACCGTCGGAGTGGACTCGCCCGGCTCGGACAGCCACATCATCACCACGACCCGCAGGTACGGGAAGGCCAGCACCATGCTGGTCAGCACGCCGGCGATCACCAGCCACGCCTGGTTGGCCTCCAGGGCCGGGCCGAAGACCGCGAACTTGCTGGTGAAGCCGCTGGTCAGCGGGATACCGGCGAAGGCCAGCAGGATGAACGTGAAGATCGCCGCGAAGAACGGCGAGCGGCGGCCCAGCCCGGCCCAGCGGGACAGGTGGGTGGCCTCCCCGTCGGCGTCGCGCACCAGCGTCACCACGGCGAACGCGGCGAGCACCGAGAAGCCGTACGCGGCCAGGTAGAACATGGTGCCGGAGAGCCCTTCACGGCTCGGCGCCAGCACACCGACGAGCAGGTAGCCGGCGTTCGCGATCGACGAGTACGCCAGCAGGCGCTTGATGTCGGTCTGGGTGACCGCCAGTACCGCGCCGACCAGCATGGTCAGCACCGCGATCGCGCCGAGCACCGGCGTGAAGTCCCAGGAGGCCCCGGCGAACGCGACGTGGAAGACGCGCAGCAGCGCGCCGAACGCCGCGACCTTGGTGCAGGCCGCCATGAAGCCGGTGATCGGGGTCGGCGCGCCCTGGTAGACGTCCGGCGTCCAGACGTGGAACGGCGCGGCGGCGGCCTTGAACAGCAGGCCGATGGCGAGCAGCGCCATGCCCGCGAACAGCAGTACCGGGCTGGACGGCGAATCGGTCACCGCGGCGTGCACGGTGGCGAAGTCGACACCCGCCCCGCGACCCGGGATCCCCGAGGTGAAGCCGTAGATCAGGGCGACACCGAACAGGAAGAACGCTGAGGCGTACGCGCCGAGCATGAAGTACTTCAGCGCCGCCTCCTGGCTCAGCAGACGCCGGCGGCGGGCCAGCGCGCAGAGCAGGTAGAGCGGCAGCGAGAAGACCTCCAGCGCGATGAACATGGTCAGCAGGTCGTTGGCCGCCACGAAGATCAGCATGCCGCCGATCGCGAACGACATCAGCGGGTAGACCTCGGTGGCGCCACCGACGCCCTCGGCCTGCCGCCGGTCCTCCGCCGACTCGGCGGTGACGGCGGCGTGCGCCACGAAGGCGCCGCCCCGCTCCACCGTGCGCTCGCCGACCAGCAGCAGCGCCATCACTGCGAGCACCAGGATGGCGCCCTGGAGGAACAGCGTCGGCCCGTCGATCGCGATGGCGCCGCCGACGGTGATCAGCCGGTCGTCGGCGTTCAGGATCACCATGACGATCGCGGCGAGCATCGCCACCAGGGCGAGCCCGAGTTGCACCACGTTGCGCAGGCGGCGCGGCACGAACGCCTCGACCAGGACCCCGAGCAGCGCCGCGCCCAGCATGATCAGGATGGGAGCGAGCGCCGCGTAGTCGATCGACGGCAGCTTGAGCTCGGTCATTTTGCGGCCTCCTGGACGCTGCCGACCTCAGGGGCGGGATCGGACTTGCCGACGTCCTGCATGGTCGCCTGGACGGCGGGGTTGATGACATCGGTGACCGGCTTCGGGTAGAAGCCGAGCAGCACGATCAGCGCGATCAGCGGCGCGACGACCACCTTCTCGCGCAGGGTGAGGTCGCGGCGCATGCCCTCGACCTCGGTCAGCGCCGGGTTCAACGTGCCCTGCGTGGTGCGCTGCACCATCCACAGGACGTACGCCGCCGCCAGGATGATGCCGAGCGTGGCGATCACCGCGACCGGCTTGTTGACGGTGAACGTGCCGATCAGCACCAGGAACTCCGAGACGAACGGCGCGGTGCCCGGCAGCGCCAGCGAGGCCAGACCGGCGAAGAAGAGCACACCGGCGAGCACCGGCACCAGCTTCCCGGCGCCGCCGAAGTCGCTGATCAGCGCCGAGCCGCGCCGGGCGATCAGCATGCCGACCACGAGGAACAGCAGGCCGGTGGCCAGACCGTGGTTGAGCATGTAGAGCACCGCGCCGGTGCCGGCCTGGGTGGTGAACGCGAAGATGCCGACGCCGATGAACCCGAAGTGCGCGATCGAGGTGTACGACACCAGCCGCTTCAGGTCGTTCTGGCCGACCGCCAGCAGCGCGGCGTAGATGATGCCGATGACGCCGAGCGCCAGCGCCCACGGCGCGAACCACCGCGACGCCTCCGGGAACAGCGGGAGGCAGTAACGCAGGATGCCGAACGTGCCGACCTTGTCCAGCACGCCGACCAGCAGCGCGGCGGCACCGGCCGGAGCCGCGCCACCGGCGTCCGGCAGCCAGGTGTGGAACGGGAAGAACGGCGCCTTGATCGCGAAGGCGACGAAGAAGCCGAGGAACAGCCAGCGGGCCGTGTCGGTGGCGAACTCCGCCTGGCTCAGCGTCTGCCAGTCGAAGGTCTTCCCGCCGACCACCCAGAGGCCGATCACCGCGGCCAGCATGAACAGACCGCCGACCAGCGAGTAGAGGAAGAACTTCACCGCCGCGTACTGCCGCTGGTGGCCGCCGTAGCTGCCGATCAGGAAGTACATCGGCACCAGCATGACCTCGAAGAACACGTAGAACAGGAAGACGTCGGCGGCGGCGAAGACGCCGATCATCGTGCACTCGAGGACGAGCAGCAGCGCGAAGTACGCGGGCACCGAGCGCTTCGACGCCTCGGCGTCGTGCCAGGACGCCAGGATCACCAGCGGCACCAGGATCGCGATCAGCATCAGCATGACCAGCGCGATGCCGTCCACCTCGAAGGTGAAGTTCACGCCCCAGTTCGGGATCCACGGGTACGACTCGCGGAACTGGAACCGGTCACCACCGGTGGAGAAGGCGAACCACATCACCACCGAGAGCACCAGCACCAGCAGCGACCAGCCGAACGCCACCAGCTTGGCCAGATCCGGGCGGCTGCGGGGCAGCAGTGCCACCACCAGTGCGCCGACCAGCGGCGCCACGGTCAGCACCGAGAGGAACGGGAAGTTGGACATTATTCGGCCTTACCTCCGTCGTGACTGCGTGGCCCGCCGGCGGGGGCGGCCGCGTTGCTGTCGATCACGCCAGCCACCCCGCCTGCACCGCCAGGAACGCCGCCACCACGAGCAGCGCGCCGGTCAGGATCGAGGTCGCGTACGACCGCACGAAGCCGGTCTGGAGCCGCCGGAGCCGGCCCGAGCCCCCGCCCACGGCGGCGGCCAAGCCGTTGACCAGCCCGTCGACGCCCCGGTTGTCGAGGAACACCAGCGCCCGGGTGAGGAAGATGCCCGGCTTCTCGAAGACCGCCTCGTTGAAGGCGTCCGTGTAGAGGTTCCGGCGGGCGGCGGTGACCACCACGCCGGCCGGCTGCGGCTCGGTGGCCGTGCCGGCGCGGAACAGGAACCAGGCCAGCCCGGCGCCCAGCACGGTGACCAGCAGCGACAGCGCGGTGAGCAGCCAGTGCGCCAGCACCGGCGCGTGCTCCCCGCTCTCGGCGGCGAGACCGTTGGTGGCGGTGAGCCAGTCCGGCACGGAGGTGGCGAGCAGGAAGCCCGCGCCGACCGAGCCGATCGCCAGCAGGATCAGCGGGACGGTCATCAGCTTCGGCGACTCGTGCGGGTGCTCGATGTCCTCGGTCCAGCGCTTCGGGCCGTGGAACGTGAGCACGAACAGCCGCGTCATGTAGAACGCGGTGAGCCCGGCGCCGAGCAGTGCGGCCATGCCGAACAGCCAGGCCGTCCAGCCCTCCCGCTCGAACGCGGCCACGATGATCGGCTCCTTGGAGAAGTAGCCGGAGAACGGGAACATGCCGATGATGGCGAGCCAGCCCATCATGAACGTCAGCCAGGTGACCTTCATGTACTTGGACAGCCCGCCGAAGCGGCGGATGTCCACCTGGTCGTTCATGCCGTGCATGACCGAGCCGGCGCCGAGGAACATGTTGGCCTTGAAGAAGCCGTGCGCCAGCAGGTGCACGATGGCCAGCGCGTACGCGCCGCCGCCGAGACCGACGCCCAGGAACATGTAGCCGATCTGGCTCACCGTCGACCAGGCCAGCACGCGCTTGATGTCGTCCTTGGCCGCGCCGATGATGCAGCCCATCAGCAGCGTGAGCGCGCCGACGCTGACCACGACGAGCTGGAGCGTCTCGTTGGCCGAGAAGATCGCGTTGGAGCGGGCGATCAGGTAGACGCCGGCGGTGACCATGGTGGCCGCGTGGATGAGCGCGGACACCGGGGTCGGGCCCTCCATCGCGTCCGGCAACCACGCCTGGAGCGGGAACTGGCCGGACTTGCCGGCGGCGCCGAGCAGGAGCAGCAGGCCGAGCACCAGCACGGTGGTCGAGGTCAGCGAGCCGACCCCGTTGAACACCTCGTCGTACTGGGTGGTGCCGAGCATGGCGAACATGATGAAGATGCCGATGGCCAGGCCGGCGTCGCCGACCCGGTTCATCAGGAACGCCTTCTTGCCGGCGGTGGCCGCGCTGGGCCGCCCGTACCAGAAGGAGATCAGCAGGTACGACGCCAGGCCGACGCCCTCCCAGCCGAAGTAGAGCATCACGTAGTTGTTGCCGAGCACCAGCAGGAGCATGGCGGCGACGAACAGGTTGAAGTACGCGAAGAACAGCCGCCGGCCCGCGTCGTGCGCCATGTACTCCACGGCGTAGAGGTGGATCAGGAAGCCCACCCCGGTGATCAGCAGGACGAAGACCGCGGCCAGCGGGTCGAAGAGCAGACCGAAGTCCACCCGCAGGTCGCCGACCGCCATGAAGTCCCAGAGGCTCAGCTCAACCTGCTTGTTCTCCAGCCCGCGGAGCTGGAGGAAGTAGGTGAGCCCGAGCACGAAGGCGGCGCCGATGGCGCCCACGCCCAGCCAGTGGCCCCAGCGGTCGGCCCGCTTGCCGAGCAGCAGCAGGATCGCCGCGCTGACCAGCGGGATCGCCACCAGCAGCCAGACACTGCCCAGCATCCCGTCCGCCGTGGCGAAGGTGACGGCTTCGGCTGGCTCAGACTGGGCGATCGTCAGAATCTGTTCCACCACGAGCCCCTCAGTACTTCAGCAGGTTGGCGTCGTCGACGCTGGCCGAGCGCCGGGTCCGGAAGATCGCCATGATGATCGCGAGCCCGACCACGACCTCGGCCGCCGCCACCACCATCACGAAGAACGCCATGATCTGGCCGTTCAGGTCGCCGTTGATCCGGCTGAACGTGACCAGGGTCAGGTTGGCCGCGTTGAGCATCAGCTCGATGCACATGAACAGCACGATCGCGTTGCGCCGGACCAGCACGCCCACGGCGCCGATGGTGAACAGCACCGCCGCGAGGATGAGGTAGTAGTCCGGGGTCACCGTGCCAGCCTTTCGTTCGCGACTGCGGGGCTCCGCTTCGCTGCACTCCTCGCGCTCACCGATCAGTCCCCTTCGGTGCGGTCTCCTCGGCCGTCAGCTCACGCACCGGCATGATCTCCGGGATGCTGCGGTCGGTCAGCCGGCCGTCGGGCAGACGGGCCGGGGTGGCCACCGAGGAGGACGTGGCGTAGACACCCGGGCCGGGCTTCGGTCCGGGGTAGTTGCCGGGGCGGAACCGCGCCTTCATGGTGGCGATCTGGTCCATCCGGTCCGCCTTGCGCCGCTCCACGTGCGCCAGCACCATCGCGCCGACGGCGGCGGTGATCAGCAGCGCCGAGGTCAGTTCGAAGGCGAAGACGTACTTGGTGAACAGCAGCCGGGCGATGCCCTGCACGTTGCCCTCGGCGTTGGCCTGGTCGAGCCCGGCCGCCTGGACGCCGTCGAGCGCGCGGTGGAGGCCGGTGCCGACCAGGCCGGCGAAGCCGAGCCCGAGGACCACGGCGGCGACACGCTGGCCGCGCAGCGTCTCGATGAGCGAGTCGGACGCGTCCCGGCCGACGAGCATCAGCACGAACAGGAACAGCATCATGATCGCGCCGGTGTAGACGATGATCTGCACCATGCCGATGAACGGCCCGGCCTGGAGCACGTAGAACACGCCCAGGCAGAGCATGGTCAGCACCAGCCAGAGCGCGGAGTGGACCGCGTTGCGGGCCCACACCATGCCGACCGCCCCGAGCAGGGCCAGCGGCGCGAGGATCCAGAAGGTGACCTCCTCACCCCCGGACACCTGTCCGGCGGCGGCGAGCACCGTTGCCGAGGTCATGCCTTGTCCTCCTTGCCCGCCGCGGCGGCGGACCGCTGCTCGGCCTGCTCGGCGCCGGGGAAGGTCACACCGGGGTGCTCCTCCACCTGGTACCGGCCGGGGCCCATCGGCGAGCGCTCGGCACCGGCCGAGGTGCCCGGGTTGGTGAGCGCGCCGACGTAGTAGTCCTTCTCGCTGTCGCCCAGCCGCATCGGGTGCGGCGGCTGCTCCATGCCTTCGAGCAGCGGCGCGAGCAGCTGCTCCTTGGTGAAGATCAGGTCCTGCCGGTTGTCCCGGGCCAGCTCGTACTCGTTGCTCATGGTGAGCGAACGGGTCGGGCAGGCCTCGATGCAGAGCCCGCAGAAGATGCACCGGGCGTAGTTGATCTGGTATGTGCTGGCGTACCGCTCACCCGGGGAGAAGCGCTGCTCCTCGGTGTTGTCGCCACCCTCCACGTAGATCGCGTCGGCCGGGCAGGCCCAGGCGCACAGCTCGCAGCCGATGCACTTCTCCAGCCCGTCCGGGTGCCGGTTGAGGATGTGCCGCCCGTGGTAGCGCGGCGCCGAGACCGGCGGCTTGAACGGGTAGTCGGTGGTGACGACCTTCTTGAACATGTGCGAGAAGGTGACACCGAAGCCCTTGAACGTTCCGGTGATCGCGCCCACGTCACACCTCCCTGGAGTCCGGGCCGGCGACGACGTTGGCCGGCTCCCGCTCGGCGAGCACGCGCTTCGTACGCGGGCTCGGCGGAACCTGAAGATCCATCGGCGGCAGCGGGAAGCTGCCGTACGGCCGGGTGTCCGCCTGCTCCTGGAGCGACGGCTTCGGCTCCTTCTTCCGCGACGGCCAGAACAGCGTGGCCAGCAGCAGCACGCCCGCGCCGACGGCGGTGACGAGCAGCCGGTCCCGGGCCTGCCAGTCCTCGATCGACCGCAGCCCGGCGAGCACCATGATCCAGACCAGGTTCAGCGGCAGCAGCACCTTCCAGCCGAAGCGCATGAACTGGTCGTACCGGAGCCGGGGCAGCGTGCCGCGCAGCCAGACGAAGACGAACACCAGCATGATGACCTTGCCGAAGAACCACAGCATCGGCCACCAGCCCTCGTTGGCGCCCGACCAGATCGTGATCGGCCACGGCGCGTGCCAGCCACCGAGGAACAGCGTCACGGTGAACGCCGACATGGTCACCATCGCGACGTACTCGCTGAGCATGAACAGCGCGAACTTCAGCGAGCTGTACTCGGTCTGGAAACCGGCCACCAGCTCCGACTCCGCCTCCGGCAGGTCGAACGGCGCCCGGTTCGTCTCACCGACGATGGCGATGAAGAACATGACGAAGCTGGGCAGCAGCAGGATCGCGTACCAGCCGGGCGCGGCGATCTCGAAGCCGCCGATGCTCAGCCGCGTGCCGTCGCCCTGCGCGGCGACGATCCCGCTCGTCGACATGGTGCCGGCGGTCATGAACACCGCGACCACGCTCAGGCCCATGGTGACCTCGTACGAGACCAGCTGGGCCGCCGAGCGCAGACCGCCGAGCAGCGGGTAGGTGGAGCCGCTGGCCCAGCCGCCGAGCACGATGCCGTACACGGCGAGCGAGGAGAAGGCCAGCACCACCAGCACCGCCACCGACACGTCGGTGACCTGGAGCGGAGTCCGGTGCCCGAAGATGCTCACCATCGGACCGAACGGGATCACCGACAGCGCGGTGACCGCGCAGACCACGGAGATCACCGGGGCGAAGAAGTAGACGACCTTGTCGGCCTTGCGCGGGAGGATGTCCTCCTTGAAGGCCAGCTTCACGCCGTCGGCGAGCGTCTGGAGCAGGCCGAACGGACCGGCCTGGTTGGGGCCGGGCCGCACCGCCATGCGGCCCACGACCCGGCGCTCGAACCAGACGCCGAGCAGCGTGGCCGCCACGGCGACGACGAACGCGAACAGGATCTTGCCGAGGACCAGCAACCACGGATCCTTGCCGAAGTCGGCAAGCGTCGGGTCCTGCGCCGCGAGGATGACCGGGTTCACTGCACCCACCTTTCGTTCCCGGCTGCGGAGACGCTCACCACGTCGCCGGACGTCGCGCCGAGGCCGCGCCGCACGGTGGAGCCGGGTGAGTTGGTCGGCAGCCAGACGACGCCGTCGGGCATCTCGGTGATCGCCGCCGGCAGCGTGATCGCGCCGCGGTCGGTGCCCACCGTGACCGGGTCACCGTCGGCCACGCCCAGCGCCTCGGCGGTGCCCTTGCCGAGCCGGACCACCGGCGGGCGGGCGGTGCCGGCGAGGTGCTCGTCGCCGTCGGTGAGGCTGCCCAGGTCGATCAGCTGGTGCCAGGTGGCGAGCACTGCCTCGCCCGGTCCGGGCTGCCGCACGGCGGCCGGCTCGACCGAGGGCGCCGACGGCCGCTCGACCCGGGTACGCGGCAGCGCGCCCAGCTCGCGGCGGATGCTCGGCACGTCACCGGTGCCGAGCCGCACGTCGAGCTGCGCGGCGATCGCGTCGAGGATCCGGGCGTCGGTCATCGCGCCGGTGTCCAGCACCTTCTCGAACGTGCGCAGCCGGCCCTCCCAGTCCAGGAAGCTGCCGGACTTCTCGACCACCGGCGCGACCGGCAGGACCACGTCGGCGCGGCGGGACACCGCGCTCATCCGCAGTTCCAGGCTGACCAGGAACGGCACCGCGTCCAGGGCCGTCTCGGCCAGGCGCGGGTCGGCCAGGTCGGCCGGGTCGACGCCGGCCACCACCAGGGCGCCGATCCGGCCGTTCGCGGCGGCGGTGAGGATCCCGTCGGTGTCGCGGCCGGCCTGGCTGGGGATCACCCCGGCCGGGATGTCCCACGCCTCGCCCAGTTCCGCGCGCGCGGCCGGCTCGGTGACGACCCGGCCGCCGGGGAGCAGGTTCGGCAGGCAGCCCGCGTCGACAGCGCCGCGGTCACCCGCGCGCCGCGGCACCCAGACCAGCCGGGCACCGGTACGCCGGGCGATGTCCGCCGCCGCCGACAGCCCGCCCGGCACCTCGGCCAGGCGCTCGCCGACGATCAGGATCGCGCCGGGCTGCCCCAGCGCCTCGGCCACAGTGGCGTGCTCGGCCAGCACGCCGGCCTCCTCGCCGGGCATCACCCGGGCGAGCTTCGCCCCGAGCTTCTCCAGGCCGCGGGTGGCGAACGGCGCGAGCGCGTACACGGTGAGCTTCTTCTTCAGGTACGCCTTGCGCAGCCGCAGGAAGAGGATCGGGCACTCCTCCTCCGGCTCCAGGCCGACCAGCACCACGGCGGGCGCGTTCTCCACGTCCGTGTAGGTCACGTCGGTGACCCCGGCGACGCTGCTGGCCAGGAAGTCGGCCTCCTCGCGGGAGACCGGCCGGGCCCGGAAGTCGATGTCGTTGGTGTGCAGCGCGATGCGGGCGAACTTCGCGTACGCGTAGGCGTCCTCGACGGTGAGCCGGCCGCCGGTCAGCACCGCCGTGCCGGTCGCGCCGTCGCGGGCCGCGCGCAGCCCTTCGGCGGCCCGGGTCAGCGCCTCGCTCCAGGACGCCTCGCGCAGCTCACCGGTCTTCTCGTCGCGCACCATCGGCGTGCTGACCCGGTCGAACGCGCGGGTGTACTGGAAGCCCCAGCGGCCCTTGTCGCAGTTCCACTCCTCGTTCACCGCCGGGTCGTCGCCGGCCAGCCGGCGCAGCACCTTGCCGCGCCGCCAGTCGGTGCGCTGCGCGCAGCCGGCCGAGCAGTGCTCGCAGACGCTGGGCGTGGAGACCAGGTCGAACGGGCGGGCCCGGAACCGGTACTGCGCGCCGGTGAGCGCGCCCACCGGGCAGATCTGCACGGTGTTGCCGGAGAAGTACGAGTTGAACGGGACGTCCCCCTCGTCGCCCTCCTCGCCGTACTCCTCGTCCCGGTAGATGTTGATCTCCTCGTGCGAGGAGCGTCCCATCAGGTCGATGAACTTGTCCCCGGCGATCTCCTCGGAGAACCGGGTGCACCGCTGGCAGAGCACGCAGCGCTCGCGGTCGAGCAGCACCTGGGTGCTGATCGGCAGCGGCTTCGGGTACTCCCGCTTGTGCTCGTGGAACCGCGAGTCCGTCCGGCCGGTGGACATCGCCTGGTTCTGCAGCGGGCACTCGCCGCCCTTGTCGCACATCGGGCAGTCCAGGGGGTGGTTGAGGAGCAGCAGCTCCATCACCCCCTCCTGGGCCTTCTTGGCGACCGGGGAGGTGAGCTGCGTCCGCACCACCATGCCGTCGGCGACGGTCTGGGTGCAGGAGGCGACCGGCTTGCGCTGGCCCTCCACCTCCACCAGGCACTGCCGGCAGGCGCCGGCCGGGGCCAGCAGCGGATGGTCGCAGAAGCGCGGGATCTCGGTGCCGAGCTGCTCGGCGACGCGGATCAGCAGCGCGCCCTTGGGCGCGGTGACCTCGACGCCGTCGATGGTCAGCGTGACGGTCTCGGTCTGCTTGGCTACGTCGGTCATTAGTGGGCTCCCACCAGAGACTTGTCGGAGAGCTTCGGCGCGGTACGTCCCTCGATGTAGTCGAGGTAGTCCTGCTTGAAGTACTTCAGCGACGAGGTCACCGAGCTGGTCGCGCCGTCACCCAGACCGCAGAACGAGCGGCCGAGGATGTTGTCGCAGGTGTCGAGCAGGGTGTCCAGGTCCTCGTGGGTGCCCTGGCCGGCCAGGATGCGCCGGTAGACCCGGACCATCCAGTAGTTGCCCTCCCGGCACGGGGTGCACTTGCCGCACGACTCGTGGTGGTAGAACTCCAGCCACCGGTAGGTCGCGTACACCGGGCAGTCCTGGTCGGAGAAGATCTGCGTGGCCGTGGTGCCCAGGATCGAGCCGGCGCCCGCCACCCCTTCGAAGTCCAGCGGCACGTCCAGGTGCTCGGCGGTCAGCAGCGGCGTCGACGAGCCACCGGGGGTCCAGAACTTCAGGTTGTGCCCGGGCTGCATGCCGCCGGCCAGCTCGATCAGCTCGCGCAGCGTGACGCCCATCGAGCACTCGTACTGGCCGGGGTCGGCGATCCGGCCGGACAGCGAGTAGATCATCGGGCCGGACGACTTCTCCGTGCCCATCGTCTTCCACCAGTCCGCGCCACCGAGCACGATGTACGGCACGCTGGCGATGGTGCCGACGTTGTTGACCACGGTCGGGCTGGCGTACAGGCCGTGGGTCGCCGGGAACGGCGGGCGCAGCCGGGGCTGGCCGCGGAAACCCTCCAGCGAGTCCAGCAGCGCGGTCTCCTCACCGCAGATGTACGCCCCGGCGCCGGAGTGCACCACCAGCTCCAGGTCGAATCCCGAGCCGAGGACGTTCCGGCCGAGATAACCCTTGGCGTACGCCTCGGCGACCGCGCTGCGCAGCCGCCGGGCGGCGTGCACGGCCTCGCCGCGGATGTAGATGTACGCCCGGTTGGCCCGGATCGCGTACGAGGCGATGATGACGCCCTCGACCAGCGAGTGCGGGTCGTGGGTCATCAGCGGCAGGTCCTTGCAGGTGCCCGGCTCGCCCTCGTCGGCGTTCACCACGAGGTAGTGCGGCTTCCCGTCGCCCTGCGGGATGAAGCCCCACTTGAGACCGGTCGGGAAGCCCGCACCACCCCGGCCACGCAGTCCGGAGTCCTTGATCAGCTGGATCAGGTCGTCCGGGTGCGCCTTGAGCGCCTTGCGCAGGGCGGCGTAGCCGTCCAGCTTCTCGTAGGTGCCGAGCCGCCACGCGTCCGGCGAGAGCCAGCGCTTGGTGAGCACCGGCGTGAGCTTGGCCAGCGTCTCCGGCCGAGGAGTGGTCACTTCCGGACCCCCGATCCGTTCGCGTCCGCCGGGTCGGCGCCGTCCGCGCCCGTACCGGACTCCGCTTCCTTGAGGTTGCGCTCCTGCGCGCCGGCCGCGTCGCCGGCGGGCTTGCCGTCGCCGGCCGGCGGGTTCGCCGCGACGCCGGCCGCCTCCGCCGCCCGCGCGTCGCGGGGCGCCGGGGCCGGGCCGTCCACCGGGACCTTGGTGCCGGGCGCGTCCGGCACCGGGGTGCTCGCGTCCGGCTGCCGGGTCTCGGCGGTACGCACCTGCGGCGACTTGGCGTCCGGCGCCTTCACGTCCGGCGCGGTGCTGCCGGTCGCCGCCTCGGGCTTGGCCGGCTCGGCGGTCTTGGCCGGCTCGGGCGCGGGGGCCGGCTTCGCGGCCTCGGCCTTCGCCTTCGCCTCGGCGGCGGCCCGGTCGGCCTCGGCCTTGCTGCGGATCGGGGTCTTCGGGTCGAAGCCCGGCACCGAGACGCCGTGCTGCTCGGCCAGGCGCAGGCCGCGCAGGCTCGGCTCGCCCGGCCCGCCGTCGGCCACCGCGCCGTCGCGCTCGTCGGCGAAACCGGCGAGCTGGACCGCCATCTCCTTGAGCGTGCACAGCCGCGCCCCACGGGTCGGCATCGGCCGGCCGCCGGCGCGCAGTTCCTCGACCACGTCGAGCGCGGCCTGCGGCTCCACGTTGTCGAAGAAGTCGTAGTTGACGGTCATCACCGGGCCGTAGTCGCACGCCGCCAGGCACTCGGCGTGCTCCAGGGTGATCTTCCCGTCGGCGGTGGTCTCCTCGTGCCCCACGCCGAGGTGCTCGGCGAGGGCGTCGTAGACCTTCTGCCCGCCGAGCACGTCGCACATGGTGTTGGTGCAGACGCTCACCAGGTAGTCACCGGTGGGCTTGCGCTTGTACATGGTGTAGAAGGTGGCCACGGCGCCGACCTGGGCCTTGTTGAGCCCGAGCACCTCGGCGCAGAACTCGACGCCGGCCGGGGAGACGTAGCCCTCCTCGGACTGGACCAGGTGCAGCAGCGGCAGCAGCGCCGAGCGGGACCGGTCCGCCGGGTACCGGGCGATGATCTCCCGGGCCCGGGCGCGAGTCGTTTCGGAAAAGCTCATCGGTCACAACCACCCATCACGGGGTCCAGCGAGGCGCCGCCGGCGATCACGTCGGCGATCAGGCCGCCCTCGGCCATCGCCGGGAGGGCCTGGAGGTTGACGAAGCTCGGCTCCCGGTAGTGCACCCGGTAGGGCCGGGTGCCGCCGTCGGACACCGCGTGCACGCCCAGCTCGCCGCGGGGCGACTCGATGCCGACGTACACCTGGCCCGGCGGAACCCGGAAACCCTCGGTGACGAGCTTGAAGTGGTGGATCAGCGACTCCATCGACTGACCCATGATCTTGGCGACGTGCTCCAGCGAGTTGCCCATGCCGTCCACGCCGATGGCCAGCTGCGCCGGCCAGGCGATCTTCTTGTCGGACACCATCACCGGGCCGGGCTTCAGGCGGTCCAGCGCCTGCTCGATCAGCTTCAGCGACTCGCGGATCTCCGCCACCCGGACCAGGTAGCGGCCCCACACGTCACCGTCGGTGTGGGTCGGCACGTCGAACTCGTACGTCTCGTACCCGCAGTACGGCATGGTCTTGCGCAGATCCCAGGCGAGGCCCGCGGACCGCAGCACCGGGCCGGTGACGCCGAGCGCCATGCAGGCGGTCACGTCGAGCACCGCCACGTGCTGCGTACGCTCCAGCCAGATCGGCTGGCCGGACAGCAGGTTCTCGTACTCCTTGAGCCGCTTCGGCATCAGCGTGAGGAAGTCGCGGATCTTGCGGATCGCGTCGTCCGGCACGTCCTGCGCCACGCCGCCCGGCCGCACGTACGCGTGGTTCATCCGCAGGCCGGTGATGGTCTCGAAGATGTCGAGGACGTACTCCCGCTCGCGGAAGCCGTACAGCATCATGTTGATCGCGCCCAGCTCCATGGCGGTGGTCGCCAGCCAGACCAGGTGCGACGAGACCCGGTTGAGCTCCATCATCAGCACCCGGATGGTGGTGGCCCGCTCGGTGATGTCGTCGGTGATCCCGAGCAGCTTCTCCACCGCGAGCGCGTACGCCGTCTCGTTGAACAGCGGTGACAGGTAGTCCATCCGGGTCACGAACGTCGAGCCCTGGACCCAGTTGCGGTACTCCAGGTTCTTCTCGATGCCGGTGTGCAGGTAGCCGACGACCGAGCGGGCCTCGCGGACCGTCTCGCCCTCCAGCTCCAGGACCAGCCGGAGCACGCCGTGGGTGGACGGGTGCTGCGGACCCATGTTGACGACGATCCGCTCGTCGTTGATCGGGTCCGTGCCGGAGACGACCTCGTCCCAGTCCCCGCCGGTGACGGTGAAGACCTTGCCCTCGGTCGTCTCGCGCTCGGTCGCGTAGTTCGACGTGGTCATTGGTACGACCTCCTACGGTCCGGCGGGGGGATCTCCGCACCCTTGTACTCGACGGGGACGCCGCCCAGCGGGTAGTCCTTGCGCTGCGGGTGCCCCTCCCAGTCGTCCGGCATGAGGATCCGGGTCAGGGCGGGGTGGCCGTCGAAGACGACGCCGAACATGTCGTACGCCTCCCGCTCCTGCCAGTCGGCGGTCGGGTAGACGGCGGTGACGCTCGGGACGTGCGGCTGCTCGACGGAGACCGCGACCTCCAGCCGGACCATGCGCCGGTAGGTCATCGAGGTGAGCTGGTACACCACGTGCAGGCGGCGCTCCGCGCCCAGGTAGTCCACGCCGGACAGCGACGAGAGCAGCTCGAAGCGCAGCGCGAGGTCGTCGCGCATCACCTGGCAGACCTCGGCGATCCGCTCCGGGCGGACGTGCAGGGTCAGCTCGCCCCGGTCGACCACGACCTTCTCGATCGCGTCGCCGAAGTCCGGGTACGCCTCCTCCAGCGCGTCCCGCACCTCGTCGAAGTAGCTCCCGTACGGCCGGGCCGCCTCCTCGATCGGCTTGCGCGGGCGGACCAGGCCGCCGTAGCCGGAGACGTCACCGGTGCCCTGGTTGCCGAACATGCCCCGGCCGGCCGGGCTGGCCGGCGGGTACTCCGCCGGGGCGGTCGAGCTGGCACCGGCCGGGGTGGTGGGTACCGGCACCCCGCCGTCGTTGGTCTTGTCGTTCGGAGTGGTCATTTCGGGCCCCTATGCGACGCCTGAAGGTGGTTCTGCGCCTTCATCCAGTTCTCGATCCGCAGCTGCTCCTCACGCCCCTCGCGGACCGCCTTCGTCCACTCGGCACGCCGGGCCTTGTCGCTGCGGTACGACGACGGCATCGAGCCGTACGGCACCACCGGCACGTCACCGCGCGCCTGGCGGGCCTCCAGCATCTTGCGGCCGTTCGGGCCCAGCGGCTCGTGCATGATCTTCTCGCGCAGCTTGAGCACCGCGTCGATGAGCATCTCCGGCCGGGGCGGACAGCCGGGGAGGTACATGTCGACCGGGACGACGTGGTCGACGCCCTGCACGATGGCGTAGTTGTTGAACATGCCGCCGCTGCTGGCGCAGACGCCCATCGAGATGACCCAGCGGGGCTCGGCCATCTGGTCGTAGATCTGGCGCAGGACCGGGGCCATCTTCTGGCTCACCCGGCCGGCCACGATCATCAGGTCCGCCTGGCGGGGCGAGGCGCGGAAGACCTCCATGCCCCAGCGGCCCATGTCGTAGTGCGGGCCACCCGCCGCCATCATCTCGATGGCGCAACAGGCCAGACCGAACGTGGCGCCCCAGACCGAGGTCTTCCGGGTCCAGTTGACCAGCTTCTCGACGCTGGTGAGCAGGACGCCGGAGGGGAGCTTCTCCTCGATGCCCATCTGCTACCTCCTCAGTCCCAGTCCAGGCCGCCGCGCCGCCAGACATAGGCGTATGCGACGAAGACCGCGACGATGAACAGGACCATCTCCACGAAGCCGAAGATCGGCAGAGCGTCGAAGGAGACCGCCCAGGGGTAAAGGAAGATGATCTCGATGTCGAAGACGATGAAGAGCATCGCCGTCAGGTAGAACTTGATCGGGAACCGGCCGCCGCCGACCGGCTGCGGGCTCGGCTCGATGCCACACTCGTACGCCTCGAGCTTGGCCTTGTTCAGACGCCGCGGACCGGCGAGTCGGGCAGCGGCCACGGAGAACAGCGCGAACGCCGCAGCGAGGGCGAACAGCCCGATGATGGGTGCGTAAGGAGAGAGCGTCATCGTTGTCCCCTGCTCGTCCTTCCCTGACCTCGGTGGTTGGCCAAAATCACACTATTCACGTCCCTCACGACCTCGGTCGGCGGGGTCGATCTCTGTCCGGCCCGTGGGCGTCCGGCCTCGGACCGTCGTCTTCTACACGGCCGGGGCCACCTTCGTCATCGCGTTGATGACCCGGTCCATCGCGTCCCCGCCGCGCGGGTCGGTCAGGTTGGCCAGCAGCTTGAGCACGAACCGCATGAGCATCGGGTGCGGCATGCCGTGCTTGGTCGCCATCCGCATGATCTCGGGGCGGCCGATGAGCTTCACGAAGACGCCGCCGAGCCGGTAGTAGCCGCCGAAGCGGGCCTTCAGCTCCTGCGGGTACGCCATCAGCGCCCGCTCCCGCTCCGCGCCGGCCGGGCGGGCGAGCGCCTGCACCACGACCTCCGCGGCCATCTCGCCCGACTCCATCGCGTACGCGATGCCCTCGCCGTTGAACGGGTTGACCATGCCGCCGGAGTCGCCGACGAGCAGCACGCCGCGGGTGTAGTGCGGTACCCGGTTGAAGCCCATCGGCAGCGCGGCGCCGAGGATCGGACCCTCCGCGTTGGACTCGTCGGTCATCCCCCAGTCCTCGGGGGTGTTCGCGAGCCAGTCGGTGAGCAGCTTGCGGTAGTTCGTCTTGCCGAACGCCGAGGAGGAGTTCAGCACGCCCAGGCCGACGTTCACCCGGCCGTCGCCGAGGCCGAAGATCCAGCCGTACCCGGGCAGCAGCGCGTCACTGCCCTTGGCCCGCAGCTCCAGCCAGGACTCCAGGTAGTCGTCGTCGTGCTTGGCGGGCGAGCGGTAGTAGCGGCGGACGGCCACGCCGATCGGGCGGTCCTCCCGCTTGGCCAGCCCGAGGGCGAGCGGGAAGCGGCCGGAGACACCGTCGGCGGCGACCACGAGAGGCGCGTGGAACGTGGCGGGTTCCTTGTCCGGGCCGACCTCGGTCTGCACGCCGATGACCCGGTCGTCGGCGCCGAGCACCGGCCCGAGGACGTTGACGCTGGTGCGCAGCTTCGCCCCGGCGGCGACCGCCCGCTGGACGAGCAGGTCGTCGAAGTCGAGCCGGGTCCGCACCAGGCCGTAGTTGGGGAAGCTGGCCAGGTCGGGCCAGTCCAGCTCCAGGCGTACTCCGCCGCCGATCACCCGCAGGCCCTTGTTGTGCAGCCAGCCCGCCTCGGGCGAGGTGTCCACGCCCATCCGGATCAGCTGCCGCACGGCGCGGGGCGTGAGCCCGTCACCGCAGACCTTCTCCCGGGGAAATTCCGTCTTCTCCAGCAGCAGCACGCGTACGCCGTGCCGCGCCAGGTGGTACGCCGTGGCCGATCCTCCGGGACCGGCGCCCACGACGATGACGTCGGCGTCGTTCTCCACCGCGGTCATCCGCGCCTCCTCCCGCATGCTCGTGAAATGCTTCACAAGCCGATCCGGTTGGAGTCTATGACCGGCGTTACACCAGTTCGCGCTGAGGGGGGCCTAACTTCGCGGAAACGTGCCGGTAAGAGCGTCGAGACCGGTCAGGGGCGCGCCTGCGCGGCCGGTCCGAGCCCGGCGTCGAGCCGGATCGTCTCGGGCAGATGGTCGCGCAACGCGCCACCCGCGGCCCGGTCCAGCGCGGCGAGCACCTCGGCGACGACCTGCCGGACGTCGGCGGGATCCGCGCCGGCCAGCTCACGGAGCTGCGCGATCAGCTCGGCGGCGTCGTCGTCGGTGGCGGCCTGGTCTGGTCCCGTCATGGGGCGAGCTTACGGGGACAAAGTAGACCAGAGCCGGACATTCACGAAATGACCAGCTCCTGCTGGCACGGACTGTCAGTTTCGGACGGCCCGGTGCAGCGCCACGACGCCGCCGGTCAGGTTGCGCCAGGCCACCCGGCCCCAGCCGGCCGCACCGATCCGCGCGGCCAGCGCCGCCTGGTCCGGCCAGGCCCGGATCGACTCCGCCAGGTAGACGTAGGCGTCCGGGTTGCTCGACACCGCGCGCGCCACCGCCGGCAACGACCGCATCAGGTACGACAGGTAGACGGTGCGGAACGCCGGACTGACCGGCGTGCTGAACTCGCAGACCACCAGCCGCCCGCCCGGCCGGGTCACCCGGGCCAGCTCGGCCAGCGCCGCGTCGGTGTCGTTGACGTTGCGCAGCGCGAAGGAGATGGTCACCGCGTCGAAGCTGGCGTCGGCGAACGGCAACCGCAGCGCGTCCCCGGCCAGCAGCGGCACCGACGGGCGGGTGCGCTTGCCGGCGTGCAGCATGCCCAGCGACAGGTCCGCGCCCACCGCGTACGCCCCGGAGTAGGCCAGTTCCTCGGTCGACACACCGGTGCCGGCGCCCACGTCGAGCACCCGCTCGCCCGGCCGCAGCCCGAGCGCCGCCCGGGTGGCCCGCCGCCAGGACCGGTCCTGCCCGAACGACAGCACGGTGTTCGTCAGGTCGTAGCGGGCGGCGACGCCGTCGAACATCGCGGCGACCTCGTGCGGCTGCTTGTCCAGGCTGGCGCGCTGGCCCTGCGGGGTACGGCTCACTCCTCCACTCTGCCAGCCGCGCCGCCCCCGCCTGCCCCCGGGTACGCGACAGGGCGGGGTGGTCACCCACCCCGCCCTGGTCGCGTACCGGTTCCCGGTCAGTCGCCGGTGCGCTCCTCACCCGGGGCCACCAGGACCACCTTGCGGCGGCGGGACAGCATCATCAGCGCCGCGCCGGCCGCGAGCACCGCCGCGCCGATGCCGCCGATCAGGCCGACCTGCATGCCGGTCACCGGCAGGCCACCGTCGCCGGTGCCGCCACCCGCGCCGCCACCGGCGGTCGGGGTCGGCACCGCCGTCGCGTCACCGGTCGGCGTCGGCTGGGCGGTCGGCGTCGAGGTCGGGCCGGCGGTCGGCGTCGGGCTCGGCGTCGACTGCGGGCTCTGGTCGACGAAGACGTCGAACTGGGCGGTGTTGTCGATGTCGTCGGTCTCGGCGAAGGCGCGCCGCTGCGCCGAGCTGGCGACCTTCGGCTCCTCCTCCGGCGTGCCGGTGGCGGCGTCCAGGCCGGCGGCCCAGACGAAGCCCGGCCGGAGCAGCTTCTCGGTCACGTCCGCGCCGACGGTCACCCGGACGTCGGCGGTGTAGTACTGGCCGGGCTTGAGCACCGCGCCCAGGTCCTCGCAGACCGCGTTGGTGGCACCACCCAGGTTCTGCTCGACGCAGCCGTCGGGCAGCTTCGCGAAGGTGACGCCGGCCGGCAGCGCGATCCCGTAGCTGATGCCGGTGGCGCGCTTGCCGCCGTGGTTGAACACGGCCCAGTCCAGCGGCGCGGTCTCGCCCGGCCGGACCGGGCGCAGGCCCGCCTCGTCGGCGTCGTCACCGTCCACTGTCACGCCCGCGTACACGTCCTGGACCCACGTCGTGAGGTCGTAGCCGGGCTTGGCGACGGTGATGTCGTGGTCGACCGTGTCCAGCACGCCGGTGCCGTTCGCCGCGCTGATCGAGACCGTGAGCGTGCCCGCCGCGCCCTTGCCGCCGGTGGAGAACAGCGGGATGCCGAAGTCCTCAGTGGTCCCGGCGGGCAGGTCGCCCAGCAGGCAGGAGAAGGCGGTGCCGCGGATGTCGCAGCCCTTCGGGACCAGCACGCCGACCTTGGCGGTCTTGAGGCCCTTCGTCTCGACGGTGACCCGGACGTCCTTCGCGTCGACGGTCCCGACTGTGTTGTTCACCTGGAACTTGAACGGCTTGGCCTTGGCCTCGCTGACGCCCTTGGCGAGCTGGTAGCTGAGCGGGATGAGCTGGAGGTCGGCCTTCTCGGCCGCCTGCGCCGGGCCGGCGAGCGCGCCGAGTCCGGCGGTGGAGAGCAGGGCCGCCACGCCGGCGCTGGCCAGCGTGGACCGGTAGCGGAAGGTCATTGTTCCCCCGGGGGTAGGGACGCGTGATCAGGTACCGAACGAACGGACGGTACCGGAGCGACGCGTCGCCACGCCACCGCCCGGCGGTGGGAATTCCCATCGACCCCGGCAGACGGCAGGGGCGGGATGGTCACCCATCCCGCCCCTGCCGCGGTGCGTTATGTGAACGGCCCTCATGGGCCGATGGAGGACGACGGTCCGACGAACGCCGCAAGCGTAATGGCGTCGCCGGCTCACCGGGCGGTGCTCAACCAGGTCGCCGCCGACCTGTTACCTGCCTGCTCGCGGCCCGGATCGGTGGTGTCGCGCGGGCAGGCTAGCCGCCGGTGATCACGCGGGTGAAGACCCCTGGCCGAAGCTCCACCGGAAACGGGCGGAGCTCCGGCCGCACGACGAACACCGACCGGCCGAAAGGCCGAACCCGGTCAGTTGACCTCGACCAGCGGCAGTGACTTCCCGGCACCGCCGCCGGGCAGGGCGATCGACGAGAAGTGCGAGACCACCCGCTCGTCGCTCGGGTCGTCGGCGGGCGTGTGGTGCACCGCGAGCCGGTTGTAGAGCGTGTCCCGCTGGGCCGGGATCCGGTCGGCGGACCGGATCATGCCGATCAGCTCGTGCAGGTTGGACCGGTGCCGGGCGCCGGCCGAGGAGATGACGTTCTCCTCCAGCATGATCGAGCCGAGGTCGTCCACGCCCATGTGCAACGCGAGCTGCCCGACGTCCTTGCCGGTGGTCAGCCAGGACGCCTGGAGGTGCGGCACCGTCTCGAAGAACAGGCGGGCCACCGCGACCAGGCGGAGGTATTCCAGCGTGGTCGCCTGGGTGCGGCCCTTGAGGTGGTTGTTCTCCGGCTGGTACGTCCACGGGATGAAGGCCCGGAAGCCGCCGGTGCGGTCCTGCACGTCGCGGATCATCCGCAGGTGCTCGATGCGCTCGGCGTTCGTCTCGCCGGTGCCCATCATCATGGTGGCGGTCGACTCCAGGCCCTGCCGGTGCGCCAGCTCCATGACCTCCAGCCAGCGGGCGCCGGACTCCTTCAGCGGCGCGATCGCCTTACGCGGCCGGTCGGGCAGCATCTCGGCCCCGGCGCCGGCGATCGAGTCCAGGCCGGCGGCCTTGATCCGGGCGATGGCCTCGTCCAGGCTCACGCCGGAGACCTTCGCCATGTGCAGGATCTCGCTCGGGCCGATCGAGTGGATGGCGAGCTGCGGAAACGCCTTCTTGACCGAGGAGAACAGCTCCTCGTAGTACTCGACGCCGTAGTCCGGGTGGTGCCCGCCCTGGAGCATGACCTGGGTGGCGCCCAGCTCGACCGCCTCGCCGCAGCGGCGCAGGATCTCCTCGGTCGGGTGGGTCCAGCCCTCCTTGTGCTTGGGGGCCCGGTAGAACGCGCAGAACTTGCACGCCGTCACGCAGACGTTCGTGTAGTTGATGTTGCGGTCGATCAGGTACGTGACGACGTTGTCCGGGTAGCGGCGCCGCCGTACCGCGTCGGCCGCCTCGCCCAGCGCGTGGAAGGGCGCGTCGGTGTAGAGCAGCAGCGCCTCCTCGGGCGTGATCCGCCCGCCGTCGGCGCCGCGTTGCAGGATGTCGTCGATCTCCCGGTTCGCCGTCACATCCCCGAGCGTACGTCGCCACCGGTGGATGCCGCCGTACCGGGCCCTCCGGTGTGAGCCGAACACACTCCCCCGGATATATCTGCAAGATCGAAATAAAACATTGGCGGTTCGTTGACAAAATGTTGAGCATCTCGCATCATCTTGTCAACATCCATCGACGCCATAGGGGGTGGGACGTGAGCGCGACGGACACCGCTCCAGGCATCGCGGCCCGTTGCCGAGCAGACGGAGGACTAACGGAAGCGACCCTCGGCGAGTTGCGGGACGAGTTGGGCTACCGCAAGCTCGGCCGCTGGGTCCTCGCCGAGATCGCTGACACGCTCAGGGCGACCGGCCTCGGCTTCTTCCCTCCCCACCGGCTCGACGCTGCGCTCAACACCGAGCCACGGCAGTCACAGACGGTCTGGATCTACGTCCGGGACGGCGGCCCCCGAGCACGTGTGATCGATGCAATCCTTCAGCCGGACGACTGTGACGTCCGAGCGGAGCTGGACGTCATCGGCACCAAGAACCCCGCCGGCCTGACCGCCCGGCAGAAGCTCGACCGCATCAGGGAAATCGTCAACGCCTGACCGGGTCCGAGCAGCGACAGGAGAGCCTCGTCCCATGACCGCGCACGTCTTCGTCGACGAGACCAAGGAGCGAGGGCTACTCGTCGCCGCCGTGGTCATGCACCCGGCCGACCTGACCGCTGCGCGCCGGTCGATTCGTGATCTCATCCTGCCCGGCCAACGCCGCATCCACTTCCACAAGGAGAGGGACGACCGGCGCCGTCAGATCATCGACGGGTTTCTCGCGCTCTCCGCGCACGCCGTCATCTTCGACGCGAAGGACCATCGCAACGCCCGGGTCGCTCGCGAAGCCTGCCTCGTCTCTCTGGTGGAGCACGCTGCGAAGATCGGGGCTGCCCGCCTCGTCCTGGAACGCGACGACTCGACTTTCCAGGCCGATCAGCGCCTGCTCTTCGAGCAGGTCAGGAAGTGCGGGGTGGACGGAAGGCTGCGTTACGACCAGCTACGTGCTCACGAGGAGTGCCTGCTGGCCGTTCCCGACGCGTTGGCGTGGTGCTGGGCCAAGGGCGGGCGCTGGAAGGACTCCATCCGCCGCATGATCAGTGAGTCACGACAGGTCTGACGAGGCGCAGACAGCGCGAGACCCGGCTCACCCACCGTCCGGAAGGCTGCCGGGTCCACTTCCACGGGGCTAGTGCCCCTGGCAGTTGAAGGTTACCGCTGTCCGAACCGTTCGGACAAGAAATGGACGTAGCACGCCGCGCCTACGCTCTCGGCGTGTCAGTCGTACCGCCCCCGCCCACCCCCGTACGCGTGGCCGGCGCCCGCTCCGCCCTCTGGTCCCTCACGATGACCGCCGTGCTGGCCGGCTTCGGCCTCGCCGTGATCGCCGTGATCACGGTGGTCGGCCACCTCACCGTGGGACTGCCGATCGCGGTGCCGATCTCCGTCGCCCTGGCCGGCTGCCTCGCCTTCGCGGTCGGCCTGCGGCTGCTGCACCGGAGCTGGTGGCTGACCCTCCTGTCGGTGGTGCCGGCCCTGTTCGTGCTGGTGGGCACCGTGCAACTCGCCCCGGAGTCGGTGCTTCAGCAGCGCGGCGTCGCCCAGCAGGTGACCATCACCGACGTGCAGACGGCCGGCAAGCGGCACGAGTTCGTTCTCCAGGGCGACACCGGCCGGCTCGACGAACCGCTGGTCTACCGGGGCAGCTCCCCCGGCTACCGGGTCGGCCAGCGGCTGACGGTGCTCGTCGACCCGCGGGGCGAGGTGGAACTGACCGACGCGCGGGACGTGGACCCGGACGGGAAGCGGGGCATGCTCGTGCTCGGCGCGGCGGGATGGACCCTGTTCGCGCTCGTCGGCGGATGGCGCGGCCACGTCAGCCGGGCCCGTGGCCGCGCCGCCACGGCACCGCCGGTGGTGATCTGACCGGCGGCGCCCTACGCGTCGTAGTCGACGGTGAGTTCGTCGGTGACCGGGCTGGACTGGCAGGTCAGCACGTACCCGGCTGCCACCTCGTCGGGCTCCAGCGCGTAGTTGCGCGCCATCGTCACCTCACCGGCCGTCACCTTGGCCCGGCAGGTCGAACACACCCCGCCCTTGCAGGCGTACGGCAACTCGCCGCGCACCCGCAGAGCCGCGTCGAGCACCCGCTCGTCCCGGCCCATCGTGAAGCTGGACGAGCGCCCGTCCAGCAGGATCGTCACCTCGGTGCCGGTCCCGGGCCGGTCGGTCTCGCGCCGGACCGGCTCCGGCGGGGCGTCGACGTGGAACAGCTCGGTGTGCACCGCCGCGTCCGGCACGCCGCGACCCGCGAGCACAGCCTTGGCGTCCACCACCATGCCGTACGGGCCGCAGAGGAACCACTCCTCGATCTCGGCACCCGGTACGACGGTGTCGAGCAGCCGGGTCAGCCGGTCGGCGTCGATCCGCCCGGACAGCAGCGCCGACTCGCCCATCTCGCGGGACAGCACGTGCACCAGGTGCAGCCGGGCCGGGTAGCGGTCCTTCAGGTCGGCCAGCTCCTCGGCGAACATCACCGTGTTCGCCGTGCGGTTGCCGTACACGAGCGTGAACGTGCTGCGCGGCTCCGTGGCCAGCGCGGTCGCGGCCAGCCCGAGGACCGGGGTGATGCCGGAACCGGCGACCACCGCGCCGTACCGGCGGACCCGGTCCGGGGTGAACGCGGAGGTGAAGTGGCCCAGCGGCGGCAGCACCTCGACGGTGTCGCCGTCGCGCAGCGCGCCGCAGGCGTACGCGGAGAACGCCCCGCCCGGGACCTCACGCACCCCGATCCGCAACCGGCCGTGCCGGGCCAGCTCGTCGGGGGTGGAGCAGATCGAGTACGACCGCCGCACCTCCTCGCCGTCGGCGCCGGCCGGGCGACGGACGGTGAGGTGCTGCCCGGCGGAGAACGCGAACGTCTCGCGCAGCGCCTCCGGTACCGCGAACGTGATCGACACCGAGTCGTCGGTGAGCCGGTCCACGGCAGTGACGGGCAGCGGGTGGAAGACCGGCCTGCGGCGCACCGGCCGGGTGATGGTGACAGTCACAGCGCCTTCAGGTGGTCGAAGGGTTCGGAACAGGAGCGGCAGCGCCACAGCGCCTTGCACGCGGTGGAGCCGAAGCGGCTGATCTGCGTGGTCTCCGGCGACCCGCAGCGCGGACAGCGTACGGCCAGGGTCAACGGCACCACCGTGTCGTCGCCGCGCCGCGCGGGTGGGGCGATGCCGGCGGCGGCGAGCTTCGCCCGGCCGGTGTCGGAGATCCAGTCGGTGCTCCACGCCGGGTGGTAGACGGTACGGACCTCCGCGTCCGGATGCCCGGCGGCGGCGAGCGCCCGGCGGATGTCCGCCCGGATCACGTCCATCGCCGGGCAACCCGTGTAGGTGGGGGTGATGGTGACGACGACCCGGCCGGTGTCCGGCTCCTCGTCGACCGCGCGCAGGATGCCCAGTTCGTCGATGGTGATCACCCGGATCTCCGGGTCCACCACCGCCGCCGCGGCCTCCCTCGCGCTTCTCACCAGCGTGCTCCGGGGTGGGCGCGGTGCAGCACCTGCATCTCGGCGAGGAGGTACGAGAGGTGCTCGGTGTGCAGGCCGTCCCGGCCGCCACCTGGTGCCCAGCCGGTCTCCGGCCGGGTCAGCGTGGCCTCGTCCAGCACGGCGGACACGGTGGCGTCGAAGTCGGCCCGAAGGGTGGACGGGTCGACCGGCGCCGCCGGGTCCGGGGCGAACAACTCGTGGACGTACGGCCACACCTGGTCTACCGCGTCCTGCATGCGCCGGTGCGACTCCTCGGTGCCGTCGCCGAGCCGCTTCACCCACAGCGAGGCGTGGTCCAGGTGGTACGCCGACTCCTTGCGCGCCTTCGCCCCGACCGCCGCCAGCCGTTCGTCCGCGCAGCCGGCCAGCGCCGTGTAGAGCGGCGACTGGTACGCCGCCAGGAAGAACAGCTTCGCCATGGTCACGCCGAAGTCGCCGTTGGGCAGCTCGACCAGCAGGCAGTTGCGGAACTCGCGGTCGCCGCGCAGATAGGCCAGGTCGTCCTCGTCGCGGCCCGCGCCCTCCAGCTCGCCCGCGTACGTGAGCAGCAGCCGCGCCGCGCCGAGCTGGTCGAGGGCGATGTTCGCGAGCGCGATGTCCTCCTCCATCTCGGGCGCGCGGGAGGTCCACTCACCGAGGCGCTGCGCCGCGACGAGCGCGTCGTCGCCGATGGCGAGCGTGAAGTCGAAACTCATAGGTGGGCCGCCCCTTCGGGGACCTCGTAGAACGTCGGGTGGCGGTAGACCTTGTCGGCGGCCGGGTCGAAGAACGCGTCCTTCTCGTCCGGGCTGGACGCGGTGATCGCGCTCGCCGGCACCACCCAGATGGAGACGCCCTCCTGACGGCGGGTGTAGAGATCCCGGGCGTTGCGCAGGGCCAGCTCGGCGTCGGGGGCGTGCAGGCTGCCGACGTGGGTGTGCGACAGACCACGGCGGGCCCGCACGAAGACCTCCCACAGGGGAGAGGACGGGCCGCTCATGCCGTGCTGGCTGGGCATGCCCTCACGGCCCTCGCTTCGCTCGGTGCGTTCGCTCATGCCGTGCCGACCGGGCATGCCCTCACGGCCCTCGCTTCGCTCGGTGCGTTCGCTCATGCCGCCACCGGTTCCTTTCGTTCCACCCGCTTCGCGGCGTACGCCGCGGCGGCCTCCCGTACCCACGCGCCGTCGGCGTGCGCCTTACGCCGGTGCGCCATGCGCTCCCGGTTGCACGGCCCGTCGCCCTTGATCACCCGCATCAGCTCGTCGTAGTCGGGCTGGGTGTAGTCGTACGCCTGCCGCTCGTCGTTCCAGCGCAGGTCCGGGTCGGGGAGGGTGAGGCCGAGCACTTCCGCCTGACCGACGCACATGTCGACGAAGCGCTGGCGCAGCTCGTCGTTCGAGAAGCGCTTGATCTTCCAGGCCATGGACTGGGCGCTGTGCGTCGAGTCGCCGTCCGGCGGGCCGAACATGGCCAGTGAGGGGTACCACCAGCGGTCCACCGCGTCCTGGGCCATCGCCTTCTGCTCCGGGGTGCCGTGCGCCAGCGTGTGCAGGATCTCGTAGCCCTGCCGCTGGTGGAACGACTCCTCCTTGCAGACCCGGATCATCGCTCGGGCGTACGGCCCGTAGGAGCAGCGGCACAGCGGCACCTGGTTGACGATCGCGGCGCCGTCCACGAGCCAGCCGATCGCGCCCACGTCGGCCCAGGTCAGAGTCGGGTAGTTGAAGATCGAGCTGTACTTCTGCCGCCCGTCGAGCAGCAGATCCACCAGCTCGTCGCGGCTGATGCCGAGCGTCTCGGCGGCCGCGTAGAGGTAGAGGCCGTGCCCGGCCTCGTCCTGCACCTTGGCGAGCAGGATCGCCTTGCGCTTGAGCGACGGCGCCCGGCTGATCCAGTTGCCCTCCGGCTGCATACCGATGATCTCGGAGTGAGCGTGCTGGGCGATCTGCCGGATCAGCGTCCTGCGGTACGCCTCGGGCATCCAGTCGCGGGGTTCGATCTTCTGGTCCGCGTTGATGACGTCGGCGAAGTACGCCTCGACGTCCTCGTCCGGTGCCGGACCGCCGCGCCGGGCCCGCGCCGCCGCCTCGCGCAGCGCTGCCTCCGCCGCCTCCACCTCGCCGAGCAGGCCGCCGCCCGGAGCGTCCTCCGGCGGGGCGAAGTCATTGCCATACATGCAGCCAGTGTTACAGCTCGCCACGAATGACACCAGAGGGTGTAACAGGTTTCGGGAGCTACTCGCGTCACCGGGCATGCACGCGCCGCCATCGGCCCTGGTAGCTGTGATGTCGATTACCCCAAGGTGAGAAAACCTCCCAAGAGTGGCAAAGGGGCTCAATATCCCGCCCACCCGGCAAAGTCACGGGTGTCGAGACCTGGCATCAGGGCTGTCCAGAAGTAGACTTCGCCCCGGCAAACCGTTCGTCTTCATGATCGTCACCGTTCAGGCCACCGTCCCCCGGCCTGTTGGCGACCGGTCGAACTCATGCGGAAGCGCCGGTCCCCCCGGCCAGACATCTGGAGCTCACCACTCATGCGACCTCGCGTGACCATGGTGCTCGCCATCGTGGCGGTCCTCATCGGCGGCGTCATGCTGGTGCCGGCCGCGTACGCGAAGCTCGCCGGCGGCAACGGCACGGGCGGCGCCGGCGGCGGCGAGCAGGTCCCGGCGCCGGCGCCGACCGCGCCGGCGGCCCCGACGCTCGCCGATGCCCCGGTGTCGGTGAACTTCAAGGGCGAGTTCTTCTCCTGGGCCCTGGTGGACCGGCGGACCGGCACCGTCACCGGCGCGAAGAACATGAACCAGACCAGTTCCACCGAGTCCATGCTCAAGGCCTGGATCGTCGCGGACTACCTGCGCCAGCTCGGCGACAAGCAGCCGAGTGCCGAGCTCAAGAAGGCGGCGGTCCTGGCGATCCGGAACAGCGATGACGACGGCGCCAACCGGGTCTACCGGGCGGCCGGCGGCTCCTACGTGCCACAGCCGGGCGGCCGGCCCGACCCGGTCATCGCACGGGCGATCCAGATCTGCGGCCTGACCGACACCAGGCCCGGCAGCGTGCCCGAATACAAGGGCTGGTGGAGCTTCACCGAGATGTCCCCCCGGGACGCGGCCCGCCTCGGCGACTGCATCGCCGACGGCCGGGCGGCCGGGCCCACGTGGACCAAGTGGCTGCTCAACGAGATGACCAAGGTGGCCGGCAGCGTCAGCAAGCAGAGCGCGCGGTCCGGCGGCGGCCGGTGGGGCATCATCGACGGCCTGCCGGCGACGATCAAGTCGCAGGGCCCGGTGCACATGAAGAACGGCTGGACCCAGCTCGGCTACGACGGCAACTGGCACGTCAACTGCCTGGCGTTCACCGACAAGTGGAGCCTCTCCGTGATGATGCGGTACCCGGGCCGCTCCGGTCTGTCGTACGGTGCGAAGATGTGTGCCGCCGTCGCCACCCAGCTCGTGACGCCGCAGCCCGGCGCCGCGCTCAAGGTGCCGCAACAGCCGGTCGGAAAGCTCTGATGGCCGGCGCCCGGCGTCGGCCCGGCAGCTATCGGCGCCCGCTCGCGTTCAGCGCCCTGGCTGCGGTCCTCGTCGGCCTGCTCGGCCTCTCCCTGCGTGTGATCCCCGGCTCCCCGCTGGAGGCCACCGCGAACTCGCGTCCCGCGCCGACGGGCGAACGGTCCGCGCAGCAGACGGTCGACCGCGGCGCGAAGCCCCGGGTCGCTCCCGCACCGTCGCTCGAACCGCTGCCGTTCGAGGCGAAGAACCTGGACAGCCTCAAGATCAAGGGCTGGTACGGCTGGTCCGTGCTGGACAAGCGGACCGGGAAGATCATCGGCTCGGCGGACATGAGTGAGACGAGCACGACCGCGTCGCTGATCAAGTCCTGGGTGGTGGCCGACTACCTGCGCCTGCGCGCCGAGGACGGCAAGACCCCGAGCGACGCGAAACTGGCCGACGCCACGAAGATCATCCGGGACAGCGACAACACCCGGGCGCAGGAGTTCTACGAGAGCGTCGGCGGCTCGGACTCGATCGAGCGGCTGATCTCGATCTGCAAGCTGACCGACAGCGAGGTCGCCTCCGACGGCGGCTGGAGCCGTACCGAGCTGTCCCCCCGGGACGCCGCCCGGCTCGGGCTCTGCATCGACGACGGCCGCGCGGCCGGGCCGAAATGGACCAAGTGGCTGCTCGACGAGATGCGCCTGGTACGCGGTTCCGGCGACTTCGGCATCCGCAAGGCGTTCCCGGCGGCCCAGCAGAAGAAGATCGCCATCAAGAACGGCTGGATCGACCGGGACAAGGAAGAGGAGTACCACGTCAACTGCCTGGCCATCGGCGACACCTGGACGATGGGCGTGATGCTGCGCACCCCGTTCGGCGTCGAGGGCGGCTGGGAGTACGGCATGGACGCCTGCGAACGGATCACCAAGGCGCTGCTGCGCCCCGCGACCTGAGCCACGCGGCCGGCAACCCGAGCCCCGCCCGGCTCGGTCAGCCCTGGAAGAACTCCGGACCGCCGGCCGGCAGCGCCGGCACCTCGCCGTACGCGGCCGCCCGGCGGGCGAACTCGCGCAGCCCGGCCACCTGCCGCTCACCGAGCGAGAAGTCCAGCGCCCGGAAGTACGTGGCGAGCGTCGACGCGTCGAACGTCTCCCAGCGGGCCGCCGCCTCCGCCACCTGGTCCAGCTCGGCCAGGCACAGGTCGCGTGAGCGCAGGAACGCCTCGTGCACCTCCTTGACCAGGCCCGGGTGGGCGGCGGCGAACTCGCGGCGTACCGCCCAGACGGCGAACACCATCGGCAGACCGGTCCAGTCGTGCCACGCCTGGCCCAGGTCGGTCACCTCGAGGCCCCTGGCCGGCGCCTCGTAGAGCGCGCGCAGCGCCACGTCGCCGATGAGCACCCCGGCGTCGGCCTCCAGCAGCATCTGGGTCAGGTCCGGCGGGCAGCGGAAGTACTCCGGGCGCACCCCGTGCCGCTCGGCGAGCAGCAGCTGGGCCAGCAGCACCCCGGTACGCGACGTGGAGCCGAGCGCCACCCGGGCGCCGTCCAGCTCGCCCAGCGGGCGGGTGGACACCACGTTCACCGAGAGCACCGGCCCGTCGCTGCCGACCGCCAGGTCGGGCAGGAGCAGCAGGTCGTCGGCGTGCTTGAGGAACTCCACCAGCGTGATCGGGCCGATGTCCAGGTCGCCGGCGACCAGGTCGGCGCTCAGCCGGTCCGGCGAGTCCTTGTGCAGGTCGACGTCGATCAGCGCGCCGGACCGCATCAGCCCCCAGTAGATGGGCAGGCAGTTGAGGAACTGGATGTGCCCCACCCGGGGGCGGGCGATGCGGTCGGCCATGACCCGACCGTATCGCCGTGGCTTCCACCTCGCCGCCGGGGGATCCGATCGAGTGGTGAACTCCGCACCCGGCGGGAAGGAAGGGCCCCCTGTTAACGCCTCCGGTAGAGGAAGGGGCCCTTTTTAACGCCAGCGGTCATGCGGGCTCCGCCGCCACGGCTGCGGCGGCAGGCGTGGCCGTGGCGGCGGCGGCCCGCTCGGCGCGTACCGCCCGGCGCACCGGCCAGGCCAGCGCCGCCACCACGAGCAGTCCGGCCACGCCGCATCCGGCGACGAGCACGCGCGGGCCGGCCACCTCCAGGAGCAGGCCCCCGACCAGGTAGCCGCCCATCGCGGCGCCCTGCGCGGCCGCGCCGAAGACGGCGAACGCCCGGCCCCGTGCGGCCTCCGGCACCCGTCGCGCCAGCAGCAGGTTGTTGAAGACGTTGTCGCCGCCGTTGCCCACGCCTCCCAGCAGCCAGATGGGCACGAGCAGCCAGGCCGAGGGCACCGCCGCAGAGACCAGCACCGCCAGGCCGCAGCCGCCGAGCAGTACCAGCCCGGCGCCGAGCAGCGCGCCGTCGTCGGCGAGCCGCCGGGCGACGCGGGCGAACAGCCACGCGCCGAGCACGATGCCGAGCGTCCAGGAGCCGGTGACCAGTCCGTACACGGTGGCGCTGCTGCCGAGCGTCTCCCGGATGAAGAAGACCTCGATGACGTTCACCGCGCCGACCGCGCCGATCACCGCGGCTAGGCTGCCGACCATCACCGTCAGCAGCGGGTCGCGCCGGAACCGCCACTGGGGCGCGACCGCCGCGGCCGTCCCGACCGTCAACCGGCGGCCACCCCTTCGGGTACGCACGAGCAGCCCGGCCGCCACCAGCGAGAGATAGCTGAGCGCGCCGAGGAGCAGCGGTACCCGGGTGCCGAACTGGCCGACCAGGAGCCCGGCCAGCGCCGGTCCGGCGAGCGCACCGAGCGTGCCGGCGGTCTGGTTGAGCGCGCCGGCCCGGGGCAGGTCCTCCGGACGCACCATGACCGGCACCAGCGCGGAGATCACCGGCTGGGAGACCGCGAGGCCGGTGGCGAGCAGTGCCACCAGAGCGATCACCAGCGCCGGGGCCTGGGCGTACGCGAGCGCCAGACAGGTCGCTCCCTGGCCGACGCCGGTGGCGATCAGCAGCACCCGGCTGTCCACCCGGTCGGCGAGCCGGCCGGTCAGTGGCGCGAGCACCACGAGCGGCAGCGTCGCGGCCAGCAGCAGCCCGGAGACGGCGAGGCCGCCGGCCCCGGCGGACTGGAGCGCGAGGGTGAGGGCGCTGGTGACCAGGAAGTTCCCGCAACTGGAGATGCCGCGCGCGGTGGCCGCGAGCCAGACGTCCGGCCAGCGCGACCCAGCAGTTGTGAAGGACATACTTCGAAAATAATCCTTCACAACTGCCAGCGCAACCCTCTCAGTCGATGGGCATCGCCCGGTACTGCGTCGCCACCGGCCGGGCCCCGGCCGGCGGATCGGTCCGGGTCCGCCGCCGGTACGGCTCCATCAGCGCCTGGATCGCCTGGTTCAGCTCGGTCAACTCCTCGGCGGTCATCAGCAGCACGCTGTCGCTGAACCAGGTCGCCGCGTACCACTCCGGCGACTCGTCCGGCGCGCGGCGCAACCACTCCCGGACCCGCTGGGCGTCGCGGACCATGTGCGCCTCGACCAGGGCCGCCTCGGCGGCACGCGCCTCCGGATCGGCGTCCGGCCCCGCCTCGACGTGGTACGACGGATTCACCGCCTGCCACACCCGCTCCCGGGCGTCACCCCGGCCGGGCGCCTGCCGGACCAGCCCGAACTTCGCCAGCTCACGCAGGTGGTAGCTGGTCGCGCTCGGCGACAGCCCGGCGATCTCGGCGCACTCGGTGGCCGTCGTACCGCCCTCCAGCGTGCCGAGATGTTCCATGATCGCCATGCGGGCCGGGTGAGCGAGCGCCCGCATCACCTGCGGATCACTGATCGTCACCCGGCTCCTGCCGGGAAGCGCCTCGGTCATGCCTCAATGATCCCCGCCAGGCCGGGCCGACGGACACGCCCCACGGCCGGTACCCGGAATTCGTTGGCGCGACGGGCTGGTGCTCCCGTAGCGTGGAGGGCCGCCCGACGGCCGCGGTGAGCATGCACCGCAGCGGACGTCCCCGCGCCGGGAGCAGGCCAACCGCCCCGGACACGCGAGCGAGCCTCAGTTGAGCCATCGGAGTTCATCGTGCCCGCAACCGACCTTGACGCCACACCGAGCCTCGACGCCGAACTCGCCGCCGAGCGTGCCCACCTCGACGCCTCCCGCGCCGCGCTGACCCGGATGCGGGAGCGCGCCGAAGCGCTCTTCGCCACCGGCGACAAGGTGGCCGGTGACTCGTACACCGCCGAACAGCTCGGCCGGCACATGGCCCGGCGGGTCAAGGAGCTGGCCGACGACCCCACCACCCCGCTGTTCTTCGGCCGCCTGGACTTCGGCGGCGACGAGCCGGACCACGCTGGGCGGGAGTACCACGTCGGGCGGCGGCACGTCACCGACGAGCTGGGCGAACCGCTGGTGCTGGACTGGCGGGCGCCGGTCTCCCGGTCCTTCTACCGGGCCAGCGCGCGCAACCCGCAGGGTGTCGCCGTACGCCGCCGGTTCGGGTTCAGCGCCGGGACGCTGACCAGCTTCGAGGACGAGCACCTGGACCGGGGCGAGGAACTCGGCACCGCCAGCCGCATCCTCACCGCCGAGATCGAGCGCCCCCGCGTCGGCCCGATGCGGGACATCGTCGCCACCATCCAGCCGGAGCAGGACGAGCTGGTCCGGGCCGACCTGGCCGACTCGATCTGCGTCCAGGGCGCGCCGGGCACCGGAAAGACGGCGGTCGGGCTGCACCGCGCCGCGTACCTGCTCTATCTGCACCGGGAACGGCTGCGCCGCTCGGGCGTGCTGATCGTCGGGCCGAACCGGGCGTTCCTGTCGTACATCGCGGCGGTGCTGCCCGCGCTCGGTGAGGTGGAGGTCGAGCAGGCCACCGTGGAGGACCTGGTCGCGCGGGTTCCGGTCCGCGCGGTCGACGACCCGGCCGTCGCCGCGCTCAAGCACGACGTCCGGATGGCCGAGGTGCTGCGCCGGGCCGTCGACGCCCACATCGGTACGCCCACCGAGCCGATCATGGTGTCGGACGGCTCGTACCGGTGGCGGATCGGACTCGACCCGTTGCACCGACTGGTCACCGAGACCCGCGCGGAGGGTCTGCCCTACGCGACCGGCCGGGAGCGGGTCCGCGCGCGGGTGGTGGGGCTGCTGCAACGGCAGGCGGAGGCGCGCCGGGCGGAGTCACCGAGCGACGCCTGGTTGCGCCGGATGAGCCGGATCAAGCCGGTCACCGACCTGCTCGACGCGGTCTGGCCCGCGCTCACCCCGGACGGGCTGCTGCACCGGCTGCGTACCGACGCCGACGCGCTGGCCGCCGCCGCGGACGGCCTGCTCACGCCCGAGGAGCAGGAGCTGTTCCGCTCCGGCAGGACCGGGCGCACCGCGAAGGCGACCCGGTGGACCGCCGCCGACGCGGTGCTCATCGACGAGGTGGCCGGGCTGCTGGAACGGCCCGCCGGCTTCGGGCACGTGGTGGTCGACGAGGCGCAGGACCTCTCCCCGATGCAGTGCCGCGCCATCGCCCGGCGCAGCGAGCACGGCTCGATCACGCTGCTCGGCGACCTGGCGCAGGGCACCGCGCCCTGGGCGGCCACCGACTGGCGGGAGTCGCTGGCCCACCTGGGCAAGCCGGACGCCGCTGTCGTGCCGCTGAGCGTGGGCTTCCGGGTGCCGGCCGCAGTGGTGGCGTTCGCGAACCGGCTGCTGCCGGCGCTCGCCGTCGACGTACCCCCGGCCCGGTCGCTGCGCCACGACGGCGCCCTGGATGTGCGTACCGCCGAGGACCTGACGGCCGCGACGGTGGCCGAGGTGCGGGCGGCGCTCGCGCACGACGGCTCGGTCGGTGTGATCGCCGCCGACGACGCGGTCGACCGGCTCCGCGCGGCGCTCGCCGACGCGGGCGTCGAGACCGCTACCGCCGACGAAGTCGAGGCCGCGGCGCGTGTCACTGTGGTCCCGGCGACGCTGGTGAAGGGCCTGGAGTACGACCACGTGGTGGTCGTCGAGCCGGCCGCGATCGTGGCCGCCGAGCCGCGTGGGCTGCACCGCCTCTACGTGGTGCTGACCCGGGCGGTCTCCCGCCTGGCCGTGCTGCACCGCGAGCCGCTGCCCGCGCCGCTGACCGCCTGACGCACGCCTCGGCCGCGCTGACGTGCGGGGACCGGCCGTGCTGACGTGGCCGGCCGGCCGCGGTTCTGGACGGCCCGGCCGCGGTCCCGGCGGGCGGGCCGGTCAGGCGGACAGTGCGGCGGCGACCGCACGCAGAGGGCCGCCGGACTCGGTGATCGGCACGGTGAACGACAGCCAGGAACCGTCGGTGAAGTCGATCCGCAGCCGCTTCGGGTTCAGCCGGTGCCAGCCCACCCGGGCGGAGGCGATCTCTGCACGCGCGGCCGACCAGGCCACGGCGGTCTCGGCCAGCGCGCGTTCCTCGGCCTCGTGCCCGGCCAGCAGCTTGACCCCGCCGGTGCGGCAGACCAGCAACCGCCGGTCGGTGACCGCGAGCAGCGTCTCCCGGATCTGGAGGTCGGGCCGGGGCGGACGGAGCGCGCGGTGCAGGCGCGAGGCGGCCGAGCCGGGGGCGCCGCGCCCGGCGATCCCCCAGCCGATCGCGTCGACCAGGCGGTCGCCACGGTCCCAGGTGGCCAGTGGCAGCAGCACGTTGAGCAGCACCGAGCCGATCGTCCGCCGGCTCGGCTCGGCAGCGGACTCCGGCTCGGGCGGCGGTGCCGGAGCGAGCCCCTGGCCGACATCGGCCTTGGCGTGCGCCAGGACACGCTCGCCCGGCTCGACGAGCAGGCCGATCCGGTCGCGGTATCTGGTCTCGTCCATCGGCTCAGTATCGGTCGTGGCCGTAGCCGTCGTCGGCGGGGCGCTCCGCGCCCGGCGCGTTGCCCATCACCTCGCCGACGATCTCGCGTACGCGAGCGGCGGCGGCCTCCTGCGCCCGGTTCGCCGCCGAGGTGATCTCCTCGGCGAGCGTGTACGAGTCGAAGCGCATGGCCCGCGCGTTGATGTCGGTGGAGAGGATCTTGCCGTCGGCGGCGGCCACGACAGTGACCAGGCCGGAGTCGCTCACCCCCTCGGCGCTGCTCTGCTCCAGCTCGGCCATCCGCGCGCCGAGTTCGCGCTGCCAACCGTCCAGGTTGCGGGCCAGCGCCTCGATCCGGTCCAGGGCCGGGAACGTCATTGCTGCCTCTCAGTTCACGATCGAGTCGAACACGTTCTGCACGCCCGTGGTGTACGGGCCGAGATCCTCGCGGTACGTGCCGTCCACCAGGTAGTTGCGGTCCTTGCGCCCGTCGGAGACGTCGTGCAGGCCCATCCCGGTGTCGAGCAGGGCGCCGCCGATGCCGGGGACGTTCACCGGGGACGCCTGGTTGATGACGAACTTGCCCGGGAAGAGGACGGCGGCGCGTTCGACCTTGAAGGCGAGCGCCGCCTTCGTGTAGCCGGACTTGTTGAACGCGCTGTACGCCTTCTTGGCCCGGCGCAGCTCCATCACCACCTTGGCGTAGTGGTCGAGCAGGTTGGCGACCTTCTGGAGCTTGGTCGCGAGCTTCGTGAGGATCTCCGCGAACCGGGCCACGATCTTGACCATGCGGCCGACTGTGGTGGCGAGCCGGGCCAGCACCCGCACCACTGTGGCGGCCAGGCTCACCCCGGCGCTCAGCGCCGCCGCCACCGCGGCGATGATGATCTCGGTCAGGAACCAGAGCAGGAACTCCAGGATCAGCTCGACCAGCAGGTTGAACGCGTCCACCGCCGCGTTCGCGGCGTCGACCAACACCTCCTTGGTGCCGTCCAGCCCCTTGGCGAGATCGTCCATCGCGTCCTCGATGGACTGCATCGAGGCGTGGAACTTGTCCGCCGCGTCGCCGTCCCACGCGCCGCGCAGCCGGGCCCGATCGGCGACCTGGTCACCGGCGATCTGCCGGACCGCCTCCCCGGTGGTCATCGCGAGCTGGGCGGCCCGCATCAGGTCGTCCGGCTCACCGGCGACCAGTTCCAGGAGCTGCTCGAACGGCCACAGCACCGCGTTCGACAGCGGCTTGAACGGGTCGGGGGTGCCCGACACGATCTGCTCGAAGTAGGTCTTGTTGCGCTGGAGCGCCTCGGTGCTCATCCCCGCTCCCTCAGCCGCCCGCGGTGAACATGGTGTCGTTCGCCGCGTCCGTGTCGTCGTAGGCGGCGGCGGTCTCGGCGAGCCCGGTGGCGATGGTCAGCATGGTCTCGGCGCCGTCCGCCAGCCCCTGCAGGCACGCCTCGAACTGCTGCTCGTACGCGGCGGCGAGGCTGAACGACGCGGGCATCACGCCGAAGGAGTGCCGGGCCACGTGGCCGTCGCGGAACGCCCGCTCCAGCTCGCGGAACCGGGACGACCGGTCCCGGGAGGCGGCGGCGAAAGCCCTCAACGCCTCCGGCTGGACGTCGAGATTCCTGCTCGGACTGGTCACGGACCCTCCCCAGTGTCCGGTCGGAACTTCCACCGTCGTCGACGGCGCCACCAGACTAGGGGATGCGCGTACCCGGCCAGGGGACACCGCGGCTGGCGCGGGCACGGTAGACAGGAAAGGCACAGCCCCTCCGTCCGAGGAGACCGCCGATGATCCTGGCCCGCGCCGAACAGGTCAGCCGTCGCTACGGCGAGGTGCTGGCACTGGACCGGGTCGACCTGACCGTCCGGGCCGGGGAACTGGTCGGCCTGCTCGGCCCCAACGGCGCCGGCAAGAGCACCCTGATCAACCTGCTGGTCGGGCTGCGCCGCCCCACCGCGGGCCGGGTCGAGCTGTGCGGCGGCGACCCGCGCGACCCGGCGAGCCGGCGGCAGCTCGGGGTCACCCCGCAGGAGACCGGCCTGCCCGGCACGCTGCGGGTCGGCGAGGTGGTCGACTTCGTCTCCGCGCATTTCCCCGACCCGGTGCCGCGCGGCGAGTTGCTCGACCGGTTCGGCCTCGCCGACCAGGTACGCCGGCAGACCGGCGGCCTCTCCGGCGGGCAGCGTCGCCGGCTGGCAGTGGCGCTGGCGTTCGTCGGCCGTCCCCGGCTGGTGGTGCTCGACGAGCCGACCACCGGCCTCGACGTGGAGGCGCGGCACGCGCTCTGGGACGCGATCCGTGGCTTCCACGCCGACGGCGGCACCGTGCTGCTGAGCAGCCACTACCTGGAGGAGGTGGAGGCGCTCGCGCAGCGGGTGGTGGTGATCGGCCACGGGCGGGTGCTGGCCGACGACTCGGTGGCGGCGGTCCGCGGCATCGTCGGCGTGCGCCGGGTCAGCCTGGTCGCCGACGACCTGCCGGCGCTGCCGGGAGTGGTTGCCACCGAACACGCCGACGGGCGGCTGCACCTGCTCACCAGCGACGCCGACCAGCTCGTGCGCGACCTGGTCACCGCCGGGGTGCCGTTCCGCGACCTGGAGGTCCGACCCACCTCGCTGGAGGAGGCGTTCCTCGCCATCACGGCCGACGACCGGCCCGCGCCCACAGCCGCCTAGGAGACCGCCGTGCCGCTCGCCCTGGTCCACGCCCGCTACCAGCTCCTGGAGATCATCCGGATCCCGGTGGCGGTGGTGGGCAGCGCGTTCTTCCCCGCCGCAGCGATGCTCTTCTTCGTGGTGCCGTTCGCCGGCGCCGACCCGGTCGGCGCCACCTACGCGACCGCCGCCATGGTGACGTTCGCGGTGATGAGCGCCAACATCTTCCAGTACGGCGTGGGCGTCGCCGAGGACCGCGACCAGCCCTGGAACCCGTACACCCGGACCCTGCCGGCCGGACCGGCGCCGCGGCTGGCCGGGCGGATCCTGGCCGGGCTGGTGCTGACCTACGTCTCGATGATCCCGGTGGTGCTGATCGCGGCGGTCGCCACCGAGGCCCGGGTCAGCGCGGTGCAGTTCCTGCTCGGGCTCGGCGCGGTCGCCGTGGTCTCGGTGCCGTTCACGCTGCTCGGCCTGGCGATCGGCTACTCGCTGCCGAGCAAGGCGGCGATCGTGGTGGCCCAGGTGATCTTCTTCCCGCTGGCGTTCGGCGGTGGCCTGCTCTCCGGGCCGGACGACGCGCCCGGCTTCATCAAGGCGATCGCCCCCTACCTGCCGACCCGGGGCGCCGTGGAACTGATCTGGGCGGCGGTCACCGACTTCCGGCCGGACACCCGGGCGCTGGTGATGCTGGTGGTCTGGGTGCTGGTGCTCGCCGCGCTCGCCGGCTGGGCGTACCGGCGGGACGAGGGACGCCGCTTCAGCTGACCTTTTGTCCGGTTCCGGCCCGGCGGCCGTCCGGGCGGTGCCACGATGCCGACAGGGCGGGCGAGCGGTGCCCGCCCCGGCGAGAGGGGTCACCGTGAACGGCGTCGAGCCCGGCACGCCCTGCTGGACCGACCTGGCCACACCCGGTCTGGACGACGCACGACGGTTCTACCCGGAGCTGTTCGGCTGGACCGGGCAGATCTCCCCCGAGCCGGACGCCGGCGGCTACACGGTCTTCCGCAAGGACGGCAAGGCGGTCGCCGGGGCCGGGCCACCCGGTACGCCGGACCAGGTGCCGGTCTGGTCGACGTACGTGGCGACCGACGACGCGGACCTGGTCGCCACCCGGGTGGAGGCGGCCGGCGGGCAGGTCGTCGTCTCCCCGTTCGACGTCGCCCAGCAGGGCCGGATGGCGGTGCTCGCCGACCCGGCCGGCGCGGTGTTCAGCGTGTGGCAGCCGATGGCGATGCGCGGAGCGGAGCTGTACAACGCGCCGGGTGCGATGTGCTGGAACGAGCTGGTCACGCCGGATCCGGAGGGTGCGAAGGAGTTCTACGCGCTGGTATTCGGCTGGCATCCGGAGGAACGCCCGGCCGGGCCGGTCGCGTACACCGGCTGGCGCTGCGGGGCCCGGATCGTCGCCGGGATGCTGCCCCGGGCCGAGCCGTTGCCGGCGGACCTGCCCGCGTACTGGGCGGTCTACTTCGCGGTGGAGGACGCCGACGCGACCGCCGCCCGGGCCGCCGGGCTGGGCGGCACCATCCTCGTCCCGCCGCGCGACAACCCGGCCGGCCGCAGTGCCGCCCTGCGCGACCCGGCCGGCGCCCTCTTCTCCGTCTCCACGCTGCGCTGACAGCCCACCCCCGCCCCACCCCACCCCAGCCCCGCCCTGCCCCGCCGATCTTGCAATTGCGGCCCTCCCAACGAGGCATACACACCTTTTGCCGGGGCCAAAAGTGCAAGATCGACGGGGCGGGGCGGAGGGCGATTGAGATCTTGGTAGGAAAGGGCCCCTATGGGGCCCCCAGGAGGCCTATTCGTACCAAGATCTGCCTGCCGTTCCGGATTCCGGGACACCGGTCCGGGATTTGAGACGGCGAACGCTCGGGGCGGGCAGTCCGGCGGCAGGAGCGCCGACGCTCCGTCGACCTTGCAGTTGCGGCCTTTCCAACGCGGCATACGCACCTTTTGCCGGGGCGGAAAGTGCAAGATCGACGACGCGGGGCTGGGGCGGGAGGCGGGGAGGGGGTCAGGTGGGGCGGACGGGGACCACCAGGGGGCCGTGGTCGCCGGGGATGACGCGGATGTGGGCGCGGTAGTGGCGGGCCAGCAGCTCCTCGGTGAGCACCTCCTCCGGCGGCCCGGCGGCTGCCACCCGTCCGTCGGCGAGCAGGACCAGGCGGTCGGCGTACTCGCCGGCGATGGAGAGGTCGTGCATGGTGGCGAGCACCGTCAGCCCGTGTGCGCGGCGGAGCTGGTCGACCAGTTCCAGCACCTCCTGCTGGTGCCCGATGTCCAGCGCGCTCGTCGGCTCGTCCAGCAGCAGCAGGGTGGCGCCCTGGGCCAGCGCCCGGGCCAGGAAGACGCGCTGTCGCTCGCCGCCGGAGAGCGTGGCCAGCTCACGGTGCGCGAAGGGGCCCAGGTCGAGCCGGTCCAGCACCTCGTGCACGGCGGCCAGGTCGGCGGCCGACTCGCGGCCCAGCGGTGGGATGTACGGGGTGCGCCCGAGCAGCGCGTAGTCGAACACCGACATCCCGATCGGTACGACCGGGGACTGCGCCACAGTGGCCACCACCCGGGCCCGTTCGCGTCGGCGGAGCACGCCGATCGGCGTACCGAAGAGGGCCACCTCGCCCGGGCCGGTGAGCAGGCCGCCGACGGCGCGCAACAGGGTCGACTTGCCGGCGCCGTTGGGGCCGATCACGGTGACCCACTCGCCGGCGGCGACGGTGAGGTCGACGCCGGCCAGGACCGGGGTGCCGCCGAGGGTGACGCGCAGGTCGTGGACGCGCACCGCGGGGGCGTTCACATCGCCACCCGGCGGGCGGTACGCAGGACCAGTACGAAGAACGGGCCGCCGAGCAGCGCGGTGACCACGCCGATCGGGATCTCGGCGGGTGCCGCGGCGGTCCGGGCGACCACGTCGGTGAGCGCGAGGAACGCGCCGCCGAACAGCATCGACAGCGGCAGGATCACCCGGTGGCTGGAACCGAAGAGCAGCCGCATGGTGTGCGGCACGATGATGCCGACGAAACCGATCAGCCCGGACGCGGACACGGCGGCGGCGGTGCCCAGCGACGCGGCGGCGATCAGCAGGTAGCGGGAGCGCTGCGGGTGCAGGCCGAGACCGGCGGCCTCGTCGTCGCCGACGGAGAGCACGTCCAGCTCGCGCCGGTGCAGCAGCACCACCACGGAGGTGAGCACGAAGTACGGCAGGACCAGCCAAACGTCGTGCCAGCCGGCGGTGGCCAGCCGCCCGAGCAGCCAGGAGTAGACCTGCTGGATGTTGTCGGAGTGCTGTTGCAGCAGGTACGTCTGCCCGGCGCCGAAGAACGCCGAGACCGCCACCCCGGCCAGGATCAGCGTGGCCGGTGACCGGTCCCGTCCGCCGGCCGCGCCGAGGAGGTACGTCAGCACGACCGCACCGAGCGACCCGACGAACGCGGCGAGCGGAATGGTGATCGGCAGCCCGGTCAGCGCCCCGCCGGCCCCGGCGCCGAGCACGATCGCCGTGGTGACCGCGAAACCGGCACCGGCCGCGACGCCGAGCAGGTACGGGTCGGCCAGCGGGTTGCGGAAGACGCCCTGGTAGCAGCCGCCGGCCAGGGCGAGGAGCGCGCCCACCAGCAGCCCGAGCACGACCCGGGGCAGCCGCAGCTCGGTGATGATCGCGACTTCCCGCTCGGTGAGCCCGCTGTCCAGGTGCACGCCGGGTAGCAGGTTGAGCAGTTCGGCCGCGACGCTGCCGGGCGGCAGGCTGACCGGGCCGAGGGAGACGCCTGCCACGAGCGCGACGAGCACCGCCACGACACCGGCGAGCAGCCAGCGCTTACGCAGCCCGGCGGGCCGGATCGGGGCGCCGGGCGCACCGCGTGCCGTTCGCCGCCGGGGACCAAACAGCGGCCGGTCGCCCGGCCGGGGCGCGTCGGGCGTCCCGGCCGGGTTCGGGGCGGAAGCCGCCTCTCGGAGGGCCACGGTCAGGCCGGAACCTTGGCGGTGGCGTCGACGATCACCTTGAGCAGCTCGACCACGCGCGGGCCCCAGCGCGAGGCGATGTCGTCGTCCAGCTCCACGATCTGGTTGTTCTTCACCGCGGTGATGCCGGACCACCCGCTGCGCGCCTTCACCGTGTCGGCACTCTGCTTGCAGCACTTGGTGTCGGACAGGAAGACGAAGTCGGGGTTCGCCTTGACGATGACCTCCTGGGAGAGCTGCGGGTAGCCGCCGTTCTTCCCGTCGGCGTCGGACGCGTCGGCGATGTTCTCCAGCCCGGCGAGCGCGTAGATGGTGCCGATGAACGTCTTGCTGGTCGCCGTGTACAGCTCCGGGCCCAGCTCGTGGTAGTAGGTCGGCTTCTCCGTACGCTTCGGCAGGTCCTTGGTCAGCGCGGTGATGTCGTCCTTCATCTTCTGCACCACGGCGTCCGCCTCGGACCGGTGGCCGGTGAGCGTGCCCAGGTCGGTGAGCTGCCGGTACGAATCGTCGAGCGTGGTCGCGGCCGGGGTCTGCAGGACCGGGATCTTCAGCGCGACGAGCTGGTCGACGATCTTGTTGAGGTTGTCGGAGAGCACCACCAGGTCGGGGCTCCTGGCCGCGATCGCCTCGGCGTTCGGCTGGTAGCCGGACAGGTCGGTGCGGGGCGCCTCGGCCGGGTGGTTCGACTGGTCGTCGACGGCGGTGACCTGCTTGCCGGCGCCGATGGCGAAGAGCATCTCGGTGGCGGTCGGTGAGAGCGAGACGATCTTCTCCGGCCGCTTCTCCAGCGTGAGTTTGCCGACGGTGACCGGGAACGCGCCCCCGGAGCCGCCGGAGGCGGGGGTGTCGGTCGAGGTCTTCTCGGCGCAGCCGCCGAGAAGCAGCACGCCGGCCGCGAGCGCGGTGGCGAAGAGCCGAGGGGTACGTCGGGACATGGAGCCTCCTGTCGGTCGAGGAGTGGTGCTTCGCCGACAGGTGGAGGCCCGTCCGCGAGGCGCCCTTCCTCGAGAGCGCGTGTCGCGACCGGGCCGCAGGCGACCTGGCTCGTCCCACGTCCGTCGGCGCCGGCGGGAGGCCGGCGCCGAGCGTACGGGGCATCACAGTTGCGGGACAGCGCCGGTTTCGCACCGGCTTCGCTGTGGCACGGTCGGTGCCACGGTAGCGCACGACCAGCGGAGATCGTCCGGACGGGAGGGGTGGGCGGGAACCCCGGCGGGGGTGGAACCGGGGTTCCCGCCCGGTAGGAGGTCAGCAGTACTGGCTCTGCTTGCCGATCGCCCGGTACGGGCAGTCGGCGTACTCGGACAGGATCAGCACGGCCTCCCGGTTGCGTGAGGTCTGCGCCGGGATCACCTCGTCCGGCGGGTAGAAGCCGCCGCCGGAGGCCGAGCCGGGGTACATCTCGAAGGTGTACGCCCAGATCTTGTGGGCGCCCCACATCCAGTCGATGCTGGTGCCGTCGGCGATGTAGAGGTCGCTCGACTGCTCCGGGGTGTAGTTGTTCGTCGCCGCCATCTGCCGCCCGATGGTGGCGAAGGTGTTGTACTGGTCGGCGTTCATCCCGGTGGCGGTGTTGTTGTACGTGTACCCGTACGGCCAGAGCACCAGCTCCGAGTAGGTGTGGAAGTCGATGTTGGCCTTGATCTGCTGCACCCCGCCGACGACCCGGCTGTTGACGAAGTTGCGCAGCGCCGCGGTCTCCGGGGCGGAGAAGGCGGACGGGCCCCGGTAGGTGCTCGACGACTTGGTGCCGGACGAGCCGCCGCAGCAGCCCCACTGGTAGCCCCAGTTGCGGTTCAGGTCGGTGCCGACGGCCGTCGAGCCGCTGTTCGGCTGCCGGTTCTTGCGCCAGGAGCGGTACGACCCGGTGGCGATGTCGTACTCGCTGCCGTCCGGGTTGACGGTGGGGACGATCCAGATCTCCCGGGAGTTGACGATGCCGGTGATCCGGGAGTCGCTGCCGTAGTTGTCGGTGAAGAGGTTGAGCAGGTAGATCGCCATCTCCACGGTCAGGTGCTCACGGGCGTGCTGCTGGGCGTTGAAGAGGATCTCCGGCTCGGCCTCGTCGGTGGCGACGTTGTCGGAGATCTTCACCGCCATCAGGTCCCGGCCCTGGTACGACGTGCCGATGCTCAGTTTGCGGGCGATCGTCGGGTGGTCGGCGACCACCTTGTTGACCACGGCGGTCAGCTCGGCGTAGTCGTGGTAGTTCGAGTCGGCGGGCGGGAACGCGCTGGCGGCCATGTCCCCGTCGCCGTGGTCGTGCTCCGGCACGGCGTCCTTCTCGAGCCGGAACCCGAGCCGGGTGATCGCGTTGGCCTCGGCCTTCGTCGCCGTGACGTGCAGCACGCCGTGCTCGGAGTAGTCGATCGCGGCTCCGGTGGAGGCGACCGCGGTGCGGTCGGCCGCCGTACGCGGTCCGAGCACCCGGTAGGCGACGGTGGCCGGCTCGCCGGAGCCTTCCGGCGCGGGCCGGGCGACGGCGGGCGCGGCGGCCGCGGTGAGGACGATGGTCAGGCCGACGGCGGCGGCGAGCGCCAGCCGGCGGCGGAGCGGAGAGGTGCGGAAGGCCATGGACAACCTCCTGGGGGTACGGGAGAACTCCCGTTGTCCGCACACTCCACCAGGAGACACATGGTCATATCAATATTCGTCGTTCTCTTGAGTCATCCCACCCTGATCCTCACTTCGGCAATGATTTTCTTTGCTCCAACATCTGGCGAAACTTCCCGCCAAGCGCGACAGTGAACGGCAACGATGCCGTCTCCCTGTGGAGCTGCCATGTTCGGACGACCCATGCGCGCGGCCGCCCTCGCCGGCCTCACCGCGCTCACCCTCCTCGGCACCAGCGCACCGGTCCAGGCACATGCCCCGCGGCCGGGCGTCACGCACGACGAACAGATCACGTTCCAGGAGTTCTCCCGCTTCCCCGACTGGCGTAGCGGCACCCACCAGGGCACCCGGGCCGTGCCGGGACGCCACCCGGCGCTGACCATCGCCCGCCCGGCCGGCACCACCGAGTTCACCGACGAGCACACCGGCACGACCCGCACCTGGGAGTACGCCACCTGGACCTCCCCCGAGCGGCGGATCGGCTTCGACGCCACCGAGATGATCGCGTCGTGGAACGCCGCCACCCCGGCCGGCACCTGGATCCAGGTCGAGCTGCACGGCACGTACAACACCGGGGCACAGACCCCGTGGTACGTCATGGGCCGCTGGGCCTCCGGCGACCAGGACATCAAGCGCTCCACACTGGACGGCCAGGGCGACCCGTGGTCGAGCATCTGGACCGACACGTTCTCCGTCGACGACGCCGACGCCGGGGTGCTGCTGCGCTCGTACCAGTTGCGGCTGACGCTCTACCGCGCGCCCGGCCAGGCCGCCGCGCCGCAGGTCCGGATGGTCGGCGCGATGGCGTCGAACGTGCCGGACCGGTTCACCGTCACCCCGAGCCGGGGCGGCATCGCCTGGGGCCGGGAACTCGCCGTGCCGCGCTACTCGCAGAACATCCACATCGGCGAGTACCCCGAGTACGACGGCGGCGGTGAGGCGTGGTGCTCACCCACCTCGACGGAGATGGTGGTCGAGTACTGGGGCCGCAAGCCCTCGGCCGAGGACACCGCCTGGGTCGACCCCTCCTATCCGGACCCGACTGTCGACCACGCCGCCCGGATGACCTACGACTACGAGTACGAAGGCGCCGGCAACTGGCCGTTCAACACCGCGTACGCGGCGAGCTTCCCGGGCCTGGAGGGGCGGGTCACCCGGCTGCACTCGCTGGACGAGGCGGAACGCTTCATCAGGGCGGGCATCCCGGTGGTGACCTCGCAGTCGTTCCTCGCCAGCGAGCTGGACGGGGCCAACTACGGCACCGCCGGGCACCTGTTCGTGATCGTCGGCTTCACCGCCGAGGGCGACGTGATCGTCAACGACCCGGCGTCCTCGTCCAACGACGCGGTGCGAAACGTCTACAAGCGGGAGCAGTTCGAACAGATCTGGCTGCGCACCAAGCGCTACCGCGCCAACGGCACCGTGGCCTCCGGCTCCGGCGGCATCGCGTACCTGATCAAGCCGGTCGACCGGCCCTGGCCGGTCGTCCCGGGCTCGACCAACTGGTGAGCGGCTCGGCCATCTGGTGAACTGCGAAGGGCCCGGCGCGACGTCGCGCGCCGGGCCCTCGCCGGTCCGCTCAGCCTTCGCGGCGCTCGCCGTCCGGCTCGGCCTGGTCGTCACCGGCAAGCGCGGACCGCAGCCGCTCCTTCTCCGTGCGACGCCGCTCCGCGGCCTCCGCCATCTCCTCGGCCATGTCGTCCCGCAGACCCTTGAGCAGGAAGAACGACAGCGTGGCGGAGAAGATCAGCGCCAGCATCAGCCGTAGGAACATGTTCATGTCGACGAACCAGAGGGCCGCCAGTACGGCGACGAACAGCCCGATCCGGCCCAGCGTGTACTTGAGCGCCGCGCTCATTCCCGCATTCCCACTCTCTTCGTGCCTCAGCCCGTACGCCGGGCCAGCCAGTGCACGCCATGAAACCAGACGACCGCGTAGACCACTGTGAACACCGCCGCGGCCAACGCTCCGGTGAACAACGCGGGCAGCCCCGAGGCCAGCCCGGCGGCGAGCAGACCGGCGAGGACGCCGAGCGCGATGCCGACGAGCGCGGCCACCACCCGGGCGGCACCGAACTCCCAGGCCCGGAACTCGTCCCAGAACAGCCAGAGCGGCAGGATCACCGCCAGCCAGCCGTTCGTGCCCCCGAAGCCGCTGTCGCCCACGGTGGCGAACGCCCACTCGAAGACCAGCAGCGCCAGCACCCCGATGACCAGGCCGGCCAGGCTCACGCCGAGCAGGTCACCCAGGGTGAGGATGCGCCCCTCGGCGTCGCGCCGCGGGAAGGTGCGCTGCTGTTCCTCGCCGCTCATCGCCAGGTCAGGCCCAGACCTGCTGCGGCTCGGACCGGCGCTCCGCCAGCGACGGCGGCCCGTCGTACTCGCGGACGATCTCGTAGCGGGTGTTCCGCTCAACCGGGCGGAAGCCGGCGTCCCAGATCATGTGGAGCAGGTCGTCGCGGTGCATGGTGTTCGGCGTGCCGTACGAGTCGGCGTCGTGGGTGATCTTGTATTCGACGACCGAGCCGTCCAGGTCGTCGACGCCGAAGTTCAGCGAGAGCTGCGCGACCGACAGCCCGTGCATGACCCAGAAGCACTTGACGTGCGGCACGTTGTCGAACAGCAGCCGGGAGACCGCGAAGGTCTTGAGCGACTCGGCCGGCGAGGCCATCGTGGTCCGGGCCTGGATCCGGTTACGGATCTTGCCGTCCGCCGAGTCGACGAAGTCGTGCTGGTAGCGCAGCGGGATGAAGACCTGGAAACCGCCGGTCTCGTCCTGGAGCTCACGCAGCCGCAGCACGTGGTCGACCCGGTGCCGGGGCTCCTCGATGTGGCCGTAGAGCATGGTCGACGGCGTCTTCATGCCCTTCGAGTGGGCCAGCCGGTGGATGCGCGACCAGTCCTCCCAGTGGCAGTTGTGGTCGACGATGTGCTGCCGGACCTCCCAGTCGAAGATCTCCGCGCCGCCGCCGGTGAGCGACTCCAGGCCGGCGTCCATCAGCTCGTCGAGGATCGCGTCGGCGGTGAGCCCGCTGATCTTCTCGAACCACTGCACCTCGGTCGCGGTGAACGCCTTGAGGTTGACGTTCGGCAGCGCGGCCTTCAGTTCGCGCAGCACCTTCGGGTAGTAGCGCCAGGGCAGCGTCGGGTGCAGGCCGTTGACGATGTGCAGCTCGGTGAGCTGCTCGTCCTCCATCTCCTTGGCCTTGCGGACCGCCTCGTCGATGCGCATCGTGTAGGCGTCCTTCTCGCCCGGCTTGCGCTGGAACGAGCAGTACGCGCACGACGCCGAGCAGACGTTCGTCAGGTTCAGGTGCCGGTTGACGTTGAACATCACCCGGTCGCCGTTGAGCTCCGTACGCCTGTGGTGGGCCAGCCGGCCCAGCCAGGTCAGGTCGTCGCTGGCGTAGAGGGCGATGCCGTCCTCGCGGGTCAGCCGCTCCCCCGCGTACACCTTCGCCTCGAGTTCGCGTTTGAGTCCGGCGTCCATCCGAAAGCCACGTCCTTCCACCTGGGTTCCCGATCGAGCGTACGTCGCGGGTCCGACCGGCCGCCGACGTGGTCGCGCCGGTTCGCCGGCGGTCACGCTCCGCACATCGACATCGTCGCACCCGTGAGGTAAGACATGGTGGGGCGGAACACACACCAGGGCCGTCCTGTCCCGACACGCCCCAAGCACGCGTGGCCGGACCCCAAACCGGACGGGGAGCGGTATGGCTCACAGCACCAAGGCCCGACGGCGACGAGGACGGCAGCCGGTGATCTCACCGGTCCTGCGCCCGGCGCTCTGGTCCGCCCTCCTGGGGGCGGTCGCGGCCGCGGCGCTCGCCACACCCGCCTGGGCTGACCCGCTGCCCGACGTCGTGCCCGACACCGGCTCCCGGCCCCAGGTCACCGGCCCCCTGCAGCTGCCCGGCTCGTCCGGCGCCGTCCGCGGCGTGCCCGGCACCGTTCCCGGCGTGCCGGGCACCGTTCCCGGCGTACCCGGCACCGTCCCGGTTCTGCCCGGCGTCGCCGTCCCGGGCGGCACGGCCGGCCTGCCGGGCACCACCGGCGTCACCAACCCGGCCGACGGCCCGCTGATCGCGCAGATCAACCAGCTCGACGCCCGCGTCACCCAGCTCGGCGAGGAACTGCTCCGGATCAAGACCGAGCGGGACGCCGTACAGACCGAGCTGGCCCAGTCCGCCGCCCGCCTCAAGGAGGCCCAGGACGCGCTCGCCCGCGCCCAGGACAACGCCAAGAGCGCCGCCGCCGACGCGGTCAAGGCCGACGCGGCGCTGCCGCCCGGCGAGTTCGGCGCCAGCCTGCGCGACTTCGCCAACCTCCAGCGGATCACCCGGGGCGACCGGGCGGAGGGCGCCACCACGTCGGTGACCGGCGAACTCCTCCGCGCCACGGGTGCCGAGGAGGCCGCCCGGAAGGCACACGAGTCGGTTCAGCGCCGGGCCACCGAGCGGGCCGGGGAGTACACCCGTGCCGAAGGCGACCTGCGCAAGCAGGAGATCGCCCTCGTCGCGCTGCGCAAGGAGAACGCGGCCAAGCTCCTGGAGATCGAGCGCCTGGCGGACGCCGCCGAGCAGAAGCTCGGCACCTCGTACGTGGTCGACCAGAGCATCGACGGCCTGGTGGCGGAACCGCGGGCGCTCGCCGCCGTGCGCTACGCCCTCGCCCAACTCGGTGACCCCTACCTGTGGGCCGCGGAGGGCCCGGACCGGTTCGACTGCTCCGGCCTGGTGCTCGCCTCCTACCAGGCGGCCGGCTACCGGGGTCTGCCCCGCGTCGCCAAGGACCAGTACTTCGCCACCCGTTCCCGCACCGTCTCGCCGAACGCCCTGCTCCCCGGTGACCTGCTGTTCTTCGCCTCGGGCAGCAGCTGGACCAGCGTCCACCACGTCGCCATGTACATCGGCAACGGCAAGATGGTGGAGGCGCCGCGGACCGGCGACGTCGTCAAGATCTCGGTGGTCCGCTGGTCCCGGCTCTACGCCTCGACCCGGGTGATCGGAGCCGTACCCGCTCCGGCCACCCCCGCCCCGCCGCCGACCGTGCCGGCCACGCCGAAGCCGTCGACGACCCCCAAGCCCACGCCGACCACGCCGAAGCCGTCGACCACGCCCAAGCCCACGCCGACCACGCCGAAGCCCACCACGCCGACGCCGAAGCCGACGACGTCCAGCCCGGCGCCCAGCACGCCGCCGCCGAGCCCGACCGACTCGCCGGACCCGACGCCGAGCCAGACCGCGAGCGCCGAGCCGGACACCAGCAGTGCCGCGCCGAGCACCAGCAGTGCCGCGCCGAGCAGCAGCAGTGTCGCCCCGTCGAGGAGCAGTGCCGCCCCGTCGAGCAGCACGTCCGGCAGCGGCTCGGCCAGCCCGAGCAGCAGCGCCGACTGACCCAACCGCCACTCCGGCTGTGCTCCCGGGCCGGAATATGGCACGGTGAGATCCAGGCACTTCCGGTCGGCGCCACGGCCGGAGGCGAGCGTGGGGTGCGGAGGGGCGAGATGGGCGAGCAGGACGTTCCGGCGGAGAGGGTCCACCCCGGACCGACGCCTGACCCCGCCGAACCGGCCGGCGACGACGACCACGGCTCGGCCACACCCGGGCCGGTAGCCGTCGCGCGGGCGCGGGTGTCGGTCGCCGGCTCGGCCGTGCCGCCGCCCGCCGGTGACGAACAGCCGCTTCCGCAGGCCGGTCCCACGACGTACCGGGCGGGCACCCCGGCGGACACCCCACCCCCGCTGGACCGGCGCCTTCCCGGCGCCACCGTGCCGCCGTCCAGCTGGTCCGCCTTCGCCGTGGCCGATCGCCAGGCGACGCCCCCGCCCGCCGCCTCGCCGTCCGGCACGGCACCCGAGTCCGCCACGGCACCGGCGGGGGACGGCGGCGCCTCTCCGGGTACGCCCGGCAGTGCTCCCGCGGCCATCCCGGCACCCCGCGTCTCCGGTTCGGCACGCGTGCCCGCACCCGCTCCGCCCGTCGCCGATCCGGCGGCTGTGGACGCCGCAGCGCCGGCCGACGCCGGGAGCCGGCCGGACGACCGGCCGACCCGCGACACCGCACCGGCCCGGACCGACGGAACCGCCTCCGAACCACGCAGCGACTCGGCGACCTCCCCCGCCGGAACCACCGGGGGCCCGGCGGCCGGGTCCGTCGAGTCCTCGCCGGCCACCCCCGTCACCGCCCCGTCGGCCGGGTCCGCAGGCTCCCCGCCAGTCACGTCCGCCGGCTCCCTGCCGCATGAGTCCACCGATTCGCCGCCGGCCTCCGCGGCCGACCGCCCGGCTTCACTCACCAGCGCGTTCACGGGCGCTGAGCAGGCCGGGTCCACTCCCGCGCGGGCCAGCGCGTCGGTGCCCGGCCTGAGCCGCGTCTCCGCCGAGGAGGTCGCCGCCTCCGTGGTGGCCGCGCCGCCCGCCGCTGCCACCGTCTACCGCGCCGGACCGGTGAACTCGGAACCGCCGGAGCCGGTCCAGCCGCCGGAGCCCGCGCAGCCCCCGGCGCCGAACGGCCCGGAGCCCGAGCCGGCGCCGACCCCGGTGCCCGGCCCGACGCCGCCGTCGCCCGCGCCGCCGGTACCCGAGCCGGAGCCCCCACTCCGGCCCACGCCACCCCTGCCCACGCCGCCCGCACCCACCCCGCCGACGCCCACGCCCACGCCCGGGCCGGTGCCACCGGTCCCCGGGCCGCCCGTGCCGCCGCCGGGTCCGCCCGTACCCCCGCCGCCGCCCCCGCCGGGTCCGATGCCCGCGCCGCCGTTCCCGCCGCCACCGGCGATGACCGGCGGGGCGGATCCGCTGCCCGCGCCGCTGTTCCCCGCCCCGGCGGCCGGGCCGTCGTTCCCGCCCGCGCGGGCCGCCGTACCGAGCCCGCCGGCCACCCCCGGCACGTCGGACGGTGCGCTGCCGTCGTGGTCCGCCGCGCCCGTGTCGGCAGCGCCGCCGCCCGTGGTGCCGGCCCCGGCGCTGCCGACCTGGCCGCCGCCGGCCACGCCCGCCCGCGACGCCGACACGACCCGTCCGGTACGCCCGCAGCCCGCCGGCCCGGATCTCGGCACCACCGCGTACGGCGGGACCGACGGGCCCGGCTTCGCCACCGTGTCGTTCCCCCAGGGCAACCCGCTGGAGAACTCGGGATCACTGACCGGGCACATCCTGGCCCAGGGCTGGTCCGAGGAGAGCCCGGCGGCCCGGGGCGGCAACACCAAGGTGATCATCGTGCTGGCCGTCGCGATGACCATGCTCATCGCGATCAGCCTGCTCGTGGTCTTCCTGGCCAACGACGCGCTGAGCGGACTGACCGGGACCGTGCTCGTCGAGTGACAGGGGTGAGCCCGCCCACTACCTCCTCGCGTTGCCGTGGCGGAGTCGGCGGCGCGCCGTACACTTGTCTGCGATCACTGACCCGGCGCGCCCCGACTGCGCGCCCATGGGCGATCTTGCGGGCGATTCGGCGGCGTGACAGGCCGCGGCGGGCCATCGCGAAGATGCGCCCCGCTCGAGAGGTATTTCTTGACCACGTTCGCTGAATCCAGCACGTCCCCGTCCGTCGACCCGACGCCCGACACCGTCGACTTCGCCTCGCTCGGCCTGCCCCGGCAGGTCGTCGAGGCGCTCGCCCGGCAGGGCATTACCACCCCGTTCGAGATCCAGCGGGCCACGCTGCCCGACTCGCTCGCAGGCCGCGACGTCCTCGGCCGCGGCCAGACCGGCTCGGGCAAGACGCTCGCCTTCGGCCTGCCGGTGATCGCCCGGCTCGCCGACCGCAACCGCGCCCGGCCGCTGCACCCGCGCGCCCTGGTCCTGGTCCCCACCCGTGAACTTGCCATGCAGGTCAACGACGCCCTGGTGCCGCTCGGCAAGGCGGCCGGCGTGTTCCTGAAGACCGCCGTCGGCGGTGTGCCGTACGACCGGCAGATCGACGCGCTGCGCCGCGGCGTGGAGATCGTCGTGGCCACCCCGGGTCGGCTCGGCGACCTGATCGAGCGCGGCGTGTGCCGCCTCGACGACGTCGAGATCACCGTGCTGGACGAGGCCGACCAGATGGCCGACATGGGCTTCCTGCCCGAGGTCACCCAGCTGCTGGCGAAGACTCCGGCGGACGCGCAGCGGCTGCTGTTCTCGGCCACCTTGGACAACGACGTCGACACGCTCGTCAAGCGGTTCATGACCGACCCGGTCACCCACTCGACCGCACCGGCCACCGCCGCCGTGTCCACCATGGATCACCACCTGCTGCTGATCCCGCCGCACGACAAGTTCGCGGTCGCCGCGTCCATCGCCGCCCGCGAGGGCCGCACCATGCTGTTCGCCCGTACGCAGCTCGGCGTGGACCGGCTCGTCGAGCAGCTCGCGGCCGTCGGCGTACGGGCCGGTGGGCTGCACGGCGGCAAGACCCAGCGCATGCGCACCCGGACGCTCGCCGAGTTCCGCGAGGGCCGGACGCCCGTGCTGGTCGCCACCGACGTGGCGGCCCGGGGCATCCACGTCGACGGCGTCTCGCTGGTGCTGCACGTGGACCCGCCGAAGGACCCCAAGGACTACCTGCACCGGGCCGGCCGTACGGCCCGCGCCGGTGAGTCGGGCGCGGTGGCGACGCTGGTGCTGCCGAAGCAGCGCCGCACCACTCTGGCCATGATGGAGAAGGCGGGCGTCGAGCCGGCCGAGACCCGGGTCCGGGCGGGTGACGAGGCGCTGGCCGAGCTGACCGGTGCGCGCGAGCCCAGCGGCGTACCGGTCCGGGACGAGCCGGAGCCGCGACGCGGCGGCGGCTCGCGCCGCTTCGGCGACCGCGACGGCCGGGGCTTCGACCGTGGCGGACGCGGCTTCGGCGGCGGACGCGACTTCTCCGACCGTGGCGAGCGCCGGTTCGGCGACCGTGACGGCCGGGGCGAACGCCGCTTCGGCGACCGGCCCACGGGCGAGCGCCGCTTCGGTGACCGGCCCACGGGCGAGCGCCGCTTCGGCGACCGGCCCACGGGCGAGCGGTCCGGTGACCGGTTCGCGGACCGCGGTGGTGACCGCCGGTTCGGCGACCGCCCGGCCGGTGAGCGCTACTCGGGCGAGCGGTCCGGGGGCGAGCGCCGCTTCGGGCGGCCGGAGCGCCGCGACGACCGGAGCTTCGGCGACCGGGGCGAGCGCTTCGGTGACCGGCGGTCCGAGGGCCGGAGCTTCGGCGAGCAGCGGTCCGACGAGCGCGGCCAGCGCTTCGGCGGCCAGCGCGGCGACGACCGTCGCTTCGGCGAGCGGGCCGGCCGGCCGTACGGCGACCGGCAGAGCCCGGCGGCCGGACGCGGGTACGACCGCGACGAGCGTCGGTACGACGACCGGCCGGGCGGCTCGCGCGGCTTCGGTGACCGGCGCCAGGACGACCGCCCGCACGCCGAGCGGCGTTTCGCTGACCGGGGCGACGCGCGACCGGCCGAGCGCCGGGGCGGTTTCCGGGCCGAGGGGCGGGGCCGGGACGACAGTCGAGGCTTCGGCGGGCGCCCGCCGGCACGTACCCACTGATCTGAGCGCACCCCCTGCCGCCGCCGAGCAACCGCTCGGCGGCGGCGGTGCGTCTGGGGTGATGTCGGCTCCCGTTCTAGCTGCGCGGTGTGAGGACGGGGTATCGCCAGGTCGGCTCGTTCCACAGCGACAGGCGATGACGAGGCCGCCAGTCGGGCGGTGGCGTCGGGATGGCCTTGTCGATGGTCTGCCGGAGGCTGCGCCGAGCGGACCGGCCCCACGACCAGGCGACCCAGCAGCCGAACGCCTGGGCGATGACGGCGGCCAGCAGCAGCCCGGTGCCGACCGGGTCAGACATTGCGCACCGACCGCAGCCAGCCCAGGAACCGGATGTGCATCTCGGCGGGGTCCGGCGGCTCGGAGTAGAGCCTGGTCAGGTCATCGGTTGCCTGCCGCATCAGGGCGGCCAGATCGACGGCGAGGTGGCGTCGGTCGTGCTCGTAGTCAGCGACCAACTCGGTCTTGGCGTTCTCGCACGGCCAGTTGAGCAGATCTGCCGTACAGACCCAAAAGGGCTTCAGCGGAGCATGGCGCTGGGTCACTCGGGGCCTCCTGGGCGGGTCGGCTTCCATGTGGCCACCCCCGCCCGCCGCGAAACTCGCCACCGGACGGGGGGCCTTGATCCATCGCACCCCGGCGGATACCCCCTGTCAAGCATGGCACGCCCTACAGGGCAGGTGTTTTGCATGGCAGGCCCTTTAGGGCAGGCCCTACTGGGTAGGCCCGACGGTGCCTACCTTCATGGTCATGGGCGAGGTTCCGGCCCGCTCGTCGGAGCGGCTGAGATTCAGGCGATGCTGGGCGTGAGCCGTTCACGGTTCCGGCAGATCGTCCTGATGCCTCATTTCCCCGCGCCGTTCCAGACACTGATCGGCGGTTCGGTGTGGCTGCGCTCCGACGTCGAGGAGTACATCCGCGAGTACCGACAGCCCCGGCCGGCGGACGACGACGAGTAGCCCGACGGAGCATGACCAGTACGTCTCGTGCCTCCTTTCGGCGGGTGAGACGACCACGCCTCTACGGGCCCGGCGAGCTGGCTGCCCTGTTCGGCGTATCGCGTCAGCGGGTTCTGCAGATCACCCGCCGCCCCGGGTTCCCCGAGCCGCTCGCCCGTCTGGTCGGCATGAACGTCTGGGACGCGGACGAGGTCGACGCGTGGGCTCGCCACAACCGGCCGCCCCGCCCCACCGAGGGCGACGAGCAGGGGTAGGCGGGCAACAAGCCCGGACCCGCTCGGCGTTCGCGCATACGCTGCCGATGACCGCCGGGTCGCGTAACGTCCGGTCCATGCCGAAGTCGCTCTTCTGGGCCCGGACCGACACCGCCGGCTCCGAGCACGTCGTGCTCGACGGGCCCGGGCTCACCGCGCAGGGTGTGGCGCTCGCCGTCGATCCGATCCCGTACACGTGCCGGTACCGCCTGAGCGTCGGGCCGGACTGGTCGACGAACCGGCTGGAGGTCGAGTCCGAGGGCGCGGGCTGGTCGCGGAGCGTACGCCTGGAGCGGGGCCGGGACGGGTGGCGCGTGCGTACCGGCGAGGAGGGTGACCTGGACGCGGCGCTGAGCGCGGCGGGCCACCCACCGGCGGGCCTGCCGGGCACCGACGACCCGGGTCGGCTGGCCGAGGCGCTCGACGTCGACCTGGGCGGTTCCCCGTTGACGAACACGCTGCCGATCCGCCGGATCGGGCTGGGGCGGCTGCCCGCCGACCTGGCCACAGCCGTGACTGTGGCCTGGGTGCTGCTGCCCGGCCTGGCCGTGGTGCCCGCCGAGCAGGTCTACACCTCGCTCGGTCCGGGCCGGGTCCGGTTCGCGAGCGGCACGTTCACCGCGGATCTGGAGGTCGACCCGGACGGTTTCGTGGTGCGCTACCCGGGGCTGGCCGAGCGGGCCGCCCCGCTCTGACCACCCGGCTCACGCCGCCGGCCAGGCGCCGTCGGTCAGGAACCGGTCGATGGTGGCGAGGTGCGGGGCGAGGTCGAGGCCCTGCGCGGCCACCCACTCGTCCGAGTAGTAGGTGTCGACGTACCGGTCGCCCGGGTCGCAGATCAGCGTGACCACCGAGCCGGTACGCCCGGCCGCGCGCATCTGCGCGATCAGCCCGAACGCGCCCCACAGGTTGGTGCCGGTGGAGCCACCCACCCGGCGGCCGAGCACCGCCGATCCGGCCCGCATCGCGGCGAGCGAGGCGGCGTCCGGCACCTGCACCATCCGGTCCACCACGCTGGGCAGGAAGGACGCCTCGACGGTGGGCCGACCGATGCCCTCGATCCGGGAGCCGCGGCCGGTGCGCACCGACCAGTCACCGGCCTGCCAGGCGGGGTAGAACGCGGAGTTCTCCGGGTCCACCACGCAGAGCTTGGTGGGTAGCCGCCGGTAGCGGGCGTACCGGCCGATGGTGGCGCTGGTGCCGCCGGTGCCGGCACCGACCACGACCCAGGCGGGCACCGGATGCCGTTCCAGCGCCAGCTGGGCGTAGATCGACTCGGCGATGTTGTTGTTGCCCCGCCAGTCGGTGGCCCGCTCGGCGTAGGTGAACTGGTCCATGAACCGGCCGCCGCTGTCCTCGGCGAGCCAGCGCGCCTCCACCACGACCTTGGACGGATCCTCCACCAGGTGGCAGCGCCCGCCCTGGAACTCGATCTGGGCGATCTTCTCCGGCGACGTCGAGGCGGGCATGACCGCGATGAACGGCAGGCCGAGCATCCGGGCGAAGTACGCCTCGGAGACCGCCGTCGAGCCGGACGACGCCTCGACGACCGTGGTGCCCGGGCCGATCCAGCCGTTGCAGAGGCCGTAGAGGAACAGCGAGCGGGCCAGCCGGTGCTTCAGCGAGCCGGTGGGGTGCACCGACTCGTCCTTGAGATAGAGGTCGATCCCCCACTCGCGGGGCAGCGGGAAGGGCAGCAGGTGGGTGTCGGCGGAGCGGTTGGCGTCCGCCTCGACAGCGGCGATCGCCTCGGTCACCCAGCGCCGGCTGGCCTCGTCGCACCGGTCGAGATGAGTCACGTCGGCAACGTTACAAGCGAGGTGGGCTCGGGTTCTCCCGGACCCGGCGGGCCTGCCGCCGCTGACCGGCCCGTCCGGCGGCCCGGATCACCGGCGTGAGGGCCAGGGCGAGCCGGGGGAAGGCGTCCAGGAGCCGCACCTGGGCGCCGCGCCAGCGCGGCAGGCTGACCACCGGCCGGGGCCGGAGGGCCAGCCGGGCGGCCCGCGCGGCCACCCGCTCCGGCGTGAGCAGCGAGCCGGTGAACGACGCCAGCGCTCCCGGGTCGTCCAGCTTGTCGTGCAGCATCGGCGTCCAGATGCCGTCCGGGCACAGACACGACACGTGTACGCCCCGGACGCCGGCCATCCGCAGGTCGCTCAGGATGCCGAGGCTGAACGCGAGCAGGGCGTGCTTGCTGGCCGCGTACACCGTCTCGCCCGGCGCGGCGATCAGCCCGGCCAGCGAGACGACGTTGAGCACGTGGCCGCGGCCCTGCTCGCGCATCACCGCGACGGCGGCGAGCGTGCCGTTCATCGCGCCGAGCGCGTTCACCTCGACCAGCGTGCGGCGGGTCCGGGCGTCGTGCGCCCAGGACGGGCCGGTGACCAGGACGCCCGCGTTGTTCACCCAGAGCCCGAGGCCGCCGGGCGCGGCCGCCGCCTCGGCGGCGACCTCCGCGCAGGCGGATTCGTCGCGTACGTCGAGCGGGCGGGACCAGCCACCCAGCGGCGCGGCGGCAGCCGACACGGCCCCCGCGTCGGTGTCGGTGAGCAATACGTTCCAGCCGTCGGCGTGCAGCGCGGCGGCGATCGCCCGCCCCAGCCCGCCGGCCGCTCCGGTCACCACTGCGGCACCGCGTCCCGCGCTCGTCATCGGCGCACGGTAACCGCAACCCCCGGCCCGGGGCCAGAGGCGTCAGGTGGTGGGTGGTTCCAGCGGCTGCGGGCGGTTCTCCCACTTGGTCGACAGGGCGATGCTGGTGCGGGTGGACGCCACACCGGCCGTCCGGTTCAGCCGGACGATCAACTGCTCCAGCTCGGCGATCGTGCCGACCCGCGCCTTGAGCAGGAAGGACTCGACACCGGCCATGAAGTAGCAGGACTCGATCTCGGGGATGCGGCGGAACGACTCCAGCACGTCGTCGGTGTCCGCGTCGGAGTCCTCGATGATCCCGATGAGCGCTGTCACGCCGAGCCCGATCGACTCCGGCTCGACCTCGGCCCGGTACGCCCGGATCACGCCGCTGGACTCCAGCTTGCCGACCCGCTCGTGTACGGCCGGGGCGGAGAGGCCGACCTGACGGGCCAGCTCGGCGTACGACAGACGGGCGTTGCCCCGCAACAGCTCCACGAGGCTCAGGTCGATCGTGTCCACGGAGAGTGACCCTATCCGTTCGGCGCCCACGGAACGCGGTCGGTACCCGTGGATCAACCCTTCACAAACGTACGATCACGGGGGTTCTCCGCCGGTACCATTTCCTATCCTTCCCAGTGTGTGCGTTTTTCGCGTTTGGCGGACACGTCCGGTAGCCGGTGCTGTAATTGCCATACGTCCCTCATGACGGCTCTGGGCTCGCACCGGCCGGGGGCAGTGTGTTCAGCCGGGGGCTTCGTCGACGCGAGGAGGGGGCTGTGGACACTGGAGATCGCCTGCTGACACCGGGTGAGGTCGCTGCGCTGTTTCGGGTGGACCCGAAGACCGTGACCAGATGGGCAGCGGCCGGCCGGATCGGCAGTATCCGGACTCCAGGAGGGCACCGCCGGTTTCGGGAATCCGAGGTGCGGGCCCTGCTCGAGGGGGAGGGCATGCTGGACGAGGCGGAGGACATGGGCAAGGCCCGCAACATGGGCCCGACCGCTTCCACCGGCCCCGGACCGGCGAACGCCGGCATGTACTGAACGTACGGGGCGCGGTCCGGCCGAGGGCCGCGCCCCGTATGCCGGCAACCGGGTCCGTCAGTCCGGATCCGTCTCCCGGCGACCGGCGGCCAGCTCGCCGGACCACCGCCGGAACAGCGTGTGCTCGACGCCGAGCGCGTCGAGCACCTTCCCGGCCACGAAGTCCACGAGCTGCCCGGCGGACGCCGCCGCACCGGCACCGTAGAAGCCCGGACTGGCCGGCAGCACCACCGCGCCCGCGTCGTGCAGCGCGATGAGGTGTTCCAGATGGCTGCGGGTCACCGGCGTCTCCCGGGGCACCACGACGACCGGGCGGCGCTCCTTGAGGTTCACCTCGGCGGCGCGCTGGAGCAGATCCTTGGAGAGCCCGATGGCGATGCCGGCGCACGCGGCGGTGCTGGCGGGCACCACCGCCATGCCGCGTACCGGGTAGGAGCCGCTGCTCGGGCCCGCGGCCAGGTCACCGGCGGGCCAGTGCCGCAGGTCCGCGCCGGTGAGGTCGCGGTCGAGCCAGGCGGCCAGGTCCTCGGTCCAGTGCGCGTCCCGGAAGGACCGGCCGGTCTCGTCCAGCACTGTCAGCCGGGCCGCCCGGGAGACGATCAGGTCCACCGCCTCTCCGGCATCGAGCAGGCCCCGGACGACAGCTGCCGCGTACGGCGTCCCGGACGCGCCGGAGACACCCACCACCCATGGTTCGCGCATGCCCTCAAGCGTGCCTGGTCGTCGCGGACGCCGGGCGGCGACCCCCGTTCGGTCGGCCCGCCCGGGATGTCCGGGGGGTTCACGGGACTTCCCGCGACGTGAAATTCTCTGCTCGGCGATCGACGTCCACGGAAGGGCCGGTGATGACGGCGGCGGTGCTGCGGGCGCTGCGCTCCGGCTGCCCCATCCCGCCCCGCCTCTCCCCGTACGCCGACGACGTGCAGGGCTGGCTCGTGGAGCAGGTCGACCGGCTCGGCCTGCCGGCTGACCCGGCAGCCCGGCGACGGCTGGCGCGGGCCGGCTTCGCCCGGTACGCCGGACGCCTCTATCCGGACGCCACCGAGCCCGACCTGCGCGTGCTGACCGCGTTGTTCACCTGGTTCTTCCTCGTCGACGACGCCTGCGACGGGCGGGACGGGCTGACTCCGGCACAGATCCGCGCGCTGCGCGACGGCGCGCTCGCCCTGCTGCGTGAGGGTCCGCGCGCCCGCCACCCGGGCTTCTCCGGCCCGCTGCGCCGGCTGCTGGTGCAGGCGTGGCGCGAGCCCCGCCGCCGGATGCCGGCCCGGTGGCGGCTGCGGTTCGCCGACGCGGTCGCCGACCACCTCGACGGGGTCCACCGGGAGGCCACTGCCACGACGGCCGGGCGCCCACCGGGCGTCGCCGAGTACGTGCGGCGGCGCCGGGCGACGTCGGCGGCGTACGTGTCGTACCCGCTGATCGAGTTCGCGTCCGGGCGTGCGCTGCCCGACGCGGTCTACCACCATCCGGCGCTGCGGCGGCTCGCCGCCCTGGCCAACGACCTGCTGTCCTGGTTCAACGACATCGCCTCGCTGGAGCGCGACCGGGCCACCGGCGGCGGGCACAACCTGGTGCTCGCGACGGCCGCCGAGCGGGGTGTGCCGCTGCCGGCGGCGGTCGACCTGGTGGCCGGGCACTGGCGTACCGAGATGGACCGGTTCGCGGCGCTCCGGGCGGCCGCGCCGTCGTTCGGCCCGACGCTCGACGACGCCGTCGCCGTCCACCTCGACGGGTTGGCCGCCGCCGTGCGCGGCACCGTCGACTGGACGCTGGAGAGCGCCCGCTACCCGGTCGGCGCGGCGTCCTGACCGGGGTGCGGCCCGGCGCTGCCGCTACGGCCGCAGGCCGAGCCGGATCACCAGGTCGAGCAGCGCGAGGACGAACAACGCGATGCCGACGAAGCCGTTGGCGGTGAAGAACGCCCGGTTGACCTTGCTCAGGTCGGTGGGGCTGACCACCATGTGCTGGTAGGCGAAGGCGACAGCGGTGAGCGCCAGCCCGATCCACCACAGCCAGCCGAAGCCGACCCAGGCGCCGAACCAGATGAACAGCGCGAACGTCACCACGTGCGCGACAGTGGAGGCGTGCAGCGCGAAGCGGCGGCCGTACCGGGCGGGGACGCTGTGCACGCCGATCTCCCGGTCGATCTCCGAGTCCTGGCAGGCGTAGATCAGGTCGAAGCCGCCGATCCACAGGCCGACCGCGGCACCGAGCAGCCAGGCCGGGCCGGAGCCGTCGAGCGTGCCGGTGACCGCCAGCCACGCGCCGACCGGGCCGACCGCCTGGGCCACCGCGAGGATGGCGTGCGGCCAGTTCGTGAACCGCTTGCCGTACGGGTAGACCACGAGCGGCACCACGGCGAGCGGCGCGAGCACCAGGCAGAGCGGGTTGAGCAGGGCGGCTGCGGCCAGGAACACCACGAGCGCGACGGCCGCGCCGGTCCAGGCCGTCCGCACGCTCACCGCGCCGGTGACCAGTTCCCGGTTCGCGGTACGCGGGTTCCGCGCGTCGATCCGCCGGTCGAGGATCCGGTTCGCGGCCATGGCGAACGTCCGCGCGCCGACCATCGCCACGGTGATCAGCAGCAGGTCTCCCCAGCGCACCCGGCCGCCGTCGAGCTGCATCGCGGTCAGCGCCGACAGGTACGCGAACGGCAGCGCGAAGACCGAGTGCTCGATGGCGACGAGCTTGAGGAAGGACGAGACCCGGCCGGGCCGTTCCTGTACTGCCGCCGTCATCGGATCCCGTATTCCTTCCAGCGCTTGTCGACCAGCGAGACCACCTCGGGCGACATCCGCATCTCCTCCGGCCAGCCCCGGCTGTAGCCCTCCTCGGGCAGCTTGCGGGTCGCGTCGATGCCCGCCTTGCCACCCCAGAACTGCTGGTACGAGGCGTGGTCGAGGTGGTCCACCGGCCCCTCGGTGACCATCAGGTCGCGGGCGTAGTCGACGTTGCCGAAGGCGCGGAACGCGACCTCGTTGTAGTCGTGCACGTCGCAGTCCTCGTCGACGATCACGATCAGCTTGGTCAGCGACATCATGTGCGCGCCCCAGATCGCGTTCATGACCTTCTGCGCATGCTTGGGGTAGCGCTTGCGGATCGACACGATCGCGCAGTTGTGGAAGACCCCGGCGGCGGGCAGGTCGTAGTCGACGATGTCCGGGATCAGGAACCGCAGCAGCGGCGCGAAGATCCGCTCGGTGGCCTTGCCGAGGCCGTGGTCCTCCTGCGGCGGCTGGGACGTGACGATCGAGTGGTAGACCGGGTCGCGCTGCATGGTCATGCACTCGATGTGCATCACCGGGAACGGCTCGACCGGCGTGTAGAAGCCGGTGTGGTCGCCGAACGGCCCTTCGGGCAGGCGCTCGCCCGGCTCGATGTAGCCCTCCAGCACGATCTGCGCGTGCGCCGGCACCTGCAACGGGACGGTCAGGCAGTCCACCATCTCGACCCGCTCACCGGCGAGGAACCCGGCGAACAGGTATTCGTCGATGTCGGCGGGAAGCGGCGCGCTGGCCGAGTACGCCACCACCGGGTCCGCGCCGATCGCGATCGCCACCGGCAGCCGCTGGCCGAGCCGCTCGGCGACCGCGTGGTGCGCTGTCGAGTTCTTGTGGATCTGCCAGTGCATGCCGATGGTGTTGTGCGAGTGCTGCTGGAGCCGGTAGAGCCCGAGGTTGCGCTTACCGGTCTCCGGGTGCTTGGTGTGGGTCAGCCCGAAGTTGTGGAAGATTCCGCCGTCACCGGGCCACACCTGCAACCCGGGCAGCCGGTTCAGATCGACGTCGTCGCCCCGGTAGACCACCTGCTGGCAGGGTGCGGTCTTGACCTTCTTCGGCGGCATCGACTTGAGCTGCATGACCTTGCCCAGGCCGCCCATCATCCCGGAGAAGCCCTGCGGCAGCTCCGGCTTGAGCATGTCGCCGATCCGCTCGCCGATCTCGTCGAGGTGCTCCACCCCGAGTGCCATCGCCATCCGCTTCTCGGTGCCGAACAGGTTGATCGCCACCGGCATCTCACCCCGGGTGGGCCGTTCGAACAGCAGCGCCGGTCCACCGGCCCGGACGGTGCGGGTGACGATCTCGCTGATCTCCAGCGTGGGGTCGACCGGCGCGCTCACCCGCCGCAGCTCGCCCGCACGCTCCAGCGCCGCGAGGAAGTCCTTCAGATCGGTGTACGGGAAGCGAGCCGCCATACCACCATCCTCCCGTACCCTCCTGCGGAGGTAAGGACGGGCCCCCTTTTAACGCCTCCGGTAGAGGAGGGGCCCCTTCTTAACATCCGCAGCTCAGGCGGCGGGCTGCCAGGCATACGCCATCAGCGGCGGGTCGAGCGGGGCCTCGGTGAGCCGGTTGGCGAACGTGGAGATCGTGTACGTGCCGACGCCGAGCACCACGTCCAGCGCGTGCCGGGGCTGCCATCCGGCGGCCAGGAGCGCGTCCAGGTCGGCGTCGGGGACCGCGCCCCGGTGGTCGAGGACGGCGACGGTGAACCGGCGCAGCGCCTCCAGCCGGGGGTCGGGCAGCGTCGCGCCGGTCCGCAGCGCCTCGATCAGCTCGGGCGCGGCACCGTGCCGGACCAGCGTCGCGGTGTGCATGGCGACGCAGAGGTGGCAGCCGTTGCGGGTGGCGACCGTCAGCACGACCACCTCCCGGGCGACCGGGTCCAGGTCGGTGGCCTCGAACGCGGCGTTGGCGGCGAGGAAGCCCTTGAGCAGTTCGGGCGAGCCGGCCATCAGGCCGACGGCGGCGGGCAGGTGGCCCAGCGTGCGGCGTACGCCGGCCATGACCGGGCGGGCGGCGGCGGGCGCGGTGTCCGGCTCGTACGCGGTGAAGCGGGACATGACGGGGCCCCTCTCGTAAGATGGTCAACGTGGTTGACGAAATAGTAAACGTGGTTGTCGAACATGGCAACGCCTGACCGCCCCGGCTTCGCGCTGCCGCTGCTCCTGCTCGCCGGCTTCCGTACGCTCGTCGACGACCTGCACGCCGAACTGGCCCGTCAGGGGCACCCCGAGCTGCGCCCGGCCCACGGCTTCGTCCTCCAGGCCGTCGGACCGGCCGGCACGACCGCCTCCGACCTCGGGCAACGCCTCGGCGTCTCCAAGCAGGCCGCAGGGAAGACGGTGGACCGGCTGGTCGCACTCGGCTACCTGGAACGCGTGGACGACCCCGCCGACGCCCGCCGCAAGCTCGTCCGGATGACCGCGAAGGGCCACGACGGTCTGCACCGCTCGGCAGTCGTCTTCGACGAGTTGCGCGACCGGTGGGCGGCCACGCTCGGCGCTGACCGGGTCGCCGCCATCGAGGACGACCTGCGCCGGATGGTTCCCGCCGACGTGTTCCGCCTCGACGTCCCCGGCTGGTTCGGCGGATGACTTCGTCACTGACAGCTTCGCCGACGGCGGTTCATCATCGACTGATGGACGACGCGTACGTGGTGGGTGACCCCGACGGCCTTAGCCCGCTCCAGGCCGAGATCCGCGACGCGGTCGCTCGCGAGCTGCACGCCCAGTTCGCGCTGCGGGCGGACCGCCTCGAACTGGCCGATCTGCCCGAGGTGGCCTACCAGGTCACGCGCCGGGTGGACGAGGTGCTGAGCGCGCGCCCGGTCACTCCACCCCGGCGTACGAGTGCAGACCGGTGAAGAAGAAGTTCACCCCGAACAGGTTCATCATCACGGTCAGGAAGCCCACGATGGCGATCCAGGTGGCCACGTTGCGCTTCACGCTCGGCGTGGCCCGGGCGTGCAGGTAGCCCGCGTACACCACCCAGGAGATGAACGCCCAGGTCTCCTTCGGGTCCCAGCCCCAGGCGCGGCCCCAGGCCGCCTCGGCCCAGATCGCGCCCGCGATCACCGCGAACGTGAAGATCGGGAACGAGAAGGCGTGCAGCGTGAAGGTCAGCCGCTCCAGCCCGGCCGCCGCCGGGAGGCGGCGGGCCAGGGTGTACGGGAAGCTGCGCCGGCCCTGCTCCCAGCCGTTCCGCATCAGGTACGCGGCGGCGGGCACCACGCCCAGCAGGAAGATGCCCGAGGCGAAGATGATGGTCGAGACGTGGATGACGAACCACCACGACTGGAGTGCCGGCATCAGCGGCTCGACCTGCACGTAGAGCTTCAGCTCGGCGAACGCCAGCAGCAGCACCATGACCAGCGTCAGGAACAGCCCGAGCCGGCGCAGCCCCGGCTGCTTCCAGAGCACCACGAGCCAGGCCGCCACCCCGATCCAGGTGCCGGTCAGCACGAACTCGTACATGTTGCCCCAGGGCATCCGGTCGGCGGCCAGGCCCCGGGTGACCACGGCGCCCAGGTGCAGCGCACCGGCGAGCACGGTGACCCAGGCGGCGATCCGGCCGGCCAGCACGGCCCGCGCGGCGGTGCGGTCCGGGCGCTGCGGCGTGGCCGGGACGACCGGCTCGTCGATCACGCCGCCGGCGCCGCCGACGCCCGCGCCGACCAGTTCCCGCGCCGGTGCGGCCGCGGGCACCTTCCGCGCGTTGCCCAGCGCGAACTCCACGGCGTGGCTGATCATCGCGATCAGGTACGCCAGGATCGCGAACGTGACCAGCTGGTCGGAGAGTGCGGCCATCACTCGTCTCCTTCTCGCGCCCGCCGCGCGTCCGGCGCGTCGCCGCTCACCGCGGCGACGAGCTGCGCGAACTCGTCGGCGAACCCCGGGTGCTCGGTGCGCGGCAGCCCACCGGCCTCCACCAAACTACTACCGCCCGTCGGAGATCCACCCTCGGGGGGCGAAACCCGGAACCAGACCCGGCGCCGCCGGGCGAACAGCGAGCCCATCAGGCCCAGCAGCAGCGTGCCACTGGCCACCAGCAGCAGCGTCTGCCCGGGTGCGTGCCGCACCGAGATCGTGATGTACGGCTCGGTGCCGACGAACTCCAGCGTGCTGCCGTCGTCCAGGGTCCACTTCTCGCCCGGCCGCAGGATCTTGGTGCCGATCTCCTTGAGCTTGCCGTCGTCGAGCTGCCGCTTGTCCAGCTCGTAGACCGAGCCCGGGATGCCCGCGTCCAGCCCGAGGTTGCCCCGGTACGCGATCAGGTTCACCGCCGGATCTCGTTCCTCGGGCCAGGCGGAGCGGACGGGAGGGCCCTCGGCCGGCACGGTGGGCAGGTAGAACCCGTCGAAGGCGATCTGCTGGTCCGGGGCACGCGCGCCGGTCTTCGGATCGACGTTGGCGTCCGGGAAGATCGCCACGCCCTCCTCGGTCGCGTTCGAGTCGCCGGTACGCAGGAACGGGGTCTGGCTGGTCTGACTCCGGCCGTACCTGTCGGTGTACTTCAGCACCGGTGCGTAGCCGTTGCCCAGTAGGTAGACGTTCGCCGAGCCGAGCCGAAGCGGCGAGTTGACCGAGAAGCCGGCGGTCCGCTCCGCGCCGCCGGGCTCGTCCACGCCGACCGTCGCCCAGTAGCGGGACGCCTGCCCGGACGGCAGGTAGTCGGCCTCGAACCTCTCCAGCGTCAGGCAGAACGGGGGCAGGTCGGAGCTGTCCACGCGCGGACCGAGCGACGCCTCGGCGTACTGCTGACGGGTGTTGCAGAACGCGTTGTCCGCGCCGGCGACCAGGATGCGGTTGCCGTGCCATCCGTACCAGGAACCGAGCGCGACCCCGAGCAGGACGGCGACCAGCGATACGTGGAACAGCAGGTTGCCGGTCTCCTTGAGGTAGCCCTTCTCGCCGGAGACCTCGTTGCCGCGCACGGTGACCCGCCAGCGGCGGCGGCGCAGCACCGCCGCGATCGCCTCGGGGTCGGCGGCGGCCGGCGCCTCCAGCACGGCGTGCTGCGGCAGCCGCTCGAACCGCTTGGGCGCGGCCGGCGGCTTCATCAGCAGCGCGCGGACGTGGTCCCGGGCCCGGGGCAGGATGCAGCCGATCAGCGAGGTGAACAGCAGCAGGTAGATCGCGGAGAACCAGACCGAGCCGAAGACCTCGAACGCGCCGATCTGGTTCAGCCGGGGCGCAAGGTCGGGGTGGTCGACGAACCACTGGTCGACGCGCTCCGGGTTGACGCCACGCTGGGGCAGCACCGAGCCGGGGATGGCCGCGACGGCGAGCAGGAACAGCAGGATCAGCGCCGTACGCATGCTGGTGAGCTGCCGCCACGAGTTGCGCAGCAGGGCCAGCACCGGGTTGACCCGCCGCCGCGGCGCCTGCGCGGGCGGGGTCGACGGCCGGTCGTCCACGGTCGTCATCAGATGCTCACCTCGCCCACGCCCACGTTCGTCTGCAGCCAGATCACCACGTTCACCCAGCCGCCGGTGATCAGCGCCAGGCCGATCGCGATCAGCAGCGCACCGCCGATCCGGGTGACCCAGCGGCTGTTGCGCCGGACGGCGCGGAACACTCCGAGCAGGCGCTGGAAGCCCAGCCCGAAGACGACGAACGGTATCCCCAGCCCGAGGCAGTACGCCACGGCGAGCAGCACGGCCCGGTCGGTCCCGCCCTCGGTGGCCGCCATGCCGAGCACCGCGCCGAGCGTCGGGCCGGTGCAGGGCAGCCAGCTGAGCGCGAAGACCGCGCCGAGCACCGGCGCGCCGAGCAGCCCGGCGGCGGGCAGCCAGCGGATGCGGAACTCCCGCTGCATGCCGGGGATCACACCGAGGTAGCCGAGGCCGAGCAGCACCACCAGCGCGCCGATGACGATCTCCAGCGTGCGCTCGTACCGGAAGAAGAGCTTGCCGACGCCGGAGAAGAGGATCGCGGTGGCGACGAACACGACGGTGAAACCGGCGATGAACAGCAGCGTGCCGGCGAGCACCCGGCCCTTGACGGCCGCGGTGGTCCGCTCCGGCACCGTCCGCTCGGCGACGCTCACGCCGCCGCCGGTGCTGCCCGCGCTCGCGCCGCCGCCGGCGCCGGCGGTGTTAATAGGGGGCCCTTCCTCTACCGGAGGCGTTAACAGGGGGCCCTTCCTTACACCCTCCAGGTCGGTGCCGGCCAGGCCGGTCACGTACGACAGGTAGCCGGGCATCAGCGGGAGCACGCACGGGGACAGGAAGCTGACCAGTCCGGCCAGCGCTGCCGCGCCGACCGCGAGCAGCAGCGGGCCGGACTCGGCGAGCTGGCGGAACGTCTCGCCCATCAGCGGGCGCCGTTCGGCGGTGGCGCCTCGGCGGCGATCTCCTCGACGATCGGCCGCAGCTCGTCGCGGGTGACGGCCCGGCGGATCACCACGGCGATCCGGCCCTCTCGGTCGAGCACGACGGTGGCCGGGGTGGTGTTCGGCGGGATGTCGAAGTTGAGCGCCTGCCGGCTGGCCGGGTCGAAGATGCTCGGGTACGTGACCCGGCCCTCCTCGAAGGCGATCGCCTTGTCCTTGCTGTCCTGCACGTTGATGCCGAGGAACGTCACGCCGGAGCCCTTGGTGGCCTGGTAGGTGGCCTCCAGGTCGTCCGCCTCGGCGCGGCAGGGCGCGCACCAGGAGCCCCAGAAGTTGACCACGACGACCTGCCCGCGGTCGCGGGAGATGTCGTAGCTGCCGCCGGTGAGCAGTTCACCGCTCACCTTCGGCGTCTTGGAGCGCTGGTCGGGGGCGCAGGTGACGGTCGAGCCGTCGGCCGCGCACCGGCTCTCCTGGCTGCCGGAGGAGCAGCCGACCAGCGCCGTACCGGCGGTGACGGCGGCGAGCAGGGCGGCGGCGAGCCTCCGGGTGAGCATCAGGCCCCCTTGGCCGTCCGGGCGGTCGGCGAGATCGACACGAGGTGGGCCGCCGGCTCGGAGTACCCGATGCCGACGATCTTGGCGCCGTCGAAGTGGAACGAGGTCAGGCTGGCCAGACCGCACTGACGGCGGCGCGGGTCGTGCCAGAGGCGCTTGCGCTCGACGTGCCGGCGCAGCGTCCAGATCGGGAGCTGGTGCGACACGAGCACCGCCTCCCGCCCCTCGGCGGCGACCCGGGCGGCGTGCAGCGCCGCGAACATGCGCTCGGCGATGGCCTGGTACGCCTCACCCCAGGACGGGGTCACCGGGTCGCGCAGCACCCACCAGTTGCGCGGGTCACGGAACGAGCCGTCACCGGGCGAGACCTTCTTGCCCTCGAACCAGTTCGCGCTCTCGATCAGCCGCTCGTCGACGCCGACGGACAGGCCGAACTGCGCCGCGATCGGCTCGGCGGTCTGCTGGGCGCGCTCCAGCGGGCTGGCCACGACGTGCACCACGGTCCGGTCGGCGAGCGCCTGCGCCGCCGCCTTGGCCATCTGCACGCCCAGCTCGGAGAGGCGGAACCCGGGCAGGCGGCCGTAGAGGATGCCGTCCGGGTTGTGCACCTCACCGTGCCGCAGCACGTGGACCACCGTCTCCGCCATTGCTAGGCCCCCTTCGTTCGCGACTGCGGGGCTCGCAAACCCGGCTCACTCCTCGCGCTCACTGCTACCCCCCGTGTCCTGCCGCTGCCGCCGCCCGCGCCGCCACCGGGAGGGCGGCGGCGATCTGCTCCCACGCGGCGTCGTCGATCGCGGTCGAGACGAACCACGACTCGAACGCGCTCGGCGGCAGGTAGACGCCGCCGGCGAGCATCGCGTGGAAGAACGCCTTGAACGCCGGCACCACCTGGGTGCGGGCGCTGTCGTAGTCGTGCACGTCCGCGTCGGTGAAGAAGACCGAGAACATGTTGCCCGCGGTGGAGAGGCGGTGCGGCACGCCGGCCCCGGACAGCGCCTCGGTGGTCAGCTTGCCCAGCGCGGCGGCGGTCTCGTCGAGCCGCCGGTAGAGCGCGTCGTCGGCCAACCGCAGCGTGGCCAGCCCGGCCGCGCAGGCCAGCGGGTTACCGGACAGCGTGCCCGCCTGGTAGACCGGGCCGGCCGGGGCGAGCTTCGCCATGATCTCCGCGCGCCCGCCGAACGCCGCGGCGGGCAGGCCGCCACCCATGACCTTCCCGTACGTCCACAGGTCCGCGTCCGACGGGTCGAGGCCGTGCCATCCGGCGCGGGACACCCGGAACCCGGTCATCACCTCGTCGACGATGAGAAGCGCGCCGTTGGCGTGCGCGATCCGGGCCAGCGCGGCGTTGAAACCGTCGCGGGGAGCGATCACGCCCATGTTGCCGGCGGCGGCCTCGGTGATGATCGCGGCGATGTGCTGCCCCTCGGCGGCGAACGCCTCCTCGACCGCGCGCAGGTCGTTGTACGGCAGCACGATGGTGTCGCCGGCCGCCGCGCCGGTCACGCCGGGCGAGTCGGGCAGGCCGAACGTGGCCACGCCGGAGCCGGCGGCGGCGAGCAGCGCGTCGGAGTGGCCGTGGTAGCAGCCCGAGAACTTGATGATCTTGGAGCGGCCGGTGAAGCCGCGGGCCAGCCGGATCGCCGACATCGTCGCCTCGGTGCCGGAGTTGACCAGGCGGATCTGCTCCACCGGCGTCCGCGCGATGATCTCCTCGGCCAGGTCCACCTCACCCGGCGTCGGGGTGCCGAAGCTGGTGCCGAGCGCCGCCGCCTCGCGCAGCGCCTCCACCACGGCCGGGTGCGCGTGGCCGAGGATCAGCGGACCCCAGGAGCAGACCAGGTCGACGTAGCGACGACCGTCGGCGTCGAAGAGCCACGGACCCTCCCCCCGGACCATGAAGCGCGGGGTGCCGCCGACGGCACGGAATGCGCGCACGGGGGAGTTGACCCCGCCGGGCACGACGGCCTTGGCGCGGTCGAACAGGGCCACGGAGGCCGGGGCGTCGGCCGGGTAGCGGCCGGATCCGGCGGAATGCGTCTCGGTCACGATGGGGCCATTGTGTCAGCGCCGGAGTGCTGCCCGGCAGCCACCCCGCGACGGGGGTTACCAGGCTCACCCGCCTGAGCGGCGCGGCGGGCCGACGGCGATCCGCTCGACAGGCCCGTCGGTCGAGATCGCGATAGGCTGACCGGGTGGATCGTGCCGAACTGTCCATCACCGTACACCGGACGGGTGACGAAGCAGTGCTTCGCCTGGCCGGTGAGATCGACATGCTCACGGCCGCCCAGCTCTCGACGGTGGTCAACGAGGTGCTGGCGGATCCGCCCCCGCGCATCGTGCTCGACCTGGGCGGGGTCACGTTCTGCGACTCGCAGGGCCTCGGCACGCTCGTGGTGCTCAGCCGCAAGGCCAGTCACACCCAGTGCCTGCTGATCCTCACCAACGTCGGCGACTTCCTGATCCGCGTCCTGGACATCACCGGCCTCCGCAGCGCCCTGATGATCCGCAACGAAGCCACCCCGTAGCCCCGCCCTCCCTTCCCCCGCGATCTTGCACTTGCGGCCCCTGCGTCGGGGGATTCGCCCCTTTCGCCGGGGCCACAAGTGCAAGATCAACGTGGCTAGAGGACGGGGATGTCGCGGCGGCGGAACGTCAGCAGGCCCGCTGTGGCCAGGGTCACCGCCAACGCCGTCAGCACGTACAGCGGGGTGGGGGTCCAGGCGTCGCGCAGCACCTGCGGGGTGTGCGTGAACGGGGACACGTCCAGCAGCCACTGGTCCAGCTCCAGCACCGCGCCGAGCTGCCCGAGCAGCACACAGACCGCCAGCACCACCCAGGCGGCCGACGCGAGCCGGGGCAGCAGCCCGTAGAGCAGCACGGCGAGCCCGGCCAGCACCCACGCGGCCGGCACCTGGGCCAGGCCGGCGGCGAGCATCCGGCCCAGCTGGCGGGGCACGTCACCGGTGCTCAGCCCGTACGTCACGCCGGTGGCCAGCCCGGTCACCGCGAGCACCACGACCGGGCCGAGCAGCGCGAACGCCACGTGCGAGAGCAGCCAGGTCGAGCGCCGCGTACCGGTGGCGAGCACCGGCTCGGCGTGCCCGGCGGACTCCTCCGCGCGCATCCGCAGCGCGGCCTGGATGCCGTACCCGGCGGCGGCCAGCCCGGCCAGGCTCAGCGTGACCCCCAGGTACGCGTCGGCCATCCCGGACGCCCCGCCGAGCCGGGCCACGATCTCCTCCATCCGCGGACTCCCCTCGACCGACCGGCCGGCCGCCTCGGCCGCGCCGCCGAGGATCAGCCCGAGCAGGCCGAACCCGACCGACCACCAGAGGATCTGTCCCCGGTGCAGCCGCCAGGCCAGCCCGAACGGACCGGACAGGGCACCACCCGCGCCGGCCGGGCCGAGCCGGGGCGGCAGCACGCCCGCGCCCAGGTCGCGGCGGATCGAGATCGGGTACGCGAGCACGGCGAGCAGCACCGTGGCGGCCAGCGGCAGCAGCAGCACCCACCACCGCTCCCCCTCGTACGGCCGGACGCGGGCGCCCCAGCCCAGCGGGGACAGCCAGCTCGGCCAGTCGTTACCGGCGGTGTCCCCGGCCAGCCGCAGCCCGAACGCGGCGCCGAGACCGGCGAGGCCGATGCCCCGCGCCCCGCCCGCGGTCTCGGTGAGCTGGGCGGCCAGCCCGCCGAGCGTCGCGAAGACCACGCCGGTCAGCACGGTGACCAGGCCGTACGCGAGCGAGCCGCCGACCGGCAGCCCGGTCGAGACGAGCCCGGCGGCGGTGAGCAGGCCGAGCACCAGGTCGGCCGCGTACGTGACGAGCAGCGCGGCGGTCAGCCCGGCGTGCCGCCCGAGGACGCTGCCGCCGAGCAGTTCCCGCCGCCCTGCCTCCTCCTCGGTTCGGGTGTGCCGGATGACCGTGAGCAGGCTCGCCAGCGCGACGATGAGCAGCAGGAAGCCGCTGCGCTGGGCGGTCAGCCCGCCGACGCTGTCGCCGTACGCCGGGCCCAGCAGCGCGACGATCGACGGGTTGCGGGCGGTGCCCTCCAGGTACGCGGCCCGCTCGGCGGCGGTCGGGAACAGCTCGAAGAAGCTGGCCGCGTACGTCATCGGCAGCACCGCGAGGACCAGCACCCACAGCGGCAGCAGGAGACGGTCCCGGCGCAGGAGCAGCCGGACCAGGTGGCGCGTGCCGGTGAGCGCGCTCACGACCGGTCCGCCGCTTCTTGGCGCGCCGCGTCGGAGGAGGGCGCCGCGTCGGAGGAGGGCGCCGCGTCGGAGGAGGGCGCCGCGTCGGAGGGCGCCGACTCGGAGGACGCCGTCTCGTAGTGCCGCAGGAACAGTTCCTCCAGCGTGGGCGGCGTGCTGACCAGGCTGCGGACGCCCAGCTCGGTGAGCCGGCGCAGCGCGGCGTCGAGCGACGCGGTGTCCACGTCGAAGCGGACCCGCTGCCCGTCCACCCGCAGGTCGTGCACGCCCGGCAGGTCGGCCAGGCCGTCCAGCGGGGCGGCGACCTCGGCGTCGATCGCGGTGCGGTGCAGGTGGCGCAGTTCGCCGAGCGTGCCGGACTCGACCGTCCGGCCGGCCCGGATGATCGTCACCCGGTCGCAGAGCGCCTCCACCTCGGCCAGGATGTGGCTGGAGAGCAGCACGGTGCGCCCGTCCTGCCGGGCCCGGCGGACCCAGTGCTGGAAGACCTCCTCCATCAGCGGGTCGAGCCCGGAGGTCGGCTCGTCGAGGATGAGCAGCTCGACGTCGGAGGCGAGCGCGGCGACCAGGCCGACCTTCTGCCGGTTGCCCTTGGAGTAGGTGCGGCCCTTCTTGCGCGGGTCCAGCTCGAACGACTCCAGCAGCTCGGCGCGGCGTTTCGGGTCGAGCCCGCCGCGCAGCCGGCCGAGCAGGTCGATCACCTCGCCGCCGCTGAGGCCGGGCCAGAGCGTGACGTCGCCTGGTACGTACGCGAGGCGGCGGTGCAGCGCCACCGCGTCCCGCCACGGGTCGCCGCCCAGCAGCCGGACGGCCCCCGCGTCCGCCCGCAGCAGGCCGAGCAGCACCCGGATGGTGGTCGACTTGCCGGATCCGTTCGGGCCCAGGAAGCCGTGCACCTCCCCGGCGCGGACGGTCAGGTCGAGCCCGTCGAGGGCCCGGGTGCGGCCGAAGGTCTTCACCAGGCCGGACACGTCGATTGCTGTTTCCATGCTTCAGAAGCTACGCTCGTTTCACAAACTTGTGAAGACTGTAGGGTCACGGGGTGAGCGCCGAGGAGCCGACCATGAACGTGCCGCCCCATCACGACGGTGAAGAGGTCCACCTGTTCGTCGAGCGGATGGCGATGGCCTTCGCCGACGTGGGCTTCCCCCGGATGGCCGCCCGGGTCCTGTTCACGGTGATGAGCGCCGACGGCCCGCTCACCGCGGGCGAGATCGCCGAGCGGCTCGGCGTCAGCGCGGCGGCCGTGAGCGGCGCGGTGCGCTACCTGACCCAGTTCGCCATGCTGGTCCGCGAGCCGGTCAAGGGCTCCCGGCGCGACCGCTACCGGATGCCCGACAACCCGTGGTACGAGGCGACGATCACGAAGACCACGCTCTACAAGAACTTCATCGACATCGCCGCCGGCGGGGTCGACGCGCTGCACGGGCGCAGCACACCGGCCGGCGAACGGGTCGCCGAGATGCGCGACTTCTTCCTCTTCGTACAGGAGGAACTGGAATCGCTCGGCGACCGCTGGCGGGCCCGGCGAGCCGCGACCGGGCACGGCGGCCCGGCCGGCGGCTGAACCGTCAGCGGGTGTTGCCCCAGCGCGCCTGCTCCAGCAGCTCCACCGCGCGTTCCCGGGCCGACGGGTCGTCGTCGGCGCGTAGCAGCGCCGTGGCCTCGTCCACCGCGTCGGTCAGGTGCCGCCACTGGAGGTCGCGCTCCCGCACCAGGTCCGACTGGGCGGCGAGCTGCCGCGTCTTCACCCACAGGTCGACGAAGACGGTCACCTTCGCCCGCAGCACCCACGGGTCGAACGGCTTGGTCAGGTAGTCGACCGCACCGGCCGCGTAACCGCGCAGCGCGAGCTGGGCGTCCTTGTCCGCGGCGGTCAGGAAGATGATCGGTACGTGCCGGGTGCGCTCGCGCCGCTTGATGTGGGTGGCGGTCTCGAACCCGTCCATGTCCGGCATCTGGGCGTCCAGCAGGATCACCGCGAAGTCGTCCACCAGGAGCTGCTTGAGCGCCGCCTCGCCGCTCTCCACCGCGACCGACTGCACCGGTAGACCCTGGAGGATCGCCTCCAGCGCCATCAGGTTCTCCCGCCGGTCGTCCACCAGCAGGGCCTTGGCCGTCTGCGTCACGCGTTCTCCTCGCCTCGGCTCCGGCCGATCCAGGACGCCATCAGTTCGATCAGCTCGTCCAGGTCCACCGGCTTGGTGATGTAGTCGCTGCCGCCGGCACTGAGCGCCGACTCCCGGTCGCCGGGCATCGCCTTCGCGGTCAGGAACACGATCGGCAGGTCCGCGAACCGGTGGTTGCGGCGGATCTGCGCGGTCGTCTCGTACCCGTCCTGGTCCGGCATCATGGCGTCCATCAGGACGATGTCCACCTCCGGGTGCTCGGCGAGCTGGCGGACGCCGTCCGCCCCGTTGTCCGAGTACAACACGGTCATCCCGTGCAGTTCCAACGCGGACGTCAGCGCGAACACGTTCCGCACGTCGTCGTCGATGATCAGCACGGTCACGCCGTCCAGGCGACGGGTCGCGGGCGTCTCCTGCGGTTGCGGCAGCTCCATGGGCATGAGCAGCGACGACGGCAGGCCCGCGCGGCTCGGCGACGGCGGCGCCGGCGCCACCACCGCGTCCGGTGCCAGCACATCGGGTACGAAGAGCGTGAACGTCGAACCCTGACCGGGCGCGGACGAGACGGTGATCGTGCCGCCGAGCAGGCGGGCCAGGTCCCGGCTGATGGACAGCCCGAGGCCGGTGCCGCCGTAGCGGCGGCTGGTGGTGCCGTCCGCCTGCTGGAACGCCTCGAAGATCAGCGACAGCTTGTCGTCGGAGATCCCGATGCCGGTGTCGATCACGGTGAACGCGATCACCCGCTGCGCGTTCGTCAGCGCGGGCACGTCGAAGACGGCGTTGTCGGCCGCCGGGCCGATCCGCAGCGTCACCGCGCCGTTGTCGGTGAACTTCACCGCGTTCGACAGCAGGTTGCGCAGGATCTGCTGCAACCGCTGGGCGTCGGTGACCAGCGCGGGCGGCAGGTCGCGGCTGACCCGCACCTGGAAGTCCAGGCCCTTCTCCTCGGCCTGCGGCGCGAACGCCTGCTCGACGTAGCCGCGGATCTCGGCGAACTGGATCTCGGTGGGCTCCACGTCCATCCGGCCCGCCTCGATCTTGGACAGGTCGAGGATGTCGTCGATCAGCGACAGCAGGTCGGACCCGGCGCCGTGGATGGTCCGGGCGAACTCGATCTGCTTCGCGCTGAGGTTGCGCTCCGGGTTCTCGGCCAGCAGCCGGGCCAGCAGGAGCAGCGAGTTCAGCGGCGTACGCAGCTCGTGGCTCATGTTCGCCAGGAACTCCGACTTGTACGCCGACGCGCGGGTGAGCTGCTGCGCCTTCTCCTCCAGGCCGAGGCGGGCCAGCTCGATCTCCCGGTTCTGCGTCTCGATGTTGGCCTTCTGCTCGGACAGCAGCTTCGCCTTGTCCTCCAGCTCGGCGTTCGTGCGCTGCAACTCGGCCGACTGGTCCTGCATCTCGTGCGCCAGCCGCTGCGACTGCGCCAGCAGCTCCTCCGTACGCCGGTTGGCCTGGATGGTGTTGACCGCGACGCCGATGGTGAGCACCAGCCGCTCCAGGAACGCCAGGTGCAGCTCGGAGAACGTGGCCACGCCGGCGAACTCGATCACGCCGAGCAGCTCGCCCTCGAACTGGACCGGCAGCACCACCAGGTCGGCCGGGGGCGTGTCGGCCAGCCCGGACCGGACGACGAGCCGCCCGTCCGGCTGCGCCTTGACCCGGATGGTCCGGCGCGACAGGGCGGCCTGCCCGACCAGCCCCTCACCCGGGCCGAACGTGACGTCGTGGCCGCGTGCCACGTACCCGTAGGAGGCGGTGAGCCGCAACCGCATGCTGCCCTCGGAGCTGTCCGCCAGGAAGAACGCGCCGAGTTGCGCGTCCACCAGCGGGGTCACCTCCTGCATGATCATCCGGCAGACCTCGCCCAGGTCCCGCTGACCCTGGAGCAGACCACCGATCCGGGCCAGGTTCGAGTCGAGCCAGCCCTGCTCGGCGTTCTTCTTGGTCGTCTCCCGGAGGGTGACGATCATCTGGTTGATGTTGTCCTTCAGCTCGGCGACCTCACCCTGCGCCTTCACGTTGATCCGCTGGGTCAGGTCGCCGCGGGTCACCGACGTGGAGACCTGGGCGATCGCGCGCAGCTGCGTGGTCAGGGTCGAGGCGAGCTGGTTGACGTTCTCGGTCAGATCGCGCCACGTACCGGAGACGCCCTTGACCTGGGCCTGACCACCCAGCTTGCCCTCGGTACCCACCTCACGCGCCACGCGCGTCACCTCGTCGGCGAACGAGGAGAGCTGGTCGACCATCGTGTTGACGGTGTTCTTCAGCTCCAGGATCTCGCCCTGCGCGTCCACGGTGATCTTCTGACCCAGGTCGCCGTTCGCGACGGCCGTGGTGACCGAGGCGATGTTCCGCACCTGGCTGGTCAGGTTGGACGCCATCGAGTTCACGTTGTCGGTCAGATCGCGCCACGTACCCGAGACGCCCTTGACCTGGGCCTGACCACCCAACTTGCCCTCGGTACCCACCTCACGCGCCACGCGCGTCACCTCGTCGGCGAACGACGACAGCTGGTCCACCATCGTGTTGACTGTGGACTTCAGCTCCAGGATCTCGCCCCGGGCGTCCACGGTGATCTTCTGCGACAGGTCACCCTTCGCCACAGCTGTCGACACCTGGGCGATGTTGCGGACCTGCGCGGTCAGGTTCGACGCCATCGAGTTCACGTTGTCGGTCAGGTCGCGCCAGGTGCCGGCGACGCCGCGCACCTGGGCCTGGCCGCCGAGCTTGCCCTCGGTACCCACCTCGCGGGCCACGCGCGTCACCTCGTCGGCGAACGACGACAGCTGGTCCACCATAGTGTTGACAGTGGACTTCAGCTCCAGGATCTCGCCCCGCGCGTCCACAGTGATCTTCTGCGACAGGTCACCCTTCGCCACGGCCGTGGTGACCGAGGCGATGTTCCGCACCTGACTGGTCAGGTTGGACGCCATCGAGTTCACGTTGTCGGTCAGATCGCGCCACGTACCGGAGACGCCCTTGACCTGGGCCTGACCACCCAGCTTGCCCTCGGTACCCACCTCGCGGGCCACGCGCGTGACCTCGTCGGCGAACGACGAGAGCTGGTCGACCATCGTGTTGACGGTGTTCTTCAGCTCCAGGATCTCGCCCTGCGCGTCCACGGTGATCTTCTGACCCAGGTCGCCCTTGGCGACCGCCGTGGAGACCTGGGAGATGTTGCGGACCTGGCTGGTCAGGTTGCCGGCGAGCTGGTTGACGTTCTCGGTGAGGTCGCGCCAGGTGCCGGAGACGCCCCGCACCTGCGCCTGGCCGCCCAGCTTGCCCTCGATGCCCACCTCGCGGGCCACCCGCGTCACCTCGTCGGCGAACGACGACAGCTGGTCCACCATCGTGTTCACGGTGTCCTTCAGCTCCAGGATCTCGCCCTGGGCGGCCACCGTGATCTTCTGCGACAGGTCACCCTTGGCGACCGCCGTCGACACCTGGGCGATGTTGCGGACCTGCGCGGTCAGGTTCGACGCCATCGAGTTGACGTTGTCGGTCAGGTCCTTCCACGTTCCCGCCACACCCGGCACCTCGGCCTGACCGCCGAGCTTGCCCTCGGTGCCCACCTCGCGGGCCACCCGGGTCACCTGCTCGGCGAACAGCCGCAGCGTGTCGGTGAGCGAGTTCATCGTGTCGGCCAGCTCCGCCACCTCGCCGCGCGCCCCGACCGTGATCTTCTGCGACAGGTCGCCCTTCGCGACGGCTGTGGCCACCTGGGAGATCGACCGCACCTGCCCGGTGAGGTTCGACGCCATGGTGTTCACCGAGTCGGTGAGGTCCTTCCAGGTGCCGGCGACCCCGCGCACGTCGGCCTGGCCGCCCAGCTTGCCCTCGGTGCCCACCTCGCGGGCCACCCGCGTCACCTCGTCGGCGAACGACGAGAGCTGGTCCACCATCGTGTTCACGGTCCGGCCGATGCGCAGGTACTCACCGCGAAGCGGGCGACCGTCTATCTCCAGCGCCATGTGCTGGGAGAGGTCGCCGTCGGCCACCGCCACGATGACCCGGGCGATCTCCGTGGTCGGCCGGCCCAGGTCGTCGATGAGCGAGTTGACCGCTCGCTGCCCCTCCGCCCAGGAGCCGTCCAGGCCCTCGTCGTCCAGACGCTCGGTGAGCCGGCCGTCGCGGCCGACGATCCGGCTGATCCGCCGCAGGTCCAGGTGCTGCCGTTCCTGCAACGACACCACGTCGTTGAAGGCGTCGGCGACCTCACCGGGCAGACCCGCCCGCCGGGGCAGGCGCACCCGCAGATCGCCGCGTCCCACCCGGCGCAGCGCCTCGACCAGTTCGCCGAGGATCACCTCGTGGTCGGACGCGGACGGGTCCGCGGTCACCGACTGATTCACCGTGGCCATCGTTCCTCGCTCCGCTCGGGCTCGTGCGGTCACACGGGCCATCCCATCATTGTGCCGCGCGATCCGTCGAGGTCACCGCGTGTAATGGCGCGTCACGTGCGGTATCGACCCGGGTGGCGGGTTCGGCCTGATGCTTGGCACCCGGGGTGGGCGCGGTGGAGGATACGAAGATGTCAGCGGAGGCAGGGCCGGTCAGCGGCGGCGCGGACGAGCGCGTCCGCCGCGTTCGCCTCCCCGCCGACCGCCGCACCCCGGCGGCGGCCCGCGCGCTGGTCCGCACCATGCTGCTCGAAGCCCGGCTCCCCGAACTGCTGAACGAGGCGCTGCTGCTCACCACCGAGCTCACCACCAACGCCGTCGAACACGCGCGCACCGAACTGGACATCGAGGTCGACACCGACCGCAACGGCCTCACCGTGACCGTCACCGACTTCGCCTCCGGCCCGGTCGACGAGCTCATCGTGGGTGTGCGCAACACCACGTCGGACATCACCGAGGTCGCCGCCCGAGGGCGAGGCCTGCTGCTCGTCGACCACTTCTCCAGCCGGTGGGGCACCACCTACCTGCCCACCGGCAAGGGCGTCTGGTTCCGCCTGGACCGGCCCGGCCCCGGCGGATCCGCCCGGCCGTCGGCCGGCCCACTGCGCGTCGCCGCACCGGAAGGAACCGGCGACGGTACGCCGAGCGCCGCGGCGATGAGCGACCTGATGCAGCTCACCCCCGACGCGTACGCCGACGACCCGCTGCCCGAGTTCGCGACCGGACTGCTGACCCGGGTCGCCGAGATGGTCGGCGCCGCCGGTGGCACGGTCCGGCTGGACCGGGGCGACGGACTCGGCACCCAGGTCTTCGCCCGGTACGGCCGGCCGCCGCGCGAGGGCACCGAACTGCTGCGCGTACCGCTGGCGGTGCACCGCCCGTACGCCGGCGAGCTGGAACTGGACGCGGCGCCCTCGGCGTACGCCCGGCCACTGGCCGTGCTGGCCGCCGAGCGGCTGTCGCTGCACCTGGAGAACGACCGGTTGCGCCGCGCCGACGTACGCCGCTCCACCTGGCTGACGTTCCTCGCCGAGGCGAGTGAACTGCTCGCCCAGTCGCTCGACGTCGAGCTGACCATGGCACTCATCCCGCAGCTCGTGGTGCCCCGGCTCGGCCAGTGGTGCGCCGTGCACACCACCGACGAGTGGGGACGGCTGCGCCTGGCCGCATCCAGCCACGCGGACGAGACGATGCTGCCGCAGCTGCACCGGATCCTCCAGGAGACCGGCCCCGACTCGATCCAGTCCCGGCTGCGCGAGGCGTCCCGCAACGCCGCGCAGGTGCCGCTCGGCGCACCGATGGAGGGCTTCGCCGTACCGCTCATCGCTCGTGGCCAGCGGCTCGGCACCCTCGCCGTGGGCCGGCACCAGCGGCACCGGCACGACCCGGACGAGGTCTCGGTGCTGGAGGACGTCGCCCGCCGCGCCGCCCTCGCCATCGAGAACGCCCGCATCCACGCCGAGCGCCGCCGGGTCGCCCAGACGCTCCAGCAGTCGCTGCTGCCGCCGGTGCTCCCGGTGGTCGAGGGCATCGGCTTCGCCGCCGAGTACGTCCCGACCGGCGACGACGCGGAGGTCGGCGGCGACTTCTACGACGTGCTCCCGCTGCCGGACGGCCGCTGGCTCGTGGTGGTCGGCGACGTGTCCGGCAAGGGCGTGCAGGCCGCCGCCGTGACCGGCCTGGTCCGGGACGTGATCCGGGTCCTCGTCGGCGACGGCAAACCGCTGCCCGAGGTGCTCGGCCGGCTCAACGAGACGCTCGTCGAGCGCGGCGGCGGACGCTACTGCACGCTGGCGCTGGCGGCTGTCGCACCCGGCGACGGCGACCACCTCGACGTCTCGCTGCACCTGGCCGGCCACGACCGCCCGGTGCTGCTGCACGGCGGTGGTGGTGCGACGTTCGTCGGCGCGGGCGGTACGGCGCTGGGCCTGCTCGACACGATCACCACGCCGACCGCCGAGCTGACGCTCAAGCCCGGTGACGCGCTGATCTTCTACACCGACGGGGTCACCGAGCGGCGGCGCGGACGGGAGCTGTTCGGCACCGACCGGCTGCGCGAGTCGGCGGCGCCGCTGGCCGGGTACTCGGCCGACGTGGTGGCCGCCCGGCTGCGCGCCGCCACCATCGCGTTCTCGGTGGAGCCCCCACGCGACGACATAGCCGTCCTGGTCCTGAGAAACGACACCCCCTAGCCGTTCTGCCCCCTCCCGCCCCGCCCCGCCCCGTCGATCATGAAGTTAGCTGCTCAATTCGCCCGATTCCTCCCCGCCAACTTCATGATCAACTCGCTTTGGCACGCCCACGGTCGGCTCCAGGCCGCCCGTCGTCGCGCCTCAGCCCGCCCTCGTCGCGCTTCAGCCCGCCTATCGGCGGTGATCAAGGAGTTTGTGTTCCCTGGGGGCGCGAAATTCGACGCAAAGCCCTTGATCGCCGGGGCGGGGTAGGGCGGCGCTGGGACGGGAGGCGGGGACGCGGGTGGCGCCGAGGCTGTGTGCCAAGACCGGGGCGCCCCGACGGGCGGGGGCACCCGGCGGGCACCGTCGAGCAGGGGCCGGCACGGGTGTGCCCGGACGTCGGCAGGCTGGCGCCCGGGGAGGGCGAGGGCTGGTCAGAGGCCGCCGGGGAGGCGGCCGGGGGCCAGGCGGTGGTGCGGGTCCAGGTGGGCCTTGGCGCTGCGCAGTCTCGGCAACGCGGGCAGCTCGCCCCAGAGGTCCACGGCACGGCGTACCGCCGCAGGCGCGGCCACCACGACACACCGGCCCCGCCGGGCGATCAACACACTGCGGACCGCGGTGAGGATGGACGCGACCCGCTCGGGCGGCAACGCGCCGGGCAGGGCGGCGTGGACGGTGCCCGAACCGGCCGAGCCGCGTACCGGCACCGGGGCGCCGGCGGCGTCACGCAGCGCGTAGACAGCGGCGTGCAGGTCGCCTATCGGCACCTCGATGCGCAGCGCGGTGTCTCCGGGCGCGAACGGGTAGCGCCCCCACCACTCCGGCGCGTGGTGGCTGACCATCGCCTCGGCGCCGAGGACGGCGGTGAGCCGCCCGGCCCGCTCGGTCACGTCGGCCGGGCCGCCCTCCAGCAACATCACCAGGCTGCCCGCAGCGGGTCGCCCGGTCACGGCCGGATGGTCGGGACGGTTGACCACCGACGGGTGCGTCGGCGGAATGCGGCGCCGGGGCAGCGGCACCGGCACCGGGAGGTCCAGTTCGACGGCGGCCGGGTCGACGCCGGCGGCCAGTACGGCCCGGACCAGGTCGTGCACCTCCAGCGGCGTCCAGACCGGGCGGGACACCCAGAGCCGGCCGGCCGGGACGGCGTGCACCCGCATGGTGGCCGAGACCAGCACGCCGAGCCCGCCCTGCGAGCCGCAGAGCAGCCGGGCCACGTCGAGCCCGGGCACGTCGCCCCGCCCGAGGATCGCGTCCCCGCCACCCGGCTCGTCGCCGAACGCACCACCGGCACCCCAGCCCGCGCCACCCGCCGAACCGCCGGCCGCCCACCCGGATCCACCTGCGCCACCACCGGCAGCACCGCCACCGCCGCCCGCCGGACCGCGCCCGCCGGACCGGCCACCGCCGCCCGGGGCAGCCCGGCCCAGCGCCTGCGTGCCGGACTCGCCGACGCTCACCAACTCGCCGTCGGCGTCGAGGTAGCGCACCCCGACGAGCTGGGCGCACGGGCTGCCGTGCCGGTGCCGCAGAGGACCGGATTCGTCGGCGGCGAGCACCCCGCCGAGCGTCGCGCCCGGCGAGGGCGCGTCGACCGGCAGCCGCCGGTTGGTGCGCGCCAGCGTGGCCTGGACGGCGCGCAACGGCGTACCGGCGCCGATCTCGGCCACCGCCGCGTCGCGCGGCTCGTGCCAGACCCCGGCGAGGCGGCCGGTGTCGAGCATGATGTCCACCTGCGCCGGAGCGGCACCCCAGTCGATCTTCGTGCCGGCGCCGCGGGGCACCACTGTCAGGTCGTACGCGGCGGCCAGCCGCAACACCTCGGCCGCGGCGTGCGGGCCGCCCGGCACCGCCACCCAGCGGGCGGTACGGCCGGCCACCTCGTCGGCCGGGCCGGCGAAGCGGGCGAACGGTTCGCCGCAGATCGCGGCCAGCTTCCGGGTGATGTCGAGGGCTCCGAGTCGATCGGTGGAACGTGCCGCATCCGCCATGGCGGTTATCGTACACATGTTCGAAAGACCTGGCGGCGAGTCGCGGGATTCGGGCGGCGGGCGCGCCCGGCGGCGGCCCGTCGACCGGTAACGTGGCGCCGTGACCGAAACCCCACCGCCCGTCGCCAAGCGCGTCCCGACCGAGCGCGTCCATCACGGTGACACAGTCCTCGACGAGTACGCCTGGCTCGCCGCCAAGGACGACCCGGACACGATCGCGTACCTGGACGCCGAGAACGCGTACACCGAGGCGCGCACCGCCCACCTGGCCGGGCTGCGCGCGGAGCTGTTCGAGGAGACGCGCCGGCGCACCCAGGAGACCGACCTGTCGGTGCCGACCCGCAAGGACGGCTACTGGTACTACACCCGCACGGTCGAGGGTCAGCAGTACGGCGTGCACTGCCGGCGGGCGGTCCGGCCGGGCGAGACGGCACCCCCGGTCAGCGCGGACGGCGCCCCGCTCGACGGTGAGGAGGTGCTGCTCGACGGCAACCAGCTCGCCGAGGGGCACGACTTCTTCTCCCTCGGCGCGTTCGACGTCAGCCCGGACGGGCGCTGGCTGGCCTACTCCACCGACTTCTCCGGCGACGAGCGCTTCACGCTGCGGGTCAAGGATCTGACCACCGGCGAGTCGCTGCCGGACGAGGTGCCGGACACGTTCTACGGCACCGCGTGGTCCAGCGACGCGTCCACGCTGTTCTACGTGACGGTGGACGAGGCGTGGCGGCCGAATCGGGTCTGGCGGCACACCGTCGGCACCGCCTCCACCGAGGACGTGGTGGTGTACCAGGAGGACGACGAGCGGTTCTGGGTCGGTGTCGAACTGACCCGCTCCGAGCGCTTCGTGGTCATCGACATCCACAGCAAGATCACCAGCGAGGTGTGGGTGATCCCGGCGTCCAACCCGACCGGCGAGCCCGCCGTCGTGGCCCCGCGGCGTCAGGGCATCGAGTACGCGGTGGAGCACCACGGCCACCGCTTCCTGATCCTGCACAACGACGGCGCGGAGGACTTCGCGCTGGCGTACACCTCGGCGGACGCGCCGGGCGAGTGGGAGCCGCTGATCCCGCACACACCCGGCACCCGGCTGGAGGCGGTCGACGCGTTCGAGCACCACCTCGTGGTGTCACTGCGCGCCAACGGCCTGACCGGCCTGCGGGTGCTGCCGGTGGGCAGCGACGACAGCTGGGACATCGACTTCCCCGAGCCGATCTACAGCGTCGGGCTGGACGCGAACCCGGAGTACCGCACGAACGAGGTACGGCTCCGCTACACCTCGCTCGTCACCCCGGACTCGGTCTACGACTACGATCTGGTCACCCGCGAGCTGACGCTGCGCAGGCAGAAGCCGGTCCGCCCCGGGCCGGACGGGCGGGCGTACGACCCGGCCGACTACGAGCAGCACCGGGACTGGGCGCTCGCCGACGACGGCACCCGCGTACCGATCTCGCTGGTCTGCCGCCGGGACACGCCGCGCGACGGCTCGGCGCCCGCCGTCATCTACGGCTACGGGTCGTACGAGGCCAGCATGGATCCCTGGTTCTCGATCGCCCGGCTGAGCCTGCTCGACCGCGGCGTGATCTTCGCGGTGGCGCACATCCGAGGTGGCGGTGAGCTGGGCCGGCGCTGGTACGACGAGGGCAAGCTGCTGGCGAAGAAGAACACGTTCACCGACTTCGTGGCCTGCGCCCGGCACCTGGTGAAGGCGGGCTGGACGGCGAGCGACCGGCTCGTCGCCCGGGGCGCCTCGGCCGGCGGGTTGCTGATGGGCGCGGTGGCGAACCTCGCCCCGGACGCGTTCACCGGGATCGTCGCGCAGGTGCCGTTCGTGGACGCGCTCACCTCGATCCTCGACCCGTCGCTGCCGTTGACGGTCACCGAGTGGGAGGAGTGGGGCAACCCGCTGGACGACCCCGAGGTCTACGCGTACATGAAGTCGTACACGCCGTACGAGAACGTGACCACCGCCGAGTACCCGGCCATCCTGGCGGTGACCAGCCTCAACGACACCCGGGTGCTCTACCACGAGCCGGCCAAGTGGATCGCCCGGCTGCGGTCGCTCGCACCGGCCGGCGACTATCTGCTCAAGACCGAGATGGGCGCGGGCCACGGCGGCCCGAGCGGCCGGTACGACTCCTGGCGCGAGGAGGCGTTCGTCAACGCCTGGATCCTCGACCGCGTCGGCCGCGCCTGAGGTGTAAGGAAGGGCCCCTTGTTAACAGACGTCTGTTAATAAGGGGCCCTTCCTTACACCTGTCCGTCGCCGGCTCGGCCGGGCTGCTCGGCCGCTGACCGGTCAGGTGCTGCGCAGTTCCTCCACCGAGGTCGCGGCGCGCAGGAACAGCAGGCCGGCCACGACCGTGCCCAGCACCGCCGCCAGCCCACCCACCGCGAGCCAGGCCAGCTGATCCCACGGTACGTCCGGCGGGATGGTGGTCTCCGGCACCCATTCGGTACGGGTGTACCGCGCCGCCGTGGCCGGGTCGCCGCACAGCTCCGTACCGGCGTCGCAGATCGTCTAGGCGAAGCCGCCGTTGCTGGGTGCCGGCATGACGCCCCGGACCAGCAGGTAGCCGACCGTCAACGCGAGCCCGATCGCGGGTACGGCGGGGGCGAGCGCGGCCCAGAGCAGTGACCGGGCGATGGTGGCGCGTGGCACGCCGGTCGCCACCTGCGCCGCGTACGCCCGTCGCCGGCTGGTGATCCCCTCGACCACCGCCACGAGCAGCCCGCCGCCGGCGATCGCCATCGCCACCACGACCGCGAGGTCGACGAGATCCATCGCGCCGAGGAAGAAGTCCGGGTCGGCCAGTCCGGAACCGGTGCGGCGGGTCAGCTCGGCCTCAGCCTGGAAGTCGGCACGCATCCCCGCGGCACCGGCGCCGAAGATCAGCGCGGCCAGCAACGCGGCGAAGGTGCGGCTGCCGGCCCACGGGTCGGCGGCCAGCCGGCGGGAGGCGAGCAGGGCGGCCGGGCCGCGTCCGTGCCGGTGCAGCAGCCGGCCGGTGTGGTACGAGATCCAGCCGGTCCCGGACACGACGCCGATCATGGCGGTCAGCCCGCCGAGGACGAGCAACGTCGGCACCAGCCAGTCGGGGTCCGCGGCGCCACGCCGTTCGTACCAGAGCAGCAGCGGGCGGATCGCGGCGAACATCGCCAGTGCGGCGAGGATGAGCACGCCCGGCCACGGCCAGGGCGCCCGGGTGCGGACCTTGCGTACGACGCCGAACGGCGTGGTGGCGACCCGCCGCAGCAGCAACGCGCTGATCAGCGCGGCGGCCAGCGGCAGGCCGAGCACGACGGCGGCCACCGCCACCGGGGCCGGGTGCACGTCGGTGGGCAGTGGCAGCCGCCCGGCCGCGTCGGGCCGGTGCAGCAGCCGGCGCCCGGCCAGGAAGACGGCCAGGCCGGCGAGGGTGCCGAGCAGGCTCGCCACGCCGGTCTCGGCGACCGCGACCCGGGTGACCTGCCCCGGGGTGGCACCGGCCAGCCGGAGCGCGGCCAGCCGCCGGTCCCGGCCCGGCGCGCCGAGTCGGGCGCACTGCCCGGCCAGCCCCAGGACCGGTACGCAGAGCAGCAGCAACGCGAACGCGACACCGGGACGCAGGCCGGGCTCCCGGAGCAGGGCGTTCGTGTACTGGTCGGACTGCGTCCAGGCATCGCCGGGCGGCTTCACCACCGACAGCACTGTGAGCGCGGCCAGCCCGGCCAGCGTCGCCAGCGCGGCGCTCAGCGCGGTGAGCACCACCCGGGCGGCGTCGGTGCGGGTGCCGGCCACCGCGAGTCGCAGCAGCGTCCCGGGCCTCACCGTGACCCGCCCGGCAGCGCCGGGTCGAGCCCGAGCCCGGTGTGGTCGACCATGCCGTCGCGCAGGCTGACCTCCCGGTCCGCGTACGCGGCGATGCGCGGCTCGTGGGTCACCAGCACGACTGTGGTGCGCTGCTCGCGGGCCAGCCGGACCAGTTGGGTGAGCACCTGCTCGCCGGCCAGCGTGTCGAGCGCACCGGTCGGCTCGTCGGCGAAGATCACCCGTGGTTCGGTGACGAGCGCCCGGGACAGCGCGCAGCGTTGCTGCTGCCCGCCGGACATCTCACCGGGCCGGGCGTCGGCGACGTCGGCCACGCCGAGCCGGTCCAGCCAGGCCAGCGCCGCGGTCCGCGCCGCTCGCCGCCCCGTGCCGGCGAGCAACAGCGGAAGCGCGACGTTCTCCGCGGCGGTCAGCTCGGCGACGAGCTGACCGAACTGGAACAGCACCCCGAATTCGGTACGGCGCAGCCGCGAGCGGGCCGCCTCCGACCGCGTGTCGATCCGTTCCCCGCGCCAGGTGACCTGGCCGGCGTCGGGGCGCAGGATGCCGGCGAGGCAGTGCAGCAGCGTGGACTTGCCGCAGCCGCTCGGGCCGGTGACCGCGACTATCTCGCCTTCGGCCACGTCGAGCGTCACACCGCGCAGCGCGGGGGTGCGACCGTATGCGCGGACCACTCCGCGCGCTTGCAGGAACGTCACGAGCGCACCTCCCGGTGCCAGTCGGCGACCCGGTCCAGGGTGGTGTGCAGCCACCGGAGATCGGCGTCGAGGTGGGCGATGGCGAAGTCGGCGGCGACCACCTCGTCGAGGCGGGCGCCGGGGGCCGTCTTCAGCGCGGTCAGTTCGCGCAGGCGTTGCGTGTGCGCCCGCCGCTGCGCGATCAGGTAGGCGCGGGCCTGGTCGACGTCGGCCACCAGGAGCGCGACCACCACCTTGGCGAAGAGCGTGCTGGCCACGTACGGCATCGGCGGTTCGACGGTGCCGAGCCAGTGGTCCAGCGCCGCCCGCCCGTCGTCGGTGAGCGCGTACGAGGTGCGGTCCGGGCCGCCCTCGCGGGTCTGGCCGGCCGTGGCCACGAGGCCGTCGCGGCACAGACGCGCCAGCGTCGCGTAGACCTGCCCGAAGGCGAGCGGACGGGCGCGGGGCAGCCGCTCGTCGTGCGCGCGCTTCAGCTCGTAGCCGTGGCGTGGGCCGGCGGCGAGCAGCCCGAGCAGGACGTGCGACGTGGACACGGCCCTACTATTCGCTGAGCGAATAGCGGTGTCAAGAACGGCCCGCGCGGCGCACCGCGCGGGCCGTCGGAGTTCAGCGGGTCCAGGCCGGGTCGCGCCCGGCCCGGCCGAGCAGCGCGTCCATGCTGTCCGGTGCCGCGCCGGTGGGCACCGGCGGGCCGAACGCGCCCATCTTCTGCCCCGTGTCGCCCATCCGGTCCATGAACTCGTGCCCCGCGGCCACCACCGCCGGGTCCACGGTCAGCTCCTGGCCGGTGGCCCGCGCCAGATCCCAGCCGTGGACGGTGAGGTCGATCAGGGCCATCATGCCGACCGTCTCCTGCGGCAGTCCCATGCCCGGGGAGACGCCCTCCTGGGTGGACGGATCCGACCACGCCTCGGTCAGCCGGGCCGCCTCGGTCGCGAACCGGTCCCGCCAGCCGTCGGTCAGGTGGTCGGTCTTGCCGGACCAGTCGACCTCCTCCCGGCGGGCCAGCGCCTGGAAGTTGACCACCACGTCGAACAGGTGGCCGAGCAGGTCGCGCACGGTGTAGTCCGGGCAGGGGGTGGGCAGTACGAGCTGGTCGTCGGAGATGCCGCGCACCACCGCGGCCGTACGCGGCGCCGCGACGGCGAGCAGTTCACTGGTCCTCGTATCCATGGGGGCCAGCGTATGAGGCGACCGCGGTGGTCGAGGGGACGAAGCGCCGACCGGACCGTCCCCGCGGAGCGCGGGCATCACCCGGCGCCGCCTGACCCAGCGCCGCCTTGCCCAGCGCCGCCTTTGCTCTGCACCCATGGACGCACCAGTTCTCCCCGCCCATGACCGACCACCGTCCCGCCCGACTGGAAGCGGTTTCCCACTCCTGAGGACACGGAGAGATCTTGGAAGGAAAGTGCCCCTATGGCGGGCCATTCGGCACCAAGATCTCGTTGCCGCCCTCCAACGGCGGAGGCATTCCGGGATGCATACCGAAAGTGACGACTGCGGCACGACACCGCGGACCAAGGTCAAGATGAAAGGCCTGGTCAACCCGCCGATGCGCCGATGGCTGCAGAGCAAAGGGAGCAGCGGTCCCTTCACCCGGCAGACCGTGGAAACAACTCAACGTGACGGGGCACTGCGGTGCGGCTCAGCGGCGGCGGACCGCCACCACCGCCACGTCGTCGTGGATCTCCGGCGGCGCCAGCTCGACGAGCAGCCGGCGGCAGAAGTCGTCCAGGTCGTCGTCCACCCGGGTGGCGACCACGCCGAGCGCCGCCATGCCGTCGTCGATCGTGGCGTCCCGCCGCTCGATCAGCCCGTCGGTGTAGAGCACGAGCGTGGACCCAGCGGGCAGCACGAACTCCAGGTCCGGCGGGCGCGGCGCGCGCACGCCGAGCAGCGGCGCGGACTGCGTCACGAACTCGACCCGCCCGTCCCGGCTCAGCAGCGCCGGCAGGTGCCCGGCGCTGGCCATCCGGACCAGCCCCGTCGGCGGGTGGAGTAGCAGGACGCAGATGGTGGCCAGCTCGGTCGGCAACAGGTTGAGCATCAGCTCGTTGACCCGGTCCAGGATCACGCCCGGCTGATGCCCCTCGACCGCGTATGCCCGCACCGCGTGCCGCAGCTCGGCCATCACGGTGGCGGCGTGCAGCGAGTGCCCGGCCACGTCACCGATCGCCACCAGCAGGTGCCCGTCGAGCATCACCAGTTCGTAGAAGTCGCCGCCCACCTCGGTCTGTGCGCTCGCCGGCTCGTACCGGACGGCCAGGTCCAGGCCGACGACGTCGGGCAGCCGCTGCGGAAGCAGGCTGCGCTGCAACGTCACCGCGATCCGGTGCTCCTCGTCGAAGGACCGCTGCGCCTCGACGGCCGAGGCGACCGCCTGGGCGAGCTGCACCAGCACCGGCGTGCGTACGGTCTGGGTGGCGGTCGGCACCACCACGTAGAGCGGGGCCCGGTCCTCGCGCAGCCGGGACGCGGCCACCGTCACGGTGTCGCCCTCCGGCCAGCCGGCCAGCGCCCAGTTGGCCGGCTCGTCGACGCGTACCCGGGTGCCGATCGGCACGCCGGTGTCGTCCACCACCCACGGCACGATCGTGGCCGGCGTGTGCGGGTCGGACGCCACCCCGGCCAGGCAGTCCCCGTCGAACGTCTCCGCGACCACCGCCGCCGGGGCCTTGAAGATCCGTGCCGCGCCGCTCGCGGCGGCCTCCAGCAGCCGGACGAAGTTCGTTGACGCGTGCATCTCCACAGTGGCGTCCGCGAGCGCGGCGAGCCGTTCGGCGAGCTGCTCGGCCCGCCGCCGGGCCTGGTAGTACCGCAGCACCGCGTGGGTGGTGGCGACCAGTTCCTCCGGCTCGATCGGCTCGGCCAGGTAGGCGTCCGCGCCCCGGGTGAGGCCCTGCGCCCGGTCGACCACATCGACCGCGTGCGCGGAGACGTGGATGACCGGCATCGAGGGGTGCGCCTCCTTGATCCGCTCGCACACCTCGAAGCCGCTCATGTCGGGCAGCCGTACGTCGAGCACCACGAGGTCGACGTGCTCCCGGGCCACCCGCTCCAGCGCCGCCGTGCCGTTCTCGGCCTCGACGGTGACGAAGCCGGCCCGGGTCAGCCAGTTGACCAGCAGGTATCGCTTGGGGCCGCTGTCGTCGACCACAAGCACGGTCACCGGCCCGCTGTCCACCGTCACGCTCCGCCCGCGGGGAGGACCACTGTGAACGTGCTGCCCCGGCCGGGTTCACTGGTCAGCTCCAGCGTCCCGCCGAGCAGCGTGACCAGCCGGCGCGCGTACGGCAGGCCGAGCCCGGTGCCGCCGACCCGGGTCGTGCCGGGCACCTGGTAGAACTCCTCGAAGACCCGTTCGCGCAGCTCCGGCGGGATGCCCACGCCGGTGTCGGTGACCGACAGCGTCCACTGCTCGCCGCGGCGCTCGGCGCGCAGGCGTACCTCGCCGCGCTCGGTGAACTTCAGCCCGTTGTGCAGCAGGTTGCGCAGCACCTGGGCGAGCAGCACCTCGTCGGAGCGCACAGTGGCCGGGGTCGGCGGTTCCTCGACCACCAACTCCACCTCGGGGCGCGAGGCGAGCGCCCGCAGCGTGCCGCGCAACTGCCCGAACACCGCACGCAGGTCGACGTCGGACCAGTCCGGCTCGATCCGGCCCGACTCCGCCTTGGCCAGGTCGAGCAGCTCGTTGACCAGCCCCAGCAGGTCGCCCGCCGAGGAGCGGATCAGCCCGACCTGGCGGGCCTGTTCGCCGGTGAGCGGGTCGGAGGCGGAGTCGGCGAGCAGCCGGGCCAGGCCGATGATCGCGGTGACCGGGGCACGCAGCTCGTGGCTGACGTTCGCCAGGAACCGGCTCTTCGACTCGCTCGCGGCCCGCAGCTGGGCGGACTTCTCGTCCAGCTCGGCGTAGAGCGCCACCACGCCGCGGTTGGTCTCCTCCAGCTCCTCGGTGAGCTGGTTGTAGAGCGCCATCACGCCCTGGTTGGTCTCCTGGAGTTCGGAGTTGAGCACCGCCAGCTCGTCGCGCTGGCTGCGCACCTCGTCGAGGGCGGCGATGAGCTGCGCGTTCTGGGCGGCCAACTCGTCCAGCGCGGACCCCGGCGCGTGCTCGGCCAGCTCGGCGCGAAGCTCGGCGGCGCGCTCGGCCGTCAGCTCCTCGGCGTGGTCGGGCACTCGGCGGGACATCCTCACGACGGTATCGCCCTCGACGGCCACCACCCGCAACGTGTCCACCAGACGCGCGACGGCGCCGGACTGCGGCTCGTACCGTCCACCGGGGAGCGGGCGCAGCGGTGACAGGTCCACCTGGAGGATCCGGCGGCCGGCGGCGTCCCGGTCCAGGGCGAACGTCACGTCCGCGCCGTCGACACCGTGCAACAGCTCGCGGGCCACCTCGCTGAGCGCGGTGGCGATCCGTACCTGGTCCTGGTGTTCCAGCCCGACCGCCGCGGCCACCTCCCGGCCACGCTGCCGGACCAGGAAGATGTCCTGCTCCACCCGGAGCGCGAGGTGCAGGAGGGGTTCGGTCATGCCGCCCCCCGGGCCACCAGGACGCAGGCGTCATCGCGGCGGACCCCGGCGTCGCGCAGCAGGGTCGCGGCGGCCAGCAGCGGGTTGCGGCCGGCGAGCCCGGGATAGTCGTCCAGATCCCAGCGGTCCACCACCCCGTCACTGTGCATGACCAGCGTGGCGTCGCGCGAGAAGGGGTAGTCGTACCCGCGGATCACCGGACGCTGGTGCCCGGCGATGCCCGGCAGCGAGACCAGCCCGCGCCGCCGCTCGCCCGGCGCGACGATCATCGCGGCGATGTTGCCCAGCCCGGCGTAGCGGAGCACCCCGGTGGCCGGGTCCGGTTCGGCCACCGCGAGCGCGGCGCCCCGGGTGTGCGAGATGGCGGCGTGCAGGTGCCGCACCACGACGTCCGGCGGCCCGGCCGGCGCCGAGCGGAACGCGGACACGGCGGCACCCGTGGCGGCGGCGGCGAGCGGACCGTGGCCCAGCCCGTCGGAGACCAGCACCTGCCGCCGTCCGTCGACCTGGCGGACCGCGTACCCGTCGCCGCTTGTCTGCTCGCCGGTGATCGGCCGGGCCAGCCCGGCCGCCCAGTCCGGCTCCGGCGGTACGGCGTCCCAGACCTGGACGACCAGGACCGTGCCCTTCCCCGGCGACGAGTAGCCGTCGAAGCGGCTCGACTGCCTGACGATCGCGCCGAGCCCGATGCCGAGCGTGCCGGCGGTGGAGTGGCCGTCGACGGAGGAGAGCGTGAGGTCGGCCATGCCGGGGCCGGAGTCGATCGCCACCAGCTCCACACCGGCATGCCCGCCGCGGCGCGCCGGGCGCATCAGGAGCGCTCCCTCGCGGGCGTGCTTGACCAGGTTGCTGGTGATCTCGGCGGTGACGATGGCCAGGTCCGCGACACGCGGCGCGCTCAGTTCGAGCTGCCGGCCGAGACGCTCGGCGGCCCGGCGTACGCTGCCGGCTGTCGCGCCGGTGTCGACCCGGAACCAGATGCCGTGGTCGGGTACCACGTCGGCGATCATCGCGACCACTTGGTGACGGTGATCCGCGTCCCCTCGCCGACAGCCGTCCGGATGTCGAAGTCGTCGACGAGCCGGCGGGCGCCGCTCAGTCCCAGGCCCAGCCCGCCGCCGGTGGTGTAACCGTCGGTGAGCGCCAGGTCGAGGTCCGGGATGCCCGGTCCCTCGTCGGCGAAGACGATCCGCACGCCACGGCGGCGGCCGTCGGAGACGGTGCTCACCTCGGCGCTGCCCCCGCCGCCGTAGATCAGCGTGTTGCGGGCCAGCTCGCTGGCGGCGGTGACGAGCTTCGTCTGGTCGACCAGGGAGAGCCGGACCGCGACAGCTGTGGTACGCACCAACTGCCGGACCCGCACCACGTCCTCGTCGCTGCGGATCGCCTGGGTTGCCGGCACACCCAGGTCGACGCCCGTGGTCATGCCGTCGCCGTCGTCTCGGTGTCCCCGTCGTCGGCCGCCTCGTCCCACTCGTCGGCGCGGCTGGCCGCGACCAGCTCCATGCCGCGCTCGACGTTCAGCGCGGTACGGATGCCGTTGAGCGACAGCCCCAGCTCGACCAGCGTGATGGCGACGGCCGGGCGCATGCCGACCACCACCGTCTCGGCGTCCAGCACCTTCGAGATGGACGCGATGGTGGACAGCATCCGGCCGACGAAGGAGTCGACGATGTCCAGCGCCGTGATGTCGATGATCACGCCGTGGCAGCCGGTGGCGACGATCCGCTCGGCCAGGTCCTCCTGCAACTGGATCGCCGTCTGGTCGGACATGTCGACCTGGATGGAGACCAGCAGGATGTCGCCGATCTTGAGGATCGGGACCCGTTCCATCAGGACTCCCGGCGCGGGCGGCGGGCGGTGGTCTCGACCCCGGTCAGGCGCAGCACGTGGCGCAGCGCGTCGGCGAGGCTCGCCTTGGTCGCGATGTCGCCGAACTCGATGCCGAGGGCCACGATCGTCTGCGCGATCTGCGGGCGGATGCCGGAGATGATGCAGTCGGCGCCCATCAGCCGGGCGGCCACCACGGTCTTGAGGATGTGCTGGGCGACCTGCGTGTCCACCGCCGGCACGCCGGTGATGTCGATGATCGCGTACGGCGAGCCGGTGTCGACCAGGGTCTGGAGCAGCCGCTCCATCACCACCTGGGCGCGGGCCGAGTCCAGCGTCCCGACCAGCGGGACGGCGACCACGCCCTCCCAGAGCTTCACCACCGGCGTGGACAGCTCCAGCAGCTGCTCCGCCTGGTCGGCGATCAGGCTCTCCCGGGCGCGGACGAACGTCTCGAAGGTGAACAGGCCCATCTGGTCGACGAGCGCGGAGAAGGAGACGAAGTCGCGCAGGGTCTCGTCGCCCTTCCCCTCCTCCATCAGCTCCAGCAGGGCGTCCTTGAGCGCGAACACGCTGATCGCGGTCTCGGTGGCGGAGAACCCCTGCCGGGCCCGGTTGGTGGACAGCTCGGACAGCACCGCCCGCAGCTCACCGCCGTGCTCGTCGGCCAGGCCGGAGACGCCCTGGCGGCCGGCGTCGACCAGCGCGCGGTGCAGCTCCTGGACCTGGCGGGCCAGTTCGGCGCGGCTCAGGCGACCACGCAGCGAACCGGCGACGATCTCCGTCCAGCGGTTGGTCAACCGGTCCGCGTGCTGACTGAGCAGGTGGGCGAGCCGACCACCCTGTTCGGCGCTCAACGCCATGCTGACCTCCCTGATTTGGACGGGCGGACTCTATCACCGGAGGCTGCGGCGCTACTTGTCGCGGAGCAAAGAATGATCGAGCGCACCCGGTGACCGCTCCCGTTCTGCGCGGCACGCCCGTCGTGGGATACCGTTTCTCCCGAACACAGGAGGTCGACGTATGTCCCTGACGGTGCACACGGAACAGCACGGCGACGTGGTCGTCGTGTCGGTCGCGGGCGAGCTGGACATGGCCACGGCACCGCAACTGCAGGACCAGATCACGGATCTGCTGGACAAGGGGCGCAGTCGCCTCGTCTTCGACCTGGCCGAGGTGTCGTTCTGCGACTCCACCGGGCTGTCGGTGTTCGTCCGGGCGAAGAACAACTGCGACGAGGCGGGCGGCGTGGTCCGGCTGGCCGCCCCGCAGCGCGGCGTGCTGCGCATCCTCGAGGTCAGCGGCCTGGTCGAGGTGCTGCACACGTACCCGACGGTGGAGCAGGCCGTCGCGGGCGACCCCACCCCGGCCTCCTCCTGACTGAAATCTTTCAGCGCTCGTCCTCGATGTAGCGGGGACGAGCGATCACCATGCCCGCGGACGTCTGCACGGCCAGCGCCACCAGCAGGAAGCCGATCGGGGCGGTCCAGCCGCCGGTCGCCTCGTAGAGGATGCCCACCAGCAGCGGTCCGAGCGCCGCGATCACGTACCCGGTGCTCTGCGCGAACGCGGACAGCGCCACGGTGCCCTCGGCGGTCCGGGCGCGCAGCCCGATCGTGGTCAGGATGAGCGGGAACGCGCCCTGGCCGAGCGCCAGCAGCAGCACCCACAACGGCGCGAGGCCACGCGGGGCCAGCGCCAGACCGGCGTACGCGGCGGCGGAGAACACGGTCAGCGACAGCACCAGTGGCCGGAGCGTGGCCAGCCGGCCGGCCAGCGCCGGCATCATCAGTGCCACCGGCACGCCCAGCGCGGTCACGCCGGCGAGCAGCAGCCCGGCCGTCTCCGGCCGGTACCCGGCGTCCCGGAAGAGCTGGGCCAGCCAGCCCATGATCGCGTACCCGCTGAGCGACTGCGCCCCGAAGTAGACCGCCATGGCCCAGCCGAGCCGGGTCCGCCCCGGCTGCACGCGGGCCGGGGCGGCGACCGCCACCGCCGGGGGCGCGGCCCGTCGCGCGGCGCGGGCCCGCAGCGCCAGCGGCACCCACGGGAGTACGGCCAGGGCGGCCAGCCCGGCCCAGATGCCGAGTCCGGCCCGCCAGGAGCCGAATGCGTGCGCCACCGGCACGGCGGAGGCGGCGGCCACCGTCGTACCGACGGTCAGGGCCATCGTGTACGCCCCGGTGACCAGTCCGGTTCGGTGCGGGAAGTGCTGCTTGACGAGCATCGGCAGCAGGATGTTCGCCACCGCGATGCCGGCCAGCGCGAGCGCGCTGGTGAGCACGAAGACGGCCGCCGAGCCGGTGACCGCGCGCAGCACCTGCCCGGCGGTGAGCGCCAGCATGGCCAGCACCAGCACCCGGGGCGCGGCCCAGCGGCGGACCAGCCACGGGGTGAGCGCGCCCAGCCCGGCGAACGCGATGGTGGGCAGCGTGGTGACCAGGCCGGCCATCGCGCCGGAGAGGCCCAGACCGACCCGGATCTCGTCGAGCAGGGCGCCGAGGCTGGTCACCGCGGCCCGCAGGTTCAGCGCGACGAGCAGCATCCCGGCCAGGACGAGCAGGCCGCCCCGGACCGGTCCGGCCGCCGGGGCGGCGCCCGCCGCGGGGGCGGGGCCCGCCGCGGGCGTGACGGCCGGGGCGGGCACTGTCGCGACGGGCGCAGGTGGCGGAGTCATGACCTCGAACCTACAATCATGGGATGAATTTCGGCACGAGGTGTAACCGGTGACACCCGCCCGGGATTCCGTCGCCGTGCCTCCGCGCGGCCACCGGGTCCGGCAGACGATCGAGCAGCTCCGGGAGCGGATCCTCGGCGGCGAGTGGCCGGTGGGCGGGCGCATCCCCACCGAGCCGCAACTGGTCGCCGCGCTCGGCGTCGGGCGGAACACGGTCCGCGAGGCGGTCCGGGCGCTCGTGCACGCCGGGGTGCTGGAGTGCCGGCAGGGCTCCGGCACCTACGTGGTGTCGACAGACGAGCTGGCGCCGGTGGTGGCCCGCCGGCTCACCGACGACCGGATGACGGAGGTGGTCGAGGTCCGGCGCGCGTTCGAGGTGGAGGCCGCCCGGCTCGCCGCGTTGAGGCGTACCCCCGAGGACCTGGTGGCGCTCGACGGCGCGCTCGCGGCCCGCGAGGCCGCGTGGCGCGGCGGCCGGGTGGACGAGTTCGTCGAGGCGGACGCCGCTCTGCACACGGTCGTGGTGGCGGCCGCGCACAACGCCATGCTCGCCGAGCTGTACGCCTCGGTCGGCGCCGCGCTGCGCAGCACCGTGGCCCAGGCGATGGGCGAGGCGCTGACCCCCGAGCGGTACGTGGACCACGGCCGGCTGGTCGAGGCGATCCGGGCCGGCGACCCGCAGCGGGCGGCGATCGAAGCAGGTGCTTTTCTCGAAGGGCCTGCCGGGGCATAGGTTGTCCCCGACGCAGACTCATCAGGGCACGGGAGTACGGATGCTCAAGGGCTTCAAAGACTTCATCATGCGCGGCAACGTCGTCGACCTGGCGGTCGGTGTCGTCATCGGCGCCGCGTTCACCGGCGTGGTCACCCAGCTCACCAAGTCGTTCCTGGAACCGCTGGTACGCGTGTTCATCGTGTTGATCACCGGCAACGAGGACGGGATCGGCGGCTCGACGCCGTCCTTCCGCGGTGTCGACTTCGACTGGGTGGCCTTCGTCAACGCGCTGATCACGTTCGTGCTCACCGCGGCGGCGCTCTACTTCCTGGTCGTCTACCCGATGAACCGGCTCGCCGAGCGGCGCAAGCGCGGCGAGGAGCCGCCGCCCTCCGCCCCGAGCGAGGAGGTCAAGCTGCTCACCGAGATCCGGGACGCGCTGCTCGCCGGCAACCACGGCACGCCCGGCCAGCGCAGCGCCCTGGACGACGTGCTCGGCCGCCGGCAGGAGCCGCCCGCACCCCGCTGAACGCCATAGCCGATCGGCCCCCGCGACGATCTCGCGGGGGCCGACGTTTATCGAACACATGTTCGATAGAGTCCGGGCATGGAGCAGCGTAGGCACTGGTGGAACGGGAAATGGGGACGCCTCGCCCGGCGTGACGTCTTCCTCCGGGTGGACGGCGACCGCTGGCACGTGGAGCAGCGGGCCGGCGGCGCCGAGGGGGTCTCCCGGTTCTACGAGCACGCCAACGTGGAGGAGGCCGAGGAGACGGTCCGGGCGCTGCTGGACGGCACCGACACCTGGCGCGAGCTGTCCCCCCGCCCACCGGGCGGCTGGACTCCCTCCGTTTAGCGCCCGCGCGCCCCGGGAACCGCTTCTGCATGAGCCAGCAGCAGGACACCGTCTCCCGGGTCACCACCGGCATGCGGGTGGTCGACTCCGCAGGCGTCGAGGTGGGCACAGTCGATCTCGTGCAGCGCGGCGACCCGGCCGCGGTGACCGTGCAGGCGCCCGCCCCGGTCGACCCGGGCAGCAGCCTGGACGAGCTGATCGAGTCCGCGGCGGCCGAGGAGCCGGACGTACCGGCCGACCTGGCCGCCCGGCTGCTGCGCGACGGCTACCTCAAGGTCTCCACCGAGCTGGTCCGCACCGGCGCGGTCTACGTGCTGGCCGATCGGATCGCCGCGGTGAGTGACGGCGCGGTACGCCTCACGGTCCCGGCCGCGGAGCTTCCCGCCGAGGAGTGACGGGTCACCCGGCCCGGCTGGGAAGCGGCGCGGCGGTCTCCTCCGCGGCTTCCTCCTCCGGCGGTTCGGCCACCGGGCGGGCTGCCGTCCGGCGGCGGAACAGCAGGAGCATCAGCCAGCCCGCGACCAGCCCCCAGAACGCGCCACCCACCCCCAGCAGGCTCACCCCGGACGCGGTGACCACGAACGTGACCACCGCCGCCTCCCGCGCGTCCGGCTGGGCGACCGCTGCCGTGACGGCTCCGGCGAGCGCGCCGAGCAGGGCGAGCCCGGCGACGGCCTCGACGAGCACCGGCGGGGAGAGCAGCACCAGGGCGGTCGCCGCGCCGGCGCCCAGGCCGAGCAGGGCCAGGCCGATCCCGGCGGTGACGGAGGCGATCCAGCGCCGCTCCGGGTCCGGGTGGGCGTCCGGGCCGGCGGCCAGCGCGGCGGTGATCGCGGCCAGGTTCACCGCGTGCCCGCCCGCCGGGGCGCCGAGGGCGGTGGCGAGCCCGGTCACCCGCAGCGCCGAGCCCAGCGGGGCCCGGTAGCCGTACCCGGCGAGCACCGCGGTGCCGGGCACGTTCTGGGCGGCCATGGTGACCAGGAACAGCGGCAGCGCGAGCCCGACGACGGCGGGTAGCGTCCAGGTCGGCGCGGTGAGCGCGACGACCGGTGCGGCGTCCAGCCGGGCCGGCCCGGAGGTGGTGAGCGCGATCGCGACCACCGCCACGGCGAGCGCGCCCGGCACCGCCCAGCGGCGGGCGAACCGGTGCAGCAGCAGCCACACCAGCACCACCGGCCCGGCAAGCCGGGGCACCTCGACCAGGGCGCGTACCGGTGCCGTACACAGCGGCAGCAGCACCCCGGCGAGCATGGCGGAGGCGATCGGGGCGGGGATCGCGGCGACCGCGCGGCCGAGCGCGGGGATCAGCCCGGCCGCGATGATCAGCAGGCCGGCGAGCAGGAAGGCACCGACCGCTGCGGGCCAGCCGCCGGCGACGGGTCCGGTGGCCACGAGCAGCGCCGCGCCCGGCGTGGACCAGGCGATCGACAGCGGCAGCCGGTGACGCAGGCCGAGCCAGAGCGCGCAGGCGCCGCTGGCGACGCAGAGCGCGAGCAGGCCGGAGGCGGCCTGGTCCGGTTCGGCGCCGACCGCGCGCAGCCCGGCCAGGACGACTGTGAACGAGCTGGCGAAGCCGACCAGGGCGGTCACCACGCCGGCCAGGACGGGTTGGAGCCGACCGCCCATGCTCTCCTCCTCCGACCGTTCCGTTTACGGAACGGCACGGTGTAGCACGATAACCCCCATGACAGCCGCCGCACCAGCCGATGACCGGGGCGCCCGGGAGGTCGGCCGGCGCATCCGTTCGCTCCGCACCGAGCGGGGCATCTCCCTGTCCGAGCTGGCCCGCCTCGCGGGCGTCGGCAAGGCGACGCTCTCCGGCCTGGAGAACGGCGTGCGCAATCCCCGGCTGGAGACCCTGTACGCGATCACCGCGCAGCTCGGCGTACCGCTGACCGCCGTGCTCTCCGCGCCCGGCGAGGCGCCGACCGTACGCGGGACGGCGGTCGGAGCCACGCTGCTGGAGGTGTTCGACGACCGGGAGGCGACCTACGAGCTGTACCGGATGCGGGTCGACCCGGGCCCGGCGCAGCTCTCCCCCGCCCACTCCAGCGGCGTGACCGAACACGTGACGGTCTTCTCCGGCGTGCTGCGCGCCGGGCCGGCCGACGCCCCGCTGACCGCCGGTCCCGGTGGCTACCTGCGGTGGACCTCCGACGTGCCGCACACGTACGCGGCGGTGGGCGAGGAGGAGGTCCACGCGAGTCTCCTGCTGCGCCATCCTCGTCCGTCCACACCGGACAGTTGACGCATACCCAGGATGCAAGCTGATGACATTTCTTTCAGCAGACCCGCCACCGCGTGCAGACGCGGAGCCGTTCTTCTTGGCAAGCTTGTCCTCATGACGCTCATCCTCCGCTCGGCCATCCTCAACGACGTCGGCCTCGTCCGGACCAACAACGAGGACTCCGCCCTCGCCGGTGACCGCCTCGTGGCGGTGGCCGACGGCATGGGCGGGCTCCCCGCCGGCGAGGTGGCCAGCGAGATCGTCATCCGGATCCTGGACGAGCTGACGCCGCCCACCGGCGCCGACGAGGCGGCCGACGCGCTGCGCGCCGTCGTGAGCACCGCGAACCAGCGCATCCGCGCGGCCATCACGGTGGACCCGGCCCGCGACGGCATGGGTACGACCCTCACCGCCGCCCTGCTCGCCGGGGACACCCTGGTGCTGGCCCAGGTCGGCGACTCCCGCTGCTACCTGCTGCGCGACCACGAGCTGACCCAGCTCACCCGCGACGACACGTTCGTGCAGGCGCTGGTCGACCAGGGCGCACTCTCCCGCGACCAGGCCCGGCACCACCCGCAGCGCTCGCTCGTCACCCGCGCGGTGCAGGGCTCCGACGCGCCACCCGCCGTCGGGGCGCTCTCCGTGTTCGCCGGCGACCGGCTGCTGCTGTGCAGCGACGGCCTCTCCGACTACGTGGAGGACGCCGCCATCGCGGCGGCGCTCGCCACCTACGGGGACCGCCAGCAGTGCGGCGAGCAACTGGTGAAGCTGGCCCACCAGGCCGGCGCGCCGGACAACGTGACTGTGGTCATCTCGGACGTCACCGAGGCGTGAGCGGGCCCCCTTTCCGGTTGCGGACCGCGCCCGGTGCGGTTGGGATGAACGGATGCGCATCCGCCGGCTGGCCACCGATGAACGACTGAACACCAGCTTCCCGCTCCAGGCGTACGCGTTCGAGGCCTCGCCGATGGACGCCTCCCGGACCGACCAGTTCCGCGCATACCTGCCGTACAACGCCGGGAACACGACGCTGGTGGCCGAGGAGGACGGGGTCACCGCGGCGGCCGCGTCGGCGATCCCGATGCGGCAGAATCTGCGCGGCGCGGTGCTGCCGATGGCCGGTGTCGCGGGCGTGGCCACCCATCCGCTGGCCCGCCGGCGCGGCCACGTCCGCACGCTGATGCAGCAACTCCTCGACGGCATGCGCGACGAGGGCCACCAGCTCACGGCGCTGCACCCGTTCCGCGCCTCGTTCTACGAGCGCTTCGGCTACATCGGGCTGCCCCGGCGGCGTACCGCGATCCTCAACCCGGTGGACCTGGCGCCGCTGCTGCGGGCCGGACTGCCCGACGAGCTGGTCTGGGAGCGGATCGGCGCGGGCTACCCGAGGTGGCGCGCGTACACGGAGCGGTGCCTGCGCGAGCGGCACGGCTTCGCGGTCTTCCCGGACTTCCGGGCGGTCGGGCTGCGCGACCGGGACGACCGCTGGCTGGTCAGCGTGGTGCGCGGCGGCAAGACGGTCGGCGCGGTGACCTACCGCATCGACGACCACGCCGGCACGCTGTTCGCCGACGACCTGCTGGTCGACGACCCGTACGCCCGCGCGTCGGTGCTCCAGTTCTTCGCCCGGCACGTCGACCAGGTGGCCCGGATCAGCGTCCAGGTGACCCCCGACGAGCTGCCCGAGCTGTGGCTCACCGACCTCGACGTGCAGGTCGAGGCACGGGTGACCCGGCCTGACCCGACCGCGCCGATGGCCCGGCTGCTCAGCCTGGACGCGCTCGCCGAACAACCGGTCGGGGTCGGCCGGGTGCTGGTCGAGGTGGTCGGTGACCGGTGGCTCGCCGGCCGGCACCTGATCGACGGCACCACCGGCAAGCTGGCGGTGCTGCCGGCGCAGACCGCCGCCGAGGGCAGCGTGCCGGCCGCGCGGCTCACCGCCGCCGGGCTGTCCGCCCTGGCGTACGGGGTGCTCGACCCGGCCGAGGTGGTCGTACGCGGGCTGGGTGAGGTTCCGGTGGACGCGGCGGTCGAGCTGCGCCGCCTCTTCCCCCGTGAGCTACCGCACCTGTTCGCCGACTTCTGACCCGGTTGGCGGCGCCCGTCCGGGGGTAGGGTCCACCGCGTGCCGGAGTGGCTGGAAGCGGGATTCTGGGGCCTGCTCGCCGGGTCGGCCCTGCTGGTCGGGGCGGCCGTCGGGTTCTTCGCGCGCGTGCCGCGCCGGGTGACCGCCTCGGTGATGGCGTTCGGGGCGGGCGTGCTGCTGTCCGCCGTCTCGTTCGAGCTGGTCGAGGAGGCGCACGAGCAGGGCGGCCTGTCGCCGGTGGCGATCGGCGCGGCGGCGGGCGCGCTGCTGTACACCGCGGCGAACGTGCTGCTGGCCCGGCGGGGCGCGCGGCACCGCAAGCGCTCGGGCGGCGAGCAGCCCTCCGAGCGGGAACAGCCCGGTTCGGGTAATGCGATAGCGGTCGGCGCGCTGCTCGACGGCGTACCCGAATCGGTGGTGATCGGCGCGAGCCTGCTCGCGGGCGGCCCGGTCAGCCTGGTCACCGTCATCGCGGTGTTCCTCAGCAACGTGCCGGAAGGGCTCTCCAGCGCGGCCGGCATGCGGCAGGCCGGACGCACCCGGCGTTACGTGTTCGGGCTGTGGACGGCAATCGCGTTGATCTCCGGCGCGGCGTCGCTGGCCGGGTACACGCTGCTCGGCGGCGCGCCGCCGGAGGTTCTGGCGACGATCACCGCGCTCGCCGCGGGCGCGATCCTCGCGATGATCACCGACACCATGGTCCCGGAGGCGTTCGCCGACGCGCACCTGCTGGTCGGGCTGATCACCGTGCTCGGTTTCCTGGTCGCGTTCGCGCTCTCGCACGCCTGACCGGTTGCGGTGGGCACCGCTGCCTCCGCTGTTGGCGGCTTCGGCTTAGCGGTGGGTTAAGGATCGTCTGCGGACTCGTGCCGGGGCGGCCGGTCCTCCTAGCATCGGACGGTGCGCGTGAAGTCGGCTGTCACTCTCCTCGTCCTCGCCCTGGCGACGGCGACGCTCCCCGCCTGCGGCGGCGATGATCCGGCCCCGGTCCCCGCCCCGGCCGCCGCGACCCCGTCCGCGCCGGGCGCCGCCCCGTCGGCCTCCCCGAGCGGGCGGGCCGGTCTCGGCAGCGCCCGGCCGAGCCCCAGTGCGGCCACCGTCGCGTTCCGCGCCGGCAACCCGGACGGCCGGGCCGCCGTGCCGGCCGAGGCGCGGGCGGTGGACACGTCGCGCCCGACCCGTACCGTCGGCAGCGGTACCCCGGCGAGCTGCACCTCGGAGGCGGTGGTGAAGGCCGTCGCGGCCGGTGGTCTGATCACGTTCGACTGCGGGCCCGCGCCGGTGACCATCACCATGAAGGCCACCGCCAAGGTGGTGAACTCGCACGGCCCGCGCGTCGTGCTGGACGGTGGCGGCAAGGTCACGCTGAGCGGCGGCGGCAAGCGCCGCATCCTCTACATGAACACCTGCGACAAGGCGCAGGGCTGGACCACCTCGCACTGCCAGAACCAGGACCACCCACGCCTCACCGTGCAGAACCTGACGTTCGCCGACGGGGATGCCACTGGGGATCGCACCGAGGGCGGTGGAGGCGGCGCGGTCTTCGTCCGCGGCGGGCGGTTCGCCGTGATCAACTCACGGTTCGTCGACAACCGCTGCGACCGTACCGGCCCGGACCTCGGGGGCGCCGCGCTGCGCGTGCTCAGCCAATTCGAGAACAAACCGGTGTACGTGGTGAGCAGCACCTTCACCGGCGGGGTGTGCGCCAACGGCGGGGCGCTGAGCAGCATCGGCGTCTCCTGGACGGTGCTGAACAGCGTCTTCCGGGACAACCGCGCGGTTGGCACGGGCGCGAACCCGGCCCGGGGCGGTACGCCGGGCGGCGGCAGCGGCGGCGCGATCTACTGCGACGGCAACGAGTTCGCGGTACGCATCGCCGGCACGGTGATCGAGGACAACAGCGCGAACGAGGGCGGCGGCGCGATCTTCTTCGTCAGCAACAACCGCACCGGCACCCTGAAGATCGACAGCAGCACCCTGCGGCGCAACCCCAGCCGAGGCTTCGAGACGAAGGGCCACCCCGGCATCTTCTTCCTGGGCGCCCAGATCTCCTGACCCCTTTCCCCTGCCCCGCCCCGCCTCACCCTGTCCCGTCCCGTCCCGTCGATCATGAGGTTGGCGGCCTGCCCGTAGGCGTGTCGCGCCGTCAACCTCATGATCGATCTGCTGACCGACCGACCTGCGGGCACCCCTCTCGCCTCGCCTCGCCGATCATGAAGTTGGCGGTCCCGGTATCGGCGTGTCGCCCAGCCAACTTCATGGTCAGCAGCCAGTTCCCGGCCGCCAGAGCCCTCCCCCGCCCGCACACGCCCTCGGCGAGGTGATCAAGGAGTTTGCGTCCTGGTCGATCTCTGGGAGGGACACAAACTCCTTGATCAACAGGACGAGGCAGGGCAGGGGGCGGACGGGGCGGGAGCGCGCCAGAGGCGGGCCTAGGCCGACGCGGGGTGAGCCGGAGCGGTGGGCCGGAGCGGGGCCGGTCGGGGTCAGTAGGGGTTGGGGTGGCCGGGGAGGTGGCCTTTAGCCAGGGCGGCGGGCCGCCCGGGGAGCGTCGGGTCCGGGGACAGCGGCGGGGAGTCGGTGCCGGCCCGAGTGGCCATGCCGGCGAACAGCTCCTTCAGGGCGGTCACCGTGTCGACGCTCGGGCTCCAGCCGAGTTCGGTCTCGGCACGATGGCTGGACATCAACGGCACGTTCAGCGCCAGGTCGACCCAGCCGGTGTCGACCGGTTGCAGCCGCGCCCGCCAGGTCAGCGCCGCCGCGGCGCGCAGCACCGGCGTCGCCACCGGCACCGTCCAGCCGTGGAAGTGCCGGGCCACCAGCTCCGGCGTCAGCACCGGGTCGGCCGCCACGTTGAAGGCGCCGCTCGCGTCCCCCACAACCGCCCGGGCGTACGCGTCCGCCACGTCGTCGGCGTGCACCGCCTGCATCCGGAGCCGCTTGTTCGACGGCACCAGCGGAATCCGGCCGTACCGCAGCAGGCGCACCGGCACCAGCGGGCCGAGGAAGTAGCGGCTGATCTCCGTACCGGCCTCCCGCTGGAAGATCAGTCCCGGCCGCAGCCGTACCACGCGCAGGCTCGGGTGCTCCCGCTGCACGCCGTCGAGCAGTGCCTCCACCTCCGCCTTGTCCCGGCTGTACGACGACGTCTCCACACCGGTCGCCGGCCAGTTCTCGCTGACCGGGTGGTTCTTCGGGCCGGGCGCGTAGGTGCCGACCGACGAGGCGTACACCAGGGCCGGAACGCCGACCCGGACGGCGGCCTCGATCACCGCGCGGCTGCCGCCGACGTTGGTCCGGTAGAGCGTGCGCCGGTCGTGGCTGGGCTGGATCTGCCAGGCCAGGTGCACCACCGCCCGCGCCCCGGCGAAGATCCGCACGAGCTGGTCGGCGGCCGCCGGCGCGCCGATGTCGCAGAAGTGCCACTCCACGTCGTCGTACGGTTCACCGGCGTCCGGTCCGGGCAACCGGCGGGCCACGCCGACCAGTTCCGTGCCCGCCTCCCGCCGCAGCCGGCGCAGCACTGCCGTCCCCACGTTGCCGGTCGCCCCCACGATCACGATGCGCATGACAGGTGCGGTACCCGCTGAACCGGGCAGCAACCGCTCACGGACGGGGGTTCGTGCGCACCCAGCCCTTCTCCCGGTCACGGCGACCGGCGGTGGCGGCCAGGCAGCGCGGGCAGACCCAGCCCTCCGGGTCGGCGTCGGTGAACACGTCGGTGCCGGAGTAGTCGAACGGCACGTGCGGGAATCGACGCAGCCGGGTCCGGCTCAGCGGCAGCCCGCACAGCGTCTGGTTCCGGCCCGGCAGCCAGGCGTGCACCTCACCGCCGGGACGGCGTACACCGTCGTCGCCCGGCACCTCGCGGGACGCCGCCACGGCGGCGGTGGTCGTGACTCGCATGGTCGCCCAGGTTCCCCGGCCGCCGCCGTTCACGCCCGGCGGCGACAACCCCTGGGGTACGCGGGCGCAGCGCGTACCCCAGTGGTGGTAGCCCGGTCGACGACTCCGGGGCGACGACCGGCTGCGATGCACGTCCATACGCTGCCGCCGTCACCACTTACCGTGACCCGAGGGAGTCCCGAGATGTCCATTCGTCACCTGCTCGCCGGCACAGTCGCCCCGGCCGCGCACACCTCACTCGCCGCCGGGGGCATCGGCGGCTCCGGCCGGGCCGGTGCCACAGTCATCGCCGTGGTGGGCCTGGCCGGCGTGGTCGTCGGCGGGCTGGCGCTGACCCGCTCCCGGCGCGGGGCCGGCGCGGGGCGGGTCCATGCCCTGGTGGCGGCAGCGGCCGGACTGGTCAGTCTGGTCCTCAGCGTGTGGCACCTGGCCCTGACCACCGAGGGTTTCGGCACCGGCCAGGGGCGCGCGGGCGCGATCGCCGGGGTGGCGTTCGGGCTGGTCGGGGCGGTGCTGGGCGGGCTGGCGCTGGCCCGTTCCCGGCGCACCGCCTGACCGGCCGCCCGTTCCGTTCCGGCGTCTCACCTCGGCCCGGTCGCTCGCGTCGGCCGCTCGGTCAGGAGGCGGTGAGCCAGCCGGGCACGGTGAGCCCCGACTCGTACGCGAGCACCACCAGCTGGGCGCGGTCCCGTACCCGCGTCTTGGTCATGATCCGGCTGACGTGCGTCTTCGCGGTGGCGGGGCTCAGCACCAGCCGGGCCGCGATCTCGTCGTTGGACAGGCCGGCCGCGACCAGGGCGAGCACCTCCCGTTCCCGTTCGGTGAGCGCGTTCAGCCGGGGGCCCGGGTCCGGGTGCCGCGTCCGGGCGGCGAACTCGGCGATCAGCCGGCGGGTGACGGCCGGGGCGATCAACGCGTCGCCCCGGGCCACCACCCGTACGCCGTGGATCAGCTCCGCCGGCTCGGTGTCCTTGACCAGGAAGCCGCTCGCCCCGGCCCGCAACGCGCCGTAGACGTAGTCGTCCAGGTCGAACGTGGTCAGGATGATCACGCGGGCGTCGGTGCCGGCGACGATCTCCCGGGTCGCCGCGATGCCCTCCAGCAGCGGCATCCGGATGTCCATGAGGACGACGTCCGGCCGCAGTTCTCGCACCAGCCGCACCGCAGTGGCACCGTCGGCGGCCTCGCCGACCACCTCGATGCCCTCCTCGCCGTCGAGGATGGAGCGGAAGCCCGCGCGTACCAGGGTCTGGTCGTCGGCGAGCAGCAACCGGATCATGTCGTCTCCCCCGGTAACCTGCGTGGCGCCGGGACCGGCAGCGGGACGGACCGCAGCGGAAGGCGGGCCCGCAGCAGGAACCCGCCGTCCGGCCCCGGCCCGGTGGTGAGCGAGCCGCCCAGCGCCCGGGCCCGTTCGCCCATGCCGAGGATCCCGTTCCCGGGCGGCCCGGACGGACCGGCGCCGTCGTCCGCCACCTCCACCAGCAATTCGTCGCCGTCCGGCACGACCCGGACCACCGCCGTGCTCGCGCCCGCGTGACGGCTCACGTTGGTGAGCGCCTCCTGGACGATCCGGTACGCGGACAGATCCACCTCCGGCGGGAGCGACCCGGTCTCCGTCACCTCGGTACGCACCGCCAGCCCGCATCGCTCGGCCGCCGTGACCAGCTCGTCGAGGCGGTCGAGACCGGGCGCGGGCCGGCTCGGCGACGTACCCTCCTGCCGGAGCACACCCAGCGCCGTCCGCAGTTCGCGCAGCGTCTCCCGGCTCGTCTGCTTGATCACGGCGAGTGCCTCCGCAGACCGCTCCGGATCGGGCCGGTGCAGCGCGGCGCTCGCCTGCACGCTGATCAGCGACAGGTGGTGTCCGAGCAGGTCGTGCAGCTCGCGGGCGATCCGCAGCCGCTCCTCGGTGGCCTGGCGGCGGGCCTCCTCCTCCTTACGCTGCTCCGCTGCGAGCACCCGCGCCTGCACCTCGGCGAGATAGGCCCTCCGGTTACGGGTCACGCCGACGATGACCGCGACCAGCCACCCGGCGTGCAGCAGGGTCGCCCCGTTTCCACTGACACCGGGCCGGGTGTAGCTGTCCGCGACGGCGAACGAGACGACCGAGGCCAGGCCGAGCCCCACCGCGACCGCGAGGTGTCCCTCGTCGACGACGGTGTACAGCGCCACGACGAACACCAGCATGATCGGCCCGGGCCGGTGCAGCAGAGCCCCGTACGCGGCGACCGCGGCCAGCGCTACCGCGCCCACCGCCACCGGGTGTCGACGGCGCAGGTAGAGCGCGCCGGAGGAGGCCAGGACGACAAGCAGCGCCACGAGGTCGGTGGTGGTGTCGATGCCCGCCGACTGCACTACGAGGCCGAGGAGGGCGACCAGGGCGACGGCGGGCACCGCTGCGGCTTCCGCTTTGAGGCCGTGCCGGCGCCAGCTCGACATTGCCGAAGCGTAGCGGTCCGTGGACGCAGCGGAGGGCCCCGAAGTGGCGTCGTGTCGGTGTCGTGGCGTGCCGGAGGGTCGATGCGCGACGCACGCCGGGCTGATCGGGTTCGGGTAACCTGTGCCGTGCGGGCCGCTAGCTCAATGGCAGAGCTGTGGACTTTTAATCCATAGGTTCAGGGTTCGAGTCCCTGGCGGCCCACCTGTTGATCTTCCGTGCGAAACCCGGCCGGACCGCTCACGTGAGGTACAGTTTTCTGTACTTGCCCTGGAGGTGGCCATGCGAACCGTGAACTTCACACAGCTGCGGCAGAACCTGGCCGCCGAACTCGACAGCGTGATCAACGACGCGGAGGAAGTGGTGGTGACCCGGTCAGGCCACGATCCCGTGGTGATCGTGCCGCTTGCGGAGTACGAGTCGATGAAGGAGACCGAGTACCTCCTGCGCAGCCCGAGTAACGCCGCCGCTCTGCGACGATCGATGGCGGAGCTTGAGAAGGGTGACGCGGCCGAGAGGGATCTGATCGACCCGGCCGCCGTGCGGGATGTCGCATGAGGCTGGTCTTCACCGCGACGGCGTGGAGCCAGTACCTCAGCCACACGGACCGTAAGTTGGTCAAGCGCATCAATGACCTCATCGCGGACGTGATGCGCAACGGATACGAGGGCATCGGCAAGCCGGAGCCTCTTCGGGGGGAGCTGTCCGGCTACTGGTCCCGCCGGATCGATCGCGAACACCGGCTGGTGTATCGGATCACCAAGGACGACGTCGAGATCATCGCCTGCCGCTACCACTACGTTGACCGGTAGCGGGCTGGACTGGAATCGGGAACGTCGGTCGTCTGGCCACCGAACCTCGGGACGCGCGAACTGAGGCTTCGCAGAGGCAGCGGGTCACCGGTGATGGTCGCCGGTTGGTTCGCATGGTGGTACCTCCGGCCCACTCAGCAGCGCACCTGAGCTGCGGTTCTTGGCTATGCCGCAGTCGTCATGCGAACCGGTTGATCGAAGCTCGAGTCTTTCTTGGCGAGCGGGTAGTGCTGCATGCATAATGAATGCATGGTTGCTCTCCAGATTCGGGACGTGCCGGAAGAAGTACGAGACGCCCTGGCGGCGCAGGCCAAGGCGCGCGGGCAGTCACTCCAGGCGTACCTGCTGGATCTGGTGGAGACGCAGGCTCGGCGGCTGCGCAACACCGCGGCCCTTGATCGCTTCGCCGGCCGATCGGACGGTGCCCGCTCCCTGCCGGGGGAGAGCGCGGCCGAGTTGAACGACCAGCGGGAGCAACGCGGACCATGGGGAAGCGCGGCATGATCGTCGTGGATGCGTCGGTTCTGGCCGATGCCTTGGTCGACGATGGGCCGGTCGGCGACGCGGCGCGGGCAGAGCTGACCGGCGATCCGCACTGGGCCGCGCCGAGCCATCTTCTGGTCGAGGTCGTATCGGTGATCAGGGGCAAGGTTCTCGGTGGGAAGCTGGGCCTTGCTCGGGCTCAGGAGGCGATCGACACCCTGCCCTCGTTGGTCATCGACGAGGTTGGCGTCGCGATGCTGCTCGACCGAATGTGGCAGTTGCGAGGCAATGTCACCGCGTATGACGCAGCCTACGTCGCGGCGGCGGAGCTGTTGGCCTGCCCACTCGTGACCGGTGATGGTCGGCTCGCCAAGGCCAGCGGCGTCCGCTGCGAGTTCCGACTGCTCGCGGCGTCCTGACGGTGGCCGCCCGAGGATCATCGACCTGACGCCCCTGGGCCGGCCAACCTGAATGGAGCGGATCATCGGCGATCGCCGCGGGGGGTCGCATGACGGCACCTCCAGTCCATGACTGCGCATCCAGACTCGGCAGGCGAGCTTCGATGCTCGTGCGTCCCGACAGCGACGACGAGGTTCGTCGTTGCGGGCCCGGCACCGGTCGACCGAGCGGCCGTCGAACAGCCGCGAGGATGGGCGGTGCGGTGCTGGGCGCGCAGGCGGTGGTCCTACGGACCTGGTCAGGCCGGAGTCATCCGCGCCCCCGGGACGCCAGAGCCCGCTCCGCGTACGCCCAGAGGCGATCGGCGGCGGCCGGGTCAACCGCGTGCGCGGCGACCCCTCCGGTGGCCTCCGGGCCGCCGGCCACTACCTCGACCTCCTGGTTGTCGTCGAAGTACCGGCCGGTGACACCCTCGAGCAGCGGCGACGCAGCCAGCAGCACGGTGGTCGCCGCGCCCTGTTCACGCGTCTTGAAGTAGGGCTGCTCGATGCGATTGCCCGCCTCGTCCATCGCCCCGAACGCGCGCAGCGTCTCGTCGTCCATGTGGCGCTGGAGGTTGGTCGTGATGAAGCCGGGGTTGAGGGCGTTTGCGGTGATCCCGTCTGCGGCCCAGTGCCGGGTGATGCCGACGGCGAGGAGAACCTCTGCGGTCTTCGACCGGCCGTAAGCCGACCACGGGTCGTAGGGCTGCCGTTCGAACTGCGGGTCGTCGAAGTCGAAAGCCTCCCGCAGATGCGCTCCAGAGCTGACGAGCACCACCCGGGCCGAGCCGGCGGCGCGCAAATTGTCGTGCAAGCCGCGGATGAGCGCAAAGTGGCCGAAAAAGTTGGTGCCGAGCTGAAGCTCCCAGCCCTGCGGGGTGAGCTGTCTGGTCGGGATCGCCATGATCCCGGCATTGGCGACCAGCACGTGTAGCGGCCCGGTCCAGGATGCGACAAAGGCGTCGACCGAGGCCAGGTCGGCCAGGTCGAGGGCGGCAGCCCGCACGGAACCGGGGCCGGAACCAGCGAACTCCGCCACCAGTTCGTCGGCGCTCGCCGGGTTGCGGGTGGCGACGGTGACGTCCGCTCCGGCGCCGGCCAGGGCACGGACCGTCTCAGCGCCGATGCCGGAGGCGCCGCCGGTGACGATCATTCGGCGACCGGTGAGGTCGACGCCGTCGAGGGTTTCCGCAGCGGTGGTGCGGGCGGTGAACGGCGTGCTGACCCGGCTGTGGAATGTCATGACCTCGACGCTACAAACGGATGCTCTGGAATGTCCGTCATCCAGGATCTCTGGGCAGACACCGGGAGACGTACGTGGTCCGCGACTGCCGGAGCCGGTGGAGAGCTCCGCCCCGGCAGCCCTACCCCGGCGCCGGCCCTCAGCCGGGCCGGATCAGCAGCAGAGCCACGGTAGCCACGTAGATGGCCGGAATGGCGATTCCCTCGAAGCCGACTCCCCGACGTTCCCTGATGATCAACCCGGCCGCCAGTGTGGCGGTCATCAGGGTCGTCATGCCGGTGAACAGCAGCCCTGACAGATTCGCCTCGGAGTAGATCGATCCGGACCGGTAGGTGCCGTCGGCCAGCAGGATCATCAAGGAGTCGAAGGCGTTGCCGCCGAGGATGTTGCCGATGCCGAGGGTCAGCGCCCCGATGCGAATCGCCGCGATGAGGGTGATCAACTCCGGTAGTGAGGTGATCGCCGTGGTGAGGGTGAAGCCCACGAAGCCGCTGGGCAGCCCTGAGGCGGCGACCACGCCGAGTCCGCCCTGGCCGATCAGGTAGCCGGTGGCGGCCACCACGGCAGCCAGTGCGGCCAGCCGGAACCACAGCCGGCGGAGGCTCACATCCGACGGCGTCGGGGCCGGCACGTCCGAACGAGTCTCGGCGGTCCTGCGGGCGATCCACATCGGTTCTCGGCGGAGGCGGCGAAGCAGCACCAGACCGTACAGGTAGATCACGGGTATCAGCAGGGACGCCGGGTGCACCCACAACACGGTGAGTTCGGGCGTCGCGTACGCCACCACAGGCAGACAGAGCAACGCCACCAGGACGAGCGACTGCAGCACGTTCTCCAGTGACGCGGCCGCGTGTTCGATGTTGGACCGGCGGTAGAGCAGGTCGGCGATGGCCAGCCACACCGTCTGCACCGCGATGCCACCGATCGGGTTGGCGAGGGCGAACTCGGCGTCCTGTCGCACCGAGCCGATGATCGTGGTGGCGATGCCGGGCAGCGAGGTCACCGCGCCGAGCAGCAGAGCGCCGGCCACCGCCTCGCCCATGCCGGTCCGGTCCGCCAGCTCGTCTGCCGTCCGGGCCAGCGCCCCGCCGGCGAACAGAATCGCCACCAGCGCGGCGAGCAACGCGATCACGCTGGGCACGAGGGGCCAGGTACCGGCGGCCGTCACGAGTTGCCGCCGTCAGTCGGCCTGTAATCGAGGACCATGCTCTACCCGTACCCGACCGACGGGACTTTGGCACGGCGCCGCGGTCCGCTACTCCGTCTACGTCTCGAACGGCGGCTGACGACGACGTCGACGGCTGCCCCCACGTTAACGTTCGTTAGGGCTAGAGCCAGCGACCATGGCGGATGCGGATCGACGCTTGGGACTGGGCCACGGGAGCGCGTTCGGCGAGCGCGGCGTGGCGAAGAGGCTGGGCACGTTGAGCCGGCACACACCGCTGACCGGCCGGCGATTATTGGAGATCGGCTGCGGGGACGGCACTTACACGATGCGGCTGGTCGGCGCGTTCGCGCAGATCGAGGCCGTGGACATCCAGCGATGTCGGTTGGAACTGTTCCGGCACCGGCTGACCGATGATCCGGCGGCTGAGAAGATCAACGTACGGGAGTTGTCCGCCACCGAGCTGGACTACCCGGACCAGAGCTTCGATCTGGTCACCGCCATCGAGGTGGTGGAGCACATCGACGACCTCGATGCCGCCCTGCGGCAGGTCCACCGCGTGCTCGTTCCGGGCGGCCGCTTCGCGCTGACGACGCCCAACAGATGGTTCCCGTTCGAGACGCATGGCTTCCTGATCCGGGGAAAGCGCTACCGACCGGCGCGGGCTCCGTTCCTGCCGTGGATAGTGCCGCTGCATCGCCGGCTGGCCGACGCCCGTTGCTTCACCGCCCGTGGCCTGTCCGCACAGCTTCGGCGGGCCGGGCTGGAGCCGGTAGCGGTGGACTACATCATGCCGCCGTTCGACCGGTCCCGCTTCGGACGTCGTATCCGGCCGGTGACCGACGCGATCGAACGCTCGCCGTTGAAGTTCTTCGGCATGGCCCTGGCGGTTGTCGCTCGCCGACCGGAATGACGAGCACTTCCTGCGCGTCGGCGACCGGATGGATGCCCCTTCCCCTGGCAGGCACGAGTCAGGCGTGCCGGGAGGCGATCTCGCGCAGGCCTTCGTAGAACGTGACCAACTCGGTGTCGCTCTGGTCGATGATCCGCAGGCGGCCGGTCACGCCCTCGACGAGCGCCGCCGCGATTCGCTCGGCTCGGTCCGGTTCCATGACCGGCAGCCTCAGCAGGCCCATCGCCCGAGCGGGCCACACATGCAGCTCCAGGTCGTCGTCCTGGAGCATCCCGGCGGGCACCGACCTGACGATGTCCGCGTAGACGCGCCCCTGTATGTACCACTCCCGGTCGGCGTCGAAGACCACGATCATCATCGCCGTCTCCGCTCCCCCGCGCGCCCGGCCGCCTCACACACTCCGATTCAGCCTAGTGCTCGCCAGACGCGACGAGCGGGCCCGGTTTCGGCGTCTGCACCGGGCCCGCCCGTCATGCACCTTCCGGAGGTGCGTCAGCTCGTCGCGACGAGCTGGAACCGCTGGTTGGCCTGGCCGTTGCAGGCGTAGATCTGCACCTGCTGCCCGTTGCCGGTGCCCCAGACGTCGAGGCAGCGGCCGGACTGGACTCCGGTGATGGTGCCGTTGGAGTTGACGTTCCACTGCTGGTTCGTCTGGCCGTTGCAGCTGTAGATCTGGACGGCCGAGCCGTTGCCGGAGCCGGCGGCGTCCAGGCACATCGAGCCGTACACGGTCAGTTGCCGGCTGGAGGTGTAGGTCCACCGCTGGTTGGTCAGCCCGTGGCAGTCGTAGAGCTGCACCCGGGTGCCGTTGCTCTGCGAGGAGTTCGGCACGTCGATGCAGCGGCCGGACTGGTTGCCGACGATCCGGCTGGCGCCGGTGGTCGGCGGCGGCGTGGTCGGCCCGCCCGTCGGCCCGGCGGTCGGCGACACGGTCGCGGTCGGCGTGGGGTTGGGCGACGCGGAGTTGAGGACGTTGAGGACGGAGTTGTACGCGGCCTTCTTGTTGCCGCCGCCGTCGAACAGCAGCGGGTTCTCGTTCGAGCGCCAGGAGTCGCTGTCGCGCACACCCCACACCGTGATGCCGATACACCGCGGCACGTTCACGCACGCCTGCGTCAGCCCCGCGTACTGGCTGGTCGAGGAGTTCGTGACGTCGACCTCGGTCAGCGCCACGTCCACACCCAGGGCGGCGAAGTTCTGCAGCGTGGTCTGGAAGTTGCCCGGCAGCGAACTGCCGCCGGTGAAGTGGGTCTGCAACCCCACACAGTCGATCGGCACACCACGGGACTTGAAGTCCCGGATCATGTTGTACACACCCTGCGTCTTGCCGTACGACCAGTTCTCGATGTTGTAGTCGTTGTAGCAGAGCTTCGTCGACGGATCGGCCGCCCGCGCGGTCCGGAACGCCACCTCGATCCAGTCGTTACCCGTGCCCTGCAGATTCGACTGCCGACGGCTGCCGTCCTCGTTGAACGCCTCGTTCACCACATCCCACGCCACGAGCTTGCCCCGGTAATGGGCCATCACCCCGTTGATGTGGTCGATCATCGCCTGACGCAGGCTGCTGCCGTTCAGGCTCTGCATCCAGCCCGGCTGCTGCGCGTGCCAGGCCAGCGTGTGGCCGCGGACCTGCAGGCCCCGCTGGGTCGCCCAGTTGTAGATCTGGTCACCCGAGGAGAAGTTGAACTGACCCCGCTGGGGCTGCAACGCTTCCGGCTTCATCTCGTTCTCAGCCGTGATCATGTTGAACTCACGCGCCGCGATCGTGCTGTACGTCGAATCACCCAGCCGGCTCGCCGCGATCGCGGTGCCGAAGTAGCGGCCCGACTGTGCCGCGGCGGCGCCGAGCGTGCTCGCCGCCGCCTGAGCCAGGCTGGGCACCACGAGCGCGGCACCGGCCAGTGCCAGCGCGCTGGTGACGGCGGCCAGCACCACGCGGTGACTGCGCCTCGGTAGATGTTTCATGACACTCCTCTGCATATCGGACGATGATGCGCTGGCGATGCCCGGCTGGACGCGGGTGGGAGCCGGCGGTGCGCTCACTCCCGCGTCACTGCCCTGAAACTTTTCGAAGATGTACCGGTAACTTCTCTGGGAAGATATCCGCGACGGCACGATCGGTCAATGTCGATGCCAACGCGAACATGGACTCGACCGGCCGATCAGCCCGGGAGTCCACAGATCTGCATGAGAACGAAGCGCGACGAGAACAGCGCCTAGGACCGAAACTTTCGGAGAATCCCGGCGCGGCCGGTCAGCGATCGGCGGCGGCGTCGTACCGCTCGCGGTTGGCGTGCACCTCGTCCATGTGCGCCTCGGCCCACAGCTTCATGCCGTACATCAGCCGGTGCAGCGACTGACCGAGCTCGGTCAGCTCGTAGGTGACAGTCACCGGCACGCTCGGCGTCACGGTGCGGGTGACCAGGCCGTCGCGTTCCAGGGAACGCAACGTCTGGGTGAGCATCTTCTGACTCACCCCGGCCAGCCGCCGGGACAACTCGGAGTAGCGCATGACCTGCGGCTCCGCGTTGCGGTCGGGCCCGTCGCGGCCGAGTGCGGCCAGGATCAGCGCCACCCACTTGTCGGAGATCCGGTCCAGGAGTTGCCGGCTCGGGCATTCGGCGAGGAACGCGTCGTACTCATCCCGCGCCTGCGCCCGCTTCTGCGCCGCCGTCTGCGTCGGCATCGTCCGCGCCTCCTACCCCCGGGGTACCCAACGCACTCCGAAGTGCGTACTTCCCGAAAGAAAGTTACCCCTCCATCGTGGAGCAGGTCACCCCTCAAGAACAAAGGAGACACCACAATGGGTACGCGCACCTTCCGCACCGCCGTCGTCCGCACCCCGGGCGGACCCGCCGCGATCGAGGTCATCGACGTCCCGGAGCGCGAGCCGGGGCCCGGCGAGGTCCGGGTGACGGTCGCCGCGGCGGCGGTCAACCCCGTCGACCTCGGGGTCGCGGAGGGCTTCTTCCACTCGCTGGGGCTGATCCACCAGCCGCACCACACCGGCCTGGGCTGGGACTTCGCCGGCACCGTCGACGCCGTCGGCCCGGGCGTGGACCTGACCGCCGGCACCCGGGTCGCCGGGCTGGTCGTCGGGTTCGACCGCGACTACGGCACGTACGCCGAGCAGCTCGTCGTGCCCGCGGCCGACCTCGCCGTCGTACCCGATGATCTGGACCTGGTGGCGGCGGCGACAGTGCCGCTCAACGGCCTGGCCGCGGCGCAGGTCGTCGATCTGCTCGGCGAGCCGCCCGCCGGTGGCCGGTTGCTGGTCACCGGGGCGGCCGGCGCGGTCGGCGGCTACGTCCTCCCGCTCGCCGCCGCGCGGGGGTGGCGGGTGACCGGCCTGGCGCGGGCCGGTGACGAGGAGTTCGTCAGCGGCCTCGGCGCCGGCTTCACCACCGCCGCCGAGCCGGGCTGGGACGCGGTCGCCGACGCCGCCGCATGGCAGGAGCGGGCGCTCGCACTGGTCCGCGACGGCGGCGTGTTCGTCGGCGTGCGGCCCAACGCGCAGCCCGCCGCCGAGCGCGGCGTCATCGTCCGCGTGATCGAGACCCGCACCGACGGGGTACGCCTCGCCGACCTGCTCGCCCGGACGGCGGCCGGTGAGCTGCCGGCCCGGGTGCACGCGGTGCTGCCGCTGGAGCGGGCCGCTGACGCGCACCGGGCGATGACCGAGGGCGGGGTACGCGGGCGCTACGTGCTGCGCCCCTGACCAGCGGCGACGCCGATCAACAGCGCACCGCCACCCGAGCGACCGCACGGTCGGCGGCCTCGGGTGGCAGGTCGCTCTGACCGCCGACGTCCAACGCCAGCAGGCCCTGGTCAAGGCCGACGAGCAACGTTCCGCCGACCGTGCAGCAGGTGAGCGCCGGGTGATAGACGGGAATGGTGTGCACTGCCCGTCCGGTGGACGGATCCCAGATCCGCACCGTCCGGTCCCGGCTGGTCGAGGCGAGCAGATCCCGGCCACCGACGCGCACCAGGCTCAACCCGGTGACGGCAGCCGTGTGGGCGGTGAACACGCCCACAGGTTCGCCCCACTCGGCGTCCCACAGACGGATCGTGTGATCGGCGCTGGCCGACGCCAGCATCCGGCGACCCGCCACGACGAGGCCGCAGAGCGCGGTGACCGCATCCTGGTGTCCCTGCCGGGTCCAAACCGGTGTGTCACCACCGCCCCACAGCATCACCGTGCCGCTCTTGTCGGCCGACGCGAGCGCCTCCACGCTGGGCCACCGGACCGTCGCGAGGGCGGTCACCCAGGCACGGGTGACGTGCCCGAGCAGGACCGCCCGGACGACGCCGGTCTGCGGGTGCCAGAGCCGGATGGCCTGGTCGTCGCCGGCCGACGCGACGAGCGTCTCACCGCCGATGACGATCGGGCAGACCGTGGCTACGGAGCCGTAATGCTCGGCGCCGTGAATGAGCCCTTGCGCTTGCTCGCGCTCCCGCACCTTCCACACCAAGGCCGAGGGCCCAGCGTGGACAGTGACTAGTAAAGGTTCCTCAACATCCGCAACCGCACACATCGCGTTGACGGGGCCAATCGGCGTGGGAAGGTCCCACAATTCCTTGCCCGTAGCCGGATCCCAGAACCGCACCCGACTATCGGCACCGCCGCAGGCCACCAAGCCAGATCGCTCCCCAGGGATCGGGCAGAGACTGAGCACGGGCCAGCCTCTGGTCTGATCCGTGATCGTCTCCGGCCAGCCGCCAGCGGGATCCCATAGCCGGACCGTGCCGTCGTCCCCTGCTGTTGCCAGCAGACGGTCCCTCGCCGTCTTGAGCTCACACACCGCGTGGATCCAAGTGGTATGCCCCTTAAGGCTCGGCTGGCTTGTCCAGGTCCCCACCTCCCACAGCCGAACCACTCCGTCGTCACCGGTCGAAACCAGCAGGGAGTCTTCATTGACCACGCAGAGGTCGGTGATCGGTCCCGCCGTTTCTAGGACATGAGCACATTCGCCCGTCTGCGGGTTCCAGAGCCGGACAGTGCCGTCGTAGCCTGCGGAGGCAAGCAACGTACCGCCCGGCGCACGGACGGCACATAGGGCGGTCACCCAGCCGACATGCCCGGTGAGCACCAGCCTCGGCCGTGTGTCACTTGTTGGCTCCCAGACCCGGACCGCGCCGTCGAAGCCGGTGGACGCGAGCAGGTGCCGGCCGCCCACCGGGACGTAGGTTACGGCGGTCACCCAGCCCGAGTGCCCGGTCAACGCGTGGCACTGTGTCCCGGTCACCGGATCCCAGATCCGGACCGCCCGATCGTCGCCCGCCGAGGCCAATAGGTCGCCGTCCGGCAACGGGATGACACAGATGGTGCGGACCCAGTCGTCGTGCCCGCGCAGTTCGTGCCGGCGCTGACCGGTACGCGGATCCCAAAGGCCGATGGTCCCGTCGTGGCTGGCGGTGGCGATCAGCGTCTCGCCGACCCCGGTGCGGACGGCGCACAGCCCACGGATCGTGTCGTCGTGACAGGTGAGGACCGCCACGGCCTGGTTGGTCAACGGATCCCAGAGCCGGACCGTGCCGTCGTCGCCAGCGGAGGCGAGCAAACGCCGATCGTTCAGCTCGATAGCCGCCACGTCGTAGACAGCCTGCGAGTGCCCGTCAAGCACGCTGCGCTCCTGTCGGGGCGGGGTGTGGGCCCAACGTGCCCGGTAGGGCGCGGCGACCGTCTCGATCCCGCTGCCCAGCCCGTCAAGCCGCTCGACAACTGAGAAGAGGGCAGCACGTTCAGCCGGCGACGCCACCATCGCCAGCGGCGTGCGCTGCATCAGCTTCACCCTAGCCTGCGACAACGAAGACAGCGGACGTTCCGTGTCTATAACCGAGAGGAGTCGATCCAACTGTGCATGCAACATGTAGTCATCGTCAGCAAGGAGCTGTTCGACGAGCCCGGCCCGAGCGGCATGGTGGGACAGCGAGGACCGCAGATAGCCGGGTACAGAAGCCCATCCGGTCTCGGTCGCCAGGTCAGTCCAGGCGGCGACCAGCCGCCGCTGATCGTCCTCACGGGTTCTCCGCTCGTCCCTGCCGGCCAGCAACGCGTCGTTGAGGGCCTGGTGGAACAGGCGATACGCGGGCTGGCTACCGCCACCGGTCTCGACCAGGAAGTTCGCCGCCGACGTACGGGCGAACGCGAGGAGTTCATCCTCGGTGACCGTGCCGCCGAGCGCCGTCACCGCGATCCGCCAGAGTGACAGCGGCAGACCCGGTGTCTCGGCGTACGCCAGGGCGGTAAGGGCGAGCCGGGCGGAGGCCGAGCCGGTGGCCGGCAACCCGGCCAGGTAGGAGTCGAGCGCATGGGCCACGGTCGCGCTGAACGACACCGAGGCCGGGTCGACCGGCTCGATGTCGCGCAGCGCGTGTGCCCGGGCGACGAGACCGGCCACCAGGAAGTTTCCCTTCGCCAGCTCGGCGATGCGGCGGGCCAGAAGGGCAGCCGCCGCCGGATCGTTGTACGGATTGCCCGGCCGTTCCGCGCCGAGCAGCCGCAGGGTCGCCAGGGCGTAGTTCACCAGATCGGCCTCGGCGAAGTATTCGGGCGTGTCCAGATCCACCAGCTCGACCGGGCCACCGAAGCAGGAGATCAGGTCGCCCCGGTCGTCGCCGCGCCGGGTGCCGACGACCACCCGGGCGCCGTACCGGCCGCACTCCCGGGCCAGCGGCAGCAGGAGGTCGTCAACGACCTGCCGCGCCTGACCGGGGTCGGCCGTCTCGTCCAGCGCGTCGATGACGAGCGCGAAGCGAGCCGGACGACGCGCCAGCCGGTCACGTACCGCCGGCATCAGGTCGGCCGGCGCAGCCGGCAGGTCGACGGCGGCGGCCCGTGCGATCTCGACCGCCACCTCGAGCGCGGTCTTGCCCTTGGCGTGCACGGCGCAGGACACCGAGCCGACAGTGGCCCGGACGGCGTTGTCGCCGCCCGGCAGGCTGTCCCGGATCTGCTGGTCGGCCGTCGTCACGACGCGTCCCAGGACGGCGGACTTGCCGACCCCGGGTGAGCCGGTGACGATCAGCGGCCCGGTCACTGGCGCCTCCCCGTCGATGAAGTCGACGATCCGCCGGAGCGCGGCCGCACGCCCCCGGAACCGGGCACCACCCTCGGTGTCCACGGCGACGCCCCGCGCCCGGGGCAGCCAGTGCCGGCCGGCCTCACCGTCGGTGCTCAACGTCCACCCCCAGGCCGAGAGCGCGGCGTCGTCGGCGTCCTCGACCCGCCAGGCCGACAACGCGCCCAACGTCATGGCCGGCACCTGTTCGTCGGCGTGGCTCAGGGTGACCGCCTGGCCCTTGCCCTTGCCGTCGGCCGTGACGACCACGCCGACCACCGCCTGATACTCCGGGGACCACACGGCGCCCCCGCTGAACCCCTTGCTGAGCGGCCCGGCGGCGCCGCTGTCGATGGTCAGGTGGCCGTACCCGCTGGCTTCGACGACGGAACCGGTCGCCTGGAGGCCGCCGACCACTCCGGCCGGGAAGCCATACGCCCAGAAGGGACGATCGAGCAGCGGTTGGGGGGCGAGGCAGCGCAGCCGGGCCGGCGTGACGGTCGCCGGCACCGGCTCGACGAGCTCAAGGACGACCAGGTCGACGTACGCCTCCCGCATGCCGTCGTGCTGGCACTGCCGGACCTTGCGCCGGTCGAAGTAGGCGACCTTGGGTGCGCGCGGAAAGGCGACAGTGAGATCGGGGCGGAGGGTGCCGTCGGCGGTGAACGCCACGTGGTGGCAGGTGAGCACCAGGTTGGTGGCGATGACGATGCCGGTGCCGAGCGCCGTGTGCGGGTCCGCCTCACGGTGCAGAGCCACCGCCCACGAGCACTCGTCCGGGGCCGTTGTCACGGGCCGGGCCGTCCGTCAGCGCCGTGGGCCGGCACCGCGGTCGGTGGGGCCCTCCGGCTGCCAGGCGAGTGTGACCTCGAAGTTCGCCTCTCCGGTCGCCTTCGCCACCACCCAACTCGCCGTGCCGGTGGCCTTGATCCCGAAGCGCACCTCCACCGCGTCGGGAGAGACGGTCTTGACCTGTTCCAGCAATTCCCGGGCGGCGGCGACCGCCGGCGCCGCGGATTCACGTACCCAGCCGGCGACGTCGCCGAAGCCGGCGGGCTGGAAACCGGGCGTCGGCTCGACTTCGATCAAGGCAACCGTTTCGTCGTCGACCTGGTAGCGGACCACCTCAGACTGCACGGTCACCTCCGTGACGTATTTCAGGAGAACAGGCGGGAGGGGTCGCGGCGGAGCAGAAACTCCGGCCCTCTCGCCGGTCTGCCATGCTGCCCGTTGTCCTTGTCACTTCGCAATGGTCCGGCCGGCGAACCGCGCCGAAGCGCCCGAACAGGCGTTTCAATCGGCGCGTCCACGCAGGACCGCTGGAGATCAACTGCGCGGTCCTGTCGGCTTTCGTCAGCGAGATCGGTGACCTTGCGCGCGTCCGGCACCGTCGGCAGAATCGGCCCGTGCGCCGGGTCCTTCCCGTTACCCACCTCGATCATGGCCATCCCTTCAGACCCTTCGATCCACCGTCGACGCGGTGAGAGCTCGTGCCGCAGAGGAGCATCCGCATGCCGGAAAAGGAACTGACCCTCGTCGACCGGTGCATTCTTGTCACGCTGATGGTGAAGGCGGCGCCACTGCCGCAGACCTACTTCAAGAACGTCGCCGGAATCAGCCTGAAGCCGGAGCACCGCAGCCGACTCAAATCACTCGGTCTGATCGAGGTCACGGAGAAGCCGAGGATTGTTCTGGCCCTCACCGACGAGGGCTGGGATCGGGCCACTGAGGAGTTGGGGGCAGAGCCGCCAAAGCGCGCGGGTGCGGCGGGCGGCACGCTCTACGTCGCGCTCGACTTCCTGCGCCGGCTGATCGACCACTCCGGAACCCGCGCCGACGACCTGTTCCGGATGCAGATCAACCGGGACGATGTAGTCGCACCGGCGGTGGCGTCGTCGGCCTCCCCGGCCGGGGACGCGGTCGCGCTGATCCGGCAGGCGTACCACGAGCTGGCCGCCAGACCCGGTGACTACGTCATGCTGGCCGATCTTCGCGACGCACTCTCGGAGTTGTCCCGCCCCGAGTTCGACGCCGCGCTCGTGACGCTCAACCAGGAGCGCGGCGTGTATCTGGTACCCGAATCCAACCAGAAGGCGCTGAGGTTGCGGGAGCGGGCGGCGGCGGCGACCATCGGCAACCAGGACAAGCATCTGCTCGCCATCTCGTCATGATCGGGGACGAGCAACGCCGCGCCCTGGCGGCGCTGAGGTTCAACTGGGCTCCGACCCCGGACGACGTCTGGAAACCCACACCGTTCCACGTGGAGGGCCTGCACCACGACGTCGTCACGACGGTGCTGGACAGCTTCGCGGAGGCGCAGGCCAGCAGCGACTCCAGCCCGGTGGGTGTCGCCCTAGTCGGCCAGCGTGGCATCGGCAAGACACACCTCATCGGCACGGTTCGCCAGCAGGTGCAGCAACGCGGCGGGTTCTTCTTCCTGGTCGAGCTGCTCGAGGCCCGGACGTTCTGGCAACGCACCGCGATCTCGATGCTGGAGGGTCTGGTCCGGCCGATGCCGGACGAGACGACCCAGCTACGGACGTTCCTCCGCCGGCTGGCCGACGAGGTGGGGGCGCCCCGGACGGTGCGGCGCGCGGTCGCCGGCGAGACCGAACTCAGCCGTCCGGCGCTCGACGCGTTCGCCGACCTGATCCGCAAGAAGGACCGGCAGATCGGCACGGAGTGCCAGGACACCGCGCGGGCCCTGGTGCTCTACGCGGCCGAGCAGTCGGCGGTGCAGGACATCGGCTACGACTTCCTGTGCTCGATGGACGAAGAGGAGCCCGGCCAACGGGCCGGGTGGGGGCTGCGGCGCACTCGGCGTGCGTCCCAGGAGGTGGTCCGGGACATCTCCCGGCTGCTCGCCGTCGTCGGCCCGACGGTGATCGCGGTGGACCAGATCGACCTGATGATCGCCCAGTCCGTGAAGGCGACCAACCAGGACGCCCGGGGCGAGGCGGACTGGCAGACGTCGCTCCTGCTCGAACAGGTCGCCAGCGGCCTGATGGCGCTGCGCGAGACCACCCGCCGGACCCTGTCCGTCGTCTCGTGCTTGCCGCACACCTGGTACAGCATCCGGCATCAAGCGACGGACACTGTCCAGGACCGGTTCCGGGAGGCTGCACCGCTCAAGGAGATCCCCTCCGTCGAGGTGGGCCGCGAGCTGGTCGAGAAGCGGTTCGCGGTGCTCTTCGAGGGCCTCGGGTTCACCCCGCCCCACCCCACCTGGCCGGTCCACCCGGACGCGTTCCAGGAGGTCGTCGGTTTCACCCCCCGTGAGCTGCTGCGGCGGATCGACACACACGTCCGGGCCTGCCTGGCCGACGGAGAGGCGCGGGAACTGCGGCACCTGCTGCACGCGAGCGGCGATCGCGTCGCCGACGGGCTCGTCCACGCCCCGGTCACCGAGCCGCCGCCGGAGAACCGGGCGAACGGATTCGGCAAGATCGACGCCCGGTACGCGGAGCTGGTCGCCGCCGCCGACACCACCTCCGCCCTGTCCCCGCAGTCGGAGGATGCCCGCGTCCCGCGCCTGCTCGAAGCCGGCCTGACCGCGTGGATCGCCGCGCAGGGCGCGGCCGTCGAGGCGTTCAGCCTCGACCCGATTCCCGCTGGGACCAAGCCGGCGCTGCACGCGCGGCTACGGCACAGCCTGAGTGAGGACAGCGAGGACGAGGAGCACTGGTCGTTCCGGGCGATTTCCGCACCGCATCACATCGCCGTGCTCAACCGGATCCGCAACGCGATCACGACCGCCGGACTCACCGAGGGGGTCGCCAAACGACGGCTCTTCCTGTTGCGCAGCGCGGAGTGGTCGACCGGTGCCCGTACCCGGGAGGTGCTGGACGCGTTCGAACGGGCCGGCGGCCGGCGTCTTCCCCTGGACGCACCGGATGTCGCCCGGCTGGCCGCGCTCGAACAACTCATCCAGGACTACGGGCGGGAGACGCTGCGGCCCTGGTTCGCTGATCGGCGGCCGGCCTCCGACATCACCTGTCTGCGGGAGGCGCTCGGCGACTGGCCGGGCGCGCCGGAAGCCGTCCGGACCGAGGAGCGGCCAGCGGAGGCGCCGGACCGACTCCCGGTCGGGACGCCACCGCCGGTCACCGCTGCGCCGCGCTCCGCCGGTCCCGTCCCCGCACCGCGGTCCGCCGGTTCCGGCCCGGTTCCACCGATGATCGCTCCCCTGCCGCCGGTGGCGGGCATCGACCCGGAGCGGATGGAGATCGGCACGGTCACCGGCCGGCCGGACCCGGTCGCCATCGACCTCGAAGCGCTGCGCCGGCACACAGTCATCTTCGCCGGCTCCGGCTCCGGCAAGACCGTCCTGATCCGCCGCCTGATCGAGGAGTGCGCCCTGCGCGGCGTGTCGGCCATCGTGCTCGACCCCAACAACGACCTGGCCCGGCTCGGCGAGGCCTGGCCCGAGCCGCCGCCGGGCTGGGGCGCCGACGACGCCCCCCGCGCGGCGGAGTATCTGGCCGGCACCGACGTGGTCGTCTGGACGCCGGGACGGCAGGCCGGTCGGCCGTTGAGCTTCCAGCCGTTGCCGGCCTTCGCCGACGTGCTCGACGACCCGGACGGGTTCACCTCGGCCGTCAACGCGGCCGTCGCCACGCTCGCCCCGCACGCCCGGGTGGACGGCGGGACCGACAAGGCCCGGCTCGGCCGCGCCGTGCTGCGCGAGGCTCTGATCGGCTACGCCCGCAGCGGCGCAAGCGACCTGCGTGAGTTCACCGACGTCCTCAACGACCTCCCGGACGGGGTGAGTCAGCTCGACAGCGCGCCCAAGCTGGCCGCCGGCATGGCACAACTGCTCAAGGCCGCCCTGATCAACGACCCGCTCCTGGGTGGCGTCGGAACGCCTGTCGACCCGGGCGAACTGCTCACCCCGCCACCCGGTCGCCGCGCCCGGGTCTCGGTGATCAACCTCGCCGGGCTGTCCGAGGAGAATCAGCGGCAGAGCTTCGTCAACCAGTTGCAGCTCGCCCTGTTCACCTGGATCAAGCGCCACCCGGCCGGGGACCGGCCACTCGGTGGACTCTTCGTCATGGACGAGGCGCAGACACTGGCCCCGTCCGGTGCCGTGACCGCCTGCACCCAGAGCACGCTCGCGCTGACCTCGCAGGCCCGCAAGTACGGGCTGGGGCTGGTCTTCGCCACCCAGGCGCCGAAGGCGTTGCACAACCAGATCCCCGGCAACGCCGCCACGCAGTTCTTCGGCCTGCTCACCGTGCCGGTGCAGATCGAGGCAGCCCGAGACGTGGCCAGGGCGAAGGGCACCGACGTCCCGGACATCGGCAAACTGCGTACCGGCCAGTTCTACGCCACGGTGGAGGGTGCCCGGTTCGTCAAGATGCAGGCGCCGATGTGCCTGACCCATCATCCGCGCAGCCCGCTGACCGCGGAGGAGATCGTCCGGCTGGCCGCGCTCGGGTGATGTCGCGGCGCATCGGAACGACCACGGCGACCGCGGTGGCCAGCGCGCACCCGGTCAGCAGCAGGGCACCGGCGGCCGGTGGCAGGAGCGCGGCGGTGGCTCCACCGGGCAGGAGCGGGTAGAGCGCGTTGACGCCGGGGATCATCATCAGCACGGGCCCGGCCAGGTACAGGTAGCCGGCCACGACGCACACGGATGGCAAGGCAGGCCGGCGAAAAGAGGACGGCGCCGGCAGGCAGCCGTCAGGCGGGCGGGCGGGTGTGGTGGGCCAGCACCCGCGCCAGCAGCCGGGTCAGGTCCGCGCGCTCGCCCGGCGACAGCGGCGCGAGCAGCTCGTCCTGCACGGCGGCGAGGCGCTTCTCCAGCCGCCGCAACTGCCGCCGTCCGGCTGCGGTGATCGTGACGACGTTGCGCCGCCGGTCGGCCGGGTCCGGGCTGCGGGTGACGAACTCCCGCTCGCCGAGTTCGTTGAGCGCCGCCACCACGTCGCTGACGTGGATGCCGCTGCGACGGCCGAGCACCGCCTGGCTGGCCGGACCGAACTCGTCGAGCGTGGCGAGCAGCCGGAAGTGGTAGCCCCGCGCGTCGGCAGCCGCGAGGCCGTCGGCGACCAGCCGGCCGGCACGTACGGCGGTCTGGGTGATCAGCCAGCTCGGCAGTCCGGCCAGGCGGGTCGGTACGAGGTCCGGCTCCGGGTTCTCCACGAACCCAGCCTAGCCGGAAACGTTGGCAGGCCCAACAGTTTGCGATAACGTTGGGCATCCCAACGTTAGTTGCACCAACGATCGGAGACGACAGTGATCGAGCCGTTCCGCGTCCACGTCCCCCAGGCCGACCTCGACGACCTGGCCGACCGCCTGGCCCACACCCGCTGGCCCGACGAGCTGCCGGACGCCGGGTGGGACTACGGCATCCCGCTGGCCCGGGTGCGGGAGCTGGCCGAGCACTGGCGCACCGCGTACGACTGGCGGGCGGCCGAGGCCGAGCTGAACCGGTATCCGCAGTTCACCACCACCATCGACGGGCAGAACATCCACTTCCTGCACGTACGCTCCGCCGACCCGAACGCGCTGCCGCTGATCCTCACGCACGGCTGGCCCGGCTCGGTCGTGGAGTTCCTCGACGTGCTCGCCCGGCTGTCCGAGCAGTTCCACCTGGTCGTACCGTCGATCCCCGGGTTCGGTTTCTCCGGCCCGACCCGGGAACGCGGCTGGGACGTCGACCGCGTCGCCCGCGCCTGGGCCGAGCTGATGCGGCGGCTCGGCTACCGGCGGTACGGCGCACAGGGTGGTGACTGGGGTTCGGTCATCTCCACCCGGCTCGGCGGTGTCGACCCCGAGCACGTCGTCGGCGTACACCTCAACTACCTGCCCACGCCCCCGCCACCCGGCTGGACCGGGGACGCCGGACTGTCAGACGAGGACCGGGACCGGCTCGCCCGGATCATGCGGCTCAAGACGCAGCGGCACCCCCATCAGGTGCTCTACGCCAGCCGGCCGCAGACCGTGTCGTACGCGCTGCACGACTCGCCCGTCGGGCAGCTGGCGTGGATCGCCGAGAAGTTCACCGAGTGGACCGACCCGCGATCCGCAGTCGGCGTCGACCGCATCCTCACCGACGTCTCGGTCTACTGGTTCACCCGCACGGCCGCCTCGTCCGCGCGGCTGGTGCGGGAGAGCGCGTTCGGTGGCCCGCCCGCGCCCTGCCCGCCCCCGCTCGGGGTCGCCGTGTTCGCGCACGACATCACCCGGTCCGTGCGGCCGATCGCCGAACTGACGTACACGATCCGGCAGTGGAGCGAGTTCGACCGGGGTGGTCACTTCGCCGCGCTGGAGGTGCCGGAGCTGTTCGCCGACGACGTCCGGTCGTTCTTCCGGAGCCTGCGGTGACGGCCGCGCTCAGCCCATGGCCGCCGCGAACATGCCCGGCTCGTACGAGCCGCCGCGCTGGTGCACGAGCACCGCGAACCGGTTCGCCGCGTTGATCAGCCCGAGCAGGCAGACCAGCGCGGCGATCTGGTCGTCGTCGTAGTGCTTGCGCACCTGCTCCCACGTCTCGTCGGACACGCCCTGATGGGCGTCGGCCAGGCGGGTGCCCTCCTCGGCGAACGCCAGCGCCGCGCACTCGGCCTCGGTGAACACGGTCGACTCACGCCAGGCGGCGACCAGGTTCAGCCGGACCGCGCTCTCGCCCCCGGCCACCGCCTCCTTGGTGTGCATGTCGATGCACCAGCCGCAGCCGTTGATCTGGCTGGCCCGCAGCGACACCAGCTCCTGCACGGTGCGGGGCAGCGACGACTGGTGGATCATCAGGCCCGCACCGGCGAAGCGCTTCATGAACGTCGCCGAGACCGGGTTCTCGAACAGGTTGAATCGGGTCTGCATGGTTGCGCCCTCTCTGCTGGGGGTGGGTGCCTGACGAACACGAGATGCCGGGGACGCGTCCGGCGTGACGGCGGCGCCGGGTGAGGACCGCCACAGCGACCGGATGTCACACGGCGGCGGTGGCCGGCGTCTGGTGGGGAACGCAGCCGAGCAGCGAAGGAGCCAGCCATGGCGGACCCGGCCACCGAGGACTTCCTCGTGCACCGGAACCTGCTCTTCACAGTGGCGTACGAGATGCTCGGCTCGGCGGCCGACGCGGAGGACGTGGTGCAGGAGACCTGGCTGCGCTGGGCCGGCGTGGACCTCGGCGAGATCCGGGACCGGCGCGCCTACCTGGTGCGGATCACCACCCGGCAGGCGCTGTCCCGGTTGCGCACTCTGGGGCGGCGCAAGGAGTCCTACGTCGGCTCGTGGCTGCCCGAGCCGCTGCTCACCGCGCCCGACGTGGCCGACGACGTGGCGCTGGCGGAGAGCGTGTCGATGGCGATGCTGCTGGTGCTGGAGACGCTCACGCCGACCGAGCGGGCCGTGTTCGTGCTGCGGGAGGTGTTCGACATCGGCTACGACGAGATCGCCGAGACGGTCGAGCGGACTACGGTCGCCGTGCGGCAGATCGCGCACCGGGCGCGGGCCCACGTCGCGGCGCGCCGCCCCCGGCGTACCGTCCCGGCGGCCGAGGCCCGCGACGCCCTCGACGCGTTCCGGCGGGCCGTCGAGACCGGTGACCTGGACGGGTTGCTCCGCGTCCTGGCGGCGGACGCGGTGCTCGTCGGCGACGGCGGCGGGATCAAGCAGGCGATCGTCCGGCCGGTCACCGGCGGCGACCGGGTGGCTCGGCTGCTCGCGGGCGGCTGGCGCCGGATCGCAACGGTGGCGTCGATGGAGCCGGCGCAGGTGAACGGCTACCCGGCGCTGCTGGTACGCCTCGACGGCGAGCTGGACACGGTCGTCGCGGTACGCCTCGACGACGGCCGGATCAGCGGCCTCTACGCGGTGCGCAACCCGGAGAAGCTGTCCCACATGACCCGCGAGACGACGCTGCGGCGCTGACCGGCGGGACCGTGGCGAGCGGGCGCGGCGCGAGGACGCGGCGCACGCGCGGATCGTGCGACGATCGCCGGATGAGCAGTGCCGCCCCACCCGACGTCAGCGCTCTCGCCATCAACGTCACGGTGCCGGAGGATCTGCGCTGGACCGACACCCGGCGCGGCGAGGAGTTCACCCTGACCACGCTCAACGTCCGGCTGCTGCCGGACGGGCGGCTCGCCGCGAAGGCGTACGGCCGGCCCACTGCCGGTGGCCGCGGCGCGTACGTCTCGTTCCGGTTACCCGACCGGCCGGAGCTGGCCGCGCTCGTGGCGGCGGCGGCCGACCGGGCCGCGGCGCTCTGGGCCGCGCACGGCGGCCTGGACTGACGACGGCGGATCAGCGGCGGACGCCCACCACGCCGTAGCCGTGCGACACCGCGGCCTGCGGTTCCCCGTCGGGCCGCCAGTCCGCCACCTTGACCAGGCCCGGATCGACCGGCTCGTACCCGTCGAGGAACCGGGCCACCTCGTCGCGGGTGCGGGGCACCAGCGGGGAACTGCTGCGGCGGTAGATCGCCGTGCCCTGCTCGGTGGGCAGTGCCGGCAGGCCGTCCATGGTGAGGTGGGACAGCGCGAGCACGCTGCCCGGGACGGTGGCGTCGCGCAACGTCGCCACCGCGGCGTACGGGTCGTCGGCGTCTGGCACGAAGTGCAGCACCGCGAGCAGCAGCACCGCCACCGGCTCGCTCAGGTCGATCGTGGCCCGCAGCGTCGGGTCGGCCAGCAGCTCGCCGGGACGCCGCAGGTCGCCCTGGAGCACGACGGTGCGGCCGTCGACGGGCAGCAACCGCCGGGCGTGCGCGACGGCGACCTCGTCGTGGTCGACGTAGACCACCCGGGCGTCGGGGCGGACCGCGCGGACCACCTCGTGCACGTTGCCCTGGGTGGGCAGGCCGGCGCCGATGTCGAGGAACTGGCGTACGCCCTGCTCGGCCGCCCAGCGCACGACCCGGCGCAGGAACGCGCGGTTGCCCTGCGCGGCGACGCCGGTGTCCGGGAAGATCTTCAGGATCTCCTCGGCGGCCGCGCGGTCGGCGGCGAAGTTGTGGCAGCCGCCGAGATAGTAGTCGTACATCCGGGCGACATTGGGTCGGTTCTCAGCCTCCGTCACGCCTCGATGTCTAGCACCCTGCGCGACACACCGCTGACCCGTCGTGTCGGTGATCCGGTTGATCCCCGCGTCCACCTGGTACGACGGTGGGACATGCCGGCGCGAGGAGGTACCGATGACAGGTGGACGGGAGACCGTGGAGGTCGAGCCGGCGGTGTTCCGCGCCGTCTACGACTCGCCCGCGTCACTACCCGGGCGGCACCGGTGGACCACCCCGGAGGCGGACGTGCGACGGCTGGAGAAGCTGCTGAACATGCCCGCGCGCAGCATCGGCGCGCCGCTGTGGGTCAGCGGCGACGAGCCGGACTGCCCGAAGTGCGGGCGGCGGGTCACCTGGTACGACATCGTCGCGTCGGCGCTGCACGGCGTGCACGACCACACGACGATCGCGCGGGTGATCCTCGGCGAGCGCAAGTACGTGAACACCGAGGTGCCGGACGCGATCCCGGGTGTCCACTGTGCCGACTGCCGCACCCCGATCACCGGGCTGCGCAGCTTCAAGTGCCACAACTGGGCGTACGCGTTCGAGGCGCTGGAGGAGGTCGTCGCCCGGATGTCCGGCCTGCCGGCTCAGTCGCCGCCCGCCGCCTCCTGAGCGCGCCGTTCCGGACGGCGGCCGGGCGGGGACTGCGGCTCGGGACCGGGGTCGGGCACCTGTGGCATCGGCCGGGTGACCGGCCCGTCGCCGGTGACCCGGAGCTGTTCGCCGTGGTGCCACAGCTCCACCGCGTCGCCCGGCCCGGCGTCCGGCAGCTCGTAGCGGGCCTCCCGCTCGGTGAGCGTGACCCGCAGCCGGTGCCCGTGCCGGCGCAGGTGGAACGCCAGCCGGGTGATCGGCCCTGGTAGCCGCGGCTCGAAGGAGAGCACGCCCCGGTCGTCGCGCAGCCCGCCGAAGCCCTGCGCCACCACCAGCCAGGCGCCGGCCAGGGACGCCAGATGCAGCCCGTCGGCGGTCTTGTCGCCCAGGTCGGCGAGGTCCTGGAACGCCGTCTCGGCGAACAGGTCGTACGCCAGGTCGAGGTGCCCGACCTCGGCGGCGAGGATCGCCTGCGCGGACGCCGACAGCGACGAGTCCCGGACGGTCCGCGCCTCGTAGTAGGCGACGTTGCGCACCTTCTCCTCGGCGGTGAACTCCCCCGGGCAGCGCAGCATGGCCAGCACCAGGTCGGCCTGCTTGACCACCTGCTTGCGGTACAGCTCCAGGTAGGGGAAGTGCAGCAGGAGCGGGTAGTCGTCGTCGCCGGTGCCGGCGAAGTCCCACTCCGGCTGCGCGGTGAATCCGGCCGCCTGCTCGTGCACGCCGCGCTTGCCGTCGTACGGGACGAACATGGCGTCGGCGGCGGCCCGCCAGCCGGCCGCCTCGGCGGCGTCGACGCCGAGCCGCGCGGCCGCCTCCGGGCAGTCCTGGACGGCGTCGGCGGCGCCGCGCAGGTTGCGCCGGGCCATGAGATTGGTGAAGACGTTGTCGTCGACCAGCGCGGAGTACTCGTCCGGGCCGGTGACGCCGGTCAGGTGGAACGTGCCACCGTCGTCGAAGTGGCCGTAGCCGTGCCACAGCCGGGCGGTCTCGATCAGCACCTCGGCCCCGCACTCGGCGAGGAAGGCGGTGTCGCCGGTGGCGGCGACGTACCGCAGCACGGCGTCGGCGATGTCGGCGTTGACGTGCAGGCCCGCGCTGCCGGCCGGCCAGTAGCCGGAGCACTCCCGGCCGCTGAGCGTCCGCCACGGGTAGGTGGCGCCGGTCAGGCGCAGCTCGGCCGCGCGCTCACGGGCCTCGGGCAGGTGGGTGTGCCGCCAGCGCAGCGCCGAGCGGGCCAGTTCCGGCGCCAGGTACGTCAGCACCGGCAGCACGTATCCCTCGGTGTCCCAGAGCACGTGCCCGTCGTAGCCGTTGCCGGTCAGCCCTTTGGCCGGGATGGTCCGGTCGCCGTCGGCGCGGCCGGACTGAAGCAGGTGGAACACGGAGAACCGCACCGCGAGTTGCAGTTCCGGGTCGCCGTCCAGCTCGACGTCGGCGGTGGCCCACGCCGCGTCGAGCGCGGCGCGCTGCTCGGCCAGCAGGGCGTCGAACCCGTCGCGCCGGGCCGTGTCCGCCTCCGCGACGACCAGGTCGGCCAGCTCACCGGCCGGGGTGCCGTCGACGTCCGCGCACTCGTACGCGGCGAACCGGGTGACCCGGACCCGTTCGCCGGGGCGTACCGGACCGGACAGCGCCAGCCGGAACCGGTCGGCGGTCAGTTCGGTGTCGGTGGCGATCTCGTCGGGCGCCTCGACCCGGTGCGCGACGGCGACGGCGACCCGCTGGCCGCTGCGCCCGGTGCGGTGCACGAGCACACCGTCGAGGCCGTCGTCGCGGCGGATCTCGCCGGTGAGCGCGTCATGGATCACCGAGGCGGCCCGGGGGTCGTCGGCGCGTTCCGGCACCCGCTGGTTGGCGAGCAGGTCGGCGCCGACCCGCAGCCGGACCGGCTCGTCCAGCGGCTCGACCGCCCAGTCGAGCGCGGCGACCGGACGGCGGGTGAGCGAGACCAGGCGGGTGCTGCGGACGCGCACGCCCCGGCCGCCCGGCGAGACCCACTCGGTCTCCCGGCGGACCACTCCGGCGCGCAGGTCCAGTTCCTGGTGGTGCCGCCGGATCGTGCCGGTGCTCAGGTCCAGCGGCTCGTCGTCGACCCAGAGCCGGATCAGGGCGGCGTTCGGCGCGCTGATCACGGTGTCACTGCGTTCCGGGAACGCGTAGCCGCTCTCCGGGTAGGTCAGCTCGTGCTGCTCGTGGAACCCGTTGAGGTAGCTGCCGGGCATGCCGCAGGGCTCGCCCTCGTCGAGCGTCCCGCGCCAGCCCACCCAGCCGTTGGCGAGCGCGAAGACGGATTCCGTCTCGCCCAGCCGGTCCAGGTCCGCACTGGTACGCCGGATCCGCCAACCGTCGTCGCCGTGCGGCACGCGCCCTCCCGAGTCCGAAGCTGGACCGCCACCGAACCAGACCCGGCTGGGAGGTGGCTGTGATTCCGGTACCCCCGGGAACACTCACCCGCACCTGCGGGTGGTCGATCACACGGTGACGAGCACCAGCGCGGCGGCGGTGCCCAGCACCAGGAACGGCCCGAACGGCAGGTGCCCGGACCAGCGGACCCGCCGGGCGGCGAGCAGAACCACCCCGGCCAGCCCGGCAAGGACGAGCGCGAGCACCAGCCCGGCCACCAGCACCGGCCAGCCGTACCAGCCGAGCAGCGCGCCCGCGCCGAGCGCCAGCTTGGCGTCGCCGAGGCCGAACCCGCGCCGCCCGAACAGCAGCGTGGTCGCGGCGAAGCCGCCGCCGAGCGCCAGACCGGCCAGGGCGGCGCGTACCAGCGGGTCCGCGCCCGGCCCGGTCAGCGCGGCCACCCCGAGCAGCGCCCACGCGCCGGCGGCGGACGGCCAGGTGAGCCGGTCGGGCAGGCGGTGCGCCATCGCGTCCACGATCGTCATCGGCACCGCCCAGACCAGCCACCACGCCAGCGCCAGCCGCGCGGCGGGCACGCCGCCGGCGACCGCCGGCACCGCCACCGCGAGCAGCAACGCGACCTCCACCACTGCGGGCGCCGCGCCGACCCGGGCCCGGCAGGCCGGGCAGCGGGCCGCGGGGCCGAGCGCCGGCAGCGGCCGGTCCAGCCCGATCGGGGCGCCGCAGCCGTCGCACGCCGTCCGGTCCGGAGACCCCGGCGGTACGGCGTAGCGCGCGACCGCCAGCCGGAGCAGGGGTACGACAGTCAGGGCGGCGATCAGCCGGGCGCTCGGACGGCGGGGATCGGCCACCGGTCCGGTACGCCGTACCCGTTCAGCCGTCATGCCGGCTCCCCCGTCCGGTCGCCGTGTGTTCCATCGTGGAGCACGCAGAGTGATTTCTCGTTCGCGTGGATGTGACGACCGAGGCGCGCAGGGATGCCTGATCCGACGCGGCGGCGGCCGGAACGAGCGGTGCGTGAATCCGGGCGGACCGGCGGGACGGATCGGACGAGCGGCATGCTCCCCACCCATACCGGCGGCTCGTCGCCGCCGTCGTGGCGCGTACGGGTGAGCACACGCCCGCCGGCCCGGAGCCCCGCCGAAGCCCGCTCGTCATCGTGGTGACACACACCGGCCACCACCTCCCGTCTTCACTCACCGTGTTCACGTGAATTACCTCTGTTGCATCGGCGGACGTGAGCCTATGCTCGCCCCTTGGGTACGACGCAACCCCCGATCAATGGGCGTCGGAGGCACCAGGCACAGAATCCGCAGTGATCAGTACAGGTCAATACAAGTGGCGGCGACGGGGGCCCGGAGTGACAGTTCCGGGCGCGCTTCCGCATGCCCGGAGCGGGTCGGCGTGATCGCCCCGGGCCGGCACCGAGGAGGGATCGGCGTTGCGCACACGGCAATCCCGCCGATGGGAAATCTTCCTGCTCAGCGTTGCGCTGATGGTCGGCTCGGCCGGCTGCGGCACCGAGCCGGAGGCGGCCACCCGTCCGCTGACCGGCCGCGCCGCCGCACCCGCCGCCCATTACAGCGCCGAGGAGGACGCGGCCGGAAAAGCGGCGCTGGCCGCCTATTCCGGCTATCTCGACGCGTCCCGGGCAGCCAGTGCGCGCAGCGATCCGTCCCATCCCGCGCTGACCCGTTTTCTGGCCGATCCGCTGCTGACTCGGGTGCGAATGGCGATTCTCGACGCGAAGGAGCACGGCGCGATGCGTACCGGGAAACTGCTCTCCGACCCCGAGGTCGTGTCGGTCGACCTGGCCGCCCGCCCACCCACCGTCGAGATCCAGGACTGCCTGGACGCGAGCGGCTACCGGCTCGTCTACGCCAAGGACCGCAAGGCCGTACCCGGCACCCGCGGTGGGCGCTACCTGGCCACCGCCACGGCGGTCCGGTACCCGGACGGCCGGTGGCGCGTCAACGGCGGCGCCGCGCACCAGGACCAGCCGTGCTGACCTGGGGAGGAAGGGGCGTCCCGGCCCGGCCGGCCCGGGCCGGGACGCTCCGCCGGCTGCTGCTCGCCGCCGGCTTGGCCGCGCTGCTGACGCTCACCGGCGCACCCGCCCGCGCCGCCGACCCGGGCGGCTCCTGCCCGCCTGAACAGACCGACTGCGACGTCTGGGACGACGACCCCGGCATCCCCGGCGGACCGGGCGGGCCGGGTGGCGGCGGCGACAACGGCGGCGGGGGCGGCAACGGCGGCGGCACGCCGAAGTGCCAGTGGAACGGCCGGGCCATCCCCTGTTACCACGAGGTTCTCGGCTGGTTCAACAACGCCGACGGCTGCTACTACAAGCTCGAGGAGCCGCAGGGCGAGGCGCCTCCCGGCCAACAGTGGTACCAGCTCACCTGCAACGGCGGCGACCTCGGCAGCATCCGTCGGGCGCTTCTCGACGCCCCGCCGGCCGGCTACGGCGCACCGCCGGACCCGGAGGAACTGGCCCGCCGCGCGCTGGCCTCGATCTCGCTGCTCCCGCCCCGGGCCGCCGTGGCGCCCCGGCGCAGCCAGGGCCCCGGCCTGGTCGGGCTGCCGGTCTGGATGTGGGCCAGCCCGGGTGCCTCGTACTTCGGGCCGCTGTCCGCGTCCGCCTCCGACCGGGGGCTGACCGTGGAGATCACCGCGAAGGTGGACCGGATCGTCTGGCACATGTCCGACGACATCGAGGTCACCTGCGACGGGCCGGGCACGCCGTACCGGGCGGACGGGCCGAGGGCCGGCTCCACCTCGCCCGACTGCGGCCTCGACCAGGGCTATCCGGCCGCCGGCACCTACGAGGTGAGCGCCACGACGTTCTGGACCGTCGAGTGGTCCGGCGGCGGGGAGAGCGGCGTCATCGCCCAGAGCCGGTCCAGCGGCGTCGTCCTGGTACAGATCAACGAGCTTCAGGTGGTGACCCGATGAGTGTCGTGGCAGCCCGCAACGGAACCCCGGTGGAGGCTCCCGTCGCGCCGCCGAAGGTGGTCCGGCAACGACGCGTACGTCCCGGCCTGCTCGGCCTGGCGGTTCTGCTGATCGCCCTCGGCGGGCTGGGCGCGGCGTTCGCGGTCACCTCGGTCCGCTCCACCGGCACGTACCTGGCGGTGGCCCGGCCGGTCGACGTGGGACACCAACTGACCGCCGACGACCTGGTGCCGGTACGCGTCTCCGGCGGGCGGGAACTCCAGCCGGTGCCCGCCGACCGGATGGACGAGGTGCTGGGGTTGCGGGCGGCCGTCCGGCTCACCCCGGGCACGCTGCTCACCTCGGCGCAGCTCACCGAGGCCCCACTGCTCGGCCCCGGTCAGCAGCAGATCGCGCTGGGGCTGGAACCCGAGCAGGTGCCCGCCCGCAAGCTGCACCCCGGCGACAAGGTGTTGCTGGTCAGCACGCCCAGCAACGCCACCGGCGGCGGCTCCGAGGCGTCCCGCGGCGGCGGCACCCGGTTCGAGGGCACGGTGATCGACACCGCCGCGCCCCAGAACGGCGACGTGGTGGTCTACCTGGCGCTGGCCGTACGGGACGTGCCCGCTGTCGTGGCGCTCGCCGCCGACGACCGGATCGCGCTCGTGCTCACCGAGGCGGCCTGATGGCGATCATCGCCCTGGTCTCGGCGAAGGGGTCGCCGGGCGTCACCACCGCCGCGCTCGCCGCCGCGCTGAGCTGGCACCGGCGGCTCGTGCTGGCCGAGTGCGATCCGGCGGGCGGCTCGATCCTCGCCGGTTACCTCGGCGGGGCGCTCGACGGCCCGCGCGGCATCGGTGAGCTGGCGGTGGGCGAGCTGCGCGACGGCAGCCTGGAGCACGCGTTCTGGTCCCAGCTGGTCGACCTGGACGCGCCCCGCCGCGAACGGCTGCTGCTGCCCGGTGTGGTGGACCCGGCGCAGGCGGGCAGCGTGATCCCGCTCTGGCAGCGCTTCGCCGACTACTTCACCGGGCTGGAACGGGGCGAGCCGCCGTACGACGTGCTGGTCGACTGTGGCCGGCTGGCAGTGGGCGGTCCACCGTGGCCGCTGCTGCGGGCCGCCGCGGTGGTGCTGCTGGTCACGCGCGCGCACCTGCCCGACCTGTCCGCCACCCGGGCCACCGCCCGTGCCGTCGAGCGGGATCTCACCGAGCACCGCGTACCGCCGGGCACGCTGCGACTGCTCGTGGTCGGCGACGGGCACGGCACCAGCGAGATCAGCAAGGCGCTACGGCTGCCGGTGATCGCCCGCCTGCCGCACGACCCGCGTACCGCCGAGGTGCTCGCCCACGGCGGCACCGTACGGGCCAACCGGCCGCTGATGCGCGCGGCCGGTGCCCTGGAGGTGCCGGTCCGGGCGCTGCTGGACCGGCGTCGCGCCCGGCTGGCCTGGCCCGGGACGACCACACCGCGCGCGGTGACCGCGCCGAGCGTGCCGGGGGTGTCCGGTGCGGTTTGAGCCGGTCTCCCACGACCCACGCGGGCAGCAGCCGGGCGTCGTCTCCACGGTCCCGCCGCTCGCCCCGCCGAACGGGCGGCACCACGTCCCCGGCCCGGTGCCCGCCGCGCCCCCGGCGCCACCGCCACGCCCCCGGGTCGACTTCGCGGTGGTCCGCGAGCTGCGCCGGGAGCTGAGCGAACGGCTCACCCACTGGCAACGCGGACGCGAGTTCGACGCCGACGCCGAGGAGGTCGAGCGCGCCCGGCTGGCGGTCGCCGTGGTGTCCGCGTACGCCGACTCGGTACGACGGGCCGGCACACCGATGGCGGCGGACGCGGAACGGCTGCTGCTCGACCAGGTCACAGCCGAACTCGTCGGACTGGGCCGGCTCCAGACGCTGCTCGTCGACGACAGCATCGAGGAGGTGCACATCCTCGGCTGCGACCAGGTACGCATCACCCGGCACGGCGGCGGCGTCGACTGGGCCGAGCCGATCGCCGAGACCGACGACGAGCTGGTGGAGATCCTCCAGGCGGCGGCCCGCCGGGCCGGGGCCACCGAGCGGTCACTGTCCACGTCGAAGCCCACGCTCGACCTGCAACTGCCCGACGGCAGCCGGCTCGCCGCCGTGTTCCTGGTCAGCCACCGCCCGTACGCGGTGATCCGCAAGCACAACACGCTCGACGTGAGCCTGGAGGACATCGCGGGCGGCCGGGCCGACCTGGACGAGATGATCGACCCGCTGCTGCGCGACTTCCTCCGCGCGTCCCTGCGGGCCGGGCTGAACATCATGGTCGCCGGGCTAGCCGGGGCCGGGAAGACCACAGTCATCCGCGCGCTGATGGACGAGATCCCGGCCGACGAGCCGTACGTGCTGCTGGAGGAGAGCCGGGAACTGCTGCCGGCCCGGCGCGGGCACAAACACCGTGCGGTGATGAGCTTCGAGTCCCGGGAGGGGCACGGCGAGCGCGGCGCGGACGGGCGGCCGGCGGGTGAGGTCAGCATCGCCGACCTGATCCCGGTGTCACTGCGCATGGGCGTGCTGCGGATCATCGTCGGCGAGGTGCGGTCCCGGGAGATCGTGCCGATGCTCCAGGCGATGACGACCAGCCGCGGGTCGATGTGCACCATTCACGCGCGTACCCCCTCGGGGGTGAGCGAACGCATCATCGAGCTGGCGCTGTCGCACGGCCGGGAGATGACTGTCGACCAGGCCCGCCGGATGGCCGGCAACGCGCTCGACCTGATCGTCTACGTGACGGTCGAGGACGAGACCGCGATCGGCGGGCGCAAGCACCGCTTCGTCTCGCACGTCGAGGAGGTCATCGGCGTCGGCGAGGGCAACCGGATCACCACGACGACCGTCTTCGGTCCCGGCCCGGACGGCCGCGCGGTCCCCCGCCACCTGCCCGAGCGCATCCGCGACCAGCTGCTGCGCGTCGGCTACGACGCCCGCCTGCTCACCCGGTTCGTCGAGGCCGGCATGGGCGCGTGGCGGCGGCCCCGGCACACCCGTCTCGGGGCCCGGCCGAGCGGAGGCCCGGCGTGACGCAGATCGAACTGATCGCCCTGGTCTCGGGCGCGGCCTGCGTGGCCGGGCTGGTGCTGACAGTCGTCGCGCTGGTCGGCACCCGCCGCCCGCCCGGCCCGGCGCCCGGCACCGGGCCGGGCCTGAGCCGGCTCTGGACCGGTTCCGGCGCGAGCCGTGCCGACCAGCGCCGCTACCAGCTCCTGCTCGGCGCCGCGATCGTCGCCGGGGCGGTGGCGTTCCTGCTCACCGGGCTGCCGGTGGTCGGCCTGCTGGTGGCGCTCGCGGTGCCGGGCGTGCCGTGGCTGTTCGCGGTCGGCCGGGCCGAGCAGCGGGCCATCGCCCGGGTCGAAGCCGTAGGCGAGTGGACCCGCCGGCTCAAGGACATCTCGGCCACCGGCCAGGGACTCCAGCAGGCGATCGTCGGCACCATCGCCACCGCGCCGGAGGAGATCCAGGAGGAGGTACGCACACTCGCGGCCCGCCTCCAGGCCGGCTGGCTGGCCCGCTCCGCCCTGCTCGCCTTCGCCGACGAGATCGCCGACCCGGTCGCCGACCAGGTGGTGGCGGCGCTGATCCTGCACCTCACCGACCGGGGTGAGCGCCTCGGCGACGTGCTCGGGTCGATCGCCACCGCCGCCTCGGCCGAGGTGGCGACCCGGCGCGAGGTCGAGGCGAAGCGCACCCAGCCCCGGTTCGCGGTCCGCTTCCTCACCGGCATGACGCTGGCGACGCTCGCGTACGGGCTGGTGAACAGCGACTACATCCGTCCCTACGGGACCGTGACCGGTCAGCTCGTGATGGCGGTCCTCGGAGCGGCGTTCGTCGGCCTGCTGGTCTGGGTGCGCTCGATGAGCCAGCCGCCCCGGCCCGCGCGGTTCCTGCCGGCGCCCGACCCGGAGGAGGCGATCGCGTGAGCGCGAGGAGTGAGCTTGCGAGCCCCGCAGTCGCGAACGAAAGGGGGGCACGATGAGCGCGCTCAACTGGCAGCTGGCGATCGCGGTGCTCGGCGGGTGCGCGGTCGGGCTCGGGCTGTTCCTGGTCGTACGCGAGGCGCTGCCGGCCACTCCGGCGCTCGGCCCGGCGCTGCGCCGGCTGCACCAGCCGCCCGGCCAGGCTCCGGCCGCCGGCGCCGGGCCGGACTGGCTCGGTGGGTTCGCCCGCTGGCTGCGCCCGCCGCACCGGCAACTCGCCCTGCTCGACCGCACCCCGGAGCAGTACGCGCTGTCAGTGCTGCTCTCCGCGCTCGTCGGGTTCGCCACCCCGGCAGTCGCCTCGGCAGTGCTCTTCGTCGGCGGGGTGGCGCTGCCGGTGGCCGTACCGGTGGTGGCCAGCCTGGGCCTGGCGCTGGGCGCCGGACTGCTCGCGCACCGCGCGGTCCTCGCCAAGGCGGACGCCGCCCGGGACGAGTTCCGGCAGGCGGTCTGCACCTACCTCGACCTGGTGGCGTTGCAACTGTCCGCCGCGCACGGCCCGGTGCAGTCGCTGGAACGCGCGGCGGCGGTCTGCGACGGCTGGGTCTTCGACCGGATCCGGGAGGCGCTGCGGCTCGCCCAGCTCCAGATGCACTCGCCCTGGGACGAGTTGCAGGAACTGGCCGAGCGGATCGGCATCCCGGAGCTGGGCGACGTGGGCGCCATCATGCGCTCCTCCGGCAGCGAGGGCGCCCAGGTGCACGAGACGTTGCGGTCCCGCGCCGACTCGCTGCGCGACCAGATCCGCACCGACAACCTGGCCCGGGCCGAGGGGGTCACCAGCAAGTTGGACATCCCCGGCTCGCTGCTGGTGTTCGTCCTGCTCGGCTTCGCCGTCTATCCGTTCCTCGCCCGTCTGTGAACCCACCTTCGAGAAGGAGACGACCATGCACCTCTACGCCTACCTCTACGTGGCGGTGAGCACCCGCCTCGCCGAGCTGCGCCGGGACTCCGAGCGCGGCGACAGCCCGGTGCCGACCGCGGTGATCATCTTCGGCCTGGTCGCGGTGGCCATGGCGGTCACCGGGCTCGCCCTGGCCAAGGCGAACAACTGGATGAACGCCATCCCGAACAACACGGCGCCGCAGGCCCCGTGATGCCGCGCCCCGCCCGTACGGTCCGGAGCCGGCCGGCGTCCGCCGGCCGGCCCGCCGGCCCGCCCGGTCCGGGGCGGTTCGCCGCTGCCCTGCGCGCCCGCCTGGCCGAGGGCGAGCGGGGCGCCAACCCGGTCGAGCTGGCCGTGGTGATGCCGGTGATCCTGGTGATGCTGTTCGGCTCGATCCAGGTCGCCGTCTGGTTCGTGGCCCGGTCGACTGCGCTGAACGCCGCGCAGACCGCCGTGAACGCCCAGCGGACGATCGACGCCGGGCCGGACGCCGGACGCCAGCGGGCGATCAGCTTCCTGCAACAGTCCGGAGACTGGCTGGTCGGCTGGGAGCAGCCCGGCCCGGCCTGCGTCGACAGCGCCACCGGCGTCACCTGCACGGTGCAGGGACGCTCCCTGTCGGTCATCCCGGGCGTCTCGTTCGAGGTCACGCAGACCGCGCACGGCCCGGCCGAACGCTGGACCACCGGATGAGCGCCCGGCCGCGGCGGGACCGGGGTTCCGTCTCGATCGAGGTGGCGGTGCTCGCACCCGCCTTCATCGGGCTGATGGTGCTGGCCGGTGTGGCCGGGCGGACCGCGATCGCGGACGAGGCGGTGGAGTCGGCCGCCCACGACGCCGCCCGGGCCGCCTCGCTCGCCCGCACCGCCGACGACGGCGCGGAGGCCGCCGAGGCGGCGGCCCAGGACCAGCTCGGCTGGGCGGGGCTGAACTGCACCGGCCCACCCCAGATCGATCTCGCGGGCTCGGTGGCCGGGACGGCGACGAACTTCGCCGCCGCGTACGCAAGCGCCGCGGGCGTGCCCGCGACCGTGACGGTCACTGTGACCTGCACCGTCTCCTTCGACGACCTGAGCGCGCCCGGCCTGCCCGGCGTGCCGGGCGGCAAGACCGTCTCGGCGAGATTCACCTCGCCGCTGGACACCTACCGGAGTCGCGGATGACCGGGCGGCGCGAGGCGGAGAACGGCCGGGTGAGCCTGTTCCTGGCCGTGGCGATGACCGGCGTACTCGCGATCATCGGCCTCGCCTACGACGGCGCCGGTCAGCTGCGCACGCTCCAGCGCGCGGACAACCTGGCCGCCGAGGCGGCCCGCGCCGGTGGCCAGATGATCGACCGCGCGCGGGCCATCGAGGGCGGCCCGAAGCGGATCGACCAGGTCGCCGCCCGCGCCGCCGTCGCGGGCTACCTCGCCGCCGCGGGCGGCGTCCAGGACCACGAGGTCGACTTCCCAGTGGTCGGCACCGAGACCCAGATCCGGGTGACCGTGCAGATCACCTACAGCCGGGACCTGCTGGGTCTGTTCGGCGCACAGAAGACCGCCACCGTCACCGGTGAGGCCACCGCTCGGGCGCTCACCGGCCCACCGTAGGAAGGAAGGCCGACATGCGTGCACTCCGACGCTCCCCCGTCCGCCGCGCCGGCCAGGTCCTCACCGGGCTCGGCGCCCTCGTCGTGCTCGTCGGTGTACTGGCCGGCGGGCCGGTCGCGCTGCTGGCGTTCGCCGGCAACCCGCTGCCGGATCACCTGCCCACGCTGACCGAGGTCGGTACGGCGTTGACCAGCCGCGACGACGGCCGGCTGTTCCTGCGGGCGCTGGCGGTGGTGGGCTGGTTCGGCTGGGCCACGTTCGCTTTCTCCGTCGTGGTCGAGCTGCTCGCGGCGGCGGTACGCCGGCCGGCGCCGAAGCTCCCCGGCATGCACCGCCAGCAGAAGGCGGCCGCCGCGCTCGTCGGATCGGTGGCGCTGATCCTGGTGGCGAGCCCGGCCGCGGCGAGCGCCGCCGCGCTGACCGCCCCGCAACCGGTCGTCGCGGCCCCGACGGTCGCAGCTCCGGCGGCGGCGCCGGGTGTCGCGTCACCGGCGGTGCCGGTGGCGGCGGAGACGAGCGACCCGGCCGTGTACCGGGTGGCGAAGGGCGACTACCTGGGCGAGGTGGCGGATCGCTACCTGGACGACTTCGACAGATACAAGGAGCTGGCCCGGCTGAACCGGCTCACCGACCCGGACCGGATCCGCCCGGGTCAGCTCATCACGCTGCCGGAGGGCGCGACGGATTCGGGTGCCCGGCGGCACGCCGCAGGACGGATCGTGGTCACCAGGGCGGCCGAGACGGCACCGGTCAAGCCCGGTGGCGGCGGCGCCTCCTCGACCACCCCGAAGGCGAAGCCCAAGCCCACGCCGCGCGACGCGACGCCCACCGTGGAGGCGCCGGTCGGTCAGCCGCCGGCCATGTCGGCGGGCGCGTCCCGGCCGACCGCCGAGGAGGGCATCAACCGTCCGCTCGCCATCTCGGCGGTGTTGGCCGTGGCGAGCATCGTGGGCGCCCAGATCGGCGCGCTGCTCGGGTTGCGCAAGCGCCCGGTGCCCGCCCGGGCGCTGCCGAGCGGGCGGCACCGGCGGGACTGACTCAGGGCAGCCGGGCCTCGACCCGGCCGGACACCACGCGGCTGGGCAGCACGACCTGGTCGTTGGCGGACGGGCCGTGTACGACCTCGCCCCCGTCGAGCCGGAACGCGCTGCCGTGCCAGGGGCAGACCACGCAGGCGTGGCCGTCGATCTGCTCGATCGTGCCCTCGCCGAGCGGGCCGCTCTGGTGCGGGCAGCGCTCCAGCATCACGCTGACGTCGTCGCCGTCCCGGTAGAGGATCACCGAGACGTCGTCGATCTTCTTGGTGACCAGCTCGTGCCGGGGCAGGCTGCTCAGGTCGCCGACCTGGTGCCACCCGTCGCTGATCAGGTGCATCTCGGAGACGCTCTGGCTCGCCTGGGCGCCCTGCTTGTACGCGAGGTGCCCACCCAGGTACGCCCCACCGCCCGCGGCGGACAGCCCCAGATAGGACAGCGTCCGGCCGAGGCCGTGCCGCCCGTTGAGCCGTGCGGCCAGCGAGCCGGCGTACAGCGCCAGGCCGACCGTGTTGGCGGCGGCGTGCACCAGCCCGACCCGGCGCTGGTCGCGGGTGAGCGTGGCCCAGTCGTTGAGCCCGGCGACCGCAGCAGGCAGCGCGCTCACCGTGCCGAGGCCCACCAGCGCGGTGGCGGCCCGGCGCTGGCCGGGCAGCAGGTCCACCACGGCGGCGGAGATCCAGGCGCCGACCGGCATCTGCACCATCGCGGGGTGCAGCGGATGGCCGAGCCACACGCCGTGCAGCGCGTCGCGTACCCGTTGCGAGCGCAGCGTGCCCTGGACCGCGCGCTGCAACCGGTCACCCACCCGGTCGAGACCGGTGGCCTGTTCGATCTTCGTCAGTAGTTCGCGCACCTGATCCGACTTCCCGGCAGGACCGCCCCCAAACCGGACGCCGGGAATTCCCTCGCACGACATCTCCGCTGGATATACTCAAGCGGCGAACCGTATATAGGGAGCCGCGATGACCAAGATCCTGGTGGACGTCGACGACGAGGCGCTCGCGGATGCCGCCGAGGCGTTCGGTACGAAGACCAAGAAGGACACGGTGAACGTCGCTCTCCGCGAGGGCGCGGCGCGACTGCGCCGCGCCCGGGCGCTGGCGGAGCTGGCGGAGCGCGGGCAGGCCGGTGACTTCGACGAACTGCTCGACAAGGGTGCCTACCGCTCGTGAAACTGGCCGACTACCTGATCGACACCAGCGCCCTCGTCCGGCTCCTGCGTGATCCCGACGTGCTTGCCCGCTGGGAACAGCAGGTGACAGCGGGTCTTCTCGCCGTGTGCCCGCTGGTCGAGCTGGAATTCCTCTACACCGCCCGCTCGATCGCCGACCGGGCGCGCCTGACGGAGCAGCTCCGGGCCGCCTTCGGCTGGGTGGTCATGCCGGACCGGATCTACGAACGCGCCGCCGAGATCCAGGGCGAGCTGACCGCGCGGGGCACGCACCGCTCGGCGGGCGCGGTCGACCTGCTGGTCGCCGCCACCGCCGAATACCACGGACTCTCGCTGCTGCACTACGACCGGGACTTCGACCAGGTCGGCGCCGTCACCGGCCAGCCGATGCGCTGGCTGACCCGGCCCGGCACGATCAAATAGGGCGTAGCCACGGCAGCGCCGTCGCGGGCATGCTGGGCCCATGGGGGTACGCGTCGAGCACGCCGGTGCCGTGACCACTGTGATCCTGGACCGGCCCGTGGCCCGTAACGCCGTGGACGGGCCCACCGCACGAGCCCTGGCCGACGCGTTCCGCGCGTTCGACGCCGACCCGGACGCGGCGGTCGCCGTGCTCTGGGGAGCGGGCGGCACGTTCTGCTCCGGCGCCGACCTCAAGGCCGTCGGCACACCGCGCGGCAACCGCGTCGAGCCCGACGGCGACGGGCCGATGGGCCCCACCCGGATGCGGCTGTCCAAGCCGGTGATCGCCGCGATCTCCGGGTACGCGGTGGCGGGCGGGCTGGAGCTGGCGCTCTGGTGCGATCTGCGGGTCGCCGAGTCGGATTCGACGCTCGGCGTGTTCTGCCGGCGCTGGGGCGTACCGCTGATCGACGGCGGGACGGTCCGGCTGCCCCGGCTCATCGGCGAGAGCCGGGCGATGGACCTGATCCTCACCGGCCGCCCGGTGCGCGCCGACGAGGCGTACGCGATGGGTCTGGTCAACCGGCTGGTCGCGCCGGGTGAGGCCCGCGCGGCGGCCGAGGAGTTGGCCGCCGCGATCGCGCGGCCCCCGCAGACGTGCCTGCGCAACGATCGGGCGGCGGTGCTGGCCGGTGCGGGGCTGTCCGAGCCGGAGGCGATGGCGGCCGAGCTCGCCTACGGCCTGGAGTCGCTGGCGGTGGACGGGGTGCACGGCGCGGGCCGGTTCGCCGACGGGGCCGGCCGGCACGGCGCGCCGGCCGGTTGAGGCGTCACTTCAGCGCGCGCAACGCGTCGGAGATGGCGCGGTGGAACGTCGGGTACGCGTAGATCATGTGCCGGAGCTGGCTGATCGGCACCGCCGCGTGCACCGCCACGACGAGCGCGGAGAGCACCTCGCCACCGGCCGGTCCGGCCGAGGTGGCGCCGACGAGGACGCCCTGGTCGGCGTCGGCGATCAGCTTGATGAACCCGGCGTTGCCGGTCTTGTGGATCCAGCCGCGGGCCGACGAGGTGAGGTCGACGTACCCGACCTGGACGTTGACGCCGCGCTCGCGGGCCTGCTGCTCGGTGAGGCCGACGGCCCCGACCTCGGGATCGGTGAACGTGACCCGGGGCAGGGCCCGGTAGTCGGCCACCGGGACGCTGCCCGGCGCGACAGTCGACCCGCCCGCGCTCATCGCGCCGCCGACCGCGCTGACCACCCCGGCCGCGCCGCCGACCACACTCGAGGTGCCGCTGGCATCGGGGCCGCCCTTGGTGCGCCGCATGTGGTCGAGCACGTCCGCCACCACGATGCCGGCCTGGTACATGGCGATGTGGGTGAACGCGCCCTCGCCGGTGAGGTCGCCGACCGCCCACATCCCGTCCGTGACGTGCATCCGGTCGTCGACCGGCAGGTAGCGCTGCCCGGCGTCCACCCCGACGGTGTCCAGCCCGAGTTCCTCCAGGTGCGCCTTGCGGCCGGTCACCACGAGCAGCTTCTCGCCGGTGAACTCGGCGCCGTCGGCGTGCACGGTGAAGGCGCTGCCGTCGTGGCTGACCCGGCCGGCCTTGACTCCCGTGTGGATCTCCACCCCGTCGGCGCGCAGCGCGTCGGCGGCGAGCGCCGACGCCTCCGGTTCCTCGACGGCGAGCACCCGGTCGGCCGCCTCGATGACCGTCACCCGGACGCCGAACCGGGCGAAGACCTGGGCGAGTTCCAGCCCGATCGCGCCACCGCCGAGCACCAGCAGCGACCCGGGGAGTTCCTCCACCTCGATGGCCTGGTGATTCGTCCAGTACGGCGTGTCGGCCAGCCCGTCGATCGGCGGCACGGAGGGCCGGGTGCCGGTGCCGAGGACCACGCCGTAGCGGGCCTGGAACACCTGGTCGCCGACGCGTACCCGATTCGGGCCGTCGAGCCGCCCGCTGCCCCTGACGAACCGGCCACCCTTGCCGATGAACCGGTCCACCGCCACCTTGTCGTCCCAGGTGTCGGTGGCCTCGGCCCGGATCCGCTTCGCGACCGGCGCCCAGTCGGGCCGCACCTGGGCGGACCCGGCAAGCTCGTTGACCCGGTGCGCCTCGGCCAGCGCGTTCGCCGCCCGGATCATCATCTTGCTCGGCACACACCCCCAGTAGGGGCACTCGCCACCGACCAGGTCCCGTTCGATGCCGACCACTGTGAGGCCGGCCTCGGCGAGCCGCTCGGCCACCTCCTCACCGCCGACGCCGAGCCCGACCACTACTACGTCCACCAGCTCCGGTTCCGCCATTCCGCAAGCATTCCGCACCTCCGGGACACCGGCCACCGCACCGGCCCGGAATTCCCGCGCAGGTAACGAACGCGACCGCCTACCGTGGCCGCATGCACGCGCGCCTCGCCCCGGTCCGGGACTGCTTCCACGACCTGTTCACGACCGGCCGGGAGACCGGCGCGTCGCTTTCGGTGTGGCACGACGGCGTACCGGTGATCGATCTGGTGGGCGGGGCTGCCGGAGCGGACCGCCCGTGGCGGCCGGACACGCTCGTCGACGTCTACTCAACCGGCAAGCCGGTGGTCGCGCTCTGCCTGCTGCTGCTCGTCGACCGGGGCCGGGTCGACCTGGACGCGCCGGTCTCGGCGTACTGGCCGGGGTTCCGCGCCCCGGCCACCGTGCGGCAGGTGCTCGCCCACACCGCCGGGCTGCCCGCCTTCCCGGTGCCCCGGCCCGCCGCCGCCATCGCCGACTGGGGCCTGCTCTGCGCCGACCTGACGGTCGCCGAGCCCGAGTGGACGCCGGGCGCCGTCGCGGCTGAGCACGCCTGGACGTACGGGCACCTGGTGGGCGAACTGGTCCGCCGGGTGGACGGGCGGCCCGTGGGCCGGTTCCTGGCCGAGGAGATCGCCGGTCCGTGGCGCCTGGACCTGGCCTTCGGGCTGGGTGAGGCGGACCGGCGGCGGTGCGCCGACCTGTCGTACGCCGATCCGGCCTGGCCGGACCGGATGCGCGGCGAGCCGGGCTCGTTGCGGGCGCGGGCGCTGGACAACCCGCCGGGCGGCAGGGACGTCGCGATGGTGAACAGCGACCTGTGGCGGGCCGCCGAGATCCCGGCGGTGAACCTGCACGCCACCGCCGCCGGGCTCGCCCGGCTGTACGCGGGCCTGCTCGCCGGCGGCACCCTGGACGGGGTACGCCTGTTCAGCCCGGAACTGGTCGCCGAGGCGACGCGGGTGCAGTATTCCGGCCCGGACCTGCTGCTGGACCGGCCGGTGGACTGGACGCTCGGCATGCAGTGGGAGCCCGACGGCAGCTGGGGCATGGGCGGGATCGGCGGCAGCAGCGCCTGGGCCGACCCCGAGCGCGGCTACACCTTCGCGTACGCGACCGCCCGGCTGGCCGACCACGACCGGGTGGAGCATCTGGTGGAGGCGCTGCACTCCTGCCTCTGATCGGCCATCACGCTCGGTGATTCCGGCGCGTCGTCACGCACCGCATTCGGACGGCCGGGCAGCCGTGTCTTCACTTTTCCGACTTTGCTCTGCAGCCATCGGCGCAGCACCGCGTTGAGCAGGTAATCCCTCGCAGGTCCGAAAACCGCGCGAGGCGCTGTCAGTCACTTTCCGCAACCGGTGCGGATATGGCTGCAGAGCAAAGGGCGCGAGAGGAACTACTCGCCGACCGGCCGGATGGTCACGGAGAGTCACCAAGGCGGCCGACCGGCGACGCGCGGGGAGACACCCGTCGGCGACGTTCGTGAGCGTGCACCGGCCAGAGCGCGCCGGCCGCACAAGCCCGCGGCCGGCGTCAGCGGAGCCAGACCGGATCGGCGCCGGGCACCTCCAGCGGCGCCGGGTAGTCGAGTGTGCGGCGTGTCTCGTCGGGCAGCCGCCACGGCTGGTGCACCGCCCTGCCCGCCACCGGCTCCAGCTCGGGCACCCAGCGCCGCACGTACGCGCCGTCGGGGTCGTAGCGCTCGGCCTGCCGTACCGGGTTGAAGCCGCGGTACGGCCGGGTGTCGTTGCCGGTGCCGGCCACCCACTGCCAGTTGCCCGAGTTGTTGACCCGGTCGCCGTCGAGCAGCCACCGGAAGAAGACCTCCAGGCCGGGCCGCCAGTCCAGCCCGAGGTGCTTGGTCAGGTAGCCGGCGGTGATCAGGCGAGCCCGGTTGTGCATCCAGCCCTCGGCGCGCAACTGACGCATGCCGGCGTCCACGATCGGCATGCCGGTCCGCCCCTCAACCCAGGCGTCGAGCGCATGCACGTCGTCGCGCCAGTCCTCGCGCGCGCCACGCCGGTAGGCGACCGTGGACAGGCCGGGGAAACCGGCCACCACCTGGTGGTAGAAGTCGCGCCAGCAGAGCTGCCTGACGAACGGCCCGTCCCGGTCACCGGCCCGGTTCGCCACCGCCAGTGGCGACACGCACCCGAAGCGCAGGTACGGGCTGAGCCGCGAGGTCTCGTCGCCGGCCATGTCGTCGTGGATGTCGTCGTACCGGTCGAGGGTGGGCAGCCAGGCGGTGAGCCAGCGCCTGGCGACGGTCTCGCCGCCGGCGGCGGCATCCGGGCTGTCGCCCTTCGGCGGGTCCGGCAGCCGGCCGGGGTCGACGCCGTCGGGCAGCCGCACCCGCTTCGGCGCGGCCAGCTCGTCCCGCCACCGCACGCCCTGCCAGGCCCGGAAGTAGGGGCTGAAGACGCGGTAGTGGTCGCCGCCGCCCGGGCGCAGCGCACCGGGCTCGACGATCGTCAGGCCGGGGAACAGGCGCAGGAACATCCGGTGCCGGTCGCACTCGGCGCGCAGGCGGCGTTCCCGGCGGTGCGCGTAGCGGCTCACGTCGGCGGAGAGCCCGACGCCCTCGGCGCCTACCTTCCGGGCCAGCTTCACCGTCTCGGCCACCGGGTCGCCGCGCCTGACCACCAGGTCGCCGCCGCGCTTGCGCAGCGCCTCGCGCAGGTCGGCCAGGCTCTGGTGCAGGAACCGGGTGCGGTTCGGCGAGAGCTTCTGCAACGCCGGGTCGAGCACGTAGAGCGGCACCACCCGGTCGAACGCGGAGCAGGCGGCGGCGAGCGCCGGGTGGTCGTGCACCCGCAGGTCACGGGTGAACAGCACCACCGCCGTCCGGGCGGTCATCCGGCCAGGGCCGGTTCCAGCGCCGGACCGGGCACCCGCACCGGCGTGCCGGACGGGGTGAGCAGCGCCCGCGCGGCCACCGCCATCCGGCGCCGCTGCGGTACCAGGGCCCGGCGGACGAAGACGTCGTAGTCCTGCGCGGCCACCTCGTCGAGGATGCCGCCGTAGAGCGCGTACGCGGTGCGCATGCACGCCTGCGAAGCCGGGTCGAGCAACGGGATCCCCGGCGCGGCGGCCACGTAGTGGGCCTGGGCCCGCGTCACCTCGTACTCGATCAGCTCGCGGATGCGCGGCGTGGTACGGCCGGCGGCCTTGGCCGCGAGCAGGTCGTCGCGGGTGAGGTCGAACTTGGCCATGTCCTCGTCGGGCAGGTACGTCCGGCCCCGGTCGAGGTCCTCGGCGACGTCCCGGATGAAGTTGGTGAGCTGGAACGCGAAGCCGAGCTGACGGGCGGGCTCGCGGGCGGCGGCCGGGTCGGAGCTGCCGAGGATCGGCAGCATCATGGTGCCGATGACCGCGGCCGAGCCCTCCATGTAGTCGAGCAGGTCGTCGTAGGCCGGGTACGACATGACCGTCAGGTCCATCGCCATGCTGCGCAGGAACGACGCGAAGTCGCCACGGTCCAGGTCGAACACCGCGATGGTGTGCAGCACGGCGGGAAGCAGCGGGTCGTCGACCGACGCACCGTGCAGGCCCGCGACGAACCGGTCCGACCACTCGCGCAGCCGGGCGGCGCGCTCGGCCGGCGGCAGGTCCTCGGTGCGGTCGACGATCTCGTCCGCGTACCGAGTGAAGCCGTACAAGGCGTGCACATGCCGCCGTTTCCAAGCGGGAAGCAGCCGGGTGGCGAGATAGTAGGTACGGCCGTGACGCCGGTGCAGCTCGCGGCAACGGTCGTAGGCAGCGGTCAGATCCGTGTCCATCGGCCTTCCCTCATTTTCGACGCAGCAATCGACGCAACTCGTAACCCTAGGGTACGCTCCCCCACATGGCCAACGACGCAGTTGCGGGTAATGCGCTCCGCGTCGCGCCGGCTCAGCCCGGGGCGACGGACGATCCGGTCCGCGGCGTACTGGCCGCGTTCACGAAAGACCTGATCGAAGGAGTCGATGAGACCCTCGCGGCGTTCCTGGCCGCCGAAGTCGAATCGCTCACCGAGATCGACGCAGCGATGGGTGGTTTCGCCGCCACGGCAAGTGACTGCGTGCTGGCCGGCGGGAAACGGGTCCGTCCCACGTTCGCGTACTGGGGATGGCGGGGTGTGGTCGGCGGTGAGGAACCGCTGTGCTCGGTGCTCCCGGCCCTGTCCGCGCTCGAACTGCTGCACACGTTCGCGCTGGTGCACGACGACGTGATGGACGCCTCCGACACCCGGCGGGGGCTGCCCACCGCGCACCGGGCCGCCGCCGCCCGGCACCGGGCCGCCGGGCACACCGGCGACCCCGACCGGTACGGCGAAGCAGTCGCCGTCCTCATCGGCGACCTGTGCATGGTGTGGGCCGACCGGCTCATGGCACACGCGGCGGTCCCGGCGGACCGGCTGCTGGACGTGCGCCGCTGCTACGACCAGATGCGGGTGGAGACCGTCGCCGGGCAGTTCCTGGATGTGCTCGGCGAGAACGACTCGGCGAGCTGGACCGTCGACCGGGCGCTGCGGGTGGCCCGGTACAAGACCGCCAGCTACACCGTCCAGCGTCCGCTGCTGTTCGGCGCCTGCCTGGCCGGCGCCGACGCCGACGACCCACTCATCGCCGCGTACACCCGGTACGGGCTGGCCGTCGGCGAGGCGTTCCAGCTCCGCGACGACCTGCTGGGCGTCTACGGCGACCCGGCGACCACCGGCAAGCCGGCCGGGGACGACCTGCGCACCGGCAAGCCGACCGCGCTGCTCATGCTGGCCCGGCAGCTCGCCGACCCGGCGCAGCGGCGGGCCCTGGACCGGGCCGGCTCGGTCACCTCCGCACATGAGGTCGCCCGGCTGGCCGATGTGGTGCGGGACACCGGGGCCACGGCCCAGGTGGAGCGGATGATCTCCGAGCGGGTGACCGAGGCGCTCGCCGCACTCCGCACCGCACCGATCGACGAGACCGCGCGCACCGCGCTGACCGGTCTCGCCACCGCCGCCACGGCGCGGCGGGCATGATGAGCAACTTCGTGAGCAAGGGGGCCGGAATGCGTACCGTCAAGGGACGGACCGACCGGGTGGTAGTGGTCGGCGCCGGGCTGGGTGGGCTGGCCTGCGCGCTGCACCTGGCCGGCAGCGGCCGGCAGGTGACAGTGCTGGAACGCGAGCCGGTGCCCGGCGGGCGCGCCGGGCGGCTCGGCGTCGACGGGTACGAGTTCGACACCGGCCCGACCGTTCTCACCATGCCCGACCTGATCGCCGAGGCGCTCGGCGCGGTGGGCGAGGAGCTGACCGACTGGCTCGACCTGACCCCGCTCGACCCGGCATACCGCGCCTACTACCCGGACGGGTCGACGCTCGACGTCATCACCGACACCACCCGGATGGCCGCCGAGATCGCCCGCGTCTGCGGTCCCCGGGAGGCCGACGGCTACCTGCGCTTCGTCGACTACGCCCGCAACCTGTGGCAGTGGGAACGGGCCGACTTCATCGAGCGCAACCTCGACGCGCCGACCGACCTGCTCACCGGCAACCTGCTGAAGCTGTTCGCCAACGGCGCCTTCCGGCGGCTCCAGACGAAGATCAACCAGTTCTTCCGCGACCCGCGAACCCAACGGATCTTTTCCTTCCAGGCCATGTACGCGGGCCTGTCGCCGCACGACGCGCTGGCGATCTACACGGTCATCGCGTACCTCGACTCGGTGGCCGGGGTCTGCTTCCCGCGCGGCGGCATCCACGCGGTCTCGCGTGGGATGGCCGGCGCGGCCGAGAAGCACGGCGTGCAGATCCGGTACGGCACCACGGTGACCCGGGTGGAGACCGCCAACGGCCGCGCCACCGGCGTCGTCACCGCCGACGGCGACTTCATCCCCGCCGACACGGTCGTGCTCAACCCGGACCTGCCGGTCGCCTACCAGGACCTGCTGCCGCCCAGCCGCCAGCGCAAGCTCACCTACTCGCCGTCCTGCGTGGTGCTGCACATCGGGTCGACGCAGGGCTATGGCAAGATCGCCCACCACAACATCCACTTCGGGCGTTCCTGGAAGGGGACGTTCGACGAGGTGATCCGGCGAGGCGAGCTGATGTCCGACCCGTCGCTGCTGGTGACGAACCCGAGTCGCACCGACCCGTCGGTGGCGCCGGCCGGGAAGCACACCTACTACGTGCTGGCCCCGGTACCGAACCTGGAACGGGCGCCGTTCGACTGGCCGGGCGACCTCACGCAGCGGTACGCCGAGCAGCTCGTGACCACGCTCGAGGAACGCGGATACGTCGGCTTCGGCGACGGCATCGAGGTGATGCGGCCCGTCACCCCGGCCGATTGGGCCGCACAGGGCATGGCCGCCGGCACGCCGTTCGCCGCCGCGCACAGCCTCTTCCAGACCGGCCCGTTCCGCCCCTCCAACCTGCACCGGACGCTGGAGAACGTCGTGTTCGTCGGCTCCGGCACCCAGCCGGGCGTCGGGGTGCCGATGGTCCTGATCAGCGGCAAGATCGCCGCCGCCCGGATCACCGGGGCGATGCCGTGAGCGAGCGGGAGACGCACATGGTCGAGCTGGTCGACGACGACGGCCGGGTGATCGGCGAAACGACAGTGGCGACCGCCCACCAGCCACCGGGCCGGCTGCACCGCGCCTTCTCGGTGCTCCTCGTCGACCCCGGGGGGCGGGTGCTGTTGCAGCAGCGGGCAGCGGTCAAGACGCGGTTCCCGCTGCGCTGGGCGAACTCCTGCTGCGGGCACCCGCTGCCCGGCCAGTCCCTCGCCGAGGCCGCCAACCGGCGGCTCGCCGAGGAACTCGGCGTCGACCCGGTCGACCTCACCGAGGTCGGCGTCTACCTCTACTACGCCGAGGACCCGGCGACCGGACGGGTCGAGTTCGAGTACGACCACGTGCTGCGCGCCGACGTACCCGCCGACCTGGTCACGCGGCCCGACCCGGACGAGGTGGCGGACCTGCGCTGGGTCGACCCCGGCGCGGTGGTGGCCGACCTGGACTCCCACCCCCGCGAGTACGCCCCGTGGCTGGGCGGCGTGGTCAACCGGCTCCTGCACCCGACCGACGCATCCCGGCCGGGCGTCCCGGCCACCGAGGCACCGGAGCGGTCGGGTGGCCGATGAGGCGCTGAGCGCGGGGGCCGTCGCACGCCGTCTGGGCGTGGCGGTCACCACGCTGCGTACCTGGCACCAGCGCTACGGTCTCGGCCCCAGCGAGCACGTTCCGGGCCACCACCGGCGGTACACGCCGGCCGACCTCGCCCGCCTGGAGATCATGCGCCGGCTGACCGCGGAGGGGGTCGCGCCAGCCGAGGCCGCCCGCTGGGCCCGGCAGGCGCCGGCCGTGCTGCCTCCGGAGCGGCTCGGCCTCAAGGCGAGGGCCTCGACGGTACGCGACGGCGGTGGCACCACCATCCCGGTCGGCCGGGCCGGGCCCGCGGCGCGCGGGCTGGCCCGCGCCGCCATGCGACTGGACTCGGTGACCATCGGCCGGACCATCGCCGACGCTCTGGCCGCCGGCGGGGTGGTGGCGACCTGGGAGGGGCTGCTGCGGCCGGTGCTCGCCGGCATCGGGGAGCGGCACGCCGCCACCTCCGGGCTGATCGAGGTGGAACACCTCATGTCCCGGTGCGTCTCCGAGGCGTTCGCCACGGTGACGCGGGCGCACCCCACCACCGGTCCGCCCCGGATCCTGCTCTCCTGCGCCGACGAGGAGCAGCACTCGCTGCCGCTGGAGGCGCTCGCCGCCGCGCTGGCCGAGGTCGGTGTGAGTTATCGCATGCTCGGTGCCCGCGTACCGGTGCCGGCCCTGGTCGAGGCCGTCAACCGGACCGGTCCGGCAGCCGTGGTGCTCTGGTCGCACATCCGCGCCACAGCCGACCCGTGCCAGCTCACCGCGCTGCTCGCGGCGCCGCGCCGGCCGCTGCTGGTGCTCGCCGCCGGGCCCGGCTGGCGGGCCGACTCACTGCCGGCCGGGGTGGTCCGGCCGGTGGACCTGGCGGAGGCGTTGTCACTGGCCGTGGCGGTACGGGACTCGCTGGACCAGTCCACGACGAGCTGAGCGCCTCTCCCGTTCCGGGTCGACGTCCACTACGGTCGGAAAGTCCGTCTGACCCGACCCCTCCGGGAGCGACGAATGCGTCCACGCGCCCTGTCGGCGCTCGCCCTGGGCCTGGTGCTGCTCGTCACCGGCTGCGGCGAAGCCGGCAAGTCACCCGAGAAGGCCGCCGCGCCGCCGTCGGCCTCGGCGGTTCCGGCACCGACGCCGGTGACGAAGCCCTCACCGACCCGCACCACCCCCGCGAAGCCGAAGCTGCGCCCGCTGCCGAAGAAGCTGCCGACGGGCCTGCACCGGGCCAGCGGGAGCAACGGCGTGGCGCTCACCTTCGACGACGGGCCGGATCCCCGCTACACCCCGCAGATCCTGGCCCAGCTCCGGGCGGCCCGCGTGCAGGCCACCTTCTGCGTCGTCGGCAAGCAGGCCAAGCGCTACCCGGAGCTGGTGGCCCGGATCGTCCGGGAGGGGCACCAGCTCTGCAATCACAGCTGGCACCACGACGTGAACCTGGGCCGGCGCTCCGCCGCCGAGATCCGGTCCGACCTGGCCCGGACGAACGAGGCCATCCACGCGGCCGCACCGAAGGCGCCGATCACCTGGTTCCGCCAGCCCGGTGGCCGCTGGACGGCCGAGGAGGTCACGATCGCCAGGCAGATGGGCCTGCGCCCCCTGCACTGGAGCGTGGACCCGCAGGACTGGGACCACCCACCGGCGAAGACGATCATCAAGCGGGTGAAGGCCGCCACCCGGCACGGCTCGGTCGTGCTGATGCACGACGCGGGCGGCGACCGGGCCCAGACGATGGCTGCCTGCCGACACCTGATCCCGGACATCAAGCGGAGGTACGGCATCGCCCTACCGCGCTGACCTGCGATTTTCCCCGGCCTCACGGCCATGCCCATACCGGTTTGGCCGTCCGCGCAGGCATGACATATGCTTCTCCTGCCTCCGGCGGGGCCGGATGGGAGCAAGTCCGCTTGAAGTTGCGAGTGTGCAATGATGGCGGGGCCGCCCTCATCGTCTAGCGGCCCAGGACGCCGCCCTTTCAAGGCGGTAGCACGGGTTCGAATCCCGTTGGGGGCACGGTCCGGCTCGCGCCGGATGCAACACCAGCCAGGTCCTGTGGAGCAGTTGGAGTGCTCGCCGCCCTGTCAAGGCGGAGGTCGCGGGTTCAAGTCCCGTCAGGACCGCAAGCGCTGACGCCGCGCAGCTCGATGCGCGGCGTTCTGCGTATCGGCCCGTGCGGTAGCATGTGCCGAGCACCACGGCCAGGTAGCTCAGTTGGTACGAGCGTCCGACTGAAAATCGGAAGGTCGGCGGTTCGACCCCGCCCCTGGCCACATAGCCTTTCGCCGGGCTACAGGAACGCCGACCAGCGGAAACGCAGGTCGGCGTTCTGCTTTTGCGGCCCCGGCAGCCCGCCTGTCCGGTTCAGCGACTGCCCGCTCCGGTCCGCCGCCGTCGCAGGGCCACGGCGACCAGTCCGGCGGCGAGGACTGTCAGCACGGCGCCGATCCACCAGGGGCCCGGCGACCGGACAGGCGCGGATGCGTCCGGAACAGGCGTCGGGGCAGCCGCGGACACGGACGGTGTGGTCGGCGACCGCGTAGGCGCGGGTGCGGCAGTGATCCCCGCGCACAGCCCGGTGGCTCCGTCGCGGGAATTCACGCGGTACCGGGTGCCGGTGCGGAAGTCGTAGCCGCAGCTCTCCTCCTGGCGGCCCACCCGCAGCCGGAGCGTGGCCCCGGCCCGGAGGCTGCCCTTCTCGACCGACTCCACAGCGAGTCGGACTCCGGTGTCCGTCACCTCGGTGATCGTGCCGACGACGATGAGGTCGGCTCGCTCGTCCGCCTGGTCGGGGCGCGCGCAACTGCACGCCCAGGCCGGCTCCGCCGGTGGGGCGACCACGACGAGGCCGAGGCTGAGAGCGGTCAGGGTGAGCAGAATCGCGGCGCGCAGCTTCACACCGATATCGACGCCCGGACGACCCCAGGGGTTCCCTCTGCCGGGTGCGTCGCGACGGCGGCACCCCGGCGCGGAGCGGACACTCGCGCGACGCGTCCCGCGTCTAGGGTGAGCGGACCCGCCGAGTGGCGGACAGGATGCCCCACTGGAAGGCCACGTGTGCGTGCGCTGCGTACGGCTCTGACGCCGGTCCTCGTACTGGCCGTGATCCTGCTCGGCGGGTGCGGCCGGATCTCGGGACTCCTGGACCGAGTCTCCCTGTTCCATCCGGTCTGGGCCGCCGACGGCTGGGTCTACCACCTGCGGGAGGTGACCTCGACCTCGGGCTCGGGCCAGGCCGAGGTGTGGCGGCAACGGCCCGATGGGAGCAAGGAGGAACGCGTTCTCGCGCGCGCCCCACAGGTGTCCGCCTGCGAAGCGGGCTTGTTCAGCTTTCTCTTCGCGGGCCCCGATGGCGACCTTGGGGTGGGCCTCGAATGCGGCTGGGACGAAACGGAGCTGCTGAGCTACTCGCCGGCCGACAAGACGTTCGAGCCTCTGGCGTCGACCCGCTTCCTCGTCGACGCCGCACTCGTGAACGGTGGCGGCGAGGGATTCGTGGAGGCGCCCCGGGAGTGCGGTCCGGGCGGAGTCCAGCTGCTCGCCGACGGGAAGGCGTACGAGTTCGGCTCTCCGGTGACGGTGGGCGGGGCGACCTTCAACCTCAGTGGCGGTGACACGGACTGCGAGTCGACGGTGCTGGCGCGGTCGCCCGCGGCGCTGGGTGAACGGCTGTTCTTCATCACCGCGCCCGACTCGCTCGGCAGGTTGCCGCTGCCGCCCGAGGTGAGCCCGGACGACCTCACGTGGCACCTGACCGCATGGGACGTCGGATCGGCCACAGCCAGGTTCGTCACGGAGCTTCCCGGCCTCGCCGACCTGGCGGTGTCGCCGGACGGCCGGTCGGTGATCGCCGCCGTCGCGTCGGATCACGCGGGCGGGGTCTGGTCGGTCGACGTCGGCACCGGGAAGAAGACGAGGATCGCCGACGGCGCCCGCGCGTACCACCCGAGCTTTTCTCCGGACGGCAAGCGGTTCGTCTACGTCGAAGACTTCAAGCGGCTGAGATTCGCCGAAACACGGTAGTCGCCGGTGCACGACGGAGGTCCCCACCGGCGTGTTCGCCGGTGGGGACCGTGCCACATCCGGCTCAGACCGCGGCGGGCTGTGCAGACGCGTCCGAGGTGCAGCAGACGCTCTCGGTCGCCTTCGCCAGCTGCGGCGAGTCGGCCTTGACCGTGTAGACCTCCCAGGGCTCGTCACCCGGGCCGCGTACCCAGACCTTGTCCTGGCGCGCGTAGCAGCACTCGGTGTCGTTCTCCTCCAGCGTGATCAGGCCGGACTCGGTGAGGCGGTTGGTCGCGGCGTTGACCTCCTCGGTGGTGGGCACCTCGACCCCGACCCCTTGCGTTGTTAGGTTTGCGATGCAAACCTATTTGGGTCACAGCGCTTCGGCTGCCGGGAGGAACCATGCCGTCCGAGTCACCCCGCGACGACAACGCCCAGGAACTACTCGCCTCCATGACCACCCTCCGCCGGCAGGCCCGGGCCGCCCGTCAGGCGTACTGGCTTCCGCTCCTGCTCTTCGGGGCGCTCATCGCGGCGGCCGCACCGCTGTACGTCGAATCCGCGGAGCCGGCCCCCCTGCGCGCCAGGTCCGACGGCCCTGCCCTGACCGGTCTCGGCGGCGGCTTCCTGGAGAAGTCGGCCGCTCTGGGCTGGTACTGGCTGGCCGCGCTCGTCGGCGGCTACCTGGCGGGCCTGGCCTGGTACCGCTGGCACGGCCGGCGAGCCGGCGTGCAGACCCCGACCCGGGCGTACGTCATCGCCGGCATCGCGGGCACCCTCGTCGGCCTCGCCCTTCCGGTCGTCCTGAAGTTCCTGCTGCTCAACACGAGCGGGCCGATAACGGGTGGTGCCAGGTGGCTGGCCGGCCCGCTGCTCGGCCTCGCCAACCGGGGCATGCTGCCGCACCTCGTGATCGCCGTCGGCCTGGCGGTCCTCGCCCATCTGGAACGCAGCCGGAGCCTGTGGGTCGTGGTCGGGCTCTACACAGTCGCGCTCGTCGCCGTGAACGCCTGGTTCCAGTTCTCCGACCTGCAACCGGGTGATCTGACGCGGTTCAGCTTCATGCTGGCCGCCGTGCTCCCGGCACCGGTCCTGCTGATCGGCGGGGGCCTGGCGCTCGCCGCGGCGAAGAAGCAGCACAATGGGTACGCGTGAGCACCGTGGACGACCCTCGCGCGAGCGGGCCATTCCCGACGAACGGTCTCGACGACACCGTCCACCAGCGGCACCGGCTCGGCATCCTGACCATCGCCGCCGAAGGCGAGCGGGTCGAGGTTGCCTATCTGCGGGAGGCCCTCGAACTCACCGCGGGCAACCTGTCCCGGCACCTCGCCGTGCTGGAGGAGGCACGCCTGATCCAGGTGGAGAAGGGTTACCACGGCCGTCGTCCGCGGACGTGGATCCGGATCACCCGGGAGGGCCGTCAGGCCCTGCACGCCGAGATCGCCGCCCTCCAGGAACTCCTCCGCCGCCACCAGCACGCCGCACCGCCCTCCACCGCGGCCGGCCCGGACGACTCCCCACCCGCGTGAAACCCTCCCCGGTCACCCGACCCCCTCGATGACCAAGGAGTTTGTGTCATCCAGGGCCGGTGGACCGGACACGAACTCCTTGATCAACGGAACGGGGGCGGGGCGGGCGGGGCGGGGGTCAGGTTGTTGGGGGGCGGCGGTTCTGGGCGGGGCTGCCCTGGATCGCCTCCCAGACGCTTCGGCCGGCCTGCCGGAGCGCCTGCCCGGCCTGTCCCGCCAGTTGTGCCGCCTCGGCGGCGGCACTCGCCGGCTGGCCGGTCCCGCCCGGCCGCTCCGAACCGCGCTTCTTCTCGGTGGGACGTTCCGCCGACGGGCCCGGCCCGGCGGCACGCTCGGACTCCGTCTTCCCCTCCCGCCCGGAACCCGACGCCGGTGACGGCTTCGGTTGACCGCCACCGGCCGACGGCGGCGGCTCCGCCCCCGGGACCTTCCGGGGCGGTTCGGGTGCCTCGATCGGGCCGGACACCACCGGCCCCGCCCGATCGGTCACCGCCGGAGCGGTGCGCTCGGCCACCTCACCGGCCGCCGCCACCGTACGACCGGTCTGGTCCACCACCGGCGCGGCGAGCCGGTGCACGTCGTCCAGGGCGACGCCGGCCGAGCGGGCCAGCGCGTCGATCAGCTCCGGGTTGCGGTCGATCGTGGTCAGCGCCCGGTCCAGGATCTGCACCAGCTTCTCCAGCCGTACCTTGAGCAGCGCCTCGGCCCTCACCCCGGTGATGTCCAGCTCGACGCCCTCCAGGTGCACCCGGACTCCGGCGTCGAGCTGGAGCAGGTTGGCCAGCCGGGCGCGCAGCGACAGGTCGGCGTCGAGCCCGTCCACCGCGAGCCGGATCTCGTCGACGGTCAGCTCCGGCACGTCGAGCAGGACGTCCGGCTCGGGACCGGCCGGCGAGCCGGTCAGTTCGTCGCCGGGGTCCGGCACTGGTTCGGTGGCTCGGCTGTCGGTCATGCTCCCCGCTCTCCCATCGATCGGTCGCCCGCGGTTACCCGCTTTCCGGTACGGCATCCGCCACGCCCCGGCCATCGATGACACCCGCCCCGCCGGCACCTCACGAGAGCGTCGCCGGTGCCTCCCGTGGACCGCCGATTCCGCCGCCTGCCGCTGTCGGGAAGCGGAGTTCCCGGTGTCCGGAAGCGGGCGCTACGGAAGCTGCGCACCGAGACATGAGCCGGTATGGTCCGGACCTATGGGACAGGAGATGGACGATCCGGATGAGGTCCGGCAGGAATCCGACCGCTTCTCCCTCCGCAGCACACTGTTCGCCCCGACGCCGACCGAGCGGGCGTACGCCGTCTTCACCGGCGCGCTCGCCGACTGGTGGGTGCGTGAATACACCTGGTCCGGCCCGGAGGCGCTCGCCGCGATCGGCATCGAGCCACGGGCCGGCGGCATGCTCTACGAGATCGGGCCGTACGGCTTCCGCAACGACTGGGGACGTGTGCTGACCTGGGATCCGCCCCGGCGCCTGGTGTTCACCTGGCAGATCGGCCCGGACCGCGTGCCGGTGCCGGATCCGGCACGGGCCAGCGAGGTGGAGGTGCTGTTCCACGCCGACGGTCCGGAGCGGACCCGGGTGGACGTCGAGCACCGCTACTTCGACCGGCACGGCACGGCGGCCGAGGGCTACCGCGAGGCGCTCACCGCGGGCTGGCACGAACTGCTCTGCCGCTACCTGGCGACAGTGGCCCGCACCACCGCCTGACCCGCACCGAGCGAGCCGCCGCCCGCTCAGCCGGCGATACCGGGCGCCGCGCCGGTCCCGGCCACGCCGGTGCCGCCGAGGTCGGCCCGGCGGCCGGCGTCCGCGCCGGAACCGAAACCACCGCCCGCCAGCCGTCGTCGCGGTGCGGTGCGCAACCGGGGGTACGCCTCGGCGACCCGGCGTTGGACGCGATCGGAGCGGTCGGCGAGCACCAGAGCGGTGGAGGGCCCACCCGACTCCGCCACCGCCTTGCTCTCGGCCGCCCGCAGCCGGTCCGCGACGACGTACGCGAACCCGGCCAGCCAGGTACGCCGGAACGCCGCCGGGTGCTCCCCGGCCGGTACGGCAGCACCGGCGAGCCCGTGCGCGGCCTGCACCAGCAGTGAGGTGAACAGCAGCTCGACCCGTTCCAGGTCGCTGGCGAAGCCGAACAGGTGCATGACGAAGCCGTCGCCCTCCCGGCGGCGTACGCATCGGCAGCGCAGCGGTTCGGCGACCGCCGCGAGCAGGCCGGCCTTGTCCCGGGCGTACGGCGCGACCACCTCGACGGTCCGGTCACCGACCGGGTCGGCGGCCGGGTCGCGGGCGGCGAGCAGCGCCCGGTCGACGCCGTAGCGGGCGATCAGCTCGGTGGCCTTGGCCATGAACGCGGCCGACTCGGCGGGTGTGCAGGCCGCGTCCTCGGCCTGGGCGAGCAGCTTGCGCACCTTGCTGAGCATCGCCTCGGACATGCACCCAGAGCTACCACAGCCGGGGCGCGGGGCAGCGCGCCGGGCTCAGTCCGACCGGCTGCGCAGCGTGGCGATGGTCGACCCGGCGAGCGTGAGCAGGCAGTCGGGCAGCAGCCCGTCGGCGGCCGCCGCCCCGAACAGCGCCTCGCCGGTGTCCGCATCGTCGTTGGCGCACGCGCTGACGAAGCGGGCCACCCAGCGGGTGTCGTAGTCGGCCTGCTCGATGCCGGGGAAGTCGAGGGCGGCGCCGCCGCCCGGGGTGTCGTCACCGAGCATGGTGGCGGCGAGGCACCACGCCACTCCGTACGCCCCGGCGAGGCCGGAACGGTCCACCACCGCGTCGAACGTGCCCACCACGCCGGCACCGTCACCGGCGAGGGCGGAACGGAGCACGGCGGTCGCGTCGTCGAGCGTCTGCTGTGCTTCGTCGTTCACCCGCGGAACAGTATCGCCGGGGGTCAAGCGGTGACCCGGAACCAGCCCGTCGAACACGCAGAGTGATACCCGCAGTCGGGGTGCCGACGGAGCCGACTCCACAGTCCCGCCTGCGGCGCGAGCACGCTAAGGTGCGCAGCGGACCTTCGCCGGAGGAAGGACGACCATGCTGAGAACACGCACGTCGCGCGCGGCCCTGTCCATGGCCTGCGCGGCGCTCCTGCTCGCCACGAGCGCCTGCGGGAGCGACGAGCCGGAGGAAACGCCTGCCACCCAGGTACGCCTCTACGGCACCGACGGCAACATGCTCAATTCGTACGCCGCGGAACTCAAGGACCGGGCGGACCTGGTGAACGGGATGAAGGGCACCACGCCCCTCACTCCGCTGGCCGAGAGCTTCAAGGAACGGCTACTGGCCGTAGACCCGAAGCTGGGCGACTTCCTCTACGCCGCCGAGTCGTACGACGCGGTCGTGATCAGCGCGCTGGCCGCCCAGCTCGCCGGCACCACCGCGCCGGCCGAGATCGCCAAGCAGATCGTCGGGGTGACCACCGGCGGCGAACGCTGCGACGAGGTGGCGGCCTGCCTCCAGCTCACCCGCGCGGGCCGGGACATCGAGTACCGGGGTGTGTCGCTGACCCGCGCCGGGTTCACCGACGCGGGTGAGCCGGCCACCGCGAGCTACGGCACCATGCACTTCGACAACCAGAAGATCGACGACAGCAAGACCGAGTTCGTCGGCGCCGGTGAGGAGTCCGGGGCGAGCACCAAGAACCCGCCGCGTGGCCGCAAGCTGCGCGACGGAAAGGCGAAGGACGCCCCGCTGATCCTCGGCGGGCTGCTGCCGAAGACCGGTGACCTGGCGCTGGCGAACCCGCCGCTGGCGGCCGGCGCGGCGCTCGCGATCCGTGAGGTCAACGCCGCCGGTGGTGTGCTCGGCGAGCCGGTGAAGTGGATCGAGGGTGACGACGGCACCAACCCGGCGGTCGCCAAGGCCACCGTCGCCTCGCACGTCAGCGAGGGCGTCCACGTCATCATCGGCGCGGGTGGCTCCGGCATCTCGCGGGCCGTGCTGCCGGACGTGGTGGCCGCCGGCCGGATCCTGTTCTCCCCGTCGAACACCGACGCGGGGCTGAGCGCGGTGGACGACAAGGGCCTCTACTTCCGTACCGCCCCGCCGGACAGCCTCCAGGGCCGGGCGCTGGCCGACGTGATGCTCCGGGACGGGCCCCGCAAGATCGCGATCCTGGCCCGTAAGGACTCGTACGGCGAGGGCCTCCAGGAGAACGTCCGCTCGGAGCTGGAGAAGGCCGGTATCGGCGCGGACCGGATCAAGCTGCTGACCTACGAGCCCCCGGCCGATCCGAAGACGCCCGTCGACTTCAGCGACACCGCCAAGGAGATCAAGGCGTTCGGGCCCGAGGCGCTGCTGCTCATCGGCTTCGCCGAGTCCGCGCCGGCGATCACCGCGCTGGACGACGCGGGAGTCGACATCAAGCGCTGAGGCCGTACCGACGCGAAGGGCCGCACCGATGTCTCCGGTGCGGCCCTCGTCGTCTCTCCCGGGCTCAGCGGGCCCGGCGCCGGTCCAGGAACTCGGTCATCCGCCGGTGCTTCTCCTCGTCCTCGAAGAGCACCGCCTGGCTCAGCAGGTCGAGCTGCGGGTGCGCGGCCGCCGGGGCGTCCACCGCCATCTTGGTCAGTCGCAGCGCCAGCGCCGAACCCTTCGCCATCTCGTCGAGCAGGCCATGCGCGGTGGGCAGCAGCTCCGCCGGGTCGGCCACCACCCGGTTCACCAGCCCGATCCGCAGTGCCTCCTCGGCGTCCACCCGCCGGCCGGTGAACAGCAGCTCCTTGGCCCGTGCCTCGCCGATCAGCGCCGGCAGCCGGTAGGTCGCGCCCGCGCCGGCCAGGATGCCCAGCCGCACCTCGGGCTGGCCGAACACCGCGCGGTCGGTGCACACCCGAAGGTCGCAGGCGTACGCCAGCTCGGCGCCGCCGCCCAGCGCCGGCCCGTCGACGGCGGCCACGGTGGGCATCGGCAGTGCCCGGATGCGCGCGAAGACGCCCTGGTTGATGGCGGCCAGCGCGTCCAGCCGGCCACGCTCGCGGAGCTGGGCGATGTCGGCGCCCCCGGCGAAGATGCCTGCCGTTCCGCCGGTGAGCAGCAGCAGCCGGGGACGCGCCTCCAGGCCGGCGCAGACCGCGTGCAGCTCGCCCACCAGGTCGGCGTCGATGGCGTTGCGCTTCTCCGGCCGGTCCAGGGTGACCACGAGCCGGTCCGGCAGTTCCTCGATCCGCAGCCCGGTCACTGTGCCTGCCGTTCGTTCGCGACTGCGGGGCTCGCAAGCTCACTCCTCGCGCTCACTGCTTCACGCCGTCCTTCCAGGTGTAGAAACCCTGACCCGACTTCTTGCCCAGCTTCCCGGCGGCCACCATCTCGACGAGCAGCGGAGGCGGCGCGAAGCGGTCCCCGTACGCGGCCTGGAGCGTACGGGCGATGTCGAGCCGCACGTCCAGCCCGACCAGGTCGGTCAGCTCCAGCGGGCCGATCGGGTGCCGGTAGCCGAGGACCATCGCCTTGTCGATGTCGGCCGGGCTCGCCACCTCGTCGGCCACCATCCGGATCGCCTCCAGGCCGAGCGTGACCCCGAGCCGGGAGGTGGCGAAGCCGGGCATGTCGCGTACGACGACGGGGTCCTTGCCCAGCCGGGCGGCGAGCGCGACGGCCGCCTCGGTGGTCCGCGGCGCCGTGGCCGGGCCGACCACGACTTCGAGCAGCGCCATCGCCCACACCGGATTGAAGAAGTGCAACCCGGCGAAGTCGGCGGGCCGGTCCAGCCCGGCGGCCAGTTCGGCGATCGGGATGCTGGACGTGTTGCTGCCCAGCAGCGCCGGCCGGCGGCTCTCCGCCTCGCGCAGGACGGCGCGCTTGAGGTCGAGCCGCTCGGGCACCGCCTCCACGATCACGTCGGCGCCTTCGGCCACCTCGGTGAGCCCGGCCCGGAGCGTGACGCGCTCGCGGTTGGCGGTGGCGGCCTCCTCGGTCAGCTTGCCGCGCTGCACTCCCCGGTCCCACAGCTCGCCGAGCCGGCGCAGGGCCTCGGCGCCCCGGGCGGGGTCGACCTCGACCAGTTCGACCGCGTACCCGGCGCCGGCCGCCACGTACGCGATGCCGAGGCCCATGGTGCCGGCCCCGACGACCACAAAACGACCACTCATAGACGTCCCCTCGCCGCGGCGGGGGCGCGCGGGGTCTCCGCCGCCGGGCCCGTCCGCTCGCTCGTTCCTGGATGCGACCCTATGCATGGCCGGGCCGCGGGGATGCGTGGGGGCGGAGCGGACGGGGTAAGAACGGCCGTCAACGCCGAAGGAAGGAACGAGATGAGCCAGGCACCGGAGAGCGCGGAGAGCACCGAGACGGTCGAGACCCGCGGCGACGAGCGGGTGGACCTGCTCCGTGCGGACACCAACAACGACGGCAAGACCGACGTCTGGGTGGTGGACACCGACGGCGACGGCAAGGCCGACCTGTTCCAGTTCGACACCGACGGTGACGGCAAGGTGGACATCACCATGGTGGACATCGACGAGGACGGCACCCCGGACGAGGTGGTCGACGGCGACGGCGGGCTGCCCCCGGAGCAGACCACCCCCACCGTCCAGGTCTGAGATGTAAGGAAGGGCCCCTTGTTAACGCGTAGGCGCTTGAAAGGGGCCCTTCCTAACGCCGTAGCTCCAGCGTGGCGAGGTAGTAGGGGTGGTCGGTGTCGTCCACGTCGGCCAGTCGCCACGGTGAGCCGTGGACCAGCTCGGCGAACTCGTCGGGCGAGCAGACCAGGTAGTCGAACCACTCGGTGCCGAGCAGCCGGTAGCGCAGCCGCAACCGTAGTTGTCCGCCGAACCGGCCCCGCCGGCGGTTGCGCTCGTGGTAGGCGGTGTGCACCGGGTCGGTGGTGCCGTACGGGTCGGTGCCGTGGGCGATCACCCGGGCGCCAGGGCGGGCCAGCGCGGCGAGCGCCGCGAGCATCGCCGGGGCGCGTTCCCGTCCCTCGAACAGCCCCAGGTTGTTGCCGAGCAGCAGGAACGTGTCGTACCGGCGGCCGTCGGCGGCGTGCTCGTCGACGGTGCCGTGCACCAGGTCGCGTACGCCCCGGTGGCGGCTGACCCGCAGCGCGCCGAGCGAGGTGTCCAGCCCGGTGACCGGCACGCCCCGGTCCTGAAGGTGCAACGCGATCCGGCCGGCGCCGACGCCGACGTCGAGCACGTGCCCGCGTACCCGGTCCACGGCCCGGTGGTCGTGCGGCTGCCACCGCTGCGGCGGGTCCAGGTAGTGCTCGGCGGGCGCGCCGTTGACCAGCCCGTCGTCGCGTTCGATGATCTCGATGACCGGTCGGGGCAGGCGGCCGCCGGCCATCGGGCGCGGGCCGATCCCGGTGGCGACCGCGTACGCGTCGCGGATCATCTCGCCGAACACGTCGCCGATCTCGGGTTCCCCGGTCATGTGAGCACGCTATCCGGGGTCGGCGGCGCCGTCGCCGCCGTATCCTTGGCGGCGTGACCGACCTGGACCGCCTGGCGGCGGAGAAGTACGTCCTGCTCACCACGTTCCGGAAGGACGGCCGGGCGGTGGCGACACCGGTGTGGGCGGTACGCGACGGTGACGGGCTGGCGGTGTGGACGGTGGCCGACTCCGGCAAGGTGAAGCGCATCCGGCGCGACGGCCGGGTGACGGTGGCCCCGTGCGACGTGCGCGGGCGGCCGCACGGCGAGGCGGTGCCGGGCCACGCGACGATCGCCGACCCGGAGAGCACGAACCGGGTCCGGGGGCTGCTCAAGCAGAAGTACCGGCTGATCGGGCGGCTGAGCCTGCTGGGCAGCCGGCTGCGCCGGGGTGAGGGCGGCACGGTGGGGCTGCGGATCGTGCTGGACGGACCGGGCCCCGGACGCGATTAAGGGCGGCGCCGCGACGGCACCGCCCCTGATCGGAACGCCGGAGAACGCCGGTTCGTCAGTCTCCCTGGCGCTGCTGGGGGATCTGCCCCTGCAGCAGGGCCCGAACCTCCGACTCGCGGTAGCGGCGGTGGCCGCCCAGGGTCCGGATGGCACTGAGCTTGCCAGCCTTGGCCCACCGGGTCACCGTCTTCGGGTCGACACGGAACATCGACGCCACCTCGGCCGGTGTGAGTAGCGGCTCAGGTTCGTGCGTTCGCGATGCCATCGGGGTCACTCCTCCACATGTATAGACATCGGCCGGGGTCCCGCCGGCCGACGCGTCTCCCATGGTCCGGCTAGTCCCCGATGTCCGACATGGGCCGAACGGCTGAAGGTCGCTAGACGGACGGATGAACCATGCCCGATTTTTACGACTTTTATGCCGCAGAAAGTACCTTATTCGGACTCATGATCACGGTTCGTGACGCATCAGCTACGAGACACTCTCGTGTCCAAGACCACTTAGCGGGGCAAACCGGGCGTCAGTTGCACCGCTCCAGCAGCTGCACCGCGCGCCATCGGGCGACCAACTTGTCGTACGCGGCGGACGCCTCCTCGGCCTCGCCCCGGCCCAGTCCGGACAGTCCGGTGGCCACCAGCTCGGTCGAGTCGTCGGCTTCGAGCGTCTCGTCCGGCAGCAGTTGCACCAGGCCGCCGTAGTCCAGCTCGACCACCGAGCGCGGGTGGAACTCCTCCAGCCACCGGGCCGCCTCCTCGACCGCCTCGGTGATCGGCGCCTCGCCGATCGACTTGCGCAGCACCGACAGCGCCCGGGAAGCCCGGCGGCGCGCCTTGGAGATCTCGGTGCGGTAGCGCAGCGCCCGCCGCCCCGGGGCGGTGACCAGGTGCCGCTCGCCGGCCTCGAACAGCACGAACCAGCGCAGCGGCACGCCCCAGGTGGCGATCTGCTCGTGCACCCGGGGCACCCCGTGCTCCAGCACCCGGGCGCCGCTGCGCCAGTCCTCCACCACGGCCTTGGCCTGCCCGGCGAGCACCGGCGGCACGAACGCGTCGGCCAGCACCGACGGCACGCCGTCGCGGGCGCTCAGCGCCGCCTCGGCGACCCGGATACGCAGGTTCCAGGGGCAGACCAGCAGCGCGTCGTCGGACTCCAGGACGTACGCCTCGTCGGGCAGGTCGGGCAGCCGGGTCCAGCCGGCGCCGAGCGCCTCGATCACCGCCGTCCGCTGCCGCACCGGCCCCTCCAGCGGGGCGATCGCGCGACCCTCGCTGACGTACCGGCGCCAGTACGACTGCCGGTCCCGGTCGAAGGCGGTGAGCGGCTCGTACACGCGCAGGTATGAAGCGAAGAGCGACGGCACTGCGCGATCCTCCCACGAGACGGGACCGCCCGTCGCCGCCCTCGGGCCCGTGGCGTGACATGCGCGACAGTACGGTTCGGGCCGATATTAGGCTCAACGACACCGGCAGCATCCCGCCGGCGTGCCACCCGGGTTCCGCGCCCCACAAGGGCGCACACCGACACAGGAGTCAGCCATGGGCGTATTCGCCAGTACCGACGACCCCGTCTCCACGGGACATGAGCAGGTCGTGTTCTGCCAGGACAAGCAGTCCGGCCTGAAGGCGATCATCGGGATCTACTCCACCGCGCTGGGCCCCGCGCTCGGCGGCACCCGGTTCTACCCGTACGCCAGCGAGGCCGACGCCCTCGCCGACGTGCTCGACCTCTCGCGCGGCATGGCCTACAAGAACGCCCTGGCGAACCTCGACCTCGGTGGCGGCAAGGCGGTCATCTGGGGTGACCCCGAGCAGGTCAAGAGCGAGGCGCTGCTGCGCGCGTACGGCCGCTTCGTCGAGTCGCTGAACGGCCGCTACTACACCGCCTGCGACGTGGGCACGTACGTGGCGGACATGGACGTGATCGCCCGGGAGACCCGCTACGTGACCGGCCGCAGCGTGGAGCACGGCGGCGCGGGCGACTCCTCCATCCTCACCGCCTGGGGCGTGTTCCAGGGCATGCGGGCCGCCGCCGAGCACGTCTGGGGCAGCCCGACGCTGTCCGGCCGCCGGGTCGGCGTGTCGGGGTTGGGCAAGGTCGGCAAGTACCTGACCGCCCACCTGCTCGACGACGGCGCCGAGGTCGTGGCGACCGACGTCAACCCGCGCGCCCGGGAGTGGGCGCGTACCACCCACCCGCAGGTCACCCTGGTCGACGACACCGAGGCGCTGGTGGCCTCCGACATCGACGTGTACGCCCCGTGCGCGCTCGGCGGCGCGCTGAACGACGACACCGTGCCGGTGCTGCGGGCGAAGGTGGTCACCGGAGCGGCGAACAACCAGCTCGCCCACCCGGGCATCGAGAAGGTGCTCGCCGACCGGGGCATCCTCTACACGCCGGACTACGTGGTGAACGCCGGTGGCGTGATCCAGGTGGCCGACGAGATCGAGGGCTTCAACTTCGACAGGGCCAAGCTGCGCGCCACCCGGATCTTCGACACCACCCGGCAGATCCTCCGGCTCGCCGACGACGAGGGCGTGCCTCCGGCGGTCGCCGCGGACCGGCTCGCCGAGCGGCGGATGGCCGAGGTCGGCCGGCTACGCACGATCCACCTGCAGTGAAGCTCACCTCCGGGGGCGGGGCGATGCTCCACCCCCGGAGGCGGTGCGCGTTAAGCTGAGCCTCGGTCTTTTTCGTACCGGTATGTCCGGTGTCACGGCCAGCCCTGGCTCTCACCCCTTACCCGGTACACTTTGTGACGGCTGGACCACTGCGACGCGCAGGTCCGGTCGACGGTGACCCGAGGTGCCGAACGGCGGCATCCCCATGTACCGTAAGAGCCACGAGAGATGCCTGACGTCATCGGGGCCCGCCTTCGGGCTGCCCCGCATTCTGTGCGAGGGGGTCGAGCCATGGGGCGCGGCCGTGCTAAGGCCAAGCAGACGAAGGTGGCCCGGGAGTTGAAGTACCACTCCCCGAACACCGACCTAACCGCCTTGCAGCGCGAACTGGCGGGTAGTGGAAAGTCTGAGCACAACTTCGACGACGACTACAAAGAGTATGTCGACGACGATGACGAGGACCACGCGGACGACGACCCGGACACCTGGGCTCGTCCGACCCGCTGACCTCCGGTCACATCTGAGCACGCGGCAACCCCCGCGTGCTCACGCATGTGCTCTGCTGAGCCGGCGTACGACCGACGATCAGGGACCTGCCGCGCCGGGGCACACGCTCCGACGCGCCGGCAGGTCCTTGATCGCGGAACCGTCCCCTCAGCGCGGCCGGTTGTTCCAGTTGTAGAACGTCGGGATGTTCTCGAAGTGGTTCCACGCGCAGACCGCGCCGGCGCCGTCGCCGCCCGACACCTCCGCCCGCAGCAGCCGCGCCGCCTCCGCCTCTCGGAGCAGAGCGGTAAGCCCCGCAGCGGCGTCCCGCACCCGGTCGGCGACCGCCTCCCGGTCGGTGTCACTGATGGTCTCGGGCATGCTCCAACACTCCCTCCAGTAGGCGGATCTTGCTGTTGCGGCAGTGCTCGGTCTCCGTACCGTCGAAACGCCCCAGCTCGAAGTAACGGTTGGCGGCGTGCCCGCCGCCACAGAACCCGAAGTACGCGCAGGACGCCCGGCACGCCTCCACGCCGGTGAGGAACTCGTCCACCCACGGCGTACCGGCCGCGCCGGCGAGGATGTCGCGTAGCGGGGTGGTGAGCACGTTCCCGCTGGCGAAGTCGCCGTACCGGGGGTCGGTGAAGCCGGCCAGCTCCGGCGAGAGCACCACCACCGAACCGTCGTGCCCGACCGTCGGGATCGGGTCGAGAGTCCGGGGCAGCAGGTCGTCGGCGGTGCCGGCCAGGACCGCGCCCGCGTACCGCAGCGACCACTCCACCTCACGCAGGTGGATCCGCGGATCCCGGCGCCACGCCGCCACCAGCTCGGCCCAGAACCCGGTGACCGCGCTCTCGTCACGCACGTTCGTCCGGGTGTTGACGCCCTCGGTCTCCTCGATGTTGACGCCGAGCACGTCGCAGCCCAGGTCGAGGAAGTAGCCGTACAGCTCGGTCGCCAGGCCCGGCTCCGGCCGCGACACCACCGCGAGCGCCGAGAACGGCAGGCCGTGACGGCGCAGCGCCGCCACGCCCGCCACGATCCGGTCGTACGCGGGCCGCCCGCCCCGGGTGACCCGCTCGCCGTTGCGCGCCCGCGGCCCGTCCACGCTGACGCTGACCCGTACCCGGTGCTCGGCGAAGAACGCGCACCAGGCGTCGTCGATCAGCGTGGCGTTGGTCTGCACGTGGTGCTCGACGTCGGGCCCGAACGGCGCCAGCAACGCGGCCAGGTGCTCCCGGCCGGCCGCGAGCGGCTCCCCGCCGTGCCAGACCACGGAGAATCGACCGCCCGCCGCCCACTGGTTGACCGACGCCGCCACCGCCTCGGCGACGGCGACCGGCATCCGCCGGTCGACCGACCGGAAGGGGAGGTAGCAGTAGGCGCAGTCGAGGTTGCACAGCGTCGTCGGCTGCATCACCACGTACGACGGGACGGCGGCGATTCCCCGCATCCCTCCGGGCGTGCGCGCAGCCATCAGCGTCTCCCCCGCCTGCCTGAAAACCGAACCTCCAGGCTAGGCCGCGGCGAGCGCTCGGGTGAACCCCCGATCACGTGCCCGGCCGATCGGCGCAGGGTGATCAGCCCCGGGTGTGCTGTCCGACCATCTGCACGTTGCCGGACCCCTCGATGATCTCGCCGGCCTGCCAGGCGTCCACGCCCCGGCCGGTCAGGGTGGCCAGCGCGCGGTCGGCGTCCTCGGCGGAGACGATCGCGAACATGCCGACGCCCATGTTGAATGTCGCCTCCATCTCCGGGTCCTCGATCCGGCCCTTGGACTGGATCAGGTCGAAGATCGGCTGCGGCTTCCAGGTGGAGCGGTTCACCACGGCGTCGACATGCTCGGGCAGCACCCGGACCAGGTTGCCGGGGATGCCGCCGCCGGTGACGTGGGCCAGCGCCCGCACCTCGGCCTCGGCGATCAGCTTCAGGCAGTCCTGCGCGTAGATCTTGGTCGGGGTGAGCAGCTCCTCGCCGAGCGTCCGCTGGCGGCCGAAGTCGTCGATCACCACGTCCAGCCGCATCCGGCCGGCGCCGAGCAGCACGTGCCGGACCAGGGAGTAGCCGTTGGAGTGCAGGCCGGACGAGCGCATGGCGATCACCACGTCGCCCACCTCGACCCGCTCCGGGCTCAGGATCTCGCTCTCCTCCACCACGCCGACGCCGGTGGCCGAGATGTCGTACTCGTCCGGACGCAGCACGCCCGGGTGCTCGGCGGTCTCGCCACCCAGCAGCGCGCAGCCGGCGTACCGACAGCCGTCCGCGATCCCGGCGCCGATCTCGGCGACCTTGTCCGGCACGACCTCGCCGGTGGCGATGTAGTCGAGCAGGAACAGCGGCTCGGCGCCGCAGGCCACGAGGTCGTCGACGACCATGGCGACCAGGTCGATGCCGACCGTGTCGTGGATGTCGAGCTGCTGGGCGATCACCAGCTTGGTGCCCACGCCGTCGGTCGAGGAGGCCAGGATCGGGTTCTTGTACTTCTTCGTGTCCAGCCGGAACAGACCGGCGAAGCCGCCCAGGTCACCCATGACCTCGGGGCGCCGGGTCTCCTTGACCTTGGACTTGAGCAGCTCGACCGCGCGGTCGCCCGCCTCGATCGACACCCCGGCGTCGGCGTACGAGACCGAGCGTTTGCGCTGCGTCCGGCCGGAACCCGCCGACCAGGGCTGGCGGTCGCCGCCGGCGCCCGTCGGGCTGGATCCTGCGCCGCTGCGCTCGGACACGTGCGTCACGGTTCTCCCCTTTTGTGGTTCCCGCGGGCCCGGAGCGGCCGGACCCGCGTCGGTGGTGCTACGGGTGGTGGGTAGGTGTGGCGACGAGCGGACCGGTCGGCCCGGCCGCCTCGGCGGCGACCCGGCGTCCCACTCCTTCGAGCACGTGCTTGCCGATCAGGTTCCCGGCCGGCAGTTCGATCGGGTACTCCCCATCGAAGCACGCCCGGCAGAGCCGGCTCTTCGGCTGCTCGGTCGCCGCGATGAGACCGGGCAGCGATACGTAACCGAGCGAGTCGGCGCCGATGGACCGCCGGATGCCGTCGTTGTCCAGCCCGTTCGCGAGCAGCTCGGCGCGGGTGGCGAAGTCGATGCCGTAGAAGCAGGGCCAGCTCACCGGCGGCGAGGAGATCCGGACGTGGACCTCCAGCGCGCCCGCCTCGCGCAGCAGCCGGACGATCGCCCGCTGGGTGGTGCCCCGCACGATCGAGTCGTCCACCACCACCAGGCGCTTGCCGCGTACGTTCTGCCGCAGCGGGTTCAGCTTCAGCCGGACGCCGAGCGCCCGCAGCGTCTGCGAGGGCTGGATGAACGTGCGCCCGACGTACGGGTTCTTCATCAGGCCCTGGCCGTAGGTGATGCCCGACTCCTCGGCGTAGCCGATGGCGGCCGGCGTGCCGGACTCCGGCACCGGGATCACCAGGTCGGCCTCGACCGGGTGCTCCTTGGCGAGCTGGCGGCCGATCTGCACCCGCGCGGCGTGCACGTTGCGGCCGGCGATGGTGGCGTCCGGCCGGGCGATGTACACGTACTCGAACAGGCAGCCCTTGGGCTCGGGCGAGGCGAACCGGCTGGACCGCAGCCCGTTCTCGTCGATGGCGATCAGCTCGCCCGGCTCGACCTCGCGGACCACGCTCGCGCCGACGATGTCCAGCGCGGCGGTCTCGCTCGCCACCACCCAGCCGCGTTCGAGCCGGCCGAGCACCAGCGGGCGTACGCCGTGCGCGTCACGCGCCGCGTAGAGCGTCGACTCGTCCATGAAGACGAAGCTGAACGCGCCGCGCAGCTGCGGCAGCACCTCCAGCGCGGCCGCCTCGACCGACAGGTCGGGCCGGCTCGCCAGCAACATGGTGACCAGCGAGGTGTCGTTCGTCGAGCCGTCGGAGTCGAGGCCCCGCACGGCCGCCTCGCGCTGCAACTCGGCGGTGTTGACCAGGTTGCCGTTATGCGCCAGCGCGATGGTGGTGCCGGCGCTCGTGGCCCGGATGGTCGGCTGGGCGTTCTCCCAGGTCGAGCCGCCGGTGGTGGAGTAGCGCGCGTGCCCGATCGCGACGTGCCCGCGCAGGCTCGCCAGCGTCGGCTCGTCGAACACCTGGGCGACCAGGCCGAGATCCTTGTAGACCACGACACCGGAGCCGTCGCTCACCGCGATGCCCGCGGCCTCCTGACCGCGGTGCTGAAGGGCGTAGAGCCCGAAGTAGGTGAGGTTGGCGACCTCTTCACCCGGCGCCCAGACGCCGAAGACGCCGCACGCGTCCTGTGGGCCGGGTCGCTGGGGGTCAAGGTCGTGGCTCAGCCGGCCATCGCCTCGGGGCACCTGCCGCTCCCTCGCAGTGGGGGTCTGGACTGGCCTGGCGGAGTCGGGGGGCAGCTCCGCACGCATGGGCCGGGACCGTCGTCGGCTCTCAGTGTACGCGACCAGCAGTCGACACCGACAGTCACGAAGTGCCCGCTCAGCGTGAACAGAGTTTGCCCTGCTCGACGCCTAAATCGGGAGGTACGGGGAGAGGTCAGCCCGGTTTCCGGAAACCCGGATGCGACCCTCAGTGACCGTTTCCGCCCATCCCCGGCGTCCGGTTGCGACGGCCAGCCAGGTCGGCGGGTCCATCTCCACCACGTTCGGCGGCGTACCACGGGTGTGTCGTGGACCACTCACGCACTGGACCGCACCGTAGGGTGGTACGCGCACCTCCACCGATCGGCCGGGGGCGCGATCCGCGAGGGCAGCCAAGAGCGTCCGGACCGCCTCCCGGAGCACCGGCCGTTCGGGCGTACGCCCCTCGTCCAGCGCCGTCAGTGCGGCGAGTACCGCTTCGGAATAAGCGTGCGGAGAGGACACGACGGGACGATACGACCCGGCAGAAGGCCGTCCGACGGCGGCCCTGGGTAGAGATGATCCGGTCAGACAAGGCATAGTTGCCGACGGCGTAATTCGTACCGTGAGTGATCAACCTCGGCCGAGCGGCCGACGCGGGGATCAGACCCGGAAGGCGGTGGACGTGTCAACACACCGACGTGCCTGGAAGCAGCGGGCCGGTGTGGTCGTAGCGCTGGTCTCCGGCGCCCTGCTCACCGTCCCCGCGTCTCCCGCCCTCGCCGCCGAGGTCAGCGTCTCGCCGGGATCGGCCACGGTCAACGCCGGCAGCGACACCACGATCACCGTCACCGTCAACCCCGAGGGCGGCGACACCAACGGCGACATCAGCCTGAGCGGCCTGCCGTCCGGCGTCAGCTGCAGCAGCGGTTGCGGCGGCATCGAGTTCAACCCACCGGGCACTCCCAAGGTCCAGATCCTCACCCTGCGCGCGAACGACAACGCGGGTGACGCCAACTCCTCCGTGACGGTCCGGATCCAGGGTGTCGGGCGGCCGGACACCGCGAACTTCAACCTCACGGTCAAGGGCAAGGCCGCCTCCCCGCCGCCGCAGCAGCCGCAGACGGTCAAGACGGTGTCCGGCAAGGTGGTCAACGCCGACGGCGAGCCGATCGAGGGCGCCCTCGTCATGCTCCGCGACAGCGCGGGCAAGGAACGCCGCACCAACACCAGTGGCAACGGCAACTTCAGCTTCAGCGGCTCCGAGTCCAACCCGATCGCGCCCGGCCGGATCGACCTCGGCGCCTCCACCGACGGCGCCTCGCCGGTCGCCCGGTCGATCAACGCGAACGCCGGCCAGTCGGTGACCGGCGTCCGGCTCAGCATCCAGCTGAAGGCGTCGGCGAGCCCGAGCGCCACCCCGTCGGCGAGTGAGTCCGCCCCGCCGTCCGAGGAGCCGCTCGAGGAGGAGGCGACCGACACCCCGTCGGCCGAGGCGCCCGCCGCGCAGCAGCCGGCCGCGAACGAGGACTCCGGTGGCTTCGGCTCCTGGCTGCTCATCCTGCTCGGCGGCCTCTTCGTCGCCGTCGGCGTGGGCACCATCGTGCTGCTCTACATGCGCCGCAAGAACGAGGGCGACGACGGCGACGGCGACGGCCCGGGCGGACCGACCGGACCGGGTGGTCCCGGCGCGGCTGGTGCGATCCCGGCAGCTCGGGGCGCGTACCACGGGACCGACGACCAGACCCGGGTGGTGAACGGCATGGGCGCCGGGCCGGCCGCGACGATGGTCGGCGGCCCGTCGATCAGCGACGCCCCCACCATGCTCCAGCGGCCGGTCGTGGACGACGTCCCGCCGGACCCGTACGGCGCCCCGCCCGGCCCGTCCTACGGTGTCGGCGGCGGCCAGGGCGGCTACGGCTACGGCGACGACGCACCGGGCCAGGGCGGCTACGGCGGCGCGGGCGGCTACGGCAACGCGCCCTCCTCGGGCGGTGGCTACGGCAACGCGCCCTCCTCGGGCAGCGGCTACGGCAACGGCCCATCCTCCGGTGCCGGCTACGGCAGCCCGGACTACGCCACCGGTGCCGCGGCCGGCGCGGCCGGCTACGCGGCCCAGGGCGGCGGCTACGGCAACGAGCGCTTCGACGAGCCCACCGGCCGCTACACCGGTGACAGCACGCAGTACGCGCCGGCGGCCGACCCGTACCCGACCAGCACCTACCAGCCCGAGCAGGACCGCGGCTACGACCAGGCCGGCTCGTCCTCGTACGGCCGTGGCCACGAGCAGGGCGACGGCTATGGCGCGGGCGGTGGCTACGGCGCCGCGTCGGGCGGTTACGACAACGGCGCGACCGGCGGTTACGACAGCGGCCGTCAGCAGGGCGGGTACGGCGATCCCACCGGCGCCTACGGCAACGCCGCGGGCGGTGGCTACGGCGACAACCCGTCCGGCGGGTACGGCGACGCCTCGGCCTACGGCGGCGGCCGCGCGGCGGGCGGCGGCTACGGCGAGGGCGCGACCGGCGGCTACGACAACGCCCCTGCGGGCGGCTACGACAACGCCCCTGCGGGCGGCTTCGGCGATGCCCCGACCGGCGGCTACGACAACGGCCGTCAGCAGGGCGGATACGGCGACGCACCGACCGGCGGCTACGACAGCCGGTCCCACGGTGGCTACGACAAGGGTGCCGGCGGTTACGACAGCGGCGCGACCGGTGGTTACGACAGCGGCCGTCAGCAGGGCGGATACGGCGACGCGCCGGCCGGCGGCTACGGCAACGCGGGTGGCGGGTACGACGGCGGTCACCAGTCCGGCGGCTACGGCCAGCAGGGCGGCGGGTACGGCGACGGCTACGGTCAGACCCCGCAGGGTGGTTACGGCCAGGGCGGTTACGGCCAGGAGCCGCCGCAGCAGCGCGGGGCCGGCTACGACAACGCCTACCCCAACGACCCGGCGCAGGCAGGCCGTTCCCGCCCGGAAGGGCAGGCGGACCGGGGCGGACGGCGCCTCGACTGGCTGGACGACTGACAGGCACCAGACGTTAGAACTGTGGCCGCCCGCGAACAGCGGGCGGCCACAGTCGTCAGCGCACCGCCGCCGCCGTTCAGCAGGCCCTGGCGGGCATGCCGGTAGGTGGCGTCCGGGTCGAGCAGCCGGGACCGCCGCAGGCGAGCAGTCGGATCGGCGGCGAGACCTCACGGCACCCGGGTTCGGAGCTGACGACGGCTCGCCGGGATCATCAGGGGCGCGCCCCGCAGGACGGGACCGGAAGCGGTGCTCAGGCGGGGGCGAAGTAGCCCTGGCGGAGCACCGGTACCACGTCGGAGACACCGACCTCGGTCGCTACCGCGACGTCCTCGGCGAAGCCGCCCTCGGTGAGTTCCCGCCCGGAGACGCATCCCCGGACCGCCGCCGGCACGTCCGGCGTGCTCGCCAGCGCGGCGAGCGCCATCGCGGCCTCCACCGAGAGCCCGCCCGGCACATCGGCGAGCGCGTCGAGTACGCAGGCCGCACCGAGCTGGTCCTCCACGCACGGCCGGAGCGACCCGTCGGGCCAGCGCTCCCCGGCCGCCACCACGCCCACCGGGGCGTCCTTCGAGCCGTACCCCTCGGCGCGCAGCCAGCGCCCGACGGCGGGTGCGTTACGCAGGCACGCCGCGACCACCGGCACCCCGGTGGCGCTCGCGGCGGCGCTGATCGCCGAGCCGTTGGGTGACGGCAGCACCAGGTCGGTGACGACCGGCGCGGTCCGCAGCGCTGCCGGGGACAGCGACCACGGGTGTTCCGCCGTCATCTTCCGGCGGCCCACAGCGGCCACGGCCCCCACCCGGCGGGCGTAGTCGGCGGCCTGCTCGCCCCACGGGAACGGGTGCACCCGCATGCCACGGCTCACCGCCACCTCCACGGCGGTGGTGAACGACAACACGTCCACCACCACCAGGGCGGCACAGACCCGGCCGAGCTCCGCCGCCCCGGTCAGTCCCCAGTCGAACCGGGCACCGGCGCCGGGTTGGGCGAAGACGGCCAAGGCCAGCGCCTCAGCGCTGACCCGGCGCCGGCTCACCGGGAGCCGGACCGCCGGACCCGTCGGCAGCCGCCGACTCGTCCTGGGCCGGGGTTCCGTCGTACGCCGGCGTCGCGTCGGCCGGTGCGGCCTCGTCCGACGACGCAGCGGGCGCGTCGGACTCCGCCACAGCGGCGGGTACGGACGCCTCGGCGTCGGCGGGCTGCGTGTACCGGCCGGCCTTGGCGATCGGCTCGGCGTCGACAGCGGCCGGGTCCACGCCGACCGGCTGCTCGGCAGTGGCCGGAAGCACAGTGGTGGTCCCGGTACGGGTCGCCTCCACCTCCACGCGGGCCGCCTCGGCCGCACCGAACAGACGCGGGAGCGTCCCGGTGTGTGCCTCGCGCAGCTCGTCCAGGCCGATCCGGAACTGGCCGTGCACCTCCAGCGCGCCGGAGGCCGGGTCGGTGACGCCGATGAACTCCCACGGCACGCCGCGCTCGGCGCAGAGGGCGGTGAACGCCTTCTCGTGGCCGCGCGGCACCGACACCAGCACGCGGGCGGCGGACTCGCTGAACAGGAACACGAACGGCATCGAGCCACCGGCGAAGTGCTCCGGCACCACGACCCGGGCGCCCACGCCGCGGCGCAGGGCCGACTCGACCAGGCTCTGCGCCAGGCCGCCGTCGGACAGGTCGTGCGCGGAGCTGAGGTGCCCGACCCGGGCCGCCTCGGCCAGCAGCTCGGCGAGCTGCCGCTCGCGGGCCAGGTCGACCTGCGGCGGGATGCCGCCCAGGTGCTCGTGGGTCACCCAGGCCCACTCCGAGCCGGACAGCTCGACGTGCGTCTCGCCCAGCAGGAACAGCTGGTCGTGGTCGCCGGCCGGACGCGGCACGAAGCCCATCGGCACCCGGTCGGCGACGTCGTCGAGCACACCGAGCACGCCGACCACCGGGGTCGGGTGGATGGCCGCGGCGCCGGTCTGGTTGTAGAAGCTGACGTTGCCGCCGGTCACCGGGATGCCCAGCTCCAGGCAGCCGTCCGCGAGGCCGCGCACGGCCTCGGCGAACTGCCACATCACGCCCGGGTCCTCCGGCGAGCCGAAGTTCAGGCAGTTGGTCACCGCGATCGGCTTCGCGCCGGTCACCGCCACGTTCCGGTACGCCTCGGCCAGCGCCAGCTTCGTCCCGTGGTACGGGTCGAGGCGGGCGTACCGGCCGTTGCCGTCGACGGAGAGCGCGACACCGAGGCCGCTGCGCTCGTCGATCCGGATCACGCCGGAGTCCTCCGGCTGGGCGAGCACGGTGTTGCCGAGCACGTACCTGTCGTACTGCTCGGTGACCCAGGTCTTGTCGGCCAGGTTCGGCGACGCGATCATGCGCAGCACGGTCTCCCGGAGCGCCTCCGGGGTGCTCGGCCGGGGCAGCGTCTCGGCGCGGTCGGCCTGGAGCAGGATCAGGTCGGCCGGCTCGCGCATCGGCCGGGCGTACACCGGGCCGTCGTCGACGAGCGAGCCCGGCGGCACGTCCACCACGAGCTGGTCGCGCCAGGTGACGACCAGCCGGCCCGGCTGGCCGTCCGCCGACGGCGCGGTGACCTCGCCGATGGCGGTGGCCCAGACGCCCCACTTCTCGGCGGTCTTGAGCACCGCGTCGAGCTTGTCCGGCGAGACGACGAGCAGCATCCGCTCCTGGGACTCGCTGGCCAGGATCTCGTGCGGCTCCATCGACGGCTCGCGCAGCGGCACGCGCTCCAGCCAGACCCGCATGCCGGTGCCGGCGGAGGCGGCGGTCTCGGTGAGGGCGCAGGTCAGGCCGGCGCCGCCGAGGTCCTGGATGCCGACGACCAGTTCGGCGTCGTACAGCTCCAGGCAGGCCTCGATGAGCAGCTTCTCCATGAAGGGGTCGCCCACCTGCACGGACGGGCGGCGCTGCTCGCTGCCCTCGTCGAAGGTGGCGCTGGCGAGCACCGACACGCCGCCGATGCCGTCGCGGCCGGTCTTGGCGCCCATCAGCACCACGATGTTGCCGGGGCCGGTGGCGTCCTTCTTCTGGAGCCGGTCGACCGGCAGCACGCCCAGGCAGAGCGCGTTGACCAGCGGGTTGCCCTGGTAGCAGGGGTCGAAGACGACCTCGCCGCCGATGTTGGGCAGGCCCAGGCAGTTGCCGTAGCCGCCGACGCCGGCGACCACGCCGGGCAGTACCCGGGCGGTGTCCGGGTGGTCGGCCGCGCCGAAGCGCAGCGGGTCCATCACGGCGACCGGGCGGGCGCCCATGGCGAGGATGTCGCGGACGATGCCGCCGACGCCGGTCGCCGCGCCCTGGTACGGCTCGACGAAGCTCGGGTGGTTGTGCGACTCGACCTTGAAGGTCACCGCCAGCTCGTCGGAGACCCGGACCACGCCGGCGTTCTCCCCGATGCCGGCGAGCAGCCGGTCGCTCGGCGGCGCCTTCTCGCCGAACTGGCGCAGGTGCACCTTGCTCGACTTGTAGGAGCAGTGCTCGCTCCACATGATCGAGTACATGGCCAGCTCGGCCTGGGTGGGCCGGCGGCCGAGGATGTGCCGGATCCGGTCGTACTCGTCGTCGCGGAGGCCCAGCTCGGCGTACGGCTGAAGCTCCTCCGGCGAGTCGGCGGCCCGGGCCACGGTGTCCACGCCCAGCGCCCAGTCGTCGGTCGGGCCGGCCTGCGCCACCACGCCCTGCGGTTCGCGCAGGGCCGGGTCCGGATGGGTGGTCATGACGTCTCCTTGCTGCGCTCGCCGCCGGTGCGGCGGGTGGGCCGACCGATGTTCCCGGCCACCATCACGCCGGCGCTCCCACCAGATGCTTGAGCACCGAGGTGAAGAAGCCGAGGCCGTCCAGGGAGGGGCCGGTGAGCGCCTCCACCGCGTGCTCGGGGTGCGGCATGATGCCGACGACGTTGCCGGCCTCGTTGGTGATCGCCGCGATGTCGCGCTGCGATCCGTTGGGGTTGCCGCCGACGTAGCGGGCGACGACGCGGCCCTCGCCTTCCAGCCGGTCGAGCGTCGCGGGGTCGGCGACGTAGCAGCCCTCGCCGTTCTTGACCGGGATGAGCACCTCCTGGCCCGGCTGGAACGCGTTCGTCCAGGCGGTGCCGGTGCTCTCGATCCGCAGGACCTGGTCCCGGTTGCGGAAGTGCAGGTGCTGGTTGCGGGTGAGCGCGCCGGGCAGCAGGTGCGCCTCGCAGAGGATCTGGAAGCCGTTGCAGATGCCGAGCACCGGCAGGCCACCGCGCGCGGCCTGGACGATCGTCTCCATCACCGGGGCGAACCGGGCGATGGCGCCGCAGCGCAGGTAGTCGCCGTAGGAGAAGCCGCCGGGCAGGACGACCGCGTCCACCCCGTGCAGGTCCGGGTCGCCGTGCCAGAGCCGGACCGCCTCGGCGCCGGCGATCCGTACGGCCCGGGCCGCGTCCCCGTCGTCGAGCGAGCCGGGGAAGGTGACCACACCGACCCGGGCGGTCACGACTGCGCGCCCGCGGTCTCGTCGGCGGTGACCACGCGGACGGTGAAGTCCTCGATGACCGGGTTGGCCAGCAGCTTGTCGGCGATCTCCCGGGCCCGGTCCAGGTCCGGTTCGCCGGTGAACTCGATCTCGATCCGCCTGCCGATCCGAACCGAGGCGACGTCACTGACGCCGAGGCGGGGCAGCGCGTTTGCGACGGCCTGGCCCTGAGGATCGAGGATCTCGGGCTTGAGCATGACGTCGACGACGACGCGAGGCACTGGGCACTCCTGACTGTGTACGCAGTTGGGTGCCGGCCCAACAATCGGGCGAGCGCAGCCAGCCTACCTGGCAGATACCGCCCGGCCCGCACCGGCCGGGGGCAGTTCCGGCACTCGTCGGCCGCACCCCCGGCACCGGACGGGCACCGTTGCCCGTTCGTTGCGGCGTCGATGCGAATTCGTTGCGCCGCGCGCTTGCCGGAGCTTTTCGACAACACCTCCCAGCAGGCATTCTGCCGCGAAACACCCCACCTTGGACCGGTATCCGACAGCCCGTCGGCGTGGCACGCGGCACACGTCACGCCATCGGCGCAATCGATCCGCATCTTGTGACAGAGGGCGTCACGGCCGTAGCATGCATCGTCAGACGTCGATGAATTAGATCGACGTCCCTCGCCGGCATCACCCCATCCGGCGGGTGTCACCCCCCCCCTGCCCGGAAACCCGGGCGTCCGCGCAGAAGGAGCCCCGACATGCGCCTCCGTCCCCTGCTCGCCGTGCTGACCACCGCGCTGGCCGGCGTCCTGGTCACCGCCTCCGGCGCCGCCGCCGCACCGGCCGGCCCCCTGATCATCGGCGGCGGTACCGTCTCGTCCGCGCCGTGGGCCGCCGCCGTCTTCAGCAACGGCTCGTTCACCTGCTCCGGCAGCGTCATCGCGCCCCAGTGGGTGCTCACCGCCCGGCACTGCGTCAGCGGCACCATGTCGGTCCGGGTCGGCAGCGTCTACCGCGCCTCGGGCGGCGTGACCCGCACCGTGAGCGCCTCCTACACCCGCTACGACCTGGCCCTGCTGCGCCTGTCCAGCACGGTCAGCACCTCCGCCGTGTCGCTGGCCACCAGCAACCCGCCGGTCGGCTCCACGAACACCATCTACGGCTGGGGCATGACCTGCTACAGCGGGTGCAGCGCGTCGTCGCAGCTCAAGACCGCCAGCGTCCGGGTGACCACCAACAGCGCCACCGACGCGTACGGCGGCCAGGCGATCCGGAGCACCCGGATCAACGGCAACGCGTGGCGGGGCGACTCGGGCGGCCCGCAGTTCTACAACGGCCGGCAGGTCGGCGTCGCTTCCACCGCCGACGGCCAGAGCATCCAGAACTACGGCAGTGTTGCGTACAACCGGGCCTGGATCTCCTCGACGGCCGGTGTCTGACGGTTGATCCCGATGCGGCGCGGATCGGTCGGGTGCGGCCCGACCGTCCGCGCCGCGCCGTTTTTCAGCATCCGATCAGCTGAACACGGCTCGCGAACCACCCGGCCGGGGACTGACAGCATCGGAAGGGTGCTGGTCGTGACGACGGATCAACTGCCCGGCTACGAGATCCGCCAGATCCTCGGCGAAGTGGTCTCCTCGATGGCGAGGACCCGCAACCCGTACCGCGAGGGGGTCAAGAACCTGCGCGGTGGCGCCTACGACCCGATGGCGCCGGACAACCTGACCCGGTGGCGTACCGACTCGGTGGCCCGCCTCGGCGAGGAGGCACGCCGCCTGGGCGCGAACGCGGTGATCGGCATGCGCTTCGACAGCCGCGACTGCGGCGAGATGTGGATGGAGATCTGCGCGTACGGCACGGCGGTGATCGTCGCGCCGAAGATGCCGGACGTCATGCCGCCGGACCAGCCCGCGATCGCGGCCGAGACCGCCCACGACCCGGAGATCGCCTCCGCGCCCGGCGGTATCGCCGAACCCGCGAGCGCCCCCAACCTGAGCTCGGCGGCAGAAACCCCCACCGGCCCCTGACCCACCTTTGCCCCGTCCGCGTCGATCATGAAGTTGACGGCAGGAATGATCTCCCTGAGTGCCGCCAACTTCATGATCGACCAGAAGAGCAGGGCCGTCAGAGGATGGGGGGCGGGGAGTAGGTGGCGGCCTCGGGGTGGGTTTCGACGACCTTGGTGATTCTTGCGGTCACCCGGGCGACCTGGTCGGTGGCGGCGCCTACGAAGGCGTTGCGGTCGGCGACCAGGGCGTCGATCTCGGGCCGGGTCAGGCCCAGGCGGCCGTCGGCGGCCAGGCGGTCGAACAGGTCGTTCTCGGCCGCGCCCTTCTCCCGCATCGCCAGCGCCACGGCGACCGCGTGCTCCTTGATCACCTCGTGCGCGACCTCCCGGCCCACACCCCGGCGTACGGCGGCCACCAGGATCTTCGTGGTGGCCAGGAACGGCAGGAAACGCTCCAGCTCCCGGTTGATCACCGCCGGGTACGGGCCGAACTCGTCCAGCACGGTGAGGAACGTCTGGAACAGCCCGTCGGCGGCGAAGAACGCGTCGGGCAGCGCGACCCGGCGCACCACCGAGCAGGAGACGTCGCCCTCGTTCCACTGGTCGCCGGCCAGCTCGCCGACCATCGACAGGTAGCCCCGGATGATCACCGCGAAGCCGTTCACCCGCTCCGACGAGCGCGTGTTCATCTTGTGCGGCATGGCGCTGGAGCCGACCTGGCCCGGCTTGAAACCCTCGGTGACCAGCTCCTGGCCCACCATGAGCCGGATCGTGGTGGCCAGCGACGACGGCGCGGCGGCCACCTGGGCCAGCGCGGCGACGACAGCCATGTCGATCGAACGCGGGTAGACCTGGCCCACGCTGTCCAGCACCCGGCTGAACCCCAGATGCTCGGCCACCCGGCGCTCCAGCTCGGCCACCTTGCCGGCGTCGCCGTCGAACAGGTCGAGCTGGTCGGCGGCGGTGCCCACCGGCCCCTTGATCCCGCGCAGCGGGAACCAGCCGATCAGGTCCTCCAACCGCTCATACGCGATGAGCAGTTCCTCGGCCGCCGACGCGAAGCGCTTGCCGAGCGTGGTGGCCTGCGCGGCGACGTTGTGCGACCGGCCGGTCATGACGAGGGCCGAGTACTCGCCCGCGTGCCAGCCCAGCCGGGCCAGCGTGGCGACCACCCGGTCCCGGATCAGCTCCAGCGAGGCACGGATCTGGAGCTGCTCGACGTTCTCGGTGAGGTCGCGGGAGGTCATCCCCTTGTGCACGTGCTCGTGTCCGGCGAGCGCGCTGAACTCCTCGATCCGGGCCTTCACGTCGTGCCGGGTGACCCGCTCCCGCGCCGCGATCGAGGCCAGGTCGACCTGGTCGACCACCCGCTCGTACGCCTCGACCACCCCGTCCGGCACCGGCACACCGAGGTCACGCTGGGCCTTGAGCACCGCCAGCCAGAGCCGGCGCTCCATCCGGACCTTCTCCTCCGGCGACCAGAGGGCGACCAGTTCGGGCGAGGCGTACCGGTTGGCGAGCACGTTCGGGATCGTCGTCACGTACCTCAGTCTTTCATGAGGCCCGGGCCGGCCCTGGCGACGCCGGTACCCGGTCCAGCACGACCGGTTGCCCGACGACCGCGTCCGATACGTCCGCAAGGGCTGCGCGGACCCGACAAGTCGCGGATCATGTTGCCCGGTCCCACTCAGGGCCTTCACTCCTCGACCGAGGTTCACATGCACAGACCTCTTCTCGCCGGGCTCACCACCACCGTGCTGACCGGCGGTTCCCTGCTGGCCCTCGCCGCGCCTTCCCAGGCGGCCGACACGACCACCATCTACGTCCGCCAGACGGCGGCGGCGTGCTCAGACACCGGCCCCGGCACTCTGGCCACGCCGTTCTGCTCCATCAATCCGGCGGTGGCCCGTGTCGAACCGGGCCAGACCGTCGACGTCAGCCAGGGCACCTACCCGGAAAGGGTCACCGTCGGCCGCTCCGGCACCCCCGAGCAGCCGATCACCATCGTCGCCAGCGGTACCGCCACGATCAACGGCCCCACCGCCGGTGTCGTCGTGCACGGCCAGCACGACATCGTGCTCCAGAACATCCGGGTGGCCAAGACCGCCGACGGCCCCGCCCTCGACCTCGCCGACGTGTCCGGGCTGACAGTGCAGGGCGGCAGCTTCCTTCCGGCGGACACGGCCACCGCACCGATCGTCCGGCTCGCAGCCGTGAGCCGGACGACGCTGACCCAGATCGTCGTCAAGGGCGCGGTGCCGACCAGTGGCATCAGCATGGACACGGCGACCACCGGTGTCGTCGTCAGCTCCGCCACCGTGGGCGGAACCTACAAGGTCGCCGAACCAAACGTCGGCATCCGGATCGACGGACCAGGAAACACGATCCTGAACAGCACCGTCGGCGCGTTCACCGGCGCCGGAATCGCGATCGGCCCGGCGGCGGCGGACACCGTCGTCGCCAACACCCAGGTCCAGAGCGGAGCCGGACTGGGGATTCACGTCCGTGGGGCCACCCGGACAGCGATCACCAACAACTACGTACGCGACCACTGCGGCGACGGCATCCGGGTGGACGGCGATGCCACCGGCGTCTCCGTGCAGAACAACATCATGACCTCGAACGGGATCACCACCCGAAGTTACTGCGACCCGGCGGATCCGCCCGGCGTGGAGATCGGACTCTTCGACGCCGCCGCCAGCAGCACCGTGGTGGACTACAACAACACCTACCATTTCAGCTCACCGTCCGACACGGCCTACTCGTGGAACGGCACCCGGATGGGCCTGCAGGCCTTCCGGCTCGCGTCCGGGCAGGCCGCGCACGACCTGGACACGTCCTACGCCACCGAGGCGGAGGACTCGGCGAACTCCGCAGCACCGGGCTTCCAGGCCACCGACCGCGCCGGCAACGCCCGTGCCGACAACCCGAACCGGCCCAACACCGGCGCAGGCCCGATGCCATGGGCAGATCGCGGAGTGACCGAATATCTGGGCGCCCCGCGCGCCTGGGTCGAGACGAAACTGGATCTGGGCACCCGCACCGTCACCGCCGACGCCTCCCTCTCGCTTCCCGGGTACCGGCCGATCTCCAGGTACGTCTTCGACTTCGGTGACGGCACGGTGGTCACCTCGGACAAGCCGGTCGCCTCGCACGCCTACGCCACCACCGGCGACTACACCGTCTCGGTGACGGTCTCGGGGTCCGACAACCGGACCGGCACCGCCACTCAGGGCATCAGCGTCCTGCGGCGTACCGGCACGATCGGTCTGCTCGCCCTCGTCAACCTGCGCTACACGTCCGCCACGGCAGGGCGGGTCCTGACCGCCGACAAGGCCACGTTGGCCGGCGACGGGCAGTTCGACCTGGCCGATGCGGGCAACGGGCGCGTCGCCGTGCTGTCCCGCTCGGTCGGACGGTACCTGGTCAACAGCGGCGCCATCCTGCCGAACAGCCCGGTGGTCACGGACGAGCAGACCTTCGACCTGGTCACCAACGCGGACGGCACGATCAGCCTGCGCTGGAGCGGCCGGGCGTACGTGGGCGTCAACGGGAGCGCTCAACTCGTCGCGACGGCCACCGCGATCGGCACCCGGGAGAAGTTTTACCGAGTCAACCCGGCCGACGCGAACCGCACCCTGAAGGCGGGCGCGAACGGGCAGTTCGTCAGCGCGGAGAGCGCCGGCGCGAAGCCGCTGGTCGCGAACCGTGCCACAGCAGGTGTGTGGGAGCGGTTCGACGTCCTCGACCTGGGCAACGGCAAGGTCGCACTCCTCGCCCAGGCCAACGGCAAGGTCGTCTGCGCGGACGGCACCGGCACCAAGCCACTGATCGCCAACCGCACCAGCGCCGGCGCCTGGGAGACGTTCGTCCTGGTCCGCAACGCGGACGGCACGGTCAGCCTCAAGGCGACGATCAACAACCGCTACGTCAGTGCCGAGAGTGCGGGCGCCAAGCCGTTGATCGCCAACCGCACCACGATCGGCCCGTGGGAGAAGTTCACAGTCGGGGGCTGATGCTCGCACCGCCGACGCCCGCCCGGGGAGCCACCCCGGGCGGGCGTCGTCGTCAGCGCTCCAGGATCGCTGTCACGCCCTGCCCGCCTGCGGCGCAGATGGAGATCAGGCCGCGCCCGCTCCCCTTCTGGTCCAGCAGCTTGGCGAGCGTGGCGACGATCCGGCCGCCGGTGGCGGCGAACGGGTGCCCGGCTGCCAGCGACGAGCCGTTGACGTTGAGCTTGTCCCGGTCGATCGAGCCGAGCGGGGCGTCCAGACCGAGGCGCTCCTTGCAGAACTCCGGCGACTCCCAGGCCGCCAGCGTCGCCAGCACCTGCGAGGCGAACGCCTCGTGGATCTCGTAGAAGTCGAAGTCCTGCAGGCTCAGCCCGGCCCGGGCCAGCATCCGGGGCACCGCGTACGTGGGGGCCATCAGCAGGCCCTCGTCGCCGTGCACGAAGTCGACGGCGGCAGCTTCGGACCAGGAGAACCAGGCCAGCACCGGCAGGTTGTGCGCCGTGGCCCACTCCTCGGAGGCGAGCAGCACAGTCGACGCGCCGTCGGTGAGCGGCGAGGAGTTGCCGGCGGTCATGGTGGCCCGCTCGGCGTCCGCGCCGGAGGCGCCGAAGACCGGCTTGAGCGAGCCGAGCTTCTCCAGGCTGCTGTCCGGGCGCAGGTTCTGGTCGCGGGTCAGTCCCAGGTAGGGGGTCATCAGGTCGTCGAAGAACCCCTTGTCGTACGCGGCGGCGAGCCGCTGGTGCGAGCGCAGCGCCAGTTCGTCCTGCGCGGTCCGGTCCACGTTCCAGCGCAGCGCGGTCCGGGCCGCGTGCTCACCCATTGAGAGCCCGGTACGCGGCTCGGCGTTGCGCGGGATGTCCGGCTTGAACGGCTGGTGTGGGCGCAGCTTCGCCGCGATCTTGAGCCGTTCGCCGAGTGTACGGGCCGAGTTGAGCTGGAGCAGCGTGCGCCGCATGTCCTCGTTGACGGCGAGCGGCGCGTCCGAGGTGGTGTCGACGCCGCCGGCGATGCCGACCTCGATCTGTCCGAGGGCGATCTTGTTGGCGACCAGGATGGCCGCCTCCAGTCCGGTGCCGCAGGCCTGCTGGATGTCGTACGCGGGGGTGTGCGGGTCGAGCCGGGAGCCGAGCACCACCTCGCGGGTGAGGTTGAAGTCGCGGGAGTGCTTGAGCACCGCGCCGGCCACGACCTCGCCGACCCGCTCGCCGGCCAGCCCGAACCGGGCGACCAGCCCGTCGAGCGCCGCGCCGAGCATGTCCGCGTTCGACGCGTGCGCGTAGCGCGAGTTGGACCGGGCGAAGGGGATGCGGTTGCCCCCGATGACCGCGACCCGCCGGACACTCTGCACGATCGACCTCCCTCGAAACTGTTGCCCGAACCCTACTCGCCAGTAGGCTACGCCTATGACCGACAGGTACGCGAGCTTCGTCCAGACGGGGGCCGGTCGCGCGCTGGTCAAGCGCCTCGGGCTGCCCGACCCGCCCCGACTGCGCCGGCACACGCCGGGCGACCCGCTCGTTCCCGGGCCGGTCCTGCTCGGCTCCTCGGCCGGCGGCCGGATCGCCGAGCCGGCCGGCAAGATCCTGACCGCCGCCGGGGTCGAGCTGGCCGACCCGGTCGCCGCCCACGACGCCGACCGCCGCTTCGCGGCCCTGGTGTACGACGCCAGCGGCATCACCGACTCCGCCGGGCTGCGCCAGCTCTACGACTTCTTCCACCCGCAGGCCCGCTCGCTGCTGCCCAGCGGCCGGGTGATCGTGCTGGGCACCCCGCCGGCCGAGTGCGGCTCTCCCCGGGAGGCTACCGCCCAGCGTGCGCTGGAGGGCCTGACCCGCAGCATCGGCAAGGAGTTCGGCCGGGGCGCGACCGCCCAGCTCGTCTACGTGACCCGCGAGGGTGACGCCGGCACGCCGGTGAGCCTGGAGTCCACGCTCCGGTTCCTGCTCTCCGGCCGGTCCGCGTACGTCTCGGGCCAGGTGGTCCGCGTCGGCACCGGCACCGCCGTCGCACCGGCCGAGTGGGACCGGCCGTTGGACGGGCAGGTGGTGCTGGTGACCGGCGCGGCCCGGGGCATCGGCGCGGCGCTGGCGAAGGTGCTGGCCCGCGACGGCGCCCAGGTGGTGGCGCTGGACATCCCGGCGGCCGGGGACGAGCTGGCCGCCGTCGCCAACGACATCGGCGGCAGCGCGGTGCAGCTCGACCTGACCGCGCCCGACGCGCCGGCCCGGCTGGCGGAGCATCTGGCGTCCCGGCACGGCCGGGTCGACGTGGTGGTGCACAACGCGGGCATCACCCGGGACAAGACGCTGGGCCGGATGGACGCCGACCGGTGGGACTCGGTGATCGACGTGAACCTGTCCAGCCAGGAGCGCATCAACGACGTGCTGCTGGAACGCGACCTGATCCCGGCCGGTGGCCGGATCGTGTCGGTCTCGTCGATCGCCGGGATCGCCGGCAACCGGGGGCAGACCAACTACGCGACGAGCAAGGCCGGCGTGATCGGCCTTGTCGACTCGCTCTCCCCGGTACTGCGCGAGCGCGGGATCAGCCTGAACGCGGTGGCGCCGGGCTTCATCGAGACCCGGCTGACCGCGCGTATCCCGCTGACGATCCGCGAGGCGGGACGGCGGATGAACAGCATGGCCCAGGGCGGCCTGCCGGTGGACGTGGCCGAGACGATCGGCTGGCTCTCCTGGCCGGCGACCGGCGCGGTGAGTGGCAACGTGGTCCGGGTCTGCGGCCAGAGCCTGCTGGGGGCGTGATGGCGAAGGACCATGAGGACGACGACCTGAGCCTGCACGACCTGATCGAGGGCCCCACCCGCGACCTCACCGCAGCCCGAGCCGCCGCCCTCGCCCGCACCCAGGCCCGCGCGACCCCCGTCGATCATGAGGTTGACGGCACCTCCGGAGATCCACAAGGCAGCCAACCTCATGATCGACCGGGTGAGGGCGCGGGTGAGGGGGCGGGCCGGGGCGCGGGGCGAAGGCGGGTTGTGCTGGAGCGGCTGCCTGCCAGTGGGGCGCTGTATCGGCGTGCGCTGCTGGGAGCGGTGCCCGGGGTCGGGGGGCGGCGTGGGACGGACGTGCCGGGGCTTGAACTGGGCGTCTCCGGGGTGGCTGTGGATCCGAGGCACCTGGCGGACTACGACCGGGTGTGCGGTTTCCGGCTGACCGACCGGCTGCCGGCGACGTACCTGCACGTGCTCGGGTTTCCGCTGTCGCTGCGGCTGATGACGAGCCCGGGCTTCCCGATCCCGCTCACCGGCGTGGTGCACGTGGCCAACCGGATCACCGTGCACCGCCCGGTCGAGGCCGGCGAGACAGTCGACTTCCACACGTACGCGGAGAACCTGCGCCCGCACGAGCGGGGCCGCCAGCTCGACGTGGTGCTGGTCGGGTCGATCGAGGGCGAGGAGGTCTGGCGCGGCGTGTCCACGTACCTCGGGAAGGAGCGCGCCGCGGGCGGCGGCCCGCGGCGCGACCGGGGTGACCGCCCGGCGCCGCCGGCCACCTCGGCCCGGTGGCGGGTGACGCCCCGGGTCGGTACGGATTACGCACGCGTCTCCGGCGACCACAACCCGATCCACACCTCGAAGCTGGGCGCGCGGCTGTTCGGCTTCCCGCGCCCGATCGCGCACGGCATGTGGAGCAAGGCCCGCTGCCTGGCCGCGCTGGAGCCGCGGCTGCCCGAGTCGTACACCGTGGACGTGTCGTTCAAGCTGCCGGTGCCGCTGCCGTCCACTGTCGCGTTCAGCGCCTCCGCGACCGGCGCGGGCTGGGACTTCGCGCTGCACAGCGCCCGGGACGGAAGGCCGCATCTGGTCGGTTCCGTGCGCTGAGGGAAGGAGGGGACTTGCCGTCCCCTCTTTTCGGCGCTAAGTTGTTCTCAGATTGAGTTGTTCTCAACCTGAGAGTGAGTGGCCGTGAACGAGCAGGAGTTCCTCGCCGGATACGACCCCCGGGACTATCCGGCGGTCGCCGTCACCGTCGACGTGGTCGCGCTGACCATCCGCGAGGGCGCGCTGCACCTGCTGCTGATCCGCCGCGGCGCACCGCCCTACGCGGGGCACTGGGCGCTGCCCGGCGGCTTCGTCCACCCGGACGAGGACCTGGCCGCGGGCGCCCGCCGCGAGCTGGCCGAGGAGACCGGCCTCGGCGGCGAGCGCCTGCGCCGGGTGCACCTGGAACAGCTCGGCAGCTACGGCGCCCCGGACCGCGACCCCCGCATGCGGGTCGTCTCGGTCGCGCACCTGGCGTTCGCCCCCGACCTGCCCGACCCGGTCGCCGACACCGACGCCGACGAGGCGATCTGGCTGCCGGTGACCGCGCTGACCAGCCGGCAGCTCGCCTTCGACCACGGCCGGATCATCGACGACGGCCTGGAACGCGCCCGCTCCAAGCTGGAGTACACGCCGCTGGCCACCCGGTTCCTCGCCCCCGAGTTCACAGTCACCGAGCTGCGGGAGGTCTACGAGACGGTCTGGGGCCACCCGCTGCACGCCGGCAACTTCCACCGCAAGGTGCTCTCGGTGCCCGGCTTCGTGGAGAGCACCGGCGCCAGCACCGAACGCGGCGGCCCGCGCGGCGGCCCCCGGGCCAAGCTCTACCGCGCCGGAGACGCCCGGCTGCTGCACCCGGCGCTGCTGCGCCCCGCCCGGGAGGAGACGGTGCGGTGAGGACCGAGGAGGCGATCCGGCTGGTCACGGCCGCGCGCACCGACGCCGACCTGTTCGGCACGCAGGAGCCGGCCCGCCGCTACCGCGAACTGGTCGGCGCGCTGCACCCCGACCGCCTGGGCGCGGCCGACCCGGGCGTACGCACCGCCGCCGCCGAAGCGCTCGTCGCCGTCACCACGCGCTGGCGCACGCCCGCCCCCGCGTACACCGGCGACGTCGCCACCCTGCACGAACGTAAGGAAGGGCCCCCTGTTAACGCCTCCGGTAGAGGAGGGGCCCCTTCTTATCACCTGGCCAAGGTGTGCCGGCACCCCGGCGACAACGACCTGATGGCCCGCGAGGCGCGCGCGTTGCGCCGGATCGCCGAGCACGGCGACGCCCGGCACCTCGCGTACGTGCCCCGGCTCGTCGACTCCTACCCGGCGCGCGACCCGTCGACGGGCGTGCAACGGCAGGTCAACGAGCTGGTGACCGTACCCGGGCTGCACAGCCTGGACGACGTGCGCCGCGCGTACCCGGACGGGGTGGACCCGCGCGACGCGGCCTGGATGTGGCGGCGGCTGCTCGTGGCGCTCGGCCTGGCCCACCGGGCCGGCGTGGTGCACGGCGCGGTGCTGCCCCGGCACGTCCTGATCGAGCCGGACGCGCACGGCCTGGTGCTCGTGGACTGGTGTTTCTCCGCCGAGCCGGGCGGGCTCGTGCCGGCGCTGGTGCCCGGCCACGAGGACTGGTACCCGCCGGAGGTCGCCGCGAAGCGGCAGTGCGGCCCCGGCACCGACATCGCGCTCGCCGCCCGCTGCATGACCTGGCTGATGGACGACCGCACGCCGCGCGAGCTGCGCACCTTCGCCGGCGGCTGCCAGGGCACCGCGCTCGCCAGCCGGCCGGACGACGCCTGGCGGCTGCTGCGCGAACTGGACGAGGTGCTGCACCGGCTGTACGGCCCGCGCACCTTCCGACCCTTCACCCTCAACCCGTAGGGAGGCTGCCATGGGCAGTGGAATCTGGTCCACCGACGTGTACGACGCCGCCGACCGTTACCGGCGCCGCACCGGCAAGAGCGCGTTCTCCTACAGCGACAGCGGCGCCCGCAAGGTGCACCCGGCGCTCGACCCGCGCGACGCGCTGCGGGAGAGCCGCGACTCGGCCGAGCACCCGCAGTCGACGCCGATCGCCGTGCTGTTCGACGTCACCGGCTCGATGGGGCACGTGCCCCGGGTGCTGCAGAGCAAGCTGCCGCAGCTGCTGGGCCTGCTGCTGCGCCAGGGGTACGCGAAGGATCCGCAGGTCATGTTCGGCGCGATCGGCGACGCCACCTGCGACCGGGTGCCGTTGCAGGTCGGGCAGTTCGAGTCCGACAACCGGATGGACGACGACCTCGGCCGGATCGTGCTCGAGGGCGGCGGTGGCGGCCAGATGATGGAGTCGTACGAGCTGGCGCTCTACTTCATGGCCCGGCACACGGCCACCGACAGCTGGGACAAGCGCGGCCGGCGCGGCTACCTGTTCATCATCGGCGACGAGCTGGCGTACCCGGCGGTGAAGACCGCCGAGGTGAGCCGGCTGATCGGCGACGGCCTGGGCGAGGACATCCCGGTCCGCCAGATGGTGGACGAGGTGACCGCGCGCTGGGACACCTACTACCTGCTGCCCGCCGGCAGCCACTACGCGGGCAACCGCAAGGTGCTGGACTTCTGGCGCGGCCTGCTCGGGCAGAACGCGGTCGAGCTGGACGACCTGGACGCGGTCTGCGAGACGATCGCGCTCACCGTCGGCCTCGGCGAGCAGGCCATCGACCTGGACGCCGGGCTGCGCGACCTGGACCGGGCCGGCTCCACCGCCACCCGCACGGTCTCGAAGGCCCTGGCCCGGCTCGGCTCGGGCCGGCGCACGGTGGCGACGCTGCCGTTCAGCCCGGCCGACGGCGGAAGCGGGGTCACCCGGCTGTGAACCACGTGATGGTGGTCGACCTCGGCTACGGCGACGCCGGCAAGGGCACCGTGGTGGATCTGCTCTGCGCCACCCGGCAGGTGCACACGGTGGTCCGGTTCAACGGGGGCGCGCAGGCGGCGCACAACGTCGTCCTGCGCGACGGGAGGCACCACACGTTCGCGCAGTTCGGCGCCGGGACGTTCCGTCCCGGGGTGCGCACACACCTGGCGCGGCACGTGGTGGTGGACCCGCTGACGCTGGCCGCCGAGGCCGACCACCTCGCGTCGGTCGGCGTGCCCGACGCGCTCGACCGTCTGACAGTGGACGGGGAGGCGCTGCTCGCCACCCCGTACCACCGGGCCGCGAACCGCGCCCGGGAGATCGCCCGGGGGGCCGACCGGCACGGCTCCTGCGGGCTCGGGGTGGGCGAGGCGGTCGCGTACGGCCTCGCCCACCCCGACGAGGCGCCCCGGGTGGCCGACTGCCGCCGGCCGGTGGTGCTGCGCATGCGGCTGACCGCGCTGCGCGACCGGCTCACCGCCGAGCTGGGACCGCTGGACGCGCCGCCGGTGGACGACTGCCTGCCCGCGTACGCGGCCTTCGCGCGGCGGGTGGCGATCGTCGACCGGACCTGGCTGGCATCCGCGTTGCGCGAGGGCACCTGCGTGTTCGAGGGCGCGCAGGGGGTGCTGCTGGACGAGTGGCACGGCTTCCACCCGTACACGACGTGGAGCACCACGACGTTCGCCAACGCCGAGACGCTGCTCGCCGAGGCGGGCATGGCCGGGACCGCGCAGCGGCTCGGCGTGCTGCGGACCACCACCACCCGGCACGGTCCCGGGCCGCTGGTCACCGAGGACGCGGCGCTGCCGTTCACCGACCGGCACAACGGGACGAACCCCTGGCAGGGCCGGTTCCGGTTCGGGCACTTCGACGCGGTCGCCCACCGGTACGCGCTGGAGGTGGCCGGTGGCGTGGACGGGCTGGCGCTCACCCACGTCGACCTGGCCGGTCCGGAACTGCGGATCTGCCGCCGGTACGAGGGCATCGACCGGCTCGTCCCCGGGCCGGCCGGTGACCTGGACCGACAGGCGGCGCTCACGCAGCGGCTGCTGCGGGCGCGGCCGGTGCTGGACTCGGCGCCCGCCGACTGGCCGGCTGCGGTCTCGGAGGCGCTGGGCGCCCCGGTGGTGCTCACGTCGCACGGCCCCACGGCGCAGGAGAAGGAGGGGCCCCTTGTTAACGCCTTTTGCAGGGGAAGGGCCCCTGTTTAACACCGCACCCCCGAGCATGGGTGCATGGGGGACGTGCTCGACCTGCTGCACCACACGGTGACGTCGCCGTGGGTGTACCTGGTGATCATCGCGGTCACCGCGGTCGACGCGTTCTTCCCGGCCGTACCGGGCGAGGCTGTGGTGATCACCGCGGGGGTCTTCGCGGCCGGCGGTGAGCCGAACCTGGCGCTGGTGATCGTGACCGCCGCGCTCGGCGCGCTCGTCGGCGACCACATCTCGTACGCGATCGGGCGCGGCGGCGGCGCGCACCGGCTGGCCCGCTTCCCGGCGGACAGCAGGCGGCGGGCCAGTTCGGAGTGGGCCCGCCGGGCGGTCGACAGGCGCGGCGGGATGATCCTGACCACCGCCCGGTACGTCCCCGGCGGCCGGACCGCGGTCACGCTGACCATGGGCGCGGTCCGCTACCCGGCGCGCGCGTTCCTGCTGTACGACGGCCTGGCGTGCACCACCTGGGGGATCTACTGCGGGCTGCTCGGCTACTTCGGCGGCCTGGCGTTCGAGCACAATCCGCTGTCCGGGCTGCTCGCCGGCGTCGCCATCTCGCTGGCCGTCACCGGCCTGTTCGAGGCCGTCCGCTGGGGCCGGCGCAGAGCACGTGCCCGGGCTGCCCGCCGCTGACCCCTCCGCGGCCCGATCCGGCGCGGTTCCGGGGCCGTCAATCCAGCAGGTCGGCGTCGTGCACGAGGATGGCGAGTTGCACCCGGTTCGCCATACCGAGCTTGGCCAGCGCACGGCTGACGTGCGTCTTCACGGTCGCCTCGCTGGCGCCGACCCGGCGGCCCACCTCGGCGTTCCCGTCCCCCCCGGGCCACCTCGCGGACGATCACCGCCTCCCGCTCGGTGAGCCGGGACAGCCTCTGCCGGGCGGCCTCCCGGCGGGCCGGGCCGCGCTCGGCGAACGAACTGATCAGTCGCCGGGTCACCGTCGGCGCGAGCATGGCGTTCCCGGCGGCGACGGTCCGTACGGCGGCGGCGAGTTCCCGGGGTGGCGTGTCCTTGAGGAGGAAACCGACCGCGCCGGCCCGGAGCGCCTCGTGCACGTACTCGTTCAGGTCGAAGGTGGTCAGCATGACCACCTTCGGTCCGGCGGCCACGATCCCGGGGGCAGCGGCCAGCCCGTCGACGCCGGGCATGCGAACGTCGAGCAGCACCACGTCGGGGCGCAACCGCACGGTGGCGGCCAGCGCCTCGGCTCCGTCCGCGGCCTCGCCGACCACGGGTGCCGCAGGCGCACGTCGACCGCCGCGTCCGGGGCGTGTTTCCGCACGTTCGTCAGCCCTTTCTGCACCACCCGGTGCACGGTCCGGGCCACCGCGCCCGGCACCGGCCCGGGCGTTCCCTCGTCCACCCGGCTCACCCGCAGTCCGGCCGCGCGCGACTCACGGACCAGGTCGTCGACCATGTCCCAACCCGGGGCCGGGAGCGGCCGTTCCTGACGCAGCACGCCGAGCACCTCCCGCAGGTCGGTCAGGGCGGCCCGGCCCGTGGACCGGATCAACGCGGCCGTCTCGACAGTGGCGGGATCGGCGGTGGTCACCTCCAGGGCACCCGCGTGCACCACCATGAGCGAGACCCGGTGCGCCACGACGTCGTGCATCTCCCGCGCGATCCTGGCCCGTTCGTCGGCCCGTACCCGGTCGGCACGCGCCTCCTGCTCCCGCCTTAGCCGCTCGGCCCGGTCCCGCAGGGCGGCGACGGCGTCCCGGCGGGCCCGGATCCAGAGTCCGGCCATCGCCGGGAAGACCACCAACCAGGCGTAGAACGCCACCGCGTTGCCGGCCGTGGCGGCGACCAGCCGACGTTCCCCGCCCGCCACGACGCCGACCGCCACGCCCGCGGCCAGGACGGGCAAGGCCCCCATCAGGTACGCGGCCAGGCAGCGGCCCCGCAGACCGCTGCCCGCCCGCCAGGACGCGACCACGACGGCCGGCCAGGCGGCCAGGATCAGCCAGCCCGCCGCGGCCACGGCCGGAGACACCCAGCGGCGCGGCGCGAGCACGGACGCGCCCACGGCGAGCGCGGCGACCACGAGCAGCGGCCCGGGCAACGGCGACCGCACGCCGAGCCCGCCGGTCGCCGAGGCCCAGGTGGCGGCGGCCACCGTCCCGGCCAGCAGCACCGGCAGGTACGGTTCGACCCGCCGGACGGCGCCCGGCCAGGCGGTCACCTGACGAGCCTAGGCCCGGCGGGTCCGCGACGGCACCGGGCTCGGGGAGGGTTGGGTGCCGACCCCGAGACCACCTCGGGGTACGGCACGACGAAGGTGGACCCTCCGGGCCGACCGACGACAGATTCCGTCTGCGCCCGGCCGGACCAGCATCGACGCCATGGATGCCACTGTCGAACTGCTCCACGACACGATCTCGTCGCCCTGGGTCTATCTGGCGCTGTTCGCCATCGCCGTGGTGGACGGGTTCTTCCCCGTCGTACCGAGCGAGACAGCCGTCATCACCGCGGGCGTCTTCGCGGCCACCGGCCAGCCGGACCTGCCGCTGGTGATCGGCGTGGCGGCGCTCGGCGCGCTGTTCGGCGACCACGTGTCCTACGCGATCGGCCGGCACGGCGGGGCGCGGCTGCTGGACCGGCTGCCACGGGAGAGCCGTCGGCGGGCTGCGGTGGACCGGGCCCGGCGGGGGATCGCCGTGCGCGGCGGGCTCATCCTCACCGTCGCCCGGTACGTGCCGGGTGGCCGGACCGCCGTCACCCTCACCATGGGCGCGACCCGCTTTCCCCGGCGGCGGTTCCTCGCCTTCGACGCGCTCGCCGCCGCGACCTGGGGCACCTACTCGGCGTCGGTCGGCTACCTCGGCAGGCTCGCCTTCGAGCAGGATCCGGTCCGGGGACTGCTGTTCGGTCTGGGGCTGGCCCTGACCGTGACGCTCGTGGTGGAGGTGGTGCGCTGGGTGCGGGGCCGCCGCGCGCCGCAGGTGTTAAAAAGGGGCCCTTCCTCTACCGCAGGCGTTAAGAGGGGGCCCTTCCTTACGCGGTAGGCGGGTGCCAGGTGACGCCGCGCAGCAACTGGTCGGCGCCGAGCCAGGCCACGTTCATCATCCGGGTCGCGGTCTTGCCGGCGTCGGCCTCGGGGTGGTCGGCCAGCCAGTCGGCGAGCGACTCGCTGGCGCCGACCAGCCCGTACGCGACCACCTCCAGGTCGGTGGCGCCGACCTCGCGGCCGGAGGCGCGCAGCGCGTGGTCGAGCATTCCGGCGACCACCTCGACGAGCCGGCCGCGCATGGCGGCCAGTTCGGCGGCGAACGGCTGGGAGCCGCGGGCCTGCCGGTAGAGCACCGCCCAGCCGTCCCGGTGCGCGCCGACGAAGCCGAAGAACGCGCGCAGCCCGCGCCAGAGCCGCTCGTCGGCGGGCAGGTCGGGGGCGGCGGCGCCGGCGATCGCCTCCATCATCCGGGTGCTCTCCCGGTGCAGGCAGGCGATGAAGAGTTCCTCCTTGGTGCCGAGGTAGGCGTACACCATCGGCTTGGAGATGCCGGCGTCGTCGGCGATCTCGTCCATGCTGGCGGCGTGAAAGCCCTGGCGGGAGAACACCTTCACCGCCGCGTCGAGCATCTGCTGCTCGCGTACGGCCCGAGGGAGGCGCTTGAAGGTCGGCGTGCTGGACACCCTTGCGAGCATACCTACCCGTGCGTAAGGTTACGCGAGAGTAACCAAAGTCGGCCCCGCCCGAGAGGTGCAATCCCCCATGACTGACTTCGACCCGGCCAACTTCGCGAACGTCGGCCCGAAGGAGTTCGCGCAGCTGGTCAAGTCCACGCCGGACGCCAAGATCGCCGAGATCATGTCCGGCGAGGCGCGCGGCAAGATCCTCAGCGAGGTCTTCAACCGGATGCCCACGCTGTTCCGCGCCGATCGCGCCGGTGCCACGAACGCGGTCATCCACTGGAACATCACCGGCCGCCCGGACGGTGGCACCGACACCTACGAGATCGTCATCGAAAACGGCACCTGCACCGTCTCGGAGACCGCCACCCGCGACCCGAAGCTGAGCCTCACCATGGGCCCGGTCGAGTTCCTGAAGATCGTCTCCGGTGGCGCCAACCCGGTGATGATGTTCATGACCGGCAAGCTGAAGGCCAAGGGCGACCTGGGCCTGGCCGCCAACATCGCCAACCTGTTCGACATCCCCAAGGCCTGACATGGCCGAGTTCTCGCTCGACCTGAACGAGGAACAGCGGGACCTTCGCGACTGGGTGCACGGCTTCGCCGCCGAGGTCGTGCGCCCGGCCGCGGCCGAGTGGGACGCCCGGGAGGAGACCCCGTGGCCGATCATCCAGGAGGCCGCGAAGGTCGGCCTGTACGGGTTCGAGTTCCTCGCCACCTGCTGGGCCGACCCCACCGGCCTCTCCCTGCCGATCGCCAGCGAGGAACTCTTCTGGGGTGACGCCGGCATCGGCCTGAGCATCTTCGGCACCTCCCTCGCGGTCGCCGCGATCTACGGCGCCGGCACCCCCGACCAGCTCGTCGAATGGGTGCCGCAGTGCTTCGGCGACGTCGACTCCCCGGCCGTCGCCGCGTTCTGCACGAGCGAGCCGGAGGCCGGATCCGACGTCGGCTCGATGCGGACCCGCGCCGTCTACGACGAGGCCACCGACGAGTGGGTGATCAACGGGCAGAAGGCGTACGCCACGAACGGCGGAATCGCCGGGGTGCACGTGGTCACCGCCTCGATCGAGCCGGAGCTGGGCTCGCGCGGCCAGGCCGCGTTCGTCGTACCCCCCGGCACGCCCGGCCTGACCGCCACCCGCAAGCTGCGCAAGCTCGGGCTGCGCGCCTCGCACACCGCCGACGTCTTCCTCGACGACGTCCGGGTGCCCGGCCGCTGCCTGCTCGGCGGCAAGGACGCGCTCGACGAGCGGCTGGCCCGCGCCCGGTCCGGGCAGCGCGCCTCCGGCCAGGCGGCGATGCGGACGTTCGAGCTGTCCCGCCCGACAGTCGGCGCGCAGGCGCTCGGCGTGGCCCGCGCCGCCTACGAGTACGCCCTGGACTACGCCAAGGAGCGGGTCCAGTTCGGACGCCCGATCATCGAGAATCAGGCGGTGGCGTTCGCGCTCGCCGACATGAAGACGGAGATCGACGCGGCTCGGCTGCTGGTCTGGCGCGCCTCCTGGATGGGCCGCAACAACCGGCCGTTCACCGCCGGCGAGGGTTCGATGTCCAAGCTCAAGGCCGGTGAGGTGGCCGTCTCGGTGACCGACAAGGCGGTCCAGCTCCTCGGCGGCGCCGGCTTCCTGCGCGACCACCCGGTCGAGCGGTGGTACCGCGACGCCAAGATCTACACCATCTTCGAGGGCACCTCCGAGATCCAGCGGCTGGTCATATCCCGGGCCGTCTCCGGGATGCAGATCCGCTGACCGAAGGCGGGCCGCGGCCCGGCCGTCGACGACGCCTCGTGCCGTCGACGGCCGGGTCGCCGCTCCCCGGGCCGACCCGCACCGCGATCGGGCACAAGATCATGCCGAGGCGGACGGCCGACCCGTGCGGAGCCTGGTCGACGAACCACGAACGCGAAGGGAGTTGCGCCGTGGACCTGCCGTTCATCGCCGCCACGCTTACCCGACGTGGACTGCTCACCCCGGGCGCACCGATCCGCGTGGCCTCCCAGCTGAACGCGCTGCGCCGATGGGGCTGGAGCCTCGCCGGGGAGCTGCGCCAGGCCGCCGCCCGCGATCCCGGCCGCGTCGCGATCGTCGACGAGCGCGGCGCCACCATGACGTACCAGGAACTGCTCGACCGCTCCGAGCGGCTGGCCCGGTCGCTGCGGTCCCACCTAAGCGTGCAGAACGGCGACCGGGTCGGCGTGCTCTGCCGCAACCACCACGGCCTGATCGAGGCGATAGTGGCGGCGATGCTGCTCGGCGCGGACGCCGTCCTGGTCAACACCGGGCTGTCCGCCGCACAACTGGTGACTGTGGCCGAGGAGCAGGGCCTGCGCGTCCTGGTGCACGACGGCGAGTTCACCGAGCGTGTCCTCGGCCTCCCGGCCGAGCTGCCCCGGATCGACGAGCGGCGGCAGGAGGAGCTGATCGCCGCCGCGGTCCCCGGTGAGAAGCTCCAGCCGCCGGAGCGCGACGGGCGCACCATAGTGCTCACCTCCGGCACCACCGGCGCGCCCAAGGGTGCCCGCCGGCCCACCCCGCACGGCTTCGGCCCGTTGGTGTCCATCATCGACCGCATCCCGCTGCACGCGAAGAACACCGTGATGATCGCCGCGCCGATCTTCCACACCTGGGGGTACGCCGCGCTCCAGGTGTCGTTCGCGCTGCGCGCCACAGTCGTGCTGCACCGCCGCTTCGACCCGGCCGCCACGCTCGCCGCGCTCGCCGACAAGCGGTGCGACGCGATGTTCGCCGTACCGGTGATGCTGCAACGACTCATGGAGGTGGCGCCGCCGGAGCCCCGGCCACCGCTCAAGGTGGTAGCGGTCAGCGGCTCCGCGCTGCCCGGCAACCTGGCCACCGCGTTCATGGACCGGTACGGCGACGTGCTCTACAACCTCTACGGCTCGACCGAGGTCTCCTGGGCCTCCATCGCCGGCCCGGCCGAGCTGCGCGCCGCGCCGACCACCGCGGGCCGGCCGCCGCACGGCACCCGGCTGGCCATCCTGGACGGAACCGGGCAGCCGGTCCGCGACGGCGAGGTCGGGCGCATCTTCGTGGGCAACGAGATGCTGTTCGAGGGCTACACCTCGGGCACCGGCCGGGAGAGCCGCGACGGCCTGCTGGACACCGGCGACCTGGGCCGGCTGAACGCCGACGGGTTGCTCTTCGTCGACGGCCGGGCCGACGACATGATCGTCTCGGGTGGCGAGAACGTCTTCCCGTCCGAGGTGGAGGATCTGATCGCCCGGTTGCCGCAGGTCCGCGAGGTCGCCGTGATCGGCGTACCGGACCCCGGCTACGGCCAGCGGCTGGCCGCGTTCCTGGCGCTGCGCACCGGCGAGACGCTCGACCCGGAGGCGGTCCGCGAATACGTCCGGCGCTACCTGGCCCGCTTCTCCGTGCCCCGCGACGTGGTGTTCGTGAAGTACCTGCCGCGCAACGCCACCGGCAAGGTGCTCACCCGGGAGTTGCGCCGCTACTTCGACTGATCCACATCGGTCACCGGACTGCCGCCGTCCGGTGCTACGGTCTCCCCCGATCGAACGGGGAAACGGAGCACCACAATGGACAGGCTTCGGCGGCGTACCGCACTCGGCCTCCTCGTCGGCGGCGCGTCCGCCGCCGCGCTCGGCCCGTTCGACCCGGTCCTCGGCGGCCGGCCCGACGACTCACCCACCCGGTGGCCGGAACCGCCCGTCGAGCGGGAGAACCGCGCCGCCGGTGAGCCGTGGTGGCCCGAGCACGGCGGCCGGGCCGCCGACGACCGGCGGCGCCAGATCCAGGGGTACGCCTCGACGACGAGCGTCGCGCCCGGCGAGGAGATCGACTTCCACGTCGCGGTCAACCCGGGCGGCCGGTTCCGGATCAGCGTGCACCGCCTCGGCTGGTACGACGGCGCGGGCGCCCGCACGATGCTGACCAGCCCCGAGTTGCGCGGCGTGCCGCAGCCGGTGCCGGTGGCCGACCCGGACACCGGCGTGCTCGACTGCCGGTGGCCGGTGTCCTGGCGCCTGTCCGTCCCGCACGGCTGGACCTCCGGCCTCTACCAGGCGGTCTTCACCTCGGCCGGCGGCTGGCGGGCCTGCACGCCGTTCGTGGTACGCGACGACCGGCGCCCGGCCGCGCTCTGCGTGGTGCTGCCGGTGACCACCTGGCAGGCGTACAACCAGTGGCCGCGCGACCGGCGGGTCGGCAGGAGCCTCTACAACGGCTACCGGGCCGACGGGCGGCGCGACCCGGCACTGCGCGCACGAGCGGTGTCCTTCGACCGCCCGTACTCCGGTGCGGGCCGGCCCACCCACTTCGACCGCGACGAGGCCGCGATCCGGTGGCTGGAACGCAACCGCTACGACGTCAGCTACGCCACCAGCTTCGACCTGCACTCCGGGCGGCTCGACCCGGCCCGGTACCGGGGCCTGGTGTTCTGCGGGCACGACGAGTACTGGTCGGCCGAGATGCGCCGCGCCACCGAGGTCGGACTGGACGGGGGCACCAGCCTCGCGTTCCTCGGCGCGAACAGCGTCTACTGGCATACCCGCGTACGCGCCGCCGCCGACGGCCGCGCCGAACGGGTCGTCGAGTGCGCCAAGACGCTCCCCGACCCGGGCGCCGGCACCGGCGACCCGACGGTGACCTGGCGCGACCTCGACCGGCCCGAACAGGCGCTGCTCGGCGTGCAGTACAACGGCATCGTGTTGACCCCGCAGCCGCTCGTGGTGCGCGCCGCCGACCACTGGGTGTGGGCGGGCACCGGCGTCGCCGACGGCGACCGCATCCCGGGCGTGGTCGCGGGCGAGGCGGACGGGCTGCACGCGGCCCTCCCCCGGCCCACCGGGACCACGCTCAGCTCCTCGCCGTACCCGGCACAGCAGGGCGGGCGGCGGCTCCAGAGCAGCCACGTCCACGAAACGGCACGTGGGGCTGTCGTCTTCGCCAGCGGCACACTCGGCTGGACCCTGGCACTGGACCGGCAGGGACACCGTGACCCGCGCATCGAGCGGGCCACGGCGAACGTGCTCGAGCGGATGGTCGGGCCGGTCAGCCCGGAATCGTGATCCGGCCGTCCACCGCCGCCGCCGCGACGTCGGTGCGGTGGTGGGAACCGGCCAGCTCGACGTCGCGTACCAGCTCGTAGGCGGCGTCGCGCGCGGCGGCCAGGTCCGGCCCGGTAGCCGTACCGCAGAGAACCCGGCCGCCCGCGGAGCGCAACGTGCCGTCGGCGTCCCGGCGGGTGCCGGCGTGGATGATCCCGGCGCGGTCCGCGCCGGTGATCACGTCACCGGTACGCGGGCCGGCCGGATAGCCGTCGGCCGCCACCACGACCGTCACAGCCGCGCCGTCGCGCCACCGCAGCGGCGGGTGCGCGCCGAGTGTGCCGGTGGCGGCGGCGTGCAGCAGCCCGCCCAGCGGCGTCTCCAGCAGGGCGAGCACGACCTGCGTCTCCGGGTCGCCGAAGCGCGCGTTGAACTCGATCACCCGCGGGCCGGACGGGGTGATCGCCAGGCCCACGTAGAGCAGGCCGGTGAACGGGGTGCCCCGGCGGCGCAGCTCGGCGAGCGTCGGGTGCACCACGTCGCGCATCACGTCTTCGACCAGGTTCGGCGGGGCCCACGGCAGCGGCGCGTACGCGCCCATGCCGCCCGTGTTCGGCCCGGTGTCGCCGTCGCCGACCCGCTTGAAGTCCTGCGCGGGCAGCAGCGGCACCGCCGCCTCGCCGTCGGTCACCACGAACAGGGAGACCTCGGGGCCGGACAGGTACTCCTCGATCACCACCCGGCCGCACTCCGCGGCGTGCCGCTCGGCGACCGTCCGGTCGTCGGTGACCACCACACCCTTGCCGGCGGCGAGCCCGTCGTCCTTCACCACGTACGGCGCGCCGAACTCGTCCAGCGCCCGCGCCACCGCCGCCGCGCCCTCGCAGGTGTACGCGCGGGCGGTCGGCACACCGGCAGCGGTCATCACGTCCTTCGCGAACGTCTTCGAACCCTCCAGCCGGGCCGCCTCCGCGCCCGGGCCGAACACCGCGATGCCCTTGGCGCGTACCGCGTCGGCGACGCCCGCCACCAGCGGCGCCTCCGGTCCGATGACCACCAGGTCGGCCGCGACCTCGACGGCGAGGGCCGCCACGGCCGCCGGGTCGGTGGGTGTCACCTCCCGCAGCTGCGCCACCGCCGCGATCCCCGGATTCCCCGGAGCCGCGACGAGCGCCTCGACAGCCGGGTCACCGGCGAGTCCGAGCGCGAGAGCGTGCTCTCGCCCACCACCACCCACAAGAAGTACGCGCACGACCGGCATCCTACTGACCGCCCCACCCCACCCCGTCGATCAAGGAGTTCGCGTCTCAGATTGAGGGGTGAGGGTCCGCAAACTCCTTGATCACCGGTGTTTCGGGCTCTGGCGCAGGGCGCGTTTCACCGTCTGGGGGATGTAGTCGGGGCGCAGGGTGTCGGACCAGGTGAAGCGGAGGATCCGCCAGCCGGCGTTGACCAGGCGGTTCTGCCGGAACCGGTCCGCGTAGACAGCCTCGGGCGTCAAGTGCGGGGCCCGGCCGTCCGCCTCCGCGATCAGGCGTGCGCGCCGCCAGCCCAGGTCCCCGATGCCGAGCAGGTAACCGTCCTCGTCCCGTACCGGCAATTGCAGCACGTCCGGCGGCACACCACCGTCGTCGCACCGGAGCCGGGCGCGGGTCTCCAGAGGCGACTGCGCCCGGCCGTCCGCCTCGGCCAGGTATCCCCGCGCGGCGACCGCCCCTCGGCGTCCGGCGAGGCGCGCGAGCACCCAGGGGCAGGTCGTTCTCGGCCAGAATCCCCTGGTTGAGCGCGGAATCGAGAACGGAAACCGCCGGGTACCGTCGAGCCCGCAGCAGCACGTCGGCTACGGTGCGCACCGGCGTCGTGACCGGTACGCCGTCGGCCCGGCACACGTCCACCTCGCCGAGCGTCAACTGGTGCACCGTCAGGCCCGGCTCCGCCCGGCGCTGCATGTGCGGTCGATCCGGCGGCACCGAGACGTGGATCGCCGCCGTCGGCGGAAGGCCGGCGATGCCGTGCAGCTCGGCGGCGGTACCCATCACGGCGACCGCGCCCTGCCCGAGGCTCGCGATCGTGGCGCGAATCATGGCACGTCGTAGTGCCACCGGCGTCGGTCCGGCAGGTAGCAACCGCGCGAGACGCGCGTCCATCGCCCGGACCGGACGAGGTACCCGATCTGCTCCCGGCCGAGGCAGGCGCAACGCCTGTCCCGCCGTCACGAACCCGCCCTGCGTGGCGGCCAGCCGCATCAGCTCGTCGAATTCACCCACACGCGCAGGCTCCCCCGCGCCACCCCACAGCCGACACCCCTGTGGACAACTCTGTGGACAACCGGGACTGTCCTCCCCCTAGCCCATCCCGCCCTCCACCCCCGCCCGCCCCGGTGATCAAGGAGTTTGTGTCCGGATCCGACGCCGAACTGGACACAAACCCCTTGATCACCGGGGTGAGGGCGTGGGGCGCGGAGAGGGGGGGTGGGGGTGGGGTGGGGTGGGGTTAGGGGAGGAGGGGGTGGCGGAGGACGTTTTCCTCTCGGCCTGGGCCTACTCCTACGACGCTGACGCGGGTGCCGGTCAGTTCTTCGATCCTGGCGACGTAGCGGCGGGCGTTCTCCGGGAGCTCGTCCTCGGTCCGCGCCTTGGTGATGTCCTCCCACCAGCCGTCGAGCTCTTCGTAGATCGGTGTGGCGTGGTGGAAGTCGGTCTGCGTCATCGGCATGTCGTCGAAACGCTCGCCGTTGATCTCGTACCCGACGCAGATCGGCACCTTGGCCAGGCCGGTCAGCACGTCCAGCTTGGTGACCACCAGGTCGGTGACGCCGTTGAGGCGGCACGCGTACCGGGCCACCACCGCGTCGAACCAGCCGCAGCGGCGCTCCCGGCCGGTCGTGGTGCCGTACTCGTGGCCGATCTTGCGCAGGTGCTGCCCGTTGTCGTCGAACAACTCGGTCGGGAACGGGCCGGAGCCCACCCGCGTCGTGTACGCCTTGCTCACCGCGATGACCTTGGTGATCGCGGTCGGCGGGATGCCCGCGCCCACGCACGCCCCACCGGCCGTCGGGTTCGACGAGGTCACGAACGGATAGGTGCCGTGGTCCATGTCGAGCATGGTGGCCTGGGCGCCCTCCAGCAGCACGGTCTCGCCGCGGTCGAGCGCGTCCCAGAGCATCACCCGGGTCTCGGCGATGTACGGGCGCAGCCGCTCGGCGTACTGGAGGTACTCCTCGACGGTCTCCTCGACGTCGATCGCCTTGCGGTTGTAGATCTTGAACAGCAGCTGGTTCTTCTCGCGGAGCGCCAGCTCCAGCTTCTTGCGCAGGATGCCCGGGTCGAGCAGATCCTGCAGGCGGATGCCCATCCGGGCGACCTTGTCGCCGTACGCGGGCCCGATGCCCCGGCCGGTGGTGCCGATGCGGGAGCTGCCCAGGTAGCGCTCGACCACCCGGTCCAGCGCCCGGTGATGCGGCATGATCAGGTGCGCGTCACCGGAGATGCGCAGGCGGGACACGTCCACGCCGCGCTCGGCGAGCCCGTCGATCTCCTGGAGCAGCACCTTCGGGTCGACCACCACGCCGTTGCCGATCACGATCATCGCGCTCGGTGACAGCGCCCCGGACGGCATGAGGTGCAGCGCGTACTTCTGGCCGTCCGGCGTGATCACCGTGTGGCCCGCGTTGTTGCCGCCCGAGTAGCGCACGACGTAGTCGACCCGCTCACCCAGCAGGTCGGTAACCTTGCCCTTGCCCTCGTCGCCCCACTGGGCGCCGAGCAGCACGATCGCTGGCATCTTCTCGCCTCCAGAAGGCTCGGGTGCCAGGTGGCGACCGGTCAGCGAGCCCGGGGTGTCAGGCTAACAAGTAGTGACGGCGGGACCAGCAGGGGTTGGTCGGAAAGCAGGAGGCTCCTTCGTGTACGACGTGGTGCTGCTCACCCTCGGCTCGGAGCGGGACGCCCCCGGTGGTGGCTGCGGCAGCGGCGGCGCCTGTTGCGGCAGCGCGGACGACACTGCCGCCGAGACCGGCGAGGAGCGCTGCGAGACGCCGCGCGTACCGGTGCTGGCCTGCGCGGACGAGCTGACCGCCCGGGGCGCCCGGGTGACCACCGTGACCGCCCGGTCGGACGCCGAGATCGACGCGGTGCTGGCCCGCCTCGACGGCCCGCCGCGCGCCGACGGCCTCACCTGGCCGGATTCCGACGGCAAGACCCGGCTGATCGTCGCCGCGGCGAGTGACGGCCAGTTGCGCGCCGTCCTGCGCCGGCTGGTGCGCCGGTACGCTCCGCCGCCGAGTCGCCGCCCCGCGGACCTGGCCGACAACCGTACGGTGCCCGACCTGCCCCCGGTGGGCGTACTCCCGCTCGATCCGGCCCGGTCCGGGGCGGCGCGGGACCTGGCCGCGCAACTCGGGCTGCCCCGGGATCCGGCGGGTGTGGCCGCCGCGGTGCTCGACGGCACCGCCCGGCGGCTGGACCTGCTGCGCAACGACGGCGGCTCGGTGACGCTCGACGGGGCGCTGCTCGGCGCCGCCGACGACGCCGGCCGTCCGCTGCACTGGCGGGCCCGGGTCGAGGTCGACGGCACGGTGCTCAGCGACGGTTCCGAACCGATCACCGCGTGCGCGATCGGCAACGCGGGCGGGTACGCGCGCCTGGGCGAGGTGGACCTGCTGGGCGGTCCGGATCCCGCCGACGGCCGGGTGACTGTGGGCGTCGCCGTACCAGTGGTGACCCGGTCGGCGTTGGGCCGGAAGAAGGTCCGGCTGGAGGTACGGCGGGCGCGGGGCCGCGCGGTGGCGGTGGTGCCCCGCGACGAGAAGGTGCCCTTCCTCGACGACGGCGTCGAGGGCGAGCTGAGCCGCAAGCGCTCCTGGTGGACCGAGCCGGGTGCCTGGGCGGTCTGGACGGGCTGACCTCGGTCGATCCCCACCCGGCTCGCGGCGCTGGCCGGACCGCCTATCCTCGGCGGAAGGAATGGGGAGGATCCGTGGTGCACGAGAACGACGACCGGGCCCACGTACCGGGCCGACCGCAGGTGCCGCAGCGGGAAGTCGAGCCGCTCTGGCCGCCGGAGGAGACCGACGCGGCGGCCACGGTCCCGCCGTGGGCGTCGGTGCCCTGGCCGCTCCCGCAGGCCGATGCTCCCACGCCGGCGGCGGACGTTCCGGCGTCCCAGGCGCCGGCGGTCGACCTGGACCTGCCGTTCACGCTCGACCAGGCGTCGTCCGGCCCGTCACCGGCGCGGCCGGGACCGGCGGCGTCCGGCTCACCGGCGATGTCCGGTGCCCCGGCCGGGCCTGTTTCGCCGGCCGCCACGCCGGTGCACCCGCCCTCGTCCGCGTCGTCGGCGGCACCCGCCCCGGCGACCACGCCCGCCCCCGGCACGCCCGCCGCCCGGGGAACGGCCGGCGCAGACGACGACGGCACCGGGAACGGCCGGGCCACCTCGCCGTGGGCACAGCCGCCGCAGCGGGCCGGGTCGGACCCCGCCGCCACCCCCGACCCCGCCGACGCCACGGCTCCGCCGTCCGAGGCAGCGGGGGCCGACGCCATCGCGTCCGGCCGGGCCACCGTGACACCGCCCCCGCCGCCTGACGCCCTCCCCGCCGACGGCACCGCCGCAGGCCGGGCCACCGTCGCCGGCTCGCCGGCCCAGCCGGTGTCCGGCACGGGACCGGCAGGGCCGGACGCGTCCGAGCAGACGCCCCGCCTCGGGCCGTTCCCGCCGTCGCCGGGCGTGCCGGCGCAGCCGTCCCCGTACGGCAACGGCTACCCGCCGCCCGGCTACCAGCCGCAGCCCGGCCAGGCCGGGTACCAGCCGCAGCCCGGTCAGCCCGGCTGGTACCCGCCGCCCGGCTGGACACCCCAGGCCGGGGCGCCGCAGCCCGGCGGCCCGCTGCCCCCGCAGGCGCCGGTATCCGGCCCGGTGGTGCCGCCACCGCCGCCTCAGCCCGGAGCGCCCCACCCGGAACAGGGCTGGATGCCTCAGCAGGCGGTACCCCCGACCGCCGAGGACTTCGCCCGCCGCCGCCAGGCCCGGCCGGTCGACCCGGTGGCCACCATGGGCGTACGCGCGGTGGTCAACAAGATCGGGCTGGTCCGGCTCGCGCCCGGGCGGCACGAGCAGGAGATGAAGCGCGACATCGAGATGGTCCGCCGCAACTTCGGTGGCCTGCGCCAGGTGACGGTGGTCAACCCGAAGGGCGGCGCCGGCAAGACGGTGGCGATCCTGCTGCTCGCCATGACGTTCGGCCAGAAGCGCGGCGGATACGTGCTGGCCTGGGACAACAACGAGACCCAGGGCACCCTCGGCATGCGGGCACAGCAGGACTTCCACGCCCGTACGGTGCGGGACATGCTGCGGGACCTGGCCCAGTTCCAGGGCCCGCACGGCCGGGTGGGCGACCTGTCGCAGTACGTCCGCTCGCAGGGCGAGGGCATGTTCGACGTGCTGGCCTCGGACGAGTCCGCGACCGGCGGCGAGATGCTCACCGCCGCTGCGTTCGCGGAGATCCGTGAGGTGGTCAGCCGGTTCTACAAGCTGATCTTCGTGGACACCGGGAACAACGTCCGGGCACAGAACTGGCAGGCCGCGATGGACGCCACCGACCAGCTCGTGGTGACCATGTCGGCCCGTAACGACTCGGCCGAGACCGCCGCCCGGATGCTCGACCACCTGGAGCAGAGCGGCCGGCAGCGGCTGGTCCGGCAGGCGGTCACAGTGGTCTCGATGCCGCCGTCGCGCAAGGAGATCGACCTGCCCGCGATCCAGGCTCACTTCGCGGCGCGGACCCGGGCGGTGCTGCTGGCACCGTACGAGCGGCTCATCGACACCGGCGAGCCGCTGCGGTACGGGCAGCTCTCCTCCGCCACCCGGGACGCCTGGCTGAAGATCGCCGCGTCGGTGGCGGAAGGGCTGTAGGACGGGCGCGACGGCCGGCGCCCGGGTCGGGACCGGCCGTCGCGGCAGTGGTCAGTCGCTGGAGAGCGCGTCTCCGGCGGCCGGGTCGCAGTCGCGGAGGAACTGGGCGCACCGGGCCGCCTCGTCCGCCTCGCCGATCTCTCCCGCGGCGCGGGACAGCACGTAGAGGCAGCGGAGGAAGCCCCGGTTGGGCTTGTGCGACCAGGGCACCGGGCCGTGGCCCTTCCAGCCGCTGCGGCGCAGCTGGTCGAGGCCCCGGTGGTAGCCGGTGCGGGCGTACGCGTACGCCGTGACGACCTGACCCGCGGCGAGCGCGCGGCCGGCCAGCGCGGCCCAGGCCGCACTGTAGGTCGGGAATCGGGCCGCGACCTCGGCATACGCCTCGTCGGTGCCCTGCTCGGCCGCCGCCAGCGCGGCGTCGGCCTCCTCGTGGACCGGGAGCAGGGTGGCCGGTGGCTCAGGCAACAGGTTCTGCATCGCCCCATTCAACCCGCTTCGCCCTCGGGTACGCGAGGGGCCTCGCCCGTACGGTTGACTGAACGGCTGAGGGTTTCGTCACGCCTGCGGCGGGAGCACACGTACCCGCGGCCCATGCCGCCGCCGTGGTTCTTGCACTACAAATACAGATCCGGAGCCTCCCCAGGACCCGGTTACGCAGGAGCCCGGCGGCGTGCCCGCCGGGCTCCTGTCGTTCCCCGCCCCGGTTTCGGCACTTGCCGTGCGGGGGCAGGATGGCCTGGTGCCGACCCCACCACCCGCGGACGTCATCGAGCCGCACGCGCCCCACGTCAACGAGATCGAGACCCGCACCGCGTTCGAGCAGCGGCTGGCCGGGGGAACCCTGGCCGGTCTGACCGTGCAGGGCCTGCGCCTCGACCTCGACCCGGTTCCCGACCTGCGCGACATCGACGTCACCGGCACGCTCTTCGTGGGCTGCCGCTTCGCCGGTCGCGAGGTGGGCGCGGACCTGGTCCGCCGGGGCGCCAACGTGGTCCCGCCGTTCTCCGGGCTGCCCTACCCGACCCAGCCGTCGCACCTCTACACCGCCGACGAACTGGCCGCCGGGTTCGCCGAGGGCGGGTTCGCCGAGATGTACGACACCCGGGTGTACGCGCACTTCCGGGCGCACGGCGGCGCGCTGCCGGACGTACGCGAGGCGCTCGGGCAGCGACTGCACGACCACGGCGTGGACAACGCCCTGGCCGACGCCACCCGGTCGTGGCTGGCCACGCACGGGCCGCAGTCGGTGGTGGGGGTGATGGGCGGGCACGCGGTACCGCGCGGCAGCGTCGCGTACCGGATGGCCGCCGTGCTGGGCTGGGAGCTGGCGCGGGCCGACCGCCTGGTGGTGACCGGCGGCGGTCCGGGCGTGATGGAGGCGGCGAACCTCGGCGCGTTCCTCGCGGCCTGGCCGGCCGAGGAGCTGTCCGCCGCGATCGACGTGCTCGCCGTCGCACCGGACTTCACCGACCACGACCGGTACACGGCGGCGGCGCTGGCGGTGCGCAAGCGGTACGCGGACGGCCCGTCGCTGCCCTCGCCCCGCCCGTCGGCGCCCGGCACCGACTGGGCCCGGTCCGGCGGGCTGGCCATCCCCACCTGGCTGTACGGCCACGAGCCGGCGAACCTGTTCGCGGGCCGGATCGCGAAGTACTTCTCCAACGCCATCCGGGAGGACACGATCCTGCGGCTGGCCCGGGGCGGGATCGTGTTCGCGCCCGGCAAGGCCGGCACCGTGCAGGAGGTGTTCCAGGCGGCCACCAAGACGTTCTACGGCACCGACGGGGCGAGTGGGGCGTACGTCTTCCTGGACCGCACGTACTGGACCACGGAGCTGCCGGTGGAGTCGCTGCTGCGGCCGCTGTTCGCCGCGTCGCCGTTCGGCGACCTGTCGCACACGATCCACCTGACCGACGACGTCCGCGAGGCCGTCACGCTGCTGGTGCGGTGAAAGGAAGGGCCCCTTATTAACGCCTCCGGTAGAGGAAGGGCCCCTTGTTAACGCCGAGCGTTAACAAGGGGCCCTTCCTTACACGCGGGGGTCACTTCATGGTGGTGCCGGTGGAGCGCAGGTGCTCACAGGCCTCGACCACGCGGGCAGCCATGCCGGCCTCGGCGGCCTTGCCCCAGACGCGCGGGTCGTACATCTTCTTGTTGCCGACCTCGCCGTCGACCTTCAGCACGCCGTCGTAGTTGCGGAACATGTGGTCCGCGACCGGGCGGGTGAACGTGTACTGGGTGTCGGTGTCGATGTTCATCTTCACCACGCCGTAGTCGAGCGCCTCCCGGATCTCCGACAGCAGCGAGCCGGAGCCGCCGTGGAAGACCAGGCTGAGCGGCTTGTCCTTGCCGTACTTGGCGCCGACCGCGTCCTGGATCTGCTTGAGCACCTCGGGGCGCAGCTTGACGTTGCCCGGCTTGTAGACGCCGTGCACGTTGCCGAAGGTCAGCGCCGCCATGTAGCGGCCCTTCTCGCCCAGGCCGAGCGCGTCGACCATGGCCAGGCCGTCGTCGACGGTGGTGTAGAGCTTGTCGTTGATGGCGTTCTCGACGCCGTCCTCCTCGCCGCCGACGACGCCGACCTCGATCTCCAGGACGATCTTGCCCTTGGCGGCCTCGGTCAGCAGCTGCTCGGCGATCTCCAGGTTCTCCGCCACCGGCACGGCCGAGCCGTCCCACATGTGCGACTGGAACAGCGGCTCCTGGCCGGCCTTGACGCGCTCCTGCGAGATGGCCATCAGCGGCCGGACGAACTTGTCCAGCTTGTCCTTCGGGCAGTGGTCGGTGTGCAGCGCGATGTTGACCGGGTACTTCTTGGCGACCTCGTGCGCGTACGCGGCGAACGCCACGGCGCCGGTCACCATGTCCTTCACGGACGGGCCGGACAGGTATTCCGCGCCGCCGGTGGAGACCTGGATGATGCCGTCGCTCTCCGCATCGGCGAAGCCCTTGAGCGCCGCGTTCAGCGTCTGCGAGGAGGTCACGTTGATCGCGGGGTACGCGTACCGGCCGGCCTTGGCCCGGTCCAGCATCTCCGCGTAAGCCTCGGGGGAAGCGATGGGCATGTCGAACGCTCCTTACTTACCGCTCTCGGCCGTGCAGGCCGCTGTCTTCCATGGGCGCGACCGTTCCGGTCGCTCACGTCCACGGTTGCGCCGGACCGCGCTGTCCACCGCGGGCAGTATCCCGCAGGAGCGCGAGCGAGGCACAACCGGCCCGGACGCCGCTCACCGATTCTCCAGCCGGTCCGGTACGACGACGCTGATCAGCCAGCTCACCACCGCGACCACGATGGCGCCCCAGAATGCGGCCCAGAAGCCGTCCACGTGGAACGGGAGCTTCAGCACCCCGGCGATCCAGTCGGTCAGCAGGAACAGCAGCGCGTTCACCACGAGCGCGAACAGGCCGAGCGTGAGCAGGTAGAACACGCAGCCGAACACCTTGATGAGCGGCTTGAGCACCGCGTTGACCACACCGAAGACCAGTGCCACCACGATCAGGGTGAGCACGGTGCTGCCGGTGTTGCGGCCGCTCACCTCCACCCCGGGCACGATCAGCGTCGCGATCCACAACGCGACCGCGGTGATCCCGAGTCGGATCAGGAAGCCCATGGCAACCATCCTGGCACCGGCCGTGCGCCCGGAGCGGGACAATCGCCGACTCCGCCGTTCCGCCCGCCACCCAGCGGCGGCCGGGAGCAGCCCGTACGGTGGTGGGGACGATGCCCGCACGGAGAACAGGGAGGGACGATGGGTCAGCCCGACGAGGACTTCGCCCCCAGTGACCACCTCGCCCCGGAGGAGCGGGATCTGGAGGCCGAGCCGGCCGACGCGGTCGAGCAGGCCACCACGGTGACCGACGAGACCGACGGCGAGCCGCACCGGGGCATGGAGGTCGACGACTGGGACGCCATGGAGCAGGCCCGCGTCGTCACCGCCGACGAGGACGACTACCGCTGACCCGGCACCCGGTCACCGCAGGGCGGTGACCCGGTCCGGGTGTTCTGCGGCCCACTGCGCCAGCCGGTCCGTGCGTAACGCGTCCAGGAACCCGGGGGTGAGTTCCGGGTCCGGCTCGAACCCGCGACCGTTCCCCTCGGCAAGCACCGGAAAGGCGAGCGCGACCGGCTCGGCGGCGGCTGCGCTGCCGCTCGCGGCCACCAGCGCCGGCAGCGACAGGTCGCCGGTGTCGGCCGTGACGGCCGGTCCGATCCGCAGGAGCAGCCGGCCGAGCTGCGCCGGATCGGTCACCGTCCCCTGCTTCCGGAGCTGGTGGAGCAGGCCTGCGGCGTAACGCGCCGCGTTCCGGTCCCGGTCCAGCCCGCCGTCGCGCAGGCCGTACCGCTGCCGCAGCAGATCCACCGCCGCTGCGCCGTCGAGCTGCTGGCATCCGGCCGGGAAACGCCGCTCGGTGTGCACCGAACGCACCGGCGCCGGCAGGCAGACCGGCACACCGCCGACCGCGTCGGTCAGCTCACTCGCCCCGGGGTACGTCAGCACCGCGCCGGCGTCGACGCGTACCCCGGTCAGCCGGGCGACCGCCTCGCGGGTCGCCCGGTAGCCGGCGGCCAGGTCGGTGCCCGACCCGGCGGCGCGGGAGAACGTCGCGTTGAGCTTCTCCGTCCCGCCCTGCGACGGCACCGCCACCAGCAGGTCACGCGAGAGCGACACGAGGTAGAGCCGGCTCCGGTCGGCCGGCAGGTGCACCAGCAGGACCGAGTCGGCGCGCCGGCTGCCGGCCGACTGGTCGACGCCGAGCAGCAGCAGGTTCAGCGCGCCGGTGGGCTCCGGCACCGGTGTGGGAAGCGCGGGCGCCGCCGTCGGCACCGGCGGCCGGGGCGCCATCACTGTGAAACCGACGAGGGCGACGGCCGCGACCGCCAGCGCCGCGCCGGCCAGGCGTACGCGCCGACGCCGCCGACGGCGAATGGTCACCGCCCGGTCGACGGCGGCCCGCACCGGGCCGACGGGCGGGGTCGACTCCTCGATGTGGGCGAACGCGGCCCGCAGCTCGTCCTCGATCATCAGCAGACCTCCACGAGTTCGGCTCGGAGCGTGGCCAGCGCGCGCGAGATGCTGGACCGGACGGTGCCGACGGCGCAGCCGAGGATTTCGGCGATCTCCCCGTCCGGCAGGTCCTCGTAGTACCGCAGCACGAGTGCGGCGCGCTGCCGCCGGGGCAGCCGGGACAGCCAGGACCGGATCTGGTCCCGGTCCACGGCGGACTGGGCGTGGTCCGTCGGCGCGGGCACCGACTCGTCCGCCTCACCGCGCAGCAGCACCCGCCGCGCCCACGATCCGCGCCGCCAGTCGATGAACTGGTTGGTGAGCATCCGGCGCACGTACCGCTCCGGGGCGTCGGTGCGGGCCACCCGCCGCCAGTTGAGCTGGACCCGGACCATCGTCTCCTGCACCAGGTCCTGCGCCTGGTGGGGATCCCCGGTCAGCATGACCGCGTACCGCAGCAGGGCGCCCAACCGCGCGTCGGCGAACTCCTCGTACGTCACTGCACCTCCCGGTGTCCCGATCCATGGACGGTCCCGGGCGGCCGGAACATTGCGGCGCGGGCCGGGCTCCCCGGAAACCCCCACGACAGAAACCAGAAAAAGACGAGATCATCGACGGGTGCTGCTGACCCTGACCACGACCCACCGCCCGGCGACCGACCTCGGCCACCTCCTGGTGAAGCATCCGGACCGCGTGCAGAGCTTCGACCTGCCCGCCGGTGCCGCGCATGTGTTCTACCCGGAGGCGGACGAGGCGCGCTGCACGGCGGCGCTGCTGGTCGAGGTCGATCCGCTCAAGCTGGGCGGCGGCCGGAAAAGCCGGGCGCCGGAGGGCTTCGCGCTCGGGCAGTACGTCAACGACCGTCCGTACGCCGCCTCCAGCCTGCTCTCGTCGGCGCTGGCGAAGGTGTTCCGCTCCGCACTGCGCGGCGAGTCGCGGGACCGTCCCGGGCTGGCCGCGAGCGCGATCCCGCTGACCGTACGGGTGCCGGTGCTGCGCTGCCGTGGCGGGGCCGAGCTGGCGGTACGGATCTTCGCCCCGCTGGGCTGGACCGTGACGGCCACCCCGGTCCCGCTCGACGAGACGTACCCGGAATGGGGTGACAGCCGGTACGTCGACCTGACGCTGACCGGCACGCTGCGGCTCGCGGACGCCCTCAACCACCTGTACGTGCTGCTGCCGGTGCTCGACGACGCCAAGCACTACTGGGTGGCGCCGGACGAGGTGGACAAGCTGCTGCGCGCCGGTGCCGGCTGGCTGGCCGGTCATCCGGAGCGGGGCCTGATCACGCGCCGCTACCTGGCGCACCGCCGCGCGCTCGCGGGCGAGGCGATGGCCCGCCTGACCGAGCTGCGGCTGGCCGACGAGCCGCCCGCCGACGACAGCATCGAGACCGCGACCGGAGAAGCCGCGGCGGCGGAGGACGTCCGCCGGGCCTCGCTGGCGGTACGGCGGCGGGAGGCGGTGCTCGGCGCGCTGCGGGACAGCGGCGCGAGCCGGGTGCTGGACCTGGGCTGCGGTGGCGGCGCGCTGCTCACCGCGCTCGTCGCCGACCGGCGGTTCACCGAGGTGGTGGGCGTCGACGTGTCGGACCGGTCGCTCGGCCTGGCCGCCCGGCGGCTGCGCCTGGACCGCCTTCCGGAGCGGCAGCGGGACCGGATCCGGCTGTGGCAGTCCGCGCTCACCTACCGGGACGACCGGCTCCGGGGGTACGACGCGGCGGTGCTGATGGAGGTCGTCGAGCACCTCGATCCGCCGCGCCTGCCGGCGCTGGAGGACGCGGTGTTCGGTCACGCCCGGCCCGGCACGGTGGTGGTGACCACCCCGAACGTCGAGTACAACGTGCGCTACGAGGGGCTCGGGCCGGACCGGTTCCGGCACGCGGACCACCGGTTCGAGTGGACCCGGGCCGAGTTCGCCGCCTGGGTGGACCGGGTGGCGGCGGCGCACGGCTACACGGCGGTGCTCGGCGGCGTCGGCGACGACGACCCGGAGGTGGGCACGCCGACCCAGATGGCGGTGCTCACCCGCGCCGACCGAGACGAGCGCGCGGGCCGCGACGAACGGCGCGACCGGAACGACAGCAACGACCGGAAGGAGGCGACTGACCGATGACCGTCCTGGACATCCCCGAGCTGGCACTGGTGGCGCTCGTCGGCGTCTCCGGCTCCGGCAAGTCCACGTTCGCCCGGCGGCACTTCGCGCCCAGCCAGGTGCTCTCCTCGGACACGTTCCGCGGCCTGGTGGCCGACGACGAGAACGACCAGTCCGCGTCCGCCGACGCGTTCGACGCGCTGCACCACGTCGCCGCCATCCGGCTGCGGCGGGGACTGCTGACTGTGGTCGACGCGACGAACCTCCAGCCGCACGCCCGCGCCGGGCTGATCCGGGTGGCCCGGGAGCACGACGTGCTGCCGGTGGCGATCGTGCTGGACGTGCCGGAGGCGGTGGCCTGGGAGCGTACGGAGGCGCGCGCCGACCGGACGCACGGCCGTCAGGTGCTGGGCCGGATGCGCCGCGACCTGCGGCAGTCGTACGGGCGGCTGGCCCGCGAGGGCTTCCGCAAGGTGCACGTGCTGCGCGGGGTGGAGGAGATCGACGCCGCGGAGATCCGCTACGAGAAGCTGTTCAACGACCGGCGCGAGCTGACCGGTCCGTTCGACGTGGTCGGGGACGTGCACGGCTGCCGTACCGAGCTGGAGGCGCTGCTGTCCCGGCTCGGCTACGTGCTGCGGCACGACGACGCGGGCCGCCCGGTGGACGCGGCGCACCCGTCGGGGCGTACCGCGGTGTTCGTCGGTGACCTGGTGGACCGCGGCCCGGACTCGCCCGGCGTGCTCCGCCTGGTGATGGGCATGGTGGCGGCCGGCCACGCGATCTGCGTGCCGGGCAACCACGAGCAGAAGCTGCTGCGCAAGCTGCGCGGCCGGGACGTCCGGCTGACCCACGGCCTGGCCGAGACGATGGAGCAGCTCGCCGACGAGCCGCCGGAGTTCGTCGCCGAGGTGGAGACGTTCATCGACGGCCTGGTCAGCCACTTCGTGCTCGACGGCGGCCGGCTCGTGGTGGCGCACGCCGGCCTGAAGGAGGCGTACCACGGGCGGGCGTCCGGCCGGGTGCGGTCGTTCGCGCTCTACGGCGAGACCACCGGCGAGACCGACGAGTACGGCCTGCCGGTGCGCTACCCGTGGGCGCGGGACTACCGGGGTTCGGCGACGGTCGTGTACGGGCACACGCCGACGCCCGAGCCGGAGTGGGTGAACAACACCATCTGCCTGGACACCGGTTGCGTGTTCGGCGGGCAGCTCACCGCGCTGCGCTACCCGGAGAAGGAGCTGGTGGCCGTTCCGGCGGTGAAGGAGTGGTACGCCCCGGCCCGCCCGCTGGGCCCGGTCGCGCCGGCGCGGCCGGACGCCGTGCTGGACCTGGCCGACGTGACCGGGCGACGGCACCTCACCCACGCGTACGGGTCGCTGACGGTCCCGGCCGAGAACGCCGCCGCCGCGCTGGAGGTGATGAGCCGGTTCGCGGTCGACCCGGGCCGGCTGGTGTGGCTGCCGCCGACCATGGCGCCCTGCTCCACGTCGTCAGTGGACGGGTTCCTGGAGCACCCGGCCGAGGCCTTCGCCGACTACCGGGCGGCCGGCGTCGACCGGGTGGTCTGCGAGGAGAAGCACATGGGCTCGCGGGCGGTGGTGCTCGTGGAGCGGGAGCCGGGCCGCTTCGGCGGCGGGGTGGTGCACACCCGTACCGGCAGGCCGTTCTTCGATCCGCCGCTGCACGACGAGTTGCTGGCCCGGGTGCGCGCCGCGGTCACCACGGCCGGCCTCTGGGCCGAGCTGGACACCGACTGGCTGTTGCTCGACGCCGAGCTGCTGCCCTGGTCGGCGAAGGCGGGCGGGCTGATCCGCGAGCAGTACGCCGGGGTCGGCGCGGCCGGGCGGGCCGCGTTGCCGCCGGTGCTCGCCGCGCTGGACACCGCTGCCGGGCGCGGGCTGCCGGTGGCCGGGCTGCGCGACCGGATGGCGGGGCGGGCCGCAGAGGTCACCGCCTACTCGGCGGCCTACCGGGCGTACGTCCGGCCGACCGACGGGCTGCGCGGGGTGACGCTGGCGCCGTTCGCGGTGCTGGCCGGGGCCGGGGTGAGCTACGCCGGCCGCGACCACGGCTGGCACCTGGCGCTGGCCGACCGGCTCTGCGCCGCCGACCCGGAGTTCTTCACGGAGACCCGGCGGCGGGTGGTGGACCTGGCCGACGAGTCGGCGGTGGCCGACGCCACCGGGTGGTGGCTGGCGCTCACCGCGGCCGGCGGCGAGGGCATGGTGGTCAAGCCGTACGCGGGCCTGGCCGCCCGGTCACCGAGGGGCTCGCTGCTCCAGCCGGGGATCAAGTGCCGGGGGCGGGAGTACCTGCGGATCATCTACGGTCCCGGGTACACCGACCCGGCGCAGCTCGCCGCGTTGCGCCGCCGGTCGCTGGGCCGCAAGCGCGGGATGGCGCTGCGGGAGCACGGCCTGGGCCTGGCCGCTCTGGACGCGCTGGCCGAGGACGCGCCGCTCTGGCGCCGCCACGAGCTGGTGTTCGCGATCCTCGCCTGCGAGTCCGAACCGGTCGACCCCCGCCTCTGACGACGACGCCCGGTCCGGCCGAAATGCCGGACCGGGCCGGGGTACCGTGTGTGGCCGTGAACACAGCAGAGAAGACCCGGATGTTCTCCGAGAGCGTGGCGCTGAACCCGCTCGATCCGAAGGATCTCATCCACACCTTCGGCATGATCGGCGTCTGGGTGATCCTCTTCGCCGAGACCGGGCTGCTCGTCGGCTTCTTCTTCCCCGGCGACTCGCTGCTGTTCCTGGCCGGGGTGGCCGCCTCTCCGGTGGCCGACGCCATCTTCGGCGACGGCACCCGTGTGTCCCTGATCGGGCTGATGATCGGCGGTCCGCTCTGCGCCATCGTCGGCGCCCAGCTCGGGCACTGGCTCGGCGCCCGGTACGGCCGGCGCATGTTCGAGAGGCCCAACTCCCGGCTGTTCAAGCGGGAGTACGTGGAGAAGGCGGAGTACTACTTCCAGAAGTTCGGCCCGGCGAAGGCCGTGGTGCTGGCCCGGTTCATCCCGATCGTGCGGACGTTCCTCAACCCGGTCGCCGGGGTGCTCGGCATGCCGGCGCGCCGGTTCTTCGTGTGGAACGTGGTGGGCGCGGTCCTCTGGGTGGACGGCATCCTGCTGGTCGGCTATCTGCTGGCCCGCCAGATCTACGACGCCATCGGCGACAAGATCGACAGGTACATCCTGCCGGTGGTCGCGCTGATCATCGTGATCTCGGTGATGCCGATCTTCTTCGAGTTCCTGCGCGACCGGCGGGCACGCAAGCGCGGCGAGGCGGTCGCCGTCATCACCGCGGCGACGTTGACCGGCACTGTGGAGGCGGCCCGGGAGGGCATCGAGGAGCACCGCCCCGGGCACGGCGACGGTGGTCAGCACCGGCGCTGAGCACGTACGGACGCCGAAGGCCGGCCCTCGGACGAGGACCGGCCTTCGACAGCACTGCTCCAGCCGGGTCACACGGACGACGACAGCCGTCACCGTGCGCTGATGGCGCCACCCCTCGCACGCCACCGGTCACCCGGCCGGGACGACCCTCGGTCGGGTCGGCCCGAAGGTTTCAGCGAGCCTTCTTGGTGGCCCGCTTCCGCGGCGGGGTGAGCAGATCCGCGATCGTGGCGATCGCGGACGGCACCAGCCGGTAGTACGCCCAGACCCCGCGCTTCTCCCGCTCCAGCAAGCCGGCCTCGGTGAGGATTCGCAGGTGGTGGCTGACCGTCGGCTGCGAGAGGCCGAGCGGCGCGGTGAGGTCACACACGCACGCCTCCCCCTCGGGAGCCGACTGGATCAGGCTGAGCAGCCGCAGCCGGGCGGGGTCCGCGAGGGCCTTGAGGACCCCCGCAAGCCGCTCGGCGTCGGCGCGTTCGATCGGCTCGCCAGCAAGCGGCGAGATCTGAGGCATGGTCATTTCAGCCAACGCAGTTCCCACGTATTCCATCCTTCCACCAGCAGCATCGATCCGCCTGCATATCAGCAGATCCGAATCGGCAAACTTTTACGCCACAAGGCCGAGGTCAGCCAACGTATAGGCCGCCCGATAGGGCAATCCGGCGGCTCGCACCGTGTCGCCGGCACCTCGATCAACAATAACCGCCACACCCACCACCTCGGCCCCTGCCTCACGCAATGCCTCGACCGCCGTCAACACGCTTCCACCGGTGGTGGAGGTGTCCTCGACCGCGAGCACCCGTCGCCCGGAGACGTCCGGCCCCTCGATCCGGCGCTGGAGACCGTGGGCTTTGCCCTCCTTGCGGACCACGAAGGCGTCGACCGCGCGGCCGGTGCCCGCCGAGGCGTGCAGCATGGCGGCGGCCACCGGATCGGCGCCCAGGGTCAGCCCACCGACCGCGTCGTACGCCCAGTCGGCGGTGAGGTCACGCATGACCCGGCCGATCAACGGAGCCGCCTCGTGATGGAGCGTGACGCGGCGCAGATCCACGTACCAGTCCGCCTCGCGGCCCGACGAGAGCACCACCCGGCCGTGCACCACAGCGAGGTCAGTGATGAATTTGCGCAGGTCGTCGTGGTCGCCCATGGCCCAAGAGCGTACTTCGCGAGTCTGAGAGCCGTGTCTCGGGTCGGCCCTGGTCAACCCTGCGGGCGACCGGCGGGTGGCGATGAGCGGCTACGCTGTGCGACCGTCCATCCCGGCCGGCCGCCGTACCGGCCCGCGTACCGGCCGCCGCCGGTCAGCCGCGCTGCCGGCCGACCGCACCCCGGGTGTCCCGCCGGAAGCCGCGCAGCAGGCGCTTCGGCGCGTACCGCAGCCCGGCCACCGCCACCTTGTACTTCCAGTCCGGGACACTCACGAACTTACCTTTATACAGGTCAATAAGCCCTTCGGCGACCACATCGTCGGCTCGTAGCCAGGCCCAGGCGGGCAGGCGCGACATGTCGATGCCCGCGCGTTCGTGGTTTCCGGTCCGGGTGTAGCCGGGGCAGAGGGCCATCACGCGTACGCCGAGCGGCGCGACGGACTGGCCGATCGATTCACTGAAATTCGTCACCCACGCCTTGCTGGCCGAGTACGTGGATCCCGGCATGGGGACGCCGAAGCCCGCAACGGAAGAGACATTTATCACTGCCCCGTGGCCTCGCTCGATCATCGGGCCGAGGGCGGCGTGGGTCAGACGCAGCACCGCGAGCACGTTGAGCCGGACCAGCCGCGCCTCGTCCGCCACCGGCGAGCGGACGAACGACGTGTTCAGGCTGATGCCGGCGTTGTTGACGAGCAACTCGATCGGCGTACCGGCGGTCAGCCGCCGTTCGACCGCCGCGCAGCCGTCCTCCGTGGACAGGTCGGCGGCGATCGTCTCCGCGTCGCCGCCGTGCCGGCCGGTCAGCTCGGCCGCCAGCGCGTCGAGCCGGGCGGCGTCCCGGGCCACCAGGACGAGATCCCAGCCGTCGGCGGCGAGCCGGCGCGCGAACGCCTCGCCGATGCCCAGGCTGGCGCCGGTGACCAGGGCGCGGCGCCGGGAGGGGTCGGTGTCACCGGTCATCGACGGTCCTCCGGAGGTGGCGGGAACCCACCCGGCGGCGGCGCGGGCGGGACGGACGGGGGCGGGTTCAGGCCGGGTGGCGGTCCCCAGGGCGTCGGGCCGGGGGCGGTCGCGCCGGACACGGTCGAGCCGTAGCCGGACAGCCGCAGCGGAGCGGTGCGGCGGCGCAGGAACGCGCCGGACGACGGCAGCGTGAGCAGCGCGGCGACCACCAGATAGCCGAGGATCTGCGCCACCGACAGCGTGGCGTTCACCGGGATCCACCACGACGGGTAGGCGTCGCCGACGAGCCCCAGCAGGTCGGCGGTGATCCGGTCGTCCGCGCCGAGCCGCAGCGGGGCGGCCCGCTGGCCGACCAGCACGGCCAGCCCGCAGCAACCGCAGAGCAGGCCCGTCCCGGCGACCACCCACGTCGCCGTGCGGGCGCCGGACCGGCCGGCGAGCAGACCGAACGCGAGCCCGACGAGCAGCAGCGCGGCGAGTACGCCGAGCACGGCGGCCAGCACTGTGGAGCCGCGCAGCAGACCGGCCACCTGGTCGATGTCGCCGCCGCCGGCACCGGTCCGCTGCGCCGCCGCATCCCGGAACCGGTCCACCGTGCCGCCGCTGACGGCCAGGTTGACCACCGCGTACGCCACGGCGCCGACCGCCATCACCAGCAGCAGCGCCGCCGCGGAGAGGACCGTGGCCGGCCGGCGGGGTGCGGCCCGATCGGGGTACGACACGACTGATCCCTCCGGTAGGCGTCGGCTTGCAACCTACTCGGAGGGATCGTCGGCGTCGCTGCAATCCGGACGTCAACTTCCGGATGGCGGCTCCGGATCGCGGCGCTCACCCGGCTGGTCGCCCGGCGCGGACGACGGCTGACCACCCGGCGCGGACGGCGGCTGACCGCCGGGCGTCGACGGCGGAGTGCCGGGCGTCTGCGGGTACGACGGGTACGCCGGATCCCCCGCCTGGCCCGGGTGCGACGGGTACGCCGGGTAGGCGCCACCGGGCACCGGCGGCTCCCAGCCGGCCTTGGGCTTGCGGAAGAACTCGTTCGACTTCGGCAGCGCCAGCAGGATCAGCGCGGCCAGCAGGGCGAGCAGCGCGACCAGACCCAGCAGCAGGTTGACCGGGGTGTACCAGGACGGCAGCGCGTCCTCCATCCGGCGCTGGATCTCCTCGGAGCTGGGCACGTCACCGGTGCCGCCGCCGCCCGTCATGCCGCCGGCGAGACCGCTCAGCAGCCCACCGCCGGTGCAGCAGAACAGGATGCCGCCCAGCACCCAGGTGGTGATCCGGGAGCCGTTCTTGCCCCGGTTGTTCAGCAGCGCGAGGACGACGAGCCCGGCCGCGATCAGCAGCGACGCGACCGCCGTGACGAGGCTGAACGCGTACGCGATGTCGGCGGCCCCCTCGGCCGAGGTGCCCGCGTACGCCTCGGTGAGAACGTCGCGGATCGTGCCGACGACTGTCAGCGCCACGATCAGGTTCAGCACCTGGATCACGGCGACGAGGATGAGCAGCCAACTGGAGAGCGTCACCACACCGGGACGCGTGCGGGGCGGGGTGCCCGGAGCATCGACCATGATTCTCCCTTCCTGGATCAGATGCTCACCGTAGCGATCTTCTATCAGCTCAGCACGCCGGAACGGCTCACCTCTCGGCGGCGCGCCGCAACCGGCGGTGCTCGGCGGTCACCACGCCGAGCAGCGCGAGATCGAGGGCGACGGCGAAGACCGCGCCGAACTGGTTCACCGTGAAGTTGAAGACCTGCCCGAACAGCAGGTCGACGAGCAGCGCCAGCTTGAACAGGCGGAACGCCTCGGCCCGGTTGCGCCGCAGCAGCCAGGCGGCCGACAGGCCGAGCACCGCGGTGATCAGCGCGGTGGCGCTGACGCCGAGCACCGCGCCCCACTCCCGTTCCTGGTCCAGTTCCCCGGTCACGCCGTCGAGGAACACCGCCACCACAGTGAGCACCGGCTCCACCACCAGGTAGACCACGACCGGCCAGACCAGCCAGCGGCGTCCGGCCGCCCAGACGGCGAGGCGCCGGGCCTGGTCCGCCGCCCGCTGCCAGAGCGGCACCGGCGGCGGTTCCCGGTGGGGCACCGCGTCGAGCAGGTGCCCCACCGCCGTCTCGGTGGCCGGTCCGGTGCCCTGCACGAGCCGCAGCACGGCGATCCGGCGGCGATCGGTCAGCCCGCCCGGAAGGCCGCTGAGCACCGTGTCCAGCGCGTTCGCGGTGCGCTCGGCGGGGGTCAGCCGGGACCGGCCGGTCCGCCCGCGTACCGCCTGGGTGAGCAGGACCAGCAGCGCGAACGCGACGTAGATGATGGCGGCGGCGGGGGCGTAGAAGTAGTCGGTGCCGGTGGTGACGAACTTGCCCACCTCGTCGATGAACAACCCGAACCCGATGCCACCGACCACCGCCCCGCCGCTGCGGGCGCCGCGACCGAGGAAGACGAGCGGGATGCCCAGGCCGACGGCGAGCAGCAGGCCGCCCCAGAGGACGTGCGCGATGTGCAGCCCGCCGCCGCCGAGCTGCGGATAGCCGGTGGCCTCCAGGTATGCCCGCACGGCCAGCACGGTGACCACGCCGGAGAGCACGAACGCCTGTAGGTAGGACGCCGCCTCGACCGCCCGGGTCGGCAGCCGGCGGACCAGCCAGCCGAGCCCCGGCCGGTGGCGCGGCGATTCGGGTGGCATATCCCGAAACCTAGTAGCCGCGCCACTCCTCGCGGGCGTAGTCCAGCACCCTCGGCCGCAACAGCGTGGAGGCCGGCACGTCGAGGCGGGCCCGGTCGGCGGGGAACGTGCCGGCGGCGGCCAGCACCTGCGGGGTGAGGAAACGCAGCGGCGGCGGATCGGCCGGCAGCGCCAGCTCCGGCGCGACGTCACCCGGCGCGGCGAGCACGAACCCCCAGTCGCCGAAGCTCGGCACGTCGACGTGGTACGGCACGGTGGCGAAGCCCGCCTCGCGGACCGACCGCTCGATCGACCAGTACGACCGGGGCGCGAAGTAGGGCGACCCGGACTGCACGACGAGCCGCCCGCCGGGGGCCAGGACCGGCCGGATCAGCGTGTAGAACTCGATCGTGTAGAGCTTCGCGGTGGCCGTCTCGTCCGGGTCCGGCAGATCGGCGATCACCACGTCGAAGCGGTCCGCGGCCGTACGCAGCCAGGCGAACGCGTCCAGGTTGAGCACCCGTACCCGGGGGTCGGTGAGCGACTCCCGGTTCAGCTCGCGCAGCTGCGGCTCGCGGCGGGCCAGCTCGACCACGGCCGGGTCGAGGTCGACGAGCGTCACCGAGCGCACGTCCGGGTACTTGAGGATCTCCCGCGCGGCCAGCCCGTCCCCGGCGCCGAGCACCAGCACGTCGCCGTGCGCCCCGCGCATCGCCGGGTGCACGAGCGCCTCGTGGTAGCGGTACTCGTCGATCGAGCTGAACTGGAGGTCGCCGTTGAGGAACAGCCGCAGGTCGGTGGCGGAGTGGCCGGGCTCGCGCACCGAACGGGTCAGCACGATCTCCTGGTATCGGCTGCGCTCGGCGTGCACCACCGGGTCGCGGTAGAGCTGCTGACGCGTGGTCACCTCGAAGTCGTGGGCCGTCACCCACGCGTACCCGAGGAGCAGGCCGACCACGACGGTGGCCGCGCCCAGCACGGCCCGCGCCCGGCGGCCGAGGTCGGCCCGGAACACGGTGAAGACGAGCACGACACCGGCGACCGCGTTCACCGCGCCCACCACGAGCGCGCCCTTGAGCTGGCCGAACACCGGGATCAGCAGGAACGGGAAGGCCAGCCCGCCGAGCAGCGCGCCCACGTAGTCGGCGGCGAACAGGTCCGCCACCGCGCTGCCCGCGGACTGCTCCCGGATGCGTTGCAGCATCACCATGAGCAGCGGGATCTCCGCGCCGATCAGCAGGCCGAGCACGAACGCGGTGCCGACGAGCGCCGGGCCGTACAGGTCGAGCCAGGCGAACGCGGCGTAGAGGCCGAGCACGGACAGGCCGCCGAGCAGCGCCAGCGTCAGCTCGATCACCGCGAACGAGACCACCGCCCGGGACTGCAACGGCTTCGCCACCAGCGCGCCGACGCCCATCGCGAAGACCATCACGCCGAGCACGATCGACGCCTGACCGACCGTGTCGCCGATCAGGTAGCTGCCGAGCGCGACCAGCGCCAGCTCGTACACCAGGCCGCAGGCCGCACAGACGAAGACCGCGAGCAGGACCGCCGCGCGGGCCAGGCGCCACCGCGGCCGTGCGGCCACGTCGACGGTCACCGTCTGCTCCGGGTACGTCCGGCGGCTCCCGCCCCGGCGCGCTGCGCGGGCACCCGTCCCCGGTGCCTGCGGCGCTGGCGCACGCCCACGGCGAGGAACAGCGCGGCGAGCAGGAACAGGCCGACCGAGCTGAGGACATAGATCCAGCGGTCCCGCCAGAAGTCGTTGCCGGCGTCCGGCAGCGGGGCGGCCTCGGCCGACGGCCCGGCGGTGGGCGTCGCGGCCGGCTCGGCGAGCCCGCGCTCGGCGGCGAGCAGCGGCAGGATCGTGGCGGCCCGGGTGACGGCCCAGCCCGGGTCGTCGACGAACGCCTCCTCGTCCAGCCCGAAGCGGCCCAGGCGGGTCTCGATCGCGGCGAGGTCGGCGAACTCGATGTCGTCCGAGCCCTTGATCCGGACCGTGGCGGAGTCCTCCGACTCGCTGCTGGACGAGGTGTACCTGATGTTCGCGGACACCGCGATCCAGCGCGTGCAGCCGGGCGCGTCGACGACGCTGGTGCCGTCGCCGAGGTTGGAGCCGACGCTCACCTCGTCGTACACGTCGAGCAGTTCCCAGCCGTAGCAGATGCCCTGGCTGTCGGCGGCGGCCCGGAGGATCGGCACGGTGCCGGACCGCTCGTCGGCCACCGGGGCGGGGACGGAGGTGTCCGAGTCGCCGCCGAACGCGCCGATGGCGCAGACGACGACCACGACGCCCACGACCACGGACCAGATCACCGTCTGGGTGCGCTTGTCCTTCCCTGCCGCATGCTGCGCGGGCTTGCCGCTCATCAGATGATCGCGGCCGCGATGATCGCACCGGTGGCAAGGTGCACGGTGGCGGAGACCCACACCGCCGGGTGCGGCTCCGGGTCGACGAGCAGCTCACCGAGCTTGCCCGGGGTGGCCACGTCGAGCAACACGAACGCCGCCGCCATGATCACCAGACCGAGGATGCCGTACGCGGCGGCGCCGACCAGCCCCAGCGTGAAGTCGTCGGCGCTGGCCACGATCGCGGCGACCACGATCGTGCCGACCCCGAGCAGGTTGGACGAGAGCAGCAGCGCCGCGTTGCGGTTGCGCTCGGTCCAGATCAGCTCGTGGAGCTTGCCCGGGGTGGCCACATCGACCAGGACGTAGCCGATCGCCATCAGGACGACGCCGACCGCGCCGTACGCGAGGGTGACCAGCAGATCGGTGACGAGATGCTGCACAGGAGACTCCAGAGTGAGGGGGTCGGAGGGGCTACTTGCCGGAACCGGGGCCGCCGCCCCGGACCGTGCTGCCTCGGCCCCAGCCCCAGCTGTTGCCGACGATGCTGTGGTACCGGGGGTAGGCGGTGGTCATCTTCTCCAGCAGGATCACCGAGCCGACGGCGAGCGGCAGGATCACCACCGAGTCGTCGTCGTAGCGCAGGTACACGCCGCTGCCGTCGACGTACTGGTCGGCCGGCTTCCAGGCGTCGGTGATCTGCTTGGAGACCTCGCTCGGCGCCTTGTTCGAGGTGTACGCGATCGCGTTCGAGCCGATGTCCCGCCCGGAGGCGCGGGAGAAGGTGTCCTCCACGTAGCCCCGGGGCGAGAAGTTGCCGTAGAAGATCGTGAAGGCGGCGATGAGCGCGCCGATGACAGCGACCGCCACGCCCACCACGAACCACCGTCGGTACGTCACAGCTCCTCCACCACGGTCTCGGTCAGGACCAGCTCGTTCGTCTGCGGGTAGGCGTGCCAGGTGCGCCAGGCGAGCGCGCCGTCCGGTGGGCCGGGCCGGACGGAGAGCGCGGTGACCGCGTCCTCGTCGCCGGGGAAGACCCCGATCAGCGCGTACGGGTCGTCTGCCAGTTCGGCGCGCAGCGCCGCGACCCGGGCGCGCAGGCCGTCGCCGTCCGGCCGGAGCACAGTCGCGAGGAACCGGTAGCCGGTCGTCTCGTCGTGCAGCGTGCCCGGCAGGTGCGGCGGGCGGCCGGGCAGGCAGGCGACCGTCTCGGTGAGCGTGCCGAGCACCACCTGGTGGGAGGCGCCGAGCAGGCGCAGCCGCAGCCGCGGCAGCCCGGGCAGGTCGATGTCGCGTACGGCCAGCGCCGGCAGCTCCGGGCCGCCCAGGGCCAGGCTCAGGTCGGCGGCGCTGGTGTCGACGTAGGGCGCGTGCAGGGAGACGAGCACGTCAGCGCACCGTCTCCGGGCCGCCCTGCGGGTAGATCATCACCTCGGCGCGGCGCAGCTCCTCGCCGAGGTTGACCTCCCAGCCGGCCTCCCCGTACGCCTCGAACGACAGCCGCGCGCCACCGGGCGCCTGGTAGTCGTGGTAGCGCATGGTGCCGTGCGGGTCGAGGCCGGTGCCCTCGGTCGCGGTGTACCGGGCCTGGCCCGACTCGTCCCAGTTGTAGCGGCGGCCGGCGATCTCCAGCGTCGGGGCGCCGGGCGTCACGGTGGCTCCCGGCTCGCTGGTCCACAGCACCATCTCCACGTCCGGGTCGGTCTCGACGGAGAGCCAGCGCTTCACCCCGCCCGCGTCGTCGAGCAGGTGCTCCGCCCAGCTCCATCCGCCCTCGACCAGGTGCACCGAGCCGCGCACGGTGTACGGCACCGTGCGGATCTCGACGATGTCGCCGGGCTTGAGCGCGCGCGGGTCACCCCGCAGCGCGTCGGCGTCCCGGTCCCGGAACGGGTCACCCGGCGCCGCCTTCGTCTTCGGGCTTGCCGCCTGCCGGGACTTCAGCACCGCGATCACGGCGACCACCACACCGGCCACCCCGACCAGACATCCCAGCGTGGCCAGCACCCACGCCAACGAACCGTTCACGACCGCCTCCCCCAACGTGCTCGGCGGGAACGGTAACAACCGCACGCACGCCTGACGAAGTCCTGTTCGCTGAGTGTGTGCTCAGCTACCTTCGGCACCGGCGAGCCGGTCGGCGGCGTATTCGCCCAGCGTGGCACGCCCCATGAGGCAGCCGGAGAACGTGGTGAACTCGCCGTCGTCGCCGCGCAGCCGGGCCCAGGCGTCCCGTCCGGCCGCCGGGTCGACCGCCTCCAGCAACGTCGCCGCGTACGCCCGGCCGGCCGGCGAACCCTTGCGGAGCAACCTGTCGATCCGCTTGCGGGCCGCCTCCGGGTGCTCCCGCAACCCCTGTTCCAACGTCCGGTACGCCTCGGTCGCGGGCAGGATCTGCCCCGCCAGCCCCACCCCGCCGAAGGCGAGGGTGTCCGCGCCGTCGAGTTCCCGCGCCGCCTCGTCGAGTTCCCGTTCCCTCATGCCTCACTATGTGCCCACCCCACCAACCCCGCACTCCCGGTAAGGAAGGGCCCCCTATTAACGCCTCCGGTAGAGGAGGGGGCCCCTGTTAACACCCACGACGCGCACGCACCGGCGGCAGGCGGGCCGCGCCGCCGGTGACCACCCGATCCCGGCCCTCCCCACTGATCAAGGAGTTTGGGTCCTCCGGGGGCTCCGGCGCGGACACAAACTCCTTGATCAAGTGGTGCAGCCCGTCTCGGTCAGGTCAGCCGGGTCGCGCCGCGCAACGGCCGCCAGGCGAATCCGGCGATCACCGCCATCGCCGCCGCGGCGACCCAGAACGGTGTGGTGATCTGCCAGGTCCCGGCCAGCAGCCCGCCGAGAAGCGTACCGAGCGCCGCTCCGCCCAGGTCGAGCAGCGCGAACACGCTGCCGACCCGCCCGCGCAGGTGGGCCGGCACGATTCGCTGCCGGACCGACGCGGCGGTGATGCCCCAGACCATGGCGTGGACGCTGAAGGTGATCAAGACGGCGGCGGCGATCCAAGGTGATGTCGTGACGGCCAGGGCCACGTGTGTGACGACCTCGACGACCAGGCCGGCACGCAGCACCGTGCCGGCACCCAACGCCCGGGTGAGCCTGGTGGCGACCGTCGTGCCGAACAGGCCACCGACTGCGAACGAGGTCAGCAGGAAGCCGTATCCGACATCAGACAGGCCCAGTCGCTGCCGGCAGTAGAGCACGAACACCGCGAATGCGGCACCGAACGCGACGTTGCCCAGGCCCATGCTCACGGCGAGCGTCCGCAACAGGCGGTGCCGCCACAGCCAGCGCACACCATGGCCTATCTCGCCGCGCAGCGGGCCGCGCGGACGGGGTTCCTCCGGTACGGGCGCCGGTCGGATGCCGGCGATCAGAGCCGCAGCAGCCGCGAAGGTCAGTGCGTCGAGCCCGAACGGCACAGCGGCGGAGACGACGAACAGCCACGCGCCCAGCGGCTTGGCGACGAACTGGTTGCCGATGGTGAACGTCGCGTACAGCCGGGCGTTGGCGGCGGGCAGTCTCTCGGGTGCGACCACCGCCGGAAGCAGGGCGCCCATCGCGGTGTCCACGAGGGTTTCACCGACGCCGAGCAGGAACAGCACCACGTAGATGACGGTCACGGTGACCGTGCCGGTGGCGACGGTGAGCGTCAGCCCGGCCAGCGCCGCGGCGCGGAGCAGATTGACGACGACCACCAGCTGCCGCCGGTCGAGCCGGTCAACGTAAGCACCGCTGACCAGGGCGAACAGTAGCCAGGGCAGTTGTTGGACGAAGACGGCGCCGGCGATCAGGGCCGGATCCTCACTGATGGAGGCCACCAGCAGAGGGCCGGCCGCCATGGTGACACCGTCACCGATGTTGGAGACCGCAGAAGCGGTCCAGAGTCTGGTGAAGTCCGCGCCCAGACGCGCGGATACAAGGGCACGCAAGAAGAGCTCCTCGAGCCAGGAAAGGGAAACGGTCATGAGGGACCGCTTCGCGGCGAGGAGCACCGCGCCGCCGGGATCCGGCGGCGAAGCGTCAGCGAGCGGTGTGCTCTCGCGGCGAAGCGGGGACCGCCGGCAGGCCGAGGCGCATCTGCGGCTCCTAACTGTCGATTGACGTTCCGGGCAGGATATTCCGGCTGACGCCCGCAGCGCTGTCCGTCTCACCGGACGGCGAAGGCCCGGCCTTGAGGGGCCGGGCCTTCGCGGGGTGGGACGGGTCAGGCGGCGGTGACCGCCAGGGACTCCTTGGAGTCGGACAGGTCGACGCGGACCGTGTCGCCGTCGCGGATCTCGCCGGCCAGCAGCGCCTTGGCGAGCTGGTCGCCGATCGCCGACTGAACCAGCCGGCGCAGCGGGCGGGCGCCGTAGATCGGGTCGTACCCGTGCTCGGCCAGCCAGTTGCGCGCGGAGTCGCTGATGTCCAGTGCCAACCGGCGGTCCGCGAGACGGGCTCGCATCCGGTCGAGCTGGATGTCGACGATCGACCGCAGGTCCTCGCCCTGAAGCGCGGCGAACACCACGATGTCGTCGAGCCGGTTGAGGAACTCCGGCTTGAAGTGCGACCGGACCACTGCGAGCACGCCCTCCCGGCGCTCGTTCTCGGTGAGCGTCAGGTCGCTGATCACCGACGAACCCAGGTTCGAGGTGAGGATCAGGATCGCGTTGCGGAAGTCCACGGTACGGCCCTGACCGTCGGTGAGGCGGCCGTCGTCGAGCACCTGGAGCAGCACGTCGAAGACGTCCGGGTGGGCCTTCTCCACCTCGTCCAGCAGGATCACCGAGTACGGCCGTCGGCGTACCGCCTCGGTGAGCTGGCCGCCCTCCTCGTAGCCGACGTACCCGGGCGGGGCGCCGACCAGGCGGGCCACCGAGTGCTTCTCGCCGTACTCGCTCATGTCGATGCGGACCATGGCCCGCTCGTCGTCGAAGAGGAACTCGGCGAGCGCCTTGGCCAGCTCGGTCTTGCCGACGCCGGTCGGGCCGAGGAACAGGAAGCTGCCGGTCGGACGATCCGGGTCGGCGACGCCGGCCCGGGCGCGGCGGACCGCGTCGGACACCGCGCCGACCGCCTCGGCCTGACCGACGACGCGGGCGCGCAGCGACTCCTCCATCCGGAGCAGCTTGGCCGTCTCGCCTTCGAGCAGCCGTCCGGCGGGGATGCCGGTCCAGGAGGCGACCACGGCGGCGATGTCGTCCGCGCCGACCTCCTCCTTGAGCATCGCGCCGTCGGCCTGGAGCCGGGCCAGCTCCTCCTCGGCCTGCCTCAGCTCGGTCCGCAGCGCGGGGATCCGGCCGTACCGCAGCTCGGCGGCACGTTCCAGCTCGCCGTCGCGCTCGGCCCGCTCGGCCTCGCCGCCGAGGCGCTCCAGCTCCTCCTTGGCGGTGGAGAGCTTGGTGATGTGGCTCTTCTCGGTCTGCCAGCGCTCGGAGAGCGCGGTGAGCTGCTCACGCTTGTCGGCCAGCTCCTTACGCAGCCGCTCCAGACGCTCGGCGGACGCGGCGTCCGGCTCCTTTGCGAGCGCCATCTCCTCGATCTCCAGCCGGCGTACCGCCCGCTCGATCTCGTCCACCTCGACCGGCCGCGAGTCGATCTCCATGCGCAGCCGGGACGCCGATTCGTCCACCAGGTCGATGGCCTTGTCCGGCAGGAACCGGTCGGTGATGTACCGGTCGGAGAGCGCGGCGGCGGCGACCAGCGCGGCGTCGGTGATCCGTACGCCGTGGTGCACCTCGTAGCGCTCCTTGAGCCCGCGCAGGATACCGATGGTGTCCTCGATCGTCGGCTCGCCGACCAGCACCGGCTGGAAGCGGCGCTCCAGGGCCGGGTCCTTCTCGATGTGCTCGCGGTACTCGTCGAGCGTGGTCGCGCCGACCATCCGCAGCTCGCCGCGCGCCAGCATCGGCTTGAGCATGTTGCCGGCGTCCATCGAGCCCTCGCCCTTGCCCGCGCCGACGACCGTGTGCAGCTCGTCCAGGAACGTGATGACCTGGCCGTCGGAGTTCTTGATCTCCTCCAGCACGGACTTCAGGCGCTCCTCGAACTGGCCGCGGTACGACGCACCAGCGACCATCGCGCCGAGGTCGAGCGAGACCAGCTTCTTGTCCCGCAGCGACTCCGGCACGTCGCCGGCCACGATCCGCTGAGCCAGGCCCTCCACGATCGCGGTCTTGCCGACGCCCGGCTCGCCGATCAGCACCGGGTTGTTCTTCGTACGCCGGGACAGCACCTGGATCACCCGGCGGATCTCCGAGTCCCGGCCGATCACCGGGTCGATCTTGCCGTCGCGGGCGCTGGCGGTGAGGTCCACGCCGTACTTGGCCAGGGCCTGGTAGGTCTGCTCGGGGTCGGCGGTGGTGACCCGGCGGTCCCCGCCCCGGACGGTCGGGAACGCGGCGACCAGGTTCTCCTCGGTGGCGCCGGAGTTCTTCAGCGCGACCGAGACCGCGCCGCCGACCCGGGCCAGCCCGGCCAGCAGGTGCTCGGTGGAGGTGTACTCGTCGCCCAGTGGCCGCGCGATCTGCTCGGCGGCGCCGATGGCGTTGACGAACTCGCGGGCCAGCGTCGGCTCGGCGATGCTCGACCCACGGGCGGCGGGCAGGGCGTCGACCGAGCGCTGGGCGACGCGGCGCAGCTCTGCGGGGTCGGCCCCGACGGCGCGCAGCAGGCCCGCGGCGGTCGAGCCCTCGGTGTCCAGCAGTGACAGCAGCAGGTGCCAGGACTCCACGGTGGCGTGACCGCGCTGGTTCGCCAGCGCTACGGCACCGGTGATGGCTTCGCGGCTCTTGGTGGTGAGACGTTCCGTGTTCATGGCTCCCCCGGATCGGCGTGTCCACTGGACATGACACAACCAGGGTTGAGTCTATTCCGCTCAACTCCACCCCTGTGACCTGAGTCACTACTCGCTGGCGCGCGGGTAGATCTTGGTGGCAAACGGCCCCTCCGGGGGCCCTTTCGTACCAAGATCTCAGCGACGTGGGAGACGCGCGAGGCAAGGAGTCTCGTGGTCGGCGCGCAGCACGCAACGCCGGCCGCCGTCCAGCTTGCGGTCGCAGAACACCCAATGGCGTACGGCCTGGTCGTCCTCGGCCGAGACGGTGATCCCGCCCAGCTCCACCACCGCGAGGAACGCCAGCGACCGCCCGGCCGTGCGACCGAGCATCTTCGCCCGGGCCAGATCGGCCGCGCGTACCGGCAGATGGATCACGAACCGCTCCGTCACGACCGACCGGCCAGGTCGCGCATCGACGGCGCCTGACGCGACTGCCACTCGCGCAACGCGTGCTTGATCCGGGCCGTCTCGTCCCGACTTCGAGCGATTTCGGCGTACGCGGTGGCGAGGTCCCCCGCAACGCGATCGAGGAACGCGGCGACCTCGGCGGGGTCCAGCCCTCGGCGGCGCGTCGCGAAGCGGTGGCCCCGCACCTGCCAGGGCCGGAGCGGAAGGTACGAGGTGGCGCGGTAGGCGCCGACCGGCGCGGAGTTGGGCGGTTCCGCGTTCCGCCGCTTCGGACGTATTAGCAGGAGATTGCGCACGACACTGCTCCTTCTGCCGAGGAGACGCTGAGCGGTCTGACTCGTGGGAAGATCTTGGGGCCTACCAGGAGTTGCCGCCATGCCCCGAGTTTCGGACCGTCAGAGAATCGCGCAGGACATCAGAGACAAGATCGCGTCGGGCGAGTACGGCCCTGGCGACAAACTCCCCTCCCTGCGTGAGCTGATCGCGCACTACCAGGTGTCCGCGGAGCCGGTCCGCTCGGCACTCTTGATCCTTCAGGCCGAAGGTCTGGTCGAGGGACATCAGGGCAAGGGCACCTATGTCACCACTCGCGACGACGCCCCCTGATCCCGCACCACCGCGCGACCGATCCGCCCCGAACGCGGCAGGTGCGTGCCCGGAGTAGCCTCACCGGCGTGCGAGTACGAGTCGAGCAGACCGCCCTGCCCGGGATCGGCGTCCGTCATGAGCTGATGACGGAGTCGGGCCGCCGGCTCGGTGTGGTCTCCCACCGCAATGGCCGCCGCGACCTGGTTCTCTACGATCCGGACGATCCGGACTCCTGCCAGGCCGACATTCCCCTGACCGACGACGAGGCGGAGGCGCTCGCCGACATCCTCGGCGCGTCGCTGATGCTCAGGCAGCTCTCGGGGCTGCGAGAGCAGGCCGCCGGGCTGCTGACCGAGCAGATTGCCATCCCGGCCGGGTCGAAGTACGTCAACAATCGGCTGGGCGACACCAAGGCACGGACCCGGACCGGCGCGTCGATCGTGGCCGTGCTGCGTCAGGGCACCGTGAACGTCTCGCCCGATCCCACGTTCCGGTTCGAAGCCGGCGACGTGGTGGTCGTGGTCGGCACCCGCCAGGGACTCGACGGGGTGAGCGCCATCCTGGCCGAGACCGATCCGGACGGCTGAGGCGCATGCACGAAACCACGACTCTGCTCGTCGAGGTCGGGGCGCTGCTGCTCCTGCTGGGGCTGCTCGGCCGATTCAGCCGCCGGTTCGGTATCTCGCCCATCCCGCTCTACCTGCTCGCCGGCCTCGCCTTCGGGCACGGCGGCCTGCTGCCGCTCAACGCCAGCGAGGAGTTCTTCGCCGTCGGCGCCGAGATCGGCGTGATCCTGCTGCTGGTCATGCTCGGCCTCGAATACAGCGCGAACGAGTTGGTGGGCAACCTCCGCTCGGCCGCGCCGGCCGGCCTGATCGATGCCGTGTTCAACGCGCTGCCCGGCTTCGCCTTCGCGCTGCTGCTCGGGTGGGGCTGGGTGGCGGCCGTGGTGCTCGCGGGCGTCACCTGGGTGTCGTCGTCCGGTGTGATCGCCAAGGTGCTCAACGATCTGGGCCGGGTCGGTAACCGGGAGACGCCGGTGATCCTCTCCGTCCTCGTGATCGAGGATCTGGCAATGGCCCTCTACCTGCCGGTGGTCACCGCACTGCTCGCCGGCGCCGGCCTGCTCAAGGGTGGGATCTCGCTCGCCGCCGCGATGCTCACCGTGGTGGTCGTGCTGGCGGTGGCCATCCGGTACGGCCATCTGATCTCCACGGCGCTCTCCGCCAAGGATCCGGAGGCGCTCCTGCTCGGGGTGCTCGGCCTGACCCTGCTGGTCGCCGGTATCGCGGCCAAGCTCCAGGTCTCCGCCGCGGTCGGCGCGTTCCTGGTCGGCATCGCACTGTCCGGCCCGGTGGCGCACCACGCCACCGAACTGCTCTCCCCGTTGCGCGATCTGTTCGCCGCGGTCTTCTTCGTGTTCTTCGGGCTGGTCACCAACCCGCTGGACATGCCGCCGGTGCTGCTGCCCGCGCTGCTGCTCGCCGTGGTGACCATGGCGACGAAGGTGGCCACCGGCTACCTGGCCGCCCGCCGGGCCGGGATCGCCGAGCCCGGACGCTGGCGGGCCGGCCTGGCGCTGACCCCGCGCGGCGAGTTCTCCATCGTCATCGCCGGGCTGGCCGTCGCGGCCGTCTACCCGGTGGAGCCGAAGCTCGCCGCACTCGCCACCGCCTACGTGTTGATCACGGTGGTGACCGGGCCGATGCTCGCCCGCCTGCCCGACACCCCGTGGTTCAAGCAGTGGCTGCGCACCCGCGCCGCCGCCGCTCGTGCGGCCTCGCCGTTGCCCACGCCGGTCGGCGACTGACCGGGTGCCGGGCCGGATCCGCCGCAGGGCAGGTCCGGCCCGGCGTTGTCAAATTGATCCCGGGAAGGTCTACCACTGCTCCGTCCAAGCGCGTTAACGTTTCGGCCCAGCAGCCAGGGTCCGCGGGTGGCCTGCGCCCCCGCCAGCGCAAGCGGAAGGTCGGCCGGTGAGCGTGCAGGAAGAGACGTTCCGCGGCTTCGCAAACCCGGTCGACCCCTCGCCCGCCGAGCTTCGGGCGTGGGCCTATCAGCCGGACTCGGTGCCGCTGACCTCGATGCCGCCGGACTGGGATCTGCTGGTCGCCGGTGACCACCTGGTGCAGACGCTGTTCGATCTGGCCATGGATCAGGGCTGCCCGGCCCGGCGGTTCACGCTGCACTGCCTCTACATCTACGCCGCCGACGGCATTCGGACGAACTTCCGCGCCCACCCCAAGCGCCGGTTCCGCAAGCTGGTCGAGCAGGCCGAGAAGTCCGGCGACGACCTGATGCGCAACTGGGCGCACAACAGCCGGGTGCTGCTCGCCCGGCCGGATCTGTTCGTCTACCGGGACTGGTGCGAGGGCGGCCTGGTCCGCGAGAACCGCCGCCTCTGACGCCTCGAACGCCTCGCCACCCCGAATGACGAACGGGCCGGGATCCCCTCCCCCCCCGGGGTCAGCGTCGCCCAGCCACCTCGACCTGCCCACGTCGACCTCGCTGGCCACGTCGACCCGACCGGCCTGGTCGATCATGAACTTGGCGGTGTTTGGTGTCCGGTTTGTCGCCGCCAACTTCATGATCGACCGCGGGGCGGTGCGTGGTGCCCGCCCGGGGCAACCCAGCATCCGGGCCCGCCCTCCGGAACACGAACGGGCCGGGATCCCCCGTGGATCCCGGCCCGCACGTCGGCGGATCGTCTAGGTCGACCCGCCCTGCTTCTTGCGCCGCTCGTCGTCCCGTGCCCGGTCCACGCCGTGGTCCGTCTGGTCGACGAAGCGCCCTTCCTTGACCCTGTCGCTGAAGCGTCCCTCGGTGACCCGGTCGAACCGCTCGCGCACGTTCTCGGCCACTTTCTCCAGCCGTTCCTCCGCGCGCTCGGCCACCTTCTTCGCCGGTTCCGTCATGACTCCCCCCGCCAGCCCGGAATCCGCTTTGGGGGCTTTTGCCCCTACGGAAAGCCTAGTTGACCCCGCTCTGCCGGACGCCGCTTTCCCCTGACCCGGCCCACGAACCCCCGGGGAACCGACGAAGGCCGGCGCAGCCCCGGGGGAGCGGGGCGCGCCGGCCTTCAGGTACGAGGTCAGCGGTCGGGCGTACGGCGTGGACGCCAGACGACGAGCGCGGTGGACGTGCGGTTGGTGGGCACGAGGTCGCCGCGGGGGAAGCCGCCGAGCGACTCCAGCTCGGCGATCCGCCGGTACGCGGCGTCCAGCTCCGCCTCCAGCCGGGCGACCCGCTGCTGCGCCTCTTCGAGCAGCCGCTCCAACCCGATGATCCGCTTCACCCCGGCCAGGTTGATCCCGTCGTCCTGGCTGAGCCGCTGCACCTCGCGGAGCAGCACCACGTCCCGGACGCTGTAGCGGCGACCTCCGCCGGACGCCCGGCCGGCCTGCACCAGGCCCAGCCGGTCGTACTGGCGCAGCGTCTGGGGGTGCATCCCCGCCATCCGCGCGGCCACCGAGATCATCAAAACCTTGGCCTCGTAAGCCGGGTCACCCGAGCCGACGTACTCCTCCGACATGCCCGCTCACCTCCGCTGCCGCCGTCAACTGAATCGACGTACCCGCGCGTCGAGATGTTCCCGCGCGGCGGGCGGAGTCTGCGCCGCGAAGGTCTCCAGCGCCGCCCGCGCCTCGTCCGAGACCTTCGCCGGGACCACCACGTCGAGTGTGACCAGCAGGTCACCGGCGCGGCCGTCCTTGCGTACGACGCCCTTGCCACGGGCGCGCAGCACCCGCCCGCTGGGCGTACCCGGTGGCACCCGCAGGGTCACCGTCCCGTCCAGGGTCGGTACACGCAGGTCCGTGCCGAGAACCGCCTCGGCGTACGTGACCGGGACGGTCAGGGTCAGGTCGTCCCCGGTACGCCCGAACAGCTCGTCCGGGCGGACCTTCACCTGTACGAACAGGTCGCCCGCCGGGCCGCCCCGCTCGCCGGGCTCACCCCGGCCGGCCAGGCGGATCCGCTGCCCGTCGGCCACCCCGGCGGGGAAGCGGACGTGCAGGGTGCGGGTCTTGGTGACCCCGCCGGTGCCGTGGCACTCCGGGCACTTCTCCTCGACGATCGTGCCGACGCCCTGACAGTTGCGGCACGGCTCGGAGAAGCTGAACGACCCCTGGTTGCGGGTGGTCACCCCGGCGCCGTGGCAGACCGGGCAGGCCACCGGCTGGGTGCCGGGCTTCGCGCCGTTGCCGTGACAGGTGTCGCAGACCCCGGGCGCGCGCAGCGTCAGCGGCAGCGTGACGCCGTGAACCGCGTCGGTGAAGTCGAGCGCCACCTCGGTCTCGACGTCCCGGCCGCGGGCCGGGCCGCGCGGACGCGCCGGACCACCGCCGCCACCTCCGCCGCCGGAGAAGATCGAGCTGAACAGGTCGGTGAAGCCGCCGCCGCCGAACCGGCTGTCGCCACCGCCGGCGCCGCCGCCGAACAGGTCGGAGACGTCGAACGGCATGCCGCCCGGCTGGCCCGCGCCGCGGGCGTTGCGCCGGAAGGCGCCGGAGCCGAACAGCGAGCGCATCTCGTCGTACTCGCGGCGCTTCTTCTCGTCACCGAGCACCGCGTACGCCTCGGAGACGGTCTTGAACCGCTCCTCGGCGCCGGTGTCGCCGGGGTTGTGGTCCGGGTGCGACTCCCGGGCCAACTTGCGGTACGCCTTCTTGATCTCGTCCGAGGAGGCGGACTTGTCCACGCCCAACGCGGCGTAGTAGTCCTTCTCGATCCAGTCCTTGGAACTCACCGGTCCACCCCCTTCCACGGGTCGAACCCCGGTCGTCCCGCCCGCCCGGTGCGGGCGGGCGGGACGTCACGGGTCGGCACTACTCCGGGTCCGCGACCGCGACCATGGCGGGCCGCAGCAGCCGCTCGCCGAGCTGGTAACCGCGGCGCATGACCTGCACGCAGGTCGGCTCCGTCACGTCGGCGGAGGTCTGGTGCGCCACCGCCTCGTGCCGGGTCGGGTCGAACGGGTCGCCCGTCTCACCGAACGCGGTCAGGCCGAACTTGGCGAGCGCGCCGGTGAGCTGCTCGGCCACGCTGCCGAACGGGCCCACCAGGTCGCCGTGCTCGCGGGCCCGGTCCAGGTCGTCGAGGATCGGCAGCAGCGCGGTGAGCACCGCCCCGGTGGCCTGCTCCTGCACCAGGTTGCGGTCCCGGTCGACCCGCTTGCGGTAGTTGGCGTACTCCGCGGTCACCCGCTGGAGGTCGCGGGTGCGCTCCTCCAGGTCGGTACGGAGCGACTCCAGCTCGGCGCCGAGCGGCGTGTCCGTGCCGGTCCCGCCGTCCGGCTCGGCGGGCGAGTCGACCACGGCCGGACCGCTGACCTCGGCCTCGCCGCCGATCTCGTCGACCACGACCTCGGCCTCCTCGACCAGCCCTTCGGCGGGCGCGTCGGCGGCCGCGTCGGCCGCCGAGGCGTCGTTCGCCGGCTGCTCGGTCACCTTGCCGAGCTTGCGCTTGTCGCGGATGACGACCCGGGGTTCGTCGCCGGTGTCCTTGCCGGCGCCCGGCGCCGACCCGGTGGCACCCGGGTCGGCCGCTCGTGGCTTGTCCGTCATGCGGTTACCTCATCCCTCTGCCGTGCGAATCGTGTCCGGGACCGGATGTCACTTCTTGTCCTCGTCCACGATCTCCGCGTCGACCACGTCGTCGTCGCCACCGGCCTTCGGGCCACCGGCCGCACCCGCACCGGCACCGGCGCCCGGCCCGGCCGCGCCCGGGGCGGTCTGCTCGCCCTCCTGCTGCTGGGCGTAGAGCAGCGAGCCCGCCTGCTGGGAGACCTGCGCCAGCTTCTCGTGCGCGGACTTGATCTTCTCGATGTCCTGCCCGCCGAGGGCGCTGCGCAGCTCGCCGAGCGCCTCGTTGAGCTGGTCGCGGTTCTCGCCGGGCAGCTTGTCGCCGCTCTCGGCGAGGAACTTCTCGGTCTGCCACTGGAGCGCCTCGGCCACGTTGCGGGTCTCGGCCTCCTCACGGCGACGCTTGTCCTCGTCGGCGTGCTCCTCGGCGTCCCGGCGCATCCGCTCGATGTCGTCCTTCGGCAGCGAGGAGCCGCCGGTGATCGTCATCTTCTGCTCCTTGCCGGTGCCCAGGTCCTTGGCGTGCACGTTCACGATGCCGTTGGCGTCGATGTCGAACGTGACCTCGATCTGCGGCACGCCGCGCGGGGCCGGCGGGAGACCGGTCAGCTCGAAGGTGCCGAGCTTCTTGTTGTAGGCGGCGATGTCCCGCTCGCCCTGGAACACCTGGATCAGCACCGACGGCTGGTTGTCGTCGGCGGTGGTGAACACCTCGGAGCGCTTGGTCGGGATGGTGGTGTTGCGCTCGATGAGCTTGGTGAAGATGCCGCCCTTGGTCTCGATGCCCAGGCTCAGCGGGGTCACGTCGAGCAGCAGGACGTCCTTGACCTCGCCCTTGAGCACACCGGCCTGGAGCGCGGCGCCGACGGCGACGACCTCGTCCGGGTTGACGCCCTTGTTCGGGTCGCGGCCGGTGAGCTGCTTGACCAGGTCGGTCACGGCCGGCATCCGGGTCGAGCCGCCGACCAGGATGACGTGGTCGACGTCGGAGATCTTGATGCCGGCGTCCTTGACGGCCTGCTCGAACGGGCCCTTGCAGCGGTCCAGCAGGTCCTGCGTCATGCGCTGGAACTCGGCGCGGCTGAGCGTCACGTCCAGGTGCAGCGGCCCGGCCGAGCCGGCGGTGATGTACGGCAGGTTGATGTTGCTGGTGGTGGCGGCGGACAGCTCGATCTTGGCCTTCTCGGCCGCCTCCTTGAGCCGCTGCATGGCCATCTTGTCCTGCGAGAGGTCGATGCCGTGCTCGCCACGGAACGTCTTCACCAGGTGGTCGATGATGCGCTGGTCCCAGTCGTCACCACCGAGCTGGTTGTCACCGCTGGTGGACTTGACCTCCACGACGCCCTCGGCCAGCTCCAGCAGCGACACGTCGAAGGTGCCGCCACCGAGGTCGAAGACCAGGACGGTCTGCTCCTTGGAGCCCTTGTCCAGGCCGTACGCCAGGGCCGCCGCGGTCGGCTCGTTCACGATCCGCAGCACGTTGAAGCCGGCGATCTCACCGGCCTCCTTGGTGGCCTGGCGCTGCCCGTCGTTGAAGTAGGCCGGGACGGTGATCACCGCGTCGGTGATCTGCTCGCCCAGGTACGCCTCGGCGTCCCGCTTGAGCTTCATCAGCGTGCGCGCCGAGATCTCCTGCGGGGTGTACTTCTTGCCGTCGATGTCAACGGTCCAGTTGGTGCCGATCTCACGCTTGACCGACCGGATGGTCCGGTCGGGGTTGGTCACCGCCTGGCGCTTGGCGACCTCACCGACGAGCACCTCGCCGTTGCGGGCGAACGCGACGATCGAGGGAGTCGTACGCGAGCCCTCGGCGTTGGCGATGACGGTGGGCTCACCGCCCTCGAGAACGCTGACGCAGGAGTTCGTCGTGCCGAGGTCGATGCCGACCGCACGTGCCATGTTCGCTTCCTCGCTTCGTAACGGGTGAGCAGGTCAGACGGCCTGCCCGGCGGGCCGCCCGGAAGCGGCCGCACCACAAGTTGAGTGAACTTGACTCAATAGTGCCACGCGATCGCCAATCCGCAAGTCGGGGTTGAGCCGACCCGGCGCAACCCGACCGTTACTACTGTCCGGTTGTCTTACCTTGCGTCGGTCGGGCACGCTTTAGCGGTGACGACGCATGGCGATTCCGCCACCCGTGCCGGCGCGCCCGCCGTCGCAGCCCGCACCGGAGCCACCACGGGCGACGACCAGCCTGCTCACGCCGCCGACGGCCTGCCCGCCGCGCTCACCAGCCTGCGCGCGGCGATCGATGCTTCCCGCTTCCCGCTCGCCCTGCCCTCGGCCGAGCCGGCCCGGCACGCCGCCACGAGCATCACCGACCAGCTCGACGACTACCTGCTGCCCCGGCTGGCCCGGCTCGACGCCCCGCTCCTGGTGGTCGTCGGCGGCTCCACCGGTGCCGGCAAGTCGACGCTCGTCAACAGCCTGGTCCAGGCGCGGGTCAGCGCGGCGGGCGTGCTCCGCCCCACCACCCGCTCCCCGGTGCTGGTGTGCAGCCCGACCGACGCGGCGTGGTTCCGGCAGGGCGAGCTGCTGCCCGGCCTGACCCGGACCACCGAGCCCAGCGAGCAGCCGGGCACCCTGCACCTGGTCACCGCGCCGGCGCTGCCGCCCGGCCTGGCCTTCCTCGACGCGCCCGACATCGACTCGGTGGTCGACGCCAACCGGGCGCTCGCCGGTCAGCTGCTCGCCGCCGCCGACCTCTGGCTGTTCGTCACCACCGCCGCCCGGTACGCCGACGCCGTCCCCTGGGAGCTGCTGCGCAGCGCCCGCGCCCGCGGCACCGCCGTGGCGATGGTGCTGGACCGGGTACCCCCGGAAGCGGCCGACGAGGTCGCCGCCCACCTGTCCGAGATGCTCGCCGAGCAGGAGCTGGGCGCCTCGCCGCTGTTCGTGCTCCCGGAGACCTGGGTGGACGGGCAGGGGCTGCTGCCGGACCGGATCACCGCGCCGCTGAGCGACTGGTTCGCCCGGCTCGCCGCCGACGCCGAGGCCCGCGCCGCCGTGGTCCGGCAGACGCTCGACGGCGCGCTGGCCGCGCTGCACCCGGTCGTGGAGGAGCTGGCCGAGGCCGCCGACGAGCAGGTCACCGCCGCCGACGCGCTGGACGAGCGGGTCCAGGCCGCGTACCGGAGCGCGGAGCGCAGCGTCGACCAGGGGCTCAGGGACGGCCGGCTGCTGCGCGGCGAGGTGCTGGCCCGCTGGCAGGAGTTCATCGGCACCGGCGACTTCTTCCGAGGGCTGGAGGCCCGCATCGGGCGGCTGCGCGACCGGGTGGTCGCGGCGGTCACCGGGCGGCCCGCTCCCGCCGCGGAACTGCGTACCGCGATCGAGTCCCAGCTCGTCACGCTGCTGCGCGGGGTGGCCGCCGAGGCGGCGGAGAACGCGTACACCGGCTGGAAGGCGCACCCGGCGGGCGCGGCGCTGCTGGAGCCGGACCTGGCCCATCCCTCGGCCGACCTGCCGCAGCGGGCCGAGCAACTGGTCCGGGACTGGCAGCGCGGCGTGCTGGAACTGGTCCGGGTCGAGGGCGGCGACCGGCGGTTCGTGGCGCGCACGGCCGCGTACGCGGTGAACGCCACCGGCCTCGCCGTCATGATCGGCGTGTTCGCCTCCACCGCGTTCATCCCGACCGGACTGGAGGTCGCCGCGGGCACCGGCACGGCGGTGGCCGGCCAGACCGTGCTCCAGGCGATCTTCGGCGACCAGGCGGTCCGCAACCTGGCCCGCAAGGCCCGCGTCGACCTGCTCGACCGGGTCGGCAAGCTGCTGGCCGAGGAGGCCGCGCGTTTCCTGAGTCGCACCGAGGCCGAGCGCCCGGCCGCCAACTCCGGTGCGGCGCTGCGCTGGGCCGCCGTCGAGGTCGAGCGGGCCCGGCACCGCAGCGGCCTGTTCCCGCCGGCCACCGAGCAGGAAGTTCGCCCGTGAACGCGAGGACGGCACCGTGAGCAACATCGTGGGACGGATGCGCGAGGCGATGCGGGGTGAGCAGCGGGTCGACCCGGACACCCTGATCGAACGGCTCACCGCGATCCAGCGGTTCCTGGGCGCGGTGGACGGCCACGTGCCCGACGCCCAGCTCGTCGCCGCGCACACGGTGGTCGAGCGCGCCGGTGACCGGCTCGCGCTCTCCGGCCGGCACACGGTGGTCGCGCTCGCCGGTGCGACCGGCAGCGGCAAGTCGAGCCTGTTCAACTCGCTGGCGCGGCTCGACCTCTCGCCGGTGGGCGTGCGCCGGCCGACCACAGGTGTCGCGCACGCCTGCGTGTGGGGTCCGCTCGACGGCGCGGTCCGGCTGCTCGACTGGGTCGGGGTGCTGCCCCGGCACCGTTTCGTCCGGGAGAGCCCGCTGGATGCCGACGACGAGTCGAACCTGCACGGCCTGGTCCTGCTCGACCTGCCCGACTTCGACTCGGTGCAGCACGGCCACCGGCTGGAGGTCGACCGCCTGCTCGGCCTGGTCGACCTCGTGGTCTGGGTGGTCGACCCGCAGAAGTACGCCGACCGCGTGATCCACACCAGCTACCTGCGTGAGTTCCACAGGCACAGGGACGTCACAGTCGTGGTGCTGAACCAGGCCGACCGGCTGCACCCGACCGAGTTGCCGAAGGTCCTCGACGACCTGCGCCGGCTGCTCGACGCCGACGGACTGGGCGGGGTGCCGCTGCTGCCGACCGTCGCGGTGGACCCGAACGGGCTGGACGGGCTGCGGGCCGAGCTGGAGCGTACGGTCGCCGAACGGCAGGCCGCCCTGCGCCGGCTCTCCGGCGACGTGGACGCCGTGGTGGCCGATCTCGAACCGCTCGTGGGGCCGGAACCGCCGCGCACCCGGCCCGGTGACGCCTCGGCGCAGGAGCTGACCCGGGCACTCGCCGGGGCGGCCGGGGTGCCGACGGTGGCGGCGGCGGTCGAGGGCGCGTACCGGCACCGGGCGGTGAGCAACACCGGCTGGCCGCTGCTGCGGAGCTGGCGCAAGCTGCGGCCGGATCCGCTGCGCCGGCTGCACCTGTCCGGGCGCGATCCGGACGCGCCGGCGGAGAGCCTGGTCGCGGCCACCTCCGTACCCGATCCGACAGCCGCACAGCGCTCGGCGCTGACGCTGGCGATCCGCGCGGTGGCCGACCGGTCGGGCGCCGGTCTGCCGGCGCCGTGGCCGACCGCGGTGACCGCCGCGGCGCGGGCCCGGCAGGCCGACCTGCCGGGCGCGCTCGACCACGCGGTCGCCGCGACCGACCTCGGCATGGACCGGCGGCCCGCCTGGTGGCGGGTGGTCGGCGTGCTCCAGTGGGTGGTCACCCTGGCCGCGCTGGCCGGCCTGGTCTGGCTGCTCCTCGGGTACGCGCTGCGCCTGCTCGGCCTGCCGGAGCTGGAGCACCCGACGCTGGGCGTGGTGCCCTGGCCCACCGTCCTGCTGCTCGGTGGCCTGCTGGCCGGGCTGCTCGTCGCGTCGGTCACCCGGCCGGTGGTGGGATGGGCCGCCCGGCGGGCCCGGCGGCGGGCCGAGGACCGCCTGCTCACCTCGGTGGGCAGCGTCGGGGAGAAGTACGTGCTGGACCCGGTCTGGGCGGTGCTGGCACGCTACGGCACGGCCCGGGACGCGCTACGCGAGGCGGGACGGTGCTGAACCCGGCGTGCTGACCGGTGTGGGGGCGGCCGGTGCGGCGTAGGGTCGATTGCATGGCCACGCCACAGACCCCCTACGACGCGGTACTGCACGCCGCGCGCGACGTGACGAGGCTCGACTCGGCCCTGGACGCGGAGATGCTCGGCGCCGCGTTGCTGGGCAGCGTCTACGCCGTCGCGGAGCACGACCGGGAGCAGGCCGTCCGCGAATTCGTCTCCGGCTTCCTCGCCGCCACGTCCCGGCGCCGCAGCGCCTCCGCGACCACCCTGCGGGCCGTCTTCGCCGCCCTGGTGCCCGACGCCGAGGGCGCCGCCCGGGTCCGGCCCGGCGCGTACGCCCCGTCGTGGGCCAGCCAGCTCGGCCGGGTGCGTGTCACCGGCGCCTGGGCCTACGGCGACGTGTACGGCGACCAGACCTCCTACCTCGCCACGTTCGCGTACGACGACGAGGAGGAGGGCGGCCCGGAGCACGCGCTGGTGGCCCTCGTCGACCACAACATCGGCATCACCAAGGACGTCTTCGTCGGCGGCCCGGCCGGACGGATCGTCGAGCAGGCCCGGGAGATCTGCACCGAGGACGAGTTCACCTGGTTCCGCACCGAGGACCCGGCCCGGATGCACGCCGAGGTGAGCCGTCACCTGGCGGTCACCGACGACCTCACCGACCTGCCCGCGCAGGGCTCGCTGGCCACCGACCGGGCGCTCGTGGGCGCGCGGCTGGCCGTACTCCCGGGGCCGACCCCGCCGCCCGGTCCGGCGGTCGCGCCGCCGCTCACCGACGAGGAGCGGACCCGCCTGGTCCGCGCCTTCCTCGACTCGCCCGAGGCGGCCCGGTTCGGCCTGCCCGAGGTGGCCGACGGTGAGCTGGCCTCGCTGCACTTCTGCCTCGGCCTGCTGCTCGACCACGCGGCGAGCTTCCCCGATGCCGACGCCATGCGGTGGAGCCCGATGGTGGCCGAGCTGTTCCTGCTCGACTGGGTGCACCGCCGGGCCGTGCTCGACATGGACGACGCGGCGATGCTGCCCCGGGTGCTGCGCGCCTGGGCGGCGTACGCGGCCCGGCAGCGCGGGCTGTCGCAGTCGGCTGCCGCCCGGACGGACGAGGCGATCACCGAGATGGTTCCGGAGTTCGCGCGGCTCTACAGCACCGGCGAGCGGCGCAGTCCGGCCACCGCGGCGGTCGCCCAGCTCATGGCGGACGGGGTGGACCCGGACGACCCGGAGGCGCTCAACGCCTGGATCGAGGCGAACCGCCACCGCCTGACCGACGACCCGGCCTAGGCGGCCGCGCCTCGCATGATCGGCACCATCTCGGCGAGGTGGCGGCATCGGATCGCCCGGGACCACACCACCACGCCGTAATGGTGTCGATCATGCGGCCCGCCGTCCCCGACCTCCCCGCCCCACACGAGGGGCATGACCCCCGGCCCCCAACCCCGTTGATCCACACCAGCTCGGCGAAGTGGGTACATCAGGGCGGCCGGGACTGCACCACTACGCCGGAGTGGTGTCGATCATGAGGTGTGGGAAACCGACGGACTGGCCTGGCCGGACGGGTCGGCAGGACCGGACGGGTCGGCGGAACTCGACGGATCTGGTGGACCGGACGTACCCGATGGGCCGGAGGGCTCGGACGTCGGTTCCGACGAGGCCTCGGAGGTGGGCGTCGGCTCGGAGGTGGGCGTCGGCTCGGCGGTCGTGACGGACGGCTCGGGGCTCGGGCTCGGCTCGGGCGTCGGCGTACCCGGATCGGACGGCGAGGGCGACGGCGAGGGCACCGGCGACGGGCGCGGCGGGCGGACCGGTGTGGGCCGGACCGGCGCGGACGGCGGCGGGGGCGCGGCGATCGGGCGGGACCGGTGCCGGGAGCCGAGGTCGCTGTCGTCGGGCAGGGCCGGTGCCGCCGGGAGCACCGGCCGGGCCGGGGGCACCGAGGTCACGTGAACGGCGGGCGTGGGTGTGGACGGCACCGGGGCCTGGGTGCCCCGGGGCATCGGGATGACCACCGGGCCGACCGAGGGTGTCGGCAGGAACGGCGTGCTGGTGTCGGGGAGGGCGCTGTTGCCGACGGTGGCCGAGCCGGTGCTGATCGCGGCGAGGATCGGCATCGACGCGGTGCCGGCGAGCAGGGCCACGGTGAGCAGGTAGCCGCGGCTGGGACCGCCGGTCCCGGGGGCGCGGTGCGCGCCCACGACCCGGCGGTACGGGGAGGCGGGCAGTGCCCGGTGCCGGCCGAGGAAGGGCGTACCGGGCGGACCCTCTGGTTCGGACACCGGCACACTCCTCAGGTACGGACGGGACGGGAGAGCACGCGCAGATATTCGGACAAATGCCGCGCAGAGGCTCATCGCCAGCTTGACCCAGTGACGCTCAGTTCACCAGCCGCAACCGCGTGTCGACACACAATTTGTGCGTCGACCACACCCGCCGCTGCGGACAAAAGCGCTTATCCGTCATGAACCCGATGGAACCTCACCGGCGGGGGAGGCCATACTGTGGGCCCGCTCACCTCCTCTGCAATCATTCAGACACGACGGCAACGCAGCCGCCACCTCCGCGTACCCCGCGGCTGGTGCGGAACGGCGCCGGCGCTCCCGGGCCTGGGTCTGTCCCCGACCGACTCCGGCTCACGCCGCGCGGCAACCCCTACCGGGGTCAGGCGCGGTCGCCAGGGACCGACCCGGCACCAGCCGGGCGGGCGCACGAGGTGTTCGGCTCGGGTAACCCCCGGCGCCGGCGCAGACAGACAGGGAGAGACGGATGGCAAAGGGCGACCCCGGGGCCGCCACCCGCAGCAAGCGGGCCGCACCCCGCACCAGACGCGCCGCCGCGACCGGTGAACCGGAACTCGTACAGCTGCTGACCCCCGAGGGTGAGCGGATCGAGAGCGCGCTCGGCCCGGACGGGACCGAGTACCGCGTCGACTTCACCGACGAGGAGTACCGCGGGCTCTACCGCGACCTCGTCCTGGTCCGCAAGCTGGACGCCGAGGCCACCGCCCTGCAGCGCCAGGGCGAGCTGGGCCTGTGGGCCAGCCTGCTGGGCCAGGAGGCCGCGCAGGTCGGCTCCGGCCGGGCGCTGCGCACCCAGGACATGGCCTTCCCGACCTACCGCGAGCACGGCGTGCTCTACTGCCGCGGCATCGACCCGATCATGCCGCTGGGCCTGTTCCGCGGCGTCGACCAGGGCGGCTGGGATCCGAACGAGTTCAAGTTCAACATGTACACGATCGTCATCGGGGCGCAGACCCTGCACGCGACCGGGTACGCCATGGGTGTCGCCATGGACGGCAAGACCGGCGGCGAGGACGGGGAGGCGGTCATCGCCTACTTCGGCGACGGCGCCACCAGCCAGGGCGACGTCAACGAGTCGTTCGTCTGGGCCAGCGTCTTCAACGCCCCGCTGGTGTTCTTCTGCCAGAACAACCAGTACGCCATCTCCGAGCCGCTGGAGCGGCAGACCCGCGTGCCGCTGTACCGGCGGGCCGGCGGGTTCGGCTTCCCCGGCGTCCGGGTGGACGGCAACGACGTGCTCGCGTCGTACGCGGTGACCCGGCACGCGCTGGACAACGCGCGCAACGGCCAGGGCCCGAGCCTGATCGAGGCGTACACCTACCGGATGGGTGCGCACACCACCTCCGACGACCCGACCCGCTACCGCATCGCCAGCGAGGTCGAGGCGTGGCAGGCCAAGGACCCGATCGCCCGGATGAAGGCGTTCCTGACCAAGCAGAAGATCGCCGACGAGTCGTTCTTCACCGCTGTCGACGAGCAGGCCCGCACCGAGTCGGTGCACCTGCGCGAGCGCGTGCTCGCCATGCCCGACCCGCAGCCGGTGACCATGTTCGACCACGTCTACCCCAACGGCTCTCCCGAGCTGGACGAGCAGCGGGCCCGGTTCACGCAGTACATGGAGTCCTTCGAGGGGAGCGCGCACTGATGGCCACGGAGACGCTCACCCTCGGCAAGGCGCTCAACACCGGCCTGCGGCGGGCCCTGGAGAACGACCCCAAGGTCGTCATCATGGGCGAGGACGTCGGCAAGCTCGGCGGCGTGTTCCGGATCACCGACGGTCTCCAGAAGGACTTCGGCGACCAGCGCGTGATCGACACCCCGCTGGCCGAGTCCGGCATCATCGGCACCGCCGTCGGCCTCGCCATCCGCGGCTTCCGGCCGGTCTGCGAGATCCAGTTCGACGGCTTCGTCTACCCCGCGTACGACCAGATCGTGTCGCAGGTGGCGAAGATGCACTACCGATCGCAGGGCAAGGTGCGGATCCCGATGGTCATCCGCATCCCGTTCGGCGGCGGCATCGGCGCTGTCGAGCACCACTCCGAGTCGCCCGAGGCGTACTTCGCGCACACCGCCGGTCTCAAGGTGGTGAGCTGCGCGAACCCGCAGGACGCGTACGTGATGATCCAGCAGGCGATCGCGTCGGACGACCCGATCGTGTTCCTGGAGCCGAAGCGGCGCTACTGGGAGAAGGGTCCGGTGGACCTGGACGCGCCGATCGCCGACGCGTACCCGCTGCACGCGGCCCGGGTCGCGCGGCCCGGCACGGACGCGACGGTGCTGGCGTACGGCCCGATGGTCCGCACCGCGCTCGACGCGGCCACCGCCGCCGCCGAGGACGGCCGCGAGCTGGAGGTCATCGACCTGCGCACGATCTCGCCGCTGGACCTGACCGCCGCGTACGAGTCGGTGCGGCGCACCGGCCGCTGCGTGGTCGTGCACGAGGCCCCGGGCAACCTGGGTCTCGGGTCGGAGATCGCGGCCCGGATCACCGAGGAGTGCTTCTACTTTCTGGAGTCCCCGGTGCTGCGGGTGACCGGCTTCGACACCCCCTACCCGGCCGCCCGGGTGGAGGAGGAGTACCTGCCCGACCTGGACCGGGTGCTCGACGCCGTCGACCGCACGTTCGGCTGGTGAGCGGCATGTCCCGGATCAAGGAGTTCAACCTTCCCGACCTGGGCGAGGGCCTGACCGAGGGCGAGATCCTCGCCTGGCTGGTCAAGGTCGGCGACGACATCGAGCTGAACCAGCCGATCGTCGAGGTCGAGACCGCCAAGGCGGCGGTCGAGATCCCGGCGAAGTGGGCCGGACGGGTGCAGGCGATCTTCCACCCGGAGGGGTCCACTGTCGAGGTCGGCGTGCCGATCATCGCGATCGACACCGACCCGAACGCCGGGCCGATCGAGGAGTCGACCACCGCCGCCCCGGCGTCGGACCTGCCCGCACCGTCGGCCGCTTCGCTGGCAGCGGTCGAGGTCGCACCGGCCGAGGGCATGGTCGAGCCGGGCCTGATCGGTGGTGTCGCCCCGGGTGGGCGTACCGCCGTGCTGGTCGGCTACGGCCCGCGCAACGCCCCGGCCAAGCGCCGCCCGCGCAAGGGCGACGTACCGGCTCAGCCGGCGGCACCGGTTCAGGCCGCCGCCTTGGCGGCACCCGCGCCGGTCGCTCCCGCGCCGGTGGCGCCCGCCCCCGCGCCGGGGGTCAACGGCAACGGCCGGGTCTCCGGTCCGGTGCTGGCGAAGCCGCCGGTCCGCAAGCTGGCGAAGGATCTCGGCATCGACCTGGCCACGCTGACCGGCTCGGGTCCGCTCGGCTCGATCACCCGTGACGACGTACAGCGGGCGGCGAGCACGACCCCGGCGGCGGCCGAGCCGCAGACTGTCGCGGCACCGGCCGCGTCGGCCGCGAGCTTCGGCGCGGACCGCGAGCAGCGCATCCCGGTCAAGGGGGTACGCAAGCTCACCGCGGAGAACATGGCCCGCTCGGCGTTCACCGCCCCGCACGTGACGGAGTTCCTGACCGTCGACGTGACCCGGGCGATGAAGGCGCTGGACCGGCTCCGCGACCGGCGCGAGTGGCGCGACGTCCGGGTCTCGCCGCTGCTGCTGGTCGCCAAGGCGGTGCTCCTGGCGGTCAAGCGGCACCCGATGGTCAACTCGACCTGGGCCGGCGACGAGATCGTGGTGAAGGAGTACGTCAACCTCGGCATCGCGGCGGCCACCGAGCGCGGCCTGATCGTGCCGAACATCAAGGACGCCGGGCGGCTCTCGCTGCGCGAGCTGGCGGACGCGATGACGGATCTGGTGCAGACCGCGAAGTCGGGGAAGACCTCCCCGGCGGACATGTCCGGCGGCACGCTCACCATCACCAACGTCGGCGTCTTCGGCGTCGACACCGGTACGCCGATCCTGCCCCCGGGCGAGTCGGCGATCCTCGCCTTCGGCGCGGTACGGGAACAGCCGTGGGTGCACAAGGGCAAGGTGAAGCCGCGCCTGGTGACCACGCTGGGTCTGTCCTTCGACCACCGGATCATCGACGGTGAGCTGGGCTCGAAGTTCCTCCGCGACATCGGGGACTTCCTGGCCGACCCGGAGGCGGCGCTGCTCGCCTGGACCTGACGTACCACCGCTCCGGTCACGGCCGGTGTGCCACGGGTGAACGCCCGGCACACCGGCCGTGACCATTTTGGGAACGGAATCATAGGATCTGGGGGGCGGCAGGCCTACGATCCTTCGGCACGTGGCTCAGCTCACCTAATAATCGATGGCGATCGGCGGGCTGGTGCGCTTGAATAGAGACATCAAGGGGCTGACAACCGAATAGCCAGGAGGAGAGACCCAAGATGAGCATGATCGAGCGAATCCGCACCCGCCGCGACGCCAACCGCCGCGCCCGCGCCATCGAGCACGCGCTGCGTTCCGCCAACTCGCCCGCGGTCCGCGAGGAGCTTCTCGCCATCGCCCAGCGTCACATGAGCTGACGCCACCGACCTTTCTCACCTCCTCCAGTCCGAAGACCCGCCCGGCACCGGGCGGGTCTTCGGCGTATCGGTATCGGTCGGCACCGGGATTCCACCTCGCTCCACCGCCCGGTACGGTTGGCACGGTCGCCAACCGGCTGACTCCGGACGGATGCGGGGCAACGAAACCCATCGACGCCGTCCGGTGACTTTCGGTGACCGCTGATGCTCCCCCGGGGCGGTCCCGGGCGACCACCGGATACGGTGCGGGGGGCCCGCACGGCCGGTACCCGCCGGCGACGCCGGCAGCCGTGCCGACGGTTCCCCGACCGGCATCGGCGGCCGACCTGTGATGGAGGAGGCGCACCCATGACGTCCGAGGCTCCGCACCGCCCCGGCCAGGAGCCGGGCGAGGTGTCGCCGGGCACCGGCGGACCGGTGCCGTACGGCGATCAGCCGGCGCAGCAGGACAACGGGTACAACGGCGCACCCGACCTCGGCTGGGCACCGCCCCCGCCGGCCGGTCGGCCCGCGCAGCCGGCCCCGGCCTGGGCCGCGAACGACGACCAGCCGCCCGCGTGGGCCCCGCCCGCGGGCCAGCCGGTGACCGGGCGGGCGACCGCCCAGGTTCCGCAGCCCGCCTGGGGCGGCAACGACCAGGGCAACCCCGCCTGGGCCGGTTCCGGTGGCCCCGCCTGGGGCAACCAGGAGCAGTCCGGCCCGGACCGCGGCGCCGAGCAGGCTCCGCCCGCCTGGGCCGCCACGCCGCCGGGCAGCCCGGCCGAGCCGTCGCAGGCCCCCTGGGCCGCCGAGCAGAACCGTCCCGGATGGAGCTCCGGCGAGCAGCCGGGCTGGTCGCCGTCCGGCGACCCGGCCGCCCGCGGCACCGGTTACGTGCCCGCCCCGGCCACCGTGCCGAACGAGACCTGGGTGACGCCCGCCCCCGCGGACGACCCGAACCGCTCCGGCGGCTTCGCGCCCACCGGCGGGCAGCACGACGACGCCGCCGGTCGTGCCGGTGGCTGGGCCGCCGGGCAGCCGGATGACCCGAACCGCTCGGGCGGCTGGAACCCGCGCGACGAGCAGCCCGCCGCGTCCGACGACCCGAACCGCTCGGGCGGCTGGAACCCGCGGGAGAGCCAGCCGGCCTGGGCGCCGGGTCAGCAGACCGGCGCCACCTGGCCGCCGGCCGACCCGCCCGCCCGTGCCGCCGCCGCGGTCTCCGTGCCGGGCGCCGCCCGGCCGGACAACGCCTGGTCCACTCCGGAGCAGTCCGACCAGGACGATCGCTCGGCTGAGGACAGTGGCGGCTGGCGGGCGACCGCTGGATCGCAGCACGACGAGGGACAGCGTTCCGGCGGCTGGCCCGCACCGCAGGCCGAGAACCGCTCCGGCGGCTGGGACGAGTCGGCCCGCACCGAGGATCCGGACCGCTCCGGTGGCTGGGCCGCCGGACGCGCCGCGAACCCGGCCGAGGCTTCGCAGCCGGGCGGCTGGGAGCCGAACCAGGGCCGGCAGGCAGGCGGCTGGGGTGACGGCGGCGCCGTACCGCAGCAGCGTGACTCCGGTGAGCAGGCCGGCACCTGGAGCGGCGCGGCCTCCGTACCGCAGCAGCACGAGCCCGGGCGACCGGCGGACGAGCCGGCGCAGCCCGCCTGGGGCGCCGCCGCCCCGGCGGAGGCCCGCGCGAGCGTGTCCGTGCCGTCGCCCGACGCACCCGCCGGCTGGGGCGGCAACCAGGACGAGCGTCCGGCCGCACCGTCGCCCGAGCCGTGGCCGCAGGCCGAGGCGTGGGGCCGGTCCGAGGACTCCGCCCCGGCCTACCAGCCCGCCCCCGCGCCGGGCATCTCCCCCGGCAACGCCGTGCCGCTTCCGGCGCAGCAGCAGCGGGTGCCGGGCGCCGCACTCGCCGCGTCGCCGCCCACCGACCACCCGGGGACCGAACCCCAGGGGTACGAGCCGGAGCGCGGCGACGGCGGCTGGGGCGCGTCCCGTACCGAGGAGCCGCAGTCGCCTGCCGTTCCCGGACCGCGTACCTCCCCGGAGGGCGGCCCGGTCTCGGCGAGCGCGTCGGTCCCGGTGGCCAGCCGGGTCACCCCGCCGTCCGACCAGCCGCTGCCGACCGGCGGCCCCACGCCGCAGCCCCGGGTGTACGGCCGGCCGGCCCGCCCGGAGCCCGAGGACGCCCCCGAGCAGGACGAGCCCGGGTTCCCCGGCCAGGACGGGCCCCCCTTCCCCGGCCCGCAGTCGCGGTCCGAGGACGCCGACGGCCCGCACGGATACGCCGGCGCCCCCTCCTCGCCGGCCGCGCCGCCGTCGTTCCCCGTCGGTGTGCCGTCCTTCATGGACCAGCCCGGTAACACCCGCCCCGCAAACGGCGTGCACCCGGGCGGCGGGCAGCCCGACGCCGCCCGTGACCCGTTCGGCGGCCCGCAGAGCCCGTACGGCGCTCCCGGCGGCCAGGACGCGTTCGGCGGCCCCGGCGGCCGGCCGGATCCGTTCGGCGCCCCGGCCGGTCAGCCGGACCCGTTCGGCGGCCCGGGCGGCCCCGGCGGCCAGCCGGACCCGTTCGGCGGTCCGGGTGGGCAGCAGGCACCGTTCGGCAACCCGGCCGGCCGGCCCGAGTCGTTCGGCGAGCCGGACCGGTTCGGCCCGCCCGCCGGGGGACGCGCCTCGGTCGCGGTGCCCGGCCAGGGCCCCGCGGGCGGCGCGAACGCCTTCCCGTCGCCGCCCCAGCAGGCACCGCCGGCCTGGTCGCAGGACGGTCCCGGCGCCGAGCCGGAGCAGGGCCGCTTCGACGCGTTCAAGCCGGACGCCGCCGATTCGCAGACCGAGGCGCCCCCGCCGAAGGTACGCAACGGCCGGGTGCTCGCCGCCGTGCTGATCGCGGCGGTGCTCATCCTCGCCGTTCCGCTCGGCCTGCTGACGCTGCTCGGCAAGGTCGGCGACGACGAGCCGGCCGGCTTCGACCCGGCGGTCGGCTCCTGCGTGAAGCAGTCCGGCGCGAGCGCGGTGGCCGCCGACTGCGGCGAGCCGGGCGCGTTCAGCGTGGTGTCGAAGGTGGACAACAAGGACAAGTGCGCCGACCTGACGCAGCCCTCGGTCTCGGTCGAGAGCGGCGGGACCACCCGGGTGCTCTGCCTGAAGCCCGCCGGCCAGTAACCGCACGTACGCGGAGCGCCCGTCCCTCGCGGGGTGGGCGCTCCGCGCCGTTCCGGTGTGCGTCTGTTCACCAGGGGATCGCCGGTAGCGCGCCGGACCGGTGCGGCACGATGGGGGCATGAGCGCACGCGTACGGGCACCGCAACTACGGGGCCGGGCCTGGCTGAACACCGGCGGCAAGGCCGTCACGCTGGCCGACCTGCGCGGCAAGATCGTCCTGCTCGATTTCTGGACGTTCTGCTGCATCAACTGCCTGCACGTGCTCGACGAGCTGCGCCCGCTCGAAGAAAAGTACGGTGACGTCCTGGTCGTGATCGGCGTGCACTCGCCGAAGTTCGAGCACGAGAAGGACCCGGCGGCGCTGGCCGCCGCGGTCGAGCGGTACGGCGTGCACCACCCGGTGCTCGACGACGCCGAGATGGACATGTGGCAGCAGTACGCGGCCAAGGCGTGGCCGACGCTCGCCGTGGTCGACCCCGAGGGGTACGTGGTCGCCACCATGGCCGGCGAGGGCCACGCCGAAGGGCTGTCCCGGCTGATCGACGAGCTGATCGCCACTCACGAGGCGAAGGGCACGCTGCACCGGGGCGAGGGCCCGTACGTGCCGCCGGCCGAGCCGGACACCGTCCTGCGGTTCCCCGGCAAGGCCGTCCCGCTCGACGGCGGGAACCTGCTGGTCAGCGACTCGGCCCGGCACTCCCTGGTCGAGCTGGCCGCCGACGGCGAGACGGTGGTCCGCCGCATCGGCGCCGGTTCCCGGGGCCGCACCGACGGCCCGGCCTCCGCCGCCACGTTCGCCGAGCCGCAGGGGCTCTGCCTGCTGCCGCCGCACGTGGCGGAGGTGGCCGGTTACGACGTGGTCGTCGCGGACACGGTCAACCACCTGCTGCGCGGCGTACGGCTGTCCTCCGGCGAGGTGGTCACGGTGGCCGGGACCGGGCGGCAGTGGCGCTCGACCGTCGACGACCACGCGCACGACGCCCGCGCGGTCGACCTCTCCTCCCCGTGGGACGTGGCCTGGTACGACGACCGGGTGGTCGTGGCGATGGCCGGTATCCACCAGCTCTGGTGGTTCGACCCGATCAAGCGGACCACCGGCATGTACGCCGGGACCACTGTCGAGGCGCTGCGCGACGGACCGCTGCCGGACGTGTGGATGGCCCAGCCGTCCGGGTTGTCGGTGTCGGCGGACGGCGCCCGCCTCTGGGTGGCCGACAGCGAGACCAGCGCGATCCGGTGGGTCTCCGGCGGCGAGATGCACACCGCAGTCGGTCAGGGCCTGTTCGACTTCGGGCACGTGGACGGCCCGGCCGACCAGGCGTTGCTCCAGCACCCGCTCGGTGTGTGCGCCCTGCCCGACGGCTCGGTGCTGATCGCGGACACGTACAACGGGGCGGTGCGCCGCTTCGACCCGGAGACCGGGCAGGTGGGCACCGTGGCGGACGGGCTGGCCGAGCCGAGCGACCTGGTGCTCACCGGCGAGGGAGACGTCCTCGTGGTGGAGTCGGCCGCGCACCGGCTGACCCGGCTGGCGCCGGGCGCGCTGACGTCGGCCGGGGCGAACACGGTGGACGGCCCTCGGCACCGGCTGGAACGCAAGCCGACCGATGTGGCGGCCGGGGAGCTGACGCTCGATGTGATCTTCACGCCGGCGCCGGGGCAGAAGCTCGACGAGACGTACGGGCCGTCGACCCGGCTCGTGGTCTCGGCGTCCCCGCCGGAACTGCTGGTCGAGGGCGCCGGTACGACCACCGACCTGTCCCGCAGGCTGGTGGTCAGCGGCGACGTGGCGCAGGGGGTGCTCCAGGTGACCGCCCAGGCGGCGACCTGCGACGCCGACGTGGAGCACGCGGCCTGCCACCTGACCCGGCAGGACTGGGGCGTGCCGGTCCGGGTGGTCACCGGCGGCGCGACCCGCGTACCGCTGGTCCTGCGCGGGATGGACGCCTGACCGGGGGTGTTAACAAGGGGCCCTTCCTCTATCGGAGGCGTTAAGAGGGGGCCCTTCCTTTCACGCGAACGGAGTGAGCGTGACCCCCGCGTCGAGGAGCGCGGCCCGCACCAGCTCCGCGCAGCGCACCGCGCCGGGGGTGTCGCCGTGCAGGCAGATCGACTCGACCGGGGCGGGGATGACCGTCCCGTCCACGGCGACCAGCGTCCGCTCGACGGCCATCCGTACCGCCCGGACGGCCACCTGCTCCGGGTCGGTCACCAGCGCGTCCGGCGAGCTGCGCGGCACCAGCGAGCCGTCGGGCAGGTAGTTGCGGTCGGCGAACCCCTCGGCCACCACCCGCAGGCCGGCGCCGGCCGCGAGCTGGGCCAGCACGGTGCCGGGCTGGCAGAGCACCGGCAGCTCGTGGTCGTACCCGCTGATCGCCGCCACCAGCGCGGCGGCCTGGCCCTGGTCGCGGGCCGCCGCGTGGTAGAGCGCGCCGTGCGGTTTGAGGTAGCGGACCCGGGTGCGGTACAGGCGGCAGAAGGCGTCGAGCGCCCCGAGCTGGTAGATCGTCTCGTCGCGCAGCTCGGCGAAGTCGTACGCGATGTGCCGCCGGCCGAAGCCGGCGAGGTCCCGGTAGCCGACCTGCGCGCCCACCGCGACGCCGCGTTCGGCGGCGCCGGCGCAGACCCGGTGCATGGTGGCCGCGTCGCCGGCGTGGAAGCCGCAGGCGACGTTCGCGGAACTGATCAGGTCGAGCAGTGCGTGGTCGTCGCCCAGCCGCCAGCTTCCGAATCCCTCGCCCAGGTCAGCGTTGAGGTCCATGGAACGTCACCGTAGTGCCTGGCCGGGCCTGGGCGAGCGCTGTCACGTCGTCCACCACCCCGATGACCGGGTACCCCCCGGTGGTGGGGTGGTCGGCCAGGAAGACGAGCGGCCGGCCGTCCGGCGGCACCTGCACCGAGCCGAGCACCAGGCCCTCGCTGGGCAGTTCGCCGGCGACCGCGCGGGTCAGGCCCGCGCCGGCCAGCCGCGCGCCGACCCGGTTGCTGTCCGGGCTCACCGTGTACGCGTCGCGGCACAGCAGGTCCATTGCCTCGGGGGTGAACCAGTCCTGCCGGGGGCCGGGGCGCACGGTGAGCCGCAGTTCGTCCGGGACCGCCGGGACGACGGCGAGGTCGACCGGGGCGGGTGGGCCGGCCGGGGCGCCGAGGGGCAGCCGGTCCCCGTCCCGTAGCGGCGGCGGTCCGAGGCCGGAGAGCGTGTCGGTGGCGCGGCTGCCGAGCACCGGCTCGACGGCGATTCCGCCGCTGACCGCGAGCCAGGTACGCACCCCGGCGCGGGCCGGTCCGACGCGCAGCACCGCCCCGGCGGGCAGCGCGAGTGGCCGTCCCACGTCCCCCGGGCGTCGCTGTGCGGCCCCGGTCCGCCATTCGACGGTCACGTCGGCCGGGGCGCCGGTGAGGGCCACGGCCACCGCCCGGGTGAAGCGCAGCGCGCAGCCGGTCATGGTGATCTCCAGTCCGGCGGCGCGCTCGTCGTTGCCGACGAGCCGGTTGGCCAGGCGCAGGGCGGCCGGGTCGAGGGCGCCGGAGCGGGGTACGCCGAGGTGCGCCCACCCGGGTCGGCCCTGGTCCTGGACGGTGGTGAGCGCCCCGGCGCGCAGCACCTCGATCACAGCGCGTCGACCAGCCGGACGCGGGTGCCGGGGGTGAGCCGGGCCGGCGGGTCGGCGTGCACGTCGAACAGTGGCAGGTCGGTGCGGCCGACGAGCAGCCAGCCACCGGGTGACGCGGTGGGGTAGATGCCCGCGTACGGGCCGGCGAGCGCGATCGAGCCGGCCGGCACCCGGGTACGCGGCGTGGCGAGCCGGGGCACCGCCAGCTCGGGCGGCAGCCCGGTCAGGTACGCGAAGCCGGGCGCGAACCCGCAGAACGCGACCCGGAACTCGGTGCGCCGCAGCCGGTCGACGACTGCCGGCACGTCGACGTTCCAGTGCCCGGCGACGCGCGGAAGGTCCTCGCCGTCGTACACGACGGGAACCCGGACCTCGGCGCCGGCCGTGCCGGACGCGGTGGTCCGTGGGCGCCAGCCGGCGATCCGCGCGGCGGCCGCGTGCGGGTCCGGTACGCCGTCGAGCAGCACGGTGACCGCGCCGGGGACGATCTCGGTGGCGGTCAGCTCGCCCGCCTCGCGCCGGAGCCACAGTTCGGCCCGCCACACCTGTGCCTGCTCCGGGTCGTCGCAGTCGAGCAGTAGGGCGTGTGCCCCGACCGGCCGGATCCGCATCCGGTCATCCTCCCGCCGGCTGACGTGACGGTCCACACTACTTGCAAGTAACCTACGGCGTCGTAACCTATTGAGGTGACGACCTCCGCACCGTTCCGGCTCCGGCCGGCAGACATCGGGAAGCCGCGCATGCGCGGCTGGCTGCACGCGTACGCGTTCTTCGCCGCTCTCGTCTGCGGCATCGTGCTGTGTTCGATCGCCGCCAGTCGTCCCGGCTGGGCGCCGCTGGTGAGCTGCCTGATCTACAGCTTCACCGTGTGCGGGCTGTTCGGCACCAGCGCGCTCTACCACCGGCGGGTCTGGTCCGAACGCGGCTACCAGATCATGCGCCGGATGGACCACTCGATGATCTTCGTGTTCATCGCCGGCACCTACACACCGTTCTGCGCCCTCCTGCTGGACGACCGGCAGGCCACGATCATGCTGAGCCTGGTCTGGGGCGGCGCGATCGCGGGCGTGGCGGTCAAGTTGATCTGGCCGCACGCGCCGCGCTGGGTCTCCGCCCCGCTCTACCTGGCGCTCGGCTGGGTCGCGGTGGCCATGCTGCCGCAGATCCTGCACGCCGGTGGCGTCACCGCGCTGGTGCTGCTGAGTGTGGGCGGCGCGATCTACAGCGTGGGCGCGGTGTTCTACGCGCTGCGCCGGCCGAACCCGTGGCCCACCGTCTTCGGGCACCACGAGTTCTTCCACGCCTGCACGCTCGTCGCGGCGATCTGCCACCACATCGCGATCTACTTCGCGTTGTTCGCCTGAGCCGAGCCTGAACCGCGCCGGACCCCGGACATGCGCGAGGGCCCCGCGCCGTTGCGGGGCCCTCGGGTTCTCGGGGGTCAGGCCGGGTAGCCCGAGCCCGGGCGGCGCACCTCGCGGTACTCCTCGCGCACGACGCGGTCGTCGCGCACCGGCACCACCTGCTCGGCGACCACCTGCTCGCGCACCGGGGCGGCCACGACCCGGCGACGGCTGTTCCAGAAGTAGAGCGTGGTGAGCAGGCCGGCGACGCCGGTGAGCATGAGCACCCAGCCCACCACGTTGAGGTTCAGCCATCCCAGGTTGGCGTCGACGGCGAACGCGAAGATCGCACCGAGCGCGATGAGGAAGATGCTGGCACCGATGCCCATGACGTCGCCTCCTTGGCGTTCTGCTGGCGTTTCCTGCCCGCCGCGGCCATGGATGAGGTAGCGGCACTCATCGACATACCCAGGCGCTTTGATCGTCAATCAGGCAAGCTGGGCGGTATGACGGACGGCAGGAACGGGCAGCGGACGCTGGTGCTGCTGCGGCACGCCAAGGCCGAGCAGTCCGCGGACGGCCGGGACGCGGAGCGGTCGCTCACCGCGCGGGGTCACGCCGACGCGGCGTCGGCCGGCGCCTGGCTGGCCCGGCAGGGGCTGCTTCCCGACGTGGTGCTCTGCTCGCCGGCCCGGCGCACCCGGCAGACCTGGCACGACGTGGCGATGGGCATGACCGGCTCGCCCCCGGAGGGCGGCCCGGCGGGTTCGGTCCCGGCCGTGCGCTACGAGGCGACCGCGTACGACGCACACCCGGACCAGTTGCTGGAGTTGGTGCGGACGGTCGAGCCGACCGCCGGCACTGTGCTGCTCGTGGCGCACAACCCGGGGGTCTCGCTGCTCTCGGCGCTGCTCGACCCGCAGCGGGCCGACCCGGACGGGCTGCGTACCACCGATCTCGTGGTGCACCGGCCGACGACCCGGTGGGCCGAGCTGGCCCCTGGCGGCGCGCCACTCACCGCCCGCCACACCGCCCGCGCCTGACCGGTACGACTCAGACCCGGCTGTCGTAGGCCGCCCGGTTGGCGAACACGTCGTCCATGTGCGTCTCGGCCCAGTCCTTCAGTCCCTGGATCGTCTTGAGCAGCGAGAGCCCGAGCGGGGTCAGCTCGTAGGTGACGGTCACGGGCACTGTCGGCTCGACGGTGCGGGTCACCAGACCGTCGCGTTCCAGGGCGCGCAGCGTCTGGGTGAGCATCTTCTGACTGACGCCCGCGAGCGTGCGGGACAGCTCCGAATACCGCATCGGGCGCGGGACACCTGCGCAGTCGGCACCGAACCGGTGCGAGCCGTCGCTGCGCAGCGCGGCCAGCACCAGCGTGACCCACTTGTCGGCGATCCGGTCGAGCAGTTGCCGGCTGGGGCATCGGGCCAGGAACGCGTCGTACTCGGCCTTGCTCATCTCTGCTCCTGCCGCCCTCTCCAGCCACGCCCGGTGAGCTACGCACTTTTAGGTGCCTACTTCCCAATAGAAAGCTACACCCCGATAGTGGAGGCGGCGCCGCGACCCGGCGGCGCCACGAACGCACCGAGAGGTACACGCATGGCCCCCACCACCCTTCCCGGCGGCACCTGGACGCTGGGCGACCTGACCGTCACCCGGTTCGGCTACGGCGCGATGCAACTCGCCGGCCCCCGGGTCATGGGACCGCCCGCCGACCACGACGGCGCCCTGGCGGTGCTGCGCGAGGCGGTCGCGCTCGGCATCACCCACATCGACACCAGCGCGGCGTACGGGCCGTACGCCACCAACCGGCTGATCCGGGAGGCGCTGCACCCGTACCCGGAGTCGCTGCACGTCGTCACGAAGGTCGGCGCGGACCGGGACGAGCAGGGCCGCTGGCCCACGGCCCGGGATCCGCAGAGCCTGCGCCGGCAGGTCCGGGAGAACCTGGAGACGCTCGGCGTGGACGCGCTCGGCCTGGTCAACCTGCGGCTCGGTGACGCCACGGGCCCGCGGCCCGGGTCGCTCGCCGTGGCGCTGGAAACGCTCGCCGCGCTCCAGCAGGAGGGTCTGATCCGCCACCTGGGCCTGAGCAACGTGACGCCGGAGCAGGTGGCCGAGGCGCGGGGGATCGCGCCGATCGTCTGCGTGCAGAACCAGTACAACCTGGCCCACCGCGGCGACGACGACCTGATCGACGAGCTGGCCGGGCACGGTGTCGCCTACGTGCCGTTCTTCCCGCTCGGCGGCTTCACGCCGTTGCAGTCCTCGGCGTTGTCGGCGGTGGCCGAACGCCTGGGGGCGACGCCGATGGGCGTCGCCCTGGCCTGGCTGCTGCGGCGCTCGCCGAACATCCTGCTGATCCCCGGCACCAAGTCCATCGCGCACCTGCACGAGAACGTCGCCGGTGCGGGGCTGACCCTCTCCGGCGACGACCTCGCCGAACTGGACCGGATCGGGCGCTGAGCCGCGGCGTCAGGACGGCGGAGCCGTCGGCGGTGGCGGGTCGGGCGGCGGCGGCATCATCGCGGTCGGATGCGAGAGCCGGTTCTCCTCCACGATGAGTGTGCGGGCCCGCTTGCGGCGGTCCTGCCAGAACCACAGTGTGGTCAGGAGGACACCCAGCCCGGCCAGGATGAACACCCACCCGACCGCGCGCAGGTCGATCCACCAGACGTTGGCCCGGATGGCGAAGGTCATGATCGCGCCGAGCGCGATGAGAAAGATGGCGCTACCAATGCCCATGTGCGCTGCACTCCCCCGTGCGATGGCCTTGGGCGTACTCCGGTCGTGGTCCGCGACGGTTACCCGCCACCGGGCCGCCTATCCACCCCGGGCGTACGCACGACGACGGCCGGCGGGCTGGTGCCCGCCGGCCGTCGTCATGAGGGGGAGAGTGACGTTTCAGGGGTGAAAGCCCCCGGAAGGGCTCAGAAAGCCTCCTCCGGGAGGTCCATGATCTCAAGGTCGGCACCCTCGATGATCCGCCGGTCGGCGCCGATGCGGGGCAGCACCTCGCGGGCGAAGAACCGGGCGGCGGCGACCTTGCCGGTGTAGAAGGACTTGTCGGCCGCGGAGACCTCGCCGGCCAGCGCCTTCAGCGCCACGTCCGCCTGCTTCTGCAGCAGCCAGCCGACCACCAGGTCGCCGATCGCCAGCAGGAAGCGGCGGCTGCCCAGGCCGACCTTGTAGAGCGCGCGGGTGTCGCCGCCCTGGGCCTCACCCAGCCAGCCGGTCATCACGCCGAGGATGTTCTGGATCTCGGCGAGCGCCTTGCCGAGCGCCTGACGCTCCTCCTTGAGCTGGCCGTTGCCGGCCTCCGAGGCGATGTGCTCCTGGATCTCGGCGGCGACCGCCATCAGGGCCTTGCCGTTGTCCCGGACGATCTTCCGGAAGATCAGGTCGAGGCTCTGGATCGCGGTGGTGCCCTCGTACAGGGTGTCGATCTTGGCGTCCCGGACGTACTGCTCCAGCGGGTAGTCCTGGAGGAAGCCGGAACCGCCGTAGGTCTGGAGCGACTCGTGGCCGAGCAGCTCGTACGCCCGCTCCGAACCGACGCCCTTGACCAGCGGCAGGAGCAGGTCGTTGACGCGCTTGGCCAGCTTGGTGGCCTTCTCGTCACCGGCCGCCTCGGCGACCGCGACCTTGTCCTGCCAGCTCGCGGTGTAGCAGACCAGCGCGCGCAGACCCTCGGCGTACGACTTCTGCAGCAGCAGCGAGCGGCGCACGTCCGGGTGGTGGGTGACGGTCACCCGCGGGGCGGTCTTGTCCGCCATCTGGGTCAGGTCGGCGCCCTGCACCCGGTTCTTGGCGTACTCCAGCGCGTTGAGGTAGCCGGTGGAGAGCGTGGCGATCGCCTTGGTGCCGACCATCATCCGGGCATACTCGATGATCATGAACATCTGGCGGATGCCGTCGTGCTTCTCGCCCAGCAGCCAGCCCTTGGCCGGTACGCCGTGCTCGCCGAAGGTCACCTCGCAGGTGTTCGAGACCTTCAGGCCCATCTTGTGCTCGACGTTCGTGGCGTAGACGCCGTTGCGCTCGCCCAGCTCGCCGGTCTCGGCGTCGAAGTGGTACTTCGGCACGACGAACAGCGACAGGCCCTTGGTGCCCGGGCCGCCCACGCCCTCGACGCCGACCGGGCGGGCCAGCACGTAGTGCACGATGTTGTCGCTCAGGTCGTGCTCACCGGAGGTGATGAAGCGCTTCACGCCCTCGATGTGCCACGAGCCGTCCGGCTGCTGGATCGCCCGGGTACGGCCGGCACCCACGTCGGAGCCGGCGTCCGGCTCGGTGAGGACCATGGTCGAGCCCCACTGCTTGTCGATGAACAGCCGGGCCCACTTCTTCTGCTCCTCGGTGCCCTCGACGTGCAGCACGTGCGCGAAGGACGGGCCGGAGGCGTACATCCAGACCGGGGCGTTGGCGCCGAGCACCAGCTCGGCGAGCGACCACCAGAGGGCGCGCGGGGCGTTGGTGCCGCCCAGGTCCTCCGGCAGGTCCAGGCGCCAGAACTCGGAGTCCATGAACGCGTTGTACGACTTCTTGAACGACTCCGGCAGCGGCGCGGTGTGCGTCGCCGGGTCGAAGACCGGCGGGTTGCGGTCGCTGTCCGAGTAGCTGGCAGCCAGGTCCTCGCGGGCGAGGCGGTCGACCTCGGAGAGGAAGCTGCGGGCGGTGTCGACGTCCAGGTCCGTGTACGGCGCCTGGCCGAACGTCCGGTCCGCCCCGAAGACCTCGAACAGGTTGAACTCGAGGTCCCGCACGTTGCTCTTGTAGTGGGTCATGCTCGCTGGCCCCGCTTCCCGGACAGGTGTTACCGATCAGTAACTCCAGACTGTATTACTCGCCGGTAGGCAACGACAAGCCGATCGTGGAAGTGACAGCGATTACACACTTCCCGTTCATCAGTCGGCGGCGCCGACCTCCCAGCTCGGAACCGGGGTGGCGGTGACACTGCGCGGGCCGACGTACTCCATCAGGACCAGCGCGATGTCGTCGTCGAGCCGGCCGTGCACCCATTCGACAAGGGCCGTCTCCAACGAGGCCAGCCCGTCCGCGACGGTGCCGTGGCCGAGCAGCCGCCAGGCCCGGTCCGCGGTGGGGAAGAACTCGCCGTCCCGGCGCGCCTCGCCCAGCCCGTCGGTGAACAGCAGCAGCCGGTCGCCGGGTTCCAGCCGCTCCACCCGGGGCCGGACCACGGGCATGAAGCCGAGCGGCGGCGCGGGCGCGGGCGGCTCCAGCGGGATCACCGCGCCCCGGCGCAGCAGCAACGGCGACGGGTGCCCGCAGTTGACGATGGTGAGCGTGCCGCCACGCTCCTCGACCAGCGCCGCGGTGACGAAGTCCTCGTCGCCGACGTTGCGGGCCACCGCACGGTCCAGGTCGGTCACCACCGCGCGCAGGTCCGCCCGCTCGTACGCGACGTGCCGGTAGGAGCCGAGCACGATGCTGGCCAGGCGTACCGCGTCCAGGCCCTTGCCCCGCACGTCACCGATGATCATCCGCACGCCGTACGGGGTGTCCATCACCTCGTACAGGTCGCCGCCGATCTCGGCCGTGGCGGTGGAGGAGATGTACCGCGCGGCCACCGCGAGCGTGCCGACCTGCGGGCCGAGCGGTCGCAGCACCGCCTGCTGGGCGACCGAGGCGAGCCGGGACAGCTCTGCGATCCGGTCCGCCTGACGCTGGCGTATCGCCGCCGTGGCAGCCGCGATCGCGGTCGCCGCCCCGACAGCTGTCACGTTGACCACCGTCACCAGCGGGCTGCCCCGTTCGGCGACGGCGAAGCCGATCCCGATGGCGGTGGCCAGGCCGCCGACCGCGAGCACCACCCGCCAGGACGCCAGTGCCGCCGCGAGGAACGGCGCGACCACCATCAGCGCGAGGTAGTGCGCCGGGCGGCCGTCCGCCAACTCCACCGCGACCACGATCGCGAGCAGCGCGAGGGCCGCGCCGAGACCGGCGCGGGATCCGGGACTCAGCGGGCCTCGGCCCGGCTGGAAGGGTTGCGTGCGTACATCGGACAGCATGCCTGATGGACGTGAACGGGAGAATGAACCTGGCCCGTCGGTCGTGGAAGTTCTGCCCGAGTGGCTGGTCAGCCGAGCACCTCGTACCGGACGTTCACGTGGCCGAGGCCGGTGGCGGCGATGGTCGCGAACGCGGCGCGGGACAGGTCCAGGCACCGGCCGTCGATGAACGGGCCGCGGTCGTTGATCCGCACCACCACCGACTTGCCGTTGTCCGGGTTGGTGACCCGGACCTTGGTGTTGAACGGCAGCGTCTTGTGCGCGGCGGTCAGCGCGTTCGGGTTGAACGTCTCACCGTTCGCCGTCATCTGACCCTCGGCGTAGAAGGAGGCGCCGCAGGAGCCGCTGTCCACGACCTTCGGGCTGCTCGTCTTCTTCGCCGTCGGCGACGGCGCGGCGGTCCGGGCCTTGCTCCGGGAGGCCGCCTGGGTGCGGCTCGCCTTCGGGCTCGGGGTGGCCTTCGGCGACGGGCTGAGGCTCGCGCTCGGCGAGGCCGACGCGGTCGGCGAGGGAGCGGCCGACGTGGGGGCGGGCGTGCTGGGCAGCGTCTCGACCACGGCCGGCTCGGCGGGCGGCTCGGCGGAGGTGAGCCGCACGGCGCCGACGGTGCCGCCGACCGCGAGCGCCACGCCGACCGCCGCGGTCGCGGCGATGGCGGCGGGCGAGGAGAACGTGCGGGTACGAAGGTGCCTAGCAGCCACCGGCCCGGTCCTTTCGTCAACTGAACAAACCGGCCCGGACCGTAACGAGAGAAGCACTTCCGAAGTCAACGTGATCATGGTGTTATGCCCGTATTTACCCTGGTACGTGTACCCGATCACGCCACACTCGATCGGCCGAACGGCCCACCGATCCGCCAGGATGGAAACCGTGCTGAGTCGTCGCCTGGTCGAGCTGTTCGGGTGGATCGACCCCGGCCCGGGCAGCACCCACCTGGTCAGCGACATCTCCGGCTGGTGGCGTGACCCCGAGGTGCTGGCCCAGGTCGGTCCGGCGGTGGCCGGGCTGTTCCCCGAGGATCACCCGAGCGTCGTGATCGCCCCCGAGGTGACCGGGCTGCTGCTCGGCCCGCTGGTCGCGGTCGCCGCCGGGGCCGGCTTCCTGCCCGCCTACAAGGACGGTGGCGAACGGCGCCGGGTCGGGCCGACGCGCTGGGCGCAGACACCCCCCGACCACCGGGGACGGCTGCTGCGGGTCGGCGTGGACGGCCGGCGGCTGCACCCCGGCGACCGGGTGCTGCTGGTCGACGACTGGGTCGACACCGGTGCACAGCTCGACGCGCTGTGCCGGGTCGTCCGGGACGCCGGGGCCGACCTGATCGGCGCCGCCGCGCTGGTCGCGACCTGCCCGCCCGAGGTCGCCGAGCGGCTGAGGCTGCGCGCCCTGGTCACCGGCGCCGACCTGCCGTGAGCCCGCCGGCGGTGGCGGGGCGTGCCGTAGCGTCGGCGGCATGTGGCCCCGCATCGGTGGATTGCGCGCACTCGCCCTCGGCACGCCCGGCGAGCTGCGTACCCGGCTCAACACCCTGGTCCTGTCCGGCGTGAAGACCGCCACCGCCGGGCTCGTGCAGGAGTACGACGACGAGAACGAGGAACTCGAGTACGCCGGCGAGCGACTGGTCCTGGTCGACGACCACGACGGGTTCGTCGCCGTGATCGAGGTGACAGGCGTCGAGGTCGTGCGCTTCGCCGACGTGCCGTGGGACTTCGCCCGCGCCGAGGGCGAGGGCGACCGGTCGATCGAGGAGTGGCGCGAGGGCCACGGCGCCTACTGGGCCCGGCAGGGCACACCGGTCACCGACGACACTCGGATCGTCTGCCTCCGGTTCCGGTTGGTCTCGACCGAGGGCAGCGTCGGCACCTAGCCCGCCCGGCGCAGCTCCGGCAGCAGCGCCGCCGCCTCCACCAGCACGGCCTCGTCGCCGGCGTACCAGCTGCTGGCCCGGGGCCAGTGCGTCACCACGTCGGTGAAGCCCAGCCGGGCCGCCCGGCCCACCTGCTCGGCCAGGAAGTCGGCGCTGGTCAGCGAGAACACCGGCGCCGAGTCGAGCGACAGGTAGCGGTCGAGCGTCGCCGGGTCACGGCCGGCCTGCTCCAGCGTGCGCGTCATCCGGTCCGCCAGCTCCGCCACCGTGCCCCACCACGCCTCGACGTCGTCGCCGCCGAGCCCGGTGGTGACCCAGCCCTGCCCGAACCGGGCGACCAGCCGCATCGAGCGCGGGCCGTTCGCGGCCAGCACGAACGGCACCCGGGGCTGCTGGACGCACCCCGGGTTGTTGCGCGCGTCCACGGCGGTGAACCACTCCCCGCGCCAGGTCGTGCCGTCCTCCCGCAGGATCGCGTCGAGCAGCTCGGTGAACTCGGCGAACCGGTCCACGCGCCGGCGGGGCGGCAGCGTCTCGCCGCCGAGCACCGCCGAGTCGAAGCCGATGCCGCCCGCGCCGAGGCCGAGCAGCACCCGGCCGTCCGACACGTCGTCGAGCGCGGTCACCTGCCGGGCGAACGCCGCCGGGTGCCGGAAGTTCGGCGAGGCGACGAGCGTCCCCAGCTTCACCCGGGACGTCACGCCGGCCGCCGCGGTGAGCGTCGTCCACGAGTCGAACCACGGCCCGTCGACCAGGTCACGCCAGCCCAGGTGGTCGTAGGTCCAGGCGTGGTCGAAGCCCCACTCGTCCACCTGGGCCCACCGCCGACGTGCTTCCGACCAACGCTGGTCGGGCAGGATCACGATGCCGATTCGCATGATCGCCAGGGTACGACCCGGGCCGGACATGCCGGCCCGGGTCGCGGGGATCACGCCGCCAGGTCGGCGACCACGCAGGCGATGTTGTCCGGCGCGCCGGCCGCGTACGCCAGCTCGACCAGGCGCCCCACGGCGGCCGCCGGATCGTCCGCCTCCGCCAGGGCGGCGTGCAGCGCGCCCGGCTCCACCACCGCGGAGAGACCGTCGGAGCAGAGCAGATAGCGGTCGCCGGGCAGCGCGGTCCGCAGCGCCAGGTCCGCCTCCACCTCCGCGCCCGCGCCGAGCGCCCGGGCCAGCAGCGCCCGCTGCGGATGGGCCCCCGCCTCGGCCGGCGTGAGCCGTCCCTGGTCGACGAGCGTCTGCACGTACGTGTGGTCCTGGGTGAGCCGGGACAGCTCGCCGCCGCGCAGCAGGTACGCCCGGCTGTCCCCGACGTGCACCAGGGCGAGCCGGGTGCCACGCCGCACGAGCGCGGTGAGCGTGGTGGCGGGCTGGTCGGCGTCGGTGGCGTGCGCGCGTACCGCCCGGTCGGCCCGGGTCACCGCGTCGGCCAGCGCGCCGAGCAGATCGACCTCCGGCGTGTCCGCCTGCTCCAACGGCCGCAGCGCCTCCACCGCCGCAGCGCTGGCAGTGGACCCGGCCGGACCGCGTACGCCGTCGGCCACCGCGAGCAGTGCCGCGCTCGCGTACGCGGTGTCCTCGTTGGAGTCGCGGACCGTGCCCGTCTCGCAGCGCGTCGCGTACCGGAAGGTGGTCTCGGACATGGTGGTGCCCCTCTCGCTGAGCCTGTCGACGAGGAGCGCGACGGCCCGGCCGCGCGCCGCGGTGTCCGCGCTGACCCGCCGCCACCAGGCGCCGAGCGCCTCAGCGGCGGCAGCGGGCGGCAGGCCGCAGACGGTACGGATCTCGGCCAGCGGCATCCCGGCCCGGCGCAGCCCGGCGATCAGCCGCGCCCGGTCCCGCTGCTCCGGCGCGTAGTAGCGGTAGCCCGAGTGCGGGTCCACCGCGGCCGGGGGCAGCAGCCCGCAGTCGTCGTAGATGCGCAACGCCTTGGCGCTCAGGCCGGTCGCGCGGGCGAACGCGCCGATCGTCAGCAGTCGCACCGTGTCCTCCCTCGCGCTCCTCGTGCCGGTCACCGCGACCGGCACCGATCACGCTGGGCCTTGCCGCAGGGGACGGGTCAAGGCGTCGTCGCCGCCAGCTTGGTCAGCATCCGCCCCAGATGCGGCTCGATCGTGCCGGCTGGCGCCTCGTTCACCTCGGCCGGCGTCCACCAGCGGATGCCGGCGAACTCCACCGGATCGGGCGTGAACCGCTGGTCACGGCGGGCGGACAGCACGTACCAGAGGCTGACGTCGGTGTGCCGCTGATCCGGCGGGCCGACCGTCTCGGTGACGGTGAGGAACGCCGGGCGCTCACCGGACGGTGGCGCGAAGACCGCCGCCACGCCCAGCTCCTCGCGCACCTCGCGGCGTACCGTGTCGGCCGGGTGCTCGCCCGGCTCGACGTGACCGCCGCTGGGCAGCCACATCCCGGCCAGGCGGTGGTCGACCAGCAGCACCGCGCCGTCGGCCGGGTCGCGGAGCAGGAAGTACGCGACCAGGTGCGGCGACGGCGTACGCGGCTTGGCCCGGCGGAAGATGTCCTCCGTGCCGGCCAGCCACGTCAGCGCCGCCTCCCGGTGCCGCGCCTCCTGCTCGTCCCCCGGTGTCAGTTCCTCGACCAGTGCCCGGATCTCGTCCCGCATCCCGCCGATGCTGCCAGCCGGGTACGACGGCGTCAGTCCGGCGGCAGCGGGTTGGCGTCGGCCGCCGCGCGGACGAACTCGCGTACCCGGGACGTGGTGTTCCCGGCCGGCCACACCGGACCGCGACAGATCGGCGGCGCGTCGTGGATCGGCACGTAGGCCACGTCCGGCCGGGCGTGGAACCGCCGGGTCTGCTCGCCCACCGGCAGCACCCCGCGCCCCAGCGCGACCAGTGCCAGCATCTCGGAGAAACTGCCGCCCACCGGGCCCTGCGGCACCGGTCGGCCGGACGGGGTGCGGTCCGGCGTGCGGTCCTGCTTGAACGCGGTCGAGGTCACCGCCGGGTACTGCACCACCGGATGGTCGCCGTGCACCTCCAGCGACACCGACTCCTCCGCCGCGAGCGGATGGCCCGCGGCCACCGCGAGCACCCGGCGCTCGCGCATCAGCACCGGGCCGTTCGCCATGCCGTCGAAGGGGTACGAGGCGATCAGCACGTCTATCGTGCCGTCCCGCAGGCTCGACCGGGTGCTGGCCAGAGGTGCCTCGTGCACGTGCACCTCGCAGTCCGGGTGGCGCTCGGTGAACAGAGAGACCGCCCGCAGCAGCACCGGAGCTGTCGACTCGCCGACGTACGCCACCCGCAGCTCGCCGATGAGCCCGCGCCCGGCGTCCACGGCCCGCTGGACCGCCTCCTCGATGCCGGCCACCAGCGGGCGCATCTCCTCGGCCAGGCGGGCGCCGATCGGGGTGAGCCGGACGACCCGGCTGGTGCGCTCGAACAGCGGCGCGCCGATGCGACGTTCCAGCTTGCGCACCACGTGACTGACCCGCCCGGTGCTCACCCGCAGCCGCTCGGCGGTCCGCCCGAAGTGCAGCTCCTCGGCCAGGGTCAGGAACGTCTCGATCTCGTACCGCTCCAGCACCGGGCACCTCCGTCGTTGCCTGCGGGTCAACGATCGTAGTCCGGTTCGGGCTTGGTCCGGGTGGCGCGCCGGACCAGGGTTGACGGCATGCAGAACCATCTCGTGACGGTGACCGGTTTCGACCACCTCGTGCTCTCGGTGAGCGACGTCGAACGCTCCCTCGACTTCTACTGCGCCACGCTCGGCCTGGCCCCGGTGCGGGTCGACAGGTGGCGGGCCGGCGAGGTGCCGTTCCCGTCCGTACGCGTCGACGCCGGCACCATCATCGACCTGGTGCGGGGCGAGCCGGGCGGATCCAACGTGGACCATTTCTGCCTGGTGGTGGAGCCGGTCGACTGGCAGCGGGTGGTCGGCTCCGGCGTGTTCACCGTGCTGACCGGCCCGGTTTCGCGCTTCGGCGCGCGCGGCACCGCCACCTCGATCTACGTGAGCGACCCGGACGGCAACACAATCGAACTGCGCTGCTATCCGGCCGACGCCTAACCTGTTCCGATGCCGGAGCTGGAACGACTCGCCGCCCACCACGCACCCGCCGTGCTGCGGTTCGAGCGGGAGAACCGGGCGTACTTCGCCCGGCACGTCCCCGACCGGGGCGACGACTTCTTCACCGGGTACGCCGCCCGGCACGCGGCCCTGCTGGACGAGCAGGAACGCGGCACCTGCCACTTCCACGTGCTGGTCGGCGACCACGGCGCCGTGCTCGGGCGGTTCAACCTGGTCGACGTGGCGAAGGGCAGCGCCGAGCTGGGCTACCGGGTGGCCGAACGCGCCGCCGGGCGCGGGCTCGCGAGTGAGGGCGTACGGCGCGTCTGCGAACTGGCCCGCACCGAGTACGGGCTGCACCGGCTGGTGGCCTCGGCGGCGCTGGCGAACCCGGCCTCACTGGCGGTGCTCCGGCGTACCGGTTTCGTGCCGGATCACCAGGTGGAGCTGGGCGGGGAGCCCGGCCTTCGACACACGCTCGACCTCCGCGCGCCCTACGCGGCCGCGTCCCCGTAGGCGGGCGTGCCGGCCGGCTCGTACGTCAGTTGCAGCGTGCCGTGGGCGTGGGTGACCGACTCGGTGAGCCGCAGCGCGCTCGGCATTGTGCCCTCGCCGAACAGCCGCTTGCCGGTGCCGAGCACCACCGGATACACCCACAGGTGGAGCCGGTCCACCAGGCCGAGGCGCAGCAGCGACTGCACCAGGTCCAGGCTGCCGATCACGTGGACCTCGGCGTGGCGGCCCTTCATCTCGGTGACGCGCTCGGCGAGGTCACCCTTCACCAGCGACGAGTTCTGCCAGGCGAGCGGCTCGGCGAGGGTACGGCTGGCCACGTACTTCGGCACGCCGTTCAGCAGGCCGGTGAAGGGGACGTCCGCGGGCGCCTTCGGCCAGTAACCGGCGAAGATGTCGTACGTCTTGCGGCCCAGCAGCAGCGCGTCCATGCTGCTCGCCTGCTGGAACATCACCGCGCCGGACTTGTCGTCGAGCAACGGCATCTGCCAGCCGCCGTGACTGAAGCCGCCCTCACGGTCCTCGTCCGGCTCACCGGGCGCCTGCGCCACGCCGTCGAGGGTCAGGAACTCGGTCACGATCAACTTGCCCATGGGTCCGCTCCTCCGGTCTCAGCTCCGTCGACCGGCAGACCCGGCCAGGCCCCGCAACTCATCGCCGCCACCGGTCCGGGCCCCATCCCCGCCTCCGGTAAGGTCACCGACCTCAGCTTCCACCCTCGGGGCGCGACGTGACGGATTTCGTGGAACTGGTCATCGACGGGCAGATCGACATCGATCGCGACGACCTCGAAGATGCGCTCAACGAGGCTCTCATCGGGCGCGGCGAGGTGACCGGCGCCGGAACGGGCGAGCACATCTCCCACCTCGACATCGACGTCCTTGCGGCAGCGGACGGGCGAGCCGTCCTGGACGCCGTGTTCGGGGTGCTCGCCGCCTTGGACCTGGGCGACTCCGTGCGGGTCCGGCCCGGCGACGGGCAGACCTGGATCCGCCCGAGCCAGTGGACCCGCTCTACTCGTCCCGGACGAACCTGAAGGGCATCCCCTCGATCTCCGTCACGTAACCGATCACCGGTACCGGGTTCCTCAGTTCCGCGATCTCGACCAGCAACGCGGTGGCAGTGCCGGCGTAGCGCTCGACCGGGTCGATCAGGGCGGTATCACAGACCACAGTCGGCCACCGCTCGGGCGGGCCGTCGTCGAGATGCCAGCAGAGCAGATAGTCGAGGTTCACGGTTCCCCAGACCCGGAGGTCTCCCGGCGAGGTGCCGAAGTGGTAGGGGAACTACACCTGCGCGCTCTGCCTTCTCGTGCATCACGTCGTGCCAGTTCCGCGCGTACTCAAGGAAGTCCGGTAGGTTCCGGCGGGAAGGATGAAGCACCTTCAGCCAGCCGATGGTGCCGTGCGGGAAGCGCTCGACGAAGCGTCGGTAGTCCTCGGGAAAGGGATGGCCGGCCGCCTCGGTGAGGGCCGGCCATTCGACCTGCATCCCCGCCGACCCGTCCCAGTCGAGCAGGACGGCGAGCCGGTCCATCGTCGGCGAAGCGCTCGGTTCCATTCGGCGGCCTCCTGGACGAAGCGCTGACGGGTGTGGCCACCGCGTTTCAGGGTATGACGGCCCACGAGCAGGAGGCCAACTGCGAGTGCCACTGGGCAGCGCGGAGGGACCGGCAATGCTGAAGACGCCGGACGTGCCGCTCGACGGAGACCTGCTCCGTCGTAGGTACTGGATCGCGGACTGGCACTATCCCGAGCCGTACGACCGAAGGGTCTCGCGACGGCGCGCCGGGCGCGCACGGCCTGAATGACGTCGAAGGCCCTGGTCTCTGACCAGGGCCTTCGTGCATGCCCTACCGTCTCAGCTTCGCGGCGCCGGGTGAAGGTGGCTGCGGAGGAAGGCGACTATCTCGCGGCGCGCCGGCCGGGCGGCAGGCACCAGACCAGGAGTGCTCAGGAAGGTGTGAGTGGCCCTCGGGTAGCAGGTCAGGCGAACGTCGGTGCCGTCCTCGCGAAGCCGTTCGACATAGCGGCTTCCCTGATCGGCCAGCGGATCCAGTGCGGCGGTGACGACCAGTGCCGGTGGCAGTCCGGCGAGGCTGTCGAACTTGACGGGTGACACACTGCGCGAGTCGAGGGCGGGTGGCACGGCCAACTTGCGGGTCGCGCGTAGCCGGGACACCGGCAGAGTGGGGTTGTCGGCGTTGTCCGTGATCGAGGGGTACTCGGTCATGCTCTCGGTCCAGTCCGTGCCCGGATAGATCAGAGCCTGGGCACGCAGCGGCGGGCCGTCCTTGCGGGCACGCAAGGCGATGAGTCCAGCGATCGTGCCACCGGCGCTCTCGCCCATGACTGCGACGGCTGCCGGATCGATGTTCCACTGCGCGGCGTCGTCGACGAGCCGGACGACCGTGTCGTAGCCGTCGTCGATCGGCCGGGGCAGCGGGTGCTCCGGGGCGAGGCGGTACTCCACCGAGACGACCACCGCCGGGCACCGGGCCGCGAGGTGGCTGTTGAGCCAGTCGTTCTGCGCAGCGGTACCCGCGAAGAAACCTCCGCCGTGGAACGAGACGACCAGCGGCAGCCTCCGGCCGGTGTCCTTCGGGCGGTGCACCCGCAGCGTCAGACGGCGACCTGGAAGATCGATGGAGGTTTCCTCGATGCGTGCTCGGCGGTCCGGGAAACCGGTGATGATCCGTGCGGCACGAGACGACGCAACGCGGTTGGCCTTCTCGCGCGCGGCGATCACCTGATCGTCGGTCAGAGCCTCCCAGTCCAGCGAATCCTTCAGGATCCGGGTGCCCAGTGGAGCTTTGCCTCTCATGGTGTCCTCCGGCATGCAGACGCTGTGGGCTCACTGTCACAGCCGGTGCATGCCGTTGGATTGAACGAATGTCAGGATCGGCTTCGACGGTCCGGTGTCAGGGCCGGGCGGGCCAGGCGACGTTGTCGACGGCGAGGAACGGTGCGCTTGCCACTGTCGCGGGCGTCGCTCCGGTAAAGGCCATGACGTCTCGGTGAAGGTGCGACTGGTCGGCGTAACCGCTGTCGGCCGCCGCTGCTGCGGCGCTGTGACCCGCGGCGAGGCGATGGGCCGCACGATCGAACCGGATGAGCTGGGCGGCGCGCTTGGGAGTGAGACCGATCTGGGACCGGAACCGGGCCCACAGCCGTTTGCGGCTCCATCCGACCTCGGCCGCCAACCGCTCGACCCGCACCTGTCCCCCGCCGGCCACCATCCGCGTCCAGCAGAAGGCGACCTCCGCGTCGACCGCGCGGCCCGCGTCGTGACGCCGGGCCAGCGCCACCTCGGCTATCGCAAAGCGGTCGTCCCAGGAGCGGGCGGCGCGCAGCCGCTCCTGGATTCGCGCGGCGTCCCGCCCCCAGAGGTCGTCGAGGGTTGTCACGGCTCCGCTCAGCTCCCACGTGGCGCCCAGGACCGCGTGCGCGATCACGGGCGACAGCCGCACCTGAAGGCAGGCGAAGCTTCCGGCCTGACCTCGTCCGCGCGCACCGTGGGGTGGCGCGAGGCCCGCGGTGACACAGCCTCGCTGTTGCCGTCCAGCGCCGTCGTCGACGACGAGCGGCTGATCGCCGAGGTCGAAGAGCATCATGATTGCGGGGTGCGGCACGACCTCGACCTCGACCGGGGCGTCAGCCCGATCGCTGAAACCCGCCATGGTGACTCCCGCCAGCCGCCCCGGTCGTGCGGGGACGGCGATATCCCAGGCGGGCGAACCGACACGCACCGGGTCGGTAGGTCGCACGTCACGATGGTACGCGTCACCCTCAAACGGGTCGGTCGGTCATCGTCCCGAGGCGTCCGGGGTTGGCCGCCTCGGTCGGTCACCCTCGACTCCTCGGAGGGCCGCCGGCCGCAGGGGTTGGGTCGGATGCGCGGCGGAGGCTACGTCCAGGGCGTGGACCGCATCTGGATCGGCTGGTAGGCCAAGGCTCGGTCGACCACCTCAGCAGCCGTCAACGCAGCGTCGCTCCAGTAGATCAGGTCGGAGACATAGCCGCCTGGGCAGACCAAGTCTCGCTCAAGCTGGTCCAGCCAGCAGCCCAACTCGTCGTCGTCCGCGTAGTCCATGCCCATGATCCGTTCGACTAGGCGTGTCCTGCCGATCTTGTAGTGGTTGGTCGTTGACGATGTGCCGGTGGTGCGTCGTGGTGAACTGACTGACGAGGCGTGGGCGGTGATCGCGCCGCTGCTTCCGGAGCCGGGTGGTGCGCGTGGGCGGTGGCGGGATCATCGCCAGGTCATCAACGGGATCCTGTGGAAGCTGCGTACGGGTGCGCCGTGGCGTGACCTGCCGGAACGTTTCGGGCCGTGGAAGACCTGTCACGAGCGGCTGCGCCGCTGGACTGCCGACGGGACGTGGGATCGGATCCTCGCTGCGGCGCAGGTCCATGACGACGGCACACCGGTGCAGTGGACGATCAGCATCGACTCGTCGATCGTGCGGGCACACCAGCATGCAGCTGGCGCCCGTAAAAAAGGGGCTCCCCAACAAGTCCGGCGACGCCTGGTGCGCAAGATGGCGAGGCCATCGGCCGATCCCGCGGCGGACTGAGCACGAAAATCCACCTGGCTGTCGATGGGCGTGGCCGGCCGCTGTCGATCCTGCTCACCCCGGGCCAGGCCGGCGACAACCCGCAACTCCTCGCGCTGCTGGACGCGATCCGGGTCAACGAGCCCGGACCGGGCCGGCCCCGCAAGCGGCCCGACGTGCTGATCGCTGACAAGGCCTACGCGCACGATTCCACCCGCCGAGCGCTGCGCCAACGCGGAATCCGACACGTCATCCCGGAACGCTCCGACCAGGTCGCCCGCCGCGCCGCCAGGGGCAGCGCCGGCGGGCGACCACCGGCCTTCGACAAGCAGGTCTACCGCAAGCGCAACGTCGTGGAACGCTGCTTCAACCGGCTCAAGCAGTGGCGTGACCTGGCCACCCGCTATGCGAAACGGGCATCTCTCTACCAGGCCAGCCTCGTCCTCATCGCCGCCATCATCTGGCTTCCATGATCGACAGGACAGGGCCTAGGGCGATCGCCTCGTCTCGGGTCAGCTTTGCTGCCAACTCGCTCACCTCGGAGCGGAGGCTACGGAACGTCGAAGGCCCTGGCTAGAACTTGCGTCCTGACCAGGGCCTCTCGCGTGCAGCAGTGCGGGAATCGAACCCGCACTGCAAGCTTGGGATGCGGCTGGGTCCTGCTCATCTGGGCCGGCGGGGCCGCGCTCGTCGGCTACGGCCGTGCGGCCCTCGGCCAACTGGGCTTCGAGTCCGACCGGCATTCCGAGATCGGCCACTGGCTGCCGGGCGTGGGAGCGGCTGTCGTGGTGGGCATTCTCAGCCGGTCAGGACTCGTTCGAGGCGGCTCGGCCGCACTGATCGCGCTGTTCGTCGTGGTCACCGCAGCACTGTGCGCGGTCAGCTGACTACTCGGGGTGCCTAGCTGGGTGGTCGTGTCATTCCCGCGTCCAGGGGAGCAGTCCTGCCGTCGGGTGAATCGACCACCACAGGAAGCACGCGAGCGGCCAGTAGGTCACGGCGGCGACGGCGAGGTACCAGGGACGCCATCCGTCGAGCAGGCCGTGGTAGCCGCGGGCACCGGCCCAGCCGTGCACAGCCCAGCTCCAGAGCGCAAACCCGGCGAGGAATGCGAGGGACAAGTCAACTCGTGCAGCCTTTCCGGGGCCGCGCATTCGCCATCGGTCCAGTGCGTCCCGCGCATTCCACGTCACGCGTCCATCATGACCCTGCCCTGCAGCTGTACAGCATCCGTCTTGACCACCGCCGGAAGCGAAAGGGCAAGGCCGGCATGAAGACCAAGAAGGACAGCCACCGATGACGCCAGGCGCCAGGCGACTGCCGCGGCTCCACCGGTCGGTAGCTCGTCGCTGCGTCGACCACCTCAGCTGCAGTCAGCTCCGGGCCGATCGCGAAGATCAACTCAGAGATGTCCGGGTAGCCGAGGTCACCTTCGAGCTGGTCCAGCCAGTCGTTCAGCTCGGCGTGGTCGGCGTAGTCGAGTCGCATGATTCGCTGCACGAGATGGATGGCCCCGTCGCGGGTCAATTTCGAAGGCACGGTGCCCTCCTCCGACCGGGGCCAATGGCACGCCGCGCGAGCGCCGGCCCTGCAACATCGAAGGCCCTGGCCAGGACTTGCATCCTGGCCAGGGCCTTCACGTTGGAGCGGGTGACGGGAATCGAACCCGCACTGTCAGCTTGGGAAGCTGATGTTCTGCCATTGAACTACACCCGCAGGCGGCACCACTCTACCTGAAGGTCACCACCCCCGCGCACTCAGGTGCCCGCGCGCCACCTCGGCGAGGTGGGCGGCATCGGCGGGCGGTTGACCCCGCCACCTCCCCGAACTGGAGTGGATCAAGCACCCACCGGAGCCGGCGGGCACGATGTTGCACGCCGGCAACACATGGCCATTCTCAAATATGTCGATGGGATGTAACGTCTGCCTCACGTTTCCGAACCGGCGTGACACACCCCCTGCCACGCCGTCAGAAAGAGGTGGGCCCATGGGACTCCGTCCCAACCTGCTGACCCGGCGTACCGCCGGTGTCGCGACGTCGACCCTCGCGCTGCTGCTCAGCACCGCCGCCGTCGGCGTCGTCCCCGCTGCTTCGGCCTTCTCGGCCGCCCCGGCCGGCGTCTGCGCCGAGCCGGCCGACGCCCACGCCGACGAGCACGAGCACTCGAACGCTCGCGTCGCGAAGGGCGGCAACGCCAAGCTGGACCCGAGCCACCTGACCGCCAAGCAGGTCCGTGAGCGGGAGGCCGACCTCGCCGCGGCGCAGCGCGAGCGGGCCGGCTTCCGGACCGGTGCCGTCGCCCCGCTGGCCACCGTGACGATCCCGGTCGTCGTGCACGTCATCCAGGAGAACAGCACCCGGGCCGGCGGCAACATCACCGACTCGATGATCAACCAGCAGATCACCGTGCTGAACCAGTCGTACGCGGGCTCGACCGGTGGTGCCGCCACCGCCTTCGGGTTCCAGCTCACGAAGATCAACCGGGTGACCAACCCGTCGTGGTACCCGATCGTGCAGGGCTCCTCGGCGGAGCGCTCGATGAAGACCTCGCTGCGCGTGGGCGGCAAGAACACGCTCAACATCTACCTCGGCGAGCTGAGCAACGGCCTGCTCGGCTGGGCGACGTTCCCGAAGCGCTCGCTGGACAAGATGGACGGCGTGGTGGTGCTCAACGAGTCGCTGCCTGGCGGCACGGCGACCAACTACAACCAGGGTGACACCGGCACCCACGAGGTCGGCCACTGGTTGAACCTGTACCACACCTTCCAGGGCGGCTGCTCCGGCTCGGGCGACAGCGTCTCCGACACCCCGGCCGAGGCGTCCCCGGCGTACCAGTGCCCGACCGGGCGGGACACCTGCTCGGCCGCGGGCAAGGACCCGATCACCAACTTCATGGACTACACGTACGACTCCTGCATGTACCAGTTCACCGCCGGCCAGGCGAGCCGCATGCTCACCGCGTGGAACGCCTACCGCGCAGCCTGACCGTCGTACCGCGTACCGGTGCCGGCCCTGCCTTCGGACGGGGCCGGCACCGCTCGTTTCCGGGTCGGGTCAAGCGGCCGGGCGGCGCGTGTCGAAGCCGTGCCGGCCGCGGCGGCCCTCGGCGGCGAGCGGGTCACGCCGGGCCGGCGCGCCCCCGTGCGGGTCGAGCCACACCCGCACCTGCGGCGGGGCGGCGCCGGGCTGGGCGACCGGATCGCGCCGGGTCAACATCGCCACCTCGACGGTGAACTCGAACAGCCGCCAGTCGCCCTGCGGCGACGCGCGGCCGATCCGGGCCAGCCGGGCCACCGTGGCGGGGTCGGTCACCGGACGGGCGCGGCCCGCGACGTACGCCTCGTCGTCGCTCTCCTCCGGCGGGAACGAGTGCAGGGCGTAGCGGCCGTCGCGTTCGAGGTCGCGGCGCTTCGGCGAGTCGATGACGAAGCACCAGAGGCCGTCGGCGGTGAAAACCGGGGAGACCGGGTGGACCCGGGGGCCGCCGTCGGCGCGGACCGTGGCGAGGTAGCCGAAGCCCGGCCCGTACTGCTGCATCAGGAGGCGGATCTCGTCGGCGAGGCGGGGCTCGTCGGCGGCGAATTCGGACCAGGAAGCCATGTGGACACTCTATCGAACACGTGTACGAAGATGCACTGCGACACGCTGGTCACCCGTACCGGTCGCTATGGTGTTCCGATGCTGCTCTCCGACCGCGACCTGGTCTCCGAGATCAAGGCCGGCACGCTCGCGCTGGAGCCCTTCGAGCCCACGCTGGTGCAGCCGTCGAGCATCGACGTACGCCTGGACCGGCTGTTCCGGGTCTTCAACAACCACCTCTACACGCACATCGACCCGTCGATCCAGCAGGACGACCTGACCTCGATGGTGGAGGTGCCGGAGGGGCAGCCGTTCGTGCTGCACCCGGGCGAGTTCGTGCTCGCCTCCACGCTTGAGGTGATCTCGCTGGGTGACCAGCTCGCCGGCCGGCTGGAGGGCAAGTCGAGCCTGGGGCGGCTGGGGCTGCTGACCCACTCGACCGCCGGCTTCATCGACCCGGGCTTCTCCGGTCACGTCACGCTGGAGCTGTCGAACGTGGCGAACCTGCCGATCACGCTCTGGCCGGGGATGAAGATCGGGCAGCTCTGCATCTTCCGGCTCTCCTCGCCGGCCGAGCACCCGTACGGCTCGGCCGTCTACGGCTCGCGGTACCAGGGGCAGCGCGGACCGACGCCGAGCCGGTCCTGGCAGAGCTGGCGCACCTGGCCGGCGCGCTGACGGCGCCCACAGTTGTTAATAGGGGCCCCCTCCTCTACCGGAGGCGTTAAGAGGGGGCCCTTCCTTACGATCGGCCGTAGCTGTTGATGTCGCCGTCGTCGACCCGCTTCATCGTGATGGGCTTGCCGGACTGGGAGGCGTGCACCACCCAGCCGTCGCCCACGTACATCGCCACGTGGTGCAGGTCGCCGTAGTAGAAGACGAGGTCACCGGCGCGCAATTCGGCCCGGCTGACCCGCTTCGTCACGCCGTGCTGCTGGCGCGCGCTGTGCGGCAGTGAGACGCCGCCCTTCGCCCAGGCCGCCATGGTGAGGCCCGAGCAGTCGAAGTGGTCCGGCCCGGCCGCGCCCCAGACGTAGATCTTGCCGATCTGGGCGCAAGCGAACTTGACCGCCGCCCCGGCCGGGCCGCCGGGGTAGCCGGCCGGGCACGGCGCCGGGCGCAGCGGGCCCCCGCCACCCTTGCCGTACACCTTGAGCCGTAGTTTCTCCAGCTTGGCGATCTCGGCGTCGATCTGCTTCTTCTTCGCCGCGAGCTGGGCCTCGGTACGCGCCAGACCGGCGATCATCTCGTCCAGCGGCTTCTTCTTCGCCGCCAGCTCGTCGCGCAGCGCGGCGACGGAGCGCACCTGCTCGTGCTGGCGGTGCGCGAAGCGGTCGAGCAGTTCCAGGCCGTTGACCAGGTCGCCGGGCGAGCGGCTGCCCAGCAGCGCGTTGACGGTGGAGAGGTTGTCGCCCTTGTAGGCGTCGGCGGCGAGCCCGCCGACCTGGCCGAGCGCGGCGTCCACCCGGGCCTGGAGGGGTGCGATCTGCCGGCCGAGCGCGTCGGCCTGCTTGCGCCGTGCGGCGAGCTGCCCGCGTACGGCGTTGACCTGTTCGATGACCGGTTCGAGCTTGTTCCAGTCGCGGTCGATCTGGGCCTCGATCTCGGCGACCGAGGGTTCGGCGTGTGCCGCCGTGGCGCCACCGGTCAGGACGACGGCGGTGCCGACGAGGGCGGCGAGAGCGATGGTGAAGCGGGACCAGCGGGTACGCGGCACAGCCGTGGACCGGTCGACCGACCGGCTCGACGACGGCCGCGGGGCATGGAGTGCCACCGGGCGTCCGTACTCCTTCTTCCGTACCGCCTACCGGGTTAGCTGACGGATTCGGGCGGGAAGGGAGCCGCCCTACCGCATCGCTGCGGATTCACCCCAGGTACCTGGTTCCCCGGCTCGCCCGTAGGCGACTCGGCGGTGTCGGACCGTCACCGACCGGGTTGGACGGTGAGACGTGCGGCCGACGATTCCCCAGAGTAGGGACCACCGTTATCGATCCGCAACTTCCAGCGGCGTGACACTCCGTACGCGATCCGGGGCCACACCCCCGGCAGCGGTGAAGTTTTCTTTCAAGCTTGATTATCCACTGGAAAGGTATTGACCCTCGCGGGGCTGCGGAGTGAGGGTGGAAACGCAGTGACCCCCATCCCTGTCCAGGAGGTTCGATGCACCTCTCCGCCCCGCCGTCGGGCAGACGGATACTGCTCGCCGCCGCCGTGGCGGCCGCCACCGCGCTGGCAACGACCGGACCGGTGACCGCCGCGCCGGACACGTCCGCGCCCGCGAGCGACCGGCAGCGACAGTACGCCGCCGCCGCGGCCGAGTACGGCGTGCCGCAGAACGTGCTGCTCGGCGTCTCCTATCTGGAGTCCCGCTGGGACACCCACGTCGGGCAGCCCAGCACCAGCGGCGGCTACGGCCCGATGCACCTGACCGACGCCGCGCACATCCTCGCCACGCCGGGCAGCGCCCACGTCGACGAGGACGAGGATCCGCGCGGCGACGACGCCCGCCCGCTCACGCTCGATCCCGCCACCGCCGCCGCGCCGAAGCGGGAGACCCCGCTGCCGCCCGCCTCGCTCCAGACGCTCGACGCCGCCGCCGCGCTCACCGGGCTCGACGCGCGGACGCTGCGGACCGACCCGGCCGCGAACATCCGCGGTGGCGCGGCGCTGCTGGCGTCGTACCAGAAGGCTCTGGGTGGGCCGGTCGGCGCCGGCACCGACCCGGCGGCCTGGTACGGCGCGGTGGCCCGGTACTCCGGCGCGGACACCTCCGACGCCGCGGCGGCCTTCGCCGACGAGGTCTACGACCAGCTCAGCCAGGGCGCCAGCCGGACCACCGACGACGGCCAGCGGGTCACGCTCGCCGCGACCGCCGCGAAGCCGGACCGGTCCCGGCTGGCCCGCCTGGGCCTGCGCCACGCGCAGCGGCCGGACGGGCTGGAGTGCCCGGTCCGGCTGGCCTGCGAGTGGATCCCCGCGCCCTACGAGCAGCTCAGCGACGACCCGGGCGACTACGGTAACCACGACCTGGCCGACCGGCCGAAGCAGCAGAGGATCGAGTACATCGTCATCCACGACACCGAGGGCTACTTCGGCCCGAGCGTCGACCTGGTGAAGCGGGCCGACTACCTGGGCTGGCACTACACGCTGCGCTCGGCGGACGGCTACATCGCCCAGCACGTCAAGACCAAGGACGTGGGCTGGCACGCCGGCAACTGGTACGTCAACGCGAAGTCCATCGGCCTGGAGCACGAGGGCTTCGCCGGTCAGGGCACCTGGTACACCGAGGCGATGTACCGGACCTCCGCCAAGCTGGTGCGCCACCTGGCGCTGAAGTTCGGCATCCCGATGGACCGGCACCACATCATCGGCCACGACAACGTGCCCGGCACCACCGCCGCCACGGTGCGCGGCATGCACTGGGATCCGGGCCCGTACTGGGACTGGTCGCACTACTTCGACCTGATGAAGGCGCCGTTCCGCAGCACCGGCACGCCCCGCACCGGCCTGGTCACGATCGACCCGGACTTCGCCACCAACCGGCCGGCGTTCCTCGGCTGCAACCAGCAGCCGCCGGGCGTCCCGACGCCCACCCCGCCGGCGCAGCCGTGCCCGTCGCGCGGCTCCTCGTCGGTCATCCTGCGGACCGCGCCGAGCCCGGACGCCCCGCTCGTCAACGACCTCGGGCTGCGCCCGGACGGCACGCCGGACACCATGTACGTCTCCGACCACGGCGCCCGCGCCTCCGCCGGTCAGACGTACGCGCTCGCCGGCCGGCAGGGTGACTGGACGGCGATCTGGTACCTCGGCCAGAAGGCGTGGTTCCTCAACCCGGCCTCCGCGCCGACGGCGAAGTGGGCCACCGGCTTCGTGGTGACGCCGCGGCCCGGCAGGGCCACCATCCCGGTGTACGGCCGGGCCTACCCGGAGCAGGCCGCCTACCCGGACACCATCCCGTACCAGACCATCTCGCCGCTTCAGTACACGTTGGCCGCCGGCCAGCGGTACGCGGTCGGCGGGGTGCTGCCCGGCGAGTACTACCGGGCGGTCTCGTTCGACGGTTCGGCCCCGGGTGACCGGACCGTGGTCCGCGGCAAGAACCGCTACGTGCAGGTCCAGTTCGGTCACCGGATCATGTTCGTGAACCTGGACGACGTGCTGGTCCTGCCGTCCCCGGTCGGCGCGCCGCGCTGACCCGCCACCGCACACGCCGAAGGCCCCCGGTCCGTGACGGACCGGGGGCCTTCGGCGACGGCAGCGGCTGTGTCAGCTGACCCGGACGAAGCCGGCGAGCGGCTGGGTGTTGATGCTCGACACCTGGACCGGCTTACCGGTACGTGGCGCGTGCACCATCACCCCGTCGCCGAGATAGAGCCCGACGTGATGCAGGTCGGAGCCGAAGAACACCAGGTCACCTGGGCGTGCCTCGGAGCGGGAGACCCGGCGGCCCTCGTTCCACTGGGCGCCGGTGAAGTGGGTGAGCGAGATGCCCGCCGCCTTGTACGCGTACTGGGTGAGGCCGGAGCAGTCGAACGAGTTCGGGCCGGTGGCGCCCCACACGTACGGGTCACCGACCTGGGCGCACGCCGTCTTGATGGCGGTCCGCGCGGCGCTGCTCACCACACCGTCGATCTTGGGGCAGCCCGCCGGGCGGATCGAGGTCACCGGGAGCATGGCGGTCAGCCGCTTGATCTCCGAGTCGATCTGCTTCTTCTTCGCCGCGAGATCGTTCTGCTGCTTGATCTCCAGCGCGATCAGCGCGTCGAGCTTCTCCTTCTGCCTGTTGTACTCGTCGCGCACCTTGAGCACACCGGCGATCTGGCGGCGCTGGTCGTCGGCGATCCGGTCCAGCATGACCAGCTGCTCGGCCAGCGTGCCCGGCTTGGTGTTCACCAGCAGCGCGCCCAGCTCCTGCGACGGGCCCTGGATGTAGTACCGGGCAGCGATGTCGCCGACCTTGTTCATGGCGAGCGTGGAGGCCAGCTCCAGCGGCACCATCTTGTCCTTCAGCGCCTTGGACTTCTTCTGGTTGGCGCGAAGCTGCGAGCGGACCTTGTTGAACTGCTCGATGGTGGGTTCGAGCTGCTCCCACTGCTTGTCGATCTGCGCGTCGATCTCGTCCACCGACGGCGCCGCGTGCGCCGGGGCCGTCAGCATCCCGGCGCCGACCGCGGCGGCCGCGACCAGGGTGACCAGACGGCGTACCACCCGTCGGAACCCGGCGGGCCGGCCGGGTGGAGCGCTCGGGGCGTGACGTTGAGGGGGCGTGGTTGCCACCGGCACGGACTCCTTTGCAACCGACCGCCGGGCGCCTCGCGAGAGGGAAGGTCGAGGCAGACGACCCACAGCGGTCGGTGCCTCACATTAGGGAAGGCGTCCGGTGGAATCAAGGCGACCGTTTGTTCAATCACGTATCCGCAATCGGTTGCACACCAAGGGTATTCAATTCACCTCCCGACGATGGCTGTCAATACGTCGTCGAGCGTGACCACACCCATCGGCCGGCGTCCGTCGCTGACCAGCACCATGTGGCGACGTTCGCGGCGCATCGCGAGCAGCAGATCGGCGAGCGTACGGTCCGGCGGCACCACGGCCAGCGGCCGGTAGATCCCGGCCGGCACCGGCGCCCGGCGGCTCGCCCCGGCGTACCCGAGCACGTCCTTGACGTGCACGAACCCGAGCACCCGGCGGGTGGCCCGCTGCACCACCGGGAAGCGCGACCGGCCGGTACGGGTCGCCAGCACCTCCAGCGACGCCGGTGAGACGTCCTCGGCCACTGTGGTGACAGTGGACCAGGGCTGCAGCGCGTCCGCCGCGGTACGGCTGTGCAGGGCCAGCGCGCCGGTGATCCGGGCGTGCTCCTCGGCGTCCAGCAGCCCTTCGGTACGCGCCTGGGAGACCAGCCCGGCCAGTTCCTCGGCGGTGAACACGGTCTTCACCGCGTCGGTCGCCTCCACCCGCCACCACCGCAGCACCTGCCGGGACGCCCACTTCATCGCCAGCAGCAACGGCTTGGTGGCCAGGCAGAACGCCAGCATCGCCGGGCCGAGCCAGAGCGCCGACGGCTCCGGACCGGCGAGCGTGATGTTCTTCGGCACCATCTCGCCGACCACCGTGTGCAGGAACACCACAACTGCCAGCGCGACGACGAACGACACCGGGTGCACCGCCGAGGCGGGCAGCCCCAGCGCGGCGAACGGCACCTCCAGCAGGTGAGCCAGCGCCGGTTCGGCGATCGCGCCGAGGCCGAGCGAGCAGACGGTGATGCCGAGCTGCGCCCCGGCGATCATCAGCGGGATCTGGTTCATCGCCGCGAGCGCCCAGCGGGCCCGCTTCGACGTCACCGCCAGCGGTTCGATCACCGTACGGCGGGAGGCGATGAGCGCGAACTCGCTGCCCACGAAGAACGCGTTGCCGAGCAGCAGCACCAGGGCGACGAGTAGGTCAGGCACCGTCGCCGGGCTCCTCGGGGCGTACCACCCGCACCTGCTCGATCCGGTGCCGGTCGACCTCCACCACTGTGAACTCGTACCCGGCCTCGTCGACCGTCTCGCCCGGCACCGGGATGTGGCCGAGCCGCGCCATGAGGAACCCGCCGAGCGTCTCGTACGGCCCGTCGGGCAGCCGGAACCCGGTCTGCTCGACCAGCTCGTCGGCGCGCAGCACACCGTCGGTCAGGACGGTCCGCTCGCCGCCGGGCACCGTGAGCTCCACCGGACCGAAGCCGTCCACCGCGTCCGGGTCGAACTCGTCCGCGATCTCCCCGACCAGCTCCTCGACCAGATCCTCCACGGTCACCACGCCGTCGGTGCCGCCGTACTCGTCCACCACGATCGCCAGGTCCGCCCCGGCGGCCTTGAGCGCGGCCAGCACCCCGTTGAGGTTCAGGCTCTCCGGGACGTACACCGGTTCCCGGGCCACGGCGGCGACTGTGGTGGCGGCCCGGCGGGCCAGCGGCACACCCAGCGCGTCGGGCACCCCGGCGACGCCGGTGACCAGGTCGAGCGTCTCCTCGTAGACCGGGAACCGGGTGCGGCCGGTCCGCCGGGACGTCTCCAGCAACTCGGCCACGGTCGTGGTGGCACGCAACGCGGTCACGTCCACCCGGGGCGTCATCGCCTCGGCGGCCCGCTTCTCGCCGAAGCGGATGGTGCGGCGCAGCAGCATCGCGGTGTCCGGCGGCAGCGCGCCGGCCCGGGCCGAGATGGCCGCGAGCAGCCCCAGTTCCTCCGGGGAGCGGGCACTCGCCAATTCCTCCTGCGGTTCCACGCCGAGGCGGCGCACCAGCCGGTTCGCTGACTCGTTCAGCAGCCGGATCAGCCAGCCGAAGGCGCGGGAGAAGGCCCGCATCGGCGCGGCGGTGGCGAGCGCCGCAGGCATCGGGCGGGCCAGCGCGAGGTTCTTCGGCACCAGCTCGCCGAAGAGCATCGAGATGAGCGTGGCCAGGGCCAGCGCGAGCAGGCCGGAGAAGCGTTCCGCGCCGCCGAGCGGATGCAGCAGCGGCGCGAAGATCCGAGCCAGGGCGGGCTCGGCCAGGTAGCCGGTGAGCAACGCGGTGAGCGTGATGCCGAGCTGCGCGCCGGAGAGCTGGAACGACAGTTCGCGCAGCGCGCGACGCACCGTGGCGGCCCGGCCGTCCCCGTCGTCGGCCCGCCTGCCGATCTCCGCCCGATCGACGGTGACCAGGGCGAACTCGGCCGCGACGAAGAAGGCGTTGCCGGCGGTCAGCAGCACGAAACCGACCAGGGGCAACAGCGTCAGAAGCAGAAGGCCGTCGATGCGCGTGATTGTGGCACGCGGGCGCCGACGGCGGACCCCCCGTAGCGTGGTGCGCATGGACGGTCTGTTGCTCACCGATGAACTGGTCCTGCTGGCCTACGACGACGACGGCACCGACCGGCTCGGCCGCCCGCACCTGGACTACGGCCTCGCCGGGGCGGTGCTGCTGGAACTCGCACTGGCCGGCCGGGTGGAGGTGGCGGACAAGCGGCTCGTGGTCACCGACCCCACCCCTACCGGCGTACCGCTGCTGGACGAGGCGCTGGCGACTGTGGGATCCGGCCGCCCGCGCAAGCCGAAGAACTGGATCGGCAAGCTCGCCAAGAACCTGCCGGACCGGGTGCTCGGCGGGCTCGTCGACGCCGGGGTGCTGCGCCGGGAGTCCGACCGGGTGCTGCTGGTCTTCCCGCGTACCCGCTATCCCTCACCGACCGGCGCGGAGCCGGCGGTGGAGACCGCCGCCCGGGAGCGGATGGCGGCCGCGCTCACCGGCGACGGCCCGGTCGACGCCCGGACCGCGGCGCTGCTCACGCTGACCCGCGCGGTCGGCCTGGACCGCAAGATCTTCCGCCACCTGCCCAAGGAGCGGGTCAAGGCGCGCATCGACGAGATCGCCGCCGGTGACTGGGCGTCGGCCGCCGTCAAGAAGGCGATCGAGGAGATGCAGGCCGCGCTGATGGTCGCGATGACGGCCGGGACGAGCGCCGCCGTCATGACCACCACGACCAGCTGAACGCGACGGCGGCGGCACCGCATGGGTGCCGCCGCTGTCGTGGTCCTGCTCCTTGCCGGGTGTACGCCTCAGCTCGCGGCCGGAGCGACCTCCGGCTCACCGGCCGGCGCCTCGGGCTTGACCGAGCGCAGCAGCACGCTCGCCACGTCGACCACCTCGACGTCCTCGCCCGCGCCCTTGCCGTTCACGCCGTCGTTGAGCATCGTCGAGCAGAACGGGCAGCCGACCGCGATGGTCTTCGCCCCGGTGGACATGGCCTCCTCGACCCGGTCCACGTTGATCCGCTTGCCGATCTTCTCCTCCATCCACATCCGGGCACCGCCGGCGCCGCAGCAGAAGGAGCGCTCGCTGTTACGCGGCATCTCGGTCAGCTCGCCCTGGATCGAATCGCCGAGCACCTCGCGCGGGGCCGCGAAGATCCGGTTGTGCCGGCCCAGGTAGCACGGGTCGTGGTAGGTCACGCCGCCGTCGACCGGCTGCACCGGGGTGAGCTTGCCGGCGCTGACCAGGTGGGCCAGCAACTGGGTGTGGTGCACGACCTCGAACTCGCCGCCGAGCTGGCCGTACTCGTTGCCCAGGGTGTTGAAGCAGTGCGGGCAGGTGGCGACGATCTTGCGCTTGCTCTTCTCCCGGCCCTCGAACGCCTCGTTGAGCGTCTCGACGTTCTGCTGGGCCAGCATCTGGAAGACGAACTCGTTGCCGATCCGGCGCGCCGGGTCGCCGGAGCAGGTCTCGCCCTCACCGAGGATGGCGAACTTGACGCCCGCCTCGTTGAGCAGCGTGGCGACCGCCCGGGTGGTCTTCTTGGCCCGGTCCTCGAACGCGCCGGCGCAGCCGACCCAGAACAGGTACTCGAAGTCCTCGACCTCGCCGACGCGCGGCACCTCGAACCCGAGGCCCTTGGTCCAGTCCTCGCGGGTGTTCTGCGGGGCGCCCCACGGGTTGCCCTTGTTCTCCAGGTTGCGGAGCATGACGCCGGCCTCGGACGGGAAGCTCGACTCGATCAGCACCTGGTAGCGGCGCATGTCGACGATGTGGTCCACGTGCTCGATGTCGACCGGGCACTGCTCGACGCAGGCGCCGCAGGTGGTGCAGGACCAGAGCACGTCCGGGTCGATGACGCCGCCCTCCTCGGCGGTGCCGATCAGCGGCCGGTCCGCCTCGGCCAGGGCCAGCACGTCCATGTGGGCGAGCTGCGCCTCGGTGGCCTTCTCCTCGCCGGTCAGGTCCTTGCCGCCACCGGCCAGCAGGTACGGCGCCTTGGCGTACGCGTGGTCGCGCAGGCTCAGCACCAGCAGCTTCGGCGACAGCGGCTTGCCGGTGTTCCAGGCCGGGCACTGCGACTGGCAGCGACCGCACTCGGTGCAGGTGCTGAAGTCGAGCAGGCCCTTCCAGCTGAACTGCTCGACCTGGGCGACGCCGAACTGGTCCTTCTCCGGGTCGGCCTCCTCGAAGTCCAGCGGCTTGCCCTCGCTGGTCATCGGGCGCAGCGGGCCCATGCCGGAGCCGGCCGGCTTCTGCGGGTCGCGCTTGAAGAAGATGTTCGGGAAGGCCAGGAAGCGGTGCCAGGCCACACCCATGGTGACGTTCAGCGAGATCACGATGAGCCAGGTCATCGAGATGGCGATCTTGATGAGCGCGGCGACGCTGACGCCCGCCTCCCAGCTCGGGAGGACCGAGCCGACCGCGTGGCTGAGCGGGGCGGCCCAGACCGGGTACTCGAAGTGGTCGGTGGCGACCTTGAAGCCGCGGATCACGAACCCGAAGATCAGGACCAGAAGGACGACCCACTCGACGAAGTAGCCCTGCCACATGGTCGAGCCGGTGAACCGGGAGCGGTTCTCCGCGCGGCCGGGCCGGTTGCGCAGGCGGATCGCCATCAGAACCAGGATGCCGACCAGGCCGAGGATGCCGATCCACTCGGTGACCAGACCGAAGATCGTCCAGTGCCCGATGATCGGCAGCCCGCCGCCGGTCGAGACCACCTCGAAGTAAGCCTCCAGCACCAGCAGCGACAGCACGACGAAGCCGACCATCACGAACCAGTGGGCGGCGCCGACCACGCTCCACTTCAACATGCGGGTGTGACCGGCGGTCTCCACCAGCATCGTCTTCGTACGCGCGCCCTTGTCGCCGAAGCGCTCCGGCGCGGGCTGGCCGAGCCGGATGACGGCTGTCATCTTCATGACCGCGCGCACCGCAAGCCACACCGCCACGGCGGTGATGGCGGCCGCGAGGATCGTGGTGACGATCTGGACGCTGCCCATCGAGTTGGCCTCCCGGTCTGCTGCTTGTCCGTGCAGCCTACGCGCAAGGTTACCCAGCAGTAACGTGAGTCTTCTCGCACCAGGCCACGCCGCCCTGCGCACACCTTAGGTGCAGCGGCGTCGAAGCGCCGGGCAGGGGCGGCGTGGCGTGACCTACGCCGGGGCGGGGCAGCGCCGGATCAGCGCCAGCGGGAGAGCAGGATCAGCGACGAGACCATCGCGCCGAAGCCCACGGCGAGGTTCCAGTAACCCCAGCTGGCGACCGGGTACGCCTGCTCGGACAGGTAGTAGAGCACCAGCCAGCCGATGCCCACCACGATCAGCGTGACCGCGGTGACGGGCAGCCAGATCGGGCTAGGCTTGCGCGTCGACGCCGTCGCCGTCGGACGCACGTCCGTCGGCGGGGTGTACACCTTCTTCTTGCGGACCTGAGACTTGGGCACGACGCTCTCCAGAGGGGGGTACGACCTCGTCCGGCCTGACAACCGGGCGCGAGGGCGACGGTCCATGGCCAATAATGTTCGACAGCTAGCGTAGTCCCGACGGACCGTCCAGGCCATGAATGGGGCCAGGCCGGTGCACTCAGTAACCGGAAAGAGCGGACTTTCCGGGTCGAGCAGGTCGGATCGCACCGGCGCGGGCCGGAACGAGACGACGGGAAAGGGAACGCCCGGTGGAGTACACGTCCGGCGCCGCCTCCTGGCAGAAGGCCCTCCGCCGCGCGGCAGCCGCCCTGCTGCCCCGGCGCGCCCGCCAGCGCCGCCCCGGCTGGTCCGTCGGCGTACCTCTGATCGCCGCTGCGGCCGGCCTGCTGTTCACCACCACCGCCACCACCGCGGGCGGCACCTCCCTGCGCGAGGACCGGCGACCCCAGCTCACCCAGCTGATCGAGGACCGCCGCGAGGAGGTCGCCGCCAGCGAGGCGAAGGCCGCCCGGCTCCGCGCCGAGGTGGAGGAGCAGACCGAAGCGCTCGCCGGCGCCGACGGGCCGATCAAGACCCAGCGGGACCGGGCCGCCGCCAGCCGGCAGGGCGCCGGGTTCACCGCGCTCACCGGCAGCGGCGTGACGGTCGAGCTGAACGACGCCGACCGCCGGCCCGACCAGCCGCTGCCGAAGGGCGCCAGCAACGACGACCTGGTGGTGCACCAGGGCGACGTCCAGGCGGTCGTCAACGCGCTCTGGGCCGGCGGCGCGGAGGCCATGTCAATCATGAACGTCCGCGTGCTGAGCACCAGCGCGGTACGCTGCGTCGGTAACACCCTGCTGCTGCACGGCCGGGTGTACTCCCCTCCTTTCAAGATCGTGGCAATCGGCGATCCCGCGGAGCTCCAGCGGGCGCTCGCCGCCTCTGAGGGAGTGCGGGTGTTCAAGGAAGTGGCCGACCACTACCAACTCGGATACGTCGAGCGCGTCTCCACAGTCACCGTGCCGGCGTTCGAGGACTCCACCGCGTTGCAGTCGGCGACGGTGCCCAGGTGACCGGCGGCGACCCCCGGGAACGCACCGGCCACGACCGCCGGGAAGAGCCGACAGCGTTCCTCCCCCGGGTCGAGCGTCCGGCCCCGGCGTCGCCACCCCCGCTCGACCTGCCGTGGCCCGACGCCGGTCCGGCCCACACCTCCCCGGCCCGACGCGGCCCGGACAACGGGCCGCCCGTCCCGCCGCCTTCCGCCCCGCCACGGACCGCCCAGCCACGGACCGCCCAGCCGCCCGTCGCTCCGCCGCCGGCGTGGCCGGGCAGTCAGGCGCACCAGCCGACCGGCACCTCCCGCGCCGAGGCCGGCCCCCGGTTCCGCCCGCCGGCGAGCGAGCTTCCCCCCAGGGGTACGCCCCACCCGGCCGGCCCGGCGCACCACGGCCCCGCACACCACGGCCCGGCGGACCACGGCCCCGCGCACCACGGACCGGCGCACCGGGGTGGTTCCGCCCCCGGGATGCGCCCCGCCGCGCCCGGCGACGTCCCACCCCCGCCGGGTGAGCGTCCCCCGCGACCGGGACCGTACGGGCCGGCGGCGCAGCAGAACCCCGTCCGCCATTCCACCGGAGGGGCGATCCCGCCCGAGCGTGGAGGCCGCGGCGGACAGCCACCGCAGACCGGCGCCCGCCCGTGGGAGACCGGCGGACGCCCGCCGGAGGACGGTCGCCGCCCAGCGGGGGGTGAGGGACGGCCGCCCGGCGTACCCTCTCGCGGCGGGCCGACCGGCGCGGACCGGACGCCTCCGGTCGACCCGGGAGCGACAGCGGTGCTGCCCCCCGTGAACCGTCCACCCGCGGACCCCCGGATGGACGCCACCGGGCTGATGGGCGCGGTCCCCCCGGCGCCGGACACCGGCGACGGCGGCGCGGAGCCGCCCGCCGAGCCGCCTCGTCCCCGGCGCGGCGAGCGGGTGGTGCAGTTGCGGCCCGAGCAGACCGGCGAGGGATACCGCAGCGTCTACTCCGAGCTGACCCGTCCGACCGCCGGCTCCCGGCTGCGCACCGTCGTGCGAGGCACCGGCGAACTGCTGATCACCTTCGGGCTGGTGGTGCTCCTCTTCGCCGGGTACGAGATCTGGGGCAAGGCGGTCATCGTCGAGGCCCACCAGGACGACCTGAACAGCCAGCTCGCCCAGGAGTGGAGCGCGGCCGCGGACCCGACCGTCGGCCCGACCACCGCTCCCACGGTGAAGCCGAAGCCACCGGCCGAGGGGAGGCCGGTCGCCGGCCTCTACATCCCCAAGTTCGACAAGCACTGGGTCGTGGTCGAGGGGGTCAGCCCGGAGGACATCCGGTACGCCCCGGGCCGCTATCCGGACAGCGCCATGCCCGGCGAGGTGGGCAACTTCTCCGTCGCCGGCCACCGGATCCGCTCCACGTTCTGGCGGCTGGACGAGATGAAGTCCGGCGACGCCATCGTGGTCGAGACCAGGACCGAGTGGCTCGTCTACCGGGTCTACCAGCAGCGGATCGTCAAGCCGTCCCAGGTCGAGGTGGTCGCGCCGGTGCCGGGCAAGCCGGGCCGGAAACCCACCGAGAAGCTGCTCACGCTCACCACCTGCAACCCGAAGTTCGACAACTACGAGCGGCTGATCATCCATGCCCGGCTGGACAACGTCCAGGCCAAGTCGGCGGGCCGCCCGGCCGAACTGGAGACGTGAACCGTGTACTCGTGGATCTGGCGGAAACTGCCGTTCGGGCTGCCCGGCAAGCTGATCGGCTCGCTGATGCTGGCCACCGCCACCGTCGCGCTGCTCTGGTTCGTGGTCTTCCCGTGGGCCGAACCGCTGCTGCCCTTCGACGACGTGCAGGTCACCCAGCCCTCCGGCGTACCGGGTGACGGTGGGATCAACGAACCGACCGGGCTGCCCGGCGAGGAGGAACTGCCGTACAGCACCGAGACGAACAACGCCCCACCCTCCACCCCGAACAGGTGACACCGATGCGCGTACTGGTGATCGACAACTACGACTCGTTCGTCTTCAACCTCGTGCAGTACCTGGGCCAGCTCGGCGCCGACTGCGAGGTGCGGCGCAACGACGAGATCGACGTCGCCGAGGTGGGCCGCGCCGGCGCCGCCGGTGTCCTGCTGTCGCCCGGTCCCGGCAGCCCGGACCGGGCCGGCATCTGCCTGGACGTGATCCGCGAGTACGCCGGCAAGCTCCCGATCTTCGGCGTCTGCCTCGGTCACCAGGCGATCGGCGAGGCGTTCGGCGCGACTGTGGCCCGCGCGCCGGAACTGCTGCACGGCAAGACCTCGGAGGTACGCCACGACGGCGTGGGTGTGCTCGCCGGGCTGCCCGACCCGTTCACCGCCACCCGCTACCACTCGCTCGCCGTACTGCCCGAGACGCTTCCGGACGAGCTGGAGGTCACCGGCCGGACCGCCTCCGGCGTGGTGATGGCGATGCGGCACCGCACGCTGCCGATCGAGGGCGTGCAGTTCCACCCCGAGTCGGTGCTGACCGAGGGTGGTCACCTGATGCTGGCGAACTGGCTGGCCGCATGCGGCTTCCCGGCGGCGCTGGAGCGCGCCCCGGAACTGGCCGCCGAGGTCGACGCCCGCCGCCAGGCTGCCTTCTCCCCAGCCTGACCCCCGCTTCCCGCCCCACCCCCGCGCGGTCCCGCCCGCCCCTTCTCCGTCGATCATGAAGTTGGCGGGGACAAATCGGGCGCCCGGTGCCGCCAACTTCATGGTCAACGGGAGAAGCGGGGGCGGAGATGCGGGCGCGGCGGCGGCCCCGGGGTCGGGGACGCCGCCGCGTCGTGCGTCAGGTGGTGGTCAGCGGTCGGTACGGGTCGGCGCGATGGTCGGGAACGGGAAGCCGCTGCCGCCACCGTTGCCGCCGCCACCGTTGCCCGGTGTGCTCGGGGACGTGCTGGGGGTGGCGCTCGGTGTCGGGCTGGTCGGCTCCTCCTCCTCACGCGGCACGTCGACCCGGATGGTCACCCGCTCGCCCTTGGCCAGACTGGTCCCGGCGGACGGCGACTGGCTGCTCACCTTGCCCGCCTCGGCCGGGTCGACCTCGTCGCCCTCCTGGACCCGGACCACGTAGCCGGCCTCCTTGAGCCGCTGCGTCGCCTGGTCCTCGGTGTAGCCGCGGACGTTCGGCACCTCGCTGACGTTGCCCTTGGAGACCTTGAGCGTCACCTTGCTGCCCTCGGCGACCGGGCTGCCTTCCTTCGGCGAGACGTCGACGACCTGGTCCTTCGGCGCGCTGTCGTTCACTTCCTCCACCACGGGAACGAGATTCTGCTCGCGCAGGCGCGTCTGCGCGGCACTCACGGTGCTGCCCTTCAGGCCGGTGGGGATGTTCACCTGACCCGGGCCGGTGCAGACGTTGACGGTGACCTCGGTGTTCTTCTCCACCCGCTGGCCGAAGGACGGGCTCTGGTCGACCACCGAGCCCTTCTGGCACGTGGTGTTCTGCACCGGGTCGCCGGAGGTGAACCGCAGCCCGGCCTGGGTGAGTGCCGCCTGCGCCTCGGCCTGCGTACGGCCCACCAACTGCGGCACCGACACCTTCTCGTTGCCGGCCTGGTTGAGCCAGAGCGCGGTGCCGAGCGCGATCACCGCGAGCACGCCGAGCGTGGCGAACGCGGCGATGACAAATGACGAGCTCTTGCGCTTGCCCGCATCACCGACCCGCGCCACCGGCTGCTGGCGGGTCTGCGGGCCCATCATCTGGGTCTGCTGCGCCTGGTGGTAGCCGCCCGCGGCGGCGCCCATCGGCATGGTCTCCTCAGCCGGCATCACCGGGGTGGCGAGCACCGGCCGCCCGGCGGCGGCGCGGAGCAGGTCCGCCCGCATCTCACCGGCGCTCTGGTAGCGGTTGAGCGGGTTCTTCGACAGCGCCTTGAGCACGATGGCGTCGACAGCCGGGTTGACGTCCGGGTTGATCGTGCTCGGCGTCGGCGGCTGCTCCCGGACGTGCTGGTACGCGACGCTGACCGGGCTGTCCCCGACGAACGGCGGGTGGCCGCAGAGCAGCTCGAACAGCACGCAGCCGGCCGCGTAGACGTCGGAGCGGGCGTCGACCGCCTCGCCGCGCGCCTGCTCGGGAGAGAGGTATTGTGCGGTGCCGATGACCGCGCTGGTCTGCGTCATCGTGGTGGCGCCGCTGGCCAGCGCCCGAGCGATGCCGAAGTCCATCACCTTGACCTGGCCGGTCTGGGTGAGCATCACGTTTCCGGGCTTGATGTCCCGGTGGATGATCCCGTGCCGGTGACTGAACTCCAGCGCCGCGCACATGTCGGCGCAGATCTCCAGCGCCCGCCGCGGCTGGAGCCGCCCCTCGACGCCGAGGACCTCCTTGAGGGTCCGGCCGTTGACGAACTCCATGACGATGAACGGCAGGGTCTCGCCCGTGGGGCCGGTCTCCTCACCGGTGTCGTAGACGGCGACGATGGCCGGGTGGTTGAGGGAGGCGGCGTTCTGCGCCTCACGGCGGAACCGCATCTGGAAGGTGGCATCCCGGGCCAGATCGGCACGGAGCATCTTGATCGCGACATCCCGCCCGAGCCGGAGGTCACGGCCGCGGTGCACCTCGGCCATGCCGCCGTAGCCCAGCAGCTCGCCGACCTGATACCTGCCACCGAGCAGGCGGGCCTGCGCTGTCATCGCGTCTCTCGTCCTTCGCTCGTCGTCGTACCGCCGCCGGCCGGCAGGAGGCGTACCTCACGACGGTACGACGTGCGGACCGGATAGTCGCCTCCGTACGCCCGCACCGCGCCGGAGGTCACGCTCACACTCGCCGGAGCGGCTGCGGTATCACCGTATTTCCGGTACAGGAACGAAATCACGCCCGAGCAGAGGATGACCAGTACGGCCACCACGATCGCCGTCGTCCACAGCCCGGACCGGGAGCGCCGGGGCGGAGCGGCGGCGGGCGGTCGCGCGTACCCCAGGGGGTTGTGCTGGGGCACGGGGCGTGGCTGCGGGACGGGGGCCGCGCCGCGCGGCGCCACCGGTGGGCGGGGCTGCGGGGCGGGGTGCGCGATCACGGCCGGGCGCGGTGCGGCGACCGGCGGGCGGGCCGGCGACACGGGCGGCCGGGGCTGCGGACGCGGAGCGGCGGCCGGTGACTGCGGACGCGGAGCGGCGGTCGGCACCTGCGCCCGCGCGACGGGCGCGGCCGGCGAGGCGGGTACGCCGGAGATCGGGCGCCCGGAGCGGGCCGCCTGGGAGAGCGCGAGCTTGGCCTGCCGGGCGATGCTCGCCAGCGCGGCGGCGCTCGGCCAGCGGGCGGCCGGATCCTTCGCCATGGCCCGATCGACGATCGCCCGGACCTGCGGCGGGATGTCGGCCGGAAGCGGCCGGGGGGTGTCCCGTACGTGCTTCATGGCGATTTCAAGGGGGTTGTCCCCTTCGAACGGACGGCGGCCGGCCAGGCACTGGTACGCGACCACGCCCAGCGCGTAGACGTCCGAGGCGGGGGTGGCGACAGCGCCGGTGGCCTGCTCCGGCGAGATGTACGAGGCGGTACCGAGCACCGAGCCGGCGGCGGTGAGCTGGCCGACCAGGTCCGAGCGGGCGATGCCGAAGTCGGTGAGCACGAGCGTGCCGTTCGGCCGGACCAGCAGGTTGCCGGGCTTCACGTCGCGGTGCACGATGCCCTTCTCGTGCGCCGCGTGCAACGCGTCGGCGGCCTGCGCCAGCAGCGCCATCGTGCGCGCCGGGGTCAGCCGGCCGACGCGGCTGAGCGTGGCGGAGAGCGCGTCGCCCTCGACGTACTCCATCACCAGGAACGCGATGTGCTGGTCGCTGCCGAAGTCGTAGACGTCGACCACGCCAGGGTGGTTGATGGTGGCCATCGTCCGGGCCTCGCCGCGGAACCGCTCGGCGAAGCCCGGTTCGTCCAGCAGCGCCGGGAGCAGGCTCTTGACCGCGACGGTACGGCCCAGCACCTGGTCGGTGCCGCGCCACACGTCGCCCATGCCACCGCTGGCGATCCGCTCGTCGAGGCGGTAGCGGTTGCCGAGCTTGACTCCCGGACCGAGCACGTCAGCGCCTCCCGGAGTCGGCGATCGCCGCCGCCATGATCCGGCCGGCGATGCGGGCCGCCTCGGCGCTGCCGCCGCTGCCCGCCTGCTCCAGCTCGACGCAGACCGCGGAGAGCGGCGTGCCGTCCTTGTCCAGGGCGAAACCGATGAACCAGCCGTGGTCCGGGGTGTTCGGGCCGGACTGGGCGGTGCCGGTCTTGCCGCCGACCACGAAGCCGTCGACGGCGGCCCGGCGGCCGGTGCCCTCCTTGACCACGTTCTGCATCATGTCGCGCAGGTCGGCGGCGACCTGGCCGCTGATCGGGCGGCGCAGCTCGCGCGGCTGGGCGGCGTCGTAGACGGTGGTGCGGTCCGGCCCGAGCAGCTGCTTGACGAGGTAGGGACGCATCTGCTTGCCGTCCTTGTTGGCCACAGCGGCGGCGATCATCGCGCCCTGCAACGGGGTCATCCGCACGTTGTTCTGGCCGATCGACGACTGCGCCAGCGCGGCCTGGTCGGTGCTGCCGTCCGGGTTCTGCATGTCGCCGGTGCGGCTGGCCGCCACCGGCAGGCCGCCCTCGCCGAGCTGGCCGACGGTGAGGTCCTCCTGCTCGAAGCCGAACTGCTTCGCCTTCTCCTTGACCTTGTCGGAGCCGAGGCGTACGCCGAGCTGAGCGAAGCCGGTGTTGCAGGACTCGGTCACCGCCTCGCGCAGCGTCACCTGCGACTCGGGGCAGATCGACGGCGCGGCGTTGCGGATCGGCTGACCGGCGCCGGGCGCGGTGTAGCTGGAACCGGCCGGGATGCGGGTCTGCTGCCCGACGCCGTTCTCCAGCGCCGCCGCGGCCATGATGATCTTGAAGGTGGAGCCCGGCGGCAGCGTCTCGGACAGTGCCCGGTTCGCCAGCGGCCGGTCCTTGTCCTTCTCCAGCGCGTTGTACGCCCGGTCCGCCTCGGTGCTGTCGTGACTCGCCAGCGGGTTCGGGTCGAAGCTCGGCATGGAGACCAGCGCCTGCACCGCGCCGGTACGCGGGTCGATCGCGATGGCCGCGCCCTTGGTCGCGCCGACCTGGTTGTCGTTGAGCTGCTTGTACGCCGTCTGCTGGGCACCCTTGGACAGCGTCAGCAGCACGTTGCCGCCGCCGGTCTCGTCACCGGTGAACATGTCCTTGATCCGGCTGGCGATGAGCGCGTCGCTGGTGCCGGCCAGGAAGTCGTTCTCCACCCGCTCGATGCCGCTCGCGCTGCCGTTGACCGGCTTCCAGCCGAGCACGTGCGCGTACATCGCCCCACCCGGGTAGGTGCGCTGGTACTTCAGCTCACCGCCGGTCTCCTTGCTGAGCGCGTACGCGGTGCCGCCGACCTCGATGTTGCCGCGCTTGCGGTCGTACTCGGCGACCTGGACGCGGCCGTTGTAGTCGCTGTTGCGGTACTCGTCGGCCTTGTAGGCCTGGATCCAGTTCAGGTTCGCGAACAGGAGACCGAACAGGACGATCACGACCACGCCGACGCGGCGCAGGGGGGCGTTCACGGTCGGATCACCTCCGTCGGGGCGCCGTGCAACTGCTCGGGCGGGCCGCCGGCGGGCCGGGCCGCCGGGCCACCACCGCCGGTCACCGGACGGCGGGCGCCGTCGGAGACCCGCAGCAGCACCGCGATCAGCAGCCAGTTCGCCATCAGCGAGGAGCCACCGGCGGACAGGAACGGGGTGGTCTGACCGGTCAGCGGGATGAGCTTGCTGATGCCGCCGACGATGACGAAGACCTGGAGGCCCAGCGTGAACGCCAGACCGCCGGCGAGCAGCTTGCCGAACGAGTCCCGCACCGCCAGCGCGGCGCGCAGGCCCCGCTCCACGATCAGCAGGTAGATCACCAGCAGCGCGGAGAGACCGAACAGTCCGATCTCCTCACCGATGCCGGCGAAGATGAAGTCGGTCTGCACCTCGGGCAGCAGCGTCGGCTGACCGCCGCCCGGCCCGGCCCCGAACAGGCCGCCGGTGCCGAGCGTGAGCAGGCCCTGCACCAGCTGGTAGCCCCTGTCGTACGGCTCGGCGAACGGGTCCAGCCAGATCTGCGCCCGGTCGTAGAAGTTGGCGAACGGGCCACCCACGGTGCTGCCCAGAACGTAGGCCAGGTAGGCACCGCCGAAGAACAGGATCAAGCCGATCAGCAGCCAGCTGACCCGTTCGGTGGCGATGTAGAGCGTCACCACGAACATGCCGAAGTACAGCAGCGAGGTGCCCAGATCCTTCTCGAAGATCAGGACCAGGAGGCTGACGATCCACACCACGAGCACCGGGCCGAGGTCGCGCCCGCGCGGGAAGTCGATGCCGAGCACCCGCCGGCTGGCGAGCGACAGCACCTCGCGCTTGCGCACCAGGTAGTAGGCGAAGAACGTGAGCAGTGCCAGCTTCGCGAACTCACCCGGCTGGATCTGCCCCAGCCCGGGCACGATGATCCAGAGCTTGGCGCCGTTGATCTCGGAGAACCGCGACGGCAGCATCGCCGGGATCATCACCAGAACGATGCCGGCCAGGCCCAGGGTGTACGCGTACCGGGACAGCGAACGGTGGTCTCGCATGACCGCCAGCAGCCCGGCGGCGAGCACCACGGCGGCCAGCGTCCAGGCGAGTTGCCGTCCGCCGGTACCGGCGAAGATGGCCAGGTCCTCCCGTTCGGCGGGCGTGGCCTTGGCCAGGTCGTACCGCCGCAGGAAGCCGACGCCGATGCCGTTGAGCAGCGCCACCGCCGGCAGCAGCGCCGGATCGGCGTACGGCGCCAGCCAGCGGATCACCAGGTGCAGGCCGAGGAAGACCAGCCCCAGCGCGGCGGCCGGGATCCAGAAGTCGGGCGTGATCGTGTCCAGCGCCTTCGCCTCGACCATCGCCGCGTACGCCGCCACGAGCACCATGGCGAGCAGGAGCAGGGACAGCTCGGCGTTGCGCCGGGACCGGGCCAGGCGTACGCCGGACTGCTCGCCCGTCGAAGCGGGCGAGGCGGCCGGTACGGCGGCTGCGGTCACGGATACGTCCTCGGGATCGAGCCGGCACTCACTCCGGCGACCGGCAACCCGCCGGGTCGGCCGGCGGAACGGTGTCGGAGGGTACGGCGTCGGGCGTGATGGTCGACGTCGGCGACGGCGCGCCGGGGGTCGGTGAGCCGGCGGGCGGCGTGGACGGTACCGGGCTGCCGCTGATTTGCGGGTTCAGCGCGCCCGTCGTCGCCACCGGGGTCGGGCTGGTCACACCGGGCGACGGGTCGGGCGGGCAGAGCGGCTTGAGGTTCGGGTTCGCCGGATCCTCGCTGGTCAGCTCCGCCAGCCGGCGCTCCGCGTCCGGCTCGTTGCGGGCCTGGATGCCCTGCTTCACCCGCTCCTGGGCGGCGAGGGTGAGGTCGTCGAGCCGGGCGTCGCTGCGCGCGTGCACGTTCGACAGGTCCAGCCCGGCGACCTGGCCGGGCACCCCGCGGAAGACCGCGAGCTGGCCGTCGTCGGTGGCGCCGACGTAGTACTGCCGCTGGGTGTACGTCCAGCCGCCGAACACGCCACCGCCGACGATCACCGCGAGCGCCAGCACCATCGCGACGGTACGCAGCGGCCGGCGGCGACGCCGCTCGGGCTCGTCGTCGCGGGTGTCCACCGGCTCCTCCGGCGCGGGTGGCCGGGGGGCGGACAGCGCCGAGGCGCGGGCCGCCGGGGTGGAGTCGTCGGCCGAGGTCGCCATGCCCCGGTCGCGGGCGGCCGCGCCGCCGACGATCGGGGACGCCTCGACGATGTCCTGGTCGGTGGCGTCCGCGATGATCACGGTGATGTTGTCCGGGCCGCCGCCGCGCAGCGCGAGCTGCACCAGGCGTTCCACGCACCGCTGCGGGTCGGGGTACTCCCGCAGGGTGTCCGCGATCGTCTCCGCGCTGACCACGCCGGAGAGCCCGTCGGAACAGATCAGGTAGCGGTCGCCGGGCAGCACCTGGCGGACGCTGTACTCCGGGTCGATGTCGCGGCCGTCGAGTGCCCGGGTGAGCAGCGAGCGCTGGGGGTGGCTGCTCGCCTCCTCCGCGCTGATCCGGCCCTCGTCGACGAGCATCTGGACGTACGTGTCGTCCTTGGTGATCTGCGCGAACTCGCCGTTGCGCAGGAGATAGGCCCGGGAGTCACCGATGTGGACCATGCCGAGCTTGCTGCCGGAGAAGAGGGTCGCGGTGAGCGTCGTGCCCATCCCCTCCAGCTGCGGGTTGGCGTCCACGGTGTCGCGGAGCTGCTGGTTGGCGGTGCCCACGGCGGAGCGGAGCGCGTCGACCAGGGCGTCACCGGGGACGTCCTCGTCGAGGGGCGCCATGGCACCGATGACGATGTTGCTGGCGACGTCACCGGCGGCCATGCCGCCCATGCCGTCGGCCACGGCGAGCAGCCGCGGTCCGGCGTAGACGGAATCCTGGTTGCCGTCTCGGATCAGACCGCGGTCGCTGTGGGCCGCGTAGCGCAGGGTCAGAGTCATGGCCGTAATTCGAGGGAAGTGCGGCCGATCCGGATCGGCACGCCGAGGGGGACGGGGGTTGGTCCGGTGACCTTAGCGCGATCGAGATAGGTGCCGTTAGTCGATCCGAGGTCCTCGACGTACCACTGCCCTTCACGGGGCACCAGCCGGGCGTGTCGCGCCGACGCGTAGTCGTCGGTGATCACCAGGGTCGAGTCCTCCGCCCGGCCGATGGTGATCTGGGCCTCTCCGAGCGTGATCCGGGTGCCGGCGAGCTGACCGGCGGTGACCACCAGCTGGTGGGCGGCCCGGCCGCGCTTGGCCTTCGCCGGCTTCCCCGGCTGCCCGGTCGACGCGCCGATCCCCCGCGGCGCGGCCACGAGCCGGCCCGACCGGGCGCCGGCGAAGAGGTCCCGGCGGATCACGCCGACCACCGTGAACACGAAGATCCACAGCAGGATCAGGAACCCGAACCGGGCGACGGTGATGACGAGTTCCGGCAACGCGGATCAGCCGTCCACGCGGAAGGTCAGCGTCGTGGTGCCGAGCTGGATCATGTCGCCGGGGTTGAGGGCGACCGCCGAGACACGCTGGCCGTTGACCATCGTGCCGTTGGTGGAGCCCAGGTCGGTCAGCACCACCTGGCCGCCGTCGAAGTCCAGCCGGGCGTGGCGCCGGGAGATGCCGACGTCGGGCAGGCGCAGGTTGGCCTGGTCGCCGCGGCCGATCACGGTCGAGCCCATCTGGAGCGGGTAGGTGCGGCCGTCGCCGGAGACCAGGCGGACGTTGCGGCCGCCGCCGTGTCCGGGCGGGGGGCCGTAGCCGCCACCCTGGTCGTACGCCGGGTACGCCGGGCCGGCGTCGTAACCGCCGGGCGCGGAGACCGGGGCGACGTCCCCGCCGGTGTAGACCTCGGCGGTGACCCGGAACATGCCGGTGTCCAGGCCCTCACCGCGTTCGACCTCGACGATCACGTCGCCGTAGACCGTCCACGCCTGCTCGCCGATGAACTCCGCCTGCGACTGGGCCAGCTCCTGGGCCAGCGCGGCGGCGTACGGCGCCAGCCGACTGTGGTCGTAGGGCGAGAGATCGATCACGTAGCGGTTGGGCACCAGGGTGCGCCCACCGGCCAGGATCGCCTTGTGCGCCTCGGCCTCCCGCTGCATGGCGTTGAGGATCTCCACGGGGTGGACCACCCCTTTGAAGACCTTGGCGAAGGCCCCCTCGACCAGGCCTTCCAGACGCTTCTCGAAGCGTTGCAGCACGCTCACCGGCTCCTCCTCGGGTCCCGAGGCAATGATGGTATCCGGACACCGCCTCCGCAGCTCACACGCCGCTCGGCCGGCTGCCGTCGGCCCGTTCGTGACCAGGCCCGCGGACGTGCTAAAGTTTCGCCCGCCACGAACGGTGATCGTTCGTGGCGTGACCAGTGGACAGCGTAATATGTCCCGGCACCCGCCGCAGATGGCGGGCGCGGGATGCGATATGGTGTTCCGGGTCGTGCCACGGGGATGTGGCGGAATGGCAGACGCGCACGGTTCAGGTCCGTGTGTCCGAAAGGACGTGGGGGTTCAACTCCCCCCATCCCCACCAGGACGAGGGCTCCGCACACAGCGGGGCCCTTGCTTCGTATCGGGGCGTTCCGGACGTCACGCTATGCTCCGATGGTTTCCCTGCCTCCCACGGACCAGGAGTGGCGTGTGACTGTCGCGTTGGTGACCGGTTCCGGCGGTCTGATCGGCTCCGAGGCGGCCCGGCACTTCGCCGGACTCGGTCTCGACGTGGTCGGCATCGACAACGACATGCGGCGGTACTTCTTCGGCGAGGACGGCTCCACCGCCTGGAGCCTGGACCGGCTCGCCGCCGACCTCGGCTCCGCGTACACCCACCACGCCGTCGACATCCGCGACCGCGACGGGCTGGAGCAGGTCTTCAAGCGGTACGGCAAGGACATCGCCGTGGTGATCCACAGCGCCGCCCAGCCGAGCCACGACTGGGCCGCCAAGGAGCCGTTCACCGACTTCGACGTGAACGCCGGCGGCACGCTCAACGTGCTCGAGAACACCCGGCGGCACGCGATCGACGCGCCGTTCATCCACTGTTCCACGAACAAGGTGTACGGCGACCGGCCGAACTCGCTCCCGCTGATCGAGCTGGAGACCCGGTACGAGCTGCCCGAGGACCACCGCTGGTACGACGGCATCACCGAGGACATGTCGATCGACGAGTCGTTGCACTCGATCTTCGGCGCCTCGAAGGTCGCCTCCGACGTGATGGTCCAGGAGTACGGCCGCTACTTCGACATGCGGACCGCCTGCTTCCGGGGTGGCACGCTGACCGGCCCGGCGCACTCCGCCGCCGAGCTGCACGGCTTCCTGGCGTACCTGATGCGCTGCGTGATGGAGGGCCGGACGTACAACCTCTTCGGCTACAAGGGGAAGATGGTCCGGGACGCGATCCACTCGCACGACGTGCTGACCGCGTTCGAGGCGTTCTTCCGCGAGCCGCGCTCGGCGCAGGTCTACAACCTCGGCGGCGGCCGGCACTCCAACACCTCGCACATCGAGGCGTTCCGGATCGCCCAGGAGATCACCGGCCGGGAGGCCCGGATCAACTACGTCGAGCAGGCCCGCACCGGCGACCACCAGTGGTACGTCAGCAGCATGGCCCGGTTCGAGGAGCACTACCCGTCCTGGAAGATCACGTACGACGTGCCGATGATCCTCCGCGAGATCTACGAGGCCAACGTCGACAAGTGGGTGCCGAAGGCATGACCACCGGGACCAAGCGCAACGTGCTCGGCGTCGGCGTCGACGCCACCGACTACGCACGGGCCACCGAGGCCGTGGTGGCGGCCGCGCACGAGCGCCGCCCGCTGGCGCTCACCGCGCTCGCCGTGCACGGCGTCATGACCGGCGTGCTCGACCCGGCGCACAACGCCCGGCTCAACTCGTTCGACGTGGTCACCCCCGACGGGCAGCCGGTGCGCTGGGCGCTCAACCTGCTGCACGGCGCCGGGCTCACCGACCGTGTCTACGGGCCGGAGCTGACCCTGCGCGTGCTCGCCCGGTTCGCCGAGGAAGGGCTGCCGGTCTACCTGTACGGCTCCACCGAGGAGACGCTGTCCCGGCTGGTCCCGGCGCTGGAGCGCAAGTTCCCCGCGCTGAAGATCGCCGGCGTCGAGCCGTCCAAGTTCCGCGCCGTCGCGCCGGGCGAGGACGCCGAGATCGCCGACCGGATCCGGACCAGCGGCGCCCGCCTCGTCCTGGTCGGGCTGGGCTGCCCGCGCCAGGAGGTCTTCGCGTACGCGATGCGCCCGCTGCTGGACATGCCGCTGATGGCTGTCGGCGCGGCCTTCGACTACCACGCCGGCCTGCTGCGCAACCCGCCACCGTGGATGCAGCGCGCCGGACTGGAGTGGTTCTGGCGGCTCGGCCTGGAGCCCAAGCGCCTGTGGCGCCGGTACGTCATCCTCAACCCGGCCTACCTGGCCCGGCTCGCGGCCCAGAAGACCGGCCTGTGGAAGGCCACCCCGCCGGCGGCGGCCACCGGGCGTCCCGCCACGTTCGACGTCTGAGCAGCACCCACCCCTACGGGCACGGGTACGGGACGAACCGGGGTGCCGTCCCGGATTCGGCGGACGTCGAAACGGGCAAGGCTAGGGGCCATGGATGACCGTCTCGCCCTGCTGCTTCCCGTCGCCGCCGTCTGGCTCGCCGCCGGAATGGTCGCCGAGAGCCTGCCCGGGCTGGACCGCGCCCGGGCGCTGCGCCGGCGTACCGGATGGTTGTCCGTCCTGGTGCTGACCGGCCTCGCGCTCACCGCGGCGGTCCTCGCCGCGGGCCTGCAGAGCGCCGGGGACACCACTGTGGACCGGGCCGCCGCCGCGCTCGGCCTCGCCGCGGTGCCGGCGGCCGTCGTGGCGGCCTGCACGGTACGGCGGGTCCGGCGGCTCCGGTCCGGCGCGGGCGCGTTCGCGGCGGCGCCGGGCACGCCCGCCCCGCACGGACTGCGCGCGGCGGCGGCGCACCCGCTGATCGCGCTGCCGCTCCAGGCGACGGCGATCGCGGTGCTGGTGGCGGTGCTGCCGGCGGTCGGCGTCGACCTGTTCGCCGCGCCGGGTGTCGCCGGCCCGGTGATCACCGTCGGGGTGCTCGGCGTTTGCGCGATCGGAGTACGCCACGCGCTGCGGCACAACCGGCTCGCCGAGCGGGCGATGCCGGCCGCCGAGGCGGTGTCAGCGCGACCGGCTCGCGCCCTGCACGTATAGCAGCTCCAGGATCGCGCGGGTCGCCTCGAACCAGCGGTCCAGCCAGCCGGGCGGGGGCACGCTGCCCTTCGGGGGCAGCTCCATCAGCAGGCCGCGCAGCAGCGGATGGTCCACCAGGGACTCCTGCTGCTCGACCGGCCAGCCGCTCGGCGGGAAGGACGGTTCGGTCAGCGGGTTGGGGTCCAGCGACGGCAGGGACAGCGGCGCCGCGGCCTGCTCGGGAACGCCACCCTCGCGGGCGTCCTCGCCGTCACCGGAGACCACCTCGGTGAGGACGGTGTCCCGGCGGGCACCCCGGTACTTGCCACCGAACCGCTCGGGCTTGCCCGGGCCGCTGGTGAGGTTCTCTGAACCGATCGTCGTCATCCGTCTCGCCTGCCTTGTTCGGTTGCCGATCCGTGCGGTTCAACGAGGCGGACCGGAACTGGCGACGGGTGCACGCCGCGGCGCGGGCACGCGGACGCGAATGGTCCCGCCCGGCGGCGCTGCCGGGCGGGACCACATCTCGGTGCCGGTCAGCTCCGGCCGAACACGCCGTTCCGGGCGCGGGCGACGAAGGCGTGCCAGTCGCCCGGAGCGAAGACCAGAGCGGGGCCGGTCTTGTCCTTCGAGTCCCGCACTCCGACCGCCCCGGTCACGTACGCGACCTCGACGCAGTTGTCGCAGTTCGGCCCGCTCTTCGAGCTCTTGAACCACGTCGCCTGCGTCAGGTCCACGGGGAACTCCTTGGTCGCCATTTCCACAGTGGCTCCTCTGCCAGTTTCGCGATGTGTGCGATGGACTCCTCCGGACGCATGGCCGCTGCTCGAATGTGATCGAAGATGAAGCTGTACTTCTGCAGTTCGTCACTCTTCTCCAGGAAGAGCCCACCCGTGGCGTTCTCCGCGTACACGACATCGGGATCACTCGGCTCGGGGAAGCTGAGGATCGTGAAGGTCCCGTCCATGCCGGCGTGCGCTCCCACCTCGAAGGGCAGGACCTGCACTGTCACGTTCGGCAGTTCGGCCACCTCCACCAACCGCTTGAGCTGGCCACGCATCACCACGTCGCCGCCAACCGGCCGGCTCAGCACCGCCTCATCGAGCACCACCCACAGATCGACCGGATCGTCCTGCGTCAACAACGACTGACGGCCCAGACGGACACGCACCCGTGTGTCGACCTGTTCGTCGGTGAAGTCCGGCCGGGCCGCCCGGATCATCGCGCCGGCGTACTCCTCGGTCTCCAGCAGGCCCGGCACCACCTGCTGCTCGTACGCGCGGATGGAACTGGCCGCCGCCTCCAGGCCGACGTACGCGCCGACGAGCACCGTGCTGTACGGATGCCACCAGCCCTTCTGCCGGGCCTCCCGGGCGATCTGCACCAGCTCGTCGCTCTCCGCGCCGACCACCCCGTAGATGCGGAGCATGTCGCGTACGTCGCGCGGGGTCGCTGTGGTGTGGCCGGTCTCGATCCGGGAGATCTTGGACGCCGAGCACTCCAGCTGCTCGGCGACGACTTCGATGGTGATGCCCGCCGCCTCCCGCTGCCGGCGGAGTTCCGCCCCCAGCCGGCGCCGCCGGATGGTGGGGCTGCGCCGTTCGCTCACGGAGTCTCCTCAGTTCGCGACTGCGGGGCTCGCAGGACCGGCTCACTCCTCGCGCTCACGGGCGTCCCCTCGGTTCGCGACTGCGGGGCTCGCAGGACCGGCTCACTCCTCGCGCTCACGGTGCCACCCGTCGGCTTGCGGGACCACGCTTCACAGTCACCCGGCTACCTCCGGTCGGTCGCGCCCCGGGTCCGCTCCCACCGCGGGCGCGACCGGCGTGCGGCGGGTGTTCGTTCGCGGCAGGGGGTGGTGCCGGTCGTCGACCGGCCGCGACGGGCGAAACCGGCGTCCAGTGTGCCGCTCCGATCCCTGACGCTTCAAGTTTCGGTGTTTGCGTGTCCGACTCACCTATCAGCAAAACTCGACGTGCAACTTGCATGTCGCACGTCCCTGATGCAGTCTGTCCGTATGGCACGGGTTACTCACCGTCTTCGCTTGATCTCCGGGCGTGGTGACACCACGGTTCGTGGGACGGCCGGAGGGGAGCCGTCCCGCGCCCTGCGACCTGCCCCGGAATGAAGACCCCGTCGCTGCATGCCGGCTCGGCTGCGGCGGCGGGAGCGGTAACCGGGAGCAGCCGGGTGATGGTCGGGTGGCGGTCCGCCACCGCGGGTACGGCCCGACCAGCACCGACCCACCGACCACCGGTCCACGAGGCAGACCCCCCGTCACCGGACCGCACCCGACCCCCGTTCAGCCTCGCCGGTCCCGCCGGCCGACCTTCCCAGGAGCCCATGTGCTTCCCCGCTCCGGTGACGTACTGCACGTGACACGCGCGGCGAGTGTCCAGTTCCTCCGACCGATCATGTTCCGGGTGATCCGGGTGCTCGACTGGCCGACCTACGACGGTTGGCTCTGGCTCGACGGCTACGAGTTGAACGCGGCGGGGGACGCGGTCAACCGACGGTCGATCTTCGTACTCCAGGAGGGGTTGCGGCAGCTCCAGGCCGCACCGGCTCCGCGTCAGCACACCGTGCGGACGGCCCGCCGCCCGGTGGTCCGGACCCCGGTCCGGGTCGGCTGACCTCACGATTCCCGGTCGGGAGGGCGTGCCGTCGCCATAGAATCGGTACGCCCACCCCGGCACGTTCCACCCCGCGCGCCATGGACCCCGAACCTGGGATGGTCATGGTCAACTTGCCCGCCGCGCGGCGGCACCACCGGTCCCGTATCGGCTATGCCCTCGGGCTGTTCCTCTTCCTCGTCACCGCGACCGCGCTCGCGCTCGCGGTACGTCATCCCGCCTTCTCCGCCACCCAGCAGCTCGCCGAACCGGTACCGGCCCCGGAGATCACCGTGGCCGGCGAGGACGGCCGGACGGAGTCCGACGTCGCCGGGTCCGACACGGCCGACTCCGACTTCTCCGACTCCGACTCCGCCGACTCCGCCGACTTCGACGGGTCGGACGACGAGGACGGCTGGGCCGCCACCGGCCCGGCGGAGGACGAGGACGACGCGGCCGCGGGCACCGGGGGCGGCGAGGGCGTGCTCGCCGAACGGCCGGCCGGCACGACCGACGACCTCAGCCGGTCGCTGTTCTACTCCGGGCTGCTCGGGCTCGCCATCTCGCTGGCCGGGCTGGGCCTGGTCGGCACCCGCAGACGCCAGTGGTGAGTCCAGGGCATCGTAGGGATCGTCAGGGCGTGGTGGTCGTCGCCGGGGCGGATCCGGGGGTGGTCGGGCCGCTCGTCGGCGGCGCGGGTACGGCCACCACGATCGTGACCCGGTCGTCCTCGCCCACCGGGTAACCGGCCTCGGGATCGGTGGAGATCACCGTGCCGGCCGGGCGGTCCGACGCCCGCCGCTGCACCCGGTAGTTCAGGTCCAGCCGGTCGAGCGCCGCCCGGGCTGCCGCCTCCGGCAACCCCACCAGCGGCGGCATCGGCACCTCGACCGGCGCGGTCGTGGCCGGCGGCGTACTCGGCGGTGAACTACTCGGCGCGGCACTGGTCGGTGCGGCGGTCGTCGGGGCGGCGCTCGTCTGCGCCGAGATGCTCGGCACCGGTGGGCCCGGATCGGAGTTCCGGTCGGCGGCACGCAGTGCCAGCCACACCCCTACCCCGATCAACCCGAGCAGGAGCAGCGCCAGGATGCCGAGCAGGATCGGCATCCACCAGCGTCGCCCGGCCTGCTCGTCGCCGTACCACTCGCTGCCGGGCTCGGGATAGCCCGCCGGCCGTGGTGGCGGCACCCCGGCCCGGCCGGACCAGGCACCCACCGGTTCCTGTGGGGCGGTCGCGTCGAGCGGACGACGCGGCCCGCCCTGCCCGCTTTGCCCGCCCTGTCCCGGTGGTCCGCCGGGCAATGGGCGGGTGGCGTCGCCCGCGTTCCGTGGCATGGCGCGGGTCGCCTCCACGTCTTCCTCGCCTGCGTCCCGCGGCATCGCACGGGTGGCGTCCGCGTCCTCCCCGGCGGCGTCCCGCGGCATCGCACGGGTGGCGTCCGCGTCCGGGGGCAGCGCCCGGGTGTCGTCCGCGTCACCGGCGGGTGGTTCCTGACGGTCGTCGCTCATGGCACGTCCTTTCCCCACCGGGACGGGGCGCACGGCCCTCGATCGTCTACCGTAGCGGTCCCCGGCGACACCGGCTGGGATCAGCGCGCCGCGCTCGTCACACACCTTTCACCAGGTGCCACAACTCCAAGAGCGAGGGGCCTCTCGCAAGACCGCGCGGCCCGGTTGATGCTCCAGCGCTTCGGCCCAGCCCCGCCTGGGTCCGACCGGCCCGCCTAGACCCCGAAACCCCCGTCGATCATGAACTTGGCGGCGAGTGATTTCCGTTTTGTCGCCGCCAAGTTCATGATCGACGCCTTGGTGGGGCCTGAGAGTTTGTGTCCTCGGTGGCGCCGACAACCGCATCCGTTGCTGCGGAACGGTCACGGCCCGTCGTCACGACTCGCCGCGCCGACCACGGGACGTTACGCTCCCCGGCATGGTCAGACGAGGCTGGGGAGGATCGACAGCCGCCGCGCTCGGCGTCGCCGCCGGCGCGGGCGCCGCGCAGCTCGGTTTCGGGTACGGGCTGGGCATCATCAACTGGGCGCCGGCCGGCGCGGTACGGGCCGAGGCGGCCTGGGTGGCGAGCCTCGCCTGGGCGACCTGGATCGCGGCGACATCGGTCATCGTCGGTGCGGTCTGCGCCCAGCGCCTGCGTGGTGGCGACGACGAGCCGCGGGGCGCGCTGCCCCGCCTGGGCCTGGCGCTCGCCGCGGGTGTCGGCGCGATCGTCACCGTCCTGCTGGTGGCGGTTCCGGCGCGGGCGGCCCGGGTGCCGGACGTCTCCGCGCCGCAGGCCGTCGCCGCCGCGTACGCGGGCGCGGGGCTGCTGCTCGGCGTGCTGCTCGCCGTGTGGGCGCTGCACACCCGAGCCGCCGCCACCAACCTGATCGCCACCACCGGCTGGCTCTGGCTGCTCGCCGTGGTCTCGGTGGTCGACGGGGTGGTCGCCGGCCGCGGCCTGACCACCGCCCAGCTCGGCATCTGGCAGATCAGCGCGGACCGTGGCGCGTTCTGGATCCGCGACTACTTCTACTGGCCCGGCGCGCTGCTGTCGGTGCTCTCCGCTCTGGTGATCGGACTGGTTGCGGCCCGGCGAGCCGCACGCGCGCCGGAGATCCGGGTGGGCGCGGCGGCCTCCGGGGCGGCCGGACCGCTGCTCGTCGCACTGGCGTACCTGCTGGCCGTGCCGCGCCTCGCCGGGATCGCCGCGGAGCAGTTGTCGGCCCATTTGATCGCCCCGTACGCGGTGATCGCCGGCGTCAGCGGCTCGATGGTGATGGCCGCGCTGGCCCAGCGCGCCGAGCGCCGCAGCGCCGAACGGGCGACTGTGCCCCGCCAGCGCACCGGCGAGCCGGACGCGATCAGCGGGGAGCCCAAACCTACCCCCGCTGAGCCGGGCGGACCGTCGCCGTCTGACCCCTCGACGTCAGACACGTCACTGTCGGGCGCGGCAGCGTCGCGCCGGTCGGACTCGCTGCCGCCGGCCGCCTCGGGCGCGCCGGCGTCGGGCCCGGTTGGCGCGTCGGCATCGGGCCGGTCGGCATCGGCTCTCTCGGACACGTCGACCGGGACGGCGCCGGAATCGTCGGCACGGTCGTCCCGGGATGCGGCAGCGGAGGACGGATCGGGCGCGGCATCCGGCCGGACGGATTCGGGCCGGGGACGTGCCACCCGGTCCGCCGGCGGCCGCCGCGGCCAAGCCGTGCCACCCCAGCGGCAGCCCGAGGCATCCGCGCAGGCCGTACCGGCTGGCCCGCGGGACAGGGGGTCGAACACCGACGAGCCGGATCCACAGGGAGCGGTGGCAGAACCTCAGGGCTCCCCGGCCACGCCGCCCCCGGGCGGGGCGTCAGGCCGGACCGACCCGCCGGCCAACGAGAGCACCCGCCGTGGAGGCCGCTGAGCCACACCCCGAGCCATCTGCGCGATCTTGGAGTTGTGGCGCCTCGCAAAGCTCCCATTCGGAAGATTCGAGGCGCCACAACTCCAAGAGAGGAAGGGGCCGGAAGCAGGGTCAGTCGACGGGCCAGGTGTGGACCGGCTCGTTGCCGCGCTGCAGCTCGGCGTACCGCTGGACCATGTGGTGCAGCGCGGTCTCCCGGTCCAGGCCCCGGTTCCGCTCGGCCGTCCACACCGTCTCGGTCTGCCAGACCGCACCGTTGCGGCCGGTACGGCAGCGGCCCTCGATCACGCCGAGCAGGCGGTCCCGCTCGGCCGGAGTGACACCGAACCGGTCCAGCCCGTGCGCGGCCACCGGAAGCAGCGTGTCGAGCACGAGCGTGGTCACCGGGACGTCCCCGAGCCGGGGCCAGTGCAGGACCGCCTCGATGCCGCGCCGGGCGGCGGCGTGGAAGTTCTCCTCCGCCGAGCTGAACGTCAACTGGCTCCAGATCGGACGGTCCGACTCGGCGAGGCCGCGGGCCAGCCCGAAGTAGAACGCGGCGTTGGCGAGCATGTCCACCACTGTCGGGCCGGCGGGCAGCACCCGGTTCTCCACCCGCAGGTGCGGGCGGTCGTTCATGATGTCGTAGACCGGCCGGTTCCAGCGGTAGACGGTGCCGTTGTGCAGCCGCAGCTCACCGAGTTGGGGCACGCCTCCGGCGTGCAGCACCTCGACCGGGTCTTCCTCCTCGCAGATGGGCAGCAGCGGCGGGAAGTAGCGCACGTTCTCCTCGAACAGGTCGAAGATCGAGGTGATCCAGCGTTCACCGAACCACACCCGGGGGCGTACGCCCTGGGCCTTCAGCTCGTCCGGGCGGGTGTCGGTGGCCTGCTGGAACAGCGCGATCCGGGTCTCCGCCCAGAGCTGCCGGCCGTAGAGGAACGGCGAGTTGGCGCCGACGGCGACCTGCACGCCGGCGATCGCCTGGGACGCGTTCCAGTAGTCGGCGAAGCTGTCCGGCGCGACCTGGAGGTGGAACTGGAGGCTGGTGCAGGCGGCCTCCGGCGCGATCGAGTCGGTGTGCGTCCGCAGCCGTTCGACACCGTTGATGTCCAGTTCGATGTCCTCGCCGCGGGCGCCGACGATCTGGTCGTTGAGGACGCGGTACCGCTCGTTCGTGGAGAGGTTGTCGGCGACCAGGTGGCGTTCGGTGAGCGTGGGCAGGATGCCGACCATCATGATCGTCGCGTCGGACTTGGCGGCCCGCTCGTCGGCGCGACTGAGGCTGCTGCGCAGGTCCTGCTCGTAGTCGGCGAAGCCGCTGCCCTCGATCAGCCGGGGTGAGGCGTTCAGTTCGAGGTTGAACTGCCCCAGTTCGGTCTGGAACAGCGGGTCGGCGATGTCGGCCAGGATCTGGTCGTTGCGCATGGCCGGTTCGGCGGCGGCGTCGATCAGGTTCAGCTCGATCTCCAGCCCGGTCATCGGGCGGTCGGCGTCGAAGCCGAAGTCGTCGAGCATCAGCGCGAAGACGTCCAGACACCGCCGGACCTTCTGCCGGTAGCGGACCCGATCCTCGCGGGAGAAGGCGCCCTGCTCGACGTCTCTGCCCATGTGTCCTCCCGGCGCTGGTGCGACGGAACCGTACCGTTCCGCAACGCATTGTGAACCATTCAGGTGGTGGGCGTAAGTGCGCCCGCCCCGCCACCCCGGCTGGACGGGCGACAGGTCTGCACCTGTACCCCGTCACCGCCGTCACCAGCGCGTCCGGGCCGAGAACTTCGCGTGACGATTCGCACCGCCGGGGCGTACGCGAGAAGAGCCCGCACCGTCGGTGAGACGGTGCGGGCCCCGCGGCCGGTGCCGGGCTCAGCCCTGGCGGACGGCCTCACCCTCGATCTCGATCTTGACCTTGCGGCCGACCAGGACGCCACCGGTCTCCAGCGCGACGTTCCAGGTCAGACCGAAGTCCTCCCGGTCGATCTCGGTGGAGGCGGAGAAGCCGAAGATGTCCTGCCCGAACGGGCTGCGGCCGACGCCCTCGAACTCCACCTCGAGCTCGACCTGACGGGTCACACCCTTGATGGTCAGCTCGCCGACGAGCACGAACTCGTTGCCCTCGCGGGACTTCACAGCGGTGCTGCGGAACTCCAGCGTCGGGTACTGCTCCGCGTCGAGGAACTCCGGGCTGCGCAGGTGCGCGTCGCGGTCGGCCTGGGCGGTGTTGATGCTGGCCGCCTGGATGCTGGCGGTGACCGAGGACTGCATCGGGTCGTCGGTGACGGTGATGGTCGCGGTGGCGTCCGCGAACTCACCGCGTACCTTGCTGACCATCATGTGCCGCGCGACGAAGCCGACACGCTTGTGCGCGGCGTCCAGCACGTAGGTGCCGGGGGTGGGGATGGTGAGACCCTCCCAGTCGCGGGTAGTCGCCTCGGTGCTGCTGGTCATGATGCTCTCCTCCGGAGAAGAATGTTTAGGAGCCCAACGACTGACTGAGCAACTATAGTTGAGGCAATATTCCCCGTGTCAAGTGTTGCTAGGATGGTGGAGTGGACCAGAACGTGTTCGACGACCCCCGGATCACTGCCGTCGGCCTGCTCGTCGAGGCGCACGCCGGGCTCGCCGCCCGGTTCGCCGCCCAGTTCGAGGAGCACGGCCTCTCCCCGGTCGAGTTCGAGGTGCTGACCCGGCTCGCCCGCTCCCCCAACAACCAGCTGCGGATGACCGACCTGGCCGCGCAGACCTCGCTCTCCACCAGCGGCGTGACCCGCGTGGTGGACCGGATGGAGCGGGACGGGCTGATCTGCCGGCGCGCCTGCCCGTCCGACCGGCGCAGTTCCTTCGCGGTGGTCACCACCGCCGGGCTCAGCCGGCTGGACGACGTCCTTCCCGGTCACCTGCGGATCATCGAGCAGTGGTTCACCAGCCAGCTCGACCCGGCACAGCTCGACGGGCTGCTGGACGGGCTGCGCCGGGTACGCGACGCGGTCCATCCGGGCGCCACGGCCGGCAGCACCGAGCCGGCCGAGGATGCCGCCTGACGGTCCGCGCCCTGTCCGGCACTACCGGCCGGTCACCGGCAGAACGACCGGCAGAATCGCCCAGACGTCCGGACAAAGTGGTCCACATCCTCCCGAATCGGTCGTCTGACCTCGGTAGTCTTCCGGCAGCGGGGGGCACCGGGGGGTGCTGGCGCGAGCGTGGAGCGAGGGGCAGCACCAGGGGGCTACTTCGCTCGCGCCACCCCCGCGCCCTCCGCCTCCCCGCGCCCGGCCACCGCGCCCGTGGCCACCGCGACCCGCCGGCTACGGGCGCTCATCGCCCGCGTCGCGCCGACAGGGAGAACAGCAACTCCTCCTCCTGCGGCAGCAGGCTGACGCCGGTGACCTGTCGCGCCGCGTCCAGCCGGTCCAGCAGTGCCGGATCAGCGGTGCTGACCGCCAGCCCCACCAGCGCCTCGACCAGATCCCGCCGGTCGGCGACACCCTCGGCCGCGTCGGCAGCCGCGGCGAACCACTCCGCCGCCAGCTCCCGGTCTCCCCGGTGCAGCGCCACGTGCCCCTCGATCAACCCACGCAGCGCGTCCTCGGTCCGGGCGTTCCCACCCGGGCCGGGCGGGTCGAGCATCTCCACGGCCGGTGGCCGGCGCCGGCCCGGCACCACGTCCGACGGCCACAGCTCGGCGACCGTGGCCAGCGCCTCGTCGGAGCGCCCGGCGTGGGCGAGCGCCAACCCGACCGCGCCGACCGTCCGGCGTCGACGCCCGGGATCACCCAGCTCCGCGAGCGCGGCCGCCACCCGGCGTCCCTGCTCGACCGCCTCGGCGTACCGGCCCTCCAGGCGGGTCAGCTCGGCCTGATCGGCCCGCGCCAGCACACGCAGGCGCTGGTCACCGCACTGTGCCGCCAGGCGGTCGACGGTGGCAAGCCGCCGCCGGGCGCCGGCCAGCCGCCCTTCGCGTACGTCGTGCCAGGTCAGGTGCGCCTGGGCGACGGCCATTTCGCGTACCCGGTGGTGCCGGGTGGCCGAGGCCAGCGCGGCCTCGGCCTGCTCGCGGGCCTCGTCGTGCGCGCCGATCCCGGGCAGCAGCGCGCAGAGCACGGACCGGGCGGACAGTTCGCCGGTCACGTCGCCCGCCTCGGCGAAGACGGCCAGGGCGGCCCGGACCGCCGGCAGTTCCTCCGCGCCCGCGCCGTGCTCGGCGGCCAGCCGGGCCGCGCCCAGCATGGCCCAGGCCCGCAGCGTGGGCGGGGCACCCGCGGTACGCGGATCGGCGAGCAGCCGCCGCAGCCGGCGCCGGCCGGACACGTCCCGCCCGCGCAGCCGCCACCATCGGGGCAGCGAGGCGGCGAGCAGCAGCGCGGTCTCCGGCGCGTGCTCGGCGGCGTACGCCAGCGCAGCGGTGATGTCGCTCGTCGCCTCGTCGAGCACGTGCACCGCGCCGGACATCTGTGCGCCCACGAGCCCCGGCGCGGTGCGACGGACCAGACCGGCGATCACCGTGGCGTGCCGCATCCGGATCCGGTCGGCCTCGCCGTCGGCGTCGGCCTGCTCCGCGGCGAAGTCACGGACCGCGTCCAGCAGACGGAACCGGAACGGGCCGGTGCCCCGGACGCTGAGCAGGCCCAGTTCGCGCAGCCGGTCCAGCATCGGCGCGGCGTCCCACCGCCGGCCGCCGTCGGCGAGCAGTTCCTCGGCCAGCTCGACCGACCAGCGGTTACGGAACGCGGACAGCCGCCGCAGCGCCGCCCGGTCGGCGGTGGCGAGCAGGTGATAGCTGGTCGCCACCGCGTCGCGCAGCGTCACCGTTCCGGTGGACGGGTCGGCGGGCTCCCAGCCGGGGCGTACGCCGGTCAGGTCCAGGACGCGGTCGCCGTAGCGGTCGAGCAGCTCGGTGACGTCGAGGATGCGTCCCCGTGCGGCCATCAGCTCGATGGCGAGCGGCAGTCCGCCGAGCCGGCGCACGAGCGCGGCCAGCGCCGGCAGCTCGGCCGGGGCCGGTGGTTCCCGGCGGGCCTGGGCGAACCGGGCGGCGAACAGCGCCGCTGCCGGCCAGCGGTCCAGGTCGGCCCGGTCGGCGGGCTCGGCGCCCGCAGGCGGTACGTCCAGCGGTGCGACCGGCCGGACCATCTCGCCGGGCAGGCCGACCGGGCGGCGGCCGGTCACCAGCACCCGCAGGGTCGGCGCGGCGGCGGTCAGGACGCGGAGCGCCCCGGCCACCGCGTCCGGCGCCCGGTCGACGGCGTCGACGAGCAGCAGCGCCCGCCGGTCGCCGATCCGGCAGGACAGGTCGGCCAGCCGGTTCACGCCGAACATCGACGCCGACGCCGCCAGCACGTCGGCCGAGTCCGAGCCCTCACCCACGAGCACCCCCGCGACGCCCGCCGGGTGGCGGGCCGCCACCGCGTGCGCGACGGTCACGGCCAGCGCCGTCTTGCCCACCCCGGCGAGCCCCACCAGGCTCACCACCGGGTACGCGTCGAGCAGGCCGGACACCTCCGCCACGTCCCGTTCGCGGCCGAGCAGCGGTACGGGCTGGGGCAGCGCCACGGGCGGATCGGCACCGGCACCGGCGGCGGGAAGGCGGGATGCCGCGGGCCGGGCGGTGTCGACGAACTCCCGCCGCTCGTCACCGCTCAGCCCGAGCGCGTCGGCCAGCAGGTCGACTGTGGTGCGTTGGGGCCGGGTGGCCCGCCCCCGTTCCAGATCGCGGACCGTCCGTACGCCCACGCCGGCCCGGCCCGCCAGCTCGGCCTGGGTCAGGCCGACGGCGAGCCGGTGCCCGCGCAGCAGGTCGGACAGACCGGTACGACCGCTCGGGCCCCGCGCACGGTCATGATCCGGAGTCATGGGCACGAAGATTACGGATGGACTCCGACGCTCCACAGCCCATCGTCAACCACCCGACCGTCCACCGCCGATATCCGACAGGGCGCGGTTTCGGGCGTCCTCACATGCCGAGGTCGCGCGCGATGATCATGCGCTGCACCTCGCTGGTGCCCTCGCCGATCTCCAGGATCTTCGAGTCCCGCCAGAAGCGGGCCACCGGGTACTCGTTCATGAAGCCGTACCCGCCGTGGATCTGCGTCGCCTCGCGGGCGTTGTCCACGGCGACGGTGGAGGCGTGCAGCTTGGCGATGGCCGCCTGGCGCTTGAACGGCTCACCGGCGAGCATCCGGGCGGCCGCGTCGTAGTAGGCCAGCCGGGCCGTGTGCGCCTTCATCTCCATGTCCGCGATCTTGAACTGGATGGCCTGGTAGTTGCCGATCGGCTGACCGAACGCCTGGCGCTCCTTCGCGTACTTGATCGACTCGTCCACGCAGCCCTGGGCCAGGCCGACGGCGAGCGCCGCGATGGCGATCCGGCCCTCGTCCAGGATGCGCAGGAACTGGGCGAAGCCCCGGCCGCGCTCGCCGAGCAGGTTGGCCGCCGGCACCCGGCAGTCGTCGAACGTCAGCTCGTGCGTGTCCGACGCGGTCCAGCCGACCTTCGAGTAGCCGGGCGCGACCGTGAAGCCGGGCGTGCCCGACGGCACGATGATCGTGGACAGCTCCTTGCCGCCGTCCGGCCGCGTGCCGGTGACGGCGGTGACGGTGACCAGAGTGGTGATGTCGGTGCCGGAGTTGGTGATGAACGCCTTCGAGCCGTTGATCACCCACTCGTCGCCGTCCAGGACGGCCCGCGTCCGGGTGCCGCCGGCGTCCGACCCGGTGCCCGGCTCGGTGAGCCCGAAAGCGGCCAGCGCCTCACCGCTGAGGAGCTTCGGCAGCCACTGCGCCTTCTGCTCCTCGGTGCCGAAGCGGTAGATCGGCATCGCGCCGAGCGACACCGCCGCCTCCAGCGTGATCGCCACGCTGGAGTCGACCCGGGCCAGCTCCTCCAATGCCAGGCAGAGCGCGAAGTAGTCGCCGCCCATGCCGCCGTGCTCCTCCGCGAAGGGCAGCCCGAACAGGCCCATCTTGCCCATCTGGCGGACCATCTCGTACGGGAAGGTGTGCTGCTCGTAGTGCTCGGCGATGGTGGGCGCGACCACCTCGCGGGCGAATTCCCGCACGCTCTCCCGCAGCGCCTGCTGCTCCTCGTCGAGCCGGAAGTCCATGTCGATCCTCCTGGAAGGGCGGGCCGCCGGGCGCTCGTGACGCCGGGAGCGGCTGAAGCGTTAGGAGGGGCCCCTTTACATGCACCAGGCGTTAAGAGGGGGCCCTTCCTTACAGGTCAGACGGGGGTGACGCCGTGTCGGCGGTGGGAGAAGTCGCGGTTCTTGGTGCGCGCGGCGGCGAACCGGCGTACCAGCTCGGCCCGCAGTTCCTGCGGCTCGATGATCGCGTCCACCACCAGCTCGCTGGCGAGGCGGACCACGTCGATGTCGCGCTCGTACTCCTCGCGCTTCGCGGCCACGAACGCGGCCCGCTCGGCCTCGTCGGAGATGGCGGCGATCTTGTTGGCGTAGACCGCGTTCACGGCGGCCTCCGCGCCCATCACCGCGATCTTCGCGGTGGGCAGCGCGATCGTGGCGTCCGGTTCGAAACCGGGACCGGCCATCGCGTACAGACCCGCGCCGTACGCCTTGCGGACCACCACACAGATCTTGGGTACGGTCGCCTCGGAGATCGCCGTGATCATTTTCGCGCCGTGCCTGATGATGCCCTGCTTCTCCACCGCGCTGCCGACCATGAACCCGGGCACGTCGCTGAGGAACAGCAGCGGCACGTTGAACGCGTCGCAGAGCTGCACGAACCGGGTCGCCTTGTCGGCCGAGTCGACGAAGAGCACGCCGCCCTTGAACATCGAGTTGTTGCCGACCACGCCGACGACCTCGCCGTTCAGCCGGCCGAACCCGATGGTCAGCTCCTTCGCCCACAGCGCCTGGATCTCGAAGAAGCTGCCCTCGTCGAGCAGACCCTTGACGTACCGGCGCATGTCGAACGCCTGCCGCTCGCTGGCCGGCACCAGCGCGGCCAGGTCGGCCTTCGCCGGCGCGGCCACCGCCTCGGCGGCCGGCGGATCCTGCTTCCAGTTCGACGGCAGGTAGGACAGGTACGTCCGCACCACGTCGAGCGCGTCGTTCTCGGTCTTGCAGAGGAAGTGCCCCACACCCGACTCGGCGCAGTGCACCTTCGCGCCGCCCATCGCCTCCAGCGTGGTCTTCTCGCCGGTGACCATCTCGACCATCCGGTCGGAGCCGAGGTACATGCTGGCGTTGCCGTCCACCATGGCGACCACGTCGCAGAACGCCGGGATGTACGCCCCGCCCGCCGCGCTCGGCCCGAACAGCGCGCAGACCTGCGGGATCGAGCCGGAGGCGCGGACCTGGTTCCAGAAGATCTTGCCGGCACCGCGGCGGCCCGGGAACAGGTCGACCTGGTCGGTGATCCGGGCACCGGCCGAGTCGACCAGGTAGACCATCGGCACGCCGGTCGCGTACGCCCGCTCGATGATCCGGATGATCTTCTCGACGGTACGCGCGCCCCAGCTGCCGGCCTTGACCGTGGAGTCGTTCGCCATCAGGCAGACCTGGCGGCCGTCGATCGTCGCGGTGCCGGTGACCACGCCGTCGGCGGGCAGCCCGTCGGCCATGGCGTTGGCGTAGAGCCCGTCCTCGACGAAGGAGCCCTCGTCGACCAGGTACGCCACGCGCTCGCGGGCGAACAGCTTCCCCTTCGCGGCGTTCGCCGCGTGGTACTTGTCCGCTCCGCCGGCGCGGGCGCGCTTGCGTAGCTGCTCCAGAGCCTCACCGTCGAGCGTCACGCCGACTCCCTTGCACCCCACCGACCTGAACGATCGTTAGGCTACCCCACCCGCACCATCTCCGGCACCCCACCACGCCCCCGCACCCTGTCCACCCCCGTGATCAAGGAGTTCGTGTCCTGATCCGGGCCTCCGGGGGACACAAACTCCTTGATCAACGGGGCGAGAGACGGGAACAGTGCGGGGGTCAGGAGGGGAGAGGGGTCAGGCGGGTCCGGGGGCCGGCCCGGAGGACTCCGGACGGGAGTCGCTTGCCCACCAGGGACTCGGCCAGTTCGGCGGCCTCGATCAGGGCGTCCAGGTCGATGCCGGTGTCGATGCCCATGTCGTGCAGCATGTGCACCGCCTCCTCGGTGGCCAGGTTGCCGCTGGCACCCGGGGCGTACGGGCAGCCGCCGAGGCCACCCACGCTGGCGTCGAACTCGGTGACGCCCAGTTCCATCGCGGTGAGCATGTTCGCCAGCGCGGTGCCCCTGGTGTTGTGGAAGTGCAGCAGCACCGGCAGGTGGGCGTTACGGTCCCGGACCGCCGTGACCAGCTCGCGGACGCGCCGGGGCGTACCCATGCCGGTGGTGTCGCCGAAGGCGACGCGGTCCGCCCCGTCGCGGGCGACGCGGTCGACGATCGCGGCGACCCGGCCGGGGTCCACGTCGCCCTCGTAGGGGCAGCCGAAGCTGGTCGCCACGATCACCTCGGCGGTGGCACCCGCGCCGTGCAGCAGGTCGATCAGCTCGGCGATGTCGTCGAGCGACTCGTCGGTGGACCGGTTGACGTTGCGGCGGTTGTGCGTGTCGCTGGCCGAGACCACCACCTCGATCTCGGTGAAGCCGGCCGCCAGCGCCCGCTGCGCGCCCCGGGTGTTCGGCACCAGGGCGGAGTAGCGCACGCCATCGGCCTTCTCCGCCCGCTGCCACACCTCGTCGGCGTCGGCCATCTGCGGGATCGCCTTCGGATGGACGAAGGAGACGGCCTCGATGCGCCGCACCCCGGTGCGGGACAGCGCGTCGAGCAGCCGCACCTTGGCGTCGGTGGGGATGGGCTCCTCGTTCTGGAGGCCGTCGCGGGGACCGACCTCACGGATGCTCACGGAGTCTGGGAGTTCCGCCATCAGATTCACCTCACTGGGTCGAAGGTCAGCGCATCCGGGAGACGATGCCGGTGTCGTAGTCGCCGGAGAGGAACTCCTGGTTCTCCAGCAGCTCGGCGAAGAACGGCAGGTTGCACCTCGGGCCGGCGATCTCGAACTGGGCGACCGCCGCCCGCGCCCGCTGGACCGCCTCCTCGCGGGTGTCCCCGGTGAGGATCAGCTTGGCCATCAGGCTGTCGTAGAACGGTGTGACAGTGTTGCCGGCGACATAGCCGGAGTCGACGCGGACGCCGGTGCCGGACGGCTCGTTCCAGGTGGTGATCGCCCCTGGACCGGGCAGGAAGCGCTTCGGATCCTCGGCGTTGATCCGCAGCTCGATGGCGTGCCCGCGCGGGGTGAGCGCGTCCGGGTCGAACGTCGGCGCCAGACCGGCCGCCACCCGCAACTGCTCCTCGACCAGGTCGACGCCGTAGACGTACTCGGTGACCGGGTGCTCGACCTGGAGCCGCGTGTTCATCTCCAGGAAGAAAAATTCCTGCGTCCCCGGATCGAGCAGGCACTCCACAGTGCCCGCATTGCGGTAATTGACCGCCTCGCCGGCCCGCACCGCGGCGGCCAGGAAGCGCTCGCGCAGCTCGGGCGAGACCGCCGGGGACGGCGACTCCTCGACCAGCTTCTGGTTGCGCCGCTGCACCGAGCACTCCCGCTCGCCGAGCGCCACCACCCGGCCGTCGGCCAGGCCGAGGATCTGCACCTCGACGTGGCGCACCCGGGGGAAGTACCGCTCGATCAGCACCGAGCCGTCGCCGAACATCCGCTCGGCGAACGCGCGGACCTTGTCGTACTCGGCGCGCAGCGCCGCCTCGTCCGCGGCCACGCCCATGCCCATGCCGCCGCCGCCGGCGGCGGCCTTGACCATCACCGGGTAGCCGATCTCCGCGGCGGCCGCGACCGCCGCGTCCAGGTCACTCGCCGGTTCGGTGGTGCCGGGCGCGACCGGCACGCCGGCCGCCGCCATCAGATTCCGGGCGTTGATCTTGTCGCCCATCGCGGTGATCGCGTCGGCGCCGGGCCCGACCCAGATCAGGCCGGCCCCTTCGACGGTACGGGCGAAGTCCGCGTTCTCGGACAGGAAGCCGTAGCCGGGGTGGATCGCCCGCGCGCCGGTGCTACGGGCGGCGTCGAGGATCGCTTCGGCGTTCCGGTAGCTCTGCGCCGGGTTCGCCGGGCCGACGCAGATCGCCTCGTCGGCCTCGGTCACGAACGGCAGCGCGCCGTCGGCCTCCGAGTGCACCGCGATCGTCCGGATCCCGAGCCGTCTACCGGTACGGATGATCCGCCGCGCGATCTCCCCCCGATTCGCGACCAACAACGATTCGATCATCTTCTGCACGGACGTGACCCCTTCTCGACGCAAAGCCGGGGTCTCTTCTTAACACGCGTTAAGGTGCGCGCGGCGTGTCAGGTCGGGTCGGTGGGCGCGAGCAGGGCCGCGAGGGTCGCGCCGCGCAGCAGTTCGGCCCGGCGCCGGCGGTCCACCTCGCCGCCGAGGAACGGGGTCGAGTTCATCAGGCCGAACGCCGCGTGGGCGAGCACCCGGGCCGCGCCGTCGGGCAGGCCGGGGTGCAGCGCGGTCAGCACGGTCACCCACTCCTCGACGTACATCCGCTGGAGCCGGCGGATCCGGCGGCGCGGCTCGTCCGGGAGGCGGTCCAGCTCGTGCAGGTGCAACGCGATCACCGCCGGATTCGCCAGCGCGAAGTCGACGTGGAAGTCGATCAGCGACTCCAGCGCCCCACGCGGATCGCCCGGGTGACCCGCGGCCCGTTCCCGGCCGCCCGCGAGCAGCCCCTCACTCACCGGGATCAGGGCGGCGACGAGCATCGCCTCCTTGCCGGCGAAGTGGTGGTAGAGCGCCGGACCGGTGACACCGGCCGCCGCGCCGATGTCGTCCATCGACACACCGTGGTAGCCGCGCGCCGCGAAGAGGCCGACCGCGATCTCCAGGATCTCGTCCCGCCGGGACCGGCGCCGGGCCGTACCCGCCGCCCCCCGTGCCTGCTGTTCCACCGCCACCGGACCAGCCTAGACCTCGTGTTCGAGCTGGGGCAGCCGCGGTTACCCAACGGTTGCCCCAGCCCGTCGTGTCAGTTCTCCTCGATGCCGTGGTCGGCGCGGACCTTCGCCGCCTCGGCGTCCCGGCCCTGCTCGTCGAGCGCGCGGGCCAGCAGCCAGGCGGCCTGGGTGGCCGAGCGGGAACCGGAGGGCAGCCCGCCGAGGACCGGCCGCAGCAGCCCTTCGGCCTGCTCCGGCCGCCCGTCGCGCAGCAGCAGCTCGCCGGTCAGCACCTCGACCTGCGCCGCCTCGCCGAACGCCTCGATCGACCGCAGGCGCTCCGGCACGCCGCCCACCCGGTCCAGCGCGGCGGTCAGGCGGTCCTCCCCGATCAGCACCCGGGCCACCGCGTCGGCGGCCATCGCCCGCTCGTACGTCACCACCGGCGGCTCGTCGGCCTCGGCCGGGAGCGCGGCCGCCGCCTCGTCCACCCGCTCGATCGCGGCGACCGCGGCCGGCAGGTCACCGGACCAGTGCAGGGCGAGCAGTTCCCGCCGCCGGGCCCGCAGCTCGTCCACCTGGTAGCCGGCCAGCCGCCAGGCGGTCGCCGCCGCCGCGAACCGCTGCGCGGCCAGGGCGTCCCGGTCGGCGTCGTAGAGCAGGCCACCGGACTCCTCCAGCACCTGCGCCCGGTGGGGGAGATTGTCCGGCCCGTCCAGGTTGTCGGCCAACGTGTCGAGCACCGTCAACGCCAGATCCGTCTCGCCGAGACCCGCGTAGATGCCGGACAGCATGTGGCGGCACCGGTCCGCCTCGGCCTGCGCGCCCGCCCGGTCGAGCCCGAGCACCGCCTCCTCGGCCACCTCGGCGGCCTCGGCCAGCCGCCCGGCCGCCCGGTACGCCTCGGCCAGCTCCCAGCGCAGCAGCGCGTCGCCGTCGAGCCCCTGCTCCACGCAGAGGGTGACCGCCTCGGCCAGATCCTCCACCGCCTCGCCGGACCGGTCGGCGGCCATCAGCGCCCGGCCGCGGGTCACCCGCAGCGGCAGGTGCGCACCGGCCGGAGCGACCGACAGCGCCTCCTCGCACGCGGCCACCGCGTCGGCCGGATCGTCGGTGGCGCGGGCGTACGCGAGGCAGGCGCCGGTGAGCATCTCGGCGTCGCCCAGCTCGCCCGCCAGCCGACGGGACCGCGCCGCCGCGTCCCGGAACTCCTCGGCCCGCTCCAACTGCTCCAGCACGTGCGTGCGGTGCAGCGCGACCCGGCCCGCCAGCCACGGGTCGGCGTCCGCCTCCGCCTCGGCGCGGTCGAGCGCGTCGAGCGCCTCCGCCCACTGCTCGCGGTGCACGTGGGCCAGGGCGAGCCGGTCCCAGCCGGCGGCCCGGTCACGCGGCCCGCCGTGCTCGGTCAGGTAGCCGGCCGACTCCCGGGCCAGGGCCAGCCCCTCGTCCGCGCTCTCCTCGACCATGCTGAGCAGCACACCGAGCCGCCCGGCCACCACCTGGGCGCGCAGCGGGTCCGGCACCTCCCGCCACGCGGCCAGCGCCTCCCGGTTGACAGCGATCGCCACCGGCACGCCGTCGTCGTCCTGGGACAGTTCACCGGCCCGCAGCTCCAGCCGCCAGGCGCGGGTGGTCGCGGGCACGTCGGCGTCGCCGAACCGCTCGTCGTACGCGCGCAACGCGGCGAGCAGGCCGTCCCGGCGGTTGGTGCGCCAGCACTCCTCGGCCAGTGCGAGCAGCTCGTCGGCACCGGCGTCGGCCGGCACGGTGACCGGCTGCGCGGAAGCCGCCGTCGCATCCGGGCCGGTACGCGGCGCGGGCACCGCCGGGCGGCGCAGGCTCGCCGACAGCGGCAGGTGCTCGCCGACCGGCCCGGCCGCCAGCTTGCGGGCGATCAACCCGGACTGGTGCGTGGTGCCGTTGCGCGCGTCGAAGCGCTCGGCCAGCGCGGTCGCCGTACCGGCCAGCTCGTCGGCGAGCCCACCGGCCGGCACGTCGGCCGCCGGCCGCTCGCCGGAGGCGCGGCGGTGCACCGTCAGCTCGGCCGGCACCTGGCGCAGCGCAGCCGAGGCGGCGGCCGCGAAGTGCATCCCGGCGGCCGGGGTGGGCGCGCGGTCCAGCCAGTCCAGGTGCCGCTCGACCAGCTCCAGCGCGCGGGCCTCGTTGCCGGTCACGGTGCAGAACTCGATGTGCTCGCCGATGTCCCCGAGGTCGGCGAGGTTCCCGCGCACCCGCCGGTACGCCTCCCGGTGCGCGTCCCGCGCCGCGTCGGTGCGGCCGGTCTCGCGGTAGGGCGTGAGCAGCGCGGTGAGGATTCCCTGCGGCTGCTCGCTACAGGTCAGCCGGCCGGCGAGCACCGGCTCGGCCAGCGCCACCGCCTCCTCGTGCCGGCCGTGCCGCACCAGGTGCGCGACCTGGGTGGTCGGGTCGCAGCCGGCGCAGTCGGACAGCGCGTCGCGGGGTGTGGTCATCCACTTGCGGTACCACTGCTCCGCCGCCTCCTCGTCGCCCAGGTGCGCGGCCACCAGGTAGCGGTGCTTGTGGACGGCCTGGAGCGAGTGCCCGGAGTCCCGGTAGCGCCGTTCCATGTCGTCGAGCACCGCGTACGTCCGGTCCAGCGGCAGCTCCGGGAACTTCACCATGGCGTTGACCATGTACTTGAAGAACCAGAGCAGCTGGTGCGTGTAGCGCTGGTGGTAGGGCTGCGGATCCTTGTCGTACTCGGCCAGGCACCAGGAGAACGTGACGAACGACTTCGCCGGTTCGCCGCCGTAGACGTACGCGGTGGTGCCGGTGACCCGGGCGGCGAAGGCGAGGTGCCGGTCGTCGCCCGCGTCGGCGCGGCGCAGCAGCTGTTCCAGCGCGGCGATCTGCCCCGGGCCGTACGGCATGGATTCGATCTCGTGGTGCATCCGCCAGAGGTCGTCGTCAGTCACGGGTCTCTCCCGGTACGGCCCGGCCGAGCAGGCCGAGGAAGGAACTGTTCAGCAGTGCGGCGTCGGCCGCCCGGATCGGGTGGTGCCCGAGCAACAGGGCCTGCCCGTAGAGCGCCTCGACGGCCAGCCCGACCAGCTCCGGGTCGGCGAGCGTGGTGACCCGGCGGACCAGCGGGTTGCGATGGTTGAGCACGAGTTGCGGGCGGTCCGGCGGGGCGGAGGCGGCGAGCGCGTCGAGCACGCCGCCCCACAGCTCGTCGGCCTTGTCCCGGCTGGCGGCGAGCTGGTCGTGGAACGCGGCCGAGCGGGACACCAGGTAGAGCGCCGGCAGCGAGACCGGGTCGTACGCCCGGATCACGACCTCGCACCCGAGCCGTTCCAGGGCCCGCTGCGCGGCGGTGCGGAACGGCCGCAGGGCCAGCTCGGTCGCCGGGTCGAGGATCTCGAACCGGGTGGTGAGGTCGCTCGGCTCCAGCCGCTCGATCAGCACCGACCGGTCCACCGCGGGCAGCCGCTCGATCAGCTCGGTGTCGTACGTGTAGCCGCCGTTCACCACTGCCAGATCCTGCGCGGCGGCCACGGCGGCGAGCTGGCGGAACTCGTCCAGGCTGGCGGCGTACCGGAGCACGCCGTGCCGCTGCCGGAACTCGGCGAGCGTGAGCGTGCCGACGTTGGTGTCCATCGGCCACCACTGGTCGACCAGCCGCAGCATCTCGTCGTCGTGCATGGCGAGCGCCTTGACCCCGAGGTGGTGCACCTGGAGGAACTCGCCGAGCCGGCGCGGATCGTGCTTGGCGAGCCGGACCAGCCAGCCGCGGATCTGGTCGCCGAGCACCTCCCGGACGGAGGTGAGCAGCGCGTCCTCGTAGAGCGCCTCCCGGCTGGCGGTGGGGCGCAGCTCGCTCGCGTCGACCACGCAGTGGGCGAAGAAGGCCCACTCGGGCAGCAGCCCGTCGGCGTGCTCGCTGAGCAGCATCCGCTTGAGGTAGACGCGGTGCCCGGACCGGGCGGCCGGGTTCACCGCGGCGGGCAGGATGAAGGCCACGCCGGTCAGGCCGGCCTCGGGCACCGACAGCGGCACCACGTCGAACGGGACGAACCCGAGCAGTTCCTGGGCGTACCGCTGGAGGGCGGCCCGGTCCACGGGCGCACCGGGCGTGGTCGGCCACGGCGGCGGGCCGGAGGTGGTCGGCGTGTCACCGACCCGGACGTCGACCGGCAGCAGGCCGCCGTAGAGGCGGGCCAGCTCGGTGACAGTGGGCACGCCGAGCCACTGGTCGGCGTCGCGCCGGGGCACCAGCGTGACAGTGGTGCCGGGCTCGTCGCGGGCCTGTTCCGGCTCGGCGAGCCGCACCGCGTACCGCCCGTCGGACCAGCCCGTCCAGAGCACTGTGGGCTCGTCGGCGTGCCGGGTGACCACCCGGATCTCGTCCGCGACCAGGAAGCAGGAGAGCAGGCCGATGCCGAACTGCCCGAGGAACTCGTGCCGGGAGAAGCCCAGCTCGTCGCGCTTGGAGCTGCGGCCGATGGTGGCGAGCAGCTCGTGCACCTGCGCCTCGGTCAGGCCGATGCCGGTGTCGTGCACGCGCAGCGTCCCGTCGCCGGTAAGCTCCGGCGGCTCGATGCGGACCCGCGCCGGGGCTTCCGGCTCGGCGGACCGCCGTGCGGTGATCGCGTCGACGGCGTTCTGGAGCAGCTCGCGCACGTAGACCCGCGGACTGCCGTAGAGGTGATGACTGAGCAGGTCGACCACGCCACGGAGGTCTACCTGGAAGGTGCGGTCCAATCGCGCTCCCGGTTCGGATTTCGGCGCTCACCGTACCGGGCAGCGCCGACAGTGTCCGTCCCGTTCCCGCCGGCGGCTTGACCCTCGACCGGGTGCAGGGCACACCGTCTCCCGGCATGACGACCACCGCCGTCCCCGGCCGCGACTACCGGTTGCTCTGGTCCGCCGCCGTCTGCTCAAAGGTGGGGGACTCCCTGCGTACGCCGGCTCTGGCCCTGCTGGCCGCCACGCTCACCCGCGACCCTCGCGCGGTCGCCGCGGTGACGGTGGCCGGGCTCCTTCCGCCACTGCTGTTCGGCCTGCTCGGTGGCGTGTACGCGGACCGGTGGGAACGGCGGCGGACGATGGCGGTGGTGGACGGGGGCGCGGGCCGTGGTGGTGGCGGCACTGGCCTGGTTCACGGCGACCGGGCACGCCGGGATCGCCACGCTGATCGTGGCCGCGTCACTGCTCGCGCTGCTGGGCACGCTCTTCGACGCGTCCGCGTACGCGCTGCTGCCCACTGTGGTGCCACCCGAGGGGCTGGCCCGCGCCAACGCCCGCCTCCAGGCCGGAACAGCGGTGGCCGGCGGATTCGTCGGCGCCCCCCCCTGGCCGGCGTCCTCTTCGCCGTCTCCCCCGCACTGCCGTTCACCGCCGACGCCCTGACCTTCGGCCTCGCCGCCCTCCTCATCCTCGCCCTCAGTTCCCGCCGATCTTGCACTTCCCGCCCGGGCAAGGCCGTACGAACAGGACAGCCAGGGGGCCACAACCGCAAGATCGGCGAGGGCCGGGGCGGGGTTGGGGAAGGGGTTCGGTTTCTTCGCAGGGATCGGGTTCTGTGGGCACTCACCGTGGGGACCGCCGGGTCGAATGGCCATCGGCGGGCTGGCCTCGGTGCTCGCGCTCTACGCGCTGGCCGTGCTGCGGGTGCCCGAGGCGGCGTACGGGCTGTTCGCGGCCGGCGCGATCGCGGGCGGGCTCGGCGGCGCGCTGTTCGCCGGACGGCTGGCCGCCCGCTTCGGCACGCTGCCCACGCTGCGAGTCGTGCTGCTCGGGCAGACGCTGGCGCTGGCCGGGTTCGCGCTGGCCCGGCACCCGCTGACCGGCGGTCTCGCGCTGGCCGGGTTCACCGCCGGCTCCACTATCTGGAACAGCCTGCGGGCGGCGTACGGGCAGCGGCACGTACCCCCGGATCTGCTCGGCCGGGTGGGCGCGGCGCAGCGGATGGCCGGGCTGGCCGCCGCACCGGTCGGCGCGGCGCTGGCCGGTGCGGCCGCCCAGGCGTTCGGCCTGGCACCTGTGCCCTGGGCCGCCGCCGCGGTCTTCGCGCTGGTCACGGCCGCCGCCTGGGTGACCTTCGGTACGCGCACCGGCCCGCCCACCGCACCATCGCACTGATCACCCGCCCGGCCGAGCGGATCGGCTGCCCGGGTCAGCGGGCCGGACCGGGCAGGTCAGCCGCCGGACCGGGCAGGCTCGAAGCCGGCCAGGCGGACGGCGATACGGGCACGGGCCGGCGGGAGCGCGGAGACCGCCCGGAGCAGCAGGTCGCGCAGCGGGCGCACGACAGGCGGTGCGGCGGCGAGCCGGGTCAGCCCGGCCGCGAAACCGAGCACCTCCTCGGCGCGTGGGCGGCGGTCGGCGGCGTACCCGTCGAGGGCCTGCGGACCGGCAGCGAGTGCGTCGCCGAGCGCGACCGCGTCGCGTAGGCCGAGGTTCATCCCCTGCCCGCCGGCCGGGCTGTGCACGTGCGCGGCGTCCCCGGCGAGCAGTACCGGCCCGGAGCGGTAGGTGCTCGCGATCCGGTGGTGGATCCGGAACCGGGACGACCACGCCATGCCGGTGACCCGGTCCGGCCGGCGCGCCGGGCCGCGCTCGTCGAGCAGCGCCTGGAAGTGGCGCGCCTGCGGGTCGCGCGGCGCGTCGGCCACTGTGGCGACCAGCCGGACCGTGCCGTCGGGCAGCGGTGCCCAGACCAGTGGGCCCCGGCGGGACAGGAAGAGGCTCACCTGGTCGCGCGGGAGCGCGCTGTCCACGTGGACGTCGGCGAGCAGGAACGACTCCCCGGGGTCGGCCGGGCCGCCGAAGCCGATGCCGGCGAGTTCGCGGACCCGGCTGTGCATCCCGTCCGCGCCGACGACCCAGCGCGCCCGGACCGTGCGGCCGCCGTCGAAGCGCGCGACGGCGCCGTCGCCGTCGAGGTCCAGCCCGGTCATCTCGTACGGCCGCAACACGTGCTCGCCGAGCGCGGTGAGCCGGTCGCTGAGCACCGCTTCGGTCTCGGCCTGCGAGATCAGCAGCGCGTACGGGTAGCGCGACGGCAACCGGTCGAAGGGGACGGTGAGCAGCACCCGGTCCCGGTCGCGGACACTGAACCGGGCCGACCGCAGCCCTCGGGCGGCCAGCGGCGCGGCGACGCCGATCCGGTCCAGCACTTCGAGGGTGCCCGCGTGCACGACCGCGGCGCGTGAGGTGACCGGCGGTTCGGCGAGCCGGTCGACGACCGTCGCGGTCATGCCGTGCCCGGCCAGCGTCACCGCCACGGCCAGGCCGGTAGGCCCGGCTCCCACCACGAGGACGTCAGTGCGTTCGGGCAGCATCGTTCCACCTCCGGGTTCGGGTCAACACCTGTTTGCCAACGCTTGTTGACTTCACTGTAGAACCGATGTCAACAGGTGTTGGCCTACAGTCGTGGACGTGACCGAACCCGCCACCCGCACCCGCCGCTCGGACGCCACCCGGGCCGCCATCCTGCGCGCCGCCCGGGAACGCTTCGCCACCGACGGCTACGACCGGGCCACCATCCGGGCCATCGCCGCCGACGCCCGCATCGACCCGTCGATGGTGATGCGCTACTACGGCAGCAAGGAGGGGCTGTTCGCCGCGGCGGCCGAGTTCGACCTGCGCCTGCCCGACCTGGCCGAGGTGCCGCCGGACCGGCTCGGCGAGACACTGACCCGGCACTTCGTGCGCCGCTGGGAGGCGGACGGGACACTCGTCGCCCTGCTCCGGGCGGCCGCCACCAACCCCGGCGCGGCCGAACGGATGCGCGGCATCTTCGCCGACCAGCTCGCCACCGCGGTGGCCCGATCCGGTGCCGACCCGGCGACCGCCGCCCGCCGGGCCGGCCTGGTGGCCAGCCAGATCCTCGGTCTCGCGTTCACCCGGTACATCGTCCGGCTGCCACCCGTGGTCGACCTCGACCCGGAGGAACTGGCCGACTGGGTCGGCCCGACGATTCAGCGCTACCTGACCCAACCTTTGCCCCCGTCCCGCGCGTCTGGCGGGTGACGGAGGGAGGAGCCGGATGGGGCGGAACGCGGACGACGGGCGGGCGGACTACCTCGCCTTCGTCGAGGCGCACCAGCACCGGCTGCTGCGCGCCGCGTACCTGATCTGCGGCAACCGCCACCAGGCCGAGGATCTGCTCCAGGACGCGCTGCTCAAGCTGGCGCTGCGCTGGTCGTCGGTGCGCGACGGCGACCCGGCCGCGTACGTGCGCGCCATCCTCTACCGCGACGCCGTCTCCTGGTGGCGGCGCCGGCGGCGGGAGTGGCTCAGCGCGTACCCGCCGGACCGGCCGGGCGCCGACGCCGCGCTGCGGCTCACCGTGCGCGCGGCGCTGGACCGGCTGCCGCCACGCCAGCGGGCCGTCGTGGTGCTGCGCTACTTCGAGGACCTGACCGAGGTCGCCACCGCCGAGGCGCTCGGCGTCACAGTCGGCACTGTCAAGAATCGTTAGAAGCTAGGGTCGATGTTGCCGACACGGACGTCGATCTAGGGGGACGGTTCTGATGGTACGGCGGAAGACCCGGTCCGGAAATCGGGGCCGGTTCGAGAGCAAGGACGCGCTGCTGGCCGGTGGCGTAGAGGTGCGGGCGTTGCGGTATCAGCGCGCGAGTCAGGACAAGAAGGAGCAGGGCAAGAGCGTCCACGACCAGGGCGTGCTCAACCTGGCGGAGATCACGAAGCGGTCCTGGACGGACGCGGGGTCGTTCACCGACAACCACCGCTCGGCCAGCCGGCGTGCGACGAAGGAGCGAGAGCAGTTCGAGTTGCTGATCGAGCAGATCCGCGCGGGCAAAGGTGACGTGCTCGTGGTTTGGGAGATCTCCCGCAAGGAACGCGACCTCGCGGTCTTCGTGAAGATCCGCGACATGTGCCACGAGGTCGGTTTCAACTTCTGGCTCGTCGGCGGTGTGCTGTACGACCTGCGGGACAAGAACGACCGGATGATGCTCGGCTTCCAGGCCGTGCAGGCCGAGTGGATGGCCGACTCGATCCGCGACAACGTGCTGCGCGGCATCGTCGGCGCCGCCGAAGCCGGCCGCCCGCACGGGAAGGTCACCTACGGGTACCGGCGAATCTACGACCAGCGCACCCGTGCCCTGCTACGTCAGGAGCCGGACACCGAAATCCGCACGGCCGTGGCGGCCGACGGGACGGTGACGCAGTACTCGCGGGCACAGGTGGTGCGGGACAACTTCCGCAAGATCTCCGAGGGCACGCCGCTGACCGCGATCGAGGCCGAACTCAACCGGCTCGGCATCCCCGCCTCCGAGGGCGGACTCTGGCGGCGCGGCATCCTGCGCAAGCAGGTGATGAACCCGGCCTACATCGGCAAGCGGGTACTCCGAGGCGAGATCGTCGGCGACGGCATCTGGCCCGCCCTGGTGGAGGAGGAGACGTACTGGTCGGTGGTGCGGATGCTGGGCGACCCGTCGCGCACCACGACCCGGCCCGCTCGCGCGGTGCATCTGCTGTCGTACCTGGTGCGCTGCGGCGTGTGTGACGGGCCGCTGTCGTCGCAGAAGGTGAACCGGCACGGCTGGACCGGGCAGGTGTACTCGTGTCTGCACAAGCGGTGCGCCGCGGTGAAGGCCGAGTACTTGGACGAGTACGTGCAGCGCACGGTGGTGGCGTGGCTGTCCCGCCCGGATGTGTACGACATCCTCACCGCCGCCAGCGCCACCGACGAGGACGTCGCGCACGCCCGTGCCGAAGCGCAACGGCTGCGCGGGGAGTTGGAGGACTGGCGCAAGCTCGGGGAGGAGGGCGAGGTCACCGCGATCGCCTACGCCCGAGCCGAGAAGGGCCTCCTCGCCCAGATCGCCGAGCACGAGCAACGGGCCGCCGACGCCGGGATCCCGGCCGTGCTGCGCGGGCGCATCGGCGACGAGGCGGTGCAGGCGTGGCAGGAACTCGGCGACGACATTCCGGTCAAGCGGGAGATCATCCGCCTCGTCGCCGACATCAAACTCCTGCGCGCCGGGTTCAAAGGCGAACGCCGCACCTTCGGCCGCCACCGCCTCGACTGGCGGTGGAAGTTCGGCCCGCAAGACCAGCGCGCGGCCTGAGCCGCGGCGGTCGACAGATGCGACGGGTCGGCGGACGACTTGACCTTCCGCCCGGCGTGAGCGTCGATCGTGTCCACGCCCGGCCTCGAACCTGCGAGGGCCGGGCGGTGTGACCCATCGAAGGAAGGTGGACTGCCGTGATCCGCGAGCGACTCAGCGCCTTGGCCGTAGTGCCGGACGACGTGACCGACCCACTGCTGTGGCGGCTCGCTCTCGACGTCGCCGCCGCACACCAACCCAACGAGCACGGCGACTGCCGCAACCTGCAGTGCGCCGGCCAACGTGGCATGTGCGCCGCAGCGCGTCACGCCCGCCGCGCGATGACCTTAGCGCGTCGGCCTCGCCTGGTCGTCGCCCCGCCGAGGCCGACGCGGGACAACCATCGCGTTGTGCGTGAGATCGACTCGCCCACATTGTTTGGCGGTTGGTTCGCTTCGGCCAACTCCCCGGCCCCAACCGGTGGTGGAGCGCAGATGGCGCGCGCCTTCGCCGCTTGAGGCGTTGGGAGATCGCGGGCTGCGCAGCGAAGTCGTGCGCTCGCCCGGGGCGGCACGCCTGCAGTAACAAAAGCGCAGGAGTCAGCGGCTGGCGGGCCTGGGGACCGGGGGTGGGTACCAGGTGGGGCAAACAAACGGCGAGGGTGAGGCGCTGGGGCTGCCCGACACCTTGACCTCGACGTCGCGGGTCACGGTGAAGTTGGCCGGACGACTCGGCCCGGTGCATGCCTGCCGCTCCGCAGCGGCCGTCCCGGAGTGATGCCACCACAGCCAGCCCACACCGGCAGCGCCGAGGACGAGTCCCACTGCCAGGCCGGCGAGGACGTTCTTCGCCACCGGCAACCACTCGTCGCTAAACGAGCGGCGCGCATCCGAGGGCGCCGTGCCGATGGTGGAAGCTGGTGCGAAGGCGCGGGGTGTGGCGGGCTCGGGCATGTTGTAGACGACGCTCTCCAGCCGGGTGGCGAGCTGCTCGAGTTCTCGCAGGTTGAGCCGGTCGGGTAGCTGCTCGACGGTCTCGGCGAAGCGTCTCAGGTCATGGCTGTGCTCGGTGAAGACGGTGAGCTGAGCCGCGGACCGGTCCAGCCAGGGAATCGTGTCGGCGAAGTGCGCCAGGTGCAACGCTGACTCATCGAGCGCAGGTATGGTCTCCGCGAAGCGGGTCAGGAGTAGCGCGGACTCGTACAGGCTTGAGTCGACGTCCGGTAGGTGGGCAACCGACTCGCGGATCAGTTCGGCGGCCCCGTGCGCAATCTGTCCCGCCTCCTCCAACCGCGTGACAGTGGCCTTCAGCTCGACCGTCGTCTCCTTGAGCCATTTTCATCCTGCGTAGCGGTTCGCTTCGACGTGGTGCAGGGCGAGGATGGCCTGGACGATCGCGGTGGCTCGGCGTGGGCAGCAGCGCAGCTTGACCAGAATTTTCCAGGTCTTGAGCGTGGCGATCGCTCGTTCTCCGCGGGCGCGGATCTTGGCGTTGGCCCGGTTCACGGCCTTTTGCCGGCGTGACAGCTTCGGGCGGAAGCGGCGTCGCTTGAACGGGGTGCGCACGCTGCCACGGGCGCCCTGGTAGCCCTTATCGGCGAAGGTCATCACATCCGCGCGGGTCAGAGCATCGATGATGCCGTGATGGCGGGCGGCGGTCAGGTCGTGTACCGACCCGGGCAGTGCCGGTGATGCCCACACGAGCCGGCCGGCGGCGTCCGCGATGACCTGCACGTTCACGCCGTGGCGTTTGTGCTTGCCGCTGTAGTAGAGCCTCTGATCGGCGACTCGGTCGATCGGGATGAGCGTGCCGTCCAGGATCGCGTACGCCAGCAGCCGGATGCGTCGCATCGCGGTGTCCAGGTCATCGGCTGCCGAGCTGAGCAGGGCGATCGCTTCCTGGACGTAGCGCCAAGCAGTGGCGACGCCGATCTCGAATCCGGCCGCGAGTCGGGTGTAGGTGTCGCCGTTGCGCAGATGGGCGAGAGCGAGCAGCGCCTGCCGGCCGGGTTCGAGACGCCGCCACCGGGATCGGCGCTGCTTACGGTGGCCGCGGATGCGTTCGGCGAGGTGGTTCAGGGTGCGGCTGGACAACGGAATCGTGGCGGGGTAGGACAGCATGGCGAGGCTCCCGGTCGGGGCTTCGAGTCTTGGTCGACAGCTGTCCTACCTGGAGCCTCGCACCCATCGATCACCGGGCCTACCGCAACCGCCCTGAGCTGCAAGATCAGCTTGGAAAAGGCTCCTTGTAAGAGCGGACGATCAACGCCGGCAACTCGTCCTTGATGGCGCCTAATCTGTTCAGCTCGGCGAGCGTCTGCTCGTCGAACTCCCGCTCACGGTCGCGTTTCCACTGCCGCAAGGTCTGCGGCGGGTAGCGTTCCCTCGTGTGCCGGTTGTCCACGATCTTGTGGTGCCGACCGCACAGCACCAGGAGGTTCGAGAACGCCTCGGTGTCGGAGGACTGGCTACTGCCGCGTGGCCCGCCAACCGACGCGGCGACGATGTGCGCGATGTCGCCCACAAACACGACCTCATCGCCGTCGACCACCAAGACAGGCTCATCGCACTGCGGCGCGTAGCAGCGGCCCCGGCTGAGCACGAACAACGCGCGACGTATCCGCTCAGGAACACTTCCTCGCCCTTGACCCACCGCCGCACCGTAACGGCCAGGTACGACAAGCATCGATGAATGGGGCCCTGGCCGCCGTCCACGAACTGCTTGCCTGCAGCCGCCTCATCCTGTCGGCGAGCCTGAGGGAGCCGAGGGTCCAGCGCCGCCGTGATCTTGGCAGAGGACCCGAGCTGCGGCACCGTGGAACGGGAGGAGACGGTGCGGCTAAGTCACCAATTCCGACGGCCGCCAGTCAGGGCTTCGCCGTCCTCCCCGGCCAGAGCTGTGAGCCCACCTCGGCACGAATTTCGGCTGGCCGATGTGTAAGTAGGCGACCTGACCATAAAGGGTGACATCGATGCATGGTAGAGTGCGTTACGGACCGATAGTGCATAACGGAAGAGCTTAGCGGGCTATGACTGCGAAGATTGGCCGGCGCACCACCATCATCGGAGCGGTGATCGCGGCGCCGTTCGCGCTCTTGGCTACTGGCGCGACGTTTAGCGTGCTGAATCCGGGCGCGGTGAACCCTACTCCTTCGCCCGGACCGGAGCGAAGTGGCGTCCGAGTGGGGGCGACGAGTGCGGTTCCGATGGCTGCACCGCGACTGTCCCCGGATCAGTCCCGGGCTTGCCTGGCGTTTATCTCCCAGTTACCCGCGCAGTTGCGGGACCTCCCGGCTCGACGGGTGAGCGACGGTCCCGAGCAGAACGCGGCGTTCGGAGATCCTCCACTGACGATCCAGTGCGGCGCCAAGGATGCTCAACCGGAGCCGACCGCCAAGATCTGGATTATCTCTGGCGTGTGCTGGTATGCGCAGACGCGTGAGACGGCGACGGTGTGGGAGACGCTGGACCGTAAGGTTGCAGTTGCCGTCACCATCCCCCCTGCCTATGCGCCGGCGGGCGAGGCCTCGGGTCAGTGGGTGGCCGCCCTGTCCGCTCCCCTGGTCAGTGCGATGCCGTCGAAGAAGACCCGCTACGACTGTGGGCCAGAATAGGCTTCCTGCCGGACCGACCCTCGGGTCGACCCGGCAGGAAGTGTGCTCGTCGGTCGAACTTCCGGGCTAGAAGTTCTTGTTGCCGCCCGCCGGGCCGGCGCAGATCGACGTGCCGGAGTAGCAGACCTGGATGCTTGCGTTCTTGTCCCCGTCGGGGTCGGTGAAGGTGAAGGACGTCCCCGTGGAGTTGCACGACGTTGCCATCGTGATGCCCTGCAGCTTCGCCACGACGCAGTAGCCGTCGCTGGTGGCGATGTCGTCGTAGACCTTGGCGCGGTAGACGTTGTCGCCGTCGCAGGTGCCCGACACGGCTCTGATGGAGCCGATGGGCTGCGGGCTGGTGATGCCCATGCTCAAGACGCATCCGTTGGAGGTGTAGTTGACGTAGGCGTACGCCGGCGCCGCTCCGATGAACAGTCCGAGGACCGCCACCACGGCCAGCACCGCGCCACGCTTCAATGCGATCACTAGCACTTCCTTCCCGTGGACGAAATGCGAAACCCCGAGGCCCTTCTCACCCTGCCCACGCCAGGAATCGATGTCAATAACTTGCGGTCGGCAATGTGCAATAAAGGCATGCATGGCGATAATTCTGCACGCGGGAATCGCCTGACCGGAATTCCCATTCTGAAGACTTAGTGGCGCGCTATACCTTCCGACGGTCAATTCCCATAACTGCGCCATCGAGGACGGATAGAACTTCCAGGTTGTGTCGGTGTGTGCGACGCGCCGGAACATGTCGGTTACACGCCCGCTCAAGCGCCGGTGGTGCAAGTTGCAGAATCTGCTTCTATTTCTTCTTGCTGTCGATCTCCGCCAATGAGTACGGTGCGGTTTCTGTTTGTGACCGAGGAGCCTTAGGGGAGGTCTCATGAGGATCACCAGAGCACTACTCGCCACCGGGCTGGCCGTCGTGTCGATCGCGGCGGCCCTGCCCGGAGCGGCGTCTGCGGCGCCGTCGTGGCGGGGCTTGGCCGGCCCGGCTGGGGCGGGATTGCGGGCGTGCGTGGCGCAGGCCCAGGAGCAGCGTCCGGCAGTGTGGACGTGCATGGGTGGCGCGCTGACCACCACCGGCGAGGGTGGCACGCCGACCACGACGATCGTGGCCGATGACTTCCAGGACACCACCGTCGCGCCCGGAACGGCGACTGTGCTGGCGGATGACTACGACAGCTGGTGCGAGTCGGGATCGGTGTGCGGACGCAAGATCAGTGACTACGTCGCCGAGGTCAAGGGCAACGCCGCGTACGGCAACTCGGCTGGGGTGATCGGCGCGTTCGACTTCATCGTCCGTCAGGCGTTCAACGGACAGTACGCCCGTTGGCGCAACACCCTGATCTGGGACTACGGGCCGCAGATCGAACCGCAGGAGTTCACCAACAACTGCCGGACGAACGTCACCGGTCCGGACGGCTACTGCGGGCAGAACCCGTTCTACTTCGGCAACGTCAACTCCGCGAGCTGGCGCAGCGACAGGCCCAGCACCACCGGCTACTACCAGAACTCGCAGCGCACCTCCGGCAGTGGTCGCTACCACGACGACAACTACGGATCTTTCTTCGCCTACGGCTACTCGCCGCTGTTCTACGCCCCGACCATCCACACGGGTCGCTGGGACCGCTGCAACGCCAGCCCCTATTGCCGCTACTACCAGGTGCCCTGGGCCTGACCTCCGATCGGGCGCAGGCACGACGCGGTGGCCGTCCGGCACGGACGGCCACCGCCGTGCGCGCCGCATCCTCAGGCGGTCAGCTCTCGGAGCCTGTCGGCAGTGAAACGCACGTACTGCGGGCTGCACGCGCCGTCTATGCCGGCGGCATCCGCGCGCCGACCGAGGTCGGCGAGGAACTCGTTGACGGTGGCGAATCCGGGTGGCGGCTTGAGCAGCCACAGGCGCCACCGCGGTCGGCCGGTGACACCCGCCTCGGCGAGCAGAGCGTCGTTGTCGTTCTCCACCTCGTCGCGGGACTCCCAGCTAGACCGCACCGTCTGCTCCCGCAGCACGACGTTGGTCCTCGGATCCTGCTCGTACCACGTCTCGTAGCGGGAAGCCCGGTCCGGCACCCAGGTGCGCAACGCGCGGGGCCACACCGCCGGCAGGAAGACCAGCATGGGCGCGTCCGGGGCCAACTCCCAGCCCTGCGCGGTCAACTCGCGCACCTCAGGCAGCTGCTCGGGCTCCAACCCGTCGGCGTCCTCGTTCATCGTCCTGGCTGCTGCCGGGTCCGCCGGCTGGTTGAGGCCCCAGTCGTAGGCGACGTCCATGTTCGCAGCCTACGACCTGCCAGCGTCGGACGGAGCGTCATGAGCGCGCAGAAGCGACCTCGCCCGACAGTCGAAGCGCCATGACCGCCCCGCCCGCATCCAGTTGATGGGACCAGCGTTTCAAAATATGAGCAGGGTCGAAGATTTTTCCTGATCCGATCCTTGGACTTAGCCGGACTGGAGGAGAATAGAGCAGAACGTATAGCACTGCGCCGGACAGCTGGCAAGACTTGGTGGCCGATCCGTTGTAAATCGGGGGTTGACTCCATCAGGTTTCCGGGGCGTAATGGAGACACGTTCCCGCAGCGCCGACCGGCGCGGTCGGCCACACATGCAGCGGGCAGGCACCCCCACACCTGGGGTGCCTGCCGTTGTTCGTGCCGACCCTGCGAAGGGACGTGCAGAGATGGGAGGCCCCCGCATGAAGGACCGTTCGTCGGCGAGTTGAGCCGCCGCACCACCTGAGCGCGCTGCTGCGGCGCTTTCGGTGGTGAGTCTTGATCCTTTGTGGCTCGGCTAGGCCGTCTGCCCTTATGTCCGTGCGTATTGACCACAGCCTGCTGTGCGGGTTGTGGCGACGCCTGCTGCCCTGCTGCCCTGCCCCTGCGTGGGGTCTGGCGTGTTCGTTGACTCGACCATAGTGACGTTTGTCGTCCCCAGCGCGCGAGGGGTCCGCCCAGCCGGGCGTCACCCGGCAGGGTCGCGGCTGCCCGGACACCGGACCGGAGCCGGGCAGGCGTGGTCGGGGAGGACCCGAACCACCTGAAGTCGAACCCCTTCAATCACTCCTTAGGAGCAGAACGTGACCTCAACCAACGACCACACGGAGGCGGCTGCCATCGCGGCCCGCCTCCACACCACAACGCCGAACGCGGCCGTGCACACGCCGCCTACATGCAGGTGGCGGGCTGTTGGCTACACCTGACCGACGACGGCCCGGCTCGGCTGCCCGCCCGCGCCCGGGGCGGCAGCGGTGGGAGGACCGCGCCCAGGTGGCGATCATGCTATTAGTCGGCGGGGCGGCCGGCGCTGCTTCGTTCACGCACGTGCACGACGTCGCCGCGGGACACGGGCAGCCGGGCTGGCTGGCCTGGGCCGACGCCATCGTCCTGGAGCTGATGTCGATCGCTGCCGGCCTGGAGCTGCGACGCAAGCGGCGCCTGGGCACGAGCGTCGTCTTCCCCGCCGCGGTGCTCGTGGTAGCGGTGTCGCTGTCACTGGCGGCGCAGGTGGTGGAGGCGGAGGCATCTGTGATCGGCTGGACCGCCGCCGCCCTCCCGGCCCTCGGCTTCCTGGCGATGGTGAAGATCGCCCTCGGCCGCGCCGACCCCACCCTAACCCGCACGACCAGCCAACCAGCGCGCACCGAGGACGGACGGCCGCGGATCGTTCACGCGTCGGTCCCGGGCACCAGCCTGCCGGTGCCCGTCACGGCCACCGCGGTCCGGGACTCTGCGACGGCGGTCCCCGCCATCGCGGACCAACCACCGGCGGTCCCGGACCGCCCGGACCGCGAGGAGTCGACCGGCGGGGGCGGTCCGGAGGTCGCCGCGTTGGTCCCGGCCGCCCGGACCGCCGTCCGCACCCTCGTCGCCGAAGGGACACCGCTGTCCCGCAAGGCCCTCGCCCGGCAGCTGCGCGCAGATGGGCACCAGTTGTCCAACGCCACCGCCTCCGCGCTCGTGCGCGTCCTGCGCGCCGAGACCACCCCGCCCGAACCAGACCTGTCACTGAAGGAGGCCACGTGACAAAGCTCCGACCTCCGGCTCCTGTCAGACCGAACCGACGCTGTCAGACCAGCGTGAGCGCCTGTCAGCAGGCTCACGAGCTGACAGACCCTGACCGGACCTGTCCCATCGCTCCCGCCGCCGCGGCGGCGGGAGCACCCCCTCACACCCCACTCGCACCCGCGACCTTGGAGCACCGACGATGATCACCCCGCATCGCGAACCCCGCCAGAGGCCACGGCCCGACTCACCTCCACTCTCATGGCACCGTCACGCCGAACCCGGTGTGCCCGACCGGGTAGGAGTCAGCGCAGATCTCCGTTCTACCGTCCGCCTTGATGCTGACCCCCAACCTGACCCCTCACGGCCGCTAACAGCCCAGGTCAGACCCGCTGTCAGGAGTCTGGGACCGCTCCAGACAGACCCTCCAGTCTTGGGTCTCCCCCCAAGGGGGTGTGCCCATGGGTAAACACCTACCGGCAGCGGATCCGCTGCTGCGACTGCAGGCCAGCATCACCGCCCGCGACGACAGGCTCCTCGGTTGGCTCTACGACCACGGCGTGCTGACCACCGACCAGATCGCCGCCGCCCTGTTCCCCTCCCTGGACTTCACCCAACGCCGGCTACGCCGCCTCACCGCCCTGCGCGCGGTCGACCGGTTCCGACCCAACAAGGCCGACGGCGGCTCGCACCCCTACCACTACGTCCTGGACCAGCTCGGCTACGACCACGTCCACGCCCAACGCGGACTCGGCCGAGGCCGCCGGGACCAGGCCCGCCGCCGAAAACACTCCCTCACCCGCCGCCCGGACCTGCCACACCTGCTCGGCGGCAATCAGGTCTTCATCGACCTCGCCGCCCACGCCCGCATCCACCCCGACACCGAGCTGGTCCGCTGGCAGCCCGCGTCGGCCTACCACGAACCCGGCAGCCTCTACCGCGCAGGCAGCGACCCACAGATCATCATCGCCGGGGCTACCGGCTTCCCCCGCCCTGACGGCGCCGGGGTGTGGACCGAGCGCGGACGGTCCGTGCCGTTCTTCCTCGAGTACGACACCAGCGGTGAAAGCCTGCAGGTCCTCATCGACAAGGTCATCAAGTACGAGCGGCTGTACATGATGAGCACCTGGGCGTGGCCGGTGCTGTTTCATCTCCCCTCGGCCCGTCGTGAGGCGAACCTGCACCACCGCCTCGCTGCCGTCCCCGACCCGACAACGGTCATCGCGACCACCAGCGCTGAGCTACGCACCGCCCTCGCCGCCAGCCCCGCTCACCAGATCTGGCAGCTACCCGGCCGCGCGGGCCGGCACCGTCTCATCGACCTGCCCTACACCGACACCCGCCACGACGAGGAGTTCCCCACCCGCGACCCGAACGAGCAGGCCGCCCGATGAGGCCAGGCGGGACATACGGCGCGTGCGGACCAGGCGCGTCGGCCCGCAACTGTCAGGTCTGTCAGCAGCGCAGTACGGCGACAGACCCGCGCCCGTCCGAGTACTCACACCCGACGGCACGCCGCTGTGAGTCGCTGTGAGTGGCGAACCCCTTCACTTCCGCGGCCACCGGAGGTACCGTCCGCGGCCCACCGCCGCGCTGCTCGCCGCAGCCGACGTCACCGGACCGGCAATCACGCCGATCCGCCGCCCGACTCCGACGACCGATTCTCAGACTGCCAGCCCACCGAGAGAGGAGAAGCCATGGCCCCACACCTCACCCCCACGCCACGAGCCGTCCTGGGAGGGACATGGCCACACGCCGTGAGCAGCAATCACGTGCGAACACACCACACCCGTCGCCGCCGACCGCGCCCACGCGGACAACCGGCGGCGAGGCCCCGACCGCACACCCCGACACCGAGTGCTCCGCCCTGCCGGGGACGCTGTCGATGGCCCGCTACCTGACCGACCCCGCCACCGAGACCGAGATCCAAGCCCTGGCCGCCGAAGCCGGCCTCCCGACCGTCGACCAAGCCGCCACCCTCGCCCGTCTACTCCGCCTGCACCAACCCGCACCGCCACGCGCCGCGTAACCGCGCCTGCCCCTGCACGGGGCGGGCGCGGCCCGCTTCCGCGATCTCCTACGTCTGCCGAGTACATGCACGGGCTCGGCGCCTGGGCGGGCCCGTCGCTAGCCGCTGATCTGGCGCTCGTACACGGCGCGGTGCTTTCCCGGCCCCTTGTAGTCGTGAATCACTGCCACACCAGCCTCGGTGGAATCGCCGGCAACGTTGCTGAAGCCCAGAGCGAGCCACGTCCTGTGGGCGGCGTAGTTGTCGGGTTCGGAGGTGAGGAAGAGGCGGCGGCATCCCCAGACAGAGCCTTGCCGGTGGATTTCGTCTACGAGCGCCCGAGTGATCCCCTCACGGCGGTGGCCGGGGTGCGTCATCACGTCTTGCAGGTAGATCTCAGTGGGGTCGATTTGGCTTCGGAAGGCGATCACGCTGCCGGCGACCTGGCCGTCGATGATGGCGAGTGGGCAGGTGTCGGCGAACAGCGTGGCGTACAGCCAGTAGTCCGATGAGCCCCGCAGCCTGATGTACGGCTCTCCCAACGCCAGGAGCTTCTCGAGGTCGGGGATGCGGTCGACCGTGAGCGGGGTGATGATCACTGGTGGTGTCCTTCGGTGAGTTCGATCGATGCGGCGAGGTCCCGCGCGGCGACGGCGGGATCCAGGGAGTCGGTGACTCCGCGACCGACGACGAGGATGTCCCAGGAGCGTCGTCGGCTGGCTTCGACGTCGGTGGGTTCGAAGCCGCCGGAGACCGCGACCGGCAGCTTCGTCCACGACCTGATGAGCTGCGCCTGGTCTAGAGGGTGAAAGCCGGCCACGCCCAGGTCGATGTTCGTGGTGATGGCGAAGCCGTCGACTCCCGCGCGTTCCATGTCCTGGACCCAGCCCTGGACCAGTCGGCCCTCGGGCACGTCGATCATGATGGGGATGCCCAAGCGCCTGCTCGCTTCGGCCGCCGCGGACACGCTGGCGATGCTGGCGGGTCCGATGAGCAGCACGACGTCGGCTCCGGCCTCGGCCGCGAGGACCACCTGGTCGCGTCCCCAGTCGGCGGACATCATCTCGGCGACGATCCATGCACCGGGAGTTCGCTGCTTGACCGCGCTGATGGCGTGGACGCCGACGCTCTTGATGAGCGGGTCGCCGATCTCGATGAATTGCACACCCGCGCTGGCTGCGGCTTGGGCGACGGTGATTGCGTGGTTGACGTCGCGGACGTCGAGTGCGACCTGGAGTGTCCGTCTGTCTCGGAGGCGCCGGAAGGCTTCCTTGCCGATGCCTGCGGCGGCGGTCGTGGCTGTGCCCTGGTGCTCAAGCAGGTTGGCTTCGGCGCGTACGAGCCAGTCGGCCGAGGCGATGCCCTGGCGGGTGAGGGTCGACTGAACGTTCGTGGGGAGCCGCAGAGCACCAGTACGGATCTCTCGGAGCAGGCCGAACAGGGCATTGCGGGAGGAGTCCTCGTCCTGCAGGGGTTTTCTTCCGCACTTCAGTAGGAGTCGCTGGGCGGCGACTCGCACGTTTCGAGGGCCGTTGCGCCATGCGTCCTGGGCCCGGATGACAAGGTCGGCGGCCGAGTCTTCGTCCCCAACTCTGAGGGACAATCCTCGGAGGAGACGTTCGCGGACATGCCAGTTGCGGTCGTCGAGGAGCGCGGCCAGTAGGTGTTCCAGACCGGGTGCGGTCGACTGGCCGGCAGTTTCGGCGGCGGCGGCGCGGACTTTGTAGTCGCGGTCCGCGGTCAACGCCCCCATGATCGAGACCACCGTCTGCTGGGGTATCGCGTGGCCCGCGCGGATCCCCTCGGCGAGGGCGGCGCGGGCTCGCCAGTCGGGATGGGCCAGGAGAGTCTTCAGCTCCTGGGAAGTGCCGTCGTCGGCGGTGAGGAAGACGTAGAAGTGTCGGGCGAGGAACACCGCGTCCTCTACAGTGTCGAGCTGCGCGAGGCGGACGAAGTTGTGGACGGCCGCGAGGGGCAGCCGCGTCTCGACGCACGCCACGATGTCAGACCAGACTGCCGGACCGAAGCGGCGCAGCACCCGCAGCATCCATCGCGCGTACTCCGCGCCCAGTGCCGTCGCGGCTGCGTTGGTGTGCAGGAGGGCTCTGGCCAGCGGTAGGCCGTTGTCGTGCAGGCACCGGGAGGCGCACACGCGCAGCACCTCGGCGGTGGTGAACGCCGGGCTCTCACCGGCGAGTTCGAGCATCAGGGGCAGCGTCTCGGTGATGCTGATCGACGGTGACTGGGCGACGGCGGCCAGCAGCTCCGGCGACGTCGCGTCCAAGCCCTGCAACAGGAATTCCAGGACGCCCCGCAGGTCGCCTGAGGCGCTCGTGCGGGCGGCCAAGTCGTTGAGCAACTCGATGGTGACGGTCGAGCGTCCGTGTGCCTCGATGACCTGGGCGAGCCACCGGGCGAAGAGAAACTCACGGATGACGTCGTGATGGAAGGTCAAACCGCCGGACCGGCCGGACCGCACGAGTCTCGCGATCGGAGACGCGGTGAGTTCACCGACATCGCCTGGTGGTTTCGCTTCGATCGCAGGAAGTAGCGGGTGCGGCCACGCCGCAGCGAGCTGGGTGCGGGCGAGTGCTGTCAGGTCCGCCGTCGCGCGGTCGACGTCCAGGCTCGCCGCCTTCAAGATCGAGGCGACGCAGAATTCCACGAGCCGGTAGGCGTTGGGCTGCCCGAGCGGCTCGGTCGACTTGGCGGCCCGGATGAGGCTCATGTACAGCGGCAGGCGGACCAGGTTGCGAATCTTCGAAGGCAGGGCGTCGAACGGCGGTTCATCGACATGCCGCTGCGCGTTCCACACCTCCCGGGCGGTGAGGACGTCCCAGCGGTCCAGCCGCATTGACGGCTCGGCACTCCGCGCCTGGCCCTGACCGGGCATGACCGCTGCCGACAGGACGGGGTAGGGCGCCAGCTCGATCTCCGGCGGTGTGCGCAGTACGAGCAGAAACCTCAGGTTGCCCGAGAGCACCTGCCGCAGCGTGGCGTCGAGCTGGCGGCAGACCTTGTCCACCACGGCGTGCGACTGGGGGCTGTCGATGACGACGAGCAGCGGCCGGGACAGGTCCCGGCTCTCCACTTCCAGAGTCAGCAGGGAATCCTCGCCGGCCGGTTGGGATCCGTAGCGGAGGATCTCGCGCGCCAGGTCGGTGTCCTCGGTCCACGAGTCCGCGGTCAGCAACTGAACATCCACACCGGGCGCCCGCGACCCCAGGTGGTGGGTGAAGCTGGTCTTGCCGCAGCCCGGGGGCCCGATGATCAGATAGACGCGCGCGGTCGAGGCGAGGAAATCCGCCACCAGGCGCTGGATGTCGGCCGGGGGCGTGTACGCGAGATCATCGGGTTGTAGGGCACCGAGCGCGGCGAGGACGGCGGCCGTCCGTTCTTGGGACCGGGTGCCGAGATCCTGCCTGATGGGCCGGCTGCCGCCGGCAAGCACGGTTGAGGCGTTCGGCTCCGCGGTCGCCGACGCCTTGAGGGTCTGGGCGAACCGCTGCCTGACCTCGGTTGGTGACCGTGCCAGATCGACATCAAGCATCTGTTGGGTCTCGTAGCGCATCCGGGTGGCGGCACCGCGCTTCTCCCAGTTGGAGATGGCCGCCGGATTGACCCCAAGGTGCTCGGCGAAGCCGCGCACGCTCATGCGTAGCGCCAGGCGTAATGCTTTCGCCTCGCGGCCGGTCCACCGTCGTACCGTCTCCACGGGCTATCCCCCAGGCCGTGCACTCAGCGTCATCGTCGCAGTCGGGAGCGTAGTAGACGACGGCGGGCGTAGACGAGCTGAAACTAGGACAACACTAGAACGTCCACGCGTCGCCACGCAGCAGGCCGGACCCGCAGGCTGGTCGCACAGACAACCACGGCGATGGATCGGGTGATCGGAAGTTTCGCCAGGTCTCTACCGCCGTGGACAGCCCTCGCGTTTTGCGAGCAGTGGTGTTGGCGGAGGTGCCCCGTGGCCATTGACGTACGAAGCGGCATGGTGCACAACCCTGTTGGCCGTGCCGCATCCAACCCTAGCGGTGCACGGCCGGCGCAGCCGGAACCGCCTGTCTCGAAGGTCTTCACCCTTGAAGGGCTGCTGCTGTGCCGCGGTTGCGGCACGTCGCTGCAGCCCGTGCGGATGCTCGGTCAGCGCGCCTACCGAGGGCCATGCGGCTGTCGGCTGACCGCCGTGGATGCCGAGGCCATCGAACAGATCGTCCTGGAGGTGGTGGCGGCACCAGCGCCGGCGTTGGTGGCGGACGCGGCACCCGAGGAACTTGGCGGGATTTTCCGCCGCTTGTTCGTCGCCGTGCGGGTCGGTGGCTGCGCCCAGGACTTGTCCATCGTCTGGCGCCTTTAGTAGCCGACCCAGCAGTTCCTGGCTGTGCGTCTGCCGGCTGAGCGGGTCACGTCGCTCGGCCAGCTCCATCACGGCCGAGAGGGTGTCGACATCGATGACCATCAGGGAGGATAGACATGTACACGAGGCAGACAGTGCCGGCGCCGGAAATCGGCGTGGCGCAGGTGTCGCCGGAATCGTCACGGTTCGGGTACCGACCGGAGCTGCGCCGCTCACTCGGCTTCGCCGACCTGCTCTTCTACGGGCTGGTGTACATGGTGCCGATCGCGCCGATGGGCATCTTCGGATCCGTCTACGCGGGTGCCGGCGGGATGGTCGCGCTGGCCTACATCGTCGGCATGGTGGCGCTGGCGTTCACCGCCGCCTCGTACGCCCAAATGGTCAAGGCGTTCCCGCTGGCAGGCAGCGTGTACAACTACGCGGGCCGGGGGATCGGCGCACCGGTCGGCTTCCTCGCGGGCTGGGCCATCCTGCTGGACTACGTGCTGGTGCCGAGCCTGCTGTACCTGATCGCGGCGGTGGCGATGCACTCCACCGTACCGGTGGTCCCGGTCTGGGCTTGGCTGGTCGGCTTCGTGCTGCTCAACACGCTGGTCAACTACCGGGGAATCCGAATGACCGCCCTGATCACCCGCGTGCTGCTCATCGGCGAGGTCGTCGTGCTGGTGATCTTCCTTGCCGCAGCCGGTCGTGCTCTCGCGCAGGGCAAGGGACAGGGCTTCTCGTGGACGCCGCTCTACAACCCTGACACGTTCACCTGGGCGCTGGTGTTCGGCGCGGTGTCGATCGCCGTGCTCAGCTTCCTCGGCTTCGACGGCATCTCGATGCTCGCGGAGGAGAACAAGGGCGGCGCGGGGCAGATCGGCCGGGCGATGGCCGCCGCGCTGGGCGTGGCCGGACTGCTGTTCATCACCCAGACCTGGATGGCTGCATTGCTGGTCCCCGACCCGGGCGGCCTCCTGGCCAACGGGGACCCGGACGGGACGGCGTTCTACGACGCCGCGCGGCTCGCCGGTGGACCCTGGCTCGCCACCCTGTGCGCGGTCGCCACCGCCGTCGCCTGGGGCGTGGCGAACTCTCTCGTCGCACAGGTCGCCACCTCGCGGCTGCTGTACGCCATGGCCCGCGACCGGCAACTGCCGAAGTTCCTGGCCACGGTCTCGGTGCGGCACAGCGTGCCCACCCACGCCATCACCCTCACCGCGCTGGTGTCGCTGGCGATCGGCCTCTACATGAACTGGCGCATCGACGGCATCGCCCTGCTGTCCAGCCTGATCAACTTCGGCGCGCTGACCGCGTTCCTCGTCCTGCACCTCGCCGTCGTCTGGCACTACCTGGTCCGCCGCCGCAGCCGCAACTACGTCGCGCACCTGATCCTTCCGGGAATTGGGTTCACGATCCTCGCCTACGTCGTGGTCAACGCCAACGTGGCCGCGCAACGCCTCGGCTTCGTCTGGCTCACCCTCGGCCTGCTGACCCTGCTTGGTCTGTACGCCGCCGGCCGCCGTCCCCAGCTCTCCGGCCTCGCCGGCGGACGGGAGTCGGCATGACCAGCACAGTCACCTACCAGCCGGGCGAGAACGAGCTGCGCCACACCTTCGGCGCCCACCCGGCGGTCGCCGAGATCACGCCCGGCAGCCTGCTCGTCACCAGCGCCGAGGACTGCTTCGGCGGCGCCGTCCGCACCGTCGACGACCTGCCCTCGCAGGTGTGCCAGGCGTTCAACCCCGTCACCGGCCCCTTCCACGTGGCCGGCGCTGAACCCGGCGACACCCTCGCGCTGCACTTCGCGGCTATTACCCCCGCCCGCGACTGGGGCATGTCCGCCACCTTCCCGCACTTCGGCGCGCTGACCGGCACCCACACCACAGCGATGCTGCACCCGCCGATCGAGGAACGCGTGTGGCGTTACACCATCGACGCCGCCGCCGACACCGTCACCTTCCACGCCCGCCGCTCCGACCACGCGATCGTCATGCCCCTGGAGCCGATGCTCGGCACCGTGGGAGTCGCCCCAGGCGGCGGGGAGGCACGCTCCACGATCGTGCCCGACGCGCACGGCGGCAACCTGGACACCCCGGAGATTCGCCCGGGAGTCACCGTCTACCTCGGCGTCAACGTCCCTGGTGCGCTGTTCGCTATCGGCGACGGCCACGCCCGCCAAGGCCAGGGCGAGGCGTGCGGCGTCGCGGTGGAGACCGCCATGAACGTCACCATCGCCGTCGACCTGATCAAAGGCGTGGCGACACCATGGCCGCGCATCGAGAGCGACCACCGGATCATCTCGATCGGTGCCGCCCGTCCCCTGGAGGACGCGTACCGGATCAGCCAGCACGACCTGGTCACCTGGACGGCACAGCTGACCGGGCTGGAGCTGCTTGACGCCTACCAGCTCGTCTCCCAGGCCGGCCGCGCCGCACCCGGCAACGTCTGCGATCCGCTCTACACCATGCACGCGGCCCTCACCAAAGCTGTCCTGGCGGGCGCGAGTCCCTACGGCGGGTTGCATCACCGGCTGCGCCACCTCGCTGAGTCGGCCAGGTGAGCCACCATGAGCCACGCCGCATTCGACACTTCGCCGGTCCGCCTCCCGCTACGCGTCGAGCTGTTCGTGCTGACCCACAACGACAGCGGCGCTCCGCTGGCTCACCTGCCATCCCTGTCGCTCGCGCTGGCCGGAGCCATCCTCACCAACCTGGTAGCGCCGATCGAACGGGTCCGCGTCGTCGGCGACGCCGCCATCGCCGTGCACCGGCAACCCACCGGCGACCCGGTCGCCGACTGGGCACTGACGTTCCTGGCCCGCCACCACCGTGCGCTGTCGGTCCGTGAGGCCGTGCGGCTGCTCGGCGAGCACGCCTACGACAAGGTCACCGCCGGGCTCATCGCCGGCGGCCTGGTCGAGCAGGTCACCAGACGCCGCATGCTCGGCCGGGTCACCGCGTACCCGCCGACAGACCCCGCGGTCATCCACCGCGTCCGCGGGCGCCTGCGCTACGGCGTCCTCGGCTACGACGACCCCGACCCGCAGACCGACGCCCTCGCCGGTCTCCTACGGGCCCTACGGCTCGAATCCGAGCTGTACCTCGACGGCTTCGACACCGACCTGCGCGAGCGGCTCCGTCAGATGCTCGCCCGCGCCGGACATCACACACCCGCCACCGAAAAGATCATCTGCGCCGTCGAAGACCTCATCGGCGAGACCGCCGTGTCGGTGTACCGATGAGCACCCAGGACACCGCCACAAGCATCGCGCAGCGACCACCACCGAGGGCGACCACGAGCGCCCGAACCGGCACCAGGGGAACGACCATGGGAACTGAGGCGATGAGCTGGGCGCCCGCCGAGCTTGATCTGAGCCGCCCGAACGCCGCGCGTATGTACGACTACTTCCTCGGCGGCAGCCACAACTTCGCCGCCGACCGTCAAGCAGCCGACGCCGTCCTCGCCATCGCACCCCACGTGGCGGACGCTGCCCGGGCCAACCGAGCGTTTCTGCGCCGTTCCGTCCGATACGCGCTGCAGCAGGGCATACGGCAGTTCATCGATCTCGGCTCGGGCATACCGACCGTCGGCAACGTCCACGACATCGCTCACTCGGTCAACGCCGACGCGCGGGTGCTCTACGTCGATGTCGAGCCGGTAGCCGTGGCGCACGCCAGAGCGCTGCTCGGAGTCGATCCGCGAGTGGACGTCATACAGGCCGACATCTGCTTCCCGGACTTCATTTTCAACAACCCCGCCACCCAGCGGCTGATCGACCTCGCCCGCCCGGTGGCCATCCTGTTCGTCTCCGTCCTGCACTTCATCCCCGGCGATGTCAACGCCATCGTGGAACCCTTTCGCGCCGCCGCGAGTCCCGGCAGCGCCCTCGTCATCTCCCACGCGACCTCCGGCGCAGCGACCAACCAGACTGAGGAGGTGCAGCGGCTCTACCAGCGCACCCCCACCCCACTGCAACTCCGCCACCTCGCCGATGTCCAAGCGCTGTTCGGTGACTTCGCCATGGTCGCGCCCCAACCCGGCGCAGCATCGCGCCCAGGCGGCGCCGCGCTTGTCCCGGTGTCTCACTGGCGCCCCGACCCCGAGGACCACCTCCCGGCGGAAGGGTCGTCGGCGAGCCCTTTCCTCGCCAGCTTCCTCGCCGGAGTTGGCATGAAAGGACACGCCGTCATGACGGAACAGCCAAGGCCAGAACCGACCGGACAAAGGGCGCTCCGGCCAACGGGCAGGCGCTGATGTTCATCGGACTCGCCGGGCCGACAGGCGCCGGCAAGACGACCCTCGCACACCGAATCGCCGAGCGCCTCGGAGCGCATCTGATGCGCGACCCGTTCGCCGACAACCCCTATCTCCCGAAGCTGTACGCCTCGGGAAAGACCCGCCCCGTGGCCCTGACTCTCCAGGTGGAGTTGACCTTCCTGGCGCTCCGCGTCGCGCAGCTTCGCGAGATCCGCGACCTGCTCATCCAGGGCACATCCGTCGTGGCGGACTGGTCCATGGCGCAGCAGGTCGTTTTCGCCCACACCACTCTGCCGCCCGAAGACGCCAGTCGAGTAAGGAAAACCTGCGCGACCTGGAGCGACGCCGCCGCACGACCCGACCTTCTCATCGCCCTGACCGCGCCAGCGCCGGTCCTGGCCCGCCGGATCGCGCAACGCGGCAGACCCATGGAAGCCGCGCTGTCCACCGCCTACCTCGAACACCTCGCCCGAGCCTTCGACACACCGCTTCATGACTACGCCAGCCGAATCATCCGGCTCGACACCAATGCATTCGACGCCTTCAACGACGAAGACGTCGACGCGCTCCTCGCCCGCCTACCAGCCCTGGAGAGGTCATGACCGAGACCGACGTCGCTCAGCCACGCACTGCCCACGCGCCTCCTTGCAGCAGAGTCATGATCACTGGACCGGGTCAGGTCGAGATCGTCCGCGAGCATCTGCCCACACTCGGCCCCGACGACGTCTACGCCGAATCGGTCGTCTCCGGCATCAGCCACGGCACCGAGATGGCTTGGGTAGCCGGAGACGCCGCCGCGCTGCACCGTTCGTGGGACCCACAGCGACGCATCTTCCTCGACGGTGCCGGCAGGGATTTTCCGGTAGCGCCCGGCTACGAGACCATCGCGCGGGTCACCGCCATCGGCGAGGCCGCTGTCGGCAAAGTCAACATCGGCGATCATGTCACCCTCGACCGACCGCACGGCACCGCGCACATCGTTCCCGCAGACGCTGCCGTCGCCAGCCGTTTGCCGGCCGGTGTCGACCCCGAACGCGCCGTCTTCTTCATCCTGGCGCGCGTCGCCCTCGGCGGCGTCCACGACGCCGAGGTGCGCCTCGGCGACACCGTCGTCGTGGTCGGGCTCGGCACCGTCGGCCTCCTCGCCGGCCAACTCGCACGGCTCGCCGGAGCCGCCAAGGTCATCGGGGTGGACCGCTACCCGCTGCGCCTGGCCGCCGCCCACTCCCTCGGCATCACACCCGTGCACGCCTTCACGGAAGACGACATCGCGGTACAGGTCCGCAAGCTCTGCGGCCCGCAGGGCGCCGACGTCGCCATCGAAGCCTCCGGCTCCTACCGCGGCCTGCACGAGGCGATCCGCTGCGTCCGGGTCGGCGGCCGGGTCGCGACCGTCGCCTCCTACCACGGCGACCAGAACGGCCTACGGCTCGGCGAGGAGTACCACCGCAACCGCATCACCCTGGTCTCCTCCATGACCGTCAACGGCTGCCCACAACGCACCCACCCCGCCTGGGACCTGCCCCGACTCAGCGCCACCGCCCGAGAGTTGGTCATCACCGGGCGGGTGCACGTCGACAGCCTGGTAACCCACCGCTTCCCCTTCAGCGAGGCGGCCACGGCGTACCACCTGATCGCCCAGCGCCCCGAGGAGACCATCAAGGTGGTGCTGACCTATGACGAGTAGCAGCCACGACGTCCTCAACCCCGTCGACGACCGGTACACCCCAGCACCCTGCGGCGAACTCGACGAAATCCGCGCCACCCTCGACGACGGCCGCCTCTCCGGCGGCGCCCCCGTCCTCGCCATCTACGAACAGGCGCTCGCCAAGCGCTTCGGTGCCCGCCGCGCCATCGCCGTCAACTCGGGAACCTCCGCGCTGCACGCCGCGCTCATCGCCCTTGGCGTCCGGCCCGGCACGGAGGTCCTGGTTCCGGCCACCGCGCCCCTGCCGACGGCCATGCCGGTGCTCACCTGCGGAGCCACGCCCGTCCCCGTCGACACCCTGCCTGAATCCCTCGCCCTCGAACCCGCCGATATCCAGCGCAAGCTCACCGGACGCACCCGCGCCGCCATCACGCTGCCGCTCTGGGGCTACCCCAACGACGAGCGAGCCAGCGCAGACCTTCTCGCCCAGGCGGGAGTGCCGGTCATCGAGGACGCATGCCAAGCCCACGGCACCCGAGTCGGCAACCAGTTCGCCGGCACCCACGGCGCAGTCGGCTGCTTCTCCACCCATGACCGCAAGCTCCTATCCACCGGTGAGGGCGGCTTCGTCTTGACCGACGACGAGGAGCTCGGTGAGCGCATCGACTGGTACACCCACCTCGGCCACCTGCGCGGCACCACCCACGGCGTCAACTACAAGCTCGCCGGCCCTCTGGCCGCCATCGGCCTGCGCCGGCTCAAGCTGCTCGACGGCCAGCTCGACCGACGTCGTCGCAACGCCCAACGCATCCTCGCCGCGCTACCGCCGGGCGGTCTGCTGCGGGAACTGCCGTACGGCGTCCAGGACAAGCCGAACTACTACAACCTCGTCCTCACCATCAAAGACCGCATCCCGCAGGTCGCCGCCGCGTTCGAGGCCGCCGGACTACCATCCGACTCGATCAGGTGGCGCTACCGGCCGCTGTACCACCAGCCCATCTTCCAGCCCTACGCCAACCAGTGCCCCAACGCCGAACACCTCGCCACGGCCACCGTGCAGTTGCCGGTTCACCCCGGAATGACCGACGCGACCGTAGCGTGGATAGCCGACCGCGTAGCCCAGATCGCCCAGGGAGAGACCCGAGCATGATCCGTCATTTCACCAGCTCAGCCATCGTCTTCAACGACGAGGGCCACGTCCTGCTCGTGCACCACAACAAGATCGACCTGTGGCTGTACCCCGGCGGACATGTCGATCCCAACGAGGACCCCGCCGAAGCGGCACTGCGCGAGGTGCACGAGGAGACCGGGATCGTCGCCGACATCCTTGGCCCACAGCCGTTCCGGCACCCCGCCGTACGAAGCATCCCGAGCCCGTTCGCCATCATCGAGATGGACATCGAAGACCGTAAGGTCGGACCCCACCGACATATCGACTTCGTCTACGTCTGCCAGGCAACCGGTGGCGACCTGACGGCCCAAGCCGAAGAGGTTGGCGGCGCACGGTGGGTACCGGTAGAGGGCATAGCGGCCCTGCGCACACCCGCCGAGCTTCCCGACCTCATCACCGAAGCCGCCCGGCTGATTCCCCAGCCGGCCTGAGTGCTCCGGAAGGAGGCGGAGGAGCCCGGGATACCGGGCTCCTCCGCCTCGCTCGCCAGCGACCAGGAAGGCTTCCCTCAACCACTCTCGGACTGCCAGGGATCTGCCCTCGTCAGCTGAACTCCGATAGCAACGCCTCAGTGTTCGCGAGGATGAAATCCTTCAAGGCCTCAGGCTTCAGATCCACCTCAGGAAGGCGGTCGACCCCCACCCGGTCCATGGCATAGCCACCGCGGCTCGGGTCGGTGAACTCCGGACCTGTGCGGGCGCTCTCTTCAACCCGCGTAAGCCGGCAGGAGATGAAGTGCTGTACGGACACCCCATCGGCCGACGGCGAGCTGAACAAGAACACCTGACTACGCTGCTCTACCTCCGCGCCCAACTCCTCCCGCAGCTCCCGGCGTAGAGCCGCAGCGAGGGAAGCATCAGTAGGTTCAAGGCCACCACCGGGCGCAGTCCAGTAAGGGTTCTGGCCGGGCCTCGTTCTCTTGATCAATACAAGCCGGTCAAGGTCGTCCCACAGGATCGCCCGTACCGAGCGGCGCAGAACCTCCCGCATGTTGGCTCCGATCAAGAGTTGCCATGGCGCAGGCGAGTCAAAGTTACGCCACCACCGAGCCGGCATGCGCGGGACGGCCCGCACCGCGCAGGGCTTGCTGCATCTGGCTTTTTCCGACACTTGACTACCGTCAAGAGCCAGACCTTCAAGGCGCTGGCGAAGCTGCGCAGCGTGGCCCCGGAGCTCGCCGAGCTGTACGTCACGGAAGGAACCGCCCGATGAACCAGGACCGACTGCGTTTCGACCTGGCCGACCTGGCCGAGGAGGTCACCCCGGTCGACCTGCGGGACCGCGCGCTGCGTACCTCGCGACGGCTCGGCATCCAGCGGGCCGTCGCCACCTCCGCCGCCGCGCTCGTGGTGCTGGCCGCCGCGACCGGGACGGCACTGGCGATCCGGCCGAACAGCCAGGCGCCCGCCCCGGCCGGGCCGTCGGTGACAGTCACCGCCCCGCCGGTCGAGCCGTCCCGTACGCCGTCCGCCGAGCCGTCCCGCACGCCGTCGACCCCGCCCGGCGGCACGGATGGCGGGTCCAGCGCCGCCGCGACCTTCGGGCGGCTCGTCTACGGCCCGTCGCTGCTGCCAAACGGCGCGTCCTCGACGAGCACGGTCCGTCTCCAGTCGTGGCGCCCGGGCGACGACCCGGTCCGCCTGCTCAGCGTCCCGTATGAGGCGGCGGTGCTCAACGTCGCCGTGTCGCCAGACGGTAAGCGTGCGTCGTGGGTCGACGGAGCCGGCGCGGTCTGGGTGTCCGACCTCGACGGCTCGGAGCGGCGTAAGCTCAGGGACGGCGTCGACAACATGTGCTGGTCACCCGTCTGGCAGCCGAACTCGCAACAGCTCGTCGTGCGGCTGGCCGCCGATGGCGACACCGGTGTGCTGGACGCCTCCTCCGGCAAGTTCACGAAGGTGACCGGCTTCGACGGCTGCCACGCCGTGTTCGCGGCGGACGGGACACTGGCGTTCGCCGACGGCTCCGACGGCACGATCGTTCTCACCGACCGGAACGGCAAGACGCGACGGACGGTGCCGGACCTGGGCGCGAAGGGCAGCCGGTACGTCTCCTTCGACCTGTCCAGCCTCTCCCCGGACGGCGGACGGATCGCGCTCTTCCGGATCGACCGGAACGGCACGTACGGAGACGCCGCGCGGGATCTTCTGGTCAACGCCGTGCTCGACACCCGCACCGGGAAGGAGGTGGCGCTGCCGCTGGAGGGACGTCAACTGCGGCAGGTCTTCTTCCAGCCGGACGGGTCGATGGTGGTCCGGGTCCGTAGCGGCGGCGGCTACGCGGTGATCCTGGTGGACGCGTCCGGCCAGAAGATCACGGAGCGGGCGGAGCCCTCGGCCCTGCGGAACATGCAGATCGTCAGCGCGCTCGGCTAAGACGGTTCGTCGGGGCGGGTCATCGGCGGGTGGCCCGCCCCGCGTCGTTTCAGCGCAGGACGGTGATCGCCGCGTCCGCGGTGACGTGCTTCCACGGCACGAGCACCACAGTGCCGTCGCGCTCCAGCACCTTCGCGTCGCTGCCCTCGGTGCCAGCCGACAGCGGCGCCTCGGCCAGCACGCTCACCGTGCCGGTGGCCGGGTCGATCCGGACCAGCCGGGGGGCGAGATCCCGCCGGTCGCCCACCTCCCACGCCAGCACGCCCTGTTCGTCGAGGCGGACGAGTTCCACCTCGCTGTCGGTGTGCCCGGCCGACACCCAGCGCCGCTTCCCGGTGGCCAGGTCGATCGCCACCACCTGGTTGGCCTGGCGCATCTTGCCGCCGACGTTCGTCGCCTCGGTGGGAAGGTAGAGCGTGTCCGCGTCGGCCAGGTACGGCCGTATCTCCGCCCCGGTCACCGTGTTGGAGCGGTTGACCGGCAGGTCGCTGAACCGCGTACCGTCGACGGGGTTGCCGAACGTGGCCCGCGCCTTGCCGGCGGCGTCGCGCGCGACGAACGTCTCGCCGACCAGGCCGGGCAGGCTGACCAGCGGGTCGACGGTCAGCACCCCGCCGCTCTGCTGCGCGGCCGGCAGTTGCTGCTGCCAGCGCGGCTTGCCGGTGGCCGGGTCCAGGCCGAGCAGCGCGCCCCGGTCGCCGTCGCAGAGCGTGGTGACCACGGCCTGGTCCCCGGCGGCCTGCGCGTCGGCCAGGCGGCAGTCGCGGCCGGGCAGCAGCCGGTCCGCGTCGGTCCGCCACAGCCGCCTGCCGTCGGTCAGCGAGTAGCCGAGGACGCTTCCGCCGCTGCGGACGACCACATGGCCGGCGGCCACCGACAGGTCCGGGGCGACGATCTCGGACCGGCCCGTCCGGCGTTCGACGGGGAACGTCACCCGCCACGTCTGCGTGCCACCGGCCGCGTCGAAACCGACGAGCGTGTCGCAGGAGTCGGCCGAACCGAGCGCCACCACACCGCGCCCCTCGGCCAGCGTCTGCGCGGCCGCGCACAGCGAGGTCGCCTGCGGTGCAGGCACACCCCACGCCTGGGCGCCGTCGTCGAGCCGGTAGGCGATGACGCCGTCCGGCTGGGCCCGGACCACCGCGTCGCCGACCAGCCAGGCGCCGAACATGTCCTGCCCGTCGTACGTCTTCAGCCCGTTGCGCTGCTGTTCCGGGAAGTCGAGCACCCACGCGGTACGCAGCTTCCTCCCGTCGTCGTCACCACCGCCGACCAGCCGGGACACGCCGTAGGCGGTGCCGCCCGCGACGGCGAGCACGGCCGCCAGGCCACCGGCGACGAGCAAGGCCACGCGTCCGCGCCGCTTCGGTGCCACCGGCGGCGGTGCCACCGGCGGCGGCCAGCCCGCCGGGGGGTACGCGGGCGGCTGCTGCTGGTACGTCATCGGTCGTCTCCGTTCCGGTCAACGCGCCTGCGCGCGGACGTAGGCGGCCCAGCCGGCCTCGAACTCGTCGAGCGACACGCCCAGCACGTCCCGGGCGGCCCGGTCGGCCGGTGCGCCGCCGTAGACCGCCTCGACGAAGCGGAACAGCTTCGCCTCGCCGTGCTTCTCGGCCAGGTGGTTCATCGCGGCGTGCCCGAGCCAGTAGTGGAAGCCCAACCGGTCGGGGTTGTCCCACTCGCCGTTGCCGGGCAGCCTGCCGTTCCACCCGTCGCGCACCAGCCGCTTGGCGGGCGCGGTGCGGTCGCTGGCGCTCAGCGGGCGGCCGTGGAACGCGACGTACTCGGCGAAGCCCTCGACCACCCACTCGTCGAGCTTGCTGAACGCGTCCGACGCGGCCAGGTCGGTACGGGGTGTCATCAGCGAGTGCGCCACCTCGTGCCGGAACACCATGCCGGCGTCGTTGGCGCCGCCGGTACGGGTGAAGTACGGCTCCTCGGTGTCCACCACGATCCGGGTGCCGCCGATCGTGTCCTTTCCGTCCTTGCGCTCGGCCGCGACCAGGCCCAGCGAGAAGCCCGCCTCGGTGGCCTTCTCGGTGCCGATCCGGTAGAGGGTGGTCAGCTCGTCCTTCCCCTTGGCCAGGGCGAAGACGAAGCCGTTCGGCACCGGGCCGGGCAGCCCACCGGCCCGCCACACGGCCAGATCGTGCACGACTGCGGCCTCGGCGGCCGGGGCGTACCGCTTCGCCACCCCGGCCCGGGCGGCGTCGGCGATGACCAGGGCGTGCGGGGTCCGCTCGACATGGATCTCCCGCCACTTGTCCCACGGGCCGGGGTAGTAGACGGTCTTCGAGCCGCCGTTCCCGGCCGCCGGGGCGCCGGTGACAGCGGTGACCCGGATCGGCGCGTCCCTGCCGGCGCGGACGATCGTCCAGCGGTACCACTCGGTGACCGGGGCCAGGTCGAAGCCGTCGAACCGGTGCACGAAGGAGACGTCGAGCTGGAACGTGACGCCCTGCCCGAAGGCGTCACTGGCACGGCCCTGCTTCTCGATCGTCTCGTAGCGGGCCACCGACAGCGGCAGCTTCGCCAGGTTGCGGAACAACTGGGTCTGTCCGGAGATCAGCTCCTTGCGGGCCGGGTCGAACGCGGCCAGGTAGCCGTTGAGGTCCTTCGCCGCCAGCGCCTTACTGTGCCGGTCGAGCAGGGCGGTCAGCTCGGCGTCCGTGACGGTGACGCCGTTCGCGCCGGCTGCCGCCTTCGGTGCCGGGCCGTCCTCGTCGTCGCCGCGCAGGCCCAGCCCGACTCCGACCGCCGTGCCGGCGCAGACCGCCAGCGCGAGCGCGCCCGCCGCGAGACCGATCCACAGCCCCCGGCGGGACTTCGGCTGCGGCGGCGGTCCCGGGGGTACGCCGGCCACGCTCCCGGCTGCCCGGGCGTGAGCGGCGGCCCGGCGGGGCCTGCGGCCGGAGCCGGTCCGTTGCCGGGCGGTGGCCAGCCCGCCGCCGGTGGGTGCCCCTGCGTCATGTGGTTCCTCGCTCGTGCCGTCCGCGGGACCGGCCGGACGGTTTCGCCCGGCCGGATGACGGCAGACATCATCCCCGGTCCGGACGACGGATTCTGCCCCGCCGGACGTGTCGGACGGATTTGTCCCCTCGGGTGGCTGTCGTGAACAGGACGTCGAGACATCCGCCACGTCCGGCGTCCAGGGCCAGCGGGACCGGTCCGCGCGGTGACAGACTGTGCGACGCACTTCTGCCGGGACGTCTGAGGGGGGCGCCGTGCGCTGGCGCAGCTACGTGGCGGTGGGCGACAGCTTCACCGAGGGCATGGACGACGCATATCCGGACGGCAGCTACCGGGGCTGGGCCGATCTGGTCGCCACCCGCCTCGCCGCCGAGGCCGGGCCCGACTTCGGGTACGCCAACCTGGCCATCCGGGGCCGGCTGTTCCCGAACGTGGTGGCCGAGCAGGTGCCCGCCGCGCTGGCCATGAAGCCCGACCTGATCAGCTTCGCGGCCGGTGGCAACGACGTGTTGCGCCGCAGCTTCGACCCGGACTCGTTCGTCCCCCGCTTCGACTCGGTCGTGCAGCGGCTGCGGTCCGGCGGCAGCGACGTGGTGCTGTTCCGGTTCGCCGACGTGATGGCCCGGCTGCCCGGCCAGCGGCTCGTGGCCCCCCGCGTCGGGCTGCTCAACCGGGCGGTCGGCGAGGTGGCCGAGCGGCACGGGGCGATCCTGGTCGACCTGTACGCCGACGACACCTACCTCAACCCGCTGCTCTGGAGCACCGACCGGCTGCACCTGTCGGCCGCCGGGCACCGCCGGGTCGCCGCCCAGGTGCTCACCGCGCTCGGCGTCGGCTGCGACGAGGAGTGGCTGATGGTGCCGGCGCACCCGGCGCCCAGCCCGTGGCTCGCCGCGCGCGCCGCCGACCTGCGCTGGGCCGGCCGGCACCTGGCACCGTGGATCAAGCGCCGGCTGACCGGGCGCTCCTCCGGCGACTTCGTCACCGCCAAGCGGCCGGTGCTCGGGCCGGTCGAACGCCACTGAGCGTGCGTACCGTCCACGCCGCCGACCTGCTGCGGCTCACACTCGACGACCCACCCCGCGCCGGGCTCGCCGTCGTGGTCGCCGGCGACCGGGTCGAGGCGGTCGTGCCGACGGCCGAGCTGCCCGGCGCGTACCCCGGGGTGCGGGTACGGCGGTGGGCCGGCACGCTCGGGCCGGCGCTCGTGCACGACGGCCCGCTGCCCCCGGCGCCCACGCCCCGCGAGCGGGTGCACGCGCTGTTCCGGCTCGGCGTCGCCGCAGTGCTCGACGAGCACGTCACCGATCCCGCGTTGCGGTCCGCCGCGAACCGCAACGAGGTGGCGGTGCTGCCCGCCGCCCGGCCGCCCGCGCTGGTGACCGGCGGGCGCGCCGACCTCGCCGTGTTCGATCCGGACGGCTCGTGCCGGGCCACGGTGGTCGCCGGCCGCCTGGTGCACCGCCGCGCGTGACCGGCACCGCGCCCCGCTGATCCGGCGTACCTTGGGGATCATGCCTGTGCCGAGCGATCCGCATCCCCACCTCCAGTCGTACGCCGACCCGCAGCGCCTGGTCACCACCGAGTGGCTGGCCGAGCACCTGGGCGACGAAGGGCTCGTGGTGGTCGAGTCCGACGAGGACGTGCTCCTCTACGACACTGGCCACATCCCCGGCGCCGTCAAGGTCGACTGGCACACCGAACTCAACGACCAGATCACCCGCGACTACCTGGACGCCGCGAGCTTCGCCGAGCTGTGCGCGGCCAAGGGCATCGGGCGGGACGACACTGTCGTCTTCTACGGCGACAACTTCAACTGGTGGGCCGCGTACGCCCTCTGGGTCTTCTCCCTCTTCGGTCACGCCGACGTGCGGCTGCTCGACGGCGGCCGGCAGAAGTGGGTCGCCGAGGGGCGGGAGCTGACCCGGGACAAGGTGAGCCGGCCCCGCGCCTCGTACCCGGTGCCGGAGCGCAACGACGCGCCGATCCGCGCCTACCGGGAGCAGGTCATGGCGCACGTGGCGGCCGGGCGGCCGCTGGTGGACGTGCGGTCGCCCGGCGAGTACACCGGCGAGATGCTGCACATGCCGGACTACCCGCAGGAGGGCGCGCTGCGTGGCGGGCACATCCCGGGCGCGGTGAGCAAGCCGTGGAAGTCCGCCGCGAACGACGACGGCACGTTCAAGTCCGCCGACGAGCTGCGCGCCATCTACGCCGACCAGCTCGGGCTGAGCCCGTCCGACGACGTGGTCGCGTACTGCCGGATCGGCGAGCGGTCCAGCCACACCTGGTTCGTACTGCACCACCTGCTCGGGTACCCGCAGGTGCGCAACTACGACGGCTCGTGGACCGAGTGGGGCAACCTGGTCCGGGCCCCCGTCGTGAAGGGCGACCAGCCAGGCGGCCTGACCCGCTGAGCGTCCCGGCCGGTCCCGCCGTCACCGAGGCGGGACCGGCCGCGTTCCGGGCCGGTCAGCGGGCGGCTGTCGACAGCCGGCCGGGGACGTTGCTCGCCACCCAGTCGACAGCGCCGGTCTCCGGTCGCCACCGGGCCAGCCCGGCGTCGTAGCGGAACAGCAGGTCGCCGTCGGCAGTCCAGCCGTACACCTCGCAGCACCCCTTCGAACGGCCCTCACGGCCCAGGTCGAGCAGGCGGGTCACCGCCCCGGTACGGGCGTCCAGCACCGCCACGCCCTCGGCGCCGCTCATCGTGCCGGCGGCGCCCGCGGTGGTGGTCCACCCCGCCTGGCCGATCCGGTCGCCGCGCTGCCAGCCCCGCCCGTAGACCTCGTTCACCTGGTGACCGGGGGGAAGCTCCCCGGTGGTCACCGGCCGCCGCTCCGGCGCGCCACCGGAGGCGGGGAACCGGCGTACGGCCAGGCCGCCGTCCCCGGACCAGCCGCCGACCGTGAACAGGTCGCCGGAGCGGGCCGGCTCGGGCACGACGAGCGTCCACGGGTCGACCGGGAGCTTCCGCGCCGCCCCGGTGCGCCGGTCCAGCTCGTACGCGGTGTCGTTGTCCCCGACCAGCAGCCGGTCCCCGGCCCAGACCACGTGTTCCAGGTAACCGGCGAGCGGATAGCGGCGGACCCCGCCGTCGGTCAGGCCGACCACGACCACCTCACCGGTCTGGGCGAACGCGGCCGTACGGCCGTCCGGGGACAGGCTGCCCGGCTTGAGCGGGGCCGCCTCGTTGCCCCCGGCGTCGCGGGTGGGCGCGAGCGTCACCACGTCGAGTTCCCGGACCATGCCGTCGTCACCCAGCACCCGGACCGGGCCGGCGCCGCCGGTCTCGGGGTCGACCGGCTGGTACAGCGCCAGGGCTCGGCGCACCGGGCGGTCGGAGAGGCGGTAGGCGACCCGGTCGCCGAGCCGGCCCAGCGGGTCGCCCGCCTGACCGAGCCGGTCCGGGGGCCGCTGCACCACGGGCGCGCTCGGTGCCGACGTCACAGTCGGGCGGGGTGCGGCCGGGGGCGGGCCGGAGCGGTGCAGCAGTGCAGTCGTACCGCCGCCGAGCAGGACCACTGCGACGGCGGCGGCACCGGCGGCCCGGCGGGCGCGGCGGACCCGCCCGGCCCGCTCCCATCCCGTCTCGGCCGGCCGGGTCGGCCGGATCTCCTCGGCGGCCCGGGTCAGCAGCCGGGTCAGCTCGGGTTCGCTCACGGGTTCGCCTCCATCCCGGTCACCAGCCCGTCGCCGGCCGTGCCGGGGGCGGGTACGACGTCGCGCAGCCGGCGCAGCGCGTCGTGGCACTGGCTCTTGACGGTAGTCAAGCGTTAGTAGAAGCCAGTGTGATCGGGCGCTGAAATCCGACACTCGGCGGCCTTCCTGTCAGAGTGACAATAAGGCTATGGTCGATTCATGTCTGACGATCGTTGGGTTCCGCCGACCGTTCTTCTTGCGGTTGACCTCGTCATCCTCACTTTGCGGGAGTCCTGTCTTCATGTGCTGTTGATCGAGCGCGGGGTTGAGCCCTATCAGGGCGCGTTGGCCCTGCCTGGTGGTTTCCTCGGCCACGAGAAGGAAGACCTCGTGGCGGCTGCCCATCGAGAGCTCGCCGAGGAGGCGGGCTTGGGGCCGGATCAGTTGCACCTCGAACAACTTGGTGTCTACGGTGCGCCGGATCGTGACCCCCGAGGGCGGGTGGTCTCCGCGGCTTACCTGGCCATCGCCCCTCGGCTACCCGAGCCGGTCGCCGGTACCGACGCATCCCGGGCGTGTTGGACGTCGGTGGAGCAGGCGTTGTCTGGTGACGCGCAGCTCGCCTTCGATCATGAGCAGATCCTGACCGATGGGGTCGACCGTGCGCGGGAGAAGTTGGAGCGCTCGGCGCTTGCCACCGCCTTTTGTGGTCCGACCTTCACGATCTCGGAGCTTCAGGACGTCTACGAGGCGGTGTGGGGCGTGCCGCTCGATGCGCGGAACTTCTACCGGAAGGTGCAGAGCGCGGACGGCTTCATCGTCCCCGCCGGGCCGAGTCGCAAGACCGATGGTGGGCGTCCCGCTCGACTATTCCGTCCCGGGCCTCGCACGACTCTTCACCCTCCGATGATCCGACCTCTCAGCCAGGCAGACAGGGAGACAGCGTGAGCACGAACAGCGGTTTCGTCGTGATCCTCACGGCGCTGGACCTCGAATACGCAGCGGTCCGCGACCAACTGACTGACCTACGTGTACGGCGGCACCCCGCCGGCACCCGCTTCGAGGTCGGCCGGATCAGCCAAAGCGACTGCCGGGTCGCCTTGGGGCTGGTCGGTAAGGGCAATCATCCGGCTGCGGTACTCGCCGAGCGGGCGATGGCCGAGTTCTCCCCGGCCGCTGTGCTGTTCGTGGGAGTCGCCGGTGGCCTTTGGCCCAACATCCGACTCGGTGACGTCGTCGTCGCCAGCAAAATCTACGCCTACCACGGCGGCACCAGCGAAGACGACGGCTTGAAGGCCCGACCGAAGGCGTGGGAGATCCCCCACGAGGCCGACCAGATCGCCCACCACGTCGACAGGTCCGCCGCGTGGCGCCGTTGTCTTCCCGTAGGCGCAGCACCCAAAGTCCACTTCGGGCCAATCGCCGCAGGGGAAGTGGTGCAGGACTCGGGAATCTCCGAACAGGCCCGCTGGATCCGCCAGCACTACAACGACGCCGTAGCAATCGAGATGGAAGCGGCCGGTGTGGCCCAGGCGGGCCATCTCAACCGTGCCCTGCCCGTGGTGGTCGTGCGCGGCATCAGCGACCACGCGGACGGCGGCAAGGCAGCCACGGACGGACAGGACTGGCAACCGAAGGCCGCACGCCACGCCGCCGCGTTCGCCACCGCACTGGCGCGAGAACTGATCATCGACGGGCCGGCCAGCCGAGGCGGCGCGGACCGGGACGGGAGCCCCACGATGCCAATGACCAACCGCAACATCGCCACCGGGAACGCCCACGTCGGGGTGCAAGCCGGGCAGATCTACGGCAACGTCACCGTCGGTGCTGGCGCCAATCAGCGGATCGACTTGGCAGCGAGCATCGCAGACCTGCGAACCCACCTCAAGCAGGCCCACCTCGACGGACAGTTGGACGAAGAAACCTACGCCGCCGCAGAGTCGGAACTGGAAGCGGCGACGGCATGCGTCTCGGCGGGCACACCCGAGAAGAAGAGCGGCCTGATGGTCGCGCTCAAGCGGTTGCGGGGCCTGGTAGCCGACGTGTCTGAGCTGGCCGCGCGGCTCGCGGCGATCATCGCCGTGGTGCGGGACCTGTGATGACGACCACGACCACGACCAACGTCGCCCAAGGAGATGCGCACGTCGACCTACAGGCAGGCGTAGTCCACGGTGACATCAACTTCTACCGCCTGCCCCCAAACCCGAGTCCGGAGGAGCAGTTCACCTTCGCGCTGAAGTATCTCGACGCGCGAGTTCGTGATCAGGCGCGCGAGCTCATCGAAAAGGCCGTCGCCGGTGGGTATGTGACCACGGAGGTCCAGTTCTACCGGCTGATCGCCCTGTTGAGCGGACGTACTCTGCGCCAACTCGCCCCCGAGGAGCTGGATCGCCTCACCGCCATCTGCGCCAGCCTGCCCCACCTCGACGACCATGACGAGTGGACCGCGGGGCTGAAGGCAATCATCCACCTCCTGGCCCCCGTCAGCGCCGCCGAGACGGATCTCGTGATCAAAGAGATCGACGCGCTGAACCGACGGCAACGCGACGGGATCTACGGCCACCTCGAGGCGCTCCTCGAAGGCGCGATGCAAGAAGAGATGTGGCGGAAGTCCGTCACCCTGGCGGACTCGCAGCGCACAGCCGGGGACCGATTCAACCGCGTCTGGAAATTCTTTCACCCCACACCCGCGCAGCCTCGGACCCTACCGGTGCAACCCGCTGCTGTTGCGCTGCGCGACTGGCTACGCGCCGGCGCTGGCACGGCCGTGTTCACTCTCGCCGTGGTGCAGATGATCGTGCTGGTGACGGCCCGCGGCACGCTCGACCCGTTCCTCGGTCTCCTCGCCGCCCTGGTCGGACTGGCCGCGTTTTGCGTCGGTGGGGCGGACCAGTACTACCGCGGGACACGGCTTCGCGCAAAGGAAGCCCAGATCCGTCCACCCCGGCAGCGGCGACGAGATGCACCACCGGGAGGCTTCGCCCGCAAGGTGGACCGGCTCTTCGACCGCTACTTCCGCCGGTACGTGCCCGAAGGAACCGACCGAGCCTACTGGCTCGACCAGACGGCGGGGATCCGGCGGCACCTCCGCGACGAGGTCGTCGAGCTCTACCGGGAACAGCGCATCGACGCCGAACGGGTCGCCTGGCTCGTCCGACACCTGGTGGGAGATGTCCGAGGGCAATGGGAACGAGACACGCTGACGTCGTACCGCCAGCAGCTGCGTAACCCCGCCAGGACCACGGCCCTCCACGTCGGGGGACTGGCCCTCCTTGCCGCAGGGAGCCTCTGGGCCGTTGCTGCCGTCGTGACCAGCGCCCCCTTGTCCGGCACAGGCTGGTTCCTGCTCGCGGTGACGTCCGCGGTGCCGGCGGTGCGCTCGTCGTTCCGGATCATCGCCGAGCATCGCAGGGTCACCGACGACCATGCGGAACGCAACAACAAGGACACGGCCCGCTGGGCGGCATACCACCAGTGGTGCCACAAGCTGTCCGACAAGCCGTCGGACACCGAGATGGCCACCTGGCTGGAAAGCGACCGCAAAGTCCTGGTCGACCAGGCCATGCAGCAGTACCGACTCCGCCCCAGCCAGGTAATCGCCCACGCCTTCATCGAGGCGCCGGCACCATCATGCAAAAAGGCCCGCTACCCACAAGGACCATGGCGGTACTCCCGGTACCGCCTGCTGCTATTTCTCCTCACCGACGACGGCGTCCGGCAGGTCAACATCGATCTCGACTTCGAAACCTCCGCAAGCCACACCACCCAACGGCTCAACTACCGCTTCGACGCCGTCGCCGCCGTACGGATCGACGGCATCGCCACCCGACAGCAGACCTTCGAGCTGACTCTATTCAACGGAGAACCCATCTCAATCCGAGTGAGCGATCCTGACAACGGAACCCTCCAGCACGACGAGAACCCAACGGGTCTGCTGCACCGATAGGTGACATCTGAGATGGCTTGCCCTGACGGCGAGCTGGAAGGATGTCGCTGTGCCCAAGCCCTATCCCCGAGAGTTCCGCGACGATGTCGTGCGGGTGGCCCGTGACCGCGATCCGGGCGTGACGGTCGAGCAGATCGCCAAGGACTTCGGAGTCCACCCGATGACGTTGTTCAAGTGGATGCGCCAGGCTGACGTCGACGCCGGAACCAGACCGGGTGTCAGCGGCGGCGAGTCAGCCGAGCTGCGTGAGGCCCGTAAGCGGATCAAGCTGCTGGAGCAGGAGAACGAGGTCCTGCGCCGGGCCGCGGCTTACCTGTCGCAGGCGCATCTGCCGGGAAAAGGCTCTACCCGCTCGTGAGCGAGCTGGCCGCCGACGGGGTCCCCGTGGCGGTGACGTGCCGGGTATTGACCATCGCTCGTCAGCCCTACTACCGGTGGCTTGCCCGCCGTGTCACAGACGCCGAACTGGTGGCGGCGTATCGGACGAACGCGTTGTTCGACGCCCATCGCGACGACCCGGAGTTCGGCTACCGGTTCCTGGCCGACGAGGCCCGCACTGCCGGCCAGCCGATGGTCGAACGCACCGCCTGGAAGATCTGCTCCCACATGGGCTGGTGGAGCGCGTTCAGCAAGCGCAAGCGCCGGGGCAAGGGCGGCAAGGTCGGTCCGCCAGTGCACGACGATCTGGTACGCCGCGACTTCACCGCCCACGGCCCGAACCGGTTGTGGCTGGCCGACATCACCGAACACCGAACCGGCGAGGGCAAGCTCTACCTGTGCGCGATCAAGGACGTGTGGTCCCACCGGATCGTCGGCTACTCCATCAACTCACGGATGAAGTCGAGGCTGGCCGTCAACGCCATGCACAACGCCGTAGCCCGCCGCGGTGACGTGGCCGGCTGCGTGCTGCACACCGACCGCGGGTCGCAATTCCGAAGCCGGAAATTCGTCCACGCCCTCAACCAGCACAACATGACCGGGTCGATGGGCAGGGTCGGCGCCGCCGGCGACAACGCTGCCATGGAATCCTTCTTCGGCCTGCTGCAGAACAACGTCCTCGACCGCCGAACCTGGACGACCCGGCAGCAGCTGAGGACCGCGATCGTGACCTGGATCGAGCGGACCTACCACCGCCGACGACGCCAACGATCCCTGTCCCGGTTGACCCCCATCGAGTACGAGACCATCATGACCCCACCGGCCAGTCAGGCCGCGTGACTGAACCTGTCACCTATCGGTGCAGCAGACCCGAAGACGTGCACGAGGAGTAAGAGCGGCGTTAGCGTGGGCACGAAGGCCTCCTGGTTGCCGGAGCGGTTCCTAGACAGCTCCACTCCACAACCGGAGGCCTTCGTCATCACGTCTATCTACGCCGTGTCGTCACACGACCTCAACCAGCCTGCCTGGGCAGTACACCCAGACGGTGGGCCGGACCGGTCGGTTCGGCCCACCGTCTCTTGCCGTTGCAGGCGGACCCTCACGAGGCCACGACGACCCAAAACGGTCCGGCCGTTGGACATCGGGTCGGTAACTGGGCACCCTCTGGGGCTGCTGCCTCCACTGATCCTCCTCGCAAGGAGACCTTGTCGCCGGTCTTGAGCGACTGGGGCTGACTCAGTGAGGAGGTAGGAAAGATCGGCACGTAGACCGTGCCTGATGTGGAATCGGTGACGCTCAGGCACTCATCTCTTTTCGAGACGGTGCCCTCCAGCAGCGCGCTGTCGCCGACGCCTGGCTCCTCGTCTCGATATTGGGCAAATGTCGCCGAGTTGGCGTCAAAGGCATCGTCGGGCGAACGGGAGCAGCCGTTCATGCAAGCCATGATCACGCAGCCTGCGAGCAGGGGGCGCAGAACAGCACGGTTCATCCGTCACCAACTCTGCTAGTAGTAGAGGGTTGTGCCTGACGGGATTCGGTAGATCTTGGAGTATACGCTCCACCCGCTGCCCCCGCCCTTATGGATCCCGATCGCGTTACTTCCGTTCACCCACGGCCCGCCGCTGTCGCCTCCGGCCTGGTCGGCGCTCACCCTGACGAAGACCGAATTGCATGTCGTGCCGGGGCAGGCGCCGGACCAGGTCGGCTTGTAGGCGATCGAGGTGATCGTGCCGCACTTCCAACCGGTCGTCTTGCCCCGATGACATGCCGTAATGCCTTCCGGCACGTCTTGCGGTCCCCCGACGATCGTCGGACTTGATGAGGATGACCCGTAGAACGTGTTGGAGATGGAGTTCCCGGTGCCGACGGCGACGCTGTAGAACGCGATGTCCGCGTTGGCGCCGTAGTTCTGGGCCTGTCTGGTGCTGGTTTCCCAGACGCCGGTGCCTGCGGTGTTGGGGTAGATGTTCTGCGTCTGACCACAGTGGGCGGCGGAGAAGTATCCGATGGCGGAACCGTTCTTTGCGGAGAAGCCTGCGGTACAGCTGGTCATCGCTACCCCGCCCCGGACCGTCAGCGCAGAGTCACCGCCGGCGTCCTGCAGGTGCTTGAGCACGACCTCGGGAAAACCGGTACGGTCCTTCACCGCCTGAGCTACTGACCCACTGCCGCTGTCTGTGGTTTCGATGACCAGTGAGCCTTTTCCAAGCTGATCTTGCAGCTCAGGGCGGTTGCGGTAGGCCCGGTGATCGATGGGTGCGAGGCTCCAGGTAGGACAGCTGTCGACCAAGACTCGAAGCCCCGACCGGGAGCCTCGCCATGCTGTCCTACCCCGCCACGATTCCGTTGTCCAGCCGCACCCTGAACCACCTCGCCGAACGCATCCGCGGCCACCGTAAGCAGCGCCGATCCCGGTGGCGGCGTCTCGAACCCGGCCGGCAGGCGCTGCTCGCTCTCGCCCATCTGCGCAACGGCGACACCTACACCCGACTCGCGGCCGGATTCGAGATCGGCGTCGCCACTGCTTGGCGCTACGTCCAGGAAGCGATCGCCCTGCTCAGCTCGGCAGCCGATGACCTGGACACCGCGATGCGACGCATCCGGCTGCTGGCGTACGCGATCCTGGACGGCACGCTCATCCCGATCGACCGAGTCGCCGATCAGAGGCTCTACTACAGCGGCAAGCACAAACGCCACGGCGTGAACGTGCAGGTCATCGCGGACGCCGCCGGCCGGCTCGTGTGGGCATCACCGGCACTGCCCGGGTCGGTACACGACCTGACCGCCGCCCGCCATCACGGCATCATCGATGCTCTGACCCGCGCGGATGTGATGACCTTCGCCGATAAGGGCTACCAGGGCGCCCGTGGCAGCGTGCGCACCCCGTTCAAGCGACGCCGCTTCCGCCCGAAGCTGTCACGCCGGCAAAAGGCCGTGAACCGGGCCAACGCCAAGATCCGCGCCCGCGGAGAACGAGCGATCGCCACGCTCAAGACCTGGAAAATTCTGGTCAAGCTGCGCTGCTGCCCACGCCGAGCCACCGCGATCGTCCAGGCCATCCTCGCCCTGCACCACGTCGAAGCGAACCGCTACGCAGGATGAAAATGGCTCAGTGCTCCGTCTGCCGTCCGGACGTACATGCCCTGCACCCCCGGGGAAACCTGGCGTACTGCAGCCTCGACCTGTGCCGTCAGCTCGGGTCGCCTGCTGCTGATCGGTGTTCCATCGACCACCGAGACGGTGGTCAGGCTGGACAGCCGCAGTTCGGCGAAGGCGGATGCGACATCTTTCCGCACGGTGCGCACCCGCAGTATCTGGCCACCGGAGTCCTGCTCGATCCAGACGTCGGCGTCGACCCCGAGTGTGACGCCGGTGCGGGAGATTAACTCCACGACGTTCTTCTGGTCATGGATTGCGTCAGTGGCCTTGTCGATGCCCACGTTGTTGAGCCGCGCATAGTCCTCGGTGGCGGCAGTGGTCGCATCGGCTGGAGCGGAAGAGGCCACAGCCTGCGCTGTCGGCGTTGCGGCCAGGGCGAGCAGAGTCGCCGCCGAGAGCGCGGCAGCCTTGTGAGCTGTGCGACGTCGCACCGGTCCTCCCAGGTAGCGTGATCGATGGTTCACGGACGGTAGCAAGAGTCGCTTCACCGCCACAAGACTTCGGAGAACGACAGACGTCGTTGCCTTTACCCATTCTCAACAGCCTCGTGGCCTGCCCTGACTCGCGGTGGCGGCGGGCCTCCGTCATTGTCCACTGGGGAACACGGCTGTCGGCCTCGGTCCAGGCTCGCAGCCGTACGACATTCTCTGCTTCCGCATGAGTTTGGGTGCCAACGTGCCAACGCCGCCGATCCTGTGCGCCAACCTGGCACTCCTCGGCCGTCCTCGGAAACACGACGAGGATGAGGCCGGACCGAACGGCGCAGACGTCTTCACCCTCGAAGCGACGCGGGACCGGGTCGGCGAACTTCACGACGTCGTCACGGCCAGCCTTGAGTGCAAATCCTGGATCGGACCTCGCGCTGCTCCGCGCCGCCGAGAATCTCTATCGGGCTTGAACAGCAGTTCCGATGGCATCGACACCGCCGTCGACATACACCTATTCGAACGGGCGCTACCGAACCACGACAATGCGACGGTGGCGCCGACGGCGGCGCAACTGCGATACAGCCTTCTTGCCTCTGCTTCAATCGCACGTGAGTAATTGCTGATCGAACCGCTGGTTGCCGGGAGGAACTTCTCGATTTTGGACCGCGCGGGTCAGGCCTTCGGGTGGTGGTGGGGGTCGAAGTTCCAGTTCCAGTGGAGGCGGTGGCGGCCGAAGGGGCTGCGGTCGCCTTTGTAGGCGGCGGGTAGGAGTTTGATGTCGGCGACGAGGCGGATGATCTCTCGTTTGACGGGGGTGTTGCCGTCGAGTTCTTGCCATGCCTGTACGGCGTGGTCGCCGATGCGTCCGCGCAGCACGGCGGGGATGCCGGCGTCGGCGGCGCGTTGTTCGTGCTCGGCGATCTGGGCGAGGAGGCCTTTCTCGGCGCGGGCGTAGGCGATGGCGGTGACGTCGCCGTCTTCGGCGAGGCGGCGCCAGTCCTCGAGTTCTCCACGCAGGCGTTGGGCTTCGGCGCGGGCGTGGGTGACGTCTTCGTCGCTGCCGGCAGTGGCGGTGAGGATGTCGTGGACGTCGGGGCGGGACAGCCACGCCACCACGGCGCGCTGCACGTACTCGTCGAGGATCGGCGCCTTCACTCCGACGTGCCGCTTGTGCAGGCAGGAGTACACCTGCCCGGTCCAGCCGTGCCGGTTCTGCCGCTGCGAGGACAGCGGCCCGTCGCACACTCCGCACCGCACGATGTAGGACAGCAGGTGCACCGCCCGGCCCGGACGCGTCGTGGTGCGCGCGGGGTCGCCGAGCATGCGCACCACCGCCCAGTAGGTCTCCTCGCTCACCAGGGCGGGCCAGATCCCGTCGCCGACGATCTCCCCGCGCAGGACCCGCTTACCGATGTAGGCCGGGTTCATCACCTGCTTGCGCAGGATCCCCCGCCGCCAGACCCCGCCCTGGGAGGCGGGGATCCCGAGCCGGTTCAACTCGGCTTCCCGCGCCGTCAACGGCATCCCGGCGGCGATGAGCCGGAAGTTGTCCCGCACCACCTGAGCGTGGGAATACTCCGTCACCGTCCCGTCGGCGGCCACGGCGGTGCGGATCTCGTCGTCGGGCTCCTGACGCAGCAACGCTCGGGTGCGCTGGTCGTAGATTCGCCGGTACCCGTAGGTGATCTTCCCGTGCGGGCGGCCCGCTTCGGCGGCGCCGACGATGCCGCGCAGCACGTTGTCGCGGATCGAGTCGGCCATCCACTCCGCCTGCACCGCCTGGAAACCGAGCATCATCCGGTCGTTCTTGTCCCGCAGGTCATACAGCACCCCGCCGACCAGCCAGAAGTTGAGACCCACCTCGTAGCACATGTCGCGGATCTTCACGAACACCGCGAGGTCGCGTTCCTTGCGGGAGATCTCCCACACCACCAGCACGTCACCCTTGCCCGCGCGGATCTGCTCGATCAACAACTCGAACTGCTCCCGCTCCTTCGTGGCGCGACGGCTCGCCGAGCGGTGGTTGTCCGTGAACGACCCCGCGTCCGTCCAGGACCGCTTCGTGATCTCCGCCAGGTTCAGCACGCCCTGGTCGTGGACGCTCTTGCCCTGCTCCTTCTTGTCCTGACTCGCGCGCTGATACCGCAACGCCCGCACCTCTATCCCACCGGCCAGCAGGGCGTCCTTGCTGTCGAACCGGCCCCGGTTCCCCGACCGGGCCTTCCGCCGTACCATCAGAACCGTCCCCCTAGATCGACGTTCGTGTCGGCAACATCGACCATAGCTTCTAACGATTCTTGACAGTGCCGACGGTCACGCCGAGCAGTTCGGCGGCCTCGGATTCGGTGCGGTCCTCGAAGAACCGCAGGACCAGTACGGCCCGTTGCTTGGCGGACAGCCGGGCCAGCGCGGCCCGGAGGGTCAGCCGGAGTGTGGTCTGCTGGGCGTGGTCGGGGCCCGAGTCGCCTCCGCGCGGCTCGGGCATGTCTCCCGGCATCGACTCGGCCACCCGGCGGCGCCGCCACCAGGAGACCTGCAGGTGGTACATGATCTTCCGGGTGTACGCCTCCGCGTTGCCGGTCTCGTGCAACCGGTTCCAGGCACGGTGGGTACGGGCGAGCGCGGACTGGACGAGATCCTCGGCCAGATGCTGGTCGCCGGTCAGCAGGTAGGCGGATCGCAGTAACGCGGGGGTGCGAGTTCGGACGAACAGGTCGAACTCATTCAGGAGAGGGTCCACACGAGCCGGTCCTTGAGGTCAGGTGGTACATCAGCGTGACGCCTTCCGAGACGCCACCCGTCCACGCCATGGTTGCCGCCGCCGCTGACTCTTTTGGACGGACCCGGGCGGGTGTCAGCAGTCGAAGACCGACCAGCAGATGTCATTGCGCAGGCGCTGGTCGTCCAGGACCAGGTCGCGGATCTCCGCCGGGAGCCGGTCGCGCTGCCACCGGCACTCGTCGCGCCCGGCCGCCTCGCCGAGACCGGCGGGCGCCGCCGCGCGTACCGCCTTGATCGCGTACGCGGCGGCGCCGAGTTCGTGGGCGGCGACATGGGCCACGACGGCGGCCTGACCGGCGGCGTACGCGGCGTTGCGTGCCGCCCCGCGCAGGTTCCGGGCCGCGCCCATGGCGTGACCGCCCGCCGCACGCGCCGCCATCATCCGGACCTCGCCCCGCGCCCAGGCGCGCACGTGCTCGATCGCCTCGCGCGGACGCGTGTCGTCCGGCCCGGACCGCCTCGAACAGCCCGAGGACGTGCTCGGCGCAGGTGGCGGCCCAGAGCGCGAGCAGATGGTGGTGCTCTTCGGTGAGCGTGCCGCCCCGGCGGATCGTCGTGAACCGGGGGTCGCGGACCTTCGGCAGGATCACGACGCGGCCTCCGGTCCGGCGCGGCGCAGGTCGTGGTCGAGGGCGCTCATCAGCCGGGCGACCCGGCTGCCGCCGCCGGTCAGCGGCGGATAGCGGCGGAGCACGTCGACCAGCACCGGTGTGGCGCGCAGCCGGGACCGGTCCACCTGCGAGTTCCCGATGGTCTCGTCGCCGCCGGCCTCCAGCTCGGCAACGCGCGCGGCGTTGGCGGCCGCCCGCAGGATGTGACCGACCTGGGTGGCCTTGGCGATGGGGTGCAGGTAGGCGGCCGCCGCGGCGTCACCGGCGGCCCGGGCGGCCAGGCGCGCGGCCTCGGTGGGCGCGGACCGGGCGGCGCGATGCGCGTCGAGGGACGTGACCCGCTGGAGCTTCGTCCGGGCGGCGCCGCGCACGAACGTCCAGGCCGCGTCGACAGCCGCCCGGGGACGCGGGTCACCGGGAACCGCCCGCTCGTAGACCGGGAGGACGTCCTCCGCGTGCCGGACCGCGTACCGCGCCACCTCGCGCAGCTCATCAGTCGTCAGGTCGAAGTCCCCGGGCGCTGTCATGTCGCGGGCATCGTATCGGTGATGCTTCGCCGGTACGGGCCCCAGCCGACGAACCGCTCGAACAGCTCGCGCGGGGTCGGCCCGTCCTGCGGGTTGAGGCGGAACAGGTCGTGGGTGGCCTCGTGGTAGAGCCCGGACAGGTAGACGGCCAGGTCGACAGGGCGGTCCGCGTACTCGACCTTGAGCAGCAGGCGGGCCTGGGCGCAGGGCCACGGTCCGCCGCAGGCGCGGCAGAGCCAGAGCGGCCGGATCGGCAGGTGGGCCGGGTGGTCCGGCGGATAGGGGCGGGGCCGATCGGGGTACGGCCCGAGCCGCGGTACGGGAAGGTTCATGCGTGACAGTCTGCTGACGACACCACTACGCTCGGAAGCCGTCCCGGCCGGTCCGGGGAGAGACCGGGAGACCGGCGGCCGACTGGGGAGGGCGTGTGGAGAACGAACCGACCGCCGAGCTGATCCGCGCGCAACTGCGGCGGCTGCGAGTGCGGGCCGAGCTGAGCCAGGAGGAGTTCGGGAGGCTCGTGCACTTCTCCGGCTCCCAGGTGTCGGCCGTCGAACTGGGCCACCGGCCGCTCGACCGGTTCTTCCTCGCCCGGGCCGACGAGGTGCTCGGCACCGGCGGGCTGTTGATGTCGCTGCTCAAGCTTGCCGAGCGCGACGGCCAGCCGAGCTGGTTCCGCCCCTGGCTCGAAGCCGAACGCCAGGCGCAGCAGTTGCGCACCTACCAACCGACGCTGGTGCCCGGACTGCTCCAGACCGAGAACTACGCCCGAGCCATGATCCGCACGGACGACCTGATCACCGATGACGAGGTGGAACGGCGACTCGGAGTACGGCTGGACCGGCAGTCGATCCTCTCCGACCCGGATCGTCCGAAGTACATCGCCGTCATCGAGGAGTCCGTCCTGCGCCGCGCCGACGAGGGCTATCGCGGACTCATGGCCGAGCAGATCGCGCACCTCGTCGAGTGCGCCGAGCGCCCGCACGTCGACATCCACATCGTGCCGACCTCGGTCACCGTGCATGTCGGCCTGGTTGGACCGTTCGCGCTGGCCCGGGGAACAGACGGCGGCTGGGTCGGTCACCTGGAGAACCAACTCGGCGGCGTCGTGGTCGACAAGGACGAGGACGTGGCTATTCTGCTGTCCAGATGGGAGAGTGTCCGCAGCGAGGCACTGCCGCGCCGGCAGTCGGTCGAGCTGATGAAGGACGTGATGACCTCGTGGAGCTGACCGGAGCGATCTGGCGGAAGTCCACCCGCAGCGGCACCCAGGGCGACTGTGTCGAGGTGGCGGACAATCTGGCCGGGGTGGTCGGGGTGCGGGACAGCAACGATCCGGGCGGGCCGGTGCTCATCTTCACGCCGGACGCCTGGCGTGCCTTCGTCCGGTTCAGCGGGAGCCGCGCACCGCGCTGATCAGCACCGTGTGCTTGCGTACCCGGAAGGCGCCTTCGGCGTCGATGCGGGCCTGGATCGCGGCGCGGGCCGCCGCCTCCTGCGCGGCGGTGAGCGGCCCGATCATGCTGGCGATGTACGCCAGGATCGGCCCCACGGCGGGCACCCCCAGTTCGTCCGGGTAGCGCTCGACAGTCACGTCGTCGAAGTGGGCGGCGACCCGTGCGGGTGTCGCCTCGGCGGTGACGTCGTTCCGGTCGTGGAACCGTACGGCCAGGTCGGGACGCCCGATCACCGGGCCGAGCGCATCCAGCTCGGCGAGATGGTCGCGGCCGTTCACGGCGACCGCGACCCGCCCGCCGGGGCGCAGCACCCGGGCGAACTCGCGCAGCGCGGCGTCCGGGTGGTCCAGGTGGTAGAGCATGCTGTTGGCGATCACCGCGTCGGCCGCGCCGTCGCCGATCGGCAGGTACGTGGCGTCGCAGCGCATCACCCGCGCCCCGGGCACCTCGCGTAGCCGTGCGCACATGGCGGCTGAGAAGTCGGTGAGCGTGAGCCGACCCCGATGGCTCACCCGGTGCCACAGCTCGCCGGTGCCGGCGCCCACCTCCAGCACGTCGCCGGACAGCGGCAGCCGCTCGCCGAGCCAGGCGAACCAGCTCTGCGGGTTCGTGCCGTACGAGTGCAGCGCCATGCGGGCGGTCAGGTTGCCGGTGGTCGTCGCGTACTGACTCACGGCACGAGCCGACGGAGTGGTGGTCATCCGTCAAACGTAGAGGAAGCGGTTCTCCGGAGACCTCGGTATCAAGTGTTGCTAGCTACCGGTACCTAGTGTTACTTTCTACTGGTACTCAGCGTCGCTTGGTAGCGAGGAGACGAGGGCATGGGCAATCAGATGACCGAGATGCTGAAGGGCACTCTCGAAGGCATCGTCCTGGCGATCCTGGCCCGCCGGTCCGCGTACGGCTACGAGATCACCGCGTGGCTGCGCGACCGCGGATTCTCGGACATCGCGGAAGGCACGATCTACGCGCTGCTCGTCCGCATCGAGCAACGCGGCTTCGTGGACGTGGAGAAGGTTCCCTCCGAGAAGGGCCCCCCGCGAAAGGTGTACTCGCTCAACGCGAAGGGGCGGGAGCAACTCGACGAGTTCTGGGGGACGTGGAGCGTCCTGACGGAGCGCATCGCACAACTTCGTGACACCGACAACCCACACGACGAAGGAGCATGACCATGGCCGCGAAGTGGATCGAGACGCTCGTCGGATCGCTCGACCAGAAGAAGCAGTACAAGCAGCACATGGCCCGCATGGAGGCCCTGCCGGAGCCGCACCGCAGCGCCGCCAAGGCGCTCCAGCGGTACTTCATGTACCAGGGCGGGATCGAGGACGGGAACACGCTCATCACGATGCTCGGCGACTTCGTCGACCTCTGGGAGCGTGCGGCCACCGACGGCACGCCGGTCCGCGCCATCGTCGGCGACGACCCGGTCGAGTTCGCCGAGACTTTCGTGTCCGCGTACTCCGGCAGGCAGTGGATCGACAAGGAGCGCGAGCGCCTCCGCAAGGCGATCGACGCCGCCTCCGGCAACAGCGGGGAGAAGCTCGCATGACCACCGCGACGCGCGAACCCGCGATCCGAGTGCGGGGCGTCACCAAGTCCTACCAGGACTTGCACGTGCTGCGAGGCGTCAACTTCGAGGTGAGCGCCGGAAGCATCTTCGCTCTGCTCGGCTCGAACGGCGCCGGAAAGACCACGCTGGTGCGGATCCTGGCCACGCTGCTGAAGGCGAGCAGCGGCACCGCGACCGTCCACGGCTTCGACGTCTCCTCGGCTCCCGCCGAGGTACGCAAGTCGATCAGCCTGACCGGCCAGTTCGCCGCCGTCGACGAAGTGCTCACCGGCCGGGAGAACCTGATCCTGGTCGCGAAGCTCCGCCACCTGAAGAACCCGGCCGCGATCGCCGACGACATGCTGGCCCGCTTCTCGCTCACCGACGCCGGGAACCGCCGGGCGGGGACGTACTCGGGCGGCATGCGCCGGCGGCTGGACATCGCGATGAGCCTCGTCGGCAACCCGCCGGTCGTGTTCCTCGACGAGCCGACCACCGGCCTCGACCCGCAGGCCCGCATCGAGGTCTGGCAGACGGTACGGCAGCTCGCCGAGGACGGCACCACCATCCTGCTGACCACCCAGTACCTCGACGAGGCCGAGCAACTCGCCGACCGGATCGCGATCCTGCACCGGGGCACGATCATCCAGAACGGCACTCTCGCCGAGCTGAGACAACTCCTCCCGGCCGCGAAGGTCGAGTACGTCGAGAAGCAACCGACCCTTGAGGACGTCTTCCTCGCCCTCGTGGGCCAGACCTCGGGAGAGGAATCGCGATGACCACCCACGTCCTGAGCGACACCGGAACCCTGACCGGCCGCTCCCTGCGTCACATCCTCCGCAGCCCGGACACCATCATCACCACGGCGGTCACCCCCGTCGCGCTGATGCTGCTCTTCGTGTACGTGCTGGGTGGAGCCATCAACACCGGCTCCGGCGGGTCGTACATCAACTACATGCTCCCGGGCATCCTCCTCATCACGATCGCATCCGGCATCGCCTACACGGCGTACCGCCTGTTCCTCGACATGCAGGGCGGCATCTTCGAGCGCTTCCAGTCGATGCCGATCCCGCGGCCCTCCGTGCTCTGGGCGCACGTCCTGACCTCACTCGTCGCCAACCTGGCCTCGCTCGTGATCGTCACAGGTGTCGCGCTGGTCATGGGATTCCGGACGGGCGCATCGGTGGCCGGCTGGCTCGCCGTCGCCGGCATCCTGATCCTGTTCACCCTCGCCCTCACCTGGATCGCCGTGATCGCGGGCCTGTCCGCCAGGACCGTCGACGGCGCGAGCGCCTTCAGCTACCCCCTGATCTTCCTGCCCTTCATCAGCTCGGCGTTCGTCCCCACCGACTCGATGCCCGGCCCGGTCGCGTGGTTCGCCGACAACCAGCCGGTGACGTCGATCGTGAACACTCTCCGCGCGATCTTCGCGCAGCAACCCGTCGGCCACGACGTCTGGATCGCGCTCGCCTGGTGCGTCGGCCTGCTCCTGGCCGCCTACGCCGCCGCAACCGCGATCTACCGCAGGAAGGTCAGCTAGGCGCATCCGCCCCTGTGACAACCTCACCCGCCACGAGCGCGGAAAGGGATCGCAGGGGCACAAGCGCTCGCCGTACGCTGCGGCAATGCTGCTGCGCACGTCGACCCTGCTGCTCCGGACCCTGCGCGAGGACCCGGCCGATGCGGAGGTGCCGAGCCACCGGCTGCTGCTGCGCGCCGGATACGTCCGCCGGGCCGCGCCGGGCGGCTACACCTGGCTGCCGCTGGGCAAGCTCGTGCTGGACCGGATCACCGCGATCGTGCGGGACGAGATGACCGCGATCGGCGACCAGGAGGTGCACTTCCCGGCGCTGCTCCCGGCCGAGCCGTACCGGACCAGCGGGCGGTGGACCGAGTACGGGGACGACATCTTCACGCTCGCCGACCGCAAGGGCGCCGACCACCTGCTCGCGCCGACCCACGAGGAGCTGGCCGCGCTGCTGGTGAAGGACCTGTTCACCTCGTACCGGGACTTCCCGGTGACGCTGTTCCAGATCCAGACCAAGTTCCGCGACGAGGCGCGTCCCCGGGCCGGTCTGCTGCGCGGGCGCGAGTTCCTGATGAAGGACGCCTACTCGTTCGACCTGGACGACGCCGGGCTCCGGGCGGCGTACGACCGGCACCGGGCCGCCTACGAGCGCGTCTTCACCCGGCTCGGGCTGGACTTCACCACCGTCCACGCGATGTCCGGCGCGATGGGTGGGTCCGCGTCGGAGGAGTTCCTGGCCGCCACGCCGGTCGGCGAGGACACGTTCGTCGGCTGCACCGCCTGCGACTACGCGGCGAACACCGAGGCGGTGGTGACCCGCGCCCCGGCCGCCGGTGACCCCGACGCGCACCCGCCCGCCGAGGTGCACGACACCCCGGAGACACCCACCATCACCGCTCTGGTCGAGCTGGCCGAGGCCCGCAAGCTGGGCGGGCGCACCGGCTGGACCGCCGCCGACACGTTGAAGAACGTGGTCCTCACCGTCCGCCGGCCCGGCGCCGAACAGGGCGAACCGCTGGTGATCGGCCTGCCCGGCGACCGCGAGGTGGACCTCAAACGGGTCGAGGCGGTGCTCGCCCCGGCCACCGTAACGGTCTTCGAGGACTGGGACGCGCACCCCGAACTGGTCCGCGGCTACATCGGACCGCAGATCCTGGCCAAGCACGGCATCCGCTACCTGGTCGACCCGCGCGTCGTGCCCGGCACCACGTGGCTGACCGGGGCGAACGAGCAGGGCCGGCACGCCACCGACGTGGTGTGCGGGCGCGACTTCGTACCGGACGGCACGATCGAGGCCGCCGAGGTACGGCCCGGCGACCCCTGCCCGGCCTGCGCCGACGGCGAGCTGACCATCCGGCGGGGCATCGAGGTCGGGCACATCTTCCAGCTCGGACGCCGGTACACCGACGCGTTCGCGGTCGACGTGCTCGGCCCCGAGGGCAAGCCGGTCCGGCCCACCATGGGCTGCTACGGCATCGGCGTGTCCCGGGCGGTCGCCGCGGTGGCCGAGCAGCACCACGACGACCGAGGACTGGTCTGGCCGGCCGCTGTCGCGCCGTGCGACGTACACCTGATCGCCGCCGGGAAGGGGCCGCAGCTCGACGCGGCGCTCGACCTCGGCGGGCGCCTCGCCGCCGCCGGCCTGCGCGTGCTGGTCGACGACCGCACGCACGTGTCCGCCGGGGTGAAGTTCACCGACGCCGAGCTGATCGGCATCCCGCGCGCCGTCGTGGTCGGCCGCCGCCTGGCCGAGGGGTACGTGGAACTGCGCGACCGGGCCACCGGCGAGCGCACCGAGCTACCGGTGGAGGCCATCGTGGAGCGCCTGCGCGACGAGGTGGGCGCGACGCGCCGCGACGGGGTGTAGCGATCGCGCCACCGGGTACCGCAGACGGATCGACCGAAGCGTTCGGAGGCTCTCATGTTCCGCGTCAGTGACGTGATGACCAGGCAGGTGGTCTACCTCCCGGCGGAGACCCCGTTGGACGAGGCGGCCCGGGTGATGAAGGAGTCGGACATCGGCGACGTGGTGGTGACCGACGGCGCCACGCTGGCCGGAATGCTGACCGACCGCGACATCGTGGTCCGGGCGGTGGCCGAGCGCGCCGACCCCGGCACCACCACCATCGGCTCGATCATCACCCGTGAGGTGGTGATGATCGAGCAGCACTGCACGGCGAACGAGGCGGCAGCGCTGATGCGCGAGCGCAACATCCGCCGGGTGCTCGTGTGCGACAGCGACCGCAAGCTCGTCGGCATCGTCTCCCTCGGTGACCTCGCCATGCAGCTCGACCCCCAGTCGGCGCTCAGCGACATCAGCGAGGCCGCGCCGAACGTGTGAGCGCGGGCCCCGCACGCGCGGCGGGGCCCCGCCCGGCACCACCGGGTGGCGACGCGCGGCGGCGGATAGCCTCGACCCATGCCCGAGATGCCGACCAAGCTGGCCGAGATCGTCGACGAGTTCGCCGCCGCGCCCCGCGACGTCGTCCTGGAGATGCTGCTGGAGTTCGCGGACGTGATCCCGCCCCTGCCCGAGGGTGTGAACCGGGAGGAGCTGGAGCAGGTCCCCGAGTGCCAGACCGCGTTCTTCCTGCGCGCCGAGGTGAACGCGGACAAGACCGTGAGCACTGTCTTCGACTGTCCGCCCGAGGCGCCCACCACGCGGGCGTTCGCCGGCATCCTCGCCGAAGGGCTGGCCGGGGCGAGCGCCGAGGAGGTGCTCGCCGTACCCGACGACCTCTACCAGCGGATGGGCCTGGCGCAGGCGATCAGCCCGCTGCGGGTACGCGGTGGCACCGCCATCCTGGCCCGGCTCAAGCGCCAGGTCCGGGAACAGATTTCCTGACCCGCGGGTTGTCGCTGGTCATGGACATCGAGATCTACGCCGACGTGGTCTGCCCCTGGTGCTGGATCGGCAAGCGCCGGCTGGAACAGGCACTGGAGTCGTACGACGGCGAGGTGACGGTCCGGTTCCGGCCGTTCCAGCTCGACCCGACGCCGGTCACCGAGCCGAAGCCGCTGCTGGAGGCGCTCGGCGACAAGTTCGGCGGGCGGGACAAGGCCGAGGGCATGGCCGCGCACGTCACGGGCGTCGCCGCGGGCGCGGGCCTGGACCTGCGGTTCGACCGCGCGGTGGCCGCGAACACGTTCGACGCGCACCGGCTGGTGCGTTTCGCCACCGAGCACGGGCGCTCCGCCGAGACGGTCGAGCGGCTCTACCGGGCGCACTTCCACGACGGCGTCGACGTCGGCTCGGTCGACGCGCTCGTCACGCTGGCCGGCGAGGCCGGGCTGGACGAGACCGAGGCGCGGCAGTACCTGGAGTCGAACCTGGGCCGCCGGGAGGTCGCCGCCGACCTGAGCACCGCCCACCAGCTCGGTGTCTCCAGCGTGCCGACGTTCGTGCTGGCCGGGAAGTACGCGGTCACCGGCGCCCAGGAGCCGGAGACGCTGCTCGCCGCGCTGCGCGAGGTGGCTCAACGCGAAGCGGCAGCCTGATGTTTCACGTGGAACAAGATCGATGCGGATGAGGGCCTAGGCCGGTCTGGCCAGGTCCTCCACCACCCTCGCCCCGGGCAGCGCACCGAGCGCCGGCCCGGGCAGGGCGATCTTGCTGTGCCGTACGCCCGAGCCGATGATCACATGCGGCGCGGCGATCACCCGGGAGTCGACGAGGATCGGCCAGTCCACCGGCAGGCCGATCGGCGTGATGCCGCCGTACTCCATGCCGCTCAGCTCCACCGCCTCGGCCATCGGCGCGAAGCTCGCCTTGCGCACGTCGAGCAGCTTGCGGACCACGCCGTTCACGTCGGCGCGGGTGGTGGCGAGCACGACACAGGCCGCGTACCGCGTCTCACCGCCGCGCTTACCGGCGACCACCACGCAGTTGGCCGACTCCTCCAGCCCCACCTCGTACGCCTCGCAGAAGGCGGCGGTGTCGGCCAGGTCGGCGTCGATCGGAGTGACGAGCACGTCGTCCACGTCCACCGGGGCCTCGTCCGGCCACGCCTGCACCGCGGCGGCGACCGGCGGGGCGAGCAGGTCGAGCCGGGTCCGGGCCGGCTCCGTCTTCAGCGTCCCCATCATGCCGCGATCCTCGCACCCCTCCGGCGGGCCGACCGGCCGGGCCCCGCCCGCGCCCTTCAGTTGGGGTTGGTGAGGAACGCGTTCTCCTGGGCGAAGTCCCGGCTCTCGGTGGTGGTGAGCTGCCGGCGGCGCAGCACCTCGGGACGGTTCGCCTCGGCGTCCTCGATGCCGTGCCGGACGCCGACCCGGATCACGCCGTAGAGGAAGACGAAACCGAAGACGTAGAGGACCACTGTGGCGACGAAGACCAGCATGCGCTCACCGTAGGCCGGTGCGGATCCGACCGGTTCTCACCTTCCGTCGGTTCCCCCGTACGTGTCCGCGAGGTAGTCGGCCCAGGTCCGGGCACCGGTCGGCGTGGCGGTCGTGGTGAGACCACCCGCGCGCAGCTCCCGCCCGAGCCGGCCGGGGATCCGGACCGGCAGCAGCGGACGGCGTACCCGGCGCGCCGCGAGCCAGGCACGGGCCGCCTCGTCGAAGCGCAGCACCTCTGGTCCGCCGAAGTCCTCCACCCGGTTCGACGGCCCGGCGAGCAGCAGGACCGCGAGCCGGTCCGCCACCTCGGCGGGGTCGACCGGCTGGGCGAGCACCGCCCGGTCCCCGATCACCGGGCCGAGGCGGCTCGCACCGCTGAGCAGGCCCTCCAGGAACTCCGGGAACTGGGTCGCCCGCAGCACGCTCCACGGCACCGGCCCGGCGGCCACCACCTGCTCGGCCGCGAGCTTGTGCCGGTAGTAGCCGAGTGGCACCCGGTCGACGCCGACGATCGAGACGAAGACCAGATGACGCACTCCGGCGTGACCGGCGGCCACGGCGAGCCGGCGGGTGCCGAGCACGTCGATGTCGTGGGTACGCCGGTTCGGCGACGAGGCCAGGTGCAGCACGGCGTCCATCCCGGCGACCGCCTCCGCCAGCCCGGCGCCGGTGGCCAGGTCGGCGGCCACCCACTCGACCCCGTCCCCGGTACGCGCCCGGCGGCTGACCGCCCGCAGCGTGAAGCCCTCGTCCCGCAGCCGCGGCACCGCCACCCGTCCGAGCCGCCCGGTCGCCCCGGTCACCAGTACCCGCATCGCCACTCCTCCCGCTCACGCCGCACCCGCCGTGCGCGTCGTTCCCCGCCGGCTCCGCCCGCGTCGCGGCGGCTTCGCGCCGTCGACACTTCGTCCGACCGGATCCAGGACGGAGTTCGGGCGCGGATCGTGACCACCCAGCGCCGCGTCCAGGGCGGTGGGGCGCCGACCGGCGGCGACGCGCGCCGTCGGGCCGGACAACGCCACCCCACGCACCCACCGATCCTGCGGCACGAGGAGGACGGCGGAGGCTGAATTCGGCTCGCTCGTGACGGCGAGTGAGGTCCACGCGGACCACGTGCACCCTCTGAGCGATATACCTCTCAGTCATGAATATGACCAGGAGTCATATCGCTTTCCGGTGATGCCTTCCGAGCGGTGGCGTCACCAAACGTGACGGACGGCAGAACCGGCGCCGCTTCAGGTGGCCGGGCTGGGCACCACTCGACCGGCCAGAACCAGGCCGAGCAGGCCGCAGGCGGCGGCCACGGCCAGGGTGGTCGCGAAGCCGGCCGGGCCGGGGGACGCACCGGCGGCCAGGACCGCGCCGGTGAGCGCCAGCACGGTGGCGGCGGCGAGCGAGTCGCCCAGTTGCAGCGCGGAACTGTTGCGGCCCTGCTCGGCCGGCGCGGACTGCTCCAGGGTGAGCACCGACAGCGACGGATAGAGCAGACCCATGCCCAACCCGGCCACGGCCCAGCAGAGCACGGCCGGCAGCACCGGCAGTCCGGGCACCAGCGCCGACGCCACGCCCGCCGTACCGATCGTGATGCAGGCCAGCCCGGCCCGGGGCAAGGTCGCCGCCGAGCGGGGTGAGCCGATCCGCCCCTGGATCCACGAGCCCACCGACCAGGACAGCGCCCCGACGGTCAGCACCAGACCGGCGCCGGTGGGCGAGAAGCCACGCTCCCGGGACAGCATCAGCGGGATCACCACCTCGGCGGCGACGAACGCCGCCGAGGCCAGCGCGCGCAGGCCGATCACCGTCGGCAGTCCCCGGGCCGCGCGCAGGAAGCCGGCCGGCAGCAGATGCGGTACGCAGACAAGCAACCCGGCCAGCGCCGCGGCGATCAGGCCGGCGGCGAACACGCCGCGCTGCTGCCCCCCGTAGTGCAGCAGTGCGGCGCTCGCCCCCGCCCCGCAGGCCCAGCCGATCCGGGCAAGCGCGCCCGCCGGCGGCCGGGTCGCCACGGTGGCGGTCAGTGCCCGCAGCCCCGGCTGGACCAGCAGCGCCGCCGGGATCGCCACCGCCGGCACCGCGAGGAACACCCACCGCCAGCCCAGGTGTTCCACGATCAGTCCGGCCAGCGCCGGGCCGACGAGCGACGGCACCACCCAGGCCGCGGCGAACGCGGCGAAGATCCGCCGCCGCAACTGCTCCGGGTACGCCTGACCGACGACCACGTAGAGCGCCACCGAGACCAGTCCGGAGCCGAAGCCCTGCACCACCCGCCCGACGACCAGCACCTCCATGGTCGTCGCGGCGCCCGCCACCACCAGCCCGGCGACGAACCAGACCACTCCGTGCCACATCGCCGGGCGCGGCCCGCGCGCGTCGCACCAGATGCCGGAGGCGACCATCGCCACCACGCCGGAGGCGAACGAACCGCCGAACGCCAGGGCGTACAGGCCGAGCCCGTCGAGACTGCGCGCCACAGTGGGCATGGCGGTGCCCACCGCCAGCGCCTCGAACGCGAGCAGGGACACCAGGGCGACGCTGCCCACCGTCATCGCCCGCAGGCGCGGCGACCACAGGTCGACAGGTGGATCAGCCGGTACGGCGGTGGTGCTGGTCATGGCGTTCAGCCTCGGACCTCACCCCCGGTTGAGGTCAACTGTGTCGCGCGTCTCGTCCGGCGGAAGCGGCGGGGCGACGCCGGAAACTTCTGCCGTCGGGGTGGCATAACGGACGCCGCCCCGGGAAGTCGGGCCGCCGGGACGAGACCGGGAGGCGAGATGACGCTGGGACGGTTCGCCGGTCTCCTGCTGTCACCGACTGTCGTGCCGGAGACCGCCGCGCGCGTCGCGCGTACCGTCGGGTCGGCCCTGCCCACTGACGCCGTGCCGGCCCGGGTCACCGAGGTGGCGGGCAGCGTCGGTACGGCCGCGGCCCGGCTGGCCCGACTCACCGGGCTGACCAGCCGCCGGGTGTGGTCGTCCCAGGACGGCCGCCACCACATCGAGGTGCACGGCGTCTGCCAGGACGGCGGTGACCGGCTCGCCCGCCAGGTCGAGGCGGCGCTGGAGTCGATGCCGGGGGTGGACTGGGCGCGGGTGAACGCGCCGTCCGGCCGGGTGGTGGTCGCAACCGGGGAACCCGCACCGAAACTACGGGACCTGATCGCCACCGTGGCGCGCGTCGAGCGGACCTGCCCGTACGAGCCGGACCCGGATATCGATCCGCCGCAGCCGCCCGAGGACGGTCCGCGCACGGCGCGGACGTTGGGCGCGCTGCTGTCCGACGTGCTCGGGCTGGGCATCTCCGCGGCCACCCGGGTGCTGCCGCTGACCCCGATTCCCGCCGAGGTGGCCGGACTGCTGAGCGCTGTCGACCTGCACCCGAAGCTGCACGCGCTGGCCGGGCTGGGCATCCGCGCCGACCCGCGCGCCGAGGTGTTGTTCCCGCTGGCCGAGGCGGTGGTGCAGGGTCTCACCGGCGGCTGGGCCGGGATCGTGCTCGACGGCGCGCATCGGATCGTGCAGTGGGGCGAGGGCACTGCTCAACTGGCGGCATGGCGGCGGGCCGAGCCGCGCCTGACCGGCGCTCCGGAGCACGCGATCGCCCGGGTGCCGGACGGCGAGCGGCCGTGCCCGGTGCCGGACGGGCAGCCGGAGCGCTACGCCAAGCGGGTGCTACCGGCCGCCGCGGTCGCCGGGGCGGCGGCGCTGCCGGTGCTGGGGCCGAAGCGGGCCGCCGCGCTGGCGTTGTCCTCGCTGCCCAAGGCGCCCGGTTCCGGACGCGAGGGGTACGGCGCCCAACTCGGCCTGATGCTCGCCCGGCGCGGCGTGATCGCGATGGACCGCACCGTGCTGCGGGAGCTGGACCGGATCGACACGGTGGTGCTCGACGCGGCGGTGCTCGGCTCGGACCGGGGGATCCTGGCCGATCTCGCGCCGCTGGCCGACGCCGACACCGGGCACGTCGCCGCCCGGGCGTTCGCGTTGTTCGACCCGGCCGAGCCGGACGCGGTACGCACCGGCGACGGCTGGCGGATCGGCCCTCTGGACCGGCTCGGCGCCGACGATCCCGGGGACACCCCGGACAGCGCCCGGCTGCGCGCCGACGGTGGGCAGCTGCTCGGGCTGGCCGAGAACGGCCGGCTCGCCGCCGTACTGCGGGTCGAACCGGAGCCCGCGCCCGGCGTGGACGCGCTGACGTCGGCCGCCCGGCAGGCGGGCCTGCGGCTCGTGGTCGGCGGCGCGGACGACGGCCGGTACGACTTCGCGGACCTGCTCGTGCCCGGTGGGGCCCGGCTCGCCGACGCGGTGCGCGACCTGCAACGCGAGGGCGCGGTGGTGATGGTGGTCTCCGGTGAGCGGTCGGCGCTCGCCGTGTCCGACTGCGGTCTCGGCGTGCACGGCCCGGACGACCTGCCGCCGTGGGGCGCGCACCTGCTCGTCGGCGACGACCTGCGGGTACCCGCCCTGCTCGTGGACGCCGCCGGGGTGGCCCGCCGGACGACCGAGCAGAACATCCGGATCGCCATGGCCGGCAGCGGGCTCGGCGCGCTCGGCGCGTTCACCGCCGACCGCCGGCGCCTGCCCGGCCGGACGCTCGCCGCCGTGAACGGCGCCGCGGCGCTCGCATTCGCGCACGGCGTGTTCCGGGCGCACCGGCTGCCGGACCGTACCGGCGCCCCGATGCCCGCGCTCACCGCCTGGCACCTCATGCCGGCGCAGACCGTCCTGGACGAGCTCGGCACCGGTCCGTCCGGGCTGACCGAGGAGGAGGCGGCCCGACGCCGGCGTGTCGAGGTCGGCGACGAGCACGGGCCGGCCGGGCTGCTCCGGTCGTTCGTCGACGAACTGTCCAACCCGCTCACCCCGGTGCTGGCCGCCGGCGCGGCGCTCTCCGCCGCGTTCGGCTCGCTCGTCGACGCCGCACTGGTCGGCGGCGTGGTGGGCGGTTCCGCGCTGGTCGGCGCGGTGCACCAGCGCAACACCGAACGGTCCCTCGTCGAGCTGCTGTCCCGCTCGGCGGTCACCGCCCGGGTGCTGCGCGACGGCACCGAGCGCGTGGTGCCCGCCGAGGAGCTGGTACGCGGCGACGTGATCACCGTCAGCTCCGGCGACGCCGTACCGGCCGACTGCCGGGTGCTGACGAGCGACGGGCTGGAGGCGGACGAGTCGTCACTGACCGGCGAGTCGCTGCCGGTGGCGAAGAGCCCGGAACCGGTGGTGGCGGCGGCCATCGCCGACCGGCACTCGATGCTGTTCGAGGGCACCACTGTCGCTGCCGGGCTCGGCACCGCGGTGGTGGTGGCCACCGGATCCCAGACCGAGGCCGGGCGAAGCCTCGCCATGGCCCGGCAGGCCCCGCCCGCCAGTGGCGTGGAGGCGCGGCTCGGCAAGCTGACCAGCAGCGCCGTACCCCTTGCGGCCGCCTCGGCGATCGCGGTCGCCGGAGCGGGGCTGCTTCGGGGCGTACCCCTTGCCGAAACGGCGGCGACCGCCGCGAACCTGGCCGTGGCGTCGGTGCCGGAGGGGTTGCCGTTCCTGGTCAGCGCCGCGCAGCTGGCGGCGGCGCGGCGGCTGGCCGAGCACGGCGCCCTGGTCCGCAACCCCCGGACCATCGAGGCGCTGGGCCGGGTCGACGTGCTCTGCTTCGACAAGACCGGCACGCTCACCGAGGGGAAGTTGCTGCTGGCGGGGGTGGGTGCGGGCGACGGCCGGTACGCCGCACTTGACGAACTCGACGAGCCGCTCCGGTCGACGCTGGCCGCCGCGGTGCGGGCCACCCCGGCCGCTGACGACCCGGACGAGTTGCCGCAGCAGACCGACCGCACGGTACGCCACGGCGCGGACGCCGCCGGGGTGGACGAGCGGACCGGTGCGGCGGGCTGGACCGCCACGGCCGGGCTGCCGTTCGAGCCGTCCCGGGGTTACAGCGCCTTCGTCGGGCGCGCCGCCGACGGCCTGCTGCTGAGCGTGAAGGGCGCCCCCGAGTCGGTGCTGCCGCGCTGCGCGTCCCGGCGCACCGCCCAGGGTGACCGTCCGTTGGACGCGGCCGGACGCGAGGAGGTGCAAGCCATGCTGGCCGGTCGGGCCGGTGCCGGGCACCGCATCCTCGCCGTGGCCGAGTGCCCGGTCTCCACGGACCAGGTCAGCGACGAGCAGGTCGACGGGCTGGTCTTCGTGGGTTTCCTGACGCTCGCCGACGGGGTGCGGGAGAGCGCTCGGCCGGCGGTGGCCCGGATCCGGGCCGCGGGCGTGCACACCGTCATGATCACTGGTGACCACCCGGCCACCGCCGAGGCGATCGCCGCCGCGATCAGCCCGGACGACGGCGGCCAGCGCGTGGTCACCGCCACCGACCTGGACCGGCTGGACGACGCGGCGCTCGCCGAGCGCCTGATGGCCACCGATGTGGTGGCGCGCTGCACGCCCGCGCACAAGGTACGGATCATCCAGGCGTTGCAGCGCCAGGACCGCACGGTCGCGATGACCGGCGACGGCGCCAACGACGCGCCCGCGATCCGGCTCGCCGACGTGGGCATCGCGCTCGGCCAGCGCGGCACACCGGCCGCCCGCGCCGCCGCCGACCTGGTGGTCACCGACGACCGGCTGGAGACGATCATCGCCACGCTCGTCGAGGGACGGGCCATGTGGTCGTCGGTACGGCACGCCCTGAGCATCCTGGTCGGCGGAAACCTCGGTGAGATCGCGTTCAGCGTGCTGACCGCCGCCGCGACCGGCCGGTCCGCCCTGAACGGCCGGCAACTACTGCTGGTCAACCTGCTCACCGACCTGGCACCCGCGCTCGCCATCGCGGTCCGCCCGCCCGCCGACGACAGCGCCGACCACCTGCTCCGGGAGGGGCCGGACTCGTCGCTCGGCGTCACCATGACCCGGGAGATCGGGCTGCGCGCGGCGTCGACCACGCTGGGCGCGACCGCCGGCTGGACGATCGCCCGGTGGACCGGCACCCAGCGGCGCGCCGGCACGGTCGCGCTCGCCTCGCTGATCGGCACCCAGCTCGGCCAGACCGTACTGGCCGGCGGCACCAGCCCCAGCGTGCTCGCCGCCACCGCCGCGTCGGTCGGTGTACTCGTGGCGGTGGTGCAGACGCCCGGGGTCAGCCACTTCTTCGGCTGCACCCCGCTCGGCCCGGTGGGCTGGACCATCGCCACCGGCTCGGCGCTCGGCGCGACGTTCGCCAACGGCGCGCTGACCAGGCTGGTGGACCGCCTGCCGCAGCCCGGTTCGCATGGGCGTCCCGATCAGGGGTCCGGCGAAGGGCAAGACGCCTGAGGTGACGCGGCCCGGTTCTAGTGCCAGGTGGCGGCGGCCCGGCGCAGCCGGTCGTTGATCGCGCGGCCCACGCCGGTCTCCGGCACCGGCTCCGCGACGATCTCGGTCACCCCTGCCGCGTCGAGCCGGTGCAGCGCGTCGAACAGGCGTGCCGCCGCGGCCGTCACGTCGCCGTCGGGCGACAGCACCTCCACCGCCGCCCAGTCGCCGTCCGCCGGTGGCTCCCGGAAGGCCAGGAATCCACGCCGGCCGTCGCCGGGCTCGGCCGCCCCGCCCATCCGCAACGGGGTACGCGGGGCGTAGTGCGCGGCCAGCGTCCCGGGCGCGACCGGCTGGCCGGAGTTGCCCTGGCGCACCTCGACCGGGCCGACCGCCTCGACGAGCGCCTCGACCGGCAGCGCGCCCAGCCGCAGCACCACCGGCCGCTCGCCTCGCGCGTCCACGATCGTCGACTCGATCCCGCACCGGGTGGGACCGCCGTCGAGCACCACGTCCACCGCGCCGCCCAGCCCGGCCACCACGTGTTCGGCCCGGGTCGGGCTGAGCTGACCGAACCGGTTGGCGCTCGGCGCGGCCACCGGTACGCCCGCGGCCGCGATCAGGGCCCGCGCCGACGGCTCGTCCGGTACGCGTACCGCCATGGTGTCCAGGCCGGAGGTGACGATCGACGGGATGATCTGCGGCCGGTCCACGATCAGGGTGAGCGGGCCGGGCCAGAAGCGTTTCGCCAGCGCGGACACCGCCGCGGGCACCTCGCCCACCAGCGCGACCAGGTCGGCGGCGTCAGCGAGATGGCTGATCAGCGGGTCGAAGCTGGGCCGCGCCTTCGCCTCGAAGATGCGCGCCGCGGCCCGGGCGTCGAGCGCGTTGGCGCCCAGCCCGTAGACCGTCTCGGTGGGGAAGGCGACCAGCCCGCCGGCGCGCAGGACGGCGGCTGCCTCGTCGATGCCGCGCTCGGCCGGCAGGACGCGCGGGGATCCGGTGCTCACGCTTCCGACGCTAGCCTGCCCGGTTCGCCGCCCCGGCAAGACCCTGCCGACGGCGCAGCCCGGCTCGGTGACAGCTCAACGGCTCGGGCGTGTCGCGGCCGCGCAGACATCTTCCTGATGTGCGATATGACTCTGGGGCATATTTATGCCGGAGAGTCATACCGGTCGGAGTTAGTCGGTCCGGCCGCGGTCCGTGTCGTGTCCGTGTCCGTGTCCGGCAGCGTGGGCGCGTCGGTGGGGTAGAGGCCGGCGGCGAAGCCGTACACCTGGTCTCCGGCGCGGGGGATCTGCGCGAACCGCCGGGCCAGCGCCTGCACCTCCGTCCAGAACTCGCGGACGTCCTCGATCGGGATACGCGCGTGCACGAGCGTGCACCGCAGCTCGTCGGCGGCGTGTGCGGCGGCCGCCTCGGCGGCTGCCTCGGCGAGCCCGTTGATCCGGGACACCACCTGCTTGTCCTCCGCCCGGCTGAGCGCCCCGACGTAGTAGGTGCGGGCCACCCGCCCGTAGAACCGCTCCTCGATGGCGCGTACCCGGCGGGTCCGCACCACGCGCAGCAGGCCGGCGTCCACCAGTTGGTTCACGTGGTACGCCACGCTGCTCTTGGGCCGGTCGACGGCGCGGGCCATCTCGTTGACAGTGGCGGCGCGCTCCAGGAGCAGTTCGAGCAGCGTGCTCCGCAGCGGGTCGGCGAGCGCGCGCAGCTGCTCCGGACCGGTGACCACGAGCAGGTCGTCGAGGTCGTAGTCCGGGATCTGCTGATTGACCGACATTTCTCGACCGTTCTAAGATTATGGTTCGTTCGATAACTCTGGTCCGACAACTCAGGAGTGTAGTGATGGCCGAGATCGTGCTCTTCCACCACATTCAAGGGCTCACGGACGGCGTCCGCGCGCTCGCCGACTCCCTGCGCTCCGGTGGGCACACCGTGCACGCCCCCGACCTCTTCGACGGCGAACGGCCGGCCACCATCGAGGACGGCGCCGCGCTGATCAAGCGGATCGGCGGCGACGCCCTCGACCGGCGCGCCGACGCGCTCGTCGCCGACCTGCCCGCCGACCTCGTCTACGCGGGCGTCTCCTGGGGCGCCGCCATCGCCCAGCGACTCGCCCAGACCCGGGCCGGCGCCCGGGCCGCCCTGCTCTACGAGGCCTGCCTGCCGGTGACCGGCGAGTGGGCGATCGCCCCCTGGCCCGACCGGGTGGCGGTGCAGGTGCACGGCATGGAGCGGGATCCGTTCTTCGGGCTGGAAGGGGACGTGGACGCCGCCCGCGAGCTCGTGTCGATCGTCGGTCCCGAGCGCGGCGAGCTGTACGTCTACCCCGGCGACCGGCACCTGTTCACCGACAGCTCGCTGCCCTCGTACGACAAGGAGGCGACAGCGCTGGTGGTGAGCCGCAGCCGCGAGCTGCTCGACCGGCTCGGCTGACGCCCACCCGTCACCGCGCAGCCGCGCCGGTGCGCAGCGGAGTCAACGCCCTCTCGCCAACTCCGCGACCTCGGCCAGGCTCGCGACCCGGTCGCACTCGTCGTCGGTCAACGTGTTGATGAGTGCCTTGGCAGCCTGGGCCTGGGGAGTCGTGGGCAGGGAACCGGCCAGCAGATCCGGCAGGACCAGTTCGTAGCCGACCCGCGCCCGAGGTGAGTAGCGGTGCCGGCTGCGGGTCACCGCCGTGGCGACGCGCAACGCGTGCTCGTGGCCGGGCGGCACGTGCGGGCGGTCCCGCTCCCGGGCGCCGAACCGCATCCGGTGGCAGAACTCGCACGTCGTGCACGTCACCGGTCCGGCGCTCAGCCGTGCCCCGCAGTCGGGACAGGTCAGCCGGTCCACCGCCCCGTCCACAGTCCGCCAGTCGTACGCCCCGGGGTCGTCGATGACGAGCCAGGCCAGCTCGCTCTCCTCGGGCGAGCCCGGCGCCACGTCCAGCTCAGCGCGCAGCCGCGCCCAGGCGTCCCGGATCTCGTCCTCCAGGCGCGCCACCGCGGCCGCCAGTGCCGGGCTCCGCCACGGTCCGGCCACTGCCGACCCGCTACCGGTACTGTGCGATCTGGATCAGGTTGCCGCAGGTGTCGTCGAACACCGCGGTGGTCACCGGGCCCATGTCGACGGGTTCCTGGGTGAACAGCACGCCGAGGCCGCGCAGCCGGTCGTGCTCGGCGGCCACGTCGTCCACCGCGAACTGCGTCAGCGGAATGCCGTCGGCCGCGAGCGCCTCCTTGAACGCCTTGGCGGCCGGGTGGGCGTCGGGCTCCAGCAGCAGCTCCACGCCGTCCGGGGCGTCGGGCGAGACCACCGTGAGCCAGCGGTACTCCCCGGTCGGCACGTCGGTCTTCTTCACGAAGCCCAGCACCTCGGTGTAGAAGCGCAGGGCCTTGGCCTGGTCGTCGACGTACACGTTGGTCAGGTTGATTCTCACGGGTTCTCCTGGGTGGGTTCGGCGGACCTGAGCCATCGCTCAGTGATGGACCGCAGCGGCCGGGTGTCGAGGTGGTGGAACTTGTAGCGACCCTGCCGCCGCGTGACGATCAGACCGGCGGCCTCCAGGACGTCGAGATGCTGGGAGATCGCCTGCCGGGACGAGCCGACCTGGTGCTTGGTGGCCAGTCGGCCGCAGATCTCGAACAGGGTCTGACCGTCGCGCTCGGTCAGCTCGTCGAGGATCAGGCGGCGGGTGGGGTCGGCCAGCGCCTGGTACAGATCGCCCACGTCATCCAGCATATGCAAGTTGCGGCTTGCCTATCAAGCGGCTTTCCACGCATCGGAGGACGTCATGCCCGGATACATCCTCACCGGCGCTCCCGGCTCCGGTAAGACTGCGCTCCTGCGCCACCTGGAGATCGACGGCTATCCCGTCGTGGAGGAGGCCGCGACCGACGTGATCGCGCTCGACCAGGCGCTCGGCCGACCGGAGCCGTGGCGTGAGCCGGACTTCGCCGACCGGGTGCTGGACCTCCAGCAGAGGCGCCGGCGCCGAGCCGACGTCCATACCGACCTCGTGGTCTTCCACGACCGCTCGCCCGTCTGCACCCTCGCGTTGTGCCGCCACCTGGGCATGACACCGCCACCCGCCCTGCTGGACGAGGTCGAGCGCATGACAACGGATCGCCGGTACGAGCGGACCGCCTTCTTCGTACGGAATCAGGGCTTCGTCGAGGCGACCGCCGCCCGCCGGATCAGCTTCGAGGAGTCACTCGTCTTCGAGCGGGTCCACGAGCTGACGTACCGGGAGGCGGGATTCGATCTCGTCGACGTGCCCGCCGGCGCGCTGCCGGCGCGGGTGGCGGCGATCAAGCGGGCGGTCGACCGGTAACATCTCCATGTTTTGATTTCTCACGGGGAGGAAAACCGCATGCGGAAGATCGCGGCCGGCGCCTTGATGGCGCTGGCCTTCTTGATTCCGGCAGCGCCCGCGGCGGCTCAGGCGGCAACGCCCGGGCTCAACGAGGCATGCCAAACGGTCGAACGCAAGGTGTACAAGGACATCCGGGAATTCGTCACCATCGACCTGGACACAGCCGACGTCGGCCAGGTGCGGCGCCACCGTGACCGAGGTTGCCGAGCACCGTCCCCGACGGCCATGATCCGCGAGACAGAACCTAGGCCCGCGTGTAGGTGACGTCGAAGTCGTGGATCCACTCGCCGTCTTCGACGAGGTAGCAGGAGCTGTCGATCGTCTTGCCGTCTTCTGAGAGCGTGCCTTCGAAACGCTGATCGAAATCGTCCGGGTCGGTCGCGTGGCGCCACCACTTCCAGACGCCGTCCTGGAAGCTCATATGGAGTACGCGCGAAACCGCGCGGGAGTCGAAGTAGTGCGCGGTGAAGTCGCCCTCGGCGTCTTCGTCGGCGGCCATGATCAGGACGACGCCCTCGGGAAACATCGGGTTCTCGGCGATCGAGCGCTGGAGGATCACCTTCTCGCCACGGAGCCACTCCAGCGTCATATCGCCCTTGATCTTCTCCTCGACGTGCCGCGGCGCGTCAACGACCTGGCTCCAGCGACCGATCAGTGGCTCAAGGTCCTTGATGTTCGGCATAAGGCCGAGGCTACCGGCGCGCGTATGACGTGGTCGAGGTCTTCGTCTGCTGAAGGTTGTGTTGCAAGCCGTCCACCATCTGGGCGGAAATTCGTCCGAACCACTGCGCGTCGTCCGGCGGGTCAGCGCCTGCGGTGCTCTGGCCATCGCCGGGCAACGCATTCAGGCCGGCATCCGCCTCGCTGGGCGCACCCTGACCGTCGAAGCCGCCGACGCCACCTTTCGCATCTACGACGATCAGCTCGTACCGAAGTCGCCCGCGCCACCACCGAACCCATCACTAGATTCAGCGTCCGCAAACCCGAACCCCCACGACAGGCGTCTACACGCACACGCCGGCCGATTTCCACGAGTCGGTGCGCCGCGTCTTCGAAGAATCTGCTGACGGTCCGCTGACTACCAAAGATGATCCTCAATCCGAGGGGGAGCCAACGGAGGAGGGAAAGTAGGCCATGACCTGGCCGGATGATGTGGTGGAGCCCAGGGGACTCGAACCCCTAACCCCTGCCTTGCAAAGATCAAGACGGTTGTCAGTTGGCGTCGGCCACTGCGGCTGACCTACTCGTCCCGTCGGCTCGCGTCCGCTCATGACTGCACCAGTCGGCAGGCTTGGCTGTACGGATGGCTGTACAGCCACGCTCCTGATCAGGTGCGCGAGGTTGACCCACCGCTCAGTCGCTTCACGGTCTCCGCGACGCGATCAGCAGCTTCGGCAGGCGCCTCATGCTCCCAGATCCTCAGCACAGTCCACCCTTCGGCGGTCAACCGCGCATCGGTGTCGGCATCGCGGCGGCGGTTGGTGGTTACCTTCTCAGCCCAGAAGGCCGCGTTGGTCTTGGCCACGGTGTGGTGCTGGGGGCACCCGTGCCAGAAGCACCCATCCAAGAAGACCGCCAACCGCAGGCGCGGAAATACTAGATCGGCGGCTCGGCGGACTGAGCGGATCGGGCGTCGGCTGACGAAGTACCGGAGCCCCAAGGCGTGCACAGCGCGCCGCAACGCTAGTTCCGGCTTCGTGTCACGGCCGGTGTTGGACTGCATCGACTTGCGTACACCGTGGGACGACGCCCACGAGACATCAGACACTTGTTCGACTCTCCTTCGGCATGCCGGCGGGGTTCCTGGCGGGAGGGCATCTAGCATGTTGCAGATGAGCGAGCGGCCGAGCATGATCGATCTTTTCGCAGGGTGCGGCGGGATGACCGTCGGGTTCCATCGTGAAGGCTTCCGGTCGGTTCTGGCAGTGGAGTGGGAGCGCTCTGCAGCGGCGACGTACGCCGCCAACTTCGGGGAAGCCCATACCCACTGGGGCGACATCGCCGACGTGACCGAGGACCAGATCCCCGAGGCGGACGTCATCATCGGCGGCCCGCCCTGCCAGGGGTTCTCCAACCTCGGCAGCAAGGACGTGAACGATCCCCGCAACAAGCTGTGGAAGGAGTACCTCCGCTTCGTCGTGACGGCGAGGCCGCAGGCTTTCGTGATCGAAAACGTCCAGCGGTTCTCCAGGAGTAGTGAATTCCAGTTGCTGCTCAGCGAGGCGGACCACGGCATCATCAAGGACTACGAGTTGAGCTACGGCGTCCTACTCGCCGCCGACTACGGCGTCGCCCAACGGCGCCCGCGCACCATCGTCATTGGCTCTCGCGTCGGGAAGATCGATCTGCCGCGGCCGACGCACGCCCGGGTGCCGACCGGCGATCTGCTGCCTTGGGAGACCGTTCGAAGCCGCATCGGTGGCATCGATGAGCGACCGGCGACCACCGAGCTGCCGCGGGCTTTTACCGAGTACTTCGGCGAGCGGATCCCCGGACTCTTCAAAGGGATGGACATCCACTTCGGCCGGCAGCCGACGCAGCTTTCCCTGGACCGGTACGACCACGTGCCTCCGGGCGGCGGGAGGTTCGACGTCCCATCGCACCTGCTGCCTCGATGCTGGCGTGAGAAGTCGACGGGTACGACGGATGTTATGGGGCGGATGCGCTGGGACGCCCCGTCGTTGACCATCCGCACGGAGTTCTTCAAGCCCGAGAAGGGCCAGTACCTGCACCCGCAGTGGGATCCGTACGACCGGGACCGGCGGGTCAACCGAGTCATCACCCACTACGAGGCTTCATTGCTGCAGGACTTCCCGAAGGACTACCTGTGGTGTGGCACGAAGACTGAGATCGCCAAGCAGATCGGCAACGCCGTCCCGTCAGGCTTGGCGGCGGCGATCGCAGCGCAAGTCAAGCGGCACCTTCAGTAGCCGCAAGAGCCACTGAGGTAGAACTGCATCCGCAAAACGGATCATTGCCAGGCCTCCATGGGCGTTGGAGGGGTGGTTGGAGTGATGGGGAGCCACGCTCGCTAGCTTGACCGCATGACGACGGACATCGCGGTCGAACAGGTGGTGCAGCACCTGCTCAGACTGGACCCAGACGGTAGCCGCACCAGTCAGGTTTTACGCGAGACTTTCGACCAAATCTATGACGGCCAGCGAACGGGTCGATTTAGCTTCGATCAATTGGCCAAGACTGAGCGCACGCACATTGGAAGTCTGGTCGAGATCAATTTGCAGCGCCACTTCAACTTTGAGGACGGCAATCAGCTAGACTTCACCATCGCCGGCCACGACGTTGATGCCAAATATTCGATGACCGTAGGCGGGTGGATGATACCGATCGAAGCACAAGGAAAGCTGTGCATGCTCCTCCACGCGAACGATGCTGCTGCGCGTTGGAACTACGGCGTAGTGCGGGCCAACCTTGAGATCCTTGGCGCCCCCAACAGAGATCAGAAGCGGAGCATCCTTTCGGCTCACCTCGGAGCAGTGCGTTGGCTCTTCAAGAACGCTCCGTTGCCCGAGAACACCATGCTGCTACTCTCCGACGAAGATCGATCCGCCATCGCATCGTACCCAGCGGGGTCGCTACGTGTAGCAGAGTTGATGCGGCGCGCAGAGGGCCGGCTAGTAAACCGGTCTTCAATTGAAGCTGCAGCTCAGCAAAAAGATAGCATGAAGAGGGTTCGCGCAAATGGTGGAGCCGCGGACATGCTCGCACCCGAGAGCTACCTCCTGTTTGGTGGAACACGTAGACGCTCGCAAGCCGCGGCAGCGTCGTTAGCGCTTCCAGTGCCGACGTCAGGGACTTTCGTGCCACTCAAAGTCGCGGTAGCCGAGCCTCGATGCCCCGAGCCCACCGCCGTGATCAACGGGATACGCGTCCGCAAGTGGAGGAAGGGCGATCCCGTGTTCAATACGGCTAGCCTCACTCGATGGCTGAACGCACCCAGCAGAGCGGGCCTCGCATCACCTGATATCTAAACAGTCGCCTCCAGCTACCCCCATCAGCGGTCTGTAGCCATCCCGTCTGCCGCCGACCCACACACCGTGGAGCGGGCCAGGGCCAGGGTGACAAGGTGGAGCGCCCTACCGGACGTACGACCTTGTCACCCTGGCCCTGGCCCGCTCGGCTTGCCTGGGTCGGTGGCTGGCGGGATGGCATCCCACATCAACCACTCTCCGACCGGAACCGTTCGGCAACTCCATCCCGGAGTCGTCTGGCCCCCGCCGGAGGCACAGCTCTAACCTCACTCCTCCCTCACCCCACCACCCCACACCACCTCCACCTCTTCCCCACTCCGGGGCCTGGGCGACCGTGCGGAACCGTTCGGCAACTTCCTCCGCCGCGGTTGGCCTGCCGGATCTCGTGCTGCCTCGGGATCGTCGGCATCGGTGGAAGGTGTTCGCCTGGCCCTGGTCGTCCTTCGGGACTCGTCACCGGTCGTCTCACTGACCCAATGTGTGACGCGCGGGGCGGGGCGTGGGGTTCGGGCCGGTTGATTTTCCGCCCCGGCGCCCTTGCGCCGGGGCGGCGGCTCCGCAGGAGCCGTTTGCCGCGCCCCGGCCCGCGCCGCGCGGAGCGCGCTTGATCTAGTACAGGCCAATTCGGCAACAGATCACGGACAGCGCTCCAGGGGACAAGGTTCTCACGGCACCCATCTCTCCCGGCTGTCTCCGAGGGCTATGTCAGAGGAAATGGCGGCACTACCTCCTCGGGCGCTGACGCTTCGCATGTGGTCACCCACTGGCTCCCCGCCTCATTAGCCATTGGTCGCCAGAAAACTACTTTCCGTTACCCCTCATGCGAAGATCATCTTTGCCATATGCAACTTGCACCCGCCTGATAGACGCTCTGCCGAATAGCGCTAAGTGGTAATAAAAACGGGCAAAACACCCCGAAAATTCGCCCTGACTGGCCAATCACTTTTTGCACGGTCGTTTCGTTTCACATTAAGCGGGCGGACACAGCCCGTGCAGAAGGGGGCGGCACCCTGCTTGGTCCGCGAGTGCCGCCCCTGCCCTGCGCCCAGCCCACTGCGAGGGAGAGACGCAAGACGATGAGACTAACGACCGTTCGCAGGTTCGGTGGTTCCCGCGATGGGAATTCCAGCGATTCGGCCCGCCGCAAGCCGACGATCGGCGAGGTAGCCACGCTCATTGCTGCCTCAGCTACGGCGATCACCGCAATCACCGGCCTGATCAGCTCGTGCGGTAGCTAGCCGCCTCTCGGCCAGCCGTCTATCGACACGCGATGGGCGGCTGGCCGAGAAACAGACCAGCTGGCGTCAGAGATGGAAGCGGTGACAGCCACGACCGCGGCTCGTTGGCCAACCGGCGTCGCCTCACCGCGCTCCGCTTCTAGCTGCTTCCGCACCGCCCAGGACGCGGGCACAGCAACAAGGCCGACGCAGGCAAGCCCCACGAGTGCCCCAAGCACCCAGGGCCATCCCCGCGCCGGCCTTGTCGCTGCCCGGACTCGGTGCGGTCGCCATCCGTGCGGTTCCTCCCCCATGGTCATCATCTGCCGGCGATACGAAGCAACCAGGAAAGATCAAAGACCCTCGACCTGCATGAGGGCCTGCGCGATTTGCCGCATCGACGTAACCACCGCGTCCGCACCCGCCTCTTGGAACGCCGCCACCTTTGCGGGCTTGTTCGCATACCCGATCACACGAGTGCCTGCGGCTTTCGCTCCCTCGATGTCGGAGAGCGAGTCGCCGACCAACACACACAGCGCCGGAACGACTCCAAGGGATGCCGCCGCGTCAACGATGGGCGTCGGGTTCGGCTTCATGCGCGAGGGATCGGCGTATGCTCGGCCAACAGTCTTGGCGACGTGCTGGCTCAGTCGGTGCTCTCTCAAGTAGGCGTCCACCGCTTGGGGCGAGTTGTTGCTGACCACCGCGATTGGCAGGTGCAGCTGGCGCGCGGCCACGATGACCTCTCGCCCGTAGGCGGTCGGTTCCGACGTCGATGCCGCCTTCACCTCAGCTGCGATCAAGGCGTCTTCGACGAGTCGGGTCAACTCCTGATCCGACGAGCTGCCGGTGTGCCTCAGCACCTCCAGGGGGTCCGATTCTTCGGCTAGCTCGTTCGTGAGCGCCAAGCCCTGGCTCACTAGTAGGTCGAGGAGCTCCCTCGCAACCTGTGGTGCTGGGTAGTTGGCGAAGATGCTGCATACCGGCCCGTCGAAGTCGAGCAGCAACGCGCGGACATCCCGGCACAGCTGCTCCAGGCTGGCGGTCATCCTTCGTGCCGATAGGCGATGGTCGACCATAGGGAGTCGAACCACTGGCGGGACGCTTCCACGAACTGAGTGCCGTGCGAGGTGTCGTCGTCGGTGACGGCGTAGTGGAAGAGCGGGACGTCCTTGCCCATGAGGTCGTAGATGGCGGTGGGCTCGCCCTTGATGGTGACGGTCCGTTCGACGGCGGGGTAGAAGCCGAAGAACACCTCTTCACCGTTGAGGACGTAGAGCTTGAACTGCGGTGAACCGCGATGCATCCGCACCTCGACCGTGGCCGAACGAATCAAGCCCAGGTCGCCTAGCTCCGTGACCTGATCAACAATGCCGTCGACAGCCCTGCGGGTGATGCGGTCAGCTCGTTCCCGGACGGCCGGATCGTCAGACTGTGTCTCAGCCCTGGCGGGTAGCGCCATGGGGACGGACATGTCGGAGACGAGCACACGTACTGCGATCGTCTCCGGGGCGAGGCGACCAACGCGGACCTTGTCCAGCACCTCGGCCAGGGCGTCTCGCAGGGTCTCGCCAGAAAAGCCGGCGAAGTCGATGGTGACGTGGGCTCGCTCGAACGCTGCTTCGATGTGGGGTCGTAGCTCCACTGCCCGTTGCGTCTGGGCGCGAACGAAAGCGCCGCTGCCTTGCCGGGTGATGATGAGGCGTTCTGAGCGGAGCACCTCTAGCGCTCGTTTGATGGTCTCCCGTGCCACCCCGTAGCGGGAAGCAAGTTCAGGTTGCGACGGCAACTTGTCGCCCGGCGCCAGTCGGCGCGTAAGGATCGCGGCCCGGAGCTTGTTTGCGATCTGCTGTGACGCCTGCTTCGGGTCATCGGGGTCGAGTTCACCCAGGTAGTCCAGGTCTTCGGTCACCCGTCAAGGCTACCTGCTGGCTAGCCAAGCTAGGAAACCCCGACTCCAACTCTTGACCTGACTAGCCAAGGCGGCCTAACCTCGGTGCATGCCACTTGGCTAGCCAGGCAAGTCAAGCCTGGTGCACAAGCTCTACCGGATGGGTCCGGCTGAGCAGAAAGCGCATTGCGCTGAAGGAGGAATCCGTGGCTCTTCGTGGTGGTACTCGGTTCTCGGTTCCGTTCGAGGCGGTCTTTCCGCATGGCGCGGTGTTCGTGCCGGACTCGATTGCGGAGGCGCAGGACTTCAACGAGGCGACTCGTCAGCGGACGCCGGCGAAGGACAAGGTGACGGGGCAGCGGGTGTGGCAGTGCCGGGTGATGGACATGGACCCGGAGTTGGGGTCGCGGTCGCGTGAGGTGGCGATCAAGATCCTGGCCGATCACCAGCCGGTGCCGCCGGTGGGTCCGTTCGAGCGGGTGGAGTTCGAGGGCCTGAACGTGACGCCCTACGTCGGTTCGAACGGCCGGCTGGCGTTCTCCTACCGGGCCACCGGTCTGGTGGCGCCGAAGACCCTGGCCGAGACGCGCGGCAAGGCCGCCTGATGTTCGGCCGCAAGCGCCCCGAGCCGGAGCCGGTGCGTCGGGACCAGGTGATGAAGCTGATCAACCTGGGGATGAAGGAGACCGACGCCGCTGACCGGGACATCGACAGCCCGGAGTTCGACAAGGCCCGCGACGCGTTCAACAGCGCGATGCGGAAGTCGACCCCGGCGGAAAAGGCCGCCGCGTACGACGCGCTCAAGCGGCACGGCTACTGACTGACGTTGGCGCGGGGCGGCCCATGCCCTAGGAAAGCCGGCCGCCCCGCTGCCCTCTCAAACCCTCTCGGCCTGGAAGGGCAGGTTCATCATGCCTGTTGTCCTGGACTGGACGCGCACTGCCGGTGCTGGCGAGCCGGTCCCGTGTGTCATCTGCGGCAAGCCCACGATCTGCCGGAGTCCGGCGGGCAAGCCGGTGCACAAAGTCTGCGCGGAGACCTGGACCGAGCAGCACCACACCAACGGCCGTAAGGCGGTGGCGTGATGGTGCGGGCGCCGCTGGTCAACTTCCGCCGGTTCCAGATCACCGCGCCGTGGCCGCTGCTCTGGACCGTCACCGCCCTGTTCCTCCTCTTCCGCCTCCTCACTGCCGTGGTCCGCCTCGGTGTGTTCGTGGTGCGGCACTGGCAGGCCTGGCCAGGCGTCGCCCTGGTCCTACTCGCCGTGAACGTCTACCGGTCGCACGGCTGGTGGCCTCACGCCCTGGTCGCCGTCGTCCTCGCCGCCTCGGGTGGCGTGTGGTGGTGGCGTGGCCGGGACTCGTTCCACCGCCACGTCGTGCTGCGGGCCGTCTCCGTCTGGCGGCGGCTGTGGGTGTATCGGCGGCAGTGGCACGAGGTGATGTCGCTGTGCGGGCTGGTGAAGAAGTACGACGGCGGCGAGGTCGTACCGCGGCTGTTGTCGGTGCGCTGCTCCTACGCCACCGACGAACTCGTCTTGCGGATGCCGAAGGGCCAAAACCCCGAGGTGTACCACAAGGCCGCCCGGGATCTCGCGTACTCCTTCGGTACCCGGCACTGCCGCGTCTTCTCCACCCGCCGCCACCCCATCCCGCACCGCACCGGCCGCCTCGCGGTCGTGCTGCGGCTGATCGACCGGGTCCGGTTCCGGGACCGCCCCCGGCACGTGTGGCTCGTGTTCATCCGCCGCGACCCGCTCACCCGCATCGTCGCACCACTGCCCGTGCCCGCCCGACCAGACTTCACCGCCCTGCCCCTCGGCCTGCGCGAAGACCTGGCCGTCTACGCCTTCCGGCTCCTCGCCACGCACGTCCTCATCGGCGGCGCCACCCGGATGGGAAAGGGCTCGGTCATCTGGTCCCTGCTCCGCGCCCTCGCCGCCGGTATCCGGTCGGGGTTGGTGCGGGTGTGGGCGATCGACCCGAAGGGCGGCATGGAACTGGCGATCGGTCGGCCGCTGTTCTCCCGCTACGTCGATGACGACTGGTCCCGCATGGCCGACCTGCTCGAAGACGCCGTAGCCCGGATGCGCGCCCGTCAGCAGATCCTGCGCGGCAAAGCCCGCGTCCACACCCCCACCGTCGATGAGCCGCTGATCGTCGTCGTGATCGATGAGATCGCCGCGCTCCTGGCCTACCTGCCCGACTCCGAGATCCGCACCCGGATCACGCAGGCGCTCGGGTTGCTGCTGTCGCAGGGTGCCGGACTCGGCGTCCTGGTCGTCGCCGCCACCCAGGACCCCCGCAAGGAAGTCGTCTCCGTACGCGACCTGTTCCCCACCCGCATCGCCCTGGGCCTGACCGAGCGCGGTCACGTCGACCTCCTGCTCGGGGATGGCGCCCGCGAGCGGGGAGCCCTGGCGGATCAGATCCCGCTTTCGGCTAAGGGCGTGGCCTACGTGCTGCTGGACGGGCAGCCGGAACCGGCTCGGGTCCGGTTCTCCTACCTGGCCGATGACGTGATCCGGGACATGGCCGCGACCTTTCCTGCCCCTCCGGAGACGCAGCCGGAGCCCGCTGTCCAGTCGGCACCCAAGCCTCGCGCCAGCACCGGCAACGGGCGGCACACCTACCGGCCAACGCCGAAGCAGGGTGCGCCGCTGTTGCCGCCGTCGCTGCTCAACGCCCTGGACCTCAACACCAGCAACGGGAGTGATCCCCGATGACCCACCACGAGATCCCCGACGGCGCTGCGGTGCGGATGCCCTACGCCGACGAACCCGACGAGCAGGAGCAGGCGCCGGAGCCGCGGCGGTTCTACCGGCTGCGCGCCCCGCACATCGACAAGGCGTCGGTGCCGGTCACGGTCCGGGTCACCCCCGACGCCGACCTCTACATCGCCGTCGGCGCCGGGCGTCGCCGGATGTACCTGACACCTGCGGAGGCGTGGGCGCTGTGGCGCTGCCTGTCCGAAGCCGTGGCGTCGACCGGTGAGCCGCCGGAGTGGATCCGCGTGCACGTCAACCCCACCACCCGCTAACCCGCCTGCTTGGAGCCCGTGATGCCTACCCGTCGCCTCAACCGCCGGCCGATCCGCCGCACCTGCCTCGACCTGCTCCACACCGACCCCGACCAGACCTGCCCCTACTGCGCACCCGACCCCGACGCCGTCGACGTGATCGCCGCGGCGCTGCGCCAGCACGCCGAGATCGCCGCCGAAGACGCCGAAGCGTGGGGGTGGGCGGCATGACCGGCCGTCCCGGGCGCGGTCCGTTCGCGCTTCCGGTCGCCGTGTTCATCGTCGGCTGGGGCGGCCCCGTGCAGCTCGTCACCGACCCCGACGACTGCTCCCTGTGCCAGCAGCGCGGCGAGGTGCAGATCTGGAACCCCGACATGACCGACGGCCTGACCTACGAGCTGACCCCACCCGCGCACCGCATGTGGAAGGTCCCCTGCCCGGTCTGCCGGCACACCGACTTCACCCGATGGGAGGCCCCGAAGTGACCGCCACCCGCCCGAGCCCGGACCGGCTGGAAGCCGTCGCGCTGGTCCTCATCCTCCTCATCGTCGCCGGGACCGCCGGGTGGGCGTCGTTCTCCCACGTCCACGACTGGACCATGCGCCACGTCCCGCCCGGCACCCCCGACGCCTTCGGCTGGGCCAACGCCGTCCTGTCCGACCTCGTACCCGTCGCCTGCCTGCTCGACATCCGCCGCCGCCGACGCCACCGCCAACCCATCGGCTACCCCGTGTTCCTCATGCTCGCCTTCGCCTCCTTCTCCCTCGCCGCCCAGCTCGCCGTCGCCGACGCCAGCCCCTCCGGCTGGCTGCTGTCCGCGCTGCCCGCGCTGGCATTCATGGCCCTTACCAAGCTCGTCTTCACCGGCACCCCCACCCCCGCACCCGCCGCGGTGAAGCCGACCCCGGCACCGGCCCCGGCTCCCGTGCGGGAGCCCGTCGACGCCGAGCCCGTCGGCGTCCCGACTGCCCCGGCGCCCGTCTTCACGCCTCCGACTCCGACTCCGGCCCCGGCCGCGGCTGTCGCCCCGGTGCGGTCGGCGCTCGTGTCGTCGGTCGTTCAGGCCCCGCGCAACGGCCACATCGTCTCCGAGGTGACCCGATGAACCAGCCCAAGCACCCGCGGCTGACGGACACGTGCGTCGTGTGCAACGGACCGATCGAGTACGTCGACGTGAAGGACCCCTACTGGCGGCACACCGACATGCGCAACCTCGCCAAACCCCACGGCGCCCGCCCTCGCCGCTAACCCGACCGGTGCTGCGGCGCGGCCGACTCACCCTCGACCGCGCCGCAGCACCCTCGGACACCGACCGAGCCAGAGCAGGAGAAACCGATGCCGTCCACCGCCCGCACCGCTCTCGCCCACCGGACCCGTCCCACCACGCTGACCCGCCGGATCGTCGGCACCCCCACCGAGGTCGCCGCCGCGCTCGCCGTGCTCAGGGAGTCGGGGCGGCTGATGTTCGCCGACCGACCCCACCAACACGCTGACGGCCGGGTCACGGTCACCGTGCGGTTCCTCGACACCGCCCGCACCACCCCACCGCCCGTGCGTCGACTGCGCCGCGGCCGGGTCATCGCCGCCACCGCCATCACCACCGCGGCCGTCGGCGCCCTGGCCGGAATCGGCTACCTCGCGACCCAGGTCGCCCACACCGTCCAGCGCAACGCGCCCGCCGTCGTCGGTGTGGCCCTGGTCCTCATCGTCCTCGCGGTGTTGCTGCTGCGCCGGAAGGTCACCTGCGGCGGGCTGCACTGCTCCGGGTGCCAGCACTGACCGCCATGAACATCGGTCGGCCCGTCTACTGCGCGCGCTGCCGTCGGTGGGCCACCGCCCTCATCGAAGCCGGCCATCCCGGCACCGGCCGCTACCGCGCCGAAACCGCCTGCACGCGCCACCAGGCCGCCGCCCGCCGCTGGGCCAGCCACGCCGGCCCACCCCGCACCACCCCCATCGGCCCCACACCCGCCGCCCTGTTCGAGCTGCCGGAGGTGAACACGTCATGAGGGCTCTGTATGACGGGTCCGGTGGTGTTCATTCAGGACGCCGATCGCGCGCCACGCGTGCGGCTACCACCTGCACCGCCTCTTTCCCCCACCGGTTCGGCTCACGCCTCGGGCGCCCCGCCGCGCCTGTTGAGGTGACGCCCCGATCGTGCCAGCCACACCCCACCGACTCCACCCCGCTCCCCGCCCCCCGGAGGTGACCCGATGACCGCCCAGACCCTGCCCGGCCTCACCCCCGACCCCGCCCCACCGACCACCGACCCGGTAACCGTCCCGGCTGACCTCGGCCCGGCTCCCGGCACCCGCGCAGCCCGTCTCGCGCTGCCGATGTCGCGCAAGGTGCTTACGGAGATGGCCGCCGAGTACGGCGTCTGCTTGCACCCGGTCACCCTGCGCCGCACCGACCTGCACACCGGACACACCGAAGTCGTGGACCTGCCCTGCGGCTCCACCCGCGAGGACAAGTGCGAGCCGTGCGCGAAACGCGCCCGCCGCCTACGGCAGACGCAGATCCGGGAGGGCTGGCACCGCACCGACGAACCCGCGCCCGGCCCGAACCCGGCCACAGACGCGCAACGGGAGTTGATCCTGCTGCGCGCACATCTGGAGTTCGCCCGCGATGAGGCCCAACGGGCGGCGCAGTTCGAGCAGGTGCCCGCTATTGATGAGGCGATCGGGGAGGTCGAGGAAGCCATCGCGGCCGAAGGACTCCGCGGCGCCGTCGCACCCAGCCACGACCCCGACGACGACAACCACGCACGCCGCAAGCGCTCCACCCGCCGCCGCCAAGACGCCCCCGACCTGCCGCGCAAGAAGGTCGAGCCGCGCACCGTCGGGAAGGTCTACACCGCCCCGGACGGCACCGAGCACCGGCCGTCGATGTGGCTGTCGCTCACCCTGGACACCTACGGTCGGGTGCTGCCTGACGGCACCCCCGTCAACCCCGACACCTACGACTATCGGCGAGCCGCGTGGGATGCGGTGCACTTCGCCCGGCTCCTGGACCGGTTCTGGCAGAACCTGCGCCGGTGCGTCGGCTGGAACGTGCAGTACGCCGGGTGCGTCGAGCCCCAACGCAGGCTCGCCCCGCACGCGCACTTCGCCATCCGCGGCACCATCCCCCGCGCGGTGCTGCGGCAGGTCGCCGCCGCCACCTACCACCAAGTCTGGTGGCCCGCCGCCGACGAACCGGTCTACTCCCTCGACCGGCCACCCGTGTGGGACGCCGACCGCGCCGAGTGGATCGACCCCGACAGCCGGGAACCGCTGCGCTCGTGGGCTGACGCCCTGGATCTCATCGACTCCGACCCGGACGCGCAACCGGCGCACGTGGTCCGCTTCGGATCGCAGGTCCACGCCGAGGGCGTCACCCCGGGCACGGTGCACGCCAACCGCACCATCGGTTACATCACGAAGTACATCACCAAGTCCGCGGCCGACTGCCACAAGCCCGACAGCGACCGGCAGCGGGACCACCTGGACCGGCTCTGGCACGAGCTGCGGGTGACGCCGTGCAATGAGCGGTGCGCGAACTGGCTGCTCTACGGCATCCAACCGAAGAAGGCACACGGGCGTCTGCAAGCCGGCCGTTGCAAAGGCAGAGTCCACCAGCGAGCCACCCTCGGCATCGGCGGCCGACGCATCCTCGTCTCCCGCGACTGGTCCGGGAAAACCCTCGCCGACCACCGCGCCGACGCCCGCGCCTGGGTCCGCAACCTCCTCGGCGTCACCACCGGCGCCACCGACGCCGACACCGTCGACCAGGACGACCCGCCCGCGTACGCCTGGGAACTCGCCCGCCCCGACGACCCGGACCTACCGCCGCTGCAACACCGGCTCCTCAAGGCGCTGTCGCAACGCGCTCAGTGGAAGGCGGCACTGCTCGCGGCGAGAGACAAGGCGACACAGGGCGTTCCGGTTCCGACCCGATCCGATCTCGACTCCCCGGAAGGACGTGCGTGATGATCCAGCCCCGCGCCGTGGCTCCCAAGAGCGTCCGGCCCGCCGAAGCTGCTGTCCTGCTGGGCGTCTGCCGGGACACCGTCTACGTCCTGATGCGCTCCGGGCGACTGCGGTCGATCAAGGCTGGCCGGGCTCGCCTGATCCCGCTGGCGGCGATTGATGAGTTCCTGTCGGCTGATGAGGAGTTTGCGGCATGACGGGCCGTCGTCGTCGGGCTCATGGGGAAGGCTCGGTGTACGAGCAGCGGCCGGGCGTGTGGGCTGCGGTAATCGATCTCGGCTGGATCGACGGGAAGCGAAAGCGGAAGTACGTCTACGCCAAGACCGAGGCGGAAGCGGTCCGGAAGCGCGACGAGCTGCGGCGCCAACTCCAACTCGGGGTCGACCTCACCGCGCAGCCTCGGACCGTGGAAGCCTGGCTCACGGAGTGGCTGCGGGACGTGAAGGCTCACGACGGCACCCGGCCGTCTACGCTCGTCCGCTACCGCCTGGCGGTGACCAAGCACCTGGTGCCGGGTCTGGGTCGGGTGAAGCTCGACCGGCTGACGCCTCGGGAGGTACAGCGGTTCCTCACCGGGCTTCGCGGCAAGCTCGCGCCGGCCAGCATCATCAAGGTGCATGCGGTTCTGCGCGTGGCCCTGGCCGACGCTGAGCGGATGGACCTCGTCGCGCGCAACGTTGCCAAGGCGGCCAAGCCACCCGCCCTTGGCCGAATCGAACGGCGGGCACTGACTCCCCAGGAGGCCAAGCAACTGCTGTCGGTGCTCGCCGGGGACCGGTTGGAGTCCCTGTTCGTGCTGGCGTTGGCCACCGGGCTTCGCCGGGCGGAACTTCTGGGCCTGCGCTGGTCGGATGTCGACCTGCCCGGTAAGGCGCTGTTCGTTCGCCAGACGGTCCAGCGCACCGACCGCGGCTTGGAGTTCGTGCCGCCGAAGACGCACCGGTCGAGTCGGCCTCTGCCGCTGTCCGCGCTGGCGGTCCGGGCGTTGGAGGCTCAGCGGGTTCGGCAGGCCAAGGAACGACTCGCGGCGGGGGAGCTGTGGTCGGACTTCGGGTTGGCCTTCGCCAGCACGATCGGCACTCCGATGGAGCCGCGGAACGTCAACCGGCGATTCGAGCAGCTACGCGCGGCGGCCGGTCTGGACTGGCTGCACCTGCACGACCTGCGCCATGCATTCGCCACGTTCCTGCTCGACCAGGGCGAGGAGCTGCGCACGGTGATGGAGCTGCTCGGGCACTCCACGATCCGGATGACGGCCGACACCTATGGGCACGTCCTGCCGGCGCGGGCTCGTCAGGCTGCCTCGGCCATCGACCGGGTCCTCGGCGAGGAGGGCACGGCGTGACCGCTTGGCTGTACGAATGGCTGTACTCGGGACCGAGATCAACCGAGGTAAGTGCTGGTGGAGCCCAGGGGACTCGAACCCCTAACCCCTGCCTTGCAAAGGCAGTGCTCTGCCAGTTGAGCTAGGGCCCCGTGACGGCGTTCAGCGCAGGTCGGGTGCCGTGGTCGCCTCGTGCCACAGGGCGCGCTCGTCGTTCGAGGCCTTCACCTTCTTGGCCACGACGGCGGCCACACCGACGATGCCGGCCAGGATCAGGAGCTTCTTGAACATGTGCTTGACCCCTCGCGCTCGACTGTCGTCGGACGATGTGCGGTGGGGCTAGCTGGAATCGAACCAGCGACCTCAGAGTTATCAGCTCTGCGCTCTAACCGACTGAGCTATAGCCCCGCGTAGCGACGAGCTAGGTTAACCCATCGCCTCCACCACGCCCAAATCGGGGTCTGCGGTGGAAGCACCCGCGCCATTTCGAACCTACCCGGACGCACGACGCCGGGGCGACCGCTTTACGCGGTGCCCCGGCGCCGGTCGATCAGTCCCGCTCGGCGAGCGTCAGCTCGATCCCGCCGACCAGGTCGGCGCAGACGTTGTAGACGAACGCGCTGAGCGTGGCCAGCGCGGTGAACAGCACGACATTCACCAGGCCGATCAGCGCCGACGTCAGGATCACGCCCTTGGCGGTGATCCGGAAGCCGCCGCCACCCTGGGCGCCGCCGGCGTTCACCAGGTCGGTGAGGCTGTCGTTCACGCTCGTGAACACACCCATGGCGTCAAGCGCCAGGTAGAGCACCGACGTCGCCACGACGACCACGATGAAGAGCACCACGGACACCGCGAAGGCGAACTTCATCACCGACCACGGGTCGATCCGCTTCAGGTTCAGCCGGGCCCGTCGCGGTCCGCGCGACGCGGCCGAGCTGACCGATGTACGCGCGGCGCGTACCGCCTCACCCACGCGCGCGGCGCCGACGGCCGCCGCGCCGCCGATGCCCGGCGGCAGGCCGCCGCCGTTGGCGGGCCGGGACTGGGCGCTCGCGGCGCCGCTCGGGCGCGGGCCGTCGGGCGACGCCTTCGGGGCGGTGCCCAAGCCCGCGCCGATCCGCGGCTGCATGCCGGTCGTCCCGGTGGAGGCCCGGCCGGCGGCCGACGGGGTCTTGATCGGCTGGGTGCTCGTGGCGTTCGCGGGCTTGGCGGCCGGAGCGGCCAGACCGTCGGCCGACGTCGGCGCGTCGACCTTGGTCTCGGCCGAGTCCCGGGAACCGGAGTCCTCGGTCGGCTTGTCCGGAGGCGGGGCCATGCCGGGAGCCCGGGTGAACTTCGGGGCAGGCGCGTCGGCGGGAACCGTGGCCCGGCCCACAGCCGCGCGGCCGGTCGCTGGTGTGCCGCCCTGCGCGGCCTCCTCGTCGACCGGAGTGGCCGAGGTCCCCTTGTTCCCCGACTTCGCCTGTGTCTCCGTCATCAACTAGTCCTGTTCGTCAGGCTCGTCGGCATTGCGAGCAATCGCCACGATAGTCACGCCGTCCGGGAGGTCCATCAGCTTGACCCCCATTGTGTTCCGGTCACGCGTACGGCGTACAGGCTTCACCGGAGTCCGGATGACGCCGCCGTTGCTCGTGATGGCGAACAGCTCGTCCTCCGGGTCGATCACGACCGCGCCGACCAGGCCACCGCGTCGCTCGGTGATCTTCGCGGTCAGCACGCCCTTACCTCCCCGGCCCTGGACCGGGTATTCCTCGATCGGGGTACGTTTCGCATAACCCCCGTTCGTCGCCACCAGGACGTCCAGACCCTCCCGGACGACCTCGACGGCGAGCAACTCGTCCTCGCCGCTGAAGCGCATGCCGATCACCCCGGAGGTGGCCCGGCCCATCGGCCGCAGTGCCTCGTCGGTGGCGTTGAAGCGGATCGCCTGGGCGTTCTTCGACACCAGCAACAGGTCGTCCTCCGGAGCGGCCAGGACCGCACCGACCAGCTCGTCCTCATCGCGCAGGTTGATCGCGATGATGCCGCCGGAACGGTTGGAGTCGAACTCCTCGAGCCGCGTCTTCTTCACCAGGCCGTTCTTCGTGGCCAGTACCAGGTAGGGCGCCACCTGGTAGTTCGGGATTTCAATGATCTGCGCGATCTGCTCGTCGGGCTGGAACGCGAGCAGGTTGGCCACGTGCTGGCCCTTGGCCACCCTACTGGCCTCGGGAAGCTCGTACGCCTTCGCCCGGTAGACCCGACCCTTGTTCGTGAAGAACAGGATCCAGTCGTGCGTAGAGCATACGAAGAAGTGGCTGACAATGTCGTCCTGGCGGAGCGTCGCCCCGCTGACGCCCTTCCCGCCGCGCCGCTGTGACCGGTAGAGATCGACCTTGGTCCGCTTCGCGTACCCGGTGCGGGTGATCGTCACCACCACGTCCTCGCGGGCGATGAGGTCCTCCATCGAGACCTCGCCGTCAAACGGGATGATCTTCGTACGCCGGTCGTCGCCCCACTTCGCGACGATCTCACCCAGCTCCTCCGAGACGATCCGCCGCTGCCGCTCCGGCTTGGCCAGGATGTCCTTGAGGTCGGCGATCTCCACCTCGAGCTTCGCCAGGTCGTCCAGGATCCGCTGCCGCTCCAGGGCGGCCAGCCGGCGCAGCTGCATGTCCAGGATCGCGGTCGCCTGGACCTCGTCGATGTCCAGCAGCCGGATCAGGCCCTGCCGGGCGTCCTCCACCGTGGGCGAACGCCGGATCAGGGCGATCACCTCGTCCAGCGCGTCCAGCGCCTTGGACAGGCCGCGCAGGATGTGCGCCCGCTCCTCGGCCTTGCGCAGACGGAACGCGGTCCGCCGCCGGATCACCTCGATCTGGTGCTCGACGTAGTAGCGGATGAACTGGGCCAGGTTGAGCGTGCGCGGCACGCCGTCGACCAGCGCCAGCATGTTGGCGCCGAACGTCTCCTGGAGCTGGGTGTGCTTGTAGAGGTTGTTCAGCACCACCTTGGCGACCGCGTCGCGCTTGAGCACGAGCACGATCCGCATTCCGGTACGCCCGGAGGACTCGTCCCGGATGTCGGCGATGCCGGCGAGCTTGCCCTCCTTGATCAGCTCGGCGATGCGCTCGGCGAGGTTGTCCGGGTTGACCTGGTACGGCAGCTCGCTGACCACGAGCGCCGGCCGGCCCCGCTTGTCCTCCTCGACCTCGACCACGGCGCGCATCCGGATCGAGCCGCGCCCGGTCCGGTACGCGTCCTGGATGGCCGCCTGGCCGACGATCAGGCCGTGGGTCGGGAAGTCCGGGCCCTTGACGATCTCCAGCAGGGCTTCCAGCGTGGTGGCCTCGTCGGCCTCCGGGTGCTCCAGGCACCACTGCACGGCCGCGCCGATCTCGCGCAGGTTGTGCGGCGGGATCTTGGTGGCCATGCCGACCGCGATGCCCTCGGAGCCGTTGATCAGCAGGTTCGGGATGCGCGACGGCAGGATGGTGGGCTCCTTGGCCCGGCCGTCGTAGTTGTCCTGCAGGTCGACGGTGTCTTCGTCGATGTCCCGCAGCATCTCCATCGCCAGCGGGTCGAGCTTGCATTCTGTATATCTCATGGCCGCGGCCGGATCATTTCCCGGCGAGCCGAAGTTGCCGTTGCCGTCGACCAGCGGGTAGCGCAGCGACCACGGCTGCGCCATCCGGACCAGCGCGTCGTAGATGGCCGAGTCGCCGTGCGGGTGGAACTGGCCCATCACGTCGCCGACGACGCGGGAGCACTTCACGTACCCGCGGTCCGGCCGGTAGCCGGAGTCGAACATGGCGTAGAGGATCTTGCGGTGGACCGGCTTGAGCCCGTCCCGGACGTCCGGCAGGGCCCGCCCGACGATGACGCTCATCGCGTAGTCGAGGTACGAGCGCTGCATCTCGACCTCGAGGCCGACCGGCTCGATCCGGTCGTGCTGGACGACCGCGGCCAGTGCCTCCGGGGTCTCCGGCTCGTTCGGGGTGGACTCGGGAGTATCGGTCACTGTTAACCCTTATCAGACTCTTCAGTCATGGTCTCGCTGTGGATAACGGCTGTGGAAAGCGTTCGGACTGTGGATAACTCTGTGGACTACCGGGCCGGCCGGTGGATGTCCGGCCGGCCCGGGCGTGTCCGTCAGATGTCCAGGAACCGCACGTCCTTGGCGTTGCGCTGGATGAACGACCGGCGGGCCTCGACGTCCTCGCCCATCAGGACGCTGAACAGCTCGTCCGCGGTTGCGGCGTCGTCGAGCGTGACCTGGCGCAGCGTTCGCGTGGCCGGGTTCATCGTGGTCTCCCACAGCTCGGGGTAGTTCATCTCGCCGAGACCCTTGAACCGCTGGATGTCGTCCGGGCGGGCGTTGGGCTTCTTCTGCTGACGCAGGGCGATCAGCCCGTCGCGCTCACGGTCCGAGTACGCGTACTGGGCGTCGTCGCCCTTCTTGTTCCACTTGATCTTGTAGAGCGGCGGGGCGGCCAGGTAGACGTGGCCCAGCTCGACCAGCGGCCGCATGAAGCGGAACAGGAGGGTGAGCAGCAGCGTCTGGATGTGCTGGCCGTCGACGTCCGCGTCGGCCATCAGCACGATCTTGTGGTAGCGCAGCTTCTCGATGTCGAAGTCGTCGTGGATGCCGGTGCCGAGCGCGGTGATCAACGCCTGCACCTCGGCGTTCTTGAGCACCCGGTCGATCCGGGCCTTCTCGACGTTGAGGATCTTGCCGCGGATCGGCAGGATCGCCTGGACGCGCGGGTCGCGGCCCTGCTTGGCCGAGCCGCCGGCCGAGTCGCCCTCGACGATGAAGACCTCGGACTCGCGCGGGTCGGTGGACTGGCAGTCGGCCAGCTTGCCGGGCATCGAGCCGGACTCCAGCAGCGACTTGCGCCGGGCGAGCTTGCGCGCCTGCTGGGCGGCGATCCGGGCGCGCGCCGCCTGGGACGCCTTCTGGATGATGATCTTCGCTTCGGCCGGGTTGCGGTCGAACCAGTCGACGAGCGACTCGTTGCAGACCCGCTGCACGAAGCCCTTGACCGGGGTGTTGCCCAGCTTGGTCTTGGTCTGACCCTCGAACTGCGGGTCGGTGAGCTTGACCGAGATGATCGCGGCCAGGCCCTCGCGGATGTCCTCACCCGAGAGGCGCTCGTCGCCCTTGAGCAGCTTCTTCTCGGCGCCGTAGCGGTTGACGACGCTGGTCAGCGCGGCCCGGAAGCCCTCCTCGTGGGTGCCGCCCTCGTGGGTGTTGATGTTGTTGGCGAAGGTGTAGACCGACTCGCCGTACGACTCGTTCCACTGCATGGCGATCTCGACCGACATGCCCGTCTCCTCGGCGCCGAACTCGACCACCGTCTTGTGGATCGGGCTCTTGGAGGCGTTGAGGTGCCGGACGAAGTCGGCGATGCCGCCCTCGTAGTGGAAGGTGACCTCGCGGGTCTTGCCGTCCTCGTCCTCCGGCACCCGCTCGTCGAGCAGGTGGATGGTGAGGCCCCGGGTGAGGAAGGCCATCTCCTGGAGGCGCCGGTAGATGGTGTGGAAGTCGAAGTCGACGGTCTCGAAGACGTCCGGGTCGGGCCAGAAGGAGACGGCCGAACCGGTGCGGTCGGTCTCCTCGCCCTTCTCCAGCGGCGTCGGCTTGGAGTGGTGGTACTGCTGACGCCAGACGAAGCCGTCCTTGTGGATCTCCACGGCCATCCGGGTGGACAGCGCGTTCACCACGGAGACGCCGACGCCGTGCAGGCCGCCGGAGACGGCGTACGCCTTGCCGTCGAACTTGCCGCCCGCGTGCAGCACGGTCAGGGCGACCTCGACACCCGGCTTCTTCAGCTTGGGGTGCAGGTCGACCGGGAAGCCACGGCCGTTGTCGGTCACCCGGACACCGCCGTCGGCCAGCAGCACCACGTCGATGGTGTCGCAGTGCCCGGCCAGCGCCTCGTCCACCGCGTTGTCGACGACCTCCCACACCAGGTGGTGCAGACCGCGCTCGCCGGTGGACCCGATGTACATACCGGGCCGCTTCCGGACCGCTTCCAGGCCTTCGAGAACGGTGATGGACTCGGCACCGTACTTCTTGTTGTCCTCCGCTGCCACGCTCGGCCACTTTCTCGCACCGGCCGCGCGTGGGCGCGGGGCGCGGGTTCGGCGGACAGGACGCGACGTCGGCGCGCACGGACCGCCCCTGGGTTCGCCAGGTCGGATCATGTACGCCGGGCGCCGCGGTTGCCCGCGGATCGCGATCGGCTCGGACCCGATGCGGGACTATGATCGAGGGCTCGGAGGCCCCCTGTCCGTCGCTCCGTCTCGGGTCTTTCGTCTCGCTCCCAATCTTACTGTGCGGAGCCGACCAAACCGCCACTCGGCACCCTCTCCGAGGCGGCTGAGAATGCCGTAGCCGGACGAACCGCGGCTCCCGCGACTCCCCCTACACGCCAACGGGCCGGTACCGCGCCACCGGCCCCCGTGAGCCGCGACGGTCGTCCGACCGGTGATCGGCGGCTGCCCCGACCGGGGGTCGCGGCCGGGCCCGGCGTGCCGTAGCTTTTGCGGCGCCGCCGTTGCGGTCTTGATCTTTTGCGCCCGGAACCGGGACGATCGTCGGAGATGGTCCGAAAACGCTTGGTGAGAGGTGACGCCAGATGGGGCTGGACAACGTCGCGGTGCACTGGCCGCGGACCGGCCGCTTCTACGACCCGGTCGCGCCGGCTGAGTTCGTGGACTTCGGCGAGATCGTGGACATGCCCCGGATCTCCGCGCCGACCGCGGCGCTCGCCGAGCTGATCGCGAAGACCGGCACGGTACGCGCGACCGCGTACACGGAGTTGGTCGACCTGATCCTCGGGCTGGAGAATGTGCTCTACGCCACGGAGAACGCGGTCGAGGACGAGGACCCCGTGATCGACCCGGACGGCTGCTCCTGGATCGCCGAGGGCGTGGAGAAGTTCGTCGCGCGGCACCGGCCGTACGGCGAGGCGGTCACGTTCGAGTCTGTGAGCGACGTGCTGCGCGCGCTGCTCGGCGACGGGCGACTGGCCGAGCAGCAGCTCCGCTGGCTGGACAGCCGGCTCGACCGGCTGCGCGACGAGAACGGCGATCCGCCGCAGTGGAACTTCACCTGCGCCGAGCTGAGCGTGCTCGCGGCCTTCTACCGGCGCTGCGCGGAGCGGGGCTTCGCGGTCTACGCCGACGCCTGACCGGCCGGGCCGGGCCCCTGCGCGCCCGTCGTGGTGGCCCGGTTGGCGGCCGCGATCACCTCGGTCAGCGCCGTGTGCAGGTGCCGCAGGTCGGCCAGCGGCAGGCCGAGGCGCTGCACGATGGCCGGCGGGATCCGCTCGGCCTGCGCCCGCAGCGCCTGCCCCTCGGCGGTGAGTGAGACGGCCAGGCTGCGCTCGTCGGCAGCGTCGCGTTCCCGCCGGATGTAGCCGGCCGCCTCCAGCCGCTTGAGCAGCGGGGACAGCGTGCCGGGGTCGAGCTGGAGCAGCCGGCTCAGATCCCGCCCGGACAGCGGCGCGTGCTGCCAGAGCGCCAGCATGACCAGGTATTGCGGGTGGGTGAGCCCCATCGGCTCCAGCAACGGCCGGTAGACCGCGACGACGCTCCGGGCCGCGACGGAGAGCGCGAAGCAGACCTGCTGCTCCAGCGCCAGCGGATCCTCCTCGATGCCGTCGGTCACCGGCGTCCTCCTCCTCGTCGTCGTTGCGATCCTAGCAATGATTGGTGTACCAATGGTTTGCACACGAAACAGGGAGACGGCGGGATGAGCGACGACGAGCAGGTGGGCGACGCCTCCGGCAAGGGTGGCCGCCTGTTGGGCTGGGTGTTCCGCAACCTCGCCGGCCCCTCCCAGGTGCAGGGCGCGGTGCAGGGCGGCTCGCAGCTGGCCCGCGAGGCCTGGAAGCAGGATCTGGAGCGCCGCAAGCAGTGGAGCCGCGAGCAGCGCGAACTCAAGCGCGCCCGGCGGGAGGCCCGGCGTTCGGGCGGTGTCGGTCAGCCGTAGGTGTCGCGGGGGCCGCGCCCGCGTACCCGCCGGGGACCGCGCGACCACGACGGCGCCGCCGGGCCGTGGATGTGCAGCTTGCGCACCACGTTGTGGCCGACCTCGCTGGCGATCTGCTTGAGCAGCGAACCCGCCAGCAGGCGCAACTGCGTCGCCCAGGCCGTCGAACGCGCCTCCACCGTCAGCTCGCCGTCCTCCAGCTTGACCGGGCGGCTGTGCTGGGCGACTTCCGGGCCGACCACCTTCTCCCAGGCGCCGAACACGGTCGCCTCAGCCGCCGGCTGCTGCCAGCCGCGCGCCTTCACCAGCTTGTCCAGCACCGCGCCGAGCGGCTGCGGGTCGCGCGGGTCCGGCCCCGGGCCGGAGTAGCCGCGCAGCCGCTTCTCGCCGTCGCCGCGGACCGCGCCACGCCGGCGCGGGGCCGCCGCCTGACGCCGGGCCTTCGCCGCGTCGAGCACCGCCCGCGCCAGCTCCGGCCCGGTCGCGCCCTCCGGCAGGTTCGCGGCCGGCTCGCCGTCCGCGGGCTTCCCCGGGGTACGCGCGTCGCGCCCCGGCCCGAGCCGCGCGGGCGGGAGCTGCACCTCGTCATCCGGCACGTCGCACCGTCCCCTCGCCCACCGCGTACCGGGTGCCGCGCAGCGTCGCCGGCACGTCGTCGTCCACGGCGCAGGTGACGAGGAGCTGACTCGCGCCGCCGACCAGCTCGGCCAGCCGTTCCCGCCGGCCGGTGTCCAGCTCGGCGAAGACGTCGTCGAGCACCAGCACCGGCTCGATCCCGTCGGCGCGCAGCAGGTCGTACCCGGCCAGCCGCAACGCGAGCGCGTAGGACCAGGACTCGCCGTGGCTGGCGTACCCCTTGGCGGGCAGCGGGCCGAGCGTCAGTGCCAGGTCGTCGCGGTGCGGGCCGACGAGTGTGGTGCCGCGCTCGATCTCGGCGGCGCGGTTCGCGGTCAGCGCGGCGGCGAGCGCCTCCGCCAGCGCCGCCCGGTCGGCGCCGGGTTCGGGCAGCTCCACCGAGGGCCGGTACGAAATGCCCGCCGCGCCCCGGCCGGCGGCCACCGCGTCGTACGCCTTGGCCACGTGCGGGGTGAGCGCGGCGACCAGCTCCAGGCGACCGGCAAGCAGGTCCGCGCCGTGCTGCGCCAGATGCGCGTCCCACACCGCCAGCGTCGACAGGTCGCCGCCGCGTGTGCCGCCGGTCTTCCGAGCGAGGTACGAGGTACGCAGCAGCGCGTTGCGTTGCTTGACCACGCGCTCGTAGTCGGCGCGTACCCCGGCGTAGCGGGGCTGGCGGGTGACCAGCAGATCGTCCAGGTAGCGGCGACGTTCGGCCGGGTCGCCACGGACCAGTTCGAGGTCCTCCGGCGCGAACAGCACGAGGCGCAGCGCGCCGAGCACGTCCCGGGCGCGCCGGGCCGGGGACCGGCCGAGCCGGGCCCGGTTGGCCTTGCCCGGGACGATCTCCAGCTCGACCAGCAGTTCCCGGCCCTCGTGCACCACCGCGCAGCGGATCACCGCCGAGGCGGCGCCCATCCGGACCAGCGGGGCGTCCGTGGCGACCCGGTGCGAGTCCAGGGTCGCCACGTAGCCGAGCGCCTCGACCAGGTTGGTCTTGCCGACGCCGTTGGCGCCGACGAGCACGTTCGGACCCGGCTCCAGGTCGACGCCGACGCGCTCGTAGGAGCGGAAGTCGACCAGTTCGAGCCGGCGGACGTACACAGCCTGTGGATACCGGTCAGCGCTTGTGGACGGCGTGGCCGCCGAACTGCTGGCGCAGCGCGGCGACGGCCTTCATCGCGGGCGAGTCGTCCTGCCGGGAGGCGAACCGGGCGAAGAGCGACGCGGTGATGACGTTGAGCGGCACGGCGAGCCGGACCGCCTCGTCCACGGTCCACCGGCCCTCGCCGGTGTCCTCGGTGTAGCCGCTCAGGTCGGCCAGCTCCGGGTCCTCGTCGAGCGCCCGGTCCAGCAGGTCGAGCAGCCACGACCGGACCACGGTGCCCTCACGCCACGACTTGAACACGCCGGGGACGTTCGTCACCAGCTCCGAGGCGGCCAGCAGCTCGTAGCCCTCGGCGTACGCGTGCATCAGGCCGTACTCGATGCCGTTGTGCACCATCTTGGCGTAGTGGCCGGCGCCGACCGGACCGGCGTGCACGAAGCCGAACTCGCCCTCGGGCTTGAGCGCCTCGAAGATCGGCATGAGGCGCCCGACGTGCTCCTGCGCGCCGCCGACCATCAGCGCGTACCCGTTCTGCCGGCCCCAGACGCCGCCGGAGACGCCGACGTCGATGTAGCCGATGCCCTGCTCGTTCAGCCGCTCGGCGCGCGGGGCGTCGTCGCTGAACCGGGAGTTGCCGCCGTCGATGATGATGTCGCCCTCGCCGAGCACACCGGCGAGCTCGTCGATGGTGGCGTCGGTGACGCCGGCCGGAACCATGACCCAGACCGCACGGGGCGACTGGAGCTTCTCGGCGAGCTCGGCCAGGCTTGCGGCGTCGCTGATCTCCGGGTTGTGGTCGTAACCGACCACCTCGTGCCCGGCGGCGCGCAGCCGCTCCCGCATGTTGCCGCCCATGCGGCCGAGTCCTACCAGGCCGAGCTGCATCTGCTCCTACCTCCGTACGTCAGGGTCGTGCTGCCTGCGATCAGCGGGACACGCGGATCGGCATGATGAGGTACCGGTACCCCGGGATGACCTCGCCATCCTCGCCGGCCGGGGAGATGACCGCGGGCTTGAACGCGTCGACGAACCGGAGCAGGGCGTGCTGGGCGCCCAGGTTGGTCAGACCGTCGATGAGGTACTGCGGGTTGAACCCGATGGTCAGCGGCTCGCCGCTGAACGTGGCCTCCATGGCCTCGCTGGCCCGGGCCTCCTCGGTGCCGCCCGCCTCGACCACGAGACCGTCGGCGCTGAAGCTGAGCAGGACCGGGGTGGTGCGCTCGGCGACCAGCGCGACGCGCTTGACCACCTCGATGAGCGCGGCGACGGCGACCCGGGCCTCGGCGTTGTGGTCGGCCGGGAACAGCGAACGCACCGGCGGGTAGTTGGCGCCGTCGAGCAGCCGGCTGGTGGTCCGGCGGGTGCCGCCGGAGAAACCGATCATGCCCTCACCGGCGCCGCCGGAGGACAGCGCCATGGTGACGTGGCCGCCGAGCGGGCCGAGCGCCTTCGCGGTGTCGTGCAGCGTACGGGCCGGCACCAGCGCATTGAGGCTGATCTCCGGGTCGTCCGGGTTCCACTCCATCTCGCGCAGCGCGAGGCGGTAGCGGTCGGTCGCCAGCATGGCCATCGTGCTGCCGCTCAGCTCGATCCGGACGCCGGTCATCATCGGCAGCGTCTCGTCGCGGCCGGCGGCCACTGCCACCTGGGCCACGGCGGAGGCGAAGGCGGCGGCGTCGACGGTGCCGGCGCTCTCCGGCATCTCCGGCAGCGTGGGGTAGTCCTCCACCGGCATGGTGGGCAGCGTGAACCGGGCGCTGCCGCAGACCAGTTCGAGGTGGGCGCCGACGGCGGCGATGTCCACCGGCTTGGCCGGGAGAGCCTTGGTGATCTCGGCGAGCAGGCGGCCGGAGACCAGGGCGGCGCCGTCCGCGTCACCGTGCACCTCGACTGTCACCTGGCTGGAGACCTCGTAGTCGAAGCCGGAGACCTGGAGGTTGCCGTCGGTGACCCGGAGCATCACTCCGGCCAGCACCGGTACGGAGGGCCGGTTGGGCAGGCTCTTGGCGGTCCACGCGACCGCCTCGGCGAGCGCGTCGCGCTCCACTCGGAACTTCATCAATGCCTCCGCGTCGACGTCAGCGACAACTCTCTCATGCCGACCGCTGCCACCCGCCCCGCCCGACCGTGCGGGTACCCATCGCACCTTAAGGCGCTGGGGCATCGGCTGTGCGCCCGACCCCGTGGATCCAGGTGCCGGGGTGACTGCCGACGGCAGTGCTTCGGCCCGATCCACAGGAAGTCCAACGGTGATGATTGGTTTTTGTTGTTTAGAAGAGATAACTCATCGTCTTCATCGCACCTGTGCAAACTGTGGAGAACCAGCGTCCGCGCAGGTCACACACGTTATCTACAGGTGGTTTGGCTGTGGAGAACCAGGGGTAAAACCCGTGTCCCGGTCCACAGCCCTCGCCGGCAGCCGGGTTTTCCACGGCTGTCCACCGGTTGTCCACCGGTAATCCACCGGTTTTCTCCCCAGCGCTGTGGACAACGCGGGCCGGGTTGACAGCCGTCATCCCCAGAACCTTCAACAGCTCACCCACAGGCGGACCGCCGGCTGGGGACAACGTGATCGTCGTCCCCAGGCATCCACAGCGTCGTCCCCAGGAGTTGTCCACAGTCTGTGGGTAACCGGCCGGGTGCGATGCGTGGTTGTCCACCGCCTGTGACACAGGGGCTGTGGACAACGGGTACGAGCTGTGGACGAGCACACGACCGATCCTGGGCCCTCCACCGGGTCGAGGGTCAACATTTCCCCGCTGTCGGCTACTCGCCACCCGCCCGAGCCCGGCCCGTAGGCCCCGAGATGGTCGCCTCCGTCACGCCGCCCCTCCCGCCGCTCCGCCTGTCTCGCCCCGCCCCACCTCGGTTGATCATGAAGTTGGCGGCATTTGGCGTCCGGTTTGTCGCCGCCAACCTCATGATCGACGCGAACGGTCGGGCGGGTGAGGGCGGGATCGTGGCGGTGGGCGGTCGCCGTGACCGCCGATCAGGGCACGCCCGGGGCGGTGACGCTAGGGTCCGGCGAGATCTTGGTAGGAAACGGCACCTATGAGGGCCTATGAGGGCACCACGCTTCCAAGATCCGCGCGTCTGCCCCTTCTTGTTGACCAAGGAGTTTGGGGCAGGGATGACGCCTTTCCCGGACACAAACTCCTTGATCACCGGGGAGCGGCGGGAGCGGCGGGAGCGGGAGGGAAGGAGGCAGCGCGAGGGCTGAGCGCGGTCAGGTGTTCTGCTTGATGCGGTTGGTCAGCTCGGCGATCTGGTTGTAGAGCGAGCGCCGCTCCGCCATCTGCTGGCGGATCTTGCGGTCCGCGTGCATCACCGTGGTGTGGTCCCGGCCGCCGAACGCCTGCCCGATCCGGGGCAGGGACAGGTCGGTCAGCTCGCGGCACAGGTACATGGCCACCTGACGCGCGTTCACCAGCACCCGGGAGCGGGAGTGGCCGCGCAGGTCCTCCAGGCTCACGCCGAAGTAGTCGGCAGTGGACACCATGATCTGGTCCGCGGTGATCTCCGGGCCGGCGCCGTCCGGGATGAAGTCCCGCAGCACCTCCTCGGCCAGCGACAGCTCCACCGAGGACCGGGTGAGGCTGGCGAAGGCGGTGACCCGGATCAGCGCCCCCTCCAGTTCGCGGATCGAGTTCGAGACCCGGGACGCGATGAACTCCAGCACGTCCGGCGGCGCGAACAGCCGCTCCTGCGCCGCCTTCTTCTGGAGGATCGCGATCCGCGTCTCCAGGTCCGGCGGCTGGATGTCGGCGAGCAGGCCCCACTCGAAGCGCGTACGCAGCCGATCTTCGAGCGTCGCCAGTTGCTTCGGCGAGCGGTCGGACGTGATCACGATCTGCTTGTTGGCGTTGTGCAGCGTGTTGAAGGTGTGGAAGAACTCCTCCTGCGTCCGCTCCCGGTTCTCCAGGAACTGGATGTCGTCGATCAGGAGGATGTCCACGTCCCGGTAGCGGCGCTGGAACGCGCTCGTCTTGTCGTCGCGCAGCGAGTTGATGAAGTCGTTCGTGAACTCCTCGGTCGAGACGTACCGGACCGAGCGCGCGTTGCCGAGCGTCGTGGCGTAGTGCCCGATGGCGTGCAGCAGGTGGGTCTTGCCCAGCCCGGAACTGCCGTAGATGAACAGCGGGTTGTACGCCTTCGCCGGTGACTCGGCCACCGCCACGCTCGCGGCGTGCGCGAACCGGTTGGACGAGCCGATGACGAACGTCTCGAACATGTACTTCGGGTTGAGCCGGTTGCCGCCGCTCTCCGTACCGCCGGGGAGCCTGCGGTCGGCCTGGCCGCCGCCGGGGCGGTGGTGGTCGGCGCCACCGCGGCCGGGGCCGTTGTCGGTCGCGCCGTCGCGGGGCAGGCCGCGCATCGGCGCGGGGTCGGCGGCCGGACGCTCCCGGTAGCGGGGCTCGTATCCGCCGGCGTCGGGCACGGGAGGTTCGATCCGGGTGCGCTCGTCGAACGCGCGGCGCTCGGGCGCGGTGCGCACCGGCTCGGCGAACGCGGCACTGAAAAGCGTGTCCTGCGCGTCCCGGCCGGTCGGGATCAGGTGCGGGCGACCGCCGTCGGCGGTCCGCTGGCGCGGCGCCGGCTCGTCGAGCGGCTGCTCCGGGCGCAGTTCGGCGTACCCGGGATCCGGGCGGGAATCGGCGTACCCGGATTCCGGGCGCGGCGACGGGAAGGCCGGGGCGGACACCTGCGGGCCGGGCTGGTCGAAACCGGGCAGCGGGGCGGTGCCGTCGTGCTCGGGCAGCGGCTCCGGGCTGGTGCGGTAGACGGTGCCGGCCGGGCGGGCGCCCGGGTCCTCGGCGACCCGTACGGTGACCGCCACCTGGATCGGCCGGCCGAGCCGGCGGCTCAACGCCTCGGTGATGGCCGGGCGGAGCCGGGACTCGATCACGTCCCGGGTGAAGGCGTCCGGCACCGAGAGCAGCGCGGTGTCCTCGACGATCGCGCGCAGCCGGGTGAGCCGGAGGTACGCCCGTTGCTGCGCGGAGATGATCTCGTCGGCGAGTTCGTCGGTGGTCGCCGTCCACACCGCGGCAAGGTCGGTCGCTCCGGTCACCGTCGTGCCACCCCCTCGCCTGCTCCTTCTCACGCCCGCCCGGACGGCTGACCGGTCGTCATCCACAAGTTATCCACAGCCTGTGTACCGACCGATTGTGGCCGCCCACCGGACGCGGGTCGGACCTGCCCCCCTCGATCCACGGAGGCGTTGAAGCGGGTTCACCGTGCCGAACGATTCAACAGCGTGTCCGGTCTTGCCGATCGGCGACAAACCCCGGACCCCCGACGCCGACCGCAATCGCGCACGCTAACAGCGCGGACCCCGCAGCATCAACCGGCGACACCCTGACGACCTTGGCAACATCAGTGAAAACCGCCCCTTCGGTCGCGCATGCCCGCAGGTCGGACGCCCGAGTGTGACGTTTGACGGTCATTGCGCCCCTGCGTAGGCTGGAGCGGCTGCTCTCTCGCCCTCTGCTAGGGTGATTGATGCTTGCTGTCCGTGGCTGTCACCCCGCATCGCCGGGGAGCGTGTCACGGCAGCGCCGATCGGAGGTCACCGGCAGGTGATCTGGACCAGCACACGACCCCGGGCGATCCGCCGCGCGGGGCGTACGACAACGGAGAGCCTGACGTGAGCAAGCGCACCTACCAGCCGAACAACCGCCGGCGCGCGAAGACCCACGGCTTCCGGCTGCGCATGCGCACCCGTGCCGGCCGCGCCATCATCGCGACCCGTCGCTCCAAGGGCCGCGCCCGCCTGTCGGCCTGACGCCGACAGGTCCGGTCCGGGGACGTGGGCAGTCGTGCTGGCCGCCGCGCAACGACTGCGGCGCAGTAGCGACTTCGCCGCAGCGGTCCGCGGTGGCCGACGCGTCGGCCGCGGTGCCGTCGTGGTCCACCTGACCCTCCCCGGATCGATCGGCACGACCGCGACACCCTCGCCGGAGCCGGCGCGGAGCAGCGGTGCGGAGACCTCCGCACCGAGCCGCGCCGGCTTCGTCGTGTCCAAGGCCGTCGGCGGCGCGGTGGTCCGCAACAAGGTCCGCCGCTGGCTCCGGCACCTGGTCCGCGAGCGGCTGGCCGAGCTGCCCGCCGGCGCCACCCTCGTGGTACGCGCGCTGCCCGCGGCCGCCGACGCGACGTACGCCCGGCTCGGGGCCGACCTGGACGCGGCCCTCTCGGCCGCGCGGGCCCCCCGGGGGCGGCGGTCGCGGTGACCGGGCCGACGACGGCGACTCCGCCGCGCACAACCGGTGCCCGCATGCTGCTGGCGCCCATCATCGCGTACCGTCGGTGGATAAGTCCGGCACTGCCGGCCCGCTGCCGGTTCTACCCGTCGTGCAGTGCCTACGCCGTCGAGGCGGTGTCCCGGCACGGTGCGCTGCGGGGAGCCTGGCTGACGGTCCGTCGGCTGTCGCGCTGCCATCCCTTCCACCCTGGTGGACACGACCCGGTTCCGGAGCCGGGCGACCGCCGCCGTTCCGACGTGACTGGAGCCTGAGTGTTTAGTCTCGACTGGATCTACTACGCGATCTCGTGGATCCTGCTGGCCTGGCACTCGGCCTGGGACGCCATCGGAGTGCCGGTCGGGGCCGTGGTCGGTACGAACTGGGCCTGGATCCTCGCCATCATCTTCCTGGTGGTGACGGTCCGGGTGATCCTGTTCCCGGTCTTCGTCAAGCAGATCAAGTCGCAGCGTGCCATGCAGGCGCTCCAGCCGAAGGTGAAGGAGCTCCAGGAGAAGCACAAGGGTGACCGGGAGACGCTCCAGAAGGAGATGATGGAGCTCTACCGGAAGGAAAAGGCCAACCCGCTCATGGGCTGCCTTCCGATGTTCCTCCAGATCCCGGTCTTCCTGGGCCTGTTCCACACGCTGCGCCGGCTCAGCCCGGACAACCAGGGTAAGACCCTGTACGGCTGGACCGTCGACCAGTTCGACAGCGCCTCGAACGCGACGCTCTTCACCGCGCCGATCTCCGGCAAGTTCGGCTCCACCGTCGAGGAGCTGAGCCGGCTGGGCGCGAGCACCGGCACGGTCAAGGTGGTCGCCGGCATCCTGGTGGTCATCATGATCGCCACCACCTACCTGACCAGCCGCCAGATGATCCTCAAGACCGGCTGGGCCGAGGACCCGCAGCAGCGGATGGTGCAGCGGCTGATGCTCTACGGCATCCCGCTGTCGCTGCTGGTCTCGGGCGCGATCTTCCCCATCGGTGTGATCATCTACTGGGTCACCAACAACCTCTTCACGCTCGGCCAGCAGCAGTGGGTGCTGCGGAAGTTCCCGCCGCCGCCCACGGCCAAGAGCACCAGCGCCGCCAAGAGCACCTCCGGCCGGGGCCCGGTGCAGCCGGCCAAGGTCGGTGGCCTGTTCGGCCGCAAGGCGGCCCAGCCGCCGGCGAAGGCGCCGGCAGCCGCGCCGAAGGTGGCCGGCCCGAAGCCGGGCGCCAAGCCGGTCAACCCGAAGAAGGGCGGCAACCGGCCCGCCAAGCGACAGGGCTGAGCCACCGGGCCACCGTCGCGACACCGGCGGTGGCCCGTTCCGGCCGCGTGCTGCCATTCGAGGAGTCGGCGCCGGGCCGGAATCGCCGCGCGGAGCGCGGACACGGGCGAAACTGGCCCGTACAGACGTGCCCGAGGGCACCCGGCGAACCTCCCGCCGGCCCCGGGAGACCAGCGGACCTCGACGGTCCGGCCGAGCGAGTACGGAGATGAGACCCGTGACCGAGACCAGCATCCCCAGCGCCGACCAGTCCCTGGACGAGGAGACCCCCGTTACCGCCGCCACCGAGACCGAGGACGCCGCGGGCGAGGCCCGGGAGAAGAAGGCCCCGGCCGACAGCGACCTGTTCCGGCAGAGTGAGATCGCCGCCGACTACGTCGAGGGTCTGCTGGACATCCTCGACTACGACGGCGACATCGACGAGCTGGTCTCCGGCGGCCGCCCCGTGGTCGAGGTGGTCGGCGCCCGGCTCCAGAACCTGGTCGGCCAGCGCGGCGTGACCCTGGAGGCGCTCCAGGAACTGACCCGGCTGGCCGTGTTCCGCCAGACCGGCACCCCGAGCCGGCTGCTGCTCGACGTCGGCGGCTACCGGGCCGCCCGTCGCAAGGAGCTGGCCGCCGTGGCGAAGAACGCGGTCGAGAAGGTCAAGGAGCACGGCGAGCCGGTGCGGCTGGAGCCGATGTCCGCGTTCGAGCGCAAGTGCGTGCACGACGTGGTGAACGCGATGAGCGGGGTGGAGAGCGAGTCCGAGGGCGTCGAGCCCAACCGCCGCATCGTCGTCCGGCCGGTGGCGGACTGAGGTCCGTGATCTCCGACGAGACGACGGCAGGAGCCGTGACCGGCCCGGGTGGCACGCCGCCCGGGCCGTCGGCTGTGCGCCCCGACCACAACGTCGACCCGGTCTTCTCCGACGACGACGGGCCGGCCGACCCGGCGTACCCGGGACGGGCCGGGACCGACCCCGGCGAGCCCGCCTTTTCCGGCGAACCGGCGGTGGTGACCGGGATGGAGCCCGCCGACCCGGCGGTGGACGTGACACCCGCCTTCTCCGGTGAGCAGGCGGCGGATGTGACGCCGCCCGACCCGGCCGCGGTGGCCGACCCGGTCTTCGCCGAGCCGTCGGCGGACGTACCGTCCCTCGTGGACAGTGGCGCCACGCCCGATCCGGCGTCGGCGACGCTGCCGCCCGAACTGGCGGAGGCCGCCCGCGCGCTGTTCGGGGACCGGCTCGACCTGGCCGCCGCGTACACCGAACTGCTCGCCACCGACGGTGTGGTCCGTGGCCTGATCGGCCCCCGCGAGACGCCGCGACTCTGGGAGCGGCACCTGCTCAACTGCGCGGTGGTGGCGGATCGTATTCCGGAGGGTGCCCGTGTGATCGACGTCGGCTCCGGCGCCGGGCTCCCCGGTCTGGTGCTGGCGATCGCGCGCCCCGACCTCACCGTGACGCTCGTGGAGCCGCTGGCTCGACGGGTGTCCTTCCTGATCGAGGCGGTACAGCGTCTCGGCCTCACCCGGGACGTCCGTGTGTTCCGTGGGCGGGCGGAGGAGGCGGCGGCCGGCTCACGTGACCGGGAACCGTTGAGCGCGGACATCGTGACGGCCCGCGCGGTGGCGCCGCTGGACCGGCTCGCCTCCTGGTGCCTGCCGCTCGTGACTCCCGGCGGGCGGCTCGTCGCGCTCAAGGGCGCGTCGGCGGCCGAGGAGATCACCGAGCACACCGAGACCGTGATCCGTCTCGGCGGCGGTACGCCGGAACTGCGTCGATGCGGCGAAGGGGTGATCGAACCCCCGGCGACTGTGGTCGAGGTGGTCCGGGAGCGCGTGGTCAACCCGCGTGGTCCGAAGAAGCCGAAGCGGTCGCGTGGCGGTCGTCGTCGCGGCGACCGCTGAGCGGGTACGCCATTCCGCGCGCCCGGTCCGGTCGTTGGACCGGTGGGCGTGACGCGATCGATCGCAACCCGACATGGACCCACCGCGCCCGTCGGCCGTAGGCTGACCGCGCGTCGATAGTGTGGAACGGCGGTGCCGGGCGGCACCCGAACCCGATGGTTCCCGCCGAGCCGACACACCGCCGCGCGAGGCGCGGACGCGATTCGACGGGTGCGGACCGACCATCCGGAGCGGGTAGGGATGACAGGTGCATGACGACGGCAGGTACGACGATCCACGGTTGACCGGACCAGGAGGCCAGCCCTCCGCCGACCCCGTTTCACGTGAAACCAACTACCAGGAGTGGACGGTGAACGAGTCCGGCGAACCGTCCTCCCCGCACCCGGCTCAGCCGTCGAAGCGACGGGAGTCGTCGGCCGGCGGACCCGTGCGTCCCGTCTCGTCGGTGCCGGCGAACGTACCGCCGGCCCGCGACCCACTCGACCCGGCCGACGGCCCGGTGAACGCGCCGACCCCGCGCCCGCCCGCGGTGCGGGCGAACGCCGCGGTGCCCACCCGCTACGAACCCCAGCCGCCCGTCTCGGCCGTGCCGTTCCAGGCCGCCCCCGAGGCCGCCGCGGCGGCCTCCGACACGCCACAGGCAGACGGGTACGGGGACGAGGTAGACGCCAGCACGTACGTTTCACGTGAAACCCCGACGCGCGAAGAGGATGATCCACCGTTGGCTATGGAGGCGATGCGCGCCGTGCAGATCCTGAATCCCAGTGGCGAGGTCACCATGCCGCGCCCCGACCGGACCCGGGTGATGTGCGTCGCCAACCAGAAGGGCGGCGTGGGTAAGACGACCACCACCGTGAACCTCGCAGTGGCGCTCGCGCTCCACGGCAACCGTGTGCTCGTGGTTGACCTTGATCCCCAGGGCAACGCCTCCACCGGTCTGAACGTGCCGCACCACACGGGCGTGCCCGATGTGTACGACTGCCTGATCGACAGCGTGCCGTTGGAGGAGGTGGCCCAGGCGGTCGAGGGCATCCCGAACCTGTGGTGCGTACCGGCCACGATCGACCTGGCCGGCGCCGAGATCGAGCTGGTCTCGGTGGTGGCCCGGGAGTCGCGCCTGGCGCGGGCCATCGCCGCGTACCCGGGGCACTTCGACTACGTCTTCATCGACTGTCCGCCGTCGCTCGGCCTGCTCACCGTCAACGCGCTCGTGGCCGCGCAGGAGGTGCTGATCCCGATCCAGTGCGAGTACTACGCGCTGGAGGGCCTGAACCAGTTGATAAACAACATCAACCTGGTTCGTCAGCACCTCAACCCGAAGCTTGAGGTCTCCACCATCCTGCTCACCATGTACGACAGGCGTACCCGGCTGGCCGACGCGGTGGAGCAGGACGTCCGGAACCACTTCGGTGACAAGGTGCTCCAAGCCGTCATCCCCCGCAACGTGCGTGTCTCCGAGGCACCGAGCTACGGCCAGTCGGTGATGACCTACGATCCCGGTTCGCGGGGAGCCACGAGTTATTTCGAGGCCGCCCAGGAGATCGCGGAGCGAGGCGTCAAGGAGCCGGTGAGCCGGAATGCGTAGTGCGGAGATGTCGCTGGGAGGCGTCGCATGAAGAACCGTCCCCGCGGCGGACTGGGCCGAGGGCTCGGTGCCCTCATCCCCACCGGACCGGTACCGGGTGCCGAACCGGCTGCCGTCGAGCCGGAGGCGTCGGCCGCTGCCGCGTCGCCGTCGGCTCCGGTCGCCGGCGCGACCGCCGCCATCACCGGCGGCCTCGGAAGCACCCCGCCTCCGGCCGTCGAGCCCGAGCCGCAGCTGAGCCCGGTGCCCGGCGCGCGCTTCGCGGAGATCCCGGTCGACGCGATCGTGCCCAACCCGAAGCAGCCCCGGCACGTCTTCGACGAGGAGGCGCTGGAGGAACTGAAGACCTCGATCCAGGAGGTCGGCTTCCTCCAGCCGATCGTGGTCCGCCAGCTCGATCCCGAGAAGTTCGAACTCGTGATGGGCGAGCGGCGCTGGCGTGCCGCCCAGGCGGTCGGCCGGGAGACCATCCCGGCGATCGTCCGGGACACCAAGGACGACGCGATGCTCCGGGACGCGCTTCTGGAGAACATCCACCGCGCCAACCTCAACCCGCTCGAAGAGGCGGCGGCGTACCAGCAACTGTTGGAGGAGTTCGGCGCGACGCACGAGGAACTGGCCCGGCGGATCGGCCGCAGCCGCCCACAGATCTCGAACACCATCCGGCTGATGAACCTGCCGCCCGCCGTGCAGCGCCGGGTCGCCGCCGGTGTCCTCTCCGCCGGCCACGCCCGGGCACTGCTCAGCCTGGACAACGCCGAGGCGCAGGAGGCGCTCGCGGAGCGGATCGTGCGCGAGGGCATCACGGTCCGCGGCGCCGAGGAACTGGTGCACCTGGCGCTTGCCGAGGAGCCGGCGAAGTCGGCCGCCGCCAAGCGCCGGCCGAAGCCGCACGCTCCGGCGCTCACCGATCTTGCGGACCGGCTCTCGGACCGGTTCGACACCCGGGTGAAGGTCGACATCGGCCGCAGCAAGGGCAAAATTACGATCGAGTTCGCCACCGTCGACGATCTGGAGCGGATCGTCGGCATCATCGGCATGGGCGAGGACGGGCAGCCCGACGCGTAGCCCTGACTCTGGTCTGTTGATCCGGCCGTACCGCCCGCCGAGGGGGTGCGGCCGGATCTGCGTCGAGGGCTTGCCTTCGCTGCCGCACCCCGGACTGAAGGCGTGCGTCTCGCTTCCTGATCGCGCGAGGCGGGCTGCCGATCGTCGCCGGTGGTTTCACGTGAAACGGCGAGAGGCGGCTGAGGCACGTGGCGCTCGCCGCGCGGGTCTTCGCGGCCCGGGCTTGGCGACAGCCCGTTCGGCGAGCGGTGGAACCGGCCGGTCCTCAGCGATGCAGCCGGGCCGGCTTTGACGGTGCCGGGATCCGTCCCTTGATCGATGGCTCGTCCTGGCCGACCCACCGTTCGGTCGCCGGCGTTGAGGCGTTCCGCGGCTTCACCGCTAACCGCGTCGGGAGCGGCAGAACCACCCAGGCCTCGAACCTGGATCCACGCTCAGCGCGCTTACACACCCCGGTAGTGCGCCCTCATCAGCCAGACCGAGCCACAGTGCTAAGCCGCGAGCTTGACGGTTCAGGCTCCGGTGACGCGGCTCCTTCGGAAACGACCTCGGCACTTCGCCCGAATCGGCTCGGCGGCCGGACTGGCCGCGCTAGCCGACCGAGCCCTGCTTCACTCAGTCCTGCCGGACGAGGGATCTCAGTCGCCGGACGAAGCAGCGATCTCAGTCCTTCCGGTGAATCTGGGCCGCGGAGCGCCCGAGCCGGGCACAAGGATCCGGGCGAACGCATCGAGCCGAGCAGTGAGGCCGGACGGGTCCAGCAGGGAGCCCGGCATCACGCTGGCTCCGGTCCCGTCATCCGGGCGGCCTTGACGCGGGAGCGAACCGCCGAGCCGCGCACCACGACCTCGAACGATCAAGCCCTGCACGAGGAACTCACCCACCGAGCCGCGCGACGTAGGTAGGGACTCTCGACTCCCGCGGACCCGCTCCGCCTTGCGGGGATCGCACTTGCACGCAGCCCCGTTGGAGCCGGCCGAGCCCGGGGAGACGGCGATCCGTTTCACGTGAAACGGCCTCCCCGGCTCCCGTCCGCCTCAGAGCTGCGCCACGGGCAGGCGATGACGCGCGGCACTCGCCGGATGGAGGGCTGAGGGGTACCCCCGCGATCAGCTCTTCAAGAACGCCAGCGCCTCCGGCGCAACGCCCCTCTCCAGCCGGCACCATCCCCATGCCCCGTCCGGCTGCCGCCCGCCCGAAGAAGCCACGCGGCGTGCCGTGCCTAAGTGACCGCGCCAAGCACCCGCGCCGAGGATGGCACCGGCACGCCCTGTTTCACGTGAAACACGTACGAGAAGAACCGCCCACACCCGGTGCGGATCGATCGCCGGATCGTTGGAAGAACGGACCCGGACACGCCCCTGGTTATCCACAGCAGTTTTCCACAGGCTCCCTCCGTTTCACGTGAAACGAAGCGAGGAAACCCTTGCTGAGCAGTGCATGACGCGCTGTGCTGGTGATCTCGGCAGCCTGTGGACAACGCGGTGGACAACCTGTGTGTGCCCAGTGGAACGGGTAGGGACAGGCGTCGCCAACTCGGTTAGGGTCAGCGTCGTGCCGGACACCCCTCCCTCAGTTCCCGACTTCACCCAGTGGCCGTCGTTCCCCTTCGAGGGCGATCTCCGCGTCAAACAGCTCGACGAGCCCGTACCGTTCGAACCGCCCCGCCGTGGCGAGGCGGACCGGGAGTGCACCGCCTGCAACGCGCCCGACGAGGCGTACATCTGGGTCGGTGAGCGGTGGCGCGTCCGCGCCATGGACCGGCCCACCGGCCTGCCGATGGTCCTGATCCTGGAGTCCCGCTCGCACCTGGATCTGGGCGACCTGCCGAACCTGCTCGCCGCCGAGCTGGGCGTGATGACCGTCCGCCTGGAGCGGGCCGTCCGCTCGCTCGACGGGGTGGCCCGCGTTCACGTGAACCGGTGGGGCGACGGCTCCGCGCATCTGCACCTGTGGTTCCTGGCCCGGCCGTACGGGCGGCTGCAACTGCGGGGCACGTTCCTGTCGCTGTGGGACTCGATCCTGCCGCCGATCTCCGAGGACCAGTGGCGGGAGAACCTGGCGCTGGTGGCCGCGTGGCTCGCCGAGTTCGGTGGCCGCCCGCTGGCCGAGCCGCCGCGCATCCAGTGGCAGGCACCGTCGAGCCTTTCCGCGACCTCCCCCGCGAACGCCGCTGAGGAGCCCGAGGAGGAGTCCTTGTCGGTGATCGAGGCTGCGGACGAGATCCCGGAGTCCGACGCGGCAGCGGACCTCTCAGACCCCTCGGCGGACCCGTCGGAGCCCGACCCGGCAGCGCAGGCCGGTGAGACGCCCGCGAGCGAGTCACACAGCGCGCCGAACAGCGCATCGGACAGCGGGCCGAACAGCGCCCCGGACGACGAAGACGAGGACGAGCCGGAGAACGCGCCGGACGACCGGCCGGGCGCGGCGCGTACCCGGGAGGTCTGAGTCAGCGACGGCGGGCGGCGGCCCGGGTCACGAGCGTGCCGAGGACCCGGCCGAAGTCCAGCCCGGCCGCCTGGATCGCCAGCGGCAGGAGCGACGTCTCGGTCATGCCCGGGGAGACGTTGACCTCCAGCACGTGCGGGTCGCCGTCGGCGTCGACGATCAGGTCGACCCGGGACACGTCGCGCAGTCCGAGCGCGGTGTGCGCGGCGAGCGCCACCTCGGTCACCCGGGCGGTCGTCGCGGCGTCGAGCCGGGCGGGCGCGTGCCAGGTGGTACGCCCGGCGGTGTAGCGGGCCGCGTAGTCGTAGACGCCGTTGCGCGGCACGATCTCGACCGGGGGCAGGGCCTGCGGCCCCTTGCCGAGGTCGAGCACGGAGACCGCCACGTCCATCCCGGGGACGTAGCGTTCCACGAGCGCGGTCTGGTCGTACGCGAAACAACCCACCATCGCGGCCGGCAGCGACGCCGCCTCCCGGACCACGGCGGCGCCCAGTCCGGAACCGCCCTGCGCGGGCTTGACCATCAGCGGCAGCCCGAGGCGGTCGACGATCCGGTCCAGGACTGCGACCGCACCCAGCTCGGAGAAACGGTCGTGCGGCAGCGCCACCCAGTCGGGCGTCGGGATGCCCGCCTCGCGCAGCACCGCCTTGGCCGACGGCTTGTCCCACGCGAGGCGGGACGACCGGGCGTCGCAGCCGACGTAGGGCACGTCCCAGAGGTCGAGGACGCCGCGCAGCGAGCCGTCCTCGCCGGTGGCGCCGTGCAGGGCGATCACCACGGCGTCCGGCGGGTCGGCGGTCAGGGCGGGCAGCAACGCCACGTCGGCGTCGCGCAGTTCCGCGTCGACGCCGACGGCGCGCAGTGCGTCGAGAACCCGGCGGCCCGACCGCAGTGAGACGTCCCGCTCGTAGGAGAGGCCGCCCGCGAGCACCAGTACGTGCAGCTCGTCGGCGGCGGATCCGGTCACGGGAGGCGGTGCGGCAGGGCTGTCGGACATGCGGGCATCATGCCAAGTCGGGACCGGGCGCGTCCGAGCCGCCCTGGCGACGGCGGGGACCGGCACCGCCGACCGCGCCGAAGACCTTGCGCATGGCGATCTCCTGCTCCATCACCCCGGCGAGCCGGCGGACGCCCTCGCGGATCCGCTCCGGCGTCGGGAAGGAGAAGTTGAGCCGCATGTTGCCGGCGCCCGTGCCGTCGGCGTAGAAGCCGGTCCCCGGCACGTACGCGACGCGGGCGGCCACGGCGCGCGGCATCATCGCCTTGGAGTCGAGCCCGTCGGGCAGCGTCGCCCAGACGAACAGGCCGCCGCCCGGTGTGGTCCAGGTGGTGCCCTCCGGCATCAGGTCGGTCATCGCGTCGAGCAGCGCGTCCCGGCGCTCGCGGTAGACCTCGCGGTAGACCTTGAGCTGCTGCCGCCAGGGCATGGTGCCGAGGTACGTCGAGACGGCCGACTGCGCGTAGGCGCTCGGGCAGAGGATCTGCGCCTCGCTGGCGATGACCAGCTTGTCGCGGACCGCGTGCGGGGCCAGGATCCAGCCCACCCGCAGACCCGGCGCGAACGTCTTGGAGAACGTGCTCAGGTAGAAGACCCCGTCGCGCCGCCGGGCCCGCAGCGGCGCGGGCGCCGCGCCTTCGAAACCGAGCTGACCGTACGGGTCGTCCTCCACCACGAGCAGCCCGGCGCGCTCGCAGATGTCGAGCACCCGTTCGCGCCGTTCCTCGCTCAGCGTCACGCCGGTGGGGTTCTGGTAGGTGGGGATGGTGTAGAGGAACTTCACCCGCCGGCCGGCGCGGGCCAGATCCGCGATGGCCACCTCCAGCGCCTCCGGGATGAGCCCCTCGTCGTCCATCGGCACATGGGCGACCTGGGCCTGGGCGGCCTGGAACACCCCGAGCGCGCCGACGTACGTCGGGCCCTCGGCGAGCACCACGTCACCCGGGTCCAGGAAGAGGCGGGCCACCAGGTCGAGGGCCTGCTGGCCGCCGACAGTCACCACCACGTCCTCCGGTGAGGCGCCGCAGGAGGCGTCGATCCCGGACAGGGACATCACCTCGCAGATCCGCTCGCGCAGCTCCGGGGTGCCCTGGCCGATGCCGTACTGGAGGGTGGTGGCGCCGTGTTCGGAACCGAGCCGGCCGAGCATCTCGCCGACCGCGTCCAGCGGCAGCGCCGCGATGTAGGGTGCCCCACCGGCGAGCGAGACGACCTCCGGCCGGCTGGCCACCGCGAAGAGTGCCCGGATCTCCGAGGCGGTCATCCCGCGGACGCGCCGGGCGTACCGGTCGGTGTAGTCGTCGAGCGTCGTGCCGGTCATGGACATCACCTCGATCGGGTGTCGGCGGGGCTGCCGCCCGGTGTGGTACCCGCGATGCCGACATCCATTGGCGGCGGGGGCCGGTTGGTCGATCGTAGTCCCCGGTGACGGTCGTGGCACCGGCCGTGTGGACACGTCCACATCCCGGACCCGCCGCCGGCCGTCCGGGTGGGGGTTCGCGCGTTCCCTCCCGTACCGCCGGGCAGGGGCGTACGATCGCTCGTCGGGAGCAGGAGGGCGCGGGACTCACCGGCGCTCCGAGCCTAGTGGTGGGGTGCGCTCATGTCGCGACGTCTGGTCAGCCTGACCCTGGACACGCTGGAGGACCTGCCTCGATCCTGCCGCAGCTGCGTCTACTGGGAGCTGGATCCGGTCTCCGCCGAGCGGGCCTGTGCGGCAGGCGACCCGGGCCTGGAGAAGGAGGCGTGGGTCTCCCAGACGCTGCTGGAGTGGGGCTCCTGCGGCAAGCTCGTCTACGTCGACGGCATGCCGGCCGGTTTCGTCATGTACGCCCCGCCGGCGTACGTCCCGCGTTCGATGGCGTTTCCCACCTCGCCGGTCTCGGCGGACGCGGCGCTGCTGATGACGGCGCACGTGGTGCCCGCCTTCGCCGACGGCGGCCTGGGCCGGATGCTGGTGCAGGGCGTGGCCCGCGACCTGACCAAGCGCGGCATCAAGGCGATCGAGGCGTTCGGCGACGCGAAGTTCGGCGACGACGCGGACGATCCGGCGCGTGCGTGTGTGGCGCCCGCCGACTTCTTCCTGTCGGTCGGCTTCAAGACGGTCCGGCCGCACCCGCGCTATCCGCGCCTGCGACTGGAGTTGCGGACGGCGCTGAGCTGGAAGTCGGACGTCGAGTACGCGCTGGAGAAGCTGCTCGGCTCGATGAGCCCGGAGACGCTGCTGCGGCCGGTGCGCCCGGCGCCCGCCACCCGCTCGACGAGCTGAGCCGCGGGTCAGTCGACGACGGTTCCGGCGGCGACGATCGCCCGCAGCTCGCTCACGTCGATGGAGCCGGTCGGCACGTCCCGCTCGATCGGCAGGTACATCCGCTGCACGCCGGCCACGATGGCCTCGACCACCCGGTCCCGGAAGCGGGGGTCGACGAGCCGCGCCCGGTCGTCCGGTGAGGTGAGGTATCCGACCTCGACGCGTACCGCGGGCATCCGGGTGAGCCGGAGCAGCTCCCAGGCCTTGGCGTGGGTACGGCAGTCGCGCAGCCCGGTGCGGGCCACGATCTCCCGCTGCACCAGCCCGGCCAGGCGTTCGCCGGTCGCCGACGTGACGCCGTTGTCGGTGCCGTAGTGGTAGGTGGCCACCCCCTCGGCCTCCGGGTTGGCGTGCCCGTCGGTGTGCAGCGAGATGAACACGTCGGCGCCGAGGGAGTTGGCGAGCTGGGCCCGGTCCGCGTCCGGCAGGCAGTCGCCGGGCGACGGGCCCCGGGTGAGCTGCACGCGTACGCCGGCCGCGGCGAGCCGCCCCTCCAGCCGGCTGGCGAGGTCGTGCACGAGGTCCGCCTCGCTCCAGCGCAGTGGGCCGTCGGGCACCACCACGCCCGGGTCGGTGCCTCCGTGCCCCGGATCGATCACCACGGTCCGCCCGACGAGTGCCGGCCCGGCCTGCCGGATGGCGTCGGACTCGCGCAGCCACTGCGGGCGCCCGCCGACCACCTTACGGCCGAGGCGGCGCAGCGCGTTGACTGTGTGCGGCCCGCACGAGCCGTCCGGCTTCAGGCCCATCTCCCGCTGGAACTGTGCCACCGCGCGGGAGGTGCGGATGCCGTAGATGGCGTCGGCGCGGCCCACGTCGTACCCCATCTCCAGCAGGCGTTCCTGGAGCGAGCGGACGTCCTCGCCGGTCAGCGGTTCGGGTACGGCGTGGTAGAGCGCGCGGGCGCCGAACCGCCAGCGGGCCGCGTCGAGCGCCCGCCAGGTCTCGGCGCCGACCCGCCCGTCGACGCTGAGGCCGCGGGACTGCTGGAAGGCGCGTACCGCCCGTTCGGTCTGGGCGTCGTAGTCGTCGCCTCCGGCCTCGGCGGGAAGAAGTTCCAGGGCGGCGAGGACGGTACGGATCTCGGCCACCGCCGGTCCCTGGTCACCGGGTCGGATCGGACGCACGACGACCCCCTCTGCACGGACGTTGGCGGACCGGAACTCCGACGGACGCTTACGGAGCGTACCGTGACCGATACCCGACGGGTTCGTGTTCATGCAGGTCAGGAAAGCCGCAACCCCCGCCACCGGGGTGTGGTGGCGGGGGTTGCGGCGGTGTCGGTACGGCTCAGAGCGCCGACTCGATGAGCTTGACCAGCTCGCCCTTCGGCTTGGCGCCGGCGATCGACTGCACCGGCTGGCCGTTCTTGAAGATGGTCAGCGTCGGCACCGACATGACCCGGTAGGCGCGGGCCGTCTCCGGGTTCTCGTCGATGTTGAGCTTGACGATGGTGACCTGGTCCTTCATCTCGCCCGCGATCTCCTCCAGCAGCGGCGAGACCTTGCGGCAGGGGCCGCACCACTCCGCCCAGAAGTCGACCAGAACCGGCTTGTCGGACTGCAGCACGTCGCTGACGAAGCTGGCGTCCGTGACCGCCTTTGTTGCTCCCACTATGAACTCTCCTCCTCCGAACCTTGCCCGTGGAACTCTCAGCCCTGGATGGTGGCGATGAACCGCTCGGCGTCCAGCGCGGCGGCGCAGCCGGTGCCGGCCGCGGTGATGGCCTGCCGGTACGTGTGGTCGACGAGGTCACCCGCCGCGAACACACCGGGCACGCTGGTCCGGGTGCTGGGGGCCTGCACCTGCACGTACCCCTCGTCGTCCATCTCCACCTGACCGCGGAACAGCTCGCTGCGCGGGTCGTGACCGATCGCCACGAACACGCCCGTGACGTCGAGCACCTTGCTCTCGCCGGTGTGCACGTTGCGCACCCGTACGCCGTTGACCTTGCCGTCGTCGCCGAGGATCTCCTCGACCACGGTGTTCCACTCGACCTTGATCTTCTCGTTGCTCAGTGCGCGATCGGCCATGATCTTGCTGGCGCGGAACGAGTCGCGGCGGTGGAGGATGGTCACCGACTCGGCGAAACGGGTGAGGAAGCTGGCCTCCTCCATCGCCGAGTCGCCGCCGCCGACCACCACGATGTGCTGGTTGCGGAAGAAGAAGCCGTCACAGGTGGCGCAGGACGACACACCGTGGCCGAGGTACTCCTGCTCGCCCGGCACACCCAGCGGACGCCAGGCCGAGCCGGTGGAGAGGATGACGGCACGGGCGCGGTAGGCGGTCTCGCCCACCCACACGGTGCTCACCGCGTCGGAGCCGATCTCGCCGGTGTCCTTCAGCTCGACCCGCGTCACGTCGTCGGTGAGGAACTCGGCGCCGAAGCGCTCGGCCTGCTTGCGCATGTTGTCCATCAGTTCGGGGCCGAGGATGCCGTCCGCGAAGCCGGGGAAGTTCTCCACCTCGGTGGTGGTCATCAGCGCGCCACCCGACTGCACGCCCTCGATCACCAGGGGCTTCAGGTTGGCGCGGGCGGCGTAGACCGCCGCCGTGTAGCCGGCCGGACCGGAGCCGATGATGATCAGGTTGCGGACCTCGTCCACTGCCGTCTCCCGATGTGTGTGTTCGTCACCGGCCGCACCGATGTCGATCCCGAGTGCCGGCGGCTCAGGGGCGCCGGCGCCTGACTTGCAGAACGTCATCGTACGAAGCGGGGATTCCCGGGCCGGTCATCCGGTGGGTCAGGTCACGTGGCGGGACAAGCGTCGGGTCCGCGTTTTCACCCTACCCGCGTCCGGAACCGCGTGTCCGCGCCGGACCCGGGTACCCCGCACTCCGGCCCGCTCACCCAGCCCCAGCGGGCGCCGCCCGCGTCGGCGAACGTCACCACGAGCGCCGGAGCACCCTGGAACCGGGCGTAGTCGACCATGGTCACGGTGAGCGGCCCGGCGCCGTGCTCGGCTCCGATCGCGGTGAGGCACGCGGCGAGGGTCTCCGGCCGGTCCAGCCGAGCCAGGCCGCTGAGGGCGCCGAGGCGCTCACTCTTGTACAGGGGCGTCTCCGCGCCGCCCTTCGCCGCGCCGGACGGCCCGGCCATGTCTCCCGGGACCGACTTCGCTCCGGCGGGCGCCCGGTCGGCGGCGAGGCGTTCCGGTGTCCAGTCGGTGCCGCTGCGCACTGCCGGTCCGGTGGTCCGGTACGGCGCGGCGGCCATCGGCGCCGCCTCCCCGCCCGCCCGGTCGGCCGTACCGACGCGGCCGTCGCCCGGATCGGCCATCCGGCCGACACCGAGCCCCACCGCGGCGACCGAGGCGGCGGCCAGGGCCACCGGCCCGGCGATGCGGGCCCAGCGCCGAGGACGGCGACCGGGGCCGCTGTGCCGATCGGTGCGGGGGGCCGTGCCGGGTGGCCGACTCGCGCCGCCGGACTGCGCCGGCACGACCGGCGTACCGTCGCGCAGCGCGGGCCCGGCCCCGGCGAGCGCGGCGGTGATCCGGTCGGCCACCGCCTGCGGCATCTCCGGCGCGGGGGCCGCGGCCCAGCCGGCCAGGTCGGCTCTGACCAGTTCGACCGCGTCGGCGAGATTCTCGTACGCGGCACGCCACGCGGGGTCCTGCTCGACCAGCCCTGCCACGGTCGCCTGCTCGGGGGTGCCGTCCAGCGCCCCGCCGAGGTAGTCGGCGAGCAGGTCGTGGTCGACCTTGCTGAACTCCCGGGAAGTCACGGCTCCTCCTGGCTGACGGCCTGACGGGACGCTCCCGACGAGGATCCGACGCCCTCGGGACGCCTGCGGTTCCCGGAGGTGAGCCGCGGCACGTCGCCGGCCGGTGCGTCGGTGCCGGTCCGCAGATGTCCGAGCAGTACGGCGAGGCGGGCCCGGCCCCGGGCGCACCGGCTCTTCACGGTGCCCTCGGCGACGCCGAGCATGGCGGCGACCTCGGCCACCGGGTAGCCCTGGACGTCGACCAGGACCAGCGCGGCCCGCTGCTCCGCGGGCAGCGCGGCGAGCCCCTGCCGGACCACGAGCGCGGTGTCGTGGTCGTGGTCCGGCGCGGCCGGTTCCGGGCCGCCGGTGTGCCGGCCCGGTTCGCCGTCGGTGTGCACGCCGTCGGGCAGCGGGACCGTGGCGTGGGTCTGCCGCCGCCGGATCCGGTCCAGGCAGGCGTTCACCACGATGCGGTGCATCCAGGTGGTGACCGCCGAGTCGCCCCGGAACCGGGCCGCCGCGCGGTGCGCCGACAGCATGGCGTCCTGGAGGGCGTCGGCGGCCTCCTCGCGGTCGCCGATCGTGCGCAGCGCGACCGCCCAGAGGCGGTCCCGGTGCCGTTGGAACAGCTCGGTGAAGGCGTCCCGGTCGCCTGCCGCGTGCGCCCGGAGCAGCTCCAGGTCGGAGCGGCCGGGCTGCGCGCCGTCGCGTTCGGCCATCACCACATCCGGCGGAGGTGGCTCGGTGGGGACGGCGGCCGGGTCACGAGCCCTGGACCGTGATCTCCTGGACGCCGAGCTTCCAGCTGTTGCCGCTGTCCTTCGCCGGCAGCTTGGTGATCCAGAACAGCAGGTACTGGTACTTCTGGTCGGGCTCGAACGCGTCGAAGATCATCTTGGTGCCGCCGTCCTCGTTCGGCGGTCCGACCACCGTCGAGTAGGCGTTCACGAGCTGCTTGTCGCCCGAGGAGGTGGACGGGAAGTCGCCGCGGGTGCCGGTGCGAAGCTCGACGGTGGCGCCGGTGGCGGAGAGCGTGGCCTCCAGCTGCTTGACCGTGTGCGGGGCGCCCAGGTCGATCCAGACGCCCATGCCCTTCTTGAGGCCGCCGAACTTGGCGTTGGTGCGGTAGCTGTTGGTCTCCCACCCGTCGTCGTCGTCGCCGTCGATGACCTTTTCGGCGTTGCGTACCTCGGCGCGGTCGCCCTCCGGATCGATGATCCGTACGTCCTCGATGGTGAGCTTGCGGACCTGCGCGGTGGGTTCGGCCCCGCCCTCGGTGGCCGGCGCGCTGTTCGACGGCTGGGCGACCGGCTCCTTGTCGCCGTCGTCGCCACCACCGAGCGCGTTGATGCCGATGAGCAGCCCGACCAGGGCGACCGCCAGCAGGCCGGCGATGCCGATGGCGACCTTGCGACCACCGGCCGCGGCCAGCGGGGAGGGCTCCTCGCCGGGGTCGGCGGTGAAACGCAGCGGACCGGCCTGCTCCAGGAACTGCTCGTCGGCCGGGATGTCGAGCCGGCTCAACTCGGCGGCCAACACGTCCGACGACGGCGGGGGGATCTCCGGGTCGAGCAGATCCATGGTGAGGTCGTCGAGGTAGGCCGGCACCCCGGCGCGCATCTGCCGGGGCGCGGCGATGGCGCCGCCGGCGTCCCGGACGGCGTCCGGCAGGGCGGCGCGGCCGTGCCCGGCGGTGGCGCCGTGCAGCGGGGCCTCACCGTGCGGCCAGTGCCCGGTCAGGGCGAAGTAGAGCACCCCGCCGACCGCGCGCAGGTCGTTCTCCTGGCTGTCCGCGCCGTCGGTACGCGCGTCGGCGAGCACCACCCGGCCGTCGTCGCTGATCATGACGGTGCCGGGGTGGAGATTGCCGTGGACCATGCCGGTGGCGTGCACGGCGGCGAGGGCGCTGGCGACGGCGTTGCCGATCGCGGTGGCCCGGGCCGGGTCCAGCGGCCCGTCGGCGGCGACCAGTTCGCGCAGCGACTGGCCGTCGACCCACTCGCGGACCACGTAGGCCCGGTCGTCCTCGTCGATCGCGTCGTAGACGCCGACCAGGTTGGGGTGGATGACGCGGCTCGCGGCGACCGCGGCCTGAAGCATCTCGGTGGCGGAGTCGCCACCCGGGTAGCGGAGGACCACGGCGACGGGACGGCGGAGCACCACGTCGACACCGCGCCAGACCAGCCGGCCCGCGCTGTCGTTGTTGATGTGCTCGACCAGTTCGTACCGCTCGGCGAGCAGCTCACCGACCGTGGGAGCACCGAAGGTCACGACCGCAGGAGAGGTCTCCTCCGCTTCCTGACCCTCGCCGACCTGGGTCACCCGTCCTCCCTCGGTGATCGCGTCGATCGATGGACCCGTGCTGCTGGGCATGTGGCTTCCCGCTCTGCCTTCGGTGGAACGGCCGCGGTGTCGACACCCGCGTCGATCCCGGTCGTACCCGTCGAGAGCGACCTTACCCGGGATGCCCGGTTCTCCGACATGTCATCTTCCCGCTGTGACCGGCCGGAAGGCCAGTCGCCACGGGCCCCGGCCGGCTCGCCCGCCCGCCCGACGGGCAAGCCGGACACACACCGCCAATCTAGAGGTTGGCGGCAACGAGGCGGCACAGGGGCGTACCGGTGCGGCGACGGGAAGGTTCTCCCCGCCCCGGCCTGCGCTCCCTCGTCCGTACGGTTGGTTGTCCACAGGCCGAGAGGGCCAGTGGACGGCGGAATTCCAAGTTATCCACAGCCGTATCCCCAGCCTGGTGATCCTCGTTCACCGTCGGTCACCGAGGGGGTCAACGCCCGAGGCGCCGCCGGACCATCCCGACCACCTCGGTGATCTCGCCGATCCGCAGCACCATGGCGAGCCCGAGGTAGGTCGCGCCGATCGCCGCGCCGCCGATCACCAACTGCACCGCCGCGGCGAGCCAGCTCAGGCTCGCCGGATCGCCGGGGAGCACCGCCACCACGAGCACGCCGACGAGCGCGGCGCCGAGCGCCGCCACGACCACCCGGCCGAGCGTCCGCATGATCGCGCCCAGCCCGATCCGGCCCACCCGGGGCCGCAGCAGCATCGCCGAGATGATCGCCGCCGCCAGGTACGACACCGCGTTGCCGAGCATCATCCCGGCCGCCGCGAACGTGTTCGAGAAGATCAGGAACAGGCCCACCTGGAGCAGGACGCGCAGCGCCACCACCGGGATGTTGACCAGAGCGGGGGTACGGGTGTCCGGCAGCGCGTAGAACGCGAAGGTGAAGAGCTGGCTGACGGCGAACGGCACCAGCCCGAGCGCCGCCACCAGCAGCACGGTCGAGGTGGCCACCGCGTTGTCGCCGGTGAACGCGCCGTACCGGAAGACCACCACGGAGATCGGGGCGGCCAGCACCGCGTAGCAGACCGCGATGGGCGCGAGCACGGCGCTGACCATCCGGGTGCCCCGGGACAGGTCGGCGGTGACGTCGTGGAAGCGGTTCTCGGCCGCGGCCGCGCTCATCCGGGGCATCAGCGCCGTGATGATCGAGACCGCGATGATGCCGTGCGCCATCATCAGCAGCAGGAAGACGTTGTTGTAGATCAGCAGGCCGGCGTTGTCGCCGCCGGCGGCGCGGGTGAGCAGGTTGACCACCACGAAGAGGCCGAGCTGGTTGACCCCGACGTAGCAGAACATCCAGCCGCCCAGCCGGGCCAGCTCGCCCAGGCCGAGCGCGCCGAAGTCGAATCGCCACTTCCACCGGAAGCCGACCTTGCGCAGCGCCGGCAGCAGGCCGGCGGTCTGGACCGCGACGCCGAGCAGCGTGCCGCCGCCGATGAGCAGGATGCGGTCCCAGCCCATCTGTCCGGGCTCGACGATCTTGGCGCCGAAGACCGCGATGTAGAGCCAGCAGACGCCGATCACCACGAGGTTGTTCAGAATCGGCGCCCACATCGGCGCGGCGAAGTGCCCGCGCGTGTTCAGCACCGCGGCGATCAGCGCGCTCACACCGGTGAAGAACAGCATCGGCAACATCAGGTACGACAGGCCGGTGACCAGCCCCCGGTAGTCCTGGTCCTTGCCGCCGGCGTAGATGGCGGTCAGCACCGGCGCACCGATCATCGCGATCAGCGCGACGGCGGCGAGGGCCAGCACGGCCAGCGTCAGCAGCCGCTGGGAGTATGCCTCGCCCCGGTCCGGATCCGACTTGCGCCGCCGGACCAGCACCGGGATCAGCACGCTGGTGAGCACACCGCCGAGAAGGAACTCGTAGACCTGGTTCGGCAGGAAGATCGCGGTGGTGAACGCGTCACCGACCAGTGCGCCACCGAGCGCGGCACCGATCATCAGGTTGCGGATGAAGCCGGTACCCCGGCTGACCAGGCTGCCGACGGCCATCACCGCGCTGTTCGCCGCGGCGCTGGTCTCGGCGACCACCTCCTGCGGAGGCGCGACGGACTCGACACCGGGCTGGTTCAGCGGCTCGGCGGAGATGAAGGTGGCGCCGTCGTCCGGCGGCGGGCCGCCGTCGTGCGCGTTCGCGCTGCGGTAGAGCCCGCCGCCGCTCATCTCCACAGCCTCCAAGGGGTACGCCGGAACCGGGCCCCGCCGGCCCCGCCACCCGGAACCTTAGTCAACCTCGACCCGTTACCCGCGCCCGGCGCGGTCGATCCACCTCCGGCCCGATAGGCTGGCGATCCCATGTCCGAAGCCTCCGCCTCCCACGCCGCCGACCGCCGCGAACTGACCGCCGCGCAGCGCAACGCCGTCGCCGAACTGCTCCGAGTCTCACCTGTTGCCGACGAGTTGGGCCGGCGCTTCGCGCAGGCCGGTCACGAACTGCACCTGGTGGGCGGATCCGTCCGCGACGCGCTGCTCGGGCGGCTCGGCAACGACCTCGACTTCTGCACCGACGCCCACCCGGACGAGACCATCAAGGTCATCCGCGGCTGGGCGGAGTCGATCTGGGAGACCGGACGCGAGTTCGGCACCATCGCCTGCCAGCGCGACGGCCTCAACCTGGAGATCACCACGTTCCGCGCGGAGGTCTACGACCAGGTCAGCCGCAACCCGGTGGTGCAGTACGGCACCAGCCTGACCGAAGACCTCAAGCGCCGCGACTTCACCGTCAACGCGATGGCGGTCAGTCTTCCCGACCACCGGTTCACCGACCCGTACGGTGGCCTGGCCGACCTGGCCGCCAAGATCATCCGTACTCCCGGCACGCCGCAGGAGTCGTTCCGCGACGACCCCCTGCGGATGCTGCGCGCGGCCCGGTTCGCCGCCCAGCTCCGCTTCGCCGTCCACCCGGACGTCCGCGGGGCGATGACCCGGATGGCGACGGACCTGGACCGGATCACCGCCGAGCGGATCCGGGACGAGTTCACCAAGCTGCTCTGCGGCGCCGACCCGATCACCGGGCTGCGGCTGCTCGTCGACACCGGCCTGGCCGAGCGCTTCCTGCCCGAGCTGACCGGCCTGAAGCTCACCATCGACGAGCACGCCCAGCACAAGGACGTCTACGAGCACACGCTCACCGTGGTCAGCAACGCGATGTCGCTGGAGTCCGACGGCTGCGACTTCGTGCTGCGGATGGCCGCGCTGATGCACGACGTCGGCAAGCCGGCCACCAAGGCGGTCGGCGCGGACGGCCGGGTCAGCTTTCACCACCACGAGGTGGTCGGCGCCCGGCTGACCAAGAACCGGATGAAGGCGATGCGCTACTCCAAGGAGATCACCTCCCAGGTGGTCAAGCTGGTCGGGCTGCACCTGCGCTTCTACGGGTACGGCCGGGGCGAGTGGACCGACTCGGCGGTGCGCCGGTACGTCACCGACGCCGGTGACCTGCTGTCCCGGCTGCACAAGCTGACCCGCTCCGACTGCACCACCCGCAACCGGCGCAAGGCGGCCCAGCTCGCCGCCGACTACGACGCGCTGGAGGAGCGGATCGCCCGGATCGCCGCCGAGGAGGACCTGGCCCGGGTCCGGCCCGACCTGGACGGCAACGCGATCATGGAGCTGCTCGGCGTACCGCCGGGGCCGGTGGTCGGCCGTGCCTGGCAGCACCTGAAGGAGCTGCGCCTGGAGCGCGGGCCGCTGGACCGTGACGAGGCCGAGGCGGAGCTGCTGCGCTGGGCGCGCGACGAGGGCATCACCGGCTGAGGCCGGCGCCGGGATTCGACGACGATACGCCGGCGTGTCGACCGAACGGTTGACCCGTTCCGGTCGATGTCTCCCGCATGATGGGTCATCGCCAGCCGCAGGATCGACGGATGCGGCTGCTCTGATCTTCATCCGCCCGTCCGACCCGGACGGTCGCTGGACACGGGGAGACATCTCGGTGACACGTCACGGCGCCCTGCGCCGCTCCGCACTCGTGGGGCTCGCCCTCACCAGCGCCACTTCGATCATCTGCGCCACAGTCGGCGGCCCCGCCCTGGCCGATCCGAAGCGACCGCCGGTCCGTGGCGCCGGCACGGCCGAGGCGGTGCCCGGCCGCTACATCGTGGTCCTCAAGAAGGGCAAGACCACCCCGCCCAAGGTGAAGTCCGCCGCGTCCGCGCTGGCCGGAGAGCACGGCGGCACCGTCCGCCGGGTCTTCGGCAAGGCGCTCAACGGCTACTCCGCCACCATGGACGCCCGACAGGCCGCGCGGCTCGCCGCCGACCCGGACGTCGAGTACGTCCAGCAGGTCCAGCGCTGGAGCACCGCCGGCACCCAGACCACCCCGCCGTGGGGACTGGACCGGATCGACCAGCTCAAGACCCGGACCGACGGCAAGTACACCTACCCCGCCACCGGCGCCGGGGTGACCGCGTACGTGATCGACACCGGCATCGACATCGACCACCAGGACTTCGGTGGGCGGGCCCGCAACGGCTACGACGCGATCGAGCAGGACGACGTCGCGCAGGACTGCGACGGGCACGGCACGCACGTGGCGGGCACGATCGGCGGTACGACGCACGGCGTAGCCAAGGGCGTCGACCTGGTCGCCGTCCGGGTCCTCGACTGCTCCGGCAACGGCGACACCGAGCAGGTGATCGCCGGCATCGACTGGGTCACCACGAACGCCACCGGGCCGGCCGTGGCGAACATGAGCCTCGGCGTCAGCCGCGTCGACCAGGCCGTGAACGACGCGGTCACCCGCTCGATCAACTCCGGCATCACGTACGCGGTCGCCGCCGGCAACAGCATGCAGGACGCCTGCGGCTCCTCGCCGGCGAGCGTGCCCGCCGCCATCACCGTGGGCGCCACCGACCGGGTCGACATGCGCGCCTGGTTCTCCAACCACGGCCGCTGCCTGGACCTGTTCGCCCCCGGCACCGGCGTGGTCTCGGCCAAGGCCGGCACCAGCGCCGGCACGGAGTCGATGAGCGGCACCTCGATGGCGTCCCCGCACGTGGCGGGCGCGGCCGCGCTGCTGCTGCAGGAGCACCCGGGCTGGTCGCCGCAGCAGGTGCGCGACTCGGTCGTGACCACCGGGATCGGCGGCGCGGTGCACGACGTCATGGGCTCCACCGACCGGCTGCTGCACATCGGCTCGGCCGTGACCGCGCGCGGCTCGTACGGGCTCAAGGCCCGGGGCACCGGCCGGTACGTCACCGCGGAGAGCGCCGGCGCGAAGCCGCTGGTCGCCCGCGGCACGACCGTCGGCGCCTGGGAGAAGTACGACGTGGTCGACGCCGGCGGGGGCCTGTTCGGCCTGCGGGCGCGGGTCACGAACAAGTTCGTCACGGCGGAGAGCGCCGGGGCGAAGCCGCTGATCGCCCGCTCGGCCACCATCGGCGCCTGGGAGAGGTTCCAGATCGTCGACAACACCGACGGCACCATCAGCCTGAAGGCGGCGGTCAACGGCAGGTACGTCACCGCGCCGAGCACCACCTCCCCGCTGATCGCCAGCAAGACCGCGATCGGCACGGCCGAGAAGTTCGACTTCGACGCCCCGGCACCCCTCGTGAGCATCAAGTCGGTGGCGAGCGGCAAGTTCGTGACGGCGGAGAGCGCTGGGACGAAGCCGCTGATCGCCCGCTCGGCCACCGTCGGCGCGTGGGAGAAGTACGAGCTGGTGAACGTCGGTGACGGCTACGGCACCTTCGGCCTGAAGGCCCAGATCAACGGCAAGTTCGTCACGGCGGAGAGCGCCGGGGCGAAGCCGCTGATCGCCCGGGGCGCCTCGATCGGCGCGTGGGAGGGGATGTCGTTCCTCGACTACAACGCCGACGGCTCGGTCTACCTGTACGCGAACATCAACGAGAAGGCGGTCACCGCCGGCAGCGCCGGCACCAGCCAGCTTGTCGCGAGTCGGACCATCGACTGGAACAGCCCGACCCTCGGCCTGGGCGCCGGCGAGAAGTTCGTCGTCGCCGTGCTCTGACCCGTACCACAGCGCGACGCCCGCCGGCTCCCCGAGGGAACCGGCGGGCGTCCGTCGTCACGGGGTGACCGTGGCGCCGTCCACAGTGGTCTTGCCGTTGTTCTGCGCGCTGCTGCCCAGCCGCGCCAGCAGTCCGGCCAGGTCGATGCCGGTCAGGTCGCTGCCGAGCTGGAGACCCTGGGCGACGTTGCCGGCCACGGACTTGGTCAGCGACGACGCGCCGTCGGTGGAGATCACTGTCATCTTGTCGATCGCGCCGATCGGGGCGCTCGCCGCGCCGACCACCTCGGGCAGCACCTTGACCAGCAGGTCCAGCACGGCTGCCTCGCCGTACGCGGCGAACGCCTCGGCCTTGCGGGCCATCGCGTCGGCCTCGGCCTGACCCTTGGCGAGGATGGCCGCCGCCTCGGCCTGGCCCTCCCGCTCGACCGCCTCGGCGATCGCGGAACGACGGCGCTGCTCCGCCTCGCCCTCCTTGGCGCCCTCGATGGCGTTCGCCTCGGCCAGCGCGGCCCGGCGGGCCCGCTCGCCCTCGCCGGTGAGGCGGGCCTGCTCGGCTGAGGCCTGCGCGGCGGCGATGGTGGCCTGCCGCTGCGCGTCGGCGGTGAGCACCGCCGCGTTGCGGGCCGCCTCGGCCTCCTGCTCCACCTTGTACCGGGCCGCGTCGGCCGGCTTGCGCACCTCGGTGTCGAGCTGGCGCTGCTTCAGCTCGGCGTTGCGCTCGGCCACCTTCTGCTGCTCGGAGAGGATCGCCTGGTCCCGCTCGGCCTGCGCGAGCGGACCGGCTGCGGCCGACTTCGCCTTCGCCGCGTCGATCTCGGCCTGGATGCCTGCCTGCTTGAGCGCCAGGTTCCGGTTCGCCTCGGCGATCGCCTCCTCGGCGAGCAGCCGCTCCTGCTCGGCCTGCTGGCGGGCCCGCGCCTCGGCGATGGCCGCGTCCTTGAGCACCCGGGCCGCCTCCGGCCGGCCCAGGTCCTGCAGGTAGGAGCCCTCGGCGAGGATGTCCTGGAGCTGGAACGTGTCCAGCACCAGGCCCTGGTTGGTCATCGAGTGCTCGGCCTCCTCGGCGACCGCGCTGGCGAACGCCGCCCGATCCCGGATGATCTCCTCGACGGTGAGCCGCCCGACGATCGAGCGCAGCGCGCCGGCGAGCACCTCGCGGGTGAAGTTGTCAATCTCCTCCTGCTGGTTCAGGAAGCGCTGGGCGGCGGCGCGGATCGCGTCCTCGGTGCCGCCGACCTTGACGATCGCGACGCCGTGCAGCTCGGTGCGGATGCCCTGCTTGCTCACCGCGCCGCGGATGCTGACGTCGATCCGGCGGCTGGACAGGTCGAGCGACTGGAGCTTCTGCACCACCGGCAGGACGAACACCGAGGCGCCGAGCACGACCTTCTGCCCGGACATGTCGGTGGCCCGGCCGCCGTCGGCGGTCTGGGTGGTGCGGCCCTTGCGGCCGGTGACGATGAACGCCTGGTTCGGCCCGGCCACCTTGATCCGGGACAGCACGAAGAGGATGAGGACGACGGCGAGGAGGACCGCGCCGCCGATGGCGACGAGCAGGGGCATGGGCGTTCCCGTCTGTGTGGTGGTGTCAGTAGGTCTCGACGTGCACGCTGGTCTCGCTCAGTGCTTCGACCACGAAGATCCGGGTGCCGACCGGGATCGGCCCGTCGGCCCGGGCGTTGAGCTTCACCGGCTGGCCGGCGAGGCGTACCCGCACCTCGCCGTAGCCGCCGTCGGGGATCGGCGTCACCACCAGGCCGATCGCGCCGGCCAGATGGTCGCGGGTGGGTGTGGCGTCCGTGCGCATGTTGCGGGCCGCGCGGCTGAGCCGCGCCGCCAACCAGCCGGTGGGCACGGCGGCGAGCGCGCCGCCGGCCACCGCCGCCGCGATCATTCCGGGGGTACGACCCCCGAGCAGCTCGTTGACGATCGCGCCGCCGAAACCGAACGCCCCGGTGAACCCGGCGGCCGCCTCCAGCGACACCGGCCCGTCGACGTCCGGCTGGCCGAGGTGGAGCACTCCCGAGCCGAGCAGGGCGAGGGTCAGCACCCCGACACCGACCCCGCCGATGATCAGGAAGATGAGCGTCCCGGTGGCCATGACCTGCACGGTATCGACGCCGTGCAACATCCACTTCGCTCAGCTGACGTTCAGCGGCGGGTCAGCGCGGCGCGATCGTCACCTCGGCCAGGGAGAAGTCCTCCGGCAACGGCTGACGCACGAGTTCGCGGCCGGTGGTGTCGGCGAGCACGAAGTCGCGCGACCCGTACGGCCGCCGGTAGAGCAGGCGGTCGTCGCCGACCCAGACGACGTCGGCCACCGGCAGCGGGTTCACCACCCGGCCGGTCGCCGCCTCCACGAGCAGCGGCTCCGTCTGCCCCTGCACCACCACCAGTTTCCCGTCCGGTGACCACGCCCACGGCCCGGCCGGGTCGCCCGGCAGCGGCTCGAAGCGGGTGGGCCGGCCGCTGTCGGCGGCGAAGAACTGGACGCCGCGCCGCAGGTGCCGGACCGACTCGGACCGGGGACGGCTCGGGTCGCTCTGCTGGAGCAGCACCTCCCGCCCGTCCCGGGTCCAGAGGAAGAAGCAGTAGTCGGTGCAGGGGTAGCGGGTGGTGTCGACCGCGTGGGAACGCGTGGTGCCGTCGGTGCTCAGCACGACGAAACCGGAATGGCCGACCCGCTGACTGGTGAACAGCAGGCTGCGGCCGTCCGGCGACCAGTTCGGCGAGCCGAGCGCGCGGCCCGGCTCGTGCCAGCTGGTGGTTCCCCGGGCCAGGTCGACCAGGCCGACCTGCCGGGGCCGGTCGTCGTCCCAGACCGCCACCAGCGAACCGGCGGGCGCGGGCAGGACGGCGTCGTAGCGGGCGTTGCCGAAGTACCGGCCGCGTCCCCGGTCGAGCAGGTACGACGGTCCGCCGGTGCCCGTCGGCGCCCGCGTGCCGGTGACCACCCAGTCGCCGGGCAGCACCAGCGGCCCGTCCGCCCAGTCCGCTCCGGGCGCCGACCGGACGACCGGCGACGGGGCGACGGTGACCGGCGGCGCGGTCGGCGGCGGAGCGGGGCGCGGACGGAGCAGGACGAACGGCAGGGTCACGGCGACCACTGCGACGAGCGCGGCAGCCGCCGCGCCCGCACGCCGGCGACGGCGCAGCCGGCGGCCCCGGCCGAGCGCGCGCGACGCCAGGTCCGGCGCGGGCGCGGCGCGGTCGGCGAGATCGTGTACGGCCGTCCGGAGCGTCTCGTCCGGTGACGTGCTCATCGGGTCACCTCCGTCCGGTTCGTCAGCTCGTCGAGTCCCGGCACCAGCTTCCGGAGCCGGGCCAGCGCCTTGGTGCTCTGGCTGGCCACGGTGCCGGGGCGGCAGCCGAGCAGCGCGGCCGTCTGCTCGACGCTCAGGTCCTCCAGGTAGCGCAGGGTGAGCACGGCGCGCTGGCGTGGCGGCAGCGCCCGTAGCGCGTCGCGCACCAGCAGCCGCAGGTCGCTGTCGTCTCCGGCGGCCGGTCGCTCCGGCAGTTCGGCCACCGGCACCTCTGCCCGCCGCGCCCGTCGCCGCCAGCCGGAGACCTGGTCGTGGTAGAGGATCCGCTTCACGTACGGCTCCGCGTCGCCGTGGATCCGGGACCACCGGACGTACGCCTTGGCCAGCGCGTTCTGCAGCAGATCCTCCGCCGCGTGCTGGCTGCCGGCCAGCGCGTACGCGACCCGCAGCAGGGCCGCTCCCCGCTCGTTGACGAACGCGGTGAACTCCCCGTCGACCTCTGCCACCGTCCACCTCCGCATCTCCAGACGCCCGGGGCGGGGAAATCTTTGCCCGCCGCGCGACAATGGGTGACATGCGCTGGACCGTGCTCGACTCACCGATCGGGGAGTTCTCCGTCGGCACCGACGACGACGCGGTGCGCGGCGCGCACTTCGGCCGGGTGGACGGCGCGGCCGGCGAGCCCGGCGACGCGGTGGCCCGGCTGGCGGTGGCGGAGCTGCGGGCGTACTTCGCCGGTGAGCTGACCGAGTTCTCGGTGCCGGTGTCGGCGCCCCGGGGTTCGGAGTTCGAGCGCGCGGTGTGGCGGGAGATGACCCGCATCCCGTACGGGGAGACGATCACATACGGCGAGGTGGCGAAGGCGGTCGGTGAACCGGGAGGCGCCCGGGCGGTCGGGGTGGCCTGCAACCGCAATCCGGTGCCGGTGATCGTGCCCTGTCACCGGATCGTCGGCGCGGGCGGCAAGCTGGTCGGCTTCGGTGGCGGGCTGCCGCGCAAGGTGACGCTGCTGGAGCTGGAGGCGTCGGTGGCACTGCGACGAGCCTGGTCCTGACGTACGCGAGGAGAGAAGGCCGGGTCCGCGCGGACCCGGCCTTCTTCCTTGTGCTGGTGTGGCGCGTCAGCGCTCGATCTCGCCGGCGATGAACGCCTCGACGGCGGCGTGCGCGTCGTGGTCGGCGTACTGCTCCGGCGGGGACTTCATGAAGTACGACGAGGCGGAGAGGATCGGGCCGCCGATCTTCCGGTCCAGCGCGATCTTCGCGGCGCGGACGGCGTCGATGATGACACCGGCCGAGTTCGGCGAGTCCCACACCTCGAGCTTCAGCTCCGCGTTGAGCGGGGTGTCACCGAAGGAGCGGCCCTCCAGGCGGATGTACGCCCACTTGCGGTCGTCCAGCCACGGCACGTGGTCGGACGGGCCGATGTGCACGTCGCTCTTGCTCATCTCGTGCGGGATCTGGGAGGTCACCGACTGGGTCTTCGAGATCTTCTTCGAGACCAGGCGGTTGCGCTCCAGCATGTTCATGAAGTCCATGTTGCCGCCGAAGTTGAGCTGGTACGTGCGCAGCAGCTCGACCCCGCGGTCCTCGAAGAGCTTCGCCAGCGCGCGGTGCACGATGGTGGCGCCGACCTGGCTCTTGATGTCGTCGCCGACGATCGGCAGACCGGCGTCGGTGAACTTCTTCGCCCACTCCGGGTCGGAGGCGATGAAGACCGGCAGGGCGTTCACGAACGCGCAGCCGGCGTCGATCGCGGCCTGGGCGTAGAACTTGTCGGCCTCCTCGGAGCCCACCGGGAGGTAGGAGACGACCACGTCGACCTGCGCGTCGCGCAGCGCCTGCGCCACGTCGACCGGCTTGGCGTCCGACTCCTCGACGATCTCGCGGTAGTACTGGCCGAGACCGTCGAAGGTCGGGCCGCGCTGCACGGTGACGCCGGTCGGCGGCACGTCGCAGAGCTTGATCGTGTTGTTCTCGCTGGCGACGATCGCCTCCGCGAGGTCCATGCCCACCTTCTTGGCGTCCACGTCGAACGCCGCGACGAACTTCACGTCCGAGACGTGGTAGTCGCCGAAGGTGACGTGCATGAGACCCGGGACGCGGTCGTTCGGGTCGGCGTTCCGGTAGTACTCCACGCCCTGTACGAGGGACGAGGCGCAGTTACCCACACCGACGATGGCGACGCGGACGGAGCCCATAGCGTCTGCCTCCTTCTTCTTCATCACGGCCGCTCTGTCCTGGACGTTCCAGGCGTGGGCGGGCTGTCGTTGTCTCCTCGGCCACCGGCCGTCCCGGGTCGCGGGTCGGCCGGGGCCCGGCCGGAGCGCTCGTTGGCGATGAGCTCCTCCAGCCAGCGGACCTCGCGCTCACAGGCGTCGAGCCCGTGGCGTTGCAGTTCCAGGGTGTACGCGTCGAGGCGCTCGGCTGCCCGGCCGAGCACGTCACGAAGACCTTCGCGACGTTCCTCGATCTTGCGGCGACGACCTTCCAGGATCCGGAGCCGGGTGGCCTGGTCGGTCCGGGCGAAGAACGCGAAGTGCACGCCGAAGCCCGTGTCGTCGTACGTCTCGGGTCCAGCCTGCGCTATGAGCTGGGCGAAGCGTTCCTTGCCCTCCGCGGTAATGGTGTAGACCACCCGACCGCGTCGGCTGGTCAGCGCGGGAACCTCCTCGGCGGTCGCGGGTGTCTCGGCGGCTTCGGTGATCCATCCCGCCGCCTGCAGCCGGCGCAGGGTCGGGTAGAGCGAGCCGTAGCTGATCGCCGCCCGGATGGCGCCGAGCTTGGCGGTCAGCTCCTTGCGCAGCTCGTAGCCGTGCATCGGCGCCTCCTGCAGGAGGCCGAGGACGGCGAGCTCGAGCACGGGCCATCCCTACTTTCCCCCTGCGCGGAGCACTAACCACCGCGATGTATCGGACCGATACCTCGCACGTTAGCGGAGAGGTGAGGGTGGGGCAAACCCCTGCTTGTGCGACGCGTCTATCACGCATCGTGACCATGGTCGCCTGGGTCCGCGGGAGCGCGTACCCTTTGCCGCATGCGTACGTCTCGCCAGGTCGTCGACTACTCGCTCCAGAAGCGGGCTGTGCTGCGTGAACTCCTCGCCGGGCGGATCGGCACGTACGACGTCTGCGACGCCTCGCCGTACCTGAAGAACGCTGCTCGTTTCCACGGCGAGCCGACCGACCACCGCTGCCCGATCTGCCGCAGCGAGAACCTGATCCACGTCCACTACATTTACGGTGACGAACTCAAGCAGTCGGCCGGCCAGGCGCGTACCCGGGCCGAGTTGCCCGTCCTGGCCATGACGCTGCGTGAGTTCCAGGTGTTCGTGGTGGAGGTCTGCCCCGGCTGCGACTGGAACCATCTCGTCGAGCAGTTCCTGCTCGGCCGGGACGGTCTCGCGGGCGAGGCGGAGGGCGCGGACGAGTCGGTCGCGGCCAACGGTTCCACCCCTCGGCGAAGGCGAGAGGCGCAACGGTGAACGCGGCTGTCCCGATCGCTGCCGGCCCATTCCCCGGGCGGCAGGATCGACAGCCTTTAAGCGTAAATAGTCCGAATAGATCGGATTTGGCGGGCGCGCGCCGGTACCACCGGCGGGTAACGTCCCGTGTTCCAGCTCACGGCAACCCGGTGGCGGCGCCCCCGCGTCCCACCGCGACCGGCAGGGTGTGAGGAATGAACTACGGCGATCCCAGTTCTTCGCGTGGGCGGGCCCAGATCCCGGGCCCGAACGGCGACCCCGGTTCCGAAGGAAACTGGGGCGGGAACGGTTGGTCCGGCGCGGCGGAGGGCGGCGCCTCGGCGCGCGCCTCCGTGTCACCGTACGGTGCGGGTGGCCGGGCTTCGGTCGGCGGCGCCGCTCCGGCGCCGCGCGGAGCGGCCGGCTCGGCCTCGGTGGGCCGGGCCGGCACAGGCGGCCGGGCCTCGGTGCCCGTCTCTCCGGCACCCGGGGCCTCCGGACGTGCGGGCGCCGGCCGGGCGTCGGTGCCGGTGTCCCCGGCGGCTCCGGCGGGACGCGCCTCGGTGGGCGCGGCGAGCGTGGGCGCGGCGGCGGTAGGTGGACGGGCGAGCGTTGGTGGACGCGCGAGCGTGGGCGGGGCAGCGGTCGGCGGCCGCGCCCGGGTGCCCGGCGCCGCCGGCGGCGGCCCCGGTGGTCCCGGCGGTCCGGCCGGCCCCGGCCGGCGCGGCCGCGGCGAGGACCCGGCGCGGGCAAAGAAGCGCCGCCGGATCAACATGATGATCGCCGGCTTCGCCGTGTTCATCATGCTCGCCGGCATCGGCGTGGTCAGCTTCACCTGGTACTCCACCAAGGTGGTGCTCCCGGAGGACACCATCCCGCCGCTGTCCACCACCATCTACGACTCGAGCGGCCAGGCGATCGCCCGGATCGGCGACCAGAACCGCCAGCTGGTCACCATCGACCAGATCCCGGAGCACGTCCAGCACGCGGTCGCCGCGGCGGAGGACCGGAACTTTTACAAGCACTCCGGTGTGGACTACAAGGGCATCGCCCGCGCCGCGTGGAACAACCTCACCGGCGGCGACAAGCAGGGCGCTTCGACCATCACCCAGCAGTACGCGCGCAACGCGTTCGAGAACCTGAACCAGGACACGTACGGCCGCAAGGTGAAGGAGGCGATCCTCGCCTCCAAGCTGAACGACAAGTACGACAAGCGCGTGATCATGCAGCACTACCTGAACGTCATCTACTTCGGCCGGGGCGCGTACGGCATCCAGGCGGCGGCGCGGACCTACTTCGGCAAGGACGTCAAGAGCCTCACAGTGGCCGAGGCCGCGGTGCTCGCCGCGCTGATCAAGCAGCCGGAGCCGAGCGCCACCCACCAGGGCTACGACCCGGCGATCAACGCGACGGCCGCGCTGGACCGGTGGAACTACGTGATCAACGGAATGATCACGGAGAAGTGGCTGGACGCGCCGAACATGCCGGCGCACCCCACCGAGTACCCGAAGAACATCGCGAAGCCGACGAAGAACAGCGGCGGCGGCTTCGGTATCGACACCCCGGCCGGCAACATCGTCAACTACGTCTCGCAGGAACTGCGCGAGATGAAGCTCTGCACCGACAACGAGGCCGAGGCGACCGAGAAGAAGCCGCTCTGCGCCAAGGCGCTGAGCCGCGGTGGCTACAAGATCACCACGACGATCAACCGGAAGATGCAGGAGGCGGCGCTCGCCGCGGCCCAGCGGGCCAAGAAGGGCTCCGAACTCGCCGGCCAGCCGTCGAACCTGATGGCCGCCGTGGTGGCCATCGATCCGCAGACCGGGCGCGTGCTCGCCTACTACGGCGGCGACAACGGCACCGGCACCGACTACGCCGGGAAGAACGTCGACAACGGCGTGGTGAGCGGCGGGCACTCGCCGGGTTCGAGCTTCAAGATCTACACCCTCGCCGCGGCGTTGAAGGAAGGCATCTCGCTCAAGTCCCGATGGAAGGGCTCGGCGTTCACGCCGAAGGACACGAAGTTCAAGGTCAGCAACGCCGGCGCGGACAAGGTTTCCTGCGGTGACTCCTGCACGCTCGAACTGTCGACGCTCAAGTCGCTGAACGTGCCGTTCTACTACATCACCGAGAAGATCGGCCCGGACAAGGTGCTCGACATGGCCAAGCAGGCCGGCGTCACCACCATGTGGCAGACCGACACCAACCCGGCCAAGGCGCACGACCTGACCAAGGCCGACCCGAAGGACCTCGCTCCGTCGCCGTTCTTCCACGTCCTCGGCTACGGCCAGTACCCGATCACCGTGCTCGACCACGCCAACGGCGTCGCCACCTTCGCCAATCAGGGCGTCTACCACAAGGCGCACTTCGTCCGGAAGGTGGAGAAGCAGAACCCGGACACCGGCAAGTGGGACCTGGTCGGCGCGGAGAAGCTCAAGGGGCAGCAGCGGATCGACAAGGACATCGTCGCCGACGTCACCTCCGTGCTGAAGCAGTACCCGGGCCAGATCAACAAGAAGCTCGAGGACGGCCGGCAGGTCGCCGAGAAGACCGGCACCTGGGAACTCGGCGACAAGACGACCCGCAACGGTGACGCCTGGATGATCGGCTACACGCCGCAACTCGCCACCGCGGTCTGGGTCGGCAACGTCAAGGACCGCAAGGCGATCAAGTACAAGGACGGCCGGGACATCAGCGGCGCCCGGATGCCGGGTGACATCTTCCAGCGCTTCATGAACGACGCGCTCAAGGGCAAGGACAAGGAGGAGTTCCCGCCGGCCGCGAACGTCGGCGAGGACGACACCGGCAACGGCGAGGCGCCGCCGCCGACGAACGAGCCCGGCCAGCCGGGCGGCCCGAACTGCGACCCGCTGGGCCTGTTCTGCCCCGGCGGCACGCCCGGCGGCGGCACGCCCGGCGGCGGCGACCAGGGTGGCAACAACCCCGGCGGGGGCGGCCTGCCCGGCGGCGGACGTCCCGGTGGGGGCGGTGGCGGCGGTGGGCTGCTGCCGAGCACACCACCGACACGGCAGAACTGACGCGTACCACCTGACGGCGGCGGCCGGACCCGAGCGGTCCGGCCGCCGCCGCGTTTCGCGTACCGGAATTTCTCCGCGCGCGACGGGACGGCGACCCCCGGTGTACGGCAGGATGCCTCTCCATGAGCACCCAGTCGCCCGCAGGCATCGATGAGCCCGGCGCGTCCGAGGCGGCGCCACGATCCGCGGAGACGGCGGACCACCCGTCCCGCTCGGACTGGTTCGTCCGGGGCGCCTCCGGTCTGATCGGCGGGCCGCTCGGCGACCACGCCGCCGTCCTGGACCGGCCCGCCGGCCGGGAGAGCCGGTTCTGGACCGCGAGCCGGATCGTGCTGGCGCTGGTGTGCCTGACGCTGGCCCTGCACTGGGTGCAGAAGTCGCCCTGCCAGGACGGTGCCTGGCAGAACAACATCCAGTACACCCGGATGTGCTACACGGACGTGCTGGCGCTCTACTACGCCGAAGGGCTCAACGAGGGCAAGGTCCCCTACGCCGACCACCCGGTGGAGTACCCGGTACTGACCGGCTACTTCATGGGCGCGCTCGGCCTGTCGGTGCACGCCCTCGGCGCCGACAACCCCGGCATCAACCAGGGCCAGTGGTTCTACAACCTCAACGCGCTGGTGCTCGGCGCGCTCGCCGTCGCCACCGTCGCGGTGATCCTCAGCCTGCGCCGACGACGACCCTGGGACGCCGCGTTGTTCGCGCTGTCCCCGGCCCTCGTGCTCACCGCCACCGTCAACTGGGACCTGCTCGCCATCGGCCTGGCCGCGTTCGGCCTGCTGGCCTGGGCGCGCGCCCGGCCCGACCGGTACGCGCTGCTGCTGCCCGGAGTAGCAGGCGTCCTCATCGGCCTGGGCGGCGCGGCCAAGATGTGGCCGCTGTTCCTCCTCGGCCCGATCCTGGTGCTCGCGTTGCGCGCCGGCAAGCTGCTGGCCGGTCTCGTCGCCACGGCGACCGCGCTGGTGACGCTCGTGGCCGTGAACCTGCCGGTGGCGATTCCCTACCGCGAGAACTGGGAACGCTTCTTCGACCTGAACACCACACGCCCCATCGACTGGGGCACGCTCTGGTACATCGGCCGCTACCTGGACGGCCGGATCAGCCCGTCCTCACCCGGCGAGCTCGGGCCCTTCGAGTGGCTCAACGCGAACATCCCCACCCTCAACTGGCTGTCGTACCTGCTGTTCGGCCTGGCCTGCCTCGGCGTGGCCGGGCTGGCGATGCTCGCGCCGCGCCGCCCCCGGCTGGCCCAGCTCGCCTTCCTGGTGGTCGCGGCGTTCCTCATCTTCAGCAAGGTGTGGTCCCAGCAGTTCGTGCTCTGGCTGCTGCCGCTCGCGGTCCTCGCCCGGCCGCGCTGGGGCGCGTTCCTGGCCTGGCAGATCGCCGAGGTCGGCTACTTCGCCGCGTTCTACGGCGAACTGCTCGGCACGGCCATGTCCCGGCCGGTCTTCCCCGAGGGCGTCTTCGTCCTGGCGTCGAGCCTGCGCCTGATCACCGTGGTGGTGCTCTGCGGGTTCGTGATCCGGGACATCATGCGGCCCGAACTGGACGTGGTCCGGCACACCTACGCCGACGACCCGGACGGCGGGGTGCTCGACGGCGCACCCGACGCGCCCTGGCATCAGCGCTGGCGGGCACGAGCCGCCGAACGGCCCGCCGAACCCGTTCCGGTGTGACCGAGGCGGTCGTGTTCCGGTCTACAGCCGGAACACGACCGCCTCGCCGACCTGCTCCCGGGTCACCCCCGGCGTGTCGACCGGCCGGTCGAGCATCCCCTCCCACGGGGTGCCCGCCAGCTCGTCGCGCAGCACGACCACGTTCCGCACGCCGATCTGCCGCAGGTAGTCGACGCTCGCGTAGTCCGGGAAACCGACAGTCGCCTCGCGGATCCGAGCCTGCGAGCGCGGCGTGAAACCGCTGCCGCCGTTCACCATCGGCTGGAACCGGTCGGTGGACCAGAGCATCACCGGCTGGTCGAGGTTCTGGCTGCTCGGCAGCACCAGCATCGGGCCGTCCACGGTCCGCATCGCTGCCGGCTGCCGCGGCACCACCGGCTGCGGCGTGGCGTTCAGCCCTTCCACGAGCACCAGCGCCAACGGCAGCAGCGTGGCCAGGCGCAGCCACGGACCCGGCCACGGCGGCACCCGCTCGGCGGCCAGCTCGCGTACCCGCATGCAGAACGCGGTGACCGCGCCGGCCGCGAGCAGGCCCAGCAGCAGCGTGGCCCAGAGCATCATCCGGCCCGGCGTGCGCAGCCCGCTCCAGCCCGGCAGGTAGTCGAACAACGGCACGTAGGTGAGCCGGCCGCCGAAGAACCGGGTGCCCATCGCCAGGGCCATCGTCACGAGCACGCCGGCGAGCAGGAAGATCCGGTGCCGGACCCGCCAGACCGAGAAGAACAGACCACCGGCGGCGAGCGCGTAGAGCACGAAGCCCGGCAGCAGCGTCATCTCCGGATGCCAGGGCAGCACGGCACGGGCGCCCTCGTGCAGCCCGCCCCAGACCCGGGACTCGGCCGGCGCGGTGAAGAACCCGCTCACCGGCGGCGAGTAGAGCCCGATGTCCCCGAGCGTCCGCTCCGCGTTCGGGTGCAGTTCGGCGACCTTGAAGTACGGCACGGCCAGCGCCGCGCCCACCGCGGCGAAGGCGAGCCCGCCGAACACGTCGGCCAGGAACAGCCGCCGCCCGAACGGCCGCTTCACCCGGCGCCGCCGCACGAACCACAGCACCACCGCGACCACACCGGTACCGGCCAGCATGTACGCGAACGGCAGCCCGATGCCGAACCCCAGGCTGAGCTGCCACGCGGCCACCAGCCACCCGGCGAACGCCCAGCCCGCGTGCCGGCGGCGCGGCCGGTAGCCGTACCGCAGCGACCAGCCGTGACCCCGGGCCAGCATGGCCAGCGCCAGCGGGATGCCGCCGTTGGAGAGGATGTGCAGGTGCCCGGCTTGAGCCAGCAGCCACGGCGCGTAGGCGAAGCTCGCCCCGGCCACCGCGCCGCCGATGCGGCCCGCGCCGAGCTGCCGGGCCAGCACGTACGCGCCGAACGCGGCGAGCGCGTGCGCCAGCACGAACATGATGTTGTAGCGCAGCACGGCGTGCTCCGGGCCGACCCCGATCAGGCCGGCCGGGGCGTACCCGAGGAGCGTGTCGGAGAACGCGAAGCTCCAGTTCTCCGGATAGAACGTGTTCGCGTGCCACAGCATCGCCGGGTCGGTCCGCAGGATGTGCCCGGACCACGCCATCTGCCACGCCTGCAGGCTCGGATCCCAGTAGTCCTGCGGCAGCGTGTGCCGCGGATAGCGCAGCGTGGGCCAGGTCATCGCCGCGGCCAGCGCCAGCGCGGCGACGGCGGCGAGCGTCCACTCGTGCACCAGGAACCGGCCGACCGCACGGACGGCCCGGCGGGCCCGGCCGAGCACCGGCTCCGGCGCGGGCCCGAACGCGGACCAGGGATCGGCGGGCTCGTCGCCGGCCGTACCCGTTGCGCTCTCGTCCCCGCTCCCGGCCTTCGGGCCGTCGGCGTTCCCGGCGTCGCCGCCGTCCGCCCGGCCGGCCGGGGTGTCGCCCTTGCCGGCGGCGGCCTCGTCCCGGGTCTCGGCCTGCTTCCCGGCGGCCTCGTCCGCGGTGCCGGTTCCGGTGTCCGCCTTGCCGGCGCTCGCGTCCGCCTTGCCGGGCTCGGCTGCCCTGCCGGTCTTCCTCGCCGTGCCGACGGTGACGTCCTCGCCGGATCCGTCTTCGGCGGTCCCACCCTCGCCGGGCGGGGCCGGCCTGGTCGCGTCGTCCGGCCGGTCGGGTGCGGCGGCGTCGCCGCCGTCCGGACGGGGCTCGGCGCCGGACCGGCGGCCGGTCGTGCCGGACTGCTCGGTCGTCACGCCGCAGCGCCCAGCTGTCCGCGCAGGAACGCGATGTCGGCGGCCTGGCCCTCGACGCCGCCGGGGGTCTCCACGATCACCGGCGCGCCCGCCGCGCGGATCACCGCCACCAGCAGCTCCGGGTCGATGGTGCCGCCGGTCAGGTTGTCGTGCCGGTCCTGGCCGGAGTTGAACGCGCCCTTGGAATTGTTCGCGTGGATCAGGTCGATCCGGCCGGTGATCGCCTTCACCCGGTCGACCAGGCCCAGCAGTTCCTCGCCGCCCGCGTACGCGTGGCAGGTGTCCAGGCAGAAGCCGACCTCGTGGTCGCCGAGCGCGTCCCAGAGCCGGGCCAGCGAGTCGAGGTGCCGGGCACAGGCGTTGTCGCCACCGGCGGTGTTCTCGATCAGCACCGGCAGCGGGAAGCCGCCGGAGTCCGCCGCGTACGCGAAGGTCTTGCGCCAGTTGTCGAAACCGGTGGCGACGTCGTGGCCGGCGTTGACGTGGCCGCCGTGCACGATCAGCCCCTTGGCCCCGACGTCGGCCGCGGCGGTGGCGTGGGCGATCAGCAGCTTGCGGCTGGGGATGCGGATCCGGTTGTTGAGCGTGGCCACGTTGATCACATACGGCGCGTGCACGTAGAGGTCGACGTCGGCGGAACGCAGGCGTTCGGCGTCCTCGCGCGGCTTCGGGGCCTTCCAGTCCTGCGGGTCGGCCAGGAAGAACTGGACCGCCTCGGCCTGCCGGGCGGCCGCCTCGGCCAGCGGGTCGGTCGGATCGACGTGGGCTCCGATTCGCATGCAGGGCAGCCTACGTCGCGCCTGCGACGGTCGGCGCGTTCGCGGGAGGCGTCCGGCGGGTCGGCCGCGTCACCACCCGGCCCGGCGGTCGTTGTCCGAGGTGGGATCGATGGTCGACGCTCCGCCCGCACGTGGTCCACAGCACGGACGGGCGAGGGTGGACCCCCGGAAACGGGACGCCCCGCCGTGCGGCCCGGCACTGCGGGGCGGGATCCACTCGTCATCCCGGTAGGGGAGGCCGGCAGTAGGACCAATTCCTCCATTTACCCCAAGTGGTGACGAGAGCCATTGTATGGTCAGACCAGGTGACAACACGATAAAGCTCCGCGGGGCGTCTTCGATCCAACCTCATCGGTGTGGTCGTTCCTCCCCAGGTCCCACCCAAGGAATGCGGACGGGACGCCCCGCGGTCCCGTGGACAGGGGTCCACCTGCCGGCTCGCCGGGGGTGGGCCCCTGTCGCCGCACCCGGCTCACCGGGCCACCGGCCCGGCCATGATCGTCCGGACCGGCTATCCTGGTCCGGTTGTCCGCGTGTCCGACCGGGTTCCCCCGGCACCGGCTGCGGCCAACGACGCACGACCTCCTGCCACGGAAGGACCGTGGCCGCTTAGCCCACAGGAGGTGAGCACGTCTTGCGTCATTACGAAGTCATGGTGATCCTCGACCCCAGCCTCGAGGAGCGCACCGTCGCCCCGTCGCTCGACACGTACCTGAACGTGATCCGGACCGCGGGTGGCTCGGTGGAGAAGACCGACGTGTGGGGCCGCCGGCGCCTCGCGTACGAGATCAACAAGAAGGCCGAGGGCATCTACGCCGTCATCGACCTCCAGGCGACGCCGGAGGCCGTTGGCGAGCTGGACCGTCAGCTCCGACTCAACGAGTCGGTGCTGCGCACCAAGGTCATCCGCCCGGAGATGCGCTGAGCATCTAGACCCGGCACGTCCGGATCACAAGCCTCATCCACGCTGTCGTACGGCTCTGAGAGCCTCAACGGCACAACGATGAGTGCGCGAGGAGATGGTCATGGCAGGAGACACCACCATCACGGTCATCGGCAACCTGACCGATGACCCCGAGTTGCGATTCACCCCCTCCGGCGCGGCGGTCGCCAAGTTCCGGGTCGCTTCGACGCCCCGCTTCATGGACAAGGCCTCCGGCGAGTGGAAGGACGGCGAGCCGCTGTTCCTCTCGTGCACGGTCTGGCGCCAGGCCGCCGAGAACGTCGCCGAGTCGCTGCAGCGCGGCGCTCGCGTGATCGTGTCCGGCCGACTGCGCCAGCGGTCGTACGAGACCCGTGAGGGTGAGAAGCGCACCGTCATCGAGCTTGAGGTCGACGAGATCGGCCCGTCGCTGCGCTACGCCACGGCGAAGGTGCAGAAGATGTCCCGCTCCGGTGGCGGTGGCGGCGGCTTCGGTGGTGGTGGCGGCCAGGGCGGCGGCGGAGGCAACTTCGACGACCCCTGGGCCTCTGCTGCCCCCGCCCCCTCCCGCGGTGGTTCGGGCGGCAACTTCGACGAGGAGCCTCCGTTCTAATGGCGCCGAGCGCCCGCGATCGCAAACCAGGAGCACGAGCAATGGCTAAGGCTGCGGCCCTTCGCAAGCCGAAGAAGAAGGTGAACCCGCTCGACAAGGACGGGATCACCTACATCGATTACAAGGACACCGCGCTGCTGCGCAAGTTCATCTCCGACCGCGGCAAGATCCGCGCTCGACGGGTGACCGGCGTGACCTCGCAGCAGCAGCGGCAGATCGCCCGTGCGGTCAAGAACGCCCGCGAGATGGCGCTCCTGCCGTACACGGCCACGACCCGCTGAGAGGAGGCACGGACATGAAGATCATCCTGACTCAGGAGGTGTCCGGCCTCGGCTCTCCGGGCGACATCGTCGAGGTCAAGGACGGCTTCGGCCGTAACTACCTGCTGCCGCAGGGCTTCGCGATCGCCTGGACCAAGGGCGCGGAGAAGCAGGTCACGGTCATCAAGCGGGCCCGCTCGGCCCGCGAGATCCGCGACCTCGGCCACGCCACCGAGGTCAAGACCCAGGTCGAGGGTCTGAAGGTCAACCTGAAGGCCCGCGCCGGCGACGGCGGGCGGCTCTTCGGCTCGGTCACCCCGGCCGAGATCGTCGACGCCGTCAAGGCCGCCGGCGGACCGACCCTGGACCGCCGCCGGCTGGAGCTGCCCGGCCACATCAAGGCGCTCGGCTCCTACCCGGTCAGCATCCGGCTGCACCCCGAGGTGACCGCCAAGTTCGACCTGAACGTGGTCAAGGGCTGACACCCGAAGCACGACGCGAAAGGCCCGCACCGGTCGCCGGTGCGGGCCTTTCCGCATCCCCGCCCGTCAACCGAGCGGATTACCCGTCACCGCGCTGATCACCACGGTGGACAGGCCACCACCCACCACCGCGGCCGCCAGCGCCACGGTCGCCGACCGCCACGTCGTCCCGACCTGCCGCAGCAGCACCGCCACCACCAGACTGCTCACCATCGCCAACCCGAACCGCGGCGCCGCCGACACCAACGAATCCAGCGCGTGCGCACGCGGCGAGTCACAACCACCGCCGGTGATGTCGGTGACGCACCCCGCCGGAGGCTGACCGCTCAGGAACAGCAGACCGACCACGAGCAGCACCGCCGGAACCAGATAGCAGGCCGCCGTGTAGACCAGCGGCCGCAACGGACCACCCGGATCCGGGTCCAGCAGGTCGTCCTCCAGCCGGCGACCCCACGAACCGCCGCCGATCGTCTCCACCCGCCGCCGCAGGCTCGACGGCGGCGGCTCCACCGGACGCCGGCGAGGCGCGGTACGCGGACGCGGCGCCGAGTAGGCCACCGCAGGCGACCGCGGAGCCGTCGACGGCGTCTCCATCCACCGGGGGTCGTCACCGGACAGCCGGGTACCCGACCAGAACGCCTCGGCCCGTGCCGGCGACGCCCAGCCCTCCCGGACCGGCGGCGCCGAACGGTCCCACGGATCGGCCTCCGCGTACCGATCGTCGGTGTCCCGCACCGGCTTCAGGAAGCCGGTGTCGGTGAACCGGTCCCACTCACCCGTGTGCTCCGTACGGTCCCACCGGCTCTCCGCCCGCTCCCGGCGGCTCGCAGGCACCGGCCGGTCCCAGGCGTGCACGCCCGACGCGTCCCACGGCTCGACAGCGGGCGGCTCCACCGGCTCACGCTCGGCGCCCCGGCGACGCTGCCACGGATCCGCCGCCGGCCGCGACCGCGCCGACTCCGACGGCGCCGCCCGCGACCAGGGCGGCTCCGCCCCGGACGCCGTCGCCCGTCCCCAGGCCGGGTCCGACTCGGCCGTCGACGCCGACCGGCCCGCGTCCGACGACGCCGCCGGCCACTCGGCATCCGTCCCCGGACGGGCCCACGCGTTGTCCGGGGCCGCCGACCGAGACCAGGTGGAGTCCGACTCCGCCGGCGGCGGCCAGGACGAACCCGACGCCGACCGGCGCCGCCGGCCCGCCGGGCGTTCACCGTCCGAACCAGCCGGCCCTTCGCTCGTACCAGCCGACTCCGTGAGCCCGGACCAGGTCACCTGCGGCCGGCGCGTCGCCGCCCGGCGCGGACGGCTCCGGGGCGCCGCCCCCGACACCGGCTCGTCGTCCTCGTCCGCCCGCCGGTTGCCCACGTACCCCCGCTCCTGCGGGGCGTCCATCGTCCACTCGGCGGTGTGGTCCGACAACGGACCCGCACCGATCGCGCGCAGATCCCGCCCGCCGGCGTCCGCCCGCCGGCCACCGCCTGAGGACGGCGGCTCCACCTCGTCGTCGGGCGCGGCATGCCGCCCGCCGCCGTCCGCGCGACTCACCCCGGACTCCAGCGCCCAACGGGGAAGGTACGTCTCCACCGGCTCGTCCTGGCCACGCTCGATCGCCCGCCGCCGGCTCGCCGTGCGGTAGCCCTCCGGCGCGTACGAGTCGACCCGGCGCGGCCCGGCGGGCTCGTCCCAGGAACCGCTCGGCCGTCGCTCGCGCGGGCTGTCCTCCCCGCTTCCCCAGTCCCGGTGTCTCACGGCCGGAGCGTGACCTCTCTCAACCCGAAAGTAAACCCGCTGTCCCAGGTGTCGCCGTATCGCAGCGATAGTACGGGACGAACGACGACAAAGCTCGGCCGGAAATCTTCCGTCCACAGGGTGGGGATAGTAAAAGCCCAGGTCAGAGGCGATAAGCCCAGAATTCCCCATCACTTTTCCACACCCCTGTGCACACCCTGCGCACATGCCTGCCCCCGGCGTCCACAGGTTGTCCCGAGGCTCGTCCACCGGCCTTGTTGAGCGGCTGACCTCGGGTTCCGTATCGTTGGCCCCCGACCGCCGGGCGATGACCCCCGATCGACCGGAGGGTCGGCGGAGAGTTGTCATACCCCGGCGATACAGCTGGACTCGATCCGACGCAGCGAGGGGGGAACCCGTGTCGGTCACCGACGAGACGCGCGCGGAACGGACCGGGGGATCGCCCGAGCCGCCGCCGCGCGATGCGCCGTTCGAGAAGACACCACCCCAGGACGTCGCCGCCGAGCAGTGCGTGCTCGGCGGCATGCTGCTCTCCAAGGACGCCATCGCGGACGTCGTGGAGATCCTGAAGACCAACGACTTCTACCGCCCGGTCCACGCCACCATCTTCGACGCGATCCTGGACATCTACGGGCGCGGCGAGCCCGCCGACCCGATCACCGTGGCGGCCGCGCTCGCCGACTCCGGCGACCTCGCCCGGATCGGCGGCGCGCCCTACCTGCACACGCTGATCGCCAGCGTGCCCACCGCCGCGAACGCCGCCTACTACGCCCGCATCGTCGGTGAACGAGCAGTGCTCCGCCGGCTGGTCGAGGCGGGCACCCGGATCGTGCAGCTCGGCTACGGCACCGGTCCGAGCGGCAGCCGTGACGTCGACGACATCGTCGACCTCGCCCAGCAGGCCGTCTACGAGATCACCGAGAAGCGCGTCAGCGAGGACTTCGCCGTCCTGGCCGACATGCTCCAGCCGACGCTCGACGAGATCGAGGCGGTCGGCGCCCAGGGCGGGGTGATGACGGGTGTGCCGACCGGATTCACCGACCTCGATCGCCTGCTCAACGGCCTGCACGCCGGCCAACTTATTATTGTTGCAGGCAGGCCTGGTCTCGGAAAATCAACGGCATCTATGGATTTTGCCCGGAATGCTGCGATTCGAGCGAATCAAGCGTCGGCGATCTTCTCGCTGGAAATGAGCAAGGTCGAGATCGTCATGCGACTCCTCTCGGCCGAGGCGCGCGTACCGCTGCATGTGCTGCGCAGCGGCCAGCTCTCCGACGACGACTGGACCAAGCTGGCCCGCTGCATGGGTGAGATCAGCGAGGCGCCGCTCTTCGTGGACGACACGCCGAGCATGAACCTCATGGAGATCCGGGCGAAGGCGCGGCGGCTCAAGCAGAAGCACGACCTGAAGCTGATCGTTGTCGACTATCTCCAGCTGATGACCTCGCCGAAGCGCACCGAGAGCCGGCAGCAGGAGGTCGCGGACCTGTCCCGTGGTCTGAAGCTGCTGGCCAAGGAGGTCGAATGCCCGGTGATCGCGGTGAGTCAGCTGAACCGTGGTCCCGAGCAGCGCACCGACAAGCGGCCGCAATTGTCCGACTTGCGGGAATCTGGGTCTATTGAGCAAGATGCGGACGTTGTCATTCTTTTGCATCGCGACGACTACTACGACAAGGAGTCGCCGCGAGCGGGCGAGGCGGACTTCATCATCGCCAAGCACCGGAATGGCCCGACTGACACGGTGACGGTCGCGGCCCAGCTGCACCTGTCGCGCTTTGTGGACATGGCCATCGTCTGAGCGGCGTCAACCGAGCAGCGGGAACCAGCCGGCGGCCTCGCCCAGCTCCAGCCGGTCCCGGTCGGTGAGCGGCACCCGCCCGGCGGCCTTCAACAGGTAGTCGTGGTCGTCCCAGCCGGCCGGCCGTACCGCGTCGTCGCTGAGCAGGCCGTCCATCGTGGTCACCGCGACCCGCGTCGGGTCCGCCGCCGGTCGCGGTGCGTCCGGCAGATCCACCACCAGGTCCAGGTGATGGATGACCGCCTCGGTGGTCAGGGTGGCGAGCAGATGAGGTACGCGCAGCACGTGGCCCTGCGTGGTCACGTACCCGCCGGGGTCGGCTGCGGTGGCCGCACGGACGGCGGCGGGAGCGGTGTCGGCCCAGAGGCGGACCACGCCGGTGGGCCGGTCGAAGGCGGCGGCGGAGCGGCGTGCCCGCCAGGCGTGCCCGGCGCTCGCGTCGTCGTCGCCGGGGGTGAACGCGCGCCAGTAGCTGACGTCGTCCACGTCGGCCGGTCCGGGTGCGGGGCTGGCCAGGGCGACGAGTGCGCGCTGGGCGTCGCAGAGCACGTGGAAGAGCAGGTCGGCGACGAGCCAGCCGCGGCACCGGGTGGGCCGTTGCAGGCCCGCGTCGTTCAACGGGGTGACCACGGCGGTGATGCCGTCGTACGCCTGGGCCAGCGCCTCGTGCTGCCGGATCGGGCTCATGCCGAGCAGCCTGCCACGGTGTGGCAGGTGCGGCACGGCGACGAGCGCGCCGGGTCGATGCGGTGCACCGGCCCGGCGTGCGCGTCGTCGACGGTCAGTCGAACAGTTCGCCGAGGAAGCCGTGCTTCTTCTTGCGGCGGTAGTGGCCGTGGTAGCCGTAGTGCTGCTGCTGGCTGTGGCCGTACGCGGGCTGCGCGTAGCCGTGGCCGGGCGGCGGCGGAGGGGGCGGGGGAACGGTGCCGTAGCCGGGCTGGTGCGGCGCGGCGGCGGGCGGGGGCGGCGGGGGTGGCGGGTAGCCGGCACCGGCCGGCGCGGCCTGCTGCGGTGCGCCGCCGTGCTGCCGGTTCCAGTTGGCCTCGGCATCGAACAGCTTCTCCAGCTCGCCGCGGTCGAGGAAGATGCCCCGGCATTCGCCGCACTGGTCGATGACTACTCCGCTGCGCTCGTACTGGCGCATTTCTCCGCGGCACTTGGGACAGGTCATCTGCATGACAACGACGGTACCGGGTGTTTTCACGCGGTGGCGGTCAGCGCCTGCGTGACCTCGTCGTCGGAGACCTCGTGGAAGTCCTCGTAGTACGCGCCGACCGCGGCGAAGTCGTGCGGAAGCTGGCAGCTCACGACCGTGTCGGCGTCGGCGGCGAGCATGTCGTACGCCTGCTCGGAGCCGACCGGGACGGCGACCAGGACGCGGGCGGCGCCGAGGTGACGGGCGACCTGGACGGCGGCGCGTGCGGTGGCGCCGGTGGCGAGTCCGTCGTCGACGATGACGGCGGTGCGGCCGGTGAGGTCCAGCGGTGGCCGGCCACCGCGGTAGCGCTGTTCGCGGCGGTCCAGTTCGGCCTGTTCCCGGCGGCGGACCTGGGCGCGGTCGTTCTCGCTGATCCGGCCGGCGACCATCTCGTTGAGAACCTGGACGCCGCCGGGGCCGAGTGCGCCGTACGCGACCTCGGGTGCCCAGGGCACGCCGAGCTTGCGGACGACGAGGACGTCCAGTGGTGCGCCGAGCCGGTCGGCGACCACCCGGGCGACGGGTACGCCGCCGCGGACCAGGCCGAGCACGATGACGTCGGGACGGCCGGCGAGGTCGGTGAGCCGCTCGGCGAGTTCGCGTCCCGCCTCGGCCCGGTCGCGGTAGGTGGTCATCCCTCAGGTGTACGCCTTCCGCCCGGATCGCGCCGGGTGGTTACCGGGAATGCCGCCGGGTCGCCCGGTCGGGTGAGTGCCAGCGCCGGAGCGAGGACGAGCAGCGCGGCCGGGTAGAGCAGGTACCCGAAGCGGGTGGAGGGCATCAGCAGGATCGCGGCGAGCAGCCCGTACCCGCAGATGAGGGCCGTGGCGGCGGCGGTGCGGGGCGGGCGGCGCAGCAGCCGGACGGCGATGGCTCCTCCGGCGGCGACGAGCAGCGCGGCGGCGACGGCGCGGCCGGCCGGGAGTGTCTCGGCGACGAGGTGCCCGGGGAACGGTGACTGGGCGGGGCTGCTGACGAGGCCGTGGCCGAGCGGGAAGCGCAGCACGTTCTCGACGAGGGCGTCGCGGTCGACGAGGAGCACCGGGACCAGCGCGAGGACGGGGAGGCCGATGGCGCCGAGGGCGGTGCGGGTCGCGGACCGGCGGGTGGCGGCCCAGCAGATCAGCACGATGGCGACCGGCCAGGCGAAGAGTTTCAGGGCGCCGGCGGCGCCGACCGCGAGGCCGGCCCGGCCGGGTCGTCCGGCGGCGGCGAGCGCGAGGGCGAGGAGGCAGAGCGCGAGTACGGGGAGGTCGTCGCCGCCGGTGGCCAGGGTGAGCGCGCAGACGGGCAGGACGGTGGCGGCCTGGACGGCGCGCAGGACGGCGGCGTCTCGGCGGGGTGCGGCCGGGCCGCCGCTTGCGCGCAGCGTGGCGACGAGGGCGACGAGGGTGAGTGCGGTGACCACGGCGAACCAGACGCGGGAGTCGGTCCACCAGGTGTCGACGGCGGCTCGGGGCAGCCCGAACAGTGCCATGCCGGGCTGGTAGGGGGTGTAGCCGAGGAGTTGCTCGCCGGGGGGCAGGGCGGCGATGGCGTCGGGTCCGAGGTAGGGGGTGCCGTGTTCGGCGAGGCGGGCGCCGGCGTGTTCGATCACGAGCACCTCCTCCTGGGCGCGGTCGGTGCGTCCGCCGGCGCGTTCGATGCTCTGCGTGATGATCGGCAGCAGCGCGGTGGCGGCCCAGGTGAGACCGGCGACGGTCCAGCGTGCGGGCAGGCCGGCCAGGGGTGTGCCGGGGTCGCGGCGGCGGGCGAGCAGCTGGGTGGTCGCGGCGAGCGTGGCGAGCGCGTACCCGATGGTGGCGACGGCGCCCCAGGCGCGGTGCGGCGGGAGCGTGGAGGTGGCGGCGGTGATCGCGGCGAAGACGGTGGCGGCGGCGTAGAGGCCCAGGTCGAGGGCGAGTCCGCCGGCGGCGGCGTCGAGTGCCGACCAGCGGCGGGATACGGGGGTTGCCGGGTCGGCGTGGGCGGTCACGCGGGCCAGTGTGGCAGACCGGCGGTGTGCCCCGGCCGGGTCAGGGTTGCCGGGCGTCGGTGGCGGCGGGGGGTGCCGGGCGGGTGCGGCCGGTGCGGCGGCCGGGGAGGCGGATGACGGCGCCGGCGTCGTGCAGCGCGGGTGCGAGCGCGCCGGTCCGGCCGCCGTGGCCGCGCTGGAGGGCGGCGAGGAGCGCGGCGGCGGGCAGTGGCCGGGCGAACAGGTGGCCCTGCCCGGCGGCGCAGCCGAGTTCCCAGAGCGCGCGGCGTTGCGGTTCGCTCTCCACGCCTTCGGCGACCACCGTGAGGTCGAGGCTGCGGCCGAGGTCGAGGGTGGAGCGGATCACGGCGGCGGCTTCGGGCGCGGTCTCCATCGCGCCGACGAAGCTGCGGTCGATCTTCAATTCGTGTACGGGGATGCGGGAGAGCAGGGAGAGCGACGAGTATCCGGTGCCGAAGTCGTCGAGTGCCAGCCGGACGCCGGAGTCCCGCAGGCGGCTGAGGACGCGGTCGACCACGTCGAGCTGGCTGAGGGTGAGTGTCTCGGTCAGTTCCAGCACGAGCCGGTCCGGCGGGAGGTCGTGGGCGCGCAGCCGGGCCAGCACCGCGCCGGGGAAGCGGGCGTCGAGCAGGCTGCGCGGGGACACGTTCACCGAGACGGGCAGGTCGAAGCCGGCGTCGCGCCAGGCGCCGGCGGCGATGAGCGCCTGGTCGAGGATCGCCTCGGCGAACGCGGGGAGCAGCCCGGAGCGTTCCACCGCTTCGAGGAAGCGCAGCGGGTCGATGAGCCCGTGGGTGGGGTGGTGCCAGCGGGCCAGGGCCTCGGCGCCGATCACCTCGCCGCTGCCCAGGTCGACGATGGGCTGGAAGTTGACTGTGAACTCGTGGTCGGCGACGGCGCGGGGCAGTTCGCCGCCGAGGGTGAGCCGGCTCAGGTCGGCGGTGTCGCGGGCCGGCGCGTAGGTGGCGACCCGTTGGCCGGCGCGTTTGGCCTGGTACATGGCCACGTCGGCGCGGCGCAGCAGTTCCGCCATGCCGCCGGTGGCGGGGGCGACGGCGATGCCGCCGCTCGCCTCCACGCTGATCCGCATACCGTCGAGGTCGAGCGGGTCGTGCAGCGCCGCGAGCAGGGCCTCGGCACGGTGGGCGGCGACGGCCGGTGCGGGCAGGCCGCGCAGGAGTACGGCGAACTCGTCGCCGCCGAGCCGGGCGACCAGGTCGTCGGGGCGGGCCGCGCCGCGCAGCCGGTCGGCGACCTGGATCAGCACCCGGTCGCCGGCGCCGTGTCCGAGGGTGTCGTTCACTTCCTTGAAGTGGTTGAGGTCGATCAGCACCAGGGCGGTGACGCCGTCGGCGTGCCGGGTGGTGAGCTGGGCGCTGCCCTCGTCGAGCAGGTGCCGCCGGTTGGACAGGCCGGTGAGGGCGTCGTGGGTGGCGGCGTAGGCGTGGTCCTCGGCGATGCGGGCGAGTTCGGCGTACGCCTGGGCGTTGCGGACCGCGGTGCAGAGAGCCGAGGCGAAGGTACGCAGGGTGTACTGCTCGCGCTCGGAGAGTTCGACCGGGCCGGCGAACCGCAGCCGCAACACGCCCACGTCGTCGGTGCGGTCGTGGCCCTCCAGCGGGACCGGCATGACCTGACCGTCGACGGCGCTGGGCTGGGGGCCTGTTCCGTCGTACGCGATGTCCGTGCCGTTGCCCCGGACGGTGCGTCCGCCGTCGCGCAGCTCGATCTCGACCTCGTCGGCGGAGAAGAGTTCGCTGGCCCCGGTGACCGCGGTGGTGAGCACCTGGTCGAGGTCGACCACGTTGAGGGCGTCGGTGGCGCGGGCCAGGCGCTGCCACGCCTGCTGCTCGGTGCGGGTGCGGATCCGGCTGGAGTAGGCCAGGTGCAGGCTGAGCACCAGCGGTGGCACGGCGAGCAGCAGGCGGGGGTCGACCCGCAGGATGAGTACGGTGCTGGCGGCCACCAGGAAACGCAGGCCGAATCCGGCGATCCGCAGGTCGAGGTCGTCGCGGAACTGCTGGAGGATCGGCGTGCGGGAGGCGAGCGCGATGACCGGGATCGCGAGGACGTCGTCGAGGACGGCGGCCACCAGGTAGACGAACCCCAGCAGCAGGACGATGCCGAGTGGCTCCCGGGGCGGCCAGGCGCTTCCCAGCAACAGGGTCGCGACAGCGGCTCCGCCTGCCACCAGGGTGTGCTTCGCGATGGCGAATGCCACCTTGATGGGGGCCAGGCGGGTGACTGATCCGCCCGCCACGCCGATCCCGGTGGCCAGGACGACCCATGAGGGTGGAGCCACGGCGAGGCCGATGACGATCGCGGTCTCGACCCAGGCGAAGTAGAAGGTGGTGGAGCGGATCCGCAGACGGGTCTTGATGACGGTGGCCAGGGTCACCGTCACGACGAGGGCTGCGACGGTGACGAAGTCACGTACGGAGTCAGGGTGTTGTGTACGGGCGGAGTAGATCGCGGTGAGGGCGACGATCGTCGCCCCCGCGACTAACGTGTAGACGATCCCGCGCAGGTGTGGGTCGACAGCCGTTCGGCTTTCCGTGGTTCGGCTCAACCCGAGTCACCCGCCGCTCACCGTCGGTATGCGATGAGCGGCAGCCTACCGCTCCACCCGGGTCCGGGAAACTCATCCCCATTCGGTGCTGCGCATTGTGCTGCCCTCCTCGAATATCGCTTCGGGGCGGAATGGTTACGGAATGAAGTGGTTACTTCGATCCGCTGCCGCTCATTGCCGCCGGCGCCCTGTGCCTTCTTTGCGCGTATCCGCGCCTTGCTGACTGAGGCAGATTAAGGGATATTCGAGTGGTCTGGAAGAATTAATGTCGGTATGCGCAATATAAGTAACTATTGCGGGCTAAATGACGTTCTGTCCATGGCCTGCTTGCGGAGCGAAGCGAGCCGTCTCCTTTAGGTACCCGCGCCGTCGCTGAGCGCATCGAATAGCGCGATACCAGTCAGTCCGTGTGTAGCGTCGTCGCGGGGGCGAAACATTGAGCCTTTTCCAAGCTGATCTTGCAGCTCAGGGCGGTTGCGGTAGGCCCGGTGATCGATGGGTGCGAGGCTCCAGGTAGGACAGCTGTCGACCAAGACTCGAAGCCCCGACCGGGAGCCTCGCCATGCTGTCCTACCCCGCCACGATTCCGTTGTCCAGCCGCACCCTGAACCACCTCGCCGAACGCATCCGCGGCCACCGTAAGCAGCGCCGATCCCGGTGGCGGCGTCTCGAACCCGGCCGGCAGGCGCTGCTCGCTCTCGCCCATCTGCGCAACGGCGACACCTACACCCGACTCGCGGCCGGATTCGAGATCGGCGTCGCCACTGCTTGGCGCTACGTCCAGGAAGCGATCGCCCTGCTCAGCTCGGCAGCCGATGACCTGGACACCGCGATGCGACGCATCCGGCTGCTGGCGTACGCGATCCTGGACGGCACGCTCATCCCGATCGACCGAGTCGCCGATCAGAGGCTCTACTACAGCGGCAAGCACAAACGCCACGGCGTGAACGTGCAGGTCATCGCGGACGCCGCCGGCCGGCTCGTGTGGGCATCACCGGCACTGCCCGGGTCGGTACACGACCTGACCGCCGCCCGCCATCACGGCATCATCGATGCTCTGACCCGCGCGGATGTGATGACCTTCGCCGATAAGGGCTACCAGGGCGCCCGTGGCAGCGTGCGCACCCCGTTCAAGCGACGCCGCTTCCGCCCGAAGCTGTCACGCCGGCAAAAGGCCGTGAACCGGGCCAACGCCAAGATCCGCGCCCGCGGAGAACGAGCGATCGCCACGCTCAAGACCTGGAAAATTCTGGTCAAGCTGCGCTGCTGCCCACGCCGAGCCACCGCGATCGTCCAGGCCATCCTCGCCCTGCACCACGTCGAAGCGAACCGCTACGCAGGATGAAAATGGCTCATTACAACCGTGCTTCGGGTGGCTTCGGCAGCCGTGTCGGACGAGGGCGGCGGCCAGCGTCTGGGCCCAGGGCAACACCTCTGTGACGAATCGATTACGCTGTCGCTTCGTGGTGGGCGGGTGCCCGCTGAGGCTGGAATAGCAGCATGGAAATCCGGGTTCTCGGGGGCTTGACGGCGCGACTCGGCGCCGTGGACCTTCCGCTTGGAACGCCCAAGCAGCAGTTGGTGTTCGCGCTACTCGTCACGCGGGCCAACCGGCTGGTTACGGTGCACGAACTGGTGGACGAGCTGTGGCCGGAAGCTCCGCCACGGTCGGCGATCGCAAACGTCCGGACCTACGCCGCCAATCTGCGGCGGAGTCTCGGCTCGGGTGTAGACGACGAACCGAGGATCGTCCGTGATCCGGGCGGCTACCGGCTTCTCATCGACGAGAATCTGATCGATCTGCACCGACTGGGCGTTCGCTCGCGCCGTGCCCGGGAGCTGATGCGGGAGGGGCGGTCGGCGCAGGCCGCCCCGGTGCTCGTCGAGGTGGTCGACGCGGCGGCCCCGCTACTGGCAGGGCTGGCACTGGGACCGGCGCTCACCGTTGAGCGCGAGGCCGTGAGTCAGGAACGCCAGGCGGCGCTAGAACTGTTGACAGAGGCATATCTCAACCTCGGGCGCCCCGAATCAGCGGTCTCGTTACTGCGTGACCACGTCTCGCATCAGCCGCTGCGCGAGCGGGCGCAGTGTCTCCTGATGCGCGCGCTCATCCAGGGCGGCGACGCAGGGGGCGCGCTGGCCGTCTACCGCGCCACTCGCGAGGCGTTGTCCGATCAGCTCGGGGTGCCACCCAGCGCGGAGATGGAACGACTTCGTGTGGCGGCGACCCGGGCGCGACGCCGGATTCCGGAATCGGTGCGCGAGGTCGAGACGATGCGGAGTGGTGCTCATAAGCGCAATTGGTTGCCGCGAACGGTGATGGATTTCGTCGGCCGGAAGGAAATGGTCGATCGATTGTTGTACGAAGTGCGCGAGGCATCCGGGCAGGGTCCGACGATCCGGGTGGTCGACGGCATGGCGGGCTGCGGCAAGACGACTCTCGCCCTGCACGTGGCCTCCCGGTCGGCCGAGCGCTTCCCCGACGGGCAACTCTTCGTCGACCTGCGGGGACACAGCGCGCGAACACGGATGCGTCCGGCGATGGCACTGGAAACGTTGCTTCGCCAACTGGGTGTGCCGGCCGGCCGGATACCGATGGAACTGCCCGACCGGCAGGAGATGTGGCGGCGCGAGCTGGCCACACGTTCCGTGCTTGTGGTGCTCGACAACGCCGCCGACAGCCGGCAGGTCGAGCCGCTGCTGCCCGTCTCCGGATCGGCCGCGGTGCTCGTCACCAGCCGGCGGCGTCTGCTGGCGCTCACCGAACGACCGCCGGTGTCTCTCACCGTCCTCTCCGAGGCCGAGGCGCTCGAGCTGCTCGCCACCCTCATCGGGGGCGGGCGGGTGGAGGCCGAACCGGAGGCCGCGCGCCAACTGGTCGGCATCTGCGGCTGCCTGCCTCTCGCTGTCGGATTGGCCGGCACCCGGCTCGCGCACCGCCCCGACTGGCGGATCTCCGACCTCGTCGACAGATTGAGCCACAGGTCGATGTTCCTTCCCGGTCTACGTGCCGAGGCGCGCAGCCTGATGGAGGCGTTCGCCGAGTCGTACGAGCCGCTCGACGAGGCGTGCAGGAAAGGTTTCCGATCATTCGGCCTGGTGGCCGGAAACCACCTCGACACCGCGATGGTGGCAGCCCTCATCGATCTCCCTCTGCGGGACACGGCCGACGTTCTCGACGAACTGGTGGACCGTCACCTCGTGCAGGAGACCTCGGCCGGCCGCTATCGTCTGCACGACCTGATGCGGCGTTACGCCGCCGAGCTGGCCCGTCAGGAGGGCGAGTCGACGGCCAGGCGATCGGCCGTCCAGAACCTGCTGGATCATGTGCTGCACTCGGTGGTGCGGGCGTCGGCGTCGATCGAGGACGGCCGCGTACTCTCGCAGCACTTACGGCTCGCGGAACCGCGTCGACCGGATCTGCTCGCGGGACGCGTCGACCGCGACCTGGATTGGCTGGAGGAGCAGCGGCCGAACCTGGACGCGTTCATCCGTCAGGCGGCCGACGAGGGTCATGAATCGATGGCGTGGCGGCTGGCTCGCGCCAGTTGGCGGTTCTTCTACATCCGCGGCTACTTCGACGACATATCGGCCACGAACGGAGTGGGCCTCGTCGCGGCGCAGCGGTGCGGGGACCGGCACGCCGTGGCCCTCATGCACAACTACCTCGCCTCGGCGTGCGTACGCACCGGCGCCTTCCAGGAAGCCTCCGCGCACCTGCACGAAGTCGTGTCGATCCTCACCGGGCTCGGCGACGAACCGGGCACGCAGCGGGCACGGTTCAATCTCGGTGCCGTGCACTGGGTGACGGGGCGACTCCACCAGTCGCTCGAAGCCAGCCGCGAGACGCTGCGCAGTCATGTGCTGGACATCCTTCCGGTTCTGCCGAACCTCGGCCTCACACTTCGCCATCTCGGTCGTTACGACGAGTCGATGGCGGTACATCGGCTTCATCTCTTCGCCGCCCGGATCAAGCAGGATCCGTTTCACATGTCGAACGCACTGGGGCACCTCGGCGGCGTCAGATACCGCCTGGGGCAGAACGTTGCAGCGGAGCGCCTGCTCCGAGCCTCGCTCGCGCTCCGGGATCGCACCGGCAACGGCTTCGCCCGCGCCGAGACGCTCAGCGACCTCGCCGGCACCTACCGGCAACTCGGCCGCCCCGAGGATGCGCTGCGGCACCATGAGGCGGCTATCGAGGCCGCCGCCGCTTCCGGGGAGCGGCATGTCCAGGCGCAGGCACGTAATGAGCTGGCCATCACCCTGGGTGCCATGGGGAGGGCCGATGAGGCCGTGGTCGTCTTCGAGGAAGCGCTCGCCATCGCCACCCGGATCGGCCACCCGTACGAGCAGGCCCGCGCCCTCGACGGCCTGGCCGGACATCTGGCGGAGAAGCAGCCGACCGAAGCGCGACGCTATCGGCAGCGCGCGTTGGCGATCTTCGAGCGGATGGGTGCGCCCGAGCGCCACGACCTGCGCCGACAGCTCGCCGAGACGCCGGCCTGAACCGGCTTATCGATTTCTTATCGCGGCGTTCGTTAGCGTCCCCGGCATCGGCCACGGGGAGGGTTCACCGCCAGAGCGGACCCGGCCGAACGAGCCCCCACCGTCAGTTCCCCCCAGCGAATCGACGGTGGGTAGGTGAGGGAGGGGCGTCGATGGTGCATCGGCACCCGCCACGGCGCTCCTCCCCGCCGCCGGCCGGGGCACCCGTGGCGTCGTACCCGGCGGATAGGGTCGGTCCGTGACCGAACCCGCGCAGCTCACCCACGTCGACCCGGCCGGTGCGGCCCGGATGGTCGACGTCTCCGCCAAGCCGGTCTCGGGCCGGCTCGCGGTCGCCGCCGGCCGCCTCCGCACCACCGCCGAGGTGGTGGAGTTGCTACGCCGCGACGGCCTGCCCAAGGGCGACGCGCTCGCCGTCGGCCGGCTCGCCGGCATCATGGGGGCGAAGCGCACGCCCGACCTGATCCCGCTCTGCCACCCGATCGCACTGCACGGCGTCACCGTCGACCTCGACCTCACCGCCGACACGGTGGAGATCACCGCCACCGCGAAGACCGCCGACCGCACGGGCGTGGAGATGGAGGCGCTGACCGCGGTGGCGGTCGCCGGCCTCGCCCTGGTCGACATGGTGAAGGCGGTCGACCCGGCCGCGTCGGTGGACGCCGTCCGGGTGCTCCGCAAGGAGGGCGGCAAGACCGGCGAGTGGGTCCGGCCGGAGGACCGGCCGTGATCCGGGCCCGGGTGATCGTGGCGTCCAACCGGGCCGCCGCCGGGGTGTACGAGGACACCAGCGGCCCGCTGCTCGTGGCCGGGCTGCGCGAGCTGGGGTGTGAGGTCGACGCTCCGGTGGTGGTGCCCGACGGCGAGCCGGTCGGTGACGCCCTGCGTGCGGCCCGTGCCGACGACGTCGACGTGGTGCTGACCAGCGGTGGCACCGGCATCACACCGACCGATCGCACGCCCGACGTGACGCGCGCGCTGCTCGACTACGAGATCCCCGGCATCGCCGAGGCGATCCGCGCGCACAGCCGCGACACCGTGCCGACGGCGGCGTTGTCCCGTGGTCTGGCCGGGGTGACCGGCCGGACGCTCGTGGTCAACCTGCCCGGCTCGCGCGGCGGTGCCCGGGACGGTCTGGCGGTGCTCGGGCCGATCCTGCGGCACGCCGTCGACCAGCTTCGCGGCGGCGACCACTGAACCCGCGAGGCACGCGCCCCGGCGTTAGGCTCGCCGGATGAGCACGGAAACCGGAGCCGCCGCGGCCGAGGCGGCCACGCCACCCCCGGCCGGGTGGGAGGAGGCCCGCTCCCGGGTGTACGCGGTGGGCCTGTCCGCCGCGCTCCCCGCGGTCGCCCGTCCGCTGGCCGAGGCCGACGGGCACACCCTCGCCGAGCCGCTGACCACGCGTACCGACCTGCCGGCGTTCCCCACGTCCAGCGTGGACGGCTGGGCGGTGCGCGGCGCGGGGCCGTGGCGGGTGGTCGGGCGGGTGCTCGCCGGGCAGACCGCGCCTCCGCTGGAGGCTGACGGCAGCACCGTGGAGATCGCCACCGGCGCGATGGTTCCCGAGGGCACGACGGCGATCCTGCGGATCGAGGAGTCGGCGCGTACGGCGGACGGCCTGGTGTCCGGCTCGCCCCGCCCGGCGCCGGAGTGGCGGGAGCCGGGCGAGGAGGCGTCCCTCGGGGAGGAGTTGCTGCCCGCGGGCACGCCGGTGGACCCGGCGGTGATCGGCCTGGCGGCCTCCTGCGGGCACGACACGCTGCGGGTCCGCCGCCCACCCCGGGCCGCGCTGCTGGTCTTCGGCGACGAACTGCTCACCTCCGGTCCGCCCGGCGCCGGGCGGGTCCGTGACGCGCTCGGTCCGTCGGTGCCGGCCTGGCTGCGCCGCTACGGCTGCCAGGTGCGTGCCGCCGACGTGGTCGGCCCGGTCGCCGACACGCTGCCCGCGCACGTGGCGGCGCTGCGGGGCGCGCTCGCCAACGCGGATCTGGTCTGCACGACCGGCGGCACCATGCACGGCCCGGTCGACCACCTGCACCCGACGCTGGAGGCGCTCGGCGCCGACTACGTGGTGAACACCGTGGCGGTGCGCCCGGGTTTCCCGATGCTGCTCGCCCGGCTGGTGGACGGCGACGGGCGGGTGCGGTTCGTGGCCGGTCTGCCCGGCAACCCGCAGTCAGCGGTGGTGGCGCTCGTGTCGCTCGTCGCGCCCCTGCTCGCCGGTCTCACCGGCCGGCAGATGCCGGTGCTGCCGCACGTGACACTGGCCGAGCCGATTCCCGGCCGCGGCGACTACACCCATCTGGCGCTGGCCCGGTGGGACCGGGTCGCCGGCACCGCGTACCCGGTGCGGCACGTCGGCTCGGCGATGCTGCGCGGGCTGGCCGGCGCGGACGGGTTCGCGGTGATCCGGCCCGGCACCAGCGGCGCGGCCGGTGACCGGGTGCCGCTCGTACCGCTGCCACTGACCTCCGGGGAGCGCTCGGGGTGAGCGCGACGAACGAGCCGACGGGAGACGTCGTGACAGTGGAATCAGGTGTGATGCTCGGCGCGGTGTCCGACCGGCCGCTCGACCTGGCCGCGCACGAGGCGGCGGTCGCCGACCGCCGGGCCGGCGCGGTGGTGTCCTTCCAGGGCGTGGTCCGCGACCACGACCACGGGCGGGGGGTCACCCGGTTGGAGTACGAGGGCCACCCCACCGCCGAGGCGGTGCTGCGCGAGGTGGCGGCCGAGGTGGCGGCCGACCCGCAGGTGTACGCGGTGGCGGTGTCGCACCGGATCGGCCCGCTGGAGATCGGGGACGTCGCCCTGGTGGCGGCCGTCAGCACGGCGCACCGGGCGGCCGCGTTCGCCGCCTGCGCACGGCTGGTCGACGAGGTGAAGGCGCGGCTGCCGATCTGGAAGCGCCAGGTCTTCGACGACGGCACCGAGGAGTGGGTGAACTGCCCCTAGAGTTCTCAGCGCCGGGCGGCGGGCGCGGCGGTGCGGCTCAGCCGGTCGTGGTAGAACGCCGGCTCGGCACCGGGACGCCACGGAAGCGCCGCGACGAGCACGATCAGCGCGATGGCCAGGGAGTTCTCCATCAGGGCGCCGAACAGGCCGTCCTGGTAGTGGGACACCTCGGGGAGCTGGTGCTCGTACGGCCAGATCGGTGAGATCACGAACAGCAGGTAGAGCCCGAGCGCACCGACGCCGTGGCGGAGCCCGGTCAGCGTCGGGTACCAGATCGGCGGGCGCAGTGCCGGCACCCCGTTGGCCGAGGGACCGCCGGTGGCGCGCGGCGGCAGGCCGCGGCTGGCTTCGCGTCGGCGTACCGCGGCGTCGGCCAGCACGATGATCGCCGGGATGACCCAGATCAGGTGGTGCGACCAGGAGATCGGGCTGATTACGTTGGCGGTGAGCCCGACCAGCGTGAACGCGGTCAGCTCGTCGCCGTCGGCGCGGGCGCTCATCGCCCGGGACAGGCCCAGCGCCAGGATCAGCACCGAGAACGCCAGCCAGAGCAGGCCGGGCGTCTCGATCGAGTCGTACAGCCGCGCCAGCAGACCGGCGAGGGACTGGTTGGCGGTCATGTCCGCCGCGCCGACCCGCTCGGTCTGCCAGAGCACGCCGGCGAAGTACGCGCGGGACTCCTCACCGAGCACGCCGAACGTCGCGATGGTCACGCCGATCGTGGTGCCCACAGCGGTGAGCGCGGCCCGCCACTGCCGGGTGAGCATCAGGTAGGCGACGAACAGCGCGGGGGTGAGCTTGACCGCTGTGGCGAGCCCGATGCCCACGCCGGCCCAGGCGCCGCTGTAGACGAACCGGGCCAGCGGCGAATCCGCCGTCTCGTAGTGGGTGCCCCGCCTGGCCCGCCAGCGCAGCCCCACCATGTCCGCCATGACCAGCGCGAAGAGCAGCAGGTTGACCTGCCCGTAGCCGAGCGTCTCCCGGGAGGGCTCGACTGCCGCGGCGAGCGGGGTGGCGATGCCGACGGTGAACCAGAGCGGCCAGCCGAGCCGGTCCACGATGGGGCGTAGCAGCGCGGCGAGGACGACAGCGAGCGCGCCGATGCTGGCGAGCGCGTTGACGAAACCGGCGCCGCCCACCGGCAGCCAGGACATCGGCAGCATGACCAGGGCGGCGAACGGTGGGTAGGTGAAGCCCAGCGTGGTCGACGGCGCGACGAAGTCGTACAGCTCGTTGCCGCCGGCCCACCACAGCACCGCGCCGTGGTAGATCTTCATGTCGAAGAAGTTGTACGGCCGCCCGAAGGCGCTGATGGCGAGCCACGCGGCGTACGACACGGCGGCGACGACGCCGAGACGTACCACGATCCGGCGGTCGACGCGGGAGGTCGGGGCGAGGCGGTTGGTCCGTCTACCGACTGTCGTCGGCATGGCGTGGCCACCCCCGTACCAAGATCGTCGTACCCGTCCAGGTCCAGAACGGAGCCTAGAACGGCGCCTCACGTTGCTGCCTCCCGCGTTACGCGACCGTGTCCGATCCCACACGTGTTTGCGACATTTCCGCCGCGTTAACGGGTCTCGGGCGGTTCAGGTGATTGGTGGCCTTGCGGGGGGTGGTAGGCCGTACGAAATGCCTGGTCAGCCGGGCATGCGTCGGGCGGTCGCCGCCGAGCGTACGGCGATCTTCGCCTCGCGGCGCGCGGTGCGGACCGCGCGCTTGACCGACCGGCGCGAGTGGTCGATCCGGTGGCCGGCGCGCCAGCGCAGGCCCGGCTTGCCCTCGGTGTCGGCGGCGGCGAGGAGGAGGCCACCGAGCAGGCCGAGGTTCTTCAGGAAGTGGATCTGGTTGTTGTTGCGGGCGGCCGGGTCGTCGTTCGTCCAGAAGGCGTGGCCGGCGGCGGTGGTCGGGACCAGCGTGCCCGCGAGCACCAGCGCGGCCGGACGGGTGAACCGGCCGGTGGCGAGCATCAGGCCGCCGACCAGCTGGGTGGCGGCATTGGCCCGGATGAGCGAGACCGTGTCGGTGGGGATGCGGGGGTGCACGTTCCGGATAAGCGGGGCGACCTTCCCGGTGACCGGTTCCGCGGCCTGCACCAGGCGTTCCGGGTTGCGCAGGTTACGGGCGCCGCTGACCACGAAGATGCCGCTCAACATGACTCGGGCGAGGGAGCGCACGGGCTTCATGCCTCAGTCTTACCCCGTCGGGGGCGTCGTCATCCCCGCAACACACGAAAGGTATCGGCCGACGTGGACGTCCGATCGGTATCGATTTCAGCGACCGTCGCGGATGGACCGGTCGCGTTCGGTAAGGTCGCGCGGGTGACGACGCTGCGACTACGCCCGGAGGGCCCGGCCGACGAGGCGCCGGTGGCCCGGGTGCTGGCCGCCGCCTTCGCCCGGCCCGACGTGGCGACCCCGCCCGAGGTCGGCCTGGTGGAGGAGCTGCGGCACAGCCCGGCGTGGATCCCGGAACTGGCCATGGTCGCCGAGTACGGCGGCGAGGTGGTGGCGTACGCGCTGCTCACCCGCGTCGGCGTCCGCACCGAACGCGGCACCTGGCCTGCGTTGGCGCTGGGTCCGGTGGCGGTGGCACGGCACCGGCAGCGGCTGGGGCACGGTACGGCGGCGGTGCAGGCGGCGCTGGAAGCCGCGACCGAGCTGGGCGAACGCCTGGTGGTGGTGCTGGGCGATCCGGCCTACTACCGCCGGTTCGGGTTCGGCCCGGCGGACCGGCTGGGCCTGACCAGTCCCTGGTCCGGGCTGGGGGAGCCGTGGCAGGCGCTGGTGCTGCCGCCGTCGACGAGCGAGGAGCCGCCGCCGGCCGGCGAGGTGGTCTTCCCGCCGCCGTGGTCACGCGTCTGAGCCTGCGACCAGGGCTGGCGCTGCCGGAGCCGTCAGGCGGGCTGGGTGCGCAGGTAGCGGCCGAAGTGCGGCACTGTGAACGCCACAGTTCCCCGTTCCCCGGAGTAGATCAGCCCTTTCTTGATCAGCGCGTCACGGGCCGGGGAGAGGCTGGCCGGCTTGCGGCCGAGCGCGCGGGCGATGTCGGCGGTCGGCACCGCCGCGTCCATGTCGTCCCGGCCGCCCTCCTCGCCGTCCACCAGCGCCAGCGTGGCCATCGCGCGCATGTACTCGCGTTCGGCGGGCGTGGCCCGCTCGAACCGGGAGCCGAAGAACCCCACCGCCAGTTCGGCCTCCGCCTCGGGCGCGGCGACCCGGACGTCCGCCGCGGTGATCGGCGAGCGGGGCGCGTGGTCCCAGGTGGCCTTCCCGTACGCCTGGACGAAGTAGGGATAGCCACCGGAGGACTCGTAGAGCAGGTCGAGGGCCTTCTGCTCGTACTCGACCTCCTCCCGCTCGGCCGGCGCGCAGAGCGCCTGGTCGGCGGCGATCCGGTCGAGCCGGTCGATGCGCTGGTAGCGGTAGAGCCGTTCGGAGTACGACTTGGCGGCGCTGAGCACGGCCGGCAGGTGCGGCAGTCCCGCGCCCACGACGATGAGCGGCGCGCCGAGCTGGGAGAGCTCGTGGCAGGCGGCGCAGAGCGCGGAGACGTCCTCGGCCCCGACGTCCTGCATCTCGTCGATGAAGACGGCGATGCCGGTGCCGACGTCGGTGGCGACCGCCGCCGCGTCGCTCAGCAGCTCGACCAGGTCGATCTCGATGTCGCCGGAGTCGGCACGGCCGCTGCTCGCCGGTACGTCGATGCCGGGCTGCCAGCGGTCGCGCAGCTTGGGCGCCGCGCCGCCCCGCCCGGTCGGTGCGGACCGTTGCGCGAACGCCTTGAGGACGCCGAGGAACGCGTCGATCCGGTCCGGGGCGCGGTGCCGGGGCGCCAGTTCGCGGACCGCCATGTGCAGCGCGGCGGCGATCGGCCGGCGCAGCGACTGGTCCGGCCGGGCCTCGATCTTGCCGGTGCCCCAGAGGTGGTTGATCGCCTCGGAGCGCAGCGTGTTGAGCAGGACCGTCTTGCCGACTCCACGCAGACCGGTGAGCATCAGGCTGCGTTCGGGTCGGCCGCGGGCGATCCGTTCCAGCACCACGTCGAAGACGTCCAGTTCCCGCCCCCGCCCGGCGAGTTCGGGCGGGCGCTGGCCGGCGCCCGGTGCGTACGGGTTGCGGACCGGATCCACGAATCGCACAGTATCGGGTTCTCTAGCGGCCAGGCTAGATGCGCGTAGAGGCGGCTACCGCGTGTCGGTCTCGATCAAAAACTAGGGCTGTCTAGCATCCACGCTAGACAGCCCTAGTTTTGGTTACCGGCGTCTCCGGAGTGTCAGCGGCGCTTCAGGCACAGCACGAAGTCGAGCGTGTCCAGCTCGCTGTCGAAGAAGTACCAGTCGGTGTAACCGGCCACCTTCCCGCACTTCGCCTCCGCGTCCTTCTTGCCGCTCGTCGCGCCGTCGATGCGGCGCAGCACCTCGTACGTCTTCGGGGCGCAGTCGGCGATCACCAGCTTCGGCTGGCCGCCGCCACCCTCGTTGGCGACGCACTGACCCGCCTTGACGAAGCGCGGATCGGTGGAGGACGCCGGGGCCGCCGTCGTGGGCGTCGTGTCGGCCGGCTCGCTCGGCAGCGCCTCGCTCGGATCCGCGGCCGGCGGGGTGGCAGCGGTGGTGCCGCCGGCCGGCGTCTGCTCGTCCCGGCCCAGCATCCAGTACGCCCCGGCGCCGCCCAGCAGCAGCACGGCCAGCACGATCACGACCACCAGCAGCGGACCCTTCCCGCGCTTCGGCGGCGCCGGCTCGGCGTACGGCGGCTGACCAGGGCCGTACGGCGACCCGGCGTAGGGGCCGTCGAAGTGGCCCTGCTGCGGCGGCCCGGCGTAGGGATCGCCCGGGTGGCCCTGCTGCGGCGGCCCGGGGAACCAGGCCGGTCCCGGCTCGTAGCGCTGCGTCGGCGGCCCGTACTGATCGGCCGGCGGGCCGTACCGGTCGTCGGGCCCGTACTGCTGGGTCGGCGGGCCGTACTGCGGGTCGGGCTGCGGGGCGTAACGCGGGTCGGGCTGCGGGGCGTAACGCGGGTCGCCCTGCGGGGTGTAGCGAGGATCGGGCTGCGGGGCGTAGCCGTCGTCGGGCCGTCCCCAGGGCTCGGGAGAGCCGCCGCCCGGTGAACCGAAGTTCGACATGAACGCCTCCTGCGTACGCCAGTGCTGAGAGGCCGGCCACCACCTGGGGACGCCGACGCCGTGGTCACCGTAGCGTGGTCCCACGATGAGCTCACGCCCCGAGAGTGCGACGAACGTTGTCGATTCCGCGACGCCCCCGGCCCGCACCGCGCTGATCTGGACCGCCCTCGTGCTGGTCTACCTGCTGTGGGGCTCGACCTACCTCGGCATCCGGGTCGCTGTCGAGTCGCTGCCGCCACTCCTCTCCGCAGCGATGCGATTCGCCGCCGCCGCGGTCGTGCTCGCCGTGGTGCTGCGTCTGCGGCGCGGACCCGGCGCGTTGCGGGTGCCCGCGCGTCGCGTCGGCTTCGCCGCGCTCGTCGGCGTGCTGCTGCTGGCCGGCGGCAACGGTCTGGTGGTGCTCGCCGAGTCCGGCCCGGCCGGGACCGCCGTACCCTCCGGGGTGGCGGCGCTGCTCGTCGCCACCGTGCCGCTGCTCGTGGTCCTGCTGCGGACGGCGGGCGGGGACCGGCCGCGACCGTGGACGTTCCTCGGGGTGGCACTCGGCTTCGCCGGCCTCGTCCTGCTCGTGCTGCCCCGCGACGGGGTGGACGGCGTGCCGGTGGCCGGCGCGCTCACGGTGGTCGCCGCCGCAACGAGCTGGTCGGTCGGCTCCTACCTGTCCGGGAAGCTCCGGATGCCCGCCGACCCGTTCGTCGCCACCGTCTACGAGATGCTGGCCGGCGCGGCGGTGCTCGCGCTCGTCGGCGTCGCCCGCGGCGAGCTGCGCGGATTCGGTCTCGCCGAGGTGACCGGGCGGTCCTGGGCGGCACTGGCCTACCTGATGGTGGCCGGATCGCTGATCGCCTTCACCGCGTACGTCTGGCTGCTCGCCCACGCGCCGATCTCCCTGGTGTCCACGTACGCGTACGTGAACCCGGTGGTCGCGGTGGCGCTCGGCGCGCTGTTCGTCGCGGAACCGATCACCTCGCAGGTGCTGCTGGGCGGAGCTGTCATCGTGGTCGGCGTGGCGGTGGTGGTGAGCACCGAGCGACCCCGCCGGTCCCCGCCACCAGCCGTCGACGGGACGGCCGGGGAGCCGGCCCGGCGGTAGCGTCCCGCCCGTGTCGGCGCTGCTGGTGACGGGAAGCGCGCTGCTGGGTGCGGCGGCCGGGTGGGCTTCGGTCCCGGTCGGCCGGTCGTGGGTCACCGTTCCCGCCGGCGGTGCTCCGCGCCGGTTCGCGTTCGCCCTGCTCGGCGTCGTGGTGTTCGGCGGGCTCACCGCCACCCGGGGCGCCGACCCGGCGCTGCCCGCACTGCTGCTGGTCGCCGCCGCCGGGTTGGTCCTCGCGGTCACCGACGTGACGGCGCTGCGGCTGCCCGACCCGCTCGTCGGCCTGGTCGCGCTCGGCGGTGGGCTCGGCCTGGCCGCTGCCACGGCGGCGACCGGTGAGCCGCGCCGCCTGGCCGTCGCGGTGGCCGGGGCCGCGCTCTCCTTCCTCGGGTACGCGCTGCTGGCGCTGCTGCCCCGCGCCCGGCTCGGCTTCGGCGACGTGAAGCTCGCCGCCGCGCTCGGGCTGCCGCTGGGCTGGCTCGGCTGGCCGGCGTTGCGGCTCGGGCTGCTCCTGCCGCACGTGCTCGCCGGGGTGGCGGTGCTCGTCCTGCTCGCCGCCGGCCGGGTACGCCGGGACACACCGGTGCCGTTCGGCCCGGCGCTGCTCGGCGGCGCGTGGCTCGCCGCCGTCCTCACCTGAGAAGTGCCGTCAGATCAACCGGAGCTGGTGGTCCTTCGGACGGCGGGGTTCGGTCGCGTCCAGGCGCTCGAACAGTGCCGGGTCGATCACGTCGAGGAACGGTGTCGGGCGGGTGTCGCGTTCCGCCCCGTGCCGGGCGCGGCGGCCCGCGTGGCTGACGTACAGCCGGTCCTGCGCCCGGGTCAGCCCGACGAAGAACAGCCGTCGCTCCTCGGCCACCGCGTCGTCGCCCGGCTCCGAGCCGGGCCACCGCAGCGGCAGCAGGCCGTCCTCGGCGCCCACCAGGAACACCACCGGGAACTCCAGCCCCTTCGCGGCGTGCAGCGTGAGCAGCGTGACTGCCTCGGCGCGCGGGTCGAGCGCGTCCACCTCCGCGCCGGTGGCGAGCTGGTTGAGGAACAGGTCGAGGTCGTCGCCGCAGCGCCGGGCCAGCGGGGTGAGCAGGTCCACCGCCGTGCGGACGTCCTCGGGGCGTACCGCGCCGGAACCGTCGAGCGTGGGCACGGCGAAGCGCTCGGCGAGGATCTGCCCGGCCTGGCGTACCCGGGCGGCGAGCGAACCGTCGAGACCGGCGTGGCGCAGTTCGCGAGCGATCGCCGGCACGCCGGGACGGTCGCGCAGCCGGTCGTGCGAGCGCTTCTGCACCGGGATGTTCGCCCGGGCCAGCGCGTCCACGATCGGTGCGGCCTGCGCGTCGGTGCGGTACAGCACCGCGATGTCGGAGAAGGACAGCGAGGTGGCCCGCCCGTCGATCCGCCCCGAGTCGAGCGAGCGGTGGGACAGGCCGCCGACCAGTTCGTCCACGGTACGGACCACGAAGTCGGCCTCGTCGTGGGCGGAACTCGCCGCGTACCGGCCGACCAGCGGCGCCTCCGGGTCGAGTCGGGCCGGGTCGAGGCGCCGGCCGCGCACCAGCGACGTCGGCGCGATGGCCTGCACGGCGGCGGCCAGGATCGGCGCCGAGGAGCGGTAGTTGCGGTTCAGCCGGACCAGCCGCGCGTCGGTGAAGTCCTGCGAGAACCGCAGGAAGTAGCCCACGTCGGCGCCCCGGAACGAGTAGATCGCCTGGTCCGGGTCGCCGATCGCGCACAGGTTCCCGTCCGGCGGGCTGAGTAGCCGCAGCAGGTCGTACTGCACCGCGTCGACGTCCTGGTACTCGTCGACGAAGATCCACTTCCACCGCTCGCGGTACTCCCGCACCAGCTTCCGGTCGCCCTTGAGCAGCGCCACCGGAAGCGTCAGCAGCTCGTCCAGGTCGACCAGGTCCCGCTTACGCAGCAACGCCACGTACCGCTCGTCGTCGTCACCGGCCTCGGCGCGCGCCGCCGCCCGGTCCGCGTCGTCGGCGATCCGGAAGTCCGCCGGCAGCCCGGCTGCCGCCGCGTTCTCCCGCAGCACGGTCAGGCCGAGCGAGTGGAACGTGCCGACTGTGACGTCCTCGGCGACCGGGCCGAGCAGCCCGTCCAGCCGGTGCCGCAGCTCCTCGGCCGCCCGCCGGGTGAACGTGATCGCCAGGCACTGATCGGGGAAGACGTTCAGTTCCGCACAGAGGTACGCGATCCGGTGGGTGAGCGTCCGCGTCTTGCCGGTGCCCGGACCGGCCACGATGAGCAGCGGACCACCCGGCGCGGACGCGGCCACCCGCTGCATCGCGTCCAGCCGGTCCAGCAGGCCGGTGCCGACCTCCTCCATCCCGGCGAGCATCGGCTCGAACGGCTCGTGCGGAGACGGCGGCGGCGCGATCGGAGGCGCGGGCGGCGGCGTGCGCTTCGGCTCCGGCCGGGCCGCCGCCGGGCGCTTGGCCTTCGGCTTCGGCGCCGGCTCCGCCGGTCGCCGCTGCGCGGGCACCGGTACGTCGAACAGCGTCTCCTGCCCCGCCCCGGCACCGGGGCCGCCCAGTTCCGCCGGGTCGAACAGCGTGATCACGCCGTACTCTCCGTCGAAGCCCGGCACCCGGCGCACGTCGCCGCGGCGCAGCCGGCCGATGCCCTCCGCGAGCAGCTCGCCGCCGACCCGGCCGATCTCCTCGATCGGGGTACGCGTGAGGATCTCCAGCTCCGGGCCGAGCGCGGCGATCAGCTCGTTGAGCTTGCCCTCGACCTTCTTCGACCGCGCGCCGACCCGGTTCAGCTCGCCCAGGATCTCGGCCAGCGGCACCAGATGGGTCACCTCGCGGGCGTGCGCCGGACGGTGCCCCGCCGGGCGGTCCGCCAGCTCCTCGACCCGGCTGAGCACGCCCACAGTCAGCGGCTTGCCGCACTCCGGGCAGCGTCCGCCCGCCTCGCGGGTCCGCTCCGGCGACCAGTTCACGCCGCACAGGCGGTGCCCGTCGGCGTGGTACTTGCCCTCCTCCGGGAAGAACTCCACGGTGCCTGCGAGCCCGTCGCCGGTCCGCAGCGCTTCGCGGATCGCGAAGTAGTCGCGGGCGGCGGTGAGGACCGTGGCCTCCCGGGCCAGCGCGGGCGGCGAGTGCGCGTCCGAGTTCGACACCAGCTGATAGCGGTCCAGGCTGCCGACCCGCCAGTTCATCTCCGGGTCGGACGACAGACCGGTCTCCACCGCGAAGATGTGCGAGGCCAGGTCGGCGTAGCAGTCGGCGATCGCGTCGAAGCCGGACTTCGAGCCGAGCGCGGAGAACCAGGGCGTCCAGATGTGCGCGGGCACCAGGTAGCCGTCCGGGCTCGCCTCCAGCGTGATCTCGAGCAGGTCGCGGGAGTCCAGCCCGAGGATCGGCCGGCCGTCCGAGCCGAGGTTGCCGATCCGGCCCAGCGCGGTGTTGAACCGGGCCACCGCGTCCAGGTCCGGCAGGTAGATCAGGTGGTGCACCTTGCGCGTGCGGTCGTCGCGCTTGTAGATCGTGGAGATCTCCACGCTCAGCATGAACCGGACCGGATCGGCCTCCGCCGCACTGGCGAGCCGGGGCGGCAGCCGCCGGGCCACGTCCCGCTCCGCCTCGGGCGAGAGCCGGTACAGTCCCGGCTCGGCCGGGTGCAGCGTCTCGCGCAGATGGTCGTACCAGGCGGGATGGGTGAAGTCGCCGGTGCCGAGCACGCCGATGCCCTTGCGCCGGGCCCACCAGGCCAGGTTCGGCAGGGTCAGGTCGCGGCTGCACGCGCGGGAGTACTTCGAGTGGATGTGCAGATCCGCGACGTACGGCGGGAGGCCACCGGGGGGTGCGGCGCTGAACGGAGGCACGCCGCATCCTGTCACGTCCGGTCCCCCGCCCGCCCGTCGCCACGCGTACGGGTGACCTGAGCAATGCGGTGCTGGACTCGGCGGCCCATGCACGCTATTGCGCGCGCAGCTCGACGAGCGTCACCTGGGGAGGTGCACCCACCCGCACCGGCGGGCCCCAGAAACCGGCGCCGTTCGTGACGTAGACCTTCGTGCCGTCGACCTCGCCGAGACCGGAGACCACCGGCTGTTCGAGCTTCACCGCCAGGTTGAACGGCACCATCTGGCCGCCGTGCGTGTGCCCAGAGAGCTGGAGGTCGACGCCGAACTTCGCCGCCTCCTGCGCGGCCACCGGCTGGTGCGCCAGCAGCACCACCGGCCGGCTCGGGTCACGGTCGCCGAGGGCGGCGGCGTAGTCGGCGGGCGCGGCCACCCCGGTGCCGGCGGCGCTCACGTCGTTCACCCCGGCCAGGTCCAGCACGCCGCCCCGGGCCTGGATCTCCTGCCGCTCGTTCTGGAGCACCCGCAGGCCGAGCCGGTCCACCTCGCGGATCCACTCCTCGACGCCCGAGTAGTACTCGTGGTTGCCGGTGACGAAAAAGCTGCCGTACCGGGACTGCAGGTCGCGCAGCGGCTCGGCGGCCTCGCCCAGCTCGGCCACCGTGCCGTCGACCAGGTCACCGACCACGGCGACCAGGTCGGCGTCCATCCGGTTGATCATCGCGACGATCCGCTCGGTGTGCGCCCGGCCGCGCAGCGGCCCGAGGTGGATGTCGGAGACGGTGGCGATGCGCAGCCCGTCCATGCTGCGGGGGAGCTTCGCCAGCGGGATCTGCACCCGGTCGAGCTGCGGCGGACCCATCGCGGTGCGGACGCCGTACCCGGTGACGCCGGCTGCGGTGAGCCCGGCGAAGATCGCCGCCCCGCGGGCGAGCAGCAGCCGCCGGGAGGGGTCGTGGTCCGGCGCGCTGGTGCCGGCCGGCGGCGCGTCGGCCGGGTCGACCGGCGGAGGCGCCGCACCCTCCGCCGACGCCGCGCCGACGAGCACGGGCTCGGGCTCCGGGCCGGCGGCGACCGCCGAGCGGGCCCGGCGGCGCAGCACGAGCCGGGCCACAGCGGTCGGTACCTCCAGCACCAGCAGCAGCACCAGCAGGTAGAACATGAGCGCGATCCAGAGGTAGCCGGGCCAGGCCAGCCAGTACCAGCCGTTGCGCGTGCCCGCCATGGTCACCGGTACGAGCACCGCCAGCGCCACGATCGCCACCCCACCGGCCCGGCGCCACCGCCCGGGCCGCGTGGTGTCCCGGACCAGCCGCTTCCACAGGTAGAGGTGGATCAGGCCGATCACGAGCACGACGAAGCCCAGGAATGTCGCCATGGCCAGCACGTGGGCCCCCCTCAGCCGCCCGCGAAGGGCGGCAGCACGTCCACCGTCACCCCGGCCGGCAACAGTGCCCGTCGATCATGACAGGCCACGCCGTCGACCAGGAAACTCGCCGCCTTCAGCACCACCGCGAGGCGCTCGCCGTGCCGGGCGGCCAGGTCGTCGAGGAGTTCGTCCAGGGACCGGCCGGCGGATGCGGTCTCCTCGGATCGTCCCGCGGCCGCGCGGGCGCCGGCGAAGTAGCGGACCGTCAGTTCCACGCTCAGCCTCCGATCGCCGACATCGAGCGTGCGGGCTGGAGGAACGTCGGGTCGTCGATGCCGTGCCCGGCCCGCTTGGCCCACATCGCGGCACGCCAGCGGCGGGCCAGCTCCTCGTCGTCCGCGCCGTCGCGCATCGCGCCGCGCAGGTCCGACTCCTCGGTGGCGAACAGGCAGTTGCGCACCTGGCCGTCGGCGGTGAGCCGGGTGCGGTCGCAGTCGCCGCAGAACGGTCGGGTCACGCTGGCGATCACCCCGACCCGGGCCGGCCCGCCGTCCACCAGCCACGTCTCGGCCGGCGCCGCGCCGCGCTCGGACGGGTCCGGCGTCAACGCGAACGCGGTGTGCAGGGAGGCCAGGATCTCGTCGGCCGTGACCATCGTCGAACGGTCCCAACCGTGCTGGGCGTCGAGCGGCATCTGCTCGATGAACCGCAGCTCGTAGCCGTGCGCGAGCGCGAACCGGAGCAGCGGGGGCGCCTCGTCGTCGTTCGTGCCGCGCATGAGCACCGAGTTGATCTTCACCGGCGTCAGCCCGGCTTCCGCGGCCCCGGCCAGCCCGGCGAGCACGTCGGCGAGCCGGTCCCGGCGGGTCAGCGCGGCGAACCGGTCCCGGTCCAGCGTGTCGAGCGAGACGTTGACGCGGTCCAGCCCGGCGGCACGCAGCGCCGGCGCCATGCGGGCCAGGCCGATGCCGTTCGTGGTCAGCGAGATGCGCGGCCGGGGCGTGAGCGCGGCGACCGCCGCCACGATGCCCGGCAGGCCCGGCCTGATCAGCGGCTCACCGCCCGTGAAGCGCACCTCGGTGATGCCGAGCCGGGACACCGCGACACCCACCAGCCGGACGATCTCGTCGTCGGTGAGCAGTTGCGGACCGGCCAGCCAGGGCAGGCCCTCGGCCGGCATGCAGTAGGTGCAGCGCAGGTTGCACTTGTCGGTGAGCGAGACCCGCAGGTCTCGGGCGACGCGGCCGTACCGGTCGGCGAGGTCGCCGTCGGCCGTCCGGGGGGCGCTCATCTGTCGACCGTAGCGCGGTCGGGCCCCCGGAGGGCGGCACGGGCGGTGGAGCGGACCGCGTCCGCGTACGCCGCGCCGAAGGTCGCGGTGTGCACGAGCAGCAGATGCAGCTGATGGAGCGGCACCCGTTCCCGCCACCCGTCGGCGAGCGGCCACGCCTCCCGGTAGGCGGCCATGATCCGGTCCAGGTGCGGTGGGCCGCCGAACAGGGCGAGCTGCGCCAGGTCGGTCTCGCGGTGGCCGCCGTGCGCGGCCGGGTCGACCAGCCAGACCTGGCCGTCGGCGGCCCAGAGCAGGTTGCCCGGCCAGAGATCACCGTGCAGCCGGGCCGGCGGCTCGTCGCCGCCGAACTCGCCGATCCGGTCGGCGACCTGCTCGACGAGCGCCGCCCCGGCGCCGTCGAGCCCGCCACCGTCGACAGACATGCGCAGGTAGGGCAGCAGGCGGCGGCGGGCGAACCAGTCCGGCCAGGGGCCGGGGTCGGGCGTGTTGTCCTGCGGCAGCGCGCCGATGAACCCGTGCCAGTCCGCGCCGAACGTGGGCGCGCCGGCGCGGTGCAACCCGGCCAGGTCGCGGCCGAACGCATCCGCGGCCTCCGGCGTCGGCTCGCCGGGCTCCACCCAGCCGAGCGCCAGCAGGTCGGGCAGAGCGACGAGGACATCCGGTACGGGCACCGCTCCGGCCTCGCGTAGCCACCGCAGCCCGGCCGCCTCGGCGGCGAAGAAGCCCTCCGGCAGGGGACGCGCCGACCGTTCCGGCCAGGTCTTGGCGAACACCGAGTTCCCGTCGTCGAGCGTGAGCCGGGAGGCCGCGCAGATGTCACCGCCGGAGACCGGGGTCTCCCGGATCCGCTGGTGGGTCAGGAAGGTCGGCAGGTGCTCCGGGTGTGCCCGCAGGTACGCCAGGTCCATGTGCGCAAGGTAGCGGTTACCCGGACATCCGTGTGCCGAGCGGCACCGCCGATCGCCGCTGAGCTGGGCGGATACGCTCCGTATCTGTGGATGGACCGCGTGTCGTCCACAGGGGCGGACGCGGCGGGGCGCGACCCCGGACGCTTCCGGCATGAACTCCACCGAGCCAGCGCGCCTCTCCGTCCGCTCGCCGGCCGACATGGTCGCGGCCGTGCCCTACCTGCTCGGCTTCCATCCCGCCGACAGCGTCGTGGTGGTCGCGGTACGCGGCCGGCGCGTCGTCTTCGCCGCCCGTGGCGACCTGCCGGCACCGGGTGCCGACCCCGGCCCGGCGGCCCGGCACCTGGCGCAGGTGGTGGCTCGGCAGGACGCCGACGCCGCCACCGTCGTCGGCTACGGTCCGGCCGCCCGGGTGACGGGCGTCGTGGACGCGATCGGCGACGCGCTGACCGCCACCGGCCTGGTCGTGCTCGACGCGCTGCGGGTCACCGAGGGCCGTTGGTTCTCGTACCTGTGCGCCGAGCCGTCCTGCTGCCCGCCCGAGGGCACCCCGTACGACCCGGCCGCCAGCCAGGTCAGCGCGGCGGCGGTGTTCGCCGGTCAGGTCGCCCTGCCCGACCGGGCCGCGCTCGCGGCGCAGGTGTCCCCGCTCGACGGGCCGGTCCGGCTCGCCATGCGCCGTGCCACCGGTCGGGCGCGCCTCCGCCTGGCCGCGCTCACCGGGCGTCCGTCCCCGTCGTCGGGGAGCCCGGGGGGCGGCGTGCCGACCGGCGGCCGCGAGCCGGGCGGACAGTCGCCGGTTCCGACCGGTGGCCCGGGACCGGACGGGGAGTCGCCGGTTCCGGCCGACGGACCCGGATCGGGAGCGGTGCCGCGTGCGGTGCGGACGGCGGGCACTGCGGCGGTGCGGGCCGCCTTCCGCCGACAGCGGCGCGGCGAGCGACTTGACGACGACGAGGTGGCCTGGCTGACAGTGCTCCTCACCCACGTGGCGGTACGCGACCACGCCTGGTCCCGCACCGACGGCCGGGACGCCGACATCAGCCTCTGGACCGACGTGCTGCGACGTGCCGAGGCGGACCTGATCGCCGCGCCGGGCTGCCTGCTCGCGTTCGCCGCCTGGCGCTCGGGGCACGGGGCACTGGCCGCTGTCGCGCTGGAACGGGTGCTGTCCGCCCACCCCGGCTACTCGCTCGCGGTGCTGCTGGACGAGGCGCTCCGGCGGGGCGTCGCGCCGTCCGCGCTGGACGGCCGGCCCGGTTCCGACGACGGCGGGGTGCTGCGGCGCCGCCGACGCCGGCCCCGCCGGTGACCGCTCTCACCCCGTCCGCCGGACCGGACCCGTCTAGGACCGCGGTCAGCCGCCGACGCGCGTCGCCCCGGAGTAGACGTTCATGGTCGGACCGCGCAGGAAGCCGACCAGCGTCATCCCGGCCTCCTCGGCCAGTTCGACCGCGAGCGTGCTGGGTGCGGACACCGCCGCGAGCAGCGGCACGCCCGCCATCCACGCCTTCTGGGTGAGTTCGAAGCTGGCCCGTCCGGAGACCAGCAGCACGTACCCGGCCAGCGGCAGCCGCCCTTCCCGGGTGGCCCAGCCGAGCACCTTGTCCACCGCGTTGTGCCGCCCGACGTCCTCGCGGAGCACGACCAGCTCCCCGGTGGGGGTGAAGAGTCCCGCGGCGTGCAGGCCGCCCGTGCGGTCGAAGGCGCGCTGCGCGGCGCGCAGCCGGTCCGGCAGTCCGGCGAGCAGGTCGGCGTCGACCACCAGCGGGTCGTCCCGCACCGCGAACTGCGAGCGGGTCCGCACCGACTCGATGCTCGCCTTGCCGCACACGCCGCACGAACTGGTGGTGTAGAAGTTGCGCGCCGGGTCGGTCACGGGCTCCGGCACGCCGGGCGAGAGCACCACGTCGACCACGTTGTAGGTGTTCGGGGTCTCCGCCCCGGCGCAGAGCTGCGCCGTGTGCACGTCCTCCGCCGACCGGATCAGCCCTTCGGTGAGCAGGAATCCGATCGCCAGGTCCAGGTCGTCGCCGGGCGTACGCATCGTCACCGCCAGCGGACGGCGTCGGCCCGGCCCGGCCGCGCCGACGCGGATCTCCAGCGGCTCCTCCACGGCCAGGGTGTCCTGGCGGCGGACCCGCCCCCGTCCGTCACCGGCCGCGTCGAGGTCGATCCGCAGCACACCACGCCGATCCGTCGCCCGTCCCATGCCGCCATCCTTCCCGGGCACTCCGCCGCCCGCACATCGCCCCGCACCTTCCCGCCCTCGCCGCCCCGGCCCGGTCCCGGCCGGCCCAGGCCCGATGATCGACACCAGTCCGGCGAGGTGGCGGTATCGGAGGGCCCTGGATGCCACCACTTCGGCGGAAAGCAGTGGATCAACGTCGGAAAGCCGCCAACCACGCCGGGCGGAGGTCCGAGCCGGGATGCGGCGGTCGCGGCTGTGGCTAGGGTGAGGCGGTGACGGGGTACGCGGCGATCCTGCTCGCCGGTGGCGCGGCCCGGCGGATGGGCGGCGTGGACAAGCCGGCCCGCGCGGTCGGCGGCCGGTCGATGCTGCACCGGGTGCTGGCCGCGGTGGCCGACGCGGACCAGCGGATCGTGGTCGGCCCGTCCGGCCCGGTGCCCGAGGGAGTCCGGACGACCCGGGAGGAGCCGCCCGGCGGCGGTCCGGTGGCTGCCACAGCAGCCGGGTTGGCGTTGCTCGACCCCGGTACGACGACAGTCGCAGTGCTCGCCGCCGACCTGCCGCTGCTCACCACCGCAGCCGTGGCCGGGCTGCGACGCGCCCTCGCCGACCCGACTGCCGGACCGGACGACGGCTCGAAGAACGCCTCCGCCGCCGGACCGGACGACGGCTCGAAGAACGCCTCTGCTGCCGGGCCGGACGACGCGTCTGCCGCCGGACCGGACGAGCCCGCGACGGCCGGACCGGAAGACGCTCCGGCCGCCGCCCGGCGGGAGGCGCTGAAGGGTCGGACCGCCGCGCTCGCCTGTTACGTGGACGGGGACGGCCGCCGCCAGCACCTCTGCGCGATCTGGCGGTTCGCGGATTTGCGAGCCGCCCTCGACCGGCTCGCCGCGACGCGGGACGGCTCGCTCGACGGCGCGCCGGTACGCGGGCTGCTGGCCGACCTCGTCGTACGGGAGGTGTCCTGGTCCGGCTCGGGGCCGCCCCCGTGGTTCGACTGCGACACTGACGAGGACGTACGCCGGGCGGAGGAGTGGACGAGATGACGGTGCTGGACGACTGGGTCACGGCGGTCTGCGCCGAACTGGACCTGGACCCGACGGGGGTGCCCGTGCCGATGGTGCTCGACGTGGCCCGGGACGTGGCCCACCAGGTGGTCCGGCCGGGTGCGCCGGTCACGGCGTACCTGCTCGGGCTGGCGGTGGGGCGCGGCGCGGACCCGGCCGCGGCGGCCGAGCGGCTCGGCGCGCTGGCCGGTTCCTGGCCCGTCGACCTGGGCGGTTCCACACCTGGGGATTAGCGCCTCGCGCGGGATTCGGTCCCCCTCGCGCCTGGGTAGGGTGGCGGGAACGGACGGAGGCGATCATGACGGCAGACCACCCCTCGGCGCCGGTCGACAAGCCTGCCGGCGGCAAGCCGGAGCACCACGCCACCGGCAGCGCGCCGGAGCACCACGAGTCGATCCTGCTCGACGAGCCGACCACTGCTGATCTGCGGGCCAAGGTCACCGAGGCCTGGCGGGAGTTCGCCCGGGCGCTCGCCGACCGGTTGCGCGGGCTGCCCTCCGGCGGGCACCTGGAGGTCACGCTCGACCCGACCGCCTCGGGCACCGGCGACGCCGTCTACTCGGTGAGCGTGGACGCGGGCGAGGAGGGTCGCCTCTCGGCCCGCGCGGTGGGCAACGCCATGCTCCCGCAGGGCTACCGGCTGGACCGGGCCGCGGTGGCCGACATGGTGGCGCTCGGCTGGTCGCCGCCGGGTGTGGTGCCGGGCTCCGGTGAGCAGTTCGGGCTGGACTGCGGCACCGACGAGGCGACGCGGCTGGCCGCCGTGCTGTCCCGGACGCTGCGTGACGTCTACGGCGCCCCGCATCCGGCCTTCCTCGTCTATCTGGTGCACGACGCCGAGGGCGAGGCGTTGCCGGTGGAGCCGCTCGGTACCGCGCGCGGCGAGTTCGGCCCGGACCGGGACGTGGAGGCCGACCTGGACGAGGCGCTGGCCGCGGCGGCGGCCGCGCAGTCCGGCGAGAACGACGTGCTGGCCCTGGAGGAGCGGGTCCGCACCGTCGTGTCGACCATGCTGAAGTCCGCGTCCGACCAGCTCCAGGTCGACTCCGACGGTGACATCAACATCCGGGCCGGCTCGGCCATGGTCTTCGTCCGGGTACGCGACAACCCGCCGCTGGTGGACGTCTTCTCGCCGGTGCTGACCGAGGTCGAGCCGACCGAGCGCCTCTACGTGAAGCTCTCCGAGCTGACCAACCGGATGCCGATCGGCCGGCTGTACTGCGCCGACGACACGGTGTGGGCCTCGATCCCGGTGTTCGGCCGCAACTTCCAGGCCACCCACCTGATGCTCGCGGTGCAGGTGATGACCGGGCTCGCCGACGAGCTGGACGACCGTCTGCACGGCGAGTTCGGCGGCAAGCGCTTCTTCGGCGAGGGCGACAAGCCGGCCCGGGCGCAGGAGCACCGCACCGGCATGTACCTCTGAGCCCGGATCAGCGCACGTCGAGCAGTGTCTTGCCCACTGTCTCCCGGGCCTCGATCGCGGCGTGCGCGTCGGCGGCGCGTGCCAGCGGGAAACGCTGCCCGATCACCGGTCGCAGCCGTCCGGCAGCGCCCTCGGCGAGTGCCGCCTCGGTGAGGGCGCGCAGCTCGTCCGGGCCGGGCCGGGGGCTCAGCAGTGTCACCCCGCGCGCGGCGGCCGACTCGGCGGGGATGTCCGCCCAGGCGCCGCCGGCCAGCCCGAAGCTGAGCATCCGCCCGCCGGGGTCCAGCAGGTCGAACGCCTCCCGGGCGAGCGACCCGCCCACGCCGTCGAACACCACGTCGACCGCGCCCGCGGCGTCCCGGACCCGGTCGGTCCAGCCGGCCTGCCGGTAGTCGACGACCACGTCGAGGCCGGCGGCGCGGAGCACGTCCACCTTGCGGGCGCCGCCGGCCGCGGCCACCACAGTCGCCCCGGCGGCCGCCGCCAGCTGCGTGAGCAGCGATCCGACGCCGCCGGCCGCCGCCTCCACCAGGACGCGGTCGCCCGGCCGCAGCCCGGCCGCCCGCGCCAGCATCAGGGCGGTCCGGCCGTCGGCCATCAGCGCCACCGCCGCGTCCAGCGCCAACCCCGGGGGTACGGGGACAGGCGCGCCCCGGTCGACCACGACGCGCTCGGCGTACCCGCCGGTGCCGCCGGTGGCGGTGACCACGACGCGGCCGGCGAGCGCCGGCTCGACGCCCGGGCCCAGCGCGGTGATCGTGCCGCCGACCCCGTTGCCGGGGATCACCGGCAGTTCGGCGCCGAACGGCCCGAAGCCGCTGGCCCGGAACATCGTCTCGACGAACGTGATGTTCGCGTGTGCCACGTCGACGAGCACCTGGCCCGGTCCGGGTGCCGGGTCGGGTGCCGTCCCGGGGACGAGCACCTCCGGTCCGCCGAACTCCCGCAGCCACACCGCACGCATACCGCCCCCTCGCCGCTCGTCGGTCACGGGTGTCAGTGCACGACATGAAGCGGGGTTGAGGTCAAGGCGTGGACGGGCCGACGCCGGGGGACTCGACCAGCCGGGAGAGCACGATGGTGCTGCGCGACGAGGTGACGAACGATTCGGCGCGCAGCCGTTCGAGGGCCTCCTCCAGGTGGGCGATGTCCGCGGCGCGCAGGTGCACGAGCGCGTCCGCCTCGCCGGAGACGGTGTACGCGCCGACCACCTCGGGGTGCCGGCGGGCGGCGGCGCCGATCTGCGCCGGGGTGGTCCGGCCGGCGCAGAACAGCTCGACGAACGCCTCGGTGGTCCAGCCGACCGCGGCCGGGTCGACGACGGCGGTGAATCCCCGGATCACCCCGGCGGATCGGAGGCGGTCGACCCGTCGCTTGACAGCGGGGGCGGAGAGTGACACCCGGCTGCCGATGTCCGCGTACGAGGCGCGGGCATCCGCGACGAGTAACGCAATGATTCGCTGGTCGACCGCGTCTATCTGCAACGTTCTGCTCCCGGGAAGCAATGCTTGTGGCTGTTACCAAAGTTGTACCGTACCTACTCTTGGTGACCGTGAACCAGCAGCGAGTCTCGCGAAAGCGGACATATCTCATGTGCTCGCCCGAGCACTTCACGGTCGAGTACGCGATCAACCCGTGGATGGACGTGACCACGCCGGTCGACGCCGGCCTGGCCGTCAAGCAGTGGGACCGGCTGCGGGAGACGCTCGTCGCGCTGGGGCACGAGGTGCACCTGCTCACCCCCGAGGCGGGCCTGCCGGACATGGTCTACGCGGCCAACGGTGCCTTCGTGGTCGACGGCACCGTCTACGGCGCCCGGTTCAAGCACGAGCAGCGGTCCGCCGAGGCCGCCGCGCACCGGGCGTTCTACGAGGAGCACGGCTGGCGGTTCATCGCGCCGAACGAGACCAACGAGGGTGAGGGCGACTTCGCGTACCTGCCGGACGCCCACGGCGGCCTGGTCCTCGCCGGGTACGGCTTCCGGACCGAGCCGGCCGCGCACGCCGAGGCGCAGGAGGCGCTCGGGCGGCCGGTGGTCTCGCTGCACCTGGTCGACCCGCGCTTCTACCACCTGGACGTCGCGCTGGCCTCGATCGACGACGAGAACGTCGTCTACTACCCGGGGGCCTTCTCCCACGCGAGCCAGAAGGTGCTGGCCCAGCTGTTCCCGGACGCGGTCGTCGCGGACGACGAGGACGCGCTGGCGTTCGGCCTCAACCTGGTCAGCGACGGGCTCAACGTGGTGCTGAACAACGAGGCGACCCGGCTCGCCGGCAAGTTGAAGGCGGCCGGCTACCACCCGGTCCCGGTGGAGCTGGCCGAGCTGAAGAAGGGCGGTGGCAGCGTGAAGTGCTGCATCGCCGAGCTGCGGCACTGAGCCACGCCTCGACGCGAAGGGCGGCCTCCCGGTGGGAGACCGCCCTTGCGCGTGTACGGGGGCCGGTCAGCCCAGCGTCGCCAGCTCGTTGATCACCACGTTGGAGAGCAGCCGGCCGTCGGTCTGCACCCGGCGCAGGTACCACTTCTGCTGCGGGGTACGGGTCTGGTTGAACTGCCAGGCGCCGCGCGGGCTGTCCACCTGGCCGATCTTGCCCAGCGCCAGGTTGACCTGCTGCGGCGAGGGGTTCGACCCGGCCAGCCGGATCGCCTTGTCCAGCACCAGCGCGGCGTCGTACGAGGCCATCGCGTACGTGGTGGGCGTCGAGTTGAACGTCTTCCGGTACGCCGAGGCGAAGATCCGGTTCGCGGTGTTGTTGAGGTCGGCCGAGTAGTTCAGCGCGGTCTCGATCCCGTACGACTGGATCAGCTTGCGCTCGCGGCCCTTCTCCCCGTCGTCGAGCTGGTCGAGTGCGGTGCCCTCGGTGAGGAACCCGGGGGCGTAGATCGGCCCCCGGTAGCCCTGGGCGTAGAGCTGCTTGACGAACTGCACGGCCTGCGCGCCGGAGTAGTGGCAGAAGACCGCGTCCGGCTCGCGCTCCAGCGCCTTGCGGATCGGCCCGGAGTAGAGCGACCGGGAGGGGTTGGGGTCGTCGTCGGTGAAGATCGGGTCCTCGGTGAGCCGGCGGCCCCGCTCGTACGCGCGCCGCAGCCCTTTGATGACGTCCTGGCTGCCCAGGCCGCGAGTGCCGAAGATGGCGATCCGGCTCGACGCGTCCAGCTTCTGGCGCAGGTACTCGCCGAGCGCCTCACCGGGTTCGGTCAGCACGTACGACGTGCGCCAGATGTAGACGACGCCCTGGAGCGTCGACGGGGAGGCGTTGGAGCCCAGCAGGGGTACCCGGGCCTCCTCGACCGCGTCCTTGATGCCGGTCATCACGGTCGGGCTGACCACGCCGGTGAGCGCGAGTACGCCCTCCTTCAGCAGCCGGTCGACGGCGGCCTTGCCGGTGGCGGCGGTGTCGCCCTCCTCGGCGGTCACGAGCGTGACCGGGTGGCCGGCGATCTGCTGACCTCGCATGCTGAGGAAGAGCTGGAAGCCGTTGGTGATCTCGTCGCCGACGGCCTTGTTCGCCCCGCTGCCGGGCACGATCAGCCCGACTTTGATCGGGCTGCCGGATCCGGTCTGCTCCCCGGAGTCGTCCCCGGATCCGCAACCCGCCGCCAGTCCGGTGGTACCCAGCGCGGCCAGCAGTTGCAGCGCCCGCCTGCGGTTCATCTGTGCCACCGATTTCCTTCCCGACAGGGTGGCCATGGTGCACACCCCTTCGGCGTTCTACCTGCTCGGCGACGCTGCGTCAATGCCCGGAAGATCATCGTGAAGCGACCGCAACGCCTCGACGACCAGGGGCCATGCGGCGGAGCCCGGTGCGATCAGCCCGAAATGCTCGCATTCAGGCAGCTCAACGAGCGTGGCGGCGCCTCCGGCGGCCCGATCCGCTGCCACCCAGGACCGGCTGATCGCGATCGGAACCTGGACATCTCGATCGCCGTGGATGACTACCGTGCGTGATTGGATGGGTACCAATGCCGATGGATCCGCCGCCGCGTACCGGTCCGGCACGTCGTCCGGGCCGCCGCCGAGGAGCGCGGCCACCGCCCCACCGTCCAGGTCCAGCCGGTACGCCTGCGCGAGGTCGGCCACCGGCGCCAGCGCGAGCACCCCGCCGACCGTCTCCGGGGCGTGCGCGGCCACGTACAGGGCCAGGTGCCCGCCCGCGGAGTGACCGACCAGGATCGGCGGCACGGGCGCCACCCGGCCGGGCAGCGCGGCGGCGGCGAGTCCCGGCAGCGCGGCGATCCCGGCGCGCACGTCGGTGAGCGTGTGCGGCCACCCTCCGCCCGGCTGGCCGGTCCGCCGGTACTCGATCTGCGCGACCGGGTGGCCGAGCGCGGCGAGCGCCGCCGCCATCGGGCCGGTGTGGGTGCGGTCGTACTCCGCCCGCCAGAAGCCACCGTGCACCACCACCACGAGCGGCCGGGGCGGCCCGTCACCGGCCGGGAGGCGCAGGTCGGCGCGCTGGTCCGGGTGGTCGCCGTAGGAGACCATGGCGTCCGGGGGCGGGGACGGGCGGGTCAGCACCTCGCGCGGGTCGGAGAGCATGCGGCGACGGTAGCGTCACCCGGTCCGGCCGAGTGCGCGTGGCCGGGGTGGGTAAAGATGGGTGCCATGACCGAAGCGCACTCCGCCGGACACGACGACGAACAGGGCAACGATGGCATCCCCGGCACCGTGGTGGTGGTCGGGCCGGACGGCCGCCCGGTCGGCACGGTGCAGACCGACGAGGGCAAGGGCGAGGATCCGACCCGTCTGGTCGAGCAGCCGGCCAAGGTGATGCGGATCGGCAGCATGATCAAGCAGCTGCTGGAGGAGGTGAAGGCGGCGCCGCTCGACGACGCGAGCCGGCACCGGATGCGGGAGATCCACGAGCGCTCGATCGTCGAGCTGAAGGAGGGCCTCGCCCCCGAGCTGCGCGAGGAACTGGAGCGGATCTCGCTGCCGTTCACCGAGCAGCAGGCGCCGAGCGAGGGTGAACTGCGCATCGCGCACGCCCAGCTGGTGGGCTGGCTGGAGGGGCTGTTCCACGGCATCCAGGCCGCGCTGGTGGCACAGCAGATGGCCGCCCGGGTCCAGCTGGAGCAGATGCGGTCCGGCCGCCAGGCGCTGCCGAGCGGCCCGGCCGGGATGATGCCGGGCATGCCGGGGATGCCCGGCAACAACGAGGGCCACGCCCCCGGCCAGTACCTGTGACCCGCCGGCCGGGGCGCGTCACGCGCCCCGGCCGGTCAGTCCAGCTCGAAGACCTTCTCCAGGTACGCCGCGACGCCGTCCTCGGTGTTCGGCCCGGTGACCTCGTGCGCGATCTCTCGTACCGCCGGGTGGGCGTTGGCGACGGCCACCGCACGTCCGGCCCAGGCCAGCATCGGCACGTCGTTGGGCATGTCGCCGAAGGCCAGCACGTCCCGCTCGTGCACGCCCAGCCGCTCCGCGTACCAGGCGAGGCCGGCCGCCTTGGTCACACCGGCCGCCGAGATCTCGATCAGCCCGCTGTACGACGAGTGGGTCGCCTCGGCCAGCCCTTCCAGCGCGCCCGCCACCACCCGCACGAAGACGTCCGGATCCTGCTCACCGGCCCGCGCCAGCAGCTTCACCGCGGGTGCGGCCAGCAGTTCCTCAGGCGACTCGATCGCCCGGATCGCATCGTGGTCGGCGTCCCACCGCAGCGGGTAGTGCACTTCGTGCCGCATCTGCCGGCTGTCCACGATCTCCACCGCGAGGCTCACCCCGGGCACCTCGGCGCGCAGCCGCCGGGCCACCTCCGCCAGCAGTTCCGGGGCGAGCGGGTCGGCGCGCAGCACCTGGTCGGTGACCGGGTCGTACACCACCGCACCGTTGGCGCAGATCGCCGGTAGCGGCTCGGTGAGCTGCTCGTACACCATCTGGAGCCAGCGGATCGGACGGCCGGTGACCAGGACCACGGGGGTGCCGGCGGCGTTGACGCGGGCCAGCACCGCGGCGGTACGCGGGCTGAGCGTCCGGTCGTCGCGCAGCAGCGTGCCGTCGATGTCGGAGGCGACGAGCCGAGGTGGATCTTCCATCACCGGGAGAGTAGCCGGTCCAGGTAGACCGCGACCCCGTCGTCGTCGTTGCGCAAGGTGATCTCGTCCGCCGCGGCGCGCACGTCCGGGTGGGCGTTCGCCACCGCCACCCGGGCCCATCCCGCCCAGTCGAACATCGGCAGGTCGTTCGGCTGGTCGCCGAAGACCAGGACGTCGGCCGGGTCGACGCCGAGCCGCTCGGCGACGACACTCAGCCCGCTGGCCTTGTCGGTACGGGGCGGGCAGATCTCGATGAAGCCGAGCCCGGCCTGGGTGAGCGTGGCCACGTCCGGCGGCACGATCGCCCGCGCGACCGCCAGCAGTTCGTCCACGTGGTGATCGGCGGTCCGGGCGAACGCCTTGATCACGTCGCAGGACAGGCACTCGACCCGGCTGCGCGCCTCGAACCGGTCCGGGTAGGGCCAGCTCGGGTGGTAGTCGCCCCAGAGCGGCGCCTCGTGCTCGTCCGACGCCTCCACCATCACGGTGAGCGGGCCGACCGCCGCCTCCAGGTCGGTGAGGATGCGGGCCAGCACCTCGCCGGGCAGCCGCTCGTCCCGCAGCACCAGGGGCCCCTCCGGGTCGCTCTGGTCCACCACCCGGCCACCGCCGGCCATCACCAGGAAGTCGGCGGCCCGGATGTCGTTGCGGGTGAGTTCGGTCAGGCGCGGTCCGCGGCCGGTCGCGCCGACCACCGGAATACCGGCGGACCGCACCCGGTCGAGCACCCGGTGGGTGTACGCGGAGACGGTCTCGTCGCTGCGGACGAGCGTGCCGTCGAGGTCGGTGGCGATCAGCTTGGGCAGTCCCGGGCGGGTCATGGTTCCTCCTTCGCCCTCCGCCGTCACGCCGGCCGACCAGATCCTCGGTGCCGCGACCATGGGACGGCGGGCAGCAACCGTATCTCGCGGAACGGGCGGCAACCACGGCTTTCCGGCGAATCGGCGGCGAAGCCCCGGTGGCCGCCGGACGCGCTGCCGGACCTGGTTCAGTAGGAGCGTTCGGGGCCGGCGAAAGGCACTGTGGGCTGCACCGTCAGGTCCGCCGGGGCCGGCGGCACGTCGTCGGTGTCGGCCCGGCGGCGGTCGGGCCGCTCGTCGTCCGGCTCCCCGTCGGCAGGCGACCCGCCGGCCGCCCGCCCGGCCAGGTGCAGCGCGGCCGCCAGCAGGGCGACCGCGACGAACGCGCTGACCAGGCCGCGTCCGTGCTCGACCTGCAGGCGTTGCTCGCCGACGAAGAACAGGATGCGCCGGGCCAGCTGTTCGAGGGAGGTGGCGGTCGCGACGAGCACCCCGAGCACGCCCGCCGCGAGACCCAGCCCGGCCAGCCGGGCGTGCTGCCGCACCGCCGGTGCGCCGCGCAGCGCCAGCCCCACCGCGACCGACAGCCCCAGCAGGCCCACCAGGTACGCCGTCCCGAACCCGCCGATCTCGGAGATCCCGCTGGTCAGGCGGGTGGGCCCCTCGTCGCCCCGGGTCTCCGCCGGCACCGTGATCGCCAGCCACTCGCCGATCAGCGAGGCGATCGCGGCCACCGCGCCGAGCCCGGCGAGCACGGGCGGCAGGCGACGGTCCCGGCCCAGCGCGGCGAGCGAGCGCGCGGCGCGGCCGGACGACTCCGGCTCGGCGTCCCCCCACTCGACGATCGTGGTGTCGTCGGACCTGTTGTCCTGCATGGGGATTCGCTTGTCCTGCCGGGGAACGGGGAGATCCTGCGACATGGCCACCCTTCCCGTGCGCGGGCCTGCGTCGAATCATGGCACAGCCCGCTCCCGCCGGCCGGGATCGCGACCCCGGGGTCCGGTGCGGGGCGGCCCGCTTTCGGTTAGCGTCGGTGCCATGCCTATCCGTACCGCATCCGCTCGCTGGCAGGGCAACCTCACCGAGGGGTCCGGCACCGTCCGCACCGGCAAGGGCGGCCTGTCCGGCAACTACTCCTTCAAGTCGCGCTTCGAGGAGGGCGAGGGCACCAACCCCGAGGAGCTGATCGGCGCCGCGCACGCCGGCTGCTTCTCGATGGCTCTCTCCAAGCAGCTCGCCGACGCCGGCGCGCAGGAGACGGCGGTGGAGACCACCGCCAAGGTGCACTTCGACAAGACCGACGCCGGCATGACCGTGACCCGCATCGACCTGGAGACCGTGGGCCAGGTCCCGGGCATCGACCAGGCCGAGTTCACCAAGCTCGCCGAGGCGGCCAAGGAGAACTGCCCGATCTCCCGGCTGCTGTCGCCGGGCGCGCAGATCACGCTGAACGCCCGTCTGGCCTGACATCGCGTACGGCACGGCGGGGGTGTCCTGCGGGACGCCCTCGCCGTGCGGTGTGCCCGACCGGGAGGAAGTGACCGGGCCGCGTGGCCGTGGAGATGAGCCGGGACCGGTTCGAGGAACTGGTCGGCGAGGCGCTCGACGAGGTGCCCGAGGAACTGCTCGGGTTGATGAGCAACGTGGTCATCCTGGTGGAGGACGACCCGCCGCCGGGTGAGAACCTGCTCGGCCTGTACGAGGGGCACGCGCTCACCTCTCGCGGCTGGGACTACTCCGGGGTGCTGCCCGACCGAATCCTGATCTACCGCAACCCGATCCTGGCGATCTGCGACACCGACGACGACGTCGTCGACGAGGTGGCGGTGACCGTGGTGCACGAGATCGCTCACCACTTCGGCATCGACGACGAGCGCCTGCACGCCCTGGGCTGGGGCTGACCGGTCTCCGGCGCGTCCCCGCCCGGCTGGTCCCGGTGGTTGCGCCGGTCCCCTAACCTGCGGATCAGGCAGATCCTGATGCAGGAGGAAAACCCATGCGCAGCGCGCTGTTCTCCGCGGAGAACCTTGAGAAGGAGTCCCAGCAGCCGGGCATGCGGTTGCAGAACTCCAAGATGCTGAAAATCGAGCTGAACGGCGAGGCGATGGCCCGGGTCGGGTCGATGGTCGCCTACCAGGGGCAGGTGCAGTTCCAGGCCCTCGGCTCCGGCGGCATCGGCAAGTTCATCAAGCAGCGGCTCACCGGTGAGGGCGTGCCGCTGATGAAGGTCTCCGGGCGCGGCGACGTCTTCCTCGCCGACTTCGCCAAGGACGTGCACGTCATCGACCTGGAGCCGGGCGACGCGTTGTCCATCAACGGCTCCAGCGTGCTGGCGTTCGACTCGACGCTCCAGTACGACATCAAGATGGTCGGCGGCGCCGGTTTCGCGTCGTCGTCCGGCCTGTTCAACTGCGTCTTCACCGGCCACGGCCGGATCGCGGTCACCACCAAGGGCACCCCTGTGGTGCTCAACGTGGACGCGCCGACGTACGTGGACCCGCAGGCGGCGGTCTGCTGGTCGGCGAACCTCCAGACCGGCTACCACCGCGCCGAGCAGCTCGGCCTGGGCACGCTGCTCGGCCGCAGCACCGGTGAGGCGTTCACGATGAGCTTCGCCGGTCAGGGCTTCGTCGTGGTCCAGCCGTCGGAGGAGCCTCCGGTGGCCGGCAGCGGCTCCCAGCAGCAGGGCGGCGTGCTCGGCGGCCTGCTGCAGTAGACCTCCGGTGCCCGGGGCGTCCGCCGAGGTCGCCCCGGGCCGGTCAGCTCAGCTCGCCGGACCGCAGCCGGGCCACCCAGGCCGCCGCGTCGGCGTAGTCGGTGTCGGTCAGCCCGGGCGGCACCGGCGCCTGCTGGTCACCCGCCGCCGTGCTCCAGCGGTGCCGGGGGTACGACCCCAGGAACCGCACGTCCGCGCAGACCCGGCGCAGCCCCTGCAAAGCCTCACCGAGGCGTACGTCCGCGACGTGCCCGGCGCAGTCCAGGAAGAACACGTAGCGGCCGAGCGCCTCGCCGGTCGGGCGGGACTCGATCCGGGTCATGTTGACGCCGCGTACCGCCAGCTCCATCAGGACCGCCAGCAGCGCGCCCACCCGGTCGTGGGCGAGGCACACCGCGAGCGAGGTGAGGTCGTCGCCGGTGGGCGGCGGGGGCGGGCCGGGGCGGGACACCAGCGCGAACCGGGTCACCGCGTCCGGGTGGTCGGCGATCTTGTCGGCGAGCACTGCCAGTCGGTGCCGGGTCGCGCCGATCGGGGCGCAGATGGCGGCGTCGTACTCGCCGCTCGCCGCGCCGGCCGCGGCGGCGCCGTTGGAGAGTACGTCGACCACTGTGGCGTCGGGCAGGTGCTCCCGCAGCCAGCCCCGGCACTGGGTGGACGCCTGCGGGTGGGCCGCGACGGAGCGGACGTCGGTCAGCGTGGTGCCGGTGCGGGCGGCCAGCACGAACTCCACCGGCAGGACCACCTCGCGGGTGATCACCAGCGGGTCGCCCTCGACCAGTTCGTCGAGCGTCACCCCGACCGCGCCGCCGATGGAGTTCTCCAGCGGCACCAGCGCCGCGTCCGCCTCCCCGGCGCGTACCGCGTCGAGCGCCTCGCCGACGCTGCGGGCGGGTGTGCGGTCCCCGCGCTCGGCGGCGGGCACGGTACGCAGGGCCTGTTCGGCGAAGGTGCCCTCGGGGCCCAGGTAGACGAAGCGGGTCGGCGGTGTTCCCGGCATGCCGACCAGCCTACGCACCCGGCGTGCCGTCGCAGGCCAGGGTGCGGATGCCGACCGGCGCCACGGTCCGCACCTCGACGCCGCACACGTCCGTGCCGGCGGTGACCAGCTTCGGCGTACCGCTCTCGCCGCGCGTGACCACCTGCAACTCCTCGTGCCCGGTGACCGTCAGCACTGTGTACTGCCAGCCCTCGGCGCAGAGCGGACCGGTCGCCACGGTGACCCGGACGTCGCGGGGCAGTACACCGGCGGATCCGCGCAGCAGCGCGACGATCCGGTCGCCGGACGGCCGTCCCCGGCAGGGTGCCGCCGAGGCCGGTACGGACGGGGAGGGCGTGGGCGGGAGGACCGGCGCCGGTGGGGTAGGGGTCGCGCTCGGGGTGGGCGTGGCGGAGACCGGCGGGACCGGGACGGGCGTGGCGGCGGCGGGTGGTGCGCGCAGCTCGGGCGGGGTGCCGCAGGCGGCGAGGGCGAGCAGCGTCAGCAGCGCCAGCGGGCGGTGGCGGCGTCGGGGGTGCGGGGTGCGGGGCACGGGGGCGTCCTCGGGCATCGAGGGATGTCGTCGTGGGGTGGGGCCGAGGTCATCGTAGGAGGACGACCGGCCCGAGTGAAGGGCGGCGGGTCTCGGCGCGGGTCAGACCGCGGAGAGGAAGGTGAGCGAGCCGGCCACCGCGCCGTCGGTGAGCACCGGCGTGGAGATGGCGTCGACCGTCCGGCCGGCGTCGGAGCCGGGCCCCTGCACGCGTAGCAGGCCGCGGGCGAGCCGCTCGGAGTGCAGCGCGAGCAGCGGCGGGATCTTGTCGGTCTCCTGCTCGGTCAGCTCGCTCGGGCTCGCCGTGAAGTCGACCAGCCGCAGGCCGCCCTCCAGCAGCGGCAGACCGATCACGTCCTCCGGGGCGCCCAGACAGAGCAGGTCACAGCCGGACGAGGAGATCGCCACGACGGTGGTGTCGGCGTCGATCAGCAGGCACGGCTCGGTGGCCCGGGAGACCATGCCGGACCACTGCCCGAAGTTGTCGGACTCCTGCTCGGTGGATGCCGCGGGCGCGAACACTTCCGAGAGTGAGAGTTCGACGTGGGCCACCGCGCCTCCTATGTACACCGACGGTCTGTCCACGCTAGCCGGTCGGTGCGGCGGAAGCATCGGCTGCCGGGCGGCCGGCGACGGCGCGGACCGGCGGAACCAGTCGGGGGCGGTGCCGCGGGCCGCGTGGCGTCGCCGGAGACGTTACCGGCGGGCGGCCCGCTTGTCAGCGGCCGTTCGGCCCTCGTCATACCACCGGTAGTCGGCAGTTGGACGGTACGTGCCGTTGAACCATGTCGCGGGCGCCTGCGCGACGCGGGAGAGCTTCTCGGCGGTGGCCGGACTGATCCGGTTTCCACCGGCCACGAGCAGGCGGTCCAGCTCGCGGTGGGTGGCCATGAGGCAGTCCTTCGGCAGGCCGTAGACGCTGATCACCCCGGAGCCGACGAACGTCAGCACCGGGGTGACCGGGATCGGCAGGCCGACCGCGTCGGAGAGTGCCTTGCTGGCCCGCTTGGCGTCCCGGCGCGCCTCCGCCACGTACGGCGGGCGCTTGCCGTTGATCTGGACCACGTCTCCGGCCACGAGCACGCGGGCCCGGCCGTGGTCGGCGATGGTGACCGCGAACAGACCGCTCGGGCCGATGGCCAGGAATCCGGCCCGGTCGTCGCGGGCGCGGTCGAGCAGCATGTCCGCCGGGTCCGTCCGGGGCCACTCGATGACGTGCCAGGCGGGACCGAGATGGTCGAGCTGGCCCAGGGCGCGGGCCCCTGCCGCTTCCAACCGGCGGGCCCCCCGCTCCGCCCGGCGACGCCGGGCCCACTCCAATGGAGTCGGTCGGGCCGGTTCGAGCACCGAGGTGGGCTCGACCCGGGAGTGCGGCACCGTGCGGGGCGGCAGTGCCCTGCTCGGTACGGCTCGACGAGCGGGAAAGACAGTCATCGCGACCTCCGGCAAAAGGTCTCTCGAAGTTATGTCTCCACTACCCTACGTTGCGCCCCCCGGGGCTCGGCAAGTTGGACCGCCGGAGTGAGTGTGGATGAATGCCATATTCATCCTCACTTCTCTTCCAGATGGTGCGCAAGCCTGCCCTAGGCTGCGGGGGTGACCCACTATGTGGACAGCGAAGTCGCTCGGCTCGGAACGGTGCTGCTGCACCGCCCGGGACCGGAACTGGCCCGCCTCACCCCGCGCAACAACGACAGCCTCCTGTTCGACGCTATCCCATGGGTGGGACGCGCGCAGGAGGAGCACGACGCGTTCGCGGCGGCGCTGCGGTCCCGCGGAGTCGAGGTGCTCTATCTGGCCGACCTGCTGGTCGAGACGCTCGCCGTGGCGGACGCCCGGGCCGAGCTGACCGACCAGGTGCTGCGATCCCGCCGGCTCGGCCACACGCTGCGGCGCCGGGTCGCCGACCACCTGGCGTACCTCGACCCGGCCGGGCTGGCCGACGTGCTCACCGCCGGGCTCGCCCACGAGGAACTGCGGATCGGCGCCGACCGTCCCGGCGGTCTGGTCTGGACGCTCATGGACCGGCACGACTTCGTCATCGACCCGCTGCCCAACCTGCTGTTCACCCGCGACTCGTCGGTCTGGATCGGCGACCGGGTCGGAGTGACCAGCCTCGCCATGCCGGCCCGGCGGCGGGAGACGACGCTCACCGACGCGATCTACCGCTACCACCCGCGCTTCGCCGGCACCGAGTTCGTCTACCACCCCCGGCTGGAGCACCTGGAGGGCGGGGACGTGCTGCTGCTCGCGCCGGGGGTGCTCGCCGTCGGCGTCGGCGAACGCACCACACCGGCCGGCGCGGAACGGCTGGCCCGGCAGGTGTTCGCGGCCGGGCTGGCGCACACCATCCTGGTGGTGCCGATCGCGCAGGAGCGCGCCACCATGCACCTGGACACGATCTGCACCATGGTCGACGTCGACGCCGTACTGATGTACGCGAACGTCGCCGACGAGCTGTCCGCGTACACGGTCATCGCCGGCGCGGACGGCGACGACCTGCGGGTCGACGGCCCGGCGCCGTTCCTGCGGGCCGCCGCCGACGCGATGGACCTCGACCAGCTCCGGGTGATCGACACCGGCCTCGACCCGGTCACCGCCGAACGCGAGCAGTGGGACGACGGCAACAACACGCTCGCGCTCGCGCCCCGGCTGTGCGTCGGGTACGAGCGCAACGTGGAGACCAACGCGCAACTGGAACGAGCCGGCATCGAGGTGATCGCCATCGCCGGGTCGGAGCTGGGCTCCGGGCGGGGCGGCCCGCGCTGCATGTCCTGCCCGCTGGTGCGCCAGAAGGGCGGGGCCGCCTGACCCGGAGACGTCAGCGCAGCGTCAGCTGGCGGCCGAGCAGGCCCTGGCGGGCCCGGCGGCCGGCCGCGTCGAGCGGCTCCCGCTCCGCGACCGCCTCGGCGTAGCGCTTGGCGAACTCCGCCACCGGCGCCTCCCACTCGCCTGCCGGGGTGTCCTCCGGCAGATCCCAGACCGGCGCGAGGCGCCCGTGCGCCCGGAACATGCCCGCGAACTTCGTGTCGTCGCCGAGCGTCAGCGCGCCAGCCGCGGCGAGCCGGGACAGCGCGTCCAGCGCAGCGTCCTCGTCCTCCGGCAAAACCAGCCGTACGTGGGCCTTCTCCGGCACCTGGCACCAGTACGCGGCCGGCGCGGCGGCCAGCTTCACGGTCGGGTAGATCGCCGAGTTGGCCCGCTCCAGGGACGCCTGGACGTTCGGGTCGTCGGCGGCGCCGGGGTCGAGCCAGAAGTCGAACCCGTCGTGCATGGTGATCTCCAGCGGGCCGTCCACCAGGATGTCCTGGAGGCGGGGGCCCGGCCCGGGCAGCGGCGGCACGCTCACCTGACCGCCCGGCTCGGTCCGCAGCGCGGAGATCAGCGCGTCGGCCAGGTCGCGGGAGACGTCGCCGGACTGCTGGTGCCGTTGCAGGCCGATGAAGACCCGCCCGTCCGGCTTGGTCATCGCCGGGGCGGCCATCGGCAGCACCGTGGCCAGCGTGACCGGCCGGTCGCCGTACTCCTCGATCAGTTCCTGGGTCAGCCGCAGCGGCGCGGACGCGGCCGGGACCAGCTCGCGCAGGGCGATCCACTCCGGCTCGTCGGCGAGGCCCTCGAACGGCCGGGGCACGAAGACGTCGCGCACCTTCTCCCGCTTCGGGGTGGCCTCGACGTTCCGCTGGTTCTTCCGACGCTTGCTCATGCGCCCGCTCCGCTCCGCTCGCTCATGGCGAGACAGCCTAGATGCCGGGTCTCGGCGGTGGGGGCCGGACCCGCCCGCCGCGTGTCAGCCGGCGGCGACCAGGTCCGTCCGCTGCACCGGGACCGGGTCGAACCGTGCCCATACGCTCTGGCCCAGGCCGTCGCGTTCCACGCCCCAGCCGCTGGCCAGCCCGGCGACGATGTGCAGTCCCCGTCCGTCCGCCGCGTCCGGCGAGGCGATACGCATGCACGGGCCGGTGCCTGATCCGCCGTCGGTGACCCGGAGTTCGACACTCGGCCCCTGCTCGGTCGCGCGCAGGCGCCAGGCGACCCGCACCACGCCGCCGGGCAGGGCGTCGGCGTGCCGGACCGCGTTGCCGACCAGTTCCGCGAGGACCGCGACCAGGTCGGCCACCAGGACCGGGGGTACGACACCGGTCAGCTCGTCGGCGAGCCGGTGCCGGGCCAGGCGCGCGCCGGTGGCGTCGTGGGGCACCACCACGCACCACGACCGTTCGGCCGGACCAGTCGACACGTCGTTCCTTCCCCGCCTGGAAGCGCCCGGTCAACCCCGGGGCAGCCGCACCTCTGCGACCGTACCGCCACCGGCTCTGGGCCGGAGGGATACCCATCCATTCTGCTGTTCAACGATCTGGCGGACGAGGTAGAGACCGAGCCCGGCGCCGGGATACCGGCGGCGGTCGCCGGACTCCCCCTGCCAGAACCGGTCGAAGGCCCGCTCCACGTGCTCCGGCCGGATGCCGATGCCCCGGTCGGCCACCCGGAACGAGACGGTCCGCTCGTTCGCCTCGGCGGTGATCTCGATCGGGGTGTCCGGCAGTGAGTACTTCCCGGCGTTGGTGCCCAGTTCGGTGAGCACCGTGGCGAGGCTGTGCCGGTCGCCGAGCGCCTTGGGCAGGTCGGCGGGCAGGGCGAGCACGATCCGGTGCCGGACGTCGGCCGGCAGGTCCGCCACCGCCGCGCGTAGCGCATCGACCAGGTCGAACGGCGCCGCGGGTTCACCGCCGGGACGGTTCTCGGTGGCGGCGGTCAGCAGGCGGTCGACCAGGCGGGCCAGTTCGTTGGCGCGCTGGCCGATGATCCGGGCGGCCTGCCTGCGGTCGCCGTCGTTCAGTGAGTCCCAGTGGTCGGTGAGCGTGTCCGCGTACCCCTTGATCACGGTGACCGGGGTCCGCAGCTCGTGGCTGGTCACCGCGACGAACAGATCCCGGTCGTGGTCGCGCCGCTGCTGGTCGGTGGTGTCGCGGAAGCTGACCGCCCGAAGCGCGTTCGGGCCGGGCAGCTCGCCGGAGGTGATCCGCAGCCAGCGGCCGTCGGGCAGCCGGTGGTCGAGCACCTGGCCGGGCGGCGGCAGCGGGAACGGCAGCGGACGGCTCAGCGCCTCGTCCGCGGGCCGGCCGGTCACCTCGACGGCGGCCGGGTTCCAGAGCCGGACCCGCCCGTCCCGGTCCACCACCGCCAGTCCGTCGGCCAGTGCCGCCACGACCGGGCCGTCCCCGTGTACGGGCAGGCCGGTCTGGTCGCCGTACATGTGGGCGACGCACGCGGCGACGTAGCCGATGACGGCGCGTTGCGCGGATTGCAGCGGCTCGCCCAGCGGGTAGAGCGCGTGCAGGCTGCCGACTGTGAGCCCGCCGATCTCGGCGCGCGCCACGATCATCCGGCAGAGGCCCCGGCCGGCGACCTCGTCGGCGAGCGCACCAGGGATCGCGTCGACCCGGACCTCCCGCACCGGCGGGCCGGCGAGCAGGCAGACGGTGGCCGGGTCGGTGGCGGGCAGCGGGCGGCCGAGGACGAACTCGGCGCGGCCGGTCGCCGCGATCACCCGCCCTCCGGCCGGGGTGAACTCCACGAAGACCAGCCCGGCCGCGCCGACCGCCGGTTCGACCTCGCGGAGCAGCCGGCTGAGCACGGCGAGACCGGACTCGCCCGAGTTGATCATATTGATCACTGCGGTGTGGCCGGCGATGAAGGCGGGGTAGTCGGTTCGCTCCGGCATGTCCCGAGTGTGCCGCGTCGTCCGCGTCCGGGACACCCCCGGGCGGTGGACGGTCCCCGGTACCGATCGACGGGACTCACCGGCCCAACCGGGCCAGCGCGTGGGCCGGCCGGTCCGTGATCACCCCGTCCACACCGGCTTCGAGCACGAGTTCCAGATCCTCCGGCTCGTTGACGGTCCAGACGTACACCGAGTTGCCGGCGGCGCGCAGCGCGGGCACCAGCCGTGGACGGGCCCGGACGAGCTCCACGCCGGGACCGGCGATCCGGGTGCCGAACGGCAGCCGGCCCAGCGGCAGCAGGCGCGGCAGCATCTCCAGCAGCAGCACGGTGGGCAGCGCCGGGGCGAGTTCCCGGACCCGGCGTACAGCGAGCGGCGAGAACGACATCACTGTGACCTGGACGGGATGGTCCGGGCGGGGCTCGGCCAGCCCGTACCGGCGCAGCATCTCGACCAGGCGGCGCTCGACGTCGCCCCGGTAGCGCGACGGGTGCTTGGTCTCGATCAGCAGCCGGACCGGCCGCCCGGCGGCCAGCACCGCGTCGAGCAGCCGCTCCAGCGTGAGCAGCCGGGTGTGCGACTCGTCGAGCGGCGCGTCGTCCTCGGCGAGCGTCGCGGCCCGGTGCCAGGAGCCGAAGTCGAGCGCCTCCAGCTCGGCGAGCGTCCGCGCGCTCACCAGTCCACGGCCGTTGCTGGTGCGGTCCAGCCGGCGGTCGTGCACGCAGACCAGGTGCCCGTCGCGGGTCAGCCGGACGTCGCACTCCAGCCCGTCCGCGCCCTCGTCGAGAGCGCGCAGGTAGGCGGCGAGCGTGTGCTCCGGCAGGTCGTACGAGGCGCCGCGATGGGCGAAGACCAGGGGGACGGTCATGGCCGCGTCACCGGCTCAGGCGACCCGGCCCGGCTGCCCGTCGTCGGTGACCACCGGACGGCCGGCGGCGGCCCAGTCGCCCATCCCGCCGTCGACGTTGCGCACCTGGTCCCAGCCGTTACGCATGAGGTAACCGACCACCTGGGCGGAACGTCCGCCCGAGCGGCAGATCACCGCGACGTCGCGGTCCTGCGGGATCTCGGCGAGCCGGCCGGGCAGCTCGGTCATCGGCAGGTGATGGGCGGCCGGCGCGTGGCCGGCGGCCCACTCGTCGTCCTCCCGGACGTCGAGCAGGTAGACGTCGTCGGGCACGGCCGACGCGGGCACGCTGGGTAGTGAGGCTCCGAACACGATCACCAAGCTTAGTCGCCCACACCCCTCACAGCCGGGTGACCCAGCGCGGGTTGGCACCGGCCCATTCCGGCACGCGCGTGTCGCGCAGCGCGGTGAACAGCCCGCCGCCGCCGTTGTCCAGCACCACGTACGAGACGCCGTCGATGGTCTGCGGGTAGGAGGGCACCTGGACCCCGCGCAGGGCGTCCGCGGGCAGGCCCCGCAGCGCGAACAACAGCTCGTCCAGGGGTACGCCGTTGGTGTCCACGGTCAGCGCCCCGCCGGCCGCGCGCAGCACCCGGTCCAGCTTGACCGGGTCGCTGCGCAGCCGCGTCTCACCCGCCCGGTCGAGCACCGCCCGCAGCATCTGCTGCTGGTGCCGCTGCCGGTCGTAGTCGCCGCCGGGCAGGTCGTAGCGCTGCCGCACGTAGTCGAGCGTCCGCGCGCCGTCCATCTGCTGGCAGCCGGTGTCGAACTGGTGCCGGGTGTGGATCGAACGTACCGGGGTGTCCACGCACATCCGGATACCGCCGAGCTGGTCGATCACCTGCTTGAAGCCGGAGAAGTCGACGAGTGCCGCGCCGTCGAAACGGATCCCGGTGAGCCGGCTCAGCGTGGTGCTGAGCAGCCGTGCGCCGCCCTCACCGCCGCCACCGTGCTCGTACGCCGCGTTGACCTTGTCCTGGCCGCCGGGGAAACCGGGTGCCGCGGGGAGCGCGACCAGCAGGTCGCGCGGCACGGAGATCAGGTACGCCTGCCGCATCCCGGCCGGTACGTGCACGATCAGGATGCTGTCGGAGCGCTGGTCCTCCGGGTCTGCGCCGGGCCGGTGGTCCGAGCCGATCAGCAGGTAGTTGAGCGCGCCGTCCAGGTCTGTCCGCTTCTTCCGGGCGGCCGGGTCGAGCAGTTGCTCCTTGGCCACCGTGCGGTCGTAGCGCGAGGTGAGCCAGTGCAGCCCGGCGACGCCGAGCGTGGCGAGCAGGACCAGGACGAGCCCGGTGCCGAGCAGGAACCGGGCCCAGCGGGCGGGTCCACCCCGCCCGCGTCGGTTCCGTGCTGGCCTGGACGTGACGATCCCCCCGTAGCCGCGACATGAGATCCGCTCACGTCAGGCTATGGGGGGATCGGCCGACCGGTGGTGCTTTCGCGCAGGTCAGCAGGTCATTTTCGGGTGGAGAGGACGTCCGGGTTGTTCACCACGAAGTCGGCCAGCTTGTCGTTCTTGACCGCCTGGAACATGTCCATCGTCGTCTCGTTGAACGTCTCCCGGCCGTTGCCGTTGCCGGCGAAGGTGCCGCCGTTCGTCCGCAGGGTGACCAGGTCGTTCCCGTTGAGGTTCTTGAGCGTGAAGATGAAGTCGGCGATCGGCACGCCGCCGGTGTCCAGGACGAACGCCTTACCCGCCGCCTTCATCAGCGAGTTGAGCTTGATCGGGTTGGTCAGCATGCCGCCCTCGGTGGCCTTCTTGGCCATCGCCTTGATCAGCTGCTGCTGGTTCTGCTGCCGGTCGTAGTCGCTGTTCGGCAGGCCGTAGCGCTGGCGGGAGTAGTCGAGCGCCTCCCACCCCTCCATCTCCCGGCAGCCCTTTTTGTGCACCACTGCCTTGTACGGCTTGCCGGACTTCTTGGCGTCGGCGTTCCACATCGGCTTGCCGTCGACGTACGACATGTGGTGCGACTTGACCTCGTGGCTCACGCAGATCCGCACCGAGCCGAGCGCGTCGATCACGCTCTTGAAGCCGCCGAAGTTGATGATCGCGGCGCCGTCGAAGCTGATGCCGGTCATGCCCTTGATCGTCTTGGCCATGAGCTGGGCACCGCCCTCCCAGCCACCGCCGTTCTGGGCGCCGTGGAAGAAGGCTGCGTTGATCTTGTCGGTGCCGCCCGGGTAGCGGCTCTTCTCAAAGGCCGGGATGCGCGCCTCGGTGTCCCGGGGGATCGAGATCAGGTACGCCTGGTCGTGGCTGGCCGGGATGTGCAGGATGATGATCGTGTCCGACCGGACGTCGTCGGCGGCCCACCGTGCCCGCGCGTCCACGCCGAGCAGCAGCATGTCGATCGGGCCTTCGAGGCTGCTGCCGCCCTCGGCGTCGGACTTGCCCGCGCCGCCGAGCAGGTCGCGCTGGGCGATGTTGTTGGTGGCCTGGCCGATGACCGCCTTGCTGCCGACGATCGCGACGCCGCTCGTCACCATCAGCACCGCGCCCAGCACCAGCGTGAGCTTCGCCCACAGCGGATCCTTGCGCTTGGTGCGCTTCTTCTTCGGACCGCCGGGGCCGCGACCGCCGGAACCGGGCTGTGTGGGGATGACCGGAGGAACCCGCCCGGATGATCCGGGTGCCGGTGACTGCGGGCGACGGCTGGTCTGGACCGACATGCGTGCTCCAGCTCGGTGATCGGGGGCGGGACCACTTTACGTATCTGTTCCCGTTCTCGCGACCTCGAAGGGGCGCAATTCCCGTCAATACCCCCCGACATCCCCGGGTTGTGGCCGAACGGGCAGCGGTAAGGGGCCGGTCAGCGGTTGGCCCCGGTGGTGGCGAGATCCTAACGCGCGACACCGGTCATGTCGTGCCGGCGTCAGCCGCCCGCGTTGGCGCCCGAACCCTTCTGGTTGGCCTGCATCCACTCGGCCATCCGGTCCGCGGCGATGGCCTTGTACATCGCCAGCGCCTTCTCCCGGTCGGAGACCACCACCGACTGGCCGTCGACGGTCTGGCCGCCCAGGTGCGGGCTGGTGACGAACGTCAGGTTCTCGCCCCGCAGGCTGCGGAACTGCACTGCCATGTCGGTCAACGAGAATCCCTGGTCGACCGTGACGGCGGCGGTCACCGCCCGGAGGAAGTCGTTCAGCTTCTTCGGGTTGGTGAGCGTCCCGGTGCTCGCCGCCTTGTCCATCAGCGCCTTCAGGAACTCCTGCTGGTGCCGCATCCGGGCGAAGTCGCCGTCCGGGAACTGCTTGCGCTGCCGGACCCAGTCCAGCGCCTCGGCGCCGTTCATGTGGTTCACGCCCTTGGTAAACGTCCGGTACGGCTTGTGGATCGAGGTGATGGTCCGCTCCACCTTGAGGTCCACCCCGCCCAGGGCGTCGGTGACCTCCTTGAAGCCGCCGAAGTCGATGGCCATGACGTGGTCGATCCGTACGTCGGTGAAGCACTCCACGGTCTTCACGGCCAGCGGCAGGCCGCCGAACGCGAACGCTGCGTTGATCTTGTTGCGCGAACCGGAGTCGCAGGCCGCGCCGGCGCTCTCCGGGATCGGCACGTACAGGTCACGCGGCACCGAGACCAGGTAGGCGCTCTTGTGGTCGGCCGGGATGTGCATGACGATCACGGTGTCCGCGCGCCACTTGCCGCTCCCGTCGACCGGGGCGTCCGGATCCCGCGAGTCGCTGCCCACGAGCAGGATGTTGAACGCGCCCTCGACCTGCTTGGCCGGCCGCCCCCCGGTGATCCCGGCGAAGGGGTCGGTGCGCGCCAGGTCGTCGTTCAGGTTGCGGGCGTAGAACCAGGCACCGAGGCCGCCGAGCAGCGCCAGCACCAGCACCGCGACGCCGGCCACCAGGCCGATGCGCCCCCAGCGCGGCCGGGGGCCACGTCGGCCGGGCCCGCCCGGACCGCCGCCGCCCGGACCACCGGGGCCGGACGGTCCCGCCGGGCCGCCGGGACCGCCGGAGCGGGGCGCCTCGTCGTGTGCGGGGTACCACCTGGTTTCCGAGGGCCGGGCGCGCCCGGTGGCGGCCCGGCCGGAGCCGGGAACCGGGGCGCGGCCCGCGCCCCGGCTCAGGTGTCGGGGGATCGGGGCGCCGGCAGACGAGGTCGCTGACATGTAACCGAGGGTAGGTCGGCCGGACCACCATCGCCCTCGTACGCGCGCCGATGTCGGCCGCGTCCCCGGCGGGCTCAGTACCCGAGCCGCCCGCGGAAGTACTCGATCGTGCGTCGGAGGCCATCTTCGGGCGTGACGCTCGGCTCGTATCCGAGCAGTTCGCGGGCGAGGGTCAGGTCGGGGCGGCGCATCTCCGGGTCGTCGGAGGCGCGAGTGATGTAGCTCACCTCGGACGTGCTTCCGGTGAGTGACACGATGGTCTCGGCCAGTTGCCGCATCGACATCTCGTGCTCGGTGCCGCAGTTGATCGGCCCGGTCTCCGTCGAGTCGAGCAGCAGCAGGATGCCGCGCACCAGATCGTCGACGTAACAGATCGAGCGGGTCTGGTTGCCCGTGCCGTGCACCGTGATCGGCTCGCCGCGCAGCGCCTGGGAGATGAACGTCGGGATGGCCCGGCCGTCGTCCGGGCGCATCCGCGGACCGTACGTGTTGAAGATCCGCACGATCGCGGTGTCGGTGCCCCGGCTCCGGTGGTAGGCCATGGTGGCCGCCTCGGAGAAGCGCTTCGCCTCGTCGTAGACGCTCCGGATGCCGATCGGGTTGACGTTGCCCCAGTACGTCTCGCGCTGCGGGTGCTCCTTCGGGTCGCCGTACGCCTCGGAGGTGGAGGCCATCAGGAACCGCGCGCCGTCGTCGGTGGCCCGCTCCAGCAGCGCCAGCGTGGCCACCGAGCCGACCCGGAGGATCTCCACCGGCAGCTTCTCGAAGTCGGTGGGGCTGGCCGGGGACGCCATGTGCAGGATCGCGTCGAACCGCTCGGCCATCGCCGGGTGCTGCGGCAGGCCGTCGGAGATGTCCGCCTCGACGAGCGTGAAGGTCGGCTCGTCCAGCAGGTGGGCCACGTTGTCCTTGGACCCGGTGACGAAGTTGTCCAGCACCACGACGTCGCAGCCGCGCTCGACGAGGCGGTCGACCAGGTGGGACGGAACGAAACCGGCGCCGCCGGTGACGAGGATGCGGTGTCCGGTACCGAAGCGGGGAGCGACCTTCATGGCGGTCAGCCTATACACGCGAGGCGGGGCCCCCGCGTAAGGCAGGGGCCCCGCTCGACCGTGGTGATCAGTGCGCGCCGGCTCCGGTGAGCGAGCGCACCTCCAGCTCCGCGTACTTCTCCTCGTCGCTCTCCTTGGACAGGATCGTGCCGAGCCAGCCGCACAGGAAGCCGAACGGGATCGAGATGATGCCCGGGTTGGACAGCGGGAACCACTGCCAGTCGTGGTCGGGGAACATCGCCGTCGGCGCGCCGGAGACCACCGGCGAGAAGAAGACGAGCACCACGGCGGCCAGCAGGCCGCCGTAGATCGCCCAGACCGCGCCCGAGGTGTTGAACCGCTTCCAGAACAGGCTGTAGAGGATCGCCGGCAGGTTGCCCGAGGCGGCGACCGCGAACGCCAGCGCTACCAGGAACGCCACGTTCAGGTTCTGCGCGTAGATCGACAGGACGATGGAGACCGCGCCGATCACCAGCGCGGAGATCCGGGCGACGTTCACCTCCTGCCGCTCCGACGCCTGCCCGTTCTTCATCACGTTGGCGTAGAAGTCGTGCGCGAGGCTGGACGACGACGCCAGGGTGAGCCCGGCGACCACCGCGAGGATCGTGGCGAACGCGACCGCCGCGATGATCGCCAGCAGTGTCGCGCCGCCCAGGTCCCCGCCGAGGAAGTCCACCCCCAGCGCCTCGGCGAGCTGTGGTGCCGCGGTGTTGCCCGCCTTGTCCTGCTCGGTGATCGCCTGCCCGCCGACGATCGCCGCCGCGCCGAAGCCGAGCGCCAGGGTGAGCAGGTAGAACGTGCCGATGATGCCGATCGCCCAGAGCACGCTCTTGCGGGCCGCCCGCGCGGTCGGCACGGTGTAGAAGCGGATCAGGATGTGCGGCAGGCCGGCCGTGCCGAGGACCAGCGCGATGCCCAGCGAGAGCAGGTCCATCTTGCTGTAGAACGTCTTCAGCGCGTCGCCGGGTGTCTCCACGCCGTAGCGCAGCCCGGGTTCCAGGAACGCCGCTCCCTTGCCCGAGGCGCTGGCCGCGTCGCCGAGCAGCGAGGAGAGGTTGAACTTGTACTTGGCGAGCACCAGCAACGTCATCGCCAGCGCGCCGCCCATGAGCAGGAACGCCTTGACGATCTGGACGTACGTGGTGCCCTTCATGCCGCCGACCGTCACGTAGATGACCATCAGAGCGCCGACCAGGATGATGGTGGCGACCTTGGCGGTGTCGGCGTCCATGCCGAGGAACGTGGTTCCCGGCTTGATGCCGAGCAGCAGGGCGACGAGCGCGCCGGCGCCGACCATCTGGGCCAGCAGGTAGAAGATCGACACCGTGATGGTGGAGACCGCCGCCGCGGTCCGCACCGGCCGCTGCCGCATCCGGAACGCCAGGACGTCGGCCATCGTGTACCGGCCGGAGTTGCGCAGCAGTTCGGCCACGAGCAGCAGCGCCACCAGCCAGGCGACCAGGAAGCCGATCGAGTAGAGGAAGCCGTCGTAGCCGTAGAGCGCGATGATGCCGGCGATGCCCAGGAAGGACGCCGCCGACATGTAGTCGCCGCCGATCGCCATGCCGTTCTGGAAACCGGAGAACGACCGGCCGCCGGCGTAGAAGTCGGTGGCGGTCTTGGTCTGCCGGCTGGCCCAGACGGTGATCGCCAGCGTGATCGCCACGAAGATCAGGAACAGCGTGATGGTGAGGTTCCGGGCGGTGGTGCTGCCCGCCTCAGCCGCGAGGACCGTGTTCATGGGTCACCTCCCCGATCTCGCCGCGGATCCGGTCGGCGACCGGGTCGATCCGGCGGTTGGCGAACCGCGAGTAGAGCCAGGCGATGACGAACGTGGAGACGAACTGAAGCAGGCCGAAGACCAGGGCGATGTTGATGTTGCCGATCAGCTTCGTGCCCATGAATCCCCGCGCGTACGCGGAGAGGATGACGTAGAGCGCGTACCACAGGAAGAACGCGACGGTCATCGGGAAGACGAAGCCGCGTAGCGCGCGACGTAACCCGGCGAACTCGTCCGACCGCTGGACGGCGAGGTACCGTTCCGCCGCCGACTCGGCGGGTGCGGACGCGGGTGTGTCCGTGGACATCTGTGGATCACCACCTTCGCAGGCGTGGGGGAGTTTCGCGCACGGTAGAGAGCGCGCTCCCGGCCCGGGAAGGCTCCGCCGAGGGCCGGTCGACGCTTGCGCCGAACGGCACCCCCGCTGCGCCCAGTGACCCACGTCACTCCGCTAACCGGTCACCGCCGAAGCGAGGGGTCAGCCGGGGAGGTCGTGGTAGCGGCCCCGGTAGTGCAGCAACGGGAGTGTGTCCGCAGGCAGGTCCACCGACTCGATGGTGGCCTCGACCAGCAGACCCCAGCCGTACTCGCGGGCGGTGTCCAGGCGGCAGCCCGCCCACCCGCCGGCGTCGGCGGGCACCGGGCCGTACGGCGTCCCGGTCCAGGCGTCGAGCGCGAACAGGCCGCCGGGCGACGGGAACAGGCCCGCGAAGCGGTCGGCGAGCTGCCGGTGCTGCGGGCCCAGCGGGGCCACCGCGAACCGTCCCGCCTCCTCGACCGCCGCCCACAGGTCCGACTCCGGGTCGATCAGGCCGAGCAGCCGGTCCGGCTCCCCCTCGGCCACGAGCGTGGAGGAGACGGTCAGCCCGGCCGGACCGGGTGCGGTCCAGAGCGTCACCGGCGCGGCCAGCCGCCCGCGCAGCCGGCGTACCGGCGAGCGTCGCGCGGCCGGTGCCGCGAACGGATCGGTGGAGTGGATCTGCGCGCCCGGCTCTGGATTCACGTGAAACATTGTGCCGCCCGCGACCGGGCGAGGCTCGGCGGAACGCCCGAACGCCGGCGACCGCCACCTCGTCCACGCGGCGATGCGCCGCACCGCCTGACGGCAGCCCGAGACACGCGGATCAGTCCTCGGCGAGCAACCGGCGGGCGGCGGCCAGCACCTCCGGGTCGGCGCAGCCGGCCGCGTACCCGGCGATCCGGCGGCGGATGTCGCGCCCGAGCAACCACTCCCCGATCCGCTCGGCGACCGGGCGCAGGAACGCGGGCCGGCAGCGGAAGTTGTACCGCCACGTCGCGATCGTGGTGTCCGGCTCCGGGCCGGGCGCGAAACGCCAGCCGCCGCCGAACCGCTCGAAGAACCACGGTCCGCGCACCATCTTCATGCCGACGTTCGTCGGCGGCGACCAGGAGACGTACTCGCTGACCATGACCAGTCCGTGCCGGGAGCGGGTGTACGTGCGCACGCCCCGGCCGGGCCGCGTCGCGCCGTCGACGAAGTGCTGCTCGCGGACGAACGGATCCCAGCGGTAGCGCACCGGGGCGGTGGTCTGGGAGACCGCGAACGCCAGCTCCGGTGGAACCGGGACGGTGGTGACCGCTTCGACGACAGGCATCAGCGCCTCGGCGTGACATGGGCCAGCAGCTCCGGCTGCCGGTGGTCGAGCGTGTCCCCCGCCATGTACGCGCCGAGCAGCGCCGCGCCCCCGCCGTACGCCATGCCGACCGGCAGCGCCAGCCAGAGCCACACGTCGCCGAGCAGCGCGGCGGCCACCACGAACGGCACCGCCACCACCGCCGAGCCGACCATGGAGACCAGGGTGAGCAGGCCCTTGGTGAATCCCGCGCCGCTGTTCAGGGCGAACGGGTTGCTCGACTCGGGCAGCGAGTAGGCGCCGAGCACGGATACGAGCGCGTTGATCGCCAGCCCGCAGCCGTACGCGGCGAACAACGCGCCGCCCATGACGCCGAGCCATTCGGGCCGGCCGAGGACGACGGCCAGCGCGATCGCGATCACGACGAGCATCGGCACGACGTAGATCGAGAAGGCGGCCATCCGAGCCCGCAGCTCCACCCGCCCGGGCACGCCGGCGATCAGGTTCGCGGCGTACGAGCTGCCGTCGAAGCCGAACTGGTTGGCGAGCGTCACCACCGCGAGCGCCCCGACGAAGATCATGGTGAGGCTCACCAGCGCCGGCGACGAGTCGGCGGTGGCCTGCTCGATCGCGGCGCCGCCCTCGGACAGGAACGCGGGGCCGCCGAGGTTGACCATCAGCGGCACGAACACACCGACCACGGCGACGGTGATCAGGTTGGCCCGACGCCGGGCGTCCCGCCACCAGTAGCGGCACTCGCGGGCGACGAGCGCGCCGAACCGGTCCCGCCGGGCCCACCCCACCGCGCGAGGGAAGAGCTGCGCGACCGCGCCGCCGCCCACCCCGCGCGGCGTCCGCGCGGGGCCGCTGCTCGCGGTGCCCACCATCGCCGACTCCAGCGACCGCGACCACCAGAACAGGAGTACGCCGAGCGTCGCGGCCGCGATCAGCAGCTTCACCACCGCGGCGCCGGCCCGGCCCTCGGCCACGTCGACACCGGCGGTCCACGGTGCGCCGAACGGCGTCCAGCCGACCACCCGGGCTACGCCGTCCAGCCGATCCCAGTCGGTCTGCCGTACCGCGGCGAGCACCAGCAACTGCAGCGGGCCGAGCAGCGCGGCCAGCACCGCCAGCAGCACGGCGGCCAGGTCGCGTACCCGGCGGGACCGCAGCATCGCCGCGAACGCGCTTGTGAGCGCGCGGGCGCCGGCCAGGCAGACGAGCAGCCCGAGGACCACGCCGAGCGCGCCGACCAGGGCGGCCGCCCATCCACCGAGTGCGCCCGCGGTGACCACCAGCCCGGCCGACGTGATCGCCGTCGCCAGGGCCGGCACGCTGACCAGGGCGGCAGCGAGCAGACCGGTGACCAGGGTGCGGCGGGACAACGGCAGTAGCGCGAACCGGGCCGGGTCGAGGGTCTCGTCCACGCCGAAGAAGACGAGCGGCAGGAGCAGCCAGCCGAGCGTCAGCAGACCCCCGCCGAAGGCGGCGATCATCAGCGCGTACCGCGGCTCCCCGGCCAGCCCCGGCACGGCGAGCAGGAAGAACCCGACGGCGGCGAACCAGAGCCCGAACAGCACACCGAGGACGAACAGCGCGACCCGCCAGGTCTGGCCCCGGAAGTTGTTGCCGAGCACCCGCAGCTTGAGCCGGACGAAGTGCCAGGCCGACACGCGCCGGGCCGGACGCTCGGGGACGGTCACCGGGACAGCCACGACAACTCCTCGCCGGTCGCGGTACGGCCGCCGACCACCTCGACGAAGACGTCCTCCAGCGACCGGTCGCCGCGCACCTCGGCCAGCGTGCCGACCCGCTTGATCCGGCCCTCGGCCAGGATCGCCACGTGGGAGCAGAGCCGCTCGACCACCTCCATCACGTGGCTGGAGAAGATCACCGTGCCGCCGCCGCCGACGTACCGGTGCAGGATGTCGCGGATCAGCGCCGCCGAGACCGGGTCGACAGCCTCGAACGGCTCGTCCAGCACCAGCAGGCGCGGGCCGTGCAGCAGCGCGCAGGCCAGCCCGATCTTCTTCTTCATGCCCGCCGAGTAGTCGACCACGAGCGTGCGGCCGGCGTCGGAGAGCGCCAGCACGTCGAGCAGCTCCGCCGCCCGCTGGTCGACCACCGCCGGGTCCATGCCGCGCAGCAGACCGTGGTACGCCAGCAGCTCCGCCCCGCTCAGCCGGTCGAAGAGGCGTACGCCGTCCGGCATCACGCCGAGCAGGCTCTTGGCGCGGACCGTGTCCGCCCAGACGTCGTACCCGAGCACCCGAGCCTCACCGGCGTCGGGCCGCAGCAGGCCGACGGCCATGGAGAGGGTGGTGGTCTTGCCCGCTCCGTTCGGGCCGAGCAGGCCGTAGAACGAGCCGGTCGGCACGGCGAGGTCGACGCCCGCCACCGCGACCTTGGTGTCGAAGCGCTTGGCCAGACCACGAAGGGAGAGCGCCGGGTGCTGATCGGTCATGGTCCGACCGTATCGGGCTCCGGCCAGCGTCCGCTCCCGCCGGAGGACGATGTTCCCGTCCTCCCTGAGACGGACCACGCCGAGGTGTTAAGCGGGGGCCCCTGCTCTACCGCAGGCGTTAAGAGGGGGCCCTTCCTTACAACCGCAGCGACTCCGGGGTGTGCAGGCGGAGCATGGTGGCGCCGACGTCGCGGGGCAGCCGCCGCCGGCTCGCCATCGACACCACCACCATGACGGTGAACGCCAGCGGCACCGTCCACGCGGCGGGCTGGGTGGTGAGCGTCGCCGGCCACCCGCTCAGCGGCGGGCCGAGCACGGTGAGGAGCACCGCCGCGACCGCCGCGCCGCCGCCGACCAGCACCCCGGCGGCGGCGCCCAGGTCGGTCAGACCGCGCCACCAGATGCCGAGCACCAGCAGCGGGCAGAAACTGGACGCGGCCACCGCGAACGCGAGCCCCACCACCTGCGACACGTCGAGCCCGGAGACGTTCAGGGCGAGCACCGCCGGCACCGCGCCGGCGATCATCGTGGCGATCCGGAAGCCGCGCACCGAGCCGCGTCCCAGCACATCCGTGGAGATCACCCCGGCCACGCTCGTGAGCAGGCCGGACGAGGTCGACAGGAACGCCGCGAACGCGCCGGCCGCGACGAGCGCGGCGAGCAGCCGGCCGGTGGTGCCGTCGCCGAGCGCCGCCCCGGGCAGCAGCACCACCACCGCGTCGGTCTGGCCGCTCACCAGCAGTTGCGGGGTGTAGATGCGGCCCAGCACGCCGTAGACGGTGGGCAGGAGGTAGAAGACGCCGACGAGCGCCAGCACCACCAGCGTGGTGCGGCGGGCGGCGGCGCCGTCGGGGTTGGTGTAGAAGCGGACCAGCACGTGCGGCAGGCCCATCGTGCCGAGGAACGTGGCCAGGATCAGCGAGTACGTGGCGAACAGTCCCCGGTCGTCCTCGCCCGCGGTGTCCGGCAGCAGCCATTCGGTGGCGCCGGTCGCCGCGCCGGACACCTCCGGCACCGGGTCACCGGCGGCGAACTCCAGGCGGTCGCCGGGGCGTACCTCCCGGATGTCGCCGTCGGGCAGGGTGAGCGTCGCGCGGTGCTCGACCACCACCGTGGTCGCGGTCCGGAACGTCGGCCCGTCCGGCGGGGTCACCGCCGGGCGGGCGTCGGCCTGCCACTGCAACGCCAGGAAGATCGCGGGTACGGCGAGTGCGGTGAGCTTCAGCCAGTACTGGAACGCCTGCACGAAGGTGATGGCCCGCATGCCGCCCAGCGCCACGTTCGCGGTCACCACCACGGCGACGAGCAACGCGCCGAGCGGGTACGGCGAGCCGGTGAGCGTGGCGAGCGTCAGCCCGGCGCCCTGCAACTGCGGCACCAGGTAGAGCCAGCCGATGAAGATCACGAAGACGGTGGCCAGGGTGCGCAGCCGGCGCGAGCCGAGCCGCACCTCGCAGAAGTCGGGCAGGGTGAACGCGCCGGAGCGGCGCAGCGGCGCGGCCACGAACAGCAGCAACGCGAGGTATCCGGCGGCGAAGCCGACCGGGTACCAGAGCACGTCCACGCCGTACTTGAGGATCAGCCCGGCGACGCCGAGGAAGCTCGCCGCCGACAGGTACTCCCCGCCGATCGCGGCGGCGTTCCAGGTCGGGCTGACCGCCCGGGACGCGACCAGGAAGTCCGAGGTGGTCCGGGCCAGCCGTAGCCCGTAGAAGCCGATGCCGACGGTGACCAGGGTGACGGCGACGATCGCCGGAACCACGTAGCCGTTGGACATCAGCGTTCCGGCCGTCGGATCAGGTCGACGAAGTCCTGCTCGTTGCGTTCGGCCAGCCGCACGTACGCCCAGCCGACCACGATCAGGAACGGGAAGGACACGACACCGAGCAGCAGCCACGGCAGGTTGACCCCGAGCACCGTGACCCGGCCGACGGTGGGCGCGATGGCGAACAGCCAGGGCAGGCCGCCTAGCCCGATCAGCACCAGCAGGCTGAGCCGCAGCGCGAGGGAGAGCTGGGCGCGCATCAGCCCCTGCACGAGCGTCTCGCCGACCGGGGTCTGCTGGGTCAGCTCGGACCGGGTGCGGTCGGCCGGGTCGCCCGTCCGGGAGACCTCGGCCAGCACGATCCGGGTCCGCTTCGGCGCGGCGGCCGACCCGCTTTCCGGCTGGCCGCTCGGCCGGGACGCGCGCGGGCCGGGAACCGGGGCGGCCTCGGCGGGCCGCCCCGATGATTGCTGTTCCTCGGCTCCGGTCACCCCCGGCAGTCTCGCCCGCTCAGCGGGAATGTCAAGAGCACGGTCCGAGCCCTGTGCACAACCTGTGGATAACGCTTCACGGTTGTGGATAACCCGGTGGATGGCGTGGAGTCGTTGTGGACGAACGGACAGGGTGTCAGGGTGAGCCGGTAGAGAGGAGGTGTGACAGTGACCAGCCCGGCACGACCCGGAAGCGGCGACGTCTGGACCGTGGACGACCTCCAGGATCTCCCCGAGGACGGCCAGGACTACGAGATCTTCGACGGGAGCCTGCTCGTGTCCCCACACGCCGACGTCCGGCACGGTGCGATCGCCAACCGCCTCCGGCGGCTCCTCGACCGGCAGGCTCCGCCCGGCCTGCTCGTCGGGCAGGACGTCGGCGTCAGCGCGAAGCGCTCTTCCTACTTCGTACCGGACGTCTTCGTCGCCCACGAGGAGGCCCTGGAACGCGGTGGCCCGGCCCTCGCCCCCGCCGACGTGCTGCTCGTGGTCGAGGTCGTCTCGCCCGGCAACGCCGGTCGTGACCTGGTGCTCAAACGCCACGAGTACGGCGTGGCCGGCATCGCGAACTACTGGCTCCTGGAGCCGCGCAAGGAGTCCGTGACGGTGCTGGAGAACGTCGGCGGCCGGTACCGCGAGTCGGCAGTGCTGTCCGCGGCCGACGTGTACCGCGCCGACCACCCCTTCCCTCTCGTCCTGCCGGTCGGCGAGATCTTCTGAGCGCGCTCCGGCGCTCCCGTCAGCTCAGTCCCACCCGTACCGGGTTCGCGGTCGCCGAGCCGAGCCAGGTGTGCGGGTTGCCGAACCAGCACCACCCGAGCTTCGGCGCGCCCTGGCTGATCCACAGCGCGGGCACCCGGCGGTCGCCGCAGCGCGACCCGACGAGCGAGAAGCACCTGTTGCTCGCCAGCGCCTGCGGGTGCAGCGTGACGAACGCCAGCCCCTCGTCGATGGTGATCGGCAGGCGGCCCTTCGCGGTCATGTCCTCGAGTGCGGCCGACGGCGGCGCGTTGCGGTACTCCTCGCCCCGGTCCACGTCGAAGAGCAGGTACGCGGGCCCGGGCGGCACCTCCAGCTCCTTGAGCGGGTGGAACGTCGGCAGGTCGTCGGCGGGGAAGTTCCGGTCGAGGACGCCGGTCTTGCGCTTGCCGGCGAGCGTGGTGAGCGCGATGCGCTCCGGCACCGGCACCAGCTCTCGCGTGGTCACCAGCAGGAACGGCGCCCGCGCGTCGGTGGGACCGGCCAACCCGGCGGCACCGGTGACTGCCGCGTCGCGCAGCGGGGTGAGCAGCGCCCGGAACTCCTCCTCGGTCTGCCCGGCCAGCGCCGGGTAGCCGAGCTGCACGAGGCGGTCGAGCTGGCGGTCGAATTCGGTAGCGGCGTCGAAGCGGTCGTCGGACATGCGGTCCCCCACCCTGTCGTACGGTCTGCCGTACATTGTACGTCAGTGCCGTCGGTGACCCGTCCCCTCAGCGACTCCAGTCCTGTTTCGCGGCGCGGACCAGCTTGTCCTTCAGCTCCCGGGTGTGCCGCCGGCTCACCGGCAGCTCGGATCCGTCGATCACCACCACATAGCCGGAGTTGACCAGCCGCAGCTCGGCGATGAGACGCAACTGCACCAGGTACGAGCGGTGGATGCGGACGAACCCGGCATCAGCCCAGCGCTCGGCCAGCGTCGCCAGCGACACCCGGACCAGGTGCGAGCCGTCCGCCGTGTGCAGGCGTGCGTAGTCGCCCTGCGCCTCCACCCACCGCACCGCCGAGCGGGGCAGCATCCGGGTGGTGCCGGCCAGCTCGACCGGGATGGTTGGATCCTCCTCCGCCCGGGCCAGCGCGGCCGGGTGCGACGGCACCACCCGGGAGCCGATCACCCGGCGCAGCGACTCGGCCAGCCGCTCGGCGCGTACCGGCTTGCGCACGTAGTCGGTGGCGCCCAGGTCGAACGCGTCCACCGCGCCGTCGTCGTACGCGGTGACGAACACGATCGCCGGCGGCCGGGCGAACCGGCGCAGCACCCGGGCCAGCTCCATGCCGTCCAGACCCGGCATCCGGATGTCGAGGAACACCACGTCCACGTCGTCGTCGCGCAGCACACGCAGCGCCTCGGTCGCGTCCCCGGCCGTGTGCAGCCGGGCCACCCGGGGATCGGCGCGCAGGTGGTACGCCAGCTCGTCGAGCGCGGGCGGCTCGTCGTCCACCGCCAGCACCCGGAGGAATCCGGTGCCGGTGACGGTCATGACGACGCCCGGACGCCGGGATGGAACTTCGGCACGCGCATGCTGACCTTCGTACCCGAACCCAGGCCGGTCTCCACGACCAGGCCGAAGCCGTCCCCGAAGACCGACCGGAGCCGTTCGTCGACGTTCGAGAGGCCGACGTGCTGCCCGGGGTCGTCGGCCGGGTCGCCGGTCGCGCCGGACACCTCGGCGATGCCGGCGGTAAGCGTCGTCGGATCCATCCCCACCCCGTCGTCCTCCACCGTGATGTGGCACTCCGCGCCCGCGTCCCGAGCCTCGATGCTCACCATGCCGGTGCCCGGCTTGCGGGACAACCCGTGGCGTACGGCGTTCTCCACGAGCGGCTGGAGGCAGAGGAACGGCAGCGTCACCGGCAGCACCTCCGGCGCGATCTGGAGGCGCACCTGGAGCCGCTCACCGAAGCGGGCCCGCTCGATGGTCAGGTAGCGGTCGATCGAGCGCAGCTCCTCGGCGAGCGTGGTGAACTCGCCGTGCGCCCGGAACGAGTATCGGGTGAACTCGGCGAACTCCAGGATCAGCTCCCGCGCCCGCTCCGGGTCGGTGCGCACGAACGAACCGATCGCGGTGAGCGCGTTGTAGATGAAGTGCGGGCTGATCTGGGCGCGCAACGCGCGTACCTCGGCCCGCGCCAGCCGCTCCCGCGACGACTCCAGCTCGGCCAGCGCGAGCTGGTCACCCGCCCAGTGCGCGGTCTCCAGCGTCGCCTGCACCAGACCCGGGGCCGGGCGCTCGTCGGCCACCGCCACCAGCGCCCCGACCACCCGCCCGTCCGCACGCAGCGGCGCCACCACCGCGCCACGTACCGGGCAGTCGACCAGGTCGCAGCGCAGGTCCGACTCGCCCAGCACCGTGGAGCGCCCGGCCTCGGCCGCCCGCCGGGCCGCCGCGACCAGCTGGTCGCCGTGGTGCGCGCCCTGCCCGTCGACCGCGAGCAACGCGTCCCGGTCCGTCAGCGCCAGCCCGGCCGCGCCCACCAGGGCCCGCAGATGGCGTACGGCCTTCGCCGCGTCCGCCGCGGTCAGGCCGGCGCGCAGCGGCTCGGCGGCGAGCCCCGCGGTGTGCAGCACCTCGTACGTGGCCCGCTGCGTGGCGGTGGCGATGCCCCGCCGGCCGCGCAGCCGCAGCACCGCCCAGAGCGCCGCGGCCAACGCGGTGACCAGCGAGACGACGGCGAAGACGGCGGAGAGGTTGCCACCCACGCAGCGATCCTGCCGGGTGCCGGCCCGTCAGCGCTAGTACGCGCCCTTGCGGGCCAGCACCACGCCCACGGTCCGCCACAGGATGCTCAGGTCGTACGCCAGCGACCAGTTGTCGACGTAGTAAAGGTCGAGCCGGACCGCCTCGTCCCAGGACAGGTCGGAGCGGCCGGAGACCTGCCACAGACCGGTCATGCCCGGCCGGACCAGCAGCCGGCGCCGCACGTCGCCGAGGAAGTCGCCGTCGTCGGCGGGCAGGGGGCGCGGGCCGACGAGCGACATCTCACCCCAGAGCACGTTGATCAGCTGGGGCAGTTCGTCAAGCGACGTGGCACGCAGGAAGCGGCCCACCGGGAAGACCCGGGGATCCTGCTTCATCTTGAACAGCATGCCGTCGGTCTCGTTGCGGTCGACCAGGCCGGCCAGCCGCTCCTCGGCGTCGACGTACATGGTCCGGAACTTCCAGACCCGGAACGTCCGCCCCTCGTGGCCCACGCGGGGCTGGCGGAAGAAGACCGGCCCGCGGTCGGAGATCCGGATGGCGACGGCGACGGCGAGGAAGAGCGGGACCAGCAGCAGCAGGCCCAGCCCGGCGGCGACCCGGTCCATCAGGTTCTTGACCAGCAGCGCCGGCCCGGACAGGGTCGGCTCCTCGACGTGCAGCAGCGGCAGGCCCTCGATCGGGCGGATGTGCACCCGGGGACCGGCGATGTCGGTGAGCTGGGGCGCGACCACCAGGTCGACGCCGGAGCCCTCCAACTGCCAGGCCAGCCGGCGCAGCTCGCCCGGCTCGGCGCTGGCTGAGCCGCAGACCGCGATCGTGTCGCCGCCGACCTCACGCACCAGGGCCAGCACGTCGCGGCCGGCGTACACCGGCACCGGCGTCTCCATGCCCCGCGCGGCGGCGTACCCGTCGGTGAGGTGGATGGCCACCGGCACCAGCCCGACGCCGGGGTGACGGGTGACCGTGGTGAAGACCTCCAGGCACTCCGGCAGCGTGCCGACCAGCACCATCCGGTGCCCGGCGTGACCGGCGCGGCGACGCAGCGTGTGCAGGCCGGCCCGGGCGATCATCCGGCCGAGCAGGATCAGCAGCATGGCGCCGAGCAGCGCGAACCCGACGGTCCACCGGGACAGCGACGTGACCGTGGCGAAGGCCAGGAACGAGACGGTGGCGGCCACCGCCACGCCGGAGCGGATGACCCGCTTGTACTCGTCCGGCCCGAGCCCCAGGTAGCGCCGGTCGTACGTCCGGTTCCCCCACAGGAAGAGCACCCAGCCGAGCGGCAGGAGCAGGAACGCCACGGTGTAGAACCACGCCTGGGGGGCGTTCTTGAAGCCGGAGTCGGCCTGCTCGAAGACCTGCACGGCCAGGAAGCTGGCCAGGGCGGCCGCGCCGAAGTCGAGCAGCAGCAGGATCGCGATGTAGGGGCGGTGCCAGCGGGACACCCTGCGCCGCGCGCGGGCCCACGCCAACCGGGGCACGCCGTTGTGCGACGGCGGAGTCGGCGGCTGGATCTCAAAGCTGTCGACGTGCCGCACGCTCTTGCTCCGGCCTCTGTCGGTTACCGGGCGCTGGAGGCTTGTCGTCACCTCAACCCATGTCCTCCCGCATGACCCGCGTCCTCACTCGGCGTGAGGGCCCGGGTCGCTCACCGTCCCAGTCTCCCACGCGGGCCCGGCCTGGACCGGCCCCCGCGAGGAAGCCGTTCCGTTGGTGCCCGGTGAGATCTGGCCGGCTCCGAATCAGTTGTGAAGCCGGGGACCGAGCCACTATACCGATGGATGACGACTCGGGTAGAGGGGCGGACCGGACCTTCGGTGATCGCGGGTCGATTCCACTCGGTAACCGGCGAATCCGGTTACTCACCGTACGAGGCGGGACAACCTTCGGTCAGCCAGCGGCTTGCCGCCGGTCTGACAGGTGGGACAGTACTGGAGGCTCGACTCGGCGAACGAGACCTCCCGCACGGTGTCGCCGCAGACCGGACACGGCAGACCCTTGCGGGCGTGCACCTTCAGGCCCGAGCGCTTCTCGCCCTTCAGCTCCGCGGCCCGCTGCCCCATCGACCGGCGTACCGCGTCGCCGAGGACCGTGCGTGTCGCCGCGTGCAGACCGGCGAGCTGGTCGTCGGTGAGCCGGTCGGTGATCGCGAACGGCGAGAGCCGCGCCGCGTGCAGGATCTCGTCCGAGTACGCGTTCCCCACCCCGGCCAGCACCGCCTGGTCGGTCAGCACGCCCTTAACCTGACCCCGGCGGCTGCGCAGCCGCTCGGCGAAGGTCGGCAGGTCCGCCTCCAGCGCGTCCGGCCCGAGCTTCGCCACGCCCGGCACCTGCGCCGGTTCGGTGACCAGGTAGGCGGCCAGCTTCTTCTGGGTGCCGGCCTCGGTCAGGTCGAAGCCGGAGCCGTCGTCGAGGCGTACCCGCACCGCGATCGGGCCCTTGCCGGGCCGCAGCGGGGCCGCCGACGGGAACGCCTCCCGGTAGTGCAGCCAGCCGGCCCGGGCCAGGTGGACCACCAGGTGCAGTCCCTCGTCGAACCGGACGTCCAGGAACTTGCCGTACCGGCCGGCGCCGGTGACCGCACGGCCGGCGACCGCGCTCGGCGGCGGGTCGTACGTCTTCAGCGCGCTGATCGCGGCGACCTCGAACCGCTCGACGCGGCGGCCCACCGCACGCTCGCGCAGGTAACCGGCGAGCGCTTCCACCTCCGGTAGTTCGGGCACGGTACAACGGTAGCCTTCTTTCCCGTGAGCGCGAGGAATGAGCTTGCGAGTCCCTTGCGCGAGTGCGAGGAGTGAGCTTGCGAGCCCCGCAGTCGCGAGCAGAGATCGGCACAGTCGCGAACGAAAGGCGAGCTCTGTGAGAATCGTGGTGGCGCACAACCGGTACCGGGAAGCCCAGCCCTCCGGCGAGAACACCATCGTCGACGCGGAGATCGCCCAGCTCACCGCCGCCGGCGTGGAGGTGCTGCCGTTCCTGCGCAGCTCGGACGAGATCCCGTCGATGTCCAAGCCGGCCAAGGCGCTGCTGCCGATCTCGCCGATCTGGGCCCCGAAGGCCCAGCACGACCTCGACCGCCTGCTCACCGAGCATCGGCCGGACGTGTTGCACCTGCACAACCCGTACCCCCTGCTCTCGCCCTGGGTGGTGCGGACCGCGCACAGGCGCGGGGTGCCGGTGGTGCAGACGGTGCACAACTACCGGCAGGTCTGCTCCTCGGGCCTCTACTTCCGCGACGGTGTGATCTGCCAGGACTGCCGGGGACGCACGCTGGGCGTGCCGGCGATCGTGCACCGCTGCTACCGCGACTCCCGGGCGCAGAGCGCGCTGATGGCGACCACGCTCGCCGTGCACCGCCCCACCTGGAAGTCGGTGGACCGGTACGTCGCGCTCACCACGGCGGTCGCCGATCACCTGCGCGACTACGGCATCCCGGACGAGCGGATCGTGGTCAAGCCGAACGCGGTGCCCGACCCGGGCACCCCGGTGCCGGCCGGGAACGGCTTCCTCTTCATGGGCCGGCTCAGCCCGGAGAAGGGCCTGAACCTGCTGCTCGCGGCGTGGCGGCGGCATCCGGTGGGCGCGCTCGGCCCGCTGCGCATCGCCGGTGACGGCGAGCTGCGTCCGCTGGCCGAGGCGGCCGCCGCCGAGCGGCCCGACGTGCTCTACCTGGGCCAGCTCGACCGTTCCGGGGTACGCGCGGCGCTGGCCGACAGCTCCGTGGTGCTGGCCACCTCCACCTGGCACGACGTGCTGCCCACGGTGATCATCGAGGCGCTGGCAGCCGGGCGGCCGGTGCTCGGGACCGCGCTCGGCGGCATCCCTTACCTGGTGGGCGCGGACGGCCCGCGTGAGCCCGCCGGCACCGGCCCGGCCGAGGTGGCCACCGCGGCGCCGGGCGACGGGCGGGTCGCGTTGCCGTCCGGGGTGCAGCGCGGCGAGGCCGGCTGGGTGGTGGCGCCCGAGGTGGACGCGCTCGCCGCCGCGCTGCCGCTGGCCGCCACCGAGGCGGGGATGCTCGCCGGTCCGGCCCGGTCCCGCTACGAGCGCACCTTCCACCCCGACGTGATCACCAAGCGCCTGATCGACATCTACGCGGGCCTGGCCGGGGGGCGGCCTGCGCGCTGACCCAGGTGTTAGGAAGGGCCCCTTTCAATGCACGAGGCGTTAATAGGGGGCCCTTCCTTACCGCAGGGAGGCGCGGGCGGAGAACGCGATGCTCGCCAGCAGGAAGCCGCCGTTGACCACAGTGAACGCGACCATCAGCCAGAACGCCAGCGCGGGCGCGAAGGCCAGCACCAGGCCGGCCACGAAGATCACCGCGCCGTAGTCGCGGACCAGCTTCACCAGGCGTACCGGGAGCGACGTCGAGGTGACCATGCTCGCCGCGTTCGGCCCGGACTGCATCACCGACGTCACCAGGTTGACCATCCAGGTCCCGGCGAACACCGCCACCAGCCAGACCGGCGTGGACGGCCGCTGCGCCACCGCTGTCGCACCGATGGCGGCCACCAGCGCGATCTGGGCGGCCACGTCGCAGAGCACGTCGATCCGGGCACCGGCCGCGCTGCGCTGACCGGTCACCCGGGCGAGCTGCCCGTCGGCGCAGTCGAGCGCGTACGCGATCTGCCAGGCGACCAGGGCGACCAGCCCGACCACCCAGGCCGGTACGGTGCCGGCGGCCACGTCGTCGGCGAGCGCCACCACAGTGATCGAGGCGGCCAGCCCCAGCACCAGGTTGGTAAGCGTCAGCGCGGTCGGGCGCAGCCCCAGGCGCTGGGCGGCCAGCGCGAAGGCCGCCCCGATCCACTGGCTGATCGACTCGCTGAACAGGCCGCCTCCCCGGTTGACCCGGTGGAAGTCGGCGACGGTGGGGCGGGGCTCAGCCAATGTGGTCGCGGAGGGCACCGGCGTAGTCTGCCAGCCGCTCCCGCGTCTCGGTAGCGGACATCGCGAGGTGTTCGAGGATGGTGTAGCGGTCCGGCCGGGTGGCCGGCGCGAACTGCACCGCCTCGACGAACTGGTCGTCGGTCAGCTCGACCTCCGACGGCAGCCGGGGCAGCCCGTGCCGGGTCAGGCAGGCCGCCATCTCGGCGAACCGGCGCTCGTCGCCGCGCAGGAACGTGCAGAACAACGCGCCGAGGCCGGCCAGCTCGCCGTGCGAGGCGGTGCCGGGGAACAGCGCGTCGATCGCGTGCATGATCTCGTGGCAGCCGCCGCTGGACGGACGGCTGGTGCCGCAGACGGCCATAGCCAGCCCACTGGAGATCAACGCTTCGGCCAGAACGGTCACGAACGCGTCGTCGCTCATGTCACCGGGGTGGTTCAGCACCGCCTCCGCGCCGGCTCGGGCCAGTGAGGCGGCCAGCCCGTCGACCGGCTCGCCACGTACCCGCCGGGCCAGTTCCCAGTCCGCGAGCGCACTGATGTTGCTCACCACGTCGCCGATGCCGGCCCGGTTGTGCCGCTCCGGCCCGGCCTCCACGAAGTCCAGGTCCACGATCACCGCGATCGGGATGTGCACCCCGTAGGAGCCCTTCAGGCCCTCGGTGATCAAACTCGCCACCGGCGAGGCGATGCCGTCGTTCGCGAGTGCGGTCGCCACCGTCACCATCGGCAGCCCGCGCCGGGTCGCCGCGTACTTGGCCACGTCGATCGTCTTGCCGCCGCCGATGCCGACCACCGCGTCGTACGACCGGGTGCGCAGCTTCGCCCCCAGGTCGTCGGCGGCGTCGAGCGTGCCCCCGGCCACGGTGAACACGTCGGCCGAGCGCAGCGATGGCCGGATCAGCTCGGCGATCCGCTCGCCCTGCCCCGGCCCGACCACCACTGCGACGTCGCCGCCGGCGGAGATCCGCCCGTCGGAGAGAATCGCCGCCAGGTCGGCCACCGCGCCCCGCCGCACGTCGATGTGCAGCGGGGTGAGGACGCTGCGGGCTAGTAGCGGCACGCGATCTCCCGCGCCCGGGCCAGATCGGCGTGGTTGTCGACCTCGACCCAGGAGACGTCACCGATCGGGGCCGCCCGCACCTCGCCGCCGCGCTCGGCGAACTCCTGGTAGCCGTCCTCGTAGTAGAGGTTCGGGTCGCGCCGCCAGGTCGCCTCCAGCGCGTCGGCGAGCGGCGCGGCCACCTGCGGCTCGATGAGCGTCGCACCGATGTACTCGCCGTACGCCTCGCCCGGGTCCATCAGCTTGGTGATGCGGGTGAGCTGGCCGGCGGCGTCGAAGGTGGTCTTCATCTCCTCCTCGGCCAGCGGCTTGAGCGTGTCCACGGCGAGCAGGATGCCCGGGCCGCGCTCGGCCAGCAGCGTCTTCTCCACGCTCACCGGGTGCACGGTGTCGCCGTTGACGAGCAGCACACCACGGGAGAAGTGCTCCCGCGCCAGCCAGAGCGAGTACGCGTTGTTCCACTCCTCGGCCTTGTCGTTGTGGACCAGGGTGATCGTGACGCCGTACTTCTCCTCCAGGGCGGCCTGGCGCTGCCGCACCGCGTCGGCCGCGTAGCCGACCACGATCACGACCTCGTTCAGCCCCACCTCGGCGAGGTTGCGCAGCGCGATGTCGAGGATGGTGGTCTCCCCGTCGACCGGCACCAGGGCCTTGGGCAGGGTGTCGGTGTACGGCCGCAGCCGGCGCCCCGCTCCCGCGGCGAGCACCATCCCGATCATGCCGACACGCTCCTCTTCTCGACCCGTTTCCACCCGGCGAGGATATCGCCGGGCACGGGCCCGCAGTGGTTCAGCCCGTCAGCCCGATCGAGCGCAGCGCGGCGAAGCCGTCCTCGGCGATCCGCCGGATCAGTCCGTCGTTGACGTCGCGGTGCTCGTCGAGCAGCGCGATCTCCGACTCCGCCAGCCAGCGGAACTCGGTGTGCTTGCCGGCTTCCAGCCGGGGCCGGCTCAGGTCGCCGTCGACCCGGACCAGGAAGTCGGTCTCCACCCGGGTCAGCCCGTCGTCGGCGGTGTAACGGTATTCGCCGACCAGGCCGAGCACGTGCGACACGGCCCAGCCGGTCTCCTCGGTGACCTCCCGGCGCAGCGCGTCGTCGATCTCCTCGCCCGGTTCGAGGTGGCCGCCGACGATGTCCCAGCAGTTCGGGAAAAGGCGTCGGTCGGGGGATCGGCGTTGGATGAAGATGCGGCCGTCGTCGTCGACGATCAGCGCGCCGGTGCAGCGGAGGGGCTCGGTGGGCACCCTCCGACAGTAGCCATCCGGGCCGTCCGGAGCGATGCCCGTTCTTGTCCCGGTACGCATCGAGGGCCCACCATGTCCGTACTCAGTCGCCGTCCCACAGGGGTGATGTGTGATGCAGGTACGGGAAGCGATGTCCAGCGAGGTACTCGTGGTCGGGCCGGAGCACACGCTCCGGCAGGCGGCCCGGATGATGTCGGCCCGCGGTGTCGGGTCGGCGGTCGTGATCGACCCGGACTCCGAGGGGGTCGGGATCATGACCGAACGCGATGTGCTGAAGGCGATCGGCGCCGGGCTCGACCCGGATGTCGAGCGCACCGGGGCACACCTGACCTGGGACGTCGTCTACGCCGGCCCGGACTGGACGGTCGAGGAGGCAGCCGCGGCGATGGCCCGGGGCGGGTTCCGTCACCTGGTCGTGCTCGACGGCCGGGAGGTGGCGGGAGTCATCTCGGTACGGGATCTGATGCGGGTCTGGGCGGGGGAGCACGCGCCGACCCGTACCTGATCCTGTCCGGCGCGAGCGGCGCCGGAGAAAGGGCGATGGCCCGGCCGATATCGGCCGGGCCATCGTCGTGTCTGTTCCGTTTCGGTCGTGCCCGCCCGTCAGGGGCCGACGAAGACCGAGGTGCCGCGCCAGTCCACGTCGTCGACGCCCGGACCGCTGCGCACCGTGGCGGAGCCGGTCGGCACGCCGTCGGACCACGCCATCGAGGACAGGTTGCCGGTGCTCCGGGAGACGACGTAGAGCGTGTCGCCGTCCAGGAACAGGCCGCCCGCGTCGGCGAAGGCGGTGGTGCCGGTGACCGTGTTGCGCTCGGCGCCGACGGTGCCGGTGTCCGGCGCGAACCCGCGCCAGAACAGCGTGCTCTGACCGGCCAGCGAGTAGTAGATCCGTCCGGCCTTGTAGAACATCGCGGTCACGTTCGGCAGCTCCGCGGAGAAGTTGCCGGTCATGCCGGCGTAGGTGGAGCCCTCCGGGGCGGAGCCGGTGACGACCAGGTCCCACTTGGCGTCGTGGTACGGGTCCAGCTTCTTCGGGGTGCCGAACTCGGTGCCGTCGAACGAGCGCTTGTAGAGGTCGCCGCCGACGCCGTAGAACAGGTCACCGCCGACCCAGAACGCGCCCTTGACGCCCGACCAGCGGGTGTTGTCCGCGTTCGACACCGACATCGCGCTGCCGACCGAGGTCGCACCGTCGTACGAGCGCTTGGTGATGCTGTCGACTGTGGTGGCCGGCGGCACCGGGGGCAGCTTGACGATCTCGATGCCCTGCACCAGCGGGTTCTCCAGGACGCGACCGAAGTCGATGTCGATGTTGCCGTCGCTGGTGATCGGGAACGCGCGCATGGTGCCCCGGTTGGTGGCGCCGGTCGCGGCGATCGGGTCGAAGTTGCTGAGCCTGACCACGCCGTCGATCGTCACGTTGAACTTGCGCTTGCCGGCGGTGGCGGTGCCGGCCCAGCGGTTCGCCAGGTAGAGACGCACCTGCACCGGAGTGCCGGCCGGGACCGGGAAGTCCCACTGCATGTCCGGTGCGGTCGACTCGTCCCACCGCTCCGCGTTGAACAGCTCGACCGGCGTGCCCGACGGCACCGTGCCGTCGAGCGAGACGTTCGTGGGGTAGCTGGACGCCTGGTTGCCGGCGTTGTGGTAAGTGCTCGGCGCGGCGGCGGTGTCCGCGGCCCAGGCCGGGCCGCTCGGCGCGGCCAGCTGGTCGCCGCCCGCGTTGACCCGGTAGAGCACGTCGGAGGCGTCCGGCGTGGGCGCGGTCTTGACGATCTCGATGCCGTGCAGCAGCGGGTTCTGGAGCACCCGGCCGAAGTCGATGTCGACCACGCCGTCGCTGACCACCGAGACGGACTGCATGGTGCCGCGGTCGGTCCCGCCGGCGGCGGCGACCGGGTCGAAGTCGTTCAGCTTGAGCACGCCGTCGACGCTCACGTCGAACTTGCGGGCACCCGCCTTGCTGGTGCCGGCCCAGCGGTTGGCCATGTAGATCCGGACGTCGACCCGGGTGCCGGCCGCGACCGGGATGTCCCACTGCATGTCCGGCGCGGTCGACTCGTCCCACCGCTCGGTGTTGAACAGCGTGGCCGGCGTGCTCGCCGGCACGGTCGGGTCGAACGTCGCGTTCGTGGGGTAGCTGCTGGCCTGGTTGCCGGTGTTGTGGTACGGGCTGGGCGCGGTGGCGCTGTCGGCGGCCCAGTCCGGCCCGCCGTCGGTGGCCGGGATGGCCGGACCACCGGCGTTCACCCGGTAGAGCACCTCGGTCTGCGCCGCGCGACCGGCCTGGTAGACGTCGCCCGGCAGACCCTTGGTGCTGGTCGAGTGCGGGGCGTCGCCGCCGTCGAGCGGGAAGAAGGCGACCCGCTTGCGTTGGTACTCGAAGTCGCCGATGTACTCCTGGTCGCTGCCGAGCCAGAGTCCCTCCTGGGTCACCAGCATCTCGGTGACGCCGTAGCCGCGCGGGTGGCGGCCCGGGTTCCAGGAAAGCGGCAGGCCGCTCACCGGGTCGAGCGCTGCGATGCTGGCCCGCGGCACTGCGCCCGGTCCGGCCTTGTCGCGGGCGAGCGGGTTGTTCGACCAGCGGAAGTGACCGCCGACGTAGATGGCCTTCTCGCTGATGCCGACGGAGAGGAAGGTGTCTCCGCCGCTGAAGTTCGTCCAGGTCGGCTTCTGGCCGTCGCCGGTGGCGTCGGTCTCCCAGCGGGCCGCGGAGTCGCAGAGCGTGCCCGGGTACGACGCGCCGGTGGTGACCACGACGAAGTACTTGCTGTCCGGAGAGAACTGGATGTCGCGCACCCACGAGTCGAACGCGGAGTACTTGCAGGCCGCGGAGTAGCCGTCGGTGTTCCAGTCGGCGACGGTCGCCGAGCTCTCGCCCAGGTTGATCCGCACGATCTGGTCGTGCACGACGTCGTCGGCCTTCTTGAAGTTGCCGATCGCCACGAGGTGCTTGCCGTCGGGGGACACGGTGAACTTCTCCACGCCGACACCGGCCGAGGCACCGTTGTTGGTCGGGGTCCAGTTGTGGTGCTCGGTCAGCGACACGGTGAGGTAGTCGTCCACCGCGCCGGTGGTCGGGTTGAGCGAGGCCAGCCCGTTGCGGTTGGTCGTCGCGGTCACCGTGGTGAAGATGCCGCCGACCAGCAGGTGGCCGTCGACGAGCGCGATGTCGTTCACGGTGCCGTTGAACGCCGGGCCCTTGAACCCGTCGACCGGGGTGCCGTCCGCGACGTTCAGCAGCGCCAGCTTGCGGAAGTTCTTGTCGCCGACCTTGTTGAACTTGCCGGCGACGTAGACCGTGCCCGGGGTCGGACCGGCGACGATGGCGGTGACGTCACCGTCGAGCACCGGCGCGAACGCGTTGTCGATCTTGCCGGTCGCCTTGTCGAAGGCGAGCAGTCCGCGGCGGTCGACCGGGGTGGGTGAGGAACCCCGGTTCTGCGCGTTGGTGAACGAGCCGCCGACGATCACCTTGCTGCCGGCGTCGTGGATGGCCACGACGTTGCCGTCGTTGATGTTCGGCGTCTTGTCCGAGGGCACCTCGCCGACCATCGTGCTGTGGTCGGGCGCGGGCGCCGTGGCCGGCGCGGCGAGCGCCGGCACCGGTGTGAACAAGGTGGCGATGCCGAGCACGGCAGCGCCGAAGGCGGACACCGAGCGGTGTCTCAGGATCGAGGAAGCCACAGGCTACTCCGGGGGGAAACGTCGGAGGCGCTGCGGTCGTGGTCGGTGCCGACATGAGGCGGGGTGTCACTCGACCGACCGCAGACGTGAGAGCAATACCTTCTCGCATTCGGCCGTCGCCCGTCCACCCGGGTCGGGCCTTTTTGACCGAGGAAACGCGCCGGGTCACACGAAAAGACGAGCGACGATCAGTCCCCGGACACGGAGGGTGTTCCTGAGGAAACACTCAGGTCGGGCATCGGTGGCTGGAAGTACGGATCGGTCGCCATCTCCCGGAAGACCTGCTCGCTCTCCGGGTCGTCGCCGAACGTGCTGTCGTAGATGGGCTTCTCCGTCTGCCGGGCCGCGAAGTAGACCGCCGCCTTGATCTGCGGGTGCTTCTTCAGGTACGGCCCGACCTCGCGCATCCAGTCGGCCCGCTGGCCCGGCCGCCCGTCCTGGGTCAGGCCGTACTCGCCGATGATGACCGGCCGCGGGTGCTTCTTGGCGAAGGCCATGAAGTGGTCCATGCGATTGGAGAAGCTGTTCCACTCCGGACTGGGGTAGACGTCGGCGCAGAGCCAGTCGACCTGGTCGTCGCCGGGGTAGTAGGCGGCGGCCCGGCGCTGCGGCTCGGCGAAGCCGTCCGCGTGCGGGCACCACACCCACCCGGCGTTGGTGACCCCCATCTCGGTGAAGATGCCGCGGACGTGCTTCCAGGCCGCGACGTAGTCCTCCGGCGAGTGCATGCTCGCCGCCAGGTTCGGCCGGTCCATCTCCCACCGGTAGCGCAGCAGCACCGGAACGCCGAACTCCTTGACGTCCTTGGCGCGTTCCCGGATCAGCGCGTCGTAGACGCCGCTGACGGTGGACCGGGTGTCGGTGCCCTGCCACGAGATCATCTGGAGCTTGCCCCGGCTCTGGAACAACTGCTCGGTGGCGCTCGGGAACGGCTCGTTCCACTCGTGGAACATGTGCGCGATGGCGAGCTTGCCGCCAGCCGCCCGGTTGAAGTCGTCGAACGCGGCGGCCCGCCCGCTGGCGTTGTGGTACTGCGGCTTGACCCAGGTGCCGAGCCAGGCACCCTTCTCGGGTGGCTCCGGCCCGCGCCCGGTGGTGCGGACCGGCGCGGTCCGCGGTGTCACAGTCGGCGGGGGCGGCGCCGACGCCGTCGTCGACTCGTCGGATCGCTCCGAGCCGATGTCACAGGCCGCCACTGCCGGCGCCAGGAAGGCCAGGCCCAGCACGGCAGCCATCGTCAGTCGTAACCGTCGTACCACCGCAACCTCTCCCCAGGATGGTCGCCGGCCACGGTATTGGGCCCTGACGGATCCGCGGGGGCGGAGAGGCTCGCCGGGCCGGGCGGGCGACCCCTGGCACTCTACCTGTGACGCGGCGCTCAGGCGGGGTAGCCGAGTCGCGTCAGCAGCGGCCCGGCCTGAGCCATCACGTCGGCCAGATCCTTTTCGGTCAGCCGCTGCCGCCAGCGGCCCACCGAGCCCGGCCGTGCCTTGGCGAAGCGGGCGTGCAGCGCCTCCCGCCCGGCCGGGTCACCGACCTCCAGGAAGTCGGCCACGATCTCGGCGGCCTCGGCCGGGTGGGTGACGACGTCCTCGTACCGCAGGTGCCGCACCCGCTCCGCGGGCAGTTCGGCGAGCTGGGTGAGCGCGCTTCCGGTGAACCGCCGCCACATCCAGGCCGACCGGCCCAGGTCGGAGACCTGCGTGAACTCGTCGCGCCGCTCCGGCTCCACCCAGAACCGGGGCGCGGCGCCCCAGGGCGTACCGCCCCGGCCGCTGCGACCGGTGCCAGTGGACGCGGCGTTCAGCCAGGGCTGCTCGGCGTGCGACACCGCCACGTCCCGGCCGTCCCGGTAGACGTGCAGGAAGACCGCGTCCGGGAAGACCTCGGTCAGGAACGGCACGATGAAGCAGTTCTCCGGGTCCTTCTCGGCGAAGCGCAGCCCGCCGTGCCCGGACGCGGCGAGCAGTGCCCCGTAGTAGCCGCGGAAGTAGCGGGCGGCCCGCTGCGGCGTCCAGCTTCCCTCGTAGACACAACGGGCGACCGCCTTGGTCAGGCGCGGTTCGAAGTGGTACGACACGTCCGGCAGCGCGCCGACGCAACTGCCGAGGAACGTGGTGCCGGAGCGCGGGGCGCCGAGGATGAAGATCGGCCGCTCCACCTTCAGGGTGAGCCGGCGACCGCCCCCCTCCACCGGCCGTTCCAGCTCGCGGCGTTCCTTGCGGTCCGCCAGCAGCCCCACCGCGGCGAGCTTCGCGGCCTTCACGGTGGACAGGCCGGAGTGCGGGGCGAGGGGGGAGTCGCTTGTCATCGAAGGTCCCATCGGTACGCAGGATCGGTCAGGACGGGGCGGCCGGGTCCGCCCCGGCCCGGTTGCGGCCACGGCGCAGGGCACGCAGCGCGTCGAGGTGCAGGGTGCGCCGCCAGCGCCATGCGCCCGCCAGGTACGCGACCAGCCCGGCGACCGCCACCAGCGCGAGCACCGGCGGACCGGCCCCGAGCAGCGTCGCCACGCCCAGCGGCACGGCCAGCGCGACCAGTGCCAGCGCCATCGCGGCCCGGGTGCCCGCGCCGAACGGGTGCAGCCGCATCGACCACCAGAGCTGGGTCAGCGGTACCAGGTTGGTGACCAGGATGGAGACGGTCCAGGCCAGGGCCGCGCCGAGGATGCCGTAACGCGGGATGAGCACCAGGTTGCCGACCACGTTGAGCACGGTCCCGGCCATCGCGTTGTAGAACGTCCACGCGGTGCGCCCGGCCATGTTGAGCACCATGTCGACCATGCCGCAGCCGGTGGCCAGCAGCATGGTCAGCGCCAGCAGCACCACGACCCGGCGGCCGTCGCCGTACCCGGATCCGAACAGCGCCAGCATCGGCGTGGCGAACGCCGCGAAGATCAGGTACGCGGGCCAGGAGAGCAGCACGAGCCAGCCGGTGGCGGCCTGGTATAGCTGGCGCGCCTCGGCCCGGTCGTCGCGGGCGAACGCGGCGGCCAGCCGGTGCTGCACCGAACTGGACAGCGCGACGCTGGAGAGCTGACCCAGCGCCAGGAACCGGGTCGCGGCCGTGTAGATCGCCGCGTCCGCCGGCCCGCGCAACGCGCTGAGCAGCACGATGTCCAGCCGCTGCACGACGATCGCGGCCAGGCTGCTGACCGCGCGGGGACCGGTGAACCGCCAGAACGGCCCGGCCAGCTCGCGCGCCGGCACCGGCCGGGTCACCTGCCGCCCGGCCCGGCCGACCAGCCGGCTCAGCCAGAGCAGCGCGACCGCCGCGGCGATCAGGTACGGCACCACCCAGGCCAGCGGCAGCGCGGCGGTGGCGGACAGGCCGAGCCACGCGGCGACCGCCACACCCAGGAACTGCACGAGCGTGCGACCGAGCCGTTCCACTGTGAGCAGCGGGCGCATCTGGCCGAAGCCGCGGCAGGCGGCGAGCGCGTAGTCGTTCAGCGCGGCCAGCGGCACGAACGCCAGCAGGATGCGCAGCGCGGTCACCGCCTCCGGCCCGGCCTCCGGCATGGTGGCCCGGGCCAGCGCCGGTGCGGCCAGCCAGCCGGCCACCCCGAGCAGCGTGCCGACCACGAGCACCGGCAGCAATCCGACCAGGATCGTGCCCCGGATCTGGTCGCGGCGGTCGAGCGTGCGCTGGCGGCTGACGAAGTAGACGGTGCCGACGTCGGTGCCGAGCCGGGCCGCCGACGCGGCGATCATGAACGCGCTGGTGGCCGCGAAGAACATGCCCGCCTCGCGGACCGACCAGCCGCGGGCGATGACGATGTTCAGGCCGAAACCGGCCACCGCGGCCAGCCCGACCCCGACCAGGTTGGCGAAGCCCTGCCGGGCCGCGCCGCCCAGCCCTCCGCCCGGCCCGGGCGGCGGTGCGGTGAGCGTCGGGGTGCCGCTGGCGTCCGCCCGGGTCACCGCCGCCACGACGGCACGCGTCCCCACCACGCCGCCAGCCGCTCGTCGTACGGGGCGAAGTGGTCCTCCAGCCGGGTCCGCAGCTCCGCCGACATGGGCGAGCGGGAGCGCGAGTTGTGCTTGCCGAACGCGATGTCCGCCCAGCGGGGCAGCCCGAGGAAGTCGCAGACCGCGTCGAAGGAGGGACGCGGGTCGGCGAAGAAGTCGTCGCTGTCGATGACGTGCATGCGGTCCCGGCCGACGAGCGCCTCCAGGCGCTCCAGCTGCTCGATGTAGCGGCCCCGGGCCAGGTACGCGTTGTGCTGGAGGTGCTCGCTGGCGTACGACGCGGAGCTGATCATCCGCTCCCGCTCACCGGCCGTACGGGACTCCTCCAGCGCCAGCGCCCGCTCGAAGTCGGTCTCGGTCTCGTAGCCGCGGGCCAGCTCGTGCGAGTGCGCGGAGTAGGCGCGCTCCACCGGGTCACGCAGCAGCACCAGCAGCTTCACCGAGGGCAGGTCCCGGGCGATCCGCTGCCCGGCCAGCGGGTGGAACATGTAGTACGGGCTGGACTCGCCGGTGATCCCGCGTACCCCGATCTGGGCCTTCACCGCCTCGGCCTTGCCGGTGGTGGGGAAGTGCCCGAGGTACCAGCTCATCCCCCGGTGGTAGTCCATGTCGAAGTAGTGCACGCCCTTGTGGTACGCGGGCGGCAGCACACCGGGATGCTGCGAGAGCGTCTTGAACAGCGAGGTGGTGCCGCAGCGCTGCGCTCCCACGATCAGGAATCCCGGCACCAACCGCGAACCGGCGGTCAACCGGCCGACCGTCCGGCTCACCGACTTCACCGCGCGGAGCGCCTGCTCCTTGGCCACCGTCACGTCCCCACTCCTCACTCTCACCCGGCCCGGCGGGCCAGATGTTCCTCGACGGCGGGCAGCAGCCAGGTGTCGACGTGCCCCAGTCGCGCACCCGCCTCCGCCTGCCGGTCCCGCAGGTAGCGCGCTGCCAGCTCCACCAGGTAGAGCACGGCGACCAGATCGGCGCCCCCGCCGGTCTGGTCGAACGGCGCCAGGGTGCGCCCGGCGCCGGCGATCAGCGCCCGGGCCGCCTCGACCGGCTCCACCCCGTCGTGGCTCATCGCGCCCTGCACCGCCAGGTGCAGCGCGTCGTACCCGGCCGGCACGTCCGCCTCGAACCGTTCCCAGTCCCAGACCAGCACCCGGCCGTCGGCCAGCACCGCGCTGTTGCCGCCGTTCCAGTCCCCGTGCCAGGCGCCGAAGGCCACCACCGGGTCGGCGTCCGCGACGGACTTCAGTGCCGCGCGCAGCCGCCCGGCCTCCGGCCGGGGTCCGAGCGCGTCCACCGCCGTGGTGAGCCGGGCCGCGTGCCCGCTGCCCGCCCACGACTGCCGGCGTACGCCGAGACAGCCGGCGACCGCCACCATGGCCGCGCGTTCGGCCGCCTCCGCCGCGGCCGGGGCGGCCCGGGGCAGCCGCACCGGTAGCGCCTCCTGCACGAGCAGCGCGTGACCGTGCCAGTCGCCGTGATGGCGTACCCCGGCCGGCACCACCGGCCCGAGCGGCACCTCGGCGAGGCGGCGCAACGCCTCCGCCTCCGCGTGCACCAGCGCGCGGGTCAGCGCGTCGACGCCGAGCTTGGCGTACCCGAGGGCCCGGCCGTCCGGGGCGAGCAGTTGCAGCACCGGCTTGCGGTTCGCCCGGGCCGGCCCGATGTGCAGGCTCACGAGCGCCGGCTCACCGAGCACCTCGGTCAGGTACGCGTCCAGCCCGCCGCCGTCGACCACGAGCCGGTCGCGGAACACCAGCGGGCCCAGCCCGAGCCGGAACGCGGTTGACAGCCCCTGCCGGACCAGCTTGGCCTTGCGGCCGACGGCCTCGGTGGAGTGCCGGACCGCGCTCGCCGCCGCGCGGCCCGAGCCGGTCGGCACGAGCAGCCGGGGGCGGGACGCCGAGGGCACCACCACCCAGCCGGCGCCGCCGCGCCGCAGGCTGGGCTCGGCCGGCGCGGGCCAGATCAGCCCGGCCAGTTCACCGAGGTACGCGGCACGGCCGTCGCCGTCCGGGGGTACGCGGAACACCATCAGTGGTCACCGGTCTTTTTCAGTCGGGCCCGTAGCCCGGCGATCGTGCCCTGGGGTGGCTCCGGCGCGAGCGACCGGCGTATCCGGTCGTTGCGGGCCAGCAGGGCGACCGTGATCAGGGCGTAGGCGAGTGTCGCTTCCATCGCACCGTAGGTGAACTGGAAGAACAGCATGAGGATGAGCACGAGGGTGCCGGCGATCCCGATCGCGCTGTGGTCGCGCCGGTAGCGCCAGATGCAGTAGAGGAAGAAGGCGTTGTAGCAGATGGCGCCGACCCAGCCCTGCCCGACGAGCAGCGCCCAGACCTGGCCGTTGCTGCCCAGTTCCCGGTTGCCGCACTGCTTGCAGTCCTCGGACTTGCCGATGGCGATGGACCGGTTGCTGCCGATCAGCGCCCGGTTGCCGCCGTACCCGAGGACCGGCGAGTGGTTGGCCGCGGTCACCGCGCCCTGGGACAGCGTGGTCCGGATGTCGTCGCTGTGCCCGTTCGCGAGGCGTTCGTCGAAGGTGCGGCCGAGCGGTGTGGCGACGATCAGCACCCCGATCAGCCCGACCGCCAGGGCGAGCCCGCCGAGCACCACCATCCGGCCGCGCAGCGCGAGCCGCAGCGCGACGTACGCGGCGGCGATGCCGAGGCCGATCCACAGGCCGCGGTTCAGCGAGTAGACGATCGGGAAGATCGCGGCCAGGGCGATCGCCATGCCCGCGGTACGGCGCAGCGGCTTGCCCAGTACGACCCAGCCGACGATCAGCCAGACCAGCAGGATCGCGGTGTTCTGGCCCCACGAGTTCGTGTAGGTGAACGGCGCGGACGGGCGGGGTGAGCTTGCCTCCCCCTCGATCACCTGCTGCACCTGGGCGAACTTGATCTCCATGAGCGAGGTGACGTACGGGTGATCGGCGATCGACTGGGGCAGGACGGAACGCAGCGGCGCGACGAACGTGAGGTTCGGGAACAGCGAGCCGATCCAGCCGCCGAGCACCACGACCACGCCCATGAACCCGAACAGCCGGACCATCCGGCGCTGGGACAGATCCCGCTCCCGCAGGTTGTAGACGTAGAGCATCGTCACGGTCATGGCGACGTAGTTGGCGAGCCGGATGCCCCAGCCGATGTACTTGCCGCTGCCGCCGGGCGGCAGCGTGTTCGGCGCGGTCAGGTCGAGGGTGAGCACGGACAGGAACACCCACAGCAGCAGGACCATCCAGATCCCGAAGCCGGGCGGCACCCGGATCGGGCCCCGCTTGCGCATCTGCGCCACCATCGGCACCGCGAAGATGACGAAGACGAAGCTCGACACGCCGAGCACCCACCACAACGGGTACAGCAGGAAGACCGAGATCAGCGGCCATGCCGTCGGCAGCCGCCACGACCAGCTCTCCGGCCGTACCGTCACCGGCCGCAGGCGGTTCCCGTCCGGCGGCGAGACCGCCCCGACCGGGACCGTCCCGCGCGCGGTGCGGGGCGGGGTGGCGGTGCTCATTTCACGGAGACCTTGGCGGTGGTCGGCGTGTAGATCACCCATGCGTTGCCGGGCTGGAGGCGCAGGAGGTCGCCGCCGTTGTCGGCGAGCGTGCAGACCATGCCCAGGCCGGGCTTGCGCCACCGGCCCTTGGCGCTGTTCGGCCCGGACACCGCCAGCACCGCGCCCTCACCGAAGACGTTCGCCGAGGGCAGCGAGCGCGGGGACGGATTGCGGACGTCCAGCGTGCGGTATTCCATCGTCAGCACGATGACGGAGGCGGCGGTCACGGTGACCTTGCCGACCTTGCCGGCCCAGACGGACTTCGCCTGGTCGTACCGCCAGACCATCGGCGGGCCGCCGGAGACGGTGACGGTGAGTTCGGTGGCCGGCACGAGGTCGCGGACGGCGAGCGCGTCGCCCTCGTCGGCGTGGTCGATCGGCGGGGTCGGCGGCTGGCCGCCCTTCGGGGCCGCCTTGAGCAGCGCGGCGGTCGAGGTGTAGTCGCCGGAGAAGACCTTGCTGTCGTCGTCGGGCGTGACGCCGTCGAGCTCGGAGTTCTCGAACTGGGTGAGGAAGCCGGTGGGGCCGCCGTCGTACCCGACGAACGGGCGCAGCACCGCGAGCGACCGGATGTCGACCGGCCGGATCTCGGTGACCGGGCCGATCTTGGTGGCGTCCCTGGAGTGGAAAACGGCGGTCAGGTGCAGCGTGTCGGACTCGGCGAACTCGGCGTAGACCAGGTCGGCCGCGTCCAGGCCGGCCGGGGTGGTCGCGGGGCTCACCCGCAGCGGCACCGCGACCGCCTGGCGGGTGGCGGCGGCCGGGGTGCTCACCGGCGCGCCGGTGAGCGGGCCGGTGGGCAGGGTCGGTGAGGCACTGGCCGCGGACGGCGAGGCGGTGACGTCGCCCGGGTCCACCACCTTGACGTTGCCCGGCTCGGGCTCGGGCTCGCTGCACCCGGTCCCGACGCCGAGGACGACGGCGGGAGCGATGGCGGCGCGGAGCATCTGCCGGCGGTTCACCCCAGATCCTCGCCGGAGTCGAGGGCGTAGCTGCGGCCGTCGCCGTCACCCCGGGAGCGGTAGGTGCCGCCGGTGCCGTTGAGCGGTACCGGCTTGCCCGGGGTGCTCGAGGTGCCCGGGGTGCTCGGGGTGCTCGCGCTGCCGGGGTTGGCCGGCGGGGTGGCCTTGCCCGGAGCCGGCTTGGCCGGGCCGGGCCGGGACGACTGCATCCGCGGCAGCACCATCGTCGACTCGGCGGACGGGCCGGGGCTCGGCCGGGGCTTGGGCCGGTTGGCCGGTGCCGCCGGGGCGCTCGACGCGCCCGCGGCACCCGAGCTGCCCGAGGACGCCGGCCGCGTGGCGTCGGCCGCGGGTGCGGGCAGGCGCGGGGCCAGCACGGCACCGATCACCGGGGCGTTGACCTGCTCGAACTGCTGCAACGCGGCGGTGATCTCGCCGCTACGGGTCTTGCCCGCCTCGGCCACCATGATCACGGCGTCGACGTACCGGCCCAGGGCCTGGGCCTCCACGGCGAACGTGGGCTGCGCGGTCTCGATGATCACGTGGTCGAAGCGCGCGGACAGCTCGTGCAGGATCTCCAGCAGCCCGGCGACCGGCAGCTCGACCTCCGCGTCCAGGTCGCCCGGCACCAGCACCCGGAGCTGGCCCAGCCCTGGCACCGGCGCGAGCGCCTTGAGCGGCGGCACGTCGCGGCGCAGCACCGAGGCCAGGTTGTGCCGCCCCTCGGCCACCCCGGTGATGGTGCCCAGCGTCGAGTCGGGCTTGGTGGTGATCAGCGCGACCTGCTGGCCGGTGCGGGCGTACGCGGCGGCGAGGTTGGCGGCGACGAACCCGGCGGCGGTGCCGGCCGAGGCGTCGCAGATCAACAGCTGGCGGCCGCGTCCGCCCTGTGCCGGTTCGGGCACGGCGGACAGCAGCACGTTGCGCAACCGGCCCAGCTCGCGGGAGACCCGGTGCGTGGCCGGCAGGACGGTGAGCGAGGGCGTGCGGACCGGCAGCTCCAGCAGCAGCGGGAGGCCGACCCGGTCGGAGATGTCACGGCCGCGCCGGATCCGGGTGTCGAGCCGGTCCAGCACCAGCGCCAGCACGATGCCGAGCAGCAGGCCCGCGCCGATGCCGCTGGCGAGGTTGAGCGTGCGGTTCGGCGAGCTGGGCGAGTCGGGCAGCCGGGCGTCGGAGATGATCTCGCCGGGGTCGGAGCCGGCCGACACCAGCGGGCTGAGCCGGTTGTTCAGGCTGGTGATCTGGCTGGTCAGGACGTTCCGCTCGGCCTCGGCCCGCTCCCGCTCGGGCGAGTTCGACGGCGCCGCCGCGATCCGGCCGGCGACCGCGCTGAGCTCCTTGTTCAGGTCGGCGATCTGCTGCTTGAGCGCGTTGGTCTCGTTCTCCAGCGTCTTCTGCGCAGTGGCCTTGCGCAGGTCCAGGTACGCCTGGGCGAACGCGTGCGAGCCCGACTGGGCGCCCTCGGGGCTGTTCGCCTCGTACGCCACCTGAAGGATCTGGCTGTTCGGCGGAACCTTGACGGTCACCGACTTGACGAGCTGGTCGGCCCCGGTGTCGACCTTCATCAGCGCCTTGGCGCGCTCGGCCACCACAAGAGAGCGGACCACCTGGGCCTCGGTGTCGAGGTTGACCTTGGCGTTGGGGTTGCTCTCCGCGCCCGAGCCGAGCGGGCGCACCAGCAGCGACGTGGTCGAGGTGTAGCGGGCCTCCTGGATCTGGCTCAGCGCCAGTCCGCCGCCCAGGCCGAGGGCCGCGGCGAGCAGCAGGATCCACCAGCGGCGGCGCAGCCAGCCCAGGTAGGCCATCAGGGCAAGACCGTCGGGATCGCTCTCGGCCAAATGGGGTGAGGGCATCAGAGTCTGTCGCTCCCTTTCGACCGAGCCGGGCAGTCCACGGCACAGCTGGACCTGACCGTGGCCTTGAGTGTCCCCGATCCGAACGACGAGGGAAAGTCTGCTCATGTTCCGGTAAGCCTGCCCGGGTGTGGGCAGCCCGCGTAGAAATGGCCGATCGGCGCTGACCATTCGGCGGGTTTCCCGGTGTCGGGCCCGACCTGCCCCCGGACAAGCCGGCGTCGCCGACGGCTCTCGTGCGGAGCGGTGACGGAATCCTGACACATCTCACTTTCCTCTGGTGGCCCGCCCCGGCGGGCCCGGGGCCCACCGGGCTGACCTGGACGGTGGTCGGTCGATGCACATCCCAGTGACGGGAATCGAGAGGTGAGCCGACCGGCGCGTCAGGATCCGTCCAATGGCCCCTTCAGTTGCCCAGGGGCGCGCCAGTAGGTTGTCAGGGCGCGTCCGAGGGGCTTTCACAAAAAATCCGGACGCGTCATCCGCGTACGGGAGGAAGTCTGTGGTGAGCGGGTCAACCGAGGACTCGGGGCAGATCCTGCTGGTGGGTTCCAGTGGCGGGCACCTGGCCCAGCTCCTGGCCCTGGAACCGTGGTACCGGGATCGGCGCCGCGCATGGGTAACGTTCGACACCCCCGACGCGCGCTCGCTGCTCGCCGGCGAGGACGTGCTCTGGGCGCACCACCCCACCACGCGCAACGTCAAGAACCTGGTACGCAACGCGTTCCTCGCGCTGAAGGTGATCCGCCGGCGTCAGGTCGACGCGGTGGTCACGACCGGCGCCGGGGTCGCCCTGCCGTTCGTGGTGGCGGCCCGCATGCGCAAGATTCCGACGGTCTACATCGAGGTGTACGACCGGATCGACAGCGCGACGCTCACCGCCCGGCTCTGCCGTCCCTTTCTCTCCGCGATGCTCGTGCAGTGGGACGAGCAGCGCCGGATGTACCCCGAGGCCACCGTCGTGGGGAACCTCCTGTGATCCCCCGGCAGCGGGACCGGCGTGCCGCGGCACCGTACGTGCTGGTCGTGGTCGGCACCGACGTGCACCGCTTCGACCGGCTGGTCGGCTGGCTGGAGCGCTGGCACGCGGCAAGGACCGGGGTCCGGCTGGTCCTCCAGTACGGCCACAGCCGCACCCCGGCCCTGCCCGAGGCCACCCCGTTCCTCGGGCACGAGGAACTCCAGCGGGCGATGGCGGAGGCGACGCTCGTGGTCAGCCACGGCGGCCCGGCCACCATCACCGAGGCCCGGCGCAACGGCCACCTGCCGATCGTGGTGCCCCGCGACCCGTCGCACGACGAGCACGTCGACAACCATCAGCAGCTGTTCTCCCGTCGTCTGGGCGCGGCCGGCATGGTCCGGCTGTGCGAGTCCGAGACCGAGCTGCTAGCCGCCCTGGACGAAGGGCTCGCCGACCCGAGCCGGTTCGTCCTGGCCGCCGACCCGGGCCGCCCGGACCCGCGCGCCGAGGCGGTCGCCCGCGTCGGCGCGGTGATCGACGAGCTGGTGGCCCGCCGGGTACGGCAGCGAGCCGTCGGGCGTCGCGGATGAGCGCCCCGGATCCGGCGCCGCCGCGGGTCCTCTTCGTCGGCGGCCTCGGCCGCAGCGGTTCCACGCTGCTGGAACTGCTGCTGGCGCAGAGCGCCGACGTGTGTGCCGTCGGCGAGGTGGTGCACCTGTGGGAGCGGGCGCTCGGCGCTGACGAGCGGTGCGGCTGCGGTGATCGGTTCACCGCCTGCCCGTTCTGGCGGCAGGTCGGTGACCAGGCGTTCGGCGGCTGGGCCGCTGTCGACCGGGACGACGTGCTGGCGCTCAAGGACCGCGTCGACCGGACCCGGCACATCCCCCGGCTCGCCAAGGACGCGCTCCCGCCGGAGCAGTTGGCCGACGTCCGTCGCTACGCCGACCTGTACACCCGGATCTACCGGGCCGCGCTGTCGGCGACCGGCACCCGGGTGGTGGTGGACTCCAGCAAGCACGCCTCGCTCGCCTTCGCGTTGCGCTGGGCCGAAGGGCTGGACCTGCGGGTGCTGCACCTGGTCCGGGACAGCCGGGCGGTGGCGTACTCGTGGGGCAAGCAGGTACGCCGCCCCGAGGTGGTCGACGGCGAGGACTTCATGCCCACCTTCTCGCCGTTCGAGGTGAGCAAGCTGTGGACCGCGCAGAACGCGGCGTTCCACCTGCTCGCCTCCCGGGCGAAGGTGCTGCGGCTGCGGTACGAGGACTTCACCGCCGACCCGGCCGGCACCGTACGCCGGGTGCGGGACTTCGCCGGCCTGCCGGACGACCCGGCGGCGCTGCGCATCCTGTCCGGAGCCGACGACACCGGCGCGGCGCCCGAACCGGCCGCACCGTTCCGCGCGCACAGCGTCGCCGGCAACCCGCTGCGGTTCAGCGGCGGGCCGCTGACGGTACGCCGGGACGAGGCGTGGCGGGACCGCCTGCCGCGCCGCAGCCGTGCCGTGGTCAGCCTGGCCACGCTTCCCCTGCGGGTCCGCTACGGCTATCTGGGCCAGCGGGGATCCGACGAGTCCGTGGAGAGAGCATGAGTGGGCCGAGCATCTCGGTCGTCGTACCGACGCGGGACCGTCCGGAGCTGCTGCGTGCGGCGCTCGACGCGATCCTCAGCCAGGCGCACCCGGGCCTGATCGAGGCGATCGTGGTCTACGACCAGTCCGAGCCGGACCGGTCGCTGGAGACCGACCGGGGTGACCGCCGGATCCGGGTCGTCACCAATACCCGTACCGCCGGGCTGGCCGGCGCGCGCAACACCGGCATCGAGGCCGCCACCGGCGACTGGGTGGCGTTCTGCGACGACGACGACGAGTGGCTGCCGGGCAAGCTGGCCGCCCAGTTCGGGGCGCTCGACGCACACCCGGACGGCGCGCTGGTGAGCTGCGGCATCCGGGTCAGCTACGACGACCGTACGGTGGACCGCTCGCTGGACCGGGCCCGGATCTCGCTGGAGGCGCTGCTGCGCGACCGGCTCACCGAGCTGCACCCCTCCACGTTCCTGATCCGCCGGGCCGCGCTGCTCGACGCGATCGGGCTGGTGGACGAGCAGATCCCGGGCAGCTACGCGGAGGACTACGAGTTCCTGCTCCGCGCCGCCCGCTACGCCCCGCTGGTGAACGTGGACAGCCCGTACGTGCTGGTCCGCTGGCACAAGCGGTCCTACTTCGCGCAGCGCTGGGAGACCATCTCGACCGCGTTGCAGTGGCTGCTGCGCCGCTACCCGGAGTTCGCCACCGTGCCGCACGGCGAGGCGCGGGTCGCCGGGCAGATCGCCTTCGCGCAGGCGGCCATGGGCAACCGGCGCGACGCGGTCCGCTGGGCCCGGCGCACGCTGGCCCGCAACCCGAAGGAGCCGCGCGCCTACCTGGCGCTGGCGGTGGCGAGCCGGGCGGTGCAGGCCGACCGGGTGCTGCGCACGCTGCACAAGCGCGGCCGGGGCATCTGAGCCGTACGCGAAACGGGCGGGCGACCTCGGTCGCCCGCCCGTCGTCGTTGCGCTGCGGTCAGGCCGCGCAGAAGGACTTCCACGCCTGGATGCTCGGCTGGTCGAGCAGCCGGAAGTCGCCCTGGCTGACCGTCTGGTTGTAGTACGCCACGAACTCCGGCCGCTGGCCGTTGAGGAAGCCGGTCATCGACCGGATCCAGGCCGCCCGGCCGGTGCCCGAGTCACCCGGGACCAGGTCGCTGCCGGTCTCCGCGACGCCCCACGGCTTCCCGAGCGCCTTGGACTTGCTGATCATCGCGCCGTAGATCTCCTGCGGCTGGGCGTACCGCTTCCACTTGGCGCCCCAGTTGTAGCAGTCCCAGCCGAGCGCCTCGATCACGTCGCCGCCCGGGTAGAAGGCGTCGAAGCTGCGCCCGGACTTCGGGTCGAGCGTCCAGCACATCAGGATCAGCGTGTTGATCAGTTTGGGGTTGCCGGTCCGGTCGGCCAGGCCGGCGATCCGCTTCCACGCCGTCCGGTACGCCGCCGTGCTGAACGCGCCGCGCTCGACGTCGTCCTCCGGCTCGTGGAAGTACGACCAGTAGACGTTGTGCTCGCGCGGGATCGAGGCGAACCAGGAGGTCAGCCGGGAGTCGAACTTGCCGGTGTTGACCTCCTGCGGCGACGCCTTGAAGGACACCACCACGGTCCGGTCCACCACGTCGGCCCGGCTGCCGGACCAGGCCGGCGGCAGGCCGGGGAAGAAGATCCGGGCCATCCGCAGCTTGCCGAAGGTCCGATCGGACCGGGTCAGCGCCTGGCCGAACGTCTCCCCGTTCTGCACACCGATCGAGGCGCCGGGCAGCGTCAGTCGCGTACCGGTGAAGCCCGGCCCGGCGGCGTCCGCGGAGGCCGACGGACGCGCCGAGGGCTTGCTGCCGAGGCCCTGGTCGGCGCCCGGGGACGCGCCGGGGCTGGCCGGCTTGCCCGGGCCCATCGAGGTCGCCGACCCGACCGAGCCCGGCGTCCCGCCCGCCTGCCGGTCGGTCGAGTCGGGTCGCAGCGTGGCCACCGCGACTCCGCTGCCGGTCACGGCCAGGACCACCGCTGCCGCGATGGCGACGCGCCAGCGCCGCCAGGAGCCGCCGGACGGCGGCGCAGGCGCCGGGGCGAGCGGCGGCGCGGGCGGCCGGCCCGGCCCGCCGGTGGCCGGTCCGTGGAGAACGTCCACCGGGGGCGGGCCGGTCAGGGTGGCGGTCGCTGCGGTGCCCGCGGCCCAGCCGGTCTCGCCCGCAGGCCCGGGCCCGCCGGGCTCGTCGTGCGGCGTCCAGCCGGTGTGGCCGTCCGCCGGCCCGGCCTGCGTGGCCCAGGCGTCGTCGTACGGCTCACCCTGCGGCCAGGCGGCGTCGCCGTGGCCCGCCGGCCCGTACTGCGGCCGGACGCCGTCCGGCTGCGGCGCCCAGCCGTTCGCCGTGCCGGGCGCGGCGTCCCAGCCGGCCGGGTCGTGCCCCGGCCCGTCGTGGTGACCGGCGTCGTGCCGGTCGCGCTCGGGCCAGGGCAGGTCACCGCCCGGCCGGGCCGGTGGTGGTGACGTGCTCTCGGCCTGTGGCCAGGGCAGCGAAGGGCTGCCGGCCTGGCGCGGAATGTCCTGACCCGGCCACAGGCCGGTCGGCTGCCCGAAGGCATTGTGCGGCTCTCGGTCGGCCGGCATGACCCTCCCTGGCTGTCGGCGGCCCGTGGTCGGGGCTCAGATCGCCACGCATACCTGCCCGACGATAACCCTCAACCACCTGGCCGTACGTACCGTGACACTCAGCCGAACGCCTCACCCTGGTTGCCGGTGACGGTCGAAGCGGGCATCTCGACCCCGGTCCGGGCGATCGCGTCGAGCAACTGGTCGGCCAGTTCCGGCCGGCAGACCAGCAGATCGGGCAGTCGCGGGTCGGCGCGGTTGTAGCGCAGCGGCGAACCGTCGATCCGGGACGCGTGCATGCCCGCGCCGAGCGCCACCGCGACCGGGGCGGCACTGTCCCACTCGTACTGACCGCCCGCGTGGACGTACGCGTCGACCTCGCCGGTCACCACCGCGCAGACCTTCACACCGGCCGAGCCCATCGGCACGGCGGTGGCGCCGAGCATCTCGACCAGCTCGCCGACGAACGCCGGCGGGCGGCTGCGGCTCACCGCGATCCGGATCGGCCCGTCGGACGCCTTCGGCTGCGGGCAGGTGGTGCCGAGCACGAGCGGCCCACCGTCCACGGTGGTCCGGGCCGGCATGCCCACCGCGCCGGCGACCAGGGCGCCGTCGGGGGCGGCGGAGCGCTGCCAGAGCGCCACGTGCACCGCCCAGTCGTCCCGCCCCTCCTCGGAGAACTCGCGCGTGCCGTCCAGCGGGTCGATGATCCAGACCCGGTCCGCCTCGTGCCGGGGCGCGCGCTCGCCGTCCGCCCACGCGCGGCGCGCGTCGGCCTCCTCCTCGGAGAGCACCGCGTCGGCCGGCCGCAGCCGGGCCAGCGCCGCCGTCATCAGCTCGTGCGACGCGCGGTCGCCGGCGTCCTTGAGTGCCTTCGGGTCGGCGAAGCCCTGCCGGTCCCGCAGCGCGGTGAGCGCCTTGCCGGCCTCGGTCGCCAGCCACTGCGCGAACCGCTGGTCGTCGAGCCGTCCCGCCTCGTCCTCGGTCACGAGCCCCATCCCTTGTTCTCCCGGGTCTGCCGCGACCCGTCATCCTTCGGCGTCCGGTCGGGCCGGCGCCAGCGTCCGTCGGATCGTAGACAGTCGCGAGGCGGTCTCGGATCCCCCGGAGGCACCGGTGACCCGGCCGGCCGCCCGCATGTTGAACTTCGCGTGTATCGCGGCCGGAGCCGCCGGGCCAGGCCCTAGGCTCTGCGCATGACCGCCGAGCAGCTGATCTCGTTCGCCCGTGGCGCGCCTTCGCTGGACATCGTCGATGTCGAGGGGCTCAAGGCCGCCGCCGTCCGCGCCTTCGACGCCGACCCCGCCGGGGTCACCGCGTACGGCACCTCCGTCGGCTACCCGCCCTTGCGGAAGTGGATCGCCGAGAAGCACGGTGTCGAGGCCGACCAGGTGCTGATCACCAACGGCTCGTTGCAGGCCGACGCGTTCCTCTTCGACCACCTGGTCCGCCGGGGCGACGCGGTGGTGGTCGAGCGCCCGACGTACGACCGCACGCTGCTCAACCTCAAGCAGATGGGCGGCGAGGTGCACGGCGTGACGATCCAGCCGGACGGCCTGGACACCGCCGAGCTGCGCAAGCTGCTGGAGTCCGGGGTGCGGCCGCGGCTGGCCCACGTGATCCCCAACTACCAGAACCCGGCCGGCGTGACCCTCTCCCTGGAGAAGCGCCGTGAGCTGCTGGACCTGGCCGCCGAGTACGAGTTCACGATCTTCGAGGACGACCCGTACGCGGACATCCGGTTCCGGGGCGAGCCGCTGCCGTCGATGCTGTCGATGGACACCCGGGGCGTGGTGGTGCACGCCTCCAGCTTCACCAAGACGGTCTGCCCGGGCGTACGGGTCGGGTACCTGGTCGGCCCGGCCGAGCTGATCGCGGCGATCGCGAAGCGGGCCACCAACCTCTACATCTCGCCCGGCATGGTGGCGCAGGCGATCGTGCACCAGTTCTGCGTCTCCGGCGCGATCGACGAGTCGATCCGGACGGTCCGTTCGGCGCTCGGCGAGCGGTCGGCGGTGCTGGCCGAGTCGCTGCGCCGGCACCTTCCGGAGGCCCGGTTCGTGGAGCCGGACGGCGGCTACTTCCTCTGGGTGGAGCTGCCGGAGGACGTCGATGTCGACCGGCTCGCCCCGGCTGCCGCCGAGCGTGGCGTGGCGGTGGTGAAGGGCAGCGACTTCATGGTCGACGGTGGCCGACACGCGCTGCGCCTGGCGTACTCGGCGGTCACCGCGGACCGGATCGACGAGGGTGTGCGGCGTCTCGCCGAGGCGATGGCCGCCGTACGTGGCTGATTTTCTGTCGGGTTTCTGACAGAAGGGCCCCGCTGGCCGGTTCGGCTCTCCCGCTGGACCGGCCGGCAGCCCACAATGCTGCGAGTGCCGCTCACCTTTGCCCGGTGGCCGGCCCGCACGCCGGAGGACCGGCCGGGCCGGCGGCACGCCCAGCATCACTCCCGCCCCCCAAGGGGTGCCGGGTGGGCCGTGTCGCCCCTCACCCCCCTGACGCGGCCCGGCCCGCCCGGCGCCGCCGCGTGACGCCCGTCGCAACCGCACGTCCCCGCACCCGCGCCCGCGCTGCGCTTCCCACCGGTCGGCGTAACCTGCAAGCCGCAGCTCTAGGGGAAGGGGGCGAGAGATGACGGACCGGGTGGCACGCGACCGAACCGCCGGCACCGACGCCAGCCGGGCACTGCGCCCCCGCGCCTGGTCGGCACCGGTACGCGCGATGTCCCGCATCCTCAACGCCGACGGCACCCCGCGTACGGCCCAGCCGGCCGGCCCGGAGCGCAGCGGGATCGTCGACTGCGGGCTGTACGTCGACGGTGAGCGCCGCCCCGGCCACCCTCAGTACGCCGAGGCCCTGGCCGCCGCCCGGCAGGAGCGGGACGGCTTCGTCTGGCTCGGCCTGCACGAGCCCGACCTGGCCGAGATGACCGAGATCGCCGCCACGTTCGGCCTGCACGAGCTCGCCGTGGAGGACGCGGTCAAGGCCCAGCAGCGCCCGAAGCTGGAACACTTCGGCGAGATCGTCTTCCTGGTGCTGCGTACCGCCCGCTACTGCGAGCACGCCGAGCTGACCGAGAACTCCGAGGTGGTGGAGACCGGTCAGGTGATGCTCTTCATCGGGCCGCACTTCGTGATCAGCGTGCGGCACGGTGACGCCTGCCGGCTGGCGCCGGTGCGTGCCGACCTGGAGGCCAAGCGGGACCTGCTGCGGCACGGCCCGTGGGCGGTCGCGTACGCGATCACCGACCGCGTGGTGGACCTCTACCTGGAGGTGGCCGACCGGCTGGAGGACGACCTCGACGTGCTGGAGGCCGACGTCTTCGACCGGCAGAGCAGCGGCCGGATCCAGCGGATCTACCAGATGAAGCGCGAGCTGGTCGAGTTCAAGCGGGCGGTGGTGCCGTTGCAGCGCCCGCTGATGACGCTCACCGCACAGGTCAACCGCGCGGTGCCGCAGGAGGTACGGCGCTACTTCCGCGACGTGCAGGACCACCTCAGCCGCACGGTCGAGCAGGTGAACTCCTACGACGACCTGCTCAACTCGATCCTCCAGGCGCGGCTGGCCCAGGTCACCGTCGACCAGAACAACGACATGCGCAAGATCGCCGCCTGGGCCGCGATCGGTGCGGTGTGGACGGCGATCGCCGGCATCTACGGCATGAACTTCGACAACATGCCCGAGCTGAAGTGGACGTACGGCTATCCGGGGGTCTGGGCGCTGATGCTCGTGGCGTCCTTCACGCTCTACCGCCTGTTCCGCCGCAACGGCTGGCTGTAACCGCCGCCCACACGCGGAAGCGCCGGCCACGCGGGTGGTCCCGCGTGCCGGCGCTGATCCGACGGTACGAGGTCAGCGGCGGCCGCCGGCCTTCGCGGCGTTCTTCCCGGCCTGCACGGCCTGGGTGATGTCGTCGGCCGGGCGGCCGGAGACGTCCCGGGCACCCTCGGCGACGGAGGGAACCTGGTCGTTCGGGTGGATCACCGGCTGGCTGCCGGAGGTGGCGGTCGACGCGCTGCTGCCCTTGGCCACCGCCGAGGAGCCGGCGCCGGTCGGGCCGGCCTGCGTCACCTTCGCGCTCGCGTCCGGGGTCTCCACCACGATCGTGTCCACGTCCTCCCGCATCGGCTCCAGCTTGTCGTGACCGGTCGCGCCGAGCGTGCCGGTCGGGTCGTACTCGGCCCACTCCTGCTGCTCGCGGCGACGGCGCATGGCCATCGCACCGGCCAGGCCGGCGACGGTGCCGGCCACCAGCAGGCCCGCGGTCATGCCCCGCGACCTGCGCTGCTTCTTCTTTCCGGCCTTCATGTTCTTCGCCTTCTTCGTGATCGAGGACTGCTTCGCGGCCATCACCTTGCGGCCGCTCGACGCCTTGCCGGCGGCCTCGTCCCGGGCGTTGCGTACGGCCAGCAGCACCGGCGCGAGCGCCGCGGCGGTCGACGCGAGCCCGCTGGACGCCCGGTCCCGGACCAGGACCGCAGTCGGCGCGACGGCGACCCGGGCTGCCTGGACCCGCGGGCCGACAGTGGCGCCGGCGCCCTTCGCCGCGTGCGTGGCGGCCTGCCTCAGGTGACCGATGCCCTGGTTCAGCTCGACCTTCGCGAGCTGGCCCTGGGTCTTGCGCCGTCCGATTCCAAACACGGTCCCACCTCCTGGGAGTTGTTCCTTCGCCATCCTCCACCTTCGAATGCCTCCGCATGGCCAGATCGGGCACATGGGAGGATCCGCAAGGAACTGAACTACGAGTGAGGAGTACCCGTGGCCGAGGCTGTCTACGCCACCTTGCACACCAACGCCGGCCCGATCCGGCTGGAGCTCTTCCCGAACCACGCGCCGAAGACCGTCCGCAACTTCGTGGAGCTGGCCGAGGGCACCCGTGAGTACATCGACCCGCGTACCGGTCAGCCGGGCAGTGGGCCGTACTACGACGGCACCGTCTCGCACCGCGTGATCAGCGGTTTCATGATTCAGATGGGCGACCCGACCGGCACCGGCCGGGGTGGCCCGGGCTACAAGTTCGCCGACGAGTTCCACCCCGAGCTGCGCTTCGACCGGCCGTACCTGCTGGCGATGGCGAACGCCGGGCCGGGCACCAACGGCTCGCAGTTCTTCATCACGGTGTCGCCCACGCCACACCTGAACAACCGGCACACCATCTTCGGCCAGGTGGCCGACGAGCAGTCCGCGAAGGTGGTCGACTCGATCGCCAACACCCCGACCGGCCCGAGCGACCGGCCGATCCAGGACGTGGTGATCGAGCGGGTCGAGATCGAGCACAAGCAGTCCTGAGCGGTACGCGGGTACCTTTGCTCGCATGACTGAGCGCTCCGGCCAGCCAGGCGACGCCACCGGGGGTCCGGTGCCGACCACTCCGGTCTGCTACCGGCACCCCGGCCGGGAGACGTACATCCGGTGCACCCGGTGTGACCGGCCGATCTGCACCGAGTGCATGCGGGACGCCTCCGTCGGCCACCAGTGCCCGGAGTGCGTCGCCGAGGGCCGGCGCAGCGTGCGGCCGGCGCGTACCGCCTTCGGTGGCGGTGCCGCCGGCCGCCAGGGCAACGTCACGAAGGCGCTGATCGCGCTGAACGTGGTGATGATGCTGCTGTCCGTCCTCTCGGCCCGCAGCGGGACCGCCGTGGCCGGCGGTGGCCTGGGCGGCCTGATGGGCAACGGGACGCCGCTGACCGAGTGGGGGGCGGTGCTCGGCCTGGCGCGCTTCCCCGACGGGCACGTCGGCGGGGTGGCCGACGGCGAGTGGTACCGGCTGGTCACGGCCATGTTCCTGCACTACGGCGTGCTGCACCTGCTGCTGAACATGTGGGCGCTCTGGGTGCTCGGCCGGACGCTGGAGGCGGTGCTCGGGCCGCTGCGCTTCCTGGCGCTCTACCTGCTCGCCGGGCTGGGCGGCAACGTCGCCGCGTATGTCTTCACCGAGCCGAACCGGTTCACGGCCGGCGCCTCGACCGCCGTCTTCGGCCTGTTCGCCGCCGTCTTCGTGATCATGCGCCGGCTCGGCCGGGACACCTCGGCGATCGTGCCGATCCTGGTGATCAACCTGATCTTCACGTTCACCGTGCCGAGCATCTCGGTGGCCGGGCACCTCGGCGGGCTGGTCGCCGGCGCGCTGGTGGCGCTGGTCCTGGCGTACGCTCCACGCTCGCGGCGGACCGTGTTCCAGGTGGCCGGTTGCGCGATCGTGCTGGTCGCGCTGATCGGGCTGACGCTCGTCCGGACCGCCGCGCTACTCGGCTGAGCCCCGCGGCCTCAGCGCGCGGGGCGGGCCTCGTCCAGCGCCGCGGCCACCTCGTCCAGCGGGGCGTCCAGGTCGCGGCGGCCGAACAGGTGCAGCGACTCCCCCGCGTCGATCTCCAGCGTCTCGGCGGTGACCCCGCGCCGGCTGCGCCGCTCCAGGCGGATCGCCTCCACCGCGTCCCACGGCAGCCGGCGCCGCCCGGCGAACCCCCGCAGCACGGTGAGCCCGTCCGGGCCGACCGCGAGGCGGACCGGCGCGACCACGTCGCGCAGCGCCCAGCCGAGCAGACCGGCGGCGGCCAGCCCGGCGAGCGCCGGACGGACCGGATCACCGGAGGCGAAGACCAGCCCCAGGGCGACGAGCGCGAGCGCGCCGACCGCCTTGAGCACCGGCACCTCCCGCGGCACCCGCCACTGCCGGACCGGCGGCGACTGTGGATCCATCCGCCCAGCATGCCAGTCGCACCTGCCGCACGCCGGGGGAGGACGGCCGCTCCGGTCAGCACGTAGGATCGGGGCAAGCGAGGTTACCGGGGAGTAGACATGAGTGACGCGGTCATCGTCGGTGCGGTACGGACCCCGGTCGGGCGGCGCAAGGGCAGCCTCGCCGGAGTGCACCCGGTCGACCTCTCGGCGCACGTGCTGCGCGCGCTCGCCGAGCGCACCGGCATCGACCCGGGCCAGGTCGACGACGTGGTGTGGGGCTGCGTGTCGCAGGTCGGCGAGCAGTCCTGGAACGTGGCCCGCAACGCCGTGCTCGCGGCCGGCTGGCCGGAGTCGGTCCCCGGCACCACGCTCGACCGCCAGTGCGGGTCGAGCCAGCAGGCGCTGCACTTCGCTGCCGCGACGGTCCTCTCCGGCCAGGCCGACCTGGTCGTGGCCGGTGGCGTCGAGTCGATGACCCGGGTGCCGATGGGCTCCAGCGTCGCCGGCGGCATGCCGTTCAGCGCGGCCGTCCTGGAGCGCTACCGCGGCGTCGAGGGCGTCGCGGAGGACTCCCCACTGCCGTTCAACCAGGGCGTCGGAGCCGAGCTGATCGCGCAGCGGTGGCGCTTCTCGCGTACCCAGCTGGACGAGTTCGCGCTCGCCAGCCACGAGAAGGCCGCCGCCGCCCAGGACGCGGGCGCGTTCGAGGCCGAACTGGCGCCGGTGGCGCTCGCCGACGGCGGCAAGTTCTCCGCCGACGAGGGCATCCGCCGCGACACCTCGCTGGCGAAGCTGGGCGAGCTGGCCACCCCGTTCCGCGCCGACGGGGTGGTGACCGCCGGGTCCGCGTCGCAGATCTCCGACGGCGCCGCCGCGCTCGCTGTCACCACCGCCGAGTGGGCCAGCCGGCACGGCCTGCGCCCGCTGGCCCGGGTGCACACCGCCGTGGTCGCCGCCGACGACCCGGTCACCATGCTCACCGCGCCGATCCCGGCCACCGCGAAGGCGCTGCGCCGCGCGGGGCTGGGCATCGAGGAGATCGGGGTGTACGAGGTGAACGAGGCGTTCGCCCCGGTGCCGCTGGCGTGGCTGGCCGAGACCGAGGCGGACCCGGAGCGGCTGAACCCCCGGGGCGGGGCGATCGCGCTCGGTCACCCGCTCGGCGGGTCCGGCGCACGGATCATGACCACGATGCTTCAGCACATGCGGGACAACGGCATTCGCTACGGCCTCCAGACCATGTGCGAGGGCGGCGGCATGGCCAACGCCACGATCGTCGAGCTGCTCTGAGCCGACCGGCCGCCCGTGTCGCACCGCTGGTGCGACTTGCACGTGTGGAAGTTCCAGAAATCGGGCGTGACCCATATCACCCCTGGTCATCGGCTCGTTGGACCGGGCATGGACGTGTTCTCGCGAACGTTCCTCCCGGCCGCCGCCGATACCGGCCTGGCGACCCAGACCGTCACCCGGCACATGCCGGTGTTCCGCCGGTGCGTCGGCTCCGGCGACGCGACCATCCTGGTCACCCGGTGCAGCCGCCCGGACGATCCGGTGGGCGGCGACTACCTGATGCTCCTCACCCACCGGCGGCTGGTGGTCACCCGGCAGACCCGGGTGCTGCACCGGCTGCGCCTGCACCTCAACACCGAGCTGCGCGAGCTGAGCAACGTGACGTGGAGCCCCGACCCCCGCGCGCACAGCGTGGAGCTGGCGGCCACCGCGATCGACGGGGTACGTGAGCGCTTCGTCCTGCGTACCCACCACCCGAAGCAGGTGTGGCAGCTCGACGCGCTGCTCAACCACGCCTTCCGCACCCGCCTGCGTACGCCGGCCGAGCGGGTGGTCGCGACCATCGGCGAGTCACCGGCGGGAGCCCGCCCGACGGTGCTGCGGCCCGCCCCGGCCCGCTGACGTGCTCCTTACCTGATCCGAACATTCCCTCACCGGCCGGGCGGCCGCCGGTCGGTCATCATGAGCCGGTGACCACAGCCGCCCCGCTCGGGCTCGTCCTCGTCGTGGAGGACGAGCCGGCCATCGCCGACCTGGTCCGGCTCTACCTGACCCGGGACGGGTTCGGCGTACACCTGGAACGTGACGGCGAGGCCGGGCTGGCCGCCGCACGGCGCCTGCGCCCGGTGGCCTGCGTGCTCGACATCGCGCTGCCGGGCCTGGCCGGCACCGAGATCTGCCGCCGGCTGCGCGCGGCCGGCGACTGGACTCCCGTCATCTTCCTCACCGCCCGCGACGACGAGGTGGACCGCGTCGTCGGCCTGGAACTGGGCGCCGACGACTACGTCACCAAGCCGTTCAGCCCTCGCGAGCTGCTCGCCCGGCTGCGTGCGGTGCTGCGCCGCACCGCCGGCACGCCCGCCGAGCAGCCCCGCATGCTCGGCACCGTCGCACTCGACCCCTCCCGCCGGACGGTGACCGCCGGCGGTACGCCGGTGCAGCTCACCTCCACCGAATTCGACCTCCTCGCGTACCTGATGGCGCGTCCCGGCCGGGTGTTCACCCGGGAGGAACTGCTGGCGGGTGTGTGGGGGTACGCGGCGCATGCCGGCACCCGGACCGTCGACGTGCACGTGGCGCAGGTCCGGGCCAAACTCGGCCCGGACAGCGTGATCCGCACCCACCGGGGCGTCGGGTACGCCGCCGATGCCTGAGCAGCCCACAGTGCCGATGCCGCCCACCGGTCCGGCCCGCGGCGGCCGCCGCCCCGGACGGACACTCACCGCCCGCGCCGTGCTCGCCACCTGCGCGGTGGCGCTGGTGTCGGTGCTCGTCACCGCGCTGGTAGCGGTGCCCCTGGCGGTACGCGGCGCGGAACGCCGGGACCAGGAGGCCCTCGCCGCCCAGGCCCGGCTCGCCGCCGACGTGCTCCGGGTGCGGCCGGTACGCCAGCGCGACAGCGCCGGCGACCGGCTCATCCGGCAACTGCGCCGGCAGCAGATCGAGGTGTACGTGATCCAGGACGGGCGGGCCGACCGGCCGGGCCTGCCCGGACCGCTGGTGACGCGGGTGGCCGGCGGCGAGAACGTGTCCGGCCGGCGGCTGGTCGAGGGGGAACGCCGGCTGGTCGAGGGGCGGGCGCTGCCCGGTGGGGACGGGGTGGTGCTGACCCGGGCCCGTAGCGCCGCGCCCTGGCGGCAGGTGTTGCGCGGACTCTGGCTGCCGCTGCTCGCCGGACTCGCCGCCGGGGCGGCCGCCGGACTGCTGCTCGCCCGCCGGCTGGCGCGGCCGATCCGTACCGCCGCCACCGCCGCCGCCCGGCTGCGCGCCGGTGACCGGGCGGTCCGGGTGCCGGTCGAGCCGCCCGACGAGGTGGCCGACCTGGCGCACGCGCTCAACGGCCTGGCCGCCGCGCTCGCCACGAGCGAAGGGCGGCAGCGCGAGTTCCTGCTCTCCGTCTCGCACGAGCTGCGGACCCCGCTCACCGCCATCCGCGGCTACGCCGAGGCGCTGGCCGACGGTGTGATCGAGGCCGACGCGGTGCCGACGACCGGCCGGACCGTACTCGCCGAGGCCGAACACCTGGACCGGCTGGTCCGCGACCTGCTGGCGCTGGCCCGGTTGGAGGCGGTCGACTTCCCCCTGGAACCGGTGCCGGTCGACCTGGCCGGGCTCGCCGCCGACGCGGAGCGCACCTGGTCGGGCCGGTGCGCGGCGCTCGGGGTGCCGTTCCGGCTGGAGACGCCGGGAGTGCCGGTGCCGGCGTACACCGATCCGGGCCGGATCCGGCAGGTGGTGGACGGGCTGCTGGAGAACGCGCTGCGGGTCGTACCCCCGGGGGCGCCGGTGGTGCTCGCGGTCCGGGCCGACGGCCCGGCGGGCGGCGGGGTGCTGGAGGTCCGCGACGGCGGACCCGGTTTCACCGACGACGACCTGCGGGTGGCGTTCGAGCGCGGCGCGCTGCACGAGCGGTACCGCGGGGTGCGCAAGGTGGGCAGCGGGCTGGGCCTGGCGCTCGCCGCCGGGCTGGTCCGCCGGCTCGGCGGGGACATCGCCGCCGGGCACGCCCCGGAGGGTGGAGCCGCCTTCACGGTCCGGGTGCCCCCGGATCCTTACGCGGCTCGAACATCGGCCTGACCGTCCCCTCGCGTCGGTGCGGAACGCTCGGGTCGTCACCGCGAGGAGAGGACCACAGATGAGACGTCAGCGAATCGTCACCGGCGCCACCGCACTGCTCGCCGCCGCGGCGCTCGCGCTCACCGGGTGCGGCGTGGGCCGCTCCGGCGCGGCGCCGGACGACGCGGTCGAGGTGAGCGCCGCCCTGGGCGTGGACGGCCAGGCGCTCGCCGCGCTCGGCGTCGACGCCGACGAGCTGGACGTGGATCCGGTCGCCGCGCCTGCGCCCTCCGGCACGCCGCAGGCCGGGCCGGACGGCAAGGGCGAGCGGGCGAAGGACGGGCACAAGCGGCACCGTGCCCGGGTGCTGCTGCGGCGCAACACGCTGCACGGCGAGGCGGTGGTGCGGACCAAGGACGGCGGTACGAAGACCGTCGCGGTCCAGCGCGGTGAGGTGACCGCGATCGACGACAGGTCGGTGACCGTGAAGTCCACCGACGGCTTCACCGTGACGTGGACGTTCGGTGCGGAACTGCGGGTGGTCGAGCGGCGGACCACGATCCGATCGGCCGACATCAAGATCGGTACGACGGTCGGTGTGGCCGGCGCGAAGGACGGCGACAAGAGCGTGGCCCGGCTCGTCGTGGTACCACTTCGCCAGGAATAGGGTGCCCGGGCTCTCGTGACCTGAGCAATGTGCCAGGCTACGCTATGCCCCGACCTGCCATCGCCTCCGTGGAGATTCCGTGAAGCTCTCGATCCTCATGCCGGTCTACAACGAGGAAGAACGTATCGCGGATGCCCTCAAGCAGGCATTGGCGGTGGACTACCCCTGCGAGATCGAGCTCGTCGTCGTGGACGACGGCAGCCGGGACGGCACCGGTGAGATCCTCGGCCGGGTGGACGACGCCCGCCTGCGGGTGATCACCCACCAGCGCAACGCCGGTAAGGGCGCGGCCATCAAGACGGCGGTCGACAGCGCCGAGGGCGAGTACATGGTCATCCTCGACGCCGACCTGGAGTACGACCCGCAGGACATCCCGCGCCTGCTGGAGCCGGTGCTCGACGGCCGGGCGACAGTCGTCTACGGCAACCGGACCTTCGGCAGCCACAGCTCGTACAGCTTCTGGTACGTGATGGGCAACAAGGGCGTCACGCTCGCCGCGAACGTGCTCTACAACTCCTACATCGGCGACCTGGAGACCTGCTTCAAGCTGATGCCGCTGGAGCTGTACCGCTCGCTCCAGGTCCGCTCCCGCGGTTTCGGCATGGAGGCGGAGGTCACCGGCAAGCTGCTGCGCCGCCGCATCCGCCCGTACGAGGTGCCGATCAGCTACCGCGCACGGGGCCGCGAGGAGGGCAAGAAGATCACCTGGAAGGACGGCGTCGAGGCGATCTGGATCCTGGCCCGCGAGCGGGCCCGCCGCCGCCCGGCCAATCCCGCCGCCGCGCACTGAGCCCGAACCGACGGAACCCCGCGCCCCGGCACCAGCCGAGGTCGCGGGGTTCCGCCGTGTCCGGGACGCTCAGGTGAGGAACGCGTCGGCCGAGCGGCGCAGCCCGGCGGCGTCCAGGCCGTGCCAGCGTTCATGGTCCTCGGCGCCGCCGTAGCGGCGCAGGTCCCTGCGGCCCACCCCGAGCGCCAGCAGCCGGTGCGGGCGGTCGGCCAGCGCCTCCGACGCCACCCGTGCCGAGGTGCCCGCCAGGTACGGCTCGACCAGGATCACTTCGGTGCCGGTGAGCGCCCGCAACCCGGCGGTGTCGAACGGTCGCGGCCGGTGGGTGTAGGCCACCGTGACCGGCCGGTCGGCGACCGCGGCCACCGCGGCGTCCAGCACCGGACCGACCGCGACCAGCAGCGGCGCGCCCGGCCCGGCGTCGCGGACCACGTGCAGGTCACCCGCCTGGGGGTACGCCCGCGCGTTGGTCCGGGCGGACAACCGCAGGTACGCCGAGTCCCGCCCGCACACGACGTCGCGCAGCAGCGGCCGGACCTCGTCCGGGTGCCCGGGCACGTGCACGGTCCAGCCGTCCAGCGTGTCCAGCAGCGCCACGTCCGCCGGCCCGAGGTGGGTGCGTCCCGCCGACGCCCGGTCGTACGAGCCGCCGATGCCCACCAGCACCGCGCCGACGTCCTGGTGGTCGAGGTCCAGCTTGATCTGCTCGTACGCCCGCTCGACCAGGAACGGGGCGTAGCTGTGCACGATCGGCCGCTGCCCGGTCAGCGCCAGCCCACCGGCCACCCCGATCATCAACTGCTCCCGGATTCCCACGTTGATCACCCGGTCCGGGTGCCGGGCGGCGGCCGGCTCGAACGCGGCGGCGGAGATGTCGGCGAGCACGACTGTCGTACGCGGATCGGCGAGCACCTCCTCGGTGGTGGTCACGAACGCGTCCCGCATGGTGCTGCTCATCGTCACTCCCCGTCCGTGACGACCGCGACGACGACGTGCGGCCGGTGATCGTCGTGCCCGGTGAGGGCGGCGTGCAGGGCGCCGTGGTCGCGCCCGTCGACGGTGGCGGCGCTCCACCCGTTCACCGTGAACCGGCTCGCCGCGCCGCCCGGCCAGCCGTACGTGGCCGAGCGGTTGTCCAGCACGATCGCGGTCAGGTTGCCCAGCCCGGTCGCGAACGCGTACGCGATCGCCTCGTGGTTGGAGCCCTCGTCCAGTTCGGCGTCGCCGAGCAGCACGTACACCCGGGGCCCGGTGCGGCCCTGGGCCCGCAGCCCGAGCGCGGTGCCGACGCCCAGCCCGAGCCCGTGGCCCAGCGAGCCGGAACCGATCTCCACGCCCGGCACCAGCGTCCGGTCCGGGTGGTCGCCGAGCCGGCTCGCCGGGCCGCCCTGGTCGTCCAGCCACTCGGGCGGTAGGAAGCCGCGGGCGGCGAGCAGCGCGTAGTACCCGGCGACCGCGTGCCCCTTGGAGAGCAGGAAGCGGTCCCGGTCCGGGTCGGACACGGTGGCCGGGGTGATCCGGAGCACCCGGTCGTAGAGCACCTGAAGCACGTCGAGCGTCGAGTACACGTTGGCGCCGAACTCGCGGCCGGCGCGCACCCGGGTAAGGAGCGCGCCCAGGTCGGTGGCGGTGGTCGTCGTCATACCGATAGCCTCGGACTTGAAGCGAACTTCAACTCAAGGCCGTGTGATGCACGAAGCAACACTGACCATCGGGCAGCTCGCCGACCGCAGTGGCGTCGCCCCCTCGGCGCTGCGCTACTACGAGCGGCTCGGCCTGATCCACGCCGCCCGCACCGGCGGGAACCAGCGCCGCTACGCCCGCACCGAGCTGCGCCGGGTCGCGTTCATCCGGATCTCCCAGCAGGTGGGTGTCTCGCTGGAGGAGATCCGGGCGGCGCTGGACTCGCTGCCGTCGGGGCGTACGCCCACGCCTGACGACTGGGCCGCGCTGTCCCGCGCCTGGCGGGACCGGCTGGACGAGCGGATCCGGCTGCTCGGCAAGCTCCGCGACGACCTGGACGGCTGCATCGGCTGCGGCTGCCTGTCGTTGCAGCGCTGCGCGCTCTACAACCCCGGCGACTCGCTCGCCGCCGAAGGCCCCGGCCCGCGCCTCATGCTCCCGCGCCCCGGCCAGGGCTGACCCTCACCGGACCAGCAGCACCTTGCCAAGGTGGTCGTTGGTCTCCACGAGGCGGTGCGCGGCGGCGGCGTCGGCCATGTCCACCCGGGCGTGCACCACCGGCCGGATCCGGCCCGCCTCCACCAGGGGCCACACCTGCTCGCGTACGCCCCGGGCGATCGCCGCCTTCTGCTCGACCGGGCGGGACCGCAACGCGGTCGCGTGCACCGCCGCGCGCTTCGCCAGCAGCATCCCCAGATCGAGTTCGCCCTTGCGCCCGCCCTGCATGCCGATCACCACGAGCCGCCCGCCGGTCGCCAGCGCCGCCACGTTCCGGGGCAGGTAGGACGCGCCCATGATGTCCAGGATCACGTCCGCGCCCCGGCCGCCGGTGACCCGGCGTACCTCGTCGACGAAGTCCTGCTCGCGGTAGTCGATCGTGTGCGCGGCGCCCAGCTCGCGCAGCCGCTCGTGCTTGGCCGAGCGGGCGGTCACCACCACAGTCGCGCCGAGCGCCACACCGAGCTGGATCGCGAACGTGCCGATCCCGCTGCCGCCGCCGTGCACCAGCAGCGTGTCCCCCTCGGCCAGCCGGGCCAGGTCCACCACGTTCGACCAGACCGTGCAGGCCACCTCCGGCAGCGCCGCCGCGTCGACCAGGTCGACCCCGGCCGGCACCGGCAGCAACTGCCCGGCCGGCACCGCGACCTGCTCGGCGTAGCCGCCGCCGGCCAGCAACGCGCAGACTTCCTGGCCCACCGACCAGCCGGTCACGCCGGCACCGAGCGCCCGCACCGTCCCCGAACACTCCAGACCGGGGTACGCGGACGCGCCCGGCGGCGGCGGGTAGTGCCCCTGCCGCTGCAACAGATCGGCCCGGTTCACCGCGCTCGCCCGCACCTCCACGACCACCTCACCGGGGCCTGGCTCCGGATCCGGCACGTGGGTCCAGACGAGCGCCTCGGGTCCGCCGGGTTCGCTGATCGTGATCGCGCGCATGGTTCAGTCTTACCCGATCTGCCCGTCGGTCCACGCGCGAGCGAGGATCTCCGTCACGGTCTCCTCCGGGGTCTGGCCGGAGGTGTCCAGCCAGAGCCCTATCCGCGGCGTGGAGGTACGGAACCCGGCATCCAGCTCCGCCACCGGCCAGTCCCCGTACCCCTTCTTCGACCGGTCCCGCTCGCGGGCGGCGACCACCTCGGCGCGGGGGGCGAGCACCACCACGGCGAGCGGGCGGTGCCGGATCCGGCCGACCACGGCCGGCAGGTCCGGGCCGAGGATCACGTCCTGGAGTACGACGGTGAAGCCCGCCGACGCGTACCGGTCGGCGGCCGAGGCGGCCAGGTCGTAGCGGAGCCGGAGCTGCCGCAGCGCCTCGTCGGTCGGCTCGGCGGTCATGTCGGCCCGCCCGCTGACGATCATGCGGCGGAACACGTCGCCGCGCAGATGCACCGCCCGGGGCAGCCGCCGCGCCAGCCCTTCGGCCACTGTGGACTTGCCGGCGGCCATGATTCCGCTGATCAGCACCACTGCCGGGCTCTCCCACACGCACACATCCTCGCAAAGGAGGTGGGACGGCGGCTTGCCCGGTACGGCGTTCGTGGCAGACTGGTAGCCGGTCGCGCACCCCTCGGGGGCGTGCCGGGAGGGTTCGCCTAGTGGCCGATGGCGCTGGTCTTGAAAACCGGTAAGGCAGCGATGTCTTCGTGGGTTCGAATCCCACACCCTCCGCCAGTGCCGAAGTTGTCCGCTGGTGGGGCATGCGTGGGGGACTTCGTGTCGCCGTTCACCTCGGCCGGCGGTTAGCGGGGCGGCCAGCCAGCCCGGGCGTGTCGGCTGGAGAGAAGTCATGGCCTCTGCGGCTTATGCCTCTCGGGCATATTTATGACCGAGAGGCATAAGCCGTAGTAGGAAGGTTCCTCCTCCGGGGCGCCGAGCATCAGACAGTCGACCTGCAACCGCGAAGGGCACGGCAGGGCGGAGGAACGGCGGGGCCTCGGAACAGCGGGAGCGCCGGGCGCGGCCGTAGGCTGCGGGTTGCGGCGACGGCGGGAGGCGCTGGTGGCAGGGACGACGACGGTGGCCGGGGTGACGGCCGAGCTGGCCACGCTCGACGATCCGAGGATCCGCGCGGTCAACGAGCGCCACGGCGACGACCACGGGGTCAACCTGGGCAAGCTGCGGGCGATCGCCAAGCGGCTGAAGACGCAGCAGAACCTGGCCCGCGAGCTGTGGGCGACCGGGGACAGCGCGGCCCGGCTGCTGGCGCTGCTGATCTGCCGGCCGAAGGCGTACGAGCGGGACGAGCTGGACGCCATGCTGCGCGAGGCGCGTACGCCGAAGGTGCAAGACTGGCTCGTGAACTACGTGGTGAAGAAGAGCCCGCACGCCGAGCCGCTGCGCTTGGCCTGGTCGGCCGACAGGGATCCGGTGGTGGCGAGCGCCGGCTGGGCGCTGACCGCCGAGCGGGTGGCGCGGAATCCGGATGGGCTGGACCTGACCGGCCTGCTCGACGTGATCGAGGCGGAGATGGCGGCCGCGCCGGAGCGCCTCCAGTGGGCGATGAACCACTGCCTGGCGCAGATCGGGATCGAGCACGCCGCGTACCGGAACCGCGCGATCGGGATCGGCGAGCGGCTCGGGGTGCTCAAGGACTATCCGACGCCGCCGGGCTGCACGTCGCCGTACGCGCCGGTCTGGATCAACGAGATGGTGCGCCGACAGCACGGCGGGGCGGACAACGGGGTATGAAGGGGCGCAGGACATTCGCGTACCCGGAAGGACCGTTTCGATGACCCTGGAACGACCGATCGCCCCGGACCCGTACGAGCTGCTGCCGACGGTACCGTCGTTCGACCTGACCAGCGACGACGTGCACAACGGCGAGCCGATGGACGCGCGGTACGCGCACGGCAGCACCGGCGGCGAGAACGTCTCACCGCAGCTGTCCTGGTCGGGCTTCCCGGCCGAGACCAAGAGCTTCGTGGTCACGTGCTTCGACCCTGACGCCCCGACGGGCAGTGGCTTCTGGCACTGGGTGCTGGTGAACGTGCCCGCCTCCGTGACCGAACTGCCCGGCGGGGTGCGGGAGGACGACCTCGGTGGCGCGTTCAGCGTCCGCAACGACTACGGCGAGACCGGGTACGGCGGTGCGGCGCCGCCGCCCGGGGACCGGCCGCACCGGTACGTGTTCGCGGTGCACGCGGTGGACGTGGACCGCCTCGACATCCCCGCCGGGGCCAGCCCGGCCTTCGTCGGCTTCAACCTGGCGTTCCACACCCTGGCCCGCGCGGTCATCCGCCCCACGTACCAGATCAAGGAGTGAATGTAAGGAAGGGCCCCTTATTAACAGACGTCTGTTAATAAGGGGCCCTTCCTTACATCTCAGGCGGGGACGCGGGCGACGGCGAAGACGGACTGGCCGAACGGTGGCCGGACGCGCTGCTCGGCGGCCTTGGTGACGGGCAGGACCAGGGTGTCGTAGACCTTCACCATCGGGCCCTCCTTCGGCATCAGCCGGAAGACCTTGGTGGCCATGAAGTAGCCGATCAGGCCGAGCGCGTTGGCGTAGTGGATCCGCTCGACGGTGAGGCCCGCCTCGGTCATCGCCGCGCCGAGCGTCTTCTTCGTGTAGCGGCGGACGTGGCCGGTGGCGATGTCGGCGGGGCTCATGGCGAACTGGAACGCCGGCACGATGATGACCACGGCGCCGCCGGGGCGGACGAGATCCCGCATGCTGCGCAGCGCGCCCACGTGGTCGTCGATGTGCTCCAGCACGTTGTAGGAGACGGCCGCGCTGTAGTCGCCGCGCTCGTGGTGCGGGAGCAGCATCTGCCGGACCTCGACGCCCGGGTGGTCGGACAGCCGCTCCTTGAGCTGGATCAGCCGGTCCGGGTCGGCCTCGGTGGCGGTGATCCGGGGCGCGTGGGCGGCCCAGGCGGAGGCGTAGTCGCCCAGGCCACTGCCGATCTCGATCGGGTTGTCACCGAGGTAGGGCACCGCCAGCTCGACGAACCACTGCCGGTGGTTGACAGCCGTCGCGAGGCCTTCGAGCACCTCGGACTGGACGCGCTGATCCCCAGTGATTTCTGCCATGCGTCGATTCCTCACGATATGACTGACCCGCGCCTGGACCGTCAGAGTCAACCATCTGGATGGCTGAGGGGGAAATCGGGGGACGGAGGGGCCGAATTGTGATGCGGAGGGGTGCCTGTTCAGCGCTCGGCGAACTCGGCACATAGTACGTGATTCTGCGGAACATTGCACCTGCCAGTCATACCCTGACTACGCTCTGAAATGCCATGACTACTCCGGAAAGCGGTGCGAAAACGGCGAAATCTGAGCAGGGTACGCAGATCGACGCGCTCGCCGTGCTCAGCTTCGTGCTGCTCGCGCTCTGGGTGACCGCGCGCCTCTGGGTCGATCCGCGCAATGGAGTCCGGGACAATCGGACAGATCAGGCGCAATTCGAATGGATGATGGCGCATGGTGCGCGCGTCGTCACTGATTTTGCCTATCCGTTCACCTCGGACCGGATGAATGTGCCGGATGTCGTCAATCTCATGGCTAATACGTCCGTATTATCCGTTTCATTGCCCCTGACCCCGGTGACGCTCTGGGCAGGCCCGCGCTGGTCCTTTCTGATTTTCCTCACTCTCGGGCTCGCCGCCACCGGTGTGTCCTGGTATTTCCTGCTCTCCCGAGTCGTCGTGAGGTTCCGCGGTCCGGCCTGGCTCGGCGCCGCGTTCTGCGCGTTCGCGCCCGCGATGATCTCGCACGCCAACTCGCACCCCAACATCATCAGCCAGTACGTGGTGCCGCTGATCATCTGGCGGACGCTGCGCCTGGCCGAACCCGGCCGGTGGCTGCGCAACGGCGTCCTGCTGGCCCTGGTGATCGTCTGGCAGGCGTTTCTCAACCTGGAGATCCTGCTGATGACCGCCATGGGGCTCGGCGTGGTGGTGCTCGCGCTGGTGCTCGGGCGTCCCGCGCTGCGCTCGGCGGCCCGCCCGTTCGCCGCCGGACTCGGAGTCGCCGCGGTGGTCGCCGGGGCGCTGCTCGCGTACCCGCTCTGGGTGCAGTTCTTCGGCCCCGGCGCCTACAGCGGGCTCTCCACGCTGATCCGGGGCTACTCCACCGACCTCGCCGCGTACGTGGCCTGGTCCCGGGAGTCGGTGGCCGGCGACGCCCGGGGCAGCGAACCGCTCGTCAAGAACGCCACCGAGGAGAACGCGTTCTTCGGCTGGCCGCTGGTGATCCTGGTGGTCGCGCTCGTGTGGTGGCTGCGCCGCAACGCGGTGGTGCTCGGGCTGGCGGCGGTCGGGCTCGTGTTCGCGCTCTTCTCGCTCGGCCGGGAGATCCGCTACGACGGCGAGGACACCGGCATCCCCGGCCCCTGGGCCGCGCTGGAGAACCTGCCGGTCCTGCACTCGGTGGTGCCCACCCGCTGGTCGCTCGCGCTCACTCCGATCATCGGCGTGCTGCTCGCGCTCGGCGCCGACCGGGCCCGGCGGCTCGCCGTACGGCACCCGGACGCGCGCGATCGGATCCGGTTCGCCACGGTCACCGTGCTCGCCATGGCGCTGGTGCCGATCCTGCCCACGCCGCTGCCCGCGAAGCGCCTCGACCCGACTCCGGCGTTCGTCACCTCCGGCGCCTGGCGCCCCTACGTCGCCGACGGGCGGAGCATCGTCACGCTGCCGCTGCCCGACACCACGTACGCGGTCCCGCTGCGCTGGTCCGCCGAGACCCGGCTGGACATGCCGCTGGCCCGGGGCTACTTCCTCTATCCGGACACCCGCCCCGGCGGGGACCGGATCGCGCTGTTCACCGCGCCGCCGCGCCCCACCAGCACGTTCTTCGAGACGGTACGGCGCACCGACGCGGTCCCGCCGATCACCCCGCAGGATCGGGTGGCCGCCGTCGACGACCTGCGCTACTGGCGGGCCGGCGCGGTGATCCTCGACCCCCGGCTGCGGCAGGCCGAGGCGCTGCGCCGGGCGATGACGGAACTGAGCGGGATCACGCCGAGGCGTACCGGCGGGGTCTGGCTGTGGGACGTCCGGCCGCTGGTCGAGTGAGCAGTCAGCCCTGGCGGACGCAGCAGCCCTGGCACACCTTGGGCCGGGGCAGCGTGAACGCCAGGCAGCAGGTGCGCCGCTGGACGGTCGGCTCGCCGGCCGGGCCGGGCACCAGCTCGACCAGGTCGCTCAGGTCGAGCGCGTCGAGCAGCGTGCCGACGGCCGCCGTGGCCGAGCCGGGCAGCGCGTCCGACGCACGCAGGATGCCGTGCGCGATGCCGGAGGCCACCGAGCCGAGCAGCGTACGGGTGCCGATCCGGACCTCGCCCTGGATGGCGCCGACCAGCGGCACGAAGTGGGCGTCGAGCAGGGACGCGCGCAGCGCGCCGAGCAGCGCCGCCTCGTCCGGGACGACCCGCACGCCCGGAGCACCGGCCAGCGCCAGCGGGTCGCCGGGCAGTACCGCCACCGGGGTCGAGGCGCGCAGTCCCAGCGTGAGCAGCTGATGGTGGTCCTCGAAGTGCACGAGCACGTCGGCCGGGTCGAGCAGCGGCACCCGGCGGGCGGACGCCCAGCCGAGCACCGCGGGCAGCGCGGTCCAGTAGCTGTAGGACTTCCACGCCAGCGCGGCGCAGGCGTGCGGGGTGCCGCCCCACCGGCGCCCGGCGGCGGTCAGGAACTCGGACAGCAGCGTGCCGTCGATCAGCCGGGTGGCCGGGGACCAGCGGTCCATCTCGTCGTGGACCAGCAGGCCGGGTGCGAGCCCGGGCAGGTCGTCGGTGCCGAACATGGCACGCAGGGTCGCGGTCACCGGGGCGAGCGGGGTGGCGGCGTCGCGCCCCGGCATCACGGCTGTCACCTGGCCGTCCCCTGTCCTGTCGCCCTGCGGTCGGCGCCTGCCGTCGACCCAAGCTAAGGCTAGCCTAACCAGCCGCCCGGCGGGAGGGGAAGTGGTGTGACGGAGACGGAAAACGCCGCCGGCGAACCGGCGGCGGACGGCGTAAGGATCGACGTACGCCACTGAAAAGTCAAGGCGAGTGTCGAATACGAGGCAGTTTCCGTACACGTTCGGCCACTCAACGTGAAAATGGTCTTCCCGCGTACGAGGAAGCTGATGACGACCTCACCGATCGAGCGTGCCGCGGACTCGTTCGCGGCGGAACTCGCCCGGCACCGGACCGGCCGAGGGCTGTCCAAGAAGCAGCTGGCGACACTGATGGGCTTCGACCCGTCCTACGTCAGCCACGTCGAAGGGCGCCGCCACCGGCCCACCGAGGACTTCGCCCGCCGGGCCGAGGCCGTCCTGGAGGCCAGCGGCGCGATCTGGCAGCGCTTCCGGGAGTACGACGAGCTGCGGCACGGCCGGACCGGGGCCGCGCACCGCGACCCACCCGTGCCCGGCCAGTGGCTGCCCCCCGGCACCGGACTGGTGGTGGAACGGGAGGTGGCCACGCTCACGCACACCGGTGACGGCTACCACTGCGCGATCCGGCGGGAGCTGTACAACGCGGGCACCGAACCGGTCACCCGCTACCTGGTCCGGGTCGCCGTCGACCGCTACCCCAGCGACCCGGGCCGCTCCAACCGGCACCACCGGGAACATCCGCTCACCTTCGCCGAGCTGCAACTCACCGCGTACCGGGACGACGGGAACGGGCGCGAGCCGATGCACTGGCGGGCCAAGCACGACCGGGACGCGTTCAAGGAGATCTGGCTGCTGTTCGAGAACGACGAGGGCCGCTTTCCGCTCTACCCCGGCGACCGGGTCACCATCGAGTACGCGTACCGCGTCGGCCGGGACAAGTGGGGCCCCTGGTTCCAGCGGGCCGTACGCCTGCCCACCCGGCACCTGGCGGTGCGGCTCGACCTGCCCGCGGATCTCGACCCGAAGGTATGGGGCGCGGAGACCTCGCTGTCGGCGGAGGAGGGGCCGCTGCGTACCCCGATCCAGCGTTCGGTGGACGGCGGCCGGGTGGTCTTCGACTGGGGGACCGACGACCCGCCGCTGAACGCCCGCTACCGGATGCAGTGGCGGTTCCGCAGCCCCGAGCCGGACGCCGAACCGGACACCGCGCCCACCGGCGGCGCCCGGCTGCGGGCCAGCGACCGGATGCGGGCCGTGGGCATCGTGCAGCGCGGCGACGACCTGCTCCGGCAGCGGGCCCGCCAGTTCGACCTGCCGGCCGACGAACAGCACGCCCGGCAGGTGATCGACCGGCTCGCCGCGATGCTGGTCCGGCTGGACGAGCTGCACCCGTTCAGCAAGGGCGTCGGCCTCGCCGCGCCCCAGCTCGGCATCGGCTGGTCGGCAGCGCTCGTGCGCCCGGCCGACCGGGCGGCCGACCCGGTGGTGCTGCTCAACCCCCGGGTGGTGGACGCCGCGACCGAGACCGACGAGCAGTACGAGGGCTGCCTTTCCTTCTTCGACCACCGCGGCCTGGTGCCCCGTCCGTTGCGGATCGACGTGGAACACGCGCTGTGGGACGGCAGCCGGGTGATCACGTCCTACGAGTACGCGATGGCGCGACTGGTCGCGCACGAGATCGACCACCTGGAGGGGCGGCTCTACGTCGACCGGATGGCACCCGGCGTGCCACTGGTCCCGGTGGAGGAGTACCGCGAGACCGGCACCCCCTGGCGCTACTGAGAGACGGGGGCCGGGTCGCGTGCCCCAGGGGGCAGGGGCACGCGACCCGGCTCGGGGGGAGCAAGGTTCAGAGGTTGCCGAACGTGTCGTACCGGATGTGATCAGGCGGGACGTCGTCGGCGGCGAGCGCCCGCAGGGTGGCCCGGACCATTGGGGCCGAGCCGGAGACGTAGCAGTCGTGCGTGGTCCACGGGCCGTACCGGGTGACCACCTCGGAGACGTCACCGAGTTCGCCGCCGAAGTCCGGCTCCTCGCTGCACGCCGGGGTCACCGACAACCACGGGTGGGACGCCACCAGTTCCTCCAGGCCGGGCAGCCCGTACAGCTCGTCCGGGCGGCGCGCGCCGTAGAAGACGTGCACCCAGCGGGTCCGGTTGACCCGGGTCAACTCCTCCACCAGCGCCTTGATCGGCGCCAGGCCGACGCCGCCGGCCACACACAGCACGTCCCGGGCGGAGTCCGGGTCCAACGTCATCGACCCCATCGGCGCGGCCACCCGCAGCAGGTCACCCGGCTTGGTACGGCGCACCAGCGCGCCGGACACCCAGCCCGCCGCACCTGGTGGCGTCCGGACGTGGAACTCCAGCACGTTCTCCTCGTTCGGCGCGTTCGCCACCGAGTACGTCCGCCACACCCGCGGGTGGTAGCGGGGCACCTCCACGCTCACGTACTGGCCGGCCCGCCACGGGAGGGGATCCTGGAGCGCGCGTACGGTCAGCACCGCCGTGTCCGGGCCGTGCCGCTCGTGCGTCAGCACCTCGGCGTGCCAGTACGGCGGATTCTCGTCCGCGTCCGCGCCGGCCAGCATCCGCTCGCTGATGCCGGCGTACGCCTCCCGCCACGCCTGGTCGTACTCCAGGTTCCAGCCGTCCCCGGCGGTGCTGCGCAGCGCGTCGAGCAGCGCGACGCCCATCGTCGCGTAGTGCCCGGCCGCCACGTGGTACTTGCGGTGGTCCCGGCCCAGCGCGCGCAGGTACTCGTCGAAGCTCTCCGGGTCGCCCACCGCCTGGGTGGCCGTGACGATGGCCTCCAGGATGCGGTCACCCTGCCCGTTCATCTGCACCGGGAACAGCTTGCGCAGCTCCGGGTCGAGGAGGAACAGCCGGGCGTAGAAGTGACCGCTGAGCCGCTCCCGGTGCTCCTCGACCAGGGTCCAGCTCTCCTTCAGCAGCCGCGCGAAGTTCTCCACAGGGGCACGCTCCTTCTCCGTACGGGCGGATCGGCCCGCATAGAATGTCCACGGAGCGTGTACGCCGGTCGCACAGGCTGTGCGACCGTCCGGCCCGGTCGCCGAAGTGCTTTCATGGTCCGGTGACGGTTGACGAGCTGGCCCGTCCGGTCTCCCGCCGGATGCTGGGCACCGAGACGCTGCTCGTGCTCGGTCTGTCCCTCGGCCAGTCGGCCGTGTACGCGCTCGTCTCGCTGATCGCCAAGCTGACCGCGACCGGTGGCCTGTCGAAGCAGACCGCCGCCCTGAACACCTCCGCGTCGGCCCGGCCGTACCTCGACCTCACGTACCAGCTGCTCGGGATCGTCTTCGCGCTGCTGCCGGTGCTGCTCGCCGTACACCTGCTGGCGCGTGACCCCGGCGACCCGGCACGGACGCTCGGCGTCGACTTCCGCCGGCCCGCCTCCGACCTGGCCCGCGGCGCGGGCCTGACCGCGCTCATCGGCCTGCCCGGGCTGGCGCTGTTCTGGGTGGCGGCGCAGCTCGGCCTCAACGCCACGCTGGTCCCGGCCGCGCTGCCGGACCTCTGGTGGACGGTGCCGGTGCTGATCCTCGCCGCCGTGCAGAACTCCGTGCTGGAGGAGGTGATCGTGGTCGGCTACCTGATCACCCGGCTGCGGCAGCTCAACTGGCGGATCGGCGCGGTGCTCGCCACGAGCGCGCTGCTGCGTGGCTCGTACCACCTCTACCAGGGCTTCGGCGCGTTCGTGGGCAACGCCGTGATGGGCGTGATCTTCGGGCTGTTCTACCTGCGCACCCGCCGGGTGGCCCCGCTGATCGTCGCCCACACGCTGCTCGACATCTTCGCGTTCGTCGGCTACGCGATGCTGCCGAAGTCCTGGTTCGACTGGCTCTGACCGCGGCTGCCGGCTTGCCCGGCCCGGTGGTTCCGTGGCCCGGCATGGTCGTCGGCTTGCGCCGGTTCGGCGAGGTGGCGGTATCGCGGCCCGACGGACCCCGCCACCTCGCCGAACACGCGTCGATCAAGTGCGGGGTGGCCGGTACCGGGCGACCGCCCGCGCGGCCACCCGCTCGGCCGTCGCCGTACCGCCCGTCGCGGCCGCCAGCGCCGCCGCTCCCGGCAGCAACCGGGCGGCCAGCCGCAGCCCGAGCCAGCCGCCCGCCTGCGCGGCCATCGGCGTGGCCAGCCGCCAGGCCGCCTCCGCCGCCCGCCCCCACGGACCCTCCGCCGGAGCGTCAGCCGCCCGAGCCGCCGCCAGCGCCGCCCGCGCGGCGCCGTCGTCCGGGTGCACCAACGTCAGCACCAGCAGCTCGGCCGCCCGGTCCGGATGCGCCGGATCCCGCCCGTACGCCGCCGCCAGATGCAGCACCAGGTTCGCCTGCGTCCACAGCACTGTCGCCAGCTCCGCGACCGGCGCGAACAGCCCGGCGCCCGCTGCCAGCGCCCCACCCGTACCGGCCATCCGGACGAACCGCCGGGTCGCCAGCCGGGCCACCCCGTCGGCGTCCGCCTCCGGGTAGGCCTGACGCACCTCCTCCACCCACGCCGAGGCGCGCGGCCCGAGCGCGTCGACCGCCGCCAGGGCCAGCAGCTCCGGCGCGAACCCGGGGTGGTCGCGCAGCTGCGGCCCCACCGCCCGCCAGCCCTCCACCGGTGTACGCGCGAAGCCGGGTTGTGCGGACGCCCGCTCGACGACGGCCGGCTCTGCCCGAGGTGCCTGGCCGACGGCGGTGGGCTCGGATCCGGAGGCGGCACGCTTCGAGGCGGGAGGCTCGATCGCCGGCACGGTGGTGGTCCCGGAGGACGGCGGGGCGGCCGGTCCCGTGCGCTTCGCCGGGCTCGCTTCGCCCGCCGAAGGCGCGGCCTTGACGGCCCGGCGGGTCCGACCGGATCGAGGTGCGGTGGTCCGTTCCTCCGCCGCGACCGGCTCGGACTCGGCTGGCGCCTCCGGCTTCGGGGCCGATGCCTTCCGAGCAGTCCTCTTGACCGCCGGGGCGGCCTTCTTCACGGCCGGGGCAGCGTTCTTCGCGGCCGGAGCGGCCTTCTTCGCCGCGGGCGCGCGGCGGGTCCGCTTCGGGGTCTCCTCGCCGGCCGGTGGTGCCGGTGGCGCGGCCGAGCGCTCGGTGACCGGCGGCTCCCCCGCTTCCGGTGCGGCTCCGGGTGCCGGCAGCGGCTCAGCCGTCCCCGGGCCAACCGATCGAGTGCCGGGCGTGGCAGGTCCAGCGGCGTACCGCTCTGCGGACGACGTACCCGGACCGGTTGTGGCAGCACTCGGGGTGGCTTGCTCTGCGGACGGCGTACCGGAATCGGCTGCCGAGGAATCCGCGGCCGGACGCGGGCGCGGCGCCGGCGGTGCGTCGGCGTCCGGCGTCGGCGGCTGGAAGACGACCGTCGGCGCCGACCGGCGCGGACGCCGAGGCGGCGGTGTGTCGCTCGTCGCGTTCTCCGCGACGGGCTCAGGCGCCGGCGGCGGGCTGAAGGTGGGACGGGGGGAGCGGCTCCGCCGGGCCTTGGGTGCGGGCTCGCGACGGGGCGGATCGCTCGGCGGCTGCTCCTGCATATCGATGGAGCGTAGCCGTGGGCGTGATCCGGCACACGACGAAAACGCGGTCGGGGCGGTGCGTCCCGGTATCCGCTTTGCCCCGGGCGGGTGCGGGCCTGTATCCTCGGGCGCGGTGACCTCGGGGTCACCAGGGAGACTTCGCCTAGTCTGGTCTATGGCGCCGCACTGCTAATGCGGTTGGGGTCTTAAAGCCCCTCCCGGGTTCGAATCCCGGAGTCTCCGCGCGAAAGCCGGTTGTGTAGACTGGCCGAGCACCAGGCGCCCGTAGCTCAACGGATAGAGCATCTGACTACGGATCAGAAGGTTAGGGGTTCGAGTCCCTTCGGGCGCACAAGATCAGGAGGGGTCTGACCTGCCGTAACGGCGGTCAGGCCCCTTCACTGTCTGTCCCTTGTGGTCGGTTGGGTGCTCGGTGGGTGCTCGTGCGACGAGCGTCCCTCACGTCCGGCCCGGTCCGGTGGGCGGTTGTGCGTCCGCCGGGGTTTTGATCATGATTCGCTTGCCCGCCGACGAGCCCCAATGCTGGGACGCGGCGGTGTGCACTCGCCGCCGCTGACTGGGCCTGGTCGCGGTGGGGTTGGGTGGCATTCCCGCCACGGTGGATGTTGTGCCCGTCTGGCGTTGTGTGTGGGGGGCGTGGGGGTGTAAGTGGGGGATGGTGGTGGTTGCGTCAGGGCTGTTCATCACGGTTGTGGTGACCGCGGCATCGGTCACCGACAAGGCATCGGTGTTCGGCTGCTCGGCAAGGCGTCGCGCGCACCCTCGACGCTGGAGCCGCTCCTGGATCGACGCCGGGTTCAACAGGGTGTTTCCTTTTCCTTCGCCCCAGTCTGACTGATTGGCGCTCGAGCCCCGGCAGAGGAACATGTCGACTCGGGCCAGAAGGGCTCAGCGCGACCTCAGGCTCGCCACCTGAAACCCGTCCCAAGCTACGTCTCAGCCAGATTTGTGACAACGCGAAGCGTGAGAATGTGGTACCGCTTGATGTACGGGTAGTGACGATGCCTTGCCGCGTTCAGCGGTGAGTGACCAAAAAGACTCTTTGATGTTGATCTTAGTCGATGAGAAGAAATAACGTCTATTTGTCGCCACGGTAAGGAGGTGTGGTCATGCGCAAGGGCGTCGAGTGGAATTGAGATTGGTCTGACCGGCTAACGTGGAGCTCGTTGACCTTGCGATGTAGCCCACGGAGGCATGACTGATGTCGCTCCAGCGCCGGCGGGTAGCGCTGGTTGTGCTGACAGGATCCATCGCGGCGACGGCGCTGGCGTGCCTGGCGTGGGCGGTGGCTCAACTGCGCGCGCCGGTGTCGTCCACGCCTTGGATGTACGTCGTGGTGGGGATGGCGTTGATGGCGATGGGCGCGGTCCTGCCCATGCCACTGCCGTCCCGCCTGCCGATTAGAATCACCTTGATCCCGACCGCGTGCGTCGTGTGCGTGGCGGTGTTGCCCGCGCACTGGGTGGTGATTTGTGCCGCTTTCGGGGTCGCGGTTGGTCGCGCCGTGCGGCAGCCGTCTCACAGGGTGAGTCTGCACAAGCTCATCCATAACACGAGTGTGGATGTGGTCACCGCCTTCGTCGCGGCGGCCATGATGTACGTGGTCGATTTCCGTCCGGGTTCTGCCATGTTGGGTGAGGCGGGGCTGCAGCCGGTTTCGGTGATCGTCGCGTTCCTCGCCGCGGCGGTCGCGGCTCTGGTGTTCGAGGAATTGGCGACGGTCGCGGCGGTGACGTGGTCGACCGGTCAGCCGGTCATGGTGTCCGTGCGTTTCCTCTGGCGGACCCGGCTTGTCGTCGCCGTCGGCGAAGCGGTTACCGCAGTGGTCGTCGCTGCCGCCCTCATGATCGATTCTCGCGTCCTTATCGCGCTGCCGTCGACGATGATGGCACTGTATTTCGCGGTCAGTAATCGACTTCGGATCCGTGAGGAGCGCCGCGTCTGGTTGCGCCTGAACGCTTTGGGTAGCGCTCTGTCCTCTCGAGACACGGACGAGGTTCTGCACACCGCCGCGGCCGGTGCGGTCGAGCTGTTCGGCGCTCAGTCAGCGGACATCGAGCTCAGCCGAGACAGGCGGCTGGTCCGTGCGGTCTTGCGGGGGGATGCGGCGTTGGTCGCCTTTGACGGCGAGATAGAGGCCGCTCCGGACGAGGCTCCTTGGCAGATACTCTGGAGGCAGGGTTTCGGCGATCACACAACGGGCGTTGGCGGGGAAGTGCGGCTGCGGCTGGGTGGCTCCCAGGCGGCGCCCTCGGAGCGCGAGCGCGCGACGCTGCAGTCCTTCGTCGCGACGTTGTGCGCAAGCCTGGAAACCGCGCACGCGTACGGTCTGCTTGCTCGCGAGGCGACCCATGACAAGGACACAGGCCTGCCGAATCGGCTCGGGTTGACGCAATGGTGCGCGGCCCTGCCCGACGAGTCCTGCCACGTCCTGGTGGTGCAGGTGGAGAATCTGCAGTTCCTGGCGGACACCATGGGGCAGGAGCGGACGCGGGCGGTCCTCGCGCAGGTAGCTGGCCGGCTCCGGAAGTTGTCGGCGGACCATTCGGCTGGCGCGGCGCGTGTCGGTGATGCCACCTTTGCCCTTGTCCTGCGCGGGCTGACCAGCGACCTGGCTTACCAGCGAGCGTGCCGCGCGGTGGCTCTACTTCGCCAGGGCATCGAGATCACCGCCGACCGCGTCGACTTGCGGGTCAGCGCCGGCATGGCCTCGGGCGCACCGGGGCCGATGCTGCTGGACGCAGCTGAACGAGTCCTGTGGCGCGCGTTGCGTCGGGGTGAGGACAGGCTCGTCTCATACAAGGCGGGCACTGTCGGTGAGTGGTCGTTGGCCCGCGAGCTGACGCAGGCGAGGATGTCGATTTCCTGCGAGCCGGTGGTGGACCTGGGCAGCGGCCAGATCACCATGGTGCACACCGTGCCCCGCTGGTTGTATTCACGCAACGATCTGCTTGCTGCGGATGACTACGTCTATCAGCACATCAAGGACGTCGAAGGTTTGCAGGCGTTGGCGTTGCAGATCCTGGCGCGGTCACTGGTGGCGGCGGCTTCGTGGCGTGATGCGTTGCCCGACGCGGCGTTGATCGTGCCGCTGCCTTCCGCCGCGCTGACCTCGCAGTTCGCAGCCAGGGTGCAAGAGCTGCTACAGGTCCACGGGATGGAGGGGCCGCGTCTGGTGCTGGCGTTGAGTCGTCCGCCAGCAGTCTCCGACCCGGTCGTTGGCGGTTCGGGCGGTCGTAGTGCCGCTGAGCGCGTGACTGGCATGGGTGTGCGTCTTATGCTGGATAACTACGGTAGCCGGCACACCGATCTCGCGGCGCTGAGCGCCGCGGACTGGAGTTTTCTGCGCCTGCATCCGGCCTTCTCACTCGACGCGGGTTGGCGTCCGGCGAGGTCGGTCATCCGCGCGGCGGTGGACCTCGCTGCGGACCTCGATCTTGTTGCCGTCGCTGCGGGGATCAGCACTCATGAGCAGCGGCAGGAACTCGCCGTCCTCGGGTGTGCCTGTGGTAGCGGCGAGTTGTTCGGCGGTGAGATGTTCCCCAGTCAGATCCGCACGCATGCTCAAGCGTGGATCCCGCGCCCGCTCGGGCGGGCACCTGGTCAGCGCCGGCTACACCGGTTGGGCTGAGCGCGCAGCGGGTGGCAGGTCCGCTGGCGGCGGCACTATGGAGCTGCCGCCCGTCAGGTGGTACGTGCGTGACTGGCTCAACGCGGCTGGATCCACCGGCGCCCACCTGGCGATCTCCGCGGCCACGAGGGGGGAGTCGCTCATCGCCTGATCCACGCGGGCCAGGTGCCGCGCCTCAGCGCGTACATCGTGGCGGTTGTGGCGGGGCGGGGGCGGCTGCGAACCGCTTGCCGGCGGCGCCGTCGCCAGCTGCCGATGCCGCAGGGCCACGGCGATGGTCGCCGCCTCGGCCACCGCGTCCGTCGAGGCGGCGTCGAGGCGGTGGCGGCGGGCATGTGCGGTCGCGCTGGCGTGCACCTGTGTGCTGCACCAGGGACGCAGCGCCCGCAACACCTCGTGTATCTCAACGACAGTACGGTGGCGCTGGCGGTTACCTCCGATCTCGGTGGGAACCGGTGTGGCGGTGCTGGTGGTGACGATGGCGAGCTGCGGCATGCTGTCACGCAGAGTCATCCACAGGTGCAGTAGATGCCAGTCCGAACGGCGTTCAGCCCACCAGTTCGTCGTCACCTGGGGAAGCCATCCTGGATGGTCCGTCAGCTGATCGCTGTCGGCGTCGTCGTGAGCGGCAGCCCGAGTGAGTTGTTGATAGAGCAGGTCCGCGGCGAGTTCGGCCTCGGCCTCGACAACCCGGTCGACGCCGTCGTGCCAGATGTCACCTGGGTGTTCGAGAACGAGGTGGGCGAGTTCATGCAGCACGGTCTGGGTTCGGGTCACCGGCGGCAGTGAGCGGTCGACCAGGATGACGTCGCCCTCCGGCCGGTCGGTGATGAGAACGCCGGGCGGGTGACCAGCTTCCAGATCGACGTCGCCGACGACGAGGTTCTGGCGGCGGGCGGCGCCGATCGCGGCACACCAGGCATCGACGGTGTAGGGCGGACACGGATCAGGCAGACCGGCCCTCGCCAAGCGTCTCCGCAGGCGAGCCCGAGCCAGCAGCATCCTGACCTCCCGACACCGATGCCAGCGCCGATCAAAGGCCAGAGTGTAGCCGTTCCTGTCGGTATCCACACGTGCACGCGTTGTCAGGGTCACCATTGAGGACGGACGTCGGCTAGGCTCGCCGTCCACGAGCGATCCCAGCAGCCGACGGGAGCAGCGGTGACCGACCAGCAGAAAACCACGCCGACAACGCCCCGTCCCCGGGCCACTGTCGCCCGGATCTACGACTACCTCCTCGGCGGCAAGCAGAACTTCGAAGCCGACCGTCGCGCGGCCCGGGACATCCTGAGCAAGGTTCCCGCAGCGGCCGACCTAGCCCTGTCCAACCGGCTGTTCCTGCGCCGCGCCGTCCAGACGCTGGCCGAGGCCGGCATGCGGCAGTTCCTCGACCTCGGCTCCGGAATCCCCACCCAGGGCAACGTCCACGAGATCGCCCAGGCCGTCGACCCTGAGATCCGCGTGCTCTACGTCGACATCGACCCCGTCGCGGTGGTGGCGTCGAACCAGATCCTCGACGGCAACCTGCACTGCCGGGCGATCGAGGCCGACTTCACCCAACCCGACGTCATCCTCGACGCCCTCGCCGACAAGGACGCCGCCTCCATCATCAATCTCGATGAGCCGCTCGCGGTGCTGTACTGCTCTGTGCTGCAACTGATCCCCGACGACCAGATCGACGCAATCATCACGCCCATCCGAGACTTGCTCGTACCGGGCAGCGCCATGGTCATCAGCCATGTGGGCGTCGACGTGCCCGACCGCTGGGGCGAGTCGACCGTGCACCAGGCCACCGACGTCTTCCGCACACAGGCGGCAACGGACATCCACTTCCGCACCGACGAACAACTCACGGCGCTGTTCAGCGACTTCGAGATGATCGACCCCGGCCTCGTGCCACTGGACCGCTGGCGCCCCGAACTCAGCGAACCCGATCCCTTCGTCGCCGCGTCGATGCCCTCACCCATGCGCGGCGCGGTCGCGTTCCGCCGCTAAACCACCACCCCTCACCCGCACCCCCGCCCCAGCAGTACCTCGCCGAAGGACTGCCCGATCATCCGAGATCGACGGATAACCGGCAGTCCCGTGCAGCAGCTGGTCAAGCAGGCTCGCGTCGCGGGTATGGACCTAGGCCGGCCCGGACGGGTTGCTGCCCGGGGCCGACCACGACAGTGCTCCGAGACCGCCCTGGACGCTTCGATGACCGAGCACCTGGGCCATGACAAGTGTGAGCCGGCGGGCCACGATGGCGGCAACTTCGTAACAGCACCCCCCGGGGCTCCCAACTTTCCTGCGCCACACGGCCTGCGCGACGGCGGGCTCCCACCCAGGACCGGCTCCCGGCCGTGTGTTCCCGCGAGCCATGCGCCTCACGACGGCAACTGGCTCCCGCGTGCTCTTCACGTATCGCCCCGGACACGGCCTCACCTTCAGCCGATGCGGCCGGGTGCGCCCAAAAGGCCGGTCCAACCACAGTTGCCAGGCTTCGAACCACGGTTGACACGGCGTGTCGGCGCGTGCTTAGCTCACCACATCCCCAACTACGGTTAGGGAAGCCGCAACCACAGTTGCCCAAGGGCGTGGTGGGCGGCTTCGCCACCGGGTCACCGGCACCCGCCGGTGGCGGCGAGGCGCGGCAACGGCCGAAGGCCGCGCCGAAAGCGGTCATCTGATCGGCGGCGCGACATCCAGGACCGCGAGGCCGGTCGCGTCGCCGCCTTCAGGAGGCGCGATCACCACTGACACCACCTGCGAAACAGGCCGTCTCCGCCGCCGGCCGGCCGCTCATGGGCCGGGCACGCATCGGCCTACGCCTAGTGGTGGCTGTCGAGGCCAGTACGGCGTTTTCAAGAATGCGAGGCAGACGATGATCCTCTACAACACCGTCCTCGGCGTGGCCGCGGGACTGGCCCTGCTCACCCTGGTTCGGTTCTGGGGCCGTGTCCGCCAGTTCCAGCCTGCTGCGCAGGCCGCAGCCGCGCTGGCCAACCAGGCCACCAACAGCGCCAGAGGCTCGGCAGAGGACGCGGGCGGATCGGCAGTGGCCCTGGCCACCCGCCAGCAGACACTGATGACATCCCCGCCCGGCGACGCCGTGTCCGACTTCGACCCCGCCGACTACGCTCCCACCTTTTTCGTCCTCGGAGCCCTGCTCACCGGACTCGGCGGTGCGATGAGCCTGACCCACCCGCTGACCGCCAACCCGCCCGTCAACATCGCCTTCGGCGAACCCTGCCTGTGGCTGGGAGTGATGCTCCTCGCCGGCGCCATGCACCTGTGGCGCGGCGGCAAGCTCACCGCCGGAGCACTCAAGGCCATCTCACCGGTCGTGGTCGCCGTCGGGCTCATCCTGGCGTTCTGCGCCGCGGCGATCGTGCGGTTCAACCTCGTCGGCTCAGCCCCTGCCGAGGAACCGGTCACCGGACAGCTGCACAACTACCCCCTCGTGGAGAACACCTTCTTCTTCGTCCTGTATGCCCTAGCCGCCGCCGGCGCACTCGCCTTCCCTCGTGTAGTCGCAGGCACCAACCACCTGGCCTGGACGGTCATGCGGTCCTGCTGGACGGTCGCCGGAGTCAGCTTCGTGCTGTTCAGCGCGATGAACTACTACACCCACATCGGCCTGATGATCAACCTCTCGCGGTCGGGTCCTGACTTCCCGGTCTGACACCCCCGCTCCGACCTGCCGTACCTCTGCGCACCGCGGCGCAGAGGTACGGCCCACGTCGACCGCTGGCCCGCGCCCGGCGGCGCGGACCTGATCCACCCCTGCGACCGGGGGTCGAACTGCACCTCGTCCGCTTCGCCCAACGCCTGGCCAGCAACGGCATCCTGCACTCTTCGACGCGTTGGCCGCACGCCGCGGCACATGAACTTGAGTCACGCCCTGCCAGGGGTGCTGCCGTAGAACCACGGCCTGGGGTAGCGAGCCGGCGGGAGGCACCCGGCCGGTCGTGGTCGCGTCGCAACGCGACGGCGGCGAGGGCGGGTGGTGCGCAGATGATGCGCCCCGCGTTCAGGTGTGGCTGCCTCATGGGCCGACACACGAAGCAGCGCCTGGTCAGGGCATCCCTTGCATGCCTCTCCAGGCTGCGCGGCGGGATCTGAGCAGACGGCGGCGAAATTGCTGCCGATGTCGGCAGCAATTATCGACACGCTCTGCACGGCTGTGCTGAATTGGAGGCCGAAGCTGGTGCGGGCGCGCCAGTAATCGTTTCCACCGAATTCAGTCCGCCGCGTGTCGCGTTGTCGGGCTGATGACTCGCGTCTGGGTAGGTGCCCTTGATGATCAGTAGGAAGCAGGTCCGCCATCTGACCGCTGTGGCGCTGCTGGTGGTCGGCGGCGGTGGTGTGTGGGGGTCGGGGTGCGCCTCGAGCGGGGCAGGCACTGACCGGCACGAGCCGGGGCGGGCGTCATCGGGTCGGCCGGCCGGAGCACCCACGGCTACGCCGTCGGTCTCGTATCGTGCGGCGGACGATCTGTGTGCCCGCTTGGACCTGCGGGAAGTCGGGAAGCTGGTCGGGTCGACCGGTGACCAGCGCAGCGTCTCCGAGGGCGTGGGCCGACTCGCGGGAACGTCGTGCGCGGTCACGGTCGGGCGGCTACCTGACGGGGTGGTGGTAACGGTCCGCGCGGACATCGGCGGCCCGGGGTCCGGCCGAGTCATGTACGAGGGGCTGCGCCAGGCGCAGCCGGCCGGCCTGCCGGTGACCGACCTGCCGGGGCTGGGTGCCGCCGGGTACTTCTGCGTCGATCCCGTTGTCGGGGCGACGGTGGCCACGTACGACGCGAACGTCTACCTCACGGTCACCGCCGCCGCGCTGCGCCCGCGCGGTCGCCTGCCCGGGGCGGTGGCCTTCGCGTTGCGTGATACGGCGTCCTCCGCGCTGCAGGCGCTGCGCGCCTGACGACCCGCATTCCCTTGCTCCTCGAACTGATCCTTGTCTGGAGGTCTTGTCATGGTCACGTCTTCGCTGCCCGCGGTATTACCGGGATCTGGCGCTACCGATTACGCCCGGTACATGCGTACCGATGAGCTGCTGCGTTTGCAGAAGGAGCCGGCGCAGTGGGTGCATCCGGACGAGTTGCTGTTCCAGATCGTGCATCAGAGCACCGAGCTGTGGTTGAAGCTGACGCGTTCGCACCTGTCCCGGGCGCTGGCGCACCTGGCGGCGGGGCAGCCGGGTGCGGCGGAGCCGCTGGTGGATCGGGCGGCGGAGGCGCTGCGGTTGATCACTGAGCATCTGCGGATCCTGCGGTCGCTGCCGCCGGCGCACTTCGCGGTCATCCGCGGTGTGCTGGGTAACGGGTCGGGGTTCGAGTCGCCGGGCTGGCGGTTGCTGCGGGCGGCGACGACGGAGTTGGACATCGCCTACAGCCGGCTGTTGTCCTCGCTGCGGGTCACGGTGGCGGACGTGTACGGCGGTCAGCCGTCCGACCCGCTGTACCGGCTCGCGGAGGCGCTGGTCGACCTCGACGAGCGGATCGCGTTGTGGCGCACCGAGCATTACAGCGTCGCCACCCGTGTCATCGGCCACGAGGTGCGCGGCACGCGCGGCACCCCGGTCGACAGTCTCCCGGCGCTGATCAGCCACCGCAGGTTCCCCACCTTGTGGGAAGCGCGGACGGCGATGACGCGGGCCGGCTCGGCGGGTGGCTGCCCGGGCGGGGCGCGGTGAGCGCGCCGGTTCTGCGCGACTCCGCGCCGTCGCTGGGCGGGGTGCGGCAGCGGCTGGTCACCACGACGGCGGCGCAGACGCATCTCGCGGTGTGCGGTGTCGCTCCCCGCAGCCAGGATGTGGAACAGGCGCTGTCGTGGCTGATGCGGGATCTGTCCGGGCCCGGCTTCTGGCGCGAATGCGAGCAGCAGGTCGAGCGGGCGCGGGCGCTGTTCGCGCGGCTCATCGGCGCCGACGTCGGCCAGGTCGCGGTCCTGCCCAACGCCAGTGTCGCGGCATACCAGGCGGTGTCGCGGCGGCGGTGGCGGCGACGCCGGGACGTGGTGGCCACGCCGGCGGAGTTCCCCGGCGTCGCCCACACCTGGCTCAACCAGCCCGCGGCACGCGTGAGGTGGACCGGTCCCCCCGGCAGCGCGGTTCGCACCGCCGACTTCCTACCACTGATCACCGCCCGCACCGGGCTGGTGTCGGTGCCGGCCGTGACCTACCGCGACGCGACCGGTCTGGACGTGGCGCGGATCGCTCGGGCCGCGCACGACGTCGGCGCGCAGGTGTTCGTCGACGCCTGCCAGGCAGCGGGGGTCATGCCGCTGCAGGTCGACGCTCTGGGCTGCGACTACCTCGTGGCCGGCGCCGGCAAGTACCTGATGGGGCTGCCAGGTGTGGCGTTCCTCTATGTCCGCCATCCCGACGGGCCGCCGCCGGCTCTGACCGGCTGGCTCGGTCGCGCCGACCCGCACGCGCTGTGTGCCACCGTCCTGGACTGGCCGTCGCATGCCCGCCGCTACGAGACGGGCACCCCCTGTGCCGCCGCGGTGTACGCCGCCGTCGCGGGCCTGTGGCTGGTCAGCGGCCTCGACCTGGACCAGGTCCGCCGGCACACCCAGCGGCTGATCACCACGGCCGCGCGGCGCCTGAGCGCGCTCGGCGAAGTCGTGCGGATCGCGGTCGCTCCCGACGCGCAGGGCGCGCACCTGGCAGTGGTCGATCCGCAGGCCGAGACGTTGGCGGTGTGGCTCGGGGACCGCGGTGTCATCACCGCCCCACAGGCCGGCGTGCTGCGCCTGGCCGTGCACGCCTACAGCACCGACGAGGACATCGACGTCGTCTGCGACGCCGTCGCTAGCTACCGACGCCACCACCACCGCAGATCGGGAGGAATTCGATGAATCCCGCGCCCTTGCAGGACTGGCTGGCCCGCCGCGCACCCGCCGCGCGGTGTTTCCCCTACGACCGGGTCGTGGATGCCTACCAGCATCACGGCAAGCAGTTCGTGCCACGCGAGTGGACGACGCTGCTGCACCGCACCCGCCAGCGGCTGCCGAGCGTCCGCGGTGCCGATCAGCAGCTGACCGCCTTCCTCAGCGTCGCGCTGGACAAGGTCGATGACCGCTTCGACTACCGCACCTACCTGGGCCTGCGGCTGCTGCCGATCCCGGATCCCGACAGCGACACCGAGCCGGCGCAGCGGCTGCTGGCCCGCCGGGACCGGCTCCACGTGCTGCTGCTGGCCGACCTGGCCGCCTTCGAACTGCGGGCCCTCGACAGCCCCGGCACACCGCCGGGCGGCCTGCGCCCGCCGGGGCCGCTGGTGGCTAAACGCCTGCGGCACGCGATGCGCGCCGCGAGTCCCGCCCTGCACCGACTCTGTCTTCCCTTGCGCGAGGTCAACGACCCGGTGGCGCTGGCCCGCCGACTGGTGACCATGGCTTGTGTCGACCGCACCGAGGCGGAGCGGCTGATGCTGCGCACCAGCCTGCTGCCCGTGTCGACCGTGCACGACGAGCGGCTGTTCCTGCGCACCCTGCAATGCTTCGAGGTGACCCTCGGCCTGCTCGCCGTCGACCTCACCGCCGCCGTCACCGCCGCAACTGAGGACCGGCTGTCCACGGCCGGGGTCCGGCTCACCCTGGCCGCCCGGCTGCTGCAGGAGACCGCGCCCCTGTGGTCGATGCTGGCCACGCTGCAGCCGCAGGCGTTCCACCGGTTCCGCGTGCACACCGACGGCGCCAGCGCCATCCAGTCCCGCGCCTACAAACTGGTCGAGTCGCTGTGCCGGACACCCGAGCCGCACCGCCTGCGCTCCCCGGCGTACCTGTCCGTGCCCGACGTGCGCGACCGGATCCGGGCCGGGCAGATCAGCCTCGACGACGCGCTGTCCGCCATCCGCGCCGACCGCGACATCCTGGCCGAATCACCGACCCTTGCCGACGGCATCCGCGCCTTCACCGCCGCCATGTTCCACTGGCGGCGCACCCACTACCGCCTCGCCGTCAAAATGCTCGGCACCGAACGCCCCGGAACCGGCGCCACACCCGGCACCCCATACCTGCTGGACAGCCGCGACACCACCGTCTTCGGCGACCACACCACACCCCGCCCCATGGCCGACGTCCGATGACCACCAGCCCCGCCGCCGACGAGGCGCTGCACCGGCAAGCGCACCAGTTCCTGCGCCAGTACCACGACGAGACCAGCGCACCCGAGTTCGCCACCCGCTGGCGGCGGGTCCGCGCCGAGGTCGCCGACACCGGAACCTGGCAACCCACCCTCGACGAGCTGACCTACGCCGCCCGGGTCGCCTGGCGCAACGCCGGCCGCTGCATCGGCCGGGCCCGCTGGTCCAGCCTGACCGTGCGCGACCGCCGCGACACCATCACGGTGCTCGCGCTGCGACAGGAGCTGACCGGCCACCTCGACGAAACCACCGCCAACGGACGGGTCCGCTCGGTGCTCACCGTCCTGGCCCCCGCCACCGCCACCGCGCCAGCCCCACTGCGCATCATCAACCCACAACTCGCCCGCTACGCGGCCTGGCACACCGACGGCGGGGTCGTCGGCGACCCCGCCAACCTGCCCCTGACCGCCTTGGCCGTCCGCCTCGGCTGGACCGGCCCCACCCACCGCGGCGCCTTCGACCTGCTGCCCTGGATCGCCGCCACCGCCGACGGCCGGCTGCACCTGCTGCACCCCGACCACACCCGCATCCGCCAGGTGCCGATCCACCACCCCCACCACCCGTGGCTGGCAGACCTCGCCCTGCGCTGGCCCGCCGTGCCGGTCATCAGCAACATGACCCTGCACCTCGGCGGACTCCAGTTCCCCGCACCCTTCTCCGGCGCCTTCATGGCCAGCGAAATCGCCGCCCGCAACCTCGCCGACCCCGACCGCTACCACCAACTCCCCGCCGTCATCGACGGCCTCGGCCTACCCGACCACGACCGGCTCCGCGCCGACAAAGCCCTCCTCACCCTCCACGAAGCCGTCCTGCACAGCTACGAGAACGCCCGCGTGTCCATCACCGACCACCACCGCGAGAGCCGCGCCTTCGCCCGCTTCACCGCCCGCGAGGAAGCCGCCGGCAGAACCGTCACCGGCGACTGGAGCTGGCTGAACTCCTACCCCATGACGCCCCAGGACCCGTCCTGGCCCCGCTACTACGACACCAGCCAACCCACCCCGGCACTACGACCAAACCCACACACCCTCACCACCGGGTAGCCCGCAAGCCCGGCCAGGAACCCGCACCGCGTCGGCAAGCCGCTGTCCCCCCGGCCGCCGCCCCACCCACCCGCACCACCAGGGAGGACCCATGCCGACATCAACCATCACCGCACCGCCCCGACGGTGGGCAGCACGCCTGGCCGCGGCGGCCGTCGCGGCTCTCGTCGTCACCACCGGGCAGGTCGTCGTCGCCGCGCCGGCACACGCCGCCGGCTGCCGCTCCTCGCCGTACAGCGCGAAACTGTCCGCCGCCGACCCGTTCATGATCTACGACGGCCCCGACGTCATCAGCTACCCCAAGTACCCCAGCTACTACCGCACCACCAGCCAGTGCCGCGATATCCAGATCCGCAACCTCGGCGACGGCGACGACTGGGGACCCTTCGACGCCTGCATCAACTTCTACGGACACGCCACCTGCAACTACTGGACCCACGTGCCCACCGGCCAATGGCGCAACCTCGCCACTAACGTCAAAGACGGCACCAAGTTCTACATCTGGATCCGCATCGACCTCGGCCGCTACTACGGCTTCACCGCCGTCGGCGACTGGTAACCCCCAGCCCGCAGCACACGACATCCGAGCGAGGCGCCGCAACAGATCAAGCAAACCGCCCGCCGCCGCTCCCGCCCCTACGCCTAGATCACTCGGCCTGCCCGAGCCCTCACTGACAGCAGCAGGCAAGTCCACCCGAGCGGCAGCCCGCGGGTCGAGAACCTGGTCGGTACACGAGCGCAGGAGACCCGCAGGTCGGAGTCGGTATGGACGCGAGTCTGCCCACGGTAGCGGCCCAGGAAGGCGGACACCGCGGCGCGCAAGACGAGCTGATCGGTCGGCACGACGCTGCAAGCGGAAGGAGGAAAGGCAGCCATACATCACCGTGCGTCACCGACGGCGATGAACGCCAGCCCACCCGGAGCGGCAGATGCGTGCACGAAAGCTGGTCCCAACACACCGTGGGGGCGTCCGTTTCTGAGATGCGCCTTCGGCGCCGCAATGCCGGATGATCTCTTCGTGGAAATCACCCAACTGCTCCGAGCGGGAGTGACCAAACCGCACCCCGATCAGGCGGCCAGTGCCACCTGGCTGGCCACGGTGTACGCCAGCATCAGGGCAGTCGGCGGTGTGGTCACCACCTCGGTCGAGGAGCCGACTACCGGCCGAAATCACTACAGGGTCGGTGTGCGACTGCGTGATGGCAGGGCCTTGAGCATCCTCTTCAACGCTGCGGCATTCCTGGTCGCTGGAGCCGAACGACAAGATCCCCACATGGTCAACGCGGTGTTCGTCGACGTCCCCGGCGGGGAGATCTACCGCCGCGCAGCGCTGCGGCTCGCCACCACGGCAGAGCTGAATCAGCCGCTTGAAGACCGACACCTGCATCGTCTTACCGAAGAAGAACGCCAGGATGTCGCCTACCACCAACCGAGTCGGCTCGGTGACCTGCTCTTCAACTGGTTCGACTGAGCTAGCCCTCCGCTCTGGACATGCGGCATGAGCGGATGTCTGGACAGACAGTGCTGCCGGTCAGCGGGCCAGGACAAGCAGGGCCGTGATCATCATCTGAGGTTCGATGGTGGTTGGTCGGTCGCTCACCTGCCCATCGCCCAGTTCAATCACCCGCCATTCGCCGTCCGCGCGCAGAGCGAGGTCGACGGTGACGAAGGGCAGGCCGAGCCCGGCGATCATCGGTGCGATCGGGGCCAGGTCGATCCCGGCCGGCGCGGGATCGTGCGGGCTGTCGGGATGCGGTCCGATCAGGACGCACACACCGTCGACCCACCACGTTCGTACTTCGGCGGATGTGAAACGCTCGAAGCGCCGCAGTACGAAACCGCCCTCGAAGTCGTCGTCGCGCAGCTCCAGAAACCGCCTGGCCACGTGCCACGCAGCCGCGCCGTCCGCCAGGTCCGGGATGAACGTCGCCTCATGCCAGTAGTGCTTCATCGACTTGCTGTAGTCACGCAGCACCGCCGGTCCCGCGCCCAGCTCGACCCGCGCGCGGTCGAAGCCGGCCCGGTCCGAGCCCGTGGTCCACACCGACTGTGGGGTGGCCGCAGCCAGCGCGGCATACCAACCGGGTAGCTCGTGTGCCCGCCGGTAGTGCTCAGCAGTGGTCCTCAACACCACACCGCGATCGGCGAGCAACCCGGCGAACGCCGCGTACCGCTCGCTGCGCAGCATCCAGCCGCGGTACACGGCCGCACCACTGCCCGAAACCGAGGCGACCGCCCGTCGCGCATCTACGCCCCGCGCCAACGCATCGTGGTCGACCACCGCAACATCGATCCCGGCGGCACGGGCGGCCTGTGCCTCCACCGCGAAATGCTCGTCTGGGTGGCGCGGCCCTAGCGGGTTCGCGGGAACGAGAAGGATCACGCTCCTATCCTGCCCCACGCGGCCAATCGACCTCGACCTGTTGTCCCGGCCGCCACCCGAAACGCCGTACCCATCTCTGCGCTCAGACCTGTACGCCGAACAACACCTGGCGAACCATTCGCACTGACACGCTTCGATGCGTGCCGGGATTCGGTCTAGCGTCCGTGCCTGGCGGTCTACGACCGCTGGCTGGGCGGGTCACGCCCGTTGCGATCCCGGGCGATCGAGCCCTCACGTGAGACCGTGCGGCCCGGCCAGCCCTCATGCTCGCCGAACGGGACGCTGTTGGAGTACTACGCCGGCTTGGACTGGGGCGAAAGCCACCACGATCTCGCCGTGGTCGACGACCAAGGCCGCCTTATCACCCACACTCGCCTACCCGACAACCCCGAAGGGCTGGCGCACCTGTTGGCCGTCCTCGCCGCGATTCGGCGAAACCGCCGGTCGATTCCGATCGGTATCGAGACCGGTCGCGGTCTGATGGCCGCCGGCCTGCTGAAGGCAGGCCAGCCCGTCGTCGTGCTCAACCCGACCCAGGTCGCCAACTACCGCTCCCGCCTCGCCGTGCACCGAAAGAGTCAGACCGTGGCGACGCCCACCTGCTCGCGCACGTCCTGCGTGTCGACGGGACCGCACACCGCGCCACGCCAGCGGTGACCGCTCATGTCGCGGCGCTGCGGGAGGTGACCCGCGCCCACCGCCAGACGCTGCAGAGCGCCGGCCTGCTCGCCCGACGGCTGCGCTCCGTGCTGCGCGAGTACTACCCGGCCGGGGCCGCCGCCTGGGCGCACCTACCCGCCGGACTGACCCGGCCCGAAGCGCGGATCGTCCTCACCACGGCTCCCACCCCGACCCGCGCCGCCCGGCTCACCCAACACCGGTTGGAGACACTGCTCACCGCCGCCGGGCGCAGCCGACTCATCAGCGCGGAGGCCGCCCGCCTGCACGAGCTGTTCCACGCCCGGGCGCTGCGCCAGCCCGCCGACATCGAAGCCGCGATGGGGCACCGCACCGCCGCCCTGCTCACCCAGCTCGACGCCACCCTCACCGCCGCGCAGACCTTATGGGCCGAGGTCGAGGATCTGGCGCAGCGGCATCCGCAGACGACGATCTACCGCAGCTTTCCCGGCATGGGCGCCCTGCTCGCCGCCCGGCTCCTCGCCGAAATCGGCGACGACCCACAGCGATTTCCTCACCGCGCGTAGCCTGCGGGCGTTCTGCGCCGCGACCCCGATCACCTGGGCCAGCGGCACCTTCCACAAGGTCAGCCACCGCCGCAAAGCCAACCCGATCCTCGCCGAGACCGGACACCTGTGGGCCTTCGCCGCGCTGACCCGCTCACCCGGTGCCCGCGCCTTGTACGACCGCCGCCGCGCCGCCGGCGACCGCCACCCCGCCGCCCTGCGCAGGCTGTACGCGCGACTACTCGGCAGCCTGCACCACTGCCTCCGCCACCACCTCCACTACGACGAGACCATCGCCTTCCCGCCGCCGCCGGCCGAGGCCGCGGAGGCACAGGGCGGGACATGAGCCGGAGCCGGGGCGACGCCCAGGATCACCCCGGGCTGCGAGTCCTCGCGTGGGTACGGCGCGCCCCGGCTCCCCAGCATCGCCACCACTACGCCGATGACCTACCGATTGGTGACCGGGACCGGCGGTGTGCGGGAACTCGCGGGATCCTTCGACGCCCGGTAGGTCCCGACCGATGACGACAGTCTCCGCCTCGGGCATGCGCTGTCGTCCGTCCGCCGGATATGCCACGCCGCCCCGACTCGACGACGATCATCGGCATGTGTGAGCATGAGCTGGCGGCGACGTGGCGTCGCATCATTCGAGGTGACGGCAAGTCGTGGGTCGTGTTCGCCCATGGCACGTGCGTCGTTCTTCCGGATGCCGGGCCCGGGGTCGACCTCGCCGTTGCGGCCATCGATGTCCTGCGCGAGTACGGTCCCGTGCACGTCGGCTGACCGGCTGGGGACTTCGGCACCCTCACCCTCGATCCTGGCTTAGGTTGGATGGTCTACGGCCACCACAGCGACGTGTTGACCTACGTAGCGGCCGGCGAGGTTCTCGACAGCGGCGACCTGGCCGTCGGCCTGCACGGGCGTGGGAAACGAGACCTCGACGGCCGTGAACTTCACGTCGTTCACGTCGAGGACAGACGCTCACGGCAGAATCCGGTCTGAGCCCTCGCGGCGAGACAAGGAAGCGGGCCGTCATTCGCGGGAGAGTTGGCGAGTCAACTCACTGGCGAGCAGGGCCACCGCCGCGACCAGCGTGCCGATCGTGCGGCGCAACTCCGCGTTGTCCCTGGTCAATCGGTCGATGTCGAAGGACTGCGGTCCTGTCGACGCTGCGCTCGGCTCCGTGTGGTCCTGAGCGGTGCCGCGAGCGGCCGTGGGCGGCGCTGCGTCGTGCTCGCCGTCGGCCTCCGCCCTGCGGACCCACGCGCGCAGTGTCTCGGCCGACCGGATACCGAACCGCTCGGAGTTCGCGAGGATCGCCTGCCACTCGGACGGGTACTGATCGCGGGTGCTGAACAGCGCGCGCACCGCCCTTCGGCGAAGCTCCTGCGGATAAGGCCCGCGCACCATCAGATCCTCCTCACACGGTCATGGCCATAGGTTCATGGTGTCGAGCTACGGCGGCGTTGCGCCACTTTCGGTCATCCGAGCGCGGACACGCGTCCGATGGGTGCTCAAGGCGGTGGCGGCCTTGCGACGACTGACGAGCTGGTCCGCGCAGCACGCCTGGACGCCAGGCGGGGCCGAGGATCAGCCCGACCCGGTGGGCGGAGGTCACCGCGAGTCGGGTGGTCATCGGATCCTGCCCAGCGCCGCCAGCGGATCCTGACGGAGGCTGTCGCGGCTGTCGAAGCGCGCGTCGTGTGACTCGGCAGGCCGCGGGTTCGTAGCGGGTGGACAGCAACGGCGGCGGGCGAGCACGGCAACGGCTACGGCGGCGGGAGCCAGCAGATAGGTCGTGCTGAGGGCGGCAACGACGGCCACGGCCAGTGCCGCGACCACGGCGCAGGCGCGTTGACGTCGCTGGGGAAGCAGGCGCGCGGCTGCGGCGAGCCCGACGAGGGTGACGCAGGCGAGCAGCGCGGCGAACACTCGCATGAGCGCCTCGACGGTGACGGTGTGCGGTGCCACGACGGCGGTGACCGCGACGGTGGCGGCGGCGCCGGCCTGGACCAGGACGCTGCGGCGCGGTTCAGCGTCGTGTCCGGTCACGGCGAGCGCGGCGGGCAGGACGCGGTGGCGGGCCAGGGCCAGGCCGGCGCGGGCGCCGGCGGCGACGAAGGTGATGCTGGCGGCCACGGTGAACAGCACCGCCGCCACGGCGACGACGGTCGCGGCCCATGGCTGATCGGTGGGAGTGAGAAGACGCATCAGCGGCACGGGGGTGTCGCCGGCGTCATCGCCGAGGACACCGACGGTGCAAACGGCCAGGCCGGCGTACAGCGCGGCGACGACGGCCAGGCTCGCGCCTGCTGCCCGCCGTACCTGGGTGGGGTGGGTGTATTCGGCGGACAGGTTGGCGGTGGCCTCCCAGCCGCAGATGGCCGTGAACAGCACCGCGACGGCGCTGCCGACGCCGGCGAGGCCGTGCGGCGCGAACGGGGTGATCCGCTGCGGGTCCACGTGCGGGCCGGCGATGGTGAGCACCGCGGCCAGCATGGCGACCAGGACGCCGGTTAGCGCGAGTTGCAGCCGCGCCGACAGCCGCAGCCCGACGAGGTTCGCCGCGTACACGACGCCGAGCAGCGCCCCGGCCACGATGCCGGTCACCGTGGTGGAGACGCCGAGCGCGGCGGTGATGTAGCGGGCGCCGGCGATGCCGCCCGCGACCACCCCGGCCGGTACGGCGGCGTACAGCCAGCAGCCGACCACGGCGGCGGCTCGGGCACCGAAGGCACGCCGGGTGAACGCGGCGACGCCACCGGCGTCGGGGTAGCGGGCGCCGAGGGTGGCGAAGGACGTCGCGATCAGCGCGGACACGCACAGCAGCACCGCCCACGCCACCAGCGACGCCGGTCCGGCGACCTGCACCGCCATCGCCGGCAGCACCAGCACGCCGGGGCCGAGGACCGCGCCGACGCTCAGGGCCACGCCTCGCGCGGTGCCGATCCCGCCGCTCACCGGCTTGTCCCGGAAACCGGATGGCCGCCGGTGGCGTCAGCTTGCCGGGCCAGGGCGGCGAGGGCGACGGCGAAGTCGTTGTGCCGGGGCATGCCGGCGGCGGCGAACATCCGCGCCAGCTGGGCGGCGATGTCGCGGCGCAGCATCTGCGCGAGTCGGGCGCCCGCCGGGGTCGGCCGCACCACCGTCCGCCGCTGGTCGTGCTCGTGCAGCTCCCGCACGACCAGGCCGCGGTCGGTCAGCGTGGCGAGAGCGGCGGTGGCCGTCGACCGTGCGACACCGGCCAGGGAGGCGATGTGCGGAGGTTCGATCACCCCGCGGGCGCACACGAGAAGCAGCACGTCGTAGGTCGTCCAGGTCATCCCAACCTCCTGCAGGACCACGCGTTCCAGATGCGTGCGCACCGCCTGGGCGGTGCGGCACAGCTGCGTCACCGGATCGATCCCGGCCGGGCGGGCGGGATGACGTCGCGGCTGGGGCCGGTAGATGCGATCGGTTGGCCGGCGGGTCGTCGCGCTCACCGCGACCACCTGCCGCGGCGGGGCCGCCGTATCGTCAGCCGATCCCGGCGGCGGCGCCCACCACGCCGGTCGGCCGGCGGAGGCTGCCGCGGTGCCCGTACGCGGCCTGGGCACGACGTGTCCGCATGCATGTGTAGACCCCCTGTTCGTCGAGGTGAGGCGTGATGAGTGAGGGCGTTACCGGTGCTGGTCGTCGAAAGAGGCGGCGAGGGCGGCGTTGACGTGCCAGGCGAGCCGCCGGAGTTGGTGGTGAACATCCACCAGCACAGACCGCTGTGACTCGCACCGGTCGCGGGCCGACACGGCGACGAGGGCCTCGACGTCACCGCCGAGCCGCTGCAGCACCGCCCCGACCGCCGGGTGCGGCGCCGCGTCGCCCGCGGACGGTCCGGACGGAGGCTGCCGGTCCGGCACGGGCGGCGCGCTGCCCAGCTGCTGATTCGCGTCGTCCGCGTCGCTCGGTCGTTGCCCCATCGCCCCTCGACTCCTTCGCATCCGTTGTCGGTCGGGCCGCGGCAACGACCGACCGCACTGCCATTGATCGGTCAGCTCGGGGTTGCCGCGGGCAGAGGGTGCGGGAACCCTGGCCGGCGAAGCCCTCACCTCACCGGCCAGGTCCCGCCCGCCACGCGCGTCCTCACGGGGGTGAAGGACGATGCGGCGAGCGGCGCTCCCGCCTCGTGCGCCCAGGCCCGCGCGGCACGCGGAGGCGTGGCGGCGCCAGCGGCGTCTACGCGACGGCCGCCGGCTCGGGCGGGGCTCCCACCAGCGTCGGTGGTGCACGGAAGCGGGGCGCTCGCGGCGACGGCGTGTCCCCCTCTGACCGCCATCGCCCACGCACCGGGGTGCCTATCGCATGCGGCATCCCGATCCGCTACGCTGCCAACAACTAAAGTTCGATAAAGCCGAACCACAGTTGGTGAAGCGATACGGCGAGCTAAGCACGACACCACGATCTCGTCAACCACAGTTGGTTCAACATCAGACACAGTTGGGGAGGTCTGGTGAGCGAAAAGCCTGGTGAGGCGGCCGAGGACATCACCTCACGACTGATCCAAACTCGTCTGCGCGAGCTGTTCGAAGCCCGCGACGAAGCCCGCCCGCCCTACACCGAGACCGAAGTCGCCCGCGCGCTCACCGCGCGAGGCCACAAGATCACCGCCGAGGGCATCCGCAACCTCCTCCGCGCCGAGCGCGTCAACCCCAAGGCCACGACCCTGCGCGCCCTCGCCGAGTTCTTCAAGGTCCCCGCAGGGCACCTCCTCGGCGACGACGAACACGAGACAGCCAGCCGGCAGGCGAAAGTGATGGCCCGGTCCTTCGACGAGCTCAGCCCTCAGTCCCGGGCCAGCCTCGCGCGGGTCATCCGCGAATTCCTCAAAGTCGACAAGGCAGCGCGAGGCGACACCGACGATCACACGCCGCACGACCGGCAGCAGTAACGAAGCCGGTCTCACGCCGCCGAACGGAACAGGGAGTGACAACCCGCCGGGGACGATCACTCGTGTCCGAAGCCGTCATAGGCAAAAGGTCCAGGCACGTCAGCGCTGTCGAAGCGTCCACGGGCAACCCGCGGAGGACTGCCGACTGTGCCGGTCTCTGCCGGTCGGCGGCAGGCGGTTGCTCTGGATCGAGATCCGACGCCCGAGGGCCTTCAATGCCTGCCCGCGACAGGCGTAGCAGCGTCCCGATGCGCGTGACCCGGAAGCGGCGTCCGGCGACGATCACCTCGTCTACCGGATTGGCGCCGAGGCCTTCGACGGCCTGCTGATAGCGGCACGCCTGCACGTCGGCGAGACGGAGCCGGCGCGGCTCGATGTGGCACACCGGGCACTGCCCGACCGGATCACCTCAAGGGCTCGCCGAGCCTGGTCGGGCTGCTCCTGCATCGCGATGACGATGCACAGCTGGATCGGCCCGTACGGGTTGCCGAGGATCGGGTGACTGTTCACCACGACGATCGCGCCGAAGATCGCGATCACGGGTGCGATGCGGCGAAGTGCCATCGTGACCATGGCCGCCAGCACCACGAGCAGAGCGCCGTTCACCTTCAGCCCCGCTGACGGTGAACGGCGCTCTGCGTTCCGGCCACGATCAGCGTGCCGAGTACCAGGCACACCGCCAAGGCGGCACCCAGCACCAGGCCCAGACCCGACGGGCGAAGGCGGGAGGAGCCAACGTTTTCACGCCGGAACGCGCTGGCTGCGGATCCCCCGCCAGCCCATAGCGGGGATCGAGGAACCTGGACCGGCACCGACGGGCGCGGCATATGCAGGCGGTCGTCCCAGCCGGCTTCGACCAGCGGAGGCCGGACCGGCGGTCGTGCGCCGGGGTCCACAGGTGGCGGACAGGCGACATACAGTCCTCGCCGAGCCACCGCACTTAGCGTGATCGCATGAACGCGAGTGAGGAGACTTCCCGTGTCCAGGACGGATGAACCGCGCAGGTATCAGGGCCGACGGCTACCCCGGCCCGACGACGAACTCGTCGATCAGGGTCTGTCGTTCGACGTCGGTACGCTGCTGAGCCGACGTCGCGTGCTGGGGCTGTTCGGCGCGGGCGTGGCGGGGCTGGGTCTGGCCGCGTGCCGCAGTGGCATCAGTGACTCTCCGGGTTCGACGGGAGCGACGAGCGGCAGTTCCGGGCTGACCGAGATCCCGGATGAGACGAACGGCCCGTACCCGGCGGACGGGACGAACGGCCCGGACATCCTCGAGCAGAGCGGGGTGATCCGTCAGGACATCACCAGCAGCTTCGGCACCAGCACCACGAAAGCCGAAGGCATCCCGATGACGCTGACGCTGACCGTGCTGGACATGGTCAACGGAGGTACGCCGTTCGCCGGCGTCGCCGTTTATGTCTGGCAGTGCGACCGTGACGGCAACTACTCGATGTACAGCAGCGGCGTGGAGGACGAGAACTACCTGCGTGGCGTGCAGATCGCCGACGCCGACGGGAAGGTCACGTTCACCAGCATCTACCCCGCCTGCTACTCCGGCCGCTGGCCGCACATCCACTTCGAGGTGTACCCCAACCAGAACAGCATCAGCGACGCCGACCAGCGTCTGACCACTTCCCAGGTCGCCCTGCCGAAGAACGCCTCTGACACGGTGTACGCCACCACCGGCTACCAGGCGTCGATCGACAACTTCGCCAGACTGACCCTCGCCACCGACAACGTGTTCGGAGACGACGGCGGCGTCCACCAGATGGGTACCGTCACCGGTGACGTCACCAGCGGCTACCAGGTGTCGTTGACCGTGCCGATCGACACCAGCACCAAACCCACCGGCGGAAACGCTCCCAGCGACGGCGGTGCGCCGCCCAGCGGCGGTGCCCCCCCGGGCGGTGGCGCCCCTCCCGGAGGCGGAACCCCGCCGTCCGGCGCACCGAACGGTGGCATCCCCGGCTGACATCCGGTCGGCGGCGGCAACGAACGCCGGGTACCGCCGCCGGTCTCGTCCCCGTCGTCGCGCGTCGGCGCGGTCCGCGGGCGCACCCGGGAGACGGCCCGCCCCGCCACCTCCGCCACCTCCGCCACCTCGGGCGTCAGGCCGGACAGCTCGATCGTCTCGCCGGGTGTCCTCAGAATGTGGCCCACGTGCGCCAGGACCAGGCCGGCCACCGTCGTGTAGTCCCCGGCCTCAAGCGTGGCGGCACCGATGTCGACACCCACGTTGGCCAGGTCGTGCAGCGGGAAGGCGCCCGGCAGCAGCAGCGCTCCGTCCTCCTCCCGTACGACAGCCCGCACGTCGCGATCGGTCCGCAGAGCCGACTCCTCACGGCTCACGCGGAGGATCGGGCAGAAGGCTCCTCCCCGGCACGTTGAGGTCAAGCCCATTTCCTGGCCATCTGGGGAGGTCGCGCGCTCTCGTCGCTGGGCGGCGCCCGCAGGTGAGATGCGGCGTCGACGGAAAGGTGGCGCCAGCGACGGGTTACCGTCGCGGGGTGGACGTGCTGCTACGCGGCGGGCCGGGCGACGGCCAGGTCGTACCCGCAACCGGCGACGTCGCGCTGTGGAAGGCATGCCTGTACGACATCACCGGCGACTACGGCCACCGACGTCGCGGGCCGAGCCTGCGCATCTACCAGCACCGCCCCGACTGCTGCGAACCTCACGGCCGCGGCAGCGACGACCGCTGCGAGTAGCCAAGCCACCCACGACAGCTCATCGAACACGTGTACGATCCCGGTGTGGGAGAGGTGGTCAAGCGGTGGTGGAACGGCAGTTGGGGCCGGCTCACCCGACGCGACGTATGGCTCGTCCGCGAGAGCCGCTGGACCGTCGTAGCCCGCGCCGGAGACACCGACACCGGCAAAGTATTGCGCTGGACATACGACAACCGCGACGACGCCTCCGCCATGATTGAACGCCTCCTACGCGCCGACACCGCCGGCCAGTGGCGCGAGCGGCAGAGCGGTCCAACCCAGCCGGCAGACCCCCAGAGCGGCATCGGCCGACACGGAAGCAGCGGTCACACCCGATCCGGACGTCAGTACGTTCCGGCACTTTGCGGACTGAGACGAACGGTCGAACGCCTACTCGGTCCGAGCGTCTTTCGGTGTGGATCTAGGTGGTGCGTCAGGGCTGTCTCTGCTCAGTAACTGGTGGTGAGCTGTTCGGACTCAGGCAGCATGCGTAGCTGTGCGGCTAGGACGGTGTCTCGCGGTCCCGTGACGATGACTAGGGACTCTCCAATGTGGCCGCCGCATGCGGCCAGTGGAGCTTCGCTGGCCATGTCGGGGCACGCGAGGTAGAGCCATGCCGGTCCGCGCTTGCCGTCTATGGTCAGGGCGTGGGTGCCGGCGGGCTCGGGCGGATTGTTGGTGTCGAGCCGGTCGATGAACTGCGGTGGCGGTGGGCCGCTGCCCCACGGTGGTGCGCCTCGGCGCCCGGCGAGGGCCAGTTGGTGATTGATCAGCGTCGCCCAGAGGTGATGCACGACCGAGGCGCCTCCGGTGGCGTCGCGGACGGTTGTGACGTCGACGCTCGTGTTGTCGTAAAGTTCGTGGCCGACGCGGACCTCGACTGGTCGGGCGCGCCCCAGGCCGCGGGCGACGCCGTGCGTGTCGATAAGGGTCGTCTCGCTGTGCCGGCCGACCACGTGAGCGCGGTAGCGCGGGGCCTCCAGCATGGCGAATCTCGTCCCGAGCCATCCGTAGATTTCCTGGGACGTCGGCGTGGTGGTCCATGCCGCACCGGCCTGGCTGTCATCTGACGGTTCGGGGACATGCGCCATGCTGGGAGGCTTCCTCACATCGTTCGTACACGCGCTATGGGTTCCCGCTCATGTGCCGCGTCCGGGCGGGACTACAAGTATGCGCTGGCGGAGGGACCGTGGGAGTAGCAGATGGTGCCGTTGGCCAGGGTGGCGATGCTGCCTAGCAGCACGTCGGCGTACGCGTAGCCCGGGCCGCTGGAGGTGAAGCCCTTGCTCTTCGCCCAGAAGTGCGTGGGCGTGGACGGGTCGTTCCAGCTCTTGGTGCTGGCCCCGTAGTTGTCGATCACGCCGACTTTCCAGTTGGTGTAGACCGCACCCGGCCAGCCGGACCGGATGGTGTAGCCGGTGTAGATGGACGTGTAGTGCTTCTTGGTGTCCACCGCCGTGAAGTAGACGAAGGAACTACCGCACTCACCGGGCAGCTCGTTGAGGGTGGCGAACTCACCCTTCTTCACGGCGTACTCGATGCCCTTGCTGTCAACCCGCACTTCGTAGCCGTTGGCCGCGGCGATTTTGTGGTCGACGCCGACACGCTTCAGCGGCATGACGATGTAGGTGGAGGTCGGGTCGGGCTGCGTCGCGGTCGCCTGGGCGACTGCGGGCGACAGGCCGGCGGCCAAGGCCATACGGGGCCGAAGCGGCAGACCTCCCTGGGTGTGTGCGGCTGGCGTACCTCGCTCTGCACCGAAGCCTGTACGCCGACAGATGACGGTTTACCGTGTTTGGGGTGAGGATGGCGACCCACTCACTGCCGGAGCCCGACCTGCGCGCGCTGCTTGCTGTCGTGCTGGTGGTGCACGCCGAACTGCGCCTCGGCGAGCTTCCCGAGGGCATCTTCACGCGGCTCGCTCGGCGGCTCACCACCGACGGTCTGATACCCCGAGCGGCGTCGAAGGGCGAGGTCAATGCGCTACTCGGCGACCTGGGGCAGCGATTGCACTGGGCCATGAACCCGAATCCGGACCAGGCCTATCCCCGGCCAGCGCCGCGTCAGGTCACGCACTCCCTGCTGTTTGCCGCCGGAGAGGCAGCCGCTCGCGGGTTCCTGGTCAGCGCGACGGCGCTCGGCGGCACCGATGCCTGGGTGCGTCGAGAGCCGCGTCCAGGCACGGAGGAGCCGGGAGGCGCGAACACTCGGGGCGGCTCGCACGATGTCTGGCTCGTCGACGTGGCCTTCGCCGAACTGCCTCCGGATCCGGATTTCGTCGCCCGGCGGAAGCAACTTGCCGCCCTCGCGGCGGACCACGGCGGCCGATACATCGGAAGCCACTCGTGATCCGGGTCGCAGCGAGGGTGCGGATGGCGACAGTGGCAGGAGTACCGGGGCCTCGATACCCGACTCATCTCCAGCACCTCGGTGCGCGCCTGTCGTAGCGACCGGATGCTTCGTCCCGTGGCCGCAGCGTTGACGTGGATCGCTCTCGCTTGCCTGGGCAGCGGTTTCTTTCCGGCCGGGAAGCCGATCGACACGTGCATGCTGCCGGTCCTGGACCGGCCGTTTGTCGCCTTCGCGGTCGCCGCTCCGTTGCCGCTGGTCCCTCGGAGCCGGTGGTGGACAGCGGTGTGATGGTTCGGGTGTGCGGCGTCAGGGGCCGGCGACGGAGACCGCGAGGAAGGCCCCGGCCACGAGGTAGGGGCCGAAGGCGAGGTCACGCGGCCGGCGTAGCGTGAGGCGCATGAGGGCCTCGGGGGCGGCCAGCGGGTAGGGCAGCAGTGCTCCGTAGAGCACCGCGGGCCATCCCAGCGCGCCCAGGGCTGCGCCGAGGAACGCCGCGAGGCGGACGTCACCCAGTCCCACCGAGCTGCTGCCGAGGATCGCGAGGAGCAGGTAGCCGCCGCCTACCGCGCTGGCCGCCAGGCCCGCCCTGATGAGCGTCTGCGTCTGCCCCGTGGTGAGGGCGTGACCGGCGAGGGTCACCGCGAGCGCGAGCGCCGCGGTGCCGATGACCGGTGTCGGGAGTCGGTGCGTCACGACGTCCACCACAGACAGCAGCACGCCGGCGTACAGCACCACCAGCCAGCCGGCGGTCAGCAGCGGTCCGCCGGGCCGTTCACCGGTCAGCCGGGCTACGGCGGCTGAGGCGCCGGCGCCCGCACCGCAGGCCAGTGGCATCCACCACCGTGCGCGCACGGTGATGGGAAACCCGCTGGCAGGGCCGCAGAGGCGGGCGGGGAGCAGCATGCGCGCGGTTCGGGCGCAGGCGTGCGGCAGGGCCACCGCAGCCAGTGCCCCGCACAGCGCGCTGCACCACACCATCGCGCTCATCGCCGACCGCCGGGAACGCCGGCCTGCGCTCCGGCGGCACTGATCGCGGCGGGAGCCCGCCGCCCCGGGGTTCGGGGGGTCTGTTGCGGCGGTGTTCGCACACCGTTGGCACGCCGATCGTCCCAGATGACAGGTGGCGTCGGACGGAGCGCCCCGACTCGATACGACCACACCATGCAAGCAACCATAGTTGGCTGACGGTGAAGTGTGGTTGACGCCGGTGAGTGCTTTGTGCTTAGCTCGACCACGAAGGGCCAACTGTAGTTGGATGTTTGTTAATTGCAGTTCAGGCTGCGGGGTGTGGCGGATCCGACCGTCACGGCGGCGGTTCGGCAGTGTGCTCTCGCTTCTCGCGCTGTGCTCCACCGACCGGGCGGGGCAGCTCCGAATCTGAGCCTTTGCGCTGATGACGCGGCATCGCCCGCCCCACGACCACCGCTCCACCCTTACGAGGAGACGTGACTTTGATGACGACACCCAGCGGACAGCACCGGCGCGCCGGCCAGCCGTCGTACCGGCGGCGCCTGATCGTGATTCCCCTCGGCCTGGGTCTCACGGGGCTGATCGGCGCGTGCACCGCAGACGACACCGCCACGGAGCCGTCGGCGGCGAGCTCGCCGCCGTCAGGGCGGCCAGCCGTGACCTCGGCCGCTGGACGTGAGCAGGCGGCGTTGGACGCCTACCGGGGTATGTGGCAGGCGTACGCGAAGGCCGGTCTGACCGCGAATCCGCAGGAGCCCGACCTGGCCCGCTACGCCACCGGCCCGGCGCTGGCTCTGCTCACGTCGGGCCTGACGAAGCTGCGCGCCGACGGCGAGGTCATCAAGGGCCGGTACCAGTCGTCGCCACACGTCGCCGCCACACCCGCTTCGGCCGGGGACACGATCACCGTGCGGGACTGCCTGAACACCACCGACTTCCTCACCTACAAGGCGTCGTCCGGGGCGCTGTCCGACGACACTCCCGGCGGGAACCGGGCGGTGCTCGCCACGGTCACGCGCGACGACGACGGGTGGAAGGTGTCGACTGTCGCCGCTCAGGCGGTGGGGACGTGTTGAGCCACCGCGCGTGCGGTCTCGTGGTGCTGCTGGTCGCGGTTGCCGTCACGACATCGTCAGGCGTCGCGTTCGCCGACGACGGCATCGGCCGCGTCGACTGCGCGCAGAAGCCGTCGACCCCGGGCTGTGAGCTGACCGCCGAGGTTCCGGGTGTCGCGGGCGGCACGTCTGACGGCTCCGGCGACGGTTCCGGTGGCGCGAGCGGCAACGGCGACAGCGGCTGTTACTGGGCGCCGGTGCCCGATGATCGGCCGCCGCCTGCGGGAAAAAGGCCGCAGGGTGGCTGGTACGCGCGGACCTGCACCAGCGGCGGCATCGGTTCGCAGGGCATGCCGCAGTGGCTGGACCAGCCGCCCGGGGTGGACGTGGGGGCGTTGGCGCTGGCCGCGCGGTCGCGGTTGCGGCTGCCCGCGCCGGGGATCCACACGAACCCCGAGGGGACGCCGTTCGTGCTGGTGCGGGTGCCCGTGTGGTTATGGGTGGATCCGGTGTCGTGGGGCGCCCGGTCCGCGTCGGTGTCGGTGCCGGGGGTGGTGGTGACGGCCACGGCGACGCCGGCGAGGGTGCGGTGGTCGTTCTCCGACGGCACCCGCGAGGTGACCTGCGCCGGCCCGGGAAAACCGTGGACGCCGGGGACGGATCCGCGGGCGGCGTCGCCGTGTGGGCACACCTACCAGCGGTCGTCGGCTGCCGCGCCGGGTGCGGTGTTCCTGTTGCGGGCGACGGTGACCTGGTCCGTGGTGTGGTCCGGTCCGCAGGGTGGGGGCACGTTGGCGCCGTTGACGACGACGGCGAGCGCGCCGATGCGGGTCGCGCAGTCCCAGGCGATTGTCGGGAACGCCCGGTGAGCGTCACGGCCCACCGGCCGCAGCCGACCACCGCCGCACCCCCGCCCGCGCCGGGGTCGGGGTCGGCCCGGCTGCGGGTGAGGCGGCGCAGCGGGCGGCGGGTCGCCGCCGGGCTGCTGCTGGTGCTGGCGACGGTGTTGACGTTCTGGCAGGTCGACCTGCGCCGGCACGCCGGGGAGCAGTTCCTGGCCGTGACCCGGCCGGTGCCCGCCGGCGCGGTCATCGGCGAGGCGGACGTGCGGGAGGTGCGGGTGGCGAACCCGGATGGCCTGAACCTGCTGGGCGCGGATCGCCTCGGCGAGGTCGTCGGTCGCCCGGCGGCGGTTCCCCTGGCCGCGGGAAGTCTGCTGGTCGCGGGGCAGGTGGGGCCGCCGGTGTGGCCGGCGGCGGGGCAGGCGGTGATCGCGGTCGCGGTCAAGGCCGGCCGTGCCCCCGCCGGCCTGGTCGCGGGCGCGCGGGTGGTGGTGCTGGTCGCCCCCGCCGTGGATACCGGCCAGTCCAGTGTCGGCCCGCCCGCCGCGCAGGTCCGGCGGGCGGTGGCCGCCGTGGTGTCGGTGACCGAGGCGGAGCAGGGCGGGCAGGTGGTGACGCTGCTGCTTGCCGCGCAGGAGGGCGAGGCGGTGGCGTCTGCGGCGGGCGACGTGGCGCTGGTGCAACTGGGACCAGGCCGGTAACGAACGACAGGAAGGGTGGCGTCATGTTGGTGATGCTCGCGTCGGTGTCCGGGGCGCCGGGGGTGTCGGCCGCGGCGGTGGGGTTGGCCGCGTTGTGGCCGGGCGGGCCGGGTGTGGTGGTGGAGGCCGATCCGTGTGGCGGGGTGCTGGCCGCGCGGTTCGGGGTGGCGCAGGAGCCGGGACTGGCCGGGCTGGCGGCGGCGTCGCGTCACGGCCTGCCCGCGGGCGGGCCGGCGCGGTTCGCGCAGCCGCTGCCGCCGGGCGTGCACGCGGTCGTGGGGCCCGGCGCGGCCGACACCTGCGCGCAGGCGGTGTCCGTGCTGAGCGCCCGGCCGGACGTGGTGGCCGGGCTGGCGCCGGTGGTGATCCTCGACGCCGGTCGCCTCTACCCGGGCAGCCCCGCCTGGGGCCTCGTGCCACGGGTGAGCGTGCTGGTGGTCGTGACGGCCGGTGACACCGAACACCTCGACCACGTCGACACCCGGCTGCCCGCCCTGCGCGCACAGATGCGCAGCCCGCATCTCGGGGTGGCGGTCTGCGGCAGGAGCGCCTACGGGCCGCGGGAGGTCAGCGGACGGCTCGGGGCGCCGGTGTGGGCGCACCTGCCCGCGGACCGGTGGGGCGCGGCGGTGCTGACCGGCCGGTTGGCCGGGCCGGCGTGGACACGCACCCGCCTGGCGCAGGCGCTGCGCGGCCTGGCCGCCGCCCTCGCCGCACCGCCGCGGCAGCCGGCTGCGGCAGGCGCGGCGCTGGAGGTGGCGCGGTGAGTGCGCCAGTGACCGTGGCGCCGGACCTGGTGGCGGTGCTGCGGGCCCGGGTCAGCGACCGGCTCGCCGGGCACGGCGCGCAGCTGCCCGACGCGCAGCGCCGGGCGGTCATCGCCGGGTACATCGCCGAGGAGTTGCTCGCCTACGCCGGTGAGATCATCACCGCCGGTCGTACCCCGTTGTCGCGGCACGTCGAGGCGGCGCTGGCGCGGGCCGTGCGCGACAGCTTCCTCGGTCTGGGCGGTCTGCAGCCGCTGCTCGACGACGAGCGGGTGGAGGACATCTTCGCCAACGGCTGCGACAACGTGTGGATCCGCACCACCGACGGCCAGGTGTCACGGGTGCCGCCGGTCGCGGCCACCGACGACGAACTGGTCGACCTGGTGCGCACCGCGGCGGCGCGCAGCGGTCAGGAGGAGCGGCGCTTCGACCGCGGGTCGCCGGGCCTGTCGCTGCGCCTGCCGGGCGGGCAGCGACTGTTCGCGGTGATGGCCGTGTCGAAGAGGCCCAGTGTGTCGATCCGCCGCAACGTCCTGCGGCAGGTCACCCTCGACGACCTCGTCGCCCGCGGGGAGCTGACACCCGGGCTGAGAGACCTCATCCAGGCGATGGTGCGGGCCCGCAAGAACCTGGTGATCTGCGGCGGGACCGGCGCGGGCAAGACGACGCTGCTGCGCGCCGCCGCCGCCGCGATCAGCCCGTCCGAGCGGATCGTCACCGTGGAGGACGCGTTCGAGCTCGGCCTCGACGAGGACACCGACGCGCATCCGAACACCACGGCGCTGCAACAGCGCGAGCCGAACCTGGAGGGTGCCGGCGGGATCGACATGGCCACGATGGTGACGTGGGGGCTGCGGATGCGCCCGGACCGGGTCATCGTCGGGGAGTCCCGCGGCGCCGAGGCGGTGCCGATGCTGCTGGCGATGTCGCAGGGCAACGACGGATCGATGTGCACCGTGCACGCCTCCTCCAGCAAACAGGCCCTGACCCGGCTGGCGATGTACGTGATGCAGGCCCCCGAGAAGCTGGGCTTCGACGCGGCGAACGTGCTCATCGGTCAGGCCGTCGACTTCGTGCTGCACCTCGACGTGGCCACCGACGGCACCCGCGTGCTGTCCTCGGTGCGGCAGGTTCTGGAGACCGACGGCACGCAGGTGCCGTCCAACGAGATCTACCGGCCCGGCCCCGACCGGCGGGCCGTGCCGGGCGCGCCGCTGCGCGCCGACACCCTCGACGATCTGATCGCCGCCGGCCTGCACCCCGACGCGCTCACCCGGGAGCGGTGGTGACGGTGAGCCTGCTGCCGATCCTGCTCGCTCTGGCCTGCGCGGCCGGTCTGACCCTCATCGCCGACGGACTACGCCGCCGGCCGCCCGGCAGCCCGGCGAGACGGCGGCGGCCGTGGACGAGCGTCGACCGGGCCAGGCTGCTGGCCGCCGTCGCCGGGGGCGTTGGTGCCGGGGTGGTGACCCGGTGGCCGGTGGCGGTGCTGCTGGCCGGAGCCGCCGTGTGGGCGCTGCCCCGCGTTCTCGGCCCGGACCGCGAGCACACCCGCGCCGTGGCCCGGATCGAGGCGATCGCCACCTGGGCCGAGCTGCTGCGCGACACCCTGTCGTCGGCCGCCGGGCTGGAGCAGGCGATCACCGCCACCGCCCCGGTCACCCCCCAGCCGATCCGCCCCCAGGTGCAGGCCCTCGCGGGGGCGGTGCGCGGCGGCGCCCGCCTGCCGGACGCGCTGCGGGTGTTCGCCGACGACCTCGCCGACCCGACCGCCGACCTCGTCGTGCGCGCCCTGACACAGGCCGCCGGCTACCACGGCGGGCAGCTGTCGCAGTGCCTGACCAGCCTCGCCGTCACCGCCCGGGAGCTGGCCGGGATCAGGATGCGGGTGGCTGCGAAGCGGGCCGCGACCCGCACCGCCGCCCGCGTCATCACCGGCACCGCCGCCGCGATGGTCGCCGGACTGATCCTGCTCAACCGCGGCTTCCTCGCCCCCTACGGCACTGTCACCGGGCAGCTGGTGCTCCTCGTCGTCGGCGCCGTGTTCGCCGCCGGGTTCTGGTGGCTGGCCCGCGTCTCCCGCCTGCCCGAACCCCCGAGAGTCTTCGCTGGCCCCGCCGGGACCGCGCTCGGCGCGGGGCGGGCGTCGTGATCGTGCTCGTGTGCGGCCTGCTCGCCAGCCTCGGCCTGCTCCTTGCCGTCTCCGGTCTCGTTCCGGCGCGCCCCGGCCTCGGGGAGGCCCTCGACGCGCTGCGCCGCCCGCCCGCGCCGCCCGAGCAGCCGACACCGGCGCGGGTGCGGCTGATGGCCGCGCCGCTGCGCGCGCTCGGTCTGCCCCGGCGGCGGATGCGCGCCGACCTGGCCGTGCTCGAACGGCCCGTCGCGCTGCACCTGGCCGACCAGACCCTCGCCGTGCTCGCCGGCCTGGTCCTGCCGCCGGCAGTGATGGCAGCCCTCACCGCCGGTGGGATCACCTTCGCCACCGGCATGCCCGTGTGGGCCTGCCTGGCCGGCGCCGCCGGCGGCTGGTGGCTGGCCGAGTCCACGGTGCGCGCCGAAGCCGGACGCCGCCGCGACGAGCTGCGCTACACCCTGTCCGCCGTGCTCGACCTCGTCGTGATCTCCCTCGCCGGCGGCGCCGGCGTCGAGCAAGCCCTCGACGACGCCTGCGCCGACAACCCCGGCTGGGCATCGCAGCGGCTACGCCGCGCGGTGGACACCGCCCGCCTGCTGCGGATGCCGCCCTGGCAGGCCCTCGACCAGCTCGGCGTCGACACCGGCGTGGTCGAGCTGCAGGAGCTGGCCGCCACGGTGAGCCTCGCCGGCAGCGAAGGCGCCCGTATCCGCGACTCCCTGGCCATCCGCGCCGCGACCCTGCGCGCCCACCAAGCATCGGCCCTGGAAGCCCGCGCCAACGCCGCCACCGAACGCATGTCCATGCCGGTCATGCTCCTCGCCGCCGCCTACCTGCTGTTCCTGCTCTACCCCGCGGTGAGCACCGTCGACACGTTCTAAGGAGGCCAGCCATGTCGCTGATAAGCAGGTTCCTCACCCGGCTGACCCTGCTGCACCTGATGGCGGCCGACCGGATCCGCCGACTACGCCAGGGCGGTGACCGGGGCAGCGAAACCACCGAGAAGGTCATGTGGATCGCCCTGCTGGTCACCCTCGTCCTGACCGTGTACGGCGTCTTCCGCTCCAAGATCCTGTCAAAGATCAACGGGATTAGCCTGTGAACCGTCCCACCGCCCGGCGCAGCGACCGGCGACGTCGGCAGGCCTCGGACCGCGGGTCGGTGACCACCGAGGTGGTGCTGTACGCGCCGCTGCTGTTCCTGCTCGTCCTGCTCGGCGTGCAGATGGCGCTGTGGGCGCTGGCGCAGCTCGGCGTGCAACACGCCGCCAACCACGCCCTGCAGACCACCAGGGTGTCCGGCGGCACCGCCGCCGCCGGGCACGCCGACGCCACCGCCGTGCTCAACCAGGTCGCCGGCCACGTCGTCAGCGACGTACGGGTGTCCGTGGACCGCAGCGCCGACACCGCCACCGTCACCGTCGCCGGCCGCGCACCCGCCGTCATCCCCGGCCTGCGGCTGCCGGTCGACACCCGGGTCAGCGCGCCCGTCGAGAGATTCCGCCCCTGACAGGACGAGCCAGTCCCCTGCCCCGCCGACAAGGAGCACCGGTCATGCAACATCCTCCCACCAGCAGAACCCGCGCCCGCCGGCGCGCCGGCCCGGCCGCCGACCGGGGCTCGGTGAGCGTGGAACTGGCGCTGGGCTACGTCCCGCTGATGGTCCTCGCGGTCCTCGCCATCGTGGCCTGCCTGCGGCTGGCCTCCGCGGCGATCGACGTGCACTCCGCCGCCGCCGCGGCCTCCCGCCGGGCCTCTCTCGCCGACACACCCGCCGAAGCCCGCCGTAGCGGCGCCGACGCGGCCTCCGCCGCGCTCACCGCCCGGGGAACCACCTGCCAGCCCTCCACCGTCACCATCGACCCCGGCACCTTCACCCCCGGCGGGCAGGTCAGCGCCACCGTGACCTGCCGTGTACGGCTGGAGGACCTCTCCGGGCTGGGACTGCCCGGGACGGTGAGCATCTCCGCGACCTCCCACCAACCCCTCGACCCGTTCGGCGCGCGGCCGTGACCGGCCGCCGCGCCACCCGGCCACGCGACGACCGGGGACAGATCACCCCATGGACCGTGGTCGGCACGCTGATCGTGCTCATCCTCGCGGGCCTCGTGTTCGACCTCGGCGCCGCCATGGCCGCCACGGTGTCCGCCTACGACACCGCGCAGGCCGCCGCCCGCGCCGGCGCCGGCCAACTCGACCTGACCGCCCACCGCACCACCGGCGCCACCCGGCTCGACCCCGCCGCGGCCACCACCGCCGCACGGGCCTTCCTCGCCCAGGCCGGTCAACCCGGCGCGGTGTCCGCCACCACCGACGCAGTCACCGTCACCGTCACCACCGGCCACCGCACGCAGCTGCTGCACCTGGTCGGCGTCACCAGCATCCCTGTGACCGCCACCGCGACAGCCGCACCCGCAACCGGCGTCACCGCCCCCGAGTAAGCCCTTCCCCCGCGCCGAGGAGGTGCCATCGTGATCGCGACGCTGACCGGCGTCGTCCGCCGCGCCGCCGCAGCCGCCTTCTCGCTGCTGCTGCTCGCCGGCCCGCCCTACCTGCTGCTGCGCTTCACCGAACCGCCCCTGCCCGACCAGCCGCCCACCTGGGACACCGTCGTCACCACCCTGACCGGCCGCCTGAGCGACGACATGATCCTCACCGTGCTCACCGCCCTGCTGTGGGCCGCGTGGGCGTCGTTCGTGTGGTCGCTGCTCGCCGAACTCGCCACCGCCCTCACCGGCCGACGCCTGCCCCAGCCCCGCGCGCTGACTCCGGCCCGAGGCCTGGCCACCCTCCTCGTCACCATGATCACCGGCAGTGTTCTCGCCACCGCCGCGCACGCCGCCACCGCGCCCCCCGCCGCCCACGCGCGGCCCACCGCAGCCGCCGCCGTCACGACCGGTACCGACGAGCAAGCCGTCGCCAGGACAGCCGACACGGCACGAACGTCGTCGTCACCGGCGGGCACCGCCCAAGCGCGCGCCCTGGCGGACATCCCGGTGACGCTGGTCGCCAACGGCCGCCAGTACACCCACACCGTCCGCCGGGGCGACACCCTGTCGAAGATCGCCCAGCAGTGGCTCGGTGACGCCGACCGCTGGCCGGAGATCTTCGCCCTCAACCGGGGCACCCACTACCCGCACGTCGGCGGCACCCTGCGCAACCCGGACATCATCCACCCGGGCTGGACCCTCGACCTGCCCGACGACGCCACCCCGCCCGCCGGGCACCGCCCCCACCGGCCAGCACCACCACCCGAACCCCCAGCGCCGCCCATACCGGCACCGGCCGCCCCGACGCCCAGCAGCCCACCCCCGGCCACCGCCCCCTCCGGTAGCACCGTGGCTCCCGGCGAGAGCACACAGGCCACCCCAGACCACGGCAGCAGCCGGCCGTCGAGAGCCGACCGGGGAGTGTCACTGCCGACCGGCAGCTGGATCGACGTCGGACTCGCCGCGGCGATCATCGCCGCGGTCGCCCTGGTCTGGGCGCACCGGCAACGCCGCTACCGCCCACGCACACCGCCCGGCCCGCGACCCGACGGCGAACCCGCGGCGGCGCCCATACCCCGCGTCGTACGGCAGATCCGACGCGGCCTGCACGCCGACGCCACCGCCGTTCACCTGCCTCACCTGGACCCGCCCGAGACCAACGACAGCGAGGCCGTCGACGCCCCGCCCGGCGGTGACCACGACGCCGACATCTGCCCCACCACCTCACCGGTCGGCGCCGTCGCGGCAACACCGACCGCTGGCCTCGCCGGTCTCGATGCCGGGCCGGTGGCGCCGGCTCTGGCCCACCCACTGTCGGCGGTGTGGCCGCCCGCAGGCTTGGGCCTGACCGGGCCCGGCGCGGACGCCGCCGCTCGCGGCTTCCTCACCGCCGCCCTCGCCACCAGCGGCGACGAGCCCCCCGAGGCCCGCCCCACCGTGATCATTCCCGCCGGCACCGCCGCTACCCTGCTCGGCGCCGCCGCGATCGACCTGCCCCGCACCCCACGGCTGACCGTCACCGCCGACCTCGACGAGGCCCTGACCACCCTGGAACACCAGACCCTGCACCGCAGCCGGCTGGTCTACGACCACGAAGTCGACACCGTCGACGCCGTGCGCGCCGCCGACCCATCCGAGGAAACCCTCGCACCGATCATGCTCATCGCCGATGCCAGCAGCCGCCACGGACGCACCCGCATCTCCGCGCTGCTCGCCCAAGGCCAGCGCCTGGACATCCACGCAGTGTTCCTCGGCGCCTGGCCCGACGGCGACAACGCCATCGTCGCCGCCGACGGCACCGTCACCCGCGCACCCACCGACGCCCGCCACGGCCCCCACCCCGCCGACGTCGGACGCCTGGCCGTCCTCGACCCCACCGAAACCGTCGACCTGCTCGGCACCCTCGCCGAATCCCACACCGGGCACCCTCCCGCACCCGCGCCTGTCGAACCCGCACCACCACAACCCGACCCGCACCACGACCCGGCCACCCGCACCACGACACCCGAACCCGGCCCCATCGACCAGGAACCACCCGACCCCGAAACACCAGACACGGCCGCCGGCCCTCAACCCGACACAGCCGGCGACGACGTCGCAGGCCAACCCGACACCGCCCGCACCGGCAACCACCCCGAGCCGCAGACGCCGAACGCACCCCCCGAACCCGAATCACCCACCGACGCCCTCGACGCCCGGACTCCCGAAGCCGGCGCCGACGACACCTCCGCGAGCCGGGCTGAGCCTGCCGCGGACGACCCGCCACATCCCGACACCTCGCCGTGGCAGACGGAGCAAGCCGCCGCCGGCGCGAGCGCCGCGGCCCGCGTCGAGCGGGTGAAAGTGACCGTGCTCGGCCGGCCCGCCCTGGTCGACGCCAGCCACCCGCGCAGGCTGCGCACCAAATCGCTGGAACTGCTCGTCTACCTCGCCGCCCGCGACGGCACCGCCTCCACCGAGGAAATCCTCGAAGACCTGCTCCCCGAGGCGCCCAGCAGCAGAGCCCTGCACCGCCTGCACACCTATGTCTCCGACCTGCGCGCCGTCCTACGCCAGCACGCCGGGCCCGGCAGCTACCTCACCAACCCCCACCACCACTACCGCCTCAACCCCGACCGCTTCGACATCGACCTGTGGCGGCTACGCGCCGCCCTGCGCGCTCCCGGCAACGACCACACCCGGCTGCCCGCCCTGCGCCGAGCCGTCGACCACTACCGGCCCCTGGCCGAAGGCTGCGACTACGAGTGGCTCGACGCCTACCGGCACACCGCGCAACGCGACGCCCTCGACGCCGTCACCGCACTACTCGACGCCTACCACGACAACCCGAACGAACAAGCCGCCGTCTGCGCCGCCGCCCTGCCCCACCACCCCTACAACGAACAGCTCTACCAACAGGCCATGCGCGCCCACGCCGCACTCGGCGACCTCGACGCCATCCGCGCGCTACGCCGCACCCTGACCCAGCGCCTCAACGACATCGACGCCGAGCCGACCGAGGAAACCCTCCACTTGGCCCACCAGCTCATCGACGGCATCAGGCCCCAGCACCTCCCGCGGCCCTCCGACCGTCGGTCGGCATGACCCACACCGCCCCGCAGGCCAGCTCTGCGGCACCCGCCGCCGCCCGCGAGACCGGGCGGCTGAGCCTGCTGCGGTGGGCGGTACGCGCCACCCTGACCCTCGGCGTCGCCGCGTCGGTCGCCGCGAACGTCCTACACGCCCGACCGAACCCGATCAGCCAGATCATCGCCGCCTGGCCACCCCTGGCGCTGCTGCTCACCGTCGAGCTGATCTCCCGCGTGCCGCACCACCGCTGGCAGCTCGGCGCGATCCGCGTCACCGCCGCCACCTGCATCGCGGCGATCGCCGCGTGGGTGTCCTACTGGCACCTCGCCGGCGTCGCCGCTCGCTACGGCGAGAACAGCTACGGCGCCGCGTACCTCCTACCCCTCTCCGTCGACGGCCTCGTTATCGTCGCCAGCGTCAGCCTCGTCGAGATCAGCGCCCGCATCCGCGCCACCACCATCCCCGATGACACCATGTCGCTGCCGGCACCGACGTCGCAGATCGCTGAACCCTCGAACGCGGCAGCCGCTCAGGGCGCCGCGCCGACTGCATCCGCCAGTCAGGGCGAGAAACCAGTGACCGGAGCATCGCCGCAGCCACTCCCGCTCGCCACCGAGCCAGGCACCGCACCGGTCACCGGCGACAGCTCAGCCGTGCCCGCACCGGCGGCCGAAGGCAAGTCCCGCACCTGTATGGCCGACCTCGAGACCGAGACGAACCGTGAGTCCGTGCAGGCGGATGATCAACGCGGCGCCGGCACCGAGGAACATGCTGCGACGCCGCCGGCAGACACCAGCACCGCCGCTGCCGTGGCCTACTGGCGACACCACGATCCGCAGCTGCAACCCGCCGACGTCGCCGTACGCATCGGCAAGTCTGAACGCACCGTACGCCGCCACTGGCAACCGGCAACGCCGGGCCGCGCCGCACGTGCCAACGGCCGCTCAGCCCGCCAGCGCCGCCGCTGACCCCCATGGCGAGCGGAAGCCGGGCGGCTGCAGGGTGAACTACGGCAGGGAGCTGGCTGAGACCACGCGAACTATCCCAAACGCACGGCACGGCGGACGACGAAAGGCCCCGTGTTCTCACTCCAGGCCCGCCGAGCCGCCGAGAAGAGCCGGCCGCTCGCTAACGCTCAGTGACTGGCTATCGGTGTTGACCCCGGTGACGGCGTGGACATCGCTGGCGACACCCACAGCCCGAGCCGACGTAGGCGAGCGCACCCGGTCGTGGCCGGGATCCGAGCGCCGATAGGGGTGCCCGGATCCCGGCGGACCGCAGTTGGCGTGCTCTGTTACAGCTTGGCGATGAGCGGTTGTGCCTGCGGGGCGACGTTGTAGCCGTGGTCCCAGGGGAACCGGGCCTGCTGGTCGGGCCACACCAGCTGCTGGAGGCGGATCTGGTCGCGGCCGTAGCGGCTGATCGCCAACCCGGGCAACAGGTCGTCCGTCGGCGGCCCGTCGATGATGATCGCGTCGTAGCCGGCGATGAGATCGCTGATGCGCTGGCCGTGAGTGAACCGTTCGGCCTTGTCGTCGACCCGGCGGGCCAGGTCGTTGAGCAGACTGTGGGCGACCTCGGGTGGCAGCCCGGCGGTGATCAGTTCGGGGTAGTCGTGGGCCGTGAGCCCGACGGTGTAGGCGAACGGAGCGGTGGTGTCCGGGTCGTCGTCGGTGGGCAGGACGTACGTGACGGCCCAGCCGATGGTGTCGATGATCCGGTCTTGGCGTTGGAGGAAGTCGTCGGTGTTTGGCACGTGCTGTCTCCTGGTCATTCGGGCGTACGGGCGGAGTCCGGTCGGGTGGCTCGACGTCGACGAAGCCCCAGAGCCGTTCCATGACCTGGAGTTGCCAGGTGCGGTAGCGGTCGGCGAAACCACGGCAGACCGGGGGCGGGACCGGACTACCGGCGTAGGCCAGCGTCGAGTGGCAGATGATGTATCCCGCCGCACCCCGCGCCTCGGCGACCATCTGCTTGAGCCGGCCGGGGTCGAGGTGCATCGGGTTGCCAGGCTTGAAGATGCAGGTGGAGCACTCGCGGGCGAGCAGGCGAGTCTTGCGCAGATCCGGGTCGCCGACGCTGAGCCGGGGTGACCGGTCGGTACCCGGTTCGTCGACGGGATCGAACATGCTGTCCATAATCAACTCCTTGGCGTAACCGCGTGGGGCCCGCATCCGTCGATGAGGGCCCCGCGAATCCGAGTGAGCGGAAGGCCTCGGCGCCCGGGCGGCGCCGGTGTGGCCTGGTCAGAGCCGGCGCAGCCAGGTCAGCACCGTGTCGATGTCGGTACGGCGCAGCCCGTCGTACGGGTCGATCCGGTGGAGCAGGGTGGGTGCGCCGTCGGCGGTGCGCTGGTCGGCGGTGGTGCGGTCCTTGCCGCCGAACTCGTCGTCGAGGACGGCGAGTGGCCGTCGCGTGGCCCAGGGGTAGAGGGCGGTGAGTTTGCTCTGGTGGCCGAAGCGGACCCCGCCCGCCTGGACGGGGACGTGCGGCCAGGTGGTCGGCAGGTCGAGTCGTGGGGCGATCCACTGGGCGGCGAGGTGGTTCCAGTTGGTGCACCACACCGGTTGGGCGTGTTCGGCCAGTTCCCGCAGCCACGGCCCGTGGTCGGGGTTCAGCCAGACGGTGCCGGCGACGTGCTGCCCGTCGGGTCCGAGACCGTCGTAGCGGTGCGGCTGGTAGCCAAGCGCTGCGGCGTAGGCCGGGTTGACGGGGTTGAGGACCCCATCGACGTCGAGGGCCACGATCGGCGGAAGCTCTGGGTGTGCCAGGGGTCGGATGCTGGTCACGGCTGGGCCTGCTCGATGGTGATCGGGTGCAGGGGCACGATGAGCCGGTCGGCTGCGCGGCCGGGTCCGCCGTCGGGTTGCCACGTGTCGGCGGCGGCGTGGGTGGGGAACGGGCCGACGGCGGCGAGCCAGCCGTCGGCGCGGTCGAGCAGCACGAGGACGGCGGTGCGGGCGTCGTCGAGGGCCGGCCGCAGGATCGGGGCGAGGCCGGGTGGTAGGTCGACCCACCCGGTGGCGGGTAGATCCGTGACGGCGGGGTCGTGCAGCGGTACGGGCCTGGTCACGGCGAGCGTGGTGCTGTCGAGCGCGAGCGTGGCGGCGTAGGAGTGGGCTGCTTCGGCGCCGCTGGTGGGGCCGTGGGCGGCGAGGTCGCCGCTGGTGTGGACCGCGAGCAGCGCGTGCGGGTCGCGGATCTCCAGGGAGTCGAGGACGGCGAGGGTGACGGTGTCGCCGGTGCGCATGTCGCGCAGTGTGAGCAAGACCGGCCGTCCGTCCGGTTCCCGGTTCCAGGTGATGACGTCGAAGTGTTCGCTGGTGACGTCGTGCAGGCGCCGCCAGGCACGGTTGTCGGTGTCGAAGGGATGTTGGTCGTCGGTGCCGTAACGCATGAGGAACTCCTTGTGTTGGGCAGCGTCGTACCGCGTCCGGACCCGGGGTCGGTCAGGACGCGATGCATGCACGCTTCGATGGCGCGGGATGGTCAAGTCGCGGGGGCGGCAGCGAGGCCGTTCGGCGTCGGCCCTCCGCGGGATGCGAGTGGAACCGCCTGGGGCAGCGCCGCATTCCAGGCCCTGGTATGTCGTGGATCCCGGCGCACGGTGCGGGCCGCAGCATTAAGATCGCCGAGCCGTTTGCGCAGCTTGCGCTCGTGACGTACGCGTCCGCGACGGCTGAGAGGATGGGTTGCGCCTGTGCGTGCTGCGACGCAACCTCGCTGGTGCGGATCCGCTTGGTGCGGCAGAGTTCGTGGTTGTGGCGGGCGAGATCGCGCGGCTTATCGGGCTGCTGAACGACTCGACCCGGCAGCATGCAGCGGGCCTGGCCGGCTGCCCGGCTTGTGGACGTCGTCAACGACCTGGCTGACCACGATCAGGCGGTGCTGTACTTCCAGCTGTGGGCGGTCATCGACGGTGGCGCGTTCTGGAGCGGACACGAGCGCCTCGACGAGTCGCTCGACTTCGGCAAGCCGTGCGGGAGGTCATCGAGGATGCGCGGGAGGCCGCACTCATTGAGGCCGCCCTCGTGGTTGCGCGGCCGAACCTGTTCGCGACCGTGGAGTGGATCAATCGTGCGGATGCCTGAAAGTGAGGGAAACGGAGATACACCGCGCAAGTCGATGACCGGCGATGTGGTTGACATCGTCGCGCTGTCGCGGCTGTGGGATGAGCGGTGGCCAGGCTGCTCGAAGCTGCCGTACGGACTTCGAGGTCAGCATGGGGGCCGTGGTAGTCGTCGTAGCTCTCGCCGTCGTCCAGCGATATTCCTCAGCGCAACGCCACCTTCCTCGAAGCAGCACACGCCGTCGGGGTCGGGCGTCCGGTTCGGGCACGGCGACGGGTGAGGGGTGCGTCAGTACCCGAACTCATAGGTCTTTCCGATCAGCGACGGGTCGCTGCACGCGGTGACGGTCACGTCGTACCAGGAGTTGCCGCTGGTCCGGCCGGTGCCCGTGAACGAGAAAATGTGCTCGTACTCCCAGGCGTCCTGAGCATCGGCGTCGCCGTCAGCGGGCGGGGCCGGGATGAGAGCGCCGGCCACCGTGGTGGGGATCATGTCGCCGCCTTCGTAGCGGTTCTCGATCGCCAGGCTGATGGAGATCAGCTCGCTCGTCGTGGGCCTGCTGAATTCGGCGGGATCGTCGCCGAGATGGGACGTCTGTTCCATGGTGTCTGCCTTTCAACAGGGGCGACGCCCGATGACGACGCCCTGTGGCGTCCGGTGTCGGCGTTGTGCCAGTCGACGACGTCGGATCCCTTGAGTCGGGGTGCGGAGGTTCGACCGCGTTCGGCTCGTGGCGGAAGGTCATGGCACCTCCGATGGTGTGATCTCGGGAGAGTTCACGCGGCGCGTGGGTGGGTGCGGGAGGGCCGGAACCAGCCGGTGAGGGCGGAGGCGACGCGGGCGCGGGGGCGGGGGGCGGCGGTGGCGGCCTGTTGGGCGCGGTGCGCGTCGCGTGCGGGCGGGCAGGGGTACGCCTGGTCGGTGCAGCGCAGGTTGGTGCATCGGCCGGGGTTGCGGGGGTGGGGTTGGTGGGCGGCGGCGACGTCGGTGGCGAGGAGCCAGAGCAGGACGTCGGTGACCGTGTGGGGGATCGCGCGGCGGTGACGGGCCATGAGCGGTACTCCCTTTCCGTTGCGGGCGTGGTGGGTGGCCGCCTCCGTCCGCGGCTGGCGTCCGGGGTGCACGCCGTCGGGTTGCCGTGGGCGGTGGCGGGCCAGGTGCAGTGACGCTCGACTTCCGGTTTTGATCAAGTCGTCGCGACCTCATGGCGGGGTGCCGCCTGCTCCGCTTCGTGTGACTTCCTGTTTTAGCTGTCACTTTTCAGCGATAGCCGTCACCACAGCGATCGACCCGCCGCGCCACCCCGACCCCGGCGATCCGACCGGCCGCCCGCGTGAACACGCTGGCGAAACGCGACGTCTCGGTCGTCGAACGACGTGCTGGTTGAAGGAATCCGAAGCGGGCCGTATCAATGTCGGCGCTCCGACGAGAAGGGTGACTAATGTCGAGGACCGCACTCGTCGCATCGCCGGTCATCGTCAGCGAACAAGTCGGCTGGCGCGAGCATATTCCTTCGCATGTAACGGTCAATCCCTATAGATATCGCCGACAGGGCGGCATTTGCGTTTCTCGGCCTCGGCTCTTGTGGTTCGCCGAGTTCCTGCGCGCACCATGCCCACCCCCGATCGGTTAGTTCTAAAAACAATCTAGGGCCGCTCTTGCGCACGTCGACCAAGCCGAGATCGGTGAGAGCGTCACGATCGCGCTTGAGGATGGTGAGTCCGCAACGGTCCTGTAGCTCCCGACTGCTGGCTGGGCTTTTGCCGATAGACATCAGTGTTAGCAAAGCCATCCTCTGGCCCGCCGGCAACAATGGATTCCTGGGGCCGGGGGTAGCCGACGGAGCCGTGGCACTTGCAGTAGTCATCTGAGCCTGGTGCTGGAGGGTGCTGCCTATCGGGCGAGTCGGTTGGCGGGTTCTGGAGCAGATCGCACTCAGGGGACCACAGGCCGTCGCGTCCAGCCGTTGCCGATCCGGGATGACGATCTTCCAGCCATTCGAGGTCAGATCAACTTGCCCAGCCTCGATGTGGCCCCAGTAAGCGACTTTGTTGTCGACGTCCACCAGGACAAGTAGGACCGGCAGTTCGTACCCCAACCAGTAGTCAAGGTGTTCGGGGATTCCTCGGTACACCCACCCGTCGGGAGTCCGCTCACGAAACCACGATGATCCACTCTTGATCTGCGCACCAATCAAACGGCCTGTCGCCCTACCGGCAGTGCGCTGCTCGATGATCGCATCGATGCCAACATCACTGACCGGTTGTTCCCGGAAGATCCATTGGAGATGTTCATGCACGAACTGGTCGACGAGGGCGACGCCCAGGCGCGCCGTCAGCTGGCATTGATCGAAATGCACCAGCTCAGTGTGCTCCAGAACGCCCGACACGGGAACACCAGAGCTGCATCTGTCGAGGAACTGCTCCGGTTCACAGGCCCAACGCGCAAGCGCGCTCGCCGGAATCTATACGACAGCGTTCAAGCGTTGTCTGCGGCCTACGCTACGTGGTTGAGCGTCGGATTGCCGCTCGGGCGTCCCGGCCTCGACGGCGACAACTCGTACTCGGCGCCCCGTCCAAGTGACAACTATTGCTGAGCGTTGGTGACAACTACCGCTCGAAACCGCCGCCCGCGTCCAGGTCCCTTGGCGCGGCTGGTGACACCTACGCCTGGAAGTCACACTTCGGCGCGCCGGTGTGGGGCAGGCGGGACTGTCACGCCGCGTGTGGTGTCGCTGGCTGAGGTGTCACCGTCCGCTGAGCGGGCGGTGGTGGGCTACCTCGCGCCTGCGTCGCGGGGCGAGTGAACGGCTGGTAGTTCGGTTCAGGTGAGGTTGAGGCGGCGGCGTTCGGTGGCCAGGAGTGTGCGGGCGGGTTGGTGCCAGGTGTCGTCGTCGAGCGGGGCGGCGGTGGTGCCGTCAGCGAGGGCCTGGATGGTGGGGACCTGCTCGGCGTAGACGCCGCCGAGTGCGGTCAGGTCGGTGCAGGCGCGCGTGACGGCGGCGCGGGTCTTGGCGGTCCAGGGTCCGGGGCGGCCCCAGGTTTCGCGTCGGCGTCCGCGGATGGGGCCTTCGCAGAGGTGGTAGCCGAGCCACACCACTGGGGGGTGCAGGCCGGCGGCTTCGGCGAGCAGGGCGACGTTGTCGTAGTCGCCGGCTTGGTCGCCGCGGATGGGACGGTAGCCGATGGGTCGGGGGTTGGTGAGCAGCCGCCAGTAGCCGGGGTACACGGCGGTGGAGGCGACCATGTCCTTGGCGTCGCGGAACCCGCCGGCGGCCAGGGCGTGCGGGAGTTGGTCGAGGAGCAGGTGGGCCAGTTCGCGGCGGACGGCGGGCACGCTCGGGTCGTCGGCCCGCCAGTGGCGGCCCCGCCTGCCGGGTGTGCCGGCCTTCGGGGTGCTGTCCTGCCTATCGCCGCTGACCGGTTCGAGGGGTGGTAGGGCGTTGCCGTGGGCGAGGTGGCCGAGCAGGTGGGCGGCGAAGTCGCTGAGCATGTGTTCGAAGCCGCGGCTGCGGTCGTAGTAGTCGGGCACGGGTGTCCAGTGGCCGCCGCCGCGGTGCGCGACGCGGTGCGCGGCTTCGTGCAGCAGTACCAGCCGGGTGCGGTGCCGGTCGGTGAGCGCGTCGCGGTGGATGGCCACGTCGCCGGTCAGTGGCCGGTAGAAGCCTTCGGCGCAGGGGGATTCGTCGCTGTGGTCGTACACCTTGACCCGGTCCAGGGCGAACGGGCCGATCGCGCGGCGCACCAGTTCGCAGCTGTCGCGCAGCACCTCGCGTTCGGTGTCGGTCAACGCCTTGAGCGTGACCCAGCTGGTGCGGTTGCGGTTGCGGGTGTGGTGGCGCTGCTGGCGGGCCCGGGCCATCTCCACGCCCAGCAGACCCATCACGGCGGCCTGCTGGTGGCCGGCCAGGCCGGTGGTGGACAGCTCGGTGTAGCCGTTGTCCTTGAGGTCCAGTGCCGCTTCCTCGCCGCCGGGGATGGTGTAGTAGGTGTTCTCGGGGAGGTTGGCGCGTCCCCAGGTCCGCCAGGCGGCGCGGAGGCGGGGCAGGTTCACCGCGGTGAAGAACTGTTCCTGTTCGCGGAGTTTCCCGCCGTCGAGGACGTGCCGGGCGAACAGGCCGATGAGTGAGGGGTCGTCGCTGCCGGCGAGGATGTCGCGGACCGCGGTGCGCAGCGCGGCGGCCTCGACGACGGTGCGGTCGCGGTTCTGCAGCGCCTTGTGGTCCAGGGACAGGTCGTAGGAGGCGAGGAAGCCGGGCATGCGGGTGACCAGCACCCCGCCGATCCACACGCGTCCCGGTTCGCCGTCGCGCACGCACACGCCGGGCGAGGCGGGTGGCTGGTAGCCGGGCTCGGCCAGGGCGCGGAACCGTCCGATGGCCTCCTGCGCCAGCTCGCGACCGCATTCGATGGTGAAGACGGTGCCGCTGGTGCGGGTGTTGGGGTGGAAGTGGTAGACGAGGACTTCGCTGCCGTGCTGGGTGCGGGATGGGATGAGCCCGCCGAGCAGCTTGCGGCGCTCGACGGTGGGCACGAACCCGTAGGACACGGTGTCGCACCGCACGGCGCCGATGTGCGGGCTGCGGGCCAGCACGAGGCAGGCGAGTTTCTTGCCCTCGCCGAACTGGCCGATCTGCTCGTCGGTCTTGCTGGACATGCCGAGGATGAGGCCCTCTTCGGGGATGCCGGGGCCATCGTCGGCGATGGTCAGGATGCCGTCGGTCCAGCTGACCGCCGCGTTAGGGTCCTCGTCGAGGGCGTTGGCGATCAGTTCGGAGATCGCCCGCACGGGCGTCCATGACTTCACGTATTCCGGGGAGATGGGGTAGGCCAGGCTGTCGGCGTCCGCGGTGGTGCCGCTGGATGAGGCCGCTGTCGTGCCGGGGGTGCCGGGTGCGTGGGTGGGGTCGGACACGGGAGTTCCTCCGCAGAAATGGACTGATCCGCGACCGCGTTCGGTCGCGGATCAGCGAGGTGGAAAGGGTTGTGGTGCTGGTGGGGGTTGGCCGGTGGCGCGGTGCCCGGCGGGCCCCGCCGCTGCTCGGGGCGGGGCCGTCGGCTGGGTTGGTCAGGCGAGGCGGGGTGTGCGGGTGAACCGGTGGGTGAAGGTGCTGGTCTGGACCACCAGGTCCAGCCACTGGTAGCCGACGGCGTGCGCGCGCCGCATCTCCTCGATCAGCGGACGGGGTTCGTCGGTGAGGTGCAGGTGTTCGACGAAGTCGTCGCCGCCGAGGTCGGGGTCGCTGCGGTGTCCGTCGAGGCGGGGGTTCCAGCCGTGGGCGTGGACGGTGAGGTTCGCGCCGGGCCGGCCTGGGTCGGTCAGGCGAGGCAGGCCGTTGGACATCAGGTACACGCCGTGGTCGTGGACCCACTCCAACGCCCCGGGGCAGGAAACCCCGTCGTGCCGTTCGTCGAGGCTGGGGACGTGCTCGCTGGCGGCGGCGGCGTGTTCGGCCAGCCGCAGCGTCGCGGTCAGGTCGAAGTAGAGGTGCAGTGTCATCGCAGAGACTCCTGGGCGGTGTGGTGGTCAGGGCTGGTGATTGCCGAGGTGGGCGCCGAGACGCGGTCCTTGCCGTAGGGCGGTGATGGCGCCGGGGAGCTGGCGGCGTTGCCAGCCGTCAAGGGCGGTGGGCAGATCGGCGCCCCACCGGTGGTGCTGGGTGAGGGCGGTGGCGAGGGCGGCGGCCTGTTCGATGCCGTTGTTGGCGCCTCGGCCGGTGTGGGGGCGCACGGGGGCGAGGGCGTCGCCGATCAGCACCGCCCCAGCCGGCGCCGACGGGCCAGGCCATGCGGGTGGGCGGGTCGATGTCCATCACCGGCGCGGCCATCCGCACGGTGGTGGTTTGCACGGTCGCGGCGTGCGGGGCGGGCAGCACGAGGGCGGCGTGGGCGTCGACCAGGGCGCGGGCGGTGCCGGAGACGTGGCGGGGCAGGGCGAAGGTGCGCCGGTGCGGCGGGGCACCGAAGCAGTGGGTGTAGTCGGTGGCGCTGCAGGCGAGGTACAACGTCCAGTCCAGCCCGCCGGGGACCGGGGCGACGTTGTACTGGCAGCCGGGCCCGGGTTCCAGGCGCAGGAAGTCCCGCACCTGCGCGGGTGTGCTGTCGGTGTGCCCGCGGTGGGCGACGTAGCCGGCGTAGCGCAGCCGCCGCCCGGGGTCGAGCAGACGGCGGCCGGTGGAGGCCCGGCCGTCGGCGAACACCACCAGGTCCGCGGCCTCGTGACTGCGGCCGGCGAACAGCAGGTGCGGGCGCCCGCCGTGTTCGGTGAGGCCGGTGACGCGTCGTCCGGTCTGCAGGACACCTGCGGGTAGGCGGCGGGTCAGGGCGTGGTGCAGCAGCGACCAGGTGGTGTTGCGGCCCGGATACAGGCGCCGGGCGGTGTGGATGGGCTGCCGGGCGCGGACGGTGACTTCCAGGACCGATTCGGAGGGATGCGCGACGATCTCGTCCTGGCTGATGCCGAGGCGGTCGAGGACGTCCAGGGCGGGGTGTTCCAGTCCGATCAGCCCTCCGCCGCGCGGCGCCGCGGAGGGAGCAGCCTCGTACAGGGTGACCGGGAGGCCGGCCCGCAGCATGAGCAGGGCGCAGGTGGCGCCGGTCAGGGAGCCACCGACCACGGCGATGCGGGGCTGAGACGCTCGTGGCGGTGTGAGCGCCGGGGCGGCGGTCATCGCGGTGATCGGATTGTGCGGTTGAGTCATCCGGGGTTCCTTCCGTCGAGGGGGAAGCCCGGGCACGGCCGTACGGCCGTGCCCGGGCGGGTGCGCGACGTGCGCGAGGTGGCCGGGCATCGGCCGTGTGTGATGCGGTTCAGATCAGGTCAGCGCGTACCGTGACGAGATGGTCGGCGCGTCCGGTGCGCAGGCGTGACGGCTGCGGATGGGCGGGATAGCTACCGTGAAGGGCCGTTCAGGTGCCGGGGTGCAGCATCCGTGCCAGCGTGCGGAGCAGGTCGAGCATTTCGCTGGCGCCGGCCTGCGGGTCTTCGTCGATGGCGATGAGGCCTTCGGGTTGGTCGCGGAAGCGGGTGAGGAGGTAGGCGGTGCCGTCGGCGTCCACAGCCGAGATGTGCCGGACGCGCTGGGGTGGGTCCACGGCGTCGGTGACGGCGGCGTGCATGAACACCCAGGCCACGATGCGGACTGGACCGGTGGCCGTGACGAAAGTGGCCTGCACGATCGGGTTGTGCAGGTGGGCGGCGGCGTGACGCAGCACCGCGACCGGGTCGTCGGTGCTCGCCAGGTCCGTCGCGGCGGTGGGAGCGGTGGCCACGCTGATGTGCCGGGCGGTCGGGTCGGGATGCCCGGGGACCGGGGCTTCCCGCAGCACCGCCAGCAGGGTCGGACCGGGCCACGGGTAGGCGCGGTCGGCGTGCTGGTCCATGGCGTGCAGGCAGTACGAGATGGCTTGTTGCCGTGGGGTGAACACTCGTGCTCCGTTCATCGTGACGAGATCACTGGACTGGTGGGTCAGTTGGGGAGGACGCGGGCGCCTGGTGGGCCACGGCTCCGTACGGCAGGTCGCGGCCGGCGCTGCACCGCAGTGCCGTCTGGTGTCGGTGTCATCGGTATCCGTCGCGGGCGTGGAGCTGCTTGGTTGGTTCGTCGAGAAGGCGCTGGCGGCTATCCGAGGGCGAGAGGCGCCGCGATCAGGTCGGGCAGCCGTTCACGTTCGGAGTGGGCGGGCGGCAGTGGGCGAGCGATGGGTTACGCCTGTTCGAGGGTGGTGACGGCGGCGTCGGCGATGGCGTCGACGGCCTGGATCGGGTCGTCGACGAGCAGGGTGGTGGTGTGGGTGAAGGTGTGTCCGGGCAGGTCGACGGGTCGCAGCCACAGCACCGCGCATCCGGATCGGTGCAGGGTGGTGATGAGTCGTTGTGCCGGCTCGATGTCGGGCAGGTCGCCGTCGGAGACGACGGCGAGCATCCGCAGCCCGCCGGGCTGACGCAGCTGCAGGAGCTGGTCGCCGAGTTTTACCGCGTCGAGGAACGCGGTGGTGCCGCCGAGCGCGGACATCTGCAGGACCTGGGTCGGCTGCTGGCGGGGTGGCACGAGCACGGTGGCGCGTGAACCGAAGCCGATCATGGTGGTGGTGGCCTGGTTGGTGCGGGCGGCGTGGGCGAGGATCCATCCGGCGGAGGACATCGGCGCGGCGTAGGGGCGCATGGAGCCGGAGGTGTCGACGAGTACGCCCAGGTGCAGGGTGGGTTTCGGCGGCGGGGTCTGGGTGCGGCGCTGCCAGGGCGTGGCGGTGGGCAGGCTCCCGGAGGCGATCTGCGCCTTGGCGGTGATGGCGTGGCGGGTGCGCAGCCGTCCCGGTGGTGTAGGGCTGGGGCGGCTGTCGGGTTCGGGAACGTGAGTGCGGGCTTTGCGTAGTCGGGCGGCGAGCAGGGTCGCGGCGGCCCGCTCGGCGGCGGTGGGATCGCGGCGGGTCCAGGCCGCCGGCGCGTCGTGCTGGGACTGGATGTGCAGGTCGGTGTACTGAGCCGGGGTGAGTCCGAGGTCGTGGGCGAGGTAATCGGTGAGGGCTTGGGCGAGGCGGCCGGCGAACTGCCCAGCATCCGGCTGCGGGGGTTGCGGCTGGCGGTGGGGGTCGATGCCCAGGACGTGGCACCACCGCCACGCGAGGTCGATCATGGTGTTGGCGTCGGTGTCGTCGACGGTGTGCGCGTGCCGCCAGATGTCGCGCAGCTGCCGCAGGGTCTTGCGACCGAGGACGGCGGTGACGGCGGCGCGGACGCCTCGGATGTCCTTAGCGGTGATGATGCGGGCGTCGACCCGCGCCAGGAGCAGACCGGCGAGATGGGCGGCGTGCCAGGCGTCGTCCACGGGGGCGTCGTCTGGGTTGATCAGGGTGGTGACGGTGTGGCGCAGCCACCGGCGGTCACCGCGGCGTCGGCCGCGTTGCCGGTTCTCGGCGCGGGACTCCTCGAGCACGGCGGCGACGTCGGCGACGACCGGCGGGGTGCCGGGCGGGGTGTCCCACAGGCTGTGGGCGCCGTGGGCGGCCTCGTGGACCAGCAGCCCGTAGGCAGTGGGCACGACCTTCTTGTGACCGGCCTTGTAGGGGTCGGTGATGTCGGGCGCGCCGATGTAGGTGGCGTCGACCTCGACCCGGCGGGCCTTGGTTAGCAGGCGTGCGGGAGCGCCGCCGCCAGCGCCGGGAGCGACGTGGACGGTGAGGTCGTGGCGGCCGGTCAGGGTAGGCAGGTGCCGGGTCCAGGCGTCGCTCCATGCCCGCCAGTCCGGGCTGCTGGCCGGTGCGGTGCCCGCCGCGGTGCCACGGTGGGTGGAGGGATGAGGCATGAGGGTGGTCCTTCCAGGATGAGGGGTTAGTCCTTGTCGCTCCGCTACGCGAAGCGGCCCTAATCGGGAGGAGTAGGTCTACTTCCGGGTTAGCGCTGCTTGCCGAGGGTCAGCGGGATGACGTCCGCGCCGAAGCGCGCCTTGAGGACGGCGAGGACGTGGTCGCGGTCTTCGGCGGGGGCGCGGCCGGCGAGGTTCGCCACCGCGGCGACGACGCCGAGGGTCTTGCTGACGCGGGTGAAGCCGAGCAGCTCGCGTAGCTGCGGCGCCCAGCTGACCCGCCCGGCGGCGAGATCACCGTTGAGGGCGACGGCGGTCTCGACGGCGGGCCGGGGGACGCCGAGGTGACGGGCGAGGTCCCAGTCGGTGGTGACCTCGATGTGCACGTCGAAGCGGGACGCGAGGGCTTCGGTGAGGATCGCGCCGTGCACGCCGGGGTTGTGGCCGGCGACGACGTAGAACCCGTCGGCGGCCTCGACGCGTTCGTTGCGGTAGCCGGGGATGGTGATGACCCGGCGGCCGTCCATGGCCGGGTAGAGCACGGCGAGGACTTTCGGCGGGATGAGGGTGGCGTCGTCGACCAGCAGCGCCCGCCCCTCGCGCATCGCGGTCACCAGGGGGCCGTACACGAACTCGAAGCCGCCGTCCGGCAGGGGGATGAAGTTGCCGAGGAAGTCCTCCACGACGGTGTCGCCAGTGCCGGCGACGGTGAGCAGGTCGGGGTAGGCGGCCTCGACCAGGGCGGTCTTCCCGGTGCCGGGCGGGCCGTAGAGCAGCACCGGGATACGCTTGTCCCGCAGCCGTTGCAGCACGTCCACGTCGGTGGCCCCCGCCAGCTTGCGCGGGAAGTAAAACTCGCCGTTGGGTCGGGTGACCGGCTGCCGTCGACCCGTCCCGCGCTGTCCTTGGCGGGGTGTGCGCGGGGCGGGCGGCGGCATCGTACCGGCGGCGTCGATGCCGGCCTGGGTGATCTGGTAGCGGTGCGGGCCGGTCAGGTGGGTGGCGTAGCCGGCGGCGTTCATCTTCTTCAACACCTCGTACACCGCCCCGGTCGAGGGCACGTCGAGGACTTTCGTGAGTTCACCGACGGTGAAGACCTGATCGGGGTGAGCGGCCAGGTGCGCGGCGACCTTCTGGTACAGGTAGCCCGGCCGCCGGTTGCCGACAGGTGCGCTCGGGCCGGCGGGTGTGGCCGTAGGATTCATGCGGGTTTCCTCCCATTCGTCGAGGGGTAGGAGCCCGCGCGCCCCGTCTGCCGGGGCGCGCGGGCTATCGGTGTCCGCGCGCTGCGGAGACGGGTGATCACATGCGGCCGGGGGCCCGGTCGACGGGATGCCGCACCGGATCCGGCCCGGGAAGCTGCTGCCTGGACGCCCGTGAGCGGATCAGCAGGTGGTGGCCGCTAGTGGGTGCGGGCGAGATCCATCAACCGGTCGAGGCCGGCCGCGATCCGGCTGTGGGGTATGCCCGGTGGCGGCTGCGACGGTCGGCTGACGGTGGCCTGCCGCTCGCCGCGAACGCGCGAGATCTGATGGAGCTGCCCGTCGCAGTCGACGGCGGCGACGACGCGGGTCTCGATGCGCGCCGACGGCGGCGCCGTGGCGAGGTCACCGGGGCGGTAGTTCAGCGGCCCCTGGACGGCCCATGCTTCGAAGACCAGAGCGAAGGCGACGCAGCGCCGGCCGCCGAGGTTCAGCCACGCACGCAGCTTCGGGCGCGCGGCCGGGCTGGCGATCAGGTCGGCCAGGCTGTGCAGGATCACGCCCGGGGGCAGGGTCGGGTCGCCGTGGGCGAGGACCCGGTCGTGCCAGACGTTCGGGCCGAACAGTCCCGCGTCGACGTGCACGCCCTGACGCGGCGATGACGGCGGCAGGTCGAACACGCCGACCAGCGTGGGCGCAAGGTTCCATCCGCGACGTTCGTGCGCCGCCTCGACATCGATGAGGGCGCGGATCAGCGCGTCCCGGGTTCGAGGTTCGAGCACCATGGTTGTTCTCCTTGAGAGGGTGTGAGAGGTGTGGACAGGCCGGGCACCAGAAGGTGGGGTGGACGCCGTCGGCATGCGGCGTCGGCCGCCACCGGCCGAGGAGCGGCGCGGCGGTCGTGGCCGGCGGTGCGCGCGGACCCGGGAACTCGCGCGGCGCGTACTGCGGCTTCAGGTGCCGCCGACGACGATGTCGCAGCGGCGCGGATCCACTGCCAGCCACGGCAGGCCCCACCCGATCCGGTAGCGGCCGTCAACGGCTTCGACCCGGTGAACGCCGCCGCCCAGCGACAGCGGCCGGGAAACGGTCAGCACCCCGTCGTCGAGGTCGACACTGCGCCAGTCCCCGCCCACGTACTCGGCCATCCCGTCGAACGAGGCGGCGATAGCGTGCAGGGCCGCGCCGTCGACGCTGAGTTCCACGGCACCGTTCCACCAGCCCAGCACCACCGCGACATAGCCGAGGACGTAGCGGTCGACGCCGGGGGCGGGCTGGTAGCGCAGCCACGGCCCGGAGAACACCGCCGTGCTGCCTCGCGGGGGCAGGTAGTCAGGAGTGCGCATCGACCACCGCCACCGACCAGGCGTTCGGGTTGAACCGGTTACGTGGTCGCCACGAACGTCCCGGATACCGCCGCTGGTGGACCGCCCAGCCGGCCGGGCTGGGCGTGCGACGGGCCGGCACGGTGCCCGGGTCGCGGCGCTCGTGCAGCAGATCCCGGAAGACCTGCAGTAGCCGGGGCGGCACCGCGCCGGTGTCGGTGCCGGTGGGCGCGGCGTGGTCCGTGTCGAGCCACACCACCCCGGCGGCGTCGACCCAGGCGACCGGGGTGCGGCCCGCCGGGAACCGCCACCCGGGATGCAGCAGCCGCGGCAACGCCACGATGTCCCCCGCGTACGGCGCCCAGTCGGTGTGGTCCCAGGGCACCACTGTGCCGGGCCGCCGGCCCGCGGCGTCGGCGTCGGCGCAGTCAGGGCAGGTGACGTCACCGACGCGGGTGGTGCCGCCGCACGTGCCGCAGGCGCGCCAGTTGCTCGGGTCGGCGTGCGGCTGGTAGGTCGGGTCCCACGCGCCGGTGACCTGCCCGCCGAGCCGGTATCCGTCGATGGGGAGATGGCGGGCCAGCAGCCGCATCGGCCGGGTCAGGTGCGCATCGATCGTGTGCACGGTGGCGGTGGCGCGGACCAGCACCGCGATCAGGTGATGCGCCATCAGCGCGTCCCCGGCCCGCGCCCCGAGGCACGCGTGGCGGTCCGGCGGCCGGCGGCGGTGTACGGGGCGAGCGCCTCCCGCAGGCGCCGCAGGTTATCCGGGCCGAGGTCGATCTCGTAGACCACCCCGTCGAGAGCGAGGTGGTGGGTGGTGACGTTGTCGCTGCTGTGGTCGAGGTCGTCGGTGACCACGACAATGGTTCTGGTTGCCATTTCGGGGTTCCTTCCGATCGATGCAGTGCGGTGCCGCCCTCCGGTCGTTGTGGGTGACCGGGGACGGCACCGGCAGGGCGGTGAACAGCGGCCGGATCCGTGGCGGATCCGGCCTCAGCGGATTGCGTCATCCGGCCGGTGCAGACGGCCGCGTGGTGCGATGGCATGGGCAGCAGGCGGCGTGCACGGTGAGCAGGGCGGCCTGCGACCGCGAGTTGCCACGGTGTGGACACGGTGCGGCAGACACGCGCCGGGGCCGGCGGCCGACACCGCCGGATGGGCGGCTACGCGGGTGCGTAGGCCGCGGTGTCGCCACCGGTGGATACGCGCACAATGCGCTGGGGGGCGACCGGGATGATGTCCTGACGGGCGACGTTGGGCCACTGGTAGCCGTCGCCGCCGAGCAGCGCGAGGGTGTAGCGGGGGTCGTCGAAGCCGTCGATGACCACGTACAGGTGCTCGCCCATCTCGGCGGCCAGCGCCGCCGTGACGGTGACGATCTCCCCCGGCTCCAGCGCCCGCTCGTCGCGGTTGACCTCAGGCATCGGATGATCCTCCTGACAGGCTGACGCGGCCGGTGGTCGGCGGCGGGTCGGGGATGGTGCCGGCGATGCGGTCGCAGTCGTAGGGGTGCACCGCCTGCCAAGTCCAGTTCCAGCCCATCACCACGTACTGGCCGTCCGCGTCAGGGCTGATCCGGTCGACTGCGTCCGGGTCACCCTGGACGCGGCTGTCGTCGGCGACGATCACGTCACCGTCGAACCACATCCGCCCCAGCGACTCGTCGACCTGCCGGTCGGCGTCGCTGTCGGTGGCGCCGCCGTCGAGCAGGTGCCGCCGGTACCGGTCGCGGTGGGTCTGCTGGTCGGCGACGATCGCCTCCGCGACCTGCCGGGTGCAGCGGAACACCGCCCAGCCGTTCCACCAGTCGATGAGGGTGCCGGCGAAGCCGACCGGGAACCGTGCCTGCCCGTCGGCGTCGGGCGTGGCCGCCCAGTCACCGGCGAACACCCCCGGGCCGCCCACCCGCACCGCGTCGGGGTAGACGTGGCGCAGGTCCCGGTCGTCGCCGTCGGGGTGCAGGACCATCCGGCACTGCCGGGCGGTCTCGGCCTCGACACCGTGGTCGAAGCCGTCACACCACGCCTGCCGCGCCTGGTCAGCCTGCCGGCTGGTCAGGGCGGTCCAGGCGGAGGCGCCAGGTGGGGCGTGTTCGGCGTAGCGGGCGCGGCCGGCGGCGTCGTCGCGGTCGGCGAACGGCAGCCCGTCGATGTCCCGCCCGTCGGCGGTCTCGATCGCGGCCAGGACAGCGCGGGCGGCGCCCGCCACGTCGCCGTGGGCCCGGCCGCCGATCGTGTCCTGCGCCCACCACTGCGCGGCGTCACGGCCGGCCGCGACGCCCGCCTCACGCAGCGCGGTCAGGACCGGCTGCCAGGCCGGGTCCGGCAGCGGGCGGACGCGGTCGCCGTCGTCGAGGGTCATCGACAGCCGGGAGCCGCTGTCCCAGGCGACGTCGAGGATCCGCTGGTCGGGATCGTAGCCGCGAACGGTGCCCTCGTCACCGGGACGCAGCCGGGTGTAGGGGTCACTGGTGTGCCGCAGCGCGACCCGGTCGCCGCGCCGGTAGTCATCCGCCGCGGGCGGGCCTTCGGGGTGGCTGTTACTGGTAGGGCTTGTCATCGTGGTCGTCCTTGTCCTTGTCCTTGTTGCTGTGCTGTCGTCGTGCCGGTCCGAGCAGGGTGGTGATGGTGGTGGTGGCGTCCAGACGCCGGTGCGTGAGCCAGCGGTGTGGCGGTTCTCGCCTGCCCGCTGGTGGTGTCGTCGCGGCGGGCAGGTAGGCGTCGTGGGGCCGGTCAGCCTTCAAGGCGGATCTGATGCGCCCACACCGCGGTGGGGATTCCCGGTCGGGGTTCCCGGGCGCAGTAGGCGGTCACGGTGGGCGGGGCGGTCGCCCCGAAGACGGCCCGGTTGTCGGAGCGCACGAGCACGCGTTGCCCGGCGGGGACATCCACCGGCGCGGCCGGGTTGTCGCGCCAGTGGATGTCGGCCACGACGCGGCCGAACACCCAGCCGGCGAAGTAGGCCGTCGTGTACTGGGGATATCTGCCGTAGTCGGAGGCGATCTCGGCGATGCGCTCCCGCGCCTGTTGCAGAGTCAGGCCTTCAAGGAGGTCGTCGGGCACCGGCGGATGCTCGGCGAAGCTGACGACCTCGACCGCCACACCGGCCACTGTGTGTGGCGTGCCGCCGTCGCCGGTGACGGTGATCAGTCCGGTGTGGTGGTCGACGGCGGTGACGCGCTGCCGGGTGGCTTCGCCGGCTGGTTGGACGATGTCCCCGACGGCGATGGCACTGCCGGGATGACCGCGGCCGGCCAGGAAGGTTTCGGCGGCGACGCGGTCGAGGACCGGGCTGCCCGGGTCGTGGACGTAGGCGTCGAGGTCGACGGGCGCGGCCGGCGGCAGCGGCGGCGGCAGACGCAGGATGTAACCGGTGGGTTCGGGCGAGGGCGGCACAGACGTCGCGTGAAGTGCTCCTTCCAGGGAAGAGGGCGGGACGGGAACCGGCCGCGACCCGGGTTCGGGTCGCGGCCGGTGGTGAACCAGGTGGTGGGCGGTCGCGCTGGGGCTGCTCCTGGCAGCCCCAGACGCGGCCGTCGGGGGTGCAGGGCTGACCGGCGGCCATGCGGGTGAAGGCGTCACGCCAGTCGGTGTTCTCGCCGGTCGGGGCTGTGCAGCGGCCAGCCCTTCGGTGAAGCGGTGATCCTCGGCGCCCCGTGCGGTGCGGCACGCGTGCTCAGCCGGTGCTGCCCGACGCGCCGCCGGTGGCAGGTGGCGACGGCGGCCAGGGTTTGCGCACGAGGTGGTCACCGAAGATCGGGTCGGTGGCAATCAGGGATCCGCAGCGGTTGCAGGAGGTGATGGTGTCGAGGCCATAGCCGGCCATCGACGGCACCTCGACGTGGTCGATCTCGTCGACCGCGCCGCACACCGTGCACACCGTCATGTCCGGGCCGCCGCCGTCGTCGAGCGCGGGTGCGGTGACGAACAGGTCCTCAGCCGGGTCGAGGTGGTGGGCGCTGTGCCGTAGCCAGCGGCCGTGGACGGTCGCCTCGTATGCGACCAGCCGCTGGTGCTCCAGGTGCAGCAGGTACAGCCACTCCACCGGACCGTCGACGCCCTCGCGCAGCGAGCCCCGCCACAGGGTGTCGGGGCCGGTGGCGGTCGGGTAACCCACCCCGGGCACGGGCGGGTGCCGGTCCCACCGGCGGGCTTTCGGGTTGACGGCGAGCCTCAGCCAGGGGCGGGCCAGCAACGCGGCGGCCATCTTGTTGATGTCGCGGTCGAACGTGTCGGTCCAGATCCGGCGCAGCAGCGGAACCAGAACCTCCGGTGCCTCGCCGAGCTGGACGGGTCGGGCGGTGTAGGTGCCGCGGAACGCGGCGACACCGATCAGCGCAGGTGCGCTCACGTGGCTTTCCTCCTCAAGGGATGTGTGGATGGGGTTGCGGCGGTCGTCCCGGGCGGGACGGCAGCCGAGCTTGGGTGCCAGGGATGCGCCGGCATCGCCGCTCGGGGCTGTGTTGCGGCCGATGCGAAATCCGGCCGCGCCCTGAGGCTGACGGGGCGCGGCCGGGTTTCGGACGAGCTGAGGGTTGGCGGCCAGAGGTCGTGGCGGCGGCCGGTTCTACGCGGTCAGTCGGCGGGCGACGCGGACCCCAGCGCTTTTCGGATGGTGTCCAACGCTGCGGTGGCCTTGTCGCGCTCCCGGTATGCCTCGTCGCGCTCCCGTATCGCCGTCTCAGCGCGGCGCTGCCACTTGCCGCGCGATGCCGACAGTTCCTCGACCAGCCCGAGGTACGTGTCGATGCGGTGTTCCCGCGTGGGGTCGATGGCGTCGCTGATCGGCGGCTCCTGCTCGTCCTCGTGGTCGTCCGTGTCGGCGGCCGGCGTGGGGGGCGGCGTGAACGTGGCTGGCGGCACGGCCGCAGCGGCGAGCGTGAGCGGAGAGGCGACGGCCGGCGGCTCGTCCGCGGGTGGCGGGTTGTCCGGGTCCAGCCCACACACGCGAAGCCGTTTGAGCAGCGTTTCCGGGCGCATGTTGAGCCTCGCGGCGGCGTCGGTCAGGCCGATGGTCGGTTCGGCGCGCCGCAGTTCGCAAAACGCGTCCCGTGTCATCTCGGGCGTTTCACGGTTACGCTTCTGGATCTTGAAGCCGGTGGCCTTCAATCTGCGGGACAGGGTTACGCGGCTGATGCCCAATGTCGCCGCCGCGGCCTCGGCGGTCGGCTTCTTCTCGCCCCTGCGCTTGGCTGCCCGCACCAGCTTGTCGTAGGCGGCGCGGGTTTCCCGCGCCCGCGACATGAACGCCGCCCCGGTGGCATCACCGGGGTTCGAGGCCTGCGCCTGCACGCCCTCCGGCTCGGGTTCGCCCGAGGTGGGCGCCGCGGCGGCGCTGCCGGCGGAGGCAAGGCGGTTACCGTTGCTGTGGTCGCGGGCGAGGTGGCTTTCCACACCGCGGACCGTGCCGAACACCCGGTTGCAGCGGTCACATGCCTGCAGGTCGATGGTTCGGGGCGCGCCCGGCTCGCCGATGTCGACGGTGACGGTCATGAAGTAGTCGGCCCTGATCTGGCTTTCCGGCGTCGACCGTGACGTGTACGCGTCGGACAGGTTCGTCACCGGGTAGGGGCCGACGGTGCAGGCTTCCTTGTCGAACTGCAACGCCTCAAGCTCGGCGCGCTTGCTGCGGGTGAGGCTGGTCTGTGTCATCGTGACCTTCCTGTGCGGGTTAGCGGCCACGTCGCCCTGCGCGGCGCGGCCTGTCGGTGGCAGCCGGTGCGCGTGGTCGCCGCTGGTGATCGGCGTGTGCCCACCGGAGGTGCCGGTGTCGAAGCCGGTGAGGCCGACATCGACCCGGCACGCCTGGCGGAGTTGAGCGATCAGCCGACGTCGGCGATGCGGCGGACGGCCGCGAGTTGGCTGGCCCAGCCCCCGGTCAGGCGGCTGACCTTGACGACGTCGCCGGTGTGGGGTGCCTGGATCAGCAGTCCTTGGCCGAGGTACATGCCGACGTGGCCGGGGCGGGCGGCGCTGCCGCGGCTGCCGGGGATGAATAGCAGGTCCCCGGGCCGTAGGTCCCGGTGGTCGGTGACCGCGCTGCCGGCGTGGACCTGCTCGCTGGTGGTGCGGGGCAGGCTGATCCCGGCGGCCCGGTATGCCTGCTGCATCAGGGACGAGCAGTCGCATTGGCGGGCGGGGATGCCGGAGTGGGGTGCGGTGCAGTCCCCGCCGAAGGTGTACGGGGTGCCGCGCTGGGCCAGGGCCCAGCCGATCGCCGTCACGACCGGCAGCGGTGTGCCGGGTGGGAGCGTGAACCCGTCGGGTAGGGGCACCTGGTCGGCGCCGGGTTGGCCGTCGCCGCCGTCGAGCAGGCACAGCGGGTTGGTCATGGCCTGTTCGAGATCGACGGCGACGGGCCCGGCGGGGGTGCCGCCGGTGAGGACGCGCAGCAGGGCGATGGCGTCGTCTTCCCATGTGGCGTAGGCGCCGGGGAAGGCAGAGCGTTGCACGGCCTGCGCGGCGTCGGTCAGAGCCATAGCCTGCCAGCCGTCGACGGCGAGCAGGGCGGTGTAGAACCGTCCGGCCGCGTAGCGGGGGTCCTGGAGCTGGGTGGGTGTGCCCCAGCCTTGGGAGGGGCGTTGTTGGAACAGGCCGACGGAGTCGCGGTCACCGCCGGCGAGGTTGCGCAGGGCGGATTCCTGCATGGCGGTGGCCAGGGCGATGACCCAGCCGCGGGGCGGCACCGTGCGTTCGACGCCGACGGTGACGATGACGGCGGCGTTCGCGGTCTGCTCGCGGGTCCACCCGCCGGCGCCGTTCGCGGGCGGGGTGATGGTGGGGGTGGGCAGCAGCGGCTGCCCGCCGGGCCCGAGGGTGGTGTAGCAGCCGGCGGCGGAGGCGCCGCCCGAGGTGAGCAGGGCGCCGAGGCCGCCGGCGCACAGCGCCAGCAGCGCGGTCACGGCGGCGGCGACGCCGGCGAGCGCGCGGGCGCTCACCGGTCGTCCCGCACGGGGGTGGGCCGGTGCGGACGTTGGGCCGGCGGGGTGGGGGGCAGGTGCCAGCGCAGGGGGTAGGTGGCGATGCGGGTGCCGTCGCTGGTGTGCACGGTGACGGTGTCCGTGTCGGGGCGCAGGAGGTAGATCCACTCGGCGTCGAGGTGCCGGGCGTGGCACAGCGGGAACACGGTGACCGGCTCCGGCGGGTCGACGACTCCGTTGGTGGTGCTGGCCAGGGTGACGCCCACGCCGGCGACGGGCCGCTGCCCGGCCAGAGGGCTGGTGGTGGTGGTGACATTGGGATCGAGGTGCTCCCAGTCGTGGGCGAGGATCGCGGTGATGAGCGCGGCGGTGTCGTGGCGGGCGTGGCGGGCCCAGATCGCGGCGAGGGCCGGCAGGACGGCGGCCGGATGGCCGTCATCAAGCACGACCCGGGCCTGCACGCGGTGCGGCTGTTCGGGGGTGGTGGCGCCGATGTAGCAGTGGGTGCTCACGGGACACGGGCTCCTTCAACAGGCGGTACGGCGATGGGCGGCGGTCAGGGCTGACGAGCCTCGACCGGAGGTCGCCGGCGGACGGGCTGGGGTTGCCAGCCGAGGACGTGGTCGGTGGTCTCGACAGATCAGCAGCGGTCGCAGTGGGCGCCAGCGTCCACGCCACCGCCGTCGGGTGTTTCGGTTGGCGGTGACCGCGTCGAGGGCGTCGGGGGTGAGGCGGCGGATGGACTCGCCGTGCGGGTCGGACCTGGTGAACCCCGGCCGCCGCAGCTCGGCGAGGGTCATGACGGGCGGTGTCCGATGGGGCCGACGGTGGCGGTCAGCAGCGCCGCCAGACCTGACCGGGTGGCGGGGGTGTCGGCCGGGTCGGCAGCGTCGTCGACGAGGACGAAGGGGCGGTCCTCGTCGAGCGGGTGGGTGAGCTGGTAGACGCGCTGATCGATGTCGACGGCGTCGACCCGGCGTACCAGCGCGGGGCGGCCGTCGCGCAGGTGGATGTCGTGGTAGCAGACGGCCCAGGCCAGCAGCCGCACGTCCGGGGCGGTGGCGCGGGCCCGGGCGAGCATCGTCTGCAGGATCTTCTGGTACGGGGTGACGGTGGCCGGGTCGCGCAGCTGCTCGGCCAGGCGGTGCAGCAGCGCCGGCAGGCCGGCGGGATGCGCGAGCAGGTCTTCGGGATGCAGGGGGAACTCCAGGCTGCGCATCTTGCGCCGCCGTGGCAGGGCAGGGTTGAGGGGCCAGTCGTGGATGAGCAGCAGGGTCGCGGTGTCGCCCCAGCCGAGGTGCGCGGCGTCGGCGTCGGCTTCTTCGAGGCAGGCGGTGAGGGTGCGGACAGCGTTGGCGGACAACATGCGTGTTTGCCTTGTCAGGTGTGGAAAGGCGAGAGACCCCGCAGCCAGGACGGCTGCGGGGTCTTCGCTTGCGGGTTCGGCAAGGGCGGGATCAGCGGTGGTGGCGGTCACGGCTGCGCAGGGCGGGCGTGCGGTGGGGCAGGTACTCACGTACCCCGCCGTCGACGCGCTTCGCTTCGTACATGGCCATGTCGGCTTGGTGGAGCAGTTGTCGGGGGCCGGCAGCGGAGTAATGGGTGTGGGTGTGGCCGACGGAGGCTGTCACCGATAGGTCGCCGTTGACGACGCGGATCGAGTGGGCGGCGATGGCCTGCCAGGCGGCGTGGGCGGCGGTTTCGGTGGCTTCGCGGTCACCGGTGACGAGCAGCGCGAACTCGTCGCCGGACAGCCTGGCTGCGAGGATCGGGCCGGGCAGGCCGGCCAGCCGGCGGCCGACCTGCTGGAGCAGGTCGTTGCCGACCTCGTGACCGAGCCGGTCGTTGACGGTCTTGAAGTCGTTGAGGTCGAGCAGCGCGACTCCGGTCGGGGTGTTGTCGGCGAGGGCTGCGCGTAGCCGGTCGAGGAATAGCCGCCGGTTGGGCAGGCCGGTGACGTCGTCGTGGTTCGCCATCCGGCGAACCGTGGTCAGGGCCCGCTGTTGCCGCACCAGCGCGGGGATGGCGAGGGCGAGGCCGGCGAGCACACCGCCGAGGACGGCGGCGAGGTGGTGCATCATGGAAGCGCTCCTTTTCGCAGAAGGAGCACCGGGGCGGGCGGTGAGCGGTCAAACTTGTCCGCCCGCCTCCGGGCTACCTCGAACGTGGCTGGTTACGGGGTGGGGGCGAGCTGGACAGTGGCGGGCTTGTCGGCGGTGCGGATGGCCTTGCCGGCGATGACGAGCTTGTCGGCGGCGTTGGCGATCGCCCCGGCGCTGGCCTTGCGGGCGTCGGTGCCGGCGTTCGCGGCGTCGATGAGCCTGCACAGCTCGCCGGTCTTGAACGCCCGGTCGGGGTGCGCTTCGAGGACGTCGAGGACCGCCGCCCGCAGTGAACCCATCGCCCGGCGAGGGCGGGCAGCCGGGCCGGAGCCGCCGCGTGGCGTGGCCGCCTCCGGCGGGTCGGTCTTCTCGCCGGCCGGCGGCGTCTGCTCGTCGGTGTCCGCCGCGGGGTCGCTGGAGATCGCCGGCGCGTCGGGGGTGGGCTCCGTCTGCTGTGCGGGTGGGCAGTCGCTGCTGGCCGGCGGGTCGGCCGGCAGTGGTGGCGGCGTGGGCGCCGTGTCGATCGCCTCGGCGTGCTCGCCGCCGGCCTCGGACGTTCCGCCTTGGGGGGCTGGGCCCTCCTGCGGTGCGGCGGATGCGCCCGTGGGATCAGCGAGGTCGTCAGTGGACGGCGAGGGCGGACTGTCCGTGCCGGTGCCGGTGCTGGTGCCGGTGGGCGGCTGGGCGTTCGCGGCGCCGACGGTGGCGCGGCCGGCGTCGGTGAGCCGCCAGACGGCGCGTTTGCTGTCGGTGTGCACGCGTTCGGCCTGTCCGGTCGTCTCCCAGGCGCGCAGCTTCGACGTGGCGGTGGAGTAGCCGAGACCGGCTTTGTCCGCGACGGCGGCGGCGGTGTCCTCGCCGAGTTCGGCGAGCGCGGCGAGGACCTTGAACATCGCATGGGCCGGTGCGGGTTCCGGTGTATCGGTCATGGGCGGATTCCCTTCTGTGAGGTGAGGTCACCACTGATCCACGCTTCGTTCGCGGCGTGGATCAAGTGCGATTCGCGGGTTCGTGGGATCGGTGCGGGGCGCGGCGGGTGGGATCACCGGCGGTGGATGGCGGGAACCCGCGAGAGGCGGCGGGTCACGCCTGCGACGGCTCCCCGGGGAGCAGGTGCGGACGCGGCTGCAGTGCCGGCTTCCCCACCGATCGCTGGCTGTCGGCCTTGGTTGCGGCCGGTGCAGGATGCTGCCGAGGCTGCAGCGGTCATCCGGCGCTGGTTGGCGGCTGCTGTCGCCGGGCGCGGAGGTCGCGGAGACGGCCGGTCACGGCGGTCGTTTCGAGCCGCAGGCGGCTGCGCAGGGGCATGAACCGCCCGGCCCGCGTCGGACGGGAGACGGCGCGCCACTGCCACTGGTAGGCGCCGATGCTGTAGTAGCCGTCCCGGTCGGGGTAGCAGCGGTCATTGATGGTGAGGCGGATTCCGTCGCCGAGGTCCATCTCCTCGAGCAACACCAGGCAGGTGCCGTCGAAGCGCGGCAGCGGGTGCTCTCCCGGCATCGTGGCGGCCCGCCACGGCCCCGACAGGTCCTCGACGAGGTGCCGGGTGGTGTGCGGGTCGAAGCGGCAGATGAGATTCCCGTCTTCGCCGGTGTCGTAGCCGTCGGCGACCAGCGCGGGATAGCAGCGGTGGTCGACTCGGGGTGAGGTGACCACGGCTGGCCGCCACCTGGTGCCCGCGGGGGCGATCTCCGCGCGGTGGTCGACGAGGTCCACATGGGCGGCGTCGAGTGTCGTGCCGGGCCACACGTCGGTGTCGACCGCGAGCCAGGTGCGCTCCAGGCTGCGTCCGGCGCGCAGGACGTCGATCAGCCGCCGCCCGTCGGGGTCGGCGTGGCGAAGCGGAAGGTAGAAGTGCTGCTCGGGTGGCGGGGACTGGTCGACGCGCCGCCACGAGGCGCCGTCGGCGACCTGCTCGATGCCCGCGCTGGTGTGCCAGAGCGGCACGCCGTTGGAGCGCAGCGACCCGCTGCTGCCGCGGCGTCGAAGGGCCAGCGCCGCGGTGTTGTGCTCCCCGGCCGTCATCTGGGCGCGGGTGAGGCGGTGGGTGGGGCACGCGAGGGCGTGCTCTGCCAGTGGCAGTACGTCCTCGACGCGGAACCACAGTCGGTTGGACATGGTGAGGGAACCTCCTCGGGTGAAGGGAAAAGGGGGGTGGGAAGATGAACAGGGCGGCCTGTCTCAGGCCAGGGCCGGTGTCGCGCCCCTTGCCCGGGGCACCCCGGCATGCCGGGTGGCCGCTCGCGGAAGGCCCGGGGCCGCTCCTGCCTTCCGGAAGCCCGCCACGGCGTACGTTGAGGGCCGGCCCACGTGGTGTGGTGGCGGCCTGACGGGGCGGTACGGACGTGGCGGCGTGGCACGCGGGCGCAGGTGGGCATCGGCGCGGTCACCGATACGCGAGGCGGCCGGTCCGGCAAGGTGTGGGTCAGCTGCGTGCGGCAGCGAGCGGCCGGCGCAGGTCGCCGTAGATGCCTCGGTCTCCGGGCTGCGCGGGCGGCTGGTCCAGCACCCCGCCGGTCGTGGTGGCAGCGCCGCGGTAGCGCAGGATCTGGTAGCGGCGGCCGTGGACGTCGCAGGCGGTCAGGGACCGCACCGCGATTCCGTCGTCGTCGGCCGGCAGGCCGAGGGCGGCAGCATCACGGCGGCCCGACTCGCTGGTGTCCAGTCCTTTACCGAGAAACGCCACGGCGAGCAGGGGCCCGGTTGCGCGTGGACCCAGGCCCTCAGTGCGGTGACCTTGGCGGTGGCCAGCACGTCGACCACGGCGTGGAAACCGATCTGGTAGGGCAGCTTCAGCCGGGGGCCGAGCCCCGCGTGCAGCTGCCACACCCTCGGGTCGATGGGAAGTTCCTCGACGTCGAGGCTTCCCACGCCGGTGTGAGAGGTGGAGTCGAACAGGCCGAGCACCGCCGGGTAGGCGTCCCAGCCCTGCGCGTCGGCCAGGGCTTCAACGGTGGTCAGGGCGGTCGTGACGGCGGCGGCGTGCCGTTGCGGGTTCATCGCGTGCCTCCTTGTCGGTGGGTGGGTCAGGAAGCGGGTTGGTGCCTGTGCGGGCTGAGCACCGTCCGGACCGCGTGCCGGGGTCCCCGGGGTGCGGGGATGCAGGCGCGCGGTCCGGCGAGGTGTCTGTGGAGCGACCGTGATCAGCGGGGCGTGCGGCGCAGGCGGCGACGGCCGACGCCGACGGCGAGCGTGTGCGGGTCGACCAGGACCAGGGGCGCGCCGTCATCGAGTCCCTGGGTGATGAGGTCCATCAGCTGGGGGCCGGTGTTGGACAGCAGCGGCAGGCTCTGCGGGTCGCTGCCGTGCGGCAGCCGGACGGCGGGGACAGTGAGACTGGTGTTTCCCTTGACCGCTGCGGGCAGCGGGTGAGGGAACGGTCGGACGCCGTTGCCGGCCAGCCAGGCAAACCCGCCGAGGCGGTACAGGTGCAGCGCCGGCTCGGCCGCACGTGTCGGGCCGTCAGCAGATTCCGTGAGCAGGTTCCGGTCGGCGAGTACGGCGTGCTGCGCCTGAGCGGCGACCGCGGGCAGGTCGAAGTACAGGAAACGGGACATGGTGCTCCTCGGAAAGGTGTGTGTGTGATGGGTGGGGTGGAGCCGGTCGGGCAGCACACGTCCCCTGGGGTTGCGAGGGAAGACGGTGTGCTGGCCCGACCGGTCCAGGTGGTGCGCTGGGTGCTCAGCTGCGATGCGGGCGCGCGAGTTTGCGGACGCCGATGATCGACCCGTCCAGGTCGCGGACGGTGTCGTGGCAGACCAGCAGGTCGTCGCGGCCGGTTGCGGCCAGGCCGACGACCAGGGACACCAGGTAGTAGGTGCCCGCGGCCGGCGACGGCAGTGGCGGGACGCCGTGGTGTGTCGCGCCGAACGCGACTCGCTCGACGGGGATGTCGAGGCCGAGGTCGTCGGGTCCGACGACGTGTTGTCCCAGCCTCACCGGTGCGTGCTGCGGGGATGCGGGGATCACGCGCAGCGGCACGACACTGTCCGGCTCAATGCGATCCGGGGTGTCACTCGGAAAGACGCGGACCGGGTGCGGCGTCAGGTTCACGATGTGCGTCATCAGGTTCCTCCGATCGTTTCTGGGGTTGGTTGCCTGGTCCCTGCTGGTGGTTGCCGGGCGGCGCGTCTGGTGTCCCTTGGTTTCAGGGGTCAGGGCGCGCCGTCCGGTCGGCGGGGTGGTGCAGCGGGTTCCGCTCCGGCCGCGGTTACGGCGTTTGCAGGTCGATGGCGAAGATCTGCTGGGTGTGGTGCAGGGATTGCAGGTGCCGGTACGCCTGGTGCAGGTAGGTGATCCGGTCGGCGAGGTACGCGCTGGCCGGGGTCATCTGGGTGCCGTCCTCGGTGAGGAGGGCGTCGGTGCACAGCGCCCACAGGGCGCGGTAGTTGGCGTAGGCGGCGGCGCCGGCCTGGAACATCTCCAGGTCGTCGGTGTCGAGGTGTCCGGCGGTGTTGGCCGCGGCGTTGTGCAGGCGCATGGCGTGCACGCGCGGCTGCCGGTGGAACTCGGCGCTGGCGACGTCGAGCGGGTAGTCCGACGGGTCGCTCAGGTGCCGTTGCAGGAACACCGTCCACGGCGTGGCCGGGCGGGTGCCGGCGACGACGTGGGCCCACTGTTGGTGGCGCAGCATGGCGCTGACGTGCGCGCCTTCGCGCATGCCGGTGAAGTCGAGCAGGCGGATGGGGCCGCCGGCGCAGCACTGCGGGCCGGTCTTGGCCTTCTGCCAGTCGATGAGCTGGCGGCGCTGCCACACCCGGATGGCCGGGGTCACCCAGAGTCGGCGGCAGCTGCTGCCGGAGACGCCGAAGTGGCGCTCCAGGTTGCGGACGCCGGTGTGCAGGGTCGCGGCGAGGTCGTCGCTGACGCAGACGATCATCTGGCGGATGACGGCCTGCGGCACGACCACCGGACGCGGGCCGCTGGGCTGGGGCGCCGTGGTTTGGGCGGTGCGATGTTGCACGCGGCTGCCGTGGCGGGTCAGCGCGGTGCCGTTGGTCGGGGACATGGAGCCTCCTCGGGGGTTGGCGTCGTGTGGGCACGACGGCGGCCCGGCCCACCGGGTACGTGGGTCGGGTGATCGACAGGACAGGGATGTGCGGAGGTGACCTCGTCCACCGGGTGCGTGGAGCGGGGCCGGGTGGTGCCGGGCGCGCGGTGGCGCGCAGGTGGTTTGGTGCGACCTCGGAGGTCGCCGCGCGGTGTGCTGCCGACCGGCGTGAGCGGGTGGGCGGGGCGCACCGGGTGGGTGCGGCGAGGGATCCGTGAGGTGGGACCGAACCGGGTGGAGCGATATATGGGGTTGTGTTGGTGCCGAAACGGTAGCCCTTCGCACTCACAACGCCAGCAGGCCGCCGCGAGGGCGTCGCGGGCGGGTTGACCTGCCGTGTGAGAGATCATCCGCCGATGCGGGCGGACCGGCGGTGGATCGCTGTGAGTCGCTGTGAGTGGCGGGCCCGCCCACACCCGCCCGGCCGTGACTGACCCCTTTCCCGGACCGTTGTGGCGGCCGGGGTGGGGTTGACCTGCGGTGTGAGCGGTTGTGAGCGAGCCTGCGGGGCGGTCAGCCGTCGTCGGGGTCGTGGTAGCGGTTGGGGTTGGTGGGGGTGTCGGGGCCGTGGTCGCTGGGCAGTTCGTGCAGCCAGCGGCGGGTGAGCGGGTCGGGGTCGGTGGTGAGGGTCCAGGCGGGGCCGGCGGGGTGTTCGTGGTGCAGGCCGGTGGCCACAGGCATGGCGGTGGGCACGCCGGTGAGGGCGTCGAGGATGTTGTTCTCGCGGCGCCGGTGGGGCACGCGGATGAGGACGGGGTAGCGGGGCCCGAACTCGGCGAGACGTTCGTAGGCGCGCAGCTTGGCGAGCACGACGCGCAGCGGTTCGGTGCCGTTGTCGTGTTCGAGGAAGAAGCCGACGGTGCGGCCGGCGGCGTGCCAGATGCCGTGGCCGTCGGGTCGGACGCCGGCGAGGGCGTAGGCGGCGGTGGCGTGCTGCTCGGACCACCAGCGTGCGAGCCGGGCGCCGGGATCGGTGTGGGTGTAGGCGTGCAGGTCGATGAAGAGTTGGTTGGTGCCGAGCAGGTGGTTCAGCCGTGTGCTGCCGATGATGCGCTGGGCGCGTTCCACGCTGCTGCGCGGTGTGGGGGCGTCGGGCCGCAGGGGGTCGCTGTAGGCGCGGGGGTGCAGGTCGAGGCCGAGCGGTCCGAGGGCGTAGAGGTACTGGTCGGTGCCGGTGCGCAGGTCACCGAAGCGGTGCACCGCCTCGTAGCGGTGCAGGGTGGCCAGGCGCAGCAGCGCGGAGCGCTTGGAGGGGAACAGCGCGGCGGCGACCTGGTCGGCGGAGAGCAGGTAGTGCTCGGCGAGCCAGGCGAGCAGGTCGTGGTCGCGCAGGGTCAGCAGCCGCACGCGGGCCAGCCGCTCCTCCTTGGTCAGCCGTCGGGGACGCGGGTCAGAGGAGCGAGATTCGACAGGGTGAGAGTCGCGGGACACGAGGATCTCCTCAGCGAGATAGGAAGGAGGACTCCCTCCCTAGGGGAGGGAGTCGGGAACTGTCACCGCCGACGACCGGAGCCGGTGACCGGCGGTGCGCTGCGCGAACGCGCCACCTCGGCGGCCGGCTGACGGCGGGCGCGCGGTGGGGTGGTGAAGGCGCGGTGAAGACCCGGACGAAGGGGCTGACGAAGCCCTCCGGGTAGCCGCAGCCGGGGCCTGCACGCAGGGTCCGAGGCCGGCTGGCGCGGGAACCGCGGTGAGTTCTCAGCCGTCCCGCGCGTCGAGCCGGTGAGGCGTCAGGTGCGGGAGCGGTGGGGCCGCTGCGCGCGGCGGTCGCCGCCCGTGCGGTCTCCGCCCGTGCGGTCGCCGCCCGTGCGGTCGTCGGCGGGTGGCTGGGAATACTGTTCGACGAGAGCGTCGATGGCGCTCTTGTTCTGCGGCTTGACCTTGTCCTTGGCGGTCAGGCGGATGGCGGTGGCCTCCCCGATCACGGGTTTCGGGGGGCGGGTGCGCATGGTGAACGCCGGTGTCTGCCGTCCATCGGCGACCAGGCGGGTCGCGGTGGTGTAGGCGTCGAGGTGGGTGAGGTCGTGCTCGTCGAGTTCCGGCAGGGTGTGCCGTGCGAGAACGCGGGCGTCCTCGGGGGCGCAGGAGAAGTAGATCTTGTTACGGGCGTTGGCCGACGCGGCGGCGAGGAGGTCCTTCGGGAACTGCGCGAGGTCCTGATGCGACAGCACGAGCGACAGCCGGTACTTGCGGGCCTCGGCGAGCATCGTGTCGAGGCTGTTGGCGAGGGTGAGGAAGTTCTGGGCCTCGTCGATGATCAGCGTGGCGTCGCGGCGCTGGTCCGGGGCGAGGCGGGCGCGGGCGGTGGCGGCCTGCCACACCTGCGCCAGGATCAGCGACCCGAGCAGCTTGCTGGTGTCCTCCCCGAGCTGCCCCTTGGGGATCCGCACGAGCAGCGCCCCACCGTCGAGGATCTTGCCCATGTCGAAGCTCGATCGCGGGTACTGCATGGTGCGTTTGACGAAGTCGCGGAGCAGGAACGAGCGCAGGCGGGCCAGGACCGGGCCGATGACCTGGGAGCGCAGGGCGGGGTTGAGTTCGTCGTACCACTGCCAGAAGCCGTGCAGTCCGGCCGGGTCGTCGAGGCCGACGGTCATCGCGGAACGGAACTGGGCGGAGTTGAGCAGCGGGGGGATGTGCTGCAGGGTGACGTTGGCGTGGCGCAGCAGGGTCAGGCAGGCCACGCGCATGACGTCGTCCATGCGCGGCCCCCACGCCTTGGCGAAGATGGTGCCGAAGATCGACACGAGGTTGTCGACGACGAGGTCGTGGTCGTCGCCCTCTAGGGGGTTGATGGTGGGTGGGTTGGGCTGGTCGGGGTCGAACAGCACCACCCGGTCGGCGACGTCGGCGGGCAGCCGGTCGAGGATGTCCAGGACCAGGTCGCCGTGCGGGTCGATGACGACGGTGCCGCGGCCGGCGATGATGTCGTCGACGGCGGTGTTGACCAGCAGGGTCGTCTTCCCGGAGCCGGTGGATCCGATCACGTGCAGGTGGTACCTCGAATCGGGTACGGACAGGGCGACGGTGTGCCCGCCGATCTGCGCGTCGCCGAGGATCTTCGCGCCGCGTCCGCCGGCGGTGACGGCGACCGGGGCGGGCATGGACTTGGCGCGGGCCCGGTCCAGGCCCGGCACCGCCAGGTCCTGCGGCAGGGCGGCGAGCGCGGCCAGCTCGGGGCCGGCGGTGAGGAACCCGGCGCCGAGGCGCCGCTGGGCCAGCACGGCGAGCGGGTGGGGCATGCGGGCGCGGTGGGTGAGGCGGTTACGGGCGGAGTAGACGGCGAACGCCGAGGCGATGGTGTCGGCGACGCCGCGCAGCCGGGGACGCTGGTCGGTGCCGGCGCGGCGGGTGTCCTTGGCCACGGCGTAGCGCACGGCGGTCTCCCACAGCGGGTGTGAGGTCTTGTCGAGGATGGCCCGCACGTCCCGCTCGACGCTGGGATCACGCCGGGATGCCGGCGCGGCACGGACGGTGCCGGAGGGGCGGCCGGGCAGGAACGCGTCGATGAGCCACAGCAGCGGCGCCGCCGGGTTGACGACAGGCAGGGCGGTCTTGCCGTCGCGCAGGCGGCGGGCGGCGCGGCGGGCGCGGTGAGCGCGGCGTGCGCCGACGGGGCGGGCGAGGACCTGTACGCAGGCGTGCTCGTCGGCGCGCAGACCTGATCCGGCGGACATCAGCGCCCGCAGCGGGTCGGTGTCGTGGTCGCTGCGCAGCGGCAGCCACTCGGCGGCCACCGGCAGCAGGTGCCCGCCCACCGCCGCGAGGCCGACAGGAATGGGCGGGCCAGGGCTGTCGTCGGTGGTGCAGGCGGCGCCCGGCCACGCGGCCCGCACGGCGGCCTCGACCGCACCGGGTGGGACGGTGCCGGGCACCCACACGCAAATCAGCAACCGCCGCCCGGTCCACGTGTACTGCCACACCACGTGAGGGCTGCCATACAGCAGCCAGCGCCGCCGCGACGGGGTGAGGGTGCCGGCGAGGTTGGCCCACAGCGCGGCGCTGCTGCGCGGGTCGACCTCCGGCGGCGGGGCAACGGTGATCAGGCGGGCGCCGTCGGCGTGGCGGCGGTGCCGCCACGAGGCGAGGAGGTTACGGGCGGCGATGTAGCCGATCAGCGCGGCGACGGCGACGGCGAGCAGCCACGGCCGCGCCGCCGCCCATCCGGCGGCGTCGAGCACCCACCGAGTCGCGCCGTCGGGCGGCGGGATGCCCGGAACGCCCGGCCCCGGGGTGGGGGTGGGTGTGTGCGGGAGTGTGCTGGGCAGGTGCGTGAGGGGCGGGTTCACAGGTCCTCCTCGTCATCGAGCGCGGCCAGGTCCTGCGGACGGGTGGTCGCCATCTGGTGTTCGGTGTCGGAGGCGATCGCCTCGAAACTGGTCCGGTTCGCGCCGGCGATGAGCAGGCCGGTGCCGACGCGGGCGGCGAGCAGCAGCCGCCGCTCCCCGGCGGTGAGGCCGAACGCGTCGCCGACGGCGTCGATGGCCTGGGGTGCCTGTTTGAGCAGCACCTGGGTGGCGGCGTTGGCGACGACGGCCTGCCCGAGGTCGGTGCCCAGGACGTCGGCGACGTCCTGGGTGATCACCGCGAGGCCGGCGTGGCGTTTACGGGCGGCCTTCGCCATGCGGCACAGGAACTTCGCGCCTTCGCCGTCGCGCATGAGCAGCCACGCCTCGTCGACCACGACCAGCCGCCGGGTCGCCGCCGCGCCGGGGGCGTCGACGCGCCGCCAGATCGCGTCGAGGGCCAGCAGGGTGCCGACGGTGCACAGCTCGTCGGGGAGCTGCCGCAGTGACCACACGACCAGGTGCCCGTCGAGGCGGGTGGTGGAGGGCGCGTCGAACAGCTGAGAGAACGAGCCGTGCGTCCACGGGGCCAGGCGGGCGGCGAGCTGCCCCGCGGCCGGGTCGGTGTCGGCGTGAAGGCAGGCGGTGAGGTCGCGTAGCAGCGGGGCGGGCCGGTGGTGGGTGGCCGGGTCGGGGGTGATCCCTGCCTGCCGGTAGACGGCGAGGATCGCCCGGTCCAGTGCGGCGCGTTCGGCCGGTGGGGGCTGCTGGCCGAGCAGCACGCTGATGAGGGTGTGCAGGAACAGCCCGCGGCGGGTCAGCACGTCGGGCCGGGTGTCTGCGGCGGGCAGGTCGAGCGGGTTGATCTTCACGCCGGCGGCGCCGAGGCGTACGACGGTGCCGCCGACGGCGTCGGCGAGCCGGAGGTATTCGTCTTCGGGGTCGATGACGGCGATCTGCACCTGCTGGTAGAGGTTGCGCAGGATCTCCAGCTTGACGAAGTAGGACTTCCCGGCGCCGGAGCGGGCGAGCACGACGCTGTTGTGGTTCTCCTGCGCCCAGCGGTCCCACCACACGATGCCCTGCGAGTCGGGGTTCACGCCGTAGAGCACGCCGCCTTCGGCGGGTGGGTCGCCGGGCAGCGGGGCGGGCAGATCGGCGCAGGCGAGGGGGAACGCGGCCGCCAGCGCCTGGGTGTCCATGGTGCGGCGCATGCGCAGGCTGTCGGTGGCCAGCGGCAGGGTGGTGGTCCAGCCGGCGAGGTGCCGCCAGGTGGCGGGTTGCACCTCGATCAGGGTGGACGCGGCGGCGGCTTTCACCTGCGCGCACGCGGCGAGGAGTTCGTCTTCGGTGCGGGCGTGCACGGTCAGGTACAGGCCGACGCGGAACAGTTTGGCCTGCCCGCGGGCGAGCCGTCCGGCGAGGTCGGCGGCGTCGTCGGCGGCGGCGTCGACGGTCGGGTCGGTGAGTTTGCCGGCCGCGGCGTCGGCGCGGCGGCTGGACTCGAAGCGGGCGCGTTGGTTGCGCAGCCGGGACGCGGCGACCGGGGCGGGCAGCGGGTCGATGTGCAGGGCCAGGTCGAGGCGCCCCGGCCAGGACAGCAGCGGCTCCAGCCAGGCGTGGCCGACCTCGGCGGGATAGCCGGTGACCACGAGGGTCGCGGCGTAGCCGTCGCCGACCCGCAGCATCCGCGGGGTCACCTCCACCGAGGCGGGAGCGACGGCGCCCGCCAGTGACGAGCGCTGGCGGGCGCCGGTGTCGGCGCGGGTAGGGCGGCGGAGTCTCATCGAGGTTCCCTCCTGCGGGTTGGGGTGGTGGGGCCGGTGATGACGGCGTCGGGGGCGGCGAGGCCGCCGGGACGTGACGGCCGGTAGGGGTCGGCGGCGGCGGCGAGCGCCGCGGTGACCGCCGCGGCGTGCAGGGCGCGGGTGGTGACCCCGAGACCGGCCAGGGCGCGGGCGGTGTCGTCGGCGCGCCGGCGGGCGGCGTGCTCGCCGCGCTCACCGGTGGTGGTGCGGGAGACGATGAGGACCTGCCGGCGCAGCGGGTCCCGGCGGGTGGCGAGGTCGTCGAGGAACCGGGCGTGGTCGGCCGCCGCGTCGGCGAGGGTCGGATGCGGCAGCCCGGCCACGGCCTGCGTCAGGGTGCGGGCGGCGGAGCGCAGGTCGACCGGCTGCGCCGACACGACGATCTGCGTCGGTGTGGACAGGCTGTTGAGCCAGCGGCCGAACGCCTCGACCAGCGATGCCTGCTCCCCCGCGGTGCGCAGCGCCAGGTTGACGCTGGTCGCGGCGACCATCGCCGCCCGCGTGCCGCCCAGGCGGATCTCCCCGCCGTCGTCGATGGCGTCCGCGGGCAGCCTCAGCGGCGCCGGCACCATCACCCGGGTCGCCGGCGTCTGCACCCAGTCCGGCGTCGTCGACGCCGTGTCCGTCGTCGACAGGGCATGTGGGGCCCGGGCGTGCCGGACGGCGGCGAGCAGCCACACGTCCAGCGGCAGGCCGTCGCGGCGGCCGACGGCGACGCCCACGCTGAGACCACCGGCGAGCACCGCGGCGCCGACGAGCACCGGCACGGGCACGACGGTGTGCAGGCCCCGCCAGGCGCTGTAGAGGCCGAGGGCGGCGACGGCGAGGATCGCGAGCTGGCGGAAGGTCAACCCGTAGGCGACCTTGTCGGGGGCGTCGACGTCGGCGGGCATCCGCGTCCGACCCGTCTCGCTCTGATGCGTGTCGGTGGTCATCGGGTCACCGCCCGCACACCGCGACCGAGGCCGGGCACCGCTCGGGTGGCCTGCTGCACGACGATCACCCGCACCGCCGCGCCGATCATGCTGGCCCCGCCGCCGCTGTTGCCGGCGCTGACGTAGCGGCGCATCAGGTGCGGCACCCGCAGGGTGGTCCAGAGCATGACCATGACGACGAACAGGTTCAGCACCGCGCCGGGCTCGACCGGCAGGCCGAGCACGGGCAGCAGGTGCGCCGGGTCGGTGAGCATCCACTGCCCGGCGTACAGGGTGAAGCCCTGCACGACCGGCACCGCCAGGACACCGGCGTAGGAGCGCCACCACAGCCGCGCCAGCGGGTCGGTCTGCGGCAGCGCGTGACAGGCCAGGGCCAGCGGCGCGGCGGCGGTCAGGACCAGCACGACGGCGAACCGGACGATCATGCTGAACGCGGTCGCGGCCAGCAGCACGGCGATGATCGCCACGCAGATCACGAACAGCAGCGCCGCGGTCTTGTCCTGTCCCGCGGTGATGTGGGTGTTGATCGTTGTCCGCAGCGTGCCGCGGTGGCCGTCGGCGCCGGTGGTCAGCGCCGTGGTGAGGGCGTTGGCGAGGTCGATGAGCATGCCGCACCACAACTGGGAGAAGTGGGCGGCGACGAACGCCACGATCAGGCGGGGCAGCAGGTCCTTGATCGTGTAGCGGGAGCGTTCGTCGCCGCCGGTGGTCATGGTGAGCACGCCGGCGGCGACGAACGCCAGGACGAACACGGTGTCCACGACCCACACCGAACGGCCGGTCAGGGCCTGCACCTGCGGCAGGCCGGTGACGTCCGGGGTGATCAGCAGCGCGCTGCTGATCACCCCGAGCAGCGCGTCGAAGGTCGCGAGGATCGCGGTGGTGAGCCAGTCGAGGATCTGGCCGAGGACGTAGCTCACGGTCAGCCTCCGACGATGCCCTGGACGATTTCCAGCAGGACCGGGGCGAGCACGGCCAGGCCGTACCCGACCAGCGCGTTGCGCAGGGCGCCCTTGGCCCGGTCGACCTGCGCCGGATCGCCGCCGGCGGTGGCCCAGTACACGCCGGCGAGGACGAGGAACAGGGTGGCCAGCGCGGCGAGGATGCCGACCAGCCACATCCGCAGGTTGGCGATGACGACCGGCAGGGAGTTCACCGCCAGCGCGGGCGCTCCCGGGTCGGCGGACGCGGCGGCGGGCACGGACAGGACCAGCAGCACTGCGCCGGTCACCGCGGCGACGCGGCCGGCCCGACGCAGGCTCGGACAGTGGGTGAGGGCACGCACGCGTGCCGGGACGCGGAACATGAGACGGTCACCTCCGGCCCCGCAGGTGCGGGACGGGTTACGGGTGGATGGGGTGGACCGCCGCCGCGGGGCGCAGGCGTGGACGGCGTCACGACGCACCGGTCGTCCCCGGGAGGAGCACGTCCTCCCTTGTCGGGTAGAGGTGTGTTCGATGAGGTGTCAGCGCACCGAATTGCGCGGCACCCGGAGACGTCCGAGGCGTCAGGCGCGGCCCGACCGATGAAGGGCCCCGCCCCGCGGCGGCGGGCGAAACCCTCGCTGGCGCCGGGTGGCGGGCGGAAAGGTCTCGCACTGATAAAGCCGCGTTTGTGTGCTCCAGCGAACGCCTGCACCGCTCACAGCAACTCACGGAAACTCACCGCCACCGCCGACGGTCCGTGTCCTTATCTCAGTTGACCTGCTCTTTTCTCAATGTTTCTGCTCCGACTGGCAGGTTTTCTCAGTCAAGGTGCTCCGGCTGCCTGTGAGCGGATGGTCGTCAGGCGGTTTCTCGCATGGCTGACGCTCGTTTGTCAGCTTCGTGAGATCTTCTTCGCTAGCCCTGGCTGCCGTCGGTCCCGCGGCGGCGTCGGCATCGTCGGATGTGTGCTCGCGCGACCGCCGCGCCACTCACGGCAACTCGCAGCGCCGACCCCGACCGGGCGGTCCCCACGTCGCTGGGCTGCCTCGCCGCTCTCACCGGCGGCTCGGACCGCGGATGTGGACCGCCCGGCGCCATAGTCCGCGCGCCCCGCCCAAGGGGGACGCGTCCGTCCCCGTCGAGCGGTCAGGCTGTCGGTTCGGGTGGGTCCGTGGGCGTCAGGCCGCGACCGCGCGGGCAGCCTGTCCGGGCACTCCTCGCCGCGGGTCCGGTCACGGTGCCGGGTCATGCCCCAGTCGGCGAGGCGTGGCAGCCCGGACGGGAGGACCGGGGGTGCCGTCGCGGATCGCTCCAGTCGGCGCCATGGCCGCCGGTGGTGACACGGCACGTCGTGGACACGGTGGACAGTGTCATCGGCATCTGCCGGGGTCGATGTCAGCGGTTGGTGCCGCTGTGGCCGGCGCGCCGACGGCGAGTGTCAGGACACCGTTCGCCGGCGCGGCCGAAGCGTCCCGGCGCGGCCGGCCCGGTGGTGTGACCGGCACGTCGCGTCGTGTCCGGCGTCTGCGGCCGGGGACGCGGCAAGAGGTCACTGTTGTGGCGTCCCGCACCGGCGTGACGCGTTGGACAGCTGATGTCAAGGCGCAGCTCAGCGGCCCTGCCTGCGGAGGGCTGTCATCGGCGCCGATGGCTACTGAGCTGTCACGGCGCGGTAGCCACGCCGTCCGGCGGTGCGGTGTGGGCCGGCCGCGCGGCGGTGTCCCACCCGCGACCCCGGCGTGTCCGGCGAATCGATGGTGTTCGTTTCCGTCGTCGGGGCCTGGTGCCGCCGCTCATCGTGACAGCCGACCGGCGGGCGTCCGCGGTCATCTGCGCCGACTGTGCTTGCTTGTCCACCGGCATAGACGAGCGTCTGTGACATGGTCCGCGTCGGGGTGGCAGGCGGTGACGACGCGCACGCGGCCGATCCCGGTCGTCGTCACGCCACCGCGAGCGTGGGTGCCGCGGCGCCGCGGGGCCGGGGCGTCGTCGTCGGTTGCCGGTGGCGGGTCGGCTGGTCGCGCCCGTGTTGTGCTCTGGCGTCCGGGCACTGCCGCGGGCTCGGACGTGGGTCGCGGTGAGCGGCGTGCCGTCGCGGGTGTGAGTCGTTGTGAGTCGTTGTGAGTGGCGCGGTTGCGCTGCGGCAGCCGACGGCGGCTCGCCGCCGGCGCCTCGTCGGGAGCGGCCGAGATGATGGACGGCAGGCCGCTCACAGTCCTGCTCAGGGGCCTTCCCGACGCCGTCGAGCGGCACGTGTGGACGGCCGGTCGAGGGTGGCGAGGCGTGGCTGGCGTGTCGGGGCCCAGGCGGGGGCATTCGTGTTCTGACCTGCGGTGTGAGCGTGTGTGAGTGGACTGGGGCGTAATCGGTGCCTCGCCGTCGCTGGGAGCGGCGGCGGTCACCGACTCGTGAGGAGTACCCAGTCATGACCGCGACCTCAACCGAATGGCCGGACTCGCCGTTGGACGCCGTGCAGGTGGCGTTCGAGGCGTTGACCGGCGACCCCGATCCCCTGACGGTCGACTGCGACCTGGTCAATCCCGACGGCGACCTCCATGTGCCGGCGGGCGTGCTTTCGCTGACGGCGGTGCGGGACTGGCTGCTGGCGCACCCGCGCGACGTGCAGGCACGCGACGCCGTGTGGGCGGAGCTGGTCCGCAAGGCGCGCCTGGACGGCCCGCAGTGGGTCATCGCCGCGGTCGGCATGGCGATGCCCGTGCTGCGCCGCTACACCCGCCAGCTCGCCGCCGGCTACCGGGGTGACCTCGACGACCTGGAGGCGGAGATCCTGGCGGGTTTCCTGGCCGCGCTGCGCGACCGGGTGGACCTCGCCCAGCCTGCCCCGTATGCGGCGTTGTGCCGGTCGGGGTGGCGGGCCGGGTTCACGCTGTGCCAGCAGGCCTCGGAGTACACCACGGTCGACGACGTCGAGCACATCACCGGCCCGCGCACCCCGCGGATGCCCTACGGGCATCCGGATGTGCTGGTCAACCGGGCGGTGCGGCTTGGGGTGATCGACGCCGAGGACGAGTTCCCGTGGATCGAGGTGCGGCTCGGCCGTAAATCGGTCGAGACCGTCGCCGCGGGTCTGGGCATCACCACGGCGGCGATGCGGATGCGGCTCGGTCGTATCGACACCCGCATCGCCGAGGCCCTCGCCAGCGGGGTGCTCACAGGGGTGGCGTCCCCGCAAGCCGCCCAGGACCTCGCCGCGCAGGCCGCCCGGCGCGCGAACCTGCGCGCGGCCAGCCTGCCCCGCCGGTCGCCGGCCCGCCCGACGACGGGGGCCTCGGGGCAGGGGGCAGCCGCCGCCTGAGCGCGTCACCGCAGCAGCCCGCGGCGCCCGTACCGGCCCGGCCGGTACGGGCGCCGCCGCTGTTCCTGCGCCTCGCCAGCCCCGCGGCGGACCGGTCCGCCCTGCGTCCCCGGCAGCCGCGATGGTCGCCGCTCGCCGGGGATGCCGGGCCCACGACGCTGCCGCACGCGTCGACCGGCTCGCCGCGCCCGTGTCCCTCACCGAACGCACGTTGTGAGCGCGTATCCGCAGGTCAACAGCGTCGACAGTCGGACTGTCGGCGGCGGCCGTGAGTTGCGGTGAGCAGGGCAGGCGTTCGCTGGAGCACACAAACGCGGCTTTATCAGTGTCAGCGCACTGCACGCGCGGCGCGGAGCCGACACCTGATGAGCGAGCACCCGCCGCAGCACCACAACGTTCCTGTCCACCCGCTCGGCCCGCCCGTGGCCGACCCGACCCTGATCGACGTGGTCGCCGGTGAACCGCCGGTACCGGTCACCGTGTGGCGCACCGCCGCCGACCCGGGCGACGTCGGCCGCAGCGTCGGCGCCCGGCTGGCCTACCGGCTCGTGGCCGCCTACACCCGCCCCGGCGAGGCCATCGTCGACCTCACCACCGACCACGCGCTCACCGCCGTCTGCGCGGCCGGAGAGCGCCGTCACCACCCGGGCTGGTTCACCGAAGCGTCCAGCCTGATCATCGGACCGGTCACCCCGCCCACCCGCCGCGACCCCGTTGCCGACGACGGCGGCGACCCGGTTCCCGACATCGCCGCGTGGTTCGGGGACGACCTCACCGACGCCCCGCCCGCCAACCCCGGCACCCAGCCGGGACGCACGTCCCTGGCGGAGGCGACCAGCCTGGTCGTGGCGAGCTGGCCGCTGGACCGCGACGACGTGGTCAACCGGATCCGGCTGGCGTGGCTGCTGACCGTCTGCGCGCGGCTGCTGCGCCCCGGCGGCTGCCTCGTCCTCGCCGTCACCACCCCCACCACGACGGCGGCCGGCCCGCAGGACTTCAGCCCCGTCGCGACCGCCGCTGCCCAGGCAGGGCTGGGCTACCTGCAGCACATCGTCGCCGTCGGCGCCGACACCGACAGCGACCGGTTCGCCTACTACGCCACCGACGAGGAACTGCTCACCCTCACCCACCCGCGGTGGGTGGCGCACCTGCGGGTCCACGCGGACCTGCTCGTGTTCTCCCCCATACCGGGCGCACGGCGCCACGACGGGAGTGAGCGCCGTGACTGAGCACCCCACGCGCAACCCGGATCAGCCGGCCCGCGACGCCGTGCCGCCCGACGGGCGGCGTCGCCTGACACCACCGGAAGGGCTGTCGGTGTGGGCGACCGCGCAGCGCACCGGACCGGTGCAGCGACGCGGCCGGTACGTACCCGAATCGGTCAAGCACCCCGCGAGGATGCTCCCGGCGATCGCCGCGCACGCCGTGCACGCCTACACCCGGCCCGGCGACCTCGTCCTGGACCCGATGTGCGGCATCGGCACCACCCTCGTCGAGGCCATCCACGCCGGCCGCGACGCCATCGGCGTGGAGTACGAGCCTCGCTGGTCAAACATCGCCGACGCCAACATCACCCACGCCCACCACCACGGCGCCACCGGCCGCGCGTCAGTGGTCCGCGGCGACGCCACCCGCCTGGCCGCGCTCCTGCCCGCCGCCCTGACCGGGAAGGTCGCGCTGGTGGTCACCAGCCCACCGTATGGGCCGACCGTGCACGGCCTGGTCCGTCCCGGCGCCGACGGCGTGGCGAAGTTCGACAACGCCTACAACGACGGCGCCGACCGCGGGAACCTCGCCTACCGCGACCTGACCGGTCTCGCCGACGGATTCGCCCACATCCTGGCCGGCTGCGCCGTGCTGCTGCGCCCCGGCGGCACCGTCGTGGTCACCGCCCGGCCGTGGCGCAAGCACGGGCAGCTGGTCGACCTGCCCAGCGCGGTGATCGCCGCCGGCCTGCGCGCGGGCCTCGTGCCCACCGAGCGGTGCGTCGCGCTGCTCGCCGCGGTCCGCGACGGCCACCTCGTCGCCCGCCCGTCGTTCTTCCAGCTCCAAGCCATCCGCAAGGCCCGCGCGGGCGGCACCCCGCTGCACCTGATCACCCACGAGGACGTGCTGATCTTCCGCCAGCCGCCAGCGGTAGACCACTCGGGTTCAGAATTCCTGAACCCCGCCGAGGGCGGGGTGGTCGCGTGAGGGCAATCAACCACCGCTACCTGAGCCTCGGCGCGGGCGTGCAGAGTTCCACGGTCCTGCTCCTCGCCGCCCGCGGCGAGATCCCCACCTTCACCGCGGCGATCTTCGCCGACACCGGCTGGGAACCCGCCCCCGTCTACGCCCACCTCCGCCGGCTGCAGCAGATCGCCGCCACAGCGGGAATCCCTGTCGTCCGGGTCACGGCCGGCGACATCCGCCGCGACGCCCTCGACCCCGGCCACCGCTTCGCCAGCATGCCCCTGTTCACCCTCGGCCCCCACGGCGAAAGAGGAATGGCCCGGCGCCAATGCACAGGCGAATACAAGATCAAACCCATCAAGGCGGAGGTGCGGCGCCGGCTCGGCTACCCGCACCCGAGGCGGGTCCCCGCCGGCCTGACCGCTGACATGGCGATCGGGATCAGCCTCGACGAGATCGGACGGGCCCGCGACGCCGACGTCGCCTACATGCGCAACACCTTCCCGCTGCTCGACCTCGGGTGGCGGCGCGAGGACTGCCTGCGCTACCTCACCGACAACGGGTTGGCCGACACCCCGCGCAGCGCCTGCGTCGGGTGTCCCTTCCGCACCGACGCGGAATGGGCGCGGCTTCGCCGCGACGACCCCACCGGGTGGAACGACGCCGTCGCGTTCGACGCGGCGATCCGGCGCGGCTCCGCGCGGGCCAACGCCGCTGGGCGGCCCCTACGGGGCCAGTTCTTCCTGCACCGCCAACGCGTCCCCCTCGACCAGGTCACCCTGCGCCCCCGCGTCGACGTCGACGGTGACGTACCGGGGTGCGGGCCGTGGACCTGCCCGCACACCGACCCGCCCGTGACGGCCGGCGACGACACGGCGGCGACGCCGGGACGGGAGGTGCGCCATTGAGCCGCACCTCCCGCCCCGGATCGGATCACTCTGCACCGGCTACGGCGGCCTCGACATGGCCGTCGAGCTGGTGCTCGGCGGCCGGCTCGCCTGGTACGCCGAAACCGACCGGCACGCCGCCGCCGTCTGCGCCCACCACTGGCCCGCCGTGCCGAACCTCGGCGACATCGGCGCCGTCAACTGGACCCGCGTCGAGCCCGTCGACGTCCTCACCGCCGGTTTTCCCTGCCAGGACATCTCGAATGCCGGCAAACGCGCCGGCATCACCGGACAGCACTCCAGCCTGTGGAGCGCCGTCGCCGACGCCGTTCGCGCGCTTCGACCGCCGCTCGTGTTCGTGGAGAACGTCGCCGCGCTCCTGCGGCGAGGCTTCGACGTCGTCGAAGCCGACCTGGCCGCGATCGGGTACGACACAAGCTGGACGTGCCTACGCGCATCCGACATCGGCGCCCCTCACCGCCGCGACCGGCTGTTCCTGCTCGCCGTACCCACCGGCCAGGTTCGAGGGGGTGCCGACGTTGCCGACACCGTGCGCCCGTGACGGCAAAGGTCGCGGCCACCCATACGGGCTGCCCGACCTGATCGAACCGGACGGCAGCCGCCACGGCCTGCTGCCCACCCCCACCGCCGCCACCTACGGATCGAACACGTCACCCTCGGCCGGAGCGGCGCGCCGGCCGAGCCTGGCCGGCATCGCCGGGCAGCTCCTGCCCACCCCCACCGCCGGGGGCGGCACCGGCTACATGAGCGGCAGCAACCGCGACACCTGGCGGCCGACGCTGGAGTCCGCGGTCCGCGGCTACCAACCACACCCCGGCGGCAAACCCACGGACGTCCAGCCGCTGCTGCCCACCCCGCGGGCCAGCGACACCGGCACCCCCGGACGCAAAGCCGGAGCCGGGTTCCGGCCACCGTTGTCCCAGGTCCTGCTGCCGACCCCCCGCGCCACCGACGGGACGAAGGGCTGCCCCGGGCAGCGCGGCTCGCACGGCGACTTCACGCTGCCCTCGGCGGCAGTGCGGGTGCCCACCCGCACCCTGCCCACCCCCGCCGTCGCGTCCGATGCCCGCGGACCGAGCCAGCACGGCGACGGGGAGGCGGACCTACGCACCACCGTCGCCGGCACCGACAACCTTGACGAGGGCCGGTGGGGAGGGTACGCCGCCGCCGTCGCCCGCTGGGAACTGATCCTCGGCCGCACAGCACCCGAGCCGACTCAGACCGGGCAGCACGGCAAGGCCGTGCTCGCCCCACCATTCGTCGAATGGCTCATGGGCCTGGACCGGCACTGGGTCACCGCACCCGAGCTGGCGTTGCCCCGCACCCGCGCGCTACGGATCCTCGGCAACGGCGTCGTCCCCCAACAGGCAGCAGCCGCCCTACGGCTGCTGCTGTGCCCACACCGCTGGCAGGCACCCTCATGAGCGCCGCCAACCATCACCCACCAGACGCCCTGGCCCGGTGCGAGTACCACCAGGAGGGACCCGTCACCCTCTACCTCGGCGACGCGCAGCACGTGCTCGCCGCCATGCCCGATGCCTCGGTCGACTGCGTCGTCACCAGTCCACCGTTCTGGGGTCTTCGCGACTACGGCGCGGGCAACTGGGACGGCGGCGACCCGAGCTGCGCCCATGAGGTGCGGCGTCGTCTCGACGGCACACGCTGCCCGCGGTGCACGGCCGTGTGGTCCGACCCGCAATACGGACTCGAACCCACCCTCGACGAATACGTCGACCGGCTGGTCGCCGTGTTCACCCACGTGCGGCGGGTACTCGCACCCGCCGGCACCTGCTGGCTCAACCTCGGGGACAGTTACAGCAGCGCCTCCGGCGGCGCACCCCGGGCAGGCCGGCCACAACCCGGAGGTCGGCGACCGCCGCGCCCCCGCGCGCAGGACACCCTTGCCCCGAAGAACCTCCTCGGCGTGCCCTGGCGGGTCGCGTTCGCACTGCAAACCGACGGCTGGTGGCTGCGCAACGCGATCATCTGGTCCAAGACCAACCCGATGCCCGAGTCCGTCCGCGACCGCCTGTCCACCACCTACGAACTGATCTTCCTGCTCACCCCATCACCCACCTACCACTTCGACCTCGACCCCATCCGCATCCCCCTGACCCACCCGGCAGCCGCCGACGGCACCCGAGTCATCGGTGGCGCCCGCAAAGGCACCACCGGCGGCATCGCCGCGACCGCCCGCCGCCGCGGCGCCACCGCCTACGGCAGCAAGTACACCGCCACTGACACCACCGAACCCCGCGCCTCGGCAGGCAACCTCAAACCACTCGGACACGCCCACACCACGGCACACCGGCGGGGCCGCAACCCCGGGGACGTGTGGCGCATCGCCACCCGCCCCTACCGCGGCTCCCACATCGCCCCGTTCCCCATCGACCTGCCACTACGAGCGATCGCGGCCGGCTGCCCAGCCGACGGCGTGGTCCTCGACCCGTTCTCCGGCGCCGCCACCACCGGCCTGGCCGCGATGCAACTCGGCCGCCGATACCTCGGCATCGACATCGCCGCCCGGTTCCACGACGAGGCCATCACCCGGCTACGCCCACACCTCCCACAGGCGCGGCCATGAGCCTGCGCCTCGTGCCGGTTACCTTCGCCCAAGCCAGCCAGTTCATCACCGACTGGCACCGCCACCACCGCCCATCCCGAGGCCACAAGTTCTCCCTCGGCATCGCCGAGCACGACGTCCTCGTCGGCGTGGCGGTAGTCGGCCGGCCCGTCGCCCGGCTACTCGATGACGGCCACACCCTCGAAGTCACCCGCGTCGCCGTCGCCGACAGCATCCCCAACGGCTGCAGCATGCTCTACGGCGCCGCGTGGAGAGCCGCGAAAGCCCTCGGCTACCGACGCCTGGTCACCTACACCCAGCATGGCGAGTCCGGCGCCAGCCTGCGGGCGGCTGGGTGGCGCGTCGTCGCCGCCCGACCACCGCAACCGGGCTGGTCACGACCCAGTCGCCCCCGCGTCGACCACGGCACGGCCGAGATCGCGCGGAGCCGCTGGGAGCCGTCGAGATGACCACCGGACCAGCGAGACATCCGTCCGAAGGGCCCGCCACCGTGGCGGGCCCTTCCTGTCTGCCAAAGGACGAGACCTCATGGACAGCACGGCCCGCACTTCCGCAGAAGACGCCCCGGTGCCCGCTTCGGTGTGGACCGTCGAGCGCATCCGTGCGCTCGGGGCGGTCACCGATGTCGCCACCGTCGGCGAGATCTTCGGCTTGTCTCGCAGCAGCGCCTACGAACTGGCACGCGGGAACCGGCTACCGGTGCCGGTGCTGCGGGTCGGATCCCGCTACCGGGTCTCCGTCGCCGCGATCCTCACCGCCCTCGGCGTTCCCACCGAGCACCCTGCCCCGCCGCTCACGACTTGATCACGCCGCCGGAACGAGCGGTGATCACTACCCGACGGACACCCGACAATCCGATGCTCGCCGCACCGGTGGGCATCGGCGAGGAGAGAGAACTCGTCATGGCAGACGGATCCATCACCAAGCGCTGCGGCTGCCGCAAAGACGGCAAGCGCCTCGGCGCCCAATGCCCCAAGCTGCGCCGCGGCAACGGCTGGAACCCCCACCACGGCACGTGGCGCTACCAACTCGAACTCCCGACCAACGCTGCCGGTGCGCGGCGGCAGCTACGGCGCACCGGCTTCGACACCCGCGACGAAGCCGCGCAGGAACGCGACCACGCCCGCACGCTACTCGACCTCGCCGGCCGCGACGAGATGCTGCGCCGACAGATCGCCGACCTGCTGCAGGCCTGCAAGCCGAACCAGCCGCTTCCCGACACCGACCACGTCGCCAGCCGCATCCGCGCCGACGTGCCCGCCGACAACCGGCTCACCCTCGGCGAGTACCTCACCGAGTGGATCAAGGGTCGGACCAAGCTCGCCCCCGCGACCCGGCGCAGCTACCAGGACCACATCGACAAGTACTGGACGCCGCACCTGGGGCAGGTGGCGTTGCAGGAACTCGGTGTCGCGCACATCGAGTCGGTGTTCGCCACGATCGACGCCCGCAACGCCGAGATCCTCGCCGCCAAAGCAAGCCCGGCCAGGGAGATCCGCGAAGCGGTCAAAGGGATCCGCACGGTCGGCGAAGCCAGTCAGCAGCGGATCCTCGCCACGCTACGCAAGGCGCTCAACGACGCGCGCCGGCTCTACCGCCACAAACTGGTCGAGCACAACCCGGCCGAGTCGGTCGAGCTGAAGTCCGGCAGGCCGCCGAAGCCTCGGCTGTGGACCGATGTGGCGGTCAACCGGTGGCGCCGTACCGGCCAGCGGCCCAGCCCCGTGATGGTCTGGACACCGGCGCAGGTGGGCGAGTTCCTCGACTTCGCCGAAGCCCAGGATCCCGAGTTGTACGCCCTGTTCGACCTGGCCGTGCACCGTGGGCCACGCCGGGGCGAGTTGTGCGGCCTGCACGACTACGACGTCGACTTGGAAGCCGCCGCCATCACCATCACCACCCAGCGCACCAGCGTCGGCTACAAGATCGTCGAAAAGGCGGTGAAGTCGGCGGCCGGGGACCGAGTCGTCGACCTCAGCGACGCAAGCGTCACGGACCTGCGTCGGTACCTGTCCCGCCGGACCGCATGGAAGGTCGTCGCCGGTGACGCCTGGGTCGACAGCGACCTCTTCTTCGTCAGGCAGCGCGACGGCAAGCCGTGGCACCCGGAGACGGTCACCGGCCGGTTCGACCGCATCGTCAAACGCAACGGGCTGCCGCCGGTACGGTTCCACGACCTCCGGCACGTCGCCGCGACCCTGATGCTCGCAACCGGGGCAACCATCAAGGAAATTCAGGACACCCTCGGCCACTCCTCCTACAACCTGACCGCCGACACCTACACCTCCGTGCTGGCGGACCTGAAGAAAACCACGGCGGAGGCGACGACCAAGCTGATCCCGCGCCGCAACCGCCCGAAGGCGGCGTAACGCCTCGTCGGACCGCAACGAGCGCCCGGCCGCACCCCGACCTATGACGAGGTGTCGGCGAGCCAGCCCATCAACTGCGGCGGCGTAGCCGGTGACCGGCTTCCAGCACACGGTGGCCCGCTCGGTGCAGCGCCACCAAGATCGCGGTGAGCGACGACGGGACAACGAACCGCGTGTCGCGTCCCGCTGTGACCAGTCGGCAGGTAAATTCTGCACAGGGCCAAAAGACTAGGGCCGACTAGAAAATTCAGATGGCATGTGCGGCGCGCACTTGCCTAAACCCCCCGAAGGAAGAGGAGGAGCGCACTCATGGTGCGTTCGCAAAAGATGGCGCAGGACCGTCGGCCGACGGCGGAACCGGCGTCCGCGGCCCAGGTCGTCACCGTGGTGGCGGTGGACGACGTCGGCCCGGTCGGGCGGCGCGCCCACTCGGCCCGGTCCTGCGGCAGCTGCGGGTCGCTGGGGATCGGCGTGGCCGTGGCGGTGCCTGTCGGCACTCAAGTCGACCTGAAGACCGCTGTCCTGGTGGGGTTGCTGGCCATCATGGTCGCGTGGCTGGCGACGCGCCGTCCGGCCTTCGTCGCGGAGGTTCGCGTGGCCAACGGAGCCGCGGGGCGGCCGCGCCAGGGCGACCGCTGTGCCCACGGTGCCCATGCGGGCGCGCTCGGCCCGCGGCACCTGCGGGAGGGTTAGGCAGGTGGCTGCTCCCGCAGAGACGTGGCGATGTCTTGGAGTCTGCGGCGAGAGTCGTCGTCCCTCGCCGCTTGGCGGTACAGGTCCTCGAAGGAGGCCTTATAACCGGCGACCACCGCGGGATCCTCGACGAGTGCGACGTCGTCCGGCAGGCTGTCGAGGTAGACCACGTCTGGATCGACCTCCGACTCGAACTCATGCAGAGAGAACGGGCCGACGAGGACGGAGTCGGCGGCCGTGTCGCCCGGGAGTACCACGAGGTCGAGATCAGGCAGCCGGGACAGGATCTGTTCGATCTGTTCGATCATGAGGTCCGTGTTCTCCACGGACTTCAGGGCGCGCTCGTCCAGCACGATCCGTACGTCACACCGCCTCGCCCGCGAAAAGACCCGGCCCTGCCGAGCCAGGCGCAACTGCACGCGGGCATCCGCCGCCGCATTGTCGACGCGAAACTGTGGCCCCGTGGTCACCACCAGCCGGGCGTAGCTCTCCGTCTGAAGCAGCCCCGGTATGAGGAAAGGATGGTACTGGCTGATGCGCCGCGAGTCGTCCTCATAACCGAGGAAGTCCATATAGGACGGCGAAACAAACTCCCGGTACTCCGCCGCCCAGTGACGCCGGCGCGCCAACCTGGCCAAGTCAAGCAGACTGCGGACCCGATCGGCGTCACGCACCTGATAGAAGTCCAGCAGAGCACGCAGGTCGTTGACCGAGATGCTGACCGAGCCGTTCTCGATCCGCGTCATCTTCGACAGCGACCAGTCCATCTCCTGGCGCACGTCCTCCAGTGAGAGTCCCCGCTCGAGTCGCAACTGGCGCAACAGCAGGCGCAGCCGCCTGCGATTCGTGGTCGGCCCCTGCCCGCCCGTCGTCACGTCCATGCCCTCCAGTCAGCAACTGCAGTAGGCAAAATGAATGAGGAAACCTGCCTAAAGCAATTATCTTTGGGCTGTCGGCTCGCCGCTGAGGGAAATAAGCTATCAGACCAAACCTTCGGACGCTGAATCGGGTGAAAGAGCCAGACATTCATGGCCGAAGCGGCCATGACCCTGCTACCGTTGTTACATAGCGCTACGCGCGCAGAGACGTTCCGTAAAGGCTGCCCCACGCCCGGCGTCGACCCCGGTGCGCGCTCCCCAACAGCGTTTACGGAAGAAATCACCGGCGTCGCGCTGTCATTCATCAATCGCCCCAATGCAAACGTCGAATCCAGGGAAGGTCAGGAAATGGAAGAGGCCCGAAACGCGCATCCTGTCTGGACCCGCCGAAGCTCTCGATGCCAGAACGACCACTGCGTCGACGTGTCTCGTTACCCCACGAAGGTCGAGGTGTGCAACTCTGCAGCTCGCGATACGACCCTGTCATTCACAGACAACTCCTGGCGAACATTTCTCCAAGCGCTCAGAAATACCACGCTCCAGCTTCCCAACACGTAACTGCCCACCCCCTCCACTCGTCACGACCGCACCCCGTCAATGCCCAGCGATAGGCCTCGGGCCTCCGTGCTGCTGTCGGCTTGCCGACACTCGCAGCGAAGGAGGCCCGGGTCGTGGCGCACAGGGCATCCGCCCCTGCTCCCGCATCCAGTTCCCACGTCACCCGCGCATGGATTGCTCGGGCCCACCGATGCTGTCTCGTCCTGTTCATGAGACTCTACGAAAACCTGGGCCGAGGGGATAGGCGACACGGCGGCGCCTTGCAGACCACTATCGACGCCGCGTCTCGCCATGAAGTACCTTCGCGCCTAACCGAGCAGCGCAGCCAACGGCATAAGCATGCCGCACACGCGCATTAACGAGAATTAACCGCCAGCCTTGAGTGGACACCCCACCTGAAACGGAAGTTGTGAATAGACCGGCGGAATGCCGTGCGCAGGTTCACCGTTTCCCGTGGCGCAACAGCGGGCGGGCGTGTCGTTCTGGGAGAGATCGCTGTGGCGTCACAGGATGCTTGCCATGGGTGATGAGGAGCAGCGCGCGGTGGTGGTGCTGCGCGTGCAGCGGCGTGACGACCCGGTCGGGGCGGTCACCGAGGACGACGCGGCGCGGCGTGGCGCGGCCTACCCGAACATTCGCATCGGTGCCCCGCTGTTCGGGCACGCGGTGCAGGCCGACGCAGGACGGTGGCGGGTGCACGCGGTGGTGTCGGACACGCCCCAGGGCGCCCGGGACAACCTGGCGCACCGTTTCAGGGAACAGCGAGACGAGACGAACGACCCCGCCGTTGTCGTGGAGCTGGCCGCCGTGCTCGACGTCTTGGACCGGGAGAAGGTCGATGAGGTGGTGGTCGACGGCCGCGTGCACCGGATCGTGCGGGTGGACACGTTCGCGCGGTTCGGGTCCGACGGACCCGAACCGCCCCGGCCCACCGACCGCGACCCCCGCGACGCCGCAGACCACGACAGCTTCCTCGACGAGAACATCGTCATCGACCCGGACGCCGCGACCGGCATGGGTGAGGCGATGCTGCGGGCCGAGCTGATCACCGCGCACTACCCCCGCGCCCAGGTGCCCGCCGACGTGTACGCCGACAGCGTCGCCGCTGTCACCTCCCACCCGGTCGGCGTCGTCCTGCCGACCCGCTACGCCGCCGCCGAATGCGTCGACGGGTCGTGGCGGCCCTACAGCCGCGCCGTGGCCACACCCCAGCTGGCCCGCGACGAGATCGCCTTCGGTCTTCGCCACATCGAACCGCGCCTGCGACGACTCACCGACGAGCAGGCCACCGCCTACCAGCAGGCCGCCGACAACCTCGACGCCGACCCCGTCGATGAACTCACCGTGCTCGGACACCGCCTGCGGGTCACCCGCATCGAGACCCTGCTACGCCTGTCCACCGACGGTCCCGAAGGACCCCGCCCATCAGACCCCGACCCGGACCAACCACCCGCCGCCGACCGACACCAGCAGGACTAGCGAGGCACCCTCGGACGTCTGTCCGACCAGCTGATGCCTCCCGGCGGTCGCGGCCGGCGCGGCGCCCGCGACCACCACCCGGTAACGCGGTCCTCCGCCTCGGCGCGGTGACGACGGTTTGGCAGCGCGGGGAGGGCATCTGCCCGTGGCCCGAGGGTCACGGCCCTGTCGCCGAACCGCAACTATCATCGATGATGGTCTTTCTTCGTCCGCTTGTCGTCGAGGAGGACTTGATGCCAGAGAAGTCCAGTAGCGCGCCCACGGTGTGGCGCCGAGTCGTCGCGGTGGCAGCCGCCGCCGTCCTGTCCGCCGGCGTCGCGGCCGTGGTCGGGGCTGGCCCGGCTGCGGCGACCCCGCCGGGAATCCCGTCCAAAGCCACCGCCCAGTCCCGGCTCAACGCGCTTACCGTCGCCGCCGAAGGTTCGACCAGCGGCTACTCCCGGAGCCTGTTCCCGCACTGGGTCACCATCAGCGGCAGTTGCGACACCCGCGAGCAGGTTCTCAAACGCGACGGCACGTCCGTGGTGGTGAACTCGTCCTGCCAGGCCACCTCCGGCCGCTGGTACTCCCCGTATGACGGCGCGACCTGGACCGCCGCGTCCGACGTCGACATCGACCACGTTGTGCCGCTGGCCGAAGCGTGGCGTTCCGGCGCCAGCAGCTGGACCACCAGCCGGCGGCAGAGCTTCGCCAACGACCTGTCCCACCCGCAGTTGATCGCGGTCACCGACAACGTCAACCAGTCCAAAGGCGACCAAGACCCCTCCACCTGGCAGCCGCCCCTGTCGTCCTACCGCTGCACCTACAGCAAAATGTGGATCACCGTGAAGCACACCTGGGGACTACGCCTGCAATCATCAGAGAAGACCGCGCTGCAGAGCATGCTGAACACCTGCGCCTCCTGAGCGACATCCACGGTCGTCCCGGCGGCGGCGCGCTGATGCGCGTCTGAGCCGGGACGACCGCTGACTGGATCTACCCGGAGCGACGCACCCTCGCCGCACTCCCACCGATTGCCGCTCCGAAGCCCCGAGAAGTGGGCCACTTCGGTGCCCGGCCGATCATCCCGGACGGGCGTAGGCGCGGGCCGGGGTCTCCGTCACCCGCGTCGCGGCGATCCTGCTTGCCGCGCATCCGTGACCGCGCCGGGACGAACATGCCCGTTCGAGTCGCACGGCCGCGCCGATGGCCCGTTGATGCCGTTCTCCATGCCTGCCATCGTGCGTCATCCGGCGCGACGGCGACACCCCTGGATAGCCGGCTGCCGGGCCCGGCGGACGGCAGCAAACGGAATACGACGAAGACGGGGGTCGCGCTCTCGGACATGGCGGCAGGGGCAGGGGAAGCAGTGTCGGCTGAAGGGCACGCCCCGCACCCGGAAACCCTGCGGTGGCCCAGGACACCAGCCGTACGCACTGGGGTCGTGCACTCGGCAGGCGCCGAGCCGCCGGCGGTGGCGAAGCTTCGCCAGGTGCCGGTGCTGGTCAATGACGATCAGGGGAATCACCCGACCCGACTCCGATGGAACTCAGCCGCGGGCACGGCTGGCGTCGAGCAGCCGACCGGGCTGCGGGACACGTGCGACGTCGTAGTCGGCCGGCCCACGCGAGGCTGCTCCGGCGGCGGGAGGTCCACCCTCCCCGGGCCGCCGCGGCGGCCCGGGGTGTGCACCGCCTTCTGGGCAGAAGCGGCCGACCGGCAAGGCCGAGATCAACGATCGCCGTCGTGGTAGCCGTCGTAACTCTGATCGGGTGGAACCGGTTAGGACTGGGCGACGTCCCATCCCCGACCGCTCCTTTTGCCAGGAGTATCCCGACTGTGGAGAATGAGCATGTTCCGTACTCCCGCCCTGTCTGCCCTGGCCGCGCTGCCGATGCTCGTCGCGTGTGCGGCGCCCGGCGCTTCGGCGTCCCCGCACCCACCACCGAGCTCGCGGCAATCCCTGTGGCCGCAGCAGCAGGCTCTCACAGACGCCGCAGTCGTCGTTGACTCTGCGGCTGGCGCGCGCTGGCCGGATGCGTACGCCGGCGTCAGTCTCGATGTCGCCGGCGGCGTGCTGCTGGTGCACCGCATCCCGGCGGCCGGGCTGGACGCTGCGGTGCGCGACCTGGCAGCGGGGGTGAGGGTCTGGTTCGTCGACGCCCGGCACTCCGCCCGCACACTCGACGGGTGGGCCGGACGGGTCACCGCCGACGTGGGGTACTGGCAGCGCCGCGGCGTGGTCGTGCACAGCGTCGGCACGGACATCGGCCAGTGCGTTCGGGTGGAAGTGGCCAACCCGGGCCGGGACTCCGCGCCGATCATCGGCCACTACCGGCCCATGGCGCTGTGCGTGCGGCAGGGGTCGCCCGCGGAACCGCTCCCGGCGGGCTGACCGGGCCGGGGTTGGTAGGCCGGGCCGGCAGACGTCGATGACGCCGGATCGGAGCAGTCCGACTTCTCCGCCTGATCGTGAAGCGAGCCCCTTCTGCGTCTGGACTATGCGTCACCGGAGCATCACGATGGGGTGATGGGTGAGATGCGTCCCCGGTGGGCGAAGTTGCCGCCGGCTGAACGAGACCGTCGACTGGCGCAGAGCGCTGCTGATCGGGCGCGAGCCGGAGGCGCGGGTGCGTCGCCGGTCCTGCCGGAGTTCGAGCGTCGGCGTCGCCAGTCACAGAGTGACGCCGCCCGGGCCATGCCGCGGCGCTGGGCGGGCCTGCCGCCGGAGGAGCGACGGCGTCGGCAGTCGCAGAGCGACGCGGCCAGAGCCAAGGCTCGCAACGGCGGGCCACAACGTGCCGGCATGCGGAGCGACGGGTTCGACCCGGCCACCGATGAGACTCTGCAAGCGATGTGGAACACGATCGACGATGGGGGCTATGACTTCATGTCGAAAGACGACTGGTGACCGGAGTCGGAAGGCGGGTGTCGATCCTTGAGTCGCCGTCGATGCTGGCTGGACTCGTTGTCGGCGGGAGATGAGTAGTGCCGCACGAATCGGCGGGGATGACCTACCGTCCGAGCTGCTGGTCGGAGGGGGATCGACGTGGCCCGTAACACAAAGCGTCACCGGCGGGAGCCGGTGCGGCATCCTATTCCGGCGGCCCGGCTCAAGGCCGTACCTCGTCGACCCGGGTTCGACCCGGACAATCCCCGGCTGCCGGCCTTTGCGGTCAGCGGGATGGCGGCGGCCCTGGCACGGTGCCCGGTCGAGATGGTGCCGCTGTACGCGGTGGTGGCCGTGGTGCATCAGTCAATGAGCGGCGCCCCGGTCAACTCTTGCGTACCGATCTGCTATCAGCTCGCCATCGCCCTGGAGCATCTCGGCTTTGACAGCGAGGTGATGGCGGCTTACGCCGAAGTGATCCAAGGCGATATCGCCCACGTCAGTCTCGGCGTGCGCGGCCGGGCCGCGGTTCGGGATGATTTCACCACCAACGGCCATGTGGTGCTGTGGGCGGAGTCGTTTGGTCGGCTGCTCGATCCCACCATCGCTCAGCACCCGGCGCTGCTGGCCGCCGCGCACGGCGGCCAGGACAAGCAGGGAGCGCCGCTGTCCGTGCCGGTCCAGGGCGGCCGGAGCACGCTGCTGCGGGGTGCCGTCGGCGCGATCCGACCCCCGTTCCAGATCAACTACCTTGTCCAGCCGCAGTACACGACCGCCTTCGACCCGTGGCTGGCCGAGTTCGGCGACGCCGTGGAGTACGGCGGACTGAGCTTGGCCCACACCACGCTGGGCACTATCGTCGGCGCCGCAGACATCCGGAATCTGCGCGAGCTGCCGCAGCTGTATCCGCGCCTGGGTGCTCTGCTCGCTGGCGCCGAGCACCTGCCGGCCGTACCCGAGCAACCGCCCGCCTCATGGACTCGACTCAGCGACTCCGCCCGGACCGGCCAGTCCGGCCCCGGGTCAACTTCGACAGGCAGCCGTCCTCCTTGAGCCGGTTGAGGCCCTGAAGGTGATGGGCATCGTGCGGGAAGCTCGCGGCAAGGCCGGCCGAGTCGGAGGCTCACGGCTGGATCCGGGTAGAGGGCGGGAAGCTTCACGCCGTCTATCCGGCATCCGGCGTTAGGGGCGTGAGCGTGGGGGGATGGCTGGGGCGGTCATCGTGAGGTATCGGTAGCCGAGTTCGGTGAGTTTGTCGGCGTTGAGGCAGTGGCGTCCGTCGAGGACGAGGGGTGAGCGCATGGTGGGGGCGAATTTGGCCCAGTCGAGGTCGCGGTAGTGGGTCCATTCGGTGGCGACGACGATGGCGTCGGCGTCGTCGAACACGTCTTCGACGTGGTCGGTGAGGTGCTCGGCGAGGGTGGGTTGTTCGCGGCGGAAGCGATCGGCGGCGACGGGGTCGTGCAGGGTGATCCGGGCACCGCGTTCGAGGAGCAGGTTTGCGATGTCGATGGCGGGTGAGTCGCGTAGGTCGTCGGTGTCCGGCTTGAACGCGAGGCCGAGAATGCCGATCTTGCGGCCTTTGATGATGTGGAGTTCGTCGAGGAGCCGGTCGACGACCTTGGTGCGCTGGCGGTGGTTGACGTCGCGGGCGGCGGTGACGATCGGCATGGCGAGGTGGTATTCGCTGGCGGTGGCGATGAGCGCGGCGGTGTCTTTGCCGAAGCAGGATCCGCCCCAGCCGATGCCGGGGTTCAGGAAGCGGGGGCCGATGCGGGCGTCGAGGCCGGTGCCGCGGGCGACTTCGCGGACGTCGGCGCCGACCTTGCCGGCGATCGCGGCGATCTCGTTGATGTAGCTGATCTTGAGGGCGAGGAAGGCGTTGGCCGCGTACTTGATCAGCTCGGCCGAGGCCAGGTCGGTGGAGACCAGCGGCACGGCGCTCATGCCGGCAGGGCGGGGCAGCACGGTGGGCGGGGTGAAGGACTGGTTGAGAATGGGTCGGTAGAGCTGGTTGAGGAGATCCAGGCTCTTCTGGTTGTCGGAGCCGATGACGATGCGGTCCGGGTAGAGGGTGTCGGCGAGCGCGGTGCCCTCGCGGAGGAACTCGGGGTTCGAGGCGACGGCGAATCGACCGTCGGGGCGGTGCCCGTGGTGACGTTCGTACGCTTCGCGCAGGATCGCGTCGACCCAGTTGCCGGAGCCGATCGGGACGGTGCTCTTGTTGACCACGACGGTGAAGTCGCCACGCAGGTGTTGGGCGACGCTCTCGGCAGCGGATCGCAGGTACTGCAGGTCGGGGTTGCCGTTGTCGAGTTGCGGGGTCTGCACGGCGATGAACACGACGTCGGCGTCGGGTACGCCGGCGGCGTAGTCGGTGGTGAACGTGATGTGGGGTGCGGCCTGTTCCAGGAGCGTTTCGAGGTGGGGCTCGTAGATCGGGCAGTGGCCGCCGCGGAGGGTGTCGATCTTCTGGGTGTCGAGGTCGATGCAGGTGGTGTCGTGGCCGAGGAAGGCCAGGCTGACGCTGGTGGTGAGGCCGACGTATCCGGTGCCGACAACACAGACCTTCATTGCGTGTGTCCTCTTCCCGTCAGCGCGAGCGACGTGTGGTGAATGCGAGTTCGAGATGTCAGCGGTGCCGCTGGTCAGCGTCATCGGCGCGCCACCGGTGCGGCGCGTTCGTCGGCCTCGGCGTGGAAGCCTGAGCCCGCCTGTTGCACGCCGGAATGATACATATCAGCGGCAAGCGGCGGGTCGTGTCCGGGTGGGCGAATGGTCAGGAAGTGGCGGTGGTCGCGCTGCTGTCCAGGTGACCGAGCAGGGTGTCCTTCTGGTGGAGGTAGGCGCGGTTCGCGGGGGTGACGAAGCCGGATAGTGGGACGCGGTCGACGGTGATCCTGGCGGCGCGGAGGGCGTCGATCTTGCGGGGGTTGTTGGTGGCGAGGTGCACGGCGGTGACGCCGAGCCAGGTCAGCGCGTCCGCGGCCGGCTGGTAGTCGCGGGCGTCGGCGGGTGCGCCGACGGCGGCGTTCGCGGCGACGGTGTCGTGGCCCTGGTCCATGAGGGTGTAGGCGCGGAGTTTGGCGGCCAGGCCGATGCCGCGGCCTTCGTGGCGCAGCAGGTAGAGAAGGATCCCGTAGTCGCAGGCGCCGATCCTGTGCAGGGAGGTGGCCAGTTGGGGGCCGCAGTCGCACTTGAGGGAGCCGAGGAGGTCGCCGGTGGCGCAGGCGCTGTGTATCCGGACCAGGGGGGTCTGCCCGTCGGCGGGGCGGGGGCGGTGCACGGCGGCGAGGACTTCCTCGGGCCCGGTTTGCGGGCCGAAGACGTGCAGTTGGAGGTGCCCGTGTGGGGTGGGCAGGTCGCAGCCGGCGAGCCGGATGGTGGTGGTCATCGTGTCTCCTGCGGGGTGGTGCTGTCGGGTGTGGGTTTGTGGGCGATGAGCAGGATGTGTTCGGACATGCCGAGCAGGCTCGGTTCTGCCTCGACGCGGCGGATCGCGCGTAGCAGCAGGTCGCGGCGGGGTGGGTCGCGCAGGCGTTCGGCGAGGTCGGGTAGCAGTTTCGCGGCGCCTTCGACCGTGAGCAGGGCGTGGGGGCGCAGGTCGGCGGTGGTGGCTTCGGCGGCGAGTCCGTCGGGGGTGTGGAAGTAGCCGGTGGTGAACAGCCTTCGGTCGCCGGTGGGGTTGCGGTGTTGTCCGTCGTGCAGATGCCGGGCCAGCATGGTCTCCACTGCCGGGTCGTCGTAGAGGTTCTTGGCGAGGTACTCCCAGGTGGTGTAGAAGCGGGATGTCGCTGCGGCGGCGAGCACACCGCCTGGGACGAGGACGCGGTGCGCCTCTGTCCAGGCGTGGGCGCGGTCGGCGGCGTCGGTGAGGTGGTACAGCGGGCCGAGCAGCAGCACGGCGTCGCAGCTGCCGGAGCGCAGCGGCAGCTGGCGGGCGTCGGCGCGCAGGATCGACGTCAGCGGCGCCTCGGCGTGGGCGGACGCGGTGGCGGCTTGCTGCAGATGCAGGGGGACGGGGTCCACCAGGTGGACCCGGTAGCCGTCGGCGGCCAGCGCGAGCGCGTACGCGCCGGGCCCGCCGCCGACGTCGGCGACCGTTCCGGTGCGGGGCAGGTGGCGGGTCAGGATGTCGCGCGTGCGCAGGTACTCGACGCGGCGGCGGGGGTCGGCGAGGCGGGCCTGTTCGGCGCCGTGGGAGTAGAAGGCGAGGATCTCTGGGTTGATGCTCGTCTGCCCGGCGTCGGGGGTAGGGCGGGTCACGGTGCCGCCTGCGACGGGTCCAGGAGCGTGAGGAAGCGGTCCTGGAACTGTCGGCGCAGGCGGGTCTGCTGCGCCGACATGGCCGGGCCGTGGAACCGGTCGAGGATCGAGGCGACGCCGCCTGCGATGGCGGGGCTGCTGCCGATGGCGCTGAGCAGCTTGAACTGCATCACGAGATACACCGGCTGGCGGCCGGGCGACCTGTCCGGTTGGGGCGGGGACCAGAATCCGAGGTGGTAGTCCAGGCCGGCCAGGGTCAGGCACCGGTTCGCCAGGTCCATGTCGGCGCGCATCAGGGTCATCTCACCGGGGGTGACGTCGCGCAGCAGCGACCGCAGCACGAGCAGGCCCCGCCGGCTGGATTCGCAGAGCCAGGCGAGGTCGTCGAGGTTCGCCGCGACCTGACCGGGCGGCAGCAGCCCAGGGCGGCTCCACGGCAGGGCTTCACCGGCAGCCGGGCTGCCGGTGAAGCACTGCCGGAGCTGCGCGTACGCGCCTGCGGCCACGTCGTGCAGGTGGACGAGGAGCCGGGCGCAGGCGGCCTGGTGCAGGAAGTCCCAGCCCGGTACCGCGACCTTGAGTCCAACCGGGCCGCCGTCGCGGGGCAGATCAGCCTCGCCCGCGAGCCGGCACCCGGCGGGCAGCGGTGTCGTCTGGAGCGCGTCACGCATGATCTGCGCGGCGAGGTACGCGATGGGGTCGACCAGCGCGCGCCGCCGGTGCAGATCGGTGACCTCGCCCAGGGCCACGATGGGCGAGTCGCGGTAGGCGGTGGCGGGCCAGCAGTTGAGGTGCCAGTGCATCCGCTTGTCCCACCACTGCCCGTTGTCCCGGTCGACCGTGGCCGGGTCGTAGTTCGTGCCGATCATCAGCTGCGCCCCGTCGAGGGCAAACCGGCGCCGCGTCGCGCGGGCGTGGACGTAGCGGACGAACTGCCCGCAGAACGTGAGTAGCGTCCGCAGCAAGGGCTCGGGCACATCGGCGACCGATGAGGCGATGGTGGTGTCGTCGCCGATCGTGGCGAGCAGCATCAGGTCGTAGACGCTGTGCGGGAACGCCTTGTCGATGACCGCGATCCGGCCCCCGCCGTCCCCGGATGGGTATTCGCGCAGGACGCGCGGGCCGTAGTGGTCGCGGTAGTGCGCGCTGAGGTTACGCACGTCCGGTGGCGGCGCGGGCAGGCGCGGCATCGGGAGGCGAGGGATGACCGGCAACCGCATCGCCGCCGCCGGATACAGCGGGGCGAACCGATCGGTGATCGGGCGGTGGGCGGGGGCGGCGGTCATGCCCGGCCGCCGGCCGCGATGGCCTCGCCGGCGGCGACGCCCATCATGGCGGCCTGCACGATGCCCTGAGCGATGCCGGCGGCATCACCGACCACGTAGACCGGCAGGCCCGGCACCCTGCAATCCGCGTCGACCGGAACCCGGTCCCACAGGAACTCGACCTCCGGCCCGATCACCAGGACGTCATCGGTCAGATCCTCCACCGACAGGCCCGTGCCGGCGTGCTCCAGGATCGAGCCCATGACCCGGCGGAAACTCCCGACGAGGCTGGCGTGCTCGGCGGCGGTGAACAAGCTGTCCAACCGGCCGGTGCTCAGATCCTTCACGGACGGCTCGAACGTCACCGCCGCCGCCAGCTCCGGCCAGCTGCGCGGCTCGTCCGTCCTGGCCATGAACGCGCGCAGGCTCTGCGCGACCGGCCGGCCGGCGCTGAGCCGCCAGTAGCCGGACAGGATCTCGGCCCGGACGTCGGCGCTGGCACCGGGGCGGGCGAGCTGGCACAACAGGCCGAAGTTCGCCGCCAGCGGACGCATCCCGGGGCTGCGTTCGGTGGTCTCGTGCCCGTCGAGCGTGATCACCTCGCGCCCGAACGACCGCTGGTAGTTGGTGAACTTGATCCGCCCACCGTTCGGGCCGCCGCAGAAACAGAACGTCTTCGTCTTGTGCTCCACCCGCTCCAGCTGGGTGATCTTCAGATCGGGGTGCTCGACACCGATCGCGGCCAACACCTCGGCCCTCGTCTCCAGACGCACACCCAGCGACAGGTCCGGCGCGATCGTGGACACCCCGAACGCCGCCAGCAGGTTGTGCGTGCTGGTCACCCCGTGCCGGCCCGTGGCCAGCACCAGCTGCGCGGCCTCGACCGCCACGGGACCACCCGGCGTCGCGACCGTCACCGTCAGCCGGCCGTCGGTGACGGCGGCGCCGACCAGCTCCGACTTCTCCCACACCGTCAAGGCGTCGTCGCGGAACCCGTGCAGCGCCGTGAGCATGGTCCGGACCTGCGTCTCGCCCAGGACCGCGACCGGGTACTCCCGGATCGCCAGCCCGTTACCGGCGAACGCCTCGAGCACCGGCGCACCCAACCTCGTTCCCTGCAACACCGGGCGCTGCGGCAGCGGCGCGGTCAAGAACCGGAACGCGCGCTCGCACAACTGCCCGGCGCGGGCCTCACCGAAATGATCGACAAGACGCCGGCCCGAGGGCAGCAGACTCAACTTCACCCCGTCGCCGTAGTGCACACAGCCACCGAAACCGCTGATCACGTTGCAGATCCCGGCGCACCCCGTGCACCGCAACCCCCGATCCACCGGACACGGCCGATTCCGCAACCCTCGCCCGGCCTCCAGCAGCAACACCCGCCGCCCCGGCGACCGGCGCACCACCGTCTGGGCGCAGGCCAACCCACCCGGGCCGGCACCGACGACAACCACATCGACGAACATCGCAGATCCCTTCTGGCCGGCGGCCGACCTACTGGCGTCGCGGCCTTGGTCAGGCGGCAGACACCGCAGGCGTGACGCCCCGAGACGAGGGAGGCGGAGCCTGGGTGCGCGCCGCCCCGTCCATCGACTCTCGCCGCCGCCAGACGCTCCCCGCAGCGGCCGACGCGGTGTCAGGGGTGCGGTTCACGGCGCACCTGGTGCGGTTGGTGCGCTTGCTTCTCGACCACGAACCGGGCCGCTACTGTCGAGCCCGCCGCCCTACCTCCGGCGCCTGAAACGGGAGGCCCCGACCATGGAAGCCGCGCCAGCCACGTCCCGGAGCAACCAACGCCTGTCCGATCTGCTCCACGAGGCGCGATGGCGACCGGAGGCCCTGGCCCGACGGATCAACCTCGTCCTGGCAGCACGCGGTAACAGCCGCAGAGTCCACGCCAAGACCCCCTACAAGTGGATCGCCGACGGCGCCGTGCCGCACGGCGACCTACCCGAACTCGTCGTCGAGCTGCTCTGCGCCCAACTCCACACCGACCTGCAGTACGCCGACGTCTGGGGTCAGGCCGCGCCGCGGCCCCAGCCCGGCCTGCCCGCCGACCACGCGATGGATCTACCCTGGGACAGCAACGGACTGCTCAGCCTCGTAGGAGGACCAGTGCCGACCCGTCGCACCATCATCGCCGTCACCGGCGCCGCGCTGACCGCCCCCGCCTGGGCCGCGCTCCACCAGCCCGCCCCGAACCTGGCCGCCGCCGCAGGCGACGGCGGCCCCGTCAGCCCGCCCCTGCTCGACATGATCGACACCGTCGTCGCGCAGGCCCAACAACTCGACGACAACCAGGGCGGCGCCGCACGAGGCTTCGTCAACGACCAGTTCGCCGCCGTCGCCCGGCTCCTGCGCCGCGCCTCCTACAACCCTGCTGCGGGCCGCCGCCTGGCCGCCGCCCTGGCGCAGCTCGCCCAGACCGCCGGCTTCATGGCCTTCGACGCAGGCGACGACGGCGTCGCGCAACGCTGGTACCTCACCGCCCTACGCGCCGCTCACGCAGCCGCAGACCCGGGGCTCACCGCCAGCGTCATGGCCCTCATGTCCAACCAGGCCGCCGACCGAGGCCACGCCCTTGACGCCCTGCAACTCGCCGCCGCCGCGCAAGAATCCGCGAAGGCCACACCACCTGCCGTCCGCGCCCTGGTCGCCGCGCGTAGCAGCCTCGCCCACGCCGTCGCCGGTGATCTCACCAGCTACACCAGAACCCGTCACGACACCCTCGAACTGCTCGACACCACACCCGACACGCCGCTACCCGGATGGGCGTCATACATCGACCGCACCGAACTCGACGCGATCACCGGCCGCGGCCTCGTCGTCCTCGCCGAGCGCGTGCCGGCCCGACGCAAACAACTGCTCCACCAGGCCGGCCAGCTCCTCCACGCCCGCGCACACACCAGCCCCACCGACGCGCCACAACGCTCCGCGCTACGCCACGGCGCATGGCTCAGCCTCGCCCACACCGCCACCGGTGACCTCGACAGAGCGGTCACCACCGCCCGACTCGCCCTCACCCGCCTACCCGCCGTCCACTCCGTACGCAGCATCGCGCTCCTGCAGCGACTCCACGACGAACTCGCCCCCGCCGCACCACGCTCGCCAGCCGTCCGCGACCTCATCAACCAACTACGCAGCCTGCCCACACCAGCACCACCAACCACAGCCAGGCCGCGTCCGTGACGGACGATTCTGCGTCCGGCCCGGGGCCGGCCAATCACGCAGGTCGAGGTCGAGCTGACCAATCCGGGACAGCTGCGGCGTATGGGACTCCACGACGGCCGGAAAGGCTGCGGGCCCGGATCTACGAGCCACGGCACCGCGGCGGGATCCGGCTGGAGCGGCACCGGCGTGCGCGACTTCTACGCTGGCCTTGCGGAGACGCTCGTCGGGGGCGATCATCGTGGCGCCCGGCCTGCGCAGGCTGGTCAGGGTGTGTGCGGCCGAGGCGCGCCCTGTCTTCGCCGTGGATGCTGTCCTGGGCGAGGCGATGGAGTGTGGCACAACGGCCCTGCCGGCGCGGCTCGATACCATCGCACAACTGATCGCCCTGAATGCCCGGGCACGCCCGGCACGAGTGACTGTCGGCGTGCGCTGGCGAGTGGACGCTCCGCTCGTAGGGCTACCCGGTGTACGTCAACCAGGAACCGAACCTGCGGCTCGCGGTTACGACCGGCTAGGAGAACTGATGTGATCGGCGCGGACGACGATCTTGACCCGGCTGCCCGGTCCGCCGCCCAGCGGATCGCCTTCCAGCTCACCTACGCCCGCGCTGACATCCCACGCCGGTTCGAGCCCGGCGAGTTGTCCGGCCCTGACATTCCCTGCGCCTACGGCAGCGTCTTGGCCCAGTCAGGCGGCTGGGAAGTGCCGGAGGACTGCGGGGCGCCCGGCCGCACCGAGGCGGAGTGGGTGGACCGGTTCGCCAGCTACGCGGTAGCGGAGGCCACGCACGAGGCGTTGGAGTGGTTCCGGGTCGACGGCAGGCCGTGGCTCGATCCCCACGGACGCGCGGCGAAGCAGATTCACGCCGCGGTGGACGAGTTGTGCGACAAACTCGCCGAGGTCCGCCGCACCCTGTTGATGGAACCGAATCGACGGGAGGAGCACGCGTGTGCGGACTCAGTGACGACACGGTGTGCGATCGGCATGCCCACGTCATCACCGTCCTCATCGACTCGGTGACCAGGGCTGTGCCGTGGGGTGGCGACGGAGGTGTGTCGTGGTGATCGACGGTTCGGACGTCTTGCGGGCCGTGACGGCGTATCTCGATGTCTATCCGGGCGACGCCGTGTCGCTGTCGGTGCCGGTGCAGCTGCTGGCTGAGGGGGGCGGGTTGCACGTCGCGGTTCGACCTGCCGATGCATGTGACGGTGGGTGCGTTGTTGGTGCGGGGTGGGGCTGAGGTGTTGCTTGTCGATCACCGCGCTTACGGGATTCTGTTGCAGCTGGGGGGGCACCTTGAGCCGGCTGATGCCACGCTGCTTGATGCGGCGGTGCGGGAGTTGGTGGAGGAGACCGGTGTGGATCCGGCTGGGGTTGTCGTGGCCGCGCCGTTGCCGGTGTATGTCGAGTACGGGCGGGTGCCCGGCCCGGCCCGGCAAGGGGGAATTGGAACACTTCCATCTCGACGTCGGGTACGTGTTCGTGACCTCTTCGGCGGATGTGGGGCGGGTCCAGGAGTCGGAGGTGCGGGGTGCCGCCTGGTATCCGCTGGTGGAGGCCGAGCGGCTCGTGGGCCGGCGTATCGCGCGGGCGGCGAGCGCGCTCGCGTGACCTGGTCGACCGCAGTGGAGTGGAGTCTGTTCGAGCTCCGCCTTCATCGGGTTGAGGCGTGCTTTGAGGGGCGGTCATCGGCGGGTGCCGGCGGTGATCCGGAGGTCCCAGCCGGGTGGGTCATCCTCGTCGTTGGGGACGAGTCTGGCGTCGAACCATGCGGCGTCGGGTCGTCCTGCCTGTTCCCAGTGGTGCAGCCAGGTCCGCAGCGCGGTCAGGGACGGGGATCCCGGGGCGTCGGCGAGGATGGTGCCGTCGGTGAGGACGACCGCGGCGGTGGTCGCGGTGGTGTGCCCTATGCCGCGTGTGCCGTCGTGTAGGGCGGCGAAGGTGCGGTGTGGGCCGCCGGCGATGACGGAGTAGGCCGTCCATGACAGCCAGTCCAGGGGCGCGCGGTGGTAGGTCTCGGTGTGGCCGGGGTTGAGCAGCAGGTGCAGGGCGGTGCGGGCGCCGGTGTGGTGCGGGTCGTCGTGCTCGCGCCAGCCGATGGATATCCATGCCGGTTGCGGCTGGTCGGTGTGGTGGTCCACCCAGCGTCCGGGCAGGGTCAGGGCGTCGTCGACGGCGGTGGCGGTGCTCTGGGCGTAGCCACCGAAGGTGACGGTCTCGACGCGTGGTTGTCCCGCGGTCAGGGTGATGGTGGCGATCAGGGTGGTGGACGGCTGGACGGCGATGGGCAGGCAGGCCACGATCCGGCCGTCCGGGGTGAGTTGATCCACCCACGCCCGGGGCAGCCGTGGGGGTGCGCACCAGGCCGCGATGCGCTGGTAGGGGGCGTGCGGCGGGTAGCCGTTCATGCCGTCGGCGAGGTGGCAGGTGATCGTGGTGACGCCGCGACGGCGGTGCAGCCGGTTCGCCCATGCGACGAGGTGATCGCTGATGTCGACGCTGGTCACGCGCCCCGACGCGCCGGCTTGGGCGGCGAGCAGCGCGCCGGAGTATCCGGTGCCGGTACCGATCTCCAGCACGTGGTCGCCGTCGCGAATCTTGAGGGCGGTCACGTCGCGTTGGATGGCTTCCGGCGCGGATCGGTGCAGGGTTTCACCGCGTTCCTCGTTGTGGACGTAGTAGGACTCGGGGACTCTGCCGAACGGCGGTTCGGTGATGGTCACAGGTACTCCTTCCGGAACGGACGATGGGGTGGGCCGGGCGGTTTCGGGTGATCGGGGTGCGGATCTGGTCCGACTTCCGTGCCGGGTCGAGGGGCTGGCCTTGGATCGGCGTGGGTCGCTGCGGTGCTCGACCGCGTCGGCGGCCCGCCCGGGTGTCGGTGCCCGGCTAGAACAGGCGGGGCTGTGCGTCGGTGTGGCGTGTGTCGGGAGTTATCGGGATGCCGGCTCGCCGGATGAGCTGTGCCAGGGACGGCGGTGTGTCCCACAGCCGGGCGCCGAGTTCTGGTAGCGCGAGGGCGGCTGCGGTGGCGTCCCAGAGAGCCCGGTGTGGCCGGCTGCCGGCCGCGGCCGTGTCGACGCGGGTTGTCAGGCCGAGTCGGTCGATGACGGTGGTCAGGCTGTGCCCGGCGCCGGGGGCGATTGCGCGCGACAGGCGCAGGGTGTCCAGGAGGCCGGCAGGACGCAGGTGAGGGAGTCGTCGTCGGAGCAGGCGCCAGTCGACGGCCACGTGGTGGCCGATGAGGTACCGGCCGGTAACCCGGCTGGTCACGTCATGTTCGAGGTCGGCGAGGGTCGGTGCCGCGCGCAGGGCGGCCCGGCTCACGCCGGGTGGTAGCCGGGTCTGGTGGTCCAGTGGGCGGGCGGGGTTGACCAGCGTGGCGAGGGCCGCGTCTGGTTGTGGCGTGCCGTGGTGCAGGGGGACGAGAGCGATTTCAAGGATGGTCTCCTCGTCCCGGTCCTGCCCTCCGGTGCCTTCGAGGTCGACGCCGACCAGAGCGGCGTTGGTCCAGCAGGTCGCGGTGTCGCTCATCGGCGGTTCTCGTTTCGGTGAGATGCGGTCGGCGGTCCTTCGTGCTCCCCGCCCTGCGCGGGGGCGGTGACTGCGGGCGGCTGGGGTATGGCGGGTGTGCGCTCGGCGGAGGCGCAGGGCGGCGGGTCGGTCTGGGGCGCGCCGCCAGGGCAGGAGCGCCACGCTGGTGAGGGTGAGCGCGGCGGTTGCGGTGATGGCGGTGCGGGCATCAGTAGCGGCGACGATGATGCCCGTGGCCAGAACGAAGACGGGCTGGGTCAGTTTCGAGGTGATCGACCAGGCCGTGATCACCCGGGACATCCGCTGCGCGGTGGTGTGGTTCGCGCGGTAGCCGGCGAAGACGGGGTTGAACGAGCCGGCGAAGAACAGCAGCAGGGTCTCCGCGATCACGATCACGACCAGCCCGGGGGTGCCAGGCGGGGCGGCGGGGATGAGGCCCATCCACAGGGCGCGGCCGGCTCCGGTGGCCAGCAGGACCGGCCGCAGACCGTAGTGGCGCACCAGCGGTCCGGCGGCGAGGGAGCCGAGGATGCCGCCGAGGCAGGGCAGTCCGAACGCCAGACCATACTGCCATGGCGGCAGGTGCAGGTCGCGGAGCATGAACACCGCGACGACCGGGGCGGCGGCCATGATGCCGCCCCCGAAGATCACCGCATTGACCAGCAGCGCACGCAGCTCGCCATGACCGAGGATGTACCGCCAGCCCTCGACGGCCTCCCGCGCCCGGCCTGCCCTCGCGGGCCGTACCGGTGGCGGTGGTTCCGGACCGCGCAGCAGGCGAACAGCGACGGCGGACAGCAGGAAGCTGCCGGCGTCCACGGCGACGGACGCGGTGGCGCCGAGCCACGACACCAGCACACCGCCGGCGGGCGAGCCGGCGCTGTGGGCCATCCACTGAGACGTCTCGAACCGCCCGTAGACGGTGACCCGATGCGCGGCGGGCACCAGATCCCGCAGGTGGGCGCTGCTGGCAGCGGCGAACACGATGCCGCCCGCCGTCTGCGCCACGGCGACCACGCCCAACTGCCCGTAGGTGAGCCGGCCGAGTAGCGCGGCGGCGGGAACGCTGGCCAGGGCCGCGAACCGCAGAACGTCTGCGCCGATCATGACCGGCCGTTTCGGGCGGAACTCCACCCACGGCCCCAAGGGCAGCGCGACGGCGGCGCTGGCGACACCGGACACCACCGCGAGCAGGGACACCTGCAGCGCGGAGCAGTCCAGCAGCACAACCGCGACCAGCGGCAGGGCGCCGGCACCCACGGCGGAGCCCAGCTCGCTGATCGAGTACGCCTGCCACAAGCGACGCACATCCGCGCCCCACGCCCGTGCCGCCGGGGCACCGGCCAGCCGCCGGGCTGTGGTCTGTCCCCGTGGGCGGGTCTGAGTGTGTTGAGGTACGGCCTGAGTCCGCACGTGGTGTCAGCAGACCGCTGTGGTGGGGGCAGCGGCTTGGTCGGTTTTGCGGGCGCAGTGCCGGCAACGCTGTGGGCAGGGCGTCTGCGGTGTCGCGGTGGTGAGGCCGCTGGTGTGCAGGATGGTGGTGACCGTTTGCTCGAAGGTGCTGGTTTCGTCGATGACGGTTTCGTCGGTGACGTCGAGCAGGTTGCGGTGGGTGTACCAGTGGCGCATCTCGTCGGGGGCGACGGGGATGGGTTCGGCCCGGTTGAGGTGGCGGCGGACGGTTTCGTCGAAGGACACGTCCAGGTAGAACACGGCTACCGGTCCGGGATGACGGTCGATGAGGTGGTGCAGGACGGTGGCGTAGCGCTCGGTGTGCAGGATGCCTTCGAGGATGACGTGGTAGCCCAGGTCGAGGGCGGTACGGGCGGCCGAGGTGATGAATGCTGGGGCGACAGGGTTGATGTGTGTGCTGTCGTGTTCGCGCAGGAGCGTTCGGCGGAGGTAGTCCTGCTCCAGCAGCGCGGCGCCGCGACCGTAGCGGCGCCGTACCTCCCGTGCGGCGGACGTCTTTCCGCTGCCGGAGTTCCCCCGGATGATCACCAGCGTCGGCGAGCCCGGGGAATTGCGTCCGATGCAAGAAGTGTCGGCGTGCTGGCCCTCTGGCATGGGGAACTTTAGCAGTCACACCCACCCTTCCCGGCGACGCTCCGAGCTGCATGTTTGCCGCAAAGATTGCATGTGATGCAGGATTCACGCATCGAGCGGAGGGGTGCGTGGCTAGGGATGGATGATCATCCGGATGGTGCGGCGCAGCTGGAGTTGGCTGCTGGGGTGCGGTTGTTGCATCCGGAGGACGCGGTGTTGCGGGCGATGTTGTCGGGGTGGGCGAAGCAGCAGCTGGGTGGTCGGCGGCTGGATCGGCGGACGATCGCGGCGCGCGAGCGGGTCATCGACGGGTTCGTGGCGTTTACGAATGAGTACCCGTGGCGGTGGACGGCGGCGCTGGTGGATGAGTGGACGACGCATCTGATGGCGGAGCGGCGTCTGGCTCGCTCGACGATCCGCGGGTATCAGGGGGCGTTGCGGCTGTTCTGCGACTACTTGGTGTCGCCGTACTACGGGTGGGCGCAGGAGTGCCTGCAGCGGTTCGGTACGCATCCGACGCAGGTGTGCCATGAGTGGAACACCGCGGCGCATCTGGTGGAGTACGAGGGCCGTCCGGGCCGGCGCCCGTTGACGCGGGAAGAGGTACAGCGGCTGTTCGACTATGCCGATGATCGGGTGGAGCGGGCGGTGCGGCTGGGCCGCAAGGGGGCGCTGGCTGCGTACCGGGACGCGACGGTGTTGAAGACGATCTACGGATGGGGGTTGCGCTGCACGGAGGTGTCCCGGCTGGATCTGGTCGACTTCTACCGCAATCCGCAGGCGCCGGCGTTAGGCCGGTTCGGGATGGTGCACGTGCGTTACGGCAAGGGCACGCGCGGGTCTGGGCCGAGGCGGCGGATGGTGGCCAGTTTGATGCCCTGGGCGGTGGAGGCGCTGGAGGACTACGTGGTCAATATCCGGCCCCGGTTCGGGTTGGGCGAGCATCCGGCGGTGTGGGTGACGGAGCGGGGCGGGCGGTTGCGGCCGCGGGAGATCGAGGAGCGGTTCGCCGCCTACCGTGACGCCCTCGGCTTGGACGGGAACCTGTCGCCGCACTGCCTGCGGCACTCGTACGTGACGCATCTGATCGAGGACGGGGTGGACCCGAAGTTCGTGCAGGAGCAGGTCGGGCACGTGTTCGCTTCGACCACCGGCCTCTACACGCAGATCAGCGCGGCGGCGATGAACACGATGATGGACCGGGCGTTGCACTTGGTGTTGACGGTGGAAGGGGCGGCGCGGTGACGGCGAAGCTGGACTACCGGTGGCGGCTGCGGGAGGTGATGGCCGAGCGGGGCATGTTCTCCACCACGGACCTTCGCGGGCCGCTGACCGAGCGGGGGATCGACCTGTCGGCGAGCCAGGTCTACCGACTGGTGGTGGAGAAGCCGGAACGGTTGAGCCTTCGCACGTTGATGGCGTTGCTGGACATCCTCGGCTGCCAGATGACCGATCTGATTGTTCCGTTCGCCGCTGCGGGATCCGGCCGGGCCCGCAAGGCAACTGCGGGCGACGGGGCGCCGGCCGGTGGCCGCGGCGCTGAGGCGGGCGTGGGTGAGCTGCGGCCCCGGCGGGCTCGGATCACGCCCACCCAGCCGTGACAGCCGGGGCACCACCACGGTTTCTGACCGAACCCCGTGCCCTCATCGTCGAGGTCGTCGCGGATGCGGAACCGCTGCTGGATCCGGCCGGGATCGGCTCGGTGATCGATCAGGTGGCGCCGACGCGGGCCGAACTGCGGCGCCTGGCCCGGGCGCTGCACGCGGATCCGGGGTTGTTGACCTCGGGTGAGCCGGACGGGCCCCGGCTGTTGCAGGATCTGATCGGCGCGCTGCTCACCGCTGGCGCGCGTCACGTTCGATCGGCGTGTTGCGCCCGCTGCCGTCGGATGCGGCCGCTGCGGCGTCGCATCGAGGACCGGTTGGTCTGCGCGCCGTGCGCGAATGCGGCAGCCGTGCGCCGGGAGGCGTGCTCTCGCTGTCAGCGAGAGCTGCGGGTGGACGGCCGGGACGGGGCCGGGGCGCCGTTGTGTGCGGCGTGCACCCGGCAGCAGCGCGGCGCGGATCCCCTCGGTGAGCTTGTCGATGGCCTCGACCGGCTCGGCACGGGCCTGCCGCCCTCCGCGTTGCGTGAGCTGATCCTCGCAGCGTTGCCGCGGCCGCACCAGCAGCGCACGGTCGCCGCGGACCTTGCCGCCCGTCCGACCGCGCTGGCCGACAACGCCGCGCACGGCTCGCATCACCTGGTTCTGCTGGCCGAGGCGTTGATCGCAGCCGGCGCTACCGGCGTCGCCCCACCGGCCTGCCCGTTCTGCCGGCAGCGGGCGAAGATCCGGCTCCGTCGCGACGGGCTGCGCTGCTGCAAGCGCTGTTACGAGGCGAGCAGGTCGCGGCCGTGCACGCGGTGCGGGCAGGTCAAACCTGTGGCTGAGCGCACGGCGGACGGTGCCGCGTTGTGCAAGGCCTGCGGCCAGCGCGACCCGGTGAACTTCGACGTCTGCGCCCGGTGCGGGCAGCACGCCCGGCTGGTCCCGACCGACAGCGGTGAACGCTGCTGCCGGGCCTGCTGGCGGGCACCGATAGCGACCTGCTCGATCTGCGGACGCCGGCGGCCTTGCCACGGCGCCAGCGGGCCGAGCCCGCGCTGCGAGACCTGCGTCAAGCGGTTGAACACCGCTGCCTGCCAGCGCTGCGGCATCACCCGAGTCGTCTTCGCCCGCACGGCACAGGGTCAGCCGCTGTGCCAACGCTGCGCCGGACCCCGCGAGCGGTGCGTCCGCTGTCACCGGGTCCGGCCGGTGGTGGGCCGCCCACCGGACGGCCCGGTCTGCGGGACCTGCTGGCGCCGCGACCCCGCCGCCACGCACCCGTGCCAACGTTGTGGCACCGTCACCTGGCTGCACCACTTCGGACTGTGCGCGGCATGCGCCTGCCCCGGAGTGCTGCGCGAGTTGCTCACCGCCGCCGACGGCACCCTGCGACCGGCCGCTGCAGCGGTGCTCGACGTGCTGGCTGGCGACGACGACCCGGCGGCCGTGCTCAAATGGCTGCAGGCCCCCACACCCCGAGCTCTGCTGGGCGCCCTCGCCGAACAGGCCGGGCCGCTGCAGCACACGACCCTGGACCGGCTGCGCCCGACGAAGGCCGCTGACCGGCTCCGCGCGCTGTTGGTGGCCCGCGGCGCCCTTCCGGCCCGAGACGAGCACCTCGTCCTGCTCGAGCGCTGGATCGACACCGCGACCGCCGCCATCACCGACGTCAACGACCGTCGGCTCGCACGCCGCTTCGCCACCTGGCACCACCTGCGCCGGCTACGCCAGCTCTCCGCATCCGGCCGGCCAACCGGCTACGGCCAGATCAGCGCGGCACGCGGCGATCTGGCCGCCGCCATCGCGTTCCTGGCCTGGCTGCGCACACAGGGCACGAGCATCGCTACCGCCCAGCAGGCCGACGTCGACGACTGGCTCGCCAGCGGCCCCAGCAGCCGCCACAACGCCAGCGCGTTCGTCAGCTGGGTTGTGCGCCGCCGCCACGCGCACGACATCAACCTGCCCGCACGATCGAGCACCACGCACCGGCGAGTCCTGCCGCAACGCGATCAACGCTGGCAACTCGCGCGGCGGCTGCTCCACGACAACGACCTCCACGCGGTCGATCGGGTCGCCGGGCTCCTCGTGCTCCTGCACGCCCAACCCGTCAGCCGCATCGCCGGCCTCACCGTAGAGCACGTCGAGGCCACCGCCGACGGCACTCACCTGCGCCTGGGCAGCACACCCATCCGGCTCCCGCCGCCCCTGGACCACCTGGTGGCCGAGCTCCTCGATCGCCGTGCCGGGCACACTGCCGTGGGCCGCACTGCAGCGAACCGCTGGCTGTTCCCCGGCGCCGCACCAGGCCAGCCGCTCAGCGCGCAACAACTCGGCGCGCGGCTACGACGCCTCGGCGTCCCCGCCCGCGTGAGCCGCAACACCACCCTCATGGACCTCGCCGGGCAGCTACCCGCCGCAGTGCTCAGCCAACTCCTCGGCCTGCACCTCCAGACCGCGACGAACTGGACCCAGGACGCCGGCAACACCCGACCGCGCTATGCCGCAGCCGTCACGACCCGCACCGCACCAGAGCGACACTCGTCCCGACCAGACCCGCGGTGAACCCGAGTGAAGTCCCGGCCGGAGCCATGAGTCAGCAGCAGTCGGCCACCGCAGCCGCCGGCACGCACCTGCGCGGTGGCCCCGGCCCCGCCGCAGCACGCGCTACCTGACCGGACCGATCGCAGCCCCCGAGCCGTCGCGCACATCAGGGCAGAACAGCAAAAATTTCCGCAGCATGACGTAAGGCTGCGAAGGCTGCTGGACAGTTCTAAGTGTGAGACGAGAACCATCCATGGGAACGCCGGATCATGAGGGACGCGCGTTCACCGCGATGTGGGAGCAGTACGCGCCGAGAATCATGGCCTACGCTCTTCGCCATGTCGACCCCGACATTGCTCAGGAGGTGCTGTCGGAGACCTTCCTGGTCGCCTGGCGGCGTCTAGCTGACGTGCCCGGCCAGCCGTTGCCCTGGCTGCTTGTCGTCGCCCGGAACACCATCGCCAACCACCGCCGCTCCGGCTACCGCCGAGCTGCATTGCAGAAGGAACTAGAGCGACTCGAACGCATCGCCGAGCCGGCCTCCGCAGCTGAAGTAACCGCTGTGCAACGCGCCGAGGTCCTGGCCGTACTTGCGACCTTGAGCCCCGCCGAGCGCGAGGCGCTGCTGCTCATCGCTTGGGACGGGCTCACGCCGACTCAGGCCGCACGCGTCGCCGGCTGCACGACCGCAGCGTTCCACCTGCGGCTTTTCCGAGCGCGCCGGCGGCTGCGTGCCGCAACCGCCCCCGATGACCAGCCCGTCGGACACACCACCCCATCCACCCAACCCGCAAGGGAATCGGCATGACCACGTCCCGCGATCCGCTCGTAACCCTCACCGCGCTTCGTCCGCATGCCGCCGTCGACCAAGCCATGCTTGCGGTCAGCCGTACTGCCACCTACGGAGCAGTCACCGCCACGACGCGCTCGGCGACCGAGGCGACGTCAAGGCGGCGTCGGGCGCCACGTGTGGTCGCAATAGCGCTTCTCGCGGGTCTGGGGGTCGCGGCCGGGATGGGAGCCGCCGGTGCCACCGGACTGCTGCCCGACGCCTTCATCCGCAACTACGCCAGCTGGAGGCAGGACACCGGCGTCGACCCGGCCACGGCGACCCGCGTCGCCGCCGCACCAGGCCCCGACGGGACCATCTTCACCATTTGGACCGCGAAGGGCCCCAACGGAACAGTTTGCATCGCTCCGTTGTTCGAGACAGCAAACAGCGCGAAGTCCCCGCAGCCGTCGGCGTTCCACGAAAACGGCAGCACCTGCCAGCCGCCCGAACGGCACGAGTCCTTCGGCGCCAGCAGCGGGATCAACGCCGACGACAAGAACCACACGTACAACGTCTCCGCGGGCGACACCGCGCGCGCTGAACTCCGCCTGCACGACGGCACCGTGCTGCCGGCCATCCGCGTCGAAGGCAACTACCTCGGCTGGTACCCGACCGCCCACGGCCAGACGGCACCCGTCCTCACGGCCTACGACATCGCCGGCAATGTCGTCGCTAGGCTGCAGCTCAAGTACCTGCCGTAGTCCAGCAGCATGTCCCGCGCGGCCCCCATGCAGGCGCTGACGAGCGGCCCTCAACTCGGACGCGCCACGTGGTCAATGCCGAGTCGGTGGTGATGGATCGTTACGACGGCCGACCCGTTCCTGTGAGTCTCGCTGAGTCCACTGGTCGGCTCGCGGAGGTTGACGGGTCGGATCTACACCCGGTCGTCCCGTCGTCCGTCTGCACGACGCTGTGCAGGTTTGTCTGTACCTACCAGTGCACATCGGCCCGTACGCCGACAGCTGCGGCATTGCGCACCTTCTGATATCCGACTCTCCCAATAAGCTGCGGGGAGGACTGTTCGATGCGCGACGGGTTGGCGGTCATCGCGGCTGTCCCGGGGCGGGCCAGGTGACGGCGATCGTGGTGTGGCGGCGGGTTACGAGCAGCTGGGGTCTACCGGATTCCGGCAGATGCGTGCCGGTGGGATGCACGGTGACGTTCGGGCCGGGGCCGTGCCGGTGGTGATGTTCCCAGACCTCGGTGAGATCGAGCATGTCGGCGGTCAGGGTGTCGGCGTCGGGTCCGAAGCCGTGGGCGCCGAACTGCCAGGTGGTGTCGTCGAGTTTGCGCATCGCGAGGTAGGCGAAGCTGCCGGCGGTGAGCAGGGTCGGGCAGACGAACCGGTCTTGCGGGTCGACCAGGCCCGCGGGCGTGCGCTCGCGGTCTACGGCGAGCGTGCCGAAGGGCCGGGGCTGGCTGGCCAGCCACAGGTGCAGCGACTCGAACGAAGACCCGTCACTGATGGCGATGGTGACCGGCGACCAGGTGTCGAGCCGGCGCGTGTGTAGCGCCGCGGCGAGTGCGTCCCGGCTCACCTCGGTGCTGATGTCGTCCAGGTTCACGGCGATGTCGTCGCCGCGCAGGGCCAGGCGACGGGTGGGATGGCGTCCGTCGCCCTGCATGGGCACGAACCCGCACTGCAGTGCGGCGGTGGCGAGAAGATGGTCCTCGTGGCGTCGCAGGGTGAGGCACCGGGTCATGCCGCGTATCCGCAGCGGCACGATGAGCACACCGGCCGGGGCGAGCTGGTCGAGCCAGGCCGGTGCAACATCCGGTGTCTCCACGGTGACGATGATGGCGTCATACGGGGCGCCGGGCTGGTGTCCGTACTCGCCGTCGCCGTGTACGACCGTCACCTGTCGGTAGCCGGCACGGTCCAAGCCGGTGCGGGCGCGGTCGGTGACGTCGGCGTCGATGTCGACGGTGACGACCGTGCCGTCGGGGCCGACGACGTCGGCGATCAGCGCGGCGTTGTAGCCGCCGGAGCCGATTTCAAGAACGCGGGCGCCGGGGCGCAGCCCGGCCTGTTCCAGCATGTACGCCTGCAGCCACGGCGCGGAGATCGAACTCGTCGCACGTCCGTCCGGGCCGCGTCTGGTGATGACCACATCATCGGCGTATGCGGCGTCGACGCTGACGCCGCCGGTGGCGAACAGATGTCGAGGCACCCGGCGAAACGCCGTCTCCACCGCCGGCGAGGTGATCCTCCGGTCGGCGAGGAGCCGGTCGGCGAGCCGGGCACGGGCCTCATCGGCGGAGCTGGTGTCGAGCGCGGAACCAACCACGGTCTGACCTCCTGTAGGTAGGCATCAGGGGGATGTGAAGGCGCGGACCGACAATATTGGGCGCATGCGACAAAACATGCCGGGCATGGAGTCGCTCTTGGAAGGCGCCGGCCCCTGCACCGTCGCCCTACCGGGAAGGTTGGCTGCCAACACGAGCCTTGCCGTCGCGCAGGATGTGAAGTCGGTAGGAATTTCGGCATTCCGTGCATGGCCCAGAATTTCGATAGCGCTCCTGCAAGGTGTGCGTCATGTTGGCAGTGTTCTCGGAAAAGGACTCAACGGTTGGCTTGGTTGTTGCGTATCACGGTTTCGGCGAGGTTGAGTGCCGACGAGAGGGTGCGGTGGGCGGTTTTCGGGAGTTGTCCAATGCCGAGGCCGCTTGCGCTGATCATCTGTCTGAGTATTCGGTGGTTTTCGGGGTCAACGGCTGGGTGGTTGAGGAGATCACGCGCCGCTTTGGCGTCCTGTTCCTGGATTACCTCTGCGGCTAGACGATCGATCGGGCCGGCTGCGGCGGTCGTGGGAAGGTTAGGGGCGAGATCGAGGGCGGTGAGGATTAGCCGGGTGCGAAATACCGAGAGTCCGGAGCCTGGCGCCAACTTTGATGCTCGGCCGATTAATTCCAAGTGGTCGGCTCGACTTCGATCACCGGCGATGGCTGCGCTCCAGATGTAGAGCAGATCGCGTACCAGTTCCTCCCACGGTTGCTCGATCGTGGTCCGGTCGAGGACGGCGGTAGCTGCGGAGATGTTGCTGCCGACGAGGTGGGCCACGACCGCGACCTGTCGCCCGTCGTGCAGAGCGGCCCCGATTCCGTCGAAGCGTTGGACATGCGCCAGGGCGTCGGTCCACTGGCCGGTGACGGTGAGGGCGCGGGTTCCATCGGCAAGCAGGACGTTGCGGAGCCAGTTGCTGATCTGTTGGCGTTCCTCGGCCTCCTCGGGGAGCTGTCGAGGCTGTATCTCCAATCGACCAATGACGATGGGGGCGCTGTTGATGACCGCATCGTGGAGGCCGGTGAGCAGCAGGTACGCGCGTTCTCCGTCGCCGGCGCGAATGTGCAGGCGGGCGAGATTGACGACTGGTTCGAGAGCAAATCGGGCGGTGTATCCGTTTAGGGGGGCGCGGTCGAGGTAGAGGTTCGCGTGACGGTGACACCAGAGTTCGGCGAGTTTTGCGTCGGCGCAGTCGGAGGCGACCAGTGCGGCTCCGTTGAACACCATGGATGCCTTCTCCGGCTCGTGTTCGCGGTGGGCGGCCTCGGCGAGCCCGGCGAGGCGGGCGACCCGTGCGTCGAGCGGTTTGGCCGGCGGGCGTTTGCGGGCGACGAGGGGGAATCGGGTGGCCATGGTGGGCGCGAGGGACAGAGGCATGGGTGTCCTCATCTGCTGCGGAAGGGCCGTGCCGTGGGCGACGAGGGGGAACAGATGGCAGCGGTGGTGCTCCGGATGCCGGCCGCGCCCCCTTCGGATGCCGGGGCGGGGCAGCGCCCCGGCATTCCGGTCAGAAGGAGAGGGCAAAGACCGTGTCGGGCCAGCTGATGTCGCCGGTCCGGACCGGGCGGGTTCCGGCACGGTGAGCGGTGACGGTGGGCTGGTTGGGGCGGCCCGCCTCGTCCCACTGGCCGAGTAGGTCCGTCAGTTCCACAGCGAGATTGTCGGCGTCCGGCCCGTAGGCGATGGCGCCGATTTCGAGGCGGCGGTCGCCGGTCTCTCGGAAGGCGAGGTAGGCGATCGTGCTGCCGTGGTAGATGGCGGCTCCGGCCCAGCGGTAGGCGGGGGCAACCAGCCCGCTGGCGCGGGCGGTGTCACCGACGCGGAGGCGGCCGAACGGTGTGCTGGTGTGGATGAGGAGCCACAGGTCGAGGTGGCCGATGGCGTCGTCGTCGGTGACTTGGATGCCGGTCCAGCGCTCGTACCTGGGGTGACTGAGGGCGCGGGCGAGGGCGGCGCGGTCGGGCTTGTCGCCGGCGTCGAGTTTGAGGACCACGTCACTGTCGAGGCGTACGTGCTGGTCGGTGTGCTCGGCCGTGCCGCGCAGGGGCACGAATCCGCAGACCAGCGGCGTCGTGGTGCTGACCAGCGTCGTGGGGCCGGTGCGGTCGAAGGCGAAGCACCGGGTCAGGCCGCTCTCGTGCACGCGCAGGGGCAGGACGATGCGGCCGTGCTCGGCGAGCTGGTCCCACCAGGCTGCGGTGATGTCCCACGCTCCGGCGGTGATGATGGCACGGTCGTACGGGGCGGATTCGGGGTGGCCGAGGGCTCCGTCGCCGCAGATCACCTCGACGGTGTGGTAGCCGGCGCGATCGAGGCCGGCGCGGGCGCCGTCGGCGAGGTCCTGGTCGAGTTCGATCGTGGTGACCGTGCCGCCGGGGTTGGTCAGTTCGGCGAGGAGGGCGGCGTTGATGCCGGTGGCCGCGCCGAGCTCCAAGACGTGGTCGCCGGGTTGCGGGTCGAGTTGTTCGAGCATGTCCGCGACGAGGCTGGGGCTCGATGCCGACGACAGCGCGGCGCCGTTGGGGTCGCGTTTGGTGACGATCTGGCGGCGGGTGTAGACGGTCTCCAGGTCGACGCCGGGAAGGAACTGTTCGCGGGGCACCGTCCGGAATGCCTGCTCGACAGGGGCGGAACGGATGTGGCCTCGCTGCTTGAGGATGGTGACGAGTTGTTCGCGCAGCGCGGCTGCGTGGGAGCCTTCAGACCCATTTTGGGAGGTTTTCACTGCTTTTACCCTACTGTCGGTGATCCCGGCGCAGCGGTCGCCGGGTGAGATGTCGGACGCGTGGAAGGTGACGTGCACGGCGGCCGTGGCCAGGAGCCAGGTATCGGTGGCCGAGATGCCGAGCCGGTTGAACAGGAACAGGACGTGGTGGGTCAGCACGCCGCGCAGGTCGCGGGTCAGTGTTCCGTGCCGGTCGAGGAACCGGAGGTCTCGGCCGGTCTGCTCGTGAGCCTCTGGCCATGACGGATTGACGCTCAACGGGCTGCGCGGCGTGTCGTCGCCGGCGGTGACCAGACGCTGCACAGCGGCGATCAGCCCGGGGCTCGGCGTGGGCGCGTGGGTTTGGTGCCGGCGGGTGACGATGTGCCGCCAGACATCGCCTTGTTCGGAGAATTCCAGTCCGGCGGCGCGCATGAGGCGGGTGGCGAGCAGCACACCAAGCTCTCGGCGGTGGTCGCCGCCGTCGGCGAGGTGGCCGAGGACGTGGCGGCTGTCGGCGTGGAAGAAGGTGTGAGCGATCGTCATCGCCTGGTCGCCGCCGAAGGCGTACGCCTCGGGCCCGTAGATCGGCTCGGCGACATCGCGGATGCGGTCATCGGCGGTGATGTCGGCGAGCAGAGCGTAGACCAGAGCGAGCCGGCTACCGGGCAGCAGCCGCAGTCGCCACGTCTCGGCCTTGCGGATGAACCAGAATGCGGCGATCGCACCGTCGTCCTCGGCGACGGTGAGCGCCGGGGCAAGCCGGGTTGCGGCGTACTCCTCAGCTGTCCGCCAGCTCGTGAAGGTCAGGTTGACCTGGCGCCACCGACTGACCGGCCCTGCGCCCGACGGTCGCTCGGCGTCGGGTTCGGGATCGAGGTCCATGACGTGCTCCTCGTCTAGGTGATCAGCAGGCTCGTGGACCAATGGATATCGGTGCCGGTCGCGAAGGTGTGCAGGGCGAGGGCGATGCCGGCCGGGCCAGAGATCAAACCGGATGGCGCGGGAGTCGCGTTGTTGGCGTGCTGGACCAGCAGGCGCATCAGGTAGGGCACGGTGGCGGGCAGGCGGGTATCGCGGGCGTCAGCGGCGGCGTACCAGAGCGTGGCGGCAACCCCCGCCCAGCCATGACACAACGATGGATCGATGATCCGGCCGAGCTGGACGGGATCGGTCAGGCAGCGGAACAGCGCGTCTTCTGCCGCCTTCTGCCGGCCGGGGTCGCCGAGGGCGATCCCGGCGAGCTGCCCGGCGCGGGCGATCCCCGGAGTGCCGTAGCACCAGGACGGCCGCGCCGGTTCGCTCACGGCGAGCTGCCCGGCCTGCAACTCCGCCATGGTGATCTTCTCCGGCCACCACGGGCCGGCCGGGCTCGTCTGCTGCCACCTGTCCAGCCACGAGCAGATCCGGCCGATCGCCTCGGTCTGTCCCGGCACCCGAATGTCCTGACGCAGGGTCAGCGCCAGCAGGGCCAGAGGGCCGGTGATGCCGTGCGCCATGCCGACGTTGGCATGTCCGCTCCGCTCAGTTCCGTCGTCGTGTGGGTCCGCGCTCCACCAACCGGGCGCGAGCCGGCCGGCGGCGTCGTCGGCGTCGACCGGCTCGGTGAGCCGCACCAGGTACGCCAGTACTCGGCGCAGCAGGTCACCGTCCGGGAAACGGCGTACCAGGTGAGCGCCCAGGCCGGTCAGCCCGCGGACGAGGTCGAACTCCGACAGCGCAGGCCGGGCGCCGGCCGCGAGGCGTGCCTCGGCAGCGGCCAACCGACGCTCGGCCAGGTCCGCGACGGCGTGATCCAGGGCGTCCAGGGCAGCCGGTTGGGCGTGCGGCATGGCCGTGGTCAATGCGTGGGTGACAGCGGGCGCACCGAACCACAGGCCCGCTCCGGTGCCGTTGTTCAGCGTTTCCGCGCTCGCGCGGCGCAGCCAGGCGCGGACCGGTTCCCACCCCCCGTGCCCCGTCTGAGCGCGCACCCCGTGCAGGATCGCCACGCCGGCGGCCCCTTTGGACAACGATTGGCCGTACCAACGCGTGCTCCGCGGCCCGTAGTCGACACCGCTGGGCTGCGCGGGTGGCTGGAGCAGGGTGTCGGTGATGCAGGAGGCCATCGTCTCGGCCGCTCGGAGCAGCGGCGTGGCGAGCAGTGTGACAGTCATCGGCCAGCTCCTGCGGTGCGAGCACGGCGACGGACCGCCGCCAGCGCGATGTGGCGGGCAAGCCGATACGTGACCTGCTCGGCAGCATCGTCCGGACCATGCGCGCGAACGAAGTGCAGATGCACCAGCGACGTGAGCACCTGCGCGGGAGTCAGCGGGCTGCCGGAGGAGGACAGCGCAGCGGCGTACCGGGAGGCGGCCCGCGATCGTTCCTGCCATGCACGCTGAACCAGCTCCGGCACGGACGTCGGATCGACGGTGACCGCCTGCCGCAGGATGCCTCGGTCGATCGGTGCTCGGCCGGGGTGTGCCGGCCGGGCGACAAGCCACTCGCACCCGTCGTCGCGACTGCCGAGCAGCGCGGCGGCCAGGTCGAGCATGCTCGCGGCGGTCAGCGCCCGCTGGTCGAGCGGAGAGTCGTCCTTCGCCGCCATCTGAGCCACGGCGGCGCGGGAGTCCGCAGCGAACAACTCCTCGGCGGCGGACATGGCCCGGCCGTCGCCGTACCTGCCGGTCTCGGGTCGGTAGCTGTCGAGGCGCAGATCACCCGTGAGTCCCTGCCGCCGCAGTGCGACTGCCCACCGGCCCACTCTGACCGCCGCGTCGCCGTAGTCGTCGGTGTGCAGCCGAAGCCGCACGTGCGAGTACGGACGGCGCAGCCGGACAAACCACCACATCGGAGGCTCGGGCCAGTCGGCGAACAGCGCCGGCAGCCCTCGCCACAACACGAACTCCACCATCGACGGCTCAACAGCGAGAGATCCGGACAACAAGCCGCTCGACCCGGGCAGAACCGGGCCTGCGGGCACCGGAGGCGGCCACGAGCCCCGGGCCGCGACCGCGGCCGGCGCCGCAGCCGGAGCCGCGGTGGAGGCGACCGGTACGACGATCTCGTGCGCGCGGCCGGACAGCCACCCGAAGTCCTTCGGCTCCGCCGCCTCAACGATCGTGACCGCCGCGTCGCTGGTGGCGTCCAGGTGGGCGCGTAACAGCGACCGGTCCATGGCCTGATCGAGGTCGAGCCGCAGCCGCTGGTCGCCGCTGCCGACCTGCACCCACCTCGGCAGCCGCAGCCTCTCCCGCAGCGCCGCCCACGCCGCCGACCATTCCCCGTCGCTCGCGTCGGCGCCGGGCAGCCGCGCCGGGTCGATCCGCCACCGCGCCGCAGACAGGACAACCCGGCCGTACCGCACGGCGGGCCGAAACGGCAGACAGGACGCCGCGCCCCAATCGAACGGCTTGAGCCGGGCGTCCAAAGCCCGCGGCAGCTCGACAAGGAACCGAGCGAGCAGCGGCATGGTGTGCACGGCGCCGGCGTGCGCCACGGTCGGCTCGACCACCCGCCGCCGCGACATCGACACCAGGACCAACCTGTCGGCACCAGCCGCCACGCCGAGGTCATCGAGGCCAACCACATCCCCGGCAACCGGGCGGTGCTCGGCCATGCTCACCAGCCACGGAAGGATCTGCGGGGACCGGAGTACATTCTGGGCGTGCAGCCTGCTCGGGGGGAAGCTCACCTGTGCCGGCATGGCCCCTTCCACGGCGACCGGAAGGCGCGCGACCTTCCCGCGCATCAACTCCCGCTCGGCATATGGCAGCACGTCGAGGAAGCGTCCGCTCGTCGCCATCGCCGACCGGCCCATACCCGTCACCGCGACCAGGAACTGGCCTTCCTCCAGTGCGCGCAACGACACCGCACGCACCTCCGCCGACACGTCGACATGCGGACTGACACTGTCCTCGTCGTGATCTGGGCCAGCGAGCGCCCGCACGGCCGCATCATCGAGGACCACCTCACGGATGCCGTCGAGCACCGCCTGCTGCGCCAACACCAACAAGCGCTCATCCCGGCCGGACAGCGGCGTCGCCCGGTCGGCACCGTCGAAGTGCTCCGGGTAGCCCAGACCGGCCACCGGATCGACCACCTCGGCAAGCGGCACCAACGCTGCCATCCCGTACCGATCGACAAAACGAGCATGGTAAGCGCGCCACTCCGGACGCCCTACTGGATGTGGCGTCAGCCGCAGCAGAACCTCCACCGATGCGACGACCTCCGCGGTGACCTGATGCGGCACGACGACTTCATCCGCGAGCCGAAGATCCACCGCCAACGGCTGGGTACCTACCGCCATCTCCCGCATCTGAGCGGCCAGCCCTCGAAGATCTATCGCCTGGCCTGCGGTGGCACCGAGGCGACGCTGCAGCGCCTGAAGCTGCTCAACCGTCTGCCCGACGTAGCCGATGTCGGGGGCTGCGTCGAGTTGGTCCAGGAGGTGCTTGATCGGGTCGGTGCAGGTAGACGGCGGCTTAAGGGACGAAATCAATACACCCTGCTCGACCAGGCCGGCGACCAGAGCCTCGACCGAGGCACGCGGGAACTCCCGATAGCCGACAGCGATCTTCTCGACGAGCTCGGTCCACCGCACCGGCTCGGCACTCAGTGACATCGCCAGCCGCACCGCCTCGGTACGCCTTACCGAAGAAACCCCGTCGACGGGCACGGAGGCGTGGGGCCGACACTGCACGACGATCCGAAGCCCCGACACCCGCGCGAGGTTGTTGGCCTGGACGAACAGCCCGTTGCGCACGTTCGGGTCGGTCTCAAGACGCGCGATTAACGACGCAAGCCATTCTGCGTCCGGCCGCACACAAATCGCTGACTGCTCCAACGGCGTCACTGCGGCTACCGCGTCGAGGCGTAGTGGCGCGACTCCCGAGAACAACCCGAACGGCGTAGCTCGACCGCGCGCGCGGACCAGGTACCGCGCCAATGCCAACGCCGTCCGCCACGCCTGGCGGGCGTCGAACCTCGCGCCAGCGAGAGTCGCCTCGACACGGTCGGCGAAGTCGGGACTTGCTACCCAGACCGCTTCCGCGACGCCTACCTGACGCCAGGTCGCTCGAAGCCAAGATTCGACACCGGCAGGATCATGCCGTTGCGGCCAGGGCACTTCACGATCCGGCGAGACGTGAGCCGCGATGCGAATGGTGGCGGCATCAACTATACGAAACATGCCGCCCTCCAGTCGTCGAGTCTTCTTGCCGCGGACCTGCCTCGTGGTGCCGGCTCCAGCGGGCGGCTGGGGACCACCCACCGGAACCGGCCGGTACGTCGAACTAGCAGTCGCTGCCCTTCACGGTGTCGCAGCCGTCGTCCGTGTCGGCCAGCAACGCGGCAGCGACCGGGCCCTCCGTGACGATCTCCACGTCGAGCTGGAACGGGTCACCGCTGACGGCGAGCAGGTTCTCCATGACTGATCCCTCCAACGAGACTTCGGGGTGGATAGGCAGGCAGACCTCGCGGCCACCAGCCCGTCGGCTACTTCGCGCTTCCTCCGCAGCCGGGATCGGGTAGCGGGAGCTGCCGCTGCCGGCCGAGCAGCGACACTTGTCTTCCGTGACCTCCACGACGGCTCCGAAGCGGCTGGCTGCCGCCCCAAGCCTTACCAGCTACACATGACACGATCGCTCATGGTTAACAGTGCGGGAATACCGACTTGCGGTCCGACTTCGCGCCCCCTCGCGGCGCGACAGTGTGAAGGCTGGATGATCGAGACAACCGGTGGCATAGTCGGCAGGGCTCAGCAGGCTGGGTAAGGGGAAGTCGTGCCTCGTCATCCGGACACCATGATCAGTCCGAACACCGTGCTCAGCGAAGCCCGGCATCGGCTGTCCTCACCTGTGCGGCCCGGCCAACGCATGTCCCGTAGCGAATTGGCCGATGCGGTCAACGCGGCGCTCGATCGGATCTACCCCAGCCGCGACGTCACCGCCCAATACGTCGACTCCCGCTGGATCGGCAAGCTCGAACGCGGCGAGCATCGTTGGCCCAGCGAAGCGCGGCGGAAAGCTCTGCGTCAGGTGCTCGGTGCTCTCACCGATGCAGACCTCGATCTCTACAGCCCTCGACGCAGCGACGGCGTAGAAGCTCAAGGGCCGGTGGTCGAGCCTCAGCCGGGTAGTTGGGACGAGGCCATCTACCTCCTGCGCGAGCAGTGGCATCTGTTGGTACAGAACGACAAGATGTTCGGTCCCGAGTACACACTGATGGGTGTCAAGAGGCAACTGGCCACAATCGAGGACACCCTGTCCAGGGTGCCCGAAGCACTTCGGCCCGCCGTCATCCGCCTCGCCGCTCAGTACGCCGAATCCGCAGCATGGCTCCACCAATCTCTCAACGACCACGCCGCCGGCCACCGCCGAACACGACAGGCACTCGCCTGGGCGGACGAGATCGCGGACTCGACGATGACCGCTTGGGCCACGTACCGCAGCAGTCAACAATGGTTGTCATCGGGGTGCGCCGCCCGAGCCGTTGAGCAGGCAGAGGCCGCGCTGCTGCACGACCCGAAGCTCCCTCGTCCAATGCGTGCAGCGCTGCGCGTGCAGCACGCGCACGCCCTCGCTGCGACGGGTGAGCACCAATCGGCCATGCGTCTGCTGGACGCCGCGCACCGCTGGGCAGCGGACCGTTGCCTGGGAAAGCCGGAAGGCGAGCACGGCTCCTACTGCACCAGCGGATATATCGAAGTACACCGCGGGGCATGCCTTCGGCTGGCACACAAGCCCCAGGATGCGATCGAGGTACTCGACCAAGCCCTTCCGGCGATTCCGCGCCGGCACCGCCAGGACTTCGCATCAGCCTTGCTGATCAAGGCGAGGGCTCATGCCGCAGCACACCAACCGGATCAGGCAGCGGCAGCGGCACACCAAGCGCTGCCCATCGCGCGCCGGGCAGGATCACGACGGGTCTTGCATCAGCTCGCGCAACTCGGCGCCGCAGTCAGCGGGCACCAGCAGCTGCCAGAGGTCCACGCTTTCCTCCATGATCTCCAGGAGGTCACCTGATGGCATCCAACGTCGAACTCGCGGCGATGCGCCAAGCGATCATTCTGTCGTCGCTGGGTCTGGGAACCACAAGCCCCAACCCGCCCGTCGGCTGCGTCATCCTCGACCGCCACGGCGCGACCGTCGGCGCGGGCTACCACCGACGCAAAGGAGAGGCACACGCCGAGGTCAACGCGCTAAGCGCAGCAGGCCCTGCCGCGCGAGGCGGCATCGCTGTCGTCACGCTCGAACCCTGCAACCACGTCGGCGTCACTCCAGCCTGCCGTCAGGAACTCATCGACGCCGGCATCGCGCGAGTCGTCATCAGCCTCATCGACCCGACTTCCCGAGGCGAGGGCGGCGCCGCGGTACTCACCGCCCACGGCATCGACGTCGAAACCAACGTGCTCCCCGACGAGACACTTACCGTCCTCGGTCCCTGGCTCACCGCCACCCGCCGACGCCGCCCTTACCTGACCTGGGCCTACGCTCTCGAGGGCCAGGACAGCCAAATCAGCTGTGAGCAACTAACCGCGGAGTTGCGCAGCGGGACGGATGTAGTTCTGGGCGAGAAGACGATCGAAGAAGGCACCCCGGGCGGACACACCCCTCAACACTTCACCCTGCCAGGGGAGCCGAGCGACGATCTCCAACGGTGGCTTTCGGCCTGCTACGCCACCGGCTCGCGCACGGCCATCGTCACTGGCGGGCGTCATGCCGGTGTACTACGAGACAACCTCAACTGCGTTGACGAGCTCGTGGTTGCTGTCGAAAAGGCACCACCGGGATGCGGTCTCGCGGCAGTCACCGCAGACCTCGCGTACGCGGGCTTCGAGTTGGCCGATATCTCCCTCGGAAGTCCGGGCGTGCGTGTTCGCCTCCGCCGACAGCGGCCGTCTTCCGCCTGAGCCGGCTGCTCGGGCCGCCGATGTGATGGAAGCCCCTCGCCGGCCGCCGTGAGCAGCGTGTTGGGCGTGATGATGGTGTCCAGGTTGCGGGCCATCCTGTGCCTCCCTCCGAAGCCCGGTCCGGGAGCGCTAGTCGAGATGCAGTTGTGGCACGTCGTAGAGGGTGCTGTTGGGTAGTCGACGCATGGCGGGTGAGGCCACCTCGATAATGAGCATTTCGGTAAGGAATTGAACGGTGGCATCCAGCAGATGGCTGGTGTGAGCGTTAGCGCTGTATTCCTTGAGTCCGGCGGTGATGTGGATGTGGGGGAGGATCTTCTGGTCAGTGTCGTCCCAGGCGATGGTTCCGCCACCGAGTGCTTCGACGTTGGTGAGGTCGACGTGGGTCCAGACGGGGGCGTCGGGATTGTCGAGGCGTTGACAGGTGCCGACGATCTTGGCGGTGGACAAGCCGGCGATGAACATCGGGATGTAGCCCTGCTTGATGTCGTGGGCGCGGCAGGCTTCGGCGAGGGCGGTGAAGAAGTCGTCACTGTGGTCGAAAACCACACTGATCATTCGTCCTGGGGTCAGATTGTGGCTACGCATGCGCTGCTGGGACCTTCGCTCGATCGCCAGTCCAGGATGTGACACCGCCGTGCCAGATGTCGCCACCGGGAATCCAGGTCATGGCGATCGGGCGCCTCTCGTTCATAGCAAGCCCGGGCAGCGCGATGTACTCCGGGGCAATCGGTAGCGCGGCGTGGATTCCGGCGGGTTCCACCAACACCATGGCAGACAGTAGCAGCATTCTTTCAGACGTCGATGGCGCGGCCACAATCAGTCCGCCGCAGTTTGCGACTCGGTCAAGTCGAGAATCATCGAATCGTATACGGGGGCGTCGTCGAAGGGCTGAAGTTCGCCGAGCCTTTGCCACCCCCAACTGCGGTATGCGGCCTGGGCGGCAACATTGTCGGGCAGTACGAGTAGCGTTGCTCGCTCCTCGCTGGCCTCCTCGATGAGGGAATTATGCAGCTGTCGTGCGATCCCGCGACGTCGCCATCTCTTACGCACCATGATTTCGTTGAGGGCGAAGGTCCTGGTGCCGGTTTCAACGAGTGCTTTGGCGTCCACGTCGGATCGCAGCCCTTGCCACCACCGCGTCTCCGCGGGCAATGTGTACCCCAAGGCGTATCCGATCAGCGTTCCGTCGACCTCGCCGGCAACAGCCCGGAACCCATCCCTTGCCGCGTAGGCTCTTAGTCGGCTCCAGTACCTCTCTGACGAGAAGAACGGATCATTTAGCTGTTCCGCGTATACCTCTTCATAAACCTCGATCAGCTCATCCCGGTATTCGTGGAAGGAATCTTGTTTCAGCTTTCGGATTCGCACGGCAATAATCTGCTCGTCCATCTCCATGATCACGTCTTTCGGTATCGGGCGAGAAATGAGTCAACCTCGGCAACGCCCCGGTGGGCTGCGAAAAGGTGTGACACCTCAGCCATTTCTGTGGAGACTCGCCAGCTTTCCACTTCCCCAACCATGTCGTCCAGTGCGGCTTTCGCTGCGTAGGCCGCACCCTCCGGTTCACCCTGCAGGAGGCGTGCATGGGCGAGCCGAACGCGGTACAACGCTCGGTTCCGGGCGTAACCGTCGCGGTAGCCGCTGACAGCTGCGTCGAGTAACTTCTCCGCGCGGGCCGGTCGGCTGAGTGTCAGTTCGCATGTGCCGTGGAGTCCATCGATCTCGGTGTGGCTCAGGAAGGAGCACCATTCTGCGGCCGGCTTCTCGCTGTCGCGGTCGACGATCCTCCGTGCGTTCGTGATGGCAGTTTCGGAGGCGCGCGCATCGCCCGTCAGCGACGACGCGACGGCCAGACGCAGCCAGGGGATGGAGGCCAAGCGCGGATGCTGATTGATCGTCGGTACCTGCGCGGCGGATGAGGCGAAGCGGAGGGCCTCTCGCGGTCGGTTGAGCGAGTTGGCCTGACCTGCCAGGTAGGTAAGGGCTGCCGTTTCGACCTCTGGATCCTGCGCCTGTCGCGCCAGGATCAGCGCTTCGGTGAAGCGTGTCCGTGCCACGGCGTGCTCGCCCGCGTCCAGGGCGAGCCATCCGGTGCACATCTCCAGACGGGCGGTGACCTTGAGGAGCCGGCTCTCGGTTGGATGGGAGTAGGAGCCCTGTTCCAGCATCGAGTAGCCGTCACGGGTTTTGACTGCGGCGGCCTGCCACAGGCTGCCGCCGCCGATCTGATAGTCAAGGCTGTACAGATGTCTCACACTGTGTTCCAACGGTGCCACGTCGCTGATACCGATCTTGCGTGCCCTGCCGTTGGTGCGGTCTGGTAGGCGCTGTTCGGCGCCTGCGAGAGCGGCCATCACACCTAACGCCACCACGGTCCTTCGCCTCACATCACCGGACGTTACGCCGTGCGGCTGCGCTAGCGGCTCGGCAGTCTCATTGGTGAGCGAAGGGGTGTTCGGGACCTCGCGGGCGTGGTCGGCAGAAGCCGGTGCACTGGTGCGCCGTGGGCTGTAGAGGCCGAGATCGGTGTCACGTGCGGCGCCGAGGACGAGTCGTAGCGCGGCACGCCGTTCTTCGCTGGGCCATCGGTGTTCTCCGCGTTCCAGCTTGCCGATCCACCGGTGGTCGACACATTGGGCGGTGATGTCGCGGTCTGGGTAGAGCTGATCCAGGGCGGTGTTCACGGCGTCGGCCAGCTCGGTCCGGGACATGCGCTGTCCGGGGCGCCGCGGTGACGGCAAGCCGGCCCGTCTTTCGGCGAGCTGCGCGTTCGGCGTGATCAGCGTGTCCGGATGACGAGGCACCGACACCCTCCCGTGGACCCAACCGGACTCAAGTAGACGTGCGAACTCACCGGGCGTCCTCAGTCGAGGCCGTCAGCATCGCTCGGCCGGCTGCTGCCATCGTGGCGTCAGGATCACGCAGAGTCAAGGCGGTCCTGAGTGGCGTCGCCGAGATCGGAAGGCCGATCTCGGCCGCCGAGGCGCGTGACGCAGCGTCGCGAGTTGCTCGGGTTCCGCTACTGCTCCCTCGCGGTCGGGAACGGGAATCCTCCATCGCGGACCGCCTGCGTAAAAGTGCGCCATTGCTCGGGGGCGAATCGCAGTAACGGTCCGGCGCTGTTCTTGGAGTCTCGTACCAGGATCGATTTGTGGGTGTCGGCGACTTCGACGCAGTTGCCGTCGTCGCTGTGGCTCGATTTGCGCCAGATGAGCGGGGTGCTCGGCCGAGTGGTCATACTGGGGCTCCTTCGGTAGGTGTCAGGCTCTCCGCCGCGGCGCGGAGGAGACGGATACTTGAGTCGGGATGAAAGGCTGCCGCCTTGAGCCGGCCGTGCAGGCTGACATAGGGGTCCAGCTCGTCCGGATCGGTGTGAATCATGTCGCGGGTCAGGGTGTCGACCGCGACAGCCCGTGAGCCCTGCGGGTCGCGATAGCGGTAGATCGAGTACGCCGACCGGGGCGCGCTGTGACCTGTGATCGACGTGTCGGACGGCAGCACCTGGACGACCACGGATGACGGGTGATTCGCACATACGGCGATGACGTGTCGAAGCTGCTCCGCGACGACGACGGGGTCAGCGGCGCGCCGCCGGATCGCACCCTCGTCGATGACGGCTTCGTAGCGCGGCCCGCCGGCGGCGAGCACCAGGCTTTGCCGGCGGGCGCGGGCGGCGACCGCGGTAGCGGAGTCGAACCTGTCGCTATGGCGGGCCGGTTCGCTGCGTAGCCGCGCAGCGGCGTAGGCGGGTGTCTGGAGCAGGCCGGGGATCAGTGAAATGGCGAATTCGGTGATCGTTCTGGTGCCGCTTTCCAGATCCGCGTAGATGGCCTGCCGGGTTCCCATCCGTTCTGCGTCGGCCATCCACCACCCGCGCGCCCAACCGTCGGCGGCGGCGTCCATAATCGCGGCCCGTCGATTCACGCCTACTGTGAGGTAGTCGCAGATTCCGCTGACGAGATCGATGTCAGGGCCGAGATGCCCGTTCTCCAGCGCGCTGATCTGTTGCCTCGGAAACCCTAGCGCACGGGCGATCGACTCGCTTGTTACGTCATGTTCCTCCCGCAGTCGGCGGATTTCACGTCCGAGCCATTGTCGGCGGACATACGGACTAGGGCGATTCACCGGCAGCCTCCAGGGACTACGCAAGCCCGGTCGACGGTGCAGACGGCCGGGGCGCGCTCACTGTAGCCCCACCATCGCTCCGTGGACTCTGGGCCAAGGGGCCGGTCCGCCACTGTTTGTGCAGGCCAGGTGCTGGTCGGACCGTAGGTCGGTATGCCAAGTCGGACCGAAGGTAGGTATTCCCAGCGTTTACCTCTGCTGGGCATGATCTCCGTGAATGACTAATGGTTCAGCTTGAGCGTTCCACTGCCGATCGGTATTGACGATCACTCAGACAGGTGGTGCCGCTGTGTTGCCATCGGCGATTGCCGTCCTGGTCAGTCTGGCTATCGGCTGGCTAGCCGGGATGGCCACCTATCGGGCGTCTCGACGGTGGTGCGGCCGGTGCGGTGGTTCTCTTCGCTGCGCCGCCTGTGAAACGGCCTCTGACGGCGGCCAGCCGATTCATGAAAGACAGCAGCACGTTGGATTACCAGCAGAACCAGGGCAGAGGTGACGGAGTTGGAAAGCGCTGCGAAACGAGGCATCGCCGCGAGGGCGCATCCGTTGGCGGAACTTCCCGTTCGGTCTATGGCAGCACTGATTGTCCTGCCGACCGTACGTGACGGCGGAGTTGCCTCAGTAGCCGGCACCTCGGGCGCCGCGTCGACGTCGGGCCGGCTACTGAGGTGCGCACCTCGCCCGGTCTGCGGCGACGGCGTCCGCAGGCGCACGTGATCCCGGGCGTGTTGCCGACGCCGCGTACCAGCCCGGAGTCTTCGCCCCGACCGATCCGATGGTGATCCGGGCGCAGGTCGCGGGCGGCATGCGAAGTCTGCGGGCCGTGTCGGTCATCCCTCCCCCTTCCGCAGCTCCTCACACTGGAAAAGGAGAACGTCGATGAGCATCAGCGCTGCCACTCCCGGTAGTCCCCAGCTCTTGGTCGCTCTGGATGGCGTGACCCGGCAGACCCCGGCTGCCGCCGGAAGGCTGCGAGCTGAGGGGCCGTCATGACGGTGGCAGCGGCCCGACACAACGTGCCCGCGAAGGCGGTCGACATGGACGCTCCGCTGACGATGCGAGGTTCGCAGTCCGTTCCCAACCGGACGGTCGGACGTGGCGATTCTGCTCGTCGGCTGCTCGGGTTGCAGGTGCCAGGTGAGGCGGTGGTGTGCGCGACCGGCGACGACGTTCCTGTGCTGGCCGCGCTGTTGGCTCACGATCTGTGGGCTGGATCTTTGGGTGCGTGGCTGGTGCCTGACGCGGCCGTGCGCGCTAGGGCTCTGCATCGGTATGCCGAGTTCGTGCTGATATATGGGGTGCGGCACGGCCGGGTCGACACGACGGAGGATCGTGCCGCGGTCGCGGTGTGGTTCTCGCGGCCGGATCCGCCGCCGCTGGCCGGTGCGGGGTGGGTGGGTGAGCTGCGCGGGCTACTCGGCCCGTTCGCGGCGCGGTTCGCGGTGCTGCACGCGGTGGCGCCGCGTACGCCGCATCACTACCTGGCGCAGTTCGCGGCCGGGCCTGGGCAGGGCGCGGCGGGGGCGTTGCTGGCGGGCTGTCACCGGGTTGTGGATGCCGAAGGGCTGCCGGCGTACACGCAGGTGTGCGGCAGCGAACCTCGCGAGAGCTTGTTTAGCCAGCTCGGCTACCTGCCGCGGTCACCGATGCTGTTGGAGTCCGGTGGCCCGGTGCTGTGGCGGATGCACCGGCCGGGCCGTGGTGGCGTGCGGCGTGACGGCCTGCCCCGGCGTGTGCGGCTGCACCAGGCCGCGGCGCCTTCTGCCGGCGCAGGGCCGTCGGCGGTACCGCCGCTTCTCGGTCGGGTCGACACGACCTGACAGCCGTTTCGGCACCTGGATACACGGCTGCTGGCCGCCGGCCGGCGGGGCGTTTGCATACGCCTTTCCCCTCGATGCAAGGAGGCATTCCTCATGCTGGCTGCTACGACCCGTTGCCCGATGCGGCAACGACGGCCGAATGCCGGCCGGTGGCTGTTGGCGTGGCTCGTTGCTGCGCCCGCCGGTGCCGCCGCCGTCACGGACGCGGGAGCTGTGACGTCGCGCGAGTTCGTCTGGGGGTACGCGATCAGGCGGGAGTGGCCGGACGGTGCTCACGACTTGTTCGGGTTCACCCCGGACGCCCGCGTCGCGCGGCGGCGGCTCGACCGGGACCAGGGTTACTGGCGTCGCGGCCCGGTACGGCCGGCGGCGGTGTCTGTCGTGGCCGTCAACGCCGCCGACGTGAGCGGGCATCCGGTGGGCGGCTGCCGCCGGTCGGGCTGCCCGGACGTGGTGGATCGGGGGCAGCGGTGAGGTCAGCGCACATGCAGGTGGCGCTCGCGCGGCGGACGTTGACGCCGACGGGGCTGTGGGTGTTCGGGGCGGCGGCGTCGGCGCCGATGGTGGTGCTCGCCGGAGGCATCGTCGCCACGTACGCGACTACGCAAGTGACGGCGTTGCCGCTGGTGTTCGTGCTCGTCGCCGGGGTGGTGGCGTTGCTGGCCGTCGGGTACACGGCGATGGCCCGCCAGCTCGGGCACCCGGCGGCCTACTACGGCATCCTCGCCAACAGCCTGGGGCGTGGCTGGGGCGTCGCCGCCGGCCTGGTCGCCCTGGTTGCTTACAACGCGATTCAGATCAGCCTGTACGGCTTGCTCGGTGCCACGTTGGCCGGGCAGCTGGGCGGTGTGTGGTGGGTGTGGGCGGGCATCGCCGTGGCGGTGGTCGGGGCGTTCGGTGTTCGGGCGATCGTGCTGTCCACCCGGGTGCTGGTGGCCGTGCTGGCGGTGTCGCTGCTGATCGTCGCCGCGTTCGTCCTCGCCGGTGTGAGCCAGCCGGCCGGCGGTGACCTGTCGTGGGCGGGCTTCGACGCCTCGGGGCTGGCGGTCGGCGGTGTCGGCGGCGCGGTGGCGTTCAGTGTGGCGGCGTTGATGGGTGTGGACGCCCCGGGTTCGATGGTCGAGGAGGCCGTGGACCGCCGGTCGGTGGGCCGGGCCACGATCGGCGCGGTGCTCGTCCTCGGCGGTGTGTACGCGCTCGCGGCGTGGGCGATGGGCGTAGCCGTCGGTCCCGACGCCGTGGGTGAGGTGGCCGCCGACCCGGCGGCGGGGTTGCCGTTCTCGGTCCTGGAACGTCTCGGCGGCTGGTGGGTTGCGTTGGCGGAGCTGGTCCTGATCCTCGCGATCGTCACCTCGAAGCTCGTCTTCCACAACGTCGCGGCCCGGTACGTGTTCGCCCTGGCGCGCGAAGGCGTCCTGCCCGCCGGGCTCGCGCGCACCGCTAGCACGACCCGGGTCAGCGCACCGCGCGGCGGCTCATTGACGCAGACCGGCATCGCCTCGGTGGTGGTGATCGCGTTCGCGGTGGCCGGCGCTGACCCGATCGCGGTGATGTTCACCTGGCTCTCGACGCTGGGCGCGATGGGCCTGCTGAGCCTGCTGCTGGCCGCATCGGTGGCGGCGATGACCGCACCGGCGAGCGTGCGCCGCCCGAGGCCAGGAGTGTGGGAGTGGCGACTCGCTCCCGCGCTGGGCGTCCTGGGCGGGCTGGTGCTGCTTGCTCTGATGGTCGGCAACGTCGGCTCCCTACTCGGTGCCGCGCCGGGATCGCTGTACCCGTTCCTGCTGCCGACGATCCTCGCCGCCACCGCCGTCCTCGGCGGGGTGTGGGCGGGACATCTGCGGCGGTCCCGTCCGGACATCTACGCCGGTATCGGCCGTGGAACCCCGAGCACCCACGCCGTCCCCGACGCGATCAGCGTCTCCATCTGACAAGGGGCGACGATGATGACCCACGCGGCCATACCGCCTCCAGGCAGGCACTACAACGGCGAGCACGCCGAGGCCGGACGGCGACCGGAACACCCGCAGACCGCACCGCCCGCCGCTTCGATGGAACACCCGCCGTACCGGCCGGCGCCCGCCGCTCACCCGCCGGGGACCGGCTACGGGACAGCGCGTACGCCAGCCGATTACCCGCGAACGCCGGAGTCCGTGGTCCACCCGCTCCAGCCTCCGTCCGCGCAGCCTGTGCCGCCGGCCGGGTCGGCCTGGGCGTACGAGCAGGCGCCCGGTGATGACAGGGTGCCGCCGGAGGTCCGCCGCTGGGCCGATCTGCGTAAGCAGGTCGCGTACCGGTGCAAGCGGATCAACACCGGTCACATGGTCGAGGCCGATCAACGGTTCGGTGGGCGTGAGGCGCTCGGCCCGCACGGGGTGGTGTTGTTCTTCGTCGCCGACGCGCCGGGCGAGCCGCACGGCTACCGGCTGCACACCGCCTACCGGCTGTGGCTGGCCTCACCGGATTCCGACGACCTCCCGAGGTTGCTGGCGGACCTCGACGGCGTCGCCCGGGACAACATTGCCCGCGCCGCCTCGGCCGGGCGGCGGTGGCATCCCCTCGGCCCCGAGGGCTCGATGGTCAACGGCGGGGACATGAGCCTGCCGGAGCACGCGGCCTACGTCGGTGCCGGGATCAGCACCCTCGACTCCGACCAGGGCCGCTGGTACCAGCTCGCCCACACCCTGCGGGATCTGCCTGCCACCGGGCACCGCTTGTCGGTCTTCGACCTCAAAGGCCAGGCGTACGTGCTGCTGACTGACGGCACCGCCATGCACATCGACCGCGACCCGCACGCGCCCCTGGGCGTCGACGGCATCCGCTGCAACCGCACCCTCGACCCGGACCGCGTCACCTACTACAACCGGCACGAGAACCTCACCGAGGACGGCGACGACGCCACCCGAGCGGTGTGGCGAAACCTCAGCGTCCTGCACCACACCCTCACCGCGCACCTGCACGGGCCGCTGGCATGACCGACACCCTGAGACTGGCCGCCGCCGCGGATCTGAGCCGCGCGCCGATCGACATCACGGCCGTTCTTGACAACCTCGTGCGCGAAGCCGACGCCACGGCGGCGACGAGCATCGGGTTCCCCGGCGCTGTGGACCTCGACCACACGGAGGTCATGACCCGCCTCGGCGGCAGGCTGTGGAACAACATCGGCGACCCCGCCGACGAGGGCGGAATCGCGCACACCCGGGCGATGGAACGCGCGGTCATCACCTGGACGGCCGACCTGCTCGCCATGCCCGCCCACGACCGGTGGGGCTACGTCACCACGGGCGGCACGGAAGGCACCCTGTCCGCCCTGCACGCCGCGCACCGGCGGAAACCGACGGCACGGATCTACTACTCGGCCGCCGCCCACTACTCCGTGGCCAAGGTGGTGCGTCTGCTCGGCGCGCACGGCATCCTGGTCCACGCGCGCCCCGATGGGGAGATGGACTACGCGCACCTCGCCGAGCAGCTGCACAGGCGGCGCCGCTTCCCGGCGATCGTCGTCGCGACCGCCGGCACCACCATGACCGAGGCGGTCGATGACACCAGCCGCATCCGCGACCTCCTCGACGCACACCACGCGGGCGGGCATCTGCACGTCGACGCGGCCCTGTCCGGCATCCCCCTGGCTCTCGACGGACGGCTGTCCCTCGATGACGCCAGCGGCATCGGCAGCGTCGCGATCAGCGGCCACAAGTTCTTCGGCACACCGACGCCGTGCGGCATCGTGCTCATCCGCGACCACCTACGCCCCGCCGGTTCCCGGGTGGCCTACACCGCCACGGCGGACACCACCATCACCGGCTCCCGCTGTGGCCTGTCGGCTGCGCTGTTGTGGCATGCCATCGCCGTTCACGGACGGGAGGGGCACCGGTGGCGGGCCAGCGAGGCCCGCCGGCTGGCTGTCTACACCGTCGAGCGGCTCAACGCTGTCGGCTGGCCCGCCTGGCGGCACCCGCACGCCTTCACCGTCGTCCTGCCCACCCCACCCGAGCACGTACGCCGAAAGTGGCTCCTGGCCACCGACGGCGACACCAGCCACCTCATCTGCATGCCCGGCATCACCTCGGGCGTGATCGACGCCTTCATCACGGACCTGGCCGCCGCCGCTCGCGGCCGGAAGGCACCACGGCCTCGCCCACCCGCCGACGACGCCGGCCTGATGGCCACCACCTACTGATCGAGGAGACCTGATGGCAACCGGCTTCATGACCCACACCTTGTTCTTCTGGCACGACACCGGTACCGCCGCCGGGATGGTGGTCGCCGATCCGGTGGCGGGCGTCCAGCCCGACGGGCACGTCGAGAGCGGCGCAACCAAGCGCCGCTGTTTCGAACTGCTGGACGTCACCGGCCTGCTGGGCCGGATGACGTGGGTCGAGGCGCGGTCTGCCACCGTCAGTGAGCTGCTGCGGGTGCACACCGACGAGCACGTGCGCCGGGTGCGCGACGCGAGCGCGCAGGTGCGGGGCGGTGACGCCGGGGACGGTTTCTCCCCGGTGGGTCGGGGCAGCTACGACATCGCCCGGCTGGCCGCCGGCGGCGTCCTCGAACTCGTCACCGCCGTCGCGTCGGGTGTCGTCAGCAACGGGTACGCGCTGGTCCGGCCGCCCGGCCATCACGCCACCGCCGGCACCGGTATGGGCTTCTGCACGTTCAACAACGTGGCCCTCGCCGCGCGGCACGCCCAGGCCGAGCTGGGACTGAACCGGATCGCGATCGTCGACATCGACGCGCACCACGGCAACGGCACGCAGTCCATCTTCTACGACGACCCGAACGTGCTGGCCGTCTCCCTGCACGAGGCGAACTGTTTCCCGCCCGACTCCGGCTGGGTGGAAGAGAACGGCGCCGGCCCGGGCGAGGGGTACACCCTCAACATTCCGCTGCCCAAGGGCAGCGGTCACGCCGCCTACCTCTACGCCATGAACACGGTGGTGCTTCCCGCGCTGGACCGGTTCCAGCCAGAGCTGATCCTCGTCGCGACGGGCTTCGACGGCGCCTACTGGGATCCGCTGTCGTGTCAGGCGTTGATCGCGGACTCGTACCGGCAGATGGCCCGGCTGCTGACCGGGGCGGCCGAGCGGCTGTGCGGCGGCCGGCTCGTCGCGGTCCACGAGGGCGGCTACAGCCGCTGGTACACGCCGTGGTGCCTGGTCGGGTTCGTCGAGGGCCTGACCGGGGCCAACGGTGACCTCACCGACCCCTACGCCGGCATCGCCGCCGGCTACGGAGCCGAACCGATGCTGCCCCACGAGCAGGCCGTCATCGACCAGACCGCCCGCCTGATGCCGCGCATCACCGCGACCGTCCCGGCCAGCTGACCAACACCCATGATCCCGACCCACGCCCTACGCCGCTGGTCGGAACCGCCGACCGCAGGCGAGCCCTTCGCGGCCTCGCCGCCGTACCTGGAGCCGCGCCGCGAAGCCGCTCGGACCATCCACTCAGAGCACACCTGCATCACCGAGGGCGCCGCAACGCTGGAGGGAAGACGATGACAATCACACACGCCGCGGGGATGTCCGCATCGCTGCGGGAACTGCTCGACCCGACCATCACTCACCAGATCAACCGGCTCGACCTCAACCCCGGCTCGCGGGTGTTGGAGATCGGCGCCGGGACCGGCCACGTCACCGCCTACCTCGCCCGCGCCGTCGGGCCGCTCGGTCGTGTCGTCGCGGTCGACGACGACACCACCCACCTCAACCCGACCGCCGTGGTAGACGTCTACCAGCGTGACGTGGCCGCCGACCCCGCCGAGCTGCCCGGCGACGCGGAGTCGGTCGACCTGGCGGTCGCCCGCTGGCCGCACCACCGGCTGGCCGACCCGGCCGGGCTGATCGACCAGATGCTCACGCGGCTGCGCCCGGGCGGCTGGCTCGTCCTCGCCGACGTCACCGACACCCGCCCGCGCGTGTACTGCGCCGCCGAACCCGGCGACGAAGACCTGATCAACGCGGTGGTGCGGCGGCTCTACGACGCGACCCTCGACGCGGGCAGCACCGGCCGGTGGCCGGCCGACGTCGAAGGGCTGCTCCACGGCAGAGGCATGGACTCGGTGTGTCTGACCGCCGCGTCGGAGACGTGGACCGGCGGCGGACCCGGCTGCGGTGTCCTCGCCGGCATCGCCGCCCACGCCCAGCCCACCCTCCACGCCCTCGGCGTCGATGCCGAGAGCGTGGACCGCTTCCAGACGCTGATGGGCGACCCCCGGGTCGCGCTGCGCTCGGTCGAGCGCCGCGGCCTGCACGCCCGCAAACCCGGCTGACCGCCCCTGGTTGTGCCGCTGGGGGATCGGCAACCTCCAGCGTCACGTCCGGCGACCCCAACCATGTGGTCACCGGACGGCGGTGACGGACCAACGCGCCCGAGCCCGTCACCGCCAGGACGACCACGCCGGGATGAGGGGCCCGGCCGGTCGGCCAGGCCGGCGGCAGAACCAACGGTCTGCCGCCGGCCACCCCCGACATCGAGCAAGCACGGCACCGGGCGTGGTGATGCCGCCAGCATCACCTCACCCGCAGCTCCACTGTCGTTCTCGCCGCGCGGCGACGACGGTGGCATTTCATCGCGTCAGGGAGCGTCCTCATGACCGCACGCCTTCTCACCGTCGCTCGGACACCAGCGTTCATCGCCGACGTGATCGCGCAGGTCACCGCCGGACACGACCGTCCCGGAACCGGTCGCCTCGCCGCGGTCGTCAACCAGGTCGCCCGCGAACACGGGCTGCCCGCCACCACCGTCCGGGCGTGGCTGACCGAGGCACGGTACTCACCGCAGGCGCCCCTGCCCTACGGCCTGTTGCACTGCGGCCTGTGCAGCGCACCGCTCGCGACCATCACCCGCGGCCACGAGCCGCCGGTGTTCCTGTGCACCCCACCGTGCGGGCGGAACCCGATCGCCGCCGACGGGGTGTCACGCGCGGTGGCCGCGATCGTCCTGCGACGCGCGCCCCGGCTTGTTCCCCCAGGCTCGGCCGCCGACGCCGCCTCCTACGCCCGAGCGGTGATCCTGCGCATCAACGTCGGCGCCACCCTCAACGATCTGCGCGTCACCTGGCGCAGCGCCCCACCGCGCACGCACATCGCTCAACGCCTGCACGCCGCACGCCGCCACACCCACCACCGCAACCACCGACAAGCAGTACGCCTGCTACGCGGCGCTCTGCACCACATCGACCCGCTGCGGCACCGGCCCACCACCGACCTGATCACCGCCCGCGCCGCCGCCCTGCTCGCCGACACCTCCCTCGCCGCCCGCGCCCTCGGCGCCCGCGAGTGGGCCGCGTTCGCCCACCGCAGCCTGCGCGGCCTGCACGGCGACCCCACCCACCCCGAGGTCCGCGACGCCCTCGCGGTCCTCGCCGCCGCCACCACCGCCGCCGGTGACCACACCGGCGCGACCCGCCTCTACAGCGACCTGATCCGCTACCACAGCCAGGCCGAAGGACCAGCCGCGCTGCCCACCCTCACCGCCCAGGCGCACCTCTGCGCTGCCCTGCACGCCACCGGCCAGGTCGAACAGGCCGCCTCCCTGCTGCGCTGCACCGCCGCCGCGCTGGGTTCCACGCACCACCACGACCCGGCCACCGCACGGCTGGCCAAGCAGCTCGCGGCGATGCGCGACACCGCCCGCCCGACGATGCCGGCCTGGACGATCGCGCGCAGCTCCCACGGCTGCCGATCCGATCACCGCGAACCGCCGCCGCGGCCTTAGAAGGACAGCGCCGGCGGCGGGCCCGGATCAGGCACCCGGGCACTCGCACAGGGTGCGCCGTTCGCCGAACCGTCACCGGACAAGGGGGGCCGGGCATGCCCTACGGGCCACTGACCGTCAACCGCCGCCGCCGCATCATCGTCGCCCTGCTGCGTCACCCGGGCAGGTCTTGGACCGTGCGCGAGCTGGCCGACGCCGTGCCAGGCGTTCCCGCGGGCGCGGTCCGCGACACCGTCAACCAGTTCCTCGCCGAGAGGATCCTGCGGCAGGTGCCCGGTCGCCGTGCGTTGACCGCCGTGCTCACCGAGCCGGGACAGGGGCTGCTCACACGGCTTGTCCCGCAGTCGGCCGAGACTGCACGGGGCCCGCCTCCCGCGAGCCATTCCGGCAGTTACCCGGGGACCGTCAGAACAGGCATCGGAACTCATTCTCATCCCTGAGCACAGGGATCACGCATCCCTACCGCCTCGGTCGTCCCGACCCGTCAACACCGCACCGCGGTGGTGTCCCCACCGTGGGGTTACCGGGCCTCGGCCGGCTGGGCTGTAGTGATGGCCGCCACTGCAACCGGGCCGCGCGGACACCGGGCCACCAATCACGGCGCCGCGCGATCCGCGATCCGAAGGAGTACCAGCATGCTCACCTCACCTGCGCCGCTCGACCTGACCGAGGGATCCGGGAACGGGTCCGGCGGCAACCAGGCCGCGGCGTTCGCTCTGGATGTCACGGTCGTCGAGCAGGGCGACCTCGGCGGGCTCGTCCAGCTGACCGACGACGGGTGCGGCAGCACCTGCACGGCCTGCACCACCGGCTGACCCTGTCCGCTGCAATCCGGTGCCGGCCAGCGATCCCCGTGTCGCTGGCCGGCACCCCAGTCGGTCAACCTGGAGGCTCACGTGCGGATGTCACTGTCGTCCACAGCGTTCGACGTGGCGGGTCCTGTCCTGGTCAGGGCGTGCGCTCACCCGCAGTTGCCGCTGCCGCCATGGCCAGCGAGCGGACCGGCGGGCAACGACGTGGCGGCCGGGCAGGCATGGCTGCGTCGGGTGTGGTCGACGCCAGCTGTCGCTGAGGCCATCAGCCACGCCAGCCCCGCTCTGGCGGAGGCGGTCCGCGTCTGCTGCGGCCCCGAGTTCCATGACGGCCGGAAGGTACGGCGCACGATGCTGGCGGTGCTGCGGTACGTGCTGCGGATGACCGGCCGGCCGCCGATCGAGGCGATGGTGTCGACCCTGGTGGCCCGCCGGGCGTTGATCACCAACCTGCACGCGCCGTCCACGAACCTGGACGCTCTCGGCCACCTTCTCCGGGCCCTCGATGATGCCGCCGGCATCACCGGCGACAGGTCACCGGCCGTGGCGATCGTCGACGACGGGCGGGCGGGTGATGCCGCCGGCATCAGCCCGACCGACGACAGCGACGACGGCGGCCTTGCCAGCCTGATCGGGCGGCTGCGCGCGGTCGCCGCGCTGCTGCGCGAACACAACGACGCTGCGGCAGCCGGGCAGCCGGCGCTCCGCGACCGCCTCACCGCGGCGATGCGCCGGACACAGGCATACGCGGGCCATCCCGTCGCGCTTGACCTGCGTTTGGACGCCGAGTTCGTGCTGCCGACGTCCGTGGCCGCCGAGGTGCGGCGCGCGGCGGTGGTCTTCGCGCGGCTGAGCGAGTACCCCTACGGCACGGCCGCGTGGCGGGACTACCACCGGATGTTCTACGAGCGCTACGGCATCGGGTCGCTGGTGCCGCTGCTGGAGGTCGTCGACCCGGACAGTGGTATCGGGTTTCCCGCCGGCTATCCGGGAACGCTGGTGGAGCCGCCGCCGGCGAAGCTGAAGCCGCGCGACGAGCTGCTGCTGGCGCTGGTGCAGGACGCGGTGCTCGACGGCCGGGACGAGATCGTGCTCGACGAGGCGCTGATCGACCGGCTCGACGCCGGCCCACGCCCACCGCGGCTGCCGTCGCACCTGGAGATGGCGGTGCGGGTCAACGCCGCCAGCCCGCAGGGTCTACGCCAGGGCCGCTACACCCTGGAAGCGGTGCAGATCTCGCGTAACGTCGGCGGGTTGACCGGCCGGTTCCTGCCCGTGCTGGAACCCGAGCACGCGGCCGGGCACCTGGCGGCGCTGGCCTCGCTGCCCGCCTGCGATGCGGACACCGCGCTGGTGCAGGTGTCCTTCCCGCCGCTGGATCCGGCGACCGCCCATGTGACCCGGGCGCCGCAGGCCCTGCCGATGGTGCTCAGCCTCGCCGAGCACCGGCCGGCGGCCGAGAAGGTGCTGACGGTGCGCGACGTCGCGGTCGGGTGTGACGGGCGGCGGCTGTTCCTGGCCGTGCCCCGGCTGGGCCGGCGGATCGAGGTGAGCGCCCTGCACGCGCTGAACCTGCGTACCCACACGCCGGGGCTGGCCCGGTTCCTGATCGAGCTGGCCCGGGCGCAGTGCGCGCAGGTCACCGGGATCCGCTGGGGTGCGGCGGCGACGCTGCCGTACCGGCCGCGGCTGCGCTACGGCCGCGTGATCCTGGCGCCGGCCGCCTGGCGGCTCACCGCAGGCGAGCTGCCCGACCCGCACGGTACGGGCGCGGCGTGGGATGCCGGGCTGGCGTCGTGGCGGCAGCGGCGACGGATGCCCGGCCAGGTCCGGCTCGTCGTGGACGACAAGCGGCTGTTCCTGGACCTCACCGAGCCCGGCCCTCGGGCGGTGCTGCGCCGGCACCTGGAGGTGGCGGGCCACGCGGTGCTCACCGAGGTCGTGGACCCGGCGGGAACAGGATGGTGCGGCGGCCGGCCCCACGAGGTCATCATCCCGCTGCGCGCCGCCGCACCGCCGCCGTGGCCCCGGCTTCCCGCTCCCACCGTGGCGCGGCTGATCGGCCGTGATCACGGCGACGTGCCCGGCATCTCCACGACCGTGTACGCGCAGCTGTTCGGTGACCTGCGCCGCCAAGACGTGATCCTCACCGAGCACCTCCCGCGGCTGCTGGCCGGCTTCGGCACCGAGCCGCCCTGGTGGTTCCTGCGCTACCGCGACGCGGACCGTTTCGACCCGCACCTGCGCCTGCGGATCCGCCTGTCCCACCCCGACGCCTTCGGCGACACGGCGGCCCGGATCAGCAGGTGGGCGGCGGCGCTGCACCGCGACGGGCTGCTCCGCGAGATCCGCTACCCGACCTCCTACCCGGAACCCGGCCGGTGGGGCGCCGGGCCGGTGCTGCGCGCGGCCGAGCAGGTGTTCACCGCCGACTCCCGCGCCGTGCCCGCCCAGCTGCACCAACCGGACCGGCCGCACCGCCAGGCACTGATCGCCGCTTACACCATCGCCATCGCCATCGCCTACCTCGGCGGCACCACGGCCGGCATGCGGTGGCTGATCGAGCGTCTGCCCGCCGCCGCCCCGACCGAGCCGACGCCCCGGCCGGTCTACCGCGAGGCCGTGCGCCTGAGCAATCCGGACGGCGACTGGGCGGCGCTGCGCGCCACCCCCGCCGGCCCGGCGATCATCAGCGCCTGGGCGGCCCGGAACACCGCCCTCGCCAACTGGCGGCGGCTGCTCACCGGCGGCGGCCCGGACACCGACGGCGTCGACCCCGACGACGCACTACGACACGTCCTGCACGGGCACTACATCCGCGCCCACGGCGTCGACTTCAACGACGAACCGGTCTGCCAGCACCTGGCCCGCGCCGCCGCCCTCGCCTGGTCGGCCCGACACCGCACGCAGCGGCCATGACCGGCACCAACCGACCCCGCCAGCCCGGCAGATGCCCCACAGCCGGTCCGTCGACTACTGACCTCATGACCCCGCAACCGCGTCTTCACGGCGACGAGCGGCTGCCGGAGATCATCGCGGACGGCGGCCCGGTGACAGGAGAAACAGCCAAGGCCAGCGACCACCCGATTCTGCACGTCGCCGACACGGTGGCCCGGGAACTGGCCGATCCCGCCGTCGCGCCCACCCTGGCAGGCGGGCGGGCGTGGTGGCCGCACCACCTGGCCCACGGCGCGCCCGGGATCGTGCTGCTGCACGCCGAACTCGCCGCCGTCGGCGTGGCACCGTGGAGCCGCGTACACGACTGGCTCACCTACGCCGCCGGCCACACCGTGACGTCCGGGGCGGACAGCCACCTCAACTACGGCGCCCCCGCCCTCGCGGTGGCCATGGCCACCGTCGCCGAGCAGATTCCCGGCGCCTACCAGGCGAGCCTGAACGTCCTGGACGCCACGATCGCCGGCGACACGCTGCGCCGCACCGCCGCCATCACCGGCCGGCTGGAACCCGGCCGACGGCCCCTGCTGGCCGACTTCGACGTGGTCCGCGCGGCCTTTGTCGGCCAGCTCGCCCCCGCCGGGCGGATGGTGGTGCCGCTGCGGCTGCGCGGCGCCACGTCGCGCTCCATCGCCTTCACCCGCACTCCCGACGGCCTCACCAGCGTCGACAGTCAACTCGCCGTGTTCATGCCCCTGCGCGGCAGCCTCGACGACGCCCGCCGCATCGTCGCGATCAACGAGCAGCAGGACGTCGCCCTGGTCGTCAACAAGGACCAGACCGTCGACGGCGCCCTGCTCGCCGGCGTCCTCGACACCCCCGCGCACACCCAGTGGACCGGCGTGATCTTCCCGCCGATGGTGCCGTACGAGTGGATCGAGCTGTGGCTCGCGCTGCGCCTACCTAACTCGAACCTGCGGATGACCACCGACCGCGCCGCGATCGACCGAGGCCAGGTCACCCCCATGCACCCGCAGTGGGGCGCCATGGCCACCGTCGAAGGCCCCAGCCTCGCCTACCTCACCCTGCGCCCCGCCGAACCCGTCGACGGGCAGAAGCGCTACGAGATCGGCCTCATCGGCCACGGCCCCGACGGCATCGCCCTGGCCGACATCACGGCCGAGGAAGCCGCACGGTGGGACCGCGAGTACCGCTCCCGCAGCGTGCGCTTCGAAATCCCGATCGGACGCGCCGGCGAGCACGCCCCCGACAAGGGACGCTTCGTCATCGACCGCCCGCACCACCCGTCACCGTCATCTGGGAATAGGGCCATGCTCGCCGGGACGACAGCACACCGCTTCCCCCTCGTCGCCCGGTCACGGCCGCTGTGCACCGCCCTGCCCGCGAGGATCGGCGCCCTGGCCGACCTCGCGGCCAGGGCACAGCACGACAACGACCTGACCGCCGCCGCCCGCGTCTACAACCAGGCCGCCCTCATCGCCTCCGACTGCGGCCAAACCGACCTCGCCCGCCAGTGGTGCCACCGCCACGCCCAAGCATGGCTCGACCGCCCAGACCTGACCACCACCCCCGGCCGCCACGTCATCGAATCCCTGGTCAACCTCGCCCGCCTGCACATCCGAGCCGGCGAACACGACGACGGCCTCACACTCCTCACCGAGCTCTACCACGCCATCGCCCACCGAACCGACACCACCATCGACGGCATCCCTCTCCCCGCCGCCGCGCTCACCCCCACCGAAGAAGCCCACCGCGACCTCACCCAATGGCTCTGGAGCGTCCACCTGGCAGACGGCACCCGCGCGCTGACCAGCGCCGGCCGCTGGGACGACGCCGAAGAACACCTCCAGCACCACCACGGCATCGGCAACCGGATGCTCGACGGACGCCAAGCCGCCATCATCGCCCGCATCCACCGCGGGCAACACGCCGCCGCCCAACAGATGATCGACACGACCCAACCCGGCGAGCCCTGGGAAGCCGCCGTGGCGGCCTGCCTCACCACAATGTCCCACCCAGACGGACCGGCACGCACCGAGGACGTCGACCTGATGACGGCGCGCTATCAGAAGGTGAGCAGGGATCCTTCGCTGGTCGTGTTCCGCACTCGCCTCGCCCTGTCCATCGTCGAACTAGTACGGCAGCCGCCGTTTGGGATCATGGTTGAAGTTCGAGGTTGAGCCGGCGTGTGTAGTGGGCTCGTCGGGCTCGGGCTTGATGCCGTCGTCGCCAGCCTGACCAGTGCAAACGATGGGCGAGGTCGGTGATCGGGCGGATGAGGCAGGCGTTGATCAGGCGGCGGACCTCGTTGACGGTCAGCGTGATCAGTCCCGTGTCGGTGGGCTCGTCGTGGGTGGCGTCAGCGGCGCTGATTGTCAGCACGGCGAGGGCGGCCAGGGCGAGGGTGGTGAATCGGTGCCAGGAGTCCCAGCGGCGGACCTGGTGCTGGTCCAGGCCGACCTGGCTCTTGGCGGCCTGGAAGCTCTCCTCGATGCTCCAGCGGATTCCGGCGACCCGCACGAGCTGGACGAGGGTGGCCGGTCTCGGGGTCCAGCAGCGGTAGAAGGCCAGCTCACCGGTGGTGATGTTGCGGCGGATCAGCAGGCTGTGCCGGCCGCCGTCGTCGGGGTCAGCGTCGGTGCACACGTCATCGAGCCAGGCCCAGTCGTAGAAACGCGGCCCCTTGGATCCGGCGCCGGCTGAGCGGCGCTGCCACGCCGAGGCGGGCAGGTCAGCGGCGATCCGGTCGGCGCGGATGCGGGTCTTGCTGCCGTCGATCGGCACCAGGTGGCTGCGGGACACCGCAAGGACGTAACCGATCTCGTGTTCGCGCAGGCCAGCGCGGAAGGCGGCGCTGTTGCCGTAAGCCTCGTCCGCAGCCACCCACCCGGCCGGCACCCCGGCGTCAAGGGCTGCGGTGATCATGTCGGCGGCCAACTCCGACTTGGTGGCGAACTCGATGTCCTCGGGCACCCCGGCAGCAGCACACCGGTCGCGGTCGTCGGTCCACGACGCTGGCAGATACACCCGCCGGTCGATCAGGGTGTGCCCGTCGGCGCCGGCGTAGCCCAGGAACACCCCGACCTGACTGTTCTCGATCCGCCCTGCCGTGCCGGTGTACTGGCGCTGCACCCCGACCGTGTGGATGCCCTTCTTCAGATCGCCGGTCTCGTCGACGGCCAGGACCGCGTCCGGACCGCCGAACCGGCCGGCGATCATCTGCCGCAGGTCGTCGCGGACGGCGTCGGCGTCCCACACCGCCCGGTACAACAACCGCTGCATCGCATCCGGCCCGGCGTGCCCGGCCTGCTCGGCCAACTGCCAACACGTCTTGACCTCAAGGTCAGCCAGCAGCCCGGTCACGAACTGTCCGGCCGCCCGGCGCGGTTCCACCCGCCCGAACCGGCCCGCGAAGCAGCCCAGCACCTCGGCCAGCACCCGCTCCCACCGTGCAACAGCTAGGCTGTGGCACGCGGCCACCGCAAGATCTGAAGTTATGTCCACAACGTACAGACGATCACGCGGTGGCCGCCCCGCGTCCACCCCAGGTCACCAGCAGAATCTCAAACGGCGGCTGCCGTACTAGCCGACGGCGCTTCCAGCCCCAGCCTGGAGCGCATCGCACGCCTCGCTGTCGAGACAGCGGTCACGGCCGCAGACGGGTACGCCGCACGGGACATCCTGACGTCCTCGGCGTTCCCAGAACCCGAAGCACAGCAAACGTTGCTCGACGTGCTGACCGCGAGCGGACTCGGCCGCCCTCTGCCACCACCGCTGCTGGGACGCCTCACGGCCGCGCTCAGTCAATGTGATGCGGTGGTCTCTCGGTTGCCGTGCTCGCCGGCCGGGACCCTCGCTCCGGCGCCGGCAGCGACGACGCCCGGCCCGCCCGGGGCACTGCGTTGAACACAGCGGCGGTGACACCCGCTGCCCGGGCGGATGACCGCAGCGGTTCCGTCGGACTGTCGTGCCATGATGCCGCTCACCTCAAGGCAAGGAGCAGCGCGGTGGCCACGGTTACGGTTCGGGACGAGACAGCGACGGGCAGGGCGATCGATCAGTGGCCGTTGGCAGGCCTGCCCGAGCGCATCTCCGCGCGGGAGCTGGTCCGGTTGCGCGTGCGCGAGGAGGTGGCGCGGTTCAACGCCGACCAGGCCGACCTCTTCCGGGGTCTGGTGCAGCCGACCAACGCGGAGGCGACGTTGAACGGCTATCGGGTCGGTCGGGGACGGCGGCTGGACTGGGAGCGTCAGGCGGACGCGGCGTGTGCCGCCTTCGCCCGCAACGGCTTCGTACTGCTGGTGGGTGACCGACAGGTCGAGGATCTCGACGAGGAGATCGACCTGCTCGCGGACCCCGAGGTGGCCTTCGTGCGACTCGTCCCCCTGGTAGGTGGCTGAGATGGGTGACTGGACGCGCCTGCTTCCCGCGCTGAGCGCCCCGGATCGCCGGCGGGTGGAAACCGGAATCGCCGAAGCCGACGCCCACGTTCGGCCGCTGCTCCGGACCACGGACACCTACTTCTGGGCGACGTCGGTGACCCGCACGCCGGAATGGGCGGCCACCAAGGCGTGGCCGGGTGAGCTTCGCCGCCGAGCCGCGCTCGCCGTGCACCTCGAGGCGACCACCAGCTCGATCCCGTCCGCGCTGAACGACGTCCTGCGGAGCCTAGCCGACGGCGTGCACGACTGGACCCGGGCGGATCTCCTATGGAGTCTGGAGGTTGCCGGCCAGGGGCACGGCTACGACAACGGCGCCCACCTGGAGTTGCCGGCGATGATCGCCGTGCGTCTGACTACCGCGGACCTGGCGGATCTGGCGCCGGCGCTCTCGGCCCTGTTCGACGAAATCGCCGAGGACTACTTCATGGCAGCCGGGCCACGTCGGCGGGTCGCCATGCTGATTGGAGAGGCGGTCGACCGTGCCACCGGTCGCCGAGTGCCGTCGTGGTTGCTGCACCACGGCGACGAGTTCGGTCCCCTCGTGCGCGCCGGCCTGGGTGACGTCCTCGCCGCGCCGGGCGTGCCCGAGCTGCTGGCGCACTGCGCCTCGCTCGACAAGCCGGCGGCGCCGGCGAAGTGGCTGCGCGTCCTCGACGAACGGCTCACGACCGCGACCGATGGACAGGAAACCGTCCGCGCGGTCCTGGAGGCGTTCGCCGCCCACCGTCACTCTGTGCACGAGGACTCGGACCGCCTCCTGCGTGGCCTGGTGTGGGCGCTGTCGCGAGAGTCGGACGAGGCGGCAACGGACCTGCTGGCCCGGGTCACCGCCACCGCCTCGGCCGCGCCCCGCCAGGCGTCCGGTTTCCCCCATGCCCAGCGCACCGCGATCGCGGCCGTGCAGCTGCTCGCCGGGCGCGACGGTGAGGCACCGGTGCGGACCCTGGCACGGCTCGCGGCGAGGGTGAAGAACAAGGCGGTGCGCGCCCGGGTGCAGTCCGCGCTGGCGCGCCTCGGCGCGTCGCGGGGGTGGTCGCTCAGCGAGGTGATGGAGCTCGCCGTCGACGACCACGGGCTCGACTCCACCGGCAGCCGACTGACCGAGGTCGGCCCGTACGAGGCGACGGTGCGGGTCGTGGGCGAGAAGGCGCGTCTGACCTTCACTCGCGGCGGCACCGGGCTCAAGGGCGTGCCGGCCGTGCTCAAGGAGACGCACGCCGACGAGCTGAAGCAGCTACGTGACATGGTGAAGGGCATCAGCGCGACGCTGACCGCCGAGCGGCAGCGGGTGGAGGCGCTGCTGTCCGAGGACCGCGTCTGGGCGTACCCGGACTGGGTGTCCCGCTTCCTCGACCACCCGATAACCGGGACGTACGGGCGGCGGCTGCTCTGGGAGACCAGCACCGACGGACGCGACTGGTCGGCGGGCCTGCCCCACACCGACGGCGACGGGTGGACGATCGTCGGTCTCGACGGGCGACCGGCGCGTGGTGAGCGGGTCCGGCTGTGGCATCCCATCCACGCGGCGGTGGACGAGACCCTCGCCTGGCGGGAACGGGTGCTCGCCACCGGCCTGACGCAGCCGTTCAAGCAGGCCTTCCGTGAGGTCTACCTGCTCACGCTGGCCGAGGAGCGGACCGGCTCCTACTCCAACCGGTTCGCCGCGCACATCCTGCGCTACCGCCAGGCGAACGCGCTCATGCGCGCCCGCGGCTGGCAGGCCGGCTACCTCGGCACGTGGGACGGAGGGTACGACAGCGAAGCCACCAAGCTCTTCGGCGGTGGTGCGTGGCGGGCGTCCTTCCACCACCAACTCGTCGACACCGACGACCCGCGCGACTACGACGTCCACCACTGCTCGACCGACCAGGTGCGCTTCGCCCGATCCGACGGCGCGACCTGGCAACCCGCGCCGGTCGCGGACGTACCGCCGCTGGTGTTCACCGAGGCGATGCGGGACGTGGACCTGTTCGTCGGCGTCACCTCGATCGCCACCGACCCGCAGTGGGCCGACCGCGGCGAGGACCGGTTCCGGGACTACTGGCACCGCACCGCGGTCGGCGCGCTGAACCCGTCGGCGCAGGTACGTCGCGACGCCCTGGCCCGGCTGCTCCCCCGCATGGCCATCGCCGACCGGGTCACCCTCACGGACCGATACCTGCACGTACGCGGGAACCTGCGCGGCTACCGCATCCACCTCGGCTCGGGCAACATCATGATGGAGCCCCACGACGTCTACCTGTGCATCGTCCCCGCACGCGGCGGCACCGGACGGCTACACCTGCCGTTCGAGGACGACCCGATGTTGTCGACGATCCTGTCCAAGGCGATCATGCTTGCCGCCGACGACACGATCACCGACCCCACCGTGCTGCGGCAGTTCGCCGCATGACGGGCTGGGCGCGACTGCACGTCAGCTACTGCCAGTACGAGGTGACCACCGTGCCCGGCGTGACCGGCCTGGGCATCCACACCATCGGTGACACCCTCCTTCAGGTGGGCGGGCCGAGTCGGCTCACCGGCTTCTGCGGGATCCACACGGGTCCGATCGAGGCACGTCTCCGGGTGCTGCCGGAGCCCTCGACGCAGATCGACGCCGGTTGGGATGCGATCAGTGAGGCGACCCTGTGGAGCCCCAGCGGCCGTTTGTCGGTCATCGGCCTGATGGGTGGCGTCGCGGAGGCCCTCGTCGACGTCGCCGTCCCGCGCGGGCTGATCCGGGTACGGGTGCACGCCCGTCACCGCCTGCACGAGACGGTGCGCACCGACGACGACCCGCCCGAGCAACACGAGCTGCACGTCTGGGCGGCGCGCGAGGAGACACCGTGGCGCACCGTGCTGGCCGGCCCCGAGCGTCGCGGCTGGGAGCAGAAACCGGAGAAGGCCGCCGAGTGGGCGATGCTGTCCCTCGTACCCCGCCCGTCCACCCGGCCGGCGATCCCGCCGCCGCTGCCGCCCGACCCCTACGAGGACGACACGGGTCTCGCCCGGGTTACCGTGGTGCGCCACCGGCCCGCACCGGTCGGCCTGCCGGTGAGCGTGCTGCCCGTCGGTGATCTGCAGGTGCACCTGGAACGGATCGACGCAGAAACCCTCCGGTGGTCATGGGACACGGCCGACGCACCGATCTTTCCCGAACCGCTGACCACCCTGCCGGACGACGAGCCCACCACGGTACGGCTGACGACCGGCCCCGACGGCGTGACGCTGCGGCACGAGGGAGTGCGGGGCCGGCACGCCGCCGCCCTCGGCCTGATCTGGGACCACCTGCTCGACGGCACCGGGACGTACCCGTGGATCGAGACCCTGCGGGAGCGGGCCGCCGAAGCGACCGCACGGACGGAGGAGCTCCGCCGGTTCCGGGCCGAACAGGAAGCCAAGCGGTGGGGAGGTCCTCCACCGCCGGATCGTGTCCGCGAACTGCGCGGCCAGGCCCAGCCCTTGGCGCGCCTCGACCGTCGGCTGCTCGACCGGATCGACGCGCCGCCCGTTACCCCCCCCCCGAGCGCCAGCGGGAGGTGGCCTGCTGGGCAACCCGCCGCGCGATTCGAAGGTAACGTTTGAGCAACGACGCCTACGTGCGCGACTGCTACCGTCTGCAGAGTGCCCAACGGCCTGACCGAACCAGTCCCGTTCCGTACCCTCTTGCACACCGTCAGCTACTCCGAGCACCAGCCGCAGCATCCCATCGGACTCCTCGCTGTCGACAACGAGGAGGAGTGGGTCGCCACCTGGAATACGCCGTCGATTGTTCGAACAGAGGTCCGCTGGGGACAGGAACTAGTCTTGGTTGCGGCGCTGGGCGAGCGCCCGTCGAGCGGCTTCGAGGTGACCATCAATCAGGTCGACCTGTGCGGCACGGAGCTGCGAGTGCACGTACAGGAATGCCAGCCTGGCGGTGCGGTGCTCGACATCATCACCTGTCCGATACACGCGGTCGTGGTTCCGCACCTCGACGTCGTCGAGTCCATGACGCTTATCCAGCACGTCTTCACCTCATCGGACTAGCTGTTGTCCCGGTGAGGGACTGCGCGTAGGGCGTTGCCGGTCGGCGTGCCGACGCAGCATATGCGGACCGGTGTGCCCGGTCGAGGGCGATGCTGCGGCGGCTGGTCGCGGACTTGGGCGGGCCTTCGTGGACGTCGTATCCGGCGGTGGTGCGTTGCCGCACGATGGAAGGCTGACGGGCCTGGAGGTCGATCTCGGTCCAGCGCAGGCCTGCGGCTTCGCCGCGGCGCAGGCCGCGCAGGGCGATCAGCCACCACAGGGCGAATAGGTTGTCATCGCGGACGTAGTCGAGGAACGCGGCGAGCCTGACCGGTGTCCAGACCGCGACGGACACCCGCTCGCCGATGGCTTCCCACTCGGCGACCCTGTTCTCGGTCTACAACCGCGCCAAGGGACGCTCCTAAGGGGTAGTTCCACCCGCCGGGCCGGGTTGTACGCGATGAAGCCCTCCCGGACGGCGGTGTCGAGCGCAGCCCGCTGCGTGATCCGTAGTTCCGGACCTGCCCCGTCCGGGTTGTCTGTCGGCGCGTTTGGTGAATGGCACGGAATCGATCGAGGGGTGGCCGCGTGTTCGGTGGTCCACCCCTCGATCGTCTGGCCGCGCCCGGTCTCACCGGGCGTGCCGGGTCCGAAGTTCAGTTAGAAGATGAGGTCGAATGCTGACCAGTTGGATCCGATGATGGTGTAGCTGGGTTTGAATCGGCCGGTGCCGTTGCCTTGGTAGAGGTAGAGGTCGCCGGTGGGGCTGTAGCGGCCGATGACGTCGGTGTTGCCGTCCATGTTGAAGTCGCCGACGGAGAGGATGTGGTTGAAGCTGCCCCAGTTGAAGCCGACGGTGGTGTAGCCGGGGAGGATCCGTCCGCTGCCGCTTCCTCGGTAGAGGTAGAGGTCTTTGGTGGTTTTGATGCGGGCGATGATGTCGGGGTGGCCGTCGCCGTCGAAGTCGCCGGGGGAGAAGATCTTGTCGAATGCGGCGAAGCTGGAGCTGATGACGGTGGAGCCGCTTTGGACTCGTCCGTCGCCGAGGCCTTGGTAGAGGTAGAGCTCTTTGGTGGTGCTGTGGCGGGCGATGATGTCGGCGTCTCCGTCGCTGTCGAAGTCGCCGGGGGAGAAGATGGTGTCGAAGGCGGCCATGCTGGAGGTGATGACGGTGTAGCCGGTTTTGAAGTTTCCTCTTCCGGTGCCTCGGTAGAGGTAGAGCTCCTTGGTGGGGGTGTAGCGGGCGATGACGTCGGTGGTGCCGTCGCCGTCGAAGTCGCCGGGGGAGAAGATGATGTCGAATCCTGACCAGGCGGATCCGATGGTGGTGTAGCTGGGGTTGAACATGGCTCCGTTGCCCTTGTAGAGGAAGATGTTCTTGTTCGGGCTGTAGCGGGCCATGACATCGGGGTATCCGTCGCTGTTGAAGTCGCGTTGAGGGCCGGCTGGGATGGGTTGGGCAGGGCTGACGTTGCGCGGAGCAGCTAAGGCGGGATGTTTTCTATCAAGACGCTTTGGGGGGAATTGCGCAAAGGGTGTACTTGGGAGAAACCAGGGGTGTCGTCAAGAAAAGCCTTGGTGACTGGAGCAGGCTGAACCATTCGATCGGCGAATTGGGAATCATCTTGGAGTACCTTATCCATGGATCGACCTCTTCCAACCTGGAAGTCGCTATCGTTGGCTCTTACGAGATTAGTTGGAAGGCGAGCGATATTGGCGACCTGGGTGACGCCAAGCTAGAAATAACCATTACGAACCGAATGAGCGCGGCCTCGCTCACGAGGCCGCCGGTAATCGGCTACGTAGATGGGTATGACAAGTATGGCCGCGGCGTGGGTGCTAAGATGCTCGATGAGGCGTTGCCGACTCAAAAGCAGACAATCGTCCTGCATGAGCAGATCCCAGCTAGCAATTTCCGCACCGGCCCACCGCCTCCTGTAATCTGCCGCAATGTCATCTCAGGCAACGGAGGCTGCTGATTTGGGAAGAGGCCTGATGAAGAGAAGTCGCCTGCTGGTGATGGTTGGGCTCTCCGTTGTGCTGATCGCGTGCTGCGGCACGTTCGGGCGAACCTTGTGGCCGCCGGTGAGTCATGGGGCGTTATGCGGCAAGTTCGTGTCGTCGCAGGGTGGCGAGATTCAGATCCAGAGCACCGGTGCTTTTGAGGTTACCGATGCTATATTCGGTTGGAATTCTGATGGGAGCATGGAGAAGGTGTCCGGCAGCGGGAATCTGCGTCTTGAGCGCAGCCTGACAGCCAATGCGGAGGTCGCTATGCCGATGAAGGATGCCAAAGCCACGCTAGAATTGAAGACTCAACGTAATTGGCGGGGGGATATTTCTCTGTGGCATTACGTGGATGACCCGGATAGCGGCGAGCGTGAGACGTTCCGGAGAGAATCAGAATGCTGAGTTTGTTGAGCAACGGACTCCGCGCGAAGTGTTTCCGATCTTTGGGATCCGGGATTGACCTCGATCCGTCAGAGGATTTTGATCCTTCGCCATCTGTTTCGGTTTGATCTTTTTGTCTCTCTCCTGGGGTGGAGTGCCGGGTGAGGTTCCCCCGGTTCGCCGGAGGGTTGGTTACCTGGCGCCGGTTGGCTCAGGTTGAACGATAGCTGTCTCGTCTTGTTGGGCTTGGTGGGTGTGCCAGGCGGTTTCGTACTCGTCTGGGGATCGCCAGCCGAGGTCTTTCTGGATGCGGCGGGTGTTGTACCAGCCGTATATAGGTGAAGATCGCGTTCTCTGCCTCGTCGCGGGTCCGCCAGGAGTTGCGGTAGACCAGTTCGATCTTCAGCGTTGACCAGAAGCTCTCCATGAGCGCGTTGACGCTCCTATAGCTGTCAAGTGGCGATCGCGGTCGTGCGGAGAGGGCGGAGCAAGGCCCAGATCTCGCGGGCGAGGAGTCGCTTCAGGCAGCGGATGATCTCGGCTTTGGTCTTGCCGTCGGCTGTGCGTCGGGCGACGTAGGCGCGGGTGGGTTCGTGGTGCTGCATGCGGACGATGACGGCGCGGTAGAGCGCGGCGTTGGCCTGGCGGTGACCGCCGCGGTTGAGCCTGTGTCGGTTGGTCATGCCGGAGGAGGCGGGGATCGGTGCGACTCCGCAGAGCCGGGCCCAGGCTGGTTCTGAGCGGACTCGGTCGATGTTGTCGCCGGCGACGATGAGCATCTCCGCAGCGGTGTCGGCGCCGACGCCGAACGCGGCGACCAACTGCGGCACGAGCTGACCGGTCAACTCAGTAAGCAGCGCCTCGTGGGTCTTGATCTCGTCGTTGAGCTGCTGCCACCGGCGGGCGATCGAGCGCAGGGTGTGCTTTGTCGCGGCGAGAACGCTGGTGACCGGACCGGGACGCAGGCCGGCGCACCGCTCGATCAGGGCCATCTTCGACAAGGGCTGCAACGGTTCACGCAGCTCCGGGCTGGCGGTGACCAGCACCGCTTTGAGGGTGATCATCGCGGCGGTGCGGGCCTTGACCGCGACGTCCTTGGCGACCTTGATCTGGCGGATCATCTCCACGATGCCGTCGTTGGTCTTCGGGACGCTGGTGGAGTTACCGGCCAGCACCGACCGGGCGGCGTTCTCGGCGTCGAGGGTGTCACTCTTGCCGCGCAGCCGCCGATCCCGGCGGTCGGTGCGCAGGACCTCGAGGACCCCGAGACCCCGCCGGCGGACGGCGGAGGTCAGTCCAGCTCCGTAGGAGCCGGTGCCCTCGATCGCGAAGATCAACCTCTTGGCGCCGAAGCCGGCGGCCCAGTCAAGCAGCTGCTCATAGCCGCCCCGGTCGGCGGGGAATGAGCGGGCGTCGAGGCGACCACCGATGTCGTCCAGGGCGACGGCGACGTGGACGTGCTTGTGAGTGTCGACGCCGATGACGACTCGACGTCGACGCGGGTCGGGGCTGATGCTTGACATCGCGGACTCCAGCTCAGACCAGGGCGACAGGGGTTCGTGACGCTGGCCGGCCGGGTGGACGGGACTGTGACGGGACCTGCTGCGATCAGGCTCCTATGAGGTCACTGCCCGCCCGGCCAGCACCACTGGTGCTGCACCGCCAGGCAGACGACAGATCAACAGCAAGGACACCCAAACCGCGGGGTCAGTCGTAAGCAAGAGTCAGGCCGCCTGACGGCGCCTCAAAGTCTCACAGTCGAACGAGTCGCCGACCGACCCCATTGAGGGCAGGATCCCGTTGTCGGCCAGGCGTTGCGCGAAGCGGAACGACGTGTAGTTCGACCTGCGGTCGGAGTGGTGGATCAGTTGGCCGTCGCGGACGTCGCGGGACCAGATGCCGTATTCGAGGGCGCCGAGGATCAGGTCGGTATCGCAGCGGTCGGAGCAGCGCCAGCCCACGATGCGGTTGGAGAACACATCGCGCACCGCGGCGAGCCAGAACACGCCCTGCCCGCAGGGGATGCGGGTGGCGTCGGCGACCCAGAGCCGGTTCGGGGCCGCTGCGGTGAACTGCCGGTTGACCAGGTCCGGTGCCGGTGTCGCCTTCGGGTTCGACCGGGTGGACGGGATGCGCCACTTCTTGCGCAGGAATGCGCCCTGCAGGCCAGCGGTCCACATCAACCGCTCGACCCGCTTGCGGCCCACGTGGCGGCCTTGGCGGCGCAGCATCGCGTGCACCCGCGGACTGCCATAGGTGCCGCCCGACACATCGTGGATCTCCGCGATCTCGACCGCCAGCTCCGCGTCCTCGCGCCGTCGCGGTGACGGGTTCGCTGCCTGGGCGAGCCAACCGTAGTAGGTGGAGACGGCGACGTTGAGAACCCGGAGGACGGGCTCGACCCCGAAGCGGTGTCGGGGTACAGGTTCATGTGCACAGGCGCGTACGGCTGATCAGCTGTACGCAGCTCTGCACTCCAACGAGTACCCCGACACCATGGCGGGCCGCCGCCGCCAATGCGGCCAAGCCCGGCTCCTGCCGCACCCCGAACCGCGCCGCGACCACTCCGCCACACGGGTCGGCCTCCACCACCAGACCCGGCGTGCCCGGCCACAGGGCGGCCAAGCCGACCGCAGCCGTGGACACCCGTCGCGATCGCTGGAAGCTGAATGGAGCCCGCTGACCCACGACATCCACGCCGGCACCCGCCAAGCAAATACGCAAAAGCGCTGCCCCTGCCAGCGGCCACCTATGCGTCCCGGGCGGTACCGCTGAGCCGTCGCCGCCCACTCAGGCGTTGACAGAGGCACGCATTCTCGTGACTCTCATGATCTTGTATCTGCTAGCTGCGGTCGGCTTCCGGCGACTGCAGGCCGTTGAGAAGCCGCGCCATCGCGTCTTCGCTGTTCATGGGTGTGCGGGTCGGGACGTATCCGCCAGGTGCTTGCTTCGCCCAGCGTTCGCCCTCGTCTGTTCGTTCGCGGTTGTGGTCGATGTCTGCGGGCCAACCCAACTTCCGCGCCGTCTTGAGCGCTTCGCGATACATAGTCGTCGCGATGCCCTTGCCGCGGCGGTCTTTACGTACGCAGATCGACCTGATCTCGCCGACTCTGGTTCCGGCTGCCGGCCCTTCGGCGTCGCGTCCACATGGCTTGTCGATGGTCCAGATCATGTGCCCGACAGGTCCAAGCGTCTCGACGTCGACGGCGATGATGGCGGCGGTGTTGTCGCGATGAACGACGGTGAGAAGTATTTGGTCGCTGCCGCGGCTGTTCTGGGTGGTGGCAGGGGCTCCCGCGAGCTTCGCGACAGGAATCTGTTCGGGCTCGGCAGTCACGCTCATCTCCAGGCCTTCGTCCGGCGGATTGCGCCGCAATGGTAACGAGTGGGACCGAGCGGGATGGCGGGCTTGTTCGGGCAGCGCGCGTTCTGGCAGTCGAACGGCGGTACGTCGTTGCGCCAGCCCCCGCGTCCACCACACGCAGCGGCCGGGAGTCGGCGACGTCGAACTGGGCGAACTCACCAACGATCCCTGCATGGGGTAGCGGGCAAAATTGCTGGACACGTCAGTCGCTTGCCCAGGATGCTCGGCGCGTGTCTGACGACGACGAGCGAGAACTGGCGCGACTGGCCGAGCGCCACCTCGCCGCTGCCCAAGCGTTCCTCGAACACTTCCGGACCGCGCCGGCGTTCATCGTGGAGCCCGAAAACGTCAGGGCTTTCAACGCCACCTATCCGCTCGTCGCGCACGCCATGAATCAGATCGCCGCCGCTCTGGTGTTGCGCGATCAAGGACTCGGGTACGCCGCCCGAGCCAATGCGCGAGTCGCTCTCGAGCACGCGCTCATCGCTCAATCCGTCGTGCACACCCAGGACGGCGAGGAACCGTTGATTGGCTCGATGGATAAGCTCCAGCGCAACATTCTGCGCGACATGCGCACTGGCGGAGCCGTGCTCTCACCCGATCTGAACGCCGAGATCGACAACCCCTGGACGAGGCCGGAGACCAAGCTTCAGGAAATCGCAGACCGGTTCGACAACGGCAGCAAGGCCATCTATGGCCTGTACCGCATACTGACCGGCGCGGTGCACGTCAGCCTCACCACGCTCACCGCGTACCTGGAGCTGGGCGCCAACGACCGGCCGCCGAAGCTTCTCAGAGCGGCAAAGCCGGACACCGATTCGGACCAGGTCCTGGCCCTCGGCTGGAGTGCCGTCCTCGCCGTGAGCGCGATTGAAAGCCTCCGCAAGGGCGACCGCTATCGCCGCTGGATCAACGCCACGGCGAAGGACCATGAGCTGGTTGCCGATCTGGGCTCTTTCGACTCGCAACCGCACCGGCAGCGCCGACGTTCGTCCTAGCTCTCGCCGCCGCTGGATGAGGGTCGTATGCTGGGAAACCCGAGCGAAGCGCGACCGGAGTAGTTACGGGCGAACCGGTTGAGGCCGGCGAGCTTGGCTTCCGCCGCGTGCAGGCTCACGGTCAGGCCTTCGACCTCGCCGAGCCATGCACAGGCCCTGAGCTAATCGCTCGACGCGGCCCGGTCGGCGGCGAAGTTGTCCTTGCCGCCGAGGTAGTAGTCGAACCTGCTGGCCGCGTTCGGCTGCTCCGGCTGCAGGCGAGCCCGAACTCCGACTGGGTCATCGCCACCATTCCTCCGCAAAACGTTCGCCGTTGGGGCTTAGCCGTCCACTATGGTTACTCGAAGTTCCGCACATGGCAGGACCAGGCTGGCGCAGGTGACCGCCGACGGGCTGGCCTCACGATGCAGCGATCCGCGGGTGAACAACGGGGCGGCTATGAGTGCAACGACGCTCACCGGGCAGGCAGCGTTCGCGCGGTTCGTGCGCGACGCGGTCGACGACGCAGCAGACCAGCACGGTTGGTCGGTGGCGGAGGTCGCCGAGCGCAGCGGCGTCAGCCGCTCCACGGTCTTTCGGTGGCTGTCCGGCGACTGGCGGCACCACCCGGAGTTGCCCAAGGTCCGCGCCTTCTGCGAGGCGCTGCACCTGCCTCTCGGCGCTGCGCTGCGCGTCCTCACCCAACCGACTCAAATCGCGGCTGGGGCGCCGGTCGCTGACCCGGTCGCGGAGGCACACATAGCCGCGATCCGCGCCCGCCTCGCCGACCCCCGAACCAGCAGCGTTGACCGGCAGCGCATCCGCGCTGGGCTGCGGCGACTCGCCCACCAGGCACCGGCGTAGGCCATCTGACGCCGGCCGTTTGACACCACTGGCCCGTCAAGCGGCGCAGCCCGGGCCCGCTCGTCGTCCGCCTGCTGCGCCCCGGCCGCGCCCTCCCGGATCTCCGGGCCGGCTACCGCGCCTCCTGCCGTCCGTGACGCTCGCCGCGATCTACAGTTTGGGCGCACCGGCTGCGCCGAGCGGCCCCGACGGCGCGCCCGCCATGGAACTTTCACGCCTACTGATCGCGCGGTCGACACAAACGGCGGTGCCGCTCGCACCGTCACCTGCCCGAGGACACCTCGCCTCGTGCCTGGCCAGCGCGACCGCCGACCTCAACGAGACTCTGGCGTGCGTTCTACAGCCCGCGCTTCCTCGGCTCGGTCGGCTCCGCACGCCAGCACGCTCACGCCACAGCCGCCCCCTGCTGCGCGGTGACTGGCTGCGATAGTGGTGGCGCGGCCGGGTAGGCCGTAGCCTGGCGACACCGCGGCAGGGTCGCATCCGGTCCCCCGTTCCGGAGGGGATCCTGCCCGGCCTGGAGTCTGCCTGCGATTACGGCGACTCGCATCGGACCAAAAGTCCCGACGGCCGGCGGGTGAGGACACGGGCTGGAAGGGCGGCGCCGACGGACGGCAAGATGGCGGCGTGACCGCCCCGACCCGGCCGCCCCTGGCCATCCTGGATGCGGTGCTCGAACGGCTGACCTACGTCAACGAGGAGACCGGCTACACGGTCGCCCGCGTCGCCACCGAGCGCGGCAGCGACCTGCTCACCGTGGTAGGCGCGCTGCTCGGCGCGCAGCCGGGCGAGACGCTACGGCTACACGGGCGCTGGTCGTCGCACCCGCGCTACGGCCGACAGTTCGAGGTCGACTCCTACACGACGGTGTTGCCGGCCACGATCCAGGGCATCCAGCGGTACCTCGGCTCCGGCCTGGTTAAGGGCATCGGGCCGGTGTTCGCCGAACGGATCGTCGCGCATTTCGGCCTGGACACCCTGCGGATCATCGAAGAGGAGCCGGCCCGGCTGGTGGAGGTGCCGGGGTTGGGCCCGAAGCGCACCGCGAAGATCACTGCGGCGTGGGAGGAGCAGAAGGCCATCAAGGAGGTCATGGTCTTCCTACAAGGTGTCGGCGTCTCCACCTCCTTGGCGGTGCGGATCTACAAGCAGTACGGCGACGCCTCCACCGACGTGGTCACCAAGGAGCCGTACCGGTTGGCCGCGGATGTGTGGGGCATCGGCTTCAAGACCGCTGACACCATCGCCCAGGCCGTCGGCATCCCTCACGACAGCCCACAACGGGTCATGGCCGGCCTGCAGTACACCCTGTCCGAGGCCACCGACAACGGCCACTGCTACCTGCCGGAACCCGACCTCGTCGCCGACGCCACCAAGATCCTCGACGTGCCCGCCGACCTCGTGGCCCGCTGCCTCGACGACCTGGTCGCCGACGAGGGCGTCGTCCGCGAGACTCTCCCCGCCGCCGACGGCCAGCCGGTGCAAGCGGTGTACCTGGTGCCGTTGCACCGCGCCGAGCAGTCCCTCGCCAACTCTCTGACCCGGCTGCTCCACGACCGGGCCGATCGGCTACCCCACTTCGCGGGCGTCGACTGGACCAAAGCCCTGACCTGGCTGAAGGCCCGCACCGGCAACGACCTCGCCCCGGAGCAGGAACAGGCTGTCCGCCTCGCGCTGACCTCGAAGGTAGCGGTCCTCACCGGCGGCCCGGGCTGCGGCAAGAGCTTCACCGTCCGCTCCATCGTCGAACTCGCCGCCGCGAAGAAGGCCAAGGTCACCCTCGTCGCCCCGACCGGCCGGGCCGCCAAACGCCTGTCCGAGCTGACCGGCCACCCCGCCGCCACCGTGCACCGGCTGCTGCAACTACGCCCGGGCGGGGACGCCTCCTACGACCGGGACAACCCTCTCGACGTCGACCTGCTCGTCGTCGACGAGGCGTCGATGCTCGATTTGATCCTGGCGAACAAGCTCGTCAAGGCTATCCCGCCGGGCGCGCACCTACTGTTGGTCGGCGACGTCGACCAGTTGCCCTCCGTTGGCGCCGGCGAGGTCCTGCGGGACCTGCTCGCCGCACCGGTCATCCCGTGGGTGCGGCTGACGCAGATCTTCCGCCAGGCCGCCCAGTCCGGCGTGGTCACCAACGCCCACCGCATCAACGCCGGCCGCCCGCCGATCCTGCAGGGCTTGCCGGACTTCTTCCTGTTCGTCTGCGACGACACCGAAGCCACCGCCGAGCTCACCGTCGATGTCGCCTGCGCCCGCGTCCCGGCCAAATTCCGGCTCGATGCGCGCCGGGACGTGCAGGTCCTCACTCCCATGCACCGCGGACCCGCTGGTGCCGGCGCGTTGAACACACTGCTACAGCAGCGGCTCACCCCGCACCGCGAGGACCAGCCCGAGCGGCGCTTGGGCGGCCGAGTGTTCCGTGTCGGCGACAAGGTCACCCAGATCCGCAACAACTACGACAAGGGCCAAGCCGGCGTCTTCAACGGCACCCTCGGCATCGTCACCGCCCTCAGCGCTGAGGAGCAGACCCTAACGGTGCGCACCGACGAGGACGAGAGCATTGACTACGACTTCGACGAACTCGACGAACTCGCCCACGCCTACGCCATGACCATCCACCGCTCCCAAGGCTCCGAGTACCCCGCCGTGGTTATCCCCCTGACCACCAGCGCCTGGATGATGCTGCAACGCAACCTGCTCTACACCGCCGTCACCCGCGCCAAACAACTCGTCGTCCTCGTCGGCTCCCGCCGCGCCCTCGCCGCCGCCGTCCGCACCGTCGGCGCCGGACGCCGCCACACCGCCCTCAACCACCGCCTCACCTGAGGCGTGCCTCGGCCTGGCGTTCCCCCCAACAGCCCCCGCTACTCCGCCTGCTGCGGCTCCTGCCGGTCATCCTCAGCACAGCACCGCAATCGCGGGCCTTGCAGGGATTAGCCGTACAGCAGGGGACGGGCGGCCAACCGGAGGGCAACCTACGGGCGGTGAATCACGCAGATGACCTTGCCGAGGACCGTCGCTGTGTCGCCAGCAATGACCGGGCAGCGCGGGTTGCGGGGGACGAGTTCGACGTGGCCGTCGCGAATCCGGTACTGCTTGACAGTGGCCTCGTCGTCGATCAGAGCGGCGACAATGTCGCCGTTGTCAGCTACCGGCTGCTGCCGGACGACGATGACATCCCCGTGGGTGATCCCGGCCTCGATCATGGAGTCGCCGCGCACGTGCAGCGCGAACAGGGTGCCCCTACCGACCAACTCGGTCGGTAGGGAGAGGATCTCCTCGACGTGCTCCTCGGCCAGGATTGGCGTGCCGGCGGCGATAGCCCCCACGAGCGGGACAGCCGTCCCACGTTGGGCTGTCGACGCAGAGGGTATGCCCTCGCCGGCCAGTGGACGAGCGTCGACCGCGCGCGGTCCGCCCGGGGCTCGGCGGAGTAGACCGTGCCTTTCCAGGGTCTTCAGGTGGTGGGCCACCGACGAGGGCGAGCCGAGCCCGACGGCAGCGCCGATCTCCCGCACGGTCGGTGGGTAGCCGTGCCGGTCGACCCACGAACGGATCACCGCGAGGATCTGTCGCTGCCGGGGCGTTAGCCAGGGCGGATCAGCAAGCGCGTCGGGGACCGTCACCTTTCGAGAATACCCACCGGTTCGATCATTTGTGCTAATCGCCTGTCGTGTCGGGTGAAGAGCTCGGTCGTTCGCTTGCTCGGCCGCGTCGACGCCCGCGTCCGTACCTCGGGTCGAAGCCGAGCAGCGCGATGCGCAGGTCGTCGACGCTGCTGTGGCGCAACCTCTCCGGCTGTGGATAGGCAAGGTTCAAACCGGCTGCGGGCGGATGGTTGAGGTAATCGGCGAAGGCACACCCTGAAGCGTGCATGCAGAAGTCGATCTGGTTGTTGCACGGCAGGCACAGCAGACCGCGTACCCGGTTGGTGAGGTGGTCGTGATCAACCGACGTGCCCGGGCGGCTGCGGCAGGCATGGCAGGAACCGCCGAGCGTACCGGCGAGGACGGCGCGTACACGACCGAGCGGTGAGCGAGGCCCTGGTATCCAGGCCACTCCGCTCGGAGCGGGCACCGCTGTCGACCCCTTATCTGGCTCGGGTCGAGGTGCTCCCCGACGAGATGCACCATCCACCGCACGTTCCGCTCTCGCCGCATCCCGTTCGCGGCATCGGAGCCTCGACGGTGGTAGCCAGAACGGCTTTCCCACCAGTGGTACCGCACCTCGTGTTGGTAGCTGCCCGCCACCTCCTGCCGGCGTCGTCTACCAGCGCGGGCGGGAACACCATCTCGGCACAAGTGGTAGCGGCCGTCAGTGCCGAGCGCCGCAGTCATGGCGACCACCGGATCCACGCCGCGGGCTTCCGACAGACACGGCCCGGATGACCGCTCCTGGACCAGGTCGTCAACGCCCTCGTAGTCCAAACCGCCAAGCGTTCGCTCGTAAGCGAAGCGCCACAGCAGCGCATCACGCCGATGCTCCGGCAAGTCCGCCAGATGCGTGACGCGCCTTGCCTGCAACACCTACACCACCTGATCAGAGCAATTGAGACCCGTCGGCCAGCCACAGACGAACGCGTCGCCCGGACTGGGCCGACAGCGTGACAGCCCGTGGGGTCGGAGGCGATGGACGGCAGGAGAACGGACTCTTTCGTCTACCGCTGATCCCCAGCGATTGTCCGGTCCTGTAGGGGCTGCCAACGCGATCGACATGGAGATTGAGCGCAGCCGAACAGCCCTACGTTGATGGCAGGATTAGCGGCCAGCGTTCGAGTGGTACTCGTCGACGACGTTCTGCGGGATGCGGCCCCGATCGGAGACGTCCTTGCCGGCCCTCTTCGCCCAATCCCGGATGGCCTTGTTCTGCTCCTTGTCGGCAGCCGCGCCCCTACCGGCGCGGGCGGCGCGCCCCTCGCCGACGGCTGCCATCCCGCGGGCGGTCCTGCCTGCGCCTACGAAGCCGCCGCGGCCAACCTTGGTGCCGTTGGCGGTGTACGGCGCGAATACCTCGCGTAGATTCTTGGCGTTGGCCACGGACAGGTCGATCTCGTAGTTGACGCCGTCGAGGGCGAACCTGACGGTTTCGTCAGCATCCCCGCCGTCGAGGTCGTCGATCAGCTTGTGAATGACTTGCTTGGCCATGTCTTCGTTCCTCTCAGCCCCGAGCGGCGCGGGGAACAACCTGCACAGTAACGCGCCGCATGCTCGGCGCCAAAGTGGAAAGCGGCAATCAACCGGGCGGCAGCAGCACGGTGCCCGAGAGGGATTAGACAATCGCTCAAATTTCAGAACGCTAATTGTCATCAACGAGTGCGTGGCCGGCCACAATGAGTCTCCATCGACCCGCCCTGCCCGCCTCGGCCGTCGAGTCCACGTCGCTTCGGCCGTGCCCGGCCACTACGTCGTGAACCCTCAGTGCGACACCTACTCACCGTGTGTCTCCGAACCCAAATCTCGCGCGAAACCGCGACAGCAACGGGCGGCCCACGCTCGATGGTGCTCAGCCCTGAGCAGTCGTTGAGTAACCTGCGCTGGCGCTCGCAGCGCCGCTTCCGGCCGCGAAAAGGTCTGGAACAGGGGCCCGGACGTTTAGCTGGGATCGCCGAAGTAGCCCTCCTCCTCGCCGAGCAGCAACGGCACATCGGAGCCTGACAAGTCCGGGCGGACGCCTCGTATACCGAACTCGGTGACGCCAGCGACTGTGCTCGAAGGCCGTGTCGACGGCGATCTCCACCACCACGGCGGGGTCTACCTGGTCGTAGCGCGTCGGTTCCGGCCGGTCGAGCTGTCCGGACCACGATGCTGGCAGCGGCTGCGGCCACGGGTGCGCGACTGCGCCGTGGCGCAGAAAGGGCGGCGGTGAGAGCAACTCGGCCAGCGCGATCCGCTGATCTCTGCTCAGCGGGTGGGAGCGGCCGGTGTACCGCAGACGCTCACGCCGGTCGATCCGACCGAGCAGCACGGTTTCCGGGTCGCTGATGCTACCGGTCACCCCACCCACGATGGCTTCGGTGACCATCCGGGTGCGGAACTTAGCCGCGTCGGCCGGGCTCGTACCGGCCGGCCAGGCGTTTGCTGACCACGCCTTGTGCACACCCGGTCAGTGACCGGCATGATCACGGCCGTGTCGATTCCTGTTTGGCGTGTGCGGTTCACGCATGCTGAGTTGCCTGTGCCGTCGTCGCCGTTGCCGGGGATGGCGCGAGTTTGTGCGGACTGGCCAGGGTGGCTGGCGCAATCTGGTGTGGAGCCTGGGACGCCTTTCTTGGTGTCGCCCTCGTTCGAGTTCGACGTGGTGCTCAACGGCTTCTTCCAGGAGCCGGCGATGCGGGCGGCGGCGGCCACGACGCAGTCGGGGTACGCGCGGAACGTGGCGGCGTTCTTGTCGTTCTTGTGGTCGGCTCGGGGTGGGCGTTCGTGGCGGGATGCTACCGAGGATGATCATGTTGCCTATCTGGTGTGGCGTCGCCGGGACGCCGACGGGCCTCGGGTGGCTGGGGCGACCTGGGACCGAGAGGTCGCGGCGGTCAACCGGTTCTATCGGTGGGCGGTGCGCCGCGGCCATGTGCAGCACAACCCGGTACCTCAAGTCTCGCGCCGACCGACCGGACTCGGTACGGGGTGGGCCAGGGCCCGGACGTTGGATGAGCAGCGGCCAGCGACATATTCGCATGATGCGGCGCGGGAGAGGGTGCAGTGGCTGCCGCCGGAGTCGTATCGGCGGTGGCGCGACGTCGGGGTGCGGGGCTTCACCTCAGAAGGGTTGCCGGGGGCAGGGTTCCGCGGCCGGTGGGCTGGGCGCAACAGCGCGTTCTGCGATCTGATGGTTCGCACTGGGTTGCGGCTGTCGGAGCAGGCGGCGTTGACGGTGTTCGACGTTCCCCTGGGCCGCGGCGCCGGGGGCTACCAGCGGTTCTGGCTTGCCGAGGCAGTCGCGAAGGGCCGGTCCGCCCGGTGGATCTACGTCCCGTCGACAGTCGCCGTCGACTTGGGTTCGTATGCAGAGTGGGACCGCGTTGAGGTGATCGAGCAGGCTCAGGCGGCCGGTCGCTACGCGCTCTGGCGACGGCCGTGGGTGGTCGAAGACCCGGAGCGGCCGGAGGCGCGGCGCACCGGGTCAGGGCAGCGGGTGAACCTCGCGCATCTGGGACTACCAGAGCGGCGGCAGGTGCTTGTCGACGGGCCGCACGGCTTGGCGCCGGCATGGTTTTGGCTGGGCGAGACGGGTCTGCCGCTGTCGGTGTCCGCCTGGAAGGCGATGTTCGCGGAGGCGAACCGGCGCTGCGCCGTGGCGGGGTTGCCGCTGCGCTGCCATGCCCACATGCTGCGCCACACGTTCGCGGTGGTGACCCTCGAGCAATTGCAGCGTGGGCACATCGCAGCCTTGGCCGAGTTGGTGCCGCAGCAGCGCGAGCACTACACCCGGATCTTCGGCGACCCACTGGACTGGGTTCGGCGTCGGCTCGGTCACCGGTCGGCGGTCACTACACAGATTTATCTGCACGCACTGGCTGAGCTGGAGATGCATACCCGGATGACGCTGGTGCCAGACAGTTGGGACACCTCGCAGGAGGCCGCAGTGCATGATGCCGGAGTGGGGGCGTGACCCGCACGGGGCGCGGCAGCACCCGACCGGGGGTGAGCGCCGCGCTGCCCAGCGATACCTACGCGCCGACGTTGGTCCACCAGACGCACGGCGGCAGCCCAACGGTCGAGTTCGAGGGCGAAGACCACCGCCGCAGGACCTTCGATTTCGCGGAATGCCCACTGCCGGGCTGGCACAGCGTCCTGGCGCAGGTGCTGGCCCAGCGGGTCGGGGCGAGCGGGCAGCTGCGGACATCGTCGTCATCGCTGGCGGCATGGAACAACCTGCGCAAGTTCCTACGATTCCTCGCCGCCCTCGCCGACCCCCCGCAGCGCCCGTCGGAGTTGACCGTCGCGCACGTCAACGCCTTCACCGCCGGCGAGACCAACCGGCTGGGCACCGTTTATGGAGCCACCACCGCGGACCACGTCTGGCGGCTGCTCCGGCTGCAGCCTGCGGCGGGCATCGTCGATGAGACGGCCATCAACGCGCTGCGGATCCGCAGCGCCGGCACTCCGACCGACAACACTCCGGGTTACAGCGACCGGGAACTGGCCTCGGTCCTTCACGCCGCCCGCGGCGATACCGTGAAGCTGCTGGCCCGGCTACATGTAAATGCTGCGGAGGAAATGCTGCAGCGGTTCCAGACCAATGCGGAACGACTGACAAACGCTGAGCGGATGGAAGGATTGCGGCTGAGCGAGATGGCCGCCCTCGGTCTTGCCGCGCCTGACGGACAGGGACGCAACGGATTCTTTCAACGGCAGCGGCTGGCCGAGCCGTTGTTCGTTACGCGCCGCGACGTTGCGGCGCTGCTGGTCCTGCTCGTCGCGGTGACCGGCCGCAACGTCGAAACGATCAAGGAGCTGCCCGCGCAACATCGACTCCTCGACGGCAACGCGGTCGAGGTCCGGCTGACCAAACGCCGCAGCGGTGACGGAAAGTGGTTCCAGACCGCGACCTGGGAGATCGGCCCACCTGGCCGGGAATTACACCATCCGGGCGGCCTCTACCTGCTGTTGCACCAGATGATGGCCCGTGGCCGCGCTCTCAGCGCCGACCCGTCGTCGTTCTGGGCGGTCTGGCGCAACCTACGCCGCGGCCGCAACGCGACCGCCAACGAGATCAGCAATCCCTTCGCTGCGGCGCTGGCCGCAGGGATCGAGGTCCGCCAGTGGGGCATCGACCACCATGGCCTACGCGGTGATGACGAGCAACCGTTAGCGGTCACCTTCAAACGGTTGCGGACCAGCGTCGAAGTCCGCCGCACGAGAACGCTCGGAGGGCACCTGCCCTCAGCGGCGCGGTCGAACACCGCGGCGGTGCTGTTCCGCAACTATCTACGGGCCGACCCGGTGGCCCGTGAGTGGGCGCAGGAGGTGACCGGCGAAGCCATCGGCGCCGCGGAACGCGCTGCCCTGGACGCCCACCGGCAGAGTCTTGCCCGCCCGAGCGCCCCCGCCGTCGCGCAGGAGCCCTCGACGCACAGGACATCCGCGGCCAGCCAGGAAGGGCCATGGTCGGACTGCAAAGACCCCGCCGAGCATCCGGCGACCGGACGGATCTGCCGGGCATCGTTTCTCGACTGCTTCCACTGCGGGAACTGCCTGATCGACCGCAGCCACCTGCCACGGCTGGTGGCGCTGCTCGCCGAGCTCGACCAGCGCCGACAGCTGATGACCGAGGAGCAGTGGTGGGCGCGCTACGGGCCTGCCTGGGCCGCGATCCGCACCGACGTCCTGCCTCGTTTCACCCCAGCCGAGGTCGCGCGCGCCCGACGAACGCCGGTCCCGCCGGCCATGCTCGACCTTACCGATGAACCGTGGGAACGCCCGTGACCTCTCCCGCCCCACTTCCCGGCAACACCCCGCACCCACCGATCCGGCAACACGAGTGGCAGGACCGGCCGGTGCTGGCCGGCCGGCCGCTGCGACCGGGCCACCGGCTGCAGGACACCTCACGGTTCGGTGAGGACGTCTGGGACCTCACGCCAGGGATCTTCCAGCAACAGCAGCGGGCGGTGGTGCTCAACTTCGCCCAGGTTCCTGCCGGCTACCGCACGCCGGTCAAGGAACTCTGTTTTGTCATGCTCAGCGACGACCTGCCGCCGAACGAGACCCGGCCGAAGATCACTTCGATTCGCCGGCACCTGGTCGACCTCAAACGCTTCACCCAATGGCTGGCCACCCAACCTGAACGGCCCGGTCGAGCACTGCATGAGCTGACCACGGACGATCTAGCGGCCTACGCCATCCACATGAGCACAGTCATCGACAGCGGCGCTACACGGGAGGTGGCTGAAGTCGCGGTGAGGCTACTCTGGCGCTTCCGCACCGTGTTACCCACCGACCGGCTCGCCCTCGATCCCCTCGACGCCGACGGGTGGGGCAACAGCAAACGGCGCCAGGCGGAGAACACGACGCCGCGGATCCCCGAGGACGTAATGGGACCATTGCTGACCTGGTGCCTGCGGTTCGTTGACGACTTCGCATCCGACATCATCGCCGCCCGCGCGCACTGGCACGAGCACCGCAACCCGCCACGACGCACGCGGCTGGCCCGCACAGCCGTCCAAGCACAGCTTCGCGCAATCCTGGACCGCTATCGAAGCTCGGGCCAGCCGTTGCCCGGCCACGCGGGGAAGATCAACTACACCGCGCTGGCCGCTGAGATCGGCTGCAGCCCACAAGCTCTCCAGCAGCCCGCGAACAAGGACCGCGTTGACGCCGCCGCGGTCCGCAACGGCGTCACCTCCTCACCGCCGCTGCCCGTCGCGATCACCGCGCAGCTCGACGGCCAACCCTGGCTGCCCTACATCGGCCGATCGACGAAGGACCCCCATGGCGCCGTGCCCCTGGCGATCCTGCTGCAGACCGCCTGCTACATCACCATCGCCTACCTGTCCGGGATGCGCGACAGCGAACTCAAGCACCTACGCCGCAACTGCGTGCACGTCCACCGCGACAGCACCGGCGCCCCCTACCGATGGACGATCACCAGCCTGGCGTTTAAAGGTGAATCCGATCCGGCAGGCGCCACCGCCAACTGGGTCATCGGCGCCGCCGCCGCACGCGCCGTCGAGGTCCTCGAACGCCTTCAGCCTGTCAGCGCTGACGCACTGTTCCGCACCGTCGCGGGCAACGTCGACGAAGCCAAGCCCAGCGGCGCCCAACACGTCGGCCGCACCAACGACCTGATCAACCAATTCGCCACCTGGATCAACACCTACTGCCACGACCACGGACGCACCGACACCATCCCAGCGATGCTCGCAGGGCAACGGCTGCAGACCAGGCAGTTCCGCCGCACCCTGGCCTGGCACATCGCCCGCCGCCCCGGCGGCGCGATCGCCGGAGCCATCCAATACCGCCACCTGAGCATCCAGATGTTCGAGGGCTACGCCGGCACCTCTGACTCTGGGTTCCGCGCCGAAGTCGAAGCCGAACAAGCCCTCGCCCGCGGCGAACATCTGCTCGCCATGACCACCGGCCACGACCACCCCGAACTGACCGGCCCTGCCGCAGCCGAAGCCAACCGCCGCATCACCCAGTTCCGAGACGCAACACAGAATGTGAACCATGCTGATCCGCTGCACGGCACCACGTTCGCGGGCTCCGTCGTCACCGACCACGCCCGCTTGAAGCGGCTCATGCAGCGCCGCGACCCGCACATCTACCCCGGCGACTACAGCACCTGCGTCTTCGACGCTGCCAAGGCCATGTGTCACCCCCAGCCGGACCTGCGCGGCACCACCCGCCCGGCCCAGGCCAGCTGCCAGCCCCTCGACTGCCGGAACACCGCGCTGACCCCCGACAACCGGGATGCGCTACAAGCCGAAGTCGGGAACATCGCAGCGGAGCTCAACCGACAACCGCTGCTGCCGCCGCTCCTGCATCATCGGCTCACCGCCCGACGCGACAGAATCGCCACGTTCCTCGCCCGCCACAATCCCGCCGAGGCCCCATGACCCAGCCATCTACGATCACCGAAGACGACGTCCGCACCGCACTGAACGAACTACGCGAGGACGCCGCCACCGGCGGCGTCCGACTCAGCGTCCTTGCCCTTTCCCGGCGCCTCGGGCTGCCCAACACCACGCTACGCCGCCGGTTCCCCACCATCTGCGCCGAACTGGCGACCGACTTAGCCGCACCAGGCCAAGCAGCACACACCGCCGGCAGCACCGCCCTGACAAGTCTGCGGCAAGAGAACGTCCGCCTCCGACGTGACAACGAAAACCTCGCCGCCAACCTCGAAGTGGCAATCGCGAACATCCAGCGGCTCACCCTGCAGGCTCATGACCTCGCAGAGGCCCTCGAACATGCCCGCGGCGTTACGCGCCTGCCCCGGCGATCTCACTAACGGCCGGCATCCCGATGGCGCGTCGCCAGCTAATCACGCTGCGATATGCGCCGCCACAGCCGTGAGGACAGGGGCGAGATCGGCAGGATCGATCGCCGCGTCCGGTCGAAACGGAAGCCGCGCGAGCCGTTCGACGCCACTGGCCCAAATGGTGCGCTCGTCGGGTGCTGGCGCATGCAGTTCAGTCTTTTCGCCGCAGCAGGGGCACGTGAAGTAAGCCATATTTTCCACCCCACCCAGCACCGGCGTCCGCACCTCACGCAGCGTGCTCAAGGCACGGCTCGTGTCCAAATGGGAGACCTCCGCCGGCGTCACCACTAGGATCGTCGTCACCCTCCCAGCGCCGGAAAGCACGCCCTGCTGCGTGAAGCTGATTCCGGGCGGCAGGTCCACCACGAGCACCTCGACATCGCCCCAGTCAGTTTCTTTGATCAGCCGGCCAAGCATGAGGTCGCTAAGGTCCGACCCGAGCGCGAGTCCCTGGTTGCCGGCCATGAGGAAGCCCGCGGACGCGACCTTGAGGCCGTCAACCTCCATCGCTTCCAACCCAGAGCCGCCTCGGCCCCCGCCCGCCCACCGCGCGAGAGTAATTGTCTTGGCCGGCACGTCGCGGCGCAGGCCGAGCATGCGCGGCACGTCGGGACCGGCGATATCAGCGTCCACCAGTCCAGCCTTGCGGCCGGATCGAGCCAGTTCGCGTCCGATCGCTACCGCAACACTGGACTTGCCAACTCCGCCTTTACCGCTGGCCACGGCGATGATCGGCAGTTGCGTCTGCCTTGGTCCGGAGAAGCTTGGTGCGTTCATGCAACGACCGTACTAAACCAATCGCCACCCGAGCGGCCGAGCGCGGCCCGATCCGTGGTCAGGTGGTCAATTGCAAACCGTGACTACAACACGCCTTCGATGCCGGCCACGGTCCAGTGCAGCTGCCAGCCCGACACCTGCCGCCAGCCCCCACCACGCCGACCGTCGGTGCCGCTCATTTCCGCCCCCCCCCACACTATCGTGGGAGAGACGTGGGCCGCCTCGGGCGGAGATCCGCGACAACGCATGCGCCAGCGAGGGGTCGCAGCACGCTCGACGCTGGCCGGGCAGGGAGGAAGAACGGGGATCACCCCGCGACGTGCAGTCCCCTCGGGTCTGCCCCTGCGGTCCGTGCTCAATCGCTGCTGGTGACAGGTGTCCGGTCCGCTCGAAGTTGGCCACTGCCTGTGCGGCTGATCTAGGGCGGGACAAGTCTGTCCGGACGGCCTCGGAAAAGACCGTCCGGACGAACCTGGCCAATTCTGTGGTGCCGCCGCTCCTGCGACCGGCGCTGCTCAGCGCGCCAGCACACGCAGGTGCCGACGCTGAATCTCACCGGCGGCGACGAGCGTGGTTTCCCCGACTTCGATCCAGTTCCGCCAATACGCGGCGCCACGGTGGTTTTCCCCCAGACAGGAGCAGGTGCACTCGTCGTGCTCGGCACGCTGGCATCGTCTGTCGCACCGCTCGGCGGTCCGGAAGTCCATCACGACGTCGACGTGGCCGAAACGGCCGGCCAGCCCGTCGATCAGGTCTTGCAGGTGGGTCCGGGCGATTGCCCACACGCCTTTGCCCTGATGTTCGGGCCGGATCAACTCACCCAGGTGGTTATGAAGCCAGCCGCGATTGCTGCCACCGTCATAGGGCATCTTTGTCAGGATGCGCCCGCTGATCGGCCGATATACACAGGGCAGGGGGTAGCCATCCGGCGGGTTGCCATCCATGCGTTGACAGTTATCACACTGCGGCATCCTGCGCCCATGAGGTTGGCCTCCGCCGCTTCGATCGGGCACCGCGCGCAGCATCCCGGCACCGCACCGGTGGCCACCTTCAAGCGGACGTGGCCACGCCGCTGGCCACCTTCAAGCGGACTGGCCAACTACGCCCGGACTGGACAACAGGCGTGCTAGCAGATCCGGCCATGATCAGGGGGTTATCCACAGGCATCGGAGTTATCCACAGCGCATGGCCCTGGCGCTAGCGAGCGGTCGGGTCGGCGGCGAACCTGAACAGGTCGACGAGGTCACCGCTCGGCTGCTGGCCACGGCCACGCGCAGGTGGAGCAGCGGGTCTGCTGCACCGATAGGTGACAGGTTCAGTCACGCGGCCTGACTGGCCGGTGGGGTCATGATGGTCTCGTACTCGATGGGGGTCAACCGGGACAGGGATCGTTGGCGTCGGCGGCGGTGGTAGGTCCGCTCGATCCAGGTCACGATCGCGGTCCTCAGCTGCTGCCGGGTCGTCCAGGTTCGGCGGTCGAGGACGTTGTTCTGCAGCAGGCCGAAGAAGGATTCCATGGCAGCGTTGTCGCCGGCGGCGCCGACCCTGCCCATCGACCCGGTCATGTTGTGCTGGTTGAGGGCGTGGACGAATTTCCGGCTTCGGAATTGGGCGGATTCAACCGGTCCTCGCAACACCTCGTCGGAGAGGTGAAGCGATGGCTTATGGGCCGGGGCAGAAACGGGTTCGGGAGTATCGGGGGCAGATACCTTCGCCGGGACGGCCGACAGTGGCGTGGCGTCAGGACCGGGTCAAGTTCTGGGCTGCGATCCGTTCCGGTGTGATGACCGAGGACGCGGCCGCGGTGGCGGGTGTGTCGTCTCCGGTGGCCTTCCGGTGGTTCCGGCACGCTGGCGGCGTGAATCCTGCGTTGCCGCCGACGGTGTCGGGCCGCTATCTGTCGTTCAGCGAACGAGAGGACATCGCCCTGGCGCGAGCGCAGGGCTTGGGCGTGCGTGCGATCGCACGCCAGCTCGGGCGGGACCCGTCGACGATCTCGCGGGAGTTACGGCGCAACGCCTCGACCCGGACCTACCGGTTGGACTACAAGGCCACGACCGCGCAGTGGCATGCGGAACGCCGAGCCCGCCGGCCGAAGACCGCGAAGCTGCTGGCCAATGACCAGCTGCGAGAGTACGTCCAGCAACGGCTTGCCGGCGCGATCCGGACCCCGGACGGTCGACCGGTCACCGGCCCGCAGGGCCCGCAGTGGAAGGGCCGCAACAAGCCCCACCGGGCCGATCGGGCATGGACAACCGGGTGGAGCCCGGAGCAGATCTCCCGCAGGCTCAGGGCCGAGTTCCCGGAGGATGAGTCCATGCGCATCAGCCACGAGGCGATCTACCAGGCGCTCTATGTCCAGAGCCGGGGCGCCCTCAAGCGAGAACTCGTCACCTGCTTGCGGACCGGCCGGGCGCTTCGTGTTCCCCGAGCCCGCGCGAAGCAACGCGCGTGGGCCCACGTCACCAGCGGCACCCTGATCAGTGAACGGCCCGCCGAAGTCGCGGACCGGGCTGTCCCTGGGCACTGGGAAGGAGATCTGATCATCGGGTTGCAGCGCTCCGCGATCGGGACACTGGTCGAGCGGACCACGAGGTTCACGCTGCTGGTCCACCTGCCTCGTGAGGCCGGCTGGGGCGTGATCCCGCGGACGAAGAACGGCCCCGCCCTCGCCGGATACGGGGCTATCACGATGAGCAAAGCCCTCGCCGAGACGATCACCCAACTACCCGAACAACTGCGCCGGTCACTGACCTGGGACCGCGGCAAAGAGCTGTCCGCGCACGCACGCTTCACGGTCGAGACCGGCGTGCCGGTGTTCTTCGCCGACCCCCACAGCCCCTGGCAACGCGGCACCAACGAGAACACCAACGGCCTGCTGCGGCAGTACTTCCCGAAAGGCACCGACCTGTCCCGATGGAGCGCCGACGAGATCAACGCCGTCGCCCACGCCCTCAACAGCCGACCCCGGAAAACCCTCGACTGGAAGACACCAGCCGAAGCCCTCGATCAACACCTACAATCGCTCCAACAAGCTGGTGTTGCGAGGACCGGTTGAATCCGCCTTGCGATCCGCGGTCGGTGTGCAGCACGCAGCCGGCCACGTCACCGCGGCGTGCTGCGGCGTTGTGCATGGCGTTGACGGCCAGGCGAGACTTCATCCGTGAGTTGATGGAGTAGCCGACGATCCGGTGGGACCACACGTCCTTGATCGCGCACAGGTAGAGCTTGCCCTCGCCGGTTCGGTGTTCGGTGATGTCGGCCAGCCACAACCGGTTCGGGCCGTGGGCGGTGAAGTCGCGGCGTACCAGATCGTCGTGCACTGGCGGACCGACCTTGCCGCCCTTGCCCCGGCGCTTGCGCTTGCTGAACGCGCTCCACCAGCCCATGTGGGAGCAGATCTTCCAGGCGGTGCGTTCGACCATCGGCTGGCCGGCAGTGCGGGCCTCGTCGGCCAGGAACCGGTAGCCGAACTCCGGGTCGTCGCGATGGGCGTCGAACAACGCGTTCGTCCGATACGCCGCCACCAGTTCGGCGTCTGTGACACGGCGGGCAAGCCACCGGTAGTAGGGCTGACGAGCGATGGTCAATACCCGGCACGTCACCGCCACGGGGACCCCGTCGGCGGCCAGCTCGCTCACGAGCGGGTAGAGCCTTTTCCCGGCAGATGCGCCTGCGACAGGTAAGCCGCGGCCCGGCGCAGGACCTCGTTCTCCTGCTCCAGCAGCTTGATCCGCTTACGGGCCTCACGCAGCTCGGCTGACTCGCCGCCGCTGACACCCGGTCTGGTTCCGGCGTCGACGTCAGCCTGGCGCATCCACTTGAACAACGTCATCGGGTGGACTCCGAAGTCCTTGGCGATCTGCTCGACCGTCACGCCCGGATCGCGGTCACGGGCCACCCGCACGACATCGTCGCGGAACTCTCGGGGATAGGGCTTGGGCACAGCGACATCCTTCCAGCTCGCCGTCAGGGCAAGCCATCTCAGATGTCACCTATCGGTGCAGCAGACCCGTTTTCATGTCCGCGCCGGCGGCGTGGGCGAGGGTGGCGGCGCCGTGGCGAAGGTCGTGCAGGCGGATCGGTGGTAGTCCGGCCCGGTCAACGAGGAGGCGGAGGCGTTGGGTGAGGTAGCCGGGGTGCAGGGGCAGTCCGTCGGGGCCGGTGAACACGTACCCGCCGTCGTGGCACACCTTCCCGGCGGCGACGCGTCGGTCGCGCCGTTCTTGTTGGCGGGTGAGGTGCTGCCGCAGCACCTGCACAGTGTGCTGGTCGAGGGCGACGGTGCGGCGGCTGGCGGTGGACTTGGGTGGTCCTTCGATGACGTCATACCCGGCGGTGGTCCGCTGCCGTACCACGGCGAGGTGCCCTTCGTGCAGGTCGACGTCGGCCCACCGTAGGCCGGCGGCCTCACCGCGGCGCAGGCCGCGCAGGGCGATCAGCCACCACAGCGGGTAGAGGGTGTCGTCGCGGACGTAGTCCAGGAACGCGGCCAGCTGCGCCGCGGTCCACACCGCGACCGTGGGCCGCGTCCCCGTGGCCTTCCACTCGGCGACCCGCGCCTCGGTCCAGACGAGGGTCTGCGGGCGGTCCCGGGCGGGCAGTTCCACCCGGCGGGCCGGATTGTCGCTGATCAGTCCCTCGCGGACGGCGGCGTTCAGGGCCGCCCGCAGGGTGGTGTGTACGTGGTGCAGGGTGCAGGCCGTCTGTAGTTGTCCGGCCCGGTTGTGGGTGACGGCGATCTGCGCGAACGCGGCGTTGAGCTGCCGTCCGGTCAGATCGCCGAGGATGAGCTGCCCGAGATGCGGGATCAGGAATGTTTCTACGTCCCGGGTGTAGTGCATCCGCGTTGTCGCGCGGATGCGGGTTCGGGTCGACAGCCAGTAACGCAGCCACCGAGCGACGGTCCACGACCGGCCCGCCTGCTCTTCCCGTGACAGCGCGAGCAACTCATCGCGCGCCTGCTGGGCCGCCTCCGGTGACGGGAAGCCACCCCGACGCACCCGCTCGACCTGACCCACAAGGTTCCGGGTGGAGCAGTGGAAGTACCAGCTCCCGTGGTTGGGCTCCGGCAGCCTAGCGCACGCTTTGCCCAGCGGCCGGCTGGTCGCCGGGTTGAGGCAACCACACCGCTTTATGACTGCACCCTGGCTATTCATGTTTCTCGTCCCTTCGTTTGGCGTAGGCAGCAGCAGCACCTTGCCGCAGAAAGAGCGGGAGATTGTAGTTATTGAGAGTGATTTGTCGGCATGTGCTAGACCTATTTGATAAGGAGGAAGTGCCTCAGGCGTGTGTTGTGGCCTCGGGGGCCAGGGCAACCGCTCACGAATCTGATTCGGGTTTCTACCTGACACGTGCGATGCCGTGCCACGCAGATGCGAATCGATCAAACAGGTTGGGATGCAGGCCTTTCAGGGCCGCGACGAGGTGTGCGGATCGGTCTGCGAGAGCGGCGGCGTGGCCGGCTCGGATGGGTGGCGGTGCCAACCGGTCGAGATTGGTGCAGCATCGGTCTAGGGCTGCGAATGTGTTCTCGATGGAGTCGACCAGGTCGGCGATCGGCTGGTGCTCGTCAGTGTCGAGGCATGAGAGATCGGCTGCGGCGAGGAGGCGTTCGAGGCCGTCGGTGCCGTCGCTCCAGAGGACTCCGTCGTCTCGCGCGGGAAGGATCTCCGGAAAGAGGGCAGGGTCGGTGTCCGCGAGAAATGTCTGGTACTTCAGCGCATACACGTAGAGATCGACCACGGTGTCGAGAGCGCTCTCGTCTGTGGTGGATGAGGCGGTGGCGGCGACGTGGGGAAGTCGGTCGACCTTGCGGGCGATGTTGGCCAGGATCGAGATCAGTTCCCCGCGACGCTTCCACGAGTTGCCGTAGGCGGCGTCCTTCTCGCGATGCAGACGGGTGACGACGTCCTTGAACTCGCGGGCGTTGGGGCCGTCTTCGCTGGGCGTGGTCTGGGCATCAGGTTCGGCCACAGTCAGGGTCTGGGTGTCGAGGTCGAGGTCAACGGTGCCGCCGCCTAGCCGGCGGAGGGCGCGCCAGGCGGTGAAGCCGGTGAGGATGGCTTTCTCCCAGTCGGCGGCGCGGTGGGCGCCGACTTCGAGGTGGGCGACCATGCCGTGGATGACGTCGAGCAGTTCGTTGTCGACGTGGTCCTTGCCGTCGAGGTACTGGTGTCGGCTGGCGTAGGAGAAGACGAGGGCCGAGATGCCCTCCTCGATGGCGATGGCGCGCCCGCCGTCCTCGGCTTCGTCGGTCTCGGGGTTGCTGCGGCGCTTGCGTTTGAGCAGGGATCGCATGACGGGGGACCAGCCGAGCACGGCGGCGTAGGCGAGATGGAAGATGTCGTGGAAGCAGTACCCGTCGGCGATGTGGGACGCGTTGGTGATCGGGTCGCCTACCGTGGCGCCGTCGAGGGTGAGGACCGAGGTCTCGCGGCCGTTCGGACCTTTGGTCAGGGTGAAGACGAACTGGGCGCGTCGAGGAAGTTGTTCGTGGTCGTCGTGGCCCGTGTCGAACGGGATGGCTTCTGCGGGGGTGTGCCGCCAGCGATCGGTGATCTTGCTGAGGTTCGCCGTGGCGATGTCGTCGAGGTCGAGCCCGAGGTGATGGGCCGCGGCGGAGACGTACCAGAGCACGTCGCCGAGCTCCTCACGCATTCGTACGCGGAACGCCGGGTCGGCCGGCCCGTCGCGCAGATGCTTCTTGTAGTGGGTCAGGACCGTGCCGGTCTCTCCCGCGAGACCGAACAGCGCAACGGCGAGAGCGTTCTGGCCGGTCTGGGGTGCCTGGACGGTCTTGATCGCCGAGCGCTGGTACGCCTTCATCTCCACGCGCGATCCCCTCCTGTCGATGGTGGAATTTCCGACATCGAGTCCGAGTATCGCACAGACGTGGTATCCTCCACCATGATGGCGGATTTTCCGACATGATCGGGGAGGGTCGTGCAGCACACAGCTAGTCCGACGGTCGAGGCGATCGTTGATGTGGTCATCCGACTGTTGGCCGAGGAGTGCGGGCAGTCCGAGGGGGATGTGCGCGACGCTCTCGAGGAGCAGGGCTGGGAGATGCCGATCGACTCGCTTCGCATCGTCGAGATCTTGGTGAAGGTGGAAGACGAGTTCGGCGTCGAGGTGCCGGCAGATGTCGACTCCGCGCGGTCAACACGGTCGGTGCGTGCGTTCGCGGAGGTCGTCCGTCTCGCCTGCGCCGTTGAGGAACGGAGCAAGTCATGAAGACGGAATCAAGGCCGGAGACAGGGCGCTCCGGCGAGTGGGGGGTCCTCGGCGAGCGTCTGAAGGACGTTCGGGAGTACCTCAACTTCACTCAACAGTGGGTGTCCGAGCAGACCGGGATACCGCGAACCGCCATCGGCGAGATCGAGCGTGGCAGTCGGCGGGTCGACAGCTTTGAGTTGAAGAAACTCGCGCGGCTGTATCGCTATCCGATCAGCTACTTTCTGGACGAGGACCTCGACGCGGTCCCCGCCGAACACGCCGTGATCGGCTTGGCCCGCCGGTTGACCAACCTCAAGCAGGAGGACCGCGATCAGGTCATGAAGTTCGCGGCGTTTCTTGAGCTGTCCTACCAGGCGGACGCGGAGGACGACGACCGAACCAACCCGGACAACCGTGGAGCCGCATCATGAACTGGTTGATGGCTCACCGAGTCGCGGGGATCGCCGCGGCCAATCTGCGCCGCCGGCTCGGGCTCTCCGAGGATGAGTACGTCGACGCCTTCGGGGCCCTCGAACTGTCGGGCCTGATGGTCATGGGCCAGGACATGCCGAACCTGTTCGGTGCATTTGTCCCACCGCAGCCAGGTCGGCACGGTGGCATCCTGCTCAACAGCAGGATGAGCGAGGCGACGATCCGTCACTCGGCCGCCCACGAACTCGGCCACGCGGAGATGGGTCACGGCAACTGCGTGGCCGAGGGCCTCGACCCTTTCGCCTCCTCGCGAGGCACGCAGTGGTCCGATGAGGAGAAGCAGGCCGAGGCGTTCGCGGCGTGGTTCCTGATGCCCATCCCCGCCGTCAAGACGGCCCTCATCCGGCTCGGCCTCGACGTGCCGCGGGAGGCCATGGACGCCTACCAGCTGTCGCTGCACCTGGGCACGTCATACCGCGGCACGGTGCGCCACCTCGGGAGTCTCCGGATGATTCCACCAGGCGTTGGCAGCGATTGGGCGGGTGTCCCGCCAGCACGGATGCGTGCCCAGCTCTGCGGTCGTCGTCGAGATCTCCCGGCTCGGGTGTGGGATCTGACTGGCCTGACGGAGGGCTGCCGTCTGCCAATCGATCGCGGCGATCGCCTCATCGTCCGCGCGCCGTGGCTCGGTTCGTCCCCGACCTTCACCGGTCCCGTCGGGGTCACGATGCGCGTCGAGCCGCAGACGGTCGCGCCGGGAGAGGGAGCAGAGTTCGACATCGTCGACGACATCGCCACTGAATCAACGCTCACACTGACATCCGACAGCGGTTCGGAACAGTGGTCAGTCACCCTGATGGCGACACCGCCATCGCGTGAGGGTCTCATCGCGAGTCGACGAGCGCCACTCATGATCGGGCCGGCCGTGAGGGCGGGGCGATGACGATCATCACCGTGCAAGCCCCGGATGTCTCCGCCGCGTGGCTGTCCGCCGCAGCGCAGCTTGACGCCCAGCCCCGCCGGGAGGCATTCCACGCGGTCGTGCACATCGACGACCCGGTGGCCGAGAACGCTGAGACCAGGACGGCGGTCGACGAGATTCTGCGGAGGGGGAATCTGCAGACCATCGAGACGGTCGCGAACACCATCTTTCCGGTAGGCATCGCCGCCTCGAGCCAGAACCATGCCGAACTCGTCGAGCGGTACCTTCGGATCCTGCCGGTCTTGCGGAGGTTTCCCAAGAACGAGCGGGGTGCCACCTACTTCAGCCGACTGATCCACTACCCCACCAAGAACGGCCCGTTCGATCAGATCGGCGCCGTCATCGACCGAGTCGGAATCGAACGCCGCACGCCAGGCCCGAGACGAGCCCGGTATGAGGTCGGCATCGCCGGCGGGGACGACTCCGAGACCAACGCCAGTCAGATCTACGTTCCTGGGACCGATAACAGCCCCATGGCGTTCCCGTGTCTGAGCCACTGTTCGTTCCAGTTCGACAAGAACGATCGGCTGCACCTACTTGCGACCTATCGCAGCCAGTACCTGCTCGAGCGCGGGTACGGCAACTACCTCGGCCTCGGTCGGCTTCTCGCCTACGTTGCCCAGCAGACAAACCTCCAGGTCGGTCAGCTCACCGTCGTGGCCGGGCTCGTCCGCTTGGAGAATCCAGTCCTGCCGGTCCGGGCCATCATCAAACAGTTCACGCCGAGCGTGTCCGTCCGGTAAGGCGTCCGGACAGTCGCGCTCACGCCGGTCGGTGAGCCATCGCAGCATCGAGGGCGTTTCGGACCGCAGGGTCGTCCAGCACCGCGAGACAATCTTCCGCGTACGTGGAGAAGCTAGTGAGCATCGCCGTCACCTGGGGGTCGACGCCGCGGGCCGCGAGGTCAGTGCTCTCGATGTGAAGGTCGCGGTAGATGCGGGCACCCAGGCTGTCCAGCGCCGTCGCGAGGGCCGTCACGGCGTGGGCGTACGGCGGGTCAGCCGGGGTCGGCAAGTTCTGCGGCATCATGCGCTCCTTGAGCAGAAAAGATAGACGTTCCGGCGGGATCTGTGGCGTCGGGCGGCGGCGTCACTGATCGAGCCGACCGTTGATGCCCCACTTCGGTGGAAACCACGCAGTCAGGGCTTCTGGTTCGAGGGCGTAGCGGTAGGACTGCTTGATCCGAGTGCGCCCGCTGATTCCGGCAACGTCGGGGTGGGCGACACGGGCATACTTGTCGACCTCGCAAAACAGGTTCTGGCAGTCGATCAGCTGCAGCCGCCGGCCACCGAGCGTGTCGAACGTCAGGCCTAGCCGCGACCAGTGCTCCTCCTGCGTGTCCGCGACGTAGCGGATGATGTCCCGCTCGATGCCGTGAGCGGCGGGCCCGAAACACTTCCGGATGCCGTCGCGCGCTCCGGGGCCGGCAACCACGAAATCCATCTCGTCGAAGCCGAGGGTGGACGTGTAGTTCAGGTCGATAAGGAGCTGATAGGCGAGAAAATCGCCGAAGGCGGGTAGTGCCCGCAAGATGCTGAAGGCCTCGCGCATGCTTTCGGCCGACTGGAGGCGCTCGGGCACACCGCTGGTCATCATCGCTTCAATGAGCCGCAGATGGTTGCGATGCTTGCGAGCCTCGCCGAACTGCGGCGGCGGGATCACATAGGCAGCCGAGTACAGTCGCTGACCCGCCGTGAAGGCCTCCGTCAGGAGCCTGTCGTAGTCGGCGAACCGGTAGTCCCGCCAAGACGGGGGTCCGAGACCGGCGCCTAGGATGCGCCAGGTCGAGATCCGGTTGAACAGCTTAAACAGGGCCGTCCGGAAGAAGACCTCTTCCCACGCCTGGTCGCCTGTGTAGATCACGTCTCGGATCAGGTACTGGCTCACGCGGTCGGCAGCGCGGTAGCAGTTCGTGAAGCGGTGCTGGCCCAGGATTGGATCGGTGGTCCACGGTGCCGGGGCCCCTCGAAGCCGCGCCAGGTAGATGCTCTGCCGCGCGACCGCAAAGCGCCAGTACGTGTCGAAAACCGCGGTCGGCTGCAGCAGGCGGCCTGCCACGATGACCTCTCGACCACCTGCTGGTGGAAGCTCTCGCTCGTGCTCGAGTACGGCCTGCCTCATATAGCTACTATATATTAAATAAACTTCTGATGGGTAGAGAGCGAGGTGACGCGTGGATCTGCTGAAAGACTCGCCACGTCGGACGACCTCAGTGCAGTGGCCCGCTGAGGTAGATGATCATCTGGATCTGCTCGTCGCGCTGGTGGCAGCTGAAGGAGTCCCGGTCAGCCGGGCCCAGCTGTTGTCGGCCCTAGTTGCCGACGCGCACCTCAACGGCGAGGCTCTTTCCCAGATCGTTCGCCGATACCTGGGTGGCCTGCAAGTTGGCGACCTGGCTGCGGCGGCCCCGCCGTCCGACGACCTGCCCGCCTCGCCACGGCGCGGCCGGCGGCGGTCAGCGGCGTGACCGTGTCCCCCTGCTTCGCGGCTGGCGGTTGGGTCGGTTCGTGCGGGCTTTCTCCTTGAGCTGCTTGCGGGTTCGGCGGGCTGCGGCGAGGACGAGGCGGGCCGACGAACCGTGGGGTTCGGATCTGCCCGTTCGGGTTGTCCGTGGGCGGGTTGGTGGATGGCAGGGAATCGGTCGAGGGGTGGCCGCGTGTTCGGCGGTCCACCCCTCGATCGTCTGGCCGTCCCCGATCTCATCGGGCGTGCCGGGTTTGAAGTTCAGTTAGAAGATGAGGTCGAATGCTGACCAGTTGGATCCGATGATGGTGTAGCTGGGTTTGAATCGGCCGGTGCCGTTGCCTTGGTAGAGGTAGAGGTCGCCGGTGGGGCTGTAGCGGCCGATGACGTCGGTGTTGCCGTCCATGTTGAAGTCGCCGACGGAGAAGATGTGGTTGAAGCTGCCCCAGTTGAAGCCGACGGTGGTGTAGCCGGAGATGATCCGTCCGCTGCCGCTTCCTCGGTAGAGGTAGAGGTCTTTGGTGGTTTTGATGCGGGCGATGATGTCGGGGTGGCCGTCGCCGTCGAAGTCGCCGGGGGAGAAGATTTTGTCGAATGCGGCGAAGCTGGAGCTGATGACGGTGGAGCCGCTTTGGACTCGTCCGTCGCCGAGGCCTTGGTAGAGGTAGAGCTCCTTGGTGGTGCTGTGGCGGGCGATGATGTCGGCGTCTCCGTCGCTGTCGAAGTCGCCGGGGGAGAAGATGGTGTCGAAGGCGGCCATGCTGGAGGTGATGACGGTGTACCCGGTTTTGAAGTTTCCTCTTCCGGTGCCTCGGTAGAGGTAGAGCTCTTTGGTGGGGGTGTAGCGGGCGATGACGTCGGTGATGCCGTCGCCGTCGAAGTCGCCGGGGGAGAAGATGATGTCGAATCCTGACCAGGCGGATCCGATGGTGGTGTAGCTGGGGTTGAACATGGCTCCGTTGCCCTTGTAGAGGAAGATGTTCTTGTTCGGGCTGTAGCGGGCCATGACATCGGGGTAGCCGTCGCTGTTGAAGTCGCGTTGAGGGCCGGCTGGGATGGGTTGGGCAGGGCTGACGTTGCTCTTCCAGGCGAGGGTTTCGCTGATCTGGCCCTGGAGGTAGCCGGTGTAGCTGGCTGTTCCGTTTTTGTGCGCGCCGATGCGGAGTGGGCCGGTGGCGTTCCATCCGTTGGGGTGGACTGCGGTGGCGACGTTGACGTCGTTGACGTAGAGGCCGAGTCGTCCGGATGTGCTCTGGTAGGAGATGGTGAGGCGGGTCCAGACGCCGATTTGGACACTGCCGGCCGCGGCTGCGGCGGTGTCCCAGGTTGCGGTGGTGGCGTCGGTGCGGGGCATGCCGACTCGCCAGCTGGCGTCGGAGGCTTCGGCCCAGAGCCTGAATCCTGCGGTGTTGACGCCGTCCTGGGAGATGACGGTGCCGCCGGTGGCGTTGGGTTTGACCCAGACGTTGAGGGTGTAGTCGGCGTTGGTGGCAACGGCCGGCCCGGCGGTGGTGAGGGTGCTGTTGGTGCCGTCGAGGGTGACGTTGGGGCTGAAGACGTCGCCGCTGTTCCACGCGGCGTTGCCCGCCCCGGTGGCGGGCAGGGTGCTGACGTCGTCGGTGGCGACGTTGCTGCCACTGACGGGTCCGCCGTCGGCGTTGTTGAAGGGCCAGGCGTGATCGGCAGTGATCAACGTTCGGTTGGTGGAGGCGGTGATGACTCCGACGTCGGTGGTGAGGCCGGTGACGAGCCATGGTGTCACCGTGCCGGACGCGTCGATGCTCCAAAGGTCCCCGGTGCCGTCGCCGTCGATGTCACCGCCCTGCAGGGTCAGGGACTTACCCGCGTTCCAGCTGCCGTTGAGCAGGTGCTGGGTGTAGTGCAGGGTGTAGGTGCCGTCGTTGTCGTAGCGCAGGTTGTTCCAGAGGTAGAGCTTGCCGGTGGTGGCCTGCCAGAGGAACAGGCTGGTGCCGGTGGGGGTCTGGGCGGAGGTGATGGTCCAGGTGTTCCAGTCGTAGCCGTCGGTCGGGGTGGCTTGGGCGGCGAGGGTGTCGACCTGCCCGTAGCCGCCGATACCGTCGAAGTTGGGGTAGTAGTTCAGGTAGTAGCCGTTGGCGTCGCCGGCGATGCCGATCAGGTCGGGGTAGGCGAGGCCGCGACCGTGGCCGGCATTGACGAGCTGTACTGGGTTGAGGCCCTGGTTGTCGATGAACGTGCCGGCGTTGATGCCGGTGTAGGTGCCGTCGAGTTGTGCCTGGATGGTGGAGCCGTCGCCATTGCCCCGCAGGATGACCGCTTCCCCGGCGTGCGTGCCGGTGGGGTAGTAGGCGAGGACGTCCTGCAAGCCTTGGCCGCCGAAGCGTCCGGACAGGATCTGCGCGCCGTTGAAGTCGGTCGGGCGTCCGGTCAGGAACACACCGTTGCCCTTGGCACCGATGTTGGTGCCGATTCGGTTGACGCCGGAGATTCCGGCCCCGGCGCCGAGCCACAGGCCTGGTGCGAGGCTGTTCTTGGCGCCGGCGGTGACCAGATCGGCGTTGCCGTCACCGGTGAAGTCACCGTCTGCGGCGAAGGCCGCCGGTGTCGAGTTGAAGGTGACCACGGCGTTGTCGCCGATGTTGCCGCCGGGGGACAGGCTGGTGACGGTCAGCGAGTTAGTGAAGCGAGTCGGGGTGATGTTGATGGTGAGACTGCCGTTGGTGGCGGGCAGGTTGCTGGGTGGGCCGGCGTTGAGCTGGTACAGGTAACCACTCGGCGTCGTTCCGGTGGTCGGCGGCGAGATGGTGATGGGAAAGGACTTGCCGATCTGGGTGCTGCCCTCGGCGGGGGTGGGCAGGTCCGGGGCGCCGGTGCGGGTGGGGTCGAACTTGAAGCTGCAGGTGCTCGACCATTCGCTGGTCTGGTTGAAGTCGGTGGCTTGGGCGCGCCAGGAGAACTGGGTGATGGCTCCGCCCGCCGAGGCGCGCAGCGTGTCGACGCTGACCTTGCGTACGGCGGTGGACCCGGAGCCGTACGTGAGCAGATTGGGGTCGGAGGTGACGAGGATGGTCCCGGGTGCGCTGGTCTTCCACAGCTCGAACCGGACGCCGAGGACCCCGCCGTTGCGGTCGGACACCGGCGCGTACAGCGTCACGTTGCCGTCGCCGATGGTGACGAGGGTGGTGCAGGAGGTGGCGGGGGAGGTGGTCAGGCCTGAGGGCTTGTTCGGCTTGTGGTTGTAGGTGATGGCCAGGGTGGGGCTGGTCTCGAGGAACTCTTTCCAGCCGAAGGTGTCGGTTTCGTCGTTGGCGCGTAGCGCGAACGTCTGGAGCTTCTTGCCTGCCGACACGTTGGCCTGGATGGTGCTCTTGACGTCGAAGGAGACGCCGTTGGCGGGGCAGGAGGAGTTGTAGCCGTAGGCGACGGTCTGGTGACTGACGACGGAGCCGAGGCTCTGCCCGCTCCAGTAGTTCCAGGTGGCGTTCGACGCCGTCAGTGTCGTGGCGGGGGCGTAGAGGTCGACCCTGCGGGCGTTGCACGAGTAGGCGTACGTTTCGGTGATCTTGAGTGTGGCGGTGTTGATGGTGGCCCCGGCCAGCACCGAGGTGGAGATCGGGAAGTTGATGAACGTGCGGGACAGGATCGACCCGGCGTTGCCGACCTGCATGCGTCCGTACGGGTCGGGTGTCTTCTTCCAGTAGTTCGTGCTCGGGTACTGCTTGGCCACCGTGGTCCAGCCGTCATTGTCCGAGCCGGACGACGACCAGGTGAACGTGGGATCGATGAACACCGGGTATACCGTTTTCGGTCCGGTGAGCAGTGTCTTGTCCGGGGTCAGGCGGATCTTGCCGCGGGTGAGGGCGGTGCGGATCCGCGCGGTCCGCGCCGTCGGTGCGGGTCCGGCGCTGGTCGAGGTGGCATGGCTGCCACCGCGTTGTCCGGCTGCGGCCGCCTTGCTGGTCGCGGACGGGGCCGCGGTGGTGGAGTCCCACATCAGCGGTGCCGGAGCGGTCAGCACGACCTGCCGGTTGCGGTCGGTGCCGGTGATGTTGCCGGCGTTGTCCGTGGACAGGGTGATGCCGGTGGTCTTCGTGCCCATGGACAGGTTGGCCAACGCCGGGTTGGCGGCTGCTTCGGGTGTGTGAACGACGAAGACCTCGGAGAACGCGCCTCGGGCGTCGGCGGTGACCTGCAGATCCACATCGGGCAGCACGTTCGCGTAGGTGGCGGTCGGGCCGGACACCGTCGGTTCGGGCAACGGCATCGGAGCCGTTAGCGACATCGACAAGCCCGAGTCGCCGATCGTGGCCAGCGGGCCGCTGCCGCCCCCGGACAGGCGCACCTGGCCGTAGCCGACGGCCGAGGACCAGGTGCCGTCGCTGTTGCGCACCAGCGTCGCGTCCAGCGGTTGCCACGTCTCGCCGACCCGCTTGCGCTGCGGCAGAGCCGAGCGGCTGACGGTGACCGTGCCGTCCGGGTTCGCGGTCACGATGTCCGTCGAGGAGGCCGCACCTGTGGCCTCGACCGGCTTGCCCGATGTACGCGCCTGCGCCACGGCTTGGTCGACCGTCAACCGCCCCGACGTCGCCGGCTGCGGTGGAGCCGGAAAGGGGGGCTCATCCGCCACCGCCGGTGTGACCGCCGCCGTCATGAGCAGGCCTGCTGCGGCCAGCACCGATATCGCGCGTGCGCGCGCGGTGCGGCCAGGAGTCGTGAGCATTCAGTCAACCGCCTTTGTTCCCCGTCGGGATCCTGTGCTTGTCGGAGGCCGACCTTAGGCGTCCTCGTGGCGGCGGGGGAACCAGTTGATCGAGGCAAATTGCGGCGTTGTCGATGGGTGATGTCCCTTTGGTCGAACCGGGAGAGCCTGATCGTTACCTTACCGTGATCTCGGGGGTTGCCGGGAAGTTGACCTTGCGTGCGAGAGTCCGTGCGGACGTCTCAGCCATGGATGTCCGGCGATTCCCCTTGACCGAGTGAGGTGGCGATGACTGTGCCGGGTCTTCAGCACGGGCAGGCACGCAGACGACTGCGCGGAGTTCTTGCTGCCTGCGTCACGATGACCTGCGTCATCGCCGGGTCGTGGGTGCCCGCCTACGCCGCCGCGCAGCAGCCGACCGCGCCGCCGAAGCCGTTCCCGGGACGCGCCGTCAAGGGCGTCAAGCCGATCCCGTCGCACTTCACCACCCCACGAAATGCCGCCAAGAGCAGCTACACGCCCACCGCGACGCGGTGGCCTGCTGCCTCCGCCGCTTCGGTGACGCTATCGGCGTCGAGCCGGGTCACCTCGACGGCAGCGCGCGCTGGGAGTGCTCCGGTGTGGGTGCGCCCGACGACCGCGCGAGGTCGGTACGCGGGGCCGCCGAAGGCGGACGTTCGGGTGCTGGACCAGACAGCGGCGCAGCGGGCGGGTGTCGCCGGCGTGCTGCTGGCCGTGTATCCGCAGGGGCAGGGATCAGGGAACACGCGTGTCGGCGTGGATTACGCCGGCTTCGCCGAGGCATACGGGGGCAACTACGGCTCCCGACTGAGGCTGGTGCGGCTGCCGGCCTGTGCGCTGACCACACCTGAGATGGCCTCTTGCCGGGCCGCCACGCCGCTGGAGTCGACCAACGATACGCAGGCGCGCACAGTGTCGGCGGAGGTCACCCTGACCGGTGCATCCTCCAGTGATCGCACGGCGGGCGCGGCGGCGCCGATGGTGTTGGCGGTGGCCGCGGCCGCGGGCACCACCGCAAACGGTGCGGGCACGTATGCGGCCAGCGACCTGAAGCCGTCCGGGTCGTGGAGCGGCGGCGGTAGCTCCGGCGCGTTCACCTACAGCTATCCGGTCACGGTGCCCCCGGCAGCCACTGGCCTGGTGCCGGATGTGGCCCTGTCGTACAACTCCAGCAGCGTCGACGGGCAGACCGCCTCCACCCAGGCCCAAGCCTCATGGGTGGGTGACGGCTGGTCCACGCCCCAGTCCTACGTCGAGCAGTCGTTCATCTCCTGCGCTGACGACCCGGAAGGCACCGCCTCCCCGAAGAAGACCAATGACCTCTGCTACGACGGCCCGATCCTCAACATGTCGCTGAACGGATCCACCTCAACCCTGGTGTGGGACGCGGGCAAGCGGGTGTGGAAGCCGATGTCCGACAACGGTGAGGTCATCACCCGCGTCATGAACTCCAACAACGGATCCGGCACCCACGACACCGACTACTGGCGCCTGACCACCCGCGACGGCACCGTCTACGAGTTCGGCCGTAACCAACTCCCGGGCTGGACGTCGGGCAAGCCCACCACGAAGTCGGTCGACACCGTGCCGGTCTACTCGCCGCACCCGTCCGGGCCGTGCTACAAGTCCGCCGGGTTCACCTCGTCGGTGTGCACCATGGCACGCCGGTGGAACCTGGACTACGTCACTGACGTCCACGGCAACGCCATGGCTTACTACTACAAGCAGGCCACCAACTTCTACGGCCGCAACCAGGGCGCGACCATGGACTCCTACGTCCGGGACAGCTACCTCGAGCGCATCGACTACGGCTTCACCGCCGGCAACGTCTACGGCACCGTCCCGAACCAGATCGTGTTCAACATCGACGACCGGTGCCTATCAGGCACCTGTAAGCCCCTAAGCGCCGCGACCAAGGCGAACTGGCCCGACGTGCCCTTCGACCTGATCTGCGCATCCGGCGTCACCTGCTCCTCCCGGAGCCCGTCGTTCTTCTCCACCGTCCGCCTCGCCTCGATCACCACCAAGCAGTACGACACCGGCAGCGCCCAGCACGTACCCGTCGACTCCTACGCCCTCACCCACACCATGCCGAAAACCGAGGACGGCACCTCACCGACCCTGTGGCTGGACTCGATCACCCGCACCGGATACGACCTCGCCGCGGGCGGGTCGACGGAATCAAAATCCCTGCCGTCGGTGTCCTTCGGCAGTATCCGCCTGCAGAACCGTGTCGCGCTCACCGACGGGTTCCCGGTGTTCAACCGGCACCGCCTTGAGAGCATCACCACCGAGACCGGCTCGGTCATCACCGTCTCCTACGAGCGGACCAAACCCTGCACCACGCCGGTCACCCTGAACCCGGCGACGAACACGACATCCTGCTACCCGGTCCGGTGGACCCCGGACGGTCTCGCCGCACCGATCCTCGACTGGTTCAACAAGTACGCCGTCACCCGCGTCAGCGCCACCGACCCGACCGGCGGATCCGGCGGCACGTTCACCAGCTACGCCTACCCCGGCGATCTGGCGTGGCACTACGACGACAACGAACTGGTCAAGGCGAAGCACCGCACCTACGGGCAGTTCCGCGGATACGGCACCGTCCAGACCTTCACCGGCGACGGGGTCAACGACCGGCGCACGAAGTCCACCACGGTCTACCACCGCGGCATGTCCCGCAACAACGGTGGCCCGGTCGTCACCCTCACCGACTCCACCGGCGGCACCCACGAGGACATCGACCAACTCGCCGGCCGACCCTTGGAGGACAGCCAGTACATCGGTGAAGGCGGCGCGGTCGACAACTCCACCATCACCGCCTACTGGGTATCCGCGTCCTCAGCCACCCGCGAACGGACCGGGCTGCCGGACCTGACCGCGAACTGGGTCGCTCCCGTACTCGAGCAGACCAGGCAGACCGTCACCTCGGGCGGATCGACCACCTGGCGGGTGAACCAGACCGACACCAGCTACGACGCAACCGTCTCCTCACCCACCTTCGGCCTGGTCAAGGCCACCTACAGCCACACCGTCCCCGCCAACACCGCATACGACCAGTGCACCACAAACAGCTACGCGCCGGTCAACACGACCAAGAACCTCGTCGGCCTGCTCAGCGACACCGAAACCGTCTCCGTGGCCTGCGCCGGCTACACCGCCGGCACACCCGCCTCCGAACCCGGCAGCCTCAACACCCTCACCGCCCCGACGACGGTCCCCCGGCCGGCCAAGGTCGTCTCCCGCACCCGCACCTTCTACGACGACACGTCCTGGTCGACCACGTTCCCGCAGACCACACCGCCCAGCAAGGGCAACGTGACCATGACCCGGCAGGCAGCCGACTACACCGGCGGCGCCTACACATGGCAGACCACCGCCCGGGCAACCTACGACGGCCACGGCCGGGCGAAGGACACCTACGACGGCAACGGCAACAAGACCACCACCACCTACACCGAGAACAGCGTCGGACTCACCACCGCAACCACCATCGCCAAGCCGCTCGGCCACAGCCAGACCACGACGATCAACCCACGCCGAGGACTGACCGTCACCACCACCGACGTCAACACCGTCGCCACCAACCAGAAGTACGACGCCCTCGGCCGGGTGACCGCCGTCTGGCTCAACTCCCGAGCCACCACCGCACCGGCGAACTACAAGTTCACCTACGACGTCTCCAAGACCGGAGTCACCGCCACCACCACCGAGCGGGCCAACGACTTCAACGGCTACCTCAAGTCGATCGTCATATACGACGCGCAACTACGCCCGCGGCAAACCCAAACCGTCACCCCGCAGGGCGGGCGGCTGATCACCGACACGTTCTACGACAGCCGCGGCTGGACGGAAGAGACCTACAACGGATGGTGGGACCCCACTACCACGCCGACGGTCGGCAATCCGGTCACCGCGCCGAAGCTTCCTTCCACGGTGCCCAGCCAAACCTTCACCACCTACGACGGCCTGGGCCGGCCCGTCATCGTGAAGCAGGCCAAGGACAACCTCGTCGTCTCCAGCACCACCACCGTCTACAACGGCGACCGCACCACCGTGGTCCCGCCCCTCGGCGGCACCGTCACCACCACCGTCACCGACCCCCTTGGCCGCAAGAGCCAACTCCTCGAGTACACCAGCCGACCGACGCTCAACACACCCGCCGACACCTTCACCGGTACCTTCACCACCACCGGCGGGACCGCCCTGACCTCGACCTACGGCTACGACGGCCACGGCAACCAGTCCACCCTCACCGACAACGCCGGCAACCCCTGGACCTCCCAGTACAACCTGCTCGGCCAGATCACCAGCAAGGACGACCCCGACGCCGGCGAGACAACCGATATGACCTACGACGGCAACGGCAACCTCACCGAATCCACCGACTCACGCAGCAAAACCGTGTCGTACACCTACGACGCGCTCAACCGCAAAACCGCAAGCTACGCCGCCGCCAAAACCGCCCAGTCGGCGAGCAACCAACTCACCGCCCTGTTCTACGACAACTCCAACAACGCCGTCACAAACATGCCCAACCCTAAGGGGCAGCTCACCACCGCCACCGCCTTCTGGAATGGCCAGCCCTACACCACCCAGGCCAAGGGCTTCAACGTATTTGGAAAGCCCACCGGGGAAACCGTCACCATCCCGCCGACCGAAGGTGGCCTCGCCGGCCCCTACATCTTCAGTTACATCTACACCACCAACAACGGACTTCCGCTCAAGACCATCTACCCAAATAAGGGTGGCCTGCCAGGCGAAACCGTCCTCTATGGCTACGACGCCTTTGACCAGGTAGATCACTTCGGTGGCCTCAACGGCTACCTCAGCGCCGTTACTCAAGACGCCTACGGCCGCATCAACAGCCAAACCCTTGGCTCCGCCCCCAACCAAGCGGCCATCACCAACACCTATGACGAGCACACCGGCCGACTCAAGCAACAACTCGTCACCCGCACACCCACCACCCCAGGCAACGTCGACCAGCAGAACTACGACTACGATCTCACCGGCAACGTCACCCGCCACACCAGCACCCGCCTCAACGGGACCGCAGCCGAAACCCAGTGCTACACCTACGACCAGCTCCGACGCCTCACCGCCGCCTGGACAGCCACCGACAACTGCACCACCAACCCCACCGCCACTAACCACGGCATGGTCGGCAACACCATCGGCGGCAACAGCGCCTACTGGACCAGCTGGACCTTCGACTCCCTTGGTAACCGTAAGGGACAGACCCAACACAGCCTGACTGGTTCTACGGATACCACTACCGACTACATCTACGACGGCAACAGCGCGGGCCAAGCCCACACCCTCACCTCTACCAATACCACTGGGGCGACGACCGCCTCTACCAGTTATCGCTACGACACCGCCGGTAATATGACCACCCGCAACTCTCGCAATGGAAACCAGACCCTCAGCTGGAACAGCGCTGGACAACTGATTTCGATCGCCAGTACCGCTGGAGACAGCTCCACTCTCTACGATGCTGCTGGCAACCTCCTAATGCAGAAGGACCCAGGGGTCGTCACGCTGTATCTGCCAAGTGGCCAGCAACACAGCCTCAACACGACCACCCAAGGTGTCACTGGTGTCCGCTACTACCCCCTGGCTGGGGGCGCCGGCGTCCGAACCGGTTCCGGCACCAGCTACACCTTCGCACTCATGGATATTCAGGGCACCCCCACGTTATACCTAAACAACACGGCCCAGGCTCCAACTTGGCGCCAGTACACCCCATACGGTGAGAGCCGCGGGGCGAATGCCAGCTACCCCGACAATCACGGCTTCCTAAATAAGCCGCTGAACAACAAAACTGGCCTTACTCGGCTCGGTGCGCGCGAATATGATTCCGCTACCGGTCGATTCATTTCTGTCGACCCTTTACAGGATCTGGCGGATCCTAAGCAGTGGAATGGCTACGCGTACGCCAATGGCAATCCAGCCACGCTCAGTGACCCGAGTGGCAAGATCCCAAGTGACTGCCTCCAATTTGACTGCCGCGGCTATGATCCTCGTCCGCTGAAATCAGGCGATGGTCGAGGCGCGGGCGGGTGCCCCCGGGGATGCGGCACAAAGAGAAACATCGACTGGGGTAACGAGACTGGCGCGTCGTCGACCAGGAAAAATAACAAGAAATCGACTACTGGAGAAGACCTGCTGCTCGCCTTCGGGTCAGGTCGTGGCGGAAACTATACGTTTACCGACGGCGACTATTTCGCGGAGCAGCTAAGGCGGGATGTTTTCTATCAAGACGCTTTGGGGGGAATTGCTCAAAGGGTGTACTTGGGAGAAACTAGGGGTGTCGTCAAGAAAAGCCTTGGTGACTGGAGCAGGATGAACCATTCGATCGGCGAATTGGGAATCATCTTGGAGTACCTTATCCATGGATCGACCCCTTCCAACCTGGAAGTCGCTATCGTTGGCTCCTACGAGATTAGTTGGAAGGCGAGCAATATCGGTAGCCTTGGTGACGCCAAGCTAGAAATAACCATTACGAACCGAATGAGCGCGGCCTCGCTCACGAGGCCGCCGGTAATCGGCTACGCAGATGGGTATGACAAGTACGGTCGCGGCGTGGGTGCTAAGATGCTCGATGAAGCGTTGCCAACTCAAAAGCAGACAATCGTCCTGCATGAGCAGATCCCAGCTAGCAATTTCCGCACCGGCCCACCGCCTCCTGTAATCTGCCGCAATGTCATCTCAGGCAACGGAGGCTGCTGATTTGGAAAGAGGCCTGATGAAGAGAAGTCGCCTGCTGGTGATGGTTGGGCTCTCCGTTGTGCTGATCGCGTGCTGCGGCACGTTCGGGCGAACCTTGTGGCCGCCGGTAAGTCACGGGGCGTTATGCGGCAAGTTCGTGTCGTCGCAGGGTGGCGAGATTCAGATCCAGAGCACCGGTGCTTTTGAGGTTACCGATGCTATATTCGGTTGGAATTCCGATGGGAGCATGGAGAAGGTGTCCGGCAGCGGGAATCTGCGTCTTGAGCGCAGCCTGACAGCCAATGCGCAGGTCGCTATGCCGATGAAGGATGCCAAAGCCACGCTAGAATTGAAGACTAAACGTAATTGGCGGGGGGATATTTCTCTGTGGCATTACGTGGATGACCCGGATAGTGGCGAGCGTGAGACGTTCCGGAGAGAATCAGAATGCTGACTTTGTTGAGGAACGGAACCCGCGCGAAGCGTTTCCGATCTGTGGGATCCGGGATTGACAGCAGGGCCTCGGAGTAGTCCTCGAAGGTCCGGTTGGTTATGGGATGCCGTGTAGGGCCAGGGTTGTAGCGGGGTTGGTGTGGGCGGCGGGCGCTGGCGGTGTTCGCCCAGCCTGCGAGGCGGATGGTGCCGCAGACGATGTCGTGCAGGGCGGCCATGACGGCGGGGTGTTGTGGGTGCGGATCTGGCTGGCGTCCTCGCCGAAGGTGACGTCGCGGATCCAGTGCGGCTCTTCTAGGTTAAGCGGGATTGAGGAGTCCGCGGTGGCGTCGGATGGTGGCGGTGCGGGTGCGGAGGCGTTGGTTGGCGGGGTTGCGGAAGCCGTAGGCGTCGCGGGCGACGGTCTTGATCACGCGGTTGGTTCCTTCGGAGCCGGCGTTGGTGATGCCGGTGGTTAGGAACGCGAGGATCTGCGGCCACCAGGTCTCGGTCGTGGTGGCGAGGCGGTGCAGTTCGGGCAGGTCAGTGGCGGCGCACCGGGTGTAGAAGAGGTGTAACTGAACCGCCCCGGGTTCTGTGGAGACCTCAGCTGTTGGCTCCAACCACCTCACGGGGCTGGGGTTGAGCGTAGAACATCGATTCGTATTCGGTGGGTGGGAGGTGGCCGGTTGCGGAGTGCAGGCGCTGGTTGTTGTACCAGTCGACCCACTCGGCGGTGGCTAGTTCGACCTGGGCGAGGCTGCGCCACGGGCGGCGGGGTTTGATCAGCTCGGTCTTGTAGAGGCCGATGGTGGACTCCATCAGCGCGTTGACGCTGCCGATGGAGGCGTCGATACCGGCGTCGAGCAGGTGGGCGGTGAACCGGAAAGACGTGTACTGACTGCCCGCGTCGCTGTGATGGACCAGGCCTGCCCCGACGGGCTGGCCGGTGCGGTCGCGGCGCCACAGCCCCATGTCCAGGGCGGCGAGGACCAGCGGGGTGCGTTTGTTCGTCGCCGCGGACCACCCCACGATCGCCCTGGAGTAGACGTCGACGACGAAGGCGACGTAGACGACGCCGGACCAGGCCGTGACGTGGGTGAAGTCCGCGACCCAGCACCTGTTCGGGCGGGCGGCGGTGAAGTCCCGGTTGAGCAGGTCAGCGGCCCGCTGATGCCCGGGATCGGCGACCGTGTTGCGGATCTTCTTGCCCCGCACTACGCCGGTCAGGCCGGCGTCGCGCATCAACCGCTCGACCGTGCACCGGGCCGTCGGATGCCCTTGGCGGCGCAGCTCATGCCAGACCTTGCGAGCTCCGTAGACGCCGTAGTTCCCCGCATGGATCTCCCGCACGAGTTCGGTCAGCTGCGCATCGCGCACCTGACGCTTCGACGGCGTACGCTTCTTTGCCGCCCAGTAACCGCTCGGGGTGATCTGCAACCCGTGCCGGCGCAGCACGCGGCAGATCGGCTCGACTCCACCAAAGCGGTCCCGATGCTCGTCGACGAAACTCACGAGCGTGTCGTAGGCCGGTCGAGCTCGGCCGCGAAGAAAGCCGACGCGGCCTTCAAGATCTCATTCGCCCGCCGCAACTCGGCGTTCTCCCGCCGCAGCCGCTTCAGCTCCGCCGACTCCTCCGACGTCACCCCCGGCCGCCGGCCGTCATCGACCTGCGCCTGCCGGACCCACTTCCGCAACGTCTCGGCCGTGCCGATCCCCAACCGGGCCGCCACCGCCGTGATCGCCGCCCAGTCCGACTCGTAGTTCGGCCGCACCTCCGCGACCATCCGCCCGCCCGCTCCCGCAACTCCTGCGGATACGGCTTCGTTCCTGCCATCTCTCGATCCTTCCCAAGCGGGGAAGTCTCTACAAGATCCGGGGCGGTTCAGTACTTACGGGGCCAGCGAAGCTCGTCAGGTCGTTGACGCGGCGATCGCGGCGGGGTTGCACGCGGTCGCCATCACCGATCACAACACCGCCGGCTGGTGTGATGCGATGGCTGAGGCTGCCCGGGGCACGCCGCTTGTGGTGCTGCCGGGCGTGGAACTCAGCACGGCCGAGGGGCATCTCCTCGCTATCTGGGACGAGGGGACCCCGGCCCAGTTCATTGAGGACGTCCTCGTCGAACTGGGAATCCTCCGCGCCGATCACGGAGATCTCCACAAAGCCTTACGCACCGGCTTCGCCGAGACCGCCAAGATCGTTGCCGCCAGGGGCGGCCTGGTGATCGCGGCGCACGCCGACCGCGAGAAGGGCCTGCTTCGGATTCCCGTCGCTGACCACGTCAACCAGACCATGCTGGACCCGGCCATCGCCGCCATTGAGATCGTCGACATCGCGGAGGCCGAAAAGATCAGGACACGGCTGGACGGCAAGCGCGACCTGGCAGTGGTCCGCAGCTCCGACACCACCGCGTCCGGCGCCAGCGCCCATGTCCTCCACGGCATCGGTAACCGCCGGACCTGGATCAAGGCATCGAGGCCCGACCTGCGCGGGTTGCGGCATGCATTGGCGGACCCGTCACTGCGGATCCGCCTCGTTGAACCTGCGATGCCCGAGCACACGGTGATCGAGTCCGTGACAGTGACCGGCGGGTTCCTCGATGGGCAGCAGTTTGAGTTCTCCGGCGACCTGAACTGCCTGCTCGGCGGAACCGGCGCGGGCAAGTCGCTGCTCATCGAGTTGGTACGGATCGCGCTCGACCAGCAGACTGACGCCGACGACTTCCCGCAGGTGCGCAAGGAGGTCGAGTCCCGGCTCAAGTACGCCCTCACCTCGGGCTCGACCGTCGAGGTCGTGCTCACCCGCGGCCAGGCACGGTGCATCGTCCGTCGCGCCTACTTCGAGGACGGATCCACACAATCGGAGTTCGTCGGTGACACCGAGCAGCTGACCGGGCTGTCCGGGCGAATCGCGATCACCGGATTCTCGCAGAGCGAGGTAATCGAGTACGCGCGGACGCCGGTCGGCCGGATGGCGCTCATCGACTCCGCCCTCGACCTGACCGAGTTTGAGATCCGCGAGACGGACGCGGTGGCCCGGCTCAACGACAACGGGCGTCTCATCAGCGGGCTCGAATCGAAGATCGCGCAGGCCAAGCAGAAGCTGCAGACTCTCCCGGACGTCGAGAAGCGGCTGGCGGAGCTGTCCGACCTGTTCGACGGCGAGACCGTCAAGATGCAGGCGAGCTGGAGCTCGGAGAAGGCACTTTTCGACACCTTGGTCGGCATACCCGAGCTGAAGGTCGCCGCCCGGACAGCCGGCGGGGACAAGTTCCGGGGCTCGGCCGCCGTCGCCGGCAACCAAGATCTCTACGAGCGAGCACAGGCGGCGTACACCCAGTTGAACGAGGCGATCGACGCGGCCAACGCACAGCTGTCCGAGGCCCTGCTGGTCGTCAACAAGGAACTCGCCGCCATCAGGCAGGAATGGCTCGATCGGTATAAGCAGTTCGACCACCAGCTCGCCGAGGCCGTAAGCCGCATCGACGTCGACAACAAAGGGCTCAGCGCGCTGCGGACCCGCCTGATCGAACTCCAGACGGAGAAGGCCAAGCTCAACACGCAGCAGACCCAGCTGAACGAGGAGTTGCTGCCCAGCCTGACCACGGCCAAGGCGTATCGGGAGGAGCTGATCTCCGAACTGCTGGACGCACGCAAGGCACGACGGCGGCGACGCGAGGAGCGGATCAAGGCGCTCAACAAGCTGATGGGGGGCATCGTCCGAATCAAGATGCTCCCTGAGAACGACGACTCGGCCTACCTGGCCGACCTGTCGGCCATCGCCAAAGGCTCCCGGCTGCGCAGCCCGATCCTTCAGCAGATCTGCCAGGAGTCCACGCCGGTCAAGCTGGTCCGCTCATTCCTCGCCGGGGACGTCGACGGCGTGTGTGCCGCCACCGGTGTCGAGCGCAAGCACATTGAGACCCTGTTCGAGCACGTGACGGAGAAAGGCACGATCGAGGACTTCTTGCAGATGCAGACCCTCGACCTGCACGACGGCCTCTCCGTCGAGTTCCGCAAGCACAGCAACGACGGCTACGTGCCGATAGAGCGGCTCGCCCACGGCCAGAAGTGCACCGCGATCCTGATCATGGCCCTCGCCGACGGCAACGAACCCCTGATCATCGACCAGCCCGAGGACGCACTCCACGCACCGTGGATCGAGGAGTACCTCGTGGCGAAGCTTCGCGACCTGCGAGGCAGCCGGCAGTACATCTTTGCCACCCGCAGCCCTGGCCTCGTCGTCTCCGCCGACGCCGAAATGATCATCACCCTCACCTCGGACGCCACGAACGGCGTCGTCGAGGCGACCGGGTCCCTCGAACGCCACGACCTCAACGTCCTGGCGTTGTACCACCTGGAAGGTGGCCCCGTGCCCTTCAAGCGCCGGACGGTCAAGCTGGCATCGTCGATGTCGTAGCTAGCGAAAGAGCTGGTCGAGGCGACCCCGAAGACCGTGCTCGAATAGTTGGCATCCCGTTAGACCATGGGCGCGAAGCCCGTGCTGGCACCATGAGCGCAGCGAGTGGAGCCGGCGGTTCTGGACATAGGCTGGTTCTCCGTTGGTTGCCCCGTGGCTGCTCGGTGGCTGCTCGGACGTCGGGGAACTGGCACGGACGTGCCGGGACTCACTCGGATTCCGGGCCTCGTCTGGCGACGAGCCGCGATCGACGAGCCCTGATGCAGAGCCTGGACCTCCTAGTACGGCAGCCGCCGTTTGGGATCATGGTTGAAGTTCGAGGTTGAGCCGGCGTGTGTAGTGGGCTCGTCGGGCTCGGGCTTGATGCCGTCGTCGCCAGCCTGACCAGTGCAAACGATGGGCGAGGTCGGTGATCGGGCGGATGAGGCAGGCGTTGATCAGGCGGCGGACCTCGTTGACGGTCAGCGTGATCAGTCCCGTGTCGGTGGGCTCGTCGTGGGTGGCGTCAGCGGCGCTGATTGTCAGCACGGCGAGGGCGGCCAGGGCGAGGGTGGTGAATCGGTGCCAGGAGTCCCAGCGGCGGACCTGGTGCTGGTCCAGGCCGACCTGGCTCTTGGCGGCCTGGAAGCTCTCCTCGATGCTCCAGCGGATTCCGGCGACCCGCACGAGCTGGACGAGGGTGGCCGGTCTCGGGGTCCAGCAGCGGTAGAAGGCCAGCTCACCGGTGGTGATGTTGCGGCGGATCAGCAGGCTGTGCCGGCCGCCGTCGTCGGGGTCAGCGTCGGTGCACACGTCATCGAGCCAGGCCCAGTCGTAGAAACGCGGCCCCTTGGATCCGGCGCCGGCTGAGCGGCGCTGCCACGCCGAGGCGGGCAGGTCAGCGGCGATCCGGTCGGCGCGGATGCGGGTCTTGCTGCCGTCGATCGGCACCAGGTGGCTGCGGGACACCGCAAGGACGTAACCGATCTCGTGTTCGCGCAGGCCAGCGCGGAAGGCGGCGCTGTTGCCGTAAGCCTCGTCCGCAGCCACCCACCCGGCCGGCACCCCGGCGTCAAGGGCTGCGGTGATCATGTCGGCGGCCAACTCCGACTTGGTGGCGAACTCGATGTCCTCGGGCACCCCGGCAGCAGCACACCGGTCGCGGTCGTCGGTCCACGACGCTGGCAGATACACCCGCCGGTCGATCAGGGTGTGCCCGTCGGCGCCGGCGTAGCCCAGGAACACCCCGACCTGACTGTTCTCGATCCGCCCTGCCGTGCCGGTGTACTGGCGCTGCACCCCGACCGTGTGGATGCCCTTCTTCAGATCGCCGGTCTCGTCGACGGCCAGGACCGCGTCCGGACCGCCGAACCGGCCGGCGATCATCTGCCGCAGGTCGTCGCGGACGGCGTCGGCGTCCCACACCGCCCGGTACAACAACCGCTGCATCGCATCCGGCCCGGCGTGCCCGGCCTGCTCGGCCAACTGCCAACACGTCTTGACCTCAAGGTCAGCCAGCAGCCCGGTCACGAACTGTCCGGCCGCCCGGCGCGGTTCCACCCGCCCGAACCGGCCCGCGAAGCAGCCCAGCACCTCGGCCAGCACCCGCTCCCACCGTGCAACAGCTAGGCTGTGGCACGCGGCCACCGCAAGATCTGAAGTTATGTCCACAACGTACAGACGATCACGCGGTGGCCGCCCCGCGTCCACCCCAGGTCACCAGCAGAATCTCAAACGGCGGCTGCCGTACTAGTACCTATGGGGACTCGCGCGGACCGGACGGGTCTGGGGCGGACGGTTGAGCGGCCCGATCAATTCCATAGACGAGCATCGGTCTACGGATCAGAAGGTTAGGGGTTCGAGTCCCTTCGGGCGCACAAATGATCAAGGCCGTGACCTGCAGGAACGGGGGTCACGGCCTTCTTCTTTCCCGGTTCACTGGTCGTCGGTTCCGTCTGGTGGGACGTTGGTGCTCTGGCGGGTCATCGAGCCGGAGGTCCTTCCGCTCTGCACGCGCCAGGGTGTCGGCCAACTCGCTTTTCAGCCGCTGGCTCAGGGTGTGCTCACCGGAAAGTACCGGCCCGGTCAGGCCTGGCCCGAGGGTTCGCGGGCGGCGTCGGGCGGTCGAGCTCCCCGGTTCATCAACCGGGTTCTGGGCGAGAAGGTGCTCCTCGCCGTCGAGGAGTTGCGTCCGGTCGCCGAGGCGTCCGGGCTGTCCCTCGCGCAGCTCGCCATCGCCTGGGTGCTGAGTAGGCCCGGAGTCGCCTCAGTCGTCATGGGGGCCACCAGGCCGGAGCAGGCCGACGACGAACACGACGCGACCGCCACGACGATCCACGGGACTGCCGTCCCGACCCACGGCCTGAAGTCACCGGGCTCACCCGGGGCGACCCTCGATCTCGATCCTTGATCACCCCGCCGGCCGTCACGGACAGCGCCGCCCGCAAGCGGACGAGGAACATCCACCGCCGCAATCCATCTGGATCGGGAAGGCGCGATCAGTGCGCGATCGCGGTCGCCTCCAGTTCCACCAGCACGTCGGGCTCGAAGAGGCGGTCGACCCCGATCAGCGACGCCGGCGGAAGCGGCCACGGCAGGCCGAGTTCCTGGACGACCGACTCGATCCCGGCCATGAACGGCCCGATCTTCTCGGGCGCCCAATCCGTGACGTAGAACGTCAGCCGGACCACGTCCTCGAACGAGGCGTCCGCGCCGGTGAGGGCGCGGCCGGTGTTGCGCAGCACCTGCGCGACCTGCCCGGCCAGATCCCCGGGCGCGACGGGGGAGCCGTCGTCCAGTCGTGCGACCTGGCCGCTGACGTGGATGTGGCGCGATCCGGTGGCGACGGCCACGTGGTGGTAGGGCGTGTTCGGCTGAAGACCGTCTGGGCTGAAGCGGGTGACAGGCATGGTTTCTCCTCCGCAGGACAACTTAGGTTTACCATTGATACCTAGTTGACGAAGGACACTTCAAGGAGACCTGGTTCCATGGGCGATACCGCCACCCCTCAAGACGGCGAGCTGCGTGTCGACGCACCGCACCGCGAGCTGCTCGACCAGGTGCTGGACAAGTGGTCGCTGAGCGTCCTCAACGAGCTGTGCGAGCGCCCGTGCCGCTTCAACGAACTACGCCGAGCGATCCCGGCGGTGACGCAGAAGTCGCTCACGGCGACCCTGCGACGACTCGAACGCAACGGCATCATCGAACGGCACGTGGTGGCGACGCGCCCGGTCGCGGTCGAGTATCGGATCACCCCGCTGGGCAAGACGCTGCGTGCGCCGATCGACGTGCTGCTCGAATGGACCGACGCCCACATGGCGCAGATCGAGCACGCCCGACGGGCGTTCGACGCCGAGCTGGAGTGACTACCGGGGCGCACCGCACGGTCCGCCCCGGCGCCGGGTGTCACTCGCAGACCGTGCCGTCGTTGTCCCGGTCGATGTACCAGTAGTACTCGGGATCCTTGCCCTGCCGGTACGGGCCGTACCCGTTGGCGTTCGCCTCCTTGCAGGTGCCGAAGCGCGGGTCGTTGCCACCGCCGCCGGAACTGCCGCCACCACCCGTGCTGCCGCCTCCGGTGCTTCCGCCGCCGGAGTCGCCGTTGCCGCCGCCCGGCTCGCAGGCCTCGCCGTCGAGGTCGCGGTCCAGCCCGGTCCGGTACCCCGGCTGGCCGCGCAGCAGCGGCGCCTTGCCGGCTGCGCGTACGGCATCGCAGTTCTTGAAGTAGACGGCGGGTTTCGTGGTCCTGCGCGGGCTCGGCTTCGACGCGGGCTTCGCGGTGGTCGGCGCGGCCGTGGTCGGTGACGGCGACGGCTCCGGCGACGCGGTGCTGACCTCGGGCGCGGGGGCCGTGGTGGCGGGCGCCGCCACGGTCGGCACTTCCTGGGCGACGGCCGGTGCCGTGTCCGGTTCGGTGGTGGGGCCGGCGGCGACGCCGATGCCGAGCAGCCCGCCGCAGCAGGTGAGGACCGCGACGCCGCTGACGAGGAGCACCTTGATCGCCGCGGGCTGGCGGCTCCACCACGACGGTCGCGGCGGCGGCGCGAACGGCATGCCGGGCTGGTGGGGCGGCGGAACCTGTCCGTGCCACTGGTTCGGGGGAGGGAGTTCGGTCACAGCGGGCAGTGTGGAGCGACGTGCCCGCACCGGAGTGTCGTTGAGCCGACAGACCGGCCCTTACCGGCGCGACAAGCGACGAAGTGGCGGGCGGCTGCCGGAATACCGGCATCGATGCCGCGGATGATCGGACCCGGCCCCGCGCCGAACGGCCGACGACGAAGGGCCGGGAGCGGGACGCCCGCCGATCAGGAAGTGAGCGGGGTGAACAGCTTGTTGGCGGACCGGCCGACCGCGCCGGTCAGCGTCGCGTCGATGCCTCCGCCGACGATCCCGCCGACGAACGGTACGGCCTTCGCGAGCGTGATCACCGCCCGCTTCGTGCCGTACTTGGCGAGCAGCATGAACCCGAGCTTCTGGTTGATCTTGCGGATCAGGTCGATGGACGTCTTCCTGATCGCCTGCTCGGTCAGCTTGACACCGATCTGGGCTCCGAGCGCGCTGAGCGTCGACTGGATGTTCGAGCCCACCGCGACGAGCGGGATCATCGCCTGCGTGTGCGGGTCGTCGAGGTCGTAGCCACGCAGGTAGGCGATGGCTCCCGCCAGGCGGACGTTGATGACGAGTGCCCCCGCGACGTTCGCCGGCAGCGTGATCGGCAGGGTGAGGAAGCCGCCCAGGCCGGTGACGAACCCGGCCGACCCGGCGGCCATCACCGACTCCTTGATGAGCCGTCCGATCACCTTGTCGACGTCCTCGGCGGGGGTGCCGCCGCGCCTGCCGAGCAGGGAGCTGTCGTACCTGTCGCCCTGCACGGCCCGCAGCCGGGACTCGGCCCAGGCCGCCGAGCCGGTCACCGGCCCGATGCCGTTGCGCACCACCTTGTTGACGGTGTTGACCAGCGCCAACGCGGTACGGCTCGTCTTCTCGTCGTCGTGGTCCCCGGGGGCGGGCTGCTCGCTGTCGAGCCGCGATTCGGCGGTGTCGTCCATGGCGAATCACTCCAGCCGTATCGATCATCGCTGTCAACACGACTGTCGTCCGTCGGTCACCGCCGTCCGTCGACAGTGGATCAGGCGTACGGCCGGGCCGTCAGCCGTCCCGCCGCCGCCAGGCGCTCGACCGCCGCCCGGTGGGGAACCGCGTGACTGGTACGACCGCCCACGCCGGTCGTGGTGACGGCGGTGAACAGCGAGTTGAGCAGCGCCTCCTCCACCGCGTCCAGCACGCCGGCGAACACCGGATCGATCGCGGCGTCCGGGATCGGTGGCTGGTCCGACGTGGTGAACGCGATCGCGTAGTCCCCGCTGGTGTTGCTGAAGGACGCACCGACCCGCGCCATCGCGAACACCGCCCGGCGGGCGAGCCGCCGGAGCTGGCGCGCGTCCAGGGGTACGTCGGTCGCCACCACGATCATGCACGAGTTGCCCGGCGGTTCGGTCCGGTCGGCGGCCGGGACCAGCTCGTCGACCGGTAGCGGCACGCCGAGCGCGGTGAGGACGCCACCGAAGTTGGACTGCACCAGCGCGCCGACCGTCCGCGTATGGTCGGTGGTTCGGACCGTGCGGGACGAGGTGCCGATGCCCGCCTTGTAGCCGAGGGCGGTGGTGCCGGCGCCGGCCCCGACACAGCCCTCGGCGGGCAGACCGCCGGTCGCCCCCGCGACAGCGGCCAGGACGTGTGCCTCGGCGATCGGACGCCGCCGGATGTCCGACAGGTGCCCGTCGTTCGTCTCACCGACCAGCGGGTTGAACGACAGCCCGTCCGGCCGGCGCTCCATCAGATGCCCGAGCAGCGCGTCCGCCGCCCGGAACACCGACAGCGTGGCGGTCAGCACGACCGGAGACTCCAGTACGCCGAGCTCGTCCACCTGGGTCGAGCCGACGAGCTTGCCGTGGCCGTTGCCGGCGTACACCGCGGCGGGCAGCGTCCACCGCCCGGCGCCGAGCTGTTCCGGCACGATCGCGGTGACGCCGGTGTGCAGGTCGGCGCCGTCGTCGATGGTGGTGTGGCCGACCAGGACGCCGGGGACGTCGGTGATGGCGTTGTGCGGCCCGGTGGGCAGCGATCCGACGACGATCCCCAGGTCGCGGGCACGCCGTCCGGGCCGGTTCAGGAGGCCGCCGCCCGGATCGCCTGCGCCATGCCGGCCGGGGAGTAGTCCTCCGGGACGCCCTCGACCAGGATGATGTCGCCCTCGATGTGCCGCGAGCGCAGCGGCGCGATCTCCTGGTAGGCGGGTGAGTCCCACCAGGCCCGCGCCTCGGCGATGCCCGGGAAACCGAGCATCACGACGGCGCCGGGCCAGGCGCCCTCCTTCACCTCGTGCGGCGTGGCGTGCACGAGGAAGCGGCCGCCGTACGGGGTGAAGGTGGCCGGAAGTCGCTCGACGTACTCGGCGATGTCCCGGTGCGGTGCGGCGTCCTGGAGGTGGGCGATGACGTACGCGGGCATGGTGTCCTTTCGGCCGTCGGGCTCCGAACGCCGATCCTGACACAGCGGTCAGCACGCTTTCTCGCCCATTTTCGTGAACTCGTCGAGCGGGACCGTCCGCAGCACCTCCCCGCTGTCGTCGAAGTCGGTGACCAGGACCGAATCCGGCCGCAGCTCGGCCAGTTCGGCGATCCGGAAGTCCACGCCCTCGGTGCGGAAGCTGTTGTCGTGGGTGGCGCCGGAGACCCGGAAGGCCGCCTGCGCTTCGACCACCGGCCCGGGCGGGAAACCCTCAAGGGGTACGAGGGCGGGCGTGGTCGCGTCGCGCGGCACGTCGTACTTCCGTCTCGGCCAGTACGGCCGCTCCGGCGTGGGCGCACCAGGCGAGGCGGACTCCGCCACGGAGGTGAGCACCACGAGGTCGGGCGGCCGGTCCGCGCACCAGGCGAGCGCCGCGTGCGGCCGGCCGTGAGCGTCCACTGTGAGGCCGGTGACGCCCTTCACCTCCGGCGTACAGGAGGTCAGCCCGGCCAGCACGACCAGGGCGGCGGCCGGTGCCGCGACGGCCCGGCGTGTCCTCGTACCCCGGAGAGCGGTCATGCTCCGACGGTGACAGCGCCGTGTCACCCCGCGATCCGCGTTCGGTTGCGGCCCGGTGACAACGTCGGGCGCTCAGGCCCCGGATGCGACGGCCGCGACGGCGGCGTGCGGCCGGTGGGCGTCGTCGTCGAGGCGCGTCAGGCGCTCGACCTCGGCGAACCCTGCCTGCCGCAGCCGCGTGGAGAACTCGTCCACCGGCCAGCGGTACGCGGTGGCGACCTTGTGGTCGAAGGCGCCCACCTCATCGCCGACGAAGATGCCGGCCACGAGCGGTCCACCCGGCACGATCGCGCGGCGGAACTCCGCCAGGACGCCGTCGAGGCCCGGTGGCGGGAGGTGGATCAGCGAGTACCAGGCGAGGATGCCGGCGACGGAGTGGTCCGGGACGTCGAGGTCGTCCACTGACCCGAGCCGGTAACGGCCGTCCGGATGCGTCGCCCGCGCGTGCGCGACGAACTCGGGAACCATGTCGATCCCGGTGGCGTCGACGCCCAGCGAGCGGAGGTGGCCGGTGAGGTGACCGGGCCCGCATCCCAGGTCGAGCACCGGGCCGGTCCGGACGGTCAGGTGGCGGCCGATGAGGGCGAGGTCGTCCGCGTGCACGTGCCCGGTGGTGCCGAACAGTTCGATGTAGAGCGTCGCGACCGCCCCGTACGCCTGCCGTACCCGTGTGTGGTCCACCCGTCGACTATAGGGCTCGGGCGCCTTGGCCGCATTTACCGGATGAATGAGATGAATGAATGGAAAAGTCGTCGCAAAGCCGCCGACCGGTGAGGAATCGATAGCTTTCCGTCACTGAAGTTTCTATCCTTGAAGAATCCCGATCGCCAGCAGCGGAAGGGGCGGCATGCCGCGCCGTTCGAGCCTCAGCTATCGAGATGCGTTACGACTGCTGGCCCCGGGCAGCGCGCGCATCACCGAGACCGACAAGGTCGTCAGCGCGGGGATCCTGGGCGCCGGCGCCCTCTCCCACGGCACGGCGCTCGCGCTGCTCGGCCCGAAGAACGCGCTCATGCAGCTCGTCCGGGACGCCACCGGAAACCAGGCCGGGCGCATCCGGGCAACCGGCGGAAAATCGTATTACGAGCTGCTGGAGGCCAGCCATACCGTGCTGGCCCTCTCCGCGTTCTTCGACGGTTTCCGCGACGAGGTCGGGCCGGGTTTCGACCGGCTGGAACTGACCGACGAGGAAAAGGTCGGCATGGTGCCGGCCGAGCGTCGCCACCACACGCTTCCGCAGGAGATCGACGGCGGCTACTTCCCGCTGCCCTCCTCCGTGCACGGCATGGACGACACCCGGCGGGACGTCGAGGCCGCCTACGTCAAGCTCTACGACGCCACCATCGCGTTCTGCGAGGGCCTCGCCGCCTGGCCGTCGGTGCGACGCGGGCTGGACCTCACCTCGATGCGCTCCCGCGTGGTGGGCCGGGCCATGTGGCACTACGAGGACCGCTTCGACCGGCTCGCCGCGGACCTCCCCGAGTTCGGGTTCCGGATGATCCGGCAGGCGATCGAGCACAACCTGATCGACAACCGGACGCTGACCACCGAGGTCTCGGCCCGGCTGGATGCGCTGGCGCAGCTCTACCGCAACCTCGCCGAGTTGTCCGGCCCGGTGGCCGCGGACCGTTCCGACCTGCTCCGCGAATCACTCGACCGGCTCACCGGCTCGCTGGGCGCGGTGTTCCGGCAGCCGCTGCTGCGGATCAAGGACGTCGACTTCCACCTGCGCCTGCCGAACGTGGACAGCGGGTTCATCAGCCCCGACTTCCGGGCCGTCGAGTACGGCAAGCACACGTCCCCGGAGCGGGAGCGCTGGTGGGAGGACCAGCCGCGCCGGGGTGACCTCGTCGGGTTCCTCTCCGAATACCTGACCGACCCGGCGAGCCTGCACCGTCCGCTGCTCCTCCTCGGTCAGCCGGGCGCCGGCAAGACGCTGCTGACCCGGGTGATCGCGGCCCGGCTGCCGGCGGACCGGTTCACCGCGATCGTGGTGCCGCTGCGCCGGATGTCCGGGGACACGTCGCCGACGGAGCAGATCGAGGCCGCGATCGAGCAGGTGATGGACGAGCGTATCCGCTGGGCGGACCTGCGCCGGGCCACCCAGCACACCACGGTCGTGGTGATCTTCGACGGGTTCGACGAACTCGTCCAGGTCACCGGCACGGCCCACTCGCAGTACATCGACCGGGTGGCCGAGTTCCAGGAGACCCAGTGGGACCTGGGCTACTCGGTCATCCCGATCATCACGTCCCGGATCCTGGTGATGGACCGCGCCAGCGTGCCCCAGGGCGCCGTGCTGGTCCGGCTGGAGGATCTGACCGACGCCCAGGTGACGGCCTGGCTGGCCGCCGTGAACGCGGCGAACGCGGACCGGCCCGGCTACCGCCGGCTGTCCGCAGGGGAACTGCTGTCACACGGCGAGCTGGCCCGCCAGCCGCTGCTGCTCACGCTGCTGGCGATCTACTACAACGAGCACTGGGCCGACCGCCGTCCCGGCGCCGCCATCTCCCGGTCCGACCTGTTCACCGGCCTGCTCACCGCGTTCATCAGGCGGCAGGTGAGCGAGAAGACGCCGATCGCGCTTCCGCCCCACGAGCGGGAGGCACGCGAGCACCAGCTCCGGCGCGACCTGGCGATCACCGCGTTCGCCATGTTCAACCGCAACCGGGAACTGGTGAACCGGGCCGCGCTCCGCCTCGACCTCGACTGCTTCGGCGCCGGGCCCGGAGACGGCTCCCGGTTCGAACTCGGCGACGTGCTCGGCCCGGAACAGCTGGTCACGGCCGCGTTCTTCGTGGTGTACGGCCCGGACGACGTGCAGGGCGAGGACGCCCGGCGCACGTACGAGTTCCTGCACACCACGATCGGCGACTTCCTGATCGCCGAGTACGTCATCGGGGCGCTGCGGAGCCTGGCCGAGCTGCGCCGGCACACCCGCAGCCCGGCCGGCTTCGGCTATCAGCTGGACACCGGCCAGTTCCGGGCGCTGCTCTCCCACCAGCCGCTGGTGAAGCGGGAGGCGGTAATCGGTTTCGCCCGCGAGCTCAGCTCCCGCCACCCGGAGGAGCGGGGTGGGATCGTGGAGACCATCGCCGGCCTGCTGGCCGAGGCCCGGCAGCGGACCGACCTGGCCGGTGTGGACGGCTACCGGCCCGCGCCGTACGACCCGGTGCGGCTGCTCGCCGCGTACACCGCCAACCTGGTCGCGCTCGCCGCGCTGGTGTCTCCGGACGGCGTACGCCACACCGACCTGATGGACGAGGCGACCTGGGTGTCCACGGTCCGGCTGTGGCGGGCGGGGCTGGACGAGAAGGGCCAGCTCGCGATGATCAGCTGGCTCGACCGGGACGCCGACGGCCGGATCGTCGCCGAGCGGCGGCGCGAAGGGCGGGGCGAGAAGGTGAACGTGGCCGCCGAGGAGGCGCGGCTGCTCGGCGACATCACCACCTACGGCCAGTTGCAGGCGGGCGCGCGGACGTGGCGCGGCCAGCAGCCGGACAGCTTCGAGGCCGGCCGCTTCCACGCCGACCTGGTCTCGCTCGCCACCCGCCGCTGGCCGGTGCCGTCCCTGCACCAGCTCATCCTGTACGACGAGCGCAGCTACCGGCGGCTGTGGGCGCGCGCCGTCGAGTCACCGGAGGCGGTGTCCAGCACGAGCGCCACGGTCCTGCTGGAATGCCTCGCCGAGGACGGCGCGCAGTTGCCCCGCGAGGTGGTGTGCGGGCTGACCCGGGTGGCGCTGAGCCGGCTGCCCGACTCGCCCACCGCGCCGCCCGAGCTGATCATCTCGTGCCCGTACCTGATCGACGAGTTCCCGGAGCTGGTCGACTCGCTCGGTACGACCGACGACCACGCGGTGCTGCACGCGCTCATCCTGCGGCACGGGCTGCACCGGCTGCCGCAGCGGTACGTGCCCCGGGTCCGCCGGGTGCTCGCCGACATCGAGGACCGGCTCGCGGAGCTGCCGCTGGAGGACGGCGTGGTGTCGGCCGAGATGGCCGAGCAGTTCGCCGCCGCGCGGGTCGACAACCGCACCGCGCTGTGGCTGCTGATGGCGCTGAGCGAGTACGCCGACCTGGCCTGGCCGAAGATCCCGCCGAGGACGATGCACGCCCTGCTCGCGCACCGGCTGCCGGACGAGTTCCTCGACGAGGCGAGCCTGTGTCGCCTGCTCCTGGACTACCTGCGGGCCCACGACCGGGCGCCGGCCGAGGTCTCGCTGGCATCAGCCCTCGACACGCTGCGCGTCCTCGCCGCGTCCGACCCGTCCGCCGACCAGACCGACCAGGCCGGCACGTCCGATCACACCGGCCCGATCCCGGCTGCCGAGGCGGTCTGACCACGCCACCCGTACCGCCACCACCCGTTCGGAGGCCCCGATTGGCACACTCGCCCCGGCACCGAGAGCACATCGTCCGGACGGGAAGGAGGAACCTGGCGGTCGACATCGCCGGGCAGGAACGCGGTTGGCCCGTGTTCCTGATGCACGGCACACCCGGCAGCCGCAACGGTCCACGACCACGGTCCATCGTGCTGCACCGGCTCGGCGTACGGCTGATCTCGTACGACCGGCCGGGTTACGGCGGTTCCAGCCGGCTGCCCGGCCGCCGGGTCGCGGACGCTGCGGCGGACGTCGCGGCCATCGCCGACGACCTGGGCCTGGACGGGTTCTCGGTGGTGGGGCGCTCCGGCGGCGGCCCGCACGCCCTGGCCTGCGCCGCGCTGCTGCCGGAGCGGGTACGGCGGACCGCCGTGCTGGTCGGTCTCGCCCCGGCCGGCGCGGCCGGGCTGGACTGGTTCGGTGGCATGACCGACGCCAACGTCCGGGACTACGGCGCCGCCGAGCACGACGTGCCGATGCTCGCCGAGCAGTTGCGGCTGCGGGCCGAGCGGACCATGGACGACCCGGGCTCGCTGCTGGCGGTGCTGGTCGAGCAGATGACCGCGGCCGACCGCCGGGTGGTGGCCGGTGTGCCGATCCGCCGTCAGCTGACCGACGCCTACGCCGAGGCGCTGCGCCAGGGGCCGCACGGCTGGATCGACGACGTGCTGGCGTTGCGCGCCGACTGGGGGATCACGCTCGCGGACATCCGGATGCCGGTCCGGCTGTGGCACGGCGCCGACGACAACTTCGCCCCGGCCAGCCACACCCGCTGGCTGGCCGAGAAGATCCCCGGCGCGCAACTGCACGTGCAGCCGCGCAGCGCGCACTTCGGCGCGGTGGAGGTGCTGCCGGAGATCCTCGCGTGGCTGGCCGACCCGGTGGAGCGGGCCGCGGTCAGATCGGATGCGGGTCGATGATGCGCCGCTGCAACCGGCTCTCCCGGACGGCCTCGACCGCCGGGTGGTTCTCACCCAGCCGGTAGGTCAGCTCGCGGGTGACCGCCTCCACCTCCGCCCGCCGGCCGTTCTCCACCCGCTCCTGCATCACCACCAGGTTCGCCCGGCAGCGCAGCGTGTTCGTGTGGTCGCGGCCGAGGATCCGGACCAGCCCGTCGTGGGCGCGCCCCAGCAGGCTCAGCGCCTCCAGGTCCGCGGCCTCCCGGCCCTCCGGCGGGTCGGGCTGTTCGGCGATGCAGATGCCCTGGTTCATCCAGCCGGAGAGCGGGTACGGGTGCCCGCTGCCGAGCACTCCGGCGAGCGCGTCGGCGGACCGGCCGGCGAGCTGCCGCGCCTCGGCGAAGTCCCCGGCGCGGCGGGCCACCATGGCGAGGTTGACCATGCAGACCAGGGTCAGCGGGTGCGCCGGGCCGAGGTTGCGCTGGTAGATGCGGTGTACCTCGGTGAGTTCCCGGCTGGCGCGCTGGAACAGGTCGACGGTGAGCAGGTTGATCGACAGGCTCAGCCGGCAGGTGAGCGTCTCCGGGTTGTCCGGCCCGAACCGCTCGTTCAGCAGCTCGTACGCGGCTTCGAGGAGCTTGCCCGCCTCGACCGCGTGCCCGGCCGCGCGCAGCGACACCGCCAGGTTCGTCTGCGTCCGCAGGGTGATCAGGTGTTCGGCCCCGGCCGTGTGCAGCAGATCCCGGTGGACGCTGCGCAGGCGGGTGACCGACTGCTCGAAGTCGCCCGCGTCGCGCATGTCGATGCCGACGTACGCGGAGGAGGCGAGCGTGTCCGGGTGGTTCTCCCCGAGGATCGCGCGGCGCCCGGCCAGCACCATCTCGTCGTTCTTGCGGGCCTCCCGGAAGTCGCCCATCAGGCGCTGGGTGCTGGCGAGGTTGTTGAGCGCGGCGAGGGTACGCGGGTGCTCCTCGGTGAAGTTCCGCTTCCACGCGTTGAACGTGATCTCGTCCAGACGCAGCGCCTCGTTGTACATGCCCATGCCGCGCAGGTCGCGGGCGAGCCCGCCGGCGGTCATCAGCGTGTGCGGGTGGTCCTCGCCGAGCAGGTCCCGCTGGGCCGTCAGCACCTCCTCGTCCAGCGCCCGGGACTCGGTGAACTGCCCGAGGAAGGCGAGGATGTTGGCGAGGTTGAACTGGAGGTGCAGCAACTGCCGGCGCAGGTCGTCGCGCGCCCGTGGGTCGGTCTCCTCCGCGAGCATCTGCTCCCAGGTCTGCGCGACCTCCTGCCCGAGCCGCCGGCCGGTCTCCAGGTCGCCGCGCAACTGGAGGTAGCGCACCCGGTCGATCATCAGGGCCCGCACCTCCACCTTGCGGCTCAGCGGCGCCTTGGACGCCTCCAGGTGCGGCCAGATGACCCGGAACCTTGGCCAGCCGTCGGGGTCGTCGACCTCGCCTTCCGGCCGGGCGGCGGCGAGCACCAGGTGGACCTGCTGGCGGGCCTCGTCGAGTTCCGCCTCCGTCATCCGGGACCGGACGGCGTGCTGGAGCAGGCGGTGCATGAGCACCAGGCCGCCCCGGCCCCGCTCACCGCCGGACGGGTTCTCGGCCCGCAGGTCGACCCGGACCAGGGCGAGCCGGTTCGCCTGCTGCACCAGTTGCTGCCGGACCAGCCGCTCCTTCGCCTGCGGGTGGAACGGCACCAGCGCCTCGGCGAACTCGTCGCTGTAGACGAGGTCGGCGGAGATCTCCGGCGCGAACACCGAGCAGAGTTGCAGCACCCGGTAGGCGGCCGGGTTGCGGGTCCGCAGGTGGTTGAGTGACAGCTCCCAGGTGGCCTCGACGGAGACGTTGCTGTTCGGCTCCATCACCGCGCCCGGCCCGAACCTGGCGATCTCGGTGAGGTAGCTGTCGACCGAGTGGCCGGTGTCGGCCAGCCAGGCCGCGGCGGCGGTGACAGCGATCGGCAGGTCACCGAGCAGGGCGGCGATCCGGTCGGCCTGGTCGACGCGCATGGTCGGCACCCGCTCGGTGAGGTGCTGGATGCTCTCCGCGCGCTTGAACACGTCGACCTGGACGGTGGTGGCCCGCTCCACCCACTGGAGGTTCCGGGACGTGATCAGGACGTGGCCCTTGCCGTCCGGCACGTACGGCAGGACGCCCTCGACCTCGTCCGCGTTGTCCATGATCAGCAGCCAGCGGAGGTCGGTGCGGCGCAGCGCCTGGAGCACCAGCCGGGCGTTCTCCCGGTTCGACTCCGACGACGGCACGCCCAGGTAGGGCGCGAGGTCACCGATGGCCGACTCGATGAACGGCACCTGGTCGGCGTCGATCCACCACACCATGTCGTACGCGGCGCGGTAGCGGTGGGCGTACTCCAGCGCGAGCTGGCTCTTGCCGATGCCGCCCATGCCCTGCAACGCCACCGGCCCGGTGCCGGAGAGCACCACCTTCGGGCTGCTGCGCAGCAGCGTCCGCAACTCGCGCAGGTCCGCCTCCCGCCCGGTGAAGCGCTTGTTCCGGCCCGGCACCTCGAACACCGTGTTGTCGCGGCCGGGGAACCGGGGACCGGTCGGCAGTTCCAGGTCGGCCGGCACCCCCTCGCGGCCGACCAGGCGCAGGATCCGCGCGGCGGCGGTCCGGGCCTCCAGGCCGGCCACCGAGACGGTGTGCGCGGCGGGCACGTTCGCCAGGCGCCGCACGTCCGCGACATACACGACGAGCGGCACCTGGTCGGGCGAGCGGTCCGGCGCGGCGAGCACCGCCTCCTCGCCGGCGTTGGACTCCGACACGATGATCAGCTCCCGGGCCGTCCGGGGCGTCTCGTCCTCGGCGAACCACGGATCGGTGACCCGGACGTCGGCCGAGACCAGCAGGTGCCCGATCCACTCCGCCCACACCCGGTCGTACGGGGCGTGCCGGAGCAGGATCTCGTTCTCCACCGAGTTGGAGGTACGGGTGAACCGGGCGTTGACCCGTTCGCGTACCGCGCTGCTCATCGGCGGCAGCGACTCCACCTCGCCCCGGGTGATCTCCCGGGCCAGCACCTCGTACGCGGACAGCAGCGAGCCGTTGACGCCGGGCTGGTCGGCGAACGTGGCGAGTAGTTCCTCGTACGCGTAGAACGCCTGGTAGGGCACCTGCATCCGGGCCCAGTACCGGTCCCGGTCGGCCTCGCTCATCCCGCTCGGCAGGCCGCTGAAGCGCTGGCGCGCCACCGCCCGCCCGGTGTCCGCCTTGACCTTCTCCGCCGGGTCGATCCGCATCGGCACGGGCAGCACCCGGATCCGCCGCGACCCGTAGCGGTGCTCGACCAGCCGCGCCACCTTCGCCGCGCCGGTGATGCCCTGCTCGCTGAGGGTGAAGCAGGTGACCAGCACGTCCGGCAGCTGGATGGTGCAGATGTCGGCGACGTCGGAGAACCCGGTCCGGCTGTCGATCAGCACGTAGTCGTAGTTGCGCTTCATGTCGGCGCGCAGCGCGTCGAAGAAGTAGCCGCCGCCCTGCCGCTCGTAGAACTCGTCCCAGTTCATCCCGGCGAGCGCGCCGGCGTAGTCGTTGTTCTGCTGGCCCGCGCCGAGGAAGTCGAGCGTCCCGTCGCCGGGGAAGTTGGACCAGTTCAGCGAGAACGAGTACTTGTGCACGCGGGCGTACTGCTCGTGCCAGCGGTCGTCGCCCTTGTCCTGCTTGGTGGTGGTCGCCCACTCGTACTCCCGGATCAGGTCGATCACCCCGCCGGTGCTCTCCAGCGCGTCCCGGTCGATGAACGGCGCGAAGAAGCGCGACAGGCCGGGGGACTCCAGGTCCCAGTCGACGGCGAGCACGCGCTTGCCGTTGGCGGCGAGGATCCAGGCGACGTTCGCCAGCGCCATCGTCCGGCCGGTGCCGCCCTTGTAGGAGTAGAAGGTGACGACCTGTCCCTCGCGTCGGGTCATGTGTCCACTCCCTCGTCGGGCGGCGGGTTCTCCCAGAGCCTGGGTTTGCTGATCGGCCGTCCCGGCGGCGGGTAGGCCGGTCTCGCCTCCAGGTAGCGGCGGCGCATCCGGTCGACCAGGCCGTGGATCCCGGCCCGCCAGTCGTCGTACGTGGTGATCGCCAGCGGGCGTGCCGCGGGCGGGAAGATCTCGATGGCCCGGTCGAGCAGCACCGCCGCGTGGGAGCGGCGGCCGGGCGCCGAGTCCTCGATGATCACCACGACGCCCACCCAGCGGTGCAGCGAGGCGACGGCCGCGCGGACGGCCTCCGCACCGTCCGGCGTCTCGACCACCCGAGGATCGATCATGAGTACGCCCGGGCAGCCCCGGAACAGCCCGGCGTCCGGCACGAAGTCGCGGACGTCGATCGGCATCCGCAGCCGCTGCACCGCGTCGGTCACGTCGTCGACGACCGGCGGCCGGTCGCGGAACGGGCGCCACCGTCCGGCGTGCGTGTCGGACCGCCCGTTGAGCCGGCCCGGGTCGGCCGGTTCCTCGGGCGCGATCACCACCGCCCGGAACGGCACCTCGCTCGTCGGGGACGACGGCAGGTCGGTCGGGCCGGTCGGCGGCTCGGCCGGTTGCAGCGGCGTCTGCTCGGCGGTCTCGACGATGTGCTGGGCGAGTCGGCCCAGCACCTCCTTGTAGGCGTGCTGGAACTTCTGGAGCCGGCAGAGCGCGCTCATGCCGTTCGCGGCGTACGCGTCCACGTCGGCGGCCATCGCCACGGCCCGGGCCTGGTCCGGCGCGTGCACGGCGGCGGGCGACGGGATCCACAGGACCGGCAGGATGTTGTCGCCGTCGGGCGGGCGGCCGGCCCGGATCAGCCGTTGCCGGAACCACTCCCGTTCCCGGCGGGAGTCGTCGCGGTTGAGGTAGTCCGGTGAGTACAACGGCACGAACACCTCGGCCTCGGCGAGCGCTGTGCGTTTTCGTTCCGTCCGGTCGTCCGGCGGCCGCACCATGAAGTCGGCGAAACCCTGCCGGCGTAACCGGTCGCCGGGCCGGCCGTCGATCGCCAGGTTGAGATCGTGGTAGAAGCGGCGGACCCAGTGGTCGCCCGGGGTGCGGTCGTTGTGCGTCGGTGGGGGGACGTAGCTGAGGAAGAAATAGGGCGGGCCCGGCAGCGCGGGCCGCTCAGAGGTCACGACGGCACGACCGTTCCACGGGAAGTGCGCCTGACCTCCAACCGTCAATGATCACGCGCTGCTCCCCGGTCGACACGATACGGCGCCTATCGATCAGGGTAGAGAGGTTGCGCTCGGGTTACCAGGCCCGCACCGTCCGATGTGGGCGTCCATCCAGGCGACGGCGGTGCGTACCGCGTCGGATATCGGCAGCAGCCGGGCCGGCGCGTCGCCGACCGTTCCGTGCCGGGTGAACGCCGCCCCGTCGAGTTCCGCGCCGATCACCGGAAAAGGGGCCGCATCCAGGTGCGGAGCCTCGAAGTCGAGCCGTTCCCGGCGGCCGTCGCGCAGCACATAGCAGCGGTACGGGCGACGCGGCGCCGGCCGGCGCAACCGGTACTCGGCGAGGTGCAGCGCGGTGCATGTCGCATAGCCGACACCGAGCAGCAGCGTCCACGCCCCGGCTGCCTCCAGGGCGGCCAGCGGGGACCGTTCTCCCAGATGGGAGTCCAGGTCGTGGATGCGCATCAGCTCCTGCGCCCGCGGCCCCCACGCGCTGAACGACGTCTGCGGGTGCCGGCTGCGGACCGCACCGGGCAGCCGGCGTACGTGCTCGGCGAACGCGCCGACCCCGAACGACGGTGTGACGGCCGGGTCGAAGCCGGGCATCCGGTCCTCGTACGCCAGACGTTCCTCGTCGGTCAGCCCGGCGGTCGCGGCGCGGTACGCGGCGCTGCTCACCGAGTTGTCGGGGGTCTGCGCCGGGACCACGACGGTGCCGGCCGGACCCACGGCCGTACGCAGCGCCCTGGCCAGGGCGCCCGCGCCGCCGTCGACCGGTCCGAGGGTGCGCAGGGAACAGTGCACGAGCACCACGTCACCGGGGCCGAGCCCGAGCGCGCGCAGGTCGGCGGCGAGCGTGCCGGCCCGGTACGCGGTCGGCGCGGCGGTCACGACGGCCACCCGGACATCGAGCGGGCGACCTGCCGGACCAGCCGCGAGCCGGCCGGGGTGAGCGCGTCCGCCCGTTGCAGCGCGCCGATCGCCTCGGCCGTCCAGTCGCGGTACCGCCGGTAGACCGCCTGCGCGCCGTCGACCTGACGGTCGGCCCGGATCCGCCAGATGCCGGCCACCGCCGCGTGCGCGTAGATGCCGTGCAGGACGGCCTCCGCGGGCCGCGGGTCGGGCCGCCAGCCGACTGTGATGTCGATCGGCCGGGTGCCGTCGACCAGGTCGCAGACGTCCAGCAGCGCGTTCATCTTGCTGTGCTGGAACTCGTGCACGAGCAGCACCGCGAGTGACCCGGCGTCGGTCTCCGTGGCCGCGACACCGCCGAACGCCTGCCGCGCGGTCGACGCCTCGCTGACACCCGCGCCGCTGCGCCGCAACGGGACCACGGCCCGCAAACCGGTACGCAGTTCCTCGGCGTGGCCCGGCACCTCGTCCCGGATCACCTGCCACGCCGCCGCGAACGTCTCGGCCCAGCGCGCGGCCCCGGCGTCGTCGAGCCGGTCACCGGCGGGCAGCCGGTGGCAGTCGCGGTGCGGGTCACCGTCCTCCAGCAGGACGCTCACGTCCGGCGCGGCGAGTACGCGGGCCGGCCACCACCTCGGCGCATCGCCGGGGGTTCCGGGCCGGATCACCGCTGTCACCTCCCCGGCGGTCACCCGCAGCGAACCCGGGCCGGTCTCGACCCGTGCGGTGCCGTCGCCCACCTCGGGCAGCAGGACGGTGCCCACCGTCGGCAGGTGCAGGCGGCCGGACCGCACCGGCACGTCGAGGCGTACCGGGGTGCCGGTGTCGAGCGCGGCGGCGACGGCGAGCGCGCTGAGGTAGTCCGGTCCCTGCCGGGCGCCGGTGCCGGTGCCGGCGAGGCAGTCGACAGCCCAGGCCCGCACGTACGGATGGGCCGCGATCCGGGCGACGGACTCCGGCGCACCGCGGTCGAGGGCGGTCAGCGCCGCCCAGCCGTCGGCTCCGGCCCCACCCGCCGGCAGCCGGTCGGCCACCTCGGCGAGAAGCGCGCGGACGATGGCGATCTGTGCCTCCACGAGCCGGCCGATGGCGACCCGGTCGCCGGTCAGGGCCGCGAGGCGGTCGATGAAGTCGTCGGGCAGGCCGGCGTCGAGCCGGACGGGTGCCGGTGGGTTCTCGTTCACGTGCACGACCAGCTCTTTCAGATCGGCGCAGTAGACACTCGGATGGTCGAAGTGCCCGGCGCCGTACCGATGGGCGAAGAGTCCGCCGCCGCACTGGTCGACCACCGGGCACCGCCGGCACTCGTCGCTGAGCCCGGCCCGGCCGGAGCGGCGGCGGGCCAGGAGCGGGCTGGCCGCCACGTCGTCGGCCGCGTGCGAGAAGACGGTCATGCCGGTGGCCGGCGCGCCGTCGTACGCGGTCTTGAGCGAGTCTGCCTGCTCCCACTCGCCGTCGGTCTCGATCACCGCCAGGTCGACCGGGTCGAGACCGAGCCACTCGGTGCCGCTGGGTCCGCCCGTAGCGGTGGACAGCAGCGAGTCGAAGAGGCGCACGGAGACCGGCCGTCCGTCGGCCCGCCAGCGGTCGTAGACGGCGCGCAGCCAGCCCGCGTACGCGGTGTCGCCGCCGGCCGGTCGCCACGGCGGGTCGTCCCAGGTGGCGTGCGGGAGCAGGAAGTCGATCCGCGGGGGCTCCTGGGCGAGCAGGGACTCGTACACCGCGATCGGGTCGTTGCGCACGTCCACGGTGCACAGCAGGCCGGAGTAGATCCGCCGGTACGCCGGGCGGCGCAGCATGGCGAGCGCGCGCAGCACCTGGTCGTAGCTGCCGGCGCCGGACCGGAAGCGCCGGTGCCGGTCGTTGGCGGCCCGGTCGCCGTCGAGCGACACGCCGACCGCGACGTCGTGGTCGGCGAGCAGGTCGCAGAGCCGCTCGGTGAGCAGGACGCCGTTGGTCTGCATGCCGAGCCGGAGCCGGGTGACCGGGGCGATGACCCGCCGGAGGCCCGCGAGCACGTCGCCCAGTCGCTCGGCGCCGAGCAGCAGCGGTTCCCCGCCGTGCAGGATGACAGTGACGTCCGGCAGGTCGTGGGCCGCGGCGTGTTCGGCGATCCGCCCGGCCGCGGCCCGGAGCACCTCCGGCGTCATCCGCACCGGGCGGCGGCGCCAGCTCTGGTCGGCGTGTTCGTAGACGTAGCAGTGGTCGCACGCCAGGTCACACCTGGCGTGCACCTTGAGGACGAACTCGGTGAGCGCCGCGCGGGCGGGCCCCGGAGGCATCGCGGATCAGATGAACGACGAGAACTTCGCCGCCGGGATGCGGGTCTGATCGAGGTGAGCCGCCATCACCCGGCGCACGATGGGGGAGATGTCCGCGGCGGACAGCCGGTCGAGCGGCTCCGCGCGGACCCTGCCCAGCGAGACCGGGGGCTCATCCTGGCGCACGGGTGCGGTTGTCATGAGTGTTCCTTAGGTTCGTGAATGCGCCGGCCGAGCACAGCGGCGACGGCCAACCTAGTGGCTTCAGGGATCCAGCGCCATCGACCCACCGGTGGGGAGAGGGTGCCTTTTGGACGGTTCGCCGGCCGGCGTCGTCGTCGCCCGGGGAGCGACCGTAAGGGATCAATTATGCGCCTTTTTGCCCATCTAGACCACGAATCGAAAGTTCAGACTTTGCCAGAAATCGTCCACCCCGATCCCCTGGTCAGCCGAGGGGCGATCTCCTGCACCTCCTCTCACGGTCCTGCCGCTTGAGGCGCCTGCCATCCATCGACTGTTACGACTTGACGAACGGCGTGTTATCGCTCACAGTCGATGGCGTAGGGCGGTGCTTTCGGCGGCTCACCGGGCGGGCGCGGATGGTCGCGTGGCAGGCCGGGTGTGGGATCAGTGCGCTTCGACTAACTGTTAGCGCTCACAACATGTCTGATCTGAGGGAGGAACATGTTTGCTTTCGGCAGGTCCCCATCGACTGTGTCGCCGCCACGACGGCGCGGATGGCTGCCGCGGGTCGTCGCCACGGGGGCGGCAGCGGTACTGGTCGGCGCCGGCGCCGTGGCGGTCGTGTCCGCGCCCGCAGCCGCCGCGAGCGTCGACACGAACGCCTGGTACGTCCTGGTCAACCGCAACAGCGGCAAGGCCCTCGACGTCTACAACCTGGCCACCAACGACGGCGCGCGGATCGTGCAGTGGTCGCGCAACAACGGCAACCAGCAGCAGTGGCAGTTCGTCGACTCCGGCGGCGGCTACTACCGGCTGAAGTCCCGGCTGTCCGGCAAGGTGCTCGACGTCTACAACTGGTCGACCGCCAACGGCGGCAGCATCGTGCAGTGGTCCGACCTCAACGGGACCAACCAGCAGTTCCGGCTGGCCGACTCCGACAGCGGCTACGTCCGGCTGATCAGCCGCCACAGCAACAAGGTGGTGGAGGTGCAGGGCGCCTCGACCGCCGACGGCGGAAGCATCGTCCAATACGACGACTGGAACGGCGCCAACCAGCAGTGGCAGCTCGTGCGCGTCGACGGTGGCGGCGGCAACCCCACCACACCGCCTCCGACCACGCCGCCGCCGGGTGGTACGTGCAATCTGCCGTCGTCGTACCGGTGGTCGTCGACGGGTGTGTTGGCACAGCCGCGGTCGGGGTGGGTGTCGTTGAAGGACTTCACCGTGGTGCCGTACAACGGGCAGCATCTGGTGTACGCGACGACGCACGACTACGGGTCGTCGTGGGGGTCGATGAACTTCGGCCTGTTCTCGAACTGGTCGCAGATGGCCTCCGCGTCGCAGAACGCGATGTCCTCGGGCACGGTGGCGCCGACGTTGTTCTACTTCGCGCCGCGTAGCATCTGGGTGCTGGCCTACCAGTGGGGACCGACCGCGTTCTCGTACCGCACCTCGACGAACCCGACGAACCCGAACGGGTGGTCGTCGGCGCAGCCGTTGTTCACCGGCAGCATCTCCGGTTCCGGTACCGGTCCGATCGACCAGACGCTGATCGCCGACGACCAGAACATGTACCTGTTCTTCGCCGGTGACAACGGCAAGATCTACCGCTCCAGCATGCCGATCGGGAACTTCCCGGGCAGCTTCGGGTCGAACTACACCACGATCATGAGCGATTCGACGAACAACCTGTTCGAGGCCGTGCAGGTCTACAAACTGCAGGGCCAGACCCGCTACCTGATGATCGTCGAGGCGATCGGCTCCCAGGGCCGCTACTTCCGGTCCTTCACCGCCACCAGCCTGGGCGGTACGTGGACCCCGCAGGCGGCCACCGAGTCCAACCCGTTCGCCGGCAAGGCCAACAGCGGCGCGACCTGGACCAACGACATCAGCCACGGCGAACTGATCCGCACCACCGCCGACCAGACCTTCACCGTCGACCCCTGCAACCTCCAACTGCTCTACCAGGGCCGCTCCCCCAACTCCGGCGGCGACTACGGCCTCCTGCCCTACCGCCCCGGACTCCTCACCCTCCAGCGCTGAGCGCGTACCCCGAGATCCGGAGAGCCCGGCCCGCGACCACGCGGGCCGGGCTCTCCGGCGTCTCGCCCGATCGTTGCCCTGGAGGCAACGATGGTGGCGCGGTCCGTCGTTGATCGGGACGCCCCGACCGGGACGAGTACGGCCTCGGCCGGGGACACGCGATGGCCCTCGTCCACGTGATCAAGAACGGGCCGGAGATCAGCGCCAAGCACGTCGGCTCCACGGGCTCCCACCGCGACGACAGCGACACGCTGTGGCTGGACGGCAGGGCCACCCGGCCGTCAACCTAGCGAGAGCCGTCTATCATTCCCGCCATGGGAGCGATCAAGCCGTGGCACCTGTCCGTCCTGGCGCTCTGCTGCCTGCTGCCGCTCATCGCGGCAGTGGTGGCGGTGGTGTGGACCCGGCGGAGTCGCCGCTGACCGTCAGCGGCCGGCGGCGAACTCCTCCACCGCCGTGCAGACCCGGCCGAGCGCCTCGGCCGAGGCCGCCAGCGGGCCGGGCACCATCATCGAGTGGTCGGCGTCGACGACCTCCACCACGTACGGGGTCAGCCGGCGCGCCACCGCACCGTCCCAGACCCGGTCGGCGGTGCCGCCGGCCAGCAGGAACGGCGCGGTGGCCCGGCCCAGCGGCTCCCGTACCGCGGGGTCGGTCAGCAGCGGCGTCAGCCAGACCGCCGGGATGCCCCGGTCGGCTGCCAGCGGCGCGGCGAAACTGCCGAGCGACTTGCCCACGAGCAGATCCACCCCGGCGTCGAGGACCGGGTCCAGCTGCTCGGCGACCCACTCCGGCGCGCTGTCGAGGCGCAGATCCCCGATCGACCGCCAGGTGACCTCGTGCACGTCGAAGCCGAGCCGGCGCAACGCCTCACCGATGTAGACGAAGAGCGGGCCCCGGGTGTCGTAGCCACGTCCCGGAGCGAGTACCGCGCGCCGATCCGCCATGGTCGCCTCCCTCTCGTTCGATCGATGCGTCACGCTAGCCGCCGCACGGGCTTCCGGTGACCCCTCGGCCTCACAGCCGCTCGGGGGTACGGATGCCGAGCAGGTCCAGGCCCTGCCGCAGGACCCGCCCGGTCAGCTCGCACAGCACGAGCCGGCTCTCCCGGACCGGCCCCTCCGCCCGCAGCACCGGGCAGCGCTCGTAGAACGCACTGAACGCGACCGCGAGCCGGTGCAGGTAGGCGGTCAGCCGGTGGAACTCCAGGCCGCCCGCCACCTCCTCGACCACCGCGGCGAAGCCGGCCAGCTCCATGGCGAGCGCCCGCTCGGCCGGCTCGGCGAGCGAGACCTCCGCGTCCGGCCGCGCCGCCGCGCCGGCCCGCCGGAAGATCGACCGGACCCGGGAGTACGCGTACTGGAGGTACGGCGCGGTGTTCCCGTCCAGCGACAGCATCCGCTCCCAGTCCAGCACGTAGTCCTTGTGCCGGTCGCCGGACAGGTCGGCGTACTTGATCGCGCCGACGCCGACCGCGCGTCCCACCTCGGCGGCCTCCGCCTCGCCCAGCTCCGGGTTGCGCTCCCGGGCCAGCGCGGTGGCCCGCCCCACCGCCTCGGTGAGCAACTCGACCAGCTTCACCGACCCGCCGGCCCGGCTGCGCAGCATCCGCCCGTCCGGGCCGAGGATCGAGCCGAACCCGACGTGCTCGGCCCGCACCGGTGCGGCCAGCCAGCCGGCCTGCGCGGCGACCGCGAACACCATCTCGAAGTGCCGCCGCTGCGGCAGCCCGACCACGTAGAGCAGCCGGGTCGCGCCGAGCGCGCCGGTCCGGTGCCGCAGCGCGGCCAGATCCGTGGCCGGGTAGCCGTACCCGCCGTCGGACTTGCGCACGATCAGCGGCAGCGGCTCCCCGTCGCGACCCACCGAACCGGGCGGGAACACGCAGTCCGCGCCGTCGCTGCGCCGCAGCAGCCCGAGCCGGTCCAGTTCCCCGACCGTCGGCGCGAGCTGGTCGTGGTAGCTGCTCTCGCCCCGGAAGTCGTCGCCGGTCAGCGTCACGTCGAGCAGGTCGTACACGGTCAGGAAGTAGCTCTCCGACTGTGTCACCAGCAGCCGCCACAGCCGCAGCGTCGCCGGGTCGCCGCCCTGCAACGCCACCACCCGCTGCCGCGCCCGCTCCCGGAACGCCTCGTCGTCGTCGAACTTCGACCGCGCCGCCTTGTAGAACCCGTCCAGGTCACCCATCGACAGCTCCTGGGCCGCCCCGGCCTCGCCCAGGTCGAGCAGGTGCTCGATCAGCATGCCGAACGGTGTGCCCCAGTCGCCGAGGTGATTCGCGCGCAGCACCCGGTGCCCCAGCCACTCCAGCGTCCGCGCCGCCGCGTCCCCGATCACCGTCGACCGCAGGTGCCCGACGTGCATCTCCTTCGCCACGTTCGGCCCCGAGTAGTCGACCACCACCGTCTCCGGCTCGGCCGCCACCGGCACGCCGAGCCGCGGGTCGGCGGCCATCGCGGACACCAGCCCGCCGAGCGCGTGCCCGGCCACCGTGAGGTTCAGGAAACCAGGCCCGGACACCTCGACCGCCGCGCAGAGGTCGGCCAGCGCCGCGCGCTCCCGTACCTCCGCGGCGATCTCCCGCGGCGGGCGGCCGAGCCGCCGGGCCAGCCCCAGTGCCGCGTCGGACTGGAAGTCCGCGTGCTGCGAACGCCGCACGGCCGGGTCCACCGGCACGCCGGCCACCGCCGCGAACGCCGGCGCCAGCCGGTCGCTGAGCAACTTTTCAAGATCCATGAGTACGCCGATCTCGCTGTGGATCCGCCGCGCGGATCACCTGACGGGAACGCGACGGCGGAGCGAGGGCGATCGATGACGACCGGCGGCTCGATCCGCCGGTCGCAGGAGGGGAAGGCTCAGCGCAGGCGGTCGCGGGACCGCCGGCGTCGCAGCGCGCCGAGCCGGACGTCGGAGGACGTCATCGGGTACGCGTGCGAGCTGGCCATGCCGCCAGCGTAACCGGCCGGTCCGGGGTCGGCGCAAGCGCGTACCCCGGACCGGCTGTGGTCAGGCCGAGGTGGCGACGGCCTTGCGGTAGCGCTCGGCCCGGCGTCGCACCTGGGTGTACGCGCTGCTCAGGCCCATCGCCCGGCGGACCTCGACGAGCGTGCGGCGCACCTGCTCGCGGGTCCGCTCGGTGCCGGTGACGATCAGTTCGTCGACCAGTCCGGGCTGCGCCTCGAAGCGGGCCCGGCGCTCCCGGATCGGGTCCAGGAACCGGTTGAGCGCCGTCGCCAGTGTCTCCTTGACCTCCAGGTCGCCGACCTGGCCGGCCCGGTAGCGGGCCTTGAACTCCGCCACCTGCGCCCGGTCCGGGTTGAAGGCGTCGTGGAACTCGAAGACCGGGTTCCCCTCCACGGTGCCGGGGACGTCGGCGCGGACCCGGTTCGGGTCGGTGTACATCCCCATCACCTTGCGGCGCACCGTCGCCGCGTCGTCGGAGAGCGCGATCGCGTTCCCCTTGCTCTTGCTCATCTTCCCGGCCCCGTCGGTGCCGACCAGCGTGGGTGTGGCCGACATGAGCATCTCGGGCACCGGGAAGACCTCGCCGTAGAGGTGGTTGAACCGCCGGGCGATCTCCCGGGTGACCTCGACGTGCGCCGCGTTGTCCTTCCCGACCGGCACGACCTGCCCCTTCACGCAGAGGATGTCGGCGGCTTGGAGGACCGGATAGCCGAGCAGGCCGTACGGCATCTCGTCCTTGCCGGCGTCCCGGGTCATCTCCTTCAGCGACGGCACCCGTTCCAGCCGGGGCACCGTGATGAGGTTCTGGAACAGCGTGTTCAGGTCACCGACCTCGGGGATCGCGGACTGGAGATAGAACGTCGCCCGTTCCGGCTCCACCCCGGCGGCGAGGATGTCGGTGACCATCTCGCGGGCGTTGTGCGCCACCTGCTCGATGTCCGCGCGGCTGTTACGCGTGGTGAGCATGTGCAGGTCGGCGATGATGAAGAAGCTCTCGTAGCGCTGGTGCAGCCGCACCCGGTTGGCGATGCTGCCCACGTAGTGGCCGAGGTGCAGCCGCCCGGTCGGGCGGTCGCCGGTGAGCATGCGTGCAGAGGACATGGTCGTACGCCTTTCGTGCCTTCGCTGGCGGGGAAACGCGACCCGGGTCGCCCAGGTCGGTGGTGCGGGCTCGTCAGAACGAGCGCCGCCATCGCCCGCCGGCGCGGAAACGGAGTCCGCCGGCACGGAGTACGTCGAGGATCTGCTCCCGGCCGTCGACAGCGTGGCCCGTTAGACCGCTACGGGCCTCCGGGAGGCAGCTGCGCGGCCGGACCATGACTCACACGGTAACCGCTCACCGAACCGCGCCGCTGCCTCCTGCCGTGCTCACTGCTGTCGATAGCTCTCCGTGTAGTAGCTGCCGACCCGCTCCCGGTACTCGGGGTGCGCGAAGTGGTCCGGGTCGAACGCCGGCGACTCCTTCACCTGCTCCCGGGTGCGGTCCACGTGCACGACGCGGTCCAGGTGGTCGACCTGCGCCACCGTGCCGGCCGGCAGCA
>NZ_JAHOPD010000020.1:865000-1982500 GCF_019038635.1 Micromonospora sp. WMMB482 | reverse complement strand
TGAGCGGCCCGTACCCCAAACCGACACAGGTGGTCAGGTAGAGAATACCGAGGCGATCGGGCGAACTGTGGTTAAGGAACTCGGCAAATTGCCCCCGTAACTTAGGGAGAAGGGGGGCCGGAGACGTGAAGCCCCGCGCGGGTGGAGCGTTGTATGGCCGCAGAGAGCAGGGGGAAGCGACTGTTTACTAAAAACACAGGTCCATGCGAAGAAGTAATTCGATGTATATGGACTGACGCCTGCCCGGTGCTGGAACGTTAAGGGGACCTGTTAGCCCGCAAGGGCGAAGCGGAGAACTTAAGCGCCAGTAAACGGCGGTGGTAACTATAACCATCCTAAGGTAGCGAAATTCCTTGTCGGGTAAGTTCCGACCTGCACGAATGGCGTAACGACTTCCCCACTGTCTCAACCACAGGCCCGGCGAAATTGCAGTACGAGTAAAGATGCTCGTTACGCGCGGCAGGACGGAAAGACCCCGGGACCTTTACTATAGCTTGACATTGGTATCTGAATTAGCTTGTGTAGGATAGGTGGGAGCCGGTGAAGTCCATACGCCAGTATGGGTGGAGGCAATCTTGAAATACCACTCTGGTTGATTTGGGTATCTAACTTCGGACCGTTATCCGGTTCAGGGACAGTGTCTGGTGGGTAGTTTAACTGGGGCGGTTGCCTCCTAAAGGGTAACGGAGGCGCCCAAAGGTTCCCTCAGCCTGGTTGGCAATCAGGTGTTGAGTGCAAGTGCACAAGGGAGCTTGACTGTGAGACTGACAGGTCGAGCAGGGACGAAAGTCGGGACTAGTGATCCGGCACTGGCATGTGGAAGCGGTGTCGCTCAACGGATAAAAGGTACCCCGGGGATAACAGGCTGATCTTCCCCAAGAGTCCATATCGACGGGATGGTTTGGCACCTCGATGTCGGCTCGTCGCATCCTGGGGCTGTAGCAGGTCCCAAGGGTTGGGCTGTTCGCCCATTAAAGCGGTACGCGAGCTGGGTTTAGAACGTCGTGAGACAGTTCGGTCCCTATCCGCCGTGCGCGTAGGATACTTGAGAAGGGCTGTCCCTAGTACGAGAGGACCGGGACGGACGAACCTCTGGTGTGCCAGTTGTCCCGCCAGGGGCACGGCTGGTTAGCTACGTTCGGAAGGGATAACCGCTGAAAGCATCTAAGCGGGAAGCTCGCTTCAAGATGAGGTATCCCACCCACATTGTGGGGTAAGGCCCCCAGCTAGACGACTGGGTTGATAGGCCGGAAATGTAAGCCCGGTAACGGGTTCAGTTGACCGGTACTAATAGGCCGAGGACTTGACTACCAAGCTGCTACGCGTCCACTGTGCAACTCTGAACAAACCACCACCCACCGATGGGTTGGTTGACATGTTCATAGAGTTACGGCGGTCATGGCGGAGGGGAAACGCCCGGCAACATTCCGAACCCGGAAGCTAAGCCCTCCAGCGCCGATGGTACTGCACTCGGGAGGGTGTGGGAGAGTAGGACACCGCCGGACAACCTTTCAATTCAGGGCCACCCCACACGGGGTGGCCCTGAATTGCGTGCCCCACAAAAAGCCGGCCAACCCGCTGGCACAAGCAGGCGAACCGGTCACCACTACCCCGAAGTGGTGGCAACGGACTGCCCTGGACCCAGCCACCTCCCCGAACTGGCGGGCCTGGGCGCTCCCAGACCACAGCGCCCCGGATTCGGGTCGGCCGACGGGAATCACCACGACGGCCGCGTCAGTCTCGTACCGTCGAGCCGGGACCGTCGACGCACGCTCGCCCGCCGGCTCGGCGGCGAGAAAAGTGACGTGTCGTACGCCGGGACCGTGATCGGGTCCGACCGCACGGGGTACAGGAGTGAGCATGGAGATCGGAATCATCGGGTCGGGGCACATCGGGGGCACCCTCACCCGTCGTCTGCGTTCACTCGGTCACGACGTCGCGGTGGCCAACTCCCGCGGGCCGCAGAGCCTCGCCGACCTCGCCGCCGAGACCGGCGCCCGGGCGGTGCCGGTGGAGGACGCCGTGCGGGACGCCGAGCTGGTGGTCATCGCGATCCCGCTGAAGGCGGTGCCGCAGCTCCCGGCGGCGCTCTTCGACGGCAAGCTGGTGGTCGACGCCAACAACTACTACCCCCAGCGCGACGGTGACATCGCCGAGCTGCTGGACCGCAGCCTCAGCTCCAGCCGCTGGACCGCTGACCACCTCAAGGGCGCGCGGGTGGTGAAGGTCTTCAACAACATCCAGGCCGCGCACCTGATGGACGAGGGTAAGCCGGCGGGTACGGCGGGCCGGATCGCGCTGCCGGTGGCCGGTGACGACGCGGACGCCAAGCGGATCGTGATGGGGCTGGTGGACGAGCTGGGCTTCGACCCGGTCGACGCGGGCACGCTGGACGAGAGCTGGCGGCAGCAGCCGGACACCCCCGTCTACGGCACCGACCGGGACGCCGACGGCGTACGCCAAGGGCTGGCCGCGGCACGCCCGTGAGCAACATGGGAAAGGCCCCGCCGGGCGTGTCCGGCGGGGCCTTTCTGCGTCTCGTGGATCAGTCGTCGCCCGGCTTCGGGGCGCAGATGAAGCGCGGCTCGGCGTCGTAGCGCCAGCTGAACTTCTCCCGCTTGAACACCTCGCCGTCCTTCTTGATGACCCGGTACGCGTCCTGGGCGAACCCGACAGCGCCGGCGGCGGCGATGCAGGTCGGGCCCGGCGTCAGGTAGACCGTCTTCGGCTGGGTGATGTCGCGGCGCGGCCCGTACTCGGTCTTCACACTGTCGTAGATCTTGGTGCTCCAGATCGAGACGGTGATCGAGCTGGACGTGTACGACGTGTCGATCAGGACGCCGTACGGCGTGTTGTTCCGGAACTTGAAGTCGAGGTGCGGCCAGTAGATGGTCGACTCGATCACCGCCGGGTAGCGGCTGAAGTAGAACGAGTGCGGCTTGTGCTCGACGTCCTCCAGCCCGGCGTAGTAGGAGGCGTTGAACAGGGTGGTGGTGAACTGGGAGACACCGCCGCCGACACCAGGCACCAGCTTGCCGCCGACGATCGTCGGCGCGTCCTTGTACCCCTGGTCGTAGCCGCGTTCGCCGGTGTGCCCGTTGAGCGAGAACGTCTCGCCCGGCTTCACCAGAGCGCCGTCCACGTCCTTCGCCGCCCGGACGATGTTCTGGCTGCGCGGCGACGAGAGGCCGCCGGTGAATCGGGTGGTGAACGTCGACACCCGCTCCTTGATGCCGAGCTTCGCCAGTTCCGCCTCGGTCAGCTCGGGGGCGGCCGGCTTCAGCTCGGCGGTCACCGTACGGCCCTCGGTCTTCGGCAGCACCGCGAGCAACGCCGGGCCGAGCGCGGCGGCGTCGACCTGGCGCCCAAGCTTGCTGGGCAGCACCTTCGGCTTGCCGCCGCTGATGGTCAACCCGGCGTCCCGCGGCTCGACCTCGAGCTTCGTCAGCCGGTCGTCGAGTGCGGTACGCAGCCGATTGACGTCGACCTTCGGGGTCAGCGTGCCGGCGTCGTCGGCGGAGAAGCGCAACGACCGGGCGATGGCGGCGGGCGGGATGGAGACCGAGCCGCCATCGGTCGTGAGCGTGACCGGTGCGGCCACCGCGGGCCGGGCCAGCTCGGCGACGAGGCGGTCCACCTCCTCGCGGGTGGTGGCCGGCCACTTCTCGACGAGCGGCACGGTGACCGGCTCGGCGGCCAGCCAGCCGGTCTTCACCACAGCGGTGGCGCCGTCGGTGTCGATCGTCAGCGCCGGCTTCGGGTAGACCGGCTTCGGTGTGGTCCCGGTCCAGATGATCGCGGGCATGGTCATCTCACGCCCCTGTGCGCCCATCACCTTGCGCAGGGCCGCCCCAGCTTGGCCTGGTCGACCGTGACCACCGGCTCGACCGTCCGGGAGCCGACGAGCCGGCTCACCGCGTGCGCGTCGGCCTCGGCGGCCGCCGCCACCGTCGCGTCCACGTCGATGGCGAGCCCCACCTCGGACGGCTTCAGCTCGGCCTTGTTCTCACCGACTGTGACCGCGAGCGGGGCGTTCAACGTGTCGGCCCGGCGTTCCAGCTCGGCGCGGAGCGCCTGGGCCGCCTCCGCGCGACTCCGCCCGCCCAGCTCGGTGCCGAGCACCGTGGTGCCGCGGGGCACGTCACCGGCGTAGGCGTAGGCGCCCAGGCCCACACCGGCGGCGAGCACGGCCGCGACGATCCCTCCGGCCAGCAGCAGCCGGGCCCGTCGCGAGCGTGCGGGCTTGGCCGCGCCGCCTCCGGGTGGTGTGGCGACCGGCTCCATCTCGACGCCGGGCCAACTCACCGCCGCCACCTTGATGGTGGGACGGTCGTCGGCAGCCGGCATCTTCTCGCCGTACATCGTCACTGCAACCTCGATCGGAAGTACACGCGGGGACCGCTTCCCCCGCGGGAGACACCTACGGTAACCAACGCTCGGGCCCGCCGGGAGTGTCCGGTCCGGCGGTCGTGTCGGTTGCCCGCCGGTGTCGCACCGATCACCCGTTTCGGGGCCGTGCCGCGCCGGGGATCGTGGCACGGTGAACTGGTGCGGACACAGGATCGGGTGCCGGCGTACGGCGGTGGATGGCTGGACCGGGCGGCGGCGCGGCGTGCCGACGCGGACTGGCTGGCCGAGCGGCTGACCGACCCGGCGAGCGTCGTGCTGCCGTTGTGGCGCGACCGCTGCCTGGTCGACGGGGACGGCCCGGTCCGGCTCACCGGGGAACGTGCGTCGGCTGTCCGGGCCGCCGCGGGCGAGACCGTCTTCCTCGGGGTCGACGGGGACGCCGCGGTCTTCGCCGTCGACCTCTCCGAGCTGGCCGAGCCGGCCGCCGTGGAGGCGGCCGCCGCGACGCGGGCGGTCGACCTGCGGGCGCTGGCCGGCCGGCTCGACCCGGCCGGTGCGGCCGTCCAGGCGTACGCCCGGGGGTTGCTGCTGTGGCACCGGCAGCAGCGTTACTGCGGCGCGTGCGGCGCGGCGGCGGTGGCCGGCGGCGGCGGACACGTCCGGACCTGCGCGGACGCGGAGTGCGGGCGACTGCTGTTCCCCCGGATCGAGCCGGCCGTCATCGTGCTCGTCGAGGCGCCCGGCCCGCCGGGGCGCTGCCTGCTGGCCCGGCATGCGGGCGCGGCCGAGGGGGCCTATTCGACGCTCGCCGGTTTCGTCGAGGTCGGTGAGAGCCTGGAGGACGCGGTCCGCCGGGAGCTGGCGGAGGAGGCGGGGGTGACCGTCACCGACGTGACCTACCAGGGGTCGCAGGCGTGGCCGTTCCCCGCGGGCCTGATGGTGGGTTTCCGGGCCGTCGCCACCTCGGAGCAGGTCCGCGTCGACGGGGTGGAGCTGCTGGAGGCGCGCTGGTTCACCCGGTCGGAGTTGCGGGAGCGGATCGCGTCCGGTCGGTCGCTGGGCCGGGTGGACTCGATCGATCACCTGTTGCTGGGTGACTGGCTGGGCGCTGACGCCCCGGCACGGCCATCAGCAGTGTCGTGACGGCGGCCGTGGCGAGGGCTGCGACGACCAGACCGCCGACGGTACGCGGGCGCACGATCACGGCAACAGTCACCAGCGCGCCGGTGCCCAGCCACAGCGGTGCCGCCGCCCACCTGACGCCCCCGGCGAGACGGTCGTTGAGCAGCACGAACGTCACCGCGTAGAGCGCGCCGACGGCGGCGAACAGCGGCGCGTACCGGCCGAGCGCGGTGTAGTCGGGTCCGCCGACGAGCCGGAAGGCCAGCCCGCCGGCGACTGTCGACGCGCCCACCAGGACCAGACCGCAGGCACCAGTCACCGCGAGCGCGACGGTGCGGCTGCGGCGGTCCCCGCGGGCCAGGCGCGGCAGGGCGAGGACGGCGGCGACCTGCGGCGCCCACAGCGCGCCCTTGGTCAGGACCGTTCCCACCGAGTACGCCCCGGAGCCCGACGGCGGCAGCAGCTGGCGGGCCAGCAGCAGGTCGGCGTAGGAGACGACGAGCATCGCCAGCGTCGCTCCGCACCCGGCGGTCACCTGGGCGACGGTCAGGCGCGGGGCGGCCGACGGACGCCTGGGCGTACCGGTGAGCCAGGCCAGCGTCGGGGGTGCCAGCGCGGCGGTGAGCGCACCGAGCCCGAGCGCGCCGGTCAGGCCCGCGCCGAGCAGCAGCCCTGCGATCACCCCGCCGTATCGGGCGGCGGCCAGCAGTGCCATCGCGGCGGCGAGCCGCAGGAAGCGCTGACCGCCCTGCAACTCGCCGAGCGAACGCGACGAGAGCACCACCGAGGCCGTCGTGACCGCCAGCAGCGCGGGTACCACCGCCGGCAGGTCCAGCGCGGCGACCAGCACCGGTGTCGCCACCAGCAGCGCCCCCGCGCACAGGGCGGCCGTCAGCACGGTGAGCCGCCGGGTGTCGGACGGGCCGTGCCGGGCGTGGTGCACGGCGACCGCGAGTTGCAGGCCGAGCCCCGGCACCCCGGCGATGGCCACCAGGCCGAGGGCGGTGGCGAGCGCGCCGAGGTCGTCCGCGTCGAGCTTCCGGGCGGCGAGCACCGGCACCAGGTAGGCCAGAGCGTTCACCAGGACACCGGCGAGCGTGACGGCGACACCGGCCGCTCCCAGCCCGGTTCGCCGGCCGTCCGCCGGCTCCAGGTCCGGCCGGCTCTCGCTCACGTGATCTCCGAGACGCGGGACACCGGGACGCCGCCGGTGCCGGGCGCGGCGTCCGGTGCCGGCCGCCCGTCCGAGCCCGGCTCGACCCGACCCTCCACGCCCGCATCCCGGTCCGGATCCGGCGCGGCCCCACCGTCCGGCCCGCGGTCCGTGGCCGGCTCGGCCTCGCCGTCCGGCGCTGGGCCCGTGGCCGGCTCGGTATCGCGGTCCGGCTCTCGGTTCGCGTCCTGGTCCGGACCCGGTCCGGGGTGGTGGGCCGCGCCCGGCTCGGCGTCGCGGTCCGGCCGTCGGTCCGGACCCGCGCCTGGACCCGTGTCCGGACGGGCGAGGGCGGCGGGGGTGGCGACCGCCCCGGCGAGGGCGAGGACGCCGGTCGGCTGCCCGTCCGCCTCCGGCGCCCGTGGGCGCGGCACGACCGGGACCGCCGGTCTGATCCGGCGTACGGGCCGTCGGCGGGCGGTCGTGGAGAGCCAGAGCGCGCCCAGGGCGGCGACCGTCAGGAGTTGCGGCAGCGCGTCGGTGTGCCGGTCGCCCGACTCCAGGTGGACCCATCCGGCCAGCGCCACGAACGCGCCGGGAAGCCACGTCTCGGCGGCCCGGGCGATCCTCCTGACCCGCCGGGGGTCGGCGGTCCAGGGCAGGCGGCGCGGCCCGGGTACGGCGAGCATGAAGCCCGCCGCCACCAGCAGGCCACCGATCAGACCGCTGTGGAGCACGAGCGCGGCGGCGCCGACCGCGAGCAGCGGCAGCGAGCGGATGAGCCGTCGCCGGGCCGCCGGTGCGACGGCGACCGCGCGATCCCCCGCGGGCCGGCGATCGGGCAGCACCGCGAGCAGGACCACCACCGCCAGCAGGACGCCGCCGAGCAGCAGACCCATCCGGTACGGGGTGTCCGGCGTGAAGCGCAGCACCACGTCGCCGGAGACACCTGCCGGAAGGATCCAGCCCTGCTGCCAGCCGTCCACCACGAGCGGGGTGAGCGTCTTGCCGCCGACGGTCGCCTGCCAGCCGGTGTTTGTGTTCTCCCGGACCGCGAGCACCCGGTCGACGGGGTGCTCGGACACCCGTACCCGCCGCTCGGTGGCCGACCAGGAACCCACCTCGATGTCCCCGGCGGTGGCCTCCGCGGCGGGCGTCGCGGTCCGTGGCGCCAGCGCGACGCGGGTGGCGGTGGCGAGTGTGCCCGCCGCGGTGACGACGCGGTGCTCGCCGCTGCCCAGGTCGAGCTGCCGGGGCGTGTTCCGGCCGCAGGCGGTGACCGGCATCTCGCGCATCTCCAGCAGGTCGCGGACGGTGCCCGTGAGCGTGGTGGTGATCCGGGACGCGCCGACCTGGAGCGTCGGGCCGGAGCCGCACGCCAGCTTCAACGGCGTCTCCGGACGGGGCGCGACTGTGGTCCCGAGGGGCAGGACCGCCACCTCGCCGACCGCGACGGGCAGCGGCTCGGGCAGCCGCAGGCCGTACGGGTCGGTGCTGGTGGCGGACGGCTTGTCCAGGAACTGGATGGTGATCGAGTCGGTCCGCATCGGCGGGTCGAGCGTGAGCACGCCGTCGCCGGTGAGCAGGTTGCTGCGGAACCCGTCGTTGCCGACCACCCGGACACTGCCGAGCCGGGTAGCCGCGGTCCCCTCCTCGACGGTGAAGCGGATCCGGCTGATGACCTGCGGTTCGAGCCAGGTGAGGCGCAGGATCGGCGCCTCGTCGTTGAGCGCCGGTGACCAGCTCGTGGCGGGGTCGCCGTCGAGGACCGCGCCGGGCCGGCCGGCCGGGTCGGGCACTGCCGTCGAGGACGCGGTGACCTGCGGCGCGAGGCGCAACGGCTGGGCCTCGGCGACCAGCTCGTCCAGGGCGGCGTTCAGCTCCGGGCCGGGGGTCGGCCGCGCCCACAGCTTCGCGTCGTACGTCCCGGCCACCGGCAGGGTGAAGGTGCGGTCGATGGTGGAGCCGTCCTCCGAGCCGCGGATCGCGTCGGTGGAGCAGCGCGGCCGGCCGTCGACTGTGAAGCAGGCGGGAGTGGTCGGGGCCGCCGACACGACGACGCCGGCCGGCTGGTCGGTGGCGGGGGCGGCGGGCAGCTGGAGGGTCCGGCCGGTCTCGACGCCGGGAATCTTGATCTCGGCGATGCCCACCGACTTGTCGCCGAGCGGGCGCAGGTCGAACGCGGCGTCGACGGAGACCTCGACCTTGCGGGTGGCGTGGACGCCCTGCAGCTCGAAGACCATGTGGTCGCCGAACTGTTCGACGGTGCGGCTCTCGTACCCGGCGGTCACGGTGACTGTGGTGGGCAGGGCGTCGGCCTTGAGGTCGAACCACACCTCGACCCGGGTGACCCGGGTCGGGTTCGCCAGGTTCACCTCGATCCACTGCTTGTCGCTGTCCGAGTGCGGCGCCGACCGCCAGGATGTGGCGGTGTTCCCGTCCATCGCGGCGTACGGCTGATATTCGGGTCGGGCCCCGCCGATCGCGTCGATCTGCGAGCGGGCGGTCGAGGCGCGGATCCCGCTGATGCCCTCGAAGCGGGCGACCGTCGACCACTCCGGCCCCCAGTCGGGCAGGTAGTCGTGCGCGGGCGCGGACACCGTGAAGGTGTCGTCGGCGGTGAGCGTCTGGGAGGAGTTGTCGCGCAGCCGGCCGAACGAGACGTCGCGCCGGCGCAGCCCGTCGGTCAGCACGACCCGCCCGGTGGTCCCGTCGGCCTTCGCGTCGCCGGCCAGGACTGTGGGCGCGGCGCCGAGCTGGCCCGAGGCGGCCAGGTCGAGCAGCGACTCGGGACCGCCGACGACGGTGGTCACGTCGTCGCGGTCGTACGCGACCACCGGCTGGACTGCCCGGTCCACCCGGTACACCTCAAGCGCCGGTCCGGGCACGTCGAGACCCTGGTCGCGGAACTCGTCCGGGTCGTCGGAGCCGCCGCGTACCGGGCCGAACGACACGACGCGGGTCAGGCCGGGCGAGCGTTCCAGCGCCTGCCGCACGACCGCCGGGCGGGCCGTGTCCGAGCGGCCGTGGTCGAGGTCGGCGCGGAACAGGACGTGGCTGATCCCGGAGCGGGCGAGCAGATCGGCCAGGCCGGCCGAGCCGGCGCCGGTGGCGAGCGTCGACTCGATCGCGTCCAGCAGCCGGATCGTGGCGGGCGGGGTGAACGGGATGGCGTTGCGGACCGCCCACCGGCTGTCCAGCAGCGGCTGGGCGATCTCGTCGGTGGTGCTGCCCCAGTCGTACGCGGGGAAGCGCGCGCCGGGGACGACGAGCACGCGCCCGCGGCCGGTGTTCGCGTCCAGCCAGCCGGTCGCCTCGTGCCAGTAGCCGGGCACGTCCTTCACCGCGCCCGGCGTGGCGAGGCCACCGGCGAGCGCCGGTGAGGCGACGCCCGCGACCGCGACCATCGCCGTGCCGGCGGTGAGCCAGGCCCGGGCCGTGGCACGGCCACGGCGCTGCTCGGGCGCGGTCCGGGCGGCGCGTACGGCGAGGCTGACCAGGTGCGCCAGACCGAGCGCCAGCGGCAGGCGGAGCAGCACGTCGAACTTGTGCACGTTGCGCAGCGGGGCGCCGATGCCGTCGAGGAACTGCTGCTGCGGCCCGGCGAGGATGTTCGGCAGGTCGCCGGTGTGCCCGAGCCCGACGAGCGCGACGCCGAGGAGCAGGCCGGTGATGAGGAACCGCCGGTGCGGCATCCCGCGCCGCGACAGGCCGAGCACCCCGAGCGCGGCCACCGCCAGGGTGGCCACGACGAGCAGCGTGTCGTTCGCCAGCCGCGCGCCGGCCGGGATGGTCGCGCCGAACGGGGAGGCCAGGTACGCGACCCAGTAGGAGGCGCCGCGCAGCGTCGTCACCGCGTCGGTGACGCTCGTGGTGTTACGGGCGGTCTCGATGTAGTCCAGGAAGGGCGGGCTGTACCGCCCGAGGACCAGCAGCGGGATCAGCCACCACGCGGTGGCCAGGGCGACCGCGCCGCACCAGGCCGCGAGGGCGGTGACGCGGCGGCGCAGGGGCCGGAGCGTGGCGAGCCAGAGCAGGGCGAGCGGCACCACGGCGGCGACGGCGGTGGCGTTGACGCCGCCCGCGCAGGCCACGGCGACCGCCGACCCGGCGACCGCGCGGCGCAGCCGGGCGCCCCGGGCGAGCCCCACGAGCGGGATGAGCACCCACGGCGCGACGGCGCTGGGCCAGGACTCCACCGACGACCAGCCGAGCTGGGTCAGGATGCGCGGGGACAGTGCGAACGCGACACCGGCGATCATCCGGCCGGCGGGACTGCCGATGCCGAGCCGGCCCGCCAGCCGCACCACACCGAGGTACGCGACGCAGAACAGCAGCGCCCACCACAACCGCTGGACGATCCACGGCGCGATGCCCAGTTCCGTCCCGAACAGGAAGAACGGGCCCATCGGCCAGAGATATCCGTATGCCTGGTTCTGGAGCTGGCCGAACGTGCCGGTGGGATCCCAGAGGTGCAGCGAGCGCAGCAGCCACCCGGCCGGATTGACGTTGAGGTCGACCTTGGTGTCCGGGACCACCTGCCCCGGGGCCTGCTGGAACGCGAGGGCGGTGAGCGCGAGGCAGATCGTCAGGTGCCGGAACCGTCGCGCCGTCTGCCGGGCACGGCCGGTCTCCCGGGCGGGGATGTCCGTCCCCGTCGGCGACGTTGTCGTCCCGTCCGCACGCATTTCGGCTCCTGTCTCCGCCGGCCGTACGCGCACCTGCAACATGACGCGTGTCGCGCGACGTTATCCGGACCGGACGCGCAGCGGCGACCTGGGGGCTGCAGGGCTTTATCAGGAGAACGGCCGTCCCCACGGCGTGTAAGCGTGTGGCAGGCTGCCGACCATGTCAATGCCACAAGCAGCGGCCGAGACGCATCCGGCAGCCGTCGGCGCGGAGGACGACGGACCCGGACCGATCGGTCGTTGGATACGCGCCGACCGGGTCCGCGCGGTCGCGATCGCGCTCATCGTCGTGTCCGTCGCGTCGCGCGCCGGGCTGGCCGCCCGTGGCTGGTTCTCGCAGGACGAGTTCGTCATCGCCGCGCAGGTGCTCGACACCCGGCTGGACCCGGACTACCTGCTGGGCACGTTCAACAACCACCTCATGCCGGGCGGGCTGGCGGTCGCGTGGGTGATGGTCCGGGTCGCCGGTTTCGCCGGCTGGCCGTGGATCCTGCTGCTGGCGGCCGGGCAGGCGGCGGTGGGGATCGCCCTCTACCGGCTGCTCCGTGACCTGCTGCGGCCCGGCTGGGGGCTGCTGGTCCCGCTGAGCCTGTTCCTGTTCAGCCCGCTGACGCTCGAGGTGTCGTCGCTGTGGCTGGTCGGGCTGCTCGTGCTGCCGCCGCAGCTCGCCCTGGTCCTCGCGGTGGCGGCCCAGGTCCGGTACGTGCGTACCGGCCGGAGGCGGCACCTCGTCCTGGTCGCGCTCTGGGTCGTGTTCGGCCTGCTCTTCGACACCAAGGCGCTGCTGATCGTGCCGCTGCTGTTCCTGCTGACCGCGTTCCTGTTCACCAAGGGCCGCGCGTGGCGCAGCCTGGTGACCACAGTCGTGCGGTTCTGGCCGGCGTGGCTGATGCTCACCGTGCTGTCCGGGGCGTACCTGGCGTACTACCTGACCCGTCCGGCCCGGGGGCTGGACGAGCCCACCTCGGTCGGGCAGGTCTTCTCCTTCCTGAGCGACCTGGTCGGCGACACGATGGTGCCGGGCCTGCTCGGCGGGCCGTGGCGCTGGACGTACGCCGGTGACGGGCCGCCGCTGTCCGACCCGTACGACATCGCCAAGTGGCTGTCCTGGGCGGTGCTCGCGGCGCTGATCGTGGTCACCGTGCGGCGGCGGCCGTCCGCCGGGCGGGCCTGGCTCCTGCTCGCCTGCTACCTCGGCCTGGTCGCCGCGCTGTTCGCGGTGACCAGGCTCGGCGGACCGCTGGGGCCGCTGGTCGGCGTCGTCCCCCGGTACGTCGCGGACGTGGTGCTGGTGGCCGCGATCTGCGTCGGGGTGGCGCTGCTCGGGATGAAGGACAACGACGAGGACGACGTCTCCGCGTGGCCGCTGCCGACAGCCCTGCGGGAGCCGGGCGCCTTCGCCGTCGGTCTGGTCTCGATGATCGTGCTGCTGGCGACCATCGGGGTGGGGACGCTGTGGAGCACCGCGCGGTTCGGCGACAACTGGAGCACCAAGCACGGGCGGGACTACCTGGCCACCACGCAGGCCGAGCTGGCCGCCGCGCCGCCCGGCACCGTCTTCTTCGACACTGTCGTCCCGGACCGGGTCGTCGCCGGGTACTTCTGGCCGGACAACCTCCAGTCCCACTTCTTCCGCCCGGCCGAGCGCCGGCCGACGTTCGTGACGATGAGCGAGAAGCCGTCGACGTTCGACGAGAACGGCCGGATCCGTCCGGTCGTGGTCGAGGGTCGCAAGGTCGCGCCCGGCACCGTGGAGGGCTGCGGGCACCTGGCCGAGGGCGGCCGGACCGCCCGCATCCCGATGGACGGCTATCTGGTGGAGTGGCCGTACGTGGTGCACTTCGGCTACGTCAGCTCCGGTGACTCGACCGCGGTGTTCAAGCTCGGCGAGGCGACCCGCGAGATCACGCTCAAGGAAGGGCTCAACGACCTGTTCTTCATGCTGGAGGGCGCCGGGTCCGCGGTCGAGCTGACGTTGAACACGCCGGACGTCCGGCTGTGCACCAACCTGGTCACCATCGGCCGGGCGGTGCCGAAGCCGTAATGAGCGGACGTCCCGCCGAGGCCGGCGGTTCCGCGGTCCGGCGGTGGCGGGAGACACTGCCGCTGTACCTCGTGGCGGTCGTCGTCACCGCGCTGGTCCTGGCTCCGCTGGCGGCGCCGGGCTACGCGCTGCGGTACGACATGGTGTTCGTCCCCCGGCAGCCGCTGAGCTGGGATCTCGTGGCCCCGGCGCAGAGCCTGCCCCGGGCGGTGCCGATGGACGCGCTGGTCTCGCTGGTGACCCAGTTCGTGCCGGGCTGGGTGGTGCAGCGGGTGGCGCTGGCCGGGGCTGTCCTGTTCGCCGCCGTGGGCGCCGGACGGCTGGTGCCGACGCGGCGGCGTGCGGTGCGACTGGTCGGCGCCGTGGCGTACGCGTGGACGCCGTACCTGGCCGAGCGGCTGTTGATCGGGCAGTGGGGGCTGCTGCTGGCGTACGCCGCGCTGCCCTGGCTGGTGCGGGCGGCGCTGGACCTGCGGGCGGGGCGCGACGGCGCGCTCGCCCGGGTGGTGCTGTTCGCCGCGCCCGCCGCGATCACGCCGACCGGCGGTCTGATCGCGCTGGCGACGGTGCTGGTGCTGGCGGCGGACCGGGCCCGGCTCCGGCTGTCCGCGGTCGCGGTGGGCGGGGTCGCGCTGCTCAACGCCCCGTGGATCGTGGCGGCCCTGGTCACCGGCGCGGGCGGCACGTCCGACCCGGCCGGTGTGGCGGCGTTCGCGGCGCGGGCCGAGAACTGGGCCGGACCGCTGGTGGCGCTCGCGGGCACCGGCGGGATCTGGAACGTGCAGGCCACCCCGGCCAGCCGGTCCACCACGCTGGCCCCGCTGGCGGCGGTGGTGCTCGTGGTCCTGGCCGTGGCCGGCGCGGGGCTGTTGCGGCGGCGACTGCCGGCGGGCGCGGCGGTACGGCTGGGCGTGCTGGCCGGCGGCGCGTACCTGCTGGCCGCCCTCGCCGTGCTGCCCGGCGGGAACGCGGCGCTGAGCTGGGCGGTGGCGCACGTACCGGGGGCGGGACTGCTCCGCGACGGGCAGAAGTTCCTCGTGCCGTACGCCCTCGTGCTGGTGGTGTGCGCGGCGCTGGGTGCCGAGCGGCTGGTGGCCCGGATCGACCGGGAGGTCGGCGGGATCGTGCTGGCCGGGCTGCTGCTCCTGCCGGTGGCCGCGATGCCGGACCTGGCGTTCGGTGGGGTCGGCCGGATCAGCCCGGTGCGCTATCCGGCGGACTGGCAGGCGGTCGCCGAGCGCCTGCCCGAGAACCCCGGTGAGGTTCTCGCCCTGCCGCTGACCACCTACCGGGCCTATCCGTGGAACCCGGGCCGGGTGGTGCTGGACCCGGCCCCCCGCTACCTGCCGGGGACCGTGCTGACCGACGACACGCTCGTCGTCGACGACGTCGCGGTGGCCGGGGAGAATCCGCGCCTGCGCGAGGTACGCCGGGTGCTGGCCGACGGGCAGCCGGTCTCGGCCACCGGCGTGGGCTGGGTGCTGGTGCAGCACGGGACGCCGAGCACAGTCGACCCGGCCGTCCTGGCCGGTCTCGACCTCCGGTACGAGGGGGAGTCGCTGAGCCTGTACCGGAACCCGGCCGCGTCGGACCCGCCGCAGCGGGCCGGAGCGGGCCGCCGGCTGGTCGTGCTCGCGTGCGGAACTGCCGTTCTGGTGGTCATGGCTGCCGCCTTTTCGACCCTACGCCGGCGAGCTACTGCGTGGTAACGTCCGCTCGCACGTCTCACCATCGGAGGAATGGCATGCGTAGAGCTTTGACCCTTGTCGTGTCCGGCCTGGTGGCGGCGTTGCTGGGGGTTCTTGCCCTCGGCGGGCTCTCCGCCGCCGCGACCGCCACGGCGGAGGAGGCCGCGACCGAGGCGCGTAACGCCACGGAGGCGGCCAAGCGGGCCGGGAAGCAGGACCCGTACGCCCCCGAGGTCTACGGCAACAGGTAGGACGGGTCGCCCCGCCGCTGTACCGGGCGGGGCGAGTCCGCGGTCTCCAGCAGGGTCGCGAAGCGTTCCCCCGCCACCGGCCAGGTGAAGTTCGCCGCGTGCCGCCGGGCCTGAGCGCCCATCTCCCGACGCATCTCGTCGTCGCGCAGCAGCGTGCGCACCTTCGTCAGGTAGTCGTCGATGTCGTCGGCCAGCAGGCCGGTGCGCCCGTCGACCACCGCCTCCGCGACGCCGCCCGCCTCCCGGAACGCCACTGTGGGCGTACCCGCCGCGCCGGCCTCCACGATGGTCAGCCCCCAGCCCTCCTTGAGCGACGGCGTCAGGGCGACCCAGGCCGAGGCGAGCAGCGCGGCCTTCTCCTCCTCCGTCACGAAGCCCCGGAAGTCGACCCGGTCGGTGATGTCCAGCTCGTCGGCGACCTCGCGCAGGTGCGACTCCCACCAGCCCTGCCCGGCGACCACCAGGCGGAGCTGGGGCAGCTCGTCGGCGAGCGCCGCGACCGCGCGCAGCGCCACCTCCACCCGCTTGTGCGGCACCAGGCGGTTCAGCGTCACGAGCAGCGGGAACGGCGCGCGCCCGGCGTCGGTACGGGGCAGCTCCGGCGTGCCGTTGTAGACCACCGAGACCTGCTCCGCCGGTACGCCGAGGGTGGCGAGTTCGCGCCGGGTCGCCTCGGACACGGTGACGTACCGGCACCGCCGGTAGACGCGTACCGCCAGCGACGACTCGACCCACCAGCCGAACCGGGCGGCCCACTGCGGCAGGACCACCGGCCACTGCTCGCGGTGCACGTGGTGGATCAGCTTGACCACCGGGCGCCGGGCCCAGAGCGGGGAGAGGAACGGCAGGCCGTTGCAGACGTCGACGAGGATGTCCGGCCGGCCGCCCCGGCGTGCGGCGAGCGGGCCGAGGCCGAACGCGCCGGCCAGGTAGCAGAGCGCCGCCCAGAGGTAGACGGTGTGCCGGCCGCCGCGCCGGACGAACCGGATGCCCGCCTCGTCGACCTCGTCGGCGGGAGCCTCGCGGTGCGCGGCGCAGAACAGGGTGGCGCGGAATCCGCGCGCCACCAGCTCGGCGGCGATCCGTTCCACGTACACCTCGGAACCGCCGCCCTCGGGGTTGCGAGTGTCTCGCCAGTTGAGGAACAGCACGTGTCCGGGCATGCCGAAGCGACGCTCCACGCGAACCCTACTCTCAAGTAATTTAGCGGTGCGCGTCACATTAAGGGCTGGGGCTTGCGCCCGGCAATGCCCCGAGCGGCGGCGTTGAGCCACCGGGCGTCGTCGGATGACGCTCGGTGTTCGGCCGGTGACTGCTAGGCGGGCGCTGCGACGTCCGGCGTGGTGGCCGGGGCGGCCGCCGTGGTGGCCGGGACTGCCGGTGACGCCGCCGCCGGTCCGCGTCCGGCCGGCCGGCGCCGGCGCTGCGTGCCGAGGGTCTGGAGGGGGCGCTCGACGCCGTAGTAGCTGACCGCGGCGTACGCCAGGCCGAAGACCATGGTCAGGGCGAAGATGTTGAGGAACCCGCCGGTGAACAGCGGCCGGTCGTCGAGCAGGTAGATCAGCTCGATGACCAGCGGGTGCCACAGGAACAGTCCGTACGACACCAGGCCCATCCAGCGCGCCGAACCGCTGCTGAAGACCTCCTTCGCCCGGGTCCGGCCGCCGAACGCCACCGGGATCGTGATCAGGGCGGCGATCACGAGGTAGAGCGTCAGCTTGGTGCCGAACTCGACAGCGGTCGGGCCGGTCAGGTCGCGCGGGCCGGCGATCGGCGTCGTCGCGATCGCCATCACCGCGAGCGCGGCACCCCAGCAGGCGAGCGGCGCCGAGGCGAGGTCGTCGAGCACGCGGAAGGCGGCCGGTGCGGTGCCGGTACGCAGGGCCACGTGCGCCGCGGCCAGCGCCATGCCGGCGCCGAACCAGGCGGCGTACGAGGGGAACCACATCGTGTGCAACGCATTGTCGAGCCAGCCCGCGCCCATCATGGCGACCCATACGAGGGTCAGCAGCGCCCCGGAGGAGGCGAGCAGCACGGTGCGGACGGGACGCCAGGTCCGGCCCACGGCGAGCACGGCGAGCAGCGGCAGGAGCAGGTAGAAGACCACCTCGGTGGCGAGGCTCCAGGTCTGGCTCAGCCCGTAGCGGAGCTGGCCCGGCCCGTAGATCTGGGTGAATGTCAGGTGACGCAGCCAGTCACCGGCCGACACCGGGTGGTTGCCGGGCAGGACGACGAAGCAGACCACCACCGCCAGCCAGTACGCGGGCAGGATCCGCAGCGCGCGGCGCCAGAAGTACCGCTCGGTGCCGGGCCGTGGGCGCCCGGTGGCGACAGCGAGCGCCCACGGCCGGAACAGCAGGAACCCGGAGAGCACGAAGAAGATCGCGACGCCCACGTCCAGGCGCGCCAGCCAGCCGCCCCACGTGGTGTTCATGGTGACGGCGGTCTGGAAGCCGACGTGGTGACCGACGACCGCCACCGCGCCGATCGCTCGCAGCGCGTCGAGGGCGGGAAGACGGCCCGTTACCGATGGCTCCGGGATTGTTGGCGTGGTGGCTGTGGACATCTGGACATCCAGGGGGTCGCTTTTGCAGGTGACTGGGGAGTAACCTCCCGCCAATGCTAAGGATCGGGTGCCCCGGACGACAGACCGTAGGGCGGCAGGTTACAGGAGGATGAGTGAAGCTTCGCGTGGGCGCCGCGCTCTTCGGGCTAGGTGTCTTGTTGCTGGTCTTCGCGGCCGGGCTGCCGTTCTACGTGGCCCCCGCCGTGACCAAGCTGCCCTATGACCTGGAACCAACGACGTCCGTCGCCGAGGCGAAGGGCGCGAGGTTCCTACAGATCAAGTCCGAAGCCGGCGGGGTGAGCATCGACGTGCCGCAGGCCGATCTCGTGTCCAGCGTCGAGGTCATCCCGCAGCCGGAGGACACCAAGGACCGCTTGCCCAAGGAGCTGAAGGGCGACGCGGTCATCTGGAACGTCTTCCAGACGGTCAAGCGCAGCGACAACCAGGATGTGATCAGCCAGTACAGCACCGAGCTGGCGCTGTACCGGATCTCCGGCGCGGCAGCGCCGTGGGACGAGCAGTGGCTCAACGAGTCCGGCGCGCAGCAGACCCCGGTCGGCAACGTGCGTTACTCCGGCCAGATCTACAAGTTCCCGTTCGGCACCGGCAAGCGTGACTACCAGGTGTTCGACCGCGACCTGAAGAAGACGGCCCCGGCGCGGTTCACCGGCACCGAGAAGATCAAGGGCGTGGAGACGTACCGCTTCGAGCAGCGGATCGAGAACGAGCCGCTGAACACGCCCGAGGACAGCATCAAGACGCTGCTGGGCAAGTTCGCGCCCGGCGCGACCACCGGCCAGATCGTCTACAGCAACACCCGTACGGTCTGGGTCGATCCGGTGACGGGCGCCTACATCAAGGTCCGCGAGCAGCAGTACAAGGAGCTGCGCCCGGACACCGGCGCCCCGACCGTGCTGCTGGACGCGGACTTCAACTACAACGACGACACGATCAGCCGCAGCATCGAGACGGTGAAGGACAACCGTTTCAAGATCGGCCTGATCAGTGTCTGGGGCCCGATCATCGCCGGTGTGCTCGGCCTGATCGCCCTGATCGCGGGCGTGTGGCTGGTGACCCGGCCCAAGGGTGACGGCAGCGCCCGGCACCGGGCGGACGCGCCGAGTTCCGACCCGACGCCCACCCGCGTCGACCAGGAGCCCGTGGGCGGCCCGCTCGACGACGAGATCCCGCCGGCGTCGACGAACTGGCGGTCCGACGAGGTGCCGGCGCAGCGTTCGGGCGCCGGTGAGGTGGAGCGCCGCTGACCGGTACGCCGGAAGCACGACGGAGGGGTGGGCCGCACCGCGGTCCACCCCTCCGTCGTGGAGATCTCCCATGCGGGCGAACGTACTTTACATTCGTTACTCGATTGTAACGGCGAGATGTCCGGTGACTTTCCGTCGCGCTCACCGTCATCTATGTCCGGTTTGGCGAGACATATCACCCTCGGCCCCCTGCCTGGGCTGGGCTTTCGTGACGCCCGGTCACCTCCTCGTCCCATCCTCGTGTTACCGCCGGGTAATCGGGGGTTGTGAGCCACGCCGCATCGGGTGCACGATCAGGCTCGATCGTTACCCGTCGGTAACAGAAGGGCGGGCCCGGCGCGGGCCGCCGGTACGGAACCGCCGCCGCGCACATTCGTTCGAGGAGGAACCCGTGCAGAATCGGCTCGACAACCAGGGTCGTACCCGGTGGCGGCGGTTCGCCGCCATGATCGTGCCCACCACGGCCGCCGCCGGTGCCATCCTGTTCGGCATGTCGACGGGCGCCATCGCCTCCGACATCACCGTGTCCGGGCAGACGTTCAAGATCGGCGCCGACCGCCTGGAGGGCGAGGGCTTCAAGCAGTACGGCGGCATCGTCCGCGAGAAGGGCGAGGACGGCAAGGCCGGCGCGACGCGGCCGGTCGCCATGGCCGAGATCAGCAGCGCCGAGCTGTACAAGCTCTGCCAGTCCGTCCGCGCCGACCTGCCCGGCCTGCCGGTGGTGCTCACCATCAACGCCGGTGAGGGCAAGGAACCGGCCAGGGCCAAGGACCTCGTGATCGCGATGGACTCGCTCGAGGGCAACGCGACCTTCACCAACATCCGGATCGGCCGCGACGCCAGCGACCTCAACCCGACGGCGCAGCGGGGCTCGTTCGGCCAGAACTCCGACCGGGTGACGATCCGTGACCTGAAGCAGGTGTCCCGCTACACCACTTCTTCGACCTTCAACCTGGTCGGGCTCCGGCTCAAGGTCAACGTGGGCGACGACGCCAAGGGCAAGGAGTGCTTCTGAGTTGAGCACGGCCCGCGGTGGCCGACCACCGCGGGCCGCCGCCGTCCCCGTCCCCGCTCCGCCAGGAGGAGTACGTGACAACCGTCGAACCGTCCCACGCCCGGCTCGGCACCGCGGCCCGGGCATGGCGGACCTTCCGCCAGTGGCAGCGGAGCCGGCCGTTCTGGGGCGGCCTGTTCATCATCCTGGCCGGGGTGGAGATGCTCGCGTCCACCCGGTTGACCCTCAACGGCCTGAGTTTCAGCAGCGGTGCCACCGGCCTGCTCGCCCTGCTGATCCCCGGCATCCTGGTGACCTGCGGGGTGCTGCTCTGGCTCAGCCCGGCGCAGCGGCTGTTCTACTCGATCGTCGCGGCGATCACCGCCGTCTACTCCCTGATCGGGCTCAACCTCGGCGGCTTCTTCGTCGGCCTGCTGCTCGGCATCGTCGGCAGCGCGCTCGCGTTCGCCTGGGTGCCGACCCGTCCGGCCGGTCCCGCCGCTGACGAGGGAGACACCCAGGCGGACGACGAGCGTGACACCACAGTGGATGCCCGGGACGCCGACGCGGACCGGCACGACGCCGAGCAGGTAGGTGTCGACCAGTTGCTCACCGCCCGGCCGGCCGCTACGGAACCCGCCGACGGGCAGGCGGCCGGATCCGATGACGGGGCCCCGGAGTGGGCGGGCCGTTCGGCGGACCCGCGTGCCTTCGGCATCGTCCTTCTGGTGCTCGGCCTCGCCACCGCCGGTCTGGCCGTAGCGCCGAGGGCCGTGCACGCAGCCCCGGGCAGGCCCACCGCGAGCGCCTGCCCGTCGAAGCCCGCCACGCCGAAGCCCGCCACGCCGAAGCCCGGCACGAGCGCACCCACCGGGACGCCCACCCCGACGCCGAGCGCGAGCCCGACGCGGGAGGGCAACATCATCACCGACTTCTTCGACGGGATCGGCAACCTGTTCAGGGGCGGCGGCGGCAAGAGCACGACGCCCTCGCCCACACCGACCGCGAGCGGGCCGGCGGCCCCGACCAGCAAGCCGACGACCCGTCCCGGCTCGACCGACTGCCCGGCACCGGGCAAGCCGGGCAAGGAGGAACCGGCGAAGCCCGGCACTGTCGAACCGGGCAGGCCCCTGCCGCGTATCGCCGCCGACCCGAGCCTGCCCAAGGTGGGCCGGCAGCCGTCGAAGCTCACCGGCTCCAAGGTGACCATGACCGGGCTGCGGTTCGAGGGAATCACCGACCTCCAGACCGAGCAGGGCTCGCTCAAGGTGCTGAAGTTCAGCATGAAGGAGGCGGTGACCGATGACTTCCTGCTGGTCGCCGACGGTCCCCGGGGCCGCACCCAGCGGTACGCGACGGACCGCCTGACGGTTCGCGACGACGTCGCGTTCTACTGCACCCGGTTCGTCGGCAGGCTCGCCGGCATCAAGCTGACGCTGACCCCGGACCTGCCGTTCCCGGACGGCCTGCCGGTCACGCTGCCCATCCCGGTGACGTTCACCGACCCGGTCATCGACCTGGCGTACGTCACCAGCGACACGCTCACCGGCCGTCCGACGCTGCGGCTGACGCTCGGCGCCTGACCGGGCGGGTGCCGGCGGGACTCACCGCCGGCACCCGGCACCGGCTCAGAGCCGGGCCAGCGCCTTGCGCAGCGGGTCGAGCCCCAGCGAACCCAGGTCGAGCGCCTGGCGGTGGAACTCCTTGAGGTCGAAGTCGGCGCCCTTGCGGGCCTTCGCGTCCTCCCGGGCCTGCAACCAGATCCGCTCGCCCACCTTGTACGACGGCGCCTGCCCCGGCCAGCCCAGGTAGCGGTTCAGCTCGAAGCGCAGGTTCTCGTCCGGCACCCGGCAGTGCGCCCGCATGAACTCCCAGCCCAGCTCCGGCGTCCACCGCTCGCCCGGGTGGAAGCCGAACGGGTTGTCCTTCGGGATCTCCAGCTCCAGGTGCATGCCGATGTCCACGACGACCCGCGCCGCGCGCAGCGCCTGCCCGTCGAGCATGCCGAGCCGGTCACCGGGGTCGTCGAGGTAGCCCAGCTCGTCCATCAGCCGCTCCGAGTAGAGCGCCCAGCCCTCGCCGTGCCCGGAGACCCAGCACAGCAGCCGCTGCCAGCGGTTGAGCAGGTCGGCCCGGACGGCGGTCTGGGCGACCTGGAGGTGGTGACCCGGCACGCCCTCGTGGTAGACGGTGGTCACCTCGCGCCAGGTGGAGAAGTCGGTGATGCCCTGCGGCACCGCCCACCACATCCGTCCCGGCCGGGAGAAGTCCTCGCTCGGGCCGGTGTAGTAGATCGCGCCGTCGCTCGTCGGCGCGAGGCAGCACTCGATCCGGCGTACCTGCTCGGGGATGTCGAAGTGGGTGCCGTTCAGCTCGGTGACCGCCTTGTCGGCGAGCGCCTGCATCCAGTCCCGGAACGCCTCCTTGCCGCGTACCGTCCGCGCCGGGTCGGCGTCGAGGGCCCGTACCGCGTCGTCGATCGAGGCGCCGCGCCCGGCGATCCGCGCGGCCACCGCCCGCATCTCGGCCTCCAGGCGAGCCAGCTCGGCGAAACCCCAGGCGTACGTCTCGTCCAGATCGACAGTCGCGCCGAGGAAGTACTGCGAGGCCAGTTCGTAGCGCTCCCGCCCGGCGGCCTGCTTCTCCCGGCCCGCCGGCGCCAGCTCGGTGCGCAGGAACTGCCCGAACTCCGCGGTGGCGGCGGTCGCGGCGGCGGCGCCCTTGCGCAGCTCCGCGCCGAGCGCGCCGTCGGCGTCGATCCGCTCGACCAGCCCGTGGAAGAAGTTGTCGCCCTCCGGGTCGACCCACACGTCGCACTGCTTGGCGACCTCGACGAGCTGCACCCGCGAGCTGACCCGTCCGGCGGCGGCGGCCTCGCGCAGCGTGCGCTTGTAGCTGTCCAGCGCGGACGCGAAGCGGTTGAGCCGGGCGGCCACGTTCGCCCGGGCCTGCTCGCCGTCGGTCGGCATGAGGTCGAAGACCATCCGGATCTCGTGCAGCCCGCTGGAGATCACGTTGACCTCGCTGCCGGTCTCGCCCGCGTCGTAGCGGGCCAGCTCCAGGCCGAGGCGCTCCTGCATGGCCTCCTGGGCGGTCCGCTCCGCCTCGGTCTCCGGCTCGGTCACGTCGAGTTCGCCGAGCGTGCGGCGGGCGAGTTCGGCGCGGGCCGCGTAACCCTCGGGCGACAGGTCGTCGAGCTGGTCGTCGTAGCCGGCGATGCCGACGTAGGTGGCGCCGGTCGGGCTCAGCGGGGCCCACTCGGCCACGTACCGGTTGGCGAGGTCATCGATTCGTCCCACGAGGCGAACCCTACGTGACCCCGCATCCGGTATACCGCGCGACTTCGTCGTACCCCTGGGGCAGAGTGTCAGGGGTGACCGTCGAGATCACTCCTGACCGCGCCCCGGTACGCAGCTGGCTGCCCGGGTTCGTCGCACTCGCCGCCATCTGGGGTTCCAGCTTCCTGTTCATCAAGGTCGGCGTGGCCGAGCTGCACCCGGTGCACCTCACTCTCTACCGGGTGGCCACCGGCGCGCTGACGCTGCTCGTGGTGCTGGCGGTGCTGCGCGACCGGCTGCCCCGCGACCTGCGGGTGTGGGCGCACATGTTCGTGGTGGCCGGGTTCGGCGTCGCGGTGCCGTTCACGCTGTTCGGCTACGGCGAGCAGCGGGTCGAGTCGATGCTCGCCGGCATCTGGAACGCCACCACGCCGCTGATCGTGCTGCCCCTGGCGGTGCTGGTGTTCCGCACCGAGCGGCTGACCGCCCGGCGCGCGGTCGGGCTGGGGCTGGGCTTCGTCGGCGTGCTCGTGGTGCTCGGCGTCTGGGAGGGCGTGGGCGGCGCCCACTTCGTCGGCCAGCTCATGTGCTTCGGTGCGGCGGCCTGCTACGGGCTGGCGATTCCGTACCAGAAGAAGTTCGTCGCGGGCAGCGCGTACTCCGGTCTGTCGCTGTCGGCGGCCCAGTTGCTGGTGGCGACCGCGCAGCTCGCGCTCGTCGCGCCGTTCGCCGGTACGCCGCCGTCGCCGGCCGGCCTCTCGCCGCGCGTGGCGGCGAGCGTGCTGGCGCTCGGCGCGCTCGGCACCGGGCTCGCCTTCGTGATCAACATGCGCAACATCCGGCTGGCCGGGGCGAGCACGGCTTCCACAGTGACGTACCTGATCCCGGTGTTCGCGGTGCTCGTCGGCGCGGTGGTGCTCGGCGAGCGGATGAACTGGCACCAGCCGGTGGGCGCGCTCGTGGTGCTCGTCGGCGTCGCGGTCGCCCAGGGCCTGTTCGGGCGGCGCCGTCCACGACCGGAGGCGGTGACGCCCAGCGTCCGCATGGCCGAACCGGCCACCCGGGGCTGACCGTCAGCGACGGCCGGCCGTCCACTTCACCAGGCGGTCGGCCGTCCAGGTGTTCACCACCCGCTTCGCCGGTACGCCGCACAGCGCCGCCCGATCGCAGCCGAAACGCTGCCAGTCGAGCTGTCCCGGCGCGTGCGCGTCGGTGTCGATCGCGAACCGGCACCCGGCCTCCAACGCGAGGCGGATCAGCCGCTTCGGCGGGTCCTGCCGCTCCGGCCGGGAGTTGATCTCGACGGCCACGTCGTGCTCGGCGCAGGCCGCGAAGACGGCGTCCGCGTCGAACTCGCTCTCCTTGCGGGTACGCGCCCGGTGCCCCCGGTCACCGGGCCCGGTCACCCCGGCGGGCCGGGAGGAGACCATCCGCCCGGTGCAGTGCCCGAGGATGTCCAGGTGCGGGTTCGCGATCGCGGTCAGCATCCGGCGGGTCATCTTCGCCCGGTCATCGTTCAGGCCGCTGTGCACCGAGCCGACCACCACGTCCAGGCGGGCCAGCAGCTTCTCGTCCTGGTCGAGCGAGCCGTCGGCAAGGATGTCGACCTCGATGCCGGTGAGGATCCGGAAGCCCTTCGGCAGCGCCTCGTTGACGGCGGCGACATGGTCGAGCTGCTTGCGCAGCCGCTCCGCGGTCAGGCCCCGGGCCACAGTCAGCCGCGGCGAGTGGTCGGTGAGCACCAGGTACTCGTGGCCCAGCTCGACCGCCGCCAGCGCCATCTCCTCGATCGGTGAGCCGCCGTCGGACCAGTCCGAGTGGGTGTGGCAGTCGCCGCGCAGCGCGTCCCGCAGCTTCGCCGCCGCCTCGTCCAGGTCGGTGCCCTCGGTGGCCAGCAGCCGGCGCAGGTAGATCGGTTCCTCGCCGGCCAGCGACTCGGCCACGCAGCGGGCGGTGACGTCACCGACACCGGACAGCTCGGTCAGCTTGCCGGTGCGGGCCCGCTCGGCCACCTCGGCCGCGGGCAGCGCGCCGAGCGTCTTCGCGGCCGACCGGAACGCCCGGACCCGGTACGTGGCCTCGTTCGCCCGTTCCAGCAGGAACGCGATCCGGCGCAGGTCGGCGAGGGGATCCCGGGCACTCATGCCCTGGAACCTACGCGCATCCGCCGTCCGCCGCGTGTCCCCGCAGCGCGAGTCGGTCAGCCGCTGTGGGTGGACCGGCCGGGCGCGGCCGGGCAGCCGTGCTTGCGCTGCCAGGCGGTGACCTCGGCGACCGGCGAGCGGTTGCCGCCCTTGCGCCAGGAGTCCAGGTACGGCGCCGGCCAGACCACGCCCCGGCGGATCCACCAGTCGTCGGCGCCGGTGCACTTCGGGGAGAGGCCGAAGTGCAGGTGGCAGACGTTGTTCGCGTTGCCGGTACGGCCCAGCTTGCCCAGCTGCTGCCCGGCGCGCACCCGCACCCCGGCGTCGACACCGGCGGTGATCGCGCTCAGGTGCGAGCCGTAGTAGCGCACCCCGTCGTCGCCGAGCAGCGAGACGGAGAGCCCGCCGTTGTCCGGGCCCAGCGGCCCGCGCTTGTCGAACCGGTCGACGCGGCTCACCTCAAGCACCACGCCGTCGGTGACCGCCACCACCGGTTCCCCGCAGTCGGCGAACAGGTCGGTGCCCGGGTAGCCGCTGTGCGTGGGGTGGTAGGCGACGTCGCCGGACCGTACCGGGAAGACCCGCTTCACGTCGGTGCGGGCCTGCGACAGCGGGGAAACGGTCGGCGGGGCCGGGCTCGCCGGATCGGCGGGCTGCTCGGCGCTCGCCGGCGGGCTCGGTTCCTGCCACCTGTCGGCGCGCCCGGTGGGGGCGCCGCACCCGGCGGCGAGCGCCGCGACGAGCAGCAGGACCGGGTACGCCGGCAGCGTGCGGCGTCCGATCGATGGCGAGCGCATCCGGTCATCCTTACAGACCACTACCGTAGGGACGAATGCCGAACGCGGGACGGACGGTCCGGGAAAGGGGGCGGCGGTGACGCACGGGTGGCACGTTGGACCCGAGGGGACCGGTCCGGGGGCGTTCCCGCCACCGCGTACGCCCTCGGGGCTGTTTCCGTCGAGCACGTCGACGCGGCCCAGCTACCGCGAGCCGTACCCGGTCACCGGCGCGGGCGTCGCGGTCGGCGCGCTGGTCGCGTTCGCCTGGTTGCTGCTGTTCGGGCTGGTCGGCGGCAGCGTGGCCGGTTACGCCTGGTGGACGCTGCTGGCCGGCGGCCTGGCCTGGCTGGCCGCCGCGGTGCTGGTCCGCCACGGCGACCGGGGGGTGGCGACGGGCGTGGCGATCGTCACCGCGGGTGGCTGGAGCATCGCCGCCGCCGTCGTCGCGACCCGGTGGGCGCAGACGGGGGACTGGCCACTCTGGTGACCTTCGGTGCCGGTTTCGCTGCGTAGCGAAGGCCACCTTGACGTACGCCTGAGGACGGTCCACGCTCGCGGTATGGCCTGGACCACACCGCCGCGGCTCGACCCCGATCGGAGCCGCCGTCGCCTGCAACTCCTCGCCGAGTTGGCCGGTGCACGTGCGGTACAGCAGCGCCAGCGGCCGCAGCGGGCCCGCACCGAGCGGCTGCGCCAACTCATCGCCACCCGCCGGCGCGTCGTCGGCTGACGGGTTTTCTCTCAAGGAACGGCCGGTCCGTACGGGGCGTTGACCGCTCGCCTGCCGACCCGACCGGTTAACGTGCATCGCGTGACGTGTCGGCGTGCTGCCGAGGCTGATTTGGGGGGACCGTGTCGTACTTCGCTGCTGCCGTGGCGCGCGTCGACGGCGGCTGGACCGCCGGTGAGGTGAGCCTGCGGGGCGTCACCGACATCGAGGAGGTGGCCGACCGGCTGCGCGACGTCGAGCCGGACGCCGACCTCTCGCTGCTGTTCGTCGAGGCCGACGACACGTACCTGGTCGTCCTGCGCCTGGACGAGGGGGAGGACCTGCGGGTCTTCGGCTCGGACTCGGCGTACGCGGAGGAGTCCCGGCTGGGCGCGCTGCTCGTCGGCGACCTGAAGACCTCGGTGACCGGCCTGGAGGAGGTCGACGAGCCCCGCGCCTCCGGCGACGACGACACGGAGCAGCCCGCGGTGGACCCGGAGGCCGACCCGGTCGGCGACGCGGACCTCCTCGCCGACCTGGGCATCCCGGCGCAGAAGCTGCTGGCGCTGTGCGCGCACGAGGGCTCCATGCCGGCCGACGTGACCGCCGAGATCTGCCAGGTGCTCGGCTGCGCGGACGAGGTCGAGGAGCTGCGTGAGGTCTGAGCCCGGGGAGTCCCTGACGCCCGGCGCCGCCGAACCGGCCGACGCGACCGATCCGGCGCTGGAGACCGTACGCCCGGGGCAGCCCACGCCCGGCCGGGCCGGGCGCGCCGGTCCGGGCGCGGACGAGGCGCTCGCCGACCCGGGAGCGGTGGGCCGCCGGCAGCGGCACGAGCTGTGGATGCGCCGGGCCCTGGAGGTCGCGGTTACCGGCCCGGACGATGCGACCTCCGACGCCGACGACGTGCCGGTCGGCGCGGTGCTCTACGGCCCCGGCGGCACCGAACTGGCGATCGGCCGCAACGAGCGGGAGCTGACCGGTGACCCGACCGCGCACGCGGAGGTGCTGGCGTTGCGCCGGGCCGCGCAGCGGCTGGGCCGGTGGCGGCTGGACGACTGCACGCTGGTGGTGACGCTGGAACCGTGCACCATGTGCGCCGGGGCGATCGCGCTGGCCCGCGTCTCGACTGTGGTGTTCGGCGCCTGGGAACCGAAGACCGGCGCCGTCGGGTCGCTCTGGGACGTGCTGCGCGACCGCCGCGTCACGCACCGCCCCGAGGTGTACGGCGGCGTGCTGGAACGCGAGAGCGCGGCGCTGCTGCGCGCCTTCTTCCGCTGAGCGGTCCTGGTCTTGTCTCAGGTGCCGGCCGGTGCGGGGCGGAGCAGCGTCGCGGCCACCCCTCGGGCGACCTCGGTCCACGCGGTCGGGCGCAGGGTGGCCGGGTCCAGCCGGACGATGGACCGGGTGCCGGTGGCGTGCACGGTCGCGCCGTCGGTCGAGCGGAACTCGAAGGCGTAGTGGGCGCTGCTGGTGCCGAAGTGCTCCAGCCAGAAGTGCACGGCCACCGTGCCGACGCCGATGACCGGGGCCCGGTAGCTGATGGTGAACTCGCGGACCGCGTGGAACACGTCGGGCGTGGCGTGCACGTCGCCGCGGAAGGCGACTCCGCGCTCCGCCCAGTACGGCGTCAGCGCGCGTTCCAGCAGCACCGCGTAGCGGGCGTTGTGCAGGATGCCCATGGCGTCCAGGTCGTCGAAGTGCACCGGCACGTGCTCGACGTGCCCGAACTCGGCGACCGGCCGGTCGGCTGTGGCGTGACTCATGACTGGCCTTCCGATAGCAGGGCCGGATCCGGGCAGAGCGCCCGCAACCGGTTCAGCAGGCCCTGGCGGGCATGCCGGTAGGTGGCGTCCGGGTCGAGCAGGCGGGACCGCATCACCGCGCTGATCCCCAGCGCGTCGATCTCGTACGCGAGCAGCGGCACGTCCAGGTCGGCGGGGAGTTCGCCGAGGTCGACCGCCTCCTGCACGAGGCGTTCCAGCAGCGCGGTCCAGCTGGTGAACGCCTCGGCGAGCCGGTCCCGGACCGGGCCGGGACGGGCGTTGTACTCGAACTCGGTGTTGGCGAAGAAGCAGCCGCCGGGAAGCACCCGGGCGGCGTAGAAGTCGATCCGGGCCTCGTGCAGCGCGCGCAGCCGCCGTACGCCCCGGGGCGCCTCCAGGGCGGGGGCGACGATCCGCTCCTGCCACTGCGCCACGGCCCGGTCGACGGTGGCGAGTTGCAGCGCCTCCTTGGAGCGCCAGTGCGCGAAGAGGCCGGACTTGCTCACCTCCAGCCGGTCGGCGAGCTGCGCCAGGGAGAGGCCGTGCAGGCCGACCTCGGTGGCCAGCGCCACGGCGGTGTCCAGCACCGCGGTGCGGGTGCGGTCGCCGCGGGCGACGCGGCCGTCGGAGGTCATGCGGTCAGCGTAGGGGAAACAAGCACGACCGGTCGTATTTATTTCTGTGACCCGGGTAACGCGTGGCCGCCCCGTCACCGAGCGGTGACAGGGCGGTCCGGAATCGATCAGGGTCAGGCGATGATGGTGTCCAGCGCGATCTCGACCATCTGGCCGAACGTCTGCTCGCGCTCCTGCGACGTGGTCTTCTCGCCGGTCTTGATGTGGTCGCTGACGGTCAGGATGGTCAGCGCGCGGGCCTTGAAGCGCGCCGCGATCGTGTACAGCGCCGCCGACTCCATCTCCACCGCCAGCACGCCGTAGTCGGCGAGCGTGTCGTACAGGTCCGGCCGGTCCGTGTAGAACGCGTCCGCCGCCAGGATCGGCCCCACCCGCATGCTGACGCCGCGCCGCTCGGCCACCTCGACCGAGGTACGCAGCAGCCCGAAGTCAGCCACCGGGGCGTAGTCGATCAGCCCGTCGAAGCGCATCCGGTTCATGTTCGAGTCGGTGGACGACCCGATCGCCGCCACCACGTCCCGCAGCTGCAGATCCTCGGTCAGGGCGCCGCAGGAGCCGACCCGGATCAGCGACTTCACGCCGTACTCGTTTACCAGCTCGTGGGCGTAGATCGAAGCGGACGGCATGCCCATGCCGGAGCCCTGGACGGACACGTCGACACCGTTCCACTTCCCGGTGAAGCCCAGCATGCCGCGCACCGTCGTGTAGCAGCGGGCCCCCTCCAGGTAGGTCTCCGCGATCCACTTGGCCCGCAGCGGGTCGCCCGGCATCAGGACCCGCTCGGCGATCTCTCCCGGCTCAGCGCCGATGTGCGTACTCATGGCAAAGATCCTGCCAGGCCGGGCCGAGGGATACCGGTTCGGCGTCCAAGCCGGCGGTCCTGTACCCTCGTCGGCGGTGGCGTGTCCGAGTGGCCTAAGGAGCACGCCTCGAAAGCGTGTGAGGGTTTACGCCCTCCGCGGGTTCAAATCCCGCCGCCACCGCTCGTGAACAGCGAGAACGCCCGGTCGATCCGCGAGGATCGACCGGGCGTTCCGCTTGTGGTCTCAGTTCTGGTCTCGGTTGCCCCTGCGGGGCCGCGTGGCACAAGATCACGACAGCGTGACTCACTCCTCGCGTGTCACCTCGACCGGCTGGTCGAGCTGCTGCTGCCGCTTGTTCTGTTCGTCGCGTAGGCGCTCGACCGTGTCGGCGAAGAGTGCGTATGCCTCAGGCTCCTTCAGGTTGGCATACTTCCCCACCCGAAGTTCAACCGCTTCGTATTCCCGCTCAATGGCATCAGCCGTCTGCTGCGAATTGAAGCTGCGCTCGTGGTATTTGAAGTAGCCAGTGAAGCCGGCGGCGAGACCGACTGCCGCGCTAGCCCCAACGGTAAGCCACCTTGCCTGGACGAAGGAGACGGATGCCGTAGCAATGGCCGAGGTGATCACCGAACCGACGATGATGATGCTTTGGAAGCGGTTGTGCACTCTGCGGGTTCGGCCTGCATCCTCCCTGAACTGAGAGATCAGATCGGGGACGTCATCTCTATACCGCTTCTGTGCAGGCAGGGCGGAGTCCTGGGCGCCGCCGCTTCCGGTCTCTGACTCTGCCTGAGTCCTTCGGCGAACGACGTGCAGCTTCTTGATGATGATGCGGGTAGAGCGTGTGCGCTTGTACTGCAAGTAGGCAAGCGCTGGCGAACCCAGAAGGGAGACGCCCGCCGCAACGTAGAGAGGAATGGCGAATCGGGAAATCTGATCGGACAGCTTCAGGGTTGCGACTGCGGCGAAGGCGATAAGAGCGAGGTTGCCGAGGAAGATCCAGGCCAGCCCGACTCTGCGCCAGATTTCTTGCAGATGGAGCTTTTCCTCTGCGTCAATAATTAAGCTGCGAACGTGGTCTGGCTGCCAGGCCGTAGATTCGTCGTTGACGACGTCGGCCCATTCTTGCTCATTTGATACCCCCGCCTGCATGGCCGCCACGTTATGGCGAGAGCGAAGGGGTTGGGAAGGTCGACGATTGTCGTTATATCGACACTTGCCATTGAAGACTAGATGTGGTTCGTGCTAGGCGCACCCGATGCGAGCTGCATCGGGTGCGCCGTCATCAGCCGCTTCAGCCTGAGTCTCGTGTAACCCTCTCGGCGTTTGTGGTGCTGCTGCTCCAGAGCAGGCCGCCGACCTGCCGGGCAATGTCGCGCCGCACCTGCGTGGTCAGATGCTGGTAGCGAGCCGCCATCGCCGAGTTTGACCAGCCCATGATCCCCATCACCGCGCGTTCGGCCACGCCGAGAATCAACAGCACCGTCGCCGCCGTGTGCCGGGCATCGTGCAACCGGCCGTCCCGTAGTCCGGCGAGCCGGAGAAGCCGCTTCCACTCGTCGTAGTCGGTGCGTGGGTTGACCGCTCCGCCCGTCGGCGTAGCGAACAGCCAGTCGTCGTCCTCCCAGAGCTGGGCGGCGATTTCACGCTCCTCCGTCTGCTCGTCGCGGTGCTGGCGGAGTAACGCCACCAGTTCGTCAGGTAGCCCGATGCTGCGTCGTCCGGCTCGGGATTTTGTCTCGGCGGTGTCTGCGCGGACCTGGCGGCGATCCGGGCAGTGCCCGCCGTGTTTCCGTCCGCACGGTGAGCGGCACCCGTGCTCCCACCTCGGACGCTGTCGGCCGCGCCGGACGATCAGGGTTCCGGCGTCGAGGTCGACGTCCGACCAGCGCAGGCCGAGCGCTTCCCCTTGGCGCAGTCCGAGGGCGAGCGCGACCGCCCACCGCGCGCTGTTGCGCCGGCCACGGGTGGTGGCCATGAGCCGCTGTACCTCGGCGACCGTGTACGGCTCGATCTCGCTTTCCGGTAGGCGTGGTGCCTTGGCGAGGGTGGCCGGGTTCTTGGCCAGGTGCCCCCGGCGTACCGCCTCGTTGAGCGCCGTCCGGATCGTTCGATGCGCCTGGTGGGCGGTCGCTGGGGCGCTGCCGGTCTCTTGCATCCGGCGGGAAGCGCTCCAGGTGCTCGGGCTCCAGGCGCTCGATCCGGTGGGCACCGAGGCCGGGAATGAGGTGCCGGTAGACGGCAACCCGGTAGCTGGCGAGGGTGTTCTCTCGCACGGCCGGACCCGGCGATGTTCTCCACCCAGTGAGTCAGCCAGGTCTTGACCGTCCAGCGCTGGCCGGCCATACGCCGATCCCGCCCGCATGAAACCCAGTCCGGAGCCGATTTTGCAAGCTGTTAGTGTCTTGGGGATGTCACCGGAGCGCTGCGTACTTATTGGCGATTCCCTCTCGGATATCGAGGGGGCGCGAGCCAGTGGGGTGCGAGCGATTGGCTATGCGAACCGACCGATGAAGGTAGAAGCTTTCCAATTAGCCATGGCGGACGTTGTAATAACGAGCATGGGCGAGCTAGCGCAAGCGCTGATATAGGGCAGTGGCCGGACTTTTCGCCCGGCCACTGCACACCCATTTAAGTCACCTAACGCAGTCAGGTCGCGGTCCATGGAATCTTATGTAGGACTGTTAATGCCTATGTACATGAGCGGACGAGAGTGCCGAAAAGTCGAGCCGATCAATAATTGATACCAGATGGTCCTCACAGTAGTGTCCCAGCGCTGTCTGGAACATCCCGGCGGCCACCTTGGTAGACGACCTCGTCGCGAAGGTAGCAAGCTTCGCATTCTTGTACATACTCATGTCGTGCCATTCAAGGTAAAGGGCCTCCTCCCCGCCGCCCTCGAATGAATGACGCTTTAACTGGGCGAAGAAGCCGAGGGAGAACATGCCAGAGATGGCGCTTGTGATCTCGGGTCCTGGAATTCCGATATCACGTCGCATGAGGTCCAGATTAACATGCGGGTTGGTCAAGCTGCCTTCCGGACACGCCATAGTAAAGACGTATCCAACCAGGCGACGCTCATCGACAGTCGCACGCTTCAAGCTGCCCAACAGTGCCTCGGCGACTCGAACACACCTATTTTGATCCCCTTCTGACTTGAGCTTAAGCGTCTTGAAGAGAAGGTCCGGATTTGGCGGCAGGTAATTTTTTCTGACTATTGGTCCGAGCTTCTTGGCTGCCAAATTAGCAACTTCGCGCGCCGTTGTTTTTCGAGCGTCCAGAAAGCCAACCGAGGGCAGCAGGCCAGGCACTTCGCTGTCGTCAAAAATGACGGGAAGGATATACTCCTGGCTTTCACTCATTGCGCGTGCTTGCGCAGCTCGTCTCTCGTGGGTAGTCCATACCTTCTCCGCATACTCATTGGACGCGAATAAGATGCAGTACTTCGCCGACTTCCGGTAGATCCACGAGAGGTGCTCATACAGATCTTTGCCCCACAGCCTAGCTTTCTCGTCCTCATCATAGAAAACCCGTATTCCCAGTCGCGATAGCTCCCCCGCCACCTCCGAAACATAGGGACGCTGCTCTCCGGCGAAGGACAGGCAGATATCGTATTCGCGGCCACTTGAGTCCGGATTCTCGACCTTCCAACCCATTTGCACCATCCTCGCTTGGACTGATTCAGCCAACTGCCCCATCTCAGCATCCAGTCGAGAGGGGCGCGAGGGGCACCCAAGTATTGCGCCGAAATGACTGTTTCGATACGCTTTAGACGCCACGAATGCACCTCGCTGCAGCAGAGTCGGTATGCGGACAGAGGTGAGCCGTCGCCACTGTCCCACCCTCGTGCTACGAAGATCAGGCAACTAGGCAACACGGTCGACCTTAGTGGTCGACCGAAGAGAAAGGAAACCATGGCTAAGTCGGTCTTCTACAGCTTCCATTACGAACGCGACGTTCATCGGGTGCAGCTCGTGCGGAACATCAACGCCCTGGAAGGCCAACCACTTCTGAACGCTCAACGGTGGGAAGAGGTTAGGCGGAAGGGCGCTAGCGCTATTCAGGATTGGATTCATGGCCAGATGGCGTACAAGAAGGCGGTCATCGTGCTAGTCGGACAGGAGACCGCTTCCCGGCCGTGGGTTATCTACGAGATTGAAAAGGCATGGAATGACAAGAAGCCGTTGCTAGGCATCCGCATCCACGGGCTGTCCTCGTTCGGCACGACCGACAGGTCGGGCGCAAACCCGTTTGAAGAGGCAGATATCGAAGGAAGCGTTCCTCTTTTTGACCCCACAGCAACGGACTGGCGTGGCGGCATCGATTCTCAAACCACCTACAAGAACCTGGCCATTAACATAGAGTGGTGGTCGGGGCAGGGGGTAATCCGCTCGCGATGAGATCCGACGCCGGCTGCCCGTTCTGCGAGATTGTCCAGCGACGGAACCCTGATACCCGAGAGATCTACCGCAACGAGCACGTAGTTGCATTCTTTCCGCTGGAACCCGCGACACTGGGTCACACACTCGTGATTCCGCGCCAGCATATCCCTGACATCTGGTCGCTAGACGCGGAAATGGCTTCTCATCTGGCAAGAGCGACCCTAGGGTTATCGCGCGCGATAAGGCGTGCGACCGAGCCAGAGGGCTTGAACGTAATCCAATCCAATGGGGCTGCGGCCACGCAATCCGTGTTCCACCTACACGTCCACATCGTTCCTAGGTGGGCGAACGATCAACTAGGGCGTATTTGGCCTCCTGAGACCAGCTACTCGGAAACGCAGAAAGATGAAGTTTGGGAACGGATCCGTAATGAGTGCCGGGAAGTGAGCAGGGAGTGACCCACCCTCCCGAGAAGACCAGCGTGGACCCCGATGACCGACGGAAGCACTTGGACTATATCCAAGCTGTCGTGACGCGGATGTCATCGGCCTCCTCGGCCGCGAAGGGTTGGCTACTTCCGGTAGTGACCGCAACTTACGGCTATTCTTTAACCAAGAAGGACAGCTCCGTCGCTATTCTGGGCGTTGGGGCGGTGCTTTTATTCGGTTTCCTTGATGCAAACTACTTGCGCCAAGAAAAGGCGTACAGGCGACTCTATGACGCCGTCGCACGCGGGACGAAAGATATCCCACTATTCTCGCTCGACCCGTCGCACGCGGATGATCCCATTCCCCCGGCAGCCACGCGTCTACAAGAGATTCGACTACGCGTGAGTCGATGGTTCCCAGATCGGAACGTTTGGCTTTCATGGTCGGTCGCGCCCTTCTACGGGGCGGTCGTCATTGTCGGCTGCTTGATCGCGTTGTTGGCCCGGTGATGACTCGTCTCACTTGGGGGGCGTTGAGGTGTTCCGTGAGGGCAGTGGGCGGCGCAAAGTCGGCGGGACGCGACGTTCGACCACTCGGTCGTCCGGCTGATGAGCGGTCTTAACTGTGGTCTCATTCGCTGCCGTACGCGGCCGTCCGTGGCGGTCCGACGGACAGGCGAGCCGCTGGTCATGCTTAACGTTGGACTGGCCCGGACGGCTGGTCGCAGACCTCGAAAACGTGTGAGGGTTTACGCCCTCCGCGGGTTCAAATCCCGCCGCCACCGCTCGTGAACAGCGAGAACGCCCGGTCGATCCGCGAGGATCGCACCGGGCGTTCCGCATTCCGGGTCAATTCCCGGTGAAGTCCTCGCCGAGCAGCGCGCGGATCCGGCTCAACGCCCGGGCGTCCCGCATCTTCACCGCGGACACGGAGATGCCGAGGATCTTGGCGACGGTGGCGACGCTCTGGTCCTCCCAGTGCCGCAGCACCACGATCGCCTGGTCCCGGATCGGCAGCGTCGCCAGTGCGGTCATCAACGCGACGTGCAGGTCAGTCGTCGCCGCCGGTTCCGGTCGCTCGGGCAGGTCGGCGCAGACCACCTCGGTGCCGCTGCGTCGGCTCCGCTGGTCGAAGACGGCGTTCATGAGTACCCGGCGGCTGTACGCGTCGAGGTTCGCGGCATGCCGGATCCGGGCCCATGAGGCGTACATCCGGGTGAACGTGATCTGGGTCAGATCCTGGGCGAGGTGCCAGTCCCGGCACATGAGGTAGGCGGTACGTCTCAGCCGGGGCGCGGTCACCGCGACGAATGCGCTGAAGTCCTCGTCCCGGGTGCTGCGCTCGCGGCGACGGGCGGCGCTCCACCGGGCCAGCGGTCCGGCCGGGCGTTCGGCGGACGGCGTTGCGCGTACGTCGACCTGCCCGCTGGTCACTCACCCTCCCCGGAGTCCGAGCTCGCCGGGCACGGATTGCCCAGGATCTGATCGACGCCGTCCCGGTCGTGGAAGTTCGCCATGAGTTCGGAGAAGTCCTTCGCCCTCGTCAACGCGACCTGGAAGGACTCGGGCATCTGCTCCGGTTTGACCGCGTGGACCAGATCCGGGCTGTTCCGGTACATCTCCTTGAATCTGGCGTACGCCTCGTCCCGGCTCTGGAACGTCACGCTCCGCACGAGCGGATCCGACCGGAGCGCGTCGCGCAGGTCGAGTCGCTGCTGGTCGGTGATCTCCTGCCGCAGGAAGACACGGATGTCGACCGGCTCGTCACCCCACTGCCGCGCACAGGTGGCGTCGGCGGAGGGCATCAGCGCACCGGCCGCCACCGCCGGCGGCACCGGTTCCCTCGATGCCGGCGTCAGGTTCAGGGCGACCAGGACGGCGGCGATGGTGACGAGACAGGCCCCCGCGCCTCCCGTGACCAGCCGGCGTCTGCGTCGCAGCGCGGCGCCCCCGGCTATCGCCTCCCGGGCCAGCTCCCCGGCTGGGGGTGCGGGTTCCATCCCGAGTGCCCGCTCGAAGAGCACATGCAGTTTCTGGTCCACAACTCGCTCCCGGTGTCCGATGACGTCCTCTCTAAGGGACCGGTCGAGTCGCCGTATCGGTCACACCGGAGTTCCGGCGGGTCGGGTCAGCAGGGGCCGTAGCCCTCGTCGAAGAGGCGGCGGGCCCAGTCCGCGTACCCGGCGATGATCTCGCGGACGGTGACCCCGTCGTGCAGGAACAGGTACGCGCGGTCGCCGTCGCGGGCGAGCAGCCCGGCGAAGCGGTGACTGCCGGGCGGTGCCGGCAGGTCGACGGCGCCGGGGTACGCGGCGCGAACCTCGCCGACCGGCGTGCCCGCGCTGATGCCCTCGGGCGTGCTCATCGGGTCGTCGAGCCAGAGCAGGACGAGCCGGTCGTCGACGAAGATCGGGCTGACCGATCCGTGCCCGACGAGCGCGGGCCCGCATGCCTCCTCGTCGGCGCGCAGCACGCCGCGCCGGGTCAGGTCCGCCTCCGTGTCGCCGAACTCCGCGTTGCGCAGGCCCTCCAGGCTGACCACCTGGGCGGCGCCGACCGGGCGGGCCGGCCACTGTGGATGAACGCCGCTGCCGGCTGCGGACGCGGCAGCAAGCATCGCGGCAATAAAGCCGAATTGTCGTAGTTTCATGCAATCCCCCAGTCACCAACGGGGCCAGGGCGATGAGGTTGCTGGTGCTGGTCGGATTGGCGCAGTTCCCACTCGTCGGCCAGCTCGTCCCAGTAGTCGGCGGACAGTCCGCGCCGGCCGTGCGCCAGCCAGCCGTCCGTGTCGCGCTCCAGGTGCAGGCCCAGCTCGGCGAACGGGTCGATCCACGCGCCCGGCTCCGCGCCCAGCCGGGCCAGCGCCGTGTTGATCGGCCACTCGGTCCGCGGCCGGTCCAGCGCGGCGTCGTACCGCGGGCCCCAGCTCACCTCGCCGCCCAGCCAGACCACCGCCGCCTGGTGGCCCAGCCCGCCCGCGAACTCCGCTTCCAGGTACGCCACCGGGCCGCTCCTCGACCAGCGGGCCAGCACCTCCGCCAGCGGCGGCGACAGCACCAGCCGGAACGGGCGCTCGGCGTGCGGCTCGTCGGTGGCGTAGTCCGGCAGGCCACCGGTCAGTTCCTGCACCAGTTGCGGGGTGACCGGCAGCAGCGCGAAGTCCTGGCGGAGCGCGGCGAGCACCGCGTGATCCAGGTCGGCGGTCTGCTCGCGAAGCAGCTCGACGTCGGCGACCACGGCGCTGAGCTGGTAACTCATCCGGTCCTCTCGGCGTCCACAGGCTGTGGATGGAACATGTGTACGACGGTCTCAGGTGGTTCCGTTGGTCAGGTACCTCGGGCGTCCGTCGCTCAGCGCGGCCACCGCGTGACGCAGCCGATGCCAAACGTACGGGCGAAGCAGCGCCTGCGCATCATCGAGCGCAACGAATCGGGCGTCGGCCAGTTCGCCGTCAGCCGGTTTCATCGGCTCGGTGGGCGGCAGTGCGCCGCCGTCGAAGATGAACATCAGGCTGTCGTCCCACGGGCCGTGCGGTGCCACCCAGTCCACCACCAGCAGCGGTCCGACGCGCAGGTCGAGACTCAACTCCTCGCGTACCTCCCGCTCGGCGGCCAGGTGCGGCGGCTCGTTTGCCTCCGCCATGCCGCCCGGCAGGTCCCAGTCCGGCTTGTAGCGCGGATCCACCAACAGGATGTCGCCGTCACCGTTGCGCAGCAGTACGTCGGCTCCCACCCGCTTCCGGGGCTGCCGCGCGTTGCCCTCGGCGAGGTGGGCCTGCCAGGCTGCCGGATCTCGCTCGTACAGGGGACGCTCGTCGGCCATACCGACGATTGTCGGCTGTCCTCACGCCGTCGGCAGCGGCAGCGCCACCCATCTCTGACGTGCCGCGTACGAGAATTGCGTGATCGACCTCGTCGGAGGCTGTCGGAACGGGGCGGCGGCGTTCGTAGCCGGGGTGACGGCGGCCCGGCCGGCGGCCGAGGAGCGAAAGAGGGACCGATGGCGCAGTACCTGATCTCCGTACTCGACGACACGACCGGCTCGGCCACCGAGGCCGAGATGGCCGCGATCGGTGAGTTCAACGAGCGGTTGCGGGCCGACGGCCACTGGGTCTTCGCCGGTGGGCTGGCCGCACCGGAGACGGCGACAGTCGTGGACGCGCGGGACGGCAGCCCGGTGCTGACCGACGGGCCCTACCTGGAGACGAAGGAGTACGTCGGCGGGTTCTGGATCATCGAGGCACCCGACTTCGACGTGGCGCTCCCGCTCGCCGCGCTGGCGTCGCAGCAGTGCAACAGGCGGGTCGAGCTGCGGCCGTTCCTGGTCGCGTGACAGACGTCGGCGAGGTGCTCACCCGGGCTCACCGCGAGGAGTGGGCCCGGGTGGTCGCCACGCTCGCCCGGCGCATCGGCGATCTCGACGTGGCCGAGGAGATGACAGCCGAGGCGTTAGCCGCCGCCGTCGAACGGTGGTCGGCCGACGGCGTACCGCCGAACCCCGGCGCGTGGCTCACCACCACCGCGTACCGGCGGGCCGTCGACCGGATCCGGCGCGAGAGCCGGCGGGAGGACAAGCACCGGGAGGCGCTGATGCTGGCCGACGTCCCGGAACCGCTCGGTGTGATCGACGACGACCGGCTGCGCCTGATCTTCACCTGCTGCCACCCGGCGCTGGCCATCGAGGCGCGGGTGGCGTTGACGCTGCGCCTGGTCGGCGGGCTCACCGTGCCGGAGATCGCGCGGGCGTACCTGGTCCAGGAGTCCGCCATGGGCAGGCGGATCACCCGGGCCAAGACGAAGATCAAGGCGGCCGGGATCCCGTACCGGGTGCCGTCGCGTGAGGACCTGCCGGCCCGGGTCGGCGGCGTGCTCGCCGTCCTGTACCTGATCTTCAACGAGGGCTACCTCGCCTCCGGCCCGGCAAGGGAAGCGGTGCGTGCCGACCTGACCGCCGAGGCGATCCGGCTCACCCGGCTGGTCCGTACGCTGCTGCCCGACGACGACGAGGCTACCGGGCTCCTGGCACTGATGCTGCTCACCGAGGCCCGCCGGCCCGCCCGGGTCTGCGCGACGGGCGAACTCGTCGTCCTCGCCGAGCAGGACCGCGGCGCCTGGGACCGTGAGCTGATCGCCGAGGGGCACGCCCTGGTCCGGGCGTGCATCGCCGCCGGCCGGCCGCCGGGCCGCTACCAGATCCTCGCCGCGATCAACGCCGTCCACACCGACGCCCGCGACGCGCGGGACACCGACTGGGCGCAGATCACCGCGCTCTACGACCATCTGGTACGCGTCGACCCGTCGCCGATCGTTCGGCTCAACCGGGCGGTGGCGGTCGCCGAGCTGGACGGGCCGCAGGTCGCGCTCGCCGAGGTGGACGGGTTGCCGCTGGACGGCTATCACGCGTACCACGCGACGCGCGCCGAGTTGCTGCGCCGGATGGGACGGGGCGGGGAGGCGCGGGCGGCGTACGACCGGGCGATCGAGCTGGCGGGGAACAGCGCCGAGACGGCGTACCTGAGGCGGCGGCGGGACCAGTTGGGCGACCGGTGAGGGGTGCCGCGGAGAACGACTCAGGGCCGGTCCCCCTGCGGGTACCGGCCCTGCCATCTGCGAGCGGAGGATACGAGATTCGAACTCGTGAGGGTGTGAACCCAACACGCTTTCCAAGCGTGCGCCCTAGGCCTCTAGGCGAATCCTCCGCGAGCCAGGATACAGGTCTCCCGACGGTGGGCCACCCCACCCTCCCGGAAGATCCACAACCCGTCGGGTAGGCTTGGCGTCACCTCCCGTGCGGCGGTACCTCGTGAACCTCCCCAGGGCCGGAAGGCAGCAAGGATAAGCGAGCTCTGCCGGGTGCACGGGAGGCCTTTCTGTCTCCCGGGCCGGGTAACGTCGCTGCGGGTCGGGTCACGGGGTGGTGGGTGGTCACCCGGGGCCGACCGGCGCAGAATGGCTCTCCTCGAGAGGAGGCGGGACGGGTGGCACTGGCCCTTTACCGCAAGTACCGGCCGCGGACGTTCGCCGAGATGATCGGCCAGGAGCAGGTCACCGAGCCGCTGTCCCAGGCGCTGCGCAGCGGCCGGCTCAACCACGCCTACCTCTTCTCCGGTCCGCGGGGCTGCGGCAAGACCTCCAGCGCCCGGATCCTGGCCCGCTCCCTCAACTGCGAGCAGGGCCCCACCCCCGAGCCGTGCGGGCAGTGCGACTCGTGCCGCGGGCTGGCTCCCGACGGCGGCGGATCGATCGACGTCATCGAGATCGACGCGGCCAGCCACGGTGGTGTCGACGACGCCCGCGAGCTGCGCGAGAAGGCGTTCTTCGCGCCGGCCCGCAGCCGCTTCAAGATCTACATCATCGACGAGGCGCACATGGTCTCGTCGGCCGGCTTCAACGCGCTGCTCAAGCTGGTCGAGGAGCCGCCGGAGTACGTCAAGTTCATCTTCGCCACCACCGAACCGGAGAAGGTCCTCGGCACGATCAAGTCGCGGACCCACCACTACCCGTTCCGGCTGTTCCCGCCGAAGGTGGTCCGCCCCTACCTGCAGCAGCTCTGCGAGGCCGAGGGCGTCACCGTCGACCCGGCGGTCTTCCCGCTCGTGGTGCGCGCCGGCGGGGGCAGCATGCGCGACAGCCTCTCCGTACTCGACCAGCTCATCGCGGGCGCCGGCCCCGCGGGCGTCGGCTACGCCCGGGCCGCCGCGCTGCTCGGTGTCACCGACGCCGCGCTGATCGACGAGATGTGCGACGCGCTCGCCGCCGGTGACGGCGCCGCCGCGTATGCCACCGTCGACCGGGTCGCCGAAGCCGGGCACGACTCGCGCCGCTTCGCCTCCGACCTGCTGGAACGCCTCCGCGACCTGATCGTCCTGCAGCAGGTGCCCGACGCCGCCGCCAAGGGCCTCATCGACGGCCCGGCCGACCAGATCGAGCGGATGGCCGCCCAGGCCCAGCGCCTCGGCCCGGCCACGTTGTCCCGCTGCGCCGACATCGTGCACAACGGCCTGGTCGAGATGCGCGGCACCACCGCGCCCCGGCTGCTGCTGGAGCTGATCTGCGCGCGCATGCTCCTGCCCGGCGCGGACGACTCCTCCGCCGGCCTGCTCCAGCGCCTGGAGCGGATGGAGCGCCGGCTGACGCTCGGGGGCGCCGAGGTGCCGCCGGCCGCCGCCGACGCCGCGCACCCCACCCAGACCCCCGGGGTACGCCCGGCGGCTCCCGCCCCGGGCGCGGCTGCCGCCGCGGTCCACCCGGATTCCGCCGGCACGCCGGCGGCTGCCGGTGCCCCGACCGGCGCGGCTGCCGCCCGTGCCGCCGCCGCTGCGGTGGGTGCCCGGAACGCCGCACCCGGTTCCCGACCGGCTCCCGCCGTGACGGAGCCGGCAGGCGGCCCGGAGGCCGGTCCCGCTGCCCCGGCCACTCCCGAGCGGGCCACCGTCGACCCGGTCGCTTCCGGCCCGGCCGCTGTCGCCTCTGACGTTCCCGCCCGGCGCCCGGTACCGCAGTCCGCGGTGATGCCCGACCCGGCCGCGCCCGAGCCGCCCCGCCCCGGCGCGGCGAATCCCGGCGCGCTCGACGCGGTAGCGGTGCGCCGGGTCTGGCCCGAGGTGGTCGGCAAGGTCAACCGCAGCAACAAGCGGATCGCCGCGCTGATGCGGGACGCGGTGGTACGCGACCTGGACGGCGACACGCTCGTGCTGACCGTGAAGTCGACGGTGCTGGCTAAGATGATGGCCGACCACGCCGCAGTGCTGACCGACGCGCTCTACGAGGAACTGGGCGGTCGCTGGCAGATCCGCTGCGAGGTGGCGGGCGAGCGCGGCGGTTCCTCACTCGGTGGCCCGTCCCGCCCGTCCGGAGCGGGCCGTGCGCAGGCCGACGCCGCACCGGCCCGCAACGCGTCCGACAGCGCCTCGGCCAGCCCGGCAGCCGACACCGCGCCCGGTCGACCGGACTCCGGGACGGCGGGCACCGCTGACGGCCGTCCGGTCGCCGACGCGGGGCGTGTCCACCCGGACGCGGGCGCGGCTGACGCCGGGTACGGGCGGCCTGCCTCCGGTGCGGCCGGCACCGTGCAGACGCCCCCCGATTACGTCCACGCGGGCGCCTCCCGCTCGGCCGCAGCCGATGCGGGACCGAACCGTCCCGGCTCCGACACCGGACCGGGCCGCCCGGGTTCGGTCCACGCCGGGCCGGGCCGTCCGGACTCCGGCGTCGCCGGACGTGATGCGATCGGCGGCGCCCCGGGACAGTCGACGACCGGCTCGGGCGGCACCGCGGGCAGCCGAGCCGCGGCCAACCCGGCCACCGGAAGCCGAGGTGCGGGAGACCGGGCCGGGGGACCGGCGGGCCGGGGTGGTGCGGGTTCGCCGGACGCCTCGCACCGGCCGGCGGCGACCCCGGCGGTCGATCAGGCCGGCGAGGAGGACTGGCCAGAGCCGGCCCGGCCCGGTGGCGCGGCGACCGGCACCGCACCGGCGACCGGCACTGCCCCGGCCGCGAGCGCCGGCGACGGGGAGGACTGGCCGGCGGCCGCCCGTCCGGGCGGGGGCACGGCGACCGCCACTGCGCCTGTCGTCGTACCCAGGCCTGCCGCACCTGCGGCGGCGCCGGCGCCTGGGCCGAGGCCGGCGGGGGCGAAGAACAGCGCGATCGCGGCGGCGCGTGCCGCGGCTGCGGCGGCCGCTGCGGGCGGTGGTCCCGGCAAGGGGCCGCGCGCGGCGCAGCCGGCGCGGAAGACGGCCGATGCGGAGTGGGCGGGCGAGCCGCCCTACGACCCGGACTTCGACGGCCCGGTGCGGGGCGGGGGCGCGCCGGCGGCGGCGTCCGCCTACGAGGGGTTCGATCCGGGCGACGAGCCGCTGGACGACGTGATCGACGAGCGGACGGCCCGGCAGTCGAGCGAGGAGCAGGCGGTGCAGCTGCTGCGCGAGACGTTCGGGGCGGAGAAGATCGACGAGGTGGACGCGCGCTGAGCGCGCGCCGACTGCGAATCAGCGGTGCCGTGGCCCGACTAGGCTGGGCGCGGCCGAGCAGACGAGTGGAAGAAGGAGCGGTCCGTGCGCCCAGGTGGACAGCCGAACATGCAGCAGATGCTGAAGCAGGCGCAGAAGATGCAGCAGCAGATCGCCAAGGCCCAGGCCGAGCTGGCCGAGGCGGAGCTGACCGGCACCGCCGGCGGCGGCCTGGTCACCGCTACTGTCGCCGGTACCGGTGAGCTGAAGGCGATCAAGATCGACCCGAAGGCGGTCGACCCGGAGGACGTGGAGACGCTCGAGGACCTGGTGGTCGCGGCCGTGCACAACGCCGCCGAGGCGGCCCGCGAGCTGACCGAGCAGAAGATGGGCCCGGTCGCGGGCGGCATGGGCGGCCTCGGCCTGCCCGGGTTCTGAGCCGGCAGATGTACGAGGGTGCCATCCAGGATCTGATCGACGAACTGGGCCGGTTGCCGGGCGTGGGCCCGAAGAGTGCCCAGCGGATCGCGTTCCACGTGCTGTCGGCGGATCCGGCCGACGTCAACCGGCTGGCCGGCGCGCTGCGCAAGGTCAAGGACCTGGTCCGGTTCTGCACGACCTGCTACAACGTGGCCGAGTCGGAGCAGTGCCGGATCTGCCGCGACCCACGGCGTACCGACGAGGTGCTCTGTGTGGTCGAGGAGCCGAAGGACGTGGTGGCGATCGAGCGGACCGGCGAGTTCCGCGGGCGCTACCACGTGCTCGGTGGCGCGATCAATCCGTTGGAGGGCATCGGCCCGGACAACCTGCGGATCCGTGAGCTGATGACCCGCCTCGGCGGTGGCGAGGTCCGCGAGCTGATCCTCGCCACCGACCCGAACACCGAGGGCGAGGCGACCGCCACCTATCTGGCGCTGATGGTCAAGCCGATGGGGATCGCGGTGACCCGGCTCGCGAGTGGACTGCCGGTCGGCGGCGACCTGGAGTACGCCGACGAGATCACGCTGGGCCGGGCCTTCGAGGGCCGACGCGCCGTCTGAGTTCAGCCCTGCCGCCTCCGGCGGGTGCCCTGCGGGGTGCCCGCCGGACGTGTCTCCGGGCCGGACCGGGACGTTCGTCGATCTGACAGGAACGTGCGTCCGGGACCGGATCGACGTAATAAATTCGCCCTTCAAACCGACGAAAGTTCGGCGGCGGAAGGGATCCCCCTTCGATTCGTATGCCTCGTTGCGGAACAGACACGATTCGATACCAACCCACCCCCTGCCCGTTTCCGCGCCGTCCACCCGAGGGCTAAGGTCTGCGCACATCGGTGACCCTGTCACCACGTTGTCCGTACCCCCAAGGACGAGGTGAAGCACCATGCGTGCATCCAGGCCGAAGGTCGCAATCGCGGCCGTCGCGGTCGCGGCCCTCGCGGTTGCAGGCTGCGCCGAGAGCGACCGTGAGAGTGGCTCCGGAGATAGCAAGAAGGACACCCTCGTCTTCGGCGTCGCCGGAGACCCGAAGGTGCTCGACCCCAGCTTCGCCAGCGACGGTGAGTCGCTGCGCGTGGCGCGCCAGGTCTTCGAGACCCTGGTCCGTCCGGAGGAGGGCGGCACCAAGGTGACGCCGGGCCTCGCCGAGTCCTGGACGCCGGATGCGGCGGGCACGACCTGGACCTTCAAGCTCCGCTCGGGCGTCAAGTTCCACGACGGCACCGACTTCAACGCCGAGGCCGTCTGCGCCAACTTCGACCGTTGGTACAACGCCAAGGGCCTCATGCAGAGCCCGGACGTGACCGCGTACTGGCAGGACGTCATGGGCGGGTTCGCCAAGAACGAGAACCCGGACCTGCCGCCGAGCCTCTTCAAGTCCTGCACCGCCAAGGACGCCACCACTGTGGACCTCGCGTTCACGCGGGTCTCCAGCAAGATCCCGGCCGCGCTCATGCTGCCGTCGTTCTCGATCCAGAGCCCGAAGGCGATGGAGCAGTACGACGCCAGCAACGTGACCGGCACCGCCGAGGACATCAAGTACCCGGCGTACGCGATGGAGCACCCGACGGGCACCGGCCCGTTCAAGTTCAAGGCGTGGGACATCGCGAACAAGACGCTCACCATCGAGCGCAACGACGACTACCACGGCGACAAGGCCAAGCTGAAGACCATCATCTTCAAGACGATCTCGGACGAGAACGCCCGCAAGCAGGCGCTCCGCTCGGGTGACATCCAGGGCTACGACCTGGTCGGCCCGGCGGACGTGGAGCCGCTGAAGAAGGAGGGCTTCAACGTCCTCACCCGGCCCGCCTTCAACATCCTCTACCTGGCGATCAACCAGAAGGGGAACCCGAAGCTGGCCGACCTGAAGGTCCGCCAGGCCATCGCGCACGCGCTGAACCGGCAGGCCCTGGTCGACTCGAAGCTGCCCCCGGGTGCCAAGGTCGCGATGAACTTCTTCCCGGACACCGTCGAGGGCTGGAACGGCGACGTCACCAAGTACGACTACAACCCGGAGAAGGCCAAGGCCCTGCTGGCCGAGGCCGGCGCGTCGAACCTGACGCTGAGGTTCCACTACCCGACCGAGGTCACCCGGCCGTACATGCCGAACCCGAAGGACATCTTCGAGCTGCTCTCGGCGGACCTGAAGGCGGTCGGCATCAACGTCCAGGCCATCCCGCTGAAGTGGAGCCCGGACTACCTCAACGCCACCACCTCCGGAGCCAAGCACGACCTGCACTTCCTCGGCTGGACCGGTGACTACGGCGACGCGTACAACTTCATCGGCACCTTCTTCGACCGCCCGAAGGACGAGTGGGGCTTCAACAACGCCCAGCTCTTCGAGCAGTTCAAGGACGCCGACACCACCGCCGACGCGGCGGCGCGGACGGAGAAGTACAAGGCACTGAACAAGACGATCATGGACTTCCTGCCGGGTGTGCCGATCTCGCACTCCCCGCCGGCGATCGTGTTCGGCAAGGACGTGACCGGGATCAAGGCGAGCCCGCTCACCGACGAGCGGTACGCGACCGCAGAGTTCAAGTGATCTGAAGGCACCGTACGCGGGCGGGCGCTGTGACCACAGCGCCCGCCCGCACCCCTCCGCACCCCCTCCGAGGCGCCCGTGTTCCGGTTCATCGTCAGACGCCTGCTACAGCTGATACCCACGCTGTTCGGGCTCTCCGTCCTGCTGTTCATCTGGCTCCGCCGCCTACCCGGCGGGCCCGAGACCGCGATCCTCGGCGAACGGGGCACGCCCGAGACGCGCGCCGCCATCCGGCGTAACCTCGGCCTCGACGAGCCGATCATGGTCCAGTACGCCCGCTTCCTGCGACGGATGATCCGGCTCGACCTGGGCACCTCGACCGGTACGAAGCGGGCGGTCACCACGGAGTTCGTGGAGCGGTTCCCCGGCACCGTCGAGCTGACCGTCATGGCCCTGATCCTCGCGGTCGGCATCGGTATCCCGCTCGGCTACCTGGCCGCCCGCCGCCGGGGCCGGTTCCTCGACCACGCCTCGGTCGGCGGATCGCTCATCGGCATCTGCATCCCGGTCTTCTTCCTGGCCTACGTGCTCAAGGCGATCTTCGCGGAGAACCTGGGCTGGTTCCCCTCCAGCGGCCGGCAGGACCCGACCATCGGGGCGACCCGGGTCACCAACTTCTTCGTCCTCGACGGAATCATGACCCGCGAGTGGGACGCCGCCGCCGACGCGCTCTGGCACCTCGTGCTGCCGGGTGTCGCGCTCGCCAGCATCCCGCTCGCGATCATCGTCCGGATCACCCGGGCCAGCGTGCTGGAGGTGCTCAACGAGGACTTCGTCCGCACCGCCGAGGCCAAGGGCCTGACCGAGCGGACCGTCCGCCGCCGGCACGTCCTGCGCAACGCCATGCTGCCGGTGGCCACCTCGATCGGCCTCCAGGCCGGTCTCCTGCTCTCCGGCGCGGTGCTCACCGAGACCGTGTTCGCGTTCAGCGGCATCGGCGCGTTCGTCGCCGAGTCGATCAGCCAGCGCGACTACCCGGTGCTGATGGGCTTCATCATGATCATTGCGGTGGTGTACGTGCTGGTGAATCTTCTGGTCGACCTCTCCTACAGCGTGATCGACCCGAGGGTGAGGGTGCGATGACCATCACCGGTGGCAAGAAGCGCGAGAAGATCGACCGGCTCGCCGAGATGTCCGCCCGCGAGGACGAGCAGGGGGTGAGCCTCTGGAAGGAGGCGTTCCGCCGGCTCCGCCGCAACCCGGCGGCCATCGTCGGCGTGGTCATCCTGGCGATCTTCGTCCTGGTCGCGGTCATCGGGCCGTTCCTCGTCCCGTACAGCCCGACGGACTCCATCGGCATCCGCGAAGGGCTGGTGAAGTCCGGCCAGGGCATCATCCCGGGCGCCTCCGCCGACCACTGGCTCGGCTTCGACCACCAGGGCCGCGACGAGTTCAGCCGCCTCGTCGTCGGGGCCCGGCAGACGCTGCTGGTCGGCGTGGTCTCCACGCTGATCGGCCTCGCGGTCGGCGCGCTGATCGGCGGCGTCGCCGGTGCCGCGGCAGGGCTCGGCGGGCGCTGGGGCCGCTGGATCGACACCACCCTGATGCGCTTCATCGACATGCTGCTGGCCATGCCGAGCCTGCTGCTCGCGGTGAGCATCGCGGCGCTGCTCGGCGCGAGCCTCACCACCGTGATGATCGCCGTGGGTGTGGTGTCCGTGCCGATCTTCGCCCGGCTGCTGCGCGGCTCGATGATCGCTCAGGCCAACAGCGACTACGTACTGGCCGCGACGTCGCTCGGCGTGAAGAAGTCCAAGATCGCCCTCACCCACGTGGTGCCGAACTCGATCGCCCCGGTCATCGTGCAGGCCACGCTGACACTGGCGACCGCGATCATCGAGGCGGCCGCGCTGTCCTTCCTCGGTCTCGGCAACCCCGACTCGGCCATCCCGGAGTGGGGCGTCATGCTCGCCGACGCGCAGCCGTACCTGGGCATCCGGCCGGGCCTGGCGATCTATCCGGCGCTCGGCATCATCATCACCGCGCTCGGGTTCACCCTGCTCGGTGAGGCGATGCGCGAGGCCCTCGATCCGAAGCTGCGGAAGTAGGTCAGTCAGTCATGTGTGAGGCGCGAGGAGTGAGCTTGCGAGCCCCGCAGTCGCGAACGGAGGGTCGGTAATGGCACTGCTCGAAGTGGACGACCTCTCCGTCACGTTCGCCCGTCGTGGGCAGCGCACCGTGCACGCGGTGGACGGGGTGTCCTTCTCGGTCGACACCGGCGAGGTGGTCGGCCTGGTCGGCGAGTCCGGCTGCGGCAAGAGCGTCACGTCGCTGGCCATCATGGGCCTGCTGCCCAAGCAGCCGGGCCTGCGGGTCGGCGGCAAGGCGGTCTTCGACGGCACCGACCTACTCCAGCTCGACGACCGGTCCCGCCGCGACATCCGCGGCCGGGACGTCGCGATGATCTTCCAGGATCCGCTCTCCTCGCTGAACCCGGTCATCCCGATCGGGCTCCAGGTGACCGAGGTACTCGCCCGGCACCGGGGCATGAAGGGCGAGGCGGCCGCCAAGGAGGCGGCCGACCTGCTCGACCGGGTGGGTATCCCGGACCCGCGCCGGCGCCTCAAGGAATACCCGCACCAGCTCTCCGGCGGCATGCGGCAGCGGGCACTGATCGCCATGGCGGTCGCCTGCCAGCCCCGGCTGCTGATCGCCGACGAGCCGACCACCGCGCTCGACGTCACCATCCAGGCGCAGATCCTGGAACTGCTCAAGGACCTGGTCCGGGACTCCGGCACCGCCCTGGTCATGATCACCCACGACCTCGGTGTGGTCGCCGGCATGTGCGACACCATCAACGTGCTGTACGCCGGCCGGGTGGTGGAGACCGCCACCCGCCGTCCGCTGTTCCGCCAGCCCCGGCACCCGTACACCGAGGGGTTGCTCGGTTCGGTGCCCCGCCTGGACGCCGGCCGCGGCGAACGGCTGAACCCCATCCCCGGCTCGGTGCGGGACCTGCTGCCCTGGCCGGACGGCTGCGCGTTCGCCCCGCGCTGCGCCCGCCGCGTCGACGCGTGCGTCGGCGAGCCGCCGGAGCTGGTGCTCACGCACGACGCGCGCAGCTACCGCTGCGTCAACCCGGTGCCGGTGCCCGGCCTGACCCCGGAGACGGACGTCCACGCGACCGCGCCGACGACCACCGAACCGGGTGCGGTGCCGGCCCAGGCCGAGCCGGCCGACCCGCCCGCCGTGCCCGGCTTCGGACCGGCTCCGCGCGAGGAGGAGACCCCGTGAGCGACAACGACATCCTCGTCGAGGTGCGCGACCTGAAGGTGCACTTCCCGATCCGGCGGGGCGTGCTCTTCGACCGGACCGTCGGGCACGTCAAGGCGGTCGACGGGGTCGACCTGAGCATCCCGCGCGGCAAGACGTACGGGCTGGTGGGCGAGTCGGGCTGCGGCAAGTCCACGCTCGGCCGGGCGCTGCTCCAGCTCACCCCGCCGACAAGCGGCGAGGTGAAGTTCGACGGCGTCGAGCTGACCACGCTGCCCGCCGGCAAGCTGCGCGCGACGCGCCGCCGGATGCAGATGATCTTCCAGGATCCGATGTCCAGCCTGGACCCCCGGCAGAACGTCGAGTCGATCCTGACCGAGGGCCTCCAGGCCCACGGCATCGGCGCGAACCGGGACGACCGGCGGCGGATCATCGGTGAGACGCTCGACGCGGTCGGCCTGCCGAAGTGGGCGCTGTCCCGCTACCCGCACGAGTTCTCCGGCGGCCAGCGCCAGCGCATCGGCATCGCCCGCGCCCTGGTCCTCGGCCCGGAGCTGATCGTCGCCGACGAGCCGGTCTCCGCGCTGGACGTGTCGATCCAGGCGCAGGTGGTGAACCTGCTCGACGAACTCCAGGACAGCCTCGGCCTGACCTACCTGGTCATCGCGCACGACCTGGCCGTGGTGCGGCACATCTCCGACGTCGTCGGCGTGATGTACCTGGGCGCGCTGGTGGAGGAGGCGCCGAGCGACCGGCTCTACACCGAGCCGCTGCACCCGTACACCCGGGCGCTGATGTCGGCGGTGCCGGTGCCGGACCCGGACGTGGAGGACCGGCGCGAGCGCATCCTGCTCGCCGGTGACCTGCCGTCGCCCGCCAACCCGCCGTCGGGCTGCCGGTTCCACACCCGCTGCCCGTGGGCGCAGCCGACCCGCTGCGCGGACGAGCGGCCGGAACTGCGCCAGATCGGCGCCAGCCGGGTGGCCTGCCACTGGGCCGAGCAGATCGCCGCCGGTGAGCTGCGCCCGCACGAGGTGACCGCGAAGGTCACCCGGCCGGAGGACGAGGGCGAGGAGCCGGGCGTGGTCTCCGCGCCCAGCGAACCCGGATCGTACGTCTGACCCGACGAAGCGCGTCCCCACCCGGCCCGGGTGGGGACGCGCTTCGTCGTCCGTCAGCCCTCGGGGCGGTTGAGCAGTCCCACCGCGATGGTGTGCACGGCGTCGAGCGCGGCCGGGTCGGCCAGCGGCGCCGAACCGCCGGTGACCGCGTACCACTCGTCGGCGTCCTTGTACTGCACCCGCAGCGTCACCCGGCCGTCCGCGTGCTCGGTGCGCAGCGTCAACTCGCCGGTCACCACGCCCACCTCGTCCGTCATGACCCCGCCCGGACCCGCGGTGACGTCCGAGGTGCGGTCCGCCGGTCCGCCCGGTGCGCCCCCGGCCGGCGCGCCCGGCACCGCGTCGGCGGTCATGCCCGCCCCGGCGACGTCCGCGGACTCCGGCTGCCGGCCGTCCGCCGTCATCCCGGCCGAGGCCGGGCCGCCCGGTGCGGACTCTGGTGCGGCGCCTGCCTCCGGCGCCGGTGTGGCGTCCGGCCCGGTCACGGTTTGCTCGCCCATGTGCAGCCCTCCAGCATGTCGGTGAGAGCGGCCTTCTCGGCACTCGTCACAGTCAGCCGCCAGTAGTGCTTGACCGTCACCCAGTCGGCCGCGTACTGACACCAGGACGACCGGTTCGACGGCTTCCACTGGGACGGATCCTGGTCACCCTTTGCCCGGTTCGACCGCGCCGAAACCGCGATGAGCTGCGGCCGGGTCAGGTCGTTGGCGAAGTCACCGCGCTTCGAGTCGTCCCACTCCTGCGCGCCCGAGCGCCACGCCGCGGCCAGCGGCACGGTGTGGTCGATGTCCACGTCCGACGGATCGCTCAGCACCATCCCGTCGTAGACGCTCTCCCACCGGCCACCCACCACGTTGCAGCCAGACAGCTTGATGCCCTCGCCGTCGCGTTGCAGCACGCTGTCGCGTACGTCGCAGTTCTTGCCGGTGTCCCGCCAGTGCGGGAAACGGGAGCGGCTGTAGCCCTTCATCGACCCGGCGGTTGCCACCGTCAGCTCACCGAGCTGCTTGTTGACGTTGCCGGTGGCGCTCGGTGGCGCCTCCGGCTCGGTGACCGACACGTCGCAGCCGGCCACGCCGAGGGCGAGCACCGCGCTCAGCGCGGCCGCCAGCCCGGCTCGGGCTCCTGATCTGGTACGCACAGACGTCACCTCTCCAGCTTGCGTGCTCCGGGCGAGTCCGCACAGTACCCGGCGGCGGTTTCCGCGATTCGTGGCGTCGACGGTGGGCGGCGGGCAGAGTGGTGAGACGTGACCGCACCCGCCTCCGCGCTGCGTACCGGCTCCGCCGCCGGACGAGGCACGCTGCTCGCCGCGATCCTCGCCTCCGGCATGGTGTTCCTGGACAGCACAGTCGTCAACGTCGCGCTGCCGCACCTCGGCGCCGAACTGGACGCCACAGTCGCCGGTCTTCAGTGAGCCTTTTCCAAGCTGATCTTGCAGCTCAGGGCGGTTGCGGTAGGCCCGGTGATCGATGGGTGCGAGGCTCCAGGTAGGACAGCTGTCGACCAAGACTCGAAGCCCCGACCGGGAGCCTCGCCATGCTGTCCTACCCCGCCACGATTCCGTTGTCCAGCCGCACCCTGAACCACCTCGCCGAACGCATCCGCGGCCACCGTAAGCAGCGCCGATCCCGGTGGCGGCGTCTCGAACCCGGCCGGCAGGCGCTGCTCGCTCTCGCCCATCTGCGCAACGGCGACACCTACACCCGACTCGCGGCCGGATTCGAGATCGGCGTCGCCACTGCTTGGCGCTACGTCCAGGAAGCGATCGCCCTGCTCAGCTCGGCAGCCGATGACCTGGACACCGCGATGCGACGCATCCGGCTGCTGGCGTACGCGATCCTGGACGGCACGCTCATCCCGATCGACCGAGTCGCCGATCAGAGGCTCTACTACAGCGGCAAGCACAAACGCCACGGCGTGAACGTGCAGGTCATCGCGGACGCCGCCGGCCGGCTCGTGTGGGCATCACCGGCACTGCCCGGGTCGGTACACGACCTGACCGCCGCCCGCCATCACGGCATCATCGATGCTCTGACCCGCGCGGATGTGATGACCTTCGCCGATAAGGGCTACCAGGGCGCCCGTGGCAGCGTGCGCACCCCGTTCAAGCGACGCCGCTTCCGCCCGAAGCTGTCACGCCGGCAAAAGGCCGTGAACCGGGCCAACGCCAAGATCCGCGCCCGCGGAGAACGAGCGATCGCCACGCTCAAGACCTGGAAAATTCTGGTCAAGCTGCGCTGCTGCCCACGCCGAGCCACCGCGATCGTCCAGGCCATCCTCGCCCTGCACCACGTCGAAGCGAACCGCTACGCAGGATGAAAATGGCTCAGTGGACCGTCAACGGCTACCTGCTCATGCTCGCCGCGTTCGTGCTGCTCGGCGGCGCGCTCGGGGACCGGTTCGGGCGGCGGCGCGTCTTCCTGCTCGGCGTGGTCTGGTTCGCGGTGGCGTCGGTGCTCTGCGGGCTGGCCCAGGACACCGGATGGCTCGTCGCCGCCCGGTTCCTCCAAGGCGCGGGCGGGGCGCTGCTCACCCCCGGGTCGCTCTCAGTGCTCCAGGCCAGCTTCCACCCGGACGACCGGGGCCGGGCCATCGGTACCTGGTCAGGACTGTCCGGGGTGTCCACGGCGCTCGGTCCGCTGCTCGGCGGCTGGCTGATCGACACGCTCTCCTGGCGGTGGATCTTCTTCGTCAACCTGCCGCTGGCCGTCGGTGTGGTGCTCGCCGCGCTGCGCTGGGTGCCGGAGAGCCGGGACGAGGAGGTCTCGCGTACCGGGGGCGGCCGGCGGTTCGACGTGGCGGGGGCGCTGCTCGGCGCGCTCGCGCTCGGCGGCGTCACGTACGCGCTGATCGACGCCCCGGCGCAGGGCGCCTCCCCGGCGGTGCTGGTCGCGGCGGTGCTCGGGGTGGTCGCCGTGGTGGTCTTCGTGCTCGTCGAGCGGCGGCGCGGCGACACCGCGATGCTGCCCACCGGGCTGTTCTCCAGCCGGCTGTTCTCCGTGCTGAACGTCTTCACGGTGGTGGTGTACGCGGCGCTCGGCGGGTTCACCTTCTTCCTCGCCGTCTACCTGCAGAACGTGGTCGGCTGGTCGGCGCTGCTCACCGGCCTGGCCACCGTGCCGATGACGGTGCTGCTGCTGTTCGGCTCGCCGCGCGCGGGAGCGCTGTCGGCCCGCATCGGCCCCCGGCTGCCGCTCACCGTCGGCCCGGTGATCGCCGCGGCAGGTCTGCTGCTGCTGCGCCGCGTCGGTCCGGGCGCGTCGTACTGGGTGGACGTGCTGCCGGGCGTGGCGCTGTTCGGCGCCGGGCTCACGTTCGTGGTCGCGCCTCTGACCACGTCGGTGCTCGGCGCGGTCTCGGACCGCTTCGCCGGGGTGGCCAGCGGCTTCAACAACGCCGCCTCCCGGGCCGGCGGCCTGCTCGCGGTGGCCGCGCTGCCGCTGCTGGTCGGGCTGTCCGGCACCGGGTACGAGCAGAAGGGCGCGCTCGCAGGCGCGTACCGGGGGGCGCTGGCGTGGTGCGCCGGGCTGCTGCTGGGCGGCGCGGTGCTAGCCGCCGTGCTCATCCACCGCCCCCGGGGGGAAGGAAGGGCCCCTTCTTAACGCCTCCGGTAGAGGAAGGGCCCCCTATTAACACTCGGACCATTCGGGCGCGGATGTTAAGAAGGGCCCCTTCCTATGCGTGAAGCGTTAAGAAGGGGCCCTTCCTTGCACCTCAGGCGCGGGTGCGGTTCACCGCGCTCGTGACCGCCTTGATCGACGCGGTGACGATGTTGGCGTCCACCCCGACGCCCCACACCGTGCCGCCGTCCACCTCGCACTCCACGTACGCGGCGGCCTGCGCGTCCCCGCCGGAGGACAGCGCGTGCTCGTGGTAGTCGAGCACCCGTACCGCCACGCCCAGGGACTGCAACGCGTTGACGTACGCGTCGATCGGGCCGTTGCCCACGGCGGTGAGTGCGCGGGTTTCGCCGCCGAAGCCGACGCGGGCGTCGATCTCGACCTTGCCGTCGACGGTGCCGATGGTGTAGTCGGACAGCTTCACGGCCGGGTCGACCTGGTGGTCGACCAGGTAGTTGCGGGCGAAGATCTCCCACATGGCGCCCGGCTCGACCTCGCCGCCGTCGTGGTCGGTGACCTGCTGCACCACGCCGGAGAACTCGATCTGGAGGCGGCGTGGCAGGTCGAGCTGGTGCTCGGTCTTCATGATGTACGCGACGCCGCCCTTGCCGGACTGCGAGTTGACCCGGATGACCGCCTCGTAGGTGCGGCCCAGGTCCTTCGGGTCGATCGGCAGGTAGGGCACCGCCCAGGTGAAGTCGTCCACCGGCACCCCGGCCGCCGCCGCGTCGGCGTTCAGCGCGGCGAAGCCCTTGTTGATCGCGTCCTGATGCGAGCCGGAGAACGCGGTGTAGACCAGGTCGCCCGCGTACGGGTGGCGCTCGTGCACCGGCAGCTGGTTGCAGTACTCGACGGCGCGCTTGATCTCGTCGATGTTCGAGAAGTCGATCATCGGGTCGATGCCCTGGGAGAACATGTTCAGGCCCAGCGTCACCAGGTCGACGTTGCCGGTGCGCTCGCCGTTGCCGAACAGGCAGCCCTCGATCCGGTCCGCGCCGGCCAGCAGGCCCAGCTCGGCGGCGGCCACGCCGGTGCCCCGGTCGTTGTGCGGGTGCAGGCTCAGCACCAGGCTGTCCCGCCGGGGGAGGCGCCGATGCATCCACTCGATCGAGTCGGCGTAGACGTTCGGCATCGCCATCTCGACGGTGGCCGGCAGGTTGATGATCAGCTTCCGGTCCGGGGTCGGGTCGATCACGTCGATGACCGCCGAGCAGACCTCCAGCGCGTACTCCAGCTCGGTGCCCGTGTACGACTCCGGCGAGTATTCGTAGTGGATGTCGGTGTCCGGGGTGTGGATCTCCGCGTACTTCTGGCACAGCCGCGCGCCCTGGGTGGCGATGTCGGTGATGCCGTCGCGGTCCAGGCCGAAGACCACCCGGCGCTGGAGCGTCGAGGTGGAGTTGTAGAAGTGCACGATGGCCCGGCGGGCACCGCGCAGCGACTCGAAGGTCCGCTCGATCAGGTGCTCCCGGCACTGGGTCAGCACCTGGATCGTGACGTCGGAGGGGATCAGGTCCTGCTCGATCAGCTGCCGGACGAAGTCGTAGTCGGTCTGGCTCGCCGACGGGAAGCCGACCTCGATCTCCTTGTAGCCCATCTGCACCAGGAGCTGGAACATCCGCCGCTTGCGCTCGGGCGACATCGGGTCGATCAGCGCCTGGTTGCCGTCGCGGAGGTCGACTGCGCACCAGCGGGGCGCGGCCTCGACGCGGCGGGTCGGCCATTCGCGTTCCGGCAGCTCGACGCCGAACTCGCGGTCGTACGGAACGTAGCGGTGGACCGGCATCCGGCTGGGGCGCTGGCGGGCGAACGGATCGGTCTCGGTGACAGGTTGAGCCATCTCGGAGTGCTCCCTGGAACATGTGGCGTCAGCAGATCGGAAAGGTGTCGGCGAGATGCCGGGCGACGGTGCGCGGCGGTGCCGAGAAGAAGATCGGATGTGCTGGACGGCGCGTTTCCACTCCGCGACGAGGTGCCGGCCGGTCAGGCCTCGTCGCGGCAGCCAAGGAGAAGGTACGCGCGCCACATGACAGGGTCACCCTACGTGGTGGGACGTGTCGTGGGAAGGCTGGTCCGGACTATGGGACCAGAGTCACCGAGTCGGAGGACTTCGTCACACCCGGTAGCCGAGGTGTCCGCTCGGCCCGGGCCACCGCGGGCACGATCGCCAGTCCGACCAGGATGAAGATCGCCGCGGCCGGGTACCAGCCCCAGCCGCCGGTGCTCACGCCGAGCGCGGTCAGCCCGGCCGGGGCGATCAGGAACTGCAACTGGGAGCCGAGCCCGAACGCGCCGACGTACGCGCCGCGCTGGGCGGCGGGCGGCAGCGTGGCGGTGAGCCCCCAGGTGCCCGCCGACTCGATCAGCTCCGCCAGGATGAGCAGCGTCGCGGCGGCCACCAGCACCACCACTGTGAACGCTCCCCGGGTCGCCCCGGAAACCGGCAGGACCAGGCAGAACAGGGCGATCAGCACCGCGCCCCGGCGGGACGCCCGGGCCGCGCCCGGCGCGGTGTCCGCGCCCCGGCTGGCCCGCACCTGGAACAGCACGATCAGGACGGTGTTGAGCAGCACCAGCGCGGCGATGATCGTCTTCGGCGCGTCGGTGTGGGTCAGGATCCACAGCGGCATCACCGTCAGGTAGAGCGTCTGGTGCGCGGTGAGCAGCCCGGAGAGCAGCGCGACGGTCATGAACGGCCGGTCCCGCAGAACCGCCAGCCGGCTCATCGGCTCGGCCGGGCGGTTCACCTCCGGCAGCCGGGGCAGCCGGCGCACGAAGCCGGCTGTCACCAGGAAGACAGTGGCGATGAACCAGACCATTCCGCGGTACGCCCAGATCGTGTCGACGGCCAGCACCAGGCCGCTGATCACCGCGCCGAGCCCGAAGCCGACGTTCAGCGAGGAGCGCTGGTAGGCCATCGCGGTGACCCGTTCCTCCGGGCGCAGCACGTTGATCGAGTAGACCTGGCGGGCCACGCCGGTCGCCGCGCCCGTCACGGCCAGCGCGATCACCACCGCGAGGAAGCCGGCGAAGCCGCCGACGAACGGGTACGCGGCGAACAGCGCCGCGTCCAGCAGCAGGCAGATGATCCACACCCGCTGCGGCCCGTACCGGTCGGTGAGCCCGCCCAGCGGCACGGTGCCGAGCAGGGACGCCCCGGCGGCGAGGGAGAGGCCGAGCCCCACCTGGGCCGGACTCAGCCCGAGCGCCCGGGTGAAGAAGACGGCGCTGCCGGCCTGGAACAGGCCGTGGCCGACGGCGAACACCATGGCCTGCACGGCCAGGGCGCGGGTCAGCCCGGCCGGCGGTACGACGTGACGGACGGCGGTGCGCATGCTCTCTCTGGCCCCCATGACCGGTGAGCAAACCGTGCCCCCCACGGTCGGGTCGAGCCTTTTAGGCTGAACCGAATCCGGGGGTGCGCATGTCCGAGTTGCGGTTCACGACGGCCGACGTCGCGGGCGTGCGGTTCGGTGTGTCACCGGCCAACGAGACGGTCATGAGCATGTGGGCGCTGGCCGACCCGGCCCGCTACCCGGTGCACCTGCAGTGGATCGACCGGGCGCGGGCGACGCTGCGCCGCCCGGAGGTGGCCGAGCGGGTCGGTCCGCTGGTGGATCTCACGCTGCCGCGACGCTGGCTGCCCGACTTCCTCACCCCGGCGGCCCGGCCGGGGGTGGAGATGGACGGCCAGCTCGACCAGATCGCCGCGACGCCACCCGACGTGGTGGTCAGGGATCTGCTGGCGACCCTTCCGAGCCGTCCGCTGCGCCCGTTCGGGCGGGCGTTGCTCGCCGACCCGGCCGGGCTGCTGCCGCGGCTCGTCGAGGCGATGCGGGTCTGGTACGACGAGGCGATCGCCCCCGACTGGCCGCGGATGCGGGCACTGCTCGACGCCGACGTCGCGTACCGGGCGGCCCAGCTCGCCGAGGGTGGTGCGGGGCAGCTGTTCGAGCGGATCCATCCCAGCCTGCGGTGGCTCGGTGACCGGGTGGTCAGCGACGACCCGTTCGAGCGGGACTTCGACCTGCGGGGGCGGGGACTGGCGTTGAACCCGAGCGTGTTCAGCCACCAGCGGGTGCTGTGGAACCTGCTGGAGGACTCGATGCCGGCCGGGGCGTACCCGGTGCGGGCGGTCGGGACGCTGTGGGAGCGCGCACCCGAGCCGGTCGGCGACGCGCTGGCCCGGGTGGTCGGCGGCGGCCGGGCCGCGTTGCTGCACCTGCTCGACGCGGCGTCGACCACCACCGACCTCGCCCGGCTCACCGGGCTGTCCGCCGGGAACGTCTCCCAGCACCTCTCCGCGCTGCACGCCGCCGGTCTCGTCACCCGGTCCCGGGCCGGCCGGCACGTGCTCTACCGCAACACCGAGGTCGGCGCCGCGTTGCTGCGCGCGGCGCGGGGCGGCTGAGCGGGCCGCGTCACGGCGTTCCCGGGGCGTCCCGTCCCACCGGCTCGCCGTCGGTCACCGCACCGGCCAGCTCGACGGTGCCCGGCGCGGCACCGGGCTCGCCGGTCAGCGTGAGGGTGCCGAATCCGGCCCGTACCGCAGCCGGTGTGCCGTCCTGACGGAAGCAGTAGATGCCCACGTCCAGCGGCGCGTTCAGCGACGCCGAGGTGCTGTCGACCGTGTAGCACGGGCCGTCGGCACCGGGTAGCGGCTCGGCGGGGGAGACCGCGAGCGGCGCGCGCCGGTCGGTCAGCACCTCCAGCCAGTCGGTGAACGGATGCTGCACCCGGGGGTCCAGCCGGCGCGGCACCGCGTCGTCGGCGTCGCCGAGGCGGACGCAGGTCGCCGCCCGCGTCCAGCCGGCCGAGGGCAGCGCGCACTGGAACAGCCCGTCGGGGGTGCCGGCGAGCGACACGTCCACCGTGCCGGCGTGCGCCCAGCCGGGCACGTCGACCCGCCAGCTGCCGTCGTTGGCGCTGGTCACCAACACCGTGCGGGGCGCGCCTTCGGCGGGTGTGAACGTGTACTTGGCGGTGAGGTGCCGGTCCTGCGCCGCGGCGGCCAGTCCGGCCAGTTCGTCGCGGGCGGCGTCGACCTGCACCGGGACCGGGTCGGCGGCGCCGGTGGGCGCCGCCTCGGGACGGCCGCCGTCGCAGGCAGCCAGCAGTACCGGCAGGGTGAGCGCGAGCACGCCGGTCAGGCGGGCCGCACGTCGATGAGCGTGCACCGGCTCATTCTGCGTCGTGGGTGCGGTCCCGGTCAGCCCACCGTACGGCTGTACCGCTTGGCGTGTCGCGTACTCCCGGGCTGGTGAGCCGCCCCACGGCGGGGCCGGATGGTGGGATCACCCGACCCGGCCTCGCGGCCCGCCCGATAGGCTGAGGCGGTCTGACACGCGCCGCCGGACCGAGAGACCCGGCGGCGTCGGCACGCTCAGGGTCGTCGCTGGGAGGGAGTGCGCCGTCGTGGCACTCGTGGTGCAGAAGTACGGCGGATCCTCCGTCGCCAACGCCGAGCGGATCAAGCGGGTGGCCGAACGCATCGTGGCCGCGCGCAAGGCCGGCGACGACGTGGTCGTGGTGGTGTCCGCCATGGGCGACACCACCGACGAACTGCTCGACCTGGCCAACCAGGTCAGCCCGCTGCCGCCGGGCCGCGAACTGGACATGCTGCTCACCGCCGGGGAGCGGATCTCCATGGCGCTGCTCGCCATGGCGATCCACAACCTGGGGTACGAGGCCCGCTCGTTCACCGGTTCCCAGGCCGGCGTGATCACCACCTCGGTGCACGGCCGGGCCCGGATCATCGACGTGACCCCGGGGCGGCTCAAGGGCGCGCTGGACGAGGGCGCGGTGGTCATCGTGGCCGGCTTCCAGGGCGTCTCGCAGGACACCAAGGACGTGACCACGCTCGGGCGGGGCGGCTCGGACACCACGGCCGTGGCGCTCGCCGCCGCGCTGGAGGCGGACGTCTGCGAGATCTACACCGACGTGGACGGCATCTTCAGCGCCGACCCGCGCATCGTGCCGAACGCCCGGCACATCAAGCAGATCACCTACGAGGAGATGCTGGAGCTGGCCGCCTGCGGCGCGAAGGTGCTGCATCTGCGCAGCGTCGAGTACGCGCGGCGCGCGGGCTTGCCGATCCACGTCCGTTCGTCATACTCGACCAACACCGGCACGATGGTCACCGGATCGATGGAGGACCTTCCTGTGGAACAGGCACTGATCACCGGGGTCGCCCACGACCGCAGCGAAGCGAAGATCACGATCGTCGGTGTGCCCGACGAGCCGGGCGCCGCCGCGTCGATCTTCGACACCGTGGCCGGCGCGGAGATCAACATCGACATGATCGTGCAGAACGTGTCCACCGAGGGCACCGGCCGCACGGACATCTCGTTCACGCTGCCCAAGGCCGACGGCCCGACCGCGATGACCGCGCTCAGCAAGATCCAGGAGCCGGTCAAGTTCAAGGGCCTGCTGTACGACGACCACGTCGGCAAGGTCTCGCTGATCGGCGCGGGCATGCGCTCGCACCCGGGCGTCGCCGCCGGCTTCTTCGCCGCCCTCGGCGCGGCCGGCGTGAACATCGAGATGATCTCCACGTCGGAGATCCGGGTCTCCGTGGTCTGCCGCGACACCGACCTCGACAAGGCGGTCCGCGCCATCCACGACGCCTTCGAGCTGGGTGGTGACACCGAAGCCGTCGTCTACGCCGGCACCGGGCGGTAACGCGCCATGACGTCGCTGCCCACACTCGCCGTGGTCGGGGCGACAGGTGCCGTCGGTACGGTGATGTGCCAGATCCTCTCCTCCCGGCGCAACGTGTGGGGCGAGATCCGGCTGCTCGCCTCCGAGCGGTCGGCCGGCAGGCGCGTGCGGTGCCGGGGCGAGGAACTGACCGTCCAGACGCTCACCGCCGACGCCCTCGACGGCGTCGACGTGGCGATGTTCGACGTGCCGGACGACGTCTCCGCCCAGTGGGCCCCGGTCGCGGCGGCACGCGGCACGGTGGTGGTGGACAACTCGGGCGCGTTCCGGATGGACCGCGACGTGCCGCTCGTGGTTCCCGAGATCAACCCCGAGCAGGTCCGCAACCGGCCCAAGGGCATCATCGCCAACGCCAACTGCACCACGCTGGCGATGATCGTCGCGGTCGCGCCGCTGCACCGCGAGTACGGCCTGCGCGAGCTGGTGCTCGCGTCGTACCAGGCGGTCTCCGGTGCGGGGCAGGCCGGCGTGGACGCGCTGCACCTCCAGCTCGGCAAGATCGCGGGCGATCGGGTGCTCGGTTCCCGCGCCGGTGACGTGCGACAGGCAGTCGGCGACGAGCTGGGTCCGTTCCCGGCGCCGCTGGCGCTCAACGTCGTACCGTGGGCGGGCTCGCTCGCCGACGGCGGCTGGTCCTCCGAGGAGATGAAGCTGCGCAACGAGTCGCGCAAGATCCTCGGGCTGCCCGACCTCAAGGTGTCCGCCACCTGCGTACGGGTGCCGGTGGTGACCGGTCACTCGGTCGCCGTGCACGCGGTCTTCGCCACCGAGGTGGACGCCGAGGGTGCCCGCGAGGTGCTGCGCAACGCGCCGGGTGTGATCCTGGTCGACGACCCGGCGGCCGGGGAGTTCCCGATGCCGATCGACGCGGTCGGCACCGATCCCTCCTGGGTGGGCCGGATCCGTCGCGCGGTGGACGACCCCCGAGCGCTCGACCTCTTCGTGACCGGCGACAACCTCCGCAAGGGCGCCGCCCTCAACACGGCCCAGATCGCCGAACTCCTGGCCAAGGACCTCACCCGTCCATAACGCGCCCCTGCCCCGCGCCCCGCGCCCCCGCCCTCCGGCGTCGATCTTGCACTTTCAGCCCTGACGGCGGAGCATTTGCACCTTTCGCCGGGGCAGGAAGTGCAAGATCGCCGGAGTGGGAGCGCGGGTCAGGCGGCGGAGAGGTGGACTCCGTCCCGGCCGTGGCGCTTGACCGCGTACAGGGCCTGGTCGGCTCGGTGCAGGGTGCGTTCGGGGGACTCGCCGGGTCTCGGCAGGGCGACGCCGACGCTGATCGTCCGGCCGGTGCGGCGGGCTGCCTCGGTGAGCCGTTCGGCGATCCGGACCGCCTCCTCGGGGCGGCTCACCTCGATCACCGCCACGAACTCGTCGCCGCCGGTCCGGTACAGCTCGTCGCCCTGGCGCAACGCGCCCTCCAGCGCCCGGGCCAGCCCCACCAGCAGCCGGTCACCGGCCTGGTGGCCGTACGTGTCGTTGACGTCCTTGAACCCGTCCACGTCGATCGCCAGCAGCGCGGTACGTCCCGGCGTGGCGGTGGCGATCCGCTTCCCGAACGGGCCGGTGTGCCGCAGCCCGGTGAGCGGGTCCGAGCTGGCCTGCTCGCGCAGCCGGGCGAGCGTACGCAGCCGGTCCAGGCAGGTCCACGCCTGTCCGGCGAGCAGCTCGATCAGGTTGACGGTGGTCGGGTCGGGGCACAGACGTTGCTCGTCGGCGACGAGCAGCACGCCGCCGGAGACCGGTGTGCCGACCGGCACCGCCACGAGCGTGCGCGCGCCGGCCCGGGTCAGCGGCAGGTACTCCTCGGTGGGCGGGTGGCCCGCCTCGCCCAGCGTGTACGCCGAGCCGTACCGGTGGGCCCGGTCGATCATGCGGTCGAGCGCTGCTGGTCCGGCCTCGGCCAGCTCGGCCCGGATCCGCGCCTCCAGTGCGCCCGGGGTGTCGGTGGGTGCGCCGAGGCGTGGGCCCTGCCGGCCGGTGAGCACCAGCACGGCGGCGGAGAGCGCCGACACGTCCCGGGCCGCGGCGAGCGCTGCGGTCATCAGGTCCCAGTCGGTCGGCGCCGCGGTGAACGCGGCGGCGTGCCGGAGCAGCTTCTCGCTGCGGCTCTCGGCCGGTGGCCCGCCGAGCGCGGCGATCCGCTCGCCGAGGCGGTCGGCGACCAGTTCGGCGGTCTCCCGCCACGCCGCGAGCCCGACCGGCTCACTCCACTGAAGGTCGAGCACCCCGATCGGACGGCCGTCCGGGTCGCGTACCGGGACACAGAGTTCGGCTGTGACGTCCGGGCGGACCGGGAGGTAGTCGGGGTCGGCGCTGACGTCGGGCACGGCGGCGGTGACGCCGGAGGCGTAGACCCGACGGACCACCGAGGGTTCGGGCCGGTGGCGGCCCGGCGGGGTGCCGTCGGCGGTGGCCGGTACGTGGGAGAACACCTGCCAGGCGCCGGTGGCGGCGACGCAGCGCAGACGGTCGTGGACGCGGAGCAGGACGGTGGCGGTCGCCGGCGTGTGCCGGGCGAGCGCGGCGACGGTCCACTGGCACGCCTCCGGGACGGTCGACGCCGTGGGGAGGCGCACCGTGACGTCGCGGAGGACTCGCTCGTGATCCACGTCGTTCCTGCTCGGAGGGGGTGGGGTCGCGATCAAGCGTACTCAGCGCAACCGTCGCCGACCTTCGTACACATGTGCTATCCACAGGCTGTGGACGGCGCCTGTGGGCGAGATCGGGCCTGCGCGGGGAGGCCGCGCGGCGATAGCGTGAGGGCCCGGGCACCCGAGGAGGCGGCCGATGCTCATCGCCCAGCTCAGCGACCCACACGTGACCACCGGCCCGCTCGCGGCCGACCCGGCGTCCGGGTTGCACCGGGCGCTCGGCACGGTGCTCGCACTGCGTCCCCGGCCCGACTGCGTGGTGATCACCGGTGACCTCACCGCCAACGGCCGGCCCGACGAATACCTCGCCCTGCGCGAGATCGTCGGCGCGTTTCCGCTGCCGGTGCACCTGGTAACCGGCAACCACGACGACCGCGAGTCGCTGCTCGACACGTTCGGCGGCACCCCCTACCTGGCCGGCGGCTTCTCGGCGCACTACCACGTCGACCTGCCGGACGCGACGCTCGTGGTGCTCGACTCGCTCACCCCGGGCAGTCCCGGCGGACGCCTCGGCGACGAGCAACTCGCCTGGCTGGACGGGGTGCTCGCCGGGCGTACCGACGCGCCCGCCGTCGTATGCCTGCACCATCCGCCGGTCCAGGTGGGCGTGCCGGGCATGGACGCGATGGGCCTGGCCGACGCCGAGGCGCTCGCCGCCGTGGTCGGCCGTCACCCCCATGTCGTACGCGTCGCCGCGGGGCACCTGCACCGCCAGGTGACGAGCGCGTTCGCCGGTACGGTGCTGACCACCGCGCCGAGCACCTGGATCCAGGTGAGCCTGACCATGACCGGCGAGGAGGAGCCGGGGTTCGTCGCCGAGCCGACCGCCTTCCTGCTGCACCGCATCGCCGACGGCGGCTGTGTGACGCACACCGTCCAGGTCAGCCACGCCGCCGGGCGCACCTGCTGGTTCTGACGCCGCCGATGCTCTGGTACGTCGCGTACGGCTCGAATCTGCACGCCGCGCGGCTCGGCTGGTATCTGCGTGGCGGGTGCCCACCGGGAGGGCTGCGCACGTACCCCGGCTGCCGGGACCGCCGGCCACCGCGCCGGACCGTTCCGGTGCTGATCCCCGGCGGCGTCTACTTCGCCGGGGAGTCGCGGGCCTGGACCGGCGGCATGGCGTTCTACGACCCGCTGCTGCCCGGCCGGGCAGCGGGGCGCGGCTACCTGGTGACCGTCGAGCAGTTCGCCGACATCGCCGCGCAGGAGATGTACCGGCCGCCCGGCGCCGACCTGGCCGGGATCCTCGCGGCGGTCGAGACCGGACGGGCGACGCTCGGGCCGGGCCGCTACGAGACGCTGTTGCGCGTCGGCGTCCACGAGGGCCTGCCGATGCTCACGTTCACCGCGCCGCACCGCGCGGTGGAGGTGCGGTGGACCCGGCCCGCCCCGGTCTACCTCGGAATGCTGGCGCGCGGGCTGCGCGAGGCACACGGCTGGGACGCCGCGCGCACAGTCGGCTACCTGGCGGGCCGGCCGGGGGTCGCCGGGCGGTGGACGCGTCCGGCGTTGCGCAGGCTCGTCGGCACCGCCCACAACGGATCTCCGACCGGCCCTCCCGGGGGTCAGTCGAGTTCGGACAGTTCACTCGATATGCCGGGCCGTCGGACATGAACGACCGTTCGGTCCGCGATGGGTGTCCGGCAGGAGGTGATTCCGGCAAGGACGGTTGCCAGCGCAAGGAATTCCGCGTGACATGAGCGTCGGCGCCGGCTCCCTGTCCCTGGGAGCCGGCGCCTTCGACGGCGGCGGGCATCGACAGCGCGCGCCGCGCGGAATTTCACCTGACCGTCATGTCCGACTCGTCCGGCAGACCGGTACGGGGCACCCGGGACAACGACGCTTCCTGATGCCGCCCCGTTCGACCTGGCGGCCGGTGGATGAGAAGCTACCCAGGCGGGGCGGCGTTCCCCCGAGTACCGCCCTCCGCGATCGACACCTGTCACGGCACGGATCAGGGTCGCCGGGCGAACCATCGCCCGGACGCCACATACCGGCATCTCACGAGGAGTTCCATGTCCGTCACCGGGATGCGACGCCGGGCCGCCATCGGCCTGGCCGCACTCGCCGCGATTGCTGTCACCGCGGTCGCCGTCACCCCCGACCAGGCCGAGGCCCGTCCGAAGCCGGTCGACGTCCAGTTGCTCGCGATCAACGACTTTCACGGCAACCTGGAGCCGCCGACCGGCTCCAGCGGCACCATCGAGGGTCAGCCGGCCGGTGGCGCGGAATACCTGGCCAGCCACCTGAAGTCGATGCGCGCCGCCGCCGAGCAGCAGGGCAAGGGCACTGTCACGGTCGCCGCGGGTGACCTGATCGGCGCTTCGCCGCTGCTCTCCGCCGCGTTCCACGACGAGCCCACCATCGAGGAGATGAACCTCGTCGGGCTGGAGTTCGCGAGCGTCGGCAACCACGAGTTCGACGAGGGCGCGGCCGAGCTGCTGCGCATGCAGCGCGGCGGCTGCCACCCGGTGGACGGCTGCGCCGACGGCACCCCGTTCTCGGGCGCCAAGTTCCGCTACCTCTCGGCGAACGCGTTCAAGACCTCCACCGGCCTGCCGCTGATGCAGCCGTTCGGCATCAAGATCGTCAAGGGTGTCCCGATCGGCTTCATCGGGATGACCCTGGAGGGCACCCCGAACATCGTCAGCCAGGAGGGCGTCGCCGGGCTGCGGTTCACCGACGAGGCCGACACCGCCAACAAGTACGCCAGGATCCTGCGCCTGCTCGGGGTCAAGAGCATCGTCGTGCTGCTGCACGAGGGCGGCGTGCAGAACGGCGGCGGCATCAACGACTGCACCGGGTTCAGCGGCCCGATCGTCGACATCGCCAACCGGATGGACCCGTCCATCGACGTGATCGTCAGCGGGCACACCCATGCCGCGTACAACTGCAACATCAACAACAAGCTGGTCACCAGCGCCAGCTCGTTCGGCCGCCTGGTCACCCAGATCGACCTGAAGATCGACCCGCGTACCCGCGACGTGGTCACCGCGTCCGCGAACAACGTGGTGGTCACCCGGGACGTCGAGAAGGACCCGGCCTCGACCGAGCTGATCAACCGGTACAAGACCGCGCTCGGCCCGGTGGCCGACCGGGTGGTCGGCGAGACCACCACCGCGATCACCAAGACCCAGGAGAACCTGTACCAGACCGGGGTCGACGCCAACGGCAAGCCGACGTACCAGACCGGTGAGTCGCCGCTGGGCAACCTGATCGCGGACGCGCAGCTCGCCGCCACCGACACCGAGCAGAACGCGGTCGCCGCGTTCATGAACCCCGGTGGCGTCCGCGCCGACCTCGACGGCGGCCCGGTCACCTACGCCGAGGCGTTCACCGTGCAGCCGTTCGCCAACAACCTGGTGACGCTCGACCTGACCGGCGCGCAGCTCTACTGCATGCTGGAGCAGCAGTTCACGGTGGCGCGCGTGCTCTACGCGTCCTCGACCGTCAACTACGTCGTGGACGTCGACGGCACCACCGCGCCGGCCGGCACGCCGTGCGCCGGCACCCGCGTCGTCCGGGGCAGCCTCACCGTCAACGGCACCCCGGTGACCGACACCGCCACCTACCGGGTCACCGTGAACAACTTCCTCGCCGGTGGCGGCGACGGCTTCAGCGTGCTGACCGGTGGCACCAACGCGGTGACCGGCGAGATCGACCTGGACGCCTTCACCGCGTACCTGACCGAGAAGTCGCCGGTCTCCCCGCCGGCGCTGGACCGGATCCGCACCACCACCGAGGTCGCCGCCGGCTGACGGCCGACCGTGACGCCGACGGGCCCCGGAGCGACGCTCCGGGGCCCGTTCGGCGTGTCAGGCCCGCGCCGGCTCCGGCGCCTCGGCGGCCGTCAGGCGGCCGTCCTGCGCGGCGGTGAGCAGCGGACGCAGCGACAGCGCGAGCACCGAGGCGGCCAGGCAGCCGCCCACCACGACTGCCACCCACACCCGGCCGTTCGCCGCGCCGATCAGCGGACCGGCGGTGACCGGGCCGACCACCCCGCTGATCCCGAAGATCATCGAGCTCATGGCGTTGTACCGGCCGCGCAGCTCGTCGGTGGCGAGCGCGTTGGTGATCGCGGGCATGACCGGCGACAGCATCGTCTCACCGAACCCGAAGATGGCCGAGCAGGCCACCACGCCGAGCGCCGCGAGCACCGCGTCGGCGCTGCCCACCACGCCGGCCGCGCCGAGCACCAGCCACGCGCCGGCGAAGACCGCGCCGACGGTGGCGAGTGCACGGGTACGGCTGCGCCCCTCCAGCCGCCGGATCACCAGCAGCTGGGAGAGCACGATCATCACGGTGTTCGCCGCCAGCGCCCACGCCACCACCCGTGGGGTCACCTCGACCACCCGGACCGAGTACGCCGCGAAGCCCACCTCGATCTGCGCGTACCCGCAGGTGGTGAGCACCAGGCCGAAGACGACCAGGCGGCGGAACGGCCGGTCCCGCAGCACCGTGAGATAGCCGCCGGTCCTCCGGTCGTCAGCCTTCGTGCCCGCGGCCACGACCGGGCGGCGTCCGACGTGCGGCAGCGTGAGCAGGATCAGCGCGGGCGTCAGGTAGCTCACCGCGTCCAGCAGGTAGATCACCTCGAAGGTGATCGGACGGGCCACGTCGACAACCGCGCCGGAGATCAGGCCGCCCGTGCCGATACCGAGGTTGAGCAGCGCGAAGTTGAGCCCGAAGACGCGCTGCCGCTCGCCGTCGTCGGTCAGCGAGGCGAGGATCGTGTTCTGCCCGGCCCAGATCGCCGAGCTGCCCACGGCGACGAGCGTCATCACGCCGAACGCCGAGGCGGTCGAGTCGACCAGCGCCAGCGAGCCGGTACCGATCGCCTCGATCACCAGGCAGGGCAGCACCACGCGGCGCGCGCCGAACCGGTCGATGAACGTGCCGGCCAGCGGCGAGAGAGCGAGCGTGACCGCGCCGAACCAGCCGATCACCAGCCCGGCCCGGGTGTCGGTCAGACCGCGTACGTCGGTGAGGTAGATGAACAGGAACGGCAGGGTGAGGCCGCGCCCGACCGCGGAGAACAGCGTGCCGAGCAGGATCCGGCGGGCTTCGGGACGGGCGGGCAGGGCGCGGCGCAGCATGGCAGGGATTCTGTTCGGCGGGTACGACGCTCGCGACCCGTTTACCCCTTACGCACGCGGTGCCGGGCCGGAAGGTGAGCGATCACACGTGCTCTGCCATGCTGACCCGGTGACGACGACCTGGCGGCACCTGCCCGCACCGGCCCGCGAGATCGCCGAGACGGCCACTGATGCGGTGACCGCCGCGCGCGCCCGCGACGCCGAGGCGTACGCCCCGGCCGTCGAGCGGCTGGCCGCCGCCGACCGGTCCGGGCTGGTGCTCGGCGGCGTGGTCCGGCTGCTGCTGGAGGAGGGGCATCCGGACGGGCTGGACGGCGACGACGTACGGCAGGTGCTCGAACAGTGCGTCCGGTCGGCGGCGCCGTGGTGGCCCGACGTCGACCCGCACGTACTGCTGGTGCTGCTGGCCGGCGCGCTCGGCGTCTACGACCCGGGCGACGACGAGAACCCGCCCGGCCCGGCGGCGATCGCCAGGCACGCGCCGCTGCTGGTGGCCGATCTGCTGGCGGCCACCGGGCGTCCGTTCGCCGAGTACCTGACCGCCGCGTTCGCCGAGGTGGCGCGGACGGAGACGCACGACTGACGATTCTGCCGGCCTTTTCTGGCCCGCGCGCCCGCGTCCTGGCGGCGGCCGGCGTCCGGCGTGGCAGCTCACGGGCTGGCAGCCAGGAAGACGAATGCGGCGAGCAGCACCAGGTGCACCCCGCCCTGGAGCACTGTCGCCCGCCCCGGCACCACGGTGAGCACCGCTGCCACAGCGGTCAGCGCCAGCAGCGTCATCTGGGTGCCGCCCAGGCCCAGCACCAGCGGCCCGTCCAGCCAGATCGAGGCGATCGCGATGGCCGGGATGGTCAGGCCGATGCTGGCCATGGCCGAGCCGAGCGCGAGATTGAGGCTGATCTGCACCCGGTCCCGCCGCGCGGCGCGGGCGGCGGCGAGCGTCTCCGGGAGCAGCACCAGCAGCGCGATGACCACGCCGACGAACGCCTGCGGCAGGTTCGCCGCTCCAACCGCGCTCTCGATCGCCGGGGAGATCGTCTTCGCGTCGCCGACCACCGCGACGAGCGCCACCACCAGCAGGGCCAGGCTGGCCAGCGCGGTACGCGTGGACGGCGGCTCGGCGTGCCCGTCACCGTCCTTGTCCTCGGCGAGGATGCTGCCCTCCTGGGTCACCGGGAGGAAGTAGTCGCGGTGCCGGCCGGTCTGCACCATGACGAACAGCAGGTAGAGCGCCAGCGAGGCGACCGCCGCGAAGGCGAGCTGCGCCGGGGAGAACTCCGGCCCCGGCCGGCTCGTGGTGAACGTCGGCACCACCAGGCTGAGCGTGGCGAGCGTGGCCACTGTCGCCAGCGCCCCGCCGGTGCCCTCCGGATTGAACACCGCGACCTGCCGCCGCAGCGCGCCGAGCAGCAGCGACAGGCCGAGGATGCCGTTGCAGGTGATCATGACGGCGGCGAAGACCGTGTCCCGTGCCAGCGACTGCGTCTTGTCGCCGCCGCTGATCATCAGCGTGACGATCAGACCGACTTCGATCACGGTGACCGCCACCGCCAGCACGAGTGACCCGTACGGTTCACCGACCCGGTGCGCGACCACCTCGGCGTGGTGCACCGCGGCGAGCACAGCCGCGGCGAGCAGGGCCGCCACCACGAAGATGAGCGGACCGGGCAACTCCCGTCCCCAGGTCATCACGAGTACGAGCACGGCGACCAGAGGCGCGACGGTGGTCCAATCGGTCAGGCGGGATCGGATCATCGGCGACATGCGCATACTTTGCCAGCAGGCAGGGTCAACGGCGCGTGGCGGGGTGGATCCGGGCGGTCCGCCGGTCTATTCGGCCGCGCTGGGAATCGGGGCCGATTGCTCCAGGTGGGCGGGCAGGTCACGGAGGTTTGCGATCACCGGTCCGGTCCAGGCGGGATCGGTGTCCTGGTGTTCCGTGGTCCGGAGCACCGTCATGCCGACCGCCGCCGCGCCGGCCAGCTCGCCGTCCGCGCCGTCGCCCACGTACACGCAGTCGGCCGGCGCGACACCCAGCCGCCGCGCGGCGGCGCGGTAGATCGCCGGATCCGGCTTGGCCAGCCCGACCTCGCAGGAGAAGACCGCGACGTCGAAACGCCGCGCGAGCGGGCCGCTCGCCCACGCCTCGGCTGTCTCGGAGGTGGCGTTGCTGATCAGGGCCAGCCGGTGCCCGCGCCCGCGCAGCGCGTCGACGACGTCCAGGGTGGCGGGCGAGACCCGGCCCAGCACCCGGCGGGCGAGGGCGCGCCGGTGTACGGCGGCCCGGGCCACCTGCTCGTCGGTCGGCGCGCCGCCGAGGCGCCCGGCGAGGATTCGCACTGTCTCCTCCACGTCCCACCGGACGAGGCGGTCCCGCCAGGTGGCGTGGTACGCGGAGACGAGCGCCGCCGGATCCACGCCGACGACGAGCGCCATCTCGCCGACCACGCGGTCCCGCTCGTCGTCGGCGCCGTGGATCAGGGTGTGAAAGAGATCGAAGACCACCGGCTGCGGCATCCCGGGATCCTACTGGGACGGTGACCAGGGCTGGGAAGTCGCCGTCGGCACGGTCCGTCAGCGCCCATGGACGTCCATCCTGGCTCGCGTCCGTCGTCACCCAGCGTCAGACGTTGAAGTGGAACCGAGGCCGGCCTGGCCGCGACCTGAGGAAACTTGACCCGGCGCAGTGCCTCAACCGTGAGATCATCATGACGTGAGTCACGCGGACGAACTCGACGACAACTGGCTCAACGGCGAGGAAACCACCTGCTCGGAGTGCCACGAACGCCTTTACCGTCTCGATCACTCGCCGCTGCTGGACTGCTACTTCTTCTATTGCGACGGCTGCCCGATGCGGGTGGATGTCAGTTACTACGACAGCACCTGTATCGCGATCACGGATGCGCTTCCTGTCCGAGACGAAACCCGTTCCGCACTGATGGGCGCACTTGAAGCACAGCTACGACGGTGCGACTGTGGCGGGCGGTTCCGGGACTCGGCTCCTCGGCGCTGCCACCGGTGCTCCGCCGTCCTGACGGCCATCAGTGCGCCCTCCGGTGTCGATGTCTGGCCAGGTTGGTGGACAGACGAGACGGACACGACTTCGCTGGAAGAGGAGTTCACCGCCAAGTACTTCCGGACGGAGGACCTCTGGAAGCACTAGAGGGCACATCCGTCGATCGGATGTGCCCTCTTACCTCTGTCGGGGTGGCCGGATTCGAACCGACGACCTCTTCGTCCCGAACGAAGCGCGCTACCAAGCTGCGCCACACCCCGAGGCGTGCCGACAAATAGTAGCCCACCCGCCCGCACGGTCAAACTCGGTACCCCCCGCCCCGCCCGGCCGGCAGATCTTGGTACGGAACGGCCCTCGGAGGGGCGGCCGCGTACCAAGATCTGCCGGGGGATCAGCGGGAGATGAGGGTGAGGATGCTGGCCTCTGGGGGGCAGGCGAAGCGGATCGGGGCGGTGGGGTGGGTGCCGAGACCGGCGGAGACGTGCAGCCAGGAGTCCGAGCCGGGCCAGCGGTGCAGCCCGCGCGCCATCGAGCGGGGCAGCCCGCAGTTGGTCACCAGCGCGCCGTACCCGGGCACGCACACCTGGCCGCCGTGGGTGTGCCCGGCGAGCAGCAGGCCGAAGCCGTCGGCGGCCATCCGGTCCAGCACCACGGGCTCGGGGGAGTGGGACAACGCGATCGACAGCGCCGCGTCGTCACTGACCGGGCCGGCCACGGCGTCGTAGTCGTCCCGTTCGATGTGCGGGTCGTCCACGCCGGCGAGTTCGATCTCCCGCCCGCCGGCCTTGAGCGTGGTGCGGGCGTTGTTCAGGTCGGCCCAGCCGGCACCGGTGAGGATGTCGCGCAGTTCCTCGTACGGCAGCGGCACGCCCTCGGTGTACTCCCGGTCGGGCAGGAAGTAGGTGAAGGGGTTCTTCAGGACCGGGCCGGTGTAGTCGTTGGAGCCGAAGACGAACGCGCCGGGCAGGTCGAGCAGCGGTTGCAGGGCGCGCAGCACGCCCGGCACCGACTCGGGGTGCGCCATGTTGTCGCCGGTGACCACGACCAGGTCGGGGTCGAGCGCGGCCAGCGAGGCCACCCAGTCCTGCTTGCGTCGCTGGTCGGGCATCATGTGCAGGTCGGAGAGGTGCAGCACCCGCAGCGGTTCGGCGTCGGTCGGGAGCACCGGCACGTCGTACCGGCGGAGGGTGAACATGTTGCGCTCGACGAGCGACGCGTACGCCAGGGTGGCCGCGCCGGCGGCGACGGTTCCGGCCGCGAGCCGGAATAGTGTGCGCTTTCGCATGGCGTTCAGGGTAGTTTCACCGTCCATGAGCACGCTGAAGGACCGTCTCACCGCCGACATGCGCGCCGCTCTCAAGGCGCGCGACGAGCTGACCACCTCCACGCTGCGGATGGCCCTGGCCGCTGTGGGCAATGCCGAGGTCGCCGGCCGGGAAAAGCGCGAGCTCAGCGACGACGAGGTGCTCGCCGTGCTGACCAAGGAGGCGAAGAAGCGCCGCGAGGCGGCGGTGGCGTTCGCCGACGCGGGGCGCGCCGAGCAGGCCGGCAAGGAGACCGCCGAGGGTGAGGTGCTGGAGCGCTACCTGCCCAGGCAGCTCTCCGACGACGAGCTGGCCGAGCTGGTCTCGGGGGCGCTCGCCGCGGGCGGCTTCACCGGTAAGGCGCAGATGGGCCCGGCCATGAAGGCGGCCCAGGCCGCGGTGGCCGGCCGGGCCGAGGGCGGTCGGGTCGCCGCCGAGGTACGCCGCCAGCTCGGTCTCTGAACCGCGCTCCGGTAGCGCGGATACGACGACGGCCACCTCCCGCGCGGGAGGTGGCCGTCGCTGTCCGGGATCAGTTGCCCGGTCGTCCTGGCCGGCCGTTACCCGGTCCGCCCGGGCTACCCGGTCGGTCCGGTGTGGCGGTGCCGCCCTGCTCCGGGGTGCCCTTGCCGGAGCTGACCTCGATCATCACCACGCCGCCCTTGATGGTGCGCCCGTCGGGGCTGGTGCCGGCGGCGGTGCCGGCCGGGCACTCCGACGGCACCTTGTTGCTGGAGACCACCGGCTCGAAGCCGGCACCCTTCAGCCGGGACTTCGCGGTCTCGACGGACTCGCACTTCACGCCCGGGATGGAGCGCTGGTCACCCAGGACGATCTTGCCGTTGGGCGACGTGAAGTTCTTCCGCTCCTTGCCCTTCATGGCGTCCCGCAGCGTCTGGTAGACCGCCGGGTTGATGCCGGTGGGCGTGTCGTGGCCCATCTTCTGGTTGGTCTGCGGCCAGTCCGGGTCGGCCATGATGCCGGCCACCGCGTACTGCTTGGTCATCGCGACCAGGGCGGAGGTCTTCTCCGAGTCGGTGGTGCCGGACTTGCCGGCCACCGGCGCGTCGACGATGTTGTGGACGTTGCCGGCGGTGGCGGTGCCGCACTTCGAGGTGGAGGAGCGGTCACCGACCGGGCAGCGCGCGGCGTCCACGGCGGCGCGGGCCACCTCGGTGCTGACCCGCTGCTCGCAGCGGGGGTTGGCGACGTCCAGCTTCTCACCGTCCGGGCCGCGGATCTCCTGCACCGGGATCGGTTCGCAGTACTTGCCGTCGGCGGCGAGCGTGGCGTACGCGTTCGCCAGCTCCAGCGGGGTGGTCTGGGAGACGCCGAGGCTGAACGCGCCCCACTGGTGCGGGTTGGCGGCGAGCTGCGCGTCGCTCGACGAGCGGAACGTGATACCGAGCTTCTGTGCGGCCTTCACCACGTTCTCCGCGCCGACCCGCTGCTGGAGGTCGATGAAGAACGTGTTGACCGAGAAGCCGAAACCGCTCCACATGGTGTGCGGGCCGGCCATCGAGGCGTTGGCGTTCTTCGGACAGTACTTGCTGGTGCCCGGGCAGGCGGCGGGCGAGTTGAACTCGACCGGGTAGTCCGACTTGAACACCGGCTGCGCGTTGATGGAGTAGCTGAGCGGGTAGCCCTTCTCCAGCGCGGCCACGAGCGTGAAGATCTTGAAGGTCGAGCCGGCCTGGTAGCCGGCGATGCCGGGACCGCCGGTGACCAGCGGGTTGACCGTGTTGGGGTAGTTGCCCCGGATCTTCTTCTTGGCCTTCTTCGGGTCGCTGGAGATCTTGTTCTGCGGGTCGGACGGGTCGTCGAGCTTGAAGTTCCGGTTCACCGCCACGGCGCGGACGCGGCCGGTGCCCGGCTCGACGGCGGCCACCATCCGGGCCGCCTTGCTGCTCTCGCCGAGCTTGTTGCGGACGGCCTTGTCGGCGCCCTTCTGCGCCTGGACGTCCAGCGTGGAGACGATGGTGTAGCCACCGCTCTTGAGCCGCCGCTCGCGGTCGTACGAGGTGGCGCCGAACGTCTCCTGCTGGAGCCACCAGCGGTAGAGGTAGTCGCAGAAGAAGCCCCACGAGCGGGTGGTGGTCTGGGTGCAGCCGTTCGGGGTGCGCTTGCCCTTGACCTGGAGCTTGATCTTCTTGGCGGCGTCCGCCTCCTGCTGGGTGATCGCGCCGATCTGCACCATGTTGTCGATGACGTAGTCGCGCCGGCCGACCGCCTCCGGGTAACCCGCCTTCGTGGTCGGGTCGAATGCGGTGGGGGCCTTCACCATGCCGGCGAGCATCGCCGACTCCTGGATGTCGAGCTTGCTCGGCGGCTTGTTGAAGTAGACCTGGCTGGCCGCCCAGATGCCGTACGCGCCGTTGCCGAACGCGGCGATGTTCAGGTAACGCCGGAGGATCTCGTCCTTGGAGAGCTCCTTGTCGACCTGGAGCGCCAGGCTCATCTCGCGCAGCTTGCGGCCGCTGGTGTCCTCGGTCGCGGCGACGACGTCGGCCGGGTGCGTGGCCGAGTAGGAGATGGCCAGCCGGACGTACTGCATGGTGAGCGTCGACGCGCCCTGCCGGGAGGCGCCGGCGGCCTGGTTGTTGACGAAGGCCCGCGCCACACCGTTGATGTCCACGCCGTTGTGCTTGTAGAAGTCGTGGTCCTCGGCCGCGATGATGGCCTTCTGCATGGACGGCGAGATGTCCTTGAGCTGGACGTCCTTGCGGTTCTCGTCGTACATCGTGGCCAGCACCGTCTTGCCGTCGGACGCGAGCAGCTTGGTGATCTGGGGCGCCCGGGCGACTGTCAGTTCCTTGGGCAGCGCCTCGAACGTCTCCGCTCCGGCCTTGGCTGCGAGTCCGGACATCGCCGCCACGGGGAAGGCCGCCGCGGCGACCACCACTCCGGCCAGGAGGCCGCAGATCAGCAGCGATGCGGCGTTGGTCAGCACGTTGTGGTCACGTTTCCGCATCCAGGTCACCTCGACAGGGTACGCGAGCAGGAATCGGCGGGCGCGCGGGGAACTTTCCCCATTTCCTGCACGCGCCGGCCTCGTTGTGCTAAACGCACGAGCCCTGGTCCGGGGTTGCGTGAGATCCGGCGGAAGTCTCTGACGAAGTCCCGGAGTGGCGCAGCGTTTTCACGTACTCGGGCGGGGTAGTCGCGGGGCGAAAGCCCGGGAAGCCGGGAGTGTCCGGAATGATGGATTTCGCCGACAACGTTGCGTAATCGGGCGACTACACAGCATGATGGTGGCGGCGACCGCAGCCATGAGTCGTTTGTGCCGTCCTGGGGTGGCCGGCGCGGACGACCAGGGGGATGTACGAGGGCTGCTCGCGCGAAGTCGGTAGGTACTGCAAGGGGGGACGTGTACAGATGGGCATGATCACTGACTGGCCGTCACTGGCGGCGTGTCAGAACGGAGACCCGGACGCGTTGTTCGTACAGGGCGCCGAACAGAACGTGGCGAAGAGGATCTGCCGGAGCTGCCCAGTTCGGTACGAGTGCCTGGCCGACGCGCTCGACAACCGAATCGAGTTCGGCGTGTGGGGTGGCATGACCGAGCGCGAGCGCCGGGCGTTGCTGCGCCGGCACCCGCAGGTCGCCAGCTGGCGCAAGATGTTCGAGGCGGCCATGAAGAAGAACGCCAAGGAGAAGGCCGGCAAGGACAAGATCCTGGTCACCACGGCCACCTGACCGGACCGGTCAGCTCCGGCTGATCGCCTCGCCGATCGTCCGCAGCCCGTCGACGTCGTGCACGTCGGCGGGCTGCGCCGTCACCGACACCGCCGGCACCGCCGGGAACACCTCGGTGAACCGGGCCGCCACCTGCTCCTCGCGTACCGCCTGCTGGGCCAGCGCGGCGTGCGCGCGCAACACCTCGACGGTGCCCTCGTGCCCGCCCACGCCGGCCAGCCGCTCGGCGGCGGCCAGGCTCTCCGCGGCGGACAGGTCCGACGCCGGTCGGTGCACCCGGTTGAGCACCAGCCCGGCCAGCGGCATCCGCTCGGAGCGCAGGCGGCCGGCGAAGTAGGCGGCCTCCCGGACCGCGTCCGGCTCCGGCGCCGCGACCAGCAGGAACGCCGTCTCCCGCGCCTGGAGGATCCGGTACGTCTGCTCGGCGCGCTGCCGGAACCCGCCGAACATCGAGTCGAGGGCGGCCACGAAACCGGACAGGTCGGTGAGCAGCTGGGCGCCGATCACCTTCTGCACCACCTTGGAGAACATCCCGAAGCTCGCCGTGACCAGGCTGAACATGCTCCGCCCGCCGCTGCGCGCCGGAGCCAGCAGCAGCCGCAGCATCCGGCCGTCGAGGAACCGGGACAGCCGGGCCGGCGCGTCCAGGAAGTCGAGCGCGGAGCGCGACGGTGGCGTGTCCACCACGATCAGGTCCCACTCACCCCGGGCGTGCAACTGACCCAGCTTCTCCATCGCCATGTATTCCTGCGTGCCGGCGAAGGTGGAACTCATGGCCTGGTAGAAGGGGTTGGCGAAGATCTCCGCCGCCTTCGCCGGGTCGGTGTGCTGGAGCACCACGTCGTCGAACGTGCGCTTCATGTCCAGCATCATGGCGTGCAGTTCGCCACCGCTGGCCTCGACGTCGATGCCCTTGACCTGCCGGGGTGTGTTGTCCAGCTCGGTCAGGCCGAGCGACTGGGCCAGCCGGCGGGCCGGGTCGATGGTGAGCACCACCGTGCGCCGGCCGTGCCGCTCGGCCGCCCGCAGCGCCAGTGCCGCCGCAGTGGTCGTCTTGCCCACACCGCCCGCCCCGCAGCAGACCACGATCCGTACGCCGTCGTCGGCGAGGATCTGGTCGACGTCAAGCGGAGGCGCCGCGTCTTCGGAAGGCACCAATCGAGCGTATCGGTCCCGAGGGGCACTCTGCTCCGTGCCGGCCGCAGGTGTGAGTCAATCCGCCCGGACGAGGGCCTCGGCGAGCGTCTCCAGCCCGGCCCGGTCGACCCCCTCGGGCAGCAGTGGCAGCTCGACCAGGGGCAGACCGAGATCCACCAGGTCACCCCGGAGGGAGTCCTCCAGCTCACGGCGTACCTGCTGGTCGCGCGCCTCCTCGACGAGCCCGGCCACGGTCGGGCCGTCGGCCGGCAGGCCGGCGGCGGCCAGCCCGCGCTTCAACTCGGCCGCGGTCACCGCCCGCCCGGCCGGCACCGGCGGGCGGACGCCGTTGACGATCACGCGGCCGACCGGGAAACCGAGCTGGGTCAGCTCGGCCACCGCGTCGAGCGTCTCCTGGACCGGCATCTCCTCCAGCAGCGTGACCACGTGCACAGCGGTCATCGGCGACCGGAGCAGCGCGGAGACGCCCTCGCTCTGGGTCTTGATCGGGCCGACCTTCGCCAGCCGGGCGGTCTCCGCCGTCACGTTCAGGAAGCGGCCGATCCGCCCGGTCGGTGGCGCGTCCAGCACCACCGCGTCGTACGTCCGGCGCGACCCGCTGGTCCGGGTGGTCGCCTCCTTGACCTTGCCGGTGAGCAGCACGTCGCGCAGGCCCGGCGCGATCGTGGTGGCGAAGTCGATCGCACCGAGCTTGCGCAGCGCCCGGCCGGCGGCGCCGAGCTTGTAGAACATGTCCAGGTACTCGAGGAGCGCCTCCTCGGCGTCGACCGCCAGCGCCCGCACCTCACCGCCGCCGGGCGCGTCGGCGAGGTGCCGTTCCTCGTACGGCAACGGGTCGGTGCCGAAGAGCTGGGCGATGCCCTGCCGGCCCTCCACCTCGACCAGCAGGGTGCGCCGGCCCCCGGCGGCCAGGCCGAGGGCCAGCGCGGCGGCCACGCTCGTCTTTCCCGTGCCGCCCTTGCCGGTCACCACGTGCAGGCGGGCCGGCCATCTGCCGGCTGACTCGGCCGGCTGCTCACTCGCTGCCACCCGTCGAGCCTAACCAGCCGTCGGGACCAGCCCTGTCCGGCCGGTGGGATCAGCCGACCTCGCAGACCCACCAACCCGTCTTCCGCACCACCGTGAAGCGCAGCGCCTGCTCGGCGACCTTCTCGTCGGCGGTGGTCATGGTCACCCGGGCGGAGACGGTGGCCCGGTCCCCGGTCTGGTTGTCGACGGTCGGGGTGGGCCAGCGGAACCGGGGGTTCTGGTACTGCCCGACGTACTTCTGCACCTCGGCGACCTTGGTGGTGATCTTCTCGTCGTCGCGGGCCGCGGAGCAGACGAACGCGGCCGCCTTCTCGGCGTCGCGTTCCTGGTAGACGGCCTTGAGGAAGCCGTCCACCGCGACCTGCGGCTCCTTCGCGCCCTGGCCGTCCTCGCTGTCGCGCAGGGCGAGGAACGCGGCAGTGCCCCCGCCGCCGCAGAGCAGGACGGCGGCGGCCAGCACCAGCGAGACGATCAGCACCGCCGGTCGCCTGCGCGGCTGGGGTTCGGACGGGTATGCCGGCGGCGGACCGGCTGCGAGTGCTGCGGGTGCGAGTCCCGGCGGCGCGCCGCCGGTGGGCGGCGGTTGCGGATTCGGGTCGCCGGGCGTGCCGGTGTCGCCATCGGCGGGCGGTTGGGTCATCTGTCTCCCCCCGGGTTGCGGCTCCCGTCGCCGCCCCAGGCGACGGGCACGGGTCGAGGTGTGCGGGCGCGCGTCTGCGCGCGTCCAGTCCGGAAGGGTATCGGTCGGCGGGGCGGTTGCCAGCCCCGCGTACGCGCCCCGCCGGGCGGGAACGGCCACCGTGTTCCCGACCAGCCTTGTGTCGCAAATGTGACTGGACGTGACGAGATGTGCGCGTCCCGTTGCCGGGACTTGTCGCAGGATCTACGTTCTTCCCCGACGCGGAGAGCCGGGCCGCCGGACGGCTCCGAGCCGGACGGCGGTATTGGTGAACAGGTACGATGCCCGGAGGCGACGGATGCGCGACGCGGAGAACAGTCCCCGAGCCCAGTTCCCCGGTGACCGGGCCGGACGGCCGGGCGAGGGGCCGGGCGCGTCGCTGAACGAACGGTCCTACGGCCCGGCGGCCGAGGCGGTTCGGACGCTTCCCCGTTCCGGCGGGACGGTACGGGACGAGGACGAGCCCGCATACGTCATCCATCTCCAGGTCCGGGTGCCCGACCTGGCGGCGGCCACCGCGCTCGCCGGTACCGTGGCCACCTCACTGGGCTTCCTGGTGGAGCTGGACGCGGGCGAGACCACCGTCTCCACCGCCGACGACCAGAACAACAGGCACCGGGTCTTCTGCGACCTGCTGCTGCCCGACCGCAGCCGGTGCCCGCAACGCTTCGAGCACGAGGGCCCGTGCGGCGAGCCGCCGTACCCGCCGGAGCCGCGTCCCGCGTCCTGGTGACGGCGGCGGACCGTAGGCTGTGCCTGACCGAAGTCCAAGTCAGGCAAGGGAGCCCTCCTCCGATGCAGAAGTGGGAATACGCCACGGTGCCGCTGCTGGTCCACGCGACCAAGCAGATTCTCGACAACTGGGGCGAGGACGGCTGGGAACTGGTCTCCGTGGTCCCCGGCCCGAACCCGGAGCAGCTCGTCGCGTACCTGAAGCGTCCGAAGGGCTGACCTCGATGAGCAACGGACCCCACGCGAAGCTCGCCGAGCTCGGCCTCGAACTGCCCGAGGTGGTGCCGCCGGTGGCCAGCTACGTGCCGGCCGTCCAGTCGGGGCAGCACGTCTACGTGTCCGGCCAGCTGCCGATGGCCGAGGGCAAGCTGCTCGCCACCGGGAAGGTCGGCAACGGCGTCTCGGCCGAGCAGGCGAAGGATCTGGCGCAGCGGTGCGCGCTCAACGCGCTCGCCGCGATCGACGCGCTGGTCGGGCTGGAGAACGTGGTCAAGGTCGTGAAGCTGACCGGCTTCGTGGCCAGCGCACCCGGCTTCACCGGCCAGCCCGGCGTGATCAACGGCGCCTCCGACCTGCTCGGCGCCGTGTTCGGCGAGGCCGGCCGCCACGCCCGCAGCGCCGTGGGCGTGGCCGAACTCCCCCTCGACGCCCCGGTAGAGGTAGAGGTCATCGTCGAGGTCGCGTGATCCTCGCGCCCGCGATCTTGCGGTTGTGGCCCCGGCAGAAGCCCCAGACGGGGACAAAGCGCGGGCCGGAACTGCAAGATCGCGGGGAGCGGCGGGCGGAGTCGTACGATCGCAGCCATGGGTGGGCGTATGGCCGGTGCGGCGGGGGCGCTTGCGGACGGGCTGCCGGGGTGGGTGACGTTGCTGCGTGCGCCGAACCCGGGGCCGATGACCCTCGACGGGACGAACACCTGGGTGCTGCGGGCCGGGCCGGACGCGCCCGCCGTCGTGGTCGACCCGGGGCCCGCCGACGAGGGGCACCTGGCCGCGATCGCGGCGCACGGGCCGGTCGGGCTCGTGCTGATCACGCACGGCCACGCCGACCACACCGAGGGCGCGCCCCGGCTGCGCGAGCTGCTCGACGGCGTACCGGTGCTCGCCGCCGACCCGGCGCACACCGCCGGAGGTGAACCGCTCACCGCCGGCACCACCCTCGACGTGGGGCTCGACCTGCGACTGCTGCCCACCCCCGGGCACACCGCCGACTCGGTGTGCCTGTTCGCCGCGCACGACGGCGAGCACGTGGTGCTGACCGGTGACACCATCCTCGGCCGGGGCACCACAGTGGTCGCCCACCCGGACGGGCACCTCGGCGACTACCTGTCGAGCCTGGAGCTGCTCTCCACGTACCGGGGGATCCCGGCGCTGCCGGGCCACGGCCCGGCGCTGGCCGACTGCGGCGTGGCGGCCGACTTCTACCTGGCCCACCGGCGGGCCCGGCTGGACCAGGTGCGCGCCGCCGTCGCCGCGGGCGCCACCACCGCGGCCGAGGTGGTCGCCGTGGTCTACGCCGACGTCGACAGGTCGCTGTGGTGGGCCGCCGAGTGGTCGGTCCGGGCCCAGCTCGAACACCTCGGAGTGGAGCAGCCGTGACCTGCCCGGTGTGCGGAACCGTCGCCGTGCCCGGGGCGCGGTTCTGCCACAACTGCGGGGCGGCGCTGCCGGCCGCCGCCACGCTGCCCGCCGCCGAGCGCCGCGTGGTGACTGTGCTCTTCGGCGACCTGTCCGACTTCACCTCCTGGTCGGAGGACCTGGACCCGGAACGGGTCGGCGCGGTCACCGACCGGGTGCTGGCGGCCCTCGCGGGCGCGGTCAAGACGTTCGGCGGGCACGTCGACAAGCTCACCGGCGACGGGATCATGGCGGTCTTCGGCGCCCCGGTCGCGCACGAGGACGACGCCGAGCGGGCGGTCCGCGCGGCGCTGTCCATGCAGCGCGCGGTGCGGCGGGTGCTCGACGACGAGCGCGGCGGCGGCGCGCCGCTCGGCCTGCGCGTCGGCCTCAACACCGGAGACGTGATCGCCGGCATCCAGGCGGCGATCGAGTACACGGTCATCGGCGACACGGTGAACACCGCCGCCCGGCTGGCCGACGCCGCCGCGGTCGGCGCGGTCTACGCCGGGGCGCGCACCTCCGCCGCCACCCGGCACGTCGCCTCCTGGCGGGCGCTGCGCCCGCTGCGGCTCAAGGGCAAGCGGGAACCGGTCGAGGCGTACGAGCTGCTGGGCCTGCTCGACGCGCCCGGCACCCGGTCCGGCCTCGGCGACGAGGCGCCGTTCGTGGGCCGGGAGACGGAGATCGGCCGGGTCGCCGGCCGGCTCGCCGAGGTGATCGACCGGGGCGAGCCCCGGGTGCTGCTGATGACCGCCGAGGCGGGAATCGGCAAGTCCCGGTTCGCGGCCGAGGTGGAACGCCTCGCCGCCGGCTACGACGTCGGCGCCGGGCGGTACGCGGCGCACACCGGCGCCCGGGTGCTCTCGGTGCGCTGCGAGGCGTTCGGCGAGCGCCGCCGGCTGGCCCCGCTGGCCGATCTGGTCCGGGCCGCCGTGGGCCTGCCCGGCGACGCGGCCACCGCCGTCACCCGGCCGGCCGTCGAGGAGCGGCTGCGCCGCCTCGGCCAGCGCCTGTCCCGGCTCCCCGGTGACCCGCCGGCGATCGCCGTGGACCAGCTCCTGGCCCTGCTCGGGTACGCCGAACTCCCGCCCGCCGCGGAGAACGGCGAGTGGAACGCGGCCAGTCCCCCGCCGGACGACGAAGCGGTGCCGACGGCGGTGGCGGATCTGCTCAGCGCGCTCGCCGGTGAGGCGCCGCTGGTGATCGTGGTGGACGACCTGCACGACGCCACCGCCGAGACGCTCAAGGCGCTGGCGCTGACCCTCAACCGGCTCAGCGGGCCGGTGCTGGTGCTGCTGCTCGGCCGCCCCGAGCTGGTCCGGACCGCCGGCGCGCTGACCCGCGTCGCGGACGCCGAGGTGCACGCGCTGCCGCCGCTGCGCGGCGCTGACGCGTCCCGGCTGCTCACCAGCTACCTGTCCGGTGGCCGCATGCCCCAGACCGACGCGGACCGGCTGCTCGCCACCGCGCAGGGCAACCCGTTCTACCTGGCCGAGCTGGTCACGCTGCTGATGGAGCGCGGGGCGCTCACCGCCGGGCCGGGCCGGGGCGCTGATGTCGGCTGGCGACTCGCCCCCGGCTCGCTCGGCAGCCGGCTGCTCTCCCGGGACCTGGCCGCGGTGCTCGCGGCGCGTATCGACGCGCTGCCGCCGAACGCCCGATCGGCGCTGCGCGACGCCGCCGTGGTGGGCGACACGGTGCCGGCGGGCGCGCTGGAGGCGTTGCGGGAGCAGCGGGTCGGACGGGACGGGCGGCCCGCCGCGGTGGCCGCCGTCGAGCTGGACCGGGCCGTGGAGGAGCTGCTGCAACGGCGCATGCTGCACCGCACCCGCAGCGGGTTCGCCTTCGCCACCCCGCTGATGCGGGAGGCCGCGTACGCCGGGGTGAGCAAGGCCGAGCTGGCGGAGCGGCACGCGGCGCTGGCCCGCTGGGCCGCACCGGAGAGCGTCGACGAGACCGGTGTCGCGCCGGGGGGCGCGTTCACCGAGGCCGCCCGGGACGACTTCGTCGCCGAGCACGTGGAGCGGGCCACAGCGCTCGCCGACGCGGTCAAGCTGCGCCCGGACGCACCGGCCCGGGCGGTCACCCCGCTGGGCGTGGCCGCGCTGGGCCGGGCCGCCCGCCGGTCGCTGCGGTCGGGGGAGCCGGCGCTGGCGGTCGAGTACGCCGAACGCGCGGCCGAGCTGGCCCGCGACGGGGTGCCACCGGCCGACCGGGTGGTGCACGCCCGGGCCCTGCTCCAGATCGGCCGCCCGGCCGACGCGCTGGCGTTCGCCGAGAAGATCGCCGCGAACACCGGCGACCCGGCCACCCGGACCGCGGCGCTGCTACTCGCCGGGCAGGCCCAGCAGACCCTCGGCGACGCCGAGCGGGCCGAGTGCAACTGGCAGGAGGCGTTGCAGGTGGCCACCGAAGCCGACCTGCCCACACTGCGGGCCTCGGCGATGCGGCGGCTCGGCATGGCCGACTTCATCGCCGGCCGGCTCGGGCAGGCGAGCAGCCGGCTGGCCGCGTCGTACCAGGTCAGTCTGGCCGCGCGGGATCCCCGGGGGCAGGCCTGGTCGTTGCAGAACCTGGCCTGGGTGACCACCACCCGGGGCGACTTCGCCGGCACCGACGCGGTGCTCGGCCGGGCCGCCCGGCTCTTCGCCGAGCTGAAGGATCCGTACGGGCGGGCCTGGCTGCGCGGCACCACCGCGTTCGCCCGGCTGCTCGCCGGCCGGCTACGGGAGGCGTGCCGGCTGGCGCGGGTGTTCCTGCCGTTCGGGGAGCGGGTCGGCGAGGCGTGGGCGGTGGGGACGCTGCGCGCGGTCGAGGCGTACGCGACCGCCGAGCTGGGCGATCTGGCCGAGGCGGACCGGGCCGCGCGGCGCGCGTACCGGGACTTCGCCGAGGTGGGCGACGACTGGGGGCAGGGTTTCGCGCTGGTGGTGCGCGGGGTGGTGGCGCGCGGGCTGGGCGAGCCGGAACACGCGGCCGACCTGTTCACCGAGGCGCTCGAATACGCCGACCGGACCACCCACCCGCTGCTCACCGGCATGGCCGGCACGCTGCGCGGCTTCGTGGCGCTGGACATGGGCGACCACGAGACCGCCGAGCGGGAGGCGCGGTCGGTGCTGACCCGGGTGGAGCCGCACAACCCCCAGGCGCCGGCCCAGGTCGCGCCGCGGGTGCTGCTCGCCATGGCCCGGCTCGCGGCGGGTGACCCGGGCACCGCTGTGGGGCTGCTCGCACCGGTCGCGACCGGTGCGGCGAACGCGCCGTCGCTGCTGTTCTCCCGGCGGCAGACGATGGCCCGGTACGCCGCCGCGCTGCTCGCCCACGGCCAGCGCGAGCAGGCGCTCGACTGGGCGCAACGGTCGATCACCGCCCCGGCCGAGGACGTACGCAGCCAGGTGGTGGCGCTGCTGGTGCTGGCCGAGGCGCTGGACGCCTGCGGCCGCCGGGCCGAGGCACTGACGAACGCGGAGGAGGCGGTACGCCTCGCGTACGCCACCGAGCAGCGCAGTGAGCGGATCGTCGCGGACGCCTTGCGGGTCCGCCTCTCCGGCGGCTGACCGCCCTTGTTCTGACGGTTCCGGGGATGTGTTCGTCGGTGGAGCCGGTTAGCGTGGGGCGGCGACAGTCGTGGATCGACTCTCGCCTTCCGGTGCGCGCGTGCGTCACCGGCAGACCACGCTGGGGAGGAACGATGAGGCTGCCGCGCTCGGGCGCCGGCTGGACGATCGCGGTCTTCGGGCTCCTCGCGCTGCTGCTCGGCGCGCTCGGTCTGATCTGGCCGGAGACGCAGCTGCGCCTGCTCGGCTTCGAGGTGCCGTCCGAGCGTGCTGCGGGCGACTACACCGGCACGTTCCTCACCGCGTCCTCGATGGCCTCGTTCAACATGGGGGTCTACTACCTGCTCGCCGTCGCCACCGAGTGGCGGCCGTTCTACCGCTTCACGGTGTGGTTCCGCCTGGTCACCTTCACCGTGTTCACCATCGCGGTGCTCTCCGACGTCGCGCCGGACCGCTTCTTCGCGGTCGCCGCGTGGGAGGGGCTGGGCGCCGTCGCGACGGCGGCCGGTCTGTGGTGGGACGCCCGCCGGGCGGGTGCCGCCCCTGACGACTCCGTCCCGGGTCCGGTGCCGGCCACCGACGCGGCGCGCTGACGGGTCCGGATCGTTGGGTATTTTCGAGTCGTGACCGAGACCCCGCCCGGCGCCCTGCGGCTGCCCATCGTGCCCGGTCTGACCGATCTTGAGGTGTTCGCCCGGGGCGGGTACGCCACCATCTACCGGGCCACCCAGATCTCGGTGGGGCGCGAGGTCGCGGTCAAGATCGAGAACCGCACGCTTGACAGCGAACGCGACCAGGCCCGCTTCCTGCGCGAGGCCCGTGCCGCCGGGCGGATGTCGTCGCACCCGCACGTGGTGGACCTGTTCGACGTCGGGGTCACCGTCGACCAGCACCCCTACCTCATCATGGAACTGTGCGACGGCTCGTACGCCGAGCGGATGCGCACCTCGCCGCTGGGCCCGGCGGAGACCCGCGACCTCGGCGTGAAGATCGCCGACGCGCTGGCCCACTCGCACGCGGCGGGCGTCCTGCACCGCGACGTCAAGCCGGCGAACATCCTGCACTCCGAGTTCAACCCGGCGGTCCTGGCCGACTTCGGTCTGGCGGTGCTCGCCGAGTTCCGTGACTCCTCGGTGATGCTGGAGGCGCTCACCCCGGCGTACGCGCCCCCGGAGACGTTCAACCACAGCCCGCCCACGCCCGCCGTCGACGTCTACTCGCTGTGCGCCACGCTCTACGCCGTCATGTACGGCCGTCCGCCGCGCTGGCACTCCGAACGTAACCCGAGTCTGGTCACCGTGCTGGAGATGTTCCAGCAGCCGATCCCGGGCCTGCCCGGCGTGCCCGGCGAGCTGATCGACGTACTCCGGTTGGGCATGTCGAACGACCCGGGTGGGCGGCCCTCCGCGGTCGAGCTGCGTAGCCTGCTCGCCGCGCTGCCGCTGGACGGCGCCCCGGCGACCGGCGGCCGGTACGACGGCGCCACCGGCGACCGGTTCCACCACACCGGCGGGCCGAATCCGCGACCGCCGGCCGACGACGACCACCCGACGGCGGCCTCGCGTGCCCGGCGCTGGCCCAAGCGCTGGTTCCTCGGCGGCGCCGGGGTGCTGGCGCTCGCCGCCTCGGCCGGGGGTGGCTGGGTGGCCGCCGGGCACACGCCGCCTGTCGCGCCGACACCGGCGCCCAGCGGCGTGGCCGGGGCGGCGCCGGTGCCCGGCTGCGCGTCCGCCGACGTGCGGCTGCCCGCCGGGGCGCGCTGCGCGACGGAGCTGGAGTGCTTCGGCCCGGTACGCCTGCGCCGCGACCGGGCCGAGGCGAGCCGGGTGCCGTGCGACGGCCAGCACACCTGGGAGACCTACGCCGCCGGTGACCTGCCGGCCGGTCTCGCCAGGGCCCGGCACGAGACGGTGGCGGCCGACCCGGCCGTGCGGCGGGTGTGCAACGCCGACACGTTCCGGCTGATCAGCGGTGGCAGGTCGGCGAGCGGGTGGAACCTGGAGGTGCTGCCGCCGGAGGCCGAGGCCGACCGCACCTACCGCTGTCTGGCGGGCCGGGGCGTGAACGCGCTCGCCGGCCCCACGCTCACCGGTCGCTGAGCCCGTTCACGGTCCGTCCCTGCCGCACCGACCGCGGGTCGAGCGTCTCCAGCGTGTCGGCGTCCACCGCAGTCGCCGCCCGCATGCCGCGAACGACCCGCGGGTCCAGCGTCTCCAGCGTGTCCGCGTCGATCGGCTGGCCCGCCGGGGTGCGCAGGTTCCGCACCGCACGCGGATCGAGCGTCTCCAGCGTGTCGGCGTCCACGCCGTACCCCTGGTGGGGGACCGGCCAGCTCTCGGCCTGCGGGGTCGGCCCGCCGGTGCCGCCGGGCTGGCGGGCGGCGGTGATCGTCACTCCCGTGATCATGGCGAGCAGGACGCAGACCAGGGCCAGCACGACCGACAGGATGCCGGGCGGACGCCACGCGGCGAGGGTCACCACCGCCGTCACCGTCGCCAGGGACGCGACGACGGCCTTCGCCCGCGCATCGGGCTTCGGGAACGATCTCACCCGACAAGCATGGCCCAGCGCGTCCACCTGTCAACCGGCGGGATGAGACGGTTTCCCGTCAGCGATGCTCCACTTCGGAGTCCCGAGTAGCGACGATCGAGAAAAAATCGTTACATCATCTGGTCGTTTGCCGTATCGATCCAGGTTTGGGGACCGCTAACGTGTCCGTCGATCCCTAAAGTGACGGGGGTCGAGGTCTCCTCGACGGCACTGTTCCCGACGGAAGGCAGCCGCATGCCCCGTTCATTCCGTTCCCTGGCCGCAACCGGGATCGCCGGCGTCCTCCTCGCCGGACCGGCCGTCGCGCCCGCCGCGGCGGCCACTCCGCAACCACCCGCGCACGACAGGACCAGCGCCGCCGAGGCGCGCCGGGTGGACCGCGTGCCGACGCCGAAGCTCGACTGGTACGCCTGCTACGACTACGCCGAGTGCGCCACGGTCCGGCTGCCGCTGGACTACGACAACCCGAAGGGCGCCATCACCGAGGTCGCGCTGCTGCGGGTCAAGGCCCGCGACCAGCACCGCAAGGTCGGCAGCCTCTTCCTCAACCCGGGTGGCCCGGGTGGCTCCGGCACGAGCATCGCGCTCGCCGCGCCCTACTTCCTCGGCGACGACCTGCTCGACCGCTTCGACATCGTCGGCGTCGACCCGCGCGGGGTCGAGGCCAGCGAGAACATCAAGTGCTTCCGCTCGGTGAAGGACCAGACCCGGGCGTACGCCGGGCTGAACGTCGCGTTCCCGTGGACCAGGGCGGAGGAGAAGGCGTACGTCGCCGCGTCCAAGGCGGTCGGCAAGGCGTGCTCCACCACCGGCAAGCCGCTGACCGGCGCGGCCTCCACCGCCGAGGTGGCCCGCGACATGGACGTGCTGCGCCGGGCCGTCGGCGACAAGCGGCTCAGCTACCTCGGGTTCAGCTACGGCACCGCCCTGGGCCAGTACTACGCCAACATGTTCCCGGACCGCTTCCGCGCCCTGGTCATCGACGGCGTGCTCGACCCGAACGCCTGGATCGGCCAGGGCAGTGCCCGCAACCAGCTCCAGGAGACGCGACTGCGCAGCGCCGACGGCGCGTACCGGGCACTGCGAGAGATCCTGGCCCGGTGCGGCAAGGCCGGCGCCGAGCAGTGCGCGCTCGCCGCCACCGGAAACCCGCTGGCCGCGTACGAGACGGTGGCCAAGCGGCTGCGCAAGAAGCCGGTGGTGATCGAGGATCCGGACTTCGGCTCCTTCACCGTCAGCTACGCCGACTTCGTCGGGGCCACGCTCGGCGCGCTCTACGACCCCTACGGCTGGCAGTCGGTCGTCGACCTCACCGTCCAGCTCCTGGCCCTGACCGACCCGGCCGCCGGCAAGGCCGCCACCACGTCGGCCCGCAAGGCGCTCGCGGCCCGCGCCGCGCAGGCCCGGCAACAGCGGGGGTACGACTTCCCGTACGACAACAGCCTGGAGACGTTCCTGACCGTCGACTGCACCGACGCGTACCACCCGAGGAGCGCCGACGCCTGGCCGGCGCTGTCGGCGAAGGAGGACAAGCGGGCGCCGTACTTCGGGCGGGCGTGGGCCTGGGGCACCGCGCCCTGTGCCCGCAACACCTGGACGGTGCGGGACGAGGACGCCTGGACCGGGCCGTTCAACCGGGTCACCGCCGCTCCGGTGCTGGTGGTCGGCAACTACTGGGATCCGGCCACCAACTACCAGGGTGCGGTCAGCTCGGCCAGGCTGCTGCCGAACAGCCGCCTGCTGAGCAGCGACAGCTGGGGCCACACCGCGTACGGCACCTCGGCGTGCGTGACCGGCCGGATCGACGCGTACCTGCTCACCGGCAAGCTGCCAGCCAAGGGCACCATCTGCGTCGGTGACGCGCAGCCGTTCCGGGAGGACGCGGCGGCCGGCCGGGCGGACGCGTCGAAGAGCGAGCTGGCCCGGGCGGGCGAGCCGAGCCCGGGCGAGCCGAAGCGGCTGCCGCCGGTGGCGACGCCGCGCCCGGCGGCCGGCACGCTGACCGTCCGCTGACGGACCCCCGGGGTACGGCGGGTGATCGGGCACCCGCCGTACCCCGGGCCCATCCCATCAGTAGGACTTGTCCTGGCCGAGTACGTGCTGGGCGACGAAGTTGAGGATCATCTCGCGGCTGACCGGGGCGATCCGGCCCGCACGTACCGCGCCGAGCAGCGTCGCCACGCCGTACTCGGTGGTCATGCCCGCCCCGCCGAGCACCTGGACGGCGGTGTCGACGGCGAGCGCCGCGGCCTCACCCGCCGCGTACTTGGCCATGTTGCCGGAGATGCCGGCTTCCAGGTCGCGGCCCGCGTCGTAGAGCGTGGCCGCCTTGTGGATCATCAAGCGGGCCAGCTCGACCTGCACTGCCGCGTGCGCCAGCGGGTGTGAGACGCCCTGGTGCGAGCCGATCGAACGCCCGCCCCACACCTTGCGGGTGGACGTGTAGTCGCTGGCCCTCTCGATCGCGTACCGGCCGGTGCCGGCGCCCATCGCGGCGACAGTGATGCGCTCCGGGTTGAGCCCGGCGAACAGGGCGGGCAGCCCGGCGTCGAGCGACTCGCCGACGAGCGCGTCGGCGGGGAGCCGGACGTCGTCCAGGAAGAGCAGGAACTGGTTCTCCGGCGACAGGATCTCCATGTCCAGCTTGGACATCTCCAGGCCCGGCGCGTCGGTCGGCACGATGAACAGCGCCGGCTTCAACTTTCCGGTGGAGGAGTCCTCGGTGCGTGCCACCACCAGCACGTGCCCGGCCTCGTCCACGCCGGAGATGTAGATCTTCCGGCCGCTGAGCAGCCAGTCGTCGCCGTCGCGGCGGGCCACTGTGGCGAGGCGGTGGAAGTTCGAGCCCGCGTCCGGCTCGGTGATCGCGAAGACGATCTTCTGGGAGCCGTCGGCGAGACCGGGGAGGTGCTTCTTGCGCTGCTCCTCCGTGCCGTGCTTGTTGATCACGGTGGCGGCGATGGCGGGGGAGACCACCAGGAGCAGCAGCGGGCAGCCTGCCGCGGCCAGTTCCTCGCACACCAGCGCCAGCTCGGTGATGCCGCCGCCCCCGCCGCCGTACTCGGTGGGGATGTTCACGCCCAGGTAGCCCAGCCGTCCGGCCTCGTGCCACAGCTCGGTGGTGTGTTGCCCCGCTTTCGCCTTGGACACGAAGTAGGAATGGCCGTATCGGCGGCCGAGCGCCCGGACGGCATCGCGGAGCTGGTCCTGTTCGGGGGTCAGGTCGAAGTTCACTGCGCGTCCTCCTCGGGGTCCACCACGGCAAGTACGGCACCCGTCTCGACCTGGCCGCCGGCCGGCACCGGCAGCTCCGTCACCACGCCGTCGGCGGGGGCGAGCACGGGATGTTCGAGCTTCATCGCTTCCAGCGTCAGCAGCAGGTCACCGGCGGCGACCCGCTGACCGACCTCGACGTGCACCCGGGTCACCGCGCCGGGCAGCGGCGCGAGCAGCGACCCGGCTGCCAGCTCCGCTGTGGGCAGGGGCAGGCGGGGCAGCTCGGTGAGGCTCGCCGCCCCGTCCGGGCCGTCCACGAAGACAGACGACCCCACCCGGTGTACGCGGAAAGCCCGCCGCACCCCGTCCACGTCGAGCACTACGCGGTCCGGGGTGGCCGTCACCAGCTCGACCACCGGCAGGTCGGTGTTAGCAGGGGCCCCTTCCTCTACCGAATCCGTTAAGAGGGGGCCCTTCCTTCCCCACTCGGCGAGCGCGCCGGTGCGGTCGAGGCGGTAGTGGATCTCGACCTCCTCGTCACCCGGACCGGTGAAGCGGGTGACCTGCGGGAAGGACGGCACGTTGCGCCAGCCCGACGGCAACCCGGCGAGCACCGGGGCGGCGGCCCGGCGCGCGGCGGCCCCGGACAGCGCCGCCGCCAGTGCCGCCACCGGAAGCTGCTCCGCCGGCAGCAGCGGTTCGAACACCTCCGGGTGCCGCTCCAGGAAGCCGGTGTCGACGTCCACGGCGGCGAACTCCGCGCTGCGCAGCACCCGGACCAGCAGATCCCGGTTGGTGGCCACGCCGTGCAGTTCGGCGCGGGCGAGCGCACCGGCCAGGGCGCGGGCCGCCTCGGTGCGGGTGGGCGCCCAGGCGACGAGCTTCGCCAGCATCGAGTCGTAGTGCACGCTCACCGTCGAGCCGTCCACCACACCCGAGTCCAGGCGCAGCCCCCGGGCCGGACCGAACTCGGCTGCCACCCCGGGGATCGCGAACCGGTGCAGCGTGCCGGTGGCCGGGCGGAAGCCCTGAGCCGGATCCTCGGCGCACAGCCGTACCTCGATGGCGTGGCCCTCGGCCGGTGGCGTGGTGGTGACCGGCAGCGGCTCGCCCTCGGCGACGAGCAGTTGCAGCCGGACCAGGTCCAGCCCGGTGGTCAGCTCGGTGACCGGGTGCTCCACCTGGAGGCGGGTGTTCATCTCCAGGAAGTGCACCTGCCCGTCCGGCGCGAGCAGGAACTCCACGGTCCCCGCGCCGACGTAGCCGACGGCCCGCCCGGCAGCCACCGCCGCCTCGTGCAGCGCCGCGCGCACGTCGTCGGGCAGCACACCGGGTGCCTCCTCGACGATCTTCTGGTGGCGGCGCTGGATCGAGCAGTCGCGTACCCCGAGGGCCACGACGGTGCCGTGGGTGTCGCCGAAGATCTGCACCTCGACGTGGCGGCCGCGTTCCACGTACCGCTCGATGAAGACGGTGCCGTCGCCGAACGCCGCCGCCGCCTCGCGGCGCGCACCCGCGACAGCCTCGGCCAGCCCGGCGGCGTCGCGGACGATCCGCATGCCCCGGCCACCGCCGCCCGCCGCGGCCTTAACCAGCACCGGAAACGCGGTGACCTCGGCCGGGTCGGTCCAGGTGGGCAGCATCGGCACGCCCGCGTCGGCGAGCAGCGCCTTGGCGGCCATCTTGTCGCCCATCGCGGCGATCGCCTTCGCCGACGGCCCGACCCAGGTCAGGCCCGCGTCGGTCACCGCCGCGGCGAACTCGGCGTTCTCGGCCAGGAACCCGTAGCCGGGGTGGACGGCATCCGCGCCGGAGCGCCGGGCCGCGTCCAGGACGGCGTCGATGCGCAGGTACGTCTCGGCCGGCGTGTTCCCCGGCAGCCGTACCGCCTGGTCGGCGTCGGCCACGAAGGGCGCGTCGGCGTCCGCGTCGGAGTGCACGGCGACCGTGCCCACGCCGAGAGCGCGGCAGGTGGCGAACACCCGGCGGGCGATCTCCCCCCGGTTCGCAACCAGAAGTTTCGTGATCATTTGAGCAGACCCCCTACATCCGGAAGACGCCGAAACCGTCGGCGCCCTTCACCGGTCCGTTGTGGACCGCCGACAGGCACAGCCCGAGGACGGTACGGGTGTCCCGGGGGTCGATCACCCCGTCGTCGTAGAGCCGCCCGGACAGGAACAGCGCGCCGGACTGCGACTCGATCTGCTGCTCGACCATCATCCGCATGGCGGCGTCGGTGTCCTCGTCGTACTCGCGTCCCCGAGCGGCGGCCGCCTGCCGGGCCACGATGGACAGCACACCGGCGAGCTGCGCCGGGCCCATCACCGCCGACTTCGCGTTCGGCCAGGTGAACAGGAACCGCGGCTCGTACGCCCGGCCGCACATGCCGTAGTTGCCGGCGCCGTAGGAGGCGCCCAGGTTGACGGTCAGGTGCGGCACCTTCGAGTTCGACACCGCGTTGATCATCAGGGCGCCGTGCTTGATGATGCCGCGCTGCTCGTACTCGGTGCCGACCATGTAGCCGGTGGTGTTCTGGAGGAAGACCAGCGGCGTGTCCGCCGCGTTGGCGAGCTGGATGAACTGGGTCGCCTTCTGCGCCTCCTGGCTGAACAGCACGCCCCGGGCGTTCGCCAGCACGCCGACCGGGTACCCGTTCAGCTCACCCCAGCCGGTGACCAGCGCGGTGCCGTAGCCGGGCTTGAACTCGTCGAACGCGCTGTCGTCGAGCACCCGGGCCAGCACCTCGCGCGGGTCGAACGGCACCTTCAGGTCGGCGCTGGCGATGCCGAGCAACTCCTCCGGGTCGTACCGGGGTGGCAGCGGGTGGGGGTTGCGCGGCGGGGGGCCGTGCTTGCGCCAGTTGAGCCGGCGGACGCACTGCCGGGCCAGCCGGATGCCGTCGCGCTCATCGGAGGCGAGGAAGTCGGCCAGGCCGGACGTGGTGGCGTGCATCGCCGCGCCGCCGAGCGACTCGTCGTCGGTGACCTCGCCGGTGGCCATCTTCACCAGCGGCGGCCCGGCCAGGTAGACCTGCGACCGGTCCCGGATCATGATGGTGAAGTCCGACATACCCGGCACGTACGCGCCGCCGGCGGTGGCGTTGCCGAAGACCACGCTCACGGTCGGGATCCCCTGCGCGGAGAGCCGGGTCAGATCACGGAACACCCGGCCGCCGGGAATGAAGATCTCCGCCTGGGTGGGCAGGTCCGCGCCGGCCGACTCGACCAGGTTCACCATCGGCAGCCGGTTGGCCGCCGCGATCTCACCCGCCCGCCGGGTCTTCGCCAGGGACCACGGGTTGATCGCGCCGCCGCGTACCGTCGGGTCGTTCGCCACGATGAGGCACTCGACGCCCTCGACCACGCCGATGCCGGTCACGGTGCTGGCGCCGACCGGGAAGTCGGTGCCGTACGCGGCCACCGACGACAGCTCCAGGAACGGGCTGTCCGGGTCGAGCAGCAGTTCGATCCGCTCGCGGGGGAGCAGCTTGCCGCGACCGTGGTGCCGGGTCACGTACTTCTCGCCGCCACCGCCACGGGCCTGGTCGAGCGCCGCCTCCAGTTCGGCGAGGCGTTCCAGCAGCGCCTCCCGGTTGGCGGTGAAGGCGGGCGCGGACGGGTCGACGGTGCTCTGCAGGACAGTCGTGCTCATAGGCCCATGCCCTTCGCAATGATCTCGTTCATGATCTCGGTGGTGCCGCCGCCGATGCCGAGCAGACGGGCGTCCCGGTAGTGCCGCTCGACCTCGGCGTCGCGCATGTAACCGAACCCGCCGTGCAGTTGCAGCGCCGCGTCGACCACCCAGTCGCAGGTGGCCACCGCGACGTTCTTCGCCATGGCCACCTCGGTCACCACCGGCTGCCCGGCGGCCACCCGCTCGGCGACGTCGTGCACGTACGCCCGCGCCGCGTCGGTGCGGCTGTGCATCTCGGCCAGCCTGTGCCGGACGACCTGGCGCCCGACGAGCGGCCGGCCGAACGTGGAGCGGTCCCGGCACCACTGCACGGCCAGGTCCACACAACGCTGCGCGGTGGCGTACGCCTGGGTGGCGAGCGACAGCCGCTCGTTGGCGAACTGCTGCATGATGGCGAGGAAGCCGGTGTCCTCCGGGCCGACCCGGTTCGTCACCGGCACCCGGACGTCGGCGAAGGACAGTTCGGCGGTGTCCGAGCAGTGCCAGCCCAGCTTCTCCAGCCGCCGCCCCACTGTGAACCCGGGCGTGCCCCTGTCGATGACCAGCAGGCTCACCGAGCCCGAACCGGGGAAGTCGGTGCAGACCGCAGTGGTGACGAAGTCGGCGCGGGCCCCGCTGGTGGTGTACGTCTTGGACCCGTTGACGACGTAGTGGTCGCCGTCGCGTACCGCGCAAGTGCGGATGCCCGCCACGTCCGAGCCGCCGTCCGGCTCGGTGATCGCCAGCGCGCCGATCATGGTCCCGGCCAGCGTGGGCCGGACGTACCTCTCGATGAGATGCTGCGGACCGCCTCCGCCTGAGCCTCCGTTGTCGCCGCAAGCGGCGACGATGTGCGGCAGCGCGATCCCGTGCGTGAACAGGGCGGCGACCAGCCCGGACGACCCGCCCGAGCGGATGATCTCCTCGGTGACCACCATCGAGTCGAGCAGGTCACCGCCACTGCCGCCGACCGACTCCGGGAAGCCGATGCCGAGCAGGCCGATCTTCGCGGCGGTCTCGTGCAGCGACCGGGGCACCTCGCCCGCCCGCTCCCAGTCGGCCAGGTGCGGCAGCACCTCACGGGTGACGAACGAGCGGGTCAGCTCACGGAGTTGCCGGCGTTCCGGCGTGTCCACGATGGTCATGCCGGAACCTCCGCCGGAAGGTCGACCACCCGCGAGCGCAGCAGCTCGCCGAGCGCCTTGGCCTGGGGGTCGAAGCGGGTGGAGGCGGCCACGCCCTGCCCGAGCAGCCCTCGGATCACGAAGTTGACCGCGCGCAGGTTCGGCAGCTCGTACCGCTCGACAGTGAGCGACGCGGTCTCCGGCAGCAGTTCGGCGAGCCGCTCCACTGTCAGCCAGTCGCGCAGCCAGGGCCAGGTCGCGTCGGTACGGGCCCAGACGCCCAGGTTCGCGTCGCCGCCCTTGTCGCCCGACCGCGCCCCGACCAGCTCACCGAGCGCCCCGCGCCGGGTTCCGTGCAAGGAAGGGCCCCCTTCTAACGCCTCGTGTTGTATAGGGGCCCCCTGCAAACCGCTCGTCACCGTGGGCGGCGGGATCGGCACCCGCTCGCCCGAGGGCAGCACCGCGACGTGCTCGACAGCGTCCTGCGCGATCGCGTCGGCGGTGAACACCCCGTACGGCGTCGCGTCACCGGGCAGCGTGGTGAGCGTGCAGCCCGGGTAGGAGGCCAGCGCCAGTTCCACCGCGGCCGCCGAGAACGCCCGCCCGGCCCGCGACTTGTCGCCGTCCCGCAGGTGTACGTGCAGCAAAGCGCTCGCCGCCTCGGTGTCGCCGGTGTCCGGGTGGTCGGTGCGGGCGAGCGTGAACTCCAGCCCCTCCGCGCCGACCGACTCCTCGATCTGGCCCCGGACCAGTGCCGCCTTGGCCGGGATGTCCAGCCCGCACAGCACGAACGTCATCGAGTTGCGGAAGCCGCCCAGGTTGTTGACGCCCACCTTGAGCGTGGCCGGCGGCGGCGTGCCGCGTACCCCTGAGACGCGTACCCGGTCCGGGCCCTCCTGCTCCAGCCGTACCGTGTCCAGCCGGGTCACCACGTCCGGCCCGAGGTAGTCCGGCCCGCCCACCTCGTACAGCAGCTGGGCGGTGACCGTCTCGACCGTTACCGCGCCACCGGTGCCGGGGTGCTTGGTGAGCACGGACGAGCCGTCCGCGTGCAGTTCCGCGATCGGGAATCCGGGCCGGTGCCCGCCGTCCGGCAGCTCGGTGAAGAAGCTGAAGTTGCCGCCGGTGACCTGCGCGCCGCACTCGATCAGGTGCCCGGCCACAGTCGCGCCGGCCAGCGCGTCCAGGTCGTCGCGGGTCCACCCGAAACGGGCGATCGCCGGGCCGACCGCCAGCGAGGCGTCGGTGACCCGCCCGGTGACCACCACGTCCGCGCCCGCGTCCAGGCAGGCCGCGATCCCGAACGCGCCCAGGTACGCGTTCGCGGTCAGCGCGTCCGGGCGCTGGATCGCGTCGCCCTCGACGTACCCGACCCGGATCTGGAGGCCGAGCCGGTCGCCGAGCGACCGGATCGCGTCGGCCAGCCCCGCCGGGTTGAGGCCGCCCGCGTTGGTGACCAGCGTGACGCCGCGCTCCAGCGCAGTGCCGAGTACACCCTCCGCCTGGCGCAGGAACGTCTTGGCGTAACCGAGCGACGGGTCGCGCATCCGGTCCCGGCCGAGGATGAGCATGGTCAGCTCGGCCAGGTAGTCACCGGTCAGCAGATCCAGCTCGCCGCCGTCGAGCATCTCCCGCCAGGCGGTGAAGCGGTCGCCGTAGAAGCCCGACGCGTTCCCGATCCGCAGCACGCTCACGGGCTGGTCTTCGTTCGCGGCTGCGGGGCTCGCAAGCTCGCTCCTCGCGCTCACGGGCTGGTCTTCGTTCGCGACTGCGGGGCTCGCAAGCTCGCTCCTCGCGCTCACGGGGACACCTCGCCGTTCGCGGGCTCGCGCTTGCCGCCGGGCGGGCCGGCGAACGCCTGGGCCACGTCCAGCCACTCGTCGGCCACCGGCCCAGTGGCGGTCAGGGCCAGATCGGCGCGGTGCCGGCGCTGCGTGACGAGCAGGCAGAAGTCGAGTGCCGGGCCGGTCACCCGGTCGGCCGCGTCAGCCGGCCCGAACTCCCACACCTCGCCGCCCGCGGGTGGGGTCAGCTCGACCCGCACCGGCGCCGTGGGCACGTCGCGGCCGTGGGCCGCGAAGCCGTGCCCGAGGGTACGGAAGCCGAGGTGCGCGATGTGCCGCAGGCGCTCGGTCGGGGTACGGCTGACGCCCAGCGTGTCTGCCACGTCCTCGCTGTGCGCCCACGTCTCCATCAGCCGTGCGGTCACCATCGACGCCTGCGACATGCTGGTGCCGTACCAGGGGATCTTCTGCCCGGCCGGGACGGCGGCGAGCGCCCCGGCGAGCGCCGACCGGCCGGCACGCCAGCGGGCCAGCAGCGCGGGCGGTGGCGCGAGGAAGGACTCGGCGCCGTCCTCGACCAGGCGCGACAGGTCCGGCGCGGCCATGACCGAGGCGAAGAACGCGGCCTCGTCGGCGGCCGCCAGGTAGGCGACGTGGTCGGTCCAGGCCAGGTGCGCGACCTGGTGCGCGACGGTCCAGCCCGGGGCCGGTGTCGGCCGCTCCCATCCCTCCGGCGGCAGGTCCGCGACGAGCGCGTCGAGCTGTTCGGACTCGGCGGCCAGGTCCGCGAGCAGAGCTGTCAGGTCGACCATCGTGCCTCCGGGCGGGGGTGGACGTCAGGGGATCAGTGCCGCTCGCTCTCGGGGGTGAGCAGCGTGGCGAGCTGGCGTTTCCAGGTGTGCAGCAGGGCGGCGCGACGGGGCGAGTCGTCGCTGAGCAGGTTGGCCACGCCGAGGCCGCGCAGCAGGTCGAGGGTGGCCTGGACCGACTCGCGTACGCCCGGCCTGCGCTCGTCCACGCCGAGCAGCTCCACGGTGAGCCGGTGCATCTCGCGGCCGATCCGCGCCTCCAGCGGCACCAGCGCGGCGCGCAGCTCGGCGTCGGTGCGTGCGGCCACCCACAGCTCCAGCGCGGCCACGAACAACGGGCCGGTGAAGGAGGCGGCGAGCAGGTCGACCACCCCGTCGAGCCGCTGCGGTCCGGAGGGCAGCGTCGCGGCCTCGGCGCGCAGCTCGGCCGCCCGGCGCTCGGTCAGGTGCGTGACGGCGGCGGTCACCAGCGCGGCCTTGGTGGGGTAGTGGTGCAGCTGGGCGCCCCGGGAGACACCGGCGCGGGCCGCCACCACAGTCGTCGTGGTGCCCGACCAGCCGTGCTCGACCAGGCACTCGACAGTCGCCTCCAGCAGCCGGGCCTGGGTGGCACGGCTGCGCTCCTGCTGCGGGACCCGGCTCGACACGCAGACAGCGTGCCCCGCCCAAAACAAACAGTCAAGCCTGACTTTTTTTAAGGAGGGGCACCTTGTTAACGCCTCCGGTAGAGGAAGGGCCCCTTGTTAACGCCTCAGCGGCCGTCGCGCGGGGCGAAGACCGTGAGGGCGTCGGCGTCGGAGTGGCGGGAGCGGACGTACTCGTCGGCCCAGGCCGCCGCGTCCGGGAACGTGGACTCGGCGGCGACCCGGGCGCAGGCGGCGTCCACGTCGAAGCGGGTCCGGCGCAACTGCACGCCCGGGCCGAGCAGCGCCCACCAGGCGCCCGCGCCCCCGTACGGCATGCCGACGCTGCCCGGGTTCACCACCAGGCGGCGGTCGACCAGCCGGGTGAAGGGCATGTGCGTGTGCCCGCAGACCACTGTGCCGACCTCGGCCGGCAGGCCGGCGAAGACCTCGGCCCAGCGGTCGAGCCGCGAGTCGACGAGCACGACCTCCTCGTCGTCGCGCGGGGTGGCGTGGCAGAACAGCACGTCGCCCAGGCCGGTGACCGGCAGCGTGACGGACGGCGGCAGCGCCGCCAGCCGGGCCACCTGGTCGTCGCGGAGCTGCCCGGCGGCCCAGTTGGAGACCTCGATGGCCGACGGCTTGCCGGCCCTTGCCTGCACCAGCTCCCGGTCGGCGTTCCCGCCGACCCAACAGGCCCGGTCACCGAGCACGGCCAGCCGGTCCAGCACCTCGACCGGCTGCGGGCCGGCCGCCAGGTCACCGGTGAGGACGATCAGGTCGGCGGCTGCCACGTCCGGCTCGGCCAGGACGGCCTCCAGCGCGGGCAGCACACCGTGGATGTCGGAGAGGACGGCGACGCGATCGGGCATCGTCCCAGCCTGGCGGCACCGGTCCGGGAGGACCAAGCGATTCTGCGGCGGGCAGACACGGCACCGGCCCGGCCGCTCAGAGACGGCACCGGCCCGGCTGGGTCAGAGACGGCATCGGCCCGGCTCCGCGCGGTGGCGGGCCGGGCCGGGAAGCCGGTACGGAGGATCAGACCCGCGCGCGGCGGGCCAGGCGCTCCGGGTCGAGGATGATGATGCTCTTGCCGTCCAGCCGCAGCCAGCCGCGCGAGGCGAAGTCGGCCAGCGCCTTGTTGACGGTCTCCCGGGAGGCACCGACGAGCTGGGCGATCTCCTCCTGGGTGAGGTCGTGCGTCACGCGCAGCACGCCGCCGTCGCGGGTGCCGAATCGGCCGGCCATCTGGAGCAGGTTCTTGGCGACCCGGCCCGGCACGTCCGTGAAGATCAGGTCGGCGAGCGAATCGTTGGTCCGGCGCAGCCGGCGGGCGAGCACCCGCAGCAGCTGCTCGGCGATCTCGGGCCGGTTGTTCAGCCACGGCCGCAGCGCCTGCTTGCGCAGCCGGACCAGGCGGGTGTCGGTGACCGCCGTGGCCGTCGCGGTACGCGGGCCGGGGTCGAACAGCGACAGCTCACCGACCATGTCCGACGGGCCCATCACGGCGATCAGGTTCTGCCGGCCGTCCGCCGCGCGGCGACCCACCTTGATCTTGCCGGACAGGAGGATGTAGAGACTGTCGCCGGGCTCGCCCTCGTTGAACACGATCTCGCCCTTGCGGACCTCGATCGTCTCCATCTCCTTGGCGAGCGCCTCGGCAGCCTCCGGGTCGACACCCTGGAAGATCCCGCTGCGGGCCAGTACCTCGTCCATCGCGCACCTCCGCCTGCGCGTGCCGTCCGTCGGCCGGGTCCGCCGTCCGCTGATCCCTCGCGCGCCGCCAGTCTAGGCGCACATGAGCAGTAATCAGAGGTGCACCCCTGGAATCTTGATCGTTGGGCGTAACCTGCCCGACCTGGAGAGCAGCTAAGATCCCGCCTCCGGCCCGGGCCGGCGCCACCCGTTCCCACCTGTGATCGTAGGGTGACCGGCGTGCTGTGTGAGCCGTTCCTGACCAGCCGGTCCGAATCCGGGTGGGACATCCCGCTGCTGGCCTGGCGGGCCGAGGCGCCGCTGCTGGCGGTCGGCTCCGCGCCGCTGGGCGGAGGGCTCGGCGTCCGCGGGTGGGTGCTGAACGCGACGGTGCCGATGTCGTACGACCGGGACGACCCCGCCGCGCACCTGGCCGAGCTGGCGCACGGCCTCGACCTGGACGGCCCCGGGGTCGGGCTGCTGACCGGCGTGGACGTCAGCGAGGTGGTCCGCCGCGCCGACGGCGGCGTCCGGGTCTGGGCGACCGTCGGCCTGGGCACGCCGGTCTGGGCCGCCGCGCCGGAGCCGACCGCCGCCGTGCCCGAGCCGGCGCCGCCCGCCGCGAGCGAGCGGGCCCGGCCCGCGCAACGCGTCGGCACCGTCAACATCGTCGCGTACGTGCCGGTGCGGCTCGGCGACGCCGCCCTGGTCAACGCCGTGGCCACCGCCACCGAGGCGAAGGCGCAGGCGATCTGGGAACTCGGACTTCCGGCCACCGGCACCCCCACCGACGCGGTGACAGTGCTCTGCCCGGCCGACGGCGATCCGGCCCCGTACGGCGGCCCCCGGTCGGCCTGGGGCGCACCGCTGGCCCGGGCCGTGCACGCCGCCGTCCGCTCCGGCGGCGCCGGGACCGTCGTGCCCTGGTCCGACCGACGGGCGGGCTGACGTGCGCCAGTCATATCCGGCGCGCCGGGTTTTCCGACCGATCGGCCCTCGTCGCGGCGTCCCGGGGACGGTAGCGTCGCCGACGATGTACGCTCCCGCCCGTTCTGTGCCCCGTACCCTCCGCGCCGCCGTCGCCGGACCGCCCGCCGCCGCTCCCGGCCCGCCTCGCGCGGTGCTCGGCCGGCGCCTGGCCGCGTTCGCCGCGCTCGTCGCCGTCCTGTTCGTCGCCGGGTGCGGCGGGGACACCGGCGGGTCCGGCGGCGACCCCCGATGGCAGGCGGGACAGGGCGGCGGATCGACCGGCTCGGCCGGGCCCGAGACGGGTGACCAGCCGGCGGCGCCGGACGCGTCGAAGGAACCGTCGATCTCGCTGACCGCGACCGGCGACGTGATCATGGGCAACGCGCCGAACCGGCTGCCACCCAACGGCGGCAAGGGCTTCTTCGACGACGTGAAGTCGGCGCTCAAGGGCGACCTGGTGATGGGCAACCTGGAGGAGCCGCTCACCGACGACACCGGCGCCGGCAAGTGCGGCCCGGAGCCGAAGAACTGCTACCAGTTCCGCGCGCCGCCCGGCTACGCCGCGCACCTGCGCTCGGCCGGATTCCAGCTGCTCAACCAGGCCAACAACCACGGTTACGACTACGGCCGCCAGGGCTACGAGAACACCCAGTCGGCGCTGGAGGCGCACGGGCTCAAGCACACCGGCGCGCCGGGCGAGATCACCGTGGTGGACGTCAAGGGCATCAAGGTCGCCGTGGTCGGCTTCTCGTCGTACCCCTGGTCCAACAGCCTGGTCGACCTGAACGCCGCCAAGCAGGTGATCGAGATGGCCAAGGAGTCGGCCCAGATCGTGGTGGTGCAGGTGCACATGGGCGCCGAAGGGTCGGACAAGACCCGGGTGAAGCCGGGCACCGAGATGTTCTTCGGCGAGAACCGCGGTGACCCGATCCGCTTCTCCCGCACCGTCATCGACGCCGGCGCCGACCTGGTCATCGGGCACGGCCCGCACGTGCTGCGCGGGATGGAGTTCTACAAGGGGCGGCTGATCGCGTACAGCCTGGGCAACTTCGCCGGTGGCGGGAAGTCGCTGAACAGCTCGGGGCGGCTCGGCTGGGGCGGGGTGCTCAAGGTGTCGCTCACCGCCGACGGGACGTTCGTCGGCGGCACGTTCACCTCCACCGTGATGAACGGCGTGGGCCGTCCGTCGGTGGACCGGCAGAACCGCGGCCTCGGCCTGGTCCGCGACCTGAACCGGTCCGACTTCCCGGACACCGGCGCGAAGCTCGACGGGACCGGCAAGATCACCGCACCGGCGGGTGGCTGAGCGCACCCCGGCCGCGCCGAGGCGCCGGAGCGTCGGCCCCGCGACGTAGGCTGGCCGACGTGACCACGCGCTCCCCCGAGACCGACCTCGGCCGTACGCGCCGCGCCCGGCGCATCGGCCGGGTGCTGACCGAGACGCACCCCGACGCGCACTGTGAACTCGACCACTCCAACGCGCTGGAGCTCGCGGTGGCGACGATCCTGTCCGCCCAGTGCACCGACAAGAAGGTCAACGAAGTCACGCCGAAGCTGTTCGCCCGCTACCGCACCGCCGCCGACTACGCCGCGGCGGACCGCGCCGAGCTGGAGGAGCTGATCCGGCCCACCGGGTTCTACCGCAACAAGACCAACTCCCTGATCAACCTCGGGCGGGCGCTCTGCGAGCGGTACGACGGCGAGGTGCCCGGCCGGCTCGACGACCTGGTGACCCTGCCGGGGATCGGCCGCAAGACCGCGAACGTCATCCTCGGCAACGCCTTCGGTGTCCCCGGCATCACCGTCGACACCCACTTCCAGCGGCTGGTGCACCGGTGGCAGCTCACCACCGAGACCGACCCGGTGAAGATCGAGCACGCGATCGGCGCGCTCTACCCCAAGCGCGACTGGACGATGCTGTCGCACCGGGTCATCTTCCACGGCCGCCGGGTCTGCCACGCCCGCAAGCCCGCCTGCGGCGCGTGCACGCTGACGAAGCTGTGCCCCGCGTACGGCACCGGACCGACCGAGCCGGCCGCCGCGGCCAAGCTGCTCAAGGGCCCCCGGGCCCGTGACCTGGCGGTCGCCGTGGGCCTCGACCCCGACCTGGTGCCGCAGCAGGCGGCCGCGGCGGACGTGCCGTGATGCGCCGGCTCGCGTACCTTCTCGTCCCGCTGCTGCTGGCGACGGCGGGCTGCACCGCCACGGCCGAGGAGCCGGAACGTCCCGCGCCCGCGACCCGTGCCGAACGCCCCTCGCCGTTCGCCGACTGCGCCCCGCTGACCGTCGCGCCCGCCTCGGCGTCCCCGGCGCCCGCCGGATCGACTGGAGACCAGCTCCCCGACCTGACGCTCAACTGCTTCACCGGCGGCACGCCGGTGAACCTGCGCGACGTCAAGGGCCCGGCGGTGATCAACGTCTGGGCGTCCTGGTGCCCGCCGTGCCGCAAGGAGCTGCCCGCCTTCCAGCGGCTCAGCGACCGCGCCGACGGCCGGTTCCAGGTGATCGGCGTGAACAGCCGGGACAGCCGCGGCGGCGCGCAGTCCATCGGCGAGGACTTCGGCGTCGACTTCCCGATGCTGCTCGACCAGGGCGACGCGTTCCAGCGCGCGCTCGAACGCAACGCGTTCCCGCTCACCGTGCTGGTCGACGCCGACGGCCGGATCCGGCACACCGACGCGACCGGCGCGCTCGACGACGCCCGCCTCGCCGCGCTGGTCGAACGCCACCTCGGGGTGCGGGTATGACCCGACGGCCGCCGCTGTGGTTCGACCCGCTGCTGGGCCGGCTCGGCACCGCGCGGGCGGAGGACTTCACCCGCATCGTCACGCCGGAAAGCGGCGGCCGGGAGAGCGCCGTGCTGGTGCTGCTGGGCGAGGAGCCCGGCGCCGGGCCGGACGTGCTCGTCCTCCAGCGCGCCGCGACGCTGCGCAACCACGCCGGGCAGCCGGCCTTCCCCGGCGGCGCGGCCGACCCGGAGGACGCCGACGCCCGTGCCACCGCGCTGCGGGAGGCGAACGAGGAGGTCGGCCTCGACCCGGGCAGCGTCACGGTGCTGGCCGAGCTGCCCCGGCTCTGGATCCCGGTCAGCGACTTCGTGGTCACCCCCGTGCTCGCCTGGTGGCACGACCCGCACCCGGTGCACCCGCGCGAGCCGGCCGAGGTCGCGCACGTGGCCCGGCTGCCGGTCACCGAGCTGGTCGACCCGGACAACCGCATGCGGGTACGCCACCCGAGCGGCTGGATCGGCCCGGCCTTCTCGGTGCGCGGCATGCTCGTCTGGGGCTTCACCGCGGGCGTGATCGACCGGCTGCTGGAACTGGGCGGATGGTCCCGGCCCTGGCCGCACTCGCGCGTGGTGGAGTTGCCTCCGGTCGGCGCCACGCCCGCTCCGTCGGCGGGCACCGAGCCGGCCGACGAGAGCCCGGTGCGGTGATCACCCGTACGCATCCCCGGGTCACGTTCCGCGAGCGCTGAGCCGACCGCGGGCCCGGTGCCCGTACCCTTGGGGCGTGTCCGCCGTGGATCTCGTCCTCCTTCTGCTCATGCTCGTGTTCGCGATCAGCGGATACCGTCAGGGCTTCGTCATCGGGGCCCTGTCGTTCTCCGGCTTCTTCCTGGGCGCCCTGCTCGGCCTCCAGGTCGGGCCGCTGATCGCGCAGCAGTTCGCGGCGAGCGGCACACGCGTACTGATCTCCCTGGTGGCGATCTTCGGGCTCGCGGTGCTGGGGCAGGCACTGGCCGGGTGGCTCGGCTCCAACCTGCGGGCCGCCATCACCGGGCCGGCCGGCCGGAAGGTCGACGACGTCGGCGGCGCGTTCATCTCGGTCATCGCGGTCATGCTCGTGGCGTGGCTGGTGGCAGTGCCGCTCGGCTCCTCCTCGGTGCCGTGGCTGGCCTCCTCGGTCCGCAACAGCGCGCTGCTCACCGTCGTCGACCAGGTGCTGCCGGACAAGGCGCAGGACCTGTCCACCGCGCTGCGCGACACGGTCGACACCAACGGCTTCCCGGACGTGTTCGGCGACCTCGCGCCGACCCGGGCCCGGCAGGTCGCGCCGCCCGACCCGGCGCTGGCCAACTCCCAGGTGGTGCAGAACAGCAGGCGGTCGGTGGTGAAGGTGCTGGGCTCCGCGCCGAGCTGCTCGCGCCGCATCGAGGGCTCCGGCTTCGTGTACGCCGACGACCGGGTGATGACCAACGCGCACGTGGTGGCCGGCACCCGATCGGTGGCTGTGGAACTGCGCGGGGAGCGGTACGACGGCGAGGTCGTCGTCTACGACCCGGACCGGGATCTGGCGGTGCTCCACGTGCCCGGGCTGCCCGGACCGTCGCTGCGCTTCGCCGCCGGACCGGCCGCCACCGGTGCTGACGCGATCGTGCTCGGCTTCCCGCTCGACGGCCCGTACGACGCCCGCCCGGCCCGGATCCGGGACGTCGACCGGATCACCGGCCCGGACATCTACTCGGCCGGTGACGTCAACCGGGAGATCTACACGATCCGGGCGCTGGTGCGCAGCGGCAACTCCGGCGGCCCGCTGGTCTCGTCGAACGGCCTGGTGCTCGGCGTGATCTTCGCGGCGGCGGCCGACGACCCGAACACCGGTTTCGCGGTGACCGCCGCCGAGGCGCGACCGGTGGCGCTCGCGGGCGCGGAGCGTACCCGGGGAGTGGCCACCGGCGACTGCACCTGAACCGGCCGGCGGTGCTCAACCACCCGCCGGTGCTCCCGCCGGTGTCGTCTCGTCGCCGGAGCGGGTCAGCGGCAGCCGGGCGCGGCCCCAATCGAGTGTGCGGTCGAGTAATGCCCGCGCCATGATCGCCACGCAGGTTCCGCCGTTGAGGAACGAGGCGACCACGTCGCTGGGGTGGTGCATGCCCCGGTACATCCGGGTGAGCGCCACGCCGATCGGCACCAGCACCAGCAGCGTCCACCAGCCGACCTTGGCCGGTGTGCTGCGCGCCCGCAGCGCCAGCAGCACCGCGAGGCCGACGTAGAGCGCGGTGGCCGCCGAGGTGTGCCCGGACGGGAAGCTGGACGTGGGCGGGGAGGCGTCCATGTGCGCGACGGCCGGGCGGACCCGGTCGATGACCATGGTGGTGAACAGGAAGATCAGCGCCTGCGCGGTCACCGCCGCGCACAGGAACAGCGGTTCCCGCCAGCGGTGCAGCACCAGCCGCAGCACCAGCACCGCCAGCACCGTCACCACGACGATCATCTGGGTGCTGGCGAGCGTGCTGAAGACCAGCGAGACGTCGTTCCACCCCGGCGTCCGGTCGCCGGCCAGCTCACGGTTGACCGTGTCCTCCACGGTGAACGGCCAGGTGCGGGCCAGCACCCGGGTCACCAGCAGGCCCAGGCCGACCATCAGCGCGAAGAGCAGGGCCAGCGGCAGCAGGACGCGCCGGGTGACTCGGATCACGACATCGGACATGGGCTCGCCTGTACCCCGGCGCGGGTCCGGCTACGCCCGGCCGTTCTCCGGCCGCTGGTCGGCCAGCGCCGGCTCGACCCCCTCGCGGAGCGGGTGGGCGGACGGCCGCCCGGATCCGCTGCGCCAGGTGGCGAAGGCGGCCGAGGTCGCGGCCACCACCGCCACCCCGAGCACCCAGCCGCCCACCACGTCGCTGATCCAGTGCACGCCCAGGGCGATCCGGCTGAGCCCGGTCACCACCGTGACCAGCAGGGCGGCTGTCCACAGCGCGACCCGGCCCCGGCCGCTGGCCCGCACGAACGGCAGGAACACCAGCAGCAGCACACCCGCCGCCAGCGTGGCGTTGAGCGCGTGACCGGACGGGAAGGAGTAGCCGGCGGCCCGGGCCACCGGGGCGAGCAGGTCCGGCCGGTCCCGGCCGACGAGCAGCTTGAGCAGCGCGCCGAGCAGCCCGCCGGCGACCATGGTCACCACCACCCAGACCGCGAGCCGGGGCGCCCCGCGCCGGACCAGCCAGACCACCAGCACGACCGCTGCCACCCGCAGCGGGCCGGGCCCGAACACGTGCGTCCAGACCGTCATCACACCGACCCAGGCGGGATGGTCCCGCGCGTACCCGTGGAACACCTCGGCGATCGAGGCGTCCAGCCGCTGCAGGGGCGGCCAGGTGCCGAGCACCAGCAGCGCGAGCAGGGCGAACGGCACCAGCACCAGGAACGCCGCGACGACGGTCAGGGTGAGCCGCAGGCCCAGCGAGTGCTCGGGGTCGAGGCGGCGGCTCCGCCACGACCGGTGCGCGACGGTCGCCCCGGTGCTGGTGTCCATGGGGCTTCCCCTACCCACGGCAGGGCGGGATCAGACCGGTTCAGCGACGGGTCTGCCGGAACCGGCGAACCATCAACGCGGTGCCGGTGACGAGCGCGACGAACAGGGCCAGGCCGGTCCAGAGCCGCTCCGGGGCGGAGGCGTCCGTCTGCCCGGCCGGCCGGGCGGTCCAGCCGTCCGAGGAACGCCCGACCGGGTCACCGCCCCGGCCCGCCGCGGCGGCCCGGGTGTCCCGCCCGTCCCCGGGCGCCGGGCCGAAGCCCACCACACCGGGAGAGGCGTTGTCGTCGAGCGGGTTGTGGCCCACCGCCGGCACGTCGCCGGTGAGCGCGGCCACCGGGTCGACCAGGCCGTAGCCGAACCGGTCGTCCCGGCCGGTCGGTCCGAGATCCCGGGCGGTGGTGATCAGCCGGTTCACCACGTCGCCGGCCGGCATCTTCGGATACCGCGCGCGGACCAGGGCGGCCGTCGCGGCGACGAGCGGCGCGGCGAAGCTCGTCCCCTGCACCCGCCAGTAGCCCTGCGGGCGCGCGCCGTAGAGCCCGGTGGCCGGAGCGCTGAGCACGGTCTCGTGACCCGTGATCGAGCCGGACCAGAGGTTCTCGGTCGTCCGCTCCAGCCCGGCGACCGCCAGCACACCCGGCTCGCGGGCCGGGTACCAGACCTCGGTGGTCGTCGAGGTGGCCAGGTTGCCGGTGCAGGCGACCACCACCACGTCCCGGGCGAACGCGTAGTCGAGCGCCGCGGCCAGGGCCGGGTTGTCGCTGCTGCCGCCGAGCGACAGGTTGACCACGCGGGCGCCGTTGTCGACCGCCCAGCGCACCGCCTTCGCGATGATCAGCGCGTCGTCGTAGCGGTTCTCGGCGTCGAGGACCCGCACCGGAAGAATCTTGGCGTCCGGTGCGAGCCCCACCACGCCCCGGTCGTCGTCGGCCCGCCCCGCGATCAGCCCGGCCACAGTGGTGCCGTGCCCCACCGGGTCCGGGCCGTCCGAGCCGTCCGGCGTCACCAGATCCAGGCCGGGCAGCACCTGACCGGCCAGGTCGGGGTGGGTGCCGTCCACACCGGAGTCGATCACCGCGACCACCACGCCGCGCCCGGTCGAGGTGCGCCACGCGGTCTTCGCCCGCAACTCCTCCAGTTGCCACTGCTCGTCGCGCACCTGACCGGTGCGAAGCAGGCGGTCGGGGGCCACCCAGGGACGCGCCACTGTGGCCGGGGCGGCGGGCGCGGCATGGGCCGGCGGCGCCAGCGGAGCGGCGACGGCGGCCACGGCCGACACGGCGGCGAGCAGCGCGCGTCCGGCGCGACGCCGGGGCGGCCCACCGGGCAGTCCCTGCCGATCCCCTGTCACATTCCCCAGCCGTTCGGTCGCGTCAGACACATGCTGCACGGAGATTACCGGTTGTCCCGACCGTCACGGGGCAACTCCGCGAGGCGGATCACCCGGGCGGGAGATGCGCCAACTGCACCAGGCGCACCCCCTCCCGGCGCGTGACCATCCGCGCCCGCCCCGGGGGCAGCGGCCCGGCCTTCACCTGACCGACGAGCGCGCCCTCCTCCGGGCCGCCCGACATCACCAGCCCGGCCGTCGACAGCTCGCGCAGCCGCTGCACGATCGGCTCGTACGCGGTCCGCCCGGCACCGCCGGTACGCCGCGCCAGCACCAGGTGCAGTCCGACGTCCCGCGCGTGCGGCAGGTGTTCCTCCAACGCCCGCAACGGATTCGTCGGGCCGCCCGCCACCAGGTCGTAGTCGTCCACGAGCACGAACAGCTCCGGCCCCTTCCACCACGACCGGCTGCGCAGCTGCGCCGGGGTCACCTCCGGCCCCGGCTGCCGCCCCTGGAGGTAGCCGGCGGCCGACTCGATCAGCTCGGCGGTGTGCGGCGCCGCCGTGCCGTACCCGATCAGGTGCGGCGTCTCGATCACGCCCATCAGGCTGCGCCGGTAGTCCACGAGCATCACCCGGGCCTGCTCCGGGGTGAACCGGTTGACGATCGAGGTGGCGAGCGCGCGCAGGAACGACGACTTGCCGCACTCGGCGTCGCCGAAGACCAGGAAGTTCGGCTCGGTGGCGAAGTCCAGCACCACCTGGGACAGGTCCGCCTCGGCCACGCCGACCGGGAACGCCAGCCCGCTCGTCGCGCTCTGGTCCAGCTCGGCGTACGGCAGCACCGGCGGGAGCAGGCGCACCCGGGGCGCCGGCGGACCGGTCCACGCACCGGCGACCACCTTGACCAGGTCGGCGGTCTCCGCGCCGAGCCCCTCGACGCGGGGTTCGGCGGTGAGGAAGTGCAGTCCGCCCGCCGTGATGCCGCGGCCCGGACGCTCGTCCGGCACGGTGGCCGCCAGCGCCCGCTTGACCACCACCGAGTCCGCCGGGTCGCCGAGACGCAACTCCAGCCGGGAGCCGAACAGGTCGCGGATCGCCGGGCGGAAGTCCGACCAGCGCAGCGCGCTCGCCACCACGTGCACCCCGTACGCCAGGCCCCGGGTGGCGAGCTCAGTGACCAGCGGTTCCAGGTCCTCGTACTCGCCGCGCAGCGTGTTCCAGCCGTCCACCACCAGGAACACGTCCCCGAACGGATCCGGCGCGCCCGCCGCCCGCCGCCGTCGCCACGCCGCCATCGACTCCACACCGGCCTCGGCGAAACGCCGCTCCCGCTCCGCCAGCAGGCCGGCGACCTCGCCGACGGTACGGCGCACGGCGGTGCCGTCGGTCCGCCCGCTGACGCCGCCCACGTGCGGCAGGTCGCGCAGCGTGCCGAGCGTCCCGCTGCCGAAGTCGAGGCAGTAGACCTGCACCTCGGCCGGGGTGTGGGTGAGCGCGAGCGCGCAGACCAGGGTGCGCAGCAGACTGGACCGGCCGCTACGGGTGGTGCCGACCACCGCGACGTGCCCGGCCGCGCCGTCCAGCGCCAGCCAGAGCAGGTCGCGCCGCTGCTCGAACGGCTTGTCCACCACCGCCACCGGCACCTGGAGCGCCCCGTGCAGCTCCGGATTCGCCACCGTGAGCCCGCGTACCGCGTCGGCGCCGACCGGGCCGAGCAGCTCGTCCAGGGCGGGCGAGGCGTCCAGCGGCGGCAGCCACACCTGGTGCGCGGGCGGGCCCTGCCCGGCCAGCCGGTCCACGAGCAGGTCCAGCAGCGTCTCGCCGCCGTCGTCCTCGGCGGGCGGCACGACGGGCGCGGGCGGCTCCGGCACCGGGACCAGGTGGGTGGAGAACGCGAGCACGCGTGCCTCACCGGCACCGGACGCGCCCGCCGCGCCACCGCGGCGACGGACCGCGCCGGACACGTACGCGGCCTTGAACCGGACCAGCGGATCGGTGCCCGAGCGCAGGTAACCGTGCCCCGGGCTGCGCGGCAGCTCGTGCGCGTCCGGCACGCCCAGCACCGTCCGGGACTCCAGCGCCGAGAACGTCCGCAACCCGATCCGGTACGACAGGTGCGTGTCCAGCCCGCGCAGCCGCCCCTCCTCCAGCCGCTGGCTCGCCAGCAGCAGGTGCACCCCGAGCGACCGGCCCAGCCGCCCGATCTGCACGAACAGGTCGATGAAGTCGGGCTTGGCCGACAGCAGCTCGGAGAACTCGTCGCAGATCAGCAGCAGCGACGGCAGCGGGGCCAGCGGCGAGCCGGCCGCCCGGGCCCGCTCGTAGTCGCGCACGCTCGCGAAGTTGCCGGCCCGGCGCAGCAGCTCCTGCCGGCGCATCAGCTCCCCGTTGATCGCGTCCACCATCCGGTCCACCAGCGGCAGCGCGTCGGCCAGGTTGGTGATCACGGCGGCGGTGTGCGGCAGCCGCTCGAACGGCGCGAACGTGGCGCCGCCCTTGAAGTCGACGAGCACGAAGTTGAGCTGCTCCGAGCTGTGCGTGGCGGCGAGCCCGAGCACGAGCGTGCGCAGCAGCTCCGACTTGCCCGAGCCGGTCGCGCCGATCAGCAGGCCGTGCGGGCCCATGCCGTCCTGCGCCGACTCCTTCAGGTCGAGGTCGATCGCCCCGCCGTCGGCGCTCACCCCGATCGGCACCCGCAGCCGGTCCCGCGCGGCCCGGGGCGCCCAGCCCTGCTCGGCGGTGAAGCTCTCCGGGTCGCCGAGACCCAGCAGCTCGGGCAGGCCCAGCTCGGCGCCGGGCGGCGCATCGGGCCCGCGTACCGTGCCGGCGAGCCGCAGCGGCGCGAGCCGCCGGGCCACCGCCTCGGCGTCGGCGGGCGCCAGTGCGTCGGCGGCGCCCACCTCGGCGTGCCCCTCGGCGGAGTGCGAGTGCAGCCGGCCGTCGACCAGGTCGAGCAGGAGCGCGTACCGGTCGAGCAGCCTGGGCGGCGGAGTGTCCAGGTCGAGCACGGTGACCGCGTCGATGCCGCCGTCACCGGCCAGGTCGGTCGCGCCGGTCAGGTCACCGCCGTCGAGCACCACCACGACGTGCGGCCCGTCGGTCGCCGTGCCGTGCGGGCTGAACCGGGACCGGGCGCCGAGCACGTCGTCGAGCAGCCGTTCCAGGTCGGCGGCGGAGCTGGTGACCAGCCGCACCGGGCCCAGCGCGTCGGTACGCGCCGGATGGTGGGCGTGCGGCAGCCACTTCACCCACTCCCAGGCGGTCCGGCGTTCCGGCCCGGCGCAGACCGCGATCAGCAGCTCGTCCGGCGCGTGGAAGACGGCGAGCTGGGTGAGCACCGCCCGGGCCAGTGCCTGCGCGGCGGGCGATCCGGCGCCGCGTACCGGGCCGGCCGGCCCGCGCACGAAGACCCGGGCGAAACTGCGCAGCGACAGCGCCACCGGCAGGTCCGGCACCACCGAGTACGCGTCCAGGAAGCGCCGCAGCGCCCCCGCCGTCATGGGTTCCAGCTCCTCCAGCGGACGGGTGACCGGCGGGACCAGCGGGGTGGCCAGCGTCTGCGGGCCCACGCCGACCCGGACCACGGCGAAGTCCGGGTCGCCCGGCCGGCGTTCCCAGACCCGGTGACTGTCGACTGTCGACCAGAGCCGCCCCGGCTCGGGATGGCGGTAGGACAGCCCGGCCCGCTGGGCGCCGACGGTCTCCCGCACCCGGCGGCGGAGCGTGGCCAGGTGGCGCAGGTACTCCCGGCGGGCGGCCATCAGCTCGGACTTCTTCGGCCCCGCGCTGCCCCAGGTGGTCACCAGCATCGCCAGCGAGGAGAGGCCGAACATGCCGCCCACCACGTACGAGTAGGCACCGCCGCCGCGGCCGAACATCATCGCCATGGCCACCGTCCCGCCGAGCATCGGCAGCACCATCAGCGCCTGCTGCCAGCGCCCACCGGCCGCGGCGGGGATCTCCGGCGGCGCCTCGACGGGCAGCTCACCGACCGGGATCTCCGGCGCCGGGCGGCGTGGTGGCCGCTTGATGACGACAGTGGACACTCACCCTCCCCGGAAGTGGCTCTGGGTAACCCGAGCCTGGCTCATGGTAGGTAAAGTCCTCTCGTCCGTCAGCCCACTCCCTCCGCCCATATGGAGATGCCTCGATGACAAGCGGGCTCGCCCGGGTCACGATCAGCGCGCCCAGGCGGCGAGTCGACGTGGCCCTACCGGAGCAGGTCCCCCTGGCCGAACTCTTGCCCGAGGTGCTCCGGCACGCCGGGGAGGGTCTGGCCGACGACGGGGAGCGGCACGGCGGGTGGGTGCTGCGCCGGACCGACGGCGCCGTGCTCGCCACCGCCCAGGCGCTGCTGCCGCAGGGCGTCCGCGACGGCGAGGTGCTGCATCTGGTGCCGGCTCGCGCGCAGTGGCCCGAACTGGAGTACGACGACGTGGTCGAGGCGATCGTGGACGGCGCCCGGCGTCGAGGCGCCGCCTGGTCGGGCCACGCCACCCGGGCCGCCGCGCTCGCAGGTGCCGCCGTACCCCTTGCGGTCGGGCTGGTCGCCGTGGTCGCGGGCGGGCCGGGCGCGCGTGGCTGGCCGGTCGCCGCGGCGGTCGCCCTGATCCTGGTGCTCACCGCCATCGCCGCGTCCCGGGCGTACGGCGACGGCCCGGTCGGCGCCACGCTCGGCGGGTACGCCCTGCCGTGGGCCGCAGTGGCCGGAGCGCTGGCCGTCACCTCCGGCGACCCGGTCGGCCCGATCCCCGGCCTGCGCTGGATGGGCGCCCCCGAACTGCTCGTCGGCTCGGTGGCGCTGCTACTGGCGGCGATGCTCGGCCTGCTCGGCGTGGCCAGCCGGTCCCGCGTCTCGGTGGCCGGGGTGACTGTCGGATCGACAGGCGTGGCGGCCGCGCTCGGCGGGCTGCTGCTCGACCCGGACGGCACCGCCGCCGTCCTGCTCGCCGTGCTGGTGTTCGCGCTCGGCGGGCTGCCGCTGCTGGCCATCCGGGTCGGCAAGCTGCCGCTGCCCCCGCTCACCCTGCCCAGTCCGGCCGGCACCCGGGACCTGCCGGACCGGGGGCGGGTGCACGCGGCGGTGGCCCGTGCCGAGGAGGTGCTCACCGGGATGCTGCTCGGCCACGCGGTGCTCGCCGTCGGCGCGGTCGCCGTGCTCGTCTCCGTCGGCCGGACCGCCGGGCTGCTGCTCGCCGCCGTCGCGTGCGGGGTGCTGCTGCTGCGCTCCCGCCTGTTCGTGGCGGTACGGCACCGGGCGCCCGCGATCGTCGCCGGGCTGACCGGGTTCGCCCTGCTCGGCGTGGTGCTGGCCGACCGGGCCGGTCCGGGTGGCCGCCTCGCGCTCACGGTGGGCGGGCTGGCCCTGGCCCTGACGGCGGTCATCGCCGGGGCCACGTACGCCCGGCGTCCGGTCTCCCCGTACCTCGGCCGGCTGGCCGACCTGACCGACACCGCGCTCGTGGTCGCGGTCGTGCCGGTGGCCTGCGCGGTGCTCGGCCTCTACGACCGGGCCCGCGACCTGCTGGTTTGAACACGCGCAGGCCCGGGTCGCGTTTCGCGACCCGGGCCTGCGGCAGGTGTGAGCGTCAGTGCAGCGTCTCGCCGCGCTCCTCGGCCTCCTTGGCGCGCCGGTACGACGCGGCGATCTCCGCCTCGGCCTCGACCCGGCCGACCCAGGTCGCGCCCTCGACCGACTTGCCCGGCTCCAGGTCCTTGTAGACCTCGAAGAAGTGCTGGATCTCCAGCCGGTCGAACTCGCCCAGGTGGTGGATGTCCCGCAGGTGCTCCTGACGCGGATCCTCGTAGGGCACGCAGAGAACCTTGTCGTCGCCGCCCTTCTCGTCCGTCATCCGGAACATGCCGATGGTGCGGCAGCGGATCAGGCAGCCCGGGAACGTCGGCTCCGGCACCAGCACCAGCGCGTCCAGCGGGTCGCCGTCCTCGCCCAGGGTGCCCTCGATGAACCCGTAGTCGGCCGGGTACTGCGTGGAGGTGAAGAGGGTGCGGTCCAGCCGGATGCGGCCGGTCGCGTGGTCTACCTCGTACTTGTTGCGGTGACCCTTGGGGATCTCAACCGTGACGTCGAAATCCATCTTCCACGCTCCCTCGTCTGCCCACGCTGGCTAACGGAAACCAGCGGCTCACCCCCGGCGCGGGGTGAACGCCCCCCGTCGGCTCCGGCCGCCGCATAGTGTTCGGACCGAAGTAGTGTCGCCCAAGGCGATTTCGAGCGGGGAGGAGGGGGCCGTGGGGAGGGAAGATTCACACTACCGCCCCGAGAGGGTTGACGGGCGTGGGTCCGCCGGTTCCGGTTCCGGCGGTGCCACCGGGCGGGTGTCCGTCCCGGGGGCGAACGTGCCTCATCGTCCCTCTCCGCCCGCCGGGTCCGCCCGCTTCGGCCCGCCGCACCACGGTTCCGGCCCGGCGAGCGGTTCGGCCCGCGTCGGCCCGCCGCACGACCCGACGGCGCCGGTGAGCCGGCCGGGCGCGCCCGGCCCGATCCCGGTCAGCCCGCCGGTCCCGCCGGTCGGCGCCGCGCCGCCCGTACCCTCCGGGCCGCCCCCGGGCCGACCGCGACGCGGCCGGCGGCTCGTCGCGGTGCTCGCCTGCGTGCTCGTGCTGGCCCTGGCGGTGGCCGGGCTCGCGGTGCTGCGCCCCGGCCCGATTGCCGGCTGGCTGGGCGACGACGACAGCACGGGCCCGGCGGCCGCCGCCTCGCCCGAGCCCTCCCCGCCGGCCGTGCTGGCCGGGCCGGACGGCAACGCCCCGCTGCCCACCGGGGCCGGCATCCGCTCCGCCCTGGACCCGCTGGTCCGCGCCGCCGCGCTCGGCGACCGGGTGCACGTGTCGGTGGCCGACGTGAGCACCGGCCGGGCGCTCTACGGCAGCGGCCAGGACACTGCCACAGTGCCCGCCTCGGTGACCAAGCTGGCGACCGGCGTGGCGGTGCTCGCGGCACGCGGCACGGCCCACCGGATCCCGACCCGGGCGGTGGCCGGGGCCAACCCGGGCGAGGTGGTCCTGGTCGGCGGCGGTGACCCCACGCTCGCCGTGGACAAGAACGGCTTCTACCCGGGCGCGGCCCGGCTGGACGACCTCGCCGCCCAGGTGCGCGACGCGCTCGGCGGCACCGCCCCGACCAAGGTGATCGTCGACTCGTCGCTGTTCAGCGGCCCGGTCTTCGAGCCCGGCTGGGACGCCGACATCCCCACCGGCGGCTTCGGTGCGGCGATCACCGCGCTGATGACCGACGGCGCCCGGAAGAACGCGGCGGAGGCGCGGCGCACCGCCGAGCAGACGAACCACGCCGCCGAACGGGTGCCGCAGCCCGACCTGACCGCCGGCCGGCAGTTCGCCAAGCTGCTCGGCCTGACCGGCGGCGCCGCCCAGGTCGCCCGGGGCACCGCACCGGCCGCGTCCGGCGCCACCGGTACGGCCCCCGGTGCCGAGCTGGGGAAGGTCGAGTCCCTGCCGATGATCCGGCTGGTCGACATCATGATCAGCGACAGCGACAACGTGATCGCCGAGGCGATGGCCCGCCAGGTGGCGCTCGCCAAGGGCAAGCCCGGCTCGTTCGCCGGTGGCGCGGCGGCCACCGATCAGGTGCTCGGCGAGCTGGGCCTGCCGGCTGGCGAGATCAGCCTGGCCGACGGCAGCGGGCTGTCCCGCACCAACCGGATCAGCCCGTCGCTGCTCACCGACCTGATCACGCTCGCCGGCAACGGCAGCCACCCCGAGCTGGCCGCGATCTTCGGCGGCCTGCCGGTCGGCGGCTGGTCCGGCACGCTCGACGAGCGCTACCGGGCGGCGGCGACCCGCGCCGGAGCGGGCGTCGTCCGGGCCAAGACCGGCACGTTGAGCGGCGTCAACGCGATCGCCGGCACGGTGACCACGGCCGACGGCCGGCTGCTCACGTTCGCCGTGCTCACCGACCGCACGCAGGGCTCGCTGGACGAGACCCGGGCGGCGCTGGACCGGATCAGCTCCGCGCTGGCCGGGTGCGGCTGCCGCTGACCGACGGGCGTCGATCGGCCTGCGCGAGCCCGGGTGGGGGTGTTCCGGCGCGGGTACGGTGGGTTCATGGCGCAGTTCGTGGACTGGGATCTGGCCGCCGCTACCGCGGGGGCGCTGAGCAAGTCGGGCCCCCGGGTGTCGTACGCCGAGGCCACCGACGTGGTCGGCGACCTGCGCCGGCTGACCGAGGAGGCGGCCGGTCACGTCGCCGACTACACCGGCCTGCGTGCGCAGGTCGCGCACCCGCCGGTACGCGTGGTCGACCGACGGGACTGGGCGGCGGCGAACATCGCCGGGCTGCGCGAGGTGGTGTCCCCACTGGTCGAGCGCCTCTCCGGCGACAAGCGGCCGGGCCCGCTCACCGAGGCGATCGGCTCCCGGGTGACAGGTGTGCAGGCCGGCACCGTGCTGGCGTACCTCTCCGGCCGCGTGCTCGGCCAGTACGAGGTGTTCGCCGGCGACCCCGGCCAGCTGCTGCTGGTGGCGCCGAACATCCTGGAGGTCGAACGGAAGCTCGGCGCCGACCCGCGCGACTTCCGGCTCTGGGTGTGCCTGCACGAGGTCACCCACCGCACCCAGTTCACCGCCGTGCCGTGGATGCGCGCGTACTTCCTCGGCGAGGTGCAGGCGTTCGTGGACGCCTCCCAGGGCGGCGAGCACCTGCTGGAACGGCTCCGCCGCGGCGTGGCCACGCTCTCCGACGCGGTCAAGGACCCGGAGAGCCGGGCCAGCGTGCTGGACATCGTGCAGACCCCGGCCCAGCGCGCCGTGCTGGACCGGCTGACCGCGCTGATGACGCTGCTGGAGGGGCACGCCGAGTTCGTGATGGACGGCGTGGGTCCGCAGGTCATCCCGAGCGTCGAGTCGATCCGGGCGGCGTTCAACCGGCGCCGCGAGTCCGGCAACCCGCTGGAGAAGGCGATCCGGCGGCTGCTCGGCATCGAGGTCAAGATGCGCCAGTACGCCGAGGGCCGCAAGTTCGTGCACGGCGTGGTCGACCGGGTGGGGATGACGGGCTTCAACAAGATCTTCGCGTCGCCGCTGACGCTGCCCCGCCTGGACGAGCTGGGCGACCCGGACGCCTGGGTGAACCGCGTACACGGGCCGGCCGGTGCCACCCCGCCCGTCGGCTGATCCGCCCGGTCCGGCTGATTCCGCTGGTCCGTCCGGTCCGGCTGATTCCGGCGCGGGCCGGGCCGGTTCCGGCGCGGGCCGGGCCGGTTCCGGCGCTCGATCGCGCCGCTCTCCGTCGCCCGCTCCCGCCGTCGCCGCGGTGCGGCTCGCCGTCCGCCGGATGCTGACCGGCCTGCCGGGCGCCGGTCCGGTGCTGGTGGCCTGCTCCGGCGGGGCCGACTCGCTCGCGCTCGCCGCCGCCACCGCGTTCGTGGCCCCCCGGCTCGGGCGGCCGGCTGGCCTGGTGACAGTCGACCACGGCCTGCAAGCCGGGTCCGCCGAACGGGCCGAGGCGGTCGCCGGCTGGGCCCGCGCCGAAGGGCTCGACCCGGTCGAGGTGCTTCCGGTACGCGTGGACGGCCGGCCCGGTGGCCCCGAGGCGGCCGCCCGGGAGGCCCGGTACGAGGCGCTGGTCGCCGTCGCCCGCCGGTACGACGCCGCCGGGGTGCTGCTCGGGCACACCCGCGACGACCAGGCCGAGACCGTCCTGCTGGCGCTGGCCCGGGGCGCCGGACCGCGCGGACTGTCCGGGATGCCGCAGCGGCGCGACGTCGACGGGGTGCCCCTGCTGCGCCCGCTGCTCGACGTCCCGCGCGCCGGCACGCGGGCCGCCTGCGAAGCGCTCGGGCTCGACCCGTGGGCGGACCCGCACAATGCCGATCCCGCGTACGCCCGGGCCCGGGTCCGTACCGGCGCGTTGCCGGCGCTCGTCGAAGCGCTGGGGCCGGGGGTGGTGGCGAACCTGGCCCGTACCGCCGGGCTGCTCGCGGCCGACAACGCCGCGCTCGACGCGCTCGCCGACACCGCCCTCGCCGACGTCCGGACCGAGGAGGGCGGGCTGTCCGTCGCCGGGCTCGCCGACCTGCCGGCCGCCGTCCGCACCCGGGTGCTGCACGCCTGGGCCCGCGAGCTGGGCGCGGCGCCGGCCGCGCTGTCCCACAGTCACGTGGCGGCACTGGACGCCCTGGTCACGGCGTGGCACGGACAGGGCCCGGTGCACCTCCCCGGCAACCACCAGGTACGCCGCCAAGCCGACCACCTCCTGCCCTGACCGGCGCGCCCCCCCGGGGCCCTCCACCCCGTTGATCAAGGACTTTTGGCCACGTTCCGACCCTCCCCAGCCCTCAAACTCCTTGATCACCGCCGGGAGGGCGGGGCGGTGCACGCCTGGAGGCGGGCCTGAGGGCGTCGATCATGAAGTTGACGGGGAGAAAACGGGCGGAACGCGCGGTCAACTTCATGATCGACGGGGCGAACCGGGGCGAACCGGGGCGAGTCCGGGGCGGGGGCGGGGTGTCAGGTGGGTTGGCGGTCTCGGAAAGTCGTGCGGTAGGCGAGCGGGGTGGTACCCACCCGGCGGGTGAAGTGGTGCCGCAGCGCCGCCGCGTCGCCGAAACCGGCCTGCTCGGCGACGCCCTCCACGCTCAGTGAGGTGTCCTCCAGCAGGTGCCGGGCCAGCAGCACCCGCTGGTTGGTCAGCCAGTCGTGCGGGGTGGTGCCGGTCTCGGCGCGGAACCGGCGGGCGAACGTACGCGGGGCCATCCCGGCGCGGGCCGCCAGCTCGTCCACAGTCACCTGTCGGCGCAGGTGCCCCATCAGCCACTCCAGCACCGGTTCCAGTGTGGGTGCCTCCGGCGCCTTGGGGATCGGTGCCTCGACGTACTGCGACTGGCCGCCGTCGCGGTGCGGCGGCACGACCATCCGGCGGGCCAGCCTGGTCGCCACCGCCGAGCCGTGCTCCTGGCGCACCAGATGCAGGCAGGCGTCGATGCCGGCGGCGGTGCCGGCGCTGGTGAGCAGCCGGTCGTCCTGCACGTAGAGCGAGTCGCACTGGACCCGGGCGGCCGGGAAGCGCTGCTGGAGTTCGTCGGTGTACCGCCAGTGGGTGGTGCAGTCGCGCCCGTCGAGCACGCCCGCCTCGCCGAGGACGAACGCGCCGGCGCAGACGCTCAGCAGCCAGGCGCCCCGGTCGGCGGCGCGGCGCAGCGCGGCGAGCACCGGCTCGGGGATCGGGGTGCCGTCGGCGTGCGCGGGCACCGCCACCAGGTCGGCGTCCTCGACCGGGCCCAGGCCGGCGGTGGGAGTGAGCAGGAAGCCGGATCGGCTGCGGACCGCGCTGCCGTCGGCGGTGCAGACGTCGAACCGGTATCCGGGGAAGCCGTCGGCGGTGCGGTCGGTGCCGAAGACCTCGGCGAGCACGCCGAGTTCGAACGCGGCGATCTGGTCCATGGCGATGACGGCGACGGCGCGGAGCATGTGACGAGGGTAACCCGACAGGTGGCAGGAAATCGATGCTCAATGACATTCCGGCCACTGTCCGGATCGGTCGGTGGGTCGCAGAATCAATGGTGTCCGGTGCGCACCGGCGGCGAAAACAGTCTCCATCATGCGAAAGCGAGCGCCGCCATGACCGTTCTGCTGCTCCTGCTCTTCCTGCTCCTCCTCGTCGGCGCCAGCGCCTTCGGGTTCACCGCCGACACCCGCGACTCGGCCGACTGGAAGCCGAGCGACGACGGGCAGCGCTGGCGCTCCCGTACCTGCTGAGGTGATTTATTCAGTTCGCGCCGAAAATCCCCGGCGGGACCGCGCCAAAAGGGGCGGCCCCGCCGACGGCGGCGCGGGGGCGTACGGCAGGCTAGGAGCATGGCTGACGGCTCCTGGTACGACGCCGACATCGACCACGTGATCATCTCGGAGGCGCAGATCCGCGACAAGACCGCGGAGCTGGCCAAGCAGGTCTCGGCGGACTACGCCCACGTCGAGGACGGCCTGCTGCTCGTGTGTGTGCTCAAGGGAGCGGTCATGTTCATGGCCGACTTCGCCCGCGCGCTGGGCCGCCAGGGTCCGCCCGCCGAGCTGGAGTTCATGGCCGTCTCGTCCTACGGCCAGGGCACCACCTCGTCCGGCGTGGTCCGCATCCTCAAGGACCTGGACCGGGACATCGCCGGCCGCCACGTCGTGGTCGTCGAGGACATCGTCGACTCCGGCCTGACGCTGTCCTGGCTGCTGCGCTACCTGGAGTCGCGCTCCGCGGCGAGCGTCGAGGTGGTCGCGCTGTTCCGCAAGCCGGACGCGGTCAAGGTGCAGGTCCCGGTCAAGTACGTCGGGTTCGACATCCCCACCGAGTTCGTCGTGGGCTACGGGCTCGACTTCGGCGAGCGGTACCGCGAGGTGCCCTACGTCGGGGTGCTCAAGCCCGAGGTGTACGCGCGGGCCTGAGGGGGTCTGCCGAGCCCGTCGTCAGCTGACATTCAGCGGGCTCTCAGTCTTCCGGTCTACGGTAGGGGCCGGTGACGTGGAGGCACCCTCCACGCCTGGCCCCTCGCACCGCTGACCGTGCGGTGTGGGCGGACCGGGTGCGGAGCTCCCCGCCACGCCGGCTCAGAACCCGGGTTCGCCCTACGCGTAAGTGCCGGGCTCGCAAGCTCACTCGTCGCGCGCGCCGAGGTTTCGAATGTGCGCGACTGCGGGGCTCGCAAGCTCACTCCTCGCGCGCACGGTGTACCGTCGAATGACCGTGGTGCGGCAGTTTGCGTGCCCCGGGGGTCGGGCCGGCCCGCACGGCGGCCCCGGCCGCCGCCCAAGGCGGCGACACCATTCAGACGGTCAGGACGTCGATCAGGAGGATGCGGGCGCCTCGGCACCCGACTACAGCATGGAACGTACGCGTTTCTTCCGCCGACCGGTGGTCTGGATCATCCTGGTCATCCTCGGCGCCGTTGTGCTCAGTCAACTGTTCACCGCTGGTCCCAGCTACCACCGGGTGGACACGTCCGTCGCGCTCGACCAGCTCAACAAGGGCGGCATCGAAAAGGTCGTCTTCCAGGACAAGGAGCAGACGCTCCAGCTCGACCTGAAGGACAAGGCCAAGTTCGACGGCGACACCACCACTGACAAGATCGAGGCGCAGTTCCCGTACGAGGTCGGCGGCCAGGTCTGGAACCAGGTACGCGAGGCCGAGGCGGCGGACCGCATCACCGGCCCGGTCGACACCAAGGTGTCGTCGGACAGCATCTGGGTCAGCCTGCTGGTCAACCTGCTTCCCATCGCGCTGCTCGTGCTCCTGCTGCTGTTCTTCATGTCGCAGATGCAGGGCGGCGGCTCCCGGGTGCTCAACTTCGGCAAGTCCAAGGCGAAGATGATCACCAAGGACACGCCGAAGACCACCTTCGCGGACGTCGCGGGGGCGGAGGAGGCAGTCGAGGAACTGCACGAGATCAAGGACTTCCTGCAGAACCCGGCGAAATACCAGGCCCTGGGCGCCAAGATCCCGAAGGGCGTGCTGCTGTTCGGCCCGCCCGGTACCGGTAAGACGCTGCTGGCCCGCGCGGTCGCCGGCGAGGCCGGGGTGCCCTTCTACTCCATCTCCGGTTCCGACTTCGTCGAGATGTTCGTCGGTGTCGGCGCCAGCCGTGTCCGCGACCTGTTCGAGCAGGCCAAGTCGAACGCCCCGGCGATCGTCTTCGTCGACGAGATCGACGCGGTCGGCCGCCACCGCGGCGCCGGCATGGGCGGCGGCCACGACGAGCGGGAGCAGACGCTCAACCAGCTCCTGGTCGAGATGGACGGCTTCGACACCAAGGGCGGCGTCATTCTGATCGCCGCCACCAACCGGCCGGACATCCTCGACCCGGCGCTGCTGCGCCCGGGCCGGTTCGACCGGCAGATCCCGGTCGACGCCCCCGACATGGAGGGCCGCAAGGCCATCCTGCGGGTGCACGCCAAGGGCAAGCCGTTCACGCCCGACGTCGACCTCGACGCGGTCGCCCGGCGTACCCCGGGCTTCAGCGGCGCCGACCTGGCCAACGTGATCAACGAGGCCGCGCTGCTCACCGCTCGTAAGGAGCAGCGGGCGATCACCAACGACTCCCTGGAGGAGTCGATCGACCGGGTGATCGCCGGCCCGCAGCGCCGGACCCGCGTGATGAGCGACCAGGAGAAGAAGATCACCGCGTACCACGAGGGTGGGCACGCGCTGGTCGCCTGGGCGCTGCCGCACGCCGCGCCGGTGCACAAGGTGACCATCCTGTCCCGGGGTCGCTCGCTGGGTCACACGCTCGTCCTCCCGACCGAGGACAAGTACACGCAGACCCGGGCCGAGATGATCGACACCCTGGCGTACGCGCTCGGTGGCCGGGCGGCCGAGGAGCTGGTGTTCCACGAGCCGACCACCGGCGCCGGCAACGACATCGAGAAGGCCACGCAGCTGGCCCGCGCGATGATCACCCAGTACGGCATGAGCTCCAAGCTCGGTGCGATCAAGTACGGCACCAGCGGCGACGAGCCGTTCCTCGGCCGCAACATGGGCCACGAGCGGGACTACTCCGACGCGGTGGCCGCCGAGATCGACGGCGAGATGCGCGCGCTGATCGAGCTGGCCCACGACGAGGCCTGGGAGATCCTGGTGGAATACCGGGACGTCCTGGACAACATGGTCCTGGAGCTGATGGAGAAGGAGACGCTCTCCACCGCCGACATGGCCCGGATCTGCGCGCGCGTGGTCAAGCGCCCGCCGATGGCGCCGTACCACGGCTTCGGCAAGCGGCAGCCCTCCACCGAGCCGCCGGTGCTCACCCCGGCCGAGAAGGAGGCGCTGGCCACGCAGGCCCGCGCCGACGCCGCCGCCTCGATCGGTGGTTCCAGCAACAACTCGGACGGTACGCACTGAACAGCGATCCGACGACGGCCGGCTCCCACCACAGGGAGTCGGCCGTCTCCGCGACCGAGCCCGACGGCGACGACGCGCTCGACTACGTGGCCGCGCGCCTGATCAGCGGCAAGCTCACCGGTGGCCCGGTGGAGGACAGCGTCGACCTCGCCCGGATCGAGAAGGCGGTCCGCGAGATCCTCATCGCGGTCGGCGAGGACCCGGACCGCGACGGCCTCCAGCAGACGCCGGCCCGGGTCGCCCGCGCGTACGCCGAACTCTTCGCCGGCCTGCGGGTCGACCCGGCGCAGGTGCTCCGCACCACGTTCGAGGCCAACCACGAGGAGCTGGTGCTCGTCCGGGACATCGACGTGATGAGCCTCTGCGAGCACCACCTGCTGCCGTTCCGGGGCAGCGCGCACATCGGCTACATTCCCGGCCCGGACGGCCGGATCACCGGCCTGTCGAAACTGGCCCGGCTGGTCGAGGTGTTCGCCCGCCGCCCGCAGGTGCAGGAACGGCTCACCTCGCAGATCGCCGATCTCCTGATGTCCAGCCTCGCCCCGCGCGGCGTGATCGTGGTGCTGGAGTGCGAACACATGTGCATGGCGATGCGCGGCATCCAGAAGTCGGGCGCGAAGACCATCACGTCCGCCGTACGCGGCGGTCTCCAGAACGACGCGAAGTCACGGGCCGAGGCGATGACGCTGATCATGGCCCGCTGACCCGACCGGCACCCACGGCCGCATACTCCCGCCCGGGAGGCGCGGCCGTCGTCAGCCGGGCAGCATGGCCAGCAGCAGTCCGGCGGCGGTGAGCACCGCCGGAACCAGGCAGACCAGGGCGCCGAAGCGGGGCGTCCGGTCCACCCGGTCGGTGGGCCGCGGGCGGAAGACCCGCCCCACCGCGAGCCAGCCCAGCATGAACGCGACAGCCGGCAGCGGCAGCCCCACCAGCAGCGCCAGCACAGTCACCGGTCCCGGACCGGCGACCGCGTACAGCAGAAGCTGGAGCAGCGGCACCACGAGCGCCAGCGGCCCGTACACCAGCAGGTTGCGGGGCCGGGCCGGCCACCGGGCCAGCCGCGGCAGGCCACGCGCGCTCATCGTGTCGTCCGCCGCGTCCGCCCAGTCCCCGGCCGCGCGCAGCGCCGCCAGCACCGCCGACGGCCCGCCCGCCATCGACCGGGCCGCCTCGGTCACCTCCGGCGGCGTCGGGACCAGCGACATCGCCGGTACGCCCAGATCACGCAGCCGGGACTGCTGTGGCGCCAGCCGTTCCCGTACCGCGGTCAGCTCCTCGCGGGCCGCGGCCACCGACCGCGCCTGTTCCCCGGCAGCGGTGGCCGCCGCCCGGCGTACACCGTCGAGCGCCCGTGCGGCCGCGACGTACTCCGCCCAGGCCGACTCGGCGGGGTCCGCCACAGTGGCCGGACCGCCCGAGCGGGGCCCCGGTACGGCCGTGCCGGTCTCGCTCATGCGGCCCCCTCCCCGGCGCGGTCGGTGGCCCGCGGATCCGGCTCGATCTGCGCGGTCGCCACCTCGGCCGCGCCGAACGGCACGAAGACGGTGCCCTGCTCGTCCGGGCCGTCCCAGAGCACCGCGCGTCCCGGCCGGGGCCGCCACCAGACCGGGCGGTCGAAGAGCTGCTCCAGCCGGCCACCCGGTACGTCGGTGACCGCCACGGCGGTGAGCTTGTCCACCTCGCCCTCCGGGCCGAGCAGCCCGGCCAGCGGTGCCGGTGTCCGCCACCAGCCGAGCAGGTGCCGGCCGGCCGGCGGACCCTCCAGCAGCAGCGTCCGCAGCAGGTCGGGCGGCAGCTCGGTGGCGTCCGGGACGTCCAGCCCGAAGACCACGAGGTAGCCCGGCTCGTCCGACTCCATGGCGGTCCGCAGCCCGGCCGCGTCGACGGTCTCCACCCGGTGGCGTCCCGCCAGCTCGGCGGCGAGCACCCCGGCCGGCTCGGCCGACCCGTTCGCCAGCGGCGCCAGCACGAACCGGGCCGCGCCCGGATGCGCCGCCGCCGCGCTGCGAACCGCCGTGACCAGCAGCCGCTCGGCCTCCTCGTCCCGCCCCAGGACGGCCAGGTTCCGCCCCGCGCCCGGCCCCAGCGGCACCGTCACAGTGGACCGCCGCACGTCAACCGCCCGGCCCAGCAACGCGGCGGGCGCGTGGGCCCGCCCCGCGAGCGCGGCCCGGTGCCGCGGATCGTTTGCCAGCAGCGGGCGGGCGTACCCGGCGAAGACCACCGGCGGCGCCGCCGACTCGCCCCGCGCCTCCCAGAGCCGTCGACGCAAGCCGGTCAGGACCTCGGGATCCTCGTACGGATCAGGGAAGCGGATCATCCGCTCGTGTCCCCGGGTCGCGCCGCGCGGACCGCCCAGACCACCAGCCGTGTTCACCACCGCGCTGCCCACCGGCAGCCCGGCCGCCGAGTCGTTCGCCGGCTCCAGCACCGCCGAACCACCGGGCAGCGCCACCCGAACCGGGAACTGGCCGAGCAGCGGGTCACGCGGACCGCCGATGCCCAGGTCACCCTCGCCCGCCAGCACCAGGTGGATCCCGTACGACCGGCCGGCGCGGGCCAGCGCGTCCAACCGGGCCAGCAGGTCGGCGGCGAGCCGGTCCCGCTCGCGCAGCGCCAGCGGGAAGTTGTCGACCACGCAGACGATCCGGGGCAGCGGCTGGTGCTGCCGCAGCTCGGCGTAGCGCTGCCCACCCGCCCGCCAGGACGCCTCCTCGCGGCGGCGCAGCTCCGCCTCCAGCTCGCCGAACAGGTCGGCCACGTACTCCCGGTCGGCCGCCATCCCGGCGGCGCGCACCTGCGGCACCCAGGAGCGGTCCCGCTCGGTCTGAAGGAATTCCACGAAGGACTCGCCGTCGGCCAGGTCGGCCAGGTAGAGCACCAGCTCGTCCGGGCCGTACCGGGCGGCGAGGCCGAACAGTGCGTCGGTCAGGAACGCCGACCGGCCCGCCTGGCCCCGGCCGCTGACCAGCCAGTGCGGGGTCAGCTCGGAGAAGCCCAGGCTGACCGGGCGCCCGGCGGCGTCACCCACAGTGGTGCTCAGCCCGTCCGCCGAACCGGCCGTCCAGAGACCGTCGGCCGGCAGCAGATCGCCCAGGGACAGGCGGGAGCCGTCCTCGATCTGCCGGGCCAGCCGCGCGCACACCTCCGCGACCAGGCCGGGGGGCGGATCCTCGTCGAGGAACACGGGCGAGTTCAACCCGCCCGGCGGTTCGGCCCCGGGACTGCTGAAGCCCGCGCCGTGCGGGTCGCCGACCAGCGCATACGCGGTGCGGACCGTGACCGCCGTGGCGCGCGGCAGCTGACTGCCGCCCGGCCAGCCGGCGAGCACCAGATGCAGCCCGGCACGTGGCCCGCCCTCGGCCAGCCCGGCGAGCCGGGTGAGGTCGGCGGTGGTCGTACCGTCTGGCAGCGCGGCAACCACGAGCAGCAGCGTCCGGTCGTGCCCGCGCTGCCGGGCCGTCCCGGCGGCCACCCACTGTTCCGCCTCGGCGAGCACCGCACGCATCCCGGTGAGGTCGGTGGCGGGCGGCGGCAGCAGGCCGGCGTCGGCGAGCGGCGCGTACCCGGTGAAGGTCGCACCGGAACCGCCATCGATCGCGCGCGCCAGCAGCGCGCCCGCCGGTGTGGCAGCGAAGACGCGCAGCAGCAGCGCGCGGAGCAGCCCGGCCACCCGGGCGTCGGAGGCGTCGGCGTCGAGACTCACGTGGCCGCTGCCGAGCAGCGGCACCAGCGCGGGGAAGCGGGCGTCGTCGAGCGGCGCGGCGGTGCCGACCCGGACCAGCGGCGGCAGGCCGTCACCGGGAGCGGTCGTCGCGCTCAGCGTTTCCAGCGGCCCGCCGGCCCAACCGGGCGCAGCTACTTCGGCCGCCGCCCGCAGGCGCTCGGCCAGCTCGTACTGCCGGTGATGATCGGCCGGCGCGGGCCGGATCTCGTCGAGGATGCCCGCCGCCGCCGTCGCGGCGGCCTCGGCCCGGCGGTGCAGCGCGGCGGCCCGGCCGGCGCGCGCCCTCGGAGTCGCCACCGCGTCCACCTCTCTTTCCGAGGCCGACATGTCCTCCCCGAGGTGTGACGGTAACCCAGGCGGCGTCCGTCCACCGGGATGTCGGTCGGCGCGGTGAGCTGGTCGCCGGTGAGCAGCCTCACCCCACCGCCGGTCGGCGTCCGCCCGGCGGTTCGCCACGATCCGCCGGTTCCAGGCATTGGGTACGCGAGGCGCAGCCGATAGCCTCAGGAGGTGGAATCAGTGCAGCCCCCCGCCGGTTCCCAGGTGTCCCGAGTCCCGGCGCAGCGGACCCCGCCGGAGCAGTTGGCGCCCCCCGCGCCCGCTCCCGCCCCGGTACGCCCCAAGCGCCCGGTGCGCACAGTTCTCGCGGTCGTCGCGGGGGTGCTGGCGGTGCTCTGCACTGTCGGCGGGGTGGCCGGGTTCGTACTGTACGACCGCGCGACGGCCCCGGACCGAAGCGCCCCCGACGTCGTGGTGGACAACTATCTCCGAGCCTTCCTCGTGGACCGCAACGACACGAAGGCGCAGGAGTTCGTCTGCGAGTCCGGGGGGGATCCTGATGCGCTCCGAAGCCTCCGCGCGGAGATGGAACAGCGGGAGGCCAACTTCAACGTCGTGGTCCGAGCCAGCTGGGGGCCCCTGACCAGGGTCGAGAACGGCGACGGTGAGTCAGTGACCACGACGCTGACCATCTCAAGCTCGGCCGATGGTCAGACGCGAAGCAGTCGCCGCGAGGACTGGCAGTTTCGGGTCGTCGAGCGGAACGGATGGCGCGTCTGTGGGGCAAGTAAGGTCGGCTGAGACCTACTCGAGCCAGAGCAGGTGTACCGGCACCTCCAACGTGGTCGGCGCCTGGCCGCGCCAGGCCCACCGGTACCACTCCAGCTCGGGGGTCACCCGCACGCAGATGTCGCCGTCCGCGCCGGAGTAGGTCTCGGTGACGGCACGCAGGTCGCGCCGTTCCACGCCGTTGTCCACGTGCACCACGCGCCGCCCGGTCACCGCGTCGGCCTCGAACACCGGCGTGGGCGGCCGGCGTTCCGGCACGTCCAGCGAGACCAGCCGGAGTCCCGGGGCGGTCGCCCCGGTCACCGGTCGCCGTTCGCCGATGGTCTCCACCCAGACCCGTTCCACGGGCACCAGCGGCGCGAACACCTCCACCTGCTCGGCCTCGGCCCGGTACCACTCGTGTTCCGGGATCACCGGTACGTAGGTGCGGCTGCCCTGCACCACCCGCTCGTCGGCCCGCAGGTCGCCACGCCAGCCGAGGCCGGGCAGGCCGACCAGCACGCGGCGGCCGCGCAGTTCGGTCCCGCCGGTGGCGGGCACCGTCTCCACCGGCCGGGGCAGCAGCGGCGCCCAGTCCGGCCGGTCGGCGAACGGGTCGGGCAGGGGATTGCTCATCCGCGCGGCCTCACTCGGTCTCGCCGAGGGGCGCGCCCCGCTTGCGCATGAAGGGCACCGGGTTCTCCGCCCCGTTGCTGGACCGGTCGCCGTCCTTGTGCACCTCGAAGTGCAGGTGGGGACCGGACGAGTTGCCGCTGCTGCCGGAGAGCCCGATGACCTCGCCCGCCTCGACCGTCTGCCCCGGCACCACGCGGGGTCGTTCGACCATGTGGCAGTAGCGGGTGATGAACCCGCCGGCGTGCAGGATGTCCACGAACCATCCGCAGCCACCCTTGTTCGGCCAGCCGTCCCGGTCGCAGTCCCGCCGCCCGGAGCGGTCGGGGTCGCAGCGGGCCACCAGCACCCGGCCCGCCGAGGCGGCGTGGATCGGGGTGCCCTTCGAGGCGGCCAGGTCCACGCCGTGGTGGCTGGGACGGGCCGTGGTGCGGAAGCCGGAGACCACGCCGCCGGGCAGCGGCGCGGTCCAGCCGGAGGCGGCGATCCGGTCTCCGGCGGCGGCGTCGCACACCGCCTTGCCGGCGATCTCCACCGTCCGGGCGGCGCCGCCGGCCAGCGCGTCGACGATGCGCCCGGCCAGCTCCTCGTGCTTGGCGTAGGCGTCGGGGTAGGCGCTGACCTGGACCTGCTGGGCCACGACCGTGAGCGGGCGCTGCTGCCAGTTCGGCACCTTCTCCATCTTCTGGTAGAACTTGCGGGCCGCATACGAGGGCGTCATCCGCTGCTCGACGCTGCCCCATCCGGGCCGCTGCTGGAACAGGCCGAGCGAGTCGTGGTCGGCGCCGACTCCCTCGTGCGGCAGCGCGAGCGACGCCGGGACGGTGCTGTTCGCGAGGTTGCGCAGCGCTGATTCCTGCATCGCGGTGGCCAGCGCGATCACCCAGCCGCGTGCGGGGAGCTTCATGTCCTGGCCGACCTTGATGATGACCGCGGCGTTGCGCAGCTGGCGCTCGCCGTACTCGGCGAAGCGCGGCATGTCGCCGGTCAGGTTCACCTGGTAGGCCGGGTCGCAGTTCAGGGCCGCGAGCTTCGGGTCGTCCTCCTCTCCGCCCAGTTCGGTGAGGAGAAAGGCACCGGCGCCGCCGACGCAGCAGAGCAGGGCGAGCACGCTCGTGACGGCGGTGGCGATCACGCCCAGGCGCAGTTTGCGCCGGACCTGTCCGGCGACGGCCGGACCGGCGGTCACGACCGCTCCCAGTCGACCGCGTCCACCAGCCAGGGCCCGTCCGGTGCGACGAGTTCGAGCCGGAGCGTGCCGTTGTCCAGCGGAACCACCGCCTCCACGAAGGACTCGGTGCGGGGCCGGAGCGTCGGGGCGCCCGTCGTCCTCCGTGCGGGCACGGTCTCCGGGTCGGCGCCCGTCATCTTCTCGGCCAGCGCCGGGGTGGAGAGCGGCCGCAGGCGGGCCTGCCAGGCCTCGCCGCTGCTGCCCGGGCCACTCAGCCATGCGGTGGTGAACCGCCCGGCGACCTGCTCCGGCGTGTCCTCGCCCGGCCGGGTCTTCGGGGCGACAGCGGCCGGCGGGCTGGCCAGCACGCCGTCGTCACCGGCCTCCGGGTCCGCGGTGCTGATCGGCTGGGTGGGGCGGCTGGTCAGGCCGAGGCCCGGATCGCCCGGACCGGCGACGAGGCGGGCCGCGCCGATCACGCCGAAGACCAGCACGGCGATCACGAGGGCGACACCGATCCGGGACCGGAGAACCCGGGTGAAGAGGAGTTCCAGCGCGCGTCGCACCGGACTCACCGGGCCTCGGAGCGGATGCGCGGCGCCGGCCGGGCCGGGGAGGTGCCGCGGCCCGCCGAGTCCGGCCGGTAGACGGCGTAGGAGGGCGACTCCTCCGGCACGTCCGGTTCGGTCCAGGACGACGGCGCGCGCCGGGGCCGGGGTGTGCCGGTGGGGCGCCCGGTCGCGGGCGCCTCCTCCGGCCGTTCCCGCCCGTCCGGCCGTTCCCGCCCGTCCGGCCGTTCCCGCCCGTCCGGCCGTTCCCGCCCGTCCGGCCGTTCCCGTTCGGCGGGCGTGGCGCTGTGCGCCGGATCCTCGTGCCGGGCCTCCGGCCGCAGGCTGCGCTGGTCGGCAGTGACGGTGCGACGCTTGCCGATCGCCGGTTCGTTGGTGCCGCCGGGCTCGGTCACGTCCAGCCGGGCGGCGATCCGCATGTCCCGGAAGAACCGCCGGTGCCAGGATCCGGCCGAGCTGACCGCCTCGCTGCTGTCCTTGCCGCCGAGCTGGGTGATCCGGCGGTACGGCCGCAGCAGCAACCAGCCGACCACCCCGCAGAGCCAGACCAGCACCACCTGGAGCCAGCCGGGCAGCGTGGCGGTGTTCATGATCAAATCGACGGCGAAGAGGTAGATGGCCGCTCCGGTGCCGAAGATGGCGATGTTGAAGACCGCGGCGACCACCGCGTTCGCCAGCCGCCGGAGGCCGGCGCTGGCCGGGCGCATCAGGCCGACCGTGCCGAGGATCGGCGCGGCGATCACCGCCCAGCGGAAGATCAGGAAGCCGAGCAGCACCAGCAGCGACGCGGTGAGGTCGAACATGGCGAACAGCACCGAGGCCAGCACCGCGATGAACCCGGCGCCGATCCGGTCCATGTCCCGGGTGCCCTGGAGATACTCGTACGCCTCCGGGTCCTCGGTCTTGATCTGCTCGGCGACACGAGCCCACTGCTGTTGCTTGGCCTTGATCGTGCCCTCGCGGGTCGCCGGGTTCTGGCGAAGCTTCTCCGCTTCCTCCCAGGTCAGGGACTTGGCGTCGTACAGGGCCGGGCCGTACTTCTTGGCGGTCTCGCTGTCCGCCGAGCCGAGCACACCACGCAGCCAGTTCCGGTAGAGCATCGTCTCGGTGGCGGTGTCGCTGGCCCGCACGGCGGGGGGACGATGATCCTTGCACGCCTGCGGATTCGGGTCGTCACACTGGCCCGGCGGTGTGTCCTTGGTGGATGGACCGACCGCGTCGTGCACGACGCCCAGCGTGGTGATCAGCGTGTTGTCGGCGATGTTCGCGGACTTGACCGGCCAGGCGGCCAGCGCGGTCACCGCCACCATCACCAGCAGCGCCCAGCCCGCAGTGGTCATCGCGTTGCTCATGTCCGACTGGCGGGACCGCCAGAGCAGGTAGAGACCGACCACGCAGACGGTGATGATGCCGAAGACGCTGAAGACCTTCTGGTAGACGGCCTTCGTGGCCTGCTCCACCAGCGGGTCGGCCCAGCTCCACATCGTCCGCGGATCCCAGGCGCGCTCGCGCAGCGCGTTCGAGGCGCCGATCACCGCGTTGGCGAACATGAACTCGCCGTTGGCGACCATCGTGGTGAAGCGGTAGTCCGGATGCAGCACCGAGGAGGCGCAGCCGCCGTCGATGTCGTACGTGTTGTAGCTGTATCCGGCGTACCCGTAGTCGCTGTAGAGACCCTTGGGGCCGGGCTCCTTCGCCGAGTCGGGCCGGGACGCGAACCAGCCGGCCAGGCCCGAGTCCGGCGCGGCGGGCACCGGCGCGTTGCGGCACTCGACCTGGTCCTCGCTGACGGCCTTGAGCCTGCCGACGCAGGACCGGAAGTCGGCCTGCCACTCCTTGGTGGTGCACAGCTCCGCGCGCGCCTGGGTGACCGGCGCGGCGGCGTACGCGGGTGTGGCCGCCCCGATCACCGGCCAGGAGATCGTGGCCCCGGCGAGTACGCCGAGCGCGAGGAGGAGCGCCGCGATCCGTGCCCGGGCCATGTCACGCCTCCAGATCAGCCAGGACGGTCGGCAGTATCCCGGCGGCCTGGGCGACCGCGGCGGGGGTGGTGTCCAGGTGCTCCAGCAGCCCGTCGACGTACGACACGTCGACCCGGACCTTCTGCACGCGCCCGTCGACGTCGCGCATGACGAACTCGCGGAAGCCGAGCCGGTTGGCCGATCCGCTGTCCGCCTGGGAGAGCGAGGCGAGTGTCGCTTCGTAACCGTCGTCGACAGGCACCCGCAGCAGGCGCAGCGCCTCGGAGGCGATCTCGCTGTCCTCGGCGATCCGGCCGACGAAGACGGTGGAGACGAGGTTCTGCACGTCGAGGCCGAGGATGTCCTTCGGGTTCTGCGAGGCGACGAGCGCCGCGAGGTTCCACTTACGGGAGTCGCGGGCGAGCCGGACCAGGAACGACCGCCCGGACCGCCAGCCCTCCATGAAGTGCGCCTCGTCGAGGCCGACCAGTTTCCGCGAGGACATCGACCCGCCGTAGCAGCGGCGCACCGCGAGCCGATGCGCGGTGTGCAGCATCGGCAGCGCGAGCGCCTCCTCGGCCGACCAGTACTCCCGCTCGATCTTCAGGTCGGGCAGCCGCAGACCGGCCATGGTGATGACGGTGAGCGCGGCGTCGGCGCCGAGCAGCCCCTCCGGCGGCCGGCCGAAGAAGAGCATGGCCAGCGGCATCTCGGCGGTGTCGAGCAGCAGGTGGGCCAGTTCGCGTCCGGCGTCGTCGTCGAGCCCCTGGAGGCATGTCACCACGTCGTCGAGCGTGGAGGTCTCCTCGGCCGGCACCTGGCGTACGGCGTGCCGGAACAGCGTGGCGGTGGACGCCTCCCGGGCGACCTGTGGCGGCACCAGCATCATGCAGATGTCCTGCACCAGCATCCGGCGCTCGGCGCGGGCGTTCGACACGGCGATCTCGAACTCGCGGTCGCCCGTCGCCCCGGCGCCGAACTCGCTGCGCAGCGGCGTCGGGATCAGCGCGTACGGCGCGAGCGTGCCCTGTTCCGAGCCGGTCAGGTTGAGCACCCGGGAGTACGGGGCCAGTTCCGGCATGGCGCAGAGCCGGGCCAGCGGGCCGGACGGGTCGAGCAACGTCACCTGCACGCCGCGGCGCGCGGCCAGGTAGCCGAGGGCGCCGAGCAGCGTCGACTTGCCACCGCCCGGTTCGGCGACGAAGACGGCGAGGCCGGAGCGCTCGCGTACCTCCATCGGGAAGTGCAGGTCGAGGAAGACCGGGCGGCGGCAGGTGCCGGCGGTGCGCCCGATCAGGTCGCCGCGCCGGTCGCCGACTGTGGAGGCGGCCTGCGGCAGCGCGGCGGCGAGCAGGTTGACGGGCATCCGCCGGACGTAGCCGGTGTTGGCGATCGGCTCGCCGGGGATGAACTCGCGGGCCAGCCAGTCCTGGTTCTTCGGGTGCTGGAGCGAGATGCGCAGCTCGCGGGAGTAGAGCTGGATGAGCCGCCGGGCCCGTTCCAGGCACTCCTCCCGGGTGCGGCCGCCGACTGCGATCCGGTGCCAGCCGTGTGCCCGGGCCGAGTCGACGGGCAGGCCGGTGGTCATCTCGTCGCCGATCACCAGCGCGCGCTTGGCCAGTCGTTCCAGCTCCGGCGGCGCGTCGATGCCGTGCTCGGCGTAGTCGAGCTGCTGGGAGCGGATCATCCGGAGCCGGTGTTCGAGGTTCCGGAAGGAGTCGTTGGGGCCGAGGATGTCGACCCGGGTGGACAGCTCCATCGGCCACGGCAGCCGCTCGTGGAAGTGCAGCCAGGGCTCGTGCCGCTCGGGGATCTCCAGCGGTTCCATCCGGCCGACCGCGAGCACGGCGACGTGGCGTTCCTCGCCGGTCATCCGGTTGACGAGCTTCACCGTCGAGCCGTACGGGGTGCGGTAGCGCTCGACCTGCTCGGTGAGGGCCAGCAGGTCGCCGCGTTCCCACCGGCCGTTGGTGATCGGGGACAGGACGCCGGGCGGCGCCATGCACAGCGCCACCGAGCGGTAGAGCAGCCACTCCAGTTCGGGGGCGGTGACCCGCCGCCCGCGCATGCCGAACGCGCCGAGGACCTCGTCGAACTGCTCGACGGTACGGCTCAGCCGGCGCCGCTCGCCGTCGGCGGTGCCTCGGCCGAACGTGCGCAGCAGGCGTTCGGTGAGCGAGTCGCCGAGTGACCGGCGGGCGAACGTGACACCGAGGTAGGTCTGGCCCTCGGCATGGTTGACCGCCATCAGGTGCCGCTGGGCGGCGACCAGGTGGTCGGCCCAGCCGGTGGTGCCGGGTACGTCGGGCAGCGGGGTGGCGGTGTGCGCGTCGATGGTGCGGGCCCACTCGTCGGCCGGGAAGGGCCGGGTGGTGCGGCGCAGGTGCAGCCGGAACCCGGCGAGTCCGGCGTACTGCTCGGAGATCGCCGAGAGCAGGGCCTCGCGTTCGGCGTCCGGCCGGAACGCCCACCGCACCTCGGGCAGCCAGTACCAGGCGGTGACCGTGTTCGGGGTGAAGGTGAGGTGGCCGGCGATCTCGGTGACGGCCAGCTCGACCGACGGATCGCGGTCGCCGAACTTGATCTTCGGGGCGCGGACCCGGACCGGCTTGGTCGGCCGGTTCCGGCGTTCCGGCGTGCGCTGCCGGGGCGGCGCCACCTCGCGGTGCGCCGGGCGGCCGACCTCCCGGGACGGGACTGCGCCGGCCGCGAGCGGGTCCGCCGGAGCGAGATCCGGCTCCCGGTGGTCGGCGGGCGCGGGGATCGGCGGGGGCGGCGGGAGCGCCGGCTCGGGCTCGGCCGGGGGCCGGAGCGCGGGCAGCCGGTCACCGGCCTGCTGCGGCACCCGGCTCCGCGACGGCGGCGGGGCGAGCGCGGCGGGCGGGTCGGGCAGGGGCGGCTCGACCGGCAGCGGCACGGGCTCGGGCCGAGGGCGCCCGACCGCGCGTACCCCAGGGGTCTGCTCGCGGGCCGGTGGTTCCGGTTCGGCCCGGGGCGCGGGCTCGACCGGCACGGCGGGCTGGTGCGGGATCGGGAGGGGCTCGCGGCCGACACCGCGGCGGGGCGGCGCCACCACCGGCTCGACCGGTGCGGGCGGCGGGGACGCGGCGGGACGCCGCCGGGGCTGTGCGCCGCCGAACAGGTCGAGGAAGGGCGAGTCGATGTCGCCGTCGGGGCGTACGGGCTCACGCGGGCTGAGCGGTCGCGGCGGCTGGAAGACGCCGACGCGGCCGTGCCCGGGGCTCGTGACGAGCGCGCTGTCCAGGACGACCTCGTCCAGATCCTCGTCCGGTGGGTAGTCGAACGATCGCGCACGGTTACCGGTGGGCCCGGCCGGGCGCCCGGCCGGGGAACCCGGCGTGGAAGAGCGACTCATGCGACCGCCTCACCCGCGTCGTTCGTCTGCACGGTTGTCGTACGCCCGGTCATGCCAGTTCCTCCCGGATCCTGATCCGGCTCGCGACGAGCCGCGGATCCCGCTGCTCGGTGGCCGGTTCCCGGGTGCGTCGCCAGTCGGTCAGCGCGGTCCGGATGACCATGCGCGCGGGCCGGTCCGGGTCGACGTACCGGAAGATGAACGAGGTCGTCACGATCGCCAGCGAGATCTCCCAGGCGGGGAACAGTTCGACCTGGAGCGTGAACAACCAGTGGATGAACATGTAGAGGGGTACGAGCAGCATGAACAGGCCGTACTGGGCGTACGGCAGGTGAACGGGAAGGGTGTACCCGGGCGGCCCCAGGTAGACGAGGCGTGCCCGGTAGATGTCGTCGTCGGTGCGCAGCCGCATCGTCGCCCAGCGCCCTACTCGAAGATCAGGTTGATCAGGTAGTCGCCGACGAAGAAGAGTGTTGCCGCTCCGGCGATGAAGGCCAGGCCGATGATGGCGATGGCCGAGCTGGTCAGCACCTTGGAGATCTCACCCCGGCTGGCCCGGCCGATGAAGATCACCCCGAGGACCGCGAGCAGGATCGGCGCGATCTTGCTGGCGAAGAAGGTGACGACGTTGTCGGTGTCGATGCCCTTCGGGGCCGGCTCGGCGAGTGGAGTCGACGCCAGGGTCTGGAGCGCGTGGTCCACGGCACTGGACGCCGTTGCCATGAGCTCGATGGCGATCACTGGAAACCTCCCCAAGGTCGCGGCCGGCGGCGCCGCGTTGGTGCAAGTAGGCAAGCCTGGCGGGATCGTGCTCGTCAGAGACAGCGCCGTCAACGCTGCGTCCGTCACCCACCACGCAGAGTGGTGAGTTTTGGGGGGATTCTTCCCGCTTCGGCCCTCCCTCCAGGCTTCGCCATCTCGATGCTGGGCAATTCCAAAGCGTACGGCCCGGCCACCTTTGCGACAAGCCGTGAAGAGTCGACCCCCGACGACCCGGATGACCGATCGTACACCTGTTCCAATGCGCACGTCAGGGGTGCCGCATCGTCCGCTCGCCCGGTAGCCGGAAGCCCTGCCGGGGAACGGTACTGTCGGGTCCGTGACCGATCTGGTACGGGCGGAGACCCCGGTGGTGATGGGCGTCCTCAACGTCACGCCCGACTCCTTCTCCGACGGCGGCAGATACGCCGATCTGGACGCGGCCGTCGCACACGGGGTGCGACTGCGCTCCGACGGCGCCGACCTGATCGACGTGGGCGGCGAGTCCACCCGGCCCGGCGCCGACCGGGTCGACGCGGAGACGGAGACCGCCCGGGTGCTGCCGGTGGTCCGCGAGCTGAGCGCCGCCGGCATCCGGGTCAGCATCGACACCAGCCGCGCCCGGGTCGCCGAGGCGGTCCTCGCCGCCGGCGCGTACGTGGTCAACGACGTCTCCGGCGGCCTCGCCGACCCGGACATGGCCCGGGTGGTCCGCGACGCCGGCTGCCCCTGGGTGCTCATGCACTGGCGGGGACACTCGCGGGGGATGCGTGAGCTGGCCACGTACACCGACGTGGTGGCCGAGGTCCGGGACGAGCTGAGCCGGCGCGTCGACGCCGCGCTGGCCGCCGGGGTGGCCGCCGACCGGATCATCGTCGACCCGGGCCTGGGTTTCGCGAAGACCGCCGCGCACAACTGGGCGCTGAGCGCCCGCCTGCCCGAGCTGGTCGCCCTGGGCTTCCCGGTGCTGTTCGGCGCCAGCCGCAAGTCCTATCTGGGCCGGCTGCTCGCCGATCCGGCCGGCGAACCCCGGCCCACCGCCGGGCGGGAGGCCGCGACCGTCGCGACGAGCGTGCTCGCCGTCGCGGCCGGCGCCTGGGGGGTACGCGTGCACGACGTCCGCGGCACCGCCGACGCGCTCGCCGTCTGGCGCGCCACCGGCAGCCCCCGGCTCGCCACCGCGCACGGCGCACGGCCCGCGACCGCGCCGCGGACGGAAACACCGACCGGCGGCAAGCGGCCGGCGGAAGCGGCCACCGGCACGAGCGGAGGCGACCGATGACCGACCGGATCGAGCTGACCGGCCTGCGCGCGCACGGCCGCCACGGCGTCTACGACTTCGAGCGCGCCCAGGGGCAGGAGTTCGTGGTCGACGCGGTGCTCGAACTGGACCTGGGACCGGCCGCGCGCTCGGACGAGGTGACCGACACCGTGCACTACGGCGAACTCGCCGAACGCCTGGTCGCGGTGATCACCGGCGAGCCGGTGAACCTGATCGAGGCACTCGCCGACCGGCTGCTCGCGGTCTGCCTGGCCGAGCCGCTGGTGGCCGCCGCGACGGTGACAGTGCACAAGCCGGAGGCCCCGATCCCGCACGCCTTCCGGGACGTCGCGGTCACGATGCGGCGTACCCGATGACCCGGGCCGTGCTGTCGATCGGCAGCAACCTCGGCGACCGCCTCGGCCACCTGCGCGGCGCGGTGGCCGCGCTCGGCGACCGGGTGCTGGTGGTCTCGGGTGTCTACGAGACTCCACCGTGGGGGGACGCCGACCAGCCCGCGTACCTGAACGCGGCGGTGATGGTCGCGGACCCGGCGGCGGCGCCGGAGGACTGGCTGGCCCGGGCCCGGGCCGCGGAGGCGGCGGCCGGGCGTGCCCGCGACCCGCAGCGGCGGTACGGGCCGCGCACGCTGGACGTGGACGTGATCGCGGTCTGGGACGACGCCGGAGAGCCGGTGCTGCGCGACGATCCCGAGCTGACGGTGCCGCATCCCCGGGCCCACCTGCGCGCCTTCGTGCTGCGCCCGTGGATCGACATCGAGCCGCACGGCCGGCTGCCCGGGCACGGCTGGCTGACCGACCTGCTCAACGCCGAGCCGCTCGCCGGGGACGCCCTGGAACTGAGCCCGCGGCCCGATCTGACGCTAGAGTCGGACACATGACCCGGTGGATCGTGGCCCGGCAGTGGCGAGTGGAGGAGGTGCGGTGAGCACCGACCGCTCCCCGCAGGGGCCCGACCGCTTCCGGATGGGGCCGACCCGGGCCTCCACGCTGGTGGTGGCCGGTCTGGCCGCCGCCGCGGCGGCCTGGCTGCTGATCAGCGGCTTCTACTACGACTTCGCGCCCGACGTGCCCTGGCTGCCGGTGATCACGCTGGCCGGACTGGCCGTGCTGGAGGGCTACGCGGCGGTGAACACCCGGGGCCGGATCGAACGGCGACCCGGCCGGGAGCCGGTGAACCCGCTGCTGGTGGCCCGGTTCGTGGTGCTGGCCAAGGCGTCCGCGCTGGCCGGAGCCATCTTCGCCGGCTTCTACGCCGGGCTGACCGGCTGGCTCTTCGTGGAGCGTACGAACGCGGCTGTGGGTGACCGGCCCGCCGCGCTCGGCGGCCTGATCGCCGCGCTGGCGCTGGTCGCGGCCGCACTCTGGCTGGAACGCTCCTGCCGCGTCCCCGAGCAGGAGGACGACGAGGACCGCGAGCCGGGCGACCGGGAGACGCCCCGCGGGCGTCTCTGAGGGTTCCCCCCACCCCGGCCCGGCGGTACCGTCCCTGGCGACCGGAGAGCGACGGCCGCCACCGGTCCGCCCGCCCGTGGGCCGGACGCGGCCACCTGGGGAGGCGCGAGCCAATGGCGTACGACGATGCGGGCCGGACAGCGCCGCCGGAGACGTCGTCCGGGGTGCCCGCTGCCGTACTGGAGAACGTCTTCGACGACCCGGCGCACGGCGAACCCGGCCGGGACCGGATCGCGGTGCACGTGCTCTGGGAGTTCGTGCTGCTCGCCGGGCTGGTGACGATGGCCTGGCTGCTGTGGCGGGAGGACGCGGACGCGCTGCGCGGCGGCGCGCTGAAGACCCTGCTCGTCGACGTGGCCGCGCTGGGCCTGCTCACGCTCGCCGCCGGCCTGAGCCTGCGGGCCGGCGCGGTGAACCTGGCGATCGGCCCGGTCGCGCTGGCCGCCGCGCTGCACTTCGCCGAGCAGGGCGACCGGGGGATGCGGGAGGCGCTGCTGCCGGCGCTGGCGGTGGCGGCGGTGGCCGGGCTGGCGCTCGCCCTGGCCGTGGTGGTGCTGCACGTACCCGGATGGGCGGCGAGCCTGGCCGGGGCGGCCGGCGTGATCGTCTACCTGGAACGGCGGACCGGTCCGGTGACGGTGCAGGGTGACTACGACCCCAGCCGCAGCGCGCTGTACTTCTTCGTCGGCTTCGCCGCGGTCGCCGTCCTCGGTGGCCTGTTCGCCGCGATGAAACCGGTACGCCGGCTGATCGGCCGGTTCCGCCCGGTCGCCGACCCGGCCCGGCGGCGCGGCGCGGTGGCCGCCACGGTGACCGCGCTGGCGCTCGCCGGGTCCACGGTGCTGGCGATGCTCGGCGGCGTGCTGATCGCGGCGAACGGGGACGGTGCGGTCGCGCCCGGCACGGGTCTGGACTGGACCGTGCTGGCGGTCGGCACGGTCATGCTCGCCGGCACCAGCGCGTACGGGCGGCGCGGCGGCATCTTCGGCACGCTGTTCGCGGTCTGCCTGGTGGTGGTGTTCCTGGCCTGGACCGTGCCGTACGGCTGGACGGTCAGCCGGTGGGCGCTCGGCGGCGCCGTGCTCGGCGCCGGGCTGCTCGTCACCCGGCTGGTCGAGACGTTCGGCCGGCCCCGTCCGGCGCCGGCGGCCGGACCCGCCCCGATCCGCCCGGCCCGGGACGGCGCGTTGAGCGGCGGCTGGACGATGACGCCGCCGCCCGAGCCGGCCGATACCTGGCCGTCGGTCCTGCCGGTACGCCAGGACGACACCCCGGTCCAGGCGTGGGAGGCCCCGCGCTGGGACAGCGAGCCCCGGCGCTGGGACGCCGACGAGCGCTGACCACGGTGGCGGCCGTGCGTCCGGCGCGCCGAAGCTGATCTCGCCGGTTAGGCTCGCGGCATGAGCGAGACTCCTGCCCCCGGCGGCCGCACCTTCGACGAGCTCGACAAGCTCTCCACCGAGGAGTTGCGTGAGCAGGCGTTCGACCTGGCGCGCGAGCGCCGCGACGTGAAGTTCTTCTGGTCGGTCCTGCGGCACCTGCCCAACGCCGACGAGGCCGCCGCGCTGGACGGCGCGCCGAACTCGATCGGCCCGACCATCGACGAGGCGAACGCGCTCTGGCGTGAACTGACCGGGCACGGCTACGACGAGTCCGCGCCGCTGCTGCGTGCCGCCTTCATCGACTACCTGATGAAGCACTGAGGTCGATGACGGCCCGCCGGCCGGCGGCGGCCGGCCGGTTGCGCAGGTTTGCCCGGCGGGACCGGCCGGGAACTGACCGCCGCATGGCTCTGAGCAACCGCCCCCGCACCGTCTCCCGGTACGGCACGGCCGCCGGCACCGGCACGCTCGCCGCGTTTCTGCTCGTCGCCGTCGGCGGCAGTCCGATGTACGTGGACTGGGCGCAGCGCGGCACCGACCCGACCGGCGCCGGTGGCTGGTTCCTGCGGCTGCTCGCCTGGCCGTCCTGGCGGTGGCAGGCCGACGAGGGCGTGTTCGCGACCAACCTGCGGGCGATCCTGCTGCTCGTGCTGGCCGCGGCACTGCTGTACCTGCTACCCGGCCCGCAGGTCGACCGGGTGACGTCCTCGGGCAGCCAGTTCCTCTCCGGCTGGGGCGCGTACGCGCTCGCCGGCGGGCTCAGTGCCCTGCTCGCCACGCTCCTCGGCCCGCAGGGCTCGCTGTTCGCCGCGTTCCAGGCCGCAAGCACCGGCGTCACGTACGGCTTCTTCGCCGGCTGGATCGTCGGTCTGGCGAGCCTCGGCGGCCGGGCCTGAGCGAGCGCCGGGGAACTAGGTTTCCTGGTCGGGCTGGGGAACCCGCTCACGACAAGCGAAGAACGGCCTGCAGGTGCTCGCCGAAGCGTTTGAGGTCGGCCTCGGCCTCGGGGTTCTTCATCACGTCGAAGGCGGCGAACGTCGGTAGCGGCGAGAGACCGAAGAAGCGGGCATTCAGGTGTACCGGGCGCAGCAGGTCGTCAACCGAATCGCCCCGGAAGAACGGTTCTGCCGGGTCGTCGAAGGCCTCCCGGGGAGCGTTGAAGGTCACGGACAGCAGGTAGTGGGACCCACTCAGCGAACCGCCACTGCCGTAACCGACCTTCGGTCGCTCAGCGCTGCGGCCATCGCCGGCGCAGAGCCGGCCGTCCATCCCCGCGGTGTACACCTCGTCCATGTACTTCTTGAACGACCACGGCACGCTCATCCAGTTGACCGGGAACTGCATGATGATCATGTCAGCCCGCTGATGGTTGGCAACTTCGGACTCGATGTCGTAGCCCTGTGCGACCTCGGTCACCCGCACCTCGTACCCATGGTCCCCGAGTTGGCCCCTGGCCTGTTCGACGAGAGCCGCATTCAATGTTCCCGGCGCGAAGTCGTACGGGTGGTGCCCGTTGACGATCAGGGCGTTCGGCATTGTTCTTGGTCCTTTCCCACGACAGGAGCCAGCTTTTCGACCGGCCGGACTCAAGGGTCGCTCGGGCGGGAACCAATGACAACCAGTATACTTTTAGTAACCTTAGGAGGTGGGTCGGCTGTGGAGGCGAGGGTCACGCGGGACGATCAAGGCCGGGCGACCGTGCAGAACGCGTGCGCAATTCCCTGCGCCGTCGAACGGGGGATGCGCATCCTGGGCGGCAAGTGGACGGGCTCCATCCTGTGGCACCTGAAGGACGGGCCCGTGCGATTCAACGACCTGTCCCGGATGATCGGCGGTGCCAGCAAGAAGATGGTTACCGACCGGCTGCGACAGTTGGAGCGGCAGGGGCTGGTGACACGCGAGGTGCAGGACACCTCACCGGTTTCGGTGCATTACCTGATCACTCCCTTGGGGCGGACCGCCCTGGGCTTCCTCGACGAGCTGCGTCGCTGGGCGGAAGACCTCCCGGAAGCGACACTGGCCGGGCCGGCGAGCTGATCCGCGGGGCCCTCGACGCCGAGCCGGCACCACCGTCTCGGGTCGGTCGGGGCTGGCAGTGCCGGTCGGGGAGGCACTACCCGAGGGTCCAGCCGCCGTCCACCGGGATCACCGCGCCGACGACGTAGGACGCGGACGCTGAGGCGAGCCAGGCGATGACGTCCGCGGCCTCGTCCGCGCCGCCGAGGCGCCGCGCCGGCACCACCCGCCGCAACTCCTGCTGGAACTCTGGGTCGGCGGCGGTCTCCGGAGGAAAGTAGGACGGGTTCTCGATGAAGTTCGGGGCGATGCCGTTGACCCGCACACCTTGACCGGCCACCTCCCAACCGACGCTGCGCACGATCGCCACCTGGGCCGCCCGGGCCGCCTCGTACGCGACGATGGGATGCGAGGACGTCCGCAGGGCGGTGGCGGAGGTCGGGACCACTACCGAGCCGCCGCCGGCCTGGATCATGCCCGGTAGGCATGCCGCCAGCAGCCAGAACAGGGGATGAACGAGTTCGTCGAACGCGGCCGACCACTGTGTGTTCGTGTGGGCGGTGGTAGGTGCGACCGTGATCGCTGTCTCCAGGTTCGCCACCACAACGTCGAACGGGCCGTGTTCCGCCGCGAGTCGGTCGGCCTCCGCCCGTGACCGCAGTCGACTGGTCACCGCGGTTACCTCCGCGCCGTCATGCCGAAAACGCCGCACGACCGCCGGGCCGAGGAAGTCCGCCGCATCGGTGACCAACACACGTCGCCCTTGCACCGGGTTCCCGTCCTCCCGCCCGCCGCGCATTTCCCGTCAGCGGCAGATCGTCAGTCAGCCTACCGCCTGCGCCGGCGGCTCGACGGCAGATCGCGGACGGTTCGGTGAACGTCCGGGCCGATGGGTCGGTTCGGTCAGGCGCTGTCCACCGCGCCGAGGCTCAACACCCGGTTCCGGGCGATCAGCCCCACCGGGCTGCCGTCCTCGGTGACCAGCGCGTGGTCGGTGCCGGAGGTGAGCAGCGCGCCCAGCGCGTCGTAGGCCGAGTCGCCGAGCGCCACAGTGGGCAGGCCGGTGCCGCCGTCGGCCGGGAGCGGATCGAGCACCGCGCGGGTCACCGGGGTCACGGCGAGACGCCGGATGCCCCGGTCGGCGCCGACGAACTCGCGGACGAAGTCCGAGGCGGGCGAGCCGAGCAGCGCGGCGGGTGCGTCGTACTGCTCCAGCCGGCCGCCCTCGGACAGCACCGCGATCCGGTCGCCCAACCGGACCGCCTCATCGAGGTCGTGGGTGACCAGCACGATCGTCTTGCGTACCTCGGCCTGCAACCGCAGGAACTCCTCCTGGAGGCGGGTCCGGACGATCGGGTCCACCGCCGAGAACGGCTCGTCCATCAGCAGCACCACCGGATCGGCGGCGAGCGCGCGGGCCACGCCCACCCGCTGCCGCTGCCCGCCGGACAGCTCGTGCGGGTACCGCCGGCCGAACTGGGCGGGGTCGAGACCGACGAGTTCCAGCAGCTCGCCGACCCGGTCCCGGGTCCGCTGCTTCGGCCAGCCCAGCAGCCCCGGCACGGTCGCCACGTTCGCGGCGACCGTCTGGTGCGGGAACAGGCCGACATTCTGGATGACGTAGCCGATACGGCGGCGCAACTCCACCGGATCGACCCGGGTGACGTCGTCGTCGCCGAGCAGGATCCGGCCGTCGGTCGGCTCGATCAACCGGTTGATCATCCGCAGCACGGTCGACTTGCCGCAGCCGGAGGGGCCGATGAGCACCACCAGCTCGCCCGCCTTGACCTCCAGGCTCAGCTCGCGGACCGCCTCGGTGCCGTCCGGGTAGCGCTTGCGGATGCGCTCCAGCGTGATCGACGCCGCGCCGCCTCCGGCGGTGCCTCCCGGGGTACCGTCCACGTGTGTCCCTCCACCTGAGCTACCGGGCCGACCCGGGTAATCCGTGGTTCTCCTGGCAGTACGTGCGGGACAACTCTGACACGATCCTCGCCGCGCTGCGGGAGCACACCTCGCTCACCGCCCGAGCCGTGGTGATCGCCGCGCTGGTGGCGCTGCCGCTCGCGGTGCTCGCGTACTGGTTCCGGTCACTGTCGGCGCCCATCCTGGCGGTGACCGGGGTGCTCTACACCGTCCCGTCGCTGGCGTTGTTCGCGTTCCTCGCGCCGTACCTGGGCATCGGCGCGATCACCGTGCTCACCGTGGTGGCGCTGTACGCGTTGCTGGTCATCGTGCGCAACGCGCTGGCCGGGCTGAACCAGGTGCCGCCGGAGGTGCGCGAGGCCGCCGAGGGCATGGGGTACGGCAGGTGGGGCCGTCTCTTCCGGATCGAGCTGCCGCTGGCGCTACCCGGCATCCTCACCGGCGTACGGCTCGCGACCGTGTCGACTGTCGCGCTCGTCACCGTCGGGGTGGTGGTCGGCCGGGGCGGGCTCGGCCAGCTCATCTTCGGGGGCTTCCAGAACAACTTCTACAAGGCGCAGATCATGACCGGCACGGTGCTGTGCGTGCTGCTGGCGCTGGTGCTCGACCTGGTGCTGGCGGGCATCGGACGCCTGCTCACCCCCTGGCTGCGCGGGAGGTCCGCCCGGTGAACCCCGTCGAGCAGGCAGTGGTCTGGCTGAACGACCCGCTGAACTGGACCAATCCCGGCGGCGTGCTGGACCGCCTCGGCGAGCACCTCAGCATCTCCGCGCTGGCGGTGCTGCTGGGCTGCCTGGTGGCCTGGCCGATCGGGCTCTGGCTCGGGCACAGCGGCCGGGGCGGCGGGCTGGTCCTGCTGGTCTCCAACGTCACACTGGCGATCCCGACGTTGGCGTTGCTGACCATCCTGCCGCTGACGTTCCTCGGCTTCGGCCGCCCGGCCGTGGTGGTGGCGCTCGCGGTCTTCGCGGTCCCGCCGCTGCTGGCGAACGCGTACACCGGGGTGCGGCAGGCCGACCCGGAGGCCCGGGACGCGGCCCGGGGGATGGGTCTGTCCGGCGGGCAGGTGCTGCGCCGGGTGGAACTGCCGCTCGCCGTGCCCTACCTCGCGGCCGGCTTCCGCACCGCGGCGGTGCAGGTGGTGGCCACCGCCGCGCTCGCCTCGTTCGTCAACGGCGGTGGGCTGGGCCAGATCATCCGGGCCGGCTTCGGGCTCGACATCGCCGCCGGCGGCGGCCAGATCATCGCCGGCGGCGTCCTGGTGGCCGGGTTGGCGCTGCTCGTCGAGGGGATCCTCGCCCTGGTGGAGCGGCTGGTGACGCCGCGCCCGCTGCGCCGCGTACGCAGGCGGGCGAACCGCCGCGCGACGGCTGCGACGACCGGCGGTTGAGCCGTCGGTGACGATCGGGTGACGAAAACCGCTCCGAGTTTGTCGGTCGGGTGCGGAGGATATTGGCTGGAGTCGCGGGTGGCCGTCCGGATCGCCCGTCGGACACGCGGCCGGCCCGAGGGGGCCGCGCCGGGACACGGAAGGCGGGCACTGAATGCGCGCGCGTACGACACTGGCCGCGGGGGCGCTCGGCGCACTCACCGCTGCTGTTCTCCTCACCGGCTGCGGGGACGCAGGCTCGTCCGGCACCGACGCGCCCGAGCAGGGCGCCTCGGGTGCGGGCTGTGCTCCGGTGGCGGGTGACCAGCTCGTCGTCCTGACCGACGACAAGAAGCTCCAGAACACCGACAACGTCATCCCGGCGATCAACGCGAAGGCGGCCACGCCGCAGCTCGTCGCCGCGCTGGACAAGGTCTCCGCGAAGCTCGACACCCCGAAGCTGATCCAGCTCAACCGGGCGGTCGACGTCGACCGCAAGACGCCCCAGGTCGCGGCGCAGGAGTTCGCGTCCGCCAACGGCGTGACCGACGGGATCGAGAAGGGCCCGGGCGGCCAGATCACTGTCGGCGCCGGCAACTTCAGCGAGAGCCAGACCATCGCCGAGCTCTACAAGATCGCGCTCACCGCCGCCGGCTACGAGGTCAAGGTGCAGACCATCGGCAACCGGGAGCTCTACGAGCCGGCCCTGGAGAAGGGGCAGATCCAGGTCGTCCCGGAGTACGCCGCCACCATGGCGGAGTTCCTCAACACCAAGGCCAACGGCAAGGACGCCCAGCCCGTCTCCTCGCCGGAGCTGGACAAGACGGTCGCGGCGCTGAAGACCGAGGGTGACAAGGCCGGCCTGGTCTTCGGCCAGCCGTCCCAGGCGCAGGACCAGAACGCGTTCGCGGTGACCAAGGCGTTCGCCGACAAGTACGGCGTGTCCACGCTCTCCGAGCTGGCGGAGAAGTGCTCCGGGCAGGCCACCGTGCTGGCCGGGCCGCCGGAGTGCCCGCAGCGGCCCAAGTGCCAGGCCGGCCTGGTCGAGGTCTACGACTTCAAGGCCGGCTCGTTCAGCTCGCTGGACGCGGGCGGCCCGCAGACCAAGAACGCGCTGAAGACCGGCTCGGCGAGCGTCGGCCTGGTCTTCTCCTCCGACGCGGCGCTGGCCGCGAGCTGACGCACCACCGCCGGCCGGCGCCACGCGTGCCGGCCGGCGGCACGGCTGCCCGGTTCGACGGGCCGCTCATCGAGTGGCGCCGACCCGTTCCCCTCGGGTGGAACTCTCGGTACTCTGCTCAGCCATGCCCGCCTCGGTCGCGCCCGCCGAAAAGAGCACGCCCACCCTGCTCACCGTCCTGTTCTGGGTCGGTGTGGGGCTGGCTCCCCTGGCGGCGCTCATCCTGCTGATCGCCGACGGCAACGGCTCGCTCCGGTTCGGCGCCGTCGTGGCGATCCTCGCCGTCGTGCTCATCGGTCTGTCCATCGCGCTGCGGCCGGAGAGCGGTTCCGGGGGCGCGGCGTCCGAGGAACTGCGCGAGGAGTTGGTGCAGCTCCGGCGGGAGCTGCGAGCCGAGATCGTGGCCGCCGCCCAGCGCGGCAACCAGGCGCTCGACCAGGCACGCCGGGCCGAGGAGGTGGCCGGCGCGGTACGGCACCGGCTCGACGCGGCCGCGGCCGGACTGGCCTCCGCGCCCGCGTCCGCCTCGGCGTCGACCTCCGCGTCGGCGCCGGAGCGCCCCAGCGGTGCGGCCCGGGTGCCGGTCACCGGCACGCCTGACGCCGGCCGGGCGCACCCGGCCAGTCGGGACGACGACGAACCGGCCCGGCCGGCGTACTCCGGCGGCCGCTACGGAACCGACTACGACACGGATCCGCCCCGGACCGGCCACCACGACGCCGACCCGTCCCGGGGCGGCCACTACGAGGCCGAGCCGTCCCGGGCGGGCCGCTACGACGCCGAGTCGTCCCGGGCTGGCCGCTACGGCGCCGAGTCGCCTGGAGTCGGCCGCTACGACTCGGAACCGGCGCGGACCGGCCGGCACGACGCCGAGCCGGCGCGGGCCACCGTACGTCCGGACCGGCCGGCGAGCGGGGTGTACGGCGCGGGGCGGGTGCCCGAGCGGGTCGATCGGCCGGAAACCCGCCCGGTCGGCGTGGTCCACCACACCGAGACGGTGCACGTCACCACCCGGCACACGATCGTCGGCGGTGGTGAGCCGACCGGCACCCGGTACGGCGGATTCCGCGGCGGCTGGCAGGACGAGGACCGGTCCCGGGGCGCGGACGCGGCCGACCACTGGCGCACGGGACACCGCGACCCGGGCCGGGACGACCGGTCCGGCCGCCGGGCCGGGTCCGACGAGGGTGGCCGGGGTGCCGCAGCCGACGGGCACTCGTGGACCGACCCCGGGCGTCCCGGTACCGAGCATCCGTGGGCGGGTGTCGGCCGGGCCGCCGCCGGGGAGCACGGCTGGTCCGGGCCTTCCGCCGGGGACCAGGGCTGGTCGGGGCGTACCGCCGGGGGTGGGTGGTCGAGCGACCAGGGGCGGACGGATGTGGAGGAGCAGCGGCACTGGTCCGGCGGCGATGCCGACCGGGCCGGTCGGTCGGCGAGCGACTGGCCCTCAGCCGCAGCGAACGTACCGGCGGACGGCCGGGCGGGCACCGACGGCGACCAGTGGTCCGAGATGCGTGCCGGCAACCGGTGGGCCGCGGTCCGCGACGACGGTGCGGGCCGGGAGATCCGGCTCGGGGAACGGCGGGCCGCCGTGCACGCCGACGGCGGCGGCACCGAGTACCGGGTCGAGGACCGGTGGGCCTCGGTACGCGGCGGCGGGCCGGACGCGAACGGGCCGGGCGGACCGGACGCCCGCTGGTCCGGGGAGAGCCACCCGGGGCTGCCTGCCGGTGGGGTGCCGGTGCCGGACGAGTGGCGGCCGCCGACGCAGCGCAGCGGCCAGGCGGAATGGCGCCAGCCACCTCCGGAGTGGCGTCAGCCCGGATCGGAATGGCGTCAGCCCGAATCGGAGTGGCGCCAGGCCGAGCCGGAGTGGCGTCAGCCGGACCCGGAGTGGCGTCGGCCCGAGCCGGAACGGTGGCCGGCGGAGCCGGAGTGGCGCAACCCGGAGCACGGTGGACACGGCCGGCCACCCCGGGACACCGGCGACCGCTGGCGCTGACCGTGCCCCGCTGAGCGCGGCCGCCGCGACTGCTACCCGTTCACGGCCGCCGCGACTGCTACTTGTCGATGTCGCCCACCACGAAGAACATCGAGCCGAGAATGGCGATCAGGTCCGGCACCAGGCAGCCGGGCAGCAGCGACGACAGCGCCTGCACGTTCGCGTACGAGGCGGTGCGCAGCTTGAGTCGCCACGGCGTCTTCTCGCCCCGGGACACCAGGTAGTAGCCGTTGATGCCGAGCGGGTTCTCGGTCCAGGCGTACGTGTGCCCCTCCGGCGCCTTCAACACCTTCGGCAGCCGCGTGTTCACCGGCCCGCTGATCCGGTCCACCCGGTCCAGGCACTGCTCGGCGAGGTCGAGCGAGACGTACACCTGGTCGAGCAGCACCTCGAAGCGGGCGTGACAGTCACCGGCGGTCTTCGTCACCACCGGCACGTCGAGCTGGTCGTAGGCCAGGTACGGCTCGTCGCGACGCAGGTCGAGGTCGAGCCCGGAGGCGCGGGCGACCGGCCCGGACGCGCCGAACGCGGCGGCGTCGGCGGCGGACAGCACGCCGACCCCGACGGTACGGGCCAGGAAGATCTCGTTGCGCCGGATCAGGTCGTCCAGGTCGGGCATCCGGCGGCGTACCTCGGCGATGGCGGCGCGGGCGCGCCCGGTCCAGCCGGCTGGCACCTCCTCCTTCAGGCCGCCGACCCGGTTGAACATGTAGTGGATCCGGCCACCGGAGACCTCCTCCATCACGGCCTGGATGGTCTCCCGTTCCCGGAACGCGTAGAACATCGGCGTGATCGCGCCGATCTCCAGCGGGTACGAGCCGAGGAACATCAGGTGGTTGAGCACCCGGTTCAGCTCGGCCAGCGCCATCCGCAGCCAGGTGGCGCGCTCCGGCACCTCCATGCCCATCAGCCGCTCGACAGCGAGCACCACACCCAGTTCGTTGGAGAACGCCGACAGCCAGTCGTGCCGGTTCGCCAGCACGATGATCTGCCGGTAGTCGCGTACCTCGAAGAGCTTCTCCGCCCCCCGGTGCATGTAGCCGACGATCGGCTCGGCGGCGACCACCCGCTCCCCGTCGAGCACCAGCTTCAGCCGGAGCACGCCGTGCGTGGAGGGGTGTTGCGGCCCGATGTTGAGCACCATGTCGGTGCCGAGCTGCTCACCGCCGGCGCCGGTACCGACTGTCAGCTCGCGGAGGTCGGCGGCGTCCGTGGTCATGCCCGTCATCGTGCCACGACCGCGTCGAGCGCGACGCCGACCGGCTGCCGCAGCCACAGGTGCCCGCCGAGCCCGGCCGGGTCGGTCAGCTCGGCCGCCGCCGACGCCGCGGCCAGCGCCCGCAGGTAGCCGGCCGGGTCGCGGGAGGCCAGGCTCAGCGGCGGTCGCCCGCCGTCGGCCCCGAGCGCCCGCAGCGCCTCCCGCTGAGAGACCAGGGAGTACGCGCACCGCGCGACCCGCTCACCGGCGGAGGCGACCGAGTCCATGGCGACGTGCGCCGTCACGTCGCACGACCCGTCCGGGACCGGCGGCACCTGTCGCCCACCCCGATACCCGGTCAGCGTCCCGTCAAGGGGACGCGTGCGACGCAGATGCCCGTAGTCCACCGCGAGCGCCAGCCCGCGCGCAACCTTCCCCACTGCCCCGGCCCAGGCTTCATCCCGCGACCACCCGATCTCCGCCCTCACCCCGCCCCCGCCCTCGGCGTTGATCAAGGAGTTTGTGTCCTGATCCGGGCCCTCCGCGGCCACAAACTCCTTGATCACCGGGGGCGACAGGGTGGGAACGGGGGTGGGACGCAGGGTGGGGTCGGGGGGCCACCAGTGGGCCAGCCAGGTGGTTTCGGAGAGGGAGAGGGCAGGGCCCACCGTCTCCACGCCGGTTGCAGGGTCCACCACGAGGAGGCGCCAGCCCGCCGGGGTGTGGACCGCCACGTCCACCGGGACGTTGTCCAGCCATTCGGCAGCCAGGAGCAGGCCGGTTATCCCGTCGGGGATGTCAGCCTGCCAGTCGATCTCCGGCGGCAGGTCAGCAGGGCGGGGCGACAGCTCCACTGCCACCGGGTGGATTCGGGCGGCCAGCTCGGGTGCGGCCTGTGCCAGCAGCGCCCGGAGCAGCTCGCCCCGGCCCGCGCCCACGTCCACCACGTCCAGCCGGGCCGGGTGCCCCAGCGCCGCGTCCACCGCTTCGAGCTGCCGGACCAGGCAGGCGGCGAAGACGGGCGAGGCGTGCACGCTCGTCCGGAAGTGCGCGGCGGGCCCGGCGCCGGAGACGAAGAAGCCGTCCGGCCCGTACAGCGCCCGCTCCATCGCGTCGCGCCAGCGCAGCGGGGAGGTCACCGTGCCGACCCTACGGGACGTACCCGAACGGGCGGTTTGCCCGCCACCGCAGCTGCGGCTTCCGGCGGCCCGTGAAGGTTTTCACACCTTCTTGTTTCGGGTCTGTCACCCGGGCGCATACTTGCCATCGACCGGTACCCCCTTCGAGGACTGGATCGCTGCCATGAGCGCACCGCTGCGCCCCCGGGCCACCACTGCCCCGCCCGTCTTCCCGCGTACCCTCACCGTCGGCGTCCTCGGCGCCGGCCGGGTCGGCGCCGTACTGGGCGCGGCCCTCGCCGCCGCCGGTCACCGGGTGGTCGCCGCGTCCGGCGCCTCGGGCGCGACGAAGGCCCGGCTGGCGCTGCTGCTGCCCCAGACCTCGCACCGTTCCGCGCCCGCCGTGGCCCGCGCCGCCGCCGACCTGCTGATCGTCGCGGTCCCGGACGACGCGCTCGCGGGCATGGTCGCGGACCTGGCCGCGAGCGGCGCGCTGCGCCCCGGCCAGGTGGTGGCGCACACGTCCGGCGCGCACGGGCTCGCCGCGCTGGCCCCGGCCGTCGAGGCGGGCGCCCGGCCGCTCGCGCTGCACCCGGCGATGACTTTCACCGGCACGCCGGACGACCTGTCCCGCCTGCCCGGCATCTCCTACGGGGTGACCGCCCCGGCCGAGTTGCGCCCGTTCGCGGCCCGGCTGGTGGCCGACCTGGGCGGCGTACCGGAGTGGGTCGGGGAGAACGACCGCCCGCTCTACCACGCGGCACTCGCGCACGGCGCGAACCATCTGGTGACGCTCGTCAACGAGGCGGCCGACCGGCTGCGTGACGCCGGGGTGGAGCGGCCGGAGAAGGTACTCGCCCCGCTGCTGCGGGCCGCGCTGGAGAACGCGCTGCGGCTGGGCGACGACGCGCTGACCGGCCCGGTGTCGCGAGGCGACGCGGGTACCGTACGCCGGCATCTGGACCGGCTGGCGCGGACCGCGCCGGAATCAGTACCCGCGTATCTGGCGTTGGCACGACGGACGGCGGACCGTGCCGTCGCGGTCGGCCGCCTCCGCCCGGCGGACGCGGCCGCGCTGCACGACGTGCTCGACGGAATCGAGGTGGCGGCCTGATGGCCGAGGTGCTGCACACACGCAAGGAACTGGCGGCGGCCCGCGAGGCGATGGCCGGCCCGGTCGGCGTGGTGATGACCATGGGCGCGCTGCACGCCGGGCACGAGGCGCTGCTGCGGGCCGCCCGCGAGCGCGCCGGCCACGTCATCGTCACGATTTTCGTGAATCCGCTGCAGTTCGGCCCGAACGAGGACTTCGACCGCTACCCGCGCACGCTCGACTCCGACCTGGAGATCTGCCGCCGGGCCGGGGTGGACGTGGTGTTCGCGCCGTCGGTCAGCGAGATGTACCCGGAGGGCCGCCCGACGGTGCGGCTCGACCCGGGGCCGCTCGGCGAGGACCTGGAGGGCCTGAGCCGTCCCGGCTTCTTCCACGGCGTGCTCACCGTGGTCATGAAGCTGCTCCAGCTCACCCGCCCCGACCTGGCCTTCTTCGGCGAGAAGGACTACCAGCAGCTCACCCTGGTCCGCCGGATGGTCCGCGACCTCGACGTGCCGACCGAGGTCGTCGGCGTGCCGACCGTACGGGAACCGGACGGGCTGGCCATGTCCAGCCGTAACCGGTACCTGTCGGCGGAGCAGCGGCAGATCGCGCTGAGCCTGTCGGCCGCGTTGCGGGCCGGCGCGGCGGCGGCCGAGCGGGGTGCGGACGCGGGTACTGTGCTGGCCGCCGCGCACCGGGCCTTCGACGTGCCGGACGCCCGCCTGGACTACCTGGTGCTCACCGACACCGAGCTCGAACCCGGCCCGGTCGCCGGTCCGGCCCGGCTGCTGATCGCGGCCTGGGTCGGCGCCACCCGCCTGATCGACAACACGGCGATCCACCTCGCGCCGCGTCCCTGAACCCCATCACGAAAGCGGAAAGGCACCCCGATGCTGCGGACCATGCTCAAGTCGAAGATCCATCGGGCCACCGTGACCCAGGCCGACCTGCACTACGTCGGCTCGGTGACGGTGGACGAGGACCTGCTCGACGCGGCGGACCTGCTTCCCGGCGAGCAGGTCGCGATCGTGGACATCACCAACGGCGCCCGGCTGGAGACGTACGTGATCCCGGGCCGGCGGGGCAGCGGCGTGATCGGCATCAACGGCGCCGCCGCGCACCTGGTGCACCCCGGTGACCTGGTCATCCTGATCTCGTACGGGCAGATGGACGACGCCGAGGCCCGCGCGTACCACCCCCGCGTGGTGCACGTCGACGCCGACAACAGGGTCGTCGACCTCTCGGCCGACCCGGCGACGGCGGCCCCCGGCACGGCAGGCGCCCCCGTCCCCAACCCTCTCGCCGCCTCTCGCCGTTGATCTTGCAGTTGCGGCCCCTCCGTCACCCCTTCACGGCGGTTTGCCGGGGCGGCTAGTGCAAGATCGGCGGGGCGGGCGGGCGGGGAACGCGGTCTGTCACCGGAAGGTCATTTTCGGCTACCCTGGGCAGACCGTCGGGGACCGACGGTCGTCGGCTGGGGGAGGCCGCGATGCGCCGTGCGATGAGCTTCCTGGTCGCCGCGATGGTCGCGGGCGCCGCCCTGACCGGCTGTGCCGACGCCGGCGGGCTGGACGGCGACCTCACCGACGACTGGGCCGCGATGGCGGCTCCCGGGCCGTTCACCCCGGCCGCCGGGGTCTGCCAGGTCGCCGACTTCACCCCGAGCGTCGGCCTGACCGCGTACGCGCCGGTCGGCTGCGAGCTGCCACACCGGGTGGAGACCGTGCACGTCGGTGCGTTCACCGCCGACCGGCCCACCCCGCCGCCGCTCACCTCACCCGACCTGCGTACCGCGTTCGCCGACTGCGACAAGCGGGCCACCGGGTACGTGGGTGACGACTGGCGTGCCGGGCGGCTCCGGCTGGCGGTGGCGGTGCCGACGGGCGCGGGCTGGACGGCCGGCTCCCGCTGGTACCGGTGCGACCTGACCGAGCTGACCACTGTCGAGGCGGCGGCCACCGTGGTCACCCGGACGGGCAGCCTGCGCGACGCGCTCAAGACGCCGTCCCCGCTCCGGCTCGGCTGCCAGCGCACCGGGCGGGACGCGGGCCGCGTGCAGCGGCTCACCCCGGTCGACTGCACCGTGGCGCACGACGCCGAGTTCGTCGGGGTGTGGGTCGCGCCGGACCACCCGTATCCGAAGAAGCCGGAGGACTGGGTGCCGCTCTACGACGGCTGCTTCGGCGTGATCGCCCGGTACGCGGGGGTGCCCGCCGACGCCTTCCTGCGCTACCGCAGCGACGTGGTGGTCCGCCCGCCCGCGGCCGGTCGCTGGGCGGTCGGCGACCGGGGCGTGCGCTGCTACCTGTGGCTCAGCGACCGGACGGTGACCACCTCGCTCAAGGGCGGCGGACCGGCCGCCCTGCCGCGCCGGACGAGGTAGCGGACCGCACTCGTCACGCCCCCCGCGCCCGAGCCGAGTTCGCTTCGGGTTGACTGTGCTCATGGACCTACCGACCGTCGACCTGCCGGCGCTTCCCCGGCTGCTCGCCGCACCAGCCCCCGGCTGGGTGGAGACGACAGACGTGATCGTCGTCGGTTCCGGTGTGGCCGGGCTGACCGCCGCGCTGCACCTGCGCGAGGCGGGCCTGCACGTCACGGTGGTCACCAAGGTCGACATGGACGAGGGCTCCACCCGCTGGGCGCAGGGCGGGATCGCCGCCGTACTGGACCCGGCGGACACCCCGGACGCGCACGCGTACGACACGCAGGTCGCCGGCGTCGGCCTGTGCGACCCGGCGGCGGTCCGCGCGCTCGTGGCCGAGGGTCCGACCCGGCTGCGCGAGCTGATGCGTATCGGGGCGGAGTTCGACCGCAACCCGGACGGGTCGCTGATGCTGACCCGGGAGGGCGGCCACCGGGCCGACCGGATCGTGCACGCCGGCGGCGACGCCACCGGCGCGGAGGTGCAGCGGGCGCTGCACGACGCGGTCCGCCGCGATCCGTGGATCCGGCTGGTCGAGCACGCTCTGGTGCTGGACCTGCTGCGCGCTCCCGGCGACGGGCCGGGCGGGCTCGGCCCGGCCTGCGGCATCACGCTGCACGTGCTCGGCGAGGGCAGCGAGGACGGCGTCGGGGCGATCCTCGGCCGCGCGGTGGTGCTGGCCACCGGCGGGATGGGGCAGATCTTCGCCGCCACCACCAACCCGGCGGTCTCCACCGGGGACGGGGTGGCGCTGGCGTTGCGCGCGGGCGCGGCGGTCACGGACGTGGAGTTCGTCCAGTTCCACCCGACCGCGCTGATCGTGCCGGCCGGCGGGCCGGGCGCGGGGCTGGCCCAGCAGCCGCTGGTCTCCGAGGCGCTGCGCGGCGAGGGCGCGCACCTGGTCGACGGCGACGGCAAGCGGTTCATGGTCGGTCAGCACGAGCTGGCCGAGCTGGCACCCCGGGACGTGGTCGCGAAGGGCATCCACCGGGTGCTGCTCGCGTCCGGCGCCGACCACGTGTTCCTGGACGCCCGGCACCTGGGCGGCGACTTCCTGGCCCGGCGGTTCCCCACCATCGTGGCGTCCTGCCTGGCCATCGGCGTGGACCCGGCGACCGACCTGATCCCGGTCGCGCCGGCCGCGCACTACGCCTCCGGCGGCGTCCGGACCGACCTGCGCGGGCGCACCTCCATCCCCGGCCTGTACGCGTGCGGCGAGGTCGCCTGCACCGGCGTGCACGGCGCCAACCGGCTCGCCAGCAACTCGCTCCTGGAAGGGCTGGTCTTCTCCCGCCGGATCGCCGAGGACATCGCCGCCGGGCTGCCCGAGCAGGCCCGCCCGGCGGAGACCGGCGCCTGGGTGGGCGGTCCGGGCGCGCTGGTGCCGGCGACGGGCACGGCGGAGCTGCAACGGGCGATGACCCGGGGCGCGGGCGTGCTCCGGTCGGCGCGGACGCTGGAGGCCACCGCCGCCACGCTCACCGGGCTGGGCGCGGGCCGGGGCGTGCCGCGTACCGCCGACTGGGAGGCGACGAACCTGCTGACAGTGGCGTCGACGCTGGTCGCGGCCGCGTACGCGCGCCAGGAGACGCGGGGCTGCCACTGGCGGGAGGACTTCCCGACGGCCGACGAGAGGTGGCTGGGCCACCTGGTGGCCGAGGTGGGTACGGACGGCATCGTGGCCGAGCGCTGGGAGGAGAACCACTCATGAGGGAGTCGACGGAGCGGGCGCTGCGGGACGGCGGCCTGGACCCGGAGCGGGTCCGGCACGTCGTCGTCGACACGCTGCGCGAGGATCTGGGGCCCGGCTTCCTCGACGTCACGAGCGTGGCCACCATCCCGGACGAGCAGCACGACACGGGCGATCTGGTGGCGCGCGCCGACGGCGTGGTGGCCGGACTGCCGGTCGCCGCCGCCGTGTTCGAGCTGGTCGGCGAGGTGACCGGCGCGGGGCGTACGGTCGAGGTCTCGCTCGTGGCCCGCGACGGGCAGCGGGTGGCGCGCGGCGACGTGCTGGCCACCGTGACCGGGCCGACCCGGCTGCTGCTGACCGCCGAGCGGACGGCGCTGAACCTGCTGTCCCGCATGTCCGGGGTGGCGACGCACACCCGGGCCTGGGCCGACGCGCTGGCCGGCACGAAGGCGACGGTGCTGGACACCCGCAAGACCACGCCGGGCCTGCGGGCGCTGGAGAAGTACGCGGTCCGGGCCGGTGGCGGCACCAACAAGCGGATGGGCCTGTACGACGTCGCCATGATCAAGGACAACCACAAGGTCGCCGCGGGCGGGATCGGTGCCGCGTTCCGCCGGGTGCGGGAGGCGTTCCCCGACGTCGCGGTGCAGGTCGAGGTGGACACGCCGGCCGAGGCGGTGGAGGCGGTCGAGGCGGGGGCCCGGTTCCTGCTGCTGGACAACATGACCCCGGCGCAGCTGCGCGAGGTGGTGGCGTCGGTGGGCGACCGGGCGGAGCTGGAGGCCACCGGCGGGCTGACGCTGCCGATGGCGGCCGAGTACGGCGCGACCGGCGTCGACTTCCTCTCCGTCGGCGCGCTCACGCACTCCTCGCCGATCCTGGACATCGCCCTCGACCTGCGCGACGTCTAGGCTGCCGCTGTGCTGCTCTGCATCGACATCGGAAACACGAACACCGTGCTGGCGACCTTCGACGGCGACAAGCTGGTGCATTCGTGGCGGATCAAGACCGACGCCCGTTCCACTGCGGACGAGCTGGGTCTGATGTTCCGGGGACTGCTCGCCGGGGACGCCGTGGAGATCACCGGCGTGGCCGCCTGCTCGACGGTGCCGGCCGCGCTGCGCTCGCTGCGCACCATGCTCGACAGGTACTACGCCGACCTGCCCAGCGTGATCGTCGAGCCGGGTGTGCGGACCGGCGTGCAGCTCGCCATCGACAACCCGAAGGAGGTGGGCGCGGACCGGGTGGTGAACACGCTGGCCGCGTACACGCTCTACGGCGGGCCGTCGATCGTCGTGGACTTCGGCACCACCACCAACTTCGACCTGGTCAGCAGCCGGGGGGAGTTCCTCGGCGGGGCGTTCGCGCCCGGCATCGAGATCTCCTTCGACGCGCTGGCCGCCCGGGCCGCCCAGCTGCGCAAGGTGGAGGCGACCCGGCCGCGCTCGGTGATCGGCAAGAACACCGTCGAGTGCCTCCAGGCCGGGCTCTACTTCGGCTTCGCCGGGCAGGTGGACCGGATCGTCGAGCGGATGTCCGAGGAACTGGGCGGCGTGAAGGCGGTCATCGCCACCGGCGGCCTGGCCTCGCTGGTGCTCGGCGAGTGCCACACCATCACCCACCACGAGCCGATGATCACGCTGATCGGCCTGCGGATGGTCTACGACCGCAACGTCTGAGGTGCAAGGAAGGGCCCCCTTTTAACGCCTCCGGTAGAGGAAGGGCCCCTTCTTAACGCCGCCGCGCCCGGAGCACCATCGTGCGGTACGGCAGCTCCACGGCGTCCCGGCCGACCAGGTCCGGGTGGGCGGCGAACAGCTCAGCCAGCTCCGCGTCGACCCGCCGCCGCTCGCCCGCGTCGGCGGTCAGCCAGTACGAGCGGGTGTGCAGCATGCCCACCACCTCGTCCGGTGTGAGCGTGGTGGCGTGCGGGAACTCGCCCACCTCGACCTCGGTGAAGGCGGCGCCGAAGTCCGCGTACCGCTGGGTCACGTCGCCGGCGTTGTCACCGAGGTGGGCGATCCTGGTCAGCTCCGCCACCCAGCCGACCCGCTCGTCCCGGATGTTCCAGACCGGCGCGAACGTGCCACCGGGGCGCAGCACGCGGGCCACCTCGGCGTGTGCGCGCTCCCGGTCGAACCAGTGGTAGGCCTGCCCGACAAGCACGGCGTCCGTCGATGCGTCAGGCAGCGGCACCGCCTCGGCGCTGCCGGCGAGCGCCGTCGCACCCGGCGTCACGGCGGCCAGTTGCGCCCGCATCCCCGGATCCGGTTCCACGGGTACGACATGAGCCACCGGCCCGGTCAGCGCCAGCAGCCCGCGGGTGAGGATGCCGGTGCCGGCGCCGAGGTCCACCACCCGGGCGGCGTGCAGCCCGTCCAGCGCCCAGCGCAGCGCCGCCTCCGGATAGCGGGGACGAAAACGGTCGTACTGGGCCGCGGCCGCGCCGAACGAGAGTGCCGTAGTGGGGTCGGTCATGGCGGGCAGGTTATCCCGTAACGGCTGCCACGGCGCTTGAGTACGCTCATGTGCTGACCCCGCCGATGTCCCCAAGGCCTGAGGAAGCGTGCCGTGACCGAGCAGAACGCCCTGCCAACAGACCCCGCCGACGACCTTCCCGAGCAGATGAAGGTCCGCCGGGAGAAGCGGGACCGGATGCTCGCCGAGGGCGTCGAGCCGTACCCGGTCGGTTTCCCGCGGACCACCACGCTCGCCCGGCTGCGCGAGCGCTACGCCGACCTGCCCACCGATACCGCCACCGGCGACCGCGTCTCGGTCACCGGCCGGGTGATCTTCATCCGCAACACCGGCAAGCTCTGCTTCGCGACGCTCCGGGACGGTGACGGCACCGAGGTCCAGGCGATGCTCTCGCTGGACCGGGTCGGCACCGAGCGGCTGGCGGACTGGAAGCGTCTGGTCGACCTCGGCGACCACGTCGGTGTGACCGGCGAGGTGATCACCAGCCGGCGCGGCGAGCTGTCCGTTCTCGCCGAGGAGTGGGCGGTGACCGCCAAGGCGCTGCGCCCGCTGCCGGTGGCGCACAAGCCGCTCAGCGAGGAGTCCCGGGTCCGCCAGCGCTACGTGGACCTGGTGGTCCGCCCGCAGGCCCGGCAGATGGTCCGCACCCGGGCCACCGCCGTCCGCAGCCTCCGCGACACCCTGCACGGTCAGGACTTCCTCGAGGTCGAGACGCCGATGCTGCAACTGCTGCACGGCGGCGCGGCGGCCCGCCCATTCGTGACCCACAGCAATGCGCTCGACACGGATCTGTATCTGCGAATCGCACCGGAACTGTTTCTCAAGCGCGCCGTGGTCGGTGGCGTGGACCGCGTCTTCGAGATCAACCGCAACTTCCGTAATGAGGGCATCGACTCTTCGCACTCGCCCGAGTTCGCGATGCTGGAGGCCTACCAGGCGTACGGCGACTACCACACGATGGCCGAGCTGACCCGAAATCTCGTACAGCAGGCCGCGGTGGCGGTCTCCGGCTCGACGGTGGTGACCCACGCCGACGGGCGTGAGTTCGATCTCGGCGGCGAGTGGCGGTCGGTGACGCTGTTCGGTGTTCTTTCCGAAGCGCTCGGTGAGGAGGTCACCGTCCGCACCGAAAGGGCGCGCCTGGTCGAGTACGCGGACAAGGTGGGTCTCTCCGTCGACCCGAAGTGGGGACCGGGCAAGCTGGCCGAGGAGTTGTTCGAGGAACTGGTCGTGCCGTCCCTTCAGGCGCCGACGTTCGTCATGGACTACCCGGAGGAGACCAGCCCGTTGACCCGGGCCCACCGCAGCGAGCCGGGCCTGGCCGAGAAGTGGGACCTGTACGTGCTCGGATTCGAGCTGGGCACCGCGTACTCGGAGCTGGTCGACCCGGTCGTGCAGCGGGAGCGGCTGGTGGCCCAGGCGCAGCTCGCGGCGCGCGGCGACGACGAGGCGATGCGGCTGGACGAGGACTTTCTCCGAGCGATGGAGTATGGAATGCCGCCGTCCGGCGGCATGGGAATGGGAATCGACCGGCTGCTGATGGCACTGACGGGCCTCGGAATTCGGGAAACGATCCTGTTCCCGTTGGTCCGGCCCGAGTAGGCGCTCCCCGCAAGCCTTCTCCGGCTTGTTACCTCGTCCTATTGACGGAACAAGCGCCGGGCGGGTTATCGTGCTCGGTGTATTGCAGGAGTACAACCCTGCTCGAAAGGAATGTGGGACGTGGCCAAGCAGATCATTCACAAGCTGGTCGATGACCTGGACGGCGGGGACGCTGACGAGACCGTCAAGTTCGCGCTCGACGGCGTGCAGTACGAGATCGACCTCTCCGCTTCCAACGCCGGGAAATTGCGCGACGTATTCGCGCCGTACATCGCGAACGGAACGAAGGTCGGTCGCGGGGGCGTGGTCGTGGGTGGCCGGGCCGCTCGGGGCCGGGGCGGCGCGACCGCCGACCGCGAGCAGAACCGGGCCATCCGCGAGTGGGCCAAGAAGGCCGGCAAGGACATCTCCGACCGGGGCCGGATCCCGCAGGAGATCGTGGACGAGTACCACGCGAAGGCGGGGCACTGACCCCACCCTCGTCACTGGCGACCCGACGCCGGACCGGAGTGCCACTCCGGGCCGGCGTCGCCGTTTCGGCTCCCGGGTCACGGTTGGCCCCCGTCGTCCCCGGTGGCGCCGGATGTCCGGTCCGGCCCATCCGGCGTGGGAGGCGGCGCCGCGGGGGAAGAAATCCCCGCCCGGGGCGGTTGTCCACAGGCGGTGGAGATTTCATCCACAGGCTGTGGACGACCTCGGCGGACGCATCGGTGCCGCCTCCGGTCCACTCGACCGGCCGTTCGGGTGCCGGTCGAATTTCGCTCTGCGCGTACAGGCAGGGGCCCCGGAACACCTCCTGAGCGTGGACGGTTGTCAGAAACGACGCCGGAACGGTCATTCGCGGGGGCACACGACCTCAGCGGAGACGGTCCGCGGCGATAGAGTAAGGAGGCACGGACGCCCGTCCCGGACGTCCGCGCACCGGCCCCGCCGAGATCTGACCATCAAGGCGCACGGCACGTGAGGAGCACGAGGGCATGTTCGAGCGGTTCACCGACCGAGCGCGACGGGTTGTCGTCCTGGCCCAAGAAGAGGCCCGGATGCTCAACCACAACTACATCGGTACGGAACACATCCTGCTGGGCCTGATCCACGAGGGTGAGGGTGTCGCGGCAAAGGCCCTGGAGAGCCTCGGCATCTCCCTGGAGGGCGTGCGTCAGCAGGTCGAGGAGATCATCGGCCAGGGCCAGCAGGCGCCGAGCGGGCACATCCCGTTCACGCCGCGGGCCAAGAAGGTGCTGGAGCTGTCGCTGCGCGAGGCGCTGCAGCTCGGCCACAACTACATCGGCACCGAGCACATCCTGCTCGGCCTGATCCGCGAGGGCGAGGGCGTCGCCGCCCAGGTCCTGGTGAAGCTGGGCGCCGACCTGAACCGGGTGCGCCAGCAGGTCATCCAGCTGCTCTCCGGTTACCAGGGCAAGGAGCCGGCCGCCGCCGGAGCCGCCCCGGGTGAGGCCGCGCCGTCGACCAGCCTCGTGCTGGACCAGTTCGGCCGCAACCTGACCCAGGCCGCCCGCGAGGGCAAGCTCGACCCGGTCATCGGGCGCGAGAAGGAGATCGAGCGGGTCATGCAGGTGCTGTCCCGCCGCACCAAGAACAACCCGGTGCTGATCGGCGAGCCCGGCGTCGGCAAGACCGCCGTGGTGGAGGGCCTGTCCCAGAAGATCATCAAGGGCGAGGTGCCCGAGACGCTCAAGGACAAGCAGCTCTACACGCTCGACCTCGGTGCCCTGGTCGCCGGTTCCCGCTACCGCGGTGACTTCGAGGAGCGCCTGAAGAAGGTGCTCAAGGAGATCCGCACCCGCGGCGACATCATCCTGTTCATCGACGAGATCCACACCCTCGTCGGTGCGGGCGCGGCCGAGGGCGCGATCGACGCCGCCAGCATCCTCAAGCCGATGCTGGCCCGCGGCGAGCTGCAGACCATCGGCGCCACCACGCTCGACGAGTACCGCAAGCACCTGGAGAAGGACGCCGCTCTGGAGCGTCGTTTCCAGCCGATCCAGGTGGGTGAGCCGTCGCTGGCCCACACCATCGAGATCCTCAAGGGCCTGCGGGACCGCTACGAGGCGCACCACCGCGTCTCCATCACCGACGCCGCCCTGGTCGCCGCTGCGACGCTCGCCGACCGGTACATCTCCGACCGGTTCCTGCCGGACAAGGCGATCGACCTGATCGACGAGGCCGGTGCCCGGATGCGGATCCGCCGGATGACCGCGCCGCCGGACCTGCGCGACTTCGACGAGCGCATCGCCCAGGTGCGCCGCGACAAGGAGTCCGCGATCGACGCGCAGGACTTCGAGCGGGCCGCCCAGCTGCGCGACACCGAGAAGCAGCTGCTGGGTCAGAAGGCGCAGCGGGAGAAGGAGTGGAAGGCCGGTGACCTGGACGTCGTCAGCGAGGTCGACGACGAGCAGATCGCCGAGGTGCTCGGCAACTGGACCGGCATCCCGGTCTACAAGCTGACCGAGGAGGAGACCTCCCGCCTGCTGCGCATGGAGGACGAGCTGCACAAGCGCGTCATCGGCCAGGAGGACGCGGTCAAGGCGGTCTCGAAGGCGATCCGGCGTACCCGGGCCGGCCTGAAGGACCCGAAGCGCCCCTCCGGCTCGTTCATCTTCGCCGGCCCGTCCGGCGTCGGTAAGACCGAGCTGTCCAAGGCGCTCGCCGAGTTCCTGTTCGGCAGCGAGGACGCCCTCATCCAGCTCGACATGTCGGAGTTCCACGACCGGTACACGGTGTCCCGGCTCGTCGGTGCCCCTCCCGGCTACGTCGGCTACGACGAGGGCGGGCAGCTGACCGAGAAGGTGCGTCGCCGGCCGTTCTCGGTGGTCCTCTTCGACGAGATCGAGAAGGCTCACCCGGACGTGTTCAACACGCTCCTCCAGATCCTGGAGGACGGGCGCCTCACCGACGGCCAGGGCCGGATCGTGGACTTCAAGAACACGGTCATCATCCTGACCACCAACCTCGGTACGCGCGACGTCGCCAAGGCGGTCTCGCTGGGCTTCCAGGCCTCTGAGGACTCCGAGTCGAACTACGACCGGATGAAGCAGAAGGTCAACGACGAGCTCAAGCAGCACTTCCGGCCCGAGTTCCTGAACCGGATCGACGACACCATCGTCTTCCACCAGCTGCGCGAGAACGAGATCCTCTCGATCGTGGACATCATGATCCAGCGGATCGAGACGCAGCTGCGCAACAAGGACATGGGTCTGGAGCTGACCGACAACGCCAAGAAGTACCTGGCGAAGAAGGGCTTCGACCCGGTGCTGGGCGCGCGGCCGCTGCGTCGCACGATCCAGCGCGACATCGAGGACAACCTGTCCGAGCGGATCCTCTTCAACGAGCTGACCCCTGGTCAGATCGTGGTGGTGGACTGCGAGGGCGACCCGGAGAACATCGACAAGTCCAAGCTCGTCTTCCGGGGCGCGGACCGGCCGGACGCCGTGCCGGACGCGGTCCCGGCGGACCTCGGTGGCACCGCCGCCACCGGCGCGGACGACGCCGCATAGCCAGAGCATCAAGGGCGACGGCCCCGGTAGGCGAAAGCCACCGGGGCCGTCGCCCTTGCTCTGCCCACCGCACCCGGGTACCGTCCCGCCCTGCCGCCCTGCCGCCCTGCCGCCCTGCCGCCCTGCCGCCCTGCCGCCCCGCCGCCCCCCGCCCGCACCCTTCCGCCCCGCCCTCGCCCCGTTGATCATGAAGTTGGCGGCGACAAATCGGACGCAAACTGCGGTCAACCTCATGATCAACGAGGCGGGGCGGGGCGGGGCGGGGTGGGGTGGGGCGGGGCGAGGCGGGGTGGGGCGGGCGGTGAGGGTGGGGGTTAGGGGAGGGGGACGGCGGGGCCGTCGCCGGCCAGGCGGAATGACTCCTCGCCCACCGGTTCCACCAGGCCGTCCGTGACCAGGCCGGCCAGCGCTCGCGCCCGCTGGACGTCGTCGTGCCACACCTGGTCCAGCCGCTGGTGCGGCACCGGCCCGGTGGACTCCCGCAGCACCGCGAGCAGCAGTCCGCGTACCTGCCGGTCGGTGCCGGCGTAGCGCTGCGGCCGGCGGGTCGGACCCGTGGGTGCGGCCTGTCCGGAGGCCCGCCAGGCGCAACTCGACTCGACCGGGCAGATCGCGCAGCGCGGCGCGCGGGCGGTGCACACGACAGCGCCCAGTTCCATGAACGCGGCACTGGCGAGCGCGGCGGCGGACGGCTCGATCGGCAGCAGTTCCTCGGTGGCGACCAGGTCGGCCGGGCGGGTGGTGGGGCCGGCGTCGGGTTCACCGGCGATCGCCCGGCACACCACGCGCCGGACGTTGGTGTCCACCACCGGGTGCCGCTGCCCGTACGCGAACGCGGCGACCGCGCGGGCCGTGTACGTGCCGACACCCGGCAGCGCCAGCAACTGGTCGAGCCGGTCGGGCACCACGCCACCGTGCCGCTCGACGATCGCCACCGCGCACTCGCGCAGGCGTACCGCCCGGCGGGGGTAGCCGAGCCGCCCCCACATCCGGATCGCCTCGGCCGGGGTGTCCTCGGCGAGCGCGCGCGGCTCGGGCCAGCGGGCGAGCCACGCCTGGAAGGCGGGCACCACCCGGACCACAGGGGTCTGCTGGAGCATGACCTCGCTGACCAGGATCGCCCAGGCGCCGATGCCGGGCTTGCGCCAGGGCAGGTCGCGGGCGTTGCGCTCGTACCACCGGCTGACCAGGGTGGCGAATGTGGGATCGGACATCGCGCCGCCGATCATGTCACGGCGGTCTTTCCCGCAGGTTGGGCGGGCCGGGTGGCCGAGCGCGATCGATCATGGGCGACGGGGCAGAATGTCCGAATGAACGAGCTCGCGATCACCGTCATCGGCCGGGACCGGCCGGGCATCGTGGCCGACGTCGCGGAGGTTCTCGCCCGGCTCGGCGCGAACCTCACCGACTCGACGATGACCCGGCTGCGTGGACACTTCGCGATGACGCTGATCTGCGTGGGCCCGGCCGCCGCCGACGTCGAGGCCGCGCTGGCCCCGCTCGCCGCCGACGGGCGCCTGCTGGCGACCGTACGCGCGGTCACGCCCGACGGCGGCAGTGAGCCCACGGGCGAGCCGTACGTGCTGGCGGTGCACGGCGCCGACCGGATGGGCATCGTCGCGGCCATGACCCGGGTGCTGACCGACGCGGGCGGGAACGTGACCGACCTGAGCACCCGGCTGACCGGTTCGCTCTACGTGGTGGTCGCCGAGGTCGACTTGCCGCCCGGTGTGTCGGACGAGGTGGCCGGCCGGCTCACCCGCGTCGCCGCGGAGCTGGGCGTGGGGGTCAGCCTCCGCCCGGCGGACACGGATCTGCTGTGACCGGGCCGGAGTACGCGGGCCTGGGCGGCTGGACACCGGAGAAGCTCGGCGTCCCCGGTGCGGTACGCCCGGTGGTCACCGCGCCGGAGCCGGTGCTGAGCCGGCCCGGACCGGAGGTCGACCCCACATCCGCCGAGGTGGTGCGCCTCGCCGCGGACCTGGTGGCCACGATGCGCGTCTCGCCCGGTTGTGTGGGACTGGCGGCGCCTCAGGTCGGGGTGAGCGCGCAGGTGTTCGCGGTGGACGTCACGGGGCATCCGAAGGCGGTCACCGTGCACGGCACGTTCGTGCTCTGCAACGCGCGCGTGGTGGAGGCGTCCCGGTGGAAGGCAGGGCGGGAGGGCTGCATGTCGGTGCCGGATCTGACCGGCGACGTGAAGCGGGCCAGCCGCCTGGTGGTCGAGGGCGCGCTTCCCGGCAGCGGCGAGCTGGTCCGGCTGGTGACCGACGGCTTCGAGGCGCGGGCGCTCCAGCACGAGATCGACCACTGCGCCGGGCTGCTCTTTCTCGACCGGGTGGCCGGCGCGCACGCGATCTACCAGCGCAAGGTCTACCTCTGACGGTGGCGCCCGGTTTCCAGTGTGGACGACAGTGGCCGTACGGCGGCGGGTTCCCGGCGCGTCGGACCGGCGAGCCGTGCGCCGCGCGGCTACGGTAGGCGCATCATGCGTCTGACGGTCGGCCCCCTGCCCCCTGCCGTGTACTGGCGGCGTCGTGCCGTCGTGCTCGGAGCCGGGCTGCTCTTCCTGATTGTCCTGCTCTATTCCTGCACTGGTACGGACCGCAACACCGGCGCGCCGGGCACTGACCCGTCCCCGACCGGCTCCGCCGGGGCTCAGCCCGACCCGTCGGGCTCGGTGCTGACCCCGCAGTCGGGCAGCCCGTCACCGACACCGGGCGACTCCGGTGGCGGTGGGGCGAACAACGGCGGCGGGAACAACGGCGGCGGGAACACCGGTGGTGAGGACGACGGCGGCGGCGCGAACAACGGGGGCGGCACCGGCAACGGTGGCGCGACCGGTCAGCCGGTCTCCGACGACGGCACCTGCACCGACTCCGAGCTGCTGGTGACGCCGGTTGCGGTGCCGCAGACCGCCCAGCGGGGCACAGTTGTCACGCTGCGCCTCAAGGTCAAGAACGTGTCGAACCGTACGTGCAGCCGGAACATCGGGGCCGACCTCCAAGAGCTGTACATCAAGGCGGGCGCGGAGAAGATCTGGTCGTCGGACACGTGCGGCACCGGCACGGGCTCGTACGTGCAGTCCTTCACGCCGAACTTCGAGCGCTCCTACGAGCTGGGCTGGAACGGCCGGCTGGACAACAAGTGCGCGAACGGGCTGGCGAACGGTGAGTTCGCCGCGATCGGCGCGTACCAGGTGTTCGCCCGCGTCGGCACCAAGATCAGCGAGCCGGTGAAGCTGACCGTCACCGGCTGAGCGGCCGGTCAGACGTACCGTTCGAGGATGCTGGCCTCGGCGAGCCGGGACAGGCCCTCGCGGACGCCACGGGCGCGGGCGTCGCCCACGCCCTCGACCGCCTGGAGGTCTTCCACAGTCGCGCCGAGCAGCCGCTGGAGGCTGCCGAAGTGCACCACCAGCCGGTCGACCACGGCGACCGGCAGCCGGGGCACCTTCGCCAGCAGGCGGAACCCGCGCGGGCTGACCGCCGCGTCGAGCGCGTCCGAGGCGGACGGGTAGCCGATCGCCTTCGCCACCGCCACGAGGTCGATGAGTTCGGTGGCGCTGAGCAGGTCGAGCTCGACGAGCGCCTCGTCGAGCGTGCGCGACTTGCGGCCGGTCGGCAGGTAGTCGCGGATGACCAGGGTGCGGTCGGCGTCCACGCCGGCCATCAGCTCGTCCAGCTGGAGCGCCAGCAGGCGGCCGTCGGTGCCCAGTTCCACCACGTAGCCGGCGATCTCGTCGGCGATCCGCCGGACCATCTCCAGCCGCTGCACCACCGCCACCGCGTCGCGGACGGTGACCAGATCCTCGATCTCCAGCGCGGAGAGCGTGCCGGAGACCTCGTCCAGCCGGAGCTTGTAGCGCTCCAGCGTGGCGAGCGCCTGGTTGGCGCGGGACAGGATGGCCGCCGAGTCGTCGAGCACGTGCCGCTGGCCGTTGACGTAGAGGCTGATGATCCGCATCGACTGGCTGACCGAGATGACCGGGTAGCCGGTCTGCCGGGCCACCCGCTCGGCGGTCCGGTGCCGGGTGCCGGACTCCTCCGTGGGGATGGACGGGTCGGGCATCAGGTGCGCGCCGGCCTGCACGATCCGGGTGCCGTCGCTGGAGAGCACCACAGCACCGTCCATCTTGCACAGCTCACGGACCCGGGTGGCGGAGAACTCGACGTCCATCGGGAAGCCGCCGGTGCAGATCTGCTCGACGACCTTGTCGTAGCCGAGCACGATCAGCGCGCCGGTGCGGCCGCGCAGGATCCGCTCCAGACCGTCCCGCAGGGCGGTGCCGGGAGCCATCAGGGCGAGGTTGGCGCGCAGCGGATCGGCGCCGGCTCCGCCGCCGACGCTTCCGTTGACGCTCACGCTGATGGCACGGGCGGGGTTGCCGCTCACGGCGCCGGTACGGGCGTGCGGCGTCGCCGTAGCGGGCTTGGTGGCATCGCGGTCGATCGGCACGGGCACAGTCTACGGACTGCCATGCGGTGGGTGCTCTCGTGGTTACTGTGATGTGTCACGATGCCCGGGTCGGGTGGGTCGGTGCGGCCTGCGTGGCCTGCCCGGAAACGCCCTGTGGATCCCACCGGGTCACTCCGCCGAGGCGCGCGCGGCCGCCTGGAGTGCGGCCCGCACGTCAGTGACCTCGATCACCCGCATGTTCTCCGGCCCGGCGCCGCTGCTCTCAGGCCCGCACCCGGGCGGCACGAGGGCCAGCCGGAAGCCGAGCCGGGCGGCCTCGGCCAGCCGGCGGGGCACCGCGCCGACGCGGCGGACCTCGCCGGTGAGCCCCACCTCGCCGATGGCCACCAGGTGCGGGTTGAGCGCCAGGTTGAGCCCGCCGGAGGCGACCGCGAGCGCCACGGCCAGGTCGGCCGCCGGCTCCACCACCCGGATGCCGCCGACGGTGGCGGCGAAGACCTCCCGGTCGTGCAGCGTGAGCCGCTCGGTGCGGCGCTGGAGCACCGCGAGGACCATGGCGAGCCGGGCGCTGTCGAGGCCGGAGACGGTACGCCGGGGCGAGCCGGCCACCGTGGCCCCGATCAGCGCCTGCACCTCGGTGACCAGCGCCCGGCGCCCCTCCATCGCCACCGTCACGCAGGTGCCCGGCACCGGTTCGGAGTAGCGGGTCAGGAACAGGCCGGACGGGTCGGCCAGGCTGCTGATGCCGCCCTCGTGCATCTCGAAGCAGCCCACCTCGTCGGCCGCGCCGAACCGGTTCTTCACGCCGCGCACCATGCGCAGCGAGGAGTGCTTGTCGCCCTCGAAGTGCAGCACCACGTCGACCAGGTGCTCCAGCACCCGGGGACCGGCCACCTGGCCGTCCTTGGTGACGTGCCCGACCAGCACGGTGGCGATGCCACGCTCCTTGGCGACCGCGACCAGGGCGGCGGTGACGGCGCGGACCTGGGTGACGCCGCCGGGCACACCCTCGGTGCCGGTGGTCGAGATGGTCTGCACCGAGTCGAGCACCAGGAGCCCCGGCTTGACCGCGTCGAGGTGGCCCAGCACCGCCGACAGGTCGCTCTCGGCGGCCAGGTAGAGCTGATCGTGCAGGGTGCCCATTCGCTCGGCGCGCAGCCGCACCTGGCTGACCGACTCCTCGCCGCTGACCACGAGCGACGGGCTGCCGGCTCCGGCCGCCCACTGCTGGGCCACGTCGAGCAGCAGCGTCGACTTGCCCACGCCGGGCTCACCGGCTAGCAGCACCACCGCGCCGGGGACCAGCCCTCCGCCGAGCACCCGGTCGAGTTCGCTGACGCCGGTGGGACGGGCCCGGGCGGGCGCGGCGCTGATGGTGGCGATCGGCCGGGCCGGCTCGGCCGGCATCCGTGAGCTGACCACCCGGCCGGAGACCATCGGGCCGGTGACTGTGCACTCGACCACCGAACCCCACTCGCCGCACTCGGGGCACCGGCCCACCCACTTCGGGGGCTGGTGGCCGCAGGCGTCGCACTCGTAGGCCGGGCGGGGTTCGCGGGTGGCGGCGCGACCGCGGCCGGCACCGGCACGGGAGGGGGTCGATCGGGGCGTTGTCACCACCGGACGCTAACCGGCCCGTACGACGAAAGCCCACCCGAAACGGCGACACCGCCGGCGTGGCGCTGGCCACGGCGGCGGTGCCGGCGGAGAGGGTACGGAGGTCAGTGGCCGCCCTCGGCGCCGCCGTCCTCACCGGCGTGCTCGCGCGGGTTCACGATCTTCGACGGCACGGACTCCGGGGTCAGCGGGACGCCGATCGGCGCCGGGGTCGTGATGACCTTGCCGTCGCCGAAGTCGAAGGTCAGGTTGACCTGCTGGCCGACGAGCAGCTTCTGGTTCAGGCCGACGAGCTGGAGGAAGCGCGGGTTGCCGGCGTTGAGCTGGGCGTAGCTGAGTGCCGGGATCTCGATCCGGGCCGGCTGACCGGCGGGCGCGGACTCGCTCTCGCTCGGCGACGGGCTGGCCGACGGCGACCCGGTCACCTCCAGCGACTGGCTCGGCGACGCGCTCGGGTCGGTGGCGGTCGGCGAGGCGGTGGCCGGCTCGGTGGGCGACCCGGTCGGCGTGGCCGCGCCGCTCTCGCCCGCGCCGGAACCGGTGAGCACGATCTCCCGCGCGCTGTCGGTGGTGACAGTCACTGTCACCGGCTTCTCGCTGTCGTTGTAGATCACCACGTTGACCGGGGCGTTCGACCCGGCCTCGTAGCCCGCCGGGCCCGGGAACTGCACGTAGAGCCCGCGTACCTTGTAGAGGTCGTCGGAGGTCTGGACGTTGACGCCCTGGACCGACGGGATCTTGTTGGCGGTCTCGGAAATCTGCCCGGCGCCGCACCCGGACAGCAGCAGGCTCGCCGCCGCCGTGCCGGCCAGCAGCAGGGCCGGCCCCCGGGAACCCCTGATCGAGCGCGTCACGTCGGTCCTCCTCGTCACGATCCCTGCCCGGTCGACCACCGGGCACGGGGTGGCCATACCCGCGCAGACCGCGCTCCAGGGTAGTTGGGGCTGATCGAGGCCCGCACGCGGACCCGGCAATGCCACCTTCGGCGGGGACTCCTCAGACCACCCGGCCGCTGGACACCAGCAGCACCACATCGATGAGCGCCACCACCAGCACCGCCCGGAAGGCGGTCGCCGAGCGTCCGGCGGCCGCGCGTCCCGCGTACCAGCCGACCGCCGGCACGGCGACGGCGGCCGCGACCGCCGACAGGCCGGTCCACGACGGCGGGCCGGGCGGGCCGAGGACCAGCGCGACGGTGGCCGCGAGCAGCAGCCCGGCGGCGGCCAGCCGGCTGCCCGCCGGCCCGAGCCGGTGCGGCAGGCCGCGCACCCCGGTCCGGGCGTCGTCGGCCAGGTCGGGCAGCACGTTGGCGAAGTGCGCCCCGGCGCCCAGCAGCGCGGCGGCGGCCAGCAGCCAGGCCGGGGGCACCGGCGAGCCGGGCAGCGCGAGCACCACGAACGCGGGCAGCGCGCCGAACGAGACCGCGTAGGGCAGCACCGACACCGGCGTCGACTTCAGCGGCCGGTTGTAGAGCAGCGCGGAGACCAGGCCCAGCGTCGCGCACGCCGCCGCGGCCGGGCCGCCGGCCAGCGCCAGCACGGGCACCGCGACGGCGGCCACCGTGGTGGCCCGGGCCAGCGCCGGCCGGGCGACCTCGCCGGTGGTCACCGGTTTGTCGGTACGCCCCACCGCCGCGTCCCGATCGGCGTCGATGAGGTCGTTGCTCCACCCCACCGCGAGCTGGCTGGCCAGCACCGTCAGCGCCACCGCCGCCACGCCTGCCGCGGAGTGCCCGACACCGGCGGCGAGCAGCGCGGCGACCACCGTGACCGCCGCAGCGGGCTCCGGATGGCTCGCCCTGACCAGCCCTAACACCCGTGTCGACATAAGAGAAGTCTGGTCGTTACCGGTCAGTCGTGCCACGCTCGACGCATGCCCGACGCGTCGCCGGTGTCCACTCCGTACCGGGTGCTGCCGCCGAACGACCCCCGGCAGTACGACGATCTGGCCGGCGAGTGGTGGCGGCCGGACGGCGCGTTCGCGATGCTGCACTGGCTGGCCCGGGCGCGGGCGGCGCTGGTACCAGCGGCGTCCACGCCGGACGACCTGCTCGTCGACCTGGGCTGTGGCGCCGGGCTGCTGGCGCCGCACCTGGCCGGCAAGGGCTACCGCCACGTCGGGGTCGACCTGACGCGCTCCGCGCTCGACCAGGCCGCCGCGCACGGCGTGACAGTGGTCCAGGCCGACGCGACAGCCGTGCCGCTCGCCGACGGCTGCGCGGCGGTGGTCTCCGCCGGGGAACTGCTGGAGCACGTACCGGACTGGCGGCGGGCGGTCGCCGAGGCGTGCCGGCTGCTTCGCCCGGGCGGCCTGCTGGTGCTGGACACGCTCAACGACACGCTGCTGGCCCGGTTGGTCGCGGTGGAGCTGGGCGAACGGCTGCCCACGGTGCCGCGCGGCATCCACGACCCACGGTTGTTCGTCGACGCCCGCGCGCTGGTCGCCGAGTGCGCCCGGCACGGCGTGTCACTGGCGGTACGCGGGGTCCGGCCGGAGCTGGGCGGCACGCTGGCCTGGCTGCTGCGTCGGATGCGCCGCGGTGCCGACCGTCCGGACAGGACTGAGCCGCGCATCGTGCCGACCCGGTCGACGGCGGTGCTGTACCAGGGCTGGGGGCGCCGGGGCGGGTAGCCGGGGCCGCCCGGGGTAAAGGACGCGAGAAGGGGGCGACATGACTGTGTACGCGCTGGAGGCGGCCCGCCGGTTGGCGCCGCGACTGGCCGCCCGCGCGGCCGAGCACGACCGGGACGGCTCGTTCCCCGTGGACGACTTCGCGGATCTGCGGGCGGCCGGGCTGTTCGGCCTGATGGTGCCGCCCGAACTGGGTGGTACGGGCGCGAGTTTCGCCGAGTACGCCGCGGTCGCCACCGAACTGGCCCGGGGCAACGGCGCGACCGCGCTGGTGTTCAACATGCACGCCTCGGTCACCGGCGCGCTGGGCGCGGTCACCGAGGAGTTGGCCGAGGCGCTCGGCGTACCGGACGAGGCGCTGGCGGCGCGGGACCGGCTGCTGCGCGCGGCGGCCGACGGCGCCTGGTACGCGGTCGCGATGAGCGAACGCGGCGCCGGCGCCCGGCTGTCCCAGCTCAGCACCGTCTACGAGCCGGTCGAGGGCGGCTGGCACATCAAGGGCAGCAAGACGTTCTGCTCCGGCGCCGGCCATCCGGACGGCTACCTGGTGGCCGCCCGCAGCGCCGCCGACCAGTCGGTGGTGTCGCAGTTCCTGGTCCCGGCCGGGGACGGGATCACCGTCGAGCCCACCTGGGACTCGCTCGGCATGCGGGCCACCTCCTCGCACGACGTGCACCTGGACGTGACGGTCCCGGCCGACCGGCTGCTCGGCGGCGTCGAGGGACTGGCCCTGGTCGTCGCCCAGCTCATGCCGCACTGGCTGGTGGCGAGCTACGCGGCGGTCTACGTCGGCGTGGCCCGGGCCGCCGTCGACGCCGCGGCCGAGCACCTCAACGCCCGCAACCTCGCCGGCCTGCCCGCCGTACGGGCCCGCCTGGGCCGGGCCGACGCGGCCACCGCCGCCGCCGAACTGGTGGTCGCCGAGGCGGCCCGCCGGGTCGACGAGGCGCCCGGCGACGCCGAGACGAACCGCTGGGTGTGGCGGGCCAAGCTGCTCGCCGGCACCACCGCCGCCGAGGTGGCGGCCTCCATGCTGGAGGCGGCGGGTACGTCGGCGACCCGGCGCGGGCATCCGCTGGAGCGGCTCTACCGGGACGCCCGCTGCGGCTCGCTGCATCCGGCCACATCCGACGTGTGCGCCGACTGGCTCGGCATCGCCGCGCTCGGCGGTGACCCGGACCGGGACAGCGCGCTCCCTCGTTGGTGAGCAGGAGTCGGTGCGAGAGGTGAGGGAGGGCTAAGGGTGGGGGACGTGGGCATACCGGTGATCGCGGGTCTGGGTACGGCGCAACCGCCGGCCGCGAGGCAGGACGAACTGTGGACGGGCTTCTTCGCGGGGCACTTCCAGGGGAACACCCGGGCGCTGGCCGAGCGGATCTTCGCGAACTCGGGCGTGACCCGGCGGCAGGCGGCGGTGAATCCGCTGCTGGAGGACGTCTCGGAGTGGCCGACCGAGCGCCGGATGCGCCGATACCAGGTCGAGGCGCTGCCGCTGGGCAAGGAGGCGGTCAGCCGGGCCCTCACCGCCGCGGGCCTGGACGCCGCCGACGTCGGCCTGTTCATCGTCTGCTCGTGCACCGGGTACGCCACCCCGGGGCTGGACATTCTGCTCGCCCGGGATCTGGGCATGTCCCCGAGCACCCAGCGCATGTTCGTCGGGCACATGGGCTGCTACGCGGCCCTGCCCGGACTGGGCGCGGCGAGCGACTTCGTCACCGCCCGCGGGCGGCCCGCGCTGCTGCTCTGCGCGGAGCTGACCAGCCTGCACATCCAGCCGCCGGGTGCCCGGGTGGACACCCAGCAGATCGTGTCCCACGCGCTGTTCTCGGACGCCGCGGTCGCCGCCGTGGTCGTCCCCGGCGGCCGGGGGTACGCGCTGCGCGAGGTCACGTCGGTCACCGACACCTCCACGGCCGACCACATGACCTGGGACGTCACCGACACCGGGTTCCGGATGGGGCTGTCGCCGAAGGTGCCGCAGGTGCTGTCCCGGCACGTGCGGGATCTGGTCGACGACCTGCTGGCCCGGCACGGGTGTGAGCGCTCCGACGTGGACGGCTGGGCGGTGCACCCGGGCGGGCCGCGGATCCTCAACGTGGTGGAGCGCGAGCTGGCGCTGCCGCCGGACGGGCTCGCCGCGTCCCGGGGGACGCTCGCCGAGCACGGCAACTGCTCGTCCCCGACCGTGCTGTTGATCCTGGACCGGCTGTGGCGTACGGAGCCGTCGCCGCCGCGCTGGGTGGTGATGCTCGCGTTCGGGCCGGGACTGACGCTCTACGCGGTGCTGCTGGAACGGGTGGGCTGACGGCTCGCCCCGTCTGGGCCGCGCGGATACGCTGCCGTCATGGCCTCCGACGAGCGGGACGGGCGGGTACCCCTGACCGTCCTGACCGTTCTGGCACTGGGGGCTGGCGCGGCCTGGTGGCGGGCGGCGGCACCGGAGCCGGGTGCGGCCACGGCCGTGCCGGCGCCGCCCGCGAGCGTCGAACCCATCGCCCGCGCCTGGCGGGTCGACCCGTCGACCGGTGACGCCTGGCCCGCACGCCAGGGTGGCGATCCGACGCTCCGGGCGCGCCGTGGGCCGGCCGCCGAGCCGGACCGGTCGGTGGTGATGCGGGTAGAGGCGAACGGCGCGGCGCGAGTGCTCCAGGTGTCGCACGTGGTGTGGCGGGAGACGTCCGATCTGACGCCGGACGGGCCGCCCGTCGTACGGCAGGTGAATCCCTCGCGGGGCGACGACTACCGGCTGACGGTGAGCTGCTCCGGGGACGGGGCGGTCGCCGTGCAGCTCTCCGGTGCGGGGTCCGGCGACGCGCGTCGGTTCCTCCGGTGCGGCGGGCGGCTGGAGCTGCCCTTGCTGGGCGGCACCGGGGCGCCGGTGCTGGTGCGGTTCACCGGTGTACGCGGCCGGGCCGAGCTGGACGCCCGGCTCGAAGCGCTCTACTGACCGTTGTCGCGCGCCGGGCACCGGCGGCTCCCGGTCCTCGGACCGGCAGCTCCCGCCCAGGCGGCGCTCTCGGGACCGCCTGTCAGCCGCCCAGCCGGGCCAGGTCGGCGCCGTAGTCCGACAGCGGGCCCAGCTCCGGTACCACCCGCACAAGCGAGCCCTGCCGGTCCACGAGCACTGCGGCGGCGGTGCCCGGGTGGGCGGACAGGTGCAGATAGGACCGCAGGCCGCCGGCCGGGTCGCCGAGCGGGCGTACCCCCGGGACGCTCGCGGGCCCGGCGCTGCGGCCCTCGGTCACGGTGACCACCGTGACGCCGGGCGGGGCGGCGCGCGCCGCGGTGCCGACCTGCTCGCCGCAGGCGCAGGCGTCGACCAGGATGATCATGGCGGGCAGAAGGCTGCGCAGCGGCACCGGCGTGTCGTCCGCGCCGACCAGGTCCAGCGCGGGCAGCGGGCCGACCGGTTGCGGCGCGGTGGTGGAGCGGGGGAGCACCGTCGGCGCGCCGGGCCGGGTGGTGGCACGCGGCCAGGTGACGGCGGCCAGCCCGGCGAGCGTGACCAGCACCGACACGAGCAGGATCAGAATCGGCAGCCCGAGGCGGGCCGGACCGGTACGGCGGCCGGAACCCTGCCGTGCGCGACGCAGCTCCCGGCGGACCTGCCGGGCCTCGTCGGCGAGCGCCGAGGCGTCGTCCGGGACGACCACCCGGCCCCACTCCGGAGGCAGGCCGGGCAGTCCGTCCGGCGGCCCGTGGCCGTCAGCGTCAGGCACGCCCATCGGACCCCCAGGAACGTCTCGGTGAGCGGACGTCACGTCCCTCACCAGCGTCCCGCACCGGCCGCCGTAACGCCACACCTGGGCGCGGACGGAGTTGCGGAGCTACCATGGGAGGAGCGCATTGCCCTAGATCTGGACGCTCCCGTCACCCGTTACCGGGCTGTCACGTGTTCCTCACGGAGCGTGTCGAAAGCATCGGTTTGACCGCCTGTCAAGCTGAAGAAATACCTCTCACAGGGCCCCTGAGCTGCGCCAACGGTCAGGACAGCGGTGAGACATCGGTGCCTGAGCGTGTTACTCTAGACACAGCGAAAGGGGTTTCGAACCTATGGTTTTCAGTGTCGGCGAGACCGTTGTTTACCCCCACCACGGGGCCGCACTCATCGAGGCAATCGAGACTCGGGTCATCAAGGGCGAGCCCAGGGAATACCTCGTCCTGAGGGTCGCACAGGGTGACCTGACGGTCCGGGTGCCCGCTGAGAACGCCGAGATCGTGGGTGTGCGCGAGGTGGTTGGCGAAGAGGGCCTGGGCAAGGTCTTCGACGTGCTCCGTGCACCGCACACCGAGGAGCCGACCAACTGGTCGCGGCGTTACAAGGCGAATCTGGAGAAGCTGGCCTCCGGTAACCCGCTGAAGGTGGCCGAGGTCGTCCGCGACCTGTGGCGCCGGGAGCGGGAGCGGGGCCTGTCGGCGGGCGAGAAGCGGATGCTCGCCAAGGCTCGTGACATCCTCGTCGGCGAGGTCGCGCTGGCGGAGAAGAGCACCAAGGACGAGGCCGAGACGCTGCTCGACAAGGTGCTGACCGAGGCCTGATCCACGCCTCTGCCTCTACCCACCCCGCAGCGAACGAATCCGAGGACCGCGACGTGACCGCGCAGCTCAATCCGCGCGGTGACGTCGCGGTCCTCGTTCCTGCGGCCGGTGCCGGGGTACGCCTCGGACCCGGCGCCCCGAAGGCACTCCGGTTGCTCGCCGGCGAGCCGCTGCTGGTGCACGCGGTCCGCCGGATCGCCGCCGCGCCCTCGGTGCACACGATCGTGGTGGCCGCACCGGCGACCGAGGTCGAGGCGGTGCGCGCGATGCTCGCCCCCGTGGCCCCGGTGACGGTGGTGCCCGGTGGCGCCGAACGCCAGGCGTCGGTGGCGGCGGCCCTGGCGGCCGTACCGGCCGGTCCGGAGATCGTCCTGGTGCACGACGCGGCCCGCGCGCTCACCCCGCCCCACCTGGTCGAATCGGTGGCCGGGGCGGTCCGCGACGGGTGCCACGCCGTGATCCCGGTGCTGCCGGTGGTCGACACGATCAAGGAGGTCGACGCGGCCGAGCGGGTCCTCGGCACCGTCGACCGATCCGCGTTGCGCGCGGTGCAGACGCCGCAGGGCTTCCGCCGGTCGGTGCTGGTCGCGGCCCACCGGTCGGCCGGTGACGCGCTGACCGACGACGCGGGCCTGGTCGAGAAGCAGGGGATCGCGGTGACCTGCGTACCCGGCTCCGAGCTGGCCCTGAAGATCACCCGCCCGTTCGACCTGGCCCTCGCCGAGCACCTCCTGACCACAGGCGCCTGACGCTCGCGGCTTCCGAGATCTTGGTACGAAACGGCCCCCCGAGGGGCCCTTTGCTACCAAGATCTCTCTCGACGTTCGGGTTGATGCCCTCCGGGGGTGCGCGGATGTCCGCGTACCCTCTGGTCATGATCGTTCCTCGGGTTGCAGTCGGCACCGACGTGCACGCGTTCGCGGCCGGGCGGCCCTGCTGGGTCGCGGGCCTGCACTGGCCGGACCAGGACGGCCTGGCCGGCCACTCCGACGCCGACGTGGCGGCGCACGCCGCCTGCAACGCCCTGCTCTCCGCCGCCGGCCTCGGTGACCTGGGCGCGAACTTCGGGGTGGACCAGCCCGAGTGGGCGGGCGCCTCCGGCGTGGCGCTGCTGACCGAGAGCGCACGCCGGGTACGGGCGGCGGGCTTCCGGATCGGCAACGTCTCGGTGCAGGTCGTCGGCAACCGCCCCAAGATCGGCCCGCGCCGGGAGGAGGCGCAGCGGGTGCTCTCCGAGGCGGTGGGCGCGCCGGTGACCGTCTCCGCCGCCACCACCGACGGCCTCGGCTTCACCGGGCGCGGGGAAGGGCTGGCCGGGATCGCGGTGGCCCTGGTCTACGAGGCTCCGGCCGGCTGAGGCGGTGACCGGGACGGTGGCGAGCCGGTTGGGGCGGGGCGGATACGCTCGCCGGGATGCCGAGTGACGCCGCTCCCGACCAGTCCGCCGCCGACGGTTACCTGCAACGCGCCCACCTGCTCGCCGAACTGGGGCGCTACGACGAGGGGATCGGCGAACTCACCGCGCTGATCGCGACCGAGCCCGGGCACGTACCCGCGTTGACCATGCTGGCCCGGATGCACCTGGCCGCCGACCGGCCCGCCGAGGCGCTCGCCGCCGCCGAGGCCGCAGTAGCGGCCGCAGGCGGCCTGTCCGCCCCTGAACCGCCCGCCTTCGGGACACCGGCCGCGGAGATGTCTACCCGCGACATGCCTGGCGCCGTGCCGCCTGCTGCCGGGGTGCCGGCCGACGAGACGCCCGCCCGAGAGACACCCGGCGTCGAGACGCCCGCCCGAGAGGCGGCCGGCACGGACACGCCCGCCGGTGCGATGCGCAGCACCGGGGCGCGCAACGCCGGGGAGGCCGTGCCGGCGCTCGTGGCGCGCGGGTTCGCGCTGCTCGACCTGGAGCGCTGGAAGGAGGCCGCGGCGACCGCCGACGAGATCCTGGCGCGCGCGCTGGGTGACGCGTATGCGCAGCGCAGTGCCGCCGCCATCCTCTCCGCGTCGCGCAACGGGCAGGCGGCGCTGGACGCGGCGTGGCGCGCGGTGGAGCTGTCGCCGGACGAGCCGGAGGCGCACCTGGTGCTGGGCCTGGTCGCGGTGCGGCTGCAACTGTTCGACCTGGCCGAGCGGGCCTACCGGGAGGCGCTGCGGCTGGACCCGGAGCTGGGCGAGGCGGGGCAGGACGTGGGTGTGGCCCGGCTGGAACGACGCCGCTACGCCGAGACGCTGGAACACCTGACCGCGATGGCCGACCTGCCGGTGGCTCGTCCCGACCCGGTCCGGACGGTGGACGCCGGCATCCGGCGTCTCCTGCTGTCGGTGGCCGGGTTGTCCCTGGTCGCGAGCGTGCTGGCCGGCGCACTGGCCCCGGCCTCGCCGGGCGCGTCCCGGCTGTTCGCGGTGCTGGCGGTGGCCGGGACGGCGGTGCTGCTGCGACGCCCGGCGACGTGGCGGCCCGGCCTGCGGGAGGCGATGGCGCGTGGCCTGGTCGTGCCGGTCTACGCGGCCGCCGCCGCGGTGGTGCTGCTGCTCGCGTACGCGTTGGTCGGCGGCCCGTGGCCGCTGGTCGGGGCGATCACCGCGTCGGTGGTGGCCGGATTCACCGCGTTCGCTCGCCGGTGAGGGGGTAGGAGGATCGGAAACACCGGCTGAAGGAAGCGGGAACCAGTGCTCACCGTCAAGGCATACGCGGCGACGTCCGCGACCGATCCGCTCGCCCCGACGACCATCGAGCGTCGGGACCTCGAACCGGACGACGTTCTCATCGACATCAGGTTCTCCGGCATCTGCCACTCCGACATCCACACCGCGCGCAGCGAGTGGGGCCCGACCCGCTACCCGATCGTGGTGGGCCACGAGATCGCGGGCGTGGTACGTGAGGTCGGCTCCGCGGTCACGAAGTTCGCCGTCGGCGACCGGGTCGGCGTCGGCTGCCTGGTCGACTCCTGCCGGGAGTGCGACAACTGCCGCAAGGGGCTGGAGCAGTACTGCCTGAAGGGCAGCACCGGCACGTACGGCGGGGTGGGCCGGGACGGCAAGCCGACCCAGGGCGGCTACGCGCAGGCCATCGTGGTCACCGAGGACTTCGTGCTGCGCATCCCCGACGGCATCGAGCTGGACGCGGCCGCGCCGCTGCTCTGCGCCGGCATCACCACGTACTCGCCGCTGCGGCACTGGAACGCCGGGCCGGGCCGCCGGGTGGCGGTGATCGGCATGGGCGGTCTCGGCCACATGGCCGTGAAGCTGGCCCACGCGATGGGCGCCGAGGTGACTGTGCTGTCGCAGTCGCTGAAGAAGCGGGAGGACGGGCTGCGGCTCGGCGCCGACCACTACTGCGCGACCTCGGACGAGGACACGTTCACCACCCTGGCCGGCTCGTTCGACCTGATCATCAACACGGTGAGCGCGACCCTCGACATGGACGCGTACCTGCGGCTGCTCGCAGTGGACGGGACGCTCGTCAACGTGGGTGCCCCGGAGAAGCCGCTGTCGGTGCACGCGTTCTCGCTGATCCCGGCCCGCCGGTCGTTCGCCGGGTCGAACATCGGCGGCATCGCGGAGACCCAGGAGATGCTCGACTTCTGCGCCGAGCACGGGCTGGGCGCAGAGATCGAGGTGATTCCGGCCGGCAAGATCAACGAGGCGTACGAGCGGGTACTCGCCTCCGACGTGCGCTACCGCTTCGTCATCGACGCGTCCACGTTCTGACGACCGCGTGCGAAGGGGCCGCGTCCGTGCCGGGCGCGGCCCCTTTCGCGTACGTCAGGACTTGCGCGCCCAGGTCCAGGCGTAGCCGTCGTCCTCGCAGGCGGCGGCCGCGTCGCAGAGGTCGAGCGGGCGGAACGTGTCCACCATGACCGCCAGTTCGTCGAAGAACTCCGCCCCGATCGAGCGCTCGGCGGCGCCCGGCTGCGGGCCGTGGGTGAAGCCGGACGGGTGCAGCGAGATCGAGCCCTGCTCGATGCCGGAGCCGCGCCGCGCCTCGTAGTTGCCGCCGGTGTAGAACAGCATCTCGTCGGAGTCGACGTTGTGGTGGTTGTACGGCACCGGGATGGCGGCCGGGTGGTAGTCCACCTTGCGCGGCACGAACGAGCAGATCACGAAGTTCGGGCCCTGGAACGTCTGGTGGACCGGCGGCGGCTGGTGGATCCGCCCGGTGATCGGCTCGAAGTCGTGGATGGAGAACGCCCACGGGTACATGTGCCCGTCCCAGCCCACCACGTCGAACGGGTGGTTGGCGTATACGTACCTCGTCCAACCACGCCGGTGCCTGACCAGCACCTCGACCTCTTCGCCGTCGACGAGCAGCGGGGTGTCCGGTCCCCGGACGTCGCGCTCGCAGTAGGGCGCGTGCTCCAGGAACTGCCCGCGTACGGAGAGGTAGCGCTTGGGCGGGCCGATGTGGCCGGCGGCCTCGACGGCGAGCAGCCGGGTCGGCTCGTCGCCGGTGGGCACCAGGCGGTGGATGGTCGAGGTGGGGATGACGACGTAGTCGCCCGCGACCGCGTCGAGCACGCCGAACGGCGACTCGACCCGCAGGGTGCCCGACTCCAGGTAGAGGCAGTGGTCGCCGGTGGCGTCGCGGAACAGCGGCGACGGCCGGTCGGCGAGCACGTACGCGATGCGTACGTCGTCGTTGGCGAGCAGGTACTGCCGGCCGAGCACGGGGTCCGCGCCGGTGCCGTCGAGCTTGTGCGTGCGCAGGTGGCGCGGCTTGAGCGGCAGGTTCGGCACGCGGGTGACGGTGGGCGGGGCGTACTCCTCGGCGGCGAGGATCGCGGTCGGCGCGTGCCTGTGGTAGAGCAGCGACGAGTCGGAGGAGAAGCCCTCCTGGCCGACCAGTTCCTCGGCGTAGAGCGTGCCGTCGGGCTGGCGGAACTGGGTGTGGCGCTTGCGCGGCACGTCGCCGACGCTGCGGTAGTACGGCATCTCGCCTCCCGATATGTCCCGTTCTCCGGCCGGTGGCGTTCGATAATCGGACGCTGTTGTCCGTTCCTCGTAGCGTCCCGTACATTCTTGTCTCGTGTCAACGCAGGTGCCCCGCCTCCTCTCCGGCCTGGTGGACGACGCCGCGGTCTTCCCGCCCGGCAACGCCGCGCTGCCCGACGCGGTGACCGCGCACCGCACCCACCGCGCCGCCTGGTACGCCGCCATGGTCGGCCCGCTGCTGCTGCCCGCCTCGGAGATCCAACGCGGCTCGCTGAACGGCCTGGTGGACCCGGCCGAGGGCCTGGTGATCGGGCTGATCGGCGACACCGGCCTGGACCAGCTCCCGCAGGCGCTGGACGCGCTCGCGCCCGACGGGGTGACCGCCCGGCAGATCGAGGCGCCGGTGGCCAAGCGCGGCGAGGACCCGCAACCCGGACTGTCCGAGCTGATGACGCTCGCCGGCCGGCTCGACGGCACCGCCGTGTACGCGGAGATCCCGCTGACCTTCGGGCTGATGGGCGCGCTCGACACGCTCGCCGAGGCGCGCGCCGGCGGGCTGCCGGTGGCCGCCAAGTTCCGTACCGGCGGGCTCGCCGCCGAGCTGTTCCCCACCCCGGTCGAGCTGGCCGCGGTGATCTGCGCCTGCCGGGACCGTAAGCTGCCGTTCAAGCTCACCGCCGGGCTGCACCACGCGATCCGGCACCGCGACCCGGAGACCGGCTTCAACCACCACGGTTTCGTCAACGTGCTGGGTGCCACGCTCGCCGCCGTCGGGGGCGCCGAGGTGGACGGCGTGGCCGAGCTGCTCGCCGCCACCGACCCGGTACGTGTGGTCGAGCCCGCCCGGGCGCACCGCGACGCCGAGCGCCCGCTGTGGGTCGGGTACGGCTCGTGCAGCATCTCCGAACCACTGACTGATCTGATCCGGCTGGGGCTGGTGAACGGAGGCTACGAGGCATGAGCGAACGCACCGAGCGAAGCGGAGTGCTGGCATGACCTGGGTACCGGGGGCGGCGGGGTCGCCGTACGGGGTGACGAACCTGCCGTACGGCGTGTTCCGGCACGGTGAGGGCGAGCCGCGCGTCGGCGTCCGCATCGGTGACTTCGCGCTGGACCTGGCCGGCGCGGAGGCCGCCGGTCTGGTGCTGGCCGGCGGCGCGCTGGGCCGGCCGGCGCTCAACGCCTTCATGGCGCTCGGCCGCCCGCAGTGGACGGCCGTCCGGCAGCGGGTCGTCGAGCTGCTCACCGAGCCGGAGCACCGGGCGGCGGTCGAGCCGCTGCTGGTGCCGCTGCGCGAGGTCGAGATGGCGCTGCCGTTCGAGGTGGCCGACTACGTCGACTTCTACTCCTCCGAGCACCACGCCTCGAACGTCGGGCAGATCTTCCGGCCGGGGCAGCCGCCGCTGCTGCCGAACTGGAAGCACGTGCCGATCGGCTACCACGGCCGGGCCGGCACCGTGGTCGTCTCGGGCACCCCGGTGACCCGCCCGACCGGTCAGCGGGCGAGCGCGCAGGGCCCGACCACCGGCGCCTCGGTCCGGCTGGACATCGAGGCCGAGGTGGGCTTCGTGGTGGGCGTCCCGAGCCGGCTCGGCGAGCGGGTGCCGGTGGCCGACTTCGCCGACCACGTCTTCGGTGTGGTGCTGGTGAACGACTGGTCGGCCCGGGACATCCAGGCGTGGGAGTACCAGCCGCTCGGACCGTTCCTCGGCAAGTCGTTCGCCACCTCCGTGTCGGCGTGGGTAACGCCGCTGGAGGCGCTGGCCGACGCGTTCGTGCCCGCGCCCGACCAGGACCCGCCGGTGCAGGACTACCTGCGCGACACCCCGCACCTCGGGCTGGACCTGACGCTGTCGGTGGAGTGGAACGGCGAGCGGGTCGCCGAGCCGCCGTTCGCCGGCATGTACTGGACCCCGGCGCAGCAGCTCGCGCACCTCACCGTCAACGGCGCGTCGCTGCGGACCGGCGACCTCTACGCCTCCGGCACCGTCTCCGGTCCAAAGCGCGGTCAGGTCGGGTCGTTCCTGGAGCTGACCTGGGGCGGGTCCGAGCCGGTCAAGTTCGCCGACGGCAGCGAGCGGACGTTCCTGGAGGACGGCGACACGGTGACGATCACCGCCACCGCGCCCGGGCCGGACGGCACCACAGTCGCGTTGGGCGAGGTCACCGGGGCGATCCTGCCGGCCCGCTGACATCCGACCTTCCGAAACGGCCCCGGTCGCACCCGATGTGCGACCGGGGCCGTTTCCTTCGGCGTTGATCGCTCCGGATCACGTACGCCCCGGGACGGCGGCTCCCGGTCGAACCGGAGCCGCCGGTGGTGCCGGGTCGGGGGGCGTACCCGCGGAAGCCGGAACAGGAAGGACCGAGCATGACCGAGTTGACCGGTGCCGTCTGGCGCACCAGCAGCCGCTCGAACGACCAGGGTCTCTGCGTCGAGGTGGCGACGAACGTGGTCGCCGCGCACGGCGTGGTGGGCGTACGCGACTCCAAGGACCCGGACGGTCCGGCGCTCGCGGTGAGCCCGCCGGGCTGGGCCGCGTTCGTCACCGCGCTGCGGGGCGGCACGTTCGGAGGCTGACCGCTTGCGCCACACCGGTGCCCCGGCCCGGGGCACCGGTGGTGGAAATGTCACCGGGAGGCTCCCCGTTTCCGCTCACGGCCCGTACCGTGTACGACACGGGAGGTGCCATGTCGACGGTGACGGTTTCCGCATTCATCGAAGCGCAGGACGCCGACCTGTGGCGGCTGCTCACCGACCTCCCGGCCCGCGCCGACTGGCTCTCGGCGGTGGACGCGGTCGAGGTTCTCGGCGCCGGCGGGTTCGGGCCGGGCACCGCGTGGCGGGAGACCCGCGTCCGGCCGGACGGCGGCACCGAGCCGGAGGAGTTCGAAGTGATCGAGGCGGTCGCGCCCGGCCGCCTCGTGCTCGGGTCGCGCGGCGCCGGTGCCGACTACCGGATCACCTGGACGCTGCGCACCGTCGAGCGGCGGCGGCGCGGCTGCACCGAGGTCACCGTCGAGCAGGAGGCGGTGCCGACCCGGGCGTACGGGCGGGTGCTGGCCCTGATCCTCGGCGGCCTGGCCGCCCGCGCGGTCGAGGGCGCGCTCCGGCGTGACCTGGCCGACCTGGCGCTGGCCGCCGGTCCCGCCCGGTCCACCGAGGCCGCCTGACCCGACCCGGCCGCTCCCCGCACCCGGGCCGCACGCGGCCGGTAGGGTGCCGGGGCGGAGGTGACGGATGGCGAAGGCCGCGAGGCGGCGGGCCGTGGTGGCGCTGGTGGCGGTGCTCGCCGTCGCGGCGTCGGTCGCCGTGGTCGTCCGGGTGCTGGCGCCCGCCGAGGTCGACACCGCAGCCCGGAAGCCCTACCCGGCGGCGCCCGCGCCGACCGCGGGGGTGCTCGCGCGGTTGCCGGTGGCGCCGCTCGTCGTGGACGGCCGCCTCCGCGTCTACGCGGGCGCCCGTCAGGTGTACGCGGACCAGCCGGTCACCGGCCGGCACCGGGTCTCCCCGTTCTGGTCCTTCCGCCGCTGGCCGGCGAAGCTGGTCGGAGTGCTCGCCGAGGGGACCACTGTGGTCAGCCGCTGGTCCGACGGGAAGCTCGTGACGCTCGACGCGCGTACCGGACGGGTGGCCTGGCGGGCGGACGGCCCGCAGCCGGGGTCCGTGCCCGAGCCGCGACGCACCTTCGCCGCCACGGTCTGGGATCCGGCCGGCCTGCACGTGGCACGCACGGCCGACGGGCGGACGGTGCTGCTCGCGGCCGGTCCGGGCGGCATCGGCGGGTACGACCTGACCGACGGTCGCCGGCTCTGGCGTGCGGACGTGAGCCGGGGTTGCCGGTCCGACGTGGGTACGACCGCCAGCGGTGAGCTGGCCGGGGTAGACCGCTGCGACGGCCCGGCCACGGTCGAGCTGCGGGACGCGGCGACAGGTACGGTGCGGACCCGCTGGCGGCCGCCGGACGCGCCGGAGCAGCTCGTCGTCACGCCGGTGGGCTGCCGCGACGGGCACTCCGGTTGTCGCGGACTGCGTACCGCCGGTCCGGACGGCGCGGGCAGCCGGGGCTGGCTGGTGACCGACCCGGGCGAACCGGCCCCCGCGCCGGGCCTGGACCATCCGGACGCGGTGCTCGACGGTGAGCGGGCGGTGGACACGTCCGGCCCGGTGGTGGTCGGGCGCTCGGCGCGTACCGGCGAGGAGCTGTGGCGCCGGCCGGACATCCATCCGGCCCGGGTGCTCGCGACCGAGCCGGGGCGGGTGCACCTGCTGACGGACCGGCGGGAACTGGTCACCGTCGACCCGCTCACCGGTACGACCCGGTCGAGTTTCGTGCTCGAACTGGGACGGGACGGGATCGGCTGGCGGCCGGGCCGGGCGTACGCGGTCGACGGCTACGTCGCTGTGGAGCGGCTGCGGGAGAGCGCCACTGCAGAGGACGACGACCAGGGTTACTTCCTGATGGCGGAACCGGTGCTGTTGGCCGTGACCTGATCCGGCGGGTCAACCCCAAAAACGGACAAAAGCACCTATAGTGCTCTTGTCTGATCGGTTGGACGAAGACGCCCGGCGCCGGTCCGTAGGGGGTTGACGGACCGGCGCCGGGCGCGCCCGGTCAGGCCAGAGCGGCCTCGGCGGCGGCCAGGAACGCGTCGTTCTCGGCCGGGGTGCCGATGGTGACCCGGACGCCGTCGCCCGGGAACGGGCGGACGATCACGCCGCGCGCCTCGCACGCCCGGCCGAACTCCACCGCCCGCTCGCGCAGCGGCAACCAGACGAAGTTGGCCTGGCTGTCCGGCACGTCCGGGACGAACTTGCGCAGCGCCTCGGTGACCCGGTCCCGCTCGGCCACGACCAGCGCGCAGCGCCGCTCCACCTCGTCGGCCTGCGCCAGCGCGGCCAGCGCGCCCGCCTGGGCGGCCATGCTGGTGGAGAACGGGGTGACCACCTTGCGCACCGCGGCGGCCACCTCCGGCGCCGCGACCAGCCAGCCGATCCGCAGACCGGCCAGGCCCCACGCCTTGGACAGCGTGCGCAGCACCGCCACGTTCGGCCGGTCCAGGTAGGTGAGGCCGTCCGGCACCTCGGGGTCGGTCACGAACTCTCGGTACGCCTCGTCGATCACCACGAGCACGTCGTCCGGCATCGCGTCGAGGAAGCGGTCCAGCTCGGCCCGGCGCACCGCCGTACCGGTGGGGTTGTTCGGGTTGCAGACCAGGACCATCCGGGTCCGGTCGGTCACCGCCGCCGCCATCGCGTCCAGGTCGTGGCCGTGGCCGGCGTCGTTCGGCACCCGCACGCTCGTCGCGCCGCTGGTCGCCGCGATGATCGGGTACGCCTCGAACGAGCGCCACGAGTAGAGCAGCTCGTCACCGGGCAGGCAGGTGGCGCGGACCAGGTGCTCGGCCAGCGCCACCGAGCCGCAGCCGGTGGCGATCCGGTCGGCGTCCACGCCGTACCGCTCGGCGAGCGCCTGACGCAGCGCCACCACGCCCATGTCCGGGTAGCGGTGCGAACCGGCGACGGCCTCGGCGACCGCCTCCACCACGCCCGGCAGCGGGCCGTACGGCACCTCGTTGCTGGCCAGCTTGATCGCCTCGGCCAGGCCCAGCTCCCGGGCCAGGTCCGCCGGGCTGCGGCCGGGCACGTAGTTGGGCAGCGCGTCCAGGTCGGCGCGGGTGAGCCGCAGCGCGGGCTGGTGGCGTCCGGTCTCGGTCATGGGGTGTCTCCCGGGGTGTCGGCGCTCTCGGGCGGGGCGGTGCTGGTGTCACGCTTGCGGGGGAGCTGGACCACCACCGTCTGCGCCCGCTTGTCGTGCAGGGCCTGGCGCAACGGTTGGTCGAACAGGGGTGAGATCGCGTCGATGAGCTGGAGCAGCAGGCCCAGCCCGCAGCAGTACCAGAGCAGCGTCGGCAGGCCGAGCGTGCTCCAGCGCCGGGTGGCCCGCCCGAAGCCGAGCGGCTGGTCCGCCTCGACCGGCAGCGCGCGGACGCCCATCACCCGCTTGCCGAAGGTCTGCCCGCGCGCCGCCATCGACGGCACCTCGTACGCGTACCAGAGGGCGGTGGCGATCACCAGGATGGCGATCTGGAGGCCGCCGGCCTGGTCGTCGATCTGGGGCAGCCCCTCGGTGGACGTGTCACCGTTGAGCGCCCGGCGTACCGATTCACGCAGGTACGGGGAGACGGCCTCGACGTAGCGCCAGACGAACCAGCCGTTGACCACGGCGTTGAGCAGGAACACGATGCCCAGGTCGATCAGGCGCGCGACCAGCCGGGCGCCGTACGACGCCAGCGGCAGCCCGTGCGGACGCGGGATCGGCTGCGCGCCCGGCCAGTGCGGGTACGGCCAGCCCGGCGGCGGTCCCTGCATGCCCGGCCCGGCCTGTCCCGGCTGTCCGGCCTGTCCCGGCTGTCCGGCCTGTCCCGGCTGTCCGGGCTGACCCGGCTGTCCGGGCTGGCCCGGCCAGGGGTTCGGTCGGCCCGGCTGTCCCGGCCACGGGCCGGCCTGTCCGGGCTGACCCGGCTGACCCGGCCACGGGCTCGGTGCGCCCGGCGTGCCGGACGTCGGGGTCGCGTCGGGGCGGCCGGGACCGGAGGCCGGCCTGTCGGCGGCGGGCGCCGGGGCGGCCGGCGCGGGCTCCGGTTCGGCGGGCGGCGGGCCGTCGGGCGGGGTGACGTCGACCGGGATCGGCGCGCCGATCCAGCCCTCGCCGTCCCACCACCTGCGGGTCTCCGTGTCGGCGGGGTCGACGTACCAGCCGGGTTCCAGACTCACGATGCCGTCCTCGTTCGCGACTGCGGGGCTCGCAGGCCCGGCTCACTCCTCGCGCTCACGGGGCAACCTTAACGACGACCGTTCCGGCGAACTTGTCGTGGAGGCACTGCTGCCAGGGCTTGTCCCACAGCTGCCAGAAACCGTCGAGGTAGCTGAGGAACGGCACGAACATCCCGCCGGCGAACTCGACGAGCCAGCGCCTGCCGAGCACGCCCCGGGTCAGCGCGGCGTCCGGCTGCACCGGCACGATCCGCAGCTTCATCACCTTCTTGCCGAGCGTCTGCCCGGTCCGGCGGGCGTATTCGACGTGGTAGACCCAGTAGAAGGCGAGCATCAGCAGCAGGACGCCGAGCTCGGCGGCGAGCAGCGGCAGGAAGACGTCCGTCCAGAACGTCGCCGGGTCCGGTCCCTCCGGGCCGGCCTGCTCCATCTCGTTGATCATCCGGAAGAAGATCAGGAAGAAGACCGGCACGAACAGCACCAGTGCCACCGCCGTGGCGACGGCGGTGTCGATCAGGTACGCGAGCAGCCGGTCGCCGAAGCTCGCCAGCGGCTGCCCGTTCGGCGCCACCGGGGGCGGGACGGGCGCCGGGGCGTACCCGGGCGGGGGGTAACCGGGCGGCGGGTAACCGGGCGGGCCGGCGTACCCCGGCGGAACGTGCTGTGCGGGCACCGCCGGTCCGCCGGGCGGCGCGAAGCCGCCGCCCGCGGGTGGAGGACCGGCGGGCGGCGGCGTCGGGTTCGGAGGAGGCTGGGTCACGCGGACAGTGTTACAGGTTCCCGCGCTTCTCCTGCTCGCGCTCGATCGCTTCGAACAGGGCCTTGAAGTTGCCCTTGCCGAAGCCGAGCGAGCCGTGCCGCTCGATCAGCTCGAAGAAGACGGTCGGGCGGTCCTGCACCGGCTTGGTGAAGATCTGGAGCAGGTAGCCGTCCTCGTCCCGGTCGACCAGGATCTTGCGGGACTGAAGCTCGTCGATCGGCACCCGGACCTCGCCGATGCGGGCGCGCAGCTCCGGGTCCTCGTAGTAGGAGTCCGGGGTCTCCAGGAACTCGACACCCGCGGCGCGCATGGCGTCCACGCTGGCCAGGATGTCGTTGGTGGCCACCGCGATGTGCTGGGCGCCGGGGCCCTGGTAGAACTCCAGGTACTCGTCGATCTGCGACTTCTTGCGGGCCACGGCCGGCTCGTTGAGCGGGAACTTCACCTTGCGGGTGCCGTTGGCGACGACCTTGCTCATCAGCGCCGAGTAGTCGGTGGCGATGTCGTCGCCGATGAACTCGGCCATGTTCGAGAAGCCCATGACGCGCTTGTAGAACTCGACCCACTCGTCCATCCGGCCCAGCTCCACGTTGCCGACGACGTGGTCGACCGCCTGGAAGAACCGCTTCGGCTGGATGCCGGCGTCGATCATCGGCTGCCGGTTCACGATCGGGCCGCGGGCCACGAACCCGGGCAGGAACGGACCGGTGTAGCGGGACCGGTCGATCAGGCTGTGCCGGGTGTCGCCGTACGCGGCGATGGACGCCATCCGCACGGTGCCGTGCGCGTCGCTGACGTCGTGCGGCTCGACCAGGCCGGTCGCGCCCTGCGCCACGGCGTGCGCGTACGCGGCGTCGACGTCCGGCACCTCCAGCGCGATGTCGGAGACGCCGTCGCTGTGCTTCGCCACGTGCTCGGCGCCGTCGGCGTCCGGGCGTACCGCGCCGGTCAGCACGAAGCGGGCCGAACCGCTGGTCAGCACGTACTGCGCGTGGTCCCGGTAGCCCTGCTCCGGCCCCCGGTACGCCACGCAGGTCATGCCGAACGCGGTGGAGTAGTAGTGCGCGGCCTGCTTGGCGTTGCCCACCAGAAAGTGGACGTGGTCCATGCCCTTGACCGGGAACGGGTCGCGGGTGATGTCGTGGTCGACTGCGCCGACGAGAGCGTCGACGTCGACCTCCTCGGTCGACTGGGGTCGGTCGATCGCCTGGGTCATGGTGGCCTCCCTCGCGTACCGGCCGGCCTCGTGGGCCGCCGTGGATGTGCTCTTCCGGCGAGGATCCACGGACCGCGGCAAGTTGGGCAACAGTCGACGTAATTCCTGGTCAGGTTGTGCATTCGGTACGGTGGGGTACCATGAACACTGGTCAGGATGTACAGCTCGACGAGCTGGACGCCCGCTTGATCGAACTGCTGGCGGAGGAGCCCCGGATCGGCGTGCTGGAGTGCTCCCGCCGCCTCGGTGTGGCCCGGGGCACGGTGCAGGCCCGGCTCGACAAGCTCGTCGGCCGGGGCGTCGTCACCGGGTTCGGGCCGGACATCACCCCCGCCGCGATCGGCTTCGGGGTGACCAGCTTCGTCACGCTGGAGATCAGCCAGCGGCACGGCCACGACCAGGTCACCGCGCACCTGGCGGCGATCCCCGAGGTGCTGGAGGCGCACACCATCACCGGCTCCAGCGACCTGCTCTGCCGGATCGTCGCCCGGTCGAACACCGACCTCCAGCGGGTCATCGACCAGATCGTCGCCTCGGAGGGCATCCGTCGCGCCTCCACCATCATCGCGCTGGCCGAGCAGATCCCGTACCGGACGCTGCCGCTCGTCCGCTCCGCCGCCCGCGGGTAAGGAAGGGCCCCCTATTAACGCATCAGGAGGTGGAAGGGCCCCTTATTAACACCTGCCGGGGCAAGAAGCGCCGCGACACGCCCCGCACGCGGGCCGGGGGACCGGTGATCGTCGCTACCGTGTGCGGTGTGAAGGGCCTAGGGATACGCGGCTGGTTGCTGCTCGGGCTCGTCACCGTGGTCGTCCTCGCCGCGACCGGCGTCTGGAACCCGTTCCCGGCGCTGTGGGACTGGGTCGACCGCAGCAAGCCGATCTCCGAGCCGGACGTGGCCTGGCAGCAGCGCGTCGGCGGCACGCCGCGCAGCGTCACCATCGCCGGCGACACCGTGATCGTCGAGCAGCGTACCCGGATCGAGGCGCGCAACCTCGCCGACGGCGGCCAGCTGTGGGAGCGCAAGGCCGACTGGTCGGCGGTCGCGGGCAGCGGCCGCGAGTCGGTCGTCGCCGTGGGTCGGCTGCTCGACAGGGGGTACGAGGTGCTCGACCCGGTCAGTGGCGTGACCCGCCGCCGCGACGACCGCGCGATCGCCGTCTGGACCTACCGGAACCTGCTGCTGGACGCGTACTGCGTGCAGGCCACCGACTGCACGCTGCGCGCCTGGGATCCGCGCGGCACCGCTCCGCTGTGGACCGCGTTCCTGCCCGGCGTGCACAGCGGCGTGCTCGCCGACAACCCGGAACTCCTCGGCACCCGGCGGCTCGGCGCCACCCGGATCGACGGCGGGGTGGCCGGGCCGGAAAACGTCCCGCCGCTGCTCGGCTTCCCGGTCGACGGGCGGGTGCACGTGGTGGACACCGCCACCGGCCGGGTGCTCCAGAACGTCCAGCCCGGCCGGGAGGAACGGCTCGCCGTGGTCGGTGGCCGGCTGCTGCGGATCGCGGCCACCTCCCGCGACGGGAGCTGCTACTACGCGGTGACCGCCGTGGACCCGGCCACCGGTCAGCAGGTGTGGCGGCGTACCGGGATCAACCTGCGCACCGCCGACTACGCCGGCTGCGTGCAGCGCGAGGATCCGCAGGGCGGGCGCAACGTGATCATCGGGGTCGCCCCGGACGGGCGTGAGGCGGTGCTCGACGGGTACGACGGCCGGCTGCTCCAGGTCGGCGCGGACGGCGAGAAGCTGCTCGCCGTGGACGATCGCTACACAGTGGTGCGCAGCGCCGACAAGGGCTCGCTGCTGGGCCGGGAACTGTCGGCCGACCGGACCCGCTGGACCCGGCCGGCGGGCGGCAAGAGCGGTGCGGCGCTCACCCCGTACGCGGCGGTGATCAGCGAGGAGAAGCCGTCCCGGCTGATCGCTGTGCAGCCGCGGGAGGGCCGGGTGCTGGTCGAGTTGCGTACCTCGGCGAACGCGCTGGCGGTCGGCCCGAACGGCATGATCATCGGTGAGGGGCGGGAGATCGGGTACGTCCGCTGGGGCGCCGGAACGGGCGACGCGCCGGGCCCGGGCCAGGACGGCGCGCCGGTGGCGCCGGACCCGGGCGGCAGCTGGCGCCCGCCCAGCGACCAGGACAGTTGCGGGCCGAAACGGGAACTCTGCGCCGACGGCAAGTGACAGCGGGTGAGAGCGTCGTCCCACGACCCACCTGCGGGTGCCACCGATCGACGGCTCTGCCCTAGGCTTTTCGCTCATGAGCAGTGCCGCCGCCTTCTCGTACGCACCCCTGCTGCCGACCGGTCCCGACCAGACCGAGTACCGCCTGGTCACCGACGAGGGCGTGGACGTCGTCAACGGCCCGGGAGGCCGCCGGTTCCTCACCGTGGATCCGGGCGCGCTGACCGCGCTGACGGCGGAGGCGATGCACGACATCGCCCATTTCCTGCGCCCGGCCCACCTGGCCCAGCTCCGCGCGATCATCGACGACCCGGCGGCCTCGCCGAACGACCGCTTCGTCGCGCTCGACCTGCTGCGCAACGCCAACATCGCGGCCGGCGGCGTGCTGCCGATGTGCCAGGACACCGGCACCGCGATCGTGATGGGCAAGCGCGGCCGGCACGTGCTCACCGACGGCACCGACGCGGAGGCGATCTCCCGCGGCGTCTACCAGGCGTACACCCGGCTCAACCTGCGCTACTCCCAGCTCGCCCCGCTGACCATGTGGGACGAGCGGAACACCGGCAGCAACCTGCCCGCCCAGGTGGAGCTGTACGCCGAGGACCCGGACGGCCACGCCGACGCGTACAAGTTCCTGTTCATGGCCAAGGGCGGCGGCTCGGCCAACAAGTCCTACCTCTACCAGGAGACCAAGGCGCTGCTGAACCCGACGCGGATGATGCAGTTCCTGGAGGAGAAGCTGCGGCTCATCGGCACCGCGGCCTGCCCGCCCTACCACCTGGCGATCGTCATCGGCGGCACCTCCGCCGAGTACGCGCTGAAGACCGCGAAGTACGCCTCCGCGAAATACCTGGACGCGCTGCCCACCCAGGGCTCGATGAGCGCGCACGGCTTCCGTGACCTGGAGCTGGAGGCCGAGGTGCTGGAGCTGACCCGCAACTTCGGCATCGGCGCACAGTTCGGCGGGCGCTACTTCTGCCACGACGTACGGGTGGTCCGGCTGCCCCGGCACGGCGCCTCCTGCCCGGTGGCGATCGCGGTCTCCTGCTCGGCCGACCGGCAGGCGGTGGCGAAGATCACCCCCTCGGGCGTCTGGCTGGAGCGCCTCGAAACCGACCCGGCGCGGTTCCTGCCCGACGTGACCGACGAGACGCTGGAGGCCGAGGAGGTCGTCCGCGTCGACCTGAACCGGCCGATGGGCGAGATCCGCGCCGAGCTGTCGAAGTACCCGGTGAAGACCCGGCTGTCCCTGACCGGCCCGCTCGTCGTCGCCCGGGACATCGCGCACGCGAAGATCGCCGAGCGGCTGGACGCGGGCGAGCCGATGCCGCAATACCTGCGCGACCACGCGGTCTACTACGCCGGCCCGGCCAAGACCCCCGAGGGCTACGCCTCCGGCTCGTTCGGCCCCACCACGGCGGGCCGGATGGACGCGTACGTGGAGAAGTTCCAGGCGGCCGGCGGCTCGATGGTGATGCTGGCAAAGGGCAACCGGTCCGCCCAGGTCACCCGCTCCTGCCAGGCCCACGGCGGCTTCTACCTCGGCTCGATCGGCGGCCCGGCCGCCCGCCTGGCGCAGGACTGCATCAAGCACGTCGAGGTGCTCGAATACGCCGAGCTGGGCATGGAAGCGGTCTGGAAGATCGAGGTGGAGGACTTCCCCGCCTTCATCGTCGTCGACGACAAGGGCAACGACTTCTTCGCCGAGGTCACCAAGCCGGTGCTCACCGTCGGCCGGCGCTGACCGCAGACGTACGCGAGGGGCGCCCGGACCGTTCCCGGGCGCCCCTCGGTGTCCGTCGTGCATCGACATCGGTGCGCCTGCCCGGCCGCGCGGGCCGGACAGGCACACCGCCCCCGTCGGATGCCGTCACCGACAACCCGCAACGAGTCTGTGCGCCGTCGCTATCGGATCGCTATCGTCCCGGCGCGGCGTTCCGTGACCGCCGGGCTACGCTGCTGGAAGTTGCATGGCGGTAGGCGGGGGCGCGGATGCGATTCGGGATCTTGGGGCCCTTGCGGGTCGGCGGTGGCGAAGCCACCGTCACCGCGGGCCGGGATCGCACCGTGCTCGCCATGCTGTTGCTGCGTCCCGGCCGGGTGGTGCCGGTGGAGGATCTGGTCGACGCCGTCTGGGAGGAGCGTCCACCGGCGACCGCACGGACCCAGCTCCAGATCTGCGTGTCCCGGCTCCGGCAGCGGTTCGCGGCGCTCGGGCTGCCGGCCGACACGATCGTCACCGACCCGGCGGGCTACGGCATCCGGATCGAGCCGGACGACCTCGACGCCGAGGTGTTCGCGAGCACTGTGGAGACGGCCCGCAGGAACGCCGCCGCGGGCCGGCTGATCGAGGCGCGCCAGCACTACCGGGCAGCTCTGGCGTTGTGGCGCGGTCCGGCGCTCGCCGGTATCCCGGCGCGGACGGTGCGACTGCGGGCCCAGGCGCTCGACGAGCAACGGCTCGCCGTGCTGGAGGACTGCGTCGACATCGAGTTGCGTCTGCGGATGGCGCCCGACCTGGTCGACGAGCTGACCGAGGCGGTCGAGCGCAACTCGCTGCGGGAACGGCTGCGCGGGCAGCTGATGCTGGCTCTCTCGGCGGTCGGCCGCCAGGCGGACGCGCTGGCCGCCTACCGGGAGGGCCGGCGGATCTACGCCGAGGAGCTGGGCATCGAACCCGGTGCGGCGTTGCAGGAGCTGCACCAGCGGGTGCTCGCCGGCGACCTGGCGCTGGGCGGGCCGGAGAGCCGGGCCACCGCTCCGGTACGGGCGCTGCCACGGGCGATCAGCGACTTCACCGGGCGGCAGCAGACAGTGGCCCGGCTGGTGAAGGAGATCGAGGAGGAGGGAATCCGGGTCCAGCTCGTCGACGGCATGGCGGGCAGCGGCAAGACCACGCTCGCCGTGCAGGTGGCGACCGCTGTCGCCGACCGGTTCCCCGACGCGCAGCTCTTCGTCGACCTGCATGGACACAGCGAACGTAGCCCGGTGCCCACGACCGCGGCGGTGGCCACCCTGCTCCGGCAGCTCGGCGTGCCCCCCGAGCGGGTGCCGGTCGACCTGGCGGGCCGGCTGGCGATGTGGCGTTCCGAGCTGGCCGACCGGCGCGCGGTGGTGGTGCTCGACAACGCCGCCGACGCCGACCAGGTCGCGCCGTTGCTGCCGAACGGGCCGGACTGCCTGGTGCTGATCACCAGCCGCCGCCGACTGGTCGGCCTGGACTCGGGCCGGCCGTCCTCCCTGCCGGTGCTCGACAGCGACGAAGCGGTCGAGCTGCTGGCCCGGGTGGCCGGTGCGGAGCGGGTCACCGCCGAGCCCGGGGCGGCGGCGGAGGTGGCCCGGCGCTGTGGGCATCTTCCGCTCGCTCTGCGGCTGGCCGGGGCGCGGCTCGCGCACCGTCCGCGATGGCGGGTGGCCGACCTTGCCGAGCGGCTGGCCGGCGCGTCCGAGCCGCTGGCCGAGCTGGCCGCCGGCGAGCGCTCGGTGGCCCGGGCCTTCGCCCTGTCGTACGAGCAGGTGTCACCGGTCGCGCAGCGGGTCTTCCGGCTGCTCGGGATGCACCCGGGCGCCCAGGCCGACAGCCTGGTACCGGCGGTGCTCGCGGAGCTGCCGCTGCCGGAAGCCCAGGACGCGCTCGACGAACTGGTCGACGTGCACCTCGTCGAGGAGGCGGAACCGGGCCGCTACCGGCAACACGACCTGATCCGGGAGTACGCGCGCATGCTCGGCGCGCAACGCGAGACCGTCGAGGCGCGGCGGGCGGCGACGGCCCGGCTGCTCGACTTTCACCTGCACGTCGGCGCGACCCTCGTGACGTCGCTGGGCCCGATCGCCCTGCGTCCCGCACCGGAGCCGGTGCGACCCGACCTGGAGGCCACCACCGTCGGCCTGAACCGTCAGTGGCTGGAGGAGAACCGGCCGACGTTGACGGCCCTGGTCCGGTTGGCCGAGCAGGAGGGTTTCCTCAGGCACAGCTGGCAGCTCGCTCGGGTCGGCTGGGCGCTGAACTTCTACGGCGGCCATCTCGACGACCTGGTGGAGACGCACCAGATCGGTCTGCGTGCCGCCGAGCGCCTGGGTGACGACGAGGCCGTGGCGACGATGCTCAACTATTTGGCTTCGGCGGACTACCGCCGGGGGCGGTTCGCCGAAGCCGTCCGGCGGATGGAGGTGGCGGTCGACATCTACCAGCGGCTCGGCCGTCTGGACGAGTTGGGCCGGGCACTCGGCAACCTCGGCACGGCGTACTCGGTCGACGGGCATCCTCGGCAGGCCATCGAGGTGTTCGAATCGTTGGTGCTGCTCGCCCGCCGGTTGGTGGACCCGACCGCGTTGATCAACTGGCTCAACAACCTGTCCTTCACCCTGGTCGGGCTCGGTCGCTACGACGAGGCCGTGCGGATGTGCCGCAACCAGATGGCCTTGGCCCGGCAACGCGGCGACCTGCGGCAGCTCGGTAACGCGATCGGCCACCTCGGTATGGCGCGGCGCCGGCGCGGGGAGCGCGGCCCCGCGCGCCGGCTTCTGGGTGCCGGCCTGGGGCTGAAGCGCCGGGTGGGCAACCGCTTCGGCGAGGGCGAGCTGCTCAACGAACTGGGCGTGCTGGAACGCGAGGAGAGCCGGCCGGAACCGGCCGCCGAGCTGCACCGGGAGGCGCTCGTCGCGATGACCGACGCCGGGGATCTGGTCGGGCAGTGCGCGTCCCGGAACCTGCTGGCGCGCGCCATCCTGGACCAGGGTGACGTCGCCAGCGCGCTGGACCTGCACCGGCGGGTGCTCACCGACGCCACCCGGCTCGGCGCCCGCTACGAGCAGGCCCGCGCGCTCGACGGCATGGCCCGGTGCCTACGGCACACCGATCCCGGCCAGGCCCGCCGGTACGCCGGGCGGGCGCTGGCGCTGTTCCGCCAGGTCGAGTCGCCGGACCGGTGGGAGACCGAGAAGTTGCTGACCGAGCTGGGCTGAGGGCAGCGCCACTTTCCCTGCACACCGACCGGCGGCGCGGCAGGATGGAACGCGTGACGACTCCAGAGGCGACCGGCTACCGGATCGAACGCGACTCGATGGGCGAGGTGGAGGTGCCCGCCGAGGCGCTGTGGCGGGCGCAGACCCAGCGTGCGGTGCAGAACTTCCCGATCTCGGGGCGCGGGCTGGAACCGGCCCAGATCAAGGCCCTGGCCCAGATCAAGGGGGCGGCGGCCCTGGTCAACGGTGAGCTGGGGGTGATCGACGCGGACGTGGCGCAGGCGATCGCCACCGCCGCCGCGCACGTCGCCGAGGGTGGCTACGACGACCAGTTCCCGGTGGACGTGTTCCAGACCGGCTCCGGCACCTCGTCCAACATGAACACCAACGAGGTGATCGCCACCCTGGCGAGCCGGGAGCTGGGCCGGGACGTGCACCCGAACGACCACGTCAACGCGTCGCAGTCCAGCAACGACGTGTTCCCCACGTCGATCCACCTGGCCGCCACCCAGTTCGTGGTGGAGGATCTGATCCCGTCGCTGAAGCAGCTCGCGGGCGCGCTGGAGGAGAAGGCGGCCGAGTTCGAGACGGTGGTCAAGGCCGGGCGTACCCACCTGATGGACGCCACGCCGGTCACGCTCGGACAGGAGTTCGGCGGCTATGCCGCGCAGGTGCGCTACGGCGTCGAGCGGCTGGAGGCGGCGCTGCCCCGGCTGGCCGAGCTGCCCCTGGGCGGCACCGCTGTGGGCACCGGCATCAACACGCCGCTGGGCTTCGCCGACCGGGTGATCGGCAAGCTGCGCGAGTCGACCGGGCTGCCGTTGACCGAGGCGCGCAACCACTTCGAGGCGCAGGGCGCCCGCGACGCGCTGGTGGAGACGTCCGGCCAGCTCCGTACCGTCGCGGTCGGCCTCTACAAGATCGCCAACGACGTGCGGTGGATGGGCTCCGGCCCGCGCGCCGGGCTGCGTGAGCTGCGCATCCCGGACCTCCAGCCGGGGTCGTCGATCATGCCGGGCAAGGTGAACCCGGTGGTGGCCGAGGCGATGCGGCAGGTCTGCGCCCAGGTGATCGGCAACGACGCGGCAGTAGCCTTCGCCGGGTCGCAGGGCGACTTCGAGCTGAACGTGATGCTCCCGGTGATGGGCCGCAACCTGCTGGAGTCGATCAAGCTGATCGCCGCGTCCAGCCGCCTGTTCGCCGAGCGGCTGGTGGCCGGCCTGGTCGCGGACGCCGAGGTCTGCCTGGCGTACGCGGAGGGCTCGCCGTCGATCGTCACCCCGCTCAACCGCTACCTGGGGTACGACGAGGCCGCCTCGATCGCCAAGGAGGCGCTGGCCAAGCAGGTGTCCATCCGCGAGGTGGTGATCGCCCGGGGGCACGTCGACTCGGGCACGCTCACCGAGACCCAGCTGGACGAGGCCCTGGACCTGCTCCGGATGACCCACCCCTGAGCCGGCGCCGGTAATTGCCTCGACCCGTCACGGTGGGCGCGGCATGATCCGACAGTGCGTGACGGCGGCGGCGTGTTGCTCGAGACCGCGCGGCTGACGCTGCGCCGGTTCACGACGGACGACGTGGACCGGCTGGTGGCGCTGGACGCCGACCCGGAGGTCATGCGCTTCCTGACCGGCGGTGCGCCGACCTCGGCCCTGACGTTCCGGGACGAGGTGCTGCCCCGGGTGCTCGCGCAGTACGCGCGGCACCCCGGGCTCGGCCGCTGGGCGACGCTCGACCGGTTCACCGGCGAGTTCCTCGGCTGGCACTCGCTCGACCCGTCCGGCGACGGCGCCGAGGCGGAACTGGGCTACCGGCTGCGCCGCGCGACGTGGGGACACGGGCTGGCCACCGAGGGCGCGCGGGCGCTGGTACGGCACGCGTTCGACACGGTCGGCGTCCGCCGGGTGTGGGCGCAGACGATGGCGGTCAACGACCGCTCCCGCGCGGTCATGGCCCGCGCCGGGTTGCGCTACGTCCGCACCTTCCACCTGGCCTTCGACGACCCGATTCCGGGTACGGAGCACGGCGAGGTGGAGTACGAGCTGCGCCGCGACGCCTGGCCCGCGACCCGTCAGGAGTGGGACGCGGCGGCCCTGCGGGCCCGATAGGCGCTCACCGCGGCCCGGTTGCCGCAGCCGGCGTCGCAGAACCGGCGGGACCGGTTCCGGGACAGGTCGACCAGCACGTTGTCGCAGTCGGGATGGTCGCAGTGCCGCAGCCGGCTCAGCTCGCCCATCCGGACCAGGTCGGCCATCGCCATCGCGGCCTCGACCGCCATCCGGGTCGCCAGCGGCGCGTCCCGCGGCACGGCGTGCACGTGGTACGGCTCGTCGTCGTGCCGGACGAGTTGCGGCAGGGCGTGCGACTCGCGCAGCAGGCCGTTGACGATCGCCACCACCTCGTCGGTGTCGGCGTACCAGATGCGGCGCAGCCGGGGCCGCAGCGCGCGGACCTGGCGCAGTTCGACGTCGGTGTGCTCGTGCCGGCCGCTCCACCCGTAGGTGGTGAAGAAGGCGTCCAGGGCGGCCACGTCGGGCAGTCCCTCCCGGTCGCCGGCGGTGTTCACCAGTGCGGCGGCGGCGACCAGCGCACATTCGGTGTCATGGGCGAAAAGCAACTTGACTCCTGTCGGAGGCTACGCCTAGCGTCATCAGCATAACTTCCCTTGACTCATGACCAGGAGTGCCGATGCGTGAACGGTCAAGCGTCGGGCTCGGCCTGGCACTGCTCTCCGCGATCACGTTCGCCACCTCGGGCACCTTCGCCCGCCCGCTGATCACCGGCGAGTGGTCGGCGGTCGCGGTGGTGATCGCCCGGGTCGGCGTCGCCGCCCTGGTGCTCGCCGTCCCCGCCCTGCTGGCACTGCGCGGCAGGTGGGCGGTGCTGCGCCGCAACGCGGGAAGCGTGGTGCTGTTCGGGCTGCTCGGCGTGGCCACGGCGCAGGCGTGCTTCTTCAACGCGGTCCGCTACCTCCCGGTCGGCGTGGCGCTCCTGCTGGAATACCTCGGCATCGTGCTCGTGGTCGGATGGATGTGGCTGGTCCACGGGCAGCGCCCCCGGCTGCTCACAGTGGCCGGCTCGGTCACCGCCCTGTGCGGGCTGGGGCTCGTCCTCGACCTCACCGGCGCCGGCCGGCTCGACCCGGTGGGCGTGCTCTGGGGCCTCGGCGCGGGCGTCGGACTGGCCGGCTACTTCGTCATCGCCGGCCGGATCGACGCGGGCCTGCCCTCGGTGGTGATGGCCAGCGGCGGCATGGCCGTCGGCGCGCTGGCGCTACTGCTGCTCGGCGGCATCGGAGCGCTGCCGCTCGCCGCCGGCACCGCCGACGTCACCTTCGGCGGGCACCGGGTGAGCTGGCTGGTGCCGATCGTGGGGCTGTCGCTGATCGCCGCCGTGGTCGCGTACCTCGCCGGTGTCGCCGGCACCCGGCTGCTCGGGGCACGGCTGTCCTCATTCGTGGGGCTGACCGAGGTGATGTTCGCGGTGCTGATCGCCTGGCTGGTGCTCGACGAACTGCCCAGCCTGATCCAGCTGGCCGGTGGCGTACTCATCCTCGGCGGCGTCGCCCTGGTCCGGGCGGACGAACTGCGGGGCGCGCCGGCAGCGGCACCGCAGGCGCCGGCCGCGCTGGTGCCGGTCGGCGAGCGATGAGCGGGCCGCGCGGCGCCGTCGTCTTCGACGCCGACGAGACAGTCGTCGACCTCCGCCCGGCGGTCACCGGCGCGCTCGTCGCCGTACTCGACGAGATGCGGCGGCGGACCCCGGCCGCGGCCGGAGTGGTGCTCGCGGACCTGGAGGGGGACTGGGGTGCGGTCTTCGGCGCGCTCGGCGCCGCCCCGGTGCAGGAGATCCGGCTGGCCGCCCTGACCCGTTCGCTGGCCCGGGCCGGGCTGGAGGCGGACCTGGACGAGTTCGCGGCGTTGTTCTTCGCCCGCCGGTACGCGCTGAGCCGCCCCTTCCCGGACGTGCTGCCCGCGCTGGCGGCGCTGCGCCCGCACCACCTGCTGGGCTTCGCCACGAACGGCAACAGCCGCGCCGAACGCTGCGGCCTAGCCGGGCAGTTCGCGTTCGAGCTGTACGCGCATGAGGGCGGCCTGCCCAAGAAGCCGGCGCCGGAGTTCTTCGCGGCGGTGGTGGCGGCGACCGGACTGCCGGCGTCGCGGATCGTCCACGTGGGCGACTCGCCGGAGCACGACGTGGTGGCCGCCCAGCGGGCCGGGCTGCGTGCCGTCTGGCTCAACCGGGCCGGACTGCCCCGCCCTCGCGGCCTCGAACCGGACGCCGAGGTGTCCACGCTGGCCGAACTGCCAACGGCCCTGATCACCGCGACGAACGCGAATGCCTAGTTGCATCCGATAACGGACTTCGATCTGGCGAAACTCGCTCCCGTGATGTGGGATGGCACCACGTCCCTCAACGAGAGGATCTGATGTGGTGAGCAAGCGCTTCACCGTCGGCGCGGTCGCGGCTGCGGCCTCGCTGGCACTCACGGTGACCGGTCTGAGCGTTCCGGCGAACGCCGCGCCGTCGGAGACCCGGACCTTCACCGTGCTGGCCGAGAGCGGTGTCTCCGGCGACGCCGCGGTCGCCGCGATCACCGCCGCCGGCGGCAAGGTCGTCGCACGTACCGACGACGTCGGTCTGTTCCAGGTGACCAGCGACCGGGCGGACTTCGCCAGCCGGGCCACCGCGGCCGACGCGCTGGTCGGCGCGGCCGAGGAGAAGGCGATCGGCCGCAAGCCGAAGCTGGACCGGGTCGAGCAGGAGCACCTGCTGGCCGCCGCGGCGACCAAGGGCAAGGCCGCCAGGAACAACGGCAAGAAGATGGACCCGCTCGACGACAAGCTCTGGGGTCTGGACATGATCCGGGCCGACAAGGCCCGCAAGATCGAGCCGGGCGACCGCCGGGTCACCGTCGGCGTCCTGGACACCGGCGTCGACGCCAGCCAGCCCGACCTGGCGCCGAACTTCAACTGGGCGCTGTCGCGCAACTTCGCCCCGGACATCCCCGAGGTCGACGGCCCGTGCGAGGTGGCGAGCTGCCTCGACCCGGTCGGCACCGACGACGGCGGGCACGGCACGCACGTGGCCGGCACCATCGGCGCCGCCGCGAACGGCTTCGGCCTCTCCGGCGTGGCCCCGAACATCTCCCTGGTCGAGCTGAAGGGTGGCCAGGACAGCGGCTACTTCTTCCTCAACCCGGTGGTCAACGCCCTGGTGCACGCGGGTCGCTCCGGGCTGGATGTGGTCAACATGTCCTTCTACGTCGACCCGTGGCTCTACAACTGCACCGCCAACTCGGCCGACTCGCCGGAGGCGCAGGCCGAGCAGCGCACCATCATCGAGGCCATGAAGCGGGCGCTGAACTTCGCCCACCGCAAGGGCGTCACGCTCGTCGGCTCGCTCGGCAACAACCACGAGGACCTGGGCGCGCCGCGCACCGACGTGAGCAGCCCGGACTACGGCGCCGACCCGTACCCGCGCCCGATCGACAACGCGACCTGCTGGGACCTGCCGGTCGAGGGCCCGCACGTGATCGGCGTGTCGGCGGTCGGCCCGTCCGGCAAGAAGTCCGACTACTCGAACTACGGCACCGAGCAGATCTCGGTGGCGGCACCGGGTGGCTGGTTCCGGGACGGCTTCGGCACCGACACGTACCGCACCGACGCCAACATGATCCTCTCCACGTACCCGAAGAAGGTGCTCCAGGAGGAGGGGGCGGTCGACGAAGACGGCAACATCGTCGCCGGCTTCGAGAACTCGGTGTTCAAGCAGTGCACCGCCAAGGGTGAGTGTGGCTACTACACCTACCTCCAGGGCACCTCGATGGCGTCCCCGCACGTCTCGGGCGTGGCGGCGCTGATCGTCAGCAAGCACGGCAAGAAGGAGGGCCGCAACGGCTACGGCATGGCGCCGAACCTGGTCGAGCAGCACCTCTACCGGACGGCGGCCGAGCACGCCTGCCCGGAGCCGCGGCTGCAGAGCTACACCGACGAGGGCCGGGACGCCGAGTTCGACGCGTACTGCGCGGGCTCGCTGAACTTCAACGGCTTCTACGGCTACGGCATTATCGACGCCTACGCCGCGGTGAAGACCCCGGTCAAGCCGAACGTCCGACCGTAACGACTGTTTCCCCGAGGTGGCGGTGTCCGGAGTCCCCGGACACCGCCACCTCGGCGTTCCGGGCCGTGTCACGGGCGCCATCCCCGAGCCACCAGTGCGGCGCGGATCTCCCGGACCAGGGCGGGGAACTCCTTGTGCAGGCGGCGGCCGGTCACGTGCAACACCAGCCAGCCGGCCGCGACGAGCTGGTTGAGCCGCCGCCGGTCGAGGTGCATCCGGTCCGCGTCGGAGTGCCGCTGACCGTCGTACTCGACGGCGACCCGGAACTCCGGCCAGGCCAGATGGGGGTGCAGGATCAGGCCGGTCGACACGCGCACCGGATGCTGGGCCACCGGGTTGGGCAGGCCGGCGAAGACGAGGCGTACCCGTAGGTGCGACTCGGGCGGGGACTGGGCCAGCCCGTCCGTCAGGCCGAAGACCCACGACGCCCGCCGCCCACCGGGACGACAGGCGTTGCGGGCCGCCTCGCTCGCCAGCGCCGAACGGTTCACGGAGCCGGCGCGCAGCAGCCCGTCGATGATGCCGACCGCCTTCACCGGATCGGCCCAGACCGCGGTCTCCCAGGCACAGGCGGCCGGCTCGGTCCGTGGCGGCGGCCCGGTCATGATCATCGTCGCGCCGAGGGCCGAGGGTGCGAACGGGTTCGATGCCGCGGCTGAGGGTGGGGTGGCCGGACCGGGCGGCCCGGGGCGGTTGCGGGGGTCGGCCGGGTGCGGCGATCTGGTCCGGCCCGGTGTGCCTGGTGGGCGGTCGACCGCCGACGGTGCTGCGATGGGCGACCTCGTGCCGGCGGGCGACCTCGTGCCGGCGGGTGGGCTCGTGCCTGCACGTGGGTTCGTGCCGACGGGCGGGTTGGTGCTTGCGGGTGGGTTCGTGCCGGCGGGTGGGCTCGTTCGCGCGGGTGCGCCGGTGCCGACGGGGACCAGGAGGCCGCTGCGGGTGCTCGACATCGGGGCGTGGTGCACCCGGACACCCGGCTGGGAGTCGGCCCGGACCGTGGCCGGCAGCAGGACGTGCACGTCGTCGGTGAAGCCGGCGGCGTGCTCAACCCCGTGCAGGTAGGCCGCCGAAGGGCCGGCGATCGCCGCGCCGGGTGGCATGCGCAGCAGCGCCGCGCGGCAGGCCAGCGCGTGGTCGCGGTCGAGCCGCGCGTCGGCGTAGACGTCCTGCCGGAGCCGGATCCAGGACGCGCCCCGCAGATGGTGCCGGGACAGCAGCCCGCGCCGGATCGCTTCCGAGCCCCGGAAGACCTGCCAGGCCAACTCCGGTGGGCGATGAGGATGAGGTGGCATGTGACGAGCGTGGCGGCGCGCGGGTCGAGATCGATACCCCTGTGGACAGCCGTAGCCGTGCCGCCTGCCGCGCCCTGTGGACAACCCTCGACCGGCCCTGTCCGTGTGCTATGGCCCCTCGACCTGCGCATGATCGACTCCAGCTCGGGGAGGTGGCGGTATCCGGGCTGCCTGGATGCGGCCACCTCCCCGAGCTGGCGCGCAGACATACGAAGGTCAGGAGAGCGCGGCGGCTACCGCCTCGGCGGCGGCGGTGACCTGGGCGCCGACGTCCGCCACGTCGAGCGGGGTCAGCGACACCACCCCGACGCTGCCCTCCAGACCGGGCACACCGAGCACCGGCGCGGCCACCCCGTACGCGCCTGACTGAAGCTCACCGCTGGTGCTCACCGGCCCCGGATCGCCGGCCCGCCCGGCCAGTACCGCCCGACCGGCGGCGCCCCGCTCCAGCGGGTGCCGGGTGCCGGTCCGGTACGCCACGTGGAAGGACGTCCAGCTCGGCTCGACCACCGCCAGCGCGACCCCCTCGCCGCCCTCGACCACCGTCAGGTGGGCGGTCGCCCCGGTGCCCTCGGCGAGCCGGCGCAGCGCCGGCAGCGTCCCCTCGGCCAGCAGCGGCTGGGCGCGGCGCGCCAGGTGCAGCACGCCCACGCCGATCCGCAGGCGGCCCTCGCCGTCGCGCCGGAGCATCCCGTGGCCGGTCAGCGCGCCGACCAGCCGATAGACGGCCGCCCGGCCGATGCCCAGCCGGTGCGCCGCCTCGGTGACGGTGAGCCCGCCCGGCGCGTCCGCGACCAGGTGCAGCAGCCGCAGGCCCCGGTCCAGGGTCTGTGCCGTCTCTCCCGTGCGCGCCGCCGTGTCCACAGCACGCAGCGTACGACCCGGCTCCGGCCAACCCGGAAATGTGCGGACGGCTACCCTTGTGAGGTGACGCTACGCCTGTATGACACCGCCACCCGATCGGTGCGGGACTTCGTCTCGCGGGAAGCCGGCAAGGTGGGGGTCTACCTGTGTGGTCTCACCCTCCAGGCCCCGCCGCACATCGGCCACCTTCGCTCCGGCGTCAACTACGACGTGCTGCGCCGCTGGCTGCTGAGCAAGGGCTTCGAGGTCACGTTCATCCGCAACCTGACCGACATCGACGACAAGGTCCTGGCCAAGGCGATGGAGCAGGACCAGCCGTTCTGGTCGATCGCGTACGCCAACGAGCAGATCCTCACTGCCTCCTACCGGGCGCTCAACGTGCTCCCGCCGACGTACGAGCCGCGGGCCACCGGGCACGTCCCGGAGATGCACGAGCTGATCGCCCGGCTGATCGAGACCGGCCACGCCTACCCGGCCACCGACGGCTCCGGCGACGTCTACTTCGACGTGGCGTCCTGGCCCGCGTACGGTTCGCTGTCCGGCCAGTCCCCGGCGGACATGCAGCCCGCCGGCGACGCCCCCGACCGGGGCAAGCGGGATCCGCGTGACTTCGCGCTCTGGAAGGGCGCCAAGCCGGGCGAACCGGCCGACGCCTACTGGCCGTCGCCGTGGGGCCGCGGGCGCCCCGGCTGGCACATCGAGTGCTCGGCCATGTGCTGGCGCTACCTGGGCCCCGAGTTCGACATCCACGGCGGCGGGCTCGACCTGACGTTCCCGCACCACGAGAACGAGATCGCCCAGTCGCAGGCCGCCGACCTGCCGTTCGCCCGCTACTGGGTGCACCACGGCCTGCTCGGCATCGGCGGCACCAAGATGGGCAAGTCGCTCGGCAACACGCTCGACCTCGACTACGTGGCCTCGCTCGGGGTCCGCCCGGTCGAGCTGCGCTACTACTACGTCGCGGCGCACTACCGGTCCCGCATCGACTACTCGGAGGACGCGCTGCGGGAGGCCGCCGTCGCGTACCGGCGGATCGAGGGCTTCGTGCAGCGGGCGGCCGAGCGGGTCGGCCCGGGCCGACCCGGCGACCTGCCGGCCGGTTTCACGGCCGCGATGGACGACGACCTCAACACGTCGGCGGCGCTGGCGGCGCTGCACGAGGTGGTCCGCGACGGCAACACCGCGCTCACCGCCGGTGACGATGTGACCGTCAGCACGGCGCTGGCCGCCACTCGGGCGATGCTGGATATCCTCGGCGTCGACCCCCTGGACCCGGCCTGGACCGGCGGCGGCCGCACGGACGACCTGCGCGGCGTGGTGGACTCCCTGATCGCGCTGGCCCTGGAGCAGCGCGCGCAGGCCCGCAGCCGCAAGGACTGGGCTGCCGCCGACGCCGTACGCGACCAGCTCAAGCAGGCAGGCGTGGTCGTCGAGGACACCCCCCAGGGCCCGCGTTGGACTATTGGAGAGCAGGACTGATGGCCGGCAACTCGCAGCGCCGTGGCCGGCGACTGACGCCGAAGGCGGGCGCCCCCAAGGGCACCGGTGGCAAGAACAAGGACTCCCTGGCCGGGCGAGGCCGCACGCTGCCCGCCGACGAGCGGCCCTGGCACAAGGCGTACTCGGGCACCGAGAAACTGCCCCAGCGCACCGCCTGGAAGCAGGACAAGGAGCGCCGCGCCGCCGCCGAGGAGGGCCGCGCGCCGAAGATCGGCCAGCCCGGCACCAAGGACACCACCTGGGGCAAGGGCAGCCGGGCCGGGGTGCCGCTCAAGGGCGGCAAGGGCAAGCCCGCCGGCCGGGGCGGTCCCCGGGTCGCGCCGGGCCGCAAGGCCAACCCGGCGAAGGACAGCCCGGAGCTGCTGGTCGGGCGCAACCCGGTGCTGGAGTCGCTGCGCACCCAGGTGCCCGCGACCGCGCTCTACACCGCGCAGGGCATCGACATGGACGACCGGGTCAAGGAGATCGTCCGTACCGCCGCGGACCGCGGCATCGCGATCCTGGAGGTCAGCCGCGCCGAGCTGGACCGGATGACCGGCGGCGTGCTGCACCAGGGCGTCGGCCTCCAGGTGCCGCCGTTCGCCTACGAGCCCTTCGACGACCTGGTCGCCGCCGCGCTGGAACAGGCCGCCCCGCTGCTCGTCGCGCTGGACGGCGTCACCGACCCGCGTAACCTCGGCGCGGTCATCCGGTCGGCCGCTGCGTTCGGCGCGCAGGGTGTCTTCGTACCCGAACGGCGTGCTGCCGGGATCACCGCGACCGCCTGGCGGACCAGCGCCGGCGCGGCCGCGCGCGTGCCGGTCGCGCAGGTCACCAACCTGACCCGGTCGCTCAAGGCGTGCAAGGAGGCCGGCTTCGTCGTGGTCGGCCTGGACGCCGACGGACAGACCGACCTGTACGACCTGGAGGCCGCCGTCGGTCCGCTCGTCGTGGTGGTCGGCTCGGAGGGGCGCGGGCTGTCCCGCCTGGTCGGGGAGACCTGCGACCTCACCGTCAGCATCCCGATGGTCTCCGACGTGGAGTCGCTCAACGCCAGCGTCGCCGCCGCGGTCACGCTCGCCGAGGTCGCCCGTCGCCGGTCCGTCGAGGTCTGACCCGGGAACAACGAGAAGGGGCGGTCCGCCGTGGCGGGCCGCCCCTTCTCGCGTACGTCAGATCCGCTGGCCGGTGGCGGCGTGGAAGACGTGGCTGCGGCCGGTACGCGGCTTGACGAACACGGTGTCACCCATGTTCGGCATGCTGCGCCGGTCGGTGCGGACCACGAACCGCTCGCTGTGGCCCTCCAGCGCGGCGTGGCCGTAGATGTTGGCGTCCGAGCCCAGGTCCTCGACCAGCTCGACCACGACCGGCATGCCGCCCTCGGACGGGCTGACCAGGTCGCAGTCCTCCGGACGGAAACCGACGGTGACCTTGCCGTCACCACCCTCGGCGCTGGCCGCCTGGACCTGCTCGCGGGTCAGCGGCACGACCATCTCGGCGAACGCGCCGCCCTGGTCGGTCAGCTTCACCGTCTTGATGTTCATGGCGGGGGAGCCCATGAAGCCGGCGACGAAGACGTTGGCCGGGGTGTCGTAGAGCGCCCGCGGGGTGTCCACCTGCTGGAGCACGCCGTCCAGCATGACCGCCACCCGGTGACCCATGGTCATGGCCTCGACCTGGTCGTGGGTGACGTAGACGGTGGTGACGCCCAGCTTCGCCTGGAGCGAGGCGATCTGGGTACGGGTCTGCACGCGCAGCTTGGCGTCGAGGTTCGACAGCGGCTCGTCCATGAGGAAGACCTGCGGCTCGCGGACGATCGCCCGGCCCATGGCGACACGCTGGCGCTGACCGCCGGAGAGCGCCTTCGGCTTGCGGCTCAGGAACTCCTCCAGCTGGAGCAGCCCGGCCGCCTCCTTGACCCGCCGGTCGATCTCCGACTTCGAGGTCTTGCGCAGCTTGAGGGCGAACGCCATGTTCTCGTACACCGTCATGTGCGGGTAGAGGGCGTAGTTCTGGAAGACCATCGCGATGTCGCGGGCCTTCGGCGGGAGGTGGGTGACGTCCCGGTCGTCGATGTAGATCGCGCCGTCGTCGACGTCCTCCAGGCCGGCGAGCATCCGGAGGCTGGTGGACTTGCCGCAGCCGGACGGGCCGACCAGGACGAGGAACTCCCCGTCACCGATCTGGAGGTCGAGCTGGTTGACGGCGGGGCGCTCGGTGCCCGGATAGATCCGGGACGCCTTCGCGTAGGTGACCGTAGCCATGATGGAGCGCTTCCTTTCACCGGCAGGAACGTGCCGGACGATCCGAGTGAAGGAGCGACCGGCGCCCAAGGCGCCGGCCAACGGGGTCGTCGCTCAGGCAGCCGAGGCCGACCGGAGTGTCGTCCGTGTCACTGCACGGTAAACGGCTTTCGCGATGGTGCCAAGGCGTGGCACGTCGGATGGGACGGATGGCATACGCATAACGGTCAGGAGGGCACTGCGAGGCATCAATCTCCCCGCCCGTGAGCGCGGCCGGGCGATGATCCATCGGTCGTGCCGGTCGGGATGCCGACGTTTTCCGTGCTCGGGAGCCCTGCGAGGCGGGATTTCCGGGGCTCAGTCGCTATGCTGAGCGCTACGCACGCGCCCCTGTAGCTCAGCTGGCCAGAGCACTCGCCTTGTAAGCGAGATGTCGCCGGTTCGATCCCGGCCGGGGGCTCCAATTCCATCAGGCATTTCGCGGCGGCAGCCGCTGCGATCTGGCCGGATGACAGCAACGCTGACAGCAACGAGGGTCACGACAGCCGCCCGTCGAGCTTGCCGAGCGCCTGACGCATCGCGTCGAGGTTGGCGTGGGCGTAGACCTTCAGCGTGACCTTGACGTCGGCGTGCCGGGCGATGGCCTGCACGACGTGCGGAGGGACGCCCAGCTCCATCAGCAGGGACACGACGGTGTGCCGCAGGTCGTGCAGGCGGACACCGGGCAGGCCGGCGGTCTCACGCAGCCGGGCGAATGATCGGCTGAGGTTGGTGGGCTCCATCGGAGTGCCGCGCTCGGAGGGAAAGACCAAGTCGTGATCCTCCCAGACCTCAGCGAGGCTGGCCCGCTCTGCCTGCTGGCGCTCCTGGTGCTCCATCAGGCTCAGCCAGGTGACCTCGGGAAGCGGCAACACCGCCTCGGAATCCTCGGTCTTGGCGTCCAGGACGTGAAGCGTCCCGGCGACTCGCTGGACGGTCTGCTGAACCCTCAGGGTGCCCTGGTCCAGATCGACATCCGACCACCGCAAACCGACAAGCTCGCCGCGTCGTAGACCCATGGTGGCCGCCACGACGTAAAGCGCGTGAAGCCGGTGGCCCGACGAGGCGGCAAGGAGCTTGCGCACCTGGTCGACCGACAGGCCCTTACCCACCTTGTACCGGGGTGAGGGAACCCGGACGAGCTTGGCGACATTGCGCGACACCAGCTCCTCACGCATGGCGTGTTGGAGCGCGTTGCGCAGCACGGCGTGAACGAACTGGATCTGCCGAGCGCTGGGATACCGCTGGCAGCAGTTGCCAACCGAGCAGCAACGCCGATCAGCCGGGCGGATCTTGTCCAGGCCGTTCGTGCAGCAGAGGCACTTGCGGCGGAAGTCGTCCATGAACGCCTTGACGTGTTGGACCTGGAGGCCGTCGAGGCGCTTGGTGCCCAGTGCCGGGATCAGGTGCAGTCGGACGGCGCTTTCGTAGCCGCGTGCGGTGGTGGGTTTGAGGTCGGTGACGTAGGCGGCGAGCCAGTAGGGCAGGTAGTCGGCGAGTTTCCAGGCTCGGTCGGGTACGGGTATGCCGCGCTGGGATCTCGACTTGAGTTCGACGAGTTTGGCGTGGGCTTCCTCCCAGGTGGCGCCGTAGACGAACTTGCGTTTGCGGGTGCCGTCGGTGGTGAGGACGTATGCCTGTCCGACCCAGCGGCCGTCGCTGGCGCGTTGGTAGATGGAGCCTTCGCCGTTGGGGTTGCGGCGGGCGGGTTGGCGAGGCGTGGGTTGTCTGGGCATCAGGCGGCTTCCTCGGTGAGTGTGGTGATGACTTCGTCGATGGCGGCGGCGGGGATGAGGCGGCGGCTGCCGACCTTGAAGGAGCGCAGTCGGCCGGAGCGGATGAGGTCGTAGACGAGCGACCGGCCGATGCCGAGCGCGCGGGCGGCTTCCTCGACGCGTAGCACGCGAGGAGTGATCGGAGTCGGGGTGTCCAACGGGTGGCCTTCCTCGTGTGGTCGGGCGGTGGTCACGCGGCGACCGGCGCGACGCCGGCCGGGGTGATGGCGCTGAGTTCGTGGGCGAGTTCTTCGCGGCCGGTGGTTCGTCGTTCGCGGGCGAGGGCGGCGGCGGTGTTGGCGAGGAGTGCGTCACCGGAGGTGTGCCAGCCGACTCCGGCGAAGGTGAGGGTGCCGACGATGAGCGTCGTGTCCTCGTCGGCCTGGTCGACGGGTGGACCGCTGGCGGGGGTGTGTTCGTGGTCCTGGTGCTCGTGGCGCCGGTATTGGACGCGGGTGTCGCGCAGGAGTCGGAAGGTGACGGAGTAGCGGCGGGCTTTGGTGAGGAAGTGGCCGCCGTAGCCGAGCATGTGCGCCCATCGCCGCAGCCGGGCGTAGGGGTTGGTCGTCGCTGGTTTCGTCGGTTCGGTGTCAAGGGCGGCTTGACGTTGGGCGACGCAGACGGGGCAGGCGGCGTAGCGGGTGTGGGTGCCGCAGTCGGGGCACTGCCAGCGGCCGACGAAGCCGGGCCGGGGCCGGGCGTCCCGAGGCCGCTCGGAGAGCGAGACGGGTATGTCGGTGGGGCGGCCGATGCGCCAGCAGGCGTCGATGAGGCGGGCGGTGTGGTCGCCGTCGGGGTCGGCGTAGTCCCCGATCGAATCGGCGGTTAGGCGGGTGGAGGTGTGCCCGGTGGCCTCGGTGCTCTTGGTGGCGTACTTGGCAAGGTAACCCGCGACCATCCCATCGGTGACCTCCCCCGAGCCGTCGGTGGTGATCGGTTCCAGGTCGACCTGCTCGCCCCAGGTGATCGGCCAGCCGTCAGGCTGGTCGGGGTGGCTGGGGGTGTGGAAGGCGATCTGTCGGGCGGCGTGGCTGAGCGCGTCGACGAGGTCGTCGGTGGTGAACCCGGCGGGCGGGGGGACGATGGCGTCGAGGTCGTCGGGTTCGACGCCGTCGAGGCGGGCGATGGCGTGGAAGTGCACTGCTCCGCGGGCTTGGAGTTCGGCGACTTTGCCGGGGGAGAGGCGGACCGGGGGCAGGTTGCGGAGCTTGCCGGAGGCGGTGCGGATCTCGACGCGGGGGACGCCTCGTTTGTGGGCGAGTTTGGCGAGATACCGCTGAGCGGCCTGCTTGGTACGGTGCCAGAGTTCGCCGGAGAACAGGTTCCACACGACCTGGTGGTCGTGGTCGTAGCAGTCCAGGCACAACGGCCGGCCCAGGACGGTGTCGCCGGTTTCGTGGCGTGCCCAGCAGATCGAGGGTCGGCCGTGGCGGCAGAGGCCGGCGGCTGGGTCGGTGGCGCGGCGGGCGTGGCAGGGCTCGGCGCGGCAGTCGCAGCGGCGGCGGTTGCGGCAGGTGTGTCGCTTCACGACCCGGGCGTGGACGGTGCCGAACGATGGTGCGGTGAAGGTGGCGAACACCGCCGGATGTGACGCCACCGACTCGGGTACGCCCTTGCCGCCCACGAGGCCGGCGCGCAGGAGCTGGAAGGCGTCGCGCTGGTAGGTGTGGGCGCAGGCGGGGCAGACGGTGGCGCGGCGGTTTCCGCAGGCGGTGTAGATCGCCGCATCAGGCATGGCGTCGGTGTGCCGGGAGTCCAAGATGCGCCCGGTCGAGCCGTCGACAGTGAGGAGGCTGCCGGACAGGCGGATGGGGCGGGTGCAGCCGGCGGCGGCGCGGACGTGTTCGAGCCAGCCGAAGTAGTCCGGTCGGGTGGCGCGTTCGAACGCGGCTCCGGCAGCGGTGTAGCCGTAGATGGGCGGGACATCGGCGTTCGAGCCCACCCCCCGGGCCGAGGCACGGGGGGTGAGGTCCAGCGTCGAGGCCATCAGCCTGCCGCCCCGGTGGTGGGGTGCAGGTTGGTGATGGTGTGTTCGGTGACGATGACCCGGCAGGCGCCGCACTGGCGCTTGGTCGGCTCGTGCCGCCGGCAGGGAATCTGGACGGTGGTGGTGCCGCAGCGGATGGTGACCGGGTTGCGGCAGGGCCCGCCGTCGATGACGTCGATGACGGTGCGGCGGATGTCGTAGGGGTGGGGCTCCGGCTCGGCCGGGCAGGTGTGGAGGACCTGGACGATGTCGACGAGGTGAATGCTCATCGGGCACCATCGCCGATGGTGGTCAGGAGTTGGCTGGCGACGGGCGGGGTGACGTCGAGTCGGTCGGCCAGCTCGGCCGGGGTGATGGGCTGGCCGGTGGCTTGTTCGTGCTGCACGGCGGCGAAGCGGGCCATGGGCAGCAGATGGGTAGGGACGTCGACCGGCTCCGGTGCCGGCGCGGTGACGGGTTCCGGCTCGGCGGCCGGGGTCGGGGTGATGGCAGCCGGCGGTTCGGTGGTGACCTGCTCGACCACCTGGACGTGGATGGGTTCAGCCCGCGCAGTGCTGCTCTCCCCCGGCGGGGCGGGGGCGAGGACGAGCTTGACCAGGGCCATGAACGCCAGGGCGGGGACGGCGGACAGGAGCCAGCCGGAGATGCCGGGTTTGGCGACCGCGAGTTGTGCGGCCAGGGAGAGGCCGGCGGCGGCGATGAGCAGGAACAGCGGGTAGCCGATGGGTGCGCCGGTGAGGCGGCGTCGGCGGATGGTGAGCAGGCAGGCGATGGGGACGAGTTCGGAGATGACGGCGTTGGCCCATCCGAACCAGGCTCCGGTGCCGGCCGGGGAGTTGGCGAGGGTCCAGTCTTTGACGTGGGTGAAGGAGGCGGCGCCGGCGAAGCCGGCGACGGCGATGAGGATGAGGACCAGGACCAGGCCCTCAATGCGAGGGCCGGCGGTGGTGCGGTCAGCGGCCATGGGTCACCTGCCCGGAGGTGACGGCGCGTTGCTCGGCGGCGAGGCCGGCGAGTCCGACGCGGATGCCGTTGCAGGTCGGGCAGTGCTGCTCGGGGCCGGCGGTGCACTGGGTCAGGTGCGCGTCGTGGATGAGGCGCAAGGCCTCGGCGTAGTAGCCGGACAGGAACCGCTCGAAGGACAGCTCATCGCGAGCGGCGAAGTCCTCGGCGATGACGGTGACGACGTAGTCGTCGGGAGTCATCCGCTCCTGAGCGGAGAAGTTGGTGGCGGTCATCGGACGCCTCCCATGTAGGCGAAGGCGATGCCGATGAGCAGGACGACGGCGAAGGTGATCAGGACAGCCATCAGTGGCCTCCGTGGCAGTCGAGGCAGCAGCCGTAGCGGCGGGGGATGTAGTAGGGCTTGACCTGGCCGCAGTCGCGGCAGGTCCGCCGCGCGAGCAGGGCTTTGGCGATGGCCTCCCGCTGGGCGGGGGTGGCCACCCGCTTGGGCTTGGCCCAATCGAGGCGGTAGAGGTAGGCGACGCGCTTGCCGCGACGCCACAGGATCTGCGCGACGGCGTGGTGTCCTCCGGGGCGGAGGCCAGCGGCGCGCAACTGTCGACGGGTAGCCAGCCCATCGGGGGCGAGCCGGAACGGGTAGGTGGGGAAGTCGTCGGCGGGGTTGGCCGGGTCGTAGGTGTAGGTGGTCATGGCCGGTCTCCCCAGCGCTGCTGGGCGGCCTGTCGGGAGATGCCGAGCCGGGAGCCGATCTCGGCCCAGGAGTAGCCGAAGACCCGCAGGCCCACGACGGCGTCGGTGATGGCCTGGTCGATGACCGATGAGAGGGCGACGAGGTCGCGCAGGGCTTCGACGTCGCCGTCTGCGACGCGGCGGCCGTGGGCGCGGATGATGCGCCGGGCGAACGCGGCGAAGGCGTCGTTCTCGACGACGTCGCGGCGACGCTGCGACGGGATGCGCGGCGTCAAGGGCTTCTTGACGGTGTTCACCGCGTCTCGCCTCCCTGCATGTGGAGGCGGTCCCACTCGTCAGCCGCGCTCTCAAGCGCGGTGATGACCTGCTCGGCGGTCCGGCCGGGGTCGTCGTTCCACGAGTAGGGGGAGGTGTGCTCGTCGAGAAGGTAGCCGTCTTCGTCGATGTGGAAGACCGGGGCGTGGTCGTCGAGGTAGACGGTGAGGACACCGACGGTCTGCCGGAAGGTGACTTGGGTGTCGGGGTCGAGGCCGTAGAAGTGTTCGGCGCGGTAGCCGGCGCAGGCCATGCCGATGGCTCCGACGGCGCAGGCCGGCGGGGTGAGGCTGTCGGTGGGTGCGTAGTAGGTGCCCTGGTGCCAGCCGTGTCGGCGCAGGTAGAGGGCAGCCATCCGGAGCAGGTCAGCGGGTGTGACCTGGACTCCGGTGGTCGGGTGTTGGGTAGCCTTCATGGCAGCCACGTCCTTTCGGGGCTGTTGGTGGAGGTCGGCGGAACCGGATCGCTTTCCAGGGCTGAGGCCGGTTCCGTCGACTGCTATCGGGTGCGCAGCCGCAGGTAGCGGCGCTGTCGGGTGTCGTCGCCGCCCATGGCTTGGGGTGGGCCGAGGTAGACGAGTCGGCCGCTGGCCGAGGCGACCTGGACCATCGAGGCGATCTCGCCCGGCTGGGCGACGATCCAGATCTCGACGTACTGCGCGGCCCGCTGCTGGTTGGCCTTGGCGTAGGTCTGTTCGCGGGTGGTCATGCCGCCACCTCGAAATCCGCCCGGGTCAGGTCCGGGATCAGGGTCGGTAACCGGCGGGGTCGGCGGATCCAGGCGGCGTAGTCGGCGATCCCGGCGATCTGGGTGTCGGTGAGGTAGGCGACCTTGATGCGCTTCGGGGTGCCGCCTTCGGCGATGAGGTAGGCCGCGCCCTGGTTGGTGGGGGCGATGTCGGTGGCGGTGTAGCCCTGCTCGGCCCAGCCGTGACCGAGGACGATGTTGGAGGTGTTGGGGGTGGTGCAGCGGAACGCGGCGCGGTAGCCGAACAGGTCCCGCAGGCTGGTGGGGATGATGTCGAACGACGGCCGCTGAGTCGCGGCGACCACGGGGATGCCGGCGGCACGGCCGCGTGCGACGAGGTCGCGCAGGAGGGCGACGAACTCTTCTTGTTCCTGCTTGGTGCCGACGGTGGCGGAGTAGTAGGCGATCTCGTCGACCAGGACGGTGATGACCGACAGGCCGTCGGCCGGGGTGAGCTTGCGGCGCCCGTGGGCGCGGAGCCAGGCGTAGCGGTTGTTCATCACCAGCTGGAGCCGTCGGAGGATGTCGAGGGCGGCGGTGATGTCGGGGCCGATGAACGCGTCGGCGCAGTCCTCCCACTGCCCGAGTTCGACGAGCTTGCCGTCGAGCAGCACCAGGCGGGAGTCGACGGAGAGGGCGGCGTGGGCGGCGATGGTGTTGAGGAGGCCGGACTTGCCTCCGCCGGGTTCGCCGCCGGCGAGGAGGTTGCGGTAGGCGAGGGTGATGTAGACGGGGTGACCGAACTCGTCGATGCCGACGAAGATGGGGTCGAACATCGACAGGCCAGGCCCCACCGGAATCCCCGACGTCGGGGCGGTCGTGGTGGTCATGAGGTGCCCTCCTTGGGCAGTTGGTGGGCGCGGAGAGCCACACGAACGAACCCCGCAGGGCTCTCCGCGACCGGGTTGGGGTTGGGATCAGATCCAGTCGGAGACGTCGTCGACGTCGGGAGTGGTGGAGGCCGCGGGCTTGCTGCCGTTGGCGGTAGTGGCCGGCTTCTTGACCGCCGGCTTGCCCTGCTGGGTGGGCAGGGTGACGGTGGGCATGTCGACGTCGGGCAGGTCCAGGGCGGTCGGCACGGTGGCCGGGATCCGCTCGGTCACGGGGATGGTGTCGTCGATGACGTCGACGAGCGGGGAACCCACCTGGGCGGTGAGGATCTCGCGGCGCTTGATGTCGAAGCGCAGGTAGGCGGCGTTGCCGTCGGACGCCCGCTCGATCAGCGCGGTGGAGGCGTGGCAGGCGACCGCGATGCGGTCGAGGCGGCCTTCCAGGTCGGCCAGGGACAGGCCGGGGCGCAGGTAGACCCAGACCCGCTCACCGACCGGCGTGGGCTTGGCCCACAGGATCAGCGGCAGGCTGCCGGACTGGTTGGCGATGATGAACTGCGCGAAGCACACGCGCAGCCGATGCCGCACGATCAGGCACCACGTCCAGGCGACCACGAACCGGCGCGACGCCGGCACAGCGGCCGGGACACCGACGACCAGGACGACCACCGCCAGGGTGACGGGCATCGGGGTGTGGTTGGCGAGCTGCACCCAGGCAGCGCCGAGGAACGTGGTGAGCCCGATCTCCGGGGTCCACCACCAGAGCAGCCGCAGGACCGGCCAGACCCGCACGAGCAGCCAGGCCAGGCCGCCCAGCGGAACCCCGATGAGCGTGCCGACGAAGACGGCGAGGATGGGGTGGATGTAGGAAGCGGCCACCACGGCCGACAACAGGCCGACGATGACCGCCGTGAGGATGAACGCCAACCGGGCGTTGCGTGCCGAGGACCGGTGAACCTTGGCCTCGATCACCGTGATCGTGTTGTTCGACCTGCCGCCGAACGGGCGGCGGGGGCTAGACTTGGACACGACGAGTCCTCCCATACGTGGGTGGATGAGTTGGAGGGCACGGGGTCGGCAGATGTAGGAGTCGGACCGACCCCGCGCCAGCTCTTGCGGGGTTGCCACCACCACGACGTGGTGACCGGGCCGGGAGCATAGGAGTCGGAACCACTCCCGGACCGTTTCTTCACTTGTCGTTGTCAGCGGACCTCAGGCCGCTTCACGCGCGGGTGCGCGTCAGACACCAGAAGCTCACGCAGCACAGGTGGATCGAGGGACTACTTCGCCGCCGAGGTGCCAGCCTTCGGCTTCAGCGTGATCGCACGGAACGCGACGCCGTTGCGCCCGTTGGTCGCCCACGGGATGGCCTCCAACTGCTCGACAGCGACGAGCTGCCCCACCGTCACGTTCGGCTTCTCTCCCGCCGTGGTGATGGTGATGATCTCGCCGCCGGTCTCGTCGAGCACGAAGACCTGGGTCGACCACATGAGCCGGCCGGTGTTCTTCTCCGACCGCTGGTTGCCGTTCTGGTCGTTCTTCGGCTCCGGGTCCTTCGTCACCTGGACCTGCTTGCTCGCGGTGTCCACGTACAGCTTCATTTCTGCTCCTAAGGGAGAGGGCTTGTCGCCCCGGGTGTCCATCACCCGTGCATTCATGAAACTCCGCCGCCGCTCATCTCGGGAGACTGACGGCACGGGTCGCAAGAGACTGCGCATGGCAGATGGTGACGGGGGATGACTCATGCCTTGCATTGAGTGTGGAGAATGGTGCATGGTGAAGCGGGCAGACTCTTAAGCTGGCCACCGAATCGGGGATGAGGCATGACGCCACTACGGCAGGCTCGACAGGTGCGCGGCTGGTCAAAAGCGCGCCTAGCTCATGAGCTTGAGCGTCGAGCGGAGGGCCGGCACGCCCTCGCTACGCGCACGAGTCTATTGCGGATGATCTCGGCGTGGGAGAGCGGCGAACGGGATGCCTCTGATCCATACCGTTCCTTGTTGTGCGAGGCCTACGGAGAAGGCGCTGACCAGCTCGGCCTGAGCGGAGGGACCGACCGGGCGCGCTCAGACGTCGGCCTCGCCTACATCGCCTCGCTCGGTCAGTCCGCGTCCACGCTCGGCGATCTGTCACGCTTCGACGAGATGAAGCACACGGCGGTTGTCGCCGGCAAATACGCGCCGGATGCGCTGAACGCGGCGTGCTTAGATTGGCTCTTCGGCGATGCGGTCATGGATTTGCCAAGCGAAGGCAAGCAGGTTACGCCTCAAGATGTAGAAGAAATTCGGACCATGACAGGCATGTTCGACGGGCTCGATCGCAGATTCGGTGGAGAGCACTGCCGGATGATGGCGGTTCGATACCTACGAGATCGAGTGCTGCCTCAAGTTCGGGCACTGAAGCCTGAGAAGTTGGAGCGTGAGGTATTCAGCGCAACGGCCGTGCTGTGCGAACTGATTGGATGGATGGCCTACGACACGTCGCGCCACTCGCTTGCACAACGCTATTTCACGCAGGCACTACGTTTCGCCGAAGCCGCCGGCGATCGGGCTTACGCCTCGTACGTTCTGACGAGCATGGCCGATCAAGCGCTGTACCTGGGGCGATCGGCGCAGGCGCTCCGGCTCGCCCAGGTCGCACGTGACGTAAGTCTTCGCGCAGGCGTCCCGGTCGTAGTGGCGGAAGCCTCCATCTTTGAAGCGCGGGCCTACGCTGTCCAAGGTGACGAAGCCGGGTGCAGGGTTGCGCTGAGCAGAGCTGAGGAGAGCTTCCACCGCATCGTGCCTCAGGAAGGACCCGACTGGGCGAAGCATTGGGGCGACGTGCTCTTCGCCAGTCACACCGGTACCTGCTGGATCGACCTGGGCCGGCCGAAGCAGGCACGCCCCCTCATGCAGTCCGTCTGGGACAGCGGCAAGGACCAGGCGCGGCGCCGGGTGTACGCCGCTTCCCAGCTGGCCCGCGTGGCGCTGCTCGACGGCGACATCGAGGAAGCCACCGCCCTCGGCACCACAGCCATCGAATCAGCCAGCGGTCTCACCTCGCACCGGTCACACCAGCAGCTCAAGCAGCTCCGGCAGAAGTTCGTTCCCCATGCCCGTCACGCATCCGTCGAGGAGTTCAAACAGCGTGCTGACGTCCTCCTGGCAAGCTGAGGCACCCATCACGCTCGTCGGCGCGGTTCAGTACGGTGATGCTGTGACGCTGGCCGACGACCTCGCCGCCGAGGGCGAACCGGAACGCGAGTTCAACCCCGGCATCGCTCAGCGACTACCGCGGAAGCGGGTGGCAGGCGGGGCGCTGATCCGCGACCGAGCCGGACGAATCCTGTTCGTTGTCCCCGGCTACAAGCCCTTCCTCGACATACCGGGAGGGATCGCCGACGCCGACGAGTCACCCTTGGCCGCTTGTCGCCGGGAGATCCGGGAAGAAATTGGACTGGACCTCCCGATCAGCAGACTTCTCGTTGTCGACTGGATCCCAGCACAGGGCGTCTGGTCGGACGGACTGATGTTCATCTTCGACGGCGGACAGCTCGACGACGACCAGGCCGAAGCCCTTAGGCCTACCGACGATGAGCTAACCGGCCTCCGGCTCCTCCCGTACGAAGAGGCCATACCTCACCTGCGCCCCTCAATGGCACGACGAGTCAAGTCGGCCCTCGCCGCTCTAGCCGAGGGCCAGCCCCGTTACACCGAATTCGGCCGCTCGTAGTCCTAGCCGCCGGCGGCCGGCGATGTGGTTCAAAGTTTCTGTACGTCTTCAAGGCGGCCCTAGACGGGCCGCACGCGCCGCCGCCAGGGCGCGCGCCGGCCGCTGCCGCTGTCGCTCTGCGGCAGTCACGCCTCACGCCCGGCGGCTGGCGCGGACAGCGGGGAAGCCCGGAGGGCCGCCGCAGAACGACAGACCGTTGACAGGAGCAGGGTGGGCCGGCAGCCGGCCGGGCCGCGCGGCCATGAGCCCGCGCGGCGTAGGGGAGCGCACGCCGGCCGCGTCGGCGAGTTGGCGGCGGCCGCGGGGGTGCGGTTAGGGCGCCTCCGGCGGGGGCGCTCCGGCTCCAGGATGGCCGGGGCTCCGTCGGCGGCTCGCGGTCCGTGGGTGGTTGCTGTAGGCCATCCCGCCTGCCATCGACCCGGGCAAGCCGAGCAGACCCCCGCCCGACCCGCCAGCGTCCGAACCTGCGTCAAGGCCGTCTTGACATGGCGGGCCGGGCGGCGGCCCGCTCCCTGGAGGGCGGGTCGATGGCAGACGGGATGGCAACGCGTTGATCTAGTGCTCGCTCGGGCAGCGATTGGCATCTAAGGTTCCCGTATGGGCACTCCGAACGACGACGTCGAGATCTACATACTTGACCGCGACGCTGTCCGATGGGCCATCAGGCACCTGACCAGCCGACCTATGCATCCCTTCTTCCTTGCCTACCTCCACCTCCGTGCGCTCGCCATGGAGAATGGCCGGCTAACAGCACTCAAGCCCAGGTGGTCAGACCTGATTCCGTACATCCGAGTACCCGGTGGCCCGCCTAAGAAGCCCTACTTCCGCCCGATGTGGCATAAGAGCGTCGAGGACAAGTCACGGTATTGGATGAACAGGAACCTTGCAGGGAGCTTCGCGCCGTCGTCATTGCGAGAAGAGCCTCGCAAGGTAATCGAAATTGAGAATGACCTGTTCACGCTGAAGCCGAATCACGCCGATCTCGCCCTAAAGTACCTCCTCTTCGACTCTCAACTGTCCGCTGCTGCCCTCGGCGCCTACTTATTCCGGAACTTTGGCTTCCGTTCGACCACAGGCGATCCGCCTGAGGGCAGCGCCCTGGTCGACGCTCTAAAGGAAGCCTTCCTATTCGATCAGGTGGACTTGGATTTCGACTTCGAGACTCTCTTTGATGACAAAGTTCCCGCAGAATTGCGTGACCCATTCGAGGGACCACACTAAGAGGTCTGCAAGGAGCAGCAGCAATGCCAATATTGGCAGGAGAAGTTCGGATACTGGATGCCGACGAGCTTGACATCGGGGCAGAAAAAGCAATTGCTGAACATGCGTCTAGCCGGCCTGATGACCCCCCAATGCGTGACGACGATCCCATCGTTTGGGAAGTCCGAGAACTACTTGAGCATTACGGTGGCGTAATCTTCACGGGACCTCCAGGTACTAGCAAGACATGGTACGCGGCCAAGGTAGGAACCGCTCTCGTCCATGGAGACCCGTCTCGCATTAGGTTCATCCAGTTCCATCCGTCTTACCAGTACGAAGACTTTATGCAGGGGTTCGTGCCGCGCGAGGACGGGAGTGGCTTCGAACTCAAGGCAAAGCAGTTTCTAGAAATGTGCCGAGAGGCTGGGCGTCACCCAACTAAAACATATGTTCTGGTCATCGATGAGCTCAGCAGAGGGGATCCTGGCCGAGTATTCGGGGAAGCACTCACTTACATCGAGAAGTCCAAGAGAGGCATCCCCTTCACGCTCGCGTCAGGCGAGGAATGCATCGTGCCCCACAATTTCGTGCTCTTAGCAACAATGAACCCGCTCGATCGCGGGGTTGATGAGGTTGATGCAGCGTTCGAGCGGCGGTTCCCGAAGTTGGCCATGGATCCGAATCGTGAAATTCTCCGTTCTATGCTTGAGGCTAGTGAGATGGCTGACGATCTGATCCGGCGGGTGGTCGGCTTTTTTGATTATGTTAACGGCCTAGCCAAGTCGACGCCGCAGGCCGCAATCGGCCATACCTACTTCACAGATGCCCGAGACGCCACCTCGCTTGAACGAGTATGGCGGTATCAGCTCCGATTTGTATTGGAAAAGGCGTATCGCCTTGATCCTAATACGTATGCAGGAATCGAGGCCGCATGGAGAAGAGTACTGCCAGGCCCCGCCGAAGGTCTCAGTAAGGATCCAGAGGAGCAGCTCGCCAGCGCAGCAGCGGCCGGCGATCAGAACCCCGTGATACCGACGCAGGAATGAGACCTAACTCTCGCTCGGCTCCACTCACCGTCGTGCCGTTCAAGCAGCCATCTGTTGCCGGCGAAATGCGAGTACTCGATTGCCCGGAGCAAGGCCCTATTGCGATCGAAGTTGCCTCGCTGCTAGACGATTCCGGCCGCCTCAGATTGAGCCCAGAAGTTGAGACCGGAGACTTCTTCAGAATCAGTCTGAGTAAGGGCAAGCTTACCCTACATGCCCGAGGCTACGTTGGCTTCGTGCCTGTAACAGAGCGAGTCGTCGTACGCGTTGTCCCACGCGTTCCAATCGGCAACCTTGCAAGAATGGCTCGGATTGCCGATCACCTTCCTACGGTTCTCAGCATCATACGCGGCTATACGAAGGGTGAAGATTGGAGTGATTCGCTCGCGAGCCTGTATGCCAGCGCTCTGACCTCGCACATAGATACGATCAGCGCTAATGGTATGTTGAGAAGCTATCAACGCCACGAGGAGCCAACGTCGTTTCCGCGAGGGCGGTTGCTGGTACATCAGACTGTGCAGCGATTGAATGCGCATGGAATCGAGCACAAGGCGGAAAGTGCCTGGTTCGAACGTTCGGTCAATAACAGCAGCAATCAATGCCTCAAATACGCGATTTGGCTACTCGCGAGGCACTTTGTCGACCAGCGGAACGTCGATAAGAACGTGCGGCGACTTCACCGGAAGCTGAACGCGCAGTTCAGCCTGTTTGCAGGCGTCGACCTGGACCACGGCCGGCGGTTCATGCAGGACCCGCTGGTAGCAGGTAAGGCAGAGCTACCCACTCTTCGATCCTACTATCGCGATGCGTTGAACGTCGCCGCTGCGGTCGTGGAGGGCCGAGGGGTCCTTATTGATAGCGATGGAGGTGCCGTCCAGCTTCCCTCGCTCGTGTTGAATATGGACACACTATTCGAGAACTACGTGCGCGCCACGTTGACATCCTTCGCACTGGAGCGCCAGTGGTCTCACTCGGTCTTGGATGGCAACGGCGAGGGTAGCACCCGGCTGTTCGATAACCCACGATCGTACAAGGCGACGCCCGACGTTGTAGTTCGATCGGAGGACGGCCGCACCGCACTGGTAATCGAAATCAAGAACGTTGCTGCCGGCGACTTCTCAAAGCGTGATGCGATCAACCAGGCTGTGACGTATGCGGTTCGTTACGGATGCGTCAAGGTGGTTTTGGCGCACCCAAGAGGTAGCGATTCCTTCCACGGACTTCGCAGCATGGGCTACATCGGGCCCGTCGAGGTATACCAGTACCACTTCGATCTGAACTCGAGTGACCCCGTAGAGGAGGACCAGCGATTCGGGCAAGCAGTTCAGTCGCTGCTTGCGCCCGAATTGGGTACGGGATAACTTGTGCCACCGGGGAGAGGTTTCAGGTCCACCCCGACGGCGTCCCGTCCCTCTTCTGTTGCGACCTGCAATGTCGTTCCTGTTCCCATGAATGGGTCTAGGACCACACCGCGCGTTCTTCCCGAGTGGCCGCAATCAGTCCACCCCGTTGTGACCTTTTTGGCGAAGGTAAACTCCCGAAAGTATCCGCCCAATGCCTCCTTGGCCTCACGTGCAAGGGCTTTCACGACTTCGGAATTGCGCCCGGTCCCTGTCTGCACGTGCAGGGCCTTGCCGGCATCGGAAACACCGGTCGCCTGAATGGCGGCAATGTGATCCTCTGTCAGCCCCTTTTGCACGGCAAGCTCAATCGCACGCCGTGCTTGCGCACGGTCGGGGTCAAGCATGGCGGTCTTGGCCAAAACCCGCTCAGGAGCCGCACCACAAGTGGTGCAGACTACGGGCGGGCAGGCAAGAGTGATGGCTCGGCGGACCAACTCTCGGGGGTACGGCGCGAGGTGAGCGCCCATGTTTCGATCGAGGGCCATTGACCACACATCACCGGGATTCGCGCCCTTTCCCGTCCCGAAGGCTTGAGAATAACCATACAGGTCGTAGTAGTAGCTCTGTCGGGGGGCGAGGTGAATGATATATTCGTGTCGATTGGCGAGGCGGTTCCTCGCCGGCTCTGGCATGCCCTTCACCTTGGACCAGATGATTCGGTTTCGGATAAGCCATCCATCATCCGTCGCTGCCGCTTCGATGCGACCCGGGATGCCCATAAGGGATCGTTTGTGGTACGTGTCGCCGATATTCAAGAAAACAGAACCGGTTGGCCTTAGGAGTCGCCGCCATTCCCTCAGGCAATCCAGCATGGAGGCGACAAACTCTTGAGGGGTATCTTCGAGCCCGATTTGGTCAGGATGACCATAGTCCCGCTTCTTCCAGTAAGGCGGGGAGGTCACAACCAGATCCACGCTCCCATCGGGGAGGTCAATCTTTCGAGCGTCACCGACGATCACTCGCTGGGTAGGAGACGGCAGGTCCAGGTGCTGAGGGTGAAGGTCCAGAGGCGTCTGGGTGAGGCTCCGGGGCGTCACGAGGCGAGGCTTCCGGTCAGCCAAGGAAGGCGCCGTGTGGTGTCGACGGCTCGTGGCTTCGGTGTCAGGGGTCATCGCAGATCCGTCTCCCAGCTCCGGGGTGCCCATCCCTGGCTGCGACCTCTAGCCCGCATGTAGCTCCTGCCGTTGCTTCGAACTTGGATCAGGAATGTATCATTTGCCGATCACTACCCCGAAGACCGACGCGAGGCTTCTGCTGGCGACCCGACTGCGCGCTGCGCGGGTGGCCCGGCTACTCACGCAGGAGGAGCTGTCAGAGGCTTCGGGTCTGGGCAGGGCTACGATTGCTCGCATCGAGGCCGGGCAGACGGTCCCGCACATGAGGACCGTGAGGGCCCTGGCTGAGGCACTTCAAGTACCTCTGGAGGAGCTAGTCGCGAGCCCGCCAGCCCTCTGGTCGCGTTAGGCACTGCTGGCCAGCTCACACGGCCGCCAGCTGAGGCGTCTCCACCTTCAACTCCCGTCGCCAGTGGAATGTGCTGCCAGGAATGCCGGGGATCTCCTTCAACTCGGTAGCGCCGGTACCTACGCAATCACACTGCCAGGCCTCGCCTGGCTCGTAAAGCAAGACCAGCCGGTGGAACAGGTTCTGACGAGCGGCAAAAGCTTTATCGACCGCGGGCTGGCCCTGGTCGACTCCGGCCCAGAAACGCGTTAGAGCCTCGCCCTGCATCCCGTCTGGCGCCCTTAGGTCGACAGACAGATGGCCAAGCGCGAATCGGAGATCCGAGCCTGGATGCGCCACGTTCGATCCGCATGGATGGTGGCCGTTTGACTCATCGATCATGACTGCTGTGACTCTGTAAGTGCGTGGTTCGTCATTGCGAACCAGGGCGAATACGCCGAGGGGGGCTTCTGGCCGCCCGGCGGCTACTGCGAAGGAGACGTTGGGGACTGGCGGAGGACCGAGCCGTTCATGTAGGTCTTGCCGCTCGACACGGCGTCGCTCCCTATCGTGCTCAGCAACCTGCTCAGCCGTCTTCACGGCTCGGTCTGCCGCCTCAGCAGACGCACCCGCAGCCCTCGCTGACTGCCTGGCGTACCACAGTGCTACAGCCCCAGCTAGTGCTCCCAGCAAGCCGCCAGCGTCACCCAAGTCCATCGCGCGATCCTCGCTCCGTCCGGCCCTGTACTGCGGGTCGCATTGTGCACGGCCGGTATGACAACCCAGCGGGCAAGGCAGGAGCCCGCGCTGAGACGGCCGCGCGCGGACAGGGCTACGAGTTTGGGCGCGAGGTCCAGGCGGTGAACAGCAACCCGAAAACGGGTTGCCCTCAGGGCGCCGATCGGGCAGGCCTAACCCCGGGCCTTGGTCGTGTCAAGATGCGTCATGACCCTGTGCACCGTGATACGGGACGTGTACGGCCCGGACGAGCGAAGAACGATGGGGGCGGCGCTTCGGGAGCTACTACCGGCCGTCGGCTTCGACTGGCACCCGTCGGGTGTGTACTGCTTCTGGGACCCGCAGAGTCGCGACGTCCTGTACGTGGGGCTGGCGAAGGATATCCCGAAGCGGTTCGCCCAACACAATGGGCTGTCTGGCTCATCGACCAAGGGAAACAAGCGGGCCGAGATTGACCAGTGGTTTACCACCCACTCGGCAATCGGGTACAGCATTCTCGTGCAGTCCGGTGCGGTGGCGATGATCGAATCTCCCAGTCTGGACACGCCATCGGAGATCATTGCCCTCGGGGAAGGACAGCTAATCGAAGCGCACCGCCAGCGCTACGGTGCCCGGCCGCCCTGGAACGCAATTGGCGGCTCGACGGGCGGGGCCAGGTGGGCCGGTGCCTTCTCCTCAGGGTGGTTCGCCCTGCTGACAGGTCGGCAAGACTGCCTCCTAGTCGCGCGGCGCACGATCCGGCAACTCGCCGGTGACCCGCTGTCCATCGGCCGAGAAATGACCCTCCACGCTGCGCGGCTGAATGCGGCCCACCTGAGCGGGCTAGGGGGACAGCCGTTCGGCGATAAGGAAATCGTGCTGGCGCTGGAACAGTTGGTGACCAACCCCCCTGGCGGTGCCTCCTTCGTATACGACGACTTCACCGCATCGGGCTATCTCCACTTGGACGCCCCGCACCCCGAACGCGAGTAAGGTTCACGAGACCGCAGACGGGCCGGGCTCGACAACGCCCGGACTTGTTCGTACAGGCGAGCCGGCACCAGCTTGAAGCAGCCGACAACCCGAAACCGTACTCCCCAGCGGGGTTGGCCTGGGTCGCCAGCGGAACGCCTGCCGACAGCAACGCTGACAGCAACGCCGCCGGACGGCAGCACGCTGACGAGCGCTGGCACGGACGAAGCTTCGAGCGACCAGTCGTTGCCAGACGCGTGCGGACGCGACGCACAAAGCTTGTAAGCGAGATGTCGCCGGTTCGATCCCGGCCGGGGGCTCCAATTCCACAAAGGCGTTCCGGGGCCGATGTCGCCGCGGGACGCGGGCTCCGTCAGCAGCGCCACGACGGTACCCCCGTGCGAGGGTCAGGCGGGCCCACGGGCGTCGGCCCCTGCGGGCTCCCAGAGCTGGACCATGTTGCCCTCTGGATCCCTGAGGCTCGCGAACCTGCCGTTCGGGTACACCTCGGGGTCCACCTCGACGTCGATACCCGCGTCGCGCAGCTGGCCGACCATCGCGTCCAGGTCGAGGACGCGGAAGTTGAGCGACCAGGAGTGCTCGGGGCCGCCGAAGTGCTCGGAGTCCGCCGGCATGGCCGCCAGGACGGTAGGGCCGGGCTTCTGCCACCAGGAGGACACGTCGTAGGACTCCGGTGCCAGTTCGACCCCGAGATGGGTGGCGTACCAGCGGTTGATCCGGTCCGGGTCGTGGGCGCGGAAGAAGACGCCGCCGATGCCCGTCACGCGTTCCACGATGTCTTCTCCCCGCTGGACACGTTCCGTGCCCTCTTGGACCTGGCTGAGCATGCCGGCTCCAGGCTACGGAGGCTGCCGGGATCTGACGAGCAGCCAGGCCGCCGGGTAGGAGCGAAAGTCGCCGACACCGCCTCAGCCGTGCGAACAAGTTCCGCCACCGACTCACGCCGGTTTCGACCGCGCCCGATCGTGGCGGTCGCGGGATATCGATTGCCTGCTCGGGGCGCCTGCGGAACCCTTTCCGCATGCTGGAGACGCGCGTCCTGGGCGAGGACGACTGGAAGGTGTGGCGGGAGCTGCGGCTCGCCGCGCTCGCCGAGGCCGGGTACGCCTTCGGCGCCCGACTGGCGGACTGGCAGGGCGACGGCGACCGCGAGGAACGCTGGCGCGCGCGGCTGACCGTCCCCGGCTCGTACAACGTCGTGGTGATGCTCGACGGGCACCCGGTCGGGATGGCCAGCGGGATGCCGGCCGGGCACGACGGGGTCGTCGAGCTGATCTCGATGTACGTGGCACCCGTCGGACGCGGCCGGGGCGTGGGCGACCATCTCGTCCGGGCGGTCGAGCAGTGGGCCCGGCTGGCAGGCGCGCGGACGCTGCGGCTCGCCGTGGCGGAGGGCAACCCGAACGCGTGGGCCCTGTACCTGCGCAACGGCTTCCGGGACACGGGTGAGATGGGCGGCCTGATGCCCGACGGCGTGCGCCGTGAGCACGTCATGACCAAGGAGGTGCTGTCCGCGCAGTAGGCTGACCAGCTATGAGTCGCGCGGTGGAGGAGTCCAACCGGGCGATGCTGCGTGCCCGCGACGCGATGGACCGGGCGTACGCGCAGCAGCTGGACATTCCCGCGCTGGCCCGGATCGCGCACGTCTCGGAGGCACACTTCATCCGCACCTTCCGGGCCACCTTCGGCGAGACACCCCACCGCTACCTGCAACGCCGCCGGGTGGAACGCGCCATGTACCTGCTGGCACGTACCGACGAACCGGTCACCGAGATCTGCCATCTGGTCGGCTTCGGCAGTCTGGGCACGTTCAGCCGGACGTTCCACGGCATCGTCGGCGAGTCGCCCTCGGCCTACCGGCGCCGTAAGGTCGCGCCCGCCGACGTCCCGAGCTGCTTCACCAAGGCCTGGATGCGCCCGAGCGCGACCGGCGGCAAGGAGGCCACCGGGGTCAGTGGCCCCGTACCCTCCGCCGCGCCATGACCCAGAGCCGGTCGCCGAGCCGGGTCCGCCGTAGCCAGCGCACTCCGGCGAACCGGCTCTCCGTCGGCGTACGAGGGCGCGGTGGCGCGGTGACCCGGTCGTAGGTGGCGCCGGTCGACGGCTTGGTGAAGCCGGGTTCCAGCCGTTCGGACGCTACCGCCAGCGCGGTGAACTGGGCCAGTACGCGGGGATCGGGCCGGCCGCCCCGGGCGGCGGTACGCAGCTCACGCTCCACCGCCGGACGCCGGATCAGCTCGGTGAGCGGCCCGTGAACGGTGTCCAGCAGGTCGGCCACGGCGGCGACGCCGTCGCCCTCCCAGATCCGGGTGGCTCGGGACGGCCCGGTGGCGGAGCTGACGAACGGCACGTCCGCCCACTCCGGTACGAGCCGGGCGATCAGCGCGGTGTGCGGCAGCCGTGCCCGCTTCTCCGCGACGGTGAACGCGAAGCTGGCGGCGACGAACCCGGGCGCCAGGAACGGGGTGACCATGCCGGTGGTGTACGCGGCGGTGCACCAGCGGCGCATCCGCTCGACCAGGTAGACGTAGTCGATCAGGTGCTCGTCGCGTAGGCCCAGCTCCCGGGCGTGGGTCATCAACGCGGTGACGCGGTCCCGTTCGGCGGCCAGCGCCTCGGGTGTCGTTGCCCCATGGGGCACAGCCGCCAGCAGCTTGTTCGTGGCCGCCTGCTCGGGCGTGGGCGCCGGGTTGGCGTCGGTACGGGGATACCAGAAGCCGACCACCAGTTCACCTGCCGCGCCGGTGAGGCTCGGCGGGCGTACCTGCTCCGGCAGCCGGGTCCGCACCGCCGGGCGCGACAGGTAGGTCGACGGGAACTGGTGGTCGTGCAGCGCGGCGAGCCGCCGCGCCCGGTCGCGGAGACCGGTGCCGAGGACTGCCGCCGGCGGCGCTGCGGGTACGAGGCGGTGCGGCAGCTCCAGACTGCGCCGCTCCCGCAGGAGGCGGACCAGCTCGCGGGCCACGTCGCCTTCGGCGGGGGTGTCGTCGTTGGTGACCAGGTCCGGCGTACGGCCGGCGGCGACGAGCGTCGCGGCGATGAGCCGGGAGTCCTTGCCCCCGGAGAGGCCGAGCGTGACCTCGCCGTCGTGCAGCCGGTGCAGGCCGGCAACGGATCGGGTCAACGCGTCAGCGGCCCGGTCCAGCCGCTCGTCGACCGGCCGGTCCCGGTCGGCGAGGCCGCTGCGGACCACGTCGTCGACGGCGTACCGGATCTCGGTGGTGAGCTGCCAGCCGCCGTCGGCGCGGCGGCGGCCGGTGACCCGCTCGCCCGGCTGGAGCAGCCGGATGCCGGCGAGCGGGGACAGATCGCCGCCGAAGTGGCCGGTGAGCAGGTACGACGTCCAGCCGGCCGGATCGGGACGGGCCTCGCCGTGCAGGAAGTCGGCGAGCAGGCCGGGCCGCGTGCACCAGGCGGTTATCCCGTCGGCCGTGCCGGTGAACACCCGGGCCATGCCCAGCCAGTCCTGTTGCAGGGCGAGTCGGTCGCGTTCGAGGGCGAGCAGGGCGAACGGCGGTACGACGTCCCGGTGCACGTCCTCGCCGGCGAGCAGGCGGCCGGCGAGCGTCACCGGGTCGTCGCCGTCGGCCCCGACCGGGATGCCCACGGAGACGGCGGTGACGGGACCGTCGGTGGCGACGGGCGGCCACCGGTATCCGCCCGGGTCGGCCGGGTGCAGCACCAGCACGCCCCAGTCCGTGCCGCCGAAGCGCCGGCGGTGCCAGCTGTCCGGTACGAGGTCGGCCACGGCCTTGTCGAACCGGGCCGCGGCGGCATCGAGGCGCGGTTGTGGCAACGCCCCGGTCGCGGCCCAGGCCACCATCAGCTGCATCGATTTCCTCCCCGGCTTTGGTCACGGGGACGTTAACAGCGGATGTCCGGGCGGTGTCCCCGTGCGGACAAAAGATGCAAGCCGGGCAGGCGGCCCGACGGCGGGATAGCGCAGTTTCGGATAAGCAGCAGGCCGGAGCGCTGCTCTAGCGTCGTCGGCATGACGATGACTTCGACTTCCCGCTCCCAGATCTACGTGCTCGACCAGGACGAGGCGCTCGACTTCTACGTCGGGAAGCTCGGCCTGGAGGTCAGCACCGACCAGGACCTCGGCTTCATGCGCTGGCTCACCGTCAACGTGCCGGGCGACCCGGGCCGGGAGATCCTGCTGGAGAAGCCGGGCCCGCCGGCCCTGGACCCGAAGACCGCAGAGCAGGTCCGGGAGCTGCTGACCAAGGGCGCCGCGGGTGGGTTCCTGTTCTTCACCACCGACGACGCGCAGAAGACGTACGCGGACCTGGTCGCGAAGGGCGTCGAGGTGACCGACGAGCCGACCGACCGGCCGTACGGGATCGACTTCGGCATCCGCGACCCGTTCGGCAACCGGCTCCGGATCGGCCAGATGCACCAGGGCCGGTGAACGGCGCGGCGGCGGGCTAGTCTCGCGGTCCCCGACCGTGGAGGTGCCGATGCCCAGCCGCCTGCTCTACCTGGTCCGCCACGGCGAGCAGTACCGGCCGGAGGAGGAGGCGGACACCGGGCTGTCCGAGCGGGGCCGGCGGCAGGCGACGCTACTGGGCGAGCGGCTGCGCGGCACCCGCTTCGCCGCCGTACACCATGGGCCGGCCCGCCGGGCCGCGGAGACCGCCGCGCTGGTCGCGGCGTCGCTGCCGGGTGTTCCGGTACGCGAGGACGACCGCGCCGGCGACCACATGCCGCACGACACGGACCCGGCCGGTCTGCCGGAGTCGTACGCCGCGTTCCTGGCCGGCTTCACCGAGCGGGAGCGGCGCGACGGGCCGCGCGTGACAGCGGAGGCGGTGGCCCGGTTCGCCACCGCCCCCGCGGAGGGTGACGTACGCGAGCTGGTCGTCACCCACAACTTCCTGGTCGCCTGGCTGGTGCTGCACGCGCTGGAGGCGCCGCCGCACCGGTGGATCGGGCTGAACCAGCAGAACTGCGGGCTCACGGTGATCCGCTACCGCTCGGGCGGCCCGGCGGCGCTCATCGCGTTCAACGACGTCGCCCACCTGCCGTCCGAGCTGCGGGCCACCGGCCTGCCCGACGACTACCGGATCTGACTCAGGCGCGCAGCTTCACCACGGCGTCGGCGACGGCGCGGGCGGACTGGGGGTTCTGGCCGGTCACCAGGCGCCCGTCGACCACCACGTGCTCGGTGAAATCCGGTGCCGGCACGTGCTGCGCGCCCGCTTCGCCGAGCTTGTCGGCGAGCAGGAACGGCACCTCGTCGGTGAGGCCGACGGCCGCCTCCTCGCTGTTGGTGAACCCGGCCACCCGCTTGCCGGCGATCAGCCGGGAGCCATCGGTGAGGGTGAGGTTCACCAGCGCCGCCGGGCCGTGGCAGACGGCGGCCACCACGCCACCGCGCTCGTATACCGAGCGGGCGATCCGGGCCAGGTCGGGGTCGTCGGGGAAGTCCCACATGGTGCCGTGGCCGCCGGCGAAGAGGATCACGTCGTACCGTTCCGGGTCGACGTCGGCGGCCTTCGGCGTGTCGGTGACGCCGGCGGTGGCGAGGAAGTCGTTCTGGGTGGTGTCGTTCTCGTCCCGCCCGTCGACGGGCGGCTCCCCGCCGGCCACCGACGCCAGGTCGACGTCGTACCCGGCGGCCCGGAACACCCCCCACGGCTCGGCGGCCTCGCCGACGTAGTAGCCGGTCGAGCGGCCGGTGCGGCCCAGCTCGGAGTGACTGGTCAGGGCGATGAGTGCGCGAGTCATGCAGTCCATGCTGGCGGGGTCGCCGTCCGCCGGCCATAGGCCGATGTCACAGCGGCAGGGGGTTTGAGAGCCGGGTCAGCCGGTGACGCGGGTGAGCAGCTCGACCACCTCGGCGGTGACGGCCGGCTGCCGGGCGGCGGGCCCGCAGTCCACGTACCCGCTCTCGGCCGGGCCGACGGTGAGCCGGTAGGTGAACCCGTCGGCGCAGTTGTCCGGGTTCTTGGTCTCCGTGGGCTCGGCGGCCAGCCGGGGGTCGGTGGCGAGTCGTTGCAGCCGGGCGAAGTCGGCCACGGCGAGCCGGCCCTCCTGGGAGGCGCCGGTCCGGTCGGTCTTCGTCCAGTGGCCGTCCGGCCGCACGGTGACGGTGTCCTTCACCCCGGCGATACCGCCCGACTTCACGAGCACGACCTCGGTGGCCAGCGGCGAGGGCCCGTCCGTGATGACGGGTGGCGCTTCGGTGCGGGCGCAGCCGGCGAGCGGGACGAGTAGGGCGGCGACGGCCGCCACGGCGGGGGCAGCTCTCATACCGGTTCGGACGCGCGACGAGACCACCCGGTTCCGGGTCACTGCTTCTCCTCATCCGTTCGGTCAGTGTCTTCGGCGGGATCTCGCCAGCCTCTTTCACGTTCTTCGATGTATCGCTATATCTACATCAGTGACTACCCCCGTCACAACTTCGCCTTCCAGGAGGGCCCGTGAAAAGATCCGTCGCCGCCGTCAGCGCAGCGCTGCTCACCAGCGGCGTGCTGGCCTGCGTCACCACCTCGGCGCAAGCGGCAGCACCAAGCGCCCCCAGCCCCGAGGCCTCGGCCGCAGCCCGGGCCGCGAGCCTGCTGCGCACCAACCCCGGCGCCGTCCAGGGCGCCAACGGCGAGGCCTACCAGGCCGTCCGCACCAAGGTCGACCCCTCCGGGGCGGCGCACACCCGGTACAGCCGGACCTACCAGGGCCTCCGGGTGTACGGCGGTGACTTCGTCATCCACACCGCCCCGAACGGCACCATGACCGCCGCGTCGGTCAGCCTCGACGCCCCGCTGACCCTGAGCACCACCGCCAAGGTCGGCGCGGACGCGGCCAAGGCCAGCGCCCGCAAGACGTTCTCCGGCTCGCTCACCTCGGTCGGCGCGCCGGAGCTGTTCGTCGACGCCAGCAGCGGCAAGGGCCGCCTCGCCTGGGAGACCGTCGCGACGGGCTGGAAGGCGGACAAGCAGACGCCGTCGAAGCTGCACGTCATCACCGACGCCACCACCGGCAAGGTGATCGGCTCGTACGACGAGATCGAGACGGTGGCCGGCACCGGCCAGGGCGTCTACACCGGCTCGGTCACCATCGACACGACGCAGTCCGGCAGCACGTACCAGATGATCGACCCGGTGCGCGGCAACGGCCGTACCTGCGACATGAACAACGGAACCTCCACCTGCACCACGTTCACCGACGCGGACAACGCGTGGGGCAACGGCGCCACCTCGAACCGGCAGTCGGCCGCCGTGGACGCCCACTTCGGCGCCGCCAAGACGTTCGACTACTTCAAGAACGTGCACGGCCGCAACGGCATCTTCGGCAACGGCCAGGGCGTGCCGAGCCGGGTGCACTACGGCAACAACTACGTCAACGCCTTCTGGGACGGCTCCCAGATGACCTACGGCGACGGCTCGGGCAACTCCCGCCCGCTGGTGTCGCTGGACGTCGCCGGACACGAGATGAGCCACGGCGTCACCGAGGCGCTGGCCGGGCTAGTCTACTCCGGTGAGTCCGGCGGCCTCAACGAGGCCACCAGCGACATCTTCGGCAACATGGTGGAGTTCTACGCCTCCGCGCCGAGCGACCCGGGCGACTACCAGGTCGGCGAGAAGATCAACATCAACGGCAACGGTACGCCGCTGCGCTACATGTACAACCCGTCGCTGGACGGCTCGTCCGACTCCTGCTGGTCCACCAGCACGAAGAACAAGGACGTGCACTACTCCTCCGGCGTCGGCAACCACTTCTTCTTCAACCTCGCCGAGGGCACCGGCGCCACCGCGTACGGCACCTCGCCGGTCTGCGGCTCGGCCCCGGCGGTGACCGGCATCGGCCGCGCCAAGGCGGAGAAGATCTGGTACCGGGCGCTCGACGTGTACTTCACCTCGAACACCCAGTACGTCAGCACCAGCAACCCGGCCAACACCGCCCGCGCGTACACCCTGCGGGCCGCCACCGACCTGTACGGGAACTGCTCCACCGAGTACAAGACCGTGCAGGCCGCGTGGACCGCGGTGAACGTCGCCGGCAACGACGCGCCGTGCAGCTCGACCGGCAACAACTTCTCCGTCTCGCTCTCCCCGACCGCCGGGTCGGTGACCGCGGGCGGTTCGGTCTCCACCACCGTCGCCACGGCCACCACCAGCGGCACCGCGCAGACCGTGACGTTCTCCGCGTCCGGCCTGCCGACCGGCGCCACCGCGTCGTTCAGCCCCGCCTCGGTGACCTCGGGCGGCTCGTCCACGCTCACCATCTCCACCAGCTCCGGCACCCCGGCCGGCACCTACTCGGTGACCGTCACCGGCAGCGCGGCGTCGGGCACGAAGACCGCCACGTACTCGTTGACGGTGACCGGCACCGGCGGCGGCTGCACCGGCGCGGGCCAGAAGCTCGGCAACCCCGGCTTCGAATCCGGCAACACCGTCTGGAGTTCCACCTCCGGCGTGATCGGCCAGTACGGCTCGCAGGGCCAGCCGACGCGCAGCGGCACCTGGAACGCCTGGCTGGACGGCTACGGCACGACCCACACCGACACGCTGTCGCAGTCGGTGAGCCTGCCGAGCGGCTGCTCCGCGTACACCTTCTCGTTCTGGCTGCACATCGACTCGGCCGAGACCACCAGCAGCGTCCAGTACGACAAGCTGAACGTGCAGGTGCTCAACTCCTCCGGCTCGGTGCTCGCCACGCTGGCGACCTACTCGAACCTGAACAAGGCCAGCGGCTACAGCCAGAAGTCGTTCTCCCTGGCGGCGTACGCCGGGCAGACCGTCACGCTGAAGTTCACCGGCACCGAGGACAGCTCGCTGCAGACCTCGTTCGTGCTCGACGACACCGCTGTCAACGTCTCCTGACCTGACGGCCCGACCCGGGGCCCGGCGGCCACCCCACGCGGGTGGTCGCCGGGCCCCGCCCGCTACGGTCGGACCCATGTCCGACGCGGAACTGACCGTCACCCTGGACGGCCCGGTGGCCACTGTCGTCATCCACAACCCGGCCCGGCGCAACGCCATGACCCCGGCCATGTGGCGGCAGCTTCCGGTGCTGCTCGACGGCCTGGAGGCCGACCCGGCGGTACGGGTGCTGGTGCTCACCGGCGCGGGCGGCACGTTCTGCGCCGGCGCCGACCTGGGCGACCTGGACGAGCTGCTGGCCGCCGGTGACGGCAGCATCGCGGTGGCCGCCGAGGAACGGCTCGCCGCGTTCGGCCGTCCCACCGTCGCCGCGATCGAGGGCGCCTGTGTGGGCGGCGGCTGTCAGCTCGCCGTCGCCTGCGACCTGCGCCTGGCCTCGGCGGACGCCCGGTTCGGCGTACCCCCGGCCCGGCTCGGCCTGGTCTACCCGGCGCCGACCACGCGGCGGCTGGCCGCGCTCGTCGGGCCGTCGGCCGCGAAGCACCTGCTGTTCACCAGCGAGCTGGTCGACGCCGAGCGGGCGCTGCGGATCGGCCTGGTGGACGAGGTGCTGCCGACCGGGGAGCTGGCCGGGCGGGTGGCGGCGCTGACCGCCGCCATCGCCGAGCGGTCCCGGCTCACCGTGACCGCCGCCAAGGAGATCGTCGACGGGCGTGCCGACGCCGACCGGCTCGCCTGGTGGCACGCCCAGGTGCGGGACAGCGGCGAGGCCCGCGAGGGGGTGGCGGCGATCAACGAGCGCCGGCCGCCGCGCTTCGGCTGGACCCCTCCCGCCACGCGCTGACCGCCGTTTGACCACCCTCCCACATCGGGTACGTCGATGCCCGGGGAGACGGGGGTCTGGGATGGACGATCAGGAAAACGCGATCCGGCGTGGGCGTCGCCGGTTTCTGGCGCTCGCCCTCGGGGCGCCGCTGCTGGGCGGGGTGATCGGCGCGCTGTTCGTCGGCCAGGTGGCCGACGAGGGCTGGGCGGCCTGGTCGGCGGGACAGCCGCCGGAGTGGGCGCGGATCACCGGGCTCGTGCTCAGCGTCGTCGGCGTACTGGTCGAGTTGGGCGCCCTCGTGTGGGCCGCCCGGCGAGGGCGGCTCCGGTCCAATCGACGGTCCCCGCTCTGGGCGATGAGCATGCGGAAGCGGTCTCGGCTGGTCAAGCAGGTGCGGCGCGGCGAACCCGCACCCGACGCCGACCTGCCGACGCTCACGGTCGTCGCCCGCCAGATGGTGGACGGCGGCTGGTGGGCCGTTCTGGCGGCCGGGCTCGTGGTGTTCAACCTCGGTCAGGCGCTCGCACGGTTCACGTCCGGCGTGGCGCTGGCAGTCTTCGGTCTGGCGGCGGCGCTGTTCGCGTTGACGGGCTGGCAGGTCCACCGGAACGCCCGCCGGGCGGAGGAGTTCCTCCGGCACCGCGCGTCCGAGCCGACTGCGGTCTGAAAGCCGGGGAACAAGACACGGTCCGAGATCTTGGAAGATTTCGGGCCCTTATGAGGGCCGTTTCCTTCCACGATCTGGATCGGTGGGGGGTGGGGCCGGCGGGCGCCGCGCCGGGGCGTACCCCCGACACCGCCCCCTGTGCCCGCCGGCCGTCCGTCACCGCGCCAGTGCGGCCCAGTTCGGCGTCACCGGCTCCCGCCGCAGCGGCATGCCCGCCTCGGCCGGAGTCCGGTCGCCCTTGCGCTGGTTGCACGCGTAGCAGGCGGCGGTGGTGTTCCCCCAGGTGTTCCGGCCACCGCGCGAGCGGGGCAGGATGTGGTCGATCGTGCTCGCCGCGCCGTCGCAGTAGGCGCACCGCCGCCGGTCGCGCGCCAGCACCCCGGCCCGGGACCAGGCCGGGCCGGCGCTGAACCGCCAGCGGGTCACCACGTACCGGACGAGGCGGACCACCCGCGGCAGCGGGAAGACGCCGATCACCCGATCGGGCTCGGCCTCGTGGATCTCGGCGACCCGGCGGCAGAGCATCCGGATCGCGTGTTTGACGGTGACCCGGTGCAGCGGGCCGAGGTCGGCGTTGATGACGAGGACGGCGTCCACCGGGCTCTCCCTTCACGATCGGCGGTACGGCGACGAAAAAGCCGCCCGGTCCACGGGACCGGGCGGCGACGACGGGGACGCGAGACGCGTCAGTCGTGCCCTCCGGGCCAGGGACCGTGTTCCCGGCAGCCGGTGCCGAGCAGCCACGACGTCATCGTGGTGGCGGATCGCAGCGACATCGACGGCTCCTGGAACGGTGGTTGACCTTGCGCGCTCACGGTAGATCGATTCGGGAATCGCGGGCAACGTATTTCGATCCGTGGTCGGCGGGCCGCCGCTGCCGTCCGGCGCGGCCGGCCCGCCGCGCGGCGGCGAGCGGCCGGTCGATCCGGGCGGTCATCTGCACCACCAGCTCGCTGTCGAGCAGCGGGCGGTTCACCTCGGCCGCCACCGACAGCGTGGGCGTGGAGATCGACCGCCAGATCGCGGTGAGCCCGGCGCCGAGGCCGACGAGCGCCACCGCCGCCCGGGTGGTGGGGGAGCCGGCCGCTGCGGCGGCGCTGACCCCGACGACCGCCAGCAGCACCACCAGCAGGGGCGCCAGCACCGGCCAGAAGATGCCCCGGGCCGCCTGCGCCACCAGCTTCCGGTCCCGGATGACGACGTTGCGGGCGACCACCGCCCAGTTCTCCTCGTCCAGCAGGTCGCGCGGGTGCAGGCCGCCGGTCAGCACGTCCTGCCACAGGTCGCCCTGGTTGCGCAGCTCGCGGGCCAGCTCGGCGAGCCCGGCCTCGCCCGGGTCGCCCACAGTGGCGCGACCCACGGCAGTGGCCCAGGCGGCCAGTGAGCGGCGCACCACGGCGGCCGAGTACGGCGGCAGCACGCTCGCCAGCTCGTCCAGCCACCTGCTGATCTGGAGGTGCCGGCCGCCGAAGCGCGCGGCGAGCTGGTCGGCGTCGCCGCGTCGCACGGTGTCGGCGAGCGAGCGCCCGAGCCGGTACGCCACCCCCACCCGGTGGTTCGTGGCCATCGTCCAGCGCAGCACGTCGATGTTGAGGTCGTCGAGCGCGCGCAGCAGCGGTTCCCGGTCGGCCCCGGTGGCGCCCCGGGCGGCGGCGGTGGACGGCACGGTACGGCCCGCAGTGGTGAGCGGCGCGATCTGGGCCAGCGCGACGTCCACGCCGTCGAGGTACATGCCGAGCCGGTGCCGCCCGGCCAGCTCGGTCAGGTTCGACAGCTTCGGCGGCGCCGGCGCCTGCCGGTGCCCGTCCCCGGTCAGGTCGGCGGTCTGCGCGTGGTGGTAGGCGTCCGCCATGGACCAGCCGAGCCGCAGCGCGGTGACCACCGCGGTCCGTTCGTCCCGTGGCGTTCCGTGCTCCTCGTCGCGCCGATCCCGCGTCGCGGTGCTCACCGCCCGACCTCCCGTGTCACCGGATCAGTCGAGCGTAAAGCGGTTTTTGTCCGCTCAAGGCCGTTTCGGGCCGACCTTGCCAGCCAGCAGGCCGCGCGGACGGATCGACCGGACCGGCTCGGCCGCCGCGCCCTCGGCACGCAGGATGTGGTTCGCGGCGATGATCCCGGTGGCCGCCGACCGTTCCATCAGGGCACTCGGGAACTCCGTGCGGATGCCGTCCCCGGCCAGGTAGAGGCCCGGCGCATCGGTCTCCACCCCGGGACGCCAGGCGTGGCTGCCCGGCGTGAACGCCGGGGCCTGCGCCTCGACGCGGGCCCGCAGCTCGCGTACCCGTAGGCCGGCGACCTCCGGCCAGAGCGCGGTCAGCTCCCGCAGCATCCGCGCCGCCAGCTCGTCGGCCGGCACGTCCGGCTCGCAGGCGTACGCGTGCAGTTCCACCACCGAGCCGCCGGTCCGCTCGGCCCAGCGGCGCGGTTCCTCCTCCAGCCGGTGGTAGAGCGTCACCGAGTCCAGCGTCGGCTGCCGGGAGACACCGCTGAACACCGCGCGGTCGGCCCGGACGTCCCCGTCCATCCAGTAGCGCGCCACCGCGTACGGCGGCCCGGGCGTGCCGAACGCGGGCATCCGCGCCACCAGCTCGGGCGCCGCCGCGACCAGGCCGGGGGAGGCGTCGACCAGCGCGGCGAGCGCCGGCGGGTCCACCGCCAGCACCACGTGCGGCGCCTCCCAGACGTCGCCGTCGGCGCCGGTCACCCGCCACCCCGCCGGGGTACGGTCCAGCCGGGCCGCCGCCGCGCCGGTCAGCACCCGGCCGCCGTGCTTCTCCACGTACCCGGTCAGCGGCTCCCAGATCGCCGTGCCGTAGTCCCGGTCCGGGCAGTCGAAGGCCAGCCCCTCCGGGTTGCCGAGCAGATAGAAGTGGAACTGCGCGATCATCTCGGCGGCCGACATCTCCGCCTCGTGGTTGAAGAACGAGTGCGAGAAGACCTCGAACAGCATGGCCCGCGCCCGGTCCGGCAGCCGAAGCGAGGTGAGCAGCTCGTCGGCGGTCCGCTCGTCGAACTCCTCGTAGGTGCGTACCGGGTCGTAGGTGAGCAGCGGCAGCGCCGCGTCCCGGTCCATCGTGCGCAGGTCGGCCAGGCGCAGGCTGGGGCTGCGCAGCAGCAGCGCCAGCAGGTTCGCCGGCGGTGCGGGCGGCAGCTTGCCGAACTCCTCGGTCGGCCACTGCTCGGACAGGATCGGGTAGCCCGGGATCGGCTTGAGGAAACCCAGCGCCGGGTCGACCCGGCGCAGGATCGACCGCCAGTTCCAGTACTGCCGGAAGAACGCGTGGAATCCGTGCTCGTTGCGCTGGACGCCGTCGGGCAGCTCCTCCGGCCACGCGCCGAGCCGGCCGCCGAGATGCGGCGCGGCCTCCAGCACCGTCACCGCCACCCCGCGCTCGGCCAGCACCACCGCCGCCGACATGCCGGCGATGCCGCCGCCGACCACCAGCGCCGGGACCGGTCGCGGCACGCGGTCGACGCCACCTCCGCCCGGGTCCACCACGTGCTCGCGTACGCCGATCAGGCGACCTACCACTTGCGACAGACTCACGGGGACTTCCTCCAGTCGGCGGTCCCCCCAGTTTGCCCGAGCTGAAAGGAAGGGGCCCCTTTTAACGCATACGGATGTGCGGGGCCCCTTCTTAACGCCGGGGCGGCCCGCGCGCTGCGTGCGCCGCGGGGTGCGGGCGGGGGCAGGTGCCGTGTTAACAAGGGGCCCTTCCTCTACCGGAGGCGTTAATAAGGGGCCCTTCCTTTCACGGCAGGCAGTGGCGGGGGCGGTCGGACGGCGGCCAGACGTACTCCAGGTCGGGGGAGACGTCGGGGAACAGGTGTGCATAGTGGACCGGATCCTTGCGCAGCAGCGACGACCGGTGGCTGCGGTGCAGGTCGTCGCGGCCCAGCCAGGGCGGCAGCTCACCGGCGGCGGCCAGCTCCTCCTGGCTGCGGATCACCGAGATACCGCAGGCGGCGGCGAGGTCGGTGGCGAGCGTGCCGGCGCAGGTGTCGGCCCGGCCCGGCTCGCACCACACCGCGCACATGTCCAGCCCGTACCGGGTCAGCGCCTCCTCGTACCCGGCCCACATCTTCACCGCTGGGTGGTTGCGCCAGCCGTAGTCGGGCCGGGTCAGCCCGCGCAGCACCTGGATCGCCTCCACTCGCTGCTTGCCCAGCCGCTTCTGGTCCAGCGTGCGCGCGCTGGCCAGGAAGTCCGGATACGGCAGGAACGTCTGCATGCCGGTGCTCTACCCGTACCCGGCCCCACCATGCGTTCATGATCGCCGGGGCTGCGCGCATCGCGAGCGGCTGACTACGATCCGGACATGGCCGAGCCCCTGCGCGACCGCGCGCGCCGCGCGACCGGCTGGCGGCTCCGGATGAACGGTGACGAACGCCCCCACTATGTGGTCTGCGGCTCCGATCCGCTCGCCTACTGGGTGGTCCGGTCGCTGCTCGCGACCGACAGCGCCGACGGCCAGGTGCGGGTCACGCTCGTGGTGCCGGGCCGCCGCCGGTCCGAGGGCCCCGACGGGCGGGACGTGCCCGGGGTACGCGTGGTCACGGCGGAGCGCCTCGACGAGGCCGCGTTCCGCCGGGCCGGGCTGGCCGGCGCGGCCGGGCTGGCCCTGCTGCACCAGGACGACGTGGGCAACATGCACGCCGCGCTCTGCGCCCAGGAGGTCGAGTCGCGACTGCGCCTGGTGGTGCGGATGTTCAACACCAACCTGGCGGAAGGGCTGCGGCAGCTCTTCCCCGACTCGGCGGTGCTCTCCGACGCCTCGATCGCCGCCCCGGCCTTCGTCGCCGCCGCGCTCGGCGAGGTGGCGCCGACCCACTTCCGGCACGGCGGGCGCACGCTGTACGTGGCCCGCCGTGACGACGTACGCCCGCAGGACGTGGTCTGCGGCCTTGCCGTCACCACTGATCCGGACCTGGTGCGGGTGCTACCCGCGGACGAGGCGGCGGCCGACGTGGTGCTGGCCGAGGCGACCGGGCGGCCGGCGGGCACCGAGGTCGCCGCGCGGCGGCTGGTACGGGCGCGGCGTCGCCGGCAGCCGGTCGCCGTCCTGCTGCGCGCGGTCCGCCACTTCGCCACCCGCAAGATCGGTATCGCGGTGCTGGTGCTGCTCGGGGTGATCGCGGCGCTGGGCTGGCTCAACGCGCGGGCCGCCGACGTGAGCTGGAGCGAGGCGGTCTACCTGACCCTGGTCACCACGCTCACCGGCCAGGACCCGGACGTCAACAAGCCGGTCGCGGCCCAGGTGATGCAGGTGGTGCTCAACCTGGCCGGGCTGGCGCTGATCCCGCTGATCACGGCCGCGGTGGTCGACGGCGTCGTCAACGCCCGGCTGGCGCTGCACGCGGGCCGGGTCCAGCCGGACCGCTCCGGGCACGTGGTGATGGTCGGGCTGGGCAACATCGGCACCCGGGTGATGGCGCAGTTGCACGACTTCGGCGTCGAGGTGGTGGCGATCGACCGGAACCCGGACGCGCGCGGCGCCGCGCTGGCGCACCGGCTGGGGGTGCCGCTGATCGTGGGTGACGCGGGCCGGGAGGAGACGCTCCGATCCGCCTCGGTGGACACCTGCCAGGCCCTCGTGGTGGTCTCCACCGACGACGGGACGAACCTGCGGGCCGCGCTGATCGCCCGGTCTCTCGACCCGGACCTGCGCGTGGTGCTGCGGCTGTTCGACGGCGACTTCGCCGAGCGGATCCAGCAGGCGTTCGGCATCGGCATCTCGCGCAGCGTGTCCTATCTGGCCGCACCGGCCTTCGCGGCGGCCCTGCTGGATCGCGCGGTCGTCGCCACCATCCCGGTCGACCGGCACGCGCTGCTGGTCACCGAGGTGCCGGTGGTGGCCGGTTCCCCGCTGGACGGGCGTCCGCTCGGCGCGGTGGCGCGGCCCGGCGAGGTACGCCTGCTCGCGCACGCCCGGCCGAACCAGAAGGCGGACTGGTCGGCCGACCCGCGGATGGTGATCCAGGCCGGTGACCGGCTGACTGTGGTGGCCCGGCGGGCCGGGCTGACCGCCCTGCTCCGGGAGACCACACCCGCGCCGCCGCCCGCGCCCGCCGGCCCACCCGCTTCGCGCCGCCCGCAGGAGTGACGGGGCCGGGGTGACCGGGCGGGCCGGGGTTCCCGGACGCGCGTCGAGGGCGGCCGGGCCGCCTCAGGCCGGGCGACGGCGGCGGACGGCGTACCCGAGCGCGCCGAGGGCGAGCACGCCGAACCCGGCGAGCACGCTCGGCAGCGGCAGGTTGACTGCCAGCACCAGGCAGCCGGCCAGCCCCAGCGCGGCGAGCAGCCGTACCGGGACGCGCCGGTCCGGGTCGGCGCCGAGCGTCAGCGCCGACGCGTTGGTGATCGCGTAATAGACCAGCACGGTGCAGCTGGAGAAGCCGATCGCGCCCCGGATGTCGCCGACGGCCACCACGACGGCGACCACGGCGGCCACCGCCAGTTCGGCGCGGTGCGGCACCCGGTGGCGCGGATGGATTGCCGCCAGCGCGCCGGGCAGGTCCCGTCGGCGGGCCATCGCGAGCGTGGTCCGGCCGACGCCCGCCAGCAGGGACAGCAGCACCCCGGTCACGGCGACTGCCGCGCCGGCCCGGACCAGCCAGGCCAGCCCGGGGTGTCCGGCGGCGGTCACCACCTCGACCAGCGGCGCGTCGGTGGACGCCAGCCGGTCGGCACCGAGCACGCCGAGCGCCACCACCGCCAGCGTCAGGTAGATCGCCAGCACCGCGCCGAGCGCGAGCGGCACCGCCCGGGGGACGGTGCGCTCCGGGTCGCGTACCTCCTCGCCCAGCGTGGCGATCCGCGCGTACCCGGCGAAGGCGAAGAACAGCAGCCCGGCGGCGGTCAGTACGCCGGCCGCGCCGATGCCGGCCGGGCCGGTGAGCCGGTCGGCGGCCACCTGCGGCGCGCCGGTCACGGCGACGACGGCGAGCACCGTCAGCACCACCGCGACGAGAACCCGGGTGGCGGTGGCGGTCTTGCCGATGCCGCGCAGGTTCACCGCCGTCACCGCCGTCACCGCGAGGACCGCGACGAGCCGCGCCCGCCCCGGCCAAAGGTACGCCCCGACGGTCAGCGCCATCGCCGCGCAGCTCGCGGTCTTGCCCACCACGAATCCCCAGCCGGCGAGGAAACCGGCGAACGGGTGCAGCCGTTCCCGGCCGTAGACGTAGGTGCCGCCGGACTCGGGGTAGCGGACGGCGAGCCGGGCCGAGCTGGTCGCGTTGCAGTAGGCGACAAAGCCGGCGACCGCCAGCGCGACGAGCAGGCCGGTGCCGCCGGCCGCCGCGGCGGCCGGGGCGAAGACGACGAACACGCCCGCGCCGAGCATCGAGCCCAGACCGATGACCACCGCATCGCGTACGCCGAGTCGCCGTGCCAGCCGTTCCACAGCGGCAGCCTAGGGCGCTCGGGTGAACGGCCGGTGCCGCCGGCGGGGTTCCGCCGGCGGCACCGGGATCGGGTTCAGCAGGGCCCGTTGTCGGTCCACACGCCCTGGCTGTTGCTCCCGGGCACGTCTCCCTGGGTCCACCACCGCGAGGTCCACCGGTGTCCGCCGTGGGACACCACAGCGCCTCCGGGGTACGCGGTGCCCGCGGCCCAGGCCGGCGCGGCACACGCGCCACCGGTGGGTGACGGCGAGCCGGTGGGCGTCGGGGAGGCGGTCGGCGTCGGGGAGCCCGTGCAGGCACCCTGGTCGGCCCAGACCGCGGCGCTGCCCGGCGTCTCGCCCTGGGTCCACCACTTCGCGCTCCAGGTCCGCCCGGCGTGCGAGACGGTTGCACCGCCGGAGTACGCGGTGGCCGCCGACCAGGCCGGCGCGGTACAGGTGCTCCCGCCGGGCGGGACGGAACCGCTCGGGCTGGGCGACGGCGTGACCACCTCGCCACCGCGTGCCCAGTCCCCGGCCAGCGCGTACGTCTGGCCGCCGAACGCGAGTGTGAAGTTGGCCGGGCCGGAGATCGGGAGCTGATAGTTGAGCGTCACCTCGGCGTACGAGCCGGGGGCGATCGCGGCCGGTACGGTGAGGCGTACCCGGTTGTGGTCGCCCTTCAGTCCGCCCACGTTGCTGCCGGTGTGGCCGGTGGTGACGGTGGTGAGCGCCCAGCCGGACTGCTGGCTGAGTGTGGCCGGGGTGGTGGTGGGATAGTCGAACTCGAGGTGCGCGCCGGCCGGGATCGGTGCGCCGGTGTTGTTGGTCAGCCGCAGCTCGGGGTTGATCGGGTAGTTGTTGTCGCCGAGCGCGAAGCCGCCCATGCCGACCGCCACGTCCAGCGTCCGGGTGGGCATGGTGATGCCCGCCTTGCGGGCGCCGTACGCCGGTGCGGCCTTCAGCCGGTCGTAGAGCAGCGTGGTCAGCGTGTCGCCCATGCCGTACTGGCCCTTGGCGGAGTCGTAGGCGTAGTCGCCGGCGAGTTCCCAGATCATCACGCCGCCGAGGCCCTTGGCCGCGACGTAGTCGGCCTTGGCGGCGAGCGACTGGTCGTCCTCGGTGGAGAGGAAGACCTTCTTCTCCGCGTTCCACAGCCAGGGCGCGACCAGCGCTGCGGAGTAGTTCCGGGCGTAGCTGCCGCTGATCCGGTCGGCCGGGTCGGTGGCCGGGGTGAGGCCGTATCCGGCCAGGTAGTCGCCGGTGACGCCGGCCTGGAGGTTCTTCGCGTGCCACATCGGGTTGGCGCCGCCGGGCACCTCGTTGCCGGCGGCGTCGAGGTCGTGCCAGAGGTTGTCGATGCCGACCGCGCCGTTGCCGCAGGGGGTGGTGGAGCCGATCGAGCTACCGGTGCCGGCCGGGCACTTGGTCTGGTCGGGCAGCGCCGCCCGCCCCCACAGGCCGTTGGTGCCGCCGGTGACGCCCTGCCAGCCCCGGGTGTAGTAGGGCACGCCGATGTTCACCCGGCCGCTGGGCAGTGCGCCCCGGAAGTAGTGGTACGCCCAGTCGGTGTTCAGGTAGCCGATGCCGGAGTACGCGCCGTACACGCCGCCGGCGGCCAGCTCGGCGTCGTCGCCGTTGTCGTAGAGCGCCGCGTTCGGCCCGACGAAGTGGTTCCACGCGCCGTGCAGGTCGTAGGACATCGCGTTGACGTAGTCGAGGTACTGCAGCGCCTGGTAGGACTCCATCCCGCGCAGCAGCCAGCCGGACGCGGGCGCGGCCACGGTGAGCAGGTAGTGCTTGCCGTCGGTGGCGGCGGCGCGGTCGAGCTTCTCCCGCAACGTGCGCATCAGCACCTGGTACGAGGCGTTGAGACCGGCCCGCTTGGCGTCGGCCTGGGCGAAGTCGAGCGGGTTGCCGGCCTTGTTGTTGGAGGTGGGGTACTCGTAGTCGATGTCCACCCCGTCGAAGCCGTACGTGCGCAGGAACGTCACCACCGAGTCGGCGAACGTGTTGATGCCGGCGGTGTTCACCGTGTTGGTGCCGGTGGTGGTCATCCGGTAGAAGCCGCCGGAGTCGATGCGGTTGCCGCTGTCGTCGATGAAGCCGCCGGTCTCGGCCCAGCCGCCGACGCTGATCAGCGTGCGGACGCCGGGGTTCTGCTTCTTGTACTTGTTGAGCAGGTTGAAGTGCCCGGTGTACGGCAGGGTCGGGTCCATCTCGGCACCGGCCACGCCGGGCCAGGTCATGTTCGTCGCCGGGTTGTTCGCGGCGCCGGGGTTGCCCACGGAGATGCGGTTGCCGCCGTCGACGTGGGCGAACGCGTAGTTGATGTGGGTGACCTTCTGCCAGGGGATCTGGTTCACCAGGTAGGCCGGGGCGCCGTTGCGGCCGGTCCGCCAGCTGGTGAAGTAGCCGATGATCCGGCGGGTGTGGTCCGCTCCCATCTTCTCCCGGCCCGCGGTGTCGTAGACGGTGCAGTAGGGCACCGAGACCCCGGGCGTGCGGTAGAGCCCGTCGGGCCGGCACGCCTCGTCGTCGGCGGCGGCCGACCGGGCGTCCGGGGCGGCCACGACCACCGCCATCGTCGCGGTCAGCAGACCGGCGGCGCCGGTCGACAGCCAGCGGCTGATTCGTCTCGCAAGCACGCGCACCTCCTACATTTAACAAACTTAACTGTTAAGGTTCCTAAATGTATACCGGCGTCGATGCGCCGAGACAAGAGGCGGATTTCTAGCCGAGCTGCTCCGCCGGCCGGGCCCAGCCACCCAGCCGCGCCGGCAGGGGCAGGCTGTTCCAGGGCACCCGGCGCAACAGGCGGTCCAGCAGCAGGCCGAGCAGCAGCCCGGCGAGCGAGTCGGTCAGCCAGTGCCAGCCCAGGTAGACGGTGGTGCAGAAGACCACCGCCGGGGGCACCACCCGGACGACTGTGACCAGCCGGGGCGGCACGGTACGGCCGGACGTGCGCAGGAGCGGGGCCAGCAGCAGGGCCAGTACGCCGTACCAGACGATCGCGTTGGCGACGTGCCCGGACGGGTACGACTGCGCGAAACGGACCGGCAGGTCGTGCTGGAACAGCGGCAGCGTCTGCTCCGGCGACAGGAACGGCTCCTTGACCGAGGCGCTCGGTGCCGGGCGGGCCGTCCACACCTTCAGCGGGCCGATCGTGAAGAACGTGAGCACGAACCCGGCCACCGGCGGCAGCAGGGGCCGCACCGAGCGCAGCCGCAGCGCCAGCAGCACGCCCAGCCCGGCCGCGAGCAGCGTCAGCGGGGTGCCCTGGCCGAGCAGGTTCAGCGTCACGGCGACCCAGCGGGCGGCGGCCGGGCGGTTCTCGTCGGACCAGTCGGCGACCGCACGGTCGAGGCCGAACAGGTGACCGGAGGCGAGTGCGACGGTCAGCGCCACCACCGCTGCGAGCAGCAGCCCGTCGAACCACCACCCGGCCGGGCGGACCGGCCGCAGCCGCAGGTCACCGCGTACCCCCGAGGTCTGACGCACGCGACCACGCTACCGGCCGCCGGCGGCGGCCGAGCGGCGCGGGCATCGGCCGCTGTGTGCCCAGCCACGAAGGGAGGCGCGGCGCGGGGGTCAGCGGTCACACTGGTTGCCGTGCGGATCACCTCGGCTCTCGTCGACCCGGCGCTGCTCGACCTCCCCTGGTCGACCCCGCTGGAGCAGTGGCCTGCCGAACACCTGGTGGCGCTGCCGCAGGGCATCTCCCGGCACGTCGTGCGGTTCGTCCGGCTCGGCGGGTACGTCTACGCGGTGAAGGAGACCGGCGAGCGGGTCGCCGAACGGGAGTACGACCTGCTGCGGGCGTTGGAGCGGATCGACTTCCCGTCGGTCGAGGCCATCGCGATCGTCGCCGACCGGCAGACCGACGACGGCGAGCCGCTGGACCCGGTGCTGATCACCCGGCACCTCCAGTTCTCGCTGCCCTACCGGGCGCTGTTCTCCAACACGCTGCGACCGGAAACGATGACCCGGCTGCTCGACGCGCTGGCCGCGCTCATCGTCCGGATGCACCTGACCGGCTTCTTCTGGGGCGACTGCTCGCTGTCGAACACGCTGTTCCGGCGGGACGCGGGCGCGTTCGCCGCGTACCTGGTCGACGCCGAGACCGGCGCGCTGCACCCGTCGCTGTCCAACGGCCAGCGCGGCGAGGACCTGGAGATCGCCCGGGTCAACATCTTCGGCGAGGCGCTCGACCTCCAGGCCGCCGGCCTGCTGCACGAGTCCATCGACCCGGAGGTGGTCTGCGAGGAGGTCGTGCGGCGCTACGAGCGGCTCTGGCACGAGATCACCTACGAACAGCAGGTCGAGCGCGCCGCCCGGCACGACATCGAGCGCCGCATCCGCCGCCTCAACGAGCTGGGCTTCGACGTGGCGGAGGTGGCCATGTCGACAGTCGACGACGGGCGCTACCTGGTCCGGCCGAAGGTGGTCGACGCGGGCTACCACACCCGGCGGCTGCTGCGCCTCACCGGCCTGGACGCCGAGGAGAACCAGGCCCGCAAGCTCCTCAACGACCTGGACGCCTACCGGCTGGAGAGCGACCTGACCGACGAGCAGCAGGCGGCGCACCGCTGGCTGACCGAGGTCTTCGAGCCGGTGGTCCGGGCCGTCCCCGGGCACCTGCGGAACAAGCTGGAGCCGCAGGAACTGTTCGCCCAGATCATCGAGCACAAGTGGCTGCTCTCCGAGCAGGCCGGGCGGGACGTCGGAATGCGCCGGGCGGTGCAGTCGTACCTGGCCGACGTGCTGGTGCACCGCCCGGACGAGCAGGCGGTGCTCGGCGTCGAGGTGCCCACCACCTGACGGCTGCGGATCACTCCACCCAGTCGCCGCCGCGCATCACCCGTACCACGTTCAGGTCGTCGTCCAGCACCACCAGGTCGGCGCGCAGCCCGGCGACCAGCGCACCCACCCGGTCGCCCAGGCCGATCGCGCGGGCCGGGGTGGTGGCGACCATCCGGCAGGCGTCCGGCAGGGCCACACCCGCGCCGACCGCGTGCCGCAGCGCCGCGTCCATGGTGAGCGTGCTGCCGGCGATCGCGCCGTCGCGGCTCAGCCGGGCCACCCCGCCGGACACGGTGACCGCCTGGCCGCCCAGCTCGTACTCGCCGTCGGGCATCCCGGCGGCGGCCATCGCGTCGGTGATCAGCGCGGCCCGCTCCGGGCCGGCCACCGAGGTGGCGAAGTCGAGCATGCCGTCGTGCAGGTGCACGCCGTCGGCGACCAGCTCGCACACCACGTTCGGGGCCTCCAGCAGCGCCACCACCGGGCCGGGCTCGCGGTGGTGCACCGGGCGCATCCCGTTGAACAGGTGGGTGCCCACGCTCGCTCCAGCCGCCACCGCCGCCCGCGTCTGCTCCCAGGTGGCGTCGGTGTGCCCGACCGCCGCGACCACGCCGTGCGACACCAGCAGCTCGATCGCCTTGGTGGCACCGTCCCGCTCGGGGGCGATGGTGACCATGCGTACGGCGCCGCCGCCCAGCTCGATCAGCTCGCTCAGCTCGGCGGTGGACGGGTCGCGCAGGAACTCCGGGTTCTGCGCGCCGCAGCGGTCGGCGGACAGGTACGGGCCCTCGAAGTGGATGCCGGCGAGCACGCCCTCCTCCACCAGCGGCCGGTAGGCGGCGGTGGCGTCGCGCATCAGCTCGAACGGGGAACTGACCAGGCTGGCCAGCAGCGTGGTGGTGCCGTGCCCGCTGTGGAACGCGGCGGCCTGCCGCGCCGACTCCGGGTCGCCGGTGGTGAACGTGTGCCCGCCGCCGCCGTGGGTGTGCATGTCCACGAAGCCCGGCACGATCCAGTGGCCGTCGCGCACCGACGGGTACTCGGCGACAGCGCTGATCCGCCCGTCCGTGATCTCCACGCAACCCTGCCGGATGACGCCGGTCGGGGTCACCACCTTGCCGGTCACGCGCCGGGTCATCGACTCTCCTTCGCCAGGGTGTCCAGGGCCAGCAGGGCGGCGCCGAGGCAGCCGGCCTCGTCACCGAGGTCGGCCGCGACGAGGCGCGGCTCGCGGTGGAAGGTCAGCCGCTCGCGCAACGCCGTCCGCAGCGGGCCGAACAGCCGGGGACCGGCCTGGGCCAGACCGCCGCCCAGCACCACTGTCGACACATCGTAGAGGGCCTGCCCGGTGGCGAGCCCGTCGGCGAGCGCCTCGACCGCCTCCTGCCACACCTCGGCGGCGAGCGGTTCACCGGCGGCCGCCCGGTCGGCCACCTGGGCGGCGGTGGTGGGCACGCCGGACAGCTCGGCGTACCGGCGCCCGATCGCCGAGGCGGACGACACCGCCTCCAGGCAGCCGATCCGCCCGCATCCGCAGCGCGGGCCGCCGGGGCGTACCAGGATGTGGCCGATCTCCCCGGCGGCGCCGTGCGCGCCGGTCGCGGCCGACCCGTCGACCACGTGGGCGGCGGCGATGCCGGTGCCGATCGCGACGAACAGGACATGGCCGGCGTCCCGTCCGGCGCCGAGCCGGGCCTCGGCCAGGCCGCCCGCCCGCACGTCGTGGCCGAGCGCCGCGGGCAGTCCCAGCCGCCTGCCCGCCAGCTCCCGCAGCGGTACGTCCCGGAAACCCACGTTCGCCGACCAGACCGCCACGCCACGCGCCTCGTCGACCACCCCGGGTACGACGATGCCGCAGGCCACCGGCGTACGGCCGTCGGCGCGGGCCTTGCCGGCCAGCCCTTCGGCCACGTCGAGGATCGTGCCGGCCACCGCCTCCGGGCCGCGCTCGGCGCCGGTGGCGTGCCGTTCGGTGTGCACGGTCGTGCCGTCCGGCCGGACCAGGGCGCACTTCATCCCGGTGCCGCCCACGTCCAGCGCGACGACGACCTCGTCGCCCCGGCTCATGCCGTCTGCCGGCTGGGCATGCGCTCACGGCCCTCGCTGCGCTCGGTGCGTTCGCTCATGCTGTGCCGGCTGGGCATGCGCTCGCGGCCCTCGCTGCGCTCGGTGCGTTCGCTCATGCTGTGCCGGCTGGGCATGCGCTCGCGGCCCTCGCTGCGCTCGGTGCGTTCGCTCATGCTGTGCCGGCTGGGCATGCGCTCGCGGCCCTCGCTGCGCTCGGTGCGTTCGCTCATGCTGTGCCGGCTGGGCATGCGCTCGCGGCCCTCGCTGCGCTCGGTGCGTTCGCTCATGCTGTGCCGGCTGGGCATGCGCTCGCGGCCCTCGCTGCGCTCGGTGCGTTCGCTCATGCCAGGACCACGGACCGGGTCAGGTGCCGGGGCGCGTCCGGGTCGAGGCCGCGGCTGGTGGCGAGCGCGACCGCGAAACGCTGGGCCAGGATCAGGTCGGCCATCGGGTCGACCGGGTTGCGCCCGGCGGCCCAGCTCGTGAGCACCGTGCGGCAGCCGTGGGTGCGGCTGTGCACGAACGCGGCGCCGGTGGCGGCCACGTCCTCGGGCAGCCCGTCCGGGATCTCGCCGAGCGCCCAGACCAGCCGGCCGGGCGCGGCGACCGAGATCGGACCGTGCCGGTAGTCCATGGCCGGGTACGCCTCGGCCCAGAACGTGGCCGCCTCGCGGCACTTCAGCGCGGCCTCCTGGGCCAGCCCGACGGTCCAGCCGCGGCCGAGGAAGGTGACCTGCTCGATGCCGGCCGGGTCGATCGGGAGCGGGGCGCGTACGGCGACCTCAGCGTCGGCGGCCAGGCGGCCGAGGTCCTCGCCGAGGTGGGCGCGCAGCAGCGCGAGCGCGGTGGTGGCGAAGCGGGTCTGCACCACCGACCGCTCGTCGGCGAAGGGCAGCGCGACAGTGGCGTCGGCGAGCGCAACGGCGGCCGAGTCCGGGTCGCCGACCAGGACCGTGGCGGGGATCCGTCCGCGCAGCGCGGTGAGCAGGTCCAGCACCTCGGTGGTGGTGCCGGAGCGGGTGATCGCGATGAGCCGGTCGTAGTGCCGGCCGGCCGGGAACTCGCTGGCCTGGAAGGCGTCGGTCTCGCCCTGGCCGGCGGCTTCACGCAGCCCGGCGTACGCCATGGCCATGAACCACGACGTGCCGCAACCGACCACGGCGACCCGCTCGCCGGGGCGCGGCAGGTGTGCGGCGACGGTCGGGGCGAGTCGCGCCGCCTCCCGCCAGCAGTCGGGCTGGCTCGCGATCTCCGCGTGCACGTACGCCATGACAACTCCTCGCCAGGGGAGACTTTGCGCAATACGGCGCGATACGGCCGCCTTTCGCGCGTCATTCTGCGCGAAGTGGGGTGGTCGTGGCAACCGTCTCCCGGTTCGCGCAGCGCAGGGTTTTGCGCAGACCGCGTTTCGCGCACTAGTGTGCACGCAACCGATCACCGTTCACGCACAGTCTGGGGAGGGCCCCGCGGTGGACCGCTACGCGCGCTGGAACGCGCTGCTGGAGATGCTGACCGACAGCGGCCGGGTCAGCGTCGAGGAGGCGGCCGAGCGGCTCGACGTCTCCCAGGCCACCATCCGGCGCGACTTCGACCAGCTCGCCCAGCAGCAGATGATCACCCGTACCCGGGGTGGCGCGGTCGCCAACGGCGTCTCCTACGACCTGCCGCTGCGCTACAAGACCGCTAAGCACTCGGCCGAGAAGCAGCGGATCGGCACCGCCGCCGCGGCGCTCGTGTCGCCGGGCACCGTCGTCGGTCTCAACGGCGGCACCACGAGCACCGAGGTGGCGCGGGCGCTCGCCGTCCGCCCCGATCTCAACACCAGCGCGGAGGGTGCCCAGCTCACCGTGGTGACGAACGCGCTGAACATCGCCAACGAGCTGCTCGTGCGCTCGCGGATGAAGGTGGTGGTGGCCGGCGGCGTGGTCCGGCCGAAGTCGTTCGAGCTGGTCGGCCCGCTCGGCGGGGCGCTGCTGCGCGAGGTCACGCTGGATGTCGCGCTGCTCGGGGTGGACGCGATCGACCCGCAGCTCGGCGCCGCCGCGCACCACGAGGGCGAGGCGGCCATGAACAGCCTCATGGTGGCCCGGGCCAAGCGGGTCGTCGTGATAGCGGACTCCTCGAAACTCGGCGGGCACGCGTTCGCCCGGATCTGCCCGGTGGACCGGGTCGAGACGCTGGTGACCGACTCCGGCGCGTCCCCCGACGTGGTGCAGGCGTTCCGCGACGCGGGCGTGCACGTCGTCTGCGCCTGACCACCCGACACGCCGACACTGCATACCGGGTATTGCCTTCGAGTGCATACCGCGTATGGTGTCGCTGACGCCTACTTATCGGGGGAGGTCAGCTGTGTCGGCTGTCCTGGAGATCGAAGGTCTCCGCAAGACGTACCGGAGCCGGAAACGCGGGGTCCGCCACGCGCTCGACGGCTTCGACATGCGAGTCGAGGCCGGCCAGGTGCACGGCTTCCTCGGCCCGAACGGCTCGGGCAAGACCACCACGCTGCGTACGCTGCTCGGCCTGATCCGGCCCAACGGCGGCCGGATGGCCATCCTCGGCCAGGAACTGCCGCACGCGCTGCCGGCGGTCGCCGGGCAGGTCGGCGCCATCGTGGAGAGTCCGCAGTTCTTCCCGCACTTCTCCGCTCGCGACACGCTGGGCCTGCTCGCGCAGGCCGGTGAGCTGCCCAAGCAGCGCGTGGACGAGGTGCTGGAGCTGGTCGGGCTGCGCGACCGGGCGGGCGAGCGGGTGAAGACCTACTCGCTCGGCATGAAGCAGCGCCTCGCGGTCGCCTCCGCGCTGCTCAAGAACCCCAAGCTGCTGATCCTCGACGAGCCGGCGAACGGCCTCGACCCGGGCGGCATCCGGGAGATGCGCGGGCTGATGCGGGAGCTGTCCGACAGCGGCATGACAGTGGTGCTCTCCAGCCACATCCTGGGCGAGATCCAGCTCATCTGCGACTCGGTCACGATCATCTCGCTCGGCTGCCGGGTCGCGTTCGGTCCGGTCGAGCAGGTGCTCGCGGCCCACTCCCAGGGCTCCGTGCGGGTACGCCTGGAGGCGGTCAGCGACCTGCCCCAGGCCGCGGACGCGCTCACCCGCGCCGGGGTCCGCGTCGCCACCGAACCCGACCACCTGTTGCTGTCCGGGGTGGACAAGCCGGCCACCGTCAGCCGGCTCCTCGCCGAGCAGGGCCTCTACGTCAGCGAGCTCACCCCGGTCGCTGTCGACCTGGAGAGCGTCTTCCTCGAACTGACCGCCACCGCGCCGGTCCCCGGCCAGCACCGTCAGGTCGATCAGTCCGCCAAGGTCGACCAGACCGGCACCGCAGGAGGTTGGGGCGCATGAGCCTGTTCGTCACCGAGCTGCGCCGGCTCGGCAAGCGCCGGGTGACCCGGCTGATGCTCGTGCTGCTGGTCGTCGGCCTGGCCACCGTGGCCACCGCGTTCAGCTTCTCCAGCCAGAAGCTGTCGCCCGCCACCGTGGCCGCAGCCGAGGCCAAGGCGAACAACGACTACCAGAACTCGGTCAAGGAGTGGCAGCGCAGCGTCTCCGAGTGCGAGGCCGCCGCGGCTCGGGGCGAGAACACCGAGGAACGGTACGGCCCGAACTGCGGCAAGGACTACCAGCCGCAGCCCGACATGTTCGAGGCGAAGTGGTACCTGCCGTACCAGTTCGACTTCCGGGCCGAGTTCCCCCTGTTCATCGCCGTGTTCGCGGCCTCCGTGGCGCTGTTCGGCTTCATCGTCGGCGCCTCCTTCGTGGGCGCCGAGTGGAACACCGGCGGGATGATGAACCTGCTGCTCTGGCGGCCGAAACGGCTCACCGTGCTGGGCACGAAACTGGCCGCCCTGCTCACCACCGTGTTCGGTCTGACCGTGGTGCTCGGCGGCCTCTGGACGGCGGCGTTCTGGCTGATCGCCAGCCGGCGCGGCAGCACCGCGAAGATGACCGCCGGAGTGTGGCAGTCGATCGGGCTGGACGGGCTGCGGGCGCTGGGGATGACGCTGCTCGTGGCGGCGATCGGGTTCGCGCTGGCCTCCCTCGGCCGGCACACGGCGATGGCGCTCGGCGCGGCGGTGGGGATCTTCGCGGTGAGCGAGATCGGCATCCGGATCGCGGTCTCGGTGCTGGGGATCCAGTTCGGTGACCGGTACGTGCTGTCCACGTACGCCCAGTCGTGGTTCCTGAAGCAGGCGGAGCTGTTCGACTACGACACCTGCCAGTTCTCCCAGGGCGCCTGCGAGCCGGCCACGTACATGGTCACCTGGCAGCAGTCGGCAGTGGTGTTCGGCGTGGCCCTGGTGGGCGCCGTCGCGGCCGCGTTCTGGACGATGCGGCGGCGGGACATCTCCTGACCTCGTCCGCGCCGCCGGCTCCCCCCGGCGGCGCGGACCCCGCGTCCGATGCGGCCGGGGGCGGCCCTGGTTACGCTGGGGCTCCCCCGGCCGGCGCGTTCCGCGTGCCGGTCACCCGCCGTCGGAGAGGAGCGCCATGTCCGCCGACGCCTCGCAGCGGGCCGACCCGCCGGGGCCGACAGCGGGTACGCGCCACGCGGGTGCTGTCCCACCGCCACGCACCGCGCCGCCGGTCGAGTCCACTCCGCCGGACCGGTCCGTGCCCGCCGACGACGCCGCGCCTCTCGACGACGCCGCGCCACCCGGTGGTGCGGCGTCCGCGCCGGCGCCGCCCGACGGGGGCGACGGCCTCACCGAGCGGGAACGGCGGATCCTCGCGTTCGAGGCGCAGTGGTGGAAACACGCCGGCGCCAAGGAGCAAGCCATCCGGGACACGTTCGGGCTCTCCGCGACCCGCTACTACCAGCTGCTCAACGCCCTGCTCGACCAGCCGGCCGCGCTCGCCGCCGAGCCGGTGCTGATCGGCCGGCTGCGCCGGCTGCGCTCGTCGCGTGCCCGTAACCGGCGCCGCTGACGGGCGTCACTTCTCGTACGTGCGCAGCCCGTTGCCGATGGCGAAGAACGTGGGCGCCCACTCGCCGATGAAGATGCCCCAGCGGTCCGCCCGCGCCACCCCGGCGCGCTCCATGTGCTTGGAGAGGAACCAGCTGGTCATCGAGAGGCCGATGCTGACGAACCCGGCGAGGTAGGCGTGCTCCGCCCGGAAGCCGCTCTCGTGCAACCGCTCCAACATCTCGAAACCCCCTGACGCCGGGACCGACCCGGTCACGGCCGACGCTACCGAAAGTCCGGAGAAGATGACGCGCGGTTACCTCGATCGGGGTCGGCGGCGGATGACCGGCCCTGGTCCGGGTAGGCGGCCGGCGACGACGAACGGAGGCCGACGATGGGGGCACCAGACCGCCGGTACGCGATCGGCAGCAGGCCGGCGCGCCCGGCCGCGGAGGCGCCGGTGATGCGGGTGCGTTCCGCCTCCGACCCGGCGCCGGGTCGGCCGGAGAACGAGGACGTGGTCTTCCGGTTCGGCCCACTCGTCGGCGTCCTCGACGGCGCGACGGTACCCGAGGGCTTCGACACCGGCTGCGCGCACGGCCCCGCCTGGTACGTCCGCCACCTGGCCGCCCGGATCGGCCTGGCGATCGCCGCCCGCCCCGCCGCCACGCTGATGAGCAGCCTCGCGGCGGCGATCCTCGCGGTGCGGGCCGACCACGGCGGGACGTGCGACCTCGACCATCCGGGCACGCCGTCGTCCACCGTGTGCCTGCTGCGGGAGAGCGGCGACCGGATCGACTACCTCGTGCTCTGCGACAGCCCGCTGGTGCTCGACACCGGCGGCGGGGTCGAGGTGGTCACCGACGACCGGCTGGCGGACGCGGTGGCGGACCTGCGCCGTAGTGCCGCGGCGCTGCCGGACGGCGAGACCGACCCGGTGACCCGGTTCCGGCGCGCGACGACAGTGCAGCGGACCCGGATGAACCGCACCCACGGCTACTGGGCGGCGGCGAGCGACCCGGACGCGGCGTACCACGCGCTGACCGGGACGCTTCCGCTGCACGGTCCGGGGGCGCTGCGCCGGGCCGCGCTGCTCAGCGACGGCGCCTCCTGCGCGGTCGACCAGTTCGGCCTGTTCGACTGGGCCGGGCTGCTGGAGGTGCTGACCGTGGAGGGCCCGGAAGGGCTGATCGACCGGGTCCGGGTGGCCGAGCGGGACCACCCGGACCGGCTGCGGCGACGTAAGCGCACCGACGACGCCTCGGCCGTGCTCTGCGAGTTCGGCCCGTCGGCGTGAGCACGCTCACGTCGGAACGACCGGTCGGATGACAACGCAGCGTGAGGCGGGAACACCCGGGGGTACGACCGGACGAGGCGGTCGGCCATAGCGGCAATCCCTCCCCAAAGGGGTGGACGACCCGGACCACGCGCGGCAGACTGCGCGACGTGACGGGTGCGGTACGGCTGGAGCCGGTGGACGAGCGGAACCTGGAACCGTTGCTCTCCGTAGCGGCGGCTGAGGCGGAGCCGGAGGACGTCATGCCTCCGGTGGACGCCCCGGCGGGCTGGTCGCTGGCCCGCCGCGACGCGTTCCGCGAGTTCCACCGCGCCAGCCTCGGCGGGCTGAACGGCCCGACCCGCACGGCCATGTACGCGATCGTCTCCGGCGGTGAGGTGGTCGGCATGGTGCGGATGACCCGCCGGGACGAGCCGGGAACCGTGGAGACCGGCATGTGGCTCGGCCGGTCGGCGCGGGGCCGCGGCCTGGGCGCCGCGGCGCTGCGGCAGTTGCTGCACGTCGCCGCCGCGGCCGGAATGCGCACCGTCGTCGCAGACACCACGCCGGACAATGCGGGTGCTCTCTCCGTTCTTCGTAAATGCGGTGCAGAATTGCGCGAGGAGAACGGGAAGATCCACGCGACAATGTGTCTGGATTCCGCCCTCCCGATTCGCTGATCCCGCCGCTTGTCAAAAGGCGACCATCTCGCGTCGCCGCTGCTCGTCGGGGCTGTGATGCGAGGTTTCTCCCTCCCTGCGACGCCTTTCGCGTTCGCCCACGGAAATGTTTTGCGCGTTCGCTGACGGGTACTGCCCGCCGGGTCCGCTGATGCGGGGCACCGGTTGCAGGCCTATTTTCCGCTGATCCCCGGCAGATGATTCCGGGCCTGCTCCACCCATGAGGTGTCCCTTCCGCCGGGGAGCGAGGGAGAACTGATGAAGAGCGGAGCTCGGATCGCCTTGGCGGTTGGTTTCGGATATGTCATCGGCCGCCGCAGGAAGCTGCGGACCGCACTGACCCTGGCCGCCGCGGTCGCGGCCGGCCGCGCCAGCCAGAACCCGGGCGGCCTGAAGCAGATGGCCACCGGCCTGCTGGGGACGAGCCCGCAACTGGGCAACCTGGGCAAGCTCGGCGCGCCGCTGGTCACAGCCGGCAAGGCCGCGGCGACCGCCGCCGCCGGCAGCGGCATCGACGCGGTCAGCGGCAAGCTGTGCGGCGGCGCCGCCGCACTGCGGCGCAGGTCGTCGGGCCGGCCCGGGGAGCAGCCGGACGACGGGCGGCGCTCGGCGCCCGACGAGGAGCAGGAGCCCGACGAGCAGCCCTCGGCCCGCGACGACGAGTACCGGGACGACGAGGACCGAGCCGGGCGGCCGGCCCCCGTGCGCCGTGGACGGGGGCGGTGACCATGGCCTCCAACAGCCTCACCGACAGGGCACGTGACCAGATCGGTGGCGAACTGCGCAATCTCGCCTCCGCAGTCGGGGAGCGGGTCGTGGAGGCGGTCACCGAGCGGGTCACCGGCGCCACCGATCGGCTCAGTGAGTACGCCAAGCAGGGCGGTGGGCCCGGCCTGGTCGCCGCGGCCACCGGCGCGCAGAAGCTCGCGGGCGGCGATTCCCCGCTCAAGGCGATGTTCCATGCCGGCCTGGCCGGCGGTAAGGAGAAGGTGATGTCGGCGTTCGGCGGCGGCAAGGGCGGCAAGGGCGGGGGTAAGAAGCTCAAGGTCACCAACATCGTCGAGACCATCGAGGTCGGCGTGCCGGTCCGGGTGGCGTACAACCAGTGGACGACGTTCGGCGACTTCCCGAGCTTCATGAAGAAGGTCGAGCAGGCCGACTGCGACGCCGACGAGAAGATGACCTGGAAGGCGCAGGTGCTCTGGTCGCACCGGACCTGGGAGTCGACGATCGTCCGGCAGATCCCGGACCGGCTCATTCACTGGCGGTCGAAGGGCGAGAAGGGCTCGGTGGACGGCACCGTCAGCTTCCACGAGGTCGCCCCGGAGCTGACCCGGATCCTCGTGGTGCTGGAGTACCACCCGCAGGGCTTCTTCGAGCACACCGGCAACCTGTGGCGCGCCCAGGGCCGCCGGGTCCGGCTGGAGCTGAAGCACTTCGTCCGGCACGTGATGACCCGCACCGTGCTCGACCCGGACGCGGTCGAGGGCTGGCGCGGCGAGATCGAGGACTCCCAGGTCGTCAAGGACCACGAGACAGCGCTCCGGGAGGGGCGGGGAGACGCCGGGCCGGCCGGCGACGAGTACGCCGCCTACGACGAGGGCAACGACTTCGACGACGACGAGTACGCCGACGAGCCGGTCGACACGGTGCCGGAGCGCTCCCGCCGCCGTCCGGCACGCGGGCAGCGCGAACCCGAGCGCCGCCGGCGCGTCCCGGAGCGTCCCCGCCGCCCGGCCGCCCGCCGTCGCGACGAGAGCTGACCGGGGCGCGGCGAGAGCCGCCCGGCTGACGCGACGAGAGCTGAGCGGTCAGGACCGGCCGGCGGCGTACGACTCCAGGTGCGCGAGCTGCACCGGGTCCAGGGACGGGCGGACGCGGCTCCGGGCCGCCTCGACGTGCGCGGCGGTCACAGTGCTCGCGCTCAGCGACTCCCGCATGGCGGCCAGCGCCGCCTCCCGGACCAGCGCGGCGCAGTCGGCGGCGGAGAAGCCGTCCAGCTCGGCGCCGAGCGCGTCGAGGTCCACGTCCGGCGCGAGCGGGACGTCCCGGGCGGACGCGCGGAGGATCTCCGTACGGGCCGGGCCGTCCGGCGGCGGCACGTAGACCAGCCGTTCCAGCCGGCCGGGACGCAGCAGCGCCGGGTCGACCAGCTCGGGGCGGTTGGTCGCGCCGACCACGACCACGTTGCGCAGCGACTCCACCCCGTCCAGTTCGGTCAGCAGCGCCGCCACCACCCGGTCGGTCGTACCGCCGTCGGTGGCCTGCCCGCGTACCGGGGCCAGCGCGTCCACCTCGTCCAGGAACACCAGAGTGGGCGCGGCCTGGCGGGCGCGGCGGAACAGCTCCCGGACCGCGCGCTCGCTCTCACCCACCCACTTCGAGAGCAGCTCCGCGCCCTTCACCGACAGCACGTTCGCCCGCCCGGAACCGGCCAGCGCGGTCACCAGGTAGGTCTTGCCGCAGCCGGGCGGACCGTAGAGCAGCACGCCGCGCGGCGGTGTCACGCCCAGCCGGGCGAACGTGTCCGGATAGGTGAGCGGCCACAGCACCGACTCGGTGAGCGTCTGCTTGACCTCGTGCAGCCCGCCCACGTCGTCCAGCGTCACCGAGGCCAGCTCCAGCGTGGACGCGGACATCGTGGTCGGCCGGACCACCTCCAGCGCGGCGGTGAAGTCGGCCATCGCCACCGTCGGCGTCTGCGCCGTCTTCTGGCGCAGCGCCGCGCGTACCCCGGCCTCGCGTACCAGCGCCGCCAGGTCCGCCGCGACGAACCCGGGGGTACGGCCGGCCACCTCGTCCAGCCGGACGTCACCTGCGAGCGGCACCTCACGGGTCAGCACCGTCAACTGCTCCCGGCGCAGCGCCGCGTCGGGCAGCGGCACGGTGATCCGCAGCGCGAGCAGGTCCGGGCCGCGCAGTGCCGGATCGACGGCCTCGGGGCGTCCGCTGGTGCACACCACGGCGACGCCGGCCCGCAGCGTCTCGGCCACCACCTGGCGGAACACGGTGGCCAGCGGGCCCGGCTCGTCGGCCGGGGCGATCGACTCCACGTCGGTGACCAGCAGCACGGCGGGACCACCGGCGCGTACCGCCGAGGCCGCCTCGCGCAGCCGGCGGGCCGCCGCGTCGTTGCCGAGCGCGGCCAGCTCCGGAGCCCAGAGCGGCCGGACACCCGCGCCGACCCGGGCGGCGACGGCACGCACCAGCGCGGACTTGCCCGAGCCCGCCGGGCCCTCCACGAGCACGCCGAGCGAGACGGTGGTGCCGAGCCGGCCCAGCACCTCGCGGTGGTGGAAGCCCAGGTCCAGCAGTTCGGTCAGCTCCTCGGCCTGGGCGCGCAGGCCGGGCAGTTCGTCCACGTCGGGCGCGTCCTCCGGGCCGAGCAGGCCCCCGTCGGGTTCCGTCCCGGCCGGGGCGGCGGGGGCGGAGACCCGCGCGGCGGAGGCCGAGGACGCCGGGCCGGAGCCGCGGGTGGCGGCGCCGTGCTCCCAGCCCACGACCGTGTCCATGGTGACGAGCGCGCCGACCGCCGGTTCGGCCGACACGACGGTGAGCAGCGTGCTCGTCCAGGCGTACCCGACGGAACTGGCCAGACTGCGCCGCGCGGCCTCGATCAGGCCGCGCACGGCGGCGTCCGGCAGCACGTCCTGCGGCAGCAGCGAGACGTCGTCCCCGGCGGTGACGACCTTGCCGAGCAGCGCGAGCCGCAGCATCTCCGGCGGGACCGCGGCGACCACCGCCGCCGGACCGGAGAGCGTGAGCCGGCGCGCCGGGGTCGCCGGCAGCGGGCTCACCGTGACCTGGCCGCCGGCCCGCAGGCCGAGATTGCCCAGCAGCAGGTCGTCGGCGTGCAGCAGGGCGCCGCTGGTGCTCGGCTCGGCGGCGGCCGCGATGCCGGCGGTGACCCGGCGACCGGTCAGGCGTACCGGGTCGCCGGGGCGCAGCGCCAACGCGGTGAGCGCCTCGGGATGCAGGCGCACCACGCCGCGGCGGGCGTCGAGCGCGGCCGGCCGCAGCGTCGCGGTCAGGGTCAGGTCGGGTTCGGCCACCCGCCGACAGTAGCCGTCCCGATCATCGGGTGCCGGGTCAGCGCGGGCCCGGGTCGTCCAGCAGCGAGGGGTCGCGCCGGATCATCTCGGCCAGCCGGGCCGCCGGGTCGGACTCCAGCGGGTCGTGGCCGGGCGCGGGCACCGTCTTCACCGACATGGGCCACGCGGGCGGCGGCGCGGGCGTCGCCGGGCCCACCGTCACCGCCGAGCCGGACCAGGAGACCCGCAGCGGGTACGCCTGCTCGCCCAGTTCCACCCGCAGCGTCACGGCAAGCCCGGGGTGCTCGGCCACCACCCGCCGGACCGCTTCGGCGACCTCCTCGACCGGGTCACGCCGCACCGGCGCCTCGCCGCCGCGCAGCCGGTACGCGCCGTGCCCCGCCCGCCCGTCACCGTGCTCGTCCACCGCCTCCGCGGGTACGTCCCGGTCGGCCGGCTCGCCGGGCATCGGCGCCCGGCGGCGCAGCGCCTCCTCGCGCCGCGCCATCCGGGCCAGTGTCTCGTCCAGATCACCTCTCATGGCGTCCACCCCTTCGCCAGACAACGGATCGAAACGACTGCCGGTTCAGCCTGCCCGGGATCGAGTGGCCCGGTCCAGCGCGCGGTCCAGGACGACGAGCAGGGCGTCCCGTACCGAGAGGCGGTCCCGGGCGTCGAACTGCACCAGCGGCACGTGCTCACCGATCGCCAGCGCCCAGCGGATCGACGGCAGATCCAGGGCCAGCCGGCCGTCGAAGGCGTTGACGCCCACCGCGAACGGCAGCCCGGACCGCTCGAAGAAGTCGATCGCCGGGTAGCAGTCGTCGAGCCGGGCGCTGTCCACCACCACGAGCGCGCCGAGCGCGCCCCGGGCCAGGTCGTCCCACATGAACCCGAAGCGCGCCTGTCCGGGCGTACCGAAGAGGTAGAGCTTCAGGCTGCGGTCGATGGTCACGCAGCCGAAGTCCATGGCGACTGTGGTCGTGGTCTTGCCGGCCACCCCGCCCAGGTCGTCGATGCCGATGCCGGCGGTGGTCATCTCCGCCTCGGTGGTCAGCGGCGCGATCTCGGAGATCGCGCCGACTGTCGTGGTCTTGCCGACCCCGAACCCGCCGGCGATGAGGATCTTGACCGGGATCGGCGGCCGGGGCGCCGGCACCCGGCTGACGATCGGGGCCGGTTCGGCCGGCGGCACACCCGGCGGCAGGTACGGCAGCGGCGGCGTGGGCGGGGGCGGTGTGGCCCGGCCGATCAGCGGCGCCGGGCCGCCGTAGCGGCTCGGGGCGCTGTTGGCGGCCGGCCCGCCCGTGGCCGCCGCGGGCCATTCAGGAGATCGCACGAAGTCCATCAATCACTCGCAGGATGATGTCGGGATCGAGGGCGTCGTCGACGTCCGCGACGTGCACGTCGAGATGGCCGGCGGCGCGAAGGTCGCCGACCAGCACCCGGGTCACCCCGAAGTGCATCCGGGTCCGGGCGGAGATCTCGGCCACCGAGACGGGCTCGGCGCAGATCGCGACGATCGCCGCCAGCTCCGGGGCCAACCGGGCGGTCACCGCCCACGAGGTGCTGCCCGGACGAGCGGTGACCTGGGTCTCCAGGCCGATCGCCGGGTCGCCGTCCACCCGTCCGGAGGTCAGCACGAAGGGGCGCGGGCCGGTCGGCTCCCCGTCGCCCGCGTCCGGCTCCGGCACCGGAGCGGACGCGTGCAGGAAGGGGCGGATCCGGACGCCGGGTTCCGGCTCCGGGTCCGCACCGGCGGCCCCTGGGATCATTGCTGTACGGCGTTCTTCAGCTCGGCGATCAGGCGCGGACTCAGGGCGCCGCCGGCGCGGCCGGCGAACAGCGTCATCTCGTACGCCACGGTGCCCAGGTTCGCCGTGCGGTCGGCGACGACGCCGAGCACCGAGCCGCTGCTGATCGCGCTGATCAGCAGGTACCCCTCAGCCATGTCGACGATCACCCGGTTGAGCGCGCCGAGCGCGTACCAGCTCGCCGCGCCGCCGGCGAGGCTGGTCATGCCGGAGACCACGGCGGCGAGCCGTTCGGCGTTGGACCGGTCCTTGATCGCGGACATGGCCATCAGCAGGCCGTCCGAGGAGACCGCGATCGCCTCCATCACCCCGGCGGTGCTTGAGGTGAACGAGTCGAGCAGCCAGTTGAAGGTGCGTGCCTCGGGACTGAGGTCGCCGGTGATGCTCTGTTCGACGTTCTCGTGCAGGAAGGGGCTGGTCACCGTGATGGGTCCTCTTCGTAGCGGCGGTCGGTACTGACTTCGCGCAGAGCACGGGCGACGCCCGCCTCGAACTCGCTGATCCGGTTGCGGACCTCGACGGGGTCGCCGGGGTCGGAGCTGGTGGGGGGCGCGGACTGCGCCGGGGAGACGGACAGGTTCGCGCCCGGCACCCGGCGGCTGAGCCGGGGCCGCTCCGCCACCGGGGGCGCCTGGTCGGCATCGCCCTCGGCCCGCCGTACCCCGTCCTGGAATGCCTCGACCAGGGCCCGGACGCTCGACGGGTCCGTCGGTACGCCGATCAGCGGCCCGCCGGTGGCCGGGCCGGCCGGACCGGCGGGCGGGGCGGCCGGCAGGTTCGCGCCGGGCACCCGCTGCCGGATCGGCGACCGGGTACCGGGCCGCCCGGCCGGGTTCGGCACGGCCGGGGGTGGCCCGGCCGGAGCCGGCGGTCGGGCGCCGGCGGGCGGCGGCGCCAGGGCCGGGCCGGTGGTCGGCGCCAGGGCCGAGCGGGTGGACGGCGCCGGGGCCGAGCGGGTGGACGGCGGCGCCAGGGTCGGGCCGGTCGCCGGTCCGGCGGCCGGGGGAGCGGCCGGGGCCGGGCCGACGACCGGTGTCGGCGGGGAGAGGTGCCCGGGACGCGCCGCCGGGCCGGGCGGCCGAGTGCCCGGCGGCGGACCGCCGGTGGCCGGAGCGGCGTCCTCGTCCGCCTCCCCGGTGCCGGACCGGCTGCCGAAGGCGTTCCACGGGTCGCCGCTGGACATGCTGCGCGTGGCCCGGGTCAGCAACTCGGCGTCGAAGCCGGCCGGCGCGTCGACGGCCGGTGGCTCCGGCTCGCGGGCTGTGGGCACCGTGGCCCGGCCGGCCCCGGCGCCGACCGGCTCGGGGCGGCGGATCACGAGCGAGGCGCCCGGGATCTCCAGTACGGCGGTGACGCCGCTGCCGGGGGTGTGGCTCAGCCGGACACTCCAGCCGTGCCGGCGGGCCAGCCGGCCGACCACGAACAGGCCGAGCACCTCGGTCGGAGCGAGGTCGAGGCGTTCCCGCCGGGTGAACCGGGCGTTCTCCTCGGTCATCCGGTCCTCGGTCAGGCCGATGCCGTGGTCGACCACTACCAGCCGGGCCCCGCCGTCGGTCAGCTCACCTGTCACCACCACGCGGGTGTGCGGCGGCGAGAACGAGGTGGCGTTCTCCATCAGCTCGGCGAGCGTCAGCACCAGGTCGCCGGCGATGGCGGGGGCCGCCGCCACGCCGGGCGGTACCTCCACGTCGACGCGGGTGTAGTCCTCGATCTCGCCGAGCGCGAGCCGGACCACGTCGGCCAGCGGGACCGGCGCCACGTGACCGTCCGAGCCGGTGGCGCCGGAGAGCACCACCAGGCTGCCCGCGTTGCGGCGCAACCGGCTGGAGATGTGGTCCAGCCGGTAGAGGTGCTCCAGGCGGCCCGGGTCGGTCTCCTGCCGTTCCAGCCGGTCGATGAGCGCGATCTGGCGGCCGACGAGGTTCTGCGTACGGCGGCCGACGTGGCCGAACATCTGCGCCACGTTGCGCCGCCCGGCGACCTGCCGCTCGACCAGCCGGGCGGCGGTGTGCTGCACCCGGTCGAAGGCGCGGGCCAGGTCGCCGATCTCGTCCCGGGCGCTTACCTCCACCGGGTCGAGGCGTACCGGGGGGACGGTCTCGGACTCGTCGTCGGCGACCCGGGTCAGTTCGGCCTCGGTGACCCGGGCGACGCGCTCGGCGGAGCGGGTGAGCCGGCTCAGCGGCCGGGCCACCGTACGCGCCACCGTCATGCTCAGCAGCACCACGACGAGCAGGATCGTCGCCGCCGCCAGGCTGACCAGCCAGGCCGCGGTCAGGGCCTCCCGTTCCCGCGCGCGGGTCTCCGCGATGACGTCCGCGACGACCTTCTTCTCCACGAACTGGCCCAGTGTGATCATCGACCGGGCCGACGGGAACAGCACGTCCAGCGGCACCGGCGCGATCGCCCCGTCCGGGTCGCGGAGGCTGTCCACCAGGAACGTCGGGCTGGTCCGGGCGGCCACCGCCGCGTCGTCCAGTTCGGCCACCTTGAGCTGCTCGGGCGTGATCAGCTTGCGGAACCGCCGGTTGTCGACGCTGAGCGCCGCCATGCACGCCACGAACGAGCGGGCCACCTGCGGATCGCCCGTCGCCTTGACCAGCACGATCTGGGTGGTGCACGAGCTGAGGGCCTCGTCGACGCGCAGCAGCGCGTCCAGAGCGAGCACCTGCCGTCCGGCCGCGGTGTCGGTGTTCACCTGGAAGGGCAGCCGCAGCGCGTCGATCAGGGCGGTGTCGACCTCGCCGAACATGGTCAGGATCTGTTGCGGGGTGGCCCGTCCGGCGAGCGTGGCGTTGCGGACGTCCTCCAGCCGGCGTACCACGTCGAGGCTGTCGCGGACCGCCGTCGGCAGCGGCTCGGCGCGCAGGTCGGCGACCCGGTCGTCGACGGTGGCCGACTTCTGGATCAGCTCGGTACGGCTCACCCGCCCGAGCAGCAGCCCGACCGAGAGCAGGCGTTCCTGCTGGAGGTCCTGGACCAGGCTGCCGACCCGGCTGGCGACCCGGACGGTCTCGGCGGTGTCGGCGGCCTCCCGGGCGGCGGTCACCCGGTCGATGACGACCGGTACGGCGAGCCCGACCATGCTCAGCAGCGGAATGATCACCAGCAGGGCGAGCTTGCCCCGGATGCGTAACCTACCGAGCAGCATCGAACGGCCTCCACCGGTCGGTGTCGCCACCTCTGTGTCCCACCGCGACGGGCTGACGGTCGGCTCCGGACGCGGCGAGCGGTGGGTCCGGGTGGACGGTCGGCACCGGCCCGGCCTCCGCCGGTTCCCGGCGTGCCGGGGTGGCCCGGGACCGGTCCCGGCGCAGCGCGGCCACGTGCAGCGCGACGAGCCCGGCGATCAGCACCACCGCCGCTCCGGCGGCGATCCGGCCCAGCAGCCGGTCCCGCTCCAGCGCGTCGAGCCGATCCCGCAGCAGCGCGTCGAGCTGGTCGAGGATCACCGTGCGGAGCTGCTTGGCGGCGTTCTGCGCGCTGATCCCGGCGCGGGTGAGCTGGTCGGTGCTCGGCGCGGACCGGCCGGCGCCGGGCGCCGAGTAGACCGCGAACGTCTCCAGTGAACGCTGGTAGGTGTCCAGCGGCGTGAGCACGTTGGCGCCCAGGTCGGTGCTCTCCGAGCTGTCGACCGCCGAGCGCAGGTCGGCGACCAGGTCGGTGGCCGGGCCGAGCGCGGAGACGCGCAGCTCGGCCAGCTCCGCGCCCACCCGCGCGCGCTCGGCGGCGGGGCGCTCGGCGGACAGCCGGGCCAGGTCGACGAGCCGCCCGGCCAGCACGGTCGCGGTGGGCAGATCCCCGCCGATGCCGTCCTGGAGGAAGAACGAGTCGGAGCGGGGGTCGCGGATCAGCCCGGAGCTCTCCCGTACCTTGCGGTAGAGGGCCAGAAGCAGGTCGGACGCCTCGCCGTAGGCCCGGAACGCCGCCTCGGGGTCACCGATCCCGCGGTCCGGCAGCGCCTCCAGCTTGGCCCGCAGCCCGGCCCAGCGTTCGTGGGTGCGCAGCTCGTCGCCGACGGCGTTGTCCACCTCCGCGACGCCCTCGATGGCGGCGGCGAGCGAAGCGCGGGAGACGGCCCCCTCGGCGACGGCGATGGCCTGGGCCTCCACCAGCGCGTCGGTGACCGGTCCGAGGGCGCGCAGGTAGCGGACGCCGAGCCGTTCCCGGCTCACCAGGTCGTGGTCGTCGGCGAAGTCGCGTTCGGCCTGGACGAAGATCAGCCCGAGCGGGGCCAGCAGCGCCAGCACCAGGACCAGGGCGAGCGCGCGGCCCGGTACGGCGGGCCGCCGACGGACCCGCGACGCGGGGACTGTCATGGTGTGTCTCCTCCGGCGACGGCGGGGCGATCGGTGCCCCGGGAGGTCGCCGTACGCAGTCCCGTGCACCGGACCGGAAAAGTAGCCGAACCGGACGCGGGTGGGGCCTCGGTCAATGAGTCAGCTTCACGTCAGTCCACATAGGGTGACGCTGCGTCAGGGGGATCGGTACGAAGCGTGTGATCGCGTTGCCGAGACGTAACATCGACGATGGTTTGCGCCCGTAGATGTGAATTCACATGATCCGAATACGTCGCGCTGGGACGCTCTGGACCTTTGGCGGATGACGGACGCTACGCGACGATCGGTGCAACCGGACAGACGTACGGCGGATCTCAGCGAACGCTCAGCCGTCGGCCCGTACCGTGTGCCGCATGAGATCAACCGCCGCGCGGCTCCGGCACGCCCTGGCCGGCCGTCCGCGCCGCACCGTCGCCGCCGTGGTGGTGGTCGTCCTCGTCGCCGCCGCGCTGGTCTGGGTGGCCCGGCCGCAGGGCGCGGACTTCCGGACCGAACCGGCGCTGGTGACAGTGCGCTCCGGGCCCTCAGGCGACGAGCCGGTCGACCTGGACACCACGCTCTACCTGCCGGAGGACGCCTCGTCGTCGAACCGGGTACCGGCGGTGCTGCTGGCGCACGGCTTCGGCGGGACCAAGGACTCGGTCCGCTCCGACGCCGAGGACCTGGTCTCCCGTGGGTACGCGGTGCTCACCTGGACCGCCCGCGGGTTCGGTCGCAGCGGCGGTCGGATCCACCTGGACAACCCCGACTACGAGGTACGCGACGCGCAGCGGCTGCTCGACCGGCTGGCGCAGCGGCCGGACATCCGTCTCGACGCGGCCGGCGACCCCCGGGTCGGTGTGGTCGGCGGCTCGTACGGCGGCGGGCTGGCCCTGCTGCTGGCCGCGCAGGACCAGCGGGTCGACGCGATCGTCCCGATGATCACCTGGAACGACCTGTCCCGGGCGTTCCTGCCGGAGAGCAGTGGCCGGCAGCCCACCGACGGCGTGTTCAAGAAGGGCTGGGCGGGCATCTTCTTCGGCGGCGGCGGGAACGCCGGAAGCGGGCCGGCCGGGCTCTCCGGGGCCACCGCCGCCGCACCGGAGGGCGCGCCCGAGTCCGCCGGTCCGCCGAGCCCGCGGCCGGGCGCCGGGCCGGGCACCGGTTCCGGTCGCGCGCCGGCCGGTGCCGCCGACCCGTCCTGCGGCCGCTTCGCGGCCGACGTCTGCGCCGCGTACCTGCGCATCGCCACCACGGGCCGGGCCGACGCGGCCGCGGTCGAGCTGCTGCGCCGGTCGTCGCCGGCCGGCGTGCTGGACCGGATCAAGTCGCCGACGCTGCTGGTGCAGGGCGAGGCGGACACGCTGTTCCCGCTGGCCGAGGCGGACGCCAACGCCCGCGGCATCGCCGCCGCCGGCACGCCGGTCCGGGTCGCCTGGTTCACCGGCGGCCACGACGGCGGCTCCGGACCCATCTCCGACTCCGACCGGGTGAAGTTCCTGACCGCGCAGTGGCTCGACCACTACGTCAAGGGGGACGGCACGGCGCCCGGCGACACGTTCACGTTCTCCCGGATCGCCGGATTCGACGCGCTCGACCGGGGCCTGGTGGCGACCGGGTTCCGGACCGCCGACTACCCGGGGCTGGCCGGGCAGGACCGCCGCGAGGTGACGCTCGCCGGTCCGCCCCAGCCGGTCGCCGTACCGCCGAACGGCAACCCGGCGGCGATCTCCTCGGTGCCGTTCGCGGGCGCGCTCGGCTCGCTGCTGGACGGTGTCGCCGGTGACATCCCGGGCCAGCACGCGCGCTTCGAGTCGGCGCCGCTGGACGAGCCGGTCGACGTGGTGGGCGCGCCCACCGTGCGGATCCGCGCGGCCTCCCCGACCGGCGAGGCGGTGCTGTTCGTGAAGCTCTACGACGTCGACCCGCAGGGCGCGGCCACGCTGCCGTCCGGCCTGGTCGCGCCGGTGCGCCTCGCCGGCCTGCCGGCCACCGTCGACGCGGCCGCGCCGGTCACCGTGACGCTGCCGGGGATCGTCCGGCGGGTCGAGGCCGGGCACCGGTTGCGGCTCGTCGTGGCGACGTCGGACCAGGCGTACGCCTCGCCGGCCGAACCGGCCGTGCACACGGTGGCGCTCGCGGACGGGCCGCTGACGCTGCCCACCGTCGACGCCACGCCGATCCCCACCACCGCCACGGTCTGGCGCTGGGCGCTGGCCGGGCTGGTCGCCGCGATCGTGCTCGGGCTCGTCGTGGTCGTGCTGCTCACCCGCCGCCGGCACCGCCGCCAGGACGACTCCGTGCACCCGGAGTACGCGGGCGTCCCGCTGGCGGTGCGCAACCTGCGCAAGGAGTACGCGGACGGCTTCGTCGCGGTCTCCGACGTGGACTTCGAGGTGCACCCCGGTCAGGTGGTCGGCCTGCTCGGGCCCAACGGCGCGGGCAAGACCACCACGCTGCGGGTGCTGATGGGGCTGACCCAGCCCACCGCCGGGGAGATCTACGTCTTCGGTCACCGGCTGGTGCCGGGCTCGCCGGTGCTGTCCCGGATCGGCGCGCTGGTCGAGGGGCCGGGCTTCCTGCCGCACCTGTCCGGCCTGGACAACCTCAAGGCGTACTGGCGGGCCACCGGCCGGCCGTGGGAGGACGCGCACTTCGCCGAGGCACTGGAGATCGCCGGCCTGGGCGACTCGGTGCACCGGCGGACGAAGAAGTACAGCCACGGCATGCGGCAGCGGCTGGCCATCGCCCAGGCCATGCTCGGCCTGCCCGAGCTGCTGGTGCTGGACGAACCGACGGACGGGCTGGACCCGCCGCAGATCGCCGAGATGCGCCGGGTGCTCCAGCGCTACGCCACCGACGGCCGGGCGGTGCTGGTCTCCAGCCACCTGCTGGCCGAGGTGGAGCAGACCTGTACGCACGCGGTGGTGGTGAACAAGGGGCGGATCGTGGCGTCCGGCCCGGTGGAGGAGATCGTCGGCGAGTCGCCGAGCGTGCTGTTCGAGGTGAGCGACCCGGACGCGGCGCGTACGGTGCTCGACCGGCTCGGCGGCGTACGGGTGCTGCCCGACGCCGACGGCGGGCTGGTGGTCGACACCAACGGCACCGCCCGCAGCGAGGTGGTGGCCGAACTGGTCCGCGCCGGCATCGGCGTGGACCGGGTGGTGCCCCGGCGCCGCCTGGAGGACGCGTTCCTCGCCCTGGTGGGCGAGAACTCTCGGGGAAGCGGGGACCGGTGATGGCGGGTTCGTCTGTGGCATCGTCGCCTGGCGGCGGCACGTCCCGTACGGCGGCGCCGGGCGCGGGCGGCGCGGCGGCCGGTTACCGGCCCTCGGCCACGCTCCCGTTCGGCGCGGAGTTCCGGCGGCAGGCGTCGCGCCGGCGTACCCAGCTCGCCCTGGGGTTCATGGTGCTGCTGCCGCTGATCATCCTGGTGGCGTTCCAGTTCGACTCCGGGGACGACGACGGCGGGCGGGGCGAGTTCTCCAGCCTGGCCGACCTGGCCACCTCGGGCGGGCTCAACTTCACCCTGTTCTCGATCCTGGTGTCGGCGTCGTTCCTGCTGGTCGTGGTGGTGGCGCTGTTCTGCGGCGACACGGTGGCGAGCGAGGCGAGCTGGGGCAGCCTGCGTTACCTGCTGGCTGTGCCGGTGCCCCGGGCCCGGCTGCTCGCGGTGAAGCTGGTCGTCGCGCTCGCGTACTCCGGGCTGGCGCTGCTGTTGCTGGCCGGCACCGCGCTGCTGGCCGGTACGCTGCGGTACGGCTGGAAGCCGCTGAGCAGCCAGGTCTCGGCCGAGCTGCCCCCGGCCGACGGGTTGCTGCGGCTGCTCGGCGTGCTCGGCTATCTCGCGGTCGTGCTGCTGGTGGTGGCCGGGCTGGCGTTCCTGCTGTCGGTGACCACCGATGCCGCGCTCGGCGCGGTCGGCGGGGCGGTGCTGCTGTGGATCCTGTCCAGCATCCTGGACCAGATCACCGCGCTGGGCGGGCTGCGGAACCTGCTGCCGACCCACTACAGCAGCGCCTGGCTGGGGCTGCTGTCCACGCCGATGCAGACCGACGACGTGGTCAAGGGCGCCTTCTCGGCGGTCGTCTACGCCACGTTGTTCTGGGGCCTGGCCTTCTGGCGCTTCACCCGCAAGGACGTCACGAGCTGAGCTGAGACGGGGTCTCCGCGAGAGGCCCCGGCCCATATCATGGGAGCGTTCCCACGCGGTTGTCCCGCCTGCAAAGAAATCGATTAACATCGATTGATGGCCCCGCCATCCTGGACGGCGTCCGGCACCCGTACCAGGAGGTTCCCTATGATCCCGGCGCAGCTGAAAGACCCCGTGCTGTCCCTGTTCCGCATCGTCACCGGCGTGCTCTTCCTCTGCCACGGCGCCGCCTCGATCTTCGGTGTGTTCGGCGGCAACCCGGCCACCGGCGGCATCGTCCGGTTCGCCACCTGGCCCGGCTGGTGGGCGGCGCTGATCCAGCTCGTGTGCGGCGCGCTGGTGCTCGTCGGCCTGTTCACCCGGCCGGCCGCGCTGCTCGCCTCCGGCTCGATGGCGTACGCGTACTTCGTGGTGCACCAGCCGGACCACCTGATGCCGATGCAGAACGGCGGCGAGCCGGCCGCGCTCTTCTGCTGGTCGTTCCTGCTGGTCGCGGTGCTCGGGCCGGGAAACTGGGCGCTCGACACGCTGCTGGCCCGCCGCCGGTCCACCGCGACCGGGCCCGCCGCCGCGCCCGCCTCGGTCCCGGTCTGAGCGCTCGCCCCCGAACCAGACCCCGGTCGGGACGCTCCCGTACCGGGCTCTGGTTCTACAGCGGATTTACCGGCGGAGTCGTGGGCGGGGGTGGGACGGCCGGCGTGGGCTTGCCGGCCGGGCCGGGCTTCCGGCGCTTCCACGCGCTGACACCCAGCCGGCCGGTGTTGCCGAGGTCGATCGGCCCGTCCAGGACGACCGGGTACGCCGGCCGGCCGGCCACCGGGGCGACGTCGATTCCGGTGCCGTTCGTCGCCGGCACCGTCGCGTCGGTGACCAGGTTCCGCCAGATCAGCGCCGCACCGGCCCGCTCGCCGGGGAGCAGCACGATCGGGGTGGGCGGGTCGCCGAAGCCGGACGCGATCGGCTCGGCGCCCGGGATGATCCGTACCTCGATCGGGTCGCCGTCGGCGTCCCGGAGCGTGACCGCCGGATAGCCGCGCAGCTCGTACGGCCGGTCGCCGCAGTTGAGCAGGTCCAGGCCCATCGCCCGCAGCCCCATCGCGGCGCTCACCCCCAGCTCGGTGATCGCGACGCCCTCCGGGGAGCAGGTGGCGGCGGGCGTCGGCTCGGCCGCGGAGGCGCCCGGACGTGGCGGAACCGTGGTCAGCGGGTCGACGCCCACGGGCGGCCGGTCGGGCGTCCCCCCGTCCGCGGGCCTCTGAGCCGGGGCGCAGGCGGCCATCAGCGTCACGCCGGTGAGGGCGCCGACCAGGCGCGCCGTTCTCCGCATCCGGCGATCATCCCACCTCGTCGTGCTGGTCGGCGGCCCACAGCGTGGGATCCCCGGGTGGCGCGGCCGTGAGCAGCGCCTAGACTCGGCGGCACAACTGAATACCTCATCCAGAGGGGCTGAGGGATACGGCCCGACGACGCCCCGGCAACCACCCGCACGCTCGACGGCGAGCGACAGCGGGCAGGTGCCAATTCCGTCCCCGCCGCACCCGGCGATGCGGGGAAAGATGAGAGGAACTCCTCGACATGACGTCGACGCTTCCCGTCGCCACCGGTATCGACACCACCCTCAGCCCGGCCCGCGCCCTGGTCTGCCGTGCCTGTTCGGCGCGGTACCCGCTCGCCGCGCAGCACGCCTGTTACGAGTGTTTCGGGCCGCTGGAGGTCGACTACGACACCGCCGCGCTGGCCGCCGTCACCCGCGAGCAGATCGAGGCCGGTCCGGAGAACATCTGGCGGTACGCGGCGCTGCTGCCGGCCGGTCAGGACCCGGCCACCCGGGTCACGCTCGACCCGGGGCTGACGCCGCTCGTCGCCGCCCCGCACCTCGCGGCCGAGCTGGGGCTCACCGCGCCGCTCTGGGTGAAGGACGACAGCGCGAACCCCACCCACTCGTTCAAGGACCGGGTCGTCTCGGTGGCGCTCACCGCGGCCCGTGCGCTCGGCTTCACCCGCTACGCCTGCGCCTCCACCGGCAACCTCGCCAACTCCGTCGCCGCGCACGCGGCCCGTGCCGGCGTGCCGTCGGTGGTCTTCATCCCGAGCGACCTGGAGCAGGGCAAGGTCGTCACCACCGCGGTCTACGGCGGCGACCTGGTCGCCATCGACGGCTCGTACGACGACGTGAACCGGCTCTGCGGCGAGCTGGTGGAGACCGACGAGTTCGAGGACACCGCGTTCGTCAACGTGAACGTGCGGCCCTACTACGCGGAGGGCTCCAAGACGCTCGGCTACGAGGTGGCCGAGCAGCTGGGCTGGCGGATCCCGGCCCAGGTGGTCATCCCGATGGCCAGCGGCGAGCTGCTCACCAAGATCGACAAGGCGTTCGCCGAGCTGGTCGAGATCGGGCTGGTCGAGGCGCCGGCCGGGGGCTGGAAGGTGTTCGGCGCGCAGTCGGCCGGCTGCAACCCGATCGCCACCGCGCTGCACGGCGACACCGACACGATCGTGCCGGTCAAGCCGGCCGGCATCGCCAAGTCGCTGAACATCGGCGACCCGGCGGCCGGGCTGTACGCGCTGGAGGCCGTGCGGCGTACCGGTGGCTGGATGGACTACGCCGACGACGACGAGATTCGCGCGGGCATCCGGCTGCTCGCCCGTACCACAGGGGTGTTCGCCGAGACGGCGGGCGGCGTGACGGTCGCGGTGCTGCGCAAGCTGGTCGAGTCGGGCCGGCTCGACCCGGCCGCCGAGACGGTGGTGTTCAACACCGGTGAGGGCCTGAAGACGCTCGACGCGGTGGCCGCCCAGGTCGGGCCCTCCCACCGCATCAAGCCCAGCCTCCGCGCCGCCCGCGACGCCGGCCTCCTGGCCTGACCGGCCCGCTCTCCCGCCGCCGGCGCGGTGATCAAGGAGAAAGTGTCGCCGGCCGGGCCGTTTCGGGACACGAACTCCTTGATCACCGTTGCGGCCGGGTGGCCGGGCGGGGGAGGTGGGGCTCGCCCGGGTGGGGGATCGGGTGAGACCGGTGGGTAACCGGTGATGTGCGGTGAGTGCCAGAAAACCGCCCTCAAGGACTTGACGGCAGGAACCGGACGGCGCAAGATGCTTCGTGCGGGAGGGCATCCGCCGGAGACTTTTCAAGTTCTTGCGACCCAACGCCGGAGGCGTTGTGCGGACGTCCCTCCCGACCAACTTCCGAAGAGGCCAGCGGAAAACCGCTGGCCTCTTCGCTGTGCCCGGCGCACCCTCGGTGGCATGACACTCACCGTGACGCCGCTTGATCCCGCCGACCGGCAGACGCTCGACGCGGTGTACCGGATCGCGCGCGCGGCACGAGCCGTCGACGAGCCGGACCTGCCCGACCCCTGCCGGCGGCGGTTCGAGGCGCCGCTGTGGCACCCGATGCCCGGCATCGACACGCGCTGGCTGGTGGCCCGCCTCGACGGGATGCCCGCCGGGTGGCTCCGGCTCTACCTGCACACGATCGACAACACCGAGAACGCCAGCGTCGAACTGACTGTCGACCCGGCGTACCGGCGGCAGGGCATCGGGCGCACGCTGCACGAACACGGCGTCCGGCTGCTGCGGGAGCACGGCGGCAAACGACTCGTCGGCTCCACCGTCGCCGCGCTGCCCGGCGAGGAAGGGCGGGTCTTTCCCGGTGCCGCATTCGCCGCCGCCATGGGCGCCAAACCGGCGCTGGCCGACGTCCGCCGCCGCCTCGACGTGGCCGGACTCGACCGCGACCGGCTCGCCGCGTCACTCGCCGAGGCCCGCGCCGCGGCGACCGCCTACCGGCCGGTGCGGTGGCGCGACCACACGCCCGAGGAGTATGTCGCGGACGTCGCCTACCTGGAGGGCCGGCTGCTGCTCGACGCGCCGATGGGCGAGCTGGGCTGGGAGCCGGAGCAGATGGACGCGGCGCGGATGCGGGACGCGGAGCGGGCGCTTGATGCCCGGGGCGTACGCCGCTACAACACCGGGGTGGTGCACGAGGTGACCGGCCGGCTGGTCGGGTGGACCCAGCTCGGCCTGGACGCGAGCAGCACCGACCATGCCTGGCAGGAGATCACCCTCGTCGACCCCGATCACCGCGGTCACCGGCTCGGCCTGCTCTGCAAGGCCGGGAACCTGGTGTACGCGCTGGCGCACGAACCGGCGTTGCGGGCCGTCGACACCTGGAACGCAGCCGCGAACCGGCACATGATCGCGATCAACGAACAGCTCGGCTTCCGCCCGGCCGCCGGCTCGATCGACTGGCAGTTGACCATCTGAGTTGTGACACGCCCCTACTGATCTGGTGCCTTTCTGTTGCATGATGGCGGGCATGACGGAGACCCCGCACCCCCTGTACGACAGGCACCGCGAGACCCTCGACCGGGCGCTGACCGCCATCGCGGAACGCGGGTACTGGTCGGCCTACCCCGAGTCGCCCAGCCCCCGGGTGTACGGCGAGAGCGCCGCCGCCGACGGCAAGGCCGCCTTCGAGGCGTACCTGGGCGGGGACTTCCCGCTCGACCAGGCCGCAGACGGCACCGGCGTGGCCACCGAGGTCAGCCCGTTCGGGGTGGCGCTGGACGTGCGCTACCCGCACGCGGGCGCCGACCAGCTGGTGTCCGCCGCGAGCGCCGCGCTGCCCGCCTGGCGCGACGCGGGCCCGCAGGCCCGGGCCGGTGTCTGCCTGGAGATCCTGGACCGGCTGCACCGCAACGTGTTCGAGCTGGCGAACGCGGTGCAGTTCACCAGCGGTCAGGCGTTCGTGATGGCGTTCCAGGCCGGTGGCGCGCACGCGCTGGACCGGGCGCTGGAGGCGGTCGCCTACGCGTACGCCGAGATGACCCGCCACCCGGGGACCGCCGGCTGGGAGAAGGCCGCCGGCAAGGGCGACCCGCTGCGCATGGCCAAGACGTTCCACGTGGTGCCGCGCGGGGTCGCGCTGGTCATCGGCTGCAACACGTTCCCGACCTGGAACTCGTACCCCGGTCTGTTCGCCTCGCTCGCCACCGGTAACCCGGTGGTCGTGAAGCCGCACCCGCGCGCCGTGCTGCCGCTGGCGATCACCGTGAAGTACGCCCGCCAGGTGCTCGCCGAGGCCGGCTTCGACCCGAACCTGGTGCAGCTCGCCCCCGAGACGGACGGCGAGAAGCTCGCCACCACGCTGGCCCTGCACCCGGCCGTGAAGATCGTCGACTTCACCGGTTCCACCGAGTACGGCGACTGGCTGGAGGCGAACGCCCGGCAGGCCGCCGTCTACACCGAGAAGGCCGGCCTGAACACGGTGGTGATCGACTCCACCGACGACTTCGCCGGGCTCTGCCGCAACCTCGCCTTCACGCTGACGCTGTACAGCGGCCAGATGTGCACCACCTCGCAGAACCTGCTGATCCCGCGCGACGGGATCGAGACCGACCAGGGTCACAAGAGCTTCGACGAGGTGGCGGCCGGGATCGCCGGCGCGGTCGCCAAGCTGACCGCCGACCCGGCCCGAGGCGTCGAGCTGACCGGCGCGATCGTCAACGACGGCGTGCTGGAGCGGCTGGAGGAGGTCACCAAGGTCGGCGAGCCGGTGCTGGAGTCGCGCACCGTCGAGCACCCGTCCTTCCCCGGCGCGGTGGTGCGTACGCCGACCGTGGTGAAGCTGGACGCGTCCGACACCGCCACCTACTCGCGGGAGTGGTTCGGGCCGATCTCGTTCGCCATCGCCACCGACTCCACCGAGCACAGCCTGCGCATCCTGCGCGAGACGGTGGGGGAGAAGGGCGCGCTGACCGCGGGCGTCTACTCCACCGACGAGGCGGTGCTGGACGCGGCCGAGGCGGCGGCGATCGACGCCGGGGTGCACCTGTCCTGCAACCTGACCGGCGGGGTGTTCGTCAACCAGTCGGCGGCGTTCTCCGACTTCCACGGCTCCGGCGCGAACGCGGCGGCCAACTCGGCGCTGACCGACGGCGCGTACGTGGCCAACCGGTTCCGAATCGTGCAGAGCCGCCGGCACGTCTGAGAAGGAGGGGCCCCTTCTTAACGCCTCCGGTAGAGGAGGGGCCCCTTGTTAACGCGCGGGGCGCGCGGGCTCAGGCCGGCCGGCGCATCTGGAGTTCGTACAGGCCGGTGATCCGGGGGTGCGGCACCCGTACCCCGGTGTCCACGAAGCCCAGCTTCTGATAGGCCCGGTAGGCGCGGTCGTTGCCGACCACCACCTCCATCATCAGTTCGGGCCGTCCGCAGGCGCACGACCAGGCCGCCACCTCGTCGACGAGCGCCGCCAGCAGGCCGCTGCCCCGCCGGGCCGGCGTCACGTAGACCGCGTAGACGAGCGTCAGGCCCGGCTCGTCCGGCGCGGCGACGCCGCCGGCGTGGCCGACCAGGCGCCCGCCCGGATCGGCCACGAACTGCGCGTTGTGGTCGCCCCGGGAGACGGCCGCGACCCGGGCCGCGAACTCCGTGTGCGGCCGGGCGGCGGCCTCGGCCACCGTCTCCAGGAACGCCAGCGGGGAGTCGGCCAGCATCTCCAGCCGGAGCGCCCGCATCCGGGCGGCGTCGGTCGGCCGGACCCGGTGGACGGTGGTCGTGGTGCTCACGCTGGTCATGCCGCATGCATACCGGACGGCGCGCGGGGGGTGTGCGACAGGCCCGGCCACCCCCGAATATGCCCGATTTGTGGTCGTGCGCGGTCGTCACGCCTCGTGTAGCGTGCGATTTCGGTCACCGAATTCAGCGTTACCGATCGCTGGGCCGGTGCGCCGCCGGTGCCGGTCCGCCGGTCTCCGGGTGTTGGAACGCCGCGTAGAGTGAGGAAGTGCACCGTGGCACAGGGCACCGTGAAGTGGTTCAACGCCGAAAAGGGCTACGGCTTCATCGCCGTCGACGGCGGGCAGGACGTCTTCGTCCACTTCTCCGCGATCGAGATGGACGGTTACAAGGCGCTCGACGACGGCCAGCGCGTCGAGTTCGAGATCGCGCAGGGGCAGAAGGGTCCGCAGGCCGAGCGGGTCCGCGTCATCGCCTGATCTGCGGCGGGCGGTGCTCCCGTGACCGGACCCCGGACCGGGGCTGCGTTACGGCCGACCAGCATGGAAGATCATGAGCCGTTCCAGCCGTAGTCGCTGAGGAGGGCCCATGTCCGATCTGCCCCCGTCGGGTTCCACCGAGCCGGCGGCGTCCGGCCCTCCGGCCGACCCGACCGCGCCCCCGCCGTCTGCCGCCGGGCCGGCACCGGGACCGTCGGGGACCACCGGAGGCGGCACGCCCGCCTCCGGTGCGTCCGGCGCCGACCCGTGGGCCGGTCATACCGGCCCCGTGCCGATCGTCCCGGAGTACGACAGCCCGCAGCCCGGCACCCCGAACCCGGCGACCCCGCCCGGATGGACCGCGCCGGGTGACGCCCCACCCGGCCCCACCCCGCAGGGCTGGAACGTGCCGCCGGGCACTCCGCCGCAGGGCTGGAACGCCCAGGGAACTCCGCCGCAGGGCTGGGGCGGTCCCGCGTACCCGGGCCATCCGATGCCCGGCGCGGCCTATCCGGTCCCCGGCGCGGTGTATCCGGTGCCGGCCGGTCCCGGGGCGTACGCCGGCTGGTATCCCGGCATCGACCCGCAGGATCCGCTCGTCAACCCGCCGCACGCGGGCATCGGTCCCTGGTTCGCCCGCTGCACCGCCGCGCTGCGGCGCGGCTGGCGGCAACTGCTGCCGATCGTGCTGCTCACGCAGGTCGTCCCGGCGGCGGTGATCGGTGTCCTCACGCTCGTCTTCAGCCCCGAGGGCGAGCTGGCGACCGCCCCGGACGGCGCGCCGGTGCTGCCGGCCGGCTTCTGGGGGCAGATGTTCGCCTTCTACGGCGTGCTCCTGTCCGCCGGGCTGATCTTCGGCCTGCTCCAGGCGGTGGGCTGGGCCGCCGGCACCTGGGTGGTCACCCGCCAGGCGGCCGGCGAGCCGACCGGACTCGGCGCCGCCTTCCGGTACGGGCTGCGCCGCGCCCTCGGCCTGTGGGGCTGGACGCTCCTGGTCTCGCTGCTGGTCACGCTGGGTGCCTGCTTCTGCCTGCTGCCCGGCCTCTACGCCGCGTTCGCGCTGGCCCTGTTCGGTCCGGTCTACCTGTTCGAGCGGCGGGAGCCGGTCGGGCGGGCGTGGCGGATGTTCCACAGCCGGTTCGGGATGGTGCTGGGCCGGGTCGCGCTGGTGATGGCGGTCCTGTTCGCGGCGACGGTGCTGGACGCGGTCGTGGGCGGCATCAGCGGGGCGGTGTTCGGCGTCGAGCCGATGAAGGCCGTCGGCACCGCGATCGGCGCCGTGGCGTTCGCCGTGTCCGGCGCCCTGCTGGCCGCCCCGGCCTACCTGGCGCAGCAGGTCGGGCTGGTCGTCACGTACGCCGAACAGCGGGCTCAGGAAGGCCCGGTGAACGCGGCCCGGCTGGCGGCGGAACTCGGCTGAGCGGGGCTGTCGTGCTTGCACTCGGCTAGGGAGAGTGCTAAACAAGTCATTGGCACTCGCGTACGGTGAGTGCCAGAAGGTCGGGGCGGTAGGGCCACGGTCGCGCCGGTGTCCGAAGGGACGCCGGAGCGGTACGAGGCCGGTCGTCGCGGGCTGTCCGGCCCGACCGAGGAGACGTCGTCGTCGCCAGGTGGCGACGTCCCCAAGGTGCGTACACCAGACGGCCCATCCGGGTATCCGGGTGGCCCGTGAGTGTCCAGGAGGACAACGCCGTATGGCCAAGATGATCGCGTTCGACGAAGAGGCGCGCCGCGGCCTCGAGCGGGGCATGAACCAGCTCGCCGACGCCGTGAAGGTGACCCTCGGCCCCAAGGGCCGCAACGTCGTGCTCGAGAAGAAGTGGGGTGCCCCCACCATCACCAACGATGGTGTGAGCATCGCCAAGGAGATCGAGCTCGAGGACCCGTACGAGAAGATCGGCGCCGAGCTGGTCAAGGAGGTCGCGAAGAAGACCGACGACGTCGCCGGTGACGGCACGACGACGGCGACCGTCCTGGCCCAGGCCCTGGTCCGTGAGGGTCTGCGCAACGTGGCCGCCGGCGCCAACCCGATGGCCCTGAAGCGGGGCATCGAGGCGGCCGTGGCCAACGTCTCGGAGGAGCTGCTCAAGCTCGCCAAGGACGTGGAGACCAAGGAGCAGATCGCCTCCACCGCCTCCATCTCCGCCGCCGACCCCAGCGTCGGCGAGATCATCGCCGAGGCGATGGACAAGGTGGGCAAGGAAGGTGTCATCACCGTCGAGGAGAGCAACACCTTCGGCCTGGAGCTTGAGCTCACCGAGGGCATGCGCTTCGACAAGGGCTACATCTCCGCCTACTTCATGACCGACCCGGAGCGTATGGAGGCCGTCTTCGACGACCCGTACATCCTGATCGTCAACAGCAAGATCTCGTCGGTGAAGGACCTGCTCCCGATCCTGGAGAAGGTCATGCAGTCGGGCAAGCCGCTGCTGATCATCGCCGAGGACCTGGAGGGCGAGGCCCTGGCCACCCTGGTGGTCAACAAGGTCCGTGGCACCTTCAAGTCGGTCGCCGTCAAGGCGCCGGGCTTCGGTGACCGCCGCAAGGCCATGCTGACCGACATCGCCATCCTCACCGGTGGCCAGGTCATCAGCGAGGAGGTCGGCCTCAAGCTGGACGCGACCGGCCTCGAGATGCTGGGCCGCGCCCGCAAGGTCGTGGTGACCAAGGACGAGACCACCATCGTCGACGGTGCCGGCGACGCCGAGCAGATCCAGGGCCGGGTGAACCAGATCCGGGCCGAGATCGACAAGAGCGACTCCGACTACGACCGGGAGAAGCTGCAGGAGCGTCTGGCCAAGCTGGCCGGCGGTGTTGCGGTGATCAAGGTCGGCGCGGCCACCGAGGTCGAGCTGAAGGAGCGCAAGCACCGCATCGAGGACGCCGTCCGCAACGCGAAGGCCGCCGTCGAGGAGGGCATCGTCCCGGGTGGTGGCGTCGCGCTGGTGCAGGCCGGCAAGACCGCCTTCGACAAGCTGGACCTGGCCGGCGACGAGGCGACCGGCGCGCAGATCGTCAAGATCGCGCTGGACGCCCCGCTGCGGCAGATCGCCGTCAACGCCGGCATGGAGGGTGGCGTCGTCGTCGAGCGGGTCCGCAACCTCGACCCGGGTCACGGCCTCAACGCCGCGACCGGCGAGTACGTGGACCTGCTGGCCGCGGGCATCATCGACCCGGCCAAGGTGACGCGTTCCGCGCTGCAGAACGCGGCCTCTATCGCCGCGCTGTTCCTCACCACCGAGGCCGTCGTGGCGGACAAGCCGGAGAAGAACCCGGCCGCCCCGGCCGGTCCGGGTGGCGGGGAGATGGACTTCTGAGTCCAGCTCCACCCAGTACGCCGAAAGGGGGCGGGCCGCGTCAGCGGTCCGCCCCCTTTCCGCGTGTCCGGCTCAGGTGGGCAGCGGGCGCTGGTTGCGCCGCTTGTGTGCCCGGTCGTACGGCGGTGGGAGCCGCCTCGGCTCGTCCACCGGCTGCCGCGGCTCCTCGACCGGTGGCCCGTCGCCACCGGTCAGCTCGGCGAGCTGCTCGGCGTCGCCGACGTCGAGCCGGTCGAACGGGAGCTGACCGGGAAGCTCGTCGGACGGGCGCCGGCCGGGAAGCTCGTCGGACGGGCGCCGGCCGGGAAGCTCGTCGGACGGGCGCCGGGCCGCCGCCGGATCCTCGGCCCGTTCGTCATTCGTGGTCATGCACCGCCTCCTCTGCTCCGACCGTAGAGCCCGGTCGATGGCGAAGGAGGTCGAATGGCGCTATTGACGTCTATGCACCTTTGATGGCTTTCCGGTAGAGGAAGAACACCCGTTCGATCCGGGCGCCTGCCGCGTTCGAGTAGAACGGCACCGGCCCCACCCAGCCGATCTGCGCCGCGGTGATCCCGGCGGCCGCCTGGTCGCGCAGGCAGCGGCGCAGCAGCACGCCACCGATCCCGGAGCCCTCCGCCGCCGGCGCGGTGCCCATCGGGCCGAACCAGCTCGGCCGCGCCGACCCGTACGCGGCGAACCCGAGGATCTCGCCGTCCCGCTCGGCGAGGTGCACACCCGCTTCCGGCCGTCCCACCGAACCGGCCAGCTCACCGTCCCAGGTGCCGCCGAACGTGGACCGGGCGAACGCGGCGAGCGCCGGCAGGTCGTCGGAGCCGGCCCGGCGTACCGTCACGCCCCGCCCGGCCAGCCGCTGCTCGGCGGCCCCGGTGGGGCGCAGCGCCGCCGACCCCTCGGTCAGTTCGGCGGTCATGTTCCAGGCAGTACGGTCCTGCCGGTAGCCGAGCCGCAGGGCGGCGCAGACCGCCGGGGTGTAGCGCACGTCGATGCCCGGCCAGGCGTAGTGCGGCGGGTTGCCGGCGAGCAGCACCTCGGCGGCGCCGAGCGCGCCGAGCCGGCTCTCCGCCTCGGTCAGCAGCGTCCCGCCCACGCCCTGGCGGCGCTCCCTGGGCGCCACCGCGACCAGGTCGACGTGGCCTAGGCGCGGATCGGCCGCCGACAGCGACCCGACGAGTACGCCCACCAGCACGCCGTCGCGTACCGCGCCGAGGCGCAGCACCGGGCGGTCGGAGGCGGCCCGCTCCGACACGGTGACCACCACAGCCGACGCCTCGGCCGCGTCCTCCGGCAGGTCGAACGACAGCCGGCACAGCTCGACCACCTCGGGCAGCCGCTCCCGGCCCAGCTCGATGATCTCCACGTCCATGGACGCCGACCCTAGGGCATCAGGAGACCAATGGACAGGGTTGTTAACCGGCCGCCGCCGGCCGGGCCGCCCGCACCGCCGCGTACGCGTCCACCAGGCCGGCGCCGGAGGCGTCTTGTGGTCCGCCGCAGGCGTCCGCCCCGGCGTGCGGCGTGACCGGCTGTGCGGTGTCGCGCAGGATCGACCGGGTCCGCTCCAGATCCCCGACCAGGGCCGGGTTCGCCGACCACATCAGCGCCACCACACCCGCGACCTGCGGCGTCGCCATCGAGGTGCCGTCCAGGGTGGCGTACCCGCCGCCCGGCATCGCGGACAGCACCGCGGCGCCCGGGGCGACCAGGTCCGGCTTGGCCCGGCCGTCCGGCGCCGGGCCGCGGCTGGAGAACCGGGTGACGCGCCGCTGCCGGTCCACCGCTCCGACGGTCAGCACGTCCCGGTACGGCGCGGGCGGGTCCGCGATCGAGCCGCACGTCGGGCCGGTGTTCCCGGCCGCGGCCACCACCAGGATGCCGGCCGCGGTCAGCGCGGCGGTCGCCGGTCGCAGCGCCCCCGGGTCGCAGCCCTCCACCGGCGGGCAGCCCCACGAGTTGGTGAGCACGTCCGGGGCGCGCGAGGGACGGCCGTCGGTGAGCGGGTTCCCGCCCTCGGGGAACGGGGCCAGCATGAACTGGAGGCAGTCGAGGTAGCGGGCCGGGCTGCCCATGTTGCGGTCCAGGTTGACGCAGCCGACCCAGCTCGCACCCGGCGCCACGCCGATCCCGTCCCGGCCCACCGCGCTGCCGAGCGTGTGCGTGCCGTGGCCACCCCGGTCGGCCGGGGCGCGGCGGCCCTCCCACGGGTCGTACCAGGAGTCCTCGCCGCCCCGGAAGCCACCCGCGAGCGCCGGATGCCGGCCGTCCACCCCGGAGTCGGAGCTGCCCACCACCACGCCGGACCCGGTGACGCCCAGCTCGGACCAGACCCGGTCCGCGCCGATCAGCGAGACGTTCCAGGCCGGCCCGGCCGGCGCCGGCGCGTCGCCGCGCGCCTGCGGGGCGGGCGCGGGCAGCGGGCGCACTCGCTGGCTGACCAGCACCCGGGCCACCTCGGGACGGCTGGACAGCCAGGCCCGCACCGCCGGCCCGCCGTCCGTCTCGATGGCGTTCACCAGGTAGTACGGCGTCGGGTTCAGCCGCATCCCGGTCAGCGTGCGGCGCAGGTCGCCCTGCGTACGGTCGGCGGTGGCCACCAGCCGCCGGTAGACCTCCGTCGCCCGGGCGTCCCGCCCGGCCCGGCCCGGCGTCCCGGCCGGCAGGCCGGTCAGGTCGGCCTGCTCGCGCAGCACCACCAGCAGCCGCTCGCCGTACAGTCCCGGCCGGCCGGGGACGACGTACACCACGGCGACGGCGGCGAGCAGCGCGGCGGCGGCCAGCGCGGCCGGACCGCGCCGGGGCGCGCGGGCGCGGGACCGGGCGAGCAGCACGCCGTACCCGACGGCCAGCAGGACCGCGACGGCGAACGCCACGCCGGTGCCCGCCGCGACCCAGAACGGCACGTCGCGGGTGGCGGACAGCAGGAGGCTGATCTCCTCCGGGTCGGTGAAGGCGAGCGGCCCCAGCAGGGCGAGCCCGACCAGCAGGCGCGCCGGCGCGCCCCCGGCCGGGCGGCCCGCGTGGCGGGCCGCCGCCTCCAGCGCGGCCAGCACGAAGCCGAGCGGCGGCAGCAGGAACAGCGCCGGCAACTGCACGCCCGACTGCCCGGCGCCGGCCGCGAGCGGCGTCAACGCCACACCCGCGACCAGACCGCCGACGAGCACCAGCCGGGCCGGACCCGGCCCGAACGCGGCCCAGAAACCGGCGCCGAGCAGCGCCCCGGCGAGCGCGCCCAGCGCGGCGGCGGCCAGGCCCGCGAGCAGCGTCTCCAGTGCCCCGCCCAGCGCGCCCACCCAGACCCACGGCAGCAGCACGGCCAGTCCGGCCGCGATCGCCAGCAGCGACACCGGCCCGAACCGGCCCGCCGCGACCGCGTCCACCACGACCGGTGGCCGGACGCGGCCGAGACGGACGGCGACGAGCGCGAGCACCGCGGCGGTCATCGCGAGCGCGGCCAGGTACGCCTCGTGGTGCACCGGCGGCACCGTCCGCAGCGCCGTGGTCGCGCCGAGCGCGACCACGGCGGCGGTCCAGGCACGGCCGCTCGCCCGCAACGCGGGGGAGCGGGGCGCGAGCGCCAACGCCAGCGCCGGAGCGCCGGCCAGCAGCACGGTGGCCACCGCGACCACGGGCCAGCCCACCACCGGCCGGGCCGCGCCGACGACCAGCGCCACCTGGTCGACCAGCCAGCCGGTGATCTGGCCCGGCACGGTGACCAGCACGATCCACACCCCGGTCGCCGCCGCCGCGACGACCGGCCACGGACCGGTCTCCCGCGGAGGCGGCGGTACGGAAGCGAGCGGCGGACCGGTGAGCATGGTCATCACGGTACGGCCGGGCCGTGTCGCCGTGCGCCCGGGACGGTTACCGTGGACTGGTGCGTGACCCGAGTGTGTCCCGATCCACGGCCGGCCGGCTCTCCGCCGAGCGCCGCGCCGACGACCTGCGCCGGCTCCGGGCGGAGCGGTTCGACGTGCTGGTCATCGGCGGTGGCGTGACCGGAGCGGGCGCTGCGCTCGACGCCGCGTCCCGAGGGCTGAAGGTCGCCCTGGTGGAGGCACGCGACTACGCCGCCGGCACGTCCAGCCGGTCCAGCAAGCTGATCCACGGCGGCCTGCGCTACCTGGAGCAGTTGGAGTTCCACCTGGTGCACGAGGCGCTCACCGAGCGCGGGCTGCTCGCCACCCGGCTCGCACCGCACCTGGTCCGGCCGGTGCCGATCCTGGTGCCGCTCCCTGCCGAGGGTGGCGCGCGTGACCTGCCCCGGCGGTTCTTCCGCCGCTCCTACTACGGCCTCGGCGTGGCCGCGTACGACGCGTTCGCCGGGGTCTTCGGCGGCGGGCGCGGCATGCCGCTGCACCGGCACCTCACCCGCGAGGGCACCCGCCGGATCTTCCCCAGCCTCCGCCCGGACAAGCTGGCCGGCGCGATCCGCTACTACGACGGCCAGGTCGACGACGCCCGCCTGGTGGTGACGCTGGCCCGTACCGCGGCGAGCCTCGGCGCGACTGTGGTGACGAGCGCCCGCGCGGTCGGCCTGATCCGCCAGGCCCGGGAGGTCACCGGCGTGCGGGTCCGCGACCTGGAGGCGCCCGCCGGTTCGCCGGACGCCGAGTTCGAGGTACGCGCGCGCACCGTGATCGCCGCCACCGGCGTGTGGAGCGACGACATGTCGCGGATGCTCAACGACGTCGGGCTGCGCCCGAAGCTGCGGGTCCGGGCCTCCAAGGGGGTGCACCTGGTGGTGCCCCGCTCGGCCATCGTCGGCGAGACCGGCCTGATCCTGCGTACCGCGACGAGCGTGCTGTTCGTGATCCCCTGGGGCGGGCACTGGATCATCGGCACCACCGACACGGACTGGCAACTCGACAGGTCCCACCCGGCGGCCACCGCGAGCGACATCGACTACCTGCTGTCGCAGGTGAACACCGTGCTGGACCGGCCGCTGACCACCGCCGACATCGAGGGCGTCTACGCCGGGCTGCGCCCGCTGCTGGCCGGCGAGGCGGACTCCACCTCCAAGCTCTCCCGTGAGCACGCCGTGGTGGAGCCGATGCTCGGCCTGCTGCTGGTCGCGGGCGGGAAGTACACCACCTACCGGGTGATGGCCTCCGACGTGGTCGACCGCGCGATGCACCGGCTCGGCCGGGTCCGCTCCTCGCGTACCGCCGACCTGCCGCTGCTCGGCGCCGACGGGTACGCGGCCATGTGGCGGGACCGGGCCGACCTGGCCCGCCGGCACGGGGTGGCGGTGGGCGTGGTCGAGCACCTCCTGGAGCGCTACGGCACCCTCACGCTCGACCTGCTCGCCCTGGTCGACGCCGATCCGCTGCTCGGCTCGCCGCTGGCGGGCGCGCCGGAATACCTGGCCGCCGAGGTGACGTACGCCGCCCGCGCCGAGGGCGCGCTGCACCTGGAGGACGTGCTCACCCGGCGTACCCGGATCTCGATCGAGACCAGCCACCGCGGCCTGGAGTCGGCGGAGCACGCCGCGGAGCTGATGGGCGCGGTGCTCGGCTGGGACGCGGCGACCCGGGACCGGGAGGTCGCCCACTACCGGGCGCGGGTGCTGGCCGAACGGGAGTCCCAGCTCATGCCGGACGACATCGCGGCCGACGCGGCCCGCCTCGGCGCGCCCGACGTGCGCGGATTCGCGGCCGACCGGGGCACCGACGGGCCGGGCGTCGAACTTCCGGCCTCCCCCAGGTAGGCGATCCCCGACCCGAGCCGCTCGGCCGCTGGTGCGCGCTACCTACGGAAGTGTAGGTTTCCGGGCGTGGTTCGCCCGTCCTGGTTGCGCGTCCCCGCCCTGTGCGTCGTCGGCCTGCTGGCTCTGACCGGCTGCTCCTTCGGCCGGGCCGAGGGCACCACCACACCCGGAGCGGCGGGCACGGCGAGCCCGACACCGGACGGCAGACGCGTGTCCCTGGTGCAGCGGCTCGGCGACGGCCCGGTCCGCAACCTGGACGTGGACCCGTCCGGCCGCTGGCAGTGCCGCGACTGCGCCGGTGACGGCGTGGACGCCACCGGCAGGCTGAGCCCGGAGCAGTCCCAGCGGCTCCAGCGGATGCTCGCGGACCCGGCGATCGGGAAGGAGACCGACGAGGCCCGCGGCTACAAGCAGGGCTGCATCGGCGTGCTGACCTCGACGCTGCTCGTGCCGCCGGACCTGACCGTCACCATTCAGGACTGCCCGGGTGAGCCGAAGCCGAAGGTGGCCTACGACGTGCTGCTGCTCGTCACCCAGGCCACGCCCGCGGAGGACAAGGGCTGACTCAGATCACCTTGCCGGGGTTGAGCAGCCCGGCCGGGTCCAGCGCCGCCTTGATCGCCTGGTGCACGCGTACGCCCACCGGGCCGATCTCGCGGGCCAGCCAGTCCCGCTTGAGCAGCCCGACGCCGTGCTCCCCGGTGCAGGTGCCGCCCAGTTCCAGCCCCAGCCGCATGATCTCGTCGAAGGCCCGCCGCCCCCGGGCCAGGCTGCCCGGGTCGGCCCGGTCGACGACGATGTTCGGGTGCATGTTGCCGTCGCCCGCGTGACCGACCACCCCGATCGGCACCTGGCACGCCTGCGCGATCCGGGCCACCCCGTCGAGCAGTTCCGCCAGCCGGCCGCGCGGCACCGCCACGTCGTCGATGACCAGGCCGCCGTTGCCGCCCGGGAACGTCTCCGCCGCGAACCGTTCCATCGCCGGATGGGCCAGCCGCCGGGCCTGGAGCAGGGCCGCGGCCTCGGTCGCGTCGGTGGCCGCGTAGACCTCGTCGGCGCCCGCCGCGATGCACACCTCGGACAGCCGGGCCAGGTCGTCGGCGGCCCGGGCGCCGGTGTCGACCGCGGCGAGCAGCAGCGCCTCGGCATCAGTGCGCAGACCCATCGGCCGGTACGCCTCGATCGCCCGCAGATGCGTCCGGTCCAGCAGTTCCAGCAGGCTCGGGGTGAGGCCACGCTCGGCGATCCCGGCGACCGCGCCACCGGCCGTCGCCACCGTGGGGAAGACCGCGACCAGGGTCAGTGACTCCTCCGGGGCCGGGCGCAACGCCACAGTCACCTCGGTGATCACGCCGAGCGTGCCCTCCGAGCCCACGAAGAGGCGGGTCAGGTCGTACCCGGCGACCCCTTTGGCGGTACGCCGCCCGGTGCGAAGCACCTCGCCGGAGGCGAGCACCACCTCCAGGCCCAGCACGTACTCGCTGGTCACGCCGTACTTCACGCAGCACATGCCGCCGGCGTTGGTGGCCACGTTGCCGCCGATGGTGGACGACTCCCAGGAGCCGGGATCCGGCGGATACCACAGGCCCCGCTCCCGTACCGCGCGGGCGAGCGCCGCGTTCACCACGCCCGGCTGCACCACAGCGATCCGGCCGACCGGGTCGATCTCCCGCACCGCGTCCATCGCCACCGTGCTCACCACCACCGCGCCGGCGACCGCGTTCGCCGCGCCGGCCAGCCCGGTCCGCGCGCCCTGCGGCACCACGGGTACGGCGTGCCGCCCGGCCGCCCGGACCACAGCCACCACCTCATCCGTGTCACGGGGGCGTACCACCGCCAGCGGGGTGGCCGAGTCGCACAGGTCGGCCTCGTCGCGCGCGTGTCCGGCCAGCAGATCCGGGTCGGTCAGCACGGCGGCGTCGCCGAGCGCGGCCCGCAGGTCGTCGAGGAGGGGATGGGCGGCCATGCCGGGAAGGCTACCGGCGTACCGTCTGTTGCCGTGCTCTACCTGGACCCGCCCGCCGTGCCCTGGCGCGGCCGGCTCTGGTCGCACCTGATCAGCGACGTCTCGTACGCCGAGCTGCACGTGTTCGCCGAGATGCTCGGCGCGCCCCGGCGCGGCTTCGACCGGGACCACTACGACGTGCCCGCCGAGCGGTTCCGGGCGGCGGTCTGGCTCGGCGCCACTGTCGTGCCTCCGCGGGAGATCGTCCGCCTGCTGCGGGACGCCGGTCTGCGCCGCCCGAAGCACCGCGTCTCAGGTGAGCGCGGCCAGCTCCCGGGACAGGTTGGCCCGGGCCGGAGCCTCCCAGCGGGCGTGCGGCTCGGGTAGGCGGTAGAGCGCCGGCAGGGCGAGCAGGTGCCGCAGCACCGCGGCCCGGCCGGTGCGGAAGTCCGGTTCGGCCACGTGCGCGTACTCGGCGCGGATCGCGTCGGTGTACCCGTCGTAGCGCTCCGCCGAGGCCGCCAGCACCGCCAGGTCCGCGTCGCAGAGCAGCGCGCCGTCCGGGTCGTCCGGCCCGACCACGTGGCCGGCGGTGAGCAGCACCAGACGGCGTACCCCGGTCACCGTCGCGGCCGGGAGCCCGGCGGCGGCCAGCAGCTCGCCGGCCAGGTCGGCGCTGGCCCGCTCGTTGGCGTCGCCCGCCGCGCGCGGGTCGTAGACCGCGTCGTGGCACCACGCCGCCAGCCGGACCAGGTCCGGGTCGCGGGCCAGGCCGGCGTACGCGTCGACCACGTCGAGCACCGACCGCAGGTGCCCCTCGTCGTGGTAGCGCCGGTGCGGCTCCCGCCAGCCCGCCAGGAGCCGGGCGCCGGCCCGGTCGACGCCCGCCGGATCGGTCGCGCCCGCCGCCCGTGCCGTGTCGCGCCAGCGTGCCGTCAGGTCGTCCATCGGGTGCAGTCTGCCCCACTCCGGCCCGGGCGGAGGGATTCAGCCGGGGCGGTACGGGTAGTACCGGCCATGGCCCGGGACGGACGACTCAAGTTCCTGCGTCGCGGCAAGCTGCCCAACGGGCTGGTGGACCGCGACGGGCAGCGGATCGCCTCCGCGATGGAGGAACTGCGGCACCGGGGCAAGGCCACGCTGCACGACCGGCTGCACCGGGTCCGTACCGCCTTCGGCCTGGCGGTGCAGGCCGGGCTCGCCGCCGGCCTGGCGTACCTGATCGCGCACCGGGTGCTGAAGAACCCCCAGCCGGTCTTCGCCCCGATCTCCGCTGTCGGCACGCTCGCCGCCTCGGTCGGGCAGCGGTTCCGGCGCACCGTCGAACTGATCGTCGGGGTGGCGGTCGGCGTGCTCGTCGGCGACGTGCTGATCTACTTCCTCGGCACCGGCGCGTGGCAGCTCGCGCTGGTGGTGACCTCGGCCATCCTGCTGAGCATCTTCGCCGGGGCGAGCGTCGCCATCGTCATCCAGGCCGCCGCCACCGCGGTGCTGATCGTGACGCTCAGCCCGTCCACGGAGAACCTGGAGTTCCCCCGCTTCATCGACGCGCTCCTCGGCGGCAGCATCGCGCTGCTGGTCACCGCCATCCTGCTGCCGCTCAACCCGCTACGGGTGATCAACCGGGCCGCCCGGCCCGCGCTGGACCTCCTCGCCGGCCAGCTCGACGCCTGCGCCGAAGCGGTGCGCAGCCGGGACCGGGACGCGGCCCAGCAGGCGCTGTTCCGCCTGCGGGAGAACAAGGAGGAACTGGCCGCGCTCTCCGAGGCGATCGAGGGCGCGAAAGAGACCAGCACGCTCTCCCCGGCCCGCTGGCACCGGCGCAGCGAGCTGACCCACTACGCCGAGGCGGCCGAGCCGATCGACCGGGCCATGCGCAACAGCGGCACGCTGATCCGCCGTGCGGTCACCATGATCGAGGACTCCGAACCGGTCCCCGAGCCGATGCCGGACGCGATCGGTCACCTGGCCGAGTCGGTACGCCTGCTCCGGCAGGAGTTCGCCGCCGGGCAGGAGCCGCAGGAGGCCCGCGAACGGTCGCTGCGCGCGGTGAGCGAGGCCGGGCGGGCGTACGCCGAGGGGGTCGGCTTCTCCGGCAGCGTCGTGATCGCCCAGGTGCGTACCACGGCGAGCGACCTGATGGTGGCCTCCGGGATCGAGCAGGAGGAGGCGAACCGGCTGGTACGGCAGGCGTTCGGCGAGAACCGCCAGGGCGAACCCGCGGCCCGGAACCCCGCCGCTCACCCGCCCACAGCCCCACCCGTCGGCTGACCCCGCCCGCCTGGCTGATCGGTGGCCCGAGTGGCGCGTTGATCATGAGGTTGGCTGCCGGGAAAGCGCTTTCTGGGGCGGTCAACCTCATGATCGACGGAGCCGGGCGGGTGAGGGCGGAGTGGGCTAGGGGAGGTGGGTCAGGGCGGTCAGGAGGGCGTCCACCTGCGCCTCGGTGGTGCCGAGGCCGAGGCTGGCGCGCAGGGCGGTCTCCGGCAGGTCGGTGCGGCCGGTCCGGGCGGCGGCCTCGGCCAGCAGACGCCGGGTCAGCGGGTGCGCGCAGAACAGGCCGTCGCGTACCCCGATCCGGTGCCGGCTCGCCAGATGGGCGGCCACCTCGGCGGAGTCCCGCCCGGCGACCACGAAGCTGACGATGCCCACCCGGGGCGCTTCGGGGGAGAACATGCGCAGCTCCACCACGTCCGGCAACGCGGCCAGGCCGGTACGCAGCCGCGCCAGCAGCGCCTGCTCCCGGGCGTGCAGCGCGTCCCGGTCGGCCGCCCCGAGCGCCTCGCAGACCGCGGCGAGCGCCACCGCGCCGAGCAGGTTCGGGGTGCCGGCCTCGTGCCGGGCCGGGCCGGTCGTCCAGCGCACCTCGTGCGTCGCGGCGCCGACGTGGCTGGTGGCTCCGCCTCCGGCCAGGTACGGCGGGGCCGCGTCCAGCCAGTCCGCGCGCCCGGCCAGCACGCCCGCGCCGAACGGGGCGTACAGCTTGTGCCCGGACAGCGCCACGTAGTCCGCGTCCAGCGCGGTCAGGCCGACCGGGGCGTGCGGGGCGAGCTGCGCGGCGTCGACCAGGATGCGGGCGCCGTGCCGATGGGCCACCCGGGCCAGCTCGGCGACCGGCAGGCACTCGCCGGTGACGTTGCCGGCGCCGGTGACCGCGACCAGCACGGGCAGGCCGGGCCGCGCGTCCCGGGCGAGTTCGCCGAGCGCCGCCGCGAGGGACCGGACCGCTCCGGCCGGGCTGTCCGGCACCGGCAGCCGTACCGAGCCGCGCGGCCAGGGCAGCAGGTTGGCGTGGTGCTCGCCGCCGAACGTGATCACGGTGGTGCCGGCGGGCAGCGCCCGGGCCAGCAGGTTCAGCGCGTCGGTGGTGTTCCGGGTGAAGATCACGTGATCGTCGGAACGGGCGCCGAGGAAGTCGCCGACCGTCTGCCGGGCCCGCTCGTACGCCAGTGTGCAGCGCCGTGACAGCGCGCCCGTGCCGCGGTGCACGCTCGCGTACCAGGGAAGGAGCTCGGCCACCGCGTCGGCCGCGGCCCGCGCGCACGGCGCGCTGGCGGCGTGGTCCAGGTTGATCTCCCCCGGTACGCCGAGCACGCCGAGCGGGTCGGGCCGGGCCGGCGCGGGCAGCACGGGCAGCGAGGGTACGAGGGTGACGGTCATGCCGGAGCCTCCCGGGTCACAGGGACCCCAGGCGGTGCCGGGACGGGGTCCGCGCTTGCCCGGCACGCGGAGCGGCACCGGGCCCGGTCATCACCCGGGGCACCCCACCGCGAACCTCGACGAGGGTTGCCGGCCAGCAAGCCGGGGCTTGACGCTGGCGCTCGTGACCTGTCCGGGAGCATAGCCCGCACGATGCGACCGGACCAGTGGGTCGTGGGTGACTACGCTGACCGCATGGCCGACACCCCGCCCGGCGCAGCCCCGCCGCCACCGCATGCGCCCGCCGCCCCGCCGGGGGCGCCGACGCCCCGGATGCCGCTGCGCCGGCTCGGCTGGCGGCGCTTCCTGGTGCTGGCCGGCGTGGTGCTGCTGATCGCGGCCGGTGCGCTGTTCATGGTGTTCACGCTCGGCGAGAGCCTGGGCGCCGAGGCACTGCTGGTGGGTGTGATCGCGGCGGTCCTGCCGGTGCCGGTGCTGGTCTTCTGCTTCCTCTGGCTCGACCGGTACGAGCCGGAGCCGCTGAAGTACCTGATTTTCTGTTTCGCCTGGGGCGCCTTCGTCTCCACCGCGATCTCGCTGCTGGTGAACACCGGGGCCGCGGGGCTGTTCGACGACTGGGGGCTGCCCGCCGCGCTGACCGCGGTGCTGGTCGCGCCGTTCATCGAGGAGCTGACCAAGGCAGCCGGCCCGCTCCTGGTGCTGATCTTCCGGCGCCGGGAGTTCTCCGGCATCACCGACGGCCTGGTCTACTGCGGGCTCTCCGCGGTCGGCTTCGCCATGGTGGAGAACATCCTCTACCTGGGCGGGTACGGCTACCGCACCGGCGTGGAGCAGTACGGCCCGGCCACCGGCGCGCAGCAGGTGATCGCGATCTTCATCGTCCGGATCCTGCTGTTCGGCTTCGCCCACCCGCTGTTCACCTCGATGACCGGCGTCGGGCTGGGCGTCGCCGCGCGTACCGCCGACCGGCGGGTACGGGTGCTCGCGCCGCTCGCCGGGCTGCTGCTGGCGATGATCCTGCACGGCACCTGGAACCTGCTGCCCTCGCTGGCCCAGGCCACCGGGGAGACCGTGATCGTGCTCTACGGCTACATCGGCGTGATGGTGCCGATCTTCTTCGCGATGGTCGGGCTGGCGGTCTGGCTGCGCGCCTGGGAGGGCCGGCTGACCGAGCGGACGCTGCCGGACTACGTCCGCGCGGGCTGGCTCACCCCGCCCGAGGTGGCGGCGCTGGGCAGCCTGGGCCGGCGGCACGCGGCGCGCACCTGGGCGCGGCGGGTCGCCGGTGACGGCGGGGTACGCGCGATGCGCGGCTACCAGTTCGCCGCGACCCGCCTGGCGCTGCTGCGGGACGGGATGCGCCGAGGGCTGGACCGCAAGCCGGAGGAGCGGGAGCGGACGGCACGGGAGGAACGGGAGCTGCTGGACGCGATCACCGCGTACCGGTCTTTCTTCGTCGGTCGTGACCCGCAGGCGCCGGTCGGGGTCTGGGACGGTCAGCGCTACCACCTGCGGTTCCCGGACGGTTCGCAGCGCCCGGTGGAGGCGCCGGACGACCCGGTGGTGCCGATCCCGGTGGTGCTGGCCCAGCCGCCCGCCTTCCCCCAGGGCGGCTACGGCCCGAGCGTTCACGGCCCGGCCGGCTACGGCCCGGCCGGCTGGCACGGCGGCCCCGGTGCCGGGCACGGCCCGAGCGGCTGGCACGACCCGGGCGCGCCCTGGCACCCCGGGCGCTGAGGCCGGTCGGCTCGCCGGGGGCGCCAGTCAGCTCATCAGGCCGGTCAGGAAGTCGCCGAGCCCCTGGGCGATGGCCATCAGCGCGCCACCGATGCCCTTGAACATCTGCGCCGCCCCGTCCGGCCGGAACGCCATGAAGTAGATCAGGAACGCGAGGAATCCCCAGGCGAGGATCTTCTTGATCACTACCGGCATGGTGTCCCTCCCCAGGGCGCGCTGAGGTGCCTGGGCTTCCCGCCGGGCAGCGCCGCAAACAGCGCCGCAGGTGGGGGCTAAAGGTAGAGACCGGTGGAGCCGGCGGCGGCGGTCTCCACCCGCTCGGCCGCCACGGCGTGCACGTCCCGCTCGCGCAGCAGCACGTACGCCCGTCCGTGCAACTCGACCTCGGAGCGGTCGTCCGGGTCGAACAGCACCCGGTCGCCGGCCACGATCGCGCGGACGTTCGGCCCGACGCCGACCGCCGTGGCCCAGGCCAGCCGCTTGCCCACCGCGGCCGTCGCGGGAATCACGATGCCGGCGGTGGAGCGGCGTTCCCCCTCCGCGCCCTCGGTACGCACCAGCACGCGGTCGTGCAGCAGGCGGATCGGCAGGCCGGCGTCGAGATTCTGGTCGGCGGTCACGCGAAGACGCTACCGCGTGGTCGCGGATCGATCCCGGTGTGGTTGGTGAGAGCGCCGGGCGGGCAATGTGTGGCCGAGTCGCCCTAGGGTGGGGCGTACGTACGTATCCTGTGCCCCCTGCGAACTGGTGGGGCTGACTTTGCCGGAGGTGCGCTTGAGCCGCTTCGAGCGGATGCGCGGACGGCTCCGCCGCGCGTACGAGTCGGGCCGGGAGACGGCCCGGACCCGGCGGGCCGCCGCGGAGGTGGAGGACGCGGACGTGGCCTCGCCCGCCGCGCCGGGGCCGCCCGCCGCGCCGGACGCGACGGTCGTGGGCGCCGCGTCACCGGCGGCGCTGCACTCCTCGACGGTGAGCCGGGACGACACGGAGGTGCCGCACGCGCTGCGCATCGCCGCCGCGTGGTGCTGGCGCCTGATCGTGATCGGCATCGTGACCTGGGCCCTGCTCAAGATCGTCGGCACCATCAGCATCGTGATCATCCCGTTGACCGTCGCGCTGCTGCTCTCCGCGCTGCTCGCCCCGGCGGTCGGCTGGCTGCTGCGGGCCCGGCTGCCCCGCTCGCTGGCGACCGCCGTGGTGCTGGTCGGCGGCCTGGCAGCTGTAGTCGGGACGCTCACGCTCGTGGTGAACGAGTTCATCAAGGGCGTACCGGAGCTGAGCGAGAAGTCCTCTGAGGGCGTCCGGCAGATCCAGGACTGGTTGAAGACCGGGCCGCTGCACCTGTCCGACAGCCAGCTCGACCGCTACATCGACGAGGCACAGAACTGGATCAACGGCAACACCGAGCGGTTCACCAGCGGTGCGATAAGCACCGCCGCCACGCTCGCCGAGGTGCTCACCGGCACGGTCCTGGTGCTGTTCGCCACGTTCTTCTTCCTCCGTGACGGCAACGCCATCTGGCGGTTCATCGTCCGGCTGCTGCCGGTCGCGGCGCGGTGGAAGGTCGACGACGCCGGGCGCGCGTCCTGGGCGACGCTCGGCGCCTACGTACGCGCCACCGTGCTCGTCGCGTTCATCGACGCCGTCGGCATCGGCATCTTCCTGGTGGCGTTCGACATCCCGTTCGCGTTCCCGCTGGCCGCGCTGGTCTTCCTCGGCGCGTTCATCCCGATCGTCGGCGCGTTCCTGTCCGGCGTGGTCGCCGTACTCGTGGCGCTGGTCGACAGCGGTCCGGGCATCGCCCTGGTCATCCTGGCCGCGGTGGTCGGCGTGCAGCAGATCGAGGGACACGTGCTCCAGCCACTGATCATGGGCAGGGCGGTGGCCATCCACCCGCTCGCCGTGATCATCGGCATCGCCGCCGGAGTGGTGCTCGCCGGCATCGCCGGTGCGCTGGTCGCGGTGCCGCTGATCGCCGTCCTCAACACCGCGGTGCGCCGCCTCGCCGCGCGTACCGTGCCGGACACCCCACCGGACGCGGTAGTGGTCGCCTCCCAGGCGCCCTGACCCGGCACGACCCGCCGACGCCCGCGTCACCCCGCCCGGGGAGGCGCGGGCGTCAGCTCTTGGCGAGCCGTTCCAGCGCGCCCCGGGCCACCTCCGGGCGGGTGGTGTACCAGAACGGCGGCAGCGAGCGCCGCAGGAACGGGCCGTACCCGCGCGCCGTCTCCAGCCGCGAGTCGAGCACCGCCACCACGCCCCGGTCGCCGGTGGCCCGGATCAGCCGGCCGACACCCTGGGCCAGCCGGACCGCCGCGATCGGCACGCTCACCGCCGCGAAACCCGAGCCGCCACCGGCGTCCACCGCCGCCGCCCGCGCCGCCGCGAGCGGCTCGTCCGGCCGGGGGAACGGCAACCTGTCGATCACGACGAGCTGGCAGGCGTCGCCCGGCACGTCCACCCCCTGCCAGAGCGACATCACCCCGAACAGGCAGCTCTCCCGCACCTCGCGGAACCGGCGCACCAGCAGCGGCAGCGCCTCCTCACCCTGGAGCAGCACCGGCAGGTCGGTCCGCGCGCGGACCAGCTCCGCCGCCTGCTGCGCGGCCCGTCGCGACGAGAAGAGACCGAGGGTACGACCACCGAGCGCCTCGACCAGCGCCAGCAGCTCCTCACCCGCCGGTCCGGGCAGCCCGGAGACGCTGGGGCGGGGCAGGTGCGCGGCGACGTACAGGATGCCCTGCCGGGCGTAGTCGAACGGCGAACCGACGTCGAGCGAACTCCAGCCCGGCCCCTCGGTCGCCGGGACGGTGCCGATCGACGCCCGGCTGCCCTCGGTGGCGGCCACCGGGGGCGCGACCGGGGAACGGCCCGCGGCGGCAGCGGTGGCGAGCGCGGCGGCGGCCGGGGACGGCGGGGCGGGCGGCGGCGCGTCCAGCCCCAGCGCCCGGGCCACCGTGTCGAAGCGCCCGCCCAGCGCCAGCGTCGCCGAGGTGGCGACCACCGTGCGCTCGTCGTACAGGTGGGTGGCGAGCGTGCCCGCCACCGACAGCGGCGCGACGACGAGCGCGCGGCGACTGCCGTTGTCCGGCTTCTCGACCCACGCGACGTCGTGGTCGGCCTCCTCCAGCAGCCGCTGGGCGGTGGTGGACAACTCGTCCAGCACCGCCTTGGCCTGCTGCTTGCGTACCGGATCGGGGTCGTCGGACTTCACGTCGCCGATCGCCTCCAGCGCGGCCCGGGTCGCCGAGTCCAGGAGCGTGCACGCCTCGCGCAGCGCGGGCGGCAGACCGGCGGTCAGCCGCCCGGCGGGCGCCTCGGCCAGCCCCACCGCCAGCGCGTCACCGGCCTCGGTGAGCCGCTCGGCCAGGTCGGGGCGCAGCAGCGGCCGCGCGCGCCGGGTGGACCTGTCGATCAGCTCCGGCACCAGCTCGGCCTGGGCGGCCGAGGAGACCCGGTCGGCCAGCTCGTGCGCCTCGTCCACCACGAGCAGCTTGTGCGGCGGCACGATGTGCCGCCCGGCGAGCATGTCGACGGCGAGCAGGCTGTGGTTGGTGACCACGATGTCGGCCTCGCGGGCCCGCGCCCGGGACGCCTCCGCGAAGCACTCCTGCCCGAACGGGCAGCGGCTCGCGCCGACGCACTCCCGGGCCGGCATGGACACGCCGCGCCACACCTGGTCGTCCACGCCCGGGTCCAGCTCGTCCCGGTCGCCGGTGGCGGTCTCCTCGGCCCAGTCGCGCAGCCGCTGCACCTGCTTGCCCAGGCGGCCCGCCTCGCCGAGCCACCCGGTGCCGCCGCCACCGGACCGCGGCGCGTCGAACAGCGCGTCGTCGGGCTCGTCCTCGACGGAGCTGTCCAGCCGGGCCAGGCAGAGGTAGTGGTGACGCCCCTTCAGCACGGCGAAGGTGGGCCGGCGGCCCAGCACCGGCTCGACCGCGTCGGCCAGCCGGGGCAGGTCGTGCTCGACGAGCTGGGACTGCAACGCCAGCGTGGCGGTGGAGACCACCACCGGCCCGTCCACTGTCAGCGCCGGTGCGAGGTACGCCAGGGACTTGCCGGTGCCGGTGCCGGCCTGCACCAGCAGGTGCTCGCCGGAGGCGATGCTGCGCTCGATCGCCTCGGCCATCTGCTGCTGACCCGGCCGGGCCGCGCCGCCCGGAACCGCGCCCACAGCGGCGGTCAGCAGCTCCCCCGCACCGGCGCGGCCACTGCGGCGCTTCTTCGGGACGGCCGGGCCGGTGGCGGTGCGGGACGGGGTCACCGTGCGACCGTACCCGCCGGCACCGACGGGGGTCCGGCCGCTCCGGCGGCGTGGCGGGACGGCGGGTCGCGTCCGGTTACCTCCCGATCGCGTGGCGTGGCCGGAATCGGTTAGGGTGCCAGGCATGCCGAGCGACGTGGTCCGCGTGATCTACCGCAAGTACGACGGCAGCGCCCACCGCGACTACCCGGCCCGCCGGCTCGCCGAGGACGACCTCGGCGTCTGGCTCGGCGTGCCCGCCGGCACCGAGTCCGTCTACCACGGCCGCCCGTCGGTCGAGCAGATCCCGTTCGTCCTGCTGGTGCCGCACCACGGGTGGTGGACCGGCATGTTCAACCCGCCGCCGCGCACCAGCGAGGTCTACTGCGACATCGCCACCCCGGCCCGCTGGGAGGGGGAGGACACCGTCCACCTGATCGACCTCGACCTGGACGTGGTGCGCCGCCGGGAGACCGGCCTGGTCGAGCTGCGCGACGAGGACGAGTTCGCCGTGCACCGGGCCCGCTGGGGCTACCCGGAGGACGTGGTCACCGAGGCCGAGGCCGCGTCCCGCTGGCTGCTCGGCGCGCTCGGCGACGGCACCGAGCCGTTCGCCACGTCGTACCGGAAGTGGCTGGCAGTGGTGGCCTGAACCGGCTCACCAGCGCGGCGGCCAGACGGCGTCCGGCCCCAGCGGCGGCAGCTCGCCGACCTTGTCCGGGTTGAGCTGGTTGAACACGCCGGTGACCCGCCCCTCGTGGATCGCGAACGAGGTGACCATCCGGATGGTCCGCCCGTCCCGGTGGAGGAACTCCGACTGCCACCCCAGCGTCCCGTCCACCAGCACCGGCCGGCCCCGCAGGCCACCCCGCTGCCGCGCCTGGCCGTACAGCGCGAGGAGCAGGCGGCCGACCGAGTCGGTGCCGACCACCGGCCGGGTTCCGGCCGGGAAGTGACCGCCGGCGTCGCCGATCGACACGACGTCCGGGGCGAGTACGCGGACCAACTGCTCCAGCTCGCCCGACTCCACCGCCGCGGCGAACGCGGCGAGCACCCGCCGCTGCTCGGCGATGTCGGCGCTGTGCCGGGGCGCGTCCGGCCCGTGCACCGCCCGGCGGGCCCGGGACGCAAGCTGACGCGCCGCCTCCGGTGTCACCGCGAGCACGTCCGCCACGTCGGAGAACGGCACCGCGAACACGTCGTGCAGGACGAACGCCACCCGCTGCTCCGGCGTCAGCCGTTCCAGCACCACCAGCAGCGCGGTGCCGAGCTGGTCGGCCCGCACCGCCCGCTCGGCCGGGTCGGGCGCGAACCCGTCCGCCGCCGGCAACGCTGTCACCACCGGCTCGGGGAGCCACTGACCGGGGTACGCCTCCCGGCGTACCCGGGCGGAGCGGAGTACGTCCAGGCAGAGCCGGGAGCAGGTGGTGATGAGCCAGCCCCGCAGATCGCGTACGCGGGCGCGCTCCTCCGGATCGCTCAACGCGCCGGCGAAACGCAGCCAGGTCTCCTGCACCGCGTCCTCGGCCTCGCTGCGGCTTCCGAGCATCCGCTGCGCGACCGCCAGGAGACGCCCTCGTTCCGCCTCGAACTCCCCCGTCAGTTCGTCCACCCGCCCATTCTCCCGCGCCCGCACCCGTCGAGGCACCCCGCCCACCTCTGCCGATCTTGCACCTGCCGCCCCGGCAAACGGTGCTTTCCGGACGCGCCAGGGACCGCAACCGCAAGATCGGCCCAGTGGGGCGAGCGGGGAAGGGCTCCGGGGGTGAGGATCGGGGGATGAGTGAGGTGGTGGGGCCTGTTGGCGGGCCGATGCGGGAACTGCTGCGAGTGGCGCCGGGGACTGTGGATCTGGCGGCTGTTGATCCTCGGTCGACGCCGGGGCTGCCGGCGGCGGCCGGTCTCGGACCGGCGCGCAAGGAGTGGGCACGGGCCCAGGTCGAGCTGATCGGCGCGGAACTCGGGCGGCAGCAGGAGATGCTGTACGCCTCGGCGCAGGATGCCGCCGGGCCGGGCAGCGCCACCAGCGCGCCGGCCCAGGCGGACGCCGGGCTGGACGGGAACCGCCCGCGGCGGGTGCTGCTGGTGCTCCAGGCGATGGACTGCGGCGGCAAGGACGGCACGGTCAAGCGGGTGGCGGGCGCGATGAACCCGCTCGGGCTGCACATCCGCTCGTTCGGGCCGCCGACCGGGGAGGAGCTGCGGCACGACTTCCTCTGGCGGGTACGCCGGGCGCTGCCGCCGCCCGGATACGTGGGCGTGTTCAACCGCTCGCACTACGAGGACGTGCTCATCGCCCGGGTGGAGGGGCTGGTCGACGAGGCGACCTGGCGGTCCCGGTACGCGGTCATCAACGACTTCGAGCGGGAACTGGCCGAGCAGGCGGTCACAGTGGTGAAGGTCATGCTGCACATCTCGTACGCCGAGCAGGGCGAGCGGCTGATGGAGCGGCTCACCGACCCGACGAAGTTCTGGAAGTACAACCCGAGCGATCTGGACACCCGGGCCCGTTGGGGCGATTACCAGGCCGCGTACGCCGAGGCTCTGGAGCGTTGCGGCACTGACGCCGCGCCGTGGTTCGTGGTGCCGGCGGACCGCAAGTGGTACCGGGACTGGGCGGTCGCCCACCTGCTGCGGGAGACGTTCGACGGGTTGGATCTGGGGTATCCGCCTGCCGATTTCGACGTCGAACGGGAGCGTGACCGGTTACGGAGCCAGCGCCGTCCGTGATCAGGTGAACAGAAGGTTAACGGGCGGTGAATCGGGCCTGACCAGGGGTGGGCCGATCGAAGGCGGGTTCGGCGCGGTCCCTAGCATGCGCAGAGCAGACGCCCGGGGGGCGACGGCCACCCTTCCACCGACACGACGAGGTCCGTGCTGTGAAGTTTTCCTTCCGTCCCACCGAGGGCGCCTTCTACGAGCTCTTCACCAGGGCCGCGCAGAACCTGGTGAAGGGGACCGACCTGCTCAACGAGCTGGGACTGCCCGGTGCCGACGTCCAGTCGATCAGCGAGCGGCTGACCGACATCGAGCACGACAGCGACCAGATCACGCACGAGCTGTACAAGAAGATCAACTCCACGTTCATCACGCCGTTCGACCGGGAGGACATCTACCGGCTGGGCTCGCTGCTCGACGACGTGATGGACCACCTGGAGGCGGTCGGCAACCTGCTCTACCTGTACGGCCTGACCAAGCTCCCGTCGCTTCCGCGCGAGCTGCACGAGCTGGTCAACGTGCTCGACCTGCAGGCCAAGCTCACCGCCGAGGCGATGCCCCGGCTGAAGTCGATGAAGGATCTCGAGGACTACTGGATCGAGTGCAACCGGCTCGAGAACGACGGCGACCAGGCGTACCGGATGCTGCTGGTCCGCCTCTTCTCCGGTGAGTACGACGCGCTCACGGTGCTGAAGATGAAGGAGGTGGCCGACGAACTGGAGGCCGCCTGCGACGCCTTCGAGCACGTCGCCAACACCGTCGAGACCATCGCGGTCAAGGAGTCCTGATCCCGTGAGTCCCGAACTCATCGCCGTGCTGGCGGTGATCGCGGTCGCCATGGCCTTCGACTACACGAACGGCTTCCATGACGCGGCGAACGCGATCGCCACCAGCATCTCGACCCGGGCGCTGACCCCCCGGATCGCGCTCGCGCTGGCCGCCGTCGGCAACTTCGTCGGCGCGCACTTCGGTGCCGGCGTCGCCAAGACGGTCGGCGACGGCCTGGTCACGCTGCCCACCGGGGTGGAGAGTCTCGGCGTGGTCTTCGCCGGTGTGCTCGGCGCGATCATCTGGAACCTGATCACCTGGTACTTCGGCCTGCCCTCGTCCTCCTCGCACGCCCTCTTCGGCGGCCTGGTCGGCGCGACCCTGTTCGCTGCGGACGGCATCGTCCAGTGGGGCACCATCATCGAGAAGGTCCTCATCCCGATGGTGCTGTCGCCGGTGGTCGGCCTGGTGCTCGGCTTCCTGGTGATGCTGGGGATCATGTGGCTGTTCCGGAAGGGGCAGCCCGGCAAGCTCAGCCGTGGCTTCCGCTGGGCGCAGACCGCGTCCGCCGCCGCCATGTCGGTCGGCCACGGCATGCAGGACGCCGCCAAGACCATGGGCATCATCGTGCTGGCGCTCTACACCGGCGGCTTCCAGGAGAGCAAGACGCACATCCCGGGCTGGGTCTTCTGGACCTCCGCCGCGATGCTGGCCGCCGGCACGTACGCGGGCGGCTGGCGCATCATCCGTACGCTCGGCCGGAAGATCATCGACCTCGGCCCGGCGGAGGGCTTCGCGGCCGAGACCGTCGCCAGCGCGGTGCTCTACTTCAACGCACTGGTGCTGAAGGCGCCGATCTCCACCACGCACACGATCACCTCGGCGATCATGGGTGTGGGCGCGACGAAACGGCTCTCCGCGGTGCGCTGGAACGTGGCGGGCAACATCGTGATCGCCTGGATCATCACGTTCCCGGCCGCCGCCGCGATCGCCTGCCTCTCGTACCTGCTGGTCCGGCCCCTGTTCTGAGTGCACTGACGCCGAGGGGTTCCCCGCCGTGGCGGGGAACCCCTCACGCGTAGGAGACGCCGATCCGGGCCTTGATGTCGTCGATGAGGCCCATCACCTCGAGCGTGGCGGCGTGCGGCACCAGCGGGCTCTCGGTCAGCCCGGCCGCCAGGCAGCGCTGCACCTCGATCGCCTCGTACTGGTAGCCGCCGCCGGTCAGGTCCGCCGGGATCGTCTCCGGTTCGGTGCCGGCCCGGTGCAGCACCACGTGCGCGGGCCGGAAGAACAGCTCGGGCAGGTCGATCCGGCCGGTCGTACCGGTGATCGACGCGGTGATCGCCGTCGCGCCGACCATGCCGCAACTGAGCGTGGCCACCGCGCCGGAGTCCCAGCCGAGCACCATGCCGGTGTTCTCGTCCACCGCCTCCGGGGTCAGCTTGGCCCACGCCTGCACGTGCTGCGGCGCGCCGAGCACCAGGTGGGCCAGACTCAGCGGGTACACGCCGAGGTCCAGCAGCGCACCGCCGCCGAGCGTGCGGGCCCGCATCCGGTGCTCCGGCGGGAACGGGCCGGCCACGCCGAAGTCCGCCCGTACGTGCGTCACCTCACCGATCGCGCCGTCCCCGATCAGCTCCAGCACGCGCAGGATCAGCGGGTTCGTCCGCATCCACATGGCCTCCATGAGGAACAGCCCTCGGGCGCGGGCCGTCTCCACCAGCTCGGTGGTGGTCGGCAGGTCCAGCGTGCACGGCTTCTCCACCAGCACGGCCTTGCCGCCGGCCAGGCACGCCAGCGCCGCCTCGTGGTGCGCGGCGTGCGGTGTGGCCACGTAGATCGCGTCCAGGTCCGGGTCCGCGGCCAGTTCCGCCCACGAGGCGTACGCCCGCGGCACGTCGTGCCGGCGCGCGAACAGCTCGGCGCTCTCCCGGGTACGCGAGCCGACCGCGACCAGCTCGGCGTCGGGCACCAGCCGCAGATCCTCGGCGAAGCGGGCGGCGATGTTTCCGGTGGCCAGGATTCCCCAACGCGTCATGCCCGGCACGCTATCTTCTGCTGCTCCGCGACCGGCAGGGAGATCCACCCGTCGGGACGGCTCACCGGCGGGTGTCGGCGGCGGCGCGGGCGGCCCGCTCGATCATCGCCCGCCGCGCCGTCAGCGTCGGCTGGCCGGGTTCCAGGTGCGCGTACTCGGCCCATGCCCCGGTCGAGCCGTCGAGCTGCTCGCGCAGGATGTCGGCGTGTCCGGCGTGTCGGCTGGTCTCGGTCAGCACGTGCACCATGACGTTGAACAGCTTGACGTGCGGGCGGGGCCACCACGGCACGTGGCCGGGCGCGTCGATGGGGAGGGCGTCGATCGTCGCGTCCGCGTGCTCCGACGCCCGCCGGTAGCGGCCGATCACCTCCTCGCGGGTCTCGTGCTCGCTCGCCCACATGTCGGTGCCGTCCGGATCCGGGGCGTCCCACCGCGGCAACGGCTCCGGGAACGGCCTGCCGAACACCTCGCCGAGGTATCGGGCCTGCGACATCGCCAGGTGCTTGACCAGGCCGAGCAGGTTGGTGCCGGACGCGGTCAGGGGACGGCGCACGTCGTACTCGGACAGCCCGTCGAGCTTCCACAGCATCGCCTCGCGGATCTGGCGCAGGTCGTGGTGCAGGTACTCCTTCGCGAAATCGTCGATCACGGGTCACGACCCTGCCAGGCGCGGCCGGGCGCCGCAGCCCCGTGCCCAGCGCCGCCGGGCCGTCCGGCGGCGCTGGGACCGGTGCGGGAGGAGGGTTTGCCGCCTCTGTCGCTGAGCCCTCGGACCGTCCACCTGATGTCGGGGCTCCGGCGCACACGGAGCGTGCAGATTGCTCAGCGTGACGGCAGTTGTCTGCCTGCTCGTCAGGACGGTGTCCAGAAGGGATTTATCGGACAGAACCCCGGCCTGCTCCCGGATCGGTGACGGTCCTCTCCGCCCCTTTGCTCTGCAGCCTTTTGCGCACCGCTCGCGGAGGGTCACCGTTGCGGATTCGGCTGCAGAGCAAAGGCGGCGGAGGAGTGTCCCACCGGCCGGGCGAGAAACTACACAGTGTGATTGGTTCGCCGCTTGTGGAGCGCGGGCGCATGCGCCGGCGGGCACGACCGGAGTGCCTGGTGGTCGAGCTGCGGAGGACTGGTGAGAACCGTGAATCGCGCGCCGGGTTGCTCCTCCTTCGCGCGGGTGACGAGACGGGGTGCGGGTGCGACATCCACCCCCTCGACGTTCTCGAAGCCCCACCGTACGAGCAGCCCCGCCAGCCGACCGTAACCGCACCCGTAGTCGAGAACGCGTGATGCCGTCCAGCCACAGACGTTCGACCGGGTGGCCGAAAGCCTTCGCGGTACCCGTGGAATTCCAGTATCCCGCCTGGTTGTCGAGATCCGTCACACGACGAGCATCCCGCAACCGGGCGAGGACGCCATCGGGCGGCGGGGCGGCGTCGCGCGGTACGGCACTAGGCTCGGCGCATGACGATCGACGGCTTCGCCGCACCCCCCGCCCTGGTGGAGCACGCCCGCCGATTCCGGGCCGAGGGCGCCGTGCCCGCCGTACCCCGGGTCGCCGCCACCGTCCTGCTGCTCCGCCCGGCCGGTGACCGATTCGAGGTCTACATGATCCGCCGGGTGGCCGCGATGACGTTCGGCGGCATGTACGCCTTTCCCGGCGGCGGGGTGGACCGCTCCGACTCGGAGGCGCACCTGGGCTGGGCCGGCCCGGAACCGGCGTCCTGGGGGGAGCGGCTCCGGCTCGACCCGTCCGCCGCGCAGGCGGTGGTGTGCGCCGCCGCTCGCGAGGTCTTCGAGGAGGCGGGCGTGCTGCTCGCCGGTCCGGACCCCGACACGGTCGTCGGCGACGTGAGCGGCGACGACTGGGAGGCGGCCCGGCAGGATCTGGAGGGGCGGCGGGCCGGCTTCGCGGACCTGCTGGCCGGTCGGGGCCTGACGCTCCGGTCCGACCTGCTGCTGCCGTGGAGCCGGTGGATCACCCCGGAGTTCGAGCCGCGCCGCTTCGACACGTACTTCTTCCTCGCCCTGCTGCCCGCGGGGCAGCGGACCCGGGACGTCTCCGGCGAGGCCGACCACACGCTGTGGCTGCGACCGGCGGACGCCCTGGCCCGGGCGGAGGCCGGCGAGCTGACCATGCTGCCGCCGACCATGGTCACGCTCGCCGAGGTCGCCGCCGCGGGCGACCTCGCCGACGTGGCCCGCGCGGCGGCGGAACGAGACCCGGGTACGCCGATCATGCCGTACATCGAGGGACTGGATGGCGCCGAGCCCAGCTTCCGCCTGCGCTGATCGCAGGGGCCGGCGGTGTTAAGAAGGGCCCCTTCCTCTACCGGAGGCGTTAACAGGGGGCCCCTCCTTACACCTCAGCCGAAGCGGCCGGTGATGTAGTCCTCGGTCTTCTTCTGGGCCGGGTTGCTGAAGATCTTCTGGGTGTTGTCGTACTCGATGAGGCGGCCCGGGTCGCCGGTCTTCTCGATCGAGAAGAAGGCGGTCCGGTCCGACACCCGGGCGGCCTGCTGCATGTTGTGCGTGACGATGATGATGGTGAACTTGTCCTTGAGCTGGAACATCAGATCCTCGATGGCCAGCGTCGAGATCGGGTCCAGCGCCGAGCACGGCTCGTCCATCAGCACCACCTGCGGCTCGACCGCGATGGTGCGGGCGATGCAGAGCCGCTGCTGCTGACCGCCGGACAGGCCCGCGCCGGGCTTGCCGAGGCGATCCTTCACCTCGTCCCACAGGTTCGCCGAGCGGAGCGCCTTCTCGGCCGCCTCCTCCAGGATCGACTTGCGCCGGACGCCGTTGAGCCGCAGACCCGCCACCACGTTCTCGAAGATGCTCATGGTGGGGAACGGGTTCGGCCGCTGGAAGACCATGCCGATCATCCGGCGGACCGCAGTGACGTCCACGTCGCGGTCGTAGATGTCCTGGTCGTCGATGGTCAGGCTGCCCTCGACCCGGGCACCGGGCAGCACCTCGTGCATCCGGTTGATCGACCGCAGGAACGTGGACTTGCCGCAGCCGGACGGCCCGATCAGGGCGGTGACGGTCTTCGGCTCGACGGTCAGGTTGATGTTCTCGATCGCCTTGAACCCGCCGTAGTAGGCGGTCACGTTCGTGGCTTCGATGCGCTTGGCCATGGTGGCGGTACCTCCGGGGTTCATCGGCTGAGCCGGTTACGACGGGCCAGCAACTTCGCCGCGACGGTGAGGACGAGGACGAGGGCGACCAGGGTCAGCGCCGCGGTCCACGCCCGGGCCGGCGAGTACCTCGACGCCTCGCCGGCCTGCTGGTAGACGAAGAGGGCCAGCGACGACTGGTTGTTCTCGAACGGGTTGAAGTTGATCGCCGCGCCGCCGCCGGCGACGAGCAGCACCGGCGCCGTCTCACCGGCGGCCCGCGCGATGGCGAGCATGATGCCGGTGACGATGCCGGGCAGCGCGGTCGGCAGCACGACCCGCAGGATGGTCTTCCACTTCGGTACGCCCAGGGCGTACGCGCCCTCACGCAGCGGCGCGGGCACGAGGCGGAGCATCTCCTCGGTGGAGCGGACCACAGTGGGCAGCATCAGCACGCTCAGCGCCAGCGCGGCGGCGAATCCGGAGAAGCCCGGCCGGCCGTCGTTGAACCACGGCGACACGATCAGCACCCAGAAGGCCAGCACGAACAGGCCGGTGACGATGGACGGGATGCCGGTCATCACGTCCACGAAGAAGCGGATGGTGAACGCGAACCGGCCCCGGCCGTACTCGACGATGTAGATCGCGCAGAGCACGCCGAGCGGCACCGTGATCAGGGTGGCGATGCCCACCTGCTGCAACGTGCCGACGATCGCGTGGTACGCGCCGCCGTTGGCGTCCCGCGACCCGATGTTGTTCATCGAGGTGCCGAAGAAGTTGGCGTCCAGCCGCTCGGAGCCCTTGCTGACGAGCGTCCAGACCACCGAGGCCAGCGGCAGCACCGCGAGCACGAACGCGGAGTGGATCAGCGCGCTCCAGGTGCGGTTGCGGGCCGACCGGCGGCCCTCCACCGCGTTGGCCGCGACGAAGAGACCGGCCAGGTAGAGCAGCGCGCCGACTACCACGACCAGGACCGGGCCGCCGATGCCGGCGCCGTACACCAGGGCCGCCGCGAGCAGCAGCGCCGCGACGGCGATGGCCGGAGCGGCGTACGCGGGAAGCCGCCTCGCCCGCAGCGTGGCCGGCTGGGCCGACGGGCGCGGGCGGCGGGGGGTGAGGGTAGTGGTCATGCGGCCGACTCCGTGAACTCGCGCCGCCGGTAGATGATCGCCCGGGCGGTGATGTTGACGATCAGCGTGATCGCGAACAGCACCAGGCCGGAGGCGATCAGCGCGCCTCGGCCGGTGTCGTTCGCCTCGGCGAACCGGTTGGCGATGTTCGCGGCGATCGAGTTGCCGCCGCTCTGCAGGATGTTGAACGAGATGGCGTACGTCGAGCCGAGTGTGAGCGCCAGCGCGATGGTCTCGCCGAGCGCCCGGCCCAGGCCGAGCATCACCGCGGCGATCACGCCCGGCCGCCCGTACGGCAGGACCGCGGTGCGGATCATCTCCCAGCGGGTGGCGCCGAGCGCGAGCGCGGCTTCCTCGTTGGCGGTCGGGGTCTGCCGGAACACCTCGCGGGACAGCGAGGTGACGATCGGCAGCACCATGATGGCGAGCACCACGGACCCGAGCAGGATCGAGTTGCCGTACGGGCCGTCGCCGAAGATCGGGATCCAGCCGAAGTACTTGTTCAGCCAGGCGGACAGGTCGGCGACCGGCTGGGCGAAGTAGTCCCGCCCCCAGAGGCCGAAGACCACGCTCGGCACGGCGGCCAGCAGGTCGATCAGGAAGCCCAGGGCGTTGCCGAGCCGCCGGGGAGCGTAGTGCGACAGGTACAGGGCGATGCCCAGCGCGACCGGCACCGCCATGAGCAGCGCCAGCAGCGAGCTCAGGACCGTGCCGAAGGCGAGCGCGCCGATGCCGAACTGCGGCGGGTTGTCGTTCGGGAACCAGCCCTCGAACGTCCAGAACGACTCGGTGTTGGCCTGCAGTGCCGGGACGGCCTTGGCAATCAGGAAGATCGCGATGGCCGCGATGACCACCAGGACCGTGGTGCCGGCGGCCAGGGTCAGGCCGCGGAACGCCCGTTCCGCGCCGAAGGCGCGGGCCCGGGGGAGGGCACCGCCGCCGCCGAGGCCACCGTCGGGGCGGCCCGGGTTACCGGGGCGCTCGGCCACACGCGCCGAGGCACCGGCGGGTCGCTCGTGACTCGGGGTCACGGGGTTCCCGCCGGTGCCGGCGTGCGCCGAGCGGTGAGGGGTGTCACCCATCTGCTCGCTCGCTTCGTGTTGAGGAGGTGTCGGTCAGAGCGTCAGGAGAGGCTCTTGACCGCGGCCTCGACCTTGGTGCGGACGGTCTCGGGCAGCGGCGCGTAGCCCAGCTCGACGAGCTCCTTCTGCCCCTCGGCGCTGGCGGCGTGGCCGAGCAGGCCCTTGACCAGCGGCAGCTTGTCGGCGGCGAGGCCCTTGCTGCAGACGATCTCGTAGGTCGCCAGGACGATCGGGTACGCCCCGGCCTCCTTGGTGTTGTAGTCGATCGACATCTTCAGGTCGTTGCCCTGACCCTCGAACTTGGCGCCGGCGATGGTCTTGCCGGCCGAGTCGCCGGTCAGCTCGACGAACTCGCCGTTGCCGTTCTTGATCTTCGCCATCTTCAGGTCGGAGTTCTCGGCGTACGACCACTCGACGTAGCTGATGGTGCCGTCGGTGCTCTTGACCTTGCTGGCCACACCGTCGGACTTGGCCGCGCCGACGCCGCCCGGGGCCTTCCACGCCTTGGAGTTACCGAGCGTCCAGTCCGCCTCGGCGGTCTTGGAGAGGTACTTGGTGAAGTTGTCGGTGGTGCCCGACTCGTCGGAGCGGTGCACCGCCTGGATCGCGGTCGACGGCAGCGTGGCGTCCGGGTTGTCGGCCTTGATCGCCGCGTCGTCCCACTTGGTCACCTTGCCCGCGAAGATCTTCGCCAGGGTGGCCGGGCTGAACTGAAGGTTGTCCGCGCCGCTGACGTTGTAGACGACGGCGACCGGGCCGATGACCATGGGCAGGTTGAGCGCCTGGCCGCCGGCGCACTTGGCGTCGGCCTGCGGCTGCTCCTCCGGCTTGAGGGCGGAGTCCGAACCGGCGAAGTCGGCGGTGCCGGCGATGAACGCCTGGATGCCGGCGCCCGAGCCGCTGGGCTCGTAGTTGATCGTGGTGCCGGAGCACTTCTGCTGGTAGGCCTTGATCCACTCGGCCATGGCGTTCTTCTGGGCGGAGGAGCCCTGTGCGTTCAGCGTGCCCGTGGCGCAGTCCACCGCGGCGGCGGAGCCGGAGCCGGAGGCGCCGGCCGGCTCGTTGTTGTCCGAGCCGCAGGCGCTGAGACCGAGAACCGCGGTAAGAGCGAGACAGGCGATGGCGCCGTGCCGCTGGAGCTTCACTTGAGGGGTTTCCCTTCACGTCTTTGGTCAGGTCGCCCGGGGTGCCGGGGGCCGGCGCTGACCGGCTGACACGAAAGGTAGGAGGGCCAGGTGGACGGTTCGCCGGACGTAAGTGAACGCACGGTGAACAGGTCCGGCCGGCGAAGTGGCCGTATGCTGAGGAGGGGTTGTCCATTTCGTGAACTAGCAGCCCGGCATCGCCTTTGTGGCGATTTTCCGGGGTCGGCGGGCGCTCAGCCGAGCTGGTAGTTGACGTGCGCGGACCAGCGCGCGAAGCCGAGCCGCTCGTAGAGCGCGACAGCGGCGGTGTTGCTCTCGTCCACGTAGAGCATCACCCGGTCCAGCCCGCGCTCGTCGCGCAGGTGGGTCAGGCCGGCGGCGGTGAGCACCCGGCCGAGTCCGCCCCGGTGCGCGGACGGGTCGACGCCCAGCACGTAGACCTCGCCGATGCGGGCCGACCCCGGCCGCTCGTGCACCTTGGTCCAGTGAAAGCCGAGCAGACGCCCGGTGGCGGAGTCGACGGCGAGCAGGAAGCCGGCTCTGTCGAACCACGGCTCCGCGATGCGGACGCGCAGGTCGTCGAGCGTCCACCGGCCCTGCTCGGGGTGCTGGGCGAAGGCGGCGTTGTTCACCGCCAGCCAGGCCTCGTCGTCCTCGCCCGGACGGAACCCGCGCAGCGTCACGCCGTCCGGCACGACCGGCGCCGGTAGCTCGGCGGTCAGCGGACGGCGCATCTGGAAGAGCACCCGCGCCCGGGCGAAGCCCAGGTCGACGGCCAGCGCGGCGGCCGACGGGTGGTCGCCGTGCGCCCAGGCGCGCAGCGGCCCGGAGGCGGCGGCCACCACGCCACGGGCCAGAGCCCGGCCGGAACCCCGCCGCCGGTACGCGGGGTGCACGACCATCTCCACCCCGACTCCCTCGGCCGGGGCGGTGGTGTCGAGGTGCGCGTACCCGGTGAGGGTGCCGTCGGTGGTCCGGGCGGTGAGGTGCACGGCGGGCGCCTCGGGGTCGCGCAGGCGCAGCAGCACGTGCTCGTCGAGCGGGTCGGCGCCGTCGGCGTCACCGGCGGCCCGGGCCAGCGTCAGCACCTCGGTGACCTCGTCCGGCGTCAGCCGGTCCGCCCAGGTGACCCGGTCGGCGGCGGGACCACTCGTCGGCTCGGTGCTGCTCATCTGAGTCACGGTAGCGGCAGGCGGGCCGCGGTTCGCGCCGGACGGCGACGGCGATCGGTGGCGCTCGTCACGGACTGCCGACCGGCAGCGGCTCCAGCGCGAACCGGAACACCAGTTCGGGCAGGAGTCGCTGCAACGCGCTGACGGTGCCGGACCGGTCCCCGCCCGCGTCGTGCATGAGCACGATCGCGCCGGGGCCCACCTGCGAGCGGACCAGTGCCTCGATGGCGGTGGCGCCCGGCGCCCTCCAGTCCGACGGGTCCACGTTCCAGTGCAGCGGGGTGAGATTCAGGTCGGCGCAGGCCGACATGACCGAAGGCGTCCAGGCCCCGCCGGGCTGGCGGTAGTACTCGATCCGCGCGTCGGGCGCGACGGCCAGGATCGCGTCGCTGGTGCGCAGCAGGTCGGCCCGGATCATCGCCGGTGATCGCTTGCCCAGTCTGACGTCGTGGTTCCAGGAGTGGTTGCACAGCGTGTGGCCCTCGGCCACGATCGACCGGACCAGATCGGGGTGGGCCTCGACGTTCTCGCCGACGACGCAGAACGTCGCCTTCACGCCGTACTGGGCCAGCAGCGCGAGCACCTGCGGCGTCCAGCGGGGATCGGGGCCGTCGTCGAAGGTCAGCGCGACGCCGGTCGAACCGGTGGTGACCAGGGCGCCGTACGGGCCGTCGCCGCCGGGCTCCATCGGGGCGGCGTCCGGCGCGGCGTCGGGGCCCGGCCGGGCGCTGGCCGTGCCGTCCGGGAAGTCGGTGGAGGGTGGCTGGTCGCCGTAACGCGGTCCGGTGAGCGTGGTGGCGACCCCGGCGGCCGACGGATGCGGGTCGGGCACCAGGCTGCGGCCCAGCGCGAAGGCCGATCCGAGCAGGCCGGCGAGCACCACTGTCACGAGTCCGAAGGCGCGCAACGTCGAGCCCCGCATCAGCGGCACCGGCCGTTCGTCGCCCCCGTGTCCACCGCACGCACCGCCGCCCCCTTAGCCCGACAATTCCGGCAGCCAGGATATGGCTGACTGATCGGGCAAAAAGGGCGTATGGGTAAAGTGCCCTCTAGTGGGGCGGGGCGTGGGCGGTCAGACGGGCAGCGGGGCGGGCTCCGACTCCGGCAGTGAGCGCGACGGCGGGACCACGAACTTGTAGCCCACCTGGCGGACGGTGCCGATCATCGACTCGTACTCCGAGCCGAGCTTGGCGCGCAGCCGCCGCACGTGCACGTCCACCGTCCGGGTGCCGCCGAAGTAGTCGTAGCCCCAGACCTCGCGCAGCAACTGGTCCCGGGTGAACACCCGCCCCGGGTGCTGGGCCAGGAACTTCAACAGCTCGAACTCCTTGTACGTGAGGTCGAGCGGGCGGCCCTTCAGCTTGGCGGCGTACGTGTCCGGGTCGATGTTCAGCTCGCCGGCCCGGATCGAGCCGCCCGCGCCTGCGGTGGCGTTGCTGATCCGGCCCACCGCGAGCCGCAGCCGGGCCTCCACCTCGGCCGGCCCGGCGCCGGCCAGGATCACGTCGTCGACGCCCCAGTCCGCGTTCAGCGCGATCAGCCCGGCCTCGGTGACGACCGCGACGAGTGGTACGCCGAGCCCGGTGGCGTGCAACATCCGGCAGGTGGCACGCGCCTCGCTCAGTTCGGAGCGGGCGTCCACCAGGACGGCGTCCGGGGTCGGGCCGGAGACCAGCGTGCGGACGTCGCGGGGTGCGGTGCGAACCGAGTGCGGCAACAGGTCGAGTGCCGGCAGCACCGCCGACGGCTCGCCGGCCCGCGCGGTCACGAGCAGCAGGAGCTCCACGATCACCTCCGTCCCGGCGGCCCTTCGGCCGCACGCGACCAGCAACACGCCCGGGTGCGGGCGGCGCTGTGAACTTGCGTGGGTCCCGGCGTCGTCGACGGGCGGGTAACGGCCTGAGCGTAACCGATGGACCGGACGTCACCTTCGCGCGATTTACCGTTTGCCCTTTCTGCCCTCGATCGCGGCGCAGGTTTTAACGTCGACGAAACCGGGGCCTCCGCCGAGCCGCCCGGGTCTGGCACGATCGGGGCGTGTTTCCCTCCACCTCGCGCGACACCGGTCGTGACCCGTGGGCCGACGAGCCGCCGACCGGCTCGTCCGCCCCCGCCCGTGGCTACCCGCCCGCCCCGCGCACCGGGCCCGCGGACGAGGAAGGTGACCGACCGGAACGCAAGGGCCCGCGCCGGCTGCGCAAGGGCGGCCCCGGCCGGCGTCCCGACGACGAGTCCGACGAGGAGCCCGAGGAGGAGGTGCCGCCGGTCCCGGTCCGCCGCCCGCTGGCGCTCACCGTCGCCGGCTTCGCCGCGCTGCTCGGCGTCGGCCTCGTGCTTGGCGCGCAGACCTCGGGCCCGGGGCACCGGCTGCCGTTCGCCGCGATCATCTTCGGCGTCCAGCTGCTGTTCGTGCTGGCCTGGACGATGGCCATGCGGCCGCCCGCGCTGCTCGTCGTCGCGCTCGTCAGCGCCGCGACGGCGGTGATCGCCGACGTCGCCGCCGTGCAGTCGGACATCGCCGGCCTGGCCCCGCTCGGTTACGCCGCCGCAGCCGGGCTTCTGCTCGCCGTGCTGGGGCAGCTCGTGCGGCGGGTGGACCGGGTCCGGGTGACCGACTCGCTCGGCGGCACCCTGCTCATCGTGGTGGGCGTGGTCGCGTTCGCCACGCTCATCGTGCTCAGCCGGATCCCCAAGGGCACCCAGGCCATCACGGTCTGCCTCACCGCCGCCGGGGTGGCGTTGCTCGTCGCCCGGCTCACCGACGCGGTGGCACCGTGGCCCCGGCTCGCCCCGCAGGTGCCGCGCGGCGCGGCGGGCGTGGTCGTCGGCGCCATGCTCGGCACGCTCACCAGCGCCGTGCTCGGCAGCTACCTGGTCGGTTTCACCCCGACCAGCGCCGCCCTGGTCGGCGTGGTCAGCGCGGCCACCGCCGTCCTGGCCGACCTCGCGGTGGGGTACGCCGAGGCGGGCCGCCTGATGGCCGGTGAACCGCCGACCATGTGGGTGGCCCGGCACATGCAGGGGCCGCTGGGCGGGTTCGCGCTGGCCGCGCCCGCCGCGTACGCGATGTGCGTGCTGTTCCTGTGACGCGGTTGGGGCGGATTCGACTCGGGTAAGTACGGTTGCGCCGCGAGGCGCGGTGACGGCGGTGAGGACGGGAGGCGGCGTGGCAGAGGCGTATCCGGCGGAGGGCCGACCCCGGCGACGGGGCCGGAAGGTGCTGATCGGCTTCCTCGTCCTGCTGCTGGTGCTGGCCGGTCTGCTCGTCGTCGCCGACCGGGTCGCCGCCGGGGTGGCCGAGCGCGCCATCGCCGACCAGGTCCGGCAGGAGATCGCCAAGCAGGACGCGCAGTCCGCCGCACCGCAGGTCGAGGTGGGTGGGTTCCCGTTCCTCACCCAGGTGCTCGACGGCCGGTACGAGCGCATCTCGATCCAGCTCACCGACGTGCGCGGCGACGTGCAGGGCGACGCCGTCGAGGTGCCGAAGCTCGACGTGGACGCGCGAAACGTGACCGCCTCCCTGGACACGCTGCGCTCCGGCCGGGGCGAGGTGGTGGCCGAGAGCGTCGACGGGCGGGGCACCGTCACCTACGAGAGCCTGGCCAAGCTGCTGGACCGGCCCGGGCTCACGCTGGGCGAGCGCAACGGCAAGCTGGCGGTCACCGCCCCGGTGGACGTCCTCGGCATCAAGCTCACCGTCAACGGCACCGCCGACGTCACGGTGGTCGGCAACAAGGTGGCGCTGCGCTTCAACGACCTCAGCGCCGAGGGCCTGCCGAACGTGCCGCTGGCGCGGGCCGCGCTGACCCGGTACGCGCAGGGCATCTCGATCGACGTGCCGCTGCCGGAGCTGCCGTTCCAGCTCAACCTGCGCAAGGTGGAGCCGAAGCCGGAGGGCCTGGTGGTCACGGCGGACGCGGCGAACGTGCCCATCAACTCCGCCGGCTGAAAGCCGGCCTGCCGTCCCGGATGCTGGTCGGCCTGGTGGCAGCTGTCGCCTCGGCTGGTAATCTCCCTGCCCATGGGGACCCACCTCACCAAACGGCGCGCGGTCGACCTGTGCCGCGTGGCCACCTGCCTGTGTCGCCCCGTCATCTGACGGCGGGGCTGTCTCCGGCCGCCTGAACGGCGGTCGTCCAGGGTCCACGAACCTTTCGGTTCCCCCTCCTCAACGCCCGGCAGCGGCGCCGTCGCACGTACCCGTGATCCGTACCTAGCTCAGGGTCCGCGTGTGGTGCGACAACCATCGACATCGATCTCCACGCGCAGGCTCACCAAACCATCCTCACCAGGGAGTGATCTGATGAGTCGCGACACCGCACTCGTCTCGGCCGAGTGGGCCGAGAAGAACCTCGGCGCCCCGGGCGTCGTCTTCGTCGAGGTCGACGAGGACACCTCGGCCTACGAGACCGGGCACATCACCGGCGCCGTCAAGCTCGACTGGCGCACCGACCTCCAGGACCAGATCCGCCGGGACTTCGTCAACAAGAGCCAGTTCGAGGCGCTGCTGTCCGACCGGGGCATCGCCAACGACGACACCGTGATCCTCTACGGCGGCAACAACAACTGGTTCGCCGCGTACGCGTACTGGTACTTCAAGCTCTACGGCCACGGTGACGTGAAGCTGCTCGACGGCGGCCGCAAGAAGTGGGAGCTGGACGCCCGTCCGCTCGTCACCGACGTGGTGGAGCGGCCGAAGACGCAGTACGTCGCGCAGGAGCCGGACACCTCGATCCGCGCGTTCCGCGACGAGGTGGTCGACGCGATCGGCACCAAGAACCTGGTCGACGTGCGCAGCCCCGACGAGTACGCGGGTCGCCTGCTCGCCCCCGCCCACCTGCCGCAGGAGCAGGCGCAGCGGGCCGGCCACATCCCGACCGCGATCAGCGTCCCGTGGTCCAAGGCGGCCAACGAGGACGGCACGTTCAAGTCCGACGACGAGCTGCGCAAGATCTACGCCGACGCCGGGCTGGACGACGGCAAGGAGACGATCGCGTACTGCCGGATCGGCGAGCGCTCCTCGCACAGCTGGTTCGTGCTCCAGGAGCTGCTCGGGCACCGCAACGTGAAGAACTACGACGGCTCCTGGACCGAGTACGGCTCGCTCGTCGGCGTGCCGGTGGCGCTCGGCGACGAGCCCGGGGAGGCCTGATGACCGCCGCCTCCGCCGCCTCGACGGCTGCCGCCGGCTGCGCCGCGCCGGACCAGTCCGCCCCTCTCCCGGCGAGCCTGGACCTGGAGAAGGAGACCGTCATCACCGGCCGCGTGCTGGCCGAGTCCGGTGAGGTCGTGCCGGGTGCGTACGTGCGCCTGCTCGACTCGACCGGCGAGTTCACCGCCGAGGTGGTGACGTCGGCGGCCGGGCAGTTCCGGTTCTTCGCCGCGCCCGGCTCCTGGACGCTGCGCGCGCTGTCCCGCCACGGCAACGGCGACACCGCCGTGTCCGCGGCCCGCGGGATCAACGAGGTGACCGTCTCGGTCGCCGCCTGACCCACGCTGGAGATCGTGGCCCGCCGCCCACCCGGGTGGCGGGCCACGAGCCGTTCCGGCTGCCCGGTCGGTCCGGCTGTCACCCCGGGTAGGGGGCCTGGACTAGGCCGTCCTCGTCGCCCGGCCGGACCTGCGACCTGCGATGGTCCGGCGGTGGAAGCTCCTGGTCCAGCACCCAGGGTGTGGACCGGTGGCCGGACAGTGGGGACAGCCTGTCGTCGCCGGTCCAGTCGCTGTGGCCGTTACCGGATCGGGCGCGGTCGAGATCACGGTGGAGGGCGGCGACCCGCGACTCGAAGTCTCCGATCACCTGGTTGAGTCGCTGGCGTTCCTTGGCGGCACTCTCCCGGAGTTCGGCCAGCTCTGCGAACGACACGCGGGCACGCCGCTCGGCGTCATCCCGGTTCAGGGCTAACTGCTCGGCCCGGTCCTCGGCGTTGTTGCGTTCGCGGAGCAGTTGCCCCGCCCGGGCCTCTGCGGCGTCGCGTTCTTCGGCGAGACGCTCCTGCCGGGTCAGCAGTGCCTCGTTCTCCCGCGCAAGCCGATCCAGTCGGGCACTGAGCTGTGCGCTCTCCTCCTCCTGACGGGCGACATCCTGTTGCATTCGACGAGTGAGCACATCCAGGCTGTGGATCAGACCACGACGGTCGGTCTCAGCATCATGGGTCTGACGACGCATCTCCTCGGTGAGACGGTCCACCTGCTGCTCGAGTTCGCTGATCTGGCGGTGGTGGTCGGTCAGGGCGTGCTGCGCGGCGTCCCGTTCACGCTGGAGCAGGGCGATCCGAGTCCGGTCGTCGCCGGCGTCCGCCGCAGAGGCGAGCGCTTCGCGGACGACTAGGTCGCCGACGACGATCCTGCCGCAGTAGCCGGGCGGGGCTTCACCACGGTGGGTCTGCCAGAGCCCGGCGTACGTCTCCAGTCGGGTGACGGCTTCGTCGGCTGGTACGCAGATCCGCACGCTGTGGGCGAGCAGATCCCAGGAGACCCGCCCGCCCTCCCGGATCTCGTCGAGCAACTTCTTGTAGGTGACATCGTACTGGGATTTGACCTCGTCCCAGAAATGCTTGAAGGCGCCATGACCGCGGCCGTGCCATTCGCGAATCAGATCCCGCACCTGATGCTGCACCTTGTCCACCCGGACATTCTCATGGAGCGCCGTCAGACACGCATCGGTGGGGGGAGATTCGCACCCTTGACGGACGGTCGCGTCTGCTTCTGTTCACAGTGGATGCCCGGGTGGCTGGAAAAGTGCGTGTGAACGACGGAGAAGAGGACTGTTGAGGGTGTGATGCCGACCACGTTTCCTGACTCCGAGGTCGAGTGGAAAGGGTGCTGACCAGGTCGCCGACGAATCCACTTCCGATATTTTCTGGCTGGCTCGAAAAGCAGTTGTGATTCCCATCCTTCCGCAATGTCCGAATTTTTCCTGAGCTGTTTTGATCATGCGTGTTGTTGGTCGCATAGACAGGAGGCAGAGCATGTCCACTAGCGGGGAAGTCGCGGGTGAGCACGAAGCCGTGGTGGTGGGCGCCGTTCTTCTGGTCTTGAGCGGGTGGGTGCTGTTCGCCCGGCGGCGTCGCGGCGAGCAGGATCTCGCGGACCAGCGTTCGGCTGCCCGGGCGGCCACGCCACAGAGCCTCTACCAGCTTCTTGCGTGGGCCCTGGCCAGCGATGGCCGAACCGCTCGCCTAATCGCTCTGCTGATGGTGCTGCTGTTACTCGTCACGCTGAACGACACGCTCGCGCGGACCGTCTCGACGCTGGTCGGCGGCCCCTGAGCTAAGCCAGACCCGTCCCGTTGTTGCGGGACGGACCGGCGGGCGTCAACGCGGACCCGGGCCGAGGAGGGTGGCCCGCCGTGACACGATTGCCGGGTGACTGCCGTCGAGACGGGCTACGCCCCGCCCACCCCGCCCGGCCGGCCCGGCTCGGCCGGCCGACGCCGGCTGCGTTGGCTGACGGCCGCCGCTGTGGCGTGGGCCGTGCTGCTCGCGGGTCTGACCTGGTGGTCGGTGCGCACCGACGCGCCGACGGTCAAGGAGCAGCGGTCGCTGGACCAGGCCGGGCCGGTGGTGGACCGGGCGATCGGCGAGCTGACCGCCGCGGTCGGCGCCGCGGGCGTACCGGCGCTCCTGCCGGACCGGCTGGAGCGCGGCTGCCGGATCACGCCGATGGACGACGGCGCCACGCTGGAGCGCGGCGTCGAGGTGGCGATCGGCGGCGACGACGTACGCGGCGTGCTGCGCGGCATCGCCGACCGGCTGCCGCCGGGATGGCGGGCCGGCGTGTCGACGCTCGACGGCGAGCCGCTGCTGCGCGCCGACGCGGGCGAATTCGTCACGGTCGAGGGCCGGGCCGGTGGCCCGGGCCGGCTGCTGCTCACCGCCGACACCGGCTGCCGCCCGACGGGTTCCGGCTACCGGGCCCCGTCCGCCGACGCTGCCGCCGAGTCGGCAGCGCTGGCGTCGGCGCTGGGCCGGTGGGGCGGCGCGACCGGGCCGGTCCAGGTGCTGGCCGCGCCCTGCCCGGGCGGCGGGACCGCCCGCACCGCCCGGTCCGAGGCGGCCGTGCCGGCCGATCGGCCGCTGGCCGCCGCGTTCGGCGGCGGCACCGCGCCGGTGGTGGACACGGCCGACGCGTACGCGCGCCCGGGCGACCCGGCGGTGCTGGCGCAGCGGGCCGGACAGCGGGTCCGGGTCGCGGTGACCACGCCCTGCACCGCCTGACGTCAGCCGCCCGGCAGGGTGAGTGCCGACGGCTGCTCCTCGTGCGGCTCCCGGCTGCGGCCCAGCGCGTCCACCTGTCCCCAGCGGCCCGGGATGTCGAGCAGTTCCACCCGGCCCATCCCGGGCGGCACGGCCGGGTCGATGATCAGGTGATCGCCCTGCGGTTCCAGCCCCAGGATCACCCGTAGCAGCAGCAGCGGTGTGCCGGCGGACCACGCCTGCGGGCTGCACGCGGTGGGGTACTCCACCGGGTAGTCGGTGAGGCTGCGCTCGTAGCCGGCGAACACCTCGGGCAGCCGCCCGTCGAAGTAGTGGGACGCGCTGAGCAGAGCGTCGCAGATCCGGCCCGCCTCGTGGCGGAAGCCGTACCGCCACAGGCCCCAGGCGATGATCGAGTTGTCGAACGGCCACACCGTGCCCACGTGGTAGCCGACCGGGTTGTACCGGCCCTGGTCGTCGGCGAGCGTCCGCACGCCCCACCCGGAGAACAGGCGCGGGCCGAGCAGGTGGGCGGCGACGGCGGGGGCCCGGGACTCGTCGACGATGCCGCTCCACAGCAGGTGGCCGATGTTGGAGGTGAGCGCGTCCACCTGCCGGCCCCGCGGGTCGAGTGCCAGCGCGTAGTACTCCCGGTCCGGGATCCAGAAGTCCCGGTTGAACCGTTCCTTGAGCGCCGCCGCCTCGCGTTCCAGCCGGTCGGCGTACGCCGGGTCGTTCCAGTGGGTGCGGGCCATGCGGGCGCCGCGCAGCTTCGCGTCGTACGCGTACCCCTGGATTTCGCACGTGGCCCGGGGGAACTCGGGGATCCGCCCGTCGGCGTAGGAGATGGCGTCCGGCGAGTCCTTCCAGCACTGGTTGGGCAGGCCGGTCTCCGGGTTGCGGGACATGTACCAGAGGTAACCGGTGCAGAGCAGGTCGCCGTACGTGTCCAGCCAGGTCAGCGCCGCCCGGGTCTCGTGTTCCAGCCTGCGCACCAGCTCGGCGTCACCGGTCCACCGCTCGTACTCGTCGAGCAGGATCACGAACAGCGGCGTGGTGTCGGCCGCGCCGTAGTACGGCGAGTGCGGCTGCTCCTCGAACCCGGCGCTCTCGCCGTAGCGCAGCTCGTGCAGGATCTTGCCGGGTTCCTCGTCCCGGAAGTCGTCGACCCGGCTGCCCTGGAGGCCGGCGAGCATGACGATGGTGGGCTTGACCATCTCGGGCAGGAACGGCAGCACCTGGAGCGAGGTGAAGATGCTGTCCCGCCCGAACAGCGTCATGAACCAGGGCAGGCCGGCGGCGAGCAGCCGGACGCCGAGCGCGATCGACTCGTACCGGAGGGCGGCCAGGTCGTTGAGGCTGCGCCGGTACGCCCCGGCCAGCGGCTCGCAGTCGCAGCCCAGCTTCGGCGCGCGGCCGATCAGCTCGGTCTGCTCCACCTCGATGTCGGCCGCCGTGCGCCGGCCGCCCAGCGGCAGGATGGCCCGGACGTCCTCGCCACGGGCGCCGTAGATGACCGTGTCGATGTTCAGCCGGGTGGTCCACTCGCCGTGCGGGCCGACCCGGACCCGGAACGTCATGCCGCTCTCGTCGACCTCGGCCGGCGCGCTGCTCGTCACCAGCGTGTCGCGGTGGAACGCCTCCCTGCGGTAGGTCAGCCGCAGCGCGTTCGTCCCCACCGTGGGCGTGGTGTGTCCCCTCTTCGCCCGCTGGTTCTTGATCTCCAGGAGATCGGCGAAGTCGGACCCGATCTCCAGCCGGAGCCGGAACTCCGTCTCCTGGTCGGCGTGGTTGAGCAGGGTCAGTTCCTCGTCGAGGCTGCCGCCGATCGCGCGGCTGCGGATCACCGAGACCTTCGAGTCCAGGTAGTGCGTCGGCTCGCCGGGAACCAGGAAGAACCGCGTCTTGTACGACAGCGAGTCGTCGATGGAGAGCGCGTGCAGGGGTTGCCCGTCGAGGGTGAGGATCCAGGTGGAGAGGAACCGGGTGTCGAAGGAGAACAGCCCGGTGGGGAAGTCGTACGACGGCTGGATGTTGCCGCGGTCGTCGCTGACCAGGAACGTGTTGCCGTCGAGGATGCTGACCCGGTCCTTCACGCCAGCCGCCGGACGTGGTCGCGGGCGGCGTCCCGCGGATCCCGTACGTCGGGGCGGGGCGGCAGGAACCGGCGGAACGCCAGGAACAGCACGACGTGCCCGCTGAAGGTGGCCTCGTTGCGCAGCACCGCCGCCATGCCGGCCTCGCGGCCGGTGACCAGCTTCTCGAACAGTTCGGTGGAGAGGGTCAGCACGCCGTCCGCCTGCCCTTGCTCCTTCCGGCTCACCTGGGCCGATCCGGGGGCCAGCGTCACGTACCAGTGCTCGGTCCGGTTGCCGTCGGCCAGGTCGATCTGGAGCGTGCCGACGATCGGGCTGCTCAGTACCGACGCGGCGCGCGCAGGCAGCGACGCGAAGAACTGCTGGATCGCCTCACTCACGTTCACATGGTAGGCGTAATCCGGACATGTCGGGCTGGGATCGGCCCACCGGGCAGAGTGGACAACCCGGGCGAGTTCAGTAGATCAGCGCCTGCGCGCCCTCGGCCATCGCTTCCTCGACGAAGACCGCTGCGCCCGCGATGCGTACGCCGGGGATGACGTCGTCCGGGCCGATGTCCCGCCGGGCCGCGCACTGGGTGCAGGCGGTCACCCGGCCCGTGGTCAGAACCACGTGCAGCAGCTCGCCGAGCGGCGCGGAGTGTGGCAGCTCGAACGTCTCCGCCCGCCCGGGGAGCGCGAACCAGGTGGACTCGCCGGTGAGCCAGAGCGAGACCTCCACCCCGGCCGCGGCTGCGGTGGAGGCGACGGTGAACGCCTGGGCGCAGCGTTCCGGGGAGTCCGCGCCGGCGGTGGCCTTGACGACGAGAGTGCGCGCCATGACGCCAGCATAGGATGGCCCGGATGGTTACCGAGATCGGGTTCGTCAGCCTGCTGGTCGCCGGCCTGGGCGCGCTCGCCGGTGGCCTGGTGTACGTCGCGGTCCGCATAGCTAGAGGTAAATGGTGAGCGCGAGGAGTGAGCCGGTTTTGCGAGCCCCGCAGTCGCGAACGAAGGTGGCGCTGTGAATAGTGAGAATCCGCTTCAGCCGCCGTGGTTGAACGCGCCGCCGGTCGAGGAGTACCCGTACGAGGAGAGTCACGACCTGCGCGTCGGCCCGAAGCTGCACCCGAGCCTGGACGGCCTGCTGCCGTACATCGGGGTGTGGCGTGGCCGGGGCCGGGGTGGGTTCCCGACGATCGAGGACTTCGACTACGCGCAGGAGATCCGGATCAGCCACGACGGCCGGCCGTTCCTGTTCTACGAGTCGCGGGCCTGGATCCTCGACGAGCAGAGCCGCCCGGTCCGCCCCGCCGGTCGTGAGGTGGGCTGGTGGCGCCCGGTGCTCGACGGTGAGCGGGTGACCGACGAGCTGGAGGCGCTGATGACCACGCCGACCGGTGTGATGGAGCTGCACATCGGCAAGCGCAAGGGCACCCAGATCGAGTTCGCCACCGACGCGGTCGTGCGTACCGCCACGGCGAAGGAGGTCACCGCCGGTGCCCGGCTGTTCGGCATCGTCGAGGGCGCCCTGCTCTACGCGCAGGAGATGGCCGCCGTGGGTCAGCCCCTGAGCCCGCACCTGTCCGCCCGCCTGACCCGGGTGGCCGGCTGACCCGCCTCCGTTCCCGGCGATCATGAGGTTGGCGGCGACAAATCGGGCACCCGGCGCCGCCAACTTCATGATCAACGGGGTGGGGGTGGGGGGAAGTTCAGGAGTGTCTGCAGGCGTCGGGTCTGGGGGGAGCGCGGGCGGGGGGTTCCGTTCAGGGTGGTGACCTCTGCCGGGCCGCGCAGCGAACTGGTCAGCCAGACGGCCTCGGCCTCGTGCAGCTCGGGCACCGTCGGCAGGTGCTCGCCGGCTTCCAGGCCCAGCTCTGCGGCGCGGCTCAGCAGGTGGTGAGCGGTCACGCCGGGCAGGATCCCGGTCCGGGCCGCCGGCACCGTGAGGAGACGGCCGCCGGCCAGCCACACCACGTTCGCGGTGGGCCCCTCCAGCACGTAGCCGTCGGTCGAGACCCAGAGCACGTCGTCCACGCCGGTCCGCTGCGCCCACCGCCGCGCGGCGGTGCTGAGCGCGTACGAGATGGACTTCACGCCGCTGGGCAGCCACAGCAGTTCCGGGCGGGACCGGGCGGCCACCCCGAGCGGCAGCGTGGCGACAGTCACGCCGTCGCGCCGGGCCAGGCGGGCGGACGCGGGCACCTCGCCGAGCGTGGCGTACACCGTGGGGGGCCCGCCGCCCTCCGGTCCCCGCGTGCAGACCAGCCGCAACGCGCCCTCGGTGTGCGCGGGCCAGCCGGCACACACCGCGTCCAGCAGCTCGACGAGCGCGGCATCAGGGGGCAGCGGCAGGTCGATCGCCGCCGCCCCGGCCCGCAGCCGGGCCAGGTGGGCGTCGCGCAGCCACTGGCGGCCGTCGCGCAGGTGCAGCGTCTCGAACAGGCCGTCACCGTGCAGGACGCCCCGGTCGTCGCCGCGCAGCACCGGCTCACCCGCCGGCACGAGCCCCCGGCCGAGCACCGCCACCCGTGTCGTACCCACTGGCGCAGCGTAGTGGCGTACCTCGACGGTGGACCGATCGGCGCGGCGGCCCAACTATGATCGAAGGGTGTCCGAATCCTCCCTCGCGGAAATGCTCCGCTCGCGCGGGCTGCGGCTGACGGCGCAGCGGCAGCTGGTGCTCCAGGCCGTCCTGGATCTGGGGCACGCCACCCCGGAGCAGGTGCACACCGCGGTCCGCGAGGTGGCGGCCGGAGTCAACATCACCACCATCTACCGCACGCTGGAGCTGCTGGAACGGCTCGGCCTGGTGACGCACACGCACCTGTCGCACGGCTCGCCGACCTACCACGCGGCGGGCGAGCACCAGCACGTGCACCTGGTGTGCCGGGAGTGCGGGGCGATCGACGAGATCTCCCCGGAGATGCTCCGCCCGCTCGCCGACCAGCTGGACGAGCAGCGCGGGTTCCAGGTCGACATCGGGCATGTCGCGCTCTTCGGGGTCTGCGGCCGCTGCACAAAGAACGGGGAACGCACATGATCGACATCGCGGGCGCGGTGACCACCGACGCCATCGACGACCTGACCCGGGACCAGCCGGAACCGGCCCACCGGGCGGCCGGGGTCGGCCCGGTCGCCGCACACTACGGCGACCCGATGCGCGAGCAGCGGCTCCTGGCCACCGGCGTGGGCTTGGTCGACCGCTCGCACCGGGGCGTGGTCGCGGTGCCCGGCGAGGAGCGGATCGGCTGGCTGCACACGCTCACCAGCCAGCACCTGGCCGCGCTGGCGCCCTGGCAGGGCACCGAGTTGCTGGTGCTCTCCCCGCACGGGCACGTCGAGCAGCACGCGATGGTCGCCGACGACGGCGAGACCACCTGGCTGGACACCGAGCCGGGAATGACCGAGGGCCTGCTGTCGTACCTGGAGAAGATGCGGTTCTTCAGCAAGGTCGACCCGCGCGACGCCACCGCCGACCACGCGCTGCTGTCGCTCGTCGGGCCGGAGGCACCCGGTGCGCTCGACACGCTCGGCGTCACCGGGCTGGCCGCTCCCGACGTGGCCGCGGTGCCGGGCCCGAAGTTCCGTTCCGGTGAGCTGCCCGCGCGGCCCTCCGTGGTGTACGACGTCAAGCCCCTCCCCGTCGGCGGCTGGGCCCGGCGGGTGGCGCTCGGCGTCGACCTGCTCGTGCCCCGGGCGGCCATGGCCGAGGTGGTGGCGGAGCTGCGCGGCGCCGGGGTGCCGGCGGCCGGGCTGTGGGCGTACGAGGCGATCCGGGTCGCCGCCAAGCGGGCCCGCGCCGGCGTGGACACCGACCACCGGACGATCCCGGCCGAGGTGGACCTGATCGCACCGGCCGTGCACCTGGACAAGGGCTGCTACCGGGGGCAGGAGACGGTGGCCCGGGTGCACAACCTGGGCAAGCCGCCCCGCCGGCTCGTCCTGCTGCACCTGGACGGCGTGGCGAGCGACCAGCCGCCCGTCGCCGGTACGCCGGTGACGCTGGACGGCCGGACCGTCGGTTTCGTGGGCACCGCCGTGCAGCACTTCGAGCTGGGTCAGGTGGCGCTGGCGGTCCTGAAGCGCAACACGCCCGACGACGCCCGCCTGCTCGTCGGCGACAGCGCCGCCGCGATCGACGTTTAAGGAAGGGCCCCCTATTAACGCCTGCGGTAGAGGAAGGGCCCCTTCTTAACGCCGCTTACGCCGGAAATCCTCCGGTCGACCGGGTGTCGGGCGCCGGTCTAGGATCCGGGCATGACGACAGGGACGTTGATCACGGTTGCCCCCACCGGCGCGGAGTCGGCGAAGGCGGAGGTGCCGGCGCTGCCGGTGACGCTCGACGAGCTGCTGCTGACCGCCAAGGAGTGCGAGGCGCTCGGCGCCGCCGTGATCCACGTCCACATCCGCGACGACGACGCGCGGCCCACGCTCGACCAGGGGCGGCTGCGCAACACCGTGGCCGCGCTGCGGGAGAGCACCGACCTGATCGTGCAGCTCTCCTCCGGGGGCGCGGTGACCGACCCGGAGTCTGCCCGGCTCGCGGTGCTCGACGCCGGGCCGGACATGGCCTCCTGCACCATGGGAACTGTCAACTTCGGCGACGACGTGTTCCTCAACCGGTGGGAGTTCATCGTCGATCTGCACACCCGGATGCAGGAGCGCGGCGTCGTCCCCGAGTACGAGATCTTCGACCTGGGCCACCTCAGCGCGTTGCAGCGGCTGCTCGGCAAGTACGGCCTGCCGCACGGCGGGCACGTGCACGTCGACTTCGTGATGGGGGTGCCGGGCGGGATGCCGGGCACCACCGCGACGCTCGTGGCGGCCCAGCAGATGCTGCGCGACCTGCCCGAGGGCACCACGTTCTCGGCCACCGGAATCGGGCGCAGCACCATCCCGGTGATGCTGGCCTCGCTGTCGACCGGCGGTCACCTGCGCGTCGGCATGGAGGACACGGTCACGTACGCCAAGGGGCGCCCGGTGGAGTCCAACATGCAGCTCGTCGCGCGGGCTGTCGGTTTCGCCCAGCTCGCCCAGCGTCCTCCGCTGACCACTGCCGAGGCCCGTACGCTGCTCGGCCTCCCGGCCACCGCCCGGTAAGCGGCGTACCCGGCGGCGACCCCGTACCTACCCGGCCGGCGTCGCAGGTCACCCCGCCGCCGATCCGGTCCGTCCCCTCGGTACGGTCCATACCGTGGGAAAAACGTACGAGGGTGGCGTGCCGCTCGCCGAGGTGGTCCGGTCCGGATTCGTGGAGGGCCTCCACCGGGGTTCCGTGGTGGTGCTCGACGCCGCCGGCGAGCCGGTCGCCGGGGCCGGCGACGTCACCTCGCCGATCTTCCCCCGCTCGTCCAGCAAGCCGATGCAGGCGGTCGGCATGCTCCGGGCCGGACTGCCGCTCACCGGTCCGGCCGACGTGGCGCTGGTCGCGGCGAGCCACGCGGGTGAGGAGTTCCACGTCGAGCGGGTGACAGCGCTGCTGCGCGACGCCGGCCTGACCGAGGAGGCGTTGCACTGCCCGCCGGACCTGCCGTTCGGCGAAGCCGCCCGGGAGGCGGTGCTGCGGGCCGGCGGCGGTCCGGCCCGGGTGCTGATGAACTGCTCCGGCAAGCACGCCGGCATGCTGCGTACCTGCCTGGCCGCGGGCTGGCCGCTGGACGCCTACTGGCGCCCGGAGCACCCGCTCCAGCAGCACCTGACCGCCACGACCGAGGAGGTCACCGGGGAGCGGGCAGCAGCGGTCGGCGTCGACGGTTGCGGCGCGCCGGTGCTCGCGGTCTCGCTGACCGGGTTGGCGCGGGCGTTCCTGCGGCTGGTCGGTGCCGAGCCAGGCACCGTCGAGCGGACGGTGGCGGACGCGATGCGGGCGTACCCGGAACTGGTCGGCGGCACCCAGGCGGAGGACACCCGGCTGATGCGCGGCGTACCCGGCCTGCTTGCCAAGATCGGCGCGGAGGGCGTGATCGCGGCGGCGGTCCCGGAGGTCGGCGCCGTGGCCCTGAAGATCGACGACGGTGCGGCGAGAGCCCGCACGCCCGTCCTGGTGTCCGCCCTGGCTCGCCTGAATGTGCGAGCTCCCATCCTCACCGAGTACGCCGAGCCACCCCTGCTCGGCGGCGGCCTCCCGGTAGGCGCCGTCCGCCCCACCTGGTGACCCCGCCCCGGCCCTCCCGCCTCCGCCCTCGGTGATCTTGCACTTGCCGCCCTGGAAAGCCGTACATTCGGGACGGCTGGTGGGCCGCAACTGCAAGATCGGCGGGCCCGGCGCGGCGCAGGGAGAGGGCGGTCAGGGGAGGAAGGGCAGGAGGGCGGCGTTGGTCTCGGCCGGGCGCTCCAGGGGGAGCAGGTGGGCGGCGTCGGGGACGTCTTGCATGCGTACGCCGTTCGGGGCCTCGTCGGCGATGCGGTCGGCCAGGCGGCGGATGTCGGCCAGGTCGTCGGCGCCGGTGCCGGCGAGCACCGGTACGCGCAGCTCGCCCAGCCGGTCGATGGCCGGCGGGTCCAGCTCGCCCACCTCGATCGCGCTCAGCGCCTGCTCGGCGGCGAGCGCGCGGCGGTCCATCTCCTCGGCGAACCGGATCAGCTCCGGGTCGACGTCCTCCGGGCGGCGGGTCGGGCCGACGACCCAGAACCGCACCTCCCCGGCGGCGGTGGCGGCGAAGTCCTCCGGGTCCACGTCGCCGACCAACTCCTCCCAGAGCTGCTCGGTCTCCTCGGACCACTCGGTGCCGGAGACCGGGGCGCCGAAGAGCGCCAGCGCCGAGACCCGCTCCGGGTGGGCGAGCGCGGTGTCCACCGCGACCCGGCCGCCGAACGAGCAGCCGACGAGCGCGGCCCGCTCGATGCCCAGCGCGTCGAGCAGCCCGATAACGTCGTCGTGGTGGGCGAACGGCGCGGGCGGCAGCTCCGACTCGCCGTAGCCGCGCAGGTCCAGGGCGAGCACCCGGTGCCGCTGCGCGAGCGCCGGTACCTGCCCGCGCCACATCCGCCGGTCAGCGATGCCGGCGTGCAGCAACACCACGGCGGTTCCGGTGCCGCTCTCGTCGTACGCGAGCTGGGCGCCGTTGATATCGATCTTGGTCACGAGCGAGAACGGTACGGACCGGACATGGGCTCCGCAACCCGCATCGAGTGACCCTGCTAACTCTGGCTAGCGTTTTGCTTGCAGGAGTTAGCGGCCCGGGCTAGCGTTGAGTCATGGCCACCAGCAAGGACCTTCCCGATGTCGGCGGGTTCATTCGCGACCTGCGGCGCAACGCGAAGATCTCACTGCGCCAGCTCGCCGAGCAGGCGGGCGTCAGCAATCCCTACCTGAGCCAGATCGAGCGCGGACTGCGCAAGCCGAGCGCCGAGGTGCTCCAGCAGCTCGCCAGCGCGCTGCGCGTCTCCACCCCGGCGATGTACCTGCGTGCCGGGCTGTTGGACGACAAGGAGGGTCAGGGCGTGCTCGCGGCGATCGCCGTCGACCCCGAGCTGACCATGGCCCAGAAGCAGTCGCTCACCCAGATCTACGAGACGTTCCGGCGCGAGAACGCCCGCCTGGCCGAGGCGACCGAAGCGGCCACCGCGACCGGGACGGCCACCGCGCCGGAGGCCCCGGCGACTGTGGCGGCGGCCGCGACCGGTCCCGTCACGCCGGAGGGCACGCCGACCGAGGCGGTCCTCGAATCGGTAGCCGTCACCGAAGCGGGCGCGGCGCCCGCGCCGACCACCGCCGCCCCCGAGCACACGACCGCCCGCCGGGCGGCCCGGAAGGCCGCCGGTGCGGCCGAGGAGGAGCAGTCATGACCACCCAGCCGAAGACCAACCGCATCCCCGCACCCCTCTACGCCGCCGCCGGCGCCGGTGAGCTGGCCCTGGAGCAGCTGCGCAAGCTGCCGACAGTGGTCAGCGGCCTCGGCACCCGGGTCGTCGCCGACCTCGGCGGCAAGGCCGTCGTCACCGGCTTCGAGCTGCGCCAGAAGGCCACCGAGACGCTGAGGACCGCCAACCAGACCGCCACCGGGCTGCGCGAGCGGGCCGTCGCCACCGACCTCGACCAGCTCCGCGAGGCCGCCAACCTGGAGAAGCTGCGCGAGGCGGCCAACCTGGACAAGCTGCGGGACGCCGCCACCCTGGACAAGCTCCGCGAGACCGCCACCCGCAACGCCGCCGTCGTGGTGGCCGGCGCGCACGCCGCGCAGGAGCGCGCGCTGGCCGCGTACGCCGAGCTGGTCGCCCGCGGTGAGCGCGTCGTCGGCGCCGGGGTGCTGGAGGCCGCCGACACGGTGAACGCCGACATCGAGGCCACCGAGGCCACCGGCACCGAGGTCGCCACGACGACCGAGGTCGCCCCGAAGCCGGAGACCGCGCCGACGGCCGCCGCGACCGAGGCGCCCACCCCGGCCGAGGTGGCCGAGGCGGTAGCCGCCAAGCCGGCCGCGGTGAAGCGGACCCGCGCCACCAAGGCGACCGCGACCAAGGCCGCCACGAAGACGACCGCCGCCAAGCCGGCGACCCCGTCGGCGAAGCTGCCGAAGACCACGAAGCGGACCCGCCCGGCCGCCGAGTGATTCGTTGCTCCACCCGGACCCCGGACAACGTCTTGTCGGACGTTTCCGGGGTCTCGGCATAAGCTTGCCCCCATGGCCATCGCCGCGCCGATCTTCGCGTTCGCAGTCCAAGACGTGATCCAGCTGATCCTGCTCGTCTTCGCCCTGGTCGTACAGGGAGTGGCGCTGGTGCACGCGGTCACCCAGCGCGGCGACGGATTCGCCGCGCTCGGCACGCTGCCCAAGGGCGGCTGGGTCGCCATCCTGGCGGTCTGCCTGCTGCTGACCCTGCTCGGCTTCGGCCCGATCAGCCTGTTCGGACTGATCGGCATCGCGGCCGGTCTCATCTACCTGCTCGACGTGCGGCCCGGCCTGCGGGACCTGCACGACGGCCGAGGGTCCTGGTGAGAGGTTTCCGCTGGCCGCCGCCGCCGGACGGCGGTCCCCGCACCTGGGGGCCCGGTCCTGGCGCGCCCCGGACCGGGCGCCCCGCGCTGCCCGAGCCGGAGACGGAGCTGGTCGCCACTCCGCACGGGGTGAGCCTGGAACGGCTGGTCACCGGCACCGGTGACCCGGTCACAGTGTTCGCGCACGGGCTCGGCAGCGGCATCGCCACCACCCGTCCGTTCGGCAGCGGCGTGGCCGGGCGGCGCATCTTCTTCCAGTTCCGCGGGCACGGCCGCTCCGACTCCCCGCCCGGGCCGTGGAGCTACCTGGACCTCGCCCGTGACCTGCGAGCCGTCGCCGACCTGGGCGGCGCGACCCGGGCGTTCGGCGCCAGCCTCGGCGCGGGCGCGCTGTGCCGGCTGCTCGCGGAGAGCCCGGAACGCTTCGAGAGACTCGTGTTCTTCCTGCCCGCCGTGCTGGACGAGCCGCGCGGTGAGGTGGCCCGCGCCCGGCTCACCGGCCTGCTCGACGCGGTGGCCGAGGGCGACGCCTCGGCGCTGGCCGACGCGGTGTCGCTGGAGCTGCCGCCGTCGGTGCGCAACACCCCGGCCGGGTGGGCGTACCTGCGGCAACGGCTCGACCAGTTGCTGCGCGACGGGCTCGCGCCGGGGCTGGCCGACCTGGCGGCCCAGGCTCCGCTCGACGACGCCGGGTCGCTCGCCGCGGTCACCGCGCCGGCCCTGGTCATCGCCGCCGCCGAGGACGACCTGCACCCGGTCGCCGTCGCCGAACGGCTCGCCGCCGCGCTCCCGAACGCCACACTGCACGTGTACGACCGTCCCGGCGTGCTCTGGACCGAGCGCGCCGATCTGCGGGAGCGCGTCTCGGGGTTCCTGAACGGGTAACGTCGCCGTCCATGGGCGTCACACACCACGGCCGTACGCACCGGCTCGACCTCGCCGACCCGACCCTGCGCGAGTGGACGTGCCGGGTGCTGGCGGCCGACCCCGAGCAGGGCGTCGTGCTCGACCGGTCCGCGTTCTACCCCGGCGGCGGCGGGCAGCCGCCGGATCACGGCGTGCTGCTCTGGCAGGGCGTACAGACCCGGATCGTCGGCACCCGCAAGGGCGACGACCTCTGGCTGATCCCGGCCGAGGGTGACCCGGTGCCGCCGGTCGGCACCGAGGTGGTCGGCGCGGTCGAGGACACCCGCCGGACCATGCTGATGCGTACCCACTCCGGGCTGCACGTGCTCTGCGGCGTGGTGTTCCGCGACTTCGGCGCGCTCGTCACCGGCGGCAATATGGACGTTGGAGAAGCGCGGATGGACTTCAACCTCCCCGAGGTGCCGCCGGACTTCAAGGCCCGCATCGAGGAGCTGGTGAACGCCGAGGTGGCCGCCGACCGGTCGGTGGCCGTGCGGGTGCTGCCGCGCGCCGAGGCGCTCGCGCTGCCGGACATCATCCGTACCCAGTCGAACCTGATCCCGCCGACGGAGCAGGAGGTGCGGATCGTCGACATCGTCGGGTTGGACGTCCAGGCCGACGGCGGCACGCACGTCGCCTCCACCGCCCAGATCGGCAAGGTCCAGGTGGTCAAGGTGGAGAGCAAGGGGCGGGCCAACCGCCGGGTACGCGTGCGCCTGGCGGACTGAGTTGGAGGACGTATGGCGCGGGACTGGAAACTCGTCATCGACTGTGCCGACCCGATCGGGCTGGCCCGCTTCTGGGCCGCGGCGCTCGGCTACCAGGTCGAGGACAACAGCGTGCTGATCGAGCGACTGGTCGCCGCCGGTGCGGTGCCGCCGGAGGCGTACGTCGAAGTGGACGGCCGCAAGGCGTGGCGCGAGCTGGCGGCGGTACGCCACCCGGACGACCCGGTCGACCCGGCCAGCGGCACCGGGCTGGGCCGGCGGTTCCTGTTCCAGGCCGTCCCCGACCCCAAGCGGGGAAAAAACCGCCTCCACGTCGACCTGCACGTCGGCCCGGAGGGGCGGGCGGCCGAGGTGAAGCGTCTGACCGCGCTCGGCGCGACGGTGCTGGCCGAGGTCGCCGACCAGGGCAGCGAGCACACCACGATGGCCGACCCGGAGGGCAACGAGTTCGACGTGCAGTGATCGTTCAGCGCGGCAGGTGAGCCGCCCGGACGGCGAGCAGCCAGCGTTCCACTGCTTCCTCGTCCGGGCGCTCCGGCAGCGGCGAGCGGATGCGGCCGAGTTCCACCTCGGCGGCCGCCACCAGGGCCTGCGCCTCGTCCAGCGCGCCACCGGCGACCCGTTCGCCGAACGCGCGGAACCACTCCGGGTCGGCGAGGCGGATCTCCAGCACGCCCGTCGCGTACAGCACCCGGCCCTGGTGCAGCAGCCGGGCCAGGTGCCGGGCGTGCTTCGCCGAGCGTCGCCGCCCGCCGCTGTCCCCCGGGGCGGCGGCGAGCTTGCGGAACTGCTGCGAGGCGTACCCGAGGTAGGCGTCCCGGACGCGTGGCGCGCTCAGGAACGCCGACCGGATGGCGATCAGCTCCTCGCCGAACTCGGTACGGGTCTCGTAGCAGTCCTCGGGCAGCCACATCAGCTCGGTGGCGGTCGGGTTGCCGCTCAGCGCCAGCAGCGCGTACTTGCGTGCCTCGTGCAGCGTGACGTCCGGGTCGGTCGTCACGACCGACTCGCGCGGCGGGCGCAGGCCGTGGAACGCGACCGTGGGAGCGGCGAACACGCCGATCCGGTCGGTGTCCGAGCCGGGACCGGCCAGCCCGTACGCGACCGAGCCGACGATCCCGGACAGCAGCAGGTGCATACCGGTGATGATCGCCCATCCGGGCCTCTCGGGAAACCGGACTTCCGCTGTCAGGTATCGGTGACACGGTGATCCCATGAACTCACCACTGACCGGAACTGTCGCGCTCGTCGCGGGCGCGACCCGGGGCGCCGGCCGGCAGATCGCCGTGCAGCTCGGCGCCGCCGGAGCCACCGTCTACGCCACCGGCCGCACCACCCGCGAGCGCCGCTCCGAGATGGACCGGCCGGAGACCATCGAGGAGACCGCCGAGCTGGTCACCGCCGCCGGGGGCACCGGAATCGGCGTCGCCGTCGACCACCTCGACCCCGAGCAGGTACGCGGCCTGGTCGAGCGGATCGACGCCGAGCAGGGCCGCCTCGACGTGCTGGTGAACGACGTCTGGGGTGGCGATCCGTTGATCACCTGGGAGAAGCCGGTCTGGGAGCAGCCGCTCGATGCCGGTTTCCGCATGCTGCGACTGGCGGTCGACACGCACATCATCACCAGCCACTTCGCGTTGCCGCTGCTGATCCGCAACCCCGGCGGCCTGGTCGTCGAGGTCGGCGACGGCACCAAGGAGCACAACGACGGCGAGTACCGCCTGTCGGTCTTCTACGACCTGGCCAAGGTCTCGGTGAACCGGCTCGGCTTCAGTCAGGGGCACGAGCTGGCCCCGTACGGCTGCACAGCCGTCTCGCTCACGCCCGGCTGGCTGCGCTCGGAGGCGATGCTCGAACACTACGGCGTCACCGAGGCCACCTGGCGCGACGCCGCCAAGACCGAGCCGCACTTCGTCATGTCGGAGACACCGGCACTCGTCGGGCGCGCGGTGGCCGCCCTGGCCGCCGACCCGGACCGGGCCCGCTGGAACGGGCAGTCTCTCGACAGCGGCGGCCTGGCCCAGGTGTACGGCTTCACCGACGTCGACGGCAGCCGCCCGCACTGGGCCCGCTACTACGAGGAGGTGGTCAAGCCGGGTAAGCCGGCCGACCCCGACGGCTACCGCTGACCGCCGGACGGCGGATCGGTGTAGAGCGCCGCCGCGCGGCGGGCCGCCTCGGCGAAGCGCGCCCGCAGCTGCGGCGGCGCCAGCACCTCCACCTCCGGGCCGAGCGCCAGCAACTGGCTGTACGCGACGTCGACCGACTCGACCGGCAGCCGCAGCACCAGCCGGCCCTGCTCGTCCGGCGGCCCGGCCGCGTCCACCGCCTCGGTGTAGACGAACGGCGCGTCCACCAGGTGCCGCAGCGCCCGCAACCCGGCCGGGCCGAGCCGTACCGTCACCCGCTCCCGCAGCAGCTCACGCAGGAACGCGCCGGCCTGCTCCCGCCAGTACGCCCCGAGGTCGAAGTCCTCGTACCGGTCGAAGCCGTCGGCGCCCACCTCGACCGCTGCCACCCGGTCCACCCGGTACGTCCGCCAGCCGTCGCCGACCCGGCCGACGAGGTACCAGACCCCGTTCTTCAGCACCAGCCCGTACGGCGACAGCGTGCGGGTCACCTCCCGGTCCCCGCGCCGGTAGCGCAGCTCCACCATCCGGTCCGACCAGACCGCCCGGGCCAGCTCGGTGAGGGCCGGCGGCGGCGCGGTCTCCCGGAACCAGCCGGGCACGTCCAGGTGGAACCGCTGCCCGGTACGCGCGGGCGCGTCCCGCAGGCTCGGCGGCAGCGCGGCGAGCACCTTCAGCTCGGCGGCCGCCACCGAGTCGGCCAGTCCCATGTCACCGGCCGGTCCGGGCAGCCCGGCCAGGAACAGCGCCTCGGCCTCGTCCCGGCTCAACCCGGTCAGCCGGGTCCGGTAGCCGCCGAGCAGCCGGTAGCCGCCGGCCCGGCCCCGGTCCGCGTACACCGGGACACCGGCGGCGGAGAGCGCCAGCACGTCCCGGTAGACGGTCCGCTCGGACACCTCGAGCTCGCGGGCCAGCTCGGCGGCGGTCATCGTCTCCCGGGACTGGAGCAGCAGCACAAGCGAGATCAGCCGGGACGCACGCACACCCCCATTGTGTAAGGAAGGGCCCCTTGTTAACGCATACGGATTGGAGGGGGCCCCTCCTAACAGGCTGGGTTTGTGCGCGAGCCCACTAGGCTGTGCCGTCGTGAACGCCTCCCGTACCGTCGCGCCCGTCACCGGCGCGGCTACCCGCTTCCTCGGCGGCGCCGGGCTGCTGCTGCGCGGCTTCGGCATGTACGTCCGCAGCCCGAAACTGATGCTGCTCGGCGTGATCCCGGCGCTGATCACCGGCGCGCTCTACGTGGCGCTGTTCGCCACGCTGATCTACTTCGTGGACGACCTGGCGGGGTGGCTCACCCCGTTCGCCGACGACTGGTCGTCGCCCTGGCGCGACCTGCTGCGGGTCGCCGCCGGACTCGCGGTTGTCGGGGTCGCCGGGCTGGTCGGGGTGCTCACGTTCACCGCCGTCACGCTGGTCATCGGTGACCCGTTCTACGAGGCGATCTCCGAGCGGGTCGAGGACCGCCTCGGCGGCACGCCGGGGGCGGTGGACGTGCCGTTCTGGTCCTCGCTGCGGCGCAGCCTCGCCGACTCGCTGCGCCTGGTGGCCCTGTCCGCGCTGATCGGCGTACCCCTGTTCGCCGCCGGTTTCATCCCGGTGGTGGGACAGACGGTGGTGCCGGTGGTCGGCGCCGGAGTGGGTGGCTGGTTCCTGGCGCTGGAGCTGGTCGGCGCGCCGTTCTACCGGCGGGGGATGCGGCTGCCGGACCGGCGGGCGCGGCTGCGGACCGACCGGCCGGCGGCGCTCGGCTTCGGGGTGGCGGTCTTCCTGTGCTTCCTGATCCCGCTCGGCGCGGTGCTGGTCATGCCGGCCGCCGTCGCCGGGGCCGCGCTGCTGGCCCGCCGGTCGCTGGGCCAGCCGATCGAGGAGAGCTGAGTTGGACATCGTCCTGATCGAGGGGGACATCACCGCGCAGCAGGTCGACGCGATAGTCAACGCCGCCAACTCGTCGCTGCTCGGCGGCGGCGGAGTGGACGGCGCGATCCACCGGCGCGGCGGCCCGGCGATCCTGGCGGAGTGCCGGGCGCTGCGCGCCTCCCGGTACGGGCGCGGGCTGCCCACCGGCCAGGCCGTCGCCACTACCGCCGGTGATCTGCCGGCCCGCTGGGTGGTGCACACGGTCGGCCCGGTCTTCTCGCCGCGCGAGGACCACTCGGCGCTGCTGCGCGACTGCTACGCCAACAGCCTGCGTGTCGCCGACGGGCTGGGCGCGACCCGGATCGCGTTCCCGCTGATCTCCGCCGGGATCTACGGCTGGCCGGTCGAGGACGCGGTTGCGCAGGCGCTCACCGTGCTGCACGCGGCCACCCCGGAGCACGTCACCGAGGCGCGGCTGGTGCTGTTCGGCGCCGACACGTACGCCACCGCGGTGCGGGTGGCCGCCGGACTCAGCTGAGCTTGCGCCGGAGGGACCACTGGCTGTCCACCGGCCGGTAGCCGAGCCGCTCGTTCACCGCCAGCATCGGCGCGTTCGCCTCGTCGTTCGAGGTGTACGCGGTCCGTACCCCGCGCGCCGCGGCGGCGTGCAACGCGGCCTGCTTGGCCAGCCGGGCCAGCCCTCGCCCCCGGTACGCGGGCAGCGTGCCGGTGAAGTCCGACCACATCCGGTCGCCGTCGCGCTTCACCAGGCTCAGCGCGACCAGGTCGCCGTCCACCTCGGCGAGCGTGCTCGCCTCCCGGTCCAGCCCGGGATTGTCCCAGCACTCGTGCCGCCACAGGTCGAAGCCGAGCGAGTCCGTCGGCACGTCGCCCGGCTCGTCGCGGGACGACTCGGCGTCGACGCGGTGCACCAGACGCGGGTCGAGCCCGGCGGCGGACACCAGCCGTACGCCCGGCGGCGGCTGCGGCATCGGCAGGGGCGTGCTCAGGTCGAGCGCCGAATAGCGCACCTCCCGGCTGGGCTCGAAGCCGTGCCGCTGCGCGAACGGCAGCGACTCGGTCCGCGCGTGGGTGAGCACCCGGGTGGTCCCGAGCGTCCGCAGGTGACCGAGCGCGGTGTCGAACAGCGCGGTGCCGGTGCCCCGGCCGCGATGCTCCGGGTGTACGTGCAGCGTGGCGATCTCGCCCACGCCGGGGGTGGACGTCTGCGTGTTGCGGTACGCCGACACCCAGCCCACCACCTGCCCGTCCGCCTCGGCGACCCAGGCCGCCCAGTCCTCGCCGGGCGGCGGTTCGGCGATCATGCGGCGGGTCGACTCGACGCCCCGCACCAGGTACGGGTAGACGAGCGCGCGCAACGTCACCACGGCGGGCGCGTCCTCGGCACGGGCGGGACGGATCACGGCTCCACTCATTCGGCGGACCCTAGCCCCGCCGCCGCCCGCGCCGCGACCGGTTAACGCGCGGCGGGTGTCGCGCGGCGGGCTGTTAACAGGGGCCCCCTCCTCTACCTGAGGCGTTAAGAGGGGGCCCTTCCTTACGCGGACTCGCGCCGCACCAGCTCCGTGGGCAGCACCAGCGCCTGCTCGACCTCCTCGCCCGCCGCGATGCGCAGCAGTTGCCGGGTCATCGACCGGCCCAGCTCCACTATCGGCTGCCGCACCGTGGTCAGCGGCGGTTCGGTGTACGCGGCCGTCTCGATGTCGTCGAACCCGATCACCGCCACGTCCTCGGGCACCCGCCGCCCGGCCTCCCGCAGCGTCCGCAGGGCGGCGTGCGCCATCAGGTCGGAGGCGGCGAACACGGCGTCCAGGTCCGGGTCGGCGGCGAGCAGCTCGCGCATCGCGGCGGTGCCGGACTCCCGGGTGAAGTCGCCGTACGCGACCAGCTCCGGCAGCCCGGCGTCGGCGATCACGCTGCGGTAGCCGATCAGCCGCTCGATCCCGGCGACCATGTCCTGCGGGCCGGCGATGGTGGCGATGCGCCGCCGTCCGCCGGCGATCAGGTGCCGGACCGCCGTGCTCACGCCCCCGGTGTGGTCGACGTCCACGTACGGCACGTCGGCGCCGTCGAGCGGCCGTCCGCTGCACACCACCGGGATGCCGAGCCGGGCCAGCCGGCCGGGCAGCGGGTCCTCGCCGTGCAGCGAGGCGAACAGCACGCCGTCGACGTGCCGGCCGGTGGTGTACCGCTCGACCCGTTCGTGCCCGGCCGGTGAACCGGCGAGCATCAGCACGAGCTGCTTGTCGGCCGCCTCCAGCTCCTGTGCCGCGCCCCGGATGATGCCCGGGAACACCTGGTCGTCGGAGAACACCCGGGTGGCCGCCTCGGGCAGCACCAGCGCGACCGAGTCGGTCCGCTGGGTGACCAGGCTGCGGGCGGCGAGGTTCGGGACGTACCCGAGTTCCTCGACCGCCCGGCGTACCGCCTGCCGGATCGGCTCGGCGACCGTGGTCGAGCCGTTCACCACCCGGGAGACGGTGGCCCGGGACACGCCGGCCAGCCGGGCCACCGCCTCCAGGGTCGGTCGCTGTGCCGTCGTCATCCCCGTTACCACCACCTCGTCACAGCCCGTTCCGGGCGATCACCTCCTGGTACCAGCGGGCACTGCGCTTTGGTGTGCGCCGCTGGGTCAGGTAGTCGACGTGGACGATCCCGAACCGCTTCCGGTAACCCTCGGCCCATTCGAAGTTGTCCAGCACCGACCATACGAGATAACCGCGCAGGTCCACGCCGCGGGCGATGGCTTCGTGCGCCGCGCGCAGGTGCCCGTCGAGGTACGCGACCCGGTCGGCGTCGGCCACTCCGCCCTGCTCGTCGAGGCCGGTGTCCGGGAACGCCCCGCCGTTCTCGGTGATCATCAGCGGCAGCCCGGGGTGGTCGGCCGCCACGCGTTCCAGCAGCCGGGTCAGCCCGGCCGGCTCGATCGACCAGCCCATGTCGGTCAGCGGCCCGGCCGGCGGCAGGAACTCGACGGTCCCGGCGGTCCCCGGGTACGCGTCGCCTCCGGCGCCGCCTGCGCGCCCGGCCACGTAGGTGGGCGCGTAGTAGTTCAGGCCGAGCAGGTCCAGCGGCGCGGCGATCAGCTTCTCGTCCCCGTTCCGGACGAAGTCGGGCGTGACGATCCGGCTGACGTGGGCCAGCACGTCCGCCGGGTAGCCGCCGCCAGTCAGCGGGTCCAGGAAGATCCGGTTGTGCAGGCCGTCGACCAGCCGGACCGCCTCGGCATCGGCGGTGCTGCCCGGGTCCGCCGGCTGCACGTCGGCCAGGTTGAGCGTGATCCCGAGCGTCTGTGCGCCGGCCGCGCGCAACGCCCGCGCCGCCAGGCCGTGGCCGAGCAGCAGATGGTGTACGGCCCGGAACGCGTCACCGGAGTCACGGCGCCCCGGCGCGTGCACGCCGGAGCCGTACCCGAGGTAGGCCGAGCACCACGGCTCGTTGAGCGTGGTCCAGGTGCGCACCCGGTCGCCGAGGCGGCCGTGCACGGCGAGCGCGTACTCGGCGAAGTGCTCGGCGGTCTCCCGGACCGTCCACCCGCCCCGGTCCTCCAGCGCCTGCGGCAGGTCCCAGTGGTAGAGCGTGACGATCGGGTCGATGCCGGCGGCCAGCAGCGCGTCGGTCAGCCGGTCGTAGAAGTCCAGGCCGCGCGGCTCGACCGGCCCGGTCCCGTCCGGCCGCACCCGGGGCCAGGACACCGAGAACCGGTACGCCCGCAGTCCCAGCTCCGCCATCAGCGCGACGTCCTCCGCGTACCGGTGGTAGTGGTCGCAGGCCACGTCGCCGGTGTGTCCGGCGAACACCGCGCCGGGCGTACGGCTGAAGGTGTCCCAGATCGACGGGCCGCGACCGTCCTCGCGGGCGGCGCCCTCGATCTGGTACGCGGCGGTGGCCCCGCCCCAGACGAAGCCCTCCGGGAATCGGACGTTGCTCATGCCTTGACCGCACCTTCCATGATGCCGCCGATGATCTGGCGGCCGAAGACGACGAACACCAGCAGCAGCGGCAGCGTGGCGATGGCCGTGCCGGTGAACACCTGCGACATGTCCTGGTAGTACCCGTCGGAGAGGGCCCGCAGCGACAGCTGCACCGTCGGGTTCTCCGGGTCGTTCAGCACCGCGTACGGCCACAGGAAGTCGTTCCAGGTGGTCATGAACGTGAGCAGGCCGAGGACGGCGGCGGCCGGGCGCAGCGCGGGCAGCACCACGTTCCAGTAGATCCGCGCGGTGTTGCAGCCGTCCATCCGGGCCGCCTCGATCAGCTCGGTGCTCACCGCCTGGCCCGCGTACTGGCGCATCATGAACACGCCGAAGCCGGTGACCAGCGCCGGCACGATCACGGCGGGCAGCCGGTCGTTCCAGTTCAGCTTCGTCATCAGCAGGTAGAGCGGGATCACGCCGAGCTGGGTGGGGACCATCATGGTGGCGACGATGACCAGCAGCAGCGCGTTGCGCCCGCGGAAGCGCAGCTTGGCGAACGCGAACCCGGCCAGGGTGGAGAAGAACACCACCGAGATCGTGACAGTGGTGGCCACGATGGCCGAGTTGATCAGGCCGGTCAGGAAGTACGCGTCGGTGTTGTCGAACAGCCGGGCGATGTTGGCGCCGAGGTTGCCACCGGGGGTGAGCGGCGGCGGGACCTGGCCCATCGTGTCGCTGGTGCGGCTGGCCACCACGAACATCCAGTAGATCGGGAAGATCGACAGAACGGCCGAGAGCGTCAGCGCCAGGTAGGTGAGCCGGCTTGCCGACCAGAGGCGGGTCATCGGGAGACCTCCTTGCGGGAGCCGCCGCCGAGCGGGCGCAGGAGCAGGACGTTTATCGCCGCGACCACCGCGATGAGCGCGAACAGCAGCCAGGCGACGGCCGAGCCGTAGCCGAAGTTGTAGTGCGGCGCGAAGGCGTTCTCGAACATGTACATGGTCACCGTCTGCGACTCTCGCAGCGGTCCGCCGCGGATCGCGTTGGTGCCGGAGTTGAACATCCGCGGCTCGGTGAAGAGCTGCAGGCCGCCGATGGTGGAGATGATGACCGCGAAGATGATCGTCGGCTTGAGCAGCGGCACCGTGATGGACCAGAACTGCCGGGCCCGGCCGGCGCCGTCGATCGCCGACGACTCGTACAGGTCGCGGGGGATGGCCTGCATGGCGGCCAGGAAGATCAGCGCGTTGTAGCCGGTCCAGCGCCAGTCGACCATGGTGGAGATGGCGACCCAGGCGGCGAACCGGTTCGCCTTCCAGTCGATCGCGTTGATCCCGACGTGGTCGAGCAGCCAGTTGATCATGCCGAAGTCGCGCCCGAACAGCACCGCGAAGACGATCGCCACGGCGGCGGTCGAGGTGACGTTCGGGATCAGCACCGCCATCCGCCAGGTGGTACGGGCACGGAGCTGCCGGTTGAGCAGGTTGGCCAGCCAGAGTGCGGCGAGCAGCTGGGGCACCGTGGAGATCACGAAGATGCCCAGCGTGTTGACCACCGAGTGCCAGAAGTCCGGGTCGGCGAGCAGCTGGGTGTAGTTGTCGAAGCCGATGAACGGGTGCTCGGCGCCGAGCAGATCCCAGTCGTGCAGCGAGACCCAGAACGTGTACGCCAGCGGGTACGCCCCGAAGACGCCAAACAGCAGGAAGAACGGGGCGATGAAGAGGTACGGCGAGTACTTGGTGTCGATCCGGCTGAGCCGGTTGCCCAGGCCGGGACGGGCAGGGCGGGGTGCCGGTGCGACCGGCGGGCGGGCGTCGAGCTGGACGGCCATGACCCGGGACTCCTTTCCGCCGTGCGGGCGGCCCCCGTGGCCGGGAGGCCGCCCGCACGCGCTGCTCGGGTTACTTGGCGGCGGCCTTCTCGGCGTTGGCGACCGCGTCGGTCCAGCCCTGCTCCGGGGAGCGCTTGCCCAGTTCCACGCTGCGGACGGCGTTCTCGACCTCGGTGCGTACGGCCTGGTTCTTCGGTCCCATGTAGACCGGCTTCAGGCTCTTGGCGCCCTCGGCGAAGATCTTGCCGACCGGCGCCTCGGAGAAGTAGGCGTTCTTCGAGTCGATGATCGCCGGATCCTCCAGCGCCTGCGGGGACGAGGGCAGCGGGCCCTTCGCCTTGAACGCGCCGATCTGACCCTTGGCGCTGGTCAGGAACTTGGCCAGCTCGATCGCCTCGGCCTGGTGCTTGCTCTGCTTCGGCACGGCGAGGAACGAGCCGCCCCAGTTGCCGCCGTTGCCGGGAACCTGCGCGATGTCCCACTTGCCCTTGGCGGCGGCGCCGGCGTTGCCCTCGATCACGCCGGTCATCCAGGCCGGGCAGGCGATGGTGGCGAACTTCGACTGCTTGAACGCCGACACCCACTCCTCGGACCAGGAGCCGTACTTGCCGGACAGCCCCGAGTCGATGATGTCCATCGTGGTGTCGTACGCCTGCTTCACCGCCGGGTTGCTGCCCACGACCAGGTTGTTGCCGGTGTCGTAGTAGCTGTAGCCGCTGCTGTTGCCGGCGGTCTGGAGCAGGATCGTGTTGAACGTGTTCGTCGCGGCGTCCAGAAACGACGCACCCGTCTTCTTCGCGGTGAACTGTTCGCCGACCTTGATGTAGTCCTGCCAGGTGGGCCAGAGCTTGGACACCGCCTCCCGGTCGGTGGGCAGGCCGGCCTTGGCGAACAGGTCCTTGCGGTAGCACATCGCCATGCCGCCGACGTCCGTGCCGAGGCCGATGAGCTGCTTGCCGTCGGCGGTGAGCCCCTGGTTCCACTTCCAGTCGAGGAAGTTGCCCTTCAGGTCGGCCGCGCCGTGGTCCAGCAGGTTGACGAAGTTCTGCGGGTTGGCCTTGTACTCGACGAGCAGGCCCTCCTCGATGGCGACCACGTCACCGGCGCCCTTGCCCGCGGCGAGCCACTGGGTGAGCTTCGGGGAGTACTCGTCGAGGTTGCCGCCGGTGCCGCGCTCGACGATCTTCACGCCGGGGTTGGCGGCCATGTACTCCTGGTAGAGATCGGCGTAACCGAACTGGCCGAAGACGTCGACGGTGAGCGTGATCGGCCCGTCGGCGGCGGCATCGTCGCCGCCGCCACAGGCGGTGGTGCCGAGCAGCGCGGTGGCGGCGACCACTGCAACCGCCGCCAGGCGGCGGCGCGTGAAGGTGAGCATGCTGTCCTGACCTCTCGGGTCGTCGAAACGGGTGGTGGAAGACGGTTCCGGAACTAAGAGAGCGCTCTCACGACAGCGTGGTGGAGGGTCGTGGACCTTGTCAAGAGAGCGCTCTCAGAGGTGTCCGAAAAGAAGGAGAGGGGCGACGACCGCCCCTCTCCGTCCGGTGCCCCTCCTCAGCCGACCCGCAGGCCGCCCAGCAGGGAACGGTCGCCCGCCACGTCCAGCGCGTCGAAGCTGATCCGGCCCATCAACGCCAGCAGCAGATCGCTCGCCGTGCCGGCCACCTGCGCCCGCGCGTGGTGGTCGTCGTGGTCGAGGATCGTCGCGGTGTCCAGCAGCGCGACCCCCTCGCCCCGCAACCGCAGGTACCACTCCTGGGCGGCATCGGTCGCGTTCAGCTGCACCACGCCGCGCCACTGCCCCGGATGCATCCGCCGCCCCGCCGGCAGCCAGGTGTCCAGCACCTCGCTCACCCCGTCGGCCGCGAGCTTCGCCTCGATCGGATCACCCGCGCCGATCGCGAGCTGGGCGTCCCAGCGGTGCACAGCCGTCTCATGCGCCAACCGGCGCGGCCAGAAGACCGCCTTCTTCGGCTGCGGCGCGAAGTTCCAGGCCGGCGCCTCCGGATCCGTCGCCTCCAGCAGCGCGCTGATCCGCTCGTACTCCTGCGTGTACCACTGCGCCGCGGTCAGGCCCGCGGGCGGCTCCGGGTCGTGCCGCTCCGGGCGGGTCGCGATGCCCGCGGTCAGCACGGTGCCCGCCCAGGCGTACGCGCGGGTCAGGTGATGAGCGAGGTCGGTGACGGTCCAGCCGGGACAGGACAGCACGGGTGTCTCGGGCGGCGCCTCCGCCACCGCCGCGGCGAAGGCGGGGCCCTCCGTGCGCAGCGCGCCGATCCAGAAGTCCTTCGTGTGGTGCAGTCTGCTCATCGCCATCCTCCCGGGGGTGACCGGGCCACCAGTGGGTGCTCCGGCTACCCCTCAGCCTAGGGTGAAAGGCGTGTCAGACGTCTACGCCGAACCGGCTACTGCCGGTGACCCGACCGATCCGGCCACCCTGGCGCGCTACACCACGCTCCGGCTCGGTGGCCCCGCCGGGCGGCTGGAGATCGCCGACGACGCCGCCCAGATCGTACTAAAAGTGCAGGAAGCGGAAGCCCGGGAGCAGGCCGTGCTGGTGCTGGCGGGCGGCAGCAACGTCGTGATCGGCGATCAGGGCTTCCCCGGCACCGTCGTGCTCGTGCGCTCCCGGGGGTTCCGGGTCGTCGCCGAGGACGGCGACACCGTCACGGTACGTGTCGAAGCCGGCGAGCCGTGGGACGACCTCGTCGCCGCCACCGTCGAGCGCGGCTGGTCCGGGCTGGAGTGCCTCTCCGGCATCCCCGGCTCGGCCGGCGCCACCCCGATCCAGAACGTCGGCGCGTACGGCCAGGAGGTCGCCGAGACGATCGTCGCCGTCGAGGCGTACGACCGTACCCGCCGCGAGGTGGTGCGGATCGCCGCGGCCGACTGCGGGTTCGTCTACCGGGGCAGCATCTTCAAGTACAGCGACCGCTGGGTGGTACTCACCGTCGACTTCCGGCTCACCCGGTCCCCGCGCTCCGGCCCGGTCCGCTACGCCGAGCTGGCCCGGGCGCTCGGGGTCGAGGTCGGTGACCGGGTGCCGCTCGCCGACGCCCGCGCCACGGTGCGCAAGCTGCGCGCCGGCAAGGGCATGGTGCTCGACGCCGCCGACCCGGACACCTGGTCGGTGGGTTCGTTCTTCACCAACCCGGTGCTGCCGGGCGAGGTGTTCGAGCAGGTGCGGGAACGCGCCGCCGACCTGGGGGAGCCGCCGCACTGGCCGGGTGCCGACGGGACGGTGAAGGTCAGCGCCGCGTGGCTGATCGACAAGGCCGGGTTCGGCAAGGGGTACGCCGGCCCGGAGGGCGTCGCCATCTCCAGCAAGCACACGCTCGCGCTCACGAACCGTTCCGGCGCCGCCAGTACGGCCGCGCTGGTGGCGCTGGCCCGCGAGATCCGCGACGGCGTGCAGTCCCGCTTCGGCGTGACCCTGCACCCCGAACCAGTCCTCATCAACTGCACCATCTGACCCGCCCTCACCATCCTCGCCCCCCGCCCCCCGCCCCTCGCCCCCCTCGCCCCGCCGATCTTGCACTTTCGTCCCCGAGAATGTCCGACTCACGCGCTTTGCGGGGGCAGCACCCGCAAGATCGACGAGAAGTGCTCAACGAGATCTCCGTCCGTTTTCGGCGATCTTGGAGTTGTGGCACCTGGTAAGTCGGACTAAACGGTCATTCGAGGCGCCATAACTCCAAGATCGGCGGGTGCGGGTGCGGGTGCGGGTGCGGGTGCGGGGGCGGGGGCGGGGGCGGGGGCGGGGGTGGGGTGGGTCAGCGGGGGCCTATGGCGGGCCAGGGGAGGGTCAGGTAGCCGTGGCGCCAGGTGCGGGGGGTGTCCTGGATCGGCCAGCCTGACTCCTTCACCGCCTCGACCGTTCGCAACCAGCGCTGCCGCGGGCCGAACGGTGCGTAGCCGGCGGCGGAGCGCCACGCGTGTTCCAGCGCGTCGATCAGGCCGTGGACGCGTTCACCCGGCACGTTGCGGTGGATCAGCGCCTTCGGCAGCCGCTCGGCGATCGTCGCCGGGCTCTCCAGCGTGGTCAGCTTCGCCGACAGGGTGAGCGTGCGCGGGCCGGTGGCGTCCGCCAGCACCCAGGAGCCGAGTCGCCCCAGCTCGTCGCAGGTGCCCTCGACCAGCAGCCCGCCCGGCGCGAGACGCCCGGTGACGGTACGCCAGGCGTCGGCCACCTCGCTCTCGTCGTACTGGCGGAGCACGTTGAACGCCCGCACCAGCGCGGGGCGCAGCCCGGCCAGTTCGAAGCCGCCCCGGGCGAACGTCAGCCCGGGTGGGTCGGCGGCGGGCAGGGCGGCGGCGACGCGTACCGGATCGATCTCCAGGCCGACCACCCGCACGTCGGCGCGGACCCCGGCCGCGAGACGGGCCCGCAGTTCGACCGGGGTGACCGGGGTGGCGCCGTAGCCGAGGTCCACCACGAGCGGGTCGGCGGCGGCGCGCAGCGCGTCGCCGCAGGTCTCGACGATCCAGTTGTCCACCCGCCGGAGCCGGTTGGGGTTCGTGGTGCCCCGGGTGGCCACGCCGAGCGGACGCTCCATTAGGACGTCCGGTGCACCTTGTGCTGCGCGGCCTGGGCCAGCGGGCGGACCACGAGCTGGTCGATGTTGACGTGGTGCGGGCGGGTCGCGCACCAGGCGACACAGTCGGCCACGTCGTCGGCGACGAGCGGTTCGGCGACTCCGGCGTAGACCGCCTCGGCGCGGTCGGCGTCACCGCCGAAGCGGACCAGGCCGAACTCCTCGGTCCGCACCATGCCGGGGTCGATCTCGATCACCCGGACCGGGCGGCCGCACAGTTCGAGCCGCAGCGTGCCGGCGGTCGCGGTCTGGGCGTGCTTGGCAGCCGTGTAGCCGCCGCCGCCCTCGTAGACCACGTGTCCGGCGGTGGAGCTGACGATCACGATCGTGCCGGCGCCGGAGCGCTCCAGGGCCGGGAGCAGCGCCTTGGTGACGCGCAGCGTGCCGAGCACGTTGACGTCGTACATCCACTGCCAGTCGCCCACGTCGGCCGTCTCGACCGGGTCGAGGCCGCGGGCGCCGCCGGCGTTGTTCACCAGCAGCGTGACCGGCCCGGGCGCGGCCTCGGCGGCGGCGGCCAGGCCGGCGACCGACTCGTCCGAGGTCACGTCGCAGGCCACCGCCGTCGCCGCGCCGCCGGCCGCCTCGATCTGGGCGACCAGCGCGGCCAGCCGGTCGGTACGCCGGGCGGCGGCCAACACGTGGAATCCCTCGGCGGCGAGCCGGCGGGCGGTGGCCGCGCCGATCCCGCTGGACGCCCCGGTGACGATGGCGACTGAACTCATCCGGTCATTGTCCCCCGCCGCCGGGCTGGGCGGCGGGATGAGGTCCGTCACGCCCGGGACCCGGCGAAAAGCATTTCCGTACTCCGATGGGGAAGATGACATCCGGCACACGGGTTGACCGAGAAGCGCCGGTCGTGCGGGACGGCATCAACCGTGACAGAGGGAGCGGACGTGGCGGATTTGCACACCGGTGTCGGTCGTCAGCGAGGTGCCCTTCCGTGGCCCCGGCCCCGCCGTATCGCCACCCTGTCGGTGCACACGTCGCCGCTGCACCAGCCCGGCACGGGCGACGCGGGCGGCATGAACGTCTACATCCTGGAGGTGGCCCGGCGGCTGGCCGAGGCCGACGTCGAGGTGGAGATCTTCACCCGGGCCACCGCCGGTGACCTGCCCCCGGTGGTCGAGGTGGCGCCCGGCGTGTCCGTCCGGCACGTCACCGCCGGGCCGCTCGAGGGGCTGACCAAGGAGGAACTCCCCGGTCAGCTCTGCGCCTTCACCGCCGGGGTGCTGCGTGCCGAGGCGGCCCGTCCGCCCGGCCACTACGACCTGATCCACTCGCACTACTGGCTCTCCGGGCAGGTCGGCTGGCTGGCCAAGGAGCGCTGGGGCGTACCGCTGGTGCACACCGCGCACACGCTTGCCAAGGTCAAGAACGCCCGCCTCGCCGCCGGGGACCGTCCCGAGCCGAAGGCGCGGGTGATCGGTGAGGAGCAGGTGGTCACCGAGGCGGACCGGCTGGTCGCCAACACCCGGGTCGAGGCCCGCGACCTGCTCGACCGGTACGCGGCCGAGCCCGACCGGGTGGCGGTGGTGGAGCCCGGCGTCGACCTGGACCGGTTCCGTCCCGCCGCGGGCGACCGGGACGCCGCGACCCGGGCCGCGCGCGGCCGGCTCGGCCTGCCGACCGACGGGTACGTGGTCGCGTTCGTCGGCCGGATCCAGCCGCTGAAGGCGCCGGACGTGCTGGTCCGGGCCGCCGCCGCGCTGCGCGAACGGGATCCGGCGCTGGCCGACGAGCTGACCGTGGTGATCTGCGGCGGGCCGAGCGGCACCGGCCTGGACCGGCCCACCGCGCTGATCGAGCTCGCGCACGCGCTCGGCATCGCCGACCGGGTGCGTTTCCTCCCGCCGCAGACCGGCGCGGACCTGCCCGCCCTCTACCGCGCCGCCGACCTGGTCGCGGTGCCGTCGCACAACGAGTCGTTCGGGCTGGTCGCGCTGGAGGCCCAGGCGTGCGGCACGCCGGTGCTGGCCGCCGCCGTGGGCGGCCTGGTGACGGCGGTACGTGACGGCGTCAGCGGCGTGCTCATCGACGGGCACGACCCGGTCGACTGGGCGCGCGCGCTGGCCCGGCTGCTGCCCGACCGGGCACGCCGTGCCGCGCTGGGCCGGGGCGCCGAGCGGCACGCCCGGGACTTCTCCTGGCACCGCACCGCCTCCGGCCTGCTCGCGGTCTACGGGGAGGCGATCACCGAGCACCGGGCCCGGCTGGCGCGTCGGTGCGGCGACGCGGCCCTGCTGTGCTCGTGGTGATCCGCCACCGGGCGGCCCCGGTACGCCGGTCGTAGAGTGGGTGCGATGAGCCGCACGAGTGAGGTCGCCACGCTGATCGAGTCCGTCTGCGCGGAGCGTGAGCTGGAGTGGGAGTCCACCGGCGAGGCGTCGTACGCGGTGACGCTGCCCGGCACGCACAAGCTCAAGACGATCTGCAACCTGATCGTGGGTGAGCACGCGCTGCGGGTCGAGGCGTTCGTGATGCGCCAGCCCGACGAGCGCCGCGAGGAGTTGTGGGCCTGGCTGCTCCAGCGCAACGCCCGCATGTACGGCGTCTCGTTCTCCATCGACTCCGTCGGCGACGTCTACCTGACCGGGCGGGTCAACCTGGCCGGGGTCGACGCCGACGAGCTGGACCGGCTGCTCGGTTCCGTGCTGACGTACGCCGACGAGTCGTTCGACAGCATGCTGGAGATCGGCTTCGGCACCGCCATCCGCCGGGAGTGGGAGTGGCGGGTCAAGCGCGGCGAGTCGACCGCGAACCTGGCCGCGTTCGCGCACCTCTTCGAGCCCTCCGCCGCTGCCGGATCGTCCGCCGGAGGTTCGGAGCCCTCCTGACGGGTATGCCGCCCCGCGCGGTGCGGAGCACTGGGACCCACCGCGGGCCGAGGACGGACTGTCGAGGAGCGTGTCCCATGGCTCAGCGCAACAGCTCAGGTCGCGGCACGACTGCGACCCGGACCAAGCGGCAACCCGGCAACCAGACGCCGAACACCCCGAAGGTGTCGGAGTCGGAGATCTCCCGGATGAAGGTCGACGACATCCGCAGCCAGCTCAAGCGGCGCGGGGTCTCCGGGATCTCCGCGCTGCGGAAGCCGGAACTGGTGAAGGCCCTGGCGCGGACCATACGCGGGGAGGGCGGCGCCGCCCGGCGGAGCACCGGCCCGGCCGGACGGCCGTCGGCGACCCGCAAGAGCACCGCCGCCAAGAAGACCACTGCGGCGAAGCGGACCACGTCGGCCCGCCGGAGCACCACGTCGCCGGCCAAGGCCGCGCCGGCCGCACGCGCCACCGGCGCCAGGGCCAAGGCGGCGGGTACGCGCAAGGCGGCACCCGCCCGCGCGAAGGCGACCTCGTCCCGCGCGAAGGCGACCCCGGCTCGGGCGAAGGCTGCTCCGGCTCGGGCGAAGGCGACCTCGTCGCGGGCGGCGACGGCCCGCGCGAAGGCCGCCCCGTCCCGCGCGAAGGCGGCACCTTCGCGCGCCAAGGCGGCCCCGTCGAGGGCCAAGGCGGCGCCGGCCCGGAAGGCGTCGTCCGCCCGGGCGCAGGCGGCGCCGACCCGTGGCCCGGCGTCCAGCCGGTCGATCGGATCGTCGCAGCTCATCACGTCGCTCGCGGACCGGCCGGAGCGTCCGGGCCGGAGCCTGGTCACCCGTAACCACGAGGTGATCCAGCGCTGGGCGCGGGCGCGGGGCGCGAAACCCGCCACCATCGCGGGTACCGAGCGCGGCGACCGGCCCGGAGTGCTCACCTTCAACATGCCCGGGTACCGGGAGAGCAGCCGGCTCCGCGAGATCACCTGGGACGACTGGTTCCGCACGTTCGACCTGCGGCGGCTGAACCTGATCTACCAGGAGCAGATGCGGGACGGCCGGCAGAGCAACTTCTTCCGGACCGAGAACCCGAATCGCGAGGACGGCTGAGGTTTACGGGAATGGACCCCGGGAACCCCGTGTTTGCCATCCCAGGGACCACAGCACGGGCAGCCGGAACTCCGACACGGGCGCTGTGACGGGCGAGACAGCGATCTGGGTTGAATCCGGAATCCGGGCGAACTAACTTTATTGCACCGCGTCACGCTTGTTTCCGTTCGGGGGAGCGGTGGATCGATCAGATCCGCGCAGGCGAGATGCGAAGATCGGGTGGATCACGCCGTTGGGGGACGGTGCCGCCCGTGGAACCGGCGGCGCGAGCGGGCGACGCTTACGGGGGTGAGTGTCGCCCGCCGCCGCCGGGCGTACGGTCAGAGCGCCCATCTCGACGGGGGTCGGGGTGGGCGCTCTGCCGTTGTCTTCCGCCCTCTCAGCGGGCGGACCCGACCGGTTCCGCCACCGCCGCCCGCAGCGCGGCGACCCGGCGCTCCCGGCGCGGCCCGGCGAGCAGGTGCCCGGCGGCGGCCAGCAGGCCGAGCGTGCCCACCACCAGCCAGTGCCGCTCGCCCAGGTGCTCCAGGCTGAGCCCGCCGAGCGCCGGCGCCACGAACGACGCGGCGGGGAACGTCAGGTAGAACACCGACTGGTAGCGGGCGCGCAGTTCGGGCGGCGCGAGGTCCGCGTTGATCTGTGCGTTCGGCGGCGCGGCGAGCATCTGCCCGACCGTCCAGACCACCGCCGCGCCGAGGTAGAGCGGCAGCCCGTCGGCCACCGTGAGCGCGCCGAAGCCGAGCGCCATCAGGCCGGTGGAGACGGCCAGCACGCTCGACTTGCGGTACGGCTCGATGAGCCGGGGCACGAACAACTGCCCGGCCACGATGAGCGCCCCGCCGAGCGCCACCACCAGCCCGTACGCCGACGGGCGCAGACCGTCCTCGCGCATCGCCAGCGGCATGATCGTGGAGGTCTGCATGGTCAGCACGGCCAGCAGGAACGTCAGCCCGACGAACACCAGGAACGTGCGGTCGGTCAGCGCGGTGTGCAGCCCGGCACGGCGTCCTGCCACCGCCCGGGGGGTGAGCGCGGGCCGCCGGGTGAGCGTCTCCGGCACCTTCAGCGCGATCACCACCGCCGCCGCCAGCGTGGCTGCGGCGTCGACCAGGAACAGCGCCGTGAAGCTCGCCTCGGCGAGGACGCCGGCCAGCAGCGACGCCACCGCCATGCCCAGGTTGAACGCCCAGAACTGGAGGTTGAACGCGCGGGAACGGCGCGCCTCGGGCACCACGTCCACGATGGCGGCCACGAACGCCGGGCTGGGCATCGAGTGCGCCACCCCGACCAGTGTGGCGAGTGCGGCGATCACCGCCAGGTGCGTGGTGAACGCCAGCGCCGCCATCAGCCCGGCGGCGACGAGGTGGGCGGCGAGCAGCGTGGCCCGCCGTCCCCACCGGTCGGCCAGGACGCCGCCGAGCAGCGTGCCGGCCGCGCCGCCGAGCCCGTACGCGCCGACCACCAGCCCGGCCAGCGACGGCGGGGCGCCCCGGGCGGCGGTCAGGTAGAGCGACAGGAACAGCAGCGCGAACGCGCCGGCCCGGTTGATCAGCAGGCCGGACCAGAGGTACCAGAACGTGGCGGGCAGTCCGCCGGCCGTGTCGTCCCACCAGCGCCGCAGGCCGCGCACCCGTCCTCCAGGAAGGTTTCCTTACCGATTCTTCTCCGTACCGTATCCACCCGCCTCGGGGCGCTTGCGCCGGGCGTACTCAGGAACCGGTCCGGACCGGGTCGGCGGGTGCCGTGGCCGCGGCCTCGGCCGCCTCGGGCGCCGGGGAGGTGGTGACGGTGACCGGCGCGACGGGCGTGCCCACCCCGCGCAGCACGACCGCGCGGCGCTCCCGGGCCGGGCCGGAGATCAGGTGGGCGACCGCCGCCACGACGCCGATACCCGCGCAGCCGAGCCAGAGCGCGCTGTTGCCGGCGTGCTCGCGGACCAGGCCGCCGAGGATCGGCGCGGCGGCGCCGGCGAGCTGCCAGGACAGCGAGAAGACGCCCTGGTAGCGGCCGCGCAGCGCGGCCGGGGACAGCTCCGCGATCAGGGTGGCGTTGGACGGCGAGTTGAGCATCTCCCCGACGGTCCAGATCAGCACGGTGAGGCCGTAGAGCCAGACCGTGTCGGCGAACGCGGTGAGCCCGAACCCGGCGCCCATCACCAGCGCCGCGAGCGCCAGCACATGCGAACGGCTGCGGCCCTTGATGAGCCGGGGTACGAACAGCTGGCCGACCACGATGAGCACGCCGTTGAGCGCGATCACCGAGCCGTACGTGGCCGGGCTGAGCCCGGAGTCGCCCATGGCGATCGGCAGCATCGAGATGTGCTGGAGGAACACCAGCGCGGCGAGCAGGTTGAGCGCGACGAAGCCGAGGAACACCCGGTCGGCGAGGATGGTGCGCAGCGCGCCGGCCGGGGCCGGCATCCCCTTGGCCGGAAGCGCGGTGACCGGGCCGCGGGTCTCGCCCACCTTGGCGAAGATGATCAGCGCGGTCACCAGTGTGGTGGTCGCGTTCACCAGGAACAGCAGCAGGTAGCTGCCCTGGGCGGCGAAGCCGGCCAGCACGGCGGCGCAGGCGAAGCCGAGGTTGATGGCCCAGTAGTTCAGCGAGAAGGCGCGCAGCCGGTCCTTGTCCGGCACCACGTCGACCATCATCGCGCCGAAGGCAGGGCGAGCCGCCTCGGCGAACGCGCCGAGCAGCAGCGCGCCCACGGCGACCGCCCAGAGCGGGCGGGCGAGGCCCAGCGCGACCATCATGCCCGCCGCGCCGACGTGCGCGGTGAGCAGCGTGGGCCGCCGTCCCCAGCGGTCGGTCAGGGTGCCGCCGATGGTGGTGCCGACCGCGCCGCCGGCGCCCCAGAGGCCGATCACCAGACCGGCCTGGGAGGCGGAGAAGCCGCGTTCCTGGGTGAGGTAGATGGCGAGGAAGATCAGGACGAACGAACCGAGGCGGTTGATCAGCGTGCCGGCCCAGAGGTACCAGAACGTCCGTGGCAGGCCACCCGCCGTGTCCTGGAACCAGCCTCGCACCGTCCGCATACCGACGCCCCCGTGTGGTAATGACCGACCTGTTTGAAACGCCTTACAACCTAGTGCCGGGCCGGAGCCCCGGTCATCAGGTTTTCCACGTGGTGGTCGTCACCACAGGTCGCCGCGTGTCCGCCCGCGCCGTACGGCAGGATGATCGGCATGACTGCGAGCGAGGGGCCCACCGTCGGGACGCTGGTCCTGCTGCGGCACGGCGAGAGCGACTGGAACGCCAAGAACCTGTTCACCGGCTGGGTCGACGTCGACCTGACCGCCAAGGGGGAGACCGAGGCGCGGCGCGGCGGCGAACTGCTGCGCGAGCACGGCCTGCTGCCGGACGTGCTGCACACGAGCCTGCTGCGCCGGGCGATCCGCACCGCCGAGTTGGCGCTCGACGCCGCCGACCGGCACTGGATCGCGGTGCGCCGGTCGTGGCGGCTCAACGAGCGCCATTACGGCGCCCTGCAGGGCAAGAACAAGAAGCAGACACTCGACGAGTACGGCGAGGAGCAGTTCATGCTCTGGCGCCGGTCGTACGACACGCCGCCGCCGCCGATCGACGACGCGGACGAGTGGTCGCAGGTCGGCGACCCCCGGTACGCGCTGCTGCCGACCGAGCTGATGCCCCGCACCGAGTGCCTGAAGGACGTCGTCGACCGGATGCTGCCCTACTGGTACGACTCGATCGTGCCGGACATCCTGGCCGGCCGGACGGTGCTGGTGGCCGCGCACGGCAACTCGCTGCGCGCCCTGGTCAAGCACCTCGACCAGATCTCCGACGAGGCCATCGCCAAGCTGAACATCCCCACCGGCATCCCGCTGCGCTACGACCTGGACGCCGACCTGCGTCCGCAGGTGCTCGGCGGAACCTACCTGGACCCGGAGGCGGCCAAGGACGCCGCCGCAGCGGTCGCCAACCAGGGCCGCTGAGAGGGTGTAAGGAAGGGCCCCTTATTAACGTCTGCGGTAGAGGAAGGGCCCCTTCTTAACACTGATCTGTTAAGAAGGGGCCCTTCCTTACACGGGGTCAGCCGGACGTGGAACCGGTGATCAGGTAGACCACGTGCTCGCCCGCGTTCACCGCGTGGTCGGCGAAACGCTCGTAGAAGCGGCCCAGCAGCGTCGCGTCGATCGCCGTCTCCACCCCGTACGGCCAGTCGTCGCCGAGCAGCACGCCGAACAGGCTCTTGTGCCTGTCGTCCATCGCGTCGTCGTCGCCGTCCAGCTCGGCGGCCACGGCGGCGTCGGGCTTGGCCAGCACCGAGCCGATCTTCTCGGCCATCCGGTCGGCGATACCCGCCATGTCGGTGAAGACCGGCCGCAGCTCCGCCGGCACTGCCGGGGACGGGTGGCGGCGCAGCGCCGTCTTCGCCACGTGGTCGGCCAGATCTCCCATCCGCTCCAGATCGGCGGCCACGTGCAACGCGGTGATCATCGCCCGCAGGTCGGAGGCCACCGGCGCCTGCCGGGCCAGCAGGTCACAGACCCGCTCCTCCACGTGCCGGTAGAGGTCGTCGATTTCGGCGTCCCGCGCGATCACCGTCTCGGCGGCCGTCCGGTCGGCGGTGAGCAGCGCCTTGGTGGCCTGCCGCATGGCCGCGCGTACCGCCTCGGCCATGTCCACCAGCAGCTGGCTGACAATCTGCAGGTCGGCCCGGAACTCGTCGCGCATCGTCACTTCCTGGGGTCGGTGGCCGCCACCCCCTTGGGGTACGGCAGGAGCAGGTGCGCGCCCCACGCTAGGCCGAACGGTCGGCACCAGGGTGAACGCGGGTGAACGACGCGGGGCCCGCAGGTGAACTTTGCCGAAAGCGAGAGTGGTTCGTCCCCTTGTGCCCGATCCCTGGGTTAACAATGACCCTACGATCGCCGGGTGGAATGGGCGGTGGCCATCGTGGTGGCCGGGGCGCTGGTGACCGGGCTGGTCGCCGGGGCGCTGCTGTCCGGACCCGTTGACGAATGGCGGCGCCGCCGGGCGTCGCGGGGCGGCGACCTCCGTCGTGACGCAGGGAGGACGACGATTCCGGACGACCAGCAGGGGGGCCTATCCGGGCTCGGCCGCAAGACGATCGACTCGCTGCGCGCCGGCGTGGTGGTGCTCGGCCCGGACGACGTGCCGGTGCTGGTGAACCCGGCCGCCCGCGCGATGGGTCTGCTCCGTACCGGGGCGACGCCCGGGTCGATCGCGGCGCATCCGTTGATCCGTACCCTCGCCGGGCAGGTCCGCCGCACGGGCGTGCGGCGCGAGATAGAGCTGGACCTGCCCCGGGGCCGCGACGGCAGCGGGGACAACCCGCTCGGCGTGCACCTGCGGGCGATGGGACTTGGCTCCGGCTACATCTCCATCGAGGCGGTCGACGTCACCGAGTCGCACCGTCTCGCGCGGGTACGCCGGGACTTCGTCGCCAACGTCAGCCACGAGCTGAAGACGCCGATCGGCGCGCTGCAACTGCTCGCCGAGGCGCTCGTCGACGCCACCGAACCGGCCGCCGACGGCGCGCCCGACCTGTCCGAGGACCTGGTCGCCGCGCGGCGGTTCGCCGAGCGGATCCAGCACGAGTCGACCCGGCTCGGCCGCCTCGTGCAGGAGCTGCTGGAACTGACCCGCCTCCAGGGAGCCGAACCGCAGCCCGCCCCCGAACCCGTCTCGGTGGACTGGGTGCTCGCCGAGGTCGTCGACCGCACCCGTACCGCCGCCACCGCCCGCCGGGTGGAGATCGCCGTCGGCGGGCAGCGGGGCGTGACCGTGTACGGCAGCGACACCCAGCTCGCCACGGCGGTGGCGAACCTGGTGGAGAACGCGATCACGTACTCCGCCGAGGACACCACGGTCCGGGTGAACGTGACCGGCACCGACGAGAACGTCGAGATCGCCGTGACCGACCAGGGCATCGGCATCGCCCCCAACGAGGTCGACCGGATCTTCGAGCGCTTCTACCGGGCCGACCAGGCCCGCTCCCGGGCGACCGGCGGCACCGGGCTGGGCCTGGCCATCGTCAAGCACATCGCCAGCAACCATGGCGGCCGGGTGGACGTGTCGAGCACTCTTGGTGGGGGCTCGACGTTCACACTCCGGCTGCCCGCACGCCCCCCGGACGACCTGGAGACGACACTCGCCTCCGCTGGGATCGAGGCCGGCCCGGCCGAGCTCCGGCAGGTCTGACCACAGGAAAGGAAACACTCGTTGAGCCGCGTACTGGTGGTCGAGGACGAGGAGTCGTTCTCCGACGCCCTGTCCTACATGCTCCGCAAGGAGGGGTTCGAGGTCTCCGTCGCCGCGACGGGCCCCGCCGCCCTCACCGAGTTCGACCGGACCGGCGCCGACATCGTGCTGCTCGACCTGATGCTGCCGGAGATGTCCGGCACCGAGGTCTGCCGGCAGCTCCGCCAGCGCTCGCACGTGCCGATCATCATGGTCACCGCGCGGGACAGCGAGATCGACAAAGTGGTCGGCCTGGAGATCGGCGCCGACGACTACGTGACCAAGCCGTACTCGCCGCGTGAACTGGTCGCCCGCATCCGGGCGGTGCTGCGCCGGCAGAGCGCCGAGGCGAACGAGACGGGCGCGCCGACGCTCGCCGCCGGCCCGGTCCGGATGGACATCGAACGGCACGTGGTGACAGTCGGCGGCGCCGGGGTGCAGCTTCCGCTCAAGGAGTTCGAGCTGCTGGAGCTGCTGCTGCGCAACGCCGGGCGGGTGCTCACCCGGGGGCAGCTGATCGACCGGGTCTGGGGTGCCGACTACGTGGGCGACACCAAGACGCTGGACGTGCACGTGAAGCGGCTGCGCTCCAAGATCGAGCCGGAACCGTCCGCGCCGCGCTACATCGTCACGGTCCGCGGCCTGGGCTACAAGTTCGAGCCCTGATCCCCCTCCGGGCCGCCGGTCGCCGTGGGCTGCGTTGAGCGCCTTCTTCGATGTTGGAGTTGAGGCACTACGAGATGCCGCTTCGGCGCCCTTCGCGAGGTGCCACAACTCCAAGATCTGGCTGGCCCAGGATCTCGCGGAGGAGCTACCCCGGATCCCGTCCCCGGCCGCCGATCTTGCGCCTTCGTACCCCGCAAACCGCACGAATCGGACGCGCCGAGGGCTCGAACGGCAAGATCGGCGTGCGGTCGGCGGCGTCGCGCTCCCGCCCTGCTTGAGTCGGGCCCGCCTGGGCGCGGCGATCATGAGGTTGACGGCCTCCCGTGTCCGGTTTGTCGCCGTTAACCTCATGATCAACCGTGTTGGCGGGCTGCTCTGGTGCCGCCGGTGCAGGTGGTGCCGGCGGGCGGCTTCGAGGTGCGGGGGCTGCTCGTGGCGGGGTGCGGGTGGGTGGGTGTGTCGGGTTCGGGGGTGGTGGGCGGCACTGTGGGGGTGGAATCGGCGGCGGGTGGGTGGCGTTGTAACCGGGTGAACGGCCGAGCACCGCGGCGCCCTCAGCGGGCGGCATCCGCGAGGCCCCGGGAATGATCCCGGTCGGCTGGTCGTTGAACACGGTTCCGACGACGTGAACCCGCGCCGCTCGACGGTGGCGTGAGGCGCCCGGGAATGATGCCGGGTGGCGGGTCGTTGGACATGCTTCCGGCGCCGCGATGTGGCACCCCCTGCCTGCGTGTGCGGCCGGATCCCCCCAGTCTTTCTGAGCGCCTGACGGTGCCACGCACCCCGCCCCCCCCCGGCGGGTGTGTCGACCCCCGAATGGAGCGTGTGTGATGAACACGATTCTGCGGAAGAGCGTTCTGGGTATTGCTGGTCTGGCTTTCACCGGTGGTGTGTTCGCCGGTCCGGTGGCCGCCCACGCGGCGGACACCACCGCCCACGCGGCCAAGCCGGTGAGCGTCTCGGTGCAGGGCGACAAGCTGGTCCCGCATGGTGTGCAGGGTGAGCAGTCGCGGATCGAGCTGAACGACGAGCAGGTCGCGAATGTGAAGGCGATCATCGCGGCGACGAAGAAGGCCGGGATGGACGAGCGTGCCGCGGTGGTGTCGATCGCGACGGCGTTGCAGGAGTCGAAGCTGGAGAACCTCGGTCACCTGGGTGACCGTAACGACCACGACTCGCAGGGCCTGTTCCAGCAGCGCCCGTCTTCCGGGTGGGGCACGGTGGAGCAGATCACCGACCCCGAGTACTCGACCATGGCGTTCCTGAAGGGTCTGAAGCAGGTCGACGGCTGGCAGGACATGCCGCTGACCAAGGCCGCCCAGACCGTCCAGGTCAGTGCTTACCCGGACCACTACGCCCAGTGGGAGCAGCAGGCCGCCGACCTGGTCGCCGAACACTGGACCAAGTAAGACCCACAGCGAGACAGGCCGGCACCCCGACAACGGGGTGCCGGCCTTCACGCGTTCTCAGCGCACGACCCTGACGTTGAACAAGGGAGTGCCCAGCCGGCCGTAGAGGCGTAGCCAGATCGGCAGCAGCATCTCGGTGCCCCGGGCGGTGGTGATGTCGCCCAGGTCGATCACGTCGGTGTGACCGAAGCTGGTGAGCAGGTCGACGACCACCTTCTTCGCCTCGGCATCGTCACCGGAGACGAAGACGCTGTGGTCACCGTCGGCGAGCTGCCGCGGGTGCGTCATCAGGTCGGCGGTGAGAGTGTTCAGCGCCTTGACCACCCGGGTGCGGGGGAACGCCCGCTGGATCCGCTCGCCGAGCGAGTCGTCGTTGAGCACCGACAGGGTGGGCGGAAAACCCTTGCTGAAGTCGAGCGGGTTGGCGATGTCGAGCAGGATCTTGCCGGCCAGGTTGTCCGCCCCCGCCGCGTCGAGCGCGGGGAGGGAGCCGTCGCCACTGGTCGCGTTCACCACCAGGTCGGCCCCGGCGGTGGCGTCGGCGTGCCCGGCCAGGGCGACGCCAGGGTGTCCGGCGGCCCAGTCGCCCCAGTCGCCCGCCCGGGTGGCGGCGACGTCCCTGGTGCCGAGGACGACCTCATGTCCCAGCTCGGCTACGCGAGTGGCGATGGCCCGTCCCACCATGCCGGTGCCCAGTACTGCGATGCGCATGTCGAATCCGTCCTCCGCTCCACGGCGCGACCACGGATGCCACGCTCGGTGCGACCGAGGCTAACAGACAGGTCTGTCTACTTGAAGGTGAGGAGACGTACCTGTCTGTAGACTTCGCCGAGCGACGGAGGAGGAACCATGGCCCGCACGCCCGCCGGCACCGCCCGGGACCGCATCCTGGACACCGCGTTCCGGCTGTTCTACGCGTACGGACCGCGGGGCGTCGGGGTGGACACGGTGATCGCCGAGTCGGGCGTCGCCAAGGCCACGCTCTACAAGCACTTCCCGCGTAAGGACGACCTGGTCCTGGCGTACCTGGACAAGGTCGACCAGGCCTGGTCCGGCGCATTGCGGGCGGCCGCCGCGGCGGCCGGCGACGACCCGCAGGCGCAGCTCGTCGGGATGTTCGACGCGCTCGGCGGGGCCTGCCGCCGCGAGGGCTACCACGGCTGTGCGTTCATCAACACCGCGGCCGAGTCACCGGCCGGCAGCCCGGTGCACGCCCGTACCGTCGCGCACAAGAACGCGGTACGGGCCTGGGTGACCGACCTGGCCCGGCAGGCCGGGGCGGCCGAACCGGAGTCGCTCGCCCGCCAGCTCACCCTGCTGCTCGACGGTGGCCTGGCCGGCGGGGTGCTCGACGGCGACCCGGTGGTCGCCGACGCGGCGAAGCGAAGCGCCCGCGCCCTGGTCGACGCGGCGCTGCGGGAGTGTTAAGAGGGGGCCCCTCCTCTACCGGAGGCGTTAAGAAGGGGCCCTTCCTTACTCGCTGGCCGGGTGGGGGGCGACCTGACCCTGGCGCTGCCGGGCGGCGCAGAGCTCGGCCAGCTTCGCGTACGCGGGCGCGCCGATCAGCGCGGTCAGCTCCGGCCCGTACGAGACGTACATCGGCTCGGCGCCGACGTGCGCGTCGGTGGAGGACGTGCACCACCAGTCGAGGTCGTGCCCGCCGGCGCCCCAGCCGCGCCTGTCGAACTCGGCGAGCGTGGAGATCAGCACCTTCGTGTTGTCCGGCCGCTTGTGCCACTCCTGGTCGCGGCGTACCGGCAACTGCCAGCAGACGTCCGGCTTGTACTCCAGCGGGTGCACCCCGTCGCGCAACGCCTGGGCGTGCAGCGCGCAGCCGCCCCCACCGGCGAAGTCGGCGTCGTTGAGGAACACGCACGGGGCGTCCACGTCACGGGTGGCGGTACGCCGGGCCGGGGTCTTGCCGTCGACGGTGTCGTTCTCGGTCCAGTTCTTGAACCCGCGCCGGAAGTGCTGCCACGTCTCCGGCGTCAGCCGCTTCACCGCCGCCCGGACGCGCTTCTCGTCGTCGGAGTCGGTGAAGAACGCGCCGTGCGAGCAGCACCCGTCGGCGGCCCGCCCGGCGACGATGCCGTGGCAGCCCTGGCCGAAGATGCACGTCCAGCGGGACAGCAGCCAGGTCAGGTCGGCGCGGACGACGTGCTTCGCGTCGGCCGGGTCGACGAACTCGATCCACTCCCGTGGGAAGTCCAGCCCGACCTCGCGGCTGCGCGGGTCCTCGGGGTCGTCCACCAGCACGTGAAGCTCGATCTGCCCTGTCACTCGGACCAGCGTACGCGCGGTGACCCCGCCCAGCCGCCGAGCCGACGAAACGTGTTGGCCCTAGTGTCTCTCCCATGCGACTGGGTGTCCTCGACGTCGGTTCCAACACGGTGCACCTGCTGGTGGTCGACGCCCACCACGGCGCGCATCCCTGGCCGGCGCACTCGGAGAAGGTGGTGCTGCGGCTGGCCGAGCAGATCGGGCCGGACGGCGCGCTCACCGAGGGCGGCGCGGACGGCCTGGTCAAGGCGGTCGGCATGGCCCGGGCGGCGGCTGACGGGCTGGGCGCCGAGGATCTGCTGGCGTTCGCCACGAGCGCGGTCCGCGACGCCACGAACGCCGCCGACGTGCTGGCCCGCGTCCGCGACGAGACGGGTGTACGCCTGGAGGTGCTCTCCGGCGCGGACGAGGCGCGGATGACGTTCCTGGCGGTGCGGCGGTGGTTCGGCTGGTCGGCCGGGCGGCTGCTGGCCATGGACATCGGCGGCGGCTCGCTGGAGCTGGCCGCCGGCATCGACGAGCACCCGGACGTGGCGATCTCGCTGCCGCTCGGCGCGGGGCGGCTCAGCCGGGAGCGGCTCGCCGTCGACCCGGCCGGTCTGGCGCCGCCGTCGGCTGAGGCCGTGGAGGAACTGCGGGCGTACGTCGACGCGCAGCTCGACCCGGTGGTGGAGCAGTTGACAGCGGTGGGCTGGGAGCGCCCGGTCGCCACCTCGAAGACGTTCCGCACGCTGGCCCGGCTCGCAGGCGCCGCGCCGTCCGGCGCGGGGCTGTGGGCGCGCCGGAGTCTGACCCGTACCGGGCTGCGGCAGGTGCTCGGCTTCGTCAGGCACATCCCGCCGGCCCAGTTGCCCGAGCTGGAGGGGGTGAGCGCGCAGCGGGCGCACCAGCTCCTCGCGGGCGCGGTGGTGGCCGAGGCGGTGATGCGCCGCCTCGACGTCGACTGTGTGGACGTCTGCCCGTGGGCGCTGCGGGAGGGAGTCATCCTGCGCCGGCTGGATCAGATCGCGCCGATGTGACCGTACGGGCACTCTGCGTTGCTTTGCGGTTGCTCGTCCCGATGCTTGCTGGTGGTTGGAGCTACCCTCGGAGGCGTGACCTACCGCGTTCCGGTGCTCCTGTCCACGTCCTCGGTCTTTCCCGAACGGACCGCGGCGGCGTTCCAGCTCGCCGCCGAGCTCGGCTACGACGGCATCGAGGTGATGGTCTGGACCGACCCGGTCAGCCAGGACGCGGGCGCGCTGCGCGGCCTCGCCGAGCACTACGGCGTCCCGGTGCTGTCGGTCCACGCCCCCTGCCTGCTCGTCACCCAGCGGGTGTGGAGTCCCGACCCGTGGGAGCGGCTGCGCAAGGCCGCCGAGCTGGCCGAGACGATGGAGGCGCCCACTGTCGTGGTGCACCCGCCGTTCACCTGGCAGCGTGACTACGCGCGTACCTTCGCCGACGGGCTCGACACCATCGCCGGGCAGTTCGGCGGCGTGCACTTCGGGGTGGAGAACATGTACCCGGTGCGGATGGCCGGGCGGCAGTTCGTCCCGTATGCGCCGGGCTGGGATCCGACCGAGATCGGGTACGCCTCGTACACGCTGGATCTGTCGCACTGCGCGGCCTCGCACACCGACGCGATGGCGATGGCCGACCGGATGGGGTCCGGGCTGGCGCACGTGCACCTGGGCGACGGCACCGGCGAGGGGCGTGACGAGCACCTGGTGCCCGGCCGTGGCGGCCAGCCGTGCGCGGAGATGCTGCGGTCGCTCGCCGGGCGGGGGTTCACCGGCTCGGTAGCGGTGGAGGTGACCACCCGGGGCGCCAAGAGCCGCGCGGTCCGCGAGGCGGACCTGCGGGAGTCCCTGGAGTTCGCCCGCGCCAACCTGACCGCGCCCTCACCGGTCGACGTCTGACCGGCACACGCCGCCCCGGCCGCTCGCACACGGGCGGCGGCCGGAGCGCCGGAGGTCAGCTCACCGGGGACAGCGGCTGCGCCGGGACGGCCTGCTCGCCGACCGCGGCCCGCTTGCGGGCCCGATGCGCTGCCACGTGGGAGCGGGTGGCGCAGCGCTCGGAGCAGAACCGCCGGCAGCAGTTGGACGAGGTGTCCAGGTAGACGTTGCCGCAGCGGTCGTCGGCGCAGACCCCGAAGCGGGCGCTGCCGTACTCGCACAGCCACACCGACAGGCCCCAGACCGCGCCGGCCAGGTATTCGGAGGAGACCGACGCGCCCCGGCTGGTCACGTGCATGTGCCAGTCGGAGGAGTCGTGCCCGGAGATGCGCGGCTGCACGGGGAACGCCTCCAGCAGCGCGTTCAGCTCCGCGACCGCCTCGTTGTCCCGGCCCGAGGTGCCGTACGCGAAGACGTCCCGGAGGCGCTTCTGCGCCCGCCGGAAGATCGCCAGATCCCGTTCCGCGACCTCGTCGCGCATCCAGCCCTGCTCGTCCGAGAAGACGGCCCGCAGGCCGTCGAGGTCGTCCAGCCGGGCGTTGACGAGCTCGACCCCGGTCCGGGCGTACGCGTCGAAGTTCACGACACCAACGGTAGACGACTCAGAGCGCACGCGGTGCGTCGATGTAGTGGGGCAGGAACCGCGCGTAACCGTCAGTGATGAGGCTCTCGCTCTCGCGTACGCCGACGCCGGCCGACTCGCCGTCCACGATCCAGCTCCCCAGCACCGTCCGGTTGCCCTCGAACTCGGGCAACGCGCGGAACTCCTGGAAGCAGAAGCCCTCGTCGCCGTAGATCCCCGGGTTGGTGATCTCCGTGTCGCCGGTCACGATGCGTACCGAGCCGCCTTCGCGGCCGAATAGCGGCTTGGCCACGTACTCGGTCATGCCGCGCGGCGAGTCCAGGTAGGCGGGCAGCAGGTAGTCGTGCCCCGGGTACATCTCCCAGAGCACCGCCAGCAGCGCCTTGTTCGACAGCAGCAGCTTCCAGGCCGGTTCGATCCACGTGGTGGGCGTGCCCGGGTCCAGCGCGGGCCGCCCGTACGGCTCGGCCAGCATCCACTCCCAGGGGTAGAGCTTGAAGCAGGTGGTGATCGGCCGGTCGTCGGCGTCGACGAAGCGCCGCCCGTCCCAGCCGACCTGCTGGATCGGCATGAGCGTCACGTCCAGCCCGGCCTGGCGGCCCGTCTCGGCCAGGTAGCCGGCGGTGATCTGGTCCTCGCCCGACTCCTCCTCGGAGGACCAGAGCACGTGCGCCCGCGGCTCGTGCAGTCCGGCGCCGATCTTGGCCCACGCGCCGACCAGCCGTTCGTGCAGGCTGTTCCACTGGTCCGCGTCCGGGCGGGTGTGCTCCAGCCAGTACCACTGCACGATGCTCGCCTCGACCAGCGCGGTCGGGGTGTCGGCGTTGTACTCCAGCATCTTCGGCGGGCCGCTGCCGTCGTACCACAGGTCGAACCGGCCGTAGAGCGTCGGCGGGGACTCCCGCAGCGAGCGGGCGACCGCCTCGGCGGCCCACTCGGGGATGCCGAACTCGGCGTACCGGCGGCGGGCCACCACGTGCTCGGCGGCGGCCACCGACATCCGGTGCAGTTCCTCGGTGGCCTCCTCCAGCCGGAGCACCTCGTCGAGCGTGAAGGAGTATGCGGCCGTCTCGTCCCAGTACGACATGATCTCGCCGTCGGGCAGCTCGGTGTCCACGTACACCAGGCCCTGGGCCCGGATGGTCTCGTCCCAGCCGGGGCGCGGCGTGCTCGCCTCGCGGCGCACGTCAGCCGCCGCAGGAGGCGAGGTGGGTGCCGAAGCCGCCGCGCTCGGGCAGCGCGGCGGCCGGGGCGGGTTCGCCGCGCCCGGCGGTGGCCGGCGCGGGCACGCGCAGGGCGACCGCGACGGTGTCGCCGCCCCCGCCGGCCGGTCCGAGCGCGCAGTCGTCATCGTCGTCGTCGTAACCGTTGTTGCAGCCGGAGAGCGCGAGGGCCAGCGCGGTCAGCGCGCCGAGCTGCACGGAGGCCGAGCGGAGCCGGCGCCGGGGGTGTCGTCGATCCACGTGCTTGTTGTAGCCGATCCCCGCCAGCCGGGGGTGCCCGGCCCAGGCCGGGGGTGGAACGGAGCGGGCCTCGGACGCACCCGGCGGGGGCCCGGTGGTGAGCGTTACGCTCGGCTCATGCTCCGTTCCGTCATCCTCGCCGCCTCCCGGTCTGCCCAGGTGGAGCGGCTCGTCGCGACGGCCCCGTTCACCCGGGACGTCGTCCGCCGGTTCGTCGCCGGCGCCGCCACCGACGACGCGCTGCGCGCCACCCGCGAGCTGGTCGCCGACGGCCAAGCGGTCACCCTCGACTACCTGGGCGAGGACACCACCACCCCGGAGCAGGCGAACGCCACCCGGGACGAGTACCTCACGCTGCTGAGCCGCCTCGCCGCCGCCGGGCTCACCCCGGCCGCCGAGGTCAGCGTGAAGCTGTCCGCGCTGGGCCAGATGTTCGACGAGCAGCTCGCGTACGACAACGCGCGGGCGATCTGCGCGGCGGCCGACGCGGCGGGCACCACTGTCACGCTGGACATGGAGGACCACACCACCACCGACTCGACGCTGGACATCCTGGCGAAGCTCCGCAAGGACCACCCGGGTACGGGCGCGGTGCTCCAGGCGTACCTGCGGCGGACCGAGTCGGACTGCCGGGAGCTGGCCTCGGCCGGGTCGCGGGTGCGGCTGTGCAAGGGCGCGTACAAGGAGCCGGAGTCGGTGGCGTACCAGTCCGCCCGCGAGGTGGACAAGTCGTACGTGCGCTGCATGAACGTGCTGATGTCCGGCGACGGCTACCCGATGCTGGCCACGCACGACCCGCGGCTGATCGCGATCGGCGAGGACCGGGCACGCTGGTTCGACCGCGAGCCGGGCCGGTTCGAGTTCCAGATGCTCTACGGCATCCGCCCGGAGGAGCAGCAGCGCCTGGTCGGTGAGGGCTACACGGTGCGGACGTACGTCCCCTACGGCGACCAGTGGTACGGCTACCTGATGCGCCGGCTCGCGGAGCGCCCGGCCAACCTGGCGTTCTTCGGCCGCGCGGTGCTGTCGAAGAAGTGAGTCGGTCGTTCGACCAGGCCCGGGCGCACAGCACGAGGCGGTAGCCGTCCGGGTCGGCGAACGTGACACCCCACCTGTCCCAGTAAGGGCCGGCGGAGACCCTGGTCCCGCCGGCCCGTTCCAATTTCGGGACCAGCTCGTCGTCGGCCGGGCCGTCGAGGTGGAGGTCAAGCTTGACGCGGCTTGGCTAAGCGAATTAGCTTCAGGGCTATGACGGTTAGCCAGGTGGTCCGGGACGGCGGCACGATCGCGTACGAGGCGCACGGGTCGGGGCCGCTCGTGGTCCTCTCGCACGGCATGGGGGAGAACCGGGCCGCCTTCCGGCACCTGACGCCCCGGCTGGTCGCGGCCGGTTACCGGGTCGCAGCGGTCGACGTACGCGGGCACGGCGACTCCAGCCCGCACTGGCCCACGTACGCCCCGGAGCAGGTCGGCGGCGACCTGCTCGCCGTGGTGCGGGCGCTCGGCGGCGGGCCGGCCACCCTGGTCGGCAGTTCCTCCAGCGCCGCCGCGATCGTCTTCGCCGCCGCCGAGGCGCCGGAACTGGTGAGCGGCATCGTGCAGGTCAGCCCATTCGTCGGCACCCCGAAGCCGAACCCGCTGATGCGCCTCGCGCAGGCCGCCGTCCTGCGCAGCCCTCGGCTGTTCGGGCTGTTCCACCGCACGCTGTTCCCCTGCGGGCGCCCGGCGGACGACGCCGCGTACCGCAAGGAGCTTGTCGCCAGGCTGCGCGGCCGGATGGCCGCGGTGCGCGGCGTGATCGCACCCGTCGACCCGCACTGGACCGCGCGGGCGCCCGAGGTGCGCCGGCCGGTGCTGGTGCTGATGGGCACGAAGGATCCGGACTTCCCCGACCCGGGCGCGGAGGCGCGGGCCGCACGCCGGCTGTTCGCCGTCGCCGAGGCGCGCATGATCGCCGACTCCGGGCACTACCCGCACGCCGACCAGCCCGATGCCACCACCGCCGACCTGGTCGAGTTCCTGGCGGTGACCACCGGTGCCTAGGGCCGGCCTGACCCCGGCGACTGTCGTGCGGGAGGCCGCCGCGCTCGCCGACGAGGCCGGCTACGACCGGCTGACCCTGGCCGCGCTCGCCGCCCGCCTCGGCGTCGCGCTGCCGAGCCTCTACAAGCACGTGCGAGGCGCGGACGCGCTGCACCAGAAGCTCGCCGTGCTCGCCACCGCCGAGATCGCCGACGTGCTCACCACCGCCGCCGCGGGCCGCTCCGGCGGCGAGGCGTTGCGCGCCGTCGCCACCGCCTACCGGGAGTACGCGCGGCGGCACCCCGGCCGCTACCGGGCCGCCCAGCGCGCGCCCGACCCGGCCGACCCCGACCACCTCGCCGCCGGGGAGCGCGCGGTCGGCGCGATCCGCGCCGTCCTGCTCGGGTACGGCCTCGACGGCGACGCCGCGATCGACGCCATCCGGATGTTCCGGGCCGCCGTGCACGGCTTCGTCGCGCTGGAGGCGGCGGGCGGATTCGGGCTGCCCCGCGACACCGACCGTTCCTTCGGTGAACTCGTCGCCGGCCTGGACCGTGCCTACCTCTCCTGGGAGAACCGATGAAGGCGCTGCTGACGCTGACAGGCACCCCGATCTGAGAGATCTTGGAAGGATTCGGCCCCTCTGGGGGCACTTTCCTACCAAGATCTCGCGGCGGGGCGGAACAGCGGCGGGACTCTTTCCCGGAACGCCCGATTGGTCGTACCCTTCGCCGGTGACCGACGGCGACGAGCAGCCTCCCGGCCGGACGACGGACGGCGACGAGCCTCGTCCCACCGACGGCGCCGCCGACGCCGGCGCGAGCGCCGCCGACCCGAGCACCGACAAGGCGAGCGCCGACGACGCGAGCGGCGACAACGCCAGCACCGGCACCGACCGCGCCGCCGACGGGAGCACCGACGACGCCCGCGCCGCCGACGTCGGCGGCGACGACGCCCGCGCCGAGGCCGTGCGCGCGGTCGCCACCAGCGCGAGCGTCGACAATGCCGGCGCCGGCAACATCGACGCCGCTCGCGCCGACGACGCCCACGCCGACGTGGACGCCGCCGTCGACGTACCCGCCCCGGCACCGGACTGGGCGTCGTTGCCGCACCTCGCCGCTGGTCCGGCGTCGTACCCCGTACCCCTGGCGCAGCCGGACCCGGCGCGGACGCGGGCGGTGCGGCAACGGTGGCGGTGGCCGCTCTGGACCGCGCTCGGGCTGGCGCTCGGCCTGGTGGCGGGCGCGGTGCCCGGCGTACTCCTGCGGGAGTCGGCGCCCGATGCGGCCGGGCGGTCGGCCGCGAAGGACGAGCCGGGAACGGCGGCGCAGCGGCGGCTCGGCGAGCGGATGCTCGCGCTGCTGGACCGGCAGGCCACCGCGCTCGTCGGTGCGGACCGGCCGGGCTTCCTCGCGATCGCCGAGCCGGCGGCCCGGCCGGCGCTGAGCCGCCGGTACGCGGCGCTGCGGGCGCTGCGGGTCACGACCTGGCGGCCGGCGGCCGACGGGGTGCCGGCGGAGGCCGACGGGCGGCCGGGGGAGTGGCGGTTCGTGGTGACCGTCGGCTACTGCTTCGTGGTGCCGGACTGCGCACCGAGCACAGTGGAGCTGAGCACGCGCTGGCGGCTGGCGGGGGAGGAACCCCGGCTGACCGCGCTGGAACCGTCCGAGACCGACCCGGCGGGCGTGCGGCCGTGGCAGGCGAACGACCTCGCCGTGACGGTCGGCAAGCGGGTGGTGGTGGCCACCACCCCGGCGCAGCGGCGCAAGCTGCCCGGCCTGCTCGCCCAGGCCGAGACCGCGGCCCGGGCTGCGGACCGGTACGCGATCGGCGGCCGTCCGCCGGACCGGTACCTCGTCTTCTACGCCGGGAAGGGCGAGTGGCAGCGTTGGTACGGCGGTGGGCGGCCGAAGTGGACAGCCGGTTACGCGGTGGGCGTCGGGGGCGGGCGCCACGACGTGGTGCTCAACGCCCAGATCGTCACCCCGGCCGGCATCGACGACCTGCTCCGGCACGAGCTGACCCACGCCGCCTCGCTGCCGGACCGCGGCTACGCCGACCGCGCGGACTGGTGGCTGGTGGAGGGGCTGGCCGAGTACGCCGGGGCCGACGGCCAGCCGGTGGACCGCTACGACGGCCTGGCCGAGGTGCGGGACCTGCTGCGCGGCGGCTGGTCCGGGCGGCTGGAGGTGGTGGCGCCCGCCGACGACGCGAGCGACGGCCGGGTCGGCGGCGCGTACGGCGTCGGCTACCTGGCCGTACGCCACCTGGTCGACAGGTACGGCGAGCAGCGGATGCTGGACTTCTACCGGGCCGTGGTGCACCAGGGCCGGACCCCGGATCAGGCCGCCGACGAGGTGTTCGGCGACCCGTGGCCGATGCTGCACGACGACTGCGTGGCGTACGTGCGGGCGGTCGTCGGCTGACCCGTCGACGCCTGTCGACTGGTCGTAGCATGGTGCGGGTGGCCCGCACTCCCTCGCCGCGGCTGCCCGCGGCCCGCCGCCCCCGTCTCGTCACCGCAGTGCTCGCGGTCGTCGCGCTGACCGGCACGACCGCCGCGTCCTGCGGCGACGACGCCCCGGCGGTCACCGTTGCCGAGGTGGGCCGCGCGCCGGTCAGCGAGGTGATCGACGCGCCCGCCACCGTCACCGCGCGGGCCGCCGCCACGCTCACCGCCCCCGCCGACGGCACACTGGCCCGCCTGCGGGTCCAGCCGGGCCAGCGGGTGAGCCGGGGGCAGGTGCTCGCGGTGATCGACTCGCCCTCGGCCCGGGACCGCCTGGCCAAGGCGCGGGACGCGTTGCGCGCGGCGAAGCGGGCCGGGCGGGGCACCGGCACGGGCGACCTGGGCGGCAGCCGGCGCGGCACCGACCGGGCCGCCGACGAGGCGTTCGCCGCCGCCCGCGCCGCCGCCGGCAAGGTCGGCGACCCGCAGGTACGCGCCGCGCTGCTGATCCACGTCCAGTCGGCGCAGCGGCAGTACGAGTCGGCGGCCCGCGCCGCCGACCGGGCCGTGGCCCAGGTACAGCGCGGCGTCGCCGGCCTCAACAGCGCCGTCGGCGCGCTGTCGGCCGCGCAACGACTCCAGGCCCAGCAGGCGTACGACCTGGCGAAGGCGACAGTGGACGCGCTGACGTTGCGCGCGCCGATCGCCGGTGTGGTGCAGCCGGGCGGCACCCGGGCGGCGGCTCCGGCCGACCTGGCCGGGCTGCTCGGTGCGGCCGGTGGCGCGGTGGTGCCCGGTCTCGACCCGTCGGCGCTCGGCACGGGCGGGCAGGGCGGCCCGCCGCCGGGGGTGGACGACGCGATTCCGGCCGGTGGCCGGGTCACCGCCGGGACGCCGGTGCTCACCGTGGTGGACATCGGCCGGCTCGGCCTGCTCGCCGAGGTGGACGAGACCGACGTGCTGCTGGTCCGGGCCGGGGTGCCCGCGTCGGTCGAGCTGGACGCCGTGACCGGCGCGACGTACGACGCCACGGTGCGGTCGGTCGACGTGCTGCCCACCAGCTCGGCCCGGGGCGGCGTCACCTACCGGGTCCGGCTCGACCTGGGCGCCGGCCGTCTCGGTGAGGCCGATGCCGCTCCGGCGCCCCGCCCCGGCATGAACGCCGTGGTGCGGCTGCGGGTGCGGGAGGCCGCCGACGCGGTGGCCGTGCCCGCGTCGGCGGTGTTCTCCGCCGACGGGCGGGACGCGGTCTGGGTGCTGCGCGACGGCCGGGCCGGCCGGGTGCCGGTGACGGTCGGCGTGCAGGGGCAGGACCTGGTGCAGATCGTCGACGGCGTACGGGCCGGTGACCGGGTGGTGGTGCGCGGCGCCGACCAGGTGCGCGACGGCCAGGAACTGCCGTGACAGTACCGGCGGTCGAGGCGGTCGACGTCTGGCGCACGTACGAGCTGGACGGCGTCTCGGTGTCCGCGCTGCGCGGGGTGTCGCTCACCATCGACCAGGGCGAGTACGTGGCGGTGATCGGCCCGTCCGGCTCGGGCAAGTCGACGCTGATGCACCTGCTCGGCGGGCTGGACCGGCCCAGCGGCGGCCGGCTGGTGATCGGCGGGCGGGACGTGACCACACTCACCGCGCCGGAGCTGGCGACGCTGCGCAACGAGACCATCGGCTTCGTGTTCCAGGCGTTCCACCTGCTGGCCCGGACGTCGGCTGTGGACAACGTGGCGTTGCCGCTGGTCTACCGGGGGGTCGGGGCGCGGCAGCGACGGGAGCGGGCGGCGGCGATGCTGGGCCGGGTCGGGCTCGGCCATCGGCTGCACCACCGGCCCAACCAGCTCTCCGGCGGCGAGCAGCAGCGGGTGGCGATCGCCCGGGCGCTGGTCACCGAACCGGCGGTACTGCTCGCCGACGAGCCGACCGGCAACCTGGACAGTGCCACCGGCGAGGCGGTGCTGGAGCTGCTGGAACGGCTCAACGCCGAGTCCGGGGTGGCGCTGGTGATGGTGACCCACGACCAGGAGGTCGCCGCCCGGGCACACCGGCGCATCGCGGTACGGGACGGGCTGATCCGGTCCGACAGCCTTCATGATCGACCGCCGTCGGACGGCTCCGGCGCACCTGCGACACTGGACCCCGCTCCCAGCGCGGAGCCCCGGTCCGCGTCCGGAAGCGGCCCGGGGCACCCGCCCGGTGGCTCCGGTGGCGCCACCGGAGCCACCGGGCGCCTTCCGCGGGGAGACGCCGGATGAGGCTGGCCGAGGCGTGGCGGGTGGCGTCCGACGCGCTGCGGGCCAACCGGATGCGCAGCCTGCTGACCATGCTCGGAGTGATCATCGGGGTGGCCTCGGTGGTGATCCTGGTGGCCATCGGCACCGGCACGAAACAGCAGGTGGAGCAGCAGGTCGAAGGGCTCGGCTCGAACCTGCTGCTGGTGGTGCCGGGCCGGATCGAGGTGGGCAACGCGCCGGTGGTCTCGCCGCTGGACCTCAACGACGCGGACGCGGTGTCCCGGGTGGTCGGCGACCCCGGCCGGGTCGCCGTCACGGTGGCCTCCGGCGCGACCGCGCGGGCCGGCAACCGGTCCGACTTCACCACCGTGCAGGGCGTCCTGGAGACCACCCCGTCGGTGTTCACCAGGTCGCTGTCGCGGGGCCGCTACCTCACCGGGGCGGACGTGGACACCAGCCGCCGGGTGGCGGTGCTCGGCGACTCGGTGGCCCGGGCGCTCTTCCCCGACCGTGATCCGCTCGGTCAGCAGGTCACGCTGGCCGGCGTGCGGTTCCGGGTGATCGGCGTCTTCGCCCCGCTCGGGCAGAGCCTCGGCGTGGACCGGGACGACGAGGTGCACGTACCGGTGACGGCGGCGCAACGGCTGTGGGGCACCCAGCGCATCGACGGCATCGCGGTGAAGGCGCCGGACCGGGAGCGGATCGACGAACTCGGTGACCGGATCGTCGCGGAGCTGTCGCGCCGGCACCCGGACACCGAGTTCAGCGCCGTCACCCAGCGGCAGATCCTCGGCGTGCTCGGTGACATCCTGGGCGTCCTGACCGGCGTGCTGGCCGCCATCGCCGGCATCTCGCTGCTGGTCGGCGGCGTCGGCGTCTCCAACATCATGCTGGTCTCGGTACGCGAGCGGACCCGCGAGATCGGCCTGCGCAAGGCGGTCGGCGCCCGCCCCCGCGACATCGGCGTCCAGTTCCTGCTGGAGGCGGTGCTGCTCACCTCGGTCGGCGGGCTGACCGGGATGGCGCTGGGCGTGGGCACCGCGCTGCTCGTGGACGCGCTCTCGCCGATCCCGGCGGCGATCACCTGGTGGTCGCTGGCGCTGGCGTTCGGCGTCTCCGCGGCGGTCGGCATCGTCTTCGGCGTGGTGCCGGCCCAGCGGGCCGGACGGCTCGACCCCGTGGTGGCGCTGCGCGCCGAGTAGGCGTTACCGGACGAGCCACCCGTCCGGGCGAAAAAGCCCTGGTGGACATCGGGTGAACGGCTGTCTCGCCATGATCAAAGGGTGGAAGGGATCGCGCAGGTCACAGCCGTCCCGCTACCGTACTGGTTACACGCGCGTCGCTCGTCGAGGCGGGAACACCTGCCCGGTGACACGCGCCGGGCACGGAATGGGTCGGTGAGCCATGGCCGGGTCGCAGTCCGACGCACGGCTGTCGGATGTCAGGTTCCTCACCGTCGCCGAGGTGGCGACGGTCATGCGGGTCTCCAAGATGACCGTCTACCGCCTCGTGCACAGCGGTGAGCTCACCGCGGTACGGGTCGGCCGGTCTTTCCGGGTGCCCGAGCACGCCGTGCACGAATACCTCCGGGGCGCCTTCCAGGAGTCCGCCTGAGCACTCGCCGCACCGGTCCGCCGAGTGCGACGAAAAGGGGCATCGACGGGGGCGCGTTGGTCCTGCTGACGCACTCCGGTTAGGCTGGGCCACGACCGTGACCGCTCTCTGGTGTGCCCTGCCCACCACGCTGGTCCGGTCCGTTGTCCGCAAGGGTCACGGCGCCACCCGCGGTGGTGCCGTCCGGTCCGCCCCGCACGTTGCATCGAAAGGCTGTCGTATGGGCTCGGTGGTCAAGAAGCGCCGCAAGCGCATGGCTAAGAAGAAGCACCGCAAGCTGCTGCGCAAGACCCGCGTCCAGCGTCGCCGTCTCGGCAAGTGACCGGGGCCGGGCTCTGGCCCGGCACCCGGCACCACTTGCCAACTGTCGACCCTCGGAGGCTCAGGTGATCAGGCCGTGGACGTCCCGGCTCGATCCCGCCTGCCGCGCAAGGCGCACGACATGACCCCCGGTGACACCTCCGGTGCCCCGGGGGTCGTCGTCGTCACCGGGGTCGGTCGCTGGCTCGGTGCCCACGTGGCCGCCCGGCTCGCCGCCGACGAGCGGATCGAGCGCGTCATCGGCGTCGATCCGGCGCCACCCAACCCCGAGCTGACCGACCTGCTCTCCGACGTCGAACGGATCCGCCTCGACCTCGACTCGCTCGGCGGCCTCCTGCACGACCTCGACGTCGACACGGTGGTGCACCTGGCGCTCGTCACCGCCCCCGACCCGCAGCAGGGCGGCCGGGCGGGGATGAAGGAGCAGAACGTCATCGGCACCATGCAGCTGCTGGCCGCCGCGCAGCGCGCGCCCCGGCTCCGCAAGCTCGTGGTCCGTTCGTCCACCGCCGCGTACGGGGTGTCGTTCCGCGACCCGGCCGTCTTCACCGAGGAGACCGAGCCGCGCGAGGTGCCACGCGGCGGTTTCGGCCGCGACATCCTCGACATCGAGGGGTACGTCCGCGGGTTCCGCCGCCGCCGGCCCGACGTCACCGCGACGGTGCTGCGCTTCGCGCCGTTCATCGGATACGCCGCCGACACCACGCTCACCCGCTACTTCTCCCAGCCGGTGGTGCCGACCGTCTTCGGTCGCGACCCGCGCCTGCAGTTCGTGCACTTCGACGACGCGCTGGAGGTGCTGCACCGGTCCGTCGCCGAGGACCACCCGGGCACGTACAACGTCGCCGGGCCGGGAGTGCTGTCGCTGTCGCAGGCGATCCGCCGGGCCGGCCGGGTGGCGGTGCCGGTGCTGGAACCGGGCCTGGCCGGGGTCGCCGCGATCGCCCGTAGCCTCGGCTTCGGCCGGTACGGCTTGGACCAGGTGGACCTCTTCGTGCACGGTCGGGTGGTGGACACCAGCCGACTGGAGCAGGAGTACGGCTTCACGCCCCGTTCGACCGCCGCCGCGTTCGACGACTTCATCCGCGCCCACCACGGCGGCGTCGTGGTCACCCGGGACCAGCTCGCCACCGCCGAGCAGTTGGTGCTGGAGAGCATCCGGCAGGTCCGCTCGACCGTACGGGAGCGCTCGTGAGCAGCCCCGACGAGCGGCGTGACGCGCGTTACGACGTACCGCTGGGTGTGCCGGATCCGGGCGCGGAGCCGGCGCGGCGCAACGGGCACCGCCGGGTGACCGCGCCGTCCGCCCGCCCGGCGGCGGCCGATCCGGCGATGCACGACGAGCCGGACACCTCCGCCGACGAGCCGGGCGCCGCCGCCGGCGCGGGCGTTCCGGGCCCGGCCACGCCGCACCAGCCGGCGAAGAAGACCGTGGCGAAGAAGACGGTCACCAAGAAGGCCGTGGCGAAGAAGGCCGTCGCCAAGAAGGCGGTCGCGCCGCAGGCACCCGCGGACGAGGCGTCGACCGGGAACACCCCGCCGGGTCCGGCGGTGGCCGACCGGCCGGGCGACCACTGGGACCGCAAGGTGGCCCAGGGGCTGGCGTTCCTGCGGCGGCGGCTCGCCGGTGACTACGAGGTCGACGAGTTCGGCTTCGACCCCGACCTGACCGACGCGGTGGTCCACCCGCTGGTCCGGCTGCTCTACCGAGACTGGTTCCGCACCGAGGTCAGCGGCATCGAGCACGTGCCGGCCGAGGGCGCCGGCCTGGTCGTGGGCAACCACTCCGGCACCGTGGCGCTCGACGCGCTGATCCTCTCCACCGCGCTGCACGACCGGCACCCGGCGCGCCGCTACCTGCGGCTGCTCGGCGCCGACCTGGTCTTCCGGATGCCCGTCGTCTCCGAGATAGCCCGCAAGACCGGCGGCACCGTCGCGTGCAACCCGGACGCGGAGCGGCTGCTCGGCAACGGGGAACTGGTGGGCGTGTTCCCGGAGGGCTTCAAGGGCGTCGGCAAGCTCTACGCCGACCGCTACAAGCTCCAGCGCTTCGGGCGGGGCGGTTTCGTCTCCGCCGCGCTGCGTACCGGGACGCCGATCGTGCCGGTCGCGATCGTCGGCGGCGAGGAGATCTATCCGATGCTCGCCGACATCAAGCCGCTGGCCCGGCTGCTCAAACTGCCCTACTTCCCGGTCACGCCGACGTTCCCCTGGCTGGGGCCGCTGGGCATGGTGCCGCTGCCGAGCAAGTGGCTGATCGAGTTCTGCCCGCCGATTCCGACCGCGCACCTGCGCGACGCGGCGGACGACCCGCTCGTGGTGTTCAACCTCGCCGACCAGGTGCGGGAGACGATCCAGCAGACGCTGCACAAGCTGCTCGAACGCCGGCCGGACCCGTTCGGCCCCTGAGCCGGGCGGCGCGGGTTCACACGTCGCGGTGGCGGCGCCGGTGCAGCGCCAGGCCGGCCGTGACCGCGCCGGCGAGCAGCCCGGCGGCCGCGGTGGAGGGCACGGCGATGCGTACGGCCCGTCGCCCGGTGCGGAAGTCCCGCACGTCCCAGCCCCGCTCGCGGGCCTGCCGCAGCAGCGCCGGGTCGGGGTTGACCGCCACCGCGCGGCCGACCGCACCGAGCATCGGCAGGTCGTTCGCCGAATCGCTGTAAGCAGCGCACCGGGCCAGGTCCAGCCCTTCCACGGCGGCGAGCTGGGTGACCGCCTCGGCCTTCGCCGGCCCGTGCATCAGGTCACCGACCAGCCGCCCGGTGTACGCGCCGTCGACCACCTCGGCCACCGTCCCGATCGCGCCGGTCAGGCCGAGCCGGGCCGCGATCACCCGGCCGATCTCCACCGGGGCGGCGCTGACCAGCCACACCCGCTCGCCCGCGTCCAGGTGACGCTGGGCCAGGCGACGGGTGCCGGCCCAGATGCGCGGCGCCATCAGCTCGTCGAAGATCTCGTCGGCGAGGCGTTCCATGTCGTCGACCCGCCAGCCCTGGACGAAGGCGAGCGCGGCCTCCTTGGCCTGCGACATGTCGCCCGCGTGCTCGGTGGCGAGCAGCCGGAACCGTGCCTGCTGCCAGGCGAACCGGGCCAGGTCGCCGGCGGTGAAGTACTTCCGGGCGGCCAGCCCGCGGGCGAACCAGTAGATTGAGGCGCCCTGCATCATCGTGTTGTCCACGTCGAAGAACGCGGCGGCGGCAGGATCGGGCGTGACTGTGGTCGCCGGTGCCGACGGGGTTTCCGACCAGCCCGCGGTGTGCCCGTGCGCGTCGGTGCTGACGGTCACCTTCCGGCTCCCGGCCACGGTGACCTCCCTGCCTCGACGACGCGTGCCTGCTCCGGGTCGAGCGTATCCGGCACGGCGTGACGGCCGGGTGTCCGCCGGGAGAAGTGTGGCGCGGTACGCCCGCCCCTCAGCGGTCGGCCGGGCAGGTGGCCGGCACGGGCCCGAGCATGTCGCTGGCCTGCGGCGCGGGCTGCCCGCAGGCGATCGCCTCGCGGAGCGCGTCGGCGCGCTTGCCCGCCGCGTCGAGCAGGGACAGCGAGCGGCGGGTGCGGTCCCGGTCGGCGCCGTCGGGCCGGTCGAGCAGGCCACTGACCACCCGGCGCTGGCCGGCGAGGAACGTGTCCACCGCGTCCAGCGCCGTCGGGTCCGAGCGCTGCGCGGCGACAGTGGTCAGCAGGCGTACGCCCTGGCGGGTGTCCGCGTCCATGTCGTCCAGGACGGCGCTGAAACCGAGCCGGTCGTCGCGGACCGAGGCGGCCTCGTCGAGCCGGGTACGGGCGAAGTCGAGGAAGAGCTGCCCGCGGCTGATGTCCGAGCTGGCGAGTGCGAGCTGAGCGCGCTCGGTCGAGCGCTTCATGCCGTACAGGGCGTCACCGGGCAGCGCGTTCTCGCTCGCGGCGGAGATTCCGGACAGGGCGACCGCCCCGGCGGCCACGCCGACCAGGATCGCGCCCCGCGCCCGCGCCCGGCGGCCGGTGATGGCCGGTAGCAGCGCGCCGCGTACGCCGGAGGTGCCGGTCCTGGCCGGAGTGCCGACGCCCTCACGTTCGGCGGTGGCCACGAGCATCGCCCGCAGGCCGGTACGGAACTCGGCGTCCACCTCGACGTCGGGCCGATCGGCGATGAGCCGGCGGCCCACCTCGACGAGTGCGGTGAGTTCACCGTCCGCCTTGGACCGGACGTGGTGCCGGCGTCCGCCATTGGCCTCGTCGAGGAGTTGCGCGAAGCGCTCGGCTCGCCGACGGGAGAAGAGGTCGCTGTCCACCGCGGCACCCCCTCTCGCTGGTCACGGCCGGTCGGCCGTCGTCGTCACCAGCGACCGGTGGCAGCGTGTGGCCCCGGGCCGGCCGGAACGGCCGACCTGACCCGCCGGACCGGGTGGCCCGGGGGACGCCGGACAACCACTGGTCGCACCCGGAGAAACGGACCGCGCCGGTCGCCGGTTACGGCCGGGGCGGCGGCGAAATCACCGGGAGTGAAGGGTTGGTGGGGGTACGTCGGGCATGCGACACCGCCCGGCGTCCGTGCGCCGGCCGGGCCGGGACGATCAGGAGTGGAAGCCGTCGGGCAGCAGCCGGGCCAGCGCCCGGACCGCCCGATACTGCAGGGCCTTGATGGCGCCCTCGTTCTTGCCCATGGCGCGGGCCGTCTCGGCCACCGAGAAGCCCTGGAGGAACCGCAGCACGATGCACTCCTGCTGCTCCGGGTTGAGCTGCTTGACGGCGGTGAGCAGGGCGACGTTCGTGATGTGCTCCACCACGGCCGCCTCCGGGCTGCCCTCGGGCCCGCGGTCCTCCCGGTCGGCGTCCAGGACGTCACCGGTGGTGACCTCCAGCCGGTAGCGCCCGGACTTGAAGTGGTCGGCGACCAGGTTGCGGGCGATGGTGACCAGCCAGGCACCGAGGTCGCGCCCCTGCCAGGTGAAGCTGCCGATCCGCTTGAGCGCCCGCAGGAACGTGTCGGAGGTGAGGTCCTCGGCGAGCTGGCGGTTGCCGACCCGGAAGTAGACGAACCGGAACACGGTGTCGACGTACCGGTCGTAGATCAGCCCGAACGCCTCGGATTCGCCCGCCTGCGCGCGCTCGACCAGCGTCCACACCTCGGTGGCCGGGTCGGACGGGTCGGGGCGGCTCGGGAAGCCGGTGGCGGGCGCGGCGGCCGGCACGGCGGGCAGGACGGCGGTGTCGCCGGTGGTCACCGCCGGCAGGACCGCGGTCTCGGCGGCGGACGGCTCACTCCCGGTTGCCGCGTCGCCGCGTCGCGCCTGGGCCGGCATGGTCGGGCGGGCCGGGTTGCCCAGGCGGCCGGTCGCGGGCTTCGCGTTGCCGCCCGGGGTCGCGGGGCGGGGCGGCGCCTCGTTGGTGTGGTGCGCGCGGCTGCGGACGCGCCGCCCGTCGCCGCGTACCGCGAGCTGGCCGTCGGCGCCCCGCGGGCCGGGGTCCGCGCGCTCGTTGAGCGGGTTGCGCTGGGCCGGGCCGGTGACACCGGCCGGTCGTTCGGCGTAACCGAAGGTGGTCACCGCGCCTCCCCAGGCTTAGTGGACAGTGACCGCGCCGGAGGACCGGGTACCACCCGGTCGGGCACGGCCGGGTCGGGACATGCCGGCGGGCGGCAGATCCCCTTGAGGTGCTGGTCCAATGCGCTCACGGGCACGGGGGCCTCCTCGGGCTGAGGGGTGTCGACTCACGGCAAATGGGGTGAGCCGACCCGAGTGATGATAGGGCCAACGTCACCCACGCGTGGCAAGTCCGTTACACAGGGCGGAAGTATTTCCCGCCAGATCGCACACATGGCGGACCCGTTGTCCGTCGTGTGTGGTTGACTTTCGCGCCGGAGCCTGGTCCGTCGTGGAAAGTCCTGGTCGGAGCCGATTTTCTTTCGCTCGGCGTGTCGCGGGAGCGGTACGCCCGGTGCCCGTCCGGCGGTCCGTCCGGGCGCTGGCGGAGATCCTCATCCCGTGAACAGGAATCCCACGGAACGGCAATTGCAGTCCCGCGCGGCGGACCCGGCGCGGTGTTCGGGCATGGCCCGGCGGACGCGGCTGTGCCAGACTCAGCCACCGTGCAGGACGCCGCCGCAAGCTCCGCGCCGAACCTCGCCGACCGGCTCCGCCACGCCGCCGCGCAGCGGGGCGACCGGGCCGCGCTGCACTGGCGCGACCGGACGCTGACCTGGTCCGAGCTGGACGACGCGGTCACCGCCGCCGCCCGCGCGCTACCGGCCGCGCCGCCGGCCGGCGGAACCGGCCACCCACCCCGGGTGGCCATCGCGTTCGGCAACACGCCGGACTTCGTGGTCACGTACCTCGCCGCGCTCCGGGCCGGCCTGGTGGCCGTACCGGTCAACCCCACGCTCACCGCCCGCGAGCTGCGGCACGTCCTCGCCGACTCCGGCGCCACGGTGCTGGTCGGCGCGCCCGAGGTGACCGGACGGGTGGACGTCGCCGCGCTGCCCGCGCTGCGTGCCGTGCACACCGCGCCGCCGGTGGCCGGCGACGACGCGCCGACCCGGTTCCCGGCCCGCTCCGGCGACGACCTGGCCGTCCTGCTCTACACCTCCGGCACCGAGGGCCGGCCCAAGGGCGCGATGCTGTCGCACCGGGCGCTCGCCGCCAACCACGACCAGGTCGACCGCATCGAACCGCCGGTGGTCGGCCCCGGCGACGTCGTGCTGCTCGCCCTGCCGCTGTTCCACGCGTACGGGCTGAACTCCGCGCTCGGCGCCGTCGTGCGGCACGGCGCGACAGGCGTGCTCGTCGACGAGCCCGGCCCGGCCGGTGCGCTGGACGAGATCGCCCGGCACCGGGTCACAGTGCTCGTCGGCGTACCGTCGATGTTCCTGACCTGGTCCGAGGCGGAGCGTGACCCGGCCGCGGCGCTCGCCTCGGTGCGCGTCGCGGTGTGCGGCGCGGCGCCGCTGCCGCTCGCGGCCGGCGCGCGCTTCACCGAGCTGACCGGGCACCCGGTGCACGTCGGGTACGGGCTCACCGAGACCGCGCCGGTGCTCACCTCGACGCTCGTCGGCGGTGAGCCGAAACCGGGGTCGATCGGCCGCCCGCTGCCCGGCGTCGGGCTGCGCCTGGTCGGGTCCGACGGCACCGAGCTGTGGCGCGACGGGGTGCCCGCCGACGCCCCCGACGAGGACGAGATGGACCTCTCCGACGAGCCGGCGGGAACCGACCCCGGGCAGATCGTGGTACGCGGCCCGAACCTGTTCGCCGGTTACTGGCCGGACGGGCGGGGCGGCCCGGACCCGGACGGCTGGTGGGCGACAGGCGACGTGGCGTACGCCGACGGCGACGGCGACCTGTTCCTCGTCGACCGGCTCGGCGAGCTGATCCTGGTAAACGGCTTCAACGTCTACCCGCACGAGGTGGAGCTGGTGCTCCAGGCGCACCCGGGGGTGGCCGAGTCGGCAGTCCTCGGCGTGCCGCACCCGCGGACCGGCGAGACTGTGCGGGCGTACGTGGTCCGGGCGGCCGGCCCGCCGGTGACGGCGGAGGACCTGCTCGCCCACTGCGCGCGTAACCTGGCCCGGTTCAAGTGCCCGACCGCCGTCGAGTTCGTCGACAGCCTGCCGTACTCGGCGATCGGGAAGGTACGCAAGACCGAGCTGCGCCCGGCGCCCGCGGTGCCGTCGCCGGCGACGCCGACCGAGATCCGCACGGAGGTATCCGATGTCCAGTGACCCGAGGCTCATCCTGATCACCCGGCCCGGCTGCCACCTGTGCGACGACGCGAAGGCCGCGCTCGACCGGGTGGTGGCCGTCACCGGCGACCGCTGGGTGGAGCGGGACGTCACCGGAGACCTGGAGATGGAGCGCGACTACGGCGACCGGCTGCCGGTCGTGCTGCTCGACGGCAAGGAGCACGGCTACTGGCGGGTCGAGGAGGACCGGCTGCTGCGCGATCTGACCACGCCGCAGCTCTAGCACTATGGTGCTCCAGGTGACGGGTATGCGACGCCACCTCGTGTGGGACTGGAACGGAACGCTCCTCGACGACCTCGACCTGGTGGTCCAGGCCACGAACGTCGCCTTCGCCAGTGCCGGCGGACCGGCGGTCACGGCGGCCGAGCACCGGGTACGGTTCCGGCGGCCGATCGCCGACTACTACGCCGAGATGCTCGGCCGGGCCGTGGACGCCGAGGCGTTCGGGACGCTGGACCGGGTCTTCCACGACGCCTATCGGGCCGGGCTGACCACCTGCGCCCTGGCCGCCGACGCCACCACCGCGATCGAGTCCTGGGAGGGCAGCCAGTCGCTGCTGTCCATGTGGTTCCACGACGAGCTGGTGCCGACCGTGCACACGTACGGGCTGACGCCGCACTTCCGCCGGGTGGACGGGCTGCGCGCCACCGTCGGCGGCGGACACAAGGCCGAGTGGCTGGAGAAGCACCTCGCCGAGCTGGGGCTGGGCGGGCACGAGGTGGTGCTGATCGGCGACTCGCTCGACGACGCGGACGCGGCCGCCTCGGTCGGCGCCCGCTGCGTCCTCTACACCGGCGGCCTCTCCGACCCGGACCGGCTGCGCGGCAGCGGCCACCCGGCCGCCGACACGCTCACCGAGGCGGTGACACTGGCCCGGACGCTCGCCTGACCCGCCCGGTCAGGCGCGCAGGTGGGCCAGGACGGCCAGGACGCGGCGGTGGTGGGTGGTCGCGTCCGGGGGCAGGTCCAGTTTGGTGAAGATGTTGCGGACGTGCTTCTCGACCGCGCCGTCGCTGACCACGAGCGTCCGGGCGATGGCGGTGTTCGAGCGGCCCTCGGCCATCAGTGCCAGCACCTCGCGCTCGCGCGGCGTCAGTGACGCCAGCGGGTCGTCGCGCCGTCGCCGGACCAGCAACTGGCTGATCACCTCCGGGTCGAGCACGGTTCCGCCGCCGGCTACCCGGGCCAGGCCGTCGAGGAACTCGTCGATCGCGGCGACCCGGTCCTTGAGCAGGTAGCCGATCCCGCCGCCGGCCCCGCCCGCGGTGTCCAGCAGGTCGTCGGCGTACGACACCTCGACGTACTGGGAGAGCACCAGGATCGGCGTACCAGGCACCCGGCGGCGGGCCTCCACCGCGGCGCGCAGTCCCTCGTCGGTGTGTGACGGCGGCATCCGCACGTCCACCACCGAGACGTCGGGCCGGTGCGCCACCACCGCCTCGACCAGCGCGTCACCGTCACCGACGGCCGCCACCACCTCGTGCCCGAACTCGGTCAGCAGCCGGACCAGCCCCTCCCGGAGCAGTACGGCGTCGTCCGCGATCACCACCCGCATGGGTCCGGTGTCTATCACGCCCGGACCCGGTGGCCCCCCGGTGGCCCGGATACCGGGCGCGCCGCCCGGTCGCGCGACGGCCCGGAGTCCCGGCGGGCCGGGTCACCTCGGCAGTTCGGCGTGGATCCGGGTCGGCCCGCCGGCCGGGCTGTCCACCTCCAGCGTGCCGCCCGCCGCCCGGACCCGGTCGGCGATGCCGCTGAGCCCGTGTCCCTTGGCCACGTGCGCGCCGCCGTCTCCGTCGTCGGTGACGGTGATCTCCAGCCGGCCCACCTTCCGGGTGACCTCGACCCGGCAGGCGGTCGCCCGGCTGTGCTTCGACACGTTCGTCAGCGCCTCGGCCACCACGAAGTACGCGGTGCTCTCCAGCCCCGGGTCGAGCCGCCCGGCGGCGGTGCCCAGGTCGTCGTCGAGCGCCAGTTCGGTGGGTACCAGGGCGCGGGCGGCGAGCGCGGCGAGCGCGCTGGGCAGGCCCCGGTCGACCAGGATCGGCGGCGCGATGCCCCGGGACAGGGCGCGCAGCTCGTCCAGCGTCTCCCGGGTCTGCGCGACCGCCTCGTCGAGCGTCTGCCGGGCCGCCTCCGGGTCGGCGGTGAGCTGGTGGCGGGCCCGGCCGAGGTCCATGGCGAGCCGGACCAGCCGCTGCTGCGGGCCGTCGTGGATGTCGCGCTCCAGCCGGCGCAGCGCGACCGCCTCGGCCGAGGCGGCGGCCCGCTTCTGCTCCTCCAGCGTGACGATCCGCTGCCGCATCTCGGCCACGCCGGTGAGCAGCGAGTACGCCAGCCCGGCCTGGAGCCGGGCGCAGCCGCGCGCCATCAGCGGGAGGGTGAACAGGGCGAACAGACCGATCGCGGTGTTCAGGACGATCCGTGGGCCGGGGCCGTCGCCCATCCCGAGGAGCTGGCTCAGGTCCTGTTCGCCGGCGCCACGCGGGATGGCCCAGTCGTAGGTGATGTAGAGCGTGCCGCCCAGGGCCAGCACCCACCAGACCACCAGCACCACGAACGTGGGCACCGCCACGAGCAGCCGGACGAAGGCGTGCAGCAGGTCGAGCCACGACTGGGCGTCCCGGATCGGGGTGAACACCCGGCGCCAGAACCCGGCGCCCGGCTCCGGCCGCCGGTAGACCGGCCGTACCCGGGGCCGGTCCTGCACCCCGGCGAGCCGGAGCCGCTCGATGTCGGCCAGCCCGCGGGCCGCGTAGAGGAAGCCGGCGAGGATCGGCAGGCCGAGCGTGGTCACCAGCAGCCCGGCGCTGAGTGAGATCCCCACCACTGCCAGCACGAAGCTGACGAGCGCCAGCGGGAGGCCCACGAGTACGTAGGTGGTGTCGCGGGCGAGGCGGCGCAGGAGCCCTCGTACGGGGGAGAGCGGGGTGGGCGCGGTGGCCAGTGGCACGGCGGTCATGGTTCGAGGCTATGGGCGCGTGACCCGCCGACCCATCCCGCACGCTGGCCTGTTCGGGGTGGGGTTCTCCCTACTCGAAAACGTGAGCCTCGCCTCGCCACGCCGGTCACGGAGCGCTACGGGCCCCGCGCGATTGGTCAGGGAAGTCTGGATTGAGCAATAATCGCCACGCGCCGCCGAGAGACGCGGTTGATCGATCTTACGGGAATGGAGGGGCAGGTGAAGGCGCGTCGCGAGCTTTCAAGATCGCGATTTGTGCACCCCTTCACAAACACCTACTCTGTAGTTCCGACGCGCCCTGCTAGCACAGCCGGCAATCTCGGTCGCCAGCGGGAGTCCCGAAACGACCGGCCCCCGTCGCTGGTCGAGGATCGCACCGCACGGAGTCTCATGAGCCAGCACCGTCAACCAGGCGCGTCCGGTCGCACCGGTGCCATACCGGCGCTCCCGGACCTGCCCGAGGCGACCGTGTCCCGGCTCCCGGAATACCTGCGTGCGCTGCACGCGCTCGCCGACGCCGGACACGAGACGGTGTCCAGCGAGGGCCTCGCCAACGCGGCCGGCGTCAACTCCGCGAAGCTCCGCAAGGACCTGTCCCACCTCGGCTCGTACGGCACCCGCGGCGTCGGCTACGACGTGGCGCTGCTGGTCGACCAGATCTCCTCGGTGCTCGGGCTCACCCAGTGCCGGACCGTCGCGCTCGTCGGTGTGGGTAATCTCGGTCACGCGCTGGCCGGCTACGACGGCTTCGCCAACCGCGGATTCCGCATCGCGGCGCTTGTCGACGCCGACCGGTCCCGCGTCGGCGAGGTGATCAACGGCCTGGTCGTACGGCACGTCGACGAGCTGCCCCAGATCGTCGCCGAGGAGTCGATCTCGATCGGCGTCATCGCCACCCCCGCCCCGGCCGCCCAGGCGGTCGCCGACCAGCTGGTCGCCGTCGGCGTGACGAGCATCCTCAACTTCGCGCCCTGCGTACTCTCGGTCCCGGACGGAGTCGACGTGCGCAAGGTCGACCTCGCCATCGAGCTGCAGATCCTGTCCTTCCACGAGCACCGCAAGGCATCGCTGACCGCGCTCCCCGCCACCACCGGCGGGTCCGCCCTCACCGCCCTGCCCGGCGGACTCGCGGCAACCGACACCCAGGAGGCGATCGGCACGTGAAACTGCTCGTCGTCGGCGCGTCCTACCGCACCGCCCCGGTCGCCACCCTGGAACAGCTGGCCGTCCCGCCGGCCGACCTCACCCGCACGCTGGACCGCCTGCTCGCCCAGCCGTACGTGGCCGAGGCCGTCCTGGTCTCCACCTGCAACCGGGTGGAGGTCTACGCCGCCGTCTCCGGCTTCCACGGCGGGCTCGGCGACATCTGCGCGGTCCTGGCCGACCAGGCCGGCTGCCAGCCGGCGGCGCTGGCACCGCACCTCTACGTGCACTACGACGCCGCCGCCGTGGACCACGTCTTCCGGGTGGCCGCCGGGCTCGACTCGATGGTGGTGGGCGAGGCACAGATCCTCGGCCAGCTCCGCGACGCCTACCACTCCGCCGGTGGCGCCGACTCGGCCGGGCGGCTGCTGCACGAGCTGATGCAGCAGGCGCTGCGGGTCGGCAAGCGCGCGCACGCCGAGACCAACATCGACCGGGCCGGGCAGAGCGTCGTCACCGCCGCCCTCGACCTCGCCGCCGACCTGCTCGACGGTGACCTGGCCGACCGGCCCGCCATGGTGGTCGGCGCCGGCGCGATGGGCTCGCTGGGCGTGGCCACGCTGTCCCGGCTGGGCGCCGGCCCGCTCACCGTGACCAACCGGGGCGCCGCCCGTGCCGTCCGGCTGGCCGAGTCGTACGGCGCGTCCGCCGTGCCGATGGCCGAGCTGGTCGGCGCGCTCGCCGCTGTCGACGTCGTGGTCGCCGCCACCGCCGCCACCGAGCCGGTGCTCACCCGCGACGTGGTGACCCGGGCGCTGGCCCGCCGGGACGCCGGCCGCGGCCCGCTGGTCCTGCTCGACCTGGCCGTCCCGCGCGACGTCGAGCCCGGTGTCGCCGAGCTGCCCGGCGTCGAGGTGATCGACATCGACCGGATGGCCGCCGTCCTCGCCGACGGACCGGCCGCGGCCGACGCCGCCGAGGTGGCCCGGATCGTGACCGGCGAGGTCGAGGCGTTCCTGAACTGGCTGCGCGGGGCCGACGTCGCACCGACCGTGGCCGCCCTGCGCGGCCGGGCCGAGGACGTCGTCACCGCCGAGCTGCGCCGGCTCGGCCAGCGCCGCCCCGACCTCAGCGACGACCAGCGCGCCGAGGTCGCCCGGACCGTGCACCGGGTCGTGCAGCGGCTGCTGCACCAGCCGACCGTACGGGTCCGCCAGCTCGCCGCCGAGCCCGGCGGCGACCAGTACGCGGCGCTGCTGCGCGAACTGTTCGACCTGGACGTTCCGCAGACGTCCCCGGTCGACACCGTCCCCGACGTGGTCGCCACCGATCTCGACGGACGGTCGTCGTTCGACGCCGCCGACGTCCCGCCCACCGGAGGTGCGCGATGACCGCCCCCCTTCGCCTCGGTACCCGGGGCAGCACCCTGGCAATGGCCCAGTCCGGCCACGTCGCCGAGGCCCTCACCGCGGCCACCGGCCGGCCGGTCGAGCTGGTCGAGGTGGTGACCGCCGGCGACCGGTCCACCGCACCGGTGCAGCGGCTCGGCGTCGGTGTGTTCGTCTCCGCGCTGCGCGACGCGCTGACCGCCGGCGAGATCGACTTCGCCGTCCACTCGTACAAGGACCTGCCCACCGCGGCGGCGCCCGGCCTGCACGTCGCGGCCGTACCGCCCCGGCAGGACCCGCGCGACGCGCTGGTGGCCACGAACGGCCGTACGCTCGCCGAGCTGCCGCCCGGCGCCCGCGTCGGCACCGGCGCGCTGCGCCGGATCGCCCAGTTGCACGCGCTGGGCCTGCAGTTGGAGGTCAGCCCGATCCGGGGCAACGTCGACACCCGGCTCGGCCGGGTGCTCGGCCCGGACGCCGACCTCGACGCCGTCGTGCTGGCTCGCGCCGGGCTCAACCGGATCGGGCGCGCCGACGTCATCACCGAGACGCTCGACCCGATGCTCATGCTGCCCGCGCCCGCCCAGGGTGCGCTGGCCGTCGAGTGCCGGGCCGACGACCAGGACGTGGTCGAGCTGCTCGCGCTGCTCGACCACGCACCGTCCCGTGCCGCGATCACCGCGGAACGGGCGCTGCTGGCCACCCTGGAGGCAGGGTGCAGCGCACCCGTGGCCGCGTACGCCGTTCTCGCCGAAGGCGAGCCCACCGACGAGGGCGACGTCAATCAGGAGATCTACCTGCGCGGTGCGGTGATCAGCCCGGACGGTACCCGTGACCTCCGGCTGTCCCGCACCGGAACGCCCGCCGACGCGGCGGAGATCGGCAAGGCACTCGCCGCCGAACTCCTCGAACTCGGCGCCGACTCGATCCTCGGCCAGGACGCACAGGCCAGCCCGGGGACCCAGCAACTTGGGAGCACAGAATGACCCGCACCCGTAAGCCCGTAGGCCAGATCGCATTCGTCGGGGCCGGACCCGGCGACCCGGGCCTGCTGACCCGCCGGGCGCTGGACGCCCTGGTCGAGGCCGACCAGGTGGTCTACGACCGGGGCGTACCCGAGTCGCTCCTGGCGCACGTCCGCGCCCAGGCCCGGCCGGACGCCGAGTTCAGCCCCGCCGAGGGCGTGCCGGGAGACGTGGCGAAGGTGCTGATCTCCGCGGCCCGGTCCGGGCAGAACGCCGTGCACCTGGTCGCCGGTGACCCGTTCGGCCACGACTCGGTGGTCAAGGAGGTGCAGGCGGTCGCGCGTACCGCCGCGCACTTCGAGGTGGTGCCGGGCGTCGGCCAGGCCGAGGGCGTGGCCACCTACGCGGGTGTCCCGCTGCCGGGCGTACGCACCGCCGCCGACGTCGAGGACGTCACCGCGCTGGACTTCGAGGCGCTCGCCACCGCGGTCGCCCGGGGTTCGCTGGCGCTCGCCGTGGACGCCGGTGACCTGGCCGCCGTCCGGGACGGCCTGCTGGCCGCCGGGGTCGACGGCACCACAGCGGTCGGGGTGACCGGCGACGGCACCGGCGAGACGCAGTACACCACCACGTCGAGCGTGGACTCCTTCGTCGCGGCGGCGCTCGGCTTCACCGGCCGGGTGGTGCTCACCGTGGGCGCGGCCGTCACCGACCGCGACAAGCTGAGCTGGTGGGAGAACCGCCCGCTGTACGGCTGGAAGGTGCTGGTGCCCCGCACCAAGGAGCAGGCCGGCGTGATGAGCGCGCGGCTGCGCGCGTACGGGGCGATCCCGTGCGAGGTGCCGACCATCGCGGTCGAGCCGCCGCGTACTCCGGCGCAGATGGAGCGGGCCGTGAAGGGCCTGGTCGACGGCCGGTACGCCTGGGTGATCTTCACCTCGGTGAACGCGGTCCGGGCGGTCTGGGAGAAGTTCGCCGAGCACGGCCTCGACGCCCGCCACTTCGGCGGCGTGAAGATCGCCTGCATCGGTGACGCCACCGCCGAGGCGGTCCGCGCCTTCGGCATCCAGCCCGAGCTGATCCCCTCCGGGGAGCAGTCCTCCGAGGGCCTGCTGGCCGAGTTCTCGCCGCACGACGAGATCCTCGACCCGGTCGGCCGGGTGCTGCTGCCGCGCGCCGACATCGCCACCGAGACCCTGGCCGCCGGCCTGACCGAGCGGGGGTGGGAGGTCGACGACGTGACCGCGTACCGGACCGTCCGCGCGGCCCCGCCGCCCGCCGAGATCCGCGACGCGATCAAGTCGGGCGGGTTCGACGCGGTGCTGTTCACCTCGTCGTCCACGGTGCGGAACCTCGTCGGTATCGCCGGGAAGCCGCACGCGCGGACCGTTGTTGCAGTGATCGGGCCTAAGACGGCGGAGACCGCCACCGAGTTCGGCCTGCGCGTCGACGTGCAGCCGCCGCACGCCTCGGTGCCCGACCTGGTGGAGGCGCTCGCCGCCTACGCCGTCGAGCTGCGGGAGAAGCTCGCCGCCATGCCGGCGAAGCAGCGCCGGGGCTCGAAGGTGCAGGGCCCCACCGCCCTGCGGTTCCGCTGACGAGGAGGCCCGTCATGCCGTACCCCGAGATCCGGCCCCGCCGGCTGCGCCGCAACGCGGCCGTGCGGCGGTTGGTCTCCGAGACCCGCGTCGACCCGGCCGAGCTGGTCGTGCCGATGTTCGTCAAGGAGGGACTGACCGAGCCGCGGGCGATCGCGTCGCTCCCGGGGGTGCTCCAGCACTCCCGGGACTCGCTGCGCAAGTCCGCCGTGGAGGCGGTCCAGGCCGGGATCGGCGGGATCATGCTGTTCGGGGTGCCGGCGACGCGGGACGAGACCGGGTCCGGTGGCATCGACCCGGCCGGTGTGCTCAACACGGCGATCCGGGACGTGGTCGCCGAGGTCGGCGACTCGACTGTGGTGATGAGCGACCTGTGCCTGGACGAGTTCACCTCGCACGGGCACTGCGGCCTGCTCACCCCGGACGGCGGGGTCGACAACGACGCCACGCTCGCCGCGTACGCCGACATGGCGGTGGCCCAGGCCGCCGCCGGGGTCCACGTGGTCGGGCCGTCCGGGATGATGGACGGCCAGGTCGGTGTGGTCCGCAAGGCGTTGGACGCCGCCGGGCACCGGGACGTCTCGGTGCTCGCGTACGCGGTGAAGTACGCCTCAGCCTTCTACGGCCCGTTCCGCGACGCCGTGGAGTCGGCGCTGGAGGGGGATCGGCGCACCTACCAGCAGGACCCGGCGAACCTGCGCGAGTCGCTGCGCGAGGTCGAGCTGGACGTGGCCGAGGGCGCCGACCTGGTGATGGTCAAGCCGGCGCTGCCCTACCTCGACGTGGTGTCGGCGGTCCGGGCCGCGGTGAACGTCCCGGTCGCCGCCTACCAGGTCTCCGGCGAGTACGCGATGGTCGAGGCCGCCGCCGCGAACGGCTGGATCGACCGGGAGCGGGTGATGCTGGAGACGCTCACCTCGATCCGCCGGGCCGGCGCCCAGATCATCCTCACCTACTGGGCAGTCGAGGCCGCCCAGTTGCTGCGCGAGCGCTACTGACCGCCGCTCGGCCGACGTCGCCCCTCTGCTGCCGCCACGTGCGGCGGCAGGGCTCGGCTCGCCGGGTTCTCCGGTTCCGCCCTCCTCGTTGTGGTCGCCGTGCCTTATCCACAGCCCGAGGCGGTCACTCAACGTGCCTTTTCGGTAGGCAGGACACTTCACCGCTCGCCGACTTTGCTCTGCAGCCATCGACGCAACTGTCACGAGCCGTGAGCGCTGCCTCGGTGGCTGCAGAGCAAAGTCTGCTGAGGTAGTTCTCCCTCCCTCAGCCATTGGGAGGGTTGTGTCCGCTTAAGTCGCGTTTGTGATGGCGCTGAGATGATCGCTTCAGTGGTGGTGCTTAACGCTGAGTGGTCGTCACCCTCTGTGTGCGCTGACGGTCGGCGCCGGAGTCGGCTTGAACGCCGCGTCCCGGGTTTTCCACAGGGGCGGAGAGCGGGGTTGCCCGGTCGGTGCGGGGGACGGGACCGTGGGTGGCGTGACAGACATCGCCGACACCGAGCCGGAGGCGGCCGCCGCTGCCGGCACCGCCACGGGCGCCGGCCGCGCCACCGCCACGGGCGCAGGCACGGGCACGGGCACGGGAGCCTGCGCCGCACCCGGCGGGCCGGCGCTGCTCACCGAGCCGTTCGACGTCCCGTTCCCGGCGCCGGGGATCGTCCGGGCGGTGCGCCGCCGAGCCGACGCCAGCCAGCGTGAGCTGGCCCGGTTCGCCCGGGTGCACCCGAGCACGATCGGGCGGATCGAGGCGGGCAGCCTGACGCCGAGCCTGACCATGCTGTCGCGCATCGTCGGCACGGCCGGCTTCCGGCTCGTGGTCGTCGACGAGGCCGGGCGGGTGCTCAAGCCGATGCGTGACCGGGCCGACCTGCGGGACGGCGCGGAGCGGCGATACCCGTCCCACCTCGACGTCATCACCGACCCGGAGCCGGGGGAGTGGTGGGCCGACCGGTACGGGTTGGCCCGCCCGCCGGAGACCTTCTATCGCAACCGGGAGGTCCGGGACTGGCTGCGCCGCCGCAGCCAGTGGGAGGTGCGGGTGGCCAAATACCGGAGCGTGCCGCCTCCGCCCGATCCACAACGGTGCGGATACCGCGGCGGCCCGCCGATCCGCCCGTGAGCGAATCGACGGGCCGCCGCGCGGAACGCCGCTCAGTCGTCGTTCAGGATCGTCCCGACGCCGGACGGATCGGCGAGCCGCAGGCCCGGCACCCCTGCCACGTACAGCGTGAGCTTCTCGTCCGCCTCGCGCTTGCGGTCGCCGCGCACGGTGACCGGGAACGTCAGCGAGGTCCGGCCCGCGGCCAGCACCCGGCAGCCCACGTACGGGGCGTAGTCCGACCCGGCCTGCGCGGTCGTGCCGTAGGTGGCCGCGCAGACCAGGGCCGGCTCGGAGAGCGGGCGGGACACGGTGACCGTGAACGTCATCGTGCCGGTGCCCTTGTCGCCCTCGGTGACCGAGGCGTCCGCGACCCGCAGCGAGGCGCGCGACCGGAACCGGGCCACCTGCGGGTCGTGGTCGCTGGCACCCCGGTCACCCAGGTCCGGCGCGTCGGTGGGGTAGTCGGCGTTGATGTGCGCGGTCCGTACCTGCACCAGGTCGTCGTGCATCGGGTCGTTGACGAAGAGGTTGTCCAGCGTCTGCGCCTGACCGCTGAAGGTGTACGAGTACGCCGACGCCGGAGCGTCCTGCACCAGATCGTCCCAGAGGTTGTGCAGCCCGGCCTCGTAGAGCGGGGCGAGCTGGTCCGACGGGGTCGGGTTCTGGGCGGTGGCGATCGGGTCGTCCGGCCGGGGGAAGACGTTCAGGTCGCCGCCGTAGACCACGCGGGCGTTCGGGTCGCTCGCCTCGGCGGCCCGGACGATCGCCGCCCCGTACGCGGCCTGCTCGCGGCGCTGCCCGACCCGGCTGTCCGGTCCGGACGAGAAGTGGTTGGCGACCGCCCAGAGCGTGAATCGCTCGGTCGATCCGGGCCCGGCCTGCACGGTGAACCGGGCCACCTGCGCCGCGCGGGTGTAGACGTTGCTGCCGTCCACCCCGGTCGACCGGTCCACGTCGTCCGGCAGCACCGCGTTGAGCGCCTTCGGGTTCTGCACGTCGGCGTTGGACGGCAGCGCCGCCGAGCGGTACTGGACCGTCGGCGCGGCCCCCAGCAGCGGGTCCGCGGCGGTCGCCTCGGCCAGCGACAGCCGGTCGGTCCGGAAGAGGAACGCCGAGGTGATGCCCCGGGCGTCCGCACCGGTCCGGTCGTACGCGGCGGCGTACGCCGGGCCGCCGTTGGCCGCGACGGCGAGCGCCAGCTCCTGCACGGTGTCCGGCGCGCCGTCGGCGTTGTCGGTGTCGCCGCAGGCCAGCGCGCCGTCGACCACCGAGCAGATGTCCTGGTCCTCGGCCTCCTGCACCAGGATCAGGTCGGGGCTGTGCAGCGACTGGACGATCTGCCGGGCCTGCACGGCCAGCCGGGCGGCGTACGCCTCCGGGCTCGCCGGCACGTAGTCGAACGGCGGGCTGACCCCGGGGCAACCGGTGTTGCCGGCGAAGTCGCAGCCGTCGAACGGGTCGTCCCGGTAGTCGTACAGGTTCTCCACGTTGTACGTGGCGATGGCGACCTCACTGCCGCGGTCGGCCGGCTGCGGCGGGTGGTTCGCCGCCGGGTCGGCGCCACCGGTCAGCGTGAGCTGCTCCGGCTGCACGCTGTACTTGCTGAACGCGTACGAGACGGAGCCGTAGGCGTCCTCGGTGAGCGTGTCGAACGTCCGCGCCTCGGGCAGCAGCGCCCGGGAGTCACCGGCGGTCGCCTTCACGCCGCCGGCGCCCAGCAGGATCCGCTGGTTGTTGCCGTTGTCGAACAGCGTGCCGGGGATGTCGTCGAGCGGGTGCGCGTCCCGGAACACCCGCCGGGCGTACGGGTCGGACCGCTTCATCACCGGGTCCTCGCGGTCCAGCACGTAGATCTCGGAGTCCGCGGTGGAGGAGTAGATGTGCCGGGGCGCGGAGACACCGCTGCCCGCGCGTACCCGCATCCGCTCGCCCTCGTGCCGCTCCCAGAACAGGTCGGCGGCGGCCGCCTCGGTCGGCGGGACCGCGTCGTCGACCCGGACCACGGTGTCCACGTCGAGGCCGGAGTCCAGCTTGCGGACCAGCGAGGCGCCGGAGAGCTGGGTCTGGTTGAAATACTCGGAGACCCGGCCGCGCAGCACCACCTCGTCACCGACGGTCGGGGCGTATCCGCCGATCAGCGTGGTGAACGAGCCCATGAAGACGAACAGGCCGTCGGAGGTCAGCGGGTCGTCGTCTTCGGTGCCGAGTCGGCTCTGGAGGTAGAAGCCCCACTGGTCGGCCCCGGCCGAGCTGCGGGTCAGCGACTTGCCGGTGATGACGCCGCGCACGTCGTACAGCGTGGAGCTGGTGCCGTTGCCGCTGGCCGGCGCGAGCGGCGACCGGTCGGTGCGGCCGTCCTCGTCGGCGGTGCGGCCCTGCACCTCGCCGATCGACAGCACGCTCGTTGCCTGCACGGTGAGCGTGCAGGTGGCGGTGTCGCCCGCGGCGTCGGTGGAGGTCACGGTGACCGCGTAGCTGCCGGCCGGCAGGCCGGTGGCGCTGAGCGTCGCGGTGGCCGTGCCACCGTTCCCGGTCGCCGGGGTGAAGGCGGTACGGCTGATCGAGCCGCTCGCCGGCACCGGCACGACCGCGGTGACCGCCAGGTCGGTGACCGTGTCGTCGGCGTCGGTCGCGGTGACCTCGCGGGTGGCAGTGGCGCCCGCCGACAGCGTCAGCGGGCCGCCGCAGGCCAGGGTGGGCGGCTGGTCGACCGGACCGCCGCCGGTGGTGTGGCTGCCCAGCCCGTCGAACGTGTCGGTGGCGAAGCCGGCCCACTGCGCGGCCGGGTCGAACGCGTCCGCCGGGTCGGTGTCGCCCCCGGTCACCGAGGGCAGCCGGCGCAGCGTGTTGTCCGCCGTGCTGGTGAGGCCGCTGCCCCACTCGCTTCCCGGGTCGACGCCGACCTGGCCCAGGGAGTCGACCACGGCGTCTCCCTTGCGCAGCACGATCGCGTCGTCGCCGTTGAACAGTGAGCCGGAGTACGTCTGGTCGGCTTGGGCGAGGATCGCCGGCGCGGCCGCCGCGGCGGCGAAGACGAACACGTCACCGGCGGCGACGGTGCCGGTCAGGGACACGTTCGTCGAGGTGGAGGCACCGTTGAAGAAGAACTGGAGCTGGTAGCCGCCGGCCGTCAGGTCGATCGGGGCGCCGGTGCCGTTGTACAGCTCGACGGCCTTGTTGTTGGACGACCCCTCGACGTACTCGGAGATGAACAGGTCGGCGGGCGCGGCGCTGGCCGCGGTGGGTGCGACAGCGATCGCCGTGAGGGTGACGGCGGCGGTGGTCGCGAGCGCGGCGAGGGTGCGGCGCGGGCGCATGGGGCCTCCACGATGGGTGGGCAGGAACTAACGAACGTTAAGGCTCTCGTGGGCACACCGTCCAGCCCCTTCGATGGCCGGCCGGTGAACGGTCAGCGGTGACTGTCCAGCCGGTGCACCAGCTCGGCGACGTCCACACCGTATTCGCACCAGTCGCGGTCGGGACGGTAGCCCAGCTCGGCGTTGACCTTGAGCATCGACTCGTTGTCCTGCGCGTTCCAGGTCTGCACCTCGGCCACCTCGGGCTCGGCCGAGCGCAGCTCCAGCAGCATCCGCGCCTTGATGGCCCGGTCGATGCCGTAGCCGCGATGGTCGTGGACGACGATCGTGTCGTACTGGTCGGCCCGGGTCGGGTGCTGCGCCGGCACCACCACCTCGGTCAACCCGGCCACCTCGCCGGTCTGCTCGTGCAGCGCCAGCACGATGTACGGCTTCATGCCGCGCCGGTGCAGCGTGGCGAGGCTGTCGCGCAGCCGGTCCGGGTCGTAGGAGCTGGGCCGCAGCTCCACGTCGTCGGAGTCGCGCACCTCGGCCTTGGCCCGCGCGTACGCCTCGATGAGCTCGTCCGGCGGGCCACCCGGCCAGAACTCCACGCGGTAGCCCGCGCCGACCTCGGCGGCCATCTCGGTGAGCGCCGGCCAGTCCACCGAACGCAGGTCGAGCACGCTGCGGGTCTCCACGTAGTCGCGGGTGAAACCCAGCGACTCGTAGAACCCCACGGCGGGGGTGTCGCCGACCACCTCCACGCCGATCGACTGGAAGCCCTCGTCCCAGACCCGGCGGGCGGCCACCCGCACCAGCTCGCGGCCGATGCCGCCGCGCCGGATCGACGGGTGCACCAGCACTTCGAGCACGCCGATCCCGCCGAGCAGCAGCACGTGCACATGCCCGAGGATCGCCCCGGGCGTGCCGTCCGCGGCGTCGTCGTCCTGCGCGACCCACGAGATCCGCCGCTCGCCGGGCATCACCTCGGACAGATACTCCCGCATGGAGCTCTCCCGCCATGGCGGATCCTGCGGCAGATCGGCCGCCAGGACCGCGTTCAGCGTGTCCAGCAGGGACGCGATCTCGGCGGACGACGCGGTCCTGGGATCCCACTCGCGCACCATCACCCGTCTAGCTTGCCGTCAACGGCAGCCGGGGGGAAGGGTTCAGTCCGCGAATGTACGCGAGCGGTCACCTCACGTTGCGGCTGAGCCTGCCGTACTCGTCGGCCTTGTCGAAGACGGCCTGGGCGTACCGGCGCACATCGTTGTAGGAGAGGATGGCGCCCCACCAGTCACCCGGGATGGTCATGTTCCGGCCGCCCTTGCACAGGTAGAGCCCGGCGGCGAGCGCCGCGTCGTCGATGTCGTGCGGGTTCTTCACGCCGTCACCGTCGGCGTCCGCGCCGATCTCCTGCCAGGTGGTCGGGATGAACTGCATCGGGCCGAGCGCCCGGTCGTAGACGCGGTCCTCGTCGAGCACTCCCTGGTCGGTGTCGAGGATGCGGGACCGGCCGCCCTTCCCGTCGAGCGGCTCTCCCTTGATCTCCGGCAGGGCCCGCCCGTCGGCTTGCAGCGTGGCGCCGTTGGCCGCGCCGTGGCGCGACTCGACGTAACCGATCGCGGCCAGCGTGGTCCAGCTCAACTGGCAGGCGCGGTTGGTCTGCGCGAGCACCAGTTCGGCGTAGGCGTACGCCTGGAGCGCCACCGCGGGGATGCCGGTCACCGCGCTGACCCGCTGCGCCCAGCCGGCGAGCGCGTCGGCCGGGCGCCCGGTGGGCAGCACCGGGGCGGTGGTCGCGCCGGGCAGCGGAGTGCCGGTCGGTACGGCGGTGCCGGGCAGGCCGGTCAGCTCCGGAAGTGGGGGTGTGACGGGTGCCGCGGCGGTCTGCGGCACGCTCGGTTCCGGAAGGGCCTCGGTGGCCGGCTCCGGCCGGCCGACCGCCGCCGGCACGATCACCGCTCCTGCGGTGGCGGCTACGGCGACCAGCGCGAGCAGGAACAGTGCGGGCAGCGTGGTGCGCCCGCCGGGCCGCCGGGACCAGGCGCGGGTGGCCCGGACCGCCCCGACGGTGATCTGCCTCGGGCGCGTCCGGACGGCGCGTGCGAACGGTATCCGCCGCCGCCCGCCGCTCTCGGCCGCCGCCTCGACCTTCGTCGCCGGCTCGGAGCCCGGCTCCGGGGGGAGGGTGTCGCGGTCGCGGCGGGGCCGCGGGACGGGCGGAGTGCCGTCTTCGGGTGGCGCGGCGCGTCGCAGGGGCCGGGCCGTCGCTCGCCGTTCGCCGTCCACCACCCGTCGAGTATCACCCATCCGGGTGACGACGTCAGGCCCGGCCGTACGCTTGGGGCATGCCCCGGTACGAGTTCCGTTGCCGCGCCTGCGGCGACACCTTCGAGGTCAGCCGCCCGATGGCCCAGGCCGGGCAGCCGGCCGCCTGCCCGCAGGGCCACGCCGACACGGTGAAACTGCTGTCCACGGTGGCCGTCACCGGCCGGAGCGGTTCCGCCCCGAGCGGTGGGATTCCCAGCGGCGGTGGTTGCTGCGGCGGCTCCTGCGGCTGCTGACTTTCCGCCGTCCGTCCCGCGGGTCGATCGGGGTCTTGCCGCCGGGGTGATCTTTTGGCACCTTGGGGCGGAATCTGTCCAGCCGTTCTCACGATGCGTGACGGCACGACCATAGGGCAGCATGAACCCGACGTCACCGGGCGGAGGTTCGACGTATGTCGCACGGACACCACCTCCCCAGCGGGTGGGTGACCTTCGTGTTCACCGACATCGAGGGCTCGACGCGGCTGGCCCGGATGCTCGGCCCGGTGTACCGCCCGGTCCTGCACGAGCACCGGCGGCTGCTGCGCGACACCCTGGCCGGCACCGACGGCGCGGAGCTGCTGACCGAGGGGGACTCGTTCTTCCTCGCGTTTCCCGACGCGGCCGCCGCGGTCCGCGCCTGCCTGACCGCCCAGCGCGCGCTCGCCGGCCACGAGTGGCCCAACCCGGACGCCACCCCCCGGGTACGGATGGGGCTGCACACCGGCTACGCCGAACCCCGCGACGGCGAGTACGCCAGCCCCGAGGTGCACCGGGCGGCGCGGGTGGCCGCCGCCGCGCACGGCGGACAGGTGCTCTGCTCGGCCGCCACCGCCCGGCACGCCGACCCGCTGCCGGACGGGGTGTCCCTGCTGGACCTCGGGCTGCACCGGCTGCGCGGCTTCGACGACCGGGAGCGGCTGTTCCAGCTCGTCGCGCCCGGGTTGGAGCGGCGGTTCCCGCGTCCGCGTACCGCCGACGCGACGGCGCACAACCTGCCCACCCAGGTCACCTCGTTCGTCGGCCGGCAGGCCGAGCGCGCCGAGCTGGGGCGCCTGGTCGAGGCGTACCGCCTGGTGACGGTGCTCGGCGCGGGCGGCGCCGGCAAGACCCGGCTGGCGGTGGAGCTGGCCTCCGGGATCGTCGAGGACTACCCGGACGGCGTCTGGTTCGTCGACATCGCCGCGGTGACCGACCCGGGGCTGGTGGCGTTCGAGATCGCCGCCGTGCTCGGCCTCCGCCCGGAGCCGGGCCGGCCGATGGTCGACACCCTCGTCGAGTACGCGGCGCCGCGCCGGATGCTCGTGCTGCTGGACACCTGCGACGCCCAGACCGCGGCGTCGGCCGAGGTGATCGGCCGGCTGCTGGCCGGTGGCCGGGGTGTGCGGGTGCTGGCGACCAGCCGGGAGTCGTTCGGCGTACCCGGCGAGGTGGTGTGGCGGATCCCGCCGCTGTCGGTCGACGAGGGGCCGGACGGCGGGGGCAGCGACGCGGTGGCACTGCTGCTGGACCGTACCGCCGTGGCCCGGGGCGGCCGGGCGCCGGAGCCGGCCGAGCAGGCCGACCTGCACCGGGTGGTACGCCGCCTGGACGGGTTGCCGCTGGCCATCGAGCTGGCCGCGGCCCGGCTGCGGGTGCTCTCGGCCGGGCAACTCGCCGAGCGGCTGGACGACATGCTCGGCACGCTCGACGCCGGCCGCGAGACGGCGGAACCGCCGCCGGTGGAGGCCGGCTGGAGCGGCAACCAGCAGGACACGGTGGACCTGGTGGCCGCCGCGACCGGCGCTGCCCCGCCCACTCCGGCGACCCGGGCGGTGCAGCGTTCGGCGAGCGAGCGGCACCTGACCATCCAGGCCACTGTGACCTGGTCGTACCGGACGCTCGGCGCGCGCTCGGCCCGGCTGCTGCGCTGGATGGCGGTGTTCGCCGGCCCGGTGGACCTGCCCACCGTGCAGTGGCTGCTCGACGAGGACCCGCTCGATCCGCTCTCGGTGCTCGTGGACAAGTCGATGGTGCTGGCCGAGCCGCACGCCTCCGGCAGCACGTACCGGATGCTCGACCCGATCCGGGCGTACGCGGCCCGGCGGCTGGTGGAGGCGGGCGAGGAGCAGAGCGCCCGGGCTCGCCACGTCGCCTGGTGCCGGCACGCGCTGGACCGGGCGCACCTGGGGCCGGACGGCCGCCCGGTGACCCTGTCCCTGTACGCGCTCGACCCGCTGGCGAACGAGTTGCGGGCCGCGTTGCGCTGGTGCGCCACCGGCGGCAGCGCCCGGTCGGGTCTGGTGCTGGCCGGTGACCTGGATCAGTGGTGGCGGGAGCGCGGCCTGGCCCGGGAGGGGCGGCTCTGGCTGTTCCGGCTCTACGGACGCCTCGCCGAGACCGGTGAGGTGATGCCGGACGCCGAGCTGGCCGCCGCGTACCACATGCACTCGCTGCACGCGGGCGCGGACGGCGAGTTCGGCGAGGAGCTGCGGTACTCGCAGCGCGCCGAGGCGGCCGCCCGGCAGTCCGGCGACCGGGGGCTGCTGGCCCGGGTGCTCGCCGGGCGCGCGGCGCCGCTTGTCGACATGGGGCAGTTCGCCGAGGCGGAGCGGGTCTGCCGCGAGGTGATCGACTGGGCGTACGCGCAGGACGTGGTGGGGGACGCGCTGCTGGCCGTCTACAACCTCGCCGAGTTGCTCTGGCGCCGCGGCGCGCTGGACGAGGCGGCCGACCTGCTCGCCGCGGCCCGCCCGGTCGAGGCGTCCCGGCCGGCTGAGCGGGGCGGCCGGTCGGTGGACATGCTGCTCGGCATGGTGGCCCTGGCCCGGGGCGATCTCGTCGCCGCGCACGAGCACCTGCTGGTGGCGTTGCGGTCCCGGATGAGCCACGGCTACCTGGGCCGGGCCTGCGACACGATCAACGCGATAGCGGTGCGCTGCGCGCTCGCCGGGGATGCGCTCGCCGCGGCCCGGCTGTTCGGGGCGGCGCAGGCCACCCGGGCGAACCTGCGGGCCACGCCGGGGATATACGGCCCGTACTGGTCGGCCCGGCAGGCGGAGCTGCGGCGGGTGCTGGGCGACGAGGCGTTCGACGCCGCCTACGGCGCCGGGACGGGGCTGCGGCTGGACGAGGTGGCGGCGCTGGCGCTGCACGTCGAGCACCCGGACCTGGTCGCCGATTCGCCGCGGTTCGGCACGCAGACGCCGGGTCCGTGGCCGGCGTTCGAGCCGCGCAGCACGGCGGGCTGAACCGGCCGCGCCGGGCCGTCCGCCGACGGCCATACGCGGCGGGGAGCCCGCCGGGCGGCGGACTCCCCGTGCGGTGGGTCAGGCGCGGGCGGCGGCGCGGCGCTGGGCGTCGGCCTTCATCCGGGCGGCGCGGTCGAGGTCGGCCTGCGACACGGCGGCGACCGAGCCGAAGACACTCACCGCCTGGTAGTACGTCCAGGCGAGGCTGTAGCAGGCGGGCCGGACCACCGCGTTGTACGTGGCGCAGACCCGCTTCAGGTCGGCGTAGAAGGCGCTGTCCAGGCGGGACTTGCTGGACGAGAAGACGCCCATCGCCTTGTGGTTGCGGTAGCCGAAGTCGTGCCGGTAGCAGGAGAGCTTGAAGTTGAAGCCGATCGGGTTGTCCGGGCTGGACGAGCAGTAGTCGGTGGACCAGTCGAAGCCGTACTCGGTCCAGGGGGCCCGGTTCTGCCGGGCGGTGTTCCAGGCGTTGTAGCTGGACGCGCTGGTCTGCGTCCAACTGGTCAGGACGGACAGCTTCTGCTGGGTGCTCACCGCGGCGGCGGCCGGTGTGGCCAGTCCGAGCATGGTGAGCAGGGCGAGTGCTGCGGCGGCGAGGGTGGTGGCGAGGCGACGGGACACGGGTACCTCCGCGGGTGGTGGCCGGGATCTCCGGGTGTCGACAAGTGTCGATCAAATGGGTGAGCTGGGGCGATGCTCCGGGGAACGGCTCGCTGACATCCGCCTGAACAGACGAATGCCTCCGGGCCGGCGAGGCGGCCCGGAGGCATCCGGTCAGGGGTCAGCGCACGAAGCGCGGCGGGCTCGCCAGGCTCTCGTTCGCCAGCCGGTCCAGCGCGGTCACGTAGTAGGTGTACCGGGCGCCGTCGGCCGCCGTGGTGTCCACCCAGGACTGGACAGCGCCGTCGGTGGCCCGGACGGTGCCGACCAGGTGCGAGGCGTCGGCGAAGTCGCAGCGCCCGGCCAGGCCGTGCCCGTCGAACCGGTAGATCGCGTACGACGCGGCGGTGCCGAGCGGACCCTTGCCGTCGGCCGGCTGCCGCCAGCTCAGGCGTACCCCGTCCGCCTCCCGCTGGGCCTTGGTGACCACCGGGAACAGCAGCGGCTTGCGCGGCAGATGCGTCATGGTGGGCACCAGCGCCGGGCGGGAGTAGTGCTCGGCCGCGTAGATGTCGGTGGCGCCGAGCCGGTTCGCCCGGACCTGCACCGCGGAGAAGTGCACGTTGCCGAGCACCTCCGGGTACGACCGGTTGAGCGTCAGGTGGTTCGACAGCTCCTGCGGGTTCATCCAGAACGACCCGTACGCCGGTTCACCGCTCTTGTAGTCGGCCTGGCCGATGTAGAGCTGCACCCGCGTGCCGCGCACCTGCTCGGCCCACCACGGCACCAGCCGGGCGTAGTCGGCGGCCGGGTACTGGCCGATGTACCAGTAGAGCTGCGGCACGATGTAGTCGATCCACTCCTCCTTGACCCACTTGCGGGAGTCGGCGGAGATGATGTCGTACGACTGCGAGCCGGTGGTGTCCGAGCCGTTCGGGTCGGCCGACGCGTTGCGCCAGATGCCGAACGGGCTGACGCCGAACTTCACCCATGGCTTGGCCGCCTTGATCTTGGCGTTCATCTCCTGGATCAGCAGGTTGATGTTGTCCCGCCGCCAGTCGGCCTTGTCGGTGAAGCCCCGGTTGTGCGCCGCGAACGTCGCGTCGTCGGGCACCTGGTAGGTGCCGCTCGGGTACGGGTAGAAGTAGTCGTCGAAGTGCACGCCGTCGATGTCGTACCGCTTGACCGCGTCCATCATCGCGGTCTGGACGAACTCGCGGACCTCGGGGATGCCGGGGTTGTAGTAGAGCCGGCTGCCGGCGACGCCGGCGGGCGGGTAGGCGAAGACCCAGTCGGGGTGCTGGCGGGCCGGGCTGTCCGGGGCCAGTTGCGACAGGTCGGCGCCGGCGCCGCCGGGCGCGGGCATGGAGACGCGGTACGGGTTGAACCAGGCGTGGAACTCCAGGTTGCGCTTGTGCGACTCGGTGACCAGGAAGTCCAGCGGATCCCAGCCGGGGTTCTTGCCGCGTACGCCGGTCAGGTACTCCGACCAGGGCTCGTACGGCGAGGGCCAGAACGCGTCGGCGGTCGGGCGGACCTGGACCACGACGGCGTTGTGGTTGAGCTTCCGGGCGAGGTCGAGCCAGGCCAGGTATTCGGCCTTCTGCTTCGCCACCTGGTCCGGCGCGGTCCAGGAATCCTTGCTGGGCCAGTCGATGTTCGTCACCGAGGCGATCCACATGGCCCGGAACTGGCGCTTGGGGGTGGCCGGGTCGGTGACGCATTCGGTGGAGGGGAAAGTGGCGGTGCCGGTGTCGCCGGGGGCGGCCTGCGCCGGCGTGCCGGCGACCAGCGTGCCGAGCAGCGCCGCGGCCAGCGCGGCGGCTCCGAGCCGAGTTGCCTTCATGCGGTGCGGTCCCTTCGTCGGGTCCGGGGGGACGGTCGGCGGCGGGGCGCAACGGCAAGATTCGCCGCGCTACCCATGCCGCCGGTAGAAAACTTTCATCTATCCGTGCCCGGCGCAAGACCCTGGGGGCCGATCGATGTCCGGCGTCGTCCGATCGGCCGGATCGTGACGATTCCGAGACACGCCGTCCGGGGTCGGAGCGCAAGACGGCTGGGCAGCTTGCCCGGTCACAGACCGCCACCGTGGCGGGCGCACCGCGGGCCCCCCGGAGGCGGGCCCCCGAAGGAAGGGCCCCTTCTTAACGCCGGGCCGCGCCCGGCACGATCACCACTGTGAGCGTGTCGATCCAGCTCAGCCGCTCGGCGATGATGAAGTTCGGGATGATCAGGGAGGTGGGCGGCAGGAACAGCGTGCCCACGATCAGCGCGAACAGCAGCTTCCGGCCGCGGAACCGCATCCGGGCCAGCGCGTACGCGGCCATCGACGCGGTGACCAGCACCAGCAGCGTGTGCAGGGTGGCCGCCAGCATGCTCGACCACCAGTCGCCGTAGATGGCCGAGTCGCTGGAGAACAGGTCCCGGTAGTTGTCAAGCCCGAGGAACGGCCGGTTGGGCAGTTGCAGATCCCACTGGTGCAGGCTGATCCAGACCCCGAACAGGATCGGCGCCAGCCCGAAGACGCCGAACAGGACCAGGTACGGCGCGAGGAAGAGGTACGGGGTCGCGCGGTTGCCGCGTTCCGTCGCGCGCCGTCGGCGGGTGCGAGCCGCCGGGGGCGGCGCGCCGTCACGCGCCGCCCCGACCTCGATCACGTCCGCCACGGCGGATCAGTTCCCGTACTTCTTGCGGTTGTCCTCAAGCTGCTTGTTCGCCTTGGCCGCGCCGTCGTCGAGCGCCTGCTTCGGCGACTTCTTGTTCAGCGCCGCCTCGTTGAAGGCGTTGTAGAAGGTCAGGACGACCTCGCCGAGGCCCGGCGTCGCGGGCGGGAACGCCGCGTACTCCAGCTCCGGGGCGAGCGCGTTGACCTCGGTGAGGGCCTTGAACTCGGCGCTGTCGCGCACCGCCTTGCGGGCCGGCACCTGGCCGCCCTTGGCCCAGTCCAGCGAGTGCTGGCTGAGCCAGTTGATGAAGACCTCGGCGCCGGCGACCTTGTTCTCGTTCGCAACGCGCTGCTTGACGATGGTGAAGTTGTGCGAGTTCGCCCAGGCGGCCTGCTGGGTGCCGATCTGCGGCAGCGGTGCGACGCCCCACTGCACGTCCGGGCTCTTCTTGAGGTCGTTGATCTGCCAGATGCCGTTCCAGTTGAAGGCGTTCTTGCCGCTCTTGAACGCCAGGTAGTCGGCGTCCTGGCCGACGTTCGCCGGGGAGTGGCCCTGCTTGATCAGGCCGACCAGCCAGGTGCACGCCTCGACCGCCGGGTCGGAGTTGAAGGTCGCCTTCGCGACCTCGTCGTCGAAGAGCTTCCCGCCCCACTGGTGCAGCAGGCTGTAGAACGTCATGCCGCCGGTGAACTGGAACGGGCTGACCCAGAAGCCCTGCACGCCGGACTTCTTCAGCTCGGTCAGCGCGGCGGTGTACTCGTCCCTCGTCGTCGGCGGCTTCTCCGGGTCCAGGCCGGCCTTCTGCATGACCGCCTTGTTGTAGTAGAAGCCCAGCGGGTGCATGTCCAGCGGGATGCCGTACCGCTTGTCGTTGTACTGGCCGCCCTCTCAGACCGTGGGGGCGAAGTCGCCCTCGCTCAGCTCCAGGGTCTTGGCCACGTCGTCCAGCTCGCTGATCGAGCCGCGGGCGGCGAACGTGGCGAGCTGGTCCATGTGCATGACCGCGATGTCCGGGCCGCTGCCGCTGGAGACCGCGCCGGGGAACTTGCTGTAGTAGTCCTGCCACTCGTAGGTGACCACGCTGACCGCGATGTTCTGGTGCTCGCTGTTGAACTGCTGCACCAGGGCCTTGAAGATCTCGCCGTCGCCGCCGGTGAAGCCGTTCCACAGTTTCAGGTCGACCTTCGGCCCGGTGTAGTCCTTGCCGCCGTTGCCGGCCGAGCCGGACGGGCCGTAGCTGCTGCCGCCACCGCATCCGGTCAGCGTCAGCGACGCCGCCGCACCGAGGCCGACGCCGAGGCCGAGCAGGCGGCGCCGGCTCATCTCGTTCTGGATCATGGGTACTCCTTGAGTGCCTGGTCACAGCGCCGGCGCGAAGCGCAGCAGGTTCCAGGAGGTGGCCGGCAGCAGCACGGAGGCCCGGCCGCCGTCGACTGTGGGGGTGGTGAGGCCCCGGGGCGTGACCCGCTCCGGGTCCGCTTCGGTGTTCGTGGCGTCCGGGTCGGTTCCGGCCGCCACCGTGGTGTGCGCCTCGGCCCGCAGGCCGGGCAGGCCGCGCAGGTCCAGGTCGAGCGGGAGATCCTGCGGGCTGCGGTTGACCGCCAGGACGGCCAGCTCGCCGGTCTCCTCGTCGTGCACCGCGACGGTGTCCAGCGCGGGCACGTCGCCGTACCGCCGGGTCTCGTAGGTCGGGCCGGTGGGCTCGGTCCGCAGCACGGTGCCGCGGGCGTACCGGGCGGTCAGGGCGAACGGGTGGAAGATGCTCTGCCGCCAGGCCGGGCCGCCGTTGCGGGTACGGATCGGGGCGATCACGTTCGCGAGCTGCGCCTGGCAGGCCACGCCGATGCGGTCGGCGTGCCGGAGCAGGGTGATCAGCAGGTCGCCCACCACCACCGCGTCGACGGCGGTGTAGTCGTCCTCGATCAGCGCCGGCGCCTCGACCCAGCCGCGCCGGTCCAGGTCGGACTGGAGGCGGGACTGGTACCAGACGTTCCACTCGTCGAACGAGATCTTCAGCTTGCGCTTCTGCCGCAGCTTCGCGCCGACGTGATCGGCGGTGGCGACGACCTCGGTGATGAAGGCGTCCATGTCGACGGCGGAGGCGAGCAGGCTGGCCCGGTCGCCGTCGGAGGGGTCGTAGTAGGTGTGGGCGGAGATGTAGTCGACGTGCTCGTAGGTGTGCTCCAGCACCGTCGCCTCCCACGCGGCGAACGTGGGCATGCCCCGGTTGGAGCTTCCGCAGGCGACCAGGCTGATCGACGGGTCGATCATCTTCATCGCGCGGGCCGTCTCGGCGGCGAGGCGGCCGTACTCGTCGGCGGTCTTGTGCCCGACCTGCCACGGCCCGTCCGTCTCGTTGCCGAGGCACCACAGCCGCACCCCGTACGGCTGCTCGGCGCCGTGCTTGCGGCGCAGGTCGGACAGTTGGGTGCCGCCCGGGTGGTTGGTGTACTCCAGCAGTTCGAGCGCCTCGGTGACACCGCGGGTGCCGAGGTTGACAGCCATCATCGGCTCGACCCCCGCCTCGGCCGCCCAGGCCATGAACTCGTCGAGCCCGAACTCGTTGGTCTCGATCGTCTTCCAGGCCAGGTCGAGCCGGCGCGGGCGGTCACCGACCGGGCCGACGCCGTCCTCCCAGCGGTAGCTGGAGACGAAGTTGCCGCCCGGGTAGCGGACCACCGAGACACCCAGCTCACGGGTCAGGTCCAGCACGTCGCGCCGCAGCCCGCGCGGGTCGGCTGTCGGGTGGCCCGGCTCGTACACCCCGCCGTAGACGCAGCGGCCCATGTGCTCGACGAAGGAACCGAAGATCGTGAGCTGCGCATTCGGCACGATGCCAACCTCTCCCTCGCTGCTGGTGCGGGTGACCGCGGTCACCCCCTGTCAGTGATTTCTACAACGTTGTAAGTGCCCGTGTAAAGAGGTCGTTACGTCGTCGTGACGCGGTACAGTGCGGCCAGCGTTCACCGGAAGGAAGTGCAGTGCGGCACAGGCTCAAGGACGTCGCGGAGCGCGCCGGAGTGTCGGTGAAGACCGTCTCCAACGTCGTCAACGGCTACCAGCACGTGCGCGCCGACACCCGCGCCCGGGTCGAGGAGGCCATCGCCGCGCTCAACTACCGGCCCAACCTGTCGGCCCGCAACCTGCGCAAGGGCCGTACCGGGGTGATCGCGCTGGCCGTACCCGAACTGGACATCCCCTACTTCGCCGAGTTGGCCCGGCACGTCGTCACCGCCGCCGCCGACCACGGCTGGACCGTGCTCATCGACCAGACCGGCGGCAGCTCCGAGCAGGAACGCAAGGCGGCCAGCGGGATCGGCGACCACATGATCGACGGCCTGATCCTGAGTCCGCTCGCGCTCACCGCCGACGACCTCGCCGCCCTGGCCGGCCTGCCCATGGTGCTGCTCGGCGAACGCGTCGACCACGGCCCCGCCGACCACGTCATGATCGACAACGTGGCCGCCGCCCGTGAGATCACCGCCCACCTGATCGGGCTCGGCCGCCGCCGGATCGCCGCGATCGGCTCCCAGCGCACCCCCGAGGGTGCCAGCGCCCGGCTCCGCCTGGCCGGCTACACCGCCGCGCTGACCGAGGCCGGCATCGCCTACGACGACCGCCTGGTGGCGCCCGCGCCGGCCTGGCACCGCGCGGACGGCGCCGCCGCCGTGCGCAACCTGCTCACCGCGGGGGTACGCCCCGACGCCGTCTTCTGCTTCAACGACACGCTCGCGCTCGGTGCGCTGCGTGCCCTGCACGAGGTGGGCCTGCGCGTGCCCGAGGACGTCGCGGTGGCCGGCTTCGACGACATCGAGGACGGCCGCTTCTCGATCCCGACGCTGACCACTGTCGCCCCGGACAAGGAGCGCATCGCCCGCCTCGCGGTCGAGCTCCTCGCCGGCCGCCTGGGCTCCGACCGCGACGCTCCACCGCGCGAGCTGGTAACCCCCCACCACCTGGCCCTGCGCGAATCCGCCTAGCCCGCCCCTCTCGGCCCTCTTGGCCCCGTCGATCATGAAGTTGACGGCGAAGTCGATCTCCTTGAGTGCCGCCAACTTCATGATCGACGGGGTGGGGTCTGGGCGTCCTCAGTCGAAGAAGCGGGCCAGGTGGGAGGGGGCGGGGGCGGGGGCGTCCGGCGGCAGTGGGGTCAGGTCGGCGAAGATCGACGCGCCGTCGCAGCCGACGTGCAGCGGATACCAGCGCGGCGCACCCGGTGGGCGCTGACCGCAGATGCCCTTGAACGTCTGCACGTCGAGCAGGCGTACGTGCGTCGGGTCGGCCACCGCGTTGACGTGCCGCCACCACGGGCTCATGACGTGCAGCACCCCGCCCGGTCGCAGCACCCGGTGGCACTCGTCGAACAGCGGCAGGAAGTCGATCAGGTGCTCGACGATGTGCACCGCGAAGAACACGTCCACCGAGTCGTCACGCAGCGGCAGCGAACCGGCCAGGTCGGCGACCGCGTTCACCCCCGGCGCCGGATAGATGTCCAGCCCCAGGTTGCCCGGCCACTGCTTGGTCGCGCCGCAGCCCAGGTCGACCACCACCGGCGCCCGCCCGGCCACGCTGACCCGGCACCAGATCCCGAGTACGCCGGACAGCCGGCCGATCAGCTCCCGCACCAGCCGTAGCTGCTCCAGGTCGGCGACCTCGCCGGTCAGGTGCGCCACGCCCCGGTCGAAGCGCACCTCGACCGCCGTACCGCGCAGCCGCTCGTCGTGCCGGACCATGTCGGCCCACGCCTCGGCGAGGAAGCCGTCGGTCTGCCGGAGTCGCTCACCCGAGAGCGCGGTCTGCCCCATCGCCACCATGCGCGCCCGTTACCCCCTTTTCACCCCGATATGCCCCTGCCTCCTCCCACCCTCGCCCCCGCCTTGGCCCTGCCGCGCCCCGGCCTGCCCTGTCGCGCCCGCCCTCGCCCGCCGCCTTGTTGACCAAGGAGTTTTCGTGTCAGCAGAGGACGTCTCGGAGCCCTCAAACTCCTTGATCATCGAGGCGTGTCTGAGATCTTGGAAGATTCCGGCCCTCCTGGGGGCCTTTTCCTGCCAAGATCTCCCGTGCCCCGGGACTGACCCAGTGATCAAGGAGTTCGTGTCCTGTTTCGAGGGTGAAGTGGACGCAAACTCCTTGATCAACGACGTTGCGGGGTGGTGGTGCGCGGAGAGGCGAGGTGCGAGGGCCGGTCCTCGCTGATCATGGAGTTGTGGCCCGGGTGAAGGCCGCAAAAGGGGCAGGTGAGGGGCAGCAACCGCAAGATCGACGGGAACAAGGGGCGGGGGAGAGGGGGCGGGGCGGGGCAGGGGGAGAGGGAGGGGGGGTCAGGGGGAGAGGGTTCGGCGGACTGTGCGGGAGCCCCGCATGCGCTGACGGGGCTGGGCGGGGGCCGTCTTCGGGCGCTTGAGGTGGTAGCGGTGCAGCTCGTTGTTGCCCGGCAGCGACGGATCCTCGCTCATCGCGACCAGTTCCCAGCCCTGGTCACCGGCCCGGTTCAGGTGGGCCAGCGCGGTGTCGCCGTACGGCGATACGTCGATCATGGAGCCGTCCGGGCCGTACCAGATGAAGACGACCTCCCACCCGGTGTCGGTGGTGGCGGCCTGGCGGCGGCGGACCAGCAGCGCGTACTCCCACTTGAGCATGCGCTCATTGTGGACCCGCGCGCGCCGGTCGGCACGGATCAGTGTTCGGCGATCCGTCCGTCCGCCACGCGCACCCGCCGGTTCACGCTCACCGCGTCGAGCATCCGCCGGTCGTGGGTCACCAGCAGCAGCGTTCCCGGGTAGCTCGCCAGCGCCGATTCGAGCTGTTCGATCGCCGCCAGGTCGAGGTGGTTGGTCGGCTCGTCGAGCACCAACAGGTTCACGCCCCGGCCCTGGAGGAGGGCGAGCGCGGCCCGGGTCCGCTCGCCGGGGGACAGCGTCGCCGCCGGGCGCAGCACGTGGTCGGCGCGCAGCCCGAATTTCGCCAGCAGCGTCCGTACGTCCGCCGGGGCGAGATCCGGTACGGCGGCGCCGAACGCGTCGAGCAGCGGCTGGTCGCCGAGGAACAGTCCCCGGGCCTGGTCCACCTCGCCTACCACCACACCCGGACCGAGCGCGGCGTGTCCCTCGTCCAGTGGCAGTCGGCCGAGCAGCGCGGCGAGCAGGGTGCTCTTGCCGGAGCCGTTCGCCCCGGTGATCGCCACCCGGTCGGCCCAGTCGATCTGCAGGTCCACCGGGCCGAGCGTGAAGCCGCCACGGCGTACCACAGCTTGTCGGAGCGAGGCCACGACGGCACCGGCGCGGGGCGCGGCGGCGATCTCCATCCGCAGCTCCCACTCCTTGCGCGGCTCCTCGACCACGTCCAGCCGTTCGATCAGCCGGGCGGTCTGCTTGGCCTTCGCGGCCTGCTTCTCGGTCGACTCGGCGCGGTACTTGCGGCCGATCTTGTCGTTGTCGGTGGCCTTGCGGCGGGCGTTCTTGACGCCCTTCTCCATCCACGCCCGCTGGGTGCGGGCGCGCGCCTCCAGGTCGGCCTTCGTGTCGGCGTACTCCTCGTACTCCTCGCGGGCGTGCCGGCGCGCCACCGCACGCTCCTCCAGGTAGGCCGCGTAGCCGCCGCCGTAGTGGTTGACCTGCCGCTGGTGCAGGTCCAGCTCGACGATCCGGTTGACGGTGCGGGTGAGGAACTCCCGGTCGTGGCTGACCAGCACGGTCCCGGCGCGCAGGCCGGTGACGAAGCGTTCCAGCCGATCCAGCCCGGCCAGGTCGAGGTCGTTCGTGGGCTCGTCGAGCAGGAAGACGTCGTACCGGCTGAGCAGCAGCGACGCGAGCCCGGCGCGGGCGGCCTGCCCGCCGGACAGGCCGGTCATCGGGTGGTCCAGGCCGACGTCGAGACCCAGCTCCGCGGCGACCTGCTCGGCCCGCTCGTCCAGGTCCGCGCCGCCGAGGTCGAGCCAGCGTTCCAAGGCGTTCGCGTACGCGTCGTCGGCACCCGCCGCCCCCGCGGTGAGCGCCTCGGTGGCGGCGTCAAGCGCGGCCTGCGCGGCGCTCACCCCGGTCCGCCGGGCCAGGAAGCCGCGGACCGTCTCGCCGGGCCGGCGCTCCGGCTCCTGCGGCAGGTAGCCGACGGTCGCCGTGGGCGGGCTCAGCGCCACCGAGCCCTGCTCGCGGGGGGCAAGGCCGGCGAGGGTACGCAGCAGCGTGGACTTGCCCGCGCCGTTGACCCCGACCAGCCCCACCACGTCGCCGGGTGCGACGACCAGGTCGAGGTCTTCGAAGAGGAGGCGGTCACCGTGGCCGGCGGTGAGGTCCTTGGCGATCAACGTGGCGCTCATCAGGTGACCGAGCCTACCGGCGGGCGCATCCGGATTACCGTGACCCGCGCTCGGGACGGTGCCGGGGTGAGGGAGACTCACAGCCGTGGTGACCACACTGGCGATCGACTGTGGTGGCGGCGGGATCAAGGCCTCCGTACTGGACGCCGCCGGAACCATGCGCGCGCGGCCGCTGCGCGTGCCCACGCCGTACCCGTTGCCGCCCGGCCTGTTCGTCAAGACGCTGCTGGATCTCGGCGCCCGCCTGCCCACGGCGGACCGGCTCACCGTCGGCATGCCCGGCATGATCCGGCACGGCGTCGTGGTGGCGACGCCGCACTACGTGACCCGCTCCGGGCCGCGCAGCCGCGTCGACCCCGAGTTGGTGGCCGAGTGGTCCGGGTACGACGCGCGCACCGCGCTGGCCGAGGCGTTCGGTGTGCCCGCGCTGGTGCTGAACGACGCCGAGGTGCACGGCGCGGGCGTGGTCGCCGGGACCGGCTGCGAGCTGGTGCTGACGCTCGGCACCGGGCTGGGCAGCGCGTTGTTCGACGGCGGGGTGCTGGCGCCGCACCTGGAGCTGTCGCACGCGCCGGTGCGGTGGAACACCACCTACGACACGTACGTGGGGGAGCCGGAGCGGCGGCGCCTGGGTGACGCGTTCTGGTCGCGGCGGATCCGGCAGGTGGTGGACGGCCTGCGGCCGGTGTTCCGCTGGGACCGGCTGTATCTAGGCGGCGGCAACTCCCGGCTGATCCGGCCCGAGCAGGTGGCCCGGATGGGCGACGACGTGGTGATCGTCCCGAACACGGCCGGAATCGTCGGTGGTGTCCGGGCCTGGGATCTGGTCGGCGGCCGGTACGACCCCACCACCTGATCTTCATCCGCAGGAACACTCGCGCTGGCGCCGGTGTTGTGCCAGCGTCGGACCTAGGGTCTGGCGCGACACGAGGAGGTGGGTCGAGTGGATCTTCTGGCGGAGTACCGGCGGGCGACCATGTTCTTCGAAGCGGGTGACCCGACCGGAGCGGCCCGGCTGCTCGAACCGATCATCGAGGCGGAGCCGGACAACTCCTCGGTCCGGCAGCTGCTGGCCCGCGCGTACTTCCAGTCGGCCCAGCTCAACCGTGCCGAGGAGCAGCTGCGTGAGCTGGTCGACCGCGACCCGAGCGACCACTACGCGCACCACGTGCTCGGTCGCACGCTGGAGCGGATGAACCGGCCGGTGGACGCGCTGCGGCACCTGCGCATCGCGGCCGCGATGTACACGACGAACACCGACTACGCCACCGCCCTGCGCCGGGTGGAGGGCAAGGTCGGTCGTTGACCGATCACGCGGAAGGGCAGCCCGGGCGGGCTGCCCTTCCGCGTACCTAGGATGGGACCGTGAAGCTCAAGCTCGACCTCCACGACATCTACAACAAGGGCCACGACATCGATCGGGCGCTGCGCGGGATCATGGACGAGGCGGTGGCGAAGAAGGCCACGCTCGTGGAGATCATCCCGGGCAAGGGGTCGGGCGCGCTCAAGAAGAAGGTGCTGCGCTTCCTCGACCAGAAGGACGTGAAGCAGCTCTACCACCGGGTCGAGAAGGACTCGAAGAACTTCGGCCGCCTGTTCGTGCACTTCCGCTGGAAGTGACCAGCCACGGCGTTTGATCCACTCCGATACGCCGAGGTGGCGGTATCCCGATCGCTCGGATGAAGCCATTTCCCCGAAAAGGTGTCGATCAAGCCACGCTGAGCGTTGCGGCGAGTTGGATGATCGTGGCCGGGGCGTACGGGTCTCGGGCAACCTGGGTGAGCACCGCGCGGGCGGCCGCACGGTGACGCAACTCCTCCGGCGCGATGTGGAATGCATCGATCAGGGCGCGGGCCGCATGAGCCGGTCGGTCGAAGCGAAGATTGGCGCGCGCGGCCCGCACGAGATGACCGGCGCGATGCTCGGCGGCCAACCAGCGCCAGCCGTCACGGCGCACTGCCTTCTCGTGCCACCCGACCGCATCACGGCCGTCACCGAGATCGAGAGCCGCCCGCGCCCGTGCCAGCATCACGGCCGTCGGCCCGAAGTCGGTCCGGTGGTGGTCGTGCCCGTCGCCCACCCGGGCGGCCAGAGCCTCGGCCTCGTCGAGCAGCCTTGCGGCGCCCCGGTGATCGCCGTGCCGCGCCGCTGCGAGTGCGCTCTGCATGATCAGCGCTCCGCACAACGACAGTTCCTCGGCACCGCCGTCGTCACTGTCAGGCGCTGCGATCCGGTATGCCGCGTGCAGCGCCGTGGACATGGCGGCCCTGCTGCGACCGCATGCCCGCAGCGCCTGACTGACCTGTATCGCTGCCATTGCCGTCAACCTCGGCTCATCGGTCGCGCAGTGCATGGCGCGGTCGGCGGTGAGCCACGCCAGTTCACTCGCACCCAGCTTCGTCAGCAGCGACGCCGTCACCCGGTACGCCTCCACGAGTTGCGAGCGGCCCGCGTCGGGATCATCTGCGTAGGTGCGCTGCGCGTCGACAAGCAATTGCGGGGCGAGTGCGGTGACCTGTGAATAGCGAGCGTGCTGAAATGTCGTCCAGGCGTGCTCGACAATGCGGGTCATTCGATCTGCGGGCACCAGCGGTCGACCGGTGGTCCGCCTGACGGCGATGTCGTAGGTCGACAGGGCAGCCGCGACTCGATTCACGCCTTCGGCTCGCTCGGTCCTGCCGACGGGCGTGGCACCGCGGCCGATCAAGACGGCCGCATCGATTCGTAGCACAGTGGCGATATCGCGGAGAGTGGACATTCGATCGAGGGACCGGACGCCGCGTTCGACCTTGTCCACCCAGCTCTTCGACTTGCCCAGTCGATCGGCGAACACCTGTTGTGACATCTTCCGTCGGCTGCGCCAATGTGCCACTCGTCTACCGATCGGCTGCATCTCAGTCGTCACGGCGCCACCTCCGATCCGGCAGTGCACGGGTCGTTTCCTCAGCCGGCACACGGTCTGCCTCGGCCTGCGAGAGCAGTCGTCGCTTGGCCGCCTCCCTCTCGGTTGCCTGGATCTGCTCGCCCCGGCTCGCCTCCGGTAGGTCCTTACGCCGAGGCATCGTCGCCTCCAAGGCTGCTTCCCAATGGACGTTCCATGACTTGCTCCTCAGGCGTTGAGCGAGATGGCCCGTTAGTGGTTCGGGAAGCAGGATGCATCTCTACGTCACGACGACTTCACCACAGGTGATGGACGAGTAGGGACGTCCTTGCTAAGTTCTGTCGTCCCGTAGTCGTCCCGCTCAGCTCTCCAACCAGGGATTCCGATGCCGAACGACCGCCTTCGTAGTGGGCTTCTCAAGAAGGGCTTGACGCCGGCCTTGCTTGCCGGGCAACTGGGCGTCGACCCGAAGACCGTGGAGCGGTGGATCACGCAGGGCAGGAATCCGTACCCGCGCCATCGACACACCATCGCCTCGTTGCTGGACGAGAGCGAGTCCTACCTCTGGCCAGACGCTCTGCCGGCACAACGAGCGGCGCAGGTCAGCCAGTCCGAGGTGGTTCACATCTACCCTCGTCGCGGAGCCGTCCCGACTGACCTCTGGCAGCAGCTCCTGGAGAAGGCCACACGGCAGATCGGCGTCCTGGTCTACGGCGGGCTGTTCCTGCCCGAGTTCAACCACCGATGGGTGCCGACGCTCCGCGAGAAGGCGCTCGCGGGCGCCCAGGTGGAGTTGCTGTTCGGTGACCCGGAGGGCAAGCACATCGCCGAACGGGGAGACGACGAGGGCATCGGCGCTGCCATGTCGAGCAAGATCCTGAACGCGCTTGCCTTCTACAGGGAGCTACGAGATCTGGATACCGTCGGGATCTACTATCACGACACGATCCTCTACAACTCCATCTACCGCTTCGATGACGAGATGCTGGTCAACACCCACCTCTACGGCACACCGGCCGCCTACGCCCCGGTGTTGCATCTCCGGCGCATCGGCGGAGCGGAACTGTTCGACAACTACGTCGCCAGCTTCAAGCAGGTACTGGGGAAGAAGCGGGCCGTCTGGCCTGAGCACTGAACCACCGGAGGGTGAGAGGCTAGGCCCATGGCCCGGACCGAGCACTTCAACGACCCGAACGCCCCGAAGCCGAACAGCATCGTCGTTGCGGTCACCGTCTTCGTGCAGGACGAGATGGGCCGAGTGCTCCTCATCCAGCGGACCGACAACGGTCTCTGGGCGCTGCCCGGCGGCGCCCAGGAGTTCGGGGAGTACATCGCCGAGACGGCTGTCCGTGAGACGCGGGAGGAGGCCGGTGTAGAGGTCGAGGTGACCAGCGTGGTCGGGATCTACACCAATCCGAACCATGTGGTCGAGTACAGCGACGGCGAGGTGCGACAGCAGTTCTCGATCTGCTTCCGTGGTCGCTACGTCAGCGGTCAGCCGACGCCGAGCGACGAGTCCTCGGAGGTCCGTTGGGTCGCACGCGACGACCTGGACGATCTCGCCATCCACCCGTCGATGCGGCTTCGGATCGACCACGGCTTCGAAAACCGGCAGCAGCCGTACATCGGCTAGCCCGTCAGCCGTTCTTCCGTTCGACGGACAGCTTCAAGCAGCGGCGCTTCCGCTTTCATCCAGAAGCGCGTCACCACGTCATCCGGGCCGTATCGCTCGCGGATCTCCGCCAACCGTTCATCTACGGTCAGGTCTTGACCGTCAGGCCCGGTAGTCATGTCGGCGAACCAGAGAGCGTCGGACGTCGGTGACTGTTCAAGGGGAAACTCCGCTATGAGAGCAGGTTTCAACCCTCGTTCCTCAGCTTCGTAAGAGGCGCATGAGTGATGGGCGACCAGGCTTGCCAGACGCGGCTGGAAACCCTGCCGGAGCAACCACCTAGCACCATCCAGAGCGTGGAAGCCGGTGTCAACGATGTTCGGGGCGTAGCCGATGTCATGCAACCACCCAGCAGCAGCGAGTAGTTCCGCGTCATCGCCTACGAGTCGGCCCAGGCTCTCAGCCTTCGCTCCGACGGCCTGCACGTGCTTCCACCGACGAGGGAGAGCCGCCGACAGACATCGCTCGGAGATCTGGAGGGCTCGGTCAGCTAGACGGTTCACCATGCCAGGCTACGGCTCCCACGGCCGCAGGTGTAGAGCCTTGTGGGCCAGACAGGCCGCCGGCATCTTCGAGCCATGCTTCGGTGCTTCGATGTTGCCCAGGAACGCATTTATGTGGGAAGTTGAACGCATGGCAGAAGTCGATGACGTCACTAGGGAGCTTATCGCGTTCCTCGACCTCGCGGCAGGCACGCACGCCTTCTCTATCTCGGGCCTTGCGCGTATTCGAGGGTATATCGGATCCATGGCAACAGCAGCGGATAACCCTGATCCAAAAGTTGGCTGGGCCTCGGGCGATCCGAATATTCCGGGCAGTATCAACACTCGGCGAGGATGGCGCAGGAGCGCTTTGATAAAGAACTTGGAGCCAGCTGGCCCGTCGGCTCTATACCTTGGTTGGGCTTGGGCGACCTTAGTCTTCGACCGATGGGAGGATGACTTCCGTCACCGCTTTGCCTCTGCGATGGGCTGTAAGCACTCAAATGTCCACTCGGAGCCAATGGGAGACCTTCGTCTAATCAGAAATGACATTGCGCACTGCCGGGGATTTGCGACTGCCGGCAACTCCGGGAAATGTAAGTTGCTTACCTCGTGGTTCACGGTTGGCGAGCCAATAATGATTAGCCAAGTTGACGTTGCCCAATTTGTCGAGCTCATGGAAGATGGAGGGGCGGTTTATAAAAGGCGCTGACGTCGTGGCGAGGGGCATGGCTGAATTGCGGTACCGTTGCAAGCTTCGTGAGTTACTCCGAGCAGCAGTGGTCTCAGATGTCCTTCTTAGGAGATGAAGAGATAGTGGCATCTATGCCAAGAAATTCCGAAAGCAGACGCAGTAGGTGCTCTCCGTCTACCAATTGAATGTTGTTCGTCCTGGCGATTGCCCGGGATGCCGGTCCGAATGTACTGGTTGTTACGAAGATCCCGGCTTCAGCACCGTATGCTCGCATGGAGCCTAGAAGGGCTCGTACAGAATCCGAGCCTACCATCTTCGCATAGCGCTTAGCCTCGATGAGAGTCCAGCCGTCACCGATGTTGGAATGCGGATGCCTTGCGCGGATATCATAACCCGCATCTCGTTCTTGGGGAGCAGAGGCCACATCTCGGTAGCCCATTGCAATAAAGAGCACTCGTGTAAGCTGCTCAAATATGAACGGTGGTAGCGATAGTAGATCCGGCTTGCCGTCACTTTCGCCGTCCGTCGAAGCGTTAACCTCGCGTAGCTGGTTCAGCATTTCTTCGATTCGGACCATTGCTTCGGACTTGCGAACCGCTTGCACGATGTCGTCGCTGACGCTTCCCGGGAATTGCCCGGCGGCAGCCTCCAAAAAGTCAGACAGCGTAAAGAGTTTCAGCTGTGCACCCGTGTGCTCGAAGAGCTCCTGCCCGAGTTCAGGACGCGCCCGCAGCGGGTTGCCCTTTTTATCGATGATCCACCAGTCCGGCTTGACGTCATTCGTAACTAGGGCAACGTGCTTGCAGTTGGGCAATTGGGCAGCCCTGTCAAGCACTTGTCGCCAGAGTATGTAGTCGCCGGCAGCCCGGTATGGTGACTTCTTTTCGGCATCCTCGTAACCGGGCGGCATTTCATTTGGAAAACGGAACTCAACAGCCTCCGAGACGATCTCCATCAGGTGCCGGTGATTGTAGGGATCACCAAGTTTTCCTCGGGTCAGATCCTCGAAGTGCTCAAGGACCGGGTCCGCTGAGGTGACATCGCCCGGGCCGATGTCGTGTTCGGCTTGAAGTGCCTTGAGTTCGGCCAGCGCTGGATCCAGAAGACCATCGAGGCGACCTAATATTGATTCTTCGTCCAGTCCGTGTGTTTGTGGATCCCACTCCCTGCTCGTCATGTTGTACTGGCGAAATTCGACTAGCCGGGTGATGGCTTTCCGAATCTCTGTAACTGCTTTAGCGTTTGAGCTCAAAAGGGTTGTTCGTGTCTCGCGGAACTGGGACATCTTCTTGGCAACTACATCCAGCCGGTTTCGGTGAAACTCCGCGCATGCTTGATGCGGAAGCCAGAGACGTGTCTCAACCGACTTCAATGCTGCAAAGATCTGCCGTCGCGCTGCCGTGGTTACCCGGTAAAGATGTAGCAGCGCGCTAGCGTCTAGAACTACCAAGCCACTCCCGAGGAAGGGCTCGGATTCGGTTTCCGGATGCGTCCAGGAGCGAAATGCCTGAGAGAGTCCACTGCTCACCGGAACATCCTTGCCGCCGAGGCCGCTGAAGCGCAACAAGAACGTTGAGCGGCCGGATGCTGCCTCCGACGATCAACAAGGCTGACGCTCGCCATGCGTTGACGCTGCCATCAGAGAGCGATGTTCGGCCGTCGTCCTTCCTCTGGCAGCCGCAGGGACGATGCTGAACACCAGTTGGAGGATCCAAGGTTGTCCAGTGGCGCCGTGTGAGAACTTTCTGTACGAGATCAAGGCGGCCCGCTTCGCAGGCCGCTCGCGCCGCCGAACCTGGGCCGGGCCGGTGGCCCGCCGATCGCGCCTTAGGCCTTCGGCCACGGCGCGATCGGTGATAGCCCGCCGGCGGCGCGACATACGGCGAAGCCCCGGGCCGCCATGATCGATGACGGTTCCGGGGCTTCAAGTTGGTCGAGACACAGGCAGTGCCTCCGGCGGGGCGCTCGGGCGCTCTGGGATGGTGTCGCCATCCCGACAACCTCCTTCCGGGCAGAGCCGAGCGGGTGGGGCCTGCCTGGTCAAGGTCGTTCAGACGGTGGGGTGCTCCACCCTGACCAGGCAGGCCCCACCCGCTCCACAGTGTGCGGACGAAGGCCGACGGGATGGTTCAGGGCGAGCCGCCGAATGCGTGCATTTTCGGTCCGCGTTGATGTTGACGGATGGTACGCGTAGCATAACCTTCCGCTATCAGGGCTGAGCAATGTCTGGAGCGTAATGAGAGTTTCCGAGTACTACGAATTGGGACGCACTCAGCCAGCGCTAGATTTCGTTGATGTCGACACCGCTACGGACTCGCGAGTCTTTATCGACCCGCGTGCCATTCGTATCCAAAGCTCCGGCTTTGCGGAGAACTGCAAGATGCTCTTGGTGTCGTTCTTCCATGAGCTACTGATGGCCATCTTCGAGAACGACGACTCGCGAGTGTACAACCTTCTTGGCCAATTGACCGAGCCGAATGAGACTCACCTAGGATATTCAAAAGGCCGGTCGCGTGGGCGTGGTCTAGGTGGCGTAGGCGCCGAGCGTGTGGCTGCGATGATCCGCAACAGTAAAGCAGCTAAGTCCGGAGTGCTGGCCGATCTCGAAGACACGGCTCTCTTCATTGACGGCATCAAGAATGACATCGTTTCCGACATCGCTACCCACATCTTGCGCGGTGCACTAATTGGCTATACGCAGAGGGCGGCTGAGTATTATCATATTCCGCTGGAGCGGCAGTACAGCGGCGCAATTTGGAATCCGGATATTTGTGAGTGGGAGTTCGATTATGTCGACCTGCCCCGCGTCGATGAAGAACCACTGCTTCTGATTCCGAAGTCGATTGTGCGGTTTGAGCTGACACTGGACCAGAATAAATACTACAACGGCTTCCTCGCGCCACTGCATGAAGCTGCGGAGATCGACGCCAGGAGCAATCTGGTCTCCATCTTGAAGAATGGCACTCCCCGAGTTAATAGAGAGAAGTTGCGCGAGAAGTACCCTGTAAACAAGCCTGCCATTGTCGAATATACCCACCAGTTCCCAGAAGCTCTTGACCGCTACAAGACATCTATCTCTCACCTGTCTAGTCCAGTCCTCACCCACGAGCAGCTTGCGCAGCGCCTCGATGTGCCAAATCCGGACTACGACGGTCTGCTCGCTCGAATGAAGCGGATACCTGCGGGCAAGGCGGCAGCCCACATCTATCACTCCGCCGTCGAAGAGCTGATGACCGCGCTCTTCTATCCCCACCTTGGCAACGTGCGGAAGGAGCGGGAGATACATGAGGGGCGGAAGCGGATCGACATCTGCTATGACAATTTGAGTAACATGGGAACGTTCTTCTGGCTTACCCGGCACAGGGCAGCGGAAATTCCGGTTGAATGCAAGAATTACCGGAAAGATCCCAGGAACCCTGAACTCGACCAGATGGTGGGCCGATTCTCGGATCATCGAGGGCGAGTCGGCATAATGACGTGTCGTAAGCTTTACGACAAGGCGTTATTCATCCAACGGTGCAGGGACACGGCGCGGGACGGGAACGGCTTCGTGCTTCCTCTCGATGACGCGGACTTCGAAGTGCTTGTCGAGGAGCGTAAGAAGGTTCAGAACGATTCTTATCGCGACAAATCTATGTATAAGCTAATTAGGGAGCGCTTCGATGCCTTGGTTGCATAGCGCCACTAGATGGGTGAAGGGGTCAACGCTGCCGATCGCCGGTTCCGATGCTCGGCCGCACTGAGTCCAACGGCGGCGAGAGTCAGGTTCGAGTCGTTGGTCAAGGTAGGAGATCGGCCCCGAGTGACGGTGCGCTTTCGTCAGCGTGGGTGTAGGGGTGGAAACTCCCTCGCGTCTCTGTATGCCGTAGCCGACCGCAAGATCATGCCGTCTCCAGGCCGTAGAACGGGAGCAAGCAACGGCCATCGTTGACCACCCATGCCAAATGAAGCCGCAGGTCGAAAGCGGAGTCATCCGGTTTGATCGACTATGGTCTCGGACTAGATCAATACCGCTGGAAGTAGCTCCGGTCGCGTCTGCTCGCCTCGGTCAGGTCGGGGTGAGCACCGTTATGGGGGAGCCGAAGGTGGTTCTTCCGGGACCGTGCCCGATTCCGACCAGGACCCGGTTGCCGAGCGGCGCGGCCAGGCGCACCACCACCTCGCGCTCCTCGGCGTAGGCCAGCCGAAAGCCGTTCCCGTCGCGGGCGACCTCCACCGGTTCGACGAGCACCGCCGTGTCCGTCTCGTGCACCTCGGCGTCTGGGTAGTCGGCGTATTGCGCGGGCGTTCCGATGAACCGGAACGTCAGGGTGCGCCCGTCGTTCGCGAGCACGGCCTCCTCGTGATGAGCGGCTCCTACGCCGGGTGGCCGCCACGTCATCCGACGTTCGAAGTCCGGGTCCAGAGCGATGAACGGCCATCGCCGGTCGTCGGGGTACATCATCCACGCCGGGAGTTCGCGAGTGCCTCGGTCGGTGGCGAACGGTCCGTTCGCCCGGATGATGTTCGCCAAGGGCCTCTGCGCACCGGTCTGCACGTCACGGCAGTAGTCGACGGCGGCCGGCGCGATCTCCGGCGGCAACTCGGACTCCGGAACGCCGGGGGTGTCGAACAACGACCGCCACTGCGTGTCCGCCATCAGTCGGTCGAGCGCCCTGACGCCCATCGCTGTCAACACTATCGGACGCTGCTCGCGGTGGACGGGGAAACCGTCCCACATCGCCAGCGCCTGCCGGACATGCTCCACATCGGTCGGCACACCGTCAGCCTAGCCCGCCTCGCTCCAGCTTGATCCACTCCAGTACGCCGAAGTGGCGGTATCCCGGCGCGCGGATACCGCCACTTCGGCGAAGTGGTGTCGATCAAACGGTGGTCAGAGCGGGTACGTGCGCGCCACCGCCAGCATCTCCGAGCTGTGCGACCCAGCGACCCCCACACCCGCCGGCCGCTCCCGGAACCCGGGTACCCCGGAGAGCCCGTCGCTGGCGTCCATCGCCCGCACCGAAACGGCTCCGCCGCGCGGCACGAGCGTCAGCGTCACCTCGACACCCTCCGGCGGCGGGGCGTGGAACACGATCCCGAACCCCCACTTCCCGTCGCCCGGCTCGACCGGCACGTCCCGCCCGGCCACCGAGGCGGACCGCACCGTCGCCGTGCTGGTGTCGACGTGCAGCGTGAGCAGGCGGGCCTGCCGCTGCGGCACCACCCGTACCCGCAGCACGCGCTGGTCACCGTTGCGGGTGTCGGAGAGCAGGTCCAGCTTCGGCGCGGGCAGGGGTGCCGCGGTAGCCGGTCCGCCGCGCAGCTCGGTGCCGCCCAGCCCGGGGAAGTCGTCGGCGATCGAGACCGTGCCGTCGACGTAGCCGTCGGTCCAGGGCTGCGGCTTCTCCTCGCGACTGAGCCACGCCGCCTTCCCGGTGCCCGCATCCAGCGCGTACATCAGGTGGGTCGGCACGGGATGCGCGGCGTCGAAGCGGTCCACGACCAGGCCGACCCCGGCGAGCACCACCGCCGCCAGTGCGGCGGCCGCGGCGGGCAGCGCGCCGAGCCGGCGTGCGCGCAGCGCGAGCAGGCCGCGCTGGCCGCCGGCCCGGGGGTGCAGCAGGTCCACCACCGGGAGTACGGCGAGGCCGAGCAGCACCGCGACGAGCGCGGCTACCGCGCCCATGCCCATGCCGAGCGCCGGGAACAGCAGCACCACCGGAGGCAGCAGGATCACCACTGCCACCGCGGCGGCGAGCGTCACCGCGACCACCGGCCACGGGCCGTCGGGCCGGGTGGCGAGCGCCGCGAACCCGGCGAGCGCGCCGGCCAGCGCCGGCACCGTCGTCAGGTACGCCCCGCCTGGTACCGCCACCGCGAGCAGCACCCCGAACACGGCGAGCCAGGCCAGCCCGCCGAACGCCAGCGCGGCGGGGCCGACCCGGCGGCGCAGCAGCGCGTACCAGCAGAACAGCACAGCGGCGGCGAGCGCCACGACGGCGAGGCGGTACGCCACCGGGCGGTACGGGTCGAGCAGTTCGGTGTACCCGGGGCGGATCGTGGTGATCGCGGCCCAGAGCAGCCACGCGCCGAGCGGGGCCACGACGACCGGCACCAGGGTCAGGCCGAAGCCGGCGGCGAGCGTGCCGGCGGTGGCCCGCCCGCGACGGCGCAGGAACCAGCCGAGCGCGCCGACGGCGAGCAGCGCGGCCACTGCGAGCGGCAGGGTCAGCCAGCCGGGGTAGCGGACCAGCCCGCCGAGCACCGGGAAGTAGGTGGCGTCGTGGCCGGCGCGCAGGTCGCCCAGGTCGGTGCGGCCGAACTCGCGGGCCAGGCCGAGCGTGTTGTCGCCGTGCATCTGGAGGCTGCCCCGGTCCATCCGGTCCGGCACGTCCAGCGGGGTGTGGTAGATCGCGCCGCCGTCGATGTAGGCCGAGTTCAGGCCCACGAAGTTCCGGTCGAGGAACGCGGTGAAGTCGGTGTCGTTCGGCAGTGCGCGGTAGATCTCCACCGCGAACGAGGTGCCCACCGGGTGCGGGGCGGCCTTGCCGAAGATCTCGACCAGCTTCGCGTTGTCCCGGGACGTCTCGAACATGATCACCGGGCCGGTGGAGCCGCGCGCCTCCAGGTTGAGCACCACGCCGCCGTCCCGGGCGAGCGGATGGTCGGCGGCGAATCCGGCGGCCCCGCACAGGCACGCCTCCTCGGCGTCGGTGAGCACGAAGACGACGTCGTTGCGGGGGCGCGGGCCGGTGGTCAGCGCCCGGGCCACCTCCAGGATCGTGGCGGTGCCGGCGGCGTCGTCGTTGCCGCCCGGCCCGGTCTGCACCGAGTCGTAGTGCGAGACCAGGAAGACCTTCCCGGTCGGGTCGGTGCCGGGCAGCCGGGCCACCACGTTGCGGACCCGGGCCAGCGTCGCGCCGCCCGCCGCGCCGGACAGTTGCCCGGCCTCGGGCGCGACCGCGTCCTGCACCTCGGTTTCCAGGCCCAGCCCGCGCAGCGTGCCCACCAGGTGTTCGCGTACCCGGTCGTTGGCGGCGCTGCCGGCCACGTGCGGCTCGGCGGCGATCACCTCGACGTTCCGGAACGCCCGTCCGGCGCTGAAGTCGCTCGCGGGCGCGTCCGCCGGGCGCGGCGCCGGGGTGGAGAGGCCGACCAGGACGCCCGCCCCGACGGCGAGCAGCGCGGCGAGCGCGGCCACGGCGGCGATGGGCCGGCGGCGGGGCCTGGTGAAGGCGCGGTCGGCGGGGCGGGTGGGGGGTGCGCCCACTGGGACTCCTCGGGGTGGATCTACGGGGTGGGGATCATCCTGCACCCCCGAGGGCTGCGGCGGCAGTCCTCGGTCGGTGCGCTGCGGGCGGGACAGCGCTCCCGGCGTAACATCGTGGGTCGACCGTGCCGCTGTCGGGGTGGGACCGTTGTGTCGGCCAGGATCAGCAGGGCATTCGGAAGGAGTCCGACATCACCAGCGAACTCCCGCGACTCGCGGCGGTGACCCGACCGTACCGGGGTGCGGGTGCGTCGGGTGGTGCCTTCGTGCCGTCGGCCGGGGCGGGGCTGCACGGCACCGTACCCCGGGGGAGCGGCTGCGGGTGCTGCTGGTCGAGGACGACGAGGGCGACGCCTTCCTGGTCGGTGAGCTGCTCGCCGAGACCAATTCGATGATCGACCTGCTGGTCGCCACGAGCCTCAGCGAGGCCCGGCAGCGGGTGATGGGCGTGGACTGCGTCCTGCTCGACCTGGGTCTGCCCGACGCGCAGGGCCTGGACGGGCTGCGCCGGGTGCTGGAGATGGCCAGCGGCGCCGCGGTCTGCGTACTGACCGGCCGCTCGGACGAGCACCTGGGCATCGTCGCGGTCGCCGAGGGGGCGCAGGACTACCTGGTCAAGGGCCAGGTCGACGGTGTCCTGCTGACCCGGGCGCTGCGGTACGCCGTCGAGCGCAAGCGGGCCGACGAGAACGCCCGCCGGCTGCGTGAGGTGGAGCTGCGCCAGGCCGAGTCCGCCCGCCTGGAACGCGGCCTGCTGCCACAGCCGCTGATGACCACCGACGAGGTGTCGGTGCACACGTTCTACCGGCCCGGCCGGCACGCCGCGCTGATCGGCGGCGACTTCTACGACGTGGTGCAGACCCAGCCGGACCGCATCGACCTGATCGTCGGCGACGTCTGCGGGCACGGCGTGGACGAGGCGGCGCTCGGCGTCGAACTGCGCGTGGCCTGGCGGGCCCTCGTGCTGGCCGGGGTGCCGGACGACGAGGTGCTGCCCGCGCTGGAACAGGTCCTGATGAGCGAGCGCCGCCTCCAGGAGATCTTCGCGACGGTGGCCACCACCCGGCTCGACCTGGCGTCGGCGCGGGCCACGGTACGCCTCGCCGGTCACCCGCCGCCGCTGCTGCTCAGCGGCGGGACTGTCGCGCCGGTGCCGGCCAAGGGCGGGTTGCTGCTGGGCGTACGCCCGCGTCGCCCGGTCGCCTTCGACCTGGAGTTCGACACCGACGACTGGTCCCTGCTGTTGTACACCGACGGCCTGATCGAAGGCCGGGTGGACGGCGGTGACGAACGGCTCGACGTGCCGGGTCTGACCGGGCTGCTCGCCGAACCGGCGAACCGGGCGGTGCCGCTGGCCGAGTTGCCCGCCTGGCTGGTCGGGCGGGCCGAGCAGATAAACGGCGGCCCGCTCGCCGACGACGTGGCGATGTTGCTGGTCAGCCGGGGCGCCGGCCGGTGAGTGCGAGGAACGAGCGGGAGTGGGGACTGTGAAGGCGTACCAGCAGGGGTGGACCCTGCGGCGGCGGGTGGCCGCACTGCTCGGCGTGGTGGTCGTGCTGCTGCTCGGGCTGGCCGGCGCGGAGGCGGCGGTCGCCGCGCAGAACCGGCAGAACATCGACGCGGTGCTGCTCAAGACCGGTCCGTTGCGTGTCCAGGCGCAGGAACTGATGAGCGTGCTGCTCGACCAGGAGACCTCGGTGCGCGGGTACGCGGTGAACGGCGACCGCAGCGACCTGGACCCCTACCGGGAGGGTGTGCAGCGGGAGCAGACCCTTGTCGCCTCGATCCGGGACCTCTCCGCCGGCTACCCGGACGTGCGCCGGACGCTGGACGCGGTGGAGCGGGACACCGCACAGTGGCGGGCCCAGGTGGCCGAGCCGGTCATCACCACTGTCGAACGCGACGGCCCCGAGGCCGGCCAGGCGCTGATCACCGACGCGACGCGGCAGCAGTTCGACGGCATCCGGTCGTCGGTGAACACGCTCCAGGACGAGGTCCTCGTCATCCGGCAGGAGACTGCCGAGCGGGTCAACTCGACGAGCAACCTGCTGGTCGTCCTGCTGATCATCGCCGCGCTGGTCGTGACGACCGCCGGCGTGGTCATGCTGCTCTCGCTGGACCGCATCCTGATCCGCCCACTGGCCGACCTGGTCGGCCAGGTACGCGAGGTGGCCGACGGCGACTACCGGCACCGCATCGAGGGGTCCGGCCCGCCGGAGTTCCGCCGGCTCGCCGAGGACATCGACCAGATGCGGATGAAGATCGCCCGGGAGCTGGACGAGGTACGCGAGGCGCGCGAGCGCATCGAGTGGGTCAACAGCCAGTTGCAGAAGCAGGCCGAGGAGCTGACCCGCTCCAACCGCGACCTGGAGCAGTTCGCGTACGTCGCCTCGCACGACCTCCAAGAGCCGCTGCGCAAGGTGGCGAGCTTCTGCCAGCTCCTCCAGCGGCGGTACGCCGGGCAACTCGACGAGCGCGCCGACCAGTACATCGCGTTCGCCGTGGACGGCGCGCAGCGGATGCAGCGCCTGATCAACGACCTGCTGGCGTTCTCTCGGATCGGCCGGTTGACCACCGGCTTCACCGAGGTCGACCTGAACAAGGTGATGGGCGACGTGGCCGGGCAGACCGAGGCGGCGTTGCAGTACGCCGACGCGGAGCTGACCTGGGGCGAGATGCCGACCATCCGCGGTGAGGAGCCGCTGCTGACCAACCTGCTGGTCAACCTGGTCAGCAACTCGGTGAAGTTCCGCCGGCCCGACGTGCCGCCGAAGGTGCACGTGTCGGCGCGTCTGGTGGACGGCGAGTGGGAGATCAGCTGCCGGGACAACGGCATCGGGATCGAGCCGGAGTTCGCCGACAAGATCTTCGTGATCTTCCAGCGGTTGCACTCGAAGGACGCGTACCCGGGCACCGGCATCGGCCTGGCCATCGTCAAGAAGATCGTGGAGTATCACGGCGGCCGGGTCTGGGTGGACACCGACGTGGACGAGGGCACCGTCATCCGCTTCACGCTGCCCGCGCTGAAGGCCGACATCGAGGCCGCCCAGGCCGCCCAGGCGACGGCACCGGAGGCCGAGGCCGAGGAGCAGGCCGAGGCCACCGAGGGCGACCCGGCGGACGCCGGGCGGCAGCCGGACGGCGAGGCACGCGAAGAGTCGCCCGCGGAGGCGGACCGACACGGTACAAACGGTGGCATGAAGGAGACGGTGGGATGACCGCGCCCGCGGACGGCAAGAGCCCGATCGAGGTCCTGCTCGTCGAGGACGACCCCGGCGACGTGCTGATGACCCAGGAGGCGTTCGAGGAGCACAAGCTCCGCAACCGTCTCACCGTCGTCTCCGACGGCGCCGAGGCGCTCGCCTACCTGCGCCGCGAGGGCCAGTACGCGGACGCGGTGACGCCCGACCTGATCCTGCTCGACCTGAACCTGCCCCGCCGGGACGGCCGGGAGGTGCTGAAGGAGATCAAGAAGGACGACGAGCTGCGCCGCATCCCGGTCGTGGTGCTCACCACCTCGCAGGCCGACGAGGACATCCTGCGCAGCTACCAGCTGCACGCCAACGCCTACGTGACCAAGCCGGTGGACTTCGAGCGCTTCATCTCGGTGGTCCGCCAGATCGACGAGTTCTTCGTCAGCGTGGTCAAGCTGCCGCCGCGTGGCTGACCCGCTGCTGGACGACGTCGGCGCGCTGCTGCGGGAGGCGGCGGCCAAGGTCGTCGTGCCGTTGTTCCGCCGGCTCGACGCGTCCGACATCTCCGAGAAGGCGCCGGGCGAGGTGGTCACCGTCGCCGACCGCGAGGCCGAGGCGCTGATCTCCGACGGCCTGCGACGGCTGAGTCCCGGCTCGGTGGTGGTCGGCGAGGAGGCGGTGGCCGAAGACCCGGACCTGCTGCGGCACCTGCGCGGCAGCGGCGACGTGTGGCTCGTCGACCCGGTCGACGGCACCTCCAACTTCGCCGCCGGGCGCCGCCCGTTCGCGCTGATGGCGGCGCTGCTCACCGACGGCGTACCGGTGGCCTCCTGGGTGTACGACCCGCTCGACGGCACGATGGCGGCGGCCCGGCTCGGCGTGGGCACCCGGCTTGACGGGGCGTCGCGGCGGGCGCCGCAGGCCGAGCCGCGGGTGGGCGCGCTGCGCGGCACCGCGGCGACGAAGTTCCTGCCTCCGGACTTCCGCCGCCAGGTGGAGGAGGGCGGGCGCCGCATCGGTGAGCTGCTGCCCGGCCAGCACTGCGCCGGCCGGGAGTACCTGGACATGCTCACCGGCGCGCAGCAGTTCGTGCTGTTCTGGCGCACCCTACCGTGGGACCACACGCCCGGCACGCTGCTGGTGCGCGAGGCCGGTGGCGTGGCCCGCCGGTTCGACGGCACCGACTACCACCCGGCCGACGAGGGCCGGGGACTGCTCGTGGCGGCGAGCCCGCAGATCTGGGACGAGGTGAGCGCCGCCCTGCTGGGCGGTTGAGCGGCGCAGCGCGACGGGCACGGCACGCTGCGTCGACGCCGGAGGCCGTACGCCGCCGCCGGCCTGGCGTGTCGCGCCTGGTCCGGTATCGTGACCGGCGGTCTCCGCCAGCAGGCCGCCGTCCGGCGCCGGCGGAGACGCCGCTCGGTGTGCGGGGGCCGGCGGTCGACGGAAGGACCATCACGTGCCCAGGACCAGCCCTACCGGCCGGCGCGTCCGGCGGTCGCTGCTCGCCGCGCTCGCCGCGGTGGCCGTGCTGCTCGGCTCCGGCGTGGCCGCCGGGCCGGCCGCCGCCGTACCCAGCCCGAACGCCCCGAACGAGGGCGGCAGCAAGCAGCTGCGGGCGGCGTTGGAGGCGGCGGCGAAGGGCCACATCGAGGCCCAGAACAAGCTGGAGAACTCCAAGCGTCGGCAGAAGGCGCTCGCCGCCCAGCTCACCGACGTCGAGGGACGCCTCGTCGGGCTCAGCGCGCAGGCCGGTGAGGTCGCGGCGCAGTCGTACCGGATGGGCCGGCTGACCGCGACGTCGATGCTGCTGGCGAGCGCCGACCCGAACGACTTCCTCAAGCGTGCGGCCGAGCTGGACGTGATGGCCCAGCGCGACAGCAGGCGGCTGCGGGAGCTGGCCGACGCGAAGGCGCAGGCGGCCGAGGCGAAGCTCGCCATCGACGCCGAGGTGCGCGAGCAGGCCAAGCAGGTGGCGGTGCAGGCCCGCAAGAAGAAGGACGCCGAGGTGGCGCTGGCGAAGGTCAGCTCCGGCGCCGGGTCCGGCTTCAACGGCACCTCCTCGTCGGCGAAGCCCGCGCCGCGCAGCTCGGACGGCTCGTGGCCGTCGGAGTCCTGCTCGGTGGACGACCCGACGCCCGCGTCCGGCTGCATCACGCCGCGCACGCTGCACATGCTCCGGCAGGCCCAGTCGGCCGGTTACAAGCGCTACGCCTCGTGTCACCGCAGCGGTGGCGGCGGCGAGCACCCCAAGGGCCGGGCCTGCGACTTCTCCGCCGCCAGCGGCGGGTTCGAGGACAAGACCGCCACCGGCGGCGACAAGTCGTACGGCGACAGCCTCGCCGCCTGGGCGAAGAACAACGCCAACAAGCTCGGCATCATGTACGTCATCTGGTACCGGCAGATCTGGATGCCGAACACCGGCTGGCGGGCGTACAGCGGCGGCGGCAGCCCGGCTGCGGACCACACAAACCATGTTCACATCTCGATGTATTGACCCGGCCCCTCAGTGGCGCTGCGTACCATCGCCACGATGAGCAGCACATCCTCCGACGTCACGGCGGAACCGGCGGCCGACGCCCCGGTTCCGCCCCGGGCCCTGCCCAACGGGCTCGCCGCGTTCCTCGTCTTCCTCTCCAGCGGGGCGGTGCTGGTGCTGGAGACCGTCTCGCTGCGCCTGGTCGGCCCGTACGTCGGGGTGACCCTCCAGGTGACCAGCTCGGTCATCGGCATGGCGCTGGCCGCCATCGCGTACGGGGCGTGGTTCGGCGGGTGGCTCGCCGACCGGCGTGACCCGCGCACCCTGCTCGCCCCGGCGCTGGTGCTGGCCGGCATCGCCACCGCCGTCACGCTGCCGATCGTCAGGTACGCCGGTGAGGTGCTGCGCGGCGGCGCGGCGAGCGCGGTGCTCCTGCTGACCGCGCTGACCGTGCTGCTGCCCGCGGCGCTGCTGGCCGCGATCACCCCGCTCGTGGTGAAGCTCCAGCTCGCCGACCTGCGCCGGACCGGGCAGGTGGTGGGCAAGCTGTCCAGTATCGGCACGCTCGGCGGCATCACCGCCACACTCGGCACCGGCTTCATCCTGGTGGCCGCGTTGCCCAGCTCCGTCATCGTGCTGGCACTGGCCGCGGTGATCGGGGTGACCGGGGTGGCGCTCGGCGTCTGGCTGCGCCGGCAGGCCGGACCCACCGGGCTGGCCGCGCCGGGCCGGGTCAAGGCCGCGCTGGCGCTGCTCGGTCTCGCCGCCGCCGGGCTCACCGCCGCGGCGCCGAACCCGTGCGACGTGGAGACCGCGTACCACTGCGCCCGCGTCGAGGTGGACCCGTCGTGGCCGCAGGGTCGCACGCTCTACCTCAACTCGGCCGAGCACTCGTACGTCGACCTGAACGAGCCGAACCACCTGAAGTACGCGTACACGCAGTGGATCGGCCTGGTCGCGGACGTGGCGCGGCCGGCGAAGCAGCCGATGGACGCGCTGCACCTGGGCGGCGGCGGCTTCACCGTGCCGAACTACCTGGCCGCGACCCGGCCCGGCACCGACAACCTGGTCTTCGAACTCGACGGCGGCCTGGTCGAGCTGGACCGGCGGGAGCTGGGCCTGCGCACCGGCCCGCAGATGCGCGCCGAGGTGGGCGACGCGCGGGTGCTGCTGCGCGGCGAGCCGGCCGACAGCCGCGACTTCGTCGTCGGCGACGCGTTCGGCCACCTGGTGGTGCCGTGGCACCTGGCCACCCGGGAGATGGCCGCCGACATCCGGCGGGTGCTGCGCCCGGACGGGATCTACGTGCAGAACGTCATCGACTACCCGCCGGGCCGGTTCATCCGCGCCGAACTGGCCACCGTGAAGGCCGAGTTCGCGCACGTCGCGCTGATCGCCCCGCCCGGCGCGATCGACGGGGAGCAGGGCGCCAACTTCGTGATCGTGGCCTCGGACGCGCCGCTGCCGCTCGCCGCGATCCCGCCCGGGCTGAAGTTGCTGCCGGAGCGGGCCGAGCTGATGGACGAGGCGGCGGTGACCGGGTGGGTCGGGGACGCGATGGTGCTCACCGACGACTACGCGCCGGTGGACCAACTGCTCGCGACAGCCTGAACGGGTGACTTTCCTGACCGATTCCGACCGCTGAGGTGTACCGGGGTCGACTTCGGGCAACAGGACCGACCATGGGTGGACCGGTCAGGAACGGCGTGCAACTGCTCGGCGAGCGATATCGGCTCGTCGAGCAGTTGGGTGCGGGCGGCATGTCGGTCGTCTGGCGCGGCTACGACGAGGTGCTGGGCCGGCAGGTCGCGGTCAAGGTGCTGGCCTCGCGGCTGGCCAGTGACAAGGCGTTCCGGCACCGGATCCGGGTGGAGGCGCAGGCCGCCGCGCGACTGTGCCACCCCAACATCACCAACGTGTACGACTACGGCGAGTCCGTGCAGGTCGGCCTGACCGTGCCGTACGTGGTCATGGAGCTGGTCGACGGCGGCCCGCTCAGCGGGCGGCTCGGCCGCGACGGACAGCTTCCCTGGCGGGAGGCCATGACCATCGGCGCGGAGGTCGCGTCGGCGCTGGCCGCCGCGCACGCCCGGGGCGTGGTGCACCGGGACGTGACCCCGGGCAACGTCATGCTGACGCCCACCGGGGTGAAGGTCGTCGACTTCGGCATCTCGGCGCTGGTGGGGGAGAGCGACAAGGGGCCGGACGGTGCGCTGCTCGGCACGCCCGCGTACCTGGCGCCCGAGCGGCTGGACAACGGCCACGTCTCGCCTGCCACCGACGTGTACGCGGTGGGGCTGCTGCTCTACCGGATGCTCACCGGCCGCCTGCCGTGGCAGGCCAGCACCACCACCGAGATGTTGCGCGCCCACATGTACCGCGACCCGGACCCGATGCCCGCGGTGCCTGGCCTGCCCGAGCCGGTCGCCGCGCTGGTGCAGCGCTGCCTGGCCAAGCGCCCCGAGGACCGCCCGGCCACCGCCGAGGTGGCCCGTACGCTCGCCGAGGCGGCCGGTATCGCGGCGGTCGTGCCGGTGTCACCGGCGTTCGGCCGGATGGACCCGGCGCTCGCGGGGAACGCGGGCACGACGATCCTGCCGTGGTCGGCCGAGACCGGTGCGCTGCCGTTCTCGGCGGTCCGCACCCGGACCCGGCGGGCGGTGGCGCGGCGGCGCAAGCTGGAGGCCGGGGTGGCCGCCGTCGGACTGATCGCGGTCACCGCCACGCTGTGGGGCGTGACGTCGCGGAGCCCGGCCAGCGGCGGGGTGGAGCCGACCGAGGCGAAGATGGGGCTGCCCGAGCCGACGCCCTGCGCTGTCGACTACTCGCTGCGCCACGACACCGGCAAGGACTTCTCCGCCGAGCTGACGCTCACCAACACCGGCGCCCAGGAGATGCGCGGCTGGACGATGAGCTTCACGTTTCCCGGTAAGCAGACGGTCACCACGGCCCAGCCTCCGGCACGCCAGGTGGGGCAGACCGTGTCGGTCACCGCTCCGGCGGCGACCCCGGCGCTGGCGCCGGGCGCGTCGACGAAGCTGACGCTGGCTGGGCGTTACACCGGGAGCAACACGCTGCCGGTGGAGTTCACGGTCGGGGGTCGCACGTGCGGCGTGCAGGTGTCGGGGATCGCCGGCTCGGTGCCGGTCACCGTCGCGCCGACCACCAAGGCGCCCGCCAAGCCGCCCGCAAAGCCGGCCACCAAGCCGGCCACCAAGGCCACCAAGGGTGGCCCGGCGAAGGCGAAGCCGGCGCCCAAGGCCAAGCCGGCGCCCAAGGCCAAGCCGGCGCCCAAGGCCAAGCCGCCGAAGCCCGCCAAGGGCAAGGCCGGGAAGAGCGACGACGACGATGACGATGACGACGAGCGCGAGGACGACGACTGAGCGGCAGTGGTGCCTGCTCAGCCCAGCGCGGAGAAGCGCTGCACCTGGGTGATGCCGCCCTCCACGATGAGCACGCTGTCCGGCGTCAGCACCGTGTCCGGTCCGGCGTACCGGAACGGCTGTCCGGACCGCTTCGCGCCCACCACCATCACGCCGTACCGGTCCTGCGGGGCGATGTCGCGCAGTGACCGCCCGACAAGCGGGGCCGGCACCTTGATCTTGGCGATGGCGAAGTCGTCGCCGAACTCGATGAAGTCGAGCATCCGGCTGACGATCAGGTGCGCCACCCGCTCGCCGGTCTCCGCCTCGGGGAAGACCACGTGGTGCGCGCCGACGGAGTGCAGGATCTTCGCGTGCTTCTCCGAGGTGGCCCGCGCCCAGATCTGCTCGATCCCCAGCTCGGCGAGCGCCAGAACGGTGAGCACGCCCGCCTCCAGCGACGCGCCGATCGCGACCACGACCCGGCGGAAGTCCGCCAGCCCGAGCTGGCGCAGCACCTCCTCGTCGGTGCTGTCCGCCTGCACCACCCGGTCCAGCTCGCCCGACCAGTGCTGAACCCGGACCGGGTCACGGTCGACCGCGAGCACCTCGTGGCCGAGCCGGGACAGCGACTCGGCCAGGCGCGAGCCGAACCGGCCCAGGCCGATCACCACGATGCCCGTCTCGTTCGGATGTCTAACCGACAATGGGTTGCTCCTCCGGGTAGCGGTACAGCCGCCGACGGGTGTTCAACGCGATCGCCGAGCCGAGCGTGAGCGGCCCGACCCGGCCGACGTACATGAGCGCGGTCAGCGCGTACTGGCCCGCCGGGGACAGCTGCTGGGACAGGCCGACGCTCAGGCCGGTGGTGCTGAACGCGGAGGTCACCTCGAACAGGGCCGCGTAGAAGGGCACCTGCGCGGTCAGCGCGATCAGGACGACAGTGCCGACGGCCACCAGCGCCACGCTGAGCAGCGCCACCGTCAGCGCCTGCCGCTGACTGGCCGGGGACACGCGGCGTCGTCCCACGGTGATGTCCGGCTCGCCGCGCAGCTCGGCCCAGATGACGAAGCCGAGCAGGAAGAACGTGGAGACCTTGATGCCGCCGGCGGTGCTGGCGCTGCCACCGCCGACGAACATCAGGCCGATGAACATCGGGTAGCTCTCGTCGGTGAGCCGGTCCACGCTGATCAGTTCGAAACCACCGGTCCGGCTCAGCGCGATCTGGCCGAAGGCCGCGAGCACCTTGCCCGGCACGTCGTAGGTGCCGATCGTGTACGGGTTGGACCACTCGGCCAGCAGCAGGTAGACCACGCCGACAACGGTCAGCACCACGCTGCCCCAGACGGTCAGCTTGGTGGCCACCGCCCAGCGCGTCAGCCGCCGCCACTCCCGGGTGGCCTCGAAGATCGCCGGGAAGCCGAGCCCGCCGACGATCGCCCCGGCGCTGAGCGACAGCGTCACCCAGGGGTCGCGACCGAAGGCCACGAGGCTGTCGGAGTAGAGCGTGAAGCCGCCGTTGTTGAACGCCTGGACCGAGTGGAACACGGCGGACCAGAGCGCCCGCCCCGGCGTGTAGTCGTAGACCAGCCACACTCGTCCGCCGACCACCGCGGCCACCAGCGCCTCGGTGACGAAGACGGTGGCCGCGATCCGCACCAGCAGCCGACGCAGGTCACCGAGCCCGAACTCGGCGGTCTCGGCCTGGACGAGCAGCCGGTTGCGCAGGCCGAGCTGGCGGGAGACGGCGAGGATCACCAGCGACGCGCCGGTCAGGATGCCGAGCCCGCCGAGTTGCGTGAGCACGGTGATCGTCACGAGCCCGAAGTGGTTCCAGTAGTTCGGCGTGTCGGTGACGGTCAGGCCGGTCACCGACACCGCCGAGGTGGAGGTGAACAGCGCGGTCTCGAACGAGGTGTAGCGCCGCTGGCTCGTGGCCCAGGGCAGCATGAGCAGCCCGGTGCCGACCAGGATCACCACCAGGAACCCGAGCGGCACCAGCCGAACGGGCTTGCGGAGCAGTCGGCGCACCCCGTCATCTTCCGTCCGGAGATTCACCGGCAGGTCAGGAACCGACCAACTGGCGGTCAACCGGGACCGGTCTGCTGTGCGTACCCATCGACGACAGGAGACGGCGTTGCGACGTACCCTTTCCGCCCTCGGCGTGGCCGGCGCGCTGCTCGCGGCGGCCGCTGTGGTGGTGCCGGCCGTGGCCGCCCAGGCCGGCCCGGACCACCGCGCCGAGCAGGCCCGCGCGCCCCAGCGGCCGATCGTGATCGGCCACCGCGGTGCGAGCGGCTACCGCCCGGAGCACACCCTGGAGGCCTACCGGCTCGCCATCCGCCAGGGCGCCGACTTCATCGAGCCGGACCTGGTCTCGACCAAGGACGGCGTCCTGGTCGCCCGGCACGAGAACGAGATCTCCGGCACGACGGACGTGGCGGCCCGCCCGGAGTTCGCCGGCCGGAAGGCGACGAAGACCATCGACGGGGTGACGGTCACCGGCTGGTTCACCGAGGACTTCACGCTGGCCGAGCTGAAGACGCTGCGGGCCAAGGAGCGCCTGCCCCAGGTGCGGGTCGCCAACACCGCGTTCGACGGCAAATTCGAGATCCCGACGTTCCAGGAGGTCATCGACCTGGCGCGGGCCGAGTCGAAGGCCCGGGGCCGGACCATCGGCGTCTACCCGGAGACCAAGCACCCGACCTACTTCGCCTCGATCGGCCGCTCGCTGGAGGAGCCGCTGGTGACGGTGCTGCGCCGCAACCGGCTCACCCACCGCGCCGACCCGGTGTTCGTGCAGAGCTTCGAGACCGCCAACCTGCGCAAGCTCGACAAGATGATCGACGTACGGCTGGTGCAGCTCATGGACGCGAGCGGCGCGCCCTACGACTTCGTCGCGGGCGGCGACAAGCGGACCTACGCCGACCTGGCCACCCCCGCGGGCCTGGCCTGGATCTCCCGGTACGCCGACGGCGTCGGCCTGAACAAGAACCTGATCGTGCCCCGGGACTCGGCCGGACGGCTGCTCGCACCGACCTCGGTGATCCGGGACGCGCACCGGCGCAAGCTGGTGGTGCACGCGTGGACGTTCCGGGCCGAGAACCAGTTCCTGCCGGTGGACTTCCGCATCGGCAGCGACCCGAACGCGCGTGGTGACATCACGTCCGAGTACGAACTGTTCTTCGACCTGGGCCTGGACGGGGTGTTCAGCGACCACCCCGACACGGCGGTGGCCGCCCGAGCGGGCCGCTGACCCTGCTCCGCTGAAACGGGGTGCCCGCCGCTTGCGGCGGGCACCCCGTCCGCGCTTTCCCCGGTTTCGGTCGCGCTCGGCCGCCCCCGAGATCTTGGTACGAAACGGCCCCTCCAAGGGCCATTCCGTACCAAGATCTCCCCCGCTTCGGCGATCTTGGAGTTGTGGCACCTCACGGAGCCCCTAATCCGGACATCCTAGGCACCACAACTCCAAGATCTGCGGGCGGAGATCGGCGGGCGGCGGGTGGCGGGCGGTGGTGGCGGGGCTTGTCGCGCGGGGCGGGCCGCCACTTCGGGGAGGTGGCTGCTTCCGGGCGCGATGATGCCGCCACCTCGGCGTGGTGGAGTTGATCAGGCCGGGGGTTCGGCCACGTAGGTGCCTCGGCCGGGCTGGCCGGTGATCAGCTCGCGATCGTGCAGCAACGACATCGCCCGGTAGGCCGTGTTCATGTGGACGCCGTAGGTCTCGGCCAGCTCGCGGGTGGAGGGCAGCCTGTCGCCCGGCTTCAGCTCACCACTCTTGATCTTTGCGGCGATGTCGTTGGCGATGCGGCGGAACGGTGCTTCTGCTGTGGGCATGGTGGGGACTCCGGTTGGTTCGGCAAACCTCGGGAGCCGGACCCGGATTGGGCTCCGGGGGCGTACCGCCGAACGGGCTGCGGTCTCGGGGCCGGCGGCCCGCCCGCGTCCCCTGTCTGCGGGCGGGCCGCCTCCACGGCTCGGTGAGGAGGATCGGCGTGCGCAACGTGCTCAACCTGTTCCAGTCTCCCGCGGCGAAACCGCCCCGGGAGACTGCCGAGCCAGGGCTGGTACCGCTCGGATTCGTGCCGCCCGCTGAGCGTCGGGCAGATCCGCGAGCGGCGGTTCCGGACCGTGCGGCACGGGCTCGACCCGGCGGAGGTGCACGCCTTCCTCTATCGGGTGGCGGGTGACCTGGCGCTGGCCCGGCGTGACGCGTCCCGGCACGCCGAGGAGAACACGCGCATCAAGCAGGCGCTCAAGAGCTGGCAGTCCCAGTTCGCGCCGGGCGCGCAGCGGTGAGCCGGGAGCGGTTCGTCGTACACCTGCCGGTGCTCGCGGCCGACCTCGACGGCGCGCGGGGGTTCGCGCGGGCCATCTGCCGGGCGCTGGGGTTCCTGGCCGACGTGGAGCGCGCCGGGACGACCGTGTCGCGGGAGGACGAGCAGTCCGTACGCCACTGGGTCTGGTGCGACCGGCTGCGCGACGGTGGCCGGCGGTGCGCGCGGGCGGCCGACCACGACGGGGACTGCGGCGGGCGCTGACCGGCCCGCGATGGCCGGGGCCGACATTCCCGGCGGGGTGTGCGTGGCGGGGTCGGCCATCCCGGGTCGGTGCGGTTACGTGACGATGTCCGGCGCTGTAACGTGCGGCCACCCCGTCACGGGCACTTGTGTGCGTCGGCCACATAGCCCGTGGGTGACGTCACTTCTAGCGTGAGCCGACAACTGACATTCCCCCTGTCCTCACCTGGAGTCGCAATGACGATCCGGCACACGCGACGGGTGTTCCTTACCGCCGCCACCTCGGTGGCGGTCGCTCTGGCCGCCACGGCCTGTGGCAGCCCGCAGGACACCGCATCCGGCGGCGGCGACGCCGCCCCGGTCAAGGTCGGTCTGGTCTACTCGCAGTCCGGCCCGCTCGCCAGCTACGGCAAGCAGTACATCGAGGGTTTCAAGGCGGGCCTCGACTTCGCCACCAAGGGCACCGGCAAGGTCGGTGACCGCACGATCGAGGTGACCGAGGCCGACGACGCGGGCGACCCGGCCAAGGCCGTGTCCGCCGCGAAGGATCTGATCGGCAAGGGCACGAAGATCATCGCTGGGTCCACCTCCTCCGGGGTGGCGCTCCAGGTGGCGCCGATCGCCGCGCAGAACAAGGTGCTGTTCATCTCCGGCCCGGCCGCCACGGACGCGGTGACCGGCGCCAACAAGTACACGTTCCGCTCCGGCCGGCAGTCGTGGCAGGACGTGGTGACCGCCCGGTCGTTCATCGGTGACGCGGCCGGCAAGAAGGTCGTGGTGTTCGCGCAGGACGGCGCGTTCGGTGATGCCAACGAGGCCGCCGTCAAGGCCGTGATCGGCGGCGCGGGCGCGAACGTGAGCAGCGTCCGGGCCCCGGCCAGCGCCACCGAGTTCACGCCGTTCGCCAGCCAGATCAAGGCCGCCAAGCCAGACCTGCTCTTCGTCGCCTGGGCCGGCACCACGGCCGGCGCCATGTGGCAGACGCTCGACCAGCAGGGCGTCCTCGCCTCCACCACCGTGGTCACCGGCCTGGACATCCGTGCCTCGTGGCCGACGTTCGGCGCCGCCGGCAGCAAGATCTCGTTCCTGTCGCACTACTTCGACGGGGCCAGCGACACCGAGGCCGCCAAGGCCGCGAAGGCGAAGGTGCCGGGCGGCACGCTCGACCTGTTCCACCCGGACGGGTTCGCCGCCGCGCAGATGGTCGTCCGTGCCGTGCAGGAGGGCGGCGACGACGTGGAGAAGATGGTGAAGGCGCTGGAGGGCTGGGAGTTCGAGGGCGTCAAGGGCACCATGAAGATCCGCGCGGAGGACCACGCGCTGCTACAGCCGATGTACCAGGCCAAGCTCTCCGGCAGCGGCACCACCTTCACGGCGACCGTCCAGAAGTCGCTCACCGGTGACGAGAGCGCGCCGCCGGTCGCGCAGATGAAGGGCTGACCGATGCTCGCCACCCGCGGTCTGACCTGGCGGATCGGTGAGGTCGCCATCGTCGACTCCGTCTACCTCGATCTGGCGCCCGGGGAGTTCCTCGGCGTGATCGGGCCCAACGGCGCCGGCAAGACCTCCCTGTTCAACCTGATCACCGGCCTGCGCCGGCCCACCGAGGGCACGGTCCTGCTGGACGGCGCGGACATCACCGCGCTTCCGCCGCACCGGCGCGCCCGGCTCGGACTGGGGCGTACCTTCCAGGCGTCCTCGGTCTTCGGCTCGCTGAGCGTGCGGGAGAACGTCCGGCTCGCCGTACAGGCACACCGGGGTGGCTCGATGAAACTGTGGCGGCGGGCGGCGGCCGACCGGGAGGTGGCCGCCGCCGCCGACGCGGCGCTCGACCGGGTCGGCCTGCACCACAGGGGTACGGCGCTCGCCGGCACCCTGGCCCACGGCGAGAAGCGCAAGCTGGAGATCGCGCTGCTGCTCGCCGGGGAGCCCCGGGTGATGCTGCTCGACGAGCCGATGGCCGGGGTGAGCGCCGAGGACGTGCCCGAACTGGTCAGCGTGATCAAGTCGTTGACCGGCGACAGCGGCCGGGCGGTGCTCATGGTGGAACACCACATGGACGTGATCCTGGAGCTGGCCGACCGGATCGCCGTGATGCACCACGGCGCGCTGCTGGCATGCGACACCCCGGACACGGTGATGGCGAACGCCACCGTGCAGGAGGCGTACCTGGGGGAGGCCCTGTGAGCGGGAGGAGTGAGCCGGGTCTGCGAGCCCCGCAGTCGCGAACGAAAGGCGGCGCTGTGACCGAACCTGTCCTGTCCGTGGCGGACCTGTCCGTGCGGATCGCCGGACTGCACATCCTCCAGGGCGTGTCGTTCGAGGTCGCGCCTACCGGCGTCACGGTGCTGCTCGGACGCAACGGCGTCGGCAAGACCACCACGCTGCGCGCGATCGTCGGGCTGACGCCGCGCGGCGGCGAGGTGCGCGGCAGCGTACGCATGGGTGCCCGGAGCCTGCTCGCGCGCCCCACCCACCGGCTGGTCCGCGACGGCCTCGGCTACGTGCCGGAGGACCGCTGCGTGTTCGCCGCGCTCACCGTCGCGGAGAACCTGCGGCTGGCCGAACGGCGGGGCGTCACACCCGCGTACGACAAGGTCTTCGCTCTCTTCCCGGAGCTGGAACGGCGCGGACGGCAACGGGCCGGCTCGCTGTCCGGCGGGCAGCAGCAGATGCTCGCGATCGGCCGGGTGCTGCTGAACGACAACCGGCTGCTGCTGGTCGACGAGCCGACGAAAGGGCTGGCGCCGAAGGTGGTGACCGAGGTGGCCGAGGTGCTGGAACGGGTGGCGGAATCCGTGCCGGTGCTGCTGGTCGAGCAGAACCTGGCGGTGGTACGGCGACTGGCGGCCGACGCGGTGGTGCTCTCCGCCGGGAAGGTCGCCTGGACCGGCGAGGCCCGCGAACTGCTGCTGGAGACCGCGCTGACGAAGTCGCTGCTCGGTGTGGGTTCGGCGGAGGTGCACTCATGAACACGGTGGTCCTGCTGACGCTGACCGGACTGGGCCTGGCGGCGCTCTACTTCCTCGTGGCCTCCGGCCTCTCCCTGGTCTTCGGCCTCGCCGACGTGCTCAACTTCGCGCACGGGCTGTTCCTCGGAGTGGGCGCGTACGCGACGTGGTGGGCCTCGGGCAACCTGCCCGGCGCCGGGCCGGACGGGTTCGGCTTCGTGCTGGCCGTCGTCTTCGGTGTGCTGGCCGGTTCACTCGTCGCGGTGCTCGTGGAGCTGGTGCTGATCCGGCCGCTCTACTCCCGCACCATCGAGCAGGTGCTCGTCACCGTCGGCCTGTCGCTGGCCGGGGTGGCGCTGCTCCAGGCCACCTGGGGCGCTGATCCGCGACCGTTCCCGCGCCCGGACTGGAGCCGGGACGTGACGTCGGTGCTCGGCGCCCAGGTGCCGAACGCCGGGCTGCTGCTGATCGTCGCCGCCGCTGTGGTGCTCGGCGCGCTGCTGGCGTTCCTGCGCTGGACCCGGTACGGCCTGATCATCCGGGCCGGGGTGGAGAACCGGGAGATGGTGACAGCGCTCGGCATCGACGTGCGCAAGGCGTTCACGCTGGTCTTCGCGATCGGCGGGGCCGCCGCCGCGCTGGCCGGCGCGCTCGGCGGCGTCTACTTCGGCACCGTCTCGCCGGGGCAGGGCGGCTCGCTGCTGATCTTCGCCTTCATCGTGGTGGTGATCGGCGGGATGGGCTCGGTGGTCGGGTCCGCGTACGCGGCGGTCGCGGTGGGGCTGCTGCAACAGTTCGTCAACTACTACGGCACGTCCGGGCTGGGCGACCTGTGCGTGGTCGGTCTGCTCGCCGTGGTGCTGCTGCTGCGTCCGCAGGGCCTGGCCGGAAAGGTGGCTCACGCATGACCAACTCGGTGGTCGACGCGCCTCCGGCGCAGGTGCCCGACGAACTGAACCCCGGGCGTTCCCGCTGGCACGGACTGCGCCCGTACCTGCCGCTGGTCGCGCTGGTGGTGGCGGCGATCCTGCCGTACTCCAAGCTGAACCTGCCGGGGATCTTCGAGGGACCGCTGAACTCGCCCGGCACGCTGCAACTGCTCGCCATCTGCCTGGTCTTCGGCGGGCTCGCGGCCGGATACGACCTGCTGTTCGGGCGTACCGGAATGCTCTCCTTCGGCCACGCCCTCTACTTCGCCGCCGGGGTGTACGGCACCGACATCCTGGTCACCAAGGCCGGGTTGCCGCTGTGGCAGGCCGCCGTGCTGACGGTGGTCGGCGGGACCACGCTCGCCGCGCTGCTCGGCGCGGTGGCACTGCGTACGGTGGGCATCGCGTTCGCCATGGTGACGCTGGCGTTCGCGCAGGTCGGGGCGATCCTGGTGGCCCGCGACTTCGGTGGCCTCACCGGCGGTGAGGAGGGCTTGCCGCTGGACGTGTCAGGGCTGCCGCCGGCGTTGGTGGGCGTCACCAACACGGTGAACCTGTACTGGCTGGCGCTGGCGTACCTGGCGATCGTGGTCCTGGTCGTGCACCGGGTCAGCGCCTCGCCGACCGGGCGGGTGCTGGCCGGACTGCGTGACGACGAGCGGCGGATCGGGGTGCTCGGGCTCGACCCGTACCGGTTCAAGCTCGTCGCGTTCACGCTCGCCGGTGGTCTCGCGTCGGCCGGCGGCGTGGTGTACGTGCTGATCGTCGGCGGCGCCAGCCCGCACATCACCTCGTCGGAGCTGACGCTGTCGTTGCTGGTCATGGTGGTGCTCGGCGGCCCGGGTACGCGGTGGGGGCCGGTGCTGGGCGGCATCCTCTACATGTACCTGGACCACCGGCTCACCGCGTTCGGCAGCAGCGAGGCGGTGGACAGCCTGCCCGCGTTCCTCAGCCACCCGCTGAGCCAGCCGTTGTTCGTCCTGGGCACGGTGTTCATCCTGGCCGTCTACTTCTTCCCCGGCGGCCTGGCCAGCCTGCGCTCCCGCCTGACCCCGGTCCTGACCGCCCTCCGCCGCCCCCGCTGACCTGCCCTCGCCCCTCTCCTCACCCCGTTGATCAAGGGGTTTGTGTCCTGATTCCGCGGATAGGATGACGCAAACTCCTTGATCAACGGGGAGAACGGGGAGAGGAGACGTCATGGGGAAGCTGCGGCGGCTGGCTGTGGTCAGTGGGGGTGGGACCGGGATCGGGGCCTCCGTCGCCCACGGGCTCGTGACCGACGGGTTCGACGTGCTCGTCGTGGGGCGGCGGGGCGACGTGCTCGAATCGACGGCACGGCGGATCTGTGACGAGAGCGGGCGGGACGGGGCGGTCACGGCTGTCGTCGCCGACCTGACCGACCCGGCGCAGGTCGGAGCGGTGGTGGACGCGGTCGGGGATCGTGCCGTGGACGCCGTTGTCAACAACGCCGGCGGCTATCTCGGCGGATCGACCGATTCGCTCGCCGATGTGGCGGACTGGTGGCGGGCCAATCTGGACGCCAATGTCCTGACCGCCGTCCTGCTCACCGAGGCGCTGCTACCGGCCCTGCGCCGCCCCGGCGGCCGGGTGGTCCTGCTCAGCTCGATCGCCGCGCAGCGCGGTGGCGGCGGGCCGTACTCGGCCGCCAAGGCCGCGCTGCACGGCTGGGCGTACGACCTCGCCGCCCAGCTCGGACCGGAACAGATCACCGTGAACGTGGTCAGCCCCGGCTACGTCGCCGAGACCGAGTTCTTCGGCGACCGGATGACGCCGGAGGGGCACGCCAAGCGGGTCGCCGCCACGCTCGTCGGCCGGGCCGGTGTGCCGGACGACATCGCGGCGGCGGTGCGCTACCTGGTCGGCCCGTCCGCCGGGTACGTCACCGGTCAGGTGCTCGGCGTCAACGGCGGCTCCGTGCTCGGTCGCTGACACGCGGAAGGGCGGCGGCCCCCCGTGTGGCCGCCGCCCCTCGCGCGTCCGTCGTGGTCAGCCGTTGAGCATCTCGTACGCCGACGCCGGCGCCTTCTGCACCTGCGCGCCCGTCGGCGCGCTGATCTTCGGCGCCTTACCGAAGTCGTAGTACTTGGCGACCAGCTTCATCGCCTTCTGCTTGCCCGCGGCCGGCACGTCCAGGGTCAGCGACGTGAGGTTCCCGTCCGGCCCGACCACTGCCGTGAACGGCACCTTCTTCGCGGCGTCACCCAGCGCGTCCACGTCCACGCTGCTGAAGTTGCTGCGGATGTCGGCGTTCGCGGTCAGGTCGGCGAACCCGCCGTACGTGCCGTCGCCCCGGTCCTCGACCGTCTCCGCGGTCCGGATGACAGCTGCCGTGTTGACCGGATCCGCGTTCTGGTAGACCGGCACCTCCGCGGCGTCGGCGAGCTTCGTGCGGTCCAGGAGCATCCAGCGCTTCGGCAGCTTCATCATGTCCTGGAGACCGGGCATGCCGGTGATCTTGACCCGCACCCAGATGTCGTCCTCGATCACGCGGAAGGTCATCCCCATGGTGAACTCGGGGTCCTGACTCTTCTCCGACACGGTCAACTCGAGGCCGCGCGTCGCCGGGTCGACGACCCCGTCGAACTTGTCCGCGCCCTCGATCGTGGAGAACCGGAAGGCCGGGTCCTTCTCGTCCGGCACGGCGGCCAGCAGCGTGGCCTTCGGGTCGGGCGACGGGCTGGGCGCCGCTGCGGTGCCCTCGGAGGCGTCCCCGGTCCCGCACCCGGCGGACAGGACGGTGGTGGCCAGCACGGCCGTCGCGAGGGCCGCGATCCGCCGGAGGCCCGCGGCAGAACCGATTCGCTGCGTCATGGTGTTCGACTCGCTTTCCCAGGTGATTGTTGCCGGGGAAGTATCGCCAGCCGTCACGGCGCTCCCGCTGCCGTTATGCTGCCGTCCGACTGCCGTCGGCCACAGTGGGCGGGGGCAGTCGGTACGGGGGCGGAAACTCGCATGTCAGAGGCGCTGCGCTTCGAACTCCTCGGCCCGCAGCGGGCCTGGTACGCCGGCCGACCACTCGATCTGGGCCCGGCCAAGCAGCGGGCCGTGCTGGCCGTGCTGCTGCTCGCCGCGGGCCGTCCCGTGCCGACCGGGCAGATCGTCGAGGCGGTCTGGCCGGACGAGGCGCCGGTGAACGGCCTCAACGTGGTGCAGAAGCACGTGGCCGGTCTGCGCCGGATGCTGGAACCCGACCGCTCGCCGCGCACGCCGGCCCGGGTGCTCACCCTCACCGACGCGGGCTATCTGCTGCGCGTTCCGCCCGAGGCGGTGGACGTGGCGCGCTTCGAGCGCGGCGTGCAGCGGGCGCGGGCGGCACAGGCGGCCGGGCGTACGGAGGAGGCGCTCGCCGAGGTGAGCGCCGCACTGGAGCTGTGGCAGGGGGAGCCGTTCACCGGGTTCGGCGGCACGTACTTCGAGACGGCCCGGCACCGCCTCGTGGAGATGCGGGCGGTCGCGCTGGAGACGCGTACCGAGCTCCAGCTGGCCGGCGGCCGGCACGGCGAGCTGGTCGGCCGGCTGGTCGAGCTGGTCGCCGAGTTCCCGGTCCGGGAACGGCTGCGGCACCAGCTCATGCTGGCGCTGCACCGCAGCGGACGGCAGGCCGAGGCGCTGGCCGCCTATCGCGACTACGCCGGGCTGCTCCGGGACGAGTACGGCATCGAGCCGGGCGGGGCGCTCCAGGATCTGCACCGGCGCATCCTGCGCGCCGACTCGGACCTCCTGCTGCCGACGGTCGAACCGGGTCTGCACGGGGTGCCGACGGCCCGAACCGGGCCTCCGCCGCTCCCGGTGCCCCCGCCGGTGCCCGCCCAGCCGCCGACCCCGGTTCAGCCGCCGGTGCCGGTGCAGCCGTCAGCAGCGGTCCGGCCCGAGCACGCGGCCCCGGCCGACCGGGCGGGGCCGGTGGTGGCGCCGGCCTGGGGACCGCCCCCGCCCCCGCCCGCGGCCCCGCCGGCGGCCACGCCCCCCGGCCGGGTGCCCGGCTGGCTCAGTGTCGGCGCCACCGTGGCGAGCGTGCTCACCGCCCTGTTGTCGTTGGGCCTGCTCACCTGGGTGGTGGTCCTGGTGTACGGGATCTGGCGCCGGAGCCTGGCCACCATCCTCGCGGCGGTCTACTACCTGGGCGTTGCCGTCGGGTTCGTGGTGGTGTTCAGCGTCGAGCAGGAGCCGGACGAGTTCAGCGGCCCCGAGGACGCGATCGCCTTCGTCTGGCTGTTCAGCTGGCTGATCGGCGTCCTGCACGTGGTGCTGCTCAACGGGCGGCTGATGGCGTGGCTGCGGGGCATCCGACAGCACCGGCCGCACGTGGCCGGCAGCAGACTGCGCCGGGAGCACGCCCGCTACCTGCTCTACCACTACCCGTCCGCGCGGGGCGAGCTGCGCATCGGCCGCCCGGACCTGCCCCGCGCGTACGACGACGGCGGCCTGGTCGACGTCAACTCGGTGGCGGACCGGACGATCCTCGGGCTGCCGGGGCTGAACCCGGCCCAGGCGCAACACATGGTGCTTGACCGCCGGTCGCACGGCCCGTACACGTCGATGGAGGAGCTGGCGGCGCGGTGTCTGCTGCCGCCGCCGGTGACGGACCCGCTGCGCGACGTCCTCCTCTTCCTGCCGCCCGAGCCGTCGCCCGGCCCGCCGGTCGCCCCGTCGTCCCTGGTAGAAATGCCGGATGAGCCAGGATCGGATGGCCGTCCGGGAGCGCGCCGAGGCGGTGCTGCGGCGGCTGGCGGGTGACCACGCCCGGCTGCGCGAGGACCAGTGGCGGGCCATCGAGGCGCTCGTGGTCGACCGGCGCCGGGTGCTCTGCGTGCAGCGCACCGGCTGGGGCAAGTCGGCCGTCTACTTCGTGGCCACCGCGCTGCTGCGCGAGGACGGTCGGCACGGGCCGACCGTGATCGTCTCGCCGCTGCTGGCGCTGATGCGCAACCAGGTCGAGTCCGCCGCCCGCGCCGGCATCCGGGCGCGCACCATCAACTCGGCGAACCTGGACGAGTGGGACGAGATCACCGCCGAGATCCACGCCGGTGCGGTCGACGTGCTGCTGATCAGCCCGGAGCGCCTGAACAACCCCGACTTCCGCGACGGGGTGCTGCCGAAACTCGCCGCCACCACCGGGCTGCTCGTGGTCGACGAGGCGCACTGCGTCTCCGACTGGGGGCACGACTTCCGCCCCGACTACCGGCGGCTGCGCACGTTCCTGGCCAACCTGCCCGAGCGCACGCCCGTGCTGGCCACCACCGCCACCGCCAACGCCCGGGTCACGCAGGACGTGGCCGAGCAGCTCGGCGACGCACTTGTGCTGCGGGGCACCCTGGACCGGGAGTCGCTGCGCCTCGGCGTACTCGATCTGCCGAGCCCGGCCCACCGCCTGGCCTGGCTGGCCGACCACCTGGACCGGCTCCCCGGTTCGGGGATCGTCTACACGCTCACCGTGGCGGCGGCCACCGAGACGGCCGACTTCCTGCGCGGCCGGGGCTGGTCCGTGGCGTCGTACACCGGCCAGGCCGAGGACGCCGACCGGCGGGCCGCCGAGCAGGACCTGCTGGACAACAAGATCAAGGCGCTGGTCGCCACGAGCGCGCTCGGCATGGGCTTCGACAAGCCCGACCTGGGCTTCGTCGTGCACCTGGGCGCGCCGCCCTCGCCGATCGCCTACTACCAGCAGGTCGGCCGCGCGGGCCGGGCCGTCGAGCACGCCGAGGTGCTGCTGCTGCCCGGCGTCGAGGACGCGGCGATCTGGCGGTACTTCGCCTCGCTCGCCTTCCCGCCCGAGGAACAGGTCCGCGCCGTGCTCGCCGCGCTGGACACCGACCGGCCGATCTCCACCCAGGCCCTCGAACCGGTGGTCGACCTGCGCCGGACCCGGCTGGAGCTGATGCTCAAGGTGCTCGACGTGGACGGCGCGGTCCGCCGGGTGCGCGGCGGCTGGCTCGCCACCGGCGAGCCGTGGGTCTACGACGAGGCCCGGTTGCGGCGCGTCGCCGACGCGCGCGCCGCCGAGCAGCGGGCCATGCGCGAGTACGCCTCGACGTCCGGCTGCCGGATGCGCTACCTGCGCGAAGGGCTGGACGACACGGGGGCGCAGGACTGCGGGCGGTGCGACAACTGCGCCGGCCCGCTGTTCGACGCCGCCGTCTCCGATCAGGCGCTGACCGCCGCGCAGACGTTCCTCGGGCGTCCCGGCGTGCCGATCCCGCCGAAGAAGCTCTGGCCGACCGGGTTGGAGGCGGTCGGCGTACCCCTGAAGGGCCGTATCCCCCCGGCGGAGCAGGCGCTGGCCGGCCGGGCCGTGGGGCGCCTGTCCGACCTGGGGTGGGGTGGGCGGCTGCGCGGGCTGGTCGGGCCGGAGGCGCCGGACGGCCCGGTGCCCGACGACGTGGTGGCGGCCGTGGTCGAGGTGCTGAAGGCGTGGGCGCACGGCGACGACCCGTGGCCCCGGCGGCCGGCGGGTGTGGTCGCGGTCGGCTCCCGGACGCGACCGCTGCTGGTCGGCTCGCTGGCCGAGCGGATCGCCGCCGTGGGCCGGCTGCCGCTGCTGGGCCAGGTCGTCCCGGCCGGTCCGTCCGGCGGTGGCGGGCCGCGCGGAAACAGCGCCCAGCGGGTACGCGCGCTGCACGACGCCTTCCGCCTGCCGGACGAGCTGGCCGGTGCGCTGGCGGGGCTGGACGGTCCGGTGCTGCTGGTGGACGACCTGGTCGACTCGGGCTGGACGATGGGCATGGTGGCGCGGCTGCTGCGGCGGGCCGGCGCGCCGGACGTGCTGCCGCTGGCGCTCGCGGTGGCCGGCTGACCCGTCCCCGGGGCCGGGCGACCGGTTCCCGGCGTGGTCTCGGTCGCCGCGGGAGCTCCCGCGTGCGTCGAGGGTTCGGCGTGCGCGGAAAGTTCCCGGGCCGGGCGGAATGCGAGCGTCACCACCGTCGGCGGACCGTCGTCGGGCCGGGACCCGGGCGGCGGTACCGTGGGGTCATGACCGAGCAGCGACCCGTCGTCCAGACGTACACCGTGACCGGGATGACCTGCGAACACTGCGTCAAGGCGGTGACCGGGGAGCTGTCCGCGCTGCCTGGTGTCGACGAGGTCCGGATCGATCTGACGAGCGGCACCGCCACTGTCACCAGCGCGGCGCCGCTGTCCGACGAGTCCGTGCGTGCCGCAGTGGACGAGGCGGGTTACGAGCTGGTCGGCGGCGGTGCCTGAATCGTCGTCAGTCACATCCGGCACCGGCGTCGTTCCCGACGACGCCGGGGCCGGCTCCGACGCTTTCGCGGCGCGGTCCGGGACCGGCGCGGCCGGCTCGGCCGGTCCCGTCGCGGTGGACCGGGAGACGTTGCGGCTGGCCCTGGTGGTGGGCGGCCTGGTGCTCGCCGTCCTGCTCGGCTTCGGCCTCGGGCGGATGAACACGGCGCCCGGCCCGGTCCGGCCCGCGACGGCCGGCGGGGCCGCCACGGGCGGCGCCGACGGCGGCGTGCACGCCCACGCACCGGGGACCGGCGTGCACACGCACGACGGCGCCACAGTCACCCAGGGCGGCGGCGACGGCGCGACCGGACTGTCGATCACCTCGGCCGGCTACACGCTGGTGCCGTCGACCGAGCTGGTCGCGGGCCGCGCCGGTGAGCTGCGCTTCCAGATCCGCGACGACCAGCGTCGGGCGGTCACCCGGTTCGCCGTGGTGCACGACAAGCCGATGCACGTGATCATGGTCCGGCGTGACCTCGGCGGTTACCGGCACCTGCACCCGGCGATGGCCGCCGACGGCACCTGGTCGGTGCCGATCACCGCGCCGGAGGCGGGCCCCTGGCGGATGTACGCGGACTTCACCGCGGTGGCCGACGACGGTCGCCAGGTCGCCGTGGTGCTCGGCGCCGACCTGACCGCGTCCGGCGCGTACCGGCCCGGGCCGCTGCCCGCTGCCGCCACGTCGGCCACCGTCGACGGGTTCACCGTCGGGTACGCCGGCACGCCGGAGGTGGGGAAGTCCGTGCCGCTGCGGTTCCGGGTCACCGGCGCGGACGGCGCGGCGGCGGCGCTGGAGCCGTACCTCGGGGCGTACGGCCACCTGGTGGCGTTGCGCGAGGGCGACCTCGGTTACCTGCACGTGCACCCGGAGCCGGTGCGCGACGGCGACGACGTGACGTTCTGGCTGACCGCGCCGGGGCCGGGTAGCTACCGGATGTTCCTGGACTTCCAGGTCGGCGGCGTGGTGCGGACCGCCGAGTTCACGCTGACCGTCGACTGAGTCGCGGGCCGCCGCCTGAGTCTCGCGGGCCGTCGCCGGCTGGGCGGTCAGCCGGCCCGGCGGACCGGGCGGCGGGCCAGGTAGCGGAGCAGGTCGCGGATGTGGTGCTTCTCCTCGGCGGGCACGTTCGGGTCGGCGAGCCGATCCAGGATCACCCGCACGTCGGCCTCCACCGGGCCGTCCTCGGCACCCCGGCGGCGGGGCACCGGCCCGGCGTCGGGCAGGCCCAGCGCGCGGAACGCGGCCGCCACCGGCAGGTCGAGGGCGGCGCAGAAGCCGCGGACCTTCGCGAGTTCGGGGTAGTCCTGCCAGTCTCCGGCCAGCCAGCGGAACACTGTGGAGCGGCCGACGCCGGTGTGGGTGGCGAGGTCGGTCACCGTCCAGCCACGCTCCTCGCGCGCGGCGTCGATGGCCCGGCGCACGAAGCGCGCGAAGGCCATCTGCGGTGAAACGTCTGCGGAACCCATCCCTGGCGGATCTGTCCCCTTCCTCCGGTGGCCCGGCTCGCGCATCGAGCCTAGTACGCCGGGCCGGAGAAGCAACTGACTGATCGGTCCGGAAGTCCCGTCGGCGAGACCCGGACAACAACGGAAGCGCGCTTCGGGCAATGCGCTTCGGGTAATAGGCTGAGGGAACCCTGGGAGCCGATGGAGGAGCAGCATGGCCGAGCCGGAACGTCCCGTACCGCATCGCCCCGGCGCGGTGAGCCTCTTCTTCGTGGCCAAGGCCGCGGTGTTCGCGCTCGGGTTCTGGATCTGGCTGCTGGTGCTGGCGGTACGCGGTGACGAGGCGAACGGCGTACACCTGATCGCCGCGACCGGCGCGATCTGCACCACCCTCGCCTCGGTGGTGCTCGGCGCGCGGCTCGCGTTGCAGCGCAACGCCGCCGCGCGGCACGCCGAGCTGAAGAGGCTGCTCGTCGACATCTCGTGGAACGCCTTCGCCGCCGCCGGGAACGCCGAGCAGCCCGGGAAGGTGGTGCCGTTCCCGAGCGCGTCACACGACGGCGAGCGGGCGCCGAACCGGGGCGCCGGTGAGCGGGTGCCGGTGCTGGACCGGGGCGACCGCAACCGGAGCGACCGGGGGCGGTAGACCGCCGTGGCTCAGCGCGCCTCGGTCAGCAGCGTCTCCAGCCGGGGCGTGACACCCCACTGGCCGACCAGCTCGCGATACTCGGCGCGCTGCCCGTCGGCCGGCGCACCGGCGGTCCGCCGGGCCCGGATGAGCAGGTTGCGCGGCGTGTGCTGGGAGTCGACGAACTCCACCACCTCGGCGCGGTAGCCGTGCAGGCGCAGCAGCGCGGCCCGCAGCGAGTCGGTGAGCACGTCGGCGAACCGCTCCCGCAGGATCCCCTGCCGGGTCAGCAGCTCGTACGGCGCCGGGGCCCGACCGGCGCGGAGCTGGGCGGCCAGGTCGTGGTGGCAGCAGGGCGCCGCGAGCACCCAGCGGGCGCCCCAGCGCACCGCCCGGGCCAGCGCCTCGTCGGTCGCGGTGTCGCAGGCGTGCAGCGCCAGCACCAGGTCGGGCGCCGGTTCGACTGATGCGCCGGCGATGGTGCCGGCCACGAAGCCGACCCGGTCGGCCCAGCCCAGCCGCTCGGCCAGCTCGGTGTTGCGGCGGCGCTGGTCCTCGCGCACGTCCACCCCGACGAGCGTCACGTCCAGGCCGCGCTGGACGAGGTAACGGTAGGCGGCGAAGGTCAGGTAGGCGTTGCCGCAGCCCAGGTCCACCACTCGCAGCGGGCCGGTGAGGTCGTCCGGCAGCGTCGCCGCGAGCGCGCGCAGGAACGCGTCGACCTGGCGGCGCTTGGCCGCCGAGCCGCCGATCTCCCGGAACAGGGGATCACCGGGGTCGAGCAGCCACTCCTTGGCGCGGTCGTGCCCGCCCGGCTCGGTGGCCGGACGGCTGGCCGCCGCGCGGTGCACCTGCGCCTCGCCGGACTTGGTGACCCGGAGCTGGAGCGTGGCGTCGGCGGTCTCGACGTGCCAGTTACCGAACGGTTCGGCGAGCAGTTCGTCGACTGCGGCGCCGGCCTCCGTACCGGGTGCCACGTTGCGGGTGTGCGGCCGTGATCCGTCGGAGACGGCGATCTGCAACCGGGGACCGGTCTTCAGGGTGACCGGGCGCAGCTCCGCGCGTACCACCGAGGGACGCTGCCCACGACGGCGCCCGGCGGCGACCGCGCGGGTCAGCCCTGGCGCGAGCAGCAGCGCCCGCACCTCGGCCAGCGCGGAGTCCAACGCTTCCGGCATCAGTACCTGCCTTCCTGCTTCCGCCCCGGCGATCATGAGGTTGGCGGCCGTGAGCACGGCGTGTCGCGCCGTCAACTTCATGATCGTCGCAGTTGGCGAGGGGCGGGGATGGGGACGGCCTCCGGGACCGGGGTCCGGGAGGCCGTATCCGTGTGTGCGTCAGTCGGTGGTGGTGGACTCGGCGGGTGCGCCGGTGCTGCCGCTGCGGCGACGGCGGCGGCGACGGGGCTTGGTGCTCGCGGCCTCACCCTCCGCGGCCTGCGGTGCGGCGGCGGTCTCGGCCGTGCCCTCGGTGCCGATCACCGCGGTCGGCTCACCGGCCACCGTCTCGCCGGCCCGGCGGCGACGCCGCCTACGCGGCGTACGCGGGGTCTCGTCGTCACCGGCGTCGGCCTGCCCGGCGGACGAACCGGCGGCGGGACCGGCCTCGCCGCCCCGGCGCCGGCCGCGGTCGCCGCGCTCACGGCCCCGGCTGTCGCCCCGGCGGTCGCCGCGCCGCGACCGGCCGCCACCGCCCAGGTCCTCCTCGACCTCGGCGGACAGGCCGGCGCGGGTGCGCTCGGCGGTCGGCAGCGTGCCGCTGATGTCCGTCGGGATGTCCAGGTCCGTGTAGAGGTGCGCGGAGGTGTGGTACGTCTCCGGCGGCTCGGGCATGTCCAGCCCGAGCGTCTTGTCGATGATCCGCCAGCGGGGCATGTCGTCCCAGTCGACGAACGTCACCGCGGAACCCGTGGCCCCGGCCCGGCCGGTACGGCCGATGCGGTGGGTGTAGGTGTCCTGGTCCTCGGGGCAGTCGTAGTTGATCACGTGGGTGACGCCCGTGACATCGATGCCCCGGGCGGCCACGTCGGTGGCGACCAGCGTGTCGATCTTGCCGGCCCGGAACGCCCGCAGCGCCCGCTCGCGCGCGCCCTGGCCGAGGTCACCGTGCACGGCGGCGACGGCGAAGCCGCGGAAGTCGAGATCCTCGGCGACCCGGTCGGCGGCCCGCTTGGTGCGGGTGAAGATCATGGTCAGCCCGCGGCCCTCGGCCTGGAGGATGCGCGCCACGATCTCGACCTTGTTCAGCGAGTGCGTGCGGTACGCGAGCTGCTTGGTCTGCGGCGACGGACCGGTCTCGGCGGTGTGCCCGGCGTGGATCGTCACCGGCCGGCGCAGGAAGCGCCGGGACAGCGCGACGATCGGGTCCGGCATGGTGGCCGAGAACAGCATGGTCTGCCGGTCCTCCGGCAGCATCGCCAGGATCTTCTCGACGTCGTCCAGGAAGCCCAGGTCGAGCATGCGGTCGGCCTCGTCGAGGACGAGCGCGCGGACCCGGTCGAGCCGCAGGTGCTTCTGCTTCTGCAGGTCCAGCAGGCGGCCCGGGGTGCCGACCAGGATCTCGGCGCCCTTGCGGAGCGCCTCGATCTGCGGCTCGTACGCCACGCCGCCGTAGATCGGCAGCACCCGGACACCCCGGGTACGGCCGGCGGCATCGAGGTCCTTGGCGACCTGGATGCCCAGCTCACGAGTGGGTACGACGACGAGTGCCTGCGGCACGCCGTCGCTGCCCTCGGACGGGGCGAACACGCGCTCCAGCAGCGGGATGCCGAAGCCGAGCGTCTTGCCGGTGCCGGTCGGCGCCTGCCCGATCAGGTCGACGCCGCGCAGCGCGATCGGCAGCGCGTACTCCTGGATGGCGAAGGCGCGGGTGATGCCGGCGGCGGCCAGCGCCTCGACGGTCTCCTGCCGCGCGCCGAGCGCGGCGAACGTGGGTGCCTCCGGGGGGACCGGGGCGGTGGGGGCCAGTGGCTGGCCGGAAATCTGCTCGCTCATATGGATTTGGGGGTGCCCTCTCGTGGTGCGCCCCTCAAGTCCTCAGGGCGCGATCGGTATGGCGCGGGCCACGCGGTCAGGGGCGATTTCGCCGAGCCGGACCGGGCCGCACGCGCGTCGGGGACCGGCGTTGGTCAGCAAGTGACCGATTCGGTGCCCACGGCAACTGTCTCATCGTACCTGAACGGTCCCTGAGCCGTCCCGATTCCCAGGTGGTGGCCGTGCGCGCGGGGGGTTTCCCTGTGACTTGAGTCACATACGAAGCGCCGGTAGCCTGCGCTCGTGTCCGCCCCTGAAGCTTTGCCCGACCCTGCCGCGGCCGACCTGTTCGGGCTCGTCGCCTACGGCGAACTGCTCGCGTTCGACCGCCTCGCCGCCGACGCGCGCCTCGCACCCGACCTGCGCCGCCGCGCCGCGCTCAGCGAGATGGCCGCCGCCGAGATCGCCCACTACCGGTGGCTCACCGACCGGCTCGCCGCCTGGGGCGTCACCCCGGAGGAGGCGATGGCCCCCTACGTCGAGGCGCTGCGGGCGTACCACGACTCGACCGAGCCGCGGGACTGGGCGGAGGCGGTGACGAAGGCGTACGTGGGCGACGCGATCACCGACGACTTCCTGCGCGGGATCGCCGACGGCCTGACCGGGCCGGACCGGGCCCTGCTGCTCGACGTGCTGCACGACTCCCGGTACGCCGAGTTCGCCGCCGCCGAGATCCGGGCCGCGATCGAGGCCGACCCCCGGGCGGCCGGGCGGCTGTCGATGTGGGCGCGGCGGCTGCTCGGCGAGGCGCTGTCCCAGGCGGGCCGGGTGGCCGCCGCCGACCGGGGCGCGCTCGTCGCGTTGATCGGGCGGACCGGCGGGGACGTGCCGGGGCTGCTGCGGCGGCTGACCGAGGCGCACACCGGGCGGATGACAGCCGCCGGGTTGAACAACTGAGCCGCCGTGGCGGGAGGCCCGCCACGGCGGCCGGTGCCGCGGGAATCAGCGAACGGTGAACCCGACCGCGCGGGGCGACGCCTCGGCGATCTCGACGTAGGCGACCTTGCCGACCGGCACGATCACGCGCCGGCCCTTCTCGTCGGTCAGGGAGAGCGTGCCCTCACTCTTGGCGAAGGCGTCGGTCACGATCTGCTCGATCTCGGCCGGCGACTGCGCGCTCTCCAGGACCAGCTCCCGCGGCGCGTACTGCACGCCGATCTTGACCTCCACTGTGCCTCCTCAACTGGGGCGAAAAAGCCACCGTGGGAAGGCTATCCGATCCGGCGGCCCGATGTTCAGGCTGACTCGCCTTGCAGCGGGAAGCTGGCGATGCCGCGCCACGACAGGGCCGCGACCAGCGCCTCGGCCTCCGCCTTGGGCACCTGGCGGCCGCCGGCGAGCCAGAACTGGGCGGCCGTCTCGGCGGCGCCGACCAGGCCCGAGGCGAGCAGTTCGGCGTGCGAGCGGCTGACCCCGGTGTCCGAGATGATCGTGTCGGTGATCGCCGCGATGCAGCCCTGCTCGACCCGCTCCACCCGCTGCCGCACCGCCGGGTCGTTGCGCAGGTCCGACTCGAAGACCAGCCGGAACGCCTCGCTCTCGTGGTCGACGAAGTCGAAGTACGCGCGCACCGCGGCGCCGACCCGCTCCTTGTTGTCGTTGGTGCCGCTCATCGCGTCCTGCACCTTGGCCACTATCGCGTCACAGTGCGTGTCCAGCAGCGCGAGGTAGAGCTCCATCTTCCCGGGGAAGTGTTGGTAGAGCACCGGCTTGGAGACACCGGCCCGCTCGGCGATGTCGTCCATCGCGGCGGCGTGGTAGCCCTGTGCGACGAACACCTCCTGGGCGGCGGCGAGCAGCTGCTTACGGCGCGCCGAGCGGGGCAGGCGGGTGGGCCGACCGGCGGTCTGTGCACCGTTCCCCACTGCGGTCATCGGATCCTCCGAGTATCTGCGTACGAGCCGGCACGTATCACCCGAACCGGTCCGGGTTCGTGAACCCGTCGCGGAATTGGCCCGCCGCTGTAACTTATCGCCACTGTCACCACACGGTAGCCTCAGCGGGGGCGACCAAGGAGCGCGCGGTGAGTGAAACAGGGCAACCCGGAGCCGCCACCCCGGGAGAGCACGGCGACGGGACGGGCCAGCAGGACGACCCGGCCCGTACCGGCGGCGGTTGGGCGCCCCCGCCGAACGGCTGGTCCCGCGGCGCCCCGGCGCCCGGCGGCTGGCCCTATGGCGACCTCGGCGGCTGGGCCGCCTCCGCGCCCCGGCACGGCGACCTGCCGGCCCCGGTGCCCGGCCACTCCGCGCCGGAACCGGGCCGCGTCAACGGCCGCCACGTCAACGGCGTGCACCACGCCGGGGAGGAGTCGCCAGTGACCCGCCAGGCGCCGGTCAGTGCCCCGCCCGCGGACGAGCTGCCCCGGCCGGCCGACGGCGAACGGCTGGCCGTACCGGCCCCGCGCCCGGCGCCGGCGATCGAGCAGCCGGCCGACCCGGGGGAGGCCACCGGTTCCCGGCACGCCGCCGACGACCCGGCCGCCCGGGCCCCGCGCTGGGCCGAGAGCGGGCCGACCTCCGCGCCCCCGGCGCTCCAGGTCCCGCCGGTCGGCGCCGCCGCCTCCGGCTTCGAGGTGCCGCCGGGCTTCCATGCGCCGAACACCGAATCCACCCCGTCGCTGTCCCGCGGCTGGGCCGACCGGCCGGTCACCCCGCCGCCGGCCGCGAGCCGCCCGGAGCACGCACCGGGCGAGGTGCACCCGCCGGAGGGCCGGTCGGCCACCGCCGAGCCGCGGGCCGCGGCCGAGATCCCGGCGGACGACCCGAGGGCCGCCGAACCGGACTGGTCGGGGCCGTCCTGGAACCGCCCGAGCTGGGGTGACGGCTGGGCCCCACCGTGGGCCCGCACCGACGAGCCGCCGACCCGCCGGGCCGAGGAGCCGCCGGCCCGAGGCCCGGAGGAGCGGCCGGCCCGCCGCACCGGGGAGCCCGCCGCCGAGCGGCGGGAGTGGGAGGACGACAGCGCCGCCCGCGAGGACCGCGCGGCCGAGTGGGCGCCCGAGCCGGTGCGGCCGTACGAACCGGCCCGCGTCGAACCGCCCGCCGCCTACGAGCCACCCCGGCCCGAACCGGTACGGCCGTACGAGCCGCTGCGCGCCGAGCCGGCCCCGGGACCGGAGGCGGCGCGGCCGTACCCGCCGTCCGCCGAGTCGGAGGCGTCCCGGCCGTACGAACCGGCTGCCGGGCCCGAGCCGGCGCGCCGGTACGAGCCGCCGGTCGCACCGGAGCCGGCGCCCGAGGCGACCCGGCCGTTCCGGCTGGCCCGGGGCGACGCCGAACCACCGCACGGCTACGAGCGTCCGTCCTGGGCCGGGCCACCGGTGCCGGTCGCCCCGCTGGGCGCGCCCGCCGGCCCCGCGCCGACCAGCGCCCCGCCCGCTCCGGCCGGTGGATACGCTCCGGCGCCCCCCACCGAAGCGGCCGCCGTCGACCCGCCGACCTCAGGCGTGCCCGCCGCGAGCGGCGCGCCCCGTTTCGACCGCACACCCGCGCCCCACCCGACGAGCGCCCCTCCCTACGCGGCCCGCCGATCCGCACCGGAACCGGTGCCGGCCGCCGACGCGGTCGCCGAGCCCCGACCGGAGGAACCGTCCCCTGTGCTGCCGCAGCGCGTCCCCTCGGAACCGGACGTGCCCGTCGTGCCGGAGCCACCGGCAGTGGAACCGTCCGCCGAGACCCCCGAACTCGCCCGCATCGCCACCCACCTGCGCCGCGACGACGAACCCGCGCCACTGCGGGAGCGGCCGGAGGGCTTCGACGTCAACGCGATCCTCGACGCGGTCCGGGAGGTGGCGGGCGTACGCGACGCCGCGCTGCGCCGTACCCCGGCCGGCGCGCACAGCCTCCGGCTCGACCTGGCCGACGGCGCGGACCCGGCCGAGGTGAGCCGTCTGGTGGCCCGGCTGCTCCAGGAGCGGATGGGCCTGGCCGCCGCCCCGCAGAACCTGCCCGGTGAGCCCGCCGTGCCGCCACCGGCGCCGCTGCGCCGCCGGTCGGCCCGGCTGGACCGCTCCGGTGAGACGCGCTCGGGAGAGAACCGGGCATCCGGGGCTCAGTCCGCGCCGGGCCAGGCCCGCACCGACGGGGCCGGTGCCGCACAGCCCGAGCCGGGCGAGGCCCGCAACGGTGACGAGACGGGCGGCGACGAGATGCCGGCGCGGACCGGTGTGGCACGTCCGGCCGCGAACCGCTCCGGCGACGCGCGGTTCGGCGCGGACCGCGCGACGCGCCCGGCCGAGGCGCCCGGCGACGGCGACGAGCCGCCGCGCCGCCGCCGGCAGGCCACCCACCGGGGCCGGGCCGCTGTGGACGAGACGTCGCTGGCCGCCGCGCCGACCGGCATGTCCACCGGCAGCCCGGTCACGCTCGGTACGTCGTACTCCGGTGGGCAGATGACCACGACGGAGACCGCGCCGTCGCGACCGCTGGACACCGGCGGCGTGCCGGGGCCCCGGGTGGTGATCGAGCACGTCCTGGTGAGCACATTCGGCCTGGACGCCACCACGGAGGTCCGCCTGGTCGCCGGTGACCGGTCGGCCGAGGGGCACGCGACCGGGCCGGCTGTCGACGGGTACGTGCTGCGGCTCTGCGCGGTGGCCGCGGCCGCCGCGGTGGACGAGCTGCTCGGCCGGGCCGTGCCGGCAGGCGAGCGGGGCCGGTGCTTCGTGGAACACGCCGCGGTGGTGCCGTTCGGCAACTGCGAGGTCGCCACAGTGGTGGTGCTGCTGGTCTGCGACGGCTGGGTGGAGCAGCTGGCCGGTTCGGCGCTGGTGGCCGGGGATCCCCGGCAGGCGGTCGTGCGGGCCACGCTCGCGGCGGTGAACCGGCGGCTGGAGGCGCTGCTCTCCTGAGCGCGGTGTGCGGTACGGCCGCGGCGGGGAAGACTGGAGGCATGAAGCGCGCCGCACTGTGGCCGGAGCACAGCCTTCCCGCACACCACGTCCCGCCGCCCTGGCCGGGCCGGCACGTACGCCTCGACGGCACGCTCGTGCACGTCCGCGACACCCCGGCCACCGGTAGCGGCGCGGAGCCCGCGCTGTACGTGCACGGCCTCGGCGGGTCGGCACAGAACTGGACCGACCTGGCCGGGCTGCTCGCGGACCGGCTCGACGGGCAGGCGATCGACCTGCCCGGCTTCGGGCGCAGCGAGCCCGGGCCGCGCTACACGATCCCGTCCTTCGCCGAGCGGGTGATCCGGTGGATCGAGTACAGCGACCGGGGGCCGGTGCACCTGTTCGGCAACTCGCTCGGCGGCGCGATCTCGGTCCGGGTGGCGGCGTTGCGCCCGGACCTGGTCCGCACGCTCACCCTGGTCTCGCCCGCCCTGCCGTTCCTGGACTTCCGCCGGTCGTTGCAGGGGCGGATGCTCCCGCTGCTGGCGATCCCCCGGGGCGAACGGCTGGCCGCCTGGCGGCTGGCCCAGTTCAGCCCGGAGGTGACGGCGCAGCAGGTGATGGAGGCCTGCGTGGCGGACCTGACCCGGATCAGCGAGCAGCGCCGGCAGGAGGCGATCGACGAGATCCGGATCCGGTACGAGGCGGCCCACTACGCCGCCGCGTACGTGCGGACGTTCCGGGGCCTGGTCGGCAGCTTCCTGCGTTCGTACCTGCCCGGGGAGGGCGCGCTCTGGCGGCAGGCGGCGTCGGTACGGGCGCCCACGCTCGTCGTGGGCGGGCGGCAGGACCGGCTGGTCGACGTGCGGGTGGCGCCGCAGGCGGCCCGGGTCATCCCGGACAGCCGGCTGCTGATGCTCGACGGCGTCGGGCACGTGGCCCAGTTGGAGGTGCCCCGGACCGTGGCGCGGGCGGTGCTCGGCCTGCTCGCCGAGGCGACACCGTCGCTCGTCACCGGCATGGGGGAGAGCGGAACGGAGCGCGACATGGCAGGCTGAGCCGGATGCCCAGCTCCCGCCGTCCTCGTGCCGCCCGCTCCCGTTCCTCGTTCCGTCACTGGCGTACCGCGCTCGTGGTCTGCGCCTTCGTCGCCGCCGCCGCGGCCGGTGTCGGCGTGGCGGTGCAACTGCCGTCGGCGGGCGCGGGGACGCGGACCACCGACGGGTCGGTCGCCCAGCCTCCGGCCTCCACGCCTGCGACGTCCACGCCGGCACCGTCCACGCCGAACGTCTTGCCGCCGGCGGTGACGCCCAGTTCGCCGGCTGCGCCGGTGCTGACGCTGTCCGGCCCGGGCCCGGCGAAGGGCCGGGGCAGCTTCGCGTACGACGAGCGGACCAGCGGCGTGCTCGGCCGCTCGGGGACGCTGCGCCGCTACCGGGTGGCGGTGGAGAACGGCTCCGGCGAGGAGGTCACCGCCTTCGGCGAGGCGGTGCAGCGGGCCCTGGCCGGCCCGGGCAGCTGGGTCGACGGCGGCCGGTTGCGGTTGCAGCGGGTCGGCCCGGACGACCGGTACGACTTCACGATCTACCTGGCCACCCGCGACACGGCCGGGCGGCTGTGCGGGGCGGGCGGGATCGACATCCGGGTGGGCGGGGTGCCGTACACGTCGTGCCGGGTGCCGGGCAAGGTGGTGATCAACCTGGCCCGGTGGCGTACCTCGGCGCCGCATCTGGTCGACGCCGGGATGCCGCTGGAGGCGTACCGCCTCTACGTGATCAACCACGAGGTGGGTCACCAGCTCGGGCACCGGCACGAGGGGTGCCCGGGTGCGGGCCGGGCGGCGCCGGTGATGCAGCAGCAGACGCTCTTCCTCAAGGGCTGCCGGCCGAACCCATGGCCCTACCTGGGCGGGAAGCGGTACACCGGGCCGGCCCTCTGAGCGCCGGTTTGTGAAGAACATTCGCGGCATGGGCGGCAAAAGCAGCTAAATGCCCGAATTGCATGGCACGCTGAGGTCATGACGTCGTCGTCCCCTTACGACAACCCTGCCGCGCCGCGACGCGAGCGTCCCACGCTGCGCCGCATGCGTCGGCGGCGGCGCCGCTCGGTGCTGCTGCTGGCGATGCTGCTCGCGGCCGTCAGCGGCGCCGTCGGCATCACCCGCCTGAACACGCCGCCGTCCGGGCACACGCCGCTCGCCGCCGAACCGTCGCTGGCCCGCGCCGCCGAGGCCGACGTACCGGCCGCCGCGCCGACCGGCTACCCCACCGCCGGCCCCGGCACGTTCGCGGCGGCCCAGGACCGGTCCCCGGTACGCGGGCAGGACGGCCCGCTGCGCCGCTACCGGGTCGAGGTCGAGCAGGGTACGGGGCAGGACGTCGACGACTTCGCCGCCACCGTGGACGCGGTTCTGGGCGACCCGCGCAGCTGGATCGCCTCCGGTGACCTGCGGGTGCAGCGGGTGCCCGAGGCGGCCGCGGCCGACTTCACCGTCTACCTCGCGACCCCGGTCACCTCCGAGCGGATGTGCGCCGAGGGCGGCCTGCGCACCGACCGGTACACCTCCTGCCGGCTGCCCGGCCGGGTCGTGCTCAACCTGGCCCGGTGGATGACGGCGGTGCCCCACTACCGTGCGCCGCTGGCGGTCTACCGCACGTACGTGATCAACCACGAGGTCGGACACGAGTTCGGCGAGCTGCACCAGGCGTGCCCCGAGCCCGGCGCGCCCGCCCCGGTGATGCAGCAGCAGACGTACGGGCTGGACGGCTGCCTGCCGAACGCCTGGCCGTACGTCGGCGGCGTCCGCTACGAAGGTGAGCCCACCGACGGCGTCTGAGTTATTCCCGGTCCCGCAGTTCGGGCGCAGTGTCCCTCATCATGGCCGATCCCCGTCCGGGCGAGCGACAATGGCGCGGTCACACCGCCGATCCCGGGGAGTCCACCGTGTCGTTGCCCCCGCTCGTCGAACCCGCCGCCGAGCTGACCGTAGACGAGATCCGCCGCTACTCGCGCCACCTGATCATCCCGGACGTCGGGGTCGAGGGGCAGAAGCGGCTGAAGAACGCCCGGGTGCTCTGTGTCGGCGCCGGTGGCCTCGGCTCGCCGGCCCTGCTCTACCTGGCCGCGGCCGGTGTCGGCACGCTCGGCATCATCGACTTCGACACCGTCGACGAGTCGAACCTCCAGCGCCAGGTCATCCACGGCGTCTCCGACGTGGGCCGGTCCAAGGCCGAGTCCGCCGCGGCCTCGATCCGCGAGATCAACCCGCTGGTCAACGTGGAGATCCACAACACCGCGCTGGACCGGGAGAACGTCCGGGACATCTTCTCCCGGTACGACCTGATCGTCGACGGCACCGACAACTTCGCCACCCGGTACATGGTCAACGATGCGGCCGTGCTGCTCGGTAAGCCGTACGTCTGGGGTTCGATCTACCGCTTCGACGGCCAGGCGTCGGTGTTCTGGGCCGAGCACGGCCCCTGCTACCGCTGCCTCTACCCGGAGCCCCCGCCGCCCGGCATGGTCCCGTCCTGCGCCGAGGGCGGCGTGCTCGGCGTGCTCTGCGCGTCGATCGGGTCGATCCAGGTCAACGAGGCGATCAAGCTGCTCGCCGGCATCGGTGAGCCGCTAGTCGGCCGGCTGATGGTCTACGACGCCCTGGAGATGAGCTACCGCAAGATCAAGGTTCGCAAGGACCCGAACTGCGTGCTCTGCGGCGAGAATCCGACCCTCACCGACCTGATGGAGGACTACGAGGACTTCTGCGGCGCGGTCTCCGACGAGGCGCAGGAGGCGGTGGTCGACTCGACCATCACCGCGCTGGAGCTGAAGGACTGGCAGGACTCGGGCAAGGACATCTTCCTGGTCGACGTGCGCGAGCCCGCCGAGTACGAGATCGTCCGGATCCCCGGCTCGACGCTCATCCCCAAGGGCGAGATCCTCTCCGGCGAGGCGCTGGCGAAGTTCCCGCAGGACCGGCAGATCGTGCTGCACTGCAAGTCCGGCGTCCGCTCCGCCGAGGCGCTCGCCGCGCTGAAGGCGGCCGGCTTCTCCGACGCGGTGCACCTCCAGGGCGGTGTGCTCTCCTGGGTCAAGCAGGTCGACCCGTCGCTGCCCGCGTACTGAGTCTCCTCGATGGGCCCGCCCGGCGACCCGGGCGGGCCCGTCGTGCTCTCCGGGGCCCCTGGCGTGGGCATACGCCCGATTGCGGCGACCGCTGGGCCGGGTGGTCCTGACCGAGCTACCGAGGCGTAACGTCGGCCGCGCCAGTACCGTCAGTGCCGTGGTCGACTTGGACGCGGCGATCGGATTCGTCGTCGCTCACGGTGACGCGGTGGACCGCGCCCGCCTCTCCCGGCTGCGCTCCGGCGCTCCGGTGCCGCCCGACGTGCTCGACGCCGCCGAGGCCGGGCAGGCGCCGGGCGGTGGCTGGCCCGCCGTCCTCGACGGCGACGTCGCCTCGATCGACGCGACCTGCTTCCGCCTGGCCGAGCTGGACGACCTCGGCGCGCTGGGCCGCCCGGCCGCCCGGCACGCGCTGGACTGGCTGGCCGCCCGGCAACTACCCGACGGCGGCTGGGACGAGGATCCCTCCCTGGCCGGGCTCGCCCCCGAGTGGGCCACCCCGGGCGACCCCGAGGCCCGGCTCTACCAGACCGCCAACGCCGGATTCTGGCTCACCGTGGCCGGGCTGGACGCCCGCGCCGCCGGGCCGCTGGACCACCGGGTCGGCGGCGCGTACGCCGGTGTGGTGCAGGCGGCATCGCAGGCGCTGGCCGCGCAGCTCGCGCCGGACGGAAGCTGGCCGTCCTTCCTGCCGGCCGGCTGGCTCGCCGCCGCGGTGCTGCACCGCCAGCAGATGTACTACGAGTCGGCGCGCATCCAGGCGGTGCTGGCCGACCGGGTTCCGCAGATGTCCCCGGCCGACGTGGCCTGGCTGGCCGCCACACTGCGCCGGGTCGACGTGAGCGAGGAGCAGTGGCTGCTGGTCTCCGCGCGCCGGCGGCTCGCCGAGACCCAGCGCAGCGACGGCGGCTGGGACAGCGACGACGGCCACCAGTTCGACGTGCACACCACTCTGCGGGCGATCCGCGCGTGCCGCCCGAACACGCCCGAGGCGCCGGTGTCCGGAGCGCCGTTCGTGGTGCCGCAGACCGCGGAGCTGCCCGCGCCGCCGGCCGTGCCGATGCCGCGCCGGTCGCTCGCCGCGCCGCCGCCGTCCGCCACCCCTGCGCCGCCTGTCTCCTCGCCTCCGTCGTCCGGCCGCGGGCCCGAATCGTCGGCGGGCTTCGGCCCTGACCTGCCCTCCGGTCGCGGCCCCGGCCCGTCGACCGGCTCTGTGGTGTCGGCCGGTCCGGACGGCGGGCCGGGTCCGTGGTCTGCCTGGATCGTCACGCCCGACCTACTCCCCGAAGAGGGCACCGGGATTGCTGCGCGTTCGGTGCCGGGCCTGCCACCCGGCCCGGTTCTACCCGGTCTACCTCCGGTGGTTGCGATGCCGCGTGCGGCCCCGGTGTCCCCCGGGACGCCTCCGCTCGCCACGCCGCCACCGGCGCCCAGGGCCCCGGGGATCGCCTCACCGCTGCAGCCCGGCACAACCCCGCCGGTCGACCCCGCCGAACCGGCAGACGGTGATCCACTCCAGCTCGCGTAGCCCGGCCTGCCGATGATCAACACCGGTTCGGCGAAGTGGCGGCATCAGGGGCGCCGGGATACCGCCACCTCCCCGATCCGGCGGCGGCCCCGACCAGTACGGCGAGGTGGCGCAACCGCAAGCGCGCCACGAGCCAGAGCCGGTCAGCGTACGTGACCGTCCCCGGTCACCACGTACTTCGTGCTGGTCAGCTCCGGCAGGCCCATCGGGCCGCGCGCGTGCAGCTTCTGCGTCGAGATGCCGATCTCCGCGCCGAAGCCGAACTCCCCGCCGTCGGTGAAGCGGGTGGACGCGTTGACCATGACCGCGGCCGCGTCCACCCGGGCCACGAACTCCCGGGCCGACCGCTGCGAGTCGGTGACGATCGCCTCGGTGTGGCCGGTGCCGTACCGGCGGATGTGCGCGACCGCCGCGTCCAGCGAGTCGACCACGGCGACGGAGATGTCGGCGGAGAGGTACTCGGTGCCGAAGTCCTCCTCGGTCGCCGGGACCACGGCGTCGGAGTGGGCGGCGACAGCAGGCGTGCCGTGCACCGTCACCCCGGCCTCGGCGAACGCGGCCAGCACCGCCGGCAGGAACGCGTCCGCCACGTCCCGGTGCACCAGCAGCGACTCGGCGGTGTTGCAGGTGGACAGGCGCTGGGTCTTGGCGTTCAGCGTGACCGCCAGGGCCTTGGCGAGGTCGGCGGCGGCGTCCACGTACACGTGGCAGTTGCCCACGCCGGTCTCGATCACCGGCACCGTCGACTCCTCGACGACGGCGCGGATCAGCGACGCGCCGCCGCGCGGGATCAGCACGTCGACCAGGCCGCGGGCGCGCATCAGCTCCTTCACCGAGTCGCGGGTGCTGGAGTCGAGCAGCTGCACCGCGTCCGCCGGCAGCCCGGCGCCGGCGACCGCGTCGCGCAGCACCGCGACCAGCGCCGCGTTGGAGTGCGCGGCCGACGAGGAACCGCGCAGCAGCGCCGCGTTGCCCGACTTCAGGCAGATCCCGGCGGCGTCGACGGTCACGTTCGGGCGGCCCTCGTAGACGATGCCGACCACCCCGAACGGCACCCGCACCTGGCGCAGCTCCAGGCCGTTGGGCAGGGTCGAGCCGCGTACCACCTCACCCACCGGGTCGGGCAGCGCGGCCATCTGGCGCAGCGCGTCGGCGATGGCCGCCACCCGGCCCTCGTCGAGCGCGAGCCGGTCCAGCACGGCCGCGGACAGCCCGGCCTCGCGCCCGGCCGCCAGGTCCGCCGCGTTCGCGGTCAGCACCTCCGGGGTACGCGCCACGAGCGCGTCGGCCATCGCGTGCAGCGCGGCGTCCTTGACGGTACGGGTGGCCGTGGTCAGGGCTTCCGCCGCGTCCCGGGCTCGCCGGGCCTGCTCGACGACGCTCATCGTGCTACTCCTTCGGAGGTGGTTTTTTAAGGAAGGGCCCCTTATTAACAGACGTCTGTTAATAAGGGGCCCTTCCTTACAGCAGGACCAGGTCGTCGCGGTGGACGACCTCACGTTCGTACGCCGGGCCGAGCGCCGCGGCGAGTTCGGAGGTGGACCGGCCGAGCAGGCCGGGCAGCTCCACCGCGTCGTAGTTGACCAGGCCTCGGGCCACCGGCGCGCCGGCGGTGTCGACCAGGTCCACCGGGTCGCCGGCGGTGAACGCGCCGTCGACGGCGGTGATGCCGGCCGGCAGCAGCGACTTGCGGCGGCCGACCACCGCCTGCACCGCGCCCGGGTCGAGGTGCAGCCGGCCGCGGGGGGCGGTGGCGTGCGCCAGCCAGAACAGACGGGCTGCGGGGCGGCGGCTGCTCGGGTGGAAGTACGTGCCGACCGGCTCCCCGGCCAGCGCCGGCCCGGCCAGCGGCGCGGCGGTCAGCACCACCGGGATGCCGAAGCCGGTGGCGATCCGGGCCGCCTCGACCTTCGTCACCATGCCGCCGGTTCCCACTCCGGCGCGCCCGGCCCCGCCGACGTCCACGCCCGCCAGGTCGCCCTCGCCGTGCACCTCGGTGATCCGGGTGCTGCCCGGCCGGGCCGGGTCGCCGGTCCAGAGCGCGTCCACGTCGGAGAGCAGCACCAGCAGGTCGGCGTCGACGAGCGCGGCCACGAGCGCGGCGAGGCGGTCGTTGTCGCCGAACCGGATCTCCTCGGTGGCCACCGTGTCGTTCTCGTTGACGATCGGCACCGCGCGCAGGTCGAGCAGCTTGCGCAGCGTCCGGTACGCGTTGCGGTAGTGCGCCCGCCGGGTCACGTCGTCGACGGTGAGCAGAACCTGCCCGACGGTGCGGCCGTGCCGGGCGAACGCGGCGGCGTACCGGCCGATCAGCAGGCCCTGGCCGACGCTGGCGGCGGCCTGCTGGGTGGCCAGGTCACGCGGGCGCCGGGGCAGCCGCAGCGGGGCGAGTCCGGCGGCGATCGCGCCGGAGGAGACGAGCACCACCTCACGTCCGGAGGCGGCGAGCCCGCCGAGCGTGTCGACGAGCGCGTCGACCCGGGCGTCGTCCAGGCCGCCCGTCGCGGTGGTAAGCGAGGACGAACCGATCTTGACCACGACCCGCCGGGCCGAGGTGACTGCTTCGCGCACCCGACCATTCTGCGCGCTGCGGTCTGCGGCGCCGCGGCGCGTTCCCATATCGTGGCAGCTCGTGACACCTGACGAGTACGTCGAGGCGGTGCTGGCGCTGGTCGAACGGATCCCGCCGGGGCGGGCGATGTCGTACGGGGCGGTGGCCGACGCGCTGGCCGAGCGCTCGGGGCGGGCGTCGCCGCGGCTGGTCGGCTCGATCATGGCCCGGCACGGTGGCGGTGTGCCGTGGCACCGGGTGGTGAACGCGGCCGGCCGGCTGCCGCCGGGGCACGAGCGCAGGGCCCGGGAACGGCTGCTCGCCGAGGGGTGCCCGCTGCGCGGCGACCGGGTGGACCTGGCGGCGGCGTCCTGGTCGCCGGACGAGGGGATGTGACCCCGGCCATAACATGAGTAGCATTCGGCTCCATGACAGCTTCGGGCCTGCCCCGCCGGGTGCATCTCGGATACGCGCTGGGTTCCCTGGTCACCGGCGCGTTCGGCACCGTGCCCGGGCTGCTCCTGCTGCCGTACCTCACCGACACGCTCGGCGTCGCCGCCGGGCTGGCCGCGCTGCTGGTGCTCCTGCCGAAAGCGTGGGACGTACTCGTCAACCCGGTCGCCGGGCGGATCTCCGACCGGACCCGCTCCCGGTGGGGCGCGCGCCGGCCGTACCTGCTCGGCGGCGGGCTGGCGCTCGCCGTACTGTTCGCCTCGATCTTCGCCGCGCCGTTCGCCAGCGGTCCGGCCGCCGCCGCGTACGTGGCGCTGGCGTTCCTGGCGACAGCCAGCGCGTTCGCGTTCTTCCAGGTGCCGTATGTGGCCATGCCGGCCGAGCTGACCGCCGATCCGGCGGAGCGTACCCGGTTGATGACCTGGCGGATCGCGGTGCTGGCACTGGCCATCCTGGTCTCCGGCGCGGTGGCCCCGGCGGTGGTGAGCGCGGGCGGCGACGGCGTCCCCGGCCACCGGTGGATGGGCCTGTTCGTCGCCGCGCTGATCGTCGCCGGCACCGTCGGCGTCTTCCTCGGCACCCGGTCCGCGCCGACCGGGACGGTGGGGGAGAGCGAACCGAGCCTGCGCGCGCAGCTCGCGGTCGCCACCGGCAACCGGCCGTTCCGGGTGCTGCTGATCTGCTTCGTGATCCAGTCCGCCGGGGTGGCCACCGTGCTGGCCGGGGTGAAGTACTTCGCCGACCAGGTGCTGCGCGAGCCGGACAGCGGCCCGACACTGCTGTTCGCCTGCTTCGTCGCACCCGCGCTGCTGGTCATGCCGCTCTGGTCGCGGGCCGGCGCCCGGCTGGGCAAGCGGGCGTCGCTCGTCGCCGCGTCGCTGATCTTCGCGGCGGGCGCGCTGGCCCTGGTCGCCGCGCCCGCTCTGCCCGCCGCCGCGGCCTACGCCGTGGTCGCGGTGATCGGCGTCGGGTACGCGGGCCAGCAGGTCTTCGCGCTGGCCATGCTGCCGGACTGCATCGCGTACGACACCGCCCGCACCGGGCGGCGGCAGGCCGGGGTGTTCACCGGGCTGTGGACTGCCGGGGAGACGTTCGGGCTGGCGCTGGGGCCGGGCATCTACGGGCTGGTGCTCCAGCTCTCCGGCTACGTCTCGTCGTCCACCGGTACCGCCGCCGTCCAGTCGGACACGGCTCGGCTCGGCGTGCTGCTCGGCTTCACCGTGCTGCCCGCCCTGCTGGTGGCGATCCCGCTGGTGCTGCTGCGCGGCTACACCCTGACCCCGGCCCAGCTGGCCGCCGCGCCGGGAGTCAGCACGCCCGGTGCCACCGCGCCCGAGACCGACGGCGCCGCCCCGGCCGCGCGGGCGTGACCACCGCACCTGTCCGCCCGGCCGCGGCCCGGACCAGTCACGAGAGGAACACCCGATGACCGACACGGCAGACGTGGGCGCGCTGCCCGCGCGGGGGACGCCCGCGCCGGACGTGCTCGCCGAGATCCGCGCGCTGCGGGCCGCCGACCGTCCGACGCACGGCGGGCGGCTGTTCGCGTACGTCTACGACCCCGGCGTGGCCGGGCTGGACGAGCTGGCGCAGGCCGCGTACGCGGAGAGCGCGCACGTCAACGGCCTCGACCCGACCGCGTTCCCGTCGCTGCTGGCGATGGAGAACGCGCTCGTCGGCGCCGCCGCCCGCCTGCTCGGCGGCGGCCCCGGCACCGGCGCGCCGGACGTGGTCGGCAGCGTCACCAGCGGCGGCACCGAGTCGTTGCTGCTCGCCGTCAAGGCGGCCCGGGACGCTCGACCCGACCTGACCGAGCCGCGGATCGTGGCGCCGGCCAGCGCGCACGCCGCGTTCGCCAAGGCGGCGCACTACCTGCGGGTCACGCTGGACACCGTGCCCGTCGACCCGGTGACGCTGCGGCCGGACCCGGCCGTGGTGGCCGCCGCGATCCGCCCGGAGACCGTGCTGGTGGTGGCGTCCGCCCCGTCCTACGCGCACGGCGTGGTCGACCCGGTGACCGAGATCGCCGCCGTCGCACAGGCCGCGGGTGTGCGCTGCCACGTGGACGCCTGCTTCGGCGGCTGGGCGCTGCCCTGGCTGCGCAGGCTCGGCGCGCCGGTGCCGCCGTTCGACTTCGCCGTTCCGGGGGTCACCTCGATCTCGGTGGACCTGCACAAGTACGCGTACGCGCCGAAGGGCGTCTCGGTGCTGCTGCACCGCGATCCGGCGCTGCGCGCCCCGCAGTTCTTCGCGTACGCCGACTGGCCCGGGTACACGATGGTCAATCCGGTGATCACCTCGACCCGGTCCGGCGGGCCGATCGCCGCCGCGTACGCCACACTCCGCCACCTCGGCGAGGACGGCTACCTGCGGCTGGCCGCCGCGACCCGGGACGCGGTCGCCGGGCTGGCCGGCGCGGTACGGGCCACCGGCGGACTGCGGCTGATGGCCGAACCGGAGACCACAGTGGTCTGCTTCACCAGCGACGATCCGGGGCTCGACCTGTTCGTGCTCGTCGACGAGCTGACCGCGCGTGGCTGGCACACCCAGCCCCAGCTCACGTACGCCGACCTGCCGGCCAGCGTCCACCTCACGGTCACCGCGGCGGTGGCGCCCCGGGTGGCCGAGTTCGGCCCGGCGCTGGCCGAGGCGGTCGCGGCGGCCCGCGCCGCCGGGCCGGTCGTGCTGCCGCCGGAACTGCTGGCGCTGGCCGGCAGCCTCACGCCGGAGGCGCTCACCCCCGAGCTGGTGGCCGGGCTGGCGGACGGGCTCGGCCTGGCCGGCGGCGCCGGTGTGCCGGACCGAATGGCGGTGGTGAACACGTTGCTGGACGCCGCCCCGGCGCGGTTGCGGGAACGGCTGCTCGCCGAGTTCGTCGGGTTGCTCCAGCGCCCGGCCTGGTGACACGGCGACGCCCGGCCGGCGCGTGGGCGCCGGCCGGGCGGGGCGACGGTCAGCTCGCGGCGACCGCGGTCACCGTGAACGACGTCGTGTTGTCCGACGGGTCCACGTCCTGCGGGTCCGCGGCCCCCCAGAAGTAGTTCCCCTTCACCGTGAAGGTGCCGATGCCCAGCTCACCGGCCGCAGTGCCGGCGGGTGCCCTGAGGAAGACGTCGAAGGTCCGCTCCTCACCGGGCATGAACCGGCCGCCCGGCACGGTGAACCCGAGCGGGAAGCTCGGCATGTCCTGCGGCTCGATGTGGTCGACCTGCACCCCGGCCGGCAGGGCGGCCGCGACGTCGACGGCGAAGGTCGGCGCGTCGTTGCCATAGCGCACGGTGACCGGCATCCGGCCGAGCAGGGTGCCGTCCGGCTGCGGGGTCAGCGTCACCGCGCTGCCCCGGATGCTGAGATCGGTGTCGACGGCCTGCACGTACGGGCGCGGCTTGCGCAGGCTGCCGGTGGTGGAGCGGAAGAGGGTGGTGAAGCCGGTGGCGTCGGAGGCCGCGGCGGCGCCGTCCGGGACGACTTCGATCCGCCCGCCGTTCGCGACCATCGGGTAGCTGCGCGCGGTGGTCCAGACGTGGAAGCCGAGCCGGAAGGTGAGCCTCTTGCGGGCCTCGATCTGGTTGGCGCCGCAGTTGATCACCAGCCGGTTCTCCACCAGACGGGTGTAGAAGCAGCCGCCGCCGGGCTCGATGGAGGTGAACGAGGCTCCCGCCGGCTCGGTGACGACCAGGCTGAACGACGTCGCGGTCGACCGCCGGTTGGTCACCGTCGCGGTGAGCGTCCCGACGTACCCCCGGTCGGTCGGGTCGAGGACGAGCCGCTGGGCCGTGACGTCGACCCGGCCGGTGGTGGTGCTCGGCGCGGCGGCGGCGGGCGCGGCCAGGGTGATCAGTGCGGCGGTTCCACCGAGTAGTGCGGTGGTGATCCGTGCCGTACGTGTGGTCATGCTTTTCCTCCCGTGACTCCCCGTTGCCGGACGGGGGTATCTCCGCCCGTCCGATGCCGGTGACACGTCCAGACAGGACGGTCGGTTGCAGTCTGTCGGTCAGCCGACGGAGGTCAGCTCGACCTCGTTGTCCTTCCCGTTCAGGTCGTTCCAGTAGCGCTGCTGCGAGTCGATGTGGATCACACGCAGCGTCGGCGGCTCGTCGGCGGTCACCGGATGGTCGAACGTGAACGTGTACGTCCTGCTCGCGCCCGCCGACAGGGTGTCCAGCACACAGGCGATGTCTCCGTCGAGCCGCACGTTCCGGCACCGGTCCAGGCCGGAATCAGTCGGTATCGTGTAGCCGTACCAGCCGGTGAACCCGAGCATGCGCACGCTCACCGGCCCCCGGTTCACCACTGTCACGGTGACAGTCACCTTCCGGATCCCCTTCTTGTCCGGCGGCCCGGCCACGACGTCCCGGGCGGTCATCGTGAGGTCGGTCAGGCGGGGGTCGGTGCCGAACTTCGTGGGTCCGTCGACCTGCCGGAACCGATCGCCGTCCCAGGAGTACGTCCGCCACTGTCGTTGCGGCGTCCATTCCGGCGTGCCGCAACAGGGCTGGATGTCGGCGACGTGCGCCCTGATCTGCCCGCCGTCGCGCACCGAGAACTCGGTGATGTCACCCATGCCCTCACGGGTGCCGACGACCCGGCCCATGGTGATGATCCGGCCGTCGTCGTCCCGATCGAGGGCGAGCACCTGCTTGCCCGACGCCTCGCCGTAGCGGCAGGCGACGAGGACGACCGTCTCGGTCGCGCCGTCACCGTCGAGATCCACGTACTCCGGACCGGCCAGCAGCGTCGGGACGGAGTCGTCCTGCGGCCCGGACCGGAGCCGGACGTTGTCGCTGACGCAGGTCTTCGGCGCGTCCGGCCAGGACACGAGGTCGAGCCGGGCCGCGAGCAGCTGGGAGCGGGTGATCCGGCCGTCCGGCACGCCCGGGGTCGAGGCGGCAGTGCTCGGCGGCGGTGTCGACGGCGGCGGCGACGTGCTCTCGGACGGAGTCGGGGTGACTGTCTGCGCGGGCGCCGGGGGCGGTCCGGGCCGCCGGTGCAGGGCGGCGTTCGCGCCCACCGGGATCACCACGGCGAGCACCACTGCCGCCGCGGTGACCACCGCTGTCCGCCGGCGACGGCGCCGGACCGTGCGCCGGACCGCGGCCGTCCCGGCCGGGTGGACCACCGGCGTGTACGCCGCGCGGAACTCGGCGAACTCGCCGCCGACCAGGATGTCGTCGGGCTCAGTCATGGTGGTTCACCTCGCTCGTGGTGGTGAGCTTCGCCGCCAGGGCGGTCCGCCCCCGGTGCAGCCAGGACTTGACGGTGCCCTCCGGCACGTCCTCCTGCGCCGCGATCTGCGCGACGCTGAGATCGGCCAGGTAGTGCAGCACCACGGCGCGACGCTGATGGGGCGGCAGCTCGGACAGCGCGGCGGTCAGCGCGACCCGGTCCGGCCCCGGCCCCGGCACGTACTCCTCCCGCTGGCGGTGCAGCCACGCCTGGGCCGTCCGCAGCCGCCGCCACCGGCTCGTGGCCAGGTTCCAGGCCACCCGGCGGACCCAGGCCACCGGGTCGTCGTAGCGGGACACCCGGGACCAGCGGGCGAACGCCCGGCAGAACGCCTCCTGCACCATGTCCTGCGCCTGGGACAGGTCACCGCAGTAGGCGGTGAGCTGGAGCGTCAGGGACCGGAAGTGCGCATGGTAGAGCCCGTCGAAGTCGACTGCCTCGCGCCTCTCGGCGCGCCTCGCTGTCCCCTCGGGTGGCTCGTCGAGCATCGGCTCCCTCGTCACCGTCACCTGGTCCTCCCCGTATGCGTACCGCCGACGCGGTCACGCCGGTCACACGCCCTGACGCCCGTACCGGTTGCGGTGGTTGCCGGTCCGGGCGCGGTGGCGGGCGTCGGAAAACCGACCGGCATCGCGCCGAGCCGCCCGCATCGCGCCGAGCCGCCCGGTCGGGCGAGGAAAGACGACGCCGCCCCGCCCGGATCGGCTCCGGGCGGGGCGGCGGGGGGAACGGTTGTCAGCCGGCGATGGTCAGATCGACCGAGACGACGTTGTCGGCCGGGTCGGCCTCGGGCACCGTGATGCTGTCCCATCGGGTTTCGAGCTCGAACGTGACGGTGCCGAGGAAGCCGGGCGCCGCGCCCGGCTCCGCGTAGAGCAGCACGTCGAAGCTCCGCTGCTCACCGGCCATGAAACGCCCGCCCGGCACGATGAAGCTGGTGAGGTTGCTCGGCGCGTCCTGCGGATCGGTGCCCCAGACCAGCACACCGGCCGGGAGCCCGACGGACCGGGCCAGCAGGTAGTCGTATCCGGCGTCACCGGCCCACCGCACCGTGACCGGCAGCCGGCCCAGGTAGGAGCCGTCGTCCTGGCGCGACAGCGTCACCGATCCCGCCGCGGTGACGGCGGCACGGGCCTGGTCGTCCTGCACGTAGGGCACCGGGTTGCGCAGCGAGCCAGAGGCGGACCGGAAACGGGCGGCGAAGCGGGCCCGGTCGGCGATCTCCGCCCGGCCGTCGCCGACGTTCACCGAGATCCGGCCTCCGGTCGCGATCATCGCGACGCCCCGGGTCGGGGTGAGCACCTCGAAGGCGATGGAGAAGGACCGGCTCCCGCCCGGCTCGATGTCACCGCCGGGCACCCCGCAGCTCACGGTCCGCCGGTTGTCCCTCAGCGGCTGGAAACCGCAGGCCTCCTCCGGGTCGAGGGCTCGGAACGAAGCGGCGACCGGCTCCAGCACGTCGACGAAGAAGTAGGTGGCGGTGGGACCGTTGTTGGTCACCGTGACCGGCAGCTTGCCCTGGTAGCCGCGTGCCGTCGGTTCGAGCACCAGACGGCCCACCGAGATGTCGGCCGCCGCCTCGGCGGCGGTGGGTGCGGCGACCGCCGGCGCGGCGGTGGTCAGCGCCAGTGCGGCACCGGCCAAGCCGACGGCGACCCGCCGGCCGATGGACAGAGTGATGGTCATCTGTCGTTCCTCCCCGTGAACAGAACACGTCGTCGCGTGACGACATCGACGGGGACCATACCGACCGGGACCGGCAGTCGATGCCCCACGGGACGAAAGCCGCGCGCCGCGCCCGCGTACGCATCGGACCCCGATCCGCCGTCGGCGGGCTGTGGTTGACTGGCATCTCGGGGTTCTGCGAGGGAGGCCAAGAGATGCAGGTGCCGGCCGTGCTCGGCGAGCCGATCCGGTTCGTGCTGAACTGGGGCCGCCGCTACTCGCTCTGGGTCTTCAACTTCGGCCTGGCCTGCTGCGCCATCGAGTTCATCGCCACCAGCATGGGCCGGCACGACTTCATGCGGCTCGGCGTGATCCCGTTCGCCCACGGGCCCCGGCAGGCCGACCTGATGGTGGTCAGCGGCACCGTCACCGACAAGATGGCCCCCGCGGTCAAGCGGCTCTACGACCAGATGCCCGAGCCGAAGTACGTGATCTCGTTCGGCGCCTGCTCCAACTGCGGTGGCCCGTACTGGGACTCCTACTCGGTGACCAAGGGCGTCGACCAGCTCATCCCGGTCGACGTGTACGTGCCCGGCTGCCCGCCCCGCCCGGAGGCGCTGCTGCACGGCATCCTGCGGCTCCAGGAGAAGATCGCCGCCGAGCAGTCCGGCGTCGGCGGTGTGCCCCGGCCCGACGCGCTCACCTCCCCGGCGGACGCGGTGGCGCGGCCGGTCGAGGCGCTGACCGCACCACCGGTACGTCCGCCGGTCGGCTGAACCGCCGGGTGGCGGCGCGCGGCTAGCCTGCGGCTCATGACCGACCTCGCGGAGGAGCGCTCCGCATTCATCATCGACGTGCTGACCGAGGAGTTCGGCGCGTCCATGGCGATCGACCCGGCGGCGTTCCGCCGCAAGTTCCGCAAGATGGCGGCGTCACCGTTCGCCTTCTACCGGGGCAGCGCCGCACTGTTCTACGCCGACCAGCGCGGCGACTTCGCCAGCGACCGGTTCCTCGACGGCCGGACCAGCCGGGTGTGGATCCATGGCGACCTGCACGCCGAGAACTTCGGCACCTACATGAACGCCTCCGGGCAGCTCGTGTTCAACGTCAACGACTTCGACGAGGCGTACGTCGGGCCGTTCACCTGGGATCTGAAGCGCTTCGCCGCGAGCGTGGCGCTGCTCGGCTACGCCAAGGCGCTCTCCGACCGCGTGATCGGCGAGCTGGTGACCGGCTTCGCCCGGTCGTACCTGGCCGAACTGCGGGCCATCGCCGCGGGCGGGGACGACGCGATCGGCTCGATCACGCTCGACAACGCCGACGGTGTGCTGCGCCGGGTGCTCCAGCAGGCGCGGCTGAACACCCGGGTGGACCTGCTGGCCGCGCAGACCACGATCGACAACTACGAGCGCCGGTTCTCCCTCGGCGACGGCGTCCACGAGATCGACGACGCCACCCGGGAGAAGGTCTGCGCGGCGTTCGCCGACTACCTGCACTCGTTGCCGGACTCGACCACCCGGATGCGCCCGGTGGCCGCCGGCATCAAGGACGTGGTGCTGCGCAAGGGCGTCGGCATCGGGTCGGCCGGGCTGCCGTCGTACAACCTGCTGCTGGAGGGGCACACCCAGGCGCTGGAGAACGACGTGGTCATCTACATGAAGCAGGCGCAGGTGCCGGCCGTGGCGCGGTACGTCGACGACGAGCGGGTCCGGTCGTACTTCCGGCACCAGGGACACCGCACCGCCGAGTCGCAGCGCGCGTTGCAGGCGCACGCCGACCCGTGGCTGGGCTTCACCGAGCTGAACGGCGTCGGGCAGCTCGTCGCCGAGGTGTCCCCGTACGCGGCGGACCTGGACTGGGCCGACGTGAACGAGCCGGAGGAACTGGCGGGCGTGCTCGCCGACCTGGGCCGGGCGGTGGCCCGGATGCACTCGGTCGCCGACGACGAGTCCAGCCACGACCTCGTCGACTACTCCACCGAGGAGGCGGTCGTCGCGGTCGTCGACGCCGACCCGGAGGCGTTCGTCGGCTACCTGGTCGACTTCGGCCACCGGTACGGCATCCGGGCGCGCGAGGACCACCAGCTCTTCGTGGACCTGTTCCGCAACGGCCGGCTGCCCGGCATCTGAGCGGGCCGGGGCGTCGCGGCTCACTGCGTGAAGTCCAGCACCGCCTTGATGTCCTCGCCGGCCGAGGCGTACGCCTCGCGGTAGTTCGACAGCGGCACCCGGCGGGTGATCAGCGACGTCAGCCACGACTGTTCGGCCTGGGCGAGCGCGTCGGCGGCCATCTCCCAGTGCCGCCGGCCGGCGTTCACCGAGCCGAACACCACGTTGTTCTCCAGCACCAGCTCCCGGTTGAGCGCCCCGGCGTCGAAGTCGATGGTCCGGCCGCCGCTGGACACACCGGTCAGGCAGACGATGCCGGTCGGCGCGGCCTTGCACATCGCGTCCAGCACCACGGTGGGCGCGCCGGTGCACTCGATCACCACGTCCGGCTTCACGTCCAGCTCGGGCACCGTCACCGTGTGGTACGTCGCCCCGAGCGCGCGGACCAGCTCCGGCTTCGGTCCGGTGGTGTTGCGGTCCAGCACGTGCACGGACAGCCCACGCTGGCTGCCCAGCAGCGCGGCCAGCAGCCCGATCGGCCCGGCGCCGGTGACCAGCACGGTCATCGGTTTCCACTCGGCCCGGCGGCCGATCCGTTCGATGTGGTCCCACGCCTTCGCCACCACGCTCGTCGGCTCCAGCAGCACGCCCACCGATGCGAGCGCCGGGTCCAGGCCGACGGCGAACTTGGGCTGCAACCGCCAGCGTTCCCGGGCGAAACCGGGCAGCCCCTTGATGCCGTGCTCGGTGTACCGCCCGTTGCGGCACATGTCCCACTCGTCCACCGCGCAGTTCGCGCAGGGCACCGGATCGGGGTGGCGGACCACGCCGGCGACCAGGTCGCCGGGGTGCAACGTGCCGGTCGGATCGTCCAGCACGCGGCCCAGCGACTCGTGCCCGAGCACCAGCCGCTCCTGGTCCGGCGGTGCCTCGCCGTACTCGCCGGCGACGATCTCGTGGTCGGTGCCGCAGACACCGACCGCCAGCGACTCGACCAGGATCGCGCCCTCCTCGGGCGGCGGCTCGGGCCAGTCCTCGACGAGCCGCAGCGAATCCGGGACACCAGGGGTGACAGTCACAGCGCGCACGGACCCCATCTTTCCGCGCGCTGCCGCCGTCCGCCCGGCAAAGCGGCGATCCGGGCCCGGGCGGCCCGACCCGGTCCGCAGCCGTCGGCCATAGGATCAGCGCATGACTCCGGAAGAGGTCGGCCGGCGAGTGGTCGCGCTGCTCGCGCCCGTCGAGGCCACGGCGTCGGTGTCCGGCGGTCAGGGGTACGCCCGCGCCACCGTCGACGTACCCCCGGCGAGCTGGGCGGACGCGGTGCGCGCGGCGCGCGACGACGACGAGCTGGGTCTCGATTTCCTGGACTGGCTGTCGGCGGTGGACGAGCTCGCCGACGGCTTCGACGTGGTGCTGCACCTCTGGTCGGTCCGCCATCGGCACGGGCTGCTGCTGCGCACCCGGGTTTCCCGGGACACGCCGGTCGTCGCGTCGGTGGTCGGCCTGTTCCCCGGCGCCGCGTGGCACGAGCGCGAGACGCACGAGATGTTCGGCATCGGCTTCGCCGGCCACGACGAGCTGCGCCCGCTGCTGCTGCCGCCGGAGTTCGAGGGGCATCCGTTGCGCAAGGAGTTCGTCCTCGCCTCCCGGGTCGCGAAGCCGTGGCCCGGCGCGAAGGAGCCGGGCGAGTCGGAGGCGGGCGGCGGCCGCCGGCCGGTCCGGCCGCCGGGCGTGCCCGCGCCGGGTGAGTGGGGCACGACGCCCACGCCGGCGGGTGCGGCGGGCGCCGGTGAGGGCCCCCGCGGGGGTACGCCGGCGCGCCCGGCCCGGGAACGCCCGGCGCGGCCTGCTCCGGGGGAGCGTCCGGCGCGCCCTGCTGCCGCTGAGCGCCCGGCGCGGCCGACTGCGGGGGAGGCTTCGGAACGGCCTGCTGCCGGGGCGGCCGAGCCGGGGTCCGGTGCTGCTCCGGCGGCCGACGAGGCGGGTCCGCTCGGGCGGCCGCTGCCAGGGGAACGGCCGACCGGTCCGCCCCGCCAGGAGCCGGAGCCTGACGCGGCGGGGGAGAGCTGATGCCGGACTGGTTGGAGCTGGTCCTGCGCGTGGCGGGCGTGCTCGTCGCGTTCCTCACGCTGCCGCTGATCGTGGGCCAGGCCGAGCACAAGGTGATGGCGCACATGCAGGGCCGGCTGGGCCCGATGTACGCGGGCGGCTTCCACGGCTGGGCGCAACTGGTCGCCGACGGGATCAAGTTCGTGCAGAAGGAGGACGTCACCCCGCGCGACGCGGACCGGCCGGTGTTCCGGCTGGCGCCCGCGGTGGCGCTGGTGCCGTACCTGCTCGTGCTGCTGGTCATCCCGCTCGGGCCGGGTGACCTGGTGGCCCAGCCGCTCGACATCGGCCTGTTCTTCGTGCTAGCCGTGGTGGGCGTCGGGGTGCTGGCGGTGCTCATGTCCGCGTGGGCGTCGGCGAACAAGTACAGCCTGCTGGGCGGGCTGCGTGGCGCGGCCCAGCTGCTCGGGTACGAGCTGCCGCTGGTGCTGGCCGCCGCCTCGGTGGCGATGGCGGCGGGCACGCTCAGCCTGCCCGGCATCGTGGAGGCGTGGCAGCCGTGGTGGCTGCTGTGGCAGGCACCGGCCATGGTGATCTTCTTCGTGGCGGGGCTGGCGGAGATCCGCCGTCCGCCGTTCGACATGCCGGTGGCCGACTCCGAGCTGGTCTTCGGCTACATGACCGAGTACACCGGCCTGCGGTTCGCGTTCTTCCTGCTCGCCGAGTACGTGGGCATCGTGGTGATCGCGGCGCTGACCACTGTGCTGTTCCTCGGCGGCTGGCAGGGCCCGTTCGCCGACGCACAGCTCGGGTGGCTGTGGACGCTGCTCAAGGTCTTCGCCGTCGCCTTCGTGATCATCTGGCTGCGGGTGAGCTACCCGAGGCTGCGCGAGGACCAGCTCCAGCGCCTCTGCTGGCTGGTCCTGGTCCCCCTGGCCCTGGCCCAGCTCGTCCTGACCGCCGCAGTCCGCCTGGCCCTCTAGCCCCAGCCCCTCCCTCCCACCCGCCCTCCGTCTCCCCGGCGATCTTGCACTTCCTGCCCCGGCGAAAGGGGCAAAGTGCCCAGGCTCGAGGCCCAAAGTGCAAGATCGCCGAGGCGAGGCGAGGCGAGGCGAGGCGAGGCGAGGGGGGCGGGCGGGTCAGCGCAAGGGGGTGTGGGCCGGGTCCACCCGCTCGGAGGGGGGTGGGGGCGGGGGTGGGGTGCCGTCGCCGAAGGGACGACCGCCCAGTTCCTCCCGCCCGTGCGGGGTGAGCCAGTTGCTCAGGTCGGGGCCGAGCGGCACGATGCCGGTCGGGTTGATGTCCCGGTGGACCTCGTAGTAGTGCCGCTTGATGTGGTCGAAGTCGATGGTGTCGCCGAACCCGGGCGTGGTGAACAGGTCCCGGGCGTACGCCCACAGCACCGGCATCTCGCTGAGCTTCTGCCGGTTGCACTTGAAGTGCCCGTGGTAGACCGGGTCGAAGCGGACGAGCGTGGTGAACAGCCGTACGTCCGCCTCGGTGATCGTGTCGCCGACCAGGTACCGCTGCCCGGCCAGCCGCTCGCTCAGCCGGTCCAGCCGGTCGAACAGCCGGTGGTACGCCTTGTCGTACGCCTCCTGGCTGCCGGCGAAGCCGCACCGGTAGACGCCGTTGTTGACGTCGGCGAAGACGACCTCGTTCACCTCGTCGATCTCGCCGCGCAGCGGTTCCGGGTAGAGGTCCGGCGCGCCCGGCCGGTGGTGCGCCGTCCACTCGGTCGTGAGGTCCAGGCTCATCTGCGCGTAGTCGTTCGTCACGACCTGGCCGGTGGGCACGTCGACGAGCGCCGGGACGGTGATGCCGCGCTCGTAGCCGGGGAAGCGGGCGAAGTACGCCTCGGCCAGCCGTTCGATGCCCAGTACCGGGTCCTTGCCGTCCGGGTCCAGGTCGAACGTCCAGCTCCGCTTGTCGTGGGTGGGCCCGGCCACGGCCATCGAGATGGCGTCCTCCAGCCCGAGCAGCCTGCGGACGATGATCAGCCGGTTGGCCCAGGGGCAGGCCCGGCTGACCGCCAGCCGGTAGCGCCCCGGCTCCACCGGCCAGCCGTCCCGCTCGTCGGCGGTGATCCGGGTGGCGATGTAGCGCTGGTCGCGGGTGAACTCGCCACCCGGCTCCACGTACTTGCCGCCGGTCCGGTTCAGGACCTCGTCGTCGCTGCCCACACCCACCTCCGAGTTCGCTCTCGCTCCCATCATGGTCGCTCCGGCGCCTCCCGGCAGGGCGAGCGCCCCGGAGACCGGCAGGGCGAGTGCCCGGGAGAGGGGCATAGGCTGCCCGCCGTGACCGATGTGGAGGCGGCAGCCCGGCGTTTCGTCGCCGACGTGTGGAACGCGGGACGCGAGGAGAGCGCGTACGAGCTGGTGGCGGCGGACTGCCCGGGGCTCGGCGGCACCGGCCCGGCGGCGATGCTGGCGTGGCACCGGGACCGGCGGGCCTCGTTCCCGGACCTGCGCTACAAGATCGTCGAGGTCGTGGCGACCGGTACGCGGGTGGCGGTGCGCTGGCGGGCCGCCGGCACCCAGGCCGGCCAGTTCGGCCCGGTGCCACCGACCGGCCGGGTGGTCAGCTATTCGGGCGCGACGTTCCTGCGCTTCGACGACGACGGCCGGATCGTGGACGTGTGGAGCGTCAACGAGTTGTTCCAGGTGCTCCAGCAGCTCGGCGTGGAGATGCTGCCCCCGCTCACACCCGGCGAGGCGTGATCCGGCTGATCGGTAGGTTCACGGGGAACGGCTCGCCGGTGTCGACGAACTTCGTCCACCGGCCGGTCTCCGTGTAGACCTCGTGCACCGGATCGATCTTGTAGGTGTAGACGACGATGCCCTCGTCCTCGATCTCGATTCGCCAGTGGAACGGGATCCCGGCCTGCGCGTAGAGCGCCGGCTTGAGCACCCGGTCGATGGACCGGGTGCTGGGCGAGACGATCTCCACGGCGAGCACCACCTCGTGCGGCTCGTACCGGGACGGCTCGCGCGCGGCGGCGGTTGCGGTGGTGACCAGCACGTCCGGGATGAAGGAGCGGGTGCGGTTGATGCGCACCTCCACACCCTGGGTCACGTCGTACCCGTCGGGGCAGTCCTCGTCGAGCGCGACCATGAGCAGGGCCGCGATGCTCTGGTGGATCCGGGTGGGGGAGGGGGACATGAGCAGCACTCCATCGAGCAGTTCGCGGCGGCGACCGTCCTCCGGCAGCGCGTCCAGATCGTCTGTCGTCCACCCGCCCTCCGGCGGGTGATCGCTCTCCAGCGCGGCGGTCATCGGTGAGCCCTTCCCGGTGCGTCGTTCTCCCCGCGCTCACGATACCGCCGCCAAGAGTCGGGGGGTGGTCGCGCGCGCCCGGGCCACAGGGCAGGATGGGCGGCATGAGCGAGCACGGTGGAGTGCCCGGTGCCGGGTTGGTCAAGGGCCTGGCGGTCACGTTGAAGACGATGACCCGCCGCTCGACCACCCAGCAGTACCCGGACGTCGCGCCCGAACTGCCGCCCCGCTCCCGCGGCGTGATCGCGCTGCTGGAGGAGAACTGCACCGTCTGCATGCTCTGCGCCCGCGAGTGCCCGGACTGGTGCATCTACATCGACTCGCACAAGGAGGAGGTGGCGGTACCCGGCGCCGCCCGCCCCCGCCAGCGCAACGTGCTCGACAAGTTCGACATCGACTTCTCGCTCTGCATGTACTGCGGCATCTGCGTCGAGGTCTGCCCGTTCGACGCGCTCTACTGGTCGCCCGAGTTCGAGTACGCCGAGTACGACATCAAGGACCTGCTGCACGACAAGGACCACCTCGGGGAGTGGATGGCCACCGTGCCGCCGCCGCCGGCCCACGACCCGCTCGGCGACCCCTCCAAGGAGGAGACCACCGCCGCCCGGAAGGCGGCGGGTCCGTCGGCCCGTCCTGCTCCTTCCCGGGTACGCCCCGACGCCGCCACCGATCCGGGCGGAGGCGCTGCCTCATGACCGGTGCGGACGTCCTGCTGCTGGCGCTGGGCGCGGTGGCGGTGGGCGCCGGTGCGCTGGTGGTCGCCACCCGGCACCTGGTCCGGGCCGGGTTGTGGCTGGTGGTCTGCCTGGGTGCGCTGGCGGGGAACTACCTGGTGCTGACCGCCGAGCTGGTGGCCTGGGTGCAGGTGCTCATCTACGTGGGCGCGGTGGTGGTGCTGCTGCTGTTCGCGGTGATGCTGACCCGTGCGCCGATCGGCCCGTCGGACGACCTGGACCGACCGGGCTGGCCCGCCGCGCTCGTCGGCGCCGGCAGCGGCCTGGGCCTGGCGGTGCTGCTGATCGACGCGTTCCGCTGGTCCCGGGTGGACCTGCCCGCCGCGGGTACCGCCGAGCGCCTCGGCGAGCAGATCTTCCGCTCCTGGGTGCTGCCGTTCGAGGTGTTGTCGGTGCTGCTGCTGGCCGCGCTGGTCGGCGCGATCGTGCTCTCCCGCCCCGACATCGGCCGCCCGGCCGCGCCCGCAGCGGCCTCCGACGGCGGCGAGCGCCCGGCCCGCGTCGCGCCTACCCCGGCCGCTGACGAGGGCAGGCGACCGTGAGGCCGGTCATCCCGTACGTCACCGCCGCGCTGCTGTTCGGCCTCGGCGTGTACGGCGTGCTGCGCCGTCGCAACGCCGTCTTGGTGCTGATGGCGGTGGAGCTGATGCTGAACGCGGTGAACCTGGTGCTGGTCACCGCGGACACCACAGTGAAGGCCGCGCTGCCGCACTCCGGTCAGGTGTTCGCGCTGTTCGTGATCGTGCTGGCCGCCGCCGAGATCGGTGTCGGGCTCGCCATCGTGCTCCAGCTCTACCGGCTGCGCGCCAGCGTCACTGTCGACGACGTGCCGCTGGCCGAGCCGGCGCCCGCTGTCGCGGCGGTCCCGGCGTCCGGGCGGCCGGATGCGGAAGGAGCGGTCCGGTGAGCACGCCGACGCTGTGGCTCGCGGCGGTGCTGCCGGCCGCGCCGCTCGTCGCCGGGCTGCTCGGCCTGCTGCTGCCGCCCGCCCCGCGCCGGGACCGGGCGTCGGCCCGGCGGGCGGCGGTGGCGCTGGGCGTGGCCGGGGCGGCCGTGTCGTTGCTGGCCGCGCTGGCGCTGCTGGTCCGCGTGGACGCGCCGGTCGAGGCGTCCACCACCTGGATCGACCTGGGCGGGCTGCGGGTCACGCTGGGCCTGCGCCTGGACGGCGTGGCGGTGCTCGTCGCCACCGCCGTCGCGGCTGTCGCGCTGGCCGTGCAGGTCTACTCGATCGGCTACCTGCGCCGGGGCCCGCACGACGACGTGGACGTCGACCACAGGTACCCGCCGTACGCGGCGCAACTGAGCCTGTTCACCGCCGCCATGCTCACGGTGGTGGTGTCCGGCGACCTGATCATGCTGCTGGTCGGCTGGGAGGTGATGGGCGTCTGCTCGTACCTGCTCATCGCCCACGACCGGCGGCTGCCCGAGGCGCCGGGCGCGGCGGTGAAGGCATTCCTGGTCACCCGCCTGGGTGACGTCGGCTTCCTGCTCGGCATCGCGCTGCTCGGCGTGGGCGCTGGGAGTTTCCGGATCGCCGACGTGCTGGCGCACGACTACGCCACCGGCACGCTCACCGCCGCCTGCCTGCTGCTGCTCGCCGGGGTGGCGGGCAAGAGCGCCCAGTTCCCGCTGCACACCTGGCTGCCGGACGCGATGGCCGGTCCCACGCCGGTGTCCGCGCTGATCCACGCCGCGACCATGGTCGCCGCCGGGGTGTACGCGGTGGCGCGGCTGTTCCCGCTGTTCGAGCGCGCCCCGGCCGCGCTCGCCGTGCTGGGCGTGATGGCCGCGATCACGATGCTGCTCGGCGCGTTCGCCGCCACCGCGCAGGACGACATCAAGCGGGTGCTCGCCTGGTCGACCGTCTCGCAGATCGGCTACATGACCGGCGCGCTGGCGGTCGGCGCACCGGCTGCCGCGCTGTTCCACCTGCTCACCCACGCCGCATTCAAGGCGCTGCTGTTCCTCGCCGCCGGTGCGGTGATCCACGCCGTCGGCACCACGCTGATGTCCCGGATGGGCGGCCTGCGTACCGGCATGCCCGTGACGTTCTGGTGCATGGTGGTCGGCCTGGGCGCGCTCGCAGGCGTACCCCCGCTCTCGGGTTTCTGGAGCAAGGACGGCGTGCTCGCCGCCGCCGAGGCGGCCGCGCTCGACGGCGCCGGGCCGACCGCGGCCTGGGTCGGCTGGCTGGTCTGGCTGGCCGGGCTGGTCGGCGTCGCGGTGACCGCCTGGTACGCGACCCGCCTGCTGCTGCGCACCTTCCTCGGCCGGACGCGCACGCCGCTGCTGCGGCCGCACGACCCGCCCGCGTTGCTGCGCTGGCCGGTACTGCTGCTCACCGTCCCGGCCGCGCTGCTGGGCCTGGCCGCGTTCGCGCCCTGGTTCGCCGGCCGCCTGCGAGTGCCCGGCGACAACAGCGGGGAGGCGGTCGAGCTGGTGCACCTCGCGCCGAACCTGATCCTGCCGTTCCTGCTGCTGCTCGCGGGCGCGGGCGTCGCCTGGGCGGGCTGGCGCCGCGACCCGGCCGCCGACCCGGCCCGCTTCCTGGGTCCGCTGCGGCCGGTCTTCGCCCGCGCGTTCCGGCTCGACGACGTCCAGCACACCCTCGTCGTACGCCCGGCGGGCGCGCTCGCGCGGGTCGTGCGTACCGGTGACGAGCTGGGCGTGGACGGGCTGGTCGAGGGCAGCGGCCGGGCGGCGGTCGAGGTGGGCGGCGGCCTGGCCGCCCTGCACCGGGCGGCGCTGCCGCGCGCGGCGGCCGGGGTGCTCGCCGGCGCGCTGCTGATCGGCCTCGCGGTCGCGCTGATCGGAGTCACCTCATGACGTTCGGGCAGGTCCTGCTGGTCGCCGTGGTCGCGGTCCCGGCGCTCGGCGCGCTGGCCACCGCAGCCGTGCCGGGAGACCGGGCCGGGCGGGTGGTCGGCACCGTGGCCGCCGCGTTGGCGCTGCTGGCGACGCTGCCGCTGGTCGGCGGCGACCACGGCTGGTTCGGGTACGGACCGCGCCCGGCGGTACAGCCGTGGCACCAGCTCGACCTGGCGTGGGTGCCCGGGCTCGACCTGCGCTTCCACCTCGGCGTGGACGGGATCTCCTGGCCGCTGGTGGTGCTGACCGCACTGCTCACGCTGCTGTGCTGCGCGTACACGCTGTGGCGGGTGCCGTCCGGCGGCGGCAGCGGGCGGGCGCTCGTGGCGCTGCTGCTGGTGGTCGAGGTGGGCATCCTCGGCACGTTCCTCGCGCTCGACCTGGTGCTGTTCTTCCTGTTCTTCGAGGTCGTCCTGCTGCCGATGTACGCGGTGATCGCCGGCTGGGGCGGCGCGGACCGTCGTCGGGCGGCGCGCAAGTTCGCGTTGTACACGCTGTTCGGCTCGGTGCTGCTGCTGGTCGGCGTCTACGTGGTGGTGGCCGCCGCGGGCACCGCCGACCTGGTCGCGCTCACCGGCGGCGCCGGGCTGTCCCGGGGCACCCAGCTCGCCGCGTTCACGCTGCTGGCTCTGGCGTTCGCGGTGAAGAGCCCGCTCTGGCCGCTGCACTCGTGGCTGCCCGACGCGCACACCCAGGCGCCCACCGTCGGCAGCGTGATCCTCGCCGGGGTGCTGCTCAAGATGGGCACGTACGGGCTGATCCGGGTCGCCGTCGGGGTGGCCCCGGAGGGCGCCCGGTGGGCCGCGCCGGTGCTCGGCGTGCTCGCCGTCGCCGCCATTCTGATCGGTGGCCTGGTCTGCCTGGCGCAGGACGACCTGAAGCGGCTCATCGCGTACTCCAGCGTGGGGCACATGGGTTTCGTGCTGCTCGGGGTCGCCACGCTCACCGCCACCGGAATCCAGGCCGCGCTGATCGGCAACATCGCCCACGGCGTCATCACCGGCCTGCTGTTCTTCCTCGCCGGAGCGGTCAAGGACCGCGCGCACACCGGCTCGCTGGCCGAGCTGTCCGGGCTGCGGGAGACCGCGCCCCGGCTCGCCGGGCTGCTCGGCTTCGCGGCTGTCGCCTCGCTGGGGCTGCCCGGCCTGGCCGGGTTCTGGGGTGAGGCGTTCGCCGTGGTCGCCGCCGTGCAGCGGGGCGGCCCGCTCTGGCTCACGCTGGCCGTGCTGGCCGCGCTGGGCGGGGCGCTCACCGCCGCGTACTTCTTGCGGCTGCTGCGCCGGGTCACGCACGGACGGCCCAGCCCGGCGGTGGCCGGTCTCGCACCCGGGCTGGCCGGGGCGGAGCTGACCGCCTGGGCGCCGCTCGTGCTGCTCGCGCTCGCGGTCGGTCTGGCCCCGGCGCTCGTGCTGTCGTACGCCTCCGGTCCGGTGGAGGCGCTGCTGGGGGTCGTCCCGTGAGCCTGGTGCAGCCTGTCGACAACCTGGCGATGCTGCCTGCGTACCTGGCCGCCGGCACGGCCGTCCTGGTGCTCCTGTTCGACCTGCTGGTGGCCCGGCCCGCCGTCACGGTGGCGGTGGCGGCGCTCGGCGCGGCCGGCACCGCGGCCGGCGCGGCACTGGTCGGGGCGGCCGGTGAGCGGCGCACGTTCTGCGTGGGCGCGGACTGCTCCTGGGTGTGGGGTGGCCGGGCGGCCCTGGTCGGGGCCGTGATCGCGCTGCTCACGCTCGGCGTGCTGACGCTGTCCGGCCCGCTGCTGCGCGCCGGTCGTACCCCGGTCGGCGAGTACTGCTTCCTGCTCGCCTGCGCGATGACCGGCGGCGTGGTGCTCGGTGCCGCGGGTGACCTGATCACGCTGATCGTGGCGCTGGAGACGCTGACGCTGCCGCTGTACGTGCTGGTCGGCCTGCGGCGGGACAGCCTCGCGGGCGCGGAGGCGGCGGTGACGTTCTTCGTGGTGAGCGTGGTCGCCACCACTGTGACGCTGCTCGGCGCGGCACTGCTCTACGCGGTCACCGGCACGCTGCACCTGGACCGGCTCGGCGCCACGCTGGCCGCCCGCGCCGACCTGACCGATCTGCCGCTGACCGGCGTCGCGGTGGCGCTCGTGGTGGCCGGGCTGGCGTTCAAGGTCGCCGCCGTGCCGTTCCACGCGTGGGCCCCCGCCACCTACGACGGCGCGCCGCTGCCGGTGGCCGCCTACCTGTCGACCGCCTCGAAGCTCGGTGGCGTGGTGGCGCTGCTGGCGGTGGTGCAGCGGGCGCTGCCGGGGGACATGACCGGCCCGGTGCTGGCGGCGCTGGCTGTGCTGACCATGACCGTCGGCAACCTGGTGGCGCTGCGTCAGCGGCGTACCGTGCGGTTGCTCGCCTGGTCGTCGGTGGCCCAGGCGGGGTACATCCTGGCCCCGCTGGGCGCGCTGGCGCTGGCCGCGGGCCGCACCGGCGACGCGCGGGCGGTCGCGTACGCGGCAGCGGTCGCGTACGCCGTCTTCTTCGTGCTGCTGGAGCTGGCCGCGTTCGCGGCGGTGGTGGCGTTGCGCCCGGCGGACGGTGACGGCGGCACGCTCGCCGACCTGCGCGGCGCGGCCCGGCGACACCCGTGGGTGGGCGGCGCGTTCGCGCTGGCGCTGATCGGGCTGGCCGGGCTGCCGCCGGGCCTGGCCGGGCTGTTCGCCAAGGTGACAGTGGTACGCGCGCTGCTGGCCGGGCACGCGGGATGGCTGGCGCTCGTGGTGGCGCTGAACGCGGTGATCGGCCTGGCCTACTACCTGCGGGTCACCGCGTCTCTCTACGCGACGCCTGTCGGCGCGGCGACGGTCCGACCCGCCCGGACCGTGGTGCTGGCGCTCGGCGTGGCCACCGCCGCGGCGGTGGTGATCGGTTTCGCACCGCAGCTCGTGCTGGACGTGGCGTCGCGCTGACCGGTTCCTGCCCGGGTGGGCGACCGCTTCAGCGTGCCCACAGCAACATCCAGCCAACTTTCAGCCATGAGCCGGATGGTTGACGGGTACCGGTGTGTTGAACCGGTCAGCGGGCCTCCCGCAAGGCCCGTGCACCGAAGGAGAGATCGTGCATCACAACCGTCTCAAGACCGCAGCGCTGCTCGGCCTGTTGACCTCGCTGATCCTCGCGGTCGGCTACTGGTTCGGCGGTAGCGGCGGTCTCGTCATCGCCGTCGTCGTGTCGTTGCTGATGAACGGCGTCACCTACTTCTACTCCGACAAGCTCGCACTGCGCTCGATGAAGGCGCAACCGGTCAGCGAGGCACAGTTCCCCGAGCTCTACCAGATGGTGCGGGAGCTCTCCACGCAGGCCGGCAAGCCGATGCCCCGGCTCTACGTGAGCCCGACCTCGCAGCCCAACGCGTTCGCCACCGGTCGTAACCCGGAGAACGCGGCGGTCTGCGTGACCCAGGGCATCGTGGAGATCCTGGACTACCGGGAGTTGCGCGGCGTGATCGGGCACGAGCTGTCCCACGTCTACAACCGGGACATCCTGATCTCCAGCGTGGCGGCCGGCCTGGCCGGCATCATCACCATGCTGGCGAACCTGGCCTGGTTCATCCCGCTGGGCTCCTCGGACGACGAGGACGGCCCGAACCCGGCCGTGCTGCTGCTCACGCTGATCCTCGGCCCGATCGCCGCCACGGTGATCCAGCTCGCGATCAGCCGGAGCCGGGAGTACCAGGCCGACCAGTCCGGCGCCGAGCTGAGCCGCGACCCGCTGGCCCTGGCCAGCGCCCTTCGTAAGATCCACATGGGTACGCAGGCCCGTCCGCTGGCGCCGCAGGGCCAGCTCGCCAGCACCGCGCACCTGATGATCGACAACCCGTTCAAGCGGGGCGGCGGCATCGCCGCGATGTTCGCCACCCACCCGCCGATGGAGCAGCGGGTGGCCCGCCTGGAGCAGATGGCCCGCAACTCCGGGCCGGTGCAGTTCCAGCGCTGACCCGCGTGACCACCGCGCCGCCCGCGTCCACCCGGACGCGGGCGGCGTCGTGTCTGGGCAGTCTTGCCCCGGGCGGCCGTCAGGGCACGGCCGGCTCGGGCAGCCGGTCCGGCCGGGCGACCAGCACCACGGCGAGCAGCACCACCCCCGCCGCCAGGTAGGCGGCGGCCGGGCCGAGCAGCACCGCCAAGCCGCCGAGCAGGAAGATCCCGACGCCGGAGAGCACAATGTTGCCGGCCACGATCGTCGCCTCCACCTGCCCCATCCGCTCCCGCGGCGCCAGCCGCGCGAACGTGGCCTGGGCGCCGATCAGCCACCCGCCGCCCGCTCCGACGAGCGCGTTCGCCCCGGCGAGCGCCCACACCGGGGCGTCGAGCGCCACCAGCAGACCGGCCAGCAGCAGCGCGGCGCCGAGCGCGCTCGCCGCCACCACCTGACCGGTCACCCGGGCCAGCCATCCCCGCCGTCCCACCACCAGCACGAACACCGCGCCGCCGAACGACGACGCCGCCAGCACGACCGGCCGCCACCCGCCAGAGGCCAGATCCGGGGCGAGCGTCTCCGGCAGCCCGCCGGACAGGACGGTGGCCAGGGTCAGCAGCGCCACGCCCCGCAGCACCGGATGGGCGGCGATGATCCGGATGCCCGCGGTGGCGGGCGGCCGTGGACCCCGGTGCTCCTGCCAGCGCACCGGCAGGCCGGCGAGGACCACCGCCGCGAGCAGGAACGAGACCAGGTCGATCACGAGCGCCACCCGAGGGCCGAGCGCCACCGTCACACTCGCCCCGGCGAGCAGGCCGACGACCTGGCCGCTCTGGTTGGCGAAGGCGGAGAGCCCGAACAGCGGCAGCCGCAGCGGCGTCTCCACCGCCTCGGCCGTGATCGCCACGTGCACGCTCGCGTACGCGGCCCGGACCGCGCCGAGCAGCCCGGCCGCCACGATCGCCGGCACCGGCCGGGGTGCCGCAGCCGGTACGGCGATGAGCACCGCACCGGCCAGCGAGAGCCCGACCAGCATGGTGCGCCGGGCCGGCACGTCCAGCCAGCCGCTGAACACCGTCGCGACGAGCAGGGCGGGCACCGTGCGGGCGGCGTACACGGCGGCCGGACCGAGGACCGAATCGGTCTGGTCGTACGCGAGCAGCAGCAGGGCCGCCAGCCCGACGAAGTCACCCAGCTCGGAGACGCCCCGGGCGACGAGCAGCCGGACCGCGACCGGATGCCGGAACAGTGCCCGGTAGCCGGGAGCGGGCGTCGCGGTGTCGGTCATCGATCCGACGGGTCCGTTTCCTCGACGCCGACCGGCTCGTAGTCGGCAGTGACCGGTGGGCACTGCTGGACCGCACGGACCGGCAGCGAACCCCGGAGGGTGGCGGACGCGGGCTCGGCGGGCCGGGCGTCGCCGTACAGGGAGTAGATCTCGACCCGCAACGGCGCGACAGCCATGCCGCTCATCCGACCTCCGATCACGGCGGCGGCCGACTCGCCGTAGGCATGGACTCCGTTCGATCACCGAACCTACTCGTTCCCGGCGGGTAAGGCAGCCCCGCACCGGGAGCCCGATGTGACCGACTCGACCACCGTTCCGGCCAGCAGGGGCGTTAGGGTCGAAGGCTGAGTCACTCGTTACTTCCCGGAGGTGCACACCGTGGCCGCACTGCGCCAGTACCAGGGCGTCTGGCGGATCCCCGGCGCGCCGATGCTGCTGATCCTCGGCATCATCGGCCGGCTCGGGATCGGCATGACCCCGCTGGCGCTGCTGCTCGTCGTGGAGCAGGTCACCGGCCGGTACTCCCTGGCCGCCGTCGCCGGCGGCATCTACGCGCTCTCCGGCGCCGCGCTCAGCCCGGTCGCCGGCCGGATCGCCGACGGGGTCGGACCCGCCCCCGTCCTGCTGGTCACCGCGCTCGCCCACCCGCTCGCCCTGATCGGGCTGCTCGTCGCCACCCGTTCCGACAGCGGCAACGTCGGGCTGATCTACCTGGCCGCTGGCCTGGCCGGCGCCACGTATCCGCCGCTGACCGCCGCGATCCGGGGCGCCTGGAACGACCTCACCGCACCCGCCACCGGCCGGGCGCACCTGCGCAACACCGCGCTCGCCGCCGAGACCACGCTGTTCGAGGTCGTGTTCGTGGTCGGCCCACTGCTGGTGGCGGGCTTCGTGCTGCTCGCCGACGCCTCCGCCGCGCTCGTCGGCGCCGCGGTGGTCACCCTCGTGGGCACCGGTACCGTCGCGCTCGGCCGGGTCATGCGCGGCTGGCGCCCACACGCGCGTGAGCACCACGCCCGGGGCCTCGGCCCGCTGCGGCTCGGCGGCTTCCCCGCGCTGCTGCTCTGCGTGGCGAGCCTCGGCATCGCGTTCGGCGCCTCCGGCGTCATCGTCCCGGCCTTCGCCGGGAACTCCGGCGCCGACGACCCCGAGAGCCTGGCCGGCGTGCTGCTCGCAGTCTGGGGCATCGGCAGCGCCATCGGTGGTTTCTGGTTCGGCGTACGCAAGCCCGCCGCCAACATGACCCGCCAGTTCGCCTGGCTGCTCGGCACCGTCGCGGCCAGCCTCATCGTCTTCGCGTTCATTCCCGACCCGACGGCGCTGGGCGTCGCGCTGGTGCTCGGCGGCGCGGCCATCGCACCCGCTCTCACCCTGGAGAACACACTCGTCGGGCGGATCACTCCGGCCGGCATGCTGAACGAGGCGTACACCTGGGTGGTGACCATGTCGGTCGCGGCGAGCGCCGCCGGCGGCTCGATCGCGGGCCTGATCATCGACCACGCCGGTGGCGTCTCGTGGGCGTTCGTCTTCGCCGGGGCGGCGGTCGCCGTCGGGGCCGCGGTCGCCGCGCTGCCCGGTGGCCCGATCGCCCGGGCCGAGGCCACAGCGGTACGCGCCGAGCAGTCGCTCGCCGCCTGACCGCTCACCCGCCGGCGGTCACCACCCGCTCCACGCCGCCGTCCATGCCCACCTCCCGTGTCCGCTCTCACCACACGACACCCCGATGCGGCTGCCGCGGTTGCACCCGGATCAGGGCGCGCCGGGTCGTACTCGATCCGGCGCGTCCACCCGGCCGGGCTGGTCGCGGGGGCCCGTCGCCCACGGTCCGGTCCGCCTCGTGGACCGCGCTCCGGGGCCGGGGCTTGCGGCGGCCGTTGCGGCGGCCAGGCTCAGCGCGAGGATCGTCACCGCGCACGCCAAGAGCGTGGGGCGTGCCCCGAGCAGCGCGGTCGCCGGACCGCCGAGCATCGTTCCCAGCGGCACCGCCAGCACGGTGACCGCACCCTTTGCCGACAGCACGCGGGGGAGGTCCACGGTGCCGACGCGGCGCTGGAAAAGCGCTGTCGCGGTCGGCTGATAGGGCGCCCAGACCAGGCCGGCGAGCGCGAACGCGGGCAGCGACAGGACGACCGGCGCGCCCAGGCCGAGCGGGAGCAGCGCGGCGCCGAACAGCGCGACGATGCCGGCGAGCGTGGTCCGCAGCGGCCGTCCGCGCAGGTGGCCGGTGAGCAGCCCGCCGAGCAGCGACCCGACGCCGAACGCGGTGTAGTAGGCCGCGAGCGTCCCGGCGGAGGCGCGCAGGTCGTCGGTGACGTGCACCGGCATGGCCACGTAGAACGGTCCGAAGAGGAAGAAGAACGCGAAGGACAGCGACAGCAGGCCGAGCAGCGACCGGTCCCGCGCGATGATCCGGAATCCCGACGTACGCGACGGTCCGGCCGTCGGGCCCTCGTGGCGGTCTCCGCCCTCGCGGTCTCCGTCCTCGTGCTGGTCTCCGGCCTGGTGGCGGACGCTGCCTTCACGGCGGGCGCCTTCACTCCGGACGGCGCTTTCACGGCGGACGGCCGGGACGACGAGGCGGTAGCTGACGGCCAGCACGGCGAAGCTGACCGCGTCGATCGCGATCACCCACACCGCGCCGGCCCAGGCGATGAGGAGACCGGCGAGCGGCGGGCCGACGATCGTCGCCGCCTGGCCGAACACCCCGAGCAGCGCGTTCGCGGCCAGGTGGTGCCGCTGCGGCAGCAGCTCGGCCACGAGCGTGAAGCGACCGGCCGACCCCCACGGATGCAGGAGCGAGGACACCGCGAGCAAGGCGACGTAGAGGCCGACGTCCAGCACCCCCGCGAGGTGGGCGGCCGGGATCGCCCCCAACGCGGCGGCCCGCACGGTCGCGTCCCAACCGGCGAGCTGGGCCCCGCTCCGTCCACCCAACCACCGTCCGAGCAGCAGCGTGCCGGCCGCTCCCGGCAGCGTGTACGCCGCCACCGCGAACGCCGTCCAGGTGCCGCGCTGCCCCTCGGGGGCGAGTTGCAGGGCCAGCCACGTCACCGCGACCAGGGCGAGCCCGTCACCGAGAGCGGAGGTCGCGAGTCCGGGCAGCAGCCGGCGCAGCACCGGTTGACCGAGCACCGGGCGATAGGGGAGGAGCATCGCGGGCGTCATGGCTCCCACCCGACCGCATGCCCGGCCCGTACCCCAAGGAAGTCGCCTGACGGCAGAAACAGGGCCGGAAACGGTGGCAACCGGCGGGACCGTCGTTCCGGCCCGGCAGGCGTCCGGCCCCTGCCAGACTGATCGTTCCCGCCGGTGTTCCGCGCCCGTCCACTCGACGCGAAAGGTGCAGGCCATGGCCACCGACGACATCCGCCCCTTCCGGCTCGACACGCCGGACGAGACCATCGCCGATCTGCACCGCCGGATCGCGGCGACCCGCTGGCCCAGCCGTCCGTGCCCGGCTACGGCTTCTCCGGCGCGCCGACCGAACCCGGCTGGGAGAACGGCCGCATCGCCGCCGCCTGGGCCGAGCTGATGCGCCGCCTCGGCTACACCCGCTACGTCGCCCAGGGCGGCGACGTGGGGGGCCGCGGTCACCGACGCGATGGCCCGCCAGGGACCGGACGGGCTGCTCGGCGTCCATGTCAACCTGCTCGCCGGGGCGATCGACCTCAAGGACGAGCTGCCGGCGAAGTCCGAGCAGGAACGCGCGGCCCACGACGCACTCCAGCTGTTCACGACGGCCGGGTTCGGCTACTTCCTGGAGCAGACCACCCGGCCGCAGACCATCGGCTACTCGCTGCTGGACTCACCCGTCGGGCTGGCCGCCTGGATGCTCGACCACGACACCGACAGCTACTACAAGATCTCCCGCGCGTTCGTCGACGGCACACCGGTCGGTGGCCTGACCCAGGACAGCGTCGTCGACAACATCACGCTCTACTGGCTGACCGGCACCGGCGCCTCGTCCGCCCGGCGGTACTGGGAGTTCGGCCGGTTCCTGGCCGCCGCCAAGGAGGCCGGCCAGGCCCGGCCGCCGGCCAAGGTGCCTGTCGCGTTCACCGCGTCCCCCGACGAGATCTGGGCGGCGCCGCGCAGCTGGGTCGAGGCGGTCTACCCCGGCGTCGCGTACTTCAACGAGGTCGACACGGGCGGGCACTTCGCCGCGTGGGAGGAGCCGGAGCTGTTCGCGGCCGAGATGCGGGCCGCGTTCCGGCCGCTGCGGGGCCGCTGACCCGCGTCGTGGCCGGTGACCGGCCCGGTCACCGGCCACGACACGGTCGTGCTCACCGGTAGTTCGTGAACTGGAGAGCCAGCCCGAAGTCCTCGCCCTTGAGCAGCGTGATGACGGACTGGAGGTCGTCCTTCTTCTTGCCCGTGACGCGGAGCTGGTCGCCCTGGATCTGCGCCTGCACGCCCTTCGGGCCCTCGTCGCGGATCTTCTTGCTGATCGCCTTGGCCTTGTCCGAGTCGATGCCCTGCACCACCTTGGCGTCGATCTTGAAGATCTTGCCCGACTGCCGGGGCTCGCCGGCGTCGAGCGACTTCAACGAGATGTTCCGCTTGACCAGCTTCTCCTTGAAGACGTCCAGCGCGGCCCGGACCCGCTCCTCGGTCTCCGCCTGGAGGCTGATCGCCTCCTCGCCCGACCAAGAGATCTCCGCGCCGGTGCCGCGGAAGTCGAACCGCGTCGAGAGCTCCTTCTCCGACTGGCGGACGGCGTTGTCGACCTCCTGCCGGTCGACCTTGCTCACGATGTCGAACGACGGGTTCGCTGCCATGCTCATGCTCCTGCTGTCCGGCGGTCTGTCCTGGTCCGTCCCGCGCTGACCAGCGTGGGACCTCCTGACGGTACCCGGTTGCGGCAGTGCCGGGGGCAACCGCTATCCTTGCTTCCGCTGCCGCGTTGCGACGCGGTGGTGTGCCCTGGCGGGTTGCCCGAGCGGCCAATGGGAGCGGACTGTAAATCCGTCGCGAAAGCTTCAGAGGTTCGAATCCTCTACCCGCCACCAGGTGCACAAAGAGGCCCCTGACCAGCGAGAACGCCGGTCAGGGGCCTCTTCTGTGAGTCTCGCTCGGTCTCGCTCCAGCCCGCTCGATCTCGCTGGCTGTGTCATATGCGTGTCACCGAGATCAAGCCGATCCGGCGCCCCTCGCCAGTCTGTCTAGAGGGACAGCCGCACGAGTCCGGTCACGGCTCCGATGACCATGGCGAGACCGGTGAACACTCCCGGTAGGGCGGGAGAGTTCCCGATGCCGAGCGACGCGGTGGGCAACGATCCGTCCTGGGGCAGCCGGATCCGCCGCCTGAGTTCACCCGGGCCTGACGGCCGCCGCCGGCGCCCGCCGGAAAGTGGTCGGCGGCTCCAGCGTGGGTTGTTAGGGTCGCTCGGTGCCGCGGTCGTCGACGGCCGCCATCCGCCAGCCCAGCCTGTTTAGGAGTCACACCGAGTGCAACTGACCTGCCCGCCATCGATCCGCGACGGCGACATCGTGATCCGGCCGCACAAGCCTGCGGACCTGGACGCCTTCGCGCGCTTCCTGACCGACCCCGACGCCACCCGGTACATGGCGTTCACCCCAGAGCAGAAGTCCGTCGAGGGCGCGCGGGCCATGCTCGACTACGTCATCTCGTCGTACGGCACCGAAGACGAGGTCCTGTCCCTGACCATCGCCGACGCCTCCGACGACAGCTATCTCGGTTCGGTGGGTGCCGCCCCGACGGAGGCTCCCGGCGTCGTTGAGATCTACTTCACCGTCCTACCGGGCCGGCAGAGCCGGGGAGTGGCGACCCGGGCGGCGACCCTGCTGTTGGACCACCTTGTCGCCCAGCCCGGCGTCCGGGAAATCCGCGCCGACACCGTTCGGGACAACCACCCGTCCATCCGGGTGCTGCAGAAGCTGGGCTTCCAGTCGGCCGGTCGGATCGACCGACAGGCAGCCGAAGGGAACCTCGCGCACGTGGCGATGTCAGGAGTTCGCCAGACCCTGGACCCTGAGCGGTGGCGGGCCGCTCGTCGCCGGTCCGGTGGCTGACCCGGTCGGTACGTGGGCCTAACTTGATCTTCAACCTCCTGAGGTCCTGCGTGAACCCCGGCCGATCACGGAAGCAGCCCTTGGTTGATGATCTTTTTGTCTATAGGTGCTGACCGCTCCCAGCAGAGGGGGCGAGCGCCCGGAGCTAGCTGTGTGCGGGTTGGTGTCTCTGTGTCGTATCCGTGACGCCAGCCGGGCACTTGATGGTGTTTCCGCTGGCCGCAGCGCGCGAGTAGCGTTCTGTGAATCCGTAGCGAAAGCTACAGAGGTTCGAATCCACTACCCGCCGCCAGGTGCGGATGCGGCCCTTGACCAGCAGGAATGCTGATCGGGGGCCGTTGTCATTCGTCTGGCGGAGTGCCGGCTGAGTCCAGCCGTCTACGACTTGTCGTGGACAGATCGCGGACGGGTCGATCTCGCTGCCGAGGACGCTCCTGCGGTCAGGAACGCTGATGTCGGTCAGCGTGCCCGACTGCCGGGAACCGGGCGGGTAGCGACCGGCTGACGGCTCGGCGCTGGTGCGCTGCCTGCCGCGTCGGGCGGCCCGAGGGCAAGCCAGTCCGGGAGTTGGACGGCGCGGCAGTCGGCAGCTCCGACCCGCGACGGGCGACCGGTTCGGCTTCCGTGCCGCCTGGCCGCGATCGCGCTTGAGGTGAAGTAAGAGTTTCCTACACCAGGGATGATGTCGGCTATGCCCTTTCCTGCCCCAGACCGGGATCTTCCTGCCGGAGACCAGCTCATCAAGATCTGGTTCAAGTTCGTCCCGCGGGAAGGCTGGCTGCCCTACGACACAGAGGGCCTGTGGGGTGTCGCTGCCGGTCCTGGCATGGCTCGCATCTGCAACGTTCCGTTCCTTCAGGACGGTGTGGCTGAGGGAGACGTCGTGCGGTTCACCATGGGCCCTGACGGACTTCGCTGGGCAACCGGACGGGTCGAGGCGTCGGGCAACTGCACGGTCAGAGTCCTGCCGAGGCCCCGTGGCCCGCTCGGGCCAAGCGCCGAAGCCGTCTACGACCGCCTGGCGCCCTTCGGCCTCGGCGGCGAGACGTTCAGCATGGAACTGCCTCTTGTCGCTTTCACCGTGCCGGGTAGTGCAGATCTCCCCGCGATCAAGGCTGTCCTGCAACAGGGCGAGGCGGAGGGCTGGTGGAGCTTCGAGGTCGGGTGTGCCACCGACGACTGGGAAACAGCCTGAGCAGCGTGAAACAAGCTCCTTGATCCCGGCGCGGATGGGGGCGGGTGGGGATGCCCGCGCTGCCGCCGCCCACCCAGGTGATCATGAAGTTGACGGTGTCTGGTGCCCGATTTATCGCCGCCGACTTCATGATCGAGACGGTGGGGCGGTGGGCGGGCGGCCCGGGCCGGCACCCCCTGCGGTCAAGCGCCTCCGCCGGCCGTCGTCTTCGAGGCATTCAGTGAGCCCGACCGTGATCCGGCACGCCCGTGGCCGCGGTTGCTCGACGACGAAACAGCGGTCGCGGATCCTGCGCCGCGAACGCCCGGTCCTCGTCGTCCGGTCATCGCTGTGGTCGAAGCGCCCCGACGCGCAGGTGCGTTCCGATCTCGTGTCCGACGGTCGGTTCCGGCGTGAATGAGGGAATCGTCCTCTGGCGTTCATGACGCAGGCAGGTATGGTGGTCAATGCCCGCGGGTCCGGTGGCGTTCCACCGGGGCGGATCGGCCGGGCGGAGCCGGCCGGGCGGCCCGGGCTGGTGGTGTGGGCTTTCGCGTGACTTGATCCCCTTCGTGGGTGAAGGTGGGAATCCGCAGTGGACGAAGCGGCTGAACCCCCTGCACCCCCGTGACCTGGCTGCGTGTCGCGGTCGGCCGGGCCGAACGGCGGAACCTGACAGCTACTCGGGCTGGGCGCGCCCTCTCCGCTTTTCTGCCCCCCGGCGTTGTGGCACGATCGGGAAACCTTCACCATCCCTGTGGCAATCTCCCGACAGGAGCAATCATGTCTGGTCGAACGCTGGGCCGCCTGTTCGGCTCGCTCCTCGTGCTCGCCGCCGTCGCAGGCGCCTTCGGCGTCATCCCCGGCACTGGTGGCGCGCAACTCGCCGACATCGTCTGGACGATGGGCGCCCTGCGCTGAATCATCGAGCCGTCCGCCCCCGGCGGACGGCGTCTCGGGTAGGAGGGGCATGGTAGGCCAGGGCCGACCTCGCAGGTCGACGGAACGTGCCTGGCTCGTCACCGCCCCTCTGGCGCTGCTGGCGGTGGTCTTCAGCACCTGCGTCGCGCTGGTTGCCGATCAACCGTTCGGCGAGTGGCCGCTCGCCTTCGTGTTCTTCGTCGTCATGGCGGGGATCAGCTTCGCTGCGCTTAACGTCTACGTCCGGCGCCAGTCGGTGGGCGTGACGCTGACCGAGGTGCCACTCATCGTGGCGCTCTACTTCCTGCCCCCGTTGAGTGTCGTACTGATCTACACACTCTCGGTGCTGGTCTGGAGCGTCTCGCACCGCTTTGGCGCGGCGAAGCTGTGGTTCAACGTCGCCAAGGCCGCCGCCGCAACCTCGCTGGCCAGTCTCGTCCTCCTGGCGCTGCCGCCGCTGCGCAACGTCGGCCCGGGGACGTGGGGGTCGCTGTTCCTCGCCGTCTGCGTGGTCACGTTGGTCAGCCTCGTGAGCGTGGTCGGTGTGCACGTGCTGCTTCAGGGCTGGCCGGCCGGGCGGGACGCGCTGCGCAGCATGCCGACCGCTCTGCTCACCGCCGCCATCAACGTGGCGATCGGCCTGCTCGTCCTGATCGCCCTGCGGACGACGTGGTGGTCGGCCCTGCTGCTCGCCGCCCTCTTCAGCGGCCTGGTCCTGGTCTACCACTCCTACTCCCAGTTCTTCCGTCAGCATCGGACGCTGGCCGGGATGTACGAGCTCACCCGGCTCCTCGCCTCCGGCACCGAGCGGTCGCTCGCCGACATCCTGCTCGACCGGGTACGCGCGCTGATGCAGGCCGAGTACGCGACGCTCTGGCTGCCCGCCCAGGGCCGGCATCCCGAGGTGCTGCTCACCGCCCGGGTGGACACCCCCGGCCTGCTGGACCTGGCGCCGACCCCGGCGAGCCTGCGGCAGCAGGTGCGCAAGAAGGGTCGCACCCTCTCGTTCGGCCGCTGGCTCGGCGGCGATCCCGCGTTGCGGCAGACCGCGGGGGAGGAGCGGGTCAAGGACGCCATCGTCGTGCCGCTGCGTTCCGGTCAGGCTGTGATCGGCACGCTCGAGGTGACCAACCGGCTCAGCGACATCGGTCACTTCGCCCCCGGCGACATCCCCGTCTTCGAGACGGTGGCCGCGCACGCCGCTGTAGCGCTGGAGAACTCCCGCCTGGTCGACCGGCTGCGACACGACGCCGAGCACGACGTGCTCACCGGGCTGCCCAACCGGCGGCGCCTCACCTCGTCGGTGGCGGAGGCGGTCAAGATCCGCGCCCCGGGTGAGGTGGTGGCGCTGCTGCTCTTCGACGTCGACCGGCTCCGCCAGGTGAACGAGTCGCTGGGCCACGCCGCGGGTGACAAGGTGCTGGTCGAGGTGGCTGAGCGACTGCGCGCCTGCGCGCCCTCCTCGGCGCTCGTCGGCCGCGCCGGCGGTGACGAGTTCCTGGTGACGCTCCGGTTGGAGAGCGCCGAGGCGGCCCTGGAACTGGCGAACCAGATCCGGGAGCAGATCCGCGACGAGATGGTCTTCGACGCGCTCACCCTGGACGTGGACACGGTCGTCGGGGTGGCCGTCCACCCGGACCACGGCAGCGACGCGGTGGCGCTGCTGCAACGCGTCGACCTGGCGGCCACCGCGGCGAAGTCGGTACCGGGCAGCATCCAGCTCTACAGTCCGGCGCTGGAATCACGGTCGATGCGCCGGCTCGGCCTCGCCGGTGACCTGCAACGGGCGCTCGACGAGGGCGAGCTGGAGGTCTACTTCCAGCCCAAGGTCACGCTGCGGGACCGCCGCCTGGTGGGCGTGGAGTGCCTGGCCCGGTGGGAGCACCCGGCGCACGGCAGTGTCGCACCGGACGACTTCGTGGCGGTGGCCGAGCACACCGGTCAGCTCGGCCGGCTCACCGAGTTCGTGCTCCGGGAGAGCCTGCGGCGCAGCCGCGACTGGAGCCACGGCGAACAGCCGCTGTCCGTCGCGGTCAACCTCGCCGCGCGTACGCTCACCGACCAGCACTTCCCGGCGCTGGTACGCGATCTGCTGGCCGAGTACGGCGTACCGCCGCAGCGGCTGACGCTGGAGGTCACCGAGGCGGGTGTCCTGGACGGCACCGAACGTCCCATACCCACCCTGCGCAGCCTGCGTGACCTGGGTGTCCGGCTCTCGGTGGACGACTTCGGCACCGGCAACTCGTCCCTGGCGCAACTGCGCCGGCTGCCGGTGCACGAGGTGAAGGTGGACCGGTCGTTCGTGCAGGGCATGGCGACCGATCCGGGCGACCTGGCGATCGTCAACGCGGTGGTGACGCTGTCCCAGCAGTTCGGCCTCGCGGTGGTGGCCGAAGGCGTGGAGAGCGAGCTGACGTTGGAGCTGCTCCAGGACATCGGCTGTGAGATCGGGCAGGGTTTCCTGTTCAGCCGCCCCCTGCCGTACGAGCGGCTGGAGGCCTGGTTCGGCGCCCAGGTCGACCCGGAGACGGTGGTCGCGGGGGAGCTGCCGCGCCTGCGAGTTGTGCCCTGACCAGGGCTGACACTCACCTGGGGGATCCGATTTCACCTGCGCGACGCGGTCGTGTACTGTTTCCCCTGCGCGACACCCCCCGGGGTGATCGAGCAGGCCCCCTTAGCTCAGTCGGCAGAGCGTCTCCATGGTAAGGAGAAGGTCTACGGTTCGATTCCGTAAGGGGGCTCAGAGGGTCCGGCTGGACCCGCCACGGCGGTGTAGCTCAGATGGCAGAGCAAGCGGCTCATAATCGCTGTGTCGCCGGTTCAAGTCCGGCCACCGCTACTCTCGTCCTCCGGGCCCAGCCCGGTGGCCGGTGGGATGGGCGCCACAGGCGCCCACTTTGCATGTCCGCGTCGTCAGCGCGTACGCTGACACGCCGTAGTTGTTATCCGTGAGCGAGGAAGGCACTCCGCCGTGGCGAAGGCGACCGATGTCCGGCCGAAGATCACTTTGGCGTGTGTGGAGTGCAAGGAGCGCAACTACATCACGCGCAAGAACCGCCGTAACGACCCGGACCGCATCGAGCTGAAGAAGTTCTGCCCCCGGGACGGCAAGCACACCGTCCACCGCGAGACCCGCTGATCGGGGCCGGTGCAGCCGGCTCGCAGCAGCTTCTCGAACGCCGATCCACCTGACGGGTGGCCTCCGGGCCGCCCGACCGGGCGGATCGGCGTTCGTATTTTCCGTGTAGGTTCGGCGGCATGTCCCTGGACCCGTCCTTCGTCGGCCGGACGTACCCGCCGACCGCCCCCTATCAGGTGGGCCGAGAAAAGATCCGCGAGTTCGCCACCGCCGTCGGCGCGACCGACCCGGCTCACCACGACCCGGAGGCGGCCCGGGCGCTCGGCCACCCCGACGTGGTGGCGCCGCCGACGTTCCCGGTGGTCGTCACGATGGCGGCCAGCCGGCAGATCGTCGAGGACCCGGCGCTCGGCGTGGACTACAGCCGCGTGGTGCACGGCGACCAGCGGTTCGCGTACACCCGGCCGGTGGTGGCCGGGGACGAGCTGGTGTGCGTGAGCACCATCGAGGAGGTCACCACCCGGGGCGGGCACGGCTTCCTGACCACCCGCACCGATGTGAGCACTGTGGACGGTGAGCCGGTGGTCGCAGTGTGGTCCAAGATCGTCGTACGCGGGGAGGCCTGAGGACATGGAGCTGCCCACCCAGACGTACCGGGTGACCCGCGCGGACCTGGTCCGCTACGCGGGTGCCTCGGGCGACTTCAACCGGATCCACTGGAGCGACCGCACCGCCACCGCCGTCGGGCTGCCGGGCGTCATCGCCCACGGCATGTTCACCATGGCGCTGGTCGGGCGGGCGGTGGCCGGCTGGGCCGGCGCGCCGGACGCGGTGGTCGACTTCGGCGTCCGGTTCACCCGCCCGGTGGTCGTTCCGGACACCGACGAGGGCACCGAGATCGAGGTGTCGGCGGTGGTCAAGGAGGTCACCGATGCGGGCCTGACCAGGCTCGACATCACCGCCACCTGCCAGGGTGAGAAGGTGCTGTCGCAGGCTCGGGCACTGATCCGTTCGACGCGCTGAGGGTCCGCCCGACGCGCGAGGGGCAGACCGGTTGGGAAAGTCGCACGACTACCCGTACACTGGTCCGCCGTGGGGCAAGTGACCCCCGCTCGGCACAACATGTCCGGGTGGAGGTGAGTTGCCGCACAGGGGTGTAGCTCAATTGGCAGAGCAGCGGTCTCCAAAACCGCAGGCTGCAGGTTCAAGTCCTGTCACCCCTGCGCCTCAGGCCTGACCGTTCCGTGGGTCGCGCCGCCCTCACCGGTGGCGTCCGGCCCGTGGTGGTGGCACCGGTGGGGTGGTTCCGAGGCGTTCGGGCCCTCCCGGCCGGTCCGCCGGCCGCGGCCCGTCGCGGGACGGTTGGTCCGGCCGGCGTGACCAACACGCCGCGCACGCCGCCCGGCGTGCGACCCCATACCCGCACGGAGGGCGAAGTGGCCGAGAGCAAGCGCCGCGGCGAGGACGACGGCGACGAGCGTCTGAACGACGACGCAACCGTCGACGACGTGGCCGACGACGACGCCACCGACGCGGACGAGGCGGTCTCGCGGGGCGGCACCGCGACCCGTAAGCGGGCGCAGGCCGAGCCGGCCGAGGGCCGGAAGACCCGCAAGGACGCCGAGCGGATCGGGCTGTTCGCCCGCATCGCGCGGTTCTTCCGCGAGGTCGTGGCAGAGCTGCGTAAGGTCATCTGGCCGACCCGCAAGGAGCTGCTGACCTATACGGCTGTGGTGGTCACCTTCGTCGCGGTGATGCTGGCGATCGTGGCCGGCCTGGACTACGGCTTCGCCAAGGCGGTGCTGTGGGTCTTCGGCGAGCCCAGCTGACCTGCGGACAGCGATACTGACGGAAGTGAGCGAGCGTGCCTGAGTACGACGAGACCGCCGGAACCCCGGACGAGCAGTCCACGGTGGCGACGGCGGCCAACAACGAGTCAGTCGAGGCCGCCAGCGAGCCGGAGTTCCCGACCACCGAGCCGGCCCCGGACGAGGACTTCGACCCGGTCGCCGAGCTGCGCCAGAAGCTGCGCTACGCGCCCGGCGACTGGTACGTGGTGCACTCGTACGCCGGCTACGAGAACAAGGTCAAGACCAACCTCGAGACCCGGATCACCTCCCTCGACATGGAGGACTTCATCTACCAGGTCGAGGTGCCGACCCGGGAAGAGGTCGAGGTCAAGAACGGCAAGCGGTCGCAGGTCCAGGCGAAGGTCTTCCCGGGCTACATCCTGGTCCGGATGGAGCTGACCGCCGAGTCCTACTCCTGCGTCCGGAACACCCCGGGGGTCACCGGCTTCGTCGGCGCGACCGACCGGGCCGACCGGCCGGCGCCGCTGAGCCTCGACGAGGTGCTCAAGTGGCTGGCCCCGGCGGTCGAGACCGAGCAGAAGAAGGCCAAGCCCGAGGTCAAGGTCCTCGACTTCGAGGTCGGCGACTCGGTCACCGTCACCGACGGCGCGTTCGCGTCGCTGCCGGCGACGATCAGCGAGATCAACGCCGACCAGCAGAAGCTCAAGGTGCTGGTGTCGATCTTCGGCCGGGAGACGCCGGTCGAGCTGAACTTCAACCAGGTCGCCAAGATCTGACGTACGTCGGCACCGGCGGTCACCCTGGAAAGGGTGGCCGCCGGTGCGGCGTTTCGACGACCGCCGACCTCGGCGAAAACCCGGTAGAGGTTTGCGCTACCCTAGAACGTCGGCTGTCCGCACCGCGCTGACCGTGCGCGCCCGCGGACCGGCGAGAATCCCGGTTCCAAGCCCCAGGAAGAGACATGCCTCCGAAGAAGAAGCTCGTCAAGACGTTCACGCTTCAGCTGCCGGCGGGCCAGGCCACCCCGGCGCCGCCGGTCGGCCCCGCGCTCGGCCAGCACGGCGTGAACATCATGGAGTTCTGCAAGTCCTACAACGCGCAGACCGAGTCCCAGCGGGGCGACATCGTCCCCGCCGAGATCAGCGTCTACGAGGACCGCACCTTCACCTTCGTGCTGAAGACCCCGCCCGCCGCCCGGCTGCTGATCAAGGCCGCCGGCGTGCAGAAGGGCTCGGGCGTCCCGCACAAGGAGAAGGTCGGCTCGGTCACCCGCGCCCAGCTGCGCGAGATCGCCGAGAAGAAGATGGCGGACCTCAACGCCAACGACATCGACCAGGCCGAGAAGATCATCGCCGGCACCGCCCGGTCGATGGGCCTGACCGTCGCCGACTGATCTCGCTTCACCGCTCCACCCGATCTTTCTGTTCGTGGGAGGGCCGCGCACGCCGCGCGCCCGCCAGAGACCACAGGAGTCACCAGAAATGCAGCGCAGCAAGAGCTACCGCAAGGCCGCCGAGGTCATCGACCGGTCGAAGCTCTACACCCCCGTCGAGGCCGTCAAGCTGGCCAAGGACACCACCAACACCAAGTTCGACGCCACGGTCGAGGTCGCGATGCGCCTCGGCGTCGACCCCCGCAAGGCGGACCAGATGGTCCGCGGCACGGTCAACCTGCCGCACGGCACCGGTAAGACCGCCCGCGTGATCGTCTTCGCCGCCGGCGCGAAGGCCGAGGAGGCCGTCGCCGCGGGTGCGGACGAGGTGGGCACCGACGAGCTGGTCGCCCGTATCCAGGGCGGTTGGCTGGACTTCGACGCGGCGATCGCCACGCCCGACCAGATGGCCAAGATCGGCCGGATCGCGCGGATCCTGGGCCCGCGCGGTCTGATGCCGAACCCGAAGACCGGCACCGTGACCATGGACGTCACCAAGGCCGTCTCGGACATCAAGGGCGGCAAGATCACCTTCCGGGTGGACAAGCACTCCAACCTGCACCTGATCATCGGCAAGGCCTCCTTCTCGGAGACCCAGCTGGTGGACAACTACGCCGCGGTGCTGGACGAGGTGCTGCGGGCCAAGCCGTCCGCGGCCAAGGGCACGTACCTCAAGAAGGTCACCCTCACCACCACCATGGGCCCGGGCGTCCCGGTCGACCCGAAGGTCGTGAAGAACTTCCAGGAGGGCTCGGCCGAGGGCTGAGCACGCGTACTCCCGAACGGGGCCCCGCCACCACGTCGTGGCGGGGCCCCGTCCGTTCGTCAGGTGTGGCACTCTCGGGCGCATGCGGCTCGACGGCGTCTGGCTCCGCTACCACAGGCACGGCCCGTGGGTGCTGCGGCAGGTCGACGTCGCGATCGGCAGGGGTGAGGCAGCGGTCGTGCTCGGCCGCAACGGCGCCGGCAAGTCCACCCTGCTCCAGCTCGCCGCCGGGGTGCTGCCCCCGAGCCGGGGCCGGGTGGCCGACCGGCCGTCGGTCGTCGGGTGGGTGCCGGAACGCTTCCCCGCCGACCAGCCGTTCACCGTCGGGGCCTACCTCTCCGCCATGGGCCGCGTCGCAGGCCTGCCCGGCCCCGCCGTCGACCGGGCGGTGCGCCACTGGGTGGAGCGACTGGGCCTGACCCGTTTCCACGACGTGCGCCTGCCGCGGTTGTCCAAGGGCACCGCGCAGAAGGTCGGCCTGGCGCAGGCGCTGCTGCGCCCGCCCGGCCTGCTGGTGCTCGACGAGCCCTGGGAGGGGCTGGACGCCACTGCCCGCGAATCGGTCCCCGAGATCATCGGCGAGGTGCTTGCCGACGGCGGCACGGTGCTGGTCAGCGACCACCGCGGCGAGACGGTCCGGCTGCCGGGCGCCCGGCACCTGTCGGTCGCCGACGGCACGGTGACCGAGGAGGCGTCGTCGGGCGCCGCGGCCGTCGCCGTGGTCGAGCTGGCGGTGCCGGCCGCCGGGCTGGCCGCCGCCGTCGCCCGCCTGCGCGCTGACGGCCACCAGATCCTTCGGGTACGCCAACACGCCGTCCCGCCCCCGGCCACGCACCCGGTGCCGGCCTCCGCCGGCCCGCCGGGCACCGGTCTGGCGCCCGGCGCTTCCGGCCCCGGGGCCGATGCCGGTTCACCGGGCGAGGACGGCCGATCCGGTTCCCCGGACCAGGCCGGCGCCGAGGCCGGGGACTCCGCCCGGCCCGGGCCGGCAGCGGAGGTGGCCAAGTGAGCGCGCTGGTCCGCCTGCGGCTGACCGGCTTCCTGCGTACCGGACGGGCGCTGGCGCCGGTCCTGGCCGGCCTGCTCGTCCTCGGCGTCCTCTACGGCGGTGGCCGGGCCCGGCCGGCGGAGGCCTACGGCGTCTCCGCCGTGGTGCTGTTCCCGGTGCTGGCGTGGCAGACCAAGATCCTGCTGGACGTGGAACCCGACGTGCAGCGCCGGATGGCCCGGGTGGTGGTCGGGCCGGCCCGGGAACGGATGGCCGGGCTGCTCGCGGCGCTGGTGGCCGGGCTCGCCGTGGTGCTCGTCGCGCTGGCGCTGCCGTGGCCGCTCGGCGGGGTCACCGCGACCGTCGGGCCGGGGGAACGGCCGGTGCTCGTCGGGGTCGCGCTCGGGCTCTGGGCCCACCTGCTCGCCCTGCCGGCGGCGGTGGCGCTCGGCGCGCTGGCCAGCCGGGCCGTGACCCGCAGCGCCGGGTACGGCGTGGCCGTGCTGGTCACCGGCGCGGTCGGGGTCGTGGTGCTCGGGCTCTCCGGCTCGGTCGCCCCCTGGGTGGTCCCGCCGGTGATGGCGACCGCGCGGGCGGTCACCGGGCCGGTCGCGGCCGGGGCCGGCCTGCTGCTCACCGGCTGGGCGGTGGCCTGGACGGCGGTGGCGCTGACCGGCTACGGGTGGGCGCGGCGCACCCGGGCCTGAGCCCTGGTGACCGGGAGCACCCCGGGGGATTTGGTGCTGCGGCGCGCGTCGCGTAACCTGGTGCGGTAGTTCCACCCAAAGACCGCTGGTCACCGTGCTCCGGCACGGTCGAAGGTTCCGCGACGACGGGCGACCCGCGCAGGGCGGTAAGCGAAACTCGGTGTCACGCACGGTCCGCCGACTGTGCCCGTGTCCCGGCCCTCGCCCCGTGCGCCCTGCGCCGGGGCTTTTTCGTTGTCGTGATGCCTCTGCCGCCGTCGTCGAGCCCCGGCTCGCCGCCGGCGTACCAGCTCCGAGCAACGAGAGAGGAGGGACATGGCGGACAAGCCGATCCGGGCCGACAAGGCCACGGCCGTCGCCGAGCTGACCGAGAGCTTCCGCAACGCGGGAGCGACCGTGCTGACCGAGTACCGCGGGCTCACGGTTTCGCAGCTCACCCAGCTGCGGCGCTCGCTCGGCAAGGAGACCAGCTACACGGTCGCGAAGAACACGCTGGCGAAGCGTGCCGCGGTCGATGCGGGCATCTCCGGCCTCGACGAGCTGTTCTCCGGTCCTACCGCGCTGACTTTCGTTTCGGGCGACGTCGTCGAGGCGGCGAAGGGGCTTCGCGACTTCGCGAAGGCCAACCCGAAGCTCGTCATCAAGGGCGGTGTCTTCGAGGGCAAGGCCATTTCCGCGGCCGAGGTCACGAAGCTCGCCGACCTGGAGTCCCGCGAGGTGCTGCTGGCCAAGCTGGCCGGCGCCATGAAGGGCAACCTGAGCAAGGCCGCGGCCCTGTTCCAGGCTCCGCTCGCCAAGACCGCGCGTCTGGCGGCCGCCCTGCAGGACAAGCGCGAGAAGGAGGGCGCCGAGGCGGCCTGAGGCCACCCGGCGCACCCACGTTCTTAGTTTTCACTTGAGAAAGGACGCCAGACATGGCGAAGCTCAGCACCGACGAGCTGCTCGACGCGTTCAAGGAGATGACGCTGATCGAGCTCTCTGAGTTCGTGAAGCAGTTCGAGGAGACCTTCGAGGTCACCGCCGCCGCTCCGGTCGCCATGGCCGGCCCGGCCGGTCCGGGTGCCCCGGCCGCCGAGGCCGAGCCGGAGAAGGACGAGTTCGACGTCATCCTCGACGCCGACGGTGGCAAGAAGATCCAGGTCATCAAGGTCGTGCGCGAGCTGACCGGCCTGGGCCTCAAGGAGGCCAAGGACCTGGTCGAGGCCGCTCCGAAGGCCGTCCTGGAGAAGGCCAACAAGGAGACCGCCGAGAAGGCCAAGGCCAAGCTCGAGGGCGAGGGCGCCAAGGTCACCCTCAAGTGACCTTGCGGTTGACCTGACGCGCGTTCGGCTCACGTGAGCCGGGGCACATCGCGTCGCGGCGGGCGGTGATCCGGGAGACCGGGTCGCCGCCCGCCGTGTTGGTGCCACCCGTCGCGGACGGCGTGAGCAGGGCGTACAGCGTCCTCTCATCGGCCGGTCAGGGACGGCTGTCGGTAGCCCGTCGGTGGGAAAGACACCCCGAGCGGTAACCGGCCCTTGACGCGGCACCGACCCGCCAGGCACGCTGAACATCAGCAAGACCTTCCGCGCTTGCAACGGCCGCCTCTCGGGTAAGGGCAACGGCAGCACCGCCGCCGCGGCTCCCGAGCGGACCGGCAGGAGCGTCGCGTTCCGAGCGGCCCGGTCGACCCGGTTTTCCGAGGTCCCAGGGCTTGTTCCGCGACGACCTGCGGGGTGGGCTGGACAGCGGTTAGCCTCTCGGCTACACTGCTAGTTTGCGCTGCCTTCCGACTTGACCCCTGCTCGGAAATGTCCGATTGTGGATATTTCTGGTGGGGTCATTGGAGTGCACGCGTACCAGCCGTTCTGCAGCACCGGTCCTCGGAAGGACGCATCTTGGCAGCTTCCCGCCCTGCGAAGACCAGTCGTACGTCGAGCGCATTCGCGCCCCGCCGAGTTTCTTTCGGTCGGATCACCGAACACCTCGAGGTCCCCAACCTCCTCGCCATCCAGAACGAGTCCTTCGACTGGCTCGTCGGCAACGAGGCTTGGCAGGGCCGGTCGGCGGACGACCCGCACGCACGCTCGGGTCTCGCGGAGATCCTCGACGAGATCAGTCCCATTGAGGACTTCTCCGGCACCATGTCGCTCTCCTTCTCGGCTCCGCGCTTCGACGAGGTCAAGGCCTCGATCGAGGAGTGCAAGGAGAAGGACCTGACCTACTGCGCGCCGCTGTTCGTGACCGCGGAGTTCACCAACAACACCACCGGCGAGATCAAGAGCCAGACGGTGTTCATGGGTGACTTCCCGATGATGACGCCGAAGGGCACCTTCATCATCAACGGCACCGAGCGCGTCGTGGTCAGCCAGCTCGTCCGCTCGCCGGGCGTGTACTTCGACAAGCAGCCGGACAAGACCTCCGACCGCGACCTCTCCAGCGTCAAGGTCATCCCGAGCCGGGGTGCCTGGCTGGAGTTCGACATCGACAAGCGCGACACGGTCGGCGTTCGCATCGACCGCAAGCGCCGCCAGGCCGTCACCGTCCTGCTCAAGGCCATCGGGTGGTCCGCCGAGCGCATCCGTGAGAAGTTCGGCTGGTCCGAGCTCATGATGACCACGCTCGAGAAGGACCACATCGCCGGCCAGGACGAGGCCCTGCTCGACATCTACCGGAAGCTCCGCCCTGGCGAGCCGCCGACCCGCGAGAACGCCCAGACCCTGCTGGACAACCTCTTCTTCAACCCGAAGCGGTACGACGTCGCCAAGGTCGGGCGCTACAAGTTCAACAAGAAGCTCGAGCTGGACGTGCCGATCACCACCGGCACGCTCACCGAGGACGACATCGTCGCCACCGTGGAATACCTCTGCCGGCTGCACGCCGGTGAGGAGGGCTACGAGGCCGACGACATCGACCACTTCGGCAACCGTCGCCTGCGTACCGTGGGCGAGCTGATCCAGAACCAGGTCCGGGTGGGTCTCTCCCGGATGGAGCGGGTCGTCCGCGAGCGGATGACCACCCAGGACGTCGAGGCGATCACGCCGCAGACCCTGATCAACATCCGCCCGGTGGTGGCGGCGATCAAGGAGTTCTTCGGTACGTCGCAGCTGTCCCAGTTCATGGACCAGACCAACCCGCTGGCGGGCCTGACCCACCGGCGCCGGCTGAGCGCCCTCGGCCCGGGTGGTCTGTCCCGCGAGCGGGCCGGCTTCGAGGTCCGGGACGTGCACCCGTCCCACTACGGCCGGATGTGCCCGATCGAGACGCCGGAAGGCCCGAACATCGGCCTCATCGGCGCGCTGTCCACGTTCGCCCGGGTCAACCCGTTCGGCTTCATCGAGACGCCGTACCGGAAGGTCATCGACGGCCGGGTCACCGACCAGATCGACTACCTGACCGCGGACGAGGAGGACCGGTTCGTCAAGGCGCAGGCCAACGCCCCGCTGAAGTCGGACGGCACCTTCGCCGAGGACCGCGTCCTGGTCCGCCGTAAGGGCGGCGAGACCGAGGACGTCCCGCCGGGCGCCGTGGACTACATGGACGTGTCGCCGCGGCAGATGACCTCGGTCGCCACCGCGATGATCCCGTTCCTGGAGCACGACGACGCGAACCGCGCGCTCATGGGCGCGAACATGCAGCGTCAGGCGGTGCCGCTGGTCAAGGCCGAGGCCCCGCTGGTCGGTACGGGCATGGAGTACCGCGCGGCGGTGGACGCCGGCGACGTCGTCGTCGCCGAGGTCGGCGGTGTGGTCGAGGATCTGTGCGCTGACTACATCACGGTCCACCAGGACGACGGCCACCGCCGGACGTACCTGCTGCACAAGTTCCGCCGCTCCAACGCCGGCTCCTGCGTCAACCAGAAGCCGGTCGTCTTCGAGGGCGACCGCGTCGAGGCCGGGCAGGTCATCGCCGACGGTCCGTGCACCGACGAGGGCGAGATGGCGCTCGGGCGCAACCTGCTCGTGGCGTTCATGACCTGGGAGGGCCACAACTACGAGGACGCGATCATCCTGTCGCAGCGCCTCGTGCAGCAGGACGTGCTCACCTCGATCCACATCGAGGAGCACGAGGTCGACGCCCGGGACACCAAGCTCGGCCCGGAGGAGATCACCCGCGACATCCCGAACGTCAGCGAGGAGATGCTCGCCGACCTCGACGAGCGCGGCATCATCCGGATCGGCGCCGAGGTCGTCCCGGGCGACATCCTGGTCGGCAAGGTCACGCCGAAGGGCGAGACCGAGCTGACCCCCGAGGAGCGGCTGCTCCGCGCGATCTTCGGTGAGAAGGCGCGTGAGGTCCGGGACACCTCGCTGAAGGTGCCGCACGGCGAGACCGGCACGGTCATCGGTGTGCGTACCTTCTCCCGCGAGGACGGCGACGAGCTGCCCCCGGGCGTGAACGAGCTGGTCCGGGTCTACGTGGCCCAGAAGCGCAAGATCCAGGACGGTGACAAGCTCGCGGGCCGCCACGGCAACAAGGGCGTCATCTCCAAGATCCTGCCGATCGAGGACATGCCGTTCCTGGAGGACGGCACCCCGGTCGACATCGTGCTGAACCCGCTCGGTGTGCCGTCCCGGATGAACATCGGCCAGGTCCTGGAGACCCACCTCGGGTGGGTGGCCAAGACCGGCTGGAGCGTGGACGGTGACGACGAGGAGTGGAAGCGCCAGCTCCGCTCGATCGACGCGCACGAGTCCGAGCCGGACACCAACGTGGCCACGCCGGTCTTCGACGGTGCCCGCGAGGAGGAGATCTCCGGCCTGCTGGCGTCGACCCTGCCCAACCGGGACGGCAACCAGCTCATCGGGCGCAGCGGCAAGGCGCAGCTGTTCGACGGTCGTTCCGGCGAGCCGCTGCCCGACCCGATCGCGGTCGGCTACGTCTACATCCTGAAGCTCAACCACCTGGTCGACGACAAGATCCACGCCCGGTCGACCGGCCCGTACTCGATGATCACGCAGCAGCCGCTGGGTGGTAAGGCGCAGTTCGGTGGCCAGCGCTTCGGTGAGATGGAGTGCTGGGCCATGCAGGCGTACGGCGCCGCCTACGCCCTGCAGGAGCTGCTGACCATCAAGTCCGACGACGTCCTGGGCCGGGTCAAGGTCTACGAGGCGATCGTCAAGGGCGAGAACATCCCCGAGCCGGGCATCCCGGAGTCGTTCAAGGTGCTGCTCAAGGAGCTGCAGTCGCTGTGCCTCAACGTCGAGGTGCTCTCCAGCGACGGTGTGGCCCTGGAGATGCGCGAGACCGATGACGAGGTGTTCCGGGCGGCGGAGGAGCTGGGCATCGACCTGTCCCGGCGCGAGCCGAGCTCGGTCGAAGAGGTCTGAGGTGGTGATCCGGGGCAGGGTCACCCTGCCCCGGATCCCACTCGTTAGCTAGCAGTACAGACGACGACATAGGGGACATAGTGCTCGACGTCAACTTCTTCGACGAGCTGCGCATCGGCCTCGCCACCGCTGACGACATCCGTCAGTGGTCCCACGGCGAGGTCAAGAAGCCCGAGACGATCAACTACCGCACCCTCAAGCCGGAGAAGGACGGGCTCTTCTGCGAGAAGATCTTCGGTCCGCAGCGGGACTGGGAGTGCTACTGCGGTAAGTACAAGCGGGTCCGCTTCAAGGGCATCATCTGCGAGCGCTGCGGCGTCGAGGTGACCCGCTCCAAGGTTCGCCGGGAGCGGATGGGTCACATCGAGCTGGCCGCTCCGGTGACCCACATCTGGTACTTCAAGGGCGTGCCGAGCCGGCTGGGTTACCTGCTGGACCTCGCCCCGAAGGACCTCGAAAAGATCATTTACTTCGCCTCGTACGTCGTGACGAGCGTGGACGCCGAAGCGCGTCACCGCGACCTCTCGACCATCGAGAACGAGATCCTGGCCGAGAAGCGGCAGGCCGAGAACAGCCGCGACTCGGAGATCGAGAAGCGGGCCGCCAAGCTGGAGGCCGACCTGGCCGAGCTGGAGGCCGAGGGCGCGAAGGCGGACGTCCGGCGCAAGGTCAAGGAGGGCGGAGAGCGCGAGATGCGCCAGATCCGCGACCGGGCCCAGCGCGAGATCGACCGCCTCGACGAGGTCCTCGACACCTTCCGCAAGCTGGAGCCGAAGCAGCTGGTCACCGACGAGCTGCTCTACCGCGAGCTGCGCGACCGCTTCGGTGAGTACTTCACCGGCAGCATGGGCGCCGAGGCGATCAAGGCCCTGGTCCAGAACATGGACCTGGAGGCCGAGGCGGAGAACCTGCGCGAGACCATCCGGTCCGGCAAGGGCCAGCGGAAGATCCGGGCGCTCAAGCGGCTGAAGGTCGTCGCGGCGTTCCAGAACACCCGCAACTCGCCGCTCGGCATGGTGCTGGACTGCGTCCCGGTCATCCCGCCGGACCTGCGCCCGATGGTGCAGCTCGATGGTGGCCGCTTCGCGACCTCCGACCTGAACGACCTGTACCGGCGTGTGATCAACCGGAACAACCGCCTCAAGCGGCTGATCGACCTCGGCGCGCCCGAGATCATCGTCAACAACGAGAAGCGGATGCTCCAGGAGGCCGTCGACGCGCTGTTCGACAACGGCCGTCGTGGTCGTCCGGTCACCGGCCCGGGTAACCGGCCGCTGAAGTCGCTGTCCGACATGCTCAAGGGCAAGCAGGGCCGGTTCCGCCAGAACCTCCTGGGCAAGCGCGTCGACTACTCCGGCCGTTCGGTCATCGTGGTCGGCCCGAAGCTCAAGCTGCACCAGTGCGGCCTGCCCAAGCAGATGGCGCTGGAGCTGTTCAAGCCGTTCGTGATGAAGCGGCTGGTCGACCTCAACCACGCGCAGAACATCAAGTCCGCCAAGCGGATGGTCGAGCGGCAGCGGCCGGTCGTGTGGGACGTGCTGGAAGAGGTCATCGGCGAGCACCCGGTGCTGCTGAACCGCGCGCCGACCCTGCACCGTCTGGGCATCCAGGCCTTCGAGCCGCAGCTGGTCGAGGGCAAGGCCATCCAGATCCACCCGCTGGTCTGCACCGCGTTCAACGCCGACTTCGACGGTGACCAGATGGCGGTCCACGTGCCGCTGTCCGCCGAGGCCCAGGCCGAGGCGCGGATCCTGATGCTGTCCTCGAACAACATCCTCAAGCCGGCCGACGGCAAGCCGGTCACCATGCCCACCCAGGACATGGTCATCGGTCTCTACCACCTCACCCACCTCACTCCGGGGGGCAAGGGCGAGGGCCGGGCGTTCAGCTCGGACGCCGAGGCTCGGATGGCGTACGACAACGGCGAGCTGCACCTGCAGGCTCCGGTCCGGATCCGGCTGCGCGACGTGGTCGGTGTGGACAACGGCGCCGGCGCCGAGCCGTGGACCGCCCCCGAGGGGTGGACCGAGGGCGAGCCGCTGACCGTGGAGACCACGCTGGGCCGGGTCCTGTTCAACGAGACGCTGCCCCCGGGCTACCGCTTCGTGAACTACGAGATCCGCAAGGGCCAGCTCTCCGCGATCGTCAACGACCTCGCCGAGCGTTTCCCGAAGGTTGCCCTGGCGGCCACCCTGGACGGGCTCAAGGAGGCCGGTTTCCACTGGGCCACCTGGTCCGGCGTCACCATCGGCATGGAGGACGTCATCGCTCCGCCGCGCAAGCGGGAGATCCTGGAGCGGTACGAGAAGGAAGCCGACCGGATCGACAAGCAGTACCAGCGTGGTCTGATGACCGCCGAGGAGCGCCGCGGCGAGCTCATCGAGATCTGGACCAAGGCGACGAACGAGGTCGCCAAGGAGATGGACACCGCGCTGCCGCAGGAGAACCCGCTGTGGAAGATGATCAACTCGGGTGCCCGCGGTAACCTGCTCCAGCTCCGGCAGATCGCGGCGATCCGTGGTCTGGTGGCCAACCCGAAGGGCGAGATCATCCCGCGGCCGATCAAGGCCAGCTACCGGGAGGGTCTGTCCGTGCTGGAGTACTTCATCTCCACGCACGGTGCCCGTAAGGGTCTCGCGGACACCGCCCTGCGTACCGCCGACTCGGGTTACCTGACCCGGCGTCTGGTGGACGTCTCGCAGGACGTCATCATCCGCGAGGAGGACTGCGGCACCGACCGTGCCATCCCGATGCAGATCGGTGAGCACCTGGACGGCAAGCTGGTCGTGCACGAGCACGCCGAGACCAGCGTGCACGCCCGGACGCTCGCGGACGACATCAAGGGGCCGGACGGCACCGTGGTGGCCCACCGCGGCCAGGACATCAACTCCATCGGCGTCGACGCGATCGTCGCCGCCGGCGTGGAGACGGTGCGGGTGCGCAGCGTGCTCACCTGCGAGTCGAAGCTGGGCGTCTGCGGTGCGTGCTACGGCCGCTCGCTGCCGACCGGCAAGACCGTGGACGTCGGCGAGGCGGTCGGCATCATCGCCGCCCAGTCGATCGGTGAGCCGGGTACGCAGCTGACGATGCGTACCTTCCACACCGGTGGTGTCGCGGGTGAGGACATCACCCAGGGTCTGCCCCGTGTCCAGGAGATCTTCGAGGCCCGGGTGCCGAAGGGTAAGGCGCCCATCGCCGACACCCCGGGTCGCATCCGGATCGAGGACGGCGAGCGGTCCCGCAAGATCGTGGTCATCCCGGACGACGGCAGCGACGAGATCGTCTACGACAAGATCTCGAAGCGGGTCCGGCTCCGGGCGCACGACGGCGACCACGTCGAGGTCGGCGAGAAGCTCACCGAGGGCACCATCGACCCGCACGAGCTGCTGCGCATCCTAGGCCCGCGCGCGGTCCAGGTCCACCTGACCCAGGAGGTCCAGGAGGTCTACCGCTCGCAGGGTGTGCTCATCCACGACAAGCACATCGAGATCATCATCCGTCAGATGCTCAAGCGGGTGACTGTGATCGACTCCGGCTCGACCGAGTTCCTGCCGGGTGTGCTGGTCGACCGGGCGCTGTTCGAGTCGGAGAACCGCCGGCTCGTCGGCGAGGGTGGCGAGCCCGCCGCCGGTCGTCCGGTGCTGATGGGTATCACCAAGGCCTCGCTGGCCACTGACTCCTGGCTGTCGGCGGCCTCCTTCCAGGAGACCACCCGGGTGCTGACGGACGCGGCGATCCACGCCCGCAGCGACTCGCTGATCGGCCTCAAGGAGAACGTGATCATCGGTAAGCTCATCCCGGCCGGTACGGGCATCAGCAAGTACCGCAACGTCCGGGTCGAGCCGACCGAGGAGGCGAAGGCCAAGGTCTACTCGATGACCGGCTACCCGGAGACCGACTACGGCTTCGGGCCGGCCAGCGGCCAGGCGGTTCCGCTGGACGACTTCGACTTCGGGTCGTACCGCTAAGCAGTAGGAAACGACGAGGCCCCCGGCATCAGCCGGGGGCCTCGTCGCGTCCGGAGTGCCGGGCCCGGGGAACCGGATCCGGGGCATGATGGAGGGCATGACGACAGTGCCCGGGCAGGCGCCCGTCGTGCCGCAGGCGTACCGTCATCCGTTCGACCCGGAGCCGGTCCGCTCCACCAAGGCCCGCGCGGTCTTCGCGCTCGGGCTGATCGGCGCGCTCACCGGTCTGTTCCTCGGCGGCGCGGTGCCGGCCACGATCGCGCTGATGCTCGCGCGGCAGGCGCGCCGGGAGGCGTACGCCTCGGGTGGTTACCTGACCGGCGCGGACTGGCTGCGGCGCGGCGAGCAGATGGCGCGGACCGGGCTGGTGCTGACCGCCGCCGCTGTGGTCGCGGCGGTGGTGATCGGTGTGGTCCGGGCCGCGGATGCCTCGTTCGGCCACGACTTCGCGCCGAACTTCGACTGACCCGGTGGGGGAGCGGGCCCGCGCCCGCCCACCCGGCTGTGATCGGCGGCGGTAGCCTGGCCGGTGTCCGCCGGGCGGCGGGCGCGTGTGGACAGGAGGACCCCGTGACGGAACCGGCCGCGCCGGGAGGCGATCCGACCCGCCCCGGGCCGTACCCGCCGGCTCCCGCGTCCGCCCCGGTGCACGACCCGGGGCCGGCATACGGGGCGTACCCGGGGAATCCGCCGGCGCACGGCGGTGGGTGGCCGGCGCCGGCGAGCGCGCCCGGCCACGGCGGCTGGGGTCCGCACGGCGGTCAGGCGTTCCCGCCGCCACCGGCCGAGGCACCGCGGCCGCCGAAGCGGGTCGACGCGGTGCCGGGTACGCCGTTCGGTGTGGTCCACCTCGACGTGCCGCCGGTCCCCTCGGGCCTGGCCATCGGATCGCTCGTGGCCGGGATCGCCGCGATCGGGGTGTCGCTGCTGGTGTTGTGCTTCGGCCTGGCCGGCCGGGATTACGGCGGCGCCTGGGCGGCGGGCGCGTTCACGGTGCTGGGCGGGCTGATCGGCGTCGGTGCGGTGGTGGCCGGGCTGCTGGCCCGGCGGCAGATCCGGCGGCCGGCGCCGCCCCCTTCGGTCCGGTTCACCGGTGCCGGCCTGGCGGTGGCGGGGATCTCCTGCGGGGCGGTGGGGGTGCTGTTCGGCCTGATCGGGCTCGCCCTGGCCCTGGTGGTGCAGATCACGTGAGGCCGCTGCCGCGACGTCTGCGGCCGCTGACCTGGGTTGAGCGGTATGTCCGGGTGTCCGAAGGCCGGGCGGTGTCGGGGCCGCCGGGTCACGCGGCGGACGAGCCGGTACACTTGTCACTGTAGGTGCCCATTACTGGCGCACCGGCGACCCGGAGATCGGGCGGGGGACCGCGAGGGCGGTCCTTCCCGACCCATCCGTTTTGACCGGCGCGGCTGTGGTAGGTACTCTTTCCCCTTGTGCCCGGGCCCGCCCGGGCAATGCGTGCGTGCGCTGGAACCGGTCAGCCGGTGATCGCGCGGTCGCACCACCAAGACCGAAAGAACCGGTACGACGCGTCAGCGGCCGGCACCGGGACCGTGACTCGGGCGACACGCCCGACCGCGGGTGCTGGGGTGCCGTCAGGCGGCCCTGGTTGGAATGTAGGAGAGCCGCCCATCCGGGACGGCTGGAGCAGACGGCGCGGTCGCCTCGCAGCGGCCGAAGGGAGCGGAGAAACCCGGTGCCCACCATTCAGCAGTTGGTCCGAAAGGGCCGTCAGGCCAAGACGACCAAGACCAAGACCCCGGCGCTCAAGGGGTCTCCCCAGCGGCGCGGCGTGTGCACCCGCGTGTACACCACCACCCCGAAGAAGCCGAACTCGGCGCTGCGCAAGGTCGCTCGTGTCAAGCTCAGCAGCCAGATCGAGGTGACCGCCTACATCCCGGGCGTCGGCCACAACCTCCAGGAGCACTCGATCGTGCTCGTGCGCGGCGGCCGTGTGAAGGACCTCCCCGGCGTGCGGTACAAGATCGTGCGCGGCTCGCTGGACACCCAGGGTGTCCGCAACCGCAAGCAGGCTCGCAGCCGCTACGGCGCGAAGAAGGAGAAGAGCTGACATGCCGCGTAAGGGACCCGCTCCGCGGAAGCCGCTGGTCGCTGACCCGGTGTACAACTCGCCCCTGGTCACCCAGCTGGTGAACAAGATCCTGCTGCGCGGCAAGCGTCAGCTCGCCGAGCGCATCGTGTACGCCGCCCTGGAGGGCTGCCGCGAGAAGTCCGGCACCGACCCCGTCGTCACGCTCAAGCGCGCGATGGACAACGTCAAGCCGACCCTCGAGGTGCGCAGCCGCCGTGTCGGTGGCGCCACCTACCAGGTTCCGGTCGAGGTCCGGCCGTCCCGCGCGACCACGCTCGGTCTGCGCTGGCTGGTGACCTACTCCCGGGCGCGGCGCGAGAAGACCATGGTCGAGCGGCTGATGAACGAGCTGCTGGACGCGAGCAACGGCCTCGGCGCCGCCGTCAAGCGGCGTGAGGACACGCACAAGATGGCCGAGTCCAACAAGGCCTTCGCGCACTACCGCTGGTAACACCTGAGGTTCCGGCGCCCACCGGCGCCGGAACCGCCACCAGTTGTGTCGAGACGACGATAAGTAGGGATTGAAGTGGCCGCCGCAGACGCGCTCGCCAACGTACGCAACATCGGCATCATGGCCCACATCGATGCCGGTAAGACCACCACCACCGAGCGAATCCTGTTCTACACCGGCATCACGTACAAGATCGGTGAGGTCCACGAGGGCGCCGCCGTCATGGACTGGATGGAGCAGGAGCAGGAGCGCGGTATCACCATCACTTCCGCCGCCACCAAGTGCGAGTGGAAGGGCCACACGATCCAGATCATCGACACGCCCGGCCACGTCGACTTCACGGTCGAGGTCGAGCGGTCGCTGCGTGTTCTGGACGGTGCGGTCGCGGTCTACGACGGCGTGGCCGGCGTGGAGCCCCAGACGGAGAACGTCTGGCGGCAGGCGGACAAGTACAACGTCCCCCGGATGTGCTTCGTCAACAAGCTCGACCGGACCGGTGCCGACTTCTTCCGCTGCGTGCAGATGATGATCGACCGGCTCAACGCCACCCCGCTGGTCCTCCAGATCCCGATCGGCGCCGAGTCCGACTTCATCGGCGTGGTCGACCTGGTCGAGATGCGTGCGCTGACCTGGCGCGGCGAGACTCAGAAGGGTGAGGACTACGCGGTCGAGGAGATCCCGGCCGACCTCGCCGACTCCGCCGCGGAGTGGCGCGAGAAGCTGATGGAGACCCTCGCCGACGTCGACGACTCGGTGATGGAGAAGTACCTCGAGGGCGAGGAGATCTCGGTCGACGAGATCAAGGCCGCCATCCGCCGGTCCACCATCGCCGGCAAGGCCAACCCGGTCCTCACCGGTACCGCCTTCAAGAACAAGGGCATCCAGCCGATGCTGGACGCGGTCGTCGCGTACCTGCCCTCGCCGCTGGACATCCCGGCGATCGAGGGTACGGCCACCGACGGCGAGACCCCGCTGCAGCGGAAGCCCTCGGTCTCCGAGCCGTTCTCCGGCCTGGCCTTCAAGATCCAGACCGACAAGCACCTCGGCAAGCTGACGTACGTCCGGATCTACTCCGGCACGCTCGAGTCCGGTTCTCAGGTGATCAACTCCACCAAGGACCGCAAGGAGCGGATCGGCAAGATCTACCAGATGCACGCCAACAAGCGGGAGGAGCGCAGCTCCGCCCAGGCCGGCGACATCATCGCGGTGCAGGGTCTGAAGCAGACCACCACCGGTGACACCCTGTGCGACCCGGCGAACCCGGTCATCCTGGAGTCGATGACCTTCCCGGAGCCGGTCATCGAGGTGGCCATCGAGCCGAAGACCAAGGCCGACCAGGAGAAGCTCAGCACCGCCATCCAGCGGCTGGCCGAGGAGGACCCGACCTTCCGCGTCAAGCTGGACGACCAGACCGGTCAGACGGTCATCTCCGGCATGGGCGAGCTGCACCTGGACATCCTGGTCGACCGGATGCGCCGCGAGTTCAACGTCGAGGCGAACATCGGTAAGCCGCAGGTGGCGTACCGCGAGACGATCCGCCGCAAGGTGGAGAAGATCGAGTACACCCACAAGAAGCAGACCGGTGGTTCCGGCCAGTACGCCCGCGTGATCATCAGCGTGGAGCCGCTGCCGCTGGGCAACGACGCCCCGACGTACGAGTTCGCCAACGCGGTGACCGGTGGCCGCATCCCCCGGGAGTTCATCCCCTCGGTGGACGCGGGCGCGCAGGACGCCATGCAGTACGGCATCCTCGCCGGCTTCCCCCTGGTGGGCGTCAAGCTCACCCTGGTGGACGGCCAGTACCACGAGGTCGACTCGTCGGAGATGGCGTTCAAGATCGCCGGCTCGATGGCGATGAAGGAGGCGGCCCGCAAGGCCGACCCCGCTCTCCTCGAGCCGATGATGGCCGTTGAGGTCACCACTCCTGAGGAGAACATGGGTGACGTCATCGGCGACCTCAACTCCCGGCGTGGCATCATCCAGGCGATGGAGGAGCGCAGCGGCGCTCGCGTCGTCCGGGCCCTGGTGCCGCTGTCGGAGATGTTCGGCTACGTCGGCGACCTGCGGTCGAAGACCCAGGGCCGGGCTAGCTACAGCATGCAGTTCGACTCCTACGCCGAGGTTCCGAACTCGGTGGCCAAGGAGATCATCGCCAAGTCGACGGGTGAGTGACGCTCACCCTCGGCTGATCCGATGACGCGAGGGCGGTCGCGGGAGGGCTCTCCCGCCCGCGGCCACCTCGATCGGGTTGCGTGAGACCGGGCCTGTAGGCTTCATCGCCGCAGAACCCACAAAAGCTCTCCGGCCTTCCGGCCGGAAAGGCTGTCGACAGAGTCCTAAGCGCCGCACGGCGCGCCGGGCGAACGAACCAAGAAAGTCCACAGGAGGACACCAGTGGCGAAGGCGAAGTTCGAGCGGACTAAGCCGCACGTCAACATCGGCACCATTGGTCACATCGACCACGGTAAGACGACGCTGACGGCGGCCATCACCAAGGTCCTGCACGACCAGTACCCGGACCTGAACCCGTACACGCCGTTCGACGAGATCGACAAGGCGCCGGAGGAGAAGGCCCGCGGCATCACGATCTCGATCGCGCACGTCGAGTACCAGACCGAGGCGCGTCACTACGCGCACGTCGACTGCCCCGGTCACGCCGACTACATCAAGAACATGATCACCGGTGCCGCGCAGATGGACGGCGCGATCCTGGTGGTGGCGGCGACCGACGGCCCGATGCCGCAGACCCGCGAGCACGTGCTGCTGGCCCGTCAGGTCGGTGTGCCGTACATCGTCGTGGCGCTCAACAAGAGCGACATGGTCGACGACGAGGAGCTCCTGGAGCTCGTCGAGCTCGAGGTCCGTGAGCTGCTCTCCTCGCAGGAGTACCCGGGTGACGACCTGCCGGTCGTCCGGGTCTCGGCGCTGAAGGCCCTGGAGGGCGACCCGGAGTGGACCGGGAAGCTCCTGGACCTGATGAACGCCGTGGACACCGCGATCCCGCAGCCGGAGCGCGAGACCGAGAAGCCGTTCCTCATGCCCATCGAGGACGTCTTCACCATCACCGGTCGCGGCACCGTGGTCACCGGTCGCGCCGAGCGCGGCATCCTCAAGCCGAACGAGGAGGTGGAGATCGTCGGCATCCGTGAGAAGTCGATGAAGACCACCTGCACCGGCATCGAGATGTTCCGCAAGCTGCTCGACGAGGCCCGCGCGGGTGAGAACGTCGGTCTGCTGCTGCGCGGCATCAAGCGCGAGGACGTCGAGCGCGGCATGGTCGTCATCAAGCCGGGCACCACGACCCCGCACACGGAGTTCGAGGCGACGGTCTACATCCTCTCCAAGGAGGAGGGCGGCCGGCACACCCCGTTCTTCCAGAACTACCGCCCGCAGTTCTACTTCCGGACCACGGACGTCACCGGCGTCGTCACGCTGCCCGAGGGCACCGAGATGGTCATGCCGGGCGACAACACCTCGATGACGGTGAAGCTGATCCAGCCCATCGCCATGGAGGAGAACCTGAAGTTCGCGATCCGCGAGGGTGGTCGTACGGTCGGCGCGGGTCGCGTCACCAAGATCATCAAGTGAGCTGGGTAACCCCGATTAGCGTTGCCGCCGGTCGTGCGGCATACTAGTCAGGTTGCGTAACGACAGTCGGTCACCTGCGTCCGGTTGACGCTGGACCTCCGGGAGTCAGACTGTCTCGCGTAGGGTGGTTGGCCGCCATCAGCGGTCAACCACCCTCGCGCGGCGTCCAGGTCGCGGTCCCCGCGATCGGCGCCATGACCCACCGCGTGGTCAGAGAATCGCTCCGGAGCCCCGGGGCGGAGCCTGGCCCACGGGCGCGACACGCCCGACCGCGGGGGTCGGCGGAAGTGGGCCTGTGCCAGCCGGTACAGGCGCCCGCAACACAGCGGCATCGAGAGAAGGAACAGAAGCCACCATGGCGGGACAGAAGATCCGCATCCGGCTCAAGGCCTATGACCACGAGGTCGTCGACTCCTCGGCTCGGAAGATCGTCGAGACGGTGACGCGTACCGGGGCGCAGGTCGCTGGCCCGGTGCCGCTGCCCACGGAGATCAACCGTTTCTGCGTCATCCGCTCGCCGCACAAGTACAAGGACTCGCGCGAGCACTTCGAGATGCGTACGCACAAGCGTCTGATCGACATCATCGACCCGACCCCGAAGACGGTCGACTCGCTCATGCGCCTCGACCTGCCGGCTGGCGTCGACATCGAGATCAAGCTGTAGGGACCGGACAAATGGACAGGCAAGTCAAGGGGATCCTGGGCGCCAAGCTCGGCATGACCCAGGTCTGGGACAACAACAAGGTTGTGCCCGTGACCGTGGTTCAGGCCGGCCCGTGCGTCGTGAGCCAGGTTCGTAGCGCCGACAAGGACGGCTACTCCGCGGTCCAGCTGGCGTACGGGGTCATCGACCCGCGCAAGGTCAAGAAGCCGGTCGCCGGGCACTACGCCAAGGCGGACGTCGCGCCGCGCCGGCACATCGTCGAGCTGCGCACCTCCGACGCCGCGGACTACGCGCCGGGCCAGGAGGTCACGGTCGAGGAGTTCCCGGCCGGCGTCGTTATCGACGTGACCGGCAAGACCAAGGGCAAGGGCTACGCCGGCCCGATGAAGCGGCACGGCTTCCACGGTCTGCGTGCCAGCCACGGTGTCGAGCGCAAGCACCGCTCGCCCGGCTCGATCGGCGCCTGCGCGACCCCGGGTCGCGTCTTCAAGGGCACCCGGATGGCGGGCCGGATGGGTGGCGTGCGCTACACCGTCCAGAACCTGACCGTCCAGGCGGTCGACACCGAGAACAACCTCCTGCTCGTCCGCGGTGCCATCCCCGGCCCGAAGGGCGCGCTGGTCCTGGTCCGCACTGCGGCCAAGGCGAAGGTGAAGAAGGGCGGTGCGGCCAAGTGACCACCGTTGACGTCATCAACGTCGAAGGCGCCAAGAGCGGCTCTGTCGAGCTGCCGGCCGACATCTTCGACGCGCAGGCCAACATCGCCCTGATGCACCAGGTCGTGGTGGCCCAGCTCGCGGCGGCCCGCCAGGGTACGCACAAGACGAAGACCCGCGGCGAGGTCTCCGGTGGAGGCAAGAAGCCGTACAAGCAGAAGGGCACCGGTCGTGCCCGCCAGGGTTCGACCCGCGCGCCGCAGTTCGCCGGCGGTGGCGTGGTCCACGGCCCGGTGCCGCGCGACTACAGCCAGCGCACCCCGAAGAAGATGAAGGCCGCCGCCCTGCGTGGCGCCCTCTCCGACCGGGCTCGCGCCGGCCAGGTGCACGTCGTCGAGGCGTTCGTCTCCGGCGAGAAGCCGTCCACCAAGGCGGCCCTGGCCACGCTGACCAAGCTGACCCAGGCCCGTCGGGTCCTGGTCGTGCTGAGCAGCACCGACGAGCTGAACTGGGTGTCGCTGCGGAACCTGCGCAACGCGCGGGACAGCCGGGTGCACCTGATCGAGGCCGGCCAGCTCAACACCTATGACGTGCTGGTGGCCGACGACGTGGTCTTCACCAAGGAGGCCCTGGACGAGTTCCTGGGCGTGCCCGCCGAGACCACCGAGGAGGATGGCAAGTGAGCACGATCGCCGATCCGCGTGACGTCATCGTCGCGCCGGTCGTCTCGGAGAAGAGCTACAGCGAGCTGAACCGCAACTGGTACACCTTCCTGGTGCACCCGGACGCCAACAAGACCGAGATCAAGATCGCTATCCAGCAGATCTTCAACGTCCGCGTCCTGACGGTCAACACGCTCAACCGCGAGGGCAAGCGCAAGCGGACCCGTACCGGGTTCGGCAAGCGCAAGGACACCAAGCGCGCGATGGTGAAGCTGGCTGACGGTGACCGTATCGAGGCCTTCGGCGGCCCGGTCAGCTGAGGGGTGTAGACAATGGCTATCCGTAAGTACAAGCCGACGACGCCGGGCCGGCGTGGCTCGAGCGTTGCCGACTTCGCCGAGATCACCCGGTCGACGCCCGAGAAGTCGCTGCTGGCTCCGCTGCCGAAGAAGGGCGGACGCAACGCCCACGGCCGGATCACCACGCGGCACCACGGTGGCGGTCACAAGCGCCAGTACCGCCTGATCGACTTCAAGCGGGTCGACAAGGACGGCGTGCCGGCGAAGGTCGCCCACATCGAGTACGACCCGAACCGCACCGCGCGCATCGCGCTGCTGCACTACGCCGACGGCGAGAAGCGCTACATCATCGCGCCGAAGGACCTGAAGCAGGGCGACCGCGTCGAGTCCGGTCCGGGCGCCGACATCAAGCCGGGCAACAACCTGCCGCTGCGCAACATCCCGGTCGGTACCACCATCCACAACGTGGAGCTGCGTCCGGGCGGCGGCGCCAAGCTGGCCCGCTCGGCCGGCGTCGGTATCCAGCTGCTCGGCCGCGAGGGCGCGTACGCGACCCTGCGTATGCCGTCCGGTGAGATCCGGCGCGTGGACGTGCGCTGCCGCGCCAGCATCGGCGAGATCGGCAACGCCGACCAGTCGAACATCAACTGGGGTAAGGCCGGCCGTATGCGGTGGAAGGGCAAGCGCCCGACCGTCCGTGGTGTCGCGATGAACCCGGTCGACCACCCGCACGGTGGTGGTGAGGGTAAGACCTCCGGTGGTCGCCACCCGGTCAACCCGCAGGGTAAGCCCGAGGGCCGCACCCGTCGTAAGGGCCAGCCGAGCGACCGGCTGATCGTCCGCCGCCGCTACGCCACGCGTAAGCGCGGCTGAGGGAGATAAGACATGCCTCGCAGCCTGAAGAAGGGCCCGTTCGTCGACGACCACCTGCTCAAGAAGGTGGAGACGCAGAACGACAAGGGCTCGAAGAACGTCATCAAGACCTGGTCGCGCCGCTCGACGATCATCCCGGAGATGCTGGGTCACACGATCGCCGTGCACGACGGACGCAAGCACGTCCCGGTCTTCGTGACCGAGGCCATGGTCGGGCACAAGCTCGGCGAGTTCGCGCTGACCCGCACGTTCAAGGGTCACGAGAAGGACGACCGGAAGAGCCGCCGGCGCTGACGCCGCGGGCATACGGATAGAGGAACAAGGGGTTACAGCGATGCCAGGAAAGGGCGACGCTCCGGTGCTTCCGGGCGCGCGGGCGGTTGCGCGGCACGTGCGCATCTCGCCGATGAAGGCGCGCCGGGTGGTCAACCTCGTCCGCGGCCTGCCCGCGAAGGAGGCGCTCACGGTGCTGCAGTTCGCGCCGCAGGCTGCGAGCGAGCAGGTGTACAAGGTGCTCGCGAGCGCGATCGCCAACGCGGAGAACAACGAGCGGCTGGACCCCGACGCGCTGCTCGTCAGTGAGGCGTTCGTCGACGAGGGCCCGACCATGAAGCGGTTCCGGCCGCGGGCGCAGGGCCGGGCGTACCGGATCCGCAAGCGCACCTGCCACATCACCGTGGCGGTCGAGGCGGTTGCGCCGGCGGCGCCGAAGAAGTCGGCGAAGAAGGCCGCCCCGGCCAAGCCGGCCGCCGAGGAGCAGAGCACGACGGAGGGTGCCGAGTAATGGGTCAGAAGGTTCACCCGACCGGGTTCCGGCTCGGCATCTCGACCGACTGGAAGTCCCGCTGGTTCGCGGACAAGCTCTACAAGGACTACATCGGCGAGGACGTCAAGATCCGCCGGATGATGTCCAAGGGCCTCGAGCGCGCCGGCATCTCCAAGGTCGACATCGAGCGCACCCGCGACCGGGTCCGCGTCGACATCCACACCGCCCGGCCGGGCATCGTCATCGGCCGTAAGGGTGCGGAGGCCGACCGGATCCGCGGCGAGCTGGAGAAGCTCACCGGCAAGCAGGTCCAGCTGAACATCATCGAGGTCAAGAACCCCGAGTCGGACGCGCAGCTGGTCGCCCAGGGCGTCGCCGAGCAGCTGTCCAGCCGGGTCAGCTTCCGCCGGGCCATGCGCAAGGCGATGCAGTCCGCGATGAAGAACCCCGCCTGCAAGGGCATCCGGGTTCAGGTCTCGGGCCGTCTGGGCGGCGCCGAGATGAGCCGGACCGAGTTCTACCGCGAGGGCCGGGTTCCGCTGCACACGCTGCGGGCCAACATCGAGTACGGCTTCTTCGAGGCCCGTACCACCTTCGGCCGGATCGGCGTGAAGGTCTGGATCTACAAGGGCGACGCCGTTCCGGGCCGCGAGGCCCCGGCCGAGGCCGCCCCGTCGCGTGGCCCGCGCCGCGACCGTGGCGACCGGCCGGACCGGCCGCGCCGTGGCCGCTCGGGCTCGTCCGGTACGACCGCCGGTGGCACCGAGGCCGGCCGGGCAGCCGCGACCACCATCGCGCAGCAGGCGGAGACGCCGGCCGGTGACCCGGTCGACGCCGGCGCTGTGGCCGCCGCCACGACTCAGCCGGCAGAGAAGCAGCAGGAGGGCTGACAGATGCTGATGCCGCGCAAGCCCCCGAAGGGCTTCCGCAAGCCGCACCACCCGGACCGCAGTGGCGCGTCCAAGGGTGGTAACCGGGTGGTGTTCGGCGAGTTCGGGATCCAGGCTCTTGAGCCGGCGTACGTGACCAACCGCCAGATCGAGTCGGCGCGTATCGCGATGACCCGTCACATCAAGCGTGGCGGCAAGGTCTGGATCACGATCTTCCCGGACCAGGCCCTCACCAAGAAGCCGGCCGAGACCCGGATGGGTTCCGGTAAGGGTTCGCCCGAGTGGTGGGTCGCCAACGTGAAGCCGGGGCGGGTTCTCTTCGAGATGTCCTTCCCCAACGAGCAGATCGCGCGAGAGGCGATGCGTCGCGCGATCCACAAGCTCCCGATGAAGTGCCGCATTGTTACGCGCGAAGTGGGTGAATCCTGATGGCAGCGGGCGTCAAGCCCTCCGAGCTGCGTGAGCTCTCCGAGGAGGAGCTGGTCACGAAGTTGCGCGAGGCGAAGGCGGAGCTGTTCAACCTCCGCGTGCAGGCCGCAACCGGGCAGCTGGACAACAACCGGCGGCTGCAGGTCATCCGTCGGGAGATCGCCCGGATCTACACGATCATGCGTGAGCGTGAGCTGGGTCTCTCGGCCGCGCCGACTGAGGTGACTGCATCATGAGTGAGAACACCACCGCCCCCGCGCGGGCCCGCCGCAAGGTTCGCGAGGGCCTCGTGGTCAGCGACAAGATGGACAAGACCGTCGTGGTCGAGGTCGAGGACCGCGTCAAGCACGCGCTGTACGGCAAGATCATGCGCCGTACGAGCAAGCTGAAGGTCCACGACGAGCAGAACTCGGCCGGCATCGGCGACCGGGTCCTGATCATGGAGACCCGGCCGCTGTCCGCCACCAAGCGCTGGCGGCTCGTGGAGATCCTCGAGAAAGCCAAGTAGCGAAGGCTCGAGCTCGGCCGGTCTCGGTCGGGCGCAGGTTCCGCCAGGCTCCGGCCGCCCCGAGCGGCCGGAGAACCGGCAGACATAGGAGATAGACGTGATTCAGCAGGAGTCGCGACTGCGCGTCGCCGACAACACGGGTGCCCGGGAGATCCTGTGCATCCGGGTGCTCGGCGGCTCCGGTCGGCGCTACGCGAGCATCGGCGACGTCATCGTGGCCACCGTCAAGGACGCGATCCCCGGTGCCGGTGTGAAGAAGGGCGACGTCGTCAAGGCCGTCGTCGTTCGGACCGCCAAGGAGAAGCGGCGGCCGGACGGGTCGTACATCCGCTTCGACGAGAACGCCGCCGTCATCATCAAGGACGGTGGGGACCCGCGCGGTACCCGTATCTTCGGCCCGGTGGGCCGGGAGCTGCGGGACAAGCGGTTCATGAAGATCATCTCTCTCGCGCCGGAGGTGTTGTGACCGTGAAGGTCAAGAAGGGCGACACGGTCGTCGTCATCGCCGGCAAGGACAAGGGTGCCAAGGGCAAGGTCATCGCGGCCTACCCGCGGCAGGACAAGGTCCTGGTCGAGGGCGTGAACCGGGTCAAGAAGCACACCCGTATCAGCACCACCCAGCGTGGCGCCAAGACCGGTGGCATCGTCACCCAGGAGGCCCCGATCCACGTCTCGAACGTGATGGTCCTGGACTCCGACGGCAAGCCGACCCGCGTCGGCTACCGGATCGACGACAACGGCCAGAAGGTCCGCATCGCGCGTAGCACCGGTAAGGACCTCTGATGACCACGGCTACCGAAACCAAGACCCTGCCGCGCCTGAAGGAGCGGTACCGCAACGAGGTGGTGGCCGAGCTGCAGAAGCAGTTCGAGTTCGCCAACCCGATGCAGGTGCCGCGGCTGGTCAAGATCGTCGTCAACATGGGTGTCGGCGAGGCCGCTCGCGACGCCAAGCTGATCGACGGGGCCGTCCGCGACCTGGCCACCATCACCGGCCAGAAGCCGCAGGTCCGGCGGGCCACCAAGTCCATCGCGCAGTTCAAGCTCCGCGAGGGCATGCCGATCGGCGCGAAGGTCACCCTGCGCGGCGACCGGATGTGGGAGTTCCTGGACCGGCTGCTCTCGATCGCGCTGCCGCGTATCCGTGACTTCCGCGGCCTGGACGGGCGCAAGCTCGACGGGCACGGCAACTACACGTTCGGTCTGACCGAGCAGTCGGTGTTCCACGAGATCGACCAGGACAAGATCGATCGCCAGCGGGGCATGGACATCACGGTGGTAACGACCGCCACGACCGACGACGAGGGCCGGGCGCTGCTCAAGCTCCTGGGCTTCCCGTTCAAGGAGAACTGAGATGGCCAAGAAGGCGCTGATCCTCAAGGCGGCCGCGAAGCCGAAGTTCTCGGTTCGCGCGTACACCCGCTGCCAGCGGTGCGGGCGTCCGAAGGCGGTCTACCGCAAGTTCGGTCTCTGCCGGGTGTGCATCCGGGAGATGGCCCACCGCGGTGAGCTGCCCGGCGTGTCCAAGGCTTCCTGGTAATAGCCCGGCGCGCTCCGGCGCGTCAGCTGAACTGTCTCTTCGCCGTAGGCCCCGGGCCTGGCCCGGGGAACCCCGGCGAGAAAGGTTGACGAGTTTTCATGACGATGACCGACCCGATCGCAGACATGCTCACGCGTCTGCGTAACGCCAACCAGGCGTACCACGACCGGGTGACGATGCCGTACTCGAAGATCAAGGCGAACATCGCCGAGGTCCTCAAGGCCGAGGGTTACATCGCCACCTGGTCGGTCGAGGAGCCCGAGGAGGGCGCCGTCGGCAAGCGACTGGTCGTCGAGCTGAAGTACGGCCAGAACCGCGAGCGGAGCCTGGCCGGCATCAAGCGCGTGTCCAAGCCCGGTCTCCGGGTGTACGCCAAGTCGGACGGGCTCCCGCGGGTGCTCGGCGGGCTGGGCGTGGCGATCATTTCGACGTCCCAGGGGCTGCTCACCGACCGGCAGGCCCGCAAGCGGAGCGTTGGCGGGGAAGTCCTCGCCTTCGTCTGGTAACGGGAGACAGGTAGAAATGTCGCGTATTGGACGTAAGTCGATCCCGGTGCCTGCCGGCGTCGACATCACGATCGACGGCCGGACCGTCAAGGTCAAGGGCCCCAAGGGCGAACTGAGCCACGTGCTGGCCGAGCCGATCACGGCGGAGCGGGGCGAGGACGGCGAGCTGCACGTCAACCGGCCCAACGACGAGCGCAAGGCCAAGGAGCTGCACGGCCTGAGCCGTACGCTGGTGGCCAACATGATCGTCGGTGTGACCGAGGGCTACCGCAAGAGCCTGGAGATCGCCGGCACCGGTTACCGCGTGACCGCCAAGGGCAAGGACCTGGAGTTCGCGCTCGGGTTCTCGCACCCGGTCCTCGTGCAGGCGCCGGACGGCATCACCTTCACGGTCGAGAAGCCGACGCTGTTCCACGTGGCCGGCATCGACAAGCAGCAGGTCGGTGAGGTGGCCGCCAACATCCGGAAGATCCGTCCGCCGGAGCCCTACAAGGGCAAGGGCGTGAAGTACCAGGGCGAGGTCATCCGCCGTAAGGCCGGTAAGGCGGGCAAGAAGTGACCGCGGCCGTCAACACCCGGGCGAGGTCGTCCGCCGGCCGTGAGGCCGTGAGAAAGGCAGGTAAGAAGTGAGCGCCACGCTGCTCAAGCGCCGCCGCGGCGTCGCCGCCAAGCGTGCCGTCGGGCGTGCGCGTCGGCACTTCCGGGTCCGCAAGAACGTCAGCGGCACCGCCGAGCGTCCCCGCCTCGTCGTCACCCGCTCCCTGCGCCACGTGGTGGCCCAGGTCGTGGACGACACCAAGGGTCACACCCTGGCGTCGGCCTCGACCATGGACGCCTCGCTGCGCGGCGCCGAGGGCGACAAGAGCGCCCTGGCCGGCAAGGTCGGCGCCCTGCTCGCCGAGCGCGCCAAGGCCGCCGGCGTCTCGAAGGTCGTCTTCGACCGCGGTGGCAACCGGTACGCGGGGCGTGTCGCCGCGCTTGCCGACGCCGCCCGCGAAGCCGGGCTCGAGTTCTAGAAACCCCGTCACGAGAGAGAAGGAAGGCTGCTGATGCCAGGTCAACAGCGCCGTGGCGGCGGGTCCGGTGGCAACGAGGGTGGTCGCCGCGACAACCGCCGTGAGGGCGGCCGCGGAAACGCGCCCGTCGAGAAGACCCCGCACCTCGAGCGGGTCGTCGCGATCAACCGCGTCGCCAAGGTCGTGAAGGGTGGTCGTCGCTTCAGCTTCACCGCCCTGGTGATCGTGGGCGACGGCGACGGCACCGTCGGTGTGGGCTACGGAAAGGCCAAGGAGGTGCCCGCGGCGATCGCCAAGGGTGTCGAGGAGGCCAAGAAGCACTTCTTCAAGGTGCCGCGCATCGGCGCCTCGATCCCGCACCCGGTCACGGGTGAGGACGCGGCCGGTGTGGTGCTGCTCAAGCCGGCCTCCGCCGGTACGGGTGTCATCGCCGGTGGTCCGGTGCGTGCCGTGCTGGAGTGCGCGGGCATCCACGACGTGCTCTCCAAGAGCCTCGGCTCGTCCAACCCGATCAACATCGTGCACGCCACGGTGGCGGCCCTGAAGGGGCTCGAGTCCCCGGAGCAGGTCGCGGCCCGTCGTGGTCTGCCGGTCGAGGACGTCGCGCCGGCCGCCATGCTGGCGTCGCGGGCGGGGGTGGCGTCCTGATGGCACGCCTGAAGGTCACCCAGGTCCGGTCCGAGATCGGGACCAAGCGCAACCAGCGTGAGTCGCTGCGTTCGCTCGGTCTCAAGCGGATCAACGACGTGGTGGTCAAGGAGGACCGGCCGGAGATCCGCGGCATGATCTTCACGGTCAACCACCTCGTGAAGGTCGAGGAGGTCGAGTAATGACGATCAAGGTGCACCACCTGCGTCCGGCTCCCGGCGCCAAGACCGACAAGACCCGTGTGGGTCGCGGTGAGGGCTCCAAGGGCAAGACGGCCGGTCGCGGTACCAAGGGTTCCAAGGCCCGCAAGAACATCTCGCCGGCGTTCGAGGGTGGGCAGATGCCCATCCACATGCGCCTGCCGAAGATGAAGGGCTTCAAGAACAAGTTCAAGGTCGTGTTCCAGGTGATCAACCTGGACCGGCTGGCCGAGCTGTTCCCGAACGGCGGCCAGGTCGGCCCGGTCGAGCTGGTCGAGGCCGGCGCGGTCCGCAAGGGTCACCCGGTCAAGGTGCTCGGCACCGGCGACCTCGGTGGCGTGTCTCTCCAGGTCTCGGCGCACGCGTTCAGTGCGTCGGCCAAGGAGAAGATCACCGCCGCCGGTGGCTCGGTCACCGAGCTGTAAGACGATGTTCGTGGCGCCCGCTCAGTTGTTCGCGACTGGGCGGGCGCCATGGTCTACCGGCCACGTGTGCGCCGGGTAACATCGGATTCGGTTTATGTAGCCGGGCACATCTGCCCGGACCGGGATCGGGCTGTTAGAGTCCGTTCCCAGCCATGGATTCCGGACACTCCGTCCGGCACCACACCCCGCCCCGCCAGGGATTCGTCACCGGCGGCCCGCGTCGCGCAGGAGGAAGAAGTTGCTGTCCGCCTTTCTCAGTGCGTTCCGTACGCCTGACCTGCGCAAGAAGCTGCTGTTCACAGTAGGCATCATCGCGGTCTACCGGCTGGGCGCCACGCTGCCCAGCCCGGGCGTCTCGTACGGCAACGTGCAGAAGTGCCTCGACACGATCCAGGGTGGCAGCACGGGTGTGCTCAACCTGCTGGATCTCTTCTCCGGTGGCGCGCTGCTCCAGCTCTCGGTCTTCGCGCTGGGCATCATGCCCTACATCACCGCGTCGATCATTCTCCAGCTGCTGACGGTGGTGATCCCGCGCCTGGAGCAGCTCCGCAAGGAGGGCCAGGCCGGGCAGGCCAAGATCACGCAGTACACCCGCTACCTGACGCTGGGCCTGGGCGTCCTCCAGGCCTCGGCGTTCGTGGCGCTGGCCCGCTCCGGGCAGCTGTTCAACAACCAGTGCGACCAGTTCCCGATCGTGCCCCGCGGCACCGGCATCCCGGACTGGCTGACCCTGACCATCCTGGTCATGACCATGACCGCCGGCACCGGCGTGGTGATGTGGCTCGGTGAGCTGATCACCGACCGGGGCGTCGGCAACGGCATGTCCGTGCTGATCTTCACCTCGATCGCGGCCCGGCTCCCCAGCGAGGGCTGGAAGATCAAGACCACAAAGGGCTGGGGGATGTTCCTCCTCGTCATCGCCCTGGTGCTGGTGGTCATCACCGCTGTCACGTTCATCGAGCAGGCGCAGCGCCGCATCCCGGTGCAGTACGCCAAGCGCATGATCGGCCGGCGGATGTACGGCGGCACGTCGACCTACATCCCGCTGAAGGTGAACCAGGCGGGCGTCATCCCGGTCATCTTCGCCTCGTCGCTGCTCTACCTGCCGCAGCTCGCGCTCCAGTTCTTCGATCCGAACGACCCGGGCAAGGTCCAGGCGTGGATCCAGAACCACATCGTGAAGGCGAGCGCGCCGGAGCACATCGCGATCTACTTCCTGCTGATCATCTTCTTCACGTACTTCTACGTGTCGATCACGTTCAACCCGACCGAGGTCGCGGACAACATGAAGAAGTACGGCGGCTTCGTGCCGGGCATCCGCCCCGGCAAGCCGACCGCCGAGTACCTCGACTTCATCCTCAGCCGGATCACCCTGCCGGGTGCGCTCTACCTGGGCATCGTCGCGATCCTGCCGAACTTCTTCTTCATCTGGCTGGACAACCAGCAGTTCCAGAACTTCCCGTTCGGTGGAACCGCTGTGCTGATCATGGTCGGCGTCGGTCTGGAGACCGTCAAGCAGATCGAGAGCCAACTCATGCAGCGGAACTACGAAGGGTTCCTGCGGTAGATGAGACTCGTTCTGGTTGGCCCGCCGGGCGCGGGCAAGGGCACACAGGCGGAGTTCATCGCCGCGCACCTCTCGGTGCCGAAGATCTCGACCGGTGACATCTTCCGCGCGAACGTCTCCCAGGGCACGCCGCTGGGAGTCGAGGCCAAGCGGTACATGGACGCCGGCAAGCTGGTCCCGGACGAGGTCACCATCAACATGGTGCGGGACCGGCTCGCCGAGCCGGACGCGAGCGAGGGCTTCCTGCTCGACGGCTTCCCGCGGACCACTCCGCAGGCCGCCGCGCTGGACAAGCTCCTCGCCGACCTGGGCACCGCGCTGGACCTGGTGCTGGAACTGGTCGTCGACGACGACGAGGTGATCCGGCGGCTGTCCGGCCGGCGCACCTGCCGCGGCTGCGGCAAGATCTGGCACGTCGAGTTCGACGCGCCGAGCCGGGAGGGCGTCTGCGACCGCTGCGGCGCCGAGCTGTTCCAGCGCGACGACGACAAGCCGGAGACCATCGCCGCCCGGCTGCGGGAGTACGCCGAGAAGACCGCGCCGCTCGTGGACTACTACGGCGCCCAGGGCAAGCTGGTCGGCATCGACGCGACCGGCCCGGTGGAGGACGTCACCGTCCGCGCCATCGACGCGCTGCGCTCGTACGGCGGCTGAGGTCCCACCGCCACCCGGCGGATAGAGTGCGAACAGCGGGGTACGTGCGACGTGCCCCGCTGCTCCGCGTACGCGCGACGAAAGGGAACCACCACCATGCGCCGTCCCCAGCTGGACATCCAGCTGAAGACCCCCGAGCAGATCGAGCTGATGCGGGCCGCCGGTCTGGTCGTCGCCCGTGCCCTGCGCCGGATGCGGGAGGCGGTGGCTCCGGGCGTGTCGACGGCCGACCTGGACGCGATCGCCGAGTCGACCATCCGCGAGGCGGGCGCCGTGCCGTCGTTCAAGGGCTACCACGGCTTCCCGGCGTCGATCTGCTCCTCGGTCAACCGGCAGGTGGTGCACGCCATCCCGTCGCCCGAGCAGGTGCTGCGCGAGGGCGACCTGATCTCCATCGACTGCGGCGCGGTGCTGGACGGCTGGCACGGCGACGCGGCGGTCACGGTGCCGGTCGGCGACGTCGACCCGGCCCTGCTGAAGATGACGGCGGTGGCCGAGGACGCCATGTGGGCCGGGATCGCCGCCGCGGCGCGCGGGGCGGCCTCCGGCAAGGGCCGGCTCACCGACATCTCCCACGCCGTCGAGACCGCGGTCCGGCGGGGCGGCCGGTACGGCATCGTCGACGGCTACGGCGGCCACGGCATCGGCACCGAGATGCACCAGGACCCCCACGTGCTCAACCACGGGCGTCCCGGCAAGGGGCCGCGCCTGGTGCCGGGTCTGGCGCTCGCCATCGAGCCGATGATCACGATGGGCTCGCCGCGTACGGTCGAGCTGGCCGACGGCTGGACCGTGGTGACCCGGGACGGGTCGATGGCGGTGCACGTCGAGCACTCGATGGCGCTGCTGGACGACGGCGTGTGGGTGCTGACCGCCGAGGACGGCGGACGGGCCCGGCTGGGCGACCTGGTGACCGCGCGGCAGACGCCGGTCGACTCCCCGGCCGCCTGATCGCCGGCCTCCGCCGCTCCGATGACCGGCACGCCGCGCCGCCGTGGCGATCGGGTGCCATGCTGGTTGCCATGGATGAGCGCAGCCGGATGCGGGCGGCCGACGCGGACCGGGAGGCCACCGCGGAGCGGCTTCGGACGGCGCTGGCCGAGGGCCGGCTCGACCTGGACGAGTACGACGACCGGCTGCGCCGGGCGTACGGGTCGAAGACCTACGGCGAGCTGGACGAGCTGCTGACCGACCTGCCCGGCACCGCGCCGGCCGAGCGTTCCCTGCCGGCTCCGCGCGCGACCGGGGAGAGCGGCGCGGCCGCCCGGGGGCAGTCGGCCGTGAGTGCGCGTAACGCCTGGCTGCTGGGGGTCTGGGGGCCCTGGCTGAAGGTGGCCCTGATCCTCACCTCGATCTGGTTCGTGTCGCAGCTGGGTGAGGGTGAGTTCGAGGTCGACGACTACTGGCCGATCTGGGTGCTCGGCCCGTGGGGTGCGGTGGTGCTCTACCAGACCATCCAGGGGCTGGCCGCCGGGGCGCCGGAGAAGGACGCCGAGCGGCGGCGGCGCAAGCAGGTCGAGCGGGAGGCCCGCCGGCGGGCGAAGCGGGAGCTGCCGGAGACGTGAACTGCGTCATATCCGAGCCGTCCGGGTGATTGTCGCGCCGGTCGGTTTGGCGAGCACGTGCGGGTCGGCGTACACTTTCGGATCGGCGCACAGCGTCCACTCCGCCATGCCCACCCTGCGCTTCGGTGGGAGTCGGAGCCGCGGCTGGCGCGGGTTTCCTGATCTTGATCAGTTCACCCGTGTAAGACGTTGTGGGCCGTCCGGAGTAACCGACGTCAGGACAGCGGAGGACATGCCGAAAAAAGACGGAGCCATCGAGATCGAGGGTCGGGTCATCGAGCCCCTGCCGAACGCCATGTTCCGGGTGGAGCTCGCGAACGGCCACAAGGTGCTCGCTCACATCAGCGGCAAGATGCGGCAGCACTACATCCGCATCCTGCCGGAGGACCGGGTCGTCGTCGAACTCTCGCCGTACGACCTGACCCGCGGGCGCATCGTCTACCGCTACAAGTAAGCCTGACGACGGCCGGGAGACCCGTGTCCGTCTTCGACGTCCGGATCGCGCTCCGTCGCGGCTCCGGGCCAGATGGGAAGTAAGGCAACCGTGAAGGTCAAGCCGAGCGTCAAGAGGATCTGCAACAAGTGCCGGGTGATCCGCCGGCACGGCCGGGTCATGGTCATCTGCACCGACCCGCGCCACAAGCAGCGCCAGGGCTGACGCCCCACACATCACCAGCTCGTCCCAGCCGCGGTCGGGTGCGCAGCGCGTACCCCCTCGTGGTTGACCCCCGGTCGGAGGCCGGGGCCCGCTCGGGCAGCGACCGATCCCGGTCGCCGGCGTTCTTGACGCCGGAAGGACAGGGACGGCCGGTAGCGGGGTGGGACGGGTCCACACCTCCGCCACAACATCACGAGGAGTACGCCCGCACATGGCACGTCTAGTCGGCGTGGATCTCCCCCGCGAGAAGCGGATGGAGATCGCGCTCACCTACATCTTCGGGGTCGGTCGCACCCGCGCCCTGGAGACGCTCGCCGCAACCGGCATCTCGCCGGACAAGCGCGTTCGCGACCTCACGGACGAGGAGCTCGTCGAGCTCCGGAACCACATCGAGGGCAACTACAAGGTTGAAGGCGACCTGCGCCGCGAGGTCGCCGCTGACATCCGCCGCAAGGTCGAGATCGGCTGCTACGCCGGTATCCGGCACCGTCGCGGTCTGCCCGTGCGTGGCCAGCGCACCAAGACCAACGCGCGGACCCGGAAGGGCCCGAAGCGGACCGTGGCCGGCAAGAAGAAGCCCGGCAAGAAGTAACTAGGAGCGCACAGACTTATGCCACCGAAGGCTCGTGCCGGAGCCGCCGTCAAGAAGGTCCGGCGCAAGGAACGCAAGAACGTCGCCCACGGGCAGGCGCACATCAAGAGCACCTTCAACAACACCATCGTGTCCATCACGGACCCGACCGGTGCGGTCATCTCCTGGGCCTCCTCCGGCCAGGTCGGCTTCAAGGGCTCTCGCAAGTCGACTCCGTTCGCCGCGCAGCTCGCCGCCGAGGCCGCCGCGCGCCGCGCGATGGAGCACGGCATGCGCAAGGTCGACGTGTTCGTCAAGGGCCCCGGCTCCGGCCGGGAGACCGCCATCCGTTCGCTGCAGGCCGTGGGCCTCGAGGTCGGGCAGATCTCCGACGTCACGCCGCAGCCGCACAACGGGTGCCGTCCGCCGAAGCGTCGCCGGGTCTGAGAGGTTAGAGAGAGATGGCTCGTTACACCGGTGCTGACTGCCGCCGTTGCCGGCGGGAGAAGATGAAGCTGTTCCTCAAGGGCAGCAAGTGCGATGGTCCGAAGTGCCCGTTCGAGTCCCGGCCGTTCCCGCCCGGGCAGCACGGCCGCGGCCGCACGAAGGAGACGGAGTACCTGCTCCAGCTCCGTGAGAAGCAGAAGGCCCGCCGTGTCTACGGCGTGCTGGAGAAGCAGTTCCGCGGCTACTACGAAGAGGCCGTGAGCAAGGAAGCCAAGACCGGTGAGGTTCTGCTGCAGATCCTCGAGTCGCGGCTGGACAACGTGGTCTACCGGGCCGGCTACGCCAAGTCCCGGGACATGGCCCGTCAGCTGGTCAAGCACGGCCACTTCACGGTGAACGGCAAGAAGGTCGACATCCCGTCGTACCGCGTCAAGGAGCACGACATCGTCGAGGTGCGTGCCAAGAGCAAGGAGCTCACCCCGTTCCTCGTGGCGCAGGGTGAGGCCGGCTCGCGGACCGTTCCGGCGTGGCTGGAGGCGATCCCGAGCCAGCTGAAGATCCTCGTGCACTCGCTCCCGGCCCGCCAGGTGATCGACACCCAGGTCCAGGAGCAGCTGATCGTCGAGCTCTACTCCAAGTAAGGGCTCGTTGCGGTGGCCCGTCCTCCGGGGCGGGCCACCGGAACAGTTGTGTCGTGGGCGTCAAATAGCGGGCGCCCCGGAAGAGAAGAGAAAAGATGCTCATCAGCCAGCGACCGTCTCTCTCCGAAGAGTCGATCAACGAGACCCGCTCCCGGTTCACCATCGAGCCGCTGGAGCCCGGCTTCGGCTACACGCTGGGCAACTCGCTGCGGCGTACGCTGCTGTCGTCGATCCCGGGTGCGGCGGTCACCTCGATCAAGATCGACGGTGTGCTGCACGAGTTCACCACGATCCCCGGTGTCAAGGAGGACGTGGTCGAGCTCGTCATGAACATCAAGGAGCTGTGCGTCAGCTCCGAGCACGACGAGCCGGTCAGCATGTACCTGCGCAAGCAGGGCCCGGGCGACGTGACCGCCGGTGACATCCAGCCCCCGGCCGGTGTCTCGGTGCACAACCCGGACCTGAAGCTCGCCACCCTCAACGGCAAGGGCCGGCTCGACATGGAGCTGACCGTCGAGCGGGGCCGCGGCTACGTCACGGCGGCGCAGAACAAGCAGGCGGGCGCCGAGATCGGCCGGATCCCGGTCGACTCGATCTACTCGCCGGTGCTCAAGGTGACGTACCGGGTCGAGGCGACCCGTGTCGAGCAGCGGACCGACTTCGACCGGCTGATCATCGACGTCGAGACCAAGCCGTCGATGGGCCCGCGTACCGCGCTGGCCTCGGCCGGCTCGACGCTGGTGGAGCTGTTCGGGCTGGCCCGGGAGCTGGACGAGACCGCCGAGGGCATCGACATCGGGCCGTCCCCGCAGGACGCCCAGCTGGCGGCGGACCTGGCCCTGCCGATCGAGGAGCTGGACCTCACCGTCCGCTCCTACAACTGCCTCAAGCGCGAGGGCATCAACTCCGTTGGTGAGCTCATCGGGCGTACCGAGGCCGACCTCCTCGACATCCGCAACTTCGGTCAGAAGTCGATCGACGAGGTCAAGATGAAGCTCGCCGGGATGGGCCTGGGGCTGAAGGACTCGGCTCCGAACTTCGACCCGGCGCACGTCGTGGACGCCTTCGGCGAGGCCGACTACGACACCGACGACTACCGCGAGACCGAGCAGCTCTAGTCCGCGCTGCCGCCACACCTGAGGAGCACCAAGCATGCCCACGCCCACCAAGGGCCCCCGCCTCGGCGGCAGCCCCGCGCACGAGCGGCTGATGCTGGCCAACCTGGCCACCGCGCTGTTCCAGCACGGCAAGATCCAGACCACCGAGACGAAGGCCCGGCGGCTGCGTCCGCTGGCCGAGCAGCTCATCACCAAGGCCAAGCGCGGCGACCTCGCCTCGCGCCGCCGGGTGCTGGGCGTCGTCAAGGACAAGGACGTGGTCTACGCCCTGTTCGACCAGATCGCGCCCCGGTACGCCAACCGCAACGGTGGCTACACCCGGATCGTGAAGACCGGCCCGCGCAAGGGTGACGCCGCTCCGATGGCGATCATCGAGCTGGTGGAGGAGCTTCAGGTCGCCGAGCCGAAGGCGAACAAGAAGACCGCCGCCCGCAAGGCCGCGCAGCAGGACAAGGTCGAGGCCCTGGCCCCGGCCGAGGAGACGCCGCGCTCCAGCGACGCCGACCAGGACGCCGAGGCGCCGGTCTCCGCGTCGGGTGACACCGCCGCCGCCCGCGAGGACAGCGACGAGGCCACCGAGAACGACAAGGCCTGAGATCAGGCCCGACCGGGCCCGGTATCCCCTCGGGGGTGCCGGGCCCGTCGCCGTCGACAGGAGGTACGAGGTGGACGAGCGGACCCGGCTGCGGCTGGACGTCTCGTACGACGGCACCGACTTCTCCGGCTGGGCGCCCCAGCCGACCCGGCGCACCGTGGCGGGCGTGCTCGTGCAGACGCTGGATCTGGTGCTCGGCGCGGGCACGGCGACCGGTCTGACGGTGGCCGGGCGTACCGACGCCGGGGTGCACGCCACCGGGCAGGTCTGCCACCTCGACCTGCCGACGGCGGTGTGGCGGGAGCACGAGGGGCGGTTGCTGCGCCGGCTGGCCCGGCTCCTGCCACCTGACGCGCGGGTCCGCGCGATGACCGAGGTGCCGGCCGACTTCGACGCCCGGTTCTCGGCCACGTTCCGGCGCTACGAGTACCGGGTCACCGACGCACCGTGGGGCGCCGAGCCGCTGCGCCGTCGGGACACGCTGGCCTGGCCCAAGCCGCTGGACCTGGCGGCCCTCAACGCCTCCGCCGCCGGGCTGGTGGGCGAGCACGACTTCGCCGCGTACTGCCGGCGCAAGGAGAACGCGACCACGTTGCGCGAGGTGACCCGGCTGGACTGGCGGCGCGACCCGGACGGGATCCTGGTCGCCACCGTGCAGGCCGACGCGTTCTGCCAGAACATGGTGCGCAGCCTGGTCGGGGCGATGCTGGTGGCCGGTGACGGGCGGCGGCCGGTCCAGTGGCCGGCCGGCCTGCTGACCCGGCGTGAACGCTCCAGCGAGGTGACTGTCGCGCCCGCGCACGGTCTCGCCCTGGTCGAGGTGGGCTACCCGGCCGACCCGGCCGAGTACGCCCGCCGAGCCGAGGAGACCCGCCGGTTGCGGGTGCCGGTGGCCGAGGGCTGACCCGGGTTCAGTCCGTGCCCCGCTGACCGGCGCTGTCCTCGGCCGAGTCCGCGTCGGGCTGCCCGGCCGTTCCGGAGGCCGCGCGGCGGTCCAGCACACCTTGGTTGAGGTGCAGCTCGACCAGGTCGTACATGATCTCGCGGGCGGTCGCGTCGTCGCTCCCGATGCGTTCCCCGTCGGCGCGGGTGACCAGGCAGAAGGCGACGTAGTGTCCGCGTACCTGCCAGGCGACCCGGGCCGCGGCCCGCTCCACCGCCTCGGTGTCGTCGCCCGCGGCCATGCCACGGAACCGTCCCTGTCGCGCGTCGAGCAGCGGCCGGATGCGGTCGCGTACCCGCTGGGCGGTGGCCACGTCGGTGAGGTTGAGCAGACCGGCGGTGATCAGGTGGTCGCCGTCGGGGGAGCGGAGCGTGCCCCGCACGACCTGGTTGCAGCCGAGCCGGACCAGCAGGTCGGCGATCTCGCCGGTGGCCGCGACCTGGCACTTCGTGCTGGCCTGGGTCTTGAGCACCCGGTAGGCCGGCTTCCCGTCGGTGACCACGAGATCCTTGGCCGGGAAGACCTCCTTGGCGGTGAGTGACGCCTGGTCGGTGTCCCGGGAGTCCAGGTCGGTGCCGCCGGACGGGGCGCTCGACTCGGTCGGCTGCGGGGTCGGCTGGCCGGCCGGCGGCGTGACGGTGCGTTCGTCGAGCAGGGCCGCGACTGCGAGACCGGTGAGCGAGAGCAGGAGCAGTACGGCGGCGCTGCCGACGAGCGTCTGCCAGAACCGGCCGCCGCCACGGCGTTCGGCGCGCCGGGTCCGGGGCAGCTCGGAGACGTCGGCGGCGCGGGCGGCCGGGCTGGCCGGGATCGGGACCGTCGGCCGGTTCGTCGCCGCCGGTACCGGTGCCGGCATCGGCGGCGCGGGCTGCGGCACCGGGGAGGGTTCGCGTGGTGGCGCGGGCCGCCCGGGTGTGGGCGCCGGTGCCGGTGGTGCCGGAACGGGTGCGCGGGCGTCGTCCGCCACCACCTGCCCGTCGGGGTCGGCCTGCTCGGCCGCACCGGCCGGTGGCAGCGCCGGTCGGGCGGTGGGCCGCGGCGGCGGGGGCAGCGACGGGGTGGGGAAGCGGGAGCGTGACGGACCCGCGGGCGGGGGCGTCTTGGCTGCGGGCCCGTTCGGGGCCGACCCGGGCTTCGGGTACTCCAGGAAGGCGTCCTCATCGGACTCGTACCGGTACACCATGTGGCATAGAGTAGGGCTGATTGTCCCTTTCAGGGGTAATATCGGGAAAATCTGGCGGAGTGGCGTGCGACCCCGCCCGTGACACCGTCGCCGGAACCGCTCCGGCCCGGTGCGAGAATGCCTGCGTGACCGGCGACCACTACTTCACCGCTGAGCCCTCGACCCCGGCCCGCCCGCGCGAGGTCGAGTTCACAGTCGCCGGACGCGACTACACGCTCGCCTCGGCCGGCGGCGTCTTCTCCGCCGACCGGCTCGACCCGGGCACCGCCGTGCTGCTGCGCAAGGCCGAACTGCCGGCCGCCGACGTCACCGGCGCGCTGCTCGACATCGGTTGCGGCTTCGGCCCGATCACCTGCGTCCTGGCCGCCGTCGCGCCGGAGGCCACCGTCTGGGCGGTGGACGTCAACGAGCGTGCCCGCGCCCTCACCACCGCCAACGCGGCCCGGGTCGGCGCCGCCGGCCGGGTACGCGCCGTCGCACCCGACGAACTGCCGGACGACGTCACCTTCACCCAGATCTGGTCCAACCCGCCGATCCACATCGGCAAGGGGGAACTGCACGGCCTGCTGCTGCGCTGGCTGCCCCGGCTCGCCCCGGACGGCGTGGCCTGGCTGGTCGTCGCCCGGCACCTCGGCGGCGACTCGCTGCACCGCTGGCTGGTCGAGCAGGGCTGGTCCGTCGAGCGGCACGCCAGCCAGAAGGGCTACCGGGTGCTGCGGGTCACCCGGTAATCCGGTGTCGTCCACCGACCCGGCTCGGGCAGGATGCCCGCGTGGGATACGTGGACGTGGCAGGGGTCGGGCACATCCTCCCGGACGGACGTGAGCTGTTCGGCGACGTGTCGTTCCGGGTCGGCGAGGGCGCGAAGGTGGCGCTGGTCGGCCCGAACGGCGCCGGCAAGACCACGCTGCTGCGAATGGTCGCCGGCGACCTGCCGGTGAAGACCGGCGCGATCGCCCGCTCCGGTGGGCTGGGCGTGATGCGGCAGTTCATCGGCATGATCGGCGACGAGTCCACACTCGCCGACCTGGCCCTGTCGCTCGCCCCACCGGCGCTGCGCGACGCCGGGCTGCGGCTCGCCGAGACCGAGGCGGCCATGCGGGCGGCCGAGGTCCGCGGCAAGTACAGCTCCGCCGCCGCCAAGGCCCAGCTCGCGTACGCGGACGCGCTCGCCGCCTGGGGTGAGACCGGCGGGTACGACGCCGAAGTCCTGTTCGACACCGTCGCCACCATCGTGCTGGACCTGCCCTGGGACAGCGCCCGGGACCGGCCGGTGCGCACGCTGTCCGGCGGCCAGCAGAAGCGCTTCGCGCTGGAGTTGCTGCTGCGCGGCCCGGACGAGGTGCTGCTGCTCGACGAGCCGGACAACTTCCTCGACGTACCCGGCAAACGCTGGCTGGAGGCGCGCCTGCGCGAGTCGGGCAAGTCCGTGCTCTACGTCTCGCACGACCGGGAACTGCTGGCCCAGACCGCCGACCGGGTGGTGGCCGTCGAGGGCGGCAGCGCCTGGGTGCACCCGGGCGGCTTCGCGAGCTGGCACGACGCCCGGGTGGCCCGGCACGCCCGCCTCGACGAGCTGCGCAAACGCTGGGACGAGGAGCACCAGAAGCTGCGCGAGCTGATGCTGATGTACAAGCAGAAGGCCGCGTACAACGACGGGATGGCCTCCCGCTACCAGGCCGCGCAGACCCGGTTGCGCAAGTTCGAGGAGGCCGGGCCGCCGCCCGTACCCCCGAAGGACCAGGACATCCGGATGCGCCTGACCGGCGGGCGGACCGGCAAGCGCGCGGTGATCGCCGAGCAGTTGGAGCTGGACGGCCTGACGTACCCGTTCGACCTGGAACTCTGGTACGGCGACCGGGTCGCGGTGCTCGGCGCGAACGGCACCGGCAAGTCGCACTTCCTGCGCCTGCTGGCCTGCGGCGGCACCGACCCGGAACCGGGAAACACGCCTGTGGACGGCGCCGCCGCGCTCGCACCGGTCGCCCACGGCGGCGCGGTCCGGCTCGGCGCGCGCGTGCGGCCCGGGCACTTCTCGCAGACCCACGACCGGCCGGAGCTGATGGCGAAGACGCTGGTCGAGGTGCTGTGGCGCGGCGACGACCACCGGGCCGGCATGGACCGGCACGCCGCCATGGCGGCGCTGTCCCGGTACGAGCTGGCCGGCCAGGGCGACCAGCGGTTCGGCACGCTCTCCGGCGGGCAGCAGGCGCGGTTCCTGGTGCTGCTGCTGGAGCTGTCCGGGGCGACGCTGCTGCTGCTGGACGAGCCCACCGACAACCTCGACCTGGCCTCGGCCGAGGCCCTGGAGGCCGGGCTGACCGCGTTCGACGGGACGGTGGTCGCGGTGACACACGACCGGTGGTTCACCCGTACCTTCGACCGGTTCGTGCTGTTCCGGGGCGACGGCGACGTGGTGGAGACGCCGGAGCCGGTCTGGGACGTGGGGTGATCGACCAGGACCTGGCCGACCGGCTGTGCGCGGTGGACGGCGTGGTAGCGGTGGCGCTCGGCGGCAGCCGCGCCCGCGGCGACCACCGGCCCGACTCCGACTGGGACCTGGGCCTCTACTACCGGGGTACGCCCGACCTCGCCGGGCTGCGCGTGGTGGCCGCCTCGATCGCCGACGGGCCGGTGGACCTCACCGCCCCCGGTGGCTGGGGGCCGTGGGTCGACGGGGGCGGCTGGCTGCGCGTCGGCGGCGTGGCGGTGGACTGGATCTACCGCGACCTGGACCGGGTGCACCGGGTCTGGGCGGACTGCCGGGCCGGCCGCTACACGGTCGAGGTGCAGGCCGGTCATCCGCTCGGCTTCTACTCGCACGCGTACGCCGGGGAGGTGGCGCTCGGACGGGTGCTCGGCGACCCGACCGGCGAGCTGACGGCGCTGCGGGCCGAGACCGTCGACTATCCGCCCGCGCTCGGCGCCGCGCTGGTGGCCGGTGGCTGGGAGGCCGGGCTGCTGCTCGACGGCGCGGCCAAGGGCGCGGCCGGAGGTGACTCCGGCTACGTGGCCGGCTGCCTGTTCCGGGTGGTCGGGGTGCTGGTCCACGCGCTGCACGGGCGGACCGGACGGTGGCTGGTGAACGAGAAGGGCATGATCGCCTCCGCCGGGCGCCTGCCGGGTGCGCCGCCGGACTTCGCCGAGCGGGCGCAGGCGCTGCTGGGCGCGGTGGGGCGTACCCCTGCGGAACTGGCGGCGACGATCGGCGACGCCCGGGTGCTGGCCGCCGAGGTGCTCCCGCTCTTCGGGTGACACCCGGGGAGCGGGCATAGGGTGGATCTCGTGAGTGAGATGACTTATCGCCGGCTGGGCGACTCCGGGCTCGTGGTGTCAGTGGTCGGCATCGGCTGCAACAACTTCGGCCGCAAACTCGACCTCGACGGGACCCGGGCGGTGGTGGACGCCGCGCTCGACGCCGGGATCAACTTCTTCGACACCGCCGACATCTACGGTGAGCCGCAGGGCGCTTCCGAGGAAGTGCTCGGCCAGGCGCTCAAGGGCCGACGCGACGACGTGGTGGTGGCCACCAAGTTCGGCATGGACATGCACGGCGCGAACGGGCCGGACCACGGCGCCCGGGGCGCCCGCCGCTACATCGCCCGTGCGGTCGAGGCGTCGCTGCGCCGGCTCGGCACCGACCACATCGACCTGTACCAGATGCACGAGCCCGACCCGGGCACCCCGATCGACGAGACGCTCGCCGCGCTGGACGACCTGGTGACCGCCGGCAAGGTGCGCTACCTGGGCAACTCCAACTTCGCCGGGTGGCAGATCGCCGACGCCGACTGGACCGCGTCCTCGCAGGGGCGTACCCGGTTCATCTCCGCGCAGAACCACTACTCGCTGGTGGAGCGCGGGGTGGAGGACGAGGTGATCCCGGCCTGCGAGCGGTTCGGCCTCGGGATGCTGCCGTTCTTCCCGCTCGCCAACGGGCTGCTCACCGGCAAGTACAAGCGGGGCGAGGCGCCCCCGGCGGGCAGCCGCCTGGCCGGTGGCGGCCGGTACGCCGAGCGGCTGGCCGCCGCGCGCTGGGACGTCATCGAGGCCATCGAGGCGTACGCGGCCGAGCGCGGGATCAGCATGCTCCAGGTGGCCATCGGCGGTCTCGCGGCCCGTCCCGCCGTGACGTCGGTGATCGCCGGCGCGACCACTCCCGAGCAGGTGAAGGCCAACGCCGAAGCCGGCACCTGGCAGCCCACCGACGAGGACCTGGACGCCCTGGACGCCATCCTCTGACGACCCTGCCGGGCACCGGCGCGCCCGCCCGCGCGTCGGGCCCGTGCTCGTTCGGCCCGCCCGCGTGTGCGGTCCGTCCGCGTGTGCGGTCCGCCCGTGCGTCGCAGGGGCGCCCGCTCGTGGGCGTGCGAGCGTCGTGGCTTGCCCCGCGCGGCGGGCGTGCGCCCACCGGGGCCCGCCCGCGCGTCGGGCCCGCGCTCGTTCGGCCCGTCCGCGCGTTCGGCCCGTCCGCGCGTTCGGCCCGTCCGCGCGTTGGGTCCGTCCGCGTGTGCGGTCCGCCCGCGCGTTCGGCTCGTCCGCGCGTTGGGTCCGTCCGCGTGTGCGGTCCGCCCGCGCGTTCGGCTCGTCCGCGCGTTGGGTCCGTCCGCGTGTGCGGTCCGCCCGCTCGTGGGCGTGCGAGCGTCGTGGCTTGCCCCGCACGGCGGGCGTGCGCCCACCGGGGCCCGCCCGCGCGCGGAGGCACCCATGGCGTTCCGCTCAGAGGCAGCGCTCACGATGGGTGGAACGGTATGGGTGTCAAGAGGACCTTGAGACACCTATGGCGTTCCACTCGTCGCCAGATTCAGCCGCGAGTGGAACGCCATAGGTGTCTGCGAGCGGCCTTCTGACGCCCGTGGCGTCTCGGGCGGCCCGGCTCGGCCCGGCTCGGCCCGGCTCGGCCCGGCTCGGCCCGGCTCGGCTCGGCCAGGCACCGGGTGGCGGTTGGCCGGGCCGGGGCGCGGCGGGGCGGGACTCGGGGCTGGACTGTGGGCTGCGGGCTGCGGATCAGTGGTCTGCCGCGGTGGCGCGACGTTCTGCCAGGGCCTGGCGGACCAGGGCGACTGTGGCGTCCGGCCGGCGTAGCACGTCGTCGGCCGTGAACCGCAGCACGACCCAGCCGGCCGCGCGCAGCGCGTTCAGGCGCGCCACGTCCCGCCGGAAGTGAGCCCGTTCCCGGTGGTGGTCGCCGTCGTACTCGACCGCGAGGCGGAGTGCCGGCCAGGCCAGATCCACCCGGGCCACGAAGCGCCCGCCGGCGTGCACTTCGTACTGAGCGGTGAGCGGGCCGAGGCCGGCGTCGAGGAGGAGCAGCCGTAGCCGCGTCTCCATCGGGGACTCGCTCAACGGCTCGGCCAGCGCCAGCACCTCGCGCAACAGTGGAGCGCCCGGCCAGCCCGGGCGGTCGGCGGCGTAGGCCCGCAGGACGGGCAGCTGCACGATCCGGCGACGCAGCAGCGCGTCGACGGCGACCAACGCCTCGCCGAGTGAGCCCTGTCGACCCAGGTCGAAAGCGGTACGCAGCGGGGTGGTGACCGGCAGCCCGCCGACGAGGGTGCGGTCCCGCTCCGGCAGCGGCGACCGGACCACCCGCAACCGTGGGTGCGGTCGCAGTCGAGCGGCGGTCGGCAGCAGCACTGTGACCGGCGCGTCGCGGGTGAGCACGTCCGCGCCGGACAACCAGGCGGCGCTGCGTCCCGCCAGCACGGCACCCGGCGGCAGGCGCAACGCCACCGCCTCGCACCACATCCGGTGGTCGTCGGCGCGGTATCCGTCCCGGTGCACGTACACGTCCGGCAGCAGGCGGACCCACGTCGGCCCGCGCAGCATCGTCCAGGTGAGCAGTCCTTCGGAGACGGCACGGCCGCCCCGGAACGGCAGGACCACCAGGCGGCGCGGGACACGGGCGGGAACGGACATCCCGGCAGCGTGTCGTGATCAGACGGTCACCTGCTGTCCCGATCCGCCGTGTGAACGGTTCCTGGGAAAAACCTCACGCGGGCTTCCGTACGGGCGGGAGGCGTCGTACGGTAGGCCGCAAGTGACCCACGGGAGCCTGGTGCGGACCGGGCTGAGAGGGGGGCTGGGAGCCCCCGACCGTCGAACCTGATCCGGGTAATGCCGGCGCAGGGAGGAGCGTTGCCGTGCTGTCCCTGGGACGACTGCATCTCATCACCGACACCCGGCCGGGGCGTGACCCGCTCGCCGTGCTGAGTGCCACCCTGCCCGTGGCGGGCGCCGAACTCGTCGTGCAGGTGCGCGTGGAGGACGACGCCACCGACCGTGAGGCGTACGAGCTGGCGCGCCGGGTGACCGAGGCGTGCCGGCCGTACGGGGCACTGTGCCTGGTCAACGACCGGCTGCACGTGGCGCTCGCGGTGGACGCAGCCGGGGGCCACGTCGGCGCGGACGACCTGCCGGTGGCCGCCGCGCGCCGGGTGCTCGGACCGGACGCGGTGCTCGGCGCGACCGCCCGGGAGCCGGTGGGCGCCCGCGCGGCGGTGGACGCGGGCGCGAGCTACCTGGGCGTCGGCCCGTGCCACGTCACCACCACCAAGTCCGGCCTGCCGGACCCGATCGGCCCCGAGGGGGTACGCGCGGTCGCCGAGGCGGTCGGCGTGCCGGTGATCGCGATCGGCGGGGTGACCGCAGCGAGCGTGCCGGCGTTGCGGGCCGCCGGGGCGTACGGGGTGGCGGTGGTCGGCGCGCTCAGCCTGGCCGCCGATCCCGCGTCCGCCACCGCCGAGCTACTGCGGGCGCTGACGTGTTAAGAGGGGGCCCTTCCTCTACCGGAGGCGTTAACAGGGGGCCCTTCCTTACCGACGTGGCGGTGGTGGGGGGCGGGCCGGTGGGGTGGGCGATCGCATGGCGGTGCGCGCAGCGCGGACTACGAGTGGTGGTGCACGACGACCGGCCCGGGTCGGGCGCCTCGTCGGTGGCCGCCGGGATGCTGTCGCCGGTCGCCGAGGCGTACTTCGGGGAACGCGATCTGACCGCGCTGCTCGTCTCCTCCGCCGCCCGCTGGCCCGGCTTCGCCGCCGAGCTGGCCGGGGCGAGCGGCGTCGACCTCGGGTACCGCACCGAGGGCACGCTCGTCGTCGGGCTCACCGCCGACGACCTGGCCGAGGCGCGGCGGCTGTGGTCGTACCAACTGGGGTTGGGACTGCCGATCACGCCGCTGCGCCCCTCGGAGCTGCGCGACCGCGAGCCGGCGCTGGCGCCGCGGGTGCGCGGCGGCGCGGTGGCCACCGGCGACCACCAGGTCGACCCGCGGCGGCTGGTCGCCGCGCTGCGCACGGCCGCGGAACGCGCCGGGGTGGAGCTGCGCCCGGCCCGCGTCGGCGCGCTGTCCGAGGTGGATGCCGGGGTCACGGTGGTCGCGGCCGGATGCGGCGCGGCGGGCCTGACCGGCCTGCCGGTCCGGCCGGTGAAGGGCCAGGTGCTGCGGCTGCGCGCGCCGGGTGGCGGTCCGCCGGGCTTCCGGCACGTGATCCGGGGGTACGCGGACAGCGAGCCGGTCTACCTGGTGCCCCGGGCCAGCGGGGAGGTCGTGGTCGGGGCGACAGTCGAGGAGCGCGCGGACACCGCTGTCACCGCCGGTGGCGTGCTGACGCTGCTGCGCGCCGCCGCGGAGCTGGTGCCGGAACTCGTCGAGTACGAGCTGGTGGAGGCCGTCGCCGGGCTGCGCCCCGGTACACCCGACAACGCGCCGATCATCGGGCCGCTGCCCGGTCGGCCGGGCGTGCTCGCCGCGACCGGGCACCACCGCCACGGCATCGTGCTCACCCCGGTCACCGCCGGCCTGGTCACCGAGCTGATCGTCTCCGGCGAGCCGGATCCCGCGCTCGCCCCCTTCACCCCGGACCGCTTCGGGAAGGAGCGCACGTGGAACTGATCGTCAACGGCCTCGGCCGGACGCTGCCCGAGGGCGTCACAGTGGCCGAGGTGGTCCGCACCGTCACCGACCGGGAGCGCGGGCTCGCGGTCGCGGTGAACGGCGAGGTGGTGCCGCGCGGCGGCTGGTCGGCGAGCGTGCTGCGCGACGGCGACCGCGTCGAGGTGCTCAGTGCCACCCAGGGCGGGTGAGCGGGGTGTCCACGCTGGAGATCGGCGGGGTCACGTTCGGCTCCCGGCTCATTCTGGGCACCGGCGGCGCGGCCAACCTGCACGCGCTGGAGCAGGCGATCCGCGCCTCCGGTACCGAGCTGGTGACGCTGGCGCTGCGCCGGGTGGACACCACGCCCGGCGGGTCGGGCGGACTGCTCGACCTGGTGGAGCGGTGTGGCGTACGGCTGCTGCCGAACACGGCCGGCTGCCGGACCGCGGTGGAGGCGGTGAAGACGGCGCACCTGGCCCGGGAGGCGTTCGACACCGACTGGGTGAAGCTGGAGGTGATCGGCGACGAGCGCACGCTGCTGCCCGACGGGGTGGAGCTGCTGCGCGCCGCCGAGGAGCTGGTGGCGGACGGGTTCACCGTGCTGCCGTACACCTCGGACGATCCGGTGCTGGCGCGTCGGCTGGCCGACGTGGGGTGCGCGGCGGTGATGCCGGCCGGGTCGCCGATCGGTTCCGGACTCGGCATCGGCAACCCGCACCACATCCGGCTGATCCGGCAGGCGGTCGACGTGCCGGTGGTACTCGACGCGGGCATCGGCACCGCCTCCGACGCCGCGCTGGCGATGGAGCTGGGCTGCGACGCGGTGCTGCTGGCGAGCGCCGTGACCCGGGCCGCCGAGCCGGTGGCGATGGCCACGGCGATGCGGTACGCGGTCGAGGCCGGGCGCCTGGCGTACGGCGCGGGCCGTATCGCCCGCCGCTTCCACGCCCTGGCGTCCACTCCCGACGACGGGCGGCCCGACCTGTGACCGCCGCCGGTGTCGCGGCCGATCCTGGTACGGAAGCCCCCCTGGAGGGGCAGCCGCGTACCAAGATCTACGCCGGCCCGACCGGGGTCGTCGTGTTGACCGATCGACGTGCCGTCCGGGGGTCGCTCGTCGATGTGGTCGCGGGTGCCGTCGGTGGGGGAGTGCGGTGGGTGGTGCTGCGGGAGAAGGACCTGCCCCGCCCCGAGCGCCTCGCGCTCGCCGTCGACCTGCGCGCGATCCTCGCCGAGGTGGGCGGCACGCTGATCGTCGCCGGACCCGATCCGCTCGACGGGGACGCGGTGCACCTGCCCGCCGCCGGCCCGTACCCGCCGCCCGCCGTCGGACTGGTCGGCCGCTCCTGCCACGACACCGCCGAGCTGGCCCGGCTCACCACCGAGCACTACGCGACGCTGTCCCCGGTCTACGAGACAAGGACGAAACCCGGCTACGGCCCGGCGCTACGACCGGCCGGACTCGCCGCGCTGGTGAAAGCCAGCCCGGTCCCGGTGCTCGCACTCGGCGGCATCGAAACCCCGACCCAGGTCCACGCTTGTGTAGAGGCAGGCGCCAGAGGAGTGGCAGTCCTGGGCGCCGTCATGCGCGCCCACGACCCGCGAGAAACCGCCACCACGCTGGGCAGCGCCTTCCAGGAGGCGGCCACCCGTGTGGCGCGCACCCACCCTGCGCGATCCGACGCAGGCCCGCACGAGAAGGGCTGCGGCCGACCGTGACCACGGAGGGATCAAGCCTGACCGCCCGGAGTGGGCACGGTCGGCCGCAGCCCTCAACCGCAACCACTGGAGAAGCGCAGTGACGCCGAGAACAGTCCTCACGATCGCCGGCTCCGACTCCGGAGCAGGGGCGGGCATCCAGGCCGACCTCAAGACGTTCGCCGCGCTCGGGGCGTACGGCACGAGCGTGCTCACCGCCGTCACCGCGCAGAGCACCAGGGGCGTCGACGCGGTCCTGCCGCTGCCCCCGCAGACCGTGCGCGACCAGATGGACAGCGTGCTCGGCGACTTCGACGTCCGGGCCGTGAAGAGCGGGATGCTCGGCACCCCGGCGGTCGCCGACGCGGTGGCCGAGGCAGCCCGGGCCGGGCGGCTGCCGCACCTGGTCGTCGACCCGGTGCTGGTCGCCACGAGCGGGCACCGGCTCGGCGTGGTGGAGGCGGTCGAGCGGCTGCTGCCGTACGCGGAGGTGGCGACGCCCAACTGCGCGGAGGCCGCGGCCCTCACCGGAGGCCCGGTGGGCACCGTCGAGGAGATGGTGGCGGCGGCGGAGGCGCTGGCGGCGCGCGGTCCGGTGTTCGTGGTGGTGACCGGCGGCGACGTGGACGCCGACGGCGAGTCGGTGGACGTGCTCGCCGGCGGCGGGACCACGCGGCTGCTGCGCGCGCCCCGGGTGGACACCCGGCACAACCACGGCACCGGCTGTTCGTTCTCGGCCGCCGTCGCGGTCCGGCTCGCCGCGGGCGACGCGGTGCCGGTCGCGGTGGCGGCCGCCAAGGAGTACGTCACCCGCGCGCTGACCGGCGCGCGGGGCTGGGAGCTGGGCGCGGGACGCGGCCCGCTGGACCACTTCGGCTGGTCCGCATGAGCGACAGGGAGGCTGTCATGCAGGCACGTCGCAAGGTGTACGTGGAAGGGGCACGCCCGGACATCCGGGTGCCGTTCGCCGAGGTGACGCTGACCGGGGACAACCCGCCGGTACGGCTCTACGACACCTCCGGCCCCGGCTCCGACCCGGAGGTGGGGCTGCCCGCGCTGCGCGGGGCGTGGATCGCCGAGCGCGGGGACGTGGCCCCGGTGCGCGGCGCCGGTACGCCGCTGGCGGGCGTGGACGGCAAGCGGCCGACGCAGCTCGCGTACGCCCGGGCCGGGATCGTCACGCCGGAGATGGAGTTCGTGGCGATCCGGGAGTCGGTGACGCCGGAGTTCGTGCGGGACGAGATCGCGGCCGGGCGGGCGGTGCTGCCGCTCAACGTCAACCACCCGGAGTGCGAGCCGGCGATCATCGGCAAGGCGTTCCTGGTGAAGGTCAACGCGAACATCGGCACCTCGGCTGTCACCTCGTCGGTGGCCGAGGAGGTGGAGAAGCTGACCTGGGCGACCCGGTGGGGCGCGGACACGGTGATGGACCTGTCCACCGGCAAGCGCATCCACGAGACCCGCGAGGCGATCGTGCGGAACGCGCCGGTGCCGATCGGCACGGTGCCGATCTACCAGGCGCTGGAGAAGGTCGGCGGCGACCCGGTGAAGCTGAGCTGGGAGGTGTTCCGCGAGACGGTGATCGAGCAGGCGGAGCAGGGCGTCGACTACATGACCGTGCACGCCGGGGTGCTGCTGCCGTACGTGCCGCTGGCGGTGGACCGGGTGACCGGGATCGTCTCCCGGGGCGGCTCGATCATGGCGGCCTGGTGCCTGGCGCACCACGAGGAGAACTTCCTCTACACGAACTTCCGGGAGCTGTGTTCGCTGCTCGCGAAGTACGACGTCACGTTCTCCCTCGGTGACGGGCTGCGCCCCGGTTCCATCGCGGACGCCAACGACGAGGCGCAGTTCGCCGAGCTGCGCACGCTCGGTGAGCTGACGACTGTCGCCTGGGAGTACGACGTCCAGGTGATGATCGAGGGCCCCGGGCACGTGCCGATGCACAAGATCAAGGAGAACGTGGACCTCCAGCAGGAGTGGTGTCACGAGGCGCCGTTCTACACGCTCGGGCCGCTGACCACCGACGTCGCGCCCGCGTACGACCACATCACCTCCGCGATCGGCGCGGCGATGATCGGCATGTTCGGCACCGCGATGCTTTGCTACGTCACCCCGAAGGAGCATCTCGGGCTGCCGGACCGCGACGACGTGAAGGCGGGCGTGATCGCGTACAAGATCGCCGCGCACGCGGCCGACCTGGCCAAGGGGCACCCCGGCGCGCAGGCGTGGGACGACGCGCTCTCCAAGGCCCGGTTCGAGTTCCGGTGGGAGGACCAGTTCAACCTGGCGCTCGACCCGGAGACCGCGCGGGCGTACCACGACGCGACGCTGCCCGCCGAGCCGGCGAAGACCGCGCACTTCTGTTCGATGTGCGGGCCGAAGTTCTGCTCCATGAAGATCACGCAGGAGCTGAAGGACTACGCGGCGCGGGGCATGCAAGGCAAGTCGGAGGAGTTCGTCGCCTCCGGGTCACGGGTCTACCTGCCGCTGGCGTGAGCGAGGCCGGGGCGGGCCGTTTCGATCCGGTCCGTCCCGGCCGTCGTTCAGTCGCGGTGGTGCCGCCCGGTCCGCAGCGAGCGGGCGTCGTCGGCGTTGTCGTCCGAGGCGAGACCGGCGACCCAGTCCACGTACTCGTCGTCGGCAGCGGTGGTCGGCTCGGCCGGACGCTCGGCCGGCTCCGGCTCGTCTTTGGCGCGGCTGCGCCGGAACAGGCCGCGCCGGGCCTTCGGCTTCCCGGCGGTCGCGTCGACGTCGTCCGGGTCGGCGTGCCGCCCGCGCCGGGAGTCCGTCTCCGTCTCCGCCGCGGCGGCCTCCGGCAGCGCCGTACCGGCCTCGGCCGGTACGGCCGTCCCCGGCTCCGGCCGGGCGACCGGCCTCCCCGCCTCGGGCCGGGACAGCGGCCCGGCGGGACGCGCGTTCGTGGCGAGCGCGTCCCAGCCGGTGCTCGCGCCCGGCTCGGGCAGTCCCCGGTGACGGGGGCGCGGCGCCGGCTCGGCCGGGGTGGTCGCCTCCGCGCCGTCCCGCGCCGGTGCGTCCGGTTCGGTGGCGCGGTACGGGCGGGCCGCCGGGGTGATCGGCCAGGCCGGGCGTACCTCGCCGGGCGCGCCGGTGACGTCCTCGAACATCGGGAACCGGGGCCGGGACGACGGGGCCGGCGCCGGGTCGTCGAAGAAGAAACTGCGTCCGGTACGCCCGGCCGGTGCGGCATCCCCGCTGGGGGAGGCGGTCTCGGGAGCCGGCGGTGTGCCGGGGTCCGGTGCCGAGGCGGCGCCCGCGTCGTCCCGGGCCGGGTTCGTGACCTGGGGGATCGGTGCGGTGTCAGCGGTGTCCGGAGCGGGCCGGGTCCGCGCGCTCGGTGCCGCCGGTGCGGTGTCGGCCGCACCGGACTCGGGGACGGCCGGGCCGCCGGCGCGCGGCCCGGCCTTCGGGGTGCGGGGACGCCGGGAGCGGGTGGTACGGCCCGTCGCGCCGGTGTCTCCGGTGGCTTCGGCCGGTGGCGCGGCGGCGGTGCCGCTGTCCGCGTCGGCCGGTCCGGCGAGGGCGCTGCTGTCGGTACGCGGGCCGGGAACGTGGTTCTCGGTCGTGCCGCCGGTGACCGGCGGCACGTCCGTCGAGGCGGTGCCCGCACCGGCGCTCGGGGAGGTGGCGTCCGCGGTGCGGGGAGCAGTGGTCTCGTCGGCGGATGACGTCGATCCGTCGGTCGTCCCGCTGGACCGGCCGGAGCGGGTACGGCGCGGCCGGGTCACCCGTGGCGTGGTCGTCGCCGCTTCCTGAGCCGGTTCCGGTGCGGCATCGCCGGTCCCGGAGGCTGCGGAGCGGTCGCCGGTGGCCGAGGTGGTGGCGGCCCGGTCGGCGGTGCCAGTGCGGTCCGTGGTGGCCGCCTCGCCGGTGCTCTCCGCACGTGCCGTGCCCGTACCCGGGACCGGGCGACCGGCGGCGAGGACGTCGATGGCCGAGGTCCGGCGCCCCGGGGGCAGCAGACCCGGCATGGGCTGGCCGTGGCTCGTGTCGACGACGGCCGGGCGGTCACCCGGCGGCTGCCCGGCGACGGCCGGCTGAGCGGCGGCGGGTGGATCGGTACCGGCCGGAGCCGTCGCCGTGGCCGAGCCGCCGGACTCCGGCCAGTTCCAGTGCGCAGGCGCGGCGGCGCCGCTGGTCACCGGAGGCTCGGGCGGGGCGGCCGGGACGCCCGGAGCGGACGAGTGCGGCAGTGGCGCGAGGATGTCGGTGGCCTCGACGGCGTCGGGGTCACCGGTGGCGGTGACCGGGCGGGGCAGCACAGTGGTGGCGGTCGAGCCGAGCGCTCCGGCGACCACGGCGATCAGCGCGCCGTAGTAGGGCGCGACCTGGTAGCGGTCGGTCGCCGAACCGGGACCGGCGGTCAGGTAGGCGAACGCGACGAGCACCGGGCCGGCCGCACCGGCCGCCCCGCCGACGAGCGGCGGCCACTCGGCCCGGCGGGCGAGCACGCCGACCACCCCGCCGGCCAGCAGCGCGAGCACTGGCAGCACCAGCATGGACAGGCGCTGCGCCGCCTCCGGATCGAGCCAGGAAGGTTCGAGGACGCCGAGCCGTACCGTGGCCATCGGGCGGCTGGAGACGATCGTGGGCGCGACCGAGAGCAGCGCCATCAGCCAGACGATCCCGGCGGTGGTCGCCACACCCCAGCCGAACGGCGGCTTGAGCTGGACGGCGATCGCGGCGCCCGCGCCGGCCACCGCGCCGAGGGCGGCGCAGATGCCGGCGGCCCAGACCGGGTCGACGGATCCGCCCAGCTCGGCCGCGCGGGCCGGTTGCATGCACAGCGGGGCGACCACCATCGCGCCCAGCGCGCTGACGCCGGCGATGGAGAGCAGTTCGGTGGTGCCGCCCTGATCGTCGTCGCGGCCGGCGAGGCGCTCGGTGAGGACGGCTCCGGCGACCGTGGCGACCGCGGCGAACCAGCCCACCCAGACGAGCTGGGCGGGCCACCGGTTGACCGAGACGTCGACGAACGCGCCGTCGAGGCGTACGACTCCGAAGCCGTACGCGATGCCCAACTGGCCGGCCCCGGCCAGCACGCTCACCCCGAGCGCCGTGAGCAGCATCCTGCCCCACGTCCGAAAGGCCATGTCGGGCACGTTACGGCCCGGTGCCCCCGATCGCCACCTTGCCGCCGCGCGGCGCGGCGAACCCGCCGGTGCGGCTACTTCAGTTCGACCAGGCGCGCGAGGTAGGTGGTGTCGCCGACGTTGGTGAGCATGTGCACCGCGCCCGGGTCGCGGTAGACCACGCCGCCGGTCGGCTCGTCGGCGTCGATGGTGTGGCCGTCGATCGTCTGCACCACGTTCTTGGCGCCCTGGATCGCCACCACCAGGTACGGGTGGTCGTGGCGGTGCAGCGGCTGCCGCTCACCCGGCTCCAGCCGGATGTGCCAGACGCGGACGCGGTCGTTCTCGTACACGATCTCCTGGCCCACCGGGCCGAGTTCGAGGTCGGCGGAGGTGTCGGTCATCGCGGTCCGTCCAGTCGGGGGAGCACCTCGGCGGCGATGAGCTCCACGTGGTCGAGGTCGTCGAAGTCGATCAGGCGCAGGTGGACCCGGGTGGCCCCGATCGCGGCGAACTCGCCGATCCGCTCGACCAGCTGGGCGGGGGAACCGACCACCGGGTCCTCCGGCGGCAGCGCGCTCGTGACGTGCAGCGGCGCGGCCCGGCGCTGCGCCTCGGCGTCGGTGCGTCCGATCGCCACCACGATGCCGGCGGAGAGCGTCAGCGGCGCGCGGCCGGAGGCGTCCCGCCCGGCGCGGTCGCACGCCTCCCGCACCCGCTCGTACGCGGCGGCGGTCTCGGCCACGCTCTTGAACGGCATGTTGAACTCGTCGGCGTAGCGGGCGGCCAGCTCGGGGGTCCGCTTCGGTCCCCGGCCGCCGACGATCACCGGCGGGCCGGGCTGCTGCACCGGCTTGGGCAGCGCGGGCGCGTCGACCAGGCGGTAGTGCTCACCGGTGAAGCTGTACGTCTCGTCGGACGGGGTGCGCCACAGCCCGGTGACGATCTCCAGCTGCTCGGCCAGCCGGTCGAAGCGCTCGCTCACCGGCGGGAACGGGATGCCGTACGCGGTGTGCTCGCGCTCGTACCATCCGGCGCCGATGCCCAGCTCGACCCGGCCACCGCTCATCCGGTCGACCTGGGCGACCATGACTGCCAGCGGTCCGGGTAGCCGGAACGTGGCCGACGTGACGAGCGTGCCCAGCCGGATCCGGGAGGTCTCCCGGGCCAGCGCGGCGAGCGTCAGCCAGGCGTCGGTGGGGCCGGGCAGCGCCGGCTCGTCCCCCATGGCCCGGTAGTGGTCGGCCCGGAAGAAGCCCTCGAAGCCGGTCTCCTCGACCAGCCGGGCGAACCGGAGCTGGTCGTCGTAGTCCGCACCGCGGTGGGGTTCGGTGAACACCGAGACCCGCATGGTCACCGTCCTCCCGCGGGTACGCCCGGGGCGTCCCGCTCCATCAGCAGTTCGTGCAGCTCGGCGCTGATCCGTGCGACGTCGGCCAGGTGTTCGTGCCGGCCCAGCGTGCGGGGCCGGGGGACGTTCACCTCGACGATCTCGCGGATGCGGCCGGGGCGCGGGCTGAGCACGACGACCCGGTCGGCGAGCAGGACCGCCTCGTCGATCGAGTGCGTGACGAAGACGATCGTCGCCTTCGTCTCCATGTGCACCCGCTGGAGTTCGCCGGAGAGTTCCTCACGGGTGAGCGCGTCGAGCGCGGAGAACGGCTCGTCCATCAGCATCACCCGGGGCGAGCCGATCAGCGACCGGCACAGCGAGACGCGCTGCTGCATGCCGCCGGACAGCTCGTGCGGGAGGCGCTTCTCGAAGCCGCCCAGCCCGGCCATCTCCAGCAGCTTGCGGGCCCGGTCGCGGTGCTCGGCCCGGCGCCAGCCGAAGATCTCCACCGGCAGCAGCACGTTGTCCAGCACCGAGCGCCAGGGCAGCAGCGCCGGCCGCTGGAACAGCATCGCCACGTCGCGGCGGGGCTTCGTGATCGGCGTGCCGTCCACGGTGATCTCGCCGCCGGTGGCCGGCAGCAGGCCGGCGATCATGCGCAGCAGCGTGGACTTGCCGCAGCCGGATCGGCCGAGGACGGCGACGAACTCGCCTTCGGCGACGTCGAGGTCGATGCCGCGCAACGCCTCCACCCGCCCCGAACGGCCGTCGAAGGTGCGGGACACCCCGGACAGTCGGATCATCTCCCCGCCGGCTCCCTTCCACGCGTTCCGAACGCGAGCCGGGCTAGCGTAGCGGACCGCGCTTATAGCACCGTCCGGGGTGGACGTCAGTCCGCTTTCCGTCACGCAACTTCGTTTCCGTTCCGCAACCGGGACGGCGGCGGCGGGTCATCCACCTTCTCGTACGCTGTTGCGCGCGAAGAGTCCCCTCACGACGGTCCAGTCGGCCGAATCCACCTGCCGACCCCGTCGGACCCACGACCCGACCGGCGAAGAAGTCCTGGTCGGAAAGGACATGGTGCACTGATGAGAAGGCTGACCCGTACGGTCGCCGCCGCGGCTCTGGCCACCGCCCTCGCCCTGGTGGGCGGCTGCAGCAGCGACTCGGAGAAGTCCGAGAGCGGCGGCGGCAACGGCGCGGCGCTGGAGAAGGTGACGTACCTCACTTCGTTCGGCAACTTCGGGCGTGACTCCTACGCCTGGGTGGCGAAGGACAAGGGCTTCTTCAAGGAGGCCGGTTTCGAGGTCGACATCAAGCCCGGTCAGGGCACCGGCTCCGTCATCCAGACCATCACCGGCGGCCAGGCCGACTTCGGCCCGATCGACCTGACCGGTGGCATCCTCCAGCTCGGCAACGGCCAGGCGAAGGACTTCGTGGCGGTGGCCGCGATCCAGCAGCGCACCATGGCCGCCATCGTCACGGTGGAGGGCAAGAACATCGCCACCCCGAAGGACCTCGAGGGCAAGAAGCTCGCCGACACCCCGACGTCCGTCGTGCGCAACCTCTTCCCCACGTACGCGCGGCTCGCCGGCATCGACGGCAGCAAGGTGACCTGGGTCAACGGTGAGGCGCAGGGCCTGATCGGCATGCTCGGCTCGGGTTCGGTGGACGGCATCGGCCAGTTCGTCGTCGGCCAGCCGACGGTGAAGACGGTGACCAAGAAGGAGCCGGTCGTCCTGCCGTACAGCAACGTGATGCAGGACCTCTACGGCAACGCGCTGATCACGTCCTCGAAGACCGCCAAGGAGAAGCCGGAGATGGTGAAGAAGTTCACCGCCGCGCTGCTCAAGGGCCTGGAGTACTCGCTGGCCAACCCGGACGAGGCCGGCGAGATCCTGAAGAAGAACGTGCCGGCCGCCGTGCCGGCCGCGGCCTCCGCCGAGCTTACGCTGATGGCGGCGTACGTCCGGTCGAGCAACTCCGGCACCGCGATCGGCACCCTGGACAGCGGCCGGGTGGCCAAGAGCATCGCGCTGCTCCAGGGCGCCGGTGCGCTCAAGCAGAACCTCACCCCGGACCAGATCATCGACTTCAACCTCGCGCCGAAGGCCTGACCGGTCCGTTCGGGCCAACGGGGGTGCGACCCGCCGGACACCCCGGTGGGGCGCACCCCCTTCCCGTGCCGGTCACCCCGACCGGCGCAGAGAGGAGACACGTTGACACAGTCGACCGAGGCCCGGCCGGAGGCGTCGCCGCGCCCGGCGGTCCGGCGCGGGATCGCCGTACGCCCGGCGGCGGTCGGACTGCCGGCGCTGGGACTGGTGATCGCGGTGGCGGCCTGGTGGCTGGTCACCTCGGGCCTGAACCTGGTGCACCCGGCCGCGCTGCCCCCGCCGCAGGCGGTGGGGAAGTCTCTCACCGGCACCACCGAGGTGCTGCTGCCCGCGCTGGGCATCACCACCTGGATGACCCTGTTCGGCTTCCTGCTCTCATCGGTGGCCGGGGTGCTGATCGGGATGGCGCTGGCCGCCTCCCGCCGGGTGGAGCGGATGTTCGCGCCGCTGCTGGTGGCGGTGAACGCGGTCCCGAAGATCGCGTTCGGGCCGCTGCTGGTGGTGGCGGTGGGCTGGGGGCAGAAACCCATCCTGACCATGGTTTTCCTGCTCTGCTTCTTCCCGATCGTGCTGTCCACCGCGACCGGTCTGACCACCACCCCGGCGGATCTGGCGGAGCTGGGCCGGTCGCTCAACGCCTCGTGGTGGCAGTCGTTCCGCAAGGTGCGCTTCCCGGCGGCGTTGCCGCAGATCTTCGTCGGGCTCAAGGTGGCCATGCCGCTGGCCGCGATCGGCGCGGTGATCGGGGAGTTCTACTCCGACCGCCCGGGCCTGGGGTACCAGATCCTCCAGTACAACGGCGTCGGTGACACCGCGACCGCCTGGGCGGCGATCGTGCTGGTGGCGCTGATGAGCATCGTGCTGTATGCCGCCCTGAGCCTGGTCGAGCGCCTGGCCCTGCCCTGGGTGCGCGCCACCACCTCAGCCCGCTGACCCCCCCCCCGACAAGAGAACCCGACGTCGACCGAGAACCCAGAAGAAGACATCAACCCACGGCTGGCGGCCGACCACGACAGGCGTGGCCCCACCGCAACCGGCGCAGGGATCAAGCCTGACCGCCCGGAGCCGGTTGCGGTGGGGCCACGCCCCAACAGCGAGAAGCAATCAGCCAGCGAGCCGCCAGCGACCACCCCGAGCCACGAGCGTCGTCAGCGCCTGCGGCATCAACCCGGAGTGGTTGTCCGGCGTCATCCGGATCGGCCCGGACAGCCCGTCGAGCTGCGAGGTCTCCAGCACGTCACGCAGCGCGTCCCGGTCCACAGTGCCCGGCTTCCCGCCGGCCTGCTGCTCGGCGTCGGCGATCAGCTGGACCGCGTCCGCCGCGAACGAGGAGAAGCCGTTGTAGCCGCCGAACCGGGCGGTGTAGTCCTGGAACCACTGCCGCCGCGCGGCCTTGGCCGGGGTGGTGGCGATCACGTCGTCGATCACCATGGTCTGGGTGAAGATCAGCGTCGCCTCGTCGGTCGAGCGGGCCGACGGGCCCAGGAAGAGGTCGCCGGCGGCCGTGGCGTCGAAGAACAGCGACCCGCGGAACTTGCTCTGCCGGGCGGTGGTGGCGGCGAGCATCGCCTGCTCCGGCGTGGTCCACAGGACCAGTGCCTGCGGCTTGCCGGCGATCAGCTCGTTGATCTGCGTGCCGACCTCGGTGTCGGTGACCCGCACCGACTCGTTGCCGACCAGCTTGATCGGAGTCTTGCTCAGTTCGCGGCGCAGGGCGGCGAGCCCTTCCTGGCCGTAACCCTCGGCGCTGTGCAGCAGCGCCACCTTGCGGATGTTGCGCCGGTCCAGTTCGCCGACGAGCGCGGCGGCGCTGTCGGTGGCGTTCGGGGCGAGCTTGAAGACATATCGACGCTCGGCCACCGGCTCGGTGATGGCGCTCGACGACCCCAGTGCGATCGTCGGAATGCGCTTCTCGCCGATCGTTCGGGCCGCGCCGACGGCGCATTCGTTGCAGCCGCCCATGATGACCGCGCTCACGCGTGAGTCACTGCTGAAATCATTGATGTTCCGTAAGGACTCGGCCGCGTCCGAGCGGTTGTCCTTGACCCGCAGATCGATCTTCCGGCCGCCCAGAGCGCCGGAGGCGTTCAACTGCTCGACCTTCAGTTGCAGAGCCCGTTGGTAGACCTTGCCGACCGGCGCCGACGCGCCGGAGAGTTCCAGGTCGGCGGCGATCACGATCGGGCTGGTGTCCTGCGGTTCCCCGCCGATCCCGCAGCCGGTGAGCGTGGTGGCCAGCACGGCCGATGCGAGCGCCGCGATGCTCGCGGAGCGGATGGGGCTCAACTCAGTCCTCCAGGTGCGGCGCGGGCCGACGCCCGACCACCGCCGCTCGTCCGTCCTCAGTGGAGGAACGGGATTGGTTTGCCGTACGGTGTGCGCGAAGCCTGCAAAACCTTGCCAATGCCGGGGCTTGTGGTCAAGCGGGGATGTCGAGTGCTGTTTCGGGACGGCCATCCCACATGCTGGGGACACGGAACATTAACCGACAATTACTGCACAGATGCGTGTGACCACTCTGGAGTGACATCCCCTGATCAGGGGGTTGGAGAAAAGAAGGTATTAGGTGATCGGATCCCGGGTTGCGTCGGCCGCGACCGTTTCCTGCCTCACTGCGGCTTCCCAAACAGGATCTCGTCTGATGAAATCGCGGCCGTGCCGCGCGCGGCGCTGGCCGCTGCACCAGGCACGGGTCAGTGGGTCGCGCGTGGAAGAAACGACGGAGGCGATGTCGTGAGCACCGGACCTACGACCCTGCCCGGGAGCCCCAACGCCGAACAGCGGAACCGGCGCCGGCGCCTGCCCAGGCTGCGCGACGCGCGGATCCGCTCCAAGCTCGCCCTCATCCTGGTCGTTCCGGTGGCAGCTGTCATCGCACTGGCAACTATCCGACTCGTCTCGGTCGGTCAGGGCGCGTACGAGGCGGACCAGGTCCGGTCGCTGAGCGCGGTGTCGGTCGACGTCGCGGCGCTCACCCAGGACCTGCACAAGGAGCGGATGGCGGCGGCGGTCTTCCTGGCCGACCCGAACCAGAAGCCGGACGCCTACAACCTGCGGGTGCGCCAGACCGACGAACGCATCGCGGCGTACCAGGACGAGCGGGGCAAGCTCGGCGACGTGACGGGCGCCATCAGCAACCAGCTCAAGGTGATCGACGCCCACCTGGCCACGCTGAACGGCACCCGCCAGGAGGTGCTGGACCGGCTGCAGATGCCGGTGGCCGAGGCGGCCCTGCGCTACGGCATCGTGCTGGACGACCTGGTCGCGTACAGCGACGCGCTGGCCCAGCAGCCGGGCGCGGACAGCCTGGCCGACGCCCGCCGCGCGGTGGCCGCGTTCGCCCACGCCAAGGCGGAGGTGGCCGAGGAGCAGGCGGTGGCCTTCACCGCCCTCGACGGCGGCGCGGTCGACGAGGAGCAGTTCTCGTCCTTCGTGGCCACACTCACCGGTCAGCAGGAGGCGCTGCTCACCTTCTCCCGGACCGCGACGCCGAGCCAGCGGGCCCTGGTGGACCGCACCGTCTCCGGTGACGCCGTCCAGCTCGCCGACCGGGTCGCCGGCGACATCTCCCGGTCCGTCGGGCGTTCGGCGCTGGTCACCCGCGACGAGGCGTCCGCCGCCATCGGCGCGGTCGACGACCTGATGCGGTGGGCCGAGATCCAGCTCCTGGACGACATGCTGGCCGACGCCGACGAGGTACGCGCCGACGTGATCCGGCAGGCGATCGTGGAGAGCCTGCTCGTGCTGCTCACGCTCGCGGTCGCGGTGACGCTCGCCGTGGTGCTCGCCCGCTCGCTCAACGACTCGCTGCGGCGGCTGCGTGAGGGCGCGCTCGCCGTGGCCAACCACGACCTGCCGGACGCGGTGAGCCGGCTCCAGAACGTCAACGCCATCGGCGACGGCGGCGTGGACGAGATCGTCCAGCAGGTACGGGATCCGATCAAACTGAGCAACCGCGACGAGGTCGGCCAGGTGGCGGTGGCCTTCAACGTGGTCCACCGCGAGGCGGTCCGGGTCGCCGCCGAGCAGGCCGCGCTGCGGACGAGCGTCTCGGCGATGTTCCTCAACCTGGCCCGCCGCTCGCAGAGCCTGGTCGACCGGATGATCGGGGAGCTGGACGCGATCGAGCGGTCCGAGGAGGACCCGAAGCGGCTCGCGCAGCTGTTCGAACTGGACCACCTCGCCACCCGGATGCGCCGCAACGACGAGAACCTGCTGGTGCTCGCCGGCGCCGACTCGGCCGTGCCGCGTCGCGACGACGCGCTCCTGGTCGACGTGCTGCGCGCCGCGCAGTCCGAGGTCGAGCTCTACAACCGGATCGAGTTCGGCACCGTCGACACCGACATCTCGGTCGCCGCACACGCCGTCAACGACGTCGTCCGGCTGGTCGCCGAGCTGCTCGACAACGCCACCCGGTTCTCGCCGCCGAACACCTCGGTGGTCGCCGACGGCCGCCGGATCCGCGACTACGTGCTGATCCAGATCGAGGACCGCGGTCTGGGCCTCAGCGACGACCAGCTCGACTCGCTCAACCGGCGCCTGGCCGCGCCGCCGACCGTCGACGTGGCCGCGTTCCGGCTGATGGGTCTGGCCGTGGTGAGCCGGCTCGCGTCCCGCTACGGGATCCGCGTCGAGCTGCGCCGCAACGTCGAGGGCGGCACCGTCGCCCAGGTCACGCTGCCGAACTCGACAGTGGTGCTGCCGGCCAACCGGGGGCAGGCCCCGCTGACCCGGCCGCGTCAGCCGCTCGCCGTCGAGCAGTCGCCGCTCAGCCAGGTCGGCGGCGCCGACGCACTCGCCGGCGCCGGGCGGGGCGCGGCCACCGCGACGCTCGCCGACCAGTGGCGCGGGGCGACCACCGCTCCGCCGTCCCGGTGGCAGACGCCCGCCGAGACGCGCGACACCACTCCCGCCGTACAGCTGGGTGGGGCGACCGGCGCGCTGCCCACCGTGGCGACGCCCGCCCCGGTGGCCGCGGCGCCCGCGACCGCGCCGGCCCCGGTCTCCGGAGCGGGCTGGTCGGCCGGGGGACCGACTGTGGCGTACCCGGCGCTGGACCCCCTGCCGACGCGGACGCCGGGTGTCGAGACCGCGCAACCCGCGTCCCAGGCCGCGCCCCCGGCCTACCAGCCGCTCGCCGCGGCGCCGGCGGTGGAGAGCACCCCGGCCACGCCGGTGGTGGCCCGGCCCGAGCAGCGGGCCGAGGCGCCGATATTCCGGGAGATGGAGGCGGTGTGGTTCCGTTCGCACGGAGAGGACGAGACCACGATCTTCACCCGTCCCACGTTCGACGAGCCGCCCGCGCCGGCACAGCCGGCGGTGGCACCCCCCACGGCGTCGGCACGTCCGAAGCTGCCGACCCGCACCCCGGGGGCCCAGGCGTCGGGGCTGACCACGCCGCCCGCGTACAGCCCGCCGGAGGTTCCGTCCACGCCGCCTGCGGCCGCGACGCCGCCCCCGGCGCCCCCCGCCGCCGAGCCCGCGCCCGCGCCGTCGATCGACCCGGAGGCCTGGCGTACGGCGGCCGACGAGGGCTGGACGCGGGCCAGCCGTGCCGCGGAGCCCACCACCGGCGGAACCACCCGCTCCGGCCTGCCCAAGCGGGTGCCGCAGGCCCAGCTCGTGCCCGGCGGGATAGAGCCGAAGAGCGGCCGGGACCGCAGCCGGCGCACGCCGGACGAGGTACGCGGTCTGCTCTCCGCCTACCACCGTGGCGTCCAGCGGGGCCGTACGGCCGGCGCCGACCTGAACAGCACCTCGACCAAGGAGACGAACCGATGAACAGGCCGGCGGCCATGCAGGACATGGGGTGGCTTCTCACCAACTTCGCCGACAGCGTCGCGGGCATCGCGCACGTGGTGGCGGTGTCCGCGGACGGACTGCTGCTCGCCTCCTCCCGGGATCTGCCCGGCGACCGGGCCGACCAGCTCGCCGCGATCACCTCCGGCGTGGTGAGCCTGACCGAGGGCGCGGCGCGGATGTTCAGCGCCGGCGGCGTGTTGCAGACCGTGATCGAGATGGACAGCGGCTACCTGTTCCTGATGTCCATCAGCGACGGATCGTCGATGGCCGTGCTCGCGGCGCGCAGCTGCGACGTCGGCCAGGTGGGTTACGAGATGGCGCTGCTGGTGGAGCGGGTCGGCCAGGCACTGGTCCCGCTGCCGAGGGACGCGGTCCGGTCCTGATCGGACCGGGGATCTGACGACCGGAGCCGGTGCGGCTCCGAACGAGGGGAGGTGATCGCGAGATGGACCCGCGACGTGATCCACGTGGCGCGCTGGTGCGGCCGTACGCGGTCACCCGGGGCCGTACCGAGCCGTTGCAGAACATCGCGCTCGAAGCGGTGCTGTCGAGCACGCCGACGCAGTCGGCCGAGGCCCGCTTCGCCGGGCACGACAAGTACCGCATCTCCTCGGTCTGTGAGGGCCGGGCGCAGTCGCTTGCGGAAATCGCCGCTTACACCCGGATGCCGCTGGGCGTCACCCGGGTGCTGGTCGCCGACATGGTGGCCGAGGGCCTGCTGACGCTACACACTGCCGCTCCCGCGACGGGTTTCGCGGCGCGGATGAACCTGCTTGGAAGGGTGCTAAGTGGACTTCGCGAACTATGACCCCGACGGGGCGAACCGCGGCCGGGAGATCATCTCCGCGAAGATCGTGATCGCGGGTGGCTTCGGCGTGGGTAAGACCACGCTCGTCGGGGCGATCTCCGAGATCCAGCCGCTGACCACCGAGGCGCTGATGACCGCGGCCGGTGTGGGCATCGACGACGCGTCGAAGGTGCCGGGCAAGGAGACCACCACGGTCGCCATGGACTTCGGCCGCATCACCATGGCCGAGGATCTGATCCTCTACCTGTTCGGCACGCCGGGCCAGACCCGCTTCTGGTTCATGTGGGACGAGATCATCCGGGGCGCGGTGGGCGCGGCGGTGCTCGTGGACACCCGCCGGATCACCGACGCGTTCGCGCCGCTGGACTACTTCGAGAACCGCAAGCTGCCGTACGTCGTGGCGTTGAACCGCTTCGGCGACGCGCCGCACTACGAGCTGGAGGAGGTCCGGGAGGCGCTCGCGATCTCCCCGGACGTGCCGATGGTCATGTGCGACGCCCGCCAGCGGGACTCGGTCAAGCAGGTGCTCGTCACGGTGGTCGAGCACGCGATGCTCCGCCTCCAGGCCGAGCACGGCTACCCGGCCTCGGTGGGCTGACCGTCTGCGGGTCAGTCGACCCGCAGGCGGTAGCCCCGCTTGACCACCGTCTGCACCACGCGGGGGGCCTTCAGCCCGGCCCGCAGGCGGGCGACAGCCATCTCCACCGCGTGCTCGTCGGCGCCGCGCGGCAGCGTCCGCAGCAGCGCGGTGCGGGAGAGCACCTTCCCGGGCGACGCGGCCAGCGCCCGCAACACCGCCATCGGCGCCGGCGCCAGCTGACGCAGCTCCCCGTCCACCACTGCGGCGTGCCCGCGCAGCGTCAGTACGTGCCCGGCCGCCTTCACCGAGACCGTGCGCCGGGGCAGCTCCTCGACGATGGTGCGGACCAGGGCGCCCAGCCGGGCCCGGTTCGGCGCGCTCACCGGTACCCCGCGCCGCACCAGCGGCTCGGCGGTGACGGTGCCGACGCACCCGGCCAGCACGTCGCCGCGCAGCGCCTCCAGCACCGTCTCGGTACGGTCCCCGGCCGCCCGCAGCAGGGCCTCGGCCGCCGGGGCCGAGGTGAACGTGACGGCGTCGACGAGCCGCCCGGCCACCAGGTCGATGAGCCGGTGCAGCGGCGCCGGGTCGGCCGGTGGCGCCCACCGGTACACCGGCACCTCGATCACCGTGGCGCCGGCCGTCACCAGCGCGTCGGCGCACTCGGGCTGCCGCTCGCCGTGCAGTTGCATCGCCACCACCTGGCCGGCCACCCCGCGCCGGACCAGATGCTCGACCACCTCGTCGCAGCTCTCCGACTCCGGGGACCAGTGCTCGCGCAGCCCGGCGGCACGGATCGCGCCGGTCGCCTTCGGACCACGGGACACCACGTACGTGCGGGCGAGCGTGCTGCGCAGCGGCTCGGCCAGCCCCCAGCCCTCGGCCGCCTCCAGCCAGCCGCGCATGCCGATTCCGGTGTTGGCCATCAGCACGTCCGGCGGGTGTTCCAGGCAGGCCCTGGTGGCCTCACGCAGGTCGGTGTCGTCGGCCAGCGGGACGATCCGCAGCGCCGGGGCGAGCACCACCCGCGCACCGCGCCGCTGGAGCAGCGCGGCCAGTTCGTCGCGCCGCCGGTCGGCGGTGACGCCGATGGTGAAGCCGGCCAGCTCGTCCCGCATCATTCCTCCTGCCGTAACCGCACCTCGACCAGGCCGTCCCGGCAGCGCACCGGGTGCCGGCGCAGCGTCACGCCCGGTAGGTCCAGGCACCGCCCGGTGGTGAGGTCGTAGACCTGCTTGTGCAGCGGCGAGGCGAGCGTGGGCACCCCGCCCCGGCTGCCGAGCAGGCCCCGGGACATGACGTACGCGCCGCCGACCGGGTCGAGGTTGTCCACCGCGTACAGGCCGTCGGCGGTCCGGAAGACCGCCACCTGGACGTCCTGGACGAGCGCGGCCACCCCCCGGCCGGGGTCGAGCCGGTCCAGCGGGCAGACCGGGGTCCAGTCCAGCGTGACGACGGGGCTCATCGGCGTACCTCCGGCAGGCCCAGCACGACGGGCTGGCGACGGTGTCCGCCGTCCGGGGGCGCGCCCCGGGCCGGCACCGGCTGGCCCCGCTCCTGGGTGAACGTGATGGACGGGTCGGGCACGTCGGGCGCGTTGACGAAGGAGGTGAAGCGGCGCAGCCGGTCCGGGTCCTCCAGCACGTCGCGCCACTCGTCGGAGTAGCCCGCGACGTGCCGGGCCATCGCCGCGTCGAGGTCGGCGCAGAGCCCGAGCGAGTCGTCCACGAGCACCGACCGGAGGTGGTCCAGGCCGCCGTCCATGGCCTCGATCCAGGCGGCGGTGCGCTGCAACCGGTCGGCGGTACGGATGTAGTACATGAGGAACCGGTCGATCAGGGTGACCAGTTCCGCGGTGCTCAGGTCGGTGGCGAACAGGTCGGCGTGCCGGGGCCGGAAACCGCCGTTGCCGCCGACGTACAGGTTCCAGCCGGTCTCGGTGGCGATGAGGCCGAAGTCCTTGCTCCGGGCCTCGGCGCACTCCCGGGCGCAGCCGGAGACCGCCGACTTGAGCTTGTGCGGCGCGCGCAGGCCGCGGTAGCGCAGCTCCAGCGCGACCGCGAGCCCGACCGAGTCCTGCACGCCGTAGCGGCACCAGGTGTCGCCCACGCAGGACTTCACGGTGCGCAGCGCCTTGCCGTACGCGTGGCCCGACTCGAAGCCCGCGTCGACGAGCCGGCGCCAGATCTGCGGCAACTGGTCGACCCGCGCGCCGAACAGGTCGATCCGCTGCCCGCCGGTGATCTTGGTGTAGAGCCGGAAGTCGCGCGCCACCTCACCGATAGCGATCAGCTTCTCCGGGGTGATCTCCCCGCCGGGGATCCGCGGCACCACCGAGTAGCTGCCGTCGCGTTGCAGGTTGGCCAGGAAGTGGTCGTTCGTGTCCTGGAGCGACGCCTGCTCGCCGTCGAGCACGTGCCCGGTGCCGAGCGAGGCCAGGATCGAGGCCACCACCGGCTTGCAGATGTCGCACCCGCTCCCGCGCCCGTGCTCGGCGACGAGCCGGGAGAACGTGCGGATGCCCCGCACCCGGATCAGGTCGAACAGCTCCTGCCGGCTGTGGTCGAAGTGCTCGCACAGCGCCGTCGACTGGCGTACCCCGGCGGCGTCCAGGAGCTGCTTGAGCATCGGCACGCACGAGCCGCAGCTCGTACCGGCCCGGGTGCACGCCTTCAGCGCCGGCACATCCGTCGCCCCGCCGGCGATCGCCGCGTCCAGGTCGGCCCGGGTCACCGCGTTGCAGGAGCAGACCTGCGCGGTGCCGGGCAACGCGCCCGCACCGGCGCCCGCGTCGCCGGCCGGCGCCAGCAACGCCAGCGGGGGAGCGGGCAGCGGCCCGCCGACACTGGCCCGCAACGTCGGGTACGCGCTCGCGTCCCCGACCAGCACGCCGCCGAGCAGCGTCCGCGCGTCGTCGGAGAGGACCAGCTTCGCGTACGAGCGGGTGGCCGGATCGGTGAACGTCACGTCGAGGCAGCCGGGGGTGACGCCGTGCGCGTCACCGAACGAGGCCACGTCCACGCCGAGCAACTTCAGTTTCGTCGCGGTGTCCGCGCCGGGGAACGTGGCCGCGCCGCCGAGCAGCCGGTCCGCCACCACCTCGGCGGTGGCGTACCCGGGTGCGACCAGTCCGTGGCAGACCCCGTCCACCGCCGCGCACTCGCCCACCGCCCAGATCCGCTCGTCGGCGCTCCGGCAGGACGCGTCCACCAGCACGCCGCCGCGCGGGCCCAGCGGCAGCCCGGCCACCCGGGCCAGCTCGTCGCGCGGGCGGATCCCGGCGGCCACCACCACCAGCTCCGCGTCGACCGTACGGCCGTCGGCCAGGTCGAGCGCGGCCACAGCGCCGTCCGGCCCGGTGCGCAACGCCGTGGTGGCCACTCCGAGGTACGGCGTGACGCCCAGCTCCTCGACGTACCGCCGGAGCATCGCGCCACCCGCCTCGTCCACCTGCACCGGCATCAGCCGGGGCGCGAACTCGACCACGCTCGTCGCGAGCCCGAGCAACCGCAGCGCGTTCGCCGCCTCCAGCCCGAGCAGCCCGCCACCGATCACCGCGCCGGTACGGCGGCCCCGGGCGTGCTCCCGGATCGCGGCCAGGTCGTCGAGCGTCCGGTAGACGAAGACGCCGGGCAGGTCCGTGCCGTCGACCGGGGGGACGAACGCGTACGAGCCGGTGGCCAGCACCAGCGCGTCGTACGGGTACTCGCCGGCCGCCGTGGTCACCACCCGCCGGGCCCGGTCGACGCCGGTGGCCGGCTCGCCCAGGCGCAGGTCCACTCCCGCGTCGGGGGTGTGCAGGTTCAGCTCGTCGGCGTCCACCCCGTCGAAGACGGCCGAGAGCCGCACCCGGTCGTACGCCGGACGCCGTTCCTCGGCGAGCACCGTGACCCGCCACCGCCCGCCGGTGTCCCGGGCCCGCAGCGCCTCGACGAAGCGCTGCCCCACCATGCCGTTCCCGATCACGACCAGCCGCTCGCTCATGACGCCGCCACCTCCACCGTCTCGCGTACCTCGTCGGTTGCCTGCGGGTCCGCCTCGGCGAGCCAGCCGGCGATACCGGCCACCGCGTCCCGGCAGCTGCCGCAGCCGGTTGCCGCGCGGGTCGCCGCGGACAGCTCCGCCGCCGTCCGGGCGCCCGCCCGCCAGCACGCCACCAGCGCGCCCTTGCTCACGTCGTTGCACCGGCACACGGTCGCGGCGTCCGGCATCAGCGCCGGTGACGCGGCCGGTCCGGCCGGCGCCGCGCCGAACGCCCGGCCGAGCAGCAGCGAGCGCCGGTCCGCCGGCACCGGCGCGCCCCTGTCGAACAGCTGCACGACGGTGCCGACCGCCGGGTTGTCGCCCAGCAGGATCGCGCCGGTCAGCCGCTCGTCCCGGATGCGCAGCCGGGCGTAGGTGCCCCGGGCCGGGTCGGCGAAGGTCAGCTCCTCGACCGGCCCGCCCGGGTCGCCGGTACCGGCCACGTCGCCCATCGCGGCCAGGTCGATGCCCGCCGCCTTGAGCCGGGTCACCGCCGGGCGGGGCCGGTAGCGGGCCAGCGGATCAGCTCCGGTCAGCACGTCGGCCACCACCCGGGCCTGTGCCCAGGCGGGCGCCACCAGCCCGGTCAGCGTCCCGTCGTGCTGCGCGCAGTCGCCGATCGCCGAGATCCGCCGGTCGCTCGTCCTCATCCGGTCGTCCACCACCACGCCCCGCTCGACGGCGAGCCCGGCCGCCGCGGCGAGCGCGGTGTCGGGGCGTACCCCGCAGCAGAGCACCAGCAGGTCGGCGGCGAGCGTCTCGTCGTCGCCCAGGTGCAGGCGGACGCCGTCGGCGTCGGCGCTCACCGCGGTGGCCGGCACACCGAGCCGGGACCGGACGCCCAGGCCGGCGAGCGTGCCCGCGAGGACGGCGCCGGCCGGCGGGTCGAGCTGGCGTTCCATCAGGTGCCCGACCGGGTGGACCACAGTCACGTCGAGCCCTCGGGCGGCGAGCCCACGGGCCGCCTCCAGGCCCAGCAACCCGCCGCCGAGCACGATCACGCGCCGCGCGCCGTCGGCGGCGGCGAGGATCCGCCGGCAGTCGCCGAGCGTGCGGAACGGGACGACCCGCCCGGGCAGCGGGGCGAGGCCCGGCAGCGGCGGCACCACGGCGAGGCTGCCGGTGGCGAGCACCAGGTGGTCGTACCCGTGCCTCCCGCCGTCGCCGGTGACCACCTCCCGGGCCGCCCGGTCCACGGCGGTGACGGCCGCGCCGGTGCGGACCTCGACGCCCGGCCCGACGGCTTCGACCAGTTCCACGTCCGGCTCGCCGATGCGTCCGGCGAGCAGCGTGGAGAGCATGATCCGGTTGTACGCGCGGTGCGGCTCCGCCCCGAGCACGGTGATCCGCCGGTTCCCGCCGCGCGCGTGCAGCTCGGCGGCGAGCCGGGCGCCGGCCATGCCGTAACCGACGACGACGATGCGGTCGTTCATGCCGGCTCCACCCGGACCGCGCAGATCTTGAACTCGGGCATCCCGGAGACCGGGTCGAGGGCGTCGTTGGTGACCGAGTTGGCGCGTTGCGCGCCGGGCCAGTGGAACGGCGCGAAGACGGTGTCCGGCCGGATCGCCGTGCTGAGCCGGGCCGGTGCGCGCAGCTCACCCCGGCGGGAGACCACCCGTACCGGTGTCCCCTCGGTCACGCCGATCCGGGCCGCCAGGTCCGGGTGCAGCTCCACGAAGCCGCCGGGTGCGGCCCGGCGCAACGCGGCCACCCGCCGGGTCTGCGCGCCGGACTGGTACTGCGCGAGCACCCGGCCGGTGGTGAAGTGCAGCGGGTAGTCGGCGCACACCGGCTCGGCGGCCGGCCGGTGGGTCACCGGATGGAACCGGGCCCGGCCGTCCGGGGTGGGGAAACGGTCGGCGAACAGCCGGGGGGTGTCCGGGCCGTCCCGGTCCGGGCAGGGCCAGAAGACGCCGGTGTCGGCGTCGATCCGGTCCCAGGTGATCCCGGCGTAGTCGGCCGGCCCGCCGGCCGAGGCCCGGCCCAGCTCCGCGAACACCTCGCGCGGGTCGGTCGGCAGCGGCGGTCCGCCGGTCAGCCGTCCGGCGAGCGCGGCGAGGATCTCCAGCTCGGTACGGACTCCGGCGGGTGGCTCGCGCAGTGCCCGGCGGCGCAGCACCCGGCCCTCCAGGTTGGTCATCGTCCCGTCCTCCTCGGCCCACTGGGCGACCGGCAGCACCACGTCGGCCAGCTCGGCCGTCTCGGAGCGGACGAAGTCCGCCACCACGAGCAGGTCCAGATCGCGCAGCCGGGACTCGACCCGCGCGGCGCGGGGCGCCGACACGACCGGGTTGGAGCCGAACACCAGCAGCGCCCGCGCGCCGGACGGCGTGCCGAGCGCGTCGAGGAGCTGGTACGCCGGAACCCCCGGCCCGGGCAGCGTGGCCGCGTCGACGCCCCACACCCCGGCCACGTGCTCCCGGGCCGCCGGGTCGTCGATGCGCCGGTAGCCGGGGAGCTGGTCGGCCTTCTGCCCGTGCTCCCGGCCGCCCTGACCGTTCCCCTGCCCGGTCAGGCAGCCGTATCCGGAACCGGGACGCCCGGGCAGGCCCAGGGCGAGCGCCAGGTTGATGAAGGCGGTGACCGTGTCGACGCCCTTGGCGTGCTGCTCGGCACCCCGGGCGGTGAGGACGACCGCCCGGTCCACTGTGGCCAGTGCGCGGGCGGTCGCGTACAGGTCGGCCACCGGTACGCCGGAGAGCCGTTCCACCTCCGCCGGCCAGTAGCCGGTCACCGTCCGCCGGACCTCGTCGAAGCCGGTGGTCCGCTCCGCGACGTACGTCCGGTCCAGCCAGCCCTCGGTGAGCGCGATGTGCAGCAGCGCGTTCGCCACCGCGAGGTCGGTGCCGGGCAGGGGTTGCAGGTGCAGGTCTGCCTGGCGGGCGGTGGCGGTGGCGCGCGGATCGACCACGATCAGCCGGCCGCCGCGTTCCCGCAGGTCGGTGACGTGCCGCATCAGCGGCGGCATGGTCTCGGCCGGGTTCGCGCCCACCAGCAGCAGCGTGTCCGCGCGGCCGAGGTCGGCGAGCGGGAACGGCAGTCCACGGTCGATCCCGAACGCGCGGTTCCCGGCCGCTGCGGCCGACGACATGCACCAGCGACCGTTGTAGTCGATGTGCCGGGTCCGCAGCGTCACCCGGGCGAAGCGGCCGAGCGCGTACGCCTTCTCGTTGGTGAGCCCGCCGCCGCCGAAGACCGCGACCGCGTCCGGCCCGTGGCGGCGCTGCACGTCCTGGACCCCGGCGGCGACGCGGTCGAGCGCCTCGTCCCAGGTCGCCGGGCGCAGGTGGCCGCCGGGCCGGTCGCGCAGCAGCGGGGTGGTGAGCCGGTCCGGATGGTCGAGCAGGTCGGCTGCGGTCCAGCCCTTCTGGCACAGCCCGCCCCGGTTGGTGGGGAAGTCGCGGGCGCCGACCTCGACACCGTCGCCGGTGGCGCGCAGCACCATGCCGCACTGCAGGGCGCAGTACGGGCAGTGCGTGGCGGCCTCGGCGGGGCGCGACCCCGTTCGCGTCGCCGTGCGTGCACCGTCTGTCATGTCGGAAAAGCGTGCCGTCGGGCGGTTTCCGGTCCGGGTCTGCTCTGTTTCGGTCCTGTCACGAGCGCTTCACACCGCACGCAGGCGACATCGCCTTCCGCGGGGTTTACAATGTGGGATAGATGTCCTAGATAATGGGAGAAGCGGATGAGCGTGACGGACGCGTTCGACGCGGTGGCCGGCACCTACGACCAGGCCCGGCGCCGACTGGTGCCCTGCTTCGACGCCTTCTACGGCACCGCCGTCGAGGTGGCCGCGCCCCCGCTGCGCGCCGCGCTCGCCGCCGGGCGTAACCCCGAGGTGCTGGACCTCGGCGCGGGCACCGGCCTGCTGTCCCTGCTGCTGGCTGCGGCCGTCCCCGGCGTCCGCCTGACGCTCGTGGACGGCGCTCCCGGCATGCTCGCGGTGGCCGCCGCGCACCTGACCGCCCGGGGCGTGCCGCACCGCACGGTCCACGCCGACCTGGCCGACCCGCTGCCCGCCGGCCGGTACGACGCGGTGGTGTCCGCGCTGGCCGTCCACCACCTCGACGACTCCGGCAAGCGGGCGCTGTACCGGCAGGCCGCCGACGCGCTCGTCCCCGGCGGGGTGTTCGTCAACGCCGAGCAGGTGGCCGGGCCCACCCCGGCGCTGGACCGCCGCTACGACGAGGTGTGGACGGCGCGGATCACCGAGCTGGGCTCCGACGCCGAGGAGATCGCCGCCGCCCGGGAGCGGATGCGGCACGACCGGCCGGCTCCGGTGGCCGAGCAGTGCCGGTGGCTGGCCGAGGCGGGCCTGGTGGACGTGGACTGCTTCTTCAAGGAGTGGCGTTTCGCGGTCTTCGGGGGTCGTCGTCCCTGAAGGTGCCCTGTCCGATTCCCCGATCGGCGGGGACGAGGATGACTGGCGGTCATACCGATGGGTAGTCTTCTGGGCATGACCGCCAAGGTGACGCTGTCGTTCTCCGACGAGACGATCGAGGAGGCGCGCCGGTTCGCCAAGCGGGAAGGGCTCTCCCTCTCCGCCTGGATGGACCAGGCCGCCCGGGAGAAGGCGCTGCGCGAGGTCTTCACCGCGCACGCCGACGCGGTCGGCCGCGCCGGCCTGGATCTGGAAGCCGCCGCCCTGGCCGACGCGCAGGAGGCCGCGCTCGTCGACGACGCCCTGTTCGGCGGGCGTCCGCGTGCTGCGTAGGGGTGAGGTCTGGCGCATCTCCGGCGCCCGGGAACGGTTCGGTCTGGTGATCAGCTCCGACGTCTACAACGCCACAGCGGTGCCCATCGTGATCGTGGCCGAGGTGGTCGAGGAGTCGCTGCTGCGCGACTCGCCGCTCGCCGTGCCGATGGGCCCGTACGTGGTGATGCCCGACCGGATCTCCTCGCCGATGAAGAAGTGGTTCACCGAGTGCGTGGACGTGGCCGACACCGAGACCATGCAGCGGGTCGGCCGGGCGCTGCGGATCCTCCAGGAGCTGTGACCGTCTCACCGCCGCCGTCCGGCGGACGTGCGATCTCCGTTGCCGGGCCGACGCGCGCGGGGCACGCCGGGGAAACCACCGGCTGAGAGCGTCGCCCTCGTCATCGACGAGGAGGAGTCCGTCAGTGAGCACGCTCGTTTCCGCACCGACCACGCCGCCGGCCACCACCACCACCACCGCCGGCCGGCTCACCGAATGGCGGCCGGAGGATCCGGCGTTCTGGGCGGCCGGCGGCGCCCGGGTGGCCCGGCGCAACCTGTACGTCTCGATCTTCGCCGAGCACGTCGGCTTCTCCGTGTGGAGTCTCTGGTCCGTCACCGTGCTGTTCCTGGGCCCCGAGTACGGCATCGACCCGGCCGGGAAGTTCCTGCTCACCGCCGTGCCGGCCGCGCTGGGCGCGGTGCTGCGGCTGCCGTACACGCTGGCCGTGGCCCGCTTCGGCGGCCGGAACTGGACCATCGTGAGCGCCCTGCTGCTGCTCGTCCCGGCGGTCCCGATGGCCGTGCTGATCGAGCCCGGGGTGTCGTACGCCACGCTGATGGTGCTGGCCTGCCTGTCCGGCGTCGGCGGAGGCAACTTCGCCTCGTCGATGGCGAACATCAACCTGTTCTTCCCGGAGCGGCTCAAGGGCCGGGCGCTGGGGCTCAACGCGGGCGGCGGCAACCTGGGCGTACCGGCCGTGCAACTCGTCGGACTGGCGGTGCTGGCGACCGCCGGCGCCGCGTACCCCCGGCTGGTGCCGGCGGTCTACCTGCCGCTGATCGTGTTGGCCGCGCTGGCCGCGGCCCGGTGGCTGGACAACGTGCCGGGGGCGCGCAACGAGCCCGGGGCGCTGCGCGCGGCCGCCCGCGAGCCGCACACCTGGGTGATGTCGCTGCTCTACGTGGGCACGTTCGGCTCGTTCATCGGCTTCGGGTTCGCCTTCGGCCAGGTGCTCCAGCTCCAGTTCCACGACCGGTTCCCGACGCCCGTCGACGCGGCCTGGCTGACCTTCCTGGGCCCGCTGATCGGGTCGCTGATCCGGCCCGTGGGCGGTCAGCTCGCCGACCGGCTGGGCGGGGCCCGGGTGACGTTCTGGAACTTCGTGGCGATGGCCGCCGGAGCCGGGCTGGTGCTGTACGCCGCCCGGGACCGGTCCTTCCCGCTCTACCTGGCCGGGTTCCTGGCGCTGTTCGTCTTCTCCGGCATCGGCAACGGCTCGACGTACAAGATGATCCCGGCGATCTTCCGGGCCCGGGCCGTCGCGGAGAGCGAGCTGACCGGCGACCCGGAGGCGGCGCAGCGGCGTGCCCGGCGGCTGGCCGGCGCGGTGATCGGCATCGCCGGGGCGGTCGGCGCCTCCGGCGGCGTGCTGGTGAACGTGGCGTTCCGGCAGTCGTTCCTGACCTCCGGCACGGCGGACGCCGCCTACCTGGCGTTCATCGGCTGGTACGCGCTCTGCTTCCTGGTGACCTGGGTGGTCTACCTGCGCCCCGGGCCGCGTACGCTGGTCGGCGTGTGACCTGCGCCATGGCGAACGCGCAGGCGGCCACGCGGGGCGCGACCCCGTTTTGACCTGCCGCCGGGCGGCCGGGTATCGTTGCCTGCTGTTGTACGACATTCTTAGGCGTGCCGCATCAGGTACGCTTGGTCGTTCGTGCGCGCTGGTCCGGCTGGGTACTCCCGGTCACCTCGGCGCGCGACCCCAGACCGACGACGAGACAAGGTAGACCTGTGCGTACGTACAGCCCGAAGCCGGGTGAGATCGAGCGTCAGTGGCACGTCATCGACGCCTCTGATGTCGTGCTGGGCCGCCTGGCGACCCACGCCGCCACGCTCCTGCGTGGCAAGCACAAGCCGACTTTCGCGCCGCACGTCGACACGGGCGACTTCGTCGTCATCGTGAACGCGGGCAAGGTCGCGCTGACCGGCAACAAGCGTCAGACCAAGGTCGCTTACCGCCACTCCGGTTACCCGGGTGGCCTGAAGCGGGTCGGCTACGACGAGCTGCTGACCAAGCGGCCCGAGCGGGCCATCGAGCTGGCCGTGAAGGGCATGCTCCCGCACAACAAGCTGGGCCGCCAGATTCTCAAGAAGCTGAAGGTCTACGCCGGTGCCGAGCACCCGCACACCGCGCAGCAGCCGGTGCCGTTCGAGATCAAGCAGATCGCGCAGTGAGCGCGGGCGAAGGAAGCAGCATGACCGACATCACCGCCACCGAGGTCGCCCCCGAGGCCACCGAGGCGCCGGCGCCCGTCGCGCGCGCGCCCCGTGGTGACCGCCCGATCCAGACCGTGGGTCGGCGCAAGGAAGCCATCGTCCGGGTCCGGATCGTGCCGGGCACCGGCAAGATCACCTGCAACGGCCGCGACCTCGAGGCCTACTTCCCGAGCAAGGTGCACCAGCAGCTCATCAAGGACCCGCTGGTCACCGCCGAGAAGCCCGAGGCGTTCGACGTGATCGCCAACCTGCGTGGCGGCGGCACCACCGGCCAGGCCGGCGCGCTGCGGCTCGCCATCGCCCGGGCGCTGATCGTCAGCGAGCCGGACGACCGCCCGGCCCTGAAGAAGGCCGGCTTCCTGACCCGTGACGCCCGGGTCAAGGAGAGCAAGAAGTACGGCCTCAAGAAGGCCCGCAAGGCTCCCCAGTACTCGAAGCGCTGATCACCACAGGCGCCTTGTACTTCTGACGGACGGCCGGTCCGCTTCCCCTCGCCGGGAGGCGGGCCGGCCGTTCCGCGTTTCTCCTCTCATCGGCAGTTCCACGGAGGTTGGCGGGTATGGGCCGGTTGTTCGGCACGGACGGCGTACGCGGGCGGGCGAACGCGGATCTCACCCCGGAGTTGGCGCTGGCGGTCGCGGTGGCCGCGGCCCACACGCTGGCCGAGACCGACAAGAGCCATCCGCCGCTCGCGGTGGTCGGCCGGGACACCCGGGCCAGCGGCGAGATGCTGGAGGCGGCGGTGGTCGCCGGGCTCACCAGCGCCGGCGCCAACGTGGTCCGGGTCGGCGTGCTGCCCACCCCGGCGGTGGCGTTCCTCACCGCGGAGGCCAAGGCCGACCTGGGCGTGATGCTCTCCGCCTCGCACAACCCGATGCCGGACAACGGCATCAAGCTGTTCGCCGCCGGCGGGCACAAGCTGCCCGACGAGATCGAGATGCGGATCGAGGAGGCGGTGAAGGCCAACGCCACCACCGCCTGGAAGCGCCCGATCGGCGCCGGCGTCGGCCGGGTGCACGACCTGCTCGACGGCGCCGACCACTACGTGCAGCACCTGGTCGGCACCGTGCCGCACCGCCTCGACGGGATCAAGGTCGTGGTCGACTGCGCCAACGGCGCGGCGGCCGACGTCGCCCCGGTCGCCTACCGGGAGGCCGGCGCCGAGGTGATCGCCATCCACGCCGAGCCGGACGGGCTCAACATCAACGACGAGTGCGGCTCCAACCACATCGAGGCGCTGCGCGCCGCCGTGGTCGAGCACGGCGCCCACCTCGGCATCGCCCACGACGGCGACGCCGACCGCTGCGTCGCGGTCACCGCCGACGGCGACGAGGTCGACGGCGACCAGGTCATGGCGATCCTCGCGCTGGCCATGCGGGACGCCGGTGAACTGACCCAGGACACCCTGGTCGCCACCGTGATGAGCAACCTCGGTCTCCGGCTGGCCATGTCCGAGCACGGCATCCGGCTGGTCGAGACCAAGGTCGGCGACCGGTACGTGCTGGAGGAGCTGCGCGCCTCCGGCCTGGCGCTCGGCGGCGAGCAGAGCGGACACATCGTGCTGCCCGCGTACGCCACCACCGGCGACGGCGTGCTGACCGGCCTGCACCTGATGGCGCGGATGGCCGCCACCGGCACCTCGCTGGCCGAGCTGGCAGCCGTGGTCACCAAGCTGCCCCAGGTGCTGATCAACGTGCCGGTCGGCGACCGTACCGTCGGCGCCGCCGCGCCCGCCGTCCGCGCCGAGGTCGAGCGCGCCGAGGCGGAACTGGGCGAGACCGGCCGGGTGCTGCTGCGGCCCTCCGGCACCGAGCCGCTGGTTCGGGTCATGGTCGAGGCGGCCACCGAGACCGTCGCGCGCGAGGTCGCCGAGCGCATCGCCGAGCACGTCCGCACCGCCAGCCCGGCCGCCTGACCGAACCGGCCGCCTGCTCCGGCGACCCGCCGGTCAGCTCGTCCGGACCCGGCGCAGGAAGCGGGCGGCCAGGTCGGCCACCGCGTCGGCGTCCAGCTCCTGCGCCGGCCCGGCCACCGTCACCTCGGCCAGCGCCAGCCCGGGCACCTCGGTGTCGCGCCACCCGCCGACGAACCACGCGCGTTCCTCCTCGGCCAGCGCCAGGTTGGCCGCGTCCAGCACGGCCGCCGGATTCGGCAGCCAGAACCAGAACTGGTGGGTGTGCGGTGGTGCCGGGTACACCCGGGCGCCGGGCAGGGCGGCCAGCGCCTCGGCCACCACCCTCGCGTGCGCCACGTACCCGGGGAGGCGGGGCAGCTCCCGGTTCAGCCCGGCGAGCGCTGCGAGCGCAGCCGGCCACTGCTGGAACAGCGTGCCACCGTAGCGGTGCCGCCAGGCGCGCGCGTACCGGACCAGCTCCGCGTCGGCGGCCAGCGCCGCGCCGGAGTGGCCGCCCAGCGACTTGTAGAACGAGACGTACGTGCTGTCGGCCAGCGCCGCGATCTCGGCCGGCGAGTAGCCGAGGTGGACCGTCGACTCCCAGAGCCGGGCCCCGTCGAAGTGCACCCGGGCGCCGCGGGCGCGGGCCGCCGCGACGACGGCGACCAGCTCGTCCCAGGTCGGCAGCACGAACCCGGCGTCCCGCAGCGGCAACTCCAGGAAGAGCGTCCCGATCGGCTCGTCCAGCGCCGTCACCTCGTCGGCCGTCGGGTTGCGCGGTGCGCTCGTGGTGCGCACCGCGCGTACGCCGGCGAGCAGCGCGAACGCGTCCCGCTCGTGCGTCAGCGGGTGGCTGAGCGGGTGCAGGCCGACACCGGCGCGGCCGGTCAGCTCCGCCCCGTGCCGCATGGCCACCTGCTGCGCCATCGTGCCCGACGGGAAGAACGCGGCAGCCTCCGCGCCGAGCAGCTCGGCGACCCGCAGCTCCAGCGCTTCCACCGGCCCGCCCTCGCCGTACAGGTCGGGCAGGTCGTCCCCGGCCGCCGCGCCGAGCGCGACGAGCTGCTCCGGCACCGAGGCCGGGCGTACGCCGGAGAGCATCGTGTCGCAGCCGCGCTGGGCGGCGAACCGGCGCAGCCGCGTGGCCTGCCCGTCGCTCATCCGTCCTCCCGGAGCCGGCGCAGCCGGGTCACCGCTTCGGCCAGCACCTCGGATCGCTTGCAGAACGCGAACCGGATCAGCCGGCGGCCGGCCTCCACGTCGTCGTAGAACACCTGCGTGGGCACCGCCACCACACCGCAGCGCTCCGGCAGCGCCCGGCAGAACTCCACCCCGTCCCGGCCGCCCAGCGGCGTGACGTCGGCGGTGACGAAGTAGGTGCCCTCCGGCGCGAGCACGCCGAACCCGGCATCGGCCAGGCCGGCGGCGAGCTGGTCCCGGCGTCGTTGCATGTCGTCCCGGAACCCGGTGAAGTACGCGTCCGGCAGCCCGAGCGCCACCGCCACCGCCGGTTGCAGCGGCCCGGCGTTGACGAACGTCAGGAACTGCTTCACCCGCAGCACCGCCGCCACCAGCGGCGCCGGACCGCTCACCCAGCCGACCTTCCAGCCGGTGCAGGAGAACGTCTTGCCGGCCGACGAGATGCGCAGCGTCCGCTCCCGCAGGCCGGGCAGCGTGGCCAGCGGTACGTGCGGCGTGGCGGCGTCGGTGAACACCAGATGCTCGTAGACCTCGTCGGTGACCGCGTACACGTCGTGTTCCCGGCACAGCCCGGCCACCGTCGTCAGCTCGTCGGCGGTGAAGACCTTGCCGGTCGGGTTGTGCGGCGAGTTCAGCAGCACCAGCCGCGTACGCGGCCCGAACGCGGCGCGCAGCTCGTCCGGGTCGAACGCGTACCGGCCGTCGGGACCGGGCCGCAGCGTCACCGGGCGGCGAACCGCACCGGCCAGCGCGATCGAGGCGGCGTACGAGTCGTAGTACGGCTCGAAACAGATCACCTCGTCACCCGGCTCGCAGAGCGCGAGGATGCTCGCCGCGATCGCCTCGGTCGCCCCGGCGGTCACCACGATCTCGCCGTCCGGGTCGTACTCCAGGCCCCAGAACCGGCGCTGGTGCGCGGCGACGGCGGCGCGCAGCGCGGGGATGCCCGGACCGGGCGGGTACTGGTTGTGGCCGGTGCGCAGCGCCTCGGCGGCGGCGGCGAGCATCTCCGGCGGGCCGTCGGTGTCCGGGAAGCCCTGCCCGAGGTTGACCGCTCCGGTGCGCACTGCGAGCGCGGACATCTCGGCGAAGACGGTGGTGCCGAACGGCCGCATCCGGGCCACCAGGGGATCGGTCGTCGTCACGGCGGTCAGCCTACGGCCCGCCGCCGACCGCTCACCAGCCGAAGCAGGCCACACCCCATCTTCCCGAGTTCTGGGCGACGACCTTGCCGTCGATGGTTATCCGGCAGGTCACCTGGCCGGCGCGTCCGGCGCTTGTGACGATCTGGACCCGCTCTCGGTCGCTTGTGGTGAATCTCAGCCGCCAGGGCGAGTCCACGGAGTCGAGCTGGTGGAAGTCGCCGTTCGCGTCGTAGAACTGCACCTCCGCGTCGCCCTCCGAGCCGGTCACCTCGTACAGCACGGTGAACCGGCCCGGGCCGCCCGAGGGGGCCGTGGCCGGCGTTGCCGGGGGAGGGGTGGGCTCGTCGGCCCACCCGTCGGGTTCGCCGTAGAACGGGTCGTCGTACCGCTCGCCGGAGGCCGTCCCCCCGCCCATGGTCCGGCCGAGGAAGGACAGCCCGACGCAGCCGCAGACGATGAGCGCCAGCACGGTGACGATGCCGATCACCAGACCGGCCGCCCAGCCGTTGCCGCCGCGTCGTGGCGGCATGCCCGGATACGCGTACGGCGGCGGGTAGGGCCCGGGCGGGTACGGGCCGGGCGGGTAGGAACCGGCCTTGTGGGGGCCGGGCGGGTAGGCGGCCGGTGCCCAGCCGGGCGGTGCCGGGAGGTCCGGGGCGCCGGGCTGGGACGGCCACCCGGCCGCGCCTGGGAACCCGGGAGCCTGGGGACCGCCGGGGGCCGGTGGGACGGCCGGTCGCGGCATGGTGGCCGGGTCGGCCGGAGCCGCCCAGCCCGGTTCGCCCACCGGCCGGCCCGTGTCGCTCGGGGACGTGGCCGGGCCGGTTCCGTACGCGCTCTCCGGGCCGGCTGCCGCCCACGGGCTCGGAGCCGGGGGCGGCGACCAGGGCGCGGGAGGCGTCCACGGCTGCGGGGCGGCCAACGGGTCCGGCGGCGTCCAGGACGAGGGCAGCGGCGTGGCCGGCGCTGCGGTCGGGTCGCTCGGTCCGGAGGGCGGTTCGGGGGCGGGGGTCGTCTCGGACATCGGCTCAGCTCACAGGGGTACGGCGCGGACGACCGCGGAACGGTGGGCCCGGGGGGACGGCGCCCGGCCTCAATGTAGGCGGTGGCGGTCAGCCGCGCGGTCCCGGGCGGCGGTCCGCGCGCCGCGTCCCGAACCGGTCCGGACGGGCGGAACGACTTGGATGGCGCTTTGTCCGGTAATGGCATCCCCGTTGCTCGGTTCGCTCAAATTCTGTGATCGTTAACCGGCTTTCCGAGCACGCGCGATGAGCGAAACTCGGTTAGGCTGCGGACCATGTGTGGAATCGTGGGTTACGCCGGTGCGCGCCCGGCGCTCGGCATAGTGCTTGACGGACTGCGGCGTCTCGAATACCGCGGCTACGACTCGGCCGGGGTCGCCGTGGTCTGCGAGGACGAGCTGCTGACCGAGAAGAAGGCCGGCAAGCTCGCGAACCTGGAGAAGGTCCTCTCCGAGCGCGCGGCGGACAACCCCGAGGACTGCGCCGCCAGCCCGATCGGCATCGGCGACGGCACCACCGGCATCGGCCACACCCGGTGGGCCACGCACGGCGGCCCGACCGACCGCAACGCCCACCCGCACCTCTCCCCGGACGGCCGCGTCGCGGTGATCCACAACGGCATCATCGAGAACTTCGCGAAGCTTCGCGCCGAGCTGGAGGACGAGGGCGTCGAGTTCGCCAGCGACACCGACACCGAGTGCGCCGCGCACCTGATCGCCCGCGCGCTGGCCGACCTGCGCTCGGCCGGTGAGACCGACAGCCCGCAGCTCCTCGCCGCCGCCATGCGCGTGGTGTGCGGGCGCCTGGAGGGCGCGTTCACGCTGCTCGCCGTCGACGCCGGCATCCCCGGCGCAGTGGTCGGCGCCCGGCGCAACTCGCCGCTCGTGGTCGGCCGGGGCGACGGCGAGAACTACCTGGCCAGCGACGTCGCCGCGTTCATCGAGCACACCCGGGACGCGGTCGAGCTGGGGCAGGACCAGATCGTCCTGATCACCCCGGACAGCATCGACATCACCGACTTCCACGGTCAGCCGGCCAGCGGCACCGACTTCCACATCGACTGGGACTCGTCGGCCGCCGAGAAGGGCGGCTACGACTGGTTCATGCTCAAGGAGATCGAGGAGCAGCCGCAGGCCATCGCCGACACGCTGCTGGGCCGGCTCACCGAGACCGGCGAGATCGCCCTCGACGAGGTCCGCCTCAGCGAGCAGGACCTGCGCGACGTCGACAAGATCTTCATCGTCGCCTGCGGCACCTCGTACCATGCCGGCCTGGTCGCCAAGTACGCCATCGAACACTGGACCCGCATCCCCTGCGAGGTGGAGCTGGCCAGCGAGTTCCGCTACCGCGACCCGGTGCTGGACCGGTCCACGCTGATCGTGGTCATCTCGCAGTCCGGCGAGACCATGGACACGCTGATGGCGCTGCGCCACGCCAAGGAGCAGAAGGCCCGCGTGCTGGCGATCTGCAACACCAACGGCTCGACCATCCCGCGTGAGTCCGACGCGGTGCTCTACACCCACGGCGGCCCGGAGATCGCTGTCGCCTCCACCAAGGCGTTCCTCACCCAGGTCGTCGCCTGCTACCTGATCGGCCTGCACCTGGCCCAGGTGCGCGGCATCAAGTTCGCCGACGAGGTGGGCGCGGTGGTGGCTCAGCTCCAGGAGATGCCGGGCAAGCTGCGGGAGCTGCTGGACCGGATCGAGCCGGTCCGTGAGCTGGGCCGGGAGCTGAAGTCCGAGCCGACGGTGCTCTTCATCGGCCGGCACGTGGGCTACCCGGTGGCGCTGGAGGGTGCGCTGAAGCTCAAGGAGCTGGCGTACATGCACGCCGAGGGCTTCGCCGCCGGCGAGCTGAAGCACGGCCCGATCTCGCTGATCGACCAGGGCACCCCGGTGATCTGCATCGTGCCCTCCCCGGTGGGCCGGGGCATGCTGCACGACAAGGTCGTCTCCAACATCCAGGAGGTCCGCGCCCGCGGCGCCCGCACGATCGTGATCGCCGAGGAGGGCGACCAGGCGGTGGTCCGCTACGCCGACCACCTGATCTACGTGCCGCGTACGCCGACGCTGCTGGCGCCGCTGGTGACCACCGTGCCGTTGCAGGTGCTGGCCGCGGAGATCGCCGCCGCCCGCGGACACGACGTCGACCAGCCCCGGAACCTGGCCAAGTCGGTCACCGTCGAGTAGCCGATCCCGTCCACGGTCCCTCCGCCCGTCCATCGGGCGGAGGGACCGCGTCGTCTCCGGCCTGCCTCGCGGGCGGCCGCCGGATGGCCGCGGGTGGCCGCCGGAGGGGCGTGGGCGGGTCATCGGCCCAGCACGATCCGGGCCATGCCGTCCAGCGCCGGGTTGTCCGGATCCCAGTAGCCGGTGTGGCCGTGCGGAGCGCTCAGGAAGCGCCTCCCGCCGAAGCCCGGCGCGCTCGGGTCGGCGCCGAACCAGAGCCGCTCGCCGTGCGGGTCGAGCACGGCGAGCGCCGGACCGAGTGGCGTACCCGCGAGCAGTGCGCGGCGGGCCAGCTCGTCCGGCGGGCGGGCCAGCCGGATCACGTCGTCCGGCGCGGTCGACGACCAGACCTGACCGGCGGGCATGCGCAGGTCGGTGGCGTGATCCACGCCCACCCCAGGCGAGCCGACGAAGACCAGCGCATCAGCGCCCAGCCCGTGGTCGCGCGCGGCGGCGCCGACCACGAGCGAGCCGTAGCTGTGCCCGAGCACCGTCTGCCGGGCCGGTGGGCCCTCGTGCGCGGCCCGCAGCCCGTCCTGGAACCGGTGCAGTGCCGGGCCCGCGTCCTCGGCCTGCCGGGTGCCGGCCGCCTCGGTGAGGAAATCGGGCGCGTCGTAGTCCAGCCAGAGCACCGCCGCCGTCTCCTCGCCCGGCCCGAGCGCCGCGCACCGCTGCAACACCCGTGCCGCCCGGCCCAGCTCGGCCGGCGCGTCGGCGAGATCCGAGGTCATGCCCGGGACGTAGGTGAGCACCGAGGCGGCGCGGTCCGGGTTGCCGAGCGCCACCACCGCGCGGCCGTCGCCGGCCGGGTCCAGCCCCAGCAGGTACGCCCGGGGCGCCCCGCCCGCCGCCAGCCGATCGCCGAGCCCGTCCAGCCCGCGCAGCGCCGCCTCGACGGCGGCGAACCGGACCCGCCGGGACGCCTCCAGCGGCCCGGCCGGAAGCGGGTGCAGCAGCGCGAGCCGCCGCGCGAGCAACTGTTCCCGCCGGTCGCCGAGCAGCAGCCGGTTCGCCTGGTCCCGGGCGGCGGCCGGAAGCCCGTCGAGGCGCCCGATCCGGCCCGGTTCCCGCCCCACCAGCCAGCGCCGTTCGGCCGCGCTCAGGCCGGCCCACCAGCGGCTCACCTCGGCCGGTCCGGCGCCGGGCCCGGGCCGCCACGCGGGCGGGACGCTCACCCAGCCGCGTACCGCGGCGGTGGTCAGCTCCGCCAGCCGGCCGGCCGCCTCCCGGTCGGCGGCGCCGGCGAGCGTCAGCGCGCCCTGGATGCCGGCGCGCGCGTGGACCACCGCCGGCCCGGTCTGCGCCACCGGCCGCGCCGGGCCGGGCCGAACCGCGCCGGTGCGGTCGACGAGCAGGCCACCGGACTCGGCCCGGGCCACCTCGGCGCCGAGCCGGGCCTTCGCCGCGCCCAGCCGGGCGCCGAACTCGGCGAGCACCTGGTCGACCTCGACCAGTGCGGGCAGCACGTCGGTGAGGCCGGTGCGCAGGTCCCCGATCCGCCGCTGCGCGGCAGTCGCGGCCGTTCCCGACCACCCGGGCCGGAGCGCGCCGATCCGGGCGGTCAGCGCGTCGGCGCGGCGGCGCACCGGCCCGTCGAGCCCTCGCCAGGCCACCCCGGCGGTGGACCAGGCGCCCGGATCGGCCCGCCAGAGCTGCGCGTACCCGACCGGGGCGTCCGCCGGGCCGCCGGACCGTCCGGAGCCGGGCACGGGCTGCCCGGGAGCGCCGCCGCTCATCGCAGCACCCCGGTGAGGCGGCGGGCAGCGCGTTCGTCCACCGCCTCGTAGCCGTCCGCCCCGCTGCGCAACGCCTGAGCGGTGTCGGCCACCCGGGCGCCGAGCGCGCCGGACCAGCGCCGCACGGCCGACTCCAGGTCGGCCAGCGCCCCCGCGGACCGCCAGCCGTCCGGCGCCGCCACCAGCAACGACTCCGGCGCCGCGCCCGGCCCGCAGGCCAGCCGGTACGCGTCGTCGGCCAGCTCGCGCGCCACCGATCGCAGCAGCTCCGGGTCGACGTCGAACGGTCTCTCCACCACGTGCCCTCCCTCGCCCGGCGCCATCGGCCGGCCCCGGACACCGGGACGTTAGGCGGCACCCGACGGCGGCCGCCGACCCCTGTGGACAACGTTCCGGGTTGTCCACAGGGCCGGTCCGCGAGCCGGTCCCGGGCGCGTACCGCCGGTAGGGTGAGGCCGTGATCGGGGGAGCCGCGAAGCGGACGCTGAGCCGGCGCGACGAGCGGGGCGGGGTGGCATGAGACAGGTGTGGCGGGTCGCGGACGTTCGCGCGGCGGAAGCGGGCCTGATGGCCACCCTTCCGGCCGGTGCGCTCATGCAGCGGGCCGCGGCCGGGCTGGCCCGCCGCTGCGCGTTGCTGCTCGCCGGCCGGGGCGGCGTCTACGGCGCCCGGGTGCTGGTGCTCGTCGGGTCCGGCGACAACGGCGGCGACGCCCTGTTCGCGGGCGCGCACCTGGCCCGCCGGGGCGCGGCGGTGACCGCGCTGCTCCTCACGCCGGGCCGGGCGCACGCCGAGAGCCTGGCCGCCCTGCGCGCCGCCGGTGGGCGTGTGGCCGACCGGCCGCCCGCGGTGGTCGACCTGGTGCTCGACGGCATCGTGGGCATCGGCGGCACCGGAGGGCTCCGCGAGACGGCCGAGCAGCTGGCCGCGAGCCTGACCGGGCAGCGCGGGCGCGACGGCACACCCGCCACCGTGGTCGCGGTCGACGTGCCGAGCGGCGTCGCCGTCGACACCGGCCACGTCCCGCTCACCGACGCCGGGCGGCCCCGGGCGGTCCGCGCCGACGTGACGGTCGCCTTCGGTGCGCTTAAGCCGGCCCTGGTCGTCGGCCCGGCGGCCGAGCTGGCCGGCGAGGTCGAGCTGGTCGACATCGGGCTGACGCCGTGGCTGCGCGGCACACCGGCGCTCCAGGTGGTCGAGCAGACGGACGTGGCCGACTGGTGGCCGGCGCTCGGCGCGTCGTCGGAGAAGTACTCCCGGGGCGTGGTCGGCGTGGCCACCGGCTCGGCCACCTACCCCGGCGCCGCCGTGCTCTCGGTCGCCGGGGCGCTCGCCGGTCCCACCGGCCTGGTCCGCTACGCCGGAAGCGCCAAGGACGAGGTGCTGCACCAGCACCCGTCGGTGATCGCCACCGGCCGGGTCGCCGACGCGGGGCGGGTGCAGGCGTGGGTCTGCGGCTCCGGGCTCGGCACCGGCGAGGACTCCGCCGCCGAGGTACGTGCGGTGCTCGCCGCGCCGGTGCCGGTGGTGCTCGACGCGGACGCGCTGACGCTGCTCGTCGACGGCAAGCTGGCCGACCGGCTGCGCGGCCGGGACGCGCCGATCGTGGTGACGCCGCACGACCGGGAGTACGCCCGGCTCTGCGGCGAGATGCCGGGGGAGGACCGGGTCGCCGCCGCGCTGCGGCTGGCCGCCTGGATGAACGCGGTGGTGCTGCTCAAGGGCGACCGCACGGTCATCGGCACGCCCGACGGCCGCGCGTACGTGAACCCGACCGGCACCCCGGTGCTCGCCACCGGTGGCACCGGCGACGTGCTGGCCGGGCTGCTCGGCTCGCTGCTCGCCGCCGGGCTGGCCCCGGAGCGGGCGGCCGCCGCCGCGGCGTACCTGCACGGGCTGGCCGGCCGGGAGGCGGCGCGTGGCGGTCCGGTGACCGCGCCCGACGTGGCCGCGGCGTTGCGTCCGGTACTGGCCCGGCTGGGCTGATCCGGGCGGCAGCCGGTGGCGGCGGGCGCCGCCCGCACGGCTCACGGCGCTGATGATCACTGACGGAAGTAGGCTGGGGACATGTGGCAGTCGGAGGTGCGCGTCGACCTGGACGCGATCCGGGAGAACGTGACCCGGCTCAGGGCCGGCACCAGCGCCGAGCTGATGGCGGTGGTCAAGGGCGACGGGTACGGCCACGGCATGGTGCCGGCCGCCCGCGCGGCGCTCGACGCCGGGGCGGACCAGCTCGGCGTCTGCACGCTGGACGAGGCGCTGCGGCTGCGCGAGGAGGGCATCACCGCGCCGGTGCTGGCCTGGCTGCTCAGCCCCGGCCTGCCGCTGCACGACGGGATCACCGTCGGCGTCGACCTCGGCTGCGCCAGCCTCACCCAGCTCGACGAGATGACCCAGGCGAGCCGCCGGGCGGGCCGCCCGGCCCGGCTGCATCTCAAGATCGACACCGGGCTGGCCCGGGGCGGCGCCACCGTCGCCGACTGGCCGGCGCTGCTGGAGGCCGCCGCGAAGGCCCAGGCCGACGGCCTGGTCGAGGTGGTCGGCGTGTGGAGCCACTTCGTGTACGCGGACTCGCCCGGCCACCCCACCACCGACCGCCAGCTCGCCGTGTTCCGGGAAGGGCTGGAGATGGTGACGCGCGCCGGCCTGCGTCCGCGCTACCGGCACCTGGCCAACTCGGCCGCCACGCTGACCCGGCCGGACACCCACTTCGACCTGGTCCGTCCCGGCATCGCCGTCTACGGCCTGTCGCCGGTCGCGGGCGAGCGGTTCGGTCTGCGTCCCGCCATGACCGCCCGCGCCCGGGTGATGCTCACCAAGCGGGTGGCGGCCGGTACCGGCGTGTCCTACGGCCACACCTACCTGACCGAGCAGGAGGCCAACCTCGCGGTGGTGCCGCTCGGCTACGCCGACGGGGTGCCGCGGCACGCCTCCAGCACCGGCCCGGTGCAGCTCGCCGGCAAGCGCCGGACGATCTCCGGGCGGGTCTGCATGGACCAGTTCGTGGTCGACTGCGGCGACGACGAGGTGACCGACGGCGACGTGGCGACGCTGTTCGGCAGTGGCGCGGACGGCGAGCCCACCGCCGACGACTGGGCCGAGGCGGTCGGCACCATCAACTACGAGATCGTGACCCGTTTCGGCGGCGTGCGCGTGCCCCGCGTCTACGACGGCGAGCGCGCATGAGTGTCCGGTTGCCGCGACCGCGTACCGCCGCCGGCAAGGTGGCGGGGCTGGTCGGCGCCGCCGTCGGTGTGGCCGCCGCCGGGCTCGCGGCGGGCGTGGTCAGCGAGCGGGTGCTGGTCCGCCGGCTCAAGAACGACCCGGCCGACCGGTACGCCGACGAGGTCTTCGGCGAGCAGCGCCACGACGAGGCGTACCGGCTGGAGATGCCGGACGGCACCGACATCCACGTGGAGGTGGTCGAGCCGGCCCGTCCGGTGGAGGGGCACCCGACGGTGGTGCTGGTGCACGGGTTCTGCCTGGACATGGGCACCTTCCACTTCCAGCGCAAGCGGCTCGCCGAGCGCGGCGACTACCGGGTGGTCGCGTACGACCAGCCGGGGCACGGCCGCTCCGGCCGGCTGGAGAGCGGTGAGTACGACCTGACCGCGCTGGGCCACACGCTGCGCCGGGTGCTCGACGAGGTGGCCCCGGACGGCCCGCTGGTGCTGGTCGGGCACTCCATGGGCGGCATGACGATCATGGCGTTGGCCGAGCTGTACCCGGAGATGTTCGGCGACCGGGTGGTCGGCACCGTGCTGATGGCCACCTCGGGCGGTCTGGCGGCGGAGACCAAGCTGGTGGCGCCCGCGCTGCTCGGCCGGGTCGGCTCGCCGGTGCTCTACATGATGAGCAACGCCACCCGGTACGGCGGCACCGTGATCGACCGGGCGCGCCGGTCGACCTCGAACGTGGCCTGGCTGCTCACCCGCAAGTACGGCTTCGGCACCTCGAAGCCGAGCCCGGCCCTGGTGTCGTACGTCGAGACGATGAACTCGCGCACCTCGGCCGACACGGTCACCCGCTACCTGCGCACGATCGCGACCCACTCCCGGTTCCCGGCGCTGGCCGCGCTGGCCGGCACGCCGGTGCTGGTGATCGTGGGGGACAAGGACATGATCACCCCGGTGACGCACTCCGAGGAGATCGTCCGGCGGCTGCCGCACGCCGAGTTCGTGAAGATCAACGACAGTGGGCACGTGGTGATGCTGGAGCACGCCGACGAGGTGAACGCGGCGCTGGAGAGGTTCCTGGACTCGCTATGACGGTGGTCGTGGAGCTGAAGACCGTCGAGGACACCCACGAGTTCGGGCGGCGGCTGGCCGGGGTGCTGCGCGCTGGTGACCTGCTGCTGCTCAGCGGCCCGCTCGGGGCCGGCAAGACGGCGCTGACCCAGGGCATCGGTGCCGGCCTCGGCGTACGCGGGGCCATCACCTCGCCCACGTTCGTCATCGCCCGGGTGCACCGGCCCGACCCGGCTCGGGGCGGCCGGGTGACGCTCGTGCACGCCGACGCGTACCGCCTGGGTGAGGCCGCCGACCCGCGCGCGGAGATCGACGACCTCGACCTGGACGCCTCGGTGGACGATGCGGTCACCGTGGTGGAGTGGGGCGAAGGGATGGTCGAGCAGCTCGTCGACGCACATCTGCGGGTACGCATCGACCGCCGCGACGACGACACCCGGGCGGTCACACTGGAACCGGCCGGCGGCGACTGGGCCGCCCGGCTGGCCACCCTCGGCTGAGCGCTGTCGTACCCGCTGCCTAGAGTCCCGGGGACGACTGCGAAAGGTTGCCGATGCCCGACGACGCCCCCGCCCTCGACCTGATGGCACTCCTGCCCGAGCCGTGGCGAGAGGCGCTCGCCCCCCACCTGGACCCGGCCCGCACCGCGGCGCTGGCCGAGTTCGTCGCCCGGGAGTACGCGACCGCCACCGTCTTCCCGCCGCTGGAGGATCTCTTCTCCGCCTACCGGCTGTGCGGCCCGGCCGACACCCGGGTGCTCATCCTGGGGCAGGATCCGTACCACAAGGCGGGGCAGGCGCACGGGCTCAGCTTCAGCGTGCGCGAGGGGGTGGCGGTGCCGCCGTCGCTGCGCAACGTCTTCAAGGAGCTGGGCGAGGACCTGGGCGTGCCGAAGCCGCGCAGCGGCAACCTCGACGGCTGGGCCGCGCAGGGTGTTCTGCTGCTCAACTCGGTGCTGACGGTGCGGCAGGCCACGCCCGGCTCGCACGCGAACCGGGGCTGGGAGGAGTTCACCGACGCCACCATCCGGGCGCTCGACGCGCTCGACCAGCGCGTGGTCTTCCTGCTGTGGGGCGGCTACGCACGCAAGAAGGCGGCGCTGGTGACCAGCCCGCAGCACGTGGTGCTGGAGGCCGGGCACCCGAGCCCGATGAACCCGCGCGGCTTCCTCGGCAGCCGCCCGTTCAGCGCGGCGAACAAGGCGCTGGCCGACGCGGGGCTGCCCACCGTCGACTGGGAGCGCTCAGCCGGCTGACCCGTCCGGCGCCTCGCCCGCCGCGGCGAGGCGCCGGCGGTACCGGGACAGCAGTTCGGCCGTGCGCCGGTCGGTCACCTCCACCTCGACCAGCGGCTCGACCGGATACGTACGTTCACCGAGGCGGACCTCGATGGGCTCGGGCAGTTCGTCGCACATCCGGGCCCGCAGTTCGCCGTAGCGGGTCCACCAGCGGTGGTCGCCCGGCTCATCGGGCTCCGTGTGGATGCCGCCCCACACCTGCCATCGGGCGTCCCAGCGCCGCGCGTAGACGCGATCGAGGAGCGCGCTGAACTGCCGCGAGTCCCGCCAGCGCACCGCGATCTCGACCGCCTCCACCGGCAACGGCGCGCCCTGCAGTAGTGCCGCCGTGCCGCCCGACAGCACGTACGGCAGGTCGCCCAGGGCGTCCATGATCCGGTCCAGCCCGAGAACGTCGATCCGCTCGGCAAGCACCATCCCGGCCATCTCGTCCAGCGCGGCGTCCAGGTGGCTGTCCAGCGGTTCGACCTCGATCCGCAGCTGCCGGCCGAGCGAGGCGAGCAGGCGTTCCGCTGTGGTCAGGCTCGGCAGCCGGTCGCCGCGTTCGATCCGGGCGATGGCGGCCTGACTGAGCCCGGACCGGGCGGCCAGCGCCTGCTGGGTGAGCCCTGCTTGTTCGCGTTCACGCCGCAGGGTGCGGGCGACCTGCCGAACGAGGCGACTCTCCGTCATCCCCGGAGAATGGCAGTCCTCTTCTCAGCGTTATGCCTCTGAGTCATGAATATGACTCAGAGGCATAAGGCTCGCACCGCTTCTCTTTGATCCGGGCGCTACGCACCGTGACCGGTCGTGCGGCGAGGGCGTGCCCGGGGCGGGCGGAGCGGACGACTAGGCTGGCTTACCGTGCTCGTACTCGTGGTGGACTCCTCGACGCCCGCGGTGACCGCCGCCCTGGCCGAGGTCTCGGCGGACGGCGTCGCGCTCCGCGCGTCCCGGTGCACTGTCGACGCCCGCGCCCACGGCGAGCTGCTCGCGCCGCAGGTCGACGCCGTGCTGGCCGACGTAGGCGCGCGGCCCGCCGACCTGGCCGCGATCGTCGCCGGCCTCGGCCCGGGCCCGTTCACCGGGCTGCGCGTCGGGCTGGTCACCGCCGCGACCATGGGTCAGGTGCTCGGCGCACCCACGTACGGCGTCTGCTCGCTGGACGGGATCGGCCACCCGGCGGCCGCCGGCGAGCCGGTGCTGGCCGCGAGCGACGCGCGGCGCCGGGAGATCTACTGGGCCGTCTACGACGGTGCCGGCCAGCGCCTGGCCGGGCCGGAGGTGGCGGCCCCGGCGGTGGTCGCGGAACGGGCGCGCGGCCTGGCGGTCACCGTCGCGGTCGGCGACGGCGCACATCGGTACGCGGACGTGCTGGGGCTGCCGGTACGCGACGAGCCGCGCTACCCGGACCCGCTGGCGCTGGCCCGTCTCGCGGCGCCGCGGATCCGCGCGGGCGCGCCCGGCGAGACGCTCACCCCGCTCTACCTGCGTCGCCCGGACGCGGTCGCGGCCACCGGCCACAAGCCGGTCCTGCCATGAGGCTGGGCCGGTTCCGCTGGTGGCACATCGACGAGGTGCTGCCCATCGAGGCGGACCTGTTCGGCGCCGAGCAGTGGTCGGCGGCGATGTTCTGGAACGAACTCGCCAACGGGCACTTCTACCTGGTCGCCACCGACGACGACGGCAGCCTGCTCGGCTACGCCGGGCTGGCCGTGTCCCCGCCCGACGAGGCGTGGGTGCAGAACGTCGCGGTCCGCCGGGACGTCCAGCGCCGGGGGATCGGCCGCCTGCTGCTGGAGGCGCTGCTCGCCGAGGCGGCCCGGCGCGGCACCCGCAGCACGCTGCTGGAGGTCGCCGCGGACAACGCCCCCGCGCAACGGCTCTACGCCACCTACGGCTTCGAGCCGATCGGCGTACGGCGCGGCTACTACCAACCGAGCAACACCGACGCGCTGGTCATGCAGCGCAACGAGGACTGACGCGCATGGCTGACGAACCCCTGATCCTCGGCATCGAGACCTCCTGCGACGAGACCGGCGTGGGCATCGTGCGCGGGCACACGCTGCTCGCCGACGCGCTCGCCTCCAGCGTCGAGGAGCACGCCCGGTTCGGCGGCGTGGTGCCCGAGGTGGCCAGCCGCGCCCACCTGGAGGCCATCGTGCCGACCATGGACCGGGCGCTGCGCGAGGCAGGCGTCACCATCGCCGACATCGACGCCATCGCCGTGACCTCCGGGCCGGGCCTGGCCGGCGCGCTGCTCGTCGGGGTCGCCGCCGCCAAGGGGTACGCGGTGGCGGCGGAGAAGCCGGTGTACGGCGTGAACCACCTCGCCGCGCACGTCGCGGTGGACACCCTCGAACACGGCCCGTTGCCCGAGCCCGCGATCGCGCTGCTGGTCTCCGGCGGGCACTCCTCGCTGCTGCGCGTCGACGACCTGGCCCGCGACGTGGTACCGCTCGGCGCCACCATCGACGACGCGGCCGGTGAGGCGTTCGACAAGGTGGCCCGCCTGCTCGGGCTGCCGTTCCCCGGCGGACCGTACATCGACCGCGAGGCGCGCGCCGGTGACCCGGCGTCGATCGTCTTCCCGCGCGGGCTGACCGCCGCGAAGGACCTGGTCGGGCACCGGTACGACTTCTCCTTCTCCGGCCTGAAGACGGCCGTGGCCCGCTGGGTGGAGGCGCGGCAGCGGGCCGGTGAGCCGGTACCGGTCGCCGACGTGGCCGCGTCCTTCCAGGAGGCGGTCTGCGACGTGCTCGTCGGCAAGGCGATCGACGCGTGCCGCAGCAGCGGCATCGACACACTGGTGATCGGCGGCGGCGTGGCGGCCAACTCCCGGCTGCGGGCGATGGCCGAGCAGCGGGCCGGCAGGCACGGCATCCGGGTGCGTACGCCCCGGCCGAAGCTCTGCACTGACAACGGCGCGATGGTGGCCGCGCTCGGCTCCCACCTGGTGGCCGCGGGCGTCGCGCCGAGCCGGCTGGACCTGCCGGCCGACTCGGCGATGCCGCTGACAGTGGTCAGCGTGTGAGCGGGGAGGGGACCGACATGATCGTCCGTATGTGGGAGGCCAAGGCCGAGCCGTACGGCTTCGCCGACCTGATCACCTGGGTCTGCGAGACCGCGCTACCCGAGTTCGAGCACGACCCGATGCACGTCTCCAGCGAGGTGTTCTCCTCCACCGACCACCGGCTCGTGGTGGTCTCCAAGTGGCGGAACAATCCCCGGGAGCTGCCCGAGCCGCCGGCGCGCCTGATCGCCCGCCCGCCGCACAGCTGGGACTTCACCCAGGTCGACCGCTGACGCGACGGTCGTCACGACGGCCGGAATTGGTTGGCGCGCGGGTCGCCCCGGCACCTAGCGTCGGTGGGCCATGCGCTTCTCACCGGCCGGCGATCCCGGCACCCCCGACGCGCGGTCGGCCACCCGATACCTCGTGTGGCTCGCCGGGCGGCACCCCGTCATCTTCGGCGCCGGTCTCGCGCTCGGCGTGATCTGGATGCTGGCCCAGGCGCTGGTGCCGGCCGTGCTCGGCCGCGCCGTGGAAGCCGGCCTGGCCCAGCGCGACCCGGACGCGCTGGTGCGCTGGAGTCTGGCCCTGCTCGGGCTGGGTCTGGTGCAGGCCGTCGCCGGGATCCTGCGCCACCGCTGCGCGGTGCACAACTGGCTCGGCGCCGCCTACCGCACCGTGCAGGTCACAGTGGACGCCACCAACCGCCTCGGCGCCGCGCTGCCCCGGCGGGTCGCGGCGGGCGAGGTGGTGAGCATCGGCACCGCCGACATCGAGCACATCGGCGGCGCCATCGACATCACCGCGCGGGGCGCCGGCTCGGTGGTCGCCATCGTCACCGTCGCGGTGATCCTGCTCAGCGCCTCCCAGCCGCTCGGCCTCGTGGTGGTGCTCGGAGTGCCGCTGCTGATGGCGCTCGTGGCGTTGCTGATCCGCCCGCTGCACCGGCAGCAGGCCGCGTACCGGGACTCGACCGGCGGGCTCACCGCCCGGGCCGCGGACATCGTCTCCGGCCTGCGCGTGCTGCGCGGAGTCGGCGGCGAGCCGGTGCTGTCCGAGCGCTACCGGCAACGGTCGCAGGCGTTGCGCGCGGACGGGCTGCGGGTGGCCCGGATCGAGTCGCTGTTGCAGGCCGCGCAGATCCTGCTGCCCGGCGTCTTCGTGGTGCTGGTGACCTGGCTCGGCGCCCGGTTCGCGCTGCGCGGTGAGATCAGCGCCGGCGAGCTGGTCTCGTTCTACGGCTACAGCGCGTTCCTGGTGAGCCCGCTGCGCAACCTCACCGAGGCGGCCGACAAGCTGACCCGGGGACACGTCGCGGCCCGCCGGGTGGTCCGGTTGCTGCGGCTCGCGCCGGAGTTCACCGACCCGGCCACCCCGGTGCCGGTGCCGGCCGGACCGGGCGAGCTGGCGGACGTCCGTTCCGGGCTGGTGCTGCGACCGGGGCGGCTCACCGCACTCGCCGCCGCCACCCCGCAGGACGCCGCCGAGATCGCCGACCGGCTCGGCCGGTACGCCGACGGGGACGTCACGCTGCACGGCGTACCGCTGCGGGACGTGGCGCTGGCGACGGTGCGGGAGCGGATCCTGGTGGCCGACAACGACGCGCAGCTGTTCAGCGGCGTGCTGCGCACGGAGCTGGACCCGCACGACCGGGCCGAGCCCGGCGCGGTGGCGGCGGCACTGGCGGCGGCGAGCGCCACCGACATCGTCGAGGCGCTGCCCGGCGGCCTGGACGGCGAGGTCGCCGAACGCGGCCGGGAGTTCTCCGGCGGGCAGCGGCAACGGCTGCGGCTGGCCCGCGCGCTCGTCGCCGACCCGGAGACGTTGATCCTGGTCGAGCCGACCAGCGCGGTGGACGCGCACACCGAGGCGCGCATCGCCGAACGGCTCGGCCCGGCCCGCCACGGACGCACCACACTCGTCTGCACCACGAGCCCGCTGGTGCTCGGTCACGCCGACCACGTGGTCTTCGTGGAGGACGGCAAGGTCGTCGCCGAGGGCCGGCACGAGGAACTGCTCGCCGCCGAGCCGCGCTACGCCGCCACGGTGAGCCGGAAGGAGGACCGATGAGCAACGCGTTACCCGTCGCCGACGTCGCCCAGGTCCGCCGGTACGTGCGGGAGCTGATCCGCCGTCACCCGCGTGGCCTGGCCGCCGCGCTCGGCCTGCACGCGCTCGCCGCGGGCGCCGGGCTCGTCGCCCCGCGCCTGCTCGGTGACCTGGTGGAGGGGATCTCCCAGGGCATCGCCGAGACGACGGTGGACCGGGTCGTGGCGGCCATCGCCGCGTTCGTGGTGGTGCAGGCCGTGCTGGTCCGCTTCGCGCACCTGGCCTCGGCCCGGCTCGGTGAGCGGGTGCTCGCCGAGCTGCGGGAGGAGTTCGTCGACCGGGTGCTCGCGCTGCCGCTGGCCACAGTCGAGCGGGCCGGCACCGGCGACCTGCTCACCCGCACCTCCCGGGACGTCGCCGCGCTGTCCCGTACCGTCCGGTTCGCCGGGCCGGAGACGCTCATCGCGGCGCTGACCGTGCTGCTGATCGTCGGCGCGCTGGTGCTGACCGGCCCACTGCTGGCGCTGCCCAGCCTCCTGGCGGTGCCGGTGCTGTGGGCCGGCACCCGCTGGTACCTGCGCCGCGCGCCGCAGGGCTACCTGCGGGAGAACGCCGCCTACTCGGACATCACCGACGGGATCAGCGAGACGGTCGAGGGGGCGCGGACCACCGAGGCGCTGCGGCAGGCGGCCCGCCGCCGGGCCCGTGGCGACGCGGACATCCGCCGGTCGTACGCGGCCGAGCGTTACACGCTCCACCTGCGGACCGTGTTCTGGCCGGTGGCCGAGTTCGGCTACCTGGTGCCGATGGTGGCGACCCTGCTCATCGGCGGCTGGTTCCACATGAAGGGCTGGGCCAGCCTCGGCCAGGTCACCGCCGCCACGCTCTACGCCCAGCAGCTCACCGACCCGATCGAGCGGCTGCTCGGCTGGCTGGACGAGTTCCAGGTCGGCGGCGCGTCGCTGGCCCGGCTGCTCGGGGTGGCCGCCGAGCCGGACGAGCGCGCCCCGGCATCCCCCGCGCCGGCCCGGACCGGCGGCGCGGGCCGGCTCGCCGCGCACGACGTCCGGTACGCGTACCGCCCGGGACACGACGTGCTGCACGGCGTGACGCTGGAACCCCGGCCGGGGGAGCGGCTCGCGATGGTCGGCCCGTCCGGGGCGGGCAAGTCGACGCTGGGCCGGCTGCTGGCCGGCGTGCACGCACCGAGCGCCGGGACGGTGACCGTGGACGGCCGTCCACTCGCCGGAATGCCCCTGGCCGAGCTGCGTACCCATGTCGCACTCGTCAGTCAGGAGCACCACGTGTTCATCGGCACGCTCGCCGACAACGTGGCGATGGTCCGGCCGGACGCCGACCCGGCGCGGGTACGCGCGGCGCTGTCCGCAGTCGACGCACTGGACTGGGCGCTGGCCCTGCCGGACGGGCTCGACACGCCGGTCGGCGCGGGCGGCCACCCGCTCACCCCCGCGCAGGCGCAGCAGGTCGCGCTGGCCCGGCTGGTGCTCGCCGACCCGCACACGCTGGTGCTGGACGAGGCCACCTCGCTGATCGACCCGCGGGCGGCCCGGGCCCTGGAACGGTCGCTGGCGGCGGTGCTGCACGGCCGTACCGTCATCGCCATCGCGCACCGGCTCTTCTCCGCGCACGACGCGGACCGCGTGGCGGTGGTCGACGACGGCCGGATCACCGAACTCGGATCACACGACGAGCTGGTCGCGGCCGGTGGCTCGTACGCCGCGCTGTGGCGGTCCTGGCACGGCTGAGGACACGCGACGGGCCCCGGCGGACGTGCCGGGGCCCGCTCGACGGCCGGGTCACGAACGGCGGGTCAGCCGCCAGGTCGCGTACCCGCCGGTGCCGAGCGCGATCAGGAACACCGCCCACACCACCCCGGTGCCGACCTGGAGCCCACCGCCGCTGCCCACGTTGGCCTGGGCGGCGGCTACGAGCGAGTCGCTCTGCGCGGGCGGCAGCGCAGCCGGCGGCAACTGCTGCCAGCGCACCAGCCCGGTGCTCTCCAGCATGGTCATGTGGTCGTTGACGAACTTGTTGGCGTCCTCGGCCAGCTTGCGCACGATCGGGTCGCGGGTGCTGGCCCGGACCGCGCCGATCACCGGGAAGATCTTGCCGTGGGCGACCCGCAGCCGGGTGACGAAGATCTGGTCGAACCGGGCGCCGGTGGCGTTCTGCATCTCGGTCAGCCACCCCTTCTGCTCGCCGGTCGGGTCGCTCGGCAGCGTGGCACCCAGCTTGTTGGCCGCCTGCACCACGAGCTCGTCCAGCTCCGCGTGCTGCTTGGCGATCTCCGCGCCGACCTCGCGTACCCGGGCTGACTGCCCCTTCTCGGCCGCCATCAGTCCGGCCGGCATCTCCCACAACCCGGCCAGCCGTACGCCGTTGAGCAACGTCATGTCCGCGGCGTTCATCTGCACGCCGGGAGTGGGTGCGGCCTGCGCCGTCCCGGGAACGACACCGATCCCCGCGCCCAGCGCGGCGAGCAGCAGTACCACCCGGTTCGCCAGCCTGCGGCGTGCGGATTCCAGCGATGCCATGGTTGCGGTGCCTCCTCGGTCCGGACCGGTACGCGGGGTGTCGTGGACGGCCGCGCAAGCCTGCCGTCCGTCCGCACACTGGTACGGATCGGCGGGCCGATCAGTTCAGCGGGTCGGCGAGGAGTCGTTCGAAGGCCAGTTCGGCGGCGCCGATCAGCGCCGCGTCGCCGCCGAGCTTCGGCGTACGCAGCCGCACGTGTTCCAGGCACGCGGGCAGCCCGTTCGAGTTGAGCCGGCTGCGTACCTGCGCCGCGGCGGCCAGGTAGAGGTCGCGCATGGTGCCGCCGAAGATGACCATCTCCGGGTTGAAGATGTTCACCAGGTTCGCGACGCCGAAGCCGAGCCAGTCGCCGGCCTGCCGTACCGCGGTCTGGGCGCGGGCGTCGCCGCGGTCGGCGGCGTCGAAGACGGCGAGCAGCGCGTCCCGGCCACGCGCCTCGGACCGGCCGGCGGCGCGCAGCAGCCCGTGCTCGCCGATTTCGGTCTCCCAGCAGCCGCGCCGGCCGCAGTCGCAGCGCACCCCGTCGCGGACCACCACCATGTGGCCGACCTCGCCGCCGTAGCCGCCGTGCCCGGTCAGCCGACGGCCCCCGGCGATGATGCCCGCGCCCACGCCGACGTCGCCGTAGATGTAGATGACGTTGTCGCAGCCGACCGCCGCGCCCCGGGCGTGCTCGGCGTACGCGGCCACGTCGGCCACGTTGCCCACCGTGATGGGCACGTCTATCCCCAGCTCGTCGGCGAGCGCCGCACCGATCGGCTCATCCACCCAGCCGGTGGTCGGGCTGAGCCGGACCAGGCCGTCCTCGCGGCGCACCATGCCGCACACCGCCAGGCCGGCCCCCACACAGACCGCGTCCGGCGGCACCGCCTGGTGCATCTCCTTGACCGCGCCGGCGAGCAGCGGGGCCGCCTCCCCGGCGACCAGTGTGCGCGGCCGGTCCATCTCCCGGCGGTCGAGCACCTCACCGCCGAGCCCGACGCGCGCCGCCCGCAGCCGGTCCACCTCGACGCTGTACGCGTACGCGTAGACCCGCTCCGACTCGGGCCGGACGACGAGTGACGGTCGTCCGGCCCGGCCGGTCTCCTTCGGCGTCCCCTCGCTGACCAGACCGGCGCCGGCCAGGTCCGCGGTCAGCGCGCCGATGGTGCTGCGGTTGAGGCCGAGCGCCGTGGTCAGCTCGGCCCGCGTGGTGGCGCCGTGGACGTGCACGTAGCGGAGCAATGCGCCCAGGTTCTGCCGACGGATCTCGTCCTGACTGGGGCCCGCGCGCATCGCCACCGCCATGGTGTTTCCGTACCCCGGGTCAGCGCGTGCCGGTGGCGGCGGCCCGCCGACGCGACAGCGCGTCGATGGTCGCGGCGGCGAGCAGCACCACGCCGGTGACCACGAACTTGACGCCCGAGCTGTATCCCATCAGTCCCATACCGTTGTCGATGACCGCTACCACCGCGCCACCGAGCACGGCGTCGAGGACCCGGCCCTTGCCGCCGAAGAGGCTGGTGCCGCCGATCACCGCCGCGCCGACGGCGTAGAGCAGTACGTTACTGCCACCGGTGTTGGGGTCGACCGAGTTGGCCCGGCTGGCGGCCACGATGCCGCCGATCGCGGCCATCGAGGAGCAGATGATGAACACGGAGACACGGATCCGGTCGACGTTGATGCCGGCCCGGCGGGCCGCCTCGGCGTTACCGCCGACCGCGTAGATGTGCCGGCCGTAGCTTGTGCGCTGGAGCACGAACGTCCAGACGACGAGCAGGATCGCGATGATCGGCACCACGATCGGTACGCCCTTGAGCGAGACGACGAGCACGTTGCGGCTGCGCTCCAGGTTGAGCACGTAGACCGCCACGCCGAGGATCACGGCCAGGCCGGCGATCCGGCCGGCTACCACCGCGATCGGGTCGGTGAGTAGGCCGCGGGCGGCGCGGTTTCGGTGCCGCAGCAACTGCACTGCCGCGTACCCGGCAACGGCGACGGCGGCCAGCGCCCAGCCCAGTACGGGGGGGAGGTTGCGGTTGGCGATCGCGACGAGCACGTCGTCCCGGACCGCGATGTTGGCGCCCTCGTCCATGAGCGTCAGCACGACGCCCTGGAAGGCCAGGAACCCGGCGAGCGTCACCACGAAGGAGGGGATGCCGACCTTGGCGACCAGCAGGCCCAGCACGGTGCCGATCACCACGCCGGTGACGACGGCGGAGAGCACCGCCACGTACCAGGGGTAGCCGAGCACCGTGACGACGTTGGCCAGGATCGCGGCGCAGACGCCGCTGGCGAAGCCGGCGGAGAGGTCGATCTCGCCGAGCAGCAGGACGAAGACCAGTCCCATGGCGATGAGCGTGACCGCCGCGCCCTGGGTGAACAGGTTCGCCAGGTTGCCGGCGGTGAAGAACGACGGGCGGGCGATCGAGAAGCCCACTGCCAGTGCGACGAGCATGACCACGGCGGGGAGCGCACCGATGTCGCCGCCGCGTACCCGGCGCCAGTAGTTGTTCACGTGGCTGCCCAGGGTCGGTGTCGGCGTGACGCCGGCCGGGCCTTCCTTCTTCATGACGGTGGCGGTCATCGGACGGCTCCTGGGGTGGTGTCGGCGGGCGCGGCGCCGTTGCCGCCCGGCTCGCCGGTGAGGCCGAGGCTGCCAGCGCGGCCGGCGGTGATCAGCTCGACCACCTGCGAGTGGGTGATGTCGGTGGTCTTCACCTGGGCGACCATCTGGCCGAGGTAGAGCGCGGCGATCCGGTCGGAGACGGCGAAGACGTCGTTCATGTTGTGCGAGATGAGCACCACGGCCAGGCCGTTGTCGGCCAGCCGGCGCACCAGTTCCAGCACCTGGGCGGTCTGCGCGACGCCGAGCGCGGCGGTCGGCTCGTCCAGGATGACCAGCCGGCTGTTCCAGAGCACGGCCTTGGCGATGGCGACGGTCTGGCGCTGGCCGCCGGAGAGGCTGGAGACGTGCTGGCGCAGCGACTTCACGGTGCGCACGCTCAGGCCGGCGAGCGTCTCGGCGGCCATCTGCTCCATGGTCGGCTCGTCGAGCACGATGCCGCTGCGCTTCTCCCGGCCGAGGAACATGTTCTGCACGATGTCGAGGTTGTCGCAGAGCGCGAGGTCCTGGTAGACGACCTCGATCCCGAGCGCGGCGGCGTCCCGGGGGCTGTTGATGCTGACCGGCCTGCCGTCGAAGACGAACTCGCCGCCGTCGGTGGGGTGGATGCCGCTGATGCACTTGACCAGGGTCGACTTGCCGGCGCCGTTGTCACCGACGAGCGCTGTCACCTCGCCGGCGTGCGCGGCGAAGGCGACGTCGCGCAGCACCTGGACGGGACCGAAGCTCTTGTCGATCCCGCGTAGCTCCAGCAGGGGGGTTGCGGACACGGGGTTCTCCTTTGGGCGGAGGGAGGTCTCGGATCCCGTCCGGCGCGGGCGCCGCCCGGCACGGGAGAACCCGTGCCGGGCGGCGCCGCCTGAGGCGGGTGGGTCAGCTCACGCCGGCGTCGGTGCAGAGCTTCGCGAAGGCACCGGTGCAGAGCTCTTCCTTGGTGACGTAGCCGTCGGCCACCACGTCCTTGACGTTGTCCTTGTAGATGGCCTTGGGCTCCAGCAGCACGGCCGGCACGTCCCGGTTGCCCTCCGGGTCCTTGACCGTCTGGCCGGTGTCCTTCGTCTCGCCCTTGGCGAGCGCGATGGCCAGCTCGGCGGCGGCGTCCGCCTCCTGCTTGACCGCCTTGTAGACGGTCATGCACTGGTCACCGGCGAGGATGTTCTGCAGGCCCTCCTTGGTGGCGTCCTGACCGGTCACCGGGACCTTGCCGTTGAGCTTGTTCTTCTTCAGCACCGAGATGGCCGCGTTGCCGAGACCGTCGTTGGCGGCGAGCACGCCGTCGATCTTGCCGCGGGCCTTGGTCAGCTGCTGCTCGAAGATCGTCGCGGCCTGCGCGTTGTCCCAGGCCGGCACCGAGTCGTCGGCGACCTTGGTGTACTCCTTCGAGTCGAACTTCGGCTTGAGCACCGAGTCGTACCCGTTCTTGAACAGGGTGGCGTTGTTGTCGGTCGGCGAGCCGTTCAGGTACGCGATCGACGGGTTCTTGACGCCCTTGTCGGTCAGGCACTTGCTCAGGCCCTCGCCCTGGAGCTTGCCGACGGCCTCGTTGTCGAAGCTGACGTAGTACTGGGCGGAGCCGCCCAGGGTCAGCCGGTCGTAGTCGATGGTCGCGACGCCCTGCGACTTGGCCTTGTCGAGCACGGCCTTGCCGGTGCCGGAGTCCAGGTTGACGATCATCAGGACGTTGACGCCGTTGGTGATCATCTGGTCGGCGATGGTCTGGAACGCGGTCTTGTCGTTCTGCGCGTTCTGGATGTCGGACTCGACGCCGGCCGCGTCGAACGCCGCCTTCAGGTACTTGCGGTCCGCGCCCTCCCAGCGGGCGGAGGACTTGCTGTCCGGCAGGATCACGCCGATCTTCGGCTTCTTGGCGTTGGAGCCGCCGGCCTCGTCGGACGAACCGCCGTTGTCACCGCAGGCGGCCATGCTGCCGGTCGCGAGAAGACCGACGGCCGCGAAGGTGAGGAAGCCCTTGCGCATGTGCAGGGTCCTTTCGGAGGTGGGGGAGTGGTGATGTTTTGTTGTGTCCGGCAACGTATTCCCCGTCTCCCGTGCGCCGCAAGACTGCCGAGGTCAGAAGTTTGTTGGCGGCGGTAACAATTCAGCAACGCGGTTGTCACCCAGTGGACACCGCCGGGAGAGCGCGCTCCGGGAACGCTCCCACACGTACCGTCACGAGCCCGCTCAGGCGGCCGCTCAGATGGCCGCGATCGATGCCGTCGTCGCCCCGGTCAGCGCCACCAGATCCGTCGGTGCGAGCTGCACCTGCAACCCCCGGCGACCCGCCGAGACGTACACCGTCGGGTACGCCAGCGCGGAGGCGTCGACAACAGTCGGTAGCCGCCTGCGCTGCCCCAGCGGGCTGATGCCGCCGCGGACGTACCCGGTCGCCCGCTCGGCCGTCGTACGGTCGGCCATCGTCGCCCGCTTGCCGCCGGCCGCGGCGGCGAGCGCCTTCAGATCCAGCTCGCCGGTCACCGGCACCACCGCCACCGTCAGCCCGCCGTCGACCTCGGTGACGAGCGACTTGAACACGCGCTCCGGCGCCACCCCGAGCGCGGTCGCGACGAGCGCGCCGTAGTTCGGCGCGTCCGGCGACACGTCGTAGGTGTGGGTGCTGTGCGCGATCTTCCGCTTGCTCAGCAACGCGATCGCCGGAGTGCCAGGGCCCGCCATGGGCTCAAGCTAACCCGCGCGCCGCGACACCGCGAGCCGGGTCAACCGCCGGCTGGAGCCGGCCGGCAGACGAGCACCGTGGGATCGCCCCCGACCCGGGTCAGCGCCAGGCTCGCCGCCTCGTCGCCGGACAGCCGCAGGTCGCGGCGCAGCTTCTCCGGCTCCAGCGCCGAACCGCGCTTGCGGATCTCGACCCGGCCGACCCGCCGCTCCCGCAGCAGGGCGCGCAGCCGCTTCAACGAGAACGGCAGCACGTCGGTGATCTCCAGGCAGCGGGCGAACGGGGTGGGCCGGGCCTCGTCGGCGTACAGGTAGGCGATCGACGGGTCGGCGAGCGTGGCGTCGAGGCCGGCGGCCAGCTCGGCGACCAGGTGTGCGCGTACCACCGCCGGATCCGGGTCGTACAGGAACCGCCGCACCGGTCCCACCGGCGCCTCGACCGCGCCGGTTCCGGTGAGGTGATAGGAGGGGACCCTTTTACTACCGGAGGCGTTAAGAAGGGGCCCTTCCTTCTCGCGCAGCAGTGTGGCGCGGCGCGGGACCTCGGCCAGGTCGCCGCACCACAGCGCGGCTTCGACCAGGTCGCCGTCGACGCTCACCCACTCCGCCTCCGCGCCCGCCGGAATCAGCGCGTGGTCCAGCCCGGGCGCCACCTTCACCACAGTGCGCGGCACCCGGGCGGCCAGGCCGGTGACGAAGTCCCACGGCGGCGAGTAGGCGTTCGGGTCGAAGACGCGCCGGCCGGTGCCCGCCCGCCGCCGCGCCGGATCGCAGAACACCGCGTCGACCCCTGTCACGTCGAACGTCGTGGCGTCCCCGCACTCGACTGTCACCAGGCCGGCGAGCCCGGCCGCCTCGGCGTTCGCGGCGGCCATCTCGGCGGTCACCGGGTCGGCCTCCACCGCGTACACCCGGATGCCGGCGCGGGCCGCGGCGAGCGCGTCGGCCCCCAGGCCGCACCCCAGGTCGGCCAGCGTGGTCACGCCCGCGGCGCGCAGCCGTGCCGCGCGCCGGTCGGCGACCGCGAGGCGGGTTGCCTGTTCCAGCCCCGCCCGGGTGAGGAACATCCCGGCCGCCGCCACGCCGAACTTGCCGGCCGCCCGGCGGCGCAGCTCCGCCTGGGTGAGCGCCGCCGCCGCGAGCCCGCCGGGGATGCCGGCCGAGCGCAGCGCGGCCGCCGCCGCCAGCGGGTCGCCGCCGGCCACCCGCCCGGCCGCGGCGAGCGCCGCCGACCCCTCGGGGGTACGCAGCGCGGCGAGCTGGTCGAGATCCACGCGCTCATTGTCCCGGCCCGGTTCCGGCGCGACACGGAGGGCGACGCGTTGGCACTCTCCTTGACGGAGTGCTAGCCGAGGAATAACCTGCGATTAGCACTCTCACCCTGAGGGTGCCAACACCCGAGCCTCGCGCCCGGGGGTTGAGCGCCAGGCGGACCGGCACCCGCGACGACGGCCCCGCCCGGTGGCATGAGGCAGATTGACGCTGGTCGGCGTGCCGGCCGGCAACGACACCAAGTACCCGGGAGGGTATGCCCGTGACTACCGCGACCAAGGTTGCGATCAAGCCGCTCGAGGACCGCATCGTGGTCCAGGCGAACGAGGCCGAGACCACCACCGCCTCGGGCATCGTGATCCCCGACACCGCCAAGGAGAAGCCGCAGGAGGGCACCGTCCTCGCTGTCGGCCCGGGCCGGATCGACGACAAGGGCAACCGCGTGCCGATCGACGTGAAGGTCGGCGACACCGTCCTCTACTCGAAGTACGGCGGCACCGAGGTCAAGTACGCCGGCGAGGAGTACCTGGTGCTCTCCGCCCGCGACGTCCTCGCGGTCATCGAGAAGTAAGCAACCGATCAGTGTCGTTGCCCCGGTCCGGCTCGCCGGGCCGGGGCAACGTCGCTTCGAAGGGATACTGATGGCGAAGATCCTCAGCTTCTCGGACGACGCCCGGCACCTGCTGGAGCACGGTGTCAACGCCCTCGCGGACGCGGTGAAGGTCACCCTCGGCCCGCGCGGGCGCAACGTCGTCCTGGACAAGAAGTTCGGTGCGCCCACGATCACCAACGACGGCGTGACCATCGCCAAGGAGATCGAGCTCACCAACCCGTACGAGAACCTCGGCGCGCAGCTGGTCAAGGAGGTGGCGACCAAGACCAACGACGTCGCCGGCGACGGGACCACGACCGCCACCGTGCTGGCCCAGGCGATGGTCCGGGAGGGCCTGCGCAACGTGGCCGCCGGTGCCAACCCGACCGGCCTCAAGCGGGGCATCGACGCGGCGGCCGCCAAGGTCTCCGAGGCGCTGCTCGGCAAGGCCGTCGAGGTCTCCGGCAAGGAGTCGATCGCGCACGTCGCGACCGTCTCCGCGCAGGACGCCGCCATCGGCGAGCTGATCGCCGAGGCGATGGAGAAGGTCGGCCGCGACGGCGTCATCACCGTCGAGGAGGGCTCCGCGCTCGTCACCGAGCTGGAGGTGACCGAGGGTCTCCAGTTCGACAAGGGCTTCATCTCGCCCAACTTCGTCACCGATCTGGAGGCGCAGGAGGCGGTCCTGGAGGACCCGTACATCCTGATCACCACCCAGAAGATCTCGGCGATCGAGGAGCTGCTGCCGCTGCTGGAGAAGGTTCTCCAGAACAACAAGCCGCTGCTCATCGTCGCCGAGGACGTCGAGGGCCAGGCCCTGTCCACGCTCGTGGTCAACGCGCTGCGCAAGACCGTCAAGGTCTGCGCGGTCAAGGCCCCCGGCTTCGGTGACCGCCGCAAGGCGATGCTGCAGGACATGGCGATCCTGACCGGCGCCGAGCTGGTCGCCCCGGAGCTGGGCTACAAGCTCGACCAGGTCGGCCTGGAGGTGCTCGGCACCGCCCGTCGCGTCGTGGTCGACAAGGAGAACACCACCGTCGTGGACGGTGGCGGGCAGTCCGCCGAGGTCGCCGACCGGGTCGCGCAGATCCGCAAGGAGATCGAGGCGTCCGACTCCGAGTGGGACCGGGAGAAGCTGGCCGAGCGGCTGGCGAAGCTCTCCGGCGGCATCGCCGTGATCAAGGTCGGCGCGGCCACCGAGGTCGAGATGAAGGAGCGCAAGCACCGCATCGAGGACGCCATCGCCGCGACCAAGGCCGCGGTCGAGGAGGGTACGGTCCCGGGTGGCGGCGCCGCCCTGGCCCAGATCCTGCCGGCGCTCGACGACGACCTGGGCTTCACCGGTGACGAGAAGGTCGGCGTCTCGATCGTGCGCAAGTCGCTCGTCGAGCCGCTGCGCTGGATCGCCCAGAACGCCGGCCACGACGGTTACGTGGTGGTGCAGAAGGTGGTCGGCAAGGACTGGGGCCACGGCCTCGACGCCGCCACCGGCGAGTACGTCGACCTGGCCAAGTCCGGCATCATCGACCCGGTGAAGGTGACCCGCAACGCGGTCAGCAACGCCGCCTCGATCGCCGGCCTGCTGCTCACCACCGAGAGCCTCGTGGTGGAGAAGCCGGCCGAGCCGGAGCCGGCCGCCGCCGGTGGGCACGGCCACTCGCACGGTCACGGCCACCAGCACGGCCCGGGTTTCTGACCCGAGGAGCACGGCCCGACGTCAGGGCACACCGCCGATTCGGCGGTGTGCCCTGACGCGTATCTGCTTACGGAACGCTGACGACATTGGCAGCCGGCCCGGCGGGTCGACCAGACTGGACGCCGTGAGCACCCTCTCCCGCCGCCGCGCGGCACTTGCCGGTGTCGTCGCCGCAGTGGTGGCACTCGGCACCGCCGAACCCGTGGCGGTCCTGACCGGTCCCCGGTCCGCTCCGCTCGTCGCCGTCGGCGGACTCGTCGTCGACCTGGTGCCCGAGCCGCTCAAGCAGTTCGCCATCGACGTCTTCGGCACGTACGACAAGATCGCCCTGCTGGCCGGGACGGCGCTGCTGCTGGCCGCGTTCGGAGCGCTGCTCGGTCTGGCAGCGGCCCGGCGGCTGGTGATCGGCCTGGCCGGCATCGCCGCGTTCACAGTGCTCGGCGTCGCCGCCGCGCTGACCCGGGCCGGCGCGGACGCGTTCGACGCGCTGCCCTCCCTGGTCGGCGGCGGACTGGGCGCGCTGACGCTCTGGGCGTTCGTGGCCGGACCGCTGAGCGCCGACCGGGTCGGGCGCGACCGGTTCGACGCCGCGCGGCGCGGCCGGGCCGGGACCGGACCGGCGGAACGCGACGGGGCCGACGCGGCGGACGGCGATCGGGTACCCCGCGCCACGCCGCCGCCCATGCATCCGTCCGCACCGCCTCCGGCGGTCGCCGCGCTCGCCCGCGAGGGGGAGACCCCCGGCGGCTGGGAGCCGGTCCGGCACGACGACGACGCGGAGTCGCGGCGGCGGTTCCTGCGTGGCGCCGGCCTGCTGACCGGCGCGGCGGCGGTGGCGGGGCTGGGCGGGCACTGGCTGGCCGGGCGGCGCGGCGTCTCGGCGGCCCGGGAGGCGGTGACGCTGCCCGCCCCGGCCGTGCCCGCCCCGCAGGTGCCGACCGGAGCGGACCTGTCGCTGCCCCGGCTCGCGCCGTACGTGACGCCGAACCGGGAGTTCTACCGGATCGACACGGCGCTGGTGGTGCCGCAGGTGGACCCGGCCACCTGGCGGTTGCGGATCCACGGGCGGGTGCGCAACCCGATCGAACTGAGCTTCGACGACCTGCTGGCCCGCCCGATGGTCGAGCGGTACGTGACGCTCGCCTGCGTCTCCAACGAGGTGGGCGGTGACCTGATCGGCAACGCGCGCTGGCTCGGCGTACCGATCAAGGAGCTGCTCGACGAGGCCGGTCCGGTCGACGGCGCGGACCAGGTGGTCGGGCGCTCGGTCGACGGCTGGACCTGCGGCACGCCCACCTCGGTGCTGCGCGACGGGCGGGACGCGCTGCTCGCGGTCGGCATGAACGGCGAGCCGCTGCCGATCCAGCACGGCTTCCCGGTGCGGATGGTGGTGCCCGGCCTCTACGGGTACGTGTCGGCCTGCAAGTGGCTCACCGAGCTGGAGCTGACCAGCTTCGCCGACTTCGACGCGTACTGGGTGCCGCGCGGCTGGTCCGCGCAGGGCCCGATCAAGACGCAGTCCCGGATCGACACGCCCCGGCCCCGCAGCCGCCCGGCGGCCGGGCCGGTGACGGTGGCCGGTGTGGCGTGGGCGCAGCACCGCGGCATCGCCCGCGTCGAGGTACGCGTCGACGGCGGCGCCTGGCAGGAGGCGACGCTCGCCCCGGCGGTGTCGGCGGACACCTGGGTGCAGTGGTCCTGGCGGTGGGACGCGACGCCGGGCGAGCACACGCTCCAGGTGCGGGCGACCGACACGACTGGTGAGACCCAGACGGAACAGCGCGCTCCGGTCGCCCCCGACGGCGCGACCGGCTGGCACACAGTCACGGTCACGGTCACCTGATCACCGCCCCCCATCCCCGAAAGATCAACACCAGTTCCCCGAAGTGGTGGCATCAGAGGCTCCGTGACATGACCACTTCGCCGAGCCGGTGTCGATCACGCGAGGGCCGGGGGTGGGACGACACGACGCCGCGCCCCGGGATCGGGGCGCGGCGTCGGGGGTCGTGAAGCCGGTCAGGCGACCTTGCGCTGGTCCGGCACGGCGGTGTTGTGCGGCCGGCCGAGGCGCGCCTCCAGCCGGGCGATGTCCACCTTGGTCTGCCGGCGGTCGGCCAGGTCCTCCCAGCCGAGGGCGAGCAGCCGCAGCCGCTCGGACTCGCTGAACCCGCCCCAGACGCCGTACGGCTCGCGCACGGAGAGCGCGTGGGCGGCGCACTCGGCGCGTACCGGGCAGGCGCGGCAGACCGACTTGGCGCCCATCTCGCGGCGCAGGCGGGAGGAGCCGCGCTCGCCGTCCGGGTGGAAGAACTGCGCGCTGTCGCGGCCACGGCAGGCTCCGAGCCGCTGCCAGTCCCAGAGCTCGTCGATCGGTCCTGGCAGCCTACGTACGTTCGACATCAGCACCCCTCCTCCCGCGCGGCACCGCGGAGAATGTTCGTTGCCAGCTACCGGGCGGCGGTCCGCGCGGGATGCCGGTTCCGGATGAACCCCTCGGTACCCGAGCGGTCCGCGCCTCACACATCTGTGATCGAAAACCTCGGACACTCAGCGGCATATGCCCCATCTGTCGGAAAAGTTCGGATGATTGCCCGGAACCCCCTCCCGACCTCACCTCCGCGTGGTCTGCTCTGAGTCGGAGAGGAGACCACTGTGCGTAGTGTTCTTGTGTGCGTTCGGACACCATTGGCGGCCCAGCATCTGACCTCCGCGGCGGCGCGGCTCGGGCTGTCCGGCGTCGTCCGGACGGCCGTCTCCGATCCGGAGGTGATGTTGCGGCTCGCCGAGCGTCCGGTGGACGTGGTGCTCGCCGACACCGCCCTGACCCGCCCGGACAGCGCCGGCTTCGTCCGGCGGGTGCTCGCCCGCGCCCCGCAGGCAGCGGTGCTGCTGCTCGGCACCGAGGAGTCGGAGTCGGCGGCGGCCACCATCAGCGCCGGGGCACGCGGACTGATCCAGAACGCCGACCACGACCTGACCAGCGCGGTCGCCAAAGCGCTGCTGCTGCTCTCCGCCCCCGGGCGGAGCAACCGGCACCGGGTGGCGGACACCGCCCGGGACGCGGCGGCGGTGGGCGGGCCGACCCGGCCGGCGGCACCGGGGCGTACCCAGGGTGGGCCCGGCTGGCCGGCGACGGCCCCGGTGGACGCCGCGGGCCTGCCCACTGTGGTGCCCGTGCAACGGGGTGAGGACCCGGACGACCCGGCGGCGGCCGACGGCGCGGAGGCGCCCCGGCCGGGCGCGGCCCAGCGGCCGGCGCGGGCGCCGCGCAGCGCGATCGGCCTGACCGAGCGGGAGCTTCAGGTGCTGCTCGGCATGGCCGAGGGCAAGAGCAACGCGGAGATCGGGCGGGAGCTGTTCGTCTCCGAGGACACGGTCAAGACGCACGCCCGGCGGCTGTTCCGCAAGCTCGGCGCGCGCGACCGGGCGCACGCCGTGGCGGCCGGGTTCCGGGCGGGCCTGGTCGCCTGACCCGCGCGGGGATCACTCCGGCGCGGTGTCGTCGGTGCCCTCGGTGAGCGTGTCGTGCACGCCGTCGGCGTAGCCGCGGGCGTAGTCCCAGCTCACGTAGTGGTCCGGGTCCGGGTCGTAGGCCGGCTCGTGCACCCGGGGACGCCCCGAGTTGAGCAGGTGGCGCAGGTTGCCGCGCAGCAGGTCCCAGTCGAAGTAGTGCGGCTCTCGGCAGTCCTCGCACTCGATCACCAGGCCGCGCACGCCGATCGGCTGGAGCAACGCCTGGTAGATCTCCAGATCGGCGAGATCCTCCAGGACGTCCTGGCGCTCGACCTCGGTCAGCGGGTCGAGCGCGTCGTCGTCGCCGGGATCGTGCAGGCCGGCAGCCGGATCGGCCGGGTCGCCGTTGAACGGGTCGATGGGCTCGTCGTGCACCCCTTCACCGTAGACCCCGAGCCGCCGGAAAGCCCGCCCCAGCCCGTGCTGTGGCCCGGCCTACCCTCGGGCCCGCCGCTGCCCGGGCGCGGACGGGCAAGTGGGTACGATGAGGCGACGCGCCGTCACCAGGCGCCTGCCGGTGCCCCGCGCGCCGCCTCGCTGCAGCCCGTTCGACCAGCTCAGGGGAGCAATCGTGGAGAATTCGCCCAGCACCGAGATCCCGGCCGGCACCGACGGCGGGGAGCTGGGTGGCCATCTGCCCGAGCTGCCGGCCGGTTCGGCCCGGGTGGTGCCGCTCGGGCTGACGTTCGACGACGTGCTGCTGCAGCCGGGCGAGTCGGACGTCGTGCCCAGCCGGGTCAACACGCGCACCCGCCTCACCCGCAACATCGAGCTGACCGTGCCGCTGCTGTCCAGCGCGATGGACACGGTCACCGAGGGGCGGATGGCCATCGCCATGGCCCGCCAGGGCGGCATCGGCGTGCTGCACCGCAACCTCTCCGTGGAGGACCAGGCGCTCCAGGTCGACCTGGTGAAGCGTTCCGAGTCCGGCATGATCACCAACCCGGTGACCGCCAGCCCGGACGACACGCTGCGCGAGGTCGACGCGCTCTGCGGGCGCTACCGCATCTCCGGCGTGCCGGTGGTGGACGGGCAGGGGCAGCTGGTCGGCATCGTCACCAACCGCGACATGCGCTTCGTCTCCGACCCGGCCACGCCGGTGCGCGAGATCATGACCCGTACCCCGCTGATCACCGCCCCGGTCGGCGTGAGCAAGGACGACGCGCTCGGCCTGCTGCGCCAGCACAAGATCGAGAAGCTGCCGATCGTGGACGTGGGCGGCAAGCTGCGCGGCCTGATCACGGTGAAGGACTTCACCAAGAGCGAGCAGTACCCGAACGCCACCAAGGACGACGCGGGCCGGCTCCGGGTCGCCGCCGCGGTCGGCGTGGGCGAGGACGGCTACAAGCGGGCCCGTGCCCTGGTCGACGCCGGGGTGGACGTGGTGATCGTGGACACCGCGCACGGCCACCAGCGCGCCGTGCTGGAGATGGTGGCACGGCTCAAGCGGGACGTGACCATCGACATCGTCGGCGGCAACATCGCCACGTACGCGGGCGCGAAGGCGCTCGTCGACGCGGGCGCGGACGGCGTGAAGGTGGGCGTGGGCCCGGGTGCCATCTGCACCACCCGGATCGTGGCCGGGGTGGGCGTCCCGCAGATCACCGCGATCATGGAGGCGGCCCGCGCCGCCCGCCCGGCCGGCGTGCCGGTCATCGGCGACGGCGGCATCCAGTACTCGGGCGACATCGCCAAGGCGCTCGTCGCGGGCGCCGACACGGTGATGCTCGGCAGCCTGCTGGCCGGCTGCGAGGAGAGCCCCGGCGAGCTGATCTTCATCAACGGCAAGCAGTACAAGGCGTACCGGGGGATGGGCTCGCTCGGCGCGATGCAGTCGCGCGGCCAGGGCAAGTCCTACTCCAAGGACCGCTACTTCCAGCAGGACGTGCTCGCCGAGGACAAGCTGGTCCCGGAGGGCGTCGAGGGCCAGGTGCCCTACCGGGGGCCGCTGTCCGCGGTCGCCCACCAGCTCATCGGCGGGCTGCGCGCCGCGATGGGATACGTGGGCGCGGAGAGCATTCCGGAGCTGCACCGGCGTGGCCAGCTCATCCGGATCACCGCGGCCGGGCTCAAGGAGAGCCACCCGCACGACATCCAGATGACGGTCGAGGCGCCCAACTACCACTCCCGCTGAACCACCACCCCCAACCACCTGGAGTCCCCCATGCGTGACGTGGTCGAGATCGGGCTGGGCAAGACCGCGCAGCGCGGCTACCACCTGGACGACATCGCCATCGTGCCGAGCCGCCGCACCCGGGACGTCGACGACGTCTCCACCGCGTGGCAGCTCGACGCGTACCAGTTCGGCATCCCCTGCGTCGCGCACCCCTCGGACGCCACCATGAGCCCCGCCTCGGCGGTCCGGCTCGGCCAGCTCGGCGGCCTCGGCGTACTGAACGTCGAGGGCCTCTGGACCCGGTACGAGAACCCGGCCAAGATCCTGGAGGAGCTGGCCGGTCTCGGCGAGGACGCGCGGGCGACCAAGCGCCTCCAGGAGGTCTACGCCGAGCCGATCCGCCCCGACCTGATCGCCGAGCGGGTGCGTGAGCTGCGCGAGGGCGGCGGGACGGTGGCGGTGCGGGTCTCCCCGCAGCACACCCTGGCGCTGGCCCCGGTGATCCTCGACGCCGGCGTGGACATCCTGGTCATCCAGGGCACGCTCGTGTCGGCCGAGCACGTCTCCACCACCGACGAGCCGCTGAACCTCAAGGAGTTCATCGCCGACCTGGACCTGCCGGTCGTCGTGGGCGGCTGCACCGACTACAAGACCGCGCTGCACCTGATGCGTACCGGCGCGGCCGGTGTGATCGTGGGCATCGGCGGCGACGACTGGTCGACCACCGAGTCGGTGCTCGGCATCCGGGTGCCGATGGCCACCGCCATCGCCGACGCCGCCGCTGCTCGCCGCGACTACCTGGACGAGACCGGCGGCCGGTACGTGCACCTGATCGCCGACGGCGACATGCAGACCTCCGGCGACATCGCCAAGGCGCTCGGCTGCGGCGCGGACGCGGTGATGCTCGGCGAGCCGCTGTCGCTGTGCGAGGAGGCTCCGGCCGGCGGCGCCTGGTGGCACTCCGCGGCCAGCCACCCGTCGCTGCCCCGTGGTGCGTTCGAGGTCGCAGGCGAGCCGCTCGGCTCGATGGAGAGGCTGCTGTTCGGCCCGGCCGACGAGCCGGACGGCCAGCTCAACCTCTTCGGCGGCCTGCGCCGCGCGATGGCCAAGTGCGGCTACCGCGACCTGAAGGAGTTCCAGAAGGTCGGGCTGGTCCTCGACCGCTGAGCACCGCTGAGCACCACTCAGCACCGCGAGACGGCGCGGGCGGCGGCGCGGACGTGTTCCGGCCCCACCCGCGCCGTCGCGCGTCTAGGCTCGCCGGGTGAGACGGGGGCGGTTCTGGGCGGCAGGGCTGGTGGCGGGGGCGCTCGCGCTGAGCGGGTGCACCGGCGGCGACGACAACGGGTTCCGGCCGGGTGCGGCGGACGCCGGTGACCCGTACGTGCCGGGGGCCGGCAACGGCGGCTACGACGTGGGCCACTACGCGCTCGACGTGCGGTACGACCCGGCCGGCGACCGGCTCACCGGCACCGCGACGCTGACCGTCACCGCCACCCGGGGGCTGTCCCGGTTCCAGCTCGACCTGGCCGGGCTGGACGTCGAGCGGGTGCGGGTGGACGGCGAGGCGGCGAAGCACCGCCACGACGGTGCCGAGCTGATCGTCACCCCGGCGGGCGGACTGCCGTCCGGACGGCGGTTCACGGTCGAGGTGACGTACGGCGGCGTGCCGCAGCCGCTGCCGAACGCCGAACTGGGCGACGGCGGCTTCCGCGCCACAACGGACGGTGCGATAGCGCTCGGTCAGCCCGAGTCGGCGAGCACCTGGTACCCGGTCAACGACCACCCGTCGGACAAGGCGACATACGACCTCGAGGTCACCGTGCCGGACGGCCTCGCCGCGCTGTCGAACGGCGTGCCGGCGGGCCGGACCTCCAGCGGCGGCTGGACCACCTGGCGCTGGGCCGAGCGCGCGCCGATGGCGAGTTACCTGAGCACGCTGGTGATCGGCGACTACCGGGTCAGCAGCGGCACCCACGCCGGCAAGCCCATCGTCACCGCCGTCGCCGCGGCGCTGCCCGCGGACGGACCGGCCGCCGCGTCGGTGGCCCGCACCGGCGAGGTCGCCGACTTCCTGGCCGGGCACTTCGGGCCGTACCCGTTCGAGGCGTACGGCGGCGTGGTGGTCGCCGACGAACGCATCCGGTACGCGCTGGAGACGCAGAGCCGTCCGGTGTACGGGCCGGCGTTCTTCCGCGGCGACCGGCCGAACACCGAGGTGGTCGCGCACGAACTGGCCCACCAGTGGTTCGGCGACAGCGTCTCGGTGGCCCGGTGGAGCGACATCTGGCTCAACGAGGGCTTCGCCACGTACGCCGAATGGCTCTGGGCCGAGCACGACGGCGGGCGAACCGTGGCGCAGACAGTCGCCGAGCGCTACGCGGCCACCGACTGGGCGAAGCCCACAGTCGACCCGGGCCGGGCCGGGATGTTCGGCGACGCGGTCTACCAGCGGGGCGCGCTCGCGGTGCACGCGCTGCGCCGCGCGGTGGGCGACGAGACGTTCTACCGCCTGCTGCGCGGCTGGCTGGCGCAGCACCGCGACGGCAACGTCACCACCGCCGACTTCGTCGGGTACGCCGAACGCACGTCCGGGCGGCCGTTGCGGGCGCTGCTGGACGCCTGGCTGGTCGGCGTGGCGCCACCGGCACTGCCGTGACGCACGCGTGACCGGCGCTGGGTAGGCTGCCGCGGTCGGAGCGGCTCGTGGCGGAGCCGCCGAACGGGCCCCGGGAGGGATCGAGGCGATGACGCGGCGTGGCGCACGACGACGGCTCGGGTTGCTGGCCTGCGGGACGCTGCTGGTGGCCGGCTGCGGGTCGGCCGAGCCGGACCCGGGACCGGCATCCCCCACCACGGCGACCTCGGCGGCCCCGCGCGGTTTCGCGCCCGGCGCGGCCGGCGCGGGCGACCCGTACTTCCCGAGCTACGGCAACGGCGGGTACGACGTCGCGCACTACACGGTCAAGGTGCGCTACGACCCGGGCACCGACAAGCTCAGCGGCACCGCCACGGTGCGGGCCACCGCCACCGCCGACCTGTCCGCGTTCAACCTGGACCTGGCCGGGCTGACCGTCCGCTCGGTGACTGTGGACGGCGCCGACGCCCGGCACAGCCGTACGGACGACGAGCTGGTGATCACCCCGGCCATCGGGCTGACCTCCGGCAACGGGTTCACCGCCGAGATCCGGTACGACGGCCGGCCGGAGCCGCTGCGTAACGAGGTGCTGGGCGAGAGCGGCTGGCTGCACACCGCCGACGGGGCGATCGCGCTCGGGCAGCCGGAGTCGGCGAGCACCTGGTTCCCGGTCAACGACCACCCGTCGGACAAGGCCACCTACGACATCGAGCTCACCGTCCCGAAGGGACTGACGGCGGTCTCCAACGGCGTGCCGAAGGGGAAGTCGACAAGCGGCTCCTGGACCACCTGGAAGTGGTCGGAGACCGCGCCGACGGCCAGTTACCTGACCACGGTGGCGATCGGGAAGTTCCGGGTCACCACCGGGCAGCACAAGGGGCGGCCGGTCTACCACGCAATCACCACGCAGGTCGCCGAGGGCGCGCCGGACCGCTCCATCGCGCGCACCGTGGAGGTCGCCGACTACCTGGAGAGCGTCTTCGGGCCGTACCCGTTCGACTCGTACGGCGGCGTGGTGATCGCCGACGAGCGGATCCGGTACGCGCTGGAGACGCAGAGCCGTCCGGTCTACTCGGCGAGCTTCTTCCGGCAGGGCGACAACACGGGTGTGGTCGCGCACGAGCTGGCCCACCAGTGGTACGGCAACAGCGTGTCGATCCAGCGCTGGCAGGACATCTGGCTCAACGAGGGGCTGGCCACGTACGCCGAGTGGCTGTGGGCCGAGCACAGCGGCTCGACCACCGTGCAGCGCACGTTCGAGCAGAAGTACGCGAACGCCGGCGGGCAGGTGTGGCGTACGCCTCCGGGGAAGCCGGGCGTCGCGAACCTGTTCAGCCGCTCGGTCTACGACCGGGGCGGGATGACCGTGCACGCGCTGCGGGTGGCGGTGGGCGACACCGCGTTCTTCTCGATCCTGCGCACCTGGGCGGCGGAGCGGAAGAACGGCAACGCCACCACCGCCGACTTCGTGGCGCTGGCCGAGCGGATCTCCGGCAAGAAGCTGGCGAAGGTCTTCGACGCGTGGCTGTACGGCACCGAGCGCCCGCCCGCCCCGAAGCCGCTGTAGGGCCTCAGTTCCTGACGCGCAGCGACGGGTGGGCGGCCAGGAACGCGTCGGCCCGCCCGCCGCGCAGCGCGGTGAGGAAGTCACGGCCGAGCGGCTTGAGCTGCTCGCCCCGGTAGGCGCCGCCGCTGCTCACCCCGGCGCCGGGCAGCACGACCAGCGTGAGCCGGTCCGCCGGCAGGCCGCCCAGGGCGTACGCGAAGTCGATCAGCTGCCGGCCGCCGGCGTACACCAGGGTCCGGCCCAGCGCGGCCACCACCTGCTCGACCCGCTGCGGGTCGCGGGCGGTGCCCTGGTCGAGGATCTTGCGGGCCAGTGCCCGGAGCAGCTGCTGCTGGTGCCGCTGCCGGGTGTAGTCGCCGCCGGCGGTGTAGCGCTGCCGCGCGTAGTCGAGCGCCTGCCAGCCGGTCAGGTGCCGGGTGCCCTTCTCGTAGACCATCTGCGGCCCGACGTACCCGCCGCCGGTCAGCGTCCGCATGGTGCCGTCCGGGCGGCGGTGCCGGGAGGCGACCCGCTGGTCCACGTAGAGGTCCACCCCGCCGAGCGTGTCCACCAGCTTGTCGAAACCGCCGAACGTGATCACCGCCCCGGCGTCGATGCGCAGCCCGGTGTAGCGGGCGACGGTGGTGCGCAGCAGCTCGTACCCCTGGGCCGTGCTGGGGTTGGCCTTGTCGCCCGGCACCCGGCTGCCGTAGCTCATCGCGTGGGTGAGCTTGGTCCGGCCGCCCGGGTAGCGGGCCTTCGGGTAGGCGGGGATGTCCACCACCAGGTCGCGGGGGAGCGAGAACAGGTACGCCCGGTCCAGCCCGACGGGTACGTGCAGCAGCAGCACGGCGTCGGCGTGCGGCTCCCAGCCGGGGATGCTGACCCGGGTGTCGACGCCGACGAGCAGCAGGTTGAGGGGGCCCTTCAGGTCGGCGCCGGGCGGAGGTGCCGGGCTGGCGGTGGTCGGGGCGGGCGTGGGCGGGGCCGGCGGCGCGGTGGCCGGGCCGGTGGCCGGGGCGGCCGGACGGTTCGCCACCAGCCGGGTGGTGACCACCGCTCCGGTGGCGACCAGCAGCGCCGCCACCAGTACGGCCAGCCCCAGCAGGCGTCGTCTCGTCACGTTCGTTCCTCCCCGTGGAGTTCGACGCGCCACGGGCCGCCGGAGGTTGCAGCGGCGGGAATCCCGGCGAATCGAGCGCTCTGCATGATCTGCGAAAAACACTCGCTGGCGCCATAGCTACCGGTCGGTAATGATGCGTTCATGCGTTATGACGTGCTCGTCATCGGTTCGGGCTTCGGCGGCAGCGTCACCGCGCTCCGGCTGGCCGAGAAGGGCTACACGGTGGGCGTCCTGGAGGCGGGGCGGCGCTTCGCCGACGACGAGTTCCCGCGCACGTCCTGGCGGGCGCGGCGGTTCCTGTGGGCGCCCCGGCTCGGCTGCTTCGGGCTCCAGCGGATCACGCTGCTGCGCTCGGCCGACCGCAAGACCGGCGGCGGCGTGCTGGTGCTCTCCGGCGCCGGGGTCGGCGGCGGGTCGCTGGTCTACGCGAACACGCTCTACGAGCCGCTCGACGCGTTCTACGCCGACCCGCAGTGGCGGGACATCACCGACTGGCGCGACGAACTGGCGCGCCACTACGACCAGGCGAAGCGGATGCTCGGCGTCACCACGTACCCGATCGACACCCGCGCGGACCAGGCCGTACGCGCGGTGGCCGAGCGGATGGGGGTGGCGCACACCTACCACCCGACGCCGGTCGGGGTGCACATCGGGCGCCCCGGCGAGCGGGCGGCCGACCCGTACTTCGGCGGAGCCGGGCCGGACCGCACCGGGTGCAGCCACTGCGGATCGTGCATGACCGGCTGCCGGCACGGCGCCAAGAACACGCTCGTGAAGAACTACCTGTGGCTGGCCGAGCGCCTCGGTGTGCAGGTGCACCCGCTGACCACGGTGACCGCCGTCCGCCCCGACCCGGCCGGCGGCTACGCGGTGCACACCGAACGCACCGGCGCCTGGCTGCGCAAGCGGCGCGAGGTGATCCACGCCGACCAGGTGGTCTTCGCGGCCGGTGCACTCGGCACCCAGCGGCTGCTGCACGAGATGAAGGCGACCGGTGCGCTGCCGGCGCTCTCGCCCCGGCTGGGCGAGCTGACCCGGACCAACTCCGAGGCCATCCTCGGCGCCTCGGTGGCGTCCGGAGCGGCCCGCAGGCGCGGCCTCGACTTCACCGAGGGGGTGGCGATCACCAGCTCGTTCCACCCCGACCCGCAGACCCACATCGAGCCGGTCCGCTACGGCAAGGGCTCCAACGCGATGGGCCTGCTCCAGTCGCTGCTCGTCGACGGCGGTCCCCGCCGGGCCCGGCGCTGGCTGGGCAGCATCGTCCGGCAGCCCGCGCTGGCGGCACGGATGCTGTCGGTACGCCGCTGGTCCGAGCGCACCGTGATCGCGCTGGTCATGCAGTCGGTCGACAACTCGCTCACCACCCGCTACCGCAAGGGCCGGCTGGTCACCGGCCCCGGCCACGGCGCGCCCAACCCGACCTGGATCCCGGCCGGCAACACGGCGGCCCGGCTGCTCGCCGAGGAGATCGGCGGCACCCCAGGCGGTGCAGTCACCGAGCCGTTCAACATCCCGGTGACCGCGCACATCCTCGGCGGCGCGGTGATCGGGGCCACCCCGGACGACGGTGTGATCGACCCCTGGCACCGGGTGTACGGCCACCCGGGGCTGCACGTGGTGGACGGCGCGGCGGTCTCGGCGAACCTGGGCGTCAACCCGTCGCTGACGATCACCGCGCAGGCCGAGCGGGCCATGTCGTACTGGCCGAACCAGGGCGAGGCGGACCCGCGCCCGGCGCTCGGGTCGGCGTACACCCGGGTGGAGCCGGTCCCGCCGCGGCGGCCGGCCGTCCCCGCGCACGCCCCCGCCGCCCTGCGCTAGGCGGGCGAGCCGGCCGGCCGGCCGCGCCGGTCCAGCCAGGCGACCACAGCGGAATGCGGCACGGTCAGGGCGGCCAGCGCGGCGACCGTCACGGGCAGTGGATCGAACGGCCGTCCCGGCCACGTCGCCAGCGCCACCGGCACGGCCGCGGCGACCAGGGTGGGCAGGGCGGCGGCTCGGGCGAAGCGGCCCAGCGGCGCCCTCCACCGGCCGTCGGCCAGGTCGGACCGGTTGGCGGGGTGCGCGCGCAACAACCGGGAGACGTGCCGGGCGGAGTGCCAGGCGGCGAAGTACGTCCCGACGGCCAGCGCGGGTGGCACGGCGGCGAAGAGGGCGACGAGGAGGACCGGTTCGGCGGCGTCGAGGTGACGCCCGCCGCGCAGATCCCGCACGACCGTGACCGTGCCGGCGGCGACCAGGCATCCGAGAGCCAGGAGCCGCAGCCCGGGACTGAGCACCGCCGGTGCGCCGGGCGCGACCGCCGCCAGCAGCGGGTCCACCGTCTCGGGCCAGACCAGCAGCGGTACGACCACCGGTGGGCCGCCTCGGGCGAGCACTCCGGCTGGACGGTGGCGGACCGGTCGCCCGTCCCGTTCGGCGTGGAACGCCTCGTCCGCGGCGCCGAAGTGGATCACTGACAGGACGAGGAAGGCCAGCAGTGCCGGTGTCGGCGCGGCCTGGAACGCCACCAGGACCACGGCGGCGACGGCGGCGTAGCCGAGCGGCACGGCCAGCCGGGCCGCCGGTGACCGGGCCCGTGCGGAGCACCAACCGGGCACCAGATGGTCGACCGCTCCGTGTGGCAGGCCGGCGAGCAACCCGGCCAGAAGGTACGCGGGCGAGGTCCCCACGCCCGTGTGACGTGCCAGCGGTGCCAGGGCGAGCAGGCCGGCGACGGTCAGGACGGAGGCGTGCCCCGTACCGGCCGGCAGTCCGGTCGCAGCCCTCTCCGGCACGGCGGCCGGGAACCGGTGCCCCGAGGTGTGCGGGGGGCCGGTGGGTGTGGTCACGGCCGTCCCGCCACCGCGAGTTCGCTCCGTCGGGCGAGGCCGCGCAGCCGGGCCAGGTCGAAGGCGCCCCAGCCGACCTTGGACGCGACGGAGAGCAGCACGAACAGGGCGGTGTCGGTGGTCGGGGTGAGCAGGCCGACGCCGGACGGGCCGCCGAGCCAGATCAATGGGTACCCCAGCCAGAGGAGGGTCAGCAGCGCCGCCGCCTCCACGTACGCGTGGTGAAGCCCTTCGGGCTGGCGACGCGCGACGGACCGCAGCGGCCCCCAGATCACCGCGAAGATGCCCGACAGCGCCAGGCTGCCGAGGGTGAAGTACAGGTACCGGCTCCATGTCCCGGCGGCGAGATCGGCGAGAAGGCCGGCGGCGACCATGGTGACGTTCAGGCCGACCAGTGCGGCAGACAGCCCCAAGTGCCGGCCGGGCAGGGCGTGGGTGGCCGTGAGCGCGAGCGCGACGAGCAGGAGGGAGGCGCTGACCACCCAGTCGGCGTAGCGGGCCCAGTAGACCGGCTGGCCGCCGGGATCCGTCACCCGGCCGTCGCCGAGGGCCAGGACGGCGTACCAGAGGCCGGACCAGACGGGAACCGCGACCGCGACCTGGTACTCGATCGCGGGGACGCCGCAGGGCCGGGCCCACCACGCGAGGAAGAGCACAATTCCGCCTGCCATCGCGGCGACGTAGGACCACAACCACCAGCCGGTCACGCCGCGCTCCGGATGGAAGATCGGCAGTTCTCCGTCGGCGCCGCGCTCACCACCATACGGTAACGGCTGATAAGGGATTTATCTCCCAGTCTGGACAGCCGGAGGCGGGGCATCTGATGAACTTCGAGAACACCTTCTCGTACAACGTGGACCAGTTCACACTGATCTCCCACGTCCTCAGCCTGGGTTTCGCGGTGATGGCGGCCGGGCTGATCTACTTCCTGGCGACCCGTGGTTCGGTGGCGCCGCGTTACCAGCTCTCGTCAGTGCTCTCGGCCGTGGTGATGGTGTCGGCCTTCTTCGAGCTGCTCCTGCTCTACCAACGGTGGGTGGGGGCCTTCGAATGGGACGGCACGGCCTTCGTCCAGTCCGGCACCCTGTTCTCCAACGGCTACCGTTACGTCAACTGGTCGATCGACGTTCCGGTGCTGTTGATCCAGCTACTCGTGGTCCTGGGCGTGACGGGCCGCCGGTTCCACCTGACCTGGGTCGCATTCGTCGCCGGTGGGCTCGCCATGATCTACACCGGGTACGCGGGCCAGTTCCACGAGGTGCAGCGGTCGGCGCCGTTCTGGGTGTGGGGGCTGGTCAGCACCGTCTTCTTCGTGTTCCTGCTGGTTCTCGTCGCCCGGACCATCTTCGGCAGCCTGGACCGGCTGCCACCGACCGCGCGACCGCTGGCCCGCGGCGTGTGGTGGCTGGTGCTCGTGTCCTGGCTGCTCTACCCCGGTGCGTACCTCATGCCGGCCCTCTGGGACTCGGCCGACGGCGTGGTGGCGCGGCAGATCACCTACACGGTCGCGGACATCACCTCGAAGGTCGTGTACGGCGTCCTGCTCGGGATCATCGCCCGCCGGATCAGCGCGACCGAAGGCTATTCGCCCGCCGTGGCCGACGAGGTCGCCCTGCCCCGCGGGGGGATGACCGGCGGGGGCGGCGCGGCGGGCCGTGGCGGGCGGGGCGGTGAGCGCGGCGGGGCCGGTCACGGTCGGTAGGATCGTGGACCATGAGCACGCCTCGCCCCGTCCTCGTGGTGGACTTCGGAGCCCAGTACGCCCAGCTCATCGCGCGCCGCGTCCGCGAGGCGAAGGTCTACTCGGAGATCGTCCCGCATTCCATGCCGGTGTCCGAGATGCTGGCGAAGAACCCGGCCGCGATCATCCTGTCCGGTGGCCCGTCCAGCGTCTACGCACCGGGTGCGCCGCAGATCGACGCCGGGATGTTCGACGCCGGAGTGCCGGTCTTCGGCATCTGCTACGGCTTCCAGGCCATGGCCCAGGCGCTCGGCGGCACCGTGGCGCGCACCGGCAACCGCGAGTACGGCGGCACCCCGCTTCGCCCGCGCCTGACCGAGCCCGGCGTGCTGCTGCGCGACCTGCCGGCCGACCTGCCGGTCTGGATGAGCCACGGCGACTGCGTCACCGAGGCCCCGGAGGGTTTCACCGTCACCGCCGAGTCGGCGGGCGCCCCGGTCGCCGCGTTCGAGGACGTGGCCGGCCGCCGCGCCGGGGTGCAGTTCCACCCCGAGGTCGGGCACACCGCGCACGGCCAGGAGATGCTGACCCGCTTCCTGTACGACATCGCCGGCATCGAACCGACCTGGACGCCGTCGAACATCATCGACGAGCAGGTCGCCCGGATCCGCGAGCAGGTGGGCGACAAGGAGGTCATCTGCGGCCTCTCCGGCGGCGTCGACTCCGCGGTCGCCGCGGCGCTCGTGCACCGCGCCGTGGGTGACCAGCTCACCTGCGTGTTCGTGGACCACGGTCTGCTGCGGGCGGGTGAGGCCGAGCAGGTCGAGAAGGACTACGTGGCGGCGACCGGCATCAAGCTCAAGGTGGTCGACGCCCGGGAACGGTTCCTCGGCGCGCTCGCCGGGGTGATCGACCCGGAGCAGAAGCGCAAGATCATCGGGCGGGAGTTCATCCGCGTCTTCGAGGCCGCCGCCCGGGAGATCGCCGCGCACGGCGACGTGGAATACCTGGTGCAGGGCACGCTCTACCCGGACGTGGTGGAGTCCGGCGGCGGCACCGGCGCCGCCAACATCAAGAGCCATCACAACGTCGGCGGCCTGCCCGAGGACCTGAAGTTCTCCCTGGTCGAGCCGCTGCGGACGCTGTTCAAGGACGAGGTCCGCACGATCGGCCTGGAGCTGGGGCTGCCCGAGGCGATGGTGTGGCGGCACCCGTTCCCCGGCCCGGGTCTGGCCATCCGGATCATCGGCGCGGTCGACGAGGAGCGGCTCGCCGTGCTCCGCAGGGCCGACCTGATCGCCCGCCAGGAGTTGACCGCGGCAGGCCTGGACCGGGGCGTCTGGCAGTTCCCGGTGGTGCTGCTGGCCGACGTCCGCAGCGTCGGGGTGCAGGGCGACGGGCGCACCTACGGCCACCCGGTGGTGCTGCGCCCGGTCTCCAGCGAGGACGCGATGACCGCCGACTGGTCCCGGCTGCCCTACGACGTGGTGGCCCGGATCTCCACCCGGATCACCAACGAGGTCGCCGAGGTCAACCGCGTGGTCCTGGACGTCACCAGCAAGCCGCCGGGCACCATCGAGTGGGAGTGACGCGGCTCAGGCCGCGGGCGGCGCTCCGGCGTCCGGCCGCGGCGGCGTCTGCGGTCCGGCTCCGGGCTGCGGCGTGGCCGGCGGAACCGGCGGCCAGCCCGGCGCGGTGCCCGGCGGGTGCGGCCAGGCGGGCGCGCCGTCCGGCTCCTCGGGCATCAGGAACCACATGATCGGGTACGCGAGCGCGGCGAGCCCGCCGGTGAGCACCGTGGCGGTCGCGAAGATCACCCGGATCAGCGTGGGATCGGCGGCGAAGTAGCGGCCGAGGCCGCTCGCCACACCGGCGATCATGCGGTCGCTGACCGGCCGGCGGAGCTGCTTGTACGGGGCCTGGGAGGGGTTCGGGAAGGTCATGTGTCAACGGTCCCGCGCGCCGCGACGGGCGACCTCGGTGACCGCCCGGAGGTCTACCCCGAACCGTCCCTGAGACGCCAGCGGAGAGTCAGGAATCTGACTCTTTTCGATGTCGGTAACCCGCTCCGGGGAGAATTTGCTCCCGTGACCACCTCGCTGGAGCCGCTCCGCAGGATCGCGGCATACGCAGTCTGTGCTGACTCAAACGGCCGAGTGTTGCTGGTCCGCGCATCGGAGCGCTCCGGCACCCCCGGCACCTGGTCGCTCCCCGGAGGCGCGGTCGACCACGGTGAGGATCCCAAACACACTGTCGTCCGGGAGACCGCGGCCGAGACCGGGCTCTCGGTGGCGGTCGCCGGCCTCCAGGACGTGCTCGCCGACATGCGGGCGCTGCCCGAGCGGCGCATCACGATCCACACCGACCGGCTCCTCTACACGGTGTCGGTCCGCGGCGGGACGCTCACCGAGCGGGTCGGCCGCCCGACCGACCTGGCCCGCTGGTTCACCCTCGACGAGGCACGGGAGCTGCCGCTGCGGTCGTTCACCGCGCGCGCCCTGGGCCTGCCCACCTCCACCGACGACATCGTGCCGGAGGAGGTGCCCGAGTTCCCCTCGTTCTACGCCGTCCCCGGCCCGGACGGGTTGCACCGGGCGCAGCGCTTCGCCGCGTACGCGGTGGTGACCGACCCGGAGGAGCGGGTGCTGCTGACCCGGGTCTCCGACGGCTACCCGGGTGCCGGCTGCTGGCACCTGCCCGGCGGCGGCACCGACTACGGCGAGCAGCCGGGCGCGGCGCTGATCCGGGAACTGGTCGAGGAGACCGGCCAGACCGGCCGCCTGGTCGAGCTGCTCGGGGTGGCCAGCCACCGGGACGCCGCCTCGCTCGGCCCCGAGGGCTACCCGATCGACTGGCACGGCGTACGCGCGTTCTACCGGGTGGTGGTCGACCAGCCCGCGCCCCCCACCGTGGCCGACATCGGCGGCTCCACCTGCGAGGCCCGCTGGTTCCGCCGCGAGGAACTCGGCGCCCTCCCCACCGATCGCCTCACCGAGGTGACCGCCGAAGCGGTCCAGGCCGCCCACCTTCTCTAGAGACCGACCCCGCTCACACCCGCGCCCCACCCCGGCGATCATGAAGTTGACGGCGCGAAATGTCCGCCTCGGTACCGCTAACCTCATGATCGACGGTGTGGGCGCGGGGAGGGGCGGGCTGTGGAGCAGCGGCGGCGGGTCGGGGCCTACGGGGTGCTACGGGACTCCGAAGGGCGGGTGCTGCTGGCGCGTGGCGCGGCTAGGTGCCCGTACCCGGGGGTGTGGCAGGTGCCCGGCGGCGGCGTCGAGCATGCCGAGCACCCGGCCGACACGGTGGTACGCGAGTTCGCCGAGGAGACCGGTCTCACCGTCGCGCCCGGCGCGATCCGGGCCGCTGTCGCCGACGTGACCGCGTTCCGCGCCGAGAACGTCGCGATGCACACGGACCGGTTGATCTTCGAGGTCGAGGCGCGGGGCGGGCGGCTGCGGCCCGAGCCGGCCGGTGGCACCGACGAGGTGGGCTGGTTCACGCCCCAGGAGGCAGCCGTCCGGCCGCTGATGCCGTTCACCGCCGAGCTGCTCGGCCTGCCGGTGTCCCCGCTGCCGGCCGGCCTGCCCCGGGGCCTGCCCGTCGACCCGGCCGGACCGGCCGCCGACCGCCGGCAGCGCTTCGCCGCGTACGGGCTGGTCACCGACCCCGCCGACCGGGTGCTGCTCACCATGATCGCCGACGGTTATCCGGGCGCGGGGCGCTGGCACCTGCCCGGGGGCGGCACCGACCACGGCGAGCAGCCGGCCGCCGGGCTGCTGCGCGAGCTGGTCGAGGAGGCCGGGCAACTGGGCCGGGTGGTCGACCTGATCGCCGTGGACAACCTGCACAACCCGGCCGCGCTCGGTCCGGAGGGCCGCCCGCTGGACTGGCACGGCGTCCGGGTGATCTACCGGGTACGCGTGGACGCGCCGACCGACGGGGTGGTGACCGAGCTGGCCGGCGGTTCCACCGCACGGGCCGCCTGGTTCGCCCCGGAGCAGGTCACGGGTCTGTCGATGACCGGCGTGGCCGCCCGGGCCATCGGGCGGCGGGTGACCTGAATCGCTCGCCGAGCCGCCCTGGGTGACCTCCGGTACAGTCGGAAGTACGGCTGACCGACGAAAACGGGCGTTGAGGCCCGAGATGGGAATGAGTGGGCGGTTCGCGCGGTTAAGGGAGATATAAGTACCGCCGGCAGCTATCGCCAAGCCCCTGTCCCCTGTGCAATGGTGTACTCCGCAAAAGGGCTGCCGGACCCGAAAGGTCCGGCACGAGACAGCCGGACACCCGCCCCGAAGTGGGCGGCCAGCCGATCCGGTGATGGAGGAAACGTGCCGAGAGCCCCATGGCGCCGGCGTCGTACGACTGACAGTCCGCGCCCCGCAGGGCGTCGCTGGGCGGGCAGGTTGCGCCGCAGCAGTACGTTCGCCCGCCAGGTGCTGCTGGTCCGCGTGGGCCGCCGGGACGGCGCGACCGTCTCGGGGACCGACCGGGTCACCCCCGACCACCGCTACGCCGACCGCCAGCGCCTCCGCTACGGCCGGCTCGACACCGACATCGAGGCGGTACGCCCGATCAGCCCGGCGCTCGCCCCGGCGACACCCGTCGACGAGTCCCCGGCGATGTCGATCCCGCTCCTGCCGGGTGAGCGCACCGCCGCCCGCCGGGCCAAGTTCGCACTCGTCAACGCGTGCACGCTGAGCAGCCTCATGCTCGGCATGCTGGCCATCTTCCTGGCCATGCGCGGTGATGTGCAGATCGCCGCGATCTGCCTGATCGCGTGCGTCGCGTTCGACGGCCTCGACGGCGCGCTGGCCCGCAAGCTCGGTGTGGCCAGCCCGTTCGGCGCGCAGATGGACTCGCTCGCCGACATGTGCTCGTTCGGCCTCGCCGCGCCGGTCGTGGTCTACGCCTCGCTGGCCGGTTCGGTGCCGCCGGCGGCCGCCGCGGTCTCCTGCGCGCTCGTCGCCGGCTGCGCCGCGGTCCGGCTCGCCCGGTTCAACGTCTCGCCGAAGGACGGCCGCTTCTTCTGCGGCGTGCCGACCACCATGGCGGCGGCGGTGCTCGCCCTGACCGTGGCCATCGGGGTGCCGGTCTCCGGCCTGATCATGGTGGCCGGCGTGGCGCTGCTCGCCTTCGCCATGGTGTCCAGCTTCCCGTACGCCAAGCTCGCCCGGCTGCTGAAGCTGCCGCCGTGGCTCTGGCTGGCCCCGGTGATCGGCGCGCTCGTCGACATCCGGCTCACCTTCGCCCTCGTGGTGGTGGGCTACCTGGTCAGCGGGCCGCTGCTCTGGCTGCACCAGCGCCGTACCGCCTGAGCCGAGAACGACAGAAGGGGCGCCGCAGCAGCGGCGCCCCTTCCTCGTGTCCGGCGCTCAGCGCCAGCGGGCGATCACCGTCGCGCCGCCGACCACCTTGTCGCCCGGACCGACCAGCGGGTCCGCCGCGTCGGCCGGCAGGTAGACGTCGGTACGCGAGCCGAACCGGATCAGCCCGAAGCGCTCACCCCGGGCCAGCAGCGAACCCACTGGCGCCCGCTGCACGATCCGGCGGGCGATCAGCCCGGTGCGCTGCGCCACCACCACGGTGCCGTGGTCGGTGTCCAGCACCGTGTACGCCGCCACGTTGTGCTCGGCGTCCGGCTTCATGGCGTTGACGAACCCGCCGTCGGCGACGAAGTAGTCGACCACCTTGCCGGCCACCGGCGCACGGTTGACGTGCACGTCCAGCACCGACAGGAAGACCGCGATCCGCAGCCACTCGCCGTCACCGAAGCGTTCGTCCTGAAGGCGCTGTACGGACAGCACCTGACCGTCCGCCGAGGCGACGACTGCCGACGGATCCTCCGGCACGTCCCGCTCCGGGTCACGGAAGAACGCGGCCACCGGCGCCGCGGCCAGCGCCGGAAGCAGCCAGAGCTTCGACTTCGGCCGCGTGGCCCGGGCCAGGGCGGCCAGGCCGAGCGTGATGCCGGCCGCGGCCACCCCGTTCGAGTCGATGTGCATGCCCCGGGTCAGCGGCACGCTCGACGGCCGGTACGCCGGGGACAGCGAGGCCGCGAGCGCGACCGGAGCCGGGGTGAACCGCAGGTGGTGCACGCGTACCGGCGGGGTGTTGCGCAGTACCAGGTCGGTGCGGACGCCGTGCAGCACACCCTGCCGGTCCAGCTCGCCGTCGGCGCCCCCGGTGCGGAACAGCGGCGCGGCGACACTCAGCACCGCGCCCTCGGCGAGGTATTTCGCCAGCCCGTCGATCGCGACGCGCGCCTCGTCCGCGGTGCCGGTGAACGGCTCGGCGACGACCACCACCGCGGCGGCGTCGGCCTCGGCGAGGGTGTCGGCCACGCGTACCCGGTCGGCGACCCAGCGGCCCTGCGCGGTCACGTGTTCGCGCAGCGCGGCCGCGGCGGCGCCCTCCGCCGGCACCACGGTGAGCCGGTCGCCGGGGAGCAGCGCCTCGATCGCGGCGGCCAGCACCGCGGACTCCGGCGTCGCGCCGACCAGCAGGCCGGCCTTCGGGTCGTTACGCCGGGCGAACTCGCTGACGAGCGTGCGGGCGGCGCGCTCGCCGATGCGGACCGCACCGGAGGGACCGGTGACGCGCGCGGCGGGGGACTGGGTCATGTCGGACGGGCTCCTGACGAGATAGCGAACGGACGCCGGCGGCTCCGGCGACCCGACCGGCGGCTCCGGCATGGTCGGGGTGTGCAGGCCGGCCGGCGGAGGCGAGATCTCCGCCGACCAGCATAGGCCGCGTCCGAAGGTCGCCGCAGTGGCGCGGTCAGGCCGGATCCCCCGGCGTACGGCGCTGCGGAGCCGCCTCGTCGCCCGGTGGATCGAGCGGCGGCAGTTCGCGAGTGGCCGGCTCCGCGGACTCGGTGGTGGCCTCGGTGGCCCTCTCGTCGGCGCCACCGGCCGTCCCCGTGCCACCGGCCGTCCCCGTGCCGGCGTCCGGGGAGCCGTACGGCGCCGAGACCGTGACCTCGGGCGCGGACTGCGGCGCGGGCTGCTCGGGTGTGCGGCCCGAGCGCAGCGCGCCGATCAGTCCGATCAGTCCGATCAGCACCAGTCCACCGGCCAGGAACCAGCCGACCGGGGGTACGGAGAGGCCGAGGATCCGGGCCAGCAGCCACCAGACGGACAGGCCGAGGAAGACGAGTCCGAAAGCGAACGACACGACATCGGTACGGTGTGCCTTCACCGGGTCACCTCCAGCTTGCCGGCGTTCACGTGGACGTAGAGGCGCAGCTTGCCGCCACCGGGACCGTCGGCGCCCGGGTCGGTGGTCTCCCACTGACGACCGCCGAGCCCGCCGCTGCGCCGGCCGAAGACCGTGGCGTCGCCGGCGTTCACGTCGGCCACCGTGGTCACGTCGACGTCCGGCGGTACGACAACTGTCGCGTTACCGAGGTTCACGTCGACGGTCACCTGGACGTCCTGCTTGTCGAAGTCGATCCCGCGCAGGTCGAGTGTCGCGTCACCGAGGTTGTTCTCGTACCGGTTCGCCAGGTCGCGCAGGTCGGTCGGGGCCCAGGTGACGTTGCCGTCGATGCCGCGTACCCGGTCGTAGGACTCGGCGACAGTGGCGATGCCGAGCGCCGCCGCGGTCACCAGGCCAAGGGCGATCAGCCAGCGGGCCCGGCCGAACCAGGTGCCGACGAGCAGGCCGAGGCCGATGGTGGCGAGCACCGCGGCGAAGTAGCCGGCGGCGCCGACCGGGAAGACGTCGAGCAGGTCGAGCATGGCCACCACGCCGAGCGCCAGGAAGATCAGCGAGAACGTGATCGCGCCGAGCGGCGAGCGCTCCTTGGGCCGCTTGGGCGGTCGCGGCGGCCGGCCCGGTGGCGGGACGGGCGGCGAACCGGCGTAGGGGCCGTGCGGGGCGAACGGCGGCCGGTAACCGCCGGGCGGCAGCGGTGCGCCCACCGGCGCGGGCGGCGGCACGGCAACCGGCTCCTCCAGCCGGGCGCCCGCCTCGCGCGCGCCCGGCCAGGCCGGGTCTGCGCCGTAGGCCGGCCAGGTGGCGGTGTCGGCGACCGGGCCGGTCACCTGCCGCATCGCGACGGTCGTGGGTTCGGACGGGCCCGGCCGGGTGCCGGCCGCGGCGGGCCAGCCCGGCGCCGGCAGCGTCGGGTAGCCGGTGGCGGGCCCGGCGTGGCCCGGCTCGCGGGCCGCGCCGGACGTGGCCGGGTGATCCGGCTCGGACCCCGGCACCGGCGGGTAGCCGGGCTCGGACATGGACGCCGGGGGGTAACCCGGCTCGGGCGGGGGCACCGGCGGGTGGCCCGGATCGGACGCGGGCGCCGAGGACACGGACGCCGGGGGGTAGCCCGGCTCGGGCGGGGGCACCGGCGGGTAACCGGGCTCGGCGGGCCGGCCGCTGGACGGCGCGGCCCCGGGGGGTACCGGCGGCACGGCCGGTCCGGCCGGTCCGGCCGGTGTGCCGGTCCACTGTGCCGCGGGGGGAGCCGCGGTCCAGGTACCCGGCGCTGGGGCCGGCGGCGCGGGCCAGGCCACCGGTGGCACCGGGCCCGGCGGGGGACCGTGCGGCGGCGCCGGCTGGGCCGGGCGCTGTCCCGGGCCGCGCTGCTCGCGGTTGAGCAGAAGCGCGCCGCCGATCAGGATCACCGCGCCGAGCAGGATCGCCCGGAACCCGTCGGTGACGACGTAGGCGAAGCCGAGCGCCACCACGATGCCGAGCACGATCACCGTGATCGGGGACATGCTGGACCGGCCCCGGCCGAGCATGGCCTCCACCGGTGATGCGGTGTCGCCCTCGCCGGGGATGATCAACCAGCCGGCGACGTACACGATGATCCCGATGCCGCCGAAGAAGCCGAGCACGGCCAGCAGCACACGCCACAGCACCGGGTCGGTGTTCGTGGCCCGGCCGATGGCGGCGCACACCCCGGCCAGGTAGCGGCCCTCACGAGGGCGTACCAGGCCGTACCGGGTGGTGAAGCCGGCGGCGCCGGGCGGTGGGGCGTACCCACCGGGTGGCGGACCGGCGGACGGCGAGCCACCGCCGGGCGGCGGGGCCGCCTGGTCGGTGGTGGGCGCCGCTCCCGGCGGGGGCGGCGGCGGGGCGTCCTGTGCCGCCGCCCAGGGGCGGGGCGGACGGGCGGCGTCCTCGTTCATGCCTTCGATACTGCTGCCCCGGCGGCCCGAGCAGCCTCCGGACCCGACCCTGACCCCACCCTGATATCCACCGCCGGTGAAACTCCGGGGCGTCCCCGTGGTCCGGGGCGTCGCGGCCGTGTGACGATCGGAGCGTCGGCGCCGCCGGCACGCCGCCTCGACCTGGGAGTCTCCGATCAGCAGCACCCCCGCCCCGCACGCCCCGCGCCTCTACCGGGCCACCGACCACCGGCTGGCCGCCGGGGTGGCCGCGGGCATCGCCGAGCACCTGGGCATCCCGGTGCTGCGGGTGCGGATGGCGTTCATGGTGCTGCTCGGGCTCAGCGGTCTCGGGTTGCTGCTCTACGCCGCCTTCTGGGCGGTGGTCCCGCCCCGGCCCGGCGACACCGCCGTCCCGCCCCGCCGTGACCTCAACCAGCTGCTGCCGTTCGTGGCGATCGGGCTCGGCGTGCTGCTGCTCCAGGTGTTCGCGTTCAACTCGGTGGGCGCGGCCGGCACCGCCGGCTGGCTGGTGGCGATCATCGCGGTCGGCGCGGGCGTCATCTGGCACCAGTCCGCCCCGGAGCGGCGCCGGCAGTGGGGCGACGCGGCGGTGCCCTGGCTGGGCGCGGTGGTGGAGGAGAGTGACAGGCGCGCGTTCGTGCTGCGCTTCATCGGCGGCGGTGTGCTCGTCGCGGTCGGCATCATCGGCGTGGCCGCCGTCTATTCGCCGGCGCAGAACTTCGACGCCGTGCTCAACGGCGTGATCTTCGCGCTGGTCGGGCTGGCCGGCGTGGGTGTGGTCACCGGTCCGGTGCTCTGGCGCACCTGGAACCAGCTCCGCTCCGAGCGGGAGGGCCGCATCCGGGAGCAGGAGCGCGCCGAACTGGCCGCGATGGTGCACGACCAGGTGCTGCACACGCTGGCCCTGATCCAGCGCAACGCCAGCGACGTCAAGACGGTGCAGCGGCTGGCCCGCGGCCAGGAGCGCTCGCTGCGCAACTGGCTCTACAAGCCGACCGCCTCGCCCACCGAGCGCTTCGCGGCCGCCCTGGAGCAGGCCGCCGCCGAGGTGGAGGACACGTTCGCCATCACCGTCGAGGTGGTGGTGGTCGGCGACCGGGAGACCGACGAGCGGGTGGGTGCGATCGTGGCCGCCGCCCGGGAGGCCCTGGTCAACGCGGCCCGGCACGCCGGTGTGCAGACCGTGTCGCTGTACGCCGAGGTGGAGCCGGAGCAGGTGAGCGTGTTCGTCCGGGACCGGGGCAAGGGCTTCGACCCGGATACGGTGGAGAATCACCGGCACGGCGTCCGGGGCTCGATCATCGGGCGGATGAAGCGGCACGGCGGCCGGGCGGAGATCCGGTCCGAGCCGGGGGAAGGGACCGAGGTCCGGCTGATCCTGCCGATCAGCGGCTCCGGCTCCACGGCGGAAAGGGACAGGTGACATGTCCGAGCAGGAACCGGTCGAGGCTACGGCGCCCCGCGGGCCGCTGCGGGTGTTCCTCGTCGACGACCACGCGATGTTCCGGGCCGGCGTCCGTGCCGAGCTGGGCACCCGCGTGGAGGTGGTCGGCGAGGCCAGCTCGGTGGCCGAGGCGGTGACCCGGATCGCGGCCACCGCGCCGGACGTGGTGCTGCTCGACGTGCACATGCCCGACGGCGGCGGTCGCGCGGTGCTGGAGGCGATGCGGCGTACCCATCCGCAGGTGCGGTTCCTGGCGCTGAGCGTCTCCGACGCCGCCGAGGACGTGATCGGCCTGATCCGCGCCGGCGCGCGGGGGTACGTCACGAAGACGATCTCGCCGGAGGAGCTGACCGACGCGATCCGCCGGGTGGCCGACGGCGACGCGGTGTTCAGCCCGCGGCTGGCCGGGTTCGTGCTCGACGCGTTCGCCTCCCGGCCGGACGCGCCGGTGGCCGACCCGGAGCTGGACCAGCTCACCAACCGGGAGCGCGAGGTGCTGCGGCTGCTGGCCCGGGGGTACGCGTACAAGGAGATCGCCAAGGAGCTGTACATCTCGATCAAAACGGTCGAGACGCACGTCTCCAACGTGCTGCGCAAGCTCCAGATGTCGAACCGGTACGAGCTGTCCCGCTGGGCCGCCGACCGCCGGCTGGTCTAGGAATCCGACGTCCGCCCAGGGGCGGGGCCTCGGCGGCCTCGTACCCCCGGGTGCCCGTGCCGCCCGCTCAGTCGGCATGGCATCATCCGGACGGACAAAAAACGCGACAGTCGCGCGTCCGCCGGAGGTGCCGAGGCCGGCGCGGTCAACGTCACAGCCTCCCGTGCCGCAGGGACGTCCGTCGACCTGTCTGTGCCCGTCTTGCCTGTTCAGGGCCCTATCGTCCGTACTCTTTGTGATCTTTTCTCAAGTATCGGCAACGTGGCGAGCAACTAACGGCTTGATAACGGCACCTTCACGGAAAGGGCCGGTTGGTGTCACAGTGGCAGCACCTCACCCCCCGGTGTGAGGCATCTTGTCGGGCCTGCCGACCACGTGACGCCGTGTTCAACGCCGCCGCGTGGGCGACGGTCCTGCGCGATGTCTCGTCCAGGGTGTGGCGCCCGGCGGATCGGTACCCCTGGGGTGTCCCGAATTCCTCTGCGGTAAACCGGCGTCCTGCGGTTCGGGTCGCCGGTGGTGTCACCCCCAAGACGTGCGTGAAACTCACGACGGAACCAGGTTAAGAAAGAGGAGGCCCCTCGGAATGAGAGTCTCGAAGCGGGCGAGCGGCGCGCTCGCGGTGGGCGCGGCATTCGCGCTCGTCGCGTCCGGCTGCTCCAGCGGGAACAACGACGGCGGCGACGCCGGCGCCAGCAGCGACGGCGCGATCGTCATCGACGGCACCCAGCCGGAGAACCCCCTGGTTCCGGCGAACACCACCGAGACCGGTGGTGGCGCGATCATCGACTGGATGTGGAGCGGTCTGGTCGAGTACCCCAACAACGGTGGGGCGCCGCAGAACCTGCTCGCCGAGTCGATCGACACGACCGACTCGAAGGTCTTCAAGATCAAGATCAAGCAGAACACCAAGTTCCACGACGGCACCACCGTCAAGGCCGAGAGCTTCGTCAAGGCCTGGAACTGGGCGGCCTACGGCCCGAACGGCGCGCAGAACGCCTCCTTCTTCTCCGACATCCAGGGCTTCGACGAGGTCTACACCGAGGACCCGGACGGCCCGGACGGCCCGAAGAAGGCCCCGGAGCCGAAGGCCAAGGAGATGTCCGGCCTGAAGGTCGTCGACGACTGGAACTTCGAGGTCACGCTCGCCGCGCCGACCTCCGTGTTCCCGACCAAGCTCGGCTACAGCGCCTTCGTGCCGCTGCCGGACGCGTTCTTCTCGTCCACCCGGCGGACTTCGGCAAGAAGCCGATCGGTAACGGCCCGGTCAAGCTCGTCTCCTGGCAGGACGACGTCGAGATCAAGCTGACCCGCTTCGACGACTACAGCCTGCGCGACAAGATGAAGATCAAGGACGTCACCGTCAAGATCTACCAGGACGACACGGCGGCGTACAACGACCTGCTCGCCGGTAACCTGGACTTCCAGCAGCAGGTTCCGGTCTCCGCGCTGGCCGGCGAGAAGTGGAAGACCGACCTGGGCGAGCGGGCTCTGTCCTCGACCACCCCGTCGACCGGCATCATCGCCTTCCCGATCTACGACAAGCGCTTCCAGAACCCGAAGCTGCGCAAGGCGATCTCGCTGTCCATCGACCGGCAGTCGATCACCGACAAGATCTTCTTCGGTACCCGCAAGCCGGCCGACAGCTGGGCCAACCCGCTGACCCCGGGCGCCGAGCCGGGCAACTGCACCTCCTGCAAGTTCGACGTGGCCCAGGCCAAGCAGCTGTACGCCGAGTCCGGTGGCTTCCAGGGCCGGCTGACCCTGTCGTACAACGCGGACGCCAGCCACAAGGAGTGGATGGAGGCCGTCGCCCAGCAGATCAAGACCAACCTGGGCATCGACGCGGTCGCCGTCGGCGTGCCGACCTTCGCGGTCTTCCGCGCCAACATCAACGCCTACAAGATGACCGGCGCCTACCGGGCCGGCTGGCAGCAGGACTACCCGGACGTCGAGAACTGGATCAACCCGCTCTACGTCACCGGCGGTTCCTCGAACGACGGCAAGTACAGCAACCCGCAGGTGGACGCCCTCGCCAAGGAGGCCACCGCGGCCCCCAGCCTCGAGGAGGCCCACCAGAAGTTCGCTGAGGCCGTCAAGCTGATCGACCAGGACGTCCCCTCCATGCCGATCTACTTCGGTGGCCAGCAGTCCGGCCACTCGGAGAAGATCAAGAAGGTGGAGCTGACCAACGTCGGCGAGCTCGACATCACCTCGGTCGAGCTCTGATCCGAACGGTCTGACCCCGGGTCGGGCTCGCCTACCGGTGAGCCCGACCCGGGGCCGTTCCGCGAGGGGGTGTACAACGAACCCCTCGCATGTTGTCGTCGCCGCGCCGGCTCACCCGGCGCTCCCTGTCTGGAGGACCACCCCATGGGCCGTTATCTCTTGAGACGGCTGCTGCAACTCGTGCCGGTGTTCATCGGCACGACGTTCCTGATCTACTGGCTCGTCTGGTCCGTGCCCGGTGACCCCTTCGCCGGCAAGTGCGGCGATCGCGGTTGCCCGCCCAACTACCGGGCCATGATGACCGAGAAGTACAACCTCGACGAGTCGATCTGGGTGCAGTACGCCAGCTACATGAAGAACCTCTTGCAGGGGGACTTCGGTATCACGTTCGGCGGTCGCGAGATCAGCGACATCATCGCCACGTCGTACCCGAACACCCTGAAGCTGGCGGTGGTCGCCCTCGCGATCGAGGCCGTGATCGGTCTCGGCGCGGGCATCCTCACCGGTCTGCGGCGCAACGGCTTCCTGGACAACCTGGTCCTGATCTCCACGCTCTTCCTCATCGCCCTGCCGGTCTTCGTCATCGGCTTCGTGCTGCAGTGGGTGCTGGGCGTCAAGTGGGGCATCATCAACCCGACCGTGTCCAACGAGATGCGCTTCAGCGAGCTGATCGTGCCCGGCTTCGTGCTCGGCAGCGTGTCGATGGCGTACGTGGCGCGGGTCGCGCGGACGAGCATCGCCGAGAACCGGCGTGCCGACTACGTCCGCACCGCGATCGCCAAGGGCCTGCCGATGCGCCGGGTGGTCGGCGTGCACCTGCTGCGCAACTCGCTCATCCCGGTGGTCACCCTGCTCGGCACCGACCTCGGCGCCCTGATGGGTGGCGCGATCGTGACCGAGGGCATCTTCGGCATCAACGGCATCGGCCGCCAGGTGCTCCGCTCGATCGTGACGAAGGAGAGCGCTACCGTTGTCGGCATCGTGGTGGTGCTGGTGCTCGTCTATCTCATCATGAACCTGGTGGTCGACCTGCTCTACGCCGCCCTCGACCCGAGGATCCGCTATGAGTGACCGCCGTAGCGAACGAATCGTCCCAGCAGGCTGCGCGGGTAACCACGCCCGCGCCGAGCGCAGCGAGGTGCGGGCATGAGTGACCCGAATACCGCGTCGGTCGTGACGACCCCGCCCGCGACCATGCCCACCGAGGCCGGGTCGGGCGCGCCCACCAACGCCGGCCTCCCGGAGAGCGCCAAGCAGCAGAAGCCCCGCGGCCTGCTCGGCGACGCCTGGATGGACCTGCGTCGCAAGCCGCTGTTCTGGATCTCGGCGACGCTCATCCTGGTGTTCATCGTGATGGCCGCCTTCCCGTCGCTGTTCACCTCCGGCGACGCGGTCAACGGCACGCTGGAGCGCAGCCGGGTCGAGCCGTCGTCGGCCGCCTGGTTCGGCTACGACGTGCAGGGCCGCGACGTCTACGCCCGGGTCATCTACGGCGCCCGCGCCTCGATCGTGGTCGCGGTGGTCTCCACCCTCCTGACGCTGTTCGTCGGTGGCGCGATGGGCATCATCGCCGGCTACCGCGGCGGCTGGGTGGACGCGCTGCTCTCCCGCATCGCGGACATCTTCTTCGGCCTGCCGTTCGTGCTCGGCTCGATCGTCATCCTGACCACGTTCAACGGGTCCGGCACCGACAACGGCGAGTGGACGATCATGGGCCTGGTGATCATGTCCCTGAGCGTGCTGACCTGGCCGGTCGTGATGCGGCTGATGCGCTCCTCGGTGCTCGCCACCAAGGAGGCCGACTACATCGTCGCGGCCCGTGCGCTGGGTGCCGGCACCGGCCGGATCATCCTCAAGCACCTGCTGCCGAACTGCCTGGCTCCGCTGCTGGTCTACGGGACGATCATGGTCGGCTCGTTCATCGGCGCCGAGGCCACGCTCTCGTTCCTGGGCATCGGCCTGAAGACCCCCGTGGTCTCCTGGGGCATCATGATCAGCGAGGCGCAGAACTACATCCGGGTCTCGCCGTACCTGCTGTTCTTCCCCGCCGCGTTCCTCGTCACCGCAGTGCTGAGCTTCGTCATGCTCGGCGAGGCGGTCCGCGAGGCCCTCGACCCGAAGCTCCGATAGGGGAACTGAGTTGTCCGACATTCTCGTGTCCGAGCAGTCCGCGCCGGGCGCCGACGGATCCGGCCGCTCCTCGGGCCGCCTGCTCGAGGTCGACGACCTGCGGGTGGAGTTCCGCACCCGGGACGGCGTCGCCAAGGTCATCAACGGAGTCACGTACCACGTCGACGCGGGGGAGACCCTCGCCGTGCTCGGCGAGTCCGGCTCCGGTAAGAGCGTCACCGCGCAGACCATCATGGGCATCCTGGACACCCCGCCCGGGTTCGTCACCGATGGGCAGGTCCGCTTCCACGGCAAGGACATGCTCACCATGTCCCCCGAGCAGCGGCGGCGGATCCGGGGCGAGGGCATCGCCATGATCTTCCAGGACTCGCTCTCGGCCCTCAACCCGGTTTTCACAGTCGGCTTCCAGATCGCCGAGCAGTTCCGCATCCGGCGCGGCATGAGCCGCTCGGACGCCAAGAAGCGCGCGATCGAGATGCTCGACCAGGTGAAGATCCCCAACGCCAAGGGCCGGTTCAGCAACTACCCGCACCAGTTCTCCGGCGGTATGCGGCAGCGCGCGATGATCGCCATGTCGCTGGCGCTGGACCCCGAGGTGCTGATCGCCGACGAGCCGACCACCGCGCTGGACGTGACAGTGCAGGCCCAGATCATGGATCTGCTCGGCGAACTCCAGCGGGAACGGCAGATGGGCATGATCCTGATCACCCACGACCTCGGCGTGGTCGCCGACGTCGCGGACCGGATCGCGGTCATGTACGCCGGGCGGATCGTCGAGGAAGCCGACGTCTACGACCTGTACCGCAAGCCGGCACACCCGTACACGCTCGGCCTGCTCAACTCGATCCCGCGGATGGACGAGAAGGGGCAGGAGCTCCGCACCATCAAGGGCCTCCCGCCGAACCTGATGAACATCCCGCCGGGCTGTGCGTTCAACCCGCGCTGCCCGATGGCGCAGCCGGTGTGCCGGGAGAAGGTCCCGCCGCTGCTGCAACTGGGCAACGGCCGGGCCAGCGCCTGCCACTTCGCCGAGGAACTGGTGAACCGTGACTGAGAACATCATCGAGGTTCGTGACCTGGTCAAGCACTACCCCGTGACCCGGGGCGTGGTGTTCAAGAAGACCATCGGCCACGTCAAGGCCGTCGACGGCGTCTCGTTCGAGCTGAAGGCCGGCGAGACGCTCGGCGTGGTCGGCGAGTCCGGCTGCGGCAAGTCGACGCTGGCCCGGGTGCTGATGAACCTGGAGAAGCCGACCGCCGGTCAGGTGCTCTACAAGGGCCAGGACATCTCCAAGCTCTCCGGTGGTGCGCTGCGGCGGCTGCGCCGGCAGATCCAGCTGGTCATGCAGGACCCGTACACCTCGCTGAACCCCCGGATGACGGTGGGTGACCTGATCGGCGAGCCGTTCGAGATCCACCCCGACGTGGCTCCGCGCGGCAGCCGGCGCACCAAGGTCAAGGAGCTGCTCGACCTGGTCGGCCTCAACCCGGAGCACATCAACCGGTACCCGCACCAGTTCTCCGGCGGCCAGCGGCAGCGCATCGGCATCGCCCGGGCGCTGGCGCTGCGGCCCGAGGTGATCGTCTGCGACGAGCCGGTGTCGGCCCTGGACGTCTCGATCCAGGCCCAGGTGATGAACCTGCTGGAGAAGCTCCAGGCCGAGTTCGGGCTGTCGTACGTCTTCATCGCCCACGACCTGTCCGTGGTGCGGCACCTCTCCGACCGGGTAGCCGTGATGTACCTGGGCAAGATGGTGGAGATCGGCACCGAGGACGAGATCTACGAGCGGCCGACCCACCCGTACACCCAGGCGCTGCTGTCGGCGGTGCCGGTGCCGGACCCGACCGTGCGGGAGAGCAAGGCGATCATCCGGCTCCAGGGCGACGTGCCCTCGCCGGTCAGCCCGCCCTCGGGCTGCCGGTTCCGCACCCGGTGCTGGAAGGCGCAGGACGTCTGCGCCCAGGAGGTGCCGCTGCTTCAGATCCGGCCGGGCTCGGACCACCCGAGCGCCTGCCACTTCGCGGAGAAGCGGGAGATCGTCGGCACCCACGAGGTGGCCTGATCCGTTCGGACCGCCTGCCGGCGTCAGCTCGACGCCGGCAGGCGGTCCGTCGTATCCGGGGGCGTGTCACCACGTCACAGCGGGCCGCGGCCGGCGCGCAGCAGCAGGAGCGCGAGCTGGGTGCCGTCGGCGCCGAGTTCGGACCGGAACCGCTCCAGGATCTCCCGCTCGCGGGAGAGCACCAGCCGGGTGCCGCCGGACGCCATCCGGGTCGCGCCGACCTCCTGGGAGAGCGCCGCCCGCTCCTGCCAGAGCGCGATGAGAGTGCTGTCGATCTCGTCGATCCGCCGCCGGATCTCGCCGATCCGCTCGGCCGCCGCCGCGTCGTCGGTGCCGGTCCGGGCCGCCGCGGCCCCGGTCGGGTCGCCGCCGGCCGGCCGGTCGTGCCGCGCCAGGCTGCCGCTGGACTCCACCACGTCAGTCATCATCGTCGTCCCTCTCGGGGCTCGGGCCCGGTACCCGGATCCCGGAACGAAAACGCCCCGGGCTCTGGGGAGCCCGGGGCGTTTCGCAGGTCTGTGATCAGGCGCGACCTACGGCTGCCGGACTCCCGGTGCCGTAGTAAAAGGAGAAGCGCTGATCGAACACGTCGTCGAGTATGCCGACCACCCGGGCGGGCGCGCAAGGAGACGCACCAACAGGTGAGACGTGACGGTGTGCGCGCAGCGGCGGCGCGGGCGGGGAAGTGTCCGCCCGGCGGCATAGACTCGGGCTGCGATGCATCCTCTCTTCGACATTCCCACATCCCCGCCCGCGCCGGAGTCCCCGCCCGCGCCGGAGTCCCGGCCGACCCCGCCGCGCCGTCCCGGGGGTGCCGGGTCGGATCCGGGTGCCCTCCTCGACGGCCTGAACGGCCCGCAACGGGACGCGGTGACCCACGCCGGCTCCCCGTTGCTGATCGTGGCCGGCGCCGGGTCCGGCAAGACCCGGGTGCTGACCAACCGGATCGCCTACCTGCTCGCCGCCCGCGACGTGCACCCGGGCGAGATCATCGCGATCACGTTCACCAACAAGGCCGCCGGTGAGATGAAGGAGCGGGTGGCCGCGCTGGTCGGCCCGCGCGCCCGGCTCATGTGGGTCTCGACGTTCCACTCCGCCTGCGTACGCATCCTGCGGGCCGAGCACGAGCACGCCGGCCTGAAGTCGACGTTCTCGATCTACGACGCGGACGACTCGCGCCGGTTGATGCAGATGGTCGCCCGCGAGCTGGACCTGGACCCGAAGCGCTACCCGGCCCGGGGCCTGGCCGCGCAGGTGTCGAACCTGAAGAACGAGCTGGTCGACCCGGAGGAGTTCGCCGGCCGGGCCAAGGGGCCGAACGAGCGGGCGCTGGCCGAGGCGTACACGCTCTACCAGCGGCGGCTGCGCGAGGCGCACGCGCTGGACTTCGACGACCTGATCATGACGACGGTGCACCTGCTCCAGTCGCACCCGCACGTGGCGGAGAGCTACCGGCGCCGGTTCCGGCACGTGCTGGTGGACGAGTACCAGGACACCAACCACGCCCAGTACGTGCTGATCAAGGAGTTGGTCTCCGGGACCGAGGGCATCGCGCCGGCCGAGCTGTGCGTGGTCGGTGACGCCGACCAGTCGATCTACGCGTTCCGCGGCGCGACCATCCGCAACATCCTGGAGTTCGAGCGGGACTTCTCCGACGCCCGCACGATCCTGCTGGAGCAGAACTACCGCTCCACCCAGACCATCCTCAACGCGGCGAACGCCGTGATCGACCGCAACACCTCCCGCAAGCCGAAGCGGCTGTGGAGCGACGCCGGGTCCGGCGAGCAGATCGTCGGGTACGTCGCCGACACCGAGCACGCCGAGGCCGACTGGGTCGCCCGGGAGATCGACCGGCTGGTCGACGACGGCGAGACCCGCCCGGGCGACGTGGCGGTGTTCTACCGCACCAACGCCATGTCCCGCGTGTTCGAGGAGGTGTTCATCCGGGTCGGCCTGCCCTACAAGGTGGTCGGCGGGGTGCGCTTCTACGAGCGCAAGGAGGTCCGCGACGCGCTCGCGTACCTGCGCGCGGTGGTGAACGACGACGACACGGTCAGCCTGCGCCGGATCCTCAACACCCCGCGCCGGGGCATCGGCGAGCGGGCGGAGGCGTGCGTGGAGGCGCTGGCCGCACGGGACCGCATCTCCTTCGGCGCCGCGCTGCGCCGGGCCAAGGACGCACCGGGCATCTCCACCCGGGCGGCGAACGGCATCGCCGAGTTCGTCGCGCTGCTCGACGCGGCCCGGGAACTCGCCGACACCGGCACGCCGGAGGAGGTGCTGGAGGCGGTGCTGACCCGCTCGGGCTACCTGGCCGAGCTGGAGGAGAGCCTCGACCCCCAGGACGCCGGCCGGGTGGACAACCTCCAGGAGCTGGTGAGCGTCGCCCGGGAGTACACCGAGCGGATCGAGGCGCTCGGCGCCGACGACGAGCGGGCCACGTTCGCCGGTTTCCTGGAGCAGGTGGCGCTCGTCGCCGACGCCGACCAGATCCCGTCCGATGATCCGGACCACCAGGGTGTCGTCACCCTGATGACGCTGCACACGGCCAAGGGCCTGGAGTTCCCGGTGGTCTTCCTGACCGGCCTGGAGGACGGCGTCTTCCCGCACCTGCGCTCGCTCGGCGACACCCGCGAGCTGGAGGAGGAGCGGCGGCTGGCGTACGTGGGCATCACCCGGGCCCGCCAGCGTCTCTACCTGTCCCGTGCGGTGACCCGGTCGGCGTGGGGCGCCCCCGCCTACAACCCGCCGTCGCGGTTCCTGGAGGAGTTGCCACCGGAGCTGGTCCGCTGGGAGCGCACCGAGGGGTCGTACACCTCGTGGGGCGGCGGAGGCGGCGGCGTGGGCGGCCGGGCGGACCGTCTCGGCCGCGGCGGCTTCGCCGGCGGCACACCCAAGGCGACCGAGCTGGCGAAGCGGCTGGGCGTGGACGCCAGCCGCCTGGCCACCGCCAGCGAGCTGAAGCAGGCCCCGAAGGTCTCCGTCGGGGACCGGGTCAACCACCAGCGGTACGGCCTGGGCCGGGTGCTGGCGGTGGAGGGGGCCGGGCCGGGGGCCAGGGCCCAGATCGACTTCGGCGACCAGACCATGTGGCTGGTGCTGCGGCACGCCCCCATCGACAAGCTCTGACGTGTGCGGGCCCGGTCCGGCTCGTTGCCGGGCCGGGCCCGCCTCCTGTCGTGGCGCGGTCAGCAGGCCACGTCGACGCCCCGGGCGCGCAGGAACGGCGCCGGGTCGATCTGGTTCCACATCGCGCCCTGGTGCACCTCGAAGTGCAGGTGCGGGCCGGTGGAGTCGCCGGTGGAGCCCTCGTACCCGATGACCTGACCGGCCTTGACCGTGTCCCCCACGCCGACGGCGAGCCGGCTCTGGTGGGCGTAGTGGGTCAGGTAGCCGTTGTGGTGGTCGATGAAGACCGAGATGCCGTACCCGTCGCCCACGTCACCGGCCTTGACCACGGTGCCCGCCGCGGCGGCGTGGATCGGCGTGCCGGCCGGCATGGCGAAGTCGATGCCGGCGTGCTGGGTGCCCCAGCGGGGCCCGTAGCAGGACGTGATGTCGGCCCCCTTCATCGGGATGACCCACGTCGGCTTCTTCGCCACTGTCTTCTTCTTCGGCTTGGGCTTGGGTTTCGCCGTCGCCGTCTTCTTCGGCGCCGGGCTGGCCGCGCTCGGACTCGGCGACGGGCTGGCCGGTACGGCGGACGGGGTGACCGGCTCGCGGGCCGAACGGTCGGCGCGGGCGGCGTCGTCGGCGCGGGCCGCTACCCCGAGGTCGACGGCGGCCGGTGTCGGGTCGGACGGGGCGGTGGTGGCGACCACGCCACCGATGCCGAGGCCGAGCACTGCCACCGCGCCGGTGACCACGTAAACGGTGCGCCGGGCGCGGCGCGGGCGCCGGTGCCGGGCGGGCGCGTTGTCCGGGGTGGGGCTGCTGTGCTGCACGGGATCCTTCATCGGTTTCGAGGGCACGTGACCTCGAAATACTGGTGTCGGTGCAGGTCGCAGCGGGTATCGGGGGTACGGAGGCGGTGGCCCGCGCCGCCGCCGCGCGTCCCGTTTCGGACCGGTCGGCCGGTTCGGTCGAAGAGACGATCATCCGTCGATGTGTTCCCGCTCACATCCGGCGGTGTGACGTGGCAGACATCGGTGCAGACGAAACCGCCCGGACCGTGCGGTCCGGGCGGTGACGGGGCGGTACGGAGCGTCAGGAAGCGGCTACGTCGCTGTAAACTGCCTCGACTTCGAGCTGAATGTCCACTCCGCGATCCTTGAGGAACGCCACCGGGTCCTCCGGCTGGCCCTTGACATGGATCTCCAGGTGCAGGTGGGAGCCGTAGGAGTGGCCGGTGTTGCCGACCAGGCCGAGCTGGTCGCCGGCCTTCACCTCCTGGCCCTCCTTGACCGTCACCGCTGAGGAGTGGCCGTAGATGGCCTCGGTGCCGTCGGGGTGCTTGACGATGACGGCGTAGCCGTAGCCGCCGAACCAGCCGGCCTTGGTGACGGTGCCGGCGTGGACCGCCTTGTAGGGCGTGCCCTCCGGGGCGACCAGGTCGATGCCGGTGTGCAGCTTGCCCCAGCGCATGCCGTAGGGGGACTTGAAGTCGTAGCCGTGCAGCGGCAGGAGCCACGGATCCTGCTCGGCGGCCTTGCTGTCGGAGCGGTCGGCACGGGACGGGCGCTCCGCGCTGTCGGCACGCGCGGCGGCGTCCTGGCTGGCGACCGAGGCCTGCCGGAGCTCGTCGAGGACCGACGGGTTGACGCTCTTGGCGTCGGGGAGGGCGTTCGCGCCGATGGCGACGATGCCGGCACCGACGAACGCGGTGGTGACCACCGCGGCGTAGCGGCTCCGCGGGGGGGTGGGTACGCGGCGGCGGCCGCGATAGCGATCGGGCTCAGACGACAGGCGCTGGCGCACGCACACCCTCCGTTGTCGGGGATCCGATGCGACTCCGGACCGTTCGGTGAAGCTCGGTCGAACCTCCGGTGTCGCGTCGTCACCCGTCCGTGGACCTGATGACAACCGTGGACACGTTAGCCAACCGCCACTCCTGTCACAAGCCGAAGCGCCGAATTGCCGATTCGTTATGTCCAATTCCATCCGACCTTGTCATATCTCGTGCCGCCGGTCGGATGGCCTGTCGACCGCCCTTTCGTCGCGGACAGTGACCGAACGGCGGAGGTGTCCGGCTTCCCGCGTACCCGGGTGGGCGGTAGGGGGTGGCTCATGTGCGGGAAGGTCCGGCCCGGCTTCCCGCCTCCCGTCCGGCCGGGTTACCGTTCGTTAAGGTCAGGAGTGCCGGTGAAAGGTGTGCGCAGATGAGCTCTCGTATCCGGGTCGTCGTCGCGAAGCCCGGCCTGGACGGCCATGACCGGGGGGCGAAGGTGGTCGCCCGCGCCCTGCGTGACGCGGGCATGGAGGTCATCTACACCGGCCTGCACCAGACACCGGAGCAGATCGTCGAGACCGCGATCCAGGAGGACGCGGACGCGGTCGGCCTCTCGGTGCTCTCCGGCGCGCACATGACGCTGTTCAAGCGCGTCGTCGAACTGCTCACCGAGCGCGACGCCACCGACATCGTGGTGTTCGGCGGCGGCATCATCCCCGAGGCCGACATCCCGGAGCTGGAGCGGCTCGGCGTCGCGAAGATCTTCACCCCGGGCGCCACCACCGGGTCCATCGTCGAGTGGGTGCGGAAGAACGTCGCCCAGCCGGTCGGCTGACCGGCCGCATTTCCGGCTCCGGGCACGGGGGAGGGGCCGGACGCACCCCTCACACGCCCGGCCCCTCTATGCACGATGCCCCGCCGCCACCCCTCGACCGACAGGGCATCGGCCGCTCCCGTCGTCGCGCTTGACCAGCGCGCCGACATCACACTCAACGACGCCCCCGGCGGGCGGTTACGCCCCGGCCCGGACATCCCCCGGACGGCTGACGCCCGGCGCGGCCGTGACCGGCCCGGCCGCCCCGGTCTGTGCATTACCGCACACCCCGCACCCGCTCGGTTGCCGCCGGTTCCCATCTCGTTAGGCTGCGGCAAATGGCCTGTCTCTTCTGATGACAGGCGTCAAACTGATTTTCCGAAGCTGGTGGCGGCGCGACGGCGCGCCGCGGAGACGGGACGGGACGCGCAATCGTGGACCTGTACGAGTACCAGGGGCGGGACCTGTTCGAGCGGCACGGCTTGCCCGTGCTCGCCGGCGGCGTCGCCACTACCCCGGAGGAGGCCCGCGCGATCGCCGAACGCCTCGGCGGCCGGGTGGTCGTCAAGGCGCAGGTGAAGGTCGGTGGCCGCGGCAAGGCCGGCGGCGTGAAGCTGGCCGAGGGCGCGGAGGAGACGGTGGCCCGGGCCACCGACATCCTCGGCATGGACATCAAGGGTCACACCGTCCACAAGGTCATGATCACCGTGACCGCGGACGTGGCCGAGGAGTACTACTTCTCGTATCTGCTCGACCGGGCGAACCGCACCTTCCTCTGCATCGCCAGCGTGGCCGGCGGCATGGACATCGAGCAGGTCGCGGCAGAGACCCCGGAGCGGGTCGTGAAGGCGCCGATCGACGCCAACACCGGTGTGGACGAGGCCAAGGCGCGCGAGATCGTCACCGCGGCCGGCTTCCCGGCCGAGATCGCCGACCAGGTGGTCGAGGTCGCGGTCAAGCTGTGGCAGGCGTTCGTGGCCGAGGACGCCACGCTCGTCGAGGTGAACCCGCTGGCCACCACCAAGGACGGCAAGCTGCTGCTCCTGGACGCCAAGGTCACCCTGGACGAGAACGCCGGGTTCCGGCACCCGGACCACGAGGCCCTGGTCGACCAGGCGTCGGTGGACCCGCTGGAGCAGGCCGCGAAGGCCAAGGACCTCAACTACGTCAAGCTCGACGGCGAGGTCGGCATCATCGGCAACGGCGCCGGCCTGGTCATGTCCACGCTCGACGTGGTCGCGTACGCGGGCGAGCGGCACGGCGGCGTCAAGCCGGCCAACTTCCTCGACATCGGCGGCGGCGCGAGCGCCGAGGTGATGGCGAACGGGCTGGAGATCGTCCTGTCCGACCCGTCGGTCAAGAGCGTCTTCGTCAACGTCTTCGGCGGCATCACCGCCTGCGACGCGGTCGCCAACGGCATCGTGCAGGCGCTGGCGCTGCTGGAGCAGCGCGGCGAGAAGGCCACCAAGCCGCTCGTCGTCCGCCTCGACGGCAACAACGCCGAGGCCGGTCGGGCGATCCTCGACGGCGCGGCCAACCCGCTGATCCAGCGGGTCGACACCATGGACGGTGCGGCCGAGCGGGCCGCCGAGCTGGCAGCTGCGGGGGTCTGACAATGGCTATCTGGCTGACCAAGGACTCCAAGGTCATCGTGCAGGGGATGACCGGTTCCGAGGGTTCCAAGCACACCCGGCGGATGCTCGCCGCCGGCACCAACGTGGTCGGCGGCGTCAACCCGCGCAAGGCCGGCACCACAGTCGACTTCGACGGCACCGAGCTGCCCGTCTTCGCCTCCGTCGCGGACGCGATGAAGGACACCGGCGCGGACGTGACTGTCATCTTCGTACCGCCGCAGTTCACCAAGGCCGCCGTGGTCGAGGCGATCGACGCCGGCATCGACCTGGCCGTGGTGATCACCGAGGGCGTGCCGGTGCACGACACCGCCGCGTTCTGGGCGTACAACCGGGCCCAGGGCGAGCGCACCCGGATCATCGGTCCGAACTGCCCGGGCATCGCCTCGCCGGGCGCGTCCAACGCCGGCATCATCCCGGCCGACATCACCGGCTCCGGCCGCATCGGCCTGGTCAGCAAGAGCGGCACGCTGACCTACCAGATGATGTACGAGCTGCGCGACATCGGCTTCTCCACCTGCGTCGGCATCGGCGGTGACCCGATCATCGGCACCACCCACATCGACGCCCTGGCCGCCTTCGAGGCGGACCCGGAGACCGACGCGATCGTCATGATCGGTGAGATCGGTGGCGACGCCGAGGAGCGGGCGGCCGAGTTCATCAAGGCCAACGTCACCAAGCCGGTGGTCGGCTACATCGCCGGCTTCACCGCCCCGCCCGGCAAGACCATGGGTCACGCCGGCGCGATCATCTCGGGCTCGGCGGGCACCGCCGACGCCAAGAAGGCGGCGCTGGAGGCGGTGGGCGTCAAGGTCGGCAAGACCCCGACCGAGACCGCCAACCTGATGCGGGAGATCATGTCCGGCCGCTGAGCGGCCGTACGACGCACCGAGGGGGCCGACCGGGGAACCGGCCGGCCCCCTCGCGTTCAGCGATACCAGTACGGGTAGTACGAGTTGCCCCGGGCGCGCACGATGGCGCTGGCGACGATGTTGATCACACCGAACGCGATACCCAGCCAGCCGAGCAGTTGCGACCTGCCGTTGCGCCGCGCGTCGCGGATCGACAGCGCGCCGAAGACGATGCCCAGGATGCCGCAGCAGAACAGGCCGAAGACGATGCCGAGGACGCCCCAGAGCGTGGTCCGGTCCCGGCCGACGGCCGGTGGCGGCGGGGGCGGCGGAAACGGAGCGTTCACGGCTTCCTCCGAGCGGTCGGCGCCGCGACGGGAACGGTCGCGTCTGAGGCCGAGGCTAGACCGGATCACCGCCGCGGGACCGGGGTTCGGCGAACTCGCCACGCTGCCGACCCGGTATCGGACTGCCGTCCTTCTCGCGGCGTGCCAGAGTAGACACGATGTCACGCGTCACCCCTGACCAGCCCCGCCGTCCGGCCACCGGTCCCCCCGCCGGCGCCCGGCCGCCCGGCCGTGCCCGCCCGGCCGCGCGGGTGCCCGCACCCCGATCGGGTGAGGAGCGCCGCAGCCGGGCCCCGCTGCCGGTCGCCGCCGGGGTGGCCGCGCTCTGGGCGGCGCTGACCTCCTGGCTGCCGGTCTCCGCCGTGCTGGGCCTGGCCCAGCTCAGCGAGGACGCCGGATCGTTCGGCGGCGCGTTGCGCGCCGGCCTGGCCGGCTGGCTGCTCGGGCACGGGGTGCCGCTGCAGACCACCGCCGGGCCGCTCGGCCTGGCGCCGCTCGCGCTCAGCGCGCTCGCCGTCTGGCGGCTCACCCGCGCCGGGGTGCACGTCAGCCGGGCCGTCGGCGCGCGCGGGGCCGGCTCGCCCCGCCAGGCGCTCACCGTCGCGGTCGCGGTCGGCATCGGGTACGCGCTGCTCGGCGCGCTCGCCGCGTTCGCTGTCGATGCGGGCGGCCTGCGCGTCTCCCCGGTCACCGCCGCGCTCGTGTTCGCCGCGTTCGGCATACCGGCCGCCCTGGTCGGCGCGCTGCGCACCACGGGTGTGTGGGCGCTGCTGGCCGCGCGCTGCCCTGCGCCGGTGCGTGACGGTCTGCGTACCGGACTGGTCGCGGCGCTGCTGCTGTGCGGCGCGGGCGCCGGCGCGGCCGGGCTGGCGGTGGCCACCGGCGGCGGCGACGCGGCCGACATGATCGGGGCCTACCGGACCGGGGTGGCCGGCCAGGCGGGCATCACACTGGTCAGCCTCGCCTACGCGCCCAACGCCACCGCCTGGTCGGCGAGCTATCTGCTCGGCCCCGGGTTCGCGGTCGGCACCGACACCGCCGTCCGCACGAGTGAGGTCTCCGTCGGCGCGCTGCCGGCCGTACCGTTGCTGGCCGGTCTGCCGCGTGGCCCGATGGACGGGCTCGGAGGCGCGCTGCTGGCCGTGCCGGTGCTGGCCGCGATGGCGGCCGGCTGGCTGCTGGCCCGGCGGCTGCTGCGCGCGGCGGCCGAGGAACGCGCCGAGGTGGGCTGGCCGGCGCTGCTGGTGCCGGCCGTGCTCGCCGGACCGGTCGCCGGCGCGCTGCTGGGGCTGTTCGCGGCGGCCTCCGGCGGGTCGCTCGGCGGTGGCCGGCTGGCCGAGATCGGCCCGTCGCCGTGGGCGGTGGCCGCGGTGGCCACGCTGGTGATCGGATTGGGGACGGCGCTGGGTGCCGCCGCCACCCGTACGCTGACCCGCCCGGCGCGCCCCACACCGCCGCCCCGCTGACCGGAACGCGCGAGGGGCGCCCGGCAGCCGCCGGACGCCCCTCGTCGTACGACGGTCAGGAACCGAAGTTGTTCATGTTGATCGCGGCGCCGGCGATGGCGCTGATGATGCCGACGACCACGCCGACGGCACCGCAGATCAGGGCGGCCCTCGCCTGGCCGGCGTTGCTGGCCTCACCGGACTGGACCTTCTTCTGGCCCAGCACGCCGAGGATGACGGCCGCGATGCCGGCCGGGACACCCAGCAGCGGGCAGCACAGGCCGAGCACGATCGACGTGATGCCGACGATCATGCCGATCAGGCCCATGGTGTTGTTCTGCCCCTGCCCCTGCCCCGGGCCGCTGGGGTAGCCGGCGGCCGGGTACTGCGGCGCGGCGCCGTACGGCTGCTGCTGCGCGTACGGGTCCTGGCCGTAGGCGGGCTGACCCGAGGTGGGCTGGCCGTACGGCTGGCCCGAGGTCGGCTGCTGCCCGTACTGCGGCTGCTGGCCGTACTGCGGGGCCTGCGGCGGCTGCGCGTACGGGTCGTTCGGCTGGGCGTTCGAGTCCTGGTTCGGCTGCTGGCCGTACGGGTCCTGTCCGGGGTAACCGGGCTGCATGTCAGGTGCTCCTCAGGTCGGTTCTGTTCGTCAGTCAGTTTGTGCCGCTGTCGCCGGCGAGACCAGCCAGGCCGCCGAGGAGGCAACATCCCACCACGATGACGGCGATCCAGACCAGGCCGACGATGAGGGCCCACTTGGACCACTTCTTGGACTCGGCGGCGGCGGCCTGGGCGCCGGCGTAGTCACCCTGCTGGATCAGCGGGTTGACCTTCGACGCGTTGATGATGGCCGGGATCGCGAGCGGCCAGAACAGGAAGATCGCGACGATGGACATCGTCATGTTGTTGTCGATCTGCTGCGGCTGCTGCGGGGGGTATCCGGGCTGCATGGCGGTACTCCTCGGTCCGACGGCACGCGGCGTGCCGGTTCTTCGTGGGGGTGCGGGCCGGGCGCGAGGCCGGACACCGGGCGACCGGCAGCGTACCGCGACCACGCCACCGGAGAGGTCATCCGATGAGCCGCCGCCCCGCGGCCGGACCTGCTGACCTGCCCGATAGGGTTGCCCGGTGACCGAGCCCGCGTCCGTCGCCCGCCTCGTCGTCCTCGTCTCCGGTTCCGGCAGCAACCTCCAGGCGTTGCTGGACGCCACCGCCGACCCCGGGTACGGCGCCCGGGTGGTCGCCGTCGGCGCCGACCGGGACGGGATCGCCGGCCTGGACCGGGCCGCCGCCGCGGGTGTGCCGTCCTTCGTCGAGCGGGTCAAGGACCACCCCACCCGTGCCGACTGGGACAAGGCGCTCACCGCGCGGGTCGCCGAGCACCGGCCCGACCTGGTCATCAGCGCCGGGTTCCTCAAGCTCGTCGGTCCGGAGTTCCTGGCCGCGTTCGGCGACCGCTACCTCAACACGCACAACACGCTGCTGCCGGCGTTCCCCGGCATCCACGGCCCCCGCGACGCGCTGGCGTACGGCGTCAAGCTCACCGGGGCCACCCTGTTCTTCGTCGACGCCGGCATGGACACCGGTCCGATCGTGGCCCAGGTCGCGGTGCCGGTGCACGACGACGACGACGAGGACGCGCTCACCGAGCGCATCAAGTCCGCCGAGCGGCGCCAGCTCGTCGAGCAGGTCGGCCGCCTGGTCCGTAAAGGTTGGACGATCACCGGCAGAAAGGTCACCATCCCGTGAACGCCACTGAGGACGCCGGTCGCCGCCCGATCCGGCGCGCGCTGGTCAGCGTCTACGACAAGACCGGCCTGGTCGAGCTGGCCCGCGCCCTGCACGAGGCCGGCGTGGAGATCGTGTCGACCGGGAGCACCGCGTCGACGATCTCCGGCGCCGGGGTGCCGGTGACGCCGGTCGAGCAGGTCACCGGCTTCCCGGAGATCCTCGACGGTCGGGTCAAGACGCTGCACCCGAAGATCCACGGCGGCCTCCTCGCCGACCTGCGCAAGGACGCGCACGCCGCGCAGCTCGACGAGCACGGCATCGCCGGCATCGACCTGCTGGTCTCCAACCTCTATCCGTTCCAGGCCACAGTCGCCTCCGGCGCCGGCACCGACGAGTGCGTGGAGCAGATCGACATCGGCGGTCCGGCGATGGTGCGGGCCGCGGCGAAGAACCACGCCTCGGTGGCGGTGGTGACCGACCCGGCCGCGTACCCGGCGGTGGTGGCCGCGCTCGCCGAGGGCGGCTTCACCCTGGCCCGGCGCCGGGCGCTGGCGGCCCGCGCGTTCGCCGACATCGCCGACTACGACGTCGCAGTGGCCGACTGGTTCGCCACCACCGTCTCGCCGGCGCAGGACGGCTGGCCGGAGTTCGCCGGGCTGGCGCTGCGCCGCCAGGCGGTGCTGCGGTACGGCGAGAACCCGCACCAGGCGGCGGCGCTCTACACCGACCCGGGCGCGCCGGCCGGGCTGGCCCAGGCCGAGCAGTTGCACGGCAAGGAGATGTCCTACAACAACTACGTCGACGCGGACGCCGCCTGGCGGGCCGCGAACGACTTCCCGGACCAGCCGGCGGTGGCGATCATCAAGCACGCCAACCCGTGCGGCATCGCGGTGGGCGCGGACGTGGCCGAGGCGCACCGCAAGGCGCACGCCTGCGACCCGGTCTCCGCGTTCGGCGGCGTGATCGCGGTGAACCGTCCGGTCGGCGCGGCACTGGCCGGGCAGGTCGCGGAGATCTTCACCGAGGTGCTCGTGGCGCCGGGCTTCGACGAGGACGCGCTGGAACTGCTGCGGGCCAAGAAGAACATCCGGCTGCTGCGCGCGCCCACGTACGCCGTGCGGCCCGCCGAGTGGCGGCAGGTCAGCGGCGGCGTGCTGGTGCAGACGCGGGACGCCGTCGACGCGCCCGGCGACGACCCGGCCGGCTGGACGCTCGCCACCGGCGACCCGGCCGACGCAGCGACGCTGCGCGACCTGGCGTTCGCCTGGCGGGCGGTACGCGCGGTCAAGAGCAACGCGATCCTGCTGGCCCGTGACGGCGCCACAGTCGGCGTCGGCATGGGCCAGGTCAACCGGGTGGACTCGGCGCGGCTGGCGGTCAGCCGGGCCGGTGACGAGCGGGCCCGCGGTTCGGTCTGCGCCTCGGACGCGTTCTTCCCGTTCGCCGACGGTCCGCAGATCCTCATCGACGCCGGGGTGCGGGCGATCGTGCAGCCGGGCGGCTCGATCCGGGACGAGGAGACCATCGCGGCCTGCAAGGCGGCCGGCGTCACCATGTACCTGACCGGCACCCGGCACTTCTTCCACTGACGAGTCCGGCCCGGCCCGTCCGGGTGCGTCGGTCCACCACGCGGCTGACGCACCCGGACGTCGTGCCGTTGCCCGCCGCGGGAGGCGGTTGCTAGCGTGTGCGCGGCGACGACCCAGCGTCTCCGCTGTCCGTGAGCCCGGCAGGTGTGCCATGCGCGTTCGCGACCGGTTGACCGCCGTCGTCGTCACGCTGGCGTTCGTCCTGGCCGGACTGGGATCGGCCGCCGCACCCGCCGCCCCGGTCGTCGAAGCGCTCGGCGTCTCCGTCGTCGAAGGCGCTCCCACCGTCGCGCCGCCCGCGGCGGCCGCCGTCTCGGCGAGCGGGACGAGCCCGGTCGCGCTGCGTGCCGCGTACCCCCGAACCTCCTGGTCGGAGCGTGCCGCCGGACCGTGGCACGACCACGGCGGCGGCCTCGGCCACGCCGACGGACCGGACGACCTGGCCCCGGCCGCGCTCTCGCGCGCGGCCGGTCCGGCCGTCCCGGAGCCCGTCGTGCCCGCGCCCCGGCCGCCGGTCGTGCCGCTGCCGCGCGGCCCGCTCGCCGCGCGCGCCCCGCCGGCCGCCTGAGCCGCACCGAACCCGCAGCCCGCAGCCCGCAGCCCGCAGCCCGCACCGGGACGCCGCGCTCGCGCCGCACCGGAGAAGCCGTGTCGACCCGGCGGTCTCCGCCGCGAGCCGCCGTCCAACCGGCGGCGCGCCTCACGCCGCCGGGCCCCGGGTCCGCCGTCCGCGCGCGTGCCCGCATCGGAGGCCCCGCCCCCTCTTCCTCCGGGGGACGGGGCCTTCGTCGTCACGCCTCGGTGCGCACCTCGGCGAAGTGGCAGGCGCTGGGGTGCGGGTCCGCCGCGCGGGGTACCGCCTGCGGATCCTGCGTCGCGCAGACCTCCTCGGCCTTCCAGCAGCGGGTCCGGAAGTGGCAGCCGGACGGCGGCTCGGCCGGGCTGGGCACGTCGCCGGTGAGCCGGATGATGGTCCGCCGGTCGCGGGCCTCCGGGTCGGGGACCGGCACCGCCGACAGGAGCGCCTGGGTGTACGGGTGGGTCGCGCGCTGGTAGATCTGCTCCTCGGTGCCGATCTCCACGATCCGGCCCAGGTACATCACCGCCACCCGGTCGGAGATGTGCCGCACCACCGACAGGTCGTGGGCGATGAAGATGTACGACAGCCCCAGCTCGTCCTGGAGCTGTTCGAGCAGGTTGATCACCTGGGCCTGGATCGAGACGTCGAGGGCCGACACCGGCTCGTCGCAGACGATGATCTCCGGCCGCAGCGCCAGCGCCCGGGCGATGCCGATGCGCTGCCGCTGACCGCCGGAGAACTGGTGCGGGTAGCGGTTGACGTGCTCCGGATTGAGCCCGACCACGTCGAGCAGCTCCTGCACCCGCTGCCGCCGGCTGCGCTTCGGTGCCGCCTCCGGGTGGATCTCGAACGGCTCGCCGATGATGTCGCCGACTGTCATGCGCGGGTTCAGCGAGGTGTACGGATCCTGCATCACCATCTGCATGTTCCGGCGCAGCCGGCGCAGGTCCGCCCCGGTCGCCCGGAGCAGGTCGCGTCCCTCCAGCGCGACCCGCCCGGAGGTGGGCGTCTCCAGGCGCATCAGCAGCCGGGCCAGCGTGGACTTGCCGCAGCCGGACTCGCCCACCACGCCGAGCGTCTCGCCGCGCCGCAGCTCGAACGAGACGCCGTCGACCGCCTTGACCTGGCCGATGGTCTTCTTGAACAGCACCCCCTGGCTGATCGGGAAGTGCTTGACCAGCTGGTCGACGGCGAGGATCGTCTCGCCGCGCACCTTGGCGGGTTCAGCCGTCGCGGTCATCGTGCACCTCCTGGGCGAAGTGGCACGCGCTGGTCCGCCCGTCGCCGAGCACCAGGTCGTGCGGCACCTCGTCCACACAGACCTGCTGGACGTACGGGCACCGGGGGTGGAACGGGCAGCCGGACGGGATCGCCATCAGGTTCGGCGGCAGCCCGCGGATGCTGGACAGCGCCTGGCCGCGCACGTCCAGTCGCGGGATCGACTCCAGCAACCCCTTCGTGTACGGGTGGGCCGGCGCCCGGTACAGCGCGTGCACGTCGGCGTGCTCGACGATCCGGCCCGCGTACATGACGGCGATCCGGTCCGCCACACCGGCGACCACGCCCAGGTCGTGGGTGATCAGGACGAGCGCCATGCCGAGGTCCCGGCGCAGGTCGGCCAGGAGGTCCATGATCTGCGCCTGCACCGTGACGTCCAGCGCGGTGGTGGGCTCGTCGGCGATCAGTACCTTCGGGTCCAGCGCCAGCGCCATGGCGATCATGACGCGTTGCCGCATGCCGCCGGAGAACTGGTGCGGGTAGTCGCCGATCCGCTTCGCCGCGGCCGGGATCCGGACCAGGTCCATCAGCTCGACAGTGCGCCTGCGCGCGTCGGCGCGCGACATCCCGGCCCGCTCGCGCAGCGACTCGCCGATCTGCCAGCCGACCGGGAAGACCGGGTTCAACGCCGACAGCGCGTCCTGGAAGATCATCGCGATCTCGGCACCGCGGATCTGCCGGCGTTCCTCCTCCGGCCGGGTGAGCAGGTCCCGCCCCTGGTAGAGAATCTGCCCGGCGCGCACGTACGCGGGCGGGGTGTCCAGGATTCCCATGATCGCCTGGGCGGTGACGGACTTGCCCGAGCCGGACTCGCCCAGCACCGCGAGCGTCTCACCGGCGTCCAGGTGGTACGTCACCCCGTTGATCACCCGGGCCACGCCCTCCCGGGTGCGGAACTCGACGTGCAGGTCCCGTACCTCCAGCAGGTGGCCGCCGGGCGGGGTGGGTGAGGCCGGCGTGGGCCGGACCGCGTTCTGGGTCATTGTTGTTCACCGGAGCTTCGGGTCGAAGGCGTCGCGGATCGCGTCGCCGAGCATGATGAAGGCGAGCACGGTCAGGGCGAGGAACGTCGACGGCACGATCAGCGGCGTCGCCGACTCCCGCATGTGCACCCGGCCGGCGTCGATGTCGATGCCCCAGGAGATGGTCGGCGCCTTCAACCCGATGCCGAGGAAGCTCAGCGTCGCCTCGGCCGCGATGAACGACCCGAGCGCGATGGTGAGCACCACGATGGCCGGGGCGAGCGCGTTCGGCAGGATGTGCCGCCACATGATCCGGCCGTTGCCGGCCCCGAGCATCCGGGCCGCCGCCACGTAGTCCTGCTCCCGGGCGGTGATCACCGAGGAGCGGACCACCCGGGCCGCGGTGGTCCAGCCGAGCAGCGCCAGGACGAGGATCACCGCGAACAGGCGTACCGTGTCGCCGCTCGTGCTCACGCGCTTGAGCAGCACGATCGCGGCCAGCAGCAGCGGGATGCCGAGCACGATGTCGATCACCCGGGACAGCACCGCGTCGACCCACCCGCCGAAGTAGCCGGCGAGCATGCCGACGACGAGGGCGATCACGCCGGTGATCAGCGCGGAGAGCGCGCCGACGAGCAGTGAGGCACGGGCGCCGTAGACCGCGCGGGCGAACGTGTCGCAGCCCTGGAAGTCGTACCCGAAGATGGCCCCGCCGGACGGCCCGGCGTGCTGCCGCGACAGCACACAGTCGCGCGGGTCGTTGGCGGCGAACAGCCCGGGCGCCACCGCCATCGCGGCGACCAGCACCACCAGGAGCAGGCTGATCCAGAAGACCGGGTTGCGGCGCAGATCCCGCCAGGCGTCACCGGCCAGGCTGCGGGCGCGGTCCGGCCGCCCGGCCCGGCCGGGCGTGCCCGGCTCACCTGACACGCCGCGCCGCGCGGCCTGGTTCTCGGTCGCCGCCACCGTCTCGAAGTCGCTCACGGCCGCACCTCGCTGCGCTCACTCATAGCGGATCCTCGGGTCGAGTACGGCGTAGAGCACGTCCACCACCAGGTTGGACAGCAGGTAGACCACGACGAGCACGCTGACGATGCCGACCACCAGCGGGCCGTCCTCGGTGCGGATGCCGCGGAACAGGTTGAAGCCGACGCCGGGGACGTTGAACACGCCCTCGGTGATGATCGCGCCGCCCATCAGGTTGCCCAGCTCGACGCCGAGGAAGGTGACCACCGGGATGAGCGAGTTGCGCAGTACGTGCACGCCGACGATGCGGCGTCGCCGCAGGCCCTTGGAGCGGGCGGTCCGGACGTAGTCGGCGCGCAGGTTCTCGGTCACCGAGGTACGCGTCAGCCGCAGCGCGGTGGCCAGTGAGAGCGAGCCGAGCACGATGCCGGGGAGCAGCAGCGCGTAGAAGGAGGGCTGGGCTCCGGCGGTGGGCGGGAAGACCGGCCACCGGACGCCGAGGAAGTACTGGGCCAGCGGGGCCAGCACGATCGTGGGGATGCCGAGCACCAGCAGCGTGAGCACGAGCGTGGCGTGGTCGAACACGCCGGAGCGGCGGATCGCCGCGATCACGCCCGCGGTGACCCCGAAGATCACCGTCACGGCCATCGCGATCACGGCGAGCTTCACCGTGACCGGCCAGGCGGCGGCGAGGATGTCGCTGATCTGCCGTCCGGTCAGCGACTCCCCGAGGTCGCCCTGGACCAGGCCGCCAGGTAGTCGAAGTAGCGGTAGAAGAAGCCGCCGACACCCGTCGCGTCCAGGTGGTACTTCTCGGTCAGGTAGGCGCGCTGCGCGGCGGTCACCGGCCGCTCCCCGGCGAGGGCCTGGATCGGGTCGCCCTGCCCGGCGAACATCAGCGCATAGACGATCAGCGTGGTCCCGAAGAAGGCGAGGACCATCTGGAGCAGTCGCCGCAGGATGAAGCGGAGCATGCTGGCAAGTCTGCCGAAAACAGGTTAAATGCGTGCCAATGCGAGGGCCGGGCCACCCGGTGGGGGTGGCCCGGCCCGTCAGCGGGGTGTCAGGCGCGTTCGATCTTCAGCAGGTCCACCCGGTCGAAGAGGTCCACGTGGACGTTCTTGACCTTGGTCGAGTGGCCGAAGTTGTTCTGCCCGTACCGCAGCGGGATCACCGGCATGTCCTGCGCGAGCAGATCCTCCGCCGCCTGGTACTTCTTGATCGCCTCGTCCTCGGTCGCCGCGCGGGCGCCCTCGGCGAGCAGCTTGTCGAACTCCGGGTTGCTGTATCCGTAGTAGTTCGACGAGCCGGTGGTGCTGTAAAGCGGGCCGAGGTAGTTCTCCATGGACGGGTAGTCCATGACCCAGCCCATCCGGAACAGGCCGACCGGCTGCTTCTGCTTGAGCTTGGTCAGCAGGTCCGCGAACTTCGGCTCGGCGGTGCCCACGCACTCCACGCCCAGGTTGGCCTTGAGCTGGTTGCAGGTGGCGTCGATCCAGTCCTTGTGGCCGCCGTCGCCGTTGTAGGACAGCTCGATCTTCTTCGGGCCGCCCGCGGCCTCGTAGTCGGCCTTGGCCCTGACCGGGTCGAACGCGCCCGCCGTGCCGATGGTGTTCTCCCGGTAACCGGCGACCACCGGCGAGACGAACGAGCGGGCCGGCTGCTGCGAGTCCTTGAAGATCGACTTGGTGATCTCGTCCCGGTCGATCGCCATCGAGATCGCCTTGCGCACCTCGGGCTTGCTGAACTCCTTCTGGAACGTCGGGAAGGCCAGCACCTGCAGCGACGAGGCCGGGCTCTGCTGGAAGCGGTCGCCCAGGTCGGTCGCGGCGGTCGACAGGTTCTCGGTCGGGATCGTCTTGATCACGTCGAGGTTGTCCGACAGCACGTCCGCGTACGCGGCGGTCGGCTGCTGGTAGATGCGGAACTCGACGCCGCCGACCTTGGGCTGCTGGCCCGGGAACGCGTCGTAGCGCTCCACCTCGACCTTGGCGTCGTGCTGCCAGCTGCCCTTCATCTTGAACGGGCCCTGGCCGATCGGCGCCTGCTCGTAGCCCTCGGCGAGCACGCCCGGCGCGGAGAAGGCCGCCTCGGGCAGCGGGTAGAAGGCGGTGTAGCCGAGCATGGACTTGAAGTCCACGTACGGGTCGCTGAGCGTCACGGTGAAGGTCAGGTCGTCGACCTTCTTCAGGCCGCTGAGCGTCGTCGCCTTCGGGTTCTCGCCCTGGAGGTCGTCGTAGCCGGCCACCTTCTCGAAGAAGTAGCTGGAGTTCTGGCCGTTCGGCGCGTACGCGCCGTAGTTCCAGGCGTCGATGTAGTTGTCGGCGGTGACCTTCTCGCCGTTGTGGAACGTGTAGCCGGGCTTCAGCTTGATCGTCCAGACCTTGTTGTCCGACGTCGTCACCGAGTCGGCGGCCACCTCGTGCGGCTTGTTCGCCTCGTCGTAGTCGACGAGCGGGCTGAACAGGGCCGACAGGACCTGGGAGCCGCTCGTCTCGTTGGTGTTTGTGGGCACCAGGTGCTGCGGCTCGGCGATCTCGATCCGCACGGCCGCGTCGGAGTCGCCGGCGCCGCCGCCACCGCCCGAGCCGCAGGCCGTCAGGCCGAGCGTCACCGCGAGCGGGAGCGCGGCCCAGGCCGCGAGCCTACGAACACGCATGAAGTCTCCTCATCTCCTCACGCTGCGCGGTCGTCCCGGCGCTGGGTGACTCTGCGCAACGAGCCGTAACGGTAGGTCGCGATCCGGCCCGTCGACAACTAGTGCGTGGTCAACTGATGACGGATCGTGTTCGGCGCGCCTTGTCGCTGCCGCTCGCGTGTGCTAAACCCCGCCGCTTTCTGCGCTTTTCTTCGCCGCCGCTGGTGGGGTTCCGGCGTGGGTGGAAGCCTCTGGGGCGTCTGGCCCGCCTGTCCGGTCCCTGCCTGTCCGGGGTGCGACCGGCCGCCGCGTCACGGCAGCTGGTCACTCATCGTGACTTAGGGCACGTTGCGCAGCGTGATCGTCGGCCGTCGTCGTCCGGGCCCGCCGGCGGGCGTGAGACGATCACGACGTGACGGCGACGATCCTGGACGGCAAGGCCACCGCGGCGGAGATCAAGGACGAGCTACGGGCCCGGGTGAAGGCGCTCGCGGAACGCGGCATCACCCCCGGCCTCGGCACGGTGCTGGTCGGCGAGGACCCCGGCTCCCAGGCGTACGTCAACGGCAAGCACCGCGACTGCGCCGAGGTCGGCATCGCCTCACTGCGGGTCGCGTTGCCGGCCGACGCCACCCAGGAGCAGCTCGACGCGGCGCTCGCCGAGCTGAACGCCGACCCGGCCTGCCACGGCTACATCGTCCAGCTCCCGCTTCCCGGGCACCTCGACACGCAGCGCGCGCTGGAGTCGATCGACCCGGACAAGGACGCCGACGGGCTGCACCCGGTCAACCTGGGCCGGCTCGTCCTCGGGTACGACGCGCCGCTGCCCTGCACCCCGCGCGGCATCGTGGAACTGCTGCGCCGGCACGACGTGCCGCTGCGCGGCGCGAACGTGGCGGTCGTCGGCCGGGGCAACACGGTCGGCCGTCCGCTGGGCCTGCTGCTGACCCGGCGCAGCGAGAACGCCACCGTGACGCTCTGCCACACCGGCACGCTCGACCTGGCCGCGCACACCCGCGCCGCCGACGTCGTCATCGTCGCCGCCGGGGTGCCCGGCCTGCTCACCGCCGACATGATCAACCCGGGTGCGACTGTGGTGGACGTCGGCATCACGCGGGTGATCGGCGAGGACGGCAAGGGCCGCTACACCGGCGACGTGGACCCGGAGGTGGCCGAGGTCGCCGGCAAGCTGGTGCCGATGCCCGGCGGCGTCGGCCCGATGACCCGGGCGATGCTGCTGACGAACGTGGTCGAACGGGCCGAGCGGGCGGGCTGACACCCACCCAGGTCATAACCGTCCGCCCCTGACCCGATCGGTGCCAGGATGGCTGATACGGTCCGGAAAACCGACTGGTATCAGGGAGTGGGACGACCATGGGTAAGAAGGTCACTGTCGTCGGCGCCGGATTCTACGGCTCGACCACCGCACAGCGCCTGGCCGAGTACGACGTCTTCGACACCGTCGTGATCACCGACATCGTGGAGGGCAAGCCGGCTGGTCTCGCGCTCGACCTCAACCAGTCCCGCGCGGTCGAGGGCTTCGAGACCAAGGTCGTCGGCGTCACCACCGGCCCGAACGGCGAGGGCTACGACGCCATCGAGGGCTCGGACGTCGTCGTCATCACCGCCGGCCTGCCGCGCAAGCCGGGCATGAGCCGGATGGACCTGCTGGAGACCAACGCCAAGATCGTCCGGCAGGTCTCCGAGAACGTCGCCAAGTACGCCCCGAACGCCGTCGTCATCGTGGTGTCGAACCCGCTCGACGAGATGACCGCGCTGGCCCAGCTCGCCACCCAGTTCCCGAAGAACCGGGTGCTCGGCCAGGCCGGCATGCTGGACACCGCCCGGTTCACCAACTTCGTCGCCGAGGCGCTGAGCGTGCCGGTGAAGTCGGTACGGACCCTGACGCTCGGCTCGCACGGCGACACCATGGTCCCGGTGCCGTCCAAGAGCACCGTGAACGGCAAGCCGCTGCGTGACGCCATGCCGGCCGAGCAGATCGAGGAGCTGGTCGTCAAGACCCGCAACGGTGGCGCCGAGGTCGTCGCGCTGCTCAAGACCGGTTCCGCGTACTACGCCCCGTCCGCCGCCGCGGCCCGGATGGCGAAGGCCGTGGCCGAGGACTCCGGCGCGGTCATGCCGGTCTGCGCCTGGGTCGACGGCGAGTACGGCATCTCCGGCGTCTACCTGGGCGTCGAGGCCGAGATCGGCGCCGAGGGCGTGAAGCGGGTCGTCGAGACCGACCTGGACGCCGACGAGCTGGCCGCGCTGAAGGAGGCCGCCGAGGCCGTCCGCGCCAAGCAGGGCGACGTCGCCAGCATGTGACGCCCGACCGCTGCGTGGCGAAGGCCCGCCGGCTCCGCCGGCGGGCCTTCGCCGTCCCAGCCGGTCCCCACCCAACCCGTCGATCATGAGGTTGACGGCTGAGTCGATCTCCATTTCCGCCGCCAACCTCATGATCGACGCGGTGGCCGGTGGGGGGTGAAGGGGGCGGTCAGGTGGGGGGTGGCGAGGGTGGCGGGGGAGAGGGCTGCCAGCAGGGTCGTGCGGGAGTGGCGGGCCGTGGCCGGGTCCTCCTCGTGAGCGTACGCCAGCTCGGGCTCCACCAACTGGATCGCGTGCACCAGCAGGTCGCCGGTGATCAGGAGGCGCTCGTCGTCCGCCTCGACGAGCACCGACTGGTGACCCGGCGTGTGCCCGGGCGTGTGCAGCAGTCGTACCCCCGGGGTGAGGGGCGTCTCGCCGTCGACCACCCGCAGCCGGCCGGCGGCGCGCAACGGCGTCAGCAGCCGGGCCGGCAGCTCCGGATGGAGCAGCTCCAGCGCGTCCACCTCGGCGCGCTGGATCAGGTGATCGGCGTTCGGGAAGAACGGGCCGGCCCAGCCCACGTGATCGGTGTGCAGATGGGTGAGGACCACGGTGCGTACGTCGGCCGGATCGATCCCGGCGGCGGCCAGTTCCTCGGGCAGCCGGCCCGGCACCGGCGCCCAGCTCGCGGCGAGCGAACCGGCCGGGCCGATGCCGGCGTCGACCAGCGTCACCGGCCCGTCCCCGGCCCGCACCGCGAACGCGCGGAACCGCAGCCACCACCGGCCGTCGTCGGTGACGGCACCCAGGTCGAGCCGGTCGGCGGCCTGCCAGTGCGCCTGCGTGGCGTCGGGAAACGCCTCGCCGCGGGGCTGGAAGAAGGGCCCCTCGCCGTCGGAGAGCGCGGTGACCGTGATAGACCCGAGGGTGCGGCTGAGCGGCATCGGCCGATGATGCCAGGGGGCCGCGGCGCGGCGCAGCCCGCTTTTCCGGCGGCCACCCGGGCCGCCTGGGGACTGCCGGCCAGTTTCCAGTACGCTCGTACTGCTTGAGCACGTGTCCCCCGAGAGGAGCGCCGGCCGATGGCGAAGATCAAGGTAAACAACCCGGTCGTGGAGATCGACGGCGACGAGATGACCCGGATCATCTGGAAGCAGATCCGGGAGCAGCTGATCCTGCCCTACCTCGACGTCGACCTGCACTACTACGACCTGTCGATCCAGCACCGTGACGCCACCGACGACCAGGTCACCGTCGACGCCGCCAACGCCATCAAGGAGCACGGCGTCGGCGTCAAGTGCGCCACCATCACCCCGGACGAGGCCCGGGTGGAGGAATTCGGCCTGAAGAAGATGTGGCGGTCGCCGAACGGCACCATCCGCAACATCCTCGGCGGCGTGGTCTTCCGCGAGCCGATCATCATGTCGAACGTGCCGCGGCTCGTCCCGGGCTGGACCAAGCCGATCATCATCGGCCGGCACGCGCACGGCGACCAGTACAAGGCCACCGACTTCGTCGTCCCCGGCCCGGGCACGGTGACCATCACCTACACCCCGGCCGACGGCGGCACCCCGATGGAGATGGAGGTCGCCAACTTCCCCGGCGGCGGCATCGCCATGGGCATGTACAACTACGACGAGTCGATCCGGGACTTCGCCCGCGCCTCGTTCCGGTACGGCCTGGACCGCGGCTACCCGGTCTACATGTCGACCAAGAACACCATCCTCAAGGCGTACGACGGCCGGTTCAAGGACATCTTCGCCGAGGTGTTCGAGAACGAGTTCAAGGCCGAGTTCGACGCCGCCGGCCTCACCTACGAGCACCGGCTGATCGACGACATGGTCGCCGCCGCGCTCAAGTGGGAGGGCGGGTACGTCTGGGCGTGCAAGAACTACGACGGTGACGTGCAGTCCGACACCGTCGCGCAGGGCTTCGGCTCGCTCGGCCTGATGACCTCGGTGCTGCTCTCCCCGGACGGCCGCACCGTCGAGGCCGAGGCCGCGCACGGCACCGTCACCCGGCACTACCGGCAGTACCAGAAGGGCGAGAAGACCTCGACCAACCCGATCGCCTCGATCTACGCCTGGACCCGGGGCCTGGCCCACCGGGGCAAGCTGGACGGTACCCCGGCGGTCACCGAGTTCGCCGACACGCTGGAGAAGGTCATCGTGGAGACCGTCGAGGGCGGCCAGATGACCAAGGACCTCGCGCTGCTCATCTCGCGGGACGCCCCGTGGCTGACCACCGACGAGTTCATGAACGCGCTCGACGAGAACCTGGCGCGCAAGCTCGCCGCCTGACGTGTAAGGAAGGGCCCCTTCTTAACGCCTCGCGTTGTAGAAGGGGCCCTTCTTAACACCTCGGGGCCGGCGGTCCGGCGTGTCGACCGCACGACCGGGACGCCGTGACTTCGTCCGGTGCGCCCTCGTTGACAGGATGGACGAGATGCCAGTCGCGTCCAGGAAGGTGGGCCATGGCCCTGCGCCGGCCGGCCCGACCTTCGCGGCTGCTGACCGCAGCCAGCCGTCCCTTCCCTGCGGGGGGTCCTGTCCCGGGCCCCCGCGCCCCATGCTCGGGCCGTGGTTGTTAAGAAGGGGCCCTTCCTCTACCGCAGGCGTTAATAAGGGGCCCTTCCTTTCAAGCGGTGCGGAGCAGCTCGGCGGCGCGTTCCGGGGCGATGTCGTTGATGAACACGCCCATGCCGGACTCCGACCCGGCCAGGTACTTCAGCTTGTCCTTGGCCCGCCGGATGCTGAACAGCTGAAGGTGCAGGTGGCCCAGCTCCCGGTCGATCCGTACCGGCGCCTGGTGCCAGGCCGCGATGTACGGCATCGGCAGGTCGAACAGCCCGTCGAAGCGGCGCAGCAGGTCCAGGTAGAGCGGCCCGAAGGCGTCCCGCTCGGCGTCGTCGAGCGCCGGGATGTCCGGCACCGGCCGGTGCGGCGCCACGTGCACCTCGAACGGCCAGCGGGCCGCCGCCGGGACGTACGCGGTCCAGTGCTCGTTGCTCGTCACCACCCGTTCCCCGGTGGCCCGTTCGGCGGCCAGCACGTCGGCGTAGAGGTTACCCCCGGTGCGGTCGGCGTACCGCCGGGCGGCGGCCAGCATGGTGCGGGTGCGCGGCGTGACGAACGGGTACGCGTAGATCTGCCCGTGCGGGTGGTGCAGCGTCACCCCGATCTCCACGCCCCGGTTCTCGAACGGGAAGACCTGCTCCACGCCGGGCAGCGCGCTCAACGCGGCGGTGCGGTCGGCGAGCGCGTCGAGCACCGTTCGTACCCGCCGCGGGGAGAGCCGGGCGAACGAGGCGTTGTGGTCGTCGGTGAAGCAGACCACTTCGCACCTGCCGCGGCCGGGGCGTACCGGGGTGAACGGCGTGATCTCGGCCGGTTCGTCGGCCACCCGCTGGCTCAGCGAGGGGAACCGGTTCTCGAACACCACCACGTCGTAGCCGGGCGCGGGGATCTCGCTGTGCCGCTCGCCCCGGGACGGGCACAGCGGGCACTGGTCGGCCGGGGGCAGGAACGTGCGGGTCTGCCGGTGCACCGCCACCGCCACCCACTCGTCGGTCAGCGGGTCGTACCGCAGCTGCGAGGCGGGCGGGGGAGGGGGCAGATCCCGCCGGTCCGGCTGGTCGCGGACCGCGTCGTCCCGCTCGTCGAAGTAGATCAGCTCGCGACCGTCGGCCAGCGCGATCTGCGTACGCTTCACTCCGCCCCTCTCGTCGTGGGCACCGTCACCAGCTCACCCACCCTGTCGTCGAGTACCCGTCGGGCCTCGGGTGCCAACCGGTCGTCGGTGACCAGCACGTCCGCCGCCTCCAGCGGCACGATCGACGAGATGCCGACAGTGCCCCACTTGGTGTGATCGGCGAGCACCACCAGCCGGTCCGCCGCCGCCACGAGCGCCCGGTTCGTGTCCGCCTCCATCAGGTTGGGCGTGGTGAAGCCGGCCCGTTCGCTGATCCCGTGTACGCCGAGGAAGAGCAGGTCCAGGTGCAGCGCGGCGATCGCGGCCACGGCGAGCGGGCCGACGAGCGCGTCCGACGGCGTGCGGACGCCGCCGGTGAGCACCACCGTCTGGTCCGGCCGGCCGGCGACGTGCAGGGCCTCCGCGACCGGCAGCGAGTTGGTGACCACTGTGAGGCCGGGCACCTCCACCAGCCGCCGGGCCAGCTCGGCGGTGGTGGTGCCGGCGGAGAGCGCGATCGCGGCACCGGGCCGGACCAGCCCCGCGGCGTGCTCGGCGATGGCGGCCTTCTCCGCGGACTGGCGGACGGACTTGGCGTGGAAACCGGGCTCGTCGGTCGAGCCGGGACCGGCCGGCGTCGCGCCGCCGTGCACCTTGGCGAGCAGGCCCTGCTCGTGCAGCGTGTCCAGGTCGCGCCGGATGGTCATGTCGGAGACGCCGAACTCGGCCGCCAGTTCGGTGACCCGGACGCCACCGGCGCGGCGCAGTCGTTCCAGGATGGCGGTCTGCCGCTGCCGCGCCAGCATCCCCGGCTCACCTCCGCGCCTCACCGACCACGCGGACGCTTCACGCGGTCGAACGTGTTCCAACAAAGACGAACACTACCGCCCAGTGAGGGGCGATGCGAGACCGCCGCCGCCCGGAAGCCGGACGACGGCGGTCGAGGTGCTGGATGCCGGGACGCGCCCGGCGGTCGGGAGATCAGGCGGGCTGGAGGCGGGGCTCCACCCAGCCGGTCTCGGTCAGGTGCTCCATCACCTTCCCGATGGCCTCCTCGACGCTCAGATCCGAGGTGTCCACCACCAGGTCGGCGTCGGTGGGCTCCTCGTACGGGTCGTCGATGCCGGTCATCCCGGTGATCAGGCCGGCCCGGGCGCGGGCGTACAGGCCCTTGCGGTCGCGCTGCTCACACACCGCCAGCGGCGTCGCCACGTGGACCAGCAGGAAGCCCGCCCCGGCCGTCGCCGCCATCTCCCGGGCGGTGGCACGCGCCGCCGCGTACGGCGCGATCGGGCAGCAGATGCCGACGCCCCGGTGCCGGGCGATCTCGGCGGCCACCCAGCCGATCCGGCGCACGTTGAGATCCCGGTCGGCCTTGCTGAACCCCAGCCCGGCGGAGAGTTCCCGCCGCACCACGTCGCCGTCGAGCAGCGTGATCGTGCGGTCGCCCTGCTCGCGGAGCACGTCCGCCAGGCCCCGGGCGATGGTCGACTTGCCCGAGCCGGACAGACCGGTCAGGAAGATCACCAGACCCCGGTGCCGGCGCGGCGGGCGGGCCCGGGTCAGTTCCTTCGCCACCGCAGGCGGGGTGTGCCACTCGGGCAGCGGGAACCCCCGGTCCAGCAGGTCGTCGATCTCCCGCGTGCTCAGCGCCAGCCGTCGGTTGCGCGGCGGGATGTCCTCACGCCAGCGCCACTGCCCGTCCCGGTTGTCGTAGGCCAGCTCGCGAGGCACCAGCACGCGCAGGCCGGCGCCGGAGAGCATGCCCTCGGTGGAGAGCAGGTGGGTCACCCCGTACGCCGCGGCGACCCGGGCCCGCAGCAGCGCGTCGCTGATCTCGTCGCGCCGCCGGGCCAGCGGCACCGCCACGAGCGTCGCCGGGGGCATCCGGTCGCGGGCGGCGAACACGCTGCGCACCAGCGCCTCGGCCGGCAGGCCGCCGATCGACTCCTCGCCTACCGGGATCATCACCAGCAGGTGCGCGCCGAGCGTACGAGCCGCGTGCGCGATCTGCGCCAGCTGCGGCCGGTGCAGCGGGCGGTCGGCGAACACGCCGAGCACCCGGCCCGGCGGCAGCAGCCCGCGTACCTCGTCGGGGCCGCGTCGCAGCCGCTGGAACGGGCCGTGGCCGCCGTCGCCCAGGCGGCGCACCGTGCCCCCGACGCCCACCATGCCCTCGCGGCCCGGCCAGACGTCGGTCACGTCCATCGCCGCCACCGGCGCGCCCTCGCCGTCGGTGAGCACCACCGCCCGGCGCGCCGGGTCGGCCGGGTCCAGGCCGTCGGCGAGCGCCGCCGGCACCTGGAGCGTCACCGGCACCGGCCACTGTGTGCCGTCGGCCAGCCGGCCGCGCCGGTTCAGCGAGGCCAGGTCGGCCCGGCTCATGAAACCGGTGAGCGGTGCGTACGCCCCGCTCAGCAACAACTGGAGATCGGCCAGCTCAGCGGGCCTGGGCGCGTACGACGGCGCATCCCGCAGAACGTCCTCGGGCAGCAGCCATCCGTTGCTCATCGAACCCCCAACTCACCGGCCGGCACACAGTTTCGCAGCCCACCGGCGATCGGTCGAGAGCGCCACCCGGCCTCCCGGTGATCGCGCGTCCGGCGACCGCGCCGACGACGACCCGGGGTCACCGAATCCTTACCGGCGGGCCCCGGCCGGTCGATCGTGCGAATGGCTGCCTGCGCGCGCCGACCGGCCGAGCGCGCCACCCCGCTCCCGCCACCTCGCTCCCGCCACCTCGCTCCCGCCACCTAGGGGCCGCAAAGGCCGAGGATCAGGGGATCGCAGGGGTCGGGAGAGGCTCCGGCCAGGCCCCGGAGTTCTACGCTGAACGGCGTGACACTGCTCGCGACCGAGTCGCTGACCAAGACGTACGGAGGCCGGGTCACCGCGTTGGCCGACCTCACCGTGTCGGTCGAGCCGGGGATCATCGGGCTGGTGGGCGCGAACGGCGCCGGCAAGTCCACTCTGATCAAGATCCTGCTGGGTCTGCTCCCGCCGACCAGCGGCCGGGTGCAGGTGCTCGGCCTCGACCCCACCTCCGACCCCGCCGCGGTCCGCGCCCGGGTCGGCTACATGCCCGAGCACGACGCCCTCCCGCCCGACCTGTCCGCCGCCGAGCTGGTCACCCACCTGGGCCGGATCAGCGGGCTGCCGCGCACCGTCGCCCGGGAACGGGCCTCCGAGGCGCTGCGCCACGTCGGTCTGCACGAGGAGCGGCACCGGGCCGTCGGTGGCTACTCCACCGGCATGAAGCAGCGGGTCAAGCTCGCCCAGGCGCTCGTACACGATCCCGACCTGCTGCTGCTCGACGAGCCGACGAACGGCCTCGACCCGGCCGGCCGGGACGCCATGCTCGCGCTGATCCACCGGATCGGCACCGAGTTCGGCATCTCGGTGGTGGTCTGCTCGCACCTGCTCGGCGAGGTGGAGCGGATCTGCGACACGCTCGTCGCCATCGACGGCGGCCGGCTGCTGCGCGCCGACCGGGTGTCCGCCATGACCACCGCCACCGACGTGCTCGCCGTCGAGGTGAGCGAGGGCACCGAGGAACTGGCCGCCCGGCTCACCGCGCTCGACCTGCCGGTGACCCGCGACGGGCGGCTGCTGCTCGTCCCGCTCGCCGACGACGCCACCTACGACCAGATCCTCGGCGCGGTCGCCGAGCTGGACCTGCCGCTGCACCGGCTGGACCAGCGGCGGCACCGGGTGGCCGAACTCTTCGCCGCGAGGGAGCCCAGCCATGTCTGACGCGACCGGGGTCATCCACGACATCGGCTACCAGCGCTACACCGGTCCGCGGCTCGGCCGCCGGCAGGTCTTCGGCGCGCTCTACCTGCACGGCGTGCGTACCGTCTTCGGGCTGGGCCGCAGCGCCAAGGCCAAGATCTTCCCGTGGCTGGTCGTCTCCGTGGTGACGGTGGTGGCCGCCGGGGTCACCGCGGTGCGCAGCCAGATCGGCGAGGTGGTGATGACGTACGCCCAGTTCGCCGACGCGATGAGCTGGCTGGTCATCTTCTTCGCCGCGGTGGCCGCGCCGAGCTGGTCTCCCGCGACCTGCGCAGCGGCGTGCTGCCGCTGTACTTCTCCCGCCCGCTGCCGCGCGGCGACTACGCGCTGTCCAAACTGCTGGCGCTCGTCACCGCGCTGTGGCTGCTGCTCGGCGGCCCGCAGCTGGTGATGTTCCTCGGCGCCGCGTTCACCACGAACCGGGGCGTACGCGGGGTGTGGGACGAGCTGCTCGACCTGCTGCCCGGGCTGCTCTACGCCGGGCTCTGGGCGGTGGTGTTCGCCTCGATCGCCCTGCTTGTCGCCTCGCTCACCGGCAAGCGCGCGTTCGCCGCCGGCGGCATCGTGGCGGTCTTCCTGATGACCACGCCGGTGGTCGGCGTGCTGTCCATCCTGCCCTCGCAGACGATCAACGAGCTGGCCTTCGTCGCCTCCCCGCCGACGCTCGTCGGCGGCGTGGGCAACTGGGCGCTCGGTGACCGGCTGACCCAGGGACGGGGCGGCATGCCGATCGGCGACTTCGGGCCGGTCTACGCCGTGGCCGCCGTTCTGCTGGTCGCCGGCTGCGTCGGCCTGCTGCTCCTGCGATACCGGAAGGTGGCCGCCCGATGACGGCGATCAGCACCCAGGCGACGGCCGGCGCGCCCGCCGCCGCGACGAGCACGCTCGACCTGGCGGGCGTCTCCCGCTGGTACGGCAACGTGGTGGCGGTCAACGACGTCACCATGCGGCTCGGCCCCGGCGTGACCGGCCTGCTCGGTCCCAACGGCGCCGGGAAGACCACGCTGCTGCACATGATGGCGGGCTTCCTGTCCCCGTCGCGCGGCACCGTGACGCTGGACGGGGAGCCGACCTGGCGCAACCCCGCCGTCTACCGGCGCCTCGGCCTGGTCAGCGAGCGCGAGGCGGTGCACACGTTCCTCAGCGCGTACGAGTTCGTGCTCGCCAGCGCCAAGCTGCACCGGCTGCCCGACCCGGAGGCGGCCACCCGGCGGGCGATCGAGCTGGTCGAGATGGAGGACGCGCAGACCCGGCGGATCGGCACCTACTCCAAGGGCATGCGGCAGCGCACCCGGGTCGCCGCCGCGCTCGTGCACGACCCGCAGGTGCTGCTGCTCGACGAGCCGTTCAACGGGATGGACCCGCGCCAGCGGCTGCACATGATGGCGCTGCTGCACCGCCTCGGCGACGCGGGACGGACCATCCTGTTCAGCTCGCACATCCTGGAGGAGGTCGAGCAGGTCTCCGGCACGGTCCAGGTGATGGTGGCCGGCCGGCTCGCCGCCTCCGGCGACTACCGGACCATCCGCCGCCTGATGACCAACCGGCCGCACGTGTTCGCGGTCCGCTCCACCGACGACCGGGCGCTGGCGGTGGCGCTGATGGCCGAGGCGTCGGTCTCCGGCGTCGAGCTGGACCGTACCGGCCTGACGGTCAAGGCCGGTGACTACGGCGCGTTCACCCGGGCACTGCCCCGGATCGCGCTCCGGCACGGCATCCGGGTCCGGCAGCTCCTGCCGGAGGACGAGTCGCTGGAGAGCGTCTTCTCGTATCTGGTGGAGGCATGATGTCGACAGTCACCTGGATCACCGCGCGCGGCCTGTTCGGCCGGAGCCGGTTCCTCATGCTCCTGCCGTTGCCGCTGGTCCTGATCGGCCTGGCGGTGCTGTGCCGGTCGCTCGGCGTCGACCCCGGCGAGTGGGGCCCGCCGGTGCTCGTCGGCCTCGGGCTCGCGGTGGTGCTGCCGGTGGTGGCGCTGATCGTGGGCACCGGCGTGCTCGGCGCGGAGATCGACGACGGCACCGTCGTGCACATCCTCACCAAGCCGCTGCCGCGCTGGCAGATCGTGCTGCCGAAGCTGGCGGTCGCGGCCGGCGTCACAGCGGTCACCGTCGGCGTCCCGATCTACGTCGCGGGCGTGCTCGCCGATTCGGTACGCCTCGGACTCGCGCTGGTCGCCGCCTCGGCGGCGGGCGCGCTGGCGTACTCGGCGCTGTTCCTGGCACTGAGCCTGGTGACCCGGCGGCCGGTGCTGCTCGGCCTGGTCTACGTGCTGATCTGGGAAGGGCTGCTGGGCCGGTTCGTCAGCGGCACCCGGGTGCTGTCGATCCAGCAGTGGGTGATCGCCCTGACCGACCGGATGGCGCCGACGCCGCTGCTCGGCACCACCGTCTCGGTGCCGGTCGCGGCGGTGCTCACCGCCCTGGTGGCGGTCGGGTTCACGGTGCTGGCGATCGACCGCCTGCGCTCGTTCAGCGTGGCCGGCGAGACGAGCTGAACCGGATGCGGGCCCGTTTTCCGGCGCGAACGCCGGAAAACGGGTTCCGCCCCGCGGTGTCCGGTCTGCTAGTTTGCGGCGGCTAGGAACACCGACACGGGGAGAACACTGTGCGTTCAGCTCGACTCGCCCTGCTGGCTCCGGCCGCGGTGGCGATGCTCGTCATGTCCGGCTGCGGCGACGGGGACGACAGGCCGTCCGCCGGCCCGGCGGCGCCCTCCGCCCCCGCCGCCACGTCCGTGCCGCCGGTGACCCCGGCGCCGGCGGGCCTCGACGAGGCGACCCGGAAGACCTGCGCGACGGCGGAGAAGGACATCTCGGCCGCCCTCAAGGAGGTGGCCGAGGCGGAGAAGATCGGCCCGCCGGCCGGCCATTCGGCGGTCAGCGCCCAGTACTCGGCCGGCGCGGCCACGCTCTACACGCACGCCTTCACCGGTAGCGACGAGGTGAACGGCGCGGTGAAGGGGGTCGCCACCGCCATGACCGACCTCGCCGACAGCTGGGCCAAGGCACCGGGCAAGGCGCCGAGCAAGGCGGATCTCACCACCGCCCGGGACAAGCTCAAGGCGGCCTGCGCCGCCGACTGAGGCATGCACCCCGAAGGGCCGGCCCGGCCGGCCCTTCGGGTTGTTAAGAAGGGCCCCTTCTACAACGCCAGGCGTTAATAAGGGGCCCTTCCTTACACCCCGGGGGTGGTCAGAACGCGCAGGCGACGACCAGTTCGGTGGTGCGGTCGGGCAGCAGGTCCAGCTTCGCGATCCGGCCCGCCGCCCGCAGGTCGTCGGCGACGGTGCCGAGCTGGTCGAGCACCGCCGCCGGTCCGAGCGCCTCGGCCAGCGGCACGTCCGCCTTCATCGACAGCTTCCGCTCCGACTTGGCGCGGCGCACCTGACCCAGCGCGTCCGCGGCCAGCCGCAGCAGCTCCGGGTCACCCGGCGCCTCCATGGCGCGGCCCACCTCGTACGTGGTGGGCCAGGTGGAGCGGTGCACCGACCCGTACCGCCACCACGACCAGACCTCCTCGGTGACGAACGGCAGCACCGGCGCGAACAGGCGCAACTGCACCGACAACGCGGTCGCCAGCGCCGCCCGGGCCGAGTCGGCCGCCGGCCCGGTGCCGTAGGCGCGTTCCTTCACCAGCTCGATGTAGTCGTCGCAGAACCGCCAGAAGAACGCCTCGGTGGCCATCAGCGCGGCCGTGTGGTCGTACCCGTCGAAGGCGGTGGTCGCGGTCGCGACCACGCCGGACAGTTCGGCGAGCATCGCGGTGTCCAGCGGTTGTGTCGCCGCGGCCCGCAGCGCGTCGGCGGCGCCCAGACCGAGCGCGAACCGCGACGCGTTGAGCAGCTTGGTGGCCAGCCGGCGGCCCACCTTGACCTGGGCCGGGTCGAAGGCGAGGTCCATGCCCGGCTTGCCGTTGGCGGCCCAGTAGCGGACCGCGTCGGACCCGTTGCGCTCCAGCAGCGCCACCGGCGTGACCACGTTGCCCTTGGACTTCGACATCTTCTTGCGGTCCGGGTCGAGGATCCAGCCGGACAGCACCGCGGTGTGCCACGGCAGCGCGCCGTGCTCCAGGTGGGACCGGGCCACCGTGGCGAACAGCCAGGTCCGGATGATGTCGTGTCCCTGCGGGCGCAGGTCCATCGGGAAGACCCGGGCGAACAGGTCCGGGTCCGTCTCCCAGCCGCCGACGATCTGCGGGGTCAGCGACGAGGTGGCCCAGGTGTCCAGCACGTCCGGGTCGCCGGTGAAACCGCCCGGCTCGCCGCGCTGCGACTCCTCGTATCCGGGCGGCGGCTCGCTCGTCGGATCGATCGGGAGCATCGCCTCGTCCGGTGTGAGAGGGTGGGACCAGTCCGGCTCGCCAGCGTCGTCGAGCCGGTACCACACCGGCACCGGCACGCCGAAGAACCGCTGCCGGCTGACCAGCCAGTCACCGGTGAGACCGCCCACCCAGTGCTCGTACCGGTGCCGCATGTGCTCCGGCACCCAGCGCAGCTCCCGCCCCCGGGCCAGCAGCTCCTCGCGCAGGCCGGCGTCCCGTCCGCCGTTGCGCAGATACCACTGCCGGGTCGAGACGATCTCCAGCGGCCGGTCGCCGCGCTCGTAGAACTTCACCGGGTGGGTGATCGGCCGCGGCTCACCGGCCAGGTCGCCCGCGTCGGCCAGCAGCTCCACGAGCGTCCGTCGGGCGCCGTTGACGGTCTGCCCGGCCAGCGCCGCGTAGGGCTCCGCCGGCACGCCGGCCGGCGGCTCCGGCAGCAGGCGTCCGTCCCGGCCGATCACCACGCGGGTGTCCAACCGCAGCTCACGCCACCAGGTCACGTCGCTCAGGTCACCGAAGGTGCAGACCATCGCGATGCCCGTGCCCTTGGCCGGGTCCGCCAGCGGGTGCGCGCGCACCGGCACCTCGACCCCGAAGACCGGGGTACGCGCAGCCGCGCCGACCAGGTCCGCGTACCGCTCGTCGCCCGGGTGGCAGACGAGCGCCACGCAGGCCGGCAGCAGCTCCGGCCGGGTGGTGTCGATCAGCACCTCGCGGCCGTCCGGGCCGGTGAACCGCAGCCGGTGGTACGCGCCGGGCCGCTCCCGGTCCTCCAGCTCCGCCTGCGCGACGGCGGTGCCGTACCCGACGTCCCACAGCGTCGGCGCCTCGGCCTGGTACGCCTCGCCCCGCGCCAGGTTGCGCAGGAACGCGCGCTGGCTGGCGGCGCGGGCCACCGACCCGATCGTGGTGTACGTCAGCGACCAGTCCACGGACAGCCCGAGCCGCCGCCACAGCGCCTCGAACGCCTTCTCGTCCTCGACAGTGAGCAGTTCGCACAGCTCGATGAAGTTGCGCCGGGAGATCGCCGTCGGGTTCTTCCGGGCCGCGTCGTCCACCGGCGCGGCGGGCGGGCGCCAGTCCCTGTCGTACGGCAGTGCCGGATCGGGACGCACGCCGTAGACGTTCTGCACCCGGCGTTCGGTGGGCAGGCCGTTGTCGTCCCAGCCCATCGGGTAGAAGACGGTGCGCCCGCGCATCCGCTGGAACCGGGCCACCGTGTCGGTGTGGGTGTACGAGAAGACGTGCCCCATGTGCAGCTCGCCCGACACGGTCGGCGGCGGCGTGTCGATCGCGTATACGTCCGGCCGCCCCTTCGTGCGGTCGAACGCGTACGTGCCGTCGGACTGCCAGCGGCGGGCCCAGGTCTCCTCGAGGCCGTCCAGGCTCGGACGTTCGGGGACGCCGCCGCGGGCGCTCCTCGTCGTGTCGGTCATCAGCCGATGGTAGGCAGCCCGCCCGCCCCACTCCACGACTTTCCCCACCGCCGCGCAGGGAGGGCTAGAGGAGGGAGTCGCGCCACTGGCGGTGCAGGGCGGCGTAGCGGCCGTCAGCGGCGATCAGCTCGACCGGCGGGCCGTCCTCCACAATCCGGCCGTCGTCGAGTACCAGCACCCGGTCCGCGATCTCCACAGTGGAGAGCCGGTGGGCGATCACCAGCGCGGTCCGGTCCCGCAGCACGTTGTGCAGGGCCCGCTGCACCAGCCGTTCGGTGGGCACGTCGAGCGACGAGGTCGCCTCGTCCAGGATCAGCACCCGGGGGTCGGCGAGGAACGCCCGGGCGAACGCGACGAGCTGTCGCTGCCCGGCGGAGAGCCGGCCGCCGCGGCGGTGCACGTCGGTGGCGTACCCGTCGGGCAGCGCGGCGATGAAGTCGTGCGCGCCGATCGCCCGCGCGGCCGCGACCACCGCCTCGTCGTCGGCGTCGGGACGGCCGAACCTGATGTTGTCGGCCACGGATCCGCTGAACAGGTGGGTCTCCTGGGTCACCAGCACCACCGCCCGGCGCAGCTCGGCGTCGGCGAGATCGCGTAGGTCCACCCCGTCCAGCCGGACCGCGCCCGCGTCCGGGTCGTGTAATCGGGCCAGCAGCTTCGCGACCGTGGACTTCCCGGCGCCGGTCGGCCCGATCAACGCGACGGTCTGCCCGGGCGGCACGGTCAGGTCCAGGCCGGACAGGATCGGCGTCCGGCGGCGGTAGCCGAAGCCGACAGCGCGGAAGGTGACCGCCCCGCGCGGCGGCCCGGCCGGCAGCGGCACCGGCCGCTCCGGTTCGGCCACCGCGGGCCGCTCGTCCAGCACCCCGGCCAGCTTCTCCAGTGCGGCGGTCGCCGACTGGAGTGAGTTGTAGAACTGGCTCAGCTCCTCCATCGGCTCGAAGAACCGGCGCAGGTAGAGCAGGAACGCGGCGAGCACGCCCACCTCCACGCCGCCGCCCAGTACCCGCCACCCGCCGTACCCGAGCACCACCGCCGTGGTCAGGTTGCCGATCAGCCGGATGCCCGGCGAGTAGATCGCGATCAGCCGGAACGCGCGCAGGCTGGAGCGCCGGTAGTCGTCGTTCACGGTGGCGAAGATGCGGTCGTTGCGGTCCTCGCGCCGGTACGCCTGCACGGCCCGGATGCCGCGCAGCGACTCGACGAAGTGCACGATGACCAGCGCCACCGCCTCCCGGGTGCGCCGGTACGCCCCGGCCGAGGCGCGGGCGAACCAGCGCGACAGCACGAACAGGAACGGGAACGCGAGCAGCGTCACCGCGGCCAGTGGCAGGTCCAGCCAGAGCAGGATGCCCGCCACCGACAGCACTGACAACCCGGCCATCACCAGCTTGTCGATGCCGCCGTCGACCAGCTCGGCGATCGACTCCAGGTCGCTGGTCAGCCGGGACACCATCCGCCCGGACGTGTAGCGCTCGTGGAACCCGACGTCGAGGCGGAGGAAGTGCCCGTACACCCGGCGGCGCAGGTCCAGCAGGACGGCCTGGCCGATCCGGGCGGCGAGGGTGAGGAACGCGCGCCGGGCCGCGTACTCGACAGCGGTGGCGACCACGAACGCGGCGGCGACGGCGATCAGCGGGCCGGGGTCACCGCCCCGCAGCGGCCCGATGCCCCGGTCGATGCCGAGCATGACCAGGTACGGCCCGGACATCGCGGCGGCGTTCTGGGCCAGCAGCAACGCCACCGCCAGCCCGAGCGCCCGGTGGTGCGGGCGCAGCAGTCGCCGCAGCAGGAGCCGGCTGCGGGCACGCAGCCGGGTCACCGCCGCGGGGGACGAGTCCTCCGCCCGGCTGCGGTCGGCGTCCGGATCGGTGGCCCGTCCCCGCCAGCGGGACAGATCCTCACCGCCGCCGTGGCGAGTGCCGGTCGTCGCGTGGCCGTCCGGTGGGGCCGGGTCACCGCTGCCACCGCGCGCGCCGGTCGTGCCGGAGCCGTTCGGCGCGTCGCGGGGCCGGGGCACTCGCGGCGCGCGGCCGGTCACGACAGCACCAGGCCGACGCCGTCGCTCCGGCGCTCCGGTTCGGCGGAGAGCACCGCCCGGTAGGCGGGTACGCGGGCCAGCAGCTCAGAGTGGGTGCCGACGGCGGCGATCCGGCCGTCGTCGAGCAGCGCCACCCGGTCCGCCAGGGCCACCGTGGAGGGGCGGTGCGCCACCAGCAGGGTCGTGGTGGCGGTGTCCCGCAGCACCCGGCGCAGGGCCGCCTCGACGAGCGCCTCGGTGTGCACGTCGAGTGCGGAGAGCGGGTCGTCGAGTACCAGCACCGCGGGCCGGCCGAGCACCGCACGCGCCAGCGCGAGGCGCTGCCGCTGGCCGCCGGACAGCGACAGCCCCTGCTCACCGACCCGGGTGGCCAGCTCCCAGGGCAGCTCGTACGCGAACTCCGCCTGGGCCAGCGTCAGCGCGGCCCGGACCTCGTCCTCGCTCGCGTCCGGACGGCCCAGCGTGAGGTTCTCCCAGATCGACATGGAGAACAGCGTCGGCTCCTCGAACGCCACGGCGACCAGCCGGCGCAACGACTCCAGCCTCAGGTCACGCACGTCGTGCCCGTCGAGCGTGATCCGGCCGCGGGTGACCTCGTGCAGCCGGGGGACGAGCGACAGCAGCGTGCTCTTGCCGCAGCCGGTGGCGCCGACCAGCGCTATCGTCTCGCCCGGCTCGACGGTCAGGTCCAGGTCGTGCAGCACCGGCGCGGACGTGCCGGGGTAGCGGAAGCCGACCCCCTCGAAGCGGAGCCGGCCGCGCACCTCGCCCCGGTCGAGCGGCCGGGCGTGCGGTGCGTCCACGATGGTCGGCGGCGTGTCCAGGACCTCCTGGATCCGGTCGGCGGCGGTCGCGGCCTCCTGGCCGTTGGCGATGATCCAGCCCAGTGACTGCACCGGCCAGATCAGCATGAGCTGGAGACTGACGAACGCGACCAGTTCTCCGATGGAGAGCACGCCGTCGGCGACCGCCGCGGCGCCGGCCACCAGGACCGCGCCGAGCGTCAGGTTGGGCACCAGGTCGAACAGCGCGGAGGTACGCGCCAGCAGCCGGGCCTTGCCGATCCCGGTGTCGTGCAGCCGGCGCGCGCCGACGGCGAACCGGGCCGCCAGTTCCGGCCCGCGCCCGTACGCCCGCATGGTGCGCAACCCCAGCGCGGTCTCCTCGACCAGCGTGGCGACGTCGCCCTGCTGGTCCTGCATGCGGCGCGACGCCGCGTGGTAGTGGCGCGCGAAGCGCCGGCTGATCAGGAACAGCGGTACGGCGCTCGCCGCGACCAGCAGCCCCAGCCACTGGTGCAGCCGGATCAGCAGCGCCACCACCGCCGCGTAGGTGACCAGGTTGAGAACCAGGAACAGCAGCCCGAAGGAGAGGAACCGCCGGATCACCGAGAGGTCGCTGGTGATCCGGGACAGCAACTGGCCGGACTGCCAGCGGTCGTGGAAGCCGGCCGGAAGGCGTTGCAGGTGGGCGTAGATGTCGGCGCGGATGGCGGCCTCCATGCCCACCGAGGACGACGACTGCGTCCAGCGGCGGATGAAGATGAGGACCGCCTCGGCCACGCCGAGCAGCAGCGCCAGGGCGCCGAGCCGGATCAGCCCGGCCTCGTCGTGCCGGGCCACCGGCCCGTCGACCACCCGCTGCACCACCAGCGGAACGGCCAGGCTGGCTGCGGTGGCGGCCAGCGCCGCGATCAGCAGCCAGGCGAACTCCATCGCGTACGGGCGCAGGTAGGGCCGCAGCCGCCAGAGGTTGCGCAGCGGCTGGGACCGGGCGTCGATATGCGCCGCGGGGTTGCCGTCGCTGGACGCGGGCACTACCCGACGGTAGCCGCCGGGGGTGACAGTCCGGCTGTCAGCTAGCCGTCACCCGTCCCTCATGCCCGAGAAGCCACTTCTTCACGTCCAGTCCCCAGCGGTATCCGCCGAGCGAGCCGTCGGTGCGCAGCACCCGGTGGCAGGGCACGAACAGTGCGGCGGCGTTGCGCGCGCAGGCCGCCGCGGCGGCCCGGATCGCCGCCGGTCGCCCGGCCAGCGCGGCGAACCCGGTGTAGGTGACCGGGTCGCCGGGCTTCACGTCGCGCAGCACCTGCCAGGCGTGCGTCAGAAAGAGGCCGCCGCTGTGCTGCTCGACCGGCACCGCGTCGATCGCGGCCAGGTCACCGTCCAGGTAGGCCCGGACGGCGGCGGTCACCGGACCGAGGTCGGCCCGTGCCCGCAGTTCGCCGCGCAGGCTCGGGTGGATCAACGGCAGCAGGACCGCCGGGTCGGCGGTGAAGCCCGCCGCGCGTACCGCCCCGGTCGGGCCGGCGAGCACGCTCAGCGGGCCGGCGGGGGTGTCGATGACGGTGCTGTCCACAGTGCTCATGCTGCTCTCCAGAGTCGGATGGTCGCGTACGACCGCCAGGGGCGCCAGCGGTCGGCGTACGCGGACAGGGCCTTCGGGTCGTCGGACAGGCCGAGCGTTGCTGCGCCGCGGCGTACGCCCAGGTCGGTGGTGAGGGCGACATCGGGGTCGCCGAGTGCGCGCATGGCCAGGTAGCCGGTGGTCCACGGGCCGACGCCGGGCACCGCGGCCAGGAGCCGGACCGCCTCCTCCCGGTCGCCCCCGGGTTCCAGGTCGAGTTCGCCGTCGGCGACCGCGCTGGCCAGTGCCCGGATCGTCTCGCGGCGTGCCGCCGGCATCCGGAACGCCGTGTCGGGCGCCGCGAGCACCTCCGCCGGGCCGGGGAACGCCACCAGGCCGTCCGCCGGGTCGTCGGCACCCGCCCCGCTCGCGGTCCGGGTGGCGGCGAGCAGGCGGGTGAGCGTGGTTCGTGCCGAGGTCAGCGAGACCTGCTGGGTGGTGACGGCGCGGACGGCCAGCTCGAAACCGTCGACCGCGTGCGGCAGCCGGACGCCGGGCTCGGTCGCGACGGCCGGGGCCAGTGCCGGGTCGGCGGCCAGGGTGGCGTCCACCGCGACCGGGTCGGCGTCCAGGTCGAGCAGGCGGCGGCAGCGGGCCACCGCGGGAGCCAGGTCGCGCATGTCGGCCAGCCGCAGCGTGGCGTCGATGTGGCCGTCGGTGGGGGTCAGCGCCACCGTGGCGGGACCGTGCGGCAGGCGCAGCCCCCGGTGGTAGGTGCCGTCGCGGACCACCTCGACGCCGGGTAGCGCGCGCAGCGCGAGGAAGTCCAGCAGGGCGCCCGCGTGCAGCGGGGGCCGGTATGCCAGCCGCAGCGAGAGCGTGCCCGCCCCGGTGGTCGCCGCCGGGCCACGCCGGCCGGCCCGCAGCTCGGACGGGGTGCCGCCGTAGACCTCGCGGACCGTGTCGTTGAACTGCCGGACGCTGCCGAACCCGGCGGCGAAGGCCACCTCGGCCAGGCCGAGGCCGGTCGTCTCGATCAGGATCCGGGCGGTCTGCGCGCGCTGGGCCCGGGCCAGTGCCAGCGGGCCGGCGCCCAGCTCGGCCCGGAGCATCCGGTGCAGGTGTCGCTCGGTGTAGCCCAGCCGGGTGGCCAGCCCCGGCACCCCGTCCCGGTCCACCACGCCGTCGGCGATCAGGCGCATGGCGCGGCCGACCAGGTCGGCCCGGACGTCCCACTGGGGTGAGCCCGGTGCCGCGTCCGGCCGGCACCGGCGGCACGCCCGCAGCCCGGCCCCCTGGGCCGCGGCGGCGGACGGGAAGAACCGGACGTTCTGCCGCTTCGGCGTCATCGCCGGACAGGACGGCCGGCAGTAGATCCCGGTCGACGTTACGCCGGTGTAGAACCAGCCGTCGAACCGCGGGTCGCGGCTGTCGACGGCTCGGTAGCACCGCTCGAAGTCCAGGTCCATGCCACGATCCTGCCTCGCAGCTCCCGGGCTCGGCTGGCGGGATTCGGACATGACGTGCGGCAGTCGCCCCAGCTCGGGGAAGTGGCGGCATTCCGGGCCCCGGGACACCGCCACTCCGCCGAGGTGGCGTGGATCATTGCCGACGGATCCGAGAAAGTGTCGTAAGTGGTCGGTAGCGTCCCGCCACCAACTCAAGAAGAGGTGCGGGGCATGGCGAGCGTGGCCGGGCGGGGTGTCCGCTGATGCGACCGGGGCGAGCACCGTTGGACGCCGCGGTGGTGGAGGGCTTCTACGAGCGGATGCGGGTGGTGGCGCCGGCCGCGTACGGCGCGATCGAGCGCGACCGGGCCGGTGACCCCGGTCGCCCCTTCGCGGATACCGCCTGCGGGCGGCTGGCCGGCTCCCTCGACCCGGACGGGCTGCGCGCGCTCGGCATGTGGGCGCACCACTGGTGCATGCGCTTCTACGACGACGACACCCGGGTCGGCCTGCGGCTGGTCCGCGAGATCGCCGCCCGCTCCGGCCTGGGCTGGACCGCCGACGAGGTGCGCTGGCTGCTCGACCGGTCGTACGCGGCCGGTCCCGCCGCCGCGCACCGGTTCACGCTGCCGCTCGCGGCCGCGGCGCAGCTACCGGCCGGTGTGCTGCCCGAGGGCGTCGCCGCCGACGGTTGGCCGGACGACTGGCGGCGGCTGCGGGCCGGCTGACCCCGCCGCCACCCGGCCGCTGTCCCGCCGCCAGGCCCAAGGCCGGCCAGTGCCGCCGCCTGGCCGTCCGAGTCGGCCCGGGTGCCGGTCGCCGTCGGGGCGTACGCGTCGCCGCCCGGCTGCGGGCGCGACGACCGGTCCGGCATCTGGGCGAGCACCATGGCCCCCACTGCCACCGCGAAACCGGTGAGCTGGACCGGGTCGAGTGCCTGGCCGAGCACCGCCCAGCCGAGCGCCGCCGCGGTGAGCGGGCTCAACGCGCCGAGCACCGACACGCGGGACACCGGCAGTCGCGCCGCGCCCCGGAACCACAGCACGTATGCCAGCGCGGTGCCGGCCAGCCCGAGCCACGCGTACCCGAGAAGGGCCGGCCCGTCGGGCACGGGCGGTGCGCCCTCGACGGCGGCGGCGACCGGCACGATCATCAGGCCTCCGGCGACGAGCTGCCAGCTCGTCGCGGCGAGGACGCCCGCTCCGGGGGGCCGGCCCCAGCGGCGGGTGAGCACCAGCCCGGCGGCCATCGCCACGGCCCCGGCCAGCCCGGCGGCGACGCCGAGCGGGTCGAGGCCGGCGCCCGGGCGCAGCACCACGAGGGCCACGCCGAGCGGGGCGGCCACGGCGGCGACCAGCGCGGGCCGGGTGGGGCGGTCGCGGAGCAGCGCGACGGTCAGGACCGCCACCAGAAGTGGCTGCGCGGCGCCGAGGACGGCGGCGGTGCCGCCGGGGAGCCGGTACGCGGCGAGGAACAGCAGCGGGAAGAACACCCCGATGTTCAGCGCGCCGAGCACTGCGGCTCGACCCCACCAGTGGGCGTGAGGTCGTCGGCGGGTCAGGGCGAGTAGCAGCAGCCCGGCTGGGAGGGCGCGGATCGCCCCGGCCCAGAGCGGCCGGTCCGGGGGAAGGAGTTCGGCGGTGACCAGGTAGGTGGTGCCCCAGGTGGTCGGTGCGGCGGCGGTGAGCGCGGCGTCGGTCCAGCGGGGGTTCATGTCAGCCTCTTTCTCGTCCCTAAGTATCTTAGCGGTAAGCTAATCAGGCCCGAGCGAAAAGGGGAAGTGGGACGTGCGGCACAATCGGCAGCCGTGACAGGCGACGAGGTGGACGCGATCGTCGAGCAGTGGCGGCGGGAACGGCCCGAGATGCGGCCCGAGCCGATGGCCGTGTTCGGCCGCATCTACCGGCTGGCCCGGCTGGTCGGCGACGACCAGGAGAAGGTGTACGCGGGCTGGGGCATCGGCCGGGGCGAGTTCGACGTGCTGGCCGCGCTGCGGCGCTCCGGATCGCCGTACACGCTGGCGCCGAAGGCGCTCGCCGCCTCGCTGATGCTCACCTCCGGCGGCATGACCGGGCGGCTCGACCGCCTCGAACGCGCGGGCCTGGTACGGCGCTCGCCGGACCCGGCCGACCGGCGCGCGCTGCGGGTCACCCTCACCGACACCGGCCGCCGGGTGGTGGAGGAGTCCGCCGAGGCCGGGCTCGCGGTGCAGCGCCGGATCCTCGACGCGCTGCCCCCCGCCGACCGGGATCGCCTGGCCGACCTGCTGCGCGCGCTGCTCGCGGCGGCCGAGGCGGGGCCTGCGGATCCGGCACAATGATCGGCGCCGTCACCGCCTGGAAGGACGCCCATGCCCGCCGCCGAACCGACGATCGTCGCCACCAGCATGGGTTTCGCCGGCCGTCGCCGTGGCCCCTGGGACGCACGGCCCAGCGCCCTGTTCGACCTGATGGCCGAACTGGCCGGGGCCGGTGACGGGGCCCGCGTCTGCTACCTCGGCCAGGCCACCGGCGACCAGCCGACCGGGTTCACCGTCTTCTACGGCGCGTTCGCCGGCACCCGGTTCCGGGCCTCCCACCTGGCGCTCTACCCGATGCCCAACGTCGAGGACGTCCGCGCGCACCTGCTCGCGCAGGACATCGTCTGGGTCGGCGGCGGCAGCGTGGCGAACCTCTGCGCGGTCTGGCGGGTGCACGGCCGGCCGGAGATCCTGCACGAGTGCTGGCAGGCCGGAGTGGTGCTCGCCGGAGTGTCCGCCGGCTCGATCTGCTGGCACGCCGGCGGCGCCACCGACAGCTACGGCCCGGCGCTGCGGCCCTTCACCGAAGGGCTGGGCTGGCTTCCGTACGGCAACGGCGTGCACTACAACAGCGAGGAGCAGCGCCGCCCGCTGATGCACCGGCTGGTCGCCGACGGCACGCTGCCGGCGAGCCACTGCACCGACGACGGGGTGGGCCTGATCTACCGGGGCACCCGGCTGGCCGAGGCGGTGGCGGACCGCCCCGGCGTGGCCGCGTACGAGCTGGTCCGCGCCGAGGACGGCACCGTCCGGGAGACCCGGATCGAGCCGCGCCTGCTGTCCGCCGCGTCGGAGTGACCGGCGTCGCGGACCTGCCTGCCCGGCGACGGCGGCGAACCGCGTAAGCTGATTCGTCGTGAGTCTCACCATCGGCATCGTCGGCCTGCCCAACGTGGGCAAGAGCACCCTGTTCAACGCGCTGACCAAGAACGACGTGCTCGCCGCGAACTACCCGTTCGCCACCATCGAGCCGAACGTCGGCGTGGTCGGGCTGCCCGACGATCGGCTGGCCAAGCTCGCCGAGATCTTCTCCTCGCAGAAGGTGCTGCCGGCGCCGGTCTCCTTCGTCGACATCGCCGGCCTGGTCCGGGGCGCCTCCAAGGGGCAGGGCCGGGGCAACGCGTTCCTCGCCAACATCCGGGACGCTTCGGCGATCTGCCAGGTGGTGCGCGCCTTCTCCGACCCGAACGTGGTACACGTCGACGGCAAGGTCTCCCCGGCCGACGACATCGAGACGATCAACACCGAGCTGATCCTGGCCGACATCCAGACGCTGGAGAAGGCGCTGCCCCGGCTGGAGAAGGAGGCCAAGCTCCGCAAGGACCGGGCCGCCGCGGTCGAGGCAGCCAAGAAGGCGGTCGAGGTCCTCGACAACGGCGTCACCCTGTACGCGGGCGCCGCCGCCGCGAAGGTCGAGCTGGAACACCTGCGTGAGCTGCACCTGCTCACCACCAAGCCGTTCCTCTACGTCTTCAACGTCGACGAGGCCGAGCTGGGTAACGCCGAGTTCCTCGACGAGCTGCGCGGCCTGGTCGCGCCCGCCGAGGCGGTCTTCATGGACGCCAAGATCGAGTCCGAGCTGGTGGACCTGCCCGAGGACGAGGCCCGCGAGCTGCTGGAGTCGATCGGGCAGTCCGAGCCCGGCCTGGACCAGCTCGTCCGGGTGGGCTTCCGGACGCTCGGGCTCCAGACGTACCTGACGGCCGGCCCCAAGGAGGCGCGGGCCTGGACCGTCCCGGTCGGCGCGACCGCGCCGGAGGCCGCCGGGGTGATCCACAGCGACTTCCAGCGCGGCTTCATCAAGGCCGAGGTGGTCTCCTACAACGACCTGGTCGAGGCCGGATCGATGGCGGCGGCCAAGGCCGCCGGCAAGGTCCGGATCGAGGGCAAGGAGTACGTCATGCAGGACGGCGACGTGGTGGAGTTCCGCTTCAACGTCTGACGGCGGAAGCACGGCCCTGGTTCACCGGGGCCGCTTGTCCTCGACGTGTACGACGTCGAGCTCATGGCCGTCCTGGTCTCGCTTGCGGCGTCCGTACAGACCAATGGCGAGGTCGGTGCTGTCGGAGATCTCGTCGGGCCCCACGTAGGTCAGCACGTCGTTGTGGTGGCCGTAGACCACCCATCCGGGACCGGGATCGAGGGTGATGGTGCCGAAGTCTCCGGCAGGCGAGCCGGCGTGGACGGGCCCGTACTCGCGCAGGATGTCGACGGCCTGAGCGGCGAGGTCAACGCCGGGTCCGGGATCTGGTAGCACCACGCAGGTGCCGTGGGCGAACACGACCCAGGACTTGCTGTCCCCTCGGATGATGCGCCGCCAGGTTCCGGCCAGATCCTGCTCCGACATGAGGATGATCATCCCCGAGTTGGCCGACTGGCGCTACCCGCGAAGCGAGCCCGAGACAGTGGGCCGGCCCTCGGTGTGGCCTGACCGATGTCTTCCCGACGCCGTGCTGGTCTGTACCCCGAGGACCGACCCACGGGAGGCTGGCACGATGCGCAAACTGACCTTCGGCATGAACGTGAGCCTGGACGGCTATGTCGCCGCGCCCGGCGACGATCTCGGCTGGGGTGTGCCGAGCGGCGAGTGGTTCCAGTGGTGGTCCGACCGGGTGGCGGCGACCGGCACGGCGCTGTACGGGCGGCGACTGTGGGAGGCGATGAGCTCCCACTGGCCGACCGCCGATCAGCAGCCGGACGTCACACCGGCCCAGGCCGAGTACGCCCGCCGCTGGCGGGACATGCCGAAGGTGGTGTTCTCCTCGATGACCGGACTGGTCGACTGGAACACCCGCCTGGTCACCGGCGACGCGGTCACCGAGATCACCCGGCTCAAGGCCGAGGAAGGTGGCGTCATGGACATCGGCGGCGCCACACTCGCCGCGGCGGCCATGCGGGGCGGGCTGATCGACGAGTACGTGCTCGTCACCCATCCGGTCCTGGTGGGTGGCGGTAAGCCGTTCTTCGCGACCCTCGACAACTGGGTGAACCTGGCCCTTGTGGAGACCCGGACGTTCCCTGGCGGCGTGCTCCTGACCAGGTACGAGACCAGGCGCTGAGAAGCCGGCAACCATCGCACGAACGACCGCCGGCCCGCGTTCTCGCGGACCGGCGGTCGCTGTCTGCGTACCGTCAGGCGTTCGCCCGGCGGATGGCCGCCATGCCTCCGAGCGCAGCCACCGCGGCGATCAGGGCGGGCCATCCCACCAGCAGGCTGATCTGGTGCTGGCTGCTCAGCCACTCCCAGATGTCGCCGAACCAGCCCTGCCAGGTGATCAGCGCGACGAGCAGGCCAGTCACCAGGATCAGCGCCGCACCGGCGCCGAGCAGGCCGTTCATGCCGAACCGGACGTACCAGACGGCGACGAGGACACAGAGGAAGTTCAGGAACAGGATCGGCACCGCGTAGACGGCGATCTGCAACAGTCCGTTGTCGACGTCGATGTACGGGATCCGGAAGAACCGCAGCTCGATCCCGAACCGCCGGTGGCCCTCGATCCGGTTGAGCAGGTAGAGCAGGACGCCGTAGACGACCGCCTGCACCACGTTGACCAGCACGGTGGCGAGGTAGAAGGTGCGCCTGGTGACGCCCATGCCCAGCGCGAACGGGAACACCTGGCCGATCGAGGCGGCGGCGACGATCGCGCAGGCGATGTAGTTGACGCCGAGCGAGAGGGCCATGATGCCCCACGGCCAGGCCAGCTGGCCGAGCCAGGCGATGGTGTGCATCCGGGCGACGTCGAGGATGCGGGCCATCGGGACGTCAAGCCCCGGGTACGCGCGGCCGCTCGCGCCTCGCTAGGGTTCGCGCCGTGACACTGAGGATCGACGAGAGTGCGCGCCAGATACGGGAGTTCGTCTGCGGCTGTTGCGACGCCGCCGCGGAGCGGACCTGGGCCGACATCCGCACCGACGACGCGACGGCAGCCGTCTACTTCGCGAGCTGCTACCACCACGACGGCGTGCACGAGGTCTGGATCGACGCGATCCTGGGCAGCTGGGGCCGCGACGACTTCGACGACCACGTCACCTTCGGCTGCCGGGTCGGGCCGGTGGCCGGCTCGCCGGAGCCGGCCGCGACGCTCGTCAACGGTGGTGAGGTCGCCGGGAACAGCCCGATCTTCGGCCGCAAGCTCAGCCGCGAGGAGGGCCTGACCCATCCCCGGCTCGCCGAGTTCTGGCAGATGGTCGACCTGATCCTGGAGCGGGACGCCCTGGTGCGCCGTCACCTGGTCGGCGCCTGACCAACCGGGTGATCAAGGGGTCAGATGCGGGGACTGCGGCGTTCGATCAAGGTGACGTCCCGCCAGGTGCCGTGGTGGCGGCCCACCCGCTCGCGGGTGCCGACCACCCGGAAGCCGCACGTGGCGTGCAGCGCGAGGCTGGCGGTGTTCTCCGGGAACACACCGGACTGGATGGTCCAGATCCCGGCCGCCTCGGTGGAGGCGATCAGCGCGTCCAGCAGCAACCGGCCGACGCCGCGCCCGCGCGCCTGCGGGTGCACGTAGACGGAGTGCTCCACCACGCCGGCGTAGACGCAGCGGTCCGACACCGCCGAGCAGGCCACCCAGCCGAGCACCGCACCCGCCTCGTCGAGCGCCACCCAGCGGTGGCCGGGCAGCCGGGTGGCGGCGAAGCGCGCCCAGTCCGGCGGCTCGGTCTCGAACGTGGCGTTCCCCTCCGCGATGCCGAGGCGGTAGATCTCCAGCACGGCGCCGGCGTGCGAGTCGTCCATGGCGGCGACGGTGACGGTCATCGGCCCCTCCTGTCCGGACCCGGCGGTCGTCAGCGTAGGCGCGCGGCCGAGGGGCCGGGACGGGATGCCCGGCCCCTCGGCGTGAGCGCTACCGCCGCCGGTAGACGGAGATGTGCGAACGACTTTCCTCGTCGAACGGCGTCCGGTCCCAGTCGGCGTACCGCTCGGTGAGCCGCAGCCCGGCCCGCTCCGCCAGCTCGTCGATCTGCTCCGGCCAGGCGTACCGCATGGCGAACGGCTTGAGGTGCACGCCGGAGGCGTCGAACGTGACGGTCTGCCGGACGAACGTCTGCGCCGCCCGGTCGTACCGGTGCACGCGGATGGTGGCCGAATCCTCGGTCACCTCCCGCACCTGGACCTGCTCGTCCCGGTCGAAGTCCGCCGGGTCGGGCACGAAGGTCTCGATGACGAACGCCCCGCCGGGCGCGAGCACCCGGGCGACGTTGCGGAAGCACGCCGCCTGGCGCTCCTCCGAGACCAGGTTGAACAGCGTGTTGAAGACCAGGAAGACCAGACGGTACGGCCCGGCGACCGGGACGTCCGCCATGTCGCCGATGGTGACGTTCATGTCCGCGCCGCCCGGCTTGGCGCGCAGGTGCGCCACCATCTCCGGGGACGCCTCGACGCCCTCGACGGCGAGGCCGCGGGCGGCCAGCGGCAGGGCCACCCGGCCGGTGCCTACCGCCAGTTCGAGCACCGGGCCGCCCTCGGCCAGCGGCGCGAGGAAGTCGACGGCCGGAGCCGGGTCGGGATTGCCGGGGCCGTCGTAGGTGGCGGCCCAGAGCCGGCCGAACAGGCCGGGATCGTCGAAGACGGACATCACGCGCCCTCCCGCCGGGCGGAAGGGACGCGACGCGGCGAGAGGTCAGTGACCTCCGCCGGAATGGGGTACGACAAGACGAAGCCTCGTTTCGGATGAGGTGACAACGGGTCGGCTGGGCTTCGCAGCGTTCGGCATGGCGGTGCTCCCTCCGGTCGGCTTCGAGGGGTTCAGCAGACCAGCAGCGGTGCCGGGGGACAACCGGTTTACGCCCGCAGCGCGTCGTCCACTCCGGTCTCCCGGCGGCCGAGGTGGACCGGGTCACGCCCGGTGAGCACGTCCACGGCGGCCTTCACGCACGCGCCGTACTCCCGGGTGGAGCTGATCCGCGACTGGCCGGCGTGCCGGCGGGCGGTGTCGTCGCCGACGCCGACGGCGTCGATGCCGGCGTCGCGGCAGAGCGCCACCGCGCGCGGCAGGTGGAACGACTGGGTGACCACAGTGGCCCGACGGACCCCGAAGACGCGGTGCGCGCGCACGCACGAGTCGTACGTGTCGAACCCGGCGTGGTCCAGCACCGTCTTCTCCGCCGGGACGCCTCTGTCGACGAGCCAGCGCCGCATCGCGCCCGGCTCGTCGTAGTCCCGGTCCATGTTGTCGCCGGAGAGCAGGAGCACCTGGACCTTGCCGGCGGCGTACAACCGGCGGGCGATCTCCAGCCGGCCGGCCAGAAACGACGCCGGCGTGCCGTCCGGCTCCACCTTGGTGCCCAGCACCAGGGCCACCGGCGTCTCCGGGGCGTCCGCGGCGTCGAACAGGCGGCCCTCGGCGGCGGCGCGGACCCAGCTCACACTGGCGACCGTGGCGGTGCCCAGTAGCATCACGGCGACGGTGGCGAGCACCAGGAGCCGGCGGAGCAGCCGTACGGCCCGCCGACGGTCGCCCCAGGCCCGCCATCGCGCCCTCAGCCCCCGCATGGCGGCGATTGTGCCAGGCGGGTCAGGAGATGTGGTGCAGGATCACGTTGTGCACGTGGTGGCTCTTCTGCGCGCCCCGGAACTCGACCTCGTAGGTGTGCGTGCCGACGTGCACCGCGATCGATCCGGTGGAGAAGAACGAGCCACCCCAGGACTTGTTGCTCACCACGCTCACGCTGGTGATCTTCGAGTACGGGATGCTGGTGATCGCGTACCGCTTGCCGACGAAGGAGCGGTCCTGGATGATCACCCGCCGGTCGGTCAGGCCGATGAATCCGGTGCCGGTGCCGACCGCGTCGTAGACGGCGATGATCTGCTCACCGGGCAGCAACCCGCTCTGGATCTGCTGGAACTGTTCCTTGCGGTCGTACGTGGGGCCAGACATGCACCCGAGGGTAGGCGGGGCGCGCCAGCGGCTCAGGGCTCGGTGACCGCGCGGACCGCGTCCTCGATGCGCGCCGCGAGCAGCACCTCGCCCTCGGTGAGTGGCTCGCCGTCGCCGTGCCCGAGCCTGATCTGCGTACGTCCGGCCCGGCGGCTGATCTCGGGGCGCAGCCGCAGCGCGTCGGCGACCACCGCCACCCGCTCGGTGAGCGCGGCGTGCTGGGTGTCGTCGAGGACGATCGTGCGGCGGATCTGTTCGCCCTCGCGCGTCCATCCGGACAGCAGGGCTAGCGCGTCGCTGAGGTAGTCGTGCTTCGCCCGGCCGCTGAACAGCACGCGCATCACCGCACCTCCCAGGCGTCGTTGCCGGCTTGTGGCCAAATCGTCGCCATCCCGTGTCCCAGTCGACGCCCTCTAGTCTCTCGCCGCTCAGATGGTGTGTCCACGCCCACACTTCCGTGTTCTGCTGACCTGACGGCCGCCGCAGCTACCCAAACCGCCGATTGATCTGGCACGCTGGTGGCCCGTGCGGACCGAACGGGTTAGCGGAAGCGGGCAGGCCGACCGGCGGGAGCCGAGGGTGGTCGTCGGGGCGGCGATCATCGAGGGCGGCCGGGTGCTGGCATGCGAGCGCTCCGCGCCCCCCGAGGTGGCGGGGCGCTGGGAGTTCCCGGGCGGAAAGGTCGAGCCGGGCGAGACCGAGACCGACGCGCTGGCCCGGGAGTGTGCCGAGGAACTGGGCGTACGGGTGGCGGTCGGCGCGCGTGTCGGCCGGGACGTACGGATGGCGCACGGCCGGTCCGTGCTGCGCGTCTATGCCGCCCGCCTGCTGCACGGCGACGAGCCGAAGGCCCTGGAACACGCCGAGCTGCGCTGGCTCTCCGCCGCCGAGCTGGACAGCGTCGACTGGCTGCCGGCCGACGTGCCGATCGTGGCCGCGCTGCGGTCGCGGCTCGACGCCCCCTGAGCGAGCGCGGCGCGGGCCGGTCCGCCCGGCGAACCGGGCGTCCGGGCGGAAACGGGACGAGGGCCCGCGGCTCGTGCCGCCGGCCCCCGTCATCGTCGCGCTGCTGTTCAGTGCTTCGGCTCGTCCTGCTGCGGGTGAGCGAAGTTGAGGTGCTCCGGCGGCAGCGGGAACGTCACGTCGTCGCCGAACGGCGACGGCGCGGCGGCCTTGTTGAAGGTCAGCTCGGTCAGCGGCAGCTTGCCGTTGGCGTCCACCGCCGGGGCGGTCGGGTGCGGCACCTCGCGGTGCCAGTTGACGCCCTGCTGGGCCTGACGCTCGGCGGCGCTGTCGTGCGAGCCTCCCGCGTGCGAGTGCACCCCGCCGGCGTGCGAACCGCCGCCGTGCGCGTGCGCCCCGCCGTGCGTCCCTCCGGACGTGACGGCACCGCTGGAATGCCCGCTGGTCGCGCTGGTCTGAGGCACCTGACCCCTCCGGAAGATCTTGTTACCGAGCCACACAAGGGGATCGTACCTGCGGTCGACGACCCGTTCCTTCATGGGGATGATCCCGTTATCGGTGATCTTGATGTGCTCGGGGCAGACCTCGGTGCAGCACTTGGTGATGTTGCAGAAACCGAGCCCCATGTCCGACTGCGCGTACTCCCGGCGGTCGGTGCGCGCGTCGAGCGGGTGCATGTCCAGCTCGGCCGCCCGGATGAAGTACCGGGGACCGGAGAACGCCGGCTTGTTCTCGTCGTGGTCGCGGATCACGTGGCAGACGTTCTGGCACAGGAAGCACTCGATGCACTTGCGGAACTCCTGCGAGCGCTCGACGTCGACCTGCTCCATCCGGTAGTCGCCGGGTGCCACGTCGGCCGGAGGCGCGAACGCCGGGGTCTCCCGGGCCTTCTCGTAGTTGAACGAGACGTCGGTGACCAGATCCCGGATCACCGGGAAGGTGCGCAGCGGGGTGACCGTGACGGTCTCGGACTCCTCGAACGTCGACATCCGGGTCATGCAGCCCAGCCGCGGCTTGCCGTTGATCTCCATCGAGCAGGAGCCGCACTTGCCGGCCTTGCAGTTCCACCGGCACGCCAGGTCCGGCGCCTCGGTGGCCTGGAGCCGGTGGATCACGTCGAGGACCACCTCGCCCTCGTTCACCTCGACCGTGTAGTCCTTCAGGTCGCCGCCGGCCTCGTCGCCCCGCCAGATGCGGAACTGGCGCTTACTTCCCATCAGTTGTTCGCCTCCTCGGTGAGGGCGTCGAACTCGGCGAGTTCCTCGTCGGTCAGGTACTTGGCCAGCTCGGCCCGGTCGAACAGCCCGATCAGCTCCGGGCGCATGTTCGGCAGCGGCTTGTGGGTGAGCCGGACCGTGTCGCCGTCCAGCGAGCAGACCAGGTTGACGCTCCGCCACTTCGGGTCCATCGCCGGGTAGTCCTCCCGGGTGTGCCCGCCGCGCGACTCCTGCCGCTCCAGCGCCGCCATCGCGGTGCACTCCGAGACCACGAGCATGTTGCGCAGGTCCAGCGCCAGGTGCCAGCCCGGGTTGTAGCGCCGGCCACCGGCCGCGCTCACCTTCGCCACCCGCTCCCGCAGCTCGGCCAGCCTGCGCATGGCGTCTTCAAGCTCGTTCTGCCGGCGAATGATTCCGACCAGATCTCCCATCACGACCTGGAGGTCCTGCTGGAGCTGGTACGGGCTCTCGCCGGTGTCCCGCTGCAACGGCGCCAGCGCCGTCTCCACAGCGGCCTCCACCGCCGCCACCGACACCGCCGGGCGGGTGGTGAGCTGGTCGGTGTACGTGGCGGCGTGCCCGCCCGCGCGCTTGCCGAAGACCAGCAGGTCGGACAGGGAGTTGCCGCCGAGCCGGTTGGAGCCGTGCATGCCGCCGGACACCTCACCGGCGGCGTAGAGCCCGCGCACCGTGCCGTACGCCGCGCCGGAGTCCGGGTCCACCTCGACGCCGCCCATCACGTAGTGACAGGTCGGGCCGACCTCCATCGGCTCCTTGGTGATGTCGACGTCGGCCAGCTCCTTGAACTGGTGGTACATCGACGGGAGGCGGCGGCGGATCTCCTCGGCCGACTTACGGGAGGCGATGTCCAGGTAGACGCCGCCGGCCGGCGTACCCCGGCCTTCCTTGACCTCGCTGTTGATGGCGCGGGCGACCTCGTCGCGGGGCAGCAGCTCCGGCGGGCGCCGGTTGTTGTCCGGGTCGGTGTACCAGCGGTCCGCCTCCTCCTCGGTCTCCGCGTACTGCTTGCGGAACACGTCCGGGACGTAGTCGAACATGAACCGCTTACCCTCGGAGTTCTTCAGCACCCCGCCGTCGCCGCGTACCGACTCGGTGACCAGGATGCCCTTCACCGAGGGCGGCCAGACCATGCCGGTCGGGTGGAACTGGAGGAACTCCATGTTGATCAGCGTGGCGCCGGCGCGCAGCGCCAGCGCGTGGCCGTCGCCGGTGTACTCCCAGGAGTTCGAGGTGACCTTGTAGGAGCGTCCGACGCCGCCGGTGGCCAGCACCACCGCAGGCGCCTCGAACAGGACGAACTCGCCGGACTCGCGGTAGTACCCGAACGCCCCGGCCACGCGGTCGCCGTCGAGCAGCAGCTCGGTGATCGTGGTTTCGGAGAACACCCGGATCCGCGCGTCGTAGCTGCCGAACTCCTGCTTGTCCTCCTGTTGGAGCGAGACGATCTTCTGCTGGAGCGTGCGGATCAGCTCCAGGCCGGTACGGTCGCCGACGTGCGCCAGGCGCGGGTACTCGTGGCCGCCGAAGTTGCGCTGCGAGATCTTGCCGTCCTTGGTGCGGTCGAACAGCGCGCCGTACGTCTCCAGCTCCCAGATCCGCTGCGGCGCCTCCTTGGCGTGCAGCTCGGCCATCCGGAAGTTGTTGAGGAACTTGCCGCCGCGCATGGTGTCCCGGAAGTGCACCTGCCAGTTGTCGCGCGAGTTCACGTTGCCCATCGCGGCGGCGGCGCCGCCCTCGGCCATCACCGTGTGCGCCTTGCCGAACAGCGACTTCGAGATGATCGCGGTCTTCTTGCCGGCCAGCCGGGCCTCGATCGCCGCGCGCAGGCCGGCACCACCGGCCCCGATCACGACGACGTCGTAGTGGTGTCGTTCGATTCGCGTCTCAGTCATGTCCAGGCTCTCAGTTGATGAACCGCAGGTCGTTGATCCAGCGGGCGGCGACCGCCATCACGTAGAAGTCGGTGAGCGCCAGGGTGCCCAGGGTGATCCAGGCGAGCTGCATGTGCCGGACGTTCAACCAGGACACCCCGGTCCACGCCTTGTAGCGCATCGGGTGCTTGGAGAAGTGCTTGAGCCGCCCGCCGATGATGTGCCGGCAGGAGTGGCAGGAGATCGTGTACGCCCACAGCATCACCACGTTGACCAGCAGGATGATGTTGCCCAGGCCGAAGCCGAAGCCCTCGGGGGAGTGGAAGGCGAGGATCGCGTCCCAGGTGTTGATCAGCGAGATGATCGCGGCGGCGTAGAAGAAGTAGCGGTGCAGGTTCTGCCCGAGCAGCGGGAACCGCGTCTCGCCGCTGTACGACTGGTGCCCGTCCGGCACCGCGCACGCCGGCGGCGACAGCCAGAACGACCGGTAGTACGCCTTGCGGTAGTAGTAGCAGGTCAGGCGGAACAGCAGCAGGAACGGCAGGGTGAGCGCCGCGTCCGGGATGATCCACCAGCCGGGCAGGAACTGGCCGAAGTGCGAGGAGCCCTCGACACAGCGGTCGGTGACGCAGGGGGAGTAGAACGGCGTCAGGTAGTGGTACTGCTCCACCCAGTACCACTTGTGCATGAAGACCCGGACCGTCGCGTAGATGACCCACGCGCTGAGCCCCACCACGGTGATCAGCGGGGCGAACCACCATCTGTCGGTCCGCAACGTCTTCGCCGCGATGGCGGCGCGTGCCCGCCCTCCCCGCGGCTGCGGTCTCGGCGTCCTGGCCGACGTAGTTGTCATTCGAGTCATCTCCCTGACGTCACTGTCACGTCCTGCGCACGCGCGAGGCCACACCGGCGAACCGGTGCGGCTAAGTGACACACGTTACGCCGATCTTCACGGCCCCGGCCGCGCAACGCAGTGTCCCGTGTGTCCCGCAGCTTGGAAAGAGTCGAATCATGATCAATATGGTGGCTCGGTCGAACGGTGCGCCGGCCGGTGACCCGGTGCGCCCGGCGGCGCACCCGGTCACCCGGACGCGCCGCCGGTGAAGTGCCAGGAGGACAGCCGCAGCGCGGGCGTCTCGTACCAGGAACCGTCCACGCGGTCGGGCTGGCGGACCGCCGTCCGGCCCAGGCCGAGCACCCGGCCCGGCCCGAGCGCCCGCGGGTACGACTCGGTGAACCGGAAGTCGCGCACCGCCCGGGTCGGCACACCGTCCTCGACCAGCCACACGCCGTTGCGGGTCAGCCCGGTGACCACCAGTTGCTTCGGGTCCAGCACCCGCGTGTACCAGAAGTCGCTGACCAGCAGCCCGCGCCGCATCCCGGCCACCAGCGCGGCGGTGTCCGGGTCGCCCACCGCCCCGGTCACGCCCGCGCTCAACGGCCCGGCGGCCGACTCCACACCGGCGTCGACACCGGCGGCCAGCAGGCGGATGTTGTGCGGGATCGGGCCGAACGTCGCGCTGCCCGGCATGCCGTGGCCGGTGGACCCGGCGCCCGCCTCGGCGCCGCCGCGCCTGTCGTACGCCACCGCGCCTGTGGTGCCGCCCTCGACCAGCGGCAACGCCCGGCGGGGCGTGCCCTCCAGGTCGAACGGCAGCGTGCTGGCGTGCAGCGGGTCGTCCACCAGCGTCACCGAAGGGTCGAACTGTGCGGTGCCCGGCTCGGCGAAGGACTGCCGTTCGGCGTACCGCTTGCCGTTGAAGCCGTACCAGGCCAGGTTCTGCAACAGGTCGGCGACGGCAGCCGGTTCCAGCGCCACCTCGTAGTGCCCGGGCGGCAGCTCGACCGGGTCGGCCGCCGCGAGTGCCTTGGCCGCCGCACGGGCGCCGAGCGCCGCGCCGTCGAGATCGGCCAGCCGGTCCGCACAGAGCCGCGCCACCCCGTCGGCGCCGCCGGCGCGCGCGATGCCGTCCATCGCCGCCTCGGCCGCCCGGCCCACAGCCGTGTGCCCGGCCGAGTTGGCGAACGCCCCGGACCGGTACGCGGTGCGGCAGTAGCCGGCCGCCTCCAGGCCCTCGACCGCGTCCACGAACGCGCGTACCCGCTCGGCCCGCTCGTCAGGGGAGGCGAACGCGGTCGCCTCGTCGACGGACGGGCCCGACGGCACGGGCGTCGGCGTGGTGAGCCCCGGCCAGGCCGGGTCGGGCGGCGCGAGCCGGGCCGCCGCCCGGGTCCGATCGACCAGGGCGGCCAGCCCGTCGGCGTCGACCCGGCTGCCGCTGCCGGTCGCGGTCCGCCCGTCCACATGCAACCGCAGGTGTACGGCGACGCCGGTCTCGGAAACGTTCTGATGGATGAACGAGTTGGCGAACCGGGTCAGCGCCAGGTCGGAGCGGGTCACCAGCACCTCGGCCTCGGCGGCCGGACCGGCGGTGTGCCGGACCAGGTCCACCACCCCGGCGGCGATCTCCAGCTCGGCGCTCATGCCGGCACTCCGCTTCGCTCCGTGCCGTCATGAGGCACCGTCGCCCTGAGCCTGCCGATTCGCTCGCTGCGCTCGCTCATGCCGGCACTCCGCTTCGCTCCGTGCCGTCATGAGGCACCGTCGCCCTGAGCCTGCCGATTCGCTCGCTGCGCTCGCTCATGCCCGCACCCCCACCCGGACGCCGCGGAACCGGGCCGGCGCGGCCGGGTGGCCGGTGTGCCCGACCTGGCCGGGCTGCCCCTTGCCGCAGTTGGGCGTGCCCCAGGCGACCGTCTCCGAGGAGAGCATGTCCATCGAGCGCCAGAAGACCGGCCCGATGCCGGTGTAGGTGGGGTTGCGCAGCATCCGCCCCGGCGGCCGTTGCGCACCTCCCAGCCGACCTCGCAGCCGAACTGGAAGTTGAGCCGCTTGTCGTCGATCGACCAGGACCGGTTGATGTCCATGAGCACCCCGTCGTCGGTGGCCGCGATGATCTCGTCGAGCGTATGCGGGCCGGGTTCCAGGCCCACGTTCGTCATCCGCACCATCGGCAGCCGGGCCCAGCCGTCGGCCCGTACGCTCCCGCCGTAGTCCAGGCCCGCGACGGCGGCCGAGTCCCGGCCGGCGAGCACCCCGACCCACCGCCCCTCGCGGACCGCGTCCCGGGCGACCGCCGGGGAGCCCTCGTCGTCGAAGCCGAAGCTGCCCAGCGCGCCCGGGATGGTCGGGTCGATCGTCACGTTCATCAGCTCGGAGCCGTAGCGCAGCGAGCCGAGGCGGGCCAGGTCGAGCCAGGAGGTGCCGGCGAACGCCGCCTCCCAGCCGAGGATGCGGTCCAGCTCGATGGCGTGCCCGACCGACTCGTGGATCTGCAACGCGAGCTGCTCGCCGCCGAGGATCAGATCGGTCTCGCCGGCCGGGCAGAGCGGCGCGGTGAGCAGCTCGCGGGACTCCTCGGCGATCCGAGCGGCGTGCGCGCCCAGGTCGAGCGAGGTGACCAGTTCCCAGCCGGTGGTGCCGTACTGCCCGCGGTAGCTCGGGTAGGACCGCCGCTGGGTCTCGCCGTCACCGATCGAGGTGGCCGAGATGCCGCCGCCGCACTCCCGGATGCGCTGGTCGATCCGGTGGCCCTCGCTGGAGACGAACCACTTCGAGGTGTCCCAGATCTGGTAGAGCCCCTCGGCCAGGTCGGCGCCGTGCTCACGCATCGTCGCCGTGGCCCGGACCAGCAGGTCGCCCTTGTCCGACAGCGGCACCCCGAGCGGGTCGACCGCGCAGTCCGAGGCCCAGCTCGCCACCGTCGCCTCCACCGGCGCCAGGTCGATCGGCGGGCCGGGAACGCGCGCGCTCGCGGTGGCGATCGCCGCGGCGCGCCGACCGGCGTCGCGGGCCGCGGCGTCGGACAGATCGGGTACGGCATGGAAGCCCCACCCCGATCCGACGAGCGCGCGTACGCCCAGCCCGATGCTCTCGTCCTGGCTCAGCTCCTCGATGTCGCCGTTGCGTGCCGACATCGACTCGTAGCGGCGGTGCATGACCCGGGCGTCGGCGTACCGGGCGCCCGCGTCGAGGGCGGCTTGGACAGCGGCGGTCGCCGCGTCGAACTCGCTCATGCGCCCGACCCTAGGCCAGCGCACCGACATCCGTCAGGGGACGACGTCATCCGACCGGCTCCGAGGTGGGCTGTGGCGAAATCGATGCCGACCTGCGCGTGAACGGGACAACCCGAGCCGCCGGACGCTGATAAGAAATGGTCCATGTCTGCCACTTCCGCGCACCGACTACTCCGCGGTGCGTTGACGCTCGTCGTCATGGTCGCCGCAACCATGTTCGGTGCCACTGCCGCCCACGCCGCGGCCCCGCGACTCAAGCTCACCGCCCTCGCCTTCGCCAACGACACGGTCGACGCCACCGGCAACTACGCCAGCAACAAGCTCACCTGGACGGTCACCAACACCGACCCGGAGGCCGGCTCCATCTTCGGCACCGTGACCATGCGCATGCGCAGCACCGTCACCGGTGAACTGGTCGGTCACGACCTGGTCGCGCGCTACGCGTACCAGGAGACCTGCTGCGGTGACGGTGTGTACGAGTCGGGCACGCCGCAGGAGTCCACATACTCCTTCGACCTTCCGGTGCGGGCCTACTCCGACGCGGACACCGCGATCTGGGAGGTCACGAAGGTCACCATCGGTTCCCAGGGCACCACCACCACGGTCTCGGGCACCCGCCTCCAGGCGTTCGGCTACCAATTCACGGCCCGGACGCTGATCGACTCGTCGGGGCCGAGCGCCGACTCCATCTCGCTGAGCTCCCCGGTGCGCCGTCCCTACTTCTACGTGGGGAACGGCGCGGCCACTGTGACCTACGACTTCACCGTGCAGGACGGGCAGTCCGGCTTCTGGAAGGGCACCATCCGGCTGGCCGGTCCGGGCGGCGCGAGCGTCACCACCGCCTTCACGTGGGAGCGGGACGAGTACAGCACCGGGCTGCGATGCGGCCGGGTCACCGGCGGCCAGCAGGACGGCATCTACATGCCGTGCGTGATCGACGTGACCGTGCCCGCGGACGCCGCCACCGGCAACTGGCGGGTTGCCGCGTTGGTGCTGCGCAACAACGCCGGCGGGACGACCACCTACAAGAACCCGACCGCGCCGTCCGTCACCACGACGACGAACTCGACGGTACGGGCCGGCGACTTCGCGATCGAACCGAACCCGGTGGACAACTGGCGTGACTCGGTGATGACCGACATCACCATGGTCGTGACCGACACCCGCAAGGGTCTGTCGACAGTGCAGCTCGATCTCGTCGGCGGCTGCCAGCAGTGGGGTCTCCCGACCACCAGGGCGGACGGTCGTGTCGCCGTGAAGGTCATGGTGTATCAGCAGACCGCGCAGTGTGAGGTCGAGGGCTTGGCGGTGGTCGACGGTGCCGGCAACGTCGCGCTCTACGGAAGCATGTACGGCGCGCCGGATCCGGATCTGACGATCACGCGGGTGCCGAGCACCGAGCCGCCGACGGCTCGCAGCGCCAGCCTCGACCCGTCCTCGCTGCCGGTGAGCGAGGTGGGGCAGACCTCGATCAAGCTCACCATCGACGCCGATGTGAAGGTCGCACCGATCACCAGCGTGAGCGTCTACGTGTACGACGCCAACGGCGAGGTGGTGTCCCAGTCGGGTGGGGGTAGCAGCCAGGCCCCCGACGGGACGATTACCGCGTGGCTCTACCTTCCGTGGTGGCAGGATCTGCCCGCCGGGGCGTACACGGTGGGCTTCGAGCTGAGCGACGCCGCCCGGAACAGCACCGCGTGGAACATGCCGGATCGCTCGGACAGCCGCACGCTTCCCGGCGGCCCGGTGGTCCTCACCCTCACCGCCGCAGGCTGATGTCTCCCGGTGGGCGGGCCGAGCCCCGCCCACCGGGAGCGCGGGTGGTGGGTCTGGCTCCGCGGCAGGATCGACGGACCAGAAAACATGTCGTTACGCTACGGCCGCTGACAGACCACTCGATGTAGCTTATTTTCGCCTCCTGGGTTTTCCTGTAGGTTCTCTTCATCACCGAAGGGGAGGCGGTCAATGGGCAGGTCGGAGGCGGTGCCGTCCGGGGAGCCGGACCGCCCGGAGGTGCCGGAGCAGCGATCCGGCGACGGGCCCTATCTCCAGGTCACGGATCTGCGGGTGCGGTTCGACACCGAGGACGGTGTGGTCAAGGCCGTGGACGGCGTGTCGTTCGCCGTCGAGCGGGGTCGCACGTTGGGGATCGTGGGGGAGTCCGGGTCCGGCAAGAGCGTGACGTCGCTGGCGATCCTCGGTCTGCACAACGTGAAGCGGACGGCCATCTCGGGGGAGATCTCGGTGGGTGGGCGTCAGTTGGTGGGCCGGGGTGAGGAGGAGATTCGTCGGTTGCGGGGCCGGGACATGGCGATGATCTTCCAGGATCCGCTGTCGGCGTTGCACCCCTACTACACCGTCGGCAAGCAGATCGCCGAGGCGTACCGGGTGCACCATCCGAAGGCCGGGAAGCGTGAGGCCCGGGCGCGGGCGGTGGACATGCTGGACCGGGTGGGCATTCCGCAGCCGGCGAGGCGGTTCGATCAGTATCCGCACGAGTTCTCCGGTGGGATGCGGCAGCGGGCGATGATCGCGATGGCCCTGGTCAACGACCCCGACCTGCTGATCGCCGACGAGCCGACCACGGCCCTGGACGTGACGGTGCAGGCGCAGATCCTGGACCTGCTCAGTGACCTCCAGCAGGAGTTCCGGTCGGCGATCATCCTGATCACGCATGACCTGGGTGTGGTCAGCCAGGTCGCGGACGAGGTCCTGGTCATGTACGGGGGCCGGGCGGTGGAGCAGGGCAGCGTGGAGCAGGTGTTGCGGCGACCGCAGCATCCGTACACGTGGGGGTTGTTGTCGAGCGTGCCGTCGTTGCACGGCGACGCCGACGCGGACCTGGTGCCGATCCCGGGCAACCCGCCGAGCCTGATCAATCTGCCGTCGGGCTGCGCGTTCCACCCGCGCTGCCGCTATGCCGACGTCAACGGTGACCGCTCCCGCACCGAGGTCCCCGAGCTGCGGGCGGCCGGCGAGGCGGGACACCTGGTGGCCTGTCATCTGTCGACGGCGGAGCGGACCCGGATCTACCAGCAGGACATCGCCCAGGTGGGAGTGGCCCGATGAGCGCCGAGACCGAGCCGCTGCTGTCGGTGCGGGGGCTGACCAAGCATTTCCCGGTGCGTGAGGGCTTCCGTGCCAGGGGTGCCGTCCGGGCGGTCGACGGGCTGGACTTCGACGTGCGGCCGGGTGAGACGCTCGGCCTGGTGGGGGAGTCGGGGTGCGGGAAGACCACGACCGGGCGGATGCTGGTGCGGCTGCTGGAACCCACCGCCGGCAGCATCACCTTCGCGGGCCGGGACATCACCCACGCCGGGCGCGGTGAGCTGCGCGGGCTGCGGCAGGACCTGCAGATCATCTTCCAGGACCCGTACGCGTCGCTGAACCCCCGGCACACGGTCGGACGGATCGTGGCCATGCCGTTGCAGGTCAACCGCATCACCCCACCCGGCGGCGTCAAACACCGCGTGCAGGAGTTGCTGGAACTCGTCGGGTTGAACCCGGAGCACTACAACAGGTATCCGCACGAGTTCTCCGGCGGGCAACGCCAGCGCATCGGCATCGCCCGCGCCCTGGCGCTCAAGCCGAAACTGATCGTGGCCGACGAACCCGTCTCCGCTCTCGACGTGTCGATCCAGGCGCAGGTCATCAACCTGCTCCGCACCCTGCAACACGACCTCGGCCTGGCGTTCGTGTTCATCGCCCACGACCTCGCCGTCGTGCGGCACTTCTGCCACCGCGTCGCCGTCATGTACCTGGGAAAGATCGTCGAGATCGGCGACCGGAACACCATCTACACCCGTCCCCAGCACCCCTACACAAGGGCGCTGCTGTCCGCGATCCCCGACGTCACCACCCTCGGCCCCGCCGGACGCATCCGCCTCACCGGCGACGTCCCCACCCCCCTCAACCCACCATCAGGCTGCCGCTTCCGCACCCGCTGCTGGAAAGCCACCGACCGGTGCGCCGCCGAAGAACCCGCCCTGACCACCCGCGACGGCGGCGGACAACTCACCGCCTGCCACTACCCGGAGAGCGGACCGGTCGGCGTGCCGACCGGCGAAACCGTGGAGGTGTCCCCATGAGCCTGTCGCCGGTCGAGGGCGTCGCGCTCGCCGAGATCGAGTCGCCCGATGAGGGCGACGACCGCGGCAAGAAGGAGTTCGTCGGCCGGTCACCCGGCCAGCTCGCCCTCGCGCGGCTCAAGCGGGACCGCACCGCGCTGATCAGCGGCGGCCTGCTGGCGTTCTTCGTGCTCGTCGCACTGGCCGTTCCGCTCATCGAGGCGCTGTACGGGGTGGGGCCGAAGGAACAGTTCCAGAACCGCCTCGACGGCTACGGCATGCCGTTGGGCTACGCCGGTGGCGTGACCGGGGAGCACTGGTTCGGGCTGGAGCCCGGTCTCGGCCGGGACATCTTCATCCGGATGGTGCACGGCCTGCGGACGTCGCTGTTCATCGCGTTCGCCGCGGCCGTGCTGACCGCCGTGATCGGCGTGACGCTGGGAACGCTCGCCGGCTACCTGGGTGGCTGGCTGGACACGGTGATCAACTGGATCACCGACCTGACCCTGGCCATGCCGTTCCTGATCATCGCGCTGGCCCTGATGCCGACCGTCGCGCTGCGGTTCTACGGCCAGCGCGAGGCCGTGCCGGCGTACTTCCAGATCGGTGTGCTCATTGCGATCTTCGCCCTGTTCGGCTGGACCGGCACGGCCCGGCTGGTCCGGGGGCAGATCATCGCGCTGCGCGAACGCGAGTTCGTGGAGGCGGCGCGGGCCAGCGGCGCGGGCCTCGGGCACATGTTGTTCCGGCAGTTACTACCGAACGCCTGGGCGCCGATCCTGGTCGCCTTCTCGCTCGCGGTGCCGCAGTACATCACCAGCGAGGCCGCGTTGTCGTTCATCGGCGTCGGCCTCACCGACGAGACGCCGAGCTTCGGCCGCATGATCTACCGCAGTCTCGACTACCTGCAGACCGACCCGGCGTACGTCTTCTTCCCAGGCGTCACCATCTTCGCGCTCGTGTTCGCCTTCAACCTCTTCGGTGACGCGCTGCGCGACGCGCTCGACCCGAAGTCGTCCCGGTAGGAGGCCGGACCATGACGCGATTCCTCATCCGCCGGCTGCTGTCCGCCGCGCTCACGCTGTTCGCGGTGAGCGTGCTCAGCTTCCTGATGTTCTTCGCGCTTCCCCGCGACCCGGTCACCGGCATGTGCCCGAAGAACTGCAACCCGGAGCGGCTGGAGCGGGTCCGCCAGGAACTGGGCCTGCGTGATCCGCTGATCAGCCAGTACGCCGGCTACATGAAGGGCATCTTCACCGGCCGGGACCTGGGCAGCGCCCAGGGCGGCCGGTGCGACGCCCCCTGCCTCGGCTGGTCGTACGTGTCGAACGAGGCGGTCTCGGACACCATCGCCCGGGTGCTGCCGGTGACGCTGAGCATCGTCATCCCGGCGGCGATCCTGTGGCTGCTGCTCGGCGTCGGTCTGGGCATGCTCTCGGCGCTGCGCCGGGGTAGTTGGCTGGACCGGGCCGCGATCGGCTTCTCGCTCACCGGCGCCTCGTTGCAGCTCTACTTCGTCGGTGCGGTGCTGCTCATCGTCTTCGTCTACAACCTGCGCCTGCTGCCGGTACCGAGCTACACCTCGTTGTTCGACAACCCGCTGAAATGGACGAGCGGGCTGGTGCTGGCCTGGGTGGCGCTGGCGTTCCTCTTCTCCGCGATCTACGCGAGACTGTCCCGGGCGCAGATGCTGGAGACGCTGTCGGAGGACTTCGTCCGGACCGCGCGGGCGAAGGGACTGGCCAAACGCAAGGTGTACGGCCGGCACGCGCTGCGCGCCGCGATCACACCGGTGGTGACGATCGCCGGTCTGGACGTGGGTGGGGCGCTGGGCGGCACGGTGATCACCGAGACGACCTTCGGTCTGAACGGGATGGGGCGTACCGCTGTCGACGCGGTCCGTGCGGGCGACCTGCCGACGATCATGGCGACCGTGTTGATCGCGGCGGTCTTCGTGGTGCTGGCGAACGTGGTGGTGGACCTGCTCTACGCGGTGATCGACCCGCGGGTGCGGCTCGGCTGAACCGCGACGAAATTTATCGACAACTGTTACCTAACTTGTAGCTTTTCTTCTTTACGATCCTCGGGACGTCGGCGGGAGCGCTCGGCGAACGGGTGGAGGAGGTAGGACATGCGACCACGCGCAGCGGCCGCCGCTGGCGGCGCCATCGCACTGGTTGTGGCACTCGGTGCCTGCTCGGAGAACACGGGCGAAGGCACCACTGTGGACACCAACCGGCAGCAGACCGGGGTCATCGCGACCGACCCCAAGGACTCGCAGGGGCCGGCCGCCGAGATCGACGGCGCGGCCAAGGGCGGGACGTTCACCATCATCCGGGAGACCCCCATCTCCCACCTGGACCCGCAGCGGACGTACTCGTTCGCCGGCCTGATGGCCAGCCCGCTCTTCGCCCGCTACCTGACCACCTGGAAGGACGACGGCAAGGGTGGCCTGGTCCTGGTCGGTGACCTGGCCGAGACCCCGGGCAAGAACGTCAACAACGACTGCAAGGTCTGGGAATTCACCGTCAAGGACGGGGTGAAGTTCGAGGACGGCAGCCCGATCACCTCCAAGGAGATCGCGTACGGCATCGCCCGCTCCTTCGACCCGGACCTCACCAGCGGCCCCACCTACATCCAGGAGTGGCTGGCCGACACCGCGCAGTACGACACCAAGTGGGACTTCAAGAAGAACAAGACGTCGCTGCCGCCGGGCCTGACCACGCCGGACGCCAAGACGCTGCGCTTCGAGTTCGCCAAGCCGCGCTGCGACCTGCCGTTCGCGGTCTCGCTGCCCACCACGGCGCCGCTCAAGCCGGAGAAGGACACCGGGGTCAACCTGGACCAGAAGCCGTTCTCGTCCGGCCCGTACAAGATCGCCAAGAACCAGGTCGGGGTCCAGCTCACGCTGGACCGCAACCCGAACTGGGACGCGAAGACCGACCCGGTGCGGCACCAGTACCCGGACCAGTTCGTCTGGAGCTTCGGGCCGACCGCCGACGCCGCCAACAACCGGGTGATCGCCGACAACGGTGCCGACCAGAGCGCGCTGGCGTTCAACTCGGTGCCCGCCTCGCTCGTGGCCAAGGTCGCCGGTGACCCGGCGCTGAAGCCCCGCACGCTGCTGTCGCCGACCCCGAGCGCCAACCAGCTCGTGATCAACACTCAGCGGGTCAAGGATCTGAAGATCCGCCAGGCGCTCAACTACGCGATCGACCGCGAGGGCCTGGTCAAGGCGCTCGGCGGCCAGACCGTCGCGCAGCCGATCACCACGCTGATGCCGCCGTCGACCATCGGCTACAAGGCGTACGACGCGTACCCGGCGGGCGCCAACGGCAACGTGGAGAAGGCGAAGGAGCTGCTCGGCGGCCAGACCCCCGAGCTGGTCCTCGGCGTCGCCGACAACACGACCGAGCAGGCGGAGGCGGTCCAGCTCAAGGGCAACCTGGAGCGCGCCGGCTTCAAGATCACCGTCCGGAACATCCCGGACGACGCGAAGCTGGACGAGATCAAGAAGAAGGACAACCCCTGGGATCTGTACATCGGCAACTGGGCGGCGGACTGGCCCAGCGGCGCGTCGATCCTGCCGGTGCTCTACGACGGCCGGACCATCAAGGCCGAGGGCAACAGCAACCAGTCGTACTTCAACGACGACGCGATCAACGCCGAGATGGACCGGATCCTGGCGCTGCCGCCGTCCGAGCAGGGCCCGGAATGGGGCAAGCTCGACGAGCGGATCATGAAGGAGCACGCGCCTGTGGTGCCGCTCTACGTGGACGTGGCGTACAACGTGCACGGGTCCAAGGCGGGCGGGGTGTTCATCTCCTCCGTGTTCGGCTACCCGAACTTCGTCAACGCGTACGTCAAGCAGTAGCCCGTAGGTGAAGGAAGGGCCCCTTGTTAACGCCTCGCGTTAACAAGGGGCCCTTCCTCTACCGCAGGCGTTAAGAAGGGGCCCTTCCTTACAAGTAGCGGCGGAGGAAGTCCAGCTCCAGCCGGAGCAGGCGCTCGGACACCCCACCGGCGGCCAGGTGGCTCGCGCCGGTGAGCGGCAGCACCGAGTGCGGGCGGCCCGTCGCCAGCAGCGCCGCCGACAGCCGCAGCGTGTGCGCGGCGAGCACGTTGTCGTCGGCCAGGCCGTGCACCAGCAGCATCGGCCGGGCCTGCGCCGGGTCGCCGAGCGGCTCGGCGGCCAGCTCGACCAGCGAGTGGTGGGCGTAGACGTCCATCCCGTCCTCGGGCATGCCCAGGTAGCGCTCGCTGTACGCGGTGTCGTACAGCGCCCAGTCGGTGACCGGCGCGCCGACGATCGCGCACGTGAACAACTCCGGGTGCCGCAGCACCGCGAGCCCGGCCAGCCAGCCGCCGAACGACCAGCCGCGCACCGCCACCCGCCCCAGGTCCAGATCCGGGTGCTTGTCGGCGAGCGCGGTGAGCGCGTCCACCTGGTCGGTGAGGATCACGTCCGCGACCCGGCGGTGGATCGCCTTCTCGAACGACGGCGCGATGCCCGGGGTGCCCCGGTTGTCGATGGTGACCACCGCGAAGCCCTGCTCGGCCCACCACTGCCGTTCCAGCCAGACGCTGCGGGCCGCCACCACCTCCTGGTGGCCGGGGCCGCCGTAGATGTCCAGCAGCACCGGCAGCCGGGTGCCCTTGACGTGTTCGGCCGGGTAGAGCACCGCGCTGGGCAGCCGCCGGTCGGTCACCCGGACCATCGTCGGCCGCGGCGCGTACGAGCAGGTGGCGGCGAACGAGCGCAGCTCACCCACCTCGCGGTCGCCGTGCCACACCCGCCAGCGGACCCCGGCGTGCTCCAGCGACGCGATGCCCACCGCCAGCGTGGACCCGCCGATCGAGGCCGTGTGCCAGCCCGGATCGCTGCCCATCCGGCGGGCGTCCATGCCGCCGCCGATCGTGGTCCGCACCCGGTAGAGGTGACGCTGGCTCGGTTCGCCCTCGCTCGCCTCCACCAGCAGGTCCGCCGCAGCGTTCGGGCCGTTCGGCAGCCGCCCGACCACCCGCCGCACGTACAGCGACGGCGGCGTGAGCAGCGTGCCGTCGGCGAACAGGCAGCGGGCGTCGTACCCGTCGTGGGCCAGCTCGCCGCCGACCAGCACCCGTCCGTCGGGCAGGTGCGCCGGGGTGCCGGGGATCGGCTCGACCCAGCGCGGGTCGGCCAGCTCGGCGTGCACCTGCGTCTCGCCGGTGCGCGGGTCCACCGCGAGCACCAGGCCGTGCTGCTGTGAGCGGCGCAGCACGGTGATGAGCGGCCCGCCCTCGGTCCAGTCCACCGAACTCAGGTACGGGTAGGTCTCCCGGTCCCAGTGCACGTCGACCCAGCCGCCGTCGAGGTCGAGCAGGTGCAGGCTGACCTCCGCGTTCGGCCCACCCGCCACGGGGTACGCGAGCGACGTCGGCGGGGTCGCCGGGTCGGCCGGGTCGTGCAGGTACCAGCGTTCGAGGCGGGACTCGTCGACCCGGGCGGCCAGCACGCTGCGCCCGTCCGGCGCCCACCAGTACCCCCGGTAGCGGTGGAACTCCTCCGCGGCGATGTGCTCGGCCAGCCCCCAGGTGACGCCGCTGTCCTCGCCGGCGAGCAGGTTGTCGGTACCGTCCGGCTCCACCACCCGCAACTGGCCCCGGCGCACCCCCTCGGCGGCGTCGGTGACGTACGCCAGCCGCTCGCCGGCCGGGTCGGGCCGCGGGTCGATCACCGGCCCGACGGCCGTCACCTCGACCACGTCGCCGTGCACCAGGTCGGCCCGGAACAGCCGCCCGGCCAGCGCGAACGCGGCCACCCGTCCGGCCGAGTCCAGCGCGTACGAGCCGATGCCGCCGGAGCTGAGCCGCAACCGCTCGCGCAGCGCCCGCTCGCCGGGGGCGAGGCGGGCCGGTTCGGCGTCGGTGCCCAGCAGCACCGCCGGGTCCGCGACCAGTCGTTCCTCGCCGCTGTCGACGTCGAGCAGCCAGAGCGCGTCGGCCGGGTCCTCCGGTCCCGCGGAACGCAGGAAGATCACCCGGGCACCGTCACCCGCGACGGCGACGGCGCGCGGCGCCCCGTGGCTGAACCGACGGGTGCGGGCGGCCAGCTCGGGAAAGTCCACGCCTGCAGCGTAGGCGGGCGCCGGGGGTGATGTGGCCGACCTGGGCGGACGCATCACCGTCGAGCGGGCAGGACCGCCGGTTAGAGTGACGGGCGTGACGACCCTGCCCGACCGACGCCTCCTGCTGGTCCACGCGCATCCCGACGACGAGTCGATCGGCACCGGCGCGACGATGGCGCACTACGCCGCCACCGGCGCCCACGTCACGCTCGTCACCTGCACTCTGGGCGAGGAGGGCGAGATCCACGTCCCGGCGCTGGCCGGGCTCTGCGCGGCCGAGGCGGACCAGCTCGGCGGCTACCGGATCGGGGAGCTGGCGGCGGCCTGCGCCGCGCTCGGCGTCACCGACCACCGGTTCCTCGGCGGCGCGGGCCGCTACCGCGACTCCGGCATGATGGGCCTGGCCACGAACGAGCACCCGCGGGCGTTCTGGCAGGCCGACCTGGACGTCGCCGCCGGATACCTGGTGGACGTCATCCGTGAGGTCCGCCCCCAGGTGCTCGTCACCTACGACCCGGACGGCTTCTACGGCCACCCCGACCACATCCAGGCGCACCGGGTGGCGATGCGGGCGGTGGAACTGGCCGCGGACGAGGGGATCGCCCCGGCGAAGGTCTACTGGACGGCCATGCCGCGCAGCGTTCTCGACGCGGGCCTGGAAACGTTCACCGAGTCCTCGGACAACCCGTTCGCCGGCATCGAGAGCGCCGACGAGCTGCCGTTCGGCACGCCGGACGCGGAGATCGCCGCCCGGATCGACGCCACCGACCAGCACGCCGCCAAGGAGGCGGCGATGCGCGCCCACGCCACCCAGATCCCGGCGAACTCCTGGCTCTACTCGATCGCCGGCAACTTCGGCGGCGAGTTCATGGGCGTGGAGTACTTCACGCTCGCGGTCGGCGAGAAGGGGCCGGGCGCCGGCCCGTACGGCTGGGAGGACGACCTCTTCGCCGGGATCGCCCTGGACAGCGCGCAGCGATCCCCGGTCGCGGCCGGTCTCCGGTGACGCTGCCGGCCGTACCCGTGTCGACCCTTCCCGAGCAGCCGCCGACGGCCGCGACGCCGAGCCCGGCGGAGCGGGCGCTCGACCGCGCGTTGCGGGTGGCCGGCGGTGTCGTGACGGTCTGGGCCGGCGTCCTGCTCGCGTTGCTCGAACTGATCTTCGCGACCTGGGCCTGGAACATCGTGCAGGGCCTCTCCGGCGTGGCGCAGGCGCTGGTCGGGATCGGCGCGGTGGCCGTCGGGGTCGCCGCCGTGGTGGCGTCGACGGTGCTGCTGGGCTCGTTCGCGCGCCGGTCGACCGGTGGCCGCTGGGCGATCGTGCTGGCCGCGCTGCCGTGGTTCGTGGTGATCGTGGCGGGTGGTGTCCGTACCGTCGAGGGCGATCTCGCACTGGTCGGCGACAACGTGCTGGGCCTCGCGCTGATCGTGTCCGGCGCGGTCACGTTCGCGGTGGTGGGCTTCCGGCAACTGGTGACACCGCCGCCTGTCCGCTGAGGTGCTGACGGCGCACCGGCAGCGGTGGTAGACATTCCTGCCAGAGGGCCCGCCGAGGGAGCGGGCGGTACGGCGGGAGGCGTGCGATGGGTCAGCGGTGGCGTGCGGTGGGCGTGCTGGCGGCCGCGTTGTTCGGGGTGAACGTGGTGGCCCGGCTGGTCATCAAACTCGCGTTCCCGGACGACGACACCGCGTCCGGCCGCGTCTCGCTCGCCATGTTCCTGGTCATCGGACTGATCCTGGCCGGCACCGCGTTCCGGTGGGGCGCCGACCGGCCGCTGGGCCGCTGGGCCGGTGACCTGGCCGCCGCGGTCGCGATCGCGCTGGCGCTCACCGTGTTCGTCGGCCCGCTGCTGGTCGGGGAGAACCCGTTCGGCGGCGGCGCGGGCCTGTTCTTCGCCCAGATCTGGCTCTACCTCGCGGCCAGCGCGGCGGGCGTGCTGGTCGGCTACCTGATCCTGACCGCACTGGGCCGGGACTACCGGTCCCGCCAGCTCAAGCGGTACGCCGAGATGAAGCGCACCCGGCCCCGCAAGGTCGTCCGGCGCTGACCGTCGCGCCGCTCAGGCCGCCGGGGCGACCCGGGTCAGGTAGGTGTGGTGGGTGGTGAAGCCGAGCCGCCGGTAGAGCGCCACGGCGCCGGTGTTGCTCTGTTCGACCTGGAGGAACGCGCCGGTGGTGCCCTCGGCGGCGCCCCAGCCGGCCAGGGCGCGTACGACAGCGGCGGCCAGTCCCCGGCGGCGCGCCTGCGGCACCGTCTCCAGCAGGCTGACGCCGAGCCAGCGGCCCTCGCCGGTCACCGTGCCCCGCCCGACCGCGAGCAGCCGGCCGTCCTCGCGCAGTTCGGCGAAGCGGACCCGGGACGTCCCGGTGAGCACCTGTCGGGCGGCGTCCGGCAGCCCGCCCTTGCGCCCGGCGGCGATCGCCAGCCAGTCGTCGGCGGGCGCGTCCGCCAGCGTCACCGGCGGCACGCCGGCGGAGGCGGCAGCCGGCAGCGGGGCGGCGCCCGGCAGCGGCACGACGGACGGCGGCAGCGGCGCGGTCAGGGTGCGCAGCGGAACTGTCTGCACCAGTACCGGAGGCCGGGACGTCCAGCCGCGGGCGTCCAGCTCCGCGCCGACGGGTGCGGCCAGTGGCAGCGGGGTGTTCACCAGGGCGGAGCCGCCGCGCTCGGCGTACCAGCGCTGCACCGCGTCCAGCGCGGCGGGCAGCGGACGGTCCGGGTCGCCGACGGGTAGCGCGCTGTTCGCCCGCCCGGTCCAGCCGTCGGCCCAGCGCAGCAGCCAGTCGCCGAGCCGTCCGCGTACCGGTGCGGGCCAAGCCTCGTCGGCGGCCAGCTCCAGCGCGACCACGGCGGCGGCGGTGGGCCGGCGGGCCGGCGGCACCCGCTTGGCCCGGTGTACCTCGGCCACCGGTACGCGCAGCGGCCCGGCGTCGGTGGACAGGGTGATGTGGGTCTCGCTCAGCTCCACGAGCTCGCCGAGCGCGTCGGAGAACAGCGTGCGGCCCTCGCGAATCCCCACAATCCGGCGGACCACGATCCGGTGTCCCACGTCCTGCTGTCGGAGCACGATCGACCCCCTCCCCGGCGAGATACTAGGCTCTTACCGTTGCGGTTGATCGCGACGAGTCTTGCGGAGGAGAAGACCGGTGACCTACATCATCGCCGAGCCGTGCGTGGATGTGCTCGACAAGGCATGCATCGAGGAGTGCCCGGTCGACTGCATCTACGAGGGCAACCGGATGCTCTACATCCACCCCGACGAGTGCGTCGACTGTGGTGCCTGCGAGCCGGTCTGCCCGGTGGAAGCAATCTTCTACGAGGACGACGTCCCGGAGCAGTGGAAGGACTACACCGGGGCCAACTACGAGTTCTTCGAGGACCTGGGCTCGCCCGGTGGCGCCTCGAAGATCGGCAAGGTGGAGAAGGACGCCACCTTCGTCGCCGCGCAGCCGCCGCGCGGCGAGGGCCACTGAACCGGCACACGCCGGTCTCGGCACGGCTGCCCGACTTCACCTGGGACACCCTGGACGCCGCGGCCGCCACGGCCGCGGCGCACCCGGACGGTCTCATCAACCTGTCGATGGGCACGCCGGTCGACCCGGTGCCAGACCTGATCCGGCAGGCCCTGGCCGACGCGTCCAACGCACCGGGTTACCCGCTGACCGCCGGTACGCCCGCCCTGCGGGACGCGATCGCGGCCTGGGTCGCGCGGGCCTGCGGCGCGGGCGTCGACGGCCTGGGCGTGCTGCCGACCATCGGCTCGAAGGAGCTGGTGGCCTGGCTGCCCACGCTGCTCGGGCTCGGTGCCGGTGACGTGGTCGTGGTGCCGTCGGTGGCCTACCCGACCTACGAGGACGGGGCCCGGCTGGCCGGCGCGACGACGGTACGCACCGACTCGCTGACCGCCCTGGGCCCGGATCCCCGGGTCCGCCTGGTCTGGGTCAACTCGCCGGGTAACCCGACCGGCCGCGTGCTGCCCGCCGCCCACCTGCGCAAGGTGGTGGAGTGGGCGCGCGAGCGCGGCGCGGTGGTCGCCAGCGACGAGTGCTACCTGCCGCTGGGCTGGGACGCCGAGCCCGTCTCGGTGCTCTCGCCCGAGGTGTGCGGCGGCTCGTACGACGGCGTGCTGGCGGTGCACTCGCTGTCCAAGCGCTCCAACCTGGCCGGCTACCGGGCCGGGTTCGTCGCCGGTGACCCGGCACTGGTGGCCGAGCTGCTCAAGATCCGCAAGCACGCGGGCCTGATCGTCCCGGCCCCGGTGCAGGCCGCCATGGTGGCCGCGCTCGGCGACCAGGAGCACGCCGACACCCAGCGGGAGCGCTACCGCGTCCGGCGGGAGAAGCTGCGCGAGGCGTTCACCGGCGCGGGTTACACCGTCGAGCACTCGGAGGCCGGGCTCTACCTGTGGCTCACCCGGGACGAGGACTGCTGGGAGACCGTGGACCGGCTGGCCCGGCGCGGCATCCTGGTGGCCGCCGGTGTCTTCTACGGCCCGGCCGGTGCCCGGCACGTCCGGGTGGCCCTCACCGAGTCCGACGAGCACGTGGACGCGGTGGCCGGGCGGCTCGCCGGGGCCTGACGTGGCGGGCGCGCTGGCGCGGGCGGCGGTGGTCGGCACCGGGCTGATCGGCGGTTCGGTGCTGCTGCGGCTGCGCGACGCCGGGCTCGACGTCGCCGGCTGGGATCCCGATCCGGTGGCCCGCCGGCAGGTACGCGACCGGGGCGTCGACGCGCCCGGCACGGTCGAGGAGGCGGTCACCGGCCGGGACGTGGTGTTCCTCTGCGGCCCGCTGCCCACGCTGCCGACGACACTGGCCCGGGTCGCCGCCGTGACCGATGAGGCCTGCGTGCTCACCGACGTCGGCAGCGTCAAGGCCGCGGTGAGCACCGCCGCCAGCGTGCAGGGGCTCGGGCACCGCTTCGTGCCGGGGCATCCGATGGCCGGCGCGGACCGCGCCGGAGCGGGCGCGGCCAGCCCGGATCTGCTCGACGGCGCCGCCTGGGTGCTCTGCCCGGGGCCGACCGGCCTGGGTGCGTTCCGGCGGCTGGCGGTGCTGCTGGTGGACGTCTTCCACGCCCGGGTGGTGCCGATGTCCGCCCCGGAGCACGACGGCGCCGCCGCGCTCGCCTCGCACGTACCGCACGTGCTGGCGGGCGCGCTGGCCGGCGCCGTGCACCGCTCGGCGCTGCGGGACGCGGTGCTGACGCTCGCCGCAGGCAGCTTCTCCGACGGCACCCGGGTCGCCGGCGGGCCACCCGAGCGGACCGCGAACATGCTGCTCGGCAACCGGGACCGCGTACTCGCCGAGCTGGACGCGCTCGGCGCGTTCCTGGACGAACTGACCGAGGCGCTGCGCGGTGGCGACGCCGGTGCGCTGGCCGACCGGTTCGCCGAGGGGCGGGACGTCCGCTCCACGCTGCGGGCTCGTACGTTCACCGCGCACCGGCGGGAGTTCCCGGCGGCCGCCGACCACGCGGGCGAGCTGGCGTACCTGCGGGGGCTGGGCGCGGCGGGCGGTCACCTGAGCGAGGTCCGGGAGACGGCCGGCTCGGTCACCTACATGGGGCACCTCCCGGCCACCCCGCCGTTAGGCTGAGCGGCATGGCGGACGCACCGGTCGTGGCGGTACGCGGTGAGGCGTACCGGGAGGTGGCCCCCGAGCTGGCCCGGTTCACCGTGACGGCGGTGGCGCGCGACCGGGACCGGGAGACCACGCTGACCCGGCTGGCCGAACGGGCCGCCGCGGTGCGCGCGCTGCTCGACGCCGCCGAGCCCGCGGTGGAGCGCCGGGAGACCGGCCAGGTCCACGTCCGGCCGGTGACGAAGCGCTCCGGCGACCGGGTGGTCGCCTACCAGGGCAGCGTGAGCACCACCGTGACGACCACCGACTTCACCGCGCTCGGTGACCTGATGCTCCGCCTGGCCGACCAGGAGCAGGTCGAGGTGGCCGGGCCGGTGTGGTCGCTGCGGCCGGACAGTCCGGCCTACCGGGAGGTGCGGCAGGCCGCCATCGCCGACGCGTTGGTCCGGGCCCGGGAGTACGCCGAGGCGCTCGGCGCCCGGGTGATCGCGTTGCGCGAGCTGTCCGACACCGGGATGAGCGCCGGCCCGCCGATGATGGTCAAGGCGGCGTACGCGCGGTCCGGCGAGCTGGCGCTGGAGCTGGAGCTGGACCCGGCGCCGCAGCCGGTGCAGGCGGCGGTCGAGGCGCGGTTCACCATCAGCGAGCCGGTGCTGGGCTGATGCCACAGGCGGAGGTGCTCGGGCTCGACGAGTTGATCGCCCGGGCCCGTGCGCTGGCCGAGGACGGCCCGCGGCAACTGCTCGGCATCGCCGGGGCGCCGGGGGCGGGCAAGTCGACACTGGCGGAACGGATCGTGGCCGCGCTCGGCCCGGCCGCCCGGCTGGTCCCGATGGACGGGTTCCACCTGGCCGGGCCGGCGCTGGCGCGGCTCGGCCGGGCCGGGCGCAAGGGAGCGCCGGACACGTTCGACGTCAACGGCTTCGTCTCCATGTTGCGCCGGTTGCGCCGGCTGGAGCCGACGTCGGTGTGGGCGCCGGAGTTTCGCCGCGACTTGGAGGAGCCGGTCGCCGGGGCCATCGAGGTGCCGCCCGAGGTGCGCCTGGTGGTCACCGAGGGCAACTACCTGCTGCTGCGGGACGACCCGTGGGAGGAGGTTCGCACGCTCGTACACCAGGTCTGGTTCCTCGACCTGGACGCGGAGCTGCGGCTGCGCCGGCTCACCGCCCGGCACGAGGCGTACGGGAAGTCGCCGGAGCAGGCCCGCGCCTGGGCGCTGGGCAGCGACGAGGAGAACGCCCGGCTGGTCGCCGGTACGGCCGGGCACGCCGACCTGGTGGTACGCCTGGCCGACCCGCCCCAGGCATGACGCCGGGCACCGCCGGCCGACCCGCCGCCGGGGAGTGGCGCACGGTCAGCCGGTCCGCTGCCGGGGTGAGGGCACGGTGCGGCGCAGCAGCCGGGCCACCACCGACCGCTCCCGGGTGAACTCCACCGCCTCCGGGTAGCCGCTGTGGCTGCGGATGGGCGGGTCGGCCACCTCGCCGCCGGACGGGTGCAGCGCCTCCGGGTCGGCCACCGGCACGTCCCGCTGACCGGCGCTGACCTGCCAGCCCAGCGGGTCGGTGTCCCGCCAGAAGTTCGTCCAGGCCACGTGCCCGCCGGGCCAGGTCAGCGCGCCGGCGAGCGCCCGCAGCCGTTCCGGTCCGAAGTAGGACGGGAAGACCCGCCCGTACAGCCGGGTGAGCTGGCAGCCGTAGGAGAAGAACCAGGTCCGCAGCCGCCACCGGCGGGGAAGTTGCAGCAGCACCGCGGCGCAGATGACGGTGCCCTGGCTGTGCCCGGAGAGGATGACGCCGTCCATCCGGTCGCTGTGGTGCGGCGGCAGCGCCAGCAGCCCCGCGACCCGGGTCTGGAGTTCCGGTACGGCACGCTCGGCGTAGCTGGGCGGCGCGAGCGGATGCGCGGCCCGGGGCCAGAACGTGCACACGTCCCAGATCACCCCGACCGAGCGGCGTACCGAGTCGGTGCGGTAGACGAGCAGCCCGAGCGCCGCCATCACCACCGGCAGCCAGCCGAGGACGGCGTCGCCGCGCTCGGCGGTCCAGTGGATGGCGGTCTGCCAGCCGGACGGGGACAGCGGGCTGGGCCGCTCGCCGGACAGCGCGGCGGCGCAGCAGAGCGTGACCAGGATCGCGCAGAACGCGGCGTAGCAGCCCAGCAGCCGTACCGCGTGCTCGCCGACCAGCCGGTGCAGCGCGCGGTAGGTGCTGACGTCGCGGCAGCGCCGCAGGTCGTGGGCGGACAGGCCGGGCGTGGCGGCGAGCCGGGCGTATTCGGTCCGGCGCAGGCGATGCAGCAGGACGACGGCCCGGATCAGCAGGCCGATCAACGCGGCCAGGCCGATCGCGCAGGCCAGCCCGGCCCAGAAGACGGCCAGCGGCGGCATGACCCGGCTCGGGCCGCTCGGCTGGGCCGACGCGTCGAGCCGGTCGCTGACCCAGTAGAGCAGCCCGGCGCAGTACGCCACCGCCATCATCCAGCCGAACCCGGCGATGACCGCCGGGGCGCAGCCACGCCAGGCGAGATCGGTGTACGCGCCGAGCGGCTGGGTCGGCACCGCCGGCCGCAGGCGGGGCAGGAACAGTCCGGCGGTGGCCAGCGCGACCGCCGGGCCGACGAGCATCCAGGTGCGCAGCGCGTCCGGCGCGGCGGGCAGCGCGGGCAGGCCGCGTTCGATCCAGGCCGCGCCGAGCGGCAGCAGCAGCATCCCGGCGGCGGGTCCGATCAGCGCCCGGCGGCCGGAGCGGTTCGCCGCGGCGATGGCGAGCAGCAACAACACCTGGTACGCGACGAGCCAGGCGATCGCGGTGTCGTACCCCGGCAGGGACCGGTCGGCGTGACAGCCGGCGGCGTCCGTGCGGGCCACGCACCCGTCCGGCGGCCGGTACGTCGACAGCGGCTGCCCGGCCGCCCCGTCGGGAAGCAGCAGCAGGAGGAACGTCCCGACCAGTCCCAGGGCGGTGAGCGTCGCGACCGCCGCGCTCCACCGGCCGAGCGGGGTGGCGCCCTGCCGCCGGCTCAGCCAGGGCCGGGCGACCGCGACCACGGCGATCACCACCACGGCGGCGAGCAGCGCCACTGTGGGCCAGGCGACGACGGCCCGCACACCGCGCGGCGGGTCCATGATCAGCACCGCGGCGACCGGTACGGCTGCGGCGCTGACCGCGCCGGTGCACAGGTGCAGCACGGCGGCCCGGCGCAGTTGCCCCTCGCCGTTCCAGAACGTCGGATCCTGGAGCGGGTTCTGCGGGGGCTCACGCGGGTCCGGTCGTTCGACCGGCTCCCCGCCCTCCCGGACCGGCGCGTGGTGGTGCGGGTCGGCGGGCATCTGCGCCTCGTACTGGTAGGTGCGGAAGGCGACGAGCCCGATCGCGGCCAGCACGAGCAGCGGCAGCATCAGCCCGAGCGCGAGCGCCCGGGTGTCCTCGCGCCACCAGGAGTCGCCGAGGAACTCCCACGGGCCGGGGATCCGGCCGAGGCAGTCCGCCTCCACGCACTGCCAGCCGATCAGATCCACCCCGACGCCGGTCACGGTGAGGACGAGCGTGCAGGTCAGGCTCAGGCAGAACAGGCGGATGAGCCAGGCGGTGATGCCGGACCGGCTGGCCCAGCGTTCCTGGTCCGGGTCGGGCGGGATGCCGGCTCGGGCGTGCAGCGCGACGTTCGCGAGCGCGAAAGGGAGCATCAGCGTCCACAGCGCTCGTTCCACGTCCCGCCGGGTCCGCGCGCCGGAGGTCAACTGCCCCCAGCTGTACGCCTCGACCGTGATCGGGTCGTCCCGGCCCGCGGTGCTGGACCGGTAGAAGCCGGTCACCTGACCACCGGCGACGAGCGCTGGTTGCGCATCGTCACCGTTGACGGCGGCGGTCAGGCCGAGCAGCTGATCCGGCGGGGTGTTGGAGACCCCGTGCACCCGCAGTTCGAGAACCCGTTCCATTGTGCCTCCCGGTGAACGCCCTACTACCCAGAGTGCGCGACGGGCCGGGAATCCGCATCCGCTGGAACGGTCGTTCCAGCAGCTCAGGATGGTTTAGTGAGGCTCCTGATCGGGCGAGCGGGGTTACCCACCGCCACCACATCGGCGGGCAGATCGCGGGTTACCACCGCGCCGGCGCCGACCACTGTGTTCTCTCCGATGGTCACTCCGGCCAGCACGATCACGCCTCCGCCGAGCCAGGCGTTGTCACCGATAGTGATCGGCTGGGCCGACTCCCACTTGGCCCGGCGCGCCTCCGGCTCCACCGGATGGGTGGCGGTGAGCAATTGCACGTTCGGCCCGATCTGGACGTCCGCGCCGATCGTGATGCGGGCGACGTCGAGGAGGACCGCGTTGAAGTTGACGAAGGTGCGCGGGCCGATGTGCGTGTGCGAGCCGTAGTCGCAGTACAGCGGCGGCCGGACCCAGGCGTCCTCGCCGAGTGAGCCGAGCAGTTCGCGCAGGGCGGCGAGGCGGGCCGGCGGGTCGTCGGCGGGGCTGCGGTTGAAGCGTTCGCCGAGCCGGGCCGCGCGCTCCAGGTCGGCGATGATCGCGGGGTCGTCGGCGATGTACCGCTCGCCGGCCAGCATCCGGTCCTTCATGGAGGTCATCGCTCGATCGTCCCGGCCCGCCCGGGAGTGGGGTGGTGGTTCCGTCGGATCGGCGACTTCCTGTTGCATACCCGGTATGCAATCCTGATACCCGCGTCGATGTGTCTCTCATCGATGAAACGCCTGACGAAGGAGGAAGGTTGCTCCGGAACCGCAGAAAGCTGACGGCGCTCGGCCTCGGCCTGGCGCTGGCGCTCGGCCTGCCGGTGCCCGCGCCGGCCGCCGCGCCTGCCGGCCCGTCCGCACCTACCGGCCCGTCCGCCCAGACCGGCGTCCGCCCGGTCACCGTCACCCTGATCACCGGCGACCGGGTCACCGTCGCCTCCGGCGGCCGTGCCGCGGTACGCCCCGGCGCCGGCCGCGCCGGCATCCAGTTCCTGGTCGGGCGGGAGCGTGACCGGCTCACCGTGCTGCCGCAGGACGCACTCCCGCTGGTCCGCGCCGGCAAACTCGACCGGCGGCTGTTCGACGTGACCGGGCTGATCGAGGCTGGGTACGACGACGCGCGCCGCGGCACCGTACCGCTGCTCGTGACGTACCGGCCGGGGGTGGCCCGGCGGGCGACGGCCCCGCTCGCCGGTGCGCGGGTGATCCGCGACCTGCCGGCGATCGCCGGCGCGGCTGTCGTCGCCGACAAGGGCGACACCGGCGCGCTCTGGAAGGCGGTGAGCGCCGACCGCTCCGGTGCCCGGCTCGACGCGGCGGGGGGTGTCGACCGGATCTGGCTCGACGGTCGGCGGCGGCTGACACTCGATCACAGCGTGCCGCAGATCGGCGCGCCGACCGCCTGGGCCGCCGGCTGGACCGGTAAGGGCGTGCGGGTCGCGGTGCTCGACACCGGCGTCGACCTCACCCACCCGGACCTGGCCGGCAGGGTCGCGCAGTCGCGCAACTTCACCGAGGAGGAGAACCCGGACGACATCGTCGGGCACGGCACACACGTGGCCTCCACCATCGCCGGCAGCGGCGCCGCCTCGGGCGGGAAGTACCGGGGCGTGGCGCCGGACGCCACGCTGCTGTCCGGAAAGGTGTGCGAGGTCTACGGCTGCACCGACTCGGCCATCCTGGCGGGCATGCAGTGGGCCGCGGCCGAGCAGCGGGCCACTGTGGTCAACATGAGCCTCAGCGGCGGCGACACCCCGGAGGTCGACCCGCTGGAGGAGGCGGTCGGGACGCTCACCGAGCAGTACGGAACGCTGTTCGTGATCTCCGCCGGCAACGACGGCGCCGACGGTTCCGTCGGCTCGCCGGGCACTGCCGAGGCCGCACTCGCGGTCGGCGCGGTGGACCGGGACGACGAACTCGCCGACTTCTCCAGCCGCGGGCCCCGGGTCGGCGACGGCGCGATCAAGCCGGACATCACCGCGCCGGGTGTGGAGATCGTGGCCGCGCGGGCCGCGAACGGACAGATCGGCGACCCGGTGGGGGACCGGTACGCCTCACTGTCCGGCACGTCGATGTCCGCCCCCCACGTGGCCGGCGCGGTCGCGCTGCTCGCCCAGCAGCACCCCGGCTGGACGCCCGAGCGCTACAAGGCGACGCTGATGGCCTCGGCGAAGCCGCACCCGGGACAGACCGCGTTCCAGCAGGGCGCGGGCCGGGTCGACGTCGCCCGGGCGATCACCCAGCAGGTGACGAGCGAACCGGCGTCCGTCTCGTTCGGCGTGGCGACCTGGCCGCACACCGACGACCAGCCGATCAGCCGGACGGTCACCTACCGCAACGGCGGGACCACCCCGCTCACGCTGGACCTGAGCACCGAGTTCACCGGGCCGGGCGGGCGGACCGCACCGGCCGGCATGCTCACGCTCAGCGCCTCCCGGCTCACCGTCCCGGCGGGCGGCACCGCCCAGGTGACGGTCGTGGTGGACACCAGGCTCGGCGCCGACGGCTACTGGACCGGCCGCCTGGTCGCCCGAGCCGGCGACGCGGTGGCGGTGACGCCGCTCGCGGTCGACCGCGAGGTGGAGAGCTACGACCTCACAGTGACGCATCGGGACCGCTCCGGCGCACTGACCGGCGGCTACTACACCACGCTGCTCGGGCTCGACGACGTCAGCTACCGCGACGTGTACGACGCCGACGGCGAGGCCCGCATCCGCGTACCGAAGGGCCGGTACGGCGTGCAGAGCCTGATCTTCGTGGACGGTGAACAGGGCTGGTCGGAGGTCTCCTTCCTCGCCCAGCCGGAACTGGTGGTGACCGGGAACCAGCGGCTCACGCTGGACGCCCGGCGGGCGAAGCCGATCCGTACCACGGTGCCGCAGCGTGGCGCAGCGCCACTGCTGATCGACCTCTCCGCCGCCTGGGGATTCGGCGACTACTACAACAGCTTCGGGCTCTGGGCCGACAGGTTCGAGGGTCTCCACTCCGCCCAACTCGGCCGCACCGTCTCGGACAAGGTGTTCGTCGGCTCGCTCGCCAGCCAGTGGGCCGAGCCGACAGCGCCCGAGCGCAGCCCGTACTTCTACGGCCTGAACGAGCTGTTCCCGGGCCGGTTCCCGACCGGCTTCGTCCGGCACTACCGGCCGGGCGACCTGGCCACCGTCGCGAACCGGTTCGCGGCCGGCTACACCGGAATGGACACCGAACTGGTCGTGTACGCGGAGCCCGACTACAACATGGGCGGCTCGGCGGTCGTCCTGCCCGTCCGGGTGCCCGGCAAGCGGATCGACCACCTCAGCACCACCCGGACCCGCTGGAGCGCCGAGCTGGCCTTCGGCGAGCGGGACGAGCAGGGGTGGCTCCAGCCGCGGGCGGTGCTGGAGTCGGTGCCCACCCGCTACCGGGCCGGGCACACCTACCGCGACGAGTGGAACAAGGCCCCGTTCGGCCCGTCGTTCCCGCAGCCGCAGTGGCCGGAGGAGGGCATCACCCGTATCGGCGACACCCTCGTGGTCTTGCTGCCGGTGCACAGCGACGCGGCCGGGCACCCGGGCGGCTCGCTCAACGACACCGAGCAGACCCGGCTCTACCGCAACGGCAAGCTGGTCGGTGAGTCGCCCTACCCGGGCTACGGCGAGTTCACGGTGCCGCCGGGGACGGCGAACTACCGGCTGGAGACGAGTGCGACGCGCGGCTTCACCGACCTGAGCACCGAGGTCTCGGCGACGTGGACGTTCCGCTCCAAGCGCGTGCCGGGCGACGTGCCGGCCCGGCTCCCGGCCATGGCGGTCCGGTTCACGCCGCCGCTGGCGGTGGACAGCTCCGCCCCGGCGGGCCGGACGTTCGCCGTGCCGGTGACGGTGCAGCGCCAGCCCGGCGCACCGTCCGGCCGGGTCGTGGCGCTCACCGTCGACGTCTCCTACGACGGCGGCAAGACCTGGCGCAAGGCGGCATTGAAGAAGCAGGGCGGGGGGTGGACGGCCACCGTCCGGCACCCGGCCGGCCCGGGGTACGCGTCGCTGCGGGCCACCGCCCGTGACGACGCCGGCAACACCGTGACCCAGCGGATCGTCCAGGCGTACCGCCTGCGGTGAGCCGGCCGTCCGGGTCCGCGCGGCGGTCGCCGTCGCGGACCCGGACGGGGGTACGGCTCAGTCGTTCGCGTGCAGCGCGGCGTTGAGCGCGATGCCCTGGCCGGTGCGGGGCTTCGCCTCCAGCGCGCCGGTCACCGAGTTGCGCCAGAACAGCAGCCCGTCGACGCCGGACAACTCGCGGGCCTTGACGGTCCGGCCGTCCGGCAACGTGACCTTGGAGCCGGCGGTGACGTAGCAGCCCGCCTCGACCACGCAGTCGTCGCCGAGCGAGATGCCGATGCCGGCGTTCGCGCCGACCAGGCTGCGCTCACCGATGCGCACCTTCTCCGTGCCACCACCGGAGAGCGTCCCCATGATCGAGGCTCCGGCGCCGACGTCGGAGCCGTCGCCGACCACCACGCCCTGCACGATCCGGCCCTCGACCATGGAGGTGCCCAGCGTGCCCGCGTTGAAGTTGCAGAAGCCCTCGTGCATCACAGTGGTGCCGGACGACAGGTACGCGCCGAGCCGGACCCGGTCCGCGTCCGCGATCCGCACCCCGGACGGCACCACGTAGTCGGTCATCCGGGGGAACTTGTCCACCCCGTACACGGCCAGGTGGCGGCTGGCGGCCCGCTCGATGACGCGCAGCTCGTCCACCCGCTCCGGCGGGCACGGCCCGGCCGACGTCCAGGCGACGTTCGCCAGCTTGCCGAAGATGCCGTCGAGGTTCAGCTCGTTGGGCCGCACCAGGCGGTGGGAGAGCAGATGCAACCGCAGGTACGCGTCGGCGGCGTCCTTGATCGGGTCGTCCAGCGAGCCGATCACGGTGGTCACCTCGACCGTGCGCAGGCCGGGCAGCGCCCGTTCGCCGATCGCGCCCGGAGGCAGGTCGAGCACGTCGGCCCGGTCCTCGCCGGGCACCAGCGGCAGCTCGCCCAGACCCAGCTTGCCGGTCGGGTACCAGGTGTCGAGCACCTGGTCCTGAGCGGTGACGGTGGCCAGGCCGATGCCCCAGGCGGATGGTGCGGACGTCACGATGTCACCCTTCTCCTCCGGCGGCGGCGTCCGCCGCTGCTCGCGGCCGGGGGCGCGGCACGTGTTCATCGCGCCCACCGAGGTTGACGGTACCGTGCGAGACATGCAGAACCCGTTGACCCCCGAGGTCCTGGCCGATCCGGTGGCGCTGACCCGCGCCCTGGTCGACATCGAGTCGGTGTCCCTCAACGAGAAGGCCATCGCCGACTGCGTCGAGGAGGTGCTGCGCGGTGTGCCGCACCTGACCACCTACCGGCACTCGAACACCGTCATGGCCCGTACCGACCTGGGCCGGGCGCAGCGCGTGGTGCTCGCCGGCCACCTGGACACCGTTCCGCTCAACGGCAACTTCCCCTCGACCATGCGCGGCGACCTGATGTACGGCTGCGGCACCTCCGACATGAAGTCCGGTGTCGCCTTCGCGCTGCACCTGGCGGTGACGCTGCCCGACCCGCGCTACGACGTCACGTACTTCTTCTACGAGGCCGAGGAGATCGAGTCGAAGTACAACGGCCTCACCCTGGTCGCGCAGAGCCACCCCGAGTGGCTGGAGGCCGACTTCGCGGTGCTGCTGGAGCCGACGTACGGGATCGTCGAGGCGGGCTGCCAGGGCACCATGCGGGCGGTGGTCACCACGCACGGCGAGCGGGCCCACGCGGCGCGCTCCTGGCACGGCGTGAACGCCATCCACGGCGCGAGCGAGGTGTTGCGGCGGCTGACCACGTACGAGGCCCGCCGGGTGACCATCGAGGGCTGCGACTACCGCGAGGGCCTCAACGCGGTCCGGATCACCGGCGGGGTCGCCGGCAACGTCATCCCCGACCGCTGCGAGATCGAGATCAACTACCGGTACGCCCCGGACCGCGACCCGGCGGGCGCCGAGGCGCACCTGCGCGAGGTCTTCGCCGGCTTCGAGCTGGAGGTCACCGACGCGGCGGCCGGTGCGCCGCCCGGACTGGAGAGCCCGGCGGCGCAGGAGTTCCTGGCGGCGGTCGGTGCCGCGCCGATCGGCAAGCTGGGCTGGACGGACGTGGCGCGGTTCGCGGCCATGGGCATTCCGGCCCTGAACTTCGGCCCTGGCGACCCGAACCTGGCGCACCACAAGGACGAGCACGTCGAACTGACCAAGATCCGGGACGGCGCGGCGACGCTGCACCGCTGGCTGGCCCCGGCCTGACGCGTTGCGATCCCGGGGCCCGCGCCCGCCTCGCGGGCCCCGGGATCGTCAGACGGTCGTCGTCAGGGGTGCGTCCGCCTCGCCGGTCTCGCCGGTCAGGTCGGACCGGTGGGTCTCCATCATCCGGGCGCGGCGGCGCTCGGCCACCACGTCACGGATCCGCCGCTGCATCTGACGGCGAATCCGGATCATCTCGCTGTTACTGATCAACGCTGGCTCCTCCCCCGAAGGCGCGTCGCCCGGGGTATACCGGGTATGTGAATAGTAAGACGTACGTGCGACCGATTTAGTTGCCCGGATCCCAAAGATTTTTCCGGCTTCCGGGCCTGCGCGCCGCGCCGGAGCCCCTCTACTACGGTGGCCCCATGGGCGAGAGCAGGGGAATGCCGGCCGGGGACGGCCGGCGGGAGGAGCGGAACCGGGGGGAACGGCACCGCGGCGCGGTGACGCTGCGAAACCGGGCGATTCCGACGAGTACGGCGGATCAGCGACTGCTCGACTCCCGGGGCCGCAGCGACTGGAAGACCAAGGACGCCTGGCGCGCGCTGCGGATCCTCTCCGAGTTCGTCGAGGGCTTCGACACCCTCGCCGACCTGCCCCCGGCGGTGAGCGTCTTCGGCTCCGCCCGCAGCAAGCCGGACAGCCCGGAGTGCCGGATGGCCGAGGAGCTGGGCGGCGCCCTCGCCCGCGCCGGGTACGCCGTGATCACCGGCGGCGGCCCCGGCGTCATGGAGGCCGCCAACCGGGGCGCCGGTGAGGCCGGCGGCCTCTCCGTCGGGCTCGGTATCGAGCTGCCGTTCGAGCAGGGCCTCAACGACTGGGTCGACCTGGCCATCGACTTCCGCTACTTCTTCGCCCGCAAGACCATGTTCGTCAAGTACGCCCAGGCGTTCGTGGTGCTGCCCGGCGGCTTCGGCACCCTGGACGAGCTGTTCGAGGCGCTCACCCTGGTGCAGACCGGCAAGGTGACCCGCTTCCCGGTCGTGCTGATGGGCACCGACTACTGGCGCGGGCTGCTCGACTGGCTCCGCGGCACGATGGCCGCCGAGGGCAAGATCGGCCCGGCCGACCTCGACCTGATCTGCCTCACCGACGACGTCAACGAGGCGGTCCGGCACATCGTGGAGGCCGAGGCCGTACTCTCCGCCGAGCAGGAGGCGGTCCGCGAGGAGGCGGTCGCCCGGGTGGCCGCCGACCAGCGCGCCGCCGCCGAGGCGGCCCCCGAGGGCCCGGCGGGACGGAGCTGATCCGTGGCCAACGTCTGTGTCTTCTGCGCGTCCTCCCGCACTCTCGACGCCCGCTGGCTGGCGCTCGCCACCGAGACCGGCGAGGAACTGGCCCGGCGCGGCCACACGCTGGTCAGCGGCGGCGGCTGCGTCGGGATGATGGGCGCCGTGGTGCAGGGCGCACGGGCGGCCGGCGGTCGCACCGTCGGCGTCATCCCGCAGTCCCTGGTCGACCTGGAAGTGGCCGACCTGGACTCCGACGAGCTGCTGGTCACCGACAGCCTGGCCAGCCGCAAGACGCTGATGGACGAGAAGTCCGACGCGTTCGTGGCGCTGCCCGGCGGGCTCGGCACGCTGGACGAGCTGTTCGAGGTCTGGACCACCGCCACCCTGGCCCTGCACGCCAAGCCGATGGTGATCGTCGACGTGGACGGGTTCTACCGGCCGCTGCTCGACTGGATCCGCGGGCTCGGTGAGCAGCGGTTCCTCAAGCCGGCCGCGCTGGACCTGCTGATGGTCGCCGGCAGCGTCCCCGCCGCCCTGGACCTGATCGACGCCCGCCTGACCTGACACCCGCGCGCCCGGTCGGCCGCCCGTGCGTGATCGACACCATCTCGGGGAGGTGGTGGTGTCCGGGCTTGTGTGATGTGGCCATTTCCCCGTGGTGGTGTTGATCTAGAAGTTGCATGCGGGTGAGCTGGTGACGGGCGGGACGGCGGTCGGTTTCCGGGTGTCGTACCGGCGTGGTGGGATGTCGGTGATGCAGGCGTACCGGTTGGTGCGCCGGCCCGGCGGCGCGGGGGCGGGGGTCACCCACGACGCCGGGGCGGGGCAGGGGGTGGGTCGGCCCGGCGGGCCGGCCGATGCGGAGCCGCGATCCGGGGGGTCGGCGGGCGATGCCGCGCACCCGGAGCCTGGCACGAACGCCGACGCGGTGCAGGCGGAGGTGGTCGCGCACACCGACGGGCCGATGCTCGTCGTGGGTGGCCCGGGCACCGGGAAGACGTCCACTCTGGTCGAGGCGGTCGCCGCCCGCGTGGGCGAGGGTGTCGACCCGGAGCGGATCCTCGTGCTCACCTTCGGCCGGCGCGGCGCCACCGAACTGCGCCACCGGATCGAGGCGCGGATCGCCGGCGACGGGCACCGCGTGGTCCGCGAGCCGCTGGTGCGCACGTTCCCGGCGTACGCCTTCGGGCTGCTGCGCCGCGCGGCGGCCGAACGCGGTGAGCCCTCGCCCCGGCTGCTCACCGGCCCGGAACAGGACCTGATCATCCGCGAGCTGCTCGACGTGGTGGGGGAGGAACCCGGCGACGACCCGGTCGGCTGGCCGGAGGATCTGCGCCCCGCACTGCGTACCCGGGCGTTCGCCCAGCAGCTCCGCGACCTGCTGATGCGTGCCGCGGAGCGCGGCGTCGGCCCGGTCGAGCTGGCCCGGCTGGGCGGGAAGCTGGGCCGCGCCGACTGGCCGGCCGCCGCGCGTTTCCTGCGGGAGTACGTCGCCGTGCTCGCCCTGCGCGACGTGAGCAACAGGGGCTCGGTCGCGTACGACCCGGCGGAGCTGGTGCGTGCCGCCACCGGCATGCTGCTCGACGATCCCGAGCTGCTCGCCGCCGAGCGCCGTCGCCTGGCCCACGTGTACGTGGACGAGCTGGCCGACACCGACCCGGCCCAGCTCGACCTGCTCGCCGTGGTGGCCGGGGGCGGGCGGTCCCTGGTGGCGTTCGCCGACCCGGACTCGTCCACGTACGCGTTCCGCGGCGCCGACCCGGCCGGCGTCACCACGTTCCCGCACCGCTTCCGGACCGCCTCCGGTGCGCCGGCCGCGCAGGTCACGCTCACCACCTCGTACCGGGCCGGGCCGGAACTGCTGGCGGCCACCGCCCGGCTGGCCCGGCGGCTGCGCGGCCCGGCGGCGCACCGGCGGCTGCGCCCGCTTCCCGGCGCGCCCGCCGGAACGGTGGAGGTACTGACGTTCCGGTCCGCCACCAGCGAGTCGGCGTGGCTGGCGCACGCGTTGCGCGAGGCGCACCTGCTCGACGGCGTGCCCTGGTCCCGGATGGCGGTGCTGGTCCGCTCCACCGGCCGGCAACTGCCGTCGCTGCGGCGTGCGCTGCACACGGCCGGTGTGCCGACCGTGGTGCACGGCGAGGACCTGCCACTGCACCTCCAGCCGGCGGTCGCCCCGCTGCTGCTCCTGCTGCGCTGCGCGCTCGAACCCGACCGGCTGGACGAGGAGGCGGCAGTCGCGTTGCTGCACTCGCCGCTGGGCGGCGCCGACCCGCTGGCCGAGCGGCGGCTGCGCCAGGGCCTGCGGGCGCTGGCGCTGGCCGGCGGCGACCGCCGCCCGTCCGGGGAGCTGCTGGTGGAGGCGCTGCGTGACCCGGTGGAACTGGCCACCATCGAGCGTCGCTGGGCGGGGCCCGCACAGGCGGTGGCGCACCTGCTCGCGACCGCCCGGGAGACGGCCGGCCGGTCCGGCGCCACAGTCGAGGACGTGCTCTGGGCGGTGTGGCGGGAGAGCGGGCTGGCCGAACGCTGGGCCGGGGCGATCACCCGGGGGCGGGCGGCTACCGGCGAGCACGAGACCGCCCAGCGCTGGCGGGCCGAGGCTGCCGACCGTGACCTGGACGCGGTACTCGTCCTCTTCGACGCGGCGGCCCGGTTCACCGACCGGCTGCCCGGCGCGCGTACCGAGGTGTTCCTCGACCACGTCGGAGGGCAGGAGCTGCCCGCCGACACGCTCGCCGCCGCCGCCGACCGGGGTGACGCGGTACGCCTGCTCACCGCGCACGCCGCCAAGGGGCTGGAGTGGGATCTGGTCGCGGTGGCCGGGGTGCAGGAGGGCGTCTGGCCGGACCTGCGCCTGCGCGGCAGCCTGCTCGGCTCGGAGCGGCTCGTCGACGTGCTCGCCGGTCGCGCCGACGGTGCCGGGCTGCGGGCCAGCCTGGTCGGGCAGACGTCGGCGCTGCTCGACGAGGAGCGGCGGCTGTTCCACGTCGCGATCAGCCGGGCGCGACGGCGGCTGCTGGTCACCGCTGTCGCGTCCGCCGCGGTCGGCGGGGACGACCACGAGGAGCAGCCGAGCCGCTTCCTGCACGAGCTGGCCGCCGCCGACCCGCCCGCCACCGGCGGAACCGGTCCGGCCCCGACCGGCCCGGCCCCGACCGGAAACGGCCCGACCGGAAACGGCCCGACCGGAAACGGCCCGACCGGTACGGCCACGCGTGGGGGCGCCGCCGACGGGCCGGTGCCGCACGGGGACGAGCATCCGCAGGACGGGCCGCCCACGGCGCTCCCGGTCACCCTGCCGCCGCGTGGGCTCACCCTGTCCGCCCTGGTGGCGGAGCTGCGTACCGCAGTCACCGACCCGGCGACGCCGATCACCCGGCGGCACGCGGCGGCGGGTGAGCTGGCGCGGCTGGCCGCGGCCGGGGTGCCCGGTGCGCACCCGGACGACTGGTGGGGATTGCGCGGCCTGTCCGACGACCGGCCGCTGGTCGACGAGGGCGAGCCGGTGCGGGTCACGCCGTCGGCGATGGAGAGCGCGTTGCGGTGCAGCCTGCGCTGGCTGCTGGAACGGCATGGCGGCAGCGCCCCGGCGAGCGCCGCGCAGGGCGTGGGCAACCTGGTGCACGCCGCCGCGATGCTGGCGGAGGACGCGAGCGTCGACCGGGAGGCGTTGCTGGAGTACGTGGCCGCCCGGTTCGACGCGATCGAACTGGCCGCCCGGTGGATGGCCGGCCCGGAGCGGCAGCGCGCCGAGGCGATGGTGGACAAGCTGCTGCGCTGGCTGGCCGGCAACCCGCGTCGGCTGCTCGCGATCGAGCACGAGTTCGCGGTCCGCCTCGACGACCCGTCCCGTCCGATCGAGCTGACCGGCCGGGTCGACCGGCTTGAGGTCGACGACGAGGGGCGGCTCGTGGTGATCGACCTGAAGACCGGCAAGTCGACGGCGGTCACCGAGCGGGAGGTGGCCGAGCATCCGCAGCTCGGTGCATACCAGGCGGCGGTGGAGGCGGGCGGGTTCGCCGAGTTCGGCGAGGAACCGGGCGGTGCCGCGCTGGTGCAGCTCGGCACCGGCGCGCGGGACGCCAGGGAGCAGACGCAGGCCGCGGCCGGGGAGGGCCCGGAGGCGGGGTGGGCCACCGCGCTGGTGCGCCGTACCGCCGACACGATGGCCGCCTCGACGTTCGCCGCCGTGGCCAACTCCAAGTGCCGGGTCTGCCCGGTACGCACCAGCTGCCCGGTCTCCGGCCAGGGCCGCCAGGTGGTCGAGCCACCGCCGGAGGGTTCATGAGCGTTCAGCCGGCGCTGTTCGGCGCCTCCGCCACGCCCGCGCCGCGCACCGCCGACGCCGGGCCCCGCTACACGCCGGTCGAGCTGGCCCGGCTGCTGCGGCTGCCCGCGCCCACCCGGGAACAGGCCGCGATCATCGCCGCGCCGGTGGAGCCGCTGCTGGTGGTCGCGGGCGCCGGCTCGGGCAAGACCGAGACGATGGCCGCGCGGGTGGTCTGGCTGGTCGCCAACTCCTACGTACGCCCCGAGCACATCCTCGGTCTCACCTTCACCCGGAAGGCGGCGGGTGAGCTGGCACACCGGGTCCGGACCCGGCTCGACCAGCTCATCCGGCGGCTCGGCCGGCCGGGGCGGGATCCGCACGACGACCCGCTGGCGGGCGAGCCGACCGTGTCCACGTACCACTCGTACGCCGGGCGGATCGTCACCGAGCACGGGTTGCGCGCCGGGTACGAGCCGACCACCCGGCTGCTCACCGAGGCGTCCCGCTGGCAGCTCGTCGACCTGCTGGTACGCAACTACGACGGCGACATGTCCGAGGTGGACCGGATGCCGTCGACCATCACCGACGCCGTCCTGGCGCTCGCCGGTGAGCTGGACGAGCATCTGGTCGACCCGGACGAGCTGGCGGCCTGGACCGGCCGGTTCTTCGCCGACGTGCAGTCCCGGCCGGGCCGGGTCTACGCCGACGTGCGTAAGGCGCTCCAGCTCCAGCGGACCCGGCTGAAGCTGCTGCCGCTGGTGCGCGCGTACGCCCGGCGCAAGGACGACTTCGAGGCGATGGACTTCGCCGACCAGCTCGCCCGCGCGGCCCGGGTGGCCCGGGACCACCCCGGCGTCGGCGTGATCGAGCGGGACCGGTTCCGGGTGGTGCTGCTCGACGAGTACCAGGACACCAGTCACGCCCAGGTGGTGCTGCTCAACGCGCTGTTCGGCGGCGGCCATCCGGTCACCGCCGTGGGCGACCCGTGCCAGTCCATCTACGGCTGGCGCGGGGCCAGCGCCGGCACGCTCGACCGGTTCCCGGCCGAGTTCGCCCGCACCGACGGCAGCGCAGCCGACGTGCTCAGCCTGACCACGAGCTGGCGCAACCGGCCGGAGATCCTCGGCGTCGCCAACACGCTGTCGGTGCCGCTGCGGGCGGCCGGCGCGCGGGTGCCGGAACTGCACGCAGCGCTCAGCGTCCGCGACCCGATCCCGCACCGCACGCCGGGCGGGCAGGCCGGCGGCACCGTGCACTGCGCGCTGCTCCAGACGTACGCCGACGAGGCCGACTGGATCGCGGACAACGTGCTGGCGGCCTGGCGGGGCGTGGCCGGGATGCCGGGTGCGCTGCCCGAGCACATCCCGGCCGACCGCCGCCCGACCACCGCGGTGCTGGTGCGGCTGCGCAGCCAGATCCCGGCGATCGAGGCGGCGCTGCGCGCCCGCGGGCTGCCGGTCGACGTGGTCGGCCTGGGTGGGCTGCTGGACACCCCGGAGGTACGGGACGTGGTGTGCACGCTGCGCGTACTCGCCGACCCGACCGACGGGGCGGCCCTGCTGCGGCTGCTCACCGGTGCGCGCTGGCGGATCGGCCCGCGTGACCTGGTGGCCCTGCACCGCCGCGCCCGCGCCATCGCCCGCAGCCGCCGGGAGCTGACCGGCGACGAGGGCCCGGAGATCACCGTGGACGCGCTGGACGAGGCGACGCTCGTCGAGGCGCTGGCCGACCCGGGGCCGGCGCAGGCGTACTCGGCCGAGGGCTTCGCGCGGCTGCGCTCGTACGGGATGGAGCTGGCGCTGCTGCGCTACCGGCTGGACCAGTCGTTGCCGGAGCTGATCGCGGACATCGAGCGGACCATCGGCCTCGACGTGGAGGTGGCGGTCCGGGCCGGCCGGGACGGCGCGGGCGACGCCGGGCTGGCCCGTGCCCACCTGGACGCGCTCGGCGACGTGGCGGCCCGGTTCAGCGGCGAGACGCCCGGCGCGACGCTGGCCGGTTTCCTCGCCTACCTGGCCGCCGCCGAGGACGAGGAGCGCGGGCTCGCGCCCGGCGAGGTCGAGGTGGTGGCCGGCGCGGTGCAGGTGCTCACCGCGCACGCCGCGAAGGGCCTGGAATGGGACGTGGTGGCGGTCGCCGGGATGACCCGGGGCGTCTGGCCGGGGCCGGTGCGCAACTCCGACCACTGGCTGGGCGGCCTGGGCGTGCTGCCGTTCCCGTTGCGCGGCGACGCGGACGGGCTACCCGACCTGGCTCTGCCGGAGGCGGAGGACCAGCGCGGCGTGGCCCGGGCGCTGACCGACTTCACCGACGCCTGGCGGGCGCACGACGAGCGGGAGGAGCGCCGACTGGCGTACGTGGCGGTGACCCGCCCCCGCCGGTTGCTGCTCTGCTCCGGCTACTGGTGGGGGGAGGGGACCAAGCGGTTCCGGGGCCCGTCGGTGTTCCTGCGGGAGGTGCACGACGCCTGCCTGTCGGGTGCGGACGGGCACGTGGTGGACGCGTGGACGCCCGAGCCGGCCGGGGACGCGGTGAACCCGACCACCGAGACGGTGCTGCGGGCCGAGTGGCCGGCCGACCCGCTCGGCGCCCGCCGTCCGGCGCTGACCGAGGCGGCGGCGCTGGTCCGCCGCTGCCTGGCCGACCCGGAGGCGGCCCGGCGCGAGGCGGCAGTGCTCGCCACGACCGGGGAGGACGCCGAGGTGGCCCGCTGGCGGCGCGAGGCCGATCTGCTGCTCGCCGAGCGGGCGGAGCTGGCCCGGCAGGCCGAGGCGGTCGAGGTCGAACTACCCGGCCAGCTCTCGGTGACCCAGCTGGTGGCGTTGCGCCGCGACCCGGAGGCGCTGGCCCGGACGCTGCGCCGCCCGATGCCGACGGAACCGACCCCGTACGCCCGGCGCGGCACCGCGTTCCACGCCTGGCTGGAGCAGCGCTTCGGCGCCGACCGGCTGCTCGACGTGGACGAGTTGCCCGGCGCGGCGGACGAGGACGCGGCCCCGGACGAGGCGCTGGTCGAGTTGCAGAAGCGCTTCCTGGCGAGCGAGTGGGCCGACCGGGTGCCGGTGGAGGTGGAGGTGCCGTTCGCCACCGTCGTCGCCGGGGTGGTGGTCAGGGGGCGGATGGACGCCGTGTTCGCCCGCCCGGGCGGGCGCTACGACGTGGTCGACTGGAAGACCGGGCGGCAGCCGGCCGGCCGGGAGGCCGACGCGGCGGCGGTGCAGCTGGCGGTCTACCGGCTGGCCTGGGCGGAACTGGCCGGGGTGCCGGTGGACCGGGTCGGCGCCGCCTTCCACTACGTGCGGGACTCCGCCACGGTCCGCCCGGCTGATCTGCTCGACGCGGAGGGGCTGACCGCGTTGGTGGCCGCCGTACCGGAAATCCCGGGGGATCTCCCGCAGCGCACGAATCCGTGATACGTTGACTGGGTTGCAGTTTTGGTTTCCAGAGACTCTGTGTGCGCCTGGCGGATTGTGGCCCCAGGCGCTCTTTGTTGTGTCCGGAGTTCTCCGGGCGGGGCGACCAGCAGCGACAGGCACGCCGCGTATTCCACGCGCGGGGTGCTCCTCTCCGGCCCGCAACACGTGCGGGCCGACCGTTCCGTCAAGGAGACGAAACACATGGCAATTGGCACCGTCAAGTGGTTCAACGCTGACAAGGGCTTCGGCTTCATCACCCCGGACGACGGCGGCGCCGACGTCTTCGCCCACTTCTCGGCGATCCAGACCTCCGGCTACCGGAGCCTGGACGAGAACCAGCGGGTCGAGTTCGAGGTGACCCAGGGCCAGAAGGGCCCGCAGGCGGAGAACATCCGCCCGCTCTGATCTTCGGATCAACCGGCACCACCATCGCGCCCTCTCGGGCGTGGTGCACGGGCCGGCCCGCCTCTGCCGGGCCGGCCCGTCCCCTTCGGTTCGTGCTTGTGACCACCGGTGAAGCCGGTGACGCGCCGCAGCTCGGCGCCCTTCCTCGACACGTGCCGCGTCGAGGAAGGCTTTCCGCATGACCACGACCCTGCCCACGTTCGCCGCCACCGGCCTGGCGCCGGCGCTCGTCTCCGAGCTGGCCGCGCAGGGCATCTCCGCGCCGTTCCCGATCCAGACGGCCACGATCCCGGACTCGCTGGCCGGTCGCGACGTGCTCGGCCGGGGCCGGACCGGCTCCGGCAAGACGCTCGCGTTCGGGTTGCCGCTGCTGCACCGTACGGCCGGCCGCCGGGCCCGCCCGGGCCGCCCGCTCGCGCTGGTGCTCGTACCCACCCGGGAACTGGCCGCGCAGGTCACCGCCGCGCTCGCCCCGTACGCCGCCACGCTCGGCCTGCGCTGCGCCACTGTGGTCGGCGGGCTCTCGCTGACCCGGCAGGCGGCCGCGCTGCGTGCCGGCGCCGAGGTGCTGGTGGCCACACCGGGCCGGCTGCACGACCTGATCGACAGGGGAGACGCCCGGCTCGACCAGGTGGCCATCACCGTGCTCGACGAGGCCGACCAGATGGCCGACATGGGCTTCCTGCCGCAGGTGACGAAGCTGCTGGAGCAGGTCGCGCCCGGCGGGCAGCGGATGCTGTTCTCGGCCACCCTGGACCGCGGCGTGGACCGGCTGGTCCGTCGCTTCCTGACCGACCCGGTGACGCACTCCGTCGACCCGGGCACCGCCACCGTCACCGCGATGACGCACCACGTGCTGCACCTGGAGGCGGAGGACAAGCCGGCCGCGCTGGCGCACATCGCCGCCCGCGAGGGCCGCACCATCGTGTTCATCGCCACCAAGCACCGAGCCGACCGGGTGGCCCGCCAGCTGCTCGCCAAGGGCGTACGCGCGGCGGCGCTGCACGGCGGCAAGTCGCAGCCGCAGCGCACCCGCATCCTGGAGCAGTTCCGCACCGGCCAGGTCACCGCGTTGGTGGCGACCGACGTGGCGGCCCGGGGCATCCACGTGGACGGGCTGGACCTGGTCGTCAACGCCGACCCGCCCACGGAGGCCAAGGACTACCTGCACCGGGGTGGCCGGACCGCCCGGGCCGGGGAGTCGGGCACGGTGGTCACGCTCGTCCTGCCGGACCAGCGCCGCGACGTCGCCCGGCTGATGAGCACCGCGGGCATCAACCCCAAGACCACGCGGGTACGCCCCGGCGACAGCGAACTGAGCCGGCTCACCGGCGCCCGGGAGCCGTCCGGCGTGCCGGTGACCATCACCGCGCCCGCCGCCGCGCACCCCGCCCCGGCGACCCGTCCCCGCCGGCGCCCGCGCCGTCGCTGACCGCGCCTCGCGTCCGCCCGGTCCTGAGTCGGGAATCAGTCGGCTTTCGGTCGGCTGCCCGACTGCGCGACCGGCGCCCGGCGGTGATGCTGACGCCCGGGGGACCGGTCGGGGGGTCGACCGGTCGTGGAGGGAGCGGTCATGGCTGGGGAAGCCGGATCGAGCGGAGCGCGGGAAGTGGTGCTGGTGCTCGCGGTGGCGGGCGCCGGCCTGGCGCTCGCCGCGGTGGCCGCGTTCGGGCCCTGGCAGCCGTCCGGCGGTGACCGGCCGGACCGCGGCGCCGCCCGCAGCTTCACCCCGGGAATGAGCGCCCCGCACACTCAGTAGTCCCCGTGGGCGGATGATGCCTGGGAAGCGATATGACTCTCGGGCATAAATATGCCCGAGAGTCATATCGGTCGGAAGTCATGCCCCTCCGGCTGGAGGCCGGCCGGCCGCGCGATTCCGCCGTCGTCAGGGCGCCGTAGCCCGGTCGCTCAGCAGGTCGGCGAGCGTGGTCCGGTCCACGACCAAGGCGATCGCGCCGTCGACCGCCAGCCACACGTCCCGCAGGCCGGTGGCCACGCCGTGGTAGCCGGCCCGGTCGGCGGGAACGCCCCGCACGCTCGTGATCGCGCCACCCACCGCGCGCAGCACGTCCCCCACACTGATCTCGTCCGGCGGCCGGGTGAGCGCGTACCCGCCCTCGGTGCCGCGGTGGCTGTGCAGCAGTCCGGCCCGCCGCAGGTCGAGCAGGATCCCCTGGAGGAAGCTGAGCGGGATGTCCTGGCCCTCGGCCAGGCTCGCCGCCTTGACCAGCTCGCCGCCGCCGGCGGCCGGGTCGCCGGTGGTCCCGGCGTCGTCGGCGACGGCGAGCATGGCCCGGAGCGCGTAGTCGGCGCGCGCGGAGATGTACACGACGTCAGTTGCCGGCCTGGTCCAGCACGCCCCAGCGGCGGCGGATCGCCTTGTCGGCGGCCCCGAACGCGGTGTCCACGAGCAGGCCCACCACCAGGATGACGATCATGATGGCCATCAGGCGTGGCGCCTCGCTCAGCTCGCGTGCGTACGTGAGCTGAGCGCCGATCGAGGTGCGGGTGGCGATGACCACCAGCAGCTCACCGGCCATCAGGCTGCGCCAGGCGAACGCCCAGCCCTGCTTGAGCCCGGCCACGATGGCGGGCAGCGCGGCCGGCGCGATCACGTACCGGTAGAGGTCGAGCCCACGGGCGCCGAGGTTGCGGCCGGCGCGGACCAGCAGCGGCGGCACGTAGTCCACGCCGTGGATGACGCCGTTGGCGACCGACGGCGCGGCGCCGAGCACCACCACGAAGAAGATCGCCTGCTCGCTGAGCTGGAACAGCAGGATGGCCAGCGGGAACCAGGCGATCGACGGCATGGTCTGCAACGCGGTGATCATCGAGCCGAGCGCGGCCCGGAGCACCTTGACCCGGGCCACCCCGAGGCCGAGCAGCAGGCCGACCGCGACCGCTGCGGCGAACCCGACCGCCGCCCGCCGGGCGGTGGTGGCCAGGCCCTCCCACAGCGCCGAGCTGAACAGGTAGTCCCCGAGGTCGCCGAAGACCACCGCCGGGCCGGGCAGCGCCCACGGCTCCTTCCACCCGGACCAGACCACCGCCTGCCAGATCGCGGTGGCGAGCGCCAGCGCGGCGAACTTGGGCCAGGTTGCCGACCACAGGCGGCGTACCCGGGACGGGCCCTTCTCCCGGCCGGCGATCTCCAGCGCGTCGAGGCCGGAGATCTCCGCGTCGGTACGCGCCGACCCGGCGAGGGTGTCACTGGCCATGCCGGCCCACCTCCGTGCGCAGCCGGTCGGTGACCTCGGCGGCGATGGCCGAGACCTCCGGCGAGTCGATTCGCCGGGGGCGCGGCACGGCGACCTCGGTGGAGTAGATGATCCGGCCGGGCCGGCTGGAGAGCAGCACGATGCGGTCGGCGAGCCGGGCCGCCTCGCGGACGTTGTGCGTGACGAACAGGACGGTGAGCTTGCGCTCGGACCAGATCCGCTCCAGCTCGTCGTGCAGGATGTCGCGGGTCATCGCGTCCAGCGCGCCGAACGGTTCGTCCATCAGCAGTACCGGCGTCTCCAGCGCGAGCGTGCGGGCCAGCGCGACCCGCTGCCGCATGCCGCCGGAGAGCTGATGCGGCCGCTTGCGGCCGAACTCGGACAGGTGGACCGTGCGCAGCAGCTCGGCCACCCGCTCCTTGCGCTGGTCGCGGGGGAGCCCGCGCAGCTTCAGCGGCACCTCGACGTTGCCCTCGACGGTCAGCCAGGGGAACAGCGCCGGCTCCTGGAACATCAGCCCCGGGTTGACGCCCTCGCCCAGCTCGATCGCGCCGCCGCTGGCCCGGTCCAGCCCGGCGACCAGGTTGAGCAGCGTGCTCTTGCCGCAGCCGGACGCGCCGACCATGCAGACGAACTCGCCCGGTGCGACGTCCAGCGACAGCCCGTCCAGCGCCAGGACCGCCTGTTCGCCCTGGCCGTACACCTTGGTGACGCCGCGCAGCGCGACCGAGCCGGTCGCGCTGCGCGGGGTCGTGCCGGTCGACGTCACGGCTGGCTGACCTCGGCCTTGCCCTGCGTCTTGAGCACCTCGTTGAGGTACTTCAGGTCGTAGAGGCCGTTCAGGTCGACCGGCTGGGTGAGCCCGACCGCGACCGCGTGGTCCAGGCCGGTCTTCAGCGACGACGGGATCGGGTCGTTTGTGAACTCCAGCGTCGGCCAGGCCTGCTTGATCAGCTTGAGGTCCAGCGGCTTTCCGGTGATCTTGCCGATGTGGTCGGAGACGGCCTGCTGCGCCTCGTCCGGCTTGGTGTTGACGAATTCGTTCGCCGCGACCTGGCCCTCGACCAGCTTCTTCACCACGTCCGGGTGGGCCTTGAGGAACTTGGTGCTGACCAGCAGGTTGGTGATGACGAACTTCCTGTCCGGCCACAGGTCACGCTCGTCGACGAGTACCTTGCCGCCGGCGTTGATCAACCGGGAGACGAACGGCTCGGGCACCCAGGCGCCGTCGATGGCGCCGCTGCCGAACGTCTCGATCGTCTGCGCGTTCTCCTGCGGTACGACCTTGACGTCGCCGCCGCCCTCCTTGGTGGTCTCCAGGCCGTTCTCCTTGAGCCAGTAGCGCAGCGCCACGTCCTGGGTGTTGCCGAGCTGCGGGGTGGCGATCTTCTTGCCGCGCAGCTGCTCCACCGAGGTGATGCCGGGCTTGACCACGAGCGCGACGCCGCCGGACGCGGCGCCGGAGACGACCCGGACCGCCTCGCCCTTGGACTTGGAGAAGGCGTTCACGGTCGGGTTCGGGCCGATGTACGTGGCGTCGAGCGCGCCGGAGAAGACGGCCTCGACGGCGGCCGGGCCGGCGTTGAACGTCTTGGTGTCCAGCTCGACGTCGCTGCCGAGCTTCTCGGCGAAGATCCCCTTCTCGACGCCGACCACGGCCGGGGCGTGCGTGATGTTGGGGAAGTAACCCAGGCGCAGCGTCACCGGGCCGGACGCGGCGCCCGCGTCGCTGTCCTCGCCGCAGGCGGCGGTGGCGCTGAGCGTGGCCGCGCCGACCGCGGCCAGGGTCGCCAGGGTGACCAGGCGGCGCAGGGGAAGCCCTCTCATCGATTGTCCAATCCGCAGTATTCCTATTTTGTTGGTAGGAAGACTGGGGGAAGTGGCGGTCGGCGTCAAGACCCGTCCCGCGACAGTCCACCTGTCGGCCAGGGCACACCGGCGGTAGAGCCGGTACCGAGGCGCTAGTGTCGATCTCGTGCCGACGCGCAGAGCGAAGATCCCAGCGACGAAGTACCCGGTCGAACGGTTCACCCTCGACAACGGCCTGCGCGTGGTGCTCACGCCGGACCGCAGCGCCCCGGTCATCGGGGTGGCGGTGGTCTACGACGTCGGTATCCGCTCCGAGCCGGAGGGCCGCACCGGGTTCGCCCACCTCTTCGAGCACCTGATGTTCCAGGGCTCGGAGAACCTGGAGAAGCTGGCCCACTTCCGGCACGTCCAGGGCGCGGGCGGGACGTTCAACGGCTCCACCCACCTGGACTACACCGACTACTTCGAGACGCTGCCCGCCAACGCACTGGAACGGGCGCTGTTCCTGGAGGCCGACCGGATGCGCGGCCCCCGGCTGACCGAGGAGAACCTGCGCAACCAGGTGGACGTGGTGAAGGAGGAGATCCGGGTCAACGTGCTGAACCGGCCGTACGGCGGGTTCCCCTGGCTGACGCTGCCCCCGGTGATGTTCGACACCTTCCCCAACGCGCACGACGGCTACGGCTCCTTCGTCGATCTGGAGTCGGCCACCGTGTCCGACGCCGCGGATTTCTTCCGCCGCTACTACGCCAGCGGCAACGCGGTGCTCGCGGTCAGCGGCGACATCGACGTGGCCGAGGCGACCACGCTCATCGAGCGGCACTTCGGGGACGTGCCGGCCCGCCCCGCCCCGCAGCGGCCCGACTTCGCCGAGCCCGACCTGACCGCCGAGCGGCGCAGCACGTACACCGACGCGCTGGCCCCGCTCCCGGCGGTAGCCGGCGCATGGCGGGTGCCCGACCCGATCGGCGACTTCGCCGCTTACCTCCCGTACGTGGTGCTGGCCGAGGTGCTCACCGACGGCGACGCCTCCCGGCTGGTCGAGCGGCTGGTACAGCGCGACCGGTCGGTCACCGGCCTCGGCGGGTACGTCGGTTTCATGGGCGACCCGTTCGACGTACGCGACCCCACCGCGCTGCTGCTCCAGGCGCATCTGCCGCCCGGCGGCGACGTGGACAAGGTGCTGCGCACGATCGACGAGGAACTGGACCGGCTGGTCACCGACGGGCTGACCGAGGGGGAGCTGGCGCGTACCCAGGCCCGGATGGCCACCCACCTGCTGCGCGACACGGACGCGGTACTCGGCCGCGCGCTGCGGATGGCGGTGCTGGAACAGCAACGCGGCGAACCCGGCCTGCTCAACGATTTGCCCCGGCTGGTCGGCGAGGTGACCGAGGAGCAGGTCCGCGCCGCCGCCATGACCCTGCGGCCCGAGCGCCGCGCATCAGTCGAGGTCGTTGCCGGAGGAGCCCGATGAGCACGGGTGCGACCACCGCCGCTGTGCGGCCGCTGCCGGCACTCGGCCCGAACCGCCGCCTGAAGGTGCCCAAGCAGGCCGAGCGCACGCTCGGCAACGGCCTCACCGTGATCGCGGTACGCCGTTCCGCCGTACCGCTGGTCGAGCTGCGGCTGTGGATGCCGTTCGGGCGCACCCACCTGGCCCGCGGCGCGATGCTGGCGCAGACCATGCTCTCCGGCACCGAGGCGCACAGCGCCACCGAGCTGGCGGCCGAGTTGCAGAAGGTCGGCGGCGGGCTGACCGCCGGTCTCGACCCGGACCGGCTGATGCTCTCCGGCGCGGGCCTGGTCACCGGTCTGGACCGGATGCTGGAACTGCTCGCCGAGGTGCTCACCGGCGCCACCTACCCGGCCGACTGGGTGGAGACCGAACGGGAGCGGCTGGTCGACCGCATCCAGGTCGCCCAGAGCCAGCCGTCCCACCTGGCCCGCACCGCGCTGCTCAAGCGGGTGTACGGCCGGCACCCGTACGCGGAGCAGACGCCCGACCCGGACCAGGTCCGGGCGGTCCGCCCGGCCCCGATGCGCCGGCTGCACGCCGAGCGGGTGCATCCGGCCGGCGCGGTGCTGGTGCTCGTCGGCGACGTCGCGCCGGACCGGGCGCTGGACGCGGCCGAGCAGGCGCTGTCCGGGTGGCGCGGTGACGGCCACGTCGCCGAGCTGCCCCCCGCGCCGCCGCTGGAACCCGGGCCGCTGCTGCTCGTCGATCGCCCCGGCTCGGTGCAGTCCTCGGTACGCCTAGCGCTGCCCGCGGTGCCGCGCACCCACCCGGATCACGCCGCGTTGCAGCTCGCCAACCTGATCTTCGGCGGCTACTTCTCCTCCCGCTGGGTGGAGAACATCCGCGAGGACAAGGGCTACACGTACGGGCCGCACTCGCTCGTGGAGCACTCGGTGGCCGGTTCGCTGCTCGTCGCCGGCGCCGAGGTGGCCACCGAGGTGACAGCGGCGGCGCTGGTGGAGACGACCTACGAGCTGGGCCGCCTGGCCACGGTGCCGCCGAAGCCGGAGGAGTTGGAGCAGGCCCGCCAGTACGCGCTCGGCACCCTTCAGCTCGGCATGTCCACCCAGGCCGGTCTCGCGTCGCTGACCAGCGCGTACGCCGGCAGCGGGCTGCGGCTGGACTTCCTCGCCGAGCATGCCGCCCGGCTGGCCGCCGCGACCGTGGAGGACGTGGCCGAGGTGGCCGCCCGCTACCTGGCCCCGGCCCGCGCGGTCACCGTCGTGCTCGGCGACGCCGAGCGGGTGGCCGACTCGCTCGCCGCGCTGACACCGGTGCGTACGGAATCCGCATGAGCGGCGAGTCCGCCCCGCCGCTGGCCCGGTCGACGCTCGACCGGGCCGCGCACCGGCGTACCGATCCAGGCTGGCTGACCGAGGCGTGGGATCGGGCCCGGGTGCTGGTGCTGGACTCCGCGGCCGAGGGGCGGGCGCTGGTCCGGGGCGCGGCGACCCCGCCGGAGCTGGTCCTGGTCGGTCCCGGTGAGCTGGCCGAGGTGCCCCGGTCGGTGCCGATGTTCCTCGGCGTCGAGCCGGACGGCGTACCCGTGTTCGCGGTGGACGGGCCGCTGCCGGCGCTGCCGGACACCCGCCCGGCCCATCTGCGCGAGGTCGGCCACCTGATGACCGACCGGGACGCGGGCCTGTTCACCACCGCGTTGGCGCTGCTCAACTGGCACCTGGGGCACGGGTACTCGTCGACGACCGGCAAGCCGACGAGCGCCGACGAGGCCGGCTGGTCGCGGATCGACCCGGACGGCGGGCGGGTCTGGCCGCGTACCGACCCGGCCATGATCGTGCTGGTGCACGACGGTGTGACCGGCCCGGACGGCCGCTGCCTGCTCGGCAACAACGCGGCCTGGCCGCGCACCCCGGGCCGGCGCCGCTACTCCTGCCTGGCCGGATACGTCGAGCCCGGCGAGTCGGCCGAGGCCGCCGTGCTGCGCGAGGTCCGCGAGGAGGTGGGCGTCCCGGTCGAGGAGATCGCGTACGTGGGCAGCCAGTCCTGGCCGTTCCCCGGCTCGCTGATGCTCGGCTTCCTGGCCCGCGCCGACGCGGACGCGCCGATCCGGGTCGACCTGGCCGAGATCGCGCACGCGCGCTGGTTCACGCGCCGGGAGATCGGCGCCGCGCTCGCGGACGAGCCGGTGCCGGTGGGCGGGGGAGACCGGCTGGTCCTGCCGCCGCCGTCGTCGATCGCGTTGTTCCTGGTGCACCGCTGGCTCGACGGCCACTGCTGACCCCGCCCGAGATCCCCGTCAGGTTGCCGTGTTTCGGTTGGCGCGGCGGTGCCAGTTCGGGGAAGTGGTGTGGTCGAGGCCGGTGGGATACAGCCACCTCCCCGAACTGGCGAGGCCGGGTGGACCTGGGGCGGGCGGGATGCGGCCCCGGCCCGGACCGTCGTTGCCGCGACGGTCGCGGGCCGGGAACACGTTCCGTCGTGGCCGGGTGAGGCGGGATAGCGGCGGGGGAGGCCGGTCCGGCCACGACGGACGTCAGCGTCCGGTCATCCGCCGTCCCAGCGGTACGGGTGGCCGGGGGCGGGTTCCTCGATCGGCAGCACCTTGACCCGGTGCCGGCCCGCGCGTACCGCACCGACTGCTGACAGTGCGCGGGCGAGCAGGAGTGCGGCGTCCCGGTCCTCGGCGTGGACGACCTGGCGGCGGGGTTCCGGCGTGCACGTCTCGTCCCGCAGGCGCCCCCCGCCGGCCCAGGCGGCGGCGATGTCGGCGTCGGCGGCGGTACGGATCTCGGTGCGGACGATCAGGAACCGCATGGTGTCCCCCGGACAATCGGCGGTTACACGCTGGAACTTCCACGTCACTCCCGCGTCATGTTACGCCGATGTGTCCGTCCGGCAAGGGGAACGCGCCAGCTCGACCGATCGGGGGATCCCAGGTCAGCACCGTTGTCGGGGATGGACGCGCGAAGGGCCGCCGGCTCGCGCCGACGGCCCTCCCGTGGTTCGCCGGATCAGTCCAGATCGAACTGACCGCTCTTCGTGCCGGCGAGGAAGCCGAGCCAGCCGGCCCGGTCGAACAGCAGGACCGGTCCGCTCGGGTCCTTGCTGTCCCGCAGCGCCACTGTGGCCGGCCCGGAGCCGAGCGGCGCGACCTCCACGCAGTTGGAGGTCTGGCTGCGGGTGCTCTTGCGCCAGGCGGCGCCGGCGAGCCGTCCCGAGCGGACGGTCGTGCTGGTGTGGATCTCGTTCATGGTGCTTGCTCCTGGTGAGGTGCTCCGATGGGACCGAGCGACGCCGGAGCGCGGACGGTGTCCGTGCCGGATCACCGTTCCGTGGTGAGGCGCCCCGAGTCTCGGCGACGTTGGGTCGGCGCCGTTGCCGGCCCGTACGCCACCGTGGACTCGACTGCCGTGCCGGTCAGCCGTCCCGTCGCCTCGATCAACCAGGAGAGGGTGTCCGATGCGGAGAGCGCCGACGAGCATAGCCACTCGAACACCACTTTATAGCGATTTAGGGTGTTTACCTCGGTCGACATGACGTCGGTGAACCCACCTTCGATGGCGAGTGTCTCCGGATCGAGGGGATCGGCGAACCGGTAGACCGAGAACGCGGTCGGCGGAAGGTACCAGTCACCGACCCGGGTGTCCCGCAGCAGCAGACGCAGCGTCACGTTCGGCAGCAGCGCCATCTCGCACAGGTGGACGAGCTGCTCGTGCAGCACCTCCGGCGGCCCGGCGCGACGGCCGAGCGCCGCCTCCTCCAGCACTGCGGTGTAGCGGGGCACCTCGGGGGAGCGGGTCAGCAGCGACTGGCGGGCCTGCCGCGCGCGTACCTCGGTCTCGGGATCCTCGGTCTCCGGGTCGCCGGCCTCGGCGGCGACGTACGCGGCGGACATGATCCGGTGCCGGGCGTACCCGGGCGTCTGCAACAGCCCCGGCACCAGCACCGGGTTGTACTCGGAGATTTCCGCGCAACCGGCCTCCAGCTCGGCGAAGGCGCGCTGCTGCTGGGTCATCACCGGGAAGTTGCGCAGCCAGCCGCGCATGTCGCCGGCCTCGTGGGTGATCCCGGTCAGCTCCGCGCGCTGCTCCTCGTCGGCGCCGTAGAGCGTCAGCAACACGTCCACGTCGTCCGGGTCGGGACGGCTGCGGCCGTTCTCCAGACGGGACAACTTGGATGCGGAGGCCCAGCCGATCCGCTCGATGACCTGGTCACCGGTCAGACCGGCCTGTTCGCGGAGCCGGCGCAGCTCGGTACCGAGTCGACGACGGCGCAGAATCGGGCCTGGTACGGCAGGAGGCACGGCGTCCTCTTTCCCCGTCGACCGTCGCTTGACGCGACGGTAACTGTATGAAATTCGCCCCCCACGGTCAGTATGGACGGCGCGACCGGCGCCGGAGGTTCCGGCACGGGCGTGTCACGAGACAAAAAGAGGACCGTGGAGGGTGTCTTCACCAGCGCCCGCCCCCGACGCGCCCTGGTGGCGCACCCCGCCGGAGGGAACCGATGCGCACCGTCCTGCGCCGCCCCGACTTCCGTCTCCTGTTCGCCGCGCTCGTCGCGAGCATGGCGGCGGAGTCGGTCCTGCTGCTCGCCCTGGCCGTCTGGGTCAAGGATCTGACCGATTCGGACAGCATGGCCGGGGCGACCATCTTCGCGGTCATCGCGCCGATGGCGCTCGCCCCGCTGGTCGGCTGGGTGGTCGACCGCTACCGCAGGCGGCCCTTCTTCATCGCCGCCAACCTGGTCGCGGCCGTCCTGCTCGGCCCGCTGCTCACCGTCCGGGACCGGTCCGACGTCTGGGTGATCTACGTGGTCGCCGCGCTCTACGGACTCTCGTACATCACCCTCACCGCCGTGCTCAACGGACTGATCCGGCATCTGGTTCCGCCCGACCTGCTCGCCGACGCGAACGGGGTGCTCCAGACCGTCCGGCAGGGGCTGCGGCTGATCGGGCCGCTGGCCGGGGCCGGTGTCTACGCCGCCGTCGGCGGCTGGCTGCTGGTCCTGCTGGCCATGACCGGCTTCCTCATCGCGGCGGCGGTGGTCGGGCGGCTGCGCGTGGCGGAGAGCACACCGTCGCGGCCGGCTCGTCGCGGGCCGTCCGAACTGGGCGCGGGGCTGCGGCACCTGACCGGCGAGCCGGCGCTGCGCCGGGCGCTGCTCGGATACGGGCTCGGCTCGCTGGTGATGGGCTTCACCGAGTCGCTGATCTTCGCGTACGTCGATCTCGGCCTGCACCGCGACGCCGCGTTCGTCGGCGTGCTGGTCATGGTGCAGGGCATCGGCGGGCTGGTCGGCGGCCTGTTCTCGGCCGCCGTGGTGCGCCGGTTAGGCGAGGTCGGCGCGCTCGCCGCGGGCGTGACGTTCTTCGGGCCCGCCGCGCTGGCGCTGGCGTACCCCCGGTTGTGGCTCGGGGTGGTGGCGCTGCTGCTGGCCGGCCTCTCGCTGCCGCTGACCATGGTGGGGTTGAACACGCTGATCCAGCGGCGGACGCCGCCGCGGCTGCTGGGCCGGGTGACCGCGGCTTCGGAGGCGCTGGTCAGCGGGCCGCAGGCGCTCTCCATCGGCACCGGCGCGCTGCTCGTCGGCGTGTTCGACTACCGGCTGCTGTTCGCCCTGGTCGGGGCCGTCACCACGGCGGCCGGTCTCTACCTGTGGCGGGGCCGCGGGCTGACCACACCGGTCGCCGGACCGGTCGGGATCCCGTCACCCCGCAAGCCCGCCGACGACGGGGTGCTCAGCCGCGGAGGCGCCTGAACGACGGCGAGCGGCCGTACCCGGATCGGGTACGGCCGCTCGTGGCGTCGCGGGCGGATCAGCCGGGCAGCGCGGCCAGGTGCTGCTTGACCTGGGTGATCGAGGGGTTGGTCAGGGCGCTGCCGTCGGCGAAGCGCAGCGTCGGGACGGTCTGGTTGCCGCCGTTGACGCTCATCACGAAATCCGCGGCCGTCGGGTCCTGCTCGATGTCGACCACCTCGTACGCGATGCCCTCCCGGTCGAGCTGCGACTTCAGCCGGTGGCAGTAGCCGCACCACGGGGTGGAATACATCGTCAGCATGGTCTGGTCCTCCAAGGGGTGGCTCGCGCCCGGTCCGATCAGGCCAGGCTAACCGCTGCAACGTCACACGATGCTGGGATGATTCCCTGCTGTGGGCGTTCACTCAGCGGCGGAACGGGTGCTGGCCGGGCTGGATCCGGAGCAGCGCTGCGCGGTGACCGCACCGGCCGGACCGGTCTGCATCCTGGCCGGCGCCGGCACCGGCAAGACCCGGGCGGTGACCTCGCGGATCGCCTACCGGGCGCTGACCGGCGACATCGCCGGCCGGCATGTGCTGGCGGTCACGTTCACCGCCCGCGCCGCCGCCGAGATGCGCAGCCGCCTCGGTGTGCTCGGGGTGCAGGGGGTGCAGGCGCGCACGTTCCACGCCGCGGCGCTGCGGCAGGTCCGCTACTTCGCGCCCCGGCTGCTGGCCGGGCGGGCCATGCCGGAACTGCTTGACAGCAAGGTGCGGGTGGTCACGCTCGCCGCCGCCAAGGTGGGGCTGCGCGCCGACCGGGCCGCCGCGCGGGACCTGTCCGCCGAGATCGAGTGGGCCAAGTCGTCGCTGGTCGAGCCCGGGGAGTACGTGGTGGCAGCGGCAAAGGCGCTGCGCGAGACGCCGTACGAGCCGGCCCGGGTGGCCGACGTGTTCGACGCGTACGAGCGGCTCAAACGCGGCAACGGGGTGATCGACTTCGAGGACATGCTGCGCGCCGCGGTCTGGGGCATCGAGGAGCACCCGGACGTGGCCGAGCAGGTGCGCAACCAGTACCGGCACTTCGTGGTCGACGAGTACCAGGACGTCAACCCGCTCCAGCAGCGGCTGCTGGAGGCGTGGCTGGGCGGCCGGGACGACCTCACGGTGGTCGGCGACGCCAGCCAGACGATCTACTCGTTCACCGGTGCCACCTCGTCGTACCTGGTCGACTTCCCCCGGCTGCACCGGGGCGCGACTGTGGTCCGGCTGGTCCGCGACTACCGCTCCACCCCGCAGGTCGTCGGGCTGGCGAACGCGGTGATCTCGCAGGCCCGGGGCACCGAGGCGCGGCTGCGGCTGGAACTGCACGGCCAGCGCCGGCCCGGCGCCGAGCCGGAACTGCGGATCTTCACCGACGAGCCGGCCGAGGCGAGCGCGGTAGCGGCCCGCTGCCGGGCGCTCGTGGCGGGCGGCACCCCGGCGCGGGAGATCGCGGTGCTGTTCCGCACCAACGCGCAGTCCGAGGCGTACGAGAAGGCGCTCTCCGAGGCCGGGGTGCCGTACGTGCTCCAGGGCGCGGAACGGTTCTTCGAGCGCCCCGAGGTGCGCCAGGCGATGATCGCGTTGCGCGCCGCCACCCGGTCGGCCGACGCGGGGACACCGCTGCCGGCCGCCGTGGTCGAGGCGCTCACCGCTGTCGGCTGGGCCCCCGACGCGCCCCCACCGGGCGGCGCCGCGCGCGAGCGGTGGGAGGCACTCGCCGCGCTGGTCCAGCTCGCCGAGGAGTACGCGGCGGACGCCGAGGTGGAACCCGGCCTGACCGGCTTCTGCGAGGAACTCGCCCGGCGCGCCGCCCAGCAGCACGTGCCCACCGTGGAGGGGGTGACGCTCGCGTCGCTGCACTCGGCGAAGGGGCTGGAGTGGGACGCGGTTTTCCTGGTCGGGCTGGCCGAGGGCACGCTGCCCACCACGTACGCGAAGACCATGGAGCAGGTCGAGGAGGAACGCCGGCTGCTCTACGTCGGGATCACCCGGGCCCGGGAGTGGCTCTGGCTGTCGTACGCCACGGCGCGCTCGCCCGGTGGCCGGGCCCGGCGGCCCTCCCGGTTCCTGCCCCAGCTCGACCGGTCCGGCGGCGGTGAGCGGGCCGGCGGCACGGGGCCGGCCCGGCGGGCCGAGCGGCGCCGTCCGCAGGTGGTCTCGTGCCGGATCTGCGGCGCCACGCTGCTCGCCGGCGCGGACCGCAAACTGGGCCGCTGCCCGACCTGCCCGTCGGACATCGACGAGGAGCTGTACGAGCGGCTGCGCGAGTGGCGGCAGCGGGTGGCGGGCGCGCAGAAGGTGCCGGCGTACGTGGTCTTCACCGACGCCACGCTCACCGCGCTGGCCGAGCGGAAGCCCGGCCGCACCGAGGAACTGGTGGCGATCGCCGGGATCGGGCCCCGAAAAGTCGGGCTATACGGGGATACGGTGCTCGCCCTGGTGGCGGGCGCCACGGTGGACGAGGTCTGCCCACAGAAAACTTCTGAAAAGTAGCCGTAAATCGTTTGCCCTCCCCCGAGGGCGAGGAATAGCCTCATGGCACACCTCGCGAGCGGCGCCGTTCTGGCTGCTCAACGGGGATGAGTCCACGGTCGGCACGAGGAGAGTCAGGGAGGTGGCACCAATGGAGATCTTCACCTATGAGCGTCTTGCGGCGATGCCGTCTGCCGTCGCTCCGCTGTCGGCTGTCCGGGTGGCCCTCGCCGCTCGACCGTCGGCTCCGCAGGTGCACCAGGTTCCGGTTCAGGCCGAGCTGAACCTGACCGTTGCGCCGATCGCCGGAGCCGAGGGGACCAGTGGCTTCGCGGGCATGGGCATCGATGGCGCCAAGAAGCGCACGGATGTCCGCGGCGTTCCACCTCGAGGTAGACCGGTCTGATCCATCAGACCACCGGCTCACCTCGAGGCCGCGGAACCCGCACACCGGGATCCGCGGCCTCAGTTTTTTGTCCCGCCGAAGTACGTCGGAATGCGATCCACGAGATCGAAGTGAGAGAGAGGTGACCGGAGGATGAGTCTGGCGTTGGCCCCGCTCGACGTGAGCGTCGACGTGGAGGCGAACCTGCCCTGCCGGAAGTTCGACCCCGACCTGTGGTTCTCCGACTCGCCCGCCGAGCTCGAGCTGGCCAAGTCGCTCTGCGGGGACTGCCCGCTGCGCGTCGAGTGCCTGGCCGGGGCGGTGGAGCGAGCCGAGCCCTGGGGCGTCTGGGGCGGCGAGATCTTCGAGCGTGGCGCGGTCGTCCCGCGCAAGCGGCCCCGTGGCCGTCCGCGTAAGGAGGACCTCGCCCGTGACGCGCAGCTCCGGGTCGAGGCGGAGGCGCGACTGGCGGCCAGCGGGCTGTCCGAGTCGCGGAGCTCCGTCCGGCTGGCAGCCTGACACACCTACGTTCCGAACCACGACCGATGCCGGTGTCCCTCCACCGGCCGACCTGAGAGAGAAATTCTGATGCTGAACCTGCCGAACGGATTCGAGATGCAACTACTCCACGAAGCGTTGTCCAGGGCCCGAATGCGCCGGCCTCAGGCCGGTCGCACCACCACGAGCACTGAGGCAACCCGTTCCGCCCGTACCGTCGCCATGCGGGGTCGCAGCCAGTCGGCCCGCGACCTGGGCGTCCTGTAGCACGATCGAGTGAGAAAGGGGCGGTGACCGACAGGTCACCGCCCCTTCGCCGTGCCGCTCGCCGGACCGCTCCCGCTCAGGCCACCGGCGCGAAGCCCGGTAGCCAGCGTTCCAGGATCGACCGGTAGGGCGCCTTCGCCTCCAGCTGGCAGAGCACCCCGATCGAACCCAGCGTGACCCGGTGGATCATCAGGTACGACGGGGGCAGGTTGAGCTGCCGGCTGAGCTGGTAGGCGGGGGAGCGAGGGCTGGCCAGCCGGGTCGCCTCGGCGCGCAGCCAGGCCCGGGTGAAGCGGAACTCGTCGGCGGCGATCGGCTCCAGCATCGGCCGCAGGAAGTCGAGCACCGCCGGGGCGTCGATCGACTCGGTGCGGCTGACGAAGCCCTCATCGCGCAGCCCCTCCACCACCGCGTCGGCGTCCCCGCGCAGCGCCAGCGCCGCGATCCGGCCGATCGGCTCGGGCGTGCCCTGCGGCATCCGGGCCACCGCCCCGAAGTCGATCACGCCGAGCCGGCCGTCCGGAAGCAGCCGGAAGTTACCCGGGTGCGGATCGGCGTGCAGCAGCCCGGCCCGCTCCGGCGCGGACAGGTGCAGCTCGGCCATCAGCCGGCCGGCCTCGTTGCGCTGCTCCTCGGTGCCCTCCCGGATGATCTGGGACAGCGGGATGCCCTCCACCCACTCGGTGATCAGCACCCGCGGCGCGGCGTCGAGCACCTCCGGGATGAAGATGTCCGGGTCGTCGGCGTACGCCGCGGCGAAGGCCCGCTGCGACTCCGCCTCCAGTTCGTAGTCCAGCTCCTCGGTGATGCGCTCGCGCAACTCGGCCAGGAGCGGCTTCACGTCCAGCCCGGGCTGGATGGCCCGGAACATGCCGCCGAGCCGGGAGAGCTGCTTGAGGTCGGCGAGCAGGGCGTCACCGGCCCCCGGGTACTGGATCTTCACGGCCACGTCCCGGTGCCGGGGGCCGCCGTTCGGGCCGTACCCGGGGTCGCGCCAGACCGCGCGGTGCACCTGGCCGATGCTCGCCGCGGCGGCCGGGGTGTCGTCGAAGGAGACGAACCGGTCGCGCCAGTCCGGGCCGAGCTGCTCGGCGAGCACCTTGTGCACTGTCGCCGCCGGCAGCGGCGGCGCGGCCTCCTGGAGCTTGGTCAGCGCCTGCCGGTAGGGGGCGGCGACCTCCTCGGGCAGCGCCGCCTCGAACACCGACAGGGCCTGGCCGAACTTCATCGCCCCGCCCTTGAGCTGCCCGAGCACGCTGAACAACTGCTCGGCGGTGCGCTGCTGGATCTCGGCGGAGATGACGTCGGACGCGAGGCCTGTCACCCGCTTGCCCATGCCGAGGACGGTTCGACCGGCGAACCCGAGCGGCAGGGCGGCGAGTTTGGCGGTGCGGGACACGGCCCGGCGCGGGATGTCGGTCACCCGGCCATTGTTACCGACTCCGGGCCTCCGCTGCTGCCGTGCGGCGGGTAGCGGCCGGGGCCGACCGGATCGGGCGACGTCGGCAGCAACCGCAGGAGGAGTGTGGCGACCACCGTCGGTAGCGGACCCGGCCCGGAGCGGGGATCTCCACCGCGCCGCCGAGCGTCTCCGGCTGGGCGCCGTCGAGATGGGCCAGCACCTCCGCCGTGGCGAAGGCCGCCGCGGCGAGCCCGGTGGCGGTGGCGCAGGCCCGCTCGCCCCGATCGGCGGCGAGCTGGGCGGCGAGCGCGGGCCAGTCCGGATCCCGGTCGCCGCGGTGCAGGTCGAGGCAGCGCAGACAGGGACCGGCGGGCGGGCGGACCAGCGGACCGACCACCGGTACGCCGCCGCGCAGGTCGAGCAGCAGATGGGGCTGACGCCGGCGGGCGTACCCGGTGGCCAGCAGTTCGGCCGGACGGTCCACGCCGAGTTGGACCACCAGATCCGGCCGGGTCGCGTGCGACGGGCCGGTGACCGTTGCGGGTGCGCACCGCTGAAGCGCCGCGCGTACCGCCGGGGCCAGCGGACGGCCCAGTTCCGCGGCGGTCAGGCCGGTTCCGACCAGGTCACCGGCGCCGACCGAACCGGCCAGATCGGGTACGACGTGCCCGACCCCGGCCTGGGCCAGCGCGACGGCGACCGTCGCGCCGAGGCGTCCCGTGCCGGTGACCAGCACCCGGGCGGCACGGCGGCGGCGCAGCAGCCGGGCCGGTGTGCCCGGCAGGTCGGGTGACGCCAGCGCCAGCGCGGCGGCCTCGGCGGCCAGCCGGGCCCGGGAGGCTCCGGCCAGGTCACGGGGCAGCAGGGCCTGCGCCGGCACCACGAGCCCGGCGTCCCGGAGCGTGTCGAGCAGGGCGCGTGCCTCGTCGGGCGGAACCCGGGCGGCGCCCGCCGCGGCCAGCACGGCGCGTTCGCTGCGGGTGCCGTCGAGCAGGTCGAGCAGGCGGGCCGTCCCCGGCGAGGACATCTCCAGCAGCACCGCGCGGCCGGGCGGCTCGCCGAGCTGGAGCGTGTGCCGGTCGCGCCAGAGCCGGGTCAGGCCGGGCAGCAGGACGGGACGGACGAGCGGAGTCGGATCGGTCACGCCACTGATCGTGACCGTGTCCAAGCGCTGCGTCGCTCGTTGTCCACAGGTGCGGCGAGCCGTGGCCAGCGTTGTCCACAGGATATCGCCGGTTTTCCACAACCAGCCGGTAACTCTGTCGGCTACGCGACGGGGGAGGACGGCCGCTGGCCGTCCTCCCCCATGTCCGCCGTACGGGTCAGACCTTGGCCTTGCCCAGGATGCGGTTCACTGTTGTGCCGCACACCGGGCACTTGCCCTTGGCCATGTTCATGCCGGTCTTCGAGACCTCCACGTGCCCCTCGAAGTCCCGCTTCTCCTTGCACTTCACGCAGTAACCGTTGTAGGTCTGGGCCTGGTCGGCCACGGTAGCCTCCTCGTCTCGTCCGCCGGAGGTGTCCCGGCGGGTCTCCCTGCGGCGGCCCACGCGTGGCACCGGCGCCGGGGGTTCTCCACGGTCAGTCGCCTGACCGTGGTTGGCGGACCCTACCCAGGTCTGGGCGGTTCCATGTCAGCTGTACGCCGACTCTGTGAGCAAGTCGACGTCGAGAGTGTGCATGCCGAGTAACGTCGGATAAGTCAGTTTCGCGCGGACACGCCGGATGAATGCACCCAGATCCGCTTCGCACGGCCCTGCCGGCAGTCACTCGTCGTAGATCACTTAACGTGAACAGGGGCGGTCAGGTGATGGTCAGCTACCGTCGCAAAGAATTTTTTCCGGACTCCTGACAATCAACCGCCATTTTCCGGGCGCGTGTCGTCGTGTTGACTCTTGCGGAGTCCTGGTCAGTACGCATTAGCTTTCCATCGTGACAGTCAACCGAGGCTGCGCGGACCGGTAATGGCCGTGACGCGGAAGCCCGTCGTCGAGGTGCGGCGCAGCCAGCGTCGGCGGCGCACGGTGTCCGCGTACCGGGACGGGGAGCGCGTCGTCGTGCTGATCCCCGACCAGTTCTCCCGGGCCGAGGAGAGCGAGTGGGTCGACCGGATGCTCGCCCGGCTCGCCGCCCGCGAGGGCCGGCTGGCCCGCTCGGACGCCGAACTGCTCGCCCGCGCCACCCGCCTGATCGACCTCTACCTGCCCGAACACGGGTCGGCCGCCGCGCCGGCCAGCGTCCGCTGGGTGACCAACCAGAACGGCCGCTGGGGCTCCTGCACGCCCGCCGACCGCACCATCCGGATCTCGCACCGGGTCCAGGACATGCCCGACTGGGTGATCGACTACGTGCTGCTGCACGAGCTGGCGCATCTCATCGTGCCCAGCCACAACGCCGACTTCTGGGCGCTGGTCGCCCGCTACCCGAGGTCGGAACGCGCCCGCGGCTACCTGGAGGGCGTGGCCGCCACCGCCGCCATCCCCTGACCCCCTCTTGTGCGTCGATCATGAAGTTGTCCCGGCGTTTCGCCCGCTTCGTCACCGCCAACCTCATGATCGTGAACGGACGCGGGCGGGGCGGGGGTTAAGGTCGGCGGATGTCGCGACGTGTGGTGGTGGCGCTGCTCGGCCCGGTGACCTGGTCGCCGCCCGGAATCGATCCGGCGCGATGGCGTACCGCGCTCGCCGAGGACGTGGTCGACCTGCTCGCCACGCTGAACGAGGTGGAGACCGCCGTCGCGGTCACCACCCGGGACCGATGGCTTGCCGACGCCGTGGTCTGGCCCGGCACCCAGGTGTACGAGGTGACCACGCCGACGCCGAACGCGGTGTTCGCGGCGGTGGCGGCCGGCTTCGACCAGGTAGCGGTGGTGGTGGCGGATGCGCCGGACCTGCCGGGGCTGACGCTCGGCAAGCTGCTGCGCCCGCTGACCACCCGGCCGGTGGCGGTGGCCCCGGTCGAGGGCAGCGGAACCGGGCTGCTGGGAGTGGCGGCGCGGCTGCCCGTACCGGCGTGGCTGCCCGAGCTGGACCTGGACACGACCGAGCCGGCCGAGGTGCGGCGGGCGGCGCCGAGCCCCGGGGACGTGGCGGTTACCGCCGGCTGGCACCGGATGCGCGGCCCGGCCGACCTGGCCGCCCTCGATCCGGCCGTCGAGGGCTGGGAGGCCACCCGGGCCCTGCTGTCCGGCCGCCCCGTCTGACCCACCGCCCTGCCCGTCCTGCCCGCGCCCACACCGCTCCACCCCGCAGATTTCGTAGATCTGTGAGTGGGGTTGTCAAGGACTCCCGGTTCCCGGCTCCCGGCTCCCGGCTCCCGGCTCCCGGCTCCGAGAGATCTTGGTACCAAACGGCCCTCATAGGGGCCCTTTCCTACCAAGATCTCCACCGATCCCACCTCGCGGAACGCCAGTCTCGCCCGATGGGCGGAACTCGACGCAGCAACAAGCCGAACGAGGAGCTCCCGCCCGCGCCGCCCCGAAACCTCTGCGATCTTGGAGTTGTGGCACCTGACAGACGCCGCATTCAGGATATCCTGGGCGCCAGAACTCCAAGATCGACGGGGCGGGGGCGGGTGCGGACGCGGACGGGGCCCGCACGGTCGAACCGTGCGGGCCCCGTCGGGTACGTGTCAGCGCTTGTCGTCGTCCTCGCCGGGGGACTTCTCCTCCGGGGCTCCGGGGGCGGAGAAGTCGAAGTTCGCCAGCTCGTCGTCGAGATCGGTGCTCGTCCTGGCGAACGCCTCCGGGTCGGCGAAGTCGTCGTCGGAGGGCAGCAGGTCCGGGTGGCCCCAGACCGCGTCCCGGCCCGCGATGCCGCGGTGCTCGGTCAGCGCCGCCCACAGCACCGTCGCCTCGCGCAGGCGGCGGGGCCGCAGTTCGAGGCCGACGAGCGCGGCGAACGTCTGCTCGGCCGGGCCACCCGCGGCGCGGCGGCGGCGGAACGCCTCGCCGAGGCGTACGACGTTGGGGAGGCGGTCACCGGCGGCGCTGTCGACGACGTGGCAGACCCAACCCTCGACCAGGGCGAGTACGGTCTCCAGCCGGGCCAGCGACGCCTTCTGCGCGGGAGTGTCCTCCGGCGTGAAGATGCCCTCCAGCGCGATCGCCTGCATCGACTCCGGGTCGGTCGGGTCGACCCGGCCCATCGCCTCCTCGATCGCCTCCCGGTTGACCCGGATGCCCGCGGCGTAGTTCTCCACCGCCGTCAGCACGTGCCCGCGCAGCCACGGCACGTGCTGGAACAGCCGCTGGTGGGCGGCCTCGCGCAGGGCCACGTAGAGGCGCACCTCGTCCTCGGGCAGCTCCAGGCCCTCGCCGTACACCTTGATGTTGGCGGGGACGAGCGCGGCGGTGCCGGCCGGGCCGAGCGGCAGGCCGATGTCACCGGCGGAGAGCACCTCGGCGGCGAGCGAGCCGAGCGCCTGGCCGAGCTGGCCGCCGAAGAGGGCGCCGCCGAGCGTGGCGACCATCGACTGCATCGGGCCGAGCTGGGCGCGGGCCTCCGGCGGCACCAGGTCGCCCATCGCGCCGACCATCCGGCTGGCCACCGGGTCGCAGAGCTTGCGCCACACGTCGAGCGTCTTGAAGATCCACTCGTTGCGGTTCCAGGCGACCGAGGTGCGGATGCCGGAGGGCCAGGAGGTCGCCGGCTCCAGCCAGAGGTCGGCGATGCGCAGCGCCTCCTCGACCGCGTTGCGTTCGAACGGCGAGACCGCCGGGTCGCCGGCGGCGGCGAGCTGGCTGGCGGCTACCTGCCGGGCGAGGTCCCAGTTGACCGGCCCGCTGCCCGGCGCCGAGAGCAGGTGCTGCAACTGCGACATGAACTGCTGCATCGCCGCGGGATCGTTGGGGTCTGGTGGTTGACCACCCGGGAGCGCGAAGCCGAACGGAATATCAGGCACGACCTCTACGGTACGCGGGCCCCGCCGCAGGTCGTGCCACTCGGCGTTGCGCTGAGGGCGAAGCCTCGGGTCACCGCGCCGGATGGCCGGGGACGGATCGGTACGCTCTGGCGCATGAGACGTCGCGGCGTGACCGTCCTGCTCGGTGCCCTGCTCACCGCACTGCTCAGCGTCGGCGTGCTGAGCGTGCCGCTGCCGTATGTCGTGCTCGGCCCCGGTCCGACGGTGAACACGCTGGGCAGTGAGGACGGCAAGGAGGTCATCCAGGTGACCGGCCGCGCGACGTCCACCTCCGCCGGTCAGCTCCGGCTCACCACTGTCGGTGTGCAGCCGACCGTGCGGTTGCGGTCGGCGCTGGCCGGATGGTTCTCCGCGGACGAGGCGGTGGTGCCGCGGGAACTGGTCTACCCCCGGGGGAGTCGCAGGAGGAGGTCGAGCAGCGCAACACGGAGGACTTCCAGAACTCGCAGACCAGCGCCGAGACGGCGGCGCTGCGCGAGCTGGGCTATCCGATCAAGGTGCTGGTCAAGGCGGTCACGCCGGGCGGCCCGTCGGTCGGCGTGCTGCGGCCCGACGACGTGGTCACCTCGGTCGACGGGGTGCCGGTGACCAGCGCGGCCAAGCTCACCGAGCTGATCCGGTCCAAGCCGGCGGGCACCGCGCTGACGATCGGCTACACCCGTGGTGGCACCCCCGGTACGGCCACGGTGACCAGCGGTGAGCAGGACGGCCGGCCGCGCATCGGGGTGGAGATCGACCAGCAGCAGCCGCACCCGTTCACCCTGAAGATCGACCTGGGCGACATCGGCGGGCCGAGCGCCGGGCTGATGTTCTCGCTCGGCATCATCGACAAACTGGAGCCCGCCGACCTCACCGGCGGGAAGATCATCGCAGGTACCGGCACCATCGACGACGAGGGCCGCGTCGGCCCGATCGGCGGCATCGCGCAGAAGCTGGTCGGCGCCAAGGACGCGGGCGCGAAGGCGTTCCTGGTGCCCGCCGACAACTGCGCGGAGGCGGTCCGCAACCCGCAGCCGGGCCTGCCGCTGCTGAAGGTCGCCACGCTGGGTGAGGCATTGACCGCACTCGAGACGCTGCGCGCCGGGGGACAGCCGACGCGCTGCTGAGGCGGCCCGGGCGGCGGTCACCGGGCGGATCGTGACGTGACCTTGACCCGACGTGCTCAGGAACACCCCGTACTCTTGGTGCCTGGTCGGAGCCGATCACATCGAGCGTGCGGAGCCAACAGTGGTCATGCGTAGCAGTCCCTTGCCGAGGATGAGCCGGCGCGGACGCGTCACCATCGGTGTCCTGATCGGGGTGTTCATCTTGTTCACCCTCCTCGGGTGGGGCGTGAACGCCTGGACCGACTGGCTCTGGTTCGACGAGGTCCGCTACACCCAGGTCTTCACCGGCGTGCTCACCACCCGCCTGCTGCTGTTCCTCGTCGTCGGCGCCGGCATGGCGCTGCTCGTCGGCGGCAACCTCTGGCTGGCCCACCGGCTGCGGCCCAGGATGCGTCCGCACTCGGCCGAGCAGGCCACGCTGGAGCGATACCGGATGCTGCTGAGCCCGCGGCTCGGCATCTGGATCGCGCTCGCCGCCGCCGTCGTCGGGCTGTTCGCCGGCCTCTCCGCGCAGAGCCGCTGGGGTCAGTGGCTGCTGTTCCGCAACGGCGGCGACTTCGGCGTGAAGGACCCGGAGTTCGGCGTCGACGTCGGCTTCTACGTCTTCCAGCTCCCGTTCTGGCGCTATCTGCTCGGCGTCGGCTTCACCGCCGTGGTGCTGTCGCTGCTCGGCGCGCTCGCCGTGCACTACATCTTCGGCGGCGTGCGCCTACAGGGCGTCGGCGACCGGATGACGAACGCCGCCCGCGCCCACCTGAGCTCGCTGATCGCCGTGTTCGTGCTGCTCAAGGCCGTCGCCTACGTGCTGGACCGGCGGGCCATGCTGCTGGAGTACAACGAGGGCGCGAAGCTCTACGGCGCCGGTTACGCCGACGTGAACGCGCTGCTCCCGGCGAAGGAGATCCTCGCCTGGATCTCCGTCCTGGTGGCGCTGGCGATCATCGTGTTCTCCAACGCGGTCATGCGGAACCTGGTCTGGCCGGGCATCTCGCTGGCCCTGCTGGGCGTCTCCGCGGTGGCGATCGGCGGCATCTACCCGTGGGCCGTGCAGACCTTCGAGGTCAAGCCGAGCGCCCGGGACAAGGAGGCGCCGTACATCGAACGCAGCATCAAGGCCACCAGGTCCGCGTTCGGCCTGGAGGGTGCGAAGACCACACCGTACGCGGCCAGCAACCTCGTTCCACCCGCCAGCCTCGCCACCGACACCTCCGTGGTGTCGAACATCCGGCTGCTCGACCCGCAGCTCGTCTCCGAGACGTACACGCAGCTCCAGCAGGTCCGCGGCTTCTACGACTTCGGCTCGAAGCTGGACATCGACAGGTACTCGGTCAAGGACAACACCTCCGACTACGTGGTCGGTGTCCGTGAGATCAACTACGGCGAGCTGACCGACCAGCAGAGCAACTGGATCAACCGTCACACCGTCTACACCCACGGGTACGGCCTGGTGGCCGCCCCGGCGAACCAGGTGGTCTGCGGCGGCCAGCCGTACTTCGTCTCCGGCTTCCTCGGCGAGAAGGCGCAGGAGGCGTGCTCCGCGCCGGCCGAGGAGATCCCGGCCCAGCAGCCGCGGATCTACTACGGCGAGCGGATGGAGTCGAACGACTACGCGATCGTCGGGCAGACCGGCGACCGCAACGTCGAGTTCGACCGGCCCACCTCCACCGGTGGCGAGCAGTACTACACCTACACCGGCGAGGGCGGCGTCGAGATCGGCTCGTTCCCGCGCCGGCTGCTCTACGCGATCAAGGAGCAGGAATCGAACTTCCTGCTCTCCGAGGCGGTCAACGAGAACTCGAAGCTGCTGTACGTACGCAACCCGCGCGACCGGGTGGAGAAGGTCGCGCCGTTCCTCACGCTCGACGGCGACCCGTACCCGGCGGTGGTCGACGGGCGCGTACTGTGGATCATCGACGGCTACACCACTGCGGCGACCTATCCGTACGCCGAGCGGGTCAACCTCCAGGCCGAGACCGCCGACGAGCTGACCGGACGGGGCACGTTCCAGCTCGCCCGGGAGAACGTCAACTACATCCGCAACTCGGTGAAGGCGACTGTCGACGCGTACGACGGCACCGTCAAGCTCTACTCGTACGACGACACCGACCCGGTGCTCAAGGCGTGGAACAAGGCGTTCGGCGGCGATCTGGTGCTGCCCAAGGGCGACATCCCGGCCGAGCTGGCCGAACACTTCCGCTACCCGGTCGACCTGTTCAAGGTGCAGCGCAACCTGCTGACCAAGTTCCACGTCACCGACCCCGGCGACTTCTACTCCGGCCAGGACTTCTGGCAGGTGCCGAACGTGCCGGACGCGCCGGACAGCGGGCAGAAGCAACCGCCGTACTACCTGTTCACCCAGTTCCCCGGGCAGGACGGGCCACGCTTCCAGCTGACCTCGGCTGTCACCCCGAACGGGCGGCAGAACCTCGCCGCGCTGGTCAGCGGGTCGTACGTCGACGGGCAGCCGAGGCTGGAGGTGCTGGAGCTGCCGGACCAGACCCGGATCTCCGGGCCGACGCAGGTGCACCAGCAGATGACCAACAACGGCGACATCCGGCAGCAGCTCAACCTGCTCTCCTCCAACCAGGCGCAGGTGCAGTACGGCAACCTGCTCTCGCTGCCGTTCGCCGACGGCATGCTCTACGTCGAGCCGGTGTACGTGAAGAGCAGCAGCCAGGACGCGTACCCGCTGTTGCAGAAGGTGCTGCTCTCCTACGGTGACGGCGGCTCGTACGTGGTGCTCGCCAACAACCTCGACGACGGCATCAAGCAGCTCGTCGAGCAGGGCAAGCGGGCGCCGAACAACAACCCGCCGCCCAGCACCGACGACAACCCCACGCCGCCGCCGACCGGAGGCGACAACGACACGCCGCCGCCGATGAGCGGGGAACTGGCCCAGGCGGCCGCCCGGGTGCAGACCGCGATCGCCGAGGTCAAGGCCGCGCAGGCGTCCGGCGACTTCGAGCGGTACGGGCGTGCGCTGAAGGCGCTGGACGAGGCGATGAGCGCCTTCCAGCAGGCCCAGGCCGCGGCGAACGGCTCGGGCAACCCGGCCCCGTCGGGCAGCGTCTCGCCACCGGCGCCGACGTCGCCCGCGCCGACACCGGGCGGCTGACGCCGAGCTGACGAGCCCGTGGTCCGGGACCGCAACGGTCACCCGGACCACGGGCTCGTGTCGTGAAGCGGACTTCCCGGCCGCAACCCCGCACCCCGCCGCGCCGTCAACAGTGCAGGTGAACGTGTGGGGGCGGGAGGGCACATGCGGGACGCGGACAGTTTCGACGACTTCTACCGCAGCACGTCGGGGCGGGCCGTCCGGTACGGCTACGCGGTGGCGGGCGACCCGGCCGAGGCCCAGGATCTCGTGCAGGAGGCGTACGCCCGGGCCTGGCGGCACTGGGCGAAGCTCGCCTGCCATCCGGCGCCGGAGGCGTGGCTGCGGCTGGTGATCAGCCGGCTTGCGACCGACCGGTTCCGGCGGCTGCGCGGGTGGCGCCTCGCGGCCGGGCGCACCGGCCCGCCACCCGACGTCGAACCACCCGGCGAGGACACCGTGCTGCTGGTCGCGGCGCTGCGGCAGCTTCCGCCCCGGCACCGGCAGGCGCTCGCCCTGCACTACCTGTTCGACCTGCCGGTGGAGGAGATCGCCCGGGAGGCCGGCGTACCCACCGGCACGGTGAAGTCCTGGCTGTCCCGGGGACGGGCCCGGCTGGCCGAGCTGTTGCCCGGTGTCACCGCCGAGGAGCTGGAGGTCAACGATGTCGCGTGAACTGCACCGCTACTACCGGTCCCTCGCCGCCGACACCGACGGGCGGGTGCTGCCGGCGCCGGACCGGCTGCGCCGCGGCGCCGACCGCTGGGCCCGGCGCCGCGCCGTGATCACCGTCCTGGCCGCGGCCGGGCTGGTCGCGGGCACGGTGGCCGGAAGCCAGCTGGTGCTCGCCGCCGGGCCGGGCCCCGGCCCGGTTCCAGCCCCCGCGGGTACGCCCACCCCGCGGCCGTCGTCCGCCGCGCCCTCGGTCGCGCCGTCGCCCACCACGCCGTCGCCGTCGGCCGGGCGTACCACCGGCTCGCGGAGCCCGGTCGTGACCACCACGCCTCCGGCCGCGGTGACCCCGACCACGATCCCGGACCGGGCGTTCTTCGTGCTGCCCGCCGCGAACGACGCCGGTACGGGCAACTACTTCGGCCCGGGACCGGTCCTGCCGGCACTGTGCGGCGCGACGCCCGGCGACGAGCGGGTGGTGGCGCAGCGGGCCCGGTCGCTGCCGTACCGCCGGACCGGCGCATCGGCGGACGAGGTGCCGTCCGGTATCTACCGGCACAGCATCACGATCTACCGTCCCGGGGGCGCCGTCGCCGCGCTGGCCGAGCTGCGCGCGGCGGTGCGGGCCTGCCCCGAGCAGCCCGCCCGGGGCACGCCGCCGGTGACGGTGCGGCAGCGGCTGCTGCCCGACAGCGGGTACGGCGAGGAGTCGGTGCTGTTCGAGACGCGGACGCCGTACCGGGACGCCAACGGCGATCCGAGCGGCGGCGACGAGGTGCACCTGGTCCGCGCGGTGCGCTCCGGCGACGTGGTGACGGTGCTGTGGGAGCAGGGCTGGGAGAGCACCTCGACCCAGCGCGCCCAGTTCGACGCGGACAGCCGCCGGGCGGTCGAGGCGATCCGGCGGTGGCTGGACTGAGTACCCGTTTTGCGCCTCGCCCTGTCGGTGCGCTACGGTTGTCGAGCCGACGCGGGGTGGAGCAGCTCGGTAGCTCGCTGGGCTCATAACCCAGAGGTCGCAGGTTCAAATCCTGTCCCCGCTACTCGTGACGAAGGCCCCGGATTTTCTCCGGGGCCTTCGTCGTTTCCGCTCTACGCCGACGGGATCGGGTACCCGGCTGATCTCCAGGATCGGGGTGCGATAAGCTGTAGGAGCCGACGCGGGGTGGAGCAGCTCGGTAGCTCGCTGGGCTCATAACCCAGAGGTCGCAGGTTCAAATCCTGTCCCCGCTACCACCGTTCAGGCCCGGAATCCACGGATTCCGGGCCTGAACTCATTCCGGGGCCGTCTCGGTGAGGGCGAGCAGTTCCGCGCGGGCCAGCCGGAGCTGCTCGTCGGTGACATAGGCGGTGCCGATGCCGATGGCGAGTCCCTCCGCGGCGTACCGGACGGCCCAGACGCGGCCCGGCGGAAGGCCGTCGGCCTCGAAGGCGCGGTTCCAGCGGGCCGGGTCCTCGGGGTCCACCGCGAGCACGTGCTCCATGCTGTCGATCCCGAGCTGCGCGAGCAGGCCGGTGGCGCTGCCCAGTTCCGCCAGGTACGCGCTGTCTCCCGTCAGGGCGCGCACGTACCCGCGGGTGAAGGCGCCGGGCCGGTCGTCGCCGGGGTCGACGTGGGCCTTCACCTCCTCCCAGAAACGGGTGATCACCTGCTCGACCAGGGCGGCGAACAGATCCTCACGGGAGGGGAAGTGGTGCATCAGGCCGCTCTTGGTGACACCCGCCTCCTGGGCGATGGCGGCCAGGCTGACGTTGGCGCCGTGCTGGGTGATCACCCGTTCGGCGGCGTCCAGCACGGCCCGCCGGGTACGGGCGCGATCGCGGACCGGACGACGTTCAGTGCTCGGCACGGACACCTCCAGCAGGCACGGGCTCGGAGGGGATGATCTTCCAGGCCACCACCGAGGCGCCGACCAGGATCACGGCGGCGACGAAGGTGGCGGACTGCATCGCCTGGGCGAAGGCGTCCTGCGCCGCGGCCACGACGCCGGGCGCCGGTGACCCGTACACGGCCGCGGCCAGGGAGTCCTCCGCCAGCGCCCGATCGGCGGCGGTGGTCCCGGCGGGGAGCGCCAGCGACGAGCGGTAGAGCAGCCCGTGCAACGAGCCGAGGACGGCGATGCCGAGCGCGCCACCCAGCTCGTACGCCGTCTCGGACACCGCCGACGCGGCGCCCGCGCGTCGCTCCGGTACCGCGCCGACGACGGCGTCCGTCGAGAGCGTCATGGCGACACCGATGCCGAGCCCGATGACGGCGAGGCCGATGCCCAGGCCCCAGTAGCTCCGGAGGTCGACGCTCGTCCCCATGACGGCGAGCCCGACGGCGGCGGCCATCAGTCCCAGCCCGATCGCGCGGCCCGCCCCCAGCCGCGACAGCAGGATTCCGATCAGCGCCACGACGAGCACCGCGGCGAGTGTCCCGGGCAGCTCGGCGACGCCTGCCTTCAGCGGACCGAAGCCCCGGACCAGCTGGAGGTACTGGGAGAAGAAGAACAGCAGCCCCAGGAACCCGAAGATGGCCAGCACGTTGGCGGCCAGCGCGCCCGAGAACGCCGGCACCTTGAACAGCGAGACGTCGAGCAGCGGCACCGCCAGCCGGTTCTGCCGCCGCACGAACCACCACCCGGCCAGCAGCCCGGCCGCGGCGGCCGCCACGGTGAGGGCGTCGGCCCCGTCACTGAACAGACGCTTGAGGGCGAAGACCAGCGGGACGATCGTGACGATGGACAGCGCCGAGGAGCCCACGTCGATCCGCGCCGGCGCCTCGCCCTTCGACTCCGGCAGCAGCAGCCATCCGGCCACCAGCGCCAGCACCATCACCGGCACGTTGATCAGGAAGACCGATCCCCACCAGAAGCGCTCCAGCAGCGCGCCACCCACCAGCGGACCGAGTGCGGCCCCGGCGGTGGCCCCGGCCGACCAGAGCGCGATGGCCCGGGCCCGCTGCGCGCGATCGGCGAACATCGAGCGGACGATGGAGAGCGTCGACGGCATCAACGTGGCGCCGGCCAGGCCGAGAAGGGCGCGGGCCGCGATCAGCACCTCCGGGGTGGAGGCGAAGGCCGCCAGCACGGATGCCGAGCCGAACCCCACCGTGCCGATCAGCAGCAGCCGCTTGCGGCCGATCCGGTCGGCCAGGTTGCCCATCGTGATCAGGAGACCGGCGAGCACGAAGGCGTAGATGTCCCCGATCCACAGGATCTGCGTGGCGGTGGGCCCGATGTCCGCCGTCAACGACGGGACCGCGAGGTAGAGGACGGTCCCGTCGACGGCCAGGAGGAGGACCACGAGGACGAGTACCACGAGGGCTGCCCATTCCCGCTTTCCGGCGAGGACCGGTGCGGGGATCGAGGGCCGGGTGGAGGTCACCAGGGAACCCTAACAGTCCAAATGGACGGCTATTTGCTGTGTCCGGCGACATCCTCTCCGTCCGCCGTGCCCCGGTTGCGCGTCTCGGCGAGGATGAGGGCATGTCTGCATGGAACAAGTGGTGGGGCCGCCTGGCCGCGGTCCTCGGTACGGTCGTGCTCTCGGTCTTCGTACCGGTCGCGGCCTGGGCGTCGACAGGCACCGGCGAGATCGTGGTGGAGGCGGCGCGCCGGCGTTCCCGTGGCGGGTTCGGCATCGTCGGCCTGCTCTGCTGCCTCGTGGTGGTCGGCGGCATCGTGCTGCTCGTGGTGCTGCTCACCCGCAACCGCCGCAACCGCCCTCCGCGCTGACACTCCCACCCACACCCGTCACCCCGGGCCCGCTCCCGCCGCGGTGATCATGAAGTTGACCGTGCGGCGCGTCCGATTTGTCGCCGCCAACCTCATGATCACCAGGGCGAGGGGCGGGCGAAGGGCGGGCAGGGCTACCCGGCGAGCGCGGCGTTCGCCTGGGCCATGAAGCGGGAGGTCGCGGTGCGGGCGCCGGACCGCTTGGCGCGGATGCTCTCGGCCGCGTCGATCAGCAGCGTGCGCACCTCGGCGTGCCCCTTCGGCGGCGGCGCGGGCGACGGGCCGGCCAGGTCGTCCAGCTCGGCGCCGAGCGCGGCCATGCGCCTCTCGGGCCGGCCGGCCACCTCCGCGGCGACGAACGAGCGCACCTGCCTGCTGGCGTTCAGGCCGCGCTCGACCCCGAGGAGCCGCCCGGCGGCCACGTTCGTGGTCAGGAAGCCGAGCACGTCCACCACCGCCTCCGGGTGGCGGGTGCCCCGGAAACCGGCCCAGTACATCGACGCGCGCGGCCACTGGGCGGCGGGCGTACCCGGGAAGGCGACGGCGCCCAGCTCGTCGTCGGTCAGGTTCTGCAACTCGGGCAGCTGGTGCGACCAGGCGAAGGAGGCCGCGGTGTGCCCGGTGACCACGAGCTGGCGGGCCAGCTCGCCGCTGTCGGCCTGCTCGACCAGGGCGGCGCTCGGTGTGGCCCGGTCGAAGCGCGCCACCTCCCAGAACTCGAACCAGGCGAGCAGCTCGGCGGAGCTGAAGCCGAGCTGCCGGCCCTGGTACAGCTCGCGGCCCTGGCCGCGTAGCCACAGCCAGAACGCCCGGTAGTCGCCCGAGGCGTCCATGGTGCCCGCCACCCGGTTGCCGGAGGCGCGCGTGACCCGGGCGGCCCAGGTCACGTACTCCTTCCAGGACATCCCGGTACGCGGCTCGGGCTGGCCCAGCCGGCGCAGCAGCCGGCGGTTGAACACCAGCGCCGCGCTCGTCTGCGCGGCCGGCACGCCCACGGTGCGCTCGTCCACCCGGCCGTAGCGGGCCAGTTGCTCCGGCACCTCGCGCAGGTCGAGCCGCTCGTCGGCGACGTACCGGGTGAGGTCGAGCAGGATGTCCCGGCCGGCGTACTCGGCGAGCACCGTGTCGTCGATCTGGAACAGGTCCGGCGCGTTCCCGCCGGTGGCCTGGGTGGCGATCCGGTCGTAGTAGCCGCCCAGCCCCTGCCAGGTGACCCGGAAGCTGACCCGGGGGTTCTGCTGCGAGTACAGCCGCAGCGCCTGTTCGGTGGCCACGGCCCGGCGGGCGCCGCCCCACCAGAACACGGACAACTCGATCGGGCCGTCGTCGGCGGCCACCTCCTCCGGGCCGCACCCGGTGAGCAGCGGCAGCCCGCCGGCGGCGAGCGGCAGCCCGGTGAGCGCGCCGAGGAACCGTCGCCGGTCGAGCCCGGGACGGGGTACGGACTGCGGAGCGCGCACGGGTCTCTCCGAAAGGTGGGGTGGACGGATCATTTCACCGGCACCCGGCCGGGTGTCAACGCCGGGCGGGACGGCTGGTGGGCGCGCCCGGCGACCCGCGCCGGTCATGGTGTACTAGCGCCGTGGAACTTCTGCACTCGGGCAAGGTCCGGGACGTCTACGCCGACGGCGAGGACCTGATCCTGGTCGCCACCGACCGCGTCTCCATCTACGACGTGGTGCTGCCGACCCCGATCCCGGACAAGGGCCGCCTGCTCACCGCGCTGTCGCTGTGGTGGTTCGAGCAGCTGTCCGACCTGGTGCCGAACCATGTGATCTCCGCGACGGACGTGCCGGCCGAGTTCGCCGGCCGGGCGATCCGCTGCCGGCGGCTGGACATGGTGCCGGTCGAGTGCGTGGCCCGGGGCTACCTGACCGGCAGCGGCTTCGCCGAGTATCAGCGCACCGGTTCGGTCTGCGGCGTACCGCTGCCCCGTGGCCTGGTGGAGGCGTCGATCCTGCCCGAACCGATCTTCACGCCGACGACCAAGGCACCCACTGGCGAACACGACGAGCCGATCACGTACGAGCAGGTGGTGGACAAGGTCGGGCCGGAGGTCGCCGACCGGCTGCGGCAGATCACCGTCGACGTCTACCGGCGCGGCGCGGAGATCGCCGCCGAGCGGGGCATCCTGATCGCGGACACGAAGCTGGAGCTGGGCTGGGCGGCGGACGGCACGCTGGTCCTCGGCGACGAGGTGCTCACCTCCGACTCCTCCCGGTTCTGGCCGGCCGAGTCGTACCAGCCGGGCCGCGCCCAGTTCTCCTACGACAAGCAGTACGTGCGGGACTGGGCCACGGCGAGCGGCTGGGACAGGCAGCCGCCCGCGCCGGAGGTGCCGGCCGAGGTGATCGAGGCGACCCGGGCCCGCTACGTCGAGGTGTACGAGAAGCTGACCGGCAACAGCTGGGACTGACGCTCACTCGACCCAGTCGAGCGTGCGCCGGACGGCCTTGCGCCACTGGCGCAGCTCGTGCTCCCGGTGCGCCGGGTCCATGGCCGGCTCCCACTGCGCGTCCGAGCGCCACTTCTCGCGCAGCGTGGCCAGGTCCGGCCAGAACCCGACGGCCAGGCCGGCGGCGTACGCGGCGCCGAGGCACGTCGTCTCGGTGATCCGGGACCGCACGACCGGCACGTCCAGCACGTCCGCGAGGAACTGCATGAGCAGCTCGTTGCCGGTCATCCCGCCGTCGACCCGCAGCCGGCGCAGCGCCACGTCGGAGTCGGCGTTCATCGCGTCCACCACCTCCCGGGTCTGGAAGGCGGACGCCTCCAGCACCGCGCGGGCCAGGTGCCCCTTGGTGATGTAGCCGGTCAGCCCGGCGATCACGCCCCGGGCGTCGCTGCGCCAGTGCGGGGCGAACAGGCCGGAGAAGGCCGGCACCACGTAGCAGCCGCCGTTGTCGTCGACGGTGCGGGCCAGCTCCTCGACCTGTGGGGCGGTGGAGATCAGGCCGAGGTTGTCACGCAGCCACTGCACGAGCGAGCCGGTGACCGCGATGGCACCCTCCAGCGCGTACACGGCGGGCTGGCCCTCGATCCGGTACGCCACAGTGGTGAGCAGGCCGTGCCGCGACGGCACCGGGCTGGCGCCGGTGTTGAGCAGCAGAAAGCTGCCGGTGCCGTAGGTGCACTTGGCCTCGCCGGGCTGGAAGCAGGTCTGCCCGAACAGCGCCGCCTGCTGGTCGCCGAGCGCGCTCGCCACCGGCACCCCGGCCAGCACCCCCTGGGCGGTGCCGTACACCTCGGCCGAGCTGCGGATCTCGGGCAGCGTCGCGGCCGGGATCCGCAGCGCGTCGAGCAGCTCCGGGGCCCAGTCGAGCGTCTCCAGGTCCATCAGCATGGTGCGGCTGGCGTTCGTCACGTCGGTGACGTGGCGGCCGGTCAGCTTCCAGATCAGCCAGCTGTCCATGGTGCCGAACAGCACCTCGCCGCGCTCGGCGCGCTCGCGCAGCCCGTCGACGTGGTCGAGCAGCCAGCGCAGCTTCGGGCCGGCGAAGTAGGTGGCCGGGGTCAGGCCGGTGCGGGTCCGGAGCCGCTCCTCGTCGTACGTCCCGGTCAGCTCCCGCAGCAGCGGCCCGGTGCGGGTGTCCTGCCAGACGATGGCGTTCGCCACCGGACGGCCGGTCTCCCGGTCCCACACCACAGTGGTCTCGCGCTGGTTGGTGATGCCCACCGCGGCCAGCATCTCGGTGCCGATGTCGGCGCTCGCCAGCGCCTCGCGCACCACGTGCTCGACGTTCGTCCAGATCTCCTCGGCGTCGTGCTCGACCCAGCCGGGGCGGGGGAAGATCTGCCGGTGCTCGCGCTGGGCCACGGTGACGATCTCACCGGCCCGGTCGAAGACGATGCAGCGCGAGGACGTGGTGCCCTGGTCGATGGCGGCGACGAACTCTGCGGTCACGGCAGCACCGTACCCGCCGCGCGCGGCCACCGTCTCCCTCCGGCGCCCCGTACGATCATCAGACGTGCGTGACATTGCCGTGTTCAGCGGGTCGGCCCATCCCGACCTCGCCGCCGAGATCTGCGCCCACCTCCACGTCCCGCTGCACCCGGTACGGGTGTCCCGGTTCGCCAACGACTGCCTGGAGGTGCAGTTGCAGGCGAACTGCCGGGAGCGCGACGTCTTCCTCATCCAGCCGCTGGTGCCGCCGGTGCAGGAGCATTTGGTCGAACTGCTGCTCATGATCGACGCGGCCCGGGGCGCGTCGGCCGCCCGGATCACCGTGGTGCTGCCGCACTACGCCTACGCGCGGTCGGACAAGAAGGACGCGCCGCGCATCTCCATCGGCGGCCGGCTCGTCGCCGACCTGCTCACCTCCGCCGGCGCGCACCGGGTGCTGGCCATGACGCTGCACTCGCCGCAGGTGCACGGCTTCTTCAGCGTCCCGGTGGACCACCTGCACGCGTTGCGCGAGCTGGCCGCCCACTTCCAGGGGTACGACCTGAGCAACGCGGTGGTGGTCTCGCCGGACCTGGGCAATGCCAAGGAGGCCGCCGCGTTCGCCAGGATGCTCGGCACGCCTGTCGCGGCCGGCGCGAAGCAGCGCTACAGCGACGACCGAGTGCAGATCAGCACGATCATCGGCGACGTGACGGACCGGGACGTGATCGTGCTGGACGACGAGATCGCCAAGGGCAGCACCGTGATCGAGTTGATCTCGCACCTGCGCGAGCGGGGGGTCCGCTCGATCCGGCTGGCCTGCACGCACGGCCTGTTCTCCAGCGGGGCGCTGGAGCGGCTGAGCGCGCAGGAGGGTGTTCTGGAGATCGTCTGCACCAACACGGTGCCGATCCCGGCGGAGAAGCGGGTGCCGAAGCTGGAGGTGCTGTCGGTGGCGCCAGCCCTGGCCGAGGCGATGCGGCGGATCCACAACGGGGAGTCGGTGAGCGCCCTGTTCGCCTGACGGGGCGGCGGGTCAGCCGTCCAGCGAGCCGGTGGCGGGCTGGCGGGTGGCGAGCGCGGCGGTGATCCGGACGACGGTTCCGGCGTCGCCGCTCTCCACCTCCATCGCGTCGCTCAGCTCCCGGGCCAGCCAGAGGCCCCAGCCACCGGCGGTGTCCGGCGCGGGCCGTTCGCGGTCGCGCAGCCGCCGTTCGCTGATCCCGGGCCCGTGGTCGGCGACCTCGCAGACCAGTTCGCCGTCCCGCTTCCAGAGCCGCAGCCAGCCCTGCCCGCCGCCGTGCCGGACCGCGTTGGTGATCAGCTCGTTGACCGCCAGCACGAAGTCGTCCAGCCGCTGGCCGGACAGGCCCGACCCGTGCGCGCAGGAGGTGACCGAGTGCCGCAGCCCGGTCACCTGCGCCTGGTCGAAGGCCGTGGCGAGAAGCAGGGAAGGTTCGATGGGCACAACCGTACGCGTTGCGGGAAGCTCTGCGTCTGTCATGACCCCGTCCCGACGATGGTTCTCGACGAATTTCGCGGCATTTCCACCGTACGTCAGGGTTTCCCGGGCCGCACCGCCCGGGGTGCCCTGGACCGGCTGTGACAGGGTGTCGCACATGCCGTCGTCCTCCGGCCTCGAGGGCCCCTTCTGGCGATCGATAGCGGTGTTCCGCTTCGCCGCGCTCGCGTACGTCGGACTGGTCGTGCTGCGCGACGCGGACCGCTACGCGCACCCGGTCGCCGCGGGCGGAGTCCTGCTGGCGATGCTGGTGTGGAGCGGCGTGACGGCGGCCGGTTACGGCCGACCGGCCGGGCGGCGCTGGCCGCTGCTCCTGGCCGACCTCGGCGTGGTGCTGGCGATCATCCTGGTCACGCCATGGGTGGTGGGTCGCGCGGCGCTCGCCGCCGGGGTGCCGATGCTGACCGCCGCCTGGCTGGCCGGGCCGGTGCTCGCCTGGGCGGTTTCCGGCGGGCGGCGGCGTGGCGCGGTGGCCGCGCTCGTGCTCGGCGGCGCCGACCTCGCCACCCGGGACCGGATCAGCCCGTCCGCGCTGACCGGGGCGATCCTCATGCTGCTGGCCGGGGTGGTGGTCGGGCACGTGGCCCGGCTGGCGGTGCAGGCGGAGGAGCGGTTGCAGCGGGCGGTGGAGCTGGAGGCGGCCACCCGGGAACGGGAGCGGCTGGCCCGCGACATCCACGACTCGGTGCTCCAGGTGCTCGCGCTGGTCCGGCGGCGCGGCGCGGATCTGGACGGCGAGGCGGCCGAGCTGGCCCGGCTGGCCGGCGAGCAGGAGGAGGCGCTGCGGGCACTGATCGGCCGGACGGGCGTGCCGTCGGACCCGGCGGGTGACGAGCAGGACCTGCGCGACCTGATCGACAGGTACGCCTCGGCCACCGTCGTGGTGTCCGCACCTGCCACACCGGTGCCGCTGCCGGCCCGGGCCGCCGGTGAGCTGGGCGCCGCGGTCGGCGCGGCGCTCGACAACGTGGCCCGGCACGCCGGCGGGCGGGCCTGGGTGCTGATCGAGGACGAGGAGGAGACGGTGACCGTCTCGGTACGCGACGAGGGGCCGGGCATCCCGGAGGGGCGGCTGGCGGAGGCCGCCGCGCAGGGGCGGCTCGGGGTGGCGCAGTCCATCCGGGGCCGGGTGACGGACCTGGGCGGCGAGGTGCGGATCGTGTCCGCGCCCGGCGCCGGCACCGAGATCGAGCTGGTCGTGCCGAGGAGCCGCGGGTGAGCATCCGGGTGATGGTGGTCGACGACCACCCGATGTGGCGCGAGGGCGTGGCCCGTGACCTCACCGAGGCCGGTCACCAGGTGGTGGCGACCAGCGGTGAGGGACGGCAGGCGGTACGGGTGGCCGCGGCGGCCCGCCCCGACCTGGTCGTGCTCGACCTACAGCTGCCGGACATCTCCGGCGTCGAGGTGATCCGGGGTCTGCGCGCCGCGCTGCCCGACGTGCGGGTGCTCATGCTGTCGGCCAGCGGCGAGCCGCAGGGCGTGCTGGACGCGGTCAAGGCCGGCGCCACCGGCTACCTGATCAAGTCGGCCGCACCGGCGGAGTTCCTGGACGCGGTACGCCGCACGGCGGCCGGGGAGCCGGTGTTCACGCCCGGCCTGGCCGGGCTGGTACTGGGGGAGTACCGGCGGCTGGCCGCGGCGCCGCCCGCCCCGCACGACGACGCACCCCGGCTCACCGAACGGGAGACCGAGGTGCTGCGTCTGGTCGCCAAGGGGCTGTCCTACAAGCAGATCGCCGACCGGCTGAGCCTGTCCCACCGGACCGTGCAGAACCACGTGCAGAACACCCTGGGCAAGCTCCAGTTGCACAACCGGGTCGAGCTGACCCGGTACGCCATCGAGCGGGGCCTGGACGACTGAGCGGTCAGCGCGCCTCCGGCGGCCGGGTCTCGTGCACCGCCAGCTCCTCGGCGCTGGCCCCACCACCGGCGGAGCCCGCGTCGTAGGCGACGTTGTCGGTCTCCTGGTCGGTGTGTGCGCCCTCGTCCGGCTCGACCAGCCGGCCCACCTCGTGGTCGGCGACGGTGCCGAGCTGGCCGTGGTCGTACACCGACACCGGGGAGTGCGGGTCCGAGACGGGACCCGGGTCGATCACGTCGGCGTCGAGCTGGGCCTGCGCGGCGGCCTCCTCGCTGTCCGCCTCGGCGGCGATGTCCGGGTCGACCGGGCCGGCGAGCGGATCGTCGGCGGGGCGCTCGTACCGCTCACGCTGGAGCTTGTAGTCCAGCGACTCGCCGTCGAGCTGCTCCTCCGCCGTGGTGCCGAACTGGTCCACGGCGACCGGCGTGCGATCGCCGGGGAGCTGGGCCGGCTCGGGGCCGTCCGCCTCGCGCCCGGTCAGCACGTCGTCGTTGGCGGTGGAGTCGTCGTCGGCGGTGTCGGGCAGACCCTCCGCCTCGGGATCGGACACGGGGGTGGGGTACTCGTCGTCGCGCATGCCCGGGAACTACCCACTGCGCTCGCCGCCCTAACCGCAACCGGCCGGGTGGATCGGGAGCAACAGGGCGAAACGGCATCTCGTTTGCGGAACGTTGCCTCGTCAGTTGCGGTACGCCGCCTCGTCCTCGGCGTACAGCACGCACCACACCACCTTGCCGTCGGGCAGCGCCGTGCTGCCCCAGCGCCGGGCCACCGTGTCGATGAGCAGCAGCCCTCGCCCGCCCACCGAGTCCACCGGCGCCGGACCGCCGTACGCGGGCCGCCCGGCCGAGTGGTCCCGGACGGCCACGTGCAGCGCGCCGTCACGCGGGGCCAGCCGGAGCGTCATCGGCGTGACCGCGTGCGCCACCACGTTGTTGACCATCTCGGTGACCGCGATGCAGGCCGGCTCGGTCAGCTCCGGCAGCCCCCAGCCGGCGCACCCGCCGGCGACCAGCACCCGTGCCTCGCGGGCCGACTCGACCACCGGGGACAACTCGGCGTCGAGCGGCTCGGGCGGCGCGTCCGGTGGCGGCCCGTCCGGATCGAGCAGCAGCTCGGCGGCGGGCCAGTCGGCGACCGCCCGGCAGGCCTCGTCCAGCGCGTCACGTGCCAGCGGATCGGGGATCCGCACCCCGGACAGGTCCACCAGCAGCAACCCGGGCCGCTGCCACAGCCGGGCGAGCAGCGCGTCCCGGACGGCCTGCACCTCGGCCCGGTCGAGCACCCCGGTCAGCCGGACCGTCGGTGACGACTCGTCGGTCTCCACCAGGCAACGCGCGTCGGTCGGCATGATCGCCCCATTGTGCACGTCGGTCCGCGCCCGCGCACCGGTCCGGTCGACGGGACTCACAGCCGATCACCCCGGGACCGGCGGCTGATCGCCGCCACCGCGCCGGCAGCGGTGCCGGCGGCCAGCCCGACCGCCGCGCTCAGCCGCAGCACCTGCCCGCGCCGGCCGGACCACCCGTCGGTCCGCTCCGCCGCCGCGTCGGGCGTGAAGAGGCCACCCGTGGAGTCGGCGCGTACGCCGGGGCCGAACTGGGTGCGCGCGGTGTACCAGCCCAGCACCCGCTCGGCCAGCGCCGGAGCGAGCCGCCACTGGAGGCCGATCAGCCGGGCCGCGCCGCCCGCGTACGCCTCCCGCCGGGGCCGGCGCAGCAGCTTGACGATCGTCTCGGCGACCATCTCCGGCGGGTACACCGGCGGCGGCGGGGTCAGCTCCCGGCCGGAGTGGTTGGCCGCGTGCCGGAAGAACGGCGTGTCGATGGTGGCGGGCAGCACGGTGCAGATCGAGATGTTCCCCCGGCCGGTCACCCGCAGTTCCTGCCGCACCGTGTCGGCGAGCCCGCGGATCGCGTGCTTGGTCGCGTTGTACGCCGACTGGTACGGCATCGCCACCTCGGCCAGCACCGAGGCGTTGTTGACCAGCACCCCGCCGCCGGCCGCGCCCAGCCAGGGCAGCGCGGCCCGCGTCCCGTACACGGCGCCGAGCAGGTTGACGTCCACCACCCGGCGGAACTCGGCCACCGGGATCTCGTCGAACAGCCCCACGGTGCCCACTGCCGCGTTGTTGATCCAGGCGTCGATCCGGCCGAACTCGGCCACCGCCCGCTCCGCCAGCCGCCCGACGGCCTCCGGGTCGGTCACGTCGGTGGGTACCACGAGCGCCTGCGCGCCCAGTTCCCGGCAGTACGCCGCCACCCGGCGCAGCGCCGACTCGGTCCGGGCGGCCAGCACCACGTCGGTGCCCCGGCGGGCCAGCGCGTACGCGGTTGCCGCGCCGATCCCGCTGGAGGCGCCGGTGATGACGACTGTGGCGTCGGAGAGGCTGCGAGTCAGCGGCATTCCCCGTCGGTACCCCCGGTCCGGACGGTCATGCCGACCGTTTTCGACGCTGATCGGGTTCGGTCGGCTTGTCCCGCCCGCGGGACGCCGTGGCCGGGTGGCCCCGATCTGCCAGGTTTTAGCGCACCGGACCTGGGTTAATGGGACGCTCTGACCGGAGACCCCGCTCGCGAGAAACGCATGGAGGTGCACCATGCGCGTCGGCCTTGTATGCGCGCACGCCGGCTCGTCCACCGACGGTCCCACCGTCGGGACGCAGGAGCACATTGCGCGCGTGGCGGCGGAACTCGCCGCCCGGGGCCATGACGTCCGCGTCTACGAGCGCCGTGCCGCGTCCGCCCAGCCCGCACTGACCGAACTCGACGGCTACCGGCTGGAACGTGTCCCGGTCGGCCCGCCCGACATGCTCTCCACCGCCGAGCTGGTGCCGTTCGTCGCCGAGTACGGCCGCTGGCTGGCCCGGCAGTGGGCCGGGGACTGGACCCCCGACGTGGTGCACGGGCACTACTGGGTCGGCGGGCTGGCCGCCGCCCACGCGGTACGCGCGACCGACATCCCGGTGGTGCAGACGTTCCACTCGCTCGGCGTCGAGCAGTTACGTCACCTGGGCCGGGAGTACTCCGGGCCGGGGGAGCGCATCCCGCTGGAGCGGGCGCTGACCCGGGCCGTGGACGTGGCGGTGGCGCAGTGCAACGACGAGGTCGACGAGCTGACCCGGATGGGCCTGCAACGCGCGTCCGTGGCGATGGTGCCGACCGGCGTGGACACCGGTCAGTTCCACCCGGACGGCGAGGCGGCGCCGCGGGACCAGCGGCCCCGGATCCTCTCCGTCGGCGGGCTCGCGCCCGGGCACGGCCAGGACGACCTGATCCGGGCGATGCGGCTGGTCGGCGACGCGGAGCTGGTGATCGCGGGCGGCCCGCCGGCCGGGCGGCTCGACGGGCACGCCGAGGCGCGCCGGCTGCGCGAGCTGGCCGAACGGGCCGGCGTGGCGGAGCAGGTGAAGCTGGTCGGCGCGGTGCCGCACGACCAGATGGCCACCTGGTACCGCTCCGCCGACCTGGTGGCCTGCACCCCGCACTACGCGTCCGCGGGGCGGGTGTCGCTGGAGGCGATGGCCTGCGGCGTGCCGGTGGTCGGCTACGCCATGGGCGGCATCGCCGACGCGGTGGTGGACGAGGTGACCGGCAAGCTGGTGCCGCCGGGTGACGTGCGCGCGCTCGGGGTCACGCTGCGCCGGCTGCTGTCGGACAACGCCGGGCGGTTCGCGTACGGGCACGCCGCGGTGGACCGGGTCCGGTGCAGTTACACGTGGGAACGGACCGCCGCCGCGCTGGAGCGCCTCTACGAGCGGGTGATCGGGCGGCGCCGTCCGGCCACCCCGATCGAGCCGACGCCGGTCGAGGTGACGCCGCCGGTCGAGGTGGTCGTCTCCGAACGCGGTCCGGTCGAGGCGGCCTGAACCGGCACCATCGGGGCGCCCACTATCGCCTTCTGGCGGGCGCCGGCGTGGTGGTGCTGCGGTTCGGCGTACCGGGTCAGGCCGACCACCGCCGCGAGCGTCACCAGGAAGCCCAGACCGGCCAGCCACTCGCGGCCGGGCCAGATCTTGTCGTTGAGCAGCAGCAGCCCGACGATCGCCGCGGGCACCGCACCGGCGGCGTCCATCGCCGCCACCGCCGCCGTGGTCGACCCGCGCTGCATGGCCAGCCCGAGCAGCAGCTGGCCGATCACCGAGTGGACGATCAGCAGGTAGAGCAGCGGGTCGCGGACGAACGCCTCCACCGATCCGGCCGAGGCGAGTGGGCGGGCCGCCACCGCCGCGGCGGAGAACGCCATCCCGGCCAGTGAGCCGAGCACCACCGACCCGAGCGCGCCGTGCAGCCGGGCGGCGAAGAAGCCGGAGCCGGCTATCGCGGCCACCGCCACCGCCAGGCCGACCAGCCCGGCGGTGCCGAGCTGCCGCGACGGCGCCGGCTGGGCGGACAGCACGAGCGCGGTGATGCCGGCGAACAGCAGCACCAGCAGCACCACCTCGGCGGCCGGCAGGCGCCACTTGAGCACCAGCACGCCGAGGACGGCGGTCACCCCGAGCCCGGCCGCCACGCTGGCCTGGACCAGGAACAACGGCAGGTCACGGCGGGCCAGGAAGGCGAACACGAAGCCGACGACCTGGCAGGTCAGACCGATCAGGTACGTCCGGTGCCCGGCGAGGCGCAGCAGCAGCCCGGGATCGAACGTGTGGTGCACGGTGGTCCGCGCGGCCGCGACCGACTGGAGGAGGTTGGCGAAGCCGTACGCGATGATCATCGCCGCCAGGAAGCACCAACCGGAGGAAACCACCTGGCGAGGATAGAGGCTTCCCCCGGGTCAGCGCTCGGCTGGACGGCCGAGCCGGGCCAGGATGTCGTCGTGCAGCGCCCCGTTGCTGGCCACGGCGCTGATGTCGGCGGAGCCGGCACCGGCCGGCACGGGCCGCCCGGCCAGATCCGTGATCCGGCCGCCCGCCTCGGTGACGATCGGGACCAGCGCGGCGATGTCCCACAGCGACAGCTCCGGCTCCACCATCACGTCCAGTGCCCCCTCGGCCAGCAGCATGTAGCCGTAGAAGTCGCCGTACGCGCGGCTGCGCCAGGTGTCGCGCATGAGCTGGAGGATCGCGTCCAGCCGGCCGGCCTGCTCCCATCCGGTCAGCGACGAGTAGCAGAAGCTCGCGTCGGCGAGCGCCGTCACGCCGGAGACCCGGATCGGCGTGCCGTCCGCCGGGCCGGTGCCGGCGAACGCGCCCGCGCCGAGCGCGCCCCACCAGCGGCGGCCCAGCGCCGGGGCGGAGACCAGGCCGAGCACCGGCCGGTCGTGCTCCAGCAGCGCGATCAGCGTCGCCCAGACCGGTACGCCCCGGACGAAGTTCTTCGTGCCGTCGATCGGGTCGATCACCCAGCGGCGTCCGTCGGGACCGGCCGGCGGCTGTTCGCCGTACTCCTCGCCGAGCAGGCCGTCACCGGGACGGTGGGCGGCCAGCAGCGCGCGGATCTCCCGCTCGACGGCGGTGTCCGCGTCGGAGACCGGGGTCAGGTCCGGCTTCGACTCGACACGCAGGTCGAGCGCGCGGAACCGGGCCGAGGAGACGGCGTCCGCGGCGTCGGCGAGCAGGTGGGCGAGAGCGAGGTCGTCGGCGTACCCGGTCATGACCGACACGCTAGTGGCGGCGGCCCCCGGCCGGCGACGGCGGGTCGCCGCCGGTCAGGAACCGGCGAGCGGGTCGCCGGGGTTGCGCTCCGGTTCGCGCGGGTCGCCCTCGCCGCTGCGCGAGGCCAGCAACCGGCGGTACGAGGCGAGCCGCCGCGCGTCCGCCTTCCCGGCGGCCACCCAGGCGTCCAGCGCGCAGTCCGCCTCGTCGGCGGTGTGCGGGCAGTTGGCGGGGCAGTCCACCGTCGCCTCGACCAGGTCGGGGAAGCCGTGCAGCAGGCTCTCGGCGGACACGTGGGCCAGCCCGAAGCTGCGTACCCCCGGGGTGTCGACGATCCAGCCGGTGTCGCCGTCGGCGCCCGGCTCGGCGGGCAGGCGCAGCGCCACCGCGCTGGTCGAGGTGTGCCGGCCCCGGCCGATGGCGCTGACCGTGCCCACCGCCCGTTCGGCCTCCGGGACGAGGCGGTTGACAAGCGTCGACTTGCCCACTCCGGAGTGACCCACCAGCACCGAGATCCGGCCCGCGAGCAGCGCCCGCAGTGCGGCCAGGTCGGAGTCCGGGCGGATCAGCACGTACGGCAGCTCCAGCTCGGTGTAGTAGCCGAGCACCGCCTCCGGGCCGGCCAGGTCCGCCTTGGTGAGGCAGAGCAGCGGCTCGATGCCGGCGTCGTACGCGGCCACCAGGCAGCGGTCGATGAACCCGGTACGCGGCGGCGGGTCGGCGAGCGCGCTGACGATCACCAACTGGTCGGCGTTGGCCACCACGACCCGTTCCAGCCGCCCCTCGGCGGTGGTCTCGTCGTCGTCGGCGGTACGCCGCAGCACCGAGGTCCGCTCGGCGATGCGCACGATGCGGGCCAGCGCGCCCGGCGCACCGGAGGTGTCCCCGACCAGCCCCACCCGGTCGCCCACCACCACCGACTTGCGCCCCAGCTCGCGGGCGCGCATGGCGGTCACGACCGGCGTGTCCGGCCCGGCGCCGGGGAGCACGCAGGTGTAGCGGCCCCGGTCGACGGCGATGACGAACCCGTCGACGGCGTCGGCGTGCCGGGGCCGGGTGCGCGTACGCGGGCGCGACGACCGGCCCGGTCGTACCCGGACGTCGTCCTCGTCGTACTCGCGCCGCTTCGTCGTCAGGACGTCCCCCCGCTGTCAGTTCTTGCCGGTCACCATCCCCGACCATAGTGCCGGGAACTCCGGCATGGTCTTGGAGGTGCACGCCACGTCGTCGACCTCGATGCCGGGGACGGCGAGCCCGGCCACCGCCGCCGCGTGCGCCATCCGGTGGTCGGCGTACGTGCGGAACGTCCCGCCGCGCAGCGGGCGGGGCCGGATGTCCAGCCCGTCACGGGTCTCGGTGATGTGCGCGCCGAGCGCGGTGAACTCCTTCGCCAGCGCGGTGACCCGGTCGGTCTCGTGGCCGCGGATGTGACCGATTCCGGTGAGCCGGGACGGGCCGTCGGCGAGCAGCGTGAGCGCGGTCAGCACCGGTGTCAGCTCGCCCACGTCGGAGAGGTCGGCGTCGAGCCCGCGCACGGTGCCGGTGCCCCGCACGGTCAGGCCGTCGGTGCCGAGGCTCACCTCGCCGCCCATCCGGTGCAGCAGCTCCCGGAGCCGTTCGACCGGCTGGAGACTGCTGCGCGGCCAGCCCTGGAGCGTCACCTCGCCGCCGGTGACCAGCGCGGCGGCAAAGAACGGCGCGGCGCCGGACAGGTCCGGCTCGACCTCCCAGCCGCGCCCGGACAGCGGGCCCGGCTCGACCGTCCAGACGTCGGGTGTGGTGTCGTCGACGGCGGCGCCGGCGGCGCGCAGCATCTGCACCGTCATCCGCACGTGCGGCGCGGACGGCACCGGCGGCCCCTCGTGCCGGACCACGACGCCTCGGTCGAAGCGCGGCGCGGCGAGCAGCAGCCCGGAGACGAGCTGGCTGGACGCGGAGGCGTCGATCACCACCTGACCGCCGGTGACCCGGCCCGCGCCGAGCACGACGAGCGGCAGGCTGCCGGCCGGAGGCGCGTCGATGCGGACGCCGAGCGTGCGCAGCGCGCCGATCAGCGGACCGAGCGGGCGCGTCCGGGCGTGCGGGTCGCCGTCGAACGTGACCCGGCCGGCGGCCAGCCCGGCCACCGGGGGCAGGAAGCGCATCACGGTGCCGGCCAGGCCGACGTCGACGTGCGCCGGGCCGGCCAGCGGATAGGGGCGGACCAGCCAGCGGTCGTCGTCCGAGATCGACATGTGGGCGCCGAGTGCGCGCAGGCCACCGGCCATCAGTTCGGTGTCCCGGGCGCGCAGCGGCCGGGCGAGTGTCGACGGCCCACCGGCGAGCGCGGCGAGCACCAGGGCCCGGGCGGTCATCGACTTGGAGCCGGGCAGGCGCAGCGTCGCGGCGACCGGGTCGCTCGCGGTCGGCGCGGTCCACTGCTGCGGCGGAGGCGTCGCGGTCGGATTGCTCACGGTCACATTCTGCCAAGCTCACGGGCCGGTGGAACCGTCCGTCGCCGCTGCTCCCGTTGGGCGGGACAGCCGGAACGTCCGGATGGGGCTAGCGTGGGCGCCATGTGCGGGAGGTACGCCACGACCCGGAGCGCCGCCGACCTGAGCGCGCTGTTCGAGTCGGCCGACGAGACCGGCGGGGTGACGCCGGACTACAACGTCGCGCCGACCGACCCGGTGCCGCTGGTCCGGCTCGCCCCGGAGGGGCACCGGCTGCTCTCCCTCGGCCGCTGGGGCCTGCTCCCGCAGTGGTCGCGCAGCGCCTCCGGAGCCGCCCGCATGATCAACGCGCGGGCCGAGACGGTCGCCACCAGCCGGGCGTACGCGCCGTCCTTCGCCCGTCGCCGCTGCCTGGTCCCCGCCGACGGGTGGTACGAGTGGGTCCGCCTCGCCGACGGCGGGCGCCAGCCCTACTTCATGACGCCGCGGGACGGCTCGGTCCTGGCCTTCGCCGGCATCTGGTCGGTGTGGGAGTCGGCCGGCGCGTCCCGGCTCACGTTCAGCGTGCTCACCACTTCCGCTGTCGGTGAGCTGGCCGAGGTGCACGACCGGATGCCGCTGCTGCTGTCGCCGGAACGCTGGGCGGGCTGGCTCGGCCCGGCCGAGGAGCCGGCGGAACTGCTCGCGCCGCCGGACGCCGGCCTGCTCGCCGGGCTGGAGATCCGGCCCGTCTCCCGGGCGGTGGGGGACGTCCGCAACGACGGCCCGGAGCTGATCGCCGCGGTGGCTCCGGCGGGGGTCGAGACGGCGGCCGGGCCGACGCTGTTCTGATCACGCTCCGCCACATTCGCGCGCACCCGTTTGCCGGGGTTCGACCGGAAAAGTCGCCCGGACGTTCAGTCAGTTTCATTGAAGACCCTTGTCCTTACGTATGCGAATGCGATAGAACACAGCGCCGGTGATGGGCGTCTGTTCGCACGGGGCGGATGACACCCATCGATCTTTTAGAGGTCTACGCCGGTTCCCACGGGGGAGGTGGGTGTATTGACACGGGCACGTATGCCGCGTCCGCACGAGGTGGCCGCCGCGCGGCGCGATCCGCGACTGCTGCGGGCGCTGAGCGAACGACGCCAGGACGACGCGTGGCGGACCAGGGGCACCTGTCAGAACGTCGATCCGGAGACGTTCTTTCCGGCACCGAACGAACCGGCCGACGCGGCGGTGGCGCTCTGCCGCACCTGCGACGTCCAGGGCTCCTGCCTGGCCTGGGCGCTGGAGGTGGGCGACTGTCACGGCGTCTGGGGCGGCACCACGCCGCGTGAGCGGCGCGCCATGCTGGTGGCCTGGCGCAGCGAGGTGCAGCCGGATCCGGACGCGCTCGACGACGCCGGTCCGCCGGTGCGCGACCGCCTGCTCACGCTGGTCCCGCTGAGCTGATCCCGACATCGCCCGTGGCCCGCTCCGGCGCGCCGCGGGCGACGTCCGTCTCCGTGCCCGATCACCGGCGGGCCGGCGGGCCGCGCAGAATGAGCCGGTGCGGCACGACGACGAGATCCACACCCCACGGGGGCCCGCCCGGCTCCGGTTCGACATGCCCGCCGGCGGCACCACGGTGCTGGTGCTCGGTCACGGCGCCGGTGGTGACGTGGACGCGCCCGACCTGACCGCCGTGCGGGACGCGGTGCTCGCCGCCGGGGCCGGGGTGGCCCTGGTGACCCAGCCGTACCGGGTCGCCGGGCGACGCGCGCCCGCCCCCGCCGGGCACCTCGACGAGGCGTGGACGGCGGTGCTGGCCGACCTGCGCCGGCGCGCCCCGGGGGTGCGCCACTGGGTGGTCGGGGGCCGGTCCAGTGGCGCCCGGGTGGCCTGCCGTACCGCCGCTACGGTCGGGGCGGCCGGAGTGGTGGCGCTGGCGTTCCCGCTGCACCCGCCGGGGCGACCGGAACGATCCCGGGCCGGGGAACTGCTCACCGGGCTGCCCACGCTCGTCGTCAACGGCGACCGGGATCCGTTCGGTGTGCCCGAGCCCGGCCCCGGCGTCGAGGTGGTGGTCCGGCCGGGGGAGCGCCACGACCTGCGCGGCGACCCGGCCGGCACGGCCGCCGTGGTGCGGGACTGGTTGCGCGTGCACGGGTGGTCGTCCTGACCGTGCGGCGCGCGCCGTGACCGTCCGGCGCGGCGGGTCGTTGCACCGGTTGGTGCCGGCCGCCCGGTTCGGGCGCGCCGGGGCCACCCTCCCAGGCCCTTCCTGGTCCCAGCGTCGGTCGCGGCCGAGGCCGGGACCAGGATCGGGTGGGGCCGGAGGAATGCCGCACCCCACGCCTCGCGTTACCTCCCTTGGACGACGACAGAGCCAGCGCGAGGGGGGTGACCGGTGCCGATCGAGACACGGAGCCGGGAACGGGACGAACGGGACGAGCGCCGGCTCCGGCGGCTGCTCGACGCGCCGGAATGGCCCGCGGCGGCGTCGGTCGTGAGCACCGGCACACACTCCGGAAGTGAATCTGCCGGTAGGCGGGTACGCGTATCCTCGGCGGGAAAGCATCCGACGCGAGGGGATGTGCGGTTGACCACCGAGAAGACGGACGAGCGCAGGGCCCGCTTCGAGCGGGACGCGATGCCCTTCGTCGATCAGCTCTACGCTGCCGGACTGCGGATGACCCGCAACCCGGCGGACGCGGAGGACCTGGTTCAGGAGACGTACCTGAAGGCGTACGCCGCCTTCCACCAGTTCGAGCAGGGCACGAACCTGAAGGCCTGGCTCTACCGGATCCTGACCAACACCTACATCAACACGTACCGCAAGCGGCAGCGCCAGCCCATCCAGGCGCCGACCGAGGAGATCACCGACTGGCAGCTCGCCGAGGCCGAGTCGCACACGTCCAGCGGCCTGCGCTCGGCCGAGACGGAGGCGCTCGACCGGCTGCCGGACAGCGACGTCAAGGAGGCCCTCCAGCAGTTGCCGGAGGAGTTCCGCCTGGCCGTCTACCTGACCGACGTCGAGGGCTTCTCCTACAAGGAGGTCGCCGACATCATGGGCACGCCGATCGGCACCGTGATGTCCCGTCTGCACCGTGGCCGACGTAATCTGCGGAAGCTGCTGGAGCAGTACGCGGCGGAGCGGGGTTTCAGCGCCGCCTCGTCGAAGAAGGGTTCGACCGCCGCCGCCGGCCGGGAGGTGTGACCGTGAGCTGTGGACAACCGCACGAGACGGACTGCCGCGAGGTGCTCGCCGAGGTCTACCTCTACCTCGATCTGGAGTGCGCCGAGGAGCGCCGGGTGCTGATCCGGCACCACCTGGACGAGTGCGGGCCGTGCCTGCGCGAGTACGGCATCGAGCAGGAGGTCAAGGCGCTCGTGGCCCGGTGCTGCGGCAGCGAGGCGGCCCCGGAGAAGCTGCGTGAGCGGCTGCGCCTGCGGCTGACCGAGCTGGTGGTCTTCGAGACCACCGAGTCCCGCGAACTGACCGACTGACCAAGCGACGCGAACGGCCCGGGTCCGATCACGGACCCGGGCCGTCTCGCTGTCCGGCGACTGCGCCGCGCTGATCGGATGATCAGGAGTTGGGGCGCTTGCCGTGGTTGGCGCTGCTCTTCTTGCGGGCCTTCTTCTTGCGGGCCTTCTTCGCCATGTTCTGCCTCCTTGTGCTGGTCACGGTTCCGACCGCGGCTGGGCGCGGCGGAGGTCGCGCTGTGGCCCCCCGGGTTCGCCGGTGGCCGACCCGCACGATGCTAGTGCCGTCACCGCCGGCCGGGGCGCGCCGGGGCGGATCGTGCGCGTGGTGGTGCGCGGTCCGGCGTGACCGGCGTCATGATTGGATACCGTTCGCAGGATTGTCGGGGAGCTGTCGGGGAGAGGGAGGGCCGAGATGGCCGAGGAGATCCGCGCCGAGATGGTGGCGAACGTCTGGAAGGTCGTCGTGTCCGCAGGCGACACGGTGTCCGAGGGTGACACCCTCGTCATTCTGGAGTCGATGAAGATGGAGATCCCGGTGGTCGCCGAGTCCGACGGCGTGGTGCAGAAGCTGGCGGTCAACGAGGGCGACGTGGTGCAGGACGGCGACCTGATCGCGGAGATCGGTTGACCGGCCTGCGGGTGCGCCGCGCCGAGCCGGCGGACTTCCCGGCCGTGGCCCGGCTGACCGTCGCCGCGTACGAGGCGGACGGCCAGCTCAAGGACGAGAGCGGGTACGCGCCGGTGCTCGCCGACGTGTCCGGCCGCGCCGAGACCGGCGAGGTGCTGGTGGCCGTCGACGACGTCACCGGCCAGGTGCTCGGCGCGGTGACGTTCGTGCTGCCCGGCACCCCGTACGCCGAACTGGCCGGCCCGGGGGAGGCCGAGTTCCGGATGCTCGCTGTGGATCCGGCCGCGCAGGGCCGGGGCGCGGGCGCGGCGCTCGCGTCCGCGTGCGTGGCGCGCGCGACGGAGCTGGGCTGCACGGCCGTGGTGATCTGCGTACGCGCCGGGATGGCGGCGAGCGCACACCGCCTCTACGAGCGGCTCGGTTTCGTCAGGTACCCGGAGAAGGACTGGACGCCGCTGCCCGGGATCGACCTGCGCGGCCTGCGGCTGGACCTGACCGCGGCGGGCTGAATCCGACCGCGGCAGGCTGGATCCGACCGCGGCAGGCTGGATCCGGCCGCGGCGGGCTGCGGCGGCTCGGCTCAGCCCTGGCCGGTCTCGCCGATCTTGGCGAGCAGTTCGTCGGCCACCTGGAGCGCGATCCGCTTGCGTTCGTCGTCGGTGATGCCCGGCGCGCGCACCGCGAACCAGCTGCTGTGCACGGCGAACAGCGTGAGCGCGGCGCGGAGCTGGGCGGCGGGTGAGTCGTCGCCCCGGCACAGCTCGTGGGCCAGCCGCATCATCCGTTCCCGCATCTGCTGACCGGCGACAAGGCTCTTGAGCACCGTCTGGTTCTGCTCGAAGAAGCGCATCACCTGGGGCAGGTCGCCGGCGAACATGCTGTCGGCGTACCGGCCGATCAGGGCGCGCCGGGTCGCCAGCGTGGGCGGCTGGTCGGCGGCCCAGGCGATCAGCTCGTCCATCCGGCGCAGCCGGTCGTCGACCAGGCTGGTGACGATCTCGTCCTTGCTCTTGAAGTGGTAGTAGAGCGCCGCCTTGGTCACGCCCAGCCGCTCGGCGATCTCCCGCAGCGACGTCTTCTCGTACCCCTGCTCGGTGAAGAGTTCCAAGGCGACGGCCTGGATCCGCTCCCGCGTGCCACCTGTCGTCTCCCGCACCGGCCGACATCCTTCCAATCCGCTTGACGTGTGCCCGCCATCAGCTTACCGTCCGGCTAGTAAGTAAACTAGCCGGGCGGCAAGTAAGTCGATCATCCGAGCTGCGGGGGAGCCTACCGATGAGTCAACCAGCCCAGGTGGCCACGAGACCCAATGTCCGGGTCGTCCTGTTCGGTCTGATGATCGCGATGATGCTCGCGATGCTCGACAACATGATCGTCAGCACCGCGCTGCCGCGGATCGTCTTCGAGTTCGGCGGCGCCGACCACTTCACCTGGGTGGTCACCGCGTACGTGCTGGGCACCACCGTCTCCACGCCGATCTGGGGCAAGCTCGGCGACCTCTACGGCCGCAAGACGGTCTTCCTCACCGCGGTCGTGCTGTTCCTGATCGGCTCCGCGCTCTGCGGCATGTCCGGCTCCGGCGTCTTCGGCGGCGCCGACACCGGCATGACCGAGCTGATCGCGTTCCGTGCCGTCCAGGGCCTCGGCGCCGGTGGCCTGATGGTCGGCGTCATGGCGATCATCGGTGACCTGGTCCCGCCGCGCGAGCGCGGCCGCTACCAGGGCATGATCGCCGGCATCATGGCCATCGCCATGGTCGCCGGCCCGCTCGTCGGCGGCTTCATCACCGACAACCTCTCCTGGCGCTGGGCGTTCTACGTCAACCTGCCGCTGGGCGGCGTGGCGCTGCTCATCCTCGCCACCACCATGCACCTGCCGAAGTACCGCACCGAACACAAGATCGACTGGCTGGGCGCGGCGCTGCTGTCCGTCGGCATCACCGCGATCGTGCTGGTGACCACGTGGGGCGGCAACGAGTACGACTGGGTCTCGCCGCAGATCCTCGGCCTCGTCGTGCTGGCGGTGCTCGCGCTCGCCGTGTTCGCGCTGGTGGAGCGGCGCACGCCGGAGCCGATCCTGCCGCTGAGCCTGTTCGCCAACCGCAACTTCGCCCTGATCTCGGTGATCGGGTTCCTGCTCGGCTTCGCCATGTTCGGCGCGATGAACTTCCTGCCGCTCTACCAGCAGACCGTGCAGGGGGCGTCGGCCACGAACAGCGGCCTGCTGCTGCTCCCGCTGATGTTCGGCATGCTCGTGGTGTCGCTCGTGGTCGGCCGGACCATCACGAGGACCGGCCGCTACCGCGTCTTCCCGATCGTCGGCGGCGTGGTGATGGCCGCCGGGATGGGTCTGCTCAGCCTGCTGGACGTGGACACCAGCAAGACGCAGTCCTCGCTCTACATGATCGTGCTCGGCGTCGGCATGGGCTTCCTCATGCAGACCTCGATGCTCATCGCGCAGAACAGCGTGGAACAGAAGGACCTCGGCGCGGCAAGCGGCGCGGCCACCTTCTTCCGGTCCATCGGCGGCTCGTTCGGTGTCTCCCTCTTCGGCGCGATCTTCGCCAACCGTCTCGCCGGCTCCGCCGCCGGTTCCGCGTTCGCGGGCTCGGGCGGCGAAGGCGGCGCGATGGACCTGGAGGCACTCAAGAAGCTCACCGGCCCGATGCGCGAGGCGGTGCTCGGCGGCCTCTCCGACGCCATCTCGAACGTCTTCTTCTGGGCGGTCCTCTTCACAGTGGCCGTACCGGTGCTCGCCTGGTTCATCAAGGAGGTGCCGCTGCGCGCGACGAACGACGTGCCGCCGGCCGGCGGCACACCCGAGGACCAGGCCGAGGCCGCGCTCGGCAAGGCCCCCGTCGCCTGACGTCACCCGCCGCGGCCCCGCGCCCCCACCCAGGGGTACGCGGGGCCGCCGCGTATCCGTTTCCACGAGGTGCCCGGGTGCCCTTGTGCCCCGCTGCTCGCCAGTTCGGGGAAGTGGCGGGGTCGGAGGGGAGTTGATCGCGCCACCTCGGCGAAGTGGCGGCGCTCGGCGGGCCCGCGGCAGAGCAGGGGTTCCCACGGGACGGATTCGGGGCTCAGCCTCTGCGGAACAAGGCGGTGAGGCGTCGCCAGAGACGCCGCAGCGGGCCGCCCTCGGCGCCGGCGATCAGCCGGTCGGCCGTGGCGCGTGCCGCCGGATCGAGCGCCGGGGTGGCCCGCGCCAGGTACGCCAGCGACACCGCGATCGGGGCCCGCCGGATCGGCCCGGCCGCCACCCCGGCGATCCGCCCGGCCACCAGCGCGGCCACGTCGGCGCGGGTGTCCGGGTGCACCCAGGCGGCGGTGACCAGGGCGAACAGCGCCGCCTCGGCGGCCGGGCCGAGATCGCCGGCGGTGAGTTCACCCAGCACCCGCCGCCGGGTCGACCGCTCCCACGGCTCGTCGGTGCGGTGGTGCAGCAGGCCGAGGCAGGCCCAGACCTGCGCGCAGCGCGTCCACAGTGCCGGATCCTGTCCGCCGAGCACCCGGCCCAGCGCGGTCGTAGGCGCCTCCGGCGGGTGTGCCAGCAGGGCGAGCAGGTCGGCGAGCTCCAGTGTGGCCAGCCCGACCGCGGCGTCGTACGCGGCCGGTGGGTGCGCCCACGCCGGGTGCGCGATTTGCTGGAGCCGCCGTACCGCCGCCGCCGAGGGAGCGGGACCGTCAGGAGCCGGGGCGTCGTCGCCCGCCGGGGTGACCTGCCCGAGCCAGGGGCGACCCCGGCAGCACTCGGCGAGGTCGCCGTGCTCGTGCGTGTCGTCCGGATGGTCGCGGACGAAGTCGGCGAGCGCCACCAGGTGGTCCACGTTCCCGTCGCGCAGGTAGCGCAGCCGGTGCGCGGTGTGCACCGCGCAGTCGAAGGTGGGATCCTTCGCCAGCGCCCGGTCGACCCAGCCCAGTGCGGCGTCGAGGCGGCCGTGGTCGGCCAGCGTGCCGGCGATGTCCGCGTAGACCGCGAGGTCGTCGGGGTCGAGCGCGACAGCGCGTTCCAGTGCGGCGAGCGCCTCGGCGGTCCGGCCGGCGCTGCGGTACGCGTACCCGAGCCACACCTCGCCGAGTTTGGTGGGCTGTGCGCGTACCCCCCGGGTGGACCAGGTGACGGCGAGGGTGACTTCGCCGAGGCGCCGGGCCAGCGCGGACGCGGCGCCCAGCAGCAGCGGATGGGCCGGGTGGACGGTGATCGCGTTGCGGGCCAGCGTGAGGTACGGCGTGAGCGGCTCGCGCAGCCGGCGCGGCGCGGGGTCCGGCGCCGCCGCGCAGACCTGCATGAGGATCCGGGCGGTGCGTTCGGGATCGAGGCGTTCCGGCAGGTCGGCGGCGGTCACCCAGGGTACGGCGGCCCAGGGCGCCGCGGGCGCGTAGCCGGTGGCGGCGGCCAGCAGGTCGAGCCCTTCGGCGGGGCGGCCGGCGGCGGCGAGCAGGTGCGCGCGGGCTACCACGGCGCCGACGAACGCCTGCTGACCGAGCGGAAAGAGGTCCAGGTCGCCGCCGCTCGCCGCGTTCAGCCGGGCGAGCGTCTCGTGCGCCTCGGGCAGCGTGGGGGAGCGGACCAGCGCGGCGGCCACGTGGTCGGCGGCGTGCTGCAGGTCGCCCTCGCCCAGTGCCAGCCGGGCCAGCGTGAGTTCCTCCTCCGCGGAGAGCGCGGCGTCGTCCTCGGGCACGTCGTCCTCTCGGCGGGTCGGGTCGGGTCGGTCGGCCGGGCAAGCCTAGGGGATCTTCCGTCGATTAGTGATCCACTGCGCACTCCTGCTCGTTGCGTTGCTTGTGGCTGCTCAAACGTGCAAGACTGAGCATCTAACGCGCGGCAAACGCGCAGAAGGAGGTTCTGGAGTGACGCGTCCAGGGGCCGGTATGGCCGCCGACATCGACGAGCAGCCAGCCGGTTACGAGCGCCTGCTCTCCACCGAGCACGCGGCGGCCATCGCCGAAGTGGCGGCCGTCGTCGCGCGACGACGCCCCCGGCACGTCGTCTTCACCGCCCGGGGCACCTCCGACCACGCCGCGCTCTACGCGGCCTACCTGACCGAGATCCGCCTCGGGCTGCCCGCCGGGCTGGCCTCACCGAGCGCGATCACCGTCTTCGGCGCCCGGCCCGACCTCTCCGACGCGCTGGTCGTCGGCGTCAGCCAGAGCGGCGGCTCGCCCGACCTGGCCGAGGTGCTGCGGGTCGCCCGCGCCTCCGGCGCGCTCACCCTCGCGGTCACCAACAACCCCGGCTCGCCGCTTGTGGAGACCGCCGAGCTGAGCGTCGACATCGCCGCCGGCCACGAACGCGCGGTCGCCGCCACCAAGACCTACACCGCCGAGCTGCTCGCGCTGCTCATGCTGGTCGAGGGCGTACGCGCCGGTGACGGCTTACTGCCCGCGCAGGAGCACGCCGCCCTGAGCCGTCTGCCCGAGCTGGCCGCGCAGACGCTCGCCGACGACACCCCGGCCCGGCTCGCCCCGCGCTACCGGTTCGCCGCCCAGCTCGTCACCACCGGCCGGGGGTACGCGTACCCGACCGCCCGGGAGGCGGCGCTGAAACTGATGGAGACCTCGTACCTCCCGGCGCTCGCCTTCTCCGGCGCCGACCTGCTGCACGGCCCGCTCGCCATGACCGACCCGGACGTGCCGGTGCTCGCCGTGGTCGGCTCCGGCCCCGGCGGCACGTCGATGCGCGAGGTGCTGCCCCGCCTCGGCGAACGCCGCGCCGACGTGGTGGTGGTCGGCTCCGCCGAGGTCGGCGAGACCCGGATGGCGGTGCCCGAGGTCGACGAGCGGTACGCCCCGCTGCTCGACATCCTGCCGCTGCAACGGCTCGCGCTGGCCCTGGCCCTGGCCCGGGGCGAGGATCCGGACGCGCCGCGCGGCTTGAAGAAGGTCACGGCGACGATGTGAGGCCCGGCGTGGCACGCTGTGGAGCGTGTCCACGCTCCGTGACCTCGCCGAGGAGCACACCGCGCTCCGCCCGGCCGACATCGACCACCTGCACCGGATCGCCGGCGACTGGCAGCTGCTGTCCGACCTGTCCTTCGCCGACCTGCTGCTCTGGGTGCCGGTGGACGGCGAGGGCACGTACCTCTGCGTGGCCCAGGTCCGTCCCACCACCGCGCCGACCGCCTACCTGGACGACCAGGTCGGGCGCATCGTCGGCGGGGCCGAGGTGGCCCACCTGGAGGTGGCCCACCGGCAGGGACGGATCTGGCGCGAGGGCGACCCGGTCTGGTACGGCGACGTCCCGGCCCGCCACGAGGCGATCCCGGTCCGGCTGCGCACCGGCGACGGTGAGGCCGGCGAGGTGATCGCCGTGGTGGGCCGGGACACCAACCTGTCCACCGCGCGCACCCCGAGCCAGCTCGAACTGAACTACCTGACCACCGCCGACGACCTCGCCCAGATGATCGCCGACGGCACGTTCCCGCCGCCCCGGCACCCGGGCGAGACCACCTCGGCGCCCCGGGTCGGCGACGGACTGGTGCGGCTCGACGCCAACGGCAAGGTCACCTACGCCAGCCCGAACGCGCAGTCCGCGTACCGCCGCCTCGGCTACGCCTCCCACCTCGTCGGGGAGGATCTGGCCAAGCTGCACCGCAGGCTCGCCGGCGACCCCCTCGAAGGCACCGACGCGGGCAACGCCGTGCTCGCCGCGCTGCGCGGCGAGGCGCCACCCCGCCGGGAGATCGACGCCCGCGGCGCCACCATGCTCACCCGGGCGCTGCCGCTGATGCCCGCCGGAGTGCCGATCGGTGCGCTGGTGCTGGTCCGCGACATCACCGAGGTACGCCGCCGCGACCGCGCCCTGATCACCAAGGACGCCACCATCCGGGAGATCCACCACCGGGTGAAGAACAACCTCCAGACCGTCGCCGCGCTGCTGCGCCTCCAGGCCCGGCGCGTCGCCATGCCCGAGGCGCGGGTGGCGCTCGAAGAATCGGTGCGCCGGGTCGCCTCGATCGCGCTCGTCCACGAGACGCTCTCGCTGTCCAGCGACGAGGCGGTCGAGTTCGACGGCATCGTGGACCGGGTCGCCAGCGCCGCCACCGAGGTCGCCGTCACCGAGGTCAGCGTCGGCATGCGCCGGCGCGGCACCTTCGGCGTCCTGCCCGCCGAGATCGCCACCTCGCTGGTGATGGTGCTCAACGAGCTGCTGCTCAACGCCGTGGAACACGGCTTCCCGTCCGCCGGTGAGGACGCGGAGCCCGCACCGGCGGACGCGCCCCGGCCCGAGGTGGTGGTCTCCGCGCACCGGGCCCGCAAGCAACTGCACGTCTCGGTCACCGACAACGGCCGGGGCCTGCCCGAACAGTTCGACGCCGAGCGCGGCGGCAACCTGGGCCTCCAGATCGTCCGGGCGCTGGTCACCGGCGAGCTGCGCGGCACCATCGACCTGCGCAACGGCGCCGACGGCGGCACCGAGGCGGCCATCGTCGTACCGCTGGCCCGCGGCACCACCGACCGCCTCACCGGACGAGCAGGGCCACCGTGATCCCCGGCCGGGGCCACACCTGCCGCACCGTGTAGTCCGCGCGCAGCGCGTCGCCCTTCGCGCCCGGCACCGCAGCCAGCGGGTCGGCGCGGCGGCCGGTGACCACCAGCCAGACCCGCTCCACCCCGGCCAGGCACCGTGCCGGATCGTCGCACTCCACGGCCCACAGGCTCGCGTCCTGACGCTGGTCGCGGACCACCAGCACGTCGCGCGGCAGCCTCGACCCCAGGTGGTACGCCATGCCGAGATCCGGGAACAGCCACCCGTCCCGGGGCGAGTAGACGATCGCGTCGCCCGGCCTCTGCCCGGCGCGGATGATCCCGGCGGCGCCCGCGTAGTCGACGGGTGCGCTGCGCGGCCACTCGTGGGTGCGGCGCAGGGCCGCCTGGTCGGGCAGCGCGAGCAGCCCGGCCAGCGCCACCAGGGCCAACGCCGCCCCGAGCCGCGCCCCGGCCGGAGCGGTCCCCGTCGGCCCCGTCCCGCTGACTGCTGTCCCGGGCGGAGCGGTCTCCGTCGGCTCCGTCCCGCCGACTGCTGTCCCGGTCCGTGGGGCCCCGGTCGGCGCGGATGCGGTGGGCGCGGTCCCGGTTGGGGTGGGTCCGGTCGGCGGGATCCCGGTCGGTGTCGTGCCGGCCAGGGCCGCGCCGGCGAGCAGGCAGGCGAACGGCACGGTGAAGACCAGGTAGCGGGTCACCCAGAGCGGCACCACCGTGCCGGCCGCGAAGAGCAGCAGCACCGGCAGCAGCACGGCGGCCCCGGGCAGCAGCGCCCGCCGGCCCAGCCGGACCGCGCCGAGCGCTGCGAGGGCCAGCAGGAAGCCGCCCACCACGCCGCTCTGCGCCAGCCCACCGGGCAGCGCCGCCAGGTCGGGCAGGCGCGCCGGGTCGACCCAGTCGAGCTGTCGACCGCGCTGCCCCCGGGCGACCAGCGCCAGTGGGGTGACGAGCACGACGACCGGCACCAGCGCCAGCAGCCACCCTGCCAGCACCCGTCGGCCGGGCGCCGACGCCTCCCGAGCCTCGCCGGTCACGTCCTGCGGTTCCGCGCTCCCGGGGTCCGGTGACACCCGTGGCGTTCCACTCGCGCTCGATCTCGTGGCCGGGTGGAACGCCGTGGGTGTCTGCAGGGCGCCGCGACACCCGTGGCGTTCCACTCGCGCTCGATCTCGGGGCTGGGCGGAACGCCGTAGGTAGCTGCGGCGTGGCCGGCTCGCGTCGGGCATCTCGGGTCGGGACTGGTCGGGCGGATCGACGACCGCCGCAGGGCCACGTGCGGCGGTCAGCAGCACCACCACGGCGTGCGCGGCGAGCAGGGTGAGCGCGATCAGGTGGAGCAGGGCGAGCGCGGCGACGGCGAGGGCGTACCCGGCCCAACGTCGCCAGGTCGGCCGGCGCAGCGCGTCGACGAGCAGCAGCGTGGCCAGCACGGCGAGCAGCGTCGCGAGGGCGTACGGGCGGGCCTCCTGGCCGTACCGCGAGGTGACCGGCAGCACCGCGAACAGCAGTCCGGCCAGCAGCCCGGCGCGACGGCCGGCCAGCACCGCGCCGAGGCGGGCGGTGAGCGCTGCGGCCACCGCCATGGCCAGCGCCGAGGGCAGCCGCAGCGCCGTCGGGGACGTGCCCGCCACCGTGGTCCAGCCGTGCACGAGCAGGTAGTACGGCCCGGTCGCGGCGTCGATCGTGCGCGTCATCCGGGTCAGGTCCGGCACCGGCCGGGTGGCGGCGCTCCAGGTGGCCAGCTCGTCCCGCCACGGCTGGGCGTGCCCGAGGCCGGCCAGCGTCACCACGAGCGTGAGCAGTCCCGGCACCACCCACACCACCGGACCCGGCCGAGCACTGACGGACGCGGGCACGATCCTCCTCACCCCCGCAGCGTCACACGCCCGCGCGCCTCCACCCGCCCGCTCCACCGATTCCCACCCACCCGGCCCGCCCCACCCCGTCGCCGCCCCGTCGATCATGAAGTTGACCGCATTCACCGTCCCTTCTGTCCCCGCCATCCTCATGATCAACTAGGCGGTGGGCGGGGGAGGGCAGTGTTGACCAAGGGGATTGCGTCCTGGGGAGGCACCTTGGAGGACGTCAACTCTTTGATCAACGGGGATGGGGTGGGCGGCCGGCGGGAAGGAGGGCCGGGTGGGGATGAGGGTCGATCTTCGTGAGGGCCCGTGATGTGGGACGAGCGGGGCGGACGGTGGCCGGGCGGGGCGGGGTGTGGCAGCATGAGGCACATGACCGCCGCTGTCGTCCGCCGCTTCGTGGCTCGTCGCCACGTCGACTACGGCCGCGTGCGCAGCGCGATCTGTCCGGCCCACTGACGACGCCCGACCTTCCGTCTCGGGCGCGTACTCGCGCCGGCCGTCATCGACATCGCCGTCCACGGCCCTCCCCAGGGTCGGCCGCCGCGTCCGCGCTCCCGGGCACCGCAGCAGACCATGGAGGACGCCGCGATGGCGGTCAGCAGCACCCCGACCCGTCCCGACACCCCGGCGCCTGCCGCCCGTGCGCCCCGCCGTCCACGCGGCGAGGGGCAGTGGGCGCTCGGACACCGTGAGCCGCTCAACCCCAACGAGCGGATCAAGAAGGACGACGACCCGCTGAACGTGCGGGACCGGATCGAGAACATCTACGCCCACCGCGGGTTCGCCTCGATCGACCCGCAGGACCTGCGCGGCCGGTTCCGCTGGTGGGGCCTCTACACCCAGCGCAAGGCCGGCATCGACGGCGGGCGTACCGCAGTCCTGGAGCCGCACGAGCTGGAGGACGAGTTCTTCATGCTCCGGGTCCGGGTGGACGGCGGCCAGCTCAACCTGGCCCAGCTCCGCGTGATCGCCGGCATCTCCCGGGAGTTCGCGCGGGACACCGCCGACATCACCGACCGGCAGAACATCCAGTACCACTGGATCCGGGTCGAGGACATGCCGGAGATCTGGCGCCGGCTGGAGGCGGTCGGCCTGCAGACCACCGAGGCGTGCGGCGACTGCCCCCGGATCGTGCTGGGCAGCCCGGTCGCCGGGGTGGCCCGGGACGAGGTGCTCGACCCGACCCCGGCGATCGACGAGATCGTCCGCCGGTACGTCGGCGACAAGGCGTACTCGAACCTGCCCCGCAAGTTCAAGACCTCGATCTCCTGGCTGGTCGACACGCCGTACGAGGCGAACGACATCGCGTTCCTCGGCGTGGAGCACCCGGAGCACGGGCCCGGGTTCGACGTCTGGGTCGGCGGTGGGCTCTCCACCAACCCGATGCTCGCCAAGCGGCTCGGCGTCTGGGTGCCGCTTGGCGAGGTGCCGGACGTGTGGGCCGGTGTGGTCGGCATCTTCCGCGACTACGGCTACCGCCGGCTGCGCAACCGGGCCCGGTTGAAGTTCCTGGTCGCCGACTGGGGCGTGGAGCGCTTCCGCGAGGTGCTGGAGAAGGAATACCTCGGCCGGACGTTGCTCGACGGCCCGGCCGCGGACCTGCCGGCGAAGCCGGTCGACCACATCGGCGTGCACCCGCAGCGCGACGGCGCGAACTACGTGGGCGCGGCCCCGGTGGTGGGCCGCGTGTCCGGCACCCAGCTGGCGCAGCTCGCCGACGTGGTCGAGGCGCACGGCAGCGACCGGGTGCGGCTCACCCCGTACCAGAAGCTGCTCGTGCTGGACGTGGCGCCGGAGCGGACCGAGGAGCTGGTCACGGCGCTGCGCGGGATCGGCCTGGAGGCCCGGCCGTCGGCCTGGCGGCGCGGCACGATGGCCTGCACCGGCATCGAGTTCTGCAAGCTCGCGATCGTGGAGACCAAGCGGCGCGGCGAGGAACTGGTCGCGCGCCTGGAGGAGCGGCTGCGCGACTTCGACGCGGACATCTCCATCCACCTCAACGGCTGCCCGAACGCCTGCGCCCGCACCCAGGTCGCCGACATCGGGCTCAAGGGCCAGCTCGTGGTCGGCCCGGACGGCCGGCAGGTCGAGGGCTTCCAGGTGCACCTCGGCGGCGGCCTCGGGATGGCGCAGGGGCAGACCGCCGGTTTCGGCCGCAAGCTGCGCGGTCTGAAGACCACCGCCGAGGAGCTTCCGGAGTACGTGGAACGGCTCGCCCGCCGCTACCTGGCCGGCCGGACCGAGGGCGAGACGTTCGCCAACTGGGTGATCAGAGTCGACGAGGAGGAGTTGCGATGAGCGAGCGAAGCGAGCGAATCATCCGGCTCAGTGCGGCGGTGCCTCATCGTGCCGGCGAGCGAAGCGAGGTGGCGCGATGAGCGAGCGATCCGCGCCTCTCTACTGCCCGTACTGCGGGGAGGAGGACCTGCGACCGCACGAGGCCGGGCACGGCGCCTGGGAGTGCCACGCCTGCGCGCGGGTCTTCGCGGTGAAGTTCACCGGCCTGCTGAGCCGGGCGGTGACCCGGTGACCGGCCTCGTCTCCGCCGCCGGACTCGGGCTGATCGGCGCGGCCGAACCGGCCCGCCGCGACCCGGAGGAGCTGCGCGCGCTGGCCGAGGAGGCCGGCCGGGAGCTGGCGGACGCGCCCGCGCTGGAGATCGCGCGGTGGGCGGTGCAGACGTTCGGCGAGCGGTTCTGCGTGACCAGCTCGATGGCCGACGGCGTGCTGGCGCACCTGGTCTCCCGGGTCGCGCCCGGCGTCGACGTGGTGTTCCTGGACACCGGGCTGCACTTCCCGGAGACGTTGAGGGTCCGCGACGAGGTGGCCCGGCGGATGCCGGTGCGGGTGCGCTCGATCCGGCCCCGGATGACTGTGGGCCAGCAGGACGGCCAGTACGGTCCGCGCCTGTTCAACAGGTCCCCGGACGACTGCTGCCAGTTGCGGAAGGTGGAGCCGCTGGAGCGGGCGCTGTCCGGGTACGACGCCTGGGCCGCCGGGCTGCGCCGCGACGAGTCGCCGACCCGGGCGAACACGCCGGTGGTGGGCTTCGACGCGCGGCGCGGCAAGGTCAAGGTGAACCCGATCGCGGCGTGGACGCAGCGGGAGGTGGACGCCTACGTGGCCCGGTACGACATCCCGGTCAACGAGCTGTTCGCCCGTGGCTACGGCTCGATCGGCTGCTGGCCGTGCACGCGGCGGACCCGGGCCGGAGAGGACTCGCGCGCCGGGCGCTGGGCGATGTTCGAGAAGACCGAGTGCGGCCTGCACACCTGAGCGCCGGGCCACCTGTGGTGCTGGTGGCCCACGGCAGCCGTGATCCGCGCGCGGCGCAGGCGACCCGGGCGCTGGCCCGGGCCGTGGCGCACACCTGTCCCGGTCGTCAGGTGCTGCCGAGCTGGCTCGACCACACCGATCCCGGGCCGGCCGAGGTGCTGCGCGGGCTGACCGGCGCCGGCCACTCCCGGGCGGTCCTGGTGCCGCTGCTGCTGACCGCCGCGTACCACCGGAAGGTGGACATCCCGGCGGCGGTCGCGGCGGCCGGCGTGGACATCGAGGTACGGGTGACGGACGTGCTCGGGCCGACCGGCGGCGGGGTGGACGGCGGGCTGCTGGACGGGCTGCGCCGCCGTCTGGCGGAGGCGACCGGTGACGGGCCGGGCGGGCTGGACGCGGTCGTGCTGGCGGCGGCCGGTACCCGGGATCCGGCGGCGCGCGCCTCGGTGGGGCGGGTCGCGGCGGCGTTCGGCGCCGGGCTGGGCGTGCCCTGCCGCGTCTCGTACGCCTCGGCGGCGCCTCCGGAGGTGGGCGGCGCGGTGACGCGACTGCGCGCGGCTGGTGCCCGCCGGGTCGCCGTGGCCGCCTATTTCCTGGCCCCGGGCCGGTTCCACGACGGGGTACGCACGTCGGCCCGGTCGGCCGGCGCGGTGGCGGTGGCCGACCCGCTGACCGACCTGCCGGAGCTGGCGGACCTGGTCCGGCGGCGGGTGGCGGCGGTGACGGGCTGACCCGGTCCGGGACAGCAGAACGCCCCGGCCGTAATCCCGGCCGGGGCGGTCAGCGTGTACGGGTCAGGCGGAGTGAGCGCGCAGCACCCGGAGGCCGCCGCGGCGCTTCACCGCGCGACGCTCCTCTTCGCTCATCCCACCCCAGACGCCGGCGTCCTGACCGGACTCCAGCGCCCACTGCAGGCACTGGTCGGTCACGGGGCAGCGCCGGCAGACGGCCTTCGCCTGCTCCACCTGCAGGAGGGCCGGGCCGGACGTCCCGATGGGGAAGAACAGCTCCGGGTCCTCGTCGCGGCAGACCGAATCGTGGCGCCAGTCCATGGCGGCAACACTCCTCATTCTTAGTGGGTGGCCAGATAACGCTTCGTTGCTATTTCTATATGCGTCCGCATTGCCGAATGGTGACGGTCAGCATCCATCAATTCGGCGCAGCGTGAGCAGGCTGTGGGGTGCCTGGACCTGCTGGAACAGCTCAACCGAACGAGCATATCCAGGCAATGTCCCGACAACACGAGTTCGCTTGTGAATACTTTCACGAACTACAGCGATGTCAAGGGTGACGCTCGGAAAAACTCCGAACAGTGAGCGGGCTCACCACCCATTTGTCCGGGTTTACCAGGGCTCTGGTTACCCGGCGTGCCACAGTCGATAATCAATGTAGTACGGTCCGCGTGACGTTGCTGACATTTCCGGCACCCTTCCTCGGCGTGGCGGCCACCGCACCCGCGCGGCGGGGGTCCGCGTCAGCCGACTGGGATACCCGAGACCTAGCAGATTACTCTCAGTGCGGCCGGTACGGATGTGAATCGGACTTTCTCCCGCTCGCCGAGGTAGTCCCCGTCCAGCTGGAACGGCAACGGACGGTCCGAGACCAGCGTGAACTCCGCCACGTCGTGCAGCCGCAACACCTGCTTGCCGTGCGGATCCGGTCGCTTCGAGAAGAACTGCGCCGCCGTACGGGCCGTGCTGGCCACCCGCAGCCGCCGCAACGCGAGCACGTCGAGACCGCTGTCGAACGACGCCTCCGGGTTCGGGTTGATCTCCCGGTCGCCCAGGTACGTCCACGGCGCGGTGTTCTGGATGATCGCGGTGGCCAACTCCGTCGCGGGCGCCTCACCCGGGCGCTCCAGCGTGATCGACGGGTGGCGGCGGTCCGAGCCGACGAAGTACTGACTCGCTGTGGACCGGAAGTAGAGCGCCGGGGTGGAGACGCGCCCCTTCTTGCGGGCCTGCTCCACCCGGCGGATGACCGCCGCGTCCAGCCCGAAGCCGGCGCAGAACGTGAAGTAGCGGTCGTCCGCCCGGCCCAGCCCGATCGTGCGGGACCGGCCCAGCCGCAGCCCCTCCAGGATCATGCTGGTGCCGTCCGGCCACTCCCGCGGCAGCCCGAGCGCGCGGGCGAAGACGTTCGTCGAACCGCCCGGCACGGTGGCCAGCGCGGGCAGCCGCTCGGCCGAGGTCTGTCCGGTGCGGAACGTCGGCGGCTCCGCCGCCATCAGGCCGTTCACCACCTCGTTGACGGTGCCGTCGCCGCCGAGCGTGACCACCAGGTCGACGCCCTCCTGGGCGGCCTCCCGGGCCAGGTCCATGGCGTGGCCCCGCCGGCGGGTGTAGCGCACCGACAGGTCGACTTCACTGCGCAACGCCCGGACCAGCACGTCCCGGCTGCGCTCGCTGGTGGTGGTGGCCTTCGGATTGACCACCAGGACGGCCCGCATGGGCGGCACTGTACCGCGACTACCCACCGGTATCGTGGCGCCCGTGACGATCGACTCCGACCCGCTCCCCGGCACGCTGCGCGCCGCGGTGCTCCTGCTACGTGCCCAGGCGGTGGCGCTGGGGCTGATCGCGGTGTGGCTCATCTGGTCCGACCTCACCGCCGACACGACGGATCTGACCTCGGCGCTGCTGGTGACCGCCTTCGCCGCCGGCGGCGCGGTGGCGCTCTGGGCGCTGGGCGGCGCGCTGTCCCGCCGCCGGGCCGGGGCCCGCGCGCCGGCCATCGTGCTCCAGCTCATGCTGCTGCCGGTCGGCTGGTTCATGACCGAGGGCGGCATGGGCTGGCTCGGGGTGCCGCTGATGGCGCTCGGGATCGGCATGGTCGGCCTGCTGGTGAGCGGTCCGACCAATCGTGCGCTGGGTTTCGGCGAGCGGCCCGCCGAGCGCTGAGCCGAGCCGGACACCGCCGGGCCCGCTGAACCCGGGCCAGCCCGGAGACCGCCGGGCCGGTGGCCGCGAAGATCGGTCAGAAGCCGCCGGCGCGGCGGGTCAGCAGCGAGATGGTGGCCCGGCCACCGGACGCCTGGGCGTTCGCCCCGGTGGTCAGCGCGGTGAGCACCTTCCATGCGAACGACGACTCGGACGGGAGCGTGGCACCCCGGACCGTCGGCACCGTCACCTCGACTGTGAGCGCGTCCTCGGTGACCGCGAAGCGGCACTCCAGCTCGGCGTCACGGGTGGCGATGGCGAGCAGCATGGCGCACGCCTCGTCGACGGCGATGCGCAGATCCTCGATCTCGTCGAGGGCGAACTGGAGCCGGGCCGCGAGCCCGGCCGTGGCGGTGCGGAGCACGCCGAGGTAACCACCGTCGGCGGGCACGGTGAGGTGGACGACGTCGTCGTCGGTCGTCAGGTGCCCGGTCAGTTGAGTCACGGCTCCTCCCCCCGGTGCGGGACTCTACCCGGTCAGGGGGCGGACCGCGTGGGCGCGGCCGTCGCGTGCGTGGCGAGCTCGCGCAACGCGGGCCCGGCCAGGCGGTACGGGGTCCACTCGTCCATCGGCGTCGCGCCGATCGCGGCGTAGAAGCGGGCCGCCGGGTTCCAGTGGATCATCCACCACTCCAGCCGCTGGTAGCCGCGCTCCACGCAGATCGCGGCGAGCGTGGCGAGCAGCATCCGGCCCGCGCCGGTGCCCCGGGCGTCCGGGCGGACGTAGAGATCCTCCAGGTAGATGCCGTGCACGCCGGCCCAGGTGGAGAAGTTGAGGAACCAGAGCGCGAAACCGACCGGCCGGTCCGACGTGTCGACCGCGACGTGGCCGTACAGCGCCGGGGACGGGCCGAACAGGGCGGCGTCGAGCTGGTCCGTGGTGAGGTGGCACTGCTCGGGCGCGCGCTCGTACTCGGCGAGTTCGTGCACCATGGCGACGACGGCCGGTACGTCCTCGGGACGTACCGGCCGGATCGTCGGAGTGCCGTCGGGCGACGTCACGCCTGCTTGGTCTCCCAGAAGATCTTCGAGATCTCGTCGATCTTCGTCAGCAGCTCGTCGGCCTTGGCCGGGTCGGTGCCGCCCTTGGCGCCGGCCGCACCGGCCAGCTTGGTGGCCTCGTTGAACAGCTGGTGCAGGTGCGGGTACTTCTCGAAGTGCGGCGCCTTGAAGTAGTCGGTCCAGAGCACCCACAGGTGGTGCTTGACCAGCTCCGCCCGCTGCTCCTTGATCAGGATGGCGCGGGTACGGAACTCCGGGTCGGTGTTGGCCTGGTACTTCTCGCAGATCATTTTGACCGACTCGGCCTCGATCCGGGCCTGGGCCGGGTCGTATACGCCGCAGGGCAGGTCGCAGTGAGCGCTGGCCGTCACCCGGGGCGTGAGGATGCGGGGAAGGCGCATCAGGATCCTCCATGGGTTGTTTGCGATGATCCAGGACGACATTACTCCTGGAGACGCCCTCGGGGGCTGTGAGGTGACATGACGCCCACCGGTGAACCTCCGGCGCTGCGCGGCCCGCTGGTGCCGGTGCTGGTGACCGGCCCGTCCATGTCCCCGACGCTGCGGCACGGCGACGCCGTGCTGGTCCGAACCGGAGGCCGGCCGGCACGCCCCGGGGACGTGGTCGTCGCGGTGTTCCGCAGCCGCCCCGGCCTGCTCGTCGTGAAGCGGGCGGTGGAACCCCGCGACGGCGGATGGTGGTTGCGCGGCGACAACGAGTTCGTCACCGACGACTCCCGGGCGTACGGGGTGGCCGACGTCCGCGGCCGGGTGGTGGCCCGCTGGTGGCCGCGTCCGGGACGGGTCAAGCGCCGGTAGGAGCCGGACCGGATATGACCCCGCTCACATACCGGGCGCCGAAGCGTGACTATGCTCGAAAAGTGCCCGGGTGACCCCCGCACCGCCGCGCCGCCGGTCGCTGACCACCGCTGACCACGCCGGCCGGTCCGTCTGCTCGACAGATCCTGGAGTCACCATGTCTTCGTCCACCCCGGACCCCGCCGATCCCGTCTTCCGCCTGCATGTCGGCGGCAAGATGGCAGTCGCCTCCACAGTGCCGCTGACCAGCCGCGAGGACCTCTCCCTCGCGTACACCCGGGGGTCGCCCGGGTGTGCGAGGCGATCGCCGCCGACCCCGCGCTCGCCGACACCTACACCTGGGTGTCGCACACTGTCGCCGTGGTCACCGACGGTTCCGCCGTACTCGGTCTGGGCAACATCGGCCCGCGCGCCGCGCTGCCCGTGATGGAGGGCAAGGCGGTGCTGTTCAAGCAGTTCGCCGGCGTGGACGCGGTGCCGGTCTGCCTGGACACCCAGGACGTGGACGAGATCGTCGCGACGGTCAGGGCGCTCGCGCCCTCGTTCGGCGGGATCAACCTGGAGGACATCAGCGCCCCACGCTGCTTCGAGGTGGAGCGCCGGCTCGACGAGGCGCTGGACATCCCGGTCTTCCACGACGACCAGCACGGCACCGCGATCGTGGTGCTCGCCGCGCTGCGCAACGCCGCCGCACTGCTCAACCGCAAGCTCGGCGACCTGCGGGTGGCGGTCAGCGGCGCGGGCGCGGCCGGGGTGGCGGTCACCAAGATGCTGATCGCCGGCGGCGTGGACCCGGACCGGGTGGTGGTGTGCGACTCGCGCGGCATCATCGGCCGGCACCGGGAGCTGACCGGCACCAAGGCCGAGCTGGCCGAGCTCACCAACGCCGAGGGCCGGCAGGGCGACATCACCGAGGCGCTGCGCGACGCGGACGTGCTCGTGGGCGTCTCCGGCGGGCAGATCCCGGAGGCGGCGGTGGCCGGCATGGCCCCCGGCGGCATCGTGTTCGCACTGGCCAACCCCACCCCTGAGGTGCACCCCGAGGTGGCCGCCCGGCACGTGGCGGTGGTCGCCACCGGGCGCAGCGACTACCCGAACCAGATCAACAACGTGCTCGCGTTCCCGGGTGTGTTCCGGGGCGCGCTGGACGCCGGAGCCACCCGGATCACCGACTCGATGAAGGTGGCCGCCGCCGACGCCATCGCCGGCGTGGTGGCCGGGTCGCTGACCGCCGACGCGATCGTGCCCTCGCCGCTGGACCCGCGGGTCGCCCCGGCGGTGGCCGAGGCCGTCGCCGAGGCCGCTCGCCGCGACGGCGTCGCCCGCCGCTGAGATGTAAGGAAGGGGCCCTTCCTAACGCCTCCGGTAGAGGAAGGGCCCCTTCTTAACTCCTGCTCAGCTTGTTACCGTGCCGATCATGCGTGCTGCCTATGCCTCGGCCTTCGACGCCGACAACCCGCTCGCCGCGCTCGCCGTCGGCGACCGTCCCGAGCCGACCCACCCGCAGGACGACTGGGTCACCGTGCAGGTACGGGCCAGCTCGCTCAACCACCACGACCTCTGGTCGCTGCGCGGCGTGGGCCTGACCGCCGACCAGCTCCCGATGATCCTGGGCTGCGACGCGGTCGGCACCGACCCGGACGGCAACGAGGTGGTCATCTACCCGGTGGTGCCCACCCCTGGCGACCCGCGTGGGGTCTCCATCCTCTCCGAGCACTACCAGGGCACATTCGCCGAGCTTGTCGCCGTACCCCGGATGAATTTGCTGCCGCTGCCCGAAGGCCTCGCGGCGACCGACGCGGCGTGCCTGCCCACGGCCTGGCTCACCGCCTGGCGGATGCTGACCACCAAAGGCCGGGTCGCCGACGGCGAGTCGGTGCTGGTTCAAGGCGCCGGCGGTGGCGTGGCCACCGCGGCCGTCGCGCTCGGCGTCGCGCTCGGCAAGCGGGTGTACGCGACGAGCCGCGACGCCGCCAAGCGGGAGCGGATCACCGAGCTGGGGGCGACCGCGCTGGAGCCCGGCGCACGGCTGCCCGAACGGGTCGACGTGGTGATCGAGACGGTCGGTGCGGCCACCTTCGACCACTCGCTGAAGTCCGCCGCCCCGATGGCCCGGATCGTCGTCTCGGGCGCCACCGCCGGCCACGAGCCGAAGGTCAACCTGCGCCGGGTCTTCGCCATGCAGCTGGAGATCCTCGGCACCTCGATGGGCACCCCGGACGAGCTGACCGAACTGCTGGCGTTCTGCGCCGAGCGCGAGGTGCGCCCGGTGGTCGACCGGGTGGTGCCGTTCAGCGAGATCTCGGAGGCGTTCGCCCGGCTGCACTCAGGTGAGGTCTTCGGCAAGGTGGTCGTCGACCACACCGCCTGACGCGGTCGGCGACGCCGACGCCGTGGCCGGCGCGGTCGGCCCGGACGGCGGGGTCGGCGCGGCCGGCGGGGTCGGCGCGGCCGGCGCGGCCGGCGCGTTAAGAAGGGGCCCCTTCTCTACCGGAGACGTTAAGAAGGGGCCCTTCCTTACAGCCGGTCGTCGAGGGTGGCCAGGCCGCCCTTGGCCGCGTCGGCGGGGAGGCGCTTCTTCGCCGCCGGGTCGCCGTAGAGCGTCCAGCGGAGGAACTCGACAGTGGTGTCGGCGACCACGCCCAGCGCCCTGCCGTCGCCCAGCAGCGCCCGGCCGTGGTCGCCCTTCGGCAGACTGAGCATCGCCTTCGGCCACGGCACCGCGTCGAACACGGCCTTGCCGGCCGCGTACGACACCACCTCGTCGGCCTCGCCGTGCACGAACAACTGCGGCGCGGCGGCGCCGGCGAACGCGGTGCCCACACCGAGCGCGGTTCCGGCGAAGACGATGCCCGCGTCCAGCCGCTCGTCCCGGCCCGCTGTGAACAGCCCGATCGTGGTCACGCCACCGGCGCTGTGCCCGGTCGCGGCCACCCGCTCCGGGTCCAGCCTGCCGCGCAGCGGATCGCCCGCCTTCTCGCCGAGCGCGAGCACCCGCGTCAGCACGTACGACACGTCGGCCGGCTGGTTGAGCACGTCGAGCGGGTTGCCGTCGGTGCCCCGGGAGGTGTTCGGGAAACGCGGCGCGGCGACCACGAAACCGGCCGCCGCCCATCGGGTCAGCAGCGTCTGGTAGTCCTCCGGCCGGGCGCTCAGCCCGTGGCTGAACAGCACCACCGGGAACCGCCCGTCCGCCGCCGGGGCGGAGCGCTCGGCCCCACCACCGGCAGCGCCTGCCGCCGGGTACCAGAGCGTCACCGGCAACGGCCGGTCGCCGTCGCGGTTCAGCTTCACCTGACGTACGCCGACCGCGAAGCTCTCCGTGGGAGCCTTACCGGCGGGTACGCGCGGAGCCGGTGCGGTGGTCGTCGGTGGGGCGTCGGGAGCGGGCCGCCCGGCCGGGGCGGTGGGCTGCTCCGAGCAGCCGGTGAGGGCGGCGCCGAGCACGGCGGCGGTGAGCAGGGCGACGGGTCGACGGCGCATGAACTCGATTGTGCCTCGCGATCCCGGCCACCAGGCCCGGTCAGCGCGGCGGGTGACCGCCAGCTGACGCCCGGAGACGGGCCAGGTCGGCGGCGTCCTTGGCCCGGCGCGGACGCTCCGGCATCCAGACCGGGAACATCTCCTTGAACTCGATCTGCGCCTCGACGCTGATCACCGGTGCCGCGAGCGTGCCGATCCGGCCGGGCGGCCCGGCCAGCATGCCTTCCGGCAGGGCGGTGCCCGCCCACGGTCCCGCGCCGACGACGACCCGGCCGTCCGGGTTCCGATCGAGGTACGCGAAGCTCAGCTCGACGTCGCCCCGGAGCAGGTCGAGCTGGAGCGTTGCCGGCATCCGGAGGTCGGTCCGCCAGCCGAGCGCGCCGAGCCGGTCGGCGAGCGTTGCGGCGTCGCGCCGCCAGCAGTACCAGTCGACGTCGACGTGCGGGCGGGTGACGTCGCCGAGATGGAAGTCCATCGCCCAGCCCCCGCGCAGCCACACCTCGATCCCGCAGGCGCCGGCGACGTCGACGACCTCCCGGATCGCCCCCAGTTGCCGCCCCGCCAGCCCGTCCACCCTGGCACCCTACCCACCCACCGCAGGGGGCGTCGATCATGAGGTTGGCGGCGACAAAGCGGACAGCGAGCGCCGCCAACCTCATGATCGACGGGGCAGGGGCGGGGCAGGGGCGGGGCAGGGGCGGGGCAGGGGCGGGGCAGGGGCGGGGCAGGGGCGGTCAGGTGGGCAGGGCGCGGGTGGTGAAGGTGGTCAGGCCGGGCACCGTGGCGTCGGTGGGGAGGCGGTGCAGGGCGGCGCGGTCGGCGTAGAGCGTCCAGCGCAGGAAGTCGGTGGTGGTGGCGAGCACCTGGGCGAAGCCGGGCCGTCCCGGCGTCAGGTACTCGCCGTGGCCCTGACCGGTGAGGCTCAGGAAGGCGGCCGGCCCGAGACAGCGGGCGTACGCGGCCCGGCCGATCGACTCCGGCACGATCCGGTCGGCGCTTCCGTGCACGAACAGCATCGGCGCGAGCGGCCGGGAGAGGCCGGCGACGGTCCGGCCACCGGCGATCACGATTACGGCCCGTACCGGGGACGGCTGCCCGGAGGCGAACATGCCGAGCGTGGTGTGCCCGCCGGCCGAGTGCCCGGCGGCGGCGAACCGGTCCATGTCCATGTGCGCGCCGAGCGGATCCCCGGGGCGGGCGCCCAGCCGGACCAGGTGGCGGACCAGTCGCCACGCGTCGGCGGGCTGGTTTCGGACGTCGTCGCGGGTGTAGCTGCGGGCGCGCTGGTTCGTCCGCGGATAGGCGGGCGCGACCACCACGAACCCGGCGGCGGCCCAGCGGCTGGTCAGCGCCGCGTGCAGGGCGGGCAGGCTGCGCAGCCCATGGCTGTAGAGCACCACCGGGAACCGTCCGGCGGCGAACGGCGCACCGGGCCGGATGCGCGGCCCGCGCCTCGGGCCGGGACTCGCCGTTGTGGCCTGGCCGGACCCGGAGGGGGTGGCGAGGACGGACGGGCGAGACGGAAGGGCCGTGGCGTCGCGGGATCCGCCCGAGCCGGACACGGCCGCGAGATCGGCACCGGCCGAACCAGGGCCAGCCGAACCGGGGCCGGACAGGCCGGAGCCGGCCGCGTGCGCCGGTGCGGGGGACGGTTGCGCCGGGTACCAGACGGTGACCGGCAGCGGCCGCCTGCCGGCCAGGTCGAGCGTGAACTGCCGCAGCCCCACCGCGTACGGGTGCTCCGGCGCGGACCCGACTGCGGCCGGGGCCGGGTCGGGCGTGGCCACGGCCGGGCCGCAACCGGCCAGCAGCGCCGTCGTCAGCGCGGCGACCAGCCGCTGCCCCCTCACACCTGCACGGTAGGCAGCCGAGCGGTCGGCCCGCGCCCGCCGTCCGGGCCCGTCGGCACCGCCACCCGGGCGGCTCCCGCCTCCACCGGGTGGCCGGGTTTGCCCGATCCCGCCACCCGGATCCGCGGGTGGCGGCCCGGCGGGACATTCCGGTCCGGTCGGCTTCGCTAGGGTCAGCCGCATGGCTGAGAACTACACCGACCCGAGTGGCAACACCGCGCAGTTCCGCGCATTCGTCGATTCTCCCGAGCCGGCCGCGCCGGCGTCGGCGCCGTCCCGCCTGCCGCTGATCGCCGGCGTCGCAGTCGCCGCCGTCGTGGTGGTCGCCCTGGTCGCCTGGATCGCCCTGGGCTGATCGCGGCTGACCCGGCCCGGACCAGCAGCGGGAAGGACCGGGCGCACGCGGTCAGACGCCGAGCACCTCGCGGGTCTCGCGGGCGATCTCCCGCTCCTCGTCGGTGCCGACCACGAGCACCGCCACCTCCGCACCGTCGGGGGAGACGAGCCGGTCGCCGTGACCGTCGTTGCGCGCCGGGTCGACCGCGACGCCCAGCCGCTCCAGCCCGGCCAGCGAGGCTGCCCGGACCGGTGCGGCGTGCTCGCCGACCCCGGCGGTGAACGCGATCGCGTCCACCCGGCCGAGCAGGGCGTAGTACGCACCCACGTATCCGGTGATCCGCCGGCAGTAGACGTCGAACGCCAGCGTCGCGTCCGGGTCACCGGAGTCGCGGCGGGCCAGCACCTCGCGCATGTCGTTCACACCGGTCAGCCCGAGCAGGCCGCTGCGGTGGTTGAGCAGATCGTCGATGTCGTCCACGACCATGCCGCCCTCGCGGCGCAGGTGGAAGATGACCGTCGGGTCGAGATCGCCGCTGCGGGTGCCCATCACCAGGCCCTCCAGCGGGGACATGCCCATCGAGGTGGCGACGCTGCGCCCGCCCTGTACGGCACACGCGCTCGCCCCGTTGCCCAGGTGCAGGGTGATCGTGTTGATCCGGTAATACGGGCGGTCGAGCAGGTCGGCGACACGACGCGAGACGTACGCGTGCGAGGTGCCGTGGAAGCCGTAGCGGCGGATGTCGTACCGCTCGGCGGTGGCCTTGTCGATCGCGTACGTGGCGGCGGCCTCGGGCAGCGTGTGGTGGAACGCGGTGTCGAAGACCGCCACCTGCGGGGTGTCCGGCAGCGCCTCCCGGGCCACCCGGATTCCGGCCAGGTTGGCCGGGTTGTGCAGCGGGGCCAGCGGCACCAGATCCTCGATCGCGGTGACGACCGCGTCGTCGATGCGTACCGGCGCGCTGAACTTCCGCCCACCGTGCACCACGCGGTGGCCGACGCCGGACAGCCCGGTCAGGTCGAGCCGGCCGATGATCCCCCGGACCGCGCCCTCGTGGTCGGCCGGCCCGCCGCCGGGTTCGCCGATCCGCTCGACGGTGCCCTTGTCCAGGACGTCGTCGCCGTCGTACAGCCGGTACTTGACCGACGAGGATCCGCTGTTGAGGACCAGGATGCGGCTCATTCCGACGCCTCCGCGGCGGCCTGGATGGCGGTGATCGCCACCGTGTTGACGATGTCCGGCACCCCTGCGCCCCGGGACAGGTCGTTGACCGGCCGCCGCAGGCCCTGCATGACCGGCCCGACCGCCACCGCGCCGGCCGACCGCTGCACCGCCTTGTACGTGTTGTTGCCGGTGTTCAGGTCCGGGAAGATGAACACAGTGGCCCGTCCCGCCACCGGGCTGTCCGGCAGCTTGGTGGCCGCCACCTGCGGGTCGATCGCCGCGTCGTACTGGATCGGGCCCTCGACCAGCAGGTCCGGCCGGCGTTCCCGGACCAGTTTGGTGGCCGCCGCGACCTTCTCCACGTCGGCGCCGGAGCCGGAGCTGCCGGTGGAGTACGACAGCATCGCCACCCGCGGCTCGATGCCGAACCGGGCCGCCGTGTCGGCCGACGAGATGGCGATGTCGGCGAGCTGGTCGGCGTCCGGGTCGGGGTTGACCGCGCAGTCGCCGTACACCAGCACCCGGTCGGCGAGCAGCATGAAGAAGACGCTGGACGCGACGGAGACGCCGGGCACGGTCCGGATGATCTCGAACGCGGGCCGGATGGTGGCGGCTGTGGTGTGGGTGGCGCCGGAGACCATGCCGTCGGCGTGGCCGGTCTGCACCATCATCGTGCCGAAGTAGTTGGGCTGGGCGACGATGTCGTGTGCCAGCTCCGGTGTGACGCCGCGGTGGGCGCGCAACTGCGCGTACGCCTGCGCGAACTCGTCCCGCCACGGGCTGGTCACCGGGTCGACGACCTGGGCGTCACCGAGGTCGACGCCCAGTTCCCGGGTGCGCCGGGCGATCTCGTCCGGGCGGCCGAGCAGGGTCAGCTCGGCGACGCCCCGGCGCAGCAGCACCTCGGTCGCGCGCAGGATCCGCTCGTCGGTGCCCTCGGGCAGCACCAGCCGGCGGCGCCGGGCGCGGGCCCTGTCGATCAGGTCGTTCTCGAACATCAGCGGGGTCACCCGCGCGGAACGGCTGACCCGCAGCCGGCGAGCCAGGTCGTCGGTGTCCACGCAGCGCTCGAACGCGCCGAGCGCGGCCTCGACCTTGCGCGGGTTGGCGGTGCTGGGGCGGCCCTCGATCCGGCTGGACGCGGCCACCGTGTCGTAACTGTCGCTCGGTACCGACAGCACGGCCAGCCCGCTGTTCATCCGCTCGACCAGGCGCATGGCCCGCGGGTCGGGCTGCTCGCCGAGCGTGAGCACCAGACCGGCCAGGGACACCTGCCCGGCCACGTGCGCGGCGCCGGCGGCGACCAGCAGGTCCGCCCGGTCGCCCGGCGTGATCACCAGCGCCCCGTCGGTGAGGTGGTCGAGCAGCGTCGGCACGTGCGCCGCGCCCACCACGTAGTCGAGCACGTCGCGGTCGAGCGCGGTCTCGTCGCCGGCGAGCACGGTGCCGCGCAGCGCCGCCGCCACCTCGGCCACCGTCGGCGCCGACACGGTCGGCACCTCCGGGATCGCGTACGCGGGCACCGGCAGCTCGGGCAGCGTCATCGGCTCGGGCACGCGGTTGGCCAGCGCCGCGACCACCGTCGCGCCGAGGTCGGCCAGATCGTGGTACGCGCCGCGCAGCGCAGCCGCGATCGCGTCCGGCTCCTGCCCGAACCCGTCCACCACCGGCACCACGACGCTGCCGAACTCGGTCGCCAGCCGGGCGTTGAAGGCCAGCTCGCGGGGGCCGGTGCCGTCGCCGTAGGCGAAGTCGCTGCCGATCACCACCATCGCCGGGCAGCGCCGTTCGACCTCCCGGTAGCGGGTGACGATCCGGGAGATCAGCTCCTCCCGGCGGCCGTCCGCGACGAGCGCGCTCGCCTCGGCGTACGTGGCGCCGTGCAGCTCGCCGACCGGCAGGTCCATCCGGTAGCGCTCGGTGAGCAGGGCCAGGATCGGGTCGGCTCCGTCACCGCCGACGAGCGGCCGGAACGCGCCTATCCGTTCCACCTGGCGGGACAACAGCTCGGCCAGCCCGAGCGCCACCGTCGATTTTCCACCGCCCGAACCAACGCCGGTCAGGTACACGCTGCGCGCCACGACCTCACGCTACAAGATCGCTGTAACCGCCGCCCAGGTCCTTCGACCCGTCCCCACCCCCTGGGGCACCGCCGATCTTGCAGTTGCCGCCCTGGCATATGCCACTAACCGGACACGAGCCGGGCCGCAACTGCAAGATCGCGGGGGAGGGGGAGGAGGGCAGTCAGTCGTCGTCCGGGTCGTCGAGACGGGCCAGCCAGGTGGCGAACCGCTCGATCGGGGTCTCGAAGTCCGGGTTCAGGTCGATGAAGTCACGCAGCCGCTCGCCCAGCCACTCCATGCTGACCTGCCCGTCGCCACGGCGCTCGACCAGCTCCTCGATGCCACGGTCGGTGAAGTACACGGTGTTCCTCTCGTCGTCGTACGGCAGCGGCCCGCCCCGGGTCGGGACGGGCCGCTGCCGGTGGTGTCGTCACGGGCGGGGGAGAGCCGCCTCGATCAGCGCGTTCTGCTCGACCTCGTGCATCTTCGCCGAGCCGACCGCCGGGGCGGCGGCGGCCGGCCGGGAGATGCGGCGCAGCCGGACCTCGGGCAGGTGCTCCAGCAGGTTGAGCGCGACGAACGACCAGGCGCCCTGGTTGGCCGGCTCCTCCTGGACCCAGGCGAAGTCCTCGGCGTTCGGGTACTGCGCCAGCGCGGCCCGGACCTCCTCGACGGGCAGCGGGTAGAGCTGCTCCATCCGGATGATCGCGGTGTCGGTGACGCCCCGCTCCTGCCGGGCCTGGAACAGGTCGTAGTAGACCTTGCCCGAGCAGAGCAGCACCCGCTTGACCTGCTCCGGCGCCGGAGCCGCGGTGTCGGCAAGCACCGGGGAGAACGTCCCGGTGGTGAAGTCCTCCACCGGCGACACGCAGAGCTTGTGCCGCAGCAGCGACTTCGGCGTGAACACCACCAGCGGCTTGCGCTTGGGCGACAGGGCCTGGCGGCGCAGCAGGTGGAAGTAGTTCGCCGGGGTGGTCGGGATGGCCACCCGCATGTTGTCCTCGGCGCAGAGCTGGAGGAACCGCTCCGGGCGGCCGGAGGTGTGGTCCGGGCCCTGGCCCTCGTGGCCGTGCGGAAGCAGCAGGGTCACCGCGGAGCGCTGACCCCACTTCACCTCGCCGGAGGAGATGAACTCGTCGATCACCGACTGGGCGCCGTTGACGAAGTCACCGAACTGGGCCTCCCAGGCCACCAGCGCGTTGATGTTCTCCACCGAGTAGCCGTACTCGAAGCCCATCGCCGCGTACTCGGAGAGCAGCGAGTCGTGGACGAAGAAGCGCGACCGCTCGCCGTCGGCGGTGAGCGACTTCAGCGGCAGGTAGTCCTCGCCGGTCTTGGCGTCCACCACCGAGGCGTGCCGCTGGACGAACGTGCCGCGGCGCGAGTCCTGCCCGGCGAGCCGGACGGTGACGCCGTCGTGCAGCAGCGTGCCGAACGCGATGATCTCGGCGAAGCCCCAGTCGATGCCGCCCTCGACGGACATCTTGCGACGCCGCTCCAGCAGCTGCTGGATCCGCTTGTGCGGGGTGAAGCCCTCCGGCAGGTTGACGTGCGCCTCGCCGATCGCCTTGACGACCGCGGTGTCGGTGGCGGTGTCGACCTGCGGCTCCGGCTCGTCCTCGCGCGCCGGGCGGCTGAGCTGGCGCGGGGTGGTCGCGGCGTCCCGGGTGGCCTTGAAGACCCGCTCGAGCTGCCCCTGGTAGTCGCGCAGCAGTTCCTCCGCGTCCTCCACGGTGATGTCGCCGCGCCCGATCAGCTCCTCGGTGTAGAGCTTCCGGACCGACCGCTTCGAGTCGATGATCTTGTACATTGCCGGGTTGGACATCGACGGGTCGTCGCCCTCGTTGTGCCCGCGCCGGCGGTAGCAGACCATGTCGATCACGACGTCCTTGTTGAACGCCTGCCGGTATTCGAAGGCCAGCCGGGCCACCCGGACCACAGCCTCCGGGTCGTCGCCGTTCACGTGGAAGATCGGCGCCTGGATCATCCGCGCCACGTCGGTGCTGTAGAGGCTGGACCGGCTGTACTCCGGGGCGGTCGTGAAGCCGACCTGGTTGTTGACCACCACGTGCACGGTGCCGCCGGTGCGGTAGCCGCGCAGCTGGGAGAGGTTGAGCGTCTCGGCGACCACGCCCTGGCCGGCGAAGGCGGCGTCACCGTGCACCGCCAGCGGCAGCACGGTGTAGCCCTCCAGCTTGAGGTCGATGCGGTCCTGCTTGGCCCGGACGATGCCCTCCAGCACCGGGTCCACGGCCTCCAGGTGCGACGGGTTCGCCACCACCGACACCTTGACCGCGTGCTCGCCGTCCGGGGTGGAGAACTTGCCGTTCTGGCCGAGGTGGTACTTCACGTCGCCCGAGCCCTGCGTGGACCGCGGGTCGAGGTGCCCCTCGAACTCGGAGAAGATCTTCTCGTACGGCTTGCCGACGATGTTCGCCAGCACGTTGAGCCGGCCGCGGTGGGCCATGCCGATGACGACCTCGTCCAGCCCGGCCTCGGCGGAGCACTCCAGCACCTCGCCGAGCAGCGGGATCAGCGACTCGCCGCCCTCCAGCGAGAAGCGCTTCTGGCCGACGTACTTGGTCTGCAGGAACGTCTCGAACGCCTCGGCGGCGTTGAGCCGGTTCAGCACGTGCTTCTGCTCGTCGGAGCTGGGCTTCTCGTACTTGCGCTCGACCCGCTCCTGGATCCAGCGCCGCTCCTCCGGGTCCTGGATGTGCATGTACTCGATGCCGACCCGGCGGCAGTACGAGTCGCGCAGCACACCGAGGATCGAGCGCAGCTTCATCCGCTGCTGGCCGGCGAAGCCGTTGACCGGGAAGACGCGGTCGAGATCCCAGAGCGTGAGCCCGTGCTGGAGCACGTCCAGGTCCGGGTGCTTACGGATCTTGAACTCCAGCGGGTCGGTGTCGGCCATCAGGTGGCCGCGCACCCGGTACGCGTGGATCAACTCGTGGACCCGCGCGGTCTTGTTGATCTGGCCCTCGCTGTCGACGGCCACGTCGCGCATCCAGCGCACCGGCTCGTACGGGATCCGCAGCGAGGTGAAGATGCCGTCGTAGAAGCCCCGCTCGCCGAGCAGCAGCTCGTGCATGACCTTCAGGAACTCGCCGGACTGCGCGCCCTGGATGATCCGGTGGTCGTACGTGCTGGTCAGCGTGAGAACCTTGCTGACCGCGTTCTCGGCCAGGGTGGCCTCGCTCATGCCCTGGTAGGGGGCCGGGTATTCCATCGCGCCGACGCCGATGATGGCGCTCTGCCCCTGCATCAGGCGCGGGATCGAGTGCACGGTGCCGATGCCGCCCGGGTTGGTCAGCGAGATCGTGGTGCCGGAGTAGTCCTCCATGGTCAGCTCGTTACGACGGGCGCGCCGGACGACGTCCTCGTACGCCTGCCAGAACTGCCGGAAGTCCATCTGCTCGCAGCCCTTGATGGACGGCACCACCAGGTTGCGCGAGCCGTCCGGCTTGACCAGGTCGATCGCGATGCCCAGGTTGACGTGCTCCGGGCGGACCATCGCCGGCTTGCCGTCGACCTCGGCGAAGGAGTTGTTCATCTCCGGGTGCTCGACGACCGCGCGGACCAGCGCGTACCCGATCAGGTGGGTGAAGCTGACCTTGCCACCGCGGCCGCGGGCCAGGTGGTTGTTGATCACAATGCGGTTGTCGACGAGCAGCTTGGCCGGGACGGCGCGCACGCTCGTGGCGGTCGGGACGGCGAGCGACGCGTCCATGTTCTGCACGATCTTGGCGGCGACGCCGCGCAGCGGCGTGGTGCCCGCGGCGCTCGCGGTCGGCGCCTTGGCGGCCGGCTTGGCGGGGGCGGACTTCTTGGCCGGCTCGGGCGCCTTCGCCGCCGGCTTGGCGGCGGGCTTGGTCGGGGCCGGCTTGGCCGGGGCGGCCTCGGCCTTGGTGGCCTTCGGCTCGGGCCTGGTGGCCTTCGGCTCGGCCTTGGCGGGCTGCTGCTCGGTGACGGTGGCCACGGCTTCCTGCTGCTCAGCCGGCTCCGGCTTCGCGGCCGGCTTGGCCTGGCCGTCCGGGCGCGGTGCGGCGGCGCCCGGGGCCGGCCGGTAGTCGGCGAAGAAGTCGTGCCAGGCCGAATCGACGCTCGAGGGGTCGGCGAGGTAACGCTGGTACATCTCCTCGACGATCCACTCGTTCGGGCCGAAACCCGCCAGTGGGTTCTCCTGCGAAGTCTGCTGGGTCGACACGGCCGCTAATCGCCTCTTTCACGCGGTTGTGAATGTCACGGTGGCCCCCGGTAACCCCCGGTTGCCGACGCTGGGTAAACCGATGCCAAGGCTACGCCGTGCGCTGCGCGCAGGCATTCTCGCCTCCGGCTGGTGGTCCGTTTCACAGAAGATGCCAGAAGTTCGGCAAACGCTGCGTGATCCGCCGACTCCTGCTAGAGCGAGACCCCGGCCGATGACGTCCGTCACCGACCGGGGTCCGTCCCCGACGCGAAGGTCAGGAGATGTCGCGCTTGCGGATCGTGGCCACGCCGATCGCGCCGGCCACCACCGCGTATCCGATCAGCACCAGGGCGCCGGCCCACTGCGGCGGGTTGCCCGGGATGTCGGTGTCGCCGCCCACCATGAGGCCGGAGGCCAGCGACGGGACCAGCAGCTGAAGCTTGTTGATCCAGTCGCCGTACCGCGACGCGAGCAGGCTGAGGACGATGACCGCGCCGATCGCGCCGCCCAGGTAGAACAGGATGCCGGTCACCGTGGCGCCGATCTGGCTGCGGATCAGCACGCCGAGCCCGACGCCGAGCACCGACCAGAGCAGATAGGCCAGGCCGTTGAGCGCGATCGCCCGCCAGATCGCCCCGCTGCCGAGCTGCGAGCCGACGTCCACCGAGTTGAGGATCAGCGGCGCGGTGACCAGGTTCAGCACTGTGGTGACGAGCCAGAACAGCAGCGCCAGCACGCCGGCCGCGACCAGCTTGGCCAGCATCACCGCGGTGCGGTGCGGCGCGGTGAGGAACGTGGTGGTCACCGTCTGGTGGAAGAACTCGCTGGTCACCACCACGATGCCGAGCAGCAGCACGATGAGCAGGCCGAAGAACTGGCCGTTGGTGTAGAGGTTGGCCGCCAGATTGTCGGCGGCCGAGACGGCCTGCAACTGGTCGGACTGGTCGGCCGGCACCTCGCCGAAGTCCCCGCCGGCCAGCGCCTCGGTCTGCAACCAGTTGAAGAACAGCGTGAGCGCCCACAGCGCCAGGCTGATCAGCCCGAAGATCCACCAGGTGCTGGTGGTACGGATCTTGAGCAGTTCGGATCGGACCAGCGTCATCGGATCTCCGCCTTTCCGGCCGTCAGCTCCAGGAAGACCCCTTCGAGGTCGGGGCGCTCGGTGGTCAGCTCGTGCAGCTCCACCTTGGCCGCCAGCGCGACCCGGCCCACTGTCGGCGCGTCCACGCCGCTGACCAGCAGCGCGCCGTTCGGGTCGGCGTCGACGGTGGCGGCCTGCTCGCGCAGCGCCGCAGCCAGGTCGTCGGCCTGCGGGGTGCGCACCCGCACCCGGACGCCGTGCGTCATCGACGCCATCACCTGGTCGATCGGGCCCTGCCGGATCAGCTTGCCGGCCGCGATGATGACCACGTCGTCGGCGAGCAGCTGCATCTCGGAGAGTAGGTGGCTGGAGACCAGCACCGTCCGTCCCTCGGCGGCCAGCCCCTTGAGGAAGCCGCGCATCCAGCGGATGCCCTCCGGGTCCAGGCCGTTGGCCGGCTCGTCCAGGATCAGCACCTGCGGGTTGCCGAGCATCGCCGCGGCGATGCCGAGTCGCTGCTTCATACCCAGCGAGTAGCCCTTGAACTTGCGCTTCGCCGCGGGCGAGAGCCCGACCAGGGCGAGTGCCTCGTCGGCGCGCTCCTTCGGCAGGCCCGCCGCCGCGCAGATCACCCGCAGGTGGTTGATGCCGGTGCGGCCCTTGTGCGCGCTGGACGCCTCCAGCACCGCGCCCACCGTACGCAGCGGGTCGGGCAGGTCGGCGTAGCGGCTGCCGCCGATGGTGGCCGTGCCGGCGCTCGGCGTCACCAGGTTGAGCAGCATGCGCAGCGTGGTCGTCTTACCGGCGCCGTTCGGGCCGAGGAAGCCGGTGACCCGGCCCGGCTCGACGGTGAACGACAGGTTGTCCACCGCGCGGACGTTCTTGTACTGCTTGGTCAGGCCGGACACGGTGATCTGGCCGGTCCCGGCACTGGGGCGTGGCTGCCCGTCGGACATCATTCTCCTCTCCTGCCCCGGCGGGCTCGACGCGCGCCGGTGGGGGCGCTGTTGCGGGGGCGCCCCGCAACAGCCTTCCAACCCGGCGCAAGGGGGTCAATCAGGCGGGACGCGTACGCGCCGTCCTCCTCAGGGAGGAGATCAAGCGGTCGGCAGCGCCACCCAGGTGGCCCGGGCGCGGCCGAGCAGCGCGCCGTCCGAACCGTACAGGCTGGTGTGCACCTCGGCCCTGCGTCCCTCGGAACCGACCGCGATGCCCGTCACCACGCACTCGTCGCCGGGCCGCGGCAGCGCCGTGACCTGCACGGCGATCCTTCCCAGCACGTACGGCCGGCCGGGCGCGAGCACCGCCCAGCCGCCCGGGCAGTCCAGCGCCGCCCACACCGTCGCGGGCACCACAGCGGCCGGCGCGCGGAACGGCGCGGCGGTCCGCCCGTCCGGCAGCCGCCCGGGGAAGATCCGCAGCCCGTCCGGGTTCGCCGGGCCGCAGACGTAGCAACGGGGGAACGGGTGGTCGACCAGGCCCGGGTACGCGCGCGCGGCCTCCGCCGCCGTCGCCGGGTCCACCGGTGGCACCACCGCGTCGACCGGCTCGACCCGGCGTACCTGGGCGACCAGGTGTCCGTCCGGGTCGCGTACCTCGCCGTCGGCGGCGGCCAGCGGGGTGTCCAGCGGCGGCGGCCGGCGCAACGTGACCTCCACCGGGCCCCGGTCGTCGATCAGCGCGGCGAAGATCCCGGCGCTCCAGCCGCCGTTGCCGGAGCCGTCCGGCCCCTGGAAGCGGGCCTCGACCAGCATGTGCACCTCCGGGTTCCCCTCCGCCTGCGCCGTCGCGGGCGGTCCGCCCGGCAGCCTCGCACACGGCGGTCCCGTCCCGGCCGTCCCGGTTCGCACGCCGCCGCCGACCGGCGTTCACCGGATCGACACCCCTCATCCCGTCCGGTGGCAACCCGGGGCACCTACACAGGAGTCATGGCCGTTCTGCACGCCGCTGGCGCACCGCTCACGACCAGCGGTTACACCCTGCTGATCGCCGACGACCCGACACTGGTCGCGGCCGCGCAACACCTGCGCCACGAGGTGTTCGCCGGCGAACTCGGCGCCACCCTGCCGACCGCCGCCACCGGGCTCGACACCGACGGGTTCGACGCGTACTGCGACCACCTGGTGGTGCTGCACGAGGGGACCGGGGAGGTCGTCGGCACGTACCGGCTGCTGCCGCCCGGCCGCACCGACCGCCGGTACGCCGACTCCGAGTTCGACCTGGGCCCGCTGGCCCCGCTCCGCGACGACCTGGTCGAGGCGGGCCGCTCCTGCGTCCACCCGGATCACCGCACCGGCGCCGTGATCAACCTCATGTGGGCCGGGATCTGCCGCTATCTGCACCTGCGTGGCGCCCGTTGGCTCGGTGGCTGCGCCTCGGTGCCGGTCGCCGACGGCGGGACCGCCGCCGCGCAGGTGTGGGCCGAGGTCACCGCTCGGCACCTCGCCCCGCCGCTGCTGCGGGTCATCCCGCGCCGGCCCTGGTTCGCCGAGGCGCCCGCCGCCGACCTCGCCGCGCTCACCCCGGCGCAACGCCGGGCGCTCGTGCCGCCGCTGCTGCGCGGCTACCTGCGGCTGGGCGCCTGGGTGGCCGGCGAGCCCGCGTACGATCCGGACTTCGGCTGCGCCGACTTCTACGTGTTGTTCTCGCTGGACCGGATGAACCCGCGTTACCTGCGGCACTTCCTCGGCGGGGCCGGGTCGTGACCGCCGCTGTCCCCGGGCTCGGCGCGGACCCGCGCGCGGGCGTCGACGGGGCGGGCCTGTGGCGGCCCGCCTCGGGGTGCGGACCGGACTGTCTTCCGGCGCCGGCTGCCCCGGACGTGTCGTGGCTGCGCCGGGCCGGGCGGCTGCTCGGCGTACTCGGGCTGCTGCTGGCCGGGACGGGCCTGGCCGCGCTGCTGCCGGTGCTGCCCGCCGCCCGGGGCCGGGCCGCGCTGCGCGGCTGGGCACTGTGGACGCTGCGTACCCTCGGGGTGCGGCTGCTGGTCCGCGGCCGGGCGCCGCGCGGGCGCGCGCTGCTGGTCGCCAACCACCTCTCCTGGCTGGACATCCTGGCGGTGCTCGCCGTGTCGCCGGCCCGGATGGTGGCGAAGCGCGAGGTCCGGCGCTGGCCGCTGGTGGGCGCTCTGGCCGCTGCGGCGGGCACCGTCTTCGTGGACCGGTCCCGGCCGCGTGATCTGCCGGGCACCGTCGCGTCGGTGGCCGACGCGCTGCGGTCCGGGCGGTCGGTGGCGGTGTTCCCGGAGGGGACGACCTGGTGCGGCGCCGCGGCGGACTGCCGCCCGGCCCGCGGCTTCCGCCCGGCGATGTTCGAGGCCGCCGTGGCGGCGGGCGCGCCAGTGGTGCCGTTGAGCCTCGGCTACCGGTACGCGGGCGACCCGAGCACGCTGCCCGCCTTCCTCGGGGAGGAGACGCTGTGGGCTTCGGTTCGCCGGGTGCTCGCCGCCCGGGATCTGACCGTGACGGTGAGGGTGAGCGCCGCGCTGCACCCGGCGCCCGGTGCGGACCGGAGGGCGCTGGCCCGGATCGCCGAGGCCGCGATCCACCCGTCCGCACCCGTCCGGTCGCGCGCCCGTCGTCCCGCGCTCGCCACTCCGCCCGCGCCCGTCGCCGCGTCCGGTGGCGCTCCCGTGTCCGTCGCGGCTGCGCCTGTGTCAGTGGCCCGCTCCGGGTCCGTGACGGGTGCCCGGTCCGCCGCACCGGGGCTCGATCTCGCAGCCTGACCGGTCTGTGGGGCGATCAGGTCGTCGGCGACGCGACATAATCGCGATAGTGTCTTGTTCAGTCGCGATGTATCGCGTTATGCTCCTCGCAACACTTGGCGGGCCGTCGATCGGCACGCCGACGAGGGGAGCGTGTCATGGCCAGTTGGACGGTGGAGAACCCGCAGCGCATCACGCTGGACGAGCCGATCACGCGGCTCGACGCCGAGCTGATCAGCGGCCGGCTCAACGTGGTCGGCGCGGACGGTCCGGCCCGGGTCGACGTGACCCGGATCAGCGACCGGCCGCTCCTCGTCGAGGTGCGCGACGGGCGGCTGACGATCCGGCACAAGCGCAAGCCCGGCTGGCTCGGCCTCTTCTCCTGGTTCGGCAACCGGATCCGGGCCGAGGTGTCGGTCGCGGTCCCGCCGGACGTGCTCGCCACCCTGTCGGTGGTCAGCGGCGCGCTCGTCGCCTCCGGGCTGCGCCGGGAGACCCGGGTGGACGTCACCTCCGGGCAGGTCACGCTGCGCGGGCTGCGGGGGCGCACCAGCGCGAAGGTCGCCTCGGGGCCGGTCGAGGCGCTCGGCATCGGCGGCGACCTGGAGCTGGAGACGGTCTCAGGTGAGCTGGTCCTCGCCGACAGCGCGCCCGAGCGGGTCCGCGCCCACGCCGTCTCCGGCTCGATCACCTGCGACCTGGACAACCCGAGCGGCAGCGAGATCCGGCTGAGCGCCATCTCCGGCAGCATCACCGTGCGGGTCCGCGAGGACAGTGACCTCACCGTGCACCTGCACACCACCGCGGGCCGGATCACCAGCGGCTTCCCGCAGGTGGGCGGCGGTCAGCGCGGGCTGGGCTCGATCAGGGACAGTCACGGCGTGCTCGGCGGGGGTACGGGTAGGCTCTGGGCCTCCGCGACCTCCGGCAGCATCGCGCTGCTCGCCCGCCCGGTCGCGCCCGCCGACCATGTGGAGGACGTGCCGTGACCGCCGTGTTCAGCCACGGCCGGCTCCGGCTCTACCTGCTGAAGCTGCTCGACGACGGCCCGAAGCACGGCTACGAGCTGATCCGTCTGCTGGAGGAGCGCTTCCTCGGCCTGTACGCGCCCAGCGCCGGCACCATCTACCCGCGGCTGCAGCGGCTGGAGGCGGAAGGGCTGGTCACGCACACCGCCGCCGGCGGGCGCAAGGTCTACGAGATCACCGAGGCGGGCCGCGCCGAACTGCGGCAGCGCGCCGACGAGCTGTCGACGCTGGAGAGCGACATCGGCGCCGCCGTAGAGGATCTCTCCGCGCTGGCCGGGGAGATCCGCACCGAGGTACGCGGATCGGTGCGCGACCTGAAGCGCGAGCTGCGCGAGGTGGCCCGGCAGACCCGGCAGGGCGGCTGGACGGCGTCCGCCACCACCCGGCCCGCGGACGGCGGGGGACCGGCCCGCCCGGACGAGTCGCCGCTGCTCGCCGACTTCGACCAGCGGCTCGCCGCGTTCACCGTCGAGGTCGGGGCGCTGGTCCGGGCCCGGCGGCTCAGCGACAACCAGCTCCGTACCGCGATCCGGCTGCTCGACGGCGCGCTGGAGGGGCTGCGGCGGCTGCTCCGCTGATCTCACAGGTTGTTTCCAGGCGGCACCCAGCGCGGTGGCAGCCGGAGCGCGGATGATGGGTGCCATGGCGGCTACCCAGACCGAGGCCCGGCTTCTCGTCGTCGAGGATGATCCCAACATCCTCGAACTGCTCTCCGCGAGCCTGCGCTTCGCGGGCTTCGACGTGGCCACCGCGACCAGCGGCAGCGCCGCCCTGAACGCCGCCAAGGACCACCGGCCCGACCTGGTGGTGCTCGACGTGATGCTGCCCGACCTGGACGGCTTCGAGGTCATCCGGATGCTGCGCGAGGGCGGTACGCGTACCCCGGTGGTGTTCCTGACCGCGCGCGACGCCACCGACGACAAGATCCGCGGGCTCACCCTGGGCGGCGACGACTACGTCACCAAGCCGTTCAGCCTGGAGGAGCTGACCGCCCGGATCCGGGCCGTGCTGCGGCGTACCGCGACCGGCGAGCAGGTTCCGTCCCGCCTCACCTTCGCCGACCTGGAGCTGGACGAGGAGACCCACGAGGTGCACCGGGCCGGGCAGCGGGTGCAGCTGTCGCCGACCGAGTTCAAGCTGCTGCGCTACCTGATGCTCAACGCCAACCGGGTGCTCAGCAAGGCGCAGATCCTCGACCACGTCTGGAACTACGACTTCCGCGGTGACGACAACATCGTCGAGTCCTACATCTCCTACCTGCGGCGCAAGGTCGACAACACCCAGCCCCGGCTGATCCACACGCTCCGGGGAGTGGGTTACGTGCTCCGCAAGCCGGCGGCGTGAACGTCGTCCACGACGCGAAGGGCAGGCTGCGCAGCGTCCCGCTCCGGCTGAAGCTGGTCGCCGCGGTCCTCGCGCTCGTGGCCGCGGCGCTGGTGGTGATCAGCGGCCTGACGGCGTTCCTGCTGCGCAACTATCTGATCGGGCAGGCCGACGACCAGCTCCGCGGCGGCGCGCTCACGGTGGCCAACACGCTCGACCGGGCAGACGGGCCGATCAAGGTCACCATCCCGTCGGACTACGTGGCGTCCATGGTGGCGCCCGGCCAGCCGCCGGAGGGACCGCCGGCGGCCTATGAGGGCCTGCGTAACGAGGAACTGCCCCGGTTCCCCGCCGACTACGCCGGCTACCGGGAGCGGGTCGGCGACCCGTTCACCGTGCGCTCCGAGGACGGCCGGAGCCGGTGGCGGATGCTCTACGCCGATCTACCCGACGGGCGGATCATCGCGTTCGGCCAGCACCTCACCGGCGTCGACTCCGCCGTCCGGCAGCTGGTCTGGATCGACCTGCTGGTCGGCGGCGCGGTGCTGATCTCGCTGGCGTCGGTGGGCGCCGGGATCGTCCGTACCAGCCTGAAGCCGCTCGTGGAGATCGAGCGTACGGCGGCGGCCATCGCCGGCGGTGACCTGACCCGGCGGGTGCCCGACCCGGAGATGGGGCGGCCGTGCCCCACCTCGGAGCTGGGCCGCCTGTCCCGGGCGCTGAACGCCATGCTCGCGCAGATCGAGGCCGCGTTCACCGCGCGGGCCGCCTCCGAGGCGGCGGCGCGCAACGCCGAGATGGGCGCCCGGGACGCCGCCGCGTACGCGCAGGCGTCGGAGGCGCGGGCCCGCCGGTCCGAGGAGCGGATGCGGCAGTTCATCGCCGACGCCTCGCACGAGCTGCGCACGCCGCTGACCACCATCCGGGGCTTCGCCGAGCTGTACCGGCAGGGCGCGGTGCGGGCGCCGGAGCAGACCGCCGACCTGCTGCGCCGCATCGAGGACGAGGCGTCCCGGATGGGGCTGCTCGTGGAGGATCTGCTGCTGCTGGCACGGATGGACCGGGAGCGGCCGATCGCGTTGAGCCCGGTCGAGCTGCCGGTGCTGGCGTCGGACGCGGTCGAGGCGGCCCGGGTGGTCGACCCGGACCGGCGGATCGAGCTGGAGCGGCAGCCGGACGCCGGCCCGCTGGTCGTGCTCGGCGACGACGCCCGGCTGCGCCAGGTGATCGGCAACCTGATGACGAACGCGCTCACCCACACCCCGCCGGACGCGGCGGTGACGCTGCGGCTGCGGGCGGAGGCGGGCAACATCGCCGTGGTGGAGGTGGCGGACACCGGCCCCGGGCTCACGCCGGAGCAGGCCGAGCGGGTCTTCGAGCGGTTCTACCGGGTGGACGCCGCGCGTACCCGCCGAGCCGGTGGGCCGATCAGCACCGGCCTCGGCCTGGCCATCGTGGCCGCGCTCGTCGCCGCGCACCACGGCAGCGTCGAGGTGGCTGAGACACCGGGTGGCGGGGCGACGTTCCGGGTGAGGCTGCCGCTGTTGCCCGAGGCGCTCGAGCCGGGCGAGTGACGTTCAGAAAACTTCCAGGCCGATTCCAGGCTGGTGACAGTGCGACGGGGAAAGCTGGTGACATGACCGACCACGAGACCGATCCGCAGCGGTCGCCGGCCCCCGCCGACGCCGAGCCGTCGCACCACACCGCCGAGCTGCCCCGCGTCGAGAGCGGGACGTCGGACTCCTCCAGCACCCCGGCCGCGGCGTCGGTTCCGGCCGACTCCCCGGCCGCCGGAACCAGCACGCCCGCCGGGAACACGCACCCGGCGGAGAGCGCCGGGAACACCGCGCCCACCGGGCCGTACCCGCCGCAGCCGGCGACGCCGCCGTACCCGGCCTCGGGGCAGCCGCAGCAACTCCACCCCTGGTACGGGCAGCAGCAGCACCAGCAGGGCGGCTGGAACCAGCCGGCCGCCACCGGATACCCGTCCACGCAGCACGGCGCAACGCGGCACGGTGGACCGGTGCCGTCGTACCAGGCGCAGCCGTACCAGACGCAGCAGGGCTACCAGTCGTACCAGCCCGGGCAGCCGATGCCGCAGTGGGGCCCGCAGCAGCCGCCGCGCCCCAGCCGGGCCGGGAAGTTCGTCGGCGCGGGCGCGCTGGCACTGGCGCTGATGTTCGGCTCCGGCGTCGCAGGTGGCGCGCTCGCCCTCGCGCTCGACGGGGACGGTCCCACCCGCACCTACTCGGCCGCCCCGGTGATCAACAGCGCGGACCTGCCCAAGATCGCGGCATCCGTCCAGGACAGCATCGTCACGATCATGACGGGCAGCGGTGAGGGATCCGGGGTGATCCTCAGTGCCGACGGGTTCGTGCTGACCAACAACCACGTGGTCGCCGGCGCCGGCGGCGACACCGTCCGGGTGGTCTTCGCCGACGGCAAGAGCGCGTCGGCCAGGATCGTCGGGACCGACCCGAAGACCGACCTCGCCGTCGTCCAGGCCAGCGGCGTCAGCGACCTCAAGGCGGCGAAGTTCGGCGACAGCGACGCCATGCAGGTCGGTGACCAGGTGCTCGCCCTGGGCAGCCCCCTCGGCCTCCAGGGTTCGGTCACCGCCGGCATCCTCAGCGCCCGGGACCGCACCATCCAGGCGGGCAGCGGCCAGCAGAACCCGCAGCAGGGCGCCAGCTCGATCTCCGGCCTGCTCCAGACCGACGCACCGATCAACCCGGGCAACTCCGGCGGCGCGCTCGTCAACACCCGCGGCGAGGTGATCGGCATCAACACCGCCATCGCGACCGCCGGGCAGGGCAGCGCCGGAAACATCGGCGTCGGCTTCGCCATCCCGAGCAACAAGGCCAAGGACGTGGCCGGGAAGCTCCAGCGCGGCGAGAAGATCAGCCACCCCTCGCTCGGGGTGAGCGTGAACGGCGCCGAGGACGGCGGCGCGCTCGTCGCCGCCGTCACGCCCGGCAGCCCCGCCGAGAAGGCCGGACTCCAGCGCGGCGACGTGATCACCAAGTTCGGCGACAAGGTGATCAACGACTCGAACGACCTGGTCGGCGCCGTGCAGGCCGGCAAGGTCGGTGACCGGGTCGAGGTGCAGTACAAGCGGAACGGATCCACCGAGAACGCAACCGTGACGCTCGCCGAGACGTCATAGTCCCGAGGACCTGCCTCCCTCCTGGGCGGCGGGTGACGGAGCCAAGGGGGTTGGCTCCGTCACCCGCCGCCCCTCCTCGTTTCTCACCCGGTGCGGGTGAGCCCGCGTCACCCGCACCGGCGGCAGGCTCGGGTTCATGACCACCACGTCCGCCGTGCGTACCGACCCGGAGATCCAGCGCGACGTCCTCGCCGAACTGGACTGGGACGCGCAGACCCGCGCCAGCGAGGTCGGCGTGACGGTCTCGCGGGGCGTCGTCACGCTCACCGGCCAGGTGGACAGCTACGCCCGGCGGTGGGCCGTCGAGCGCTGCGCCCACCGGGTACGCGGCGTCCGGGCGGTCGCCAGTGACCTGGCCGTCGACCTGCCCGCCACGGACCGGCGTACCGACGCCGACATCGCGATCGCGGCGAGCCGGGCGCTGGAGTGGGACAGCTTCGTGCCCGCCGAGCGGCTGGACGTGACTGTCGCCGACGGCTGGGTGATGCTCCGGGGCGAGGTCGAGTTCGGCTTCCAGCGCCGTACCGCCGAGCGGGAACTGCGCCGGCTGCGCGGCGTACGCGGGGTGACGAACCTCGTCGAGGTGCGGCCCCCGACCCCGCCGAGTGACGAGCAGAAGCGGCTCGACCTGCGCCGCCTGCTGCTGCGACGCACCGGAACCGAGCGGATCGACGCCCGGGTCGACGGCGACACGGTGGTGCTCGACGGCGTTGTGAGCGCCTGGTGGCAGCGGGAGGACGCGGAACGGGCCGCCTGGGCGCTGCCCGGCGTACGGGAGGTACACGTCGGGGTCGTGGTGTCCGGCTGACCGGCCGTCGTTTACCGCAGGCCGGGCCGGGAACCCGCGCGCGGGGGTACGCCGGGGATCGACGGGGAGGACTCGTGGCCGTGAACCAGCAGTCGCCGGAGCGTGCCCGGGCCGGGCCGCTGCGGATCGCCATGGTGGTGCCTCCGTGGCTGTCGGTGCCACCGCCCGGCTACGGCGGGCTGGAGACAGTGGTGGCGGGCCTCGTCGACGCGCTCGTCGACCGGGGGCACCGCGTCACGTTGTTCGGCGCCGGGACCGAGCACGGCACCGCCGCCGACTTCGTCTCCACCTGTGACGACCTCCAGTACGAGCGGATGAGCGAGTCGCTGCCCGAACTGGCGCACCTGGCCCACGTGGACCGCCTGGTCGACCCGGCCGGCTTCGACCTGATCCACGACCACACCACGATCGGCCCGTTGGTGGCCGGTCGCCGCCGGGTGCCCACGGTGGCCACCGTGCACGGCAACCCGGTCGGTGAGTACGGCACGGTGCTCGGCAACACCGACCGGGGGGTGGGGCTGGTCGCGATCTCCCACGCCCAGCGCCGCGCGAACCCGGGGCTGCCCTGGACCGGCACGGTGCACAACGCGATGCCGCTGCGGGACATCCCGCGCAAGCGCATCCCGGGTGCGGGCCCGGTGCTCTGGCTGGCCCGGTTCAGCCCGGACAAGGGCCCGGACGTGGCGATCGCGGCCTGCCGGGCGGCCGGGCTGCCGCTCACGCTCGCGGGCAAGTGCAACGAGCCGGCCGAGCGCCACTACCTGGAGCAGGTGGTCCGACCGCTGCTCGGCGACGACGTGACCCCCGTGGTGAACGCCGACCGGGCGACAGTGCTGCGGCTGCTGCTGGACGCCCGCTGCCTGATCATGCCGATCCAGTGGGCGGAGCCGTTCGGCATGGTGATGGTGGAGGCGATGGCGACGGGTACGCCGGTGGTGGCGCTGGGCCGGGGCGCGGTGCCGGAGCTGGTCCGCGACGGGGTCACCGGTTTCGTCTGCGACCACCCGGGCGAGCTGCCGGCGGCGTTGCGGGCGGCGGCGGACCTGGACCCGGCGGACTGCGTGGCGCACGTGGCGGAGAACTTCTCGGTGGAGCGGATGGCCGCCGACTACGAGGCCGTGTACCGGGGCTTCCTGGCCGCGCGGCCGTCCACACCGGCGCCCCGGGCGGTCGCGCCGGCCGTCGCCGGATGAGCCGTCAGGTCTGCCCGGCCACGAGTTCCGCCGCGGCGGCGTCGAGCCGCTGCGCGTACCCGGGGCTGATGCTGCCCTCGCGGCGACGCTCGTCGATCTTGCCGCGGAGCCGGTCCACGGCGGCCGTCACCTCGCCCTCACCGCTCGCGGCGACCGCGTTGCGCAGCAGGTTGCGCAGGTCCACCCCGACGTCCTCGCGGATCTGGCCCTCGGTCAGCCCGGCGTCGATCAGCCCGTCCACCCGTTCGGCGGCGTCGGCCTGACCGGCGGCCGGCGGGCGGGCGCCGCCGGTCGGCGGCGGAGTCACCGGCCCGGCGGGTGGCGTGGTGGCCGGCTCCCCGGTCACCGGTGGTTCGGCGGGCGACGGCTGCGCCGGCCCGGCGGTCGGCAGCACCCGGGGACCGGCCGGCCGGTCCGGCGTCAGCGCGGGCGCCAGCAGCGCCGCCGCGGCGACCACCGTCACGCCGGCGGCCGCCAGCGTGAGGATCCGGCGCCGGGGCGGCGCGGCAGCAGTGGTCTGCGCCGCCTCCGGGTTCGCCTCCGGGTTCGCCGCCGGGTTCGCCGCCGGGCCGGCCGGCGGAGCCGGGTCGGCCGGGGGCGGAGAGGTCAGCGCGGGCAGCGTCATGGTCGGCGCCAGCATGGTCGCCGCCTGCGGGTCGGCGGGCAGCAGCTGGTCGCGCAGCACGGCGGCCACCCGGTGCGCGGTGGGCCGGCGGCGCGGGTCGCGGGCCAGGCAGCGCAGGCAGATGTCCGCTACCGGTCCGGGTAGTCCCGGTACGTCGTCCAGTGCGGGCTCCGGGCAGTCCGCCAGCGCGGCGCTCAGTTGCTCCCAGGTCTCCGCCGGGTACGGCGGCTGCCCGGTCAGCGTCTCGAACAGCAGCACGCCGAGCGAGTACACGTCGGTGGCCGGCTGGGCGGGCGCGCCGTCGAGCCGTTCCGGGGCCACGTACGCCGGGGTGCCGAACGTCCCGCCGTCCTCGTCGTCGTCCGGCGCGCCGACCCGGGTGGCGATGCCGAAGTCGAGCACCTTCGCACCGGTGCCGGTCATCATCACGTTGGCCGGGGTCACGTCGCGGTGCACGATGCCGAGCCGATGTGCCGCGGCCAGCGCCTCGGCCACCTGCGCGCCGGTCTCCACCGCCTCCGGCCACGGCAGCGGCCCCTGGGTCAGCAGGTGTTCCAGTTCCTCGCCGCTGAGCAGTTCCATCACCACGAACGAGGTGATGGAGCCGTCCGGGGCCACCGTCTCGCCGTAGTCGTGCACGGCGGTGACGTGCGGATGGTCGAGCTGGGCGGCCGAACGGGCCTCCTCGCGCACCATGTCGCGGAACCGCGCGTCGGCGGCGAGCGAGGGGGCGAGCACCTTCACCGCCACCACCCGGTCGAGCACCTCGTCGCGGGCACGCCAGATCACCGACATGCCACCGGCACCGATCCGGTCGATGAGCCGGTATCGCCGAGCCAGCAGACGGCCGGCCTGGAGTGTCGCCATCAGCTCGCACCTGCCTGCGCTCGGGAGCGCTATCAGGTTGCGGGAATGTGTCTGACCTGTCAACAGTCGTCCCGTTGACGACCGCGCCGGGTCAGGATCCGGTCGGGGCGGCCACCGGGCCGGGTGTCGGCCGCGTGCCAGGATGAACGGCATGGCAGCGGGTCCGGTGGCGTTCGTGCTCGGCGGCGGGGGAGTGCTCGGCGCGGTCGAGGTGGGCATGCTGCGTGCCCTGTTCCGCGCCCGGATCACACCCGACATGGTGCTGGGCACGTCGATCGGCGCGGTCAACGGCGCCCTGGTCGCCGCCGACCCGACCGAGGCGGTCACCGACCGGCTGGTCCGGCTCTGGGCCTCACCCGAGGCCAGCGAGGTGTACGGCGACTCGGTCGCCCGGCAGCTGCGCCGGTTCGCCGCCCGTACCCACCTGCACTCGCCCCGTCCGCTGTACCGCCTGCTGGAGAGCGCGCTGGGCGAGGACACCACGTTCGCCGACCTGGCCGTGCCGTTCCGCTGCTGCGCCGCGAACATCGAGCGCGCCGCCGAGCACTGGTTCCACACCGGACCGCTGGTGCCGGCGGTGCTCGCCTCCGCCTCGGTGCCGGGGCTGCTGCCGCCGGCCCGGATCGACGGCCAGCACTACATCGACGGCGGGGTGGTCAACTCGATCCCGGTCGGCGAGGCGGTGCTGCTCGGCGCGAAGCAGATCTTCGTGCTCCAGGTGGGCCGGATCGAACGCGAGCTGAGCCCGCCGCGCCGCCCCTGGGAGATCGCCCAGGTGGCGTTCGAGATCGCGCGCCGGCACCGGTTCGCCCGGGAGATGGCGGCACTGCCCGAGGACGTCGAGGTGCACGTGCTGCCCACCGGCGGGCTGGAGCCGCGTGACGACAGCCCGTGGGCGTACCGGGACACGGCGGCGGTGGGACGGCGGATCAGCCGGGCGTACACTGCCTCCCGCCGATATCTGGACACCGCGCTGGAGCGCTGAATGCCGCTGCCGCCCCGCTGGCTACGCCGGCTGGTGCTCGCCCCTGGAATGGTGCTGCTGGCCTTCTTCGTGGTGACCACGCTGCCGGCCTGGGCGCTGCTGGCGCTCGCCGCGTCCCCGCTGGTGCCGGGACGGCTGCGTCCGCTGCGGCTGCTCTGGATCGGCGCCGTCTACCTGGTCTGGGACGCCGCCGCGCTGCTCGCCCTGTTCCTGCTCTGGCTCGCCTCGGGCTTCGGCGCGTACAAGCGCGCGCCGGCCTTCCAGCGGGCCCACTACGTCCTGGCCGGCTGGTTCCTGCGGATCATGTTCTGGCAGGCCCGGTGGACGCTGCGGCTGAGCATCGACGTGGTCGGCACCGACCCGGACACCGCCCTGCCGGGCCGTCCCGAACTCGTGGTCTGCCGGCACGCCGGGCCCGGCGACTCGTTCATCCTGATCCACGCGCTGGTGAACTGGTTCAAGCGGGAACCCCGGATCGTGCTCAAGGAGACGCTCCAGTGGGATCCGGCCATCGACGTGCTGCTCAACCGGTTGCCCAACCGGTTCATCGCGGCCGGGCCGGACGGCCGTGGGTCGGTGGTGCGGCAGATCGGGCACCTGGCCACCGGCCTGGACGACGACGACGCCTTCGTGATCTTCCCGGAGGGCGGCAACTTCACCCCGTTGCGGCGGCTGCGCGCGATCGACCGGCTGCGGTCGCTCGGGCTGGAACGGATGGCGCGGCGCGCCGAGCGGATGCGGCACGTGCTCGCCCCGCAGCCGGGCGGGCTGCTCGCCGCGCTCGACGCCGCGCCGGACGCCGGGGTGATCTTCGTGGCGCACACCGGCCTGGACCAGATGCTCACCGTCTCTGACGTGTGGCGCGAGCTGCCGATGGACAAGCGGATCGCGATGCGGTTCTGGTCGGTGCCGCCGGAGGAGATCCCGGCCGGCGAGCAGGAACGCATCGACTGGTTGTTCGACTGGTGGGCCCGCATCGACACCTGGATCGCGGCCAACCGCAACGGCGCGGCCGACGACGTCTGAGCGAATCGCCGCGCGTGTTCAGCGCGGCTTCAGGTCCGCCGCGTAGGGTGCGCTGGTGGACCAGATCTGCGTGGTGACGACTGTGGTGGACGCCCGCGGGGTCGCGGACGTGCTGGCGGCCGCGGCCGTCGCCGGTCGGCTCGCGGCCTGCGCCCAGGTCGGTGGCCCGGTGGACAGCACCTACTGGTGGCAGTCGGCGATCCAGACCACCGCCGAGTGGCAGGTGCGGTTCAAGACCGCGCCGGACCGGGTGGACGCCCTCGTCGACCAGCTCCGCGCCAACCACCCGTACGAGGTGCCGGAGATCCTGGTCAGCCGGGAGGACAGCGGCAACCCCGGCTACACCGCCTGGGTACACGAGCAGACCCGGCCCTAGGTACTCCTACTCTGTCCGTCCGCCCCGCCGCTGACGAAGCTGGCGGGGTGGAGAACACCGGCTACCCCTGCCCCGGCTGCGGCGCCCCGGCCGACCTCGTCGCCGGATGCCGCGCCTGCGGCCGTCCGCCCTACCCGCCCGCCGCCGAGGTGGTCCGGCTGGACCGGGAGATCACCGGGCTGGTACCGCGCGTCGAGGCGGCGCGGCTCGCGTACCAGGATCTGTCCGGCCACCTGGTCACGGCCCGGCAGCGCCGGGCGGCGCTGGCCGCCCGGATCCGACAGGAGATCCCCGCGCCGCGCGCCGCCGGTCCCGCGCCGCTCCCGGCGCCGACGCCGCCGCGCCCGGTTCCGGTTCCACCCACCCCCGCGGTACGCCCCGGCGGCGCGGAGGCCTCCACCCGCGCGGTCCAGGGTCTGCTGTTCGTCCTCGGCGGACTGCTGCTCGGCACCGCCGCCGTGGTGTTCACCGCCGTCGCGTGGGCCACGTTCGGGGTGGCCGGCCGGGCGCTGATCCTGTTCGCCGTCACCGCACTGGCCCTGGTCGCGCCGCTCGTCGCCCGGGCTCGCGGCCTGCGCGGCACCGCCGAGACGCTCGCCTCGGTGGCGCTGCTCCTGGTGGTCCTGGACGGGTACGCCGCCTGGTCGGTGGACCTGGCCGGGGTGAGCGGCCTGCCCGGCAGCCGGTACGCGGCGCTGGTGACGGCGATCGGTGCCGCGGTGGCGGCCGGGTACGGCCTGGTCAGCCGCCTCACCGCACCCTGGTTCGCGGCGTGGCTGCTCGCGCAGCCGGTGCTGCCGCTGGCCGCCGCCGCGTTCCGGCCCACTGCCACCGGCTGGGCGCTGGTGCTGACCGTCGTGGCGCTCGGCGACCTCGCGGTGGTGGTCGCGTTGCGCCGCCGTACCTCCGGCACGCGCGCGGCGCTGGTGGCCGGGCAGGTGCTGGGCTGGACCGGGCACGGCGTGGCGCTGGTCCTGGCGGCCGCCTGCGCGCTGGTGCCGCTGGCGCTCGGCCGCGCGGCGGGCACGCCGCTGCTGGCCGGCGGCCCGCTGCTGGTGGTGACGCTGGCGCTGGTCGCCGGCGCGCTCGCCGCCGGTGGCCGCCTCTGGCGCGCGACGGCCGCCGGGCTGCTGGTGCCGGTGCTCGCGGTCGCGCTGGTCCGGCCGGTCGGCGAGCTGCGCCCCGGTCTGCTGCTGCTCGCCGCCGGCCTGGTGGTGGCGGCGCTCGCCGGTGCGGTCCGGGCGCTGCCGGCGCCGGTCCGGACCGGTCCGCTCGTGGGCGCGCTCGCCGTGGCCGCCGCGCTGGGTCAGGTCGCGATCGTGCTCACCGGCCTGGTCGGCGCGGCCACCGCGAGTGCCGGGTTCCCGGCCTGGCAGGGCGGCCGGGACGTGCCGGTTCCGTCCTGGGGCTGGCAGCTCCCGGTGGCTCTGCTGCTGACCGCCGGGGCGGTCGCGCTGCTGACGCCCCGGGCCGTCCGGCCGCTCACCGCTGTGTCGGCGGCCGGGCTGGTCGCCCTCGCGGCGCCGGCCGTGACGGCCACGCCGTGGCCGCTGGTGCTGGTCGTGGACCTCGCGACGGCCGCCGCGCTGCTGCTGGCGGCGGTGGCCCGGCGGCGCGGGGGACAGCTCGTCGTGCCGGTCGCCGCGTCGGCCGGGGCGGTGCTGCTCGGGCACGCGCTGCTGGTCGGCTGCGCCGCCCCGGCCGGTGCCGTCGCCGTGCTCGCCGTCACCGCGGTGCTCGGTGCGGCGCTCGCCACGCTGGGCCGCCGTGGACAGGGCGCGCAGCCGGTCGTCGGCGGCGTTGCGCTCGCGGTGGCGCTGCTCGCCGTCCCGGCGGGCGTGGGGGTCGCGCTGTTCGGCCTCGGCGCGCCGGCCTGGTGGCAGCTGCGCGGCGCGACCACCGCCGTCGTGGTGCCGGTCGTCGCCGTCCTCGCCGTCCGTCGTCTGTGGACCGACCTGAGCGGGTACGCCTCGACGGGGCTCGCCCTGGCGCTCGCCGGTGTCGGTCTCGGGCCGCTCGTCGCGCCGGGCGGGGAACCGGTGGCGCTGTACGCCGCGGTGGGGGTGCTGCTGGCGCTCGCCGCCGGGGCCGGCTCCCGGCCGGCGGTCGCGCTGCGCGCAGTAGGTGCCGCGCTGGCCGTCCTGGCGCTGCTCGCAGTCGCGCCGGTGGTGCTGACGGTGCTCGTGGACCTGCCGGTGCAGCCGTGGTCCGGGGTGCCGGCTGCCGGGGAAGCCTCCGCCGCGACGGCCCGCGCCGGGCTGGTGCTGCTGCTCCTGGGCGCCGCCGCCGGAGCGTACGCCGCGACGGATCGCCGCGTCGCGTGGTGGCTCGCCGCACTGCCGTTCGGCGCGGTCGCGCTGCCGGTGCTGGCGACGGCGGCCGGTGCTCCGTGGCCGGTGGGGCCGGCTGTCGCGTTCGGCGTCGGGCTGGCCGCGCTGCTGGTCGCCGCGCTCACCGGTGCGCGCCCGGCGGTACTCGTGCCGCTGGGGGCGGTGCTGGCCGTACCGGGGTTCGGTGGCCTGCTCGCCACCCGGGCGGGGACGCTCGCCGCGCTCGGCGCGCTGGTGGTGGCCGGTGCCGTCACCGGGGCGGCCGGGCGGGCGGCGGCGGTCCGGATCGCGGGGTGGCCGGGCGCGGTCGCGGCTGCCACCGGGTTCGCGGTCACCGCGTCGCTGGCGGCGGGGCTGCCGCTGCGTACCGCGGCGTTCGCCGCCCTGGCCGTCGCGGCGGTGACGCTGCACGCGGCGCCGCTGCTGCGCGTCGCACGGCCCGCCGGATCCCGGTGGGCGCTGGAGGCGGCGGCGCAGGCGGTGGCGCTGCTCGCGCTGCTGCTCACCGGCGGCTCGCTGCGGTACGCGGCGGCGGTCTGCGTGCTGTGGGGCGTGGCCGTCGCGGTCCGGGTGCCGCGCCGGAACGAGTCGCCGGCCGGGCGTCGCGTGCTGGCCGGGGTGGCCGCGGGCAGCGAGCTGGTCGGCGGCTGGTTGCTGCTCGCGGCGGGCGGGGTGGTGGTGCTGGAGGCGTACACGCTGCCGGCGGCGGCGCTCGCCCTGGGCGCCGGGCTGCTGGCGCTGCGGCGCCGGTCCGGGCTGACCAGTTGGCCGGCGCTCGGCCCGGGTCTCGCCGCGGCGTTCCTGCCGAGTCTCGTGTCGGTGCTGGTCTCCGGTGAGCCGCAGCCGTGGCGGCGGCTGGCGCTCGGCGCGGCGGCGCTCGCCGTGGTGCTCGGCGGGGCGGCCCGGCGCTGGCAGGCGCCGGTGGTGCTGGGCGCGGCCACGCTGGTGCCGCTGGCGCTGCACGAGCTGGCCCGGGGCTGGGACCTGCTGCCCCGCTGGATCTTCCTGGGCCTCGGCGGGCTGCTGCTGATCGGGCTGGCCGCCACCTACGAGCGGCGCCGGCGCGATCTGGTCCGGCTGCGCGACGCGGTCGCCCGGCTCGGCTGAAACCCCTTCACCCATGGTGGTGAGAGGGTCGCACCGCGTCAAAATTGATCGACGGCAGTTATTGCTCGAAGACATCGAAGGTGATTAGATTCCTACCGGCACCCACGGGGGGCGCTGAACCGACTCGATCACAGAGCTTGGTCGCGGTGTCGGCACACGCATGCGCGTGCGCGGATTCTTCTTCGCGGCAGTACGAACGGCACGTCACGTGCCGGGATTCGTCACGCCCTTTTCGCGCGCTCCGCATGGAGGACAACGCATGCGTCAACGTCATGCCCGCCGTCTGCTCGCGGCGGTGATCGGTGCCGTCCGCCATCGTCGGGGACGTTTACAAGTTCAAGTCGGAGGGCGGTGCTGTGCCGAGGGCGGGGTCGCCAGGTTTCGCGGGGCCCCTGCAGCGGAATGTCGACGTAGGCGGGGCCAAGATTGGCTACCGGGTGTCCCAATCGCCGGACGGCGCCTTCCGGGTAGCTACTTACTGGAACAATAGTTGGTGAGGGAAGAGATGGCGGTTCCCGATCTGATCGGCGTTGCCGAAAACCTGATCCAGGCTACTGATGATGCCGATGGTCAGCGTATGCCTGTCGCGGCGCGCGAGTACATCGAGCGGGTGACCTTTGCGACGAGTGACGAGATAATGGCGATGTTGCGAAAGGTGCTCGAGGACGACTGGATGGCGCTGGCCCCATGGGCTCGCAACTTGGCATACCGTCTTGCTTGTCTCCAGAGGCCGGACGATCCTCAGCTCTTGCGCGAGGCGGCGGCGGATCTACTCTCATTCGGCCCTGACTGGGACGAACACGCGGAACGACTCAGGGCGCAGGCAGATGAAGTAACGAAATAGGGCTTGTCGCGGCGGGGTGGTCTGTTTTCGGCAGGCCGTCCCGCCGCTTGCCCGCGCGGGCAAGCGGCGGCCGATCGACCGCGCCCGACTCGATGCGATCCGAACTCGCCTTCCCGAGCCGGCAGGTCGACCATGTCGGCGTTCGCTGTCCTGCGAACGCCCATATCCCTCTCATCGAAGGGCGAAGGCCGGTCGCCGTGGAGCCAGCCATGAGTGAGGTCCGATTTCCCGACTTGAGGAACGAGATAGTCCGGGCCGTCGAAGCCTTGGCAGACCCGGCTTATCAGTGGTCGGCATGGGTCCGAAGGGAACTGCCACCCGGTGGATACGACGAGTTCACCCATCGCATCCATATCCTTCACGGCGACACGCTAGTCCTTCAGGACGTTGTCCAGCTTCGACGGATAGCGCGTAGCCAGGAGAGTTCGCCGTGGCTCGCGTGCCGGACGGCGTTCGAGTGAGACGCCACCCGGCTTCCGCGACCGGGAACCGGGCCCGGACGACACCCGTGTGCCTCACCTGATCGGCGAACCACCGTCGACCGGGATGGTGTGGCCGTGGATGAAGGAAGCGTCGTCGCTGGCGAGGAAGCAGACCGCGCGGGCGATCTCGTGCGGCTCGCCGTACCGGCGGCGGGCGCCTGCATGGTCAGGTCGTAGAACGGGAAGTCGCTGGTGATCTCCGCGCCCTCGAAGGCGGCGGTCTTGATCACGCCGGGGCCGATGCCGACCGCGCGGATGCCCTGGTGGCCGTAGTCGTAGGCGATCTGCTCGGCGAGCCCGATCACGCCGTGCTTGGCGCTGGTGTACTCCGCGCCGACCTCGCTGGCGACCACGCCGGACGCCGACGACACGTTGATCATGACGCCCTTGCCGCGCTCCAGCATGTGCGGCAGCGTGGCCTTCGTGGCGAGGAAGGCGTCGCCGCCGGCTTCCTTGACGCGGGTGACCGTCGCCTCGGCGCATCCACGCACCGCGCTGTCTCCCGTCTGTCGATGACCGTGCGGCCTGCACCCTGTCCGTTCGGATGAGCAGCCCTCGTATATACGTACAGATTAGCTGGTCAGAGGGGGTGCATCCACCGGCGAGAAGGCACGCTGCCGTGTGATGAGGATCGTTTGCGCCGCTTCCGCCCGGAGGGGTAGGGGCAGCACCACCCCCGAGCCGGGGGTCTGCGGGATTACCCAGGGCGACGATCATTGCCAGAATCGGTGACGTAGAGTCGCGTACGGAGCGTGGCTCGCGGCATCGGGGGCGACATGACTACTTCCACGTCGACGGAACCCGCGGCACGGCGGGGCAGCGACTACGCACGGCTGTCCCGCCGGATCGCCGAGGCGGGACTGCTCGAGCGGCGGCCCGGCCGGTACGCGCTCCGGATCGCGCTCACGCTCGGCGCGTTCCTGGCCGGCTGGGTCGTGGTGGCGCTCGTCGGTGACTCGTGGTGGCAGGTGCCGCTGGCGGTGGTGATGGCGGTGGCGACCACACAGGTGGCGTTCCTCGGCCACGACGCCGGGCACCGGCAGATGTTCCGTCGGCGCGGGCCGAGCGAGGCGGCCGGACTGGTCGCCGGCAACCTGGCGGTCGGGCTCAGCTACGGCTGGTGGGTCGACAAGCACAACCGGCACCACGCCAACCCGAACCACACCGACGAGGACCCGGACGTCGGCGCGGGCGCGCTGGTGTGGACGTACGAGCAGGCGACTGCGACGCGCGGCCTGAGCCGGTGGATGGCCCGCCGCCAGGCGTGGCTGTTCTTCCCGCTGCTCCTGCTGGAAGGACTGGCGCTGCACGTGGCGAGCGTGCAGGCGCTCATCGGCCGGGAACCGGACGGGCGGTGGCGGGTGCCGATGCGGCATCGGGTCGTGGAGGCGCTGCTGCTCGCCGCGCACGCCGCCGGCTACCTCGGCCTGCTGTTCGCGGTCATGTCCCCGGGCAAGGCGCTGCTGTTCGTGGCCGTGCACCAGGGGCTGTGGGGGCTCTACATGGGCTGCTCGTTCGCCCCGAACCACAAGGGCATGCCGATGCCGACCGCCGACGACGAGCTGGACTACCTGCGCAAGCAGGTGCTGACCTCGCGCAACGTACGCGGCGGCCGGCTCGTCGACCTGGCGCTGGGCGGGCTCAACTACCAGATCGAGCACCACCTGTTCCCGAACATGCCGCGCGCCAACCTGCGCCGTGCCCGGCCGCTGGTCATGGCGTACTGCGCCGAGCAGGGCGTCCCGTACGCGGAGACCGGGCTGTTCGAGTCGTACCGGCAGGCGCTGGCGCACCTGCACGACGTGGGCCGCCCGCTGCGCGCGGCCTGAACGGCGGGAGCCGGGCGGGGCGAGTGGACGCCCCGCCCGGCGCCGGGTCAGATCGGAGTGCCGGAGAAGGCCGCGGCGATCGCGGCGGGCGCCTCCTCCACCGCGCCGGGCGCGGGCGGGCTCAGCCGCACCGACGTGCCGAAGTCGGAGTAGGTGACAGACATCTCGCCGAGCGACGCGTCGATCGGAGTCATGTCCATCTCGAACGTGCTGAGGCGCCCCTGCTCGTCCAGCGTCGCGGTGAACGGTAGCGCCTTCGCCTTGTCGCCCGCCGCCGTGAGCGCCTTCCCGGTGGCGCCGCTGCGCGTGTAGTCGAGCGTCCCGGCGTACGAGCGGTCACCCGAGCTGCGGACGTCGACCACTGCGGCGAGCAGCTTCTTCACCCCGCCCGGGTCGTCCACCGGCATCACGCCGTCGCCGGTGTCCATGCGCAGCCACTTCCGGGAACCGCCGAGCTGCTCGCCCAGCTCGCCGTCGAACTTGACCCAGGTGTCGGCGCCGATGACCAGCATGCGCACCTCACCGAAGGCGGCCATCGTCAGGGTGGTCTGCATGGTGCGGGCCCGCGGATCGGTCACACCGTGCGCGGTGAGCATGGCCGAGTCCAGCTTGACCCGCAGCGTCTGCTCGTTGAGCTTCTCGATGGCGGCGGTCAGTTCGTCACGCGGCGTGGTCGCCGGGCTCGCGGAACCCGTAGCGGCGGCCCGTTCGGCCGGCGCGTCCGTGCCGGGCCGGTCGCCGCATCCGGTCAGACCGAGGCCGAGCACCGCGACGAGCGCGACCCCCGTGGTCGCCAGCCGTCGTTTCGTCATCAGTGATGTTCCTCCGCGAAAGGGGCCCCACCGGGGCCGGACGATCAATGTAGCGGCACCCGCCCGACGCCGTGCTCCCGTTTTCCGGGATGCGCGGCGGCGCCGCCGACGAGGGTGGCCGGTAGGGTCGTCGCATGGTGGAGGGCGTGCCGCGGTGGTGGCGCGCGGCGCGGCGGGTCCAACGGCCGCGTCAGGGACGACATCGTGCGGAGCTGCGGCATGAGATTCGAGATCAGCAAGGTGCTCGACGCCATCGAGGGGCGGGTCTGCACCGACCCGTCGCTGGCCCGGGCCGTGGTCGACCTGGCCGAGGTCATCCGCTGGCAGAACCTGGACGGCGGGCGTCCGGCCAGCCTGCTGCGGCTCGGCATGGTGATCGACGCGCTGTCCCGGCAGATCGGCGAGGACAGCGTCCCGGTCTACGCGATCGTGCACCGGGCGCTGCTGTCCGACGCCGACCTGACGTCCAACGAGCGGATGGTGGTGCGCCGGTGGGCCGACGACGGCCTGGTGGAGGTGCTCGACCAGCCCGGTGACCGGATGCTGGAGGTGGCCGACCTGCTCGGCCTGCCGGTGCTCACCCGGGCGCGGCTGGACGGCCTCGTCGGGCGGTACCCGTGGATCGGGCAGGCGGGCCGGGCGCTCGCCCCGGTGCCCGGCGCCGGCGGGCCGGTCTTCATCGCGCACGTCGGCGGCGGCCAGGACCCGGCCACCGGCAGCCGATCGCCGGCCGGGGTCAAGGTGCTCTCCCGGAAGTGGCGCTGCCCCGAGCCGGGCTGCGCGCTGTTCGGCGGCGGTGGGGGCGGCGGCGCCTTCGCCGACCTGGCCGCCGTGGACCGGGTGCCGGCCGAGCAGCCGCCGCCCACCCTGCGTACCGGCGCGCCGACCTGCCCCCGGCACGGCGCGCGGCTCTCCGACGCCGGCCCACGCCCGCGTACGGCTGTGCTCGCCGTGCGCATCGGCGGCCTGGTCCGCAAGCGGTTCGTGCTCACCGAGACCGAACCGGTGGCGATCGGCCGGGCGCCGGACGGCCCGGGCGCGGTGACGCTCGGCCAGTGGCTCAACGACGAGGCACGGCGCTGGATCAGCCGCAGCCACATCCGCCTGGAGCTGCGGGCGGGCGAGGTGGTGGCCACCGACACCAGCACCAACGGCTCCGGTGTACGTCCCGGCGGCTCGATGGCGGAGCACGAGCGGATCGCGCTGGCGCCGCAGCAGTCCCGGGTGCTCGCCGGGGGCGACCTGATCGAGCTGTACCCGGGCGTGCAGGTGGGCCGCGCCGACGACATGAGCAGCGACGCGAAGTACACCCCGAACTCGGTGATGGCCGAGGCGCCGACCATGGCGATGCGACTGCCGCGTCAGTGACGGGCATGTGCGAAGGCGCCGGGACCGTCGCGGTCCCGGCGCCTTCTCGCGTACGGCCTCAGCCGCGTCGCGTACGGCCTCAGCCGGCCAGCACGGCGGCGAGCTGCGCCACCGCGTGGTCGATCTCCTCTTCGGTGATCACCAGTGGCGGGGCGAGCCGGATGGTCGAGCCGTGCGTGTCCTTGGCGAGCACACCCCGCTCCATCAGCCGCTCGCACGCCTGCCGGCCGGTCATCAGTTCCGGGTCGATGTCCAGCCCGGCCCACAGCCCGCGCCCGCGTACCGCCACCAGGCCCTTGCCGATCAGGCCGCGCAGCCCGGCGTGCAGCCGTTCGCCCAGCTCGGCCGAGCGGCGCTGGAACTCACCGGTGGCGAGCAGCCGGACCACCTCGGTCGCGACCGCGCAGGCCAGCGGGTTGCCGCCGAACGTCGAGCCGTGCTGGCCCGGCTGGAGCACACCCAGCACGTCCCGGTTGGCGGCCACCGCCGACACCGGCACGATGCCGCCGCCGAGCGCCTTGCCCAGCAGGTACATGTCCGGCTCGACGCCCTCGTGCTCGCAGGCGAACGTCGCGCCGGTACGCCCCAGGCCCGACTGGATCTCGTCGGCGACGAACAGCACGTTGCGCTCGGTGCAGACCCGGCGCACGCCCGGCAGGTAGCCCTCCGGCGGCACCACGACGCCCTGCTCACCCTGGATCGGCTCCAGCAGCACTGCGACCGTGTTCTCGTCGATCGCCGCGGTCAGCGCGTCCAGGTCGCCGTAGGGGACCACAGTGAAACCCGGGGTGTACGGCCCGAAGTCGGCGCGCGCGTCGGAGTCGGTGGAGAAGCTGACGATCGTGGTCGTACGGCCGTGGAAGTTGCCCTCGGCCACCACGATGTTGGCCTGCCCGGGGGTGACGCCCTTGACCTGGTAGCCCCACTTGCGGGCGACCTTGATGCCGGTCTCCACCGCCTCGGCGCCGGTGTTCATCGGCAGCACGAGGTCCTTGCCGCAGAGCGCGGCCAGCTCGCGGCAGAAGTCGGCGAACTGGTCGTGGACGAACGCGCGGCTGGTCAGCGTGAGCCGGTCGAGCTGCGCGTGCGCGGCCTCGATCAGCTTCGGGTGCCGGTGGCCGAAGTTCAGCGCCGAGTATCCCGCCAGGCAGTCCAGGTAGCGGCGGCCGTCCACGTCGGTCAGCCAGGCACCCTCGGCCGACGAGATCACCACGGGCAGCGGGTGGTAGTTGTGCGCCGTGTGACGCTCCGCGTCCCGGACCGCGGACGGAGTCCGCAGCATGTCGTCGATGATCACTTGCTCGCCTTTCCCTGACGGAGTCGCAACGTGCAGCACTTCGGTCCGCCGCCGGCCTTGCGCAGCTCGGACAGGTCGATCCCGATGGTCTCGTAGCCCCGGTCGCGCAGCTTCGCGGCCAGGTCGGTGGCCTGCGCGGGCAGCACCACGTGCCGGCCGTCGCTGACCGCGTTCAGGCCCAGCACCTCGGCGTCGGCCATGGTGGCGTGGATCGCGTCCGGGAACAGCCGGCGCAGCACCGCCCGGCTGCCGGGGGAGAACGCCTCCGGCAGGTACGCCACGGTGCGCTCGTCGAGCACCGTCAGCGCGGTGTCCAGGTGGTAGAAGCGGGGGTCCACCAGCTGCATGGTGATCACCGGGTAGCCGAAGACCTCCTGGAGTTGGGCGTGGGAGGCGTGCGCGGTGCGGAACCCGGTGCCGGCGAGCAGGTGGTGACCGGCCAGCAGGACGTCGCCCTCGCCCTCGTTGACGTGCTTCGGGTCGTACATCTCGAAGCCGGCGCCCTCGAACCAGGCCCGGTACGCGGGCGCCTCGTCGGCGCGCTGCGGGTCGCGGAACTGCACCGCCATGGCCTTGCCGTCGATCACGGTGCCGCCGTTCGCGGCGAAGACCATGTCCGGCAGGCCGGCGACCGGCTCGATCAGGTCGACCTCGTGGCCCAGGTCCAGGTACGTGCGCCGAAGCTGCTCCCACTGCCGGATCGCCAGGTCGGCGTCGACCGGGGCGGTGGGGTCCATCCACGGGTTGATCGCGTAGTCGACGGCGAAGTACGTCGGCCGGCACATCAGAAAGCGCTGGCGGATGGCGTCCATCGTCATGTCGTGCTCCCAGGGTCGGGCGCGCCCGGCCACGGTCGGCCCACGGGCTGGCGCCGTGGTCCAACGTTATGCGGCCCGGGTAGACGACATCCACCGCCGGAACTTGCGTTCGGCAGCGAATCGTTGCGTTGAATCGGTCAGCGGCGAATGATCATTGTGCCGACGCCGGACACACTTCGGGGGCGGCGAACCGCCGCCCCCGAAAGAGGTGTTGCCCGGCCGGTGAACCACCAGAACTGATCGGGCTCGCCGGACCTGCCGGCGATCGAGACAGTGCCCGTCAGAACCAGCTGCCAAACTGTGAGTCAAGCCACTCGCGGAAGCGGCCCACCCAGTCGCCGTCGGTGGTCGGCCAGTCGAACTGGCCGGTCATCGCCACGATGCCGAGCACCACGGCGGCCAGGCCGACCGCGACACCGATCAGCGCGTCGGTCTTGCCCGCCACGTGCCGCCGACGGGTGGCGATCAGGCCCAGCACCGCCAGCACGGCGCCGGCCGCACCGACGCCGATGCCGTACCCGGCGAGCGTGCCGGAGAGCACGAACAGCGCCCCGACCACCGAGACGATCAGGCCGAGCGTGGCGAGCAGGCTGGCCCGGGGACGCTTGGTGGTGTACGGCTCCGGCCGGTCCACCCGGCCGTCGCGGTCGGCGTCCGTACCGTCGGGCCGGCCGTCCCGGTCCAGGTCCACCCGGCCGTCCCGGTCGAGGTCGGTGTGGTCCGGACGGCCGTCGCGGTCCAGATCCACGGTGCGCTCGGCGGCGGGCGCCGCGCCCACGGCCCGGGCGTCGGTCACCGGAGCGGTCCGCGTGTCGGCGTCGACCCGGCGGCCGGTGACCGCGCGCGCCGCCGCACCGCGGTCCGCCGCCCGTCGCCGGGCCTCCGCGTCCCGCTCGTCGTCGGCCGCCGCAACCCGGCGGTCGGTCGTGGCGGCGGTCCGGCCGTCGGTGGCGGTGGCCGCCGTCCGGCCGTCGGTCGCCGCCGCGCCGCTGTCGCGCGCGTCCCGGTCGGCCGCCGCATCCCGTGCGCGCTCGTCGTCGGTAGCGGTGGCGGCGCTGCGGTACGTGGTCCGCTCCTCGTCGCGGTCGGTGACCACGGGCCGGTCGGCCGGCTGCTCGGCGGTTCGGTCGCGCTCGTCGACCACGCCGTCGCCGTTGGTATCGGTACTGGTCGCCGGGGTGTTCCGGCGGGAAAGGATCTTCACGATGGCACCTCCTGATTTGGGCGCGGAGGCCGCGCATGACACACCGGAAGTACCCAGGTGCCCCTAAATCGACACCACGGGGCCGCTCCGCACGCCGCGGTCACCGGCCGCACCCGGGCGTGATGGCGGCGGGTGGCGTGCTGCTCGCCACGAGCATGCCGAACGTCGTCGAAGCGCCCGGCGCCAGCGTCCCGTTCCAGGAGGCGTTACGGACCGCGGCGTCCTGGCCGGCGCCCTCGGCCACCCCGCCCCAGACCGACTGGATGCGCTCGTCACCGGGCCACCGCCACGAGACGAGCCAGCCCGGGATCGGCTCGGTGCCGTCGTTGCGCACCGTCACAGTGGCGACGAAACCGCCGCCCCACCTGCTGTCGATCGTGGCCGTCGCGGAGCAGAGCGACAGCGTGCTCGCCGGCCCGCCGATCACGTACGGATCCCGCGCGCCCCTGGTGTCGCCGAACCGGAACCAGTAGTCGGTGCCCGGGGTCAGCCCGCCGATGGTCACGGTGCCCGAGCGTTCCGGCCCGGTGACCACCTCGGCCACCGGGTCGCGCCACCCGATGGCGTTCTCGCGGCTGGCGAAAAGGCTCACGACCAGCGGCGGGTCGTAGCCGCAGGGCGGGCTGAGCACCATCCAGTAGGTGATGCTGATGCTGGTCGTGGTGGCCCCGGTCACCTGACCGCTGACCGGCAGTGCCGGCGGGCACGCGAACGTGGGCGTCGGGGTCGGCGTCGCCGCGATGGCGGGTGTGGTGGCGGGTGACCGGTCGGCGCCGGCCGAGGCGGCCAGGCTGGTCAGGGCGAGGGCGGCGGCCAGTGCCGCGCCGAGCGTACGGAGCATCTGTCTCTCCCGAGCTGGGGGCGCCGGGGGCGGTCGGCGCCGGAGTGGTGGACCGCGATGTCGCCGCCGTAGCGGCATGACTGACCGCCGGAGACGACTGCCCGGCACCGGGGTGGCGCATCACCCCGCGCTTGTCCCTCCGGCGAGATTCGAGCGGCTCTCACTGGCTCCCGAGCGCTACCGCCGCCAGTCTCTCAGTCGACGGACATCGATTCAACGGCGTCCCGCGGCCCGAAGTCGCCGGCTCTGCGATTTGCTGGCTACGCTTGGCGGTCGTGCCAGAGGGACACTCCATCCACCGCCTCGCCGCCCGGCACGCCGAGCTGTTCCCGGGCGACAAGGTGCACGCCGACAGCCCGCAGGGCCGCTTCGCCGAGGGCGCGGCCCGCCTGAGCGGCACCGTCCTGGACGGCACCGAGGCGTACGGCAAGCACCTGCTGCACCACTACGCGGGGGAGCTGACACTGCACGTACACCTGGGCCTGTACGGGAAGTTCGCCGACGGACCGGGGGACCCGCCGACCCCGGTCGGGCAGGTGCGGCTGCGGCTGCACAGCGACCGGCACTGGCTGGAGCTGCGCGGCCCGACCGCCTGCGAGCTGCTGACCCCGCCCGAGGTGGCGGCGCTGCGCGACCGGCTCGGGCCGGACCCGCTGCGCGCCGACGCCGACCCGGACCGGGCGTATGCGCGGATCCGCCGCAGCCCCACCCCGCTGGCCGCGCTGCTGCTCGACCAGTCGGTGGTGGCCGGCACCGGTCTGATCTTCGTGACCGAGGCGCTGTTCCGGGCCGGTCTGCCGCCGCTGCTGCCGGGTCGGGAGCTGACGCCGCCCGGCTGGGCCGAACTCTGGGCGGACCTGGTGGCGCTGATGACCCGGGCGGTCGAGCGGGGCCGGATCGACACCGTGCGCGACGCCGACCTGCCGGAGGTGACCGGACGCGCACCCCGGGTGGACCGGCACGGCGGCGAGGTGTACGTCTACCGCCGCCCCGGCGCGCCCTGCCACGTCTGCGGCACCCCGGTCAGCCGGGGCGCGCTCGCGGGGCGCAACCTCTACTGGTGCCCCACCTGCCAGGCAGGCTGAGTCACATCTCGTCGAGCAGCCATCGGGCCGCCTCGACGTTGCCCGGGAAGACCCGGTCGCCGCCGATGCTCCAGGCCACCGTCTGACCGATCGCCCAGCCGCGTACCCGTTCCCGGTCCAGGCCCAGCTCGGTGCTGAGCCGGTCGAGCCGGTGCCGGACCGCCGCCGGGGAGTGACCCAGCTCCGCGCCGCGTACGAGCGGCACCACGGCGAACTCCCGCTCGCCGGTGAGCGGCTTCGGGTCGATCACCAGCCACGGCTCGCGCCCGGCCGCCAAGATGTTGCCGGCGTGCAGGTCCTGGTTGACCAGCACCTGTTCGCCCTGGCTCGGCGCCAGGTCGGCGAGCAGCCCGAGCGCGGTGTCGAGCAGGCGCCGCTCGTACGGGCGGCCGGCCCGTCGCCAGTTACCAGGCATCCGCTCCGCCCAGCCGGCGGCCTCCTCGGCGAGCGGCGTGAACGGCGCACCGGCCGGCACCGCGAGCCCCGGCAACAGGCCGATCGCCACGTCGAGCGCCGCGTCGGCCGCCAGCGAGTGCAGCGACGTGCCGGGGTCGCAGCGCTCGACGAGCAGCGCGCGCCGGTCGGCGTCGTGCCCGAGCAGCCGGATCGCGCCGCGCCCGTCCCAGTGCGCCAGCGCGGTGGCCTCGTGGACGCTGTCGTCGTCCGGGTACTGGAGTTTCAGCACCGCCCGGGTGCCGTCCGGGAGCGTCGCGGGCAGCGCCAGCGAGGCGAACGCGTACGCGAACGGCGGGCCGGGCGTCAGCTCCCACCGCGCGACGCAGTCGGCCAGCCGGCCGGGCAGCTCCGCGAGCCACGCCCGGCCGGCCTCGGTCCGCTCGACCCAGCGCAGCCCTTCGGGAATGTCGCACCGCATCGGGCCATCCTGGCCGGTGCGGCGACGATCCGCTGTCCCCGGGGGCGAAGCCGGGTCCGTGCTGTGCCGGCGGACCGGGTCCGTGCCGTGCCGTGCCGTGCCGGCCGCCGGGCTCCGGGCATGCCGGTCAGCGCAGCCGGCGGATGTCCCCGTACGCCCGGTAGAAGCCGCCCCGGCCGGACTCGCGGACCTCGGTGACCACGTAACGCGCGCCCGGCTCGCGGATGCCCTTGGGGAACTGCACCGACCAGTCCCGCCGGTAGCCGTCGGCGAGGACGTGCACGCGCAGCCGGCCGCCCTGCTCGACGCACTGCACCAGCACGCCGTCGCGGTCGTCGGTGGTCACCTCGACCGACGTCCAGGCGGCCGTCTCGGGCATCCGGGCGGGCGCCTTGACGTCCACCACGTCGGGCACGCTGCCCGCCTCGGCCGCCCGGATCGCCGCCTCGCTCGCGTCGATGCAGGCCAGGTGGCCGCTCGTGGTGACCACGTACAGCCGGTTGTCGTGGTACTGCATCGAGTACGCCGAGCCGCAGCCGGTGCCGAGCTTCCACAGCCGGTTGCCGGCCTGGTCAAAGCAGTAGATCGAGGACGCGCTGTCGCCGGCGAACACGTACCGGCCGCCCTCGGCGGTGGCGCAGGAGAAGACCGCCGAGTCGCAGCGGTAGACCTGCTCGGCCCGGCCGTCCTTGCGCAGGCGCACCACCTCGCGGGTGCCGGTGCCGGCGAAGACGGCGTCGCGCTCCTGCCAGCCGAACAGGACCGCCCCGGTGCCGGTGTGCCACAGTTCGCGCCCGCTGCGCCAGTCGTAGCCGGTGACCCCCCGTGAGTGGCCGTGGTAGAGCGCGTCGGCGTCGCAGCGCACCATCCACGCCGACCGGCCCCGGCTCGGCCGGCGCCAGAGGAACTCGTCCTCGTGGTCGATCGCCGAGATGCCGCCGTCGCGGTCGGACACGCCGAGCACGCCGTCGTGGATGTCCAGCCAGTAGATGTCGATCTCGGGTGCGATCGCGTACGCCGCGCGGGGCACCTTGCCGGACAGGTCGTAGACGTTGCCGTCGTCGCAGCCGGCGTAGACCCAGGCGTCGTCGGCGACGATGCACTTCACCCCGTCGGGGAGCCGGACCTGGTTGACCAGCCGGGCGTCGTGGTCGAGCGTGGTGATCACGCCGTGCTCGTTGCCGACCATGCAGTGCCGGTCGTCGACGAAGATGCCGAAGGCAGGCGCGCCCGAGGCGTACCGCCAGAGCACCGGGGCGGTGCGGGCGGTGGATCGGGTGCTGACGATCTGCCGGCGCGACACCGTCCGCTTCTGGCGTACGCCGGGCACCGCCGGGGCGTACCCCTTGCGGATCTTCTCGCCGATCTTCTTCGCGGCGGCGGCGCGGGCACGGGTGTTGTCCGGGTAGGTGCTGGTCTTCACCTGACCCTGGTCGCCGATCCGCCCGTAGCGGACGGTCATCGCGGTGTCGTCGACCACCACCTCGTAGAACTTGTGCGCTCCACCGTCCACTTCGGACAGTTCGAGGTAGGTCGTCTCCTGCCGCATGGGGTTTACCTCCGAGGGGAAGTGCCGGACCGGCAACGCGCACACGCTAACCCCCGGCACCGACAAACCCGGGTGTCGGTGTTAAGAAGGGGCCCTTCCTCTACCGGAGGCGTTAATAGGGGGCCCTTCCTTACACGGCGGCCAGCGCGTCGACGGCCTTGCGGGCGGCGATCAGCACCGGATCCCACACCGGGGCGTACGGCGGCGCGTAGCCCAGGTCGAGCGCTGTCATCTCGTCCACCGTCATGCCGTTCCACAGCGCCACGGCGAGCACGTCGATCCGCTTGGCCGCCTCGGACCAGCCGACGATCTGCGCGCCGAGCAACCGCCCGCTGGGCCGTTCGGCGATCAGCTTGACCGTCATCGGCCGCGAGCCCGGGTAGTAGCCGGCCCGGTTCGTCGACTGGGCGAGCACTGTGACGAACTCGAAGCCGGCCTCCCGCGCGTCCCGCTCGCGCAACCCGGTGCGACCCACCTCCAGCTCGCAGACCTTGGTGACGGCGGTGCCGATGACGCCGGGGAAGGTGGCGTACCCGCCGCCGATGTTGATGCCCGCGACCCGGCCCTGCTTGTTGGCGTGCGTGCCGAGCGGGATGTGCACCGGCATGCCGCTGACCCGGTGCAGGGACTCCACGCAGTCGCCCGCCGCCCAGACACCCGGTGCGCCCGGCACCCGCATGCGGCGGTCGGTCCGGACCGCGCCGGAGGGACCGATCGGCAGGCCGGCGGCCTCGGCGAGCGCGGTGTTGGGGCGTACCCCGAGACCCAGTACCACGACGTCGGCCGGGATCGGCCCCACGTCGGTGACCACCGCGGAGACCCGGCCGTCCCGCTCCTGGAGACCGGTGACGGTGAGGCCGGTGCGGACGGCGATGCCGGTCGCGCGCATCGCGTCGGCCACCAGCTCGCCCATGTCCGGGTCGACTGTCGACATCGGCTGGTCGGCCTGCTCGACCAGCTGGACCTTCAGCCCGCGCTGCACGAGCGCCTCGCCCATCTCGACGCCGACGTAGCCGCCGCCGACCACCACCGCGTGCCGGGGCCGGGGTTCGCGTTCCAGCCAGTCGATCAGCGCCGCGCCGTCGCCCAGCGTCTGCACGCCGAACACGCCCGACACCTCGTCGCGCGCCCACTCCGGCTGCACCGGGGACGCTCCGGTGGCGTACACCAGGGTGTCAAAACCGGCGCGGACCTCGCCGCCGCCGTCCAGGTCGCGCGCGGTCACCTCGCGGCGGTCCAGGTCGATGGCGGTGACCTCGTGGCGGGTACGGACCTCGATGCCGAAGTCGTCGCGGAAGGTCTGCGGATCGCGGGAGATCAGCTCGTCCCGCTCCTCCACCGCGCCGCTGACCCAGTAGGGGATGCCACAGGCCGAGTAGGAGGTGAAGTGACCGCACTCGAACGCGACGATCTCCAGGTCGGAGCGGTCGCGGCGGCGGCGCCGCGCCTGCGACGCCGCCGACATGCCGGCGGCGTCGCCGCCGATGACGATCATGCGTTCGGCCACGTCGCCCATCCTGTCACGCCGGGCCGCGGCCGCGCGGCCGCTCAGCCACGGGTCTGCCGCGCCACGTCCGCGACCACGTCGACGAGCCGTCCGGTACGCGCGAACACCGCCCGCTGCCGCGCCGCGCCGCTGCCGTGCCGGCGCAGTCCGGCCAGCAGGTCGGTCACCCGGTCCAGGTCGCCGTGCCGTTCCAGTTCCGGGCGCAGCCGGTCCACCAGGCGGTCCAGCAGCTCCCAGGCCGGGCGCAGCTCACCGTCGGTGAGGTCGACGCCCTCGCCCTCCAGCCCGTCGTGGGCGGCCCGCCAGTGCGCCGCCACCAGCAGGTGGTGGTCGGTGTTGACGGCCGGACGGCCGGCGGCGATGTCGGTGAGCGCGGTGGCGACGAGTGCGCGGACCAGTGCCGCCACCAGCACCGCGTCGTCCACCGAGGGGCAGACGTCGCCGATGCGGATCTCCACGGTGGGGTACTTCGCGGAGAGCCGGGCGTACCAGTAGAGCATTCCCTCGTCCAGCATCACGCCGCTGGCGATGAGCTGCCGGATCAGCCGCTCGTAGTGCTCGTGCGACTCCAGGAACGGGGTGGGCGCGACCGACGGCCAGCGTTCCCACTCCACCGAGCGCCAGCTCGCGTACCCGGTGTCCTCGCTACGGGAGAACGGGGAGTTGGCGGTGACCGCGTGCAGGATCGGCAGCCAGGGCCGGACGTGGTTGAGCACCCGCACGCCGGTGTCCGGGTCGGGGATGCCGACGTGCACGTGCATGCCGTTGTTGCCGGGCCCGGGTACCAGCAGCCGGAACCGCTCGATCATCCGGTCGAAGCGCGGCTTGTCCACCACCGGCGGCACCGGCCCGTCGATCGGCCCGGTGCCGATCGCGAGCAGCCGTACGCCCGCCCGCTCGGCGGCGTCGGCCAGCTCGGCGCGCAGCATCGACAGCGAGTGCCGGATCGAGGCCAGGTCCAGCCCGGGCGGGCTGCCGATCTCGATCTGGCTGGTCTGGAACTCGCGTTCCACCTGACCCCGCAGCTCGGCCGGCACCTGCTCCATCACGAGGTCGACGGCGGGTACGGCGGCCCCGGTGTGCGGGTCGGCGAGCAGGAACTCCTCCTCGACGCCGACTGTCAGCAGGTCGGTTCCGCCGGGTGCGGCGCTCCGCTCCCGCTCCGCCACTGAGCCACTCATCGTCACCACCGTCTCCTCCGGACCGCTCGCGGCGCCGTGCCACGTGGTCGAGGCCCTGTTACCCACCGTGTCCGTTTCCGGAAACGTGCCGGTGGCGTGTCGGCGCCGGTTCGCCCGTTCGGGTCGTCCGGGCCGGAGCGGCGGCGTGCCGGTCCGGCGTGCGCGCAGGGTGCCCGGGGCGTGACACGGGGGGCTAGTGTGGTCGCGTGGCCGGGATGCTGGCGGTGCTGACGGGGGCGTGGGCCTACGCCCTCGCCCTGTTCGCCGACCGGCCGGCCGGCCTGATCGCGGGTGCGGCCGTCGTCGCCGCGCTGCTGCTCGCCACTCTGCTCGCGCTGCGGGTCCGCGCGCTGCCCACACCGCCCGGCACCCGGTTCGCCGCCGCGCTGCGAGCCCGCGCCCGCCGTCGCGGGGTGCCCCGGCAGGTCGACCCGGACGCAGCGGGGCGTCCGCGCCCCCGCGCACCCGGCCTGCGCCCCTCGGCCGCGTAGCCGTCCGCCGGCGGGTCGCCGGTTGCTCCGCCCGGGCTTTCGCGGCCGATTCCGTCGTCATCCGTCCCGCCGTGCGGCGTGTCGCCGCCCGGGACACCGGAATCGCAATCGAGGGGTCCACCCATGTTCGCCTTCGCTCCGTTGCACTCCGCGGCCTCGGCCGCGGCCACCGTCGTCACCTGGCTCGCCGACGTGCTCGCCCCGCTCACCGGCGGCGCCGCGACGGCCGCCGCCATCGTCCTGTTCACGGTCGCCGTCCGGCTCCTGATCTCGCCGCTGACGGTGGCCCAGGTCCGCGGCGAGCGGCGCCGCACCGCGCTCGCCCCCGAGGTGCGGGAACTTCAGCGCCGGTACGCCGACGATCCGGCCCGCCTCCAGAGCGAGCTGTTCGCGCTCTACCGCAACGCCGGCGCCAGCCCGGTCGCGGGCTGCCTGCCGGCGCTGTTGCAGGCACCGTTCTTCCTGGTCATGTATCGCGTGTTCGCCACCGGTGACGGGGCGCCGGAGTTGCTGGGGGAGCGGCTCGCCGGCGTACCGCTGGGGTGGCACCTCGGCGACGGGCTCGCCGGCCCGGTGCCGCTGGTGTTCGGGGTGCTGCTGGCCGCGCTGCTCGCGCTGGCCTGGTGGTCCTCGCGGCGGATGCGCCGGGCGGCGGCTGCCACCGGCACCGTGGCCGGCGCACCGGCCGAGGGTCCGGGCGCGGCGGTGCTCGGGCGGCTGCTGCCGCTGCTGCCGTACGGCACGGTGCTGGTGGCGCTCGTGGTGCCGCTGGCGGCGGTGCTCTATCTGGTCACCACTACGGCGTGGACGGCGCTGGAGCAGGTGGTGCTGCGCCGGCCGCAGCCGGCGGAAGCCATCGACAGGCGTTGACAAGTGCGGGGGCGGGCGCGTAGAAATCGCTCTCAGAGAGCGCTCTCCGGACCCGTCCCCGCAGAGAGGCACCCAGAATGAACCCGATTCCGGCGGCCCCGGCCGCCCCCGCAACCGTGCCCCGAACGCACCGCCGGCTCGCCCTGGCCGCCGGTGTCCTCGCGCTCACCACGGCGCTCGCGGGCGTCTCGATGACCGCCCAGGCCGCCGTGCCCCCCACGCCGTCCGGGTGGAGCCTGGTGTGGAGCGACGACTTCACCGGCTCCGCCGGCACGCTGCCCTCGTCCGCCAACTGGATCATCGACACCGGCACCGGCTACCCGGGCGGCCCGGCCAACTGGGGCACCGGCGAGATCCAGACCTACACCTCCAGCACCGCCAACCTGGCCCACGACGGCTCGGGCAACCTGCGCATCACACCGCTGCGGGACTCGGCCGGCCGCTGGACCTCGGCCCGGATCGAAACGGTGCGTTCGAACTTCAAGGCGCCGTCGGGTGGCGTCCTGGCCCTGGAGGGCCGGATCCAGATGCCGAACGTGACAGGCGCGGCGGCCTCCGGGTACTGGCCGGCGTTCTGGGCGCTCGGCTCGCCGTACCGCGGCAACTACCAGAACTGGCCGGGCATCGGCGAGTTCGACGTGATGGAGAACGTCAACGGGATCAACTCGGTCTGGGGCGTGCTGCACTGCGGTGTCGCGCCGGGCGGCCCGTGCGGCGAGTTCAACGGCATCGGCGCGTCCCGGGCCTGCCCGGGCAGCACCTGCCAGTCGGCGTTCCACACCTACCGGTTCGAGTGGGACGCCTCGACCAGCCCGCAGCAACTGCGCTGGTACGTCGACGGCCAGCTCTTCCACACCGTCCGGCAGAACCAGATCGGTGAGCCGTACTGGAGTCAGATGACCAACCACGCCGGCTACTTCCTGCTACTCAACGTGGCGATGGGCGGCGGCTTCCCGGACGGCGTGGCCGGCTCGGCGACGCCCACCGCCGCGACGGTGCCCGGCCGGTCGATGCTTGTCGACTACGTGGCCGTCTACACCCGGGGTGGCGGGAGCAACCCGTCGCCGACCCCGACCACGCCGCCGCCGGGCGGGGTGCGCGACGCGTACGCGACGATCCAGGCCGAGTCGTTCAACGCGCAGAACGGCGTGCAGGTGGAGACGTGCGCCGAGGGCGGCCAGGACATCGGCTGGCTCGCCAACGGCGACTGGGCCCGCTACGACAACGTCGACTTCGGCTCGACGCCGCCGCGCGACTTCGTGGCCCGGGTCGCCTCCGGCGCGGCGCCCGGAGTGAGCGGGCTGGTCGAGGTCCGGGTGGACAGCCCGACCGCGCCGCCGATCGGCAGTTTCGCGGTCGGCAACACCGGCGGCTGGCAGACCTGGCGCTCGGTGCCCGGCAACGTCGGCGCGGTGACCGGCCGGCGCACGGTCTACCTGACGTTCAGCAGCGGCCAGCCGTCCGACTTCGTCAACGTCAACTGGTTCACCTTCCGCCGCTGACCGCGGCCGGAACGCGGCCCGGACCCCTCGGGGTTCGGGCCGCCCGCGCGGCGGTCAACGCCCGGTGGTCACCGACTGCCGGCCGCGCCGCCGGCGCACCTTCTTCACCGCCCAGCTCACGATCATGAAACCGAAGACGGCGAAGATCGCGTAGTTGAACCACTGGCTGTACCTGTCGACGTCCTCCCACCGTGACCCGAGGGCGAAGCCGGCGCCGACGATCAGCGCGTTCCACACGCCGCTGCCGAGCGTGGTGAGCAGGATGAACTCGCCCAGCGGCATCCGGTTCGCGCCGGCCGGGATCGAGACCAGGCTGCGCACCACCGGCACCACCCGGCCGATCAGCACCGCCCACCGTCCGTGCCGCTCGAACCAGCGGTCGGCCTTCTCCAGATCCTGCAGGTCGACCAGCGGGATGTGGTCCAGCCAGCGCTTGAGCCGGTCCTCGCCGAGCGCCGCGCCGAGCCAGTAGAGCGCCAGCGCGCCGAGCAGCGAGCCGACAGTCGCGGCGACCACGATGAGCACCACGTTGAACCGGCCCTCGGCGGACAGGTAGCCGGCCATCGCCAGCACGATCTCGCTCGGGATCGGCGGGACGATGCTCTCCAACGCCACCAGCAGCGCCACGCCGACCGCGCCGAGCGAGTCGATCACGCTCGCCACCCAGCCGGTCAGCCCGGTGAACTGGTTCGGGTCGACGTCCTGGGCCAGGGCCATGGCGGTCCTTCCACGCGTGGAGCCGGAGATCCCGACGTGATACCCGGACGGTCGGGCGTCACACCTGCGACTCAGCCCTCCGGGTGCAGCGCGGCGTCCGCCGGACCTCGCCGCCAGCCGGTGAAGCGGACCAGCAGGCCGCCGCGGCTGGGCGAGCAGCAGTACGGCCCGGCCGTCGCCACCGCGTCCGGATCGAGCGGGGCGACGCGGACCAGCCGCCACGGCTCGTCCTCGCACCGGGCCCGCACGGTGAGCGCGTCGCCGGCCCGGCTCACCCGCACCGTCACCTCCCGGCCCGACCACTGCGGCACCGGCGCCACCGACCAGTCGGAGCGCTCGTCGGTGACCACGGCACCCACCTGCGGCGAACCGTCGCTCACCTCGACCCCGGCCTTGGTCCACCGCCGCTCGTCCACCCGGACCAGCACGCCGGCCTGGTCGAACTGGGCGGAGTAGTCGAGCCGGAACGACACCTCCACGGCGCTGCCCAGGCCGAACGGCGCGAGCAGCGCCGAGCCGTCGTCGTGCACGAAGCCGTAGCTGGTGCGCCGCCAGAAGTCGCTGCCGCCGCGCGGCTCGACCAGCAGGCCGCCGTCGACCGGCTCGGCCCGCTCCGGCGGGTTCAGCCAGGTGCCGGCGGACCAGTCGTACGCCTCCTCGCCCATCCCGGCACCGTACCGGGTTTGCCGCCGGGCGCGATCGGAGAACTAGTCCCCGCATGGGTGACAGGTGGTATCAGGAGGCGGTCGTCTACTGCCTCGACGTCGACACGTACGCGGACTCCGACGGCGACGGGGTGGGTGACTTCCAGGGCCTGATCGGCCGGCTGGACTATCTGGCCCGGCTCGGCGTGACCTGCCTGTGGCTGAACCCGATCCACCCCTCGCCGAACAAGGACGACGGGTACGACGCGACCGACTTCTACAACGTCGACCCGCGCCTGGGCACGCTCGGTGACTTCGCCGAACTGCTGCACCAGGCGGGCAACCGGGGCATCCGGGTGATCATCGACCTGGTGGTCAACCACACCTCGGACCAGCACCCGTGGTTCCAGTCGGCCCGGTCCTCGCCCGACTCGCCGTACCGGGACTGGTACGTCTGGGCCGACCACGAGCCGGACGACCGCCACCAGGGCATGGTCTTCCCGGGCGAGCAGCACGAGACCTGGACGTACGACCGGACCGCCAAGGCGTGGTACTACCACCGCTTCTACAAGTTCCAGCCGGACCTGAACGTCGAGAACCCGAAGGTCCGGGCGGAGATCAAGAAGATCACCTCGTTCTGGCTCCAGCTCGGCGTCTCCGGTTTCCGGATGGACGCGGTGCCGTTCATCATCGAGCGCACCGAGCCGGGCAACCCGAACTCACCGAAGGACTTCGACTTCCTCACCGACCTGCGCCAGCACGTGCAGTGGCGGCGCGGCGACGCGGTCCTGCTGGCCGAGGCGAACGTCGAGCCGGACGAGCTGCCCGTCTACTTCGGCGACGGCAGCGGCTCGGGCAACCGGATCCACATGCTGTTCGACTTCATGCTCAACGGCCGGCTGATGCTCGCCCTGGCCCGGGAGGACCCGGAGGCGATCATCGACGCGTTGCGCGACACCCCGAAGCTGCCCACCGGCGGCCAGTGGGCGACGTTCCTGCGCAACCACGACGAGATCGACCTGTCCCGGCTCACCGCCGACCAGCGCAGCGACGTGCTGGCGACGTTCGGGCCGGACGAGAACATGCAGCTCTACGGCCGGGGCATCCGCCGCCGTCTCGCGCCCATGCTCGGCAACGACCGCCGGCGCATCGAGCTGGCGTACGCGTTGCAGTTCTCGCTGCGCGGCACGCCGGTGCTGCGCTACGGCGAGGAGATCGGCATGGGGGAGAACCTGGCGCTGGACGGACGCGACGCGATCCGTACCCCGATGCAGTGGTCCTACAAGGACAACGCGGGCTTCTCCACGGCCGAGCCGGAGAAGCTGGTCCGCCCGGTGATCGACAAGGGTGAGTACGGCTACCAGAACGTCAACGTCACCGCCCAGCGCAAGGATCCCCGGTCACTGCTCGGCTGGTTCGAGCGGATGATCCGTACGCTGCGCGAGGCGCCGGAGATCGGCTCGGGCAGCACCACCCACATCGACGTGCCCATGCCGCCGGGGGTGCTCGCGCACCGCGCCGACGGACGTACCGGGACGATGGTCTTCCTGCACAACCTCGGCACGGAGGACGTCGAGGTCGACCTGAGCACGCTGGCGCCGGAGGCGGACCTGCCGATCGACGTGCTGAGCGACCGCAACTACGAGGACGTGGGCAAGCTCGACCGGCTCAAGCTCGGCGGGTACGGCTACCGGTGGATCCGGCTCTGCCGGGGCAGCGATCGGTAGGGGGCGGCGTACCGGCGGGTTAAGCTCCTTCGATCGAGCCACAAGTTACCGGGAGGTAAGCATGTCGGAGGAGCCCCGCGTCGCCATCGTCACCGGAGCCGCGCGCGGCATCGGGGCGGCGACCGCCCGCCGGCTGGCGGCCGACGGCATGGCCGTCGCCGTGGTCGACATCGACGAGTCCGCGACCAAGGAGACAGTGGACGCCATCGGCTCGGCCGGCGGCCGGGCTCTCGGCGTCGGCGCCGACGTGTCCGACCGGGCCCAGGTCGAGGCCGCCGTGGAACGGATCGCCGCCGAACTGGGCGCACCGACCGTGCTCGTCAACAACGCCGGCGTGCTGCGTGACAACCTGCTGTTCAAGATGACCGAGGGCGACTGGGACACGGTCATGGGCGTGCACCTGCGCGGGGCGTTCCTGTTCAGCCAGGCCGCACAGAAGCACATGGTCGAGGCGAAGTGGGGCCGGATCGTCAACCTGTCCAGCACGTCCGCGCTCGGCAACCGGGGCCAGGCGAACTACTCGGCCGCCAAGGCCGGCCTCCAGGGCTTCACCAAGACGCTGGCGATCGAGCTGGGCCCGTTCGGGGTGACAGTCAACGCGGTCGCGCCGGGCTTCATCGTCACCGACATGACCGCGGCGACCGCGGCCCGGATGAAGGTCGACTTCGACGACCTGCAGAAGCACGCCGCCGCCGAGATCCCGGTACGCCGTCCCGGCCGCCCCGAGGACGTCGCGCACACCATCTCGTTCCTGGCCAGCGAGGGCGCGTCCTTCGTCTCCGGCCAGGTCATCTACGTGGCCGGCGGTCCGAAGGACTGACCCGCCCCACCCGGCGCGGGCCCGCTCAGGCGGGGTCGCGCCGGGTGCGCCAGAGCCAGAACAGGCCGAGCACCGGCAGCACCAGCGGCACGTAGCCGTAGCCGCTGCCGAAGTCGGACCAGACCGTCTCGTCCGGGAACAGCTCCTTGTCGGCGATGCTCAGCACGCCCACCCCGAGCACCCCGGCCAGTTCGACGGTGCAGCAGGCCAGCGCGACCCGGCGGCCCGCGTGCCCGGCCCGGGCCAGCCCGGCCGCCGCCACGATGTAGATCAGCGCGGCGAGCGCCGAGAGCAGGTACGCCACCGGCGCCTCGTCGAACTTCGTGGCGATCTGCAGGCCGGCCCGTGAGGTCGCGGCGATGGCGAAGAGGATGTAGACGGCGATCAGCAACCGCCCTGGCCCACGGTTGGTGGCGCGCTGCTCGTGGCCGGTGGTGGGGTCAGCCACCGAGGATCTCCCAGGTCTGCTGGAGGCGTACCGCCACCACCGGCGTGACCAGGCAGATCGCGCAGATGATGCCCGAGCCCCAGCGGGTCGGCTCCATCCGGGCCAGCACCCAGGCCAGCGGCGGCAGGCAGACGAGCGTCGCCAGGTAGCCGAAGAACGCGCCCGGCTCGCCCGGCCGGTCCCCGCCGCCGAGCGCGACGAGCGCCGTCACGGTGAGCGCGAGCAGCGCCACCTCCAGCACGGCCAGGCCGACGAACTGGATCCGGTCCGGCGGCCGGTGGCGTACCGCCGCCACCAGGGCCCAGACCGCGACCGCCAGCGAGATCACGATCGCGACCGTGGCGAGCGGCCCGTCCACCGGAGAGGCGGCCGCCGCGCTGGTCGTCGACACGGTGTCGTTCACCGGCACAGCCTACTAACCGGCGTATTGACATCCTCTCCGCCCTGAAGGACGGAGATTCCCTCCACGCTGCGCGTGGACCGCGCGGCGTCCGGGTGGGTTCCCGCTTCGTTGCGCGCCGCCGGGACGAGTCCCGGTCTTACGTGTGCTCCACGGGCGTTGAAGTCCGCCTGTCCGGCGGCCTTGATGTTGAGTGCGGCGTTGTGGTCTCGGTCGTGGGCGGCTCCGCAGGGGCAGTCCCACGCTCGGACGTTGAGCGCCATCTTGTCGTTGATGCGGCCACACTGCGAGCACATGCGGGTGGACGGGAAGAACCGGTTCACCCGGCCGAAGGTGCGCCCGTATAGGGCGGCCTTGTACTCCAGCATGGCGGTGAAGCTGGCCCACCCGGCGTCGTGGACGCTCTTGGCGAGCCGGGTCCGGCCGAGACCACTCACGCACAGGTCCTCGACGTGCACCGCTTGGTTCTCGCGGATGATCTGCGTCGAGAGCTTGTGTTGCCAGTCCCGCCGGGTGTCGGCCACCCGGGCGTGCGCCCTGGCGACCTTGACGACGGCCTTCTTGCGGTTCTGACTCCCGCGCTGCTTGCGGGAGAGATCCTGTTGCAGACGCTTGAGCTTGCGTGCGGCCCGGCGCAGGAACTTCGGCGCGGCGACCTTCGTGCCGTCGGACATGACGGCGAAGTGGGTCAGGCCCAGGTCGATTCCGATCTCGGGCTTGACCGGAGGCAACGTCTCGTCCTCGCCCGTCTGAACGACGAACGAGGCGAAGTACCGTCCCGCCGCGTCCCGGATGATCGCCACGGAGGATGGGTCTGACGGCAGGGCCCGTGACCACCGAACGTGCAGGTCGCCGATCTTCGGCAGGCGCAGCCGCCCGTTGTCCAGCACACGGAACCGGGAGTTCTTCGTGAACCGGATGGCCTGCCGGTTGTCTTTGCGCGACCGGAACCGGGGCGGGGCCACCGTGCGGCCCCTACGCTTACCCGAGATCGAGGCGAAGAAGTTCCGGTAGGCGGTGTTCAGGTCCGCCAGGGCCTGCTGCAACACCACGGCCGACACCTCGCCCAGCCACGCCCGCTGCGGCGTCAGCTTCGCCTCCGTGATCAGACGGCGCGACAGTTCCCCGTCGGAGATGTACTTCTCGCCCGCCTCCCGGGCCTGCTGCCGCAGGCGCAGCCCGTCGTTGAACACCACCCGCGCACACCCGAACGCCCGCGCCAGCTCGATCTGCTGGCCGGGCGTCAAATAGACGCGGACGTTGTACCGGAGCTGCACGAGAAGCACTGTACCATGTTGGTTTATGGCAGAAATTCAAGGCATCCGCACTGGTAGACACTGCGTTTTTGCGATGCATGTTCACTTGGTTTTCGTGACGAAGTTCCGGCACAAGGTGTTCGCCGACCGGCACCTGACCCGCATGGAACAGGTCATGCGGGACGTGTGCGCCGACTTCGAGGCGGAGCTGGTCGAGTTCAACGGCGAGAACAACCACGTCCACCTGCTCGTGAACTACCCGCCCAAGGTGGCGGTGACCCGCCTGGTCAACTCCCTCAAGGGCGTGTCCTCGCGCCGTCTGCGGCAGGAGTTCCCCGACCTCGTGCGGCACTACTACCGGGCCAACAAGCTGTGGTCGGGTTCGTACTTTGCGGGCTCCGTCGGCGGGGCTCCGCTGATCGTCGTGAAGCAGTACATCGAGCAGCAGAACCGCCCGGTCTAAGGCACTTCTCGGGCCTCGGCGGCCTTGCCAGCGCGGGCCTTCACCCCCGGCCTGAAGGCCGGAGCACTGGCCCGCATTCCGGTAGCGGCTCACCCGCCGGGTCGGGGCGCGCCGGACGGGCCGGGGGACTAGCGTGGATCACGGTCCCGGCGCACGCCGGTGGCGGACGTCGACGGCAGGGGGCCGGGGTGCGGTTCGGGTTGTTCGGCACGGGTTACTGGGCGGCGGAGACGCACGCCGCGGCCATCGAGGCGCACCCGCGGGCCCGGCTCGCCGGCGTCTGGGGGCGCAACCCGGCGAAGGCGGAGGAACTGGCCACCCGGCACGGCGTACCGGCCTTCACCGACGTCGACGCGCTCATCGACGCCTGCGACGCGGTCGCCGTGGCGCTCCCGCCGGACGTGCAGGCCGACATCGCCGTGCGGGCCGCCACCGCCGGGCGGCACCTGCTGCTGGACAAGCCGCTGGCGCTCGACCTCGCCGACGCCGACCGGGTGGTCGCGGCGGCCCAGGCGTCCGGGGTCGCCTCGGTGGTCTTCTTCACCCAGCGCTTCCACCCGAACGTCACCGGTTTCCTCGCCTCGACCGCGGCGGCCGGCGGCTGGCAGCACGCCCGCGCCACCATGTTCGCGTCGATCTTCCAGCCCGGAAATCCGTACGGCGACTCGACCTGGCGGCGGGAGCGCGGCGCGCTCTGGGACATCGGCCCGCACGCGTTGTCGCTGATCCTGCCGGTGCTCGGCCGGGTCACCCGGGTCGCCGCGATGGACGGCCCGAGCGGCCTGGTGCACCTGCTGCTCACCCACGACGGCGGCGCGACCAGTTCACTCTCGCTCACCCTCGACGCGCCGTCCGAGGCGGTCACCCGGGACTTCGTCTTCTTCGGCGAGAACGGCACCGAGACGGTCCCGCCCGGCGACGGCAGCGCGCTCCAGGCGTTCGGCGCCGCGCTCGACCAACTGCTGGAGGAGGTCGACGCCGGCACCCGCGACCACCGCTGCGACGTGCGGTTCGGCCGCGAGGTGGTGGCGGTGCTGGACGCCGCGCAGACCGCCCGCGCGCAGGGCCGCACCGTCGAGCTGTAAGGAAGGGCCCCTCCTTAACGTCTTCGGTAGAGGAGGGGGCCCCGCTTAACACCCGCCGGTCAGGCGCCGGCCAGCGTGACGATCGCCTCGCCCAGCTCGGTGGAGCTGTGGAACTCCTCGGCCGGCAGGGACTTCAGCGCCTGGAGCGCCTCGGTGCTGGCGCCGTTCTCCTGGCCCCAGCGGACCAGATCCTCCCGGGAGACCGGGTAGTCCAGCCCGGCCAGGAACTCCTGCAACTGCGCGCCGGTGACGGTCATGCCGCCCGGCTACCCGCTCAGCCCGGCGCCATGCCGGCCGCCGGGTCCGGGCCGCGCCCGGCAGCACGAACCGCCGGGCTCAGCGCGGCGGTTTGTCCCGGCGGGCCCCGGGTAGCCGCTGACATGCTGGTACAGCGGCTCGGCGCGCCGAGCGACTTCGACCCCTTGCTGGACCGCGTGCGGGACGCCCGGGTGGTGATGATCGGTGAGGCGACGCACGGCAGCTACGACTACTACCGGCTGCGGGAACAGCTCACCCGGCGGCTCATCGCCGAACAGGGGTTCGACTTCGTGGCGGTGGAGGGGGACTGGCCGGATTGCGACCGGGTGCACCGATCGGTGGTCGGCGCCCCGGACGGCGCGGCCGATCCGCTCGTCGCGCTGGAACGCTTCGAGCGCTGGCCCACCTGGATGTGGGCGAACGCCGAGGTGGCCCGCTTCTGCCGCTGGCTGCGGGCGTGGAACCTGGAACGCCCGGAGGGGGAGCGGGCCGGCTTCCACGGGCTGGACGTGTATTCCCTCTGGGAGTCGATGCAGGCCATCTTCGACTACCTCGGCGAGGAGGATCCGGCCTCGCTGGAGGCGGCCCAGGAGGCGTACCGCTGCTTCGAGCCGTACGGCAAGCGGGTCGAGGAGTACGGGATGGCCAGCCGGTTCGTCTCCGCCCGGTGTGAGGAGGAGGTGGTCCGGCTGCTCGCGCGTACCCGGGAACAGGCCGCCGCGGACGGCCCGGACCGCTTCTCGGCCTGGCAGAACGCGGAGGTGGTGGCCGGCGCGGAGCGGTACTACCGGGCCATGGTCGGCGGCGGGCCCGAGTCGTGGAACGTCCGCGACGTCCACATGGCCGACACGCTCGACCGGCTGCTCGACCGGTACGGGCCGGGCTCGCGGGGCATCGTGTGGGCGCACAACACGCACGTCGGCGACGCCCGGGCCACCGACATGGCGGCGGACGGCATGGTCAACATCGGGCAGCTCGGCCGGGAACGGCACGGCCGGGACGCGGTGGCGCTGATCGGCTTCGGCAGCTTTCGCGGCAGCGTGGTCGCCGCGCCGCGCTGGGGCTCACCGGCCGAGACGATGGTGGTACCGCCGGCCCGGGAGGGCTCGGTGGAGCGTCGGCTGCACGAGCTGATGCCGGACCGGGCGGTGCTGGTCTTCGGCGGCGACGACCAGCCGGAGTGGGTGACCGGCGAGGCGGACCACCGGGCCGTCGGGGTGGTGTACGACCCGAGCTTCGAGTCCTGGGGCAACTACGTGCCGACCCGGCTGGGTGAGCGCTACGACGCGTTCATCTGGTGCGACGAGACGACAGCGCTGCACCCGCTGCCGACGCTCGTGGCGCCCGGTGAGATGGAGACGTATCCAGCGGGTGTGTGACGGGTGGGGCCCGGACGGACCCCACCCGTACGGCTCACACGTTCGCGTGCTGCTTCTCGGCGAGGTGGGCGCGCAGGCCCTCACCCTCGACGTCCACGTTGGGCAGGATCTTGTTCAGCCAGCGCGGCAGCCACCAGGCGGCGTTGTTCAGCAGCGACATCACCGCCGGCACGATGGTCATCCGGACCACGAACGCGTCGATGGCGACACCGATCGCGAGCGCGAAGCCCATCGACTTGATGATCGGGTCCTCCAGGAAGACGAAGCCGCCGAACACCGAGATCATGATGAGTGCGGCGGCGGTGACCACCCGGGCGCCGTGTCCCATGCCGTTGATGGTGGCCTGCTGGGCGGTGTCGCCGTGCACGAAGTCCTCGCGCATCCGGGAGACCAGGAAGACCTCGTAGTCCATGGCCAGGCCGAACAGGATGCCGATGAGCAGGATCGGCAGGAAGCTGACCAGCGGCGCCGGGGTGTCCAGGCCGACCAGGTCGGCCAGGTGGCCCTGCTGGAACACCGCCACAGTGATTCCGAAGGTGGCGGCCACGGTGAGCAGGAAGCCCAGGGCCGCCTTCACCGGCACCAGGATCGACCGGAACACCAGCATCAGCAGCAGGATCGACAGGCCCACCACCAGCAGCAGGTAGACCGGCAGCGCGTCGGAGAGCTTCTCCGACACGTCGATGCCGACCGCTGTGACGCCGGTGAGCAGCACGTCGGCGTTCTGGATGCCGGCGACCTGCTCACGGATGTCATGCACGACCTTCTCGGTCGCCTCGTCGGTCGGCCCGGTTTCGGGGATCACGCCGAGCAGCGCGGTGCGCCCCGACGGGTCGACCTGCGGCGGGGCCACCGCCAGCACCCCGTCGGTCTTCTGGACCAGCGCGGTGACCTGCGGGATGGCGGCCTGGGTGTCCTGCGGCGAGTCGGCGGTCACCACGACCGCGAGCCGGCCGGTGAAGCCGGGGCCGAAGCCCTCCCGGATCAGGTCGCTGCTGACCCGGGCCGGGGTGCCCTCGGCCGCGGCGGAGGCGTCCGGCAGCGCCAGGCGCATGTCCTGGGCCGGGATCGCGAGCAGGCCGAGGCCGAGCAGCCCGACCAGGATGACCGGGATGCGCAGCCTGGTCACCCACCCCGCCCAGCGGAAGCCGAAGCCGGAGCGGTCCTCCGAGCCGGTGGTCGGATCCTCGACCGCCTTGCGGTCACGCAGCTTGCGCGGCAGCACCTTGTGGCCGGCGAAGCCGAGCAGCGCCGGGGCCAGCGTGATCGCCACCAGCACGGCCACCGTCACGGTGCCGGCCGCGGCCAGGCCCATCACGGTGAGGAACGGGATGCCCACCACGGCCAGGCCGGCGAGCGCCACCACCACCGTCGCGCCGGCGAAGACCACAGCCGAGCCGGCGGTGCCGACCGCACGGCCGACCGCCTCTTCCGGGGAGAGCCCGTCGAGCAGGTTCTGCCGGTGCCGGGAGGTGATGAACAGCGAGTAGTCGATGCCGACCGCGAGGCCGAGCATCAGCGCCAGGATCGGCGCGGTGCTGGTCAGCTCGACCGCGCCGCTGAGCGCGAACAGGCCGGCCATGCCGACGCCGACGCCGATCAGCGCGTTCAGCATGGTCATCCCGGCCGCCACGAGCGAGCCGAACGTGATCACCAGGACGATCGCCGCGACCAGCACGCCGATCGCCTCGGTCGAGCCGACCTCCGGCTCACCGTTGAGCACCTCGCCGCCGGGGGCGATCTGCCAGCCCTGCGCCTCGGCCTGCGCGCCGACCTTCTCGTACGCGTCGCGCTGCTCGTCGGTGACCTCGTCGGCGCCGCCGGCGAACTGCACCTGGATCAGCGCGTACCGGCCGTCCGGGGTGAGCGCCTGCGCCTGGTACGGGTCGACCGCGCCGACCACGCCGGGCAGCGTGGCCGCCTCCTGGGTGACCTGCTTGACCACCGCCTGTCCGGCGGGTGAGGTCAGCGCGCCGTCCTGTGGCGCCTTGACCGCGATCGTGCCGGTGGCGCCGCTGGCCGCCGGGAAGCGGTCGGCGAGCAGGTCGATCGCCTTCTGCGACTCGGTGCCCGGCATGGTGAAGTTGCTCGCCGTCGGGCCCCGCAGCGTGGCCGCGGCCAGGCCGAGGCCGACGAGTACGACGAGCCAGACGACGGCGACGAGTCGCCGCCGGCGCAGGGATGCCCGGCCGAGCCGGTACAGCAGGGTCGCCATGGACCTTCCTTGTCCTCGCAGGAACGGATCAGGTGGTGACTTCGAGCGCGCGGTACGCCACCGCGAGCAGCGCGGGTCGTAGCTGGTCGTCGGGGATGTCCAGGAACTCGCCGCAGGTCTCGGCGATGCCGGCGAGCACGACGAGCGCCGCGACGCGTGCCTCCGGACGGTCGGAGAAGCCGGAGAAGGCGGCGATGAGTTGTTCGGAGATCTCCTGGACGTGGGCGAACGCGGGCTGCTGGAGCAGGTCGGGGAACTCTCCCCGCAGCAGCGCGATCTCCCGGCGGAAGCGGACCGCCAAATCGACGAAGCCGTCCGCGGCGACGCGCTGGGCCTCGGCGCCGGTGTGCGCGGCGATCCGGGCGTCCAGTTCCTCCAGCATGGTTATGGCCGGGGCCATCAGCTCACAGAGCAGGGCGTCCTTGCTGGCGAAGTGGTAGAGCACCGTCGCCTTGGAGCAGCCCACCTCGCGGGCGATGTCCTGCAGCGAGGTGCCCTTGTACCCGGTGACGGCGAACCGGCGAGCGGCCGCGGCCAGCAGCTCGTCGTGGGTGGCGGGGGTCGGTCGCGCCATGTGGTCCAGCATGCCTGACCGATCGGTCAGACGCTGACCGATCGGTCAGATCCACCGCGTGGCGTTCGCCACAGCGACCCGTTTCCGCAGCTCAGGACGACGTGCCGGTCCAGTCGGCCAGCCATTCGCCGGACCAGGTGAGCGCGCCGGAGCGCAGGTCGGCGACGAGCCCGCGTACCCAGTCCAGTTCGGCGCGGAGCACTGTCAGCTGGTACTCGTCCTCGACCAGGAAGAGCCGGGGCAGCCCCGCCGCGCTCAACGCCGCCTCGCGCTCGTGCAGCCGTGCCTCGATGACGCCGGCCCGCTGGTCGAGCCGCCTGGCGGCCTCCTCGGGCGGCAGGATGGGCAGGAACGACAGGGCGGCGGGGAACTCCGGGAACTCCCGGGCGGGGGTGGCGAGCGCGTCGGCGAGCCACCCGTCGAGCGTGCGCCGACCCGACGGGGTGAGCGCGTAGACGGTCCGCTCCGGCCGCCCCTCCTCGCGCGTGGTCTCGGCGACCCGGATCAGCTCGTCGCGGCGCAGCCGTTCGATGGTCTGGTAGATGCTGTTGCGCTGCGCCACGTTGACCACGTCGTGCTTCTCCCGCTCCCGGATGAGCTGCTGCATCCGGTACGCGTGCATCGGCTCCTCGACCAGGAGGGCCAGCACCATCATCGCGAGCGGCGAGCGACGAATCGTCATGCCCTCACCCTAGGTGGCCCCTGTCGCCCAATAGTCATTCTATGTATAGTCATTGCATGACTAAGGCTCTTGTCGTCGGCTCCGGCCTGGCCGGTCCGGTCGCCGCCATGGCGCTGCGGCGCGCCGGCATCGACGCCTCCGTGTACGAGGCGTACCCGCGCGACGCGGTAGGGGTGGGCGCGTTCCTGACGCTCTCCGTCAACGGGCTGGACGCGCTGCGTGCGATCGACCTCGACGGCCCGGTGGCCCGGCTCGGGCACCTGACGCCCCGGATGGTCATGCGCAACCACAGGGGGCGCCGCCTCGCGGAGTTCGGGGCACCCGGCAGCCGTACCGTCGGCCGATCCGACCTCTACCGGGCACTGCGCGACGAGGCGCGGCGCCGGGGCGTCGAGTTCGTGCACGGCGCGCGGCTGACCGACGCGGTCACCGCCGACGGCGGCGTCGACGCCCGGTTCGCCGACGGCCGGACCGTCCACGGCGACCTGCTGATCGGGGCCGACGGGCTGCGCTCCCGGGTCCGCACCCTGATCGACCCGGCCGCGCCCGCGCCCCGCTACGTGCCGCTGCTGAACGCCGGTGGCTTCGCCCGAGGGCTGCGCCTGCCCGACGAACGCGGCGTGATGCAGATGATGTTCGGCCGGCGCTGCTTCTTCTGCTGGATCGTGGTGGGGGAGGACGACGTCTGGTGGTTCGCCAACCCGCCGCAGCCGGTCGAGCCGAGCCGGGAGCAACTCGCCGCGACCGGCCCGGAGGACGCCCGCTCCCGGCTGCACGCGCTGCTCGCCGACGACCCTGGCCCGGCGGGGAGGATCCTCGACCACACCGCGCGGATCGAGTACGGCTGGCCCACGTACGACCTGCCCTCGGTGCCGGTCTGGCACCGCAGCTGCATGATCGTGATCGGCGACGCGGCGCACACCGCCGCCCCCTCCTCCGGCCAGGGCGCGGCGATGGCCTTCGAGGACGCCGTCCAACTCGCCCGCTGCCTGCGCGACCTCCCGGACGTGCCGGCCGCCTTCCGGGCCTATGAGCGGCTGCGCCGCGACCGGGTGGAACGGGTGGTCGCACAGGGGCGGCGGACCAGCACCACGAAGGTCGCCGGCCCGGTCGGGCGGCTGGTCCGGGACCTGGGCATGCCACTCGCCGCCCGATACCTGGCGCGCAACGACGGCGCCGCCCAGGCCTGGCTGTTCGACCACCACATCGACTGGGTCGAGCGGGTGGAGGGCTGGGTCAGGCCGGTGGGTGGTCGTGCCTGCCGTCGTACTCGGCCCGAGCCGCGCTGATCGCCTCCCGGTGCCGCTCCGCCCAGCTCGTCAGCGCCACCAGCGACTCGTACAGCTCCCGGGCCATCGGCGTGGCGGTGTACTCCACCTTCGGCGGCACCGTGGGATGCACGTGCCGGTCCAGCAGCCCGTCCCGCTCCAGGTTGCGCAGCGTCAGCGTGAGCATCCGCCGGCTGATCCCCTCCACCCGGCGCTCCAGCTCGGTGAAGCGGACCGGGCCGGCCGAGGCGGCGATCAGGATGCCGATGGCCCACTTGCCGCCGACCCGGTCCAGCGCCTCCCGGACGGTGCACGCGCCAGCCTGCTCCGCCGCGCCGGGCACCGTGTCGGGGTTGCCGAGCCGGGCCCGGCCCGGGATGGTGGTCCGATGGGTGCCGCCGACGAGACCCGGGCCGGAGTGTCGCTGACCAACCTCGACCAGCCGCTGTTTGACGGCGCCGGGGCGACCAAACGCGACCTGGTCGACTACCTCGACGCCGTGGGCGACCGGATCCTGCCGGAACTGCGGGACCGGCCGCTGTCGGTGCTGCGGGTGCGGCCCGGCCAGGAGCCGTTCATGCAGAAGAACCTGCCGAAGTACACGCCCGACTGGGTCCGCCGCACCGAGGTGTGGGCGGAGGCGTCGCGCCGGCGGATCTCGTACGCCCTCTGCGACGACCGGCGGACGCTGCTCTGGTTCGCCAACCAGCGGGCGGTGGAGTACCACCCGACGCTCGCTCCTGCCGGGCAGGCCGAGCATCCGACCCACCTGGTGCTCGACCTCGATCCACCGGAGGGGGACGCGTTCGGCGCCGTGGTGCGGGTCGCACTGCTGGTGCGGCAGGCGCTCGCCGACGCCGGGCTGGCCGGCGCGGTGAAGACGAGCGGCGCCAAGGGGGTGCACGTGATCGTGCCCGTGGACCCGGCCACCACCGCGGAGGAGGCCGCCGCCGCGACCCGGGCGCTCGCCGCCCGTACCGAACGGCTCGACCCGGCGGCCGCGACCACCGCGTTCATCGTCGCCGACCGCGGCGGCCGCGTCTTCGTCGACTCCACCCGGGCGTACGGTGCGACGGTGGTGGCCGCCTACAGCCCTCGGATCCGGCCCGGCGCCACCGTGTCGTACCCGGTGGGCTGGACCGACCTGGAGAGCGCGAGCCCGGCCGACTTCACCCTGCGGACCGTGCCCGCGCTGCTGGGTGACCGGGATCCCTGGGCGGAGGCGCTGCCCGCGCCGCAGCGGCTGCCGGCGGATCTGGTCGAGCAGGGGCGGACCATCCCGGTGGCCCGGGTGCAGGCGATGCACGAGGGCAAGCGCCGCGCGAAGGCCCGCCGCGAGTCCGGGTAGACACCGGTCCGCGTCAGCGTCGCCGGGTCGCCGAAGCCGCTAGATCACCCGGCGCCGTACCCGCCACACCACCACACCGATCAGGACGGCCGCGACGGCGACGAACACTGCCGCCTCGACGAGCTGGAACGTCCAGAACCGGTCGGCCGGGTGGTAGACCGCGAACTGCTGGACACCCCGGGCGTGCAGGAACTGGTTGAGGTTGGTGCCGGCCCGGTCGGCGGCGCCCTCCAGTTCGGCGAACTCGGTCCCGCTCAGCCGGCGCCCGGTGGCGTCCGCGTAGCCGTGGTCGATCACCCAGTCGGCGACGCCGGGCCGCTGCCCCGCCCGGTCCGGTGAGCCGCCGGCGGGGACCGGCGCCGTGGCGGTGAGCGGCGTGGCGTACGCCGGGCGGGCGACCAGCGCCACCGACATCCGGGCGGCGAGGAACGCTCCCATCGCGACGCCGAACGCGGGCAGGCTACGCCGCAGGATCGCCCCCGCGGCGGTGGCGACGCCGAACGCGAACAGCGCGTACGCCACCGGGACGAGGCCCTCCAGGTCGAAGGCGTCGTACTGGAACCGCCCCTCCCACGCGTCGAACGGCTGACGGAACCAGGTGAGCACCGCGGTGAACGTCCCGGTGAGCGCGACCGTGACGCCGGCGAGTGCCGCGAGTTTGGCCGCCAGCCAGCGCATCCGCGGCACGGCCTGCGTCCAGGCGAGCTGCCAGGTGCCGTCCTCCAGTTCGCGCGCGAGCAGCGGCGCGCCGAGGAACGCGCCGATGACCACGGGGACCAGGTAGAAGGCCGCCAGGAGGTTCTCGACGTACCCGTACTCCTCGTCGAGCCGACGGAAGGAGGCCGCGCAGGCCCCGTCGACGCCGGCCTGCCCCGCGCACCGGGCGGGACCGCCGGGGAACAGGTCGTGGGCCTGCGCCCCGAGCACAAGCAGAACGACGCCGAACAGGCCGACGAGCAGACCCAGGACGCAGACCTCGGTCCGGTGCTGGCGCCAGATCAACCACGTCATGCCGGCACCCCCGGCGTGACCGTGGCGCCCGGCCCGGGCGGCCGGCGCAGGTACGCCAGCACCAGATCCTCCAGCGCGACCGGCTGGGCCTGCCATCCGGGCGCGGCCGGGAGCCCGCCGTCGCGTACCAGCAGGGTCGTGTGCCGGTCGCTGTGGACCGCCTCCACGACGGCGCCGGCCCGGTCGAGGTCGTTGGCCGTGCGCGGGCCGACGAGCAGCCGGTGCTCGGCGAGGAGGGTGTCGATGTCACCGGTGAGCGTGACCCGGCCGTGGTTGAGCACGACCAGGTGGTCGCAGACGCGCTCCAGCTCGTGCACGACGTGGGAGGAGAACAGGACGGTCACCCCGCCCTCGGCCACCGCGCCCATGAGGACCTGGAGGAACTCGTGCCGGGCCAGCGGGTCGAGGCTGGCCACCGGCTCGTCGAGGACGAGCAGGTCCGGCCGCTTCGCCAGGGCCAGGGCCAGCGCGACCTGGGCCTGCTGCCCGCCGGAGAGCGTGCCGGCCCGGCGGTCGAGCGGGATGCCCAGCTTCGCCAGCCGGCGCTCGGCCAGACCCTGGTCGAACCGCCTGTTGCAGGCCCGGCCGAAGCGGAGCATCTCGGCGACGGTGAAGCGCTTGTACAGCGGGTGGTCCTGGGCCAGGAACCCGACCCGGGACAGCGTCTGCGGGGTGCTGGCGGTGACGTCGTGGCCGAGTACCTCCACCGTGCCGGTGCTGGGTGCCAGCAACCCGACGGCCAGGCGCAGCAGCGTGGTCTTGCCCGCGCCGTTCGGCCCGACCAGGGCGATCACGCCGCCCGTCGGCAGCGCCAGGGTGCAGTCGCGCAGCGCCCAGCCCTTCCGGTAGCGCTTGCCCACACCGTCGGTGCGCAGCGCGAACTCGGTTGCTGTCACGCCACGTCCTCGTTTCTCGTCTGCTGGTGGACGGAGGTGAAGAGCGCGTCGACCGCCTGTTCGTCGAGGCCGGCCGCGTAGGCGCGGCGCAGCCAGGTCGCCAGGCCACGGCGCAACGACGTGTACGTCGACGCCGACATCGCGGCCGACTGCTGTTCGTTGACGAACGTGCCCTGGCCGGGACGGCCGGTGACCAGGTTCTCCTGCTCCATCTGCCGGTACGCCTTGGCGACGGTGTTCGGATTGATCGCCAGGTCCTCGACCACCTCGCGGATGAGCGGGAGGCGGTCACCGGGTTGGAGAAAGCCCAGCAGCACCGCCTGCCGGACCTGCTGGACGAGTTGCAGGTACGGCGGCACGCCGGAGTGGGTGTCGAGCCGGAAGACGAACACGGTGCTCCTCACTGCTTTACTAGTAACGTAGTAAAGCAGTGAGGTGGTGGTCAAGGGAGCCGGCGCGCCCGGGAACGGAACGAGCCCGGCAGCCAGGGTGGCTGTCGGGCTCGTGAAGGTCTTCTGTGAGGTGCCCCCGGCAGGATTCGAACCTGCGCTCCCGCCTCCGGAGGGCGGTGCTCTATCCCCTGAGCTACGGGGGCTCAGCGACCCGAGAAGAGTAGCAAACCCCCTCCCGGATCACCGAATCGGTACCCCCGCGAGTCGATCTTCGCCGGATCAGGCTGCGGTGACGGCCCGGCCGCAGCTCGGCAGCGGGTGCAGCACGACCCGGCGGGGCAGCCGGCGGGGCCACTCGTTGCGCGGCCACGAGCCGTCCACTATCAGGTGCACGGTGCGCTCCTCGGCGCCGCTGAGCCGCAGCACGAAGTCCCGGGGCAGCGGCGGATCCACCGACGGTGTGGTGACCATGAACCGCACCCGCCCCCGCGAGGAGACCGCCGAGACCACGTCGGCGGCGGGCATGGTGCCACGCAGGCGTACCCGGCCGATCCAGTAGACCTCCGCGGCGTGCTCCTGCGCCGCCCGCGTGATCGCCGGGTACTCACTGCGTACCCAGCGCTCGACCGCGCTGACGCACAGGCCGCAGGCCCGCTCGCGCGGCTCGCGCGGCCCCAGACCCCAGGCCCGGAGGTACGCCCCGACGGTGCCGGCGTCCATCGCCAGCCCGAACCGGCGCTCGATGAGGGCGGTCAGGCTCTGCCGTGTCCAGAGCTCCTCATCGAGGCCGAACTCGTCGGGGTGAACGCCCCGGAGCACGTCGATGAGTTCGAGTTCCTGTTCGCGGCTGAGCGTTCCCGGCTCGCCCTGCCGCAGTCCGCGACGGACGGCTGCCACCGCTCCGTCACCGCCGATGGTGTGGCGTCGGCACCAGCTGGTCACCGACCGCCCTGCGTCTCTGAGTGCAACCCCCACGTCTTGGGCAACGAGCCCGAATCGCAACTGGTCACGATATGTGGGTAGAAAACTCTCCAACCCCCACAATGACCCGTTAACCCCGAACCGTTACAAACGCCCAAACCATGACATCCACCCCCACATCGCCCAGCGCCCGGCGCGGCCCCCCCGTCCCACACCGTCCCTCCTCGACCGGCCCGCCCGCCCCGATCCCATTCTTGATCGACTCCACTTCGCCGAAGTGGTTGCATCCCACCCGCCCCGACCCCGCCACCTCCCCGAACTGGTGTCGATCAAGAACCGGCGGGGCGGGGACGGTGAGGCCCGGTGCCCCTGGGAGGGGGACCGGGCCTCGGGGATGGTGCGGGGCGGGTTTACGGGGTGCCGCCCAGGCGCTTCAGCGCCGCGCTCAGGTTGGTCAGGTCGTTCTGCTGGGTGTTCTTCATCGTCTGGGCGACCGCCAGCACGTCGTCGTCGCTGCCCTCGGCGAGGATGCCGTCGATCATGTGCACCCCGCCGATGTGGTGGCGGATCATCAACTGGAGGAAGAGCACGTCGAACTCGCGACCGGTGGCCGCGCGCAGCTTCGCCATCTCCTCCGGCGTCGCCATGCCCGGCATCAGGCCGTCCTTGACCAAGCCGGCGCCGTCCGGCATCCACGCCATCGGGGCCTGCTCGCCGGTCGGGTCCAGCCTCCAGGAGCGCAGCCAGGTCTGCATGGTGCCGATCTCGCCCTGCTGGCCGGTGGCGATGTCCACGCCGACCTGGCGTACCTCCGGGTCCTGACCCTGGTCGAACGCCAGCAGGCCCATCGCGACGGCCTGGTTGTGGTGGGCGGTCATGTCCCGGGCGAACCCCGCCTCCGCCGAGTTCTCACCCGGGCGGGTGAGCGTCGGGGTGAGCAGGCCACCCGCGTACCCGAGGACCAGCCCGGCCACGAGGGCGGCGGCCACCGCCAGCAGGCCGTAGCGGCGCACCGCGCCCCGGCCGCCCTGGTCGGCGGCCGGAGCCTCGTCCAGGTCGCTGTCGGTGGTCACCGGAGCGGTCATCGCGGCGTCCTCACTGGGTGGGCTGCTCGGGCATGGTGTTCTGCAGGTTGTCGCGCGGGGTGGTGCCGGTGGCGGTGACGCCCTGGTCGCAGAGGGCATTCGGGCCCTCGACGGAGGCGTTCACCCGCAGGGTCTTGATGAAGTCGTCGATCCGGCCGTCGTCGGCGTTGTCGACCTTGAGCTGATAGCCCCAGGCCTGGAGCGAGATCGGCTTGTCCAGCCCCTCGAACGGGCTGAGCATCATCTTCTCCTTGCCCTGCACCTTGCTGCGGAGCTTCTCCACCTGGTCGGCGGGCAGGTCGGGGCGGTAGGTGATCCAGACCGTGCCGTGCTCCAGGCTGTGCACCGCGTGCTCGTTGGCGATCGGGGCGTCGTAGACGTCACCCATGCAGTTCTGCCAGGCCTGGTTGTGCGGGCCGCCGACCGGCGGGACGATGTCGTACTTGATCGTGCCGGGCTGGTGGTTGCCGCCCTTGACCAGGTCCTTGTCCTTGGCGCGGTAGTCGACGATGCCGTCGATGGCCTCGGCCCGCTTCTGCCACGGCTGGCCGCCCTGGTAGACCGCCCAGGCGCCGACGCCGATGATGCCCACGGCCAGGACGCCGACCGCGACGAAGAGGGCGATCGGGCCCCAGGACCGGCCCTGGCTCACCTTGACCGGGGTGACCGGCTTGCGGCCCTTGCCCCCGGAGCCCTGCCGTGGCGTGCCCTTGCCGCCCCCGGCCTTGCCCGAGCCGGCCTTCGCGGCGGGCTTGTCGGCAGCCGCAGGCCGGCCGGCGGCCGGCTTCTTGCCGGTGCTGACCACGGTGGGACGGCGCTCCGGGCCGCCCGGGGTGCTGATGCTCATCGTGCCTCGTCAGGTCGGTCGGTCAGGGGGAGCGCGGGGCCGGTTCACATGCTGGGTCGCCTCCGCGGTGCCCGAGTCTACCCCCGATAACATGGTTCGGTGACTCCCGCAGAACTCGCCGAGGTCGTCCTCGCCGCAGCCCACGCCGTCTTCGACGAGCGGGGACTGGACCGCGCCGCGCTGCCCGCGCAGACCACCGTCGAGCGACCCCGTAACCCCGATCACGGTGACTACGCCTCGACGCTGGCGCTCCAGCTCAGCAAGAAGGTGGGCGTACCCCCGCGGGAGCTGGCGACCGCGCTGGCCGACGAGCTGGCCAAGGCGCCGGGGATCAAGTCGGTGGAGATCGCCGGGCCCGGCTTCCTGAACGTCCGCCTTGACGCGGCCGCCGCCGGTCAGCTCGCCAAGGTCATCGTCGAGGCCGGTCCGGCGTACGGGCGCAGCGACACGCTCGCCGGCCAGCGGATCAACCTGGAGTTCGTCTCGGCGAACCCGACCGGCCCGGTGCACATCGGCGGGGTCCGCTGGGCGGCCGTCGGCGACGCGCTCAGCCGCCTGCTCCGCGCCACCGGCGCCGACGTGGGGACGGAGTACTACTTCAACGACGCCGGCTCCCAGATCGACCGGTTCGCCCGCTCGCTGCTGGCCGCCGCCAAGGGCGAGCCGGCGCCGAAGGACGGCTACGGCGGCGCGTACATCGCGGAGATCGCCGCCGCTGTGGTCCGGCTGCGGCCGGACGTGCTGGACCTTCCCGAGGACGCCGCCCAGGAGGTGTTCCGGAATGAGGGCGTCCAGCTGATGTTCGCCGAGATCAAGTCCTCGCTGCGCGACTTCGGGGTCGAGTTCGACACCTACTTCAACGAGAAGGACCTGCACGACGGGGGCGCGCTGGACGCGGCGCTGGACCGGCTGCGGGAGCAGGGACACGTCTTCGAGTCCGAGGGCGCGACCTGGCTGCGCACCACCGACTTCGGCGACGACAAGGACCGGGTGCTGCGCAAGTCCAACGGGGAGTGGACGTACTTCGCCGCCGACTGCGCCTACTACCTGAACAAGCGGGAGCGCGGCTTCGACCGGGTCGTGATCATGCTGGGCGCCGACCACCACGGCTACATCGGCCGGATGAAGGCGATGTCCGCGTGCTTCGGCGACGACCCGGCGCGCAACCTGGAGATCCTCATCGGCCAGCTGGTCAACCTGGTCCGTGACGGCGCCCCGGTACGGATGAGCAAGCGGGCCGGCACCGTGGTCACGCTGGAGGACCTGGTCGACGCGATCGGCGTGGACGCCGCCCGGTACGCGCTGGCCCGCTACTCGGCCGACTCGCCCATCGACATCGACGTGGAGCTGTGGACCCGGGCCAAGAACGACAACCCGGTCTACTACGTGCAGTACGTCGCGGCCCGTACCGCCGGTGTGGCCCGCAACGCGGCCGAGATCGGGCTGACCCGTGGTGACGCCACCGCGTTCCAGCCGGAGCTGCTCGGGCACGACAAGGAGAACGAGCTGCTCAAGGCACTCGCGGAGTTCCCGGCAGTGGTGGCCACCGCCGCCGAGCTGCGCGAGCCGCACCGGGTGGCCCGCTACCTGGAGGAGAGCGTCGCGCAGGCGTACCACCGGTTCTACGACAACTGCCGGATCGCCCCGCAGGGCGACGAGAAGATCACCGACACCCACCGGGCGCGGCTCTGGCTCAACGACGCCACCCGGGTGGTCATCGCCAACGGCCTGCACCTGCTCGGGGTGTCCGCGCCGGAGCGGATGTAACCGGCATGCGCGCGCATGAGGCAGGCGCACTGCACGGCGAGATCGGCACCCGGGGACCGGCCTGGCTGCGTACCCCGGTCGACGTCAACGCCCTGGTGCCGCGACTGTGGCCGCGCAACGTGGCGCGCGGCCCCGGCGGCGCGCTCACCGTCGCGGGCCTGGACGTCCGCGACCTGGCCGCGGAGTACGGCACACCGGCGTACGTGCTGGACGAGGACGATCTGCGCGAGCGCTGCCGCGAGTTCCGCGCGGCCTTCCCGGACGCGGACGTCTACTACGCCGGCAAGGCGTTCCTGTGCCGCGCCGTGGTCCGGATGATCGCCGAAAAGGGCATGTTCCTCGACGTCTGCACCGGCGGCGAGCTGGCCACCGCGCTGTCGGCCGGGATGGAGCCTGCGCGGATCGGCTTCCACGGCAACAACAAGTCGGTGGCGGAGCTGACCCGGGCGCTCGACGCCGGCGTGGGCCGGATCATCGTCGACTCGTTCACCGAGATCGACCGGCTCACCGAGCTGGCCCGCGAGCGCGGGGTGCGCCCGAAGGTGCTGGTCCGGGTCACCGTCGGCGTGGAGGCGCACACCCACGAGTTCATCGCCACCGCGCACGAGGACCAGAAGTTCGGTTTCTCGCTGGCGGGCGGTGCCGCCGCGGCGGCCGCGTTCAAGATCCTCGACGAGGACGTGCTGGAGCTGCGCGGGCTGCACTCCCACATCGGCTCGCAGATCTTCGACGCCGGCGGCTTCGAGGTGTCCGCCCGCCGGGTGATCGCCCTCCAGTCGCAGATCCGCGACGCCCGCGGCGTGGAGCTGCCCGAGCTGGACCTGGGCGGCGGCTTCGGCATCGCGTACACCACGCAGGACGACCCGGCGTCGCCGCACGACCTGGCGAAGCGCCTGCGCAAGATCGTGGACGGGGAGTGCGCGGCGGAGAACCTCGCCGTGCCGCATCTGTCCGTCGAGCCGGGCCGCGCGATCGTCGGCCCGGCCGTGTTCACGCTCTACGAGGTCGGGACCGTAAAGGACGTCGACGGCCTGCGGACCTACGTGAGCGTGGACGGGGGGATGAGCGACAACATCCGGACCGCGCTCTACGACGCCTCGTACTCGGCCACGCTGGCGAACCGCACCTCGACCGCACCGCCGATGCTCGCCCGCGTGGTGGGAAAGCACTGTGAGTCCGGGGACATCGTGGTGAAGGATGAATTCCTGCCCGCCGACGTGCAGCCCGGAGATCTTGTCGCGGTGCCCGGCACCGGGGCCTACTGCCGGAGCATGGCGAGCAACTACAACCATGTCCCGCGGCCCCCGGTCGTCGCCGTCCGCGAAGGTCGGGCGCGGCTGATCGTCCGCCGGGAGACCGAAGACGACCTGCTGGCATTGGATGTGGGATGACCTCACCGGTTCGCTTGGCGCTGCTCGGCTGCGGCACTGTCGGCAGCGACGTGGTCCGGCTGCTGCACGAGCAGTCGGAAGACCTCGCCGCCCGGATCGGCGCCCCGCTGGAGATCGCCGGGATCGCCGTACGCCGGATCGGCCGTGACCGCGGCGACCTGCCGGTCGAACCGGCGCTGTTCACCACCGACGCGCTCGGGCTGATCAAGCGCGACGACGTGGACGTGGTGGTCGAGGTGGTCGGTGGCATCGAGCCGGCCCGGGGCTGGCTGGTCGAGGCGCTGCGCGCGGGCAAGAGCGTGGTCACCGCCAACAAGGCGCTGCTCGCCGAGGACGGCGCCACGCTGCACGACGCCGCCGCCGAGGGCGGCGCCGACCTCTACTACGAGGCCAGCGTCGCCGGGGCCATCCCGCTGCTGCGCCCGCTGCGCGAGTCGCTGCACGGCGACCGGATCACCCGGGTCACCGGCATCGTGAACGGCACCACGAACTTCATCCTCTCCGCGATGGACGCCACCGGCGCCGGCTTCACCGAGGCGCTGGAGGAGGCCACCGAGCTGGGGTACGCCGAGGCCGACCCGACGGCCGACGTGGAGGGCTTCGACGCCGCCGCCAAGGCCGCCATCCTCGCCTCGCTGGCGTTCCACACCCGGGTGACCGCCGCCGACGTGCACCGCGAGGGCATCACCGAGGTGACCGCCGCCGACGTGGCCAGCGCCAAGGCCATGGGCTGCACGATCAAGCTGCTCTGCATCGCGGCCCGTGGCGCCGACGCGGAGGGCCGGGAGACCGTCAACGTCCGGGTGCACCCGGCGATGATCCCGTTGACGCACCCGCTCGCGAGCGTCGGCGACGCGTTCAACGCGGTCTTCGTCGAGGCCGACGCCGCCGGGCAGCTCATGTTCTACGGCCGGGGCGCCGGTGGCGCGCCCACCGCCAGCGCTGTGCTCGGCGATGTGGTGGCGGTGGCCCGCAACCGCCTCGCCGGGGTGCACGCGGCGAGCGAGTCGGCGTACGCGGACCTGCCGGTACGGCCGATGGGCGAGGCGCTCACCCGCTACCACATCAGCCTCGACGTGGCCGACCGGCCGGGCGTGCTGGCCGGGGTGGCAGGCGTCTTCGCCCGGCACGAGGTCTCCATCGCCACCGTCCGGCAGGGACCGGCCGGCGGGGACGCCGAACTGGTCATCGTCACCCACGTCGCGCCGGACGCGGCGCTCGCGGCCACCGTCGGCGAGCTGCGCGGGCTCGACATCGTCCGTTCGGTGACGAGTGTGCTGCGGGTGGAGGGTGGCGCGTAACCGACGCGTCCCGCCTGATGGTTGGACCAGGGTGTGCCGGTGGCCGGCCGGGCAGGCTGGTCCACGCTGGTGACGGGCCCCGGAGCGGGGCGACGAGGCGAGGAGCACGACATGTGGCGGGGACTGATCGAGGCGTACCGGGATCGGCTGCCGGTCACCGGGGCGACTCCCGTCGTCACGCTGCACGAGGGCAACACGCCGCTGCTGCCGGCGCCGGTGCTCTCCGCCCGGGTCGGCGCGGACGTGTGGCTCAAGGTCGAGGGCGCCAACCCGACCGGCTCGTTCAAGGACCGCGGCATGACGCTCGCGGTCTCCAAAGCCGTCGAGGCGGGTGACAAGGCGATCATCTGCGCCTCCACCGGCAACACCAGCGCCTCCGCCGCCGCGTACGCGGCCCGGGCCGGGATCACCTGCGCGGTGCTGGTGCCGCAGGGCAAGATCGCGCTGGGCAAGCTGGCCCAGGCGCTCGTGCACGGCGCGAAGCTGCTCCAGGTGCAGGGCAACTTCGACGACTGCCTCGGGCTCGCCGGCAAGCTCGCCCAGGACTACCCGGTCGCGCTGGTCAACTCCGTCAACATCGACCGGCTGCACGGCCAGAAGACCGCCGCCTTCGAGATCGTCGAGGCGCTCGGCGACGCGCCCGACATCCACTGCCTGCCGGTCGGCAACGCCGGCAACATCACCGCGTACTGGATGGGCTACTCCGAGGACCGGCGGGACGGCAACGCCACGAAGGCACCCCGGATGTACGGCTTCCAGGCGGCCGGCGCGGCTCCGATCGTCACCGGCCAGGTGGTGCCGGAGCCGTCGACGATCGCCACCGCCATCCGGATCGGCAACCCGGCGAGCTGGACGAAGGCCATCGACGCGCGGGACGCCTCCGACGGGCTGATCTCGGCGGTCAGCGACCGGGAGATCCTGTCGGCGTACCGGCTGCTGGCCCGCGAGGTGGGCGTCTTCGTCGAGCTGGGCAGCGCGGCGAGCGTCGCCGGTCTGCTCCAGCAGGCAGCGGCCGGCCGGGTGCCGGCCGGGTCGCGAGTGGTCTGCACGGTCACCGGGCACGGTCTGAAGGACCCGGAGTGGGCCATCTCCACCGCCCCGGCGCCGGTGACCATCGCCAACGACGCGCTGGCCGCCGCGCGCTCCCTCGACCTCGTCTGACCCCTCCGTCTTCTTCGGCGTTCCCCGCTCTTGATCCACTGCAGTTCGGGGAGGTGGCGGGGTGCGGGTGGGTGTGATGCAGCCACTTCGGCGAAGTGAAGTCGATCAATAAGGGTGATGTGCTCGGGCAGGCGGGCCGATCGAGGTGGGACGGGATGGGGCGGGGTCGCCGCGTCGAGGGTCGGTGGTGGCCCGAGGGCGGGCCCGACGAGGGCACCCCGCCCGCCTCTCGCACCCGCGCTTCCGGGTCAAAGCTTGATCGACACCAGCTCGGGAAGGTGGCGGGATCGGAGCGGGTGGATGCCGCAACCTTGGCGAAGTGGAGCCGATCAAGGCGGGCGGGGACGCCGCCGAGGGCGGCGGTGTCACCGGCTGGGGCGGATGCCGGGAGTGTCGGGGCGTGCGGCAGACTCAGACACCCCCGCAGACACCTCTCCAGGAGTGAATAACGCCGATGTCGCTGCTCGCCAGATTCAGTCTTGCCAACCGAGGGCTGATCGCCCTCGTCGCGTTGGTGACCACGGCGTTCGGCCTGTTCGCCGTGCCGTCGCTGAAGCAGCAGCTCCTGCCGTCGCTGGAGTTCCCCGCCGCGTTCATCGTGGCGACGTACCCGGGCGCCGCGCCGGAGATCGTGGAATCCCAGGTCGCCGAGCCGATCGAGAACAGCCTCAAGGGCATCCCGGGCCTGGACGAGGTCACCTCGACCTCGCGCGAGGGCGCGGCGACGGTCCAGGTGCAGTACGAGTTCGGCACCGACCTGGACGACGTGGTCAACAAGATGGAGACCGCGCTCAACCGGATCGACTCCCAGCTGCCCGAGGGCGTCGACCCGCAGGTGATCGCCGGTAGCACCGACGACCTGCCCGCAGTGGTGGTCGCCGCGACCGGTGACGGCGACGAGCGGGCGCTGGCGGAGAAGCTGCGCAGCGCCGTCGTGCCGGAGATGGAGGCGCTGGACGGGGTCCGCTCCGTGGACGTCACCGGCGCCCGGAACCAGGTCGTGACGATCACGCCGGACCCGGTGAAGCTGGCCGCCGCCAAGGTGGCGCCGACCGCCATCGCGTCGGCGCTCAAGAGCAACGGCGTGGCGGTGCCGGCGGGCGCGCTCGCCGACGGCGACCGGTCGCTGCCGGTGCAGGTGGGCACGCCGATCCGTACGATCGACGACCTGCGCGGCATCGTGCTGACCACGGCACCCGCCGCCCCGGTACGCCTCGGCGACGTCGCAGCCGTGGAGCAGCAGCTCGCCCCGGCCACCTCGTTCACCCGGACCAACGGCAAGCCGAGCCTCGGCATCGCGGTGACCGCCGCTCCGGACGGCAACGCGGTGGACATCTCGCACGAGATCCGGGACCGGCTGGACGAGTTGTCGGCGGCGTCCGGCGCCGAGCTGACAGTGGTCTTCGACCAGGCCCCGTTCGTCGAGAAGTCCATCGAGAGCCTGACCACCGAGGGCCTGCTGGGCCTGGTCATGGCCGTCGTGGTGATCCTGGTGTTCCTGCTCTCGGTGCGCTCGACGGTGGTCACCGCGGTGTCCATCCCGCTGTCGGTGCTGGTCGCGCTGATCGTGCTCTGGTCCGGCGACTACTCGCTGAACCTGCTCACCCTCGGCGCGTTGACCATCGCCGTCGGGCGGGTGGTGGACGACTCCATCGTGGTGCTGGAGAACATCAAACGCCATCTGGAGTACGGCGAACCGAAGCGGGACGCGATCCTCACCGCGGTCCGTGAGGTGGCCGGCGCGGTGACCGCGTCCACGCTCACCACGGTCGCCGTGTTCGCGCCGATCGCCCTGGTGGGCGGCTTCGTCGGGCAGCTGTTCGCCCCGTTCGCGATCACCGTGACGGTGGCGCTGCTCGCCTCGCTGCTGGTGTCGCTGACCGTCATCCCGGTGCTGGCGTACTGGTTCCTGCGGCCGCGCGGCGGTGCCGACGACGCCGCCGCCCGGCGGGCCGCCGAGGAGAAGGAACTGCGTAACCCGTTGCAGCGGGCGTACCTGCCGGTGATCGACTTCGCCACCCGCTCCCGGAAGACCCGCTGGGCCACTGTGGGTCTCGGCCTGCTCGTGCTGCTGGGCACGTTCGGCCTGGCGCAGAAGCTGGAGACCAACTTCCTGGACGACTCCGGCCAGGACACGCTCGCCATCCGGCAGGAGATGCCGCCCGGCACGTCGCTCGCCGGCACCGACCGGGCCGCCGCGCGGGTCGAGGAGGTGCTGCGGCGTACGCCGGGGGTGGAGACCTACCAGGTGAGCGCCGGTGGTGGCGACAACCCGTTCGCCGGTGGCGGCAGCGACCGGGCCACCTGGTCGCTGTCGCTCTCCGACGACACCGACGCCGCGACGGTACGGCAGGGCCTGCGCAAGGAGCTCGACGCGCTCGGCGCGGAGGTCGGCGAGGTGACGTTCGGCGGCGGGCAGAACGCCTCCGCCAACCAGGTCGAGGTGGTCGTGCAGGCCGCCGACCAGGAGACGCTGACCCGGGCGGCCGAGGCGGTACGGGGCGCGATGGCCGGCACGCCGGGCGTGGAGGACGTCACCAGCAGCCTGGCCACCCAGGTGCCGCGAGTCGAGGTCACAGTGGACCGGGTGGCCGCGGCCCGCGCGGGTCTCACCGAGGCGGCCGTCGGGCAGCTCGTCGCGCAGACGTACCGCGGGGCGCCGCTCGGGCAGGTGACGCTCGACGGTACGGCGCAGAACGTGGTGCTCAGCAGTGGCGCCCGTCCGCCGCTGACCGTCGAGGAGCTGCGGGCGCTGCGGGTCGGCGCGGTGCCGCTGGACGCGATCGCGGACGTCGAGCAGGTCGACGGCCCGCAGCAGGTGACCCGGATCGACGGGGAGCGCAGCGTCTCGGTCACCGGCACGGCGACCGGCTCGAACCTCGGCGCCACCACGCAGGAGCTGCAGAAGCGGCTGGACGCGCTGGACGTGCCGGGCGCCACGTACGTGATCGGCGGCGTGAGCGCCGACCAGGCGGACGCGTTCGCGGACCTCGGTCTCGCGGTGCTGGCGGCCATCGCGATCGTCTTCCTGATCATGGTGGCCACGTTCCGCAGCCTGACCCAGGCGCTGATCCTGCTGATCTCGGTGCCGTTCGCCGCGACCGGCGCGATCGGGCTGCTGCTGGTCACCGGTACGCCGCTGGGCGTGCCGGCGCTGATCGGCGTGCTCATGCTGGTCGGCATCGTGGTGACGAACGCGATCGTGCTGCTGGACCTGATCAACCAGTACCGGGCCCACGGCATGGACGTGACCGAGGCTGTGGTCGAGGGCGGCCGGCGCCGCCTGCGGCCGATCCTGATGACCGCCGTCGCCACCATCTTCGCGTTGCTGCCGATGGCGCTCGGCCTGACCGGTGAGGGCGGCTTCATCTCCAAGCCGCTCGCGGTCGTGGTGATCGGCGGCCTGCTCAGCTCGACGATGCTGACGCTGGTGCTGGTGCCGACGCTCTACACCATGGTCGAGCACACCAAGGGCTCGTTCCGGAACCGGCGGCGGGGCGGCGCTCCCGAGCCGGTCGAGCCGCAGCCGGAGCCGGACCCGGTGCCGGTGGCGGTCGGCGGCGGGGAGCGGGCCGAGGAGCGGGCCGAGGTCGCGCCGCCGCCCGCCCGCCCGTCCGGCGCGCTCGTGGACGGCACCGACCAGTTCGAGGTGCTGCGCCTGCCCAAGAGCCGCCAGTCGCCGCTCCCGCCCACCGAGTGACGGACCGGGAGGGGCCCCGCGCGGGCCCCTCCCGCCGCCTCGCGCCGGACAGACCGAGCTTCGACGACGGGCACCCCGGTGGTGCTCCACACGATTTCAGCGGCTGCCGTGCCCGGGGCGGCCCGGTAGGGTGCCCGGGTGTCACCCACCCTCTCGGTCCTCGTCCGCAACCGCGACTTCCGCCATCTGTTCCTCGCCGAGCTGGTGGTCTTCGGCGCGGACTGGTTCGTCATGGTGCCGCTGCTGGTGCTGCTGCCCGACCTGACCGGCAGTGGCGTCTGGGGCGCGCTGGTGCTGGCGGTGGACACCGGCACGACCGCGTTGCTGCTCCCGTACGCCGGGACCGTCGCCGACCGGTTCGACCGCCGCAAGGTGATGATGGTGGCCAACATGGGCGCGCTGGCCGGGGTGCTGCTGCTGCTCGGCGTGCGAAGCGCCGGTACGGCCTGGCTGGCGCTGGCGGCGATCGCGTTGGTGGCGGTGGCGAAGGCGTTCTACTCGCCCGCCGCCCAGGCCGCGCTGCCGAACGTGGTCGACCCGGAGGATCTGGCCGCCGGTAACGCGGTGGCCGGCTCGGCCTGGGGCACGATGACTGTGGTCGGCGCCTCGCTCGGCGGGATCCTGAGCGCCGCCGCCGGCCCGTACGCCAGCTTCTGGGTGGCCGCCGTCGGCCTGGTCGCCGCCGCGGGCCTGGCCGCGCTGATCCGCCGGCCGTTGCAGGCGCCGCGCGACCCGGCGGCGGCGGTGCCGCGCACGTGGGCGGCGATCCGCGAGGCACTGCGCTACATCGCCCACCGCCCGCGCGTGCTGGCGCTGGTCACTGTCAAGTCGGCGGTCGGCCTGGGCAACGGCGTGCTCACCGTCTTCCCGCTGCTCGCGGGGGTGTACGGAGTGGGCGCGGTCGGCGCCGGGCTGCTCTTCGCCGCCCGCGGCGCCGGGGCCCTGGTCGGCCCGATCATGATGCACCGGGTGCTGAGCAACCGGGCCTGGCTGCTCACCGGCCTGGCGCTGTCCATGTCGATGTACGGCCTGGCCTACCTGGGCGCCTCGGTGGTGACCTGGTTCCCGCTGGTGCTGGTTCTGGTGTTCCTGGCCCACCTGGGCGGTGGCAGCAACTGGGTGCTGTCCAACTACGCCTTGCAGGGCGAGGTGCCGGACCGGCTCCGCGGCCGGGTCTTCGCCACCGACATGATGCTGGCGACGCTCGCCATCGCGGTGAGCCAGCTGGTGGTGGCGCTCGTGGTGGACCGGGTGGACGAGCGTACCGTGCTGGCCGGTTGTGGCCTGGTCACCGTCGTGTACGCGATCGGCTGGCGGTTCGCCACCCGGCGGCTCTCGCTCACCGACCCGGCCGAAGCGCCGGCCCCCGAGCGCGCCGGCTGACATGCCGGTCCCACGCTCCGGGCGGTCCGGCCGGGCTGTCGGGGTGACGTCCTAGCATGAGCCGGTGCCGACCACATTCACCTCCGGCCCGGTGCGGGTCCGGGTGCCCGCGACCAGCGCCAACCTGGGCCCCGGCTTCGACGCGCTCGGGCTGGCCCTGGGCCGCCACGACGACGTCACGGCCGAGGTGACAGACGGCGGCGTACGGGTGTCGGTCACCGGCGAGGGCGCCGGGGAGCTGCCGTCGGACGAGCGGCACCTGATCGTCACCGCGATGCGGGCCACCTTCGACGCGCTCGGCGCGCAGCCGGCCGGCCTGGTGCTGGAGTGCGTCAACCGCATCCCGCAGGCCCGAGGGCTCGGCTCGTCGTCGGCGGCGATCGTGGCCGGGGTGCTGGCGGCCCGCGCGCTGGTGACCGACGGCGACCGGCGGATGGGCGACGACGCCGCGCTGCGACTGGCGGCCGAGCTGGAGGGGCACCCGGACAACGTCGCCCCCTGCCTGCTGGGCGGCTTCACCATCGCCTGGACCGAGCCGGGCGGCGCGCGGGCGGTTTCGCTGCCGGTGGCGGCGGCGGTGCGGCCGACCGTCTTCGTGCCCGCCGAGCAGGGCCTGACCTCGGTGGCCCGGGCGGCGTTGCCGGCCACCGTGCCGCACGCCGACGCGGCGTCGAACGCGGGCCGGGCGGCCCTGCTGGTGCACGCGTTGACGGCCGATCCCGCGCTGCTGCTGCCCGCCACCGTCGACCGGCTGCACCAGGACCAGCGGGCACCGGGGATGCCCGGCACGGCGGCGCTCGTCGCCGCGCTTCGTGCGGCGGATGTGGCGGCTGTGGTCAGTGGGGCGGGTCCGACCGTGTTGGCGCTCTCCGAGGTTCCGGCGGGGTTCCAGGCGGGAACAGATTGGCGGCGGTGGGAGTTGCCGATAGATGTCAGCGGTGCCCGGGTCATCCGGGGTAGACTTTGACACGCCGAGCGGGGCCCTGTTGCCGCAGGTCGGACGAGGCGATTACGCTCTAGACCTAGCACAGCCGCGAAGCATGCGATCTTCCTGCGGTTCGGCGCACCCCCGAAGCTCTCGGCGGTAGCCCGTCACCCCTGCTCAAGGCCCACGCCGCACCGCAGTTTCCACAGGTCGCCGCAGACGGCGAGACCTGCTCACCGATGGTGGTGAGTCGGGAAACCACCGGCTGCTGTGTCACAGACTCCCGCGACGCGTCCATGCGAGGCGGGTGCACCGAGGCCGCCCGGCCACCTGGTTCCACGACTCCGGGCAGCCCCGGCCTATCGAGGGAAGGAATCCATTGAGCGACACCACCGACGTGACGTCGGATGTTTCCAACGTCGCTGGCGATGCCACCACCGCCGCCCCCACGCGCCGCCGGCGGAGCGGTACCGGTCTGTCGGCGATGCTGCTGCCGGAGCTCCAGAGCCTGGCCGCTTCGCTCGGCATCTCGGGCACCGCTCGCATGCGCAAGGGCGAGCTGATCAGTGCCATCACCGAGCGGCAGCAGGGCGGCGCCGCGGCCGGAACCCCTCGACCGCGAGCCGAGGTGGCGGCTGCGTCCGCTCCCGCCCGTGAGGAGGTGCACGCGGAGGTCCGTGAGGAGCGGGCCGAGGCACGCCCCGCCGAGCAGGCGCCGGCCGCCGAGGTGACCGAGGGTCGCACCCGTGGTCGCCGCAGCCGGGCCGCCGCCGCGACCACCGAGGCGCGACCGGCTGAGGCGCCGGCGACCTCGCCGGCTACCGAGGCGCGGCCGGCCGAGACGACGCGCGCCGAGGAGGCGCCCGCCGAGACCGGCGACCGGGCCGAGCGCGGTGAGCGCAACGAGGGCCGGGGCCGTGAGCGCGGCGGTGACCGGGCCGAGCGTGGCGGCGAGCGGGCCGAGCGTGGCGGCGAGCGGGCCGAGCGTGGCGAGCGCGGCGGTGACCGGGGCGAGCGCGGTGAGCGCAACGACCGTGGTGACCGCAACGACCGTGGTGACCGCGCCGACCGCAACGACCGGGGCGACCGCAACGACCGGGGCGACCGCGCCGAGCGCAACGACCGGAACGAGCGCGGCGACCGGGGCGGCGACCGCAACGACCGCAACGACCGGGGTGACCGCAACGACCGTGGTCAGCGCGCCGAGCGGGACAACGACGGCGACGACGACGAGGGCGGCGGCCGGCGGGGCCGGCGCAGCCGGTTCCGGGACCGTCGTCGCGGTCGCGGCGAGCGGGGCGAGGGCGACAGCGGTGGCGGCCGCGAGCCGCAGGTCGGCGAGGACGACGTGCTCGTCCCGGTGGCCGGCATCATCGACGTGCTCGACAACTACGCCTTCGTCCGGACCACCGGCTACCTGGCCGGCCCGAACGACGTGTACGTCTCGATGTCCCAGATCAAGAAGTACGGCCTGCGCCGAGGTGACGCGATCACCGGCGCCGTGCGGGCCGCGCGGGACGGCGAGCAGCGGCGCGACAAGTACAACCCGCTGGTCCGGCTGGACACCATCAACGGGATGGAGCCGGACGAGGCGAAGCGCCGGCCGGAGTTCTACAAGCTCACGCCGCTCTACCCGCAGGAGCGCCTGCGGCTGGAGACCGAGCCGCACATCCTCACCACCCGGGTGATCGACCTGGTCATGCCGATCGGCAAGGGCCAGCGGGCGCTCATCGTGTCGCCGCCGAAGGCCGGTAAGACGATGGTGCTGCAGGCGATCGCGAACGCGATCACCCGCAACAACCCGGAGTGCCACCTGATGGTGGTGCTGGTCGACGAGCGGCCGGAAGAGGTCACCGACATGCAGCGGTCGGTGAAGGGCGAGGTCATCGCGGCCACGTTCGACCGTCCGCCGCAGGACCACACCACCGTGGCGGAGCTGGCGATCGAACGGGCGAAGCGCCTGGTCGAGCTGGGGCACGACGTGGTCGTGCTGCTCGACTCGGTGACCCGGCTCGGGCGGTCGTACAACCTGGCGGCGCCGGCCAGCGGCCGGATCATGTCGGGTGGTATCGACTCCACCGCGCTCTACCCGCCCAAGCGCTTCCTCGGCGCGGCGCGCAACATCGAGAACGGCGGCTCGCTGACCATTCTCGCCACCGCGCTGGTGGAGACCGGGTCCATGGCGGACACGGTCATCTTCGAGGAGTTCAAGGGCACGGGTAACGCCGAGCTGAAGCTGGACCGGAAGATCGCCGACAAGCGGGTCTTCCCGGCGATCGACATCAACCCCTCCGGCACCCGCAAGGAGGAGGTCCTGCTCGCGCCGGAGGAGCTGGCGATCATCCACAAGCTCCGCAAGGTGCTGCACTCGCTGGACTCGCAGGCGGCGCTCGACCTCCTGCTGGACCGGCTCAAGCAGTCCCGCACCAACATCGAGTTCCTGATGCAGATCGCGAAGTCCACTCCGGGCGAGTGAGCTGACGGATCCGGCGAACGAGGGGCACGGCCGCATCGGCCGTGCCCCTCGTCGCGTGCCGGGCGGCCGACCGTGAAGTTTTTCTACGGTTAAGCCGTGAGGTATTGAAACTTCTATTCACCCTCGGGTTGACTGTCGTCCATGCGAACCCGCAGTCGACCCGCCCAGCTCGCCGGCGTCCTGCTGCTGACGCCGTTGCTGACCCTCACCGCGTCGCCGCCCTCCGCCGCAACGGCCGCGCCGCCGGTCGTCGCACCGTCGGCCGCCACCGCCGCTGAGGACGCGCCACGCGCCTCGTCCCGCCCCGACTCCGCCGTCGCGCTCGCCGGTGTCGAACCGGCCGGCGGCCTGGAGACCGCCAAGACCACCCGGCCGGTCGCGCCCGGCCTCGACCTGACCTCCTTCGACAGGTACGACGCGGCCGGCTGGCTGCGCGCCGACGCCCTCACCGCCGACCTGGCCGGCGGGCTCACAGTGGACTACGTGAACTCCGGCGAGGTCACCAAGGACGAGCCGCTGCGCGCCGCGGTGGACCGGTCCCGTGCCGTCGCGGCGGTCAACGGCGACTTCTTCGACATCAACAACTCCGGTGCCGCCCAGGGCGTCGGCGTCCGCTCCGGCGAGCTGGTGCAGTCGCCGGTCGCCGGGCACCCCAACGCCGTCGGGATCAGTGCCCAGGGCATCGGCCGGATCGTCCAGGTCGGCTTCGAGGGCACCGCGGCGCTGCCCGCCGGGCCGGTGCCGCTCACCCAGTTCAACAACATGGTGCAGCGCGACGGCGTGGGCGTGTTCACGCCGCTCTGGGGGTCGTACACCCGCCAGCGGGCGGTGGAGGGCGCGGCCCGGACGGTCGAGGTGACACTGACCGGCGGCCGGGTGGCGAGCGTGGCCGCCACGGCGGGCGAGGGGCCGATCCCGGCCGGCAGCACCGTGCTGCTCGCCCGCGAGGCCGGCGCCGACGCGCTCGCCGCGCTGCGTCCCGGCGACGCGGTGGACCTGACCTGGCGGCCACGGGCCTCCGACGGCGGTGACCTGCGCGCCGCGGTGGGCGGCGGCAACGTCCTGGTCCGCGACGGCGTCGTGCAGAGCATCGCCGACCAGTCGCTCGCTCCGCGTACCGCTGTCGGTTTCTCCGCCGACGGCCGCAAGATGATCATGATGACGGTGGACGGGCGGCAGGTGGACAGCCGGGGCGTCACGCAGACCGAGATGGGCCGCATGATGGCCGAGCTGGGCGCCGCGAACGCGCTCAACCTCGACGGCGGCGGCTCCTCCACGCTGCTCGCCCGGGAGCCGGGCGCGGCCACGGTCCAGGTGGAGAACAGCCCCTCCGACGGCAGCGAGCGGCCGGTGCCCAACGGGCTCGCCGTCTACGCCCCGAAGGGCAGCGGCCGGCTCACCGGCTACTGGCTGGAGACCGCCAGCGACCCGACCGCCGCACCCGGTGTCGCGCCGGTGCGCGGCGGCCGGCCGGACCGGGTCTTCCCCGGCCTCACCCGCCGGCTCACCGCCGCCGGATACGACGAGACGTACGGCCCGGCCGCCGGCGAGCCGCGCTGGCACGCCACCCACGGCCGGGTGGACGGCGACGGCGTGTTCCGGGCCGTCGTCCCCGGCCGCAGCACGGTCACGGCCGCCCGCGGCCGGGCCCGGGGCAGCATCGAGCTGACAGTGCTCGGCCCGCTGGCGCGCATCGACGGCACCGTCGACCGGGTAGGCCTGGACCGGGCCGGTGACAGCGGTGTGTTCGGCGTCGTCGGCTACGACGCCGAGGGCAACACCGCACCGATCGAGCCGGCCGACCTGAAGCTGGAGTACGACAGCGACCTGCTCGCCGTCACCCCCACCGCCGACGGCAACCTGTCCGTCAAGGCGCTCGCCGCGACCGGCTCGGCGCTGGTCACCGCGCGGGTCGGCAACCGCAGCACGGTCCTGCCGGTGACGGTCGGGCTCACCGACGTTCCGGTGGCCGGATTCGACGACGCCGCGTCCTGGAAGTTCAGCCAGGCCCGAGCCTCCGGGTCGGTCGCCCCGGCCGAGGGGCACACCGGCGGCGGGCTGCTGATGTCGTACGACTTCAGCCAGTCCACCGGCACCCGGGCCGCGTACGCCGACCCGCCCGCCTGGATCGACGTCCCCGGCCAGCCGCAGGCGTTCGGCATGTGGATCAAGGCGAACGGCACCGGCGAGTGGCCCAGCCTGCACCTGCACGACGCGCAGGACACCCAGTTCGTGCTGCGCGGCCCGTACCTGGACTGGACCGGCTGGAAGTACGTCGAGTTCGCCGTGCCGCCGGGCGTGCAGTACCCGGTGCGGGTGCGCCGGTTCTACGTGGCCGAGACCGACCCGGCCGAGCAGTACCGCAGCGAGTTGGTGATCGACGACCTGGTGGCCCGGGTGCCGCCGGACGTGCAGGCGCCGCCGGAGCCCAACCGCACCGACCGGGTGGTGGTCCGGGACGGCACTGTGGACGGCGCGCCCTGGCGCTTCGCGGTGCTCTCCGACGCCCAGTTCGTCGCCGCGAACCCGGACAGCGACCTGGTCGCCCAGGCCCGCCGTACGCTGCGCGAGGTCCGCGCCGCCCGGCCGGACTTCCTGATCATCAACGGTGACTTCGTGGACACCGCCTACCCGGCGGACTTCGCGCTGGCCAAGCGCCTCCTGGACGAGGAGCTGGACGGCGAGGTGCCGTACCACTACGTGCCGGGCAACCACGAGATCATGGGTGCGCCGATCGACAACTTCCGCAGCGTCTTCGGGGACACCTCGCGCGTCTTCGACCACCGGGGCACCCGGTTCCTGACGCTGAGCACCGCCACCGGCTCGCTGCGCGGGGGCGGGTTCGACCAGGTGGAGCTGCTGCGCCGGACGCTCGACGAGGCCGCCGCCGACCGCTCGGTCGGTTCGGTGGCGGTGTTCTTCCACCACCCGCCGCGCGACCCGAGCCCGGCCAGGGCCAGCCAGCTGGGCGATCGCAAGGAGGCGGCACTGGTCGAGCAGTGGCTGGCGGACTTCCAGCACCGCACCGGCAAGGGCGCGCTGATGGTCAACGGCCACGTCGGCACGTTCCACGCCGACCGGGTGGACGGCGTGCCGTACGTGATCAACGGCAACTCGGGCAAGGACCCGTCCACGCCGGCCTCGCTCGGCGGGTTCACCGGCTGGACCGAGTTCGGCGTGGACCCGGTGACGCCGAGGGAGGCCGAGCGGGCCCGCCGTGACCCGCTGGCCGAAGGACCGCGGTGGGTCAGCGCGGAGATGCACGCCCACGTCGACCGGCTCGCGCTGACCGCGCCCGCGCAGGTGCGCCGGGGAGCGTCAGTCGGCGTCACGGCCACGCTCACCCAGCCCAGCGGCCGGCAGGTGCCGGTGGCGGCACCGGTCAGCGCCGACTGGTCCGGCTCGCCGAACCTGCACATCGGTGGCGTGACGGGCGTACGACCGTGGCACGCGGCCTGGTTCGACCCGGTCACCGGCAAGCTCACCGCGTTGCGTCCGGGTGCCCAGGTGCAGTTGACGGTGACGGTGAACGGCGTGAAGGCCGAGGTGACGGTGACCACCACCACCGCCGCGGTGCAGGCGCCCGCTTCCTGACCCCGGGGCCGGGGCTCCTCACCTTCGGAGGAGCCCCGCCTCCGCCGGCCTCCGCCGGCCTCCGCCGGCCTCCGCCGGCCTCCGCCGGCCTCCGCCGGCCTCCGCCGGCCTCCGCCGGCCTCCGCCGGCCTCCGCCGGTCCCACCCGCCCTACCAGCCTCACCGGGCACCCGCCCTACCCGGCCCGCCCACCCTCCCGGCCACCCGCTGTTCCGGCCCTCCCGCACTTCTGGGCCCTCCGGGCCTTCCAGGCGTCCCGCCCTCCCGGCGTCCCCGCGTGCGCCGCCCCGCGCCGCCCGCCCGAGTGGAGCGCCATGGGTGTCAAAACGGTCCGCAGACACCCACGGCGCTCCACTCACCCGCGAATCCGTGGCACGCCTTCCGGCCCACCTGAATGGCCTGGACCCCCTGACCCAGTTGATCATGAGGTTGGCTGGGACAAAGGGGGCAGGAAGTGCCGTCAACTTCATGATCGCCCGGCCCGGCCCGGCCCGGCCCGGCCCGGCCCGGCCCGGCCCGGCCCGGCCCGGCCCGGCCCGGCCGCGCCGCGCCGCGCCGCGCCGCGCCGGGCCGCGGCGGGCGGGCCGGTGGGGGAGTGGGTGGGGTGGGGGTGGGAATGCTGACGGGTGGGCCGGCGTTGGGGGTGGCGGACCTCCTGTGCCGGGTGGAAGACGCCCGTGGCAGACTGGTCAATCGGCCACCGGTTCCGGTTCACGCCCGAGCCCGTCGTGACGACGGGGCGCACCGACGGCGACCCGGCGACCACCGACGAAAGGACCGAGGCGACATGAAGCCCAACATCCACCCGGAGTACGTGACCACCGAGGTCCGCTGCTCCTGCGGTAACACGTTCACGACCCGCAGCACCGCCAAGGGCGGCGCCATCAGCGTCGAGACCTGCAGCGCCTGCCACCCGTTCTACACCGGTAAGCAGCGCGTGCTGGACACCGCCGGCCGGGTCGCGAAGTTCCAGCAGAAGTACGCCAAGGTTCAGGCCAAGAAGGCCAAGTAGCTCCGTCGACGACGCCCGTGTCCGGCTTCTGCCGGGCGCGGGCGTTCGTCCGTTTGTGCCGGGTTCCATCTCCAAGGAGCATCCGCAGCATGAGCAGTGAGCGCCTGGCCGCCCTCCTCGACGAGTACGCCGAGCTGGAGCGGCGGCTGGCCGACCCGGCCATCCACGCCGACCAGGGCACCGCCCGGCGGGTCGGTCGTCGGTACGCCGAACTGGTCCCGCTGCACAAGGCGGCCGGTGAGCTGGAGCAGGCCCGCGCCGATCTGGCCGCCGCCCGGGAGCTGGCCGCCGAGGACGCGTCCTTCGCCGCCGAGGCGGACACCATCGCCGATTCCCTGCCGGCGCTGGAGGAGCGGCTCGCGGAACTGCTCATCCCGCGCGACCCGCACGACGCCAAGGACGTGATCGTGGAGATCAAGGCCGGCGAGGGCGGCGAGGAGTCGGCGCTGTTCGCCGGTGACCTGCTGCGGATGTACACCCGGTACGCCGAGCGGCACGGCTGGGTCACCGAGGTGATCGACGCGCAGGACTCCGATCTCGGCGGCGTCAAGGACGTCTCGCTGGCGATCAAGAGCAAGGGTGTGCCGGAGGGCGGCAACGGCGTCTGGTCCCGGCTCAAGTGGGAGGGCGGCGTGCACCGGGTGCAGCGCGTCCCGGTCACCGAGTCGCAGGGCCGGATCCACACCAGCGCCGCCGGTGTGCTGGTGCTGCCCGAGGCGGAGGACGTGGACGTCACCATCGACCCGAACGAGCTGCGCATCGACGTGTTCCGCTCGTCCGGTCCCGGTGGGCAGTCGGTGAACACCACCGACTCGGCGGTACGGATCACCCACGTGCCGACCGGCATCGTGGTCTCCTGCCAGAACGAGAAGTCGCAGTTGCAGAACCGGGAGCAGGCCATGCGTATCCTGCGCGCCCGCCTGCTGGCCGCCGCCCAGGAGCAGGCGGACGCGGCGGCGTCGGACGCCCGCAAGGCGCAGGTCCGCACCGTAGACCGGTCCGAGCGGATCCGCACCTACAACTTCCCGCAGAACCGGATCACCGATCACCGCATCGGTTACACCGCGTACAACCTCGACCTGGCGCTGGCCGGCGAACTGGACGGGGTGCTCGACGCGCTGGCCGAGGCGGATCGCGCGGCCCGGCTGGCCGGCGAGACCGAGCTGTCCCGCCGCTGACCGCTGAGGTGTTAAGCGGGGGCCCCTCCTCTACCGGAGGCGTTAACAGGGGGCCCCTCCTTACCGCTCAGCTTGCCCGCAACCGCGCCTTGGCGCGCAGCATCTCCCGGTCGGCCAGCTCGAACGCGGCGCCCAGCGCCTCCCGGACGCTGACAGTGGTGCTGCCGTCGACCTCGGCGAAGCCGATCGTCACCCCGACCGGCGTGCCCGGCACCAGGGACTCCCAGTCCTCGGTGCGGACGGCCGCCTCGATCCGGCGGGCCACCTCGACCGCCTCCGCCATGCCGGTGTCGGGCAGCACCACGACGAACTCGTCGCCGCCGTAGCGGGCCACGAAGTCGCCCCGCCGCATCACCCGGTTGATCACCCCGGCGACCCGTTGCAACACGAGGTCACCGGAGTGGTGGCCGTGGCGGGTGTTCACCGCCTTGAACCCGTCGAGGTCGCAGACGCCGATCACCACCCGCTCACCCCGGGACACCACAGCGCCCAGGTAGCGCTCCAACCGGCGCCGGTTGGGCAGGCCGGTGAGCGGGTCGGTGAGCGCCTCGCCCTCGTACCGGGCCGCCTCGCGGCGCATCTCCTCGTGGTCGATCCGGGCGGCGATGCCGTCGATGTAGACGTCCCGCAGCCGGTCGCTGCGCCGCGCCGCCAGCCGGAACGCGTGCCGGTCGGCCCGGTGCGCGCCCGCGTGGTCACCGGCGCGCGCCAGCGCCACGCTGCGCAGCCGGGGCGCCTCCGCCGCGCCGAGCGTCTCGTCGGACACCCGCAGCGAGTCCAGCCGGGTGACCGCCTCGATCGGACGGCCGGCGGCCACCGCGAGGCAGACCTGACCGAGCTGGCGCAGGTCGCGGGCGCGGGCGCTGTCGCCGCCGTGGCCGAGCAACCGGTTCGGGTCGGCGTCCCCGGCGGACTCCACCCGGTCGCCGAGCGCGGCCCGCCGGGCGGCGGCATAGCCGTACGCGGCCAGGCTGCTCGGGCGCAGGTTGCCGGCCCCGCCACCCCGGAGGAACCGGGCCAGGTCGCCGGCGACGTCGCGCAGCACCCGCAGGCAGCCGTCACTGTCGCCGTTGTGGTCGAGCGCGACCGCGTTGCGCAATCGGATCCCGGGGGCGGCGAACGTCTCCTCGGGGATGCCGACGCTGAGCCCGACCTCCCGGGCCCGCTCGATCGCGCCCAGAGCGTGGCCGTGGAAGCTCAGGTACGAGTACGCCATCGCCAGGTCGTGCCAGCCCCAGGCGGTGTCCCGGTCGGGGGTGTCGTCGGCGCTGAGCGCGCGAGCGGCCCGGACCAGGTGCATCACGCACCTGTCCAGCGCGCCCTGGTGGTGGGCGGCGAGCGCGGCCAGCGCGTTGAGGTGCCCGTGCAGGTAGGGCTCGGTCAGGTCGCGTACGGCGGCGGAGGCGTCCTCGACGGCCCGGGTGAACTCGGCGGTGCGGCCGAGATTGATCAGCGCGGACAGGCGTTGCACCAGCGCGTCGGCGCGGGCGTACGGGTCGTCGGTGGTGCGGATGACGCGGTCGAGCAGGGCGCACGCCTCCGCGGACCGGCTGGCCTCCTGCAGTGACCGAGCGCGGCGGAGAGCGTCAACCTGGTCCTCGACCTGGTCGAGCCAGCCCACTCGCGACCTCCCTGCGGTGTGCGCCCGGACGCACCCGCTCGTGAGGTGGGCCGCGACGCCTCATGATTATTGCGTGACCGCACTCCCGCAACACCCGTCCGAAGGGACAGAACGCGAACGCCCCTCGCTGGTGATCGCCCGGACGGCGCGCGCGCTCGCGGCGGCCGGTGTCGAGGCGCCCCGCACCGAGGCCGAGCAGCTCGCCGCGTACGTCCTGGAAGTGCCGCGGGGTCGGCTGGCGCTCGCCGACGGTTTCACCGCGGCGCAGCGCGACCGTCTGGACGCGCTCGTCGGGCGGCGGGTGACCCGCGAGCCGTTGCAGCACCTGCTCGGCTCGGCCGGTTTCCGGCACCTGGAGCTGGCCGTCGGGCCGGGCGTGTTCGTGCCCCGGCCGGAGACCGAGCTGCTGGCCGGCTGGGGGATCGAGCGCGCCCGGGAGCACGCCGCGCCGCTCGTGGTCGACCTGTGCAGCGGCTCCGGCGCGATCGCCCTCGCGGTGGCGCAGGAGGTGCCCGCGGCCCGGGTGGTGGCGGTGGAGCGGTCCCCGGCCGCGCTGACCTGGCTGCGGCGCAACGCGGCCGGCCGGGCCGCCGCCGGGGACCGGCCGGTCGAGGTGGTGGCCGCCGACGTGACCGATCCGGACCTGCTGGCCGATTTGGCCGGACGGGTCGACGTGCTGCTCTGCAACCCGCCGTACGTGCCGAGGTCCGTCACCGTGCCGCCGGAGGTGGCCGGGCACGACCCGGACGAGGCGGTGTTCGGCGGCGCGGACGGACTGGACGTGATCCGGCCGGTGGTCAGCCGGGCCGCCGCGTTGCTGCGCCCGGGCGGCGCGATCGGCATCGAGCACGACGACACGCACGCGGCGGCGGTGCCGGCGCTGCTGCGCGGCGACGGCCGCTACGACCGGGTGCGGGAGCACCGGGACCTCGCCGGGCGGCCCCGCTGGGCGAGCGCGTCCCGGCGGGCGGACGGCACCCACGCCGAGCCCGCCCGGGCGTGGCAGACTGACTCCTCGTGATGCTCTACGACTGTCGGTCGCCCGCCGACCGGGACCGCGGCATCGCCGCTGCCATCGAGGCGGTCAAGAACGGGGAACTCGTCGTCCTGCCGACCGACACGGTCTACGGCATCGGGGCGGACGCCTTCACCCCGTACGCGGTGAAGGCCCTGGCGGACACCAAGGGTGGCGCCCGGCAGGCGCCCCCGGTGCTCATCGGTTCCCGGCACACGCTCGACGGCCTGGTCTTCTCGCTGCCCGGCGCGGCCCGCGACCTGGTCGAGGCGTTCTGGCCCGGTGCGCTGACCATCGTGGTGGAGCACTCGCCGAGCCTGGCCTGGGATCTGGGCGACAGCAGCGGCACGGTGGCGGTGCGGATGCCGCTGCACCCGGTCGCGCTGGAGGTGCTGCGGGAGACCGGGCCGATGGCCGTGGCCTCGGCCAACAAGATCGGCCAGCCCGCCGCGCTAACCGCCGAGGAGGCGCGCGACCAGCTCGGCTACGGAGTCCGGGCGTACCTGGAGGCCGGGCCTGCGGTCGACCCGGTGCCGAGCACAATCGTCGACCTGACCGGCGACGTGCCGCGGGTGCTGCGCGAGGGCGCGGTGACGCTGGCGAAGCTGCGCGAGGTCGTGCCGGACATCCTCGACGAGCGGGGGGTCTGAGTGCCGCCCTTCACCGTCCTGCACGTCTGCATGGGCAACATCTGCCGGTCACCGATGGCCGAGCGGCTGCTGCTGCTCGCGGTCCGGGAGCGGCTGGCCCGCCTCGACGTCGACCCGGCCGGGTCGGACGCGCTCGTGCACAGCCACAGCGCCGGCACCGGCGGCTGGCACGCGGGGGAGGAGATGAACCCGCCCGCCGCCCGGCAGGTGATCTCGCGCGGCGGTGACACCGAGGGCTTCGCCGCCCGGCGGCTGCGCTCCGACCTGATCGACGCCGCCGATTTGGTGCTCACCGCCACTGCCGACCAGCAGGAGTACGTGGTGGCGTTGCGGCCCGACGCCGCCGCGCGCACGTTCGTCCTCGGTGAGTTCGGCCGCCTGCTCGGCGGGCTGGACCGGTCCGCACTGCCGGCTGCCGAGCCGACGCCGGACGCCGTGTACGCGCGCGGCGTCGCCCTCGTCGCGGCCGCCGACGCGGCCCGGCAAGACGCCTCCGCGCTGCCCACCGACGACCTGGACGACCCGTGGGGCCGGGGCGACCAGTGCTTCAGCCGGGTCGCCGACGAGATCGAGGAGACGGTGCAGCCGCTGGCTGCCGTCCTGTTCCCCTGATCGTGGTTCATCCTTCCTCGCGAACTTCCTGCGCATTTCGCGGAAGGCGGGGGCGAAAGCGGCCGTTCCGGTCATTCTGAACTGGTCCGTACGGCCGGCTCCTGCGGGGAGAGCTGATGAACCGGGCCTATCTCGACAAGCTGTTCACCGTTGTGCTCGCCGGCGTGCTCGCCGGACTGGCCCTGGCCGCCGCCGCGCTGCCGGCCGCGCTGGTCTTCGGGCTCGGTGTGAAGAACCTGATGCCCTACACGGTGCTGCCGGAGGCGCTCAAGACGCCGCAGCCGGCGCAGCGCTCCAACCTGTACGCGAACGACGGGCGGACGCTGATCACCTCGTTCTACGTCGAGGACCGGGTGGACGTGCCGGTCGGCGAGGTGGCGCCGGTGATGCGCGACGCCATCGTGGCCGCCGAGGACGTGCGCTTCTACGAGCACCACGGCGTCGACGTGCGCGGCGTGGCGCGGGCGTTCACGGCCAATCGCCGCGAGGGCACCCGCCAGGGCGCGTCCACGCTGACCATGCAGTACGTGCGCAACGCGCTGGCCGGTGACCCCCGGCTGACCGAGGAGCAGCGGGCCGCCGCCACCGAGATCACCGTCGGGCGCAAGATCCGCGAGATGCGGTACGCGCTGACGCTGGAACGGCAGATCGGCAAGGACGAGATCCTCGGGCGCTACCTGAACATCGCCTACTTCGGCGCCGGGGCGTACGGCATCGCCGCCGCCAGCAAGCGTTACTTCTCCACCACGCCGGACCGCCTCACGCTGGCCCAGGCGGCGCTGCTCGCCGGGCTGGTCCGGTCCCCGGCCGACGACCCGATCAACGGCGACGCCGACGCGGCCCGGCAACGGCGGGCGTACGTGCTGGACCGGATGGTGGAGACCGGACGGGCGAGCGCCGCCGACGCCGAGGCGGCAAAGGCCACGGAACTGGCCCTCAAGCCCAACACCACACCGAACGACTGCGCCGCGGTGCCTGCCGACCACAACGACTGGGGCTTCTTCTGCGACTGGTTCACCCAGTGGTGGAACGCCCAGCCGGCGTTCGGCGAGAACGTCGACGAGCGGCAGCGGACGTTGCGCCGCGGCGGCTGGAAGATCGTGTCCTCGCTCGACCCGGATGTGCAGGCCAAGGCGAGCGAGCAGGTACGGGAGATCTATCCGGAGACGATCGCGCGGGCGGCGCCGACCGCCGTGGTGCAACCGGGCACCGGCCGGGTGCTGGCCATGGCGGTGAACCGCACCTACGGCACGGCCGCCAACCCGGCCGGGCAGCAGAACTACCCGAACACGGTCAACCAGCTGGTGGCCGGCGGTGGCGGCATCACCGGCTACCAGGCGGGCTCCACGTTCAAGCTGTTCGCGCTGCTGGCCGCGCTGGAGGCCGGGCTGCCGCTGGACACCGAGTTCGACGCCCCGCGCGTCTACGTGACGCAGTACCCGGTCGGCGCCGGCCCGGCGAGCTGCGGCGGCCGGTGGTGCCCGGAGAACGCCAACACCTACTGGATGGACGGCGACCGGGACATGTGGGACGCGTTCGGCCGGTCGGTGAACACGTACTTCGCGTGGCTGACCGAGCGCGTCGGCGCGGACCGGGTGGTCGAGATGGCCCAGCGGCTGGGCATCGTGTTCCGCGCCCCGGCGGACGCCCGGATGGCCCGCGAGGGCGCCGAGAGCTGGGGGCCGTTCACGCTCGGCGTCTCCGCCACCACGCCGCTGGACCTGGCCGGCGCGTACGCCGCCGTGGCCGCCGAGGGCACCTGGTGCCGGCCCACGCCGGTCACCTCGATCACCGACCCGGCCGGCCGGAAGGTGGCCGCCGGCAACACCGACTGCCGGCAGGTGCTCGACACCGAGGTCGCCCGCGCGGCGGCCGACGCCAGCCGCTGCCCGGTCGGCGACCAGTCGATGTACCGGCGCTGCGACGGCGGCACGGCCGAGGAACTGGCCCCGGGCCTGCGCCGGCCGGTGGCGGGCAAGACCGGCAGCTCGGAGCGGAACGCCACCGAGACGGTCGTCGCGTTCACCCCGCAGCTCTCCGTGGCGACGATCGCCGCGAACCCGGACGACCCCCGGGATGCGGTCGGCGGAGGCGTGCAGAAGCGGCAGATCGCCGCCGTGGGCCGTATCCTCGCGTGGTCGCTGCGCGACGAGCCGGTACGCGACTTCGTCCCGCCCGGCCAGGCCGTGGCCTTCCAGCGCACCAGTCCGCGAACCGGCAACTGACCTTCCTAACCGCCGGGGTGTTCGGCGCCTCGGGCTATGTTGCGGGCCATCCCGCCGAAGACGACCGCGTGGAACGGGGCGACCGAGGCCCAGTAGAGGTGGCCGGGCAGGCCGTGCGGGAGGAACACGGCGCGCTGGACGTAGCGGCTGCGGCCGTCCCCGGCCGGCTCGGCGCGCATCTCCAGCCAGGCCCGGCCGGGCAGCCGCATCTCGGCGCGCAGCCGCAGCAGCTCACCCGGGACGATCTCCTCGACCCGCCAGAAGTCCAGCGCCTCACCGACCTGGAGCCGGTGCGGGTCGCGCCGGCCCCGGCGCAGCCCGACGCCGCCGACCAGCCGGTCCATCCAGCCGCGCACCGACCAGGCCAGCGGGAACGAGTACCAGCCGTGCTCGCCGCCGACGCCCTCGATGACCCGCCACAGCGCGGACGGCGGCGCGTCCACCGTCCGCTCCCGCAAATCGGTGTAGGCGGTGCCGCCGGACCAGTGCGGGTCCGACGGCAGCGGCTCGGCGGGCGCGTCCGGCCCGCTCGCGTTCGACCAGCGCGTCTCCACCTGCGCGTCGCGCACCTTGTTCAGCGCCAGCGCGACCGCCTGGTCGAAGCCGATCAGACCGTCCGGCGGGTCCGGCACGTACTCGGCGATGTCGTGCTCGTGTGCCACCGCCTCGTGCACCAGGCTCTCCACCAGCGGCCTGGCGATCGCGTTCGGCACCGGCGTGATCAGGCCGACCCAGTGCGAGGAGAGCGACGGGGTGAGCGGACGTACCGGCAGGATGACCCGGCGCCGCAGCCCGGCGACCCGGGCGTAGCGCTGCATCATCTGCGCGAAGGTCAGCACGTCCGGACCGCCGATGTCGAAGGCCCGGTTGACGCCGGGCGGCAGGTGCGCGCAGCCGGCCAGGTAGCGCAGTACGTCCCGGACCGCGATCGGCTGGATCCGGTTGCGTACCCAGCGGGGGGTGACCATCGCCGGGAGCCGTTCGGTCAGGTAGCGCAGCATCTCGAACGAGGCCGAACCCGACCCGATGATCACGGCGGCGCGCAGCACCACCGTCGGCACGCCACTGTCCAGCAGGATCCGCGCCACCTCCGCCCGGGAGCGCAGGTGCGCCGAGGGCAGGCCGTCGCGCTCCGGCGGCTCCGGCCCGCCGAGATACACGATCCGGCGTACGCCCGCGGCGCGCGCCGCCTCGGCGAAGTTCGTCGCCGCCTCCCGGTCGGCCGTCTCGAAGCCGCGCTGGCCGAGCGAGTGGACCAGGTAGTACGCGACCTCCACGCCCTCGAACGCGGCCGGCAGCGTCTCCGGGCGGCGCAGGTCACCCTCGACGATCTCCGCCTCGGCCGCCCACGGCACGTCCCGCAGCCGCCCGGCGGTACGGGCCAGGCAGCGTACGGTGTGCCCCTCGGCCAGCAGCCGGGGCGCGAGGCGCCCGCCGATGTAGCCGGTCGCACCGGTGACGAGGCATCTCACGGCATCCAGTGTGCGGCTCCGTAGACTCCTTCGCTGTGGAGAACGCGAGGGACATCTTCTGGGGGCCGGACTTCCAGCAGCTCAGTACCGTCGACCCGGAGATCGCCGAGGTGGTGCTGGGTGAGCTGGACCGGCTGCGCGGCGGTCTGCAACTGATCGCCAGCGAGAACCTCACCTCACCGGCGGTGCTGGCCGCGCTCGGCTCCACGCTCACCAACAAGTACGCCGAGGGCTACCCGGGGCGGCGCTACTACGGCGGCTGCGCCGAGGTGGACCGGGCCGAGACGCTGGCCGTCTCCCGGGCGAAGGATCTGTTCGGCGCCGAGCACGCGAACGTCCAGCCGCACTCCGGGGCGAGCGCCAACCTGGCCGCGTACGCCGCCCTGGTGCAGCCGGGTGACACGGTGCTGGCCATGGACCTGCCGCACGGCGGGCACCTGACCCACGGCAGCCGGGTGAACTTCTCCGGCAAGTGGTTCCACCCGGTCGGCTACACGGTCCGGCCGGACAACGAGACGATCGACTACGACGAGGTACGCGACCTGGCCCGGGCGCACCGGCCCAAGCTGATCATCTGTGGCGCGACCGCGTACCCCCGGCTCATCGACTTCGCCCGGTTCCGGGAGATCGCCGACGAGGTCGGCGCGTACCTGATGGTGGACGCCGCGCACTTCATCGGCCTGGTCGCCGGTGGCGCGATCCCGTCCCCGGTGCCGTACGCCGACGTGGTCACCGCGACCACCCACAAGGTGCTGCGCGGCCCGCGCGGCGGCATGATCCTCTGCCGGGAGTCGCTCGCCGCGCGGATCGACAAGGCGGTCTTCCCGTTCACCCAGGGCGGTCCGCTGATGCACGCGGTCGCGGCCAAGGCGGTCGCGCTGCGCGAGGCCGCGCAGCCGGAGTTCCGCACGTACGCCGCCCAGGTGGTCACGAACGCGCGGGCGCTCGCCGACGGCCTGGCCGCCGACGGCCTGCGGCCGGTCTCCGGCGGCACCGACACCCACCTGGCGCTGCTGGACCTGCGGGAGGCGGGCGTGACCGGCGCCGAGGCCGAGGCCCGCTGCGAGGCCGCCGGCATCACCCTGAACAAGAACGCCATCCCGTACGACCCGCAGCCGCCGCTCGTCGCCTCCGGCATCCGGGTGGGTACGCCGAGCGTGACCACCCAGGGCATGCGCGAGGGGGAGATGGGCCGGATCGCGGGGCTGATCGCGCGTGCGGTACGCACCGATCCGGGTGCCCCCGGCGGCGCCGACACGCTGACCGCAGTGGCCCGTGAGGTCGCCGAGCTGGCCGCCGCCTTCCCGGCGTACCCCCGATGACCGCGCCACGGGCGGGTGAGCCCGGCGCGATCCGGGCCCGGCTGACCCACCTGCGGCTGCCGCTGCTGGCGTGCGCGGCGCTCGCGGTGGTGGGGGTGCCGGTGGCGGCGCTGCTGCGCGGGCCGACCGGTGCGGCCGGGTTCGCGGCCGGCGTGGCGCTGGTGATCGTCAGCTACCTGATCTCCAGCCTCTCGGTGGCCTGGGCGGACGCCGTCCACCCCAGGATGATCATGTCGGTCGGGCTGGTCACCTACGCCACCAAGATCGTGATTCTGGGCGTGGTGATGGCCGCCGTGGCGGCCACCGGCTGGCCCGGCCTGCCGGACATGGGCGTGGCCATCATCGCGGCCGTGGTGGTGTGGACCGGCGCCCACCTGACCTGGGCGATGAGGTCTCCACTGCCCACCTTCGAGCGTCGCGACGACATCGAGTGACTTCGCCGAATCGTGTCCGGTCCGGCGGGTGCCCTGACGGGCGCGACAGGAGTAACGTGGCGCGAGGTTGACGCGCCCGCAGCACGGCCCGCACGCTGTCCGCAGTGTGGGGGGTGCCGCACATCCCCGCGCGCCCCTGCTGATATTGTTCGCCACGTCATGGCCGATGACCCCCACTCCCACAAGTCCGACGAGCACTCGTCGGACGGCGTGGCGGGCGCCGTCGTGGGTTACCTTCTCGCCGGCATTCTGATGTGGGGTGGCCTCGGCTGGTTGGCGGAGCGGTTCCTCGGTCTGCCAGCCGGCATCGGGGTCGCCGTCGGCATGATGCTCGGCGCGGCCGGGGCGATCTACCTGATCATGAAGAGGCTCAGTGCCTGAGTTCCGGCACGCGCGGGTCTGTTGAGTGCGGAGGATGACACGGTGAGCGGACAGCTGGTCGTCGCCCAGGACCTTCCCTGGCCCCCCAGCGTCGGGGATTTCTACCCGCCGAACGTGGCCGGCCCCTGGGTCACCAAGTTCAGCATCATGATCTGGATCGCCGTCGCGCTGCTGATCATCTTCTTCGTGGCCGCGTACCGGAAGCCGAAGCTGGTGCCGGGCAAGGGCCAGTGGGCGGCCGAGGCGGTCTACGGGCTCGTCCGGGACAACATCGCCCGTGAGCAGATGGGTAACGCGGGCATCCGCTTCGCGCCCTACCTCACGGTGCTGTTCAGCTTCATCCTGCTGACCAACATCTTCAGCATCGTGCCCGGCCTGCAGATCTCGCCGAACTCGCACATCGCGTTCCCGATCGTGCTCGCCGCCATCTCGTACGTCATGTACAACTACGTCGGCGTCCGCAAGCACGGCCTCGGCAAGTACCTCAAGCAGAGCCTCATCCTGCCCGGCGTGCCGTGGCCGATGCACTTCCTGCTGATTCCGATCGAGTTCCTGCAGAACTTCGTCGTCCGGCCGGTCACCCTGGCACTGCGGCTCTTCGCCAACATGTTCGCCGGCCACCTGCTCCTGCTGGTCTTCACCGTCGGCGGCTTCGTGATGCTCGGGTCGAGCAGCGTCTTCGTTCAGGCGACCTCTGTCTTCTCCTTCGCGATGGCGATCGTGATGGCCTTCTTCGAGGCGCTGGTGGCGGTGCTGCAGGCATACGTCTTCGTCACGCTGAGCGCCAACTACATCGGCACGTCGCTGGCCGACGAGCACTGAGATCCGGCTCGGCGGGCACCCGGCCCGGCCAAGCATCTGGTACCGACCGCGTACACGTGAGCCCTCACGTGTGAACTAGGAGGAATACCCGCAATGAACGTTCTTGCCGAGATCGGTGGCAACGTCAACACCATCGGCTACGGCCTCGCCGCCATCGGCCCCGGTATCGGTGTGGCTCTGGTCTTCGCGGCCTACATCCAGTCGAGCGCTCGCCAGCCCGAGTCGGCCGGCTACAACCGCACCTGGCTGGTGCTGGGCTTCGCCCTGGTCGAGGCGCTGGCGCTGTTCGGCCTGGTGCTCGCCTTCGCCGTTAGCTGACGCGAGCTCTCCCGATCCGGAGGTCTGACATGTATCTCGCCGCCGAAGGCGCGCACAATCCGATCCTGCCGATCTGGCAGGAGATGGTCGTCGGAACGATCTCCTTCGCCCTGCTCGTCTTCGTCCTGCTGAAGTTCGTCATGCCCCGTATGGAGGCGATGTACCAGGCGCGGGTCGACGCGATCGAGGGTGGCATCAAGCGCGCCGAGGCGGCCCAGGCCGAGGCGAACCAGCTGCTCGAGCAGTACCGGGCCCAGCTCGCGGAGGCGCGTACCGACGCCGCCAAGATCCGCGACGACGCGCGGGCCGACGCCGACGGCATCCGCCAGGACATCCTCGCCAAGGCGCGTGAGGAGTCCGACCGGATCATCGCCGCCGGCAAGGAGCAGCTCGCCGCCGAGCGGGCCACCATCGTGCGCGAGCTGCGCACCGAGGTGGGCACCATCGCGGTGGACCTGGCCAGCAAGATCGTCGGTGAGTCGCTCGCCGACGAGGCGCGTCGCAAGGGCACCGTCGACCGGTTCCTGAGCGATCTCGAGAGCACGGGGGCCCGCTGATGCAGGCCGCCAGCCGGGAGTCGTACCGGACCGGGGCCGAACGCCTCGACGCGTACGTCCGCGGCGCGGAGCCGTCGGCGGTGGCCTCCACCGCCGACGACATCCTCTCCGTCGCCGCCCTGCTGCGGCGCGAGCCGCGGCTGCGCCGGGCGCTCTCCGACCCGGCCCGGGCCGGTGCCGATCGTGCCGGCCTGCTCGGCGACATGCTGGGCGGGCGGATCGGCGCGGAAGCGCTCGACCTGCTCACGTCGATGGTGTCCGGCCGCTGGTCGGTTCCGTCCGAGCTGCTCGACGGCGTCGAGCGCCTCGGCGTGGAGGCGCTGCTCGCCAGCGCCGACCTGGCCGGCGACCTGGGCGAGGTCGAGGACGAGCTGTTCCGCTTCGGGCAGGTCGTCTCCGGCTCCGCCGAGCTGTCCAACACGCTCTCCGACCCGATGGCCCCGGTGCAGCGGCGGGCCGAACTGGCCCAGCAGCTGCTCGCCGGCAAGGCCCAGCCGGTCACCATCCGCCTCGTCGAGACCGCGCTCGCCGGTTTCGGGGGGCGCTCCTTCACCGGTGCGCTCACCCGGCTGGTCGAGCTGGCCGCCGACCGGCGGGACCGTCAGGTCGCGTACGTGACCGTGGCGGCCCCGCTGACCGAGGAGGAGGAGCGACGCCTCGGTGTCCGCCTCTCCCAGATGTACGGTCGGGAGGTGTCCGTCAAGCAGACGGTCGACCCCGACTTGCTCGGCGGAGTGCGCGTACGAGTCGGATCCGACCTGTACGACGGGACCGTCCTGCGCCGCCTCAACGAGACCCGCAACGCGCTCGCCAAGCGCTGAGCCCTGATTCGTCGCCACCGGACCGGTCGGTACCAGGTATCCCGGGCCCTGAGATACTTAAGGAAGCAGAGGATGGCCGAGCTGACCATCTCGACGGAGGAGATCCGCGGCGCCCTGGAGCGCTACGTCTCCTCCTACACGGCCGACGTCTCCCGCGAGGAGGTCGGCACCGTCGCCGACGCCGGTGACGGCATCGCCCACGTCGAGGGTCTTCCCTCGACCATGACCAACGAGCTCCTGGAGTTCGAGGACGGCACGCTCGGCGTGGCGCTGAACCTCGACGTCCGGGAGATCGGTGTCGTCGTCCTCGGTGACTTCGGCGGGATCGAAGAGGGGCAGCGTGTCAAGCGCACCGGCCGGGTGCTGTCGGTGCCGGTCGGCGACGCGTTCCTCGGCCGCGTGGTGAACGCGCTCGGCGAGCCGATCGACGGCCTGGGCGACATCGCCAACGAGGGCTTCCGCGAGCTGGAGCTCCAGGCCCCGAACGTGATGTCCCGCAAGTCGGTCGACGAGCCGCTGCAGACCGGCATCAAGGCCGTCGACGCGATGACCCCGATCGGCCGTGGCCAGCGCCAGCTGATCATCGGTGACCGCAAGACCGGCAAGACCACCGTCGCCCTGGACACGATCCTCAACCAGCGCGAGAACTGGCGCTCCGGCGACCCGAAGAAGCAGGTCCGCTGCATCTACGTCGCCATCGGCCAGAAGGCCTCCACCATCGCCTCGATCAAGGGGACGCTGGAGGAGGCGGGCGCGATGGAGTACACCACCATCGTCGCATCCCCGGCCTCCGACCCGGCCGGCTTCAAGTACCTGGCGCCCTACACCGGCTCGTCCATCGGGCAGCACTGGATGTACGGCGGCAAGCACGTCCTGATCGTCTTCGACGACCTGAGCAAGCAGGCCGAGGCGTACCGCGCCGTGTCGCTGCTGCTGCGCCGCCCGCCGGGCCGTGAGGCCTACCCGGGTGACGTCTTCTACCTGCACTCGCGCCTGCTGGAGCGCTGCGCGAAGCTCTCCGACGAGCTGGGTGGCGGCTCGATGACCGGTCTGCCGATCATCGAGACCAAGGCGAACGACATCTCGGCGTTCATCCCGACCAATGTCATCTCCATCACCGACGGCCAGATCTTCCTCGAGACCGACCTGTTCAACCAGGGCGTCCGGCCGGCCATCAACGTCGGCACCTCGGTCTCCCGGGTCGGTGGCGCCGCGCAGGTGAAGCCGATGAAGAAGGTCGCCGGCTCGCTGCGGCTGAACCTGGCCCAGTACCGCGAGCTGGAGGCGTTCGCCGCCTTCGCCTCCGACCTGGACCGGGCCTCCCGGGCCCAGCTGGACCGCGGTTCCCGCCTGGTCGAGCTGCTCAAGCAGCCGAACTACTCGCCGTACCCGGTGCAGGAGCAGGTCGTCTCCGTCTGGGCCGGCACCGAGGGCAAGCTGGACGACGTCCCGGTCGGCGAGGTCCGCCGCTTCGAGTCGGAGTTCCTCCAGTACCTCCGGCACAAGCACGAGGGCATCCTGGCCGCGATCGCGGACAACAAGTGGGGCGACGACATCATCGCCTCGCTCGACTCGGCGATCGGCGAGTTCAAGCACCTCTTCCTGGGCAAGGAGGACGAGGTCCGGATCAACGAGGCGCCGGCCAAGCCGCTGGAGGGTGAGGAGTCCCGCGAGACGGTGACCCGCCTGCGCGACGGCGCCGACCGCCCGGACGAGAGCTGATCCGATGGCCGCCCAGGTACGCGTTCTCCGGCAGCGGATCCGTTCCGCCAAGGGGATGAAGAAGATCACCAAGGCGATGGAGCTCGTCGCGACGAGCCGCATCGCCAAGGCCCAGGCCAAGGTGGCGGCCTCGCTGCCGTACGCCGAGGCGATCACCGGCGTGCTGACGGCGCTGGCCTCGAACGCGCGGATCGACCACCCGCTGCTCACCCCGCGCGAGCGGGTGCGGCGGGCGGGCGTCCTGCTGGTCACGGCCGACCGGGGTCTGGCCGGTGGGTACAGCTCGAACGCGATCCGGACCGCCGAGTCGCTGATCGCCCGGCTGCGCGCCGACGGCAAGGAGCCGGTGCTCTACGTCATCGGCCGCAAGGGCGTGGCGTACTACCGGTTCCGCAGCCGGCAGATCGCCGGTAGCTGGACGGGCTTCTCGGAGCAGCCGACGTTCGCCGACGCCCGCGAGGTCGGTGACACGCTGATCAAGGCGTTCACCGCCGGCGCGGACGACACCGACGGTGACGCCGGTGCCGACGGGATCCTCGGCGTGGACGAGCTGCACATCGTCTACACCGAGTTCAAGTCCCTGATGACGCAGAACCCGGTGACCCGGATCATCGGCCCGATGCAGGTCGAGGACCGGCCGCGGACCGAGGGCGCACTTCCGGCGTACGAGTTCGAGCCGGAGCCGGAGTCGCTGCTCGACGCCCTGCTGCCGAAGTACATCAACACGCGGATCTTCGCGGCGTTGCTGGAGTCGGCGGCGAGCGAGTCGGCCGCGCGCCGGCGGGCGATGAAGAGCGCCACCGACAACGCCGAAGAGATGATCGAGAAGTACACGCGCGAGATGAACTCGGCCCGTCAGGCCGGGATCACCCAGGAGATCAGTGAGATCGTCGGCGGCGCGAACGCGCTGGCCGCGTCGGGAAGTGAAGTGTGATGACTGTATCCGCAGTTGAGACCAAGACGGCCACGGGTCGCGTGGTCCGGGTCATCGGCCCGGTCGTCGACGCCGAGTTCCCGCGCGACGCCATGCCGGAGCTGTTCAACGCCCTGCACGTCGACGTGACCCTCTCCGGCGGTGAGAAGACGCTGACCCTGGAGGTCGCCCAGCACCTGGGTGACAACCTGGTCCGCGCCATCTCGATGCAGCCGACCGACGGCCTGGTGCGCGGCACCGAGGTGCGCGACACCGGGGCGCCGATCAGCGTGCCGGTGGGCGACGCGGTCAAGGGCCACGTGTTCAACGCGATCGGCGAGTGCCTCAACCTCGCCGAGGGCGAGACGATCGACGCCGACGACCGGTGGGGCATCCACCGCAAGGCCCCGGCCTTCGCGGACCTGGAGCCGAAGACCGAGATGCTGGAGACCGGCATCAAGGTCATCGACCTGCTCGCGCCGTACGTCAAGGGCGGCAAGATCGGCCTGTTCGGCGGTGCCGGCGTGGGCAAGACGGTGCTCATCCAGGAGATGATCACCCGGGTGGCCCGGAACTTCGGTGGTACCTCGGTCTTCGCCGGCGTGGGTGAGCGCACCCGCGAGGGCAACGACCTCATCGCCGAGATGACCGAGTCGGGCGTCATCGACAAGACCGCGCTGGTCTACGGCCAGATGGACGAGCCGCCGGGCACCCGCCTGCGGGTCGCGCTGTCCGCGCTGACCATGGCGGAGTACTTCCGCGACGTGAAGAAGCAGGAGGTGCTGCTCTTCATCGACAACATCTTCCGCTTCACCCAGGCCGGTTCCGAGGTGTCCACGCTGCTCGGCCGCATGCCGAGCGCCGTGGGTTACCAGCCGACCCTGGCCGACGAGATGGGCGAGCTGCAGGAGCGGATCACCTCCGTCCGTGGCCAGGCCATCACCTCGATGCAGGCGATCTACGTGCCCGCCGACGACTACACCGACCCGGCGCCGGCCACCACGTTCGCCCACCTCGACGCGACCACCAACCTGGAGCGGTCGATCTCCGACAAGGGCATCTACCCGGCCGTGGACCCGCTGGCGTCCTCGTCCCGGATCCTCGCCCCGGAGTTCGTCGGCGAGGAGCACTTCGCCGTCGCCACCGAGGTGAAGCGGATCCTGCAGCGCTACAAGGACCTGCAGGACATCATCGCCATCCTCGGCATCGAGGAGCTCTCCGAGGAGGACAAGCTCACCGTCGGCCGTGCCCGCCGGATCGAGCGGTTCCTCTCGCAGAACACGTACGCGGCCGAGCAGTTCACCGGCGTCCCCGGCTCGACGGTCCCGATCGACGAGACCATCGACGCCTTCCGCCGGATCAGCGAGGGGGAGTTCGACCACTTCCCGGAGCAGGCGTTCTTCATGTGCGGCGGCCTGGAGGACCTCAAGGCCAAGGCCAAGGAGCTGATGGGTGAGGAGGGCTGAGAGCCCGCTCACACACACGAGGGCCGTCCCGGCGAAAGCCGGGGCGGCCTTCGCCTGTTAGGGGCACTGCGCTATCAGATGCCCGGTTCTCCAGCAAGCGGTTCGCCGGATCGCGCGTTACCGTTCCTGACACGACTTCACATCCCGGCTGTTGATCTCTGCAACCAGACGGACCTCCGCGCCCGTATCCCTACCGTGGGCGCGACGATTGGAGATGCTCGTGGGCGGTAAGGGCGGCGCGGATCGCGGAAAGCGGTCCATGTGGCGCGGCGTGCCCCGGTGGGCCCGTGTCTGCACGATCCTGGGCATCGTCATGGTGGTGCTCAGCGGTTCCGTGCTGATCGGCTCCCGCGCCCTGGTCGCCCGTTACGAGGGATCGGTCGGCAAGGCGGACCTCTTCGGTGACCAGGCCGCCGGCGCCAACGAGAAGAAGAGCGACATCAAGGGCCCGCTCAACATCCTGCTGGTCGGCGTGGACCCGCGTACGTCGACGGCCCGCCCGCTGGCCGACTCGATCATGGTGCTGCACGTGCCCGCCAGCATGGACCGGGGCTATCTCTTCTCGCTCCCGCGCGACCTGCGGGTGGACATCCCGGCCTTCCCCAAGGCCGACTACCCGGGTGCCAACGACCGGCTCAACGCGGCCATGTCGCACGGCAGCAACGTCCCCGGGCAGAACCCCAGCACCGCGCAGGGCTTCGAGCTGCTCGCCAAGACCGTGCAGGAGGTCACCGGCATCACGCGCTTCGACGCCGGCGCGATCATCAACTTCAGCGGCTTCAAGAAGATCGTCGACGCCATGGGCGGCGTCGACATGTACATCGAGCGGGAGGTGCGGTCCGAACACCTCCAGCCGGACGGCACGCCCCGCCAGCTCAGGCCCGGTGGCGGCGGCTACCTCGGGCCCCAGGCGGTGTACAAGAAGGGCAACGCCCACCTGGAGGGCTGGCAGGCACTCGACTACGTCAGGCAGCGCTACCCGAAGAACGGCGTGCCGGACAGCGACTACGGCCGGCAGCGGCACCAGCAGCAGTTCGTCAAGGCGATGGCGAGCCAGGCGTTCAGCGCCGACGTGGTGACCAACCCGGTCAAGCTGGACCGGGTGTTGCGCGCGGCCGGCAAGTCGCTGGTCTTCAACGGGCGCGGCAACAGCGTGGTGGACTTCGGGCTGGCGCTGAAGGACATCCGCCCCGACGCGATCGAGACGATCAAGCTGCCGGGTGGGGGGATCGGCACCGGCAGCAATTACCGGGGTGAGCAACTGCTCGAACCGGCCGAGGACTTCTTCACCGCGCTACGTGCCGAACAGCTCGACGCCTTCCTGCTGGAGCACCCCGACTTCATCCAGAAGGCCAAGTAGCCTGAGCGGGTGCGGGGCCGTGGTGGTCCGGCTCTCACCACCCGCGTTGGGTGGGCCGCAGGGGCGCGACTAGACTTTCGGCAACCCCGCCGCCGCAGCAAGGAGACAGCGTGGCACAGCAGCTTCACGTCGAGCTCGTAGCCGTCGAGGAGAAGGTCTGGACCGGCGAGGCCGAGATGGTCGTCGCGCGGACGACCGAGGGTGAGCTCGGTGTGCTGCCGGGGCACGCACCGCTGCTCGGCCAGCTCGCGGAGCCCAGCCAGGTACGCATCAAGCAGGCCGGTGGCCAGCAGGTCGCATTCGACGTACCCGGCGGCTTCCTGTCGGTGACCGCCGAGGGCGTCACGGTGCTCGCCGAGAGCGCAACCCCCGCCACCCCGGCCCGCTGAGCCGACCCGCCGATGGAGATCGTCGAAGGGTTCGGAATCGGCGTCGCGGTAGTCGTCGTCGCCATTCTGATCCTCTTCATCCGGCGGGCCCTGTTCACGCGTAGCGGTGGCATCATACGGCTGAGCGTCCGGGTCAACACGATCCTCGACGGTCGCGGCTGGTCACCCGGATTCGGTCGCTTCGTCGGCGACGAGCTCCGCTGGTATCGCATGTTCAGCTTCGCGCTGCGCCCCAAGCGGGTTCTCTCGCGTAAGGGGCTGGCGGTCGAGCGTCGCCGGCTGCCCGAGGGCCAGGAGCGCATGTCCATGCCGGCCGAGTGGGTCATCCTTCGCTGTACCAGCCACCACGCGCCGATCGAGATCGCCATGGCGCGATCCACGGTCACCGGATTCCTGTCCTGGCTCGAGGCCGCCCCTCCGGGGGCGGTCTCGCCGCGTCTGGCGTCCCAGGACTGGCCCGCCGCCTGAGCGCGCCCCGCACACTCCGCCCCACCCCTGTCGATCGCGAGCCCCTCTGTCGCCGATCTGGAGTTGTGGCGCCTCGGATGCCCGGTTAGCGCATTTGGCGAGGTGCCACAACTCCAGATCGGCGGGTTGGCCGAGGTTCGCGGGAGTTCTCGTCGGCCCGGCCGAGAGCCGTTCGGTGTCCCGCCGGTGCCGCCGCGTGATCTTGCACTTCGGTGCCCCGCAAACCACGCGAATGGGGTGTCCAGGGGGCGCGAACTGCAAGATCGCGTGGTGTGGGTGATGCTCCGGCGCTTCGGTCCCGCCCCTTGCGGGCTCGCTCGGTCCCGCCGGCCCGAGCCCGCGCGAGCCCGCCGGGCCGAGCCCGCCGGCTCGGTTCCGCTCGACCTGGCCGGTCCGACCGGGTCGATCATGAACTTGGCGGTGTCTGGTGTCCGTTTCGTCGCCGTCAACCTCATGATCGACGTTCTGCGGGGTGCCCGGGGAGGCCCTTTCGGCAGGTGATCAAGGAGTTTGGGTCCTCGGCGGCGCCGGGAACTGCCGCAAACTCCTTGATCACCCGGGGCGTGGGGTGCGGTGCCTCGGCTGGGCCCGGTCGGGGGTCGGGTGTGTGTGGGGGGGCTTGTGGGTGGTGTGTCGGGTTCGGGGGTGGTGGGCGGCACTGTGGGGGTGGAATCGGCGGCGGGTGGGTGGCGTTGTAACCGGGTGAACGGCCGAGCACCGCGGCGCCCTCAGCGGGCGGCATCCGCGAGGCCCCGGGAATGATCCCGGTCGGCTGGTCGTTGAACACGGTTCCGACGACGTGAACCCGCGCCGCTCGACGGTGGCGTGAGGCGCCCGGGAATGATGCCGGGTGGCGGGTCGTTGGACATGCTTCCGGCGCCGCGATGTGGCACCCCCTGCCTGCGTGTGCGGCCGGATCCCCCAGTCTTTCTGAGCGCCTGACGGTGCCCACGCATCCCGCCCCGGCGGGTGTGTCGACCCCCGAATGGAGCGTGTGTGATGAACACGATTCTGCGGAAGAGCGTTCTGGGTATTGCTGGTCTGGCTTTCACCGGTGGTGTGTTCGCCGGTCCGGTGGCCGCCCACGCGGCGGACACCACCGCCCACGCGGCCAAGCCGGTGAGCGTCTCGGTGCAGGGCGACAAGCTGGTCCCGCATGGTGTGCAGGGTGAGCAGTCGCGGATCGAGCTGAACGACGAGCAGGTCGCGAATGTGAAGGCGATCATCGCGGCGACGAAGAAGGCCGGGATGGACGAGCGTGCCGCGGTGGTGTCGATCGCGACGGCGTTGCAGGAGTCGAAGCTGGAGAACCTCGGTCACCTGGGTGACCGTAACGACCACGACTCGCAGGGCCTGTTCCAGCAGCGCCCGTCTAGCGGGTGGGGCACGGTGGAGCAGATCACCGACCCCGAGTACTCCACCACGGCGTTCCTGAAGGGTCTGAAGCAGGTCGACGGCTGGCAGGACATGCCGCTGACCAAGGCCGCCCAGACCGTCCAGGTCTCCGCCTACCCCGACCACTACGCCCAGTGGGAACAGCAGGCCGCCGACCTGGTCGCCGAACACTGGACCAAGTAAGACCCACAGCGAGACAGGCCGGCACCCCGACAACGGGGTGCCGGCCTTCACGCGTCTGCGACCAACTCGACCTCGTACCCCTGCCCGTCGGTCAGGTAGGCGGCGTAGCTGTCCGGGCCGCCAGCGTGCGGGTGCCGCTCCGGGAACAGCAGCGTCCAGCCGTACTCTCCGGCGGTAGTGACCAGGCGGTCGACGGCGGCCGGCGGGCCGGCGTGGAAGGCCAGGTGGTTCAGCCCGGGCGCGCGCCTGTCGTGGGTGCGGCCGGTGAGCGCGGGTGACTCCTCCAGCACGACGTAGGTCGCGTCGAGGCGCCAGGAGCGGCCTGCGGGCCAGTCCTGGTGCGGCGTCCAGCCCAGCTCACCGAGAAGCCAGCCCCAGGAACGACTGGCCGCCGCCAGGTCGGGTACCCAGACCTCCACGTGATGGAGGCCGCCGATGGTCAGCGCTTCCCGCCCGGCACCCATAGCACGTCGCCGTCCGGATTTGCCGTTCTTGACAGGATAAAGAGCAAATCGGAGAGCCGGTTGAGATACTTTGCCGGGAGGGGACTGGTCCGATCGGGGTCGTGTGCGACCAGCGCCCACGCCGCACGCTCGGCGCGCCGGGCGGTCGTCCGTGCCACGTGCAGCAGTGCCGCGCCCGCGGTGCCGCCGGGGAGGATGAAGGAGTCGAGCTTGCTCAGGCGCGCGTTGTACTCGTCGCACCAGCCCTCGAGGCGCTCGACGTACTCCTCGGTCACCCGCAGCGGCGGGTACTTCGGGTCCGGCTCCACCGGCGTCGCCAGGTCCGCGCCGACGTCGAACATGTCGTTCTGCACGGACTCCAGCACGGCCCGCAGCTCGTCCGAGAGCTGCCCCAGGGCGAGCGCGACGCCGATCGAGGCGTTGCACTCGTCCACGTCCGCGTACGCGGCGATGCGCGGATCAGTCTTCGGCACCTGCTCGTTGTTGCTCAGCCTGGTCATGCCGGCGTCGCCGGCCTTGGTGTAGATGCGCGTGAGGTGGACGGCCATGACGCACAGCCTACGGATACCGGACCTGACCATCCCAGCCCGGCCGAGTCCGGTGGGGCCGGGGGACGCGAGCGATCCGGCGCTCAGCGACGTCGACGTCATCCGGGTACGCGGCGACGCCCGGCTCGCCGGCACCGTGCACGTGGTGGGTGCGAAGAACTCCGCGCTGAAGCTGATGGCCGCCGCGTTGCTCGCGCCCGGCCGCAGCCTGATCACCAACGTGCCCCGGATCACCGACATCGCGATCATGGGCGAGGTGCTGCGGCGGCTCGGCTGCGGCGTACGCTTCGGCCCGGACGACCCGGTCGACCCGATGGTGGCCCAGGGCGGTGTGGAGCGGTCCCGGTCGGTGCTCATCGACGTGCCGGAGCGGCCCGGCGCGGAGGCCGACTACGACCTGGTCCGCCGGCTGCGCGCGTCGATCTGCGTGCTCGGCCCGCTGCTGGCCCGCCGAGGGTACGTCCGGGTGGCCCACCCCGGCGGCGACGCGATCGGCTCGCGCGGCCTGGACATGCACATCGCCGGGCTGGCCCGGATGGGCGCGGAGATCTCCGGTGAGCACGGCTTCGTCATCGCCGAGGCGCCGGGCGGGCTGCACGGCGCCGACATCGTGCTGGACTTCCCGAGCGTGGGCGCGACCGAGAACCTGGTCATGGCGGCGGTGCTGGCCCGGGGCGCCACGACGATCGACAACGCGGCCCGGGAGCCGGAGATCGTCGACATCTGCACGATGCTGAGCCGGATGGGCGCCCGCATCGAGGGGGCTGGCACGTCGACGCTGCACATCGTCGGCGTACCCGAGCTGCGGCCGGTCCGGCACGCCACCGTGGGGGACCGGATCGTGGCCGGCACCTGGGCGTTCGCCGCCGCGATGACCCGCGGCGACGTGACGGTGACCGGCCTGGACCCGGCGTACCTGGAGGTCGCGCTGGACAAGCTGGTCGCGGCCGGCGGCCTGGTGGAGACCCGGGGCGACGCCTTCCGAGTACGGATGGACGACCGCCCACGGGCGGTCGACGTGGTCACGCTGCCGTACCCGGGTTTCGCCACCGACCTGCTGCCGATGGCGATCGGGCTGGCGGCGGTCAGCGACGGCGGCTCGCTGATCACCGAGAACATCTTCGACGGCCGGTTCATGTTCGCCAACGAGATGATGCGGCTGGGTGCGGAGATCCGTACCGACGGCCACCACGCCCTGGTGTGCGGCCGGGAGCGGCTGTCCGGCGCCCCGGTACGCGCCACCGACATCCGGGCCGGCGCCGGCCTGATCATCGCCGGGCTCTGCGCCGACGGGCTGACCGAGGTCTCGCACGTGCACCACGTCGACCGGGGCTACCCGGACTTCGTGGCCGACCTGCGGGCGCTCGGCGTCGAGGTGGAGCGCGGCACCGCGCCGGAGGAACCGGACCTGGCCATCTGACGGCCGGGGCTTATCCCTCGTTAAGTAGGGTTCTGGCAGACGTTGCAGAACACGGCGAGGGAGAAGCAGATGGCGGGTCGACTCGCGGTCGTCGGTGCCGGGCTGATGGGCTCGGGCATCGCCCAGGTGGCGGCGCAGGCGGGCTGGCAGGTGACGCTGCGCGACATCGACGACGCGGCCACGAAGCGCGGTGTGGACGGCATCCGGAAGTCGCTGACGAAGTTCGCCGAGAAGGGCAAGATCGAGGCGTCCGACGTCGAGGCGACGCTGGGCCGGATCACCCCGACCACCGACCTGGAGGCCGCCGCCGACGCGGACATCGTGGTCGAGGCGGTCTTCGAGAAGATCGAGATCAAGCATGAGGTGTTCCGCGCGCTCGACAAGATCTGCAAGGCGGACGCGGTGCTGGCCACCAACACGTCGGCCATCCCGGTGACCCAGATCGCCACCGCCACCGAGCGCCCGGAGTCGGTCGTCGGCACGCACTTCTTCTCGCCGGTGCCGATGATGAAGCTGTGCGAGCTGGTACGCGGCTACAAGACCAGCGACGCGACGATGGACACGGTGAAGTCGTTCGCCGAGGGGATCGGCAAGACCGTGGTGGTGGTCAACCGGGACATCGCCGGTTTCGTCACCACCCGGCTGATCTGCGCGCTGGCGATGGAGGCGGTCAAGCTCGTCGAGTCCGGCGTGATCTCCGCCGAGGACCTGGACACCGCTTGCAAGCTGGGCTTCGGCCACGCCATGGGCCCGCTCGCCACAGTCGACCTGACCGGCGTGGACGTGCTGCTCAACGCCACCCGCAACATCTACACCGACACCGCCGACGAGAAGTTCTTCCCGCCGGAGCTGCTCCAGCGCATGGCCACCGCCGGCGACCTGGGCCGCAAGACCGGCCAGGGCTTCTACTCGTACTGACCGGCCCGTCCCGCCCCCGGCCCGCGCGGCCGGGGGCGGTTCACGGCTGCGGGCGGTTCAGGTGCGGGGCGGGCTGAGCGCGGCGCCGATCAGCGCGAACGCGTCCGGGAGGACGGTGCCCCAGTAGCCGAAGTTGTGCCGCCCGTCGGCCCAGGCGGCGCGTACCGGCTCCTCGGGCAGTGCCCGGGCCAGCGCCCGGACGTCCTTGAGGAAGTTGTCCTGCCGCCCGCACCAGAGCCCGACCGGGGTGCCGCGCAGTTTCTCCACGCCGGCGAAGACCGCGTCGCCGGGGCTCACCGCGGGGGAGAAGGCCGCCGCCATCCGCAGCCACCTCGGGTACGTCTCCGCGAGCAGCAACGCGCCGAAGCCCCCCATCGACCAGCCCCAAACAGCCAGCCGGCTGCTGTCGAACCCGCGCCGGGCGCACCAGGTGGGCACCTCCTCGCGCACCATCCGCTGCGGGTCGTCGTCACCGGCGGCGCGCCAGGACAGCCGTCCGCCGGTGGCGCCCGCGAGCGCGAACGGCGGGGCGCCCCGGCGTACCGCGTCGGTGAGGAAGCGGGCCAGCCCGAACCGGCCGTAGTCGCGCGGGGTGGCCGACGCGCCGTGCAGCACCAGGCAGACGGGCAGGCCGCGGCCGTCGCCGTAACCCTCGGGCACCGCCGTCCAGAAGTCCACCTCACGGCCGCGCGCGCCGGACGCGATACGGATGAGCCGCTCGTCGCCGGCCGGGGCGTCCGGCAGGGCCGGAGCCGGTCCCGGTCGAGGGCCGGCCAGTTGCCGGGCGGCCAGGCCGCCGACCAGGCCGACCCCGGCGATCCCGGCGGCGGCGGTCAGCACCGTCCGCCGGGTCAGCGTGTGTGCCATGCCGGCGAGTGTGCCACCTCGGGTTAGGAAGGGCCCCTTCTTAACGCGCACTGTTAATAGAGGGCCCTTCCTCTACCGGAGGCGTTAATAGGGGGCCCTTCCTTACACCTCAGCCGTCGCGCTTGGTGGTCCAGCGGAACGTGGTCAGGCAGAGCACCAGGCCGATGACACACCAGGCGCCCAGCACCAGCGCGACGGTGCCCAGCTCGAACGAGCCGCCCGGCTCCCGCGCGCCGAAGCTGTCCGGCAGGAACACCGCGCGCAGTCCCTGGCACATCCACTTCAGCGGGAAGATCGCCGCGACCTGCTGCATCCAGGTGGGCAGGCTGGTGAAGACGAAGAACACGCCGGAGATGAACTGGAGCACCAGCGCGACCGGCGTGACCACCGCCGAGCCGCTGCGGGCGGTGCGGGCCAGCGACGAGATTGCGATGCCGCACAGTGTGCAGGCGGTGACGCCGAGGACGGCGACCCAGGCGAACGTCAGCCACTTGCCGGTGGTCTGCGGCAGGTCCAGGTCGAACATCGCCACCGAGACGGCGAGCAGCAGCGCGGTCTCGGCGACGCCGATGACCACCACCATGATCACCTTGCCGGCGAACCAGACCCACTTCGGCATCGGCGTGCCGCGGTAGCGCTTGAGCACGCCCCGGTCCCGCTCGATCGGGATCCAGATGCCGAGGTTCTGGAAGCTCACGGTCATCAGGCCGGTCGCGATCATGCCGGTGATGAAGTACTGCGTGTAGCTGACCCCGGGCGCGATCTCGTCGCTGAAGATCGCCGCGAAGATCAGGATCATGATGATCGGGAAGCCCATCGTGAACACGACGGACTCCCGGCTGCGCAGGAACTGGGTGATCTCCAGCCGACCCTGGCGCATCGCCAGCGCGCCCGCGCCGGTCCGCCGCGCCGGGGTGGCGGCGACCGGGGCTACGGGCTTCGTCGTGGTGGTCATGAGTGTCCGATCATCCGCAGGTAGACGTCTTCCAGGGTCGGCCGGGTCACGGTCAGGCCGGGCACCTCGCCGCCGAAGCGCGCGGCCAGGTCGGCCACCAGCGCCGTCGGCGTCGCGGTCTCCGCCGAGGCCGGCGTCCCGTCGGGGGTACGCCAGGAGACGGTCGCCAGCGACTCCTGGCGGTTGCCGAGCGCGGTCGGCGGCGCGACCTCGATCACCCGCCCGGCGGCGATCACGCCGACCCGGTCGGCGAGCGCCTCGGCCTCGTCCAGGTAGTGGGTGGTGAGCACGATCGTGGTACCGGCGGCGGACAGGTCCCGGATCAGCTCCCAGAACTCGCGGCGGGCCTCCGGGTCGAAGCCGGTGGTCGGTTCGTCGAGGAAGAGCAGCTCGGGGCGGCCGATGATGCCGAGCGCCACGTCCAGGCGGCGCTTCTGCCCGCCGGAGAGCGTGTGCGTGCGCGCCTTGGCCTTGGCGCCCAGCCCGACCCGCTCGACCACCTTGTCCGGGTCGTCCGCGCCCGGGTAGAAGCCGGAGAAGTGCCGGACCACCTCGATGACGCTGAGCTCGTCGAACTCGCCGGTGCCCTGGAGCACGATGCCGACGCGGGAGCGCCAGCCGGCGTCGGGGTGGGCGGGGTCGGCACCGAGGACGCGTACCTCGCCGGCGTCGCGCTGCCGGTAGCCCTCCAGGATCTCGACCGTGGTGGTCTTGCCGGCGCCGTTCGGGCCGAGCAGGGCGAACACCTCGCCCCGGTGGACGTCCAGATCCACCCCGGCCACGGCGACGTTGCCGCCGTACGCCTTGCGCAGCCCTCGCACGGAAATCGCGAGCTCGTTCTCCATGACGTCAAGTGTGCGTCGTGCGGCGGCCCGTTCCGCTGCCGGGTCAGCTATATACGCGAGGTATACACCCGGTGTATTCTCTTGTCATGACGGTTCCCCTGACCCTGCTCGGGCTGCTCGAACGCGAACCGAGCCACGGCTACGACCTCAAGCGCGACTACGACACCTTCTTCGGGCGCGGCAAGCCGCTGCCGTACGGGCAGGTCTACTCGACGCTCAGCCGGCTCGCCCGCGACGGCAAGGTGGTGGTCGGCGATGTCGCTCCCGGTGCCGGTCCGGACCGCAAGCGCTACGTGATCACCGACGTGGGCGCCACCGAGGTGGAGCACTGGCTGACCGAGCCGGTCGAACCGGAACCGCACCTCCAGACCCTGCTGTTCACCAAGGTCGTGCTCGCGCTGATGCTCGACCGCCCGGCCGAGGAGTACCTGGACAGCCAGCGCGCCGCCCACCTGAGCCGGATGCGCGAGCTGACCGAGATCAAGCGCAACGGCGAGCTCGTCGACGTGATGCTCGCCGACCACGGCCTCTACCACCTGGAGGCGGACCTGCGGTGGATCGAGACGACAGGCGCCCGGCTGGACGCCCTGAGAAAGGCGGTACGGCGATGAGCCCGATGATCGAGGCCCGCGACGTCACGTACGCGTTCGGCGAGACACCGGCCCTGCGTGGCGCGAGCCTCGCCGTGGCGGCCGGCGAGGTGGTCGCCGTGATGGGACCGAGCGGCTCCGGAAAGTCGACGTTGCTGCACTGCCTGGCCGGCATCCTGCGCCCCGACTCCGGCGAGGTCCGGTTCGACGGCACCCGGATCGACACGCTCGGCGAGGCCGACCGCAGCGCGCTGCGCCGCGACAGCTTCGGCTTCGTCTTCCAGTTCGGGCAGCTCGTGCCGGAACTCACCGCGGCGGAGAACGTGGCGTTGCCGCTGCTGCTGCGCGGCGTCCGCCGCACTCCGGCGCTGCGCGCCGCCCGGGGTTGGTTCGAGCGGCTCGGCCTGGCCGGCCTGGAGCACCGCCGCTCCGGCGAGCTGTCCGGCGGGCAGGCCCAGCGGATCGCGCTGGCCCGCGGCCTGGTCGCCGAGCCCCGGGTGCTGTTCGCCGACGAGCCCACCGGCGCGCTCGACTCGCTCACGGGCGAGGAGGTGATGACGCTGCTGGTGGACGCCGCCCGCGAGCGGGGCACCACTGTCGTCCTCGTGACGCACGAGGCGCGCATCGCCGCGTACGCCGACCGGGAGGTCATGGTGCGGGACGGCCGGGTCCACGCCCCCGCCGGGGTCGGCTCGTGACCGGGCTGGCGCTGCGGCTCGCCGTCGCCGGTGGCCGGGAGGCGCTGCTCCGGCTGGTCGCCATCGCCGCCGCCGTTGCGGTGGGCACCGGGCTGCTGCTCACCACGCTCGCCGGCGTGCACGCCGCCGGCGCCCAGCTCACCCGCTACGCCTCGATGTACCCGCAGGAGACGGCCGACGGGGCCGCCGACCCGCTGCTGTGGTCCACCCGGACCGACTACTTCCGCGGCGACCAGATCGTCCGCGTCGACGTCGCCGCGACCGGCCCGGACGCGCCCACGCCGGTCGGCGTCCCCCGTACTCCCGGGCCCGGCGAGTTCTACGCCTCCCCGGCGCTGCGGCAGCTGCTGGCCGCCGCCCCCGCCGACCAGCTCGCCGACCGTTATCCGGGCCGGGATCTCGGCGCCGTCGGGCCGGCGGCGCTCACCTCGCCGGACACCCTGCTCGTCCTGGTCGGCGGCACCCCGGAGCAGGTGAGCAGGCTCGACCAGGTCCGGAAGATCACCCGGCTCGACGACAACAGCGCTCCGCTGCCGGGGGCGGCGGTCGACCTCATCCTCGGCGTGGTCGGGGGCGGGCTGCTGTTTCCCTTACTCGTCTTCATCGGTACGGCGACCCGGCTCGGCGCCGCCCGCCGCGAGCAGAGGTTCGCGGCCATGCGGCTGGTCGGGGCCACGCCCCGGCAGATCTCGGCGATCGCGGCCGTCGAGGCCGCGCTCGCGGCGGCGGCCGGCGCGGCGGCGGGCTTCGCGGTGTTCTTCGCGTTCCGCGGGCAGCTCGCCGGCATCCCGTTCACCGGCATGCCGTTCTTCCCGGACGACATGGCCCTCGGGGCGCCGGAGGCCCTCGTGGTGGCGCTCGGCGTGCCGGCGGGCGCGGCGGCCGCCGCCTGGATCGCCCTGCGCCGGGTCCGGATCTCCCCGCTCGGCGTCAACCGCCGGGTCACCCCGCGACCGCCCCGGGTGTACCGGCTGATCCCGCTCGCCCTCGGCCTGGCCGGGCTGGGATTCGCCCTGGTCTACCGGCCCCCCACGTCGGACGGTCAGACCGCGCTGTTCCTGCCCGCCCTGCTGCTGGTCATGGTCGGCCTGATCACGGGCGGCCCGTGGCTGACCATGGTCGGCGCCCGGGCGATGGCCGCCCGGGCCAGCCGGCCGGCCGCGCTGATCGCCGCGCGCCGGCTCGCCGACAACCCGGCCGCCGGGTTCCGGGCGGTGAGCGGGGTGATGCTCGCGCTGTTCGTCACGACGGTGGCCGTGGGCGTGATGGGGACGATCGCACACGAGCGCGGTCCGGCGCCCCGGGGTTCCCTGGAGGCCGGCCGGCTCTCGATGGTGCTGACGGACGACCCCCCGGTGCCCGGCACGCTGCTGGCCGACCTCGACGCGGTCCCAGGCGTACGCGACCCGCTGCTGGTGCGGGAGAACCCGGTGCGGGGCGTCGGCCGCGACTCCGGGGTGATCGCCTGCGCGGACATCCCGCCCGCCTACGGTCGGTGCGCCCCCGGGGCGGCCGTCGCCGAGGTGCCGCCGGGCCTGATCCCCTGGCGGGAGTCGGCCTCGGCCGACCGGGTATGGCCGTCGTCGTCGGTGGACCCGACCGCCCTCGCGGGGCTGCCGGCGAGTGAGGTGGCGGTGGACGCGGACGGTCCGGTCGCGGTCGAGCGGGCCCGCACGATCCTCGAAGCCGCCTTTCCCACCTTCTTCGTGGCGCCGAACGTGCCCGGCGACTTCGAGGCCGACTTCGCCGACACCATGCGGGGCTGGCAGCGGCTGGCCGACATCGTCGTGGTGGCCGGTCTCGCGCTCGCCGGGTGCAGCCTGGCGGTGGCGGTGGCGGCCGGTCTGAGTGAACGGAAGCGGCCGTTCAGCCTGCTGCGGCTCAGTGGCGCCCCGGTACGCCTGCTGCGCCGGGTGGTGGCCCTGGAGAGCACGGTGCCGCTGCTGACCGTGGTCGTGGTCGCGGTCGGGGCGGGACTGGTCGCCGCGCACCTGTTCCTGCGCGCGCAGATGGACTACGACCTGCGCGTGCCCGGGATCGGGTTCGCGGCGGTGGTGGCGCTGGGCGTGCTCGGCTGCCTCGCGGTCGTCGCCGCCACCCTGCCGCTGCTGGAACGGATCACCGGCCCGGAGACCGCCCGCAGCGAGTGACCCGCACGGTGGGCCGGCCGTGCGCCGGCCCACCGGTGGGGCCGTCGGGTTGTGTGGTTTTCCACACTCTCTTTTACTGAACGGTAACTTAAACTCCGGCCATGGACGACGCGATGCCGGGACGACTGCCGGAGCGGGACCGCCCGTGGGTGATGCGCACGTACGCCGGGCACTCCTCCGCCGCGGCCACCAACGCGCTCTTCCGCCGCAACCTGGCGAAGGGGCAGACCGGCCTGTCGGTCGCCTTCGACCTGCCCACCCAGACCGGGTACGACCCGGACCACGAGCTGGCCTCCGGCGAGGTGGGCCGGGTCGGCGTGCCGCTGTCGCACCTGGGCGACATGCGGGCGCTGTTCGAGGGCATCCCGCTCGCCGAGATGAACACCTCGATGACCATCAACGCCCCGGCGATGTGGCTGCTCGGCCTCTACGGCACCGTCGCCGCCGAGCAGGGCGCGGAGCTGAGCCGCTGCGCCGGCACCACGCAGAACGACATCATCAAGGAGTACCTGTCCCGGGGGACGTACATCTTCCCGCCGGCGGCGTCGCTGCGGCTGACCGCCGACGTGATCGCGTACACGCTGCGGGAGATGCCCCGGTGGAACCCGGTGAACATCTGCTCGTACCACCTCCAGGAGGCCGGCGCCACGCCGGTGCAGGAGGTCGGCTTCGCGCTGGCCACGGCCGTCGCCGTGCTGGACACCGTGCGCGACTCCGGCCAGGTGCCGGCCGAGCGGATGGGCGACGTGGTCCAGCGGATCTCGTTCTTCGTCAACGCCGGGGTGCGCTTCGTCGAGGAGATCGCCAAGATGCGCGCGTTCGGCGCGCTCTGGGACGAGATCACCCGCGACCGCTACGGCGTGGAGAACCCGAAGCAGCGCCGGTTCCGCTACGGCGTCCAGGTCAACTCCCTGGGCCTGACCGAGGCGCAGCCGGAGAACAACATCCAGCGCATCGTGCTGGAGATGCTGGGCGTCACGCTGTCCCGCGACGCCCGCGCCCGCGCCGTGCAGCTGCCCGCCTGGAACGAGGCGCTCGGCCTGCCCCGCCCGTGGGACCAGCAGTGGTCGCTGCGCATGCAGCAGGTGCTGGCGTACGAGTCGGACCTGCTGGAGTACCCGGACCTGTTCGCCGGCTCGCACGTGATGACCGCGCTGGTCGACGACATCGTCTCGGGTGCCCGCGTCGAGCTGGAGAAGGTCCTGGAGATGGGCGGTGTGGTGACCGCCGTCGAGTCCGGCTACCTCAAGAGCGCGCTGGTGGCCTCGCTCGCCGACCGGCGCCGCCGGATGGAGTCCGGCTCGGACGTGGTGGTCGGCGTCAACCGGTTCACCGAGACCGAGCCGTCCCCGCTCACAGCGGCCGGCGCCGAGGCGATCGAGCAGGTGGACCCGGCCGTCGAGGAGGCGGCCACCGACGGCGTACGCCGGTGGCGGGCCGACCGCGACGCGGCGGCGGTCGAGGCGGCGCTGGAGCGGCTGCGTGCCGACGCCGCCACCACGGCGAACCTGATGGCGGCGACGCTCGACTGCGTGCGGGCCGGGGTCACCACCGGCGAGTGGGCGGGCGCGCTGCGCCAGGTGTACGGCGAGTACCGCGCGCCGACCGGCCTGGCCGGGGCGGCCGGGGCAGCCGGTGACGCGACCCTCGCCGGGGTCCGCGAACGGGTCGTCGCGACCGCCCGGGAACTGGGCAGCGGCCGGCTGCGGCTGCTGGTCGGCAAGCCGGGGCTGGACGGGCACTCCAACGGCGCGGAGCAGATCGCGGTACGCGCCCGCGACGCCGGCTTCGAGGTGGTCTACCAGGGCATCCGGCTGACCGCCGGGCAGATCGTGGCGGCGGCCGTGGAGGAGGACGTCGACCTGGTCGGGCTCTCCGTGCTCTCCGGCTCGCACCTGGCCGCCGTGCCGGCGGTGCTGGACGGGCTGCGCGCGGCCGGGCGGGGCGACCTGCCGGTGGTGGTGGGCGGGATCATCCCGGCCGCCGACGCGCAGGCGCTGCGGACCGCCGGGGTGGCCCGGGTGTTCACGCCGAAGGACTTCGCGCTCACCGGCATCATCGACGAGCTGGTCACCGTGATCCGCGAGGCGAACGCGCTGGAGTGAAAGGAAGGGCCCCCTCTTAACGCCTCCGGTAGGGAAGGGGCCCCTTCTTAACACCCGCTGGCGCGCGGCTCAGCGGCTCTCGTAGGTCATGCAGTCGGCCATGTCCATGTCGGGGCCGACGGTGATGGCCGGAGCGCGACACTCCAGGTCGGAGTTGTGCCGGCAGTCGGCGCGTGAGCACGCGCCGACCTGGGCGACCAACTGGTCGAGGCCGCCGCGCACCGGCATCTCCACGAACGTGTGGCAGTGGGCGTGGTCGCTGCTGCCGATCGTGATGGCGAAGGCGTGGCAGTCGTTCGTGTGGTTGTAGGCGCAGGACCTGACGGCGCACTCCTGGACCCGGGGCATCTCCAACGACGCGGTCATCTCCCGTACCTCCTTGGGTTTCTTGCCCCGATTTTAGAGGTTTCGAGAGTCGGTGCGGGTCAGACGCGGAAGCCCGCCGCGCGCGCGGCGGCGCGCTCCCGCCGCCGCTCCCGGCGGCGGCGGAACAGCCAGGGTACGAAGAACACCAGGGCGACCAGGAACACCAGGACCAGCACCGGCAGCAGCAGCGCCACCACCGACATCACCACGCTCGTCGCGTCCTCGGCGGTGCTGGCGACCGGCGCGCCCACCCCGGCCGTGGTCGCGTTGATGACCGGCCGGGCGGCGGCCTTGAGCAGGTGCACGCCGAGCGCGATGAGCACACCGACCACCACCGGCACCCACTGGTGCGTGGAGAAGAACGTGTCCGGGTCGCTCACGGTGACCGTCTCGGAGCCGGCGCCCGCGCCGAACGCGAGCCCGCCGGCGGTCGGCCGCACCACCGTCTGCACCACGTCGTTGACGTGGTCGACCACCGGCACCTTGTCGGCCACCATTTCGACCGCGAGCAGGACCGCGAGGATGAGCACCACCCAGCCGTTGCCGAGCCACTGCCAGCCGCTCGGCAGCTCGACCAGGTCGGTGTAGCGGGACAGCAGGCCCATCAAGAGGAGCGGAATGTAGGCGTTCAGGCCCGCCGAGGCGGCCAGGCCGGAACCGGTGAGGACTTCGAGCACGATCTCAATATGGCACCGGTACGCCAGTGGCGCTCGTCGGCGTCCGCCGGGGCCTCGGCTACCCTCGGCGGGTGCGGTTGGTGATTGCGAAGTGCTCGGTGGACTATGTCGGACGGCTCTCGGCCCACCTGCCCCCGGCGACCCGGTTGCTCATGGTGAAGGCGGACGGGTCGGTGTCGATCCACGCCGACGACCGGGCCTACAAGCCGTTGAACTGGATGAGCCCGCCCTGTCGGCTGGAGGAGGCCCCCGGCGTCTGGCGGGTGGTGAACAAGGCCGGCGAGGAGCTGCGCATCACCCTGGAGGAGATCTTCCAGGACACCTCGTACGAGCTGGGCGTCGATCCGGGCCTGCGCAAGGACGGCGTCGAGGCGCACCTCCAGGAGCTGCTCGCCGCGAACCCGGGGACGCTGGGGGAGGGCTTCACACTGGTCCGGCGGGAGTACATGACCGCGATCGGCCCGGTCGACCTGCTCTGCCGGGACGCGGTCGGCGGCGCGGTGGCGGTCGAGGTGAAGCGGCGCGGCGAGATCGACGGCGTCGAGCAGCTCACCCGCTACCTGGAGCTGATGAACCGCGATCCGCTGCTCGCGCCGGTCACCGGCGTGTTCGCGGCACAGGAGATCAAGCCGCAGGCCCGGGTGCTCGCCACCGACCGGGGCATCCGCTGCGTGGTGGTCGACTACGACAAGCTGCGCGGCATCGAGCGCGACGAGCTGACGCTGTTCTGAGGCGCCGCCTCAGCGGCCCCGGCCGTACATCAGCTTGGCGATCTTGACGATGCGGGCGACGTCGGCCGGGGTGCGCTCGAACGTCATCGCCGGCAGCAGCGACCGGGCCCGGCGGCGGGTGACCGACTTGGGCCGGCCGAACTCGCGCAGGCCCTCCTCGCCGTGGATGCGGCCGAAGCCGGACTCGCCGGTGCCGCCGAACGGCAGCGTCGACATGCCGGCGAACGTCAGTGCCGAGTTGACCGAGGCCATCCCGGAGCGCAGCCGCCGCGCCACCGCCACCGCCCGCGCCCGGCCGAAGACCGAACCCCCGAGCCCGTACGGCAGCGCGTTGGCCCGCTCGACCGCCTCGTCCACGTCGCGGACGCGGTTGACCACGAGCGTCGGGCCGAACGTCTCCTCCTGCACGGCGGCCGAGTCCTCCGGCACGTCGACCAGGACCGTCGGGTGCACGTAGGGCGGCTGGACCGCCTCCGGGCCGCCGAGCACCGCCCGGCCGCCCCGGTCGATCGCGTCGTCGATGTGCCGGCGGATGACATCGATCTGCGACGGCATGGTGATCGGGCCGAGGTCGGACCCGTCGGCGCCGACGGTGAGCCGGCCGGCCTTCGCCACCACCTTCTCCACGAAGGCGTCGAAGACCTGGTCGACCGCGTAGACCCGCTCGATGCCGATGCACGTCTGGCCGGCGTTTGTCAGCCCGCCCCACACGCACGCCTCCGCCGCGGCGTCCAGGTCGGCGTCGGTGTCCACGATCATCGCGTCCTTGCCGCCGGCCTCCAGCAGCACCGGCGTGAGCGTCTCGGCGCAGGCGGCCATCACCCGCTTCCCGGTCGCGGTCGAGCCGGTGAACGCGACCTTGCCGACCCCGGAGCGGCACAGCGCCGCGCCGACCGCGCCGAAGCCGTGCACCACCTGGAACACCGGCTGCTCCGGCACCACCTCGGCGAACCGGTCGACCAGCCACTGACCGACCGCGGGGGTGTACTCGCTCGGCTTGAAGACCACGGCGTTGCCGGCGGCGAGCGCGTACGCGACGGAGCCGATCGGCGTGAAGACCGGGTAGTTCCACGGGCCGATCACGCCGACCACGCCGTACGGCTGGTATTCGAGGTGACCGGTGAACTCGGCGAGGATCAGACGGGAGCGGACCCGGCGCGGCCCGAGCACCCGCCGGGCGTTGCGGGCCGCCCAGTCGATGTGCTCCAGCGCGGTGAGGATCTCCACCACCGCGTCACCGACCGGCTTGCCGCCCTCGGTGTGCATCAGGTCGGCCAGTTCCTCGATCCGCCGGGCGAGCACGCCGCGCCAGCGCTGGAGGCGGTCCCGCCGGTCGGCGAAACCGAGCCCGGCCCACCAGTCGCCGGCCTCCCGGGCGCGGTCGACCGCGGCACGCACGTCCGCCTCGGCGGCCACCGGGAATCTGCCTGCCTCGGCGCCGGTGGCCGGGCTGGTCGACACCAGCAGACCTTCGGAGATGAGCGGGGCGCCCGGCACATGTACAGCGGTCATGGCCGAAGTCTAGACCCGAGGATTACTCGCCGGTAGGTGTCGAACGCGCCGTACGCTGCGCGGACGATCAGCCGTCGCATCGACGGAAGTGCCGTCCGAAACGGCGAACGGGAGATGACCGGCCGGGGTCGCGGGGGTGACCGCGCGGGGGTGCAAGCCACTACGGTGAGGTGGCAGGCTGACGCCGCGGGGCGATGTGGGGTGGAGGTCGACTGTCCATGGAGGAGCATCCTGAGCTGATGCCGTTGCTGACGGTGTCGGGCGGGGCGATGCGGGGGCTCACGTTCCGGGTCGGCCAGGAGGCACAGGTGATCGGCCGGGCGCCGACCGCCGACATCGTGCTCGCCGACCCGCACCTGAGCCGGCGGCACGCCACCGTGCGGGCCACCCCGGAGGGGGTGCTGCTCACCGACCTCGGCTCGACCAACGGCACCTGGCTCAACGACACCCGGGTCACCGGTAGCGTGGCCATCGCCGACGGCGACGTGGTCCGGCTGGGCCGTACCGACCTGCGCCTCTACGACCCGGGTGTGGCCCGGACCGATCCGGTCGGGATGAGCTTCGGTGCGCTCCGCCGCGACCAGCGGCCCACCCTGCCGCTGCCGGTTCCCGGGCCGCGCCAGCCGATCGAGGCGCGCGAGGCGCAGCCGGCCGACGCCCGCTAGACCTCGGGCATCCGCTGGGTTCTCGGGGCCGCTGAGCACGGCACTCGGCTGGACCCGCACGGCTGCTCACCGTCGGCGCCCGCCGGGCTTCGAGGCCGCGCTGGGCCCCGGGGCCGCTGGTTCCGGCACCCGCTGACCCCGCACGCCCGCGCTGACCCCGCCCCCCGCCCCCCGCCCCCGCCCCCGCCCCCGGCCCCGCCGCCCCCTCCCCGGCCCCGCCCATTCGCGGTGATCAAGGAGTTTGGGCACGGAAACGACTCCCGCGATGACGCAAATCCTTGATCACCGCCGCCGAAGCGCCTGCGGAGGGTGGGCGGGGCCGGATGGGCGCTCCCAGGCCCGGTCGATCATGAAGTTGGCGGCGTTCTGCGTCCGGTTTGTCGCCGCCAACTTCATGATCGACGCGGTGAGGAGTGGGTGGGGTGGTGCGTGCGGGCCATGGCGAGCCGGGCTGGGCGGCCACGTTCGGGTGGGGTGCTGTGGCGGTGGGGTACATGGACCGGGGGCGGGGGCGCGTGCCAGCATGCGCGGATGCGCAGCGAACGGCTCACGGTCCAGGCCAACGGCATCACCCAGGCGGTCCGCGTGGCCGGTCCACCGGACGGCGTGCCGGTGCTGCTGGTGCACGGCAACGTCTCCTCCTCCGCGTTCTGGGAGCCGCTGCTGGCCCGGCTCCCGGAGACGCTGCGGGTGGTCGCCCCCGACCTGCGCGGGTACGGCGAGACCGACACCGCGCCGGTCGACGCCACCCGAGGGCTGGATGACTTCGCCGACGACGTGGCCGCGCTGCTGGACGCCCCGGAGCTGTTCCCGTCCGGCGCCCGGCCGGTGGTGGCCGGGCACTCGCTGGGCGGTGGCGTCGCGATGCGGCTTCTCGTCGGCCACCCGGATCGGGTGGCGGGACTGCTGCTGGAGGCGCCGGTGTCCCCGTACGGCTTCGGCGGCACCCGGGATCTCGACGGCACCCCCACCACGCCCGACTTCGCCGGCACCGGCGCCGGAGGTGCGAACCCGGACTTCGTGGCCCGCCTCGCCGCCGGTGACCGGGGCGCGGACGGTCCGACCAGCCCGCGCTCGGTGCTGCGCGCCGCGTACGTGGCCGACCCCGCCGCGCTCGGCGACGACGAGGACCTGCTGCTGGGGAGCATGCTGACCACCGCCACCGGGGACGACAACTACCCGGGCACGGCTGTCGCCTCGGCCCACTGGCCGGGGACCGCCGCCGGGGGGCGCGGCGTGCTCAACGCGCTGGCCCCGGCCCACTTCCGGCTCGCCGACGAGCTGGTCGCCGTGCCGCTCAAGCCGCCGGTGACCTGGGTACGCGGCGACGCCGACGTGATCGTCTCGGACACCTCGCTGTTCGACCTGGCGTACCTCGGTCAGCTCGGTGTGGTGCCCGGCTGGCCCGGCGAGGCTCAGTGCCCGCCGCAGCCGATGGTGGGGCAGACCCGCGCGGTGCTGGACCGGTACGCGGCGGCCGGCGGGACGTACCGGGAGGTGGTGCTGCCCGGCTGCGGGCACAGCCCGCACCTGGAACGGCCGGCGGAGTTCGTCGCCGAGCTGCTGGCGCTGGCCGGGGAGAACGCCGCCGGGTGAGGCGCGGTGCGTGAAATATCCCACGGCGTCTCGACAACACAGCGTCACGTGGCAGACTCCGGCGCATAACCTTAGCGGCCGTTCATGTCGCGGACGGCGGAGTCGAGCCAGGGGAGGCCGGTCGTGGCGCGGGAGTTCACCAGGGTGGGCGTGGTGGGTCTGGGCACCATGGGTGCCGGCATCGTGGAGGTGTTCGCCCGCAACGGCCTCGACGTCACGGCTGTCGAGATCTCCGACGCTGCGCTGGAGCGCGGCCGGGCCACGCTCACCGGCTCCACCGACCGGGCCGTGGCCAAGGGCAAGCTCGCCGAGGCCGAGCGGGACGCCCTGATGGCGCGGGTCGACTTCCGGGTCGGGCTGGACGCGCTGCACGACGTGGACCTGGTGATCGAGGCGGTGCCCGAGCACCTGGACCTCAAGCAGCGGATCTTCGCCGAGCTGGACCGGGTCTGCAAGCCCGAGGCGATCCTCGCCACCAACACGTCCTCGTTGAGCGTCACCGAGATCTCCGTCGCCACCACCCGGCCAAACCAGGTCATCGGCATCCACTTCTTCAACCCGGCCCCGGTGATGAAGCTGGTCGAGGTGGTCCGCACGGTGGTCACCTCCGCCGACGTGGTCGCCGACGTGGAGGCGCTCTGCGAGCGGCTCGGCAAGGTCGACGTGACGATCAGCGACCGGGCCGGCTTCATCGCCAACGCGCTGCTGTTCGGCTACCTGAACCACGCGGTCGGCATGTTCGAGGCCCGATACGCCACCCGCGAGGACATCGACGCCGCCATGAAGCTCGGCTGCGGCCTGCCGATGGGCCCGCTCGCGCTGATGGACCTGATCGGCCTGGACACCGCCTACGAGATCCTCGACACCATGTACCGGCGCGGCGGCCGGGACCGGCGGCACGCCCCGGCCCCGCTGCTCAAGCAGATGGTCACCGCCGGTCTGCTGGGCCGTAAGTCCGGTCGCGGCTTCTACACCTACGAGCGGCCGGGCTCGCCGAAGGTCGTACCCGACGAGTTCACGCCACTCGCCGCGGACGCCGCGCTCGCCGACGGCGCCCGCGCTATCGCGAAGGTCGGCGTGGTCGGCTCCGGCACCATGGCCACCGGCATCATCGAGGTGTTCGCCAAGGCCGGGTACGAGGTCGTCTCGGTGACCCGGGGCGCGGAGAAGTCCGCGAAGGTCTGCGAGGCGGTCAAGACCTCGCTGAACAAGGGCGTGGTACGGGGCAAACTCAGCGAGACCGACCGGGACGACGCCCTCGGCCGGATCACCTGGTCCGCGACGCTTGAGCACCTGGCCGACGTCGACCTGGTGGTCGAGGCCGTGATCGAGGAGCTGAGCGTCAAGAAGGCGCTGTTCGCCAGCCTCGACGAGATCTGCAAGCCCGGCGTCGTGCTCGCCACCACCACCTCGTCGCTGCCGGTGATCGACGTGGCGATGGCGACCCAGCGTCCCGCCGACGTGGTCGGCCTGCACTTCTTCAACCCGGCGCCGATCATGCCGCTGGTGGAGATCGTGCAGACCATCCGTACCTCCGCCGAGACGTCGGCCACCGCCCGCGCGGTCTGCGCGAAGCTCGGCAAGACCGGAGTGGTCTGCGGCGACCGGTCCGGCTTCATCGTCAACGCGCTGCTGTTCCCGTACCTGAACGACGCGGTGAAGATGCTGGAGGCCAGCTACTCGACCGCCGACGACATCGACTACGCGATGAAGCTCGGCTGCGGCTACCCGATGGGCCCGTTCGAGCTGCTCGACGTGGTCGGCCTGGACGTCTCGCTGGCCATCCAGCGGGAGCTGTACCTGGAGCTGCGCGAGCCCGGCTTCGCCCCGGCGCCGTTGCTGGAGCACCTGGTCACGGCCGGCTACCTGGGCCGCAAGTCCGGCCGCGGGTTCCGCGACCACACCCGGCGCTGACCCCGGTCAACGCCCGGCGCCGATGACGGCGTCTTGGAGGGTGTGACCTTCGAGGAGTACGTCGGCAGCCGAGGCCCGGCGCTGTTGCGGCTGGCCCGGCTGCTCACCGGCGACGCGCACCGCGCCGAGGACCTGACCCAGGACGTGCTGGCGCGCGCGTATGTGCACTGGCGGAAGATCGCCCGGGTCGACCGGCCCGACGTGTACGTGCGCCGGATGCTCGTCAACGCGAACACGTCCTGGTGGCGGCGGCGGTCCAGCCGCGAGCTGGCGGTGGACACGTTCGCGGACCGGCCCGAGCGAGGCGACCTCGGTGGCGAGGCGGCCGACCGGGACGAGATGTGGCGGCTGATCCGCGCCCTCCCGGACCGCCAGCGCGCCGTGCTGGTGCTGCGCTACTACGAGGATCTGGACGACGCCACGATCGCCCAGATCCTCGGCTGCTCCCCGGTCACCGTCCGCACCCACGCGATGCGGGCGCTCGCCCACCTCCGGGAGCGCTGCGGCGTCCCGATGACCAAGGGGAGCCGGCCGTGACCGACCTCGACCAGCGGATCACCTCGGCGCTGCGGGAGCACGCCGAAGGGGAGATCGACACCGGACGCCTGTTGCGCCGCTCCCGTGCGCTCGGCCGGCGCCGGCAGGTACGCCGCAGAGCCACCGCCGGGACCGCACTTGCCCTGGTCGGCGTGCTCGGTCTCACCGGTGCGATACGTGCGGACGTGGGCGGGCTGGCCGGGCGGATGCCCTGGACGGCCGCGACGCCGGAGGTGGCGCCACCGCCGGTGCCGCCGCTCGCCGACGGGGCGCCCGGGGCGCTTCAGCGTCCCGATCTGGTGGGTACCGACCCCCGGACGCTGCACCTGGGGCTGGACACCGGCCGGGCCCGCTACCTGGGCTGGTCCGTCCACAGCTCCAACCGGGTCGAGTCGATCCGGTTCAGCGTCGGCGGTGGTCAGCCGGTCCTGATCGAGGTGAGCCCGCAGGCCCAGGCCCTAGACGACGCCCAGGTCCTCGGCTTCTCCGAGGACACGGTCCCGGGCGCGGTCGCCTTCGACGGGTCGACGCTGCGGGTAGGCGAGGCACCGGGCGGACTGGTCACGTGGTGGCGACCGGCGCCTGGCCTCTATGCCAGGGCAGCCATGCTCGGCAGTGACCAGGCCACCCTGAAGCGGGCGGTCGACGCGGTGCGGTGGGACGAGGCCCGGCGGTGCGGCGGGCCGGTGCGGCTGACCACGCTGCCGGCGAACGCGGCGGTGACGGGATGCTCGGTGGACGCGGCCGCCTTCCCGAAGGGCCTCACGGCTCAGCTCACCGTGTTCCGGGCGCCGTCCTCGACCATGTGGATGCGGTTGATCCATGGTCCGGATACGGCGGGGGACACGGGCCGCGGCAGCAACCGCGACCTGGAGGGCCGTCCGGGCTTCCTGTATCCGGACGGAACCCGGCTGGAACTGCTCGGCCTGCCCCAGGGGCGGTTGACGGTCGACTTCGCCTGGCCCTTCCCGGGCGACCGGCCCGCGGGCCAGGTGGACTTCACCGAGACCGATGCGGCGACAGTGCTCGCCGGGGCGGAGGTGGCGAAGGACCTCACCCGTCCGCAGACCTGGCCCTGATCGGCCACCACGAGCGAGATCTTGGTACGGAACGGCCCCGGGAAGGGCGCATCCGTACCAAGATCGCTCGGGTTCGGGGCACCGGCGGTGGGGTGGGGAGGGGCCGTAGGCTGGGATCGTGAGTCCCCGTCGAAACCGGGCCCGCCGGGAGGAAAGCCCCGGCCTGGACGCCGAGCGTGCCCGCCACGGCGTACCGACCGTGCAGCAGTGGCGCGACGGCGACTGGCAGATACGCGCGATCAGCGGCGGCGCATCCGTCAAGACGTACCGCTGTCCCGGCTGTGACCAGGAGATCCGCCCCGGCGTGGCGCACCTGGTGGCCTGGCCGGCCGACGACCGGGGCGACCTGACCGACCGCCGGCACTGGCACTCCGGCTGCTGGCGGGCCCGGGACCGGCGCGGGCCCAACCTCCAGCGCGGCCGGGGCGCCCCGCGCTACGGCTGAGCGATCTGGATCACCAGGTTCCCGTCCCAGTGGGCGGCGGGGCCGCCGACACGGGAGACTGGCAGGCGTGAGCACTCCGATTCGCGCGTCGTCGATCCTGCCCGGCCGCCGGGAGGACATCGAGCTGCACACCGCCGACGGGCTGACGCTCGTCGGAGAGCTGGCCCGGCCGCTGGACCGCGAACCGGCCGCCACGCTCGTCTGCCTGCACCCGCTGCCCACCCACGGCGGGATGATGGACAGCCACGTGTTCCGCAAGGCGGCCTGGCGGCTGCCCGCGCTGGCCGGCCTGGCCGTGCTCCGGTTCAACACGCGGGGGACCAGCAGCGTCCGCGGCACCAGCGAGGGGGCGTTCGACGGGGCGGTCGGGGAGAAGTTCGACGTGGCCGCCGCGATCGAGTACGCCGAGTTCCACGAGCTGCCGGAAATCTGGCTGGTCGGGTGGTCGTTCGGCACCGACCTGGCGCTGAAGTACGGCTGCGACCCGGCGGTGGCGGGCGCGATCCTGCTCTCCCCGCCGCTGCGCTACTCCGCCCCGGAGGATCTGGCGGTCTGGGCCGAGACGGGCAAGCCGCTCACCGCGCTGGTGCCCGAGTTCGACGACTACCTGCGGCCGGAGGAGGCCCGGGAGCGGTTCGCCGCCGTGCCGCAGGCCGAGGTGGTGGGCGTGGACGGCGCCAAGCACCTGTGGGTCGGCGAGGCGGAGAAGGTGCTGGACGAGATCGTCCGGCGCGTCGCCCCCGGCGTACCGCTGCCGCTGCCGACCACCTGGGACGGCCCGATGGAGACCGGCGACGTCAGCGCGTACGCCGACCGCACGGTCGCCGCGTTCGCCGACACCCCGGTGCCCGGCCCGGCCCAGCGACGCGCGGAGTAGCCGCTTCAGCGGGCGTCCTGGCGGGGTAGCACCACCTCGCGCAGGATCAGCTGCACCGCGGCCACGGTGGGGATCGCGATGAGCGCGCCCACCACGCCCAGCAGCGCCACCCCGAGCAGTGCGGCGAGCAACGCCGCCACCTCGTTGACCGACACCGCCCGGCGCATGATCTTCGGATAGATCAGGTAGTTCTCGACCTGCTGGTAGAGCACGAAGAACACCAGGCAGGCGATGCCCACCGGCAGGTCCGTGGCGAGCCCGACGAGCGTCACCACCACCGCGCCCAGCGTCGCGCCGATCTGCGGGATCAGGTCGGTCACCGCGACCACCACCGCGAGCGCGAACGGGTACGGCAGGCCGACCGCCAGCGCGAACACGAACGTGGTCACCCCGGCCAGCACCGCGATGGCGAGCGCGCCGACCATGTACGCGCCGACCCGGGTGAGGATCTCGTCGCCGATCAGCCGGACCCGCTGCCGGCGCGAGCGCGGCACCAGCGCGTACCCGAGTTCGCGCAGCTTGTCGAAGTACGCCAGGAAGTAGATCGTCAGCACCAGCACGGTGAGCAGGCGGAAGATCGTCCCGAAGACCAGCTGTGCCCCACCGAGCACCCCGCCGAGCGCCCGCCCGATCGTGTCCGCGTTCGCCGCCGCCTGGACCCGTTCCATCACGTCGTAGCGGACCACGAGGTCGTTGACAGTGGGATTGCGGCGCAGCTCCTCGACATACCCGGGCAGCTGCTGGACGAACTGGCCGGACTGGGTCACCACCGGCGGCACCAGCGCCAGCAGCCCGCCGACGATCAGCAGCAGCAGGGTGAGCGTCACGACCGCGACCGCCAGGCCGCGCGGCAGGCCCCACCTGCGCAGCCGGACCACCGCCGGGTGCAGGCCGACCGCGAGGAACAGCGCGATCACCACCAGCACCAGGATGCCGGCGGCGTTGCGGATGCCAAGGAACAGCGCGTACGCGAGCAGCACGCCGAGCGCGCCGGTGAACCCGACCAGGAAGGCGCTGCGCCGTAGCGGGCGGCCCGGCACGCCGAACCGGCCGCTCGGCTCGAACTCGCCCGGCTCGACGTCGGCGGGCGGCCCGCTGCTCGTGCCGGTGCCGGTCCGCGTGTGCTCCGCGGTGCGCGTGGTCTCACTCGCGGTGCCCGTGGTGTCGCCTGCGGGCTTCACGTCGCCGGTGGGGAAGCCGGAGGTGTTCATGTCCGCGGCTTCGTCGTCCCGGGCGGCGGAACCCTCCTGTGACACCCGTGCCTCCCCGCTGCCCGGCTCGCCCGCCGGTGCCGTCCACGCCCGCCGGTGCCGTCCCCGCCCGCCGTGCCGTTCACACCTGCCGGTGCCGTCCACGGCCCTCTGCCCGCAGGGTAGTCGCCGCCGTCCGCCCCGACCATCCCACCACCACCTCCCGCCGGGCCGTCCCGCCGGGCCGCCCTGGCACGGGTCGCCCGTCAGTTCGGGGAGGTGATGTGGTCCGGGTGGGTGGGATGCCGCCACTTCGCCGACGTGGCGCTGGGGACCGCCAGGTCGGGGAGGTGGTGTGGTCCGGGTGGGGCGGATGCCACCACCTCCCCGGATCCGTCGCGGCGGTGGATCAGTCCTTGTCGACCGTCACCGTGCTGGGCTTGGCGCTGCGCTCGTCGGTGGTCGGCTTGGTCGGGCGCTTGCCGTTCTCACCGGTGCTGGTGATCTTCGTCGGGGTGGCGCCCCGGCCGCCCTCGCCCGGTACGGCCGCCACAGTGGGCTCCCCGTCGACGCCCGCTCCGCCAGAAGAGTCCATAGTGGTCACCGGCTCGCCGACCGGCTTCGCCCTGCCCGCGTCGGCGGGCTCGCCGTCACCCGTGGCCGGGCCGGCGCCGTTCGGGACCGCGGTGGCGGTGCCCTTCGCGGCCACCGGCGCACCGCCGCCGGCCGGGATGTCGCCGACGGTCTCCGCGCCGCTGGTGACCGGTGTGCCCTCGTCCGCCGGCTTGCTGTCGGCCGTGGACCGGCCGGTGGAGGCGGCGGCGAGGTCGTCCGGATCGACAGGGGTGGCCGCGATGCCCGCCGCGTCGGCGTCGCGCCGCAGGTCGGTGAGGCGGCCTTGCAGGTCGTCGGACTCCTGCCGCGACTTCCAGGTCTCGGTACGCAGGTCGGCCAGCTCCTGCTGGGCCTTGGCGATCTCCAGCATCACTCCGGCGAGCTGCTGCCGGCCGGCCGCCACCTCCTGCTGGGTGGCGGCCAGGTGCTGCTGCGTGGTGGCGAGGTGCTGCTGGGTCGTGGCCGCGTACTCCTCGAACTGGCGGCGCGAGGCCGCGACGTGCTCGTCGGCCTTGCGTCGCTGCGCGGTGGCGTCCGCCTCGGCGCGGCGCAGCAGCTCGGCGGCCTCCAGCTCGGCCTGCTGCCGCATGCTCAGCGCGTCGGCCTCGGCGGCCTGCCGGATGCCGGCGGCGGTGCGCTCGATCTCGTCGCGCCGCGTGGTGTACGCCTGCTCCAGCTCCTCCTGCCGCCTGGTGTGCTGCTTGTCCAGCTCGTCGCGGCGCTTGGCGAACTCCTGCTCGGCGGCGGCCCGGCGCTGGGCCAGCTCCTTCTCCGCGCCGTCCCGCCGCTCGGCGACCTCCTTCTCCACCCCGGCCCGCCACGCGCCCAGCTCCTGCTGCGTCTGCGCGCGGGACTGCTGCACGTACGCCTCGGTCTCGGTGCGCATGCGCTGCACGTACGCCTCGACCTCGGCGCGGTTGCGCTTGCCGGCCTCCGCGGCCTCGGTGGTGAGCCGGTTGGCCTCGGTGCGGGCCCGGCCGCGGGTGGCCTTGGCGGTCTCCTCCGCGTCGTCCACGATCTTCTTGGCCTCGGCCAGCGCCTTGGCGTGCGTGGCCCGGCCGGCCTCGGCGGCGGCGTCGGTGAGCCGCTTGGCCTCCTGCTGGCCCTTGGCGTGCACCTCCTTGGCGGCCTCGCGGAGCTGGCTCGCCTCCTGCTGGGCCTTGGCCAGCGTCTCCTTGGCGGCCTCGCGCAGCCGCGCGGCCTCCTGCTGGGCCCGGGCGTGGATCTCCTTGGCGGTGTCGCGGAGCTGGGTGGCCTCCTGCTGGGCCTTCGCCAGCGCGTCCTGGGCGGTCCGGCGCAGCTTCTCGGCCTCGTCCTGGGCGGCCGTCCGCAGCTTGGCCGACTCGTCCTGCGCGGCCTTGCGCAGCTTGGCCGACTCGTCCTTGGCGGCCTTGAGCGTGGCCTCGGCCTCGGCCTTGCGGCCGGCGGTGTGCCGCTCCTCCTCGGCCCGGCGGGCGGCCAGCGCGATCTCGAAGTCCTTGAGCGCCTGGTTGGCCTGCTCCCGGGCCTCCTCGACGATGTGCTCGGCGGCGGCGCGGCGGGCCTCGATCTCCTCGTTGGCGGCGGCCAGGATCTCGTCGGCCTGTTCCTCGGCCATGGTGAGGATCTGCTCGACACGCGGACCCAGGTGCCGGAACGACGCCCGGTCCACCACCGCCGCCTGCTTGCGCACCTGGGCCAGGTCGCGCTGGAGCACCTCGACCTGACCGGCCAGCTTGTGGATCTGGGTGTACGCCTGTTCCCGCTCGGTGGTCAACGCCGCGATCTCGTGCTCCGCGCGAGCGACGTAGCGGTCGACCTGCCGTTTCTCGTATCCCCGCAGGGCGGACTCGAAGCTGGGCTCCGTCGTCACGTCCCCGCCGAGCGCGAACAGTTCCTCGCCGTGCGACATGCCCCCATCCTCACACGCATCCGGCTCTGCTGGGGCGATACGGACGCCCCTTCTGGGACCTACTTCACCCTCCTGACGAAACGGGCCGCACAAGCATGACGGCGCGGGGTGACACCGGTGACCCGGTGTCACCCCGCGCCGTGGCTCATGCCCCCGACAGCGGGTGTTTCGGTCAGCCGGCGGACTCGGCCGTCACCTTCTGCCCGGAGGCGTCGGCCTTCGGCGCCTCGGCCTTGCCGCCGGCCGGCACGCCCGGCACGATGCCGGCCAGACCGGACAGCATCTGCCCGAGCTGCGAGGTGACCGCGTCCTTCTGGCGGGTCAGGTCCTCGACCTCGCGGCGGGCCGCCTGCGTGGTCAGCTCGGCCTCGGTACGGGCCTCGTTGAGCACCCGCTGCGCCTCGGTGCGCGCCTCGTTGAGCGTCTTGTCGGCCAGTGCCTTGGCCTTGTCGACGGTCTCGTTGGCGGTGCGCTCGGACTCGACCCGGCGGGCCTCGGCCCGCTGCTCGATCTCCTTGGCGCGCTCCTGCGCGGCACGGGCCCGCTGCTCGGCCTCGTTGACCAGCTTCTGGGTCTGCGCGACCTGGGCGGCGTGCCGCTCCGACTCCTCGCGCTCGGCCTTCTCCCGCCGCTCGGCGAGCTGGAGTTCCAGGGCCTGGAGGTCCTTGTCGCGCTTGTCGCGCGCATCGGTGAGCAGCTTGGTCGCCTCGGCCCGCTTCTCCTCGGCCTCCCGGGCGGCCTTGGCCCGCTGCTGGGTGATCTCCCGCTCGGCGGTGGCGCGCAGCGTGGCGACCTCGCGCTCGACAGTCGACTTCAGCTCGGCCACCTCGTGCGCGGTGACCGTACGCAGCTGCTTGGTCTCCCGGTCGGCGTCGGCGCGCAGCGTGTCGGCCTCGCGGCGGGCCTGCACCCGGACCTCGGCGGCCTCGCGCTCGGCGGCGGTGCGGACGCTGCCGGCCTCGCGCTCGGCGGTCGCCTTCATGGCGGCGGCCTCGGCGCGTGCCTTGTCGGTGATCTCACGCGCCTCGAGGCGGGCGGCGGAGAGGATGCCCTCCGACTCGCGCTTGGCCTCGTTGCGGTGGTCGTTGGCCTGCTCCTCGGCCAGCCGCAGGATCTGCTCGACGCGAGTGCCCAGGCCGGAGAGCGTCGGCCGGCTGTTCTCCTCGAGCTGCTTGTTGGTCTCGGTGAGCTTCTGCTCCAGCGCGCTCTGGCGCTGCTCGGCCTGCCGCAGGCGGCGCTGCGCGTCGTTCATCCGCTGCTCGGCCTCGGCGCGGGCCTGCTCGGACTGGCTCAGGGCGGCGCTGAGGCGGCCGATGAAGTCGTCGACCTGGTTGGTGTTGTAACCACGCAGGCCAACGGTGAAATCGGGCTGTGAGTTCGCGTTATCGAAGAACGCAAGAGGGGAGGACTGCTGCTGGGGCATTGGGACATACTGGCAGACGCCCCAGGGTGGTTCGCAAGAGCGGTGGGCACCTTTCGCGTCCTGTTTACATGGTCAACTGCGCCGTCCGGTGAGACCGGACCAATAGGCGATCTTGGCAGCTCCCGGGCGGGTGGGGCGGGTCGGGCTTCTGCAGGGAAGGCGGCGCACAAAGGGCCGCGGGTCGGCACCCGCGGCCCTTTGTGCGTACGCCGGTCGAATGGCGCCCCGGTCAACCGGAAAGGCAATCCGGGGCGGCCGTACGGTCAGTGACCGCGGAACCGGTTGATGGCGCTTTCGTGGCGCGAACGCATCTCGGTGTCCCGGACGCCGAGCCCGTCGGCGGGGGCGAGGCACCGCACGCCGACCTTGCCCTGGTGCGCGTTGCGGTGCACCTCGTACGCGGCCTGGCCGGTCTGCTCCAGCGCGTACGTCTTCGACACGGTCGGGTGCACCTTGCCCAGCGCGACCAGCCGGTTGGCCTGCCACGCCTCGTGGTAGTTGGCGAAGTGGCTGCCGACGATCCGCTTGAGGTGCATCCACAGGTAGCGGTTGTCGTACTGGTGGTTGAAGCCGCTGGTGGAGGCGCAGGTGACGATCGTGCCGCCCTTCTTGGCGACGTAGACGCTGGCGCCGAACGTCTCCCGGCCCGGGTGCTCGAAGACGATGTCCGGGTCCTCGCCGCCGGTCAGCTCGCGGATGCGCTCACCGAAGCGGCGCCACTCGTCCTGGTCCTGGGTCTGCTCGTCGGACCAGAACCGGAACCCCTCGGCGGTGCGGTCGATGACCAGCTCGGCGCCCATCTTCCGGCACAGCTCGGCCTTCTCCGGCGAGGAGACCACGCAGACCGGGATCGCGCCGCCGTTGAGCGCCATCTGGGTCGCGTACCCGCCGAGGCCGCCGGAGGCGCCCCAGATCAGCACCACGTCGCCCTGCTTCATGTTCGCGCCGTGGTGTGAGACGAGCTGCCGGTACGCGGTGGAGTTGACCAGCCCGGGGCTGGCCGCCTCCTCCCAGCTCAGGTGGCGCGGCTTCGGCATCAGCTGGTTGGCCTTGACCACCGCCAGCTCGGCCAGGCCGCCGAAGTTGGTCTCGAAGCCCCAGATCCGCTGCTGCGGGTCGAGCATCGTGTCGTCGTGGCCGGCGGAGTCCTCCAGCTCGACCGAGAGGCAGTGCGCGACCACCTCGTCGCCGGCCTTCCACTTGGTCACGCCGGGTCCGGTGCGCAGCACCACGCCGGCGGCGTCCGAGCCGACCACGTGGTATGGCAGGTCGTGGCGGCGGGTCAGCTCGGAGAGCCGGCCGTACCGCTGGAGGAACTTGAAGGTGGGCAGCGGCTCGAAGATGCTCGTCCACACCGTGTTGTAGTTGATCGCGCTGGCCATCACGGCGACGAGCGCCTCACCCGGACCCAGCTCGGGGGTGGGCACCTCCTGCACGTGCAGCGCCTTGCGCGGGTCCTTGTCGCGGGTGGCCATGCCGTCGAACATGCGGGTGTCCTCGGCACGCACCACCACGCCCCGGTAGCTCTCCGGCACGGGCAGGCCGGCGAGGCCGGCGAGCTCCCGCTCCGGCTGCGACGAACCCTCCGCCGCCATGATCGCTTCGAGGATGTCCTGCACGGTGACCTCCCGTTTGTCCGCACCCGCACACCGCGGGCAGGGGTGCTGCCATCGTCGGCGCCGGTGCGACGGGACCGCCATGTCGGCAATCGACACATTCGGCACCGGTCGCCGCTGCTGTTCGGGCGGACGTTACTGAACGGTAGCTAAAGCGGGAACCCCTGTGTGAAAAACTGCATCCGCCGATGCGTGGAGGTGTCCGTGGGAACGTGCAAGTGCGCACTGCCGCGCGCGCTCCCACTTGTTAGGAAGGGCCCCTTCTTAACAGACGTCTGTTAAGAAGGGGCCCTTCCTTACATGTCAGGCGGGCTGGACCAGCTCGATCAGCACACCGCCGGCGTCCTTGGGGTGCACGAAGTTGACCCGGGAGTCCGAGGTGCCGCGCCGCGGGGCGTCGTAGAGCAGCCGTACGCCGCGCTCGCGCAGCGCCGCGCAGGCCACGTCGATGTCCGCCACCGTGTACGCGACCTGCTGGATGCCGGGACCGCGCTTGTCCAGGAACTTGCCGATCGTGGTGTCCGGGGACAGCGGGGCGAGCAGCTGCACCATGCCGCCGGAGGCGTCCGGCCCGACCGCGAGCATCGCCTCGCGTACGCCCTGCTCGGCGTTGGTCTCGGTGTGCACGCAGCGCATCCCGAACGTGCGCTGGTAGAAGTCGATCGCGGCGTCCAGGTCGGCCACGGCGATCCCGACGTGGTCGATGCGGCGCAGGCCGATGTCTGTGACAAACTCGGCAGCGGGCTCGACGGGGGAGTTCTCAGCCATGACGCTAGTCTGACCGAACAATCGTTAAGGCGTACAGGTCGGCACCCCCTCGGAGGCAGGCAATGGCTTCGGTGATCGTCAGCGGCGCGCGGACCCCCATGGGGCGCCTGCTGGGCAACCTCAAGGACCTCCCCGCGACCAGGCTCGGTGGCATCGCGATCAAGGCGGCCCTGGAGCGCGCCGGCGTCGCGCCCGAGCAGGTCCAGTACGTGATCATGGGCCAGGTGCTCCAGGCCGGCGCCGGGCAGATCCCGGCCCGGCAGGCGGCCGTCGAGGCCGGCATCCCGATGTCCACCCCGGCGCTGACCATCAACAAGGTCTGCCTCTCCGGGCTGGACGCGATCGCGCTCGCCGACCAGCTCATCCGGGCCGGTGAGTTCGACATCGTGGTGGCCGGCGGCATGGAGTCGATGACCAACGCCCCGCACCTGCTGCTCGGTCAGCGCTCCGGCTACAAGTACGGCGACGTGACGGTCAAGGACCACATGGCCCTCGACGGTCTCACCGACGCCTGGGACTGCTGCTCGATGGGTGAGTCCACCGAGCGGCACGGCGCGAAGCACGGCATCACCCGTGAGGAGCAGGACGCGTTCGCCGCGGCCAGCCACCAGCGTGCCGCCGCCGCGCAGAAGAACGGCCACTTCGGCGACGAGATCACCCCGGTGGTCATCCCGCAGCGCAAGGGCGACCCGCTGGTGATCAGCGAGGACGAGGGCATCCGCCCGGACACCACCGCCGAGTCGCTCGGCAAGCTGCGTCCCGCCTTCACCAAGGACGGCACCATCACCGCCGGCAGCTCCTCGCCGATCTCCGACGGCGCCGCCGCCGTGGTCGTGATGAGCAAGGCGAAGGCCAAGGAACTGGGCCTCACCTGGCTGGCCGAGGTCGGCGCGCACGGCAACGTGGCCGGCCCGGACAACTCCCTGCACTCGCAGCCGTCGAACGCGATCAACCACGCACTGAAGAAGGGCGGCCTGAGCATCGAGGATCTCGACCTCATCGAGATCAACGAGGCGTTCGCGGCGGTGGGCATCCAGTCGACCCGTGACCTCGGGATCAGCGCCGACAAGGTGAACGTCAACGGCGGCGCGATCGCGCTCGGCCACCCGATCGGCATGTCCGGCGCCCGTCTCGTCCTCACGCTCGCGATGGAGCTGAAGCGGCGCGGCGGCGGCACCGGCGCGGCGGCGCTCTGCGGCGGTGGCGGGCAGGGCGACGCGCTGATCATCCACGTACCGAACGGCGCCGAGAGCTGATCACCTTGAACGATGCACGCAACGCCCCGGCGGCGGCCTCCGGACCGGTGCGCCGCAGCCGGGACGTACCCATGCTTGTCGAGCGGGCCCGCGCGGGTGACCCCCGCGCGGTGGCCCGGCTGATCACCCTGGTCGAGTCCGGCGACGAGGTGCTGCCGCAGGTGGCGGCGGCGCTCGCGCCGTACGCCGGGAACGCCCAGGTGGTCGGCCTGACCGGTTCGCCCGGCGTGGGCAAGTCGACCACCACGAACGAGCTGGTACGCGCGCTGCGGGCACGCGGTCACCGGGTCGGCGTGCTGGCGATCGACCCGTCCAGCCCGTTCACCGGCGGCGCGATCCTCGGCGACCGGGTCCGGATGCAGGACCACGCGACCGACCCGGGCGTCTACATCCGCTCGATGTCCAGCCGGGGCCACCTGGGCGGGCTCTCCGCGGCGACGCCGCAGGCGGTGCGGGTGCTGGAGGGTGCCGGCTGCGACGTGGTGCTCGTCGAGACCGTCGGTGTCGGGCAGGCCGAGGTGGAGGTGGCCTCGCTGGCCGACACCACGCTCGTGCTGCTCGCGCCCGGCATGGGCGACGCGATCCAGGCGGTCAAGGCCGGCATCCTGGAGATCGCCGACGTCTTCGTGGTCAACAAGGCCGACCGGGACGGCGCGGACGCCACCGTCCGCGACATCCAGGGCATGATCGCGCTCGGCGAGCGCGGGCCGGGCGAGTGGCGTCCGCAGGTGGTTCGCTCGATCGCCGCCCGCGCCGAGGGCATCGACGACATCGCCGCCGCGATCGACAAGCACCGCGAATGGCTGGAGCGCCACGGCGAGCTGCGCCGCCGCCGGGAGGCGCGGGCCGCCGCCGAGATCGAGGCCATCGCGCTGGGCGTGCTGCGCGCCCGGATCGGCTCACTGCGCGACGGTACGCAGCTCCCGACGCTCGCGGCCAAGGTGGCCGAGGGAGCAGTCGACCCGTACGCCGCAGCCGACGAGCTGCTCTCCCAGCTCGGCTCCTGACCCGCGCTTGCCCCCTCTCTCCTCTCCTCTCCTCGACCGCGTTGATCTTGCAGTTTCGGCCCCGGGAAAGCCTGCTTCACGGCTTTTGTCGGGGCCGCAACTCCATGATCGACGGTGGATGTACGCTCCCCCCGGGACGAGGGAGGGTGGAGCGCGTGGAGCATGACGCTACTCAGGAGCTGCGGGTGCCGGCGGGCGGGAGCACTTCGGTCTCGGACGAGGTGGTCGAGAAGATCGCGGTGGCCGCCGCGAAGTCGGTGCCCGGGGTGGCCGAACTGGGCGGCGACATCGCCCGCTTCTTCAACGCGGTGCTCGACCGGGTCGGGCTGGACCAGGTCGGGGACGCGCGGCGCGGCTGCTCGGCGCACGTCACCGACGGGTCGGCAGTGGTCAACCTCGTCCTCGTGATCGACGCCGGGTACCCGGTGCCGCAGGTGACGGACGAGGTGCGGGCCGCGGTGGCGTCCGCCATCGAGGCGTACGGACTGCGGGCCGCCGAGATCAACATCCGGGTCGACGACGTGGCGATGGGTTCAGCGGCCTCCGTCTGAAAACCGTAGATCTTGGTACGAGAGCGCCCCCCGAAGGGCCTCCCCGTACCAAGATCTCTTGGCGCGCGGCTCAGTCGTGCGCCGGACGGGTCAGCTCCACCTCGTAGCCGGGCAGCTCGACCGGGTGGCGCTGGACCTGGCCGACGTCTACCGGGCGCTCGGCGTCAGCCGAGAGGAGACCGCGCGGGTCCGGGACGCCTGGCCGGTGCCGTACGCCTGGCCCGGGGCGTCGCCCGCTGGTCGGGCGTGCTCGCCCAGGCCGACCCCGGGCGAGACCACCGTCTCGGCCGAGGACGAGCAGGGCGTACGCCATCGGGTCTTCGGCGATCTGTGGATGGGCGACGGCCGGCGCTGCCTGCTGCGGGCCGACCACGACGGCCCGTGCGCCCGCCGGCTGCTGCTGTGCCTGTCGGACCGTTCGGGCGCGGCGGGGCCGTGGCTCAGACCGTGTGGCGGTCGGCCAGTGTCAGCGCCTCGTCGAGGATCGCCAGGCCCGCCTTGGCCTCCGTCTCCGACACGGTGCACGGAGGCACCACATGGATCCGGTTGAAGTTCGCGAACGCGACCAGGCCGCCGCGCTTGCACGCGGCCAGCACCTCGTTCATCTCCGGTGACGACGACCCGTACGGCGCCAGCGGCTCCTTCGTCTCGCGGTCGCGTACCAGCTCCAGCGCCCAGAACACGCCGAGCCCGCGTACGTCCCCGACGCTCGGGTGCCGGTCGGCGAGTTCGCGCAGCCCCGGGCCCAGCACTTCGGCGCCGATCGTGGCGGCGTTCTCGACGATCCGCTCGTCCCGCATCACGTTGATGGTCGCGACGGCGGCGGCGGTGGCCAGCGGGTGACCGGAGTAGGTGAGGCCGCCGGGGTAGGCGCGGGTGGCGAACGTCTCGGCCACGTGCTCGGCGATCACCACCCCACCGAGCGGGACGTAACCGGAGTTCACGCCCTTGGCGAAGGTGATCAGGTCGGGGGTCACGCCGTAGTGGTCCAGCGCGAACCAGGCGCCGGTACGCCCGAAGCCCGCCATCACCTCGTCGGCGATGTAGAGGATGCCGTGCCTGTCGCACAGCTCCCGTACGCCCGCGAGGAAGCCCGGCGGCGGCGGCATGACGCCGGCGGTGCCCGGGACCGTCTCCAGCACGATCGCCGCGATGGTGGACGGGCCCTCCATCTCCACCACACGTTCGAGGTGGCGCAGCGCGAGCCTGCACTCCTCTTCCTCGGTCGTCGCGCCGAACTCCGACCGGTAGAGGAACGGGCCGAAGAAGCGCACCACCCCGGCGGTGCCGTTGTCGCTGGGCCAGCGGCGCGGGTCGCCGGTGAGGTTCACCGCGGTCTGGGTGCCGCCGTGGTAGCTGCGGTACTGCGACAGCACCTTCGGCCGGCCGGTGTGCAGCCGGGCCATCCGGACGGCGTGCTCGATCGCGTCCGCGCCGCCGTTGGTGAAGAACACCTTGGAAAGGCCCGCCGGGGTCAGCTCGGTGATCAGCCGGGCCGCCTCGCCGCGGGCGTCGTTGGCGTACGACGGCGCGATCGTGCACAGCTTGGCGGCCTGCTCCTGGATCGCCGCTACCACGACCGGGTGCTGGTGGCCGATGTTGGTGTTGACGAGCTGCGACGAGAAGTCCAGGTAGCGGTTCCCGTCGCCGTCCCAGAAGTGCGAGCCCTCGGCCCGCTCGACCACCATCGGATCGAGCAACGACTGGGCGGACCAGGAGTGGAAGACGTGCGCGCGGTCGAGTTCGTAGGTGCGCTGTGCGCTGGTGCTCATCGGTCTCCCTCCGCTGCTCAGACGTTCTCGGGGAAGCCGAGGTTGATCCCGCCGTGGCTGGGGTCGAGCCACCGGGAGGTGACGACCTTGCCGCGGGTGAAGAAGTGCACGCCCTCGGCGCCGTGGGCGTGCGAGTCGCCGAAGAGGCTGTCCTTCCAGCCGCCGAAGGAGTAGTAGGCCATCGGCACCGGAATCGGCACGTTGACGCCGACCATGCCGACCTCCACCTCGTTCTGGTAGCGACGCGCGGCGCCGCCGTCGTTGGTGAAGATGGCCGTCCCGTTGCCGTACCGGTTGGCGTTCACCAGCGCGAGCGCCTCGTCGTAGCTGCCGACGCGCACCACCGACAGCACCGGCCCGAAGATCTCGTCGGTGTACACGCTCATCTCCGGCGACACCCGGTCCAGCAGGCTCGGCCCGAGCCAGAACCCGGACCCGTCGCCGTCGACCCGTACCTCGCGGCCGTCCACCACCAGTTCCGCGCCCGCCTCGACGCCCGCGTCGAGGTACGACGCGACCCGGTCGCGGTGCTCCCTGGTGACCAGCGGACCGATGTCGCAGGAGCGCCGCCCGTCACCGACCTTCAGCGTGGCGATGCGCTCGCGGATCCGGGCCACCAGGTCGTCGGCGACGGGCTCGACCACCACCAGGGCCGAGATCGCCATGCACCGCTCGCCGGCCGAGCCGAACCCGGCGTTGACCGCCGCGTCGGCGGCCAGGTCCAGGTCGGCGTCCGGCAGCACCACCATGTGGTTCTTCGCGCCGCCGAGGGCCTGGACGCGCTTGCCGTTGCGGGTGCCGGTCTCGTACACGTAGCGGGCGATCGGCGTGGAGCCGACGAACGACACCGCCTTGACCTCGGGGTGCTCCAGCAGCCGGTCCACGGCGACCTTGTCGCCGTGCACGACGTTGAACACGCCCGCGGGCAGGCCGGCCTGCTCCCACAGCCGGGCCACGAGCAGCGACGCGGACGGGTCCTTCTCGCTGGGCTTGAGCACGACCGTGTTGCCCGCCGCGACGGCGACGGGCACGAACCACATCGGGACCATCACCGGAAAGTTGAACGGTGAGATGACGGCGCAGACGCCGATCGGCTGGCGGATCGAGTAGACGTCCACGTGCGTGGACACGCCCTCGGAGTAGCCGCCCTTGAGCAGGTGCGGGATCCCGCAGGCGAACTCGACGACCTCCAGGCCGCGGGTCACCTCGCCGAGAGCGTCCGAGACGACCTTGCCGTGCTCGGCCGTGATCAGCTCGGCCAGCTCCTGCTTGTGCTGGTCGACCAGCTCCCGGAACGCGAACAGCACCTGGGTGCGCCTGGTCAGCGACGAGGTCCGCCAGGAGGCGAACGCGGCGGCGGCCGAGGCGACCGCCTGGTCCACCTCGTCGACCGAGGCCAGCGGCACCTCCGTCCGGACCGCGCCCAGCGCCGGATCGTAGACCGGGGCCGTACGCTCGGTGACGCCGGCGAACGGCTTGCCGTCGATCCAGTGGGTTACCCGCTCCAGCGGGACGGGAGCGGGCGCGGTGCCGGGCGCTGTCTGGGTCATGCCCGGGATCATCTGCGCTTGCCCAGGTCCGGGCAATGGACACTGTGTCGTTCCCGTCCGCCGGAAGCGCACATACTGTGCGCCGGAGGAGAGGGGGAGAGGCTCCGATGCCCATGACGGTCCGCGACGTGCTCGAACTGCCGGCCTTGCAGCAGGCCGGGCCGCGCGTCCTGGCGGGCCGGGACCGGCTGGACGCGCCGGTGCGCTGGGTGCACGTCGCCGAGATCCCCGAGATCGCCGACCTGCTGCGGGGCGGCGAGCTGGTCCTGACCACCGGGATCGGCCTGCCCCCGGACGACGACGGGCTGCGCCGGTGGATCGACGGCCTGGCGGCCGTCGGGGTGGCGGGTGTGGTGGTCGAGCTGGGCCGCCGGTTCGGCGGCACGCTGCCGGCCGGGCTGGTCGAGCACGCCCGCAGCCGGAACCTGCCCCTCATCGCGCTGCGGCGCGAGATGCGGTTCGTCGCAGTCACCGAGGTCGTCCACTCGGTGATCGTCGAGGAGCAGACGGCCGACCTGCTCGCGAAGGACGAGATCCACCGCATCTTCACCGAGCTGTCGGTGGAGGGCGCCGAGCCCCGGCAGGTGCTCCGCGAGGTCACCCGCCTGTCCCGGCGCCCCGCCGTGCTGGAGAACCTCGCCCACCAGGTGCTGGCGTACGAGACCGGTCCGCTGACCGCCGAGGAGCTGCTCGACCGCTGGGAGACCCGTTCCCGCGCGGTCGAGGTCGCGTCCGGCACCGGCTATGAGCCGCGCTCGGGCTGGCTGGTGACGAGCGTCGAGGCGCGCGGCAACCGGTGGGGGCGGCTCGTGCTGCTGTGCGACCAGGAGCCACCGGCCCGGACCCGGGTGCTGCTGGAACGCGCCGCGTCCACCATCGCGCTGAACCAGCTCGTCGCCCGGGACTCGTCGTCGGTCGAGCGGCAGGCGCGCAGCAGCCTGCTGCTGAGCATCGTCAACCACTCGGCGCCCACCCGGGACGTGGCGCTGCGGGCGCGCGGGCTCGGCGTGGTCCTGGAGCAGCGGCGGCTGCTCGGCGTCGTGGTCCGGCGGCGCCGGCCGGCCCCGGGCGCCGGTGCCGGCGGGAACGCGAGCCGGCGGGAACTGCTCGACGCGGTGGAGACGGCGGTACGCGAGTGCGGGCTCGCCGCGCTCGCCGGCGACGTGGACGAGGCGGCCGGCGGTACCGGTGTCACGCTCCTCGTCGCGCTCGACGAGTCCGGTTCCGACGAGGCCGCGCTGGGAAGCCTGTCCGCCGCGCTCACCCGGGCGGGCCACCGGGCCGGATCGGACGTCGTGGTCGCCGCCGGATCGGTGGTCCGGACGCTCGACCTGGCCCGGCGCTCACTGGCCGAGGCGGCGCAGGTGGCCGACGCGACTGTGCACACCGCCGAGCCGCGCCCGTTCTACCGGCTGCACGACGTCCGCCTCCGGGGCCTGCTGTACCTGCTGCGCGACGACGTGCGCCTGCAGACGTTCGTCGAGCGCGAGCTGGGCCCGCTGCTCTCCTACGATCAGCGCCACGGCACGAACCACGTCGCGCTGCTGGAGACATACCTCGTGGAGGGGCGCAACAAGCGGCGCGCGGCGGACGCCATGTCGGTGTCGCGGTCGGCGCTGTACCAGCGGCTGGAGCTGATCGAGCGGGTGCTCGGCGTCGACCTGGAGTCGAGCGAGCGGCGCCTGTCGCTGCACGTGGCGCTCACCGCGCGGGACGTCATGCGCGCCGGCGGACCCGAGCCCACCGGCTGACCCCGTCGTGGAGGCGGCGCGTCGGGTTACCGGCCGGTACGCGAGCCCTTAATGATCGTTCAGGAACTCGCTCTACACTCGGACCTGGGACGACGACTTGAGAAGGAGCTCCGCGCATGGACGCTGACGAGATCGCCGCCGGTCGGGCCCGCTGGCAGGCCCGCTACGACGCCGCCCGCAAGCGCGACGCGGACTTCACCACGCTGTCCGGACTGCCGGTCGAGCCGGTGTACGGCCCGCCGGAGGACACCACGTACCCCGGGTTCGAGCGGATCGGCTGGCCGGGCGAGTTCCCGTACACCAGGGGTCTGTATCCGACCGGCTACCGCGGGCGGACCTGGACCATCAGGCAGTTCGCCGGCTTCGGCAACGCCCGGCAGACAAACGAGCGCTACAAGATGATCCTCGGCGCGGGCGGCGGCGGTCTGTCAGTCGCCTTCGACATGCCGACGCTGATGGGCCGCGACTCGGACGACCCGCAGTCGCTCGGCGAGGTCGGCCACTGCGGTGTCGCGGTGGACTCGGCGGCCGACATGGAGGTGCTGTTCGACGGCATCGACCTGGCCGGCGTGACCACCTCGATGACCATCTCCGGTCCGGCCGTGCCGGTCTTCTGCATGTACCTGGTCGCCGCCGAACGGCAGGGCGCCGACCTGTCCACGCTGGACGGAACGCTCCAGACGGACATCTTCAAGGAGTACATCGCGCAGAAGGAGTGGCTGTTCGACCCCGAGCCGCACCTGCGCCTCATCGGCGACCTGATGGAGTACTGCGCGCGGGAGATCCCCCGGTACAAGCCGCTGTCCGTCTCCGGCTACCACATCCGCGAGGCCGGCTCGACCGCCGCGCAGGAGCTGGCGTACACGCTCGCCGACGGCTTCGGGTACGTCGAACTGGGCCTGTCGCGCGGGCTGGACGTGAACACGTTCGCCCCCGGCCTGAGCTTCTTCTTCGACTCCCACGTGGACTTCTTCGAGGAGATCGCGAAGTTCCGCGCCGCCCGCCGGATCTGGGCCCGCTGGCTGCGCGACGTGTACGGCGCGACCAGCGAGAAGGCCCAGTGGCTGCGGTTCCACACGCAGACCGCCGGGGTGTCGCTGACCGCCCAGCAGCCGGTGAACAACGTGGTCCGCACCGCCGTGGAGGCCCTGGCCGCGGTGCTCGGCGGCACCAACTCGCTGCACACGAACGCCCTCGACGAGACGCTCGCCCTGCCCACCGACGAGTCGGCCGAGATCGCCCTGCGTACCCAGCAGGTGCTGATGGAGGAGACCGGAGTGGTCAACGTGGCCGACCCGCTCGGCGGCTCCTGGTACGTCGAGGCGCTCACCGACCGGATCGAGGCCGAGGCGGAGGAGATCTTCGCCCGGATCAAGCAGCTCGGCGGCGAGGGCCCGCACACCATCGGCCCGATGACCTCCGGCATCCTGCGCGGCATCGAGGACGGCTGGTTCACCGGGCACATCGCCGAGTCCGCCTTCGTCTACCAGCAGGCGCTGGAGAAGGGCGACAAGAGGATCGTCGGCGTCAACTGCCACACCGGCACCGTCGCCAAGGACCTGGAGATCCTGCGCATCTCGCACGAGGTGGAGCTGGAGCAGCGCCGGGTGCTGACCGAGCGCAAGTCGGCCCGCGACGACGCCGCCGTCACCGCCGCCGTACAGCGGATGGTCGAGGTCTCCCGGACCGGCGAGAACATGATCCCCGCCATGCTCGACGCGGTCCGCGCCGAGGCCACGCTCGGCGAGATCTGCGACGCCCTCCGCACCGAGTGGGGCGTCTACCGCGAGCCCGCCCGCTTCTGACCCCCGCTTCTGCAAGGAAGGGCCCCTTCTTAACACGCGTTGTTAAGAAGGGGCCCTTCCTCTACCGCAGGCGTTAACAGGGGGCCCTTCCTTGCACGGGCTGAGCAGGTGGGAGAGTGGCGACTGTCGCCGTCGCGGCTGGTCGGAGATCCGTGGCGCACGTGCGAGACTAGATAACCATGAGCGACCCACGGATCACCTCGTCGATCTTCACCCGCGGCGCGGTCGACCTCAGCGCGCTGCGCACCCCCGCACCGGCCGACACCTCCTCCGCCACACCGTCCCAGGGCGCTGGGCCGACCGGGCTGCCGGGCAGCCCCGCCGGCTCCGCCGCCGTGATCGACGTGACCGAGGCGAACATCCAGTCCGAGGTGCTCGAACGCTCGCTCACCACACCGGTAGTGGTCTTCTTCGGCGCCGCCGGCTACCCGGAGAGCGACCAGTTCGCCCCGGTGCTGGAGCGGCTGGCCGCCGAGGGCGGCGGAGCGTGGCTGCTGGCCCGGGTCGACGTGCAGCAGCAGCCGCGGCTCGCGCAGATGTTCCAGCTCCAGACGCTGCCCACCACGTACGCCATCGTCGGCGGGCGCCCGATCGACGCCTTCCCCGGCCCGGTGCCGGAGTCGCAGTTGCGACAGTGGCTCCAGGCGGTCCTCAAGGCCGGTGGCGTCACAGTCGCCGAGCCGGAGGACCCGCGCCTCGACGCCGCCGACGACGCGCTGATGAGCGGTGACCTCGACGCGGCCGAGGCGGCGTACCGGAAGATCCTGGCCGAGTCGCCCGCGGACGCGGCGGCGGAGGCGGGCCTGGCGCAGGTCGGGCTGGCCCGCCGGGTCGCAGGCGCCGACCCGCAGGGCGCCCTGGACGCCGCGGCCGCCGCCCCCGACGACGTGGACGCCCAGCTGCTCGCCGCCGACATCGAGGTGCTCAGCGGCCTCGCCGACCAGGCGTACAAGCGGCTGGTCGGCCTGGTCCGGCGCACCGCCGGGGACGACCGGGACCGGGTCCGCCAGCACCTGCTCGGCCTGTTCACCATCGCCGGCCCGGACGACCCCGCCGTGGCCTCCGCCCGACGCGCCCTGGCCAGCGCGCTGTTCTGAGTCAACCCGCGCGGGCCGGCGCACCGCCGGCCCGCCCGACCGCCGAGGACGGGAGCCCATGATGCGCCGGATCGCCGTCCTCGACGCGCCGACGAACCTCGGACTGCGTCCGCCCACCGCGAGCTCCGTCCCCGGGTGCGCCAAGGCGCCGGGCGCGCTGCGCGACCACGGCCTGCTCGCCCGGCTGCGGGCCCGCGACGCCGGCTGCCTCACCCCGCCCCGGTACGACCCGGGAGACTGGCGGCCCGGCGACGGCGTCTGCCACGCGCCGGAGATCTCCGCGTACTCGGCGGCGCTCGCCGACCGGATCGGCGCGATCATCGACCGGGGTGAGTTCCCGCTGGTGCTCGGCGGTGACTGCTCGGTGCTGCTCGGCTCGGCGCTGGCCATGCACCGCCTCGGCGAGGCGGTCGGCGGGCGGATCGGGCTGGTCTTCGTCGACGGCCACTCCGACTTCCGGCACCCCGGCAACGCCTCCTACGTCGGTGCCGCCGCCGGGGAGGATCTTGCCCTGGTCACCGGCCGGGGGCAGCCCGACCTGGCCGCGATCGAGGGCCGCCGGCCGTACTTCCGGGACATCGACGTGGTGGTGCTCGGCATCCGCGCGCAGGACGAGTACCGGCTCGACCTCCAGGCCGCCGGCATCACCACCCGACCGGTGCCGGCGTTGCGCGCCGAGGGCGCGGCCCGTACCGCCCAGTGGGCGCACGAGCAGCTCGTCGACTGCGCCGGCTACTGGGTGCACATCGACGTGGACGTGCTCGACCCGGCGGTGATGCCCGCCGTGGACGCGCCCGACCCGGGCGGCATCGCCTTCGCCGAGCTGGAGATCCTGCTCGCCGGGCTGGTCGACACGCCGCACTGCCTCGGCGTCGAGCTGACGGTCTTCGACCCCGACTACGACCCGGACGGGGCGTACGCGGCCGAGATCGTCAACACCGTGGTGGCCGGGCTCGCCCCGGTTGCCGCGCCGGGCGCCGTGCCGCCCCGGCTGCTGCCGGCCGGGCCGGTCACACCGGCGCCCCGCGCCGCCGACAGCCGGCCCGAGCCCGAGCCGCTGCCCGCCCCGGCGGCCGTGCCGGCACCGGCGGTCGCGGTCGAGCCGATCGGCCCCGACCCGACCGCCGACGACGACCTCGGCGACGACCGGATCGGGCCGGGCCTGCTGCGCCGCGCCCCCGCCGGAGACGAGCCGGACCCGGCCCGCTCCGGCATCGACATCGCCTGACCGGTACGCCTCAGCTCGCGGCCAGACCGCGCAGGAACTTCTCGGCGATCGGCGCCGCGACCTTCGAACCCGCACCACCCTGCTCCACGAAGACGGCGAAGGCGACGTCTCCCTGCCAGCCGACGAACCAGGCGTGCGTGTGCGCCGGGTTGTTGTCGTACTCCGCGGTGCCGGTCTTGCCGTGCACCGGCTCGCCCGGCACGTCCGCCAGCGCGCTGCCGCTGCCCGCGGTGACCACTCCGCGCATCATCGACTTCAGCGCCGTCACCGACTCCGGCTTGAGCGCCTCGCCGGCTGGCGCGGGCTTGGCCGGCGCCGGGTCGAGCAGCAGCTTGGGCTGCTCGAACCTGCCCCGGGCCACCGCCGCCGTGGCGCTCGCCATCGCCAGCGGGCTCACCAGCGTGGTGCCCTGGCCGATCGCGGCGGCGGCCTGTTCGGTGGCCGAGCCGTTGGCGGAGATCTTGCCGGTGAACGCGTCGGTGCCGAGATCCCACGCGGCCTCCAGGCCGAGCGTACGGCCGGCCTGCGCCAGCCCGTCGGGGCCGAGCTTCGGCGCCAGCGCGATGAACGCGGTGTTGCACGACTTGGCGAAGTCGGTGGCGAACGGCACCGAGCCCAGCTCGAAGTTGTCCGAGTTCTTGAAGACCCGGCCCTCGACTGTCGACGTCTTCGGGCAGTCCACAGTCGTCTGCGGCGTCACCGCGCCCCGGTCGAGCAGGCCGAGCGCGCTGACCATCTTGAACGTCGAGCCGGGCGGCACCTGGGCGGTGAAGGCGAGGTTCCCGCCCGCCGCGCCCGGGCCGTTCGCGGCGGCCAGCACGGCGCCGTCGCTGATCCGCACGGCGACCAGGGCGGACCGGCGGGTCTGCCCGCGCAACGCGGCGTCAGCGGCGTTCTGGGTGGCCGCGTCGAGTGTGGTCTTCACCGGCTGCCCGGGCTTCGGGTCGGCGCGGAACAGTTCCGTGCCGGTCGGCTCCACCGTGCCGTCCGGTGTGGTCCGCTCGGTGATCACGGTGACGCCGGGGACGCCGCGCAGCCGCTCGTCGTACCGGCCCTGGAGACCGCCGTGGCCGACCAGGTCGCCGCGCGCGTACCGCTCGGGGTGGGCCTGGAGGTCGTCGGCGGTGGCCTGGTCGACCGAGCCGAGCAGCGCCCGGGCGAACTCGCGGGTCGGGGCCAGCATGAGCTGCTCGGAGACGAACCGGGTGCCGGGCAGTTCGTAGATGCGCGGCTTGATCTGCCGGTACGCCTCGTCGCGCAACGTCACCACCTCGACGCGCCCGTCCGGCTTCGCCGCCTTCATCCGCTTCGGCAGGTCGCCCAGGTCGACCGGCGGGGTGAGCGCCGGCCGGATCGCCCTGAACGCGGCGTCCAGCTTCCGGACCAGGCCGGGGACGTCGTCGACCTCGCCGGGGACGACCTGCACCCGGACCACCGGGCGCGGCGCGACGATCGGCTGACCGGCCGCGTCCAGCACACCGGCGCGTTGCGCCGGCTCCCGCCGCAGCGCGATCTTGTCACCGCTCTCCAGCTTCTCGTGCACCACCGACGGCTCCCAGATCACCTGCCACTTGTCGTCGCCGCCGCGCTTGAGGCGTACCGGATTCTCGTAGGCCCAGGTGCCGCCGCCGGGCAGCGCCCAGCTCACCTTGACGCGGGCGGTGGCGACGTCCCCCTTGGTGGTGATGTCGCCGGTGCGGGCCAGCTCCGGCGGGTTGGCCGCGAGCGCGCCGGCGAGCGCCTGGATCTGCTTGGTCACCTCGGCGGCGGGCACCCGCCCGCCGGTCGGCTCGACGAAGCCGATCGCCCGGAGGTCGCCGGTACGCCAGCCGCCGAGGAACGTCTCGACGGCCGTCTCGGGGCCGTCGTCCCCGGAGCATCCGGTCAGCGCGCCGGCCGTGACCAGGACGGCGGCCAGCGCCGCGAGGACGCGGTGACGGGTGTGGCGGCGGGGGCGGACGGGGTACGACACAGGCATGAAGCAGTCCCTCCGGTGCTCAACTGCCCTGCACGCTAGTACGGCCCGGCGTTCCCCACCGCCCCGCCACGGCCTCCGGCAGCGCCAGAAGCGGCGTGTGACAGTGTGATGAACATCGCCAGTCGGGGTACTCCGCGATCGGCCGACCACGGGCCCGCAACGGGTGAAAGGACAGAGTCCCGATCCGGACGTCCGGCCAGTGGTCCGCCGCGGGAGGTACCACGCGGTAGGGCCTAGGCTGGGCGGCAGAGTGACCCACAACGCGGTGGGTCGAGGGGAGTGGCACCGATGGACCGGCGTCCGGCGATCAAACCGGGACCCGACCTCCGGCAGGCTGACACCGGCCGGGACGACGACAGCTTCGATTCGGCGACCGACGGAGACGGTTTCAGCCGTCTCGACACAGGAGTGACCGGGATGACCGGTTCCAGCATCGACACCCTCTACGACCTGGGCCTGCCTGCGCAGGCACTGGCCGACGAGTCGGAGGACGCCGAGCTGGACGAGCCCGTCCCCAACGCGGAGCGGCTGGTTGCCCAGGCGGTCGCGCTCGCCGGCGACGACCACGACGCGGCCACACTCGTGGACCGCTTCTGGCGGTTCGCGCCGGACGAGGAGCTGATCGGCTTCACCGCCGAGGAGATGCTGGAGGCGGCCCGGGCCCATCGGGATCTGGCCCAGCAGCGGGTGCCGGGCGAGCTGAAGCTCCGCATCCACGAGCCGGACGCCGAACAGCACCACACGGTCGTCGAGATCGTCACCGACGACATGCCGTTCCTGGTCGACTCCGTGACCGCCCTGCTGAACTCCCGCCACCTCGACGTGCACCTGCTGGTGCACCCCCTGGTCGTGGTGCGGCGCGAGCCGCTGGGCCGGCTCACCGAGGTCTCGGCGGACGTGGAACCGGACGACGCCATCGCCGGGGACCTGGTCGAGAGCTGGATGCGGATCGAGATCGACCCGGTCCGCGACCCGGCCGAGCGGGAGACGCTGCGGCGCGAATTGCAGCGGGTGCTCACCGACGTGCGCGAGGCGGTCGAGGACTGGCCGAAGATGCGGCAGCGGGCCCTCGCGCTCGCCGACGAGCTGGCCGCCGCCCGGACGTCGGACAACCGCCCGCCGGTGCCGGAGAAGGACATCACCGACTCGGTGGAGCTGCTGCGCTGGCTGGCGCACGACCACTTCACGTTCCTCGGCTACCGGGAGTACCGCCTGGTCCACACCGACGGCGCGCGCGGCGGGCAGGCCCTGGAGGCGGTGCTGGGCACCGGGCTGGGCATCCTGCGGTCCGACTCGCCGGAGGCCCGGTCGCTGAACTCGATGACGCCCGAGGCGCACGAGAAGGTGCTGGAGAAGCGCCTGCTCATCATCACCAAGGCCAACTCGCGTGCCACGGTGCACCGCTCGGCGTACCTCGACTACATCGGCTTCAAGATCTTCAACGAGGCCGGCGAGGTGGTCGGGGAGCGGCGCTTCCTGGGCCTGTTCTCCACCGCCGCTTACCGGACCAGCGTGCAGGAGCTGCCGGTGGTCCGGCGCAAGGTCGCCGAGGTGCTCGACCGCTCGGGCCTGAGCCTGCGCAGCCACTCCGGCAAGGACCTGTTGCAGATCCTGGAGACCTACCCGCGCGACGAACTGTTCCAGATCAAGACCGACGACCTGTACCACGCGGTGATCGGCGTGCTGCGGATGGCGGGCCGCCGGCAACTGCGGGTGTTCCTGCGCCGCGACGCGTACGGGCGGTTCATCTCCTGCCTGATCTACCTGCCGCGGGACCGGTTCACCACGCAGAACCGGCTGCGCATGCAGGACATCCTGCTGCGCGAGCTGAACGGCGTCGGCGTCGACTACACCACGCGGGTGACCGAGTCGATGCTGGCCCGGGTGCACTTCATCGTGCGTACCGACCCGAACGACCCGCCCGGCGACATCGACGCCGACCTGCTCGCCGAGGAGCTGGCCGACGCGACCCGGCTCTGGGACGACGACTACCGGCTGGTGCTGGAACGCAAGCTCGGCGACGAGCAGGCCAAGCACCTGTTCGCCCGGTACGCCGACGCGTTCCCGGAGGGCTACAAGGACGGGCACACGCCGTACGAGGCGATGAAGGACCTGGCGAAGCTGGAGCTGCTGGAGGAGCCCGGCCAGCTGGAGATGCACCTGTTCCGCAAGCAGGCGCCACCGCGTCCGTACGCCGCCCGCGCCGCCGACGCCGACGACGCGATGGACGTGCGGTTCAAGGTCTACCGGTACGGCGAGCCGATGATGCTCTCCGCCGTGCTGCCGGTGCTGCACTCGCTCGGCGTGAAGGTGGTCGACGAGCACCCGTACGAGGTGGAGCGCGTCGACGGCCGGATCTGGCTCTACGACTTCGGTCTGGAGCTGCCCGAGCGGCACCAGGACCTGGCCGAGGTGCGCCCGCACGTGGAGAACGCCTTCGCCGCCGCCTGGCGGGGCGAGGCCGAGGTGGACGGCTTCAACGAGCTGGTGCTCCGGGCCGGGCTCACCTGGCGGCAGGTCGTCGTGCTGCGCGCGTACGCGAAGTACCTGCGCCAGGCCGGCACCGTGTTCTCCCAGGAGTACATGGAGCAGACGTTCATCGCGTACCCGCAGATCGCCGGACTGCTGGTGAAGCTGTTCGAGACCCGGTTCGCCCCGGGCGCGACCACGCTCGACGAGCGCCGGCAGCGCAGCGGCGAGCTGGTCGACGCGATCGCCGAGGCCCTGGACGAGGTGGCCAGCCTCGACCAGGACCGCATCCTGCGGTCGTACCTGACGTTGATCCAGGCCACGCTGCGTACCAGCTTCTACCAGAAGCCGGTGGGCGGGCGGCCCAAGGCGTACGTGGCGTTCAAGCTCGACCCGCAGGCCATCCCGGACCTGCCGGCCCCGCGACCCAAGTTCGAGATCTTCGTCTACTCGCCCCGGTTCGAGGGCGTGCACCTGCGCTACGGGCCGGTGGCCCGCGGCGGCCTGCGCTGGTCCGACCGGCGCGAGGACTTCCGGACCGAGGTCCTCGGCCTGGTCAAGGCGCAGATGGTGAAGAACGCGGTGATCGTGCCGGTCGGCGCCAAGGGTGGCTTCGTGCTCAAGCAGAAGCCGGGCGACCGGGACGAGGCGGTGATCTGCTACAAGGAGTTCATCTCCGCGCTGCTCGACGTCACCGACAACATCGTCAGCGGCGAGATCGTGCCGCCTGAGGACGTGGTCCGGCACGACGGCGACGACCCGTACCTGGTGGTGGCCGCCGACAAGGGCACCGCGACGTTCTCCGACATCGCCAACGAGATCTCCGAGGCGCACAGCTTCTGGCTGGGCGACGCGTTCGCCTCCGGCGGCTCGGCCGGCTACGACCACAAGAAGATGGGCATCACCGCCCGGGGCGCCTGGGAGTCCGTCAAGCGGCACTTCCGGGAACTGGGGCACGACACCCAGACGCAGGACTTCACAGTGGCCGGCGTCGGTGACATGTCCGGCGACGTGTTCGGCAACGGGATGCTGCTGTCGCAGCACATCCGTCTGGTGGCCGCGTTCGACCACCGGCACATCTTCCTGGACCCGGATCCGGACTCGGCCCGGTCCTTCGCCGAACGCAAGCGGCTGTTCGACATGCCCCGCTCGTCGTGGGAGGACTACGACCGCGAGCTGATCTCCGAAGGCGGCGGGATCTACCCGCGTACCGCGAAGTCGGTGCCGGTCTCGCCGCAGGTCCGCGCGGTGCTCGGCCTCGACGGGGGCGTCACTCAGCTCAGCCCGCAGGAGCTGATGAAGGCGATCCTCACCGCGCCGGTCGACCTGTTCTGGAACGGCGGCATCGGCACCTACGTCAAGGCGTCCAGCCAGACCAACGCCGAGGTGGGGGACAAGTCCAACGACGCCATCCGGGTGGACGGCAAGGGCCTGCGCTGCCGGGTGGTCGGCGAGGGCGGCAACCTGGGCTTCACCCAGCAGGGCCGGATCGAGTACGCCTCGACCGGCGGCCGCATCTACACCGACTTCATCGACAACGCCGCCGGTGTGGACTGCTCCGACCACGAGGTCAACATCAAGATCCTGCTCAACACGGCTGTGGCCGACGGTGAGCTGGACCGGCCGGAGCGCGACGAGCTGCTGGCCCAGATGACCGACGAGGTCGCCGATCTGGTGCTGCGGGACAACTACGACCAGGCTCGGGCACTCAACAACGCCCAGGCCCAGGCCGCCTCGCTGCTGCCGGTGCACCGGCGGATGATCAACGAGTTGGAGCGGTCCGGCGCGCTGGACCGGGCGCTGGAGGCGCTGCCCTCGGACGAGGAACTGGCGGTCCGCACCGAGAGCGGGCTGACCGCGCCGGAGTTCGCGGTGCTGCTCGCGTACGTCAAGATCGTGCTGGAGCGCGAGATCGTCGGCGAGGGCCTGGCGGACGAGGAGTGGACGACCGAGGTCCTGGTCAACTACTTCCCGACGCCGCTGCGGCAGCGCTTCGCCGAGCGGATGGGCCGGCACCGGCTGCGCCGGGACATCGTCACCACCGTCCTGGTCAACGAGGCGATCAACCGGGGCGGCATCTCGTTCGTCTTCCGGGTGGTCGAGGAGACGGCGGCGTCCGCGGCCGACGTGCTCCGGGCGTACGTGGTGGTCCGCGAGGTGTTCGGCCTGCGCGACCTGTGGGACGCGGTCGAGGCGCTGGACAACAAGGTCTCGCCCGAGTTGCAGACCGCCGTCTACCTGGACACCCGGCGGCTGCTCGACCGCGCGGTGCGCTGGCTGGTCACCAACCGGCGGTCGCCGATCGACGTGCCGGCGGAGATCTCCCGCCTGCGTGACGGCGTGGCCCGGCTCCTGCCGGATCTGGAGCACCGGTTCTGGGGCACCGAGCGGGAGGCCATCGCGGCGCACATCGAGTCGCTGGTCGGCCGCGGGCTGCCGCGTGACCTGGCCGAGCAGGCGACCCGCCTGATGTACAGCTTCGGCCTGCTGGACATCGTCGAGACGGCGCAGGGCACCGGGCGGGACGTGAGCGAGGTGGCCTCGGTCTACTTCGTGCTCTCCGACCGGTTCCGGGTCGACGCGCTGCTGTCGAAGATCTCCCTGCTGCCCCGCGAGGACCGGTGGCAGACCCTGGCCCGGATGGCGCTGCGCTACGACCTGTACGCCGCGCTCGCCGCGCTCACCGCGGAGGTGCTCGGGTCGACGCCCGAGGACGTACCGCCGGTGGAGCGGGTGCAGGAGTGGGAGCAGGCGAACGCCACCTCGATCCACCGGGCGCACCGGGCGATGGGGGAGTTCGACGAGTCCCGCGCCGACCTGTCCGCGCTGTCGGTGCTGCTGCGCCAGATCCGTACCCTGGTCCGGACCTCGGCGGCGGCCTGACCGCTGACGCGCACGTGGCCCGGTGGTCGGTTCCCCGACCACCGGGCCACTGCCGTCTGGGCCCTCAGCTCGTCATCGGGGCGTAGACGACGATGTTGTTCAGGTAGCTCCCGGCCGTCCGGTCGAACACCCCGCCGCAGGTCACCACGCGCAGGGTGGGCACGTCCGACGGCCCGTAGACCTGCGCGGCGGGAAAGGCGGTCTTCGGGTACGACCCGACCTCCCGCACAGTGAACGTAGCGGACGCGCCGTCCTGCCGGGTGACCACGATCGTGTCGCCGGGCACCAGCGCGCCGAGGTTGAAGAACACCGCCGGGCCGAGCTGGGCGGAGTCGACGTGACCCACGATCACCGCGTTGCCGGCCTCGCCCGGGCTGGCGCCCGGTGAGTACCAGCCGGCTTTCATGGCCTGGTCCAGCGGGGGCACCTGGACCGTGCCGTCCGGGTTCGTGCCGAGGGACATGATCGGCGCCTGCACCCCGATGCGGGGGATCGAGATGGTGACCGGCGCCGACCGGGGGAGCGGGGCCGGGGCGGGGCCGGTGGCGCCCGCCGCGCCCAGGGCTCCCGGCGTCGCCGGGCCGTTGCCGCCCCCGGCGGCGTCCGCCGTCGGCTGGCCGGTGCTGCCGGGTGCCGGCTGGCCGGCGGCGTCCGGCCCTTCGGTGTCCGGGCCGGTGGCGATTCCGGCCGGGTCGGCTTGCGGTTCGGTGGTGACGGGGGCGGCCTGCGAGATCGGCTGCGGCGGTGACGACGGCGGGACGGTCCGGACGGACGCGCCGATCAGACCGGCCCCGGCCATGGCGAGCAGGACGACGACGGCCGTGCCGGCGGCACGCCACGGACTTCCGTGACGGCCGCCGGCCCGGGTCGTCGTCCGGTCAGACCAGGCCACCGGCCCGCCGCCGGCGCAGCAGCACCAGGCCGCCCAGCGCCGCGGCGCCGATCATGCCCGCGCCGCCGGTGGCGAGGTTGCGGTCCACGCCGGTGCTCGTCATGCCGCCGTCGCCGCCGTCGACGCCACCGCGCGGCAGGACCACCAGCTCGCCCTCACCGCAGGTGCCCCGCAGCTCGTACCGGCCCGGCCGGGCGTCGTGCGAGACGGTGGCCTCGCCGTAGTAGACGAAGTCCTTCCCGTGCTCCCAGCCGTCCTTGCCGTAGTCGCGCTCGGCGTCCTTGCCGTAGTCACCCTTGTCGTCCTGCCAGGCGCCTCCGCTCGCCTGCCAGTCGTCCTTGCCGTACGCGTCCTTGCCGTACGCGTCCTTGCCGTACGCGTCCTTGCCGTACGCGTCCTTGCCGTACGCGTCCTTGCCGTACGCGTCCTTGCCGTACGCGTCCTTGCCGTACGCGTCCTTGCCGTACGCGTCCTTGCCGTACGCGTCCTTGCCGTACGCGTCCTTGCCGTACGCGTCCTTGCCGTACGCGTCCTTGCCGTACGCGTCCTTGCCGTACGCGTCCTTGCCGTACGCGTCCTTGCCGTACGCGTCCTTGCCGTACGCGTCCTTGCCGTCGGAGCCGTGCGCGTCCTTGGTCCAGTCCGGCGCGCCCCGGTGCTCCTTCTCCCAGCCCGGCTCGGCATCCTGGCCGTACTCGTCGTGCCCCTGCCAGTCGCCCGGGTCGACGGCCGTGCCGGCGCCCGCGCCGCCCGGCTGTGGCTGTCCTTGCGGCTGACCGGCGGGCGGCTGGTTCGCCGGAGGCTGCGGCATGCCGTCGCCACCCGGCCCGTCGCCACCCGGTCCGTTGCCGCCGGGACCGTTGCCGTCCGGGCCGTGCCCGTCGCCGCCCGGCTCGCCTCGACCGTCGGGGCCATTGCCGTGGTCGTCCTTGCCGTCGGGGCCCTTGCCGTGGTTGTCCTTGCCGTGGTCGTCCTTGCCGTCCGGGCCCTTGTCGTCCCAGCCCCAGTCCTGGTCGCCGTCCCAGTCGCCGCCGCGGTCGGCCCAGTCGCCGTGCTCGCCGTGCTCGCCGTCGCGGGCCGGGTGCAGGTCGACCTTGCCGGTCACCTTCGACCAGACGGTGGCGTGCTTCTGCGGCTCGGAGCAGATCGCGAGCAGCTCGACGGTGTCCCCCGCCTTCACCACGTGCGGCTTGGCGACGACCTTGCCTTCGTCGTGCCCGCCCGCGTAGGCCATCCCCGGGGTGAACGCGAGAAGGCCGGCTCCGCCGAGGGCGGCGCCCGCGACCACCTTCCCGAGCATCTTCTTAGCCATGACCAGCGTCTCCATCCCTGTTCGTCCTGAGCCCGACGTCAGTCGAGCTAAGGCCGACGTTAGACCTTTTCGCGACTTATCCGGGGAAAGATTCGCTTTTAGGGATTTGCCGATGTTGGGGCAGGTCCGCGTCCTACCTGACGCCGCGCGCCGATCCGCCTCCCTTCGCCTCCGCCGCGACGCCGGTCCCGCTCGTGCGGCACTGGCGGATCTGACCGTGCCCGTCCCGTTGTGCCCTGACCGCGCGGCTTCGCCGTCGATGGCCGACGAGGCGCGGCGGTAGGGTGGGCGCCGGGCGCATCGAGCCATTGCCATGGAAGCGCTCCCATGCAAGAATCGCTGCACGCGGTTCGGGGAGCCACACCGCGAGCTCAGACGTCGAGGGCAGCCGGCACCACCGGCCGACGTCCGGCTCCATCGGCCGGTCCTGCGGACCGGTCGGCACCACCACCCCACAACGCCCGTCCGGGTCGGGCGTCCCCCGAAAAATCCCGTGGCGTGCACGGTCGTTCCCGCAGGACGACCGCCGCCGCCATGTGCGCCGGGCCGTACGCGGATCCGGTCTCGCCCAAGGAGATCAGTGGCATGAATCTGTGGAGAAGGCTGTCCGGCCGGAACCGGACGCTTGCGCTCACCGGCGCCGGCGTCCTGGTAGCCGGTGGACTGGTGACCCTCCCGGTCACCGCGGCGCAGGCCGCCACCCAGTGCAGCGTGACCTACACGACCAGCGACTGGCCGGGTGGATTCACCGGCAGCGTGACGATCAGGAACATCGGTGACGCGCTCAGCTCGTGGAACCTCGGCTTCACCTTCCCGAACAGCTCGCAGCGGGTGGTGAACGGCTGGTCCGCGCGGTGGTCGCAGAGCGGCCAGAACGTCACCGCGCAGAACGAGTCGTACAACGGGTCGCTCGCCAGCGGCGCCAGCACCACCATCGGCTTCAACGGCTCCTGGAGCGGCAGCAACCCCAAGCCGACCCAGTTCACGCTCAACGGCACCGTGTGCAACGGCGGCACGCCGCCCACCAGCACCCCGCCGACCAGCACGCCGCCCACGAGCACCCCGCCGACCAGCACGCCGCCGACGTCGACCCCGCCGACCTCGACGCCGCCGACCACCACCCCGCCGCCGGGGCAGAAGGTGGACAACCCGTACGTCGGGGTGAAGGGGTACGTGAACCCGGAGTGGAAGGCCAAGGCCGAGTCGGTGGCCGGCGGTAACCGGGTGTCGAACAACCCGACCGCGGTCTGGCTGGACCGGATCGCCGCCATCAACGGCACCCCGGACAGCAGCTCCAACGGTGCGATGGGCGTGCGGGACCACCTGGACGAGGCGCTCGCCCAGGGTGCCGGTTACATCCAGTTCGTCATCTACAACCTGCCCGGCCGCGACTGTGCGGCGCTCGCCTCCAACGGTGAGCTGGGCCCGGACGAGCTGCCCAAGTACAAGGCCGAGTACATCGACCCGATCGCCGCGATCCAGGCCGACCCCAAGTACCGGAACCTGCGCATCGTCAACATCATCGAGATCGACTCGCTGCCCAACCTGGTGACCAACACCTCGGGCAACCCGGGCGGCACGGTCATGTGTGACACCGTGAAGGCCAACGGCGCGTACGTGAACGGTGTCGGCTACGCCCTGGCGAAGCTGGGCTCGATCGGCAACGTCTACAACTACATCGACGCCGCCCACCACGGCTGGATCGGCTGGGACAGCAACTTCGGCCCGGTCGCCGACCAGCTCAAGGCCGCCGCCGTCGCGTCCGGCAGCACCGTCGCCAACGTGCACGGCTTCATCGTCAACACGGCGAACTACTCCGCCCTGAAGGAGCCGTACGTCAAGGTCACCGACTCGGTGAACGGCCAGACCGTACGGCAGTCCAAGTGGATCGACTGGAACCAGTACGTCGACGAGCTGTCGTTCGCCCAGGCGTTCCGGCAGAAGCTGGTCTCGGTCGGCTTCGAAAGCAACATCGGCATGCTGATCGACACCTCCCGTAACGGGTGGGGCGGCGCCGCCCGGCCCACCGGCCCGGGCCCGATGACCAGCGTGGACGCGTACGTCAACGGCGGCCGGGTCGACCGCCGGATCCACGCCGGCAACTGGTGCAACCAGGCCGGTGCGGGTCTCGGCGAGCGGCCGCGGGCCAATCCGGAGCCGGGGATCGACGCCTACGTCTGGGTGAAGCCCCCGGGCGAGTCGGACGGCTCCAGCAAGGAGATCCCGAACAACGAGGGCAAGGGCTTCGACCGGATGTGCGACCCGACGTACACCGGCAACGCCCGCAACGGCAACAGCATGTCCGGCGCCCTGCCGGACGCGCCGATCTCCGGCGCCTGGTTCCCGGCCCAGTTCCAGCAGCTCATGCAGAACGCCTACCCGGCGCTCTCCTGAGCCGCGGTGCGGACCACCCGCGGCGGCGGGAGTGAGGCACCGCCGCGCGGGTTCCCCGGGCCCCTGGTCGACGCCCACGTCGGCCAGGGGCCCTCGCCGTTCCGGTGTCAGGGAACGGTGCGCTCGATGGCCGCCCGGCCCAGCTCGGCCAGGTCGCGGCGGGCCCGCTCCAGGTTCTCCGGCGTCACGTCCTGCCCCCGGGCCTGCACCAGGTCCTCCGGATCCCAGGGCTGCTCGGCCCCGGTACGGATGTCGTCCGGGGCGGCGCCGGTGCCGGTGCCGGTCGCGCCGGTCCCGGCCGCGTACGGGTCACCGATGAGGTTCGGCGACCCGGTGTCGGGCACCGCGCCGTCGGGCTCGGTGAAGACGGGGTTGTCCGGGTCGGTGCCGCCGCTGCGCAACTGGGGCACCGTGCTGTCGTCGTCCACCGCCGCGGCCACCTCGGGGGTCTCCTCCAGCGGCCGCTCGCCACCGCGGTCACGATCGGTCATGCTGCTGCCCTCCTGTCCCTTCGCGTGATCGGAGTCGCGTACCCGGTGCGGGCCGCGCCATGCGGGCGGAGAGGGCGTCAGGACTCGTCGCGCTGCGGCTCCGGCGCCTCGGTCGGGCGCAGCCGCTGCCACAGCAGCATCAGCAGGCCGAACACCAGCATCGCCGCGCCGGCCCACAGGTTGATCCGCACGCCCTGTTGCGAGGTTCCATGCCTGCTGTTCGGTTCCGGGTTCCGGGCATGCGGAAGCCCCGGCCGGGTCACCGGCCGGGGCTTCGCGGTGGTCTCAGCGGCCCAGCACGCGGTCCAGGAAGTCGCGGTAGCCGCGCACGGCCACCCGGAGCTGCTCGGTGTCGGTGGAGCCGGACTCCTGCCAGGCGCCGAGCCGGGTGCGCTGCTCGCGCAGGGCCGTGGAGAGCGCCTCGATCGCCTCCTCGACCAGCGACTCCGCCTCGCCGACCGCGGCGCGCGGGTCGTCCACGAAGCGCAACTGCACGTCGCGCCAGCGGTCCCGGAAGCCCTGGGCGGCCTCGGGCGCGAACAGCGTCGCCGCGTCGGCCGGTACCGCGCCGGGCGCCGGCCGGTCCGCCCCGCCCAGCGTCGTGCCGGCCGCCCCGGCGGCTGCCGCGGTGGCGGTGTCCGGATCGACCCGGTCGTGCCGCGGGTCGGCGTCGTCGGCGGCAGGAACGGGCTCGGCGTCCGGGTCTACCAGGCCCGGCTCGGCGCTGCCGTACCCGACCGCGCCGTCGGTCACCGCGTCGTCCCGGACGGCGGCGTCTCCGTCGCCGGTGGCGCCGGTGTGCTCGGCGTCCCAGCGGTCGCGGTCGTGCAGGCGGTCCCCGGCCGTCGGGTCGGCCCGCTCGTCGTCCAGCGGGTCGGTGCGGCCCGGCGCGCCGTCGCCCGGCACCGCGGTGTCCTCGTCGCGCGCGTCGCGCTCGTCCTGCGGACGACCGCTCGCCAGGGCCGAGGCGGCGACCGCGTCGCCCACCGTGGCCGCACCGAACGCCGTCGGCAGCGGCGCCGGCTCGTGGAACGGGCGACGCCCGTCGTCGTCGGTGGGGTCGGCCGCGTCGCGCAGCTCCCCGGCCTCGTAGGCGCGGGTCTCGTCGACCTCGGCGTCGCGCCGGTCGTCGGCGACCGCCGGGTCGTCGAAGCTGCCCCGGTCGTCCAGCGCGTCCTCGGGCACGTCGGCCCGGTCGGCGTCGCGCCGAGCGGGGTCGGAGTGCTCACCCGGCTGCGGCACCGGCACCGGTGCGGACCGGACGGCCTCGGGGTGGTCCTGCGTGACCTGCTGTTCCTCCTGGCGCATGGCGGCGGCCTCCTCAGCGGCTCGGGACGTCGTGGTCGTGGTCGGGGTGGCGCTGCTCCGGCTGCTGCGGAGCGACCGGATCCTCACCGAGCAGGTCGGCGAAGAGGGCCCGGTAGTGTACGAGCGCCTGCCGGAGGTCCTCGGTGCCGGCCTCACCGCGCTCGTTGCGCTGCCGGATCTCGTGGGCGTCGCGGTAGTGGGTGAGCGTGCGGGCGTGCTCGACGGAGAGGTGGGCGATCTGGTCCGAGAAGTCCCCGGTGGGGTATCCGCGCTCGGCGATCAGGCTGCTCACCAGCTCGTCGGCCTCGCCGACGGTCTCCGCGGGGGAGTCGACGAAGCGCACCTGGAGTTCCTCCCAGGCGGCGGCGTAACGGGCCCGGGACTCCGGGCTCAGCGGGGTCAGCTCCAGCTCGGCGTGCCGGCGCTCGCGTTCCCGCAGCTCCCGCTCGGCGGCACTGCGGCTGTCCTGCTCGGCGACGGCCCGGTCGTACTCGGGGCCGAAGCGCTGCCGCAGCGCCCGGCGGCGGCTGGCGACCACGGCGACCGCGACGAGCGCGGCGATGACGGCGACGACGATGACTATGACGACTACCTGGGTGGACGACATGGCTCCTCCTTCGCACGCTGGTATTCCCTCGCGCGGGTGATCGCCAATCCCGTTGTGCGGCACTTTCCGCCCCGGCCGGGAAAAAGGCGCACTGCGGCGGCCGGCGTCCGGTGCCGGGCCGATGTCCGGCTGAGGCCCTCCTGCCCGTCTCGGACCGTAGTGAGAGCCGAGACGGCCGGTAGTGCATCCGCCCCGGATTACGTATCCTGCCCAAGGCGTCCGGGCCGGGGCCCGGCGTCGTGGCCGGCGAACGTGACGGCCGCTGCCGGCGCCACCGAGCGACACCTTCCCGGGCGAGGTCTGATTGAACACCCGTGACTGGCCGATCCGCGCCAAGCTGACCGCGCTGGTCATCGGCCCGGTGACCGGGCTGCTGGCGCTGTGGATCTTCGCCACCACGCTCACGTTCGGGCCCGCGCTCGACCTGCTCTCCGCGCGTACCCTCCTCTACGACCTGGGCCGCCCGGGCGAGGCCGTGGTGACGGAGCTGCAACGGGAGCGCCGGCTGTCGGTGGTCCAGCTCGCCGGGGACCGCGCCCTCCCCGAGCTGACCGAGCAACGGGTACGCACCGACGACGCGATCGTCGAGCTGCGCCGCAAGGTCGGCGGCGGGGACCTGCGCGACGTCGCCGACGCCCAGCTCGACAACCGGCTCGACCAACTGGTCTCGGCGCTCGACGCGCTGCCCGCCGGGCGGGCCTTCATCGACGACCGGAAGGTCGACCGGGCCGGCGCCGTCGGGCTCTACAGCGGGATGGTCGCCTCCGCGTTCCAGGCGTTCGGCGCCATGGCGGCGCTGCCCGACGCGCAGCTCAACCGGGAGGCGACGGCGCTCACCGCGCTGGGCCGCTCCCGGGAACTGCTCGGCCAGGCCGACGCGCTGCTGGCCGGCGCCGTCACCGCCGGCCGGTACGCCGACGGCGAGCACGAGCAACTGGTACGCACAGTCGAGAACCAGCGCTTCCTGGCCGAGATGGCGGTCGCCGACCTGCCGCCCGCCGAACGGACCGCGTACCAGCGGATGACCGAGGGCGCCGGATTCCTCCAGCTGCGTGCGCTCCAGGACAGCCTGATCCGCTCGCCCGCGCTGCCCGCCCGGTTCGACATGCGGGCGTGGGACACCGGTCACGCCGAAGTCTGGCAGAGCCTGCGCGACTTCGAGCTGCGCGGCGCGGACGCCCTCGCCGAGCGGTCGGTGCCGATGGCCGCCCGGATCCTCGTCCAGCTCGCCGCCGCCGGTGTGCTGGGCCTGCTCGCGATCGTGGTGTGTGTGCTGGTGGCGTTGCGGGTCGGCCGGTCGCTGGCGCAACGGCTGACCGGCGTGCGCGCCGCCGCGACCGAGGTCGCCGAGCGCCGGCTGCCCGACGTCGTCGCGCGGCTGCGCCGGGGCGAGGAGGTCGACGTCGCCCGGGAGGCGCCCGAGCTGGACCACGGCGGCGACGAGATCGGCCAGGTGGCGCGCGCCTTCAACGAGGTGCGCCGGACCGCTGTGCGCGCGGCAGTCGACGAGGTCACGCTGCGCCGGGGCTTCAACGAGGTGATCCTCAACCTCGCCCGCCGCAGCCAGGGACTGGTGCACCGGCAGTTGGCGCTGCTGGACCGGCTGGAACGGCGTACCGAGGATCCGGACGAGCTGGCCGGGCTGTTCCAGGTCGACCACCTGGCGACGCGGCTGCGGCGGCACGCCGAGGATCTGGTCATCCTCGCCGGGGCCGCGCCCGGACGGGGCTGGCGCCGTCCGGTCGCCGCCGTCGACGTGATGCGCGGCGCGATCTCCGAGGTCGAGGCGTACGACCGGGTCGACGTGGGCGAGGTGGCGCCGGCCGGGGTGCTGGGCCGGGCCGTCGGCGACGTGATCCACCTGCTCGCCGAGCTGATCGAGAACGCCACCACGTTCTCGCCGCCCGGTACCCGGGTGGACGTCGCCGGCCGGAGTGTCCCGGGCGGCTACACCATCGAGATCACCGACCGGGGGCTGGGCATGTCCGCGCCGGCCCTGGCCGAGGCCAACCGCAAGCTGGCCGAGCCGCCGGAGTTCGACCCGGCCGGCAGTGCCCGGCTGGGGCTGTTCGTGGTGGCGCGCCTGGCCGCCCGGCACGGCGTACGGGTGGAGCTGCGGCCGTCCCGCCCGGCCGGGATCGTCGCCGCGGTGCTCGTACCGTCGGAACTGATCACCGACGAGCCGCCGGTGGGCGCGGACGCCTCCGCCGGGCCGGAGCGGCGGCGCCTGGCCAAGGTGACCCGGCTGACCACCGTGCCCCGGCCGGGGCGGCCGACCCGGCCGGGCCGGGACCGGTCGGAGAACACGGTGGTGCCGTTGCAGGCGGCGCGCGCCTCGACTGTGGAACCACCCGCCGACGGCGACGGCCTGCCCCGCCGGATCCGCCGCCGCGGCGCGACCGCTCGCCCCCGCGCGGCGATCGCCGACACCCCGGCCCACCGCACCCCGGAGGAGGCCCGCCGGGCCATGTCCGCGTTGCAGGCCGGCACCGCGCGCGGACGCCGGGACGGCTCGCGCGCCGCCGGACCCGATCCGGCCGCCCCTGCCACCGGACCGCGCGACACAGGTACACCGTCCACCACCGCGGGGCCGGACGTGAAGCCCGCCCCGCCGGCGCCGGACCAACGAACCGCGACTGAGAGGGACGCCTAGTGGTGCACACGACGCGGCAGAACGCCGATCTCGACTGGTTGCTCGACGACCTGGTGGAGCGTGTCCCCGCCGCCCGCCAGGCGGTGGTGCTCTCGGCGGACGGGCTCCTGCTCGGCGCCTCCACCGACCAGGACCGCACCGACGCGGAACACCTCTGCGCGCTGGCGTCCGGCTTCTCCGGGCTGGCCAAGGGCGCCACCCGGCATCTGAGCGGCGGCGCGGTCCGCCAGACGGTGGTGGAGATGGAGTCGGCCTACCTGTTCGTGACCGCCGCCGGCCAGGGCGCCTGCCTCGCGGTGGCGAGTGACGCCGACGCCGACATCGGCCTGGTGGCGTACGAGATGGCGATGCTCGTCATCCGGGTCGGGGAGAACCTGGCCGCGCCGAGCCGGGTGGCGGGGGAGCGGACCGATGCGCGCTGAGTCGCCGGGGCCCCAGCACGAGTGGCTGGACGCCGACGCGGGGCCGGTGGTGCGTCCGTACACGCTCACCGGGGGCCGGGTGCGCCCACCCGTCGACGGCTTCGACCTGCTGGCGTTCGTGCTCGCCACCCCCGGAGCGGAACCGGCCGGGACGCCCGGTCTCCAGCCGGAGCACCGCCGCCTGATCGAGCTGGCCCGGCGGCCGAAGGCCGTGGCCGACCTCGCCGCCGACCTGGACCTCGCCGTGGGCGTGGTCCGGGTGCTGCTCGGCGACCTTCTCGCCCATGGGCTCGTCGCGGTGCACCGGCCACCGGCCACCGCGTACCTGCCCGACGACAACATCCTCAAGGCGGTGGTCAGTGGACTCCGTGCGCTATGACCGGGAGCCGGGGGCGCCGCAGGTGCCGCTGGCTTTGAAGATCCTCATCGCCGGCGGCTTCGGCGCCGGAAAGACGACGCTGGTCAGCGCGTTGAGTGAGGTCCGGCCGTTGCAGACCGAGGAGGTCCTGACCGGGGCCGGCCTCGGCACCGACGACGTCTCCGGCGTCGAGCAGAAGTCGACGACGACGGTGGCGATGGACTTCGGCCGGATCACCATCAACGACGACCTCCAGGTCTACCTGTTCGGCACCCCGGGGCAGGACCGGTTCTGGTTCCTCTGGGACGAGCTGGCGTTCGGCGCGCTCGGTGCGGTGGTGCTCGCCGACACCCGCCGGCTGGCCGACTGCTTCCCCTCGATCGACTACTTCGAGCAGCGGGGCATCCCGTTCGTGGTGGGCGTCAACTGCTTCGAGGGTTCCCGCCGGTTCGGCCTGGAGGCGGTCCGTGACGCTCTGGACCTGGACCCGGACGTCCCGCTCGTGCTCTGCGACGCCCGGGACCGGCAGTCCGGCAAGCTGGTGCTGATCTCGCTCGTCGAGCACGTGGCGCGCCAGCGCGGCGAGCCGGTGCCGGTGGGCTGAGCACGCGTGCCCGATCCGTGGCCCCTTGTGGGACTGACCGGGCGCGCCACCGGGAAGCCTCTGGTTGGATCGCAGTCAGGACCGACGAGAGGTGGGAGCGGTGACCGGGCAGGACGAGATCGTCCACATCGGCGGCTACACGGCGGAGACGGGCGGACGGGCCGAGGGCGTCGTGGCGGCCCGGCGGGACCGGGCGACCGGGGAACTGACCCCGCTGGGCGTCGTGGCGGTCACCCCGTCGCCGTCGTTCCTGGTGCGGCATCCGGCGCTGCCGGTGCTGTACGGGTGCAACGAGCTGCCCGACGGGCTGGTGAGCGCGTTCCGGGTGGCCCCGGACGGCGGCCTCACGCCGCTGGGCGTCCGCGAGACCGGTGGCGCGGAGCCGTGCCACCTGGCGGTCGCCCCGGACGGGCGGCACCTGTTCGTGGCGAACTACGGCGGCGGCAGCGTGGCGGTGTTCGGCCTGGACGCCGACGGCGTGCCCGGGGAGCGCACCGACCTGGTCCGGCACTCCGGGCACGGTGCCGACCCACGGCGGCAGGAGCACGCGCACTGCCACATGGTCTCGCCCGACCCGGCCGGTGGCGGGCTGCTCGCGGTGGACCTGGGCACCGACTCCGTCTACCGGTACGAGGTCGACGCGTCCACCGGCCGGCTCACCGAGCGGGAGCCGCGGCTGCGGACGGCAGCCGGGGCCGGGCCCCGGCACCTGGCCCGGCACCCGGACGGGCGGCGCTGCTGGCTCGTCGGCGAACTGGACGCCACTGTCACCGCGTACGAGCTGACGCCGGACGGCCCGCGGCAGTCGACGCGTGTCGACGCCAGCGGGCGGACCGGGCACGTCCAGCCCTCCGAGGTGGCCGTCGGGCCCGGCGGGCGTTTCCTCTACGTCGGCAACCGCGGGGTGGGCACGGTCGCGGTCTTCGCCCTCGACGGCCCCGCGCCGGAGCTGGTGGCCGAGGTCGACACCGGCGGCGAGTGGCCCCGGCACTTCGCGTTCGCCGGTGAGCACCTGTACGTGGCCGACGAGCGGGCCGACATGATCAGGATCTTCCGGGTGGATCCGGCCGGCGGGGTGCCCGAGCCGGTGGGGGAGCCGGTGCCGGTGGCGAGCCCGACGTGCGTCCGGCCGTGACCGGACGGTCACGGATAGGCAGTCCGAAGTGGATCGGCATCACCATAGATGACTGACTGGTAACTTAGCGTATGGGTTAGGCGATCAACTGTTTCTGCTGCGTAACTTTCGTCCGAACGGTTGTGGTGGTAACCCCACGAGGTACGCAAGATGGTCACCGTGTCTGGCCGCCATCGCATGCGTTCTCACCTCCGCGGAGCAGGTGCCGCCGCCGTGGCAACCGCTCTGGTCGCCGTCGTAGCCGGCTCCTGGTTCGGCTACCGACAGCTGGCCGGCCCGAACTGTTCGGGCCGGATCGAGCTGTCGGTGGCGGCCGCCCCGGAGATCGCCCCCGCGGTGCGCGCCGCCGCCGACCAGTGGGTCTCCGACGGCGCGGCGGTGGGCGGAACCTGCATCGCGGTGAACGTCTCCTCGTCCGAGCCGGTCGAGGTGGCCGCCGCGGTGGCGAGCAAGCACGGCGCCACGCTCGCCGGCGTCGGGCAGGCCAGCGGCACCGCCGTCACCCCCGACGTCTGGGTGCCGGACTCCTCGACCTGGCTGGTCCGGCTCAAGAGCGGCGGGGCCAGCGCGTTCGCCCCGACCAACGGCGCCTCGATCGCGCGCAGCCCGGTCGTGGTGGCGCTGCCCGAGCCGGTGGCCTCGCGCATCGGGTGGCCGGACAAGGAGCTCCGCTGGTCCGACCTGCTGACCCAGGTCACCGCCAGCAAGCCGCTGCGGGCCGGGATCGTCGAGCCGACCCAGGACGCGGCCGGCCTGTCCGGCCTGCTGTCGCTGACCGCGGCGGCCAGCTCCACCGGTGAGGCCGGCTCGCCGAAGGCGCAGGAGGCGATGGTCGGTGCGCTGCGTGCGCTGGCGACCAACCGTTCCTCGCTGCGGCAGGACCTCCTCGCGCGGTTCCCGCGCTCGTCCGACCCGACGGCGATCGCCAACGGGCTGGGGGCGGCGGCGCTGTCCGAGGAGGACGTGATCGCCTACAACAGCACCAAGCCGCCGATCCGGCTCGCCGCGCTCTACCTGGAGCCGGCGCCGATCCCGCTGGACTACCCGTTCGCGGTGCTGCCCGGCATCGAGCCGACCAAGGCCTCCGCCGCTCGCGTCCTCTTCGAGGTGCTGCGTACGCCGGGCTTCAAAGACCGGCTCGCCTCGCGGGCGCTGCGCGCGCCGGACGGCAACTGGGGCCGGGGTTTCCAGGCCCCGACCGGTGCGCCGAGCCCGGCCAACGGCGGCGCGAGCCAGGTGCCGCCGTCGGGTCAGGGTGGCGCCGCCGACCTCGACCCCGGTGCCATCTCGACCGCCACCACGACCTGGTCGGTGGCCACCCAGTCGGGCCGGATGCTCTGCGTCATCGACGTCTCCGGCTCGATGAAGAAGCCGGTCGCGACCGCCAACGGCGCCAGCCGGGAGCAGGTCACCGTCGCCGCCGCGAGCCAGGGCCTCGGGCTGTTCGACGACTCCTGGTCGATCGGACTCTGGACGTTCTCCACCAACCTCCAGGGCTCGCAGGACTGGAGCGAGCTGGTCGGAATAAAGCCTCTGTCCAGCAACCGCGGTTCGCTCCAGCGCGGCCTGGCCTCGATCAGGCCCTCCAGCGGCAACACCGGCCTGTACGACACGATGCTCGCGGCGTACCAAAAGGTGCAGCAGGACTGGGAGCCGGGCAAGGTCAACTCGATCGTGCTGTTCACCGACGGCAAGAACGAGGACGACGACGGCATCTCGCAGAAGGCGCTGCTGGACCGGCTGAACAAGCTGAAGGACGACGAGCAGCCGGTCCAGGTCATCATCATCGGCATCGGGACCGAGGTGAACCGGGCCGAGCTGGAGTCCATCACCAAGGTCACCGGCGGCGGTGCCTTCGTCACCACCGACCCCAGCAAGATCGGCGAGATCTTCCTCCGGGCGATCGCGCTGCGGCCGCCCGCCCCCCGCTGACCCGAAGCTCAGCGCTAGTCTTCCGCCGTACCGGAAATCCGGTACGGCGGAAGGCTTCCCGGGTCAAGACACGGGAGGTGAACTGACGGTAATGCGTCCGAATCAATCGGTAACCATAATTGTCAGGCATGATGACCGGGTTGCCTCGACCGCAGGCTCCACACCGGAGCCGGGCGGGACGGGGCGGTCCTGAGCGAAGTGGGGAGGGCCGGTGACCTCGGCGACGCTGTTGACCCCTGCCACGTCGTCGCGACCCGGTGGTGAACGCCCCGGCAAGACGACGCGAGCCGCGGAGCGGGCCTACATCCAGGTCCTGGTGGTGCTGGACACCGCCGTGCTCGCCGTGGCCATCCTGGTCGGTTACCTGGCCCGGTTCGGCGACGAGGAACCGACCGGGTCCGAGATCCCGTACGTGGTGGTCGCCCCGGCGCTCCTGCTGGTCTGGCTCGTCTCGCTCAAGGCGATGCGGTGCTACGACGACCAGGTGCTCGGCTACGGCGCCGACGAGTACCGCCGGGTCAGCGCCGCCAGCCTGCGACTCGCCGGCGGCATCGCCATCGCCGGGTACATCGCCGACGTCGGCGTCTCCCGGGGCTTCCTGGCCATCTCCTTCGCGGTCGGCACGATCGGCCTGGAGGTGGCGCGGTTCGCGGCCCGCAAGCGGCTGCACCGGGCCCGCGACCGGGGCGCCGGCTGGTCCCGCAAGGTGCTCGTGGTGGGCGACACCGCGCACGTGCTGGAGTTGGTACACACGCTGCGCCGGGAACCGTACGCCGGCTACCAGGTGGTCGGCGCGTGCATCCCGGACGCGCTGCTCGCCCCGGTGCCGCAGCGGTTGGGCGACGTGCCGGTGGTGGGCAGCTTCCGGGGCATCCCGGAGGCGGCCACCGCGATCGGAGCCGACACGGTGGCGGTCACCGCCTCCGGCGAGCTGACCGCAACCCGGCTGCGCCGCCTCGGCTGGCAGCTGGAGGGCACCGGCGTCGACCTGGTGGTGGCACCGGCGCTCACCGACGTGGCCGGTCCGCGCATCCACACCCGTCCGGTCGCCGGCCTGCCGCTGATCCACGTCGAGGCGCCCGAGTTCCGCGGCGCCCGCAAGCTGGTCAAGGGCTTCGTCGACCGGTCGATCTCGCTGATCGCCCTGCTCGTGCTGGCGCCGCTGCTGACCGTGATCGCGCTGGCCATCAAGATCGACAGTCGTGGTCCGGTGCTGTTCCGGCAGACCCGGGTGGGTCAGGGCGGCGAGGAGTTCGGCGTCTTCAAGTTCCGCACCATGGTGGTCAACGCCGACGCCCTGCTCGCCGAGCTGGCCGCGCGCAACGAGACCGACGGCCTGATGTTCAAGATGCGCGACGACCCGCGCGTCACCCGGGTCGGCCGGCTGCTGCGCAAGTGGTCGCTGGACGAGCTGCCCCAGCTCGCCAACGTGCTGCTCGGCCAGATGAGCCTGGTCGGCCCGCGCCCGCCGCTGCCGTCCGAGGTGGCCCGCTACGACGGCGACGTGGCACGCCGGCTGCTGGTCAAGCCCGGCATGACCGGCCTCTGGCAGGTCAGCGGCCGGTCGGATCTGAGCTGGGAGGACGGCATCCGGCTCGACCTCTACTACGTGGAGAACTGGTCGCTCGCCGCCGATCTGACCATCCTCTGGAAGACGTTCGGCGCGGTGGTCAACAGCCGCGGCGCGTACTGAGGAGGCCGGGTCAGGCCTGCGGCCCCAGCCAGTCCAGGCAGACCACCACCGCGTCGTCCACCAGGTCACCCGCGACGAAGGCCCGCACGTCACCGATCAGCGACCGGACCGCGTCCAGCGGCTCCATCGGCCCGGTCCGGCGCAGGAACCGGTCCAGCGCCGCCTCGCCGTAGCGCACCCGCTCGGTGGTGGCGTCGATCACGCCGTCGCTGACCACGAAGAGCCGGTCCTCGCGCTCCAGCCGGAACCGCTGCGGGCGGTAGTCGGTGCCCTCGAACATGCCGAGCGGGAACTGCTCGTCCAGTTCCTGCTCGGACACCTCGCCGGCACGCAGCCGTAGCAGCCGGGGCGAACCGGCGTCGACCACGGTCAGCTCGCCGGTGGCCAGGTCCAGCTCGATCAGGAGCACCGACACGTGCTGTGCGCCCCGGTACTGCGCGTAGATCGCCTGGTCGGCCAGCGCGGCCTGGTCGGCCAGGTCGAGCCCGGCCCGGCGCGCGTTGCGCAGCGCGTACGTGGCCAGCGAGGCGAGCAGCGCCGCGGCCACCCCCTCGCCGAAGCCGTTCAGCACCGCCAGCCAGAGCCGGTGACCGTCGTCGGACCAGTCGAAGCTGTCCCCGCGCACCGCGTACGCCGGCTCCAGCTGCCCGGCCAGGCTGAACGACGGCCGGATCCGGCTGCGTCCGGGCAGCAGCTCCCACTGCATCTCGGCGGCCAGCGTGAGACGCCTGCTGCGCCGGGCCGTGCGGTAGATGTCGGTGGTCGGCATGACCGCGCTCAGCTCGTGCCCGAGCACTGTGGCGATCGTGTCCAGCTCCCGGCGGGCGTGCGGGTCGGCGGGCACCGGCGATACCTGCAGCACGCCCCGGCGTTCGCCGCGCATGCCCACCGGGAACCAGCCGACGCCGTCGGCGATCACCGGCTCCTGGTGGTCGAAGGCGCGCCAGGCCGGGTGGCCCGGGCCGGTGACCGCCGGGCCGTCATCCAGCGGCAGTAGTTCGGCGAGCCGGTAGTCGACCTGGTAGAGCTCGGTGCGGGTGACGCCGTACGTGCGCGCCAGCTCGGCGGCGAGCCGGTCCACGATGAGATCCGTCGGCGCCTCGGTCAGGATCCGGCGCGCGAGGCCCTCCGCTTCGCTCATCTTTGCTCCTTTGCACAGGTCGCCGGGCAGATCAGGGGAGTAGTCTCGGGCCCACCATGACCGAAGAGCGCAATCCCCGGGGACCTGAAACGAGTATGTCCGCCGCCCTGGACGAGGCGGCAGGCACCCTGCTCGCCGTCTGGGAGGCCGCCCGGGAGCGCACCACCAGCCGGGTGTCGAGTGCCCAGCTACGCGCGATCATGGTCGTCGAGCAGTATGACGGCATCAACCTCCGCCGGCTCGCCACGCTCACCGACATGTTGCTCTCCTCCGCCAGCCGGCTGTGCGACCGGCTGGTCGCGGCCGGGATGCTGGAACGCGAGCCGGGCCGCTACGACCGGCGGGAGATCGCGCTGCACCTCACGCCCGCCGCCGTCCGGCTCCTCGCCGAGCTGCGTGCCGACCGGCGGCACCGGCTGGAGCGGATCCTGGCCGGGATGAGCCCGGAGGGCCGGGCCGCGCTGGTACGCGGCATGCGCGAGTTCGACGAGGTGGGCCGCCGCGGCGAGGCCACGGTGGCGGAGGGCTGGCCGATGCTGCAACCCTCCGGGGAACGGATCGGCGACCCCGCCCGGCCGTCCGGCGAGCCTCCGGTGGCCCGTACCGCCTGACTCAGCCGGCCCGGCCGGGACCGTCCGGCGCGCCCTCGCGGGCGGCCCGCAACCGGGCCACCACCCGGGGATGCTCGGTGAGCGCCCGCTCCAGCGTGCCGAGCACCTCGTCCAGCAGCGCCCGGCCGCCCCGGGACGTCAGCGCCTCCTCCTGCCACCCGACGAAGTCACGCAGCAGCCGGTCGTCGTCCACCCGCACGGCCGCGATCAGCGCGTCCACCAGGTGCGCGATGCCGGCGGCGACGTCCTCGGCGCTCTCCTGCGGCGGGTCGACCGCGGCGAGCGCGAGCCGGACCAGCTCACGCCGCCGGTGCAGCACCGCCACGTACGCGTCGTCGGGCGGGGGCGGCGGCGCGCCGGTGTGCGCGGCCGACAACGGCCGTTCCAGCAGCGCCACCGCGTCCCGGGCGCTGGCGCCCCAGCCCGCCGCGCCGATCGCGGTGGCCCACCGGCCGTCCGGGCCGAAGCCGGGTCCACCGGCCAGCACCGGCACCCCGGCGGCGCGGCTGGCCTCCACCATCCGCGCCGCCCGGACGAGCCGGTTCGGCTGCACGCAGCTGAGCAGCACCGCGTCCGGGCCGGTCTGGTGCAGGTAGGAGACCAGATGCCGGGCCGGCACGCTGGCGCCGAGGAACGTCACCCGCCAGCCCGCCGCCCGGACCACCTCGGTGACGATGCGGGCGGCCAGCGCGTGCCACTCGCCCTCGACGCAGGCCATCACCACGTGCCCGCGCCGCGGCGGGCCGGTCGTCGCGCCCAGCGCGTCCACCACGTGCTCGCTGACGTGGGTGGCGGCGTGCTCCTGGGCGATGCTCCACGAGCCGGTGAGCCAGCGCAGGCCGACCTCCCGCTGCGCCACCGCGACCAGGTCGACCAGGACGTCCGCGACCGAGAAACCGTCGGCCAGCAGGCCGCGTGCCAGCGCCACAGCGCCGGCCCGGTCGGCGGCGTCCAGGTGGCCGAGGTACGCGGCGAGCGTGTCCGGCCCGATCCGGCGCCCGGCCGCGGGGGTGGGACGGTCAGGCGGCGGCGTCACCCGGCCGCCACGGCGAGCATGGCGATGTCGTCGTGCGGTTGCCCGTCCAGCCACTCGTCGACGAGCTGGAGCACCCGGTCGACGAGTGCGGCGGGTGGTAGCCCGGCGCCGGTGGCGAGCGCCTGACGCAACCGGGTGTCGCCGAACATGGCCGGCTCGGTCGGGCCGCCCCGGGCCTCGGTAACCCCGTCGGTGTACGCCAGCAGCAGGTCACCCGGCGCCAGCCGCACCTCGGCGTCGGCGAACCGGGCGTCGGCGAGCGCGCCCACCGGCATGCCGCCGACCCGGACAGTCTCGACGCCACCGCCGGCGCGGACGACGAGCGGAGCGGGATGCCCGCCACCTGCCACCCGGATCAGCAGCCCGCCGTCCGGCTCGCGGCGCAGCGCGCCGAGCAGGAGCGTGGTGAACTGGGCCCGGCGGGCCGCGTCGGGAGCGTCCAGCAGCGCCCGGTTGAGCAGCTCCAGCAGCTCCCGGGGGTGTTGCTCGACCAGGCGCAGGGTCTGCAGCGACTGGCGGACCCGGCCGGTCAGCACGGCCGCGCCGACGCCCTTGCCGCAGACGTCGCCGAGCGCGAACAGGCCGCCGTCGCCGGTGGGGAACAGGTCGTAGAAGTCGCCGCCGATGCGCAGGCTGTCCCCGGCGGCGCGATAACCGCCGGCCAGAGTCATCCCGGGCAGGCGGGGCAGCGCCGGCGGAAGCAGGCTGTTCTGGAGCACCCGGGCCAGGTGGGCCTGCTCGCCGTACAGCTCGGCCGCGGCGAGCGCGGCACCGGCCCGGCCGGCGAACTCCCGGGCCAGGCCGATCTCCCGCTTGTCGAAACCCGGCCGCTCCCGGCGGCGGGCCAGCACCAGCGCGCCGGCCGGACCGCCCGCGCTGGGCATCGGGCTGATCAACACGGTGCCCGGGCGGCCGAACCCGGCGGGCAGCACCTCGGCCAGGTCGGCCAGCTCGGCGTCCAGCCAGGGACTCGGCTCGGTGAGGTCGCCTTCCAGCGCCTCGACCAGGCCGGGGACGGACTCCACAGTCGGCCAGCCGGCCAGGCCGGTGACCGGGCCGGAATCACCGGTGGCGTACCGGATCCAGTGCGGCTGGTCCTCGGCGGGCGGAGGCGGGCGGTGCACCACGACCGCCGCGTCGGCCAGGTAGGGCACCGGCAGCGTCACCGCGGTACGCAGCGTCTGCTCGCGGTGCAGGGACAGCCCGAGCCGGCTGCCCGCCTCGGCGAGGAACGCGGTGCGCGACCGTTCGGCCAGCAGCGCGTCGGTGCGCGCGTGTTCCTCGGTGACGTCGCGGACGTACCAGGCGCTGCGGTCGTCGGCGAGGGGACGTCGCAGGCCGCGCAGCCGCCGGCCGTGGTGTTCGGTCTCGAAGGACTCCGACCCGGCGCCTGCCGCGTCGGCCAGCGCCGGCACCCGGCACGCGGCCAGGTCGACGCCGGGCGCCACCTCGGGGAGCAGGTCGGCGGCCATCGTGTTGACGAGCGTCACCACGCCTGCGTGGTCGACCGTCACGACCGCCTCGGCGAGCCCGTCCAGCAGCTCCCGAGCCAGGTGGTCGTCAGCTGGCAACGCGGCCCCGGCAACCCGCCGGGGCCGTCTCCGCGAGGCGTGTCCACCGCCGCTGACCGGCCCTGCGACACCGCCCCGGCGCGCGGCGGTCACCTCCGGTGGCCGGGCGCTTCGGTCGGTCGACCCGTGCGCATGCTGTCGGTGCACTCCTCGCTCGACGGACATGTTGCCTGACGGCAAGCGTACCGAGCGCAGGCACGGAACGCCCGTCGAGGATCATCCCGGGTCAGCCGGTCCGGGCCAGCCACCCCACCGGCCGGTCGACGATCCGCCGGACCACCGAGCCGGCTCCGCCGACCGCCGCGGACTGCGCCCCGAGCACGGCCGGGCGCACCGTGACCGGCGCCCAGGCGGCGGTGAGTACCCGCCGGGAGACCTCCGCCTCCACCGACGGCCGCAGCCAGGGCGCGAGCCGGGCGTATCCGCCACCGAGCACCACGGTGTCCAGATCCAGCAGGTTCACCACGCCTGCCACCGCCACCCCGAGGGCGACGCCGGCGTCGGCCAGGGCGGTCAGCGCGGCCGGGTCACCGGCCTCGGCCAAATCGGCGAGCCGGGTGGCCGCCGTGTCCGCCGGCAGTTCCGCGCCGGGCAGCCCGGCGGCGGCCAGGATCGCCTCCTGGCCCGCGTACCGCTCCAGGCAACCCTGGCCACCGCAGCGGCACGGCCGTCCCTGCGGCTGCACCGGGAAGTGACCGATCTCTCCGCTCCAGCCGCGCGCGCCCCGGTAGAGCGCGCCGTCGAGCACGATCCCGGCGCCGATGCCGATCTCGCCGGTGACGTGCAGGAAGCTGCGCGGGCCGGCCGGGCCCGCGTACAACTCGCCCAGCGCGGCCAGGTTCGCCTCGTTGTCGACCACCAGCGGCGGCACCCCGTCGACCGGCTCGGCCAGCGGGTGCCCGGCGAGCAGCGCCGGCACGTCCACGTCCCGCCAGCCCAGGTTCGGCGCGAGCCGGACGAGGCCGCCGTCGCCCACCAGGCCGGGCACGGCGAGCGCCGCACCGGCCAGGGTCAGCCCGTCGCGTACGGCGGCCGCGCGCGCCTCGGCGGCCAGCGCGGCGAGCCGGGCGAGCGCGTCGGCTGGGGAGACCGGGCGCAGGTCGGCGCGGCGGACCAGATGGTGCCGGACCGCGCCGGTCAGGTCGACGACGCAGGCCGCCAGGTAGTCGACGTTCACCTCCAGGCCGAGCCCGGCCGGGCCGTCGGAGGCGAGCACCAGGCCCCGGGCCGGGCGGCCCGCACCGGTACGCGGTTCCGGCTCGGCCTCGGCGACCAGCCGCCCGGCGATCAGGTCGTCCACGACGGCGGAGACGGTGGCCCGGGTCAGGCCGGTGCCGGCGGCGATCCCGGCGCGCGAGGGCGGCCGGTCGGCGGCGGCGATCCGCCGGAGCACCACCGCGAGGTTCAACTCGCGCAGGCTGCCCTGCCGGACCGCCCCGGCCGTGCTGGTGCTTGTCACCTCTTGACACTGCCACATCGTCGCCATTTAATTCAACCGCTGAACAAATCGCGGACGACACCACCACCTGGAGGTCTGCCATGGCACCCCGCCCCACCCCCGCGGACAAGTTCTCCTTCGGCCTCTGGACGGTGGGCTGGCCGGCCCGTGACCCGTTCGGTGACGCCACCCGGCCCGAGCTGGACGCCGTCGAGGCGGTGCACCGGCTCGCCGAGCTGGGCGCGTACGGCATCACCTTCCACGACGACGACCTGGTCCCGTTCGGCGCGGACGCCGCCACCCGCGACGCCCGGCTGAGCCGCTTCCGCAAGGCCCTCGACGAGACCGGCCTGGTCGTGCCGATGGTCACCACCAACCTGTTCACCCACCCGGTGTTCAAGGACGGCGGCTTCACCAGCAACGACCGCGACGTGCGCCGGTACGCACTGCGCAAGGTGCTGCGCAACATCGACCTGGCCGCCGAGCTGGGCGCCAAGACGTTCGTCATGTGGGGCGGCCGGGAGGGCGCCGAGTACGACGTGGCGAAGGACGTCCAGGCCGCGCTCGACCGCTACCGCGAAGGAGTCGACCTGCTCTGCGAGTACGTCGTCGACAACGGCTACGACCTGCGCTTCGCCCTGGAGCCCAAGCCGAACGAGCCGCGCGGCGACATCCTGCTGCCCACCGTCGGCCACGCGCTCGGCTTCATCTCCACGCTGGCCCGCCCGGAGATGGTCGGGCTCAACCCGGAGGTCGGGCACGAGCAGATGGCCGGCCTGAACTTCGCCCACGGCATCGCCCAGGCGCTCTGGCAGGGCAAGCTGTTCCACATCGACCTCAACGGCCAGCGCGGCATCAAGTACGACCAGGACCTGGTCTTCGGCCACGGCGACCTGCTCAACGCATTCGCCCTGGTCGACCTGCTGGAGCACGGCGGCCCGAACGGCGGCCCGGCCTACGACGGCCCGCGCCACTTCGACTACAAGCCGTCCCGCACCGAGGACATGACCGGCGTGTGGGCCTCCGCCGAGGCGAACATGCGGACGTACCTGCTGCTCAAGGAGCGGGCCGCGGCGTTCCGCGCCGACCCGGAGGTGGTCGAGGCGCTCGCCGCCGCCCGGGTGGCCGAGCTGGCCACCCCGACGCTCGACCCCGGCGAGGGCTACCGCGAGCTGCTGGCCGACCGGACCGCGTTCGAGGAGTTCGACCCGGATGCCGCCGGGGCGAAGGGCTTCGGCTTCGTCCGGCTCAACCAGCTCGCCGTCGAGCACGTGCTCGGCGCGCGCTGAGGCGGGCCGCCATGCCGCTCGTCGCGGGGGTCGACTCGTCGACCCAGTCCTGCAAAGTGGTCGTCCGGGACGCGGAGACCGGCGCGCTGGTCCGGCAGGGCCGCGCGCCGCACCCGCCCGGCACCGAGGTCGACCCGTACGCCTGGTGGGAGGCCCTGCGGGCGGCGGTCGCCGAGGCCGGTGGCCTGGCCGACGTGGCCGCCGTCTCGGTCGGCGGCCAGCAGCACGGCATGGTCTGCCTGGACACCTCCGGTGAGGTGGTCCGCCCGGCGCTGCTGTGGAACGACACCCGTTCCGCCGACGCGGCCCGGGATCTGGTCGAGGAGGCCGGCGGCGGGGAGACCGGCCGCCGGTTCTGGGCCGAGGCGACCGGCGCGGTGCCGGTGGCCAGCTTCACCGCGACGAAGCTGCGCTGGCTGGCCCGGCACGAGCCGGACAACGCCGACCGGGTGGCCGCCGTCTGCCTGCCGCACGACTGGCTCACCTGGCGGCTCGCGGGCGCTCCCGGCCTGGACGCGCTGCGCACCGACCGGGGGGACGCCAGCGGCACCGGCTACTGGTCGCCGCGCACCGGCGAGTACCGGCTGGACCTGCTGGAGCGGGCCTTCGGCCGGCGCCCGAAGGTGCCGGTCGTGCTCGGCCCGGCCGAGGTGGCCGGGCACCTCGACCCGGCGGTGCTCGGCGGCGGCGCCGCGTCCGGCGCGGGCCCGTCCGGAGGCCCGGTCCCCGGGCCGATCCTGCTCGGGCCGGGCACCGGGGACAACGCCGCCGCCGCGCTCGGCGCCGGGGCCGGTCCGGGCGACGTGGTCGTCTCGATCGGCACCTCCGGCACCGTCTTCGCGGTGGCGGACACCCCTGCCGCCGACGCCGGCGGCGCGGTGGCCGGATTCGCCGACGCGACCGGCCGGTTCCTGCCGCTCGTGTGCACGCTCAACGCGGCCCGGGTGCTGGACGCCGCCGCGACGCTGCTCGGCGTCGACCTCGACCGGCTCGGCGAGCTGGCCCTGTCCGCCCCGCCCGGCGCGGACGGGCTGGTGCTGGTGCCGTACCTGGAGGGGGAGCGGACGCCGGACCGGCCGCACGCCACCGGCGAGCTGACGGGCCTGACGCTGGGGACGTCGACCCCGGCGCACCTGGCCCGGGCCGCCGTCGAGGGCATGCTCTGCGGGCTGGCCGACGGCCTCGACGCGCTCATCGCGCAGGGTGCCCGCGCCGACCGGATCATCCTGGTCGGCGGCGGCGCCCGATCCGAGGCCGTGCGCCGGATCGCGCCGCAGGTCTTCGGCCGCCCGGTGGTGGTGCCGCCGCCGGGCGAGTACGTCGCCGACGGCGCGGCCCGGCAGGCCGCCTGGGTGGTGCTCGGTGGCGACACCCCGCCCGCCTGGTCGATCGGCGACACCGAGGAGTACACGGGCGCCCCGGTCCCCGCCATCCGCGAGCGCTACGCCCACGCCCGGGGGTAAGGAAGGGCCCCTTCTTAACGCCTGCGGTAGAGGAGGGGCCCCTTCTTAACAGGCGCGTCGGCCGGGGGCGGTGTCCCGGATCCGGCCCGCACCTGATTGGCTGCCCTGCATGAAGGGCACGAGGACCTCTCGGCGCGGGAACGCGGCACACCGGCTCTACAGCGTCGTGGTCTTCGTGGTGCTCGCCTCGCTGGACAACGTGGCGATCGGCCTGGTACCCCCGCTGTACGGGCCGATCTCCGCCGCGCTCGACGTCCCGCAGCGGATGCTCGGCCTGGTCACCGCCGTCAGCTTCCTGGTCAGCGCGATAGCGGCGGTGGGCTGGGCGTACGTGGGGGACCGCACCAACCGCAAGCCGCTGCTGATGGTCGGCACGCTGCTCTGGGCGGCCGGCACCGGGGGCAGCGCGCTCGCCGGGGGGTACGCGACGTTCCTGACCGCGCAGTTCGTCGGCGCGGTCGGGCTCGGCGCGGTGGGCTCGGTCGGCTTCTCGGTGGTCACCGATTTGATCTCACCGCGCCGCCGTGGCCTGGTGATGAGCTTCTGGGGGCTGTCCCAGGGCGTCGGCACGCTGGCCGGGACGCTGCTCGGCGGCGTGCTCGGCGCGACCGACTGGCGGCGGCCGTTCCTGCTGCTGACCGGCGTGGGCCTGGTCGCCACCGTGGCGTACCTGTTCACCTACGACATCCGGCGCGGGCAGAGCGAACCGGAGCTGGCCGGAGCGATCGACGCCGGGAACGAGTACGACTACCGGATCAGCCGCGCCGACCTGCCCCGGATCCTGGCCCGCCGGACCAACCGCTGGCTGATCCTGCAGGGGCTCACCGCCCAGGCCGCGTTCGGCTCGCTGGTCTGGCTGCCGGTGCTGTTCAGTGAGCGGGCGCAGGCGCAGGGCTACTCACCTGCCACGGCCGTGGTGGTGGGCAGCGTCTTCGCCACCCTGTTCCAGCTCGGCGGCGTGCTGTCCATCGTGGGCGGTCTGGTGGGTGACGCGCTGCAGCGGCGTACGCCCAGCGGCCGGGCCACGGTCGCGGCCGTCGGCATCCTCGCGGCGCTGCCGTTCTACCTGGTCCTGTTCTTCGTGCCGATCCGCATCGACGTGCCCGACGGCGCCGGCTCCGGCGCGGTGGTGACGGCCGTGCTGTCCAGCGTGCTGACCGAGCCGTCGGTGGGGCTGAGCCTGCTCACCGCCGTGGTGGCGCTGGCGCTGACGTCGGCGAACTCGCCGAACTGGTTCGCCCTGATCGCCGACGTGAACCCGCCCGAGCACCGGGGCACCGTCTACAGCCTGGGCAACCTGGTCAACGGCGTCGGCCGGGCGGCGGGCAACGGGCTGGTCGGGGTGGCGTTCGCCGGGTTGCGGGCGGCCTTCCCGCCGCCGCTGAACTACGCGGTGGGGCTGGCCGCGTTCCAGCTCTTCTTCATTCCGACCGGAATCATGTACTGGCTGGCCGCCCGAACGTCGCCGCGGGACATCGCGCAGGTGCACGACCTGCTGCACGCCCGCGCCGACCGTCTGGAAGGAAGGGCCCCTTCTTAACAGTGAGTGTTAAGAAGGGGCCCCTCCTCTACCGGAGGCGTTAATAGGGGGCCCTTCCTTACACCCGGAACCAGACCGTGACATCCGTCGGGACCGCGGCGTTGTCCAGCGGGGCGCTCGACACCAGCACCTGGGCGCCGGCCGGCAGCGACACCGGGTCGGCGCCGAAGTTGGTCAGCACGGTGAGATCGCCGCTGGTGAACGTGAGCACCTCGTCGCCGGAGGTCAGGAACCGCAGCGGGCCCCGGGCCAGCGCGTGCTCGCGGCGCAGCCGCAGCGCGGTCCGGTACAGCTCGTACGTCGAGCCGGGCACGCCGCGCTGCCGGTCCAGCGCGTACTCGGCCCAGACCGGCGGCTGGGGCAGCCAGCTCGCGTCGGTCGGCCCGAAGCCGTACGACGGGGCGTCGGCCTCCCACGGGATCGGCACCCGGCAGCCGTCCCGGCCGCGCTCGGTGTGCCCGCTGCGCTTCCAGGTCGGGTCCTGCCGGGCCTCGTCGGGCAGCGTGGTGTGCTCCGGCAGCCCCAGTTCCTCACCCTGGTAGAGGTAGGCGGAGCCGGGCAGCGCGAGCATCAGCAGGCTGGCCGCCCGCGCCCGGCGCAGGCCCAGCGCGGCGTCCGGCTGCGGGTCGTCCACGCCGACGCCGTTGGCCCGGCCGCCGGCGGTGCCGAGCCCGAGCCGGGAGGCGTGCCGGACCACGTCGTGGTTGGACAGCACCCAGGTGGTCGGTGCGCCGACCGCGTCGGTGGCCTCCAGCGAACGGGTGATCACCGCGTACTGGGCCGGTGCGCTCCACGCGGCCAGCAGGTACTCGAAGTTGAACGCCTGGTGCATCTCGTCCGGGCGCACGTACCGGGCCAGCCGCTCGGCCGGCTCCACCCACGCCTCGGCGACGAGGATCCGCTCCCCGGGGTACGAGTCGAGCACGCGCCGCCACTCCCGGTAGATCTCGTGCACGCCGTCCTGGTCCCACATCGGCGGGCGTGGCTTGTCCACCTCGCTGCCGGAGAGGATCTCCTGCGGTTCCTGCCAGTCGGCGAGGTCGGCCTGCTTGATCAGGCCGTGCGCCACGTCCACCCGGAAGCCGTCCACGCCCCGGTCCAGCCAGAAGCGCAGCACGTCGAGGAACTCCTCGCGTACCTGGGGGTTGTCCCAGTTGAGGTCGGGCTGGCCGGAGTCGAACAGGTGCAGGTACCACTGCCCGTCGGGCAGCCGGGTCCAGGCGGGGCCGCCGAACACGCTCACCCAGTCGTTCGGCGGCTCGGCGCCGTCCGGGCCCCTGCCGTCGCGGATGACGTAGCGCTGCCGATCCGGGCTGCCCGGCGGGGCGGCGACCGCTGCTTCGAACCAGCGGTGCGCGGACGAGGTGTGGTTGGGCACCAGGTCGACGATCACCCGCAGCCCCCGGGCCTTCGCCTCGGCGATCAGCTTGTCGGCGTCGGCGAGCGTGCCGAACAGCGGGTCGACGTCGCGGTAGTCGGACACGTCGTACCCGGCGTCGGCCTGCGGGGACGGGTAGAACGGGGACAGCCAGACCGCGTCGACTCCCAGCTCGGCGAGGTGGTCGAGCCGGGACGTGATGCCCGGCAGGTCGCCGATCCCGTCGCCGTCGGAGTCGGCGAACGAGCGCGGGTAGACCTGGTAGATGACCGCCTCGGTCCACCAGCCGGTGCCCGGGGCCTGCTGCGTCGCGTCGGTGTTCAGCGCCTTACTCCTGTCTTGCGGGACGAGCGAGTTCGTTCAGTGTGCCCGGGGTGGCGCGGTCGATTCGCGCACCACCAGGCGAGTGGGCAGGATCACCGGGGGCGGTGTCCCGTCGTCGGTGTCGGCGCCGCGCGGCGCGGGCACCAGGCCCGGGTACGGCTCGGTGGCCCGTACGCCGAGCGGGTCGAGCAGGATGCGGGCGGCGAGCAGCCCCTGCTCGGCGGCCGGCTGGGCGATCGTCGAGAGCCCGAGCACGCCGGCCAGGTCGTGGTCGTCGACGCCCATCACGCTCACGTCCTGTGGCACCCGCAGCCCGGCGTCGCGCAGCGCGGTGATCGCGCCCATCGCCATCTCGTCGCAGGCGGCGAAGATGGCGGTCGGCGGCTCGCCCCGGGCCAGCAGCTCGGCGGTGGCCCGGGTGCCCCCGTCGATGGTGAACCGCGACTCGACGTCGAGGCTCGGGTCGGGCCGCAGCCCGGCGGCCCGTAACGCCTCCTGGTAGCCGCGCCGCCGGTCCAGGTGGGTGGTGAAGGCCAGTTCGTCGTCCGGGTCGCCGGAGATGTGCGCGATCCGGGTGTGGCCGAGGTCGAGCAGGTGGCGGGTGGCGGTGCGGGCGGCGGCCACGTCGTCGATCCGGACGCAGGGCCAGCCGGGCACCTCGCTGCCGGAGCTGATCGTCACGCCCGGCAGGTCCAGCTTCGTCAGCGCTTGCACGTCGGCCGCGCGCAGCGGAGTCGCGACCAGGATGATCGCGTCCACGCGCTTGTGCAGGCTCGCCGTGCGCAGCACCCGCCGCCGGGTCTGCTCCCGGCCGCCGAGGTTGTAGAGCAGCAGGTCGTAGCCGCTGTCCTGGAGCAGTTCCTCGACCGCCTCGACCACGGTGCCGAAGAACCACCTGGTGATCCGGGGCACCACCACCGCCACCGTGCCGGTCCGGCCGCCGGCCAGCCGGCTCGCGCTGGGCGACACCGCGTACTGGAGCTGTTCGGCGGCGGCGAGCACGCGGCGGCGGGTCGCGGCCGAGACCGTCGGCAGGCCCCGCAGCGCCCGGGAGACGGTGGCCGTGGAGACCCCGGCCAGACGGGCGACGTCGTCAATCCTGGTCATCGTGAGCTCCCCGCTGTGACCCGCGCCCCGCCGCCGGCCGTGCCGGCGGCGGGGCGCCGGATCAGCCCTTGACGCTGCCGGCGAGCAGACCTCGCACGAAGAAGCGCTGGAGGGACAGGAACACGATGAGCGGTACGACGATCGACACGAACGCGCCGGCCGTCAGCCGTTGCCACTCGTTGCCCCGGGTGCCGGCCAGCTCCGCGAGCCGGACGGTCAGCGGGGCGGTCTCGTCGCCGCCGCCGGCGAAGATCAGCGCGACCAGCAGGTCGTTCCAGACCCAGAGGAACTGGAAGATGCCGAACGCCGCCAGCGCGGGCATGATCAGCGGCAGCACGATGGTGCGGAAGATCTTCGGGTGGGTGGCCCCGTCGACCCGGGCCGCCTCCATCAGGTCGCCGGGAAGCTGCGAGATGAAGTTGTGCAGCAGGAACACGGCGAACGGAAGCGCGAAACAGGTGTGCGCGAACCACACCTGGGCGAACTTCTGCTCGTCGACCAGATCCCACGCGGGGAGGATCTGCACCCCGGCGATGCTGACGCCGGTGGAGAAGAAGCGCAGCAGCGGCACCAGGGCCATCTGCAACGGCACGATCTGGAGCGCGAAGATCCCGATGTAGACCCAGTCCCGCCCCTTGAAGTTCATCCACGCCAGCGCGTACGCGGCGAGCGACGCGAAGGCCAGCGGGAAGAGCACCGAGGGGATGGTGATCGCCAGGGAGTTGATGAAGTAGCTGGCCAGCTGCCCGGACGAGCCGGAGCTGAACAGCACCTCCTGGTAGTTCTCCAGCGTGATCTGCGGGTTGGTGAAGAACGTCCACCACCCGGTGGTCTTGATCTCGTTCTCCGGCCGGAGCGAGGAGATGAACAGGCCGAAGGTCGGAATCGTCCAGAGCACCGCGATCACGATCGACACGAGCGTGGCGGTACGGCTGTTCAGGCGCTTGCGCACCCGGGCGCCCCGGGTGGTCGGTTCGGTGGCCTGGGCGCCGACTCCGACGGTGGGCGTGGCGGTGGTCATCTCAGCCCTCCCGCTGCTTGCGCAGGTTGCGGATCTGGTAGATCACGATCGGGATCACCAGGACGAACAGGAACACCGCCAGCGCCGAGCCCTGCCCGTTCTCCTGGTAGCGGAACGCCTGGTTGTACATCTCGGTCGCGATGACGTTCGTGTCGTAGTTGCCGTTGGTGGCGGTCCGGACGATGTCGAAGACCTTGAGCGTGGCGATGGAGATCGTCACCACCACGACGATCAGCGCCGGCCGGATGCTCGGGACGGTGATCCGCCAGAACATCTGCCACGCGGTGGTGCCGTCCAACCGGGCCGCCTCGACGATGTCGGCCGGGATGGCCTTGATCGCGGCGGAGAGCACCACCATCGCGAAGCCGGCCTGGATCCACACCATGATCACGATCAGCAGGAACGTGTTGAGCGGCGAGTTCAGCAGCCACTGCTTCGGTTCGCCGCCCAGGCTCACCATGATCTGGTTGAGCAGGCCGATCTGGTCGCCGACGCCCCGGAAGGCGTAGACGAACTTCCAGATGATGGCGGCGCCGACGAACGAGATCGCCATCGGCAGGAAGATCAGGGACTTGGCCACGGCCTCCAGCCGGGCCTTGTCCACCAGGACCGCGTAGATCAGGCCGAACGCGGTGGCCACCAGCGGCACCAGCAGCACCCAGATCAGCGTGTTGATCAAAACCCGGACGATCGAGTCCTCGGCGAACATCCAGCGGTAGTTGGCCAGGCCCACCCAGTCGTTGCTGCCGGAGTCCATGAAGGAGAGCAGCGTGGTGCGGACGGCGGGGACCACCAGCCCGACGGCGAGCAGCAGCAGCGTCGGCAACAGGAAGAAGAACGCGAACGCACCCTCGCCCTGCTTGCGGCGGCGTGGCAGCGGCGCGCCGCTCGCCGAGGCCGCGACGAGCTGCGCCTCCCGGCGCCGGGCGAAGTACGACGGCACCACGTCGAGGAGCAGGAGCAGCCCGCCCACCACCGCGACGAAGGCGATCAGCCCGTACATCAGCATGAGGAACTTCGGCTGCTCCGCCGCGAAGTCGAACTCCATCGACCCTCCCTCAAGGGTTCGGCTAGCAGAGGTGGCCCGGTCCGCTGGCGCGGACCGGGCCACCTGCTAGATCACTTCCAGCTGCCCTCGATGTCGTTCAGGACGGTGGTGGTGTCCTTGCCGTTGATCCAGGCCACCATGCCCTTCCAGAAGGTGCCGGCGCCGACAGCGGCCGGCATCAGGTCCGAGCCGTCGAAGCGGAAGACCGTCTTCTCGTCCTGGAGGATGCCCACGGAGAGCTTGTCCACGGGGTTCGGGACGTTGTTCAGGTCCAGCTTCTTGTTCGCGGAGACCCAGTCACCGATCTTGGCGCGGCTGTTGGCGTACTCGCCGGAGGCCAGGTAGGTCTGCACCGCCTGGACCTCGGGGCGGTCGGCGAAGGCCGCGACGAACTCGCCGCCACCCAGGACCGGCTTGCCCTTCGACGGGTCGATGGCCGGGAAGTAGAACGCGAAGACGTCGCCGTCCTCGGCCACCTTGGTGCCCTCGGGCCACTGGTTGGCGTAGAAGGACGCCTGGCGGTGCAGCGCGCACTTGCCGGTGGTGACGGGCGTGCCGGCCTCCTGGAACGAGGTGGTGGCGATGCTCTTCACGCCGCCGAAGCCGCCGTTGACGTACTTCTCGTTCTTGAGGATGGTGCCGGCCCGGTTGAGCGCGTCGGCCACCTGCGGGTCGTTGAACGGGATCTCGTGGGTGGTCCACTTGTCGTAGACCTCCGGGCCGCCGGTACGCAGCAGCACGTCCTCGATCCAGTCGGTGGCCGGCCAGCCGGTGGCGTCACCGGACTCGATGCCGGCGCACCACGGCTTGGTGCCGCTCGCAGCGATCTGGTCGGAGAGCTTGATCATGTCATCCCACGTGGTGGGGACCGTCCAGCCCTTCTCCTTGAAGGTCTTCGGCGAGTACCACACGAAGGACTTCACGTTCGAGCCGAGCGGAGCGCCGTAGAGCTGGCCGTTGACGGTGCTGTACTTCAGCCAGTCGGCGGAGTAGTTCTGCTCGGCCATCGCCTTGGTGTCGGCGCCGACCGGCTTGAGCTTGCCCGAGTCGACGAACCGCTTCAGCAGACCGGGCTGCGGGATGAAGGCGAGGTCGGGGGCGTTGCCGCCGTCGACCCGCACGGGCAGCTGGGCCTCGAACTCGCCGGAGCCCTCGTGGTCGATCTCGATGCCGGTGCAGTCCTCGAACTCCTTCCAGGACTGCTGGAGGCGCTCGTCCTCGATGTCACGGATCGAGGAGTAGATGGTCACCTTCTTGCCGTCGTGACCGTCGTACTTCTCGTATGCGCCGCACTCGGCCGAGCCCGCGTTGCTGCTGTTCTTGTCGTCGCCGGTGCCGCAGGCGGCGACGCCGAGCGCCAGCCCCAGGACGCCGGCGACCGCGAGCGCCTGGCGCGATCTGGCAAACGCCATGCCGATCTCCTTCCTTGCCGGCGCGTGAAGGGATCGAACCCGCGCCGGTCCGATGGTCGTCTTCACATGTAAGCGCTTGCATCGTGTCGGGTCCACCCCTGGCCGGACACGGCCCGGTAACAATCCCGAAACCCCGGGCGCCGATGGTGGGTGCGCTCCCACGAAACTTCCCGGGAACGGAACTTTCTGTCAGGATGTCCGCATCAAATTGAAGACTTTCAACATTGGAGGCAGTGGATGCGTAAGCGATGGCTCGCCCTCGGGGCGAGCGCCGCGGTCCTGGCGGCGACCCTCGTGCCGGCCGCGCCGGCGATGGCCGCCCCGACGTTCAAGGTTCCGTTCCCGTGCAACCAGTCCTGGTCCGGCCAGACCCGGACCAACCACAGCCCGGCCAACGCGATCGACTTCAACCGCACCGACGACCTGGGTGACCCGGTGGTCGCCAGCGCGCCCGGCACCGTCGACGTGGTGACCAACCTCGGCGACACCAGCTACGGCAAGTACGTCCGGATCAACCACGGTGGCGGCTGGACGACCTACTACGCCCACCTGAACGCCTTCAACGTCTCGGTCGGTCAGACCGTCGGCTACGGCCGGGTGATCGGCTACGTCGGCACGACCGGCGGCTCCACCGGCCCGCACCTGCACTACGAGCAGCGGTCGAGCGGCAGCGCCGTCAAGATCAAGTTTAACGGTGCGCAGGCGCTCTACTGGGGCACGAAAACCTACAAGAGCGACAACGGCTGCGGCGGGGCGAACACCGGCGAGGGCACCGTCAACACGGCCGGCTCCCCGCTGACGGTCCGCTCCGGCCCCGGTACCGGGTACAGCTCGGTCGGCACGGTGGCCGACGGCGCGAAGGTGACCATCCAGTGCCAGACCAGCGGCACCAGCGTCACCGGCACGTACGGCACCAGCTCGATCTGGGACCGGATCGGCTCCGGCCGGTTCATCTCCGACGCGTACGTCTACACCGGCTACGACGGCTACATCCCGGGCGTACCCCGCTGCTGAGCCCGGCCGGCGCGGGGGCGAGCGGCCCCCGCGCCCGTGCCGGTCAGGAGTTCAGCCGCCACACCGCGAGGTTCAGCGCGGACGCGAACGTCACCCAGGCCCAGTACGGCAGCATCAGCAGCGTGGCCGGCCGGGAGATGCGCCGGAACAGGGCCACCGTCACGCCGATCGCCAGCCACATCAGCACGATCTCGGCGAACGCCAGCCCGTACGCCCCGGCGCCGAAGAACAGCGGGGTCCAGATCGCGTTCAGCACGAGCTGCACGACCCAGGCCCAGACCGCCGGGCCGAACCCGGCCCGGCGCCAGACCAGCCAGCCGGCGATCGCGATGAGCACGTAGAGGACGGTCCAGACCGGGCCGAACAGCCACGACGGCGGCGCCCAGGCGGGCTGCTCCAGGCTCTGGTACTCGGCGGAGGTCCCCTGGACGCCCAGCCCCCCGATCGCGGCGGCGGCGAAGGTGGCGGCGCCGAAGCCGAGCAGCGCCAACCACTGGCGAGCCCCGGTGGTGCGCCGGGTGAAGGTCTGCGACATCTCCATGGTCGAGATGTTTCCGCTCGACCGCCCCGGCAAACGCCCGGCGGCGGCCCCTCCCGGACGCGTGAGAAAAGCCGGGGTCACCCGGCCCGGACGTTCCGGTCCGGCAGGACGGAACGCCCGGGCCCCGGCGACCCCGGCGGGTATGAGAACCGCGGTTAATTGAAGATGCTGACGCCACCCGGGCCGACCAGCAGGCCGACGACGATGAGGACGATGCCCCAGAGGATCTGCCGACGGAACAGGGCGAGAATTCCGGCGACCACCAGTACGACTGCGAGAATCCAGAGAATCAGCTCCATGTCGGCTGGATACCCGGACGTCCCGTACCGGAAACCTCCTCACCGTCAGTCGAGCTGATCACCGCCCAGGTGGAAGACGCTGTACGCCTGTTTGATCACCGGGTGGGCCACGTTGCGGACCCGGACCCCGCCCGGTGTGGTGCCGCGCTCGGTGCCGTGATGGGCGTGCCCGTGCAGCGCCAGGGCGGTGGGTGCGGAGTCGATCGCCTGGCCGAGCTGGTAGCAGCCGAGGAACGGGTAGATCTCCAGCGGCTCGCCGGCGAGCGTGTCCGGCACGGGGGAGTAGTGGGTGAGCGCGACGAGCGCGTCGCACTCCAGCGAGAGCAGCGCGTCGGCGAGCGAGTCGGCGCTCTCCCGGGTGGTCCGCACGAACGCCTTCATCTCCGGCTCGCCGAAGTCGCTGGCGCACCGTCCGGCGAAACCGCCGCCGAACCCCTTCACGCCGGCCACCCCGAGCCGTCCACCGGGGGTGTCCACGACCGTGCCGGTGCCCTCCAGCACCGTGATCCCGGCGTCCTCCAGCACCTTCACCACCTGCGGCACCTCGTCGCACTGGTGGTCGTGGTTGCCGAGCACGGTGATCACCGGTACGCCGAGGTCCCCGAACTCCCGGGCCACGCACCTCGCCTCGGCCTCGGTGCCGTGCCGGGTCAGGTCACCCGCGAGCAGCAGCACGTCGGCGCAGCCGGGCAGCTCCTCCAGGGCCGGGCGGAACCGGCCCACCACGTCCTCGTCCAGATGCACGTCGCCCACGGCGGCGATCCGGATCACCATCGAACCTCCCTCACGGCAGTTCCTCGACCTGGGTGGGCGCCTGCGTGCGGATCACCCCGATGTCGCTCGTCACGGGGGTGTCCGGGAAGCGCTCGGCCACCCGCCGCAGGATCTCCTCCCGCCGGTGCGGGCTCTCCACCTCGCCGTAGAGCACCAGCCCGTTCTCCCGCCGCACCACGGTGATGCCCTGCTCGGCCACGGTCGGGTCCTCGGCCAGCATGCTCTGGATCTCCGCCTCGACGTACTCGTCGGGGGGAACGTCGCCGGACAGTCCGGTCACAGGGTCTCCCTTCCGCCGGGCGCGCCGCCGGGCAGCACGTCCAGCCGGTCCAGCAGCACCAGGAACGCCTCCGCGTACGGCGAGTGCTGCGTCTCCTTCCGTACCCGTTCCCAGTCGATCTGTTCCCGCAGCGATCGGGCCAGCGGCAGGGCCCGGGCGAAGTCGCAGTAGTGCTGGGAGAAGCTGAGCAGCTTGTGCACCATGAGCTGGCTGGCCGAGAGCACCGGCATGTGGATCGCGTCGACCGGGCGCACGATCGTGTCGGCGAACGTCTCCGCGGTCACGGGCGTCTCCACCGGCCGGTGGATGAGGTCCACCATCCGGTCCTCGTCGTAGACCTTGACCAGCCAGTCCTCCGGCGGGCGCTCGGCGGTGAAGCCGGCCTCGACCAGCGCCTCCAGGGCCCGGTCGACGTCCGCCTCGCGGAGCAGGAAGTCCACGTCGTGGTCGCTGGAGTGACCGCCGTGCGCGTACACCGCGAAGCTGCCACCGAGCGCGAACGGGATCTCGGACTGTTTGAGCACGGCGGCGACCTTCTTCAGCGTGTGCACCAGGGTCTCGTCCCCGCGCTCGGCCATCTGCGGCTCCCTCGTCGTCAAAATGGGGGGTGGGACCACGATGCGTACCCGGCGGACGCTCCGGTCACACCTGTTGCGGCGCGATCGGCCCGCCAGGGCAGGAAAGCGACATACGGGCTCGCGTGAGCGTCGGTCGGATAACCTCGGGAGGGTGGCCAGCTCACTGCGGACGCGGCGGGGCAGGGCCCGACTGCGCGCCGTCGCCCTGATCGGCATCGACGGCTCAGGCAAGACCACCCAGGCCCACCGGCTCGCCCAGGCGCTCACCGCCGCCGGCCGCCCCGCCACGTACCACCGCAACGCCGGTGGCCGCCGCTGGCTCGGCCGCATCGCCCAGCGGTTCGGCCGTCCGGACGCGCAGCGGCTCGTCGGGCGCGACGGCCTGCTCGTCGTCGAGTCGGTGCTGCGATGGCTGGCCATCGCGCTCGCGCTGCTCAGCTGCGTGGTGACCGGTCGCACGGCGGTCATGGACAGGTGGTCCGCCTGCCAGTACGCCAGCATCCGGGCGCACGGCGGGCAGCGGTGGGAGCGGCTGGCCCGGGCCGGGTACCGGATCTTCCCGGCGCCCCGGGTGACGTTCCTGCTCACCGTCGAGCCCGCCGAGGCGTACCGGCGGATCGAGCGGCGCGGCACCGACCACGAGACCATGGAGTGGCTGACCGCCGCGGCCGCCGCGTACCGGGGCCTGCCGGAGTACGGCAGCTTCGTGGTGGTGGACGGCAACGGCCCGCCGGAGGAGGTGGCCCGCCGGATCCGGGCGCACCTGAGCGAGTGGCTGCCCGACGACCCGGCCGCCGGTCCCGGCCCGGCTCCGGCCGGCCCGCGACGCCCGGCCGGTGGCGCCGGGCGGGACGGTCCGGTGCCGGTTCAGGCCCGCCCGTAGACCGGGATGCTCGCGCCGCTGGTGGGCGCGGACTCGGGGGAGGCCAGGAAGCGGATCACCTCGGCGATCTCGGCCGGCGGCACCCAGCGGCCGTGGTCGGCTTCGGGCTGGGCGGCGCGGTTGGCCGGGGTGTCGATGACGCTCGGCAGCACCGTGTTGCACCGCACGCCGCGCTGCCGGTACTCGACCGCGACCGTCTCGGCGAACGCCCGTACCGCGGCCTTGGCGGTGGCGTAGCCGGAGGCGCCGGGGAACGGCGAGACCGCCGCCCGGGCCGAGACGCAGACGACCGCGCCGTCGCCGGACGCCATGAGGTGCGGCAGCGCCGCGTGGGTGACCAGGTACGTCGGGCGCAGGTTGAGCCGCAGCATCCGCTCGAAGTCGTCGACCGGGGTCTCGTGCACCAGGCCGCCTGCGGCGTACCCGCCGACGAGGTTGACCAACGCGCGCAGCGGCGCGTCCGCCTCGGCGGTCGCGGCCCCGACCGCCCGCGCGGCCCCCTCGGGCGTCAGCAGGTCGGCCACGACCCGGACCGGGCCGTCGCCCGCTCCGGGCTCCCGCTGGGGTACGACCACCCGCCAGCCGGCGTCGAGGAAGGCGGCGGTGACCGCGCCGCCGAGTCCACCCGTGCCTCCGGTCACCAGCACCGTGCGTTCCGTCATGGACACACGCTAGCCAACCGCCCCGGCGGCGCAGCGGTGGGCCGTCCGGCCCGTCCGGCCGAGGCCGACCGGGCAGACCGGGCCGCGCGACGGCGGATCGGCACGTCGGGCGGCAGGAGTGACTCGACCGGAGCGGTTGAGGTGGTGGGGCTGCGACAATGGGATCCTTGGCCCGGAGGGCGGGCGCGGAAGACGGTAAATTTCCCGATACGCAGTGTCATGGTTGACGCTCACGCGGTGTGAAAGTAAGTTTCATCCGTGGCGAAGAGTCCGAAGATTTCTGCGAGTCACGAGCCCGGTGGACTGATCGTCCACATCAGCGGCCTCCTGCCCTCGCTGTCCCCGGCCGAACAGCGGGTGGCCCGGCTGGTCGTCGCCGATCCGGCGGACGCGGCTCGGCGTACGATCACCGACCTCGCCACCGCCGCCGAGACGTCCGAGGCGACAGTGATCCGCTTCTGCCGCTCCGTCGGCATGGACGGCTACCCCCAGCTGCGGATCCGGCTCGCCGCCGAGGCCGCCCGCCGGGTCGAGCCGCCGGACGCGCGGGTGGTCGGCGGCGACATCCCGCCGGGCGCGGACCTCGCCCAGATCATCGCCACGATCGCGTTCAACGACGCCCGGGCCGTGGAGCAGACCGCCGAGCAGCTCGACCCGGCGGTCTGCGAGCAGGTGGTCGAGGCGATCGGCACGGCCGGCCGGATCGACGTCTACGGCGCGGGCGCCAGCGGCTTCGTCGCCTCCGACTTCCAGCAGAAGCTGCACCGCATCGGCCGCATCGCGTTCTACTTCCCGGACGTGCACACCGCGCTCACCTCCGCCGCCCTGCTGGGCCGCGGCGACGTGGCGGTCGGCATCTCGCACACCGGCACCACGTCCGACGTCATCGAGGTGCTGGAGCAGGCCCGGGCGCGCGGCGCCACCACCGTGGCGCTGACCAACTTCCCGCGTTCGCCGATCACCGAGGTCGCGGACCACGTGCTCACCACCGCAGCCCGGGAGACGACGTACCGCTCCGGCGCGACCGCCAGCCGGCTGGCCCAGCTCACAGTGGTCGACTGCCTCTTCGTCGGGGTGGCCGCCCGCAGCCGGGCCCGGACGAAGAAGGCCCTGGAGGCCACCGCCGAGGCGGTCCAGTCGCACCGGGTCGGCCCCGGGCGGAGGCGGGGATGACGGCGGGCCGGGTGGAGCGGGACGGCGTGGCGGCGGTGCGACCTGCGGTGCGCGTGGGCGCGCCGACCGAGCGGCGCAACCCGCACAGCGTCGACCTCGACCTGATGTCCACCCGGGACGTGCTCACCGTCATCAACGAGGCCGACCGGCGGGTTCCGGCAGCGGTCGCCGCCGTGCTGGACGAGATCGCCGAGACTGTCGACCTGGCCGTGGCCGCGCTGCGCGACGGGCACCGTGTGCACTACTTCGGGGCCGGCACCTCCGGTCGCCTCGGCGTGCTGGACGCGGCCGAGTTGGCGCCCACGTTCAACTCGCCCCGGCACTGGTTCTGCTCGCACCTGGCGGGTGGCCCGGACGCGATGTGGCGTGCCGTCGAGGACGCCGAGGACGACGAGCGCGGTGGCGCCGCCGAGGCCGTCGAGTGCGTACGCCCCGGCGACCTCGTGGTGGGCCTGGCGGCCAGCGGGCGCACCCCGTACGTCCTCGGGGCGCTCGCCGCGTCCCGGGCGCAGGGGGCCGGTACGGTGCTGCTCTGCGCGAATCCGGAGGCCGAGGCCGCCGCGTCGGTGGACGTCTTCATCGGGGTGGACACCGGACCGGAGGTGGTCACCGGGTCGACCCGGATGAAGGCCGGCACCGCGCAGAAGCTGGTGCTCAACACGTTCTCCACGGCCGTGATGGTGCGTCTGGGCCGGGTCTACTCGAACTTGATGATCGACATGGTGGCCACCAACGCGAAACTGCGCGGCCGCATGATCTCGATTCTCATGGAGGCCACCGGCTGCGCCGAGGAGGTGTGCCGGGTCGCCCTGCGGGAGGCCGACGGCGACCTCAAGACGGCGCTCGTCGCGCTCGTCTCCGGCGCGGAGGTGCCCGCCGCCCGGGCCGCGCTGGCCCGCTCCGCCCACCAGGTGCGCGGCGCGCTCGAACTGCTCGCCTCCTGACCGTTCCGCCCCGCCCGCGGCGGGCCTGGCCCGTCCCGCCCGATCCACCCGCCCGGCGCATCCGCCAGGCGGGTGCGACGCGTATCACGTGCAGGGAGGGGACGACTCCTCCCGCACGGATTGTTCAACGAGGCGGAGGGTAATCCTTGAGCACGGCTGAACCGACCGGTCCGCAGGCGCGTATCTCGCAGTGACCAGGATCGCAACGACTCGGTGACGCGGCTCGCTGTGTTCATGGAACAGGCAATGGTGCCATTCCATGGGCGAACGGCGATTTCGCAGCTCCGGTGTGCGCCGAAAACGGCGCCCGCGAGCCGCCCGAACCGGGCCGGTAACAGGAAACATGGACCGGGCTCTCAGCTACTACTCAGGCATTCGTGACAGTTTCGACTCACGACATGGAATCCCCGACGCGTCACATCTGTTGTGTAGGTGTCAGCACCTACGGGCACAGCGGAGGTTACGGGGAGGGCTGATGAACGTGGGGATGGCAAGGAACCGGGCAACCGGCGCGAGCGAGGGGACCGTGGCAATCGTGGACAAGAACATCGGCATGCGTACCGACGAGGTCGCCGAGGAGCGGGACCTGGTCGGCGTCTACCTGCACGAGATCTCCCGGACGCCGCTGCTCGACGCCGCCCGGGAGGTCGACCTCTCCAAGGCGATCGAGGCGGGCCTCTACGCCGAGCACCTGCTCGACGAGGATCGGATTCCCGACGGCGTCGACCGGGAGGACCTGGAGCGGCTGGTCGTCGAGGGTGAGCGCGCGAAGGACCTGTTCATCCGCGCGAACCTGCGACTGGTCGTGTCGATCGCCCGGCGCTACGTGCGCTCCGGCATGCCCATGCTGGACCTGATCCAGGAGGGCAACACCGGCCTGGTCCGGGCGGTCGAGAAGTTCGACTACGAGCGCGGCTTCAAGTTCTCCACCTACGCGACCTGGTGGATCCGCCAGGCCATCAGCCGGGCGATCGCCCAGCAGGAGCGGACCGTACGGCTGCCCGTGCACCTGGTCGAGGACGTCAACCGGATGCGCAACGTGGCCCGGCAGCTCACCCGTGAGCTGGGCGGCGACCCGGAGCCGGAGCAGATCGCGACCGCGCTCGGCGTGACCGTCGAGCGGGTCAACGAGCTGGTCCGCTGGTCGCAGGACACCGTCTCGCTGGACACCCCGGTGGGCGACGACGGCGACACCAACCTCGGTGACCTGGTCGCCGACAGCGACGCGCCGTCGCCGGAGGAGATCGTGCTCACCGGCCTGGAGCGGCAGCGGATCGAGGGTCTGCTCAACCACCTCGACGACCGTTCCGCCGGCATCATGCGGGCGCGGTACGGCCTGGAGGACGGGCGCGAGCACTCGCTGACCGAGGTCGCGTCGCGGTTCTCGCTGTCCCGCGAGCGCATCCGCCAGCTGGAGATCCAGGCCCTCGGCCGGCTGCGTGAGCTGGCTCGCGCGGAAGGTCTCCAGGCGGCCTGACCTGGTGACAACGAACGGCGAACGGCCGGCGTCCGACAGGGGGACGCCGGCCGTTCTCCGTTCTCGTGGTGCTCAGACCCGGCCGTAGCCGGCGATCGACATGATGTTCATGCCGCGCTTGCTGACGTTGCGTCCGGCGCTCGGCGCGTCGATGATCTGGCCGTTGCCGACGTAGAGCGCCACGTGCCCGAGCCCGGAGTAGAACACCAGGTCACCCGGTTGGAGCTGGCTGCGGCTGATCCGCGTGGTGGCGCCCCACTGCCGCGCCGCGCTGTGCGGCAGCGACTTCCCGGCGGCCCGCCACGCCGCGAGCGTCAGGCCGGAGCAGTCGTAGCTGCCGGGGCCGTCCTGGCCGTAGCCGTAGGGCTTGCCGACCGCGCCGTAGGCGAACCGCACGGCCGTGCCGGCGTCGCCGGAGACGGCCGGGGGCTTGCCCGCCGAGCTGGGGTTGCCGGGCGCCTCGTTGGCCCGCCCGTACGCCCTGCGCCGCATCTCGTAGAGGTCGGACAGGTCCGCCTCGATCCGCGTCTTCGCGGACTTGAGCTGCTTGGCCTGCGCCGCCTCCCGGGCGAGCGTGACGTCCAGCCGGGTCTTCTGGTCGATCAGCCGCTGCTGGTCGGCGGTGAAGCTGGTGATGGTGCGCTGCCGCTGGCGGGTGAGCTGGTCGAGCGTGCCCAGCCGCTCCGGCAGCGTGGCCTGGCCGCCCGGGTCCAGCAGGGCCGCCGCGGTGCGCATGCCACCGGTCTTGTACGCCGTCGCAGCCAGCACGCCCACGTCGGCGCGGCTGCGTTCGGCCTGTTCCTGCAACGGCCCGATCCGGGCCTCCAACGCGACCGCGGTGGCCTTGTTGGCCTTGATGTCCTCGTTGAGCTTGTTGTAGGACTCGACGATTCGCTCCAGCTCAGTCGAGGACTTCTCGATCTGCTTCGTCAGTTCGGCGGGGGTCGGCTCGGCCCGGGCCACCTGCGCCGGGGCGAGCAGCGCGGCCGAGAGGCCGGCCACCGCGAGTGAGCGGAGCAGCATCCGTAAGGACGACAAGAGCGGAAAGCTCCTCTCCCACCGGTCGCCGGGCGCGTTCGCGACCCGGCGACACCGGCCCGGGGCCGTCCGGGTGGACGGCTGTCGACCGGGCCGACCTGGACAACCTAACCCGTGATCGCAGAAGCCGGGAGTTCAAGCAGGGGCGAAAGTTGGCAAAGTGGCGGAAAGTGATGAGCGGGAGCCGGTGGGTGGATGAGGCGACTCGCCCGATTCGTCGTTCTGGGCGGATGTCGCCAGGCACCGCCAGGCAAAGTCATGACAAAGACGGAAATCGTTCTCTGTTTCGGGCGGACAGGTTCCGGGCCGTGACCCCCGCGACCACCGAAAGCTCGAAGTCAGGTGGCGCGAGGCCAACACAATGGAGCCCGGACGGGAAATCCCACCACGGGATCCCTGCTCCCGGGAGGCCGCCGTGCAGACCGACCGCTCCGCCACCCAGCCGCCCCGCTCGCCGCGACCGGCCGCACCCAGGCTGCTCTACGCCCGGCCCGGGATCGTCGTCACCGCCGAACGCTTCACCGTCGGCCGCAACAGCTGGCCGGTGGCCGAGATCACCCAGCTCCGGACCGACCGCGGGCCGCACGACCGGCTCGCGATCCGGGCCGTCGCCGTGTCCGCCGCGATGATCGCCGCGGTCGGCCTGCTGCTCGGCTTCACCGGCGGCCTGCACCGGCTCACCGCCGGGGCGTACCTCCTGCTCGGGTCGGTCGGGCTGGTGCCACTGTCGCTCGTGCTGATCGGCGACCGTGTGCGGCCCCCGGCGCACGAGCTGTGGGGACGGGTGCGGGGCACCGAGGTGCTGCTGTTCAGCAGCGACGACGAGCGGCAGTTCGGCCAGGTCGCCCGCGCACTGGGGCGGGCCAGAGAGGCGGCGCGGCTGGGCGGCTGGGCCGACCCGCCGGCGGCCGAGCCGTGGCGGCCCGCCCGGTGAGCGGCGGTCAGCCCGCGACCGGCTCCGGCGTACGCGGCCGGGCCTCGGCGGCCACCCATCGGCTCACCCGCCGCTCGGCGTAGAACGAGACGAACGGCACGGTGCCGGCGAGCATCACCAGCAGCATCCGCTTCAGCGGCCAGTTCGCCCGGCGGGACAGGTCGAAGGTGAGCGCCAGATAGAGCATGTACAGCCAGCCGTGCGCCACGCCGACCACGCCCACCACGCTCGGGTTGTCGAAGCCGTACTTCAGCGGCATGCCGATCAGGACCAGCACCACGAGCGCCACGCCCACGATCCAGGCGATCACGCGGTACCGGGTCAAGGCTCCGCTCACCGTCGTCCGTCCTTCCGCACCGGCCTCAGCCGGGATAGTCGCCGGGCCGGGCGCCCGGATTCGCGTTCAACCAGGATAGGTAGCGGTTGTACGCGGCCAGCTCGGCGTCGTCCGCCCCGTCGGCCGGTACGGCAGGCGCCCGCACCACGCGCACCGGCCGGCGTACCGCCGGGGTGGCGGGGACCGGCTCGGCGTCGGCGGTCACCGACGGTGTGGGACCGGCCGGCGGCGCCGGATCGGCGGCGCGCAGCGCCTGGCGGACCTCACGCCACCAGACGAAGAACACGAAACCGGCGAAGACCGGCCACTCGATCGCGTAACCGAAGCTGATCGCGTTGCCACCGGCGGCTCGGGTGACCTGCCACCAGCCCATTCCCAGGCAACCCGCCACCAGCACGACCATGGCCACGTGGCGGACGATCCACGCCGGTGTCCAGAGCCGCTCCATGCCCACGAGAGTACCGGGACCGCCGGGCGTCTCCGACGCGGCGTCGTAGTCCGGGCGGGTTTGGTGACACGCCCGGTGGGCATCCGAACAGTTGCCAACCCGAACGAGACGAGGGGGCGACGATGACCGAATCGGTACGCCGGGACGCGAGCCCGGAACAGCGGGTCGCGGAGTGGGACGGCGATCACGCCCGCACCGTCGACGTCGACGGCGAGCAGGTCGGGGTGGACCCCGCGGAGCTGGACGACGAGGACCTGGTCCGGGAGATGCAGAGCCTGCACCGCACCCGGCTGGACACGTTGCGGCACGCCACCGACTCGGCGCTCGCCAACCACCTGCGGCGCACCGCCGAACTGGAGACCGAGTACCTGGCCCGGCACCCCGGCCGGGAGGTCGACCCGAGCCGGTTGCGGGACGCCTGATGGCCAGCCACGCCGAGCGCGGCATGTCCGCGCCGCCGGAGGTGGTGTTCAACACCGCGACCGATCCGGACCGCTCCTCGGCCTGGCTGCCCGAGCGGCTGCGCAACTCCGGCGCCTGCCGGGTGGAGGTCGTCGACGCCGACGACATGCGGGCCCGGTGGAGCGCCGCCGACTGGTCCGCCGAGATCGACGTGGAGCCGGCCGACGCGGGCGGCGCCCGGGTGCGGCTGGACCTGGCCGGGCCGGACCACGACCTGGCCGACGAGATCCTGGCCAACCTCGACCGCGAGGTGGCCGAGAACCTGACCGCCGGTTGAGGCCGGCCCGCACGACGAGCACGAGGAGGCCGGGTTGACCGGGAGTGGCCTGAAGCAGAAGGTGGCGCGCCTGCGCCAGGCGTACGCGCCGCAAGAGCACCGGCCGCTGGAGGGCTACCTGAAGGCGATGGGCACGTACGCCGGTGTGACCGCCGCGCTCGTCGGCCTGGTCCGCGCCACCGGCCGGCCGGTGCCCGAGCGGCCCACGCCCGCGGACGTGGTGCTGCTGTCGATCGCCACGCACAAGCTCAGCCGGCTGCTGTCCAAGGACGCGATCACCAGTCCGCTGCGGGCGCCGTTCACCCGCTACGACCACCCGATCGGCAGCGGCGAGGTGATGGAGCAGGTCCGCGACGAGGGCAGCCCGACCCGGCACGCGCTCGGCGAGCTGGTCAGCTGCCCGTTCTGCCTGGCGGTCTGGGTGGCCACCGGGCTCACCGGCGGCCTGGTGCTGGCGCCCCGGCTGACCCGGCTGGTCGCCACCGCGCTGACCGCGGTGGCCGCCTCCGACTTCCTGCAGATGGGGTACGCGGTCGCCCAGCAGGCCGCCGAGGGCGGTCGCCACGAGGCGTGACCGTGGACACGAAAGGGGGCCGGCGCGTGCCGGCCCCCTTCGCATGCGTCCACCGTCAGGTGGGGGTGGTGCCGTGGTCCTCGCCGGCCCAGCCGCGCGACGCCTCCGGTTCCCGCTCGTCCTCGTCCTCGCCGGTGATGATCTCGCGGTCCACGGCGGTGCGGTCGTGCTCGTTGGCGAAGTCCGGCTCCGGCAGCGTGTCGACGCCCTCCGGGGGCTGGCCGAGGGCCGCCAGGTGCTCGTGGTCGGGGTTGCGGTCGGTCATGTCGCGTCCTCTCGGTCTTCCGGGGGCTCAGGCGACCGTGCCGCCCAGCAGATCCGCCGCCTCGTCCGCCGCGTACTCGCCCTGCGGGAGCGCGGCGATCCGGGTGAGCAGCTCCGCCGGGAGTTCGGCGGCCACCGCCCGGCGGTAGATGTCCGCCTGGGTGATCCGCTCCTGGCCGTGGTAGATGTCGTCGAGCAGGTCGTCGAGCGGCCTGGTGTCGGGCTGCTCCGTCACGGGCGCGTCATCGGTCACGCCGACCACCTACCCGGCACCGAACCGGTCAAACGCTGCCCAACCCCGCTCAGGCCGGTGCCGGGAGCGTGGCCCGGCGGGCCCGGACGGCCTGGGCCAGGTGGTCCAGGACCTCGGCGGTGGTGTCCCAGCCGATGCAGGCGTCGGTGACCGACTGGCCGTACGCCAGCTCCCGGGTCGGGTCCAGGTCCTGCCGGCCGGGCACGAGGAAGCTCTCCAGCATGATCCCGACGATCCCGCGCTGGCCGGCGGCGAGCTGCGCGGCCACGTCGGCGGCGACGAGCGGCTGGTTGCGGTGGTCCTTGCCGCTGTTGGCGTGGCTGGCGTCGACCACCACCCGCTCCGGCAGTCCCGCCGCCCGCAGCAGCTCCAGCGCCCCGGCCACCGACTCCGCGTCGTAGTTCGGCCGGCCGCCACCGCCGCGCAGCACCAGGTGCCCGTCCGCGTTGCCCCGGGTGTGCATGATCGCCGGGGTGCCGGAGACGTCGATGCCGGGGAAGACGTGCGGCACACCGGCGGCCCGGATCGCGTCCACGGCGGTGGCGATGCTGCCGTCCGGGCGGTTCTTCATGCCGATCGGCATGGACAATCCGGAGGCGAGCTGCCGGTGCACCTGGCTCTCCACCGTCCGCGCGCCGATCGCGCCCCAGGCCACCGTGTCCGCGATGTACTGCGGGGTGATCGGGTCGAGGAACTCGCAGCCCACCGGCAGGCCCAGCCGCAGCACGTCGAGCAGGAGCGCCCGCGCGGTACGCAGGCCCGTGTTCACGTCGCCGGAGCCGTCCAGCGCCGGGTCGTTGATCAGGCCCTTCCAGCCCACCGTCGAGCGCGGCTTCTCGAAGTAGACACGCATCACCACGAGCAGGTCGTCGGCGACCCGGGCGGCGGTCTCGCGCAGCCGGCCCGTGTACTCCAGGGCGGCGGCCGGGTCGTGCACGGAGCAGGGGCCGACGACGACGAGCAGCCGGTCGTCGGCGCGGTCCAGCACCCGGCCGACGGCCCGCCGGCCCGCCACGACGGCCTCGGCCAGCGGGGTGTCGAGCGGCAGGTGGTGGTGCAGCAGGGCCGGGGTGGTCAGCGGCACCACACGGTCGATGCGCTGGTCGATGACCCGATGGGCGTCCTGGGACGTGGTCACGGTGGGGATTCCTTCCGCCGACCGTGCCCCCCGTGCCGGGTCCGGGGGATCGAGCCGGCTGCTCGCATACGAAAGGGCAGGGAAAAGATCCCTGCCCGGCCGGCTCGAAGAGGTGGTGACGTCAGCTCATGGTCGAGTCACCGGCTCCTCCAGCCGGCTGCCTAAACCATCGATACGACCGCGTCACGTCGGCCAGCGTACCCGACGCGCGCCGGAAGTCCCGCTGTCGTTCCGAACACTGGAACGCGGGGTATGGGAACAGTCATGAGTCACCATCAGAGCGACCAGGAACGGATCGAGTCCCGAGCGCATCTGCTGCCGGAGGAGGCGGCGGCGGGCAGCGACGACGCCCAGGCGCAGGCCGACGCCATCCTCACCGAGTCCGACATCCGCGAGGCGGACCAGAACGCCGCCCCCGACACGGTGCTTGAGCACCGCACCTCCGAGCAGACCGTCACCCCCGTCGAGCCGCCCGACTGAGCGCCGCGCCCCGGCCCCGGCGGGAACCCCGGTAACTGTCGTCCCGCAGCCGGGCCAGCGGGCCGGTCAGGCGCAACCCCGGCGGCACGTTGCCGATCGGGTCGAACGCGAGCGCGGCGTCCTCGGCGGCGCCGCGCTCGTCGTCGAGGCGTACCTCGCCGAACGGCCGCCACCGGCCCACCGCCGACGCCACCGCCAGCACCAGCCGCGGCTCGTCGGCCGCGACCGCCGCGCCCGCCTCGGCCAGGCCGCGACCCAGGTCGGGTGACTCCGGGTCGGCCAGCACGGCCAGGAACAGCCGCCGTCCGTCGGCCCGGAACGGCATGATCGACGTGTACGTCCCGGTGAAGCGACGCCGGGGTACCGGTAGGTTCCGCAGCACCGGCGCGGCGCCGCTGGAACTCCACAGCAGGTCCACCGGCGGCTCCGGGTCGCGGTGCAGCCGGACCGCCACGCCCAGCACGTCCGGCCAGCGGCCCGGCGTCGGCACGCCCTTGGACAGGCGGATCGTGGCCGGCCACCGGCCCGGCAGGTCGAGCATCGGCACCCCGGTCGGCGGTCCCGGCGTACCCCAGATCCGGGCCTGGCCGGCGAACGTGCGCCCGGCGGGGTGCAGCAGCCGGGAATGCCGGAGCCGGGCCAGCGCGGCGGCGGCGCGCTCGACGGCGGAGGGTGTGGTGGCGGCCATGCCCGCACGGGTACCCCGGCGGGCACCGACGATGCTCCGGCGCGCGTGTCACCTTTCCGCCTCCGAGATCGGATAGCGTCGTCTCATGCCCGACAGCGGTTTCCCCTGGCCGATCGAGACGACCCGACTGGACAACGGCCTGCGTGTGGTGGTGAGCGAGGACCGCACCGCCCCGGCCGTGGCGGTCAACCTCTGGTACGACGTGGGCTCACGCCACGAGCCGGCGGGACAGACCGGCTTCGCCCACCTCTTCGAGCACCTCATGTTCGAGGGCTCGGTGAACGTGGCGAAGACCGAGCACATGAAGCTGATCCAGGGCGCGGGCGGCTCGCTCAACGCGACCACCAACCCGGATCGGACCAACTACTTCGAGACGGTCCCGGCCGAGCACCTGGAACTGGCGCTCTGGCTGGAGGCCGACCGGATGGGCGGGCTCGTTCCGGCGCTGACCCAGGAGACGCTGGACAACCAGCGCGACGTGGTGAAGAACGAGCGCCGGCAGCGCTACGAGAACGTGCCGTACGGCGACGCGTGGCTGCGCCTGCTGCCGCTGCTCTACCCGCCCGGCCACCCGTACCACCACGCGACGATCGGGTCGATGGCCGACCTGAACGCCGCCGACCTGGCCACCTTCCAGGAGTTCCACAGCACCTACTACGCGCCGAACAACGCCGTCCTCACAGTGGTCGGCGACACGGAGGCGGCGGAGGTGTTCGCGCTCGCCGACAAGTACTTCGGCGGCCTCGCCGCGCGCGCCGACATCCCGGCCGCGCCGGACGGCCGGACCGTGCCGGCCACCGGCCGCCCGGCGGTGGAGACGGTCACCGCCGACGTGCCCGCCCCCCGCGTCTACGTCGCGCACCGCACCCACCCGTTCGGCACCCAGGGGTACGACGTGACCACTGTGCTGGGCACCGTGCTCGGCAGCGGCCGGGGCAGCCGCCTCTACCAGCGGCTCGCCGACGGGGAGCGGATCGCCCAGCCGGACCTGGTCGGCGCGTACGGGGTGGACCTGGCGCACGCGCCCGCCCCGCTGATCGCCACCGCCACGGCTCGTCCCGGGGTGAGCGCCGAGCGGCTGCGCGACGGGCTGGCCGCCGTGGTCGACGAGTTGGCCACCGTGCCGGTGACCGCCGCCGAGCTGGACCGCGCCAAGGCGCTGCTGAGCACGATGTGGTGGCGGCAGATGTCCACTGTCGACGGCCGGGCCGACACGCTCGGCCGGTACGCCACCCAGTTCGGCGACCCGGCCCGTGCGGCCGACCGGCTGCCGGCCTGGCTCGCGGTGACCGCGGAGCAGATCGCCGAGCAGGCCGCCGAACTGCTCGGCGCCGCCGACCGGGTGATCCTGACCTACCTGCCCGAGGAGAACTGATGTCGCTGATCACCACCCGTCCCGGCCCCGGCGCCGCCCGCGCCTACCGGTTCCCGCAGGTGGTCCGGCGGTCGGCGGCCGGCGGCCAGGTGGTCGCCGCGCACCTGCCCGGGCAGAACCTCGCCGTCGCGTTGCTGCTGCTCGACGGCGGCGCGGGCCGGGAGCCGGTCGGCAAGGAGGGCCTCGGGGCGGTGCTGGCCAAGGCGCTGGAGGAGGGCACCGCGCAGCGGGACGCCACCGCGTACGCGCTGGCCATCGAGGCGCTCGGCACCGAGCTGGCGACCGGGCTGGACTGGGACTCGTTCCAGGTGAGCGTGCAGGTGCCGGTGGACCGGCTGACCGCCGCCGTGGAGCTGCTGGCCGAGGCGGTCCGTACGCCCCGGCTCGACCCGGCCGACGTGCTGCGCGTACGCGACGACGAGGCCACCGCGCTGCGGATGGACTGGGCCAACCCGGGCCCGCGTGCCGACGCGGTGTTGCGGGCCGAGCTGTTCGGCGCGCAGCACCGGTGGGGCCGCCCGCTCTACGGCGACCCGGACAGCGTCGCCGCGCTGGAGGTGGACGACGTCACCGTCTTCCACTCGGAGTGGTTCATCCGCCCCGGCACGCTCGTCGTCGCCGGTGACCTGGAGCGGATCGACCTGGACGCGCTCGCCGCGACGGCGTTCGCCGGCGCCGGCGGCGGTCCGGTGGAACGCGGCGGCCCGATCGACGTGCCGCTGGCCGGGCAGCGGCGGATCATCCTGGTGGACCGGCCCGGCTCGGTGCAGTCGACGCTGCGGCTGGGCCACCCGTCCCCGCACCGCGCCCACCCCGACCACGTGCCGATGACGCTCGCCGGCACCGTGCTCGGCGGCGCGTTCACGTCCCGGCTCAACCACCTGATCCGCGAGGTACGCGGCTACACGTACGGGATCCGGGGGGACTTCGCCTCGTCCCGACGGTTCGGCCGGTTCGCGGTCAGCTCCGGCGTGCAGACCGCGGTGACCGCGCCGGCGCTCGTCGAGTCGGTGGGCGAGATCTCACGCACCCAGCTGACCGGCGTCACCGAGGACGAGCTGGAGGTGGCGCGTTCCTGGCGGGCCGGGCAGCTCTCGGTCGAGTTGCAGAGCCCGCGGGCCATCGCCGCGGCCCTGAGCACGCTGGTCGTGCACGACCTGCCGGACGACTACCACGCGCGGCTGCGGGAGCAACTGCTCGCGGCGACCGTCGAGGACGTCTCCGCGGCGGCCGCGACCTACCTGCACCCCGAGTCGCTGACGTTGGTGATCGAGGGGGACGCGGCGGTCATCCGGGACGAGCTGGTCGCCAGCGGTCTCGGCGAGGTGGTCGACCACACGTGACCGGGCGGGGCGGCGGGCCTGTGATTCCCGTCGCCCCGCATCCGCGCGGTGGGAAACGTTTCCCACCCGCACCGCCCGGCTGGGTAGCCTCGCGGGCATGAGGATCGGCATTGTGGGAGCCACCGGTCAGGTCGGTGGCGTCATGCGGCAGGTGCTGGCGGAGCGCGAGTTCCCGGCGGAGCAGGTGCGCCTGTTCGCCTCGGTCCGGTCGGCCGGGCGCACGCTGCCCTGGCGCGACGGCGAGGTCACCGTGGAGGACGCGGCCACCGCGGACTACCGCGGCCTGGACATCGTGCTCTTCTCGGCGGGCAAGGGCACTGCGAAGGAGCTGGCTCCCCGGGTCGCCGAGGCCGGCGCCGTGGTGATCGACAACTCCTCGGCGTTCCGGATGGATCCGCAGGTGCCGCTGGTGGTGGCCGAGGTCAACCCGCACGCGATCGCGGACCGCCCGAAGGGCATCGTGGCCAACCCGAACTGCACCACGATGGCCGCCATGCCGGTGCTGCGCCCGCTGCACGACGAGGCCGGGCTGGTCAGCCTGGTCGTCGCCACCTACCAGGCGGTCTCCGGCGCCGGCCTGGCCGGTGTGGCGGAACTGGACGAGCAGGTCCGCAAGGTGGCCGGGGACGCCGCTTCGCTCGCCTTCGACGGCCGGGCGGTGGAGTTCCCGGCGCCGCGCTCGTTCGCCCGTCCGATCGCCTTCAACGTGCTCCCGCTGGCCGGTTCGATCGTCGACGACGGCTCCTTCGAGACGGACGAGGAGCAGAAGCTGCGCAACGAGAGCCGCAAGATCCTGGAGATCCCCGGGCTGAAGGTCTCCGGCACGTGCGTGCGGGTGCCGGTCTTCACCGGCCACTCGTTGCAGATCAACGCCCGGTTCGCCCGGCCGATCGACCCGGCCCGGGCCCGTGAGCTGCTCGACGGCGCGCCCGGCGTGGCGCTGCGGGACGTGCCGACGCCGCTGGAGGCGGCCGGCCAGGACCCGACGTACGTCGGCCGGATCCGGGCCGACGAGACCGTCGAGTACGGGCTCGCGCTGTTCTGCGCCAACGACAACCTGCGCAAGGGCGCGGCGCTGAACGCCGTGCAGCTCGCCGAGCTGGTCGCCGCCGAGCGCTGACCCGCCGGGCGTCCGTGCCCGGGCCACCCGGCACGGACGCCCGCACAGCGGGTATGCCGGGTCGCCGGCCGTTCCGCGCCGGCGAGGGCGGAGGTGCCGATGGCGGCCGAAGGAGACACCGGTGACGCCGGGATCCTCCCGGACACCGGCCGGGCGATCGGGTTCAGCGACGGGGTCTTCGCCATCGTCATCACGCTGCTGGTGCTGGACCTGCGGGTGCCCGAGACGGCACCGGGCGGGATGCTGCGCGCGCTGCTCGACCAGTGGCCGGTCTACCTCGCCTACGTCACGTCCTACCTGTACGTGGCGGTCAACTGGCTGAACCACAAGGGGACGTTCCACCGGGTCCGCTGCGCCGACCGGGGACTGCACTGGGCGAACCTCGGCGTGCTGTTCAGCGTGGCGCTGCTGCCGTTCGTCACTGCGCTCGTCTCCCGGGCCGTGGAAGAGGGCGACGTCTTCGACGAGCGGGTCGCGGTGTCCGCGTACGCGCTCGTCGGCGTGATCCTGTCCATCACCTGGCTGTGGCTCTACCACTACCTGAGCCGGCACCGGGAACTGCTGGAGCCGCACGTTCCCGCCCGGTTCTTCGCGGCCGAACGCGTCCGGGCGCTGCTCGGCGTGTTCGCGTACGCGATCGCCGGTCTGGTGGGCGTGCTGCTGAGCATCCCGGCGGCGCTCGTGGTGCTCCTGCTCCTGCCGGTCTTCTACGGGCTGTCCAGCAACGGCTTCTACGACCTGCGCCGGCGCCTGCGCCGCCGCCGGTGACACACGCGTTACCCCGCCCGCGGCGGCGGGTAGACCGCGGTGCCGACACCGAGAGGGGAGCACCATGACAACGGTCGGAGAGTTCATGACGACCCGGTTGGTGACGATGGACGGCAACGACACGCTCATGGCCGCCGCGCAGGAGATGCGCGACAGTGCCATCGGCGACGTGGTGGTGACCGACGGCGACGACGTGGTCGGCATCGTGACGGACCGGGACATCACGGTACGGGGCGTGGCCGAGAACATGGACCCCACCGCCACCCGGCTCAACCAGATCACCACCAAGGACGTGGTGACGGTCAGCCAGTACGACGACGCCGTGGCCGCCGCCGACCTGATGCGCACGTACGCGGTCCGCCGCCTCCCGGTGGTCGACGACGGGCGTCTGGTCGGCCTGATATCCATGGGTGACCTGGCGGTGGAGCGGGAACCCCAGTCGGTGCTCGCGGACATCAGCGCCGACGACCCCAACAACTAGGCCTGTTCGCCGCGATGACGCCGGCTCCCGGTTCGGGGGCCGGCGTCGCGCGTCGCGACGGTGCCGCGCTCACCCGATTCGGGCGAGGTTGGCCCCGGATCCGGTGGGGACACGGGCCTCGGACAGGTGGACCGCGGACGCGGGAGGAGTCGCTCGGATGGTGGACATGACCACGAGATTCTTCGAGGACCTGGATCGGCGGGGGTTCGAGCCCCTGCTGGCCAAGACATCCGGAACGCTCCGCTTCGACCTGCACGAGGGCCCGCACACCACGCACTGGGTGCTGGAGATCGATCACGGCAGGCTGCGGGTCCGGCAGGCGGACGGCGAGGCGGACACGGTGGTCGGCACCGAGCCGCGCCTGTTCGCCGAGCTGATCGGCGGTGAGGAGAACGCCATCGCGGCGCTGCTGCGCGGTGACATGACAGTCGTCGGTGACCTGCGGCTCGTGTTGCAGGTCGAGCGGGTCTTCCCCGGTCCGCCGGACTCCCGCGGACCGCACCACACGTTCAGCGGGAGGGGTGCCTGATGCCCGGGAACAACACCGTCCGGATCCTGGACGGCAACACGTTCGTGGTCAGCGAGGACACCGGCGACATCGAGGCCACACCGAACGAGCCGACCGGCCTGTTCTCGCTCGACACGCGGTACCTGTCGAAGTGGGTGCTCACCGTCAACGGCGAGCGGCTCAACGCGTTGTCCTACGACGACCTCCAGTACTACGAGGCCCGGTTCTTCCTGGTGCCCGGCATGGCCACGCACTACGTCGACGCGAAGCTGTCGATCATCCGGGAGCGGGCGGTCGGCGGCAGCTTCCGCGAGACGCTGACCATCCTCAACCACGACGAGAAGGCGGTCGACCTGCAGATCCGGATGGACGCGGGGTCCGACTTCGCCGACCTGTTCCAGGTCAAGGACGAGATTCTGAACAAGAAGGGCGAACAGTACGCCGAGGCCGAGTCGGACCGGCTGCGCCTGGGCTACCGGCGCGGCAACTTCCGGCGGGAGACGATCGTCTCCGCCGACCAGCCGGCCCGCTACGACCAGCGGGGCTTCGCCTGGAGCATCCGGCTGGAACCCAACGAGCAGTGGGACGCCGTCATCGACGTGCAGACGTTCGCGATCGGCCCCGCCGGCCGGGACCTGCGATTGGGACTGCGCGCGCACGGCACCGAGCGGCTCGCGCTCCAGCACGACCTGGAGGAGTGGATCAGCCGGGCCCCGAAGGTGAACAGCGAGCACGAGGAACTCGCCGCGACGTACCGGCGGAGCCTGGTCGACCTCGCGGCGCTGCGGTTCTCACCGCTGTCGCTCGGCGGGCAGACGCTGCCCGCAGCCGGCCTGCCCTGGTTCATGACCATGTTCGGCCGGGACAGCATCCTCACCTGCCTCCAGGTGCTGCCGTTCGCGCCGGACATGTCGAAGACCACGCTGCGCATCCTCGCCGCACTTCAGGGCACCCGGTTCGACGACTTCCGGGACGAGGATCCGGGCCGGATCCTGCACGAGATGCGGTACGGCGAGACCGCCGCGTTCGAGGAGCAGCCGCACTCGCCGTACTACGGCTCGGTGGACGCGACCCCGCTGTTCGTGGTGCTGCTCGACGAGTACGAGCGGTGGAGCGGCGACGGTGCGCTGGTCAAGGAGATGGAACAGGAGTGCCGGGCCGCGCTGAAGTGGATCGACGACTACGCCGACCTGCTCGGCAACGGCTACATCTGGTACGAGCGGCGCAACACCGACACCGGCCTGGAGAACCAGTGCTGGAAGGACTCGTGGGACTCCATCTCGTACGCCGACGGCACGCTGCCGCCGTTCCCGCGGGCCACCTGCGAGGTGCAGGGGTACGCGTACGACGCGAAGATGCGGGCCGCCCGGATGGCCCGGGAGTTCTGGGGCGACCCCGTGTACGCCGATCAACTGGAACGCGAGGCGGCGGAGCTGAAGCGGCGCTTCAACGCCGACTGGTGGGTCGCCGACCGCGGCTTCTACGCGCTGGCGCTGGACCCGGACGGACGCCAGTGCGACGTGCTCAGCTCCAACATCGGCCACCTCCTGTGGAGCGGGATCGTGGACGACGAGCGGGCGCCGAAGATCGCCGAGCATCTGGTCGGCCCCCGGCTCTGGTCCGGCTGGGGGGTGCGGACGCTGGCCGAGGGCGAGGTCCGCTACAACCCGATCGGCTACCACAACGGCACGATCTGGCCGTTCGACAACTCGTTCGTCGCCTGGGGCCTGCGCCGGTACGGCTTCGCCGAGGAGGCCGCCACCGTGGCCAACGGCATCCTCGACGCGGCCACCTACTTCGACGGCCGGCTGCCGGAGGCGTTCGGCGGCTACCAGCGCGAGCTGACCAAGTTCCCGGTGGAGTACCCGACCGCGTGCAGCCCGCAGGCCTGGTCCACGGGTGCGCCGTTGCTGCTCTTGCGCACGATGCTGGGTCTGGAGCCGCACGAACAGCACCTGGCGGTCGACCCGCGGCTGCCGGTGGGCATGGGACGGATCGAGGTGCTGGACATCCCGGGCCGCTGGGGCCGGGTGGACGCGTTCGCCCGTGGGCGCCTCGACCTCGACGAGCTGGCCGACTGAGCCGGGTCAGTGCCCGGGTGGCGACGCGGTGTGGGCCTCGTTCGGCGGGAGCAGGCAGAACTCGTTGCCCTCCGGGTCGGCCAGCACGGTCCAGCGCGGCAGCTCGCGGACGACCGTCGCGCCCGCCTCCAGGACCGCGGCCCGCTCCTCGGCGTCGCCGACCAGGTCGAGGTGGATCCGGCCGGGCGCGGGCAGCATGTCGGCGGGGCTGATCCACAGGTCCGGGCGCCGCCCGTGCGGATCGCGCAGCAGCACCGCCTCGGCCGGGGCGAGCGTGCCCTCGGTGAGCCTCACCCGGTCCGCCTCGACCACCGGCATCCCGGTGACCGCACTCCAGAACGGAGCCAGCAGGTAGGGATCACGGCAGTGGATGACGATCGCGGCGAGGTCGGGCATGCCTCGAACCTAGTCGCCGGCGGCGGTGGGCAGGACGTTGTCCAGGAACGCGGCGGCAGTCGCGCGCAGGTCGGGCCGGGCCAGGTCGAGCGCGTGACCGCCGTGCGTGAGCCACAGATGCGCCGGGTGCCCGGCGGCGAGCAGCCGGCCGGTCAACTCGACCGGCTGGGCGGCCGGCACCGCCTCGTCGTCGCGCCCCTGGACCAGCAGCACCGGCACGCCGGAGCCGCTGTGGGTGGCGACTGTCGCGTCGACGGTGGCCGGATCGCCCGCGGCCGGCGGATGACCCAGCAGGTCGGTCCACGGGTCGTCGCCAGGCGCGCGCCGGCGCCGCTGTTCCGGGTCGAGCGGGTCGACGGGGGCCCAGTACGCGAGTACGCCCGCCACGTCGCCGGGCCGGTCCACCCCGCGCAGGCCGAGATGGAGGGCCAGCATCCCGCCGGCCGAGTCGCCGCCCACCAGCAGCGGCAGGCCGCGCGCCCCGGCCCGGGCGGCCCGGGCCGCGGCGCGCACGTCGTCGAGCTGGGCCGGCCAGCGTGCCTGGTGGGAGAACCGGTACGCGGCCCCGACCACGCGCAGCCCGAGGGACGCGAGCGCGGCCCCGTCCTCCTCGGCGCGGGCGCGCCAGCCTCCGCCGTGGATCCAGAGCAGCACCGCGCGTTCGGTCATGGCGTCATCGTCGCCGCGCCCGGGCCGGCGCGCGACCCGGGTCTGCCGAGGGCAGATCGGCCCTACGGTCGCGTAACCTACCCGGGGTAAAGTTTCTACATGTCGGAACTCGTGTACCCCCCTGTGATCACCGCCGCGAAGACGATGTTCCGGCTCCTCGACCTGCGCCTGGACGTGTCCGGCAGCGAGCACGTGCCGCACACCGGCGGCGCCGTCCTCGCGTCCAACCACGTGAGCTACCTCGACTTCATCTTCTGCGGCTACGGCGCGCACCCGGCCAGGCGGCTGGTCCGGTTCATGGCCAAGGACAGCGTCTTCCGGCACCGCGTCTCCGGTCCGCTGATGCGCGGCATGAAGCACATCCCGGTCAACCGTGCCGCCGGCGCCGGCTCGTACGCCGCCGCGGTCGCCGCGCTGCGCCGGGGCGAGGTGGTCGGCGTCTTCCCGGAGGCGACGATCAGCCGCTCCTTCACGGTGAAGGACCTGAAGAACGGCGCGGCCCGGATGGCGCAGGAGGCGAACGTGCCGCTGCTGCCGGTAGCGCTCTGGGGCACCCAGCGGCTGTGGACCAAGGGCCGCCCGCGCACGCTGACCCGCCGGCACACGCCGATCACCATCGTCGTCGGCGAGCCGATGGACCCGGCCGCCTACCCGGACGCCTCGGTCATGACCGCCGACCTGCGTACCCGGCTGTCGGCGCTCGTCGACCGGGCCCAGCGGGAGTACCCGGACAAGCCGTCCGGCCCGGACGACGCCTGGTGGCAGCCGGCCCACCTGGGCGGCAGCGCGCCGACCCCGGAGGAGGCGGCCGAGCTGGACCGGTCCGAGCGCCGCACCCGCAGCGCCTCCTGACCGCGCCGCCCCCGGCGGGCGCGGGCTTGCCCTGCGCCCTCGGGAGATCTTGGTACGAAAGGGCCCCCATAGGGCCGTTTCCTACCAAGATCTACGGCGATCTCATAATTCAGGACGTTTGTCCCATCTAGTGGTGCACGATCGGTGCGCCATGGGCGCTGGAGCAGGAGTGCGGTCGAGTCAGCGACGTCGGCCGGCATCGGCTGGCCGGCGGGGGTGGCAGCGCCCGGACCGTGTGGGCCTGCCAGCTCGGTAGCAGGGTGGGCGGGCGGGCCGCCTCGTGTCGCGGTCGGCTTCAGCCGGCTCGAACAATCGTCGGGCGTCTCGCCCGCCGCCGTTCGCGCGACCGCGTACGGGGAGCTTCAGCAGGCGGAACCGGGCTGGTCGTGGGCGGGGAAGCCGGACCACGCCCACGGCGACGCCTCGGCCTCCGGCGGACGGTAGTAGTCGTCGCGGGACAGGAACTCCACCGGCAGCGAGCCCGGAAGCGTCACGGTGCCCAGCGTCGGGCCGGGGGAGGCGGCCACCCGGACGGCGAGGACGTCCCGTTCCGGCGGGGACAGATCCACAAGTTCGGCGTTGGCAAGCCGGAAATCGGCCACCGCGCGGCGTACCTGCCGGGCCAGCGCGGCGACCGGACCGACCGGGCCGGTCAGCGCCAGCGCCGGCTGCCGGATGGTGCGCAGCGCGTCGCACACGATGCGCAGCTCGCCGATGCCGTCGCCCACCTCGGCCAGCTCCAGCCGGGACGGCCACTGCCAGCGGATCTGGCCGCTGACCAGGCGGGACAGCCGGACCGGACGCCGGTGCCGGGCACCCGTCCGGCCGTCCCGCCCGGAGACCACAGACAGTTCGGATCCGGTGCAGACGTACGCCAGCCGGCGCTCGGTCACGGTGACAGTCGCCGGGGCGGGCAGCGACCAGCAGCGGACGTCCTCGCTCGGGCCGAGCAGGTGACCGGTGACACGCAGGCAGTGCTGCCCGAGCATGCGTTCGCCCGGCTCGGGCACCAACTCGTAGCGCCGGTCGAGCACGGGACGGGTGGGGTCGTCGTCGGCGTCGAACCGATGCGGTCCGACGAAGAAGGGTGTGGCGTCCTCCGGCACGGTACGACCTCCCGGTGACGGTTGGCGGTACCGGTGAGCCTGCCCGGTTCCCGGGGTGACTGTCATGACACCTGTTAGGGGGTCGGCCGGTCGGCCGACGCCTGCGACCGGTAGATGCCGATATCTTCCGGTCGGACGAGCCCGTCCTCGATCGCCCGGGCGAGCAGTGCCGCCTTCGTGGCGGCCGGACGCCCCGCTCGGGTGTACTTGATCCGCGCACGGTCGACGTACTGCTTCACCGTGTGCTCGCTGATCTGCATCCGGCGCGCCACCGACGCCTTCGACATCGACTGGAACCACAGCAGCAGCGCCTCGCGCTCCTTGTCCGACAGGGACGGACGATCCGGGCGGGCGTCACCGACCATCGCGCCGGCCAGCGCCGGCGGCACGTACGGCCGGTCGCTCGCCGCCGCCAGCACCGTGGCCACGCAGTGCTCGCGTCCCTCGTGCTTGGCCAGGAAGGCGACCGCCCCGGCGTCGAGCGCGGCGAGCATCGTCTGCGGGTCGCTGTGTTCGGAGTAGACCACCACCCGGCGCCCGTCCGCGCTCAGCTCGGCCAGCTTGTCCAGCACCATCCGGCCGTGCAGGCGAAGGTCGAGCAGCACCACCTCGGCGTCCGGTGCGGCCCGCAGCACCTCGTCCGGGTCGTCGCCGGTGGCCAGCACCCGCAACCGGGGTTCGCCGGCCAGCCAGGCGCGCACCCCGTCGATCACCACCGGATGGTCGTCCACGATCGCCACCCCGATCGGGGTTCCGGCGTTCACGTTCGCCGCCAGCGGGTCTGCGTCCATCTGATCTCCCCGTCCCGCTCGTGCAGGTGTTCCACCGGCCCGTCCGCGCCGGTCGTCGGCTCGTCCGGGCCGACGTGATCCGGTGTCACCAGGCTGACCACCACCTCGTCCGGGCCCGCGACCACGGTGAGCCGGGCCCAGCCCTCGGCGGCGGCGAGCGACCCGGTGAGCGGGTCGGCCAGCCCGCGCCGGATCTCCACCGGCAGTTCCGGTGGCGTGCCTACCGACACCAGGTCGATCGGCAGCCCGTTCCGCTCCGCCAGGTCGGCCGCCGCGCGCAGTTCGTGCAGCAGCGCGTCCGGCACGTCGTCCGACTCGGCGATGAGCCGGCGCAGCCGGGCCGCCGCCAGCACCGCGCGCCGCCGTACCGCCGGGTCGGCCGGGTCGGCGTCGCCCGCCGCGAGTTCGGCCAGCACCTCCTCGGCGGCGCCGCTGACCAGCGCCAGCCGTGCCTGCCGCTCGGTGCGGGCCCGCTCGGCCGCCGCCTGCTCCGCCGCCACGGCGAGCGTCGCCGCCGCGGTGGCCGCCCGGTCCCGGGCCTGCGCGGTGAGCGCCGCGGCGCCGACGAACACGGCCACCGGCAGGGTGGAGGTCCCGTAGAGGTACATCGCGGCCCGGCTCAGGTCGGCCGGGTCGGTCGCCCCGTACAGCACCACCGCCGCCAGCGCGATCGTGCCGTGCGCGGCGAGCATGACCAGCAGCCAGCGCACCGGCCGCCGCCAGAGCACCAGCAGGAAGAACCAGGCCAGGCCGCCCCACACCCAGTTGGCGGTGCTGAACAGGAACCGCTCGCCGGCCCCGGCGACCACCGCGGCGTCGATCACCAGCAGCGCCACGGCCAGCGGCCCGGCCGCCGGCAGTCCGCCGCGCAGCAGCCGTACACCGGCCCCGACCCCGACCAGAGCGGTCACCAGCCAGCCCGCCGCCACCACGGCCGGGACGGCCATCCCCGGTCCCGCCCGCAACACGGCCGGCAGCGTGACCGCCAGGTGCCAGGCCGCCGCGATGACGATCGCGGCGATCCGCGCGCCACCGTCTGACGCGTCGGCCACCGCGTGCGCCTCCGGCGGGGCGGTGGCCGCTCCGAAGCGCGTCGCCGCCCGCGGCCGGGGCAGCGGGCGCAGCGCGGGGCCGGCCGTCACCGCCGTACCCGACTCACTCGCCATCGGACCACTCCAGTCGAATCCGGGTGCCGGCGCCAGGGGCGGAAGTCACCAGCGCCCGGCCGCCCACAGTGCTCATCCGCCCGTGGATCGACTCGCGCAGCCCGTACCGGTGGGCCGGGACCGCGGACGGGTCGAAACCGGGACCGTCGTCGACCACCTCGACCACGACGGTGCCGCCCTCGCGGGCCAGGCGCAGCGACGCGGCCGCGCCCGGCGCGTGCCGCGCCACGTTCGCCAGCGCGGCGGCGGCACTGTCGGCGAGCGCCGTGGCGACCTCCACCGGCAGCCGGCACGGCGCAAGCGTCGCGGTCACCGCCGGCCCGGGCGTCCCGGCGAGCACCTCGCGCAGCCGTTCGTCCAGGTTGGTCTCGCCGGCCGTGGACGCGGTCCGCGCGCCCGCCAGGGCGGAGAGGGTACGCAGATCGTCCGCGCACCGCTCGCGCAACGTCGCCGAGTCGGGTACCGCGCCGAGGCCGACCATGGTGAGCGTGCCCAGCATGGTGTCGTGCAGGTCGCGGTTCTGCCGCCGTTCGGCCTCGCGGGCGGCGCGCGCCACCACCGCCTCGTGGGACAGACGCTGGTAGTCGGCGAACGCGGCGTCGGCGCGGGCGATCCGGCGGCGCATCACCGCTGTCATCACCGCCGCACTGCCGGTCTGCACCAGCAGCGTCCCGGCGTGCGCCCGTGCCTCGACCGGGTCACCGGCCAGCGTGGTGCCGGTGACGTACGCGGCGGTGACCAGCAGGGCGGCCGGCACGGACCAGCGGGCCGGGGCAGTGGCCTGCGCGTTGATGACGGTCGAGCTGGCCAGCACCGCGATCCAGCTCGCCTCGCCCGGCAGCACCTCCGGCGCGACGAGCCACGGGACGGCGAGCGCGGCGGCGGTGGTCAGCGCCACGTCACCGGCGACCAGCGCGCCGCCGATGCCGTGCCGGAACGCGCGGAACGCGTACCAGACCGACCAGGCGGTCAGCACGACGATCGCGGGGACCAGCAGCGCCACCCGCACCGGCGGCGTACGCACCGACAGCGCGACCACCGCGCCGACCAGGCCGCAGGTGAGCCGCAGCAGCGCCGGCAGGGTGGTGAAGATCAGGCTGAACGCGTCACCCGCCGGGCGGGCCAGCGGGGCCCGTGACAGGGGCATGGCGGCAGCGACCGGCATCGGGGAGATGTCCTTCCGGCAGCGACCCGGCCGGGTCCGCGCGGCAAAGATTGACGCTGGAGAATAACACGCTTTGTCGCAACTGGTCACCCTTGGTGCTTGACGAGTCTCGCTCCGGCGTCAAGCAGCCTGCGGTCCGGTCAGCGGCGCGCGGCGGCGAGCAGGTGGGCGCTGGCGCCGAGGATCGCGGCATCCCGCTCGAACGTCTCGGCGCAGGCCAGCGCGTCGGCGAACAACCGCTCGTGCGACCCGGTGCGGAGCGCGTTCAGCAACGGCCACAGTGGACCCTCCACCCCGTACACCTCGGGGGTGGGCAGCCCGGCCGCGACGAAGTCGGCGGCCAGTTCCTCCGGCCGATGGAAGAACGCGGTGGTGAAGCCGGTGCGCGGATCGTTCACGCCGGTCTCGTACTCGGCGCGCAGCAACCGCCGGTTGTGCTCGTCCACGCGGCCCTGCGCGCTCAGGTCGATCAGCGCGGCGTGGCGGCTGATCGCCGCCGCCACGATCGTCCCGCCCGGCCGGGTAACCCGCGCCGCCTCGCGTAGCGCCGCCACCCGGTCGGCCTGCCGCGGCAGGTGGTAGAGCGGGCCGAGCAGCAGCGTCGCGTCCGCCGCCGCGTCGGGCGACGGCAACGCGCGGGCGTCACCCACCGACGCGGTCACCAGCGGGTACGCGGACCGCGCCGCCGCCACGTGCGCGGGCACCAGGTCGACCAGGTGCACCCGGTAACCGGCCGCCGCGAGCGGGCCCGCGTACGCCCCGGGACCGCCGCCGACGTCCAGCACGTTCGCCGGTGCGGCGGGCAGCAGCCGGGCGAGCAGACCCCGGGTACGCCGTGCCTCCAACCGGCCCTGCGGCGACCCGTCCAGCCGGTCGGCCTCGGCGTAGACCTCGGTGTAGTAGCGACTGATGTCCGGTTCGGCCGGGCGGTGTGCGGGCATCGACCGATGGTCGCCGAGAATCGGAGGACGGGCATCCGGTTTTGCTGTTGCCGGGCCCGCATACCCTGCCGGGCATGGCATACCAGCCGGCCATGGTGCCGCCGAAGAAGTCCAAGCGGACCCTGTTCGTCGTGCTCGGCGTGGTGCTGGCGATCTGCTGCTCAGGCGGTGTGCTCGGCGGCTTCCTTCTGTTCCGGGCCGTGCAGGACGCCACCGGCCCGGCACGGTCCGCTGTCGAGACCTTCTCCGGGGCGATCGTCGACCGCGACTATCCGGCCGCGTACCGGCAGCTCTGCTCCCGCGTGCGCGACCGGGTCAGCGAGGCGGACTTCACCCGGCAGCAGTCCTCCCAGCCGGACTTCACCGGCTACGACATCGTCGGACTGAACGTGTCGAACAACAACGGCCGGGTCAGCGGGTCGGCGACCGTACGCTTCACCCCGGCGGTCGGCACCAACGTGACGCAGGCGTTCCCGCTGGTCAAGGAGGACGGGGATTGGCGCATCTGCGAGTGAGCCGGTAGCGCGCGTCCGCGCGTACCTGATCCACTTGTCGCATGGCCTCGTCTCCCACCCCACCGCTTCCGCCGGCCGTCGCGGACCGGCTGGCCCGCGAGCACAACGTCTGGCTCTGCACGCTGCGCCGGGACGGCTCCCCGCACGTCACGCCGGTGTGGTTCGTCTACGCCGACGACGTCTGGTGGATCGGCTGCGAGGGGCGCAGCGTCAAGGCCCGCAACGTGGCGGCCGACCCGCGCGTCTCACTCGCCCTGGAGGACGGCGTGCACCCGGTCGTGGCGGAGGGCGTCGCCCGCCTGCACCGTGCCGGCTTCCCGCCCGCCGTCGTCGCGGCGTTCGCGGAGAAGTACGGCGGATGGGACATCCGGCAGCCGGTCACGCCGGACGGTGAGCGGGTGCTGCTGGAGGTGTCCGTCCGGCGGTGGCTGCTCGCCGGAACGGCGCGCTGACCCTAGTCGCCGGAGAACCCCCAGAAGTAGATCTCAGTCGGGGCGCCAGTGTCGTCGTGCAGTACGGCGTACCTGCCGAACCAGCGCTGCTCGGCCAGCGGCGCGAGCGCCTCGACGTGCGCGCGGGTCGGCCTGGCGACGCCCGCTCGGGTCAGCGCCTCCGCCTCGGTCACCCGCTGGAACGTCCCGAAGCCGGGCTCCTCGCCGTCGGTCAGCACCCGCGTCATGTCCAGGACGGAGTGCGTGCCGGACTCCTGGACCCGCTCGTCCGCCCACAGTTCCTCCTCGCTGCGGGGGCGGTCCGGGAAGTCGGCGGCGGACGTGAACTCGCCCGGCACCGCCCACCAGTAGTCGCCGGCCGCGAAGACCTGTCGGCGCAGGTCGTTCAACGCGGCCTGCGGATCGGGCCGATACGCCACGAAGTAGTTCCAGCCCGATGCGCCCACGCTGCCTCCCGGTGATCCCGCTCGTCGCCGCCACCGTCCGGCGGCGCACACGATCATGCCCGGGACCACCGACGAAACCGGCGGGTCACGGGTCGTCGCGGCTCGCCGGTGGCCGGGCCGCGCCTACGGGTGGGTGTCGGTGATCGCGATGACCTCGTCGAGGCGGTCCAGCGCGGCCCGGAGGTCGTCGACCTTGGCCTGGATGCGCTCGCGCTCGGCGCGCAGCATGGCCCGCTGTGCGGGGTCGGTGTGCCCGGCGTCCCAGCACGGCAGGAGTTCCGCGATCCGGCTGCTGGTCAGGCCCGCCGCGTACATCTGCTGGATGAACCGCACCAGCGTGACCGTGTCCGGCCGGTAGAGGCGCTGGCCGGACGCGCTTCGCCGAGGGAAGAGAAGACCCTGCTGCTCGTAGTAGCGCACGGCGCGCACCGACACACCGGCGTCGCGCGCCACCTCGCCGATGCGGATCAGCGGCTCGGTCACGGTGACCCCTCTCACCCCGGTCTCGGCGTTCAACACTTGCCTCTGACGTCAACGTCAGGTTTTAGCGTACCGGGCATGGACATCAACGACTCGATCGCCCTCGTCACATGTCAGCCGGCTGGCCCGTGGACAAGATCGCGCCGGCGGACCTGGCCGACGCGGCGCTCGACGGCGTCGAGGCGGGTGCCGCCGAGGTCCTCGCCGACCAGTGGAGCCGCGACGTCAAGTCCCGGCTGACGCTGACGCCGGAGGAGTTCAACGCCGCGATGGACCGGGCCCTGGCGGCGCTGGCGGCGGCCTGAGATGTTTCAGCCGGCCCGTCCGTCGCGTCATGCTCGCGGACGGGCCGGCGGTACTGTCCCGGCCGTGGCCGCGTTCGACGCGCAGCCGTCGGCCGCCCTTCGACGCGCAGCCGTCGGCCGCCCTTCGACGCGCAGCCGTCGGCCGCCCTTCGGCGCGGAGCCGCTGGCCGTCGTCGGCCGGAGTCGCTGCGCGAAGCGGTCGCCGTCACCCGGCGAGGTGGCCGGTGGCCCGCAGCAGGGCCCGTGAGAAGCGGTTGAGATCGGCACCGGCTAGCTGCGGTGGGGTGAACCAGTCCAGCTCGCTGATCTCCTCGTGGTCGGGGATCGGCTCTCCGTCGGCGATGGTCGCCTGGTAGACCGCGGTGACGTAGGCGACCCGGTCGCCGTTGGGGTAGGTCACCTCGTAATCGGGGCCACCGAGCACATCCAGCAGCTGCGGCCGGCTGATCCGCACGCCGACCTCCTCTCGGATCTCACGCACAGCCGCCTGGGCCGGGGACTCTCCGATGTCGACAGCGCCGCCGGGTACCGCCCACCCGTTCCCGTCCTCGGCATGACGTACGAGCAGGATCCGTGCGCGATCGTCGACGACGACGACCGAGACCGACGGCATCTGGATCAACTCGTGGCCGATCATCGTCCGGAGCCGGGCCAGGTGCGGGGAGATGACCATCAAGGCACGGTACGGTCCGCCGGGGCCGGCTGCAGCTGTCAATTCGGCGACCCTGAGATTCGGTGCTCGCGTGCTTCACTGTCGAGCATGAGGTGGCGGACGGGCCGGAGTGTCGCGACTGCCCTGGCGGCCATCGTGGCGATCGTCTCGGTCATCGCCTGGCAGCGGTGGCAGAACCAGCCGCCGTACGGCCCGGAGGCGCTGGCTCTCCGGTCCTCGCTCAGTTTCGTGACGAACGAGGAGGCCCAGGCCGCACTCGGTGAGAACGGATCCGCTCCGTTCGCCTCCGGACGTGACCAGTTGGTGCTCGGCCGGCTCTCCTGGCAGACCCCGCCCCGGCCTCTCGACGGCGGCTACCTCGCGGTCTTCCTCATCGACAAGCGCACCGACTCCAAGCCGGCGGTCTTCGGCGTGGCCGCTCCACAAGCGGCCGTCGGCATCGGCAGCGCGGGCATCGAGCACCGGATCGCCGAGCGCTACTCCTGGCTCCGTGGCGCTGGTGACGCCACCTTCGGGGATGACGAGTGGCGGAGCAACGGCAGCAGGCTGCATGTGGCAGACGAGAAGGCATCCCCGGTCACCTTCGTCGCGCTCTTCCCGTACGCCGAGGAGCGTGATCCGGGGACGTCGACGGCGACCGCTCCGGTCCAGATGTCCGACCTGCTGCTGGCCCTCGTCTACATGGGTTCGGACGGGCAGGTGTACTGGGCGCAGCGGCTCCAAGGCTAGGCCGATGGCCCGGGGGCGTGTCGAACCTGTGGCCTCGGGACGGAGGGAGATCGCGGAGCGTTTAGAGTCCGGGCTGTGGATCTCGTCGGCTGCGTGGAGCGGGTGCTCGACCTTCGGACGCTTGATCTCGCAACGCAACCCCTACCCGGTCCCGACACCGCCGCTTCGCGGGTCGTGGGACACGGCTACCTGGTCCTGTACTTGAGTGCCAGCGAAGAGTTCGATGACAACGGACACGTGGTCGAGGTCCTGGAGCGCTTCGAGCAGGACTGCGCCGGCCTCGAAGCGGCGGTGAGCGAGTTGTGGGGACCGGCAGTGGGCGTCGACCTCCGGCCGTTCATGGACAGCATGGTGCGCGGCGAGTCGGTGCCGGAACTTTCCGGGTTCCTCGCCGGAATCGTGTCGGAGGTGTCCGCCTGGCACCTTCTTGATCGGAGCATCTGTGTCGGCGTCGGCCTGTGCGACACCCACGGTCCGGTGGTTCTGATAGCCGCAGTGGGCGATCTGCGGCGGCATCTCTGAGGGCTGCCTTGTCTGCTGTCGCGTCACTGACCTTGATCCCCAGGAGCAGCGTCCCCGAGCTGGCTCGGTCGGCCCGCACCTCGTCCTCGTCACTTCGCTCGTACCTGGCCGAACACGGCCGCGAACTCCACGAAACGTACGACTGGTCGGGGCACTGCATGCTGCACGTCCTGAGCTATTTGGAGGACCGCGACGTAGACCTGGAGCAGTCGGAATTCGACGCCGAGTCAGCGGCCGTCAACAACGTCCATGACCTGACGGTGTTCATCACGCCGGCCCACAAGCGGTTCCTGGACCAGCTCGACCCCGCGGCGCACCGTGCGGAGGAGTTGGCCGCCCACTTCGACGAGATGGGGCTGAGTTTCGAGGAGAGCGGCACGGCCGGGTCGGACGGGCTGAGGCTGTTGCACGACAGCATCTCCGAACTCGGCGACGATCAGGTGTTGCTCCTGCACATCGGCTGACACCGAAGGAGTGCTGCTGGGCCGCGACCTGCCAGCATGAGCGGTGACGTAGGACGGCGGGTGAACTCCGCGGAGCCCGGAGCTGGCGGAGGAGTTCGATCTGAGCCGCGAGCGTCTGTCTAGAACAGGGGCTGATCGAGGTCGTCGTCGCTGTCCTGCTCGGCAGGGTCAGGCTCCACCGCCGAGGGGACCTCAACGAGGTCAATCCCTCGCGGGTCGTACAGCCAGTACAGCCGCCCCTCCTTCTCCTGCCGGCCAGACAGGCGCATCGCAAGCCCTTCTCGGAAAGCCTGGATTGCCTGGTCGTACAACTCTTCAGGTAGCCGGACCCGGAGCTTCTTGGCTTGCGAGCCCTCGATGACGTTCAGGCGAATCACGCCCGCAGTGCCCGGCCGGTCCAGCAGTGTCACCGTCCCGAGCGCCGTGACGCCGACGGAAGGCTCGGTCCGGGCGAACCTGGTACTGGCGTTCTCAAGAGCAACGACGTCCGATGGCTCAAACTGGACGTAGGTCGGCCCGGGTGCATCTTCCCGCCAGTCCCGCCACTCCGGCTGCTGCACGATCTGCGGCACGCCTGCGCGACGGGCCGCGCCGCTGACCTGCGGTGGTGAGGTGAGGTGCGCCCGGCAGGATTCGAACCTGCGGCCGTGGGACTAGAAGGAGATCGGGGATGGCAGGGCAGGCGACTCCACACCTGGTCAGCCTGTCGGCTGCTGTCGGGCAGCGTCGGCGTCGGCGGGTCGGCGTGGCTGTACGGATGGCTGTACAGCCACGCACTTCACGACCCCGCTGATATCGCGACGGGCGTCGGTGTCGACCTTGCTGTGGCAAGGTGAGCCAGATGACCACCCAGACTCACTGGCAGGCGTGGCATGAACCCTACGCCGACGAAAACTCCCCGCTGTCGCGTCGACTGCGGCTGGTACAGCAGCACATCGCCTCGTGGCTCGACCAGCGTCCCGACGAGCGGTTGAACGTGGTGAGCGCATGCGCGGGCCAGGGCCATGACCTCATCGGTGTCCTCGCCTCACGGCCTGACGTCCATCGGGTCCATGGGACTCTGCTTGAGTACGACGCGGGCAACGTGGCAGCCGCCCAAGCCGCCGTCCGCCAGGCTGGACTCTCAAACCTCGTGGTCAGGCAGGCAGACGCTGGGCGACTCTCGTCGTACGTCGGCGCGGTTCCGGCTGATCTCGTGCTCATGGTCGGGGTCTTCGGCAACATCTCCGACGCCGACGTACAGCGAACGATTGTCGCGCTTCCTCAGCTGTGCGCTGATGGCGCTACGGTGATCTGGACCAGGGCGCGGCGAGAACCGGACCTGACGCCAGCCATACGGGCGTGGCTCCGCGATGCCGGCTTCGCGGAGGAGGCATTCCACGCTCCGGACGACGTGCGATTCTCTGTAGGCGTTCATCGGTTCGACGGCGGCTCACGTCCACTGGACGCCACGGAAACGGTCTTCAAGTTCGTCCGCTGATGGAGTGGTAATCGCGGGTGATCCGCCCGGCATCTCTGAGGAGGGTCGGAGTCCGGGGCAGAGCTCCGAGGTCTTTAGCTCCTGGCGCCCCGAAAGTGTGGCCGGCCGGCTCGGCCGATTTGCTGGCCGAGAAGACGGACGCTGGTCTCTCGGCAACGACGGTTCGGCACATCCACGGGCTGATCCGGAACTCACTCGGTGACGCCGAGCGGGAAGAACTGGTGCACCGCAACGCCGCCAAGTCTGTCCGTCCGCCCGCCATGAGGCAGGTCGAGCGTCGCGCCCTGGGCGTGAACGAGGCCAAGCGGTTGCTCGACGTACTTCGGGGACACCGCCTGGAAGCCTTGTACGTCTGCGCCCTGACGGTCGGGCTTCGTCAGGGGGAGTCGCTCGGGCTCGCCTGGTCGGACATCGACTTCGACGCCGGCACTCTGACTGTTCGCAAACCGTCCAGCGGGCCGGTGGCCAGTTGCAGCTCGTGGCGCCCAAGACGGAGCGGGCCCGGCGGATGGTTCCGGTGCCCACGCAGACCCTCGCCCTCCTCCGCGCGCATCGTCGGCAGCACGCCGCGGATCGGTTGGCGGCGGGGGAGCGGTGGCAGGATCACGGCCTGGTCTTTCCGTCGAAGGTCGGCACGCCGCTGGACCCGGACCACATCGACCGGACGTGGCACAAGATCCGGGCGTCAGCCGGCCTCGACTGGCTGCGGCTGCACGACCTGCGGCACGCCTGCGCGACGTTCCTGCTCGTCTCCGGTGCCTCGCCTCGGACCGTGATGAAGGTGCTCGGGCACAGCCAGATCGGGCTGACGACGAACACCTACGCCCACGTCCTGCCGGAGATCGAGCGGGCCGCCGTGGACGAGGCCGCGAAGCAGCTCTTCGGCTGACGTGGCTGTACGAATGGCTGTACGGGGGCCGTGGTGATCGTCTCGACCGGAAGCGGGAAGCCGCTGACCTGCGGTGGTGAGGTGCGCCCGGCAGGATTCGAACCTGCGGCCTTGGGATTAGAAGTCCCCTGCTCTATCCGCTGAGCTACGGGCGCGCGCCGACGGTCGTCGCGCCAAGAGGGTACCGCCGCTCCCGGCGTGCCCGGGGGTACGGGTCGGCGCGTCCGTCCCGCCGCCCAGCGTCCCACGCCGGGGCCCGGACCGGCACCACAGTTCCGGCGGGTCCGTCGCGGGCCGGGCGACGTGATCCGTACCCTCGTCGGATGCTGCTCGACCAGGAAACCGAGAACGAGATCGTCTTCGAGCTGTGCCAGCTCCTCGGGCGGGCCATCCTGCCTGTCACCGGCTCGGATGCGCCGGGCGCGCCGGCGGGCGTCCTCGGTACGGCGTTCTTCTACAGCGAGCTGGTCGGCGCCACCGACGACGGCGAGATCGCGCACGAGTGGCTGCTCACCGCCGACGCGCTCACCGGCTGTGCGTACGGCGAGATCGGGTTGCGGCCGAGCGTCACCGACCCGGCGGAGGGAGCGGACGAGCCGATCGACCTGCCCGGTTTCGCGGACCACTGGCTGCACCTGCCGGAACTGGGGCTCGCCGCGATGCCGACCGGCGGCCTGCACGGCTACGCCGACGATCGGGGCTGGCGCTGGCGTACCCAGCAGGTCACCGAGGCGGTGGCCGCGCCGGCCGACTCGGTCGCCCGGATCGGCGCGGCGCCCGCCTCGGCGTTCGTGCTGGCCCTCGGTGTCGGCGACGGCGGGGCGCGCCCGCTGGAGGCGGTGGTCGAGCGGGTCGCCCGGGACGGCGGCGAGGTGCGGGTCACGACGGAGCTGCCCGCCGGGTATGTGGGCGCGCCGGTGTTCGCGGTCGAGGCCGGGCCGGACGGCGGGCCCGCGCTGCGCTGCCTCGGCGTGGTGCTGCCGCCGCAGGCCGGCGGTCACCCGATCGCCACGTTCGACCGGATCCGGGCCGCGCTCGCGGCGGTCGTCGCCGACTGAACCGGCCGTCCGGCGGCGGGACGGCCGACTGGGTCGGGCATCCCGGCGGCGGGACGGACCGGCCTCAGCCCTCGGCGTTCGCGTCGGCCGGTCGGCGCGGCGCCGGCGGCGTCACCGGCTCCGGTTCGGTCGGTCCGGCGCGGAGGAATCCCTCCGCCCACCGTCCGACCTCCGCGAAGACCTTCTCGCGCACGCCGGGACTGGACAGCGTGAGGTCGTGCAGTCCGCCGTCGAAGCGGGCGAGCGTGACGTGCCGGCCGAGACGGGGCGCCCAGCGCACCATGTGCTCGACGTCGAGCACCGCGTCGGCGCCGGTCGCGCTGTCGTGCCACTTCGTGCCCCGGAAGCTGCGCGTGGAGCAGGCGAGCAGCACCGGCACCGGGATGTCTAGCCCGGCCCGCAGGCGTCGCTGACCGGCGCGGATCGCGTTGATCCAGCCGGCCCGCACCGGGAACCCGGCGAGCGGTTTCCAGGCCAGGTCGTACCGCCACTCGCCCCGGTGGTCGGCGTGCAGACTCTCGCCGTACACGGTGCCCAGGCCGAACGGCAGCACACGCTGCGGCGCCCTGCGGCCCAGGCGCGAGACGGCGGCCGCGAGGGGTCGGCGGACCATCCAGGGTGCGTTGATGTCGAAGAAGGGGCTGTTGAGCACGATGCCGTCGACCAGGCCCGCGTCGCGGCGGTCGTGCGCCCAGAGCGAGACGATCAGGCCCCCGGTCGAGTGGCCCATGGCGAGCAGGGTGTCGTGGCCCTCCTCGGCACGGATGATCTCCGCGGCGGCGTCCAGCTCGGGGAAGTAGTCGCTCAGCTCACGGCAGAAGTTCGGGGTCTGGTGCGGAAGCAGGCTGCGGCCGTACTTGCGCAGGTCGAGCGCGTAGAAGTCCCACCCGCGCTCGGCGAAGAAGTCGGCCACGTGGGTCTGGAAGAAGTAGTCGACGAAGCCGTGCACGTAGAGCACAGCGCGGCCGGTCGGGCGGTCGGCCCGCCGCCGCACGAGGGTCGCGACCACCGGCCCCTCGTCGTCGGTGCCCAGCTCGATCGTCCGCCGCTCGTAGGGGGCGCCCAGCACGTCCGGTTCCACGACCGCGACGGTACGCCGCCGCGCTACCCGGCGGTAGGGGGTAAGGAGGGGGCCCTTGTTAACGCCTCCGGTAGCGGAAGGGCCCCTTGTTAACCAATCGACGCCGTCGGCCCGCCCGCCTGCACCGCGCGGGCGGGCCGTGCCGGACTTCAGGCGGTTTCGGCGTCCTCGCGCTCGGCGTCCTGCAACGGGGCGACCTCGGGCTGGTCGACGGCGCGCAGGTGCTTGTTGTGGCGCGGCTCCTGCCGGGTCTTCGCGTCGTTGAGCTTGCGGCGCAGGTCGTCCCGGACGTCGTTGAGCGCGGCGTGCAGATCCTCCTCGGTCGAGGTGGTGACGATCTTCTGCCGCCCGGCGATCCAGCACTCCAGGGTCACCTTCTGGCCCCGGGCTTCGCGATCCTTGACGGTCACCTCCAGCTCGGTGGCGTCGGCGTGGAAGCCGGCGAGCCGGGCGTCCAGGGTCGCGAACTGCTCGGCGATCCAGTTGCGGTCGCCCTGGGAGAACCCGGCGCCGACCCGCAGGCACTCGGCCACGGTCGCGGGGTTCGCCACGGCGCTCATCGCGCTGCCTCGCGGACGTCTCGGAGAAGCATGGGAGCTCCCTTTCTCTCGGTTGATCAAGTACTTACCCAACCGGCGTGATTCCGGAACGCCTGCTTGCCGGCTCCTCTCGATCATGTGTCGGCGCTGGTCAGGCCCGTAGGGTCGGTCGGCCTAGCAGATCGGGACCTTGATCAGGTGGTTGTCCACAGCCCGGCTCGTCGTCCACAGGTCCGGGCCGGCGGGTGGTCCGGGCCGGGCGTTCGGCCGACGCTCACCGGGACAAGTCGATCCCTGGGAGGGGCGATGTTCGATACGTACGTGACGATCGTCGGCAACGTGCTGACCGCGCCGGAGTGGCGCCGGACCACGCAGAGCGGAACGCTGGTGGCTAACTTCAAGGTCGCCTCGACGGCCCGCCGGCTCGACCGCGACAGCGGCCGCTGGGTCGACGGCAACAGCCTTCGGGTACGCGTCAACTGCTGGCGCCGCCTCGCCGAGGGGGTGGCCGCCTCGGTGGCTGTCGGTGACCCGGTGATCGTCGCCGGGCGCCTCTACACGCGGGACTGGACCGACGAGGCGGGCACCCACCGCACGCTCTACGAGCTGGAGGCGGTCGCGGTCGGGCACGACCTGTCCCGGGGGCGCGCCCGGTTCCTGCGCAACCAGCCCCGCGCGGCGACCAGCACGGTCGAGGACGCGGAGGCCGAGCAGCGGGTGCACGGCGAGGCGACCGAGCCGGTGCCGGACGCCCAGGCCCCGGCGACGTTCGACGGCCGGCCCTTCGACGACGACTTCCCGCCGCCGGAGTACGGGGGCGGCCGGGTCGGGCCGGTCGGCACCGTCGAGCGGGTGGGCGAGCCCGACCCGTTCGACACCCGGCCCGGCGAGCCCGTTTCCGGCAGGGACGCCCGGTTCGGCGGCCCGCCCGGAGGTCTGCCGGGCAACCCGTCGGGCGTGCGGGCGGACGGTCCGTCCGGCGCCGGCGCAGGCCTGCCGGCCGAGGACGACGAGCTGTCCCCCGAGGAGGGCGACGAGCCGGTCCCGGTCGGGGACGACGAGCTGGGTGAGGTCACCGCACCGGTTGTCGGCGGACCGGATGAGGGCGATCCGGGCGGCGCGAGTCCGGGCGGCACCGCCGGGACCGCCTCCGGGCGCCGTGGCCGGCGGCGGACCCCGGTGCCCGCCTGACCGTTCGTCGGACGGGGGCGCGGGGTGGTGACACCGACGTCACCACCCCGCGGTACGACTAGGCTGGCCGGCCGGAGGTGGTGACGGGTGCGGCAGGCGACCGCCATGGCGAACGCGACCGGGTTGGTGGCGGGCTACGTGCTCGACGCCCTGCTCGGTGACCCCCGCCGGTGGCATCCGGTGGCCGGCTTCGGCACGGCGGCCGCCGCGCTGGAACGGCGGGTCTACCGCCCCGACCGGAGGGCCGGGACCGTGTTCACCGCGCTCGCAGTCGGCGCGCCGGTCCTGCTCGGTGCCGGGGCCGCGCTGGCGACCCGCCGTCATCCGGTGGCCCGGGCCGCGCTGGTGGCCGCCGGCACCTGGACGGTGCTGGGTGGGCGGACGCTGCGGCGCGAATCCCGGGTGATGGCACGGGCGCTGGGCCGGGCCGACCTGCCCGCCGCCCGGGCCCGCCTGGGCAACCTCTGCGGACGCGACCCGTCCGCCCTCGACGAGCCCGAACTCGCCCGCGCCACTGTCGAGTCGGTCGCCGAGAACACCTCGGACGCCGTGGTCGCCCCACTGGTCTGGGGCGCGGTCGCGGGACTGCCCGGCCTGCTCGGCTACCGGGCGGCGAACACGCTCGACGCGATGGTCGGCCACCGCTCGCCCCGGTACGCCCGCTTCGGCACCCCGGCCGCCCGGCTGGACGACGCGCTGAACCTCGTGCCGTCCCGGCTCACCGGGCTGCTCACTGTGGCCGTCGCGCCGGTCGCGCACGGGGACCGCGACGCCGCCTGGCACGTGTGGCGGCGGGACCGGGCCGACCACCCGAGCCCGAACGCCGGTCAGTGCGAGGCGGCCATGGCGGGCGCGCTCGGCGTCCGGCTCGGCGGGCGCAACGTCTACTTCGGCCGCGCCGAGACCCGGCCGTTCCTCGGTGACGGCCCCCGCCCCGAGGCGCGGCACCTCAAGCGGGCCGCCCGGATCTCCGGCGCGGTGGGTGGGACCGCGCTCGGCCTGGCCGCGCTCTACCCGGTAACGGTCGGTCGCGTGGCCGGGGCCGCCGGACGGGCCGCGCTGGCCGCCCTCACCCGGGCGGCCGGTGGCTCGGGCCGGGCGGCTCATGGCTCGGGCGGGGAGGCTCGTGGCTCGGGGCGGTTGGTTCGCGGTTCGGGCCGGGCGGCTCGCGACGCGGGCGGCGCAACTGAGGCGGGCGGCGGGCGCCGGGGGAGCGGGCGGTGAGCGGCGGGCTGCTGGTCGCCGGCACCACCTCCGACGCCGGCAAGAGCGTGCTCACCGCCGGCATCTGCCGCTGGCTGCGCCGCCGGGGCGTCCGGGTCGCCCCGTTCAAGGCGCAGAACATGTCGAACAACTCCGCCGTGGTGGTCGGGCCGGACGGTCGGGGCGGCGAGCTGGGCCGGGCCCAGGCGATGCAGGCCGCCGCCTGCGGGCTGGACGCGGACCTGCGCTTCAACCCGGTGCTGCTCAAGCCGGGCAGCGACCACGCCAGCCAGGTGGTGCTGCTCGGCGACGCGGTGGACACGGTCACCGCCGGCAACTACCACGAGGTACGGGCCCGGCTCGCCACCACGGCGTACGCGGCACTGGCCGAGCTGCGATCCGAGTACGACGTGGTGATCTGCGAGGGCGCGGGCAGCCCCGCCGAGATCAACCTGCGCGACGGCGACTACGTCAACATGGGCCTGGCGCGGCGGGCCGGGCTGCCCACGATCGTGGTCGGCGACATCGACCGGGGTGGCGTGTTCGCCTCGATGTTCGGCACCGTCGCCCTGCTCGACGCCGCCGACCAGGCGCTCGTGGCCGGTTTCGTGGTCAACAAGTTCCGGGGCGACCGCGGCCTGCTCCAGCCGGGGCTGGACATGCTGCGCCGGGTCACCGGCCGCCCGACGTACGGGGTGGTGCCCTGGGCGCTGGACCTGTGGCTGGACGCGGAGGACTCGCTCGCGTACGGGCGGGTGCTCGGCCGCCCGGCCGCGCCACGGGGCACCGACTGGCTCGACGTCGCAGTGGTCCGGCTGCCCCGGATCAGCAACGCCACCGACGTGGAGGCGCTGGCGACCGAGCCGGGTGTGCGGGTACGCCTCACCGTCGAGCCGGCCGAACTGGCCGCCGCCGATCTGGTGGTGCTCCCCGGCACCAAGTCGACAGTCGCCGACCTCGCCTGGCTGCGGGAGACCGGCCTCGCCGACGCGGTCCGGGCGCACGCCGCCGCCGGACGGCCGCTGCTCGGCATCTGCGGCGGCTTCCAGATGCTGGGCCGGGCGATCCACGATGCGGTGGAGAGCCGCCGGGGCACCGTACCCGGCCTCGGGCTGCTGCCCGTCGAGATCACGTTCGAGCCGGGCAAGACGGTCCGCCGGGCCGAGGGCACCGCCGCCGGCGACGTGCCGGTCCACGGCTACGAGATCCACCACGGCCGGGTCTCGGCCGCCGACCCGGGCCTCGCGCCGCTGCTGCGCTACACCGACGGCACCGGCGAGGGCGCGCGTCTCGGCAGCGTGTACGGCACGCACTGGCACGGCGCCTTCTCCTCGGACGCGTTCCGCCGCCGGTTCCTGACCGAGGTCGCGGAGACGGCCGGGCGGACCGGCTTCAAGGTCGCGCCGGACACGTCCTTCGCGGCGGCCCGGGAGCGGACGCTGGACCTGCTGGGCGACCTGGTGGAGGAGCACCTCGACACGGACGCGCTGTGGCGGCTCATCGAGTCCGGCCCGCCGCCGGGACTTCCCTTCGTGCCGCCCGGCGCGCCACCGGCGTAGCGGGCCGCTCCACCGGCACTCGCCGGCGGTGACCGGCTCGGACCGCGAGCCTCAGCGCCGGCCGCGAGGGCTCAGTAGCGCACGTCGGCCGGGCGGTCGGACATCGGCAGCCCGGCCTCCCGCCAGCCCTGCACCCCGCCGACCATGTCGGTGGCCTGCCGCAGCCCCAGCGTCTGGAGGCTGGCGGCGGCGAGGCTGGAGCTGTACCCCTCCCGGCACACCACGATGACCTCGCGGTCGTACCCGGTGGCCTCGGGGATGCGCCATTCGCTGGCCGGGTCGAGCCGCCACTCCAGCACCGTGCGGTCGATGACGATCGCGCCGGGCAGCTCACCCTCCTCGCGGCGCTGCGCCTCGGTACGCGTGTCGATCAGCAGCGCGCCGCCACGGACCGCCTCGACGGTCTCGTGCGGGGTGAGCCGGCGGAGACCGGCGCGGGCCTGTTCCAGGAGGGCGTCGACGCCCGGACACATCACGTCATGGAGCACCCCCCGATGATGCCCAGCGCGCCGCGCCGCCGCTCGGCGAAACGGTCCGCCCGGGTCGCAGTTTCCAGCGGACGGGGGAACGTTAGCGTCGGTCGGGTGAACGTCGCGGTGATCGAGACGTACGCCGGGTTGGCCCGCCGGGTGCTGGCCGGTCCGGCGCGGTTGGGGCGTACCCGGCTGGTCGCCGTCGACGGACCCAGCGGCGCGGGCAAGAGCCGGTTCGCGGCGCGCCTCGCGGACGCCCTCGCGGCGCGGGCGGGCGGCGTCCGCCCGCCGCTCGTGCACACCGACGACCTGCTCGACGGCTGGGACGACCAGTTCACGTTCTGGACCCGGCTGGAGGAGCAGGTGCTCGGCCCGCTGCGGGCCGGCCGGACGGGCGGCTACCGCCGGTACAGCTGGGTGCGCCGGCGCTTCCTGGACCGGGTGGTGCCGGTGCCGCCCGGTCTGGTGCTGATCGTCGAGGGGGTGAGCGCCGCCCGCGCGGCGGTACGCCCCGAGCTGACGCTGTCGGTGCTCGTCACCGCGCCGGCCGAACTGCGGTTGCGCCGGGCGCTGGACCGCGACGGTGCGCAGATCCTGCCGGAGCTGCGCCGCTGGCACGCGGGGGAGCGGGCGCACTTCGCCGCCGACGGCACCGAGGCGGCGGTGGACCTGGTGGTCGACGGCGCCCCGGACCTGCCGCACGACGGCGACCGCTACTACGTGCGCGTGGGGCCGCGGCCGGGCTCGGGCGACGGGGCAGGGTAAGGCCAGCATACGATTCCGGTCATGACCACTCCGATCCTCTCCGAGTCCGAGGTGCGGGCCGCCGTCGAGCGGGAACTCCCCGGCGTCCGTGCCGATCTCGAGCGACTCGTCCGCATCCCGGGCATCGCCTTCGAGGGCTTCGACCACTCGCACGTGGAGCGTTCCGCCGAGGCGGTGGCGGAGCTGCTGCGCGGCTGCGGCCTCGACACGCGGATCGTCCGGTCCGGCGGCCAGCCCGCAGTGATCGGCACGAAGGCGGCCCCGCCCGGCGCGCCCACAGTGCTCCTGTACGCGCACCACGACGTGCAGCCGGTCGGCGACCTGTCGCTGTGGGAGTCGGACCCGTTCGAGCCGGTGGAGCGCGACGGCCGCCTGTACGGCCGGGGCGCCGCCGACGACAAGGCCGGCATCATGGCGCACGTCGCCGCGCTGCGCGCGTTCGGCGACCGGCTCCCGGTCGGCGTGGTGCTGTTCATCGAGGGCGAGGAGGAGTACGGCTCGGACTCGCTGGAGCGGCTGCTCGCCGAGCACCGCGACGACCTGTCCTCGGACGTCATCGTGATCGCCGACTCCACCAACTGGGACGTCGGCGTGCCGGCGCTGACCACCTCGCTGCGCGGCATCGTCAACTGCTTCGTGGAGGTGCGCACGCTCGACCACGCGGTGCACAGCGGCATGTTCGGCGGTGCCGTGCCGGATGCGCTCACCGCGCTGGTGAAGCTGCTCGGCACGCTGCACGACGAGGCCGGTGACGTCGCGGTGGACGGGCTGGTCGGCCGCGAGGGCGCCAGCGTCGACTACCCGGAGGACCGGTTCCGCGCCGAGGCCGGCCTGGTCGACGGCGCGACGCTGTTCGGTACCGGGCGGATCACCGACCGGCTCTGGACCAAGCCGGCGCTGGCGATCCTGGGCGTGGACGCGCCGGCCACCGGCGAGGCCCCGAACGCGCTGGTGCCGTCCGCGAAGGCGAAGCTGAGCGTACGGCTGGCGCCGGGCGACGACCCGAAGAAGGCGTACGCGGCGCTGACCGCGCACCTTCAGCGGCACGCGCCGTGGGGTGCGCAGGTGTCGGTGACGTTCGAGCACGACGGCGCGCCCTGCGTCATCGACGCCTCCGGGCCGATGTTCGACGCGGCCCGGTCGGCGTTCCGGACGGCCTGGGACGGCACCGACCCGGTCGACATCGGGGTGGGCGGGTCGATCCCGTTCATCGCCACGTTCCAGGAGATGTTCCCGCAGGCCGCGATCCTGGTGACCGGTGTGGAGGACCCGCACGCGCGGGCGCACGGGCCGAACGAGAGCCTGCACCTGGGCGAGTTCGCCCGGGTGTGCCTGGCCGAGGCGCTGCTGCTGGCCCGGGTGGCGGAGGCCGGAAACCGCGCCTGAGGTGTCGAAACCGTAACTTCGGGGCCGATGTCGGAGTTTGTGGTGTGTCGGCGGGCGGGGTGTTATAGCCTTTCGAACATGCGTACGAACGACGAGATGGAGCGGCTCCAGGCCGCCGTCCGTGCTCTGGGGGACGTCGACGTCTCCGCGTGGTCCGAGGACACGCTCAACGAACAGATCGGCGAGCTCTCCGCCGCCCTGGTCACGCTCGACGCGCTGCTCACCCGGGTCGCCGAGGGCGTGCGCGGGCGCGGCCTGCGCATCGAGGAACCCGTCTCGGCCTGACCGTCGGCCCGGCGCACCCGTGCGGTGTGCCGGGCCGACGGATCCACCCCGATGTCACATGCGGCTGGCAGGATGTGGGCGTGCGTTTCGCGGAGCTGGCGGCCACCTCGGCCGCGGTCGGGGCCACCAGTGGCCGACGGGCCAAGGTGGAGCTGCTGGCCGCCGCGCTGCGCGGGCTGGAGCCGGGCGAGATCCCGGCCGGCGCCGGCTACCTCGCCGGTGAGCTGCGCCAGCGTCAGACCGGCGTCGGCTGGGCGGGCCTGCGTGACCTGCCCCCGCCGGCCGCCGAGCCCACGCTGACAGTCGCCGCCGTCGACGCGGCGATCGAGGAGATCTCCCGCGTCGCCGGGGCCGGTTCGCAGGCCCGGCGACGGGAGCTGGTCGGCCGTCTCTTCGCCGCCGCCACCGCCGACGAGCAGCGCCTGCTGACCGGCCTGTTCCGGGGTGAGCTGCGCCAGGGCGCGCAGGCCGGGCTGCTGGCCGACGCGGTCGCGCGGGCCGCCGACGTCTCGGTCACGGCCGTTCGGCGGGCCCTGTTGCTCGCCGGTGACCTGCGGGCGGTGGCGGTCGCGGCGCTCACCGGCGGCGCCGCCGCGCTCGCCGGGTTCGGGCTCCAGGTGGGCCGGCCGCTCGCGCCGATGCTGGCGCAGAGCGCGCCTACGGTCGACGAGGCGCTCACCGCCACCGGCGTGCCGGCCGTGGTCGACGTCAAGCTCGACGGCATCCGCATCCAGGTGCACCGCTCCGGCCCGGACATCGCGGTCTTCACCCGCAGTCTGGACGAGATCACCGGCCGGCTGCCCCAGGTGGTGGCCGCCGTCCGTGCGCTGCCCGCCCGCGAGCTGGTGCTCGACGGCGAGGCGATCGGGCTCGACGCCGCCGGCCGGCCGCTGCCGTTCCAGGAGACGTCCAGCCGGGCGGCCCGGCGCACCACGCCCAGCACCACCGGGCAGGCGCCGGTCGCGCCCGCCGTGCTGGCCGCCGCCGAGCGCACCGGCGAACCGGTGCTCACGCCGTACTTCTTCGACCTGCTGCACCTCGACGGCACCGACCTGATCGACGCGCCCGGGCGGGAGCGGTGGTCGGCCCTGGCCGGTGCGGTCGACACGTCGCTGCTCGTCGACCGGGTCGAGGTGGACGACGTGGACCAGGCGGCCGCGGCGTTCGCCGCGGCGGTCGACGCCGGCCAGGAGGGCGTGGTGGTCAAGGATCCGGCCGCGCCCTACGACGCCGGCCGGCGCGGCTCGGCCTGGGTCAAGGTCAAGCCGCGGCACACGCTTGACCTGGTGGTCCTCGCGGTCGAGTGGGGCAGCGGCCGGCGGGAGGGCTGGCTGTCCAACCTGCACCTCGGCGCGCGCGATCCGCGCACCGGCCAATTCGTCATGCTCGGCAAGACGTTCAAGGGGCTCACCGACGAGCTGCTGCGCTGGCAGACCGAGCGGTTCCTGTCGCTCGCCGTGGAGAAGGGCGACTGGGTGGTGCGGGTCCGGCCGGAGCAGGTGGTCGAGATCGCGTTCGACGGGGTGCAGACCAGCAGCCGCTACCCGGGCGGCATGGCGCTGCGCTTCGCCCGCGTGCTGCGCTACCGCGACGACAAGACCGCCGCCGAGGCGGACACCATCGATGCGGTCCGCGCCATCCACGCCGGCCGGGTCACCGGCTGACGGCTCAGCCGGCCGACAGCGACCGGGCGTAGTTGACCTGGTTGTTGAGCTGCTGCACCTGGAACTGGTCGGTCACCGGGATCCGCGCGACGTACTGGTGCCCGCCGCTGCTCACCGTCACCTGCACGGTGCCGTAGTGCCGCGTCTCCTTGATCAGCAGGAACAGGAGGCTGAACACGGTCAGGCAGAAGAAGCCGAGGATCGCGGCGACGACGGCCCACGGCGCGATCTTCTCCTCCTTCTGCCAGCAGTCGGTCACGTACCAGGAGGCGCCGGCGAGCGGCAGGACACCGGCCGGGGTACGGATGACCGGCGGCGTCACCATGATCTCGGCGATCTGCACCGCCACCGCCGACTGCGCGGGCGGCACCGGCGGCGCGGCGAACTGCGGCGCGGCCGGGAACTGCTCGGTGGGCGGCGCGACGGCCGGGGGCATGGCGGACCAGGGGTCGTACGCGGGTGGCTCGGCGGCCGGGGGCGTCGTGGCGTCAGAGGTCACCGCGACCCCCACGATCGACGATCATCCGCGGCCCCTACCAACGTCCCCGCCGCCCGGTGTGCCGCCGGATCCACGGCCGGTTCCCGCACGGAACCTCATCGCGCAGAACCGATATGACTCAGAGGCATAATTATGCCGCTGAGTCATATCGGTCGTGAGGAGTTTCTTTCCCAACGGCGGCTACGGTGAGTAACGGGTGCCTGTGCCGAGGATCGACGAGGCGGACCGTGCCCGCTGCGGCTCACTCAGGCGGAGGTGGGGGCGGCCGGCTCGGCGGCGCGGTCCACCGGCTCGCCCGGGGCGTCCAGCCCGGCCCGGCGGCGGGCCTCCCGGCGCGCCACCCAGCCGTAGCCGAACAGGCTCATCACCGCGAAGATCCACCACTGCCACACGTAGCCGAAGTTCTGCCAGTTGTTGGTGTGCCCGATGTGGACGGCCTGGAAGGCCGGGTCGGCGGCCGGCGTCTGTCCGTCGAGCAGCACGTAGCCGCCGGTGACCGGGTAGGGGAGCTGCTCGGCGAGGCGGGGGATGTCGATCCGCCGGGCCTCCAGCTTGCCGTCGCGCCGGCTGACCGCGCCGCCGCCGCTCTCGCTGCCGACCACCCGGCCGGTGACAGTCACCTCGCCGGTCGGCGCCGCCGGCACCTGCGGCTGGACGGTCGCGCCGGCGCCCGGCACGGGCGGGATCCAGCCGCGGTCGACGAGCACCGCGCTGCCGTCGGCCAGCACCAGCGGGGTGAGCACCTCGAACCCGACCGTCCGGTCGAGGGTCCGGCCGCGGATCAGGACGGTGTTCGCGCTGTCGTACCGGCCGGTGGCGGTGACCCGGCTCCAGGTGAGCTCCTCGGACGGCGGGGGGCCGACGTCGCCGCTGCTGGGCGCCGGGAGCGCGTCGCGCAGCGGCGCGGGCGTCATGGTGGCGCCGGCGTCGATGCGCTCGTTGACCGCCGTCCGGCCCCGGTAGCGGTCCAGCTGCCAGTTGCCCAGGAACACCATCACCGTGGCGGCGACGAGCGTGAGCGCGAGGTAGCCGAGCCAGCGCGGGGTCAGCAGGAACCGGTACACGTTGGCCAAGGCTACCCGTATGAGCGATGCCACTCGCCGCTGCCAGGGCGAAAACGGCGGTGTGCGCGCCCCTCGCGTGCCGGGCCGGACGGGTATGGTCACGCGGGCGGAAACCACCCACATCAGGAGTCGATGATGACCGACGTGCCGCGCGTCGTGCTGAGTGCGCCCTCCTCGGGGCACGGCACCGGCGCCGTCTCCCTCGGCCTGCTCGCGGCGCTCACCGACCGGGGGATCCCGGTGGCCGGGTTCAAGGTCGGGCCGGACCAGGTGGACGCGGCGTACCTGGGGCTCGCCGCGGGGCGCGCCGGGCGCACGCTGGACCCGAGACTGGCCGGCCCGGAGCGGATCGCCCCCCTTTTCACGTACGGCGCGGCCGACGCCGGGTTCGCGCTGGTGCAGGGCACGATGGGCCTCTACGACTCGGTCGCCGGGCGTCCGGAGAGCGAGTCCACGGCGGCCGTCGCCACCGCGCTGCGCAGCCCGGTGGTGCTGGTCGTGGACGTGGCCGCGATGGGCCAGTCGGTGGCCGCGCTGGTGCACGGCTTCCGGGCGTACGACGACGAGCTGTGGCTGGGCGGCGTGATCCTCAACCGGGTGGCCTCGCCCCGGCACGAGGCGCTGCTGCGCGAGGCGCTCGACGACGTCGGCGTGCGGGTCTACGGGGCACTGCGCCGGCACGAGCTGCCTCCGGTGCTGCCCGCCCGCCGGTACGGCACCGGGCCCGTGGTGCGTGCCGACGCCGACGCCGAACGTGGCGTACGCCGGCTCGGTGAGGCTGTGGCCGCCACCGTCGACCTCGACCGGCTGCTGGCGCTGGCCCGCTCCGCCCCCGCGCTCACCGTCGAGCCGTGGTCGCCGGAGCCGGCCGACGCCCCGCAGCCGTCGGGGGAGCGGCCGGTGGTGGCGCTGGCCGGCGGACCGGCCGGCGCCTACAGCCATCCCGAGACGGCCGAGCTGCTGCGCGCCGCCGGTGCCGAGGTGGTCACGCTCGACCCGCTGCGCGACGAGGCGCTGCCCGCCGGGGCCCGCGCGCTCGTCGTCGGCGGCGGGCTGCCCGAGACGTACGCGGAGCAGCTCTCCGCCAACCGCCGCCTCTGCATCGCGGTGGCCGAGCTGGCCCGTTCCGGCCGCCCGGTGATCGCCGAGGGGGCCGGCCTGCTCTGGCTGGCCCGGGAGCTGGACGGCCTGCCCATGTGCGGGGTGCTCGACGCGGTCGGCACGGTCAGGGACGGCCTGGTGGTCGGTTACCGCACGGCCACTGCGGTCACCGACAGCGTGGTGGCGGCGGCCGGCACCACGGTGACCGGGCACAAGCAGCACGCCGCAGTGCTCACGCCGCGCGCCGGTGACCGTCCGGCCTGGCGGTGGGAGGGCGGCAACCCGGAGGGCTTCGTCCGGCAGGCGGTGCACGCCTCGCAGCTCGTGCCGCACTGGGCCGCGCATCCGGACATCGCGGCCCGGCTGGTGGCCGCCGCGCTGGCGCCGGTGGGGGCACCGGCGTGATCGGGCAGGTGGCGGTACGCCGGTTCCCGGCGCTCACCGTCTCAACCCCCCGCATCGAGGTGCGGCATCTCGTCGCCGCCGACGCGGAGGCGGTGGACGAGGTGTTCGCCGACCGGCAGACGCAGCGCTGGCTGCCGCTGGCCGACGCGTCCGGGCAGATCGACGGGCGGGCGTGGTGCACCGAGCTGGCCCGGCAGCGACGCGACAGCGGCGACGGTGACCACTGGGCGGTGGTCCGCCGGGAGGACCAGCGGGTCGTCGGCTTCAGCTACGAGGGCCTGTTGCGCAACGCCGGTTTCGTCCGCGGCGCCCGGGTCGACCTGGAACTGTGGTCCTTCGTCGCCGCCGACCTCCGCTGACCGCCCTCGGCCCCAACGTCGATCAAGGAGTTCGCGTCGGCGGATCGGGCGATCCCTGACGCAAACTCCTTGATCAACTACCCGGGCGCACCCCCGGGCGGAACAGAGGGGTCAGCCGACTATCTGGTCCGAGGGTGGGGTGAACTGGCGGGTGGGCTGGCCCTTCAGGGAATCCCGCAAGGTCTGCGCCACCGCGTTTACCGGAATCTGGGCCTGCCCGTCACCCACCGCGTTGAACGGGTTGTCCGGATCGGCGATGAAGCTCGCCGCCGCCAGTTCCGGCGTGTAGCCGACGAACCACGCCGACCGGGTGCTGTCGGTCGTACCCGTCTTGCCGGCGACCGGGCGGCCGACCGTACCCCGCACGCTGTCGGCGGTCGACCAGCCGCCGCAGCTCCCCTTGGCCGGGGTGTCGCCGGTCGGGCAGCGCGCCGCGTCGGTGGCGGCCCGGGCCGCGTCGGCGTTCACCACCTGCCGGCACCGGGGCTTGGCGACCTCCCGTTGCACCCCGCCCGCCGTGGTGTACGTGGCGGGCGTGCCGTCCCGGTTCATGATCGCGTTGACCGGGATGGCCTCGCAGTAGCGGCCGTCGGCGGCGATGGCGGCGTACGCGTTCGCCATCTCCAGCGGGGTGGCGTCGGAGACGCCGAGCGTGAACGCGCCCCACTTCTTCGCCTTCCCCGGCGACGCCTGCTCCTTGTCCACGTCGGTACGCCAGCGCAGCCCCAACTGCTCGGCCAGGCGCACGCCGGCATCCGCGCCGATCTTCTCCTCCAGCTGGACGAAGTAGGTGTTCACCGACTTGCCGAACCCGGACCACATGGTCTGCCGGCCGGTCATCGCGCCGCTGGCGTTCGACGGCGCCCACCCGTCGTATACGGCCGACTTGTACGTGTGCGGCGAGTCGTACGCGGTGGACAGCGGCATCCCGGCGTTGAGCGCGGCGAGCATCGGGAACATCTTGAACGTCGAACCGGCCTGGTAGCCAGGGAGCGTCCCGCCGCCGAGCAGCGGCGCCACCGTGTTCGGATAGTTCGCCTTGACCTTCGGGCCGGCCTCCGGGTTCGAGCTGTTCGGGTTCTCGGCCAGGTCCAGCGAATAGTTGCGGTTCACCGCCATCGCCTTGATCCGCCCGGTGCCGGGCTCGGCGACCACGATCCCGTTGGCGAACGGGCTGCCGGTGTTGTCCTTGGCCCCGACGTTCTTCTCCGCCGCCGCCTGGGTCTTCGGGTCGAGCGCGAGCACGATCCGGTAGCCGCCGCGGCGCAGCTCGTCCATCCGTTCCAGCCGGTTCTCGCCGAACGCGGGTTGCGAGCTCCACCAGTTCTTCAGGTAGTCGCAGTAGAAGCCCCAGCTGCGGTGCCCACCGTCGATCGCGGCGCAGTCGTTGGGCGGGGTGGTCAGCTTCAGCTTGATCGGCTGGCCCTTGGCCGCGGCGGCCGCGTCCGGCGACAGGTAGCCGAGGCGGGCCATGTTGTCCAGCACGTAGTTGCGCCGGCCGGTGGCGTCCTTCTGGTCCGAGGTGATCGGGTCGTACTCCGACGGCGACTTCACCAGCCCGGCCAGCGTGGCCGCCTCGACCGGGGTGAGCGTGGCCGGGGTCTTGGAGAAGAAGATCTGCGAGGCGGCGTAGATCCCGTACGCGCGGTGACCGAAGTAGGCCGAGTTGAGGTAGCGCTCCAGGATCTGGTCCTTGCTCAGGTGTTTCTCGATGTCCAGCGCCATGCGCATCTCCCTGACCTTGCGCAGGCTGGTCTGCTGGGTCGCCTCCTGGACCTCCCTGGGTGTGGTCGCGCTGTCCCGCAGCGCCATCCGCACGTACTGCATGGTGATCGTCGAGGCGCCCTGGGAGACGCCGCCGGATCGGGCGTTCGACACGAAAGCACGCGCCACGCCCTTCGGGTCGACGCCGCGGTGCTGGTAGAAGCGGTTGTCCTCGGCGGCGACGATCGCCTGCTGGATGTTCGGCGACATTTTCTCGATCTTGGTGTACTGCCGGTACTCCTCGTAGAACATCGTCAGCACGGTCTTGCCGTCCGGCGCGTAGACGTACGAGGTCTCGGCCGGCAGCGCGGTCTTGAGGATGTTCGTCTTCTGTTCGATCGCGTGCGCGGTGGCCTTGGCCCCGATGCCGGTGACGGCGACCAGCGGGTACAGGGCGGCGGCGACCACGATGCCGGCGATCAGCCCGGCACGGAGAAGGGGAACGAGACGGCCAGCGGAAGCAAGGGGACGACTGCTCACGGGGTCAAGCTATGACATTTCCGATTCGGAAATGAGAAGAACTCATAAACTGGCGGACCGTGACGCGACCCACGCCGGGATGCGCTGTCCCGGGCGGCGGCTACCCGGCAGGATCGCGGACATGCCCGCAGCACCGACCGGGAGCGCCGCCGCGCTCGACGAGCCCGACCTGGGCCACCACGGGGACGCCGAGGCCACTCCCGGCCTGGTGGACCTGGCGGTGAACGTGCGCCGCGCCCCGATGCCGGACTGGCTGGCCGACCCGATCACCGCCGCGCTGGGCGACCTGGCCGCGTACCCGGACCCGGCGCCGGCCCGCGCCGCCGTCGCTCACCGGTACGGGCGTCCCCCGGAGGAGGTACTCCTCACCGCCGGCGCCGCCGAGGGTTTCGTCCTGATCGCCCGCGCGCTGTCCGGCGTCCGCCACCCCGTGGTGGTGCACCCGCAGTTCACCGAGCCGGAGGCCGCGCTGTGCGCCGCCGGGCACCGGGTGGACCGCGTTCTGCTCGACCCGGCCGACGGCTTCCGCCTCGACCCGGCCCGCGTCCCGGACGACGCCGACCTGGTCATGATCGGCAACCCCACGAACCCCACCTCGGTCCTGCACCCGGCGGACACGATCGCCGCACTGGCCCGGCCCGGCCGGGTGCTCGTGGTCGACGAGGCGTTCGCCGACACCACCGCCACACCCGGCGTCGACGGCGAGCCCGAGTCGCTCGCCGCCCGCCGCGACCTGCCCGGCCTCGTGGTGGTGCGCAGCCTCACCAAGACCTGGGGCCTGGCCGGACTGCGGATCGGCTACCTGCTCGGCGACGCCGCGCTGCTGGCCCGGTTCGCCGCCGCGCAGCCGCTCTGGGCGGTCTCCACCCCGGCGCTCGCCGCCGCCACCGCCTGCGCCGCGCCGGCCGCCGTCGCCGCCGAACGCGCCATCGCCGCCGAACTCGCCGCCGACCGCGACCACCTGGTGGCCCGCCTGTCCGGCCTGCCGGGGGTACGCGTGGCGGGCCGCCCGGCCGCCGCCTTCGTCCTGATCCACACCGCGGGCGCCGCCGAGGTACGCGAGCGGCTGCGCGCGCACGGCTGGGCGGTACGCCGGGGCGACACGTTCCCCGGGCTCGGCCCGGACTGGCTCCGGATCGCCGTACGCGACCGGGGCACCACCGACGCGTTCATCGAGACGCTGGCACGGATCCTGGAGGCATGATGCTGGAGTCCACAGTCGCGGCGATCCGGCCGCTGGACGAGGCCGCCATGGCGGCGGCCCGCGAGTTGCAGGGGCGGCTGACCAAGCCCGCCGGCTCGCTCGGCGCCCTGGAGCCGCTCTCGGTACGCCTCGCCGGACTGGCCGGCGCCTGCCCGCCGCCGCTGCCCGAGCCGGCCGCGGTGGCGATCTTCGCCGGTGACCACGGCGTGCACGCCCAGGGTGTGACCCCGTGGCCGCAGGAGGTCACCGCCCAGATGATCGCCAACTTCCTCGCCGGCGGCGCGGTGGTCAACGCGTTCGCCCGCCAGGCCGGCGCCTCGGTCACCGTGGTGGACGTCGGCGTGGCCACCCCGATCCCCGGCGCCGAGGAGCCCGGTGACCCGGCCGGGCCGCGCCTGGTGGCCGCCAACGTACGCCCCGGCACCCGCGACATGACGGTCACCGCCGCGCTGACCCGGGACGAGGCCCGCGTGGCCGTCGAGACCGGCATCCGGGTCGCCGGCGAACTGATCGACGCCGGGGCGGGCATCCTGCTCACCGGCGACATGGGCATCGGCAACACCACCCCGTCCGCCACGCTCGTCGCCGCGTTCTCCGGCGTGGACGCGGAGGCGGCCACCGGCCGGGGCACCGGGGTCGACGACGAGACGTACACCCGCAAGGTGGCGGTGGTGCGGGCCGCGCTGGCCCGGCACGAGCCCGACCCGGCCGACCCGCTGGGCGTGCTGGCCACAGTCGGCGGGCTGGAGCACGCCGCGTTGACCGGCCTGATCCTCGGCGCCGCCGCCCGCCGGGTGCCGGTGCTGCTCGACGGCGTGATCGCGGTGAGCGCCGCACTCGCCGCCGCCGCGTTCGCGCCGGACGCGGTGGGCGCCATGGTCGCCGGGCACCGCAGCGCCGAGCCGGGCGCCACGGCGGCGCTGCGGCACCTCGGCCTGGAGCCGCTGATCGACCTGGGACTGCGGCTCGGCGAGGGCACCGGGGCACTGCTCGCCCTGCCCGTGGTCACCGGTGCGGTCCGGGTACTGCACGAGGTGGCGACGTTCGACTCCGCCGGGGTGGCGGAGAAGTGACCGAGCCGGCCGGGCCGACGCCGCCGAGCCCGTACCCCCTGGGGTTGCGGCTGGGCGGGCGGCGCGTGGTGGTCGTGGGCGGGGGAGCGGTCGCCACCCGGCGGGTGCCCGCGCTGCTCGACGCCGGCGCGGACGTGCTGCTGGTGTCACCCGAACTGACCCCGGCGCTGCGCGCGCACGTCGACGCCGGGCGGCTGCGCTGGGAGCCACGCCGGTTCGTCCCCGGCGACCTGGACGGCGCGTGGCTGGTCCAGGTGGCGGTGGACGACCGGGCCGCCGCCGCTGCCGTGAGTGCCGCCGCGGCCGAGCGGCGGATCTTCTGCGTCCGCGCCGACGACCGGACGGCTGCCAGCGCGTGGACCCCGGCGGTGACCCGGCACGGCCCGGTCACCGTGGCGGTCCTCGGCGGCGGCGACCCCCGCCGAGCGATGGCGACCCGCGACGCCATCCGCGCCCTGCTCGGAAGGAAGGGCCCCCTATTAACGCCTCAGGTAGAGGAAGGGGCCCCTCTTAACACCGGCGGGCGCGTCGCGCTCGTCGGCGCCGGGCCGGGCGACCCGGAGCTGATCACCGTGAAGGGGTGGCGGCTGCTCACCGAGGCCGAGGTGGTCGTCGCCGACCGGCTCGTGCCCGGCCTGCTCCTGGACGAGCTGCGCCCGGACGTCGAGCTGGTCGACGCCTCCAAGATCCCGTACGGGCCGTCGCGCGCCCAGGAGGAGATCAACCGGATCCTGGTCGACCGGGCCCGGGCCGGCAAGATGGTGGTGCGGCTCAAGGGCGGCGACCCGTACGTCTTCGGGCGTGGCGGCGAGGAACTGCTGGCCTGCGCCGAGGCGGGCGTGCCGGTGACCGTCGTGCCCGGCGTGACGAGCGCGATCGCGGTGCCGGAGGTGGCCGGCGTGCCGGTGACCCACCGGGGCGTGGCGCACGAGTTCACTGTGGTGTCTGGGCACCTCGCGCCCGACGCGCCCGCGTCGCTCGTCCGCTGGGACGCCCTGGCCGGGCTGCGCGGCACGCTGGTGATCCTGATGGGCCTGAAGAACCTCGCCGCGATCAGCGCCACCCTGATCGCGCACGGCAGACCGGCTGACACTCCCGCGGCGGTCGTCCAGGAGGGCACCACAGCCGCCCAGCGCACTCTGCGCTCCACCCTGGGCACTGTGGCCGCCGACGTGGAAACCGCCGCGCTGCGCCCACCCGCGATCGTGGTGGTCGGCGACGTCGTCCACGCCCTGACCCCCGCCACCCTCGCCTGACCCGCCCGCGCGCCCTCGCTCGACCCCGCCGATCTTGCACTTGGTGGCCGCTCGATGCCCGTTATGGCCCTTTCGCCCGGGCGGCAAGTGCAAGATCGCCGGGGCGGGGCGGGGCGGGGCGGGGCGGGGCGGGGCGGGGCGGGGTGGGACGCGGACGGCGGCGGGGGACCGGGAGGTCTCCCGCCGCCGTCCGGGGCGTCGCGTCGGGTCACTGCTTGAGCATGTTCTCCAGCAGCAGGGCGCAGCGGATCAGGCCGAGGTGGCTGTACGCCTGCGGGTGGTTGCCCAGCCCGCGCTCGGCCAGCGGGTCGTACTGCTCCGGCAGCAGCCCGGTCGGCCCGGCCGTGTCGACCATCTGGGTGAACAGCTCCTCGGCATCGCTGCGGCGGCCGGTGCGCAGGTACGCCTCGATCAGCCACGACGTGCAGATGTGGAAGCCGCCCTCCCGGCCGGGCAGGCCGTCGTCCCAGTGGTACCGGTAGACGACCGGACCGCTGCGCAGCTCCGCCTCGATCTTGAGGACGGTGGAGAGGAAGCGCGGGTCGTCCCCGGCGAGCAGCCCGGAGATGCCGATCCACAGCGACGAGGCGTCCATCTCCTCGTAGCCGTAGGCGACGCTGTACGCCTCGGCCTCCGGGTGCCAGCCGTGCTCCAGCACGTTCGAGGCGATCCGGTCACGCAGCTCGACCCACTCCGGCCGGTCCTCGCCGCCGTGCCGGCGTACGACGTGCAGCGCCCGGTCCACAGTCATCCAGAGCATGACCTTGGAGAAGACGTGGTGCCGCGGGGGGAGACGGGCCTCCCAGATGCCGTGGTCGGGCTCGTGCCAGCGGCGGCGTACCGCCTCGACCATGTTCTCCAGCACCCGCCACTCGTCGTCGCGGATCGAGCCACGGGCGTCGGCCACCGCCGCGATCAGGTCCGCGACCGGGCCGAAGACGTCGAGCTGGAGCTGGTGGTTGGCGAGGTTGCCGACCCGTACCGGCCGGGAGCCGGCGTAGCCGGGCAGCGTGTCGATGACCGCCTCGGCGCCCAGCTCGAAGCCGTCCACCGTGTAGAGCGGGTGCAGCCGTTCCGGGTGCCCGCCGGTGCGCTCGACCACGCCGTCGATCCAGCGCAGCAGCCCTTCGGCCTCCTCGGTCGAGCCGAGGTCGACAAGCGCGCGGGCGGTCATCGCGGCGTCCCGCAGCCAGCAGTAGCGGTAGTCCCAGTTGCGGACACCGCCCAGCTCCTCCGGCAGCGACGTGGTGGCCGCGGCGAGGATCGAGCCGGTCGGCTCGTGGCAGAGCCCGCGCAGCGTCAGCGCGCTGCGGGCGACCAGGTCCCGGGCGGTGGCGGGCAGCCGCAGCGAGGCCACCCAGTCCTTCCAGGGCTGCTCGGCGGCGGCCTGCCGCTCGTGCAGGGGCAGCCGGTGCGGCTCCAGGCTCTGCGTGCCGAAGCGCAGCTCCAGCACCACCTGGCCGCCGGCCGCCGAGAGGTCGACCACCGCCTTCGCGGTCTCGTACCCGGCGTCGTTGGTGACCTCCCACTCGACGCCGGGGGAGTGCAGCGCGACCGGCTCGTTGGAGCCGAGCACCAGCAGCCCGTCGTCGAGCGGCTGGAGCTGCACCGCCACCTGACCGAACTCGGGGCGCGGCGCGAACTCGATGCGGGCCCGCCCGGTGCCGCTGAGCACCCGGACCAGTGTCGAGTCACCGCTGACCACTGCGGGGTCGTCCGGCGTGGTCTCCCGTACCGGCAGGTCGAGCCAGTCGGTCACGGTCAGGCCGGACCAGCGGGTCTCGACGGTCATGGTGTTGCTGCGGTAGCGCTGGCCCAGCGGGATGCCGCCGCGCTCCGGCCCGACGGTGAAGTGCCCGGCCGGGCTGCCGCCGACCAGGTCGGCGAAGATCGCCGCCGAGTCCGGCTTCGGGTGGCACAGCCAGGTGATCTTGGCTTCCGGCGTGACGAGCGCGACCGTACGGCCGTTGGCGAGCATCGAGTGCCGCTCGATCGGCACCGCCCGCTCGCCGAACAGCCAGTGCCGCCGCGTCTCCAGCAGCAGCCCCAGCGCGCGGGCCGCCTCGATCGGCTCGGCCACCCGGTAGTCGGCCCGGGTCTCCCCGGGACCGATCTTGATGCCGACGTCCGGACCGGTCAGGTTGCCGAAGGCGTTCTCGTCGGTGACGTCGTCGCCGATGAACAGGACCGCGCTCGCGGCGAGCTGGGTGCGGAGCTGGTCGACGGCAGTGCCCTTGTTGGTGACGACCACCGACAGCTCGATGACCTCCTTGCCCTGGGTGACTGTCACGTCCTCCCAGGTCGCGGGGCCGTTGCGGACCGCCTCGACGGCCCGGGCGGCGACGTGCGGGTCGACACCGCGGGTGTGCACGGCGACGCTGGCCGGCTTGCGTTCCAGGCGGATGCCCGGGTGCTCGGCGGCGATCTCGCGCAGCGCCTCGCGGAGCCGGTGCCGGACCGCGATCAGCTCGGGGGTGAGCCGCTCGACGAAACCGATGTCGAACTCGGAGCCGTGGCTGCCGACGAGGTGCACCTCGCTGGGCAGCCGGGAGAGCGTGGCCAGGTCGCGCAGCGCGCGGCCGGAGACGACGGCGACGCTCGTCTGCGGCAGCGCGGCGAGCGCGCGTACGGCCGCCACCGACTCGGGCAGCGGCACGGCCTTGCTGGGATCCTCCACGATCGGCGCCAGCGTGCCGTCGTAGTCGCAGGCGACCAGGAGTTGCGGAACCCGGGCGATACGGCCGATGGCGGCACGCAGTGCGGGATCCAGCACGCCGCCGTGGGCGGCGGGGGCGGGCGAGGTCACGCGGCCTCCGTATCGGGGACGCCGAGCTCGCTGAGGAACGACTTGGCCCAGTGGCCCACGTCGTGACTGCGCAGATGGCGCTGCATGACGCGCATCCGGCGGCGGGCTTCGGGCTTTTCGACATGCACGGCCCGCAGCAACGCGTCCTTCACCGCGTCCGGGTCGTGCGGATTACACAGGAACGCCTGGCGCAGCTCTGTCGCGGCGCCGGCGAACTCACTGAGCACGAGCGCGCCGCCCTGGTCGGCGCGCGATGCGACGTACTCCTTGGCCACCAGATTCATTCCGTCTCGCAGCGGGGTCACCATCATCACGTCGGCCGCGACGTACATCGCGGCCAGTTCGGAGCGACTGTACGACTGATGCAGATAATGCACGGCAGGCACGCCGACCCGGCCGAATTCGCCATTGATCCGGCCAACCTCGCGTTCCACCTTCACCCGAAGTGCCTGGTAGTGCTCCACGCGCTCGCGGCTGGGCGTGGCGACCTGCACCATAACCGCGTCCGGAACTGTCAACTTTCCGTCAGCGAGGAGTTCCCGGAAGGCCTTCAGCCGGAGTTCGATGCCCTTGGTGTAGTCGAGCCGGTCGACACCCAGGATGATCGTCTTCGGGTTGCCCAGCTCCTCGCGGATCTGCTTGGCCCGGGCCTGGATCGCCGGATCCTCGGCCAGCCGCTCCATCTCCCTGGTGTCGATGGAGATGGGGAACGCGCCCGCCTTCACCTGCCGGCCGTCGACCTGGATCATCTGGCCCTCGTAGCGCAGGCCGAGCAGGTGCCGGGCCAGCCGCACGAAGTTCTGGGCCGCCAGCCGCTGCTGGAAACCGACCAGGTCCGCGCCGAGCAGTCCACGCAGGATCTCGGTGCGGAACGGCATCTGCATGAACAGCTCGATCGGCGGGAACGGGATGTGCAGGAAGAAGCCGATCCGCAGGTCCGGCCGCAGCTCGCGGAGCATCGCCGGCACGAGCTGGAGCTGGTAGTCCTGCACCCAGACCGTCGCGCCCTCGGCCGCCACGTCCGCCGCGGCCTCCGCGAACCGGGCGTTCACCAACCGGTACGCCTCGCGCCAGCGCCGCTTGTAGGCGGGCGTCTCCACCGCGTCGTGGTAGAGCGGCCAGATCGTCGCGTTCGACTGGCCCTCGTAGTAGCGCTCCAGTTCCTCGGCGCTCAGCGGCACCGGGTGCAGCCGGATGCCCTCCAGGTCGAACGGCTCGGGCGCGGCGCCGGTGCCACCGGCCCACCCCACCCATGTGCCCTGGTGCTCGGCCAGCACCGGATGCAGGGCGGTCACCAGCCCGCCGGGGCTGCGCCGCCACTGCCGCCCCTCGGGTGTGCTCACCTCGTCGACGGGCAGGCGGTTGGCCACTACGACAAAGGAGCTACGGACGGTCACGATCGGCCACCTCCGGGTACTGACGGGTCCACCGCGATGAGCGTACTGAGCGTAGCTGCGGCGTCTGATCCCCCGTGCCGGAGTTACCTACCCGTCCCAGAACCGCCGAACCCACCGCGTGATCTTGTCGACATCCGGGGCTCAGAGGTCGATGATCGGCCACTCCTTCGGCAGCACCTCACCGAGCAGCTCCCGCCGGTCGCTCATGATCGGTGTGGTGGCCCGTGCGGCCTCCAGCGCCACCTGGGCGAGGTCCATGCTCAGGAGCGTGCGCGACCAGCCGCCGAGGAACATGCACATGTCGTGCGCCACGGCGGTGACGACCACGTGGTCGAGATCGCCGAGGACGTCCAGCAGGCGCCAGCCGTCCACGGCCACGTGCCGGTACGCCTCGGCGAGACACAGCGCCGGCACGATCACCGTCTGCCCCCGGTCCGCGACCGACGCGATCTGCTCCCCGACCGCCTCGGTGCCTTCCGCGTAGGCCAGCAGGCAGGCAGTGTCGAGCACCAGCCCCGCGTCAGTCACGGGTCAGCCGTCCACGTGACGACTCGCTCAGCAACGCGGCGGCCCGGGCGCGCAGCTCCGGGGTGATCTTCGCCTGGGCCTCGTCGAGCGCGTGGCCCGCGTCGGCGAGCCCGCCGTCGGACAGCCGGAAGCCGACCTGCCGGAGCGCGCGCCGGGTGCGCTCTCCCGCCATCCGCTGCCGCACGCTCTCGGTGACGAACGCGGAGACGTTCGGCTCCTGGGCCAGTCGTTCGGCCACGTCGTCGGGGACGCTGATGGCGATCTTCTTGGTCATACTGCAGACGTTAGCGAGTAGTACCGGTGTCGGCAACGCGGCTCGCCGCCGTACCCCTGGGGTGGGGTGATGTGGGCGTGGCGGTCCGTACCTGTCAGGATTGACGGCGGCGTGCGCGCGGCCGGCTCCCGGCCGGCGGCGGCAGGCGCAGACGGCGCCCCCCGCCCCGCACCCGACAAGCCCGCGATCGCAACCGACGGAGGTAGCCCGCACCGTGGCCCAGTTCATCTACGTCCTGGACAAGGCGCGCAAGGCGCACGGCGACAAGGTCGTGCTCGACAACGTGACGCTGAACTTCCTGCCGGGTGTCAAGATCGGGGTGGTCGGTCCGAACGGCGCCGGCAAGTCCAGCCTCCTCAAGATCATGGCAGGGCTGGACCGGCCCAGCAACGGCGAGGCCCGGCTCATGCCCGGCTACTCCGTCGGCATGCTCGCGCAGGAGCCGCCGCTCAACGAGGAGAAGACGGTACTCGGCAACGTCGAGGAGGCGGTCGCCGAGACCAAGGCCAAGCTGGAGCGGTTCAACAAGATCGCCGAGCAGATGGCCACCGACTACTCCGACGAGCTGATGGAGGAGATGGGCAAGCTCCAGGAAGACCTGGACGCGGCCGACGCGTGGGACATCGACTCCAAGCTCGAACTCGCCATGGACGCGCTGCGCTGCCCGCCGCCGGACGCCGACGTCACCAAGCTCTCCGGTGGTGAGCGCCGCCGGGTGGCGCTGTGCAAGCTGCTGCTGGAGGCGCCGGACCTGCTGCTGCTCGACGAGCCGACCAACCACCTGGACGCGGAGAGCGTGCAGTGGCTGGAGCAGCACCTGGCCAAGTACGCCGGCACCGTCCTGGCGATCACCCACGACCGGTACTTCCTGGACAACGTGGCCAACTGGATCCTGGAGCTGGACCGCGGCCGGGCCTACCCGTACGAGGGCAACTACTCCACCTACCTGGAGAAGAAGGCCGCCCGGCTCTCCGTCGAGGGGCGCCGCGACGCCAAGATGCGCAAGCGCCTCTCCGACGAACTGGAGTGGGTCCGCTCGAACGCCAAGGCGCGGCAGACCAAGTCCAAGGCCCGCCTGGACCGCTACGACGAGATGGCCGCCGAGGCGGAGAAGACCCGGAAGCTGGACTTCGAGGAGATCCAGATCCCGCCGGGCCCGCGTCTGGGCAACACGGTCATCGAGGCGCAGAACCTGACCAAGGCGTTCGGTGACCGGGTGCTGATCGACGACCTGTCGTTCTCGCTGCCCCGCAACGGCATCGTCGGCATCATCGGCCCGAACGGCGTCGGCAAGACCACGCTGTTCAAGACCATCGTCGGGCTGGAGCAGCCGACCAGCGGCTCGGTCCGGGTCGGCGAGACCGTCTCGCTGTCGTACGTCGACCAGAACCGGCAGGGCCTCGACGGCGACAAGACCGTCTGGGAGGTCGTCTCCGACGGGCTGGACCACCTCATGGTGGGCAAGGTCGAGATGCCGTCCCGGGCGTACATCGCCGCGTTCGGCTTCAAGGGGCCGGACCAGCAGAAGCCGACGAAGGTGCTCTCCGGCGGCGAGCGCAACCGGCTCAACCTGGCGCTGACGCTGAAGATCGGCGGCAACGTGATCCTGCTCGACGAGCCGACGAACGACCTGGACGTGGAGACGCTGTCCAGCCTGGAGAACGCGCTGCTGGAGTTCCCCGGCTGCGCCGTGGTCATCTCCCACGACCGGATGTTCCTGGACCGGGTCGCCACGCACATCCTGGCCTGGGAGGGCGACGACCAGAACCCGGCCAAGTGGTTCTGGTTCGAGGGCAACTTCGAGGCGTACGAGAAGAACAAGGTCGACCGGCTCGGCGCGGAGGCGGCCCGGCCGCACCGGGTGACCTACCGCAAGCTCACCCGTGACTGACCGCTTCGTCTACCACTGCGCGCTGCGCTGGTCCGACCTGGACGCGTACGGCCACGTCAACAACGCCCGCTTCCTCACGCTCTACGAGGAGGCCCGGGTGGCGATGATGTTCGCCGGCGGTCGGGCGTGGGGAGTGGGCTCGTTCGCCGACGGCGTGGTCATCCGCCGGCACGAGGTCGACTACCTGCGCCCGGTCGACTACGCGCTCGGCCGGGCCAGCGCGGAGGCCGCACCGACGGTGCGGATCGAGCTGTGGGTGGACCAGATCAGGGCCGCCTCCTTCTCGGTCGCGTACGAGCTGTACGACGGCGACACGCTGGCCGGCACCGCCCGGTCGCTGCTGGTGCCGTTCGACCTGACGGCGCAACGCCCGCGCCGGATCTCGCCGGAGGAGCGGGCGTTCCTGCTCCGCTACGCGCCGGGGCTGAGCGCATGACCGGGCACGGGTTGACCGGGACGGCCGACGCTGGGGCCTTCCTGGCCCGGCTGGTCCGGTTCGATCCGGCCACAGTGGTCCGGCTGCGGCCGGTGCCGGGCGCGGGCCGTACCGCCCTCTGGGCGCGGCTGCCGTGGGGCGTGCTCGTGGTCCGTACCGTGCCGGGCACCGCTCCCGGGGACGCCACGGTGGCCGCGGGGGAGCTGCTGGCGGAACTCTCCGCCGGCGGCGCCGCGCTTCCGGTACGCCGGGACGACGGCTGGCGGTGGCAGCTCCCACCGGCGGCGAGCCGGGCGGTGGAGGCGCTGCCCGGCGCCGAGCTGCGCCGGATCGCGGAGGCGGCGGCCGGGACACTGCGCGAGGCGGCCACGCACGGCGTGGCGGGCCGCGCGGTCGGGCAGCGGGTGCTGCGGGACGCTCTGCTGGACCACGTCGCCGTGGTGGTGACCCCGGACGAGGCGCCGCGCACCCCGGTTGAGGTGTCGCAGCGGCTGGTGCAGGCTCTGGTCCGGATGGGTTTCCTCGGCTCCGGCGCGGACGACGTTCAGGTGCGGACGGCCGGCCGATGGGTCGGGCTCGTCGGACCGTTCGGGGCGGCCTGGTCGCGTACCGTCGCCGATCTTGCACTCAGGCCGACGACGGATCACCCGAACGGATGACCCCACTTCGTCCTTCCGGTTTGGGGCGGTCGTTGGGGGGATGCCTCACGCCGTCTGTCCGGGTACCGTCCATCCTCGGATCCAACGCACCGTAGGCGTCCGGATCCGCTGGGGAGTGAGGTGCGCGAGCGATGCCGTGGTGGTCATGGCGCCCTGGTCCCGCCGCTGGCGGGGAGCCGGAGACTCGAAGCGGGACCACAGTGGATGACACCATCCGGGTCGGGCCACCGACCCCTCGCCAGCCGGGGGACGACGTGGCGCCACCCGAGAGGCCGGTCCTCGCGGACATGCCGGCAACCGTCGCGCCGGTCACGCTGAGCCGGGTCTGTGACGCGCTCGACCTGCTCGACGTCCGCTATCTGGCCGACGGCGACGGCAACCTGCTGGCCATGTGGGAGCGGCACGCCGTGCTCATCGCGCTGGAGGGCCCGGAGGACGAGATCCTCGTGATGCGGGCCCGTCCGCACGCGACGGTCCCGCCGGACTGGGCCGACCGGGCCTACCGCGTGGTGAACGAGTGGAACCACACCCGGCGCTTCTGCAAGGCGTACATCGGTGACCCGACCGAGCGCGGTCAGCTCCCGATCTACGCCGAGCTGCAGGTTCCGCTCGGTGCCGGCGCCCACGACGCGCTGCTCGTCGAGATGCTCGACTGCGGCGCCGCCGTCGCCGTGACGTTCGTGGACTGGCTGCACGACGAGGGCGCCCTGCTCTGAGCCGGGCTCAGCCGGCGGCCGGATCCTCCATCACGTTCACCATGAAGTAGGCGGCCCGCTCCAGGTAGTCCCAGAGCGCGGCGGCGAGCTGCGGCGGCAGGTCGAGCGTGTCCACCGCCCGGCGCATGTGGCGCAGCCAGGCGTCCCGCTCGGCCGCGCCGATCCGGAACGGGGCGTGCCGCATCCGCAGCCGCGGGTGCCCGCGCTGCTCCGAGTAGGTGTGCGGGCCGCCCCAGTACTGGATGAGGAACAGGGTCAGCCGGTCCGCCGCCGGGCCCAGGTCCTCCTCCGGGTACATCGGCCGCAGCAGCGGGTCGTCGGCGACGCCGGCGTAGAACTCGTCCACCAGCTTGCGGAAGGCCGGTTCACCGCCGATCGCCTCGAAGAGGCTCATCGACTCGCCTGGGGAAGTCACGCCTCCATCCTGCCAGGTGCGGCCCGGCGCCCGCGCCCGCCCGCCGGGCGGCGCGGATCACGTCACCGCGTGCCGGCGCCGGCCGTGCTCGCGGTTCCGGTCACCCGACGCGGGGCCGTGCGAGGGCGCGTGCGGGGTTCCGGCGCCGGTAGCCGACTCGGCGCGGGCAGCCTCGACGGCCTCGTGGATCACCTGCGGCCGGGGCCAGGCGAGTGCCGCCACGGTCATGATCAGCACTCCGGCGGCGCTCCACACGCCGACCACCGACGGGACCGAGAAGCGCTCGGCGAGGGCACCAGTGGCCAGTACCGCGGCGCCCTGGATGATCTGCGTGCCGCTGGCCATGACGCCGAACGCCCGGGCCCGGAATCCGTCCGGCAGCGCCTGCACGAACAGGCCGTTGGCGACCGGGACGAGCCCGGCGACGGCGAAGCCGCACCCGGCGGCCAGCAGCGCAACCACCGCCGGTGGCGGATTGAGCAGCGCGGGTACGAGTGTCGCCGGCGCGATGATCATCAACGGTCGCACCAGGGTCAGTCGCCGCTCCGGGCCGACGAGCCGGCTGATGGTCAGCCCGCCGAGGATGTATCCGACCGGGACGGCGGCCATGATCAGCCCTTGGGCGGTGCCGGCGTCCATCCGGCCGTCGGTCCGGTCGGCGGCCCAGCCGGCGGCCAGGCCCTCGGGGACGATCGAGAAGAGCATCGCGCTGAACACCAGCACCGCGATGGCGCGCAGCACCGGCCGCTCGAAGACGATCTGGAAGCCCTGGACGGTCTCCCGCAGCAGGTGGCTGCGGTGCACCTCGGTCATCGCCGGTGGCCGCTCGCGGACGCCGAAGCGGACCAGCGCGGCCGACACGGCGAAGGTCACGGCGTTGACGAGCAGTGCGGTGTTCGGGTTGAGCGCCGCCACGGTGGCGCCGATCAGGTAGCCGACGACCTGGGCGGCCTGGCCGGCGCTGGTGAACGCGGACAGGCCCACGACCAGCCGGTCCCCGGTCAGGATGTGCGGCATCAGCGCCGACCGCGCCGCCTGGCTCGGCGGGTTCGCGAGCGTGGCCAGGAAGATCAGCGCGAAGACCGACCAGGTCGGCATCCAGGGCATCGCGACCAGCGCCATCAGCGCCATCCGGAGGAGGTCGCAGACCACCATGACGCGCCGGTAGCGGTGCCGCTCGGCGAGCGCGGAGAGCAGCGGGCCGCCGACCAGCCAGGGAAGGTAGCTGGCGGCGAACGCGGCGGCGGAGAGCGCGACCGAGTCGGTCTCGCGCAGGACGAGCACGGTGACCGCGGCCCGGGCCAGGTAGTCACCCACCCAGGAGAGGGTGTTGGCGGCGAAGATGGCGCGGAACTCCGACTGACCGAAGACGTCCCGGAAGGTGGCCGGGCCCTCCCGGGCGGGTCGCGCGTCGGACACCGTCGCCTCCATCGTTCCTGGTCGACCACTTGTGATGGCCCGACCGGGAACCGTCGTCAGATCAACCGATCAGCGAGGACACGAGCACGCCCCCCGGTGGAGCGTGTGCACCGGATTCTGCCCGATCGTCTGACAACTGGCTAGGGCGAACGGATTGATCGTCGCATCTCCGACTGAACGAACGGACGATACCCGAGGGGCCGCGCGGCGCGCGACCCCCGGAAACTGGTCCGGCTCGTCCGGCGGCTCAGGTGGGTCCGCCGGTGCCCGTACCCTCGGCCGCGGGCGGCGCCGGCGGCTGGACCGGCAGGCCCGGGAACAGCCGGGCGGCCGCGATCTGCGCGACGATCCCGGAGTTCTCCAGCGCTTCCGCGAGGCGTCGGCGCAGCTCGCGACCGACCGCGAACTGCGCGTCCGCGGTGGTCTTGACGACGGTACGGATCACCGCGCCGTCGACAGTCATCTGCTCGACGCCGAGCACCTCGGGCTCGGTCACGATCTGCGGCGCCAACTCGGGGTCGAGCGCAACCGACGCCGCCGCGGTACGCAGCACCGCGAGGGCCTCCTCGGTGCCGGCGAACCCGATCGGCAGGTCGACCACGACCAGCGCCCAGCCCTGGCTCTTGTTGCCGACCCGGACGATCTCGCCGTTGCGGATGTACCAGAGCACGCCCCGGGCGTCGCGGACGTTGGTCACCCGCAGGCCCACCGCCTCCACGACGCCGCTGGCCTCCCCGAGGTCCACCATGTCGCCCACGCCGTACTGGTCCTCGATCAGCATGAACAGGCCGGCGATCAGATCCTTGACCAGGCTCTGCGCGCCGAAGCCGAGGGCCACGCCGGCGATGCCCGCGCTCGCCAGCAGCGGGGCCAGGTCGAAGCTGAACTCCTTGAGCACCATCAGCAGCGCGATGCCGAAGACGAACGCGGTGACCATGCTGCGCAGCACCGACCCGATCGCCTCGGCGCGCTGCCGCCGCCGCTCCGGCACGAACTGCTCCGGATCGAGGGTGGCGCTGGGGATCCGCTCGCGCAGCGGGCGGAGCATGGTCGGCACCGCGCCCTCGGTGGTGGTCCGCACCAGCCGGTTGATGGTGCGGTGCAACGCCCAGCGTGCGGTCACGGCGATCAGCAGGATCAGCGCGACCCGCAGCGGCTTCAGCAGGATCCAGTAGCTGCTCTCGGCGAACCAGGCGGAGTTCGTCACTCGGTACACCCATTCGCATGAGCTGCTGCCCTGGCAGTCCGGCCGTCGGTCGGAGACGGCGGCCAGCACGGCGGAGATCAGGTCGGAGACGTTCACTCTGCTTTCGTACCGCACCGGTGACGGGCGGCGGACACCGCCACCTCGGCGAAGTGTCGCTACCGGCGGGGACAGCCCGGATTAGTACGTGCAATCCGGGGCGCGATCAGGGACTATTGGCGCAACGGACGTCGGTGATCCGGCCGGCGTCGGAGCCGTTCCGCGCTGTCCGCGGGGCGGTTCCGACGCGCACGAGGCGGGAGCGACTGGACCGGGAGGGTGAGCGCGATGCCTGACATACGACCCACGGCGGGCTCCGGTGCACTCGTTCTCAACGCCACCTACGAGCCCCTGTGCGTCGTGTCGGTGCGTCGTGCCGCGATTCTCGTCCTCTCCGCCAAGGCGGTCTGTGTCGCCGACGGCGAGGGGATCCTGCACAGCGCGCGCAACGCGTTACCGGTGCCCTCGGTGGTACGCCTGACCCGCTACGTCCGGGTGCCGTACCGCACCCACATCGGGTTGTCCCGGCGGGCCGTGTTCGCCCGCGACGGGTGGCGGTGCGCGTACTGCCGGGGGCCGGCCGAGACCATCGACCACGTCTTCCCGCGCAGCCGGGGCGGCCGGCACGCCTGGGAGAACGTGGTCGCCGCGTGCGCGCGGTGCAACCACACCAAAGGCGACAAGACGCCGGCCGAGCTGGGCTGGCGGCTGCACCACCTCCCGGCCGCGCCCAAAGGAGCCGCCTGGCGGGTGCTCGGGCACCGCGCCCCCGATCCGCGCTGGGCGGACTGGCTCGACCTGCGCGAACCCGAGACCGAGGCGGCCTGACCGGCCCGCTCACCGGCCCGCTCAGCGCGCCTTGACCAGCGAGGCGTAGACGACCAGGTTGTCCGCGTACCCGGTCTCGCCGCCCACCCAGCGCCCGCCGCAGGTGATCAGCCGCAGGTTGGGCCGGCTGAAGTCGCCGTAGACGTCCTCCACCGGCAGTTTCTCCTTGCCGTACCGCTCGATCGACGTCACCTCGAACACCGCCACCGAGCGGTCCTCGCGGGTCACCTCGATCCGGTCGCCGTCGTCCAGTTCCTTCAGCCCGTGGAAGACGGCCGGACCGCTTGTGGTGTCGACGTGCCCGACGAGCACCGCGGGGCCGTACTGGCCGGGGGTCGGGCCCTGGTCGTACCAGCCGACCTCGCCGGCCCGCTCCACGTCCGGCACCGCGATGCTGCCGTCGGGCGCGATGCCGACCCGGTGCACCGGCGCGCGCAGGTCGAGCTTGCCGATGCTCAGGCCGGTCGGTGGACTGGCCGGCAGCACCGGGAACTTCTTCGGCGGCGGGCGCAGGCCGGCGACGATCCGGTCCGGCAGCACGCTGACCCCGGTCACCCGTTCCACCCCGAGCATGGCCACGATCAGCGCCATCACGCTCGCCACCACGAGCACCGGGACACCGGGGCTGCGGCTCGGGGCGTACCGGCGGGTGGTGGTCCTGGCGGCGCGGGCCCTGACCGGCCGGGACTGCGGGTCGGCGGTGGTGACGCTGGCCGAGAACGCGTGCCCGGCCACGTGGGCGAACCGGCGCGCGGCCGCGGCGGTCAGCCGCAGCGCGGCCCGGAGCCGTACGGCGCGCTCCGGCGACCGGCGGCCGGGGCGTGCGGCGGCGCGGCGGGTGCGGTCCGCCGCCGGGCCGGTACGGTCGTCCCGGCGGCGCGATGAGCGGGCCATTGCGGCACCTCTCGTCAGGCACGGCCGCCGGTCTTGCGGCGGGCGCTCACACCGGCAACCACTGCCACCGCGACCAGACCACCGACAAGCAGCAGCGAGCCGGTACCCCGGCCACCCGCGGTGCCACCGCCGCCGGTCGCCGGCCCCTTGCTCGGCTGCGCCATGTTGAGCACGGTGAGCATGGTCGAGGCGGTGTTGCCGTTGGAGCAGTCCAGGTTCACCGGGTAGTCGCCCGGCTCCTTGTTGCCGGGCACGGTGACCGATCCGGTGAGGAAGCCGTTGTCCGGCCGCAGCACCACCCGCCCGAAGGCGTCCGAGGTGACCTGCGCCTGGCGGTTGTTGCTGTTGTCGCAACCGGCCCGCAGGTTGACCCGGGAACCGGCCTGGACGCTGTTCGGTGTCACCTCGATGAACACGTTCTCCCCGGCCCGGGCCGGCGGCGCGGTGGTCAGGACGAACGTCGCCACCAGGCCGAGCAGGCCCAACAGGGACGACAGCGCACGATGTGACAGGAGCCCTCGCATGGTTCCCCCCTCCCGGCGCGACGGTGCGCCGGACCACTGACGGGCAGCGGCGCCTGCTTTCCCGGGGGACGGGGGAAGCTAACGAGGCGCCTTGACCACGGGGTGCCAGGCCAGCGGGGTGGAGAGCACCATCGTGCTGGACGGCTGCCCGTACGGCGCGAGGCGGTCGATGACCTCCTCGAACTCGCCCATGTCGGCGGCGGCGACCTTGAGCATGCTGCACGCGTCCCCGGTGATCCGGTGGATCTCCATGATCTCCGGCCAGCCCGTGACCTCGGGGTCGTTGAGGATGCAGCGCGCGCCGTAGCAGGACATCCGGATCAGCGCGAGCACTGTGCGCCCGGCCCGGGTGAGGTCGACGTGGGCGTGGTAGCCGGTGATCACGCCTGATTCCTCCAGCCGCCGCACCCGCTCGGCCACAGCGGGCGGCGACAGGTGGACCCGGCGGGACAGCTCGCTGTACGACAGCCGGGCGTCGGCCTGGAGCTCGCGCAGCAGGGCCCAGTCCATGTCGTCCACGGGCGGACCTTCCTTCCGTAAAGACGGCGACGCGAGATGGTTTCGGTTCGCGAAGTGAGACCACCATACCGCCGTTGAACAGGCATTCCATTCGGTCGCCCACCAGCGGGATCATGACGTCTACCCCGCGCACGGACGGAGAATGACTGTGGAACAGACGACGGCGGTGCGCCCGGTAACCCCCCAGGAGCGGGCGGCTCGGGCGGCACGCAACGGCGGCGAGCCGACGCTGGAGTTCGCCGACCGCGTGCCGTACGACGCGTACGTACGGGCCAGCACGCTGCACCGGCTCCAGGAGCCGCTCAGCGACGACCCGGGCGAGATGTCCTTCCTGATGATCAGCCAGATCATGGAGCTGTACTTCGGCCTGACCTGCCACGAGCTGCGGCACGCCAAGCGTGAACTGCGCGAGGACCGGATCTGGGAGGCGTTGCCCCCGCTGCGCCGCGCCGCCCTGCACCTGGAGGGCCTCAACGCCGCCTGGCACGGCCTGCGCTGGATGAGCCCGGCCGACTTCAACCGCTTCCGCGACCGGCTCGGCGAGGGCTCCGGCTTCCAGTCCGCCATGTACCGCCAGCTGGAGTTCCTGCTCGGCCTGCGCGACCGCGCGCTGATCCGCCCGTTCCGCAGGCAGACCGAGGTGTACGACGAGCTGACCGCCGCGCTCGCCACCCCGAGCCTCTGGGACGAGGTGGTGGCGCTGCTGGCCCGCAAGGGCTTCGACGTGCCGGCCGAGCTGCTGTCCCGGGACGTGAACACCGAGCACGAGGCACACCCGGCGGTCGAGGCGGCGTGGGTCCGGATCTACGGTGACAACGGCCCGGACAACCACCTGCGCCTGCTCGGCGACGCGCTCACCGAGATCGCCGAGGAGTTCGGCGACTGGCGCTGGAACCACGTCAAGGCCGTCCAGCGCACCATGGGCGCCAAGGTCGGCAGCGGTGGTTCCGCCGGACTGGCATGGTTGCAGCGCAGCATGGCCCGGGTGGTCTTCCCGGAGCTGTGGTCGGCCCGCACCGCGATGTGACGAGAGAGAACAGCATGCACACCCCCGAGACCGAAGCCCTCCGCCGCGACGCCGCGGACCCCGGCCACCGGCACCTGTTCCACATCCCACCCGCCGACGGCGGGCGCTACCCCGACACGGCGTACCTGGCCGGCAACTCGCTCGGCCTCCAGCCCCGGGCGACCCGGGACGAACTCCTCGCCGACCTGGACGCCTGGAGTCGCCTCGGTGTCGAGGGGCACCTGGAGTCGGAGCGGCCCTGGCTGCCCTACCACGAGCTGCTGACCGCGCCGGCCGCCCGTCTGGTCGGCGCGCTGCCCGCGGAGACCGTGGTGATGAACTCCCTCACTGTCAACCTGCACCTGCTGATGGTCGGCTTCTACCGGCCGGCCGGCGAGCGCACCCGCATCGTCATCGAGGACAGCGCGTTCCCCTCCGACAGCTACGCCGTGCGCAGTCAGGCCCGCTTCCACGGCCTGGACCCGGACACCACTGTGGTACGCCTCAGGCCGCGCCCCGGCTCCGACACGCTCGGCACCGAGGACGTCCTGGACTTCCTGGCCCGCGAGGGCCACACGGTGGCGCTGCTGATGCTCGGCGGCGTGAACTACCTGACCGGCGAGCTGATGGACATCCCCGCCGTCACCGCCGCCGGCCGGGCCGCGGGCGCGGTGGTCGGCTGGGACCTCGCGCACGCCGCCGGCAACGTGCCGCTGGCGCTGCACGACTGGGACGTCGACTTCGCCGCCTGGTGCTCGTACAAGTACCTCAACTCCGGCCCCGGTGCGCTGGGCGGCGTCTTCGTCCACGAGCGGCACCTCGGCGACCCGTCGATCCCGCGCTTCGAGGGCTGGTGGAGCACGGAGGCGGCCACCCGGTTCGAGATGACGCCGGTGTCCCGGCCGCCGGCCACAGTGGAGGCGTGGCAGATCTCCAACCCGCCGATCTTCGCGATGGGCCCGGTGCGGACGTCGCTGGAGCTGTTCGACTCCGTCGGCATGCCGGCGCTGCGCGAGCGCAGCCTGCGGCTCACCGCCTGGCTGGAGCAACTGCTCGACGAGGTGACGCCCGGCCGCCCGCTCACGGTGGTCACCCCGCGCGACCCGGCCCGTCGTGGTTGCCAGCTCTCCGTGCGGATCGGCGTCGGAAGCGCGAACGAGCTGACCAAGCGGCTGCGGCACGAGCACGGCGTGATCGCCGACGCCCGGGAGCCGGACATCGTCCGGTTCGCGCCGGTGCCGCTGTACTCCACGTACCAGGACTGCTGGCGGGTCGCCGAGGCGCTGGCGGTGACTGTGGAGAAGGAGGGCTCATGAGCGCGAGAGGCGAGCGCGACGAGATCGCGGTGGTCGGCGCCGGGCTGGCCGGCTGCCTGCTGGCCTGCTACCTGGCCCGGCGCGGCTACCCGGTGGCCCTCTACGAGCGGCGGCCCGACCCGCGTACCGGCACCGTCGAGCGGGGCCGGTCGATCAACCTGGCGCTGTCCGAGCGCGGCCTGGACGCGCTGCGCCGCATCGGCCTGGAGGACGAGGTGATGGCGGACGCGCTGCCGATGCGCGGCCGCATGATCCACCCGGTCGAGGGTGAGCCGGAGTTCCAGTCGTACAGCGGCTCCGGGGACCGGGCGATCAACTCGATCAGCCGGGGCGCGCTGAACAACGCGCTGCTCGACGCCGCCGCGGCGCTGCCGAACGTGCGCGTCGCGTTCGACCACCGGCTGGTCGGGCTCGACCCGCTCGGCGGCGGGATGACGTTCGAGACCCCGCAGGGCAAGGTCACCGCCACCGCCTCGGTCGTCCTCGGCGCCGACGGCGCCGGCTCCGCGGTGCGCGGGCAACTGCTCGCGTACGGGGGAGTGACCGAGAGCCTGGACTTCCTCGACTACGGCTACAAGGAGCTGACCATCCCGCCGCTGGGCGGGGAGTTCGCGCTCGACCCGGGCGCGCTGCACATCTGGCCGCGCGGCACCTCGATGATGATCGCGCTGCCGAACCCGGACCGCTCCTTCACCTGCACGCTGTTCTGGCCCACCCACGGCACCCGCAGCTTCGCGTCGCTGAGCAGCCCGGCCGCGATCGAGCGGTTCTTCGCCACCCACTACCCGGACCTGGTTCCGCTCGCGCCGAACCTGATCGACGACTACCAGCACAACCCGGTCGGCGTGCTCGGCACGGTGCGCTGCACGCCGTGGCAGGTGGCCGGCCGGGTCGGCCTGATCGGCGACGCCGCGCACGCCATCGTGCCGTTCTACGGCCAGGGCGCGAACTGCGCGTTCGAGGACGTGGTCGAACTGGACCGCTGCCTCGACGAGTGCGACGACGAGTGGGCCGCCGCGCTGCCGCTGTTCCAGCACCGCCGCCAGGACAACGCCGAGGCGATCGCCCGGATGGCGCTGGCGAACTTCGTGGAGATGCGGGACAAGGTCGCCTCGCCGGTGTTCCGCACCCGCAAGCAGGTCGAGCACGCGCTGGAACGGGCGCTGCCGGGCCGCTACGTCTCCCAGTACGAGCTGGTGTCCTTCTCCACCACCCCGTACGCGCAGGTGCGCCGCCGGGTGCGCGCGCAGTACGCGGTGGTCGGCGCGGTGGCGGCCGGAGCGGTCGCGCTGCTGGCCGGTGGTGTCCGCGCGGCGCTGGGGAGGCGGCGATGACGCTCTGGGATCCCCGGCTGATGACCGGCCACGCGCCGGACGGACCCGGACTGCTGCGCAACTTCGTCGGCGGTGAGTTCGTCGACGCCGGCAGCCGGTTCACCAAGCGCAGCCCGGTCACCGGCGAGCCGGTGTTCGAGGTGGCCGAGGCGTCGCGCTCGACTGTGGACGACGCGGTCGCCGCGGCCCGGTCGGCGCTGCGCGGCCCGTGGGGCCGGATGGGGGAGCGGGAACGCGCCGAGGTGCTGCGCCGGGTCGCCGACGAGCTGGAACGGCGCTTCGACGACCTGGTCGCCGCCGAGGTGGCGGACACCGGCAAGGCCATCTCGCAGGCCCGGACGCTCGACATCCCGCGCGGTGCGGCCAACTTCCGGGCGTTCGCCGAGATCGTGGCCACCGCGCCCACCGAGTCGTTCACCACTGTCACCCCGGCCGGGGGCCGGGCGCTGAACTACGCGGTCCGCAAGCCGGTCGGCGTGGTCGCGGTGATCGTGCCGTGGAACCTGCCGCTGCTGCTGCTCACCTGGAAGGTCGCCCCGGCCCTGGCCTGCGGGAACGCCGTGGTGGTCAAGCCCAGCGAGGAGACCCCGGCCTCGGCCACGCTGCTGGCCGAGGTGATGGCCGCGGCGGGCGTGCCCGACGGCGTGTTCAACCTGGTGCACGGCTTCGGTCCCGGCTCTGCCGGCGAGCACCTGACCCGGCACCCGGGCGTGGACGCGATCACGTTCACCGGCGAGTCGGCGACCGGCAGCGCGATCATGCGCGCCGCCGCCGACGGCGTGAAGGCGGTCAGCTTCGAGCTGGGCGGCAAGAACGCCGGCCTGGTGTTCGCCGACGCCGACCTGGACGCGGCGGTCGCCGGTTCGGTGCGGTCCAGCTTCACCAACGGCGGCCAGGTGTGCCTGTGCACCGAGCGCATCTACGTGCAGCGGCCGGTGTTCGAGGAGTTCACCGCCCGGCTGGCCGAGCGCGCCGGCGAGCTGGCGTACGGCTGGCCGGACGACGAGGCGACGGCGAACATGCCGCTCATCTCGCACGGCCACCGGGACAAGGTGCTCGGCCACTACGCGCTGGCTCGCACCGAGGGCGCCGAGGTCCGCGCCGGCGGCGGTGCGCCGCGCTTCGGCGACGCCCGCGACGGCGGGGCGTACGTGCAGCCGACGGTGCTCACCGGACTGGGGGCGGACGCCCGCACCAACCAGGAGGAGATCTTCGGCCCGGTGGTGCACGTCGCGCCGTTCGACGACGAGGACGAGGCGTTCGCGCTCGCGAACGGCACCGCCTACGGCCTGGCGGCGACGGTGTGGACGCGGGACGTGGGCCGGGCGCACCGGGCCGGCGCCCGGCTCGACGCCGGCATCGTCTGGGTCAACACGTGGTTCCTGCGCGACCTGCGCACCCCGTTCGGCGGGGTGAAGGCGTCGGGTGTGGGCCGCGAGGGCGGCGTGCACTCGCTCGACTTCTATTCGGAGCTCACAAACGTCTGCGTGGACCTCACATGAACGGGCGTGGGCAGAATGGCCGGAATCCCCAGCGACGTAAGCGAGGAGCCGCCATGACCGTGGACATCGAGGCCGCCAACCGGGAACTGGCAGTGGCCCGGCAGGACGGGAAGCCCTGCCCGCCGCTGCGCGGCCGGCTGCTGCCCGAGGGCGACATCGAGGCCGCGTACCAGGTGCAGCAGGTCTACACCCGGCAGCGCCTGGGCAAGGGGCACCGCCGCGTCGGCGCGAAGATCGGCCTGACGTCGCGGACCGTGCAGGAGAGCTTCGGCGTCTTCCAGCCCGACTTCGGGGTGCTCTTCGACGACATGGCCGTCGGCGACGGCGTCGAGGTGCCGATCGACCGGCTGCTCCAGCCGCGGGTGGAGGCGGAGATCGCCTTCGTGCTCGGCGCGGACCTGCCGGACGAGCGGGTCACCACAGTCGACCTGATCCGGGCGGTGGACCACGTGCTGCCGGCCATCGAGATCGTCGACTCGCGGATCGCGGACTGGGACATCTCCATCGTGGACACGGTGGCGGACAACGCCTCCAGCGGACTGTTCGTGCTCGGCACCGCGCCCCGGCGGCTCGCCGACGTGGACCTGCGGCTGTGCGGCATGGTGCTGGAGCACGGAGGTGAGCCGGTCTCGGTCGGCGCGGGCGCGGCCTGCCTCGGCAATCCGCTGCACGCGTTGCAGTGGCTGGCCGCGACCATGGCCCGGGCGGGCGACCCGCTCAAGGCCGGCGACGTGGTGCTCTCCGGTGCGCTCGGCCCGATGGTGCCGGTCACGCCCGGTGCCGCGTACGAGGCCCGCATCTCCGGGCTCGGCTCGGTGCGTACCTGTTTCTCGAAGGAGACCAGCTCATGAGCGTCGGAGTGGCGGTGCTCGGGTCGGGCAACATCGGCACCGACCTGATGATCAAGGTGCTGCGGCTCAGTGAGAGCCTGCGCATGGTGGCCATGGCCGGCATCGACCCGGCCTCGGACGGTCTGGCCCGGGCCCGCCGGCTCGGCGTGACCACCACCGCCGAGGGCGTCGACGGGCTGGTCGCGCTGCCCGAGTTCGCCGATGTCCAGCTCGTCTTCGACGCCACCTCGGCCGGCGCGCACAAGCGTCACGACGAGGTGCTGCGGGCACACGGCCGTACCGTCGTCGACCTCACCCCGGCGGCGATCGGCCCGTACGTGGTGCCGCCGGTGAACCTCGACGAGCACCTGCACGAGCCGAACGTCAACATGGTGACCTGCGGCGGGCAGGCCACCGTGCCGATCGTGCACGCGGTCGGCCGGGTCACCCCCGTCGCGTACGGCGAGATCGTCGCCTCGATCGCCTCGAAGTCGGCCGGGCCCGGCACCCGGGCCAACATCGACGAGTTCACCGAGACCACCGCCCGCGCCATCGAGGTGGTCGGCGGCGCCGAGCGCGGTAAGGCCATCATCGTGCTGAACCCGGCCGACCCGCCGCTGCTGATGCGCGACACCGTCTACTGCCTGTGCCCGGACGCCGACGCCGACCGGGACGCGATCGCCGCCTCGGTGGCCGACATGGTCAAGGCCGTGCAGGAGTACGTCCCCGGCTACCGGCTCAAGCAGGACGTGCAGTTCGACTCCGTGGACACGTACGCGCCGGTGCTGGGCCGGCACTTCACCGGCCTGCAGGTGTCGGTTTTCCTGGAGGTCTCCGGCGCCGGGCACTACCTGCCCGCGTACGCCGGGAACCTGGACATCATGACGTCGGCCGCGCTGCGTACCGCGGAGCGGCTGGTGGCGCTGCGGGAGGTGAGTGCGCGATGACCGACCTCTACATCCAGGACGTGACGCTGCGCGACGGCATGCACGCCATCGCCCACCGGTACACCGTCGACCAGGTGCGTACCATCGCCGCCGCGCTCGACGCGGCCGGTGTGGCAGCGGTCGAGGTGGCACACGGCGACGGCCTGGCCGGTTCCAGCGTCAACTACGGGCACGGCGCCGCCGCCGACGCGGACTGGATCGCCGCCGCCTCCGAGGTGCTGACCACCGCGCGGCTGACGACGCTGCTGCTGCCGGGCATCGGCACGATTGCCGACCTGAAGGCGGCGAAGGCGCTCGGCGTGACGAGCGTCCGGATCGCCACGCACTGCACCGAGGCGGACATCTCCGCCCAGCACATCGCCTGGGCCCGGGAGAACGACATGGACGTCTCCGGGTTCCTGATGATGTCGCACCTCAACGACCCGGCCGGGCTGGCCGCGCAGGCCAAGCTCATGGAGTCGTACGGCGCGCACTGCGTCTACGTCACCGACTCCGGCGGGCGGCTGCTGATGTCCGACGTGGCGCAGCGCGTCGACGCGTACCGGCAGGTGCTGGAACCCCAGACGCAGATCGGCATCCACGCGCACCACAACCTGTCCCTGGGTGTGGCGAACAGCGTGCTCGCGGTCGAGCACGGCCGGATCCTCGGCGACGGCCCGCTCGGCTCGCCGTCCGGGCGGACCGTCCGGGTGGACGCGTCGCTCGCCGGCATGGGCGCCGGCGCGGGCAACGCGCCGCTGGAGGTCTTTGTCGCGGTCGCCGAGCTGCACGGCTGGAAGCACGGCTGCGACGTGTTCGCGCTGATGGACGCCGCCGACGACCTGGTCCGCCCGTTGCAGGACCGGCCGGTCCAGGTGGACCGGGAGACGCTCTCCCTGGGGTACGCGGGCGTCTACTCCAGCTTCCTGCGCCATGCGGAGCGGGCCTCGGCCAAGTACGGCGTGGACGTCCGCTCGATCCTGGTCGAGCTGGGCCGTCGCCGGATGGTCGGCGGCCAGGAGGACATGATCGTGGACGTGGCACTGGACCTGGCGGGTAAGGAGAACCGGTGAGCGCGAGGAGTGAGCCGGGTTTGCGAGCCCCGCAGTCGCGAACGAAAGGTGGCACCGCATGATCGGGCCGGACATCGCCGGCATCGCGGAGAAGCTGGGCGCGGCGGCCGACGACGCCACCGCGATCCCGCAGCTCGCCGCCGAGACCGGCCTCGACGTCGACGCCGCGTACGCGGTGCAGACCGCGCTGGTCAAGCGCCGCCTCGACCGGGGTGAGCGGCTGGTCGGCCTCAAGATGGGGCTCACCAGCAAGGCCAAGATGGCGCAGGTCGGTGTGGACGAGGTGATCTGGGGCCGGCTGACCGACGTGATGCGGGTGCCCGACGGCGGGGGCGTCGACGTCGGCGACTTCATCCATCCCCGGGTCGAACCGGAGGTGGCGTTCCTGCTGGACCGGCTGCCCGACCCGGGCGAACCGGTCGGCTCGTTCACCCGGGCCGTGCGCGCGGTCGCCCCGGCGATCGAACTGATCGACTCCCGGTACGCGAACTTCACCTTCTCGCTGCCGGACGTAATCGCCGACAACACCTCCGCCGCCGCGTTCGTGGTCGGGCCGTGGTCGCCGGTGCCGGACGGGCTGGACAACCTCGGCGTGCTGCTGGAGATCGACGGGCGGGTGGCGCAGGTCGGCTCGACCGCCGCCATCCTCGGCGACCCGCGCCGCGCGCTGGACGAGGGCCTGCGGCTGGCCGGCCGGCACGGCGTACGGCTGCGCAAGGGCTGGGTGTTCCTGGCCGGCGCGGCCACCGCCGCGGTGCCGCTGCGTCCCGGTGCGCATGTCCGCGCCACTGTGGAGAAGCTCGGTTCCGCCTCCCTGAAGGCCCTCTCGTGAGCGCGAGGAGTGAGCCGGGTTTGCGAGCCCCGCAGTCGCGAACGGAAAGCGGCTCTGCCATGACCGCCCGGGTGGTGGCCGGGAAGGCCGTGCCGCGGGGCGCGTTCCCGCACGTCAAGGTGGCTGGCGGGTTCGTCTTCGTCTCCGGTACGTCGTCGCGCCGGCCGGACAACACGTTCGCCGGGGTGTCGGTGGACGAGTTCGGCACCACCGACCTGGACATCCGGGAGCAGACCCGGGCGGTGGTGGAGAACATCCGCGACCTGCTGCGCTCGGTCGGCGCCGACCTGAGTGACCTGGTGCAGGTCACCAGCTACCTGGTCAACATGAACGACTTCGGCGGCTACAACGAGGTGTGGGCGGAGTTCTTCGACGCCACCGGGCCGACCCGGACCACGGTCGCCGTGCACCAGCTTCCGCACCCGCATCTGCTGATCGAGATGCAGGCCGTCGCCGTAGTTCCGTCGGGAGGTTCCCATGAGTGAGATCGCCGAGCCGTTCAGCTTCTCCGGCTGGATCGGCGCGAACCAGCACCTGCTCAAGCCCCCGGTGGGCAACAAGGAGATGCTGCCCGGCAGCGACGACTTCATCGTCATGGTGGTGGGCGGCCCGAACCAGCGCACGGACTTCCACGTCGACCCGTACGAGGAGTTCTTCTACCAGGTCAAGGGCAACATGCACATCAACCTGATGCTGCCCGAGGGCCCGCGTACGGTGCACGTGCGCGAGGGTCAGATGTGGATGCTGCCGCGCAACACCCCGCACTCGCCGCAGCGGCCCGAGGCCGGCTCGATCGGCATGGTGATCGAGCGGGTCCGCGAGGAGGGCACGCTGGAGAAGTTCCAGTGGTACTGCGGCGAGTGCCACCACAAGGTGCACGAGGTGGAGTTGCAGGTCCGCGACATCGCCGCCGACCTGCCCCCGGTCTTCGCCGCGTTCTACGCCGACGAGAAGGCCCGTACCTGCGACAACTGCGGCGCGCTGCACCCGGGCAAGGGCTGACGCGTGCCGGTGGTGGACGTGCACACGCACGTCGTACCGAAGGGGTGGCCGGACCTCGCCGCGGCGTGCGGCGGGTCCGGCTGGCCATGGCTGCGGGTGGACTCCGAGCGCGCCGCCATGATCATGGTGGGGGAGACGGAGTTCCGCCCGATCGGGGCGCAGTGCTGGGACGCGCCGACGCGGCTGGCCGACATGGACGCCGACGGCGTGGACGTGCAGGTCGTCTCGCCCACCCCGGTGTTCTTCAGCTACGACCGACCGGCCGACCAGGCGGTCAAGGTGGCCCGGATCTTCAACGACCTCACGCTGGAGGTCACCGCTGCGGGCGGCGGCCGGCTGGTGCCGTTCTGCCAGGTGCCGTTGCAGGACCCGGACGCGGCCTGCGCCGAGCTGGACCGCTGCCTGTCGGCCGGGCACGCCGGCGTGGAGATCGGCAACCACGTCGGTGACCGGGATCTGGACGACGAGGGCGTCGTGCAGTTCCTGACCCACTGCGCCGAGGTCGGCGCGCCGGTGTTCGTGCACCCGTGGGACATGCCCGGCGGCCCCCGGCTGGACCGGTGGATGGCCCGCTGGCTGACCGGGATGCCGGCCGAGACCCACCTGTCGGTGCTCGCGCTGATCCTCGGCGGGGTGTTCGACCGGGTACCGGACACGCTGCGGATCTGCTTCGCGCACGGCGGCGGCAGCTTCCCGTTCTGGCTGGGCCGCGCCGACAACGCCTGGCACCGCCGCGGCGACCTGGTGCGTGGCGCGTCCAGCGCGCCACCCGGCTCCTACGTCGACCGGTTCCACGTCGACTCGGTGGTCTTCGAGCCGGCCGCGCTGCGGCTGCTGGTGGACACCATGGGTGCCGAGCGGGTGCTGCTCGGCAGCGACTACCCGTACCCGCTGGGGGAGCGGCCGGTCGGCCAGGTGGTGCACCGGGCGGACTTCCTCACCGACGCGCAGCGGGACGCGCTGCTCGGCGGCAACGCGCTGCGATTCCTCGGCCGCTGACGGCCGCCTGCCGGACGTGTCGTCCGGCCTTCCGGCCGCCGGACCGGCAGGATGGACGGCATGGCCGAGCCGCACGACCTGACCGCGCTGGAACAGGCCGCCGCGATCCGCCGGGGCGAGCTGTCCAGCCTGGAACTGGTCGAGCACCACCTGCGCCGGGTCGCGGCGCTCGGCGACACCGTCGGCGCGTTCGTCACCGTCACCGCCGACCGGGCCCGGAGCGCCGCCCGGGCCGCCGACGCGCTCGCCGCGGAGGAACGCGGCCCGCTGCACGGGGTGCCGACCGCGATCAAGGACCTCACGCTCACCGCCGGAGTCCGCACCACCTTCGGCTCCGCCGCCTTCGCCGACTTCGTCCCGCCGGTGGACGCCGACGTGGTCCGCCTCCTTGCCGACGCCGGCCTGGTCAGTCTCGGCAAGACCACCACCTCCGAACTCGGCTGCTCGCTCTACTCGGAAGGGCTGGTGGCGCCGCCGGCCCGGAACCCGTGGAACCTCGCGTACACCGCCGGTGGGTCCAGCGGCGGCGCGGCGGCCGCAGTCGCCGCCGGGCTCGTGCCGGTGGCGCAGGGCTCCGACGGCGGCGGCTCGCTGCGCATCCCGGCCGCGCTCTGCGGCCTGGTCGGCTACAAACCGAGCCGGGGCATGGTCTCCGGCGGGCCGCTCGGCTTCGGCGGCTTCGGTCTGCCGGTGAACGGACCGATCGGCCGTACCGTCGCCGACGTGGCCGCGCTGCTCGACGTGCTCGCCCGGCCGGTGCCCGGCGAGCCGTACCTGCCGCCGGCCGCGCCCGCCGGCGGGTACCTCGGCGTCACCCGCACCGCCCGCGTCACCGGCCCCGGCCGGCTGCGCGTCGGCCGCTTCACGACGCCGATGCTCGCCGACGAACCGGTCCACCCGGACTGCGTCGCCGCCGTCGACCGGGCCGCCGCGCTGCTCACCGACGCCGGCCACGAGGTGGTCGACGTCCCCGCGCCGCTCGGCCCCGAGGCGTGGCCGCTGTTCGAGACCGTCTGGTACGCGCTGGCGGTCACCCCGGTCCCGGCCGGGCGGGACGGCGACCTGCTGCCGCTGACCCGGTTCCTGCGCGAGCGCGGCGAGGCGCTCGGCGCGGCCCGGCTCATGGCCGCGCTCGGCGAACTCCAGGCCCAGGTACGCCGTGGCGTACGCCGTACCGCCGGTTGTGACCTGCTGCTCTGCCCGACGCTCGCGAGCCCGCAGGCGTCGGTGGGCGCGTTCGCCGCCCTCGAACCGGCCGAGGACTTCGACGGGCAGCGGCGCTTCTCGCCGTACTGTGCGGTCTTCAACGTCACAGGCGATCCGTCCGTTTCGTTGCCGGTCGGACGGACCGCCGACGGGCTTCCGGTCGGGGTGCTGCTCACCGGCCGGTACGGCGACGACGCGACACTGCTCGCCACTGCCGCGCAGCTGGAGCACCGGAGTGACGGATGGGATCAGCACCCCGCAATCTGGCGGGCCGCCGACTCCGCTAACGTGAACATCACAGAGGTGGGGCGCGACCGGTCCTGACCGGCCACCCGACCCGCACCATTCCTGGTCTCTCTTCCGCCTGGGGGCGTTGGGATTGTCTGTTACCGAGACGTTGGTGGTCTTCGTCGGCATCCCGGCCGCCGCGGTGCTGCTGATCGCCGCCCTGGCGGCCGTCGGCAACCGCGGCAACGGTGGCGGCGCCAAGCGCTACCGGCCGGGCCGGCCCTTCGACTTCACTCCGGTCTGGTTCCTGGGCCGCCCGGAGCAGCTGGCCGACTCGGCCGGCACGGCGCTGGCCGCCGGGGCGCAGGCGCCGGCGTTGACCAGCCGCAAGCAGGAGCAGGCCGGCCGGGAGGCGCCGGCCGGTGGAACCGGAGGCGCAAGTGACCGTTGGTGAAGCGCGGCCCATGACGGGGACGGGCACCCCGCCCGACGTGCTGGACGGGCCGTTCTCGACCCGTCAGCTGCTCCGCATCGACGAGGCGCTGCGCCTCGCCGACCAGGGCACCGGTCTGGTCTTCTCGGTCTACGTAGGCGGCCTCGACGAGCCGATCCGGGAACACGCCGAGCGGCTGCACCGCCAGCTCGCCGAGCCGGACCGCTCGGTGCTGATCGCGGTGTCGCCCAACCAGCGGCAGCTGGAGATCGTCACCGGCAAGTACGCGCGCAAGCGTATCCCGGACACGTACGCCAAGCTGGCCGCGCTCTCCATGGTGGCCTCCTTCGGCGGCGGCGACCTGGCCGGCGGCATCATCCAGGGCCTCGACCAGCTCGCCAGCCACGCCGGCAAGGGCTGATCCGCCCGCACACACGACGAAGCCCGGTCCGCGCTCACGCGGGCCGGGCTTTCTCGTCGTCTCAGCGGGGCCAGGCGGAGGGATCCAGGCGCATCGGCCACGGCTCGTCGAGCTGGACGGGGTCATCCGGCCCGACCGTGCCCATCAGGTTGTAGTGGACACCCTTGACCAGTTGGTAGCGGTAGATCACCGGGCCGAAGTCGCCTCGCTCCACCCGCCAGTAGTGCGGGATGCCGGCCTCGGCATAGAGCGGAGGCTTGATCAGCCGGTCATACCGGCGGCTGCTGGGTGACTCGATCTCGACGACGAGCGCGACATCCGCGGGGTGCGTCCACAGGCCGTCCGGGGGAGCGCTCGGCTTCAGCACGGAGATGTCCGGAATGAGATTGGCGACAGGAGCCCGAAGTCCGGCCTCCCGAATGACCCACCAACCGGTCGGCGCAGTGGCCTGGAGCGCCGATCGGATCTCGTCGGCCAGAAGTTGATGCCCGTACCCCGGGGGTGGGGTCACGTGCAGACTCCCGTCGATGATCTCGTAGCGGCTTCCGTCCTCGGGGAGGTCGGACAGGTCCTGCTCCTGCCACGGGCGCTCCGGCGGGCGCCACTCGTGGGTCGGTTGTGCCATCACGTCCACCTCCTCCGCACACGATAACGGCCGGGGCCGGAGCGGGCTGTCACCCGCGCCGGCCCCGGCCGTCACGCTTCTCGCTCAGGCGCTGGCCGCGTCCCGCTCCCGGGCCTTCAGCGCACGGACCACGCCGTCGCGGCCCTCGGCCACCAGCCGCCGCAGCGACGCCGGCCGGCCGTCCTGGGCCAGCCACGCGTCGGTGGCCGCGACGGTGTCCTCCTCGACCAGGTACGCCGGGTAGGCGAGCTGCACGAACTCCTGCGCCGGCTCGCTGTCGCGCTGCGCCCACACCTGGTCCACCGTGGCGAAGTACCGCTCCCGGTAGGGCGCGGTCAGCTCGACCTGCGCCGAGTGGGTGAAGCCCTGCAACAGCGCCCGGTTGCGCCAGTTGGGCAGCGCGTCCGGGCCGGTGAGCAGCGCCCACACCGCGGCCTTGTTCTCGACTGTCGGCACCAGCGCGTGCGCGTACGCGGCCTCCCGCTCACCGCTGGCGGTACGGTCTCCGGCCAGTTCCGCGTCCACGTCGGCGGCACCGGCAGCGCCGTTGGCGACCAGCGCCTGGAGCACCGTCCAGCGCAGCTCCGTGTCGACGGTCAGCCCCTCCGGCACCCCGTTGCCGTCCAGCCAGCCGCGCAGCGTGGCCAGGTCCTCGCCGGAGCGGGCCGACGAGGCGTACGCCCGGGCCCAGGCGAGCTGGAAGCCGCTGCCCGGCTCGGCCGCCGCGAGCGCGGTCCGCGCGGTACGGGACAGGTCGGCCCAGCCGGTCGGCGCCCACGCCGGGTCGGCGTAGTAGGTGAGCGCCGTGGTCGCCTGCCGCAGCGTCGCCGTGACCAGGTTGATGTCGGTCTCGGCGGTCAGCCCGGCCAGCACCAGCGCCACGTAGTCGCGGGCCGACAGCTCGGCGTCGCGGGTCATGTCCCAGGCGGCGGTCCAGCACAGCGCCCGGGCAAGCGACGAGTCGAAGCCGGCGATGTGCTGCACCACAGTGGCCATCGACCGCTCGTCCAGCCGCAGCTTGGCGTACGTGAGGTCCTCGTCGTTGAGTAGCAGCACGTCGGCGGCCGGCTTGCCGTGCAGCGCGGACAGTTCGGTCAGCTCGCCGGTCACGTCCGTCTCGATCAGCTCGCGGCGCACCAGCCGGCCGTCGGTCAGGTCGTACAGGCCGACGCCGATGCGGTGGGTACGCAGCGTCGGGTAGCCCGACGGCGCCTCCTGCCGGACCACCACCCGCTCGTACGTGCCGTCGGCGCCGATGGTCACCTCCGGGCGCAACGTGTTGACCTGCGCGGTCTCCAGCCACTGGGCGGCGAACTTGCGCAGCTCCCGGCCGGAGGCCGACTCCAGCTCGGACAGCAGGTCGTCGAAGGTGGCGTTGCCCCAGGCGTACTTGCCGAAGTAGGCGCGCAGGCCGGCCAGGAACGGTTCCTCGCCCACGTACGCGACGAGCTGCTTGAGCACGCTCGCGCCCTTGGCGTACGTGATGCCGTCGAAGTTGACCTCGACGGCCTCCAGGTCCGGCATCTCGCAGTAGACGGGGTGGGTGGAGGAGAGCTGGTCCTGCCGGTAACCCCAGTTCTTGCGGATCGACAGGAACGTGGTCCAGGCGTCGGTGAAGCGGGTGGCGTGCGTGTTGCACCAGTGGCTGGCCCACTCGGCGAACGACTCGTTGAGCCACAGGTCGTTCCACCAGCGCATGGTGACCAGGTCACCGAACCACATGTGCGCCAGCTCGTGCAGGATCGTGTTGGCGCGCTGCTCGTACTCGAAGTCGGTGACCTGCGACCGGAAGATGTAGTGCGACTCGGCGTGCGTGACGCAGCCGAAGTTCTCCATCGCGCCGGCGTTGAAGTCCGGCACCCAGAGCTGGTCGTACTTGGGCAGCGGGTAGCGCACGCCGAACTTCTCCTGGAAGAAGTCGAAGCCCTGCGTGGTGATCAGGTGCAGGTCGTCGGCGTCCATGTGCGGGGCCATGCTGGCCCGGCAGAAGTAGCCCATGTCGATGCCGTCGTGGGTGTGGCGCACCTCGTGGTACGGCCCGGCGCAGAGCGCCGTGATGTAGGTGCTCATCCGCTCCGAGACGGTGAAGTGCACCGTCTTCAGGCCCTCACCGGCGGCCTCCTCGCGGGCCACCGGCATGTTCGACACGACCCGCCAGTGGTCCGGGACGGTGGCGTGCCAGGTGTAGACGCTCTTCAGGTCGGGCTGGTCGAAGCAGGCGTAGACCTTCTGCGCGTCGGCGGTCTCGAACTGGCTGTAGAGGTAGGTCTCGCCGTCCACCGGGTCGACGGTCCGGTGCAGGCCCTGCCCGCTGTTGGAGTAGCCGAAGTCGGCGTCGACCACCAGCACGTTCTCGGCGGCCAGGCCGCTGAGCGTGAGTCCCTTCTCGGCGGACCAGCCGGACAGGTCCACCGGCTCGCCGTTGAGCGTGGCCGACCGCAGCGACTCGGCGGCTGTCTCGATGAACGTGGTCGCCCCCGGCTCGGCACAGCGGAACCGGACCTCGGTCACCGAGCGGAACGTGCGACCGGTGGGCTGCACCGCGGTCGACAGGTCAAGGCTGATGTCGTACCCGGTCACCTCGAGCAGGCGGGCCCGCTCCGTCGCCTCGACCTGGGTCAGGTTGCGCACTCCCGGCACTGTTCGTCTCCATCCCACTCGTCTCGCCGCGCCCCGCGGCGCCGGTTCTGCCCGGCCGCTCGTGACGGCCCGTCGGGAACCGAGTCTTCCATGCACCGACCGCTCCCGGTGGTCGAGGTCACGCTCTCATTCCGGTACCGGGCGCCGGGGTACGGGGTGAGGATCGGAGGTGACCGCGCCGGGTCCCCGGCGCGACGATGTCGTGAAGGGAAATCACCGTGACCGAACGTGTCACCGCGGACATGTGGTTCGACCCGTTGTGCCCGTGGGCGTGGATCACCTCCCGTTGGCTGCTGGAGGTCGAGCAGGTCCGGGACGTGGACATCCGGTTCCACGTGATGAGCCTGTCCGTGCTGAACGACGGCCGGGAACTGCCGGAGGAGTACCGCAACCTGATGCGCGACGGATGGGGCCCGGTGCGGGTGTGCATCGCCGCCGAGCAGGCGCACGGCGCCGAGGCGCTGGCGAAGCTCTACACCGCGATGGGCACCCGGATCCACCTCGGCAAGGAGGGCCTGGGCCGGGACATGCTGGTGGGCGCGCTCACCGAGGTGGGCCTGGACCCGGCGCTCGCCGACGCGGCCGAGTCCACCCAGTACGACGAGGCGCTGCGGGCCAGCCACGAGGCGGGCATGCGCCCGGTCGGCACCGACGTGGGCACCCCGGTGATCCACGCGCCGGGTCCGGACGGGCGGCAGGTCGCCTTCTTCGGCCCGGTGATCACCCCGGCGCCGAAGGGCGAGGCGGCCGGCCGCCTCTGGGACGGCGTGCTGCTCGTCGCCAGCACCCCCGGCTTCTACGAGCTGAAGCGCACCCGGGAACAGGGCCCGATCTTCGACTGAGGGGGGTAAGGAAGGGCCCCTTCTTAACGCCTCAGGTAGAGGAAGGGCCCCTTCTTAACACCCCGAGCCCTCGCGGCGACGCGCCCCGAGCCCCGCACCGCCCGTCACCGGCCGGTGCGGGGCTCGTTTCACCGGGTGTCCCAGCCGGCGGCCTGCGGGGCCGCAGCACGGCAGCTCCTGGAGGCGTTCCCATGGCCAAGCACCGCCGCATGTCCGACGACGCGCCCCAGCAGGCGACCGAGGACTCCGGTGCGACGTACTGGTCGGTGACTGAGGGTGACTGGCCAGCCGGCCCGGCCGAGGTGGCCGACCTGCTGGCCCCGCCGATCGTGGTCGGCGTGGCCCGGGTGGTGGCCACCTCGCGGATGACGCCGCCGGGCGAGGCAGGCCGGCCCGGCCGCACGCCGTCGCGGCCCGGCGCCACCGCCGGCGCGACGACGGTACGCCTCACCGCCGGCTCCCGCCCAGCCCCGCCGGTGCGCCGCCCGGCTCCGGGCCGGCACCGCAACTCCACCGCCTGAGCCGCCCTCCCGGTGTTAAGAAGGGGCCCTTCCTCTACCGGAGGCGTTAACAAGGGGCCCTTCCTTTCACCTGGTGGTAAGCGGGTGAGTCCGGCGGCGGCGCCGATCGGGGCCCGGGTAGCGTCAGCGGGCATGACGGTCGTGCATCCGATCACCCGGGCCTGGATCACCACTGGCGGCACCGGCGCGCAGAACTACGACGAGTTCGCCGACGACGCGGAGATCACCTCCATCGTCGAGGCGAATCCGCACAGCGCCCTGGGCATCGAGATGCCCCACCGGGCGCCCGGCAGCCTCGGGAAGTCCTTCCTCGACGCGCTGCCCGACGCGGTGGCGCGCCTGGCCGAGGCGAAGGCGGACGGCAGCTACACGCCGGCCGAGCAGGTGGTGGTGCTCTACCGGATCAGCGCGCCGGGCGAGGAGAGCGCGTACGGGCTGTGGGCCATGGTCGACACCGACCAGATCTCCACCCGCGCCGACGAGCCGGGCCTGGTGATCCGCAACGAGGACGTGTTCATCGCCAAGGTGCGCGAGCGCGTCGCCCTGGCCGAGGCGCTCGGTCACCTGCTCTCGCCCGTACTCCTGCTCCAGACCGGCAAGGGCGACGAGCTGCACGCCGCGCTCGCGGCGGCGACCGACGCGGCCGGCGCGCCCGCCGCGACTGACGTCGACCAGTCCGGCCGGACGCACGCGATCTGGCTGCTCGGCCCGGGGACGGCGCAGGACGAGCTGACCGCGCTCGCAGGCGGCGGGGAGCTGGTGGTCGCGGACGGCAACCACCGCAGCCTGGCCGCGCAGACCGGCGGGTTCCCGCGCTTCCTGTCGGTGATCACCACGCCCGCGTCGGTCGCCATTCAGCCCTACAACCGGCTGGTGAGCGAGCTGACCACCACGCCGGACGAGCTGCTCGACCGGCTGCGGGCGGCGGGCGCGGAGATCACCCCGGCGGACGGGCCGGTCGACGTCCCGGCCACCGGCGGCGTCGTGCACCTCTACCTCGGCGGCCGGGGGTACGCGGTGACGCTGCCGCACGTCGGCGCCGGCCAGCTGGAGAACCTGGACCACGCGCTCGTCGAGCGCCTGCTGCTGCGCGACGCGCTGGGCCTCGACCCGGGCGACAAGCGGATCACGTACGTGGGCGGCGACTACCCGGCGAGCTGGCTCGTCGGTGAGGTCGACGCCGGCCGGGCCGAGCTGGCGGTGCTCGTCGCGCCGGTGACTGTCGACGACTTCGTCGCGGTGAACCTGGCCCGGGAGAAGATGCCGCGCAAGAGCACCTGGTTCACCCCGAAGGCGCGGGCCGGCCTGGTGGTGGCCGAGCTGCCGCACTGACCGTGTGACGAATCCGCCTCGCAGCCGCCGCCCGCGCGCCGGCTGCGAGGCGGGCCTGTCAGACTGCGCGGTATGCGCGTCTACCTGGGATCCGACCACGCCGGTTTCGAGTTGAAGGTGCACCTCGCCAACCACCTGGCCAAGCAGGGCTACGAGGTGGTCGACGTGGGACCGCACGTCTTCGACCCGGACGACGACTACCCGGCGTTCTGCCTGCACACCGGTGACCGGGTGGTCGGTGACCCGGGCAGCCTCGGCGTGGTGATCGGCGGCTCCGGCAACGGCGAGCAGATCGCCTCGAACAAGGTGGCGGGCGTCCGGGCGGCGCTCGCCTGGAACGTCGACACGGCCCAGCTCGCCCGCGAGCACAACGACGCCAACATCGTCGCGATCGGCGCCCGGCAGCACACGCTGGACGAGGCGACGGCGCTCGTCGAGGCGTTCCTGACCACGCCGTTCTCCGGCAACCCGCGGCACAGCCGGCGCATCGAGCAGGTGGCGGCCTACGAGCAGAGCCGCCGCCTGCCCGAGCTGCCCGCCTGAGCGGGCACCTCCGGGCTCACCGCCCGTTGCGGGGCAGCTCCTCGCGCGGCACCCAGTTGCGGCGGATGAGCACCACCCGCTGTTCGGCCTCGGCGAGGTCGTCCTCGGTGGGGCGGGCCGCGTCGCGTGCCCGCAGCGCGGCCGTCACGCTCACCTGCGACGAGCCGGAGCCGACCAGCCCGCGCAGCCCGCGCTCGCCCTCCTCGGCGGGCGCGGCGGGGCGGCGTCCCCGGGGCTCCGGCTCGCCGGGCCGGCCACCGCGCGCGGACCGGGGCGCCACGTCGTCGTGTACGGGGGCGGTGCCGGCGGTGGTCCCGTCGGCACCCGTGGCGTCGGCCGGTGTGCCGGCCTCGCCGTGATGCCGCAGCCGCCGTCGCCGTCGTTCCGCCTCACCCATCCTCCGACCGTACCGCCCCGCACGCGCCCGCGGAGCGGTCAGAAGACCTCCATGGGGGAGGGCGTGCGGTGCCACGTGAAGGCGGGCGTCAGGGCGGTCAGCGTGTGCGGGATCAGCTCCCGGATGCGGCCGGCGGCAGCAAGCGCGTACGGGTTCGCACCGCCGAGGTACAGCTCGCCGAGCGCGCGTACGTCACACGCCAGCCCGGCCGGGGCGGCGGTTGGCGTGCACTGCGCGCCGTCGCGCCCGCCGACGAGCCGCCAGCGGCCGGTGTTCTCCTTCAGCAGCTCGTCGGTGACCTCGATCACCACGTCGACGTCGGTGGCGTAGCGCCGGGCGGCGAGTGCGGCCGGCACGTCCACCACCCGTACCCAGAGCGCGTCGGCGAGCTGCGGGGAGAGCTGACGGGGCTCGTCCACCAGCCGCAGCAGCGGCTCGTCCAGGGCCGCGATCGGGAACGACAGCCGGCGGGTCAGGTCGACCGAGAGCAGCAACCGCCACAGCGCCGTGTACGCCTCCGGCGTCACCGCCACCACCTCGCCGACCTGCATCTCGGCCTGCGGTCCGGTGGCCGACCAGCTGTCCTTCGTCCGGTAGAGCGCGTACCCGTCGAGGCCGTCGGCGCCCTCGTGCAGCAGCAGCCGGCGCTCGGTGGCGCCGCCCCGGTGCGCCTTGAGATCCGCCAGCACGTACGACCACCAGCGCTCGTCGCGCCGGGACCAGCCGGGACGCTCGGTGCGGACCCGCTCGTACAGCCGGGCCAGCTTGTCCCGGTGGGTCTCCGGACGGTCCAGTCGCAGCCTGCCCTCGGCGGGCGACGGGGCGGGCAGCCGCAGGCCGGTGGTGTCCACGGACAGCACGTACCGCGGGGCCGCCGAGCCGTAGCCGAAGCGGGGATAGATGCGTCCCTCGCTGGCCCAGAGCACCGCGATCGGCTCCCGTCCGGCGTCGCGGACGTCCCGCAGCTGGCGCTGCATCAGCGTGGTGAGCAGGCCGCGCCGCCGGTGCGTCGGCGCGACCGCGACCATCGTCACGTGCGCGGCCGGCACGTCCGCGCCGGGCACCGCGAGGTCGCGGCTGAACGCGGCGGCGTGTGCCACCGCCGTTCCGCCGTCGCGGACCAGCAGTGACCGGTCCGGCTCGAAGATCGGGCGTTCCAGCGCCTGCACCTCGGGGTCGAGGTCGCCGTGGAAGGCCAGCGCCAGCAGCGCCGCGATGTCGTCGAAGTCCTCGGCCCGGGATACCACCACGTCAGTCACGGCAAGTGTGTATCGCACCGTGACGGGGGTCGGCACCCTATTTGCGGGCTGGCTACCCTCGGAACGGAGGCCGGTATCGGTCGAGGGGGAGGACGGAAGATGGCGGACCAGACACAGCCGTGGGCCGAGCGCACCGTGGAGGTGCCGCCCCAGCCGGGGGCGGTGCCCCAGCAGCGGGACGCGTTCCAGCGCGGGGTGGCGGCGGTCGGTCAGTCCCGCCCGTCGCGTACGCCCCGGACCGAGCAGTTCCCCACGGTCGAGCACGGCGACTGGGCGGCGGAGCCGGCGCCCCGCCGGCCGATGAGCTGGCACCTGGCCCAGGCGCGCAAGGGCGGGGAGCTGAGCGCCGCCGGTGCGCTGTTCGCGTTCGTGTGCTGGGGCATCTGGGCGATCTCCGGCCGGGGCAACCTGGTCGCCCCGCTGCTCACGTTCGTGCTCAGCCTGCTCACCGCGGTCGGCCTGTTCGCGCTGGCCCGGCTGCTCGGCCGGCTGATCCTGGAGCGGCAGTTCGGCCGGGTGCGCCGCAGCGCCAAGGGTGCCCACCTGGTGACCGCGTTGTTCCTGGCCGGCGTCGGTGTGGCGTACCTCCAGCAGACCGAGTGGGTGGTCTCCGCCTGGAACTGGGTGACCGGCAGCTGAGCCGATCGGTCGTCCGTCCGGTACGCGCCGGACGGACGACCCGGGGCGTCGGCGTCAGAAGGTGGTCGGCGCGCCGGCCGTCCGGCAGGCGGCGTTGATGTCCTTGCCGGCCTTCTCCATGGCGGGGTTGTCGGCGGCGGTGCCCGGGTCGGCGGCCGAGCCCGCCTTGCCGGCCTGCGCGCCGAACTCCTTCAGAGCGACGGCCGCCTTGCCGTCGCCGGCGGTTGCGGCGAGCGTGGTCACCCGGTCACCGAGTTCGGTCAGGATCGCACCGGTCTGCTTCGTCAGGTCGCCGCCCGTCTGCACGACGGTCATCAGCTTCGCCCGCATGTCCTTGTTGATCTTCTCTGCGGCGGTGCAGAGTTCCTTGTCGCTCCTCGCGGCCAGCGACGGCGAGGGGGCCGTGGAGGAGGGGGCCGCCGAGGAGGGGGCGGCGGAGGCCGAGGTGGCCGCCGGCCCGGCCGTGGCCGAGGGCTCCTCGTCGCCGCACGCGGCGAGGCCCAGCACGGCACAGGTCAGGAGGATCGGGAAGATCCGGTTGGTTGTCACGCCCGGGCACGCTAGCCGACGCCCGTCATTGATCAAACTCGGTTCGCCCGGGCCGGCCCCGGGATGCGCGGGCGGGCGGCGTTCGCGCCGCCCGCCCGCGTGCCCGGCCGCGGTGCGCCGCGACACCGGTCGTCTCTCCACCAGGACCGTGCTGCCTTACCCCGCCCCACGGGCTTCATCCGTCGCCCGTTGGGCTGAGCCGTCACCGCTGCTCGTCGGCCTTCGGCGACGCGACTCGGGCCGCCGGGTCCTCGACGCCCGGCTCGCCACCGCCGGGCGCCACCATGCCGTCGTAGTTGTAGACCACGCCGTCGTCGCCGTGCTGCTTCGTGGTCCGGACGTAGCGGTGGATCATCCCGTCGAGCTCGATCTCCACCAGGGCCTTGCCGTCCGCGTCCTGGCTGCTGCCGTCGCGGGGACCGCCCACCAGGTACGCCTTCGTGTTCGTCTCCATGTGCCCGCCCTACCCTCGTCCGGGCCGCCGGAAACGGCCGCGGGCCGCTACCGCTGACCGCCGTGAGCGGCCGTTCAGCGAGCCGGGGCGTGCTTCCGGCGCACCGGACCCGCCCGGCCGTCGTGCCGGCCCGGCACCGCGGCGCAGCATGACGGCATGGGCGCGTATCGATCAGCGTACGAGCGGAGCATCGCCGACCCGGCCGGCTTCTGGCGGGACGCGGCGGCCGGCATCGACTGGGTCATCCCGCCGGAACGCATCCTCGACGAGGAGGCGGCGCCGCTGTACCGCTGGTTCCCCGACGGGGTGCTGAACACCTGCCACAACGCGCTCGACCGGCACGTCGCCGCCGGGCGGGGCGACCAGCCCGCGCTGATCCACGACAGCCCGGTGACCGGCACGGTCCGCACGCTCACCTACGCCGGACTGCTCGCCGAGACGGCCCGGTTCGCCGGTGCGCTGCGCCGACTCGGCGTCGGCCGGGGCGACCGGGTGCTGCTCTACCTGGCGATGGTGCCGGAGGCGGTGATCGCCATGCTGGCCTGCGCCCGGATCGGCGCGGTGCACTCGGTGGTCTTCGGTGGCTTCGCCGCGCACGAGCTGGCCGTCCGGATCGACGACGCGCGGCCGAAGGTGGTGGTGGCCACCTCCTGCGGGATCGAGGCCGACCGGGTGGTCCCGTACCACCCGATCCTCGCCGCCGCGCTCGACGAGGCCGCGCACGCGCCGGAGCGCTGCGTGGTGGTGCAGCGCCCGCAGGAGCCGGCCCCGCTGGTGCCCGGCCGCGACCTGACCTGGGCCGAGGTGATGGCGGACGCGGAACCGGCGCCGTGCGAGCCGGTGGCCGCCACCGACCCGCTCTACGTCCTCTACACCTCCGGCACCACCGGGCGGCCCAAGGGCGTGGTGCGGGACAACGGCGGGCACGCGGTGGCGCTGCGGTGGTCGATGCGCCACGTCTACGGCATCGAGCCGGGCGAGGTCTTCTGGGCGGCCTCCGACGTGGGCTGGGTGGTCGGCCACTCCTACATCGTGTACGCGCCGCTGCTCACCGGTGCGACCACCGTGCTCTACGAGGGCAAGCCGGTCGGCACCCCCGACGCCGGGGCGTTCTGGCGGGTCGCCGCCGAGCACCGGGTGGCCGCCCTGTTCACCGCGCCCACCGCGATCCGGGCGATCCGCCGCCAGGACCCGGACGGCGAGCACATCACCCGGTACGACCTGAGCGCGCTGCGTACCCTGTTCCTCGCCGGTGAGCGGCTGGACCCGGACACCTGGGCCTGGGCGGGCCAGCGGCTCGGCGTACCGGTGGTGGACAACTGGTGGCAGACGGAGACCGGCTGGCCGGTGGCGGCAACCCGCGCGGCCTGGAGCCGCTGCCGATCAAGCCGGGGTCGCCGACGGTGCCGGTGCCCGGCTACGACGTGCGCGTGGTCGACGGCGCGGGCCGGGACGTGCCGCCCGGCACTGACGGCTCGATCGTGATCCGGCTGCCGCTGCCGCCCGGCTGCCTGCCCACGCTCTGGGGTGACGACGAGCGGTTCGTCCGCTCCTACCTGTCCACGTTCCCCGGCCACTACCTCACCGGCGACGGCGGCCGGTTCGACGAGGACGGCTACCTGTACGTGATGGGCCGCACCGACGACGTCATCAACGTGGCCGGGCACCGCCTGTCCACCGGCGCGATGGAGGAGGTTCTGGCGACGCACCCGGCGGTGGCCGAGTGCGCGGTGATCGGCGTTGCCGACGCGCTCAAGGGGCAGGTACCCAGCGGGTACGTGGTGCTCAAGGCCGGCGCCGACGTGGATCCGGACGCGCTCGCCGCCGAACTGGTCGCGCTGGTCCGGCAGCGGATCGGCCCGGTGGCCGCCTTCCGCCGGGTGACAGTGGTGCCGGCGCTGCCGAAGACCCGCTCCGGGAAGATCCTGCGCCGCACGATGCGGGGCCTGGTGGAGGGGCGTGACGAGCCGGTCCCGGCGACCATCGACGACCCGGGCGCGCTGGCCGTCTTCCGCGACCTCGGCGCCGCGGGCTGACCACCCCGGCGCGGTCGCGGCCGGACGAGCCGGACGGACCGACGCGGTGCTGGCGCGGTCAGCGCCGGGCCGGGTTGCCGGCGGCGTAGTCGCGGACGACCCGGACCAGTTCCACCAGGCCGCCGGCGTACTCCTGCGCCTCGGCGTGCGCCTCGTCGAACGGCGGCTGGAAGCCGACGCCCTCCCACTGCCCGGTGGCCTCGTTCCACCTGTACTGGCGGCCGAGCCGGGCGAGGCGCGCCTTGATGTCCGCCGACGTCAGGTACGCGTCGATGAAGTCCTTCTGGTAGCCGGCCGGCGGCGGGGTCGCGTCCGGCCAGAGCGACGGCGTCACCGGCCGGCTCGGCACCGGCTGCGGCAGCGCGTAGTGGTACCGGTACTCGCCCGAGTCCTCGAAGCAGTACAGCGGGAACGAGCCGGTGGCGCCGTCGGCCGTCCGCCAGCTCACCGTGATCTCCACGTCCGGGTCGTCGGTGGCGGTGGTGGCGACCTGGGCCTGGAGGAACGTCCGGCTTCCGGTCAGCCGGCGAACCGGTACAGCCGGAACTCCTTCTCCGCGCCGCACACCAGCATCTCGGTGTTCCAGGAGCAGGACTCGCTGCGGATCTGCTTGAGCTGCCCCATCTCGACCGGCTTGCCGTCCACCGCCGTCCCGGCGAGGACGCGGTCGTCCTCGTACGCGCTCGGCGCCTCGGAGAAGATCAGCAGGTTGCCGGCGTCCAGCCGGACCGCCGTGCCGTCCCGGTCGCGCAGCACCGCAGTGCCGTCCGGCGCGAACAGCGTCACCGCGTCCGGCGAGTCCCGTCCGGCCAGCACGTGCTCACCGACCGGCACCAGCGTCTCGGCGCGCGGCGCCGGCCACTGCCGGGTGCCCTCACCCTCGGTCGCCGCCACCACCCGGGTGTCGTCGGCGCCGCCGCCGGGCGTCTCCAGCAGGCAGGCGCGACGCTCCCCGCAGGTGACGAGATCCTTCACCCGGCCGCCCTGCTCCGGCGCCTCGTACAGCACGCTCGGTGTGCCGAGCCCGGACAGGTCGTAGGAGAGCAGCCGCAGCCCCCTGTCGTTCTCCGCCACGTACAGCCGGTCGTCGCGGGCGGCCATCGGATCGTCGAGGCCGGCCACGTTGCCCCGCTCCTTGAGGATCTTCCCGCTGCGCATGTCCAGAACCCGGACCGACCGGTCCGCGCCGACCTGCACGAGCCGGTCCGCCTTACCCGCCCACGGGGCGAGCGGCGAGCCCTCGGCGTCGGCGGGCCCGTCCAGTGCCGCGCCGGTGCCGACCGGCACCACCCTCGTGCGCGCGTCGCCGTACTCGGTGCGCGGGTTGGGCCGCTCCCACCGCTGCCGCCCGTCGTCCAGCCGCAGCCCGGCCAGGCGTTCGCCGGTGCGGTCCAGGCGGACCACCGTGTCCGGCCCGAGGTAGAGGGTGTCGTCGCGGCCGACGTCGGTCCGCCAGCGCTGCTTGCCGGAACCGCCGTCGAGCACCGCGAGCACGCGGGGGGTGTCACTGCCGGTGGCGTCGCCGAGGACGAGCAACCCGTCGGGCAGCGCCCGGATCCCCGCCCACCGCGGCGCGCTCGCGTCGGTCCGCTTCTCCCACACCGTCTTGCCGGTGGCCGCCTCCACGGCTGTCACCTGGAGGTGGTCGTCGGGCAGCGAACGGGCCAGGTAGGCGCGCTCCCCGAGCGTCGCGGTGAACATCTGGTCCGGCCGCGTGTCACCGGCGGCCACCGTGGTCACCAGCTCGGCGGTGTGGAAGTCCAGCGCCGGATGCCGGTCCCGGAACACCCAGAGCAGCACCGACGCCGCCACGGCGACGACCACCAGACCCGCGCCGAGCGCGATCCACCGGCCGCGCCGTGGCCGGCCGCCGCCGGGCCGGACGCCGCCCGCAGCGGGGGAGAAGGGCGCCCCGGGTACGCCGGGACCGGGCCCCGCCGGCGGCCATCCTCCGCCGGGCGGGGACGGCATCATCCCGGGTACGCCGGATCCGGCGTGGTGCGCGGCGGGCGGCACGAAACCGGAGGCGCCCGGGTCGTACCTCGGGTGCGGGGCCGGACCACCGGCGAGCGGCCTGCCGTCGTACCTCGTGGGGGACGTCTGCGGGACGGTGCCGTCGGCGACCAGCGTGCCGTGCGGTCCGGCGGACGCCGCGTCCGCCCCGCCGAGCGGCGCGGTCGGGTTCGTCCTCGTCGCACCGGCGGCGACAGTGGCCGCGTCGGTGTCCGGCTCGCCCGCGGGCGGTGCGGGCTGGGCCGATCCGGGCCGGACCGGCGCGGATCCGGCCGGCGCGGGTGGTGCCGACGCCGGCTGGGCCGGCACGGCGGGGCGGCCGGACCGCCGGGGCAGCGGCAGGTCGGTGAGCGCGCCCTCGGCGACCGGCATCTCCGGCTGTTCCAGCACCGTGGGCGCGATGCCCAGCTCGGCGTGCAGCAGCCGGGCCACGAGCGGCACCCGGGTCGACCCGCCGACCAGGAACAGGCCGGAGAGCTGCTCGGGGCGCAGCCCGGCGGCGGCGGTCACCTCCCGGGTCTCCGTCACCGCCCGGGCCAGCAGCGGCGCGGCGAGGTGTTCGAAGTCCTCCCGGGACAGCGGCACCGCCGCCTCCACCCCCGGTACGGCGACCGGCGCCACCATGGCCCGAGACAGCATCTCCTTGGCGCCGCGCACGTTGTCCCAGAGCTGCTGGCGGTCCCGCCGCTCGGCGGTGGTCGCCGGATCGGTCAGCCGGGCCCACTCGCGCGGGTGGGCCGGGCCGACCAGCTCGCCGAGCCGTCCGAGCAGGGCCGCGTCCAGGTCGAGACCGCCGAGGTCGGGGATCCCGCCGGTGGCGACCAGCTGGAAACCGGAGTCGCCCCACGGGTCGGCGCCCTCGTTGCGCAGCACCGCCACGTCGAGCGTGCCGCCGCCGAAGTCGAACACCGCCACCGCACCGCCCACCGGCACCGGCCGGCGCAGCACCTGCGTGAAGTAGCGCGCCGCGGCTACCGGCTCGCGCAGCAGGCGGGTGCCGGGCGCGATCGGTCCGGCGAGCGTGTGCTCGGCCGCCGCCGGCCAGCCGGCGAGTTCCAGCGCGTCGTGCAGCACCTGACGCCGGGCCGGCGTCCAGGCCGCCGGGTGGGTGACCACCGCCGGGGGCAGCATCCCGACCGCCGCCACCGCCGCGTCCGCTACCGCGCGCAGCGTCGCGGCCAGCAGCTCCGCCGGCCGGTACGCCCGCCCGCCCAGCTCCACGGTCTCCTCGTCGACCCGGCGCTTCGGGTTCGGCTCGAAGCCGGCCGGGTCGGCCTGGGCCAGGCGCTGCGCGTCCCGCCCGACGTGCAGGTGACCGTCGGCGTCGGCGTACACGCCGGACGGCATGATCGGGTGGCCGTCGACGAGCACCGGCCGGGTCCGCCCGTCCGGCCAGCGCAGCACCGCCACGGTGTTCGAGGTGCCGAGGTCCACGCCGAGGGCGAAACCGTCCTGCTGGTCTGCCATCCGCGGCTACCTCCACCACCCGACGAGGATGTCCGGCCCGCATCGTACGCAGCCCGCGCCGCCGCGCCGCCCACCCGGCCCGGGGAATGGACTGGCCGGGACGGCCCCCTGCCGCATACCGTCGCCGGCATGAGGGTGATCTCCGTCAACGTGGGCCGACCGCAGCCGAACCCGTGGAAGGGAATCGGCGCCACCGGCATCGACAAGCGTCCCGTGGACGGCCGGGTCGCCGTCACCGCGCCCGGTCCCAAGGGCACCGGCGCGGTCGGGCTCGCCGGTGACCGGGTCTACGACGTGGCCCACCACGGCGGCACCGACCAGGCGGTCTACGCGTACGCGCGGGAGGATCTCGACCACTGGGAGGCCGAGCTGGGCCGCCCGCTCGCCGACGGCAGCTTCGGGGAGAACCTGACCACCACCGGGCTGGACGTCAACGGCGCGCTGATCGGCGAGCGGTGGCGGATCGGGCCGGACCTGGTGCTGGAGGTCTCCTGCCCGCGCATCCCCTGCGGCACGTTCCAGGGGTGGCTGGGCGAACGCGGCTGGATCAAGCGGTTCACCGAGGCGGTACGGCCCGGGGCGTACCTGCGGGTGATCACGCCGGGCAGCGTCGGGGCCGGAGACCCGGTCGAGGTCGTGCACCGGCCCGACCACGACGTGACGGTGGCGCTGGTGTTCCGGGGGACGACACTGGAGACGGGCCTGCTGCCCCGGCTGCTGGTGGCCGACGCGCTCCCCGAGGAGGACATGGCGCGGATCCGCCGCCGCTTGACCTGAACCGCACTTCAGGTCGGACGCTTCCCGGTGTGCTGGACTCCGTACTCGACGAGGCGTACGAGCGCGTACGTGACACCGGTCCCGAGCGCGACGGGTGGCTGTCCAACCACGTGCCGATGGCGGCGGAGGCGCTGGTGCGCCACGGCCACGAGCGGGCGGTGCACCGCTGGATCGACGCGTACTCCGACCGGCTGGAGGAACGCCCGCGCGGCATCGGGCGCATCGCTCCCGAGGAGTGGCGCGACCCGCTCGGCGACCCGGTGCGTACCGGCGACTGGCTCGACCTCTTCGACCGTGAGCTGACCGGCGACCCGTGGCGCGACGTGCTGGCCCGCTGGTGGCCGCGCCTGCTGCCGGGCATCGCCGCCGGGGCCACCCACGGCGTCATCCGGGTCGGGCACGCCGTACGCGCGCTGCTCGACGCCGAGACCGCACCACGTGTGGCCGAACTCGGCCATGGGCTCGCCTACTGGGCCGCCCGCTGGCAGCCGCTGGCCCCGCCCGGCGCCGGGCCGTACCCCGGAACCGACGCCCGGTCCGCGCTCGACGCCGTGCCCCGCGTACCCGATCAGCGGTTCGGCATCCGGTCCCGACTGGCGCAGCTCGCCGACCTGGACCGGTGGCCGGCCGTGGCGGCGGCGGTGCCCGGCGACGCCGCCGCCGACGTGCCCACCCGGCTCGCCGCTGTGGTCGACGCCGCGGTGCTCCGGCACGGCACGCACGGGTACGCCAGCCCGGTGATGCTCGTGCACGCGTCGACCGCGCCGAACGCCGTCCTGCGTACCCTGCCGGCCCTGCCGCCGACGCTGTGGCAGCCGAGCCTGGCCGCCGCCTGGGCGGCGACCGCCGCCGTCACGGCCGCCTACGCCCCGGCCGGGGCCCGTTTCCTCCCGCCGGCCGCCGGGCCGGAACTCGACGAGGTCATGGCGCGGGCGCTGGACACCGGGGACGCGCACGCGATCAAATTCGTCGACACCCTGAGCGACGCGTACGCCCGCAGCGGCGACCCGGCCCTGCTCGCCGTCGCCGCCCGATCCGTCGAGCAGATCGCCGCAGACTGAACACGTGGAGGGCTGATGACACCCGACGACGAGGCGTTCCTGCGCCGCGCCGTGGAACTCGCCGACCGGGCCGGCGCGTCCGGCGAGCGGCCGTTCGCGTCGCTGCTCGTCGGCGCGGACGGCGCCGTCCTGATCGAGGACCACAACACGGTGGTCTCCGACAAGGACGTCACCGCCCACCCGGAGCTGAAACTGGCCCGCTGGGCCGCCCGGCAGCTCGCCCCCGAGGCGGCGGTCGCGACCACGATGTACACCAGTTGCCAGCCCTGCCCGATGTGCACTGTGGCGATCGACGCATCGGGCCTCGGCCGGGTCGTGTACGCGCTCTCCACCGAGCAGTTCGAGCAGGTCAAGCCCGCCACTGCGGCACCACGCCCGGTCCGGTACGACGGGCCGGCGCTGTTCGACGAGGCCCGCCGGCCGATCGAGGACCACTACTAGGCACGCCGGCGCGGACCCGTTGACAGCGATCCGTCGGATGCCGACACTCACAGCCCGGCGCGGGTGCCGGCCGCGAGGCGAGCACGGGTGGAGATGATCGTGTCAGAGGCATCGGTGGAGGTTCCACGGCGGAGCGCCCGCTCAAGGGGTCTGCTGTCCGTCGGCGTCGGTACGGCCCTGCTCGGTCACGCGCTGGTGGCCGCCGCCGTGCCCGTCGTCATCTGGCGGATGGGCGGCTACAGCGACGTGGATCTGGAGGCCGGGGGCAGGTTCGCCGTCAACTTCGAGGCGGTACGCACGTTCGTGCTCGCCCACGCCGCTCTCGGGCTCACGATTCTGGTGGCGTCCCTGGGCCTGGCCTTCTTTCGGCGGTGGCTGAGCCTGGGCCTGCTCGTGGGGTGGGCGGGCGGCTGGCTGCTGAACGCCGCCGCCCTGGGTCTCGACATGGCCGTGTGGTGGCCACCGCTGCTGCAGGGCGACGGCCTGACCCAGATCTGGCGGTGGTAGAACCGTGATCCCACTCGAACCCGCCCGGCAGACCACCGAATAGTCGTGGATACCTGCGAGGCGGCGACCGTCCTCGCACGGGGCACCGCGGACGGCGTGCGACGCCTACGCTGTGCCGCACGGCGACAGGGGGTGGGCCGGTGGGGCGTCGGCTGGGGTACGTCGCGATGACGCTGCTCGGTGCGCTGCTGTTCGGCACGGCCGGGCTGGCCGTCGGCTCCTGGTACGGCGGCCGGGGCGCCGAACCGCTGAGCCCCGAGAAAGCTCGGAGTGCGGCCGGTGAACTGCTCCCCGGTGCCGAGCCGAGCGGCTCGATGACGATGCGCGGCTACCGGTACGGCGTCTTTCTGGCCGCCGATGACGTCGGCGGCAGCCGGGTCGAGTTCCAGTACGGCGACGGCCCCGACTGCACGCTGTCGGAGCAGGTGCGGCGTGCCGCCGAGACGCGCGGGTGGCGGGAACTCCGTCCGGTGCCGGGCGCCGCGTGCGACGGCTGGCGGGCCGAGCGGGACGGCTTGACGGTCACGCTCACCCATACGAGGTACGCGTCGAGGCTGAGCATCACGCAGTCCGCTCCCGGCGGATTCCGCGCCGCCACGATCACCGGCACCCTGCTCGGCGCCGCCGCCGGTGCGGCGCTGTTCTGGGTGGTGGCGCGGAGTCGTCGGCCCGTACCGCTGGTGGTCGGCACGCTGGTGACCGCCAGTCTTTTCCCGGCTGCCGTCGTCACCTGGACGGACCTGGCCGTGCACCGGCTCGCCGAGCCGGTGTGGCCCGTCTGGCGCGGGTTCGTCCCCGTGCTGGTGCCCTTGTGGCTCGTGCTCCTTCCGATCGGCGTGATCGTGTTCGCGAGGCGACGGGATCCGGCAGTGCCCGCCACCGACCCGGTCGCGACCAGCCGAGCCGGCTGATCAAGGGACGCCCGACTCGTCGTACGGCACGCAGTCCCACAGGGTGTTCGCGCGCTCGCGGACGACCGCGAACACCGGCCGGGACAGCACGACGTCGCCCGCCCGCTGGACGATCCCCAGGTCGTCGGAGGCCGGATCGCCTTCCGGGGCGTACTGCGGCGCGATGCCGCGAGCCAGCACGTAGCTCAGGAACTGCTCCTCCAGCCGGGACGGCACACGTCCGACCAGCCTGATCCCGTCCAGCGTCAGCTGTGGTCCGTACCGGGCATCGACGACCACGCAGAACAGGCCCTCTGAGCTGCTGAAATAAGCCGTGACCGCTGTGGCGTGGGCAGGGACGCACGCGTTGCGGAACTCCGCCTTCGTCGGCCGGTCGAAGTCGCGGTGTGCGACCGAAACCGACGCGGCGAACCCGGGCAGCGCCTCGGCCGCCTCGTCGTGGCTCATCCCGAACCGCAGAGGTCCCACGCCGACCGACGGCGTGTACGTCCACTGCTCCCGCTCAGCCTCGGTCAGGACATGCCAGCGGCTCGTCATGAGTCAACCACTCCCATCTCGTTCGTGGCCGCAGGGTTCGTGCTCGGCCCGGCTCGCCACCAGCGGGTGCCGATGGGTCTTCGGTTGTTCGTCCATCCTCCGGACGGCTGCGTTGCGCCGAAGCCCGGAAGCGGTCCGGGAAGTGGAAGACAGTTGCGGGACGCGGGCTAGCCTGACCGCCGTGACGACGATCGAGCAGCTCGAACGGGACGTCTGGCCGGACCCCGGCCGGGACGCCACGTCTCTCGTGCGGCGCTGCGTGGAGCTACGACGCAAGCCGCTGGCTGAGTTCACGGTCGAAGACCTGCGGATCATGCTCGGGCAAGAAATCGGCGTGCCTGCTCTGCTGCCCCTCGCGTCGCAGGTTCTGCTTCGCGATCCGTTGGCGGAGGGTGACTGCTACCCGGGCGACCTGCTCGCCAACGTGCTGCGGCTCCCCGAGTCGGCGTGGTCTGGCCTGGGAGCCGAACGGGAGGGGCTGCGATGCGTTCTGGCCGAGCTCGTCGCCGGTCGCCCGTTCTCCGGCCCGGACCGTGAGCCGCGTGTGCCGGACCGGCAACTGCGCGAAGCCATCGTGCGGTTTCTCGGTCGGTGAGAGCGGACAGGATCGAAGCGGCGGAGGCCGTCTGCCGGGGAAGCGCTCTGGTGGCATCATCGATCGGTGCCTGTGATCGAAGTTGTCCTTGGTGACATCACCCACGAGGACGTCGATGCCATCGTTACCGCGGCGAATGAGTCACTGCTGGGCGGCGGCGGTGTAGACGGGGCAATCCATCGTGCAGCCGGACCGCGGCTGGCCCAGGCGGGTGCTGCGCTGGCACCGTGCGATCCGGGCGACGCGGTCGCCACGCCGGCGTTCGATCTGGACCCACCGGTACGCCATGTCATTCACACCGTCGGTCCGGTGTGGGAAGGCGGCGGCTACGGTGAGGCCGATGTCCTGGCGTCGTGCTACCGGCGCAGCCTTGAGGTTGCCGATGAGGTCGCCGCTCGCCGCGTCGCCTTCCCAGCCATCGCTACTGGCGTTTACGGGTTTCCGGCCGACCAGGCGGCGAGGATCGCAATCTCGACCATGAGAGCAACACCTACGAACGTCGAGCACGTCCGCCTGGTCGCCTTCGACCAAGCCACGTACGAACTGCTGGCTTCGGCGCTCCAGGGGTCCGGCCGTTGAGTTCGTGAGGCGGATCCCGGGGCAGGCGCCAGACCTTCCGGTGAGGGTGGTAGCCCTTGCTGGCGGCGTTGATCTGTCAGCACGCGTCCAGCGAGGGGGACAGCGATGTGCCTCGGCTATGCAAGGCGGATCGCCCGGCAGACCTGAGGCAGGGGCGGCCCGAACCGGGTCGGAGGCCGGTGGAGCGGGCGACGGGAATCGAACCCGCACCGTCAGTCCTGAAGAGCGCGCTCAACGGGCCGTGATGCCCGAAACACCTGCGGCAGGCGGCATCGCCGAACGCCGCTCGTGCCCGCTCACGACCGCTGTGCGCCACGGTTACCGGCCCGTGGGTTGCCCGGCACAGCCACTGCCTTGCAAGGATCAAGGCTGCTGCCGGCCGGTATCGAACACTGCCGCTAGCCTGGATCACCGACGCTGACCGGCGCACCCTGTCACGTGTGGCAGTGAGCGGGGCTGGTGAGGAGTTGAGCCCATGATCCGGCGGATGGACCCCCTCGCCCTGTCAGCGATCGCCATGCTCGTTCCGACCGGCATCTGGGGGCTGTGGGAGGGCGGTATCCAGACCGCGATGCTGGTCCTTCCGGTGATCGGCACGCCGGTGCTACTCGTGTACCTCGCGGGGCCGGCTGCCTTCGTGGCGGTGACCCGCACGCATGTAGTCGTGGCCAACCCGCTCGTCAGATACAGCGTTCCGCGGTCACTGGTCGACGGCGTCCGGATCGACGGATTCAGCATCGAGCTGCAGATTTCCGGGCACTCGCCTGTTCCGATTGCCGCCCTGACCCCTGGCGCGGGCCCTCCCAACCGGTGGTCCCGGGTCGCGCGCTTGAGAAGGATAGCGACGCTCTTGGAGTACACGCCGGCGACGCTCATGGCCGGCACGATGGTGCGCCGGTACCGGTGTGTACACCTCGTCCTCTTGGCGGTGGACGTGCTGGCTCTGGTCGGAATGGTGATTCACCTGAGCGCCGGCACGTTCACCCCTGCATAGGTCCGAACCCGGGAGGTACGTCCCGAGAGACACCAGCCCTGCATGAGCTAGTGAGGCCGATCTCCTCGTCGGGCAGTCGTAGGCCGCCCGGGGAGGCTGGTAGCCCTTGTGGTGCCCGGCGAGGTGATCCGCCCGCCGATCCACCAGCACGCCACCAGCGAGCGTGACCGCGCGATAGCGCAGGCAATGGACCGTCGCATCGCCGGAAACGGCCGCCGCCGAGCGTGAACGGCACGCGGATGGCACGCAAGATCCAAGATGGGGGAGAAGGTGAAAGGCCCAGGCGCCGCGATCATGCGGTCCACCTGGGCCTTCGTGGGTGGAGCGGGCGACGGGAATCGAACCCGCACCGTCAGTTTGGAAGACTGAAGCTCTGCCATTGAGCTACGCCCGCGCGCACCCCGCCATCGCGGGACGCGCCGACAGCGTACCGAATCCCGGTAGACGTCGCGAAGCGCATACCCCGCGCACGGCGTCGACCGGCAAGATCCACACCACTTCGGCGAGGTGGCGCCTTCCCGCGCCCTCGGACCCAGCCACTTACCCGAGCTGGCGTCCGGCCGCCGCCCGACGGCGTCCGGCCGCCCGACGGCGCGGGGCCGCCGCCACGCCGCGCCCCGGTCACCCGCGCGGAGGACCGGACGGCATACACTCTTCGTCGCCACCGGGGTGTGGCGCAGCTTGGTAGCGCACTCGCTTTGGGAGCGAGGGGCCGTGGGTTCAAATCCCGCCACCCCGACTGTCGTTCGCGACCGGATCGTCCCGGGAACCGCCGGTTTTCTCCGCGCGGTACCCGGGCCCTGCCGATGCCGTCGGCCGGCTCGCCTACACTCGATGCGCGCAATCACGCCCCAGACTCAACACCCAGATCCGTCAAGGAGTACGCCTGTGAAGAGCACCGTCGAGACTCTGAGCCCGACGCGCGTGCGGCTCGCCATCGAGGTGCCGTTCGTCGAGCTCGAGCCGAGCCTCAAGAAGGCGTACCGGGAGATCGGCCAGCAGGTCCAGGTTCCCGGCTTCCGCCGGGGCAAGGTCCCGTCCGCCGTGATCGACCAGCGGGTGGGCCGGGGGACCGTCCTCAACGAGGCGATCCAGGAGGCCATCCCGCAGAACATCCTCGCCGCGGTCCGGGAGCACGACCTGAAGACGCTCGGCCGTCCCGAGGTCGACATCACGGAGTTCAACGACGGCGACTCGCTCAACTTCACCGCCGAGGTGGACGTCCGGCCGGAGATCACCCTGCCGGACCCGGCCACCATCGAGGTGACCGTCGACGAGATCGAGATCGCCGACAGCGAGATCGACGAGCAGATCAACAGCCTGCGCGAGCGGTTCGCGACGCTGAAGACCGTCGAGCGGGCCGCCCAGGAGGGCGACTTCGTGCAGATCGACCTGAACGCCACGGTCGACGGCGAGGAGGTCCCGGGCGGTTCGGCGAGCAACATCTCGCACGAGGTGGGCAGCAAGCAGCTCCTGCCGGGTCTGGACGAGGCGCTGGTCGGCCTGGCCGCCGGCGACAGCACCACCTTCACCACGCAGCTCGTCGGCGGCGACTACGCCGGCCGTGACGCCGATGTGGCGGTGACCGTCCGCACGGTCAAGGAGAAGGAGCTCCCCGAGCTCAACGACGACTTCGCGCAGATGGCCAGCGAGTTCGACACCATCGAGGAGCTGCGCGGCGACCTGCGGGAGCGGGTCACCCGGGGCAAGCAGGTCGAGCAGATCTACGCCGCCCGTGACAAGGCCCTGGAGCAGATGGTGGCCGCCGCCGAGGTGCCGGCGCCCGAGGGCGTCGTCAAGGAGGAGGTCGAGAGCCGCAAGGCCGCGATGGTCGACCAGCTCGAGCGTATCGGCGCCTCCCTGGAGGAGTACCTCGCGGCGGAGGAGAAGACCGAGGAGCAGATCGACGCCGAGCTGACCGAGGCGGCGACCGACGGCGTCAAGATCCAGCTCCTGCTGGACACCCTGGCCGACGCCGAGGACGTGCAGGTCTCCGACGACGAGTTCGGTCACGAGATCGTGCACCGGGCGCAGCGCGCCGGCATGGCCCCGCAGCAGTACTACGACCAGCTGGTCCGCTCCGGCGCCGCCGCGGCCGTCTTCGGCGACGTCCGCCGGGGCAAGGCGCTCGCCGCCGTGATGGAGAAGATCAAGATCAAGGACTCGGCGGGCAACGAGGTCTCCCTCGACGCGCTGCGGGCCCAGAACGAGGCCGAGCACGACCACCAGCACTGACCGTGAGGGTGTCGGCCGCCGTCCCGCGCTGCGCGCCGGGAGGCGGCCGAAACCCTTTCCGGGGTACGCCGTGCGGGTGACTGCGCTGAGAGCGAACAGTGCCCCGACCGGGAGTGCGCCTCCCGGCTGAGCGGTTAGTGTCGGGTAGGACGGTACGGAGAGCGAAGGGCTGCCATGACCGACATGCACATCCCCAAGAAGTCGCTCCGGGTGAACGAGGCCCGCGGTGGCGACTCCATTGGCAACCTCGACGACTCGGTCTACAACCGGTTGCTCAAGGAACGGATCATCTTCCTGGGCAGCGAGGTGAACGACCAGGTGGCCAACCGCATCTGCGCGCAGCTCCTGCTGCTCGCCGCGGAGGACCCGGACCGCGACATCTTCCTCTGGATCAACTCGCCGGGTGGCTCGGTCTACTCCGGCATGGCCATCTACGACACCATGCAGTACATCGACAACGACGTGTCGACCGTGGCGATGGGCATGGCCGCCTCCATGGGCCAGCTGCTGCTCTGCGCGGGCACCAAGGGCAAGCGCTACGCCCTGCCGCACGCGCGGATCATGATGCACCAGCCCTCGGGCGGTCTCGGCGGCACCGCGTCGGACATCGCGATCCAGGCCGAGCAGATGCTCTACACCAAGCGGATGTTCCAGGAGCGGGTCGCGTTCCACACCGGCCAGTCCCAGGAGCAGATCGAGGCCGACTCGGACCGCGACCGTTGGTTCACCGCCCAGGAGGCCATGGACTACGGCTTCATCGACAAGGTGATCATCGGAGCCGCCCAGGTTCCGGATGGCGCCGGGACCCTGAGCTGAGCGAGGAGCTGACGATGACCGACCTGAGCCTGCCGCCCCAGTTCGCGGCCGTGCACAACCGCTACGTCCTGCCGTCGTTCGTCGAGCGCACGTCGTACGGGATGAAGGAGTCCAACCCGTACAACAAGCTCTTCGAGGACCGGATCATCTTCCTCGGCGTCCAGGTGGACGACGCGTCGGCCAACGACGTGATGGCCCAGCTGCTGACGCTGGAGGGCACCGACCCGGACCGCGACATCATCATGTACATCAACTCGCCCGGTGGCTCCTTCACCGCCATGACGGCGATCTACGACACCATGCAGTACGTCCGCCCGGACATCCAGACCGTCTGCCTCGGGCAGGCGGCGAGCGCGGCGGCGGTGCTGCTCTCCGCGGGCACCCCGGGTAAGCGGATGGCGCTGCCCAACTCCCGGATCATCATCCACCAGCCGGCCACCGAGGGCGGCTACGGCCAGGGCTCGGACATCGAGATCCAGGCGCGGGAGATCCTGCGGATGCGGACGCAGCTGGAGGACATGCTCTCCCGGCACTGCAACCGGCCGATCGAGCAGGTCCGCAAGGACATCGACCGTGACAAGATCATGACGGCCGAGGAGTCCAAGGAGTACGGGCTGGTCGACACGATCCTCACCAGCCGCAAGAAGGGTCTGCTGGCGTCGCACGCCGCGGGCTGAGCAACGTGTGGTCGGAGGTCGATCGGGGTATCGTTCCCGGTCGACCTCTGACACACCCGTTTTGGGGGTCGGAGAAAACCCGGCCACCGGGTAACGTCGGGTCTGTACCGCTCCGCCGGTCGGATCGGGTGGAGCCGACAGCATGGTGGGACGACAGGACGGACGGGCGCTCCGGCGCCCGCAGGTCAGGGCCGGCGTTCCGGCCGACGAGTGCAGGGAGAACGTAGGTGGCACGGATCGGTGACGGCGGCGACCTACTGAAATGCTCCTTCTGCGGCAAGTCGCAGAAGCAGGTCAAGAAGCTCATCGCGGGGCCTGGTGTCTACATCTGCGACGAGTGCATCGATCTCTGCAACGAGATCATCGAAGAGGAGCTGGCCGAGTCCGGCGAGGTGAAGTGGGAAGAGCTTCCCAAGCCGATGGAGATCTGCCAGTTCCTCGACAACTACGTCGTCGGTCAGGAGCAGGCCAAGAAGGCGCTCGCCGTCGCGGTCTACAACCACTACAAGCGGATCCAGGCCGAGGCCGCAGGCGCGCCGGGCTCCGGCACCGACGGGGTGGAGCTGGCCAAGTCCAACATCCTGCTGCTCGGCCCGACCGGTTGCGGCAAGACGCACCTGGCGCAGACGCTCGCCCGGATGCTCAACGTGCCGTTCGCGATCGCCGACGCCACCGCGCTCACCGAGGCGGGCTACGTCGGTGAGGACGTCGAGAACATCCTGCTGAAGCTGATCCAGGCTGCCGACTACGACATCAAGCGCGCCGAGACGGGCATCATCTACATCGACGAGGTCGACAAGATCGCCCGCAAGTCGGAGAACCCGTCGATCACCCGTGACGTCTCCGGCGAGGGCGTGCAGCAGGCGCTGCTGAAGATGCTCGAAGGCACTGTGGCCAACGTGCCACCGCAGGGCGGGCGCAAGCACCCGCACCAGGAGTTCATCCAGATCGACACCACGAACGTGCTGTTCATCTGCGGTGGCGCGTTCGCCGGGCTGGATCAGATCATCGAGGCCCGCACCGGCTCCGGCGGCACCGGCTTCGGTGCCCGGCTCCGGTCGGTGTCCGAGCGGTCGACGGACGACATCTTCAGCCAGGTCATGCCGGAAGACATGTTGAAGTTCGGGCTCATCCCCGAGTTCATCGGCCGGCTTCCGGTGATCACCAACGTGCGCAGCCTCGACCGCACCGCCCTGGTGCGGATCCTCACCGAGCCGCGTAACGCGCTGGTCCGGCAGTACCAGCGCCTGTTCGAGCTGGACGGCGTCGAGCTGGAGTTCGAGCAGCCCGCACTGGAGGCCATCGCCGACCAGGCCATGCTCCGCGGCACCGGCGCTCGCGGCCTGCGGGCGATCATGGAGGAGGTCCTCCTCTCCGTGATGTACGAGGTGCCGAGCAACCCCGACGCCGCCCGGGTGCTGATCACCCGCGAGGTCGTCCTGGAGAACGTCAACCCGACGATCGTGCCCCGCGAGTTCACCGGCCGGCGCCGGCGGGACCGCGAGGAGAAGTCGGCCTGACCGCCGTTCGCGACCGCGCCCGGATCAGCTCGGGCGCGGTCCGCGTGACCGGGTCCGCCGGTCCCACTCGCCCGACGGGGTGACCACCACCATCATCAGGCGCACCGGCCCGTCACCGGCCGTGCGGTAGCCGTGCTCCCGGTCGGCGTGGAACTCGACCGTCTCGCCGGCGCGTACCTCGTGGTCGGCGCCGTCCACGGTGACGGTCGCCGCCCCGTCGAGCACGTGCAGGATCTCCCGGGTGCCGTGAGCGTGGTCGGAGGACTGCAACGCCTCCCCGGGTTCCATCCGCCAGTCCCACAGCTCGACCAGGTCGGGTTCGCCGAGTCCGCTGAGCAGACGCGCCAGGCCGCCGTGCGGGCCGCGCCACAGCACCGGCGCCTCGTCGGCCGCGCTGACCCGTACCGTGCTCTGTTCGGCGGGCTCCAGCAGCCGGGCGATGCTGACGCCGAACGCGTCGGCGACCCGGCAGAGCGTGCCGATGCTCGGGTTGGTCCTGGCTCCCTCGATCTGCACCAGCATGCCCTTGCTGACCCCGGACCGGCCGGCCAGTTCCTCGAACGACCAGCCGCGGGCCGCTCGTAGCTCACGTACCTGGCGGGCGACCGCGGAGGTCACCGCGCCGACCCGTCCACCGGTATCGGTCATCACACTGTCCTTAGCGGTCACTATTATGGTACGACTGCGGGGTGCTCCCCATTGTCCTCGCCGCCGTCTCCGCGCTCGCCTTCGGCACGGCCGACTTCGCCGGCGGCAAGGCGTCCCGGCGCGCCGACCCGATCGCCGTGACTGTGGTGTCGCAGATCCTCAGCGTCCCGCTGCTGCTCGTCCTCGTTCTCGTGGTGCCGGGCATCCCGAGCCCGGTCGACCTGGGATGGGGACTGCTCGCCGGGGTGGCGGGCGCGGGCGGCGTCATGCTGCTCTACCGCGCTCTCGCCACCGGCGTGATGGCTGTCGTCGCGCCGGTCACCGCGATCACCGCGGCGATCGTGCCGATCGTCGCCGGCCTGGTCCTCGCACACTCGCCGGGCGTTGTCGCGCTCGGCGGTGCCGTGCTCGCCGTGGTCGCCATCGGGCTGGTCAGCCTCGGGGAGCGCGGTGCGGCCCGCCGCGTCTCCGGCCGCGTGATCGGCATGGCGCTGGCCGCCGGGATGCTCTTCGGCGTCTTCTTCGCGCTGCTCGGCCAGGCCGACGAGGCCGCCGGCATGTGGCCGGTTCTGGCGGTACGCGTCAGCTCGATCGCGTTCGGCCTCGCGCTCGCCGTCCGCACCGGTGCACGCCTGCGGCTGGGGCGGAGTGTGCTCGGCTGGGCCGCGGCCGCCGGTCTGCTCGACTCCGCCGCGAACGCGCTCTTCCTCGCCGCGGCAGGCCGGGGACACCTGAGCGTGGTGGCCGCCATCGCCTCGCTCTATCCGGCGAGCACCGTCCTGCTCGCGCTCGCCGTCGACCGCGAACGACTCCGGCCGGCACAGGTCGCGGGGCTCGGCTTCGCCGCGGCAGCGCTCGTCCTGTCCAGCGTCTGAGCCCTGTCGCACGCCCGCATCCGCCCGTACCCTCGGGTCATGCGCGTCGCCGTCTGCCAGCTCAACGCCCGCGACGACCGGGCGGCGAACCTCGCCGCCGCCGAGGCCCTGCTGGTCAGGGCCGCGGCGGCCGGGGCGGATCTCGCCCTCCTTCCGGAGTACGTCGACTACCTCGGTCACGCCGACCGGATGCCGCCGGCCGAGCCGGTCGACGGCACGGTGGGGCGGTTCTTCGCGGAGGCCGCCCGCCGGCTGGGCATGTGGGTGATCGCCGGCTCGTTCCACGAGGCCGGTCCGGACCCGGCGCACACCTGGAACACCTCGCTGGTCTTCGACCGCGAGGGCGCGCTCGCCGCCGCCTACCGGAAGATCCATCTGTACGACGTGGAGATCCCCGGCCGCGTCTCCTACCGGGAGTCGGCGAGTGTCGCGCCCGGCGACAAGCCCGTGGTGGTCGACGTCGAGGGCCTCCGGGTGGGCCTGTCCATCTGTTACGACCTGCGGTTCCCGGAGTTGTACCGCCAGCTCGCGACCGACGGCGGCGCCGAGCTGCTCGTCGTGCCGGCGGCGTTCATGATGCACACCGGGCGGGACCACTGGGAGGTGCTCCTGCGGGCCCGGGCGATCGAGAACCAGTGCTTCGTGGCGGCGGCGGGCCAGACGGGTGACCACGACCCGGGCCGGACCTGCTTCGGACGAAGCATGGTCGTCGACCCCTGGGGGACGGTGCTGAGCCAGGTCGCCGACGGTCCGGGGCTGACGGTCACCGAGATCGACCTGGAGCGGCTGCGGACCGTCCGTACCGAGCTGCCCAGCCTGGCCAACCGCCGGCTGTGA
>NZ_JAHOPD010000020.1:0-862500 GCF_019038635.1 Micromonospora sp. WMMB482 | reverse complement strand
TTTCCTAGTACAGCCACTTCGGTGGTGGGAACGGGGTTCTGGTGCGGCTGGGGAGGGATGTAAGCACCCTGTTGGGTCCTGAAGGAACAACCCGAGTGGTTGTTGTTTCAGAGCCTTGAGATGCCCCTGTGGACGATGGTCCCGGGGGCGGAAGGCGCCAGGCGCGGCCTGGTCTCGCATACCGCCGGCGGAATGTCGGGTCTTTGGTGTGGGGCTGTGGGGTTGTGGGTTGGTTGTTTGTTGAGAATTGCACAGTGGACGCGAGCATCTTTGTGGTCAAGTTGTCAAGGGCGAACGGTGGATGCCTTGGCACCAGGAGCCGATGAAGGACGTGGGAGGCCGCGATAGGCCTGGGGGAGCTGTCAACCAAGCTGTGATCCCAGGGTGTCCGAATGGGGAAACCCGGCATCAGTCATGTGATGTCACCCGCACCTGAACACATAGGGTGTGTGGGGGGAACGCGGGGAAGTGAAACATCTCAGTACCCGTAGGAAGAGAAAACAAATAGTGATTCCGTGAGTAGTGGCGAGCGAAAGCGGATTGAGGCTAAACCGGCGGCGTGTGATACCTGTCAGGGGTTGCGTGGTCGGGGTTGTGGGACCCTGCTCAACAGACTGACATCTGTTGGAGAAGTTACAAAGCCAGTGGTTAGTCGAACAGTCTGGAATGGCTGACCGTAGACGGTGATAGTCCGGTAGGTGAAAGTCGCTGGTCTTCTGTGGGTGTTCCCGAGTAGCGGCGGACTCCTGAAATCTGCCGTGAATCTGCCAGGACCACCTGGTAAGCCTAAATACTTCCTGGTGACCGATAGCGGACGAGTACCGTGAGGGAATGGTGAAAAGTACCCCGGGAGGGGAGTGAAATAGTACCTGAAACCGTTCGCCTACAATCCGTCGGAGCCTTGCGGGGTGACGGCGTGCCTTTTGAAGAATGAGCCTGCGAGTTAGTGGCATGTGGCGAGGTTAACCCGTGTGGGGGAGCCGTAGCGAAAGCGAGTCTGAATAGGGCGTTTGAGTCGCATGCTCTAGACCCGAAGCGGAGTGATCTAGCCATGGGCAGGCTGAAGCGCGGGTAAGACCGCGTGGAGGGCCGAACCCACCAACGTTGAAAAGTTGGGGGATGACCTGTGGTTAGGGGTGAAAGGCCAATCAAACTCCGTGATAGCTGGTTCTCCCCGAAATGCATTTAGGTGCAGCGTCGCGTGTTTCTTGCCGGAGGTAGAGCACTGGATGGTCTAGGGGGCCCACAAGCTTACCGAAATCAGCCAAACTCCGAATGCCGGTAAGTGAGAGCGCGGCAGTGAGACTGCGGGGGATAAGCTTCGTAGTCGAGAGGGAAACAGCCCAGATCACCAGCTAAGGCCCCTAAGCGTGTGCTAAGTGGAAAAGGATGTGGGGTCGCATAGACAACCAGGAGGTTGGCTTAGAAGCAGCCACCCTTTAAAGAGTGCGTAATAGCTCACTGGTCAAGTGGTTCCGCGCCGACAATGTAGCGGGGCTCAAGCACACCGCCGAAGCTGTGGCATTCACACAATAACTTCGCCTGGCCTTGATGCCAGGTGCAGGTGTGTGGGTGGGTAGGGGAGCGTCGTGCCGGGGGTGAAGCAGCGGGGTGACCCAGTTGTGGACGCGGCACGAGTGAGAATGCAGGCATGAGTAGCGAAAGAAGGGTGAGAAACCCTTCCGCCGGATGACCAAGGGTTCCAGGGCCAGGCTAATCCGCCCTGGGTGAGTCGGGACCTAAGGCGAGGCCGAGAGGCGTAGTCGATGGACAACGGGTTGATATTCCCGTACCCGCGAAAGAGCGACCCTGACGAACCTCGTTGTGCTAACCACCCGAACCGCCGGAGGTCTTCGGACCGATGGTGGGGAGCGTGGGAACCTGACGGGTAGTAGTCAAGCGATGGGGTGACGCAGGAAGGTAGCTGATCCCGGCCGGTGGTTGTGCCGGGGTAAGCGTGTAGGCCGGCGTGTAGGCAAATCCGCACGCCATTGAGGCTGAGACGTGATGCCGAGCCGATTCAGGTGAAGTCAGTGATCCTATGCTGCCGAGAAAAGCCTCTAGCGAGTTCTGAGCGGCCCGTACCCCAAACCGACACAGGTGGTCAGGTAGAGAATACCGAGGCGATCGGGCGAACTGTGGTTAAGGAACTCGGCAAATTGCCCCCGTAACTTAGGGAGAAGGGGGGCCGGAGACGTGAAGCCCCGCGCGGGTGGAGCGTTGTATGGCCGCAGAGAGCAGGGGGAAGCGACTGTTTACTAAAAACACAGGTCCATGCGAAGAAGTAATTCGATGTATATGGACTGACGCCTGCCCGGTGCTGGAACGTTAAGGGGACCTGTTAGCCCGCAAGGGCGAAGCGGAGAACTTAAGCGCCAGTAAACGGCGGTGGTAACTATAACCATCCTAAGGTAGCGAAATTCCTTGTCGGGTAAGTTCCGACCTGCACGAATGGCGTAACGACTTCCCCACTGTCTCAACCACAGGCCCGGCGAAATTGCAGTACGAGTAAAGATGCTCGTTACGCGCGGCAGGACGGAAAGACCCCGGGACCTTTACTATAGCTTGACATTGGTATCTGAATTAGCTTGTGTAGGATAGGTGGGAGCCGGTGAAGTCCATACGCCAGTATGGGTGGAGGCAATCTTGAAATACCACTCTGGTTGATTTGGGTATCTAACTTCGGACCGTTATCCGGTTCAGGGACAGTGTCTGGTGGGTAGTTTAACTGGGGCGGTTGCCTCCTAAAGGGTAACGGAGGCGCCCAAAGGTTCCCTCAGCCTGGTTGGCAATCAGGTGTTGAGTGCAAGTGCACAAGGGAGCTTGACTGTGAGACTGACAGGTCGAGCAGGGACGAAAGTCGGGACTAGTGATCCGGCACTGGCATGTGGAAGCGGTGTCGCTCAACGGATAAAAGGTACCCCGGGGATAACAGGCTGATCTTCCCCAAGAGTCCATATCGACGGGATGGTTTGGCACCTCGATGTCGGCTCGTCGCATCCTGGGGCTGTAGCAGGTCCCAAGGGTTGGGCTGTTCGCCCATTAAAGCGGTACGCGAGCTGGGTTTAGAACGTCGTGAGACAGTTCGGTCCCTATCCGCCGTGCGCGTAGGATACTTGAGAAGGGCTGTCCCTAGTACGAGAGGACCGGGACGGACGAACCTCTGGTGTGCCAGTTGTCCCGCCAGGGGCACGGCTGGTTAGCTACGTTCGGAAGGGATAACCGCTGAAAGCATCTAAGCGGGAAGCTCGCTTCAAGATGAGGTATCCCACCCACATTTGTGGGGTAAGGCCCCCAGCTAGACGACTGGGTTGATAGGCCGGAAATGTAAGCCCGGTAACGGGTTCAGTTGACCGGTACTAATAGGCCGAGGACTTGACTACCAAGCTGCTACGCGTCCACTGTGCAACTCTGAACAAACCACCACCCACGTTTCATGGGTTGGTTGACATGTTCATAGAGTTACGGCGGTCATGGCGGAGGGGAAACGCCCGGCAACATTCCGAACCCGGAAGCTAAGCCCTCCAGCGCCGATGGTACTGCACTCGGGAGGGTGTGGGAGAGTAGGACACCGCCGGACAACCTTTCAATTCAGGGCCACCCCACACGGGTGGCCCTGAATTGCGTTCCCCCGGAAAACACCACCAGGTCAGCCGCAAAGCTGGCCCCGATCCGGGTAAGCGATGGACCGCCCATCTCATTGCCGGCACTGCACCGGCTAGCCGCACCGCCCGCCACTTCCCCGAGCTGGCGAACCGGCCCACCACTTCCCCGAAGTGGCGTCAACGGAGTACCCCGGACCTAGCCACTTCGCCGAACTGGTGTGCCGGCCACCAGTACGCCGTAGTGGCTGCAACGGAGCGCCCCGGATCAAGCCACTTCGCCGAACTGGTGAGTCGGCCACTTCGCCGAGCTGGTGAGTCGGCCCGCCACTTCCCCGATGTGGAGACAACGGAGTTCCGGTCTCCGGCCACCTCCCCCGAACAGGAAGGGCTGGGCGGCCATTACCCCGAAACCGGGGCATGGGAGGGGCAGGGGGTCACCGACACGGCGACGTGGCGGGGGCCGGGCAGGGCGTGTGTGGGCACCTCGGCGTACTGGCCGGGTGAGTGGGCGCCGAGGTCGCGGGTCAGCGGCTCTGGACGGACTCGCGGATGTCCCGGAACAGGGTCGCCGCGTCGTCGACCCGGCGGCCCGGGAACATGCCCATCACGACGCTGCCGTGGTCGGCCCACCCGCAGACCGCGAAGTCGCCGCCGTCGCCGCTCGTCGTACCGCACTTCATCACCCCACCCAGGCGGCCCGCGTCCACCTCGCGCAGCCCCGCCACCCGGCCGGTCTCGTCGGCCATCAGGCCGAACAGGGTGTCCAGGTCGCGTTCGGGCTGCCAGAGCAGCGTGGTGCCGCCGAACAGCAGCACCGAACGCTTGGTGTCCCCGAGGTCGGAGTAGACGGCGCCGAAGCCGCGGTCCAGCTCGATGTCGGCGGCCAGCCCGTCGCGCAGGTAGTCGGCGGTGCTCCGGGCCCGCTCGCTGTCGTCCCGCACCAGCCCGGCCACCTCGGCGGGCTGGTCGAGGGTTGTGTCCTTCTGCTGGAGTACCCGCCAGCCGCCCAGCCCGAGCGCGCCGGCGCCGGCCAGGCCGGCCGCGAGCAGAGCGGCCAGGACGATCTTCCGGCGCCGCGAGACGGGACGACGTTCGGGCTCCTGCGCGGGATCGCGGCGGCTCAGCTCGATCGGCTCTTCGGTCAGCTCGACCGGATCGGCACCCCCGTCGACCGGGCGCTCGGTGAGATGCGCGTCGGACATGACCGCCACCGTACGCGAATCACAGGTGGTGCACGTCGGGTCCCCGAAAGCGCTCCGTAGACTTTCGCAGGTGACCGAGAGACTGGATGCCCGACGCCCCGACGCCCCGACCCTCGCCGGCCAGTACCAGCCCGGCGAGGTAGAGCAGCGACGGTACGAGCAGTGGGTAGCCGGCGGGCACTTCCGGGCGTCGGCGGACAGCGAGAAGCCGCCGTTCACCATCGTCATCCCGCCCCCGAACGTCACCGGCTCGCTGCACATGGGGCACGCGTTCGAGCACACGCTCATGGACGCGCTCACCCGGCGCAAGAAGATGCAGGGGTACGAGGCGCTCTGGTTGCCCGGCATGGACCACGCCGGCATCGCCACCCAGAACCTGGTCGAGCGGCAGCTCGCCGGTGAGGGGCTGTCCCGGCACGACCTCGGGCGGGAGAAGTTCGTCGAGCGGGTCTGGCAGTGGAAGGCCGAGTCCGGCGGCGCGATCCTCGGCCAGATGCGCCGGCTCGGCGACGCGGTCGACTGGGACCGCGAGCGCTTCACCATGGACGAGGGTCTGTCCCGGGCCGTGCAGACCATGTTCAAGAAGCTCTTCGACGACGGGCTCATCTACCGGGCCAACCGGATCATCAACTGGTGCCCGCGCTGCCTCACCGCGCTGTCCGACATCGAGGTGGAGCACACCGACGACGAGGGCGAACTGGTCTCGATCCGCTACGGCGACGAGGTTGTGGTGGCGACCACCCGCGCGGAGACCATGCTCGGCGACACCGCGGTGGCCGTGCACCCGGACGACGAGCGCTACCGGCACCTGATCGGCACCGAGGTGGAGCTGCCGCTCACCGGCCGGCGGATCCCGATCGTCGCCGACGAGCACGTCGACCCGAGCTTCGGCACCGGCATGGTCAAGGTGACCCCGGCCCACGACCCGAACGACTTCGAGATCGGCCAGCGGCACGACCTGCCGTCGCTGACGATCATGGACGAGCGCGGCGTCATCACCGCGCCCGGCCCGTTCCAGGGCCTGGACCGCTACGAGGCCCGCCCGGCGATCGTCGCCGCGCTGCGTGAGCAGGGCCGGATCGTGGCCGAGAAGCGGCCGTACCTGCACGCGGTGGGGCACTGCTCGCGGTGCAAGACGACCGTCGAGCCGCGACTGTCGTTGCAGTGGTTCGTCAACACCGCGCCACTCGCCAAGGCCGCCGGCGACGCGGTGCGCGACGGCCGGGTGAAGATCGAGCCGGCCGAGCTGGCCAAGCGCTACTTCGCCTGGGTCGACAACATGCACGACTGGTGCATCTCCCGCCAGCTCTGGTGGGGCCACCGCATCCCCGTCTGGTACGGCCCGGACGGCGAGATCGTCTGCGTCGGCCCGGACGAGGAGCCGCCGTCCGGCGAGGGCTGGCGGCAGGACGAGGACGTCCTGGACACCTGGTTCTCCAGCGGGCTGTGGCCGTTCTCCACGCTCGGCTGGCCGGAGCGCACCCCGGACCTGGCGAAGTTCTACCCGACCAGCGTGCTGGTCACCGGCTACGACATCCTGTTCTTCTGGGTCGCCCGGATGATGATGTTCGGCCTGTACGCGATGGACGGCGTGCAGCCGTTCGACGTGGTGGCGCTGCACGGCATGGTCCGCGACGAGCACGGCAAGAAGATGTCGAAGTCGTTCGGCAACGTGGTCGACCCGCTGGACTGGATCGGCCGGTTCGGCGCCGACGCCACCCGGTTCACACTCGCCCGGGGCGCCAACCCCGGCCAGGACGTGCCGGTCAGCGAGGAGTGGTGCCAGGGCTCCCGCAACTTCTGCAACAAGCTCTGGAACGCCACCCGGTTCGCGCTGCTCAACGGCGCGCACACCGACGGGCCGCTGCCGGCCGCCGCTGACCTCTCCACCGTCGACAGGTGGATCCTGTCCCGGCTGGCGCACGTCACCGCCGAGGTCGACGAGCAGTTCGAGGCGTACGAGTTCGCGAAGGTCTGCGACCTGCTCTACCACTTCGCCTGGGACGACGTCTGCGACTGGTACGTGGAGCTGAGCAAGCCGGTGCTGGCCGAGGGCGGCCCCGCCGCCGACGCCACCCGCCGGGTGCTCGGGCACGTGCTGGACCAGCTCCTGCGGCTGCTGCACCCGGTCATCCCGTTCGTCACCGACGAGCTGTGGGCCGCACTCAGCGGCGGCGAGACCGTACTGGCCGCGTCTTGGCCGGTCGCCGACCGTACCCTGATCGACGACGCCGCGGAGGGCGAGGTCGCCACCCTCGCGCGGGTGGTGACCGAGGTCCGGCGGTTCCGCTCGGACCAGGGGCTGCGGCCGACCCAGCGGGTCGCCGCCCGCCTCGACGGCCTGGCCGGCGCGGGCATCGCGGCGCACGAGCCGCTGGTCCGCTCGCTGGCCCGGCTCGACGCGCCGGGTGACGACTTCCAGGCGAGCGCCACGCTGGCCATGCCCGGCGCGGTGAGCGTCGCGCTCGACACCCGCGGTTCGATCGACGTGGCCGCCGAGCGCGCCCGGCTCACCAAGGACCGGGCGGCCGCCGAGAAGGAGGCCACCCAGGCGCGGGCGAAGCTGGACAATCCGGCGTTCGTCGGCAAGGCGCCCGAGCCGGTGGTGGCGAAGATCCGCGAACGGCTGGCGGTGGCCGAGGCGGATCTGGTCCGGATCGACGCCGCCCTGGAGGCACTGCCCTCGTGAGCGACAGCACCGACCGCACCGCGTTCGCCGAGGTGGACGCCGCGCTCAACGCGCGCGGATTCACCCGGATGCACTTCGAGCTGGAGAAGATCGAGACCCTGCTCGACCTGCTGGGCAGCCCCCAGCGGGCGTACCCGTCGATCCACCTGACCGGCACCAACGGCAAGACCTCGACGGCCCGGATGATCGACTCGCTGCTGCGGGCGTTCGGGCTGCACACCGGCCGCTACACCAGCCCGCACCTGGAGACAGTCCGGGAGCGGATCAGCCTGGACGGCGAGCCGGTGAGCGAGGAGCGGTTCGTGTCCACGTACCGCGAGATCGCGCCGCTGGCCGAGCTGGTCGACCAGCGGTTCGCCGAGCCGCTGACGTACTTCGACATGACCACGGCACTGGCGTTCGCCACGTTCGCCGACGCCCCGGTCGACGTGGCGGTGGTGGAGGTCGGGCTCGGCGGCGCGGAGGACGCGACGAACGTGATCCAGGCCGGCGTCGCCGTGATCACCCCGATCGGGCTCGACCACACCGAGTGGCTCGGCGACACGATCGAGGACATCGCGCTGCACAAGGCGGGCATCATCCACCCCGGCGCCACTGTCATCGCGGCGGCGCAGGAGGAGGAGGCGGCCCGTCCGATCCTGGAGCGCTGCGCCGAGGTCAACGCCACCGTCGCGCGCGAGGGCGCCGAGTTCGGCGTGCTGCGCCGCGCGGTCGCGGTCGGCGGCCAGGTGCTGAGCATCCAGGGCCTGGGCGGGGTGTACGAGGAGATCTTCATCCCGCTGCACGGGGCGCATCAGGCACAGAACGCGGCGGTGGCGCTGGCTGCCGTGGAGGCGTTCCTCGGCGCCGGGGCCCGGCGGCAGCTCGACATCGAGGCGGTCCGTGAGGGCTTCGCCGCGACCAGTTCGCCGGGCCGGCTGGAGCGGGTGCGTACCGCACCGACGGTGCTGCTCGACGGCGCGCACAACCCGCACGGGATGGCCGCGACAGTCGCCGCCGTGCAGGAGGAGTTCGCGTTCAGCAAGCTCGTCGGCGTGCTGGCGGTGCTCGGCGACAAGGACGCGGCGAGCCTGCTCGAACTGCTCGAACCGGTGCTCGACTCGATCGTGCTGGCGGAGAACAGCTCGGCCCGGGCGATGCCGGTGGACGAGCTGGCCGCGCTGGCGCGGGAGATCTTCGGGCCGGAGCGGGTGCAGGTGGCCCGGGAGATGCCCGACGCCATCGAGGCGGCGGTGGCGGAGGCCGAGTCGGATGTGCCGGGCGAGCTGGCCGGAGTGGGCGTGCTGATCACCGGATCGGTCGTGACAGTGGCCGACGCCCGCCGGCTGCTCAAGCGATGACCGGCCCGCAGCAGCGCCCGACCGGCGCTGAGCAGCCGACGGGCCCGGAGCAGTCGACGGGTCCGGAGCAGCCGGCCGGCCCGGAACAGGCGGCCGGCTCGGAGCCGGTGGGTGGCGTGCGGCGGTCCGGGCTGCGGAACCCGGACAAGGCGGTACGCGGGCTCGGTGCCGGCACCATGTCGCTGGAGGCGCTGGTGCTGCTGCTGGCCATCCAGCCGATCCGGGTGGTCGGCGGTGACCTGAGCGGCGCGGCGATCGGCGCGATCGTCGCGCTGGCGGTCGCCTGCGTGGTGCTCGCCGGCATGATGCGCCGTCCGTGGGCGTGGCACGCCGGCACCGTCCTCCAGGGCCTGCTGCTGCTCTCCGGGCTGCTGCACTGGTCGCTGTTCGCGCTCGGTGTGATGTTCGCGCTGGTGTGGGCGTACGCGCTGCACGTGCGGCGGGTCATCCTCGGCTGAGCGCCGTCGCGCGGCTCCGCGTGTTAAGAAGGGCCCCTTCCTCTACCTGAGGCGTTAAGAGGGGGCCCTTCCTTACACCTGGGCGAGGGTGCGCCACTGCGTGAGCGCTACGCCGTGGCCGTCGGGGTCGCGGAAGGCAGCCGCCCACACCTCCAGTTTGGTGCCCCGGTTGACCACGCGCGGGGCGTACGTGAACCGGACACCGGAGTCGCGTAGCCGCTCGTACGCCCCCTGGATGTCGTCCACCTCCAGGTTGACGTGCACCAGGCGGCGGCTGATCGGGGCGGCGCCGGTCACCCGGCGCAGCACCAGCCGGGTCGGCCCGGAGGAGAGGACGGCGTTGCCCTCGCCCCGGTCCAGCTCGTCGAAGCCGAGTTCCCGGTAGAAGTCGAGGGACCGGTCCAGGTCGGTGACGAGCAGGGTGATGCCGACGCCGCTGATCGGGCTGGCCAGCTCGTCCGGCTCGGCCGCGCCGAAGATCGCCTCGTCCAGCTCCTCGGCGGTCGGCGGCGCGTCGGAGCGCCGCGGCGCGTCCGACGGGTCGTCCAGCGGCACGTCGATCGGGTCGGGCAGGGTGTCGGCCGGCCCGCTGTCGGCGAGCACGGTCTCGACCGGCACCGTTACGGCCGGCTCCTCGGCCGGCGAGCGGGGGGCCGGGGCGCGGCGGGGGAGCCGGCCGGGGCCGGCCGTCCGGTCGGCCCGTTCGACGAGCTGCCCCTCCAGCACCACCGGGCCGCCGGGGCTCTGGTGCAGCACCACCGGCTCGCGGTCCTCGGCCCGGGGCGGGACGTCGTCCAGGCACGGGTCCGGCGCGGGCGGGTAGTCGTCGCGGAAGTCGTCCTCCGGCGTGCGCCCGGCCCACGGCGGCGCCTCCTGTGCGATCAGCGGCTCGTCCAGCGGGTCCGGCTCGGCGGCGTACTCGGGCGGCAGGTCGGCGACCGCTGCGGCGCTCTCCGCGTGCGTGGGCACCTCGTCCCAGAGCACCCGGACGTGCCGCTGGTCGTCGAGCGCCACCCGGACCGGCAGCGCCTGGCCCAGCGAGGGCCACTTGGCGACCGGCACCCGAGGCTCGATGATCTTCTTGGATCTAGGCGGCAGCCCGGGCGCGTCGATGACCAGTTGCAGCTCGCACCGGCCGAACGCGTACTGGGTGGGTGGTTCGGAGGCGCTGTGCACGTGCCCCAGTCCGATCACCCAGGTGCGACCGCCCCCGCGTACCGTGGCCAGGGCGATCGCCAGCACCAGCAGCGCGACGCCGAGCGCCACGATGGCCCAGCTGGTCATGCCGAGCCCGAACACGGTCACGAAGGTGGCGACGGTGCCCAGCACCGCCCCGATCAGTTTGCGTACCGGCGCGATCGTGCGGTTCCCGCCATTCGCCACAGTGGACCTCCCAGGGGTTCCAGGGCCAGGCTAGGCCGCCGCGGCGGGCCAGGGAAGACGCAGCCGCCGCGCCGGCGCCGGGACCGGGTCGCTACGCTGACCGTACCCAGCCGAACCCCGTTTGAGTGCGCAGGAGGAAACCAGCGTGTCCAGCAGCAGCCCGGACGAGCGGTCGCTCGTACTGATCAAGCCCGACGCGGTGCGCCGCGGTCTGGTGGGCGAGATCCTGTCCCGTTTCGAGCGCAAGGGCCTGCGGATCGACGCGATGGTGAGCCGGACCATGGACGGCGGCTTCGCCGACCAGCACTACGCCGAGCACGTCGACAAGCCGTTCTACCCGCCGCTGAAGACGTTCATGACCAGCGGCCCGCTGGTGGCGCTCGTGCTCTCCGGCGACCAGGTGATCGAGGTGGTGCGCGCGATGATCGGCAGCACCGACGGTCGCAAGGCCGCCGCCGGTACCATCCGCGGTGACCTGTCGCTGTCGAACCGGGAGAACCTGGTGCACGCCTCCGACTCGGTGGACAGCGCCAAGCGCGAGATCGCGCTCTGGTTCCCCGAGCTGGCCTGAGCGGTTCCGGCGGCGGCCCCGGCCGCCGCCGGCCCGTCAGGGCGTCGGCGCGGGTGGCAGCGCGCCGAGCTCGCGCACGATCCGCTCCGCCAGGGCCACCGCCCGGGTACGCGCCTCCCCGGTGACCGCCTTCCGGTCACCGGGACGGGCCGGGCGGGCGCAGAGCACACTCGCCTCGACCAGGTAACCCCGGTGCCGGACGATGACCCGGGCGTGGCCCAGCAGCGGGTAGTGGCCGCCGGAGTCCAGGCGGTCGCTGTCGGCGGTGACTGTGGCGAGCACTCCGGTCGTGCCGGCCACCCGCACCGGAGCGCTGGCGCCCCGGTAGCCGATCACGCCGCTGTGCGGTTCGCCGAGCAGGTGCGTGGCGCCGCCGGTGCACGTCGTCCGGCGTACCGTCTCGAACGCCTGCTCGGCCGGCGGCGGCGTCGCGTCGGGCCGCAGGGCCGCGACCACCTGGACCCTGCCGATCACCTCCCCGCGCTGCCCGCCGCCGGAGTAGGCGGCGGGCTTCGTCTCGGCGCGGACGGTGAAGAAGGATCTGACGGTGACCGGGTCGCGGTATTTGCCGACCAGCGGCCTCGGCATGTCGCAGAGGCCGAGCTGCGCGCTCGCGTTCGCGGTCGACTCGGCGCGCACGACCGGGCCGAGACGCCCGGCGGCGCGGCGTACCACGGCCAGGACCGCCGGCCCGTCGTGTTCGGGCGCGGGCGACGCGCTGGGCGCCGGTGACGGCGACCCCGTCGCGGGCGCGACCGGCGCCTCGGCGCCGCAGCCGGCGAGCAGGGCCGCCGCCACCAGGGCGGCTGGGATCAGTCGGGCACGCACGTTTCCTCCCCCGTCGGCGTGTCACCGGCGACTGTAGAGGAACCGCGCGGCGCCCGGGGTGCACTACTCGGCCGGCGGCTGCGTCTGGCAGGTCACCGCGATCCGGTTCCACACGTTGATGGTGGCGATCGCCATCACCAGGTCCGCCAGCTCCTTCTCCGGCCACACCTTCGCCGCGGCGTCCCAGACGTCGTCCGGCACGCCGTGCTCGCCGAGCCGGGTCACCGCGTCGGTGAGGGCCAGCGCGGCCCGCTCCCGCTCGTCGAAGAACGGCGCCTCGCGCCACGCCGCGACCGCGAACAGCCGGCGGCTGTCCTCGCCGGCCGCCAGCGCGTCGCGGCTGTGCATGTCCACGCAGAACGCGCAGCCGTTGCGCATCGACGCCCGGAGCTTCACCAGCTCCAGCACGGTGTGGTCCACGTTCGCCCGGACGTACTTCTCCAGGCCCAGCACGGCCTGGAACGCCTCGGGTGCCACCGCCGCCATGTCCATCCGGCTCATCGCCGCCTCCTTGAGGTTCGGGTACGCGGACAGGACGGGACACGGCGGGCGCGGTGTGACGGCGCGGCGGTGTGACGGTGGCCATGCCGGGGCCGCCGGACCCCGTCCGGACTGCGTCGATCATGAGGTTGGCGGCGATGTCGATCTCGGATTCCGCCGTCAACCTCATGATCGACGCGGCAGCGCCCGGGGAGGGAGATAGTCGGAGGCGAAGCGGGTGGGAGGTCGAGTACGCTTGACGGGCACAGGCGACGACCCGGCCATCACCGGCGAGCCTCCGGAAGAACGGCCGGGTCACCGGCTCAGTAGAACCGGACGGGACGGCCCGTCACAGCCGGCCAACGAGCGGGCGGTCGCACCTCGGCCGCCAAGCGGGGTGGTACCGCGGGCCACGCCCGGGGCGCCGGTCACGGCGTACCGGACTCGGCTCGTCCTCGCAGACCACAGACGAGTGAGCTGCTGAGGGAGAGCGACAGGCGATGGCCTATCCGTTGCACGACCCGACCGGCGCCGGAGTCCCGGCGAGCCCGGACCTGCCCGCGGTCGAGCGCCGGGTGCTGGAGCACTGGACGGCCGACAAGACCTTCGAGGCGTCCGTCGAGGCCCGCGACGCCGGCCGGAACGGTGAGAACGAGTACGTCTTCTACGACGGCCCGCCGTTCGCCAACGGCCTGCCGCACTACGGCCACCTGTTCACCGGCTACGTCAAGGACGTGGTGCCGCGCTACCAGACCATGCGCGGGCGGCACGTCGAGCGCCGGTTCGGCTGGGACTGCCACGGCCTGCCCGCCGAGGTCGTCGCCGAGAAGCAGCTCGGCATCACCACCAAGGCGGAGATCCTCGACCTCGGCGTGGCCCGGTTCAACGACGCCTGCCGCACGTCGGTGCTGGAGTTCACCCACGACTGGGAGCGGTACGTCACCCGGCAGGCCCGCTGGGTCGACTTCGCCAACGACTACAAGACGCTCGACCTGGACTACATGGAAAGCGTCATGTGGGCCTTCAAGACCCTGCACGACAAGGGTCTGGTCTACGAGGGCTTCCGGGTGCTCGCGTACTGCTGGCGGTGCGAGACGCCGCTGTCGAACACCGAGACCCGGATGGACGACGTCTACCGGGACCGGCACGACCCGGCGCTCACCGTCTGGTTCGAGCTGACCGCCGACGAGAACGCGCCGGAGCCGCTGCGCGGGCCGGTCAAGCTCGGCGTCTGGACGACCACGCCGTGGACGCTGCCGTCGAACCTGGCACTCGCCGTCGGCCCCGACATCGAGTACGCGCTGCTGGAACGTGACGGCGAGCGCTACGTCGTCGGCGCCGCGCGCCTCGGCGCGTACGCCAAGGAGCTGGAGGGGTACGAGCAGGTCGGCACCGTGTACGGCCGCGACCTGGTCGGACGCCGCTACACGCCGCTCTACGACTTCCTGGTCGAGCCGGCCGGCCCGAACGCCTACCAGGTGCTCGGCGCGGACTTCGTCACCACCGAGGACGGCACCGGGATCGTCCACCTGGCGCCCGCCTTCGGTGAGGACGACCAGAACACCTGCAACGCCGCCGGCATCCCCACCGTCGTGACGGTGGACGACCACACCCGGTTCACCGCCCTGGTGCCGCCGTACCAGGGCGAGCAGGTCTTCGACGTGAACAAGCCGGTGATCCGGGAGCTGAAGGAGCGGGGGGTGGTGCTGCGGCAGGACACGTACACCCACTCGTACCCGCACTGCTGGCGCTGCGACACCCCGCTGGTCTACAAGGCGGTGTCGTCGTGGTTCGTCGCGGTGACCCAGTTCAAGGACCGGATGGTCGAGCTGAACCAGCAGATCAACTGGACGCCCGGCCACATCAAGGACGGTTCGTTCGGCAAGTGGCTGGCCAACGCCCGGGACTGGTCGATCAGCCGGAACCGGTTCTGGGGCTCGCCGATCCCGGTCTGGCGCTCCGACGACCCGAACTTCCCGCGAGTGGACGTCTACGGTTCGCTGGAGCAGATCGAGCGTGACTTCGGCGTACGCCTGACCGACCTGCACCGGCCGGCGGTGGACGACCTGGTCCGCCCCAACCCGGACGACCCGACCGGCAAGTCGATGATGCGCCGGGTGCCGGAGGTGCTGGACTGCTGGTTCGAGTCCGGCTCGATGCCGTTCGCCCAGGTGCACTACCCGTTCGAGAACCGCGAGTGGTTCGAGCACCACTACCCGGGTGACTTCATCGTGGAGTACATCGGGCAGACCCGCGGCTGGTTCTACACCATGCACGTGCTGGCCACCGCGCTGTTCGACCGGCCGGCGTTCCGCAACTGCCTGAGCCACGGCATCCTGCTCGGCTCGGACGGACGCAAGATGTCCAAGAGCCTGCGCAACTACCCGGACGTCTACCACGTGTTCGACTCGTACGGGTCGGACGCGATGCGGTGGATGCTGATGTCGTCGCCGGTGCTGCGCGGCGGCGACATGGCGGTCACCGAGTCGGGCATCCGGGACGCGGTGCGCCAGGTGCTGCTGCCGCTGTGGAACGTCTGGTACTTCTTCTCGCTGTACGCCAACGCCGACGGCCACACCGCGCGTCGTCGTACCGACTCGGCGAACGTGCTCGACCGGTACGTGCTGGCGAAGACGAACGAGCTGGTCGCGACCGTCGGCGCGCAGATGGACGCGTACGACATCTCCGGCGCGTGCGCCACCGTGCGGTCCTACCTGGACGCGCTGACGAACTGGTACGTGCGCCGGTCCCGGGACCGGTTCTGGGCCGGCGACGCGGACGCGTTCGACACGCTGTGGACCGTGCTGGAGACGCTGTGCCGGGTGGTGGCGCCGCTGGCGCCGCTGACCGCCGAGGAGATCTGGCGCGGGCTGACCGGCGAGCGGTCGGTCCACCTGACCGACTGGCCGTCCGCCGAGGAGTTCCCGGCCGACCACGAGCTGGTCTCCGCGATGGACAACGTCCGGGCGGTGGCCTCGGCGGCGCTGTCGCTGCGCAAGGCCAAGGGCCTGCGGGTACGGCTGCCGCTGGCGAGGCTGACAGTGGCGTCGCCCGTCGCCGCCCAGCTGCGGCCCTTCGCCGACCTGGTCGCCGACGAGGTCAACGTGAAGGAGGTCGTGCTCACCGGCGAGGTGTCCGCGTACTGCCAGCAGGTGCTCACAGTGGTGCCGCGGGCGCTCGGCCCGCGCGTCGGCAAGGCCGTCCAGCAGGTGATCAAGGCGGTCAAGGCGGGGGAGTGGGAGCTGCGCGACGGCGCCCCGGTCGCCGCCGGGGTCACGCTCGCCGAGGGCGAGTACGAGCTGCGCCTGGTCGCCGCCGACGCCGAACACTCCGCGCCGCTTCCCGGCGGCGAGGGAGTGGTCGTGCTGGACACCGAGGTCACGCCGGAACTCGCCGCTGAAGGGCTGGCCCGGGACGTGGTCCGGGTCGTGCAGCAGGCGCGCCGCGAGGCCGGGCTGGACGTCTCCGACCGGATCACGGTGGCCGTCTCCGCGTCCGAGGAGGTGCGCGCGGCAGTCGCCGCGTACACCGAGTTCGTGGCCCGGGAGGTGCTCGCCGACAGCGTCGACTTCGCCGAGGGCCTCGACGGCTTCACCGGCGAGGCCGGCGAGGGCGAGCGCGTGACCGTGACGGTCCGCAAGGTCTGATGTAAGGCGGGGGCCCTTCTTAACGCCTCAGGTAGAGAAAGGGCCCCCGCTTGACGCCCGCACCCAGCGAGTGGACTGCGGGCCACCCGCTCGGTGGCGGACGGCCGCGTCGGCTACCGTGACAGCGCCTGTTTCACGTACGACCGCCGGAGGACCCGTGCCCCTGCTCTACACCATCGGCAAGCTCACCGTGGCGCCCGCGCTCCGGTTGGCCTTCCGTCCGCACGTGGAGGGTTTGGAGCACATCCCGGCGACCGGCGGCGCGATCTTCGCCAGCAACCACCTCTCCGTCGCCGACGAACTGCTCCTCGGCACCGTGGTGCCCCGGCACCTGGCGTTCTGGGCCAAGTCGGAGTACTTCACGGGCACCGGGCTCAAGGGCGGCTTCTCCAAGTTCGTGCTCACCGGCCTGGGCGCGATCCCGGTCGAACGGGCCGGGGGCCGGGCCGCGCTCACCGCGTTCGACGCGGCGATCCCGGTGCTCAAGGCCGGTGACCTGGTCGCCGTCTACCCGGAGGGCACCCGTTCGCCGGACGGGCGGCTCTACCGTGGGCGTACCGGCACCGTCCGGCTGGCCATCGCCGCCGGTGTGCCGATCATCCCGGTCGGCGTGACCGGCACCGACAAGGCCCAGCCCATCGGTACGCGGATCCCGCGACCGGGCCGCGCCAAGATCACTATCAAGTTCGGCAAGCCGCTGGACTTCACCGGCCGTCCCGACGACCGCACGTCGCTGCGGGCGATGACCGACGAGATGATGGCCGAGATCCAGAAGCTCAGCGGCCAGGAGTACGTCCCGCGCTACGCCCCGAAGCGCGCCGACCAGACCGGCGGCGACCAGGCCGCCTGAGCGGTCAGGACTTCGGCACCACCACGCGCTGGCGCAGGTCGTCGAGGAGCCGCCCGCTGTCGTCCACCGAGAGCCGGGTGAACACGCCGGTGGTGAGGCTGCCGTGGTCGGCCGAGACGCAGACCACCACCGAGTCGCCGTCGGCCCGGCCGACGGCGCAGCGCTCGTAGCGTCCCCGTACGCCGGTGTCCACTGCCACCGACTCCTTCAGCGCGTAGTCGCCGGCGAGGCGGTCGATCTCCGACTTGGCGTCCGACTCCGGGCTGAGCCGCAGGCCGGTGCTGCCGAACAACGTCACCCGCTTGCCGTCGTTCGTGGTGTAGATGCCGGCGAACGTGTCCTCGGCGAGCAGGTTCGACTCGCGTACCCGGGATTTCAGTTCCTCGGCGGCGGCCCGGCTGCGCTGGTCCTGGCGCAGCCGCAGCGAGTCGATCTGGTCCGGGAGGGTGGCGCTGGCCGGGTACTGGCTGGAGACCGGCTGGATCCACCAGAGCGGGACGCCGCAGCAGCAGGCCACGGAGAGCAGCAGCACCCAGGGCCAGCGGCGCCGGCGCCGGGTCCGCTTGGGCGGCTGCTGCCAGCCCGGCGGCGGCGCGACAGGCGGCCCGGCTTTGCCCCGGCGCTGCTTCGGCGTCCGTCCGGGCTTCGCCGGCGGGGCGACGGGCGGCGGCGCGACGGGCGGCGGCGCGACGGGCCGGGCGGCCGGCGCACCCGGGTGGTGCGGCGGACTGTGCGGCGGCGACACCGGCCGGGCCGGTCCGGGGTACGGCGCGCTGGGCGGCGGCGACACCGGGCGTGCGGCGGGCAGCGCGGCATGGGCCGGTGGCGCCGGCTGCGGGGCGGGGTGGGCCGGTGGGTTCGGGTGAGCCGCCGGTGGCGCCGGGTGGGCCGGGTGGGGGTTGCCCGGCGCGGTCCAGGGCGCGGTGTAGGGCAGCGTCGGCGTCAGCGGCGGCAGCTCGGGGGCGTGCAGCTCCCAGCCGGTGGTGTCCACCCCGGCCCACGGGTCGACCGGCGTGGCGTGCTCCGGCGACGCGAGCGGCGGCACGGGCGTGGGCTCGGCTGACTCGCCCCAGGCGGGCCGTCGCGGCTGCGGTGGCGGGACGGCGGCGGAACCGCTCCAGCGGGGCGCCTCGGCCCGGGTCGGGTTCGGGGCGTTCTCCACGCGGGTCGGGTCCGGCGTGTTCCCGGCCCGGGTGGAGGCCGGGGCGTTCTCGACCTTCGTCGGATCCGGCGTGGCCGTGTCCGGGGGAGGCTGCGGCGCGAGGTCGATCCGGGTCGGATCCGGCCGGCGTCCGGTCCGCGGCGTGGGGACGGGCGTGGTGCGGCCGGGAACCGCTGCGGAGCCCCGCGCCCGGGTCGCCGGTACGGGCGGGGTGGCGTCGGTGCCGGCCGGCGTTCCGGCGTCGGCGGTCGGGGCCTCGCTGTCCGTGGGCGCGTCGGCCGACGTTCCGGCGTCGCCGGTGGGGGCGTCGACGGTCGTCGTGCTCGCCGGCGGGTGCGGGCTCGTGTCGTCGACGGAGGCGGTGTCGGCTGGGTCTACCGGTTCGGCCTGCTCGGACGATGCGGGGCGGTCCTCCGGCAGCGCCTGTTCGTGCTGCCACGCGGGTTCGGCCTGGTCCGACTGCTCACCGGGCTCGGCGCGGTGCGGCTGCTCGTCCGACGCGACGGCGGACGGCCGGCGCTGGGGCGTACCGTCGTGCGGTTTGCCGTCGGCGGCGCCGGACGGCTGCTCGGCGGAGGTCCGGTCGTCGGCGGCCTCCGGAGTGCCGGACGGCGACGCCGGAGCCGAGGCGCCGGTGGCGTCCTCGGTGTCGACGGCGGTCGCCGGCTCGGTGACGGACGGCATCTCGGCCCCGTCGGCCGGCCGGTCCGCCCCCGGCTGCGGCTGCGGCATCGCGGCTATCTCCTCTCGCGCCCGTTGCGAGGTTAGTACCGCACCGCCACCCAGGACGAATTCCGCCCCGGTGCCCGGCCCCACTCGGGTGATCAAGGAGTTCGTGTCCGGTGGGAGCGCCGGACAGCACACAAACTCCTTGATCAACACGGCGGACACGGGCGCGGGCGCGGGAGAAGGCGGGGGCACCGCGTACGCTTGGGCATCATGAGTGCCCCGTCCACGACCCCGCGTCCCGCCGCCGCCAACTCCGTCTGGCCCCGGCTGGAGCCGTTGCTGCCGCAGGTGACCAAGCCCATCCAGTACGTGGGTGGAGAGCTGGGAGCGGTGGTCAAGGACTGGGACGCCGCGACCGTCCGGTGGGCGCTGATGTATCCGGACGCGTACGAGGTGGGCCTGCCCAACCAGGGCGTGCAGATCCTGTACGAGGTGCTCAACGAGCTGCCCGACGTGCTCGCCGAGCGGACGTACGCGGTCTGGCCCGACCTGGAGAAGCTGATGCGCGCCCACAGCGTGCCGCAGTTCACCGTCGACGCCCACCGCCCGGTCCGCGACTTCGACGTGTTCGGCGTCTCCTTCTCCACCGAGCTGGGCTACACCAACCTGCTCACCGCGATCGACCTCGCGGGCATCCCGCTGCTCGCCGCCGACCGCACCGACGCCGATCCGGTGATCGTGGCCGGCGGGCACGCCGCGTTCAACCCGGAGCCGATCGCCGACTTCGTCGACGCCGCGGTGCTCGGCGACGGCGAGGAGGCGGTGCTGGAGATCACCGCCATCGTCCGGGAGTGGAAGGCGGAGGGCTCCCCGGGCGGCCGGGACGAGCTGCTGCTGCGGCTGGCCCGGACCGAGAGCGTCTACGTGCCGCGCTTCTACGACGTCGACTACCTGCCGGACGGCCGGATCCAGCGGGTCGTGCCGAACCGCCCGGACGTGCCGTTCCGGGTGCACAAGCGCACGACGATGGACCTGGACGCCTGGCCGTACCCGAAGAAGCCCCTGGTCCCGCTCGCCGAGACGGTGCATGAGCGGTACGCGGTGGAGATCTTCCGGGGCTGCACCCGCGGCTGCCGGTTCTGCCAGGCCGGCATGATCACCCGCCCGGTGCGGGAGCGCTCGATCACCACGGTCGGCCAGATGGTCAAGGAAGGGCTGGAGTTCTCCGGCTTCCACGAGGTCGGCCTGCTGTCGCTGTCGTCGGCCGACCACTCGGAGATCGGCGACATGTGCTCCGGCCTGGCCGAGCAGTACGCGGGCACCAACGTCTCGCTGTCGCTGCCGTCGACCCGGGTGGACGCGTTCAACATCGACCTGGCCCAGGAGCTGTCCCGCAACGGGCGGCGGACCGGTCTGACCTTCGCGCCCGAGGGCGGGTCGGAGCGGATCCGCAAGGTGATCAACAAGATGGTGTCGAAGGAAGACCTCATCCGTACGGTGGTCACCGCGTACTCCAACGGCTGGCGGCAGGTGAAGCTCTACTTCATGTGCGGCCTGCCCACCGAGACCGACGAGGACGTCCTGGAGATCGCCGACATGGCGCACGAGGTGATCCGGGCCGGCCGGGCGGCCACCGGATCCAAGGACATCCGCTGCACGGTCTCCATCGGCGGGTTCGTGCCGAAGCCGCACACCCCGTTCCAGTGGGCCTCGATGGAGCGGCCGGAGGTCATCGACGGCCGGCTCAAGCTGCTCAAGCAGGCGATCAACAGCGACCGCTCGCTGGGCCGGGCGATCGGCTTCCGCTACCACGACGGCGAGCCGTCGCTGATCGAGGGCCTGCTGTCCCGGGGCGACCGCCGGGTCGGCGCGGTGATCCGCAAGGTCTGGGAGAGCAGCGGCCGGTTCGACGGCTGGAGCGAGCACTTCTCGTACCAGCGGTGGGTGGACGCCGCCGCCGAGGTGCTGCCGGCGTACGGCGTGGACCTCGACTGGTACACCACCCGGCAGCGCGAGGAACTGGAGGTCCTGCCCTGGGACCACCTCGACTCCGGCCTGGACAAGGACTGGCTCTGGCAGGACTGGCAGGACTCGCTGTCGGAGTACGAGCAGGACGACTGCCGCTGGACCCCCTGCTTCGACTGCGGTGTCTGCCCGTCCATGGACACCGAGATCCAGATCGGCCCGACCGGCCGCAAGCTGCTGCCGCTCACTCCGGTCAACGGACTGAAGCTGCCCGCCGCCGCTCAGGGCTGAGGCCGCCCGCACCCACCGGAGCGCGGGAACCCGATCGGGTTCCCGCGCTCCGCCGTCTTCCCCCGGTGACCACCGCGGTACGCGGGGTGGGGGTGCCCCGACTGGTTCTTCCTCGATACGCTGCGTCCGTAATGGACCGGCCGGGGCCGGTAGCGGGGAGGACAGTCAGGATGGGCATCAATCCGCCGGACACCGGCGATCTGCACGTCAGCGTCGAGGACCTGGATGCGGCGGCCGAGTACATCGAGCGCCTCAAGCAGTACGTCGAGGACACCATCTCCTGGGAGATGGAGCGCATCAAGGAGCGGATGAAGGGCGACAGCGGCAACGCGCAGACGGTGCCCAACGGCACGCCGTTCGGCGCGTACGAGGACGCCCGGATGCAGTGGCAGGCGCTGACCACGTCCACGGCCAGCATGGAGGCTCACCTCAAGGCCATCTCCATGAAGCTGGCCGGCCTGAAGCAGGGCACACAGGACATCGCCAAGGCGTTCCGCGACGCCGAGGCCCGCAACGCGGCCAACGGCAAGGACATCGAGCGGCTGCTGGAGTCCGCGGCCCCGCCGCCGGACGCCGGGCAGCAGCCCACCTACCCGTACACGGCCTGAGGGGGAGACGGTCATGGCAGGAGGCACCTGGGAGCGCTGCGTCCGTGAGGTGACGCTCTCGGCGGACCCGGAAACCGTCGGATCGGTCGGCGCGGGCTGGAAGAACCTCTCCACCGCGCTCGGCCACCTGCGCGACTCGCTCGTCGGTCGCTCGTTCGTCGGCCCGATCGCGGCGGGGCAGGAGCGCCCGCACACCGGCGGCCTCCCCGGGATGCTCGCCGGCTGGAAGGGCAGCGGCGGCGACGCGTACCGCGAGCACCTCGGCGACATCGGCAAGCAGATCGAGGAACTCATCACGCACGCCAGCAACGTCAGTGGCGCGCTGACGCGGATCGAGGGTGACATCCGTACGGCGGTGGCGAGCATTCCGATCCCGCTGATGGACAACTTCGGCTGGAACGAGTGGAGCCTGCCCGGCGGCACCGAGCTGGACGACGCGCGCGACGGTGAGAGCCAGTCCGGCTTCCTCACCGCCCTGCGCAGCGACTACCAGGGCAACCAGGCGCTTTACGCCGACGGCGCGTTCCGCGACAAGGCCGACGACCTCGAAGCCACCATGAAGGTCGACGGCAACGCCAGCGACCAGAAGCGCGGCGGCTGGTGGGACACCAAGTCGCACCTCGACAACTGGTACAACGACAACCAGAAGGCGGCCAACGCGGCGATGTCGCCGTTGCCGGCCGCGGTCGAGGCCGAGCGCCCCAAGCTGGCCGTACCCCGCCCCACGGACAGCGAGCTGGGCGACGGCTACCGCGGCGACCCGCGGGTTCCCCCGACGGGTGTGCCCGGCGGCGGCCTGCCCGGTGGCGGCGCGCCCGGAGGCATGCCCGGTGGCGGCATGCCCGGCGGTGGCGGCCCCATGCCGTCCATCGGCAGCACCGGCATCCCAGGCGGAGGCGCGCCGGGTGGTGGTTCGTTCACGCCACCGAGCACCGGTGTGCCAGGCGGTGGCATCCCCGGCGGCGGCTCCTACACCCCGCCGACCACCGGGGGGATCCCCGAGCTCGGTGGTGCCCCCGGCTCGGGCACCCCGGAGTACGGCAGTGGTCTGGCCGGCGCGGGCGGGCCCGGCACGATCACCGCCGGTGGACCGGGCACGCTCGGTCTGGGTGGCGGCGGTGGCGCGGGCGGACTGAGCGCCGGTGGCGGCGGCTTCGGCGGCGGGGCCGGCCTGGGCTCGGCCGGCGGACTCGGCGGCGGCGGGATCGGCGGCGGCGGGATCGGCGCGGCAGGCGGCATGGCCATGGGCGGCCTGCCCGGCATGGTCGGCGGCGGCAACGGCAAGGTTCCGCCACTGACCAGCGCGGCCAGCGCGCTGAAGGCCGCGGCCGCGGCGGGACCGGGCGGTGCGGGCGGCGCGCGTGGCGGGATCGCCGGCGCCGGGATGATGGGCGGCGGAATGATGGGCGGTCACGGCAGCGCCGGTCACGGCGGCGACGCGGCGGGCCACTCGTCATGGTTGACTGAGGACGACGATCCGTGGGGCGCCGGTGACGGTGCGTCTCCGGGCATCCTGCGATGAGGACAGACGGATGAAGGTGCACGTCGGCGCGCTCCGGCCGGTGGCGGCCGGTCTGCTTGCCGGACTGATGCTGCTGGGTGCCGCCCAGCCGGCGGTCGCCGCGCCGCGGCGCGCCGAGCAGTGGTATCTGGACGAGCTGCGGATCGACCGGGCGCATCAGGTCTCCACCGGGCGGGGCGTCGTCGTCGGCGTGCTGGACACCGGCGTCGACGCCGGGCACCCCGACATGCGGGGCCGGGTCCTGGCCGGGGGCAGCACCCGCGACTCCGGCGACGGCCAGCGCGACCCGGACGGCCACGGCACCCACATGGCCGGGATCATCGCGGCCAACGGGACCGGGGTGGTCGGCATCGCGCCCGACGCCCGGATCCTGCCCATCCGCAAGCCCGTCGGCGCGGCGGCCACCAAGGACGACTCCGCGACCGGCATCCGGATGGCTGTCGACGGCGGGGCGAAGGTGCTCAACCTGTCGTACGGCGGCGCCGGGCCGGTGGAGGAGGTCGAGGAGGCCGCGATCCGGTACGCGCTGGAGCGCGATGTGGTCGTGGTGGCCGCGGCCGGCAACGTCCGGCAGGCCGGCCCGGACGTCGTCTCACCCGCCAAGATCCCCGGCGTGATCGCGGTGACCGGCACGGTCCGGGGCGGGGGTTTCTGGTCCGGATCGGCCCAGGGCCCGGAAGCGGTGATCGCCGCGCCCGGCGACGAGGTCTACAACATCGGCCCGGATCGGGGCTACGGCTGGGGTGACGGCACCTCCGACGCCGCGGCCGTCGTCTCCGGCGTCGCGGCGCTGATCCGGTCGAAGTACCCGAGGCTCTCCGCGTCGGACGTGATCAACCGGATGATCCGTACCGCCCGGGACGCCGGCCCGCCCGGCCGCGACCCGCGGTTCGGCTTCGGCCGGATCGACCCGGTGGCGGCGCTCACCGCCGACGTGCCGTCGGTGTCGGCGAACCCGCTGCTCGGGGCCGCCGCGCCGAGCGCGTCCGCGCCGCCGGCCGCCGCCGAGGACGACAACTTCGACGTGACGAAGTACGGCGACCGGGGCGGCCCCACCGACCAGCAGGTCATGGTGATCGGCATCGGCATCGCCGTGGCGCTCGTGGTGCTGCTGGCGCTCGTGGTGTTCCTGATCTGGAACCGTCGCCGTCACCGGCGCGAGCTGGCCGAGGCCGGCTCGATCCCGGGCGAGGCGCTGGACCGGATGGACGGCGGTGGGCACGGCCCGCCGGTACCCGCCGGTCACGCGGCGGCCCCGCCGCCCGGCTACGGCCCACCCGGCGGCTACCCGCCACCCGGAGCACACCCCCAGCCGGGCGGATACCCCCAGCCAGGCGCGGACGCCTACCCGCCCCAGGGCCAGGCCCGCCACACCTCACCTGGGCAGAGCCCGTACGCCCCACCCGGCGACACCCGCCCCTGACCCGCACGCCTCCCATTCCCGCACCCGCGCCCACCCGCGCACCCCAACCTGACGATCATGAAGTTGACGGTGAAGTCGATCTTCGATCGTGCCGCCAACTTCATGATCGCGGGGTGAGGCGGGTGGGGTGGAGCGGTGGTTTGTCGGGGTTTGGGGTGGGTGGGATGGCCCCGGGTGTGGGGCGCGGCGGGTGCTGCGTCAGGATGAGACAGATACGCAGGCACAGCCGAGGAGCTCACGATCGCCAGAAAGCCTCAACCCGAGGGCGGCCAGGCCCCCGTCGTCCAGCGGGTCCGTATCCGGTACGCCAAGCGTGGGCCGCTGCGCTTCACCTCGCACCGCGACTTCGCGCGGGCCTTCGAGCGCGCGCTGCGCCGGGCCGGCGTGCCGATCGCCTTCTCTCAGGGGTTCACCCCGCACCCGAAGATCTCGTACGCCTCGGCTGCCCCGACGGGAGTGGCGAGCGAGGCCGAGTACCTGGAGATCGGGCTCCGTGAGCCGGTCGACCCGGCAGGGCTGCGTGAGGCGCTCGACGCCGCGCTCTCGCCCGGACTCGACGTGCTCGACGCGGTGGAGGCCACCGGCGGCAGCCTGGCGGACCGGATCGAGGCGTCGTACTGGCGGATCGAGCTGCCCGAGGTCGATCCGAAGGTGCTCGCGGAGGCTGTGGCGGCCTTCACCGCCGCCGAGGAGATCCAGGTCGAGCGGATGACCAAGCAGGGGCGGCGTACGTTCGACGCCCGCGCGGCAGTGGCGTCGATCGATGCCATGGCTCCGGCTGAGACGCCTTCCGGGGCGGCGGCCGTACCGTGTGCGATACTCGAACTGGTCGTGCGGCAGGTCACCCCGTCCGTTCGGCCCGATGACGTCCTGTCCGGCCTCCGCGCGGTGGCCGCCCTGGAGCCGCCGGTCACCCCGAAGGTGATCCGGCTGGCGCAGGGCACGCTGACCGCGCAGGGCGAGATCGTCGATCCGTTGGAAGCGGATCGCGACGGGGCAACCATCGGAGAGCGTTGACCGTCGGTCAACGCTCTGGCAGGCAGACTTCGGCGGTCGCGCGTTTGCGCGCCCGGCGGAAACACCTTTGCGGCAACCCTGCGTGGCAGCGCTCACCCGCGCCCGGGGCGGCCAGAACTGGAGAACGTCCATGCTCGAGAACGAGCCCGAGGGCGGCGAACGGACCGGCGCAGAGCCGGCCGGGATGACCGCCGACAGCCCGACCACCGCCTCCGGCAGCGCCGCGAGCGCGACCGCCGCCGGCGCCGAGGGTGCCGCCTCCGGCAGCGCCGACGGCGTCACCGCGGAAGGCGGCGTCCCCGCGGAAGGCGGCGCCGTCGCGGAGGGTGTCGCCGAGACCAAGCCACCGGCCCGTAAGCGGGCCAGCCGCCGCAAGGCCGCTCCGCTGAACCAGCCGGAGCAGACCGACGCACCGGTCGAGGCGTCCACGACGGTGACCGGCAGCGGTGAGTCGCCGCAGGCCGAGGTGCTCGCGCCGGTGGCCGGCGAACTGGACACCGCGCCGAAGACCACCCGGCGGCGTCGCAAGGCGACCCCGGCGAAGGCGGTCGAGGAGCCGGTGGCCGCGGCCGGTGTGGAGGCCGCCTCGGAGGAGGTCGTGCCGCCGGTCAAGGTGACCCGGACCCGTCGTCGCAAGGCCACGCCGCCGGCTGCCGAGACCGTCGCGCCGGAGGAGACCGCCGTCGCGGGGCAGGCGGCCTCGGACGGCGTGATCGACGGACCGGTCTCCGCGCCCGGGGGCGACCTGATCGCCGAGGGACGCGCCGACATCGACGGCGGCGAGGCCACCGCACCGGACGAAGCCGTCGCCGCCGACACCGCCGGGACCGCGGCGCAGGCCCCCACCGGCCGGCGCACCGCCACCGGCGGCAGGACCACCGCCCGCGGCAACAAGGCCGCCGGCCTGGCGAGCACCGGCGGCGCGGCCGGCATCGGTGAGACAACCGGCGAGGACGTCGAGGACGAGGACGCCGAGGCGGTTGCGGACGCGGGCGCCGCGGCTGCGCGTACCGAAGAGGTAAACCTGGCCCGCGGCGGCCCGGCGGACGCGACGGGCGCCGCCGTGCCGCGTGCGGCCGAGGAGCCGGCCGAGACGCCGCCGGCCACGGGCCGCCGGCGTCGTGCCGCGCTCTCCGCGCCGACCGTCCTGTTCATGGCGCCGCAGCCCGACGAGGCACCGGCCGTCCAGGTGACGTACCCGGCCGCCGAGGAGCCGATCGAGGAAGCGGTCGAGACCGGCCGGCGCCGCCGTCGTGGCCGCCGTGAGGTCGAGCCGGTCGAGGCCGAGGCCGAGCCGGAGGCCGCCGAGGAGGAGCCCGCCGCCGAGGCCGAGGAGATCGCCGAGGGGGACGAGGACGACGAGACGGCCGCGGGCCGCCGTCGCCGCCGCCGGGGCCGCCGGGGTCGTGGCCGGGGCAAGGGCGGCGCGGACGAGGCCGACGACGAGGACGTCGAGGAGCCCACCGCCGCGGCCGAGGCCGCCGAGGGCGAGGCCGAGGAGCCCGCGGAGGACGAGGAGGACGAGGGCGAGGGGATGACCCGCCGCCGTCGCCGTCGTCGCCGCCGGGGCGCCGGGGAGGCGGACACCGCCGCCGAGGACGGCGTGCCGACCGTCGTCAAGATCCGTGAGCCGCGCAAGCCGGTCGACGAGGTGCAGGGTGTCTCCGGCTCGACCCGGCTGGAGGCCAAGCGGCAGCGCCGCCGGGACGGCCGCGAGCAGCGGCGTACGCGGCCGCCGATCCTGAGCGAGTCGGAGTTCCTGGCCCGCCGCGAGGCGGTGGACCGGGTGATGGTGGTCCGCCAGCGCGGCGACCGCACCCAGATCGCCGTGCTCGAGGACGGCGTGCTCGTGGAGCACTACGTCACGCGGAACTCGTCCGGCACCATGGCCGGCAACGTCTACCTGGGCAAGGTCCAGAACGTCCTGCCGAGCATGGAGGCGGCCTTCGTCGACATCGGGCGCGGGCGCAACGCGGTCCTGTACGCCGGTGAGGTCAACTGGGACGCCACCGGCCTGGAGGGCCGGGCCCGCTCGATCGAGCAGGCGCTGCGCTCCGGCGACTCGGTGCTGGTGCAGGTGACCAAGGACCCGATCGGGCACAAGGGCGCGCGGCTGACCAGCCACATCGCGCTCTCCGGCCGGCACCTGGTCTACGTGCCCAACGGCAACGCCTCGGGGATCAGCCGCAAGCTGCCCGACACCGAGCGCAAGCGCCTGCGGGACGTGCTGAAGAAGCTGGTGCCGGACGGCGCCGGGGTGATCGTCCGGACCGCGGCCGAGGGCGCCAGCGAGGACGAGCTGGCGCGTGACGTCAAGCGTCTCCAGGCCCAGTGGGAGGACATCCAGGCCAAGGCGACCGAGGGTGGCGCGCCGGTGCTGCTCTACGAGGAGCCGGACCTGGTCATCCGCGTGGTCCGGGACCTCTTCAACGAGGACTTCCGCGAGCTGGTCATCGAGGGCGAGTCCGCGTACGACCTGGTCGAGTCGTACCTGTCGCACGTGTCGCCGGACCTGGTGGCGCGGCTGCGCCGGCACGCCGGGGTGGCGGACGTGTTCGCCGAGTACCGGATCGACGAGCAGATCCTCAAGGGGCTGGACCGGAAGGTCTTCCTCCCCTCGGGAGGCTCGCTGGTGATCGACCGCACCGAGGCGATGACTGTCGTCGACGTCAACACCGGCAAGTACACCGGCTCCGGGGGCAACCTGGAGGAGACGGTCACCCGTAACAACCTGGAGGCGGCCGAGGAGATCGTGCGCCAGCTCCGGCTGCGCGACCTCGGGGGCATCGTGGTGATCGACTTCATCGACATGGTGCTGGAGTCGAACCGTGAGCTGGTGCTGCGCCGGCTCACCGAGTGCCTCGGCCGGGACCGTACGAAGCACCAGGTCACCGAGATCACCTCGCTCGGCCTGGTGCAGATGACCCGCAAGCGCATCGGCGCGGGCCTGCTGGAGGCGTTCAGCGAGACCTGCGAGTGCTGCAAGGGCCGTGGCTTGATCATCCACACCGAGCCGGTGCCGGAGAAGCCGCGCGCCGGGGCGGGGGAGAAGGTCAAGGCGGTCGCCTCGGCGGTCGCCGCGCCGGCCGAGGAGAAGAGCGGCCGCCGCCGGGGCCGCAAGGCCGCCGCGGAGAAGCCCGCGGCGGAGCAGCCGGCCGCCGAGTCGCCGGTCGCGCCGGAGCGGACCGTCGCCGAGGTGGTCGAGAACGACGACGACTACTACGACACCCAGGGCTACGACCTGTCCCGGTTCGAGACGGACACGCCCGCCGCCCCGGCGGTCGCGGACAGCCAGGAGGGCGACTCGGCCCGGCTGGCCGCCGCCGACGACCCGGACGCGATCGGTGACGGGGACAACGACGACGACAGCGGCGCGCCGCGCCGGCGGGCACGCCGCGGTGGCGCCCGGCGGCGTACCCGGCCGTGAGGTCTTGACGCGCTGACCCGCGCGTACCGGGCCCCCGCCCCGCCTCTTCCCGGCGGAGCGGGGGCCCTGTCGTGCCCGCCGAGCCGGGCGGGGAGGCACCGACCGGCAGCCCGGTTTGGGGGGCGGGCCGGGTATGGCGTACGCTTGCCTGCGGCGCACTTTGGTGTGCCGAGTTCCCGCGTGCCCGCGCTGCCGGTGTCACGGCTCCCGGCGAGACGCCGTGGGAACGACCGCCAACGGTGTGACAGCCGACAGCGGTGGAATAGACGCCAGTAGCCTCAACGACAGGGAGTCCGCCTCCGATGTACGCGATCGTCAAGACCGGCGGCAAGCAGTACAAGGTCGCCGAGGGCGACGTGATCGAGGTCGAGAAGCTCGCCGGTGCCCCCGGCGACGCGGTGAAGCTCACCGCGGTGCTCCTCGTCGACGGTGACGACCTGGTGACCGACGCGGCGAAGCTCGCCAAGGTCGCGGTGTCCGGCGAGATCGCCGCGCACACCAAGGGCCCGAAGATCCGGATCCACAAGTTCAAGAACAAGACCGGCTACCACAAGCGCCAGGGTCACCGCCAGCCGCTGACCCAGGTCAAGGTGACCGGCATCTCCAGCGGGAAGTAGGTCGTCCTCCAATGGCTCACAAAAAGGGTGCGTCCAGCTCGCGTAACGGCCGTGACTCCGCGGCCCAGCGACTCGGCGTGAAGCGCTTCGGTGGTCAGGTCGTCAGCGCGGGTGAGATCCTCATCCGTCAGCGTGGCACCAAGTTCCACCCCGGTGACCTGGTCGGCCGTGGCGGCGACGACACGCTGTTCGCGCTGGCCGCCGGCTCGGTGCAGTTCGGCACCAAGCGCGGTCGCAAGACCGTCAGCATCGTGCCGCAGCAGTAGTTCCGAAAGCGTTGCGGGCCGCGGACCTCGAGTCCCGGCCCGCTTCGCTTTTCCCCGTGCGGGGCGGACCCCGCTGGAAGGATTGGCGTCGTGACGACGTTCGTTGACCGGGTCGTCCTGCACATGCAGGCCGGCGACGGCGGGCACGGCTGTGTCTCGATCCACCGGGAGAAGTTCAAGCCGTTCGGCGGGCCGGACGGCGGCAACGGCGGCCACGGCGGCAGCGTGTCGCTGGTGGTCGACCCGCAGGTCACCACGCTGCTCGACTTCCACTTCCGGCCACACCTGAAGGCCGAGAACGGCAAGGGCGGCGCCGGTTCGAACCGGGACGGCGCCAACGGCCGCGACCTGGTCATCAAGGTGCCGAACGGCACCGTGGTGCAGAGCCTCGACGGCGAGGTGCTGGCCGACCTGGTCGGCGTCGGCACCACGTTCGAGGCGGCCCGGGGCGGCCGGGGCGGGCGCGGCAACGCCTCGCTGGCCAACGCCCGCCGCAAGGCGCCGGGCTTCGCCGAGCTGGGCGAGCCCGGCGACCGGCTGGACGTGGTGCTGGAGCTCAAGAGCGTCGCCGACGTGGGCCTGGTCGGCTTCCCGTCGGCCGGCAAGTCGTCGCTGATCTCGGTGATCTCCGCGGCCAAACCGAAGATCGCCGACTACCCGTTCACCACGCTGGTGCCCAACCTGGGCGTGGTCCGGGTGGACAACCACACCTTCACCGTCGCCGACGTACCGGGCCTGATCCCTGGTGCGGCCAGCGGCAAGGGTCTGGGCCTGGAGTTCCTCCGCCACGTCGAGCGCTGCGCCGTGCTGGTCCACGTGATCGACACCGCGACGCTGGAGCCCGGCCGCGACCCGCTCGCCGACATCGACGCCATCGAGTCGGAGCTGTCCCAGTACGGCGGCCTGGCCGACCGGCCCCGGCTGGTAGCGCTCAACAAGGTCGACGTGCCGGACGGCAAGGATCTCGCCGACATCGTCCGCCCCGACCTGGAGGCGCGCGGCCTGCGCGTGTTCGACGTCTCGGCCGCCACCCGGGAGGGCCTGCGCGAGCTGACGTACGCGATGGCGGAGCTGGTCGACCAGGGACGCCGCGCCGCCCCGCCGGCCGAGCCGACCCGGATCGTGATCCGCCCGAAGGCGGTCGACGACGCCGGCTTCACCATCGAGGCCGAGCCGGACGGCTCGTACACGGTGCGCGGCAGCCGGCCGGAGCGCTGGGTCAAGCAGACCAACTTCGACAACGACGAGGCAGTGGGTTACCTGGCCGACCGGCTGGCCCGCCTCGGCGTCGAGGAGAAGCTCGCGAAGGCCGGTGCGCAGGCCGGTGACCTGGTCCGCATCGGCGACCGGGAGTTCGACTGGCAGCCGACGCTCTACGCCGGTGTCGACTTCGTGCCCGGCAACCGGGGCACCGACGTGCGGCTGGAGGAGAAGTCGAACCGCCCGTCGGCGTCCGACCGGCTGGCGGCCCGTAAGGCCCGCCGGGTCCGGCCGGAGGACGAGGTCGAGGCCGCGCCCGCGGCGGAAGCGGACGCCGAGTAGCCGTTTCCGGGTCGATGGTGGGAAACCTGCGCGAAATCCGGCCGATCTAGCGTACGGGCATGTTGATCGAGTCCCGTCCCGCCACCGATCCGGAGATCGCCGCGCTCGTCGTCGCCCAGCAGCGTGAGCTGCGCGACGCCGACGGTGGGCTGGACGGGCAGGTCACAGTCGTGCACACCGACATCCACTACCTGGCCGTCGTGGTGGGCGGCCGGGCGGTCGGGTGCGGGGGCCTCCAGGCGCTCGACGCCGACACCGGCGAGCTGAAGCGGATGTACGTGCGGCCGGCGTACCGGGGGCGAGGCATCGCCCGGCAGCTGCTCGTGGCGCTGGAGGAGCTGGCGTTCCAGCAGGGGCACCGCACGGTGTGCCTGGAGACGGGCACCTACCTGCCGGCCGCGATCGGGCTGTACCGGTCCAGCGGTTACGAGCCGATCCCGGTCTACGGCGAGTACGTGGACAACCCGTACAGCGTCTGCTTCGCCAAACGGCTGCCGGTAGCGGCCTGACGCTCGAACACCATCGCCCGCCTCCTCGACCCGCTCGCGGTGGCACTCCTGCCCGGCGACTGGGCGCGGCAGACGTCGGCTCGGCGTGCCGCGCCTGGTCAGGGGCGGTCGAAGGGGGCCTCCACCCGGCTGCCGGTGCCGAGGTTGTTGTTGAGCAGCAGGCCGGCGGCGAGCATGCCGAAGCCGAGGAACAGGTGCAGCCAGTTGTCGGCGTCGTTCACCGGCAAGAAGTTGACAGCGGTGTCCTGGTCGATGGCGAAGCCGTACAGCCACAACACCAGGTAGAGCGCGCCGCCGCCGGCCAGGAACACCCGCGCCCCGCCCAGCCGCCGGGCCATGACCAGACCGACCAGCCCGAACAGCAGGTGCACCAGGTTGTGCAGCACCGACACCTGGAACACCCCGAGCAGCTTCGCCTCGGAGTGGTGCCCGGCGAACGTCATCTCGCCGTAGTGCGTGGTGACGCCGGGCACAAAGCCGAGCACGCCGATGAGCGTGAAGATGGCCGCCGCCGCGAGGGCTACCTTCTGCACCGCAGGCCGGGCGGACGCGTGTTCGCGCACGTCACGTGCCATCCCCGTCACCCCCGTGGAACCTACCGCCGCCCGGGCGGGCAGGCACCTCATTGTCTGACCGGGACGTGCCGCTTCCGCAGAGAAATCACGAATCAGGCATGGAGCCGCCGACCGGGGGTAGGGCGATTGTCACGCGGAAATCATCCGCGTACCCCCGGAAGGCACCCGCTGGGAACACACGAGCGGAAGGGACACCATGACTCAGGATCTTTCCCCCAGTTCGGCCACGTACCAGTCGACGAACGGTGGCGGCGTGCGTGACCAGGCGCGCCAGGTCGGCTCCGACGCCGCGCACGCGGGCGGCGCGGTCGCGCAGACCGCCAAGGAGCAGGGCCGGGAGGTGGTGGGCGAGGCCAAGCGGCAGGCCCGCGACCTCTACGGCGAGACCCGCAGCCAGGTCACCGCGCAGGCCGGTCAGCAGCAGCAGCGCGCCGCGAGCGGACTGCGGTCGCTCGCCGACGAGATGCGCACCATGGCGCAGCAGGGCGGCGGCTCCGGGCCGGTCACCGAACTGGCCCACCAGGCGGCCGAGCGCGTGCACGGCGTGGCCGGCTGGCTGGAGCAGCGCGAGCCGGGCGACCTGCTCAACGAGGTGAAGACCTACGCCCGCCGCAACCCCGGCACGTTCCTCGTCGGCGCGGCCCTGCTCGGCGTGGTCGCCGGGCGGCTCACCCGCAACATCACCGCGCTCGGCGACGACAGCACGGCGCGGCCGGCGTACGACCCGGACCGCACCGCCGTCATCCCGACCGCGCGCGAGGTGCCGGACCAGGTGCCGCCGGGCGGCTACCTCGACCCGACGCCGGGCAGCTACGCCGAGCCGGACCCGGGCTACTCCGCGCCGGGCGCGGCCTACCCGACCGGCGGCGCCCCGAACACCTGGGCCGACCCGGCGGGCGGCACCGGCCAGCCGCTGCCGCCGCCGGAGCGCACCGACCCGCTGCCGGGTGTCCCGTCGACCGGCGCTCCCCGCCCGTGACCGGCCGCACCGGCAGAAGGGAGGCGACGGCATGACCGTACCCACGCAGGACCCCGGCTATCAGGCGGCGGGCGCCCCGCCCCACGCCGACGAGGTGCGCGGCAGCTCGCTCGGCGACCTGATGCGTCAGGTCACCACCGACCTGTCCACGCTGATGCGCCAGGAGGTCGAGCTGGCCAAGGCCGAGATCCGCCAGGAGGGCAAGAAGGCGGGCAAGGCCGCCGGCCTGTTCGGCGGCGCCGGTTTCGGCGGCTACATGGTGGCGCTCTTCGTCTCGATCGCGATCTGGCAGTTCCTCGACAACGTCATGGACTCCGGGCTGGCCGCGCTGATCGTGGCCGTCATCTGGGCCGCGGTCGCGGCGGTCCTGTACTCGATGGGCAAGAAGAACGCCGAGCGGATCCGCGGCCTGAAGCAGACCAACGACAGCGTGCAGCGCATCCCCGACGCGCTCAAGCCGCACCCGGAGGGAGTCACCCGATGAGCACCGATCCCGAGCAGATCCGCCGCGAGATCGAAGCCACCCGCAACAACCTCAGCTCGGACGTGGACGCCCTGGCGTACAAGGTCAGCCCGAGCCGCATCGTCGACGACCGCAAGCAGCGCGTACGCAGTGCGCTGACGAACGTGAAGGACAAGGTGATGGGAACCGCATCGGACCTCGGCCACAGCTCCGGCCACGCCGCCCACTCGGTGGGCGATCACGCCTCCTCGATGGCCTCCACGGTGGGCGACAAGGCGCAGTCCGCCGCCGCCACGGTGAGCGACGCCGCCCACCGGGCGCCGCAGGTGGTTCGGCGCAGGTCCGAGGGCAACCCGATCGCCGCCGGGGTGATCGCCTTCGGCGTCGGCATGCTGGTCTCCTCGCTGATCCCGGCCACCCGCCGCGAGCAGCAGGTCGCCGCGCAGGTCAAGGAGAAGGCCGCCGAGCACGGCGGGGTGGTGAAGGAGAAGCTGGGCGAGGTCGCCGGTGAGCTGAAGGACGAGCTGCGCGAGCCGGCGCAGCACGCCGCCGAGTCGGTGAAGGCCACCGCGCAGGACGCCGCGTACACGGTCAAGGACGACGGCCGCTCCGCCGCCCAGGACGTCCGGCACAGCGCCGAGCAGGCGCGGTCCTGAACTGTAAGGAAGGGCCCCTTTTTATCGCCCAGGCGATAAAAAGGGGCCCTTCCTTACACCTCGGCGCCTAGCGGTGGGGGCACCGCCCCGGTCTCCACCCAGAGCACCAGATCGTCGGGGCGGCGCCGCGTGATCCGCCGGCGCAGCACACGTGTGGGGTGGGCCGCCGTCCGCAGCCGGGCGCCCGCGTAGGGCAGCCCGCCGCGTAGCCGCCGCCCCACCGCCAGCCAGGCGCACAGGCCGCGCTCCAGCACCCAGGCGGGCGCGGCCAGGCTCGTGTGCGCCGGGAAGACGCGGGTGCCGCCGGCCCGTCGCCGGCCCAGCTCGGCCACCGCGACGGTCGCCAGTCCGGCGCGCAGCAGCAGGCCGGGCCGGCGGGTGGCGAGCGCGGCCGCCGCCGGCAGCACCGCCAGCGCGGCGAGCAGCCACACCGGACGGGCTGTCTCGTCGTACGCCTGACGGACGCGCTGCCCGAGGAAGTGCGCGGTGGAGGGCGGGCGCCGCCGCACGTACAGCCACGCCGGGGTGGCGGTGCTGCCGCCGTACGCGCGCACGGTCCGGACCAGTTCCAGGTTCTCGAAGAGTACGTCGGGGTCGTAGCCTCCCATCGCCAGGAAGGTGCTCCGCCGTACCGCCAGCGTGCCCGGCCAGTCGCCGCCGAACAGGCGGGCGAGCAGCGTCCGGCCGGTGTCCCACCAGGCGTGCCAGGGCAGCGGGTCGAAGTGGTTCTGCGGCCGGACCAGGTCCACCCCGTCCAGCATGTGGTGCACCGCGCACAGGGCTGGGCGGTCGTACCGGACGTCGTCGTCGGCGATCACCACGTGCTCGTGCCGGGCCAGCGCGACGCCGGTGAGCACGCCGAGCACCTTGCCGTTGCGCCCGCGCAGCGCCGGGTCCGGCGGCAGGTGCCGCACCAGCCCGCGCCAGGCGTCGGCGTGCCGGGCGAACAGCTCCGGCGGCGATCCGTCGACCACCACCACGTCGACCCAGCGGCTCAGCTCGCGCAGGTACCCGGTCAGCTCGTCCAGCCCGTCGTCGTCGTGGGCGCGCAGCGGCAGGACGTACGCCATCGGGAGCCGGACCGGCGCGGACGCGGCGCCCTCGTCGTGCGGGCGCGCGGCGGCAGCTCGGTTCATGTCGCCTCCCTCGTGTCGGGTGACGCGACTTGCCCGGAATGCGGCTGCTGAAACCGTTTCGGGCGGGCTGTGTCGGGTAGCGCAGCCGGATACGGACGGTCCGAGTCGGGAGGAGACGTGATGCCCAGCAACGCAACGAGATGGGCGCTGGCCGGCGCCGCCGCGGTGACCGCTCTCGGAGTCACCCGGACGGTGGCGCGGCGGCGGCACCGGCACCAGCCCGACCGGGAGGACGGCTGGTACGTGGTGCGCCGGGGGATCACCGTGGACCGGCCGATGGACGAGGTGGTCGGCTTCTGGGCGGACCGGGAACGTCTCGACCGCGGCCTGGCGGAGTGGGCCACGCTGGAGCAGATCGACGCGAACCGGTGGCGCTGCGTGGCGGCCGACCCGGCCGGCGGCGGCACCGAGTGGCGGGCCGAGATCACCGTCGACGGGCGGGGCCGGTTGAGCTGGCGGGTCACCGACGGGCCGGTGGCCCAGCGCGGCCGGGTCGAGCTGACCGCCGCCCCGCAGGACCGGGGCACCGAGATCCGGGCCGAGCTGCGGTGGCGGTCCGGTCCGATCCGGCGGGCGGTCGGCCTGGCCGGCGGCAGCGACCCGGACCTGGGTCTGCGCACCGCGCTGCGCCGGATCAAGTCGCTGATCGAGACCGGGCAGGTGCTCGACACCCGGCACGACCCGTCCGGGCGCAGCCCGCGGCAGGAACGGGCGACGGACAAGGTACGCGAGAAGCTGATGGCGGGAGGACGACCGTGAGGGCGTTGTGCTGGGAGGGCGTCGGCAAGCTGGCCGTGCGGGACGTGCCGGAACCGACCGTCAGGTCCGGCGGCGACATCATCGTCAAGGTCCGCGCGAGCAGCGTCTGCGGCTCCGACCTGCACCTGATCAACGGCTACCTGCCGGCGATGCGCGAGGGGGACATCCTCGGCCACGAGTTCATGGGCGAGGTGGTCGAGACCGGCCCGGACGTGCGCCGGATCTCCGTCGGCGACCGGGTGGTGGTCGGGTCGGTGGTGGCCTGCGGCTCGTGCTGGTACTGCCGCACCGAGCAGTTCTCGCTCTGCGACAACTCCAACCCGCAGCCGGTCTTCACCGAGAAACTGTGGGGTCACTCGCCCGCCGGCATCCTCGGCTACTCGCACGCGGCCGGCGGCTACTCGGGCAGCCACGCCGAGTACATCCGGGTGCCGTTCGGCGACGTCGGCGCGTTCACGGTGCCGGACGGGGTGCCGGACGACTCGGTGGTGTTCGCCTCCGACGCGATGCCGACCGGCTGGATGGCCGCCGACTTCTGCGACCTCAAGGGCGGAGAGGTGGTGGCGGTCTGGGGTGCCGGTGGCGTAGGTCAGATGGCGGCCCGGTCCGCGCAGATCCTCGGCGCCGAGCGGGTCGTGGTCATCGACCGGCTGCCGGAACGGCTCGCCACCGCGGCGCAACGCCTCGGCGTGGAGACGATCAACTACGCCGAGACCGACGTGCTGGAGGCGCTGCGGGAGATGACCGCCGGGCGCGGCCCGGATGCCTGCATCGAGGCGGTCGGCATGGAGTCGCACGACGTCGGCCCGGTCTACGCGTACGACAAGGCCAAGCAGACGGTACGCGCGCAGACCGACCGGCCCACCTCGGTCCGGCAGGCGATCATGGCGGCTCGCAAGGGCGGCACGGTGAGCATCGTCGGCGTGTACGGCGGCCTGGTGGACAAGTTCCCGCTCGGCGCGGCCATGAACAAGGCCCTGGTGCTGCGGATGGGACAGATGCACGCCCAGCGCTACATCCCGATGCTGCTGGACCGGGTCGCAGCCGGCGAGATCGACCCCGGCTACCTGGCCACCCACCCGATGTCGCTGGAACAGGGCGCCCGGGGCTACGAGATCTTCGAGAAGAAGGAGGACGGCTGCCTGCGTACCGTGCTGCACCCGCAGGCCGCCTGACGGGTCCGGGGAAGGGGGTGCGACCGCTCAGCGCGGCGGGCGTACCCCCTCGGCCGGTCGTACCCCGTCGAGCACCAGCCCGCCGGGCGGCAACGCCGGCATGGAGCCGAGGTCGAGCGCCAGGTCCTGCGGCGGCACGCGGTAGCTCATCGCGTCGGTCAGGTTCGTCACCGCCCGCTTCATCAGCTCGATCGTGATCCACTCTCCGGCGCAGCGGTGGCCGGTGTAGTGGTCGCCGCCGCCCTGCGGGACCAGGCCGAACGGGTCGTCGCGCCAGCCGGCGAAGCGCTCCGGGCGGAACATCTCCGGCTCCGGCCACACGCCGGGGTGGTGGTTGGTGCCGTACAGGTCGAGCAGCACCCGCCGGCCCTGCGGGAACGAGTACCCGCGCCACTGGAACGAGCGGCGCACCCGGGCCGCGGCGACCGGGAAGAACGGGTAGTAGCGGCGTACCTCCTGCACGAACTGCTCGGTCGCGGCGTCGTCGCCTGGTAGCCGGTCCCGCCAGTGCGGGTGGTCGTGCAGCGCCAGCGCGGCGAAGACCACGTACCGGTCCACCGCGACGGTGGGGCGCAGCACGTTCAGCAGCTCCACCGCGGCGATCCGGCGGGGGAGCGGCAGTCCCCGTTCGTCCCGGTGCCCGGCCACGACCGCCAGCGCGCTGCCCTCCGGGGCGGGCACCGCGCCCGCACGTACCCGCTCGATCAGCTCGCCGGCCCAGCGGTGTGCGTGCCGGCGGCCGAGCCGTCCGCGCCAGTGCCGGGGGCCCAGCGCGGCCGGCGCCTCGATCATGGCGTGCATCTCGGTGGTGCGGCGCGGCACGTCGGCCTCGGCCAGCGGCACCCCGGCCCAGGCCCAGACCGTCCGGGTCAGGATCCTTCCCACCTCGTCGTAGAGCACGACCGGACCGCTCCGCGCCCAGACCGGGATCCGGGCCCGCCACTGCTCGTCGAAGATCTCCCCGAGCCGGCGGATCGCGGCCGGCGTCATGATCGACATGAACATCGCCTTGCGGACCAGGTGCGCCTGCCCGTCGAGGCCCTGCACCCCGCCGACGCCGGTGAGCGTGCGCTGCCCGCGCATCGGCATGGCGCCGCGCCGGACGAACCGCTCCTCGTCGTAGAACAACTCGGCGGCCTCCCGGCCGCGCAGGCAGATCGTCGGCTTCAGCAGCAGCCGGGTCTGGAAGACGTCGCTGCCGAGGCGGTCGCAGCGGTCGCCCACGAAGCGGTAGCCCTCCCGCAGGAACGCAATCGTGCTGTCCGGGCTCCGGTCGCTCGGCATGGTGCTCATCTCGGCTGCTCCTGACGCGGTTCGGCGGCGCTGCCTGCCTACCCGGGCCGGAGCGGCCGAACCCTCCATTCCAGCAGCTCCGGCCCTTCGAGGGAGGGGCCCGCGACGCGGGTGGGCGCTGGCCCCTCCCCGGGCGCGGAAAAGCTGCTTGGCTCGGGTTCGCGGACCGGCGGCGACCGGTCCGCCGCCCGTCGGCGCGACGTCCGGCGGGCGTCACCGGGGACGGGGGAGGGCACTGATGCGTGACGACAGGGCGGCACGACGGCACCGCGAGGCACCGGCCCGGCTGCGCGGCGACGGCCGCGACGGGCCGCTGATCGGCGCGCCCCGCCGCTCCGTGCCCCGCCCGCCGCGCTACTTCACCGTGCACCTGGGCTTCGCCGCCGCCGATACCGCCGTCGCGCGGGAGCACGCCGTGGCGTACGCCGAAGCACTCGGCCTGCTCCGCCCGGAGCTGGCCCTCGGGGCGGCGGCGTTGTCCCCGGCGGACGCCTGGCACCGCGCCGAGCGGCTGTTCTGCGACGCGGCCGGGCCCGACGGCGAGCGTTGCGCCGACGTGGCCGGTCACCCCGGCTTCCACCACGCGCCCGGTCCGGGCGGCCTCGGCTGGGGCGACGGTGACTGAGGCGCGCTCAGTCCAGGTCGAACTCACCGTCCTGGGCGCCCGCGACGAACGCGTCCCACTCGGCCTGCGTGAAGACCAGCACGGGCCCGTCCGGCTCGGCGGAGTTGCGCATACCGATCAGGTCGTCGACGAAGGCCACCTCGACCGCTCCCTCGGAGGTGTCGCCCTCTGCCCGCTGCCAAACCGCCCGGGAGAGGTCGAAATCGCCCTTGGGGTGCTGACCCATCGCTGCTCCTCCATCGCCATGCGTAACGAGAAGGCCCGAGCGGACCTCATCGGGCAGGATAAGCGGATGCCGAGCCTCACCCGTGCAGAGGCGACCGCGCGCCGCGCGTCGATCGCCGTCGAGTCCTACGATGTGGACCTCGACCTGACCGGCGACGCCGAGCGGTTCCGCTCCGCCGTCACCATCCGGTTCCGGGCCACCCCCGGTGCCGAGACCTTCGTCGACGTCAAGCCGCGCCGACTCCTCGCCGCCCGCCTCAACGACCGCGACCTCGACCCGGCCCTGCTGGCCGGCGACCGGCTGCCGCTGACCGGCCTGGCCGCGACCAACACGCTCACCGTCGAGGCCGAGATGGCCTACTCCAACACCGGCGAGGGGCTGCACCGCTTCGTCGATCCGGCCGACGGCGAGACGTATCTCTACGCGATGTCCTTCCTGGACGACGGGCCGCGCATCTTCGCCGCGTTCGACCAGCCCGACCTGAAGGCCCCGGTGACGCTGGCGGTCACCGCGCCGCCGGAGTGGACTGTCGCCGCCAACGGGCAGCTCGCCGACCGGCCCGCGCCTGGGCGCTGGGCGTTCGCCCCCACCGAGCCGCTGGCCACCTACTTCGTCTCGCTGATCGCGGGGCCCTGGCACGTGCTGCGCGCCGAGCACGACGGCATCCCGCTCGGCCTCTACTGCCGGCGTTCGCTCGCCGCCCACCTGGACGCCGACGCCGACGAGATCCTCACCGTCACCCGGCAGTGCTTCGACCGCTTCCACGAGCTGTTCGCCGAGCGCTACCCGTTCGGCAAGTACGACCAGGCGTTCGTGCCCGAGTTCAACGCCGGCGCGATGGAGAACCCGGGCCTGGTCACGATCCGCGACGACTACGTGTTCCGCTCGGCGGTCACCGACACCCAGCGGGAGCTGCGCGCCACCACCATCGCCCACGAGATGGCGCACATGTGGTTCGGTGACCTGGTCACCATGAGCTGGTGGGACGACCTGTGGCTCAACGAGTCCTTCGCCGAGTACCTCGGCACCCGGGTCACCGCCGAGGCGACCCGGTTCGACCAGGCGTGGACCACGTTCGCCAGCCGCCGCAAGGCGTGGGGCTACACCGCCGACCAGCGCCCCTCCACCCATCCGGTGGCGCCGGAGGAGGTCGCGGACGCCGCCCAGGCGTTGCTGAACTTCGACGGCATCTCGTACGCCAAGGGCGCCAGCGTGCTGCGCCAGCTCGTCGCCTGGCTCGGCGACGAGGCGTTCCTGGCCGGGCTGAACGCCCACTTCGCCGCGCACCGGTTCGGCAACGCCACGCTCGCCGACCTGCTGGCCGCACTCGGCAAGGCGAGTGGCCGCGACCTGGACGGCTGGGCGGAGCGCTGGCTGCGCCGCGCGCAGGTGAACACGCTGCGGGTCGACACCGCTGTGGACGCCGACGGGCGGTGGACCGACGTGGCGATCGTGCAGACCGCCCCGGCGAGCCACCCGGTGCTGCGGCCGCACCGCATCGGAGTGGCCCACCACACCGCCGACGGCCCGGCGTACCGGTTCGAGGTCGACCTCGACCCGGACGCCGACGGCGGCCGGACGCCGCTGCCGGAGCTGGTCGGGCGGCCCGCCACCGGGCTCGTGCTGCCGAACGCCGGTGACCTGACATTCGCGAAGGTCCGACTCGACCCGGCCTCGGCGGACGCGGTGCCGCTGCTGCTGCCGGGGCTCGCCGACCCGCTGGCCCGGGCGCTGCTCTGGGCCGAGACGCTGGACGCGGTCACCGACGGGGAACGGCCGGCCGGCGCGCTCGCCGGGCTGATCGCGGCGGCGCTTCCCGCCGAGAGCGAGGTGACGATCGTCGAGGACGTCCTGTCGCTCAGCCGCCGGTTGATCGACCGCTACCTCGACCCGCTCGCCCGTGACGCGGCGCTGCTGCGGGTCGCGGCCGCCTGCGCGGCGCTGCTCGACCCGGCGCCCGCGGGCAGCTCGTTGCAGCTTGCCGCCGCGCGGGGTCTGATCGGCGCGACCACCGACACCGCGACGCTGACCGGCTGGCTCGCCGGCGAGGGCGTCCCGCCGGGCCTGGCGGTCGACGCCGACCTGCGCTGGGCGGTGCTGCGCCGGCTCGTGGTGCTCGGCGCGGCCGGGGCGCCGGAGATCGACGCCGAGGCCGACGCCGACCGCAGCGCCACCGGCGCCGAGCAGGCCGCCGCGTGCCGGGCCGCGCTGCCCGGCGCCGACGCGAAGCGCGCGGCCTGGGAGATCGTCACCCGCAGCACCGAGCTGTCCAACCGCCTGGTCGAGGCGACCGCCGAGGGCTTCTGGCAGCCCGAGCAAGCCGAGCTGACCGCCGGCTACGTGGAGCGCTACTTCGCCGACATGCCGGCGGCGGCGCGTCTGCGTACCGCGTGGGTGGCCGACGCGGTCACCGTGGCCGCGTACCCCCGCTACGCCGTGGCGCAGCCCACCCGGGAGATGGCCGCGGCGCTGCTGGCCCGCGACGACCTCACGCCCGGCCTGCGGCGGTGGGTGACCGACCTGGACGACGACATGCGCCGGGCGCTCGTGGCCCGGACGGCGGTGGCGGCCGCGTCGGCCTGACCGGGCACGCCGGGCGGGGCTCACCCGCCCGGCGTGGCCGACCCCGCCCGGGCCGCTCCGGGACGCGGCCTACGATCGCTGGGTGGAGGAAGACATCCGGCGGGTCGGCATCATGGGCGGCACGTTCGACCCGATCCACCACGGGCACCTGGTGGCGGCGAGCGAGGTGGCCGACCGGTTCGGTCTGGACGAGGTCGTCTTCGTGCCGACCGGACAGCCGTGGCAGAAGGCGGAGGAGACGGTCACCCCGGCCGAGGACCGCTATCTCATGACGGTGATCGCCACCGCCTCCAACCCGCGTTTCCAGGTGAGCCGGGTCGACATCGACCGGGGCGGTCCCACCTACACCGTCGACACGCTGCGCGACCTGCACGCCGAGTACGGCCCGAAAGCGCAGCTGTTCTTCATCACCGGCGCGGACGCCCTGGAGCGCATCCTCTCCTGGAAGGACTTGGACGACGCGCTCGAACTGGCCCACTTCATCGGCGTGACCCGGCCCGGCTTCGAGCTCACCGACAAGCACCTGCCGGCCGACTCGGTGAGCCTTGTGCAGGTGCCCGCGATGGCCATCTCCTCGACCGACTGCCGCGCCCGGGTCGCCCGGGGGGAGCCGGTGTGGTATCTGGTGCCCGACGGTGTGGTGCAGTACATCGCGAAACGGCGTCTCTACCAGCGGTGATTCGCCCCCTTACATCCTGGTTCGTGCCTGAAATCGACCAGAACTGACAAGTCGCCACACCGCCGGGTGTGAGAGGCTTGGAGAGTCGCACGGTTGATCGAAGGAGAACGGTGACAGTTTCCGAACGCGCGCACGAGCTGGCGATGGCCGCCGCCCAGGCCGCGGCCGACAAGAAGGCACAGGACATCGTCATCATCGACGTGGGCGACCAGCTCGCGATCACCGACGCGTTCCTGCTGGCCGCCGCTCCGAACGAGCGTCAGGTGCTCGCCATCGTCGACGCCATCGAGGAGCGCCTGCTGGAGCTGCCGGAGAAGGCCAAGCCGGTGCGCCGCGAGGGCGAGCGGGGTGGCCGCTGGGTGCTGCTCGACTACGTCGACATCGTGGTCCACGTCCAGCACACCGAGGAGCGCGAGTTCTACGCGCTCGACCGGCTCTGGAAGGACTGCCCGCAGATCCCGTTCACCGATCGCGACCTGGCCGACTCGGCCGCCGGCACCGCCACCGCCGAATGACCCGCCTGATCGTCTGGCGGCACGGCAACACCGACTGGAACGCCGCGAGCCGGGTCCAGGGTCAGACCGACGTGCCGCTCAACGACCTCGGCCGGGAGCAGGCGCGCGCCGCCGCGCCGGTGCTCGCCGCGCTGCGCCCGGACGCGATCGTCGCCAGCGACCTGAGCCGGGCCGCCGACACCGCCGCCGCGCTCGCGGCGCTGACCGGGCTGCCGGTCCGCTCCGACGCCCGGCTGCGCGAACGGCACTTCGGCCAGTGGCAGGGCCTCACCCTGACCGAGGTGGCCGAGCGGTTCCCCGACGAGTACGCCCGCTGGCGGGCCGGCGACCCCGACCCCGGCGCCGGCATCGAGCCCCTGGGCGACCTGGGCGCCCGGCTCGGCGCCGGGTTCCAGGACGCCGCCGACCTCGCCGTCGGTGGCACGGTCGTGGTGGCCACCCACGGCGGCGGCGCCCGGCAGGGCGTCGGACACCTGCTCGGCTGGGACCACACGGTGCTGCGCAGCCTCGGCTCGCTGTCCAACTGCCACTGGACCGAACTGCGTCGCGACGACGGGGTGGAGCGGCGTACCCGGCCGGGCTGGCACCTGCGCGCGCACAACGTCGGCCTGATCGCCCAGCCGGCGCTCACCGACGCGGTCTGACACCTCCGGCACCGGCGCGTCACAGCGTCATCGGCTAGCGTGCCGGTCATGCCCGTCGCGGTCGTCACCGACTCCACCGCCTACCTGCCCCCCGACCTGGTCCGCGCACGCGGGCTCACAGTTGTCCCGCTCACCGTCGTCCTCAACGGCGCGGAAGGGCTGGAGGGCGTCGAGACCTCCCCGGCCGACGCCACCCGCGCGCTGAGCGGCCGGCGGGTCTCGGTGAGCACATCCCGGCCCGCGCCGGAACAGTTCGCGCAGGTCTACCGCACGCTGCTCGCCGAGGGTGCCGACGGCGTGGTGTCGGTGCACCTGTCCGCCGAACTGTCCGGCACCGTCGAGGCCGCCCGGCTGGCCGCCGCCGAGGTCGGCGACGACCGGGTCACGGTGGTCGACAGCCGATCCACCGGCATGGGCCTCGGCTTCCCGGCGCTCGCCGCCGCCGCGGCCGCCGCGCAGGGCGCCGACCTGACCGGGGTACGCGAGGCGGCGCTGGACGCGGTCGCCCGGACCACCATCTACTTCTACGTCGACACGCTGGAGTTCCTGCGCCGGGGCGGCCGGATCAACGCGGCCGAGGCACTGCTCGGCACCGCCCTCTCGGTCAAGCCGATCATGCACATGCCTGATGGCGCGATCGTGGTGAAGGACAAGGTCCGTACCGCCAGCCGGGGAGTGGCGCGTCTGGTCGACCTCGCCGTCGAGGCAGCCGGTGACGGCGAGGTGGACCTCGGCGTGCACCACCTCGCCGCGCCGCAGCGGGCCGAGCAGTTGCTGGCGGCGCTGACCGAGCGGCTGGGCGACCGCCTGCACGACACGTACGTCACCGAGGCCGGAGCCGTCGTCGCCGCCCACGCCGGACCCGGGCTGGCATGCGTGGTGGTCCACCGCCGCACGCCCTAGGGTGGCCGGATGAGCCCACTGTCGTTTGTCGTCACCGGCGGCGGGCGCGGCGTCGGGCGGGCCATCGTCGAGCGGCTGGCGGCCGACGGCGGCACGGTGGTCGTGGTCGAGCGGGACACCGGCGCGCTGGACTGGTTGGCCCGGCATCCGCTGGCCGACCGGCTGCACGCCGTGACCGGGGACGCCGGTGACGAGGCGGTCACCGGCCGGGCCGCCGACCGCGCCGAGGCGTACGCGCCGCTGACCGGCTGGGTCAACAACGCCGCCGTCTTCCGTGACGCCGACCTGCACCGCGCGCCCGCGAGCGAGGTCGTCGACCTCATCGCGCTCAACCTGCGCCCCGCCGTCGCGGGGGCCGCCACCGCCGTACGCCGGTTCCTCGCCGCGCGTACCGGCGGCGCGATCGTCAACGTCTCCTCCCACCAGGCCCGCCGGGCGGTGCCGGGCGCCCTGCCGTACGCCACCGCGAAGGCGGCGCTGGAGGGGCTGACCCGGGCGCTCGCCGTCGACTACGGTCCGCGCGGGATCCGCGCCAACGCGGTCGCGCTCGGCTCCATCCACACCGAGCGGCACGCCGCCTACCTGGCCGGACTCGACCCGGCCGGGGTGGCGCACTCCGACGCGGAGATGGCCCGGCTGCACCCGCTCGGCCGGATCGGGCGTACCGACGAGGTGGCCGATGTGGTCGCGTTCCTGCTCTCCGAGCGTGCCTCGTTCGTCAACGGCGCCACGGTGCCGGTCGACGGGGGACGGGCCGCGCTCGGCCTGGACCCGGAGGCGCGCTGACGGGCCTGCTGATCCCCCGCGCAGGCCCTAGCACGGTGACGGCTTGATCGGGTGCCTGTCCACAGTGCTCGGGTCGTCCACAGCCAAGAGCTGAGCGGCCGATGCGGCACGAGGCGTCGTCGTAGCGTCCCGAGCCGTGCCAGACGACGAGGAGACGACGGTACGGCGGCGGCTCGCCCGGCTGTTCGGGTTCGCGGACGCCGCTGCCGTTCCGCCGACCCCCGCCTCCCGCTCGCACGGGCCCGGCTCGGCGGCGAGGTCCTCGTGGTGGCCCGGGCCATCCCTGTCCCGGCCGGACCGCGAGCCTGGGCCCGACGACGCCGGGCCGGTCGTCAACGGCGGGTCCGGTGCGGGCGCCGGGCATGCCACCGGCGGGACCGGACCGGATTTCGGAGGGCGGCTCGGCCCGGGTTCCGGGCGTGGGCCGGGCGAGGTCGAGACGGGTTTCGGGCTGCGGCGCGGTGTCCCGGAGCAGGACGGCGGTGCGGAGCAGCCGTTCGGGGCGGATCCGGCGTCCGCCGAGCCGGACGACGAGGGGAACCGTCAGTCGGCGTCCGCGCGAGGTCTGGCGTCCCGGCTGCCCGGCCCGGGCGCGTTCGACCCCGGCCGCCGGGGTGTGCGTGCGCTCGCGGTGCTGGCCGCAGTCGTGGTCGTGGTGGCCGCCGTCTGGGCGTGGCGCTCGCGTCCGACCGCCGAACCCGTCCAGCCGGTCCTGGCGGCCACCGAGGCGCCGGCAGGCGGGGTGACCGACGTGGTGGCCGGTGCGCCCGCATCGGGCGGCTCACCCGGTCAGGTCGTCGTCGCGGTGGCCGGGAAGGTCCGCCGCCCCGGCCTGGTCCGGCTGCCGGCCGGTGCCCGGCTCGCCGACGCCGTCGAAGCGGCCGGCGGCGCGCTGCCCGGCGTCGACGTGGCGCTGCTCAATCCCGCCCGCAAGGTCACCGACGGCGAGCTGATCCTGGTCGGCGTGACCGCCCCACCGGGACCGGCCGGACCCGCCCCGGCCGGCGGCGGGGCAGCTCCGGGCGGTCCGGCGGCACCGGCCGGGCCGGTCAACCTGAACACCGCCACCCTCGGCCAGCTCGACGCACTGCCCGGCGTCGGCCCGGTGCTCGCCCAGCGGATCCTCGACCACCGGGACCGGCACGGCGGCTTCCGGTCCGTGTCCGACCTGCGCCAGGTCGACGGCATCGGCGACGCGCGGTACGAGCAGCTCAAGGAACTGGTGACGGTGTGAGCAGCCGACCTGGGTCAGGGCCCGATCTGGCCGACGGCCGCGTCGTGGTCGCCGACGGGGACGTGGGCGGCCGTGAGGTGCCGGATCTGCGGTTGGCCGGGCTGGCGATGGCCGCCTGGCTCGCCGCGCTGGCCGGGCTGCACCTCGGTGTCCGGGCGACCGTGTGGCTGGCCGCCGGTACCGCCGTTCTCGCCGTTCTGGCGGGCCTGCACCTGTGCGGTGTGCTCGGCCGACCGGGGGAGCCGGTCCGCCGCTACGGCTGGATCGTGGTCGCCGTGCTGCTCGGCGTGGTCTGCGGTGCGGCGGCCACCGGCGCCCGGCTCGCGATCCGGGACGCTACCCCGGTACGCGCGCTCGTGACCGAAGGAGCCCGGGTCACCGCCGACCTGGTGCTGCGCGACGACCCGCGCCCGATACGCGGCGCCCCCGGCCGGCAACCGATGCTGCTGGTCCGCGTCGACCTGGTCCGCCTCACCGGACCCGACGGCGCTCGGGTCACCGGCCCGGTACGCGTGCTGGTGCTGGCGACCGACCCGTCCTGGCGGCCGCTGCTGCCGGGCCAGCGGGTCGTCATTCAGGGGCGGCTGTCCGCCCCGCGGGGCGGCGACCTCAACGCCGCCGTGCTCTCCACCGCCGACCCGCCCACGCCGCGCGGCGACGCGTCGTGGCCGCAACGGGCCGCGGGTGTGCTGCGCGCCGGGCTGCAACGGGCCTGCGAACCGTTGCCCGACGCGCCGGGCGGGTTGCTGCCGGGTCTGGTGGTGGGGGACACCAGCCGGCTGCTGCCGGAGGTGGAGGAGGACTTCCGGGCCACCGGGATGACACACCTCAACGCGGTGTCCGGCTCAAACGTGGCGATCGTCGTCGGGGCGGTGCTGCTGCTGGCCCGCTGGGCGCGCGCCGGTCCGCGTACCGCCGCCGTCCTCTGCGTCCTCGCGCTCGTCGGGTTCGTCATCCTGGTGCGGCCCTCGCCGAGCGTGGTGCGTGCCGCAGCGATGGGCGCGATCGGGCTCGCCGCGCTCGCCGCCGGGCGGTCCCGGTCGGCGCTGCCCGCGCTCGCCACCGCTGTCACCGGCCTGGTGCTGTACGACCCGGACCTCGCGGGTGACCCGGGTTTCGCGTTGTCGGTCTGCGCCACCGGCGGGCTGCTGCTGCTCGCGCCGGGCTGGCGGGACGCGTTGCGGCGCCGGGGCGTACCGGCCGGGCTGGCCGAGGCGCTCGCGGTGCCGGCAGCCGCGCAACTGGCCTGCGGCCCGGTGATCGCCGGGCTGTCCGCGACGGTGAGCCTCGTGGCGGTGCCGGCGAACCTGCTCGCGGTGCCGGCCGTCGCGCCGGCCACTGTGCTCGGCGTGCTGGCGGCGGTGCTGTCGCCGGTGTGGCCGGGCGGTGCGGAGTTCCTGGCCTGGCTGGCGAGTTGGCCGGCGCGCTGGCTGGTGGCGGTGGCCGCGCACGGGGCGGACCTGCCGGCCGGGAACCTGCCGTGGGCGGGCGGGGTGGCCGGGGCGCTGCTGCTGGCGGCGGTGAGCGTGTCGCTGCTGCTCGCCGTCCGCCGGCGCCGGGCGCGGCGGCTGATCGCTGTCGTCGCGGTGGCGGTGGTGCTGGGCGCGGTGCCGGTACGACTGCTCGCCTCCGGCTGGCCGCCACGCGGCTGGGTGGTGGTGGCGTGCGCGGTGGGGCAGGGGGACACGGTGGTGCTGCCGGTCGCCGCCGGCCGGGCCGTGGTGGTGGACGCCGGCCCGGAGCCGTCAGGCGTGGACGCCTGCCTGCGCCGCCTTCGGGTACGCGAGGTGCCGCTGCTGGTGGTCAGTCACTTCCACGTCGACCACGTCGGCGGCGTGGCCGGGGTGTTCCGGGGCCGTCGGGTGGGTGCGGTGGTGGGTCCGTCCTGGTCCGAGCCGCCCTACGGCGCAGCTCAGGTACGCGAGGCGGCCCGCCGGGCCGGTTCGCCACTGGCTCGGGTGCAGGCGGGGTGGCGGTGGCGGGCGGGCGCAGTGGACCTGGTCGCGGTCGGGCCGCCGTACCCGCTGCGGGGCAGCCGGTCCGACCCGAACAACAACTCGCTGGTGCTGGCCGCCACCGTGGACGGGGTACGCATCCTGCTCACCGGGGACGCCGAGACGGAGGAACAGCGGGCGATGCTGGAGACGACACCGGCCGCCCAGATCCGGGCGGACGTGCTGAAGGTCGCCCACCACGGGTCGGCGTACCAGGATCCGGAGTTCCTGGCCGCGGTGCGTCCGGCGGTGGCGCTCGTCTGCGTGGGCGTCGGCAACGACTACGGGCACCCCGCCGCCGGGCTGCTGGACCGGCTGAGCCGGGGCGGCGCCCGGGTGTTGCGTACCGACACCGACGGGGACATCGCAGCGGTCCGGGTGAGCGGCGGGCTCGCGGTGGTGAAGCGCGGCGCCGAGTCGGGACGGCCACCCTGAACAGGGGGAATCTTGTTGGGGTAGATGGGAGATCAAGGCAAATGTCTGGATTTGCGCTGTGTGCGGGCTGCGCCGTCACAGTCCCCGATGAGCAGGCCCGGCCGGGTCGAAGGGCGTGCGAGTATGGGCGACGTGACCCCCGCCGACCTGCCTCCTATTGTGCTCGTCCTCGGCGACGAGGAGCTGCTCGCCACGCGAGCGGTCACCGAAGCCGTCGGCCGGGCCCGCGAGGTCGACCCCGACGTGGACGTGCGGGAATACCAGGCCGGCACGCTCACCGTCGGCGAGATCGCCGAGATGCTCAGCCCTTCACTGTTCGGCGGTCGCCGGGTGCTCGTGCTCCGCTCCGGTCAGGACGCTCGCAAGGACCTGTCCACCGCGCTGCTCGCGTACGCGAAGAATCCCGACCCGGACGTGCAACTCGTGGTGCTGCACCTGGGCGGGGCCAAGGGCAAGGCGTTCGCGGACGGCCTGCGGGCGGCGGGCGCCACAGTGGTGCCGGCGGTGAAGCTGAAGGGCGACCGCGAGCGGGCCGCCTTCGTGCGGGACGAGATCCGCCGCCACGGCGGCAAGTGCACGCCCGACGCGGCCGACGCCCTGGTCGCGGCCGTCGGCAACGACATGCGTGAGCTGGCTGCCGCCTGCTCGCAGCTGGTCGCCGACACCGACGGGCGGATCGGCGCGGACACCGTCGCCCGCTACTACCGGGGACGGGCCGAGGTGACCGGCTTCACCGTCGCCGACGCGACGATGGTCGGTGACGTGCCCGGGGCGCTGGAGGCGCTGCGGTGGGCGCTGCACGTCGGCGTCGACCCGGTGCCGATCGCCGACGCGCTGGCCGACGGCGTACGGACCGTGGCCCGGGTCGCCGCCGCCGGCCGGGGCAACGCGTTCCAGTTGGCCAAGACGCTCGGCATGCCGGCCTGGAAGATCGAGAAGGCTCAGGTACGCGCCCGGGGCTGGACGCCCGAGGGCCTGGTCGAGGCGATGCGGGTGGCCGCCGAGTGCAACGCGGCGGTCAAGGGCGGCGCCGACGACCGGGCGTACGCGCTGGAGCGGGCCGTGTTCTCGGTGGCCGCGGCCCGGCAGGGCGGCGCCCGGTGACCCGAGCGTGGTCGACGGTGGCCACGGACGAGGAGCGGTACCGCCCGCTCTACGCCCGGGTGCTGGGGCTGCGCTTCGTCAACCCGGGTGGGGTGCTCTGCTTCCTCTTCTTCGAGGGCGCGGTGGCGCTGGCCGTGCTGCTCGCGCTCGCCGAGCTGGTCAGCTGGTGGGCGGTGCTGGCGCTGCCGGTCGCGGTCGCGGCGATGGTCAAGCTCAACGACGTGGTGGCGGAGATGGTCGTCCGCACCGCAGCGCAGGTGCCCGAACAGGAGCGGGACCGCTTCCGCCGGCAGATGGAACCGGTGATCGGGCGGGCCCGGGTGCCCACCAGCGCCCGTGCGCTACCGGGCGCACCGACATCGGCAAGCGTCCGTGCGTTGTCAGGCGGCGCGACGCCGGCGAGCGGGCGGGTGTTTCCGGACGGTCCGACGCCGATCGCCGACCCCCGGGGCATCCGCTACCACCATCCGCGACGCTCGACGTTCGACCGCCCCGGCGAGCGGTGACCACGGCGTTCCTGGTGTGCGCCGACACCCAGCTCACCTCGGCCGCTGCGGGCAGCCGCACACCGGAGCCGCCCGCAGCGCCTCCCGAGGTTCGCGTCCTCCCGCTGACGTGATCATCGGCCCGTCGGCCGCACATGCACGGAGTCCGGGCGACCGCTGCCCGCAGCGGTCGCCGGCGGCACCGATCACCGCCGCAGATCTTGGTACGAGAGGGCCCCTATAGAGGCCGAAATCCTCCAAGATCTCCGAACCGGTCCCTCAGCGCGCCGCGCTGCGGGGGAGGGTGGACAGGCGGAAGCCCCGTGGGCGCGGTGGCCCCGGGGCTTCCGGTGGGATCTGTAGCGCTGGTCAGGCAGAGAACGAGGCGACGCGCTTGGCGATCGCCGACTTCCGGTTGGCCGCCTGGTTCGAGTGGATGACACCCTTGCTGGCAGCCTTGTCCAGCTTGCGGGTGGCCTCACGCATGAGCACGGTGGCCTTCTCGGTGTCGCCCGCCTCGGCAGCCTCGTGGAACTTCCGGATGGCGGTCTTCAGCGACGACTTGACCGACTTGTTACGCAGCCGGCGCTTCTCGTTCTGCCGGTTGCGCTTGATCTGGGACTTGATGTTCGCCACGCGACAGCCTCGTCTTGATAGCTCGGGTTGGTCTGCTTTCGCGCACGACGAGCATGCGTCATCGCCGCGCGAAAAGCCAGGCTACCAGGTCGGCCCCGGACGAGCCAAAACGCCTCCGCCCGGCCCCATCCAGCCTGGTCGAGCGGCGCGCCACTTCGGGGAGGTGGTGAGGTCAGGGCTCCTGGGATGCCGCCACCTCGCCGAACTGGTGTGGATCAAGGGGAGGGGGTGGGGTGTGCCCAGGACCAGCCCCGGCGCTCGGCCAGCCAGCCGAGTGCCTGCTCCCCGCTCCACCGCTGGTGGGCGCGCAGGTGCGGGGAGGCGCTCGACGGCCCGGCGGCGGCGCCGGTCAGGAAGTACCCGGCCAGCGCGGCGAGCGTCACGTCCAGCGCGTCAGCGGGCGCCCCTGCCGCCGCCGGGTGCCCCGCGAACGCGGCGTCCGCGTCCAGGCCGCTGGCGTACGCGGTGAGCAGCAGCCCGGCCAGGTCGAACCAGGCCGGGCCGTGGCAGAGCCAGGGCCAGTCGCACAGCCAGGCCCGCCCGCCGGAGTCGATCAGGAGGTTGTCCACCCGCAGGTCGCCGTGGGCCAGGCCGGGGGCGGCGTCGGCGTACCGGGGCAGGCGCGACTCCAGCGTGACCAGCTCGGCCAGCGGGGCGCCGGCGGCCTGCTCGGGCAGCGGCTCGCGTCCGGCGGCCACCTCGCCCCACCAGAGGATGTCGTCGCGGGCCAGGTCCGCGAGGCGGGGGAGCCGGAGCGCGGCCAGTTCCGCGGGCGCGGTGGCGAGCGCGGCGGCCACCTCGGCGTACGCGGCGAGGGCGGCATCCAGCTCGCTCGGCGCCCAGGGCAGGCGGGGGGTGTGCCCGTCGATCGCGTCGAGCGCGAGCGCGTACCAGCCGGACTCGGTGAGCGCCCAGCGCGGCCGGGGCACCGGCAGGCCGGCCGGGAGCCGGGCCAGGATCGCCGCTTCGTGGGCGTACCAGTCGACCAGGTGCCGTTGCCCGTTCAGTGCCGCCGCCTTGACGAACGCCCGCTCGCCGGCAGGGCCGGTCAGTACGGCGGCGAAGCCGCTGGTGAACCCGCCAGCCGCCACCCGGACCGCCGCCGGTGGACCGCCGATCCGGGCGGCGAGCGCGTCCCGCAGCGCAGCCGGCAGGTCGGCCCAGCCGGGCCGGACGGCCGTCGACCCGTACGGAACCGGCGGCAGGGAGATCGGGCGCACCACATCATGCTGCCGTACCCGCGGCGCGCGGCGGACCGGCGCGTCGGTGGGCTCTGCCAGACTGCCTGCCATGAGGACCGACGAGTTCTGGCAGTTGATCGACGAGGCCCGCGCCGGCGCCGGGGGAGAGCCCGACGCGGTGGCCGCCCGGGCGGTCGCGCTGCTGGCCGAGCGCGACCCGGAGGAGATCGTCGGATACGCCCACCACCAGCGGCGGGTGCTCGCCGCCTCCTACAAGGTCGACCTCTGGGGCGCGGCGTACCTGATCAACGGGGGCGCGTCGGACGACGGCTTCGAGTACTTCCGGGGCTGGCTGATGACCCAGGGCCGGGCGGTGTTCGCCCGGACGGTCGGCGACCCGGACTCGCTGGCCGAGCTGCCGCAGGTCCGGGCCGCCGCGCTCAGCGGCGAGGAGTTCGAGTGCGAGCAGATGCTTGCGGTGCCGTGGGACGCCTACCGGAAGGCCACCGCGTCCGACCTGCCGGCCGAGCGCGACCCGGTCCCGGTGCCCGACCTGAACGACTTCTGGGACTTCGACGACGAGGAGGAGGCTCGCCGCCGGTTGCCGAGGCTGGCCGCGCTGTTCGTCGAGCCACCCGTGGAATAGGCGTGGAGTGAAGGGGGAGCCCGGGCGCGCCCCGGGCGACGTGGGACCATGGAGGGGGCCGGCGGCGCGCCGGCCCGCTCACGTCAGCCGACCAGAACGGACCGCTGTGCCACCGACGCTCGATCCCGGCGCGAACGCTCCTGGTGCCACCGACCCGGCGCGCATCCGCAACTTCTGCATCATCGCCCACATCGACCACGGGAAGTCGACCCTGGCCGACCGGATGTTGCAGCTCACCGGTGTGGTCGATCCGCGGCAGATGCGCGCGCAGTACCTGGACCGGATGGACATCGAGCGCGAGCGCGGGATCACCATCAAGAGCCAGGCCGTGCGGATGCCGTGGACGATCCGGGAGGGCGACCGGGCCGGCGAGACCGCCGTGCTCAACATGATCGACACCCCGGGCCACGTGGACTTCACCTACGAGGTGTCCCGTTCGCTCGCCGCCTGTGAGGGCGCGATCCTGCTCGTCGACGCCGCGCAGGGCATCGAGGCGCAGACGCTCGCCAACCTCTACCTGGCGCTCGAGAACGACCTGCACATCATCCCGGTGCTCAACAAGATCGACCTGCCGGCCGCCCAGCCGGAGAAGTACGCCGAGGAGCTGGCCCACCTGATCGGCGGCGACCCGGCGGACTGCATCAGGGTTTCCGGCAAGACCGGCGAGGGCGTGCCCTACCTCCTGGACGAGATCGTCCGGCAGTTCGTGCCGCCGGTGGGCGACGCCGAGGCGCCGGCCCGCGCGATGATCTTCGACTCGGTGTACGACGTGTACCGGGGCGTGGTCACGTACGTCCGGGTGATCGACGGCCGGATCTCCGCCCGGGACCGGATCAAGATGATGTCCACCGGTGCGGTCCACGAGCTGCTGGAGATCGGCGTCATCTCGCCGGAGATGGTGAAGGCCGACGCGCTCGGCGTCGGCGAGGTGGGTTACCTGATCACCGGCGTGAAGGACGTGCGGCAGTCCCGGGTCGGTGACACGGTCACCATCAACGGGCGGCCGGCGTCCGAGGCGCTCGGCGGCTACAAGGATCCGAAGCCGATGGTCTACTCGGGGCTCTACCCGATCGACGGCTCGGACTACCCGAACCTGCGTGAGGCGCTGGACAAGCTCAAGCTCAACGACGCGGCGCTCACGTACGAGCCGGAGACCTCCGGCGCGCTGGGCTTCGGCTTCCGCTGCGGCTTCCTCGGCCTGCTGCACCTGGAGATCATCCGGGAGCGGCTGGAGCGGGAGTTCAACCTCGACCTGATCTCCACCGCGCCTAACGTGGTCTACCGGGCCATCCAGGAGGACGGCGAGGAGGTCGTGGTCACCAACCCGAGCGAGTACCCGACCGGCAAGATCGCCGAGGTGTACGAGCCGACCGTGCGGGCCACCGTGCTGACCCCGAACGACTACGTCGGCGCGGTGATGGAGCTGTGCCAGGGTCGCCGGGGCAGCCTGCTCGGCATGGACTACCTCTCCGCCGACCGGGTGGAGCTGCGCTACACGCTGCCGCTGGCCGAGATCATCTTCGACTTCTTCGACCAGCTCAAGAGCCGCACCAAGGGTTACGCCTCGCTCGACTACGAGCCCTCCGGCGAGCAGGCGTCCGACCTGGTCAAGGTCGACATCCTGCTGCACGGCGAGCCGGTCGACGCGTTCAGCGCGATCGTGCACAAGGACAAGGCGTACACGTACGGCACGACGATCGCGGCGAAGCTGCGCTCGTTGATCCCGCGCCAGCAGTTCGAGGTGCCGATCCAGGCGGCCATCGGCAGCCGGGTCATCGCCCGGGAGACGATCCGCGCGATCCGCAAGGACGTGCTCGCCAAGTGCTACGGCGGTGACATCAGCCGTAAGCGCAAGCTGCTGGAGAAGCAGAAGGAGGGCAAGAAGCGGATGAAGATGGTGGGCCGGGTGGAGGTTCCTCAGGAGGCGTTCATCGCGGCGCTGTCGTCCGACTCCGGCGACACCAAGTCGGCCGGCAAGAAGTAGCCCGTCAGGTTCCACGAACCGGCCGGCGCCCTGAACAGGGCGCCGGCCGGTCGGCGTACCCAGGAAATTTTCAGTTGTCGGTAGCGCTCCCACCTGCGGGTTCGTCTCAGTCGGGGGAGCGGCGGTCGATGCCGCCGGTTTCGATTTTCGATGCGTCGGGCACTTAGCGGGCACGACAGCAACCGCACAGAACGTGCGAAATCGCTTTAGGAGGACCGACCGTGGAGTTCACCGTCTGGGGCATCATCACCGCGCTCGTCGTGGGTCTGATCGTCGGCGCGCTGGGCCGGCTGGTCGTGCCGGGCCGGCAGAACATGCCGATGTGGCTGCACATGGTGATCGGCGTCGGCGCCGCGCTGCTGGGCACCGTCCTGGCCCGCGCGCTCGGCATCGCCACGCAGACCGCCGGTATCGACTGGGCCGAGCTGGCCGTGCAGGTCGTGCTCGCCGCCATCGCCGTGGCCCTGGTGGCCGGCGTCGGCCGCCGCCGCAGCGTCTCGCATCACTGATCGACGCACCACGCGCCTCGACGGGCGCCCGGCCGATGCGGCCGGGCGCCCGTCGGGGTATTCGGCGCATTGAACTCCGTCGGTGCACCGGGCTCGCCCGCCGCGCCGGGTTTCGGAGAGAAGCAGCAGGTCAGAGCATGTCTGCACAATTCGTCATCGGAGTCGGTTTGGATTCCCGGGCGGTCGGGAACTTAGCGATCACGACAGTAACCACACAAAAACGTGTGACCCGATCTTAAGGAGGAGGGCGACCATGGAGCTCACCGTTTGGGGCATCATCACGGCGCTGGTCGTTGGTCTGATCGTCGGCGCGCTGGGCCGGCTGGTCGTGCCGGGCCGGCAGAACATGCCCATCTGGCTGCACATGCTGATCGGCGTCGGCGCCGCGCTTCTGGGCACCATCGTCGCCCGGGCCTCCGGCTTCGCCGAGACCGCCGGCATCGACTGGCGCGAGCTGATGCTGCAGGTGCTGTTCGCCGCGATCGGCGTGGCCCTGGTGGCCGGTCTCGGCCGTCGCCGCGGCGTCTCGCGCTACTGACCCCGCACCACGCGCCTCGACGGGCGCCCGGCCTCACCGGCCGGGCGCCCGTCGGCGTATGCGTGCCCTGAACTGCCCGGACGGCAGCAATGTCGGCCGGGCATCAGGCTGCGATACGGTCGCCTGTGCCCTCCGCCACGAACACCCCCTGTTGTAAAGGAAATTTTCCTACTAAGGTGCGGCGGAGAAGGTTAGTGCCAAACGGCCCTGAGGGAGATATGGCGTGAACAGGTGGAAGCGGCTGGCTCCGGTCACCGCCATCGTGGCGTCGGCCGCGTTGGTGCTGACCGCTTGCGGTGGCTCCGGCGACGACGACAAGGCCGCCGACAACAGCAAGCTCACTGTGTGGATGATGGGTGAGGGCGGCGACGCCCAGACCACGTTCCTCGACAGCGTCGAGGCGGAGTTCAAGAAGAAGCACCCCGAGACCGACGTCGTGGTGCAGTACATTCCCTGGCTCGAGGCGCCGAAGAAGTTCCAGGCCGCGCTCGCCGGCGGGGAGGGCCCGGACGTCACCGAGCTGGGCAACACCGAGACCCAGGGCTGGGCCGCGCAGGAGGCCCTGGCCGACGTCTCGGACAAGTTCAACGGCTGGTCCGAGGGCAAGGACATCCTGCCCGACCTGGTCAAGAACGCCCAGCTCGACGGCAAGCAGTACGGCGTGCCGTGGTACGCCGGCGTCCGCGCCGTCTACTACCGCACCGACTGGTTCGCCGAGGCGGGCGTCAAGCCGCCGACGAACTGGGACGAGATGATCGCCGCCGCGAAGGCCGTGCAGGCCAAGAAGCCCGGCACCTACGGCATCGCCCTGCCCGGCAACTCCGAGCTGCCGTTCTACTCCTTCCTCTGGGGTGCCGGCGGGGAGATCGCCACCAAGGAGGGCGACACCTGGAAGTCCGGCTACAACACCCCCGAGGCGCAGAAGGCGGTCAAGTTCTGGACCGACCTGGTGACCGTGCACAAGGTCGCCCCACCGGCGGCCGCCGGGTGGAACGAGGTCGACGCCCGCACCCAGTTCGCCACCGGCAAGGCCGCCATGGCGTTCGCCGGTAGCTGGCAGGGCGGCGCGATGAAGAAGGACAACCCCGACATCGAGAAGGTGTGGGGCACGTTCCCGATCCCCGGCCCGGACGGCAAGCCCGCCCCGGCGTTCGCCGGCGGCTCCGACATCGCCATCTGGAAGGACAGCGAGCGGCAGGCGCTGGCCTGGGACTACATGACCGTGCTGCTGAGCAAGCAGAAGGACAAGGAGTTCGCCAGCAGCCTCGGCTTCTTCCCGGTCTACCAGGACCTGGTGAGCAGCGGCGACTACGCCAACGACAAGGTGATGGCCGCGTTCGCCACCGCCATCCAGAACACGAAGCTGACCCCGCTCACCCCGAAGTGGGTCGAGGTCAGCCGGACCAAGACGGTGACCCAGGCGATGAACAGCTCGGTCATCAAGGGCCAGAAGACGGTCGAGAAGGCAACCGCCGACGCGGCCACCGAGATGGAAGGCATTTTGAACAGCAAGTGAGCCTACTGACAAAGAGCCCCGGCGAGGCCGCCGCGCGGGAGACCCCCGCGCGGCGGCGCCGTCGCCGGGTGGACCACCTTCCGTACCTGCTCCTCCTGCCCTGCCTGGCGATCATCGCCGTGTTGCTGCTCTGGCCCCTCGGCCAGGTCGTGTGGATGTCCTTCCACAAGCTGGACAACGTCCGGCAGCTGCGCGGCGACCGCGAGTGGCCGTGGGTCGGCCTGGCCAACTACGCGCAGATCCTCGGCGACCCGTTCTTCCGTACGGTGCTGCGCAACACCGTGCTGTTCGCGCTCGCCAACGTGGCGCTCACGATGATCCTCGGCACGCTGGTCGGGCTGCTGCTCAACCGCCTGGGCAAGAAGATGGTCACGTTCGTGGCGAGCTGCGTGATGCTCGCCTGGGCCACCCCGGCGCTGACCGGCACGATCGTCTGGAAGTGGATCTTCGACGACACGAGCGGCCTGGTCACCTGGCTGTTCAACAAGCTTCCGGACGGGCTCTCCACGGCCCTGTTCGGGCGCAGCGACTGGACCGGGTACGGCTGGTTCAACGACCCGCTGCTGTTCTTCGCCATCCTGACGCTCGTGGTGGTCTGGCACTCGTTCCCGTTCATCGCGGTGAGCGTCCTGGCCGGGCTCAAGAGCGTGCCGACGGAGTTGCAGGAGGCGGCTCGGGTCGACGGCGCCGGGCCGTGGAAGGTGTTCTGGAAGGTCACGTTCCCGATGCTGCGGCCGGTCTTCGGCATCCTCGTGGTGCTCTCCACGATCTGGGACTTCAAGGTCTTCACCCAGCAGTTCGTGCTGGCCGGCGGCACCCAGGACCGGACGACGTTCATGCTGTCGATCTACTCGTACGCGGAGGCGTTCTCGCCGCCGCCCAAGTACGGCCTCGGCTCCGCCATCGCGGTCATCCTCACCGTGATCCTGCTCGTGGTGACCGCCCTGTACGTCCGCATGGTGCTGCGGCAGGAGGACGAATGACGAAGAAGATCGCCCTCAACGGCGCGGGCCTGCTGGTCGCGCTCTTCGCCGCCTTCCCGGTCTACTGGATGGTGGCGACCTCCCTGAAGCCCAACCGGGAGATCTTCTCGTCCACCCCCCGGCCGGTGCCGGCGGAGCCGACGCTGGAGCACTACCGGGAGATCCTCACCGGCAACCTGATCCCGGGCGTCACGTTCGCCGACTTCTTCCTCAACAGCGCGCTCGTCGCGCTGGCGACGGTGCTGCTGAGCGGGCTGGTCGCGCTGCTCGCCGCGACCGCCGTGGCCCGGTTCCGGTTCAAGCTGCGCACCACCTTCCTGATCATGCTGCTGGTGGTGCAGATGATCCCGCTGGAGGCGCTGGTCATCCCGCTGTTCCTGATGATCCAGCGGCTCGGCCTCTACAACACGCTGCCCAGCCTGATCCTCACGTACCTCGGCTTCTCGCTGCCGTTCGCGGTCTGGATGCTGCGCGGCTTCGTCGCCGCGGTACCGAAGGAACTGGAGGAGGCCGCCGCCATCGACGGCGCCAGCCGGGCCCAGACGTTCCGCAAGGTGCTGTTCCCGCTCGTCGCGCCCGGCCTGGTCGCCACCAGCATCTTCTCGTTCATCACCGCCTGGAACGAGCTGATCTTCGCCTTGACCTTCATCAACGACCAGCAGAAGTACACGCTGCCGGTGGCGATGACGTTCTTCTTCGGCCGGGACGACACCGCCTGGGGCTCGGTCATGGCCGCGTCCACGCTGTTCACCCTGCCGGTGATCGTCTTCTTCCTGCTGGTGCAGCGCCGGATGGTCTCCGGCCTGGTGGCGGGAGCGGTCAAGGGCTGAACCGGCGGTGCGGGCCGACCCGGCGGCGGTCAGGCCGCGGCGAACACCTCGGCCCGCACCTCGGTGGCCGGGTCACCCTTGACCCGGGCCCAGGAGCCCTGCTCGGCGGTCCACTCCAGGTTGCCGAAGCGGACCCTCTTCACGCCGTGGTCGTCGGCGTGCGAGACCAGCCAGTGCGCGTACCGCCAGCCGTTGCGGTCGCCGCCCGCCGGCACGGTGAGCGCGGTCAGGTCCGTCGCCGTGGGCAGCCGGGGCAGCCCCCAGTCCAGCGACAGGCTCTCCAGCACGGCGCTCGCGGCGGCCGGGCCGCGCATCGTCGGCGGCGAGGAGACGGTGCAGGCCACCGCGCCGGTCGCGTGGCCGAGCAACGCGCGGGTGAGGACCTCCGACTCGTCCGCCCACTTCTCGTACGCCTCGGGGAACGCCGACCGCTGCACCCGCTGGGCGGCGTCGGTGACCCGCATCCGCTCCCAGCCCCTGACCTTCTTCAGCGCGGCGTAGAACTTGTTCGCCGCGTACCGCGGATCCTGGACCTGCTCCGGGGTGCCCCAGCCCTGGCTCGGGCGCTGCTGGAACAGGCCGAGCGAGTCGCGGTCGCCGTGGGCGATGTTGCGCAGGTGCGACTCCTGGTACGCGGTCGCCAGCGCCACCACCACCGCGCGCTCGGGCATCCGGCGCTGCATGCCGATGGCCGCGATGGTGGCCGCGTTCGCCATCTGGTCGGCACCGAGCACCACCTCGCCGTCCGCCTGCACGGTGCAGGTCCGGCTGGACAGGGGGAGCCGCAGGTGCTCACCGAACTGCTTGGTCACGACGTAGACCGCGAGCAGCGCCAGCACGCACACCGCCACCCCAGATGCCACGATCGCCGCTCGCGTCCGCACCCGCACCCCCTGTCCCGACAGTCCGACAAGCGTACGTCCCACCCGCACCGGCGGGTCTCGGCCGACCGGCGGGCCCCACGTCGGCCGGAGCGGCTTCCGCGGGGACCGCCGCGCACCTCAGTCCTCGGCGGGCACCCAGGCGGCGGGACGCTTCTCCCGGAACGCCATCACACCCTCGCGCCCCTCGTCGGAGAGGAAGTACCCGGTGGACAGCGCGGCCAACTCGCCGATCTCGGCCCGCAGGTCGGGAGCGGCGGGCCGGCGCAGCAGCTCCTTCGCCCCGGCCAGCGCCCCCGGCGCGCCCTTGACCAGCGAGGCGCAGTAGCGCCCGACGGCGGCGTCCAGTTCGTCGCCCGGCACCGCGGCGGTGACCAGGCCGATCTCGGCGGCCCGGCGGCCGTCGAACGTGTCGCCGGTCAGGTACAGCTCGGCGGCGGCCCGCTGGCCCAGCCGGGGCAGCACGGTCGCCGAGATCACCGCCGGGATCACCCCGATCCGCACCTCGGTGAACGCGAACGTCGCCTCCTGCGCGCAGACCGCCAGGTCGGCGGCGGCGATCAGGCCCAGCCCGCCGGCCCGGGCCGGCCCGGCGATCTTCGCCACCACCGGCTTCGGGCACTCCCGCACCGCCACCAGCACGTCGCCGAGCATTCCGGCGGGCACCGTGCCGCTGGCGTACGCGGCGGCCGTCTCCTTCAGGTCGGCGCCGGAGCAGAAGACCGGGCCGGTGTGGTCGAGCACGATCGCGCGTACCGCGTCGTCGGCGACCGCGCCGGCCAGCCCGGCCAGCAGCTCGGTCATCAGGGGCGTGGAGAGCGCGTTGCGATTGTGCGGGCTGTCCAGGGTGAGGGTGGTCACCCCACGGGCCGTGGCGACTCGCACGAGAGCGTCCGGAGAGGTCATGCCGGGCACACTAGTGGCCATGCCCGGCGTCCTTCCAGAAGGCGAACCCGTCCCGCGCGACGGATCGCTGCCCGCCACCGCCACCCGCGCCGTCGGCGCACGCGGCTTCGGCGTGTACGTGCACGTGCCGTTCTGTGCCAGCCGGTGCGGTTACTGCGACTTCAACACGTACACCGCCTCCGAGCTGGGTGGCGGGGCGAGCCGGGAGACGTACGCCGACTCGGTGCTGGCGGAGCTGGCGCTGGCCGCCCGGGTGCTGGGCGACTCGCCGCCGCCCCGGGTCGACACCGTCTTCGTCGGCGGCGGCACGCCCACCCTGCTGCCCGCCGACGACCTGGCCCGGATCCTCGACGGCATCGACCGCGTCTGGGGGCTGGCCGCCGACGCCGAGGTGACCACCGAGGCCAACCCCGAGTCGGTGAGCCCGGAGTCGCTCAGGACGCTGCGGGCGGCCGGGTACACCCGGATCTCGCTGGGCATGCAGTCCGCCGCGCCGGGGGTGCTCGCGGTGCTCGACCGGCGGCACAGCGCGGGCCGGGCCACCGCCGCCGCCCTGGAGGCGCGTGACGCCGGGTTCGCGCACGTGAACCTGGACCTGATCTACGGCACGCCGGGCGAGACGGCCGAGGACTTCGCCGCCTCGCTGGCCCAGGTGGTCGACGCGGGCGTGGACCACGTCAGCGCGTACGCCCTGATCGTGGAGGACGGCACCCGGCTGGCCGCGCGGATGCGCCGGGGCGAGCTGCCGTACCCCTCCGACGACGTGGCGGCGGACCGCTACCTGGCCGCGGAGGCCGCGCTCGGCGCGGCCGGATTCTCCTGGTACGAGGTGTCGAACTGGGCCCGCTCGGCGGCGGCCCGGTGCCGGCACAACCTGCTCTACTGGACCGGCGCCGACTGGTGGGGCCTGGGCCCGGGGGCGCACAGCCACGTCGGCGGCGTGCGGTGGTGGAACGTCAAGCACCCGAGCGCGTACGCGGCGCGGCTGGCCGAGGGCGCCTCGCCCGCGCTGGCCCGGGAGCAGCTCACCTCCGACGAGCAGCACATGGAGGACGTGATGCTGCGGGTGCGGCTCGCCTCCGGGCTGCCGCTGGACGTGCTGGACCCCTCCGGCCGGGCGGAAGCCGAGCGGGCCCGGGACGCCGGGCTGCTCGACGCCGGGGCGTACGCGCGGGGGCTGGTGGTGCTGACGCTGCGCGGGCGGCTGCTGGCCGACGCGGTGGTACGCGACCTGCTGCCGTGACCGGCACCGGCCGGCCGCCCCCTCGGCCGGCCGGTGGTGTCACTTGACGAAGTTGTAGGTCAACGGGTAGCGGTACAGCACGCCCTCGTTGGCCTTGACCCCGCCGACGATCCCGAAGATCAGCGGCACCAGCCAGACCAGCATCGGGACGAAGAACAGGATCCCGCAGGTGATGACCGTGATCACCCAGGCGAGCACGCTGGCGATGGTCCAGGTGATCTGGAAGTTCAGCGCCGCGACCGCGTGCGCGCGGACCGTCGGCGACTGCTGACCGCGGGTCATCAGCGCGATGAGCGGGGCGACCCAGCCGAGCAGGCCGCCGCCGACGATGACACCCGCGGCGCCACCGAAGTGCGCCACCAGGGCCCACGTCTTCTCGTCGTTGTTGGCGTACGCGGCGGGGCCGTACCCGCCGCCGGCGGGGTAGCCGGGCGCGCCGCCGGGCGGGGGGTAACCACCCGGCGGGGGGTAGCCGCCGCCGGGGGGCGGGTAGCCGCCCGGGGGCGGATAGTCACCGGGCGGGGGATAGCCGCCCGCGCCCGGCGCCCCGGACAGTGGGGCGGTGGGCGGTTCGTTGCCCGGCGACGAGCCGTAGGGCGCCGACGGGTCGGGCTGGGGGCCGGAGTCCCCTGCCCCGGGAGGGCGAGGAGGTTCAGTCATGGTCGCCACGGTAGGTGCACCGGTCAACTCGCACCAGAGCGACACAGACCGACGATGACCGGCTGTTCGGCCCTGGTGGGAAGCGGTGTGTGGTGGGCCGCACCGCAGGTCCGTCAGGCGATCATCGCATCGCCGGGGGTGCCGACGTAGACTGGCACTCGCTACAGTCGAGTGCCAGCCGCCCGGCGGATGCCGCGCGCCGGCCCGGCCGAGGTGCGTCAGGAGGTGTGGAATGGGTCTCGACGACCGCAAACTCGCCGTGCTGCGCGCGATCGTCGAGGACTACGTCGCCACGCAGGAGCCGGTCGGCAGCAAGACGCTGGTCGAGCGGCACCAGCTCGGCGTCTCGCCGGCCACCGTGCGCAACGACATGGCGGTGCTGGAGGAGGAGGGCTACATCCGGCAGCCGCACACCAGCGCCGGCCGGGTGCCCACCGATCGCGGCTACCGCCTCTTCGTCGACCGGCTGTCCCGGGTCAAGCCGCTCAGCCCGGCCGAGCGCCGGGCGATCGAGCGCTTCCTGGTCGGCGCCGTGGACCTGGACGACGTGGTGCACCGCACGGTCCGGCTGCTCGCCCAGCTCACCCGGCAGGTGGCGGTGGTGCAGTACCCGAGCCTGGCCCGCTCCAAGGTGCGTCACCTGGAGCTGGTGCCGATCTCCACCACCCGGCTGATGGTCGTGATGATCGCCGACACCGGCCGGGTCGAGCAGCGGCTGGTCGAGCTGCCCGCCCCGGTGCCCGCCGACGACGTGACCGACCTGCGCCGGCTGGTCAACGAGAAACTCGTCGGCAGCCAGCTCGCCGAGACGCCGCCGCTGGTGCAGGCGCTCGTCGAGGAGTCGGCGCCGCACCTGCGCCCGGCCATGACCACGCTCTCCACCGTGCTGCTGGAGACGCTCGTGGAACGGCACGAGGAGCGCCTCGCGCTGGCTGGCCAGGCCAACCTCACCCGGGGTGGCCTGCTCGACTTCCAGGGCTCGCTGCGCCCCATCTTGGAGGCGCTCGAAGAAGAGGTCGTGCTGCTCAAGCTGATCGGCGAGACCGAGCCGAGCACCACCCGGGTGCTCATCGGCGACGAGAACGAATTCGACAACCTGCGGGCCGCCTCGGTGGTCAGCACCGGCTACGGACCGGGCAGCACCATCGTCGGCGGTCTCGGCGTGCTCGGGCCGACCCGGATGGACTACCCCGGCAATATCGCCATGGTGAGGGCCGTGGCACGCTACGTGGGCGAACTGCTGGCCCAGAACTGACCAGTCAGGGCCGACGGCCGGTTCCGGCCGACGACCGGAGCGACGCGAGACGAACATGAGGACACCTAACGCAGTGGCCAGGGACTACTACGGCATTCTCGGCGTGAGCCGGGACGCCTCCGACGACGAGATCAAGCGCGCCTACCGCAAGCTGGCGCGGCAGTTCCACCCGGACGTCAATCCGGACCCGGAGGCCCAGGAGAAGTTCAAGGACATCAACGCCGCGTACGAGGTCCTCTCGGACGACCGGAAGCGGCAGATCGTCGACCTCGGCGGTGACCCGCTCGCCCCGGGCGGCGGTGGCATGGGCGGTCCCGGCGGCCCGGGCGGCGCCGGTCCGTTCGTCGGCTTCCAGGACATCATGGACGCGTTCTTCGGCGGCGCCGCGGGCGGCAGCCGGGGACCGCGTCCGCGTACCCGCCCCGGCGCGGACGCGATCCTGCGCCTGGAACTGGACCTCAACGAGACCGCGTTCGGCGTCGAGGCGCCGATCACCGTCGACACCGCAGTGCTCTGCACCACCTGCTCCGGCGCCGGCACCGCCGCCGGCACCCACCTGGCCACCTGCGAGGCGTGCGGCGGCCGGGGCGAGGTGCAGTCGGTGCAGCGGACCTTCCTCGGTCAGGTCGTCTCCGCCCGGCCGTGCACCGTCTGCCAGGGCTACGGCACCACCATCCCGCACCCCTGCCCGACCTGCGCCGGTGACGGCCGGGTGCGCACCCGCCGCTCGCTGACCGTCAAGATCCCGGCCGGGGTCGAGGACGGCATGCGGATCCGCCTGGCCCAGCAGGGCGAGGTCGGCCCCGGTGGCGGCACCGCCGGCGACCTCTACGTGGAGATCCACGAGCGGCCGCACGACGTCTACTCCCGCAAGGGCGACGACCTGCACTGCCGGGTGACGGTGCCGATGACCGCCGCCGCGCTCGGCACCCGGCTGACCATCAAGACGCTGGACAGCGAGGAGACGGTCGACGTCAAGCCCGGCACCCAGCCCGGCAGCACGCTGCGGCTGCGCGCCCGGGGCGTACCGCACCTGCGCGGCACCGGCCGGGGTGACCTCTACGTGCACCTGGACGTGCGTACCCCGACCAAGCTGGACGCCGACCAGGAGCGGATGCTGCGCGACTTCGCCAAGACGCGCGGCGAGGAGGTCGCCGAGCTGACCAAGGAGGGCGGCTTCTTCTCCCGGATGCGCGACGCCTTCAACGGGCACGCCTGAGGTGTCCGCGCCGCTGTTCCTGGTCGAGGCGCTGCCCACCGGTGACACGCTGACGCTCGACGGCCCGGAGGGCCACCACGCGGCCACCGTGCAGCGGCTGCGCGTCGGTGAGGAACTGGTGCTCGCCGACGGCCGGGGCGGCACCGCCGCCGCCGTGGTCACCGCCGTCGGCCGCGGCACGCTCGACCTGCGGGTCACCAGCCGGGGGTACGCGGACGCGCCGGTGCCCCGCCTGGTCGTGGTGCAGGGCATCGCCAAGGGCGACCGGGGTGAACTCGCCGTGCAGGCGATGACCGAGGTCGGCGTGGACGAGATCGTGCCCTGGGCGGCGTCCCGCTCAGTGGCGCAGTGGCGCGGTGAGCGGGGTGAACGGGCCCGGCAGAAGTGGGTGGCCACCGCCCGGGAGGCGGCGAAGCAGGCCCGCCGCCCGTGGCTGCCGGTGGTGGCGGGCGCGCCGGACGAGTCCACCGCCTCGGTGGCCCGCCGGATCGCCGGGGCGGCCGGCGCGTTCGTGCTGCACGAGGGCGCACAGGACCGGCTGACCACCGTCGACCTGCCGGCCGCCGGGGAGATCGTGCTGGTGGTCGGCCCGGAGGGCGGCATCGCCGACCACGAGCTGGCCACCTTCGCCGACGCCGGAGCCCGGACGGTCCGCCTGGGCCCGTCGGTCCTGCGCACGTCCACGGCAGGAGTAGCCGCCCTCACAGTCCTGGCCACCCGCCTGACCCACTGGTAACCCGAGCCCGCGCTCTCCCCGCCCGCGCTCTCCCCGCCCCGCTCTCCCGGCCCGCGCTGATCTTGCAGTTTCGGCCCGCGTTGCGCCCCTTTTGTGCCTTTTTGCGGGGCTGAAAGTGCAAGATCGCCGGAGGTCAGGGGGCGGAGGTCAGGAGCGGAGGTAGGAGGCGCCGTTCAGGTCGATGATGGTGCCTGCCGCCCACTCGGCTTCGGGGCTCGCCAGCCAGTGCACCGCCGCGGCTATCTCCTCCGGCCGGGCCACCCGGTGGAACGGGGACTGGGCGCGTACCGCCTCGCCCCGCTCGCTCTTCAGGTGCTCGTTCGTCATGTCGGTCTCGACGAAGCCAGGCGCCACGCACGCCACACCGATGCCGTACGGTGCCAGGGCCACCGCCAGCGACTGGGCCATCGCGTTCATCCCGGCCTTGCTGGCCCCGTACGCCGGGTTGGCCGGCTCGCCCCGGAACGCCCCACGGGACGACACGTTCACGATCCGGCCCCCGCGCTCGCGCATGTGCTGCGCGGCGCACCAGGCGGCGTTCGCGGCGCCGACCAGGTTGGTGTCCAGCACCTCCCGCCACCGCGCCCGCCACTGCTCGTAGCTGCTCTCGAAGACCGGGTGCGGGGGATCGGCCGGCCCGAACACGCCCGCGTTGTTCACGAGCACGTCGAGCCCGCCGAGCCGCTGGGCCGCCTCGTCCACCATCGCGCGCACCGCGTCGGCGTCGGCCAGGTCGGCGCGTACCACCACGTGCCCCTCGCCGGGCAGTTCGGCGCCCAGCCGCTCCGCCAGCTCGGCCGAGTCCCGGTGGTGGATCGCCACCCGGTCCCCACCGGCGGCGAACGCCCGCGCCACCGCCCGCCCGATGCCCCGCGAGGCCCCCGTCACCAGCACCGCCCGTCCCGACATGGCGGCCATCCTGCCGCATCGGGCCCCGGTGTTAAGAAGGGCCCCTTCACCTACCGGAGGCGTTAAGCAGGGGCCCTTCCTTACACTGCTGCGATGGACTGCCTCTTCTGCCGGATCGTCGCCGGGGAGATTCCGGCCACCATCGTCCGCGAGACCGCCACCACCCTGGCCTTCCGGGACATCGACCCGAAGGCGCCGACCCACGTGCTGGTGATCCCGAAGGAGCACTACGCGGACGTGGCCACGCTGGCCCAGGGCGCGCCCGAGCTGGCCGGCGAGGTGCTCCAGACCGCCGCCGTGGTCGCGGAGGAGGAGGGCCTGACCGTGGACGGGTTCCGGCTGATGTTCAACACCGGCCCGTACGGTGGCCAGGAGGTCTTCCACGCGCACGCCCACCTGCTCGGCGGCGCGCCGCTCGGCCCGATGCTCTGCCGATGACCGATGTCTCCGACCGGCTCGGCCGGATGGTGCGCCAGGCGCAGGCCACCGGGCGGATCCCGGCGGTGTCGGCCGCCCTGCACCGGGCCGACCGGCCGCTCTGGACCTGCACCGTGGGGGACACCGGCAACGACACCCCGCTGGGGCCGGAGACGGTGTTCCGCATCGGCTCGGTCACCAAGACCTTCACCGCGGCACTCGTCATGCAGTGCCGCGACGACGGCCTGCTCGACCTGGACGACCCGATCGGGCGGCACCTCGACCTGCCCGCGCACGGCGACGCGACAGTACGCCGGCTGCTGTCGCACACCGCCGGCCTGCAACGCGAGCCGCACGGCGACGTGTGGGACAGTCTGCGTGCCCCGGCCGTCGGCGAGATGCTGGCCGACCTGGCCCGGGTCGAGCGGGTGCTGCCCACCGGGCGGCGCTTCCACTACTCCAACCTCGGCCTGGCGCTGCTCGGCGAGGCGGTCGCCCGGCTGCGCGGCGGCACCTGGGCCGAGGTGCTGGCCGACCGGGTGCTCACCCCGCTCGGGCTGACCGCCACCGGGCCGTACCCGACCGGGCGCGCCGCGACCGGGTTCCTGGTCGACGCGTACTCCGACGAGGCCCACCCGGAACCACCCGCCGACTTCGGCGCGGTGGCCCCCGCCGCGCAGCTCTGGAGCACCGCGACGGACATGGCCCGCTGGGCCGCGTTCCTGGCCGACCCGGCGGCGGTGGACCCGGACGGCGCGGTGCTCGCCGCGACGACGGTCGAGGAGATGCGCTGGCCGCTGACCCCCACCGACGAGTCGGTCTGGTCGGCCGGCTTCGGGCTGGGGCTGATTCTGGTTCCGCAGCCGGACCGGGTGACCCACGTGGGCCACGACGGCGCGATGCCCGGATTCCTCGCCGCCGTCTACGGGCGGCGCGGCGGCCAGGGCACCGCCGGGGCGATGGGCGTCGCGGTGCTCGGCTCGTCCGGCACCGGCGTGGAGGTGCTGGAACTGCCCCACCGGCTGCTCGCCGCCGCCGCCGAGCACGACCCGGCGGAGATCGAGCCGTGGCGTCCCGGGCCGCCCGCGCCGGACCACCTGCGTGGCGTGCTGGGCCGCTGGTGGGGCGAGGGCTTCGAGTACGTCTTCTCCTGGCACGACGGGACGTTGCGGGCACGTGGCGCGGACGACCCGGCCGGGAAGCCGCCCGCCGTCTTCGCGCCGCTGCCGGACCGGCCGGACGTGTTCCGCACGGTCTCCGGCCGCGAGGTGGGTGAGCTGCTGAGGCTGACCCGCGACGAACGGGGCGTGGTGGTCCGGATGCACTGGGCGACCTACCGCTTCACCCGCGCCCAGGAGACCTTCGACGGGTACGACTTCCGCGTCGGCGACTGAGCGCCGGGCACCCGGAAATGGGCGCGGTGCGTACGGTGCCGACCCGATACGATGGAGGTACCGTACGCCGCGCCGGCAGGGCCCGGCGCCCGAGAAGCGGAGAGCAGGTGGCGCAGGGCCCGACGGCCCGACCTATGACCGGCACCCCACCTCCCGGCACGCCGCGTGTGCAGACCAGGATCACGGTTCCCGACCAGAAGATCATGGTGAACCTGCTCGGCGCGGGCGACGAGATCCTGCGCCTCGTCGAGCGCTCGATCGACAGCGACGTCCACGTCCGCGGCAACGAGATCACCATAACCGGCGCCCCCGCCGACAACGCCCTCGCCGAGCGCCTCTTCAGTGAGCTGCTCGAACTGATCGAGAAAGGCGAGACCCTGACCACAGACGCGGTACGGCGTACCGTCGGCATGCTCGAACAGGGCGGCGCCGAGCGGCCCGCCGAGGTCCTGACGCTCAACATCCTCTCCCGTCGCGGCCGCACCATCCGTCCCAAGACGCTGGGGCAGAAGAAGTACGTCGACGCGATCGACGCCCACACCATCGTCTTCGGCATCGGCCCGGCGGGTACCGGCAAGACCTACCTGGCCATGGCGAAGGCCGTGCAGGCGCTCCAGGCCAAGCAGGTCAACCGGATCATCCTGACCCGGCCGGCGGTCGAGGCGGGGGAGCGGCTGGGCTTCCTGCCCGGCACCCTGAACGAGAAGATCGACCCCTACCTGCGCCCGCTCTACGACGCGCTGCACGACATGCTCGACCCGGAGACCATCCCCAAGCTGATGGCCGCCGGCACGATCGAGGTCGCGCCGCTGGCATACATGAGGGGCCGCACCCTAAACGACGCGTTCATCATCCTGGACGAGGCGCAGAACACCACGCCCGAGCAGATGAAGATGTTCCTCACCCGGCTCGGCTTCGGGTCCAAGATCGTCGTCACCGGCGACGTAACCCAGGTGGACCTTCCCGGCGGGACGACGAGTGGCCTGCGGGTGGTCCGGGAGATCCTGAACAACGTCGAGGACGTGCACTTCGCCCAGCTGTCCAGCTCCGACGTGGTGCGCCACAAGCTGGTGGGCGAGATCGTCGACGCGTACGCCCGCTGGGACGCCGAGCGGGAGAACCAGCAGGCGCAGAGCGTGCACGCCGTACCGGGGCGGACCGCCCAGGGCGGCCGGGCCGGCCGGCGCCGCTGACCCACCGGCGGAAGCCGTCACATCATCAGAGGAAGACAGTTGTCCATCGAGATCGCCAACGAGTCCGGTGTCGACGTCGACACCGACGCCGTGCTCGCCGTCGCGCGGCACGCCCTCGACGAGATGGGGGTCAACCCCCTCGCCGAGCTGTCCGTGCTGCTCGTCGACATCGAGTACATGTCGGAGCTGAACCACCGCTGGATGGGTGGCGACGGCCCGACCGACGTGCTCGCCTTCCCCATGGACGAGGGCAGCGTCGACCACGGCCCGGGGGAGAGCGCCCCGGCCGGCGGTGAGCCGGCCCTGCTCGGCGACATCGTGCTCTGCCCGGAGGTGGCGGCCAAGCAGGCCGCCGCCGCCGGGCACGCGGCCGCCGACGAGCTGCACCTGCTCACCGTGCACGGCGTGCTGCACCTGCTCGGCTACGACCACGCCGAGCCCGAGGAGGAGCGGGAGATGTTCGGTCTCCAGGCCCGGCTGCTGGCCAGCTGGCGGTCGACCCGGTCGCGGTGATGGACGCCTTGGCGGCGGTCCGCGCCCCCGCCGGTCTGCCTGATCTCCAGCTCCTGGTGTTCGCCGCCGGGCTGGTGGTGCTCGCCGGCCTGATCGCGATGACCGAGGCGGCACTCGCCGCGGTCTCCCCGGCTCGCGCCGCCGAGCTGACCCGGGACGGCGCACGTGGCGGGCGTGCCCTCCAGGCGGTCGCCGGTGACGTGGTCCGCCATCTGAACCTGCTGCTCCTGCTGCGTCTGCTGGCCGAGCTGACCGCCACCACGCTCGTCGCGCTGGTGGCTGTCGACACGTTCGGCGCGGGCTGGCGGGCGGCGCTGGTGACCGCCGGTGCGATGACCGTGGTGAGCTTCGTCGTGGTCGGCGTCGGTCCGCGGACGATCGGCCGTCAGCACGCGTACGCGGTCGGCCGCGCGGTCGCGCCGCTGGTGCGATGGCTGGGCCGCGCGCTCAATCCGCTGGCGTCGTTGCTGATCCTGATCGGCAACGCGGTCACCCCCGGCAAGGGCTTCCGCGAGGGGCCGTTCGCGACCCAGGTGGAGCTGCGGGAGCTGGTCGACCTGGCCGAGCAGCGCGGGGTGGTGGAGCACGGCGAGCGCCAGATGATCCACTCGGTCTTCGCGCTCGGCGACACCATCGCCCGCGAGGTGATGGTGCCGCGTACCGAGATGGTGTGGATCGAGGAGCGCAAGACGCTCGCGCAGGCGCTGGCGTTGTTCCTGCGTTCCGGGTTCTCCCGGATCCCGGTGATCGGCGAGAACGTCGACGACGTGCTCGGTGTGCTCTACCTCAAGGACCTGATCCGGCGGGTGCAGGGCGACCAGGCCGCCCGGCAGATGCCGGTGGCCGAGCTGATGCGCCCGGCCACGTTCGTGCCGGAGTCCAAGCCGGTGGACGACCTGCTCTCGGAGATGCAGGCGGCCCGTAACCACCTGGTCATCGTGGTCGACGAGTACGGCGGCACCGGCGGGCTGGTCACCATCGAGGACATCCTGGAGGAGATCGTCGGGGAGATCACCGACGAGTACGATGTCGAGCGCCCGCCGGTCGAGCACCAGCCGGACGGGGCCGTGCGGGTGACCGCGCGGCTGCCGGTGGAGAATCTGGGCGAGCTGTTCGACACCGAGCTACCCACCGACGAGGTGGAGACGGTCGGCGGCCTGCTCGCCCAGGCGCTCGGGCGGGTGCCCATCCCGGGCGCCGAGGCCGAGGTGGCCGGCCTGCGGCTGGTTGCCGAGGGCACGACCGGCCGGCGCAACCGGATCGACACGGTTCTGGTGAGCCGGGTCGACCGGGGCGACACGCCGGAGGGCACCGACCGAAACGATCCGCCCGATTCCCGTGGCGACAACAACCGTTCCGAGGAGAGGCAACCCGCCGATGCCTGAGTCACCCGCCGTACCGGCCGCCCTGCCCACCCCCGCCGACCCGGCCGAGCTGAGCGCCGAGGACGCCAAGCTGGTCGTCCTGGCCCGGGGCGCGCGGAGCCGGGTGGCGGCCGTGGAGGGCGCCGCGGTACGCGACCAGGACGGCCGGACGTACGCGGCGGCGAGCGTGGCGCTGCCGTCGCTGACGTTGACCGCGCTCCAGCTCGCTGTCGCCTCGGCGGTGGCGGCGGGCGCGACCCGGCTGGAGGCCGCCGTGGTGGTGACCGAGGCGTCGACGCTGGACGGGGCCGGGCACGCCGCGGTGCGTGACCTGTCCGCCGACGCGCCGGTCCACGTGGCCGCGCCGGACGGCACCGTCCTCGGCACGGTGGTCGAGTGACCACGCCTGAGGCGCGCCCCTACCGGGCCGGTTTCGCCTGTTTCGTCGGGCGGCCGAACGCCGGTAAGTCGACGCTGACGAACGCGATCGTCGGCACCAAGATCGCGATCACCTCGAACAAACCGCAGACCACCCGGCACATCATCCGGGCGGTGCTGCACCGGCCGGACTCGCAGCTCGTGCTCGTCGACACCCCGGGTCTGCACCGGCCCCGTACGCTGCTCGGCGAGCGCCTCAACGACCTGGTCCGGGAGACCTGGAGCGAGGTCGACGTGATCGGCCTGTGCGTCCCGGCGAACGAGCCGATCGGCCGGGGGGACCGCTTCATCACCGGCGAGCTGGCCAGCCTCAAGGCCACAGTGCTGGCGGTGGTCACCAAGACCGACCTGGTGGACAAGAAGCGGCTGGCCGAGCAGTTGCTCGCGGTGAGCGAGCTGGGCGAGTTCGCCGACGTGGTGCCGGTCAGCGCGGTCTCCGGCCACCAGGTGGACACGCTCGTGGACGTGATGACCGGCTACCTGCCCGAGTCGCCGCAGCTCTACCCGGACGACATGCTCACCGACGACCCGGAGCAGGTGCTCGTCGCGGAGCTGGTCCGCGAGGCGGCGCTGGAGGGCGTACGCGACGAGCTGCCGCACTCCATCGCCGTGGTGGTCGAGGAGATGATCCCGGAGGGCAACCTCACCAAGATCTACGCCGACGTGTACGTGGAGCGCCCGAGCCAGAAGGCCATCGTCATCGGCCACCGGGGCAGTCGCCTCAAGCACGTGGGCACCACCGCCCGGCGGCAGATCGAGGAGTTGCTCGGCACCAGGGTCTACCTCGACCTGCACGTACGCGTGGCGAAGGACTGGCAGCGCGACCCGAAGCAGTTGCGCAAGCTCGGCTTCTGACCGGGCGGCCGGAGCGGGCTCCCGGCGACGGATGATCAGGACCAGCCAGACCTATGGGACATCTCACTTTCCATAGGCGTTCTCGGCTGTTTCACAGCGTCCGGGAGCAGGGTAGGGATCGTTGTCTCTGCCCCCGGACCCCGCCGTGAGCTGATGCGAAACCGCTATCTGGACCTGCTCCGCTTCCTGGCCATCCTGCGCGTCGTCACCTACCACGTCACCGGCTACGCCACGCTCACGCTGGTGTTCCCGGCGATGTCGGTGATGTTCGCCCTGGCCGGGTCGCTGATGGCGGCATCGCTCGACCGCAGCGGCGTACGCGCGGTCGGGCGTCGGCTGCGCCGCCTCCTGCCGTCGCTCTGGGTGGTCGCCGCGGTCTTCGTGCCGGCCATGCTGCTCACCGGGCTGGCGTTCGGCCCGAAGGTGCTGCTCTGGATCTTCCCGATCAGTGACCCGCCGGCGAACTACTGGGGCGGGCTGGCGCTCAGTCCGATCTGGTACCTGCGGGACTACCTGTGGTTCGTGCTGGCCTCGCCGCTCGTGCTCTGGCTGTTCCGCCGGGCGCCGTTGCCCACGCTCATCGCCCCGTACCTGCTGCTGGTCGCGATCGAGGCCGGCGTCCTGGCGAACCCGCCGACGGTGCTGCGCGAGTTCGGCCTCTACTTCGGCGCCTGGCTGCTGGGCTTCGCCCACCACGACGGGCTGCTGCGCCGGATGCGCAACCGGGTGCTGCTGCCGGTGGCCGCCGTGGTCGGCGCCGCCGGGCTGGCCTGGATCGTCACCCACCCGGGCCCACGCGGGTACGACATCAACGACATCCCGCTCGGCAACGCGCTCTGGTCGGCCGCGTTCATCCTGGTGGCGATCGGCCGCGCGCCGGTCGGGGTGACGTGGGTCGACCGCCTGCCGGTGCTCGGCCGGGCGGTCACTGTGGTGAACCGGAGGGCGCTGACCGTCTACCTCTGGCACATGCCGTTCGTGGTGCTCCTCACCCCGCTCGTCGGCCTGGTCGGCTGGTCCCCGCGCGACCCGGTCGGCCTGTGGCTGCGGGTGGGGCTGGTCTTCGCCCTCGTCGGCGTGGTGACGCTCATGGTCGGCTGGGTCGAGGACGTGGCGGCCCGGCGTACCCCCGAACTGCTTCCCGGCAAGCCGCGGCGGGCGGTGGCCGACCGGGCGGCGGCACCGGCCAGCCCGGCCCCCGCCGGGGCGGAGGACGCGCTGGTGAGCGCCGGCGCCCGGGTGCCGGCGCCTCGCCGCCCGGCCGAGAACCCGGCCGGGGCGACGGCGTCCCGGCGGGACACACCCGGCGGTGACTGAGCGACCACCGGGCGCGGACCGGTCAGCGGGTGCTGACCGTGACGTTGCCGCTGGTGGCTGATGCTTCGAGCTGCACCGAGGCGGTCGGGTCGTTTGTGACGCGCACGTCGGTGTCGCCGGAGGTCGCGGTGGCGCGCACCCGGTAGCGGCCGGCGGGTACGGCCAGGTCGACGTTGCCGCTCGTGGCGTGCACCCGCGCCGGAGCCGGCTCGTCCAGCTCGACCACGATGTTGCCGGAGGTGGTCTCGGCGTCGATCGCGGAGTCGAGCCGGCGGGCCTCGATGTCGCCGGAGCGGGCCCGCAGCCGCACCGGGCCGGCCGCCTCCACGACCCGGATGTTGCCCGACGTGGTGGACGCGCGGACCGCGCCGGTGACGCCCCTGATGGTCAGGTCGCCGGAGCTGAGCGTGAACTCCACCGCGCCGACGTCGCTGAGGTCGACGTTGCCCGAGCCGGTGCCGCCGCGAACCACCACGCCGGGTGGCGCGGTCACCTCCCAGGAGATGCTGCACCGGTGCCCGCAGTCGGTGGGCAGGACGAGTTCGTCGCCAGTGATCTCGTACCGGCTGGTCGGCTCGTCGCCCTGGTAGCGGACCACGCGCTTGACGCGTACCTGGTCGGCGGGGCCGTTGGCCCGGACCACGACGTCACCGGCGCCGTCGTCGTCCACGGTGATCTTCGTGATCTTCGTCCGCTCGGTCTGGTCGAAGTCGAGGCGGCGGAACGAGAGGGTGTCACACCCGGCGAGGACGATGAGGGCGGTGGCCGCGGTGGCGGCCACCACGCCGCGTAGCCGGGGAGCGGTGCGGAGCGAAGCCATGGCCAGCACACTAGGTCCGGCCTGACGCCCGGCACATCGGGGATCGCCCGACGGTGCACCCCGAGCCGACCCTGAGATCGCACCCGGAGGGAGAATGGCCTGATGGCCGGGTACCGCCGACAGCTCTACCGCGACGACGCGGTGGTGCTGCGTGTGCAGAAGCTGGGCGAGTCCGACCGCATCATCACGCTGTTCACCCGCCGGCACGGCCGGTTGCGCGCGGTGGCCCGGGGCGTACGGCGCACCATGAGCCGGTTCGGCGCGCGGCTGGAACCGTTCGGGCACGTCGACCTCCAGCTCGCCGGTGACCCCAAGGGCAACCAGGGCAGCTCACTGCACACCGTCAGCCAGGTCGAGGCGATCGAGCTGTACGGCAAGCGGTTCCTCGGCGACTACCCCCGCTACACGGCGGCCAGCGCGATCGCCGAGACCGCCGAGCGGCTCACCCCGGTCGAGCGCGAGCCGTCGCTGCGGCTGTTCCAGCTCACCCTCGGCGCGATGAAGTCGCTGGCCCGGGGCGAGCATGCCACCACGCTCGTGCTCGACGCGTACCTGCTGCGCGGCATGGCGTTCGCCGGCTGGGCGCCCGCGCTCGCCGCCTGCGCGGTCTGCGGCGAGCCGGGCCGGCACCGCGCGTTCTCCGTACCGGCCGGCGGCGCGGTCTGCCCGGACTGCCGGCCCCCCGGCGCCGCCCACCCCGCGCCCGCCACGCTGGAGCTGATGTCCGCGCTGACCTCCGGCGACTGGGGGTACGCCGACGCCGCCGAGACCGGCGTACGCCGCGAGTGCAGCGGGCTGGTCGCGGCGCACCTCCAATGGCATCTGGAGCGCGCGCTACGCTCGCTGCCGCTGGTCGACCGGGGTGCCCCGGCGTCCGGCGCGGTCCCGCCGCCCGGCGGCGCGGGGCCGGATGTGGTCCCGCCGCGCTCCGGCGCCGGTGTGAACAGGGAGATGACCGAGTGATCCGATCGACGAGGGCGACCCGCCGCGAGCCGGTGCCGCCGACCCCGCACCCCTCCGGCGCCCGTCCGCCGGCGCTGCCGCCCGCCGCTGTGCCCCGGCACGTCGCCATCGTGATGGACGGCAACGGCCGCTGGGCCAAGGAGCGCGGCCTGCCTCGCACCAAGGGGCACGAGCAGGGCGAGCACAGCCTGTTCGACGCCGTCGAGGGCGCGATCGAGATGGGGATTCCCTACCTGTCGGCGTACGCGTTCTCCACCGAGAACTGGCGGCGCTCGCCGGACGAGGTCCGCTTCCTGATGGGCTTCAACCGCGACGTCATCCGCCGCCGCCGGGACCAGCTCGTCGACCTGGGCGTACGGGTGGTCTGGTCGGGCCGCGCCGGCCGGCTGTGGAAGAGCGTCATCTCCGAGTTGCAGACCGCCGAGGAGATGTCGCGCGGCAACTCGACGCTGACGCTGCAGTTCTGCGTCAACTACGGCGGCCAGGCCGAGATCGCCGACGCCGCCGCCGGGATCGCCCGGGACGTCGCGGCCGGCAAGCTCGACCCGGACAAGGTGAACGAGAAGACGATCGCGCGCTACCTCTACCACCCCGAGGTGCCCGAGGTCGACCTGTTCCTGCGTCCCTCCGGCGAACAGCGCATCTCGAACTTCCTGCTCTGGCAGACCGCGTACGCCGAGCTGGTCTACCTGGACACGCTCTGGCCCGACTTCGACCGCCGCCACCTCTGGTACGCCTGCGAGCTGTACGCCCAGCGCGACCGCCGCTTCGGCGGTGCCCTGCCCAACCCGGTCGCCCCGGGCGCCTGACGTCACGCTTAGCGACGCGCCGCGCTGGGTACCGATACGGGTAGACAGCAAACGCGGAGGTGAACCACATGATTCAGAAGCGGATCGCGCAGTGGGCGGTCATGGCGGTCGCCGTGCCGCTGGCGGCGGCCGGCGCGCGCCGGCTCAGCCACACCCTGGAGGCCCGTCGCGGCCCGTCCGGGGTGAGCCGTCTGCTGACCAAGGGCGCCGACCTGATCCGGCCGCAGAAGGCCAAGCGTCGCCGGTTCTTCTGACCGCGACGTCCGGCCTCGGTGGCTGCGGCCGCCGTCCGGCCCGAACATGACGCCCCGCATCCGGCTTTCCCGCCGGGCGCGGGGCGTTGCGCTCTACGATCGGCGCAGGGCGCGCCGCCGGGTGCGCGCCCGCCACGGGGGTGGAGGATGCGCGATCTCCGGTACGAGATGACTGCTGCCCTGGCCGCCGCCGACCTGGTGGAACCGGACCGCCGGGACGCGGTCGCCGTATTGTGCGCCGACGTGGCGCAGCGGTGGTGCGCCGACCTCGGGCACACCCCGGCGGTCCGCTCCGGTGAGATCGGCGAACTGGCGGCCGGGGAGCCGGCCGCCGGCTGGGCGCCCGAGCCGGACGGTCAGCGGGCCTGGTGAACCGCCCGGCAGGGCTGGGTCGGCCCGGGCCGGTGTCGATGCGGCCCACGTCGGTGCGGCTCACGCCTCCACTTCGGAGCGGTCGCCCGCCCAGAGTGTGTGGAACGAGCCGTCCCGGTCCACCCGGTGGTAGGTGTGCGCGCCGAAGTTGTCCCGCAGACCCTGGATCAGCGCGGCCGGCAGCCGCTGCGCCCGCAGCGCGTCGAAGTAGGCCAGCGACGACCCGAAGGCCGGGGCCGGCACGCCCGCCCGGGCCGCGTCGGCCACCACCCGTCGCCAGGCCGGTACGCCGTCGCTGATCCGCTCGGCGAACCAGGGCGCGACGAGCAGCGTCGACAGGTCCGGCTCCGCGTCGTACGCCTCACGGATCCGGTCCAGGAAACCGGCCCGGATGATGCAGCCGCCCCGCCAGATGGTGGCCGTACCGCCCAGGTCGATGTCCCAGTCGTACTCCCGGCTGCCGGCCCGGATGTGGTCGAAGCCCTGCGCGTACGCGACGATCTTGCTGGCCAGCAGCGCGCGGCGCACGTCCTCGACGAACGTATCCCGGTCGTCCACCTGCCACTTCTCGCCCGCGTCGCCGAACACGCGGCGGGCGGCCGCACGCTGGTCGGCGTGCCCGGACAGCGACCGGGCGAACGTGGCCTCGGCGATGCCGGTGATCGGGATGCCGAGGTCCAGCGCGCTCTGCACGGTCCAGCGGCCGGTGCCCTTCTGCTCGGCCTGGTCGAGCACGATGTCCACGAACGCCTGCCCGGTGGCCGCGTCGGTGTGGCCGAGCACGTCGGCGGTGATCTCGATGAGGAACGACCCCAGTTCGCCGCCGTTCCACTCCCGGAAGATCTCCGCGATCTCCGCCGGGCTCGCCGACAGCCCGGCCCGCAACAGGTCGTACGCCTCGGCGATGAGCTGCATGTCGGCGTACTCGATGCCGTTGTGCACCATCTTCACGAAGTGGCCCGCGCCGTCCGGCCCGATGTGCCGGCAGCAGGGCTCACCGTCCACCTGCGCGGCGATCTTCTCGAAGATCGGTCCCAGCTTGCGGTACGACTCGGCCGACCCGCCCGGCATGATGCTCGGGCCGAGAAGCGCGCCCTCCTCGCCGCCGGACACGCCGGTGCCGACGAAGTGCAGCCCGTGCGCGCGCAGCGCCTCCTCCCGGCGGCGGGTGTCGGCGAAGTGCGCGTTGCCGCAGTCGACGACGATGTCCCCCTCCTGCAGCAGCGGGATCAGCTCGTCGATCACCGCATCGGTCGGCGCGCCGGCCTTCACCATCACGATCACCGCGCGGGGCCGCTCCAGCGAGCCGACGAAGTCCGCGAGCGACTCCGACGGCACGAACGTGCCCTCGTCGCCGTGCTCGGCGACGAGGCTGCGGGTACGTTCCGGCGACCGGTTGTGCACCGCCACGGCGAACCCGTTGCGGGCCAGGTTCCGGGCCAGGTTGCGGCCCATCACCGCCAGACCGGTGACCCCGATCTGCGCCGTCGCCTGCTCTGCCATGCGTACCGCCACCTCTCGTCAGTGCTGCCGTGCTGCGACCGTATCGCGATCGGCCGAACAGCGGACGGGGTCGTGGACGGGCGGTGAGGTCCCGGTGGCTCCGGGTGCGCGTCCGGTGCCCCCGACCCCGGCGGTCCCGTCGCAGCGGTCCGGCAACCGATCAAGGGTGCTGCCGCCGGCCGCCCCTGATCGGGTTCGCGGCCCGCCTGACGAACGCCGGCGTGGTCACTCGAAGGTGGCGGCAGTACCGGTCCGGCCGGATATCTCCCCGACGATGCGTGGATCCACGGACGCGGGGTCGCAGACGACGAGATCCTCCGGCGCGTGCACACCCGCGCTGCTCTCGGGATGCCACACGACCACGCCGCCGACCGGCAGGAAGTCGACCACCTGACCGTAGGGGTGCCGAGTCCTTTCCCCACTGTCGGCTGAGGCGGGCATCCGTACGATCATTCCCAGTCGTAGCCATGGCGGCCGGTCCACCAGAAGCGAGACGTCAGCCGGACCGGATCCGTAGATGCGGGCAGCGGCGTCCTGGGCCATCCGGCCGAGTTCCGCCGAGCGCCGGGTGGTACCCGCGTCGACCGGGCCGTCCGGCCCCGCGAGCACGAGGCGCATGGAACGGTCCGGGTTGAAATGAACGTGCCCGGTGATGGTGCGTGCCACCGCTCGCCCTCCTCATGCGCCAACGCCGGTGTGTCCCGGACCCCGGGCGGCCCCGCCACACACCGGTCATCAACTGTAGGTCGGTCGGGGCCGGTGGGTGGCAGTGCGTCCCTCGCGTCAATTCGGGTGCGGGGCGCTCCGGTCGCGGGATAGCGTGACGGCATGCGTAAGTGACGCCCCATCTCGAGCCCGGTCCACTGCCGCCAGTGCCGTGGACCCGTCCTGCTCCGGGCGTCCGCATCCCTTCCTCGCCACCGTCGGTAGCGGTGTCTGTCGTGATCGGAACGCACCGGAGCCCTCGCTCGGCGCGTCCCGATCGGCGCGCCCGTACGACAGGAGGCCCGCGAATGCCAGCGAAGCGCAATCCGAAGAAGTCCCGTAAGCAGCCCGCGCCGCAGGTGACCGCGCCGAACCTCGACGTGCCCACGGCGACGCCGCCCGCGGTGGTGCTTTCCACCGAGCCCGGGTCGCCGGTCGGCTCCCCGGAGATCGCGGTCCCGCCCGGCGCGTCCACGACGCCGCCCCGGTCCGGTCCACCGGCCGGACGGCAGCCTCGGGTGACCGGGCGTAGTCAGCGGGCCGGCCAGACCCGGTTCTACGCCTTCCGCCGCAGCTGACCGACAGCCCGATCCCTGCCGTTGCTCGCCAGGCGGGCCCCTCACCCCGGGGCCTGCCCCGGCGGGCGCCACCCGCTCCTTCCCACCGCGGCCCAGCCCTGCACCTTCCGCGGTCCGGTGACAGAGCTCAGGCGCGCCCGCCAAGATCTCGCCCGGTCGTGGTTGACCATGAAGTTGGCGGCGACAAAACGGGCACTCTTTGCCGTCAACTTCATGATCAACGGGGCGAGGGTGGGTGGGCGCTGGGCGGGCGGGGGTGGGCCGGGTCAGCCGATCAAGGGGCGGAAGGTGCCCAGGGCGATGCTTGTCGCCAAGGCGGCTCCGGCCAGGAGGGCGGCTCCGGCGACCAGCAGGGTGTCCGCGAGGGTGAAGCGTTGTGGACGGGCGACCGTGCGCGGGGTGCCCGCGTCGAAGCCCCGGGCGTCCATCGCCACGGCCAGCCGGGTACCCCGCCGGATCGCGCCCACCAGCAGCGTGAACGCGGTGGACGCGAACAGCCGCAGCTTCGCCACCGGGTTGCGGCCGGCGTCCACGCCGCGGGCCCGGCGGGCCATGCTGATCATCCGCCACTCCTGTTCCAGCAGCGGCACCATCCGGAACGCGGCCAGCGCCCCGACGGCGAACCGGGCGGGCGCCTTCGCGTTCTGGATCAGCGCGTCGGCCAGGTCGGTCGGGTCGGTGGTGGCGAACACGACGATGCCGGGCAGGGCCACCGCGACCATCCGCAGCACCAGACCAAGCGCCGTGACGAGGACGCCTTCGGTGACCAGGACCGGCCCGGCCTGGAGCAGCACCGGGCCGGAGCGGTCGGCCGCGAAGAGCACCAGCGTGACGAGGATGCCGACGGCGCCGGCCAGCAGCGGCCAGGCCCGCCGGGCCAGCACCCGGTAGCGGACACCGAACAGCGGCAGCACCGCGAGTTCGACGGCGATGGCGATGGCCGGGGCCACCGGGTCGAGCGTCGCCACCAGGATCACTGTGAAGACCAGCGCGGCGGCCAGCTTCGCCACCGGGTTGCGGCGGGCCAGCGGCGCGCCGGGCGCGGCGACCGGTTCGAGGTCGATCACGGCGCACGTCCGGCAGCCGGACCGTCGTCGCCCGAGCGCTCGGCACCGGCCGAGGGCCGCCCACCGGGGGAATGCTCCGCGTCCGACGGTGACCGGTGCAGGGTGAGCGTGCGGTCGGCCAGCGCGGCGACGAAGTCCTCGTCGTGGGTCACCGCTACCACGCCGTGGCCGGCGTCGCGCAGCTCGGCGAGCAGGTCGACGAGCTCCAGCCAGGTGCGCCGGTCCTGGCCGAACGTGGGCTCGTCGCAGATCAGCAGGCGGGGCGCGGTGGCGAGCGCCGTCGCCACGCTCAGCCGCCGCGCCTCGCCGCCGGAGAGGGTGTACGGGTTGGCGCCGCCCAGCTTGTCCAGTCGCAGCCGGTCCAGCAACCCGTCGACGGTGGCGGCCACCGCCGGCTCGGGCTGACCGGTCCGGCGGGGGCCGAGCGCCAGCTCGTCGCGGACCGTGGCGGTGACGAACTGGTGCTCCGGATCCTGGAACACCGAGCCGATCCGGCGGACCAGCGCGGGTGCCCGCCAGCGGTGCGGGGGAGTGCGGGCGTCCCGCCCGGCGAGTTCGGCCGACGCGGTCACGGTGCCGGTACCGGGCTTCAGCAGGCCGCCCAGGAGCAGCGCCAGCGTGGACTTGCCGGCCCCGTTCGGGCCGAGGACGGCGAGCGCCTCGCCGGCGCGTACCCGGAGGTCGGTGGGGGCCAGCCGGGGTGGGAGGCCGAGCCGGTCGGCGGTGAGCAGCACGTCGCCGGCTGGCGCGGTGGCGTGCCGGGGCGGCGCGACGTGGCCGGGTACCCAGACCCCGGCGGCGGCCAGCGCGTCGCCGTGCGCGGCGAAGACCGTCTCGGGCGGCCCGTCGGCGTGGACCCCGCCGCCGGGTTCGAGCACCACGACGCGGTCGACCAGCGGCAGCGCCTCGGTGACCCGGTGCTCGACCAGGACCATCGTGGTGTCCGGGTCGAGCGCGTTCGCGACGGCCCGGCGGATCAGGGTGGCGCCGGCCGGGTCGAGGTTCGCGGTGGGCTCGTCGAGCAGCAGCAGCCCGGGGCGCAGCGCGAGCGTGCCGGCCAGCGCCAGTCTCTGCTGCTCGCCGCCGCTGAGCGCGGCGGTCGGGCGGTCCCTGTCGTACGGGAAGCCGACCCGGCGCAGCGCCTCCTCGACGCGGGTCCAGATCTCGTCGGCGGGTACGCCGCGGTTCTCCAGCCCGAACGCCACGTCGTCGCCGGAGCGGGCCATGACGAGCTGGGTCTGCGGATCCTGGAACAGGATGCCGACGCGTTCGCGGGCCTTGCGCGGGTCCAGCCCGTCGATCTCGACGGTGCCCTCCTGCTCGCCGGAGTCCTCCGGCAGCAGCCCGGCCAGCGCGGCCAGCAGCGTGCTCTTGCCGGCGCCGGAGGGTCCGAGCAGCAGCACCCGCTCGCCGCTCTCCACGCGCAGATCCACCCCGCGCAGAGCCCACCGCCGACGTCCCCCGTGCCGCCACCCGAACCCCCGCAGCACCACCCCGCTCACGAACCACCCACCCCCTCTCCCGGTCTCCCGGCCCAGCCTGCGTGATCAAGGAGTTCGCGTCCGGGAAACCGTGCCCGGCGGACGCGAACTCCTTGATCACCGGGGCGGGGCGAGGCGAGCCTCAGACCAGGGCGCGGTCGCGGCCGGCGGGGAAGCGGTCCAGGACGCCGGTGTTCGCCAGCGCGCGGGTGAGGGCCACCGCGCCCAGGCCGGCCACCAGCAGGCAACTGAGCACACCGAAGGCGATGTACGGCAGCCGGAAGGTCGTCCAGCTCGTGGCCGGGTACCAGTAGAGGACGTCGAACACGGTGGCGAAGAGGCCGCCCGCCGCCCCGGCCAGCGCCGCCGTGACCGGCCGGTAGTTGCGGTACCGGGTGGCCGCGAAGACGCTCTCCACACCCAGGCCCTGCACCGCGCCCTGCAGGATCGCCATCGCGCCGTACGGGGAGCCGAGCAGCACCGAGACGGTCGAGGCGACGGTCTCGGTGAGCAGCGCCGCACCCGGCTTGCGGACGATCAGCGCGCTCAGCACGGCCGGGATGAGCCAGACGCCGTACATGACCGACTGGAGCGGGGCGAAGAAGGCGAACGGCCCGTCGCTGCCCTTCCAGAGGATGTTCCAGAGCTGGAACACGACGCCGAAGGTGACGGCGATGACCGAGGCGACGACGATGTCGACGGTACGCCAGCGGTTGCTGTCGGTGTGGTTCACGGTTGGCTCCCAGTTCGTCGAGGTGAACCAGGAGAAGACGCACGCCGCGCCCGGTGGTCACCGGACGGCGACGCGGCTGGAGGTCGACCGAACTCCCTGCGCTGGCATTACCCAGATCAGGTTCGAGGGTCTGCGGGCACCGGCCCGCACTCTCAGCGCTGTGCGCTCCCCTGTCGGATGTGAAGTTGTCTCGTCGCAGACGCTAGCACCGACCACGGCTCCCGGCCCAGCAGGGCGAGTGTCGGTATGGTGGCGATCATGCTGGTGGATGCGCGGGGACTGACGTTCGAGGTACGCGCCGGCGGCCCCGAGGGCGGTGACCCGGTCCTGCTGCTGCACGGCTTCCCGCAGCACTCCGGCGAGTGGGACGCCGTCACGCCCGCGCTGCACGCCGCCGGGCTGCGCACGTACGCGCTCGACCAGCGCGGCTACTCGCCCGGCGCGCGCCCGGCCGACGTCGGGGCGTACCGGATCCCGGAGCTGGTGGCCGACGCGGCGGCGGTGCTCGACGCCCTCGGGGTGACAGGCGCGCACGTGGTCGGCCACGACTGGGGCGCGATCGTGGCGTGGGGCCTGGCGGCGGCGCACCCGGAGCGGGTCCGGACGCTGACCGCGGTGTCGGTGCCGCACCCGGCCGCCATGGGCCACGCGCTCGCCACCGACCCGCGGCAGAAGGTCAAGTCCGCCTACATCGCGTTGTTCCGCAAGCCCGGTACGGCGGAGAAGGTGCTGCTGGCGTGGCACGGCGCCACGCTGCGCAAGTTGTTGAGCGGCGTGGGCGACGCCGGCACGGTCGCCCGGTACGCCGAGCCGATGCGCGAGCCGGGGGCGTTGACGGCGGCGCTGAACTGGTACCGCGCGATGACCGGGACGGACATGAAGGCGGTCGCCCCGGTCGGGGTGCCCACCACATTCGTGTGGAGCGACAAGGACGTGGCGATCGGCCGGACTGCCGCGCAGGCGTGCGCCGCGCACGTCACCGGTGACTACCGGTTCGTGGTGCTGCCAGGGGTCAGTCACTGGATCCCGGACGAGGCGCCCGGCCCGCTGGCCGAGGCGATCCTCGCCCGGTGCGCAGGAACGGAGGAGGCATGACGGTGAGCGCCGACGCATACCTGACGGTGGTGACCGAGACGATCGGCCGGGTCGCGGCCGAGCAGCGGCGCAACGTGGCCGCCGCGGCCGACCTGATCGCGGCGGCGCTGCAAGCCGACGGTGTGGTGCACGCGTTCGGCACCGGGCACTCCGAGGCGCTGGCCATGGAGATCGCCGGGCGGGCCGGCGGCCTGGTGCCCACCAACCGGATCGCGCTGCGGGACCTGGTGCTGATCGGCGGCGACCCGGCCGACGTGCTCGGCCCGAAGCTGGAACGCGACCCGGCGGTGGCGCACCGCCTCTACGAGCTGGCGCCGATCCGGCCGCAGGACGTCTTCGTGCTGGCCTCGAACTCGGGCGTGAACGGGGCGATGGTCGAGTTCGCGTCCATCGTGAAGGAACGCGGGCACGGGCTGGTGGCGATCACTTCGGCGCAGCACTCGGGCCGGATGACCTCGCGGCACCCGTCCGGCCGGAAGCTCGCGGACTTCGCCGACGTGGTGCTGGACAACGGCGCCCCGTACGGCGACGCCACGCTGCCGCTGCCGGGCGGCGGCGCGGTCGGCGCGGTCTCCTCGATCACCGCGGCGCTGCTCGCCCAGCAGATCGTGGCCGAGGTGGTGGCCCGGCTGGTCGCGGCGGGGCAGCGCCCACCGGTCTATCTGTCCGCGAACATCACCGGCGGCGACGAGCACAACGCCGAGCTGGAGGCACGGTACGCGGGCCGGATCCGCCGCGGTTCCTGAACCGGTTTCGTGATCGCCCGTACGGGGCACAGGCGGTCCTGCCGGTGGGCGTTCACCCACCGGCCGTGCCGTCTTCACCGGAGGTTCACGAGTTGTCCAAGGAATCCGAGAAGCAGCGCTGGCAGCGCAATTTCGCCGACCTGTTGCAGGAGCTGCGGGTCGCGCAGACCGGCGTGCAGATCCTCTTCGCCTTCCTGCTGACGATGCCGTTCAGCAACGCCTTCACCCGGACCACCGACTTCCAGCGCGACGTCTACATCGTGGCGCTGCTGGCCGCTGCCGCCGCAGCCGCGATGATCATCTCGCCGGTCGCGTTCCACCGGGCCCTGTTCCGTCAGGGACGCAAGCCGGAGCTGGTCCGCTTCGCCCACCGGATGGCCTCGGGCGGCCTGTTCTTCATGCTGATCGCGATGGTCAGCGCGGTCCTGCTGGTCACCGACTTCGTGCTGCCCCGGCCGGTCGCGTTCGGGCTCAGCGCGGTCACCGGGATCTGGTTCCTGACCTTCTGGGCGATCCTGCCGTTCAGCCGCCGCAACTGGGGCGAGGACGACATCGACGACGAGGACGACGACCCGCAGACGCTGTCCGGCGACTGACGGTCCGCCAAATCGGACGTGCACGCGACGCTACCCCTGGGTAACACCCGGGGGTAGCGTCGTTTTCGTCGAACGCGTCGACGCAGCCGGACCGACGAGGAGGCAGCCGTGACCACGACACAGAACAGCCGGCCCGAGTCACCAGACGGTGCGGGGCCGCTGCCCACCGAGGCGGGCCAGGTGTCCGAGAAGGAGGCCCGCCAGGTCGCCGAGGCGGCCCGCGAGTCGGCCTGGGACCGGCCCAGCTTCGGCAAGGAACTGTTCCTCGGCCGGTTCCGGCTCGACCTGATCGACCCGTGGCCCCGCCCCGACCCGGCCGAGGTGGCCCGCGCCGACGAGTTCCTCGGCGCGCTGCGCGCGTACCTGACGTCCGAGGTGGACGGCGAGGCGATCGAGCGGGACGCGCGCATCCCCGACGAGGTGTTCCACGGTCTGGCCGGGCTCGGCACGTTCGGCATGAAGATCGACCGGAAGTACGGCGGGCTGGGGCTGAGCAACCTGCACTACTGCCGGGCGCTGATGCTCGTCGGCTCGGTGAACCCGGCGGTCAGCGCGCTGCTCTCGGCGCACCAGTCGATCGGCGTGCCGCAGCCGCTGAAGATGTTCGGCACGCCCGAGCAGAAGGAACGATTCCTGCCCCGGCTCGCCGCCGGTGAGGTCTCCGCGTTCCTGCTCACCGAACCGGACGTCGGCTCGGACCCGGCCCGGCTCGCCACAACCGCCGAGCCGACGGCGGACGGCACCGGCTACCGGCTCAACGGGGTGAAGCTCTGGGCCACCAACGGCACGCTCGCCACGCTGCTGGTGGTGATGGCCCGGGTGCCGGCCGGCGAGGGGCGGCGCGGCGGCATCACCGCGTTCGTGGTGGAGGGCGACAGCGACGGCATCACCGTGGAGCGGCGCAATTCCTTCGTCGGGCTGCGCGGCCTGGAGAACAGCCTCACCCGGTTCCACGACGTGTTCGTGCCCAAGGAGAACGTGATCGGCGGCGAGGGCAAGGGCCTCAAGATCGCGCTGACCACGTTGAACACCGGCCGGCTCTCGCTTCCGGCCATGTGCGTCGGGGCCGGCAAGTGGGCGCTCAACGTGGCCCGCGAGTGGGCGGCCGACCGGGTCCAGTGGGGCCGCCCGGTCGGCGAGCACGAGGCGGTGGCGAAGAAGCTGTCGTTCATCGCCGCCACCACGTACGGCATGGAGTCGATGCTCGACCTGTCCTGCATGCTCGCCGACGACGACCGCAACGACATCCGGATCGAGGCGGCGCTGGTCAAGCTCTACGCCAGCGAGATGGCCTGGCGGATCGCCGACGAGCTGATCCAGATCCGCGGTGGCCGCGGCTACGAGACGGCCGATTCGCTCGCCGCCCGGGGGGAACGCCCGGCCGCCGTCGAGCAGCTCCTGCGCGACCTGCGGATCAACCGGATCTTCGAGGGTTCCACCGAGATCATGCACCTGCTGATCGCCCGCGAGGCGGTCGACGCCCACCTGTCCGTCGCGGGCGACATCATCGACCCCGACGCCGGGCTGGGCCGCAAGGCCAGGGCGGGCGCGCGGGCCGGCGCCTTCTACGCGAAGTGGCTGCCCACGCTCGCCGTCGGCAAGGGGCAGACGCCCAGGGCGTACCAGGAGTTCGGGCCGCTGGCCGGGCACCTGCGCCACGTCGAGCGGACCTCCCGCAAGCTGGCCCGGTCGACGTTCTACGCGATGTCGCGGTGGCAGGGGAAGATGGAGCGCAAGCAGGCGTTCCTCGGCCGGGTGGTGGACATCGGCGCGGAGCTGTTCGCGATGAGCGCGGTCTGCGTCCGGGCCTACGCCGAGCGGGACGCGCACCCGGAGAACGTCGAGCTGGCCGACCTGTTCTGCCGGCAGGCGCGGCTGCGCGTCGACGAGCTGTTCACCGGGCTGTGGTCGAACACCGACTCGGTCGACGTGGCCGCCGCCAAGCGCATCGTCGCCGGCCGGTACGCCTCGGTGGAGGAGGGTGTCGTCACGCCACCCGCCGACCTGCCCTGGGTCGCCCGCTGGGAGCCCGGGCCGTCCACCGAACAGGACGTCCGCCGGCGCATCCCGCCCACCGGCTGACCATCCGCCACTCCCGCGCTCTGCCCGCGCGGCGGTCGTCCCGCCCGGACGGCCGCCGTCCGGATGGCGGTCGTGTGTCGGTGCGTGCCGGGTTCCGGCGCGCTGCGTCCGCGGACGGCACCGCCGGCCGATCCCCGCGAAGCCCGGCGCTCGTCGGCCGCGCCGCACGGTCTCCGTTTCCGAACCGGACGGAGCGGGCCGGGGGCCCCGGTGCCGCCGGAGCGGCGGCACCGGGGCGAGGTCAGCGACCCGAAGCGTGGAGCCATGGCGGCCAGAGGAAGGACACTCTTCTCAGCCTTATGACCCTCGGTCATGAATATGACTGGGAGTCATAAGGGCGGGGAGTGCATCATTCCCCGGGAGCCGGGAGCCGGGAGCCGGGAGCCGGGAGCCGGGAGCCGGGAGCCGGGAGCCGGGAGCCGGGAGCCGGGAGCCGGGAGCCGGGAGCCGGGAGCCGGGAGCCGGGAGCCGGGAGCCGGGAGCCGGGAGCCGGGAGCCGGGATGTCAGCGGCCGCCGCGCAGCCCCAGTTCGCGCAGCTCCAGCGCGGCGAGCGCGTCGACGGTCGCGTCGTCGCCGCGCCGCCACGCCTCGGCGACGTCGGGCGCGATCCGGGTCAGCTTCGACAGCGGCTGACCGGCCAGCGCGCGCAGCGCCAGCAGATCCCGGCCGGCCGGCACGCCGGCCAGGGCCTTCGCCGCGCCGGCCCGGCGCATCCAGCGCAGGCGCAGCGGCAGCCAGCCGAACAGCACCAGGCCGAGCGGGAACACCAGCACCGCGATGGTCAGCCCGAGCGCGAGCTGCCCGACCAGCTCCTGCTGGTCGCGGCCCGCCTCGGCGACCGAGCGGGCGGCCTCGGCGGCCCGGGTGAACGGCGCGGTCAGCTCGTCGCCGACGATCGGCACCCGGCCGACCTTGCCGCCGGCGTCGGCCAGGTTGTCGGCGAGTCCGCCGCCGGCCCCCTCCAGCTTCTGCCCGGGTACGGCGAGCTTCTCGACCAGGTCGTGCAGCCACAGCGCGAAGCGGATCGCCGCGTACACCCAGACGACCACGAGCAGGTCGGTGAGGAGCTGGCGGACGGCGGTGGGAAAACGGTCGGCGTAGATCTTCACGCCGGACAGCGTCCCACGGCACGGGCGCGTCGGCACCTGGCCGATTTCCCGCTCAGTGCGACCCTTCGCCGGCGTGACTGACCGCGTCCGCCACGATGTGCGCGACGTGGTCGTCGACCAGGGCGTACGCGATCTCCCGGCCGCGCCGCGACCCGCGCACCACACCGGCGCCCCGCAGCACCCGCAGGTGCTGGGAGACCAGCGGCTGCGGCGCGCCGAGCTTCTCGACCAGCTCGTGCACGCAGCGTTCCCCCGCGGCCAGCTCGCTCACGATCGCGAGCCGGATCGGGGCCGAGAGCGCGCGCAGCAGGTCGCCCGCACCCTCGAAGGCGTCGTACCCGTTCGTGCCGGTCATCACCCTGTAACGGTAACCAATCCCAGCTGCCTCGGCGGGTAGGGCCTCATCGCAGCAGCATCTCGTGCTCGGCCGGCTCGGTCGGGGGCGTCGCCCGGTCGGCCCGGGTCCGCCGCCGCAGCACCCGCAGACCCGCCGCCGCGAGCGCGACCAGCAGGAACGAGCCGATCGCCACGAGCACCACCGACGCGCCGGGCGCGGTGTCGGCGGTGGCGGCCACCCAGACCCCGGCGCCGGCGGCGAACAGGCCCAGCGTCATGGCCGCCGTCATGGTCGACCGGAAGCCCCGGGTCACCTGCTGCGCGGTGGCCACCGGCACCACCATCAGTGCGCTGATCAGCAGCACCCCGACGGCCCGCATGGCGATGGTCACCGTGACCGCGGTGCCGACCGCGATGAGCAGGTTCAGCGCCCGCACCGGCAGGCCGGACACCCGGGCGTACTCCTCGTCGTGGCACACCGCGAACAACGCCGGGCGCAGCACCAGCATGGTCACCAGCAGCACCACGCCGAGCACGCCGATGGTGATCAGGTCGGTGCGGGAGGTGGTGGTCAGCGACCCGAACAGGTACGCGTTGAGCGACCCGCTGCTGGCGTCGGAGAGCCCGACCAGCATCACGCCACCGGCGATGCCGCCGTAGAACAGCAACGCCAGCGCCAGGTCACCGGAGGTACGCCCGTACGCGCGGACCAGCTCGATCACCACCGCGCCGAGCGTCGCGGCGATCACCGCCACCAGCACGGGGGAGTGGTTGAGCAGCAGTCCCGCGCCGACGCCGGTGAGCGCCACGTGCCCGAGCCCGTCGCCGATCAGCGCCAGCCGGCGCTGCACCAGGTAGATGCCGAGCGCCGGGGCGGCCAGCCCGATGATCAGCGCGCCGACCAGGGCGCGGAGCATGAAGTCGTACTGGAAGAGGTCCATCTCAGATGCCTGTCCAGAGCCGGGCGGGCTCCTCGTCGCAGTGCGGGTGCACGTGCTCGTGGTCCGGGTCGGCGTGGTGGCCGGCCGGTTCGGGCACCGCGCCGTCGTGGGCGATCCCGCCCTGGTGCACCACCACGGCCCGGCTGATCAGCGGGCGCAGCGGGCCCAGCTCGTGCGCGACGAGCAGCACCGTGCCCCCACCCTCGCGGAACGCCCGCAGCGCCCCGGCGAACGCCTCCTGGCTGGCCGCGTCCACCCCGGCTGTCGGCTCGTCCAGCACCAGCAGCTCCGGCCCGCCGGCCAGCGCGCGGGCGATCAGGGTGCGCTGCTGCTGGCCGCCGGAGAGCGTCGACACCGGGTCACCGGCCCGGTCGGCGAGCCCGACCGCGTCCAGCGCCGCCGCCACCGCCACCCGGTCCGCCCGTCCGGCGGGCCGCAGCACGCCCCGGCGGGCCAGCCGCCCGGACGCCACCACCTCGCGCACTGTGGCGGGCACCCCGCTGCCCGCGCCGAGCCGCTGCGGCACGTACCCGATGCGGTGCCACTGCCGGAAGCGGCGCTGCGGCGTGCCGAACAGGGCGACCGACCCGGCGCCGACCGGCACCAGACCGAGCGCGGCGCGCACGAGCGTCGACTTGCCGGAGCCGTTGGCGCCGAGCACCGCGACCACCTCTGAGGCGGTCACTGTCAACGAGACGTCACGCAGCACCGGGCGGCCGTCGTAGCCGACGGTGGCGTGCACGATCTCGATCACGGGTGGGGTCATGAACAGTCCAGGGCGGTTCGCAGGGTCTGCAGGTTGGTACGCATCGCGGAGAGGTAGTCGCCGTCGGCGGGCGGGCCCTCCAGCGGGTCCAGGACGGCCGTCTTCGCCCCGACCTCACGCGCGATGGTCTCGGCGACCTTCGGGCTGACCAGCGTCTCGAAGAAGATCGTGCCGGCCTGGTGTTCCCGGGCCTCCTCGGCGACCTCGGCGAGCCGCTTCGGAGACGGCTCGGCCTCCGGGGTGAGCCCGCTGATGCCGATCTGCTCCAGCTTGTAGCGCTCGGTCAGGTAGCCGAACGCGGTGTGGCTGGTGACGATCTCCCGGCGCTGGCAGGTGCGCAGGCCGTCGGCGTACTCGGTGTCCAGCTTCGTCAGCTCGGTTCGCAGCGCGCCGGCCCTCGCGGTGTAGTCGGCGGCGTGGTCCGGGTCGGCCTTGCCCAGGCGTTCGGCGAGCTTGTCGCCGATCGTGGCCAGCCGGGTCGGGTCGAGCCAGACGTGCGGATCCTTGCCGCCGCCCTCCTCGGCGTGCCCGGCCTCGCCCTCGCCCTCGCCCTCGTGGTCGTGGTCGTGGCCACCGGCGGCGGCGTCCCGCAGCGGCGTCACGCCCGCCACGTCGAACGCGCGGTCGCCGCCGTTCTGCTCCACCGCCTCGTCCACCGCCGGCTGGAAGCCGCTGAGGTAGACGACCAGGTCGGCGTCGACGACCTCGCCGACCTGGCGTGGGTTCAGTTCCAGGTCGTGCGGCTCGGCGCCGGGCTTGGTCAGGTTGCTGACGGCGACCGTGTCGCCGCCGATCCGCTCCGCCAGGAACTGGAGCGGGTAGAACGCGGCCACCACGCCGACCTTGCCCGGCTGGCTTGCGTCGCCTGTGTCATCCGCACAGGCGGTCAGGCCGGCGGCGGCGAGCAGGGCGGTGGCTGCGGCGGTCAGGATGCGGCGGGGTGCACGAACGGTCATGGGCTCAACTGTCCGTGACAACGAAAATTATTGTCAAAAACGCATGATTGCATGTCAGCGCAGGTGAGTTCCGGCTATCAGCCGACCATGAGCTTCGTCAGCGCCACCGCGATCAACAAGGTGAGCATCACCAGCCGGAGCATCCGGGTCGCCGGGGCCTGCACCGGCCAGGTGACCGACATCAGCCAGACCAGCCCGCCGGCCAGCACGAGCAGCAGGACGCCACCCGCCGGGCCGGGCGCGAACAGGCCGACAAGCACCAGGGCCAGCGCGGCCAGGAACACCGCCGTCGGGTTGAGCCGTGCCAACCGGGCCAACCCGGGACTCTGCGTACGCTGCATGCCACAAACTCTACGAGGAGGAACCCCGTGCTGGTCACCAACCGCTTCGTGGTGGAAGCCGAAACGGTGGACGAGTTCACCCGTGCGGCGCACGCCGCGCTGGCCGCGCTCGCCGCCCGCCCCGGCTACCTGCGCGGTGAACTGCTGCGGGCGCTCGACGACCCGGACCACTGGCTCCTGGTCACCGAGTGGGAGTCGGTCGGGGCGTACCGGCGGGCGCTCGGCGGGTTCGACGTCAAGGTCACCGCCGTGCCGCTGCTCGCCCGATCGGTGGACGAGCCGTCGGCGTACGAGACGCTCGCCGGCGCCGCCCCCGACGGTGAGATCGTCGTCGTCGCCAGCGATCGTGCCGCAGGTCCGTACCGCTGAGTGCCGGGGCACTACCCTGGCGCGTATGACCGCTCCCGGACCGGCCGCGCCACCCCCGTCATCCGTTCCGCCCGCGCTGCCGGCGGAACCCGGGGTGCCCGCGCCGCCGCAGGGGCCCGGCGCCGCGCCGCCGTTCGCCGCCCCGCCCACCGAGGGCGGGCGGACCCGGCTCTGGCTCGGCCTCGGCGCGGGCGCGCTCGCCGTGCTGATCTGCTGCGGCGGGGGCGGCACGGCGGTGGTCGGCCTGGCGGTGAGCAACGCCCAGGCGATCGGCGAGCAGGGCCGGGCGGTCACGAACGACTACTACCAGGCGCTCGTGGCCCGGGAGTGGTCCAAGGCGTACGACACGCTCTGCGACGACATCCGCCGACGCGAGCCCCGGCGGGAGTTCGAGCGGCGGGTGGCCACCGAGCCGCAGGTCTCCGGCTACCGGGTGGGCGAGGTCGACCTCACCACGCTCACCGTGCCGGTGGACGTCACGCTCGCCGGCGGCCGGCGGGAGGCGCAGACCGTGACGCTCGCGCCGGACCAGCAGACGGGCGGCGTGGAGGTCTGCGGGGTGAGCTGACCGGCCCCCGGTATTCTGCTGGGCTCGGGACGGACACGGTCGTACCGTTGTCCCGAACAGCCCGGTTCCATCCATCTCGACCGCGCCGACCGCCAGCCGGCGTAGGAGGAAACATGCCAGCCGACCGTATCGACGCCGTCACCAGCCTGGCCAAGCGCCGGGGCTTCGTCTTCCCCTCCAGCGAGATCTACGGGGGCACCCGGTCGGCGTGGGACTACGGTCCGCTCGGCGTCGAGCTGAAGGAGAACGTCCGCCGGCAGTGGTGGCGGACCATGGTGCAGCAGCGCGACGACGTCGTCGGCCTCGACTCGGCGGTCATCCTGGCCCGCAAGGTCTGGGAGGCCAGCGGCCACATCGCCGAGTTCGTCGACCCGCTCACCGAGTGCCAGTCCTGCCACAAGCGGTTCCGAGCCGACCACCTGGAAGAGGCGTACGAGGCCAAGCACGGCAAGCCGCTGACCTCGCTGACGGAACTGAACTGCCTCAACTGCGGCAACAAGGGCACCTTCACCGAGCCGAAGATGTTCAACGGCCTGATGAAGACCTACCTGGGCCCGGTGGAGAGCGACGAGGGCATGCACTACCTGCGCCCGGAGACCGCCCAGGGCATCTTCGTCAACTACAAGAACGTGGAGACGGTCGCCCGGAAGAAGCCGCCGTTCGGCATCGCGCAGACCGGCAAGTCGTTCCGCAACGAGATCACCCCGGGCAACTTCATCTTCCGGACCCGTGAGTTCGAGCAGATGGAGATGGAGTTCTTCGTCGAGCCCGGCACTGACGAGCAGTGGCACGAGTACTGGCTTCAGGAGCGCTGGAACTGGTACCTCGACCTGGGCCTGTCCGAGGAGAACCTGCGCTTCTACGAGCACCCCAAGGAGAAGCTCTCCCACTACTCGAAGCGCACGGTCGACATCGAGTACCGGTTCCGGTTCGGCGGCAGCGAGTTCGCCGAGCTGGAGGGCATCGCCAACCGCACCGACTTCGACCTGTCCACGCACAGCAAGCACTCCGGCGTCGACCTGTCGTACTTCGACCAGGGCAAGGGCGAGCGCTGGGTGCCGTACGTGATCGAGCCGGCCGCCGGCCTCACCCGCGCGGTGCTGGCGTTCCTGCTCGAGGCGTACGACGAGGACGAGGCGCCGAACACCAAGGGCGGCGTGGACAAGCGCACCGTCATGCGCTTCGACCCGCGGCTGGCCCCGGTCAAGGTCGCCGTGCTGCCGCTGTCGCGCAACGAGGCGCTGTCGCCGAAGGCCAAGCAGCTCGCCACCGACCTGCGCAAGCGCTGGGTGGTCGAGTTCGACGACTCGCAGGCGATCGGCCGCCGCTACCGCCGGCAGGACGAGATCGGCACGCCGTTCTGCGTCACTGTCGACTTCGACACGCTCGACGACAACGCCGTCACGGTCCGGAACCGGGACACCATGGCCCAGGAGCGCGTCTCGCTGGACCAGGTCGAGCGCTACCTGATCGAGCGCCTGCCCGGCTGCTGAGCGCGCGTGTAAGGAAGGGCCCCTTCTTAACGCCTCGCGTAGAGAAGGGGCCCCTTCTTAACGCCCGTCGCCGAGGGAGATCGGCTCCGCCCGTATGCCGGTCGCGGCGCCCAGCCCGCGCCGGGCCTCGTACGCGTCCTCCACCGTGCGCCGCACGCGACCCGGCTCCCTGCGGATCTGCGCCGGCGTGAAGTGCAGGATGAGCACTCCGTGCCGGCTCAGCTCGTTGTGCCGGTCCAGCGTCCGCGCCCAGTCGTCCGGGCTGAGGTGGTACTCCCGCGAGTCGACCTCCAGCGCCACCGCGCAGTCGGCGAGGTAGCCGTCCGGCGTCGGCAGCCGGGTGCCGTCGGCCGTCGACAGCCGCGGGTTCCACAGGATCTCGCCGAGCCTGCCGCTGCCGCCCAGGCACTCCCGCAGCTCCGTCTCCGGTGCCGAGCGGACCCCGTCGGTGATCTCCGCGAACGCCTTCCGGATCAGGGCGGTGCGGCTGCGCCGGGCCCGGCGGATCTCCGCGTCCAGGCTGGCCAGGTCGGTGAAGCCGCGCTGCACGGCCTCGGCCACCGTCGCCCGTACCGGCCGTAGCTGGCGCAGGTCGCGGGCGGCGTCCACCACCGCCCGGGCCGGCGAGCACACCGGGTACAGCGCGGTCCGCCGGGCCCGCGGATCAAGCTCCAGGGCCCGCGCGATCACCGCGTGACCGGCCGAGCGGCGTCGCACGTGGTGCGGCAGGATCAGGTGTACGTCAGCGGTGCGCGGGCTGTGCCGGAAGCCGTACCAGATCAGGGCGGCCAGACCGGTGAGTTGCGCGTCGGCGCCCGCGTAGAGCGCCGCCGAGATGCGTCGCTGCTCGTCGGTGAGGGTGCCGGTGACGAGCGCGTACGTCGCCGGCAGGACGCGCTGCCACAGGCCGCGCCGGGTCTGCCGGTACAGGTACATGTCGTCGTGTCCGACGCCGAGAAGCTGCGTCCGGGTGACGATCTGCTGCTGGCGTTCCGCCAGGTCGCTGAGCTCGGGTGGTTGTTCGGGCATGCCCGGCAGCGTGCGCGCTCGAACGATCCACGTTCCGGCCCGTGGGCTCGGCCTGTGGACAGCCGCCCCGGTTGTGGAGAACCTCCGCCGGGCGGGCCGGCTGTGACATGTGCCCTGTTAACAAGGGGCCCCTGCTCTACCGGAGACGTTAAGAAGGGGCCCTTCCTTACACTTGGGCGGTGACTGCGCCGACTCTGCCCGCGTTGACGATCGGGCCGCACCAGGTCTGGCCGCCGGTGGTGCTCGCGCCGATGGCCGGGATCACCAACGTGGGCTTCCGCCGGCTCTGCCGTGAGCAGGGCGGCGGCATCTACGTGTGCGAGATGATCACCACCCGGGCGCTCGTCGAGCGGAACCCGAAGACGCTTCGCATGATCGCCTTCGGTGCCGAGGAGCAGCCCCGCAGCCTCCAGCTCTACGGCACCGACCCGGAGATCACCGCCGCCGCCGTGCGGATCGTGGTCGAGCGCGACCTGGCCGACCACATCGACCTCAACTTCGGCTGCCCGGTGCCCAAGGTGACCCGCCGGGGCGGCGGCTCGGCCCTGCCGTGGCGCCGCCGGCTGTTCGCCCGGCTGGTCAAGGCCGCGGTGGACGCCGCGTCGCCCGCGGGGGTGCCGGTCACCGTGAAGATGCGCAAGGGCATCGACGACGACCACCTGACGTACGTCGAGGCGGGGCTGGCGGCCCAGGACGCGGGCGTCGCGGCGGTCGCCCTGCACGGGCGTACGGCCGCGCAGCGCTACTCCGGCACCGCCGACTGGGACGCGATCGCCACGCTCAAGTCGGCGCTCGACGTGCCGGTGCTCGGCAACGGCGACATCTGGGAGGCCGACGACGCGCTGCGGATGGTCGCGCACACCGGCGTGGACGGCGTGGTGATCGGGCGCGGCTGCCTGGGCCGGCCGTGGCTGTTCGCGGACCTGGAGGCCGCGTTCAACGGGAGCGCCGAGCGGCGACTGCCGAGCCTCGGCGAGGTGGCGGTGACCATGCGCCGGCACGCCGAGCTGCTGGTGGAGCAGTTCGTGGCGGGCGCCCGCAACCCGGCCCGGGGCGAGCGGGACGGCTGCACCGACTTCCGCAAGCACGTCGCCTGGTATCTGAAGGGCTTCCCGATCGGCAGCGAGCTGCGCCGCTCGCTCGCCATGATCGAGAGCCTGGCGCAGCTCGACGACCTGCTCGGCAAGCTGGACCCGGCCGTACCGTTCCCGGTGGAGAACCTCGGCCAGCCGCGCGGCCGCACCAACTCCCCGGGCAAGGTCTTCCTGCCCGACGGCTGGCTGGCCAGCCGCGACGACGACACCCCGCCGGACGGCGCCGAGCTGGACGACTCCGGGGGTTGACCGGTCAGCCTCCGACCGGCCGCAGTGCCTGGCGGGTGGCGAGCCCGAGCCATCCCACCCCGGTGTAGAGGGAGACGCGTTCGAGCAGGCCGCTGGGGGCGCCGGGGAGAACGCCGGCGTAGTCCAGGCCGACCAGCGCGGAGCAGGCGACGAATCCGGCGACCACCACCACCGTGACGCATCGTCCCGCGGTCTGCCATGCCCCGTCGTGGCCCGCTCGCCGCAGGTCGCGGCCCAGAAGCCAACCCGCGGCGGCCAGCGCCCCGACGAGGACCGCCGCGGCGATGTCGTGGCCGGTGCCGTGCCAACTCGGGGCGGCCTTCTCCGCGCCGGCCGGATAGCCCAGGCCCGGGTCCATCGGCAGCGCCGCCGCGGCGAGCAGTCCGAGTCCGGCCGCGGCGACCGTGCGCCAACTCCAGCCGCCGCCGGCCGGCTTCGTCGCCCGGCGCAGGCCGGCGGCGGCGACCACGAGCAGCACGGCGCAGAGCGTGAGCTTGCCGGTGCCGAGCCAGCCCCGGGAGCCGAGGGACAGGTGGCTCACCCAATGGTGGAGCGGGTCGTACCGGGAGCGGGTGAGGGCGTCGGCCAGGTCGACGCCGATGAAGAGGATCGGGGTGAGGGTGGCGGCCAGCCGGGCGGTGGGCGTCACGGGGTCCTCCGCGCGTGAAGAGATCCTGCTGCGAACGGCGTTCGCACGCATCGTCGCATCGAGCGAACGCCGTTCGCAACCCGGCGGCGCCGGCGGTCCCACTAAGCTGGGACACCGTCGCGCGGTCGGACGGCCGACGCCAGGATCGGAGGACCGGTGGGACAGTCGTCGCGGCCGGCGCTGGCCCGGGACGCGATCGTCGCCGCCGCGCTGGATCTGGTCGGCCGTCGGGGCGTCGACGCGGTGAGCATGCGCACGATCGCCGACGCGTTCGGCACCGGGCCCGCGTCCATCTATCGGCACGTCGCCGGCAAGGACGAGCTGTTGGATCTGGCCCTCGACCGCGTCCTGGCGGAGGTGCGCCTACCGGCGGACGGTCGGGACTGGCGCCGCGCGCTGTCCGAGTTGGCTGGCGAGGTCCGCGCCGCACTGCTCCGTCACGGCGACATCGCCTCCATCGCCATGTCCGGGCGGCCGGTCGGCGGCAACTCGGTGCGGATCGCCGAGGCGCTGCTGGCGACCCTGCGTACGGCCGGGTTCCCCGACGACGTGTGCGCCTGGGCGCTGGACCGGCTGTCGTTGTACGTCACCGCAGACGCCCTCGACACGGCCCGCAGACGGCTCAGCGAGCGCGCGGGCGCGGACTCGGTGGCGCGGCACTGGGCGGTCGTCGCGGAGCACTACCGGAACCTGCCGGCCCAGGACTTCCCGCACACCACCGCTATGGGACAGATGTTGTTCCAGGGCGATCCCGACCTCCGGTTCACGCTCGGGTTGGAGGTGTTCCTCGACGGTCTCGCCCCGCGGCGGCGGCGCTGACCGTCGACGCGACCAGGGCCCGACCCCCGGTGGGGTCGGGCCCTGGTCGGTGTTCGGTGGGTCAGGAGGCCGAGTAGCCGCGGGTGGCGATCCAGTCGGCGAGGTTGTCGACGCTCATCCGGTAGGAGGCCGTGTTCGGGTTGGCGCTGTCGGCGATGGTGACGGTGTGGCCGTCGTCCCGGTAGCCGATGACGCTGATGTAGTGACCGCCCTCGAAGGAGTGGGTGTTCCCGTCGGTGTCGACAGCGGTGCCGGCGATGTTGGCGACCACGGCGCGGCCGTCGTCGATGGTGCGGACGATGTCGGCGCGCAGCCTGTCGGTCTGCTTGTCGTCGGCCTTGGGGGTGCTGATCTCGACCGACTTGTAGGCGTCCTTGCGGCCGGTCTCCTTGTTGAGCACCGGGGTGATGTCGTTGATGCTGTTGGTGCCGTTCTCCGTGGTGCCCATCTCGCGGGCCATGGTGTCGACGTCGATGTTCTTGCCCTGCACGCTCAGCGCGTTGCGGGCGGCGGCGGGGCCGCAGTAGTAGAAGTTGGGCTGGGCTTCGTAGCGCACGTCGAGTTCGCGCTCACCGTGACCCTTGCGGTCGGCCACGGCGGCGGCCTTCTCGGCGGGGGCGGCGTGGGCGGCGATCGCCGGGCCGGCGATCCCACCGGCGGTCGCGGCGATGCCGGCGGCGGTCAGAACGGTCTTGCGCAGCAGAGTGGTAGCCATGATCAGTTGCCTCTCTGTCGGGGGTACGCGGCGATGGGGGATGCCGCGAAGAAAGATCGAGTGGCCCGGCATGTGCGTCGGGCCGGTGGTTCGTCGGGCGGCCGGGGGATGGCCCGCTCCGGCAGCTCGGGGATGTAACGACCGGGGCCCCGGGGTCATTCCCGGTGGGGCTGCCCGGCGGTGGGCCGGTTCGACAGGCGCTCCCGGCCTGCTCGGCGGCTCCGCGGATGTAACGACCGGCGTCCCGGCCTGATTCCCGGCCCGCGGGGCGGGCGGTCGGCGGGTGCGGCGCGGTCTGCCATGTACAACGCCGCGCACCTACCCCCGATTCCACCCCGCCGGTGGCCCCGACCACCCGAGATCCGCACATCGACCCCACCGGTGCACCCGCCGACCGGCCCGCCACATCGCCCGATAGCTCCACCCCCCAGGGCCGCCCTCGCCACCCCTGTCGATCAAGGACTTTGTGTCCGCCTGAGGCTGAGGTGCGCCCCCGTGGCGTTTGTGTCCGGTTTGCCGCCGTCAACTTCATGATCGACCGGGTGGGGTGGGCCTGGGGGGTAGGGAGACGTTTGGGTGGGGGTCGGTTGGGTGGGGATCTGGGGCGGGGAGGTGGAGGGCCAGGGGATCTCAGGGGAACGGTGGAAGGTGATGCCGGCCGTCGTCCACCTCGGGCCGTGGGCGGCCAGCCGGCTGCGGAACCCGGACCAGTCGTGTGTCTCGCGCGGTGACCAGCCGAGTTCGGCGACGGCGGGCAGGCGCGGGAAGAACATGTACTCGACCTCGGCGAGCGTCGTGACCGACTCGGTCCACAGCGGCGCCTCCACACCCAGCACCGCCTCGGCTGGTACGCCCCGCACGTGGCTGCCCGGATCCCACTCGTACGCCCGGCGTACGTCGATCAGACCGGCCCAGTCGTGCCCGATCGGGGTGTCCGGGGCGTACTTCATGTCCAGGTACGCGTGGTTGCCGGGGGAGAGGATCAGCCGGGCGCCCCGACGCACCGCCTCCGCCGTCTCCGGGTCGTCGCCGTTCGTGCCCCACCACTGCAGGACCCGCCCGTCGACGTGCTCGGCCGGGGCGAGCTGGTGCCAGCCGACGACCGTCTTCCCGGTGGCCGCGACCAGCGACTGCGCCCGCACGATGAAGGCGCGGTAGCTCTCGGCGGGCACCTTGAACGCCTCGTCGCCGCCGAGGTGCAGCCACGGCCCGGGGGTCAGCGCGGCCACCTCGCCGAGCACGTCGGCGACGAAGGCGTACGTCCGCTCGTCGGCCGGGTCGACGTAGCTGAACCCCACCTCGGTGCCGGTGTACGGCGGCGGCGCGGTCTTGTCGGGGGCCAGTTCGGGGTACGCGACAAGGGCCGCGTTCGTGTGGCCCGGCAGGTCGATCTCCGGCACCACCGTCACGTGGCGGCGGGCCGCGTACGCGACGATCCGGCGGTAGTCGTCCCGGGTGTACCAGCCGCCGGGGCCACCGCCGACCGCGGTGGTCCCGCCGACCTCGGCGAGCCGCGGCCACGAGTCGACGGCGATCCGCCAGCCCTGGTCGTCGGTGAGGTGCAGGTGCAGGTGGTTGAGCTTGTAGCGGGCCAGGTGGTCGACCACCCGCAGCACGTCCTCGACCGCGAAGAAGTGGCGGGCGACGTCGAGCATCGCGCCCCGGTAGGCGAAGCGTGGCCGGTCGACGATCGTGCCGCCGGGCACCGCCCAGCGCGCGGTGACAGCGGTCGGGCTCTCGATCGGCGCGGGTAGCAGCTGCCGCAGCGTCTGCGCGCCGTGGAACAGCCCGGCCGGGGTGACGGCGGTGATCCGGACGCCCCCGCTGGTCACGTCGAGGCGGTAGCCCTCGTCCCCGAGGCGCGCGCCGTCCGGCCCGCCGGAACCGTCGGACTCGACGAGGCCGTCGGGAGCCGCCGGGGACAGCGTGAGCGCCAGCGGGCCGCCCTCGGCGGTGTCGGTGACCGGGAGCGGGAAACCGGTGGCCGGGCGCAGCCAGCCGGCGAGCTGTTCGGCCACGTCCCGCCCGGCGGGGCTGACCCGCAGCACGGCGTCCGCGCCGAGCGTGAAGTCACCGGCCGGGTCCGGGCGTACCTGCTCGGGCGCGGGCACCACGTCGCCCAGCCGGACCGGCGCCGGTCCGGCGAGCGCCCCGGCGGCCCGGCCCTCTGCGGCACGGGCCAGCTCGGCGGCGGGCGCGGCCACCCCGGGCAGGCCGGCGGCGGGCGCCGCCACGCCGGGCTGGCCCGTGGAGGGCGCGGCGAGCGCGCCGGGCGAGGCCGCATCCGGCGGCGGCATGTCACGGGAAGGGCTGGTGGGACGGGTGTCGGACGGCTCCGGCCCGGTCTCCGGGGCCGCGGGGTTGGTCGGCACGGCGACGCTCCGAGGGGTGTATTCGCGCGGTATATGGCAAAGGTCAGGTTCCGCGAGATGCAGTGACGTCAAGAGTACGAGGGGAATCGGAATTGCGTGATCGTGCTCGTGGAAGCGTTCCCAAAAACCCGTACGAACGCGGATTGTGGTGACCGTTGTGCCGAAAGTCACCGAACGCTCCCAGGTTTCGCGAAGTTCGCCTAGCCTTCGGCCCACCGACGCTGACGAGCCGGGATTGCCGGTGGTCACTACCGGGGTATGTCCGAACTGAACCTTCGTTAAGTGTCAATGGCGCGCGTGGGAGGCTCTGGTGGCAGCGCACGATTCGGTCGAGCGGAAGTACGTCTACGACTTCGCCGAGGGCAACAAGGATCTCAAGGATCTGCTCGGCGGCAAGGGGGCCAACCTGGCCGAGATGACGAATCTCGGTCTGCCGGTTCCGCCCGGCTTCACGATCACCACGGAGGCCTGCAAGGCGTACCTGACGACCGGGCGCGAGCCGGACGGACTGGCCGCGCAGATCGAGGCGCACTTGGAGGCCCTGGAGCGCGAGATGGGCCGGCGCCTCGGCGACCCGGACGATCCGCTGCTGGTCTCGGTACGCTCCGGCGCCAAGTTCTCCATGCCGGGCATGATGGAGACCGTCCTCAACGTGGGTCTCAACGACCGTAGCGTGATCGGCCTGAGCAACCAGGCGGGTGGGAACGACAGATTCGCCTGGGACTCGTACCGCCGGCTGATCCAGATGTTCGGCAAGACCGTCTGCGAGGTGCCGGGCGAGGAGTTCGAGCACGCGCTCGACGAGATCAAGCGCGCCAAGGGAACGCACAACGACCTCGACCTGGACGCCGGCGATCTGCGCGGGCTGGTCGACGCGTACAAGCAGATCTTCGCCAAGCACACCGGCCGCGAATTCCCGCAGGAGCCGCGCGAGCAGCTCGACCTCGCCATCCGCGCGGTCTTCGACTCGTGGAACGCGGAGCGGGCGGTGCTCTACCGCCGGCAGGAGCGCATCCCGGCCGACCTGGGCACCGCCGTCAACGTGGTGACGATGGTCTTCGGCAACCTCGGTCCCGACTCCGGTACCGGCGTCGCGTTCACCCGCGACCCGGGCAGCGGGGCACAGGGCATCTACGGCGACTACCTGGCCAACGCCCAGGGCGAGGACGTGGTGGCCGGCATCCGCAACACGGTGCCGTTGCAGGAGCTGGAGCAGCTCGACAAGACCTCCTACGACCAGCTGCTCGGCATCATGGCCCGGCTGGAGGAGCACTACAAGGACCTCTGCGACATCGAGTTCACCATCGAGCGCGGCAAGCTCTGGATGCTCCAGACCCGCGTCGGCAAGCGCACCGCCGCCGCCGCGTTCGTCATCGCCGGGCAGCTCGTCGACGAGGGGCTGATCGACCTCGACGAGGCGCTGCACCGGGTGAACGGCGCGCAGCTCGCCCAGCTGATGTTCCCCCGCTTCCAGCTCGACCACGAGTTCGAGGCGGTGGCCAAGGGCATCGGCGCCTCGCCGGGCGCGGCGTCCGGCAAGGTCGTCTTCACCTCGGCCCGGGCGGTCGAGCTGGCCGCCGAGGGGGAGGCGGTGATCCTGGTCCGCCGGGAGACCAACCCGGACGACCTCAACGGCATGATCGCCGCCCAGGGCATCCTGACCTCCCGGGGCGGCAAGACCAGCCACGCCGCGGTGGTGGCCCGCGGCATGGGCAAGACCTGCGTCTCCGGCGCCGACGAGCTGGACGTGAACGTCCCGGCGAAGAGGTTCACTGTGGGCGACCACGTGGTGAACGAGGGCGACGTCGTCTCGATCGACGGCACCACCGGCAAGGTGTACCTCGGCGAGGTGCCGGTCATGCCGTCCGAGGTGGTGCAGTACTTCGAGGGCGAACTCGACCCGGAGACCACCGACGACGCGCTGGTCCGCGCCGTACACCGGATCATGACGCACGCCGACGCGGCGCGGCGGCTGCGGGTCCGCACGAACGCCGACACCGGGGCGGACGCGGCCCGGGCGCGGCGCTTCGGGGCCGAGGGCATCGGCCTGTGCCGCACCGAGCACATGTTCCTCGGTGACCGCCGCGAGCTGGTCGAGCGGCTCATCCTGGCGCATGGCGAGCGGGAGCGGGAGGACGCGCTCGCCGCGCTGCTGCCGCTGCAGCGGGCCGACTTCATCGAGATCTTCCGGGAGATGGACGGCCTGCCGGTCACCGTGCGGCTGATCGACCCGCCGCTGCACGAGTTCCTGCCCCCGCTGGAACAGCTCGCGGTCAACGTCGCGGTCGCGCAGGAGCGCGGCGAGGACGTCGCGAAGGAGGAGGCGCTGCTCGCCGCCGTGCGGCGGATGCACGAGGAGAACCCGATGCTGGGCCTGCGCGGCGTCCGGCTCGGCCTGGTCATCCCGGGCCTGTTCGCCATGCAGGTCCGCGCGATCGCGGAGGCCGCCGTCGCGGTCGTCCGCGACGGCGGCACGGCCTGCCCGGAGATCATGGTGCCGCTGGTCGGGGCCGTGCAGGAGCTGGAGACGGTACGCGCCGAGGCCGAGCGGATCATCGCCGAGGTGGTCGGGGACAGCGGCGTCGAGGTGCTGATCGGCACGATGATCGAGGTGCCCCGGGCGGCGCTGACCGCCGGGCAGATCGCCGAGGCGGCCGAGTTCTTCTCCTTCGGCACCAACGACCTGACCCAGATGGGCTGGGGCTTCTCCCGCGACGACGTGGAGGGCGCGTTCTTCTGGCGTTACCTGGAGCTGGGCATCTTCGGCATCTCGCCGTTCGAGTCGATCGACACCGACGGCGTCGGCCGGCTGATCCGCATCGCCGCCGAGGAGGGCCGGGCGGCCCGCCCGGGGCTGAAGCTCGGCGTCTGCGGCGAGCACGGCGGCGACCCGGACTCGGTGCACTTCTTCCACTCCGTCGGCCTGGACTACGTCTCCTGCTCGCCGTTCCGGGTGCCGGTGGCCCGGCTGGAGGCCGGCCGGGCGGCCATCACCACCACCGGTCCGGACTCCCGCTGACCGGGGGCGGGGCCGCCGGTGGACACCGGCGGCCCCGCGCCCGCCCGGCGCGCCTTTCCGGCCTCCTCGGCGTAACCTGAGCTTCCGCCACGTGTCGATCAGGAGGGGTGGCCGCATGACCGCCGTCTGGGAGAACCTGACCATCGACGCCCGGGATCCGTCCCGGCTCGCCAGTTGGTGGGCGGAGGCTCTCGGCTACCAGGTGATCACCGACAAGCCGGACGAGGTGGAGATCCGCCGGACCCCCGACACGATGCCCGGTCTCGTCTTCGTCCCGGTCGCCGGGCCGAAGGAGGGGAAGAACCGGCTGCACATCGACCTGCGCCCGGCCGACATGGAGGCCGAGGTGGAGCGCCTGGTCGACATGGGCGCCCGGCACGTCGACATCGGCCAGGGAAACGTGGAGTGGACGGTGCTCGCCGATCCGGAGGGCAACGAGTTCTGCGTTCTGCGGGAGCGCGAGGAGTGAGCCGGTTTTGCGAGCCCCGCAGTCGCGACCTCCGGCCGTTGCGTCAACGCGGCAACGGTGACCGGGGCTGACGACGCGGCGCGGCTGGTCGACGAGGCGCCGAAGGACACCGGGTACGGCCGGTCGCCGTTCGAGCGGGACCGCGCCCGGGTCCTGCACTCGGCGGCGTTCCGCCGGCTCGCCGCGAAGACGCAGGTGCACACCGCCGGGACGAACGACTTCCTGCGTACCCGGCTGACCCACTCGCTGGAGGTCGCGCAGATCGCCCGCGAGATGGGCGCCCGGCTGGGCTGCGACCCGGACGTGGTGGACACCGCCGGGCTGGCCCACGACCTGGGTCACCCGCCGTTCGGGCACAACGGCGAGTACGCCCTGGACGAGCTGGCCGCCCCATGCGGCGGTTTCGAGGGCAACGCGCAGACGCTGCGGGTGCTCACCCGGCTGGAGGCGAAGGTGTTCGCCCCGGACGGGCGCTCGGCCGGGCTGAACCTGACCCGGGCCGCGCTGGACGCGGTCAGCAAGTACCCGTGGCCGCGCCGCCCCGGCGAGCGCAAGTTCGGCGTGTACGCCGACGACCGCCCGGTCTTCGACTGGCTGCGCGCAGGCGCCCCGCCCGGCGCTCGGCGCTGCCTGGAGGCCCAGGTGATGGACTGGGCCGACGACGTGGCGTACTCGGTGCACGACGTCGAGGACGGCATCCACGGCGGGTACGTCGACCTGCGCCCGCTGCTGGCCGACGCGGACGAGCGGCGGGCACTCTGCGCGGACGTGGCCGCCGCCTACTCGGGTGAGGGGCCGGAGGACCTGGGCGAGGTGCTCGCCGACCTGCTGGCCGATCCGGTGCTCGCCCCGCTGGCCGCGTACGACGGCAGTCATCGCGCGCTCGCCGCGTTGAAGGCCACCACGAGCGTGCTCACCGGCCGGTTCGCCGCCGGGGTGGTGGCCGCGACCGAGCAGCGCCACGGTCCCGGTCCGCACCGCCGCTACGACGCCGACCTGGTGGTGCCGCGCCGGATCCGGGCGCAGTGCGCGCTGCTCAAGGGCATCGCGCTGCGGTACGTGATGCGCCGCCCCGGCGCCCAGGACCGGTACGCGCGGCAGCGCGACGTCCTGAGCGGGCTGGTCGCGGCGCTGCTGGAGCGGGCGCCGGACGCGCTCGACCCGGTGTTCGCGCCGCTGTGGCGGGACGCGGGGGACGACGCCACGCGGCTGCGCGTGGTGATCGACCAGGTCGCCTCGCTCACCGATCCGGCCGCGCTGGCCTGGCACGCCCGGCTGGTGTCGCCGAACTGACCGGATCACCCCTGCGGAGCTTAGGCTAGCCTAAGCGGCATGACGGATCGCCCGAAGACGTTCACCGCCGCCACGGTCGTCCGGACCACGCGGCCCACCCCACACCTGGTCCGCCTGGTCCTGGGCGGCGCCGAGCTGGCCGGGCTGCCGGTGGGCGCGTACACCGACCACTACGTGAAGTTCGTCTTCCCGCCGGCCGGGGTGACCTACCCGTACCCGGTCGACCTGGCCACGATCAAGCGGGAGTTCCCGGCGGAGCAGTGGCCGCGCCTGCGCGCGTACACGGTCCGGGCCTGGGACGCCGCGGCCGGTGAGATGACGGTGGACGTGGTGCACCACGGCGACGAGGGTCTGGCCGGGCCGTGGGCGGCGGCGCTGCGTCCCGGCGACCGGGTGTTGTTCGCCGGGCCGGGCGGAGCGTACGCGCCGGACCCGGCTGCCGACTGGCACCTGCTGGCGGGCGACGAGAGCGCGCTGCCGGCCATCGCCGCGGCCCTGGAACGGCTGCCGGCGGGAGCGCCCGCCAAGGTGTACGTCGAGGTGGGCGGCCCGGCCGACGAGCTGCCCCTGACCAGCGCGGGTGAGGTCGAGGTGTGCTGGCTGCACCGCGACGGGCGCCCGTTCGGCGAGCCGCTGGTCGAGGCGGTCCGGGCGCTGGAGTTCCCGCCCGGCCGGGTGCACGCGTTCGTGCACGGGGAGGCCGGCGCGATGAAGGAGCTGCGGCGGCTGCTGCGCGTCGAGCGTGGCGTGCCCCGGGGCGATCTGTCCATCTCCGGCTACTGGCGGCGCGGCATGGACGACGAGGGCTGGCGGTCCACCAAGCCGGCCTGGAACGCCGCGGTGGAGGCCGAGGAGGCAGCCGCCGTCGTGTCCTGACGCGGTTCCTGCGGCATTCCGGCCCGGCGGTGTGCCCGGCCCGCCGACGATGGAGGCATGACGGGACAATCGGGGCGGCGGGCCGTGGCCCAGCGGGTCGACCGGGTGGTGCTCGGCACCGGGGTCGCCGGTGTGCTCGCGGTGGTGCTGTGGGGCGTGTTCGCCCGGGGCTCACTGGCCCGGTTCGGCGAGTCCGGCCTGGCCTGGGCCGTGAGCACGTTCGGCTGGTTCTTCGTGGTCGCGGCCGACGCCTTCCTGGTGCTGGCGGTCGTCGTGGCCGCCTCCCGGTTCGGCCGGATCCGGCTGGGCGCCGACGACGACGGGCCGGAGTTCAACACCCTGGCCTGGGTCGCCATGATGTTCAGCGCCGGCATGGGCATCGGCCTGGTGTTCTTCGCCGTCGCCGAACCGATGCAGCACTACGCCACGCCGCCGCCGGCCTCCGGAGTCGAGCCGCAGACCGGCGCCGCCGCCTCGGCGGCCATGCAGTACACGCTCTTCCACTGGACGCTGCACCCGTGGGGCATCTACGCGATCGCGGCGCTGGCCCTGGCGTACTCGACGTTCCGCAAGGGGCGGGGCAACCGGATCTCGTCCGCGTTCGCGCCGCTGCTCGGGGACCGGACCGAGGGCCCGCTCGGCCGCGGGATCGACCTGCTCGCCGTCTTCGCCACCGTGTTCGGCTCGGCTACCAGTCTCGGGCTGGGCGCGCTCCAGGTGGCGGCCGGCCTCGACCTGGTGGCCGGGGTGCCGGACAGCCGGGCCGTCGAGTTGACGATCATCGGAGCGCTCACGCTCGCCTTCGTCGTGTCCGCCTTCTCCGGACTGCACCGGGGCGTCAAGTGGCTGTCCACCACGAACGTGCTGATCGCCGTCGCGCTGATGCTGTTCGTGTTCGTGGTCGGTCCGACCGTCTACACGCTGGAGGTGCTGCCGGCCTCGGTCGGTGACTATCTGAGCGGCCTGGTGCGCATGTCGACGCGTACCGGGGCGTTCTCCGACCCGGCCTGGCTGGGCTCGTGGACCGTCTTCTACTGGGCGTGGTGGATCTCCTGGGCGCCGTTCGTGGGCACGTTCATCGCCCGCATCTCGCGCGGCCGTACGGTCCGTCAGTTCCTCGTCGGCGTGCTGCTGATACCCAGCGGCGCGAGCACCGTCTGGTTCGCGGTGATGGGCGGGACCGCCCTGCGTACGCAGACCACTGGCACCCGGGATCTGGTGGCGGACGTGGACGCCGGTTCCGAGCAGGCGCTGTTCGGGCTGCTCGACGCGCTGCCCCTGGCCACGCTGACGAGCGTGCTCACCATGGTGCTGATCGCGCTTTACTTCGTCACCAGTGCGGACTCGGCGTCGCTGGTGCTCGGCTCGCTCAGCTCGCGCGGCGCGCTGCGGCCACATCGCGGGGTGGTGGTGCTCTGGGGCGTGCTGATCGGCGCGGTCGCGGCGGCGTTGCTGCTGGCCGGTGGCCTGGCCGCGCTGCAGCAGGCGACCATCCTGGTCGCGTTGCCGTTCGTCGTGGTGATGCTGGGCCTGGCCGTCGCGGTGCTCCGGGAGATGGCCGCCGATCCGATGCTGCGCGCCGGGCCCCGGCCTCGCCGTTCCGGGCTGGCCGCCGCGGTGAACGCGGCCCGGTCGTACGAGGAGGAGGATCCGGCTCCCGTCACGCGCTGGTTCCATCGCCCTCGCCCCTGAGCGGGGGTACCTCATTTTGTAGTAGGGATGCTACATTCCGGGGCATGACTGCGGTCGAACTGCCGGGGGCCGTCGCGTCCCCCCGACCTCCCGGCGAGGATCTCGTCCTCGACGTACGGGATCTGCGCATGCGCTACGGCGCCGTCAACGTGCTGCACGGCGTCGACCTGACCGCCCGGCGGGGCGAGGTGGTGGCACTGCTCGGGCCCAACGGCGCGGGTAAGACCACCACCATCGAGATCCTCGAAGGCTTCCGGCTGCCCTCGGCAGGCACGGTGCGCGTGCTCGGCACCGACCCGGCCCGGGGCGACGAGCGGTGGCGCGCGCGGCTGGGCGTGGTGCTCCAGTCCTGGCGCGACCACGGCAAGTGGCGGGTGCGGGAGCTGCTCGGCCACCTCGGCGACTTCTACGCGCCGTACGCCACCGACCGGATCCCGCGCCCCTGGCCGGTCGACGAGCTGCTGGAGACGGTGGGCCTGGGCGCGCACGCCGGCAGCCGAGTGGCCCGGCTCTCCGGTGGTCAGCGCCGCCGGCTCGACGTCGCGGTCGGCATCGTCGGCCGGCCGGAACTGCTGTTCCTGGACGAGCCCACAGTCGGGTTCGACCCGGCCGCCCGGCGCGAGTTCCACGAGCTGGTGCACCGGCTGGCCGACCTGGACGAGACCACGATCGTGCTGACCACGCACGACCTGGCCGAGGCGGAGAAGCTGGCCGACCGCATCCTCATCCTGGCCGGCGGCCGGATCATCGCCGAGGGGTCGCCGGACCAGCTCGCCCGGCGCGTCGCGGGGGACGCCGAGGTGCGCTGGACCCGGGACGGCGAGCGGTACGTGCACGCCACCGCCGACGCGACCGCGTTCCTGCGCGACCTGCTCCGCGAGCACGGCGACCGGGTCCGCGAGCTGGAGGTGCGCCGGGCCACCCTGGAGGACGCGTACCTGGCGCTGGTGCACGAGGAGGAGACCGGCATCCGTACCGGCCGGGCCGGGCGGGTGTGGCAGCAGGAGGCGAACGGATGAACCCGACCACCAACGCGCTGCGGGCCGGGCTGCGGCGCGGCGCGATCGAGCTGCGCGCCACGTTCACCAACGGCCAGGATCTCTGGACCTACTTCTTCCCCACCGTGGTGCTGCTGGTCGCCGTGTTCTGGATGCGCGGCTCGACGGTGCCCGGCACCGACTTCTCGCTCGGCGCCCGTACGCTGCCCAGCGCGCTCGGCATGGGCCTGCTCTTCGGCGGCCTGCTCGGGCTGGCCAACCAGCTCGTCATCGACCGGGAGGACGGCACGCTGCTACGCGCCAAGGCGATCCCGGACGGCATGCTCGGTTACCTGGTCGGCAAGATCGTGCTGGTCTCGGCGGTCGCGCTGATCGGCGTGGTCATCCAGCTCACGCCCGGTCTGTTCTTCCTCGACGGCCTGCGGCTCGGCGACCCCGGCGCCTGGCTCACACTGGCCTGGGTGGTGCCGCTCGGGCTGGTGGCGACGCTGCCGCTGGGCGCGGTGATCGGCTCGCTGGTGGAGAACCCGCGCAACATGGGCCTGGTGGTGATGCCGATCTTCGGTCTCATCGCGCTGTCCGGCATCTTCTACCCGATCAACGGCCTGCCCGGCTGGCTCCAGGGCGTCGCCCAGGTCTTCCCGCTCTACTGGCTAGGCTTGGGCATGCGCTCGGCGCTGCTCCCGGGCGACCTGGCGGCTGTCGAACTCGGCGGCTCCTGGCGGCACCTGGAGACGGTCGGCGTGCTCGGCGCCTGGGCGGTGCTCGGGCTGGTGCTGGCCCCGGTGGTGCTGCGCCGGATGGCCCGCCGGGAGTCCGGCTCACGGGTCGCGGCCCGGCGGGAGCGGGCCATGCAGCGGGTCGGATGAGAGGGCGTCGATGAGCGAGACCGTGCACAACCGCATCGCGGTGCTGCGCGCCGAACGGGGCATCTCCCGGCGGCACCTGGCCGACGCGCTCGGTGTGCACTACCAGACCGTCGGTTACCTGGAGCGCGGCGAGTTCCGGCCCAGCCTGCACCTGGCGCTGCGCATCGCCGCGTACTTCGAGGTGCCGGTCGAGGTGGTCTTCTCCATCGAGCCGTTCCCGCGCATCGGCGATCCCGCGACGGCCCGCTCGGCCTGAGCCGGCGGGGACGGGCGTGGCCGGCCACACGCCCGTCCCCCCGGCCGCCGGAACGTCGGTCCGGCAGGGCAGGATGTACGCCGAGGGGGTGGCGGTCATGGCGGGGCGGATCCGGGACGAGGACATCGCGCTGGTCCGCGAGCGCACCGCCATCGCGGACGTCATCTCCGAGGTGGTGACGCTCAAGTCGGCCGGGGGCGGCAACCTCAAGGGGCTCTGCCCGTTCCACGACGAGAAGAGCCCGTCGTTCAACGTCTCGCCCGCCCGCAACGTGTTCTACTGCTTCGGCTGCGGCGTCGGCGGCGACGCGATCAAGTTCCTGATGGACGCCGAGCACCTCAGCTTCGTCGAGTCCGTCGAGCGGCTCGCCGCCCGCGCCGGCATCCAGTTGCGCTACGTCGAGGACGACCGGTCCGCGCCGCGTACCCGCCCGCAGCAGGGGCAGCGGCAGCGTCTGGTGGCCGCGCACGCCGCCGCCGTCGACTTCTACCGGGCTCAGCTCACCACCGCGGGCGCCCGCCCGGCCCGGGAGTTCCTCGCCGGGCGCGGTTTCGACCGGGCCGCCGCCGAGCGGTACGGCTGCGGCTTCGCCCCCGACGGGTGGGATCTGCTCACCAAGCACCTGCGCCAGCAGGGTTTCACCCACGACGAACTGGTGACCGCCGGCCTGTCCCGCCCGGCCCGGTCCGGCTCGCTGATCGACCGGTTCCGCCGCCGCCTGATGTGGCCGATCCGGGACATCACCGGCGACGTGATCGGCTTCGGCGCCCGCAAGCTCTTCGACGACGACGACGGCCCGAAATACCTGAACACCCCCGAGACGCCGATCTACAAGAAGTCGCACGTGCTCTACGGCATCGACCAGGCCAAGCGGGAGATCGCCAAGCAGGGCAAGGTGGTGGTGGTCGAGGGCTACACCGACGTGATGGCCTGCCACCTGGCCGACGTACCGACAGCGGTGGCGACCTGCGGCACCGCGTTCGGCGGCGACCACATCTCGGTGCTGCGCCGGGTGCTGTTCGACAGCGACGAGCGGGCCGGGGAGATCATCTTCACCTTCGACGGCGACGCGGCCGGTCAGAAGGCCGCGCTGCGCGCCTTCGAGGACGACCAGCGCTTCGTCGGGCGTACCTTCATCGCGGTCAGCCCCGACAACATGGACCCGTGCGACCTGCGCCTGGCCAAGGGCGACCTGGCCGTGCGCGACCTGGTGGCCCGCCGCGAGCCGCTCGTCGACTTCGCCCTCCGGCACATTGTGAGTCGTTACGACCTGGACACCGTTGATGGGCGTATCGAAGCTATGCATCGTGCCGCTCCCCTCGTTGCCATGATTAAGGACCGCGAGAAGAGAGAAGGCTACGGCCGTAGGCTCGCTGAAGACCTACTAGGCATGGAGATCGATGTGGTGCAGCGCGCTGTGCGTGCTGCAAGCTCTCCGACTGCCGCCAAGGGCTCAACGCCCGTTGCCAAGTCAACTGCAACTGGCCCTGTTGTTGACAGCCCTCAGGCTAGAGTGGAGCGTGAGGCGTTGAAACTCGCACTTCAGGAGCCCGCCCTGGCTGGGCCGATGTTCGACGCGGTAGAGGCATCCGAGTATCGCGACCCCATTCATTCCTCAGTGCGCACCGCAATTGCGGCAGCTGGCGGCGCCTCCTCTGCGGCGAGCGGCGCCGTATGGATCGAGAAGGTCCGGGACTTGTGTGAGGATCTGGCGGGACAAGCCCTCGTGAGCGAACTTTCGGTCGAACCGCTTCGTTTGGATGGTCCACCGGACCCTCGTTACGTAGCAATCCAGCTCGCACGCCTGCAGCGTGGATCAGTCACCGCCCGAATCCGGGAGGTCAAGTCGAAGCTCCAACGTGTCAACCCGGTCAATAACAAGGACGAGTACTTCGCGTTGTTCGGAGAGCTGCTATCGCTTGAGCAACATGCGCGTGCGCTCGGCCAGCAAGCTGCCGGAGAGCTGTGATGGGTCTGTTCAACCGCCGGCCGAAACTGCCCTCGGCCGACCGGCCGCCGCTGGCCGCCGACGAGCGGGTGCTCGCCTGGGCCGCCGCCGGCACCGGTGAGGGCGGCAACGACGGCGTACTGGTCGCCAGCAACCGGGGGCTCTGGCTGCCCGGCCGCGTCGACCGCCTCGGCTGGCACGACATCCTCAAGGCGGTCTGGTCCGGCCGCGAACTCACGGTCACCCCGGCTGAGCCGGTCGCCGAGCACGACGGCTACCTGGTGGTCGCGGACGGGCTCCCCGAGACGTACCTGCTCGTCGACCCGGGAGACCTGCCGCACCAGGTCCGGGCCCGGGTCACCGGCTCGGTGGCGTACACCTCGCACCACGAGGTGCCCGGCGGCTCCGGGCGGATCGCGGCCCGGCGGGTGTCGGGCGTCGACGGTCTGACCTGGACGGTCCGCTACGACCCGGGGACGCCTGCCGACGACGAGGACGTGGCCGCTGAGACCGCCCGGCTGGTGGCGGCGGCGCGGGCCGCCACCGCCCCCGCCGACGCCTGAGGCCTACACCTTGAGGACGTCTACCTCGTAGAGCGGGATGGAGGCGTCGCGCGTGGCCAGGGTCAGGTCCTCCGTGATCGCCTGCGCCACCAGCATCCGGTCGAACGGATCACGGTGATGCGGCGGCAGGCGGCCCGCGGTGATGGCGTGGTCGTGGGTCACCGGGAGTTCGCGGAAACCCATGTCGCGCACCCGTTCGGCCAGGTCGGGCGGGCCGGAGAGCTTCCCCGCCTGCTGCTTGATGGTGATCTCCCAGAGGCTGACCGGGGAGAGGAAGACATCGGGGTCGTGGCGTAGCCGGTCGAGGAACTCGACACCGAGGGTGGCGTCGCCGGTGATGGCCCAGAGCGCGATGTGGGTGTCCAGCAGCAGGGTCATGCGCCGATTCCGAAGTCGGCGGCGATCTCGGCGTTGGTCTGTGGCGAATCCCAGTCGCCCGAGAGGTCGACCTGCCCCGCGAGGGAGCCGATCGCTGTGCGGTCGGTCCGGCGCACCAGCGGTACGACCTTCGCCACGGGGGTGCCCGCCCGGTCGATGATGATTTCTTCGCCGCGCTCCACCCGCTCGATGATGCGCGACAGGTGGGTCTTGGCGTCATGCATGTTGTAGTGCGCAGCCTCAGCGGACACAGCGCGACCTCCTCGGTTAGCTAAGTACTTAGTTTAGGCATGTGGGACGCCCGGCGGCGGCCGGATAATCCGGTCGAGTGGCTCGGGACCGGCTGTTAGCGTCGCGGGATGTTCGCCACCGACCGGGTCCGCCTGCGCCCGCCCACCCCAGACGACGCGCCGGACCTGTTCCGCTTGAACGCCGATCCGGAACTGCACCTGGTCACCGACGACGAGCCGTTCCTGCCGCACCACGTGGGCCAGGTCCGGGCCCGGCTGGAAAAGCGCGCCGCCGAGCAGCCGGCGGCCGACGCCGCGGTGTCGCTGCTGGCCGAGACCGTCGCCGACGGCACGTTCCTCGGCACCGGCGTGCTGTGGGGGATCAACACCTTCAACGGGTACGCCCACCTCGGCATCACGCTGCTGCCGGAGGCGCGCGGCCAGGGGCACGGGACCGAGGTGATCCGGCTGCTCTGCCGGTACGGCTTCCGCAACCGCAACCTGCGCCGGCTGGAGATCGAGACGCTCGCCGGCAACACGGCCATGCGGCGTACCGCCGAGCGATGCGGGTTCGTCCACGAGGGCACCCAGCGGGACCGCGAGTACGACGGCGACGGCTTCACGGACCTGGCGATCTACGGCCTGCTGCGGCGCGACTGGACGCCGTAGCAGGCGGTCCCGCGCTCAGCCGGTGCGGTAGAACCGCTGCGCGCCAGGGTGCAGCGGGATCGGCCGGGTCGCCGCGGCGCTCGACCGGTTGAAGTTCGCCGCCTCCGGGTGCACCTGGATCAGCTCGCCCTGCCAGGTGAACAGCACCCGGGTCAGGTCGTACGCGAGCTGCTCCGGCATGTCCGCGGCCACCAGGATCACGTTCGCCACGGTGATGGTCGGCGTCGGCTCGGACGTGCCGTAGGCCTCCTTCGGCAGCGTCGCGGTGGTGTAGACCGCGCCGAACCGGGCGCTCAACGGTTCGATCAGCTCGTCGAGCGGCAGCAGTCGGAACGCGCCGGGTGCGGAGGAGAGCAGGTCCTTGACGCCGGGTGTGGGCAGGCCGCCGGAGAAGAACATCGCGTCCAGGCCCTTGGCGCGCATCCGCTTGACCGTCTCCGGCAGCGACAGGTTGAACCGCTGGATGTCCCGGTCCGGGTCGATGCCACCGGCGGTGAGCAGGCGCCCGGCGATGATGTCGGTGCCGGACTTCGGCGAGCCGGTGGAGATGCGCTTGCCGCGCAGGTCGGCGAAGCTGCCGATCTTGCCGTCGGCGCGGACGATCACGTGCGTGTAGTTGCTGTAGACCCGGGCCAGGGCCTGTACCGGCTGCGGCTGCTTGTCGAACGCGCCGCGCCCGTCGACCGCGTCCGCCGCCGTGTCGGCCAGGCTGAACGCGATCTCCATGTCCCCGCTCGCCACTCGGGTGATGTTCTCCACCGACGCGCCCGTCGGCTCCGCCCGCGCCTCGTACCCGGGCAAATGGCGGGTGATCAGGTCGGCGTACCCGCCGCCGAGCTGGTAGTAGACGCCTGTGGTGTTGCCGGTGGCCAGGAAGATCCGCCCGCCGTGCCACGCCTCCGGGGTGGAGTCCTCGGCCGCGCAACCGACCACCAGCACCGCCGTCATCAGCGCGGCCAGCAGCCGCAGCGGGCGGCCGGTCACCGCCGGACCGCCGGTTCCAGCGCCTCCGCCACCCGCTGCACCAGCGTCGCCGTCTCGTAGCCGATCTGACCCAGGTCGCAGCCGGGCGCGGCCAGCACGCCGAGCAGCGCCCGCTCACCCACCGCCATCACCAGCATGACCCCGCCGTCCATGTCCACGATCTGCTGGCGTACCCGGCCGGCGGACATCAGCCGGGCCGCGCCCACGGTCAGGCTCGCCAGCCCGCTGATCACGGCGGCGAGCTGGTCGACCTGGTCGGGGGAGAGGTCCGGCGAGGACGCCAGCCGTAACCCGTCCTCGGAGACCGCGAGCGCGTGCGAGACGTCCGGCACCTGCTCGGCGAAATTCGCCAGCAGCCAGTCCAGGCCGGTGGAGGACGGTGAGGTCATGGTCTTCTCCCGTGGGGTGTGGTGGTCGGGGCACGGCGGGTCGCGCTGGCCACCCCCTCGGCGAGGGCGGACAGCCGGGCACGTACCACTTCGGGGTCGAGCAGGTCGGTCGCCGGCGGCGGCGCGGTGGCGTCCGGCACCGGCTCGGGCAGGTGGCCGCCCACCTGCCGCCGGGGCAGCCCGGCGGCGGTGGTCGGGACGGGCGCCGGCGACACGCTCACCGGCCGGATCCGCGCCGCGCTCGGCGCCGGCAACGCGCCTCCGGGCGTGCGGACGGCGGCCACGCCGCGTACCGGGCCGACGGTCGTGGCGCTGGTGACGAGGCTGCGGGCGCCGGCCGCCGGCCGTGTGGCGGGCCCGGACTTGAACCAGGCCGCCGCGCGCGGTCGCCGCTCGGCGGCCGGCCGGGACGGCACCGACTCGACCCGGGTCAGCACCGACTCCGGTACGTCGACCTGTGCCACGGTGCCGATGCCGGGGTTGTGCAGCTGCACCCGGATCCCGTGCCGGGCGGCCAGGTGGGCCACCACGTGCAGGCCCATGCTGCCCGCCGCGGCGCTGGACAGCGTGGCCGGCGCGTCCAGCCTTTCGTTGATCTCGGCCAGCCGGCTCTCGCTGACGCCGATGCCCTGGTCGTGGACGCGCAGCACCAGCCCGTCGACGGTGCGCCGCCCGTCGACGAGCACCCGGGCCTCCGGTGGCGAGTAGACGGTGGCGTTCTCCAGCAGCTCGGCCAGCAGGTGCACCAGGTTGCCGGCCGCCGCGCCGTGCACCGCCGCGGTCGGCACGTCGATCTCCACCCGCGGGTAGTCCTCGATCTCGGAGGCCGCCGCCCGGACCACGTCGTCCAGCAGCAACGCGCCCTCGTGCCCCCGGCCGGGTTCGCCACCGGCGAGCACCAGCAGGTTCTCCCCGTTGCGGCGCAACCGGGCGGCGAGGTGGTCCAGGGCGAACAGCCGGGCCAGCGCGTCCGGGTCGGTCTCCTCGCGCTCGAAGTCGTCAAGCAGCCGCAGCTGCCGGGTGATGAGCGTCCGGATCCGCCGGGCCAGCGCCTCCGCCATCCGGGTCACGTCCAGCCGCAACTCGGCCTGCTGCCCGGCCAGCCGCAACGCGGCCCGGTTCACCGTGTCGAACGCCTCGGCGACCTGCGCCACCTCGTCCCGGCCGCGCCGGATCCCGTCGGTCATCCGGGTCGCCGGGCCCTCCGCCGGGGTCCGCTCGCCCGCCGCGATCGCGGTGATCCGCTCCGGCAGCTCACGGTTCGCCATGGTGAGCGCGGCCACCCGCAGCCGGCGCAACCGGCGGCTGGTGCGTACCGCCAGCAGCACGGCGGTGACGAGCGAGCCGAGCGCGACGGTGCTCGTCGCGCCCGCGGTGAGCACCGCACGCAGCCGGGCCGCCCCGGCCAGGTCCGCCGCGTCCCGGTCCAGCCCGTCGGACAGGTTCCGGCCGAGCAGGTTGTACCGGCGGATCGCGCCGCTCTGCGCCACGTACCAGGCGTCCCCGTCGGTCTTCAGCGCGTCCGGCGTGCCGTCGGTGTCGAGCACGGTGTCGCGCATCCGCCGGGCCGCGAGCACGTCCGTGCCGTCGATCAGCCGGTACCAGGCCTTGTTCGCCGGTCCGGAGGCGATCCGCAGGAACTCCGCCTGCCGTTGCTCCCGGGCGCCCCGCAGCCGGCCGAGCCGGGCCAGCTCGCCGGGCTCCAGCCCGCCCCGGACGAACACCGCCCGCAGCAGGTCGCGTTCCAGCGCGGACAGGTGCTCCTGCGCGGCCACCGCTGCGACCTCGCGCGCCTGGTTGGCCAGGTCCGCGTCGCGGAGCTGGCTGGGCAGCGCGTCCGCGACGGCGAGCAGGGACTCCACGAGCGACACGTACGCCGGGTCGGCACCCTCGCCGGTCACGGCCAGTTCCCGGGTGGGCGTGAGCTTGTCGAGGCGCCGGCTCGCATCGTTGAGCACGGGCTTGAGGTCGGGGGCCGCCCGGCGGGCGTCGTCCTGCGCCGAGCGGTAGCGCTCGACAGCCGTGTCGACCCGGCGCCGCTGCGCGTCCACCAGCGGGCGGCCGGCGGTGCCGCCGCGCTGGCGCAACGCGGCCGTCTCGCCCAGTTCGCGTTCCAGCTCGTGCACCAGACGTACGGTCGCGGTGGCGGTGCCCGCCAGCACGCGGGCCCGGTCGGCGTCGGCGGACGCGTCGAGCGCGGCGCCGGTCTGCGCCGCCCCCAGCACGACCAGGCCGGCGGTGGCGACCAGGATCGGCGCCAGCAGTTGGACGCGCACCGAGCGGAGGCGTCCGGCGCGGTCCGCGGAGCGGTGATGCCGGCGTACGCGGGCCGGGTGGGGCAGCGGCACGGGGGTCTCCCGTTCGGGTCGGTGGGCCGGGCCCGGACGCGCGTCCGGGCCCGGCCCGTTCGGGTCAGCTCGCGCCGAGGTCGCTCAGCGCCCGTTCCGCGCCGCGGTGCAGCGGCACCGGGTCGGTCTTGCGGGCGTTGCCCAGCTCGATGCCCTTCGCCGCCGGGTTGGCCTGGGCCAGGGCGTCGCGCTTCTCGAAGACCGTCCGGGTGATCGCGCAGGCCACGTCGGCGTCCAGGTTGTCCCGCACCAGCAGCACGTTCGGCACCACGATGGTGGGTACGTCGGCCGGGGTCCGGTAGATGTCCTTGCCGATGGTGCCCGCCTGGTACGCCGGGTTCAGCTCCGCCATCTTCGGCAGCAGCGGGCTGATGTCGACGAACTTCACCTTGTCGCCGGACGTGGTGAACAGGTCGGTGACCCCGCCGGTCGGCACGCCGCCGGACCAGAAGAAGCCGTCGATGCTGCCGTCCTTCATGCCGTCGACGGTCTTGGTGAGGTCCAGCCGCTGCGCCTGGATGTCCTTGGCCGGGTCCAGCCCGGCGGCGGTGAGCAGCCGGTTGGCGATGACCTCGGTGCCGGACTTGGGCGAACCGGTGGAGATCTTCTTGCCCTTCATGTCGGCCACCGACGTGATCCCCGCGTCGGCGCGGACCACCACCTGCGTGTAGTTGTCGTAGATCCGGGCCAGCGCCTTCACCGGCTGCGGCGCGGTGAAGCTCCCCTTGCCCTGCACCGCGTTGACGGCGGTGTCGAACAGCGAGAACGCCACGTCGTACTGGCCGGCGACGAGCTGTTCGACGTTCTGCACCGAGGCGCCGGTCTCGGCGGCCGTCCCGGTGAGCTTGCCGTCGGTGGTCTTGCTCAGCTCACCGGCGAGCGCATTGCCGACCACGTAGTAGACGCCGGTGGCGTTGCCGGTGGCGATGCCGACCCGGGTGTCCTTGGTGACCTTGCAGCTGACCTCGCGGGCGGCGTCGTCCTTCGCCGCGCCGTCCTGACGGCCCCCGCAGCCGGCGGCACCGGCGGCGACCAGGACGAGCGCCCCGACACCCGCCACTATCCTCGTGTCGATCCGTCCCACTCTCTCTCCTCCCCAAGGTCCACGGATTCTTCGACCGCCGGGCGGCCGGGGTGCCCGGCGGCGCCACGTCGGACGTACACGCCCGCGACCGCGAGCGCGGCGAGCGCCGCGCCGATCGCCATGGGCAGCGGTTCCAGCCAGAGCAGCACCAGTCCGGCGATCGCGCCGACGATCCGCTCCGGCACGCCGGCCGGGCCCACACCGGGGAGCCAGCCGCCGGCCGCGACCGCCAGCACTGCGACGCCCAGTGCCGACACCAGACCGGCCGTCACGATCCGCCCGGGCCCGCCGATGCCGAGCAGCCCGAGACCGGTCGGCGTGATCACGAAGGCCAGCGGGATCAGGTACGCCGGCAGCGCGTACCGCAGGGTCTGCCACATGGTCGGCACCAGCCGGCCGCCGGTGACCGCGGCGGCGGCGACCGCGGCGAGCGCGGTCGGCGGCGAGACCTCGGACAGCACCGCGAAGTAGAAGACGAACATGGCCGCGGCGGGCGCTTCGACGCCGAGGTTCAGCAGCGCCGGGCCGATGATCACCCAGCCGATGACGAACGACGCGGTGACCGGCACCGCGAGGCCGAGCAGGCTGAGCGCGATCGCGGCGAGCACGGCGGTCAGCGCCAGCACCACTGCCGGTTCCGAGCTGACCACCTGCGCGCCGTCGATCAGCAGCGCGGCGGCCTGCGGCCCGAGGCCGGTCTTCGTGGTGGTGGCGGTGATGATGCCGGCCGCGGCGCAGACGGCGCTCACCGCGAGCACGCCGCGCACGCCGTCGCGCAGCGCCGCCACCAGCCGGGCCGGCGTCAGGCGGTGCCGCCGGTCCAGGAAGGACAGCACGGCCGCGAGCGCGGTGGCGATGACGACCGCGCGCATCGCCGAGGCGCCGAGCGCCAGCACCACGATGATCACGAAGAGCGAGAGAAAGTGGTAGCCGAAGCGGGCCAGCAGCCGCCAGGCCGAGCCGGTGTCGATGACCACCGGCCGCACGCCGGAGCGCCTGGCGTCGATCTCGACGGAGAGCAGGATGCCCAGGTAGTACAGGATCGTCGGCACCGTCGCCCAGCCGAGCACCTGGAGGTAGGACACGCCCAGGTACTCGGCGATGATGAACGCGGCGGCGCCGAGCGTCGGCGGGGACAGGATCGCCCCCACGCCGGCGGCGGCGAGCATGCCGCCCGCCCGCTCGGCCGGGTAGCCGGCGCGGCGCAGGATCGGCCAGGTCACCGCGCCGATGCTGACTGTGGTGGCGGCGCCGGAACCGGAGACGGTGCCGAGCAGGAAGCCCGAGGCGACGGCGGTGCGCCCGGCGGCCGTCCGGGAGCGGCGGAACGCGGCGGCGGACAACTCCACGAAGAACCGGCCCGCGCCGGACAGGTTGAGCACCGCGCCGTAGATGGTGAACAGCACGATGTAGGAGGCGGCCACGTCCAGCGGGGTGCCGTAGAAGCCGCTGTCGGAGTTGTAGAACGCGTCGACGAGCTGCCCGAAGTCGAGCCCCGCGTGCGCCACCGGCCACGACTGCGGCAGCAGCCCGCCGTAGTAGCCGTACCCGAGGAACAGCATGCACACCGCAGGCAGGATCCACCCGGTGGTACGCCGGCACGCCTCCAGCAGCAGGAGCAGCAGCCCGGTGCCGAGCGCCACGTCCAGCGGATCCAGCAGGCCCTGCCGGTCGAGGAAGGCGTCGTACCCGCCGCCACCCGCGCCGATGGTGACCGGCAGCACCGGGTAGAGGCAGACCACGAGCGCCGCGAGGGCCAGCAGCCAGTCCACGGGCGTGGGCCCGCGCCGGTGGTCCACGTCGGTCGCGGTGCGCCGCAGCCGCACCCCCGAGGGGTACGCGAGGAACACCATCGGCAGGACGCCGGCCAGGAAGAAGATCAGGTAGTACTTGCTGCCCTGGGCCAGCGGGAAGAACACCTGCCAGAGCGTCAGCAGCCCGACCGCGACGGTGATGCCGGTGAAGAGGACGCCGACCGGTCCGGCGAGCACCCGTCCGGGCTTCTCCTCCTCGAACCGGGCGGCCAGTTCACGGGTGTCCCGCCGGGCCTGTTCCGGGGTCTGTTCCTTGTGGCTCTCGCTCTCGCCCGAGGCGTGGATCTCGGCTCGGCTGTGGTGGAGCGTCTCGCCCGGCCCGTCGTCGGCCCACTCGGGTCCGCCGACGCTTTCCTCGTCCGGCGGCAGCGACACCACCTCGGCGTCCACGTCGGACCCCGGTCGCCCGCCGGACGGCGGCCGGGGTTTGGGGGGAGTCGCGTCGGAGGGGCGAACGGGCGGCACGAGGGGGCACGATACGCGAATAGCGCGCATGTTGGGAACATTGCCGATCGTGATTGCAATGAGTGACGGAATGGAGGTTCCTCACTCGTGTCACACATTTCTTGAAACTGATTCGCAATGACCGGGGATGGTCTCTCGGGGCTCAGTTCCGTTGTGGTTTACAACGATGAAGGAGTGTCTCGCCAGGAATGGTCGTCGTTACGCAACGTGTCCACTCAGGTGGGTGCCCCGCTCCCTAGCGGCTCGTGCGGACAGCGTCCGTCGCGCCAGGTTGTGCGCGCGCGTACCGCCGGGCTCACCCCAGGTGGGAGACATCCGGAAAGCGTGGTCGCCGTCTCGCGTTTCCACGGTCAACTTCACTTCGCCGAGGTGGTGGCATCGGAATGCGGTCGCGCCGCCACTTCGGCGCCCGGCACCCGCTGCCTATTCGCCGGGCCTCGCTCGCGCGCCAGGCACCGGTCGGCCGGTGGCCGACCACGTGGTGAGTGGAACGCCACGGGTGCCTCCGGCCCCGTTTGACACCCATGCCGTTCCACTCGTCGTGACGGTCGTCGGGATGTCCGCGATTGGCGGCCGCGGCGGCCGGCGGCTCGCCGAGATCGCGGGCGGAGTGCGGTAGGGCGCCGATGGGAGTGCTGCCCCGCCTCGTTTGCTCTGCATCCATCGGCGCACATGGTTACGGAGCGTGTCTGGTGCGCGCGTGGTTGCAGAGCCAACGGCGGCGGAGGGCTGACGGTGCCGACGGAGGAGATGGCGGCAGAACGCGGGCAGTGCTGCGGGTGAGCGCCGGCAGAAGGTCAGGGCGGGGCGCGGCCGGGGAGTGGGTCGGCAGGAAGTGGGCGGGCGCCGGCCGAGTGGCCGGTTTGCCGTGCGGTGGTTATCGCTGCCCTCGTCAGGGCATGTCGTGCGGGACGACATGACGACGAGGAGGTGCCATGGCCACCCGCGACGACGCCGACGATATCCACGACGACACCCGTGACGGGCGCGAGGACGCCCCAACTGCCCGCGAGGACGCTCTCGCCGGAGCGGGCCGGCCGGCCGGGCGGGAGCGCACCGGACCGGTGGGGCCGGACGACGGGCCGGACAGCCCGGCCGACCTGTCGGCCACGGGCTGGATGGCGACGCTCAAGCGGACCGCCCGGGAGTTCCAGGACGACAGCCTGACCGACTGGGCGGCCGCGCTCACCTACTACGGCGTGCTCTCCATCTTCCCGGGCGTCCTGGTGCTGATCTCGCTGCTCGGCCTGCTCGGCGACCGGGCCACCGAGGGGGTACGGGACGCCGTCGGGCAGGCGGTGCCGGAGCAGAACATCCAGCGCATCATCGAGAGCGCGATCGACCAGGCGGGCCAGTCCGGCGGGCTGGCGAGCATCGCGGCGATCGTCGGTCTGGTCGCGGCCTTCTGGTCGGCCTCCGGCTACATCGCTGCGTTCATGCGCGCCTCGAACAGCATCTACGACGTGCCGGAGGGGCGGCCGATCTGGAAGACGCTGCCGATACGCCTCGGCGTGACCGCGGTGATCGGCGTGATGCTGCTGATCAGTGCCGTGATCGTGGTGTTCACCGGCGGGCTGGCCGAGCAGGCGGGGAACGCGATCGGGCTCGGCGAGACCGCCGTGACGGTGTGGAACATCGCCAAGTGGCCGGTGCTGCTGGTGCTGGTGAGCCTGATGTTCGCGATCCTCTACTGGGCCTCGCCGAACGCCCGGCACGGTGGCTTCCGCTGGATCAGCCCCGGTGGCGTGCTCGCGGTGGTGCTGTGGCTGGTGGTGTCCGGCCTGTTCGCGTTCTACGTCAGCAACTTCGGCTCGTACAACAAGACGTACGGCGCGATCGCCGGCGTGATCATCTTCTTGGTCTGGCTGTGGCTGAGCAACGTCGCCATCCTGCTGGGCGCGGAGTTCGACGCCGAGCTGGAACGCAGCCGCGCCATCGCGGCCGGGCACCCGGCCGACGAGGAGCCCTACGTGGAGCTTCGGGACGACCGCAAGCTGCGCAAGAAGGGCCGCGCGCCCTCCCGCTGACCCGAGAACGCATCTGATCCCGAGATCGCGTCGCCCCGCCCGGAAGTCACACGGGCGGGGCGACGCGTTTTCATGATCCGGAACCCTCTTTTGTTCGTATGGACAAAAGTTCGCATCAGACGTTCCGAAGCTATGGACATGTGGCCCGGAAGGCTCCTACTGTGTCGGACACAACACACATCCCCGTCGACGATGTGACGGACTTCCGATGCGGAGGTGACTGCCGGTGCGGACGGTCGACCCCCTGCACGTACGGCTTCTGCGGCTGCTCCGGGACGAGGGCGCGGTGTCCCGCGCCGAACTCGGCGACCGGCTCCAGATGCCCCGCCCGCGCCTGCTCGCCGAGCTGGAACGCCTCGTCTCCCTCGGATACGTCGCCGAGGCCGGGCTGGCCGCCTCCCGGGGCGGTCGGCGCTCCACGCTCGTCGAGCTGAGCCCGCACCTGCGGTTCGCCGCCGTCGACCTCGGCGCCAGCTCGATCGACGTCGAGGTGGTCAACGGCCGGCTGGAGACGGTGGCCGCCTACACCGAACCCGCCGACATCCGCTCCGGCCCGAAGGTGACGCTCCAGCGGGTCAACGAGCTGCTGCACAAGGCCAGGGTGGACGGCGCGTACGAGCGGCTCGACGCGGTGGGCATCGGCGTACCGGGGCCGGTCAGCTTCCGCGACGGCGTGCCGGTCTCCCCGCCGATCATGCCCGGCTGGGACCGGTTCCCGGTCCGCGAGCTGCTCACCCGCGAGCACGGCTGCCCGGCCGTGGTCGACAACGACGTCAACATCATGGCGATCGGGGAGCGGCACGGCGGCGTGGCCCACTCCGTCGACGACTTCCTGTTCATCAAGATCGGCACCGGTATCGGCTGCGGCATCTACCTGCACGGCGAGGTCTACCGGGGCACCGACGGCTGCGCCGGGGACATCGGGCACATCCAGGTCGACCCGAACGGTCCGATGTGCAGCTGCGGCAACCTCGGCTGCCTGGAGGCGGTGTTCAGCGGCGCCGCGCTGGCCCGGGAGGCGACGGTCGCAGCCCGCGCCGAGGTGTCGCCGGCGCTGGCCGAGCGGCTGGCGGCCCGGGGCGTGGTGACCGCGCTGGACGTGGCGCAGGGGGCGATCGAGGGGGACGTCACCTGCATCCAGCTCATCCGCGACGGCGGCCGGCGGGTCGGCAGCGTACTGGCCGGGCTGGTGAGCTTCACCAACCCGTCGATGATCGTCATCGGCGGCGGGCTCGCCCAGCTCGGCCACATCCTGCTCGCCGAGATCCGCAGCGTGGTCTACCGCCGCTCGCTGCCGCTGGCCACCGGCAACCTGCCGGTCGTCCTGTCCGAGCTGGGCCCGCGCGCCGGCGTCGCCGGCGCCGCGGTGCTGGCCAGCGACCTCGCATTCGGGGAGGCAGCGTGAGCGCGAGGAGTGAGCCGGTTTTGCGAGCCCCGCAGTCGCGAACGAAAGGCGGTGCGGCATGAGCGACACCGGCAAGCCTCTGGCGCCCGCCGGCGCCGTCGCGGGCGAGGTCGTGCTGCGCCTCACCGACGTGGTCAAGACGTTCCCGGGGGTACGCGCGCTCGACGGCGTGCAACTGGAGGTGCGGGCCGGCGAGGTGCACTGCCTGCTCGGGCAGAACGGCGCCGGCAAGTCCACACTCATCAAGGTGCTGGCCGGGGTGCACCGGCCGGACTCCGGCGAGGTCGTGTGGCGGGGCGAGGCGGTGTCGTTCCCCAACCCGCAGGCCGCCATGCGCGCCGGCATCGCCACCATCTACCAGGAACTCGACCTGGTCGACGACCTGTCGGTGGCGGAGAACGCGTTCCTCGGTCACGAGCCGCGCCGGTTCGGTTTCGTCCGGCGGGGGCAGATGGCCCGGCGTACCCGGCAGATCCTGGCCCGGCTCGGCCACGCGGAGATCCCGCCGGGACGGCTGGTGCGGCACCTGCCCGCCGCAGGGAAGCAGATCGTCAGCATGGCCCGGGCGCTGTCCCACGAGGCCCGGCTGATCATCATGGACGAACCGAGCGCGGTGCTGGCGCACGACGAGGTGGCGAACCTGTTCCGGATCATCCGGGAACTCGCCGCGCAGGGCATCGCGGTCATCTACATCTCGCACCGGCTGGAGGAGATCCGCGAGATCGGCGACCGGGTCACCGTACTCAAGGACGGCCGGACCACTGCGGCGAGCCTGCCGGCCCGCGAGACGCCGACCCGCGACCTGGTCGCCCGGATGACCGGGCGGACCATCGAATACGTCTTCCCGCAGCGCCCGGCCGACGACGGAAGCGGCGCGGAGCTGCTGCGGGTGGAGGGGCTGACCCGGCACGGCGAGTTCGCCGACGTCTCGCTCGCGGTCCGGGCCGGGGAGATCGTCGGCATCGCCGGGCTGGTCGGTTCCGGCCGGTCGGAGCTGCTGGAGACCGTCTTCGGCGCGCGCCGGGCGCACGCCGGGACGGTCCGGGTGGACGGCCGAGCGCTGCGTCCCGGCAGTGTGGGCGCGGCGGTACGGGCCGGGATGGGCATGGCGCCGGAGGAGCGCAAGAGCCAGGCGCTGCTGCTCGGCGAACCGATCTACCGCAACGTCACGCTCGCCACGTTCAGCAGGTACGCCCGCCTGGGCTTCACCGACGCCGGGCGGGAACGGGCCGAGGCGGACCGGGTCGCCGCGTCGCTGGAGCTGCGGCCCCGGGACGTACGGCGGCCGGTGCGCACGCTGTCCGGTGGCAACCAGCAGAAGGTGGTGGTCGGCCGGTGGCTGCTCGGGGACACCCGGCTGTTGCTGCTCGACGAGCCGACCCGGGGCGTGGACGTGGGCGCCCGCGCGGAGCTGTACCAGGTGATCCGCGATCTGGCCGCCCGTGGCGTCGGGGTGCTGCTGGTCTCCAGCGAGGTGCCCGAGGTGCTGGGCCTGGCCGACCGGGTGCTGGTGATGCGGGAGGGCCGGGTGGTCCGCGAGGCCCCGGCCGGCGAACTGGACGAGAACACCGTGCTCGACCTCGTGATGGCGGGGTCCCTCATGGAAGGCGCACCGGCATGATCGAGCGACAGCGAGCGAATCATCGACACAGCGCCGGAGAGCCTCGTGGCGGCGCCGCGCGAAGCGGGGCGCCGGCATGAGCGAAGTGACGAAGTCCGCACTGCCCGCGCAGTCGCCGCCGGTGGAGCGGACGGAGACCGCGAAGGTCGACGCGGCGGCGAGGCTCTCCTGGTGGCGCGGCGACGGCGGGGAGGGCGTCAAGCGCAACCTCGGCCTGCTCGCCACGCTCGTCGTGCTGGTGGTCATCGGTATCCTGACCCGCCCCGACCTCTACGGCGACCCGAACTGGGTGTGGGGCAACACGCTCACCATCCTCAAGCTCGCCTCGGTGGTCGGCGTGGTCACCGTCGGCATGACCTTCGTGATCATCGGCGGTGGCATCGACCTGTCGGTCGGCGCGATCGTCGCGCTGGCCGGGGTCTGGTGCACCACTGTGGCCACCCAGAGCTACGGCGCGGGTGGCATGATCTTCACCGCGCTCACCGTCGGGCTCGCCGTCGGGGTGGTGAACGGGCTGCTCGTCTCGTACGGGCGGCTGGTGCCGTTCATCGCCACGCTGGCCATGCTCGTCGCCGCCCGAGGGCTGGCGGCGGAGATCTCCGACAAGCAGACCCAGGTGTCGGGCAACACGTTCATCAACGGCATCGCCAGCACGAACGTCCTCGGCATCCCGCTGCTGGTCTACATCCTGGTGGCGGTGGTGGCGGCCGGCTGGGTGCTGCTGAACCGGACCACGTTCGGCCGCCGTACGGTGGCGGTCGGCGGCAACCCGGAGGCGGCCCGGCTCGCCGGCATCAACGTCCGCCGGCACACCGTGCTCCTCTACGCGCTCTCCGGCCTGTGCTGCGGCATCGCCGCGGTCATGCTGACCGCGCAGGCCACCTCCGCGCAGGCGGCGATGGCCAACCTCTACGAGCTGGACGCGATCGCCGCCGCGATCATCGGCGGCACGCTGCTCAGCGGCGGGCGGGGCACGATCATCGGCTCCCTGCTCGGGGTGATCATCTTTTCCACCATCACCAACCTGTTCGCCATCAACAACCTGTCCGCCGAGGCCCAGAACATGGTCAAGGGCGGCATCATCGTCGCCGCCGTCCTGGTCCAGCAGGTGCAGTTCGGCAGCCTGACCCAGTTCCTCGCCCGCAACCGGGCCACCACCACCTGACCCCACCCGCGCACGTCCCGGCTGCCGTCGTACCGACGGCGGTCCGGCCCGCCACACCCGAAACCACTCCACCACCTCATCCCAGGAGGCGTCATGAGAACACCGCGCCATGACCTGTCCCGCCGCCGGCTGCTCTTCGGCGGGGCCGCGGTCTCCGCCGGGGTGCTGCTCGCCGGCTGTACCAGCAACGAGCAGAGCCCGACCGAGGCGCAGACCAAGGCGGCCGGTTCCGGCGCCAACACCGAGCCGGGCAAGAAGGTGAGCATCGGCTTCTCCGCCCCGGCCGCCGACCACGGCTGGATCGCGGCCATCACCAACAACGCCAAGGCGCAGGCCGGGGCGTACCAGGACGTGGAGCTGAAGTCGGTCGAGGCCGGCGCGGACGCGGCGGCCCAGCGGGCGGCGCTGTCCACGCTGATCTCGCAGAAGCCCGACGTGATCGTGCTGCTGCCGCACGACGGCAAGGAGCTGAACGCGTTCGGTCTGGAGGCGATGAAGGCCGGCATACCGGTGGTCAACCTGGACCGGGCCTTCCCGGACGCGCGGGCCTACCGGTGCCAGATCAAGGGCGACAACTACGGCATGGGGGTGGCCGCCGCCACCTACATCGCCGAGCAGCTCAAGGCCAAGGGCGTGAGCAACCCGGTGATCGGCGAGATCCCCGGCATCGAGTCACTGGAGCTGACCCAGGAACGCTCGAAGGGGTTCGCCGACACGCTCGCCTCGTACGGGCTCAAGGTCGCCAACCGGCGGCCCGCCGAGTTCACCGTGGACTCCGGGCAGCAGGCCGCCACCGGCCTGTTCCAGGCGCTGCCGAAGATCGACGCGGTCTGGAACCACGACGACGACCAGGGCATCGGCGTGCTCGCGGCGGTCAACCAGGCCAACCGCAAGGAGTTCTTCATGGTCGGCGGCGCCGGCTCGAAGAAGGCGATGGAGGACATCGCCGCCGACAACACGGTCCTCAAGGCCACAGTCACCTACAGCCCGTCGATGGCCTCCTCGGCCATCTCCCTGGCCCGCCTGATCGGCCAGGGCAAGGGCATGTCCGACCTGGTCGAACTCCAGGTACCGAAGGAGATCGTCCTCGCCTCCGAGACGATCACCAAGGAGAACGCGAGCGACTACCTGAAGCTCGGGTTCTGACACACGGGGGGAGACCCACCTTGTCCAGTCACGACAGCATCCTGCGGGTCGGCATGGTCGGCTACGCGTTCATGGGCGCCGCGCACTCCCAGGCGTGGCGCACCGTGAACCGGGTGTTCGACCTGCCGGCGCGGGTGCGGATGGCGCTCGTCTGCGGCCGCGACGAGCCGAAGGTGGCCGAGGCCGCCGACCGGCTCGGCTGGGACGGCTACACCACCGACTGGCGGCGGCTCGTCGAGTCCGACGAGATCGACGTGGTCGACATCTGCACGCCGGGGGACAGCCACCGCGAGATCGCACTCGCCGCGCTCGCCGCGGGCAAGCACGTGCTGTGCGAGAAGCCGCTGGCTAACAGCGTCGCCGAGGCCCGGGAGATGACCGAGGCCGCGGCCCGGGCACGCGAGTCCGGCGTACGCGCGATGTGCGGCTTCAACTACCGGCGGGTGCCCGCTGTCGCCCTGATGCGGCAGCTGGTGGCCGACGGGCGGATCGGCGCGATCCGGCACGTCCGGGCGACCTACCTCCAGGACTGGATCGTCGACCCGCAGTTCCCGCTGGTGTGGCGGTTGCAGAAGGACAGGGCGGGCTCCGGCGCGCTCGGTGACATCGGCGCGCACATCATCGACCTGACCCAGTACGTCACCGGTCAGCTCGTCAGCGGCGTCAGCGCGCTCACCGAGACGTTCGTGCGACAGCGGCCGCTCGTGGCCGGGTCGAGCGGCCTGGCCGCGCAGGCCGACGGCAACGGCAGCGCGACGGGGCAGGTGACGGTGGACGACGCGGCGGTGTTCGTGGCCAGGCTCGACGGGGGAGCGCTGGCCACGTACGAGGCGACCCGGTTCGCCACCGGCCGCAAGAACGCGCTGCGGGTCGAGATCAACGGCTCGCGCGGCAGCGTCGTGTTCGACCTGGAACGCCTCAACGAGCTGGAGTTCCTGGACGCCACCCGGCCCGCCACCGAGCAGGGCTTCAGCCGGATCCTGGTGACCGAGCCGGACCACCCGTACCTGGATGCGTGGTGGCCGCCCGGCCACATCATCGGCTACGAGCACTCCTTCACCCACCAGGCACGCGACTTCGTCGAGGCGGTCGCCACCGGCACCGACCCGGCCCCGTCGTTCGCCGACGCCCTTCAGGTCCAGTTCGTGCTCGACGCGGTGACCCGCTCGGCCGAGCGGGCCGCCTGGACGGAGGTGGAGCCCGCTCTGGCCGAAGCTTCCGCCTGACCCGAGGTGGGCCCCGCGGGGTCCGCCGACACTCACCGGCGCCGGCCGGCGAGGGCCCGCCGCGGTTGCGCCCCGCGGCGGGGACGAGGCCGGCTCCGGGGAGCGTGCCGCCGGTGTCCGCCGGCACGACCAGCACGGCCCTCCGGTGCGGCCGGACCGGGATTCCCCGGCCGCACCGGCGGACCGGTCTTACCTGGGGAGGTAGCGCGAATGCGTACGGGTGTCTGGCTGGTGGGTGCGCGCGGCTCGGTCGCCACCACCGCCGTGGTCGGCGGGCTGGCCCTGCGGGCCGGGCTGACCGCGCCGACCGGCTGCGTGACCGAGCTGCCCACCCTGCGCGGGCCCGCGCTGCCGGGCTTCGCCGATCTCGTCTTCGGCGGCCACGACGTGGTCGCCACCCCGATCACCAAACGCGCCGAGGCGCTCGCCGCCGCCGGGGTGTTGCCCGCGCGGCTGGCCGACGCCGTGGCACCCGACCTGGCCGTCGTCGAGGCGTCCTTGCGGCCCGCGCCCGCCGAGGGTGCCCCGGGCGAGCGGATCGCCGCCGTGGTGCGCGATCTGACCGAGTTCCGCACGCGGCACGGGCTGGACCGGGTGGTGGTGGTCAACGTCGCCGCCACCGAACCGGCGCCCGCCCCGCATCCGGCCCACGGCGACCCGGCCGCGCTGCGGGACGCGCTGTGCGGCCCGGCCGACGTGCTGCCGCCCAGCTCCGGATACGCGTACGCGGCGTTCACCGCCGGCTGCCCGTACGTGGACTTCACCCCGTCCACCGGCGCTCGCCTGCCGGCCCTGGCCGCGCTCGCCGCCGAACGCGGGCTGCCGTACGCCGGGCACGACGGCAAGACCGGCGAGACGCTGCTCAAGTCGGTGCTCGCGCCGATGTTCGCGATGCGGCACCTGGCCGTGCGCTCCTGGTCCGGGACGAACCTGCTCGGCGGCGGTGACGGCGCCACGCTCGCCGACCCGGCCGCCAACGCCGCGAAGGTGGGCAGCAAGCAGCGGGTGCTCGCCGAGACTCTCGGCTACCTGCCGCAGGGCCACACCCGGATCGAGTACGTCGAGGAACTGGGCGACTTCAAGACCGCCTGGGACCTGGTCACGTTCGCCGGTTTCCTCGGCACCGGCATGCGGATGGAGTTCACCTGGCACGGCTGCGACTCGGCGCTCGCCGCGCCGCTCGTGCTGGACCTGGCCCGGCTCACCGCCGCCGCGCACGCCGCCGGCCGCCACGGCCCGCTGACCGAGCTGGCGTTCTTCTTCAAGGATCCGCTCGGCGCGACCGGCCACGCGCTCGGCGACCAGTGGACCGTGCTGCGGGACTTCGCCGCCGGCCTGCACGCCCGGGTGACGCCGTGACCCGCCTGGCCGACCTGGCCGAACTGGTCCGGGCGCCGGCTGCGCTCTCCGTACCGGGGGACGTGCTGTCCGGCGCGGCGGCGGCGGGTGCGCTCGGCCCGCGGTCACCGGCCCTGGCCGGCGCGTCGGTGCTGCTCTACTGGGCCGGGATGGCCGCCAACGACTGGGCGGACCGGCGGCTGGACGCGGTCGAGCGGCCGGAACGTCCGATCCCGTCCGGCCGGGTGCGCCCGTCGGTGGCGTTCGGCGTCGCGTCCGGCCTGACCGCCGCCGGGCTCGCCGTCGCCACCGCCGCCGGGGGCCGTCGCGCGGCCGCGGTCGCGCTCCCGCTCGCGGCCACGATCTGGGGGTACGACCTGCGCGCCAAGAACACCGCGGCCGGCCCGGCGGTGATGGCCGCGTGCCGGGGGCTGGACGTGCTGCTCGGCGCGAGCGGCGGGCGGGTGGTCCGGGCGCTGCCCGCAGCGCTCACAGTCGCGGCGCACACGTGGACCGTGACCGCGCTGTCCCGCCGCGAGGTGACCGGCGCGGACCGGCGGCTGCCCGCCCTCACACTGTCCGGCACCGCACTGATCGCGCTCACCACCCCGGCCCGGCCGACCGTGTTAAGCGGGGCCCCCTCCTCTACCGGATGCGTTAAGAGGGGGCCCTTCCTTCGGCTCGGGGAGTTGGTTCCGGCGGTGCTGGCCGCCGGATACGCCGCCCGCTACGGCCGGGCGCAGGCGCGGGTGCTCGCCGACCCGTCACCGGCCCGGGTCCGGGCCGCCGTCGGCGCCGGGATCACCGGGCTGCCCGCGTTGCAGGGCGCGCTGACCGCCCGCGCCGGGGCCCGGCTGCTCGGCCTCGCCGTGGCCGGCGCCGCCCCGCTCGGCCGCCGCCTGGCCCGACTGATCTCACCGACATGACCGCCGCGCCGGCCACCCGGGCCACCGCCGGCCCGCTGTCCGGGCCGGGCGGGCTGCGCTTCGGGTACGGCACCAACGGCTTCGCCAACCACCGGCTCGGCGACGCGCTCGCCGTGCTCGCCGACCTCGGGTACGTGGGCGTCGCGCTCACCCTGGACCACGACCACCTGGACCCGTTCGCCCCCGGCCTGGCCCGCCGGGTCGCCGCCGTACGCCGCCGGCTGGACGCGCTCGGGCTCGCGGCGGTGGTCGAGACCGGCGCCCGGTACCTGCTCGACCCGCGGCACAAGCACGCCCCGACGCTGCTGCACGACGACCCGTCCCGGCGGGTGGAGTTCCTGCGCCGGGCCGTCCGGATCGGCGCCGACCTGGGCGCGGAGGCGGTCTCGTTCTGGGCCGGCGTACGCCCGCCCGGCGTACCACCCGACGTCGCCGCCGACCGCCTGGTCGCGGGCTGCGCGGCCGTGTGCGCCGAGGCGGCGGACGCGGGCGTGCCGCTGGGTTTCGAACCGGAGCCGGGCATGTTCGTCGAGGACATCGCCGGTTGGTGGCGGCTGCGCGAGGCGCTCGGCGCGCCGCCCGGCTTCGGCATCACGCTCGACATCGGACACTGCCGCTGCCTGGAGCCGCTGCCGGTGCCGCAGTGCGTGTCGGCGGTCGCCGCGCACCTGGTCAACGTGCAGATCGACGACATGCGCCGGGGTGTGCACGAGCACCTGGAGTTCGGCACCGGCGAGATCGACTTCCCGCCGGTGCTGCGCGCCCTGGCCGACGCCGGATACCGCGGCCTGGTGGCGGTGGAGCTGCCCCGGCACTCGCACGCGGCCCCGGCCGTCGCCGCCCGCTCACTGGACTTCCTGCGCGCCGCCGCCTCGCGCGGCGAGGGGCGGTGACCCACCACCTTCCACCCGGCAGAGGGGAGACGGCATGACACCCGACCGACTGCGCGCCGCACTTCGGGGCGTACCCGATCCGCAGTGGCTGGACGCGGCGCTGCGCCGCGTCGCGACCGAGCCTGGGGCCGTCGGCCGGTTCTTCGCCGCCGCCGCCCGGCGGTGCGGTCGCGGCCCGCTGCCCGACCTGCCCGGCTGGACGGCCGACGAGGCGGCGCGGGCGCTGCTGCTGACCGCGCTGCCGCACGGCCACGCCGCCGCCGCGGAGACGCTCTACCGGCAGGGCGACGCCGCCGAGAAACGCGCCGTGCTGCGCGCGTTGCCGCTGCTGCCGATCGGCGCGGAGTGCGTGCCGCTGCTGCACGACGCGATCCGCACCAACGACACCCGGCTGGTCGCCGCCGCGCTCGGCCCGTACGCCCGGCACCTGGAGCAGGCGACCTGGCGGCAGGCGGTGCTCAAGTGCGTGTTCACCGGCGTGCCGCTGGCGGTGGTCGACGGCCTGCCGGAGCGGGCCGACGGCGAGCTGGCCCGGATGCTCGCCGCGTTCGCCGCCGAACGGCACGCCGCCGGTCGCGACCTGCCCGCCGACGCGACCGGCCTGCTGCGCCGGCTGACCATCCCCACCACGGAGGCGTGACATGCGCATCTTCGACCCGCACATCCACATGACGTCCCGCACCACCGACGACTACGAGCGGATGGCCGCCGCCGGGGTCCGGGCGGTGGTCGAGCCGGCGTTCTGGCTGGGCCAGCCGCGTACCAGCGTGGACAGCTTCGTGGACTACTTCGACTCGCTGATCGGGTGGGAGCCGTTCCGGGCCGGCCAGTTCGGCATCCGGCACCACGCCACGGTGGCGCTGAACCCGAAGGAGGCGAACGACCCGCGCTGCCGCCCGGTGCTCGACCTGCTGCCCCGTTACCTGGAGAAGGACGGCGTGGTGGCGGTCGGTGAGATCGGCTACGACGCGATGACGCCGGCCGAGGACGCCGCGCTGGCCGGTCAGCTCGCCCTGGCCGTCGCGCACGACCTGCCGGCGCTGGTGCACACGCCGCACCGGGACAAGGCGCGCGGCGTCGAGCGCACGCTCGCCGTGGTCGCCGAGTCGGGCATCGACCCCGGACGGGTGCTGGTCGACCACCTCAACGAGGTGACTGTGGAACTGGTCCGCGACACCGGTTGCTGGCTGGGATTCTCGATCTACCCGGAGACGAAGATGTCGCCGCCGCGGATGGTCGAGCTGCTGAAGCGGTACGGCTACGAGCGGATGCTGGTGAACTCGGCCGCCGACTGGGGCCGCTCGGATCCGCTGCTGACCCGGGCCACCGGGGAGGCGATGCTGCTGGCCGGGTTCGACGCCGACGACGTGGACCGGGTGCTGTGGCGCAACCCGGTGGAGTTCTACGGCCGGTCCGGCCGGCTCGACCTGACCGGCCTGGAGGCGGGCGACCCCACCTTCGCCGGCAACTCGATAGTGCGCGGGGGGCAGTGATGCGGCTGCGTCACGCCGACGGCACCACAGTCCATCTCGGCTACTGCACGAACGTGCACCCGGCCGAGGACCTCCCCGGCATCGTCGCGCAGCTCGACACGTACGCGGTGGCGGTCCGCCGGGCGCTCGGCGCCGACCGGCTCGGGCTCGGCCTCTGGCTGGCCGCGCCGGTGGCCGCCGCGCTCGCCGCCGACCCGTCGGCCCGCCGCCGGCTGCGCCACGAGCTGGCCGTACGCGGGCTGGAGGTGGTCACGCTCAACGGCTTCCCGTACGCCGCGTTCCAGGCCCCGGTGGTGAAGGGCGCGGTGTACCACCCGGACTGGACCACGCCGCAGCGGTCGGCGTACACGCTGGACCTGGCCCGGGTGCTTGCCGACCTGCTGCCCGACGACGCCGTCCGGGGCTCGATCTCGACGCTGCCGCTGGCCTGGCGTACGCCGTGGGACGCCGGGCGGGCGGCCACCGCACGGCGCCGGCTGGACGCGCTGGCCGACGGGCTGGCCGCCGTGCAGCGGAAGACCGGCCGGGTGATCCGGGTCGGCTTCGAGCCGGAACCCGGCTGTCTCGTGGAGTCGACGGGACAAGCACGCAAGGTATTCTCAGACATGGATACCGACCGGCTCGGGATCTGCCTGGATCTCGCTCACCTGGCGTGCGCCTGGGAGCAGCCGGCGGATGCCCTGGCCGGGCTGCGTGCCGCCGGGCTGCCGGTGGTGAAGGTCCAGGTGTCCGCAGCCGTCGAGGCGCCCGACCCGGCCGGGGCGAGCGCGGCGCTGCGCCGGTTCGTCGAACCGAGGTTCCTGCACCAGACCCGGGCGGCCGGTTGCGCGGGCGCCACCGACCCGGCCGATCCGGCGTTCGCGGCCGACGACCTCGACGCCGCACTCGACGCGCGGTTACCAGGGGCGTGGCGGGTGCACTACCACGTGCCGTTGCACGCCCCGCCCGAGCCGCCGCTGCGCTCCACGGTGCCGGTGCTGCGCGAGGCGCTGGCCGCGTTGTTCGCCGGTCCGGTCGCCGGCTGCGACCACCTGGACGTCGAGACGTACACCTGGGGGGTGCTGCCGGCGTCGCAGCGGCCGAGCGGCGACGCGGACCTGGCCGCCGGGATCGCCGCCGAGCTGGCGTTCGCCCGCGACGAGCTGACCGCCCTCGGCCTGGCCGCCGGCGGCGGAACGGGCGCTCCGGGTCCGCGGGCGGCGGAAGGCGTGCCCTCGTGAGCCGGCGGCTCGTGGTGCTCGACGTGGTCGGGCTGACGCCGCGGCTGCTGGCGCACATGCCGCGGCTACGCGCGGTGGCCGACGCCGGGTTCGCCGCCGAGCTGGGCACCGTGCTGCCGGCGGTGACCTGCTCGGCGCAGTCCACGTTCCTCACCGGCGAGCCGCCCGCCGGGCACGGCGTGGTGGGCAACGGCTGGTACTTCCGCGACCTGGGCGAGGTGCTGCTGTGGCGACAGCACCACGGGCTCGTCGGCGGCGAGAAGGTGTGGCAGGCGGCCCGCCGCGTCGAGCCGGGCTACCGGGTGGCGAACGTCTGCTGGTGGTACGCGATGGGCGCGGACGTGGACTGGTCTGTCACGCCGCGCCCGGTCTACCACGCCGACGGGCGCAAGGAGCCGGACTGCTGGACCGATCCGCCCGAGCTGCGCGACACCCTCACCGACGCGCTCGGCACGTTCCCGCTGTTCAGTTACTGGGGTCCGGGCGCCGGGCTGCCGTCCTCGGCGTGGATCAGCCGGGCGGCCCAGCGCATCCTCGCCGACCACACCCCCGACCTGACGCTGGTCTACCTGCCGCACCTGGACTACGACCTGCAACGCTTCGGGCCGTCCGGCCCGGAGGCGGCCGCCGCGGCGGCCGAGCTGGACACGGTGCTCGGCCCGCTGCTCGACGCCGCGCGGGAGCGGAACGCCACGGTGGTGGCGTTGTCGGAGTACGGCATCACCGACGTGTCCCGCCCGGTGGACGTGAACCGGATGCTGCGCGCGGAAGGGCTGTTGCGGGTCTACACCCAGGCCGGGATGGAATATCTCGACCCGTGGACGTCACGGGCGTTCGCGGTGGCAGACCACCAGGTGGCGCACGTCTACGTCAAGGATCCGGCGGACGTGCCGGCGGTGGCGAAGCGGTGCGCGGCGCTGCCGGGCGTGGCCGAGGTGCTCGACGCCGCCGGGCAGGCCGGGTACGGGCTCGATCATCAGCGTTCGGGTGAGCTGGTGCTGGTGGCCGAGCCGGACGCCTGGTTCACGTACTACTACTGGCTCGACGACGCGCGGGCACCGGACTTCGCCCGGCTGGTGGAGATCCACCGTAAGCCCGGCTACGACCCGGCCGAGCTGTTCGTCGACCCGGCCGCCCCGGGTGCGGCGAAGCGCCGGGCGGCGGTGGCGCTGGCCCGCAAGAAGCTCGGGTTGCGCTACCTGATGAGCGTGGTGGGGCTGGACGCGGGCGCGCGGGCGGTGCGTGGTTCACACGGGCGCCTGCCCGCCGACCCGGCGGACGGCCCGGTGCTGCTCTGCTCCGACCGGGCCGCGATCCGGCCCCGGGTGGAGGCCACTGACGTGAAGGCGTTGCTGCTCGAACTCGCCGGACTGGCCTGGGAGGCACCATGACCGTAACCGTCGCACCGACCGACCTGGCCCTGCTGCGGGGCCGCTTCGACGCCGCGCTCGCCGCGTTCCTGGACGCGAGAGAGCCGGATCGGCCGGACGACGGTACGGGGGCCGTCCACACCGCTCTGCGCTGGTTCGTCCTGGCCGGCGGCAAGCGGATGCGCCCGTTGTTCTGCTACTGGGGCTGGCGGGGGTTCGGCGGCCCGGACGCCTCGCCGATCGTGGTCGCCGCGGCGTCGCTGGAGCTGTTCCACGCGTTCGCGCTGATCCACGACGACATCGTGGACCGCAGTGACCGCCGCCGGGGCGCGCCGACGCTGCACCGACTCTTCGCGGAGCTGCACGCCCGCTGCGGCTGGCCGGGCGACCCGGCGGCGTACGGCCGGCAGACGGCGGTACTCTGCGGCGACCTCTGCGCCACCTGGTCGGCGCAGATGTTCCACGGGTGCGGGTTGCCGCCCGAGCGGCTGCGCCTGGGACACATGCTGCTGGCCCGGATGCGCTCGGAGGTGATCGCGGGGGAGTACCTGGACGTGGTCGGGGCGGCCGGGGACGGCTCGGTGGCGAACGCGCTCACAGTGGTGCGGCTGAAGACGGCCCGCTACACGGTGACGCGTCCGGTGCAGATCGGCGCCGCACTCGCCGGCGCCGCGCCGGAGGAGGTGGCCGCGCTGGCCGGGTTCGGCGACCCGCTCGGGGACGCGTTCCAGCTCCGCGACGACCTGCTCGGCGTCTTCGGCGATCCGGCGGTGACCGGCAAGTCCAACCTGGACGACCTGCGGGAGGGCAAGCCGACGGTGTTGCTGGCGCTGGCCCGGGCGTCCGCCTCCCCGGCCGGTGCGGCCCGGCTGGGGGAGCTGGTCGGCGATCCCGGCCTGGACCAGGCGGGCGCCGCCGAGGTGCGGGGCGTCGTGGAGGAGTCCGGCGCCCGGGAGGCGGTGGAGCGGATGATCCGCACCCGGGCCGACGCCGCACTGGTCGCGCTGGATGCGCTGCCGCTCGCGGAGCCGGCGCGACGGGTGCTTGCGGCGCTCGCGGAGCGGGCGGTCGACCGCCACGAGTGACGCCCACTTTTGTCGCTGAGCGCCGAAAGTCAAAGCAGATCGATCAGAAGCTATGGACAGGTCGATCGAAAGGTCTTAATGTCGTGCACAGCACAACGCTGTTTCGCCGAGGTGACCGCCCCGCACCGCCCGCCTCGGCGAGGTGACCGCCGGTCCTGACCGGAGGTCACGGCCCGCCGATCTCCCCGGCAGGCCGGCGCAGCATCCCCCGCTCGGCATCCGGCGCGACGCGCGCCCGTTCCTGGCTGCGCGCGTCAGGAAGGGACAGCACAGCATGTCCAGCCACCCCCACCACCCCCGTGCCCGACGACCGTTCGCCGCTGCCGCAGCGCTGCTGCTCGCGGCCACCGCCGGCACCGTCACAGTGGCCGCGACGTCCGTCCCGGCGTCCGCCCACCCGATCCTGGCGAGCGACTTCCAGCAGGTCGAACTCGCCCGCGGTGTCGCCGAGACCGGCGAACCGATGTCACTCGCGGTGCTGCCCGACCGGTCGGTCCTGCACACCGCCCGCAACGGCACGCTGCGCCGCACCGACGCGGCCGGCGCCACCACAGTCATCGGCACGCTGCCGGTCTACACCCACGACGAGGAAGGGCTCCAGGGCGTCGGCGTCGACCCCGGCTTTGCCTCCAACCGGCACATCTACCTCTACTACGCGCCGCCGCTGTCCACCCCGGCCGGGGACGCGCCCGCCACCGGCAGCGACTTCTCCGCCTGGCAGGGCGTCAACCGGCTGTCCCGGTTCACGCTCAACGCCGACTTCACGCTCAACCAGGCCAGCAAGGTCGACGTGCTCGACGTACCGGCCGACCGGGGCTGTGCTGCCACGTCGGCGGCGACATCGACTTCGACGCCGCGGGCAACCTCTACCTGTCCACCGGCGACGACACCAACCCGTTCGACTCGGCCGGCTACGCGCCGATCGACGAGCGCACCAACCGCAACCCCGGGTACGACGCGCAGCGCAGCGCCGGCAACACGAACGACCTGCGGGGCAAGATCCTGCGGATCAAGGTGAACGCCAACGGCACGTACTCGATCCCGGCCGGCAACCTCTTCGCGCCCGGGACCGCGCGGACCCGCCCGGAGATCTACGCGATGGGCTTCCGCAACCCGTTCCGGATCAGCGTCGACAAGGCCACCGGCGTCGTCTACGTGGGCGACTACGGGCCGGACGCCGGCACGACCACGGCGCGCGGGCCGTCCGGGCAGGTCGAGTTCAACCGGGTCATCGGGCCCGGCAACTACGGCTGGCCGTACTGCACCGGCACCAACACGGCGGCCGAGACGTACGCCGAATGGAACTTCGCCACCGGCACCGCCGGGCCGAAGTACAACTGCACCGGCGGCCCGACGAACAACTCGTTCCGCAACACCGGGCTGGCCACACTGCCGGCGGCGAAGCCGTCCTGGATCCGCTACGCCGGTGACGCCGGCAGCCCGCCCGAGTTCGGCGGCGGCTCCGAGTCGCCGATGGGCGGCCCGGTCTACCGGTACGACGCGGCGAACCCGTCCACCACGAAGTTCCCGCAGTCGTTCGACGGGCAGTTCTTCGCCACCGAGTTCGGCCGGGGCTGGATCAAGCCGATCCACGTCGACGCGGACGGCTCACCCGGCACCATCGACACCTTCCCGTGGACCGGCAAGCAGGTGATGGACTCCGCGTTCGGCCCGGACGGCGCCTACTACGTGCTCGACTACGGCACCGGCTACTTCAACGGCGACGCCAACTCGGCGCTGTACCGCTTCGACTACCTGGGCGGCGCCAACCGCGCCCCGGTAGCCCGCGCCGCCGCCGACCGCACCTCCGGCGCCGCGCCGCTGACGGTGGCCTTCTCCTCGGCCGGCTCGTCCGACCCGGAGGGCGGCGCGCTGACGTACACCTGGACGTTCGGCGACGGCGGCACCTCCACCGCCGCCAACCCCTCGCACACCTACACCGCGAACGGCAGGTACACCGCCACGCTCACCGTGCGCGACCCGCAGGGTGCCACCGGCACCGCGAGCGTGACGGTCACAGTGGGCAACACCGCGCCGACTGTGGTCATCGAGACGCCCGGCAACGGCAAGCTGTTCTCCTTCGGCGACACCGTGCCGTTCCGGATCACCGTCACCGACCCGGAGGACGCCACGATCGACTGCACGAAGGTCAAGATGACCTACGTGCTCGGCCACGACCAGCACGGCCACCAGATCACCTCGGCGACCGGCTGCACCGGCTCGATCGCCGTACCCGTCGACGGTGAGCACGACGACGCGGCGAACATCTTCGCCATCTTCGACGCCGAGTACACCGACACCGGCGGCCTCACCACGCACACCCAGCACACGCTCCAGCCCCGGCACCGGCAGGCCGAGCACTTCAAGACCTCGTCCGGGATCAACACGTTCGACAAGGCCACCGCCGAGGGCGGCAAGACGGTCGGCGACATCCAGAACGGGGACTGGATCGCGTTCCAGCCGTACCTGCTGGCCGACGCCACCGGGTTCACCGCCCGGGTCTCGTCCGCCGGGGCCGGCGGCACGCTCCAGGTGCGGGCCGGTTCGGCCACCGGCACCGTGCTCGGCTCGGCCACCGTCCCGGTCACCGGCGCCTGGGACTCGTTCACCACAGTCACCGGCACGATCGCCAACCCGCCGGCCGGCACCACCACGCTCTACCTGACGTTCGCCGGTGGCAGCGGGGCGCTCTACGACCTGGACGCGTTCACGTTCACCACGTCGGCGGTCCGCACCGGCCCGGTGAAGGGCCTGGCCGGCAAGTGCCTGGACGTGCGCAACGCCGCCACCGCCGACGGCACCCAGATCCAGCTCTACACCTGCAACGGCACGACGGCGCAGTCGTGGACCGTGACGCCGAACAGCACCGTGAAGGCGCTCGGCAAGTGCCTGGACGTGTCGGGTGGCGGCAGCGCCGACGGCACGAAGATCCAGCTGTACGCGTGCAACGGCACCGGGGCGCAGAACTGGTCCGCGCAGGCCGACGGGACGGTACGCAACCCGCAGTCGGGCAAGTGCCTGGACGTGTCCGGCAACAACCCGGCCGACGGCACGGCGGTGCACCTGTGGACGTGCACCGGCGCGGCGAACCAGCGCTGGACCATGCCGTGAGGATGAAGGAGAACCGGATGAAACTCGTGCGTACCGCGCTGGGGGCGGTGACCGCCGTCCTCGCCGTCATCGCCTGCACCGTCCCCGTGGGCCCGGCGGCCGCCGCCGACGCCCCCTACGACGTGCTCGTCTTCTCCAAGACCGCCGGCTTCCGCCACGACTCCATCGCGGCCGGCACGCAGGCGGTACGGGAACTGGGCGCGGCCAACAACTTCACGGTCACCGCGACCGAGGACGCCGCCCAGTTCACCACCGCCAACCTGGCCCGCTTCGAGGCGGTGATCTTCCTCAACACCACCGGGGACGTCCTGAACGCCACCCAGCAGGCGGCGTTCGAGGCGTACATCGGCGCCGGCGGCGGGTACGTCGGCGTGCACTCCGCCGCCGACACCGAGTACGACTGGCCGTTCTACGGCAACCTGGTCGGCGCCTGGTTCGCCTCCCACCCGGCCATCCAGCCGGCCACCGTGAAGGTGGAGGACCGGGCGCACGCGGCCACCGCGCACCTACCCCAGCGGTGGAACCGCACCGACGAGTGGTACGACTACCGCACCAACGCCCGGTCCACCGCGCACGTACTGGCGAGCCTGGACGAGTCCACGTACTCCGGCGGCTCGATGGGCGGCGACCACCCGCACGCCTGGTGCAAGACGTACAGCGGCGGCCGGTCCTTCTACACCGGCGGCGGCCACACCCAGGCGTCCTACGCCGACGCGGCGTTCCGGGCGCACCTGCTCGGCGGCATCCGCTACGCCGCCGGGCGCACGAAGGCCGACTGCCGGCCGGAGACCGGCTACACCGCGCTCTACGACGGCGGCACCACCGGCTGGTCGCAGGCCGGGCCGGGCAGCTTCACCAACGCCGACGCCACGCTCACCTCGGTCGGTGGCATGGGCCTGTACTGGTACAGCGCGAAGCAGTTCACCAACTACTCGCTCAAGCTGGACTGGCGGCTGGCCGGTGACGACAACTCGGGCGTGTTCGTCGGCTTCCCGCCGTCGAGCGATCCGAACTCGGCGGTGAGCAACGGCTACGAGGTCCAGATCGACCCCACCGACGCGGCCGACCGGACCACCGGCGCGGTCTACGGGTTCAAGTCCGCCGACCTGGCGGCCCGGGACGCGGCGCTCAACCCGGCGGGGGAGTGGAACACCTACGAGATCCTGGTCGAGGGCGAGCGGCTCCAGGTCTTCCTCAACGGCGTCCGCATCAACGACTTCACAAACACCGACCCGGTCCGGTCGCTCGCCGGGCACGTCGGCATCCAGAACCACGGCACCGGCGACGACGTGTCGTTCCGCAACATCCGGATCAAGGAACTCGGCGGCACGCCGCCGCCGACCGGCGACACCACGGTCCAGGCCGAGGCGTTCGGTTCGGCGAGCGGTGTCAGCGCGTACCCCAAGGCCGGTGCCAACGGCGGCCAGACCCTGGGGTACGTGGACCCGGGCGACTGGGCCGCGTACCCGGGTCTGAACCTGACCGGTGTGACGTCGCTGCGCGCCCGGGTGGTCTCCGGCGGCCCGGGCGGCACGCTCCAGGTGCGGACCGGGTCGCCCACCGGCCCGGTGCTCGGCCAGGTGGCGGTGCCGAACACCGGTAGCTGGACGACGTTCGCGGACGTGAGCACCGCGCTCACCGGCGTGCCGTCCGGTACGCAGACGGCCTACCTGACGTTCACCGGCAGCGGCTCCGGGCTGTTCGACGTCGACGACTTCACGCTGGTCCGCTCGACCGGCACCGGCGGCTCCGGGCCGATCAGGGGGCTGGCCGGCAAGTGCCTGGACGTGCGGGGCGGGTCGTCGGCCGACGGCACGCAGATCCAGCTCTACACCTGCAACGGCTCGTCGGCACAGTCCTGGACGGTGACGCCGAACGGGCCGGTGAAGGCCCTGGGCAAGTGCCTGGACGTGTCGGGTGGCGGCAACGCCAACGGCACGAAGATCCAGCTGTACGCGTGCAACGGCACCGGCGCGCAGACCTGGTCCGCGCAGGCCGACGGGACGGTACGCAACCCGCAGTCGGGCAACTGCCTGGACGTGTCCGGCAACAACCCGGCCGACGGCACGGCGGTGCACCTGTGGACGTGCACCGGCGCGGCGAACCAGCGCTGGACCCTGCCCTGACGGAGGCCATAGAGTGGAGGCGGCGACCGCGAGGTGGCCGGTGACCCGGCGGGAGGCGCAACCCGTCCGGGAGCAGACGCTCCGGCGTCCACCGGTTCCCACGCGCCGCCGCCTCCGGTCGTCCTCGCCCCGGTCCGCGACGGAATCCCCCATCACCACAGGGGAGAAGGACAATGGCGCGACCCATCACGCTCTTCACCGGCCAGTGGGCCGATCTGCCGTTCGACGAGGTCTGCCGGCTCGCTGCCGAGTGGGGCTACGACGGGCTGGAGATCGCCTGCTGGGGCGACCACTTCGAGGTGGACAAGGCGCTCGCCGACGACTCGTACATCGAGCGCAAGCGGGCCACCCTCGCCAAGCACAACCTCCAGGTGTTCGCCGTCTCCAACCACCTGGTCGGCCAGGCCGTCTGCGACCACCCGATCGACGAGCGGCACCAGGACATCCTGCCCGCCCGCATCTGGGGCGACGGCGAGCCGGAGGGGGTGCGGCAGCGGGCCGCCGAGGAGATCAAGGACACCGCGCGGGCGGCGGCGAAGCTCGGCGTACGCACCGTCGTGGGCTTCACCGGCTCGTCCATCTGGCACACGGTGGCGATGTTCCCGCCGGTGCCGCCGGCCATGATCGAGCGCGGCTACCAGGACTTCGCCGACAGGTGGAACCCGATCCTGGACGTGTTCGACGAGGTGGGGGTGCGGTTCGCGCACGAGGTGCACCCCAGCGAGATCGCCTACGACTACTGGACCACGAAGCGCACGCTGGAGGCGATCGGGCACCGGGAGGCGTTCGGGCTCAACTGGGATCCGTCGCACTTCGTCTGGCAGGAACTGGACCCGGTGAACTTCATCTTCGACTTCGCCGACCGGATCTACCACGTCGACTGCAAGGACGCGAAGGTCCGTACCGGCGACGGGCGGCGCGGCCGGCTCTCCTCCCACCTGCCCTGGGCCGACCTGCGGCGCGGCTGGGACTTCGTCTCCACCGGCCACGGCGACGTGCCGTGGGAGGACTGCTTCCGGGCGCTGAACGCGATCGGCTACGACGGCCCGATCTCGGTCGAGTGGGAGGACGCCGGCATGGACCGCCTGGTCGGCGCGCCGGAGGCGCTCCAGTTCGTCCGCCGCCTGGCGTTCGACGCCCCGAGCGCCGCCTTCGACGCCGCCTTCAGCAGCCGCGACTGACCCCCGCCACACCCGCACCCCGCACCCCGCACCCCACGCTCCCGCGATCTTGCACTTGCGGCCCTCCGATAACGGACCAACCCGGCATCCTGCGGGCCGAAAGTGCAAGATCGGCGGGGGTGGGGGTGGGGGTTAGCGGGCGGCGTAGGTCTGGGTGCTGACCAGGTGGGCCGCGCCGATCAGGCCGGCGGTGTCGCCGAGGTCGGACAGGACGATCGGCATGCTGCCGGTGGCCAGCGGCGTGGAACGCCGGTAGACCACGCCCCGGATCTCCGCGAGCAGGACCGGCCCGATTCCGGCCGGCGCGCCGCCGATGATCACGATGGCCGGGTTGACGAAGCTGACCAGCCCGACCAGCACCCGCCCGAGCCGGCGGGCGGCGTCGCGGACGAGCGTCTGCGCCGCCGGGTCGCCCTCGGCGGCCGCCGCCGCGACGTCGGCCACCGACAGCGTCCCGACCGCGGCCAGCCGGTCCGCCAGCGCCGTCGAGCGCCCGGCCCGCGCGGCGCTGACCGCCTCCCGCACCAGTGCGACATCCCCGCAGTACGCCTCGACGCACCCGTTGTTGCCGCAGCCGCACAGCGGCCCGTCCTCGGTGAGCTGGAAGTGGCCGATGTCGCCGGCCCCGCTGGCCGCGCCCCGGTAGAGCGCGCCGGCGAGCACCAGCCCGCAGCCGATCGCCTCGCCCAGCTTGACGTAGAGGAAGTCGTCGAACGGCCGGCCGGTGCCGGCGTGCCGCTCGCCGAGGGCCATCGCGTTGGCGTCGTTGTCCACCTGCACCGGGCAGCCCAGCTCGGCGGCGAGCGTGTCGCGTACCGGGAACCGGTGCCAGCCGGGCAGGGCCGGCGCGGAGACCGGCGAGCCGTCGCGGACCTCGACCGGCGCGGGCAGCGCCACGCCGACGCCGGTGAGTGAGGACAGTCCCGCCTCGACGCGCAGCTTGCCGAGCAGCTCGACGATGCGCCCGACCACCACGTCCGGGCCGAGCCGGACGTCCACCGGCTCGTCATGCCGGGCGAGCGGGTTCAGTTCGCCGTCGGTGAGCGCGACCCGCAGGAGGCCGTCGCCGACGAGCACCGCGCCGAACCGGACCTGCGCGCCGACGCGCAGCAGCGACGACCGGCGGCCGCCCCGCGACGCGGCCGGCCCCGCGGTCTCCAGCAGGCCGAGCGTGGTCAGCCGGTCCACCTCGGCGGCGAACCGGGCCCGGGGCAGGCCGAGGAGGTCGGCCAGCTCGACCCGGGAGCGAGGGCCGTCGTCGCGCAGCAGGCGCAGCAGTCGCGCCTGATCCGCCGTCTCCGGTCCGACCATCGGCAATGTGGCCACCTCCCCACGGAGAATGTGCCACATCCGTGCCCACGCACACGGGAGCGGGCCGGTCACCCGGAGGTGACCGGCCCGCTGTCCGCTGGTGTCAGAGCGTGGTGCCGGTGCTGGACGGCTTGGTGCTCGTACCGGTCGTGGTCGAGCCGGACGCGCTGGCCGAGCCCGTCCCGTTGGCGCTGCGGCTGCCGACCGCGGCCGGCGTGCCGGCGAACGGCTTGTCGGCTTCGGTCATGCCCGGCTTGCCGCCGTTGGTGGCGAGCTTCTCACCGAGCTTGGTCTGCCCCAGCTTGTCCTTGCCCTCCGAGTAGAGCCGGTTCGCCTGGGCCTGCGCGACCCCGGCCGCCTCCTGGACGGTCGGGTGGTCGAGCACCTTGCGCCCACGGACCACCAGCTCCTCGTACTTCTCCCGGCCGGCACGGGCGCCCAGGACGAATCCCGCAGCCAGCCCGCCAAGAAACATGATCTTTCCGCGCATGGCGGCTCCTTCCGTACCTGACGCTCTCGCCGGTTTCCGCCAGCTCGGCGGAATGACCGTCTCGCGCCTGCGTTCTCTGTCGACGACTAACTACCCATCCTGCTCTCCGCTCATGCCTCCCTGTGCCGAGATGACGATTTGTCCGTAATCCTGGTGCGTCAGCCGGTCAGGCTCTCCTCCGGTAACCCCCTGGCGCACCACCCCCCGATGTCCTGTACTCTTGTCCCCGTCGCACGGAGCGGAGAGATCCGAACCGGGCGGTGCACGGTCCCCTGTAGCTCAATTGGCAGAGCAGCCGGCTGTTAACCGGCAGGTTATTGGTTCGAGTCCAATCGGGGGAGCTTCGCTCCACGTCACGCCCGTCGGATCGCCGGCGGGCGTTCGTCGTTCCCACGCCCCGCCCACGCCCGGGCTGCCCGGTTTCCGCCCCCGGCCCTCGCTCGCCCGGCAGGATGGTCGGCGTCGACCTAGACTCCCACTGCGTCGATTGATGCGTCGATTCGAGGACGGTGGAGATGGCCCACTTCGCCGAGGTGCACAGCGCCGAGGCGCTCGCCGTGCTGCCGCTCGTGGTGCTGGGCGGGGCGGTCGCCGTCGGCGTACTGCTGGACACCGTCGTGGTCCGCTCGCTGCTGGTGCCCGCGCTCGCGTACGACATCGGGCCGAAGGTCCGGTGGCCGGGCCGGTTGTCGCGGTCGCACCGCGAGGGCGACCGCGCCGGGGCGGGGGTGGACCGTGGCTGACACGGACGTGGTGGTCGTCGGCGGCGGCCTGGCCGGCCTCGCCGCGGCCCGGCGGCTGCACCGCGCCGGCGTGCCGTGGCGGCTGCTGGAGGCGGGCGACCGGCTCGGCGGGCGGGTCGCCACCGACCGCGTCGACGGGTTCCTGCTGGACCGGGGCTTCCAGGTGCTGAACACCGCGTACCCGCGCCTGGCCGGCCTGGTCGACGTCGGCACTCTCGGCATGGGCTGGTTCACCTCAGGCGTGCTGGTGCGCCGCGGCGACCGCCTGGAACGCCTGGTCAACCCGCTGCGCGAACCCGCCGGGGCGCCCGGCACGCTCACCGCCGGCATCGGCTCGCTGACCGACCGGTTGCGGTTCGCCACGCTCGCCGCCGGCTACGCCACAGTGCCGGTCGGGCGGCTGCTCGGCACGCCCGAAACCAGCGCCGAGAAGGCGCTGCGCCGGGCCGGGCTCTCCGACGCGATCATCGAGGAACTGCTCCGGCCGTTCCTGTCCGGCGTGCTGCTCGACCGCGAGCTGGCCACCTCCAGCCACGTCCTCGCGGTCATCATGCGCTCCTTCGCCCGGGGCCGGATCGGCCTGCCCGCGGACGGGATGCAGGCGCTACCGAGGGCGGTCGCCGCGCCGCTGCCGGCCGAGCTGATCGAGCTGAACACCCCGGTCACCGAGGTCGCGCCCGGCCGGGTCCGCACCCCGTCCGGCGAGATCACCTGCCGCGCCGTCGTGGTCGCGGTCGACCCGCCCGCTGCGGCCACGCTGCTGCCCGGCCTCGATCGGGTACGCATGCACGCGTACACCACCTACTACCACCGCACCGGCACGGCGCCGCTGGACGAGCCGATCCTGCTGCTCGACGGCGACCGGCGCGAACTCGTCGCCAACACGGTGGTGATCAGCCGGGCGGCGCCCACATACGCGCCGGACGGCCAGCACCTGGTCGCCACCTCCGTGGTCGGCCCGCAGGCCCCGCCGGAACCGGTGATCCGGCGCGAACTGGACCGCCTCTACGGCCGCTCCACCGCCGACTGGACCCACCTCACCACTGTCACCGTGCCGGACGCGCTCCCCGCCGCCCCGCCACCGCAGGGCCGGCTGCGCAAGCCGGTGGCGCTCGGCGACGGCCTGTACGTGGCCGGGGACCACCGGGACAGCCCGTCCATCCAGGGGGCGCTCGCCAGCGGTTGGCGTACGGTCGGCGAGGTTCTCGCGGCGTTGCGGCGCGCCTGAGCGATTGGTCGGCGGGTTGCGCGTTGTTATCCTCGCGTTGCCCATCGTGCTGTCGCGGCAGTGTTTCCGCCCGGTAGGTGGTGGTCCGCGCAACGATCGGCGGGTTACGATCCGGCGCGGTCACGGGGCGGTAGCTCAGCCGGTTAGAGCAGGGGACTCATAATCCCTCGGTCGCGGGTTCGAACCCCGCCCGCCCCACCAGTTGTTTGCCCTGGTCAGCCGTGGCGGCGGCGACCCGAGCCGATCGCGTCGAGGCCCGGTCCGACGCTCTCGGTCCGCACTGAGTCCGCAGCAGCGCGACCCGCCGCCCGCCGTTGACGCCGGTCACCGACTCCGCCACCAGCAGCTGTCGCGTCAGTACAGCCAAGACCTTCCGAGGACGCCGACGCCCACCCGACAACGGCGGACGCGCTGACCGGGAGCGCCGGGCGGTCACCTGACCAGCCGTCCGAGATCTTCTGCTAACCCCCAGCCCGCTTCCGATCCCGGCGAATGAGCAGCACGAACACAGCGGCACTGACCAATGACAGTGCCGCCATGACAAGCCCGCTGGATTGCTTGTCCGAAGGGCCGGTGAGGATGGCTACCGCGAGCACGCCGGTGATGATCGAAATGACTGCTGACATTCCCCGGTTGACCAGACGATGATGTCGACGGTCGGTCTCAATCATCTCCGCGCGCTCGGCTTCGCTCCGGTCCGCCACCCCGAAGCGTGATGGGTAACCCATCAAGAAGAGAACCCCGAGCCCTGAGACGATGACGATGGCCACGAGGATCGACTTCAGCACGGCGGCGAATTCCATCATCGACCAACGTACTGAAGATGGAGGCCAGGGGGAATGACACAGTGGCCGGTTCAGGCCCTGCCCAGCCGAGCTACCAGTACCTGCCACAGGTCGGCTCGAGCTTGTCGACCGCGCTCTCCAGGTCGCCCGTGTCGCTCGCCATCTTCACGATCGCTTCCGCATATTCGAGCTTGGGCTTGATCGAGCGGACCTCGGCGCCCTTCCGGCCCGCGGCCATCATGAGCGGCCCGAACTTTCTCCGCAGCATGCGGTCCTGCTGCTCAGGGGCCACCCGGTTCGTTGCCGCCTCAAGGTTGACCAGCCGGTCGATCGCCTCCGCCCGGGCGTTGACGAGTTCGGCCTCCACTGTCGAACTGGCGGCGACCCCGGCCAGGATGATCAGGCCGGCGATGGCCTTCTCCAACGGACCTCTGACGGCGGTGCAGGCCGCCTTGTTGCTGGTGGTGGCCACTTGCGTGGCCTTCTTGGTCGTGGGCGCCGCCGCAGGGGAAGCCGAGGACCGGGGGGTTCCGGAGGACCTTGGCGTCCCCGAGGGGCGAGGGGTCGCGGAGGGCTCGGGTGCGAGGCTCGGTGTGGCCGCCGGCGTCGTGGGCACGGGAGTGGGCGACTCCGCGGAGGTGCTCGCCGCCACGGCGGTGGGCGTGCTCGGCATCTCGTCGGCACGGCCACACGCCGAGGCGGGGAGCAGCGTCGCAGCAACCGCCACGCAGAGGCCGAGCCGTCGTACCGTCACGTCGTATCCCATCTCGCGATCTTGCGGAAGCGTGACGATACATGTCGGACGCCGTGCCGACCATCAACCGGCTGGACCGCTGACTCACTCGGGGCGGTGGCCGACATCAGCCGCCTCATTGAGGGCGTCCCCGGAGTGGAGTTCCGAGGCGGCTGGTGCCGGGCTGAGCCGGGCCCGCCGCGGGAGATCCCTCCGGTTTCCCGGCGCTCAGGGCTTGGGCACCACCTGGACGATGCTGCTGCCACCGGTCGTGGTGCTGCCCCCGTCGATCACTGAGGTGACCAGGTCGTAGAAGCCCGGCCTGGCTGCGGAACCGATTACGATCGTGCTGACGGGACGTTCCCCGGGAGTGCCGGCCGGCCGGACCGGTGCGGCCGAGAAGGTGACCAGCCCTGGGACCGTCGAAGCGGCCTTGAGATCGTCCACCGTGCCGTACGGGCCCGTCAGCCGCGCGGCCAGCTCGACCTGCGGCGAGGTGGAACTCGGCTCGTCCGGGGACTCGACCGTCCAGTGGACGGTCAGGGTTTGGCCCGGCTGGTACGGCCTGTCCACGTCCAGGGCCTCACAACAGGTGTACGTCGGCGGCGCTGCCGCCACCTCCGATGGTCCGGCGCCGCAGGCTGCCAGGAGCGGCACTGCGAGGCAGCAGAGAAGGCGCAGGCGCGGCGAGCTCATGCGCAGGATCGTAGGCGGGGCTCGCCGCTGCCAGGGGGCGGCGGAGAAATGCGCGGCGACCTATGGTTGCCGCGTGAAGAGACGCTTGTGGGTGGTGTCGGCGCTGGCCGTGTCCGCGCTGCTCGCCGTACCGGTGACCGTCGTCGGCGTCCACGCGACCCACCCCCGGGACGAGAGCGGATACCTGGCGTACCTCAAGCAGTACGGCGATCGGCAGAACGACAGGCCGCTGGCGGTCTTGCCGCCGGCCGCGGACATGGTCGCCGAGGGTGACGCGGCGTGTGACTGGTTGCGCGAGCAGCCGTACGCGCTGTGGCGGCACGATCCGGAGTACCGCGAGCTGGTCGTCTTCGAGCGCTACGTCCGGCAGGTCGAGAACCGCTCGCCGGCCTGGGGCAGTGAGCTGCCCGATCGGCGATCGGTGACGGGAGCCGCGTGGAACCACCTCTGCCCGGCAGAGTGGGAACTACGCCAGCCCCGCCGTAACCCCTTCGCCCCCAAGCCGCCGGACTGAACGAGCGTCCCGTCGTGCCCGGTGCCCTCGCAAGCTCAACGCGAGGCGGGAGGTCAGCCCCCGCGGTTCGCGGCCATCCAGGCGGTGGCGAAGTCGACCAGGGCGCGCTGGCGCATGACCCGGGCAGTGGCGCTGCCGACATGACCGATCGTCGCGCCGCCCGTGGCCTCGAAGTCGGCGCCCAGCCGGTCGAAGTCGTCCTCGTCGGTGACGACGTCTGTCCACTCGGTCCACCGGCTCGTGCCGTCCGGCAGCCGTACCGCCGAGCCAGCCACCGCCCGCGGCGGCGAAGCCTGCCGCCATTCCGCCAGGTGCAGCGAGGTGTTGGAGCTGTGGTCGCAGCCGAGCAGCAGCACCTTGCCGTCGAGCCGGTACACCGCGCCGAGCGGGGAGTGCTCACCCAGCGCGTCGTCTAGCCGGTGGCCCTCCACGACGTCGGCGGCGTGCGCGCCGAGCGCGGCGAAGGACACCTGCGGGTGGTCGCTGCGTCGTGCGCCCGGCCAGGTGCGTACCGTCTCGGTGACGGCGCCCATCCACCGGCTCGGCGTGCGCGCCGGGTCGAAGCCGGGTGTCTGCTCGCGGATGACCGGCCACCACGCGTCGGGTACGGGCGGATGCCGCCACTCCGCCGGGTCCGTGTTGTCCGGCGTGTGCGTCGGCACGACGAGGGTGCCCTCCGGCCCGAGCGCCGCCAGCAGCGCCAGCACCACCGCCTCGGTGCCGCCGGCGACGAACCCGAGACTCCGGTACGACGAGTGCAGCAGCAGGACGTCGCCCGGGATCACGCCGAGCATGCGCAGGTCGGACGCGAGTGAGCTGACGGTGTGCGGTGCGGCCTGGTCCACGCGGCGCAGTGTAGGCGGTTGCGTGCCCGGGCCGGCGCTCGCGGAACCGCTTCGCCGGCACCGGGATCCCGGCGTGGACGAGCGGATCACCCCAGTACTGGTGCGAACCGCAACCCCGCGAGGCCGACCGGCCGGGCCGGGTAGGTCGCCCGGCACACCCAGGCCAGGATGTGGCAGGCCCCGGCGAAGAACGGCTGGTCGGCGCGCTCCCAGGCGAGTCGCTGGTCGGCCCGTTCCCGCGGTGTACGCCGGAAGACGCCCGCTGCCGTCACCGCCATGGCTCGCACCCTAGCGACACGCGGGCGACTTGACACCCGGGGCGGGCGGCGGCGGACAGTCGGGCATGCGCTTTCCACTGTCCACACCACCCGCCGTTCCTGCGGGCACGCTCACCACCGGCCCGCAGCCCACGCTGTCCACGGCCGACGGCCTGGTCCTGCGCCCCTGGGCGGACGAGGACGCACCGGCCGTCCTGGCCGCGTACCAGGATCCGGAGATCCGCCGCTGGCACACCCGCCGGCCCGCGTCCCCGGAGCAGGTGCTCGACTGGTTCGCTCACCTCCACCGGTCCTGGCGGCAGGAGACGGGCGCGAGCTGGGCGGTGACGCGCGACGGCCGTGAGGTGGTGGGCCGCATGACGTTGGGCGGCGTCAACCTCGAAGACGGCGAGGCCGCGTGCGCGTACTGGGTGGTTCCGGCCGCCCGCGGCGCGGGCGTGGCCTCCGGGGCGCTGCGGGCGGTGAGCGCGTGGGCGCTCGCCGAGGGCCGGCTGCACCGGCTCTGGCTGGACCACTCGACCGGCAACGCGGCGTCGTGCCGGGTGGCGGTGAAGGCCGGGTTCCGGCTGGAGGGCACCAAGCGCAGCGCGGCCGTGCACGACGACGGACGGCACGACATGCACCTGCACGCCCGCGTCCGCGGCGACGACTGACCACGACCGCGCGGCCGCCGTCGTGGTCAGGTGCCCGATTCGAGGTACGTGGCCAGGTGCGCCAGCGAGGACGCGATGCCCTCCTCGTGCACCGCCTGGTCGATGCCCAGGGGTACGCCGGTGGCGGTGACTGTCACCTCGGTGCCCTCGCCGGCCGCGGTGAGGTGCCAGTTCATGTTCATGGTGCCCGCGTACGCCGCGTCGTCGGCCTGGAACACGGCGGTCTGCACCACCCGGTGCGCCGGTACGAGTTCGGCGAACCCGACGTCGACCACGTCGGTGGCGTCCGACGTCTTGCCGGGGTTGCCGGCCGTGTCGAGGTAGGTGAGCACCATCCGGAAGCCGTCGCCCGGGCGTGGATCCCAGCGCTCGATCCGCCCGCCCATCCCGTCCGGCGGCAACCACGCCTCCAGGGCGGCCCGGTTGACGAGCGCGTCGTACACCGCCGCCGGGTTCGCGCCGATCGTCCGCCCGCCCCGATCGATCCTGCCCACCCCCCAACCCTAGGCCCTGCCGCGCCCCTGCCCACGGGCGTGCTCGTCGATCTTTCAGCTGTGGCGGTGAACGAATGCCGCCGAGCAGGGCGATTCGGGCGCCACAGCTCAAGATCGGCGGGAAGCGAAACCGGGGGGCGGGACCGGGGCGTGCCCGGTACGCTCCCGCGAATGCCGGTACGACCCCACGCCGAAGACCCCGCCGATGTCCTGCTGCTCGGCGACGACGACACCCCGCTGGCCCGGATGCGGCTGCGGGACGACGACGGCACGCGCGTCGCGGCCGAGGTCCGGCCGCTGCCCGAGGCGCCGCTCACCCGGCTCGTCGCGCAGGTACGGCGCGACCTCGCCGGGCACCGGCTGGAGACGCCCGACGAGGCGCTGGCGGCCGCACTGGTGGCCGACGGCCTGAAGCTGCACCGGGCCGCCACCGACATGCGGCACGACCTGACCGGCGTACCGGAACCGGTGGTGCTGCCGGACGGCTGGTCGCTCGGCGCCCCCGGCTGGGACGACGACCTCGCCGAAGGGCTGGACGCGGCGTACGGCCCGGACCACCCGGACGGCCGCTGGCAGCCCGGCGACACCCGGGAGGTACGGGCGATGTTCGACACCGGCGAGCCGGTGCCGCCCCTGGTGCCCGCCTCGGCCCGGCTGCTCGACCCGGACGGCCGCAGCGCCGGGCACGTGCTGTGCGCCGGACCGGTGCCGTGGACCGACGACGACTGCGTCTGGATCCTCAACCTGGGCGTCGCGCCCCGCGCGCAGCGCCGCGGATTCGGCCGGGCGCTGCTCGTCCACGCGTTGCGCGGCGCGCGGGAGGCGGGCCTGCCGTCCGTCGGCCTGTCGGTGGTCGACGGCAACCCGGCCCGCCGGATGTACGACGCGGCCGGCTTCCGCGTCCTCACCCGGGTGCTCACGGTCCGGATCCCCGACGCGTAGGCCCGCTCCGAACGTCGGCGCGGTCCCCAGCCGGCGAACTCTCAGGCGCCGGTGAGCAGGGTACGGTGCTCGGACCAGAGCCAGCGCAGGTAGTCGCGCAGCCGTTCGGGGGTGGCCGTCCACCCCTGGCCGGGATAGCGCAGCAACCGGCTGACCTCGCCGGCCACCAGGTCGTACCCGGCCGCGCCGGTCTCCGGCACCGCTGCGTCCGGTGCGACAGCCACGGGCAGCGGGACCATCGGGATCCGCACATCGGCGTCGTCGCAGGCCCGCAGCACGGTGAGGTAGACCCGGACCAGGTGGTACGGCGAGACGACGAGCGCGACGCTGCCGACGCCCAGGGACCGCACCTGCTCCACGACCCACGCGGCCTGCCGGCCGGTGCCGGTGACCGGTTCGGCCTGGAGCACGACCCCGTCGGTCCGGCGCAGGCCGAGCCCGCGCAGCCGGTCGAGCGTGAGCGGGCGGTAGGTCCGCTCGGCCGGATCGGTGTTCGCCACCAGCAGGTGCCGCAGTGCCGGGACGCTCTCCCAGAGGCCGATCGCGTCGGTGAGACGCCAGTCCTCGCCCTGGCCGGTGGGCACCACGAGCGCGTCCACCCGCCCGGCGGCGCGGTGGGGGAGCGTGAGGACCATCGTGACCGCCTCCAGCACCGCCAGGATCCGGTCCGCGGGGACGTCCGCGAACGCCTCCGCCGGCACGAGCCGTGGCAGCGGGCGGGACACACTCGTCACGCCCGCGATCTTGCCACCCCGGGCCGGAAATCGAGTACGGATGCTCAGGCATCCACCGGCCACGGCCGGGAAGGATTTCCGGTGTGACGACGAGACGTACGCTGCTCGGCGGTCTGCTCCTGGCGCTGGCCACGGCCGGTGCCTGGGCGGCCTGGCTGAGCTGGGAGTCCGGCTGGACCGTGGACCCGGAGACCGGCGCGACGAGCGGGCCGTACGCGGTCTGGCAGGTCGCCGCCGCGGTGCTGACCCTGGGTGCGCTCGCCGCGGTCGCCGGCTGGTGGTTGAACATCTGGCTGGTGGCGACCGTGATGACTGTGGCGTTCACCGTGCCGTGGGCGGTGCACGCGGCGTCGACCGACGACAGCGGCCTGTGGGCGGTGGGGGCGGCGCTGGTGGCGATCGGCACCACGATCGGTACGACGCTCGTCGGCGGCGCCGCCGGCTGGCTGCGCCGCCGGACGGGGTGACGAGTCGGATGCCGCGCCAACGCCGGCAGCACGCCCGGATGCCCCTCGCCTGGCTGCTGCAGACCGCGCCCGCCGACCACCTCGACGCATAGGGCGCGGCGGGTCAGTCGTGGCCCAGGCGTTCGGCGTACGCGTCGCGCAGGTCCGCCCAGCCGAAGTCCTTCGCCTCCGCGCCCCGGATCGGGCCGACCGGGTCGCCGTCGAGCAGACGGCCGGCGACGTCGAGGCAGAGGTGCCACCCGGCGGCCGTCATCGGGGCGAGGCCGGGCCGGCCGACCCGGTGCCGCAACGTGAGTGTGGTGCCGTCGCCGGTCGGGGCCAGCTCCCAGCGGAGCAGATCGTCGCCCCAGGTGTACTCCAGCAGGGCCGGCCGGTCCGCGCGCAGCACCCGGGCCGGCGCCGGGTGGGTCTGCTCGCCGTCGACGGTGCTCAGCACGGCGTCACCGGTACGGCCCAGGTCGCGGTCGGCCAGGAACGGCGCCCAGGCGGCGAGCTGATCCGGGTCGGTGAGCGCGGCCCACACCTTCTCCGGCGGGTGCCGCAGGTCGCGGACGAAAACCAGTTCGTTTTCGGGCGTCAGCTTGACCCGGGCGAGCGGGCCGGGACGGAACGTGTCGCGGTCCATCTGTCACTCCTGACTGTCGAGATGGCGTTCCAGGGCGTCGAGATGGGTGGTCCACATCGACCGGTACGGTCCGAGCCAGTCGTCGACGGCCCGCAGCGGTGCGACGTCGACCCGGTAGATCCGTCGCTGCGCCGCCGTGCGGCAGGTGACCAGACCGGCGTCGCGGAGCACCCGCAGGTGCTTGGAGACCGCCGGCTGGCTCATGCCCAGCGCGTCCACCAGCTCGCCGACGCTGCTCTCCGCCCGGCGCAGCCGGTCGAGGATGCGGCGCCGGGAGGGCTCGGCCAGCACGGTGAAGGCGTCGACGGTCACCTGCCTAATATGCCTCACCGGTTATATGCCTGACAAGGAATGACAGGTCGCGCTGCCCCGGCACGGCCGGCTCCATATGCTCGGGGGATGGAACTGCGGATCTTCACCGAGCCCCAGCAGGGGGCCGCATACGACCAGCTCCTCGCCGTGGCCCGCCGGGCGGAGGAGACCGGCTTCGCCGCGTTCTTCCGCTCCGACCACTACCTGAAGATGGGTTCGGTGAGCGGTGATCCCGGCCCGACCGACGCCTGGACCACGCTCGCCGGGCTCGCCCGCGACACCACCCGGATCCGGCTCGGCACGCTGATGAGCGCCGCCACGTTCCGGCTACCAGGCCCACTGGCGATCACCGTGGCGCAGGTCGACCAGATGAGCGGCGGCCGGGTCGAGCTGGGCATCGGCACCGGCTGGTACGCCGAGGAGCACACCGCGTACGGCATTCCGTTCCCGCCGCTGGGGGAGCGGTTCGACCGGCTGGAGGAGCAGCTCGCGGTCATCACCGGGCTCTGGTCGACCCCGGAGGGCTCCACGTTCGACTTCCCCGGCACGTACTACCCGGTCAGCGACTCGCCCGCACTGCCCAAGCCGGTGCAGCGCCCCCGCCCGCCGATCCTGCTCGGCGGCATGGGGCCGAAGCGCACGCCCCGCCTGGCCGCCCGGTACGCCGACGAGTTCAACCTGCCGTTCGCCTCGGTCGAGGACACCGTGGCGCAGTTCGGGCGGGTACGCGACGCCTGCGCCGAGATCGATCGCGACCCGTCCACGATGACCTGGTCCAACGCTCTCGTGCTCTGCTGCGGCCGCAACGAGGCCGAGGTGAGGCGGCGCGCCGAGGCGATCGGGCGCGAACCGGACGAGCTGCGCGCCAACGGCGCCGCCGGCACGCCCGCCGAGGTCGTCGACACGCTCGGCCGGTACGCCGAAGCGGGCAGCGCGCGCGTCTACCTCCAGGTGCTCGACCTGGCCGACCTGGACCACCTGGAGCTGGTGGCCGCCGAGGTGATGCCCCAGGTCTGACCGCCGGCGCGCTGCCCGCAGCGGATCCATCAGGGGCCCCCGGCCCCCGGCGAGATCTTGGTACGAAACGGCCCCCATAGGGGCCCTTTCCTGCCAAGATCTCCAACGATCCCACCTAGCGGAACGTCAAACGCCCGCGATCTTGGAGTTGTGGCACCTGGCGAGCCTCGCTTAACCGAACAATCCGGGCGCCACAACTCCAAGATCTGTGCCCAGTCGCGTCGGCGGCGGTGCGTCAGCGTGGGGTTGCGCGGCGGACGGTGTCGAGGCGGCCGTCGCGGTCGCTGTCCAGGTACGTCACGTCCGGCACACCGTCGCCGTCCAGGTCGACCTGCACCACGTCGGCCACGCCGTCGCCATCCAGGTCGGTCACCACCTCGACGGAGCCGTCCAGGTGCCGGGTCACGATCGACCGGCCCGACGCCTGGCGCGGCGGCGGCCCCGGGTGGGGCACCGGGTCCGGCTCAGGCTCCGGCGTGGGCCCCGGCACCGGCGCGGTGGCAATGGGCCCCACGCCGGTCGGGTCGATCTCCTCCTCCGACGGGTACACGTCGCCGCGGAGGCTCGGGTCGCGGTAGCTGCTCATCCCGCCAGGATTCCCGCCGAGTGGCCGGGGCAACCCTGCCGGCGCATGATGGCGCATGATGCAGCGCATGACGGACACGAACTGGGCCGGAAACGTCAGCTGGTCGGCGCGTACCCGATCGCGGCCGACCTCGGCCGACGAGCTGCGCCGGCTGGTCGCGGAGGCCGACCTGGTCCGGGCCGTCGGCACCGGCCACTCGTTCAACCGGCTCGGCGACACCACCGGCATCCAGGTCGCGCTGGACGGCCTGCCACCCGCCGTCGCGCTCGACCCCGAGCGGGGGACCGTCACCGTCGCGGGCGGCGTCCGCTACGGCGACCTGGCCACCGCGCTCCAGGCCCGGGGGTACGCGCTGGCGAACCTCGCCTCGCTGCCGCACATCTCGGTGGCCGGCTCGGTCGCCACCGCCACCCACGGCTCCGGCGCGCGGAACCGCAACCTCGCCGCCGCCGTCGCCGGGCTCGAACTGGTCACCGCCGACGGCGACCTGATCACCGTGGACCGCGGTGACCCGCGCTTCGCCGGGCTGGTGGTCAACCTGGGCGCCCTGGGCGTGGTCACCCGGCTCACGCTCGACGTGGTGCCCACGTACGCGGTGCGCCAGCACGTCCGTCTCGGCCTGCCCCGCGCCGCGCTGGACGAGGCGCTCGACGCCGCGTACAGCGTCAGCGTCTTCACCTCGTGGCGGTCGGAGCGCTTCGACCAGGTGTGGGTCAAGCAGGACGCGGACCAGGCGCCGCCGCCCGCCGACTGGCTGGACACGGCGGCCGCCGACTCGCCCCGGCATCCGGTGCCCGGCATGTCGCCGGAGCACTGCACCGCGCAGCTCGGTGAGCCGGGGCCGTGGCACGAGCGGCTGCCGCACTTCCGGCTCGGCTTCACCCCGAGCAGCGGCGACGAGTTGCAGTCCGAGTGGCACGTCGCCCGCAGCGACGCGTCGGCGGCGCTCGCCGCGCTCGACCCGGTCGCCGAGCGCATCGCCGCCGTGCTCCAGATCTGTGAGCTGCGTACGGTCGCCGCCGACGAGCTGTGGCTGAGCCCGAACTTCCAGCGCGACTCGCTGGCGCTGCACTTCACCTGGGTCGGCGACCCGGTGGCTGTCGCGCCGGTGCTGGCCGAGGTGGAGGCACGGCTCGCCCCGTTCGCGCCGCGCCCGCACTGGGGGAAGCTGTTCGACCGCGATCCTGCTGGCGCGTACCCCCGGCACGCCGACTTCGCCGCCCTGCTGCGCGAGTTCGACCCGAAGGGGAAGTTCCGCACCGCCGAGATGGACCGCTACTTCCCCCGGGACTGAGCCGGCTTTCCTCGGGACTGGCTCAGCGCCCGGCGGGCATCTGCTGGCGCAGACTGCCGCGCTGGACCGCCCGGCTGATGTCGCTGGGCGAGACGATGCCGACCAGCTGGTCGTCGACCACCACGAGGGCCCGGCCGTCGGTGCACTCGTTGAGCCGGGGGAGCAGGTCGGTGAGTTGCTCCTCCGGGCGGGCGAGCACCAGTTCGTCGGCCCGGCAGGACACCTCGGCCAGCGTGGTCGACGCGCGGCGGTCCGCCGCGATGCCGCGTACCCGATCGAGCGTGACCAGGCCGACCGGCCTGCCGCCGTCGGTGAGCGGCAGCGCCGAGTGCCGGTACGCGAACAGGTAGTGGTCGACGAAGTCGGCCACCGTCAGGTCGCCGGACGCGGTCTGCGGCTGCGGCGTCATCACGTCGCCCACCCGGACGCCGCGCAGCGCGTCGCCCATCCGGGCGGCGCGCTCCTCCTGGCCGGCCGCGCCGAGCAGGAACCAGCCGATCAGCGCCAGCCACAGCCCGCCGAACCCGGCGCCGGTGAAGAACCGCCACAGCCCGAGTCCGATCAGCACGACACCGAGCACCCAGCCCGCGCGGGCCGCCACCACCGACGCCTTGGTCCGGTCGCCGGTGAACTTCCAGACCGCCGCGCGCAGCAGCCGCCCGCCGTCGAGCGGGGCGGCGGGCAGCACGTTGAAGACCGCCAGCAGGACGTTGATGCCCGCGAGCCAGGACAGCGCCCCGAGCAGCAGGCCGTCCCCGGCCGTCACCGCGACCGCCACCGCGATCGCCGCGAAGAACACGCCGATGATCAGGCTGACCAGCGGCCCGACCCCGGCGATCCGCAGCTCGGCGCCCGGGTTCCTCGCCTCGCCCTTCAGCTCGGCGACGCCACCGAACAGCCACAGCGTGATGCCCTCGACCTCGATGCCGTTGCGCTTGGCGACCACCGCGTGTGCCACCTCGTGGGCGAGCAGACCGAGAAAGAAGACCACAGCGGCGGCCAGGCCGGCCGCGACGTAGGCGACGGGGGAGTGACCGGGGTACGAGGAAGGGAACAGGCTCGCCGACAGTGCCCACGCGATCAACACGAAGATGACCAGGACACTCCAGTTGACGCCGACCGGTACGCCGGCGATTCGACCCAGACGGAAACTCGCCCTCATGTTCCCGTCATACCCGGCGGACCCACTCGCACACCAGGGCCGGACGACGCCCGCGTGCCGTATCGCAAGCGGAGTATGCGCGAGCTATGGTGAGAGTATGACGCGGCGCATCACGATCAGCCTGCCCGACGACGTGGCCGAGTACGTCGAGCGGTCGCAGGGGACGACGTCCGGCTTCATCGCCGACCTGCTCCGGCGGAAGATGCGGGCGGACGGCCTACGAGCCCGATGGGCCGAGCACGGCTATGTGGTGACCGACGAGGACGTCGATCGGGCCCGCCGGAGGCTGGCCCAGCAATCGCCGATCACCGACGAGCAGCACGAGCGGAACATGGAGTGGCTGCGCCAGTTCGGGGACGCTGACGGGGCGGCCGCCGCGTGAACGGGCTTGTCCTGGACACCTCCGCACTGCTCGCGTACGCCGCGGGGGACAGCGTCGAGCCGGGTGCGCTGCTGACCCTCGCGCAGGAGGATCCCGAGCAGGAGGTGTGGATCCCGGCGCTCTGCCTCGGGCAGGCGCAGCTTCAGGTCGCGGGTACCCCTGCCGCCGACCTGCTCGATCTGCTCCTCGACGCGGACCGGGACATCCAGATCGCGGTCTATGACGGCCCGACCAGCCGACGGGTGGCGCGGATCGCGGCGAGCTGCAAGGTGCCGCTCGACGTGGCCCACGCGATCACCACCGCCGTGCTCTACCGCTGCTACCTGGTGACACGGGACGCCGAGACGGTGGCGGCAGCGGCGCCGCCCGACCTCGAGGTTCTCGACATCTCCGACTCGTGGGAGTGAGGACCGGAGCCGCTTCGGCCATCGGGCAGGCGCCGACTTGTCGCGGCAGACAATGCGCCCGCCTCGTGCGGCTAACGGCTCGTCATCTGCTCGGGTCGGTGAGATCGGGCAGGCCGCCGCTCTTGAGCCAGTCGGCGAACTCCCGTCGCTTCTCCCGGTTGACCGAAGCCTGAAGCGCGGCGTTGACGGTGGCACTCTTGGCGCCGGTGGTGAGGATCTCCCCGGCCTCGGCCAAGAGTTCGTCGTCGACGTCGCGGGTGGTTCGGGACATGTACGCCTCTCGTTCGACCAGTCGGAGGAGCAGATGTCACTTTCGCCGGCTCAGCGGCTCAGGGTCTTGCTCTTGACGGCCCGGATGAAGGCGGCCCAACTGCCCGGCGGGAAAGCGAGAGCCGGGCCGGTGGGGTCCTTGCTGTCGCGGAGCCCGACCACGCCACTCAGGTTGTCGGCGACCTCGACGCAGTCGCCGCCGTTGTTGCTGCGGCTCGACTTGCGCCAGACGGCGCCGGTCAGGTCAGGCACGGGAGTACTCCTCTGCGACTTGCTGGATCAGATTCTTCGATCGGGACTCGTTGAGGGCTCGGCCGGCCATGTCCGCCCAGATGGCGTCGTAGGCGGCGATCTCGTGCGGCTTGTCGAGGTAGATCGCCCCGGTGGCGGCCTCCAGGTAAGCCACGGGCGGTTCGGCCTCCTTTCCGCTGCTGTCCCGAGGGAATCTCATGATCGAGAATCCTCCGGCCATCGCCCCGGCGTGAAGTCCGGCAGAAAAAGTCAGCACCTGTACGGTTACGTTCGGTAGTTCGGCGGCCTTCAGGATCTGGTGTAGTTGCTCGGCCATGATCGTTGCGCTGCCGACCGGCCGGCGCAAGACTGCCTCGTTCATTATTACGGTCAGTTGCGGAGCCGAGAACCGGGTGAGAAGCCCCTGCCGTTCGATCCGGAGCTGGATTGCGCGTTGCCGCTCCTCGCTGGCGCCAGCATCGATTGAACCACCCGGCATCTCGAATACCTGCTCGGCGTAGGCGCGGGTCTGGAACAGGCCCGGAACCAGTTCGGGCTGATACTTGCGGATGTCGGAGGCGGCGGCTTCTAGGCCGATGTAGAGCTGGAACCAGCGCGGCAGGCCCGAGCCGATGTAGTCGTGCCACCAGTTCTTGTTTTCTCGCGTGGCCGATGCCATGGCGAGAACCAGTTCGGCGTCCTCCTTCGAAGCGCCGTAGAGCTTAAGCATCTCCTTCACGTCCGCCGCGCGGAACCGGACGTTCTCGGCACCGCTCTCGATGCGATAGAGGGTTGCCCTCGCCCGGTCCAGTTCCTCGGCGGCCTTCTCCATCGTCAGCCCGGCAGCCTTGCGGAGGGATTCGAGCTTCCTGCCCAGCTGTCGCCGAAGCATGGTCGATCCCGTTACGGCCTGTGACACCCCTGCCTCCGATGGTGAAGTTCCTGGTCGACGCGCCTCCGCTCAATTAAACGCCGCTGATGTATCAGAAACAATAGACATGTCACGCTGAGTTCTATTAAGCGTATGCGGCTTCAATGCGACGCTCTCTGTTAGACGTTGCATTTGATTAGGTCCGGTGCTTCACTGCCTCTGCGGCCATTGTGGAGTTCTCGCTGCTCAGTGGCCATGTGTGCCCTGCTGACGTACTGCTGGTCGAAGGCTGCGGTGGCAGGTGCCGGGGTGGGTCCGCCGGTGCGGGGCGGGCCGGCGGGCCCGCCCTTCCACGGTTCGATCTCGACGGTGAGAGGCAGGTTCTGTCATGCGCGTCTTCCTCCGGCGTGTCCGGCGTCGCCAGCGGTCGGTCCTCGGATCGACCTGCTACCGCTCGTCGGCCTACCACCCGCTGCGTCCCTGGCAGGTGCGCGAGCGGAGCTTCCGGACGACCCCGCTGGGCCGGCGCGGGCTCGACCCGCAGGACGTGCGGGAGTTCCTCGACCGCGTCGCCGGTGACCTGGCCGCCGTCTACGACGCGCTGGGCCAGAGCCGCCGGGAGACCGACCGGATCAAGAACGCGCTGCGCCGCTGGCAGTCGGAGCAGGCCCAGGCCCGCAACGAACGGGGATACGACAGGTGACCGAGCGCTGGGTGATCCACCTGCCGGTCGTCGTCAACGACCTGCTCTCCGCTCAGCGGCTGGCCCGGGTGGTGGCGCACTGGACCCACGTCCTGCCACAGACCGAGCCCGGCGGCACCACTGTGTCGGCGGAGGACGACCAGAACGTCCGCCACTGGGTGTTCTGCGACCGGTTGCTGGCCGGTGGGCAGCGGTGTCTGCTCCGGCCCGGACACGACGGTGAGTGCTCCCGGCGGTTCCGGCCGCGATGAATGCCTGCCTGGGTCAGTGCCGTCGAGGGGCCTCGGCGACCACTGTCGGGGAGAACTCGTTCGCCGCCTCGACCGCCCACTCCAGCGCGAAGTCCGCCTCCTCCTCCCAGCCCGGTTCGCCGCCGACGAAGTGCGACCGGCCGGGGAACTCCCGGTAGCCGGTGAGCGCCGTCGAACTCCGGTAGAGGTTGGCGATGCTGCTCGCGAGCGACGCGGGCACCACGTGGTCCTCGCCGCCCGCGGTGATCAACAGTGGGGCGCGGTCGCTGCGCTTCTTGTCGATCTCGGTCGCCGACTTCGGGTCCAGGTTGGCGAACGCGGCCTCGAACAGCACGTGCCCGGCGCCCGGTACGGCGTAGCGCTCCCAGGCGGCGTCGGACTGCTCCTGGCTGATCGTGTTGCCGAAGGCGTACCGGAAGTCCTCCGGAGTGAACGGCACGGCGCGGTGCCGGTTCGCCGGGTTGTGCAGGATGGAGTACCCGGACCGCAGCGTGCTGGGCGGCAGCTTGAGCACGCCCCGTACCGGCGCGGGGTGCACGGCGACCACCGCGGCGCCGAGGCGCCGGTCGGCCAGCAGCTGGGCGATCAGGCCGCCGAACGAGTGGCCCATGACGATCGGCGGGCGCGGCAGGTCCCGGATGATCGCCTCGTAGTGGTCGGCGATGTCGGCGATGCGCTGCGCGGCGATCGGCGACGGGTCGGCCCGCAGCTCCTCCACCTCACGGTCCATGCCGGGCCAGGCGGGCGTGAGCACCTGGAAGCCGCGCGTGGTGTACCGCTGCGCCCAGTGCTCCCAGCTCCGCGAGGTCATCCAGAGCCCGTGGATGAGCACGATCGTGTCGACCCGTCCCGTCGGTGCGCTCATGCCGCGGCATACCCCGCCCGGCGCGGTCCTCACTCCGCCCTGACAAATGTCACGGCCGGAAGGTGACTGCCGCTCCGGGCAACCGGACACCCTACGCCGGAGCATCGTGGGCATGACCGAACCCGCACCGGCCGTGGACCTGGCCGGACTCACCAAGACCTTCGGCCCGGTGACCGCCGTCGACGGGCTCGACCTGCGGATCGCCCCCGGCGAGGTGGTGGCCTTCCTCGGCCCCAACGGCGCCGGCAAGACCACCACCGTCGACATGCTGCTCGGGCTGGCCCGCCCGGACGCCGGCACGGTCCGCCTCTTCGGCGGCGGCCCGGCCGACGCCGTCCGGCTCGGCCGGGTCGCCGCCGTGATGCAGACCGGCGGCCTGCTCAAGGATCTCACCGTCGCCGAGACGGTACGGATGACCGCGCACTTCTACGGCCACACCCGGCCGGTGACCGAGGTGCTGGAGCGCGCCGGCATCGCCGGGATCGCCGACCGCGCGGTGGGTAGGTGCTCGGGCGGTCAGCAGCAGCGCCTGCGGTTCGCGCTCGCGTTGCTGCCCGACCCGGACCTGATGGTGCTGGACGAGCCGACCACCGGCATGGACGTCGAGGGCCGGCGCGACTTCTGGCAGGCGATCCGGGCCGACGCCCGCTCCGGCCGGACCGTCCTGTTCGCCACCCACTACCTGGACGAGGCCGACGCGTACGCGGACCGGATCGTGCTGATCCGCCAGGGCCGCGTGGTCGCCGACGGGACCACCGCCGAGATCAAGAACCTGGCCGCCGGCCGGGTCGTGCGGGCCACGCTGCCCGGCGCCGACCAGGCCGCGCTCGCCGCGCTGCCGGGCGTCCGGTCGGTCGAGGTACGCGGCGACGTGGTGCTCGTGCACAGCGAGGACTCCGACGTGGTGGCCCGGCACCTGCTGACCCGCACCGGCGCCCGGGACCTGGAGATCACCTCACGCAACCTCGAGGACGCGTTCCTCACCCTGACCGCCTGAACCCGGGGAGCCTCGCCATGACCGCCACGACCTCGTCCACCACCGACACCCGCGCGGCCGACCGCCGGCCGCCCCCGCTCGGCGGCTTCTGCGCGCCGGTACTCGCCATCGAGATACGCCGGGTGCTGCGCAACCGCCGTACGCTGCTGTTCATCCTGGTCATGCCGGCCGTGTTCTTCCTGCTGTTCGGGCTGCCCACGCGCGGGGAGAAGCTGGACAACGGGCTGCCGGTCACCGGCTGGATCATGATCAGCCTGGCCGTGTACGCGGCCATGGTCGCCACCACCAGCGCCGGGGCGGCTGTGGCCACCGAACGCGCGCTGGGATGGAGCCGGCAACTGCGGCTGACCCCGCTGCGCCCCGCCGCGTACGTGGCGACGAAGGTGGCCACCGCGATGGTGCTCGGCCTGCTCGGCGTCGTCGTGGAGTTCGCCGTCGGTGCCGCTTCCGGGGTCCGGCTGCCGGCGCACGTCTGGGTGGAGTCCGGCCTGACCGCCTGGATCGGCGCGCTCGTGTTCGCCGCGTTCGGGCTGTTCGTCGGCTACCTCGCCCCGGCCGAGAACGTCATGCAGTTCATGGGCCCGGCGCTGGCGATCCTGGCCATGCTGGGCGGCCTGTTCGTCCCGCTGGAGCTGCTGCCCGACGTGATGCGGCAGATCGCCACGTTCACCCCGGTGTACGGGGTCGGTCAGCTCGCCCGCGCGCCACTGACCGGCACCGGGGTGGACTGGGCGGCGGTGGCGAACGTGACCGCCTGGACCGCGTTCTTCGGCCTCGGCGCGGCCCGGCTGTTCCGCCGGGACACCACACGCGTCTGAGCGAGGTCTAGCGTGATCGGCGTGACGTCACCGCCCGTACCGGCCCGGCCGGTGAACCGCCACTGGCGGTTCACCGGCTGGCTGCTGGCGGCGGTCTGGCTGTTCTTCCTCAACATCCCGTTCACCACCGCCCTGCACCAGCCGCAGATGTGGCGGCGGCTGGTCGGGATCGGCTCGCTCGTCGCGTTCGCCGTGGCGTACGTGCTGATCTTCGAGTGGTCCCGGGCCCGCCGGCAGCGCCACCAGCCGGTGCCGCCCGGCCGGGCCCGGCTGCTGATCGCCGTGCTGCTCGCGCTCGGGCTCGCCGGGATCCCCGGCACCGGCGGCGACTGGCTGACCACACTGGTCTTCGTGGCGGCCGCCGCGGTGTTCCTGCTGCCGCCGGCGGAAGCGCTGGTCGTGGTGGTGCTGGCCGCGGCGGCGCCGCCGGTGACCGCGCGTCTGGTGCCCGGCTGGGAGCACGAGAGCACGCTGGTCTTCGCGGTGCTGCTCGCCTCGTTCGCCATGTTCGGGGTGAGCCGGCTGGCCCAGCGCAACGGCGAACTCCAGGCCGCCCAGCAGGAGATCCGCCGGCTCGCGGTGGCCGAGGAACGCGCCCGCGCCGCCCGGGACCTGCACGACATCCTCGGGCACTCGCTGACCGTGGTGGCGGTCAAGGCCGAGCTGGCCGGGCGGCTGATGGAGCTGGACCCGGCCCGCGCCGCCGCCGAGATCGCCGACGTGGAGCGGCTGGCCCGGGAGGCGCTGGCGGACGTGCGGGGCACCGTCGGGGCGTACCGCGGGGTGGATCTGGCCTCCGAACTGGCCGGCGCCCGGTCGGCGCTCGCCGCCGCGGGCGTCGTCGCGGAGCTGCCGGAGTCGGTGCCGCCGCTGCCGGCGGATCGCGACGAGTTGTTCGGCTGGGCGGTCCGCGAGGGGGTGACGAACGTGGTGCGGCACAGCGGCGCCCGCCGGTGCGTCGTCCGGGTGGAGCCGTCGGCGGTGGAGGTACGCGACGACGGGCGGGGTCCGGCGGACCAGCGGGGCACGACGGCCGGGCACGGGCTGGCCGGTCTGCGGGAGCGGGCCGGGCGGCTGGACGCGACGGTGACGGTGGCGCGGCCGGACGACGGGCGTGGTTTCCTGCTCCGGGTGACGGTGCCCGGGGTGGTTCCGGACGGAGGGGCGCACCGGTGACCGAGCCGATCAGGCTGCTGCTCGCCGACGACCAGGCGCTGGTCCGGGGCGCGCTGGCCGCATTGCTGTCGCTGGAGCCGGACCTCACAGTGGTGGCCGAGGTGAGCCGCGGCGACGAGGTGGTGCCGGAGGCGCTGCGCGCCGCCCCGGACGTGGCGTTGCTCGACGTGGAGATGCCGGGCCTGGACGGGGTGGCCGCGACCGCCGCGCTGCGGGCGGCGCTGCCGTCCTGCCGGGTGCTGGTGGTGACCACATTCGGCCGCCCCGGCTACCTGCGCCGGGCGATGGAGGCGGGTGCGAACGGCTTCGTGGTCAAGGACACCCCGGCCCGGCAGCTCTCCGACGCGGTCCGCCGGGTGCACGCCGGGCTGCGGGTGGTCGACCCGGCGCTCGCCGCCGAGACGCTCGCCACCGGGCCGAGCCCGCTCACCGAACGGGAGGCCGAGGTGCTGCGTACGGCGCGCGGCGGCGGCACGGTGGCCGAGCTGGCGGCGACGTTGCACCTGTCCGAGGGGACTGTCCGCAATCATCTCTCCGCCGCGATCGGCAAGACCGGCGCGCGCAACCGGGCCGACGCGGTGCGGGTGGCGGAGGCCAACGGCTGGCTGCTGGGCTGAGCCCGGTCAGGGGAGCCGGTCGACCACCACGAAGGCGGTGCCCGGCTCCACCTCGGTCAGCAGCAGGCGCTGGGCGCTGCGGGTCAGCCGGATGCAGCCGTTCGTGACGTTCTTGCCGAGCGTGTCGTCGTTGTACCAGCTGTGCAGTCCGATGTGCGCTCCCCGCAGCCCGGTGGGCACCGAGTCCGGGTCGTCGGGGATCGCGCCGAGGGCGAAGATGTCGACGCCGCCGTAGACGGCCTCCGGGGGCGGGGTGCGGCCCAGCACGAAGGTGCGGCCGAGCGGGGTGAGCTGCCCGGACATGCCGAGGCTCACCGGCCAGGAGCGCACCGCCCGTCCGTCCCGGCTCCAGGTGAGGCGGTGGGTGCGCCGCTCCACCAGGATCTGGTCACGCAGCACCACAGTGGTCCAGCCGCCCGCCGGCACCCAGGCGATGGTGCGGTTGGCCGACGGCAGCAGCACCGCCGTCCAGCCGGAGCGGCGGTCGACGATGGGCACTGTCAACCGTACGCCGCTGATGGTCGGCGCGAGGAACGCCAGCGGGCGGCCGCCGGGCGCGTCGTACGCGGCCACGTTCCGGTTCGGGCGCAGCCCCTCGCTCAGCGGGCGGGTGTCCGCCGGGTCCGGGTCGGGCGGGAAGCCGCGCGGCGCCGGGTCGTAGGTGACCACCGGCAGGTCGTCCGGCGGCGGCGCGGCGGGCGGCACCGACTCCTGCGGGGGCGGGCTCGGCGCGGCGGTCGTGGCCGGGGGCGCGGCGGCGGGTGGCGCCGCCTGGCGCGCGGGCGTGGCGGTGAGCGCGCGGCCGACCAGCAGCGCGGTGACGAGCAGCAGCGGTACGGCGAGCGCGGCGATCAGCCAGCCGGGACGCCGGCGCATGGTGAACCGGTCGAACAGCACGAAACCGACTGTAACCGACCGGAAGCCCCCGTACCCGCCGCTACGGGTACGGGGGCTTCGCGGCCCGGCTGGCTCAGCTCAGCTTCGCGCCGATGTGGATGGCGATCGCGTCGTGGGCGGGGACGTTCGCGGCGAACCAGCCGCCCGAGTCCACCGTGATCACCGGCCCGCTGCACGAGCCGTTGCTGAACGTGCCGTGGATGACGTCGCAGTAGCGGCCCGCCGGCAGCCCGGTGTAGTACGACCGGCCGTTCACCGCGCTGTCCTCGTCGTTGATCGTCAGGTAACCCTTGCCGGTACGGCTGAACGCGATGTGCTGGTAGCCGTTGTCGTACCAGTTGGAGACCCCGGCGCCCTTCGTGGCGTTGTGGAAGCCGACCATGTTGGCGATGACCTGCCAGCGGTGCTCGCACTCCCAGCCGGAGTAGCAGGTGGTGTTCCTGGTCTTGTCGTTGGCGTCCGAGGGCGGGCCGGCGTCGCGGTTGCTGAAGGTGTAGCTGGACTGGACCGTCTTCGAGCCGTACGGCCAGGCCAGCATGAAGGCGTTGGCCAGGGCGTAGGTGCCACGGTTCTTGTAGGTCAGCACCCCGCTGACGTCGCGCTGGGTGTCGTGGTTGTCGATGAACACGGCAGCCGTGCCGCTGGGCAGGTAACCCCATGCCTCGCCGAAGTTCTTCAGGTACGCCAGGCGCTCGTTGTTGAACATCCGGGCCAGGTCCTTGCCGTACCGGAACTCGTGCACGTCGCCGTTGCCGGTGTACTCACCCGGGCCGATCGGCTCGCCCGCGCCGTAGATGACCTCCTGCACGATGTACGCCGAGCGGGAGAGCTTGCTCTTGATGGCGGCGATGTCCGCGGCCGGCATGTGCTTGCTGGCGTCCAGCCGGAAGCCGTCCACCCCGAGCGAGAGCAGGTCGTTCATGTACGCCGCGATCCGCGACCGCACGTAGTCCGACTCGGTCTTCAGGTCGGAGAGGTTGACCAGCTCGCAGTTCTGCACCTCCCACCGGTCGTTGTAGTTACTGATCTCGTTGCCGGGGCGACCGCAGTAGTGGAAGTCCTGCGACTGGTAGATACCGGGGTAGTTGTAGTGCCCGTACGACGAGCCGGCCCAGCCTGTGCCGCCCGCGTCCTGGCCGGACATGTGGTTGATCACCGTGTCGACGATGACCTTCACACCGGCGGCGTGGCAGGTGCTCACCATGGAGCTGAACTGCGCCCGGGTGCCCTTACGCGACTCGATCCGGTAGCTGACCGGCTGGTAGGCCACCCACCACTGGTTGCCCCGGACGTGCTCCTGGGGCGGGGAGACCTGGACGTAGCCGTAGCCCTTGGGGCCGAGCGTGCTGGTGCACTCGCTGGCCACCGAGGGCCAGTTCCACTCGAAGAGGTTGGCGATGACGTTCTTGGTGCCGGACGGCGCCGCGGCGGCCGGGGGAGCCGCGACGACGGTGGGCACGAGCAGGCCGGCGGACGCGACGAGGGCGACAAGCGCCGATCGGCATCGACGTCGAAGCATCGGAACTCCTGAGGTCGGGGGACGGTGGCAGTGCGGGGGAGAGGTCTCAGCTGACGACTTCTTGCAAGCCAGGCTGAAATTTGCGGCAAGGTTACGAGCATGTTGCAAAGTCTGTCAACGTATGGGCATCCGTCGTTGCGTCAGGCGCTACACGCGCGTCCGCTCCGGACGGTTCGAGAATCCGGCCGAGAAATTCGCCACCGGAGGTGATCCGTCCGCGCCGTCCCTCCGTACCTGAGGTGGGAGCAGGGTCGGCCGGTGGGGGCGCCGCCGCGAGACGATCGAGGAGCAGATGGCCCGGGCACAGCAGAACGAGAAGGCGACGACCGTCCGGACCACCAGCACAAGCCGTGGTGCCCGGACGATGTCGAAGTCCGCGATGGTGGCGCTGACCGCCTCCGCGCTCGGCCTCGCGTGGGCCGGCCTGGAGTTGGCCGGGGCCGGCGGCCTCATGTACTCGTACGGATTCTTCTTCACCGAGTTCTTCGCCGGGGTGGTCGCCCTGGTCTCGCTCAGCATCACCGTGATGCTGGGTCTGCTCGCCACCGACCGCCTGGTGCTGCTCATCCGGCACCGCGTGCTGCTCCAGTCGGCGCACCGGGCCACCGGCGTGCTCGGCGTCGCCGGGCTGGTCTTCCACGTCATCACCAAGGTGGCGATCGGCCGGGCCGGGCCGACCGACGCGGTGGTGCCGTTCCTGAGCGGCAGCGGCGTCTACGTCGGACTGGGCACCGTCGCCGCGCTGCTGATGGTGGGCGTGCTCTGGACCGGCCTGATCCGGGTCCGGTTCGCCGGGGTCGGTCCGAAGTGGTTCTGGCGCGCGCTGCACTCGATGGCGTACGTGTCCTGGCCGTTCGCGCTGGTGCACGGCCTCAACGCCGGCCGTCCGGCCGCCGCGTGGGTGGTGCTGAGCTACCTCGCCTGCGTGGTGCTCGTGGTGATGGCGCTGCTGGTACGCGTCTCGGTCCACCTCGGCAAGCGCAGCCGCGAGCAGCACCAGGCGGTCGCGCTCGACAAGGCGATGGCCGGCAAGGGCGAGGAGCGTACCGGCGTGTTCGCCGCGCTCGCCCGGAAGAAGGCAGCCGACAAGGAGGACGGCGGCGCCGGCCGGGGCCGCTGGGCCGAGGCGACCGCCACCTGGACCGCACCGGCCGGCACCGCCCGGCGGCGCGATCCGGAGCGGTTCGCCGTACCCGTGGTGCCGGAACCCGGGTCGCTGCGCGAGCCGGTCCGCCCCGCCGCCCGGCGGCGCGACGCCGAGCGCGAGCCCGTCGTCCGCACGCGGGACGAGGAGGCGGCGCCCGTCCGCCGGACCGACGGCGAACGGTCCCGCCGCCGCCGTCGCCGCGACGACGAGGAACGCGTGACCCGCCGATCCCGGACCGAGGAGCGGGTGAGCCGCCGGTCCCGCGACGACGAGGATCTGGTCGCCCGGTACTCCGCGCCGCCGGAGAGCGGCGGCCGGCACTCGGCGCCGCCGGACACCGGTGGTCGCCACTCCGCACCCCCGGACGGCGGCCGGTACGCCAGCGCGGCCGAGGTGGCCCGCTACTCCGCGCCGCCGCGCGCGACCGACGAGCCGGAGGAGCCGTGGGACAGCCCCCGCCGCTGGGAGACCCGCCCGGTCTCCGGTGAGCCGATCTCGGCCGGCCCGATCTCCGGCACCCCGGTCACGGCCGAGCCGCTCAGCGGGTCCGGCCGCCGCTACCGCGACGAGGAGGACGTGCCGGAGGAGCCGGACTACTGGCGCCCGCCGGCCCGCTACGCCGCCGACGACGAGTTCGTCGACGACACCCCCACGCTGGTCGACCTCGCCTCCCGCCGCGCGATGCGCGCGGGCAAGGAGAGCCGGTCCAGCCGTCGCAAGCGGGCCGACGTGGACGCGGTCGACGGCGCGTACTGGGCCGGGCTGCGGGGTGAGGCCCGGTGATTCGCACGACGGTCCCGCCGGTCGCCTGCATCGGCGAGCCCCGCCTGACCGCCGGGTTCGCCGAGTTCGGCCGGCTCGACCTGCCGGCCCACGAGGAGGTGCACGGCCCGATCGGCCCGATGGAACCGGCGGCGCTGCTGCGGCTCGCCGAGGCGATCGACCTCAAGGGCAAGGGCGGCGCCGGCTTCCCGTTCGCCCGCAAGCTGCGCGCCGTGCTGGAGTCCTGCGAGCGGCAGGACCTCGGCGCCGTGGTGGTCGTCAACGCCTCCGAGGGGGAGCCGGCGAGCTGGAAGGACAAGGTGCTGCTCACCCGCGCCCCGCACCTCGTCCTTGACGGCGCCGCGCTCGCCGCGTTCGCGCTCGACGCCGAGGAGATCGTGATCGGGGTGGCCGACGACGACGTGGGGCGGCCCTCGCTGACCGAGGCGTTGCAGGAACGGCGGATGCCGGTGCCCACCACCATCGTCACGGTCCCGCACCGGTTCGTCTCCGGTGAGGGCGGCGCGCTCGTCAACGGCATCAACGGCCTGCCGCACATCCCGCCCGGCACGAAGAAGCGGTCCAGCGACTCCGGCGTCGGCGGGCTGCCCACGCTGCTGTCGAACGCCGAGACGTACGCCCACCTCGCCGTCGCGGCCCGGATCGGCCCGTACGAGTACGCCGCGCTCGGCACCGACGACGAGCCGGGCACCGTGCTGCTCACCGTCACCGGGTCGGCGAAGCGTCCCGCCGTGGTGGAGTGCGCCGCCGGCACCCCGCTGCACGAGATCCTCGACCTGTGCGAGGTGCCGCCCGGTCCGGGCATCCTGACGGGCGGCTACCACGGCAAGTGGATCACCGCGGCGGCCGCCGAGCGGGCCGAGGTGTCCCGCAAGGGACTCGCCGCTGTGGGCGGCACGCTCGGCGCCGGCATCGTCGTGCCGCTCGGCGCCGACACCTGCCCGCTCGGTGAGGCTGCCCAGGTCGTGCGGTACCTCGCGGGTGAGTCCGCCGGGCAGTGCGGACCGTGCAAGATGGGCCTGCCCGACCTGGCCCGCTCGGTCGACCTCGCGGTCTCCGGCAGCGCCCCGGTCGAACTGGTCCGGGCCGCGGCCGGCGACGTCAAGGGCCGCGGCGCGTGCAGCCACCCGGACGGCACCGCACGGTTCGCGCTGTCCGCCATGGAGGTGTTCGCCGACGACCTGCGGCTGCACGCCACCGGCGAGGGCTGCGGCAAGCGGGTGAAGGGCACGATGGGCCTGCCCGGCGCGCCGGACGCCAACCCGCAGAAGCTCACCCTGGACTGGTCGCGCTGCGACGGCCACGGGCTGTGCGCGCACGTGGTGCCGGACTTCATCCGGCTCGACGGCAACGGCTACCCCGCGTTCCCGCCCACCCCGGTGCCGACGTGGCTGCGCGAGGGCGCGCTCAAGGCGGTCAAGGTCTGCCCCGAACTCGCGCTCCGCCTGGTCCGGGCCGAGTAGAACCCAGGAGCCGCCGATGCGTACCGCCGTTCGTGTCACCGCCGCCGCCGTGCTGGCCCTCGCCGCCGCGCCCGCCTGTGCCGCCGGACCCGAGCCCGGAACGCAGGCCGGAGCGGTCGCCCCGGCGTCCCCCGCCGCCGCGTCCCCATCCGGGTCGGCGTCCGGACCGGCGTCCGCGTCGACGGCCGCGGTGCCGGCCGCGCTGTCGTTCACCGGCAAGACCCTCGACGGTACGGCGTTCGACGCCGCCGCCCTCGCCGGGCGGCCGGTAGTGCTCTGGTTCTGGGCGCCGTGGTGCGCCACCTGCGCCAGCCAGGCGTGGACGGTGGCCGAGATCGCCCCGGCCTACCGCGACACGGTCCCCATCGTCGGCGTCGCCGGGCTCGGCGAGCAGAAGGCCATGAAGTCGTTCGTCACCGAGTTCGACCTGGGCGGCACGACTCAGATCGACGACCGGACGGGCGCGCTGTGGCGCCGGTTCAAGGTGGCCGAGCAGAGCACGTTCGTCGTCCTGGACCGCACCGGACGGGTCGTACGCAAGGGATTCCTGGACGGCGAGGCGCTGACCCGGCAGGTCGAGACGCTGGCCCGGGAATGACCGGCGGCGGCCCGCGCCGCGCCCGCCTCACTCACGGGGGAGGGGCGGGGACGGCGGCGGGTGTACGGGTCAGCGCGGGGTGAGGCGGTCGGTGCCGAGCTTGTCGCGCAGGACCTCCGGGACCACCACCGAGCCGTCGGGCTGCTGGTGCTGCTCCAGGATGGCCGGGAACAGGCGGCTGGTGGCCAGCGCCGAGCCGTTGAGCGTGTGCACGAAGCGGGTCTGCTTCGCACCCGGCTCGCGGTAGCGGATCGCCGCCCGGCGGGCCTGGTAGTCACCGGCCCACGAGACCGACGACACCTCCTTGTACTTGCCGGTGCTCGGCATCCACACCTCGACGTCGAGCGTCTTCTTCATCGAGGCGCTCGCGTCACCCGCGGCCAGCAGGCTGGTCTGGAAGTGCAGACCGAGCTTGCCGACCAGGCCCTCGACGTGGCCGACCATGGCCTCCAGCGCCGCGCCCGCCTGCTCCGGCAGCGTGAACTGGAAGACCTCCACCTTGTTGAACTGGTGGCCGCGCACCGTGCCGCGCTCGTCCGAGTGCGAACCGGCCGCCTCGCGCCGGTAGCACGGCGTGTACGCGAACGCCTTCAACGGCAGCTTCGGCGTCTCCAGGATCTCGTCCTGGTACGCGCCGAGGATCGCCGTCTCCGCCGTGGGCAGCAGGAACTGGCCGCGCGAGGACGACTGCTTGTCGATGTGGTAGACGTCGTCGTGGAACTTCGGGAACTGCCCGGCGGCGAAACCGGCGCTCTCCAGCAGCAGGTGCGGCGGAAGCAGGAACTCGTAGCCGGCCTGGATGTTCTGCTCGATCAGCCAGTTCACCAGCGCCCACTCCAGCCGGGCGCCGAGACCGGTGTACATCCAGAAGCCCGAGCCGCCGAGCTTGACGCCCCGCTCGTGGTCGACCAGGCCGAGCGCGCGGCTCAGCTCCACGTGGTCGCGTACCTTCTCGATGGCCGGCGCCTCGCCGAACGTCCGGACCACCCGGTTGGCCTCCTTGCCCCCGGCGACCACGTCGTCGGCGGGCAGGTTCGGCAGCTCGCTCATCGCCGAGCGGAGCCGGGACTGCACCTCGTCGAGTTGGGACTCCAGCTCCGCGAGCTGCTTGCGCTCGGCCTCCGGGGCGACCGGCTGCGGCGTGCCGCCGGACCGTTTCGCCTCCGCGTACGCGCGCGCCTCGGCCTTGCGGCGCTGCCGCTCGGCATCGATCTCCGTGATCAGGGCGCGCCGTTCCTGGTCGAGCCGCTGGATGTCGTCCAGCGCCCGGGTGACCTCGGCGGGATCCAGACGCTTCGCCAGCGCGGTCGCCACCGCCTCGCGATCCTTCCGGATCAACTCCATGTCGAGCATGCTGCTCGTACGCCTCCGTCCAGGCAGTCAGGTGGGACCTCCAGATGCTACCGTCGCGCCCCTGCCGCCCCGGCCCGGCCCGCGCAGCCCGCCGTCGCGAGGCCTTTTCCGGTGACGGTGCGTGGTGGTGGTGCCGCCGATCGGCCGTGCTCACGTTCCGTGATGGCGCTCTGATGCTCGTGCCGCCCCTTTGCCGCTCGACAGTCCGCTGACCTGGTCAATCTCGCGGAGCCGCGTTCCGGCAGGCATGTCCCTCCGGCGACTTTGCTCTGCAGCCACCGACGCAGCGTTCGACGCAGCGTCAGCGTTGCACGGATGGCTGCAGAGCAAAGTCCGCATGGGGCGAGCACCCTGGAGGGCGACCGGCGTCACGCACGGTCACGGTTTGCTGCCGCAGTGCGGTGCCGGCGCCGGCGAGCGCGGAACCTCAGAGGCGTACCGGCATCAGGACCGAGAAGGCGTGCGCGTCGTCGGCCCGCCGCACGGCCAGCGGGGTGATCGGGCCGTCCAGCTCCAGCACGAGCTGGCCGTCGCCGGCCCCCAGCGCGTCCAGCAGGTACTCCCGGTTCACCGCCACCCGAAGCACATCCGGGCCGCCCGCGCCCGCCGGGCCACCCGCGCCGTCCGCGCCGCCCGTGCCCGCCGGGCCACCCGCGCCGTCGCCCACCCCGTTCGGGTCGACCAGGCGCAGCTCGCCCCGGCCGTCCAGGCCGAGCGCGACCACCTCGTGCTCGACGCCCTCGTGCGCCCGGTGGCAGACCGGGACGCCCTCGGCGGTGAGCGCCGCGCGCAGCGCCGCGCCGTCGAACGGGATCCGGTACGCGGGCACGTCGCCGAGCTGCGCCCGCAGCAGACGCCGGTAGTCAGGGAAGTCGTACGGCAGCGGGACGGCGACCACCGGGCGGCCCGCCACCGTCACCGTCACCCGGCCGGCGGCCACGACGACCTCGGCGGCGTCGGCGCCGCCGAGATCCAGCAGCGCACGCACCTCGTCGACCGACGCGACAGGCAGCAGCGCGCTCACCGGCGGGCCGTCGACGGTGCCGGCGACCCGGGCCACGGCGAGGCGGTGCCGGTCGGTGGCGACCAGCCGGACCCCGTCCGGCTCGACCTCGAGCAGGACGCCGGACAGGACCGGCAGGTCGGGGTCGGCGCCGACGGCGAAGCGTACGGCGTCCACGGCGGCGGCGAGGTCGGTGCGGGACAGCACGAGGCGGGTGGTCACGACGGTCTCCTCCGGGTCGATCAGGCTGCGGATCCGGGAGAGTTCGCGGCGCGCGTCGGCCAGGCCGTCCTCCAGACGGCGCAGATGCGCGTCCAGCAGCCGGTGCACCTCGGCCGGCCGGTGCCGGTGCCGTAACGCCTCGGCGATCCCGGCCAGCGGCATGCCCACCCGGCGCAGCCCGGCCACCAGACGGGCCGGGTCCACCTGCTCCTCGGTGTACCAGCGGTAGCCGGTCACCGGGTCCACCCGGGCCGGGGCCAGCACGCCGGAACGGTCGTAGAACCTCAGTGCGCTGACCGTCAACCCGCTGGCCCGGGCCAGTTCCCCGATGCTGCGAAGCTCGCTCTCCACGGCCGTCATCCTGTGACCTCAAGCGGGTCGAGGGTCAACCTCACGCCGACAGGGTGCGGAACGTGATGCCCGCGCGTACCAGCCGGTCCAGCAGCGCGTCACCCATCGCCGCGACGGGTGTGACCTGCCCGGCGGTCTCCGGCAGGTCGTCGAAGGCCAGGCAGAGCGCAGACTCGGCGAGCATCTTGGCCGTCTCGTCGTACCCCGGGTCGCCGCCGGCCACCTCGGTCACCACCCGCCGCCCGCCGCCGGTGCCCACGAACCGCACCCGGAACCACGACCTGGCCCGCTGCTCGGCGGTCGGACCCTGCCCGGAGGCGAGCCGCCCGAGCAGCCAGCGCCGCGTCGGCGCCACCTTCACCAACCCCATGACAACGGCCAGCCCGGCACCGGCGACCAGCACCGTGGGCAGCCGCTTCATCGCGGCGAAATGCCGGTAGCGGAAGTCCGGGCCGTACTCCGGGCGGGCCGCCGCGGACCGGCGGACCACCTGCGGGTCGATGGTGGGCAGCGGCACCGCCCACTGGTCGAACTCGCGTACCCGGCCGACCTTGCCCGGCACCGCGCGGACCCGGCGTCCGTCCGGGCCGGGCTCCATCGCCCGGCGGGCCCGCGCCGCCCGGCTCATCTCACCGGTACGGGAGAACGCGGTGAGCGCCGAGTGGTACGTCCCGGCGGAGAACCGGCCGCCGGCCCGCACGTAACCGTCGACGGCGATCGGCGCGTCGGCCGGCAGTTGCTTGACCGTGTACCAGACGCCCAGGTCGTGCGGGATCGAGTCGAAGCCGCAGGCGTGCACCAGGCGAGCCCCGGTGCGCACCGCCTCGGCGTGGTGCCGCACGTACATCCGGTCCACGAACTCCGGCTCGCCGGTGATGTCGAGGTAGTCGGTGCCGGCCGCGGCGCACGCGGCTACCAGTGGCTCGCCGTGGTGCACGTACGGGCCGACCGTCGTGGCCACCACCCGGGCGCACTCCGCCACCGTGCGCAGCGACGCCGCGTCGGTCACGTCGGCGGTGAGCAGCGGCAGGACGGTCAGGGCCGGGTCGATCGCGGCCAGCCGGTCCCGCACCGCGGCCAGCTTGTCCGGGTTGCGCCCGGCGAGTGCCCAGCGCAGCCGGTCCGGCGCGTGCCGGGCCAGGTACTCGGCGGTCAGCCCGCCGGTGAAGCCGGTGGCGCCGAACAGGACGATGTCGTACGGACGGTCTGCGCGCATCAGCCGAGTGTGCCATCCACGGCGCTCACCTTCACGGTGTGAAGACCACCCGGACGCAGCCGTCGGCCCGGTCCCGGAACAACGCGTACCCCTCGGCGCCGCGCTCCAGCGGCATCCGATGGGTGGCCAGGTGCTCGGTGACCAGCTCGTCGCGGGCCATCCGCTCCAGCAGCGCCGGGATCGCGGCCCCGCCCCGGCGCCGGGCCGCGCGGACCGCGAGCCCCTTGTCCGCGAACGCGCCGAGCGGGAACCGGTCCACGAACCCGGGCCGGGCGTCGAGCACCACCACCACGCCGCCCTTGCGGCAGGCGTGCACCGCCTCGCGCAGCGCCGCCCCGCCGTCCGGCTCGGCCGCCGGCCACCGGCCCGGCGCGGCGGCCGTCACCCCGGAGGCGTCGACGCACACGTCCGGGCCCCGGCCGCCGCTGCGTTCGCGCAGCTCGGCGAGCACGTCCACATACCTGTGGTTGAGCGCCTCCACGCCGTCGTGCCCGGTGACCATCCGCAGGCGGTCGTCCCGGTCGTCGACCACCACCACCCGGTCCGCGCCCCGGGCCACCGCCGCACCGGCGGTGAGCTGGCCGACCGCGCCCGCCCCCCACACCGCCACCACGTCGCCGGGGGCGACCTCGCCCAGCTCGGCGCCGTACCAGCCGGCCGGCGCGGCGTCGGCGGCGAACACCGCCCGCTCGTCGCTTACCGACTCCGGCACGGCGAACGCGCCCACGTCGGCGTACGGCACCCGCACGTACTCGGCGTGACCACCGGCGAAGCCACCCAGCCGGGCCGGCCGGCCGTAACCCCCGGCGGGCGGCTGCCCCCACTCCGGCTCGGCCGGCACGCCGTTCGTGCCGTTGTCGCAGCAGGCCGGCATCCCCTGCCGGCAGAACCAGCACGCCCCGCAGGCGACCGCCGCGCCCACCACCACCCGGTCGGCGACCCGGTGCCGGCGTACCTCCGGACCGACCTCGACCACATCGCCGAGGAACTCGCGCCCGAGCACCTCCCCGGCGGACGCCTCGGGCACCCGCCCGGCCAGAAGCGGCAGGTCCGCGCCGCAGGTCGTGCTCCGCCGGACCCGGACGATCATGTCCTGGGCGTTGCGCAGCTCCGGGTCCGGGACGCGGCGCACCTCCACGAGGCCGGCACCGGCCCAGCACAGCGCCCTCACGCCGCAGCTCCCGGCCGGTCCAGTGGCGAACGGTCCGCCCGCAGCACCTCGCCGGTCTCCAGGAGCTGCTTGGTCTGCCGCAGCACCAGGCGCAGGAACCGGCCCGGGTCGTCGCCGACCAGGTGCGCGGCGAACCCCGGGAGCGTGCACTCCCCGCCCAGCGGCCGGACCGCCAGCTCGGTGCCGCGCCCGCCGGGGGCCGGACGGGCCCATACCTCGACCGCGCCGTCGAGGCGCCGCAGCGGCTCGGGCCACCGCCCGGCCGGGAGCACCTGCTCGGGCGGAGCGGCCACGGTCACCACCTGCCACCGGCCCGGCCGCGGATCGGCACCCGCCCGCCGCGCGCGGCGGCGGGCCAGCACCCGCGCGCCCGCCGGAGCCAGCACCCGTGCCCCCGCCGCCGCCAGCGCGCCGGTCGCCAGCCGTCTGCTCCGCGCCACCTGACCTCCCGCCGGTCCCCGGGCGGCCGGCGCATCCGGCCGGCCGCCCCGCGTGCCTACAGGGTGCGTGCCGCCCGGGTGAGCGGGGTTCGCCCCGAAGGGGTGAACCGGCGCGGTGCGGGTAACCGCTGCCCGCACCGACGGGGGGAGGGACGCATGCCGGAGGAGGCAGACCAGGTCGTCACCGCACCGAGCGGCACAAGCGACATCACCGGTACGCCCGATCTGCTCACCACCGGCCTCGATTCACCCGATGTCGCCGGTGGTGCGCTGCCAGGCGGCCCGCCGCTGCTGGCGTCCCGATTGACGCCGCCCGCGCCGCCCGAGCCGGTCCTGCTGCGTCCCCGGCTGCTGGACCGGCTGGAACGGGGCGCGTCGGGGCCGGTGACGCTCGTCTGCGCGCCGGCCGGCTGGGGCAAGACGACGCTGCTGTCGACGTGGGCGCAGGGGGAGCGGGACGGGTCGGCGCCGGCCTGGGTGACGGTGGCCGAGGGGGAGACCACCCGGCGGCTCTGGGGCTACCTCGCGGCGGCCCTGCGTACCGCCGCCGCAGGCGACCCGGACGACGGGCCGCCGCCGGTGCCGGACGGGCCGCCCGGGCCCGACCAGCTCGAAGCGCTCGCCGCCGCGCTCGCCGCACGGGAACGACCCGTGCTGCTGGTCCTGGACGACCTGCACCGGGTCACCGATCCGGCCGCCCTGACCGGGCTGGAGTTCCTGCTCCGGCACACCGACGGCCGGCTGCGGCTGGTGGCCGGCTCGCGCGGCGAACCACCGCTGGCGCTGCACCGCTGGCGGCTGGCCGGGGAACTGACCGTGATCGGTGCCGACGACCTGGCGTTCACCGCCGACGAGGTGGCCGACCTGCTCGTCGCGCACGGCGTGGCCGTACCCCCACCGGCCGTGACCCGGCTGGCCGAGCGCACCACCGGCTGGCCCGCCGGGCTGCGGTTCGCCGCGCTCGCGCTCGGCGACGGCGCCGACCCGGCGCGCACCGTCCAACGGTTCGCCGGTGACCAGCCGGACGTCGCCGCGTACCTGCGGGACGAGGTGCTCGCCCCGCTGGAACCGGCGACCCGCGACGTCCTGCGCCGGGCGGCGGTGGCCGTCGCGGTCCACCCCGACCTGGCCGCCGCGCTGACCGGGCGGCCGGACGCCGGGCACCTGCTCGCCGAGGCGGCCCGGGAGGGCGGTTTCCTCCACCAGGACGGCGGCAGCCCGCAGTGGTACCGGCCACACCCGCTGCTGGCCGACGTGCTGCGCGACGAGCTGGACCGGCTGCCCGCCGGCGAGGTGCGCGAGCTGCACCGGCGGGCGGCCGGCTGGTACGGCGTTCACGACCGTCCGGCCGAGGCGCTGCGGCACGCGCTTCTCGCCGGTGAGTGGGCCGACGCCACCGAGCTGCTCGTCACCCGCTGGCCCGAGCTGGCGCCGGACGAACCGGCCGCCGTACCGGCTCCACCCGAGCCGCCCGCCGAGGCGGTCCGCCGGGATCCGGAGCTGGCGCTGGCCGCGGCCGCCGAGCGGGCGTACGCCGGGGATCCGGCCGCCGCCGGCGCGCAGTTGCGGCGGGCGCTGGCCGAGGCCGCCGGCCTGCCCGCGCCGCGCCGCGACCGGTTCGGCCGGCTGGCCGCCGCCGTGGAGCTGAGCCTCGCCCGGCTCGGCGGCGACCACGAGGAGGTACGGCGGGCCGCCGACCGCCTGCTGGCCACCGGCCCGGCGCAGGCGCCCTCGACCCCGGACGGCGGAGCCGGCGATCCCCGCGCCGGAACGGCGGAGCGGGACGACGTGCGCGCGGTGGCCGGCGCGGCGCACGGGCTGGCCGCGCTGGCCGAGGGGAAGCTGTCCATCGCCCGGGACCGGTTCGCCACCGCCCGGGAGGCGGCGCGGCGGGCCGGTCGGCCGCGTACCGAGCTGCTCTGCGTCAGCCGCTCGGCGTTGCTGGAGGCGGCCCGGGGCGCGCTGCGGGCCGCCGAGGAGCTGGCCCGCGAGGCGCTGGCGATGCCGCCCTGCCAGGGCTGGTCGTCCCGGTCCGACTGCGGCTACGCGTACCTGGCGCTGGCGCTCGTGGACTGGCAGCGGGACCGGCCGGCGGAGGCCACGGCCCATCTGGCGCTCGCCGGGCCGGCCGGCGCGGAGCCGGGCGGCGCCGCGCTCACCGCGCTGTGCCGGGCCGGGCTGCTGGCCGACCGCGACGACCCGGGCGGCGCGCTGCGCACGCTCGCCGGGGCGCGGGCCGTCGCGCCCGGCCGGGAGCTGGGCGAACGGCTCGCCGCCGACGAGGCGCAGGTACGCGCCGCGGTCGGCGACGTCGACGGCGCCCGGACGCTGCTCGACGCGGCGGGCGACGGGCCGGCGCCGGCGCTGGTGGCCGCGCGGCTGCGGTTGCGCGCCGGTGACGTCCGCGCGGCCGAGCGGGCGCTGCCCGACTGGACCGCGTCCGGCGCGGCGGACTGGCCGCTGCCGGTGCGGCTGGGCGCCGGGCTGCTCGACGCGGCGCTCGCCGACGCCTCCGGTGACGCCCGCCGGGCCGGCCGGCTGCTGGAGGAGGTGCTGGCGCTCGCCGAGCCGGACGGCTTCCGGCGCGTCTTCACCCGGGCCGACCCCGGAGTACGGAACCTGCTCGCCGCGCGCCTGGACTCGGGCACCGCGTACTGGGCCACGGTGAGCGAGCTGGTCCGGGGCGTGGACGCGCAGCCGGTGGCCGCGGCGGCCGACGGTCCGGCCCGGACGCTCGACGAGCCGCTCACCGAGCGGGAGCTGACCATCCTGCGCTATCTCCAGAGCATCCTGTCCAACGTGGAGATCGCCGCCGAGCTGTCACTTTCGGTCAACACGGTCAAGACGCACGTGCGCAACATCTACCGCAAGCTCGACGCGACCCGCCGGCGGGACGCCGTCCGGCGGGCGCGCGAGCTGCGGCTGATCTGACAGTCAGCCGTCGTCGGTGGCGGCGTCCACCATTGTCAGCAGGTCGGGCAGGTCGTAGCCACCGTCGTGCCGGACGTCGTTGACGAACAACGTCGGGGTGCCGTTGACGCCGCTGCGGATGCCACCGACGAAGTCCTGCCGGACTCGGTCGGCGTACTCCTGCCGGCCGACCTCCGCGGCGATCTCCTCCGGCGACAGGCCGATCTGCTCGACGCCCAGCGACAGGTGCACCGGGTCGAGCTGGTCCTGGTGCTGGTAGAGCCAGTCGTACATTTCCCAGAACCGGCCCCGGGCCGCGGCGGCCTCGGCGGTCTCCGCGGCGGTCTCCGCGTACGGGTGGACGTTGGTGATCGGGAAGTGCCGGTACGCCAGCCGCACCACGTCGGCCCGCTGGCGCAGCACCTCGGTCAGGTTCGGGTACGCGGCGCCGCAGAACCGGCACTGGAAGTCGCCGTACTCGACGATGGTGACCGGCGCGTCCACCGGCCCGCGGACGTGGTCGCGTTCGGTCACCGGTATCCGCAGCCGTGCGGTGGTGACCTGGAGGGGCGTGGTCATCCGGTACTCACCCGCCGATCCGGACCGTTCGGATCACTCATGCCTCCCACCATGGCCCCGGCCCGGGTGAGGTGGGCTCACCCGGGCGGGGTGGTTCCCGTCAGCGCACCGCGAGGTGGTTGCGCACCTCCCGGATGCCCGGGGCGTTCCACACCACCCGCTCGATCTCCGCACGCTCGCCGGCCGAGTGGACCTGCCCGTTCAGCAGCACCGTGTCGCCGTGCACCCGTACGTCGACCTCCTCGGCCTCGGTGGCACGGTTGCGGGCCAGCGCGTCCACGATCCGCTCGGCCAGGTCGTGGCCGCCGGCGTGCACCGCCGGGCGTACCGCGATCCCGTTGCTGACCCCGCGTACGCCGGTGAGCCGGGCGACCGACCGTTCGGCGGCCCGCCGCTGGTACTCCCACTCGACCTCGCCGTGCAGCGTGACCCAGCCGTCGGCGACGGTCACCTGCAACGCCTCGATCGGGACGAACGCGTCCCACTCCAGCGCCCGTACGGCGGCGACCGCGATCTCCGGATCCTCTCGCCCGGCGGCGGTGTCGATCCGGACGGCGAGGTCGTTGGCGACCGCACGGACCCGGGCGACCCGGTGGGCGGCCCGCTCGGCGGCCCACTTCTTGGCGTAGCTGTCCACCCGGCCGGTCAGCGTCACCACGCCCTCGGTGACGGTCACCCCGATCTCGTCCGGGCCGACCCGCGGCTCCCAGGTCAGCTCGTCGAGCACGGCGCTCTGGATGTCCCGGTCGGTACGCGTGATCGTGTCGGTGGCCATCCGGCTCTCCCTCCCGTCGATCGCGGCACGGGCATGTGGTCCCGCACCCGCGATCCTGCGCGTGCCCCGGGTGAGCGGGCCTCACCCGGTCCGGGTGAGGCAGCACGGTGGCCGCCCCCGGGAGTCCCGGGAGCGGCCACCGTGTCGGGTCGCCTGTCGCTCAGCCGTCCAGGCCGGCCGGCGAGTTCGGCCGGTCGACGTCCACGAACTCGATCTCGTCCGCGGTGCGGTCCCGGCTGCCGGCGGCGCGTGCGGCGGTGCCGGCGGCCCAGCCGATCGCCGCGCCGGCGAGCGCCGCCGCGATCAGCAGCGTCCAGGGCAGCGCGGGCCGGCGGCCGGCGAGCGCGTCGAACGCGAGGCCGGCCCGGCGGCGTGCCTCTTCCGCGGCGGTGCCGACCAGGTCGGTGGCGTCGTCGGCGAGGCCGGAGGAACCGCGGCGTGCGGTCCGGGTGGCGTCGCGCACGCTGTCTCCGGCGGAACCGACGGCGGAGAGCAGGTGCTGCCACGCCTGGTCGGCGACCCGCTCGGCCTTGCCCCGGCGGTCCAGCAGGTTGGATCCGAACATCGTTCTACCTCCTCGGGTGCCGAAGGCCGGCGGCCACTTCGGACTCCGGTGTCCATCCGGCGGGTTCACTGTCTCGGGCAGTGCCCAGCGGGCGGGCGCGGCAAACCACGCCCGGGTCACGGCGACCGGGCGGTGAACGGGACGAACCACTCGAACGCGCCGGGACCGGTGCCCACGGGACGTGCGTGCGCCCGCTACCCTGGTCGGCGGATCGGCGGGGCCGACCGGCCGGACGGCTGGTCGCGACCCGTCCTTGAAGGGGAAACTGGAACCCGGAGGTCCGGATTGGGTACGCCCAGGTGTGCCCAGTTCGCGAATTGCTCATCCCGGGGGGTGGCGACCGGGCCGTGAGAGGAATACGCTCGGTCGCGGCCCGCGTACTGATGAGGCGCCCGTCATGGGCGAGTGGAGGTGCTCGCGTGAGCCTGTCGATCGTGAAGTCGGTGCGACCGGGTGGTGTCGTCCAGATCGCGCCCCGTGGGGAGATCGACGTCGACACCGCGTACGAGGTGCGGGAAGCGATCGCCGAAGTGCTCGCCAAGGGCCGCCCCTCGCGGATCGAGCTGAACATGCGGCTCGTCACGTTCATCGACTCGGTAGGCATCAGCGCCATGGTCGCGGGCTTCCAGACCTGCGAGGTCAGCGGCGTCAAGCTCGTGGTCACCGAGCCGAGCCGGTTCGTGCACCGGCAGCTCTGGGTGACCGGCCTGCTCGGCCTGTTCGGCGCGCCCGAGCCGTGGTTCGCCGACGACACGCCCGAGGTGCTGCCCGGCGCCTGAGCGCCGTTCACACCCCCTGCGGCCAGGGGGCCTTCTACCCGTTGCCAGTCCGGCGCCGGTACGGGACGATCGTCGCGACGCACGACGGCGAGGGGGCCCGCTTGCAGAGCAGCGACAGCTTCAGCTACACCGTGCAGGCCCGGTGCAGCCGGGCCGAAGCGGTGGCCCTGTTAGGTGATCTGAGTCGCCAGGGCGAGCTGCATCCGCTGATCGTCCGGGTCCGGAAGCTGCCGGCCCGGCCGGGCGCACTGGCCAGCTACGCGATCACCGACCGGCTGCAGCTCGGCCCGCTGCACTTCCCGGTCACGTACCAGGCGGACGTGCTGATCGCGGGCGAGGACGAGGTGGTCACCGTGGCGCGGCAGCAGCCCGCGACGACGGTCCGCAACCACACCCGGCTGCGCGACGAGCCCGACGGCACGGTACGCATCGACGTGGAGATCACGCTGACCGCGCCGGCGCCGCTGTTCGGGTACGCGTTCCGCCAGGCCCGGGCGGCTCACCTGGGCCTGGCGGCGCGTCTCGGAGCGACCCTGGAGGGCCGGCCGGCCTGATCCGGCCGGCCCGTCCGGGGCGGTCAGTACACCGAGAGGTGCACGTGGTTGGTGTGGTCGCTGGACGGGTCGCCGTTGGCGCCGCTGTACGACTTCCACCCGCTGCTGGGCAGCCAGATCTGCTTGAACCAGATCACGTAGAGCACGGCGAGCGGGTCGGCGTTGCGCACGAAGTACGCGGCCAGGTTGTTGCCGTACGTCCGGTCACCGCCGGAGGCCACACCGCCGAAGCCGCTCTTCTGCGCGGCGAAGTCGCAGGCCCGCCCCTTCGGGTGCTCACCGGAACCGCTGGGCCGGTGACACGAGACGTACCGGGTGAAGCCGGCCGCCTTGGCCTGTTGCAGCGCGTGCAGCGTGCGCGGGGTGATGCAGCCGTTCGCCGGCGTCGGGTCGTTGACGCTGCACGACTCCGACGGCCAGGAGCCGTCCGAGTTGCGCGGCGCCGGCTTCGCGTTCTTGCTGGAGGTGCCCTGGACGCTGCCACCGCCGCTGCTGCCGCGCGAGGTGCGGTCGTTGGCCACCTCCAGGGCGCGCTCGGCCTGTTCCTTGCGCTTGGCCATCACCGTCACCTGCTTGCGCTGCTCGCGGATCTCGCCGTCGAGCTGGGCGCGGGTGCGGGTGGCCTCGTCCCGGGTGGCGATCAGGTCGCGCAGCGTACGGTCCTCGTTCGCGGCGACCTGCTCCAGCGCGGCGGCCCGGTCCATGAAGCCCTCCGGGCTGCTGCTGCCGAGCAGTGCCCCGGCGGTGCCCAGGCGGCCGTTGCGGTACGCCACCGCGGCGATCTCGCCGACCTTGGCGTCGCGTACCGCGAGTTCGGCGCCGACTGTCTTGAGCTGGTCGTTGAGCTGCTTCTGCCGGCTCACCGACCGGTTCAGCGCGGCTTTCGCCTCCAGCCAGCCCTTGCCGGCGGCGTCGAGCTGGGCACGCAGTTCGGGCGTGCCGCCCTCGTCGTCGCCGGGAGCGGCGGCGAGCAGGCCGGTCGCCGGCGCCGCCGAGGCGGGGGAGACCGGAACGGTCGCGACGCCGAGGGCCAGCGTCGCGACGATCAGGGCCGCCAACCGGGCGGCCGTCCGTCGTACAGGTGCCACTGGGGGCATTCACACGTCCTTCCGTCAACGCCGACCGGGTTAGCTGACGGGTTCGGGACGGAAGATCCCTACCGCTGACGCGGATGCACCCCACGTACGTGGTTCCCCGGCTCGTCCCTGCGGACGATTAGGCGACGGCCGCCCCACCGGGGCCGGTGGCGTCCGCGGGTGCGGCCGCGACCGAGACTACCGGCGCTGCCCGGGCACGGCTCCGCGGAGCAACGCCGCTAGGCGGGGCAAAACCGGCATAAGACTACATTAGCCACAGTGATTTAAGTGTGTCCTAATCACCACTCGGTCGGTCCGCACACTCCGGCCGACGCTCCGGGTTCGACCTGCAACGTGGCGTGATCGATGGAGAAGTCCTCGTGCAGGGCGGCCCGCGCCGCGGCCAGCACCCCGCCCGGGTCCACGCCCGGCTCGGTGGTCAGGTGCGCCGAGGCCACCTCCATGCCCGAGGTGAGCGTCCAGACGTGCAGGTCGTGCACCTCGGCCACGCCGGGTACGGCGGCCAGCCGGTCGTGCACGGCGGTCACCTGGAGGTGCTCCGGCGCGGCCTGCACCAGGATGCGCAGCGCGGCCCGGCCGAGCCGCCAGGTGCGCGGCAGGATGAACAGGCCGATGCCGACGGCGACCAGCGGGTCCGCCCACCACCAGTCGGTCACCGCGATGACCAGCGCGGCGGCGATCACGCCGAGCGAGCCGAGCAGGTCGCCGAGCACCTCCAGGTACGCCCCGCGCAGATTGATGCTCTCCTTCGACCCGGCGCGCAGCAGTGCGAACGCGGCGATGTTGGCGAGCAGGCCGAGCGCCGCCACCACGAGCATCGGGCCGGCCAGCACCTCCGGCGGCTCGCCGAACCGGCGTACCGCCTCGACCAGGACGTAGACGGCGACGGCGGCGAGCAGCACGGCGTTGGCGAGGGCGGCGAGCACCTCCAGCCGGTAGAGCCCGAACGTGCGCTGCGGATCGGTGCCGACGCGGCGCGTGGCGGTGATCGCGGCGAGCGCCATGCCGATGCCGAGGACGTCGGTGAACATGTGCCCGGCGTCGGAGAGCAGCGCCAGCGAGCCGGTCGTGAAGGCGGCCACCGCCTCGACCACCATCAGGATGGCGAGCAGCGCGAAGGCGGCCCAGAGGCGGCCCCGGTGGCGATGTGCCGCGTTGGCCACCGCACCGCTGTGGTCATGACCTGCGCCCACGCCAACACCCTTCCTGCCCCGTACCGGCCCGACCCAATGTATGTTCACATCGCTATGTGTGCAAGTGAACTGCGGGTGGCGGCCGGGCGACTCACCCCACCGGGTCGAGCGTGGTGAGGCGCTGGGTGGCCCGGGACAGCGCCACGTAGAGCGTGCGCACGCCCGAGGGGTCGGCCCGGATCTCGCCCGGCGCCACCAGCACCACGCCGTCGTACTCCATGCCCTTGGCCTGGAGGCTGGTCACCACCTGGAGCCGGCCCGCGCCGAGCGCGCCCAGCCAGCCGGCCACCTCGTCCCGGCGCGGCACCGGCGTGATCACGCCGACCGTGCCCTCCACCTGCCCGAGCAGCGTCTCGGCCGCCTCGACGGTGGCCGCCGGCAGGTCGGCGGCGGGCACCGTGCGCTCCACCGGCGGCACCCCCGTGGACCGCACCGCGTCGGGCAGCGGCAGGTCCGGGTAGAGGCGGCGGATCTCCGCCGCCGCCACCGCGAAGATCTCCGCCGAGTTGCGGTAGTTGGTGGTCAGCTCGTACCGGTGCCGCTTGCGCCGGCCCAGCGCCTGGTCACGGGCCCGGTCCAGCTCCTGCGGGTCGCCGGTCCAGGCGGTCTGCGCCGGGTCACCGACCACGGTCCAGGACGCCAGCCGCCCGCGCCGGCCGACCATCCGCCACTGCATCGGCGAGACGTCCTGCGACTCGTCCACCACCACGTGCGCGTAGTCGCGGTAGTCGGCCGGACGCTCCCGCGCCGCCGCGCGGGCGGCGCGCTGCCGGTCGGCGTACGTGCTCAGCTCGCGCACGCCACCGGCGAGCTGGTACGGGTCGCGCCTGGGCCGGGCCCGCTGCACCGGCTTGCCGAGCAGCGCGTCCAGCTCGTCCAGCAGCGCGATGTCGGCCACCGTCAGTCCCTCGGTCCCGAGCGTCCGGTACGCGTCGCCGAGCAGCCGGATCTCCGCCGAGGAGAGGATCCCCCCGGCGTAGCGGCGCAGCCGGTCCGGGCGGGCCAGCCAGCCCAGCACGTGCCGCGGGTGCAGCCGGGGCCACCACGCCTTGAGGAACTCGCGGAACTCCGGCCGTTCGATGATCTCGTCCTCGAACGCGGGCTGCTCCGGCAGCCGGCCCACCCGCAGCGTGCGGGCCTGCGCGTAGAGCGCGGCGAGCACCGCGTCGAACGCCGCCCGGCGTACCTCGTTGCGGCGCGCCCCACGGGCCAGCGTCCGGTCCCGGATCGCGTCCAGCGCGGGACGTTCCAGGCGTAGCAGCTCGCCCCGGTAGAGCAGGCGCAGCTCGGCCGGGGAGTCCGGCACCGCGTCGCGTACCGCGCGTTCCAGCACCCGGCGCATCCGCAGCGAGCCCTTCACCGCCGCCACGTCCGGTGGGTCGGTCCGGGACGCGGACAGGCCGGGGAACAGCGAGCCGAGCGAGTGCAGCGTGGCGGTCTCCTCGCCCAGTGACGGCAGCACCGAGGCGATGTACTCGACGAACACGCCGGACGGGCCGACCACCAGGATGCCGCCGCCGGCGTACCGGGCCCGGTCGGAGTAGAGCAGGTACGCGGCCCGGTGCAGCGCCACCGCCGTCTTGCCGGTGCCCGGGCCGCCCGACACGATCGTGACGCCGTTGCCCGGGGAGCGGATCGCCTCGTCCTGCTCGCGCTGGATGGTGGCGACGATGTCCCGCATGCCCCGGCCGGTGGCCCGGGACAGGGTGGCCAGCAGCGCCCCGTCGCCGACCACCGCCATGTCCGGCGGGGCGGCCTCCGGGTCCAGCAGGTCGTCCTCGATCCGGGTGACCTTCTCCGAGGCGGACTGGATCGTACGGCGACGCACCACGCCGCGCGGCTCGGCGGGCGTGGCCTGGTAGAACGCGGCGGCGGCGGGTGCCCGCCAGTCCACCACCAGCGTCTCCGCGTCCACGCCCCGCACACCCAGGCGGCCGACGTGCAGCACCTGCCCGGTCCGCAGGTCCAGCCGGCCGAACACGAGCCCCTCGTGCTCGGCGTCCAGCACGTGCCGGCGCTGGGCGGCGTGGAAGACCATCGCGTCCCGCTCGACCAGCGCGCCGAAGTTGCCGACCCGGGCCAGCCGGTAGCCCTCCCGCTCGGCGTCGGCCGCCGACCGGCGCAGTTCGGCCAGCCGGGCGTACACCCGGTCGAGGTGGCGCTGCTCGGCGGCGATCTCCCGGTCCAGCGTGGTCTGGTCGGTCAACGCGGATGCTCCTGTGTTCGGAGGGCACGACGGGCTGAATGAGGGTACGGGCCGCCGGCAACCGGCACGCCGGGGCATGCCGCGCACGTGGCGTACGCCGGTGCCGCTCGCGAGCGGGAGACGCTCAGAGACGGGCGGCCGGGCGGCCGGCCAGTACCCGGTCCAGCACGCCGGCGAGGGCGGTGTTCACCTCGTCGGGGCGCTCCATCATCAGCATGTGCCCGGCACCCGGGCAGACGGTCAGCTCCGTGGTGGGCAGCGCCGCCGCGATCGACTCGGCGCAGGGCGGCGGGGTGAGCCGGTCCCGGTCCCCGACCAGCGCGGCGGCCGGCAGCCCGCCGAGCGCGGCGAGCGTCTCCAGCCGGTGCTGGGCGCCGATCGAGGCGCGGAAACCGCCGATCGAGCGCAGCGTGGCTCGGGCCACCGCGGAGGTGACCAGCCGGATGTCGGCCGGGTCGCAGAGGTCGCCGAACAGCATCCAGCGGATGCTCGGGCGCAGCGCGCGCAGCAGCGCGTGCGGGGGCCGCCAGCCGCCGCAGCGGGCCAGCACCCCGGCGCCTGTGGTCTCGGCCAGGCGGATCAGCCGGGTGATCCGAGGGGACAGCCCGTACGCGGTGTGCGTGTGCCCCTCGGCAGTGGTGGAGACGAAGACCAGCCCGGCGGTACGCGCGGCGAACCGGCCGGGATGGCGGTGGGCGTACTCCATCACCGTCATCCCGCCCATCGAGTGCCCGACCAGGACGATCGGCCCGGACGGGGCGATCTCGTCGACCACCGCCGCCAGGTCGTCACCGAGCTGGGCGAGGGTGGCGTCGCGCAGCGCCAGGCAGCTCGACCGGCCGTGGCCGCGCGCGTCGTAGGTGATCACCCGGACCCGGCCGCCGAAGCGTTCCCGCAGCTCGGCGACCTGGCGGTGCCAGCTGCGCCCGTCCAGCGTCCAGCCGTGCAGCAGGACGGCGGTGACCTCGGCGTCGACCGGCCCGGTGACGCTGACGTGCAGGCGTACGTCGTCGGGGAGCCGCAGTTCCAGGTCCGGCATCGTCCACCTCCCGGGCCCGCCGGTGTGTGTCCACCGGATGACCCGGCGGTGACACCGGCGTTACCCGCCATGACACCACGGCAACCGGCCCGGAGAGAAGATTCCGGTCCGGCTCCGCGGCGTCGGATCGATGGCCAGGCTGAAGGCATGCCCTCCACCGCCCGCGGTCCGCGCGCCGCCCTGGCCGAGCTGCTCGCCGGCAACCGCCGCTTCGTCAGCGGGCAGCCGGTGCACGGGCACGACGTCACCGCCGCCGCGGCGGTGGCCTCCGGCGACCAGCAGCCGTACGCGGTGGTGCTGGGCTGCATCGACTCGCGGGTGCCGTTGGAGGCGATCTTCGACCAGACGTTCGGTTCGATCTGCGTGATCCGTACCGGCGGGCACGTCCTGGACCGGGCCGTCCGGGGCTCGATCGAGTACGTGGTGGAGCAGCTCGGCGTACGCCTGGTGATGGTGCTGGGCCACGAGCGCTGCGGCGCGGTCGGCTCCACGGTCGAGGCGCTGCGCACCGGGCGGTGCCCCGGCGGCGACTTGGCGTACGTGGTGGACCGGATCGCCCCGGCGGTCACCGACGTCGGGGTGGACGACCCGGACGCGCACCCGCTGGCGATCCGTCGCCACCTCCGGCGCACAGTGGCCGCGCTGCGCCGCGACGACCGGCTGGCCGGGCCGGTGGACGCCGGCGAACTCGCCGTGGAGGGCGCGCTCTACGACCTGGCCACGGGCGAGGTGACGCTGCTGCCGCAGGAGCAGACGCGAAACCGCCCGCCGGAATGATTCCGGCGGGCGGTTCCGGTGGTGCGGGTGGGGGCGCTCAGCCCTCGAAGACGCCGGCCTCGACCAGGCGCTTCTCGGTGGCGTCCCAGCCGTGGTCCGGGTAGGTCGCGGCCAGGCCGTTGATCTCGGCGCGGATCTTGGCGGCGTGGCCGGCGGCGGCCAGCACCCGGATCTCCTCGACGAACGCCTCGGAGTCGGTGCGCAGGTGCGCGGTCTTGCCGTTGGTCAGGTTACGCACGTAGGCGTGCTTGCCGCCGTTGAGCGGGATCAGGTACTTGAACTCGCCCAGCACGCTGAGGGCGCCACCCTGGCCAGCCTGGCCGGCCCGGACGGACGCGCGCGCGGTCTTAGAGGTGTTGCTCGCCACGGAGGTACTCCTTGCAGACGTACGGTGGGGACGGAAGGCCGTCCGGGGGCTGTGCAGGTGACGCCCGGGTGGGCGCCGGCCCGCGAAGATGTACGGCGGCACAGAGAACCGCCCAGAGAACTGTACACGACCACGACACCTGGCTGGTCGTCGCGGCGTCAGAGGGCACAACCAGGTCCACCACCCGGGTATTTCCCGCCCCCGGGGCCCGGCGAATTTTCCGATTCGCTGGCGCACCACCAGTCACACGGGTCATCATGTGTGCCAGGTACCACTCGCGTAGGACGAGGTCGTAGGGGAAGACGCACCTCGGCTCACCGGGAGGTCACCGTGCCAACGCGTGGCGTCGTATACGTCCACTCGACCCCGCTCGCCGTGTGCTCGCACGTCGAGTGGGCGATCGCGCGCGTCCTCGCCGCGCCGGTCAACCTGCACTGGACGGCGCAGCCCGCCGATCCGGGCGCCCGTCGCGCCGAGTGCGGCTGGACCGGCAGCCCGGGGACCGGCGCGGAGCTGGCCGCTGCCCTCCGGCAGTGGCCCATGATCCGTTTCGAGGTCACCGAGGAACCCAGTCCCGGCGTCGACGGCGAGCGCTTCATGTACGTACCGGGCCGAGGGCTGTTCCGTGCCGCGGTCGGCGCGGCCGGCGACATCCAGCTCGGCGAGGACCGCCTCCGCAGCCTGATGGCCGCCGCGCGCAGCCCGGAGGCGCTGGCCCACGCCCTGGACAAGGCGCTCGGCACCGCCTGGGACGCCGAACTGGAGCCCTACCGGTACGCCGGGGACGGTGCACCGGTGACGCTGCTCACCCGGGTCGGGTGACGGAGGCCGAGTTGCCCCGATACGGTGGGCCGCGTGTCGATTTCCTCGCGGCGCTCCGCCGTCGCGCTCGCCGCACTGACCGCGCTGCTCGCCTCCGGGTGCTCGGACGGGCCGGACCGGCCCCGGCCCGCCCCGTCGAGCCCGGCGCCGTCGTCGGCCGCGCCCGCGCCGAGTGACCCGCCGGCCGCCGACCCGGCCGCCCGCGCCGCCGCGCTCGTCGGCACGCTGAGCGACGAGGACCTGGTCGGGCAGGTGCTGATGCCGTATGCGTACGGCAGCTCGGCCACCGAGGTCTCGGCCGGATCGGCGGCCGGGAACCGGGCGCTCGCCGGGGTCGACACCCCCGCCGAGATGGTGGCGAAGTACCGGCTCGGCGGCGTGATCCTGGTCGGTTTCAGCGCCGACGACCCGACCTCGGGCAACCAGGCCACCACGAACGTGGACAACCCCAAGCAGGTCCGCGCGCTCACCGACGGGCTGCGCGCCGCCGCCGGCAAGCTGCCCGCGGGTGCCGCGCCGTTCCTGATCGGCACCGACCAGGAGTACGGCGTGGTCACCCGGATCACCGACGGCGTGACGCTGCTGCCGAGCCCGCTCGCCGCCGGCGCCGCCGGGAACCCGGCGCTGACCGAGGCCGCCTGGCGAGCCGCCGGTGCCGAGCTGGCCGCGATGGGGATCAACCTCGACTTCGCGCCGGTCGCCGACGTGCTGGCCACCCGCAGCACGGTGATCGGCTCCCGCTCCTTCGGCGCCGACCCGGCGACCGCGTCCCCGCAGGTGGCGGGCGCGGTACGCGGTCTCCAGGCCGAGGGCGTCGGCGCCGCCGTCAAGCACTTCCCCGGGCACGGCCTGAGCGCCGAGGACTCGCACACCGAACTTCCGGTGATCAAGCAGTCCCGCGCCGAGCTGGACCGGCTCGCGTTCCCGCCGTTCCGGGCCGGGATCGGCGCCGGGGCCATGGCGGTGATGTCGGCCCACCTGGACGTCAAGGCCGTCGACCCGGGCACCCCCGCGACGTTCTCCCGCAAGCTGCTCACCGACGTGCTGCGCGGTCAGCTCGGCTTCCAGGGCGTGGTGATCACCGACGGCATGAACATGGCCCCGGCGAAGAAGTGGTCGCCGGGTGAGGCCGCCGTGCGCGCGCTCAACGCCGGCAACGACCTCATCCTGATGACGCCGAACGTCAAGCAGGCGTACGACGGGCTGCGCGCCGCGCTCAAGGACGGCTCGCTGCCCCGCGCCCGCCTGGTCGAGGCGGTCACCCGGGTGCTGACCATGAAGTTCCGGCTGGCCGGGCGGGACGCGCCCGCGCTGTCCACGCTCGACGGCGCCGCGCACCGCAAGGCCGCCGACGACCTGGCCGCCGCCGCCGTGACGGTGCTGCGCGGCACGTGCGGCGGCGCGGTGAAGGGGCCGGTGAGCGTCACCTCCTCCGGCGGCCGGGAGCGCACCCGCAAGCTGCTGACCGAGGCGCTCACCGCGGCCGGGGTCAAGGTGGTGCCCTCCGGCGGCACAGTGGTGCACCTGGTCGGGTACGGCGACGGCGCGAAGGACCTGAGCGCGGGCGCCGCCGTCACGGTGGCCATGGACACGCCGTACGTGCTGTCCGGGGCGAAGTCGCCGACGCTGATGGCCACCTACTCGTCCACCCGGGCCTCGATGACCGGGCTCGCCGCGGTGCTCGCCGGCAAGGCCCGCCCGGCCGGGCGCTCCCCGGTGCCGGTCTCCGGCCTGCCGGCCACCACCTGCCGCACCTGACCGCCGCCGAAACCCGGGTGCGTCCGGGCGGCCCCGGCTGGCAGGGTGGCGCCCATGGGAGAGACAGCACAGGGATTCCGGTACGTCGAGCGCGGTGACGGCACAGTGGTCATCACGCATCACGGCCGGGTCGCCGGCACGTTGCGCGGCGGACGGGCCGCGCAGTTCCTGGCCGAGGTCGGCGACGACCCGCAGCTGACCATGGCCCGGTGGACCGGCAACTACCGGCGGGGCAACGAGCGGACCGCCCGGCAGCACCCCCGCAACCGCCCCGGAGCTGTGTAAGGAAGGGCCCCCTGTTAACGCCTGCGGTAGAGGAAGGGCCCCTTCTTAACAGCGAGCTGTTAAGAAGGGGCCCTTCCTTACGTCCGCTCAGGGGCGGGTGAAGACCAGCGCCACGTTGTGCCCGCCGAAGCCGAACGCGTTGTTCAGCGCCGCCGGGATCTCCATGTGACGAGCCTTGTGCGCGGCCACGTCTAGGGTCAGGCCCTCGTCCGGGTCGTCGAGGTTGATCGTCGGCGGGATCACGCCGTCCCGGATGGCCAGGATGGTGGCGATCGACTCCAGCGCGCCGGCCGCGCCGAGCAGGTGCCCGGTCATCGACTTCGTGGCGGTGAGCACCGGGTGGTCGCCGACCGCCTGACGCAGCGCGCCGATCTCCAGCATGTCCCCGACGGGGGTGGAGGTGGCGTGCGCGTTGACGTGCACGATGTCGGTACGGGCCACGTCCGCGTCGGCGACCGCCCGGGCGATGGCGCGGATGGCGCCCTCACCCTCGGCGTGCGGCTGCACGATGTCGTACGCGTCCGAGGTGATACCCGCGCCGGCCAGGCGCGCGTACACCCGGGCGCCCCGGGCGGCGGCGTGGTCGGCGCGCTCCAGGATCACCACGCCCGCGCCCTCACCGAGCACGAAGCCGTCGCGACCGGAGTCCCACGGCCGGGAGGCCCGCTCCGGCTCGTCGTTGCGGGTCGACATGGCCCGCATCGAGCTGAAGCCGGCGATCGGCAGCGGGTGGATGACCGCCTCGGTGCCGCCGGCCACCACCACGTCGGCCCGGCCGGCGCGGATGATGTCCAGCCCCAGCGCGATCGCCTCCGCGCCGGTCGCGCAGGCGCTGGCCACCGTGTGCACGCCGGCCTTGGCGCCCAGTTCCAGGCCGACCCAGGCGGCCGGGCCGTTCGGCATCAGCATCGGGATGGTGTGCGGGGAGACCCGCCGCGGTCCGGACGCCTCCAGGATGTCGTCCTGGGCGAGCAGGGTGGTGGCGCCGCCGATGCCCGAGCCGACGCTGACCGCCAGGCGCTCCGGGTCCGGCCCGGCGTCGGCCAGACCGGCGTCGGCCCACGCCTGCTTGGCGGCGATGATGGCGATCGCCTCCGAGCGGTCCAGCCGGCGCAGCTTCACCCGGTCCAGCACCTCGGACGGGTCGACCGCCAGCTCGGCGGCGATCCGGACGGGCAGTTGCGCGGCCCACTCCTGGGTGAGCGCACTCACCCCGGAGCGGCCGGCGAGCATGGCGTCCCAGGTCGACGCGACGTCCCCGCCGAGCGGGGTCGTCGCGCCGAGCCCGGTGACGACGACGTCGGGACGACTCATGATCAGGACTGCGCCTCGATGTAGCTGACGGCGTCCCCGACGGTCTTGAGGTTCTGCACCTCGTTGTCCGGGATCTTGACGCCGAACTTCTCCTCGGCCGCCACCACGACCTCGACCATGGAGAGCGAGTCGACGTCGAGGTCGTCGGTGAAGGACTTCCCCTCGGCCACGTCGTCCGGGTTCACCCCGGCAACCTCTTCGAGGATCTCGGCGAGGCCGGCGGTGATCTCGTCACGGGTCATTGCGGTTGGTTCCTCTCATCGGGGGTTACCGGTGACCGGCGTCGCCGGTCACCGCACCTCGGCGCGTTCGCGCCCGAGGGGGTTTCAGGGGCAGCGCACGACCTGACCGGCGTAGGTCAGGCCGCCGCCGAAGCCGAACAGCAGCACCGGGGCGCCCGAGGGCACCTCGCGCCGCTCGACAAGCTTCGACAGGGCCAGCGGGATGCTCGCCGCCGACGTGTTGCCGGACTCGACGATGTCCTTGGCGATGAGCGCGTCCGGGATGTTCAGCCGCTTGGCGATGCCGTCGATGATCCGGGCGTTGGCCTGGTGCGGCACGAACGCGGCCAGCTCCGACGGGTCGATCCCGGCGCGCTCGCACGCCTGGAGCGCGAGCGGGGCCAGCGCGGTGGTGGCCCAGCGGAAGACCGACTGTCCCTCCTGGCTGATGTACGGCTGCCAGCCCTCGATCCGGACCGCGTCGCTCTTCTCCGGCGCGGAACCCCAGACCACCGGCCCGATCCCGGCCGGCTCGTCGTCAGCGGTCGCGCTGACCACGGCCGCCCCGGCACCGTCGGCGAAGATGATGCAGGTCGAGCGGTCGGTCCAGTCGGTGAAGTCGGAGAGCTTCTCCGCGCCGATGACGATCGCGTTGCGCGCCGCGCCGGCCCGGATCGCGTGGTCCACGGTGCCCAGCGCGTACGCGAAGCCGGAGCAGGCGGTGTTGAGGTCGTACGCCCCGGGCGCGTTGATGCCCAGCTTGGCCGCGACCCGGCAGGCCACGTTGGGGCTGCGGTCCACGGACGTGCAGGTCGCCACCACGACCAGGTCGATGTCGGCGGCGGTCAGCCCGGCGTTGGCGAGCGCCTTGCCGGCGGCGGCGGTGGCCATGTCGGCCACCGTCTCGTCGCCGGCGATCCGGCGGGTGACGATGCCGACCCGGTCCCGGATCCACTCGTCGTTGGTGTCGACCATCTGGGCGATCTCGTCGTTCGTGACGACGCGGGAGGGCTGATAGTGCCCCATCGCGACGATCCGGCTGCCGGCCATTTAGTGCGTTCCTCCGATACGGACGAGGGGCTGGCCCGGTGCGACCGGGTCGTCGTGGTGTGCGAGCCACTCGACGAGCGACCCGTTGTCGTGCGCGGTCACCTCGACCGGCCCCCGGCCGGTGGCGATGTGGCCGACGACCTGTCCGGCGCGTACTCCGGCACCCTCGGCCGGCGCGGCCGACCGGTCGAGCCGGCCGGCGGAGGGGGAGACGACCACCCGGTACGACGGCGCGGCCGGGCGGGCCGCGGGGCCGGCGTGCCGGGCGATCAGGCGGCGCGCGGCGGGCAGGTCGGCCGGGGTGTTCAGGGTGACGATCTCGGGTGCGCCCTCGCCCTTGAGCTCCCGCTTGACCAGCCCGGCGAGGGTGCCGGCCGGCGGCAGTTCGATCACGCCGGTGACGCCGAGGTCGGCCAGCGTGCGCATGCACAGGTCCCAGCGGACCGGCGCGGTCACCTGCCGGACCAGCCGCCGTACCGTTTCCGGGCCGTGCCCGGCCGGTGCGCCGTCGAGGTTGGACAGCAGGATCCGGGCCGGTGCGGAGGCCGGGACTCCGGCGGCCACCGCGGCGAGGGCGGTCTCGGCGGGCGCCATGTAGGGCGTGTGGAACGCGCCGGCCACCTGGAGCCGGATGACGCGGGTCCGGGCCGGCGGCTCGGCGGCCAGCTTGTCCAGCGCGTCGACGGCGCCGGCGGCCACGATCTGACCGGCGCCGTTGCGGTTGGCTGGGTGCAGCCCGTGCGCCGTCAGCGCGGCGATCACCTCGTCCGGGTCGCCGCCGAGCACGGCGGCCATCCCGGTCGGCTCCAGCGCGCAGGCGGCGGCCATCTCCCGCCCGCGTACGCCGGCGAGCGTCACGGCGGACTCGGCCGGCAGCACCCCGGCCAGCGCGGCGGCGCCCAGCTCACCGACGCTGTGCCCGGCGACCAGCCCGACGTCGTGCATCGGCAGGTGCTCGGCGGCGAGCAGCGCGGCGGCGACCAGCAGCGGCTGGGTACGGGCGGTCTCCTTGATCTCGTCCGCGTCCGCCCGGGTGCCCAGGTGGATCAGGTCCACCCCGGCCAGCGCCGACCACCAGCGCAGACGCGCCTCGGCGCCGGGGAGGTCGAGCCACGGCGCGATGAAGCCGGGCTTCTGCGAACCCTGTCCGGGAGAGAGTACGGCGAGCACGTGTACGACTCTGACGGATGCCGGCGTGCCGCGCTGTAACGTACGGCACGAAACCGCACTAGAACCTTTAGAGGAAACCTACAAAGATCGTCGTCGGTCATCGCCGGTCGGTGACCGTCGGCACCACCGGGTCGAGGCGTCCCACTGTCAGCGCGACCTGCAGCGCGAAGGCGTCGCGCGGGGCCAGCGGCGAGAAGCCGGTCACCTCGGCGATCCGCTTCAGCCGGTAGCGCACGGTGTTCGGGTGCACGAACAGCGCCCGGGCGGCGCTCTCCAGCGTGCCGCCGGCGGCGAAGAACGCGTCGAGCGTCTCCAGCAGTTCGCCGCCGGAGCGGGCCAGTGCCGCGTACACGTCGTGGCGCAACCGGCGGCGGGCCTCGGTGTCGCCGGCCAGCGCGCGTTCCGGTAGCAGTTCGTCGGCGGCGACCGGGCACGGCGCGGTCGGCCAGGCCGGCGCGGCCCGGAACCCGGCCAGCGCCGCCCGCGCCGACTCGGTGGCCTCGTCCAGGCTGGGCACCGCCGGGCCGACCACCACCGGCCCGTCGCCGAAGGCGGTACGCAGCTTCTCCGTGGCCGCCACCGGATCGGCCGCGCCGCCCAGCACGATGACCAGACGGTCGCCGTGCACGCCGCCGATCACCTCGACGCCGATCCGCCGGGCCTGCCGGTAGACGGTGTGCAGCACGGCGGCCACCTCGCCGCCGGGGGAGCGGCCCACCGCCACCGCCACCGGCGGCGCGTCCATCCAGCCCAGCGCGGCGGCGCGGCTGGCCAGCACGTCCGGGGAGTCGCCGCGCAGCAGCGCGTCGACCAGCAGCGCCTGCAACCGGGCGTCCCAGGAGCCGCGGCTCTCGGCGGCCCGGGCGTAGACCCGCGCGGCGGCGAACGCGATCTCCCGGGAGAAGCGCAGCACCGCCTCGCGCAGCGACTGCTCCTCGCCCGGCACCGCCAGGTCCGACACCTGCTCCTCGACCACGTCGATGGTCACCTTGATCAGCGCCACGGTCTGCTGGAGGCTGATCGACCGGGCCAGCGCCTGCGGCGCGGCGGCGAAGACCTCGTCCGACACCTCCTGGGTGCGGTCGGTCGCGCCGCCGCCCTGGCGCAGCCACTGCACCAGCGAGCGCACGCCGGCCTGGGCGACGAGCATGACCCAGGAGCGCTGGTCGGCGGGCAGCTCACGGAACCACGGCAGCGTCTCGTCCATCCGGGCCACGCTGGCGGTGGCCAGGCCGCCCGCCGCCCGTTCGATGCGGCGCAGGGTCGCCGACGTCTCCGTTCCGCCCGGTTCGCTCACCGCACCAGCCTGACACGGCGTGACCAGCGGATGCACTTCGAGGCCACGCCCTGGCCGCGGCGTGACGATCTCCACCGGTACGCGCTGACGATCTTGTTCGGCCGGGCCAGTACGGTGTCAGGGCACGCCGGGCCAGACTCCGGCCGGGCGGGCGAGGGCGACGCGTGAGGGGGGCCGGGATGGCGCAGGGGGAGGCCGAGCACGGTTGCGCCCAGGGTGAAGCCTGCCGGCGGGGCCACGACCAGCCGGTGACTGCCACACACCCGCGCCGGCCGTGCCTGAACCAGCAGGGGGAGCAGCCGTCCGGCCGGGCGCCGGAGCGTGCCGAGGACGAGCCGGGTGTGCCCCGGCAGCGGGCGGCGGAGCCGGCCCGCCCGGCCGATGAGGAACCGGCCGACCGGAGTTGCCGCAGCGGCCTGGCGGGCTGGGCGGGTGCCCACCGTCACGGCGCGGTACGCCCGCGCAACCGCACCGTCCGCCGGGAACGCCCGCCGCACCGCTGGTGCTGACGCGTCGTCTGCCGGGCTGACGGGTGCCGGCCGGAGCTGACCGGCGGGCGCCGGGCCGACGGGGCGCGGAACCGGGTTCAGCGGGTGCGGCGGCGGACCAGGAGCGCGATGCCGGCCAGCCCGGCGGTGATGACCAGCACGACGCCCACGTTGAGCAACAGCAGCCGCTGGAGTTCGCCGAGCGCGGTGTCGATGTTCTGCACCGGGTCGAGCGCCTCCTCCGGGAGCACCCGCTCGCCGCCGCCGATGCCGCCGGCGAGCGTGTCGAACTGCGCCGGCATCGGCACGCCGACCGAGCGCAGCGTCTCGGGCATGTTGAGCCGCCCGAAGAACCAGCCGGCCCGGCTGCTGCTCAGGTCCGGCTGCTTGCCCGGCCGGTAGATGCGGGGACCGCCCTTGGCCAGCGGGAACAGGTCGTAGGTGCGCTGCGGACCGGCGGCGGCGAGCACCACCACCGTGTACTTCGGACCGAGATCCTTGGCGGCCGGGCCGCGCAGCTGGCCGGTCGTGCCCAGCCACCTGACCTGGTCGATCACCAGGTTGACCTCGCCCGGGCTGGTGTCGGCGCGCAGCTTCAGCGGGGCATCGAGCCGCTCGCCGGTGATGTCGACGCCGGTCGGCGCCGGCTTGGGTTTCGGCGCGGCCTGGGCCGCCACCGTGCCGGCCAGCGCCAGCGTGCACGCCAGAGCCGCCGCGCTCCCGGTCACGGCGACAAACAGCCGTCTCACCCTTCGGACCATCGCCGCCTCCTCGCCCCGTTCGATGGCTGGCTTTCGCTGCAGGTCACACTGGACCGGTGTCCACCACAAAGACTCCGCAGAACGGCGCTCGGTTGCAGCTGGTGGAAGAGTATTTGGAACTATCTGCGAGCTGAGACCGACCAGAGAACGGTCGATGATCATCGGCCGGATCCTACCCGGACGGAGGGAACTATGGGGGGCAGGGTCGCCCGCGTGGCGCGTACCTGGGCGGTGGTGCTCGGGGTGGTCGCGGCGTCCGCGCTGCTGCCGGCCGCGCCAGCCGCCGCGCACAACTCGCTGACCGGCAGTGATCCGCGTGACGGGGCCCGGCTGGCCGCCGCACCGGAGCGGATCGAGCTGCGGTTCCTCGCCACGCCGAAGAAGGCGACCACCGAGGTCACCGTCACCGGCCCGGACAACGTGGCCGCGACCGGCGGCGCACCGACCTTCGCCGGCAAGCGCGTGACGGTCCCGTCCCGGCCGGGAGCGGCCGGTCTCTACATCGTGACCTACCGGCTCGCGTCCGACGACGGCCATCCGGTCAAGGGGGAGATCCGGTTCACAGTGACCACCGGCACCCCGGCGGAGTCGCCGTCGGCGAGCGCGCCGCCCACCAGCGCCGCCCCCGCGACTTCCACCGCTCTGCCCACCAGCGCGGCGCCGAGCCCGACCCCGGCCGCCGCCGGGGCGGACGACGACGGGGGTACGGGCTGGCTGTGGGCGGCCGGCGCGGTGGTGGTGCTCGCGGTGCTGGGCGGCGGGCTGCTGCTGCGCCGCCGGGCCACCCGCCGGTGATCGTGGCCAGCGCGCCTGACCACTCTGCGTAACACTGCTGGCGCAATGATCGCCGAAAACGCATATGCCTCTGAGTCATAACTATGACTCAGAGGCATATCGCTCAATAGAGGTACCGCTTTCCGGCCACGACACGCCCGAGCGTCGGAACCGGCGCCGTGCCTGCGGCTCAGACCAGGCGTACGCGGGCGGCGCGCAACCGGGTCAGCGTACGGTCGCGGCCGAGCACCTCCAGCGACTCGAACAGGGGCAGGCCGACGGTGCGCCCGGTGACCGCGACGCGTACCGGCGCCTGCGCCTTGCCCAGCTTCAGCCCGCGCTCCGCGCCGACCGCCTCCAGCGTGGCCTTCAGCGACTCGGCGTCCCAGGACTCCAGCGCCTCGAACGCGACGATTGCCGCGTCCAGCAGGTCGGCGGCGCCCTCCTTCATCGCCTTCGCCCAGGCCGCCTCGTCGATCAGCGGGTCGGCCAGGAACAGGAAGTCGACGTTCGGCACGATCTCGCTGAGCACCGCGATCCGGGTCTGCGCCAGCGGGGCCACCGCCGCGAACGCGGCCGGGTCGAACTCGTCGGGCTGCCACGGCGGCGGGGCGATGGTCCCGGTGCCGGTGAGCCACGGCCGGCACGCCCCGACGAAGTCCTCCACCGGCAGCGCCCGGATGTAGTCGCCGTTGAACGCGCGCAGCTTCTTCTCGTCGAAGAACGCCGGGGACGGGTTGACCTCGTCCAGCCGGAACTCCTCCTCGATCACCGACCAGGGCACGATCTCCCGGTCGCCCGAGGGCGCCCAGCCCAGCAGCATCAGGTAGTTGCGCATCGCGTCGGCGAGGTAGCCCTCGTCCCGGTACGCCTCCAGCGCGACCTTGTCCCGCCGCTTGGACAGCTTCTGCCGCTTCTCGTTGACGACCACCGGCACGTGCGCCCAGACCGGCGGCTTGACGCCGAGCGCGTCCCACAGCAGCTGCTGCTTCGGGGTGTTCGGCAGGTGCTCCTCGGCCCGGATGACGTGGGTGATCCCCATCGACATGTCGTCGACCACGTTCGCCAGCAGGAACACCGGGGAGCCGTCGCCGCGGGCGATGACGAAGTCCTCGATCAGCTTGTTCTCGAACGTCGGCTCGCCGCGGACCAGGTCGACCACCACTGTCTCGCCCTCGTCCGGCGTACGGAAGCGCAGTGCCCGGCCCTCGCCCGGTTCCAGGCCGCGGTCGCGGCAGAAGCCGTCGTAGCCGCGCTGCTGCGGACCGGTACGCGCCTGCACGTCCTCGCGGGTGCAGTCGCAGTAGTAGGCCCGGCCGCCCTCGTACAGCCGCTGTGCGGCGGCCCGGTGCTCGCCCGCGTACGAGGACTGGAAGTACGGGCCCTCGTAGCTGCCCCGGGCGATGCCGATCCAGTCGAGCGCGGAGAGGATGCCCTCGGTCCACTCGGGCCGGTTACGTGCCGCGTCGGTGTCCTCGATACGCAGCACGAACACCCCGCCCTGCTGCTTGGCGAAGATCCAGTTCTGGAGCGCCGAGCGGGCGCCCCCGACGTGGAACATACCGGTCGGGGAAGGGGCGAAGCGTACACGTACCGTCACGCCCCCAGCCTACGGCGGACCGCGACGGGTTTCGGGCGGGGGGCCGGGTCAGGGCACCGACTTGATCTTCACGACCAGAGCGCTGCCGAGCAGGGTGACCGCCGCGGTGACCGCGTACAGCGTCGGGTAGCCGCCGAGGTGCACGACGATCGGGGCGGACAGCGCCGGCCCGAGCACCTGCGGCGCCGAGTTGGCGATGTTGATCACGCCGAGGTCCTTGGCCCGGTCGGTGGCGGCGGGCAGCACCTGGGTGATCAGCGCCGCGTCCACCGACAGGTAGACGCCGTACCCGGCGCCGAGCAGCAGCGCCGCCACGATCGCCATCGGCCAGGTCGGCGCCACCGCCAGCAGCACCGCCGCCACCGCCATGATCAGCCCGGAGGCGATCACGAAGACCTTGCGCCGGCCGGAGCGGTCGGACATGCGCCCGGCGACCACAGCGGTGAGCATCATGCCCAGCGTGTAGAGCAGGATCAGCACCAGCAGCGAGCCCTCGGGGTCGGCCACCCGCACCCCGTCGGTGAGGAAGTAGAGCAGGTAGAGCGTGCCGAGCGCGTTGCCGGTCTGCACCAGGAACCGGGTGAACCAGGCCCAGGCGAAGTCGGGGTGGCGGCGCGGGCTGATCCACATCGAGGCGAACAGCGAGCGCAGCCGCAGTGGCGAGCGGTGCTCCCGGGGCAGGTGGTCGTCCTGGGTCAGCAGCGCGAACGGCAGCGACAGCAGCAGTACGGCGAGCGCGATCGCCGCGTACCCGGCCGCGTTGCCGGTGACCACGGCGGTCACCAGCACCGCGCCGAGCACCAGGCCCAGCGCCTGCGGGATGCCCACCCAGCCGGACACGCCGCCGCGCTGCGCCACCGGCACCCGGTCCGGGATCGCGGCGGTGAGGCTGGCCAGCATCGCGTTGAAGCAGACCTGCGCGGCCACCCAGGCCACCGCCACCCCGGCGATGGTGTTCTGCCGGGCCAGCAGCACCAGGGCGAGCGCGCCGACGACCGCGCCGAGCGCGGTCCAGACGTGCCGGCGGCCGAAGTGCCGGTTGGCCAGCCGCAGCGAGGTGCGGTCGGACAGCGCCCCGGCCAGCGGGTTCGCCAGCACCGCGGCGAGCGCGCCGAGGCCGGTGACCACCGCCAGCATGGCCTCCTTGTCGGCCGGCGCGATCCGTTCCACCTGCTGCGGCAGCAGCACCTGGATCGGGGTGAAGAACGCCATCCAGACGCCGAGGTTGGCCGCGAAGATCAGCGCGATCCAGCTCCGCCGGACCGGGACGGTCGGCTCGGCGAGCGCCGCCGGCAGCGACGCCGGCGTCGGGTTCATCGTGGTCATCGCCGGACCAGATCCTGAAACCAGGTGTACGACGACTTCGGCGTCCGCCGCTGCGTGCCGAAGTCGACGTGCACCAGGCCGAACCGCTTGGTGAAGCCCTCGGCCCACTCCCAGTTGTCCAGCAGCGACCAGACGAAGTACCCGGTCACCGGCACGCCCTCGGCCATCGCCTGGTGCACCGCCCGGATGTGCCCGTCCAGGTACGCGATCCGCTCCGGGTCGTGCACCCGGCCGCCGGCGTCGGGCGCGTCGTCGTACGCGCAGCCGCTCTCGGTGACCTGGATCGCCGGCAGCGCGCCGCCGTACCGCTCGTGCAGGAGGAGCAGCAGTTCGCGCAGCCCGTCCGGGGCCACCGGCCAGTCGAAGGCGGTACGCGCGTAGCCCTCCAGCGGCACGATCTCGAACGGCAGCGGCGAGTCCGCCTCCGGCGCCCGGATGCCGGTCGGGTTGTAGTAGTTGACGCCGAGCACGTCGATCGGGGCGGCGATCACGTCCAGGTCGCCGTCGCGCACCACGCCCGGGTCGGGGCCGAGCGCGTCCGGGTAGCCGCGTCCGAGCAGCGGATCGGTGAACAGGCGGTTGTGCAGCGCGTCGTACGTCGCGGCGGCGGCCCGGTCCGCGTCGGTGTCACCGGCCAGGCGCACCGGCGAGTAGTTGTTGGCGATCGCCACCGGGGACGTGCTGCGGGCGCGCAGCGCCGCGACCGCGAGACCGTGCCCGAGGAGCTGGTGGTGGGCCACCGGGAAGGCGTCGAACAGCAGCGTCCGGCCGGGCGCGTGCGCGCCCATGCCGTGGCCGAGGCTCATGTGGATGAACGGCTCGTTGAGCGTGATCCAGAGCTTGACCCGGTCGCCGAGGCGCGCCGCGGTCAGGTCGGCGTACTCGGCGAAGCGGGCGGCGGTGTCCCGGTTCAGCCAGCCGCCGGCGTCCTCCAGCGCCTGCGGCAGGTCCCAGTGGAACAGCGTGGCGACCGGGTCCACGCCGGCGGCGAGCAGGCCGTCGACCAGCCGGTCGTAGAAGTCCAGCCCGGCGGCGTTGGCCGCGCCGGTGCCGGCCGGCTGGATCCGCGGCCAGGCGATCGAGAACCGGTACGCGGACACCCCCAGCCCGGCCAGCAGCGCGGTGTCCTCGGCGTACCTGTGGTAGTGGTCGCAGGCCTGGTCGCCGGTGCTGCCGTCGGTGATCCGGCCCGGGGAATGGGCGAACGTGTCCCAGATGGACGGACCACGCCCGTCGACTGTGGTCGCACCCTCGATCTGGTACGCGGAGGTGGAGACCCCCCAGCGGAAGCCGGCGGGGAACTCGGGCATCGGCGCGGTCGTCAAGTCACCCTCCAGACGTGAAGCGTGCTCGCGACTCTAGGGCCCTGCGGACCGCTGCGCCATAGGCCGTCATGGGTGGATGACGCAAGGCGGTTCGGCGTGTCTTTTCCGAACCCGTCCACTTAAGTCCGATTTACACATAGAGTGCCGAATATCGCGGATGTGATTTAAGTGGGGGAAAGATACTCATGATCCTCGTGGAACGCAGCGCACACGTGGCGGCGCCGGTGGAAGTGGTCTGGGACGTCGTGCAGCGCGCCGAGCAGCTGCCGGCCTGGCTGGCGGGAGTCCGCGCGGCCGAAGTCCTGTCCGGGGAGGGATTCGGGCGGCGGCAGCTGGTCCAGGCCGGACGCGGCGCCGCGCACGAGGCCGAGGTGATCGCCTTTCAGGAGCCGACCCTGATCGGCTGGCGCGAACGCGCGAAGGGCGCCGGCGCCCGGGCCGAGGCGCGCACCGAGATCTACGTCCAGTTGACCCCGGACGAGGAGGAGGGCGGCACCGTCGTACGCCTGATCGTCGTGCGGTGGCCCGCCGGACCCGTCAAGGCGGCCCTGCTCCGGCTCGGCCTGCGCCGGGTCGGCGCCGACCTGGAGGACTCGCTGGCCCGGCTGACCGACCTGGCCGCCGTCGGCTGACCGAGCCCGTCCCGGCGTCGCCCGCGATGGTGACGGCCCGGCGTTCCCGCCAGGGACGCCGGGCCGTCGTCGTCTCCACCCGAGGTGTTAAGAAGGGGCCCCTCCTCTACCGGAGGCGTTAAGAAGGGGCCCTTCCTTTCAGCTGTCGCCGCCGGTCTCGCCGACCGGGGCGGCGTTGACGTCGTCCAGCGCGTACTTGCGGGCGGCGTCGGCCGGCACGTGGGCCGGCACCACGCCACGCAGCGCGAGCTGGCGCAGCGTGGCCACAGCGACCGACTCGGCGTCCACGTGGAAGTGGCGGCGCAGCGCGTGCCGCGTGTCCGACATGCCGAAGCCGTCGGTGCCGAGCGAGGTGTAGTCCCCGGGTACCCAGCGGGCGATCAGGTCCGGTACCGCGCGCATCCAGTCGCTGACCGCGACCTTCGGCCCGTCGGCGTCGGCCAGCTTCCGCGCGACGTACGGCACCCGCGGCTCCTCGCCCGGGTTGAGCAGGTTGTGCTCCTCGCACTCCACCGCGTCGCGGCGCAGCTCGGTCCAGGACGTCACCGACCACACGTCGGCTGACACGCCCCAGTCCTCGGCGAGCAGCTGCTGGGCCTTGAGCGCCCACTGCATGCCGGTGCCGGAGGCGAGGATGTTCGCCTTCGGCGCGTCGTCGCCGACCTGCGGCGCGGGGGAGTAGCGGTGGATGCCCTTGAGGATGCCCTCGACGTCCACGCCCTCCGGCTCGGCCGGCTGGAAGATCGGCTCGTTGTAGACGGTGAGGTAGTAGAAGATGTTCTCCTGCGCCTCGCCGTACATCCGGTGCAGGCCGTTCTCCACGATGTGCGCCAGCTCGAAGGCGAACGCCGCGTCGTAGGAGACCACCGCCGGGTTGGTGGCGGCGAGCAGCAGCGAGTGGCCGTCCTCGTGCTGGAGGCCCTCACCGTTGAGCGTGGTCCGGCCGGCGGTCGCGCCGAGCACGAAGCCCCGTGCCATCTGGTCCGCCGCCGCCCAGAACCCGTCGCCGGTGCGCTGGAAGCCGAACATCGAGTAGAAGATGTACAGCGGGATCATCGGCTCGCCGTGGGTGGCGTACGCCGTGCCCGCGGCCGTGAACGAGGCCACCGACCCGGCCTCGTTGATCCCCTCGTGCAGGATCTGGCCGGTGGTCGACTCCTTGTAGGACAGGAACAGCTCCCGGTCCACCGAGGTGTAGCGCTGGCCGTGCGGCGAGTAGATCTTCTGGGTCGGGAACAGCGAGTCCATACCGAAGGTACGGGCCTCGTCCGGGATGATCGGCACCCAGCGCTTGCCGAACTCCTTGTCCTTCATGATGTCCTTGAGCAGGCGGACGAACGCCATCGTGGTGGCGACCTTCTGCTTGCCCGACCCGCGCTTGACGTCGGAGAACCGCTCGGTGCCCGGGATGGTCAGCGTCTTGCGCGCGGTGCTGCGCGTGGGCAGGTAGCCGCCGAGCTGCTGACGCCGGTCCTTCAGGTAGGCGATCTCGTCCGACTTCTCACCCGGCGTGTAGTACGGCGGGAGGTAGGGGTTCTCCTCCAGAGCCTTGTCCGGGATGTCCAGGTAGAGGCGGTCGCGGAAGAGCTTCAGATCCTCCAGCGTCAGCTTCTTCATCTGGTGCGTGGCGTTACGGCCCTCGAAGTGCGAGCCGAGCGTCCAGCCCTTGATCGTCTTGGCGAGGATCACCGTCGGCTGGCCGGTGTGCTCCATCGCCGCCTTGTAGGCCGCGTAGAGCTTGCGGTAGTCGTGGCCACCCCGCTTGAGGTTCCAGATCTCGTCGTCGGACAGCTGCTCGACCATCTTGCGGGTCCGCGGGTCGCGGCCGAAGAAGTGCTCCCGCACGTACGCCCCGGACTCCGCCTTGTAGGTCTGGTAGTCACCGTCGGGCGTGGTGTTCATCAGGTTGACCAGCGCGCCGTCGGTGTCCGCGGCGAGCAGCGGGTCCCACTCGCGGCCCCAGACGACCTTGATGACGTTCCAGCCGGCGCCCCGGAAGAACGCCTCCAGCTCCTGCATGACCTTGCCGTTGCCGCGGACCGGTCCGTCCAGGCGCTGGAGGTTGCAGTTGATCACGAAGGTGAGGTTGTCCAGCTCCTCGCGGGCGGCCACGCCGATCGCGCCGAGCGACTCCACCTCGTCCATCTCACCGTCGCCCAGGAACGCCCAGACGTGCTGCTGGGAGGTGTCCTTGATGCCCCGGTGGTGCAGGTAGCGGTTGAACCGCGCCTGGTAGATGGCGTTCAGCGGGCCGAGGCCCATGGAGACCGTGGGGAACTCCCAGAAGTCCGGCATCAGCCGCGGGTGCGGGTACGACGGCAGCCCGCCGCCGGGGTGCGACAGTTCCTGCCGGAAGCCGTCGAGCTGACTCTCGCTGAGCCGGCCCTCCAGGAACGCCCGCGCGTACATGCCGGGGGAGGCGTGACCCTGGTAGAAGATGTGGTCGCCGCCGCCCGGGTGGTTCTTGCCCCGGAAGAAGTGGTTGAAGCCCACCTCGTAGAGGGACGCCGAGCTGGCGAACGTGGAGATGTGCCCGCCGACGCCGATCTCCGGGCGCTGCGCCCGGTGCACCAGCATCGCGGCGTTCCACCTGATGTACGCCCGCAGCCGCCGCTCGACGTGCTCGTCACCCGGGAACCACGGTTCGCGCTCCGGCGGGATCGTGTTGATGTAGTCGGTGGTGGTCAGGGACGGCACCCCGACCTGCCGCTCGCGGGCCCGCTCCAGCAGGCGCAGCATGACGTACCGGGCTCGCTTTGTCCCGCGCTCGTCGATGACACCGTCGAGTGACTCGACCCATTCGCTGGTCTCTTCAGGGTCGATGTCCGGAAGCTGGCTCGGCAGACCAGCGGTGATCACCGGGCGCTTGCGTTCCGTAGCCACAGGCGTTCCCTCGGTTTCGTGTGGGATAGGTCTCTAGCGCCATCCTGCCCCCTGGTGGCGCGTGCCGTCACCTCTCCCACCCTCAGACGCGACGCTGAACACAGGTACCCATCAGTAACTTTGCGCGATCACCGGGTGCGCTATCGGCGGGCGCGGCGGAGAACCGGGCACTGCGGCAGAATGCGCCGTATGCGCAGTGAGGTGATCACCGTCCGGACCGGCTCCCGGCCGACCGTCCGGGACATCACGAGCGAGGCCGAGCGGTTCGTGTCCGGGGCCGGCGACGGCCTGCTGCACGTCTTCGTCCCGCACGCCACCGCCGGGCTGGCGATCATCGAGACCGGCGCCGGGTCCGACGACGACCTGCTGCGGGCGCTCGACGACCTGCTCCCCACCGACGACAGGTGGCGGCACCGGCACGGCTCACCCGGGCACGGCCGCGACCACGTGCTGCCGGCGTTCGTGCCGCCGTACGCGACGCTGCCGGTGCTCGGCGGACGGCTCCAGCTCGGCACCTGGCAGTCGATCTGCCTGGTCGACACCAACGGCGACAACAACCCCGACCGTCAGGTGCGCCTCTCGTTCCTGGCCGGCTGACCGGGCCGGGCGCCGCGCGCCCGGCCCGGTCGCGCCGTCACGGGCGGACCGTCTCCGCCTCCACCGTCTGCCGGCCCTGGTCGACGCCGGGGGCGGCGGTGCGGGCCGCGGCCGGCGGCCGGTCGTACGTCAGGTTCAACCCGGGTACGCGGTCCTCGATCACGAACCTCGCCCGGGTGTACGCGGGCGCGTCCGGCCGGCTCACGTACGGCAGCACGTCGAAGTCGGCGGTCAGCTCGGCCGGGGTGATCGTGGTGCGCACGTACCCCCGGAGGTTGTTCTGGAAGCGCAGGTGCGGGTTGAACGCCAGCCACGGGTGCGAGCCGGTCGGCGAGTCGGCGCCGTCCCCGGTCGAGGTGATCGACGAGCAGACCAGCTCGCTGCCGACGGTGCGCGAGGTCGGGTCGGCGTAGTCCAGCTTGAGGTCGCTGGCCCAGTGCGCGTGCACGTCGCCGGTGAGCACCACCGGGTTGCGTACCCCGGCGGCCGTCCAGCCCCGGGTGATCCGGTCCCGGGAGGCGGCGTACCCGTCCCAGGCGTCCATGCTCGTCACCGTCAGCGGGCCGGAGTTGTTGTCCCGCTGGGCGAAGAAGACCTGCTGGCCGAGCAGGTCCCAGCGCGCCTCGGAGCGGCGGAAACCGTCCAGCAGCCACGCCTCCTGGGCGGCGCCGGTGATCGAGCGGGCCGGGTCGGACGCCGCGTCGCAGCTCTTGTACCCGTCGCCGCACGCCTGGTCGTCCCGGTACTGCCGGGTGTCGAGCATGTGGAAGGTGGCCAGCCGCCCCCACCGCACCCGCCGGTAGAGCTGCATGTCGATGCCGCGCGGGATCGAGGTGCGGCGCAGCGGCATGTTCTCGTAGTACGCCTGGAACGCCGCCGCCCGCCGGGCGGGGAAGTCCGGGTCGGGCGCCTCGGGCACCTCGTCGGCCCAGTTGTTCTCCACCTCGTGGTCGTCGAAGACCACCACCCAGGGCGCGACCGCGTGCGCCGCCTGGAGGTCGGTGTCGGTCTTGTACTGGGCGTGCCGCTGCCGGTAGTGCGCCAGCGTCCGGGTCTCCGGCCCCTCGTGGTCGCGCGGGTTGCCGCCGGGCACGTTGTACGTGTCCCTGGCGTATTCGTACTGGTAGTCGCCGAGGTGCAGGATCAGCTCCGGCTCGGTCTCGGCCAGCCGCCGGTACGCGGTGAAGTAGCCGTGCTCGTACTGGGAGCAGGAGGCGAAGCCCATGGCCAGCGCGGACGGCATCGTCCACGGCGCGGGGGCGGTCCGGGTCCGCCCGGCCGGGGACAGCCAGCGCTCGGCGCGGAACCGGTAGAAGTACTCCCGTCCGGGCAGCAGGCCGTTCAGCTCGACGTGCACGCTGTGCGCGGACTCCGGCCGGGCCAGCCGTACGCCCCGGCGTACCACGTGCCGGAAGCGTTCGTCGGCGGCCACCTCCCAGGCCACCGGCACGACCCGTGACGGCATGCCGCCCAGGCCGTCCTCGGCCAGCGGCTCCGGCGCCAGCCGGGTCCAGAGCACGAAGCCGTCGTGGTCCGGGTCGCCGGAGGCCACACCGAGCGTGAACGGGTCGCGGCGCAGCGGGCCGGGCGACGCGGCGGCCGCGACCGGCAGGCCGGCTGCCGCGCCGGCGGCGCCGAGCGCCGCGCCGCTGAGCAGGATGGTACGTCGGGACAGAGCCACGGTTTCCTCCCCGGAGTCCGGTTCGTCGACTCCGGGCAGCCTCACGGACGTCGATGGCCGGAAGGTGACGCGCGGACGACCGGCCGGGAATTTCCGCCGAACAGAGCTTCATGATCGGCAATCGGTTGCATGAGGTGCCCGACCGTTCGGCTGATCGAAGATCGACTCGCCCATACGATGATCGGATGGCGCAATCCACCGTTCCCACCGTCCACAACCGGGCGGACCTGGCCGGGGAGATCGTGCGCCGGATCCTGCACGTCGCCGCCGCGGTGCGGCACCACCAGGACGAGGGAGTCGCGGCTCTGGGCCTCACCCCGGCGGTCGCCCGGGCGCTGCACGAACTGGACCCGGACCGCCCGCTGCCCGCCCGTGACCTCGCCGCGCAGCTCGGCTGCGACAGGTCCAACGTCACCGGCCTGGCCGATCGCCTGGAGCGGGCCGGGCTGGTGGAACGGCGTACCGACCCGGCCGACCGGCGGCAGAAGACGCTCGTGGTCACCGGGCGGGGGCGGCAGGTACGCGACCGGCTCCGTCAGGTGATGTCGGACCCCAGACTCCTCGACGGACTGAGCACCGACGAGCTGGCCACACTGCGGGACCTGGTGCTCAAGGTCTCCGACGGCGGCTGCCCGCAGGACTGTGTCCAGGTCTGAGCCACGCCGGGCGGAACGTGTCCGACTGGGCGAGGCGGGCCCGAGTCGGTAATGCTGTCCGCGTGACCACCCCGCGCGATCTCGACGACCGGCTCCGAGCCGAACTGGCCGCGCTCGGGACGCCCGACCAAAGGCGCGACCTGGGCGAACCGCTGCCCGACGGCGGGCCGTTGACCGGGGCGCAGACGCTGGCCCTGTTCGACGCGCAGCTCACCAGCCGGCTGCTCGACCTGGCCGGGCGGTGGCTGTCCGGCTTCGGCGAGGGGTACTTCACAGTCGAGTCGGCCGGGCACGAGGGCGACGCCGCGGTGGCCGCCGCGCTGCGCCCGACCGACCCGGCGCTGCTGCACGCCCGTTCCGGCGCGTTCTACTGCCTGCGCGCCGCCCAGGCCGCCGGCGCCTTCCCGGAAACGGAAAGATCTTGGAGCGAAAGTGCCCCTCTGGGGGCCGTTTCCTACCAAGATCTCGACGCTGACGCGGGGGACCGGGAGGCGGGCAGCCTTCCCGTGGGCGCCGGGATCGTCGTGGACGCGGACGGTGACGCGACTGTCGTCGTACCCGATCTGCCGCAGCCCGCGCCCGACGACGCTTACGCGGCGGCGGCGCGAGACGTGCTGCGCGGCCTCGTCGCCTCCGCCGAGGAGCCCGCCGCCGGCGGGCGGGCGAAGGTCTTCGGCCGCGCCGACCTGGCCGTCGTGCCGACCACCTCGGCCGCCGGTTCGCACCTGCCGCGCGCCGTCGGCCTGGGGCTCGCGCTGGAGCGGCTGCGCCGCGGCGCGCGGCCCGCCGACGGCGAGGCCGAGCCGGCGCCCTGGCCCGCGGACGCCGTGGTGGTCTGCTCCTTCGACGACGGGGCGGTCGACCACGCCACCGCTACCGCCGCGCTGAACACGACCGGCTGGTACGACCACACCGGCCTGCGCATCCCGGTGCTGTTCGTCTGCGCCGACAGCGGCGCCTCCGCCGAGGGCTGGGTGGCCGCCACGCTGCGGGCCCGGCCCGGCATCGAGTACTTCGCCGCCGACGGCACCGACGTGGCCGCGACCTACCAGGTCGCGGCGGAGGCGGCGGACTGGGTACGCAGGCAGCGCCGGCCCGCCGTGCTGCACCTGAGCGCGGTCCGGCTGATGGAGCAGGGCGACGGCGACGCGACCCGCGACCCGCTGCTGGCCACCGCGCGGCTGCTGGTGACCTCCGGGTACGCCGGCGGCGAGGAACTGCTGGCCCGGTACGACGAGCGGGGCTGGCAGCTGCGCCGCGTCGCCGAGGAGGTGCTGGACGAGCCGAAGCTCGCGTCCCCGGTCGAGATCGTGCGGGAGTTGGCGCCGCGCCGGCCGGTGCGGGTGTCCCGGGCGGTCGCCGAGGCGGCGGCGCACGCCGCAGGGCCGGGTGCCGGAGCGCGGGCGGAGGCGTTCGGCGGCAAGCCGCCGGAGCTGACCGGCCCGCTGACGCTGGCGCAGAGCATCAACGCCGCGCTCGCCGACGGCATGCTCGACCACCCCGGGACGGCGGTCTTCGGCCACGAGGTGGCCGCCCGGGGCGGGGTGTACGGGGTGACCGAAGGGCTGCGGGACCGGTTCGGGGCGGCGCGCGTGTTCGACACGCTGCCGGACGAGACCTCGATCCTCGGGCTCGGGCTGGGCGCCGGACTGGCCGGCCTGCTGCCGGTGCCCGAGATCCGCCACCTCACGTCGCTGCACGGGGCCGGGGACCAGCTCCGCGGTGAGGCGGCCACCATGCGCTTCCTGTCCCGCGGCGCGTTCCGCAACCCGATGGTGGTGCGGGTGCCCGGCCTGGCGAGCCCGGAAGGACTTGGCGGGCACGACCGCAACGACAGCTCGCTGGGGGCGCTGCGGGACGTACCGGGGCTGGTGGTGGCCGTGCCGGCCCGGCCGGACGACGCCGCGCCGATGCTGCGGACCTGCCTGGCGGCGGCCCGGGTGGACGGCAGCGTCTGCGTCTTCGTGGAGCCGATCGCGCTCTACCACGTGCGCGACCTGTACGCGGACGGTGACGACGAGTGGGCCGCCGAGTACGCCGAGCCGGGCACCTGGGCGGACCGGCACGTGCCGATCGGGCGGGCCCGCGTCTACGGGATCGGCTCCGCCGAGGATCTCACCATCATCACGTTCGGTAACGGGGTGCGGATGTCGCTGCGCGCCGCCGCCAGGCTGGCCGAGGAGGGCGTGGGCAGCCGGGTGGTGGACCTGCGCTGGCTGGCCCCGCTGCCCGTGGCCGACGTCATCCGGGAGGCGTCGGCGACCGGCCGGGTGCTGGTGGTGGACGAGACACGGCGAACCGGCGGGGTGGGCGAGGGCGTGCTGTCCGCGCTCGTCGACACCGGGTACGTGGGTGCCGCGCGCCGCGTAGCCGCACTTGACTCGTTTGTACCATTAGGCCCGGCTGCCCGTCAGGTTCTGGTCTCCGCGGAAGCCATCACCCAGGGTGCCCGTACGCTGCTGGCACGGTAAATTCCGTTCCACCCGGTGCGCCACTTGCGCGGCGAGCCGCAACTGTGTGGACTGGGCCCGACGGTGTCACCCGACGCCACGAGCAGGGATAGATGAGGAGGCACGCGACAGTGAGCGCGACCGCTGGCCAGGCCGACGGGGTACGCAGCCTGGCGGACCGGTTCGGTATCGAGCCGGGCATGGTCGTCATGGAGATGGGCTACGACGACGACGTCGACACCGATCTCCGGGACGCCCTGACCGACCGCTGTGGGGAACTCGTCGACGAGGACACCGACGAGGTGGTCGACGCGGTTCTGGTCTGGCACCGCGACGGCGACGGTGACCTGTTCGAGCTCCTCGTCGACGCCCTCGGGCCGCTCGCGGACAACGGCGTGGTCTGGCTCCTGACCCCGAAAGCCGGGCGCGACGGGCACGTCGAGCCGAGCGAGGTCGCGGAGAGCGCGCAGACCGCCGGGCTCCAGCAGACCTCCACCATCAACGCCGGCCGCGACTGGAGCGGAGCCCGCCTCGTCATGCGTCGCGGGTCCAAGAGCAAGAAGTAGGGCGGCGCCGCACACCCGGCGACGGCGGTCGCCGGGTGTGGCAGGCTGATCAACTCCAGACCCGACCCCCCGAGGGAGCACGCATGCCCATCGAGGTTGGCGCCGAGGCGCCCGACTTCCTGCTCAAGGACCAGAACAACCAGGAGGTCCGGCTCTCCGACTTCCGCGGTCGCAAGACCGTGCTGCTGGTCTTCTACCCGCTCGCCTTCACCGGCATCTGCCAGGGCGAGCTGTGCGAGGTGCGGGACAACCTCAACGAGTACGTCAACGACGACGTCCAGGTGCTGACCGTCAGCGTCGACTCCGTGTACGCCCACAAGATCTGGGCCGACCGGGAGGGCTACCAGTTCCCGCTGCTGGCCGACTTCTGGCCGCACGGCGCGGTGGCGCAGGCGTACGGCGTCTTCAACGACGTCGCGGGCATCGCCAACCGGGGCACCTTCGTCATCGACAAGGCGGGCGTGGTCCGGTTCGCCGAGATGAACATGCCCGGCGAGGCGCGCGACCAGCAGGGCTGGCGCAAGGCGCTGGCCGAGGCCGTCGCCGCCTGAGTCCCACACCCCAGGCACGTCGTTGCGCCGGGCCGGAGGCGGACAGGTAAGCTGGCCGCTCCGGCCTGCCGTACGGGCGTTCCGGGCGCGTAGCTCAGTGGGAGAGCACTCGCCTTACAAGCGAGGGGTCGCAGGTTCGAAACCTGCCGCGCCCACCATCTCGCCCCGAGAAGATCACTTCCCCGGGTGACAGCAGTGGTGCTCTGGAGAGCATGCGTCTGATCCTGGCTTGACGCCGGCGCAGGAAATCAGAATCACGAAGGCCTCGTTCTCGGCAAGGTCCGCGATGGTGTTGCGTAGCAGGCCCAGAGTCTCGGTCACGGCTACCTGAAGTTCGTCGTCGTCCTGCCACGTCCTTGACTTGGCCGATCGATTACAAGTTCGGCGGTGTGCCCGACGCGGCGAACGCCTTCACTGCGTGGAGCAGGCGGTAGAGGAAGATCGGCAGGTCCGGGGCGGCTACCTCGAAGCGCGGGTCCTCCGAGGTGTGGGTGCCGCCGAGGACAACGTCAGGTGGCAGGCGGTAGACGGGAGATCCTGCCGGCAGGGCCAGCCCGTACTGGGTGCCACCGCCATCGCTGGCGAATACGACGACGTCGGCGTCGTGGCGGCCACTGACGTGCCAGAGGTCTCGTGACTCGTGGGCGTGAGCCACGTCGGAGGCAGTGTGCAGGAAGAACCCGTAACCGACGTCCTCCAGGTCTACGGCACCGACTGCGGCGTAAAGGTCCAGGAGGTCGGCGGGAAGACCGGGGCGGACAGCAGCGAGCCGTGCGGCAGCGGCCGTGTCGGGCTCGCTGACGGAGTTCTCGCCAGGCGGGTATCCGTAGCGGCCCTCGAAGTCGAGCACCGCGGAGGCAACGGCCGTCCGCAGACCCTCGCGCCAGGTCTCCAGCCGGCGATAATCCACACATCACCTCCGGATCGCACCGACGAGCCGGGCCGACTCCACATGCTCTCAGCCGACGGCGCCAAACATGTCTCCCAGAACGGGACGTGGGCTGCCGGCGGCCCCAGGCTCCACTCGATGTGTCATGGGTCGGTGTCAGGTCTTGGCTGGCACTTCCGCTAGACGATCATAGGGAAGGATTCTTCGGGCTCCGTCGAAGTAGCGGGTCCATCAGGTGGCGTCGCCGGGGCGAAGTAGCCGGATCCAGGCGCGGTGAGGTGAGGTGAGGTGAGAAGTTCGTAGCCGGTTCCGGCGGATGGTGTTTGACTCTTGCCGGTGATCAGTGACGGGAAACTGCGTGCCTGCATCGAGGCTCACTGGGGATTGGCGGACGCGACGGTTCAGGTGCACAACGGCGGAATGAACTCGGCGACGTGGTTCGTCTCCAAGGGCGGCGAACGATGGGTGGCCAAGGCAGTCGCGCCGGGATCACGCCGTTCCTTCATCGGCGGGCTTCAGGCCGCGGCTCACGTCGAGGCGGCAGGTGTTCCGGCGGGCACCCCGGTAGTGACGAGGCATGGAAGCCTCGTCGCCGATGTCGACGAAGTGCCGCTCGGATTGTTGAACTGGGTCGCGGGCACCGGGTTACGAGGCGAGAACCCGGACGAGCAACGGCTGATCGGGACGACCCTGGCGCGAGTCCACGCAGCACTGAGCGGCGTGACGATCAAGGATGCTGACCGGTTTCACTGGGTTGAGACGCAGGCGCCTCATCTGGCGGTTCGTCCTTGGGTCCGAGCCTCAGTGGCGGCAGCCCTTGCGGAGTACGAGGCGCTTGATGCCGGATCCTTGTCGTGGGGTCTGCTACACACCGATCCGGCTCCAGAGGCATTCCGGCTCGACCGCATGACGGGAGAGTGCGGGCTGATCGACTGGAGTATCGCGATGAACGGTCCGCTGTTGTACGACCTCGCTTCGGCAGTGATGTATGTCGGGGGCATCGATCAGGCCGATCACCTGGTGGAGGCATACCTGGAGAGCAAGACCATGACGCGCGCCGAGGTGGAACACGGCTTGCCGGCCATGCTCCGGTTTCGCTGGGCGGTGCAGGCTGACTACTTCGCCCACCGCCTCGTCACCGACGATCTGACCGGAGTCTCGAGCGCGTCCGACAACGAGATGGGCCTGGAGAACGCGCGCCGACTGCTCAGCCGCGCCGCTCCCGTAGCCGCCGCCGGAACCGCGTCCACTCGGCCGGTACGACGAGGCCAGCCCGCCACGGCGCGGGCTGCGCCAGCGCGGCGAGAAAGTGGGGACGGAATGCGATATGCCTGAGAGGTATATTGATGACTCTCAGGCATATCGCTCGGAGTATCACTCTTCCGGATGGGCATGACCCTCCGTGACCGAACGACCTGGCGTCGCCGGAGGGGCGAACGCGTCCACCCGCTGGTCCGGGGCCGCAGCGGTGAGCGGCAGTGCCGGCCAGGCCGCCAGGTCGTGGAGCATCTGCCGGTCGTGGGTGGCGACGACCACCGCCGCCGGCGTCGTCAGCAGGGCGGCGGTGAGGTCGTCGACCAGCGGCGCCGACAGGTGGTTGGTGGGTTCGTCGAGGATCAGCAGGTCGGGACGTTCGGCCAGGCGCAGCGCCAGGTTCAGCCGCCGTTGCTGTCCGTGCGACATCCGGCCGACCGGGGTACGCCGGGCCTCGGCGTCCAGCAGGTTCGTCGCGCCCAGCGGCAGGGTCGCGCCGGAGCCGAGGCGCCCGGTGGAGCGCAGCCGCCCCACGTGCTGCTCGTACAGGTTGTGGGCGAGCATCAGGGGAGGCCAGTCGGGCACCTCCTGACCGAGGTACGCCACCCGTGCGCCGGACGGGTGCCGGACCTCGCCGGTCGACGGCGCGAGGTCGCCGGCCAGCACGGAGAGCAGCGTCGACTTGCCCGCGCCGTTGGGCCCGGTCACCAGCAGCCGGTCCCCGCCGTCGAGCGTGAGCGTGACCCGGGTACGCAGGCGCCCGGCCACCGTCACGTCGTGGCACCGCAGGATCGGCAGTCCGGCCCGGGTGTCCAGCGGTGGCCAGCGCAGCGGCTTCGGTGGCTCCGGGACGGTGATCCGGTGCTCGTCGAGCGCCTCCTGCCGGCGTCGCAGCGCCTGCACCAGGCCGGGGGCGCGGGACTGCCGCTGATGTTTGCCGTGGCCCTTGTCCGGACGCCAGCCGGTGCTGAGCCGGCCCTGCGCCTCCCGCACCGCGTCGGCCAGGCGCTGGTGCTCGGCCTGCTGCGCCTCGTGGTCGCGGACCCAGTGCGCGAAGTCGCGGCGGCGCCCGTCCTGCCAGGCAGCGTAGTCCCCGGCGTAGCGGCGCGGGCGGCCGTCCGCGCTGGGGTCGAGGTCCAGGAACTCCGTGGCCACGTCCCGCAGCAGGGCGCGGTCGTGGGTCACCAGCACCACGCCGCCCGGGTGCTCGCGCAGCCGCGCGGTGAGAAAGGCCAGGCTGTCCGCGTCGAGGTGGTTGGTCGGCTCGTCCAGCATCAGCAGGTCGACCCGCGCCCCGAGCAGGCACGCCAGCCGGACCCGGTAGCGCTGGCCGACCGACAGCGTCGCCAGCGGGCGGTCCCGGTCCGGGCACGCGTCGAGGCCGGCGAGCGCCACGTCGACGCGACGCTGCGCGTCCCAGGCGTCCAGCCGGGTCGCCGCGTCGAGCGCTGTGGCGTACGCGTCGTCCGCGCCCGGCCGGCCCTCGGCCAGCGCGTCGGCGGCGTCGTCCAGCGCCCGCAGCGCGCGTTCGGACTCCCGGATCGCCCCGTGGACGAGCGTGCCCACTGTCTCGCCGTTGCGCGCCTCCAGGTTCTGCCGGGCGACGCCGACCGTGCCGAGCCGTTCCACGGTGCCCTGGTCGGGCACGATGATGCCGGCCAGCACGTGGAGCAGGGTGGTCTTGCCGCGGCCGTTCTCGCCGACGACGGCCAGACGGGATCCGGCGGAGACTGTCACGTCGACGCCGGACAGCACGACCCGGCCGCCGCGTACGACGCGGACACCGTCGGCGCGGACGTGCGCCCGGTGCCCGGCGGGCAGCAGGCCGTCCGAGGTGAATGGGGATGAAGGGATGTTGTCGAGGTTGTGCACAGTCCGCTCTCGGCTCGTCGTGGAGCCGGGCAGCGCGAGGACACCGCCCGGCGGGAACGCCAGGACGGCGGAGCAGAGCTGGTACGTCAGAAGAAGCCGGTCACCCTGCCGCCGTCAGCGTAGGGACCAGGGCTTCATGACGGCGGCGTGGAACCTCATGCGGCCGACCCTACCCGGAGCCGGACCGGGGGTCGCCGGGATTATCGGCGGAGGCGGGCGTCGGCCTCGGCGTCGAGCAGGTCGTTGAGGGTCAGCGCCGAGTTGATCAGAGCGAGGTGGCTGAACGCCTGCGGGTAGTTGCCGATCTGCTCACCGGTGGAGGCGATCTCCTCGGCGTAGAGGCCGAGGTGGTTGCTGAAGGTGAACATCTTTTCCAGGGTGAGCCGCGCGTCGTCCAGCCGGCCGGAGCGGGCCAGCGCCTGGACGTACCAGAACGTGCACATGTTGAACGTGCCCTCGTGGCCGGGCAGCCCGTCGGGGGAGTGCACCGGGTCGTAGCGGTGGACCAGGCTGTCCGAGACCAGATCCCGCTCGATCGACTCCAGGGTGGACAACCACAGCGGGTCGGTGGGCGTGACGAAACCGACGACCGGCATGTACAACAGGGCGGCGTCGAGCACGTTCTCGTCGTACGCCTGCACGAAGCTGCCGCGTTCCCGGTGGAAACCGCGGGCCATGACCTGGTTGTAGATCCGGTTGCGCTGCTCGGTCCAGCAGCTCATGTCCCCGGGCCGGCCGGTCCGGTTGGCCAGCCGGATGGCCCGGTCCAGCGCCACCCAGGACATCACCCGGCCGAACGTGTAGTTGCGGGGGTGGTGCCGGCTCTCCCAGATCCCGGCGTCGCGCTGGTCCCAGTTGTGGCAGAGCCAGTCGACCAGGCGCACGGTGCTCTTCCACACCTGGTGCGACACGCGGATGCCCTGCTCGTCGGCGAGGTGCATGGCGTACAGCGCCTCGCCGTGGATGTCGAGCTGGAGCTGGTCGGCCGCGCCGTTGCCGATCCGCACCGGTCGGGAGCCCCGGTACCCCTCCAGGTGGTCGAGCACCTCCTCGTGCAGGTCCGAGGAGCCGTCCACCCGGTACATGATCTTCAGCGGGTCCTGGTGGTCGCCGGCCTCGCGGATGCGCTCGTCCAGCCAGTCCATGTACCGGCTGACCTCCTCGGTGAACCCGAGGCCGAGCAGGGCGTGCACCGAGAACGAGGTGTCGCGTACCCAGGTGTAGCGGTAGTCCCAGTTGCGGGTGCCGCCGACCAGCTCGGGCAGCGCGGTGGTCGGCGCGGCGATCATCGCGCCGGTCGGCGCGTACGTCATGAGCTTGAGCGTGATGGCGGAGCGCTCGACCATCTCCCGCCAGCGCCCGGTGTAGCGGGAGCGTTCGACCCAGCGCCGCCAGTAGTCCCGGGTCCACTCGAACATGCCCTGGACCTCTTCCGGCGGGATGAGCCGGGGTTCCTCACTACCGGTCTCCAGGATCACCCCGCCGGTGTCGCCCTCGTTGAGCGTGCCGTACACGATGAGGTCGCCGCCCTCGATCCGGACGTCTGCGGTCTGCGCCCACCGTTGCCGGGCCGGGTCGATCGGGTTGAAGGTGAGTGTCGCCGACGAACCGCGGAACAGGTAGCCGTTGCGGTGCCGCTCCAGCTCGTGGCTCTCGCGCGCGTAGTCGAATCGGGGCCGGCACTCCACCCGGAAGCGCATGCTGCCGCGCACCATGTTGACCATGCGGACGATCCGGTGCGAGTCGGTGACCCGCTCGCCGGTGACCGGCATGAAGTCCATCACCTCGGCGACACCGTCCGCGCTGATGAACCGGGTGATCAGGATCGGCGTGCCGGGCAGGTAGAGCTGCTTGGTGACGTACCGGACGTCGTCCGGGGCGATCTGGAAGAAGCCGCCCCTGTCCTTGTCCAGCAGTCCGGCGAAGATGCTCGGCGAGTCGAAGCGCGGCGCGCAGAACCAGTCGATCGTCCCGTCGCAGGTCACCAGCGCGGCGGTCTGGAGGTCGCCGATGAGCCCGTGATCCTCGATCGCCGGATAGCCCTTCACATCGCCCCCCAGGTTCCGACTGCCCTCTCCGACCCAACCTAGGGGAAGAATTGTCAGGTTAGGGGTGATTCGTGGTCACCCACCCTCCCGCGCACCACGCCTGCGCCGACAGGTACTCACCCGTGCTCGAGCCCGGTGAGGCGGCCGAGTTCGACACCCGCGTCCCGCTGAGGCCGGTGCACCGGTAACGCGCCCGCCCCGGCGCCGGGAGCGCGACGATCGGCGGGTGACCTATGCGGACGTCGGCGGGCTGCGGATCTGGTACGAGGAGCACGGCGCCGGCAGGCCGCTGGTGCTGCTGCACGGCGGATACGGCTCGACTGAGACGTTCGCGCCGGTCCGGCGGGCACTGGCCGCGCGCCGCCGGCTGATCGCCGTCGACCTGCGGGGCCACGGCCGCACCGGCGGTCTGGACCGGCCGCTGCGGTACGAGTCGATGGCCGACGACGTGGCCGGGCTGCTGCGTCACCTCGGCCTGCCGCGGGCCGACGTGCTCGGCTACTCACTCGGCGGCGGGGTGGCCCTGCGTACCGCGATCCAGCATCCCGCCCTGGTCCGCCGCCTGGTGCTCGTCTCCACGCCGTTCCGGCGGCGCGGCTGGTACCCGGAGACGCTGGCCGCGATGGCCGCCCACGACGAGCGCGCCGCCGAGCGCATGCGCGGCACCCCGCCGTACGAGCGGTACGCCCGGGTCGCGCCCCGCCCGCAGGACTGGCCCCTGCTGTGGGCCCGCAGCGGGGAACTGCTGCGGCGGGACTACGACTGGTCCGCCGAGGTGGCCGCGCTGCCGATGCCGGTGCTGCTGGTCTTCGCCGACGCGGACGAGATCCCGGTCGGCCACGCGGCTGAGTTCTTCGCCCTGCTCGGCGGCGGCCGGCGGGACGCGGGCGGCGAAGGCGCAGGCCGTCCCGCGTCCCGGCTGGCGGTGCTGCCCGGGCTGACCCACTACGACGTGGTGGCCTCGCCCGCGCTGCCGGCGGCGGTGCTGCCGTTCCTCACCCATCCGGCGCGCGCGCCCGGCTGACTCACCCCACGAGCGCCGGAGCGTCGGCGCACTCCGCCGTGCTGGGGCGCAGCAGCGCGTACGCGAGCACGACGGCGACCACCACGAGCCCCGCGCCGACCGCGAACGCCGCGTGGAAGCCGCTGGTCAGGGCCGAGGCCCGGTCGTCGCCGAGCGCGACCCGGTCCGCGGTGCGGGCGGCGGCCAGCGTGGACAGCACCGCGACGCCGAACGCCATGCCGAGTTGCTGGGTGGTGTTGAACAGCCCGGAGGCGAGACCGGCGTCCGAACCTGGAACGCGAACGTCGCGGCAACGGTGAGGATCTGCACCACGTCCGCCACGGCGACGCCGCGCGAGCGCAGGAGCCGCAGCGGCATGAGCGGGCGGCGCGCGGTGGCCTGCCGGACCACGAACCCGGCGACCAGCGCGCCCAGGCCGAGCGTGTGCGCCGACGTCGCGCCGTACCGCTCGATCGTGGCCAGGCCGATCGGCAGGTTGATCAGGAAGATCCAGTGCCAGCCCAGCGCGTCGGTGAGCAGGCCGCCGGCGACCTGGCCGACGGCCGCCCCGGCCGCGCCGATGAAGGCGAACACGGCGAACGCCCGCGCCCGTTCGGCGGCGTCGGGTGCACCCGGTCGACGATCTCCTGGCTGCGCCCGGCCACCCGGGCACCTTCCTCGGTGACCGCGATGATCCGTGCCCGCCGGTCCGTACGCGACGGACGCCGCTCGGCCAGCCCGGCCCGCTCCAGCGCGTCCACCGTCACCACCATCGTCGTCTTGTCCATGTCGCCCATCTCGGCGAGCTGTATCTGCGTACGCTCCTCGGGCAGCGCGTGCGCGAGCACGCAGTGCATCCGGGCGGTCCGCCCGATCTCGGCGAGCGCCGCCGCCACCCGGGTACGCAACACGTGGCTGGTGTGGTCCAGTAGATACGACAGGTCCGGGGTGCTCATCCGCCCGGCGTACCGATGATTTCGTGCCGGATGATCCGGCTCGGACCCGGTCCGGGCCCGGATACGATCTTGTGAGATGTCGTCGGCGAGAGAGGTTTGGTGCGGTGAGCGACGTGCGCGGCAGGCAAGTGTTGGTGGGTTACGACGGGTCTCCGGCCGCCAGCGCCGCCATCGAGGCGGGCGCGCTGCTGTTCCCCGGCGCGCACGCGTGGATCGGGCATCTGTGGACGCCTCCGTTCGCCAGCGAGGAACTGCGCAAGCGGCTCTGGACCGGCACCCGCAACATCAACGTGTTCGTTGAGGCGATCGAGCGCGAGGGCGGCCGGGAGGCCGACCGGATGACGGCAGTCGGCGTGATGCTGGGCTGCGCCGCCGGCTGGGACGCCGAGCCGCTCGTGTGCCGCAGCTACGGCGGCGAAGGGCTCCGCCTCGCCGAGCTGGCCGACGAGAAGCAGGCCGACGTGCTGCTGCTCGGCTCGCGGGGCCTCGGCGGCGCCCGCGCGGTGCTCGGCAGCGTCTCCGACATGGCCGTGCACTACAGCCCGCGTCCCGTCCTGGTCGTGCCGCACCCGCTGCTGACCGACGAGTACGACGCACTCGCCGCCGGGCCGGTGGTGGTCGGCTGGGACGCCTCGGCCGGGTCCGAGGCCGCACTCGCCGCCGCCCGTCGCCTCTTCCCCGAGCGCGAGACCGTCCTGGTCGCCGTCGACGGCGACGAGGGGGACACGCCCGCCCCGGAGACGGTCGACGGGAAGCCGGTGACCACGGTCCGCGTTCGCGCCGCCGGGGGCACCCCGGGCCGCGCGGTGGCCGACGCGCTCTCCGCCGTCGCCGCCGAGCGCAAGGCGAGCCTGGTAGTGGTCGGCTCGCGCGGCCGGACGGTGGTCCGCAAGATCCTGCTCGGCAGCGTCGCGATGGCCACGCTGCACCGCGCCCACCGGCCGGTGATGGTGGTGCCGCAGAGCCCGGTCCGCGAAGCGGAGTAACCCGTCGCCCGCTGCGGCGCCCGACGTCGCGTGCGTTCCACCCACGGTCCGGTGGCCCGGTGAGTGCTTGCGCGCTGGCTGCCGTCGATGTGTGGCAACTATCCTCGGTCTCGGAGAGCCAGTCGCCGTTCGACGGAGTGGTCGATGCTGAAAGGTCTGGCAGCGGACCGGCACGCGCAGGGTGACAGCCGCCGGCTCAACCTCGGCGCGCTGCTGCGCCGCGTCCACCTGACCGGCCCGGTCACGCGCGTCGAGCTGGCCGACTGGATGGGCGTCAACCGCAGCACGGTCATGGCGCTCACCGCGGAACTGGCGGCGGCCGGCCTGGTCCGGGAGGTGCGGGCCGGCGGCAGCGGCCGGGCGGGGCGTCCCTCGCATGTGGTCCGGCCCGCCTCCGACACCGTCTACGTCCTCGCCTTCGACATCGCCGTGGACCGGCTCGTGGCAGCCCGCGTCGGGCTCGGCGGTGTGGTGTCGGCACGCCTGGAGGCGGAGCGGCCACGGGCCGGGGCCGACCTCGACTCCGTGGTCTCGGTGCTCGCCGACTTCGGGCGGGCGCTGCACCACGCCGCACCACCCGGGTCGATGTGCGTCGGCGTCGGCGCCTCCTACTGCGGCATGATCCGGCCGGGCGACGGGATGGTCCGCTTCGGACCGGACATGGGATGGGTGGACCAGGCGTTCGGCACCGAGCTGGCCCGGCGGCTGGATCTGGGCCTGCCCGTCCTGGTCGGCAACGAGGCGCACCTCGGAGCACTGGCCGAGCATCAGCGCGGTGCCGGCGTCGGCGTGCAGAACCTGGTCTACCTGCACGGCGACGTGGGTGTCGGCGGCGGGATCATCGTGGGCGGGGAACTGCTCGACGGCGACGGCGGGTACGCCTCCGAGGTCGGGCACATGCTCGTGAACCCGCACCAGGGGAGGTCCTGTGGCTGCGGCTCGTGCGGGTGCCTGGAGGCCGAGGTCGGCGAGCGGGCACTGCTCGACGTCGCGGGCCGCCCGGCGCGGGAGAAGGGGCGCGAGGCGGTACGGGCCGTGCTGGCCGCTGCCGCGCGGGGCGAGCCGGCCGCCCAGGACGCGCTGCGGCACATCGGTGACTGGCTGGGCATCGGCGTGGCGAACGTGATCAACCTGTTCAACCCCGGCGTGGTGATCTTCGGAGGCACGCTCAGCGAGGTCTTCCCGGTCTGCGCCAGCCACGTCCGCAGTCGGATCGCCGCCAACGTGCTGCCCATCTCCCGCGACAAGGCCCGCCTGCGTGTGTCCGCGCTCGGCTACGACGCGACCGTGATCGGCGCCGCCGAGTTGGGCTTCTCACCCCTGTTCGCCGACCCGCTGGCCGTCCCCGCCTCCGGGTGACTCCGCGCCGTGCGCCGCCGCGCGTCCAGCCCTCTCAATCGCGTTGATCTTGCACTTCCGGCCCTGACAAAGCGCGCCAAAGCGGCATCCCGGGGGCCGAAACTGCAAGATCGCCGGGGCGGGGCGGGGCGGGGCGGGGCGGGGCGGGGCGGGCGGGCGGTCAGGGGGTCAGGGGGTCAGGCGGTGGGTGAGCCAGGGGAGCAGGGCCTCGCCCTGTAGGCGCTGGAACGCGCGCACGGTCGGGATGCCCGGTGGTGGGGGCTGGCGGGCGCCGTCGAGGAAGAAGCCGGTGAACGCGGCGAGCACTGCGGTCAGGTCGGCCGGGTCGACATCGGCGGTCAGTGGCCGGGCGGCCAGCAGCGCGTCGGGGTCGTGGCCGCCGTACACCTGCACGTTGACGATGGTGAGCAGGGTGTCCAACCAGGCCGGTCCCCGGCAGGCCCAGGGCCAGTCGACGACGGTGACCGACCCGTCCGGGCCGAGCAGCAGGTTGTCGGCACGCACGTCGACGTGGCAGAGCGTGTCGCCGTCGAGCGCGGCCAGTCCCCGGTCGGCGGCGGCGCACAGCTCGGGCAGGTGGGACCGGGCCCACGGGTCGAGGTCGGCTGGCGGGTCGGCGGCGAGGCGCCGCCAGCCGCCGAAGTCGTGGGCGAGGTGTTCCGCGGCGGTGGGTGTGGTCGCGGCGGCGGGCGCCGCGGTGAGCGCGGCGGCCATCGTCTCCAGCGTGGACAGCACGGCGGCCAGCTCGTCGGCCCGCCACGGCGTGACCGGATGCCGGCCCTCGACGTCGTCGAAGACGAGCGCGATCCAGTGGCCGTCGTCGTAGCTGCCGAGCAGCCGGGGCGCGGGCGTGTCCGGCGGCAGGGCGGCGGCGATGCGGGCCTCGGCGCGGTGCAGGCCGGGGCTGCGGTCGTTCTGCGCCGGGCTGACGGCCTTGACGAAGGCCCGGCCACCACCGGCGGTACGGACGCGGTCGGCGGTGCCGGGGGAGAAGCCGCCCGGCTGCGACTGCGCCGCGACCACCCGGTCGCCGAGGACGCCCTCGACGCCGTCGCGCACGTGCCCGGGCAGTTCGTACCAGTGCAGCCGGGTCTTCGTCACTACTCCACGGTGCGTGCCGCCCGCCGTCCGGGCAACCGGGTTAACCGTTGCGCGTGTAGCTCACGACCACGACGCCGGAGTCGAACGGGCGCGCGGAGGTGAGCGTGAGCCGCCGCGGATCGAAGCCGCTGTCGACGAGCTTGATGCCGCTGCCGACGACCACCGGGTTGAGCTTGACCACCAGCTCGTCGATCTCGTCGGCGAGCTGACCCGCGAGCCGGCCACCGCCGCAGAGCCAGATGTCGCGCCCGGGCCGGGTCTTCAGCTCGCGGACGAGGGCCACCGGGTCGCCGTCGACGACGTGCACGTCCGGGTAGTCGGCCGGCGGCAGGGAGCGGCTGAACACGTACTGCTCCAGGTGGGCGTACGGGCTGGTGACGCCGATCTTCAGGCCCGGCTCGTAGGTGCCGCGGCCCATCAGCACGGTGTCGAAGCGGCCGGCGGGCGGGGAGTCGACGCCGAGCTGGGCGTGGGCGAACGTGGGCAGCGTCTGGGGCCACTCGGCCACCAGGTGGGGCGCCACGTCGGGCATCAGCGGGAGGAAGTCGAACGTCCCGTCGGGTGCGGCGATGAAGCCGTCGAGGGTGCTGGCGACGAAGTACACGAGCTTGCGCAAACCGGCTCCGATGTCCGAGGTTATCCACGACGGCTGTCGTGGTTCGGCGATGAATGTACAACACCTGTCGTGGTTGTTGCTAGTGTGTTCGCGTGGCCAGGAATCCGGAACGCCGTACCCTGCTCGCCGACGCCGGGCTGCGGGTGCTCGCCGACGCGGGCGCGCGGGGACTGACCCACCGGGCGGTCGACGCCGAGGCGGGCGTGCCCACCGGCACCACCTCGAACTACTTCCCGTCCCGGGCGGCGCTGCTCGCCGGCCTGGCCGAACGGATCTTCGACCGGATCGCGCCCGACCCGGCCGTGCTGGCCGACCTCGGCCGCCGCGAACCGTCACTCGCGCTGATGACCGAATACCTGCGCGACGTCGTCGCGCGCACCACCCGCGAGCCGGGCCTCACCCGGGCGCTGTTCGAGCTGCGGCTGGAGGCCGCGCGCCGCCCGGAACTGCGGGCCGCGCTCGGCGGCGTGCTGCGCCGGGGGTACGCCGACGACGTCGCCCACCACACCGCCGCCGGCCTGCCCGGCGGGGCGTACGAGGTGGCGCTGCTGCACTACGCCGTCGACGGGCTCCTGCTCGACCTGCTCACCACCTCCATCGACGCCGGGTCCGACACCGATCAGGTGGTCTCCGACCTCGTCTCCCGTCTGGTCGGTGACGCCACCGGTTGAGCCGCCTCGCCGTGCGTTAACCCGGGGCGGCCAGCGGGAACGCTGGCGCGGACGCCCCTGGGAAGGAGCAACGGATGAGGGAACGCACCGGACTGACCATCGGCGTGCTCGGCTCCTACGGCGGTCGCAACCTCGGCGACGAGGCGATCCTCACGGGTCTGCTGGACGATCTGCGCCGGCACGAGCCCCATGCCCGGATCATCGTCTTCTCCCGCAACCCGGCCCACACCGCGCTGGCCCACCCCGAGGTCGAGGCGGTGCCGTGGGAGGGCGTCAGCCGGGTCGACTCGTCCCCGGTGCTCAACCAGCTCGACCTGCTCATTCTCGGCGGCGGCGGGATCCTCTACGACAAGGAGGCCCGGCGTTACCTGCGGGTGGTCCGGGTCGCCCAGGAGCGGGGGCTGCCGCTGATCACGTACGCGGTCGGGGTCGGCCCGCTCACCGACACGCTGGACAGCGGCATGGTGCGCGAGACGCTGGCGCAGGCCGTCGAGGTGACAGTGCGCGACCAGGAGTCGCGGATGGTGCTGGAGGAGGCCGGACTGGTGAACCCGATCACCGTGACCGCCGACCCGGCGTTCCTGCTCGAACCGGAGGAGTTCCCCCAGCAGTGGCTGCGCGAGGAGGGCGTACCGGCCGGCTCCCGGCTGGTCGGGCTCAGCGTGCGCGAGCCGGGCCGGGCCGCGGAACGGCTCGACGTGGACGGCTACCACCGCCTGCTCGCCCAGATCAGTGACTTCCTGGTGCACCGGATCGACGCGTACGTGCTGTTCGTGCCGATGGAACGCGACGACATCCGGCACTCCCACGGCGTGCTGTCGCACATGACCGCCGCCGACCGGGGCCGGATCCTGCACGGTGACTACCGTCCGGCGCAGATCCTCGGGCTGATGCGCCACTTCGACCTCGCGGTCGGCATGCGGCTGCACTTCCTGATCTTCGCGGCCATGATGGGCACGCCGTTCCTGCCGCTGCCGTACGCCGGAAAGGTCTTCGACCTGGCCCAGCGGCTCGGTGTGCCGGCGCTGCGCGGCGTGGAACGGGAGGTGGAGGGCCCGTTGCTGGCCGAGGTGGACCGGCTGTGGGACGAGCGGGCGGCCCGGGCAGACGAGACCGCGCGCCGGGTGGCGGAGGTCTGCGAGCAGGCGCGCGGCACCTCGCAGGTGACCCGCAGCGTGCTGGACAGCATCCGGGCCCGCACGCTGACGCACGCGATGTGAGCCGGGCCCGTCAGACCGCCGGGCCGCGCCAGGAGTAGACCCACTCCCGGCCCGGCTGGTCGTCCGACTCCAGCTCGTAGATCTGCGCCTCCGCGAGGCCCTTCGACCCGAGGTGGTGGTGGGTCAGCGGCGGTCGGCCGTTGCTGTCCAGCTCGACCGTGACGGTCTCGCCGTCGGCCGCGCCGCCCACCAGAGGGATGTGCACCGTGGAAGCCATGCGCCCATCCTGCCCCGGACGGCCGGACCGCGCAGGGGGATCACGCGGGGCAGCGGGCCGGACACACCGCGTACTAGGGTCCGGGGATGGCGCACCCGACGATCGATCCGGCACTCGGTCCGGTCCTCGCCCGCACGGGCGACGAACGGGCGATCCTCGACGCGTTCCTCGACTTCCACCGTGCCAACGTGCTGCGCAAGGCGCGCGGCCTGACCGACGCCGACGCCGCCCGCCGTCTGGTGCCCTCGCTGACCACCCTGGCCGGGCTGCTCAAGCACCTGACCCTGGTCGAGGGGAACTGGTTCCGCTGCCTGTTCGACCCCGAGCCGGGCGACGTCTACCTGACCTCCCAGGCCGACGCCGACGCCAGCTTCGCGCTGCGCCCCGGCGAGACGGTCGACGTGCTCGCCGCCGCATACGAGGCGGCCTGCTACCGCTCCCGCCGGGTCGCCGCGCGGTTCGACCTCGGCCACGTGGTGCCGCACCCGCAGCTCGGCGAGGTGTCGCTGCGCTGGGTGCTGGTGCACCTGATCGAGGAGACCGCCCGGCACGCCGGGCACGCCGACATCCTGCGTGAGCTGACCGACGGCGAGACCGGCTCGATCTGACGGCTCACTCGCGGGGCAGCAGCCCGTCCGGGTACTCCATCCCGTCGTAGGTGCACGCGGCGGCGGCCACCCGGGCGGCGTACCGGGCCGCGTCGAGGACGCCCGCGCCGCGCAGCCGGGCGGCGATCACCCCCGCGGCGAAGGCGTCCCCGGCACCGTTGGTGTCCACCACCGGGCCGGGCGGAATGGCCGCGGGCACGTGCGCGGGCGGCGCGCCCGGGGTGTGCAGCGTCGCACCGGCCGCCCCACCGGTGACCAGCACCGTGCGCGGCGCCAGCCCGGCCGCCTCCTTCGCGGCCCGCTCGCCGAGCCGCGTGTCGCTGACGAAGACCAGGTCCGCGATCCGGGCGAACGGCCTGTGGTAGTCGTTCTCGCCGTCCCAGTCGTGCAGGTCGGTGGAGACCGACGTGGCGGCGCGCAGCACCGCCAGTGAGTCCCGGGCCCAATCCATGATCGAAAGATGGACGTGGGTCGCCTCGGCGACGAGCGCGGCCAGCTCCGCCTCGCCGAACGGCGCCGGCCCCGACCAGGGACGCGGGTCGTGCAGCGACATCCGCCGCCCGGCCGGGTCGACCAGGTTCACCGAACGGCGGGTGCCGGCCGGCGCGTCGGCGAGCGTGATCCGGATCGAGGTACGCGCCAGCGCCGCCCGCACCACGTCACCGGCCGGGTCGGCGCCCAGCACGTCGACGAGCGCCACCCGCAGGCCGAGCGCGTGCGCGGCCAGGGCCACCCCGGCGCCGGTGTTGCCGATCCGCAGGTCGATCGGCGGCACCAGTAGCGAGTCGGCGACGGGCGGCGGCAGGGCGGGCACCCGGGCGCGGACGTCCACGCCGAGCCCGCCGATCACGAGCAGGTCGACCATGGCGCCGACGATAGCGGCGTCCGGCGGCCTATCCTGACTCCCCGGGCGTCGTCTTCGGCCCCGGCGTCGGCGAGGGGGGAGCAGTGCTGGTCATCCACGGGTTGTGGCTGCCCGGCGCCGGGCTCGCCCTGTGGGCCGAGGACAGCACGCTTCCGGCTCGCGCGCCCCGCCGCCCCGGCCGCGTTCCGCGTGAGCGCCCGCACCCGTTCGCCGCCGGCCACGCCGCGCTCGCGGCCGCGCTCGACGGCGTGCCGGGCGAACCGATCTCCGTCCTGCTGGACCTGCCGACCCGGGCCGGCTCGCCGCTGGACTCGCCGGAACTGGTCCGGGCCACCGTCGAGGAACCGGTCCGCGGGCCGGTCACCCGCGCCGGATGGCGGGCTCCCGCCCTGGGGTACGCCCCGGACGCCGCGTACGCGCTGCTGCGCGCCCCGATGGCGGGCCCGGTCGGGGCGAGCCTGCGTCACCTGTGCGAGCTGGCCGACCTCGCCGCCGACCTGGTCGTACGCGGCCGGCTGCTGCCGGTCGCGCTGGAGGCGTACCCCGGTGGTGTGCCCGACGGTGGGTCGGCCGCGACCGGCCGGCGGACCTCGGCGCGACGGGTGCCTGCCTCGGGTGCGGCCGGCTCGGGCGTGGCGGGGCCGGTGGGTTCGATCAGGGGCGTCGCAGGCTCCGGGCGGCGGCTGCGGGCCGTGGGGGCCGACGACGTGGCGACCGGGTGGGCGCTCTGGCGGCCGCTGCTCACCGGCACCGACGCGACCTGGGCGCGCGACCTGGCGACGGCGTTGCCACCGGCGGCCCGAGCCGCCCGGGAATGGCGGCCGGAGTCTCCGGCTGCCGTCGCGGCGGCCTTCGGCGGCGAGGGCGAGGGTCCGGGCAGGGCCGTCGACCCGGCGTCCGCGAAAGCACTGATGGGTGCCGGCGGGCCCGCGCCGGGAAGGTCTCCCCGGGGCAGCGGGCGTTCATCGGCAGGGGCCGTCCGGGACAGCGGGGATCGCGGCCCGGCGGTCGACGCGTGGGCCGGGCGGGCGGGCGACATCGGGGCCGGTGCGCTGGTCGCGGACGCGCTGGACGGGCTCGCCGACGCCGCCGCCCGGGTGGCACTGGCCGACACCCGCCTGCACCGGGGGATGCGCCCGGTCGGCGCGGTGCCGCGCTGGCTGGCCGCGCTCACCGGCCCGGAGCGCGCCTTCCCGGCCGAGCCGGCCGCGCTGGCGACGCTGCGCGAGGAACTGGACGCCTGGCAGCGCGACGCCGCGGGCGGCGCGGTACGGGCCACGTTCCGCCTCGTCGAACCGGCCGCCGATCCGGTCGCCGAACTGGTCGAGGACGCCGCCTGGCGGGTCGAGTTCGGCCTGCACCCGGCCGACGAGCCGGGGCTCGTGGTGGACGCCGCGCACATCTGGCAGCGGCCCGCGCCCGCGCTCGCCGCCCGGGGCGTGGAGCCACAGGAGACGCTCCTGGCCGAGCTGGGCCGGGCCAGCCGGCTGTGGCCCGAGGTGGACACCGCGCTGCGTACCGCCGCGCCCGAGGGCATGGAACTGGACGCGGAGGGCGCGCACCGGTTCCTGCGCGAGGGCGCGCCGGTGCTGCACGCGGCCGGGTTCGGGGTGCTGCTTCCGTCGTGGTGGCGGCGTTCCTCGTCCCGGCTGGGCGCGCGGTTGCGGGCGCGCAGCCGTACCGCGCCGGGCGCGGTCGCCACCACCGCCGGGAAGCTGGGACTGGACGCGCTCGTCGACTACCGCTGGGAGCTGGCGCTCGGCGACCAGCCGCTGACCGCCGAGGAACTGGCTTCGCTGGCCGACCTGAAGTCGCCGCTGGTCCGGCTGCGTGGCCGGTGGGTCGAGCTGGACCCGCAGCGGCTGGAGGCCGGGCTGAAGCTGCTGCGGTCCTCCGGCGAGCTGACGGTGGCCGACCTGCTCCGGATGGGACTGTCCGGTGACGACAATGCCGGTGAGCTGCCGGTGCTGGACGTGGTCGCCGACGGCGCGCTGGGCGAGCTGCTGGCCGGTGAGGCCGAACGGCGGCTCACCCCGGCCGACCCGCCGCCGGGCTTCATCGGGACGCTGCGGCCGTACCAGCGGCGGGGGCTGGCCTGGCTGGCGTTCCTCCAGTCGCTCGGGCTCGGCGGGATCCTCGCCGACGACATGGGCCTGGGGAAGACGGTGCAACTGCTCGCGCTGCTCGCCGGTGACCCGCCGGAGGCCGGGCCCACACTGCTGGTCTGTCCGATGTCGCTCGTCGGCAACTGGCAGCGGGAGGCGGCGAAGTTCGCGCCCGGGCTGCGGCTGCACGTGCACCACGGCGCCGAACGTGCCCGGGGCGAGGGCTTCGCCGCCGCCGTGCAGGAGGCGGACCTGGTGCTCACCACGTACTCGGTGGCGGCCCGGGACGCGTTCGAGCTCGCCGGCGTCGACTGGCACCGGGTGGTGGTGGACGAGGCGCAGGCGATCAAGAACGCCGCGACCCGGCAGGCCGAGGCCGTGCGGTCGCTGCCCGCGCGGCACCGGGTCGCGGTCACCGGTACGCCGGTGGAGAACCGGCTCGCCGACCTCTGGTCGATCATGCAGTTCGCGAATCCGGGGCTGCTCGGACCGGCCGCGACGTTCCGCAAGCGCTTCGCCGAACCGATCGAGCGGCACGGCGACGCCGAGGTGGCCGAACGGCTGCGCCGGATCACCGGCCCGTTCGTGCTGCGCCGCCTCAAGACCGACCCGGCGATCATCACCGATCTGCCGGAGAAGCTGGAGATGGAGGTGGTCTGCAACCTCACCGCCGAGCAGGCCGCCCTCTACCGGGCCGTGGTCGACGACATGATGGCGAAGATCGAGTCCAGCGACGGGATCGAGCGGCGCGGGCTGGTGCTGGCCACCATGACCCGGCTCAAGCAGGTCTGCAACCATCCCGCCCAGTTGCTGCACGACGGCTCCGCGCTGGACGGCCGGTCCGGCAAGCTGGAACGCCTCGACGAGATCGTCGACGAAGTACTCGCGGCGGAGGAGAAGGCGCTGCTGTTCACCCAGTACGCCGAGTTCGGCGGCATGCTGCGCGGGCACCTGTCGGCGCGTACCGGCCGGGAGGTGCTGCTGTTGCACGGCGGCGTCGGCAAGGCCGAACGGGACGCCATGGTGACCAGGTTCCAGTCGCCGCAGGGGCCACCGCTGTTCGTCCTGTCGCTCAGGGCCGGCGGCACCGGGCTCACGCTGACCGCCGCGAACCACGTGGTGCACGTGGACCGGTGGTGGAACCCGGCCGTCGAGGACCAGGCCACCGACCGGGCGTTCCGCATCGGACAGCGCCGCCGCGTCCAGGTCCGCAAGTTCGTCTGCGCCGGCACGGTCGAGGAGAAGGTGGCCGCGATGATCGCGGACAAGCGCAGCCTGGCCCGGTCGGTGGTGGGCAGCGGCGAGCAGTGGGTCACCGAGCTGTCCACCGACACGCTGCGCGACCTGTTCCGGCTGGAAGCCGGGGCGGTGGTCGAGTGAGCCCCGGTTTCGACGACTACGGGCCGCCGGTACGCGTCGAGGGCGGCCTGCGGGCGCGCAGCACCCGGGGCGCGATCGGGCAGTCCTGGTGGTCCCGGCGGTTCGTGGAGGTGCTGGAGTCGTTCGCGCTGGGCTCCCGGCTCACCCGCGGGCGGGCGTACGCGCGGCGGGGGCAGGTGCTCCGGCTGGACGTGTCGCCCGGGACGGTCACCGCCGAGGTGCAGGGCTCCCGGCCGCGGCCCTACCCGGTACGGATCGGGCTGGCCGCGTACCCGTCGAAGGTGTGGCGGCGACTGGAGTCGGAGCTGGCCGGGCAGGCGTTCTTCAGCGCCCGGCTGCTCGCCGGTGACCTGCCGGCCGAACTGGAGGAGCTGTTCGCCGAGGCGGGCGCACCGCTGTTCCCCGCCGCGATCGGCGAGCTGGACCAGAGCTGCGGCTGCCCCGACTTCGCGGTGCCGTGCAAACACCTGGCGGCCACGTTCTACCTGCTCGCCGAGGCGTTCGACGCCGACCCGTTCCACCTGCTGCACTGGCGCGGCCGGTCCCGCGCCGACCTGCTCGACCGGCTGCGTACGCTGCGTGGCGCCCACCCGGACGGTACCGACCCAACCCGCGGCGCGAGTGCCGGTCCTGGGTCAGCCGTGGGTGTCGGTCCGGAGTCGGCCGCGAGTGCCGGTCCTGGGTCAGCCGTGGGCGTCGGTCCGGAGTCGGCCGCGGACGTCGGTCCGGAGTCGGCCGCGGACGCGACGAACGGTGTGCCGGTGGTCGGCGCGGCGCGGGCCCTGGCCGGGTTGCCGGCGGTCGAGCCGGACGCCGAGCTGGACCGGTTCTGGCTGGCCCCGGTGGCGCTGCCGGACCGGCCGCCCACGCTCGCCACCGGCCCGGAGCTGCTGCTGCGCCAGCTCGGCCCACCCGGGGCCGCGGTCGGCGGGCCGGGCCTGGCCGAACGGCTGCGCCGGGCGTACCGGGAGTTCGGTCGCGGCGAAGCCGCGTCGCCCAGGGAGTTCGGTCGCGGCGAAGCCGCGTCGCCCAGGGAGTTCGGTCGCGGCGAGGCCGAGCGTTAAGAGGGGGCCCTTCCTCTACCGAATGCGTTAAGAAGGGGCCCTTCCTTCACAGCAAGCGGCGGCGGAAGCGCCACATCACCGCGGCGTTGGCGACGAGCACCACCGCGCAGATCGCCCCGGCCAGCCGCCCGACGAGCACTGTCATGGCCGGCAGCGAGGCCCACAGCACTATCGTCAACAGCATCATGTACCGCCCCCGGCGGCCCTTGATCCGGTTGTCCAACCGGGCGAAGAAGCGTGGATCACTCTCCCGCAGATGACGGGTGATCTGTTCGAACCTGCGCTGATCCTCTTGGCTGAGCATGGCGATGCCTTCCCCTCACGGCTTCAGCGGTTCGGCGGCATACCCGGATCGGAGGGCGGTCACGCGTCGCTGCTGCTGCTGTTTCGGAGGCCGGACAGGTGGAACGAGGTTCTCAGCGCAGGCTTATCCGTACCTTAAGTTTCGGTGAGGCGATGAACGCCCCCGGCGGCGTCGCCGGGGTGCGAAACCTCGCGTCCGGGTGGCGTGCGCCCGGGTCGGCCCTGCTCCGGAGGCCGCCGCGCCCCCGCCGCCGCGACGGGCCCTCCCCGGCGGGCCTGAGCACCGTCTTAAGTGCGCGCACGAGCGCGTCCGGCGTGCCTTGAGCGGCCGGGACCGCATGGTTACTTTCCCGTAGGCAACTCTCCGGCAACCGTCGCCGCCCCTGCGACACCCGACCCCCCGGGTGGCAGGCGTGCCGGCGCTCGAAGAAAACGGGATAGGTACATGGCCGACCTGAACGTGCCACCGCGTCGCCCCCGGGACGACCGCGGCTGGGACGGATACCAGCACCCCCATCCGGACGGGTACCGCGACCCGCACGCCGCGCCGCACGCCGGCGCCCAGCCCGCCGCGGGGCCGCAGTGGGTCGGGCCGAACGGCTTCGCCCCCGCCGCGCCCGCCCCCGCCGGCTACCCCCAGCCCGGCTACGCCCAGCCCGGCGGCTACCCCCAGCCCGGCGGCTACCCCCAGCCCGGCGGCTACGCCCAGCCCGCCGGCGGGTACGGCCCGCCGCCCGGCGGTGGACTGCCCGACCTGGACGACGACGGCGACGAGGCCCCGAAGCGGGGCCGCCGCCGGGCGCTCGCCACCCTCGGGGGTGCCGTGGTGGTCGCCGGTGGCGCCGCCCTGGCCATGTCCCCGCAGGTGCGCGGCCTGTTCGGTGACGCGCCGGCCGGTGACGCCACCGGCACCGTGACCACCGACGGCAACGCCGCCCGGCCCAGCGGCCAGCAGCCGAGCACGGTACGGACCTACACCGAGCAGAACGAGAGCTACATGGGCTCCCGGGCCGGTGAGGCGCTCAAGCGCAACGCGCCGTCCGGCGGCCAGCTCTACGGCAGCCCGGCCGAGGCCGCCGCGGCGACCAAGGTGACTGTGAAGACCGTCCTCGCCAAGGACCCGATCCGGCACCTGCTGAGCCGGACCACCTTCGGTCCGACGTCGAAGATGATGGCCGAGGTCAAGCGCGTCGGCATCGACGACTGGCTGCGGGAGCAGCTCCAGCCGGAGAAGATCACCCCGACCAGGGCCGAGCTGAAGCTGGCCGAGCTGCAGTCGCTCAAGCTCAGCCCGACGCAACTGCGCGACCAGCGCGAGCAGCTCAACGAGAAGGGCGTCGACCCGGCCCGGGAGACGGTGGAAGCGACCATCGCCCGGCAGATCTGGTCCGACCGGCAGCTGTTCGAGGTGATGGTCGACTTCTGGAACGACTTCCTGCACGTCGCCGCGGACTTCGACAGCGGGGAGAACTACCGCAACGCGTTCGACCGGGACGTCATCCGCAAGCACGCGCTCGGCAGCTACCCGGAGATGCTCGTCGCCGCGAACAAGCACCCGGCGCTGCTGCTCTACCTGAACCAGGTCGACTCCCGCAAGGACGCGGTCAACGAGAACCTGGCCCGGGAGAACCTGGAGCTGTACTCGGTCGGCGTCGACGGCGGCTACACCGAGAAGGACGTCCGCCAGGCCGCGCTGCTCCAGACCGGACGCGGTGTCGCCGACGGCAAGTACAAGTTCTTCGCCGAGCGGCACTACCTCGGCAAGGTGAAGATCCTCGGGTTCAGCCACGCCAACAACTCCGACGATCCGGTGGCCGCCGACAAGGTCATCGACTCGTACATCCGCTACATCGCGATGCACCCGTCGACCGCGCGGTACGTGGCACAGAACCTCGCCACCCGGTTCGTCTCCGACACGCCGCCGAAATCCGTGGTGGACCGGCTCGCCAAGGCGTACACCACGAACAAGGGTCAGATCCGCCCGGTGCTGGCGACGCTGTTCAGCTCGTCGGAGTTCTGGGCCGCGATCGGCCAGAAGGTACGCCGCCCGATGGAGTACCTGGTCGCCACGTACCGGGCGCTCGGCGTCTCGCCGGACGCGGCCCCCGGCTTCTCCGGCGACCAGCGGCGCACCCCGTTCGCACAGGGACTGCGGCAGATCCACGACAAGATGCGCGAACTCGGCCAGTACCCGATGGGCAAGCCCACCCCGGACGGCTACGCCGACGTCTACCTGGCCTGGACCTCCGCCGGCACCATGATCGACGGCTGGAACGAGGCGGGCGACCTGATCGCCGGCTGGCGCAAGCAGTTCACCTTCGTCAAGCCGGAGAAGCTGGTGGCCAAGCCGCCGGCCACCGCCGGGGCCTACGTGGACGCGCTGGCCCAGCGGCTGGTGCAGCAGAAGCTCAGCGCCAAGGAGAAGAAGCTCGTGCTCGCCGTGGCCGGCGTGGCCGAGAGCACCAAGGTCGACGCCACCTTCAACGGGGCCATCGCCGCTGTCGCGCGGACGATCCTCGCGTCCCCCCAGCACCACCTCCGGTGAGGCATTCGATGGAGATGACCGTGAACCCGTACCCCCTGCACCCCGAATGCCCCGACCTGCGGCGGCTGGCCGACAACCCGGCCGAGGCGCTGCTGCGCGCCGAGGCGGACATCGTCGCGGCCGAGAACGCGGCCGAGGCCGACCGGTACCGCCGGCTGGAGGAGATCGAGGAGGCGCAGCAGGACGGTCGGGGCGTCACCCGGCGTACCTTCGTCGCCGGCGCCGCCGCGACGGCCACCGCGCTGGCGACCGCCCAGTTCGTCACCACCTCGGCGTCGTTCGCCGCGACCAAGACCGGCACGCTGATCCACGTCTTCCTCTACGGCGGACTGGACGGGCTGAGCCTGGTCGCACCGGCGAACGACCCGGTGCTCGCCAAGGCCCGCCCCGACCTGCTGCTCGGTGAGGACTCGCTCGCGCTGGCCCGCGGCTTCAAGCTCACCAGCGCGTTCGCGCCGCTGGACAAGTGGCTCAAGGCCGGGCAGCTCGGCTTCGTGCCGGCCGTGTCCGACCCGCGGCTGTCCCGCAGCCACTTCCAGGCCGCCGACGCCTGCAACCTGGGCGGTCTGCCCGGTGAGACCGGTGGCCGGGGCTGGCTGGACAGCCTGGTCGACTCGCTCGGCAAGGGCACCGCGTTCCGCAGCGTCGGCATCGGCAGCACGCTGCCGCGCTCGCTGGTCGGCGTGAACGGCGCGATCTCCCTCAACAACGTCGGCGACCTGCGGCTCAACGGCGACGACAAGTACCGGGCGGCCACCGAGAAGGCCATCCGCGGCCTGTTCACCGGCATCAACCACCCGGTCGAGGAGGCGGTGCAGGAGGGCATGGGCGCGCTGGCCACCGCGCAGAAACTCGCCGCCAAGCCGTACGCCGCCGCCGAAGGCGTCGAGTACCAGGGCGTCGGGAACGCGTTCAAGCAGCTCGCCCAGCTCATCAAGGGCGGCGCGAACGTGCGGGTCGCCACCGTCGGCATGGGCGGCTACGACACCCACGAGAACCAGGGCACCCGCGAGGGCGGCCAGCTCTGGCGGCGGCTCAACGAGCTGGCCAACGCGATGGCCGCGTTCTTCACCGACCTGGGCGACCGGGCGGCCGACGTGACCATCATGGTGTCCAGCGAGTTCGGCCGGCGGGTCGGCTCGAACGGCGGCGGCACCGACCACGGGCACGGCGGCGTGGTCACCGTGCTGTCCGGCCGCAAGCTCGCCGGTTCGCTGCTCGGCACCTGGAACGGACTGGACAAGCTGGACAGCGGCGACGTGCCGGAATACAACAACATGTTCAACGTCTACGGATCCGTCGCGCAGGGCCGATTCGGCCTGACCGCCGCCCAGGTGGACCAGGTCTTCCCCCGGCAGAAGTTCACCCCGGTCAAGATCTACGCGTGACGTACCAGGACACCCGCGCCGCCGGCCGCCGTACCGGGCATTCCGCCCCGTACGGCGGCCGTCCGGCTGCCCCCGTACCCCCGGGTCGTCCGCGCCGCGGACCCGGCGGCCGGCGTGCTCTGGCAGTGGTCTTCTGGCTGGGGCTGGTCGCCGCGGTCGTGCCGTGGTGGCTGGACACCCCGGCCGGATCGCTCGCCGACACCGCCGACCTGCTCACCGCCGGTGGCCGGATCACCGGGCTGATCGCCGGCTACCTGCTGCTGGTGCAGGTGCTGATGATGAGCCGGCTGGGCGTGCTGGAACGCGCGCTGGGCGGCGAGCGGATCTCCCGGCTGCACCGGGATCTCGGCGCGACGCTGCTGGTGGCGGTGCTCGCGCACATGTCGCTGGTGGTGGTGGGCTACTCCCGCCAGGAACGCAAGACCGTGCTCGGCGAGGTCGGCGCGCTGCTGACCGACTACGAGGACATGGTCTCCGCGTTCGCCGCCGCGGGCATCCTGGTCACTGTCGCGTTCACCGCGGTACGCGCCGTGCGGCGCCGCCTGCCGTACGAGCTGTGGCGCCTGCTGCACGCCGCGAGCTATCTCACGCTGCTGCTCGGCTACGCGCACCAGTTCAGCAACGGCGCGCAGCTCTACGAGCCCGGCCCGGTACGTACCGGCTGGATCGCCGCGTACCTGCTGGTCGTGGCCGCGCTGTTGTGGGGCCGGGTGCTCGCGCCGCTGGTGTTCAACCTGCGGCACCGGCTGCGTGTCGCCGACGTGGTGGCGGAGAGCCCGGACACCGTCTCGGTCTACCTGACCGGGCAGCGGCTCAACCAGATCGACCTGCTCGGCGGGCAGTTCTTCCGCTGGCGGTTCCTGAACCCCGGCTGCTGGTGGCAGTCGCACCCGTTCTCCGTCTCCGCCGCCGCCAACGACCGCTGGCTGCGGATCACCGTCAAGGTCGTCGGCGGGTACACCGCCGAGCTGCGCGACCTCACGCCCGGCACCCGGGTCTGGGCGCAGGGCCCCTCGGGCACGTTCACCGCCGCGCACCGCACCCGGGAACGGGCGCTGCTCATCGCCGGGGGCAGCGGCATCGCGCCGCTGCGGGCGATGCTGGAGGAACTGCCGCCCGGCGCGGCGCTGATCTACCGGGCGCGTACCCCGGCCGACGTGCTGCTGCACCAGGAGCTGGACTGGCTCGCGCAGGCCCGGCAGACCTCCGTCTGGTACGTCGTCGGCCGCCGCGACGACCCCGGCCCCCGCCAGGTGATGAACCCCGACGGCCTGCGCCGCCTCGTGCCCGACCTGACCCGCCGCGACGTCTACCTGTGCGGTCCCGGCGGCCTGGTCGACGAGGCGGTCGCCGCGCTGCGGGCGGCAGGCGTGCCCCGCCGCCAGATCCACCTGACCGCGTTCGAGCTGTAGGAGAGGCACCGCCATGCGTCGCGCGCTGTTCGCGATCACCGGCCTGGCCGTCGGCACCACCGCGCTGGTGGTGCTCAAGGGCGCGCCGGGCGTCGGCTCGTCCGCCCAGGACGTGCCGGCCGCGCTCGCACCGGTCGCCCCGGGGGGTTCGGCCGCGCCCGAGCCGCCGTCGCCCACCGGCTCCGCGCCCGCTGCCACCCCGACGGGAACGCCCCGGGCCTCGGCGAAGCCGACGGTCAAGCCCAGCGCCGAGCGCAGCGCGGCCAGCCGCGGCGGTACGCGTACCCGCACCACGCCGGCCGCGCCGCGGACCACCACGAGCGCCCCGAAGGTCACCACCCGTACGGTGACCGGGCCGTCGGTCAGCTACGAGTACGGCTCGCTCCAGGTCCGGATCACGCTCAGCGGCAGCCGGATCGTCGACGCCACGGGGATCGGACTGCCGCTGGGCGGGCAGTCCGGGCAGCGCAGCGACGACGTGCAGGCCCGCTACAGCGGCACCTCCGGCGAGGTGGTGGCTCGGCAGAGCGCGAACCTGAGCACCGTTTCCGGGGCCACCTACACCAGCACCGCGTACCAGCAGGCGTTGCAGGCCGCGCTGGACAAGGCGTGACCGCTGTTCGTCCTGGCCTGCGCCGGGTCGCGCACATCATGGGTACGGCGATCAGCCTCGACCTGGCCGACGATCTGCCCCCGGAGTCCCTGCGCGAGCTGGCCGGGGACACGTTCGGCTGGCTGCGCGAGGTGGACGCGCGGTTCAGCACGTACCGCGACGACAGCGAGGTGTGCCGGGTCGACCGGGGCGAGCTGCGGGCCGCCGACGCCTCCGCCGACCTGCAGGCCGTGCTGGCGGCCTGCGCCGACCTGTGGACCGCCACCGACGGGTTCTTCGACGCGTACGCGACGGGCCGCCTGGACCCGTCCGGCTACGTGAAGGGCTGGGCGGCGCAGGTCGCCTCGGATCGGCTGGTGGCCGCTGGCGCGCCGAACCACTGCGTGAACGCGGGCGGCGACGTGCGGGTACGCGGCCACGACGCGACCGGTGAACCGTGGCGGATCGGGGTGCGTCATCCGTGGGACGCGGCGGCGACCTGTCTGGTGCTGACCGCCACCGACCTGGCGGTCGCCACCTCGGGTGTGTACGAGCGCGGCCACCACGTGCTGGACCCGCGCCGGGGCGTACCGGCGACCGGCCTGCGCTCGGTGACTGTGGTGGGCCCGGACCTGGGTGTGGCCGACGCGTATGCGACAGCGGCGGTCGCCATGGGCGAGCCGGGCCTGGCCTGGCTGGATCGCCTACCGTCCCCCTGGCAGCACGCCGTGGTGACGGAGGAGGCCCACCTGCACCACTCCCGCACCCTCCCCACCCTGCCGCCGTCCTGACCTGTCCCGCCTCCGCCGCGCCCTCTTGCCCCGACCCTTGCCCGGTCGATCATGAAGTTGACGGCACCGCCGCCCGGCGTGTCGCACCGCCAACTTCATGATCAACGGCGGTGGGCGGCGGGGAGGGAGGAGGAGAGGCCGGCTGTCAGCGGAGGGGGCGGTGGAGGATGGCGGGGCGGGAACCCGTCGGGCGGGGGCGGCCGGGTCGCACACCCAGGGGGCGGGTGAAGGCCCACGGGTGCAGGCGGCGGCGGGGCCGCGCCGGCTCGGTACCGCCGGTGTGGCGGGCAGCGTCGTCCCTGGACATGGTCAAACCCCCGCTCTGGCGCACACGCGCCCTCGGCAGGTTCAACGAGTCCGGTGCCGGAGAGGTCGCTGTCGGCCACCCGTCCGGGTCATCGGACCGACCATGACCAGGAGAAACGTCAGCGGCCGCGGCGGGGCAGCGGGAGATGACCGGGCAGCAGTTCCGCGCCGAAGGTGACGCCGGCCGCGCGTAACGCGGCGATCAGCGCGTTCTGCACCAGGTAGGAGTCGGGTAGCTGCCAGCGCGCCTGCTCCGGGGCGACCACCCAGCGCACCGTCCCCTCGGGCAGCCGGGTCGGCGGAGCGGGGATCCACGAGCCGGGCCCGTGGCGTACCACGTGGAAGCAGTGCTCCAGCTCGGGCCGCAGCGGGTCGCCGGGCCGGACCAGGAACATCCAGCGGCCGGTCGGGGTGACCAGCGCCGGTCCGCGTACGCCGAAACCGGCGGGATGGGTGGCGACCGCGTCCAGGACCTGGCGGCCCAGGTGGGCGGCGACCTCCAGGACGTCGAAGGCGCGGCCGGTGGGCAGCAGGATGCCGTGCGGGCGGCTGCGCCACCAGGTGGCCACGCGGGCCGGGTCGGCGCTGGCGGCGTGTTCCCAGTCCTCCAGCGCCGGGTGGCAGCCCACCGTCGGGCAGCCGGCCCGGCCGCAGACGAACCGGCTGTTGGCCAGGCATGCACCGGGGGTGACCGGCCAGCCGTGCAGCGCGTACCGCACCGCGACGCGGCGCAGCCGGACCCGTTCCAGCGGCGACAGGTGAGCGACGCGTGGCCGGACGTTCCTCCACATGTCTGCCGTCCCCTCTGGTCCCGCGGAACCGTCCACAAGCCACACGTCGAAAGCCGTCACTGCCGTAACCCACGCTCGTTGAGGTGACTAACGGTCGGTGCAACTTGCACGAAAACTACGAGAACTGGCTGGACGGTGGACGCACAACCTGTGCGATCGGCGCGAGCCTGAGGGACGTGGGGGGACCGGCCGGCGCCGCGAGGGGGAGGGAGCAGGAATGGACGAACTGCCCATAGGCCGGCGGGTGGCGTACTGGCGGAGCCGCCGCAAGATGTCCCAGCAGGTCTTCGCCGACCGGCTCGGCAAGTCCAAGAGCTGGGTGGACAAGGTGGAGCGCGGCGTCCGCCGGCTGGACAAGTTCTCCGTGCTCTACGAGATCGCCGACATCCTCCAGATCGACGTGCAGTTGCTGCACGGCAAGGATCCGGAGCGGCGTACCGACGCGCTCAACTGCATCGACCAGGTCGAGGTGGAGGAGATCCGTACCGCCCTGGAGCGGTACGACTCGATGAGCGCCTACTTCGACGCGGCGCCCTACCCCCCGCCGTTGGCCGACATGCGCAAGGCCGTCAACCACGCCTGGCTCACCTACCAGTACGGCCGGTACGGCATGCTCACCCGCGCGCTGCCCAAGCTGCTGCGCGACGCCCAGGCGGCGGACGCCGGCTACGCCGGTGACGACCAGGTACGCGAGGCGGCCCACCTGCTCGGGCAGGTCTACCAGATCGCCTCCTCGGTGTTGCGCAAGCTCGGCGAGTGCGACCTCGCCTGGCTCGCCGCCGACCGGTCGATGGCGGTGGCCCAGCGGGCCGACGACCCGCTGCTGGCCGGCATCGCCACCACACGGGTGTGCAACGCGCTCGTCGCGATGGGCCGCCCCCGCCCGGCGCTGGAGCTCAACGTCCGCATCGCGGGCCGGCTCGCGCCCGGCGGCGACAACGACGTCGGGCCGGAACGGCTCTCCGTGTACGGCATGCTGCTGCTCCAGGGCGCGATGGCGGCCGCCCGGATCGGCGACTCGGCGACGGTGGACGACCTGCTCACCGGTGCCGACGAGGCGGCCAGGCTGCTCGGTGGCGACCACAACCACTACTGGACCTCCTTCGGCCCGACCAACCTGGAGCTGCACCGCGCGGCGGCGGCGGTCGAGCTGGGCGACGGCGGCCGGGCGGTGGAGACCCACCTGCGGCTGGCCGAGCCCGCGTTCAACGCGCTGCTGCCGGAGCGGCGCGCGCACCACCTGCTCGACCTGGCCCGGGGCTACTCCCAGATCGGTGACGTCGCCAACGCCGGGGACATGCTGCTGCGCGGTGACCGGCTCGCGCCGTCCGAGATCCGGTGCCGGCCGATAGCGCACGAATTGATGTCCGAGATTCTCCGTCGCACACGTGGTGCGCCGCCTCCGCCGATCGCGGAGTTGGCTGAGCACATGGGAGTCGGAGTATGAGCGGTCCGGAGACCGCCAACGGGCACCGGCGGGTGCTCTACGTCATCGCCTGCGGTTCGCCGCTGGCCCGTCACGTCGGCCGGCTGGTCGACCTCGCCCAGCGGGAGGGCTGGACGGTCTGCGTGGTCACCACGCCGGACGGCGCGAAGTTCGTCGACCGGACGGAGCTGGCCCGGCAGACCGGCCATCCGGTCCGTACGCACTACAAGAACCCGGGTGATCCGGACGTACTGCCCCCGGCCGACGCCATGCTGGTGTGCCCGGCCACCGTCAACACGATCAACAAGTGGGCGGTCGGCATCACCGACACCCTGGCGCTGGGCCTGCTGGTCGAGGCGCAGGGGATGGGGGTGCCGATCGCTGCCGTCCCGTACACGAACGAGGCGATGGCCGCGCACCCGGCGTTCCGGGCCGGCCTCGACCGGCTCTCGCAGTGGGGCGTCCGGGTGGTCTTCGGCGACCACGTCGTACGCCTGCACCCGCCCGGCACGGGGGAGCGGCGCGCGGACGCCTTCCCCTGGGACGCCGGCCTGGCCGCCCTGCGCGGCGCGGACCGGCCGGTCGCCCAGGTCGGCTGAGGCACTGTGGGTGCGGCCCCCGGCGGACGCCGGGGGCCTCGCCCCGCGGCGGTCGGCGTGTACCGGCCCGGACGCCGGTAAGCTGGCCGCCCGTGAGCACAACCGTCGCCGGCGTCGTGGCCGCGCTGGACCGCCGTTATCCGCCCGCCTGGGCCGAGGAGTGGGACCGGGTCGGCCTGGTGCTGGGCGAGCCCGACCGCCCGGTGCGCCGGGTCGCCTGCGTGGTGGACGTGGTCCCGGAGACCGTGGACGAGGCGCTCGACGCCGGCGCGGACATGATCGTCGCGCACCACCCGCTGCTGCTGCGCGGCGTCTCGTCGGTGGCCGCCACCACGTACAAGGGCCGGATCGTGCACCGGTTGATCAAGGCGGACGTCGCGCTGCACGTGGCGCACACGAACGCCGACGTGGCCGACCCGGGGGTGTCCGACGCGCTCGCCGCCCGGTTCGGGCTGACCGGGCTGCGCCCGCTGCACCCGCCCCGCCCCGGCTCGCCCGCGGCCGGGCCCGGCCGGGGCATCGGCCGCATCGGCGAGCTGCCCACCCCGATGACGCTCGCCGAGCTGACCCGGCTGGCCGCCGCCGTGCTCCCGGTCACCGCCTGGGGAGTTCGCGCCGCCGGGGATCCCGGGCGTATGGTTCGTACCCTCGCCGTCAGCGGCGGCTCGGGGGACGGCTTCCTCACCGAGGCGACCGCGGCCGGGGTGGACGCGTTCCTCACCGCGGACCTGCGCCACCACCCCGCCGGGGAACACCTCGCCGCCGGTGGCCCGGCGCTGCTGGACGCCGCCCACTGGGCGACGGAGCGACCCTGGCTGGACGACCTGGCCGCCTACCTGGCCGCCGAGCTGGACGTCGAGACCGTGGTGTCCGACCTGGACACCGACCCGTGGACCGTGCACGCCGCCGCGCCCCGGCCGAACGACAAGGAGCCCCGACGTGAAGGCTGACCCGAAGGTGCAGCGCCGCCTGCTCGACCTCCAGGCGATCGACACCGCGCTGGCCCAGCTCGCGCACCGCCGCCGCACCCTGCCGGAGCGCGCCGAGCTGGAGGCCCTGGCGCGTGAGCTGTCCGCGCTGGAGGACGAGCGGGTCCGCGCCCAGGTGGCGGTCGACGACCTGGACCGGGACATCGCCCGGATCGAGAAGGACGTCGACCAGGTGCGCGCGCGCAAGAGCAAGGACGAGGCCCGGCTGGCCTCGGGCAGCGGCCCGGCCCGGGAGCTGGAGGCGCTCCAGCACGAGCTGAACTCGCTGAACCGCCGGCAGAGCGACCTGGAGGACGCCGAGCTGGAGCTGATGGAGCAGCGGGAGACCGCGCAGGGCGTGCTCGACGGCGTCGAGAGCCGGCTCGCGGCGGCCCGCGAGCGCCGCGCCGCGACTGAGCAGCGCCGCGACGAGACCCTGGCGGAGATCGCCAAGGAGGAGGAGTTCAAGCGCACCGCCCGCCAGCCGCTCGCCGGTGACCTCCCGGCGGACCTGATCGGCCTCTACGACAGGATCCGCGAGGACACCGGCATGGGCGCCGCGCTGCTCACCGGTGGTCGCTGCGGCGGCTGCCGGCTGGAGATGTCCGGCGCCGACCTGGCCCGCATCCGCAAGGCCGACCCGGACGACGTGGTCCGCTGCGAGGAGTGCCGGCGGATCATGGTCCGGACCAACGAGTCGGGCCTGTAGCCGCCGTGGCGGTGCGCGCGGTCGTGATCGAGGCCGACGGCGGCTCCCGGGGCAACCCCGGTCCGGCCGGTTACGGCGCCGTGGTCCGGGATCCGGAGACCGGTGAGGTGCTGGCCGAGCGGTCCGAGTCGATCGGTACGGCGACGAACAACGTCGCCGAGTACCGCGGCCTGATCGCCGGACTGGAGGCCGCCGCCGAGCTGGGCGCCGCCGAGGTCGAGGCGCGGATGGACTCCAAGCTGGTGGTCGAGCAGATGTGCGGCCGCTGGCAGATCAAGCACCCCGGGCTGCGTCCGCTCGCGGCCCAGGCGGCCGGGCTGGTCAGCCGCTTCACCGCCGTACGGTTCACCTGGGTGCCCCGCGACCGCAACCGCCACGCCGACGCCCTGGCCAACGCGGCCATGGACGCCGCCGCATCCGGCGCCGCACCGGCCCAGGTCGTGCCGCGTGGCGTCGCCGCGCCCGAGCCGGGCGCACGGGAGGCGGCGGTCGTGCGGGCCACCGGCACCGACCCGGCCACCACGCCGGCCTCCTGGGAGCCGCGCCCGACCGAGGAGGCCACCCGGCTGATCCTGGTGCGGCACGGCGAGACCGAGCGCACCGTGCAGAAGCGCTACTCCGGCCGGGCCGACGTGCCGCTCACCGCGCGCGGCCGGGCCCAGGCCCGGGCCACCGCCGCCCGCGTGGCCGCGCTGGCGCCGTCCGTCGCCGCCGTGGTCAGTTCCCCGCTGTCCCGGTGTACGGCCACCGCCGAGGCGGTCGCCGCGCAGGTCGGCGACCCGCCGGTACGCACCGACGACGACCTGATCGAGTGCGACTTCGGGGTCTGGGAGGGGCACACGTTCGCCGAGGTACGCGAGGGCTGGGCGGCTGAGCTGGACGCCTGGCTCGCCTCCACCCGGGTGGCCCCGCCGCGGGGCGAGTCGTTCGTGACAGTCGCCGAGCGGACCGGACGGGCGGTCGACCGGCTGCGGTCGGCGTACCCGGGGGAGACGGTCGTGGTGGTCTCCCACGTCTCGCCGATCAAGCTGGTGCTGCGCGACGCGCTCGCCGCCGGCGACGCGTTCCTGCACCGGCTCTACCTGGACACGGCGGGCATCTCGGTGCTGGACCTGTACCCGGACGGCGGCGTCGCGGTCCGCTCCGTGAACGACACCTCGCACCTCACGGACGTCTGACGGCCGTTCGGCGCATGCCGGCGGCCGTTCGGCGCATCGACATCACCCGATCGGACGTGACCCCCGTCACAGGGTCGTAGCCTCCGGCCGTCACATGGCCCGCTACGAACGCCTGGAGGGTGTCACATGTCCGAACCGGAACCGGAGGCGCTCGACACGGCGCGATCCAGGGCGAAGGACAAGAGTCCCTGGAACTGGTTGCTCTTCATCCCGATCGTGGTGCCGCTGATCCCGGCACTGTTCAACGCCGACTCGCCCCGCCTGTTCGGGTTCCCGCGTTTCTACTGGCTGCAACTGGTCTGGATCCTGCTGGGCGTCGGCACCACCACGCTGGTCTACCAGATGACCAAGAAGCGGGGTGACCACTGATGTGGCGGGACCACCTCACCGAGATCATCGTCTTCACGCTGCTGTTCCTGCTGGTCAGCGCCATGGGTTTCGTGGCGGCGCGGTGGCGCAGACCGACGGACATGGCCCACCTGGACGAGTGGGGGCTGGGCGGGCGCAGCTTCGGCGGCTGGATCACCTGGTTCCTGGTCGGCGGTGACCTGTACACCGCGTACACGTTCGTGGCCGTCCCGGCGCTGATCTTCGGGGCCGGCGCGGCGGGCTTCTTCGCCGTGCCGTACACGATCGTCATCTACCCGCTGGTGTTCCTGGTGCTGTGCCGGCTCTGGTCGGTCTCGCACCGGCACGGGTTCGTCACCCCCGCCGACTTCGTCCGCAACCGGTTCGGCTCGCCGATCCTGGCGCTGCTGGTCGCGATCACCGGCATCGTCGCCACCATGCCGTACATCGCGCTGCAACTGGTCGGCATCGAGGCGGTGCTCAAGACCATGGGCGTCACCGGGGAGAGCGCGCTGGCCCGGCACCTGCCGATCATCATCGCGTTCGCGATCCTGGCCGCGTACACGTATCAGTCCGGCCTGCGCGCCCCGGCGCTCATCGCGTTCGTCAAGGACTCGCTGATCTACGTCGTGATCCTGGTCGCGGTGATCTGGCTGCCGTACAAGCTCGGTGGCTGGGGCGCCATCTTCGACGCGGCCGACGCGAAGTTCCAGGCGTCACCCGCACCCGGCGACGGCATCCTGCTCAACCAGAACAACCAGATCCAGTACGTGACGCTGGCGTTCGGCTCGGCGCTGGCGCTGTTCCTCTACCCGCACAGCATCACCGGCGTGCTGGCCAGCCGGAACCGCGACGTGATCAAGCGGAACATGTCCGCGCTGCCCGCGTACAGCCTGCTGCTGGGGCTGATCGCGCTGCTCGGTTACATGGCGATCGCAGCGAACGTGCAGCCGCTGCCCGGCGCGAGGGAGGGCACGACCGACGGCAACACGGTGGTGCCGCTGCTGTTCGACCAGCAGTTCCCGGACTGGTTCGCCGGGGTGGCGTACGCCGCCATCGGCATCGGCGCACTGGTCCCCGCGGCGATCATGTCGATCGCGGCGGCGAACCTGTTCACCCGCAACATCTACAAGGAGTACCTGAAGCGGGACGCCACCCCGGCGCAGGAGGCGAACGTCTCGAAGATCACCTCGCTGGTGGTGAAGGTCGGCGCGGTGGCCTGCATCGTCTTCCTCGACCCGCAGTTCTCGATCGACCTCCAGCTCATCGGCGGCGTGATCATCCTCCAGACGCTGCCGGCGGTGGCGCTGGGCCTCTACACCCGCTGGTTCCACCGGGGTGCGCTGATCGCCGGCTGGGCGGCCGGCATGGGCCTGGGCATGTGGATGCTCTACCAGATCGGCAACCCGGCGACCGGGAAGAAACACTTCGCCGGGTCGGCGTTCCCGCTGGAGAAGTTCGGCTTCGACACACCGAAGACCATCTACGTCGGCATCGTCGCGGTGCTGGTGAACCTGGTGGTGGCCGCGCTGCTCACGCTGGTGCTGCGCGCCGCGAAGGTGGCCGACGGCCCCGACCACACCACGCCGGACGACTACTTCGCCGACGAGGGCGACCCGCGCGTCACTCCCGGCGCCGACCGCGACGCGGACTCCGCACGCGAACCCGTGGCATGAAAGGAAGGGCCCCTTATTGACGCATTCTGCATAATAAGGGGCCCTTCCTAACGCCTCAGCGGCGTCGGTTACGCGCGTCGAGCGCCTCGTTGAGGCGGTGCAACATCTCCGCGAGCGTCTCCCGGTCCGCCTCGGGCCAGGCGGCGAGGATGTCGCCGTACAGCCGGGTGCGGGCCGACCGGACGGCGGCCATCCGCTGGAGCCCGGCCGCCGTCGCGGAGATCACCGTGCCGCGCCCGTCGGCCGGGTCGGGGGTACGCGAGATCAGCCCGTCGCGCTGGAGCGCGGAGACCTGCCGGGTGACAGTGGAGCCGTCCAGGTTCAGCCGGGCGGCGAGCGCCGACACGTTCTGCGGGCCGGCCGCGTCGAGATGGCGCAGGATCACGTACGCGGCGCGGTCCAGCAGGCGGTGCTCCGTCGTGCCGGTGCCCCGGCGGGTGGCCTCGCCCAGGCGCATCAGCAGCGCCACCTCGGTTTCGATCCGGCCGAGGGTGACCTCGGCGGCGTGGACGTCCTCGCTCATAGCTGTAGGATACAGGGAAAGTATCTGTACGATACAGCTATCTGGGGGGTTGCGGAGTGGATCGCCGATCCGAGCCCAACCGCAGTGCCGTCTACGCCACCACGCTCGTCGCGTTCCTCGCCATCGCCGGCATCGCCGTGGTCGACCCGATCCTGCCCGCCATCGGCGAGGCGATCGGCGTCACCGCCTGGCAGGTCGAGCTGCTCTTCACCGCGTACATCGCGGTCATGGCCGTCGGCATGATCCCGGTTACGCTCGCCAGCGGGCGGTTCGGTTTCAAGCCGGTGCTCGTCACCGGCGTCTCCGTCGTCGGCCTGGCCGCCATCGGAGCCTCGTTCAGCAACGACATCGTGCAACTGTCGGTGCTGCGCGGCGTCTGGGGGCTGGGGAACGCGATGTTCTTCGCCACCGCCATGGTGGTGCTGGTCAACCTCGCGAACGACAGGGAATGGGTGGTCGGCCTGTTCGAGACCGCCCTCGGGCTCGGCTTCGCGGTCGGCCCGCTGATCGGCGGCCTGCTCGGCGAGGTCAGCTGGCGGCTGCCGTTCTTCGTCTGCGGCGTGTTCATGGTGCTGGCGCTCGGCGTCGCCGCCCGCAAACTGCGCGAACCCGCCCACAAGCAGCCCCCCGTACGCGTCGGCCAGATCTTCGCCACCTACCGCAGGTCCGCGTTCGTGACGCTGTGCGTGGTCACCGCCGCATACAACTTCGTCTTCTTCGTCGTGCTCGGCTACACGCCGCTGTTCCTGCGCCTCGACGTCATCCCGCTGGGCCTGGCGTTCACCGGCTGGGGCCTCGGCCTGGCCGCCGGCATTCTGCTGATCGGGCACCGGCTCGCCCACCGCATCGGCGCGGTGCAGACAGTCGGCGTGGCACTGCTCGGCCTGCTGATCTGCATGGTCCTGTTCGCCACGTCCACCGGCACCGCCATGTCGCTCGTCGTCCTCGTGGTGGCCGGCCTGTTCATGGGCCTCGCCAACGCCAACCTGACCGACCTGGCGCTCGGGCTCGGTTCCGCCGACCGGCGCGTCGCCACCGGCGCGTTCAACCTGGTCCGCTGGGGCGCCGCCGCGCCCGCGCCGATCATCTCCGGCAAGCTGGCCGAGCACTCCCTGGCGCTGCCGTTCTGGGTCGGCTTCGGCGTGCTCGCCGCCGGTGTGGTCGCCTACCTCGCGTTCGGTCACCTCATGGCGACCGGCTACGGCGAACGGGTCATCTGGAACCGGGCCGCCCGCCGGGCCGAGCACGCACCGGAGGAACCGGTGGGGGAGGCGTACTGACCGGGTCTGCCCTGGCCCGTCGGTGTCAGGTCAGCGCGCGCCACAGCAGGTAGAAGCCGATGGTCGTGCCGAACGCCACGATCACCGTCTTCCACACCACCTGCGGGAGCCGGCGGGCCAGCCGCGCGCCCGCGTATCCCCCGAACAGGGTGGCCGGCGCGACCACCGCGACCGCCGCCCAGTTCACCGGACCGAACAGGGCGAACACCACGAGCGTGGTCAGCCCCACCACCGCCGAGAGCAGGTTCTTCACCGCCGACACCCGGGCCAGCGTCGCGTCCAGCACCAGCGCCAGCCCGGCCACCAGCATCACCCCGAGCGCCGCGCCGAAGTAGCCGCCGTACACAGTGCCGACCGCGACCATGGTCTGCACCGTGACGGTACGACGGCGCGCGCCCAACCGTTCCGGATGGCCGACGAGCCGGCGCAGCGGCCCCTGGAACGCGAGCACCGACGTCGCGCCCAGCACGAGGAACGGCACCACCAGCTCGAACGCCCGCGCCGGGGTCGCCAGCAGCAGCACGCATCCAGCGATCGTGCCGAGGACTGCGGTGGGCAGCAGCGACCACAGTTCCCGCCCGCGCGGCAGGTCCACCCGGCTGCCCGCCACGCTCGCCACGTACCCCGGGAAGACCGACACCGAGTTCGAGACGTTGGCCGCCACCGGCGGCAGGCCGGTGGCGATCATCGCCGGGAACGTGATCAGCGAGCCACCACCGGCCACCGCGTTGACAGTGCCCGCGGCGAGACCGGCGGCGATCAGGAGCGCGGCGTCGGAGAGATCCATGGTCCCCCGAGGCTAGTCGGTCGGGCGGGCGAGCGTGCATCGCGCCAGTTCGGGGAAGTGGCGGTGTCCCGGGTCGGTTGATGCCGCCACCTCCCCGAAGTGGTGGACGAGATGGTGGGCGGGGTGGAAATGGGCGCGGCGGGTGCGTCGTTAGGATGAGGGCGCGACGGACGAGTCGGCCGGGCGGTCGCGTCGACGGGCTCCGGCCCGTCGCCGAGGAACGTCCGGACTCCACAGGGCAGGGTGGTTGCTAACGGCAACCCGGGGTGACCCGCGGGACAGTGCCACAGAAAACAGACCGCCGCCCCGTAACGGGACGGTAAGGGTGAAACGGTGGGGTAAGAGCCCACCAGCACCCCGGGTGACCGGGGTGGCTCGGTAAACCCCACCCGGAGCAAGGCCAAGAAAGGGCCGTCACCGCAAGATGACGACCCGCGCAGACGCTTGAGGGCTGCCCGCCCGATGTCTGCGGGTAGGCCGCTGGAGCCTGCCGGCGACGGCAGGCCGAGATGGATGGCCGCCGCCGGCGCGCCTGCGGGCGTGCCGGGCACAGAATCCGGCGTACAGGTCGACTCGTCCGTCGCCCACCAGCTCAGAGCGGTTCCCTCACCAGCTCTGACCGGAACTCACGGGTGATCTCTAGGATCTTGCCACGACCACCGAGCACTGGCAGGCTTCGAAGATGACCTTGCTCAGGCTGATCGAGACCACTCCGGGGCAGTATTCGCTGCTGCTGGATGCCGGGACTACTCCGGTTGACAGTGTGATCGGGGAGCTTGGTCACGAGGCCAACGGCTACTTCTGGGCAGGCGTCGCGGAAGTTCTTGTCAGCACCGAGGCCGCGACGCTCGAAGGTCGTTTCGCCTACGACCCTGAGGCCGGCATGTTCTGCGCCTACGGCACCCATCGAGGCGCGCTGCAAGAGCTGGAGGACTTGATGAACACGGTCGCCACCGACGGCGAGCGCATGCGGCGACTGGTCACCGACGCCGAAGCGCGCGGGTTCGAGTTCGACGACTGACAGCCGAAGGCGGCCGGTCCCGGCCGGTGGAAGCGCGGCTATGGCTGCGGAGTGGCCGCCGAATCCGCAGGAGTGCAAGCCGCCGTGGCGTCTGGCATCGCTACCCGCCACCGTTCGCGGCGGGCTCGGGGAGCAGCGGCGATGGCAGACGAGTCGGTCGAGGTGCCGTCGCCGCTGCGCGAGTGCATCATCTGCGCTCGGGGACCGGAACGATTCGCGCTGGTGAGTGTCACCGCCGACCTCGGACCAGCTCATTCATTCCCGTAATGGCGGGGGCAGCGGTGCTTCTCCCCTCAGTACCAGCCCGGCCAGCTCGACGCGTTCCGGATGGAGGAGGTCGTCGCGGAGCGGGTGACGCGGCACGTTGATGCACCGCTGGCCCGCCACCGCCTCGCAGACCGGGCACCGGAGGAAAAGACCGCACTGCGGCACCAGCTCGCCGCCCTGAGCCAGCGCACCCCGGCCGATCTTGACGATCGCCCGGTACAGGTCGTCGTCCTGATGCCGGGCGGCCCCGGCTGCCACCTCCCGCATGCCCTCCCAGAACAGTTCTGCGGCCATCGGCTCGTCGATGTCGATGTCGATACGCACGATCGGGAGTACCCGTCCTCGACGCGGGGGAACATCCCCCACCAGACCTTGCGATGATCCGGTCATGACCTCGTACGTCTCCCACACCACTGTGGACTGTGCCGACGCCTACGCCCTGTCCCGCTGGTGGGCATCCGTCCTCGACTACCGCGAGGACCCGGACGACCCGAACGAGCCGGGCCACGAGGAGTGCATGATCCACTCGCGGGACGGGCGGCATCGCCTGCTCTTCCTCGAGGTGCCGGACGCCAAGCAGGTCAAGAACCGCATTCACCTCGACCTGCGCCCGGCCGAGGGGACGCGGGACGAGGAGTTGGCCCGGCTGACCGGGCTGGGGGCGGCAGTGGTGGCCGACCGGCGGGAGACCGACGGCACCGGCTGGGTGGTGCTCGCCGACCCGGAGGGCAACGAGTTCTGCATCCTCCGCAGTGACGCCGAGGTGGCCGCCAGCCGATCGTGACCGTGATCGAACGGCCGCCCCCGGCTCCAGCGATCTTGGAGTTGTGGCACCTCACGAACTTCGTGGATGGGGCGTTCTGGGCGCCATAACTCCAAGATCGGCGAGCGCCGGCGAACGAGGGCGGCGTGGGGCACGAGGTCCGTGTGGGGCACGAGGCCGGTGTGGCACGCTTCGGTGGTGATCGAGCTTGCGGACATCCAGGCGGCCGCCGACCGGATCGCCGACGTCGTGGTGCACACTCCGACCCTGCCCAGCCCGGGACTGACCGAGCTGCTCGGCGTACCGGTCACGGCCAAGCTGGAGCTGCTGCAACGTACCGGATCGTTCAAGGCCCGGGGTGCGGCGGCGAAGCTGCTCGCGCTCGACGACGCCGAGCGTGCGGCCGGGGTGGTGGCGGTCAGCGGCGGCAACCACGGCATCGCCGTCGCGGTCATGGCCGGTGCCCTCGGGGTGGCGGCGACGGTGGTCATGCCCCGCACGGCGCCGGCGCGCGCGGTCGAGGTGGCCCGCGCGGCGGGCGCGGACGTGCGCCTGACCGAGGACATGGCCGGCGCGTTCGCGCTGATGAACCGGTTGCGGGACGAAGGCGTGACGCTGCTGCACCCGTTCGACGACCCGATCGTGCTCGCCGGGCAGGGCACTGTCGGCCTGGAGTTCGCCGACGACGCCGGTGAGCTGACCGACGTGCTGGTCAGCATCGGCGGGGGCGCGCTGATCTCGGGCGTGGCGGCGGCGCTGCGGGCGCTGCGGCCGGGGGTACGGATCTGGGGCGTGGAGACCGAGGGCGCGCAGGCGATGTCGCAGGCGATCGCGAAGGGCGGCCCGGTCGAGGTGCCGCTGTCGTCGATCGTGACCACGCTCAGCGCGCCGAGCGTCTCGCAGCTCACCTACGACCACGTGACCGCGCTGGTCAGCGATGTTCTCGTGGTCTCCGACGCCGAGGCGGTGCGGGGCACCGTCGAGTTGGCCGAGCACGCCAAGGTGTGGGCCGAACCGGCCGCTGGGTGCCTGCTGCCTGCCGCCCGCCGGGTGGTCGAGCGGGTGGGCGGCGACGCCCGGCTGGGCCTGGTGGTCTGCGGCGGCAACGCCACCGTGGCCGACGTGACCGCGTGGGCCGGCCGCTTCGGCGCCTGACCCACCGCACCCACCGCCGCGCCGCGCTACCGCCGCGCCACACGGACGGCAGAACCCGGAGGTACGCCGGCCGCCTGCGGTCCGGACGGGTGGGACCGAGACGACCGGCGTACGTCAGGACGTGGCCGGGCTGACGCCGTCGAGCAGTTCGGCGAGCCGGGCCGCTGCGGTCGGGGCGTGCAGGTGCAGCCGCGCCACGTTGATGCTGTCCGTGCCGATCACGGCGAGCAGCGCGTGCCCGTTGATCGCGTACACGCTGAGGTAGCCGCCGGCGTTACGCACCGTGGACTGCTGGAAGTCGCCCTGTCCGAGCCGGAACCCGACCTGACGGCCGAGCCCGTACATGGTGGCGGCGAGCGCGGCCAGGTCGTCCGGGTCGGCGCCGTTCTGCAGGTTGTGCGTGACGAGCAGGCCGTCGACGCCGCCGAGGACGCAGCCGTGCACGCCGGGGATCTGCAACCGCAGCGCGGAGAGTTCCTGACCGATGGCCGGGTACGGCAGCGCCGGGTTGCCGGCCAGCGACTGTGGGAGCGCGCGTGGCGGCGGCAGGGTGCCGGCCTCAGGGCGCGTACGGCGGGGGAGGTCGTCCACCCGGCTCACAGTTCCAGGCTCTCCTCGATCGCGCGCAGCTGGTGTCTGGCCATCGCGAGGTTGGCCCGGCTCTTGCTCACCATCAGGTAGAGGAACAGGCCCTTGCCGGTGCGGTTGCTCAGCGGGCGGATCAGGTGGTACTGGCTGCCGAGCGTGATCAGGATGTCCTCGATCTCGTCGTCGAGCTTGAGCATCTCGATGGTGCGCAGCTTGGCGCGTACGACGTCGGTGTTGCCGGCGGCGGCGACGGTCAGGTCGATCTCGCCGGTGCCTCCGGCGACGCCGAGGGTCATGCCACTGGTGTAGTCGACGAGCGCGGCCCCGATCGCGCCGTCGATGTCCATCGCGTTCTTCAGCGCGATGTCAAGGTTGCCCACGATTCTCTCTCCCCAGCTCGGGCCGCTGTCCACCGGAGCGGGCGGGCAGCGGGTACGGTCCGTCGAGGCTCGCATATGGAGTCGCGTCCTGCATCCGGGCCGTTGATGATCCACCTGAGCAGTCCCTCCCGGACCGGCCACCGGTCCCCGCAAAGGGGACGCGCCGTCCGATGGCCGATTCCCGGCTGGGCTGCTACGACGCGGTCCTCAGCGGGCCGGGAGGCGCAGATCGCGCAGGCCCGACCAGGACGCGAGCGCGGCCATCTCGGCGTGCACGGCGGCGGTCAGCTCCGGGGTGAAGGGCACGTCCGGGTGGATCGCGTCGACCCGCAGCACCGACGCCCTGCGGTCGGCGGTCGCGTCGACCTTGCCCACCAGCCGGTCGTGGTGCAGCACCGGCAGGGCGAAGTAGCCCCAGCGCCGCTGCGTCTTCGGCACGTACATCTCCAGCCGGTAGTCGAAGTCGAACAGCTCCTTGGCGCGGACCCGGTCGTGCACGAGCCGGTCGAAGGGGGAGAGCAATGCGGTGCGGCCGGTGAACGGCGCGTCGTCCAGCGCGGCCGGGGCGACCCGCCAGACGCCGGATGTACCCTCGATCCGCGCCGGCTCGCCCGCGTCGCCGACCACGGCCGCCCGGGCGACGCCGAGCGAACCCAGCCGCCGTTCGGCGCGTCGCCGCGCGGCCTCCTCGGCGGAGACCGCGGCGGTGGCCGGGTAGACCCGTTGAGCCAGGTCCCAGGTACGTTGGCGGCCGGCCCGCCCGGCGACGGCGACCTCGCCCCGGGCGGCGAGGAACTCCAGCATCTGGGTGACGTTGCGGTTGTTCGTCCAGCCGCTGGACGGCCATGGCACGACGCTGCGGTCCTCGATGTCCCGGCTGAGCCGGGGGCCGGCGTCGCGCAGCACGTCCAGCACGTAGCGGCGGAAGCTGTCGTTGGCGGCCAGCCAGTCCCGGCGTCGGGCGTCGGGGGGCCAGGCGGCCATCTCGGCGAGGTGCAGGGCCAGGTCGGCCATCGGCCTGATCATGGCCCGGTGCTCGAAGAGGCTGCGCTCGTGTTCGAGGGCGCGGACCAGGTCGTTCGGGTGGTAGCCGGCGCCCAGGCGGGTCCAGGCCACCAGGTCGGCGTTGGGTGCGACCGCGGCGGTCGGGTCGATCTGTAGGAACGTCAGCCGATCCACAGTCGACAGGAGGTCGGCCGGCCGGTGGGCGTCGAGCAGTTGAGCGCGGACGGCGATCCGGCGGGCGGTGGCGCGGTCGAGCAGGTGCGGGGTCACAGCCGCGAGGCTAGCCCGTCGGCCCGTCGAGGACCGCACCCTATGTAGAGTTCCGATAAAGTGCGCCCGTGCGACTGACCATTCCGGCGGCGAAGGTGCTCTCGGCGCTGCTCGCCGAGCCCGAGGCGCCGCGCTACGGCCTCGACCTGATGCGGCTCACCGGCCTGTCCAGCGGGACGCTCTACCCGGTTCTGCACCGCCTCCAGGCGGCGGGCTGGCTCGCCGCGGACTGGGAGGACGTCGACCCGGTCGCGGCCGGCCGCCCGGCCCGCCGTTACTACCGCCTGACCGGCGAAGGCCTCCGGTCGGCCCGGCTGGCAGTGGCCGAGCTGCGTGCCCTCGTACCCGTTGAGTATCCCGGCGTGGACCCGGCCGGGGCGCCGGCGCGGTGACCCGGCGGGTGGCGGCTCTGCTGCTGCGGGCCGCCGTGCGCCGCTGGCCGGCGGAGCTGCGTGCCGACCTGGCCCGGGAGTGGGCCGCCGAGCTCCACGAGCTGGCCCGCACCGGCCGGCGGTGGCCGATGCTCCGGTTCGCTGCGAGCCTGGCCGCCAGCCGGGCCGCCACGCCACTGACCGGTCGGGCGGCGTCGCGGCGGCTGGGGCGTACCGCGGGGGTGTTGCTGCTCGCGCCGCCGGCCTGCGTCGCCGTCCTCGTGCTCGCCGGAGCGGTGATGGGCCTGACCCACGGGTGGCTGGAGATGCGCGTGCCGTGGGCCGCCGCCGCACAGGTGCCGACCTGGTCGGCGCTCACCGCGCTGCTCGGTGTGGCGCTCGCGCTCGTCGTCGGCCGGGCCGCGCGCCGGACCGTGCGTGTGAGGGCGCTACCCACCGCGCTCGGCGTGGTGCTGCCGATCGCCGCGACGGTGACCGCGACGCTGGCGCTGTTCGCCGCCCGGGGCGAGAGCCGCGTCTGGGAGACGGTGCCCGGGCTGCTGCTGTGGCTGGCGCTGCTCACGGCGGCGCTCTGGGCCGCCGGGGCGCTGGCGCGCCGGGACCGGGTCCGGGCCGCGTGGCTGGCCGGGGTGCTCGGCGCGCTGGTCGCGGCCGACGCGGCGGTGGTGCTCGCGGTGGTCACCTCGATCCCGGCCACCGCACCCGTGGCGGACGGTCTGCCGCCGGACTCGGTGGACCGGATCTCCGCGCCGCTCTGGTTGTTCACCTGCTGGACCGACTCGTCGTTCGGGCTGCCCCGGCCGACGGAGTGGGAACGGTTCCTCATCACCGACCGGGTGCTCGTCGAGCCGATGTTCCACCTGACGTGCACGCCCTACGCCCTGGCGTACGCGATCGCGGCGGCCCGCCCGGCGCCTGCCGCCGTGCCCGGTCCGGAGCCCGTCCCGGCGCCCGCCTGACGGTCAGGCGTGCCAGCTCAGCGCCCGGCCGGCCCGCTCGTAGTGCCGGGCCAGCTCGGCGTCGATCCGCGCGGCCCGCGCCTCGGTGAGCGTCACCGCCTGCAGGAGCAGCACCGAGATACCGGCGACGAGAATGCCGGCGAACCCCGGCCCGGTCGACTCCAGTGACCGGCCGAGCAGGGCGGCCTACTGCTGGCGGGTGAGCCGCGCGGCGAGCCGGTGGGTCCGCCGGTCGACCCAGGACCAGCCGCGTGCCCGTCGTCGTGGTGATCACGAGCGCCGATCCTGGCTGTTTCCCACAGGCGCCGGTACCGGCCGTTCGGACGAGGGCGGGCGTGGCCGCCTCTTCCGCGGTTGCCCGCCGCAACCGCGGTGACCAGGTCTACTGTGGAGAAGAACGTGACTATTTGTGCGTTCCGGTGGCGGCCGGGCGGTTCCCGGTGCACAGTGATCGCATGAGCGACGACGGAAGTGGTGGGCACTACTACTGGTGCACGCGACACCACCGGGTCGAGACCGATGCCGACGTGTGCCCCGCACGGCACGTTCTCGGACCGTACGCCTCAGCCGCCGACGCGGACAACGCCCTGCAGACGGTGCGGGAGCGGAACGACGCGTGGGACGCCGAGGACGCCCGTTGGGCCGGGGAGGGCCGCTAGACGGCGCGGGAGGGCCCGCGTCGAGGTGATCCGTGCTCCGCGAGGGCGAGAGCACGTCCCCAGGAAAGGGAACCGAGATGGCCGAAGCACAGCAGGCCACCCGCCCGGCCGCGAAACGGACGACCGCGAAGAGGACCGCCGCGGGCAGGACGACCACGGTCACCAAGGCGTCGCCGAACGCCTCGGGCGCCGGCGCCGGACGGACACCGGCGAAGAAGGCGGCGGCCAAGAAGGCAGCCGCCAGGAAGGTCGTGTCGGCGGCCCGCAAGGCGCCGGCCACCAAGACCACCACCAGCAGGGCGGCGGCGAAGAAGACCGCGGGCCGGACGGCGCCGGCCGGCCGGGCCACCGCCAAGAGCGCGCCGGCCAAGAAGACCACGGCGAAGAAGACGACCGCGAAGAAGACCACGGCGGCCCAGAAGACGGCGGCGGCGAAGAAGACCACAGCGGCCCGGAAGACCACGACGGCCCGGACCACCGCGACAGCGAAGAAGGCGCCGGCCCGCAAGACGACGGCGGCGAAGAAGACGACGGCGGCCAAGAAGACCACGGGCGCGCGGAAGGTCACCTCGGCGGCGAAGAAGACCACCGCCGCGGCGAAGACGGCGCCGGCGAAGAAGACCACCGCCTCGACGCGTCCCACGGCGCGCAAGGCGGCGGCGAAGAAGGCGCCCGCGCGCAAGGCCACCACCGCGCGCAAGACCACCACCACGGCGAAGAAGACCACCGCCGCGAAGAAGGCGCCGGCCCGCAAGAGCACGGCCGCGAAGACCACCACCGCACGTCAGGCGCCGGCCCGCCGCGCCTGACGCCGCGGACACCGCTCCCTCCCGGGGAGCGGAACGTGCGGGGCGCTGTCAGGATTGACCGCGTGGTGATCCGACGCGTACTGGCGCCCCGTATCGACTTCGGCGCGCTGCGCCGCGAGCTGGGACTGCCCGAGGGCTTCCCGGCCGCGGCGCAGCGCGAGGCCGACCTGGCCGCCGCCGCGCCGCCACCGGCCGTCGCCGACCGGACCGACATCCCGTTCGTCACCGTCGACCCGGCGACCTCGCGCGACCTCGACCAGGCCATGCACCTCACCCGCCGTCCCGGCGGCGGCTTCCGCGTCCGGTACGCGATCGCGGACGTCCTGACCCACGTACGCCTCGGCGGTGACCTGGAGGCCGAGACGTGGCGCCGGGGGCAGACGGTCTACCTGCCCGACGGCAACGTGCCGCTGCACCCGCACACGCTCAGCGAGGGGGCGGCGAGCCTGCTGCCCGACGCCGACCGGGCCGCCGTGCTCTGGACCGTCGACCTGGACGCCGACGGCGGCACCGTCGCGGTCGCGCTGGAGCGGGCGCTGGTGCGCAGCCGGGCCAAGCTCGACTACGTCGGCGTGCAACGCGACGCCGACGCCGGCCGGCTGCCCGAGCCGATCGCCCTGCTGCCCGAGATCGGGGCGCTGCTCACCGCGCGGGGACTGAGCCGGGGCGCGATCAACCTGCCGCTGCCGGAGCAGGACGTCGAGTCCGACGGCGACGGGTGGCGGCTGGTGCTGCGTGGTCCCGTCCCGATGGAGGAGCACAACGCCCAGATCTCGCTGCTGACCGGAATGGCCGCGGCCGACATCATGCTGGCCGGCCGGATCGGGCTGCTGCGCACCATGCCCCGCCCACGCCCGGAGGCGGTCGAACGGCTGCGGCTCGCCGCCGGCCCGCTCGGCGTGCCCTGGCCGGACGGCACGCCCGTGGGTCAGGTGCTCGACGGGCTGGACACCTCCCAGCCCCGGGTGGCGGCCTTCGTCGACCAGGCCGCCGAGCTGATGCGCGGCGCCGCGTACACCGCGTTCGACGGGGAACTGCCCGAGCAGCCCGAGCACGGCGGGGTGGCCGCCGCGTACGCGCACGTGACGGCGCCGCTGCGCCGGCTGGCCGACCGCTACGCCACCGAGGTCTGCCTGGCGCTGCACGAGGGCCGCGAAGTGCCCGAGCAGGTCCGGGCCGCGCTGCCGAAGCTGCCCGAGGTGATGGCCGCGACCGACCGGACCGCGGGTGCGGCCACCCGGGGCGCGGTGGAGCTGGCCGAGGCGGTGCTGCTCGCGCACCGGGTGGGGGAGACGTTCGAGGCGGCGGTGCTCGACGTGGACGAACCGCGCCCGGCGGGCAACGGCCGTCCCGGCCGCCCGCCCGGCGGCACGATCGCGCTCGACGAGCCGCCGGTGCGCGCCCGCTGCACCGGCGATCTGCCGCTGGGCGAACGCGTCCGGGTGCGGCTCACGGTCGCCGACCCGGCCCAGCGCCGGGTCGCCTTCGAACGGGCGTGACCAGCGCGGCGATTGTCACAGCATCGGGATGCACCGCTCGCCGTCCCGCTTTGCGAGGATGAGCCCATGGCTTACGACGCGACCACGCTGCCCGACGTCTCCGGGCTGACCGTCGGCATCATCGGGGGCACCGGCGACCAGGGACGGGGTCTCGCCTACCGGTTCGCCCGGGCCGGGCAGACCGTGCTGATCGGCTCCCGTACCGCCGAGCGGGCCACCCGGGCCGCCGCCGAGATCGCCGCCCTGCCGCACGTACCGGAGGGCGCCGTCGTCTCCGGCGGCGACAACGAGGACGTCGCCCGGCGCAGCGACGTGGTGATCGTGGCGGTGCCGTGGGAGGGGCACGCGGCCACCGTCGCCGCGCTCGCCGGACCGCTGGCCGGCAAGATCGTGGTGGACTGCGTCAACCCGCTCGGCTTCGACAAGCAGGGCCCGTACGCGCTCACCGTCGCCGAGGGCAGCGCCGTGCAGCAGGCCGCCGCCCTGCTGCCCGAGTCCCGGGTCTGCGCCGCGTTCAACCATGTCAGCGCGCCGCTGCTGGCCGACCCGGAGATCGACCGGATCGACCTGGACGTGCTGATCTGCACCGAGGACCGGGAACTCGTGGGCGTGGTCGCCGCGCTGGCCGCGCGGATCCCCGGCATGCGGGGCATCTACGCCGGGCGGCTGCGCAACGCCCACCAGATCGAGGCGTTCACCGCCAACCTGATCGCGATCAACAAGCGCTACAAGGCGCACGCCGGCATCCGGGTCACCGACCTCTGACGCGCTGCCGCCGCGCCCCCGCACGCGGCGCGGGCGGGGCCGCGGCGGCAGCGCGTGTTAAGAAGGGGCCCCTTCTCTGCGCGAGGCGTTAAGAAGGGGCCCTTCCTTGCATCTCAGAAGGTGTGCTCGGCCGCCGGGAACTCGCCGCCACGCACCTCGTCGGCGAACCGGCGGGTGGCGTCGGTGAGCGCGCCGGACAGGTCGGCGTAGCGCTTGACGAAACGCGGCGCCCGGCCGGTCCGCAGCCCGGCCATGTCCTGCCAGACCAGCACCTGCCCGTCGGTGTCCGGGCCGGCCCCGATCCCGACGGTGGGGATGGGCAGCTCGGCGGTGGCCCGCTTCGCCACCTCGCCCGGCACCATCTCCAGCACCACCGCGAACGCGCCCGCCTCGGCCACCGCCCGCGCGTCGGCGAGCACCTCCTCGGCCGCCTCGCCCCGGCCCTGCACCCGGTAGCCGCCGAGCGTGTGCTCGCTCTGCGGGGTGAAGCCGACGTGCGCCATCACCGGGATGCCGGCGCCGGTGATCGCCTCGATCTGGGCGGCGCAGCGCCGCCCGCCCTCCAGCTTCACCGCGTGGCAGCCGCCCTCCTTCATGAACCGCACCGCGGTGCGCAGCGCCTGCGCCGGCCCCTCCTCGTACGAGCCGAACGGCAGGTCACCGACGATCAGCGAGTGCTTCGTGGCCCGTACCACGGCGCGGACCAGCGGCAGCAGCTCCTCGGCGGTCACCGGCAGCGTGGTCTCGTAGCCGAAGACGTTGTTCGCCGCCGAGTCGCCGACCAGCAGCACCGGGATACCCGCCTGGTCGAAGATCGAGGCCGTGTACTGGTCGTACGAGGTCAGCATCGCCCATCGCTCGCCGCGCTCCTTGGCGGCGATCAGGTCGCGGGTGCGTACCCGCCGGGTGGCCGGCCCGCCGTAGAGGGCGGTCACCTCGGCCGGGGTGGACTCCATCATGACAATCTCCTTCCCTCGAGGCCGCGCACGCGGTCCCCGGGTTCCCCGCGATCGTCGCATCGGGCGGCGGGTCGCGGGCAGGTCGGAGTGGAGGATGTCACTCCCCGGCCGGGGGAGCGGTCAGCCGTCCTCGCGCCACCGGTTGGTGATCGGCAGCCGCCGGTCCCGCCCGAACGCCTTCATGGAGATCTTGGTGCCGGGCGCGGACTGCCGTCGCTTGTACTCGGCGGTATCCACCATCCGCAGCACCTTGTCCACCACGGCCGGGTCGTGGCCGGACTCGACCAGGCCGTCGCGGCCCAGGTCGCCGTCGACGTAGCCGATCAGGATCGGGTCGAGCACGTCGTAGTCGGGCAGCGTGTCGCTGTCGAGCTGGCCGGGGCTCAGCTCGGCCGACGGCGGCTTGCCGATCGAGTTCTCCGGGATCGGCGGCGTCTGCCCGCGCCGTACCGCGTCGGCGTTGCGCCACTTCGCCAGCCGCCACACGAGCGTCTTCCAGACGTCCTTGACCGGGTTGTAGCCGCCCACCGAGTCGCCGTAGAGCGTCGAGTAGCCCACCGCCAGCTCGCTCTTGTTGCCGGTGGTGAGCACCAGGTGGCCCTCCTGGTTCGACAGCGCCATGAGGATCACGCCGCGTACCCGGGCCTGGAGGTTCTCCACCGCCACACCGGACAGCGACATGTTCGCCAGGAACGTGTCCACCATCGGCTGGATCGGCTCGACCCGGTAGTCCAGGCCGGTCCGCTTCGCCAGGTCCTCGGCGTCGGTGCGGGAGTGCTCGGAGGAGTGCTGGCTGGGCATCGAGACGCCGACCACGCGGTCCGGCCCGACCGCGTCCACCGCGATCGCCGCCGCCACCGCGGAGTCGATGCCGCCGGACAGGCCGAGCACCACCGACGGGAAGCGGTTCTTGTCGACGTAGTCGCGCAGGCCCAGCACCAGCGCGTGCCACACCTCGGCCTCGTCGGCGACCGGCTCGATGATGCCGCCGTCGGCAGCCGGGCCGGTCGGCGCGGCCGGGATCGCCGGGAGGTCGTGGCGGGCCACGCGCATCCCGTCGGCCGGTGCGCCGGTCCCGCCGGACGCACCTGCGGCCGCCGGCAGCTCCAGGTCGTGCACCAGCAGGTGCTCGACGAACTGCGGCGCCCGGGTCAGCAGCGTGCCGTCCGCGGCGACGATCATGGAGTCACCGTCGTAGACCAGCTCGTCCTGGCCGCCGACCATGTTCACGTACGCGATGGCGGCCCCGGCCTCCGCGGCGCGCCGGCGTACCAGCGGCAGCCGCACGTCGTCCTTGTTCAGCTCGTACGGCGAGCCGTTGATACTCAGCACCAGCCCGACGCCGGCCTCCCGCGCCACCGCGAACGGGCCGCCGGCCTGCCACAGGTCCTCGCAGATGGTCAGCGCCACGTCGATCCCGCCCACGCGCACCACGGTGAGCGTGTCACCGGGGACGAAGTAGCGGTCCTCGTCGAAGACGCCGTAGTTGGGCAGGTGGTGCTTGAAGTAGGTGGCCGCCACCTCGCCCCGGTGCAGCAGCGCCGCCGCGTTGCGGGCGCCCCGGCCCGGCTCGGCGTCCGAGCTGACCTGCGGGGGGCCGTCCGCGTCCAGGTAGCCGACCAGTACCGGCAGGTCACCGAGGCCGTCGGCGGCCAGGTCGGCGGCGAGCCGGTGCAGCGCGGCGCGGGACGCGGCCACGAACGAGCGGCGGAACACCAGGTCCTCGACCGGGTAACCGGTGAGCATCAGCTCGGGGAACAGGACGAGCTGGGCGCCGGCGTCGGCGGCCTGACGGGTCCACGTGCGGACCAGGCCGGCGTTGCCGGCGAGGTCGCCTACCGTCGGGTTGACCTGGCACAGGGCGAGACGCAGGGTGGGCATGCCTCCATCTTCCCTCAGCCGTCCGGGCCGAATCCGACAGGTCGCGGGAGACCGGGGCGGCGCGGTGCGCGTCCCGCCCGGCCGGACACGGCGGGACGGCCGGCCGGGGAAGGCGTAACGTCGGCGTAACGAGCCCGGTGGAGACTGGGCGGTCAGGCCCGGCCGGCCCGACCGGTGCGGACGTACGTGTCACGAGGGGTGGAAGTGGACCGTCAGCAGGAGTTCGTCCTCCGCACGCTGGAAGAGCGGGACATCCGTTTCGTCCGGCTGTGGTTCACCGATGTGCTCGGCACGCTCAAGAGCGTCTCGGTGGCCCCGGCGGAGCTGGAGGCGGCCTTCGAGGAGGGCATCGGCTTCGACGGCTCCGCGATCGAGGGCTTCGCCCGGGTGTTCGAGTCGGACATGGTGGCCATGCCGGACCCGACCACGTTCCAGGTCTTCCCGTTCGAGGGCGGAGTCAGCGGCGAGAGCGCCCGGATGTTCTGCGACATCATGCTGCCCGACGGCAGCCCGTCCTGGGCCGACCCGCGGCACGTGCTGCGCCGGATGCTCTCCCGGGCGGCCGACAAGGGCTTCACCTTCTACACCCACCCGGAGATCGAGTTCTTCCTGCTGGAGAACGGTCCGCAGGACGGCTCGGTGCCCATCCCGGTGGACACCGGCGGCTACTTCGAGCACACCACGCACGCCGTCGCGCGGGACTTCCGCCGCCAGGCCGTGCTGGCGCTGGAGCGGATCGGCATCTCGGTGGAGTACAGCCACCACGAGGTCGCCCCCGGCCAGCAGGAGATCGACCTGCGCTACGCCGACGCGCTCACCACCGCCGACAACATCATGACGTTCCGGCACGTGGTGAAGGAGGTCGCGCTCTCCACCGGCGTGCAGGCCAGCTTCATGCCGAAGCCGTTCACCGACCAGCCGGGCAGCGGCATGCACACGCACCTGTCGCTGTTCGAGGGGGAGCGCAACGCGTTCCACGACGCCGGCGACCCGATGAAGCTCTCCAAGGTCGCGAAGTCGTTCATCGCCGGGCTGCTCACCCACGCCCGGGAGTACACCGCCGTCACCAACCAGTGGGTCAACTCGTACAAGCGGCTGTTCCCGCAGGCGCTGCCGGACCGGATCACCGAGAGCCCGGCGTACGTCTGCTGGGGTCACCTGAACCGGTCCGCGCTGGTGCGGGTGCCCGCGTACGGCAAGCCGAACTCGGCCCGGGTCGAGGTCCGCTCGCTGGACTCCGCGACCAACCCCTACCTCGCGTTCGCGGTGATGCTCGGTGCCGGCCTCAAGGGCATCGAGGAGGGCTACGAGCTGCCCCCCGGCGCCGAGGACGACGTCTGGTCGCTGAGCAGCGCCGAGCGCCGCGCCATGGGCTACGAGGCGCTGCCGGAGAACCTGGCCGAGGCGATCGACGTGATGGCCGGGTCCGAGCTGGTGGCCGAGGTGCTCGGCGAGCACGTCTTCGACTTCTTCCTGCGCAACAAGCGCTCCGAGTGGGAGCAGTACCGCCGCGAGGTCACCCCGTACGAGCGGCAGCGTTACCTCTCGCTCTAGATCACGCTGGCGCGGTGCCGCTATCGTCTGCGGCACCGCCCCGGCACCACCGCCGGGCGGGTGAGCCGGGGAGGCGTTGGTGCTGGGAGATCTGCTCGACGGGGCGTGGCAGAGCATCGTGTTCGGGATCGTCGGGGTGGCGCTGATGGCCGCCGGCTTCCTGCTCGTCGACCTGCTCACCCCGGGCAAGCTGCGGGAGCTGATCTGGGTGCGCCGCAACGGCAACGCCGCGCTGCTGCTCGCCGCCAACCAGCTCGGCATCGCCGGCATCGTCTTCACGGCCATCCTGACCAGCTACAGCTCGTTCACCAAGGGGCTCGCGTCCACAGTGGTGTTCGGGCTGGTCGGCCTGCTGGTGATGGCGCTGGCGTTCCTGGTGCTGGACCTGCTCACCCCGGGCAAGCTGGGTGACGTCATCGCCGCCGAGGAGCCGCACCCGGCGGCCCGGGTCAGCGCCGCCACCCACTTCGGCGCCGCGCTGATCGTCTGCGCCTGCATCGCCTGAAGCGGTGTCGTACTCCCGGGCAACCTGCTCGGCGTCCTCACCCCGTCGGGCGAGGGCTGAGCGCGCCTCGGGTGCCGTCGCCGGACCGAGGCGGACACACCCGTAGCGGCGCGGTGGCGGCGCCCTCTCGGGCACCGCCACCACGCCCCGCCCAGCTCCGGCCAGGAGGAGGGAACGGCCGGTGCGGGGCGGCGGGGTCACCACGTCACTTGCCGCCCTGGCCCTCCTGCCCGGTCTCGGCGCCCTGGCCGGGCTTGTCGCCACCCTTGCCGTGGTGGCCGGGCCTGCCGTCTGGGCCGCCCCTGCCCGGGCCGGGGAACACGCCCGCCTCGGCGGCCTTGAGCACCGCGTCGGCCTGCTCCCGCGTCAGCTTGCCGTCGGTGACGGCCTGGTCCAGCCGCTCCTTCAGCGCGGCCTGCCGGTCCTCCGTCGACGGCCGTTCCGGCCGCTCCGGGCGGTCGCCCTGGCGCTGCTCGTGCAGCTTCTCCAGCGCCGCGGTGACCTTGTCGGCCGGGACGCCCAGCTCCTCGGCGAGCGCCTCGGCGAACTCGGCCTGCCGGTCGGCGTGCTTCTGGCGGCGGTCGTCACCCTGGTCGGTGGTGCTGGCGCTCGAGGACGGGTTCGGGCTCTTGTCGTCGGCGAGCGCCACCGTCGGGGCGGCGATCCCGACGCCGAGCACGCCGGCGGCGGCCAGGCCGACCATCAGGTGCTTCTTCGACATCGTGCGGATCATGCGATTCTCCTGTTCGGTGGTGGTGCGATGACGTCACCGACAGTGGTCGCCGGAACTGAGGGCAACCCGTGGCGAACCTGTCAGCGAGCTGGCAATCCCGTCCGGAAGGCCCGTTTTAATCGTGTTGCCGGGGTGCCGGACCGCCCGCGAGTCTGGTCCAAACCCGACGAAAGGCCACCCGATGACACAGTCCGCCATCCGCGAGATCCCGCTCACCGGGCCGGGCTCCGGCCCGTACTCGATCGCGGTCGGGCCCGACGGCGCGCTCTGGCTGGCGTTGGCCGGCTCCGGCGGCGTCGCCCGGCTCGGTCTCGGCGGTGAGGTACGGACCTACCGCGACGACCCGCCCGGGAGCCGCCCGTTGATCATCGTCGCCGGCCCCGACGGCGCGCTCTGGTACACCCGCTCGGGCGACGACCGGCTCGGCCGGATCACCGTCGACGGCGAGACCGGCTCGGTGGCGCTGCCGCCCGGCTGCGGCCCCTGCGGGCTGGCGGTGGGCGCGGACGGCGCGCTCTGGTACGCCGGCATGAGCGACGACACGGTCGGCCGGGTGAGCGTCGACGGGGAGGTCACGTCGTTCCCGCTTCCGGTGGCCAAGGGCTTCCCGTCGATGCTGGCGGCCGGCCCGGACGACGCGCTCTGGCTCACGCTCAACCAGGGCAACGCGATCGCCCGGGTCGGCCTGGACGGGTCGGTGACAGTGCATCCGCTGCCCACCGAGGCGGCCGGGCCGGTCGGCATCACCCGGGGCGGTGACGGTGCGCTCTGGTTCGTCGAGATCGTCGCCGGGCAGATCGGCCGGATCACGCCGGACGGGCGGATCGACGAGTTCCCGTTGCCGGACCGGACGGCCCGCCCGCACGCGATCGTCGCCGATCCGGCCGGCGGCTGCTGGTTCACCGAGTGGGGCGCCAACCGCATCGGCCACATCGACCCCGACGGCCGCGTCACCGCCCACACCCTGCCCACCCCCGCGTCCGAGCCGCACGGCCTCACGGTCACCCCCGACGGCGCGGTCTGGGCCGCCCTGGAGATCGGCGCGGTGGCCCACCTCGCCCCGCCTTCTCAGGGTTGATCATGAGGTTGGCGGCAGTTGTGGATCTCCGAACTGCCGCCAACCTCATGATCGCCGGGCTCGGCGCCGGGCCTCGGCGCCGGGCTCAGCGGACGGCGGCGGTCACCGTGAGGGTGCCTGCGGTGGCGTCCAGGGTGGCGGGGGTGCTCACCGGGACGGTGAGCTGGCCGGGGCCGTGGCCGACGGGCAGGCCGCCGAGGACCGGTACGCCGAGGTCGCCCAGGCGGTCGGTGAGCACGTCCACGACGGTGGTGTCCCAGCCGTCCGCGCACTCGGTGAACTGGCCGACCGCCACCCCGGCGACCCCGTCCAGCGCGCCGCAGCGGCGCAGGTGGGTGAGCATCCGGTCGATCTTGTACGGCGGCTCCTGCACCTCCTCGACCAGCAGGATCGCCCCGGTCAGGTCGGGCATGTCAGGTGTGCCGACGGAGGCGGTGATCAGGCACAGGTTGCCGCCGAGCAGCCGGCCCTCGGCCCGGCCGGGCACCCGCACCGGGTATGTCTCCTCCGCCTCGACCGCCGTCACCGTCACCGGCTCGGTGCTGGTCAGCGCCGCGTGCAGCGACTCGGCCGAGCGGATCGGCGTGCGCTCGTCCCGCCACGCGGCGCCCGGCCCGTGCACCCCGGCCAGCCGGGCACCCCGCCAGAGCGCGAACTGCAACGCGGTGATGTCGGAGAACCCGGCCACCACCTTCGGATCCCGGCGTACCGCCGCCATGTCGATCAGGTCGACCACCCGCTGCGCGCCGTAGCCGCCCCGGGTGCAGATCACCCCGCGGATCTCCGGGTCGGCGAACGCCGCATTCAGGTCCGCGGCCCGCAGCGCGTCGTCGCCGGCCAGGTAACCCCGCCGGGCGTACGCGTTCGGCGCGGGCACCGGCCGCAGTCCCCAGCCGGTGAGCAGCTCGATGCCGCGGGCCACCCGCTCGGGGCGGGTCGGCCCGGACGGGGACACCAGCATCACCGCGTCGCCGGGACGCAGGGCCGGTGGGCGCAGGCAGTCGTCAGGCACGATCGGAGCCTAGGGCCTGCCGGACCGTGCCCGGTCGGACGCACCGGTTAGCCTCGACGTCGTGGCGACCGCGCTGGTGATCGAGAACGACCCGACCGACGACCTCCGCCGCCTGGGGGAGTGGCTCACCGAAGGGGGCCTGGAGCTGCGCGTGCTACGTCCGCACGCCGGTGACCCGCTCCCCGCCGACCTGGAGGGGTACGCCGCGCTCGTGGTGCTCGGTGGCGACCAGCAGGCGTACCCGGGGCCTGACGGCGGCCCCGGCGCGCCCTGGTTCCCGGCACTTGAGGGGCTGCTGCGCAAGGCGGTCCGCGGGCGGGTGCCCACGCTCGCCGTCTGCCTCGGCGCGCAACTGCTCGCCACCGCGCACGCCGGCCGGGTCGAACGCAGCCCGTCCGGCCCGGAGGTCGGGCCGGCGCTCGTGGGCCGGCGCGACGCCGCCGAGAACGACCCGCTGTTCCGGTACGTGCCGTTGATGCCCGACGTGCTCCAGTGGCACGCCGACGAGATCACCGAGCTGCCGCACGGCGCGACGCTGCTCGCCGCGTCCACCCGCTACCCGCACCAGGCGTTCCGCCTCGGCGACCGGGCCTGGGGGTTGCAGTTCCACATCGAGTGCGACACCGCGATGATCGCCGAGTGGTCCCGCGACTCGGCCGTGCTGGCCGAGCTGGGCTACGACCCGGAGCTGGTGGTGGCCGCCTGCGACCGGGTGATGGCCGACGTCGAGGAGGCGTGGCAGCCGTTCGCGATCCGGTTCGCCGCGCTCGCGCTCGGTGAACTCGGCGACGACAACCCGCGCCGCAGCCTGCCGCTGCTCGGGGCCTGACGGTGACCCGGCCGGTCCGCGGGCGCCTGGCCCGCTACGGATTCGCCGAGGGCGACGGCGCCACCCGCGCCGCGGACCTGCTCGGTCCGGACGGGCTCGCCCTGTGGCGGCCCGACACCCAGGAGCCCGCCGACGACAGCGCCGCCGAGATGCTCGCCGCGCTGTCCCGCGCCGCCGACCCGGACCTGGCCCTGCGTCAGCTGCACCGGCTGGTCGAGTCCGAGCGGCGCTCCGGCGACGAGACCGCCGTACGCGACGCCCTGGCCGCCGACCCCGGGCTGCGCCGCCGGCTGATCGCGGTGCTCGGCGCCTCCTCGGCGCTCGGCGACCACCTGGTGGCCAACCCCGGGCAGTGGGCGGTGCTGGCGACCGAGCCGGACGGGCTCGCCCCCACCGCGGACGGGCGGCTCGACCTGAGCGTCGCGGCCCGGCTGACCGCAGTCACCGGCGCGGTCCCGCTGCTGCGGCAGGCGTACCGGCTCGCGCTGCTGCGGATCGCGGCGGCCGACCTGACCGGCGGGCGCGGCCTGGAGCAGACCATGGCGGCGCTGTCCGGGCTGGCCGACGCGACGCTGGCCGCCGCGTACGACATCGCCGCCGACGAGCTGCCGGAGGGCACGCCGCGCCCCCGGCTGGCAGTGGTGGCCATGGGCAAGTGCGGTGGCGACGAGCTGAACTACGTCTCCGACGTCGACGTCATCTTCGTCTCCGCGACCGACGACGACCTGCCCGCCGCGACCCAGATCGCCACCCGGCTGATCCAGATCTGCGGGCTGGTGGCCTGGCCGGTCGACGCGGCGCTGCGACCCGAGGGCAACCGGGGCCCGCTGGTCCGCACGCTCGCCAGCCACCTCGCCTACTACAGGCGCTGGGCCCGCACCTGGGAGTTCCAGGCGCTGCTCAAGGCCCGCCCGGCGGCCGGCGACCTGGAACTCGCAAAGGAGTGGATCGACGCGTTGGCCCCGCTCGTGTGGACCGCCGCCGAGCGCCCCGAGGCGGTCGAGGACGTCCGGTCGATGCGTCGCAAGATCCTCGACAACGTGCCGCCGAAGGAGCTGGAACGCGAGATCAAGCGCGGTCCGGGCGGGCTGCGCGACATCGAGTTCGCCGTCCAGCTGCTCCAGCTCGTGCACGGCCGGGGCGACGAGTCGCTGCGGGTGCCCGGCACCCTACCGGCGCTGCGCGCGCTCGTCGCCGGCGGCTACGTGGGCCGCGCCGACGGAGAGGCGCTGCTGCGCGGCTACCGCTTCCTGCGCGCCGTCGAGCACCGGCTCCAGCTCCAGGCGCTGCGCCGGACCCACACCGTGCCCACCGAACCGGCCGCGCTGCGCTGGCTCGCCGCCGCGCTCGGCTACGCGGCCACGCCGGGCCGCAGCGCCGTCGAGGAGTTCCGCGCCGAGTGGGTCACCCACGCGACAGAGGTACGCCGGCTGCACGCCAAACTGCTCTACCGGCCGCTGCTGGAAGCCGTGGCCCGGGTACCGGCCGAGGGGCTGCGCCTCACGCCCGAGGCGGCCCGCCACCGGCTGGAGGTGCTCGGCTTCGCCGACCCGGCCGGCGCGCTGCGGCACCTCCAGGCGCTCACCGGCGGGGTCAGCCGAACCGCCGCCATCCAGCGCACGCTGCTGCCGGTGCTGCTCGACGAGTTCGCCGACGCCCCCGAGCCGGACCGCGGTCTGCTCAACTACCGGCAGGTGTCCGACAAGCTCGGCAGCACCCCCTGGTACCTGCGCCTGCTGCGTGACTCCGGCCCGGTGGCGCGCCGGCTGGCCCGGGTGCTGTCGTCCTCCCGGTACGCGGCCGACATGCTGGCCCGCGAACCGGAGGCGCTGCGGCTGCTCGCCGAGGACAGCGAACTGACCCCGCGCCCGCGCGAGACGCTCGTCGAGGGATTCGCCGCCGCCGCCGCCCGGCACGACGACCCGGTCGAGGCGATCCGGGCGGTCCGCGCGCTGCGCCGCCGGGAGCTGGTCCGGATCGCCGCCGCCGACGTGCTCAGCCACGCCGGTTCGCTCGCCCCGCTCACCCCGCGCCCGGTCGGCGGCGGGGAACGCCGGCCCACAGTGGTGGACGTGGCGGCGGTCGGCACCGCGCTTTCCCACGTCGCCGACGCCACGCTGGCCGCCGCGCTGCGCGCCGCCCGTACCGTCCACCCCGGACCGCCCGGCCTGCGCTTCGCGGTGATCGGCATGGGCCGGCTCGGCGGGTACGAGTCGAACTACCTCTCCGACGCCGACGTGCTGTTCGTCTACGACCCGCCGCCCGGGGTGGAGGAGAGCGCCGCCAGCGCAGCCGCGCACGCCATCGCCGAGGAGCTGCGCCGGCTGCTGTCCGCGCCCGCTCCCGACCCGCCGCTGGGCGTCGACGCCGACCTGCGCCCCGAGGGCCGGCAGGGCCCGCTGGTCCGCAGCCTGGCCGCGTACGCCCAGTACTACGCGCGCTGGTCCCGCGTGTGGGAGGCGCAGGCGCTGCTGCGCGCCCGGTTCGTCTGCGGCGACGCGGACCTGGGCGCCGAGTTCGAGGCCATGATCGAGCCGGTGCGCTACCCGGCCGAGGGGCTGAGCCGCGAGCAGGTGGTCGAGATCCGCCGGATCAAGGCGCGGGTGGAGACCGAGCGGCTGCCCCGCGGCGCCGACCCGGCCACCCACACCAAGCTGGGCCGGGGCGGTCTGGCCGACGTCGAGTGGGCGGTGCAGTTGCTCCAGCTCCGGTACGCCGGTCAGGTGCCCGCCCTGCGCGGCACCCGTACGCTCGACGCCCTCGCCGCCGCCCGCGACGCCGGCCTGCTCGACCCCTCCGACGCCGCCGAACTGGCCGCCGGCTGGACGCTCGCCGCCGAGGTGCGCGACGCGCTGATGCTGGTACGCGGCCGGGCCGGGGACCAGTTGCCCCGGCACGGGGTGGAGCTGGCCGGGGTGGTGCGGCTGCTGGGACGCGAGGACCAGGGCGAGTTCCTCGACGAGTACCTGCGCACCGGCCGCCACTCCCGCGCAGTCGTCCAGCGAATCCTGGAGTCCCCCCTCTAGCCCTTCCCCTTCCGCCGCGCCCTCCCACCCCGCCCTCCCACCCCGCCCTCCGCGCCCCCGCACGCCGCCCCGCGCGGCGATCTTGCAGTTGCGGCCCCGCGCAGGCCGGATAGGCCCGATTTGCCGGGGCAGAAAGCGCAAGATCGCCACGCTCACGCCGCGCCCCTGAATGCCCGATCTCGGCGGGATCGGGATCGGGGGAGGGGGAGGGGAGGGGGAGGGGAGGGGGATCAGCTGGTGAGGGTGTAGGTGCCGGGTCGGGGGACCGTCACCGTTGTCCACTTGCCGGTCGGGGTGACTTCGGCGCCGCCTGAGGCGGTCAGCCAGCAGTCGTGGCGCACCCGGATCGGGATGGGGCCGGCGGCGGGAGCGCGGAACGTGATCGAGGCGCCGTCCTGGCGGACCAGCTCGCCCGGCGCGCCGACGAGCGGGGTCGGCTCGGCGACCGCGTACAGCTTCCAGTGCCGGTCCGACCAGACCTCGGCCAGGTACGGCTGGCCCGCCTCCACCAGCTTCGCCTCCGACGCCCCCACCCAGGAGAACTCGGCGTCTGGCACCGCCACGTACTGCACCGCGTTGTCGGCCAGCCAGTCCCGGTAGGTGACAGGGGTCAGCGGGACGCCGGTGCCGTCCGCGCCGGGCACCGTGGTGAAGAACAGCGCGTTGCGGTCGATGTCGGCCTGCCGCAGCCAGCCCCGGGCCAGCGGCACCTCGCCCATGTGGGCCGCCTCCCAGTAGTTGCGGGTCGGCGGCACCTCCACCCGCCCGGTGAGCCCGCGCCGGTCCAGTTCCGCGCGCAGCGGCGCGAAGTACGCCGGGTCGGCCGTCGGGTCGTCGGCGCTGCGCAGGTCGGCGGTGACCACCGGCGGCTGCCACCAGCAGACCACCGCCAGCAGCGCGGCCAGCCCGGCCGCGCCGACGACCCGGGAGCGCCGACCGGCAGGGCGCAGTCGATCGGCGAGCGGGGCGGGGAGCGTCGCGGCGGCGGCCAGCACCGGCAGCGCGAACATCACCACCAGGCGGGTGGCGTTCAGCCCGACCGGCGTGTGCAGCAGCGCCGACGCCAGCACCCCGGCCGCGGACAGCAGCGCGCCTGCCCGCACCGGCCGGTACGCCACGAGCGCCGCCACCACCAGGCTCGTCACCACGGCGTGCACGGTGTCGGCCGTGCTGATGTTCATCCAGCCGCCCTCGCCGAACAGCAGCCCGGTCACCGCCAGCGGCACGGCGGCCGGTACGGCGAGCAGCAGGCCGTCGGCGTACCGGCGGGTCAGCAGCAGCGCGACGCCGGCGAGCCCGACGAACAGCCCGGCCACCGGGCTGGCCGCGGAGGCGACCAGTGCGGCGGCGGCAGCGGCGGCGGCCGCCCAGACGCTCCGGCCGCCGTCGGCAGCGCCGAGACCGGCCGGCTCGGCGGCGGCCGGCCGGGTGCGTCGGGCGGGAACGGTGAGCGCCAGCAGCGCGGCCAGGCCGAACGCGACGCCGAGCGCGTAGGTGACCCGGCCGGAGACCAGGTTGCCGGCGATCGTGACCACACCCACCAGGCTGCCCAGCAGCGGTCGGGGCACCCGGACCCGCACCAGCAGGGCGGCGAACGCGGTGGCGGAGGCGAGCAGGGCGAGCGCGCCGGTGACGCGTACCCCGAGCAGGGCCATCAGCGGCGGCGAGACGAGGCTGTAGCCCCACGGGTGCACGCCGCCGTACCAGCGCAGGTCGACCAGGGCGGCCCCGTGCTCGGCGAAGAAGCCCGCGCGGGCCACCTGCGCCGACAGGTCCGAGCCGGTGGCCGGCAGCGCGAGGTAGAGCACGGCGAGGACGAGCGCCGACACGGCGGAGACCGCCACCACCCGACCGCCCCGCATCCCCACCTCCTGATCGCGAACCACCGTACTGGCAGCATGTCGGACGTGCCTCACCACCTCTCGCGCTGGATCGGCCTGGCGGGCTCCGTGCTGCTCGCCGTGGCCGCGTTCCTCGGCGGCGCCCTGCCCGACGGCGAGTTGCGTCCCACCCCGGTCAGCATCTGGCAGGGCCCGGACGGGCCGCTGATCATCGGGTTGTGGCTGGTCGGCACCGGGCTGCTGGCGTGGGCCTGGTGGTCGCTGCGGGACCGGGTGCCGTCGTCCCGGTGGGTGCTGGTCACCGTCGCGCTCTGGCTGCTGCCGATGCTGGTCGCGCCGCCGCTGGGCAGCCGCGACGTGTACGCGTACGCCTGCCAGGGCGCCAGCTTCTCGGCCGGGATCAACCCCTACGAGCATGGCGTGTCAGCGCTGCCCTGCCCCTGGCTGGACACCATCTCCTACATCTGGCGGGACACCCCGGCGCCGTACGGGCCGCTGTTCGTGCTGCTCGCCGGCGCGGTGGTGGAGGCCACCGGCTCGCTGCTCGGCGCCGTCGTGCTGTTCCGGGCGCTCGCCGTGGCCGGGGTGGCGCTCACCGCGTGGGCCCTGCCGGTGCTGGCCCGCCGCTGCGGGGTGCCGCCGCGGCGGGCGCTCTGGCTGGCGCTGGCCAGCCCGCTGGTCCCCGTGCACCTGGTCTCCGGCGCGCACAACGACGCGCTGATGATCGGCCTGCTCGTGGCCGGTCTCGCGGTGGTGGCGGCCCGTCCGGGCCGGCCCGGACCGCTGCTCGCCGGTGGGGCACTGCTCGGACTCGCCGCCGCCGTCAAGGTCACCGCGCTGGTCGTGATGCCGTTCGCCGCGCTGGCCGCGATCGCCGGGGCGTACCGGATCAGGACGCTCGTGCGCGACGGCGGGTGGGTGGTCGGCGGCTCGCTCGCGGCGCTCGCCGCGGCGACCGTCGCGTCCGGCCTGGGACTGGGGTTCGTCAGCGGGCTGGAACAGGGCGGGCTGGTGGTGGCCTGGACCTCGCCGCCGACCGCGGTCGGGCAGACCGTCGGCTACCTGCTGGCGCCGTTCGGCGTGCACGTCGACGCGCTGCCGGTGACCCGGGCGATCGGCATGGTCGTGCTGATCGCCGTGCTGATCTGGCTGTGGTTCCGGTCGTTCCGTCGCGGTGAACCGTTCTGGCACGCCGGCCTGGCGCTGACCGCCACCATCGCGCTCTCCCCGCTGTTCCACCCCTGGTACTGGCTGTGGCCGCTGGCGGTGCTCGCCGCCACCGCGCGCCGCACGCTCTGGTTCTCGATCGTCACCGTGGTGTCGTCGTTCCTGGTGCTGGCCGACGGCACCGGTTTACCCCGCTACACCAAGATGCCCGGTGCGCCCCTGATGACGCTGTTCGTGATCGGGCTGGTCGTGTGGTTGGTACGGTCGGCTCGCAAGGGCCGGCAGCCGGTTCCCGTGGACTGAGGAGAGCGCCGGTGAGCGAGCCCGACGGACCCGTCCGGCCGGTCGCCGCCGATCTCGCCCGTTACGCCGGCCTCGCCGGGGCCGTGCTGCTCACCGCCGCCGGATGGCTCGGCGGCGCGCTTCCCGGCACGCCGTCGCGCGGCACGCTCGCCGCGATCTGGGCGGCCCCGCACGGGCCGGTGGCGCTCGGCTGCTGGCTGGCCGGGACGTTACTGCTGGTGGGCGCCTGGTGGTCGCTGCGGTGGGGCGCCCCGTCCGGCCGGTGGGCGTACCTGACCGCCGGGCTCTGGTCGCTGCCGCTGCTCGCCGCGCCGCCGATCGGCAGCCGCGACGTCTACTCGTACGCCTGCCAGGGCTGGACGTGGACGCAGGGCCTCAGCCCGTACCGGGTGGGAGTCGCCGGGGCCGGCTGCCCGTGGACCGACTCGGTGTCGCCGATCTGGCGGGACACCCCGGCACCCTACGGGCCGTTCTTCGTGCTGCTGGCCGGGCTCGCAGTCCTCGCCGGTGGCGGCCTGGTCGGGACGATCGTGGCGCTGCGGCTGGTAGCGGTGGCCGGGGTGCTGCTGGCCGCGCTCTGCCTGCCCGGCCTGGCCCGCGCCGCCGGGGTGCCCACCCGCCGGGCCGCCTGGCTGGTGCTCGCCTGCCCACTCGTCGGAATCCACCTGGTGGCGGGCGCGCACAACGACGCGCTCGCGCTGGGGCTGCTCCTGCTCGGCCTGCTGGTGCTGGTCCGCCTGCCGGGCAGGCCGCGCGCGCTGCTGATCGCCGGGGTGCTGCTGGGCCTGGCCGTGGCGGTGAAGGCGGTCGCCGTCGTGGCGCTGCCGTTCGCGGCGCTCGCCGCCGTGCTCGGCCCCTACACGTGGCGGGCGCTGCTGCGCGACGGCGGTCAACTGGCCGCGTCGGTGCTCGGCACGCTGCTGGTCGTCTCGCTCGCCACCGGCCTCGGGCTGGGCTGGGTGGAAGGGCTCGGCCACAGCGGCGACTCGCAGCAGTGGACCTCCCCGCCCACAGCCGTCGGTCTCGTGATCGACTACGCCGGTGAACTGGCCGGGCAGCGGCCGGCAGCGGTGCCGGTGGTCCGGGCGGTCGCGCTGGTGCTGCTGGCCGGAACGCTCGTCGCGCTCTGGTGGCGGGCGTGGACGACGCTACGGCGGCTCGACGACGCCCGGCAGCGGGTGGCCCGGCTGACGCGCGCCCGCCCCCGGGTGGCGCTGCTCGGCGCAGGGCTGGCGCTCGCCGCCACGGTGCTGCTCGCGCCGGTCTTCCATCCCTGGTACGCGATCTGGCCGCTGACCCTGCTCGCGGTCGCGGCGGTGCCGCTGGCCCGGCAGGTCTGGTTCGTGGCGCCCTGCGCGGTCGCGTCGGCGCTCACCCTGCCGGACGGATCCAACCTGGCCCGGTTCAGCAAGGCGCCCGGCGCGGTGCTGATGGCGGTGCTGGTGGTGGTCGTCGCGGTGGCCGGCCTCCGGACCGCGCTGCGCCGCCACACCGCATGAGACGGCCGGGCCGGCTCCGCCGTCGCGGAGCCGGCCCGGCCGGTGCTGACGAGCGTGCTCAGCAGTCGAAGTACATCGCGAACTCGTGCGGGGTCGGGCGCAGACGCACCGGGTCGACCTCGTTGGCCCGCTTCCAGTCGACCCAGGTGGAGATCAGGTCGGGCGTGAACACGCCACCGTCGAGCAGGTAGTCGTGGTCGGCCTCCAGCGCGTTGAGCACCTCCGGCAGCGAGCCCGGGACCTGCTTGACGTCGCCCCACTCCTCCGGCGGGAGGTCGTAGAGGTCCTTGTCGATCGGCGCCGGGGGCTCGATCTTGTTCTTGATGCCGTCCAGGCCGGCCATCATCATGGCCGAGAACGCCAGGTACGGGTTGCTGGACGGGTCCGGGACGCGGAACTCGACGCGCTTGGCCTTGGGGTTGCTGCCGGTGACCGGGATGCGGGTGCAGGCGGAGCGGTTGCGCTGCGAGTAGACCAGGTTCACCGGCGCCTCGAAGCCCGGCACCAGGCGACGGTAGGAGTTGATCGTCGGGTTGGTGAAGGCGAGCAGCGAGGGGGCGTGGTGCAGGAGGCCGCCGATGTACCAGCGGGCGGTGTCGGACAGGCCGGCGTAGCCGGTCTCGTCGTAGAACAGCGGTTCGCCGCCGCGCCAGAGGCTCTGGTGGGTGTGCATGCCGGAGCCGTTGTCACCGAACAGCGGCTTGGGCATGAACGTGGCGGTCTTGCCGGCGGCCCAGGTCTCGTTCTTGACGATGTACTTGAACATCTGGAGCTGGTCGGCGGCGTGCAGCAGGGTGGAGAACCTGTAGTTGATCTCCGACTGGCCGGCGGTGCCGACCTCGTGGTGCGAGCGCTCGACGGTGAAGCCGCCGTCGACGAGGCGCCGCACGATCCGGTCGCGCAGGTCGGCGTAGTGGTCGACCGGGGGCACCGGGAAGTAGCCGCCCTTGTAGGCGGTCTTGTAGCCGCGGTTGCCGCCCTCCTCGATCCGGCCGCTGTTCCAGGCGCCCTCGATCGAGTCGATGTAGTAGAACGACTGGTGCGCCGAGGTCTCGTGGCGGATCGAGTCGAAGATGTAGAACTCCGCCTCGGCGCCGAAGTAGGCGGTGTCGGCGATGCCGCTCGCCGCGAGGTACGCCTCGGCCTTCTTCGCCACGTTGCGCGGATCCCGGGAGTACGCCTCCCGGGTGAACGGGTCGTGGATGAAGAAGTTCAGCGCCAGCGTCTTCTGCGCCCGGAACGGGTCGATGAAGGCGGTGGCGACGTCCGGCAGCAGCAGCATGTCGGACTCGTGGATGGCCTGGAAGCCGCGGATCGAGGATCCGTCGAAGGCGAGGCCGTCGGTGAACACGCTGTCGTCGAACGACTCGACCGGCAGGTTGAAGTGCTGCATCACGCCGGGCAGGTCACAGAAACGTACGTCGACGAACTTCACGTCCTCGTTGGCGAGGTATCGCAGGAGTTCCTCGGAATTGGCGAACACACGTCCTCCTGGCAGGTCCACTCCGGTAGCTGGCTACTGGCGACGCTATGGCCGGGGGGTTGCCCGGCCGTGTCTCGTCTGTTTCCGCCGTGTTACGTCGCTTGCGGAGCGTCATCCCGGCACGCTCTGATGCTGTATGTCGTATTTTTCGCCAGGAGTCGCGGCGGCGCTACCCTGGCCGCTGTGACCGATACCGCCGCCACGCCGGTGCCGCCCGCCACCGACCCCGCCTTCACCCCGCCCAGCCTCGGCCGCCGCTTCGGCGCCCTGATCATCGACTGGGTGCTGTGCCTGATGGTCGCCCGGGCCTTCTCCGACCCGGTCCGCGACGGCTGGCCGCCGGTCCTGGTGCTGATCCTGGAGTACGGCTTCTTCATCGGCCTGTTCGCCCAGACCCCCGGCATGTACCTGACCCGGCTGCGCTGCGTGTCCTGGGCCGACGGCGGCCGGATCGGGCTGCTCCGGGGACTGCTGCGCGGCCTCCTGCTGGCCCTCGTGGTGCCGGCCCTGCTCATGGACGAGCACCGGCGCGGCCTGCACGACCGGCTCGCCGGGTCGGTCGTCACCGACGCCCCGCGCCGCTGACCCGCACGAAGAAGGAGCCGGCCCCGCACGGGACCGGCTCCCTTCCGCGTACGCCGGAGGTCAGCGACCCCGGGTCTGCCGGAACGCGCCACGCGCCGGCCGCATGTTCTTCGGGATCGCGCCCTTGGGCATCTGCGGCCGCGCGGTGAGCGCCTTGAGCCGCTTGTCGAGGGCGTTGACGTCCTTCGGGGACAGGGCACGCGGCAGCCGCATCAGCGTCATCCGCAGCTTGCGGACCGGCAGCTCACCCTCGCCCTGCCCGATCACGTAGTCGTGCAGCGGAGCCGTGCCGATCACCTTCGCCAGGCGGCGCTTCTCCTGGCCGAGCAGGCCGCGGACGCGCTGCGGGTTGCCCTCGGCCAGCAGGATCACGCCCTGCCGGCCCACCACCAGGTGCACCATGTCCATCTGGGTGGTGGAGCTGACCGCCGGAGTGACCCGCCAGTCGCCGCGCATGCTCTCCATGATCTGCGCCGCCGCGCCCGGCTGCCCCTCGGCGGCGTTCATCATCGCCTTGTTGGAGCGCAGGTTGAGCACGATCAGCACGGCGAGCAGGGCGAGCAGGATGCCGATCGGCAGCCAGATCCAGCCCCAGGCGATCACCGCGACCACGGTGAGCGCGAGCGGGATCAGTACCGCCGCGGCGGTCAGCGGCGCGAACCACTTGTCCTGCTTGGCGGTGAACCGGAACACCATCCCGATCTGCTTCAGCCGCTGGCCGAACGAGACCTTCTCCTGGGGCTTTGCCATACCGCAGAGTCTAGTGGTCGGCGCGCATCGCGTTGATCCGTGGCCGCCCCTTCCGCCGGGGCTGAGTACCTTACCGCCGTACCGGGCCGAACCGGCCCACCGGTAAGGAGGCGGAGGGGCCGAAGATCAGGCGGCGTACCCATGCCCCGGGGGCACCTTCGCGCGGAGAGTCGATCTCGACAGGGAACGACACCGCACGACGAGGGAGACCGAGATGTTCGGCAACGACGCGGACTTCATCCTCAGCATCCACCGCAGCCACGCCTCCGAGTTGCAGGCCGACGCCGCGCAGGACCGGCTCGCCCGGTCGCTGCCCCGCCGGCACCCGCGCGGCTGGCTCGGCCGCCGACAGCGCAGCGCCCGCACCACCGACGCCCGCCGGTGACGGCCGTCGTCGGGTTCGTGGGCGCTGCCGGTGCCGTGGGGAAGTTCGCCGGTCCGGCCGTCACGGGGGCGGCCGGACCGGCGGCCTTCCGCGGTCCGATCGGCCCGGCCGGGCCGTCGGGGGGCCGTGGCATGCTCGACGGCGTGACCGTACGCGCCGCCAGCACCGTCCTCGTCGGCCGCCGGCGTGAGCTGACCGCGCTCGGCGACGCGCTGGCCCGATCCCGGTCCGGCGAGCCGGCGACGGTGCTCGTCGGCGGCGAGGCGGGTGTCGGCAAGACCCGGCTGCTGGAGGAGTTCGGCACGCAGGTGGACGCCGCCGGCGCGCGGCTGCTCGTCGGTCAGTGCCTGGAACTGGGCGAGGCCGGCCTGCCGTTCGCCCCGTTCGCCGCCGCGCTGCGCGACGTGCTGCGCCACGACGGGCCGGCCGCCTTCGCCGGCTACGAGTCGGAGTTCGCCCGACTGCTGCCGGAACTGGCCCGGATGCCCGCAGGTGTCGCCGCGCCCGCCGGGCCGGCCCTCGCCGACACCCCGCGCGGTTACCTGTTCGACCTGGTCGCCGACCTGTTCCGGCGGCTCGCCGAGGAACGCCCGCTGGTGCTGGTGATCGAGGATCTGCACTGGGCCGACCGGTCCACCCGCGATCTGATCGGCTTCGTGGTGCGGGCCGCCCGCGCCACCCGCCTGCTCGTCGTCTGCACCTACCGCACCGACGAGCTGCACCGCGGGCACCCGCTGCGGCCGTTCCTCGCCGAACTGGACCGGGTCCGCGGTGTGGACCGGATCGAGCTGGGCCGCCTCGACCGCGACGGCACCGCCGCCGTGCTGGCCGACCTGCTCGGCACCGAGCAGTACGCCCGGACCGTGGACGACGTGCACGAACGCACCCAGGGCAATCCGTTCTTCATCGAGGAGCTGACCGCCGCCGGTGGCCCGGTCGGCTGCGCGGCCATCCCGGAGACGCTGCGCGACCTGCTGCTGGCCCGCGTCGACCGGCTGCCCGAGCCGGCCCAGCGGGTGCTGCGGATCGCCGCCGCCGGGGGTACCCGGTTCGCCCACCAGCTGCTCGCCGAGGTGGCCGGCCTGCCCGAGGCCGAGCTGGAGGACGCGCTGCGCGCCGCCGTCGCCGGTCAGCTCGTGGTGGCCGACCCGGACGGCGACTACGAGTTCCGGCACGCGCTGGTCCGCGAGGCCGTGCACGACGACCTGCTGCCCGGCGAGCACGCGCGGCTGCACGCCCGCTACGCCGCCGCGATCGAGGCCCAACCGCACCTGGTCGCCGCCGGTCGCGCGCCGGCCGAGATCGCCCACCACTGGTACGCGGCGCACGACCACCCGCGCGCGCTCACCGCGGCCCGGTCCGCCGCCGAGGCGGCGGCCGAACGGTGCGCGTACGCCGAGCAGAGCCGGCTGCTGGAGCGCGTCCTCGAACTGTGGGAGCAGGTGCCCGACGCCGCCGACCGGCTCGGCGTGGACCACCTGCGGGTACTGGAGGACACGCTCACCGCGGCGGTCACCGCCGGAGACCTCAGCCGGGCGCTGACGCTCACCCGGGCCGCGCTGGCCGAGGTCGACTCCGACGCCGAACCGCTGCGCGCCGCCCGCCTGCTCGACCAGCGGGGCCGGCTGTTCGCGCTGCTCGGCAAGAGCGACGGCGCGCCGGAGCTGCGCGAGGCGTACCGGCTGGCGGCCGCCGCGCCGCACGGCCCGGAACGCCTCGGCGTGCTCGCCGACATCGCGTCGCACCTGATGAAGGTCGATCCCCGGGAGGCCGCCTCGGTCGCCGCCGAGGCCGCGGCCGGCGCGTCCGAGGTCGGCACCGATTTGGTGCTGCTGCCCACCCGGATCGCCCTGCTGCACCGCCTCGACGGCACCCCGGAGCGCGGGCTGGCCGAGCTGCGCGGGGTCGAGGCGCGGGCCCGCGCCGCGGGCGACTCCTGGGCCCTGGTCAGCGCGCTGGTCTTCCTCTCCGACGTGCTCTACGAGCTGGGCCGCTACGACGAGTCCGAACAGGCCGCCGCGGCCGGGGTGAGCGAGGCGCGCCGGGTCGGCATCAGCCGCTCGATCGGGGCGTACCTGCTGTCGAACCGGGCCGAGGCGCTGATCGCGCTGGGCCGCTGGGACGAGGCGGACGCCACCTGCGCCGAGGCGGCCCGCATCGACCCGCCCGGTGTGTCCGGGCTGCACTGGCTGCAGCTGCGCGCCGGGCTCCACCTGGCCCGCGCCCATCCCGCCGCCGACGAGGTCGTCGGGCGGGCGCTGGCGTTCCTGGGCCGGCCCTACCTCTGGCCGAACCACCGGCTGCCGCTGCACGAGCTGCGCGTGGAGGCCGCGCTCGCCGCCGACGACAAGCCGGAGGCGGTACGCGCGGCCCGCGCCGCCCTGGCCGACGCGCACCTGACCGACCTGCCCCGCGAGGGCTGGCCGGTGCTGAACGCGCTCGCGCGTACCGCCGCGCTGACCGGGGACGCGACGCTGGCCGCCGAGGTGTCCACGGTGGCCGCCGCGCTGCCCGCCCGGCACCCGGCCGAGCAGGCCCACGCCGCACACGTCACCGCGATCCTGGGCGGCGTGGCGCCGACCGCCGGCGCGCTCACCGCGTGGCGGGTGGCCGTGGCGGCGTGGCGGGCGGCCGGACAGCCGTACCCGTTGGGCCGGGCGCTGCTCGGGCTGGCCGAGGCAGCCGCGGCGGTGGGTGAGCGGGACGACGTGGCCGCCGCGGTACGGGAGACGGCCGAGTTGGCCGCCCGGCTGGGCGCCACCCCGTTGGCCGAGCAGGCGGCGACGCTGGCCCGCCGGGTCGGGCTGCGGGGCACCGGGCGACCCGGGCCGGACCTGCTGACCAGCCGGGAGCAGGAGGTGCTGCGGCTGGTCGCCGAGGGGCACAGCAACAGCCGGATCGCCGAGCGCCTGTTCATCTCGCCGAAGACGGCGAGCGTGCACGTGTCGCGGATCATCGCCAAGCTCGACGTGACCAACCGGGTGGAGGCGGCCGCGCTGGCCCACCGCCTCGGCCTGCTCGGCCGGCCGTCACCCGCCCCGGCCCAGCGTCGCGCCCGGTAGCGCGCCGGTCCGCGCCGGTCCGGTCCGCGCCGGCCGGTGACCGCGCCGGGTCCGGGTCAGCGGCGCGGCAGGTAGATCCGCCAGCCGGCCACCGCGACGACGTCGAGCGCCCCCGATTCGGCGCCGACGCGCTCGTCCAGCCGCGCGGCCAGCGGCGAGCCGACCGGTGCCACCCACGCCGCGTCCGGGTCGGCGGCCACCTCCCGCCGGTACGCGGGCAGCCTGTCGAAACCGGGGCTCAGGTCGTCGTCGACCACGGCGCAGACCACGTTCTCGCCGGTCGCGTAGGTGAGCCGGTTGCACGTCCAGTAGCCGCCGCGGACGTTCCGCACGTCGAGCGCGCCGAGCGTGTCCACGAGCGACCGGTGCCGGTCGGCCTCGGCGTGCACGGCGGGCGCGGTCCGCACCACGTCCACAGTGGCCGCCACCCCGGTGCCGAGCACCCCCGCGAGAACCGCCAGCGCCCCGACCCCCGCCATCCGGGCCCTCCTCCCGCCCGTCTCCTTGATCGACTCCACTTCGGGGGGATGGCGGTATCCGCCCTCCTCCGATGCCGCCACCTCGGCGAACTGGCGTTCGGCGGGTCGGTCCGATGCCGCCACCTCGGCGAACTGGCGACGCCCCGTCAGCCGGCGGGCGGCGAGCGGGCGGGCGGCCTGCCACAGTGGCCAGAGCAGGGCCGGCACGGCTACCGCCAGGCACGACAGGTAACGGCTGCTCTCGATCGGCGTCTGCCCGGCCGCGTTGCTCACCGCGTACGCGGCGAGGATCCCGGCCGCGCCGCCGAGCAGCGCCAGCCGCACCCCGGCCGACACCCGCTCCGCCGAGCCCGGACCGCCGGAAGGCCGGCGCAGGGTGTGCCACGCGGTGAGCGCGGCGAGCACCAGCAGCACCGGGAACGCGACAGCCCACCAGAGCTGCCAGGTGGCACACCGGCCGGGCGAGCAGAAACCCGTCGCCAGCGACGGACCGAGGACCAGCGCGCCGTGCAGCCGGTCCGACCAGTCCGCCGGCGCGTCCGAGCCACCGGCCGCCAGCACCGCGGTCGCCGGGTTGCGGCCGTGCCGGATGCTGTCCACGAGCATCGGCGCCGCGCCCAGCAGCAGCGCCCCGGTCAGCACCACCCCGGCCCGCCCGGCCAGTTCCCGGCCCCGCCGGGCCACCAGCAGCGCGCCGAGCGTCAGCACGTACGGCAGGATCAGCGGGTCCACCCAGAGCAGCACCCCGGAGATCAGGCCCCAGGCCGCCCAGCGGGGCAGCCGCGCACTCGCCCCGGTCACGCAGAGCCCGGCCGTCAGCAGCGCCAGCGCCGCACCGGCCGGGTTCAGCTCCGGATAGCCGCCACCGGCGATCAGCTGGTTCTTCACCACCCGGTCCGAGCCGAGCGCCAGCACGGCGACGACGAGCAGGGCGTACCAGCGGTCGCCGCCGAGCCGCCGGGTCAGCCGCCAGGACAGCAGCAGGAACAACGCGTACAGCGCCAGTGTGGGCAGCCGCAGCACGAGCACCGACGGCCCGGCCAGCGCGACCAGCGGCGCGGCCAGGTACGCCTCCAGCGTGCCCATGTACGCCTGGCCGTAGAACCACACCGGGAAGCCGTCGCCCCGGGCGATGTGCAGGGCGGCCAGCCCCATCGTCGCCTCGTCGCTGTTCGTGGGCGGAACGTCGGCGAACAGCAGCGCCAGCCGGTAGCCCACTCCGGCGAACCCGACGAGCAGGGCGAGCAGTGCCGGCAACGGCAGCCGCCGGGGCGTACGAGGGCGCGCTGTCTCGCGTGGCTCCTCGCGTACCCCGGCGGTCATGCCTGTGATCATGGCATCCGGCGGGTGGCCGACGGTGGGTGACGCGGCGGCCGGCGGGCCTCAGCCGGCGACGGCGACCTGCTCGCGGGCGGCGAGCGCCTGCTGGTAGAGCCGGCCCGCCCGGTACGACGAGCGGACCAGCGGGCCGCTCATCACGCCCGCGAAGCCGATCTCCTCGGCCTCGTCGCGCAGCTCGACGAACTCCTCCGGCTTGACCCAGCGGGTCACCGGGTGGTGCCGGGGGGAGGGCCGCAGGTACTGCGTGATGGTGATCAGCTCGCAGCCCGCCTCGTGCAGGTCGCGCAGCGCCTGGGACACCTCGGCGCGCTCCTCGCCCATGCCGAGGATCAGGTTGCTCTTGGTGACCAGGCCGTCGGCCCGCGCCTGGCGGATCACGTCAAGCGAACGCTCGTAGCGGAACGCCGGGCGGATCCGCTTGAAGATGCGCGGCACGGTCTCCACGTTGTGCGCCAGCACCTCGGGCCGCGAGCCGAAGACCTCGGCGAGCTGCTCGGGTACGGCGTTGAAGTCGGGGATCAGCAGCTCGACACCACAGCCGGACTGCAGCGCGTGGATCTGCCGGACCGTCTCGGCGTAGAGCCAGGCCCCGCCGTCGGGCAGGTCGTCGCGGGCGACACCGGTGATGGTCGCGTAACGCAGACCCATCGCCGCGACCGACTCGGCGACGCGCCGCGGCTCGTCGGCGTCGAACTCGGCCGGCTTGCCGGTGTCGATCTGGCAGAAGTCGCAGCGCCGGGTGCACTGGTCACCACCGATGAGGAAGGTGGCCTCCCGGTCCTCCCAGCACTCGTAGATGTTGGGGCACCCGGCCTCCTGGCACACGGTGTGCAGCCCTTCGCGCGAGACGAGCCCGCGCAACTGGGTGTACTCCGGGCCCATCTTGGCCTTCACCTTGATCCACGGCGGCTTGCGCTCGATCGGCGTCTCGGCGTTGCGTGCCTCGATCCGCAGCATGCGCCGCCCCTCCGGGGCGACCGTCGCGGGGCGCGCAGGCTGCTCAGTCGTCGGCGCGGATTGCTCGATCGTCACAAAACCGAGCGTACGCCGGTCGGCGCCGGTCGATGAACGGCGGGCGACGGCCGTCACGCCGGAATCGCTGTGACACCGGACACCAGGGGCGAAAAAACCCGGTCACAGCGTGGCGGGTGCGGTGCTAGCGTGCCGGGCAGAGCTGTGACGGAGCCGAGTAACGGGCCGATCCGCCAGTCGAGAGAGCCGCCGGTTGCTGCGAGGCGGTCTGGCGCCGGCCCGCGAAGACCCTCCCGAGCTGCGGGAAGAACGGCGCGTCGCGCCCAGTAGAGCCCGCCCGGCTGGCCCCGGAGAAAAGGCGACGAACGAGGCTCCCGCTTCGGCGGGGGCGAAGGTGTGGTGGCACCGCGAGGTTCCCGCTCGCCCACACCTCCCTGGGGATCGCGTTGCGATTGGTCAAGGAGGTAGTCGTCGTGCAACGCATCCTGTCCACCCAACTCCCCGCCCACGTGGGCGCCACCGTGCGGCTCGCCGGTTGGGTCCACCGCCGCCGGCTGCTCAAGTCGGTGGCCTTCCTGATCCTCCGCGACGCCGCCGGGCTCGCCCAGGTGGTGGTGGCCGCGCCCGCCGTGCGGGAGCAGATCGAGACGCTCACCGAGGAGACGGTCGTCGAGGTGGTCGGCACCGTGGTCGCGAACCCCGCCGCGCCCGCCGGGGTCGAGGTCGTCGAGCCGACGGTACGTCCGCTCGGGCCGCCCGCCGTCCCGCCTCCGTTCGACCTGTACCGGCCGGTGCTCGCCGCCACCCTGCCCACCCAGCTCGACCACGCGCCGACCGCGTTGCGGCACCCGAGCCGATCCGCCGCGCTGCGGATCTCGGCGGCGGCCGTGTCCGGCTTCCGGGCCACGCTCGACGGGCAGGGCTTCGTCGAGGTGCACACGCCGAAGGTGGTCGCCTCCTCCACCGAGAGCGGCGCGAACGTGTTCGCGCTGGACTGGTTCGGGCGGCCCGCCTACCTGGCCCAGTCGCCGCAGTTCTACAAGCAGCTCATGGTCGGCGTCTTCGAACGGGTCTACGAGGTGGGGCCGGTGTTCCGTGCCGAGCCGCACGACACGGTGCGCCACCTGGCCCAGTACACGTCGCTCGACGTCGAGCTGGGGTTCGTGGCCGACCACCGGGACGTGATGGCGGTGCTGCGGGACACCCTGGCCGGGATGGTGGCGACCGTCGGCGACCGGGCCGGCGGCGCGCTGGCCACGCTCGGCGTGACGGTGCCGGCGGTGCCGGCCGAGATCCCGGCGGTGCACTTCACCGAGGCGCTGAAGATCGCCGGAGCGCCGCCCGACGAACCCGACCTGGCGCCGGGGCACGAGCGGGCGCTGGGGGAGTGGGCACTCCGCGAGTACGGCAGCGACTTCCTCTTCGTCACCGGGTACCCGATGGCGAAGCGCCCCTTCTACACCCATCCGGACCCGGCCCGGCCCGCGTACTCGAACGGTTTCGACCTGCTGTTCCGGGGCGTGGAGCTGGTGACCGGCGGGCAGCGGCTGCACCGGCACGCCGACTACCTGGCCGCCCTGGCGGCGCGGGGCGAGCCGGTGGAGCCGTACGCCGGGTACGTGGACGCGTTCCGGCACGGCATGCCACCGCACGGCGGTTTCGCGATCGGGCTGGAGCGGTTCGTCGCGCGGCTGGTCGGCGCGGCGAACGTCCGGGAGGTGACCGCCTTCCCGCGCGACCTGCACCGCCTCACGCCCTGACGGCTGCGCGGCTTGCTCCGCGCCGGCCCCGGTGGCGGGCCTGCTCTGCCGGTCCCGCGATCTTGCACTTGAGGCCCTCACCGTCTGTATCGCAAGACAGGCATTCCGTTGTGTGGGATTCGTGGAGATCTTGGCAGGAAAAGGCCCATACAGGGGCCGTTTGGTTCCAAGATCTCTCCGAGCCGAGAGCCGGGAGCCGGCCGCGTGGTGCGGCGATCTTGGAGTTGTGGCGTCCTCCGGGAGCGGCTCGTTCTGGTCGCCGAGAGTTATGAGAGGTTGCTCAGCCCCGCGGCCACGCTCGGTGAGGATGGATCCGGGAGGGCTGGGATGCCCTGGGTGCCGGTGGATTGCGTTGAGCTGGGGTTATGGCGAAACGCCCCCGGGAGGGACGGAAGGGTGTCTCCGCACTTTGCTCTGCAGCCAAGAGCGCAACGGTCGACCGAGCGTGACCGTTGCGGATCCGGCTGCAGAGCAAAGTCGGCGCGAGGTTATCTGCCGCGGATGCGTGCCTTGTCACTCGCCGTGACCGAGGGTGGGGTGGGTGGTCGTGGTCCTGGGCCGGCGGCGATCCGGGCCGGACGGCCGCTGCGCACCGAGCGGATGCGCGGTGGGCGGGGGCGGGGGCACGCGGATGGACCAGGCGGCGGCGAGGAGAAGGGTGGGCGAGGACACGAGGGGAAGGGGAGCGGTCAGGCCGCGCCGAGTAGGTCCCAGGGGTTTCCGGCGATGTCGCGGAACACCGCGACCCGGCCGTACGGCTCGGTGCGGGCCGGCCGGACGAACTCGACGCCCGCGTCGAGCATCCGCCGGTACACCGCCTCGAAGTCGTCGACCTGGAGGAAGAAGCCCACCCGGCCGTGGGTCTGGTCGCCCACCGCGCCGGCCTGGTGCTCCCCGTCCGCCCGGGCCAGCAGCAGGCCGGTGCCGCCGTCCGGCGGGCGTACGACCACCCAGCGCTTGGGCCGGCCGTCGTTGGTCAGCGAGGGCTTGTCCTCGGCCAGCTCGAAGCCGAGCACCTCGGTGAAGAACGCGATGGCCGGGTCGTACTCGGCCACGACGAGCGTGACCAGGTCGAGCCGCACCTGGCTCAGACCCGCGTCAGCGTCGGCAGGTGCCGCTCGACCACGGGCAGCACGTCGGCGACGGTGATCGGCCGGCCCAGCTCGGCGCTCAGCGAGGTGACCCCGGCGTCGCGGATGCCGCAGGGCACGATCCGGTCGAAGAAACCCAGGTCGCAGTCGCAGTTGACGGAGAAGCCGTGCAGCGTGACCCCGCGGGCCACCCGGATGCCGATGGCGGCCACCTTGCGGGCCGGCCCCCTGTCGTCCTCCGGCACCCACACGCCGCTGCGCCCCTCGACCCGGCCGGCGGCCAGACCGAACTCGGCGCAGACGTCGATCAGCAGCTGCTCGGTGCGCCGGACGTACGCCACCACGTCGACCGGGTCGGGCAGCCGGACGATCGGGTAGCCGACCAGCTGCCCGGGACCGTGCCAGGTGATCTTCCCGCCGCGGTCCACGTCCACCACCGGGGTGCCGTCCATCGGCCGGTCCCACGGCTCGGTGCGCTTGCCGGCGGTGTAGACGCTGGGGTGCTCCAGCAGCAGCACCGTGTCGCCCTGCTCGCCGGCCACCACCGCCTCGTGCAGCCGGCGCTGCTCGTCCCAGGCGGCCTGGTAGTCGAGCAGGCCGGCGCGGACGGCGGTCAGCCCGGAAGTCGTCACGCTCACCCGTCCAGCCTAGTCCCGCCCTCCGGGAACCGGGCCCGTGAGCCTCGTCGCCATCGCGCCGCGGCGACGATCAGTCCGGCACCCGCCACAGCCAGACGTCCTCCACCCGCTCGGGCGGGCCGAGCAGCGCGGTGGCGGTGCGCCGCAGCGCCTCCTCGTCGACGTCGTACTTGGCGCCGTGCACCCGGTCCGGCAGCACGACCGCCCGTACCCCCCAGTAGCGCAGGTCCGCCCGGGACTGCTGAATGCTGCCGTCGGTGATGATCGGCACCAGCCCGGTCTTTCCGGCCTGGTCCATCAGCGAGTCGAAGGTGCGTGGCACCGGGCCGATCCGGCCCCGGCCCTCCGGCCCGCCCGGCCCGAGGAAGAAGCCGGCCGGGATGCGGAACTCACCCTGCCGGTGGGCGAGCGCGTACGCCTGCCACCGCTGCCCGTCCGGGTAGACGTCAACGGTCAGCGGCAGCGGGGTCAGCACCCCGTCGGGCGGGACGTAGCGCTGCCAGGCGCCGCTGGTGATGAACACCGGGATCGGTTCCCGGACGCTGGTCAGCAGCGGGGTGGGCACCAGCGGCAGCAGCGCGACGACGAAGCCGAGCGTCCAGGCGAGCCCGCCCACCCGGTGCCGTGGCGGCCGGGCGCGCAGCGTGTCGATCGCGTACGCCAGCAGCAGGCCGATGACCGGCGCGACGACGAGCGCCAGCCGGGACGGCAGTGCCGCGTTGATCACCGGCAGGTTGTCCAGCACCCCGAACGGCAGCGTCTGGTCGAGGCGGCGGCCGTTCCACTTCACCGTCGGCCCCCAGGACAGCACCGCGAAGACCACGGCGGTCACCCCGAGCGCGGCCAGCGTGGCCCGGAACGCCCGGTCCGCGCGCCACCACAGCAGCGCGAAGCAGGCGACGGCGAGCACGAGCAGCGGTACGCCGAAGAACGAGTTCTCCTCGGTCGGGTTGGGCGCCAGCGAGGTGCCCCACCCGGCCCAGCCGGCCAGCGACCGGCGCGGGTACGACCCGTACGCGGCGATGTCCTCGGAGTGGATCAGCGGGTCGAATCCGGTGCCGTGGAATCGTTGCGGTCCGAGGAAGTGCAGCCACAACGGGTACGCCAGCAGCGCCCCGGCGACGAGCGCGGTCACGCCGAGCCCGGCGGCCAGCCGGGGCAGCGCGGCACGTACCTCGGACCGGCGGGCCGGGTGCAGCGCCCACGCCACGAGGAACACGCCGAGCGCCAGCGCGGTGAAGAAGAGCCCCTCGGCGGCGATCGAGAAGGCGACCGCGACCAGCAGGCCGAGCACGATCCCGCCGGTGACCGCCCGGCCCGGACGGCGAAGCCGGAACACGCCCCAGACCAGCAGCGGCACCAGCCAGCCGGCGGTCCAGTTCAGGTGCGCGTTCGCGTGCGACACCATCGCCGGGCAGAAGGCGATGAACAGCGCGCCCACGCCGGCGGCCAGCCGGCTGCGCACCAGGTGCCGGCTGAGCAGCCAGTACCAGGCCACCGCCGTCGCGGCCAGGTTGAGCGTGAGGATCACCAGGAACGTCGCGGGCGGCCCGATCAGGTACGTCAGCGGCGCGAAGACCGCCGCGTACACGGTGATCGAGGTGTTGACCGCGAGGTTCACCCCGTCCGGGACGTTGATCAACGTGGTGTACAGCGGGTTCTGTCCGTGGGTCAGAGCGTGCCCGCCGAACGCCAGCAGCCACTCGAACAGCGCCTGGTCGCTGGAGTTGACGGTGATCGCGCGGCTGTTCGGATCCCGCCACATGCCACTCGTCACCCAGAGGGCCAGGGTCAGTGCGGCGAGCGTGACCAGCAGGTCGGCGCGCCGGTCGCGGACGCGCGCCGGCGCCGGGCCGGCGGCCGGGGACGGGGAGGAGGGCACGCAGCGGACGTTACCAACCGGACCTGGGCAGACCGCCCGGACACGGAACTCGCCGCACACTTCGGTGGCCGTGAATGTGTGAGTGGCGGCCATTCCGGTGTGACGAAACACAGCCGTAACGTCTCGGCAACTCGGAGGTGACTCAGTTCACATTCCACGATCGGGAGGTCCCCCGTGCCCCGCTCCTCATCCCTCATCGCCCGCGTCGCCGGGGCGGCGGCCGGGGTCGTGCTGGCCGCGGCCACCGCGCTGGTCGCCGCCCTTCCCGCCCAGGCCGCCTCACTGACCCAGGTCACCGGGTTCGGCTCCAACCCCGGCAACCTGGCCATGTACGCGTACCGCCCGGACGGCCTGCCCGCCGGTGCGCCCGCCGTGGTGCTGCTGCACGGCTGCGTGCAGAACGCCTCGACGTACGTCGCCAACTCCGGCTGGCAGAAGTACGCCGACCAGTGGAAGTTCACGCTCATCGCGCCGCAGCAGCCCAGCGGCAACAACGCCAACTCCTGCTTCAACTGGTTCGAGACCGGCGACACCGCGCGCGGCCAGGGCGAGGCGCTGTCGATCAAGCAGATGGTCGACTACGCCAAGAACACCTACGGCACCGACGGTGCCCGCGTCTACGTCAGCGGTCTCTCCGCCGGGGGCGCGATGAGCGCCACCATGCTCGCGACGTACCCGGACGTCTTCGCCGCCGGCTCGATCATCGCCGGCATCCCGTACCGCTGCGCCACCAGCATGATCAACGCGTTCAGCTGCATGAACCCGGGCGTGAACAAGACCCCGGCGCAGTGGGGCGACCTGGTCCGCGGCGCGTACTCCGGCTACTCCGGCAAGCGCCCCCGGGTGGCGATCTGGCACGGCACCAGCGACACCACTGTGGCCACCGCGAACGCCGTCGAGTCGCGGGACCAGTGGACGAACGTGCTGGGTGTCTCGGCCACCCCGACCAGCACGTCCACGCTGCCCGCCGGCACGAGCCTGGAGGTGTACGGCAGCGACCAGGTCCGCCTCTACCGGGTCTCCGGGATGGGTCACGGCACCCCCGTCGACCCGGGTTCCGGCGCGGACCAGTGCGGCGCCGCCGGGGCGTACTTCCTGGACACCATCTGTTCGACGTACCGGGACGCGGTCTTCTTCGGGCTCGGCGGTGGCGGCTCCTCGCCCAGCCCGACCCCGACGGCGACCGCGTCGCCCAAGCCGACCGCGTCGCCCACGCCTTCGCCCACGCCCACGCCGACCAGCGCGCCGGTCTGCGTCACCGCCAGCAACTACGCGCACGTCGTGGCCGGGCGGGCCTACCAGTCCGGCGGATACGCCTACGCGCTCGGCAGCGGGCAGCGGATGGGCCTCTACAACACCTTCTACACGAGCACGCTGAAGCAGACCGGACCCGCGTACTGGGTGATCGGCTGCTGATCCGCCACGCCGCGCCGCCCTCGCCGGGTCACTCGGCGAGGGCGGCGCGCAACGCGCCGGGCAGCTCCGGGTGCGTCCAGGAGAAGCCCGCCCTGCCGAGCACACCGGGCAGCACCCGCGCGCTGGTGAGCGCCTCCTGCGCGAAACCGCCGAGCGCCACCTTCAGCGCCACCGCCGGAATCGGCATGATCGCCAGGCGGTGCAGCTGCCGGGCCAGTTCCCGGGTGAACTCGGCGTTGGTGACCGGCGCCGGGCCGACCACGTTCACCGGGCCGGCCACGTCGCCGCGGGCCAGCAGGAACGTCGCGGCGTCGAGCCAGTCCCGCATCGAGATCCACGGCAGCCACTGCCGCCCGCTGCCCAGCTTGCCGCCGACGCCGAGCCGGAACGGCAGCAGTTGCGGCTTGAGCAGGCCGCCGTCGCGGTGCAGCGGCAGGCCGGTACGCAGCCGCACCACCCGTACCCCGGCGTCCTCGGCCGGCCGGGTCGCGGCCTCCCAGACCCGGCAGACGTCGGCGAGGAACCCCTCACCCGCAGGTGCCTCCTCGGTGACCGCCCGGTCGCCGGTGTTGCCGTACCAGCCGACGGCGGAGGAGTTCAGCAGCACCGTCGGCCGGTCGGCGGCGGGCAGGCCGGCGATCGTGATGGCGAGCGTGGTGGTGCTGTCCACCCGGCTGGTCCGGATCAGCTTCCGGTACTCGTCGTTCCAGCGCTTGTCGCCCACGCCCGCGCCGGCCAGGTTCACCACCGCGTCGGCGTCGGCGACGCACTGCGGGTCGAGCTGCGCGGCGGACGGGTTCCACTGCCGTTCGGCGGGGGTGCGTGGCGGGCGGCGGACCAGGCGGGTGACCTGGTGGCCGTCGCCGGTGAGGCGGTCGACCAGTCGGGTGCCGAGGAAACCGGACGCGCCGGCCATGAGGATCCGCATGCTCATATCTTCGAGTACGGAACGCGATTCGGATGCGTTGAGCGAAATCACTCACTCGTCACGCCCGACCGGTTGCGTACCGGCCGCCCGCCCTCAGCCGGTCGGCCTGCTGACCGGATGCAGGGTGATCAGACCGTCGAGCCCGAGGAAGTCGGCGGGGTTCGTGGTGTAGAGGGGAAGCGCGTTGGCGTGTGCGACGGAGGCGATCATCAGGTCGGCCACCCGGCGGCGCGTTCCCCGCCCGGCGGCGAGCACCGCCGCCGAGAACAGGCCGAAGGCCCGCGCCGCCTCGGCGTCGAACGGAAGCGGCTCGAACGTGGCCTCGACGTGTTGCAGGACGCTCATCCGGCGGGCGCGCTCGCGCGGATCGTCGGTGAGGTGAGGACCGGCCGAGAGCTCGGCAAGCGTGACCGCGCTGATGACCATCTCGTCGGGCAGTTGCGCCCCGTCGAGTCCGCCCAGATGGATGACGATGTTGGTGTCGATCAGTCCGCGGGCGGGGAGGTCACCAGTCACGGCTGGGCAGCTCCTGGTCGAGCGCGGCGTCGAGGTCGGCCCGGAAGCGTGCCTCGTCCAACCGGGGGGCGCTGGCGAAGGCCGCGAGAACCTCGGCTCGCGGCACGAACGTGCGCCGCCGGATCGGGATCAACCGCCCGATCGGCGTGCCGTTGCGGGTGATCGTGAAGGACTCTCCGCGCTCGACTCCGCGCATGATGGCGCCGGAGTCGTTGCGTAGCTCGCGTTGGGTGATCTCGCGGTGAGCGTGCTCGGCCACACCGGCAGCCTACCGCCTGTGTGCTACGAGGTGCTACAGGTCTGCGGTGGCTCGCCGGTGCGGCCGAGCCGATCAGGCGTCGGCCGGGGCGGTACGCAGGTCGGCGAGCAAGCGTTCCACCTCGGCGAACGCGTCCTGCGGCAACGGCCCGTACGCCAGCGCGCCGAGGTTCTCCTCCGCCTGCGCGACGGTGCGGCAGCCGGGGATCGGCAGGGTGTGCGGGCTGCGGGCGAGCAGCCAGCCGAGCGCGCCCTGGGCGAGGGTGCGGCCGTCGGCGGTCAGCGCCTCGCGGACCCGGGCCACCCGCTGCGCCCACTCGGCGCGCGGTACGCCACCGGTGAACCAGTCCAGCCACTCCGGGGCCACGCCGCGCACGTCGTCGCCGCCCCGGGCGGTGGGCGCGTCCTGGTACTTCGCGGTGAGCAGGCCCATCGCCAGCGGCCCCCGGTTCAGGGCGGCCAGGTCGAACTCCGCGCAGACCGCGAGCACGGCGGCGTTGTCCCGCAGCACCGACTGGTCGTGCTGGATCGCCGCGCAGTGCGGTCCCGCCTCGGCGAAGGCGCGCGCCGAGGCGGGGTCGTCGGTGCTCCAGCCGTACGCCCGGATCTTCCCCTCGGCGACCAGGTCCTCCAGGGTGCCGACGAGGTCCAGCGCCCGCGGCACCGGCAGGCCGCCCAGGTGGAGCTGGTAGAGGTCGACGTGGTCGGTGCCGAGCCGGCGCAGCGAACCCTCCAGGCTGCGCCGCGCGTAGTCCGCGGTGGCGTCCTCGCCGCGGGCCTGCCGGGTCTCCTCGTCGGTGGGGTAGCCGAACTTGGTGGCGATGACCGCCTGGTCCCGGCGGCCGGCCAGCGCCCGTCCGAGCACCCGCTCGCTGTGCCCGGCGCCGTAGTTGCTGGAGGTGTCGAACAACGTCGCGCCCAGCTCCAGGGCCCGGTGGACGGTACGCACCGACTCGTCGTCGTCCACCTCGCCCCAGCCGAGCGGTTGGGTGCCGTCCCAGAGCGGACCGCCGATCGCCCAGCAGCCCATGCCGATCGCGCTGACCTCGATGCCGCTGCGGCCCAGCCGTCGTGTCGTCGTCATGCGCCAAGTGTTCACTTTCGAGCGTGCTCGAAGTCCAGCTCTTTTCCCGCCAGTCGGGGCAGGAGCGGGGCGAGCGCCTCGACCGCTCCGGCGCGTACCACGAAGCGGGTGACGCCCCAGCGGCGCCGGTGCCCGGCCACCGCCGCGACGATCTCGTCGGGCGTCCCCGCCAGCACGAACGGGGTGGCCAGCACCTCCGCCGGGGTGAGCCCGGTCTCGGCAGCCGTCCCGGCGGCGGCCGCCCCCGCGTCGTCGGTGACGGCGACGTGCTGGACCAGCGCCTCCAGGACCGGCGGCGTCTCCCGGCCGGCCGCTCCGGCCGCCACCTGCGCGAGCTGCGCCTCGATCTGGTCGGCCCGCCACCTGACCTCGTGCTGGTGGCCGTCGGGCAGCGTACGGCCGAAGCCGGCCAGGCCGACCACGTCGGCGTGCCTCCCGGCCCAGCGCAGCAGCGTCGAGTTGGACGTGCCCACCGTCAGCGGGATGCGGTCCTGGACCGGCCGGGGCCGGTCGAGCCGTGCCGTGTACGCGGTCAGCTCCTCGGTGTCCACAGTGACCTCGTCACCGGCCAGCAGCGCCCGTACCGCCTCGGTCACCGCGACGCAGCGGCGGACCCGGCCGGCGACGTCCGGGCGCTCGCGCCCGACGGCCCGCCACTCGGCCGGCGTGTGACCGGCGCCGACGCCGAACCGGGCCCGCCCGCCGGAGACCACGTCCAGGGTGGCCACGTCGGCGGCGAGCAGGACCGGCTCCCGGACGCCGGCATTGGAGACGTACGAGCCGAGGCCCAGCGTGCTGGTCACCGCCGCCGCGGCGGCCAGCGCGACGAACGGCGACGCGCAGGCGCCGGGGTGGTCGGCCGCGAACAGCGCGTCGAAGCCGGCCGCCTCGACGGTGCGGGCCAGCTCGGTCCAGCTCGCCGCGTCGGTGGGCTGGGCCTGTACGGAGAAGGTCGCCATCGCCTCAGCATCGGCGCGCGTCAGGTCGCCGGCCACCCCGCACGCGCCGATTCTGCCGACGGCCGAACGGTAAGGAAGGGCCCCCTATTAACGCCTGAGGAGGTGAAAGGGCCCCTTCTTAACTCCTCACACGGCGTCGAGCCGGGCCAGGTCGGCGGGGGACAGGCGCAGCCCGGCGGCGGCGACGTTCTGCTCCAGGTGCGCCGGGTCGCCGGTGCCGGGGATGGCCAGCACGTTCGGGCCCCGGGCCAGCGTCCAGGCCAGCCGGACCTGGGCCGCCGTCACGCCGTGCTCCCGGGCCACCGCGTGCACCTCGGCGTGTTCCCCGCCGGTGGCGCCGGCCTCGCGGCCGCTGGTGACGATGGAGAAGAACGGCACGAAGGCGGTGCCGTGCGCCGCGCAGTCCCGGATCAGCTCGTCGTGCTGACGGCGGTAGCCCAGGCCGTACGAGTTCTGCACGCACACCACCGGCGCGACGGCGCGCGCCTCGGCGACCTGGTGCGGGCGTACCGCGGAGACGCCGAGGTGCCGGATCAGACCGGCGTCGCGCAGCTCGGCCAGCGCGCCGAAGTGCTCGGACAGCGGTTCCGGACCGTGCACCCGCAGGTTCACCACGTCCAGGTGGTCGCGGCCGAGCTGGCGCAGGTTCTCCTCCACCTGCCCACGCAACTGGTCCGGCCGGGCCGCCGGCAGCCACTGCCCGGACGGATCCTTGCCGGGGCCGACCTTGGTCACGATGACCAGATCCTCCGGGTACGGCCACAGCGCCCGGTTGATCAGCTCGTTGGCCGAGCGCAGCGGCGAGAAGTAGAACGCGGCCGTGTCGATGTGGTTGACGCCCAGCTCGACGGCGCGACGCAGCACGGCGACGGCCCGGCCCCGGTCCCTCGGGCTGCCGTCGGCGTTCGCGGTCAGCCGCATCGCGCCCAGGCCCATCCGGTTGACGGTCAGGTCGCCGAGCTGCCAGGTGCCGGCCGCGCCGGCGTGGACGGTGTCGATGGTCATGCGGTCCCCGTATCCCTCGTCTGCGGCCCCGGTGCGGGGCCGACAGGTACCACGGGGGCGGCGGGCGAGTGGTTCACCCGTTCTCATCGCGGTCCCCGGGTTTCTCGTGCCAGCGGGCCCGCCAGGCCGCCTCGTGCGCCTCGTGGCTGGTGCGCTCCTCGAAGACCAGCTTGCGCAGCGCCTGCCGGCTCTCGGCGAAGACGATCACCTCGACGGCCACCATACCCACGGTGACGGCGGTGAGTATGCCGAGCGCGGCCAGCCCCGGCACCCGTTCCGCGACCGGGATGGTCACGCCGAGCAGCAGCACCGTGCCGACCCGGGTCCAGCTCAGCGTGCGCAGGGTGCGGAGCTGGAACAGCATGTTGCCGCAGAGGTAGCAGATGACGCCGCCGTACAGCAGCGGCACGCCCGGACCGTGCGCCGGCTCGCCCGGCGGCACCTTCGGGTCGGCGATCTCGTGCACGATCGTCTCGGCGCCGAGCGCGAACAGGATGATGCCCGCGATCATCGGGAGGAACAGGTACGCGTACGCGTCGCGGGCCATCGCCACCCGGGGACCGTCCCGCGCCGCGTGCAACGCGATCCGGGCGGCGGGTCCGACCATGTCGTAGTGCGCCCACCAGAGCGCGGCGGTGAAGAAGATGCCGAGCACCGCCGCCGCCACGGCCGGCCAGGTGGGCGGCTGGCCGAGCAGATTGCTGCCCACGCCGACGGAGATGACCGATTCGCCCAGGGCGATGATCAGGATGAGGTCGTACCGCTCGGTCCAGTGTTCGGCCGACGCGACGCCCCAGCCCCAGGTGCCGGCGAGCATGCCGGTGCCGTACTGGAGCAGGACGACCCCGGCCCACAGCACGTCCCGGACCACCGCGGCCGAGAACAGGTCGTCGATCTTCGGTGGCAGCAGCGCGGCGACCAGCAGCAGCGCGGTGCTGCCGATCACCTCGGGAGCGAAGCGGATCAGTTGCCGGCGCTCGTTCGGGCTGTCCCGCACGGCGTGCCGGTACAGCAGCAGGTGCACCAGCCGCAGGACGGTGTAGCTGAGCGCCGCGACCATCGGCCCGGCCTCGTTGCCGCGCGGGTCGCGGAACGCGTGCGGCAGCGACAACGCGAAAGTGAACAGCGCGGCCATGCCGACGGTCATGAGCACCGGGACGAAGCCCTCGCCGAGGCGTACCCGGGTGGCGACCACGCTGTGCACCACCCACGACCACCAGAGCACGGCGAGGACCAGCAGCGCATGCAGCAGCGCCCCGCCGGTCACCTGGAGCGCGGTGGCCCGGGTGATGATGAAGAACGAGAAGACGAAGACCAGGTCGAAGAAGATCTCGAACCGGTCGACGCGGGCGCCCGGGGCCACCGGCACGGCCGGCCCCAGGCGCCCCCGCCACCCGTACGAGCCCACCGGCCGAGTCTGTCAGCGCCGGTCCGGGCCGGGGGCCGATTCCGGTCAGCCCGGCCGGTGCCGCAGCCCGTCCATCAGCAGGTCGAGCAGGCGTCCGGCCTGAGCGCGCTGGTCCGGCTCGCCGGCCACCAGGGAGATCCCGCTGAGGCTGGCGAGCACGTCGGTGGCGGCGACGTCGGCGCGTACGACGCTCGCGGCGGCGCCCGCCGCGAGCAGTTCCCCGAGCGCGGCGAGCAGCCGGTCGCGGCTCTGCGCGTACGGGTTGGCGCCAGAGGCGATGACCAGCCGCAGCGCGTCGGCCATGCCCCGCTTGGTGGCGAGGTAGCCGACGAACCGGTCCATCCAGGCGCGCAGCGCCGCGTCGGCGGGCTGGGCCGCGAGCAGTGCCGGGGCGGCGTCGCAGAGCTTCTCCAGCTCGTTGCGGTACGCCGCCTCGATCAGCGCCTCCCGGCTCGGGAAGTGGCGGTAGAGCGTGCCGATGCCGACGCCGGCCTCCTTGGCGACCCGGTCCAGCGTTATCTCCGGGCCGTCCTGGGAAAACGCCTGGACCGCGGCGTCCAGCAGCCGCTGCCGGTTACGCAGCGCGTCCGCGCGCAGCGGTCGGTCGGGCACTGGCCCTCCTCCTTCGACCGGGTCGCCGGCCCGGCACGGTGGTAACCGGAGGCTCCTCCGGTTGTGCTGGCGGAGTAACGGAGGATCCTCCGCTTCTCAGCGTAGCGGGCGGACACACCGGTCCGCGTCGCCGTCGACAAGGATGGACCATGACCAGCTCGACACCAGTCACCACCCCGTTCTCCGCCGAGACCACCGCCCTGGAGGTCGTCCGCGACCTGGACCTGACCGGCCGCCGGGCCGTCGTCACCGGCGGCGCCTCGGGGATCGGCGTGGAGACCGCCCGCGCGCTCGCCGCCGCCGGAGCGGACGTCACACTCGCCGTCCGCAACACCGACGCCGGTCAGCGCGCCGCCGACGACATCACCGGCACCACCGGCAACGACCGGATCCTGGTCGCGCCGCTCGACCTCGCCGACCTCGCCTCGGTGGCCGCGTTCGTCAGTACGTGGGACGGCCCGCTGCACATGCTCGTGAACAACGCCGGCATCATGGCGTCGCCCGAGATGCGCACCGAGCAGGGCTGGGAGATGCAGTTCGCGACCAACCACCTCGGGCACTTCGCGCTCGCCACCGGGCTGCGCCCGGCGCTCGCCGCGGCCGGCGGCGCGCGGATCGTCTCGGTCAGCTCGGCGGCGCACCTGCGCTCGCCGCTGGAGTTCTCCGACATCCACTTCCGGCAGCGGCCGTACGACCCCTGGCTGGCGTACGGGCAGTCCAAGACCGCGAACGTGCTGTTCGCGGTGGAGGCGACCCGCCGCTGGGCCGAGGACGGCATCTACACCAACGCGCTGATGCCGGGCGCGATCCGGACCAACCTCCAGCGCTACATCACCGAGGAGGAACTGGCCCGGATGCGTGCCCAGAGCGGCGGTGGCGCGGCGTCCTTCAAGACCCCGGAGCAGGGCGCGGCGACCTCGGTGCTGGCCGCCACCTCGCCGCTGCTCGACGGCGTCGGCGGCCGGTACTTCGAGGACTGCCAGGAGGCCGGTCCGAACCAGCCCGGCACGCGCACCGGCTGGGCCGTGTACGCCCGCGACCCGGAGGCCGCCGAGCGGCTCTGGACCGTCTCCGAGGATCACCTGCGCGGCTGACCCGCGGAAACGAGAAGGGGGCGCGCGGCCTGTCGCCGCGCGCCCCCTCGCCGTCTCGGATCTACAGACCCAGCTCGGCCTCGAAGTTGCCGCCCTCCAGCCGCTCCTTCACCGCGGTGAGGAAGCGGGCCGCGTCGGCGCCGTCGATCAGCCGGTGGTCGTACGACATGGCCAGGTAGACCATCGACCGGATCGCGACGACCTCACCCAGCTCCGCGTCGTTGACCACGACCGGGCGCTTCACCACGGCACCCGTGCCGAGCATCGCCGACTGCGGCGACGGCACGATCGGGGTGTCGAACAGGGCGCCCCGGCTGCCGGTGTTGGTGAGCGTGAAGGTCGCGCCGGCCATCTCGTCCGGGGTGATCTTGTTGGCCCGGGTGCGCTCGGCCAGGTCGGCGATCCGCTTGGCGATGCCGCCCATGTTGAGGTCACCGGCGTTGTGGATGACCGGCACGAGCAGCCCGCGCTCGGTGTCCACGGCGATGCCCAGGTGCTCGGCGGCCGGATAGGTGATCGTGCCGCCGTCCAGGTCCATGCTGGCCTGGATGATCGGGTACGTCTGGAGCGCCTCGATCGCGGCCAGCGCGAAGAACGGCAGGAAGGACAACTTCACGCCGTGCTTGGCCTGGAACGAGTCCTTGGCCCGCGCCCGCAGCTTGGCGACCTTGGTGACGTCGACCTCGACGACGGTGGTCAGCTGCGCCGTCTCGTGCAGCGACTGCTGCATCCGCTTGGCGATGGTGGCCCGGATCCGCGGCAGCTTCTCCGTGGTGCCCCGCTTGGCGCTCGGCTCCGGCTTGGCGGCCGGCTTGGCCGGGGCCTCGGCCTTGGCGGCCGGAGCGGCGGCGGGCGCCGCCTTGGCGGCCTTCGCCTTCTCGGCCGCCTCCAGCACGTCCTGCTTGCGGATGCGGCCACCCACACCGGTGCCCTTGAGCGAGCCCAGGCCCACGCCGTGCTCGGCGGCGAGCTTGCGCACCAGCGGCGTCACGTACCCGGCGGCGTCATCGCCGTGCTCGGCCGGGGCGCTCGGGCGCTGCTGCGGAGCGGTCGGCGCGGCCGGCTGCGCGGCCTCCTCGGCCTTGACCGGCTGCGCGGCCTGTTCCGCCTCGGCGGCCGGCTCGTTGTAGGACATGCCCGGGGTCGGCTCCTCGACCTTGGGCTCCGGCTTCGGCTCGACCTTGGGCTCGGGCTTTGCCTCCGCCTTGGGCTCGGCCTTCGGCTCCGGCGGCTCCGGCTTCGGCTCCGCCTTCGCGGGCGCGGCGCCGGCCACCCCGACGATCGCCAGTACGGCGCCGACGTCGGCGGTCTCGTCCTCGGCGACCTTGATCTCCTGCAGCGTGCCGGCGACCGGCGACGGGATCTCGGTGTCGACCTTGTCGGTGGAGACCTCCAGCAGCGGCTCGTCCACCTCGACGGTCTCGCCGACCTGCTTGAGCCAGCGGGTGACGGTGCCCTCGGTGACGCTCTCGCCCAGGGCCGGCATGGTCACCGGCGTGCCCTCGCCCGACGGCGCGGCGGGCTCGGCCGGCTCCTCGACGGCCGACTGCTCGGCCTCGGCGCCCGGCTCGGCGGCGGCCTCCTCGGCCTGCTCGGCCTGCTCCGGCTCGGGTCCGGTGCCCTCGGCGGCGGCCGTCGGCTCGGTGGCCGGCTCGGCCTTCTCGGTGGGAGCCGCGCCCGCGTCCTCGCCCTCGCCGGCGATGACCGCCAGCTCGCTGCCGACCTCGGCGGTCTCGTCCTCGCCGACCACGATCCGGCTCAGCACGCCCGCCGCGGGGGACGGGATCTCGGTGTCGACCTTGTCGGTCGACACCTCGAGCAGGGGCTCGTCGACCTCGACGGTGTCACCCTCCTGCTTGAGCCAGCGCGTGACGGTGCCCTCGGTGACGCTTTCGCCGAGCCGGGGCATGGTGACCGATACCGGCATGTTCTCCAGACTCCTTCATTCCCCTGGTGGGATCATCGCCCGTCGCCGGACGCCGCGGTTGTCGTGTCAGGCGTGCGCGTGCAGCGGCTTGCCGGCCAGGGCCAGGTGCGCCTCGCCCAGAGCCTCGTTCTGCGTCGGGTGGGCGTGCACGAGCTGCGCCACCTCGGCCGGGTACGCCTCCCAGTTGTAGATGAGCTGCGCCTCGCCGATCAGCTCACCGACCCGGGCGCCGACCATGTGCACGCCGACCACCGGGCCGTCGTCCACCCGGACCAGCTTCACGTGGCCGGCGGTCTTGAGGATCTGGCTCTTACCGTTGCCGCCCAGGTTGTAGTTGTAGGTCTTGATCTTGTCGGCGCCGTACTGCTCCCTGGCCTTCGCCTCGGTCAGGCCGACCGACGCCAGCTCCGGGTCGCAGTAGGTGACACGCGGGATGCCAGCCTCGTCGATCACGGCCGGGTTCTTCCCGGCGATCTCCTCGGCGACGAAGATGCCCTGCTGGAAGCCGCGGTGCGCGAGCTGCAGACCGGGCACGATGTCACCGACCGCGTAGACGTTCGGCACACTGGTGCGCAGCCGCTCGTCGGTCAGCACGTAGCCGCGGTCCATCTTGACGCCCTGCTCCTCGTAGCCGAGGCCGGCGGTGTTCGGGCCGCGGCCCACGGCGACCAGCAGCAGCTCGGCCTCGACCGTGTCGCCGCCGGAAATGGTCAGCTTCACGCCCTTGTCGGTCTTCTCGACCTTCTCGAACGGCTTGCCGACCTTGAAGTTGATCTTCCGCTTGCGGAACGCCCGCTCCAGCGCCTTCGACGACTCCTCGTCCTCGGCAGCGACCAGGCGGGGCAGCGCCTCGACGATCGTCACGTCCACGCCGAAGGACTTCCAGACGCTGGCGAACTCGACGCCGATCACGCCGCCGCCGAGCACGATCGCCGACGACGGGACGCGGTCCAGCGTCAGCGCGTGGTCGCTGGTGATGATCCGCTCGCCGTCGACGTCCAGGCCGGGCAGGCTCTTGGCGTACGAGCCGGAGGCCAGCACGACGTTGCGGCCGGTGTAGCGCTTGCCGTCGACCTCGACGACGTTCTTGCCGACCAGCTTGCCGGCGCCCGCCACGAAGGTGATCTTCTTGCTGCTGCCCACCAGGCCCTGGAGGCCCTTGTACAGACGGGAGATCACGCCGTCCTTGTACGAGTTGACCGCCTTCATGTCGATGCCGACCAGCTCGGCCTTCACGCCGAACTGCTCGGACTCACGGGTCTGGTCGGCGATCTCGGCGGCGTGCAGCAGCGCCTTGGTCGGGATGCACCCGTTGTGCAGGCAGGTCCCGCCCAGCTTGCTCTTCTCGATGAGGGCGACGGAGAGGTCCAGCTGGGCGGCACGCAGCGCCGCCGCGTAGCCGCCGCTACCACCTCCGAGGATGACGATGTCGAAGGTCGTGTCGTTCGGCTCGCTCACATCCAACTCCCAGGTCGCGTCACTGCATCGGGGGTTACGGCGAAGTAACAGGCACACCCCACCTCGGTCATCTTGTCACCACCACGGACCGAGCGCGTACCGAGGTGCCCAACGACACGTCGGCGACACGTACCCTTGGCACCGTCCTCGATGACGGCGGTGGGGGAGGAGTGGATTCGGTGGGGCTGTTCCGACGACGCAAGCGGGCGGTCCCGGCGAGCCGCGACCGCGCCGCCGACCGCGCCGATCTGGACCATCTGGAGAACTTCGTCCGGACCCGCAAGGGCGTCGAGGCGTACATCGAACCCCGCACGACGGTCACCGAGACCACGATCATGCTGATCGCCGACGACGGCGAGTGGACCCGGCGGCGCGTCGGCGGGCCGGACGAGGCCCGCCGCTGGGCGCACCGGATCGCCATCCCGATCTACGACGTGCGGCTGATGGGCTACCCCCAGCGCATGCGCGACTACAACGAGCGCCGCAAGCGCCGGCCCGAGCTGTTCTGAGCTACCTGAACCCAAGTGTTAAAAAGGGCCCCTTCTACAACGCCAGGCGTTAAGAAGGGGCCCTTCCTTACCCGTCAGCCGTGGGCGGCGACGTCCTCGACCAGGTGCAGCAGCGTCCGCACCGGCACACCGGTGCCGCCCTTGGTCCAGTAGCCGGTCGCCTCGCCCGAGTGGTAGCCCGGGCCGGCGATGTCGATGTGTGCCCACGCCACGTCGTCGGTCACGAACTCGCGCAGGAACACCCCGCCCTGGAGCATGTGCCCGGCCCGGTCCATCCCGGCGTTGACCTGCGAGATGTCCGCGACCTCCGACTCCATGCCCTTGCGCACGTCGTCCGGCAGCGGCATCGGCCAGGCCGGCTCGCCGGTCGCGTCACCGGCCACCCGCACCCGCTCGCACAGCTCCGGGGTACCCATCACACCGGCGATCCGCTTGCCCAGCGCGATCACCTGCCCGCCGGTCAGCGTCGAGGTCTCGAACAGGTAGTCCGCGCCGTCCGCGCAGGCCCGCGCCATCGCGTCGGCCAGCACCATCCGGCCCTCGGCGTCGGTGTTGAGCACCTCCACCTTCTTGCCGTTGAACATGCTGATCACGTCGCCCGGGCGGTAGCTGGTGCCCGACGGCATGTTCTCCGCCATCGGCAGGTAGCCGGTGACGGTCACCGACGGCTTGAGCGCCGCGACCGCCAGCATGGCCGCGCCGACGGCCGCCGCGCCGGCCATGTCCGACTTCATCTCCCACATGCCCTGCGCCGGCTTGATCGAGATGCCGCCGGTGTCGAACGTGATGCCCTTGCCGACCAGCGCGACCCGCTTGCCGTTGCCGCCGCCCTCGGGCGTCCAGGTGAGCTTCACCAGCCGCGGCGGGGCCTCGGAGCCCTGACCGACGGCGAGGATGCCGCCGTAGCCACCGGCCTTCAGCGCCGCCTCGTCCAGCACCTCGACCTCCAGTCCGGCCTCGCGGGCGGCGGCGGAGACGACGTCGGCGAACGCCGGGGGGCGCAGCTCGTTCGGCGCGGCGTTGACCCAGTCCCGGCTGGCCCGCACCGCGCCGGCCACCGCCTGCGCCCGCGCGATCTCGGCCTGGGCGGTCGCGTCGGCCGCGTCCGGCACCGCCACCAGCACCTCGGCCACCGGCTCGCGCCGGGCCGGCTGCGGCTTGGTCTTGTAGCCGGCGAACCGGTAGCCGCCCAGCAGCGCGCCCTCGGCGACCGCGCGCAGCGCGGCCGGGGCGTCGGCGTCGTCGGGCAGCGGCAGGGCCAGGGCGACGCGCGGGGCGCCGGCCAGCGCCCGCACCGCGGCACCGGCGGCCCGGCGCAGCGACTCCGGTGCCGGGGCGGCACCGGAGGGCTCCGGGCCGAGGCCGACTGCCACGACCAGCGGCGTGGACACGGTGCCCAGCGTGGCCAGCTTGATCACCTCGCCCGGGCCACCGGTCGCGCCGAGCAGGGCCAGCGTCTCGGTCAGCTTTCCGTCGAACGCGGCGGCGATGCTCTCCGCACCGCTCGCCAGCAGCAGGGCGTGGGCGGGTGCGCCGCTGCCCGGCTCGGTGGTCTGGCTGTGCACGCCGATCACGATCGCGTCGACTGCGAGTTCGGCGGGGTCGGTGTCGACCAGGCTGAGGGTGGTGCGGGGCGATGTCACGAAAGCTACTCCGGGCGGGCCGGGCCGGCCGCGTCGTCGCGTACCGGCGGTGAAGGTCTCTCCGGCGGCAACCTACCCGCCGGGAGACGTGGCTGTCCCGCCGATGCGTGCCGACGGGATCCCGCCGATGCTAACCACAGCGGTCCGGGCCGGTAAGTTGCCACCCATGACCGAGGTGACCTCCGACGCCGCCGAGACCCGGCTGCGCCGTTCCCCGCTGCACGAGCGGCACACCGCGCTCGGCGCGAAGTTCGCCCCCTTCGGCGGCTGGCAGATGCCGCTGGAGTACGCCGGTGGCGGCGTGCTCAAGGAGCACACGGCCGTCCGCGAGGGCGTCGGCGTGTTCGACGTCTCGCACCTGGGCAAGATCCGGGTCACCGGGCCGGGCGCGGCGGACTTCGTCAACTCCTGCCTCACCAACGACCTCGGCCGGATCGCGCCCGGCCAGGCGCAGTACACGCTCTGCTGCGACGAGGCCACCGGCGGCGTGGTGGACGACATCATCGCCTACCTGCACGCCGGCGACCACGTCTTCCTGGTGCCCAACGCGGCCAACACCGCCGAGGTCGCCCGCCGGCTGCGTGCCGGCGCGCCCGCGGGCGTGACGGTCACCGACGAGCACGAGGCGTACGCGGTGCTCGCCGTCCAGGGGCCGCGCTCGGCGGATCTGCTGGACGCGCTCGGCCTGCCCACCGGCCACGACTACATGAGCTTCTCCGCCGCCGGCCTGGACGGGGTGGAGCTGACCGTGTGCCGCACCGGCTACACCGGCGAGCTGGGCTACGAGCTGGTCGTTCCGGCCGAGCACGCGGTCGCCGTCTGGGACGCGATCTTCGCCGCGGCCGACGACGTACGGGCCTGTGGCCTGGCCGCCCGGGACACGCTGCGCACCGAGATGGGCTACCCGCTGCACGGGCAGGACCTGTCCCTGGAGATCACCCCGGTGCAGGGCCGCTCCGGCTGGGCGGTGGGCTGGGACAAGCCGGCGTTCTGGGGCCGGGACGCGCTGCTCGCCGAGAAGGCCGCCGGTCCGGCCCGTACGCTGCGCGGCCTCACTGCCGTCGACCGGGCCATCCCGCGCCCCGGCATGGCCGTGTACGCGGGCGACCGGCAGGTCGGCACCGTCACCAGCGGCACGTTCAGCCCGACGCTCAAGCACGGCATCGCGCTGGCGCTCGTCGACACCGACCCGAAGCCGGCCGACGGGGACGAGCTGGAGGTGGACATCCGGGGCCGCCGTGCCCGGATGCGCCTGACCAGGCCACCGTTCGTCGAGCCCTCGGTGCGCTGAGCCCGGAGGCGGGCCGGCTCTCGGCGTGCGGAAACCGCGCGGGTCAGTCCTCGCCGCGCTCACCGGCGTCGAGGACGGCCTGCGTCCAGCCGCCCTCCAGCACGCCGGTGCCGTCCAGCACGGCCCAGTCGACGACGTCCGACGCCTCCACCACCACGGGGGAGCCGATCCGCACACTCGGGTCGGTGTTGGCGTCGCTGGCGCTCGCGCCGACGATCCGTTCCGGGGTGTCCCACGAGGTCACCCCGGCCCAGACATACTCGGGGCCGTCGTCGCCGGGCAGGCCGTACTTGACCACGAGCTGGCTCTCCTCGGGCAGCCGCCCGGCCAGGAAGCGGGCCCGGATGTCGCCGAGCGCGGCGCGGGCGGTCTCCACCGCGCGGCTCATCGCGTCACCGGTGCGGGTGTAGCGCACGTCCGGCTGGATGCCGTTGAACAGCGTCGCGCAGGCGGCGGCGAAGTAGCGGCCGGGCGGCCCCGGATGCCCGGGCGGCGGGTTGAGGCTCAGGAACGAGTCGGCGTCCGGGTCGGTGGCCGGGTCCAGCTCCAGCCGCAGCAGCACCGGGGCGGTCGCGCCGTGCTGCTCCGGATTGCCGTACGCCACGGCGATGTCGTGCCCGGTCACCGTGGCCAGCACCGGAAGCTGCACGAAGGCGGGCACCTCCTCGCCGGCGAGCCCGTCGGTCCAGTCCCGCAGCAGCCGCCGGGCCGCGCCGGTCATCACCGCGCCCCACGCCCGGGTCAGGTGGTCCGGTACGCCCTGCGCCTGCAACTCCAGCAGCCCGAACCGGCGCAGCCCCTTCGTGGTGAACCACAGCCCGTCGGAGTCCGAGGAGTAGGGCACCAGCACCCAGTCGACGAGCCGGATCCGGCCCTGCTCGTCGGGCAGCGAGCGCAGCGCCGCCGCCGGGTCGAGGAACTGGAGCCCGAAGACGTCCACCACGTCCCCGCCGACCGTCTCGGCGACCGCCGCGGCCACCGCGCGGGCGGCCCACTCGTGCGCCGGCGGCCAGCCGGGCCGGTACTCGGCCTGCACCACGACCAGGTGGGTGGCGGCGGCCAGCCGGGCCAGCTGCTCCTCGGTCGCGCCGAACGCGGTGAGCAGGTCCGGCGGCAGCTCGGGGAACTCGTCGACGGTACGGGTGTCCACCGTCATCAGCGGGCTGTCGAGCATCTGCCGGGCCAGCCCGTGGACCGGTTCGGCGAGCCGGCCGGCCAGCCCCTCCACGGCGGTCTTCGGGCTCACCTTGGGTAGCCCGGTGATCGGTACCAGGTACGTCGCGTCGAGCGACTCGGGCACCGGTACCGGCAGGAAGTCGTCCGTGATGAGCATGCCGTCCCCCTCGACCGCGCCGGTGCACTCGCCCCGAACGCTACCCGCCCGGACCGGTGACGCTCAGCCGGTCAGCACCAGTCCCAGGTAGGACAGCGTGGTGACGATCTCCACGAGCGCCCCGAGCACGTCGCCGGTGATGCCGCCGAAACGGCGTACCAGGTGCCGGAGGAGCCCGGCCGCGACGGCGAGCGCGCCGAGCACGACGAGCGGCCCCTGCCACTGACGGTCCGGCACCGCGGGCACCGCCGCCAGCGCGACGGCGACCGCGCCGAGCGCCGGGGCGGCCCAGCCGACCGTGCCGGCGACGAGCGCGCCCAGGCCCTCGGGCCGGGCCGCCGGCACGCCGCGCCGGCAGGCCAGGCCGACCGCGAGCCGCCCGGCCGCGGTGGCCGCGACCACCGCGGCGAACGCGGCGAGGGCGTCCCGGCCGGCCAGCTCCGCGAGCACCGCGCTCTGGAGCAGGAGTACGACCACGAGCGCGACCACCCCGAACGGGCCGACGTCCGGCTGCCTCATGATCTCCAGCGCGGCCGGGCCGCGCCGGTACGAGCCGAGCGCGTCGACGGTGTCGGCCAGCCCGTCCAGGTGCAGGCCCCGGGTGAGCAGGGCGCCCAGCCCCACTGTCACCACGGCGGCGACGAGCGGTGGCGCGAGCGCGCCGGTGAGCAGCAGCACCCCGCCGAGTACGGCGCCGAGCAGCGCGCCGACCAGCGGGGCGAGCGCCATCGCGGTGCCGGCGGCGGCCCGGTCGACCCGGCCGGCGCGTACCGGGAGGGTGGTGAACGTGGTGAGCGCCAGCCGGATGCCGTCGGCGAGCCGCGCCTCAGTCGGCACGTCGGCCGGGGGGGACCGGCTCGTCGGCCCCGACGGTGGCCGGTCCCGGGCCGGTCGGCTCCGGCTCGGCGAAGTCCGGTCCGCCGCCGGTCCGGCCGTCGTCGGTGTCGCCGTCGTCGTCGGGCCCGCCCAGCGACGGGTGCACCGGCAGCGTGGCGGCGAGCGTCAGCGCGGAGCGCAGCAGCGGCAGCGCGGCCAGCGCGGTCGCCCCCTCGCCCAGGTCGAGCCGCAGGTCCACCAGCGGGGTCAGACCGAGCACGTCGGCGGCGAGCCGCACACCCGGACGGCCGCCGTGGTCGGGCAGCAGGCACCAGTGCCGGGCCTGGCCGGCCAGGTCGCGGCTGACCATGGCGGCGGCGGTGCCGACCGGGCCGTCCAGCAGCACCGGCACCTTGCGGGCGGTGGCGCCCAGCAGCACGCCGGTGGCCAGCGCGATGTCGCCGCCGCCCAGCTCGGCCAGCACGTCCTTGGCCTCCCGGGCGGAGCGCCGGGTGCGGTGCAGCGCGTCCCGTACCGTCGCGCAGCGGACCATCCACGCGGTGTCGTCGATCTCGCCCTGCTCGGTGACCACCCGGCCGAGCACGGTCGGCGGTTCCGCCCCCGCGGTGGCCGCGAGCACCGCCGCGGCGGCCGCCTCGGCGCCCGCGCCGCAGGCGGCGAGCACCAGCAGCTGCACCCCGGCGTCGGCGGCCTGTTCGGCGAGCCGCCAGCCGTAGCGCAGGGCCGCCTCGACCTCGTCGGCGGGCAGGGCCGGGCCGTCCTCCATCGGCGCCGAGACGGGCGCCTCGACGATCTGCAGGCCGGCCCGGTTCTCGGCGGCGAGCCGGGCCAGCGCGCCCCGGCCGGCGCGGGCCTGCCGGGCACGGCGGGCCGACTCGCCGGGCGTCGCGCCGGCCGACGCGCCCCCCTCGTGGTCGCCCCGGATCAGCAGGACGCGTACGGAGTCCCACGGACGCGGCGTCGAGGTGCTCTGGGTGGCGGCGGCGAAGCCGACCACCTGCTCCAGCACGCCGAGACCGGCACCGGGGATGTCGAGGGTGGCGAGCCGGTCGACCGCCTGCGGTCCGGTGTAGTCGTCGGGCATCGGCAGTTCCATGCCCGGCTGGATGACCAGGCCGGTGGCGATCATCGGCAGCGCCATGGTGGGTGCGGCCCAGTCGCCCGTACCCGGCGTGTCAGGGGTGGCCGGGGCGGGCACGGGGGCGGCGGCCGGGGGCAGCACCTCGGGGAGCGTCACGTCCCCGGCGCCGAGGTCGGCCGGTACGGCCTGAGCCGGCGCGGTCCGGTTCGCGGCGGCTCCGGTCGGCGCGGCCTGGTCCGGCGCGGGCCGGGGTGCCGTGGCCCAGGATGTCGCGACCTGGGGAGCCGCGTCGCGGCTCGGCTCGGCCTCGGGCGACGCGGCGGCGGGCGGCACGGCGTGGGCGGGGGCCGGAGCGGCCGGCTTGAGCCACGTGGTCTGACCGGCGACCACCAGCGCGACCGCGTCGCAGGCGTCGGCGACCGCGCGGTTGGCGGCGCCGAGCGCGTCGGTGAACGCCCGGCCGAGCGGCGTGGTGGGCACCAGGGACAGGCCCACCTCGGGGCTGACCAGCACCAGCCGGGCGGTGCTGGAGCGCACCGCCGCGGCCAGCTCGGCGATCGTGGCGGTGTCGTCGGCCGGCTGGTGGGCCGGGTCGAGCAGCACCGTCACCCAGCCGCCCAGGTCGTCCACGAGCAGCGTCTCGTTCGGCCCGGCGGCGGCGATCACCTCGACCAGTCGGCCCGGGTTCGCGGCCGTCTCCTCGGTGGTCCAGCTCCCCGGCCGGCGGGCGCGGTGCGTCGCGAGGCGGGCCGCCCACTCGGTGTCCTCGGGATCCCCGGCCGGGGCGGTCGCCACGTACCGGACTGTGGGCGCGTCGGCGACCAGCGACTCGGCGATCTCGGACTTGCCGGAGCGGATACCGCCGAGCACCAGGAGGGTGTGCCACCCGTCAACGGACATGCCCCGTACCTTAGATGCCGCCGCCCGGGCGGGGCAGTGAGAGGTGGTTCATCGCGGTCGGCGCTCGGGGGCCTCGAAGCGATAGTCGTTGGGATTCACGTCAACCGGCTTCGGATCCTCCTGCCAGGCTCCCTCGCCGGGGCGGGCGAGGAGCGCGTCGAGCAGCTCCTCCCGGTCCATCTCGTGGGCCGCCTCGATGCCGCCGCGTACCGCCATCGCCCGTACCTCCTCGGTGTCCATCTCCCGCAACGGCCGCATGGTGTCCTCCCTCGCCGACGACGTCCGGCGTGGATACCCCGCTGGTGACGGCCGAACCTTGCGGGCACCCGCGCGTCGGCCCGCGCCGGTCGAGGGGTGAAGCGTCGTGGGCGGGCGACTACGCTTGCGGAGGTTCGTCCCGGACGGGACGGCGGCGAGGGGAGACGCGCAGATGGCGTGGAGCTGGCGGTACGAGGGCACGAACGGCGACGCGGTCGACGGACCCGCCGAGTCGTTCACGAGCCAGGCGGACGCCGAGTCGTGGATCGGCCAGACCTGGCGGGAGCTCGCGGCATCCGGCGTCACCTCCGTCGCGCTGGTCGAGGACGACCGGGTGGACTACCGGATGAGCCTGCAACCTCCGGCCGAATGACCGGCTACGACCGACCGGGCGAGCCGCTGGTCCTCGGCGTTCCCCGGGTGGCGTTCCGGCCGAGCCCGATCTTCCTGGCCCTGGTGGCGCTCTTCGTCGCATCCGGGGTGATGACCTGGAACCGGTACGGCAACGTCGGCTTCGACGTGTTCCTCTTCGTCGTCTCGGGCTGGCTGGTCTCGCTGTGCCTGCACGAGTACGCGCACGCCGTGGTCGCGTACCGGGCCGGTGACCGGGACATCGCGCATCGGGGCTACCTCACGCTCAACCCGCTGAAGTACACGAGCCCGCTGCTGTCGATCGTGCTGCCGGTGGTCGTGGTGCTGCTCGGCGGCATCGGCCTGCCCGGTGGCGCGGTCTGGGTGGACCGGCACGCCATCCCCGGCCGGCTGCGCCACACGCTCGTCAGCCTGGCCGGGCCGGCCACGAACGTGCTGTTCACGCTGGTGCTGGTGGCGACGGTGGCGTGGGGGCCGGAACTGGGCGGGCCGCTGGAGTTCTGGGCCGGCGTCGGGCTGCTCGCGTTCCTTCAGCTCACCGCCAGCGTGCTCAACCTGCTGCCGGTGCCGGGCCTGGACGGCGGCAACATGCTCCAGCCGTGGCTCAGTCCCGCCTACCGGCGGATGTACGACCTGTTCGCCCCGTACGGCTTCATCCTGCTGTTCGCGCTGCTGTGGAGCCCGCAGATCAACCGGGTGTTCTTCGGCGCGGTCTTCGCCGTCGGCGACGCCCTCGGCCTGCCGCGCGAGCTGTACCAGATCGGCTACGCCCTGATCCGCTTCTGGGAGTAGCCGACCGGGTCGTTCCCGGGCCGGTGCGAGCCGGCCCGGGAACGGCACGACGTCACGGGCGCTGAGCCGGGCTCTCGGTCTTCGCCGGGTCCCGCTCGGTGACCGGCTCGACGATCTCGTCGATCGCCTTGAGCAGGTCGGCGTCGAGCTTCACGCCTGCCGCCTTCACGTTGTCGTGCACCTGCTCCGGCCGGGACGCGCCGACGATCGCCGAGGAGACGTTCGGGTTCTGGAGCACCCAGGCGACGGCGAGCTGCGGCATGGTCAGCCCGGCCTGCTCGGCCAGCGGCTTGAGCCGCTGCACGCGGGTGAGCACGTCGTCGGTCATGAACCGGGCGATGAACCCGGCGCCGGACTTCTCGTCGGTGGCGCGGGAGCCGGCGGGCGGCGGCTGGCCCGGCAGGTACTTCCCGGACAGCACACCCTGTGCCATCGGCGACCAGACGATCTGGCCGATACCCAGCTCCTCGCTGGTGGGGATCACCTCGGTCTCGATGACCCGCCACAGCATCGAGTACTGCGGCTGGTTCGAGATCAGCGGGATGCGCAGCTCACGGGCGAGCGCGTGCGCCTCGCGCAGCTGGGACGCCTTCCACTCGGAGACGCCGATGTAGTGCGCCTTGCCGGAGTGTACGACGTCGGCGAAGGCCTCCATCGTCTCCTCCAGCGGCGTGCTGTAGTCGTAGCGGTGGGCCTGGTAGAGGTCCACGTGGTCGGTCTGGAGGCGGCGCAGCGAGCCGTCGATCGACTCCATGATGTGCTTGCGGGACAGGCCGCGGTCGTTGCGGCCGGGACCGGTCGGCCAGTAGACCTTGGTGAAGATCTCCAGTCCTTCGCGGCGCTCGCCCTTGAGCGCCCGGCCGAGCACCGACTCGGCGCGGGTGCCCGCATACACGTCGGCGGTGTCGAAGGTGGTGATGCCGCTGTCGAGGGCGGCGCGGACGCACGCGACCGCCGCGTCCTCCTCGACCTGCGAGCCGTGGGTGATCCAGTTGCCGTACGAGATCTCGCTGACCATCAGGCCGGAGCGGCCCAGGTGACGGAATTCCATGCTCCCGACCCTAGACCCGCCCGGTCCCGGACGCCGTCCGGCGCTCACGCCCCCAGCAGCGCGTCGCGCATCCGGGCGGCGAGCCACCGCCGGAAACTCTCCTCCGGCCACCCGCACCGCTGCACCAGCGCCGCGTAGTGCGCCGGGTCGTTGTAGAACCACAGCGCGTCGACCGCGTGTCCGGTGCCCGCGTCCGGCCGGAGCGGGCCGTCCAGGGTGACTAGCCGGTCGACCACCATGGCGGCCCCCGCGCGGCGGTTGCGCAGCAGCGTCTCCCACAGCTCGGCCACCTCGGGCGCCTCGTCCGCAGCGCGGCGCACCGTCTCGAAGGCGCCGGCCGCGCGGTGGCCGATCAGCGTGCAGACCCCGGCGTACGCGTCGAGCACCGCGCCCTGGTCGGTCGCCTCCCAGACCGGCTGGAACCAGGGGCGGCGCGCCACCGGCACCGGCTCGTCGTCACCGGCGAGTGCCTCGTCGAGCACCTGGCGCAGCAGGGCGGCCTTGGAGCCGAACACGGCGAACACGGTGGGCCGGGCGACGCCCGCCTCGGCGGCCACGTCGGCCAGCGACGTCGCCGCGTATCCGCGCGTGACGAACAGGTCGGTCGCCGCCCGCACCACCGCCTGCCGGGTACGCCGGGCGCTCTCCTCGCGCACCGCCGAGCGGTAGGGGCGCGTCGGCTTGCCGTCCTTGACTCCAGCCATGACCTCGCGATACTAACAATATATTCACTAGACTCGTAGCTATCGAATGTTCTCGCATTCACTGAAATCGGAGGCCGCCCATGTCCGTCCGCCCTTACCTGCTCGGCCCCGACGACGGCGAGGCGTACTGGTTCCTCGGCAACCTGTGCACGTTGAAGGCCGGCGGCCGGCACACCCGGGACCGCCTCACCGTCGCCGAGTTCGTGAACCCGCCCGGCTTCGCCCCGCCACTGCACCGCCACCAGGTCGAGGACGAGATGTTCTACCTGCTCTCCGGCACCGCCCGGTTCCACTGCGACGGCGATACGCTCACCGCCGGTCCCGGTGACTTCGTCCTGCTGCCGGTGGGCCTGGCGCACACCTTCGTGGTCGGCCCGGACGAGCCGTTGCGCGCGCTCCAGATCACCACCCCGGCCGGGTTCGAGCGGTTCGCCGCGGAAGCAGGCGTACCCGCGCCGCACCGCCGGCTGCCCGACCCGGCGCCGATCGACCCGGCCGCGCTCGGGCACGCCGCCGCCCGCAACGGCATCGAGCTGCTCGGCCCTCCGCCGACGGCGTGAGCGGCCGGCCCGGGGGTGCCGGTCGCTGACGGGCCGGGTCGCCGCCGCTCCGGGGTGGCGCGCCGGGCGCGGGTCAGAGCACCGGGCTGGCGTCGGCGAGCAGCCGGTCGATCTCCGCGACGACCGCCGTGCGCCCCGGGTGCACCGGGTCGATGAGCGGCTCGCCGCGCCGGTCCAGCGCGCCCCACCGGCCCGACTCGGTGGCGACCAGGAACGCCACCGGGTGCACCACCACCGTCGGGTACGCCGGTGTCACCACCACCCGGCCGGCCCGGTCCACCACACCCCGGCGGCCGGCCAGCTCGACCACCGCCAGTCCGTCGGCGGTGAACCCGTCGACCTCCCGGCCGTCGGCCAGCGGCGTGCCGAGACGGTGGTAGCGGGTCGGCACCACCACCTCGCCGGTCAGGTCCACCGCGCCCCAGCCGCCGTTCTGCCGTACCGCCGCCAGGCCGTTGCGGAAGGGCCGCGCCTCCTCGTACCCGGGCGGGATCTTCACGATGTTCATCCGGTCGACGGCCATCCACCGGCCCTTGCCGTCCATCGACACCCAGGACAGCCCTTCCGAGAAGGGCACCACCGAGCGGTAGCCGTTGTTCGCCTCGATCAGCGCCGCGCCGGACGTGTCGATGAGCGCCCACCGGGAGGCCTCCGGCCGCCGTACCCAGGCCAGGCCCTCGTGGAACGGCTGCGCCTCGGCGTACCGGTGCGCGACGACCATCTCGCCGTCGGCGTTCGCGTACCCCCAGAGCTGCTGCTCCTCGTCGAACGTCGCCACCGGCAGGCGCGGGGTGCCGAGCACCTCCTCGGCTCGGCGCGGCGGCGGCCCGAAACCGTCCGCGGCGGCCCGCTCCGCGACCGCGTCCAGCGCCATCCCGATCCGGGCGTCGAGCTGCGCGTCCTCGCCGTGACGCAGGTCCAGCGCCCGCTCGAAGTGCAGGCACGCCTCGGTCAGCCGCCCCTGGTCGTAGCAGCACCGCCCGGCGTGCTCGTGCAGCAGCGCGCGCAGCCGGTCCGGCAGCTCCGGCGAGTTCGCCTCGGCGAAGAGCCGGTCCGCCTCCGCGTGGTCACCCCGCCACCGCAGCGCCTCGGCGAGGCGCGCGCGGGCCAGCGCGGTCCGCCGGAACTCGCCGGTGGCCTCCGCGTACGTGACGGCCAGCCGCGCGTCCCCGAGCGCGTCGTCCAGGTCACCGAGGATCCGGGACGCCACCGACCGCAGGCTGAGCAGCCGGGCCCGGCTCCGGTTGTCGAGCGTGGTGTCCAGTTTGCCGGTGAGCCCGTCCCGGATCACCCGCAACCGGGCCGGGTCGGGGGCCCGCTCGCGCAGCGTACGCGGATCCAGTTCCCAGCCGACCTCGGCGAGGGCCTGCTCCGGGTCCACCGGGGGCTGCGGTTCGGCGCCCGCCGCCGGGCCCGCGTCGTCGCCGGTTCCGGCGTCGGGGGTACGCGGTTCCCGCGCGTCGTCGGTGCCGGTCGGGGCCGGTCCGCCGTCGCCGGTGCGGGCCGGCGCCTGTCCCGGTTGCGCGGGCGTGGCGTGTTCAAGGTCGTCGGCGCGCTCTGGTCCGTCGCCGAGGGTGTCGCTGTGGCCGGTGCCGGTCGAAGGGATGCCGGCGAGCGGCTGTTCGGCCGGGGTGGTGCCGGTGCCCTCGGTGCCGGTCGGGGCGCTGACGTGCTCGGCGGGTGCGCTGCCGGGGACGGCGATCCCGTCAGCGGTGGGCGAGGGCTGCGCGGGCGCGGCGTCGGCCGCCGTGCCGACCTGCTGTGGAGCGGGCGGGGCGGACCCGGTGCGGTCGGCGCCGATGGTGCCGTCGATCGCTGTCGGTTCCTCGGCCGTGTGCTCGGCGGTGGTCTCTGGTGCCGTGTGGTCGGCGGTGGTCTGCGGTGCCGTGTGCTCGGCGGTGGTCTCTGGGGCCGTCTGGTCGGCGGTGGCCTGCGGTGCCGCGCTGTCCTGACGGACGTCGGCGGTGCCGGAGGAGGCGACATGGCCCGGCGCGTGTTCCCGGCCGGGACCGGGCAGGCCGGGCGTGGCCGCCACCGCGAACTGCGGCTCGGGATCGGCGGCCGACCTGTCTGGTTCGGCTGCGGGCGTGCCGGCCTCTGCCGTCGTCCGCTCGACCGCCGGGATGATCGGCGTGCCCACGGATGCGGCCGGTGAGCGAGTGGTCGCTGCAGCATCGGCCGCTGCGCCGTCGGCGGACGCGGTGACGACCCGTGCGGGTGCCGGTGCTGGTGCCGGGGCCGGGGCCGGCGGTGCGTCGAGGGTGCTCGTCGGTTCGCTGGAACTGGTGGGCGCGGGTGTGTCCGAGCCGGTGGCGGTGGCGGCTGCGGGGGTGGTGCCGGCGTTCGGCGCGGTCGACGTGCCGTTCGTGATGCCGGCGTCGAGTGGCGGGGCGGAGCCGGCCGGCAGGGCGGCGGCGCCGGTTGACGCGGCGGCCGGGAGCGGCGGGGCAGCGTCGCCCGGCGGGGTGGCGGTGAACGGCGCAGCTGCCGGAAACGGTCCGGTGTCGGGGAGGGGCGCGGCCGGGTCGGCGGTGGAGTCGTGGCCGGACAGAGATCTTGGTACGAAACGGCCCCCAGAGGGGCCGGAATCGTCCAAGATCTCCGGCGGCTCCGGTGCTTCTGGGGGCCGGGAGGGCTGGGCCGGCTGGAACCACGCCTCGGCGCCGGGGGAGGGCGGGTTGGCCTGCTCCGCCGAGTGGCCGTTCCCCGGCGGCTCGTCGCCCCGGTCCGGGGATGCCTCGGCTCCGAGACCGTCGGAGAGCGCGTCGGCTCCGGGGCGGCCGGTGTCCGTGTCCGGCGTGGGCCGGGTGGGCGCGTCGGCTCCGGGGCGATCCGTGCCTTGCGTGGGCCGGGTGGCCGCGTCGGTTCCGGGACGGCCGGCGTCCGTGTCCGGCGCGGGTCGGGTGCTCGTCCGGGGTGACGCGCCGACGTCGCGACGGCTGGCATCCGGGCCCGGGACGGGTCGGGTGCCGGTGGCCGGCACGGGTCCGGCGACCGTGTCGGTTCCGGGGCGGCCGGGCGTACCCGGTCGCGGCTCGTTGACGGACTGCGCGGCCGGTGCTTCCGGACGGGCGGGTTGCTCCGCCGGTTCGATCGGCGCGGTCGGCCGGGCAGGAGCGGGGCCGGGGTAGGCGGGCGGCGCGGGACGGGCCGGCGCTGCCCCGGTCGGCTGGACCGGAACGGCTGGAGCCGGGCCCTGCCGTTCTTCCGTCCGTCCCCGCGACGCCGTGGGGCGGGTGGGCTCCCCGCTTCGCTCCGCCCCTCCGGTGCCGATCGGAGTCTGCGTACCGTTGCTGGGCGTGCCGGCGAGCGGCGTGGCCGGACCGGGAACAGGCGCGTCGGCGCGCGGCATGCCCGGGACGGGCGCCCCGGAGACGGGCCTGCCGGAATCCGGCACGCCCGATACGGGTGCGCTGGTAGCCGGGCTCGCGGAAGCGGCCACGCCGGACGGGGAGTCCGAAGGTGTGCCGGCCGTCGGGCCCGCGGGCATGCCGGACGTCTGACCGGAAGGCGCATCGTACGGGTCCGGTGCCGGCCTCCGCTGCTGCTCGTCCGCATCGACAGGCGGCACGGGCCGCAGCGGGGCGTCGCCGGGGCGCACGGGCGGGCGCGGTGCAGCCGGCGGATCCGGCACCGCCGGGACGGGACGGGGACGGTCGTCGGCGCGCGGATGTCCGGTCGACTCGGCAGGGGCGGTGGCCCGGCTGTCGGTCCTGCGGACCGGACGAGCGTCGGGCCATTGCCCGGGCCGCGCCGTCCTCGGTGCGTCCGGCGGCGTTCGGCGCTCGTCCGGCCGCGCCGTCCCGGACTCGTCCGGGCGTGCGGCCGTCTGGTTCGGGGCCGCCGTGCGGGATCCGTCCGGGCGTGCGGCCGTCTGGTTCGGGGCCGCCGTGCGGGATCCGTCCGGGCGTGCGGTCGTCTGGTCCGGGGCCGCCGTGCGGGATCCGTCCGGGCGTGCGGTCGTCTGGTCCGGGGCCGCCGGCGGGCGCTCGTCGGGCCGTACCGGCCACTGCTGCGGCCGGGAATCCGGACGGGCGGCGTGTGGCTGAGTATGCGGACCGGTGCCGCCGGGCCGGGCGCCAGGACCGGCCGGCCGGGCGTCGCGCGGGTCCGGGCGAGGGGAACCGTCCTGCTCGGGACGGCGCGCGTCGGGGCGCGGCCCGTCGGCGGGCGGCATCGGGTGCCGGGACGGTACCGGCCGATCCACGGGCGGGCGGTGCCGCTCGTCCGGCCGGTGCGCGTCGGGCTCCGGCCGGGGGCGCGGCTCGACGATCGGCCACTCGCCTTGGTGCGGGCGGGGCCGGTCGGCCGGCGGGCGCTGCCAACGCTGGTCGGCGGCCGGGCCTGCCGGGGTGGTGGCTTGCGGGTCAGCCGGACGCTGTCCCTGCGGGACGTGGCGGTCGGGCTGCGCGGGCCGCCCGTTCTCCGGCGCCCGGCGCTGGGTGTCCGGGTACGCGGCGGCCTCGCGGCCCGGCGCGCGGTCGTCCCACCGGCCACCCGCCGGGTCACGCCGGTCCGCGGGGGGACGCGGGCCGGGCTCGCGCCAGCCGTCACGGCCGGGTTCACGCCGTCCGTCGCGGCCCGGCCCGGCCCAGCCGGGTTCCCGCCGGCTCGGCTCGCTCCAGCCCGGTTCACGCCGGCCCGGCTCGCTCCATCCGGCCGCGCTCCGCTCCGACGGTGGCACGGCGTCGTCGCGCCGGTCGAGGCCGGGACCACGCCGACCACGGCCGGGATCGTTCGGTGACGGCTCCACGACGGGGCGGTGGCGCCCCTCGGGCAGGGGTTCGCGACGCCCGCCGGGGGAGTGGTCCTGGTGATCGCCGGGCGGCGAGTCCCATCGTTCGCCGGAAGCCGCCGGACGACCGTCGGCCGGGGCGCGCCTGCCGCCCGCCGGGCGATCGGTCCAGCGCGGGGCCGGGTGCGGGGTCTCGTTCGGCTCCGGCATCCAGCCCGGCTGGGCGGCCCGGCGCGGGGGGCCATCGGGGTGCACCCAGCGTTGGTCGAGCCGCTCCGGCGGCGGACCGGCGTGGTGGGGCCCTCGGCCGTCCGCACCGGGGCCGTCGGGACGCCCGCGCCGCTCGCCCGGCCCCGCGGGGCGCTGTCCGCCGGGACCGGCGGAAGCGACCGGGTACGCCCCGCGCGAGGTGGCCGGCCCGTCCGAGTACGTGCCGCGTGGTCCTGCCGACCCGTCTGCGTGCCCGCCGCGTGGCCCTGCCGGTCCGTCCGGGTACGCGCCACGTGGCCCGGCCGGACTGGTCGGGTGTACGCCGGGCGGGGCCGCCGGGCTGGTCGGGTACGTGTCGCGTGGCGCCGCCGGGCCGGCCCGGCGCGCGTCGCGTGGGGTCGCCGGGCTGACCGGGTCCGCCCAGCGCGGACCGGCCGGGCTGACCGGGCGGGCGTCACGCGGACCGGCCGGACTCACCGGGTGCGTGTCCTCGCCGGGCGCGGGGCTGACCGGGCGTACCTCGGCGCGGCCGACCACGGCGCGCGGGCGCGGCGTCAGGTTCTCGATGCCGATGTCGCCGGGGTAGCGCTGCCCGGGGAACTGCGGCTGCCACTCGTGGGTGGGCTCGGCGGCCCAGGCCGGTTCGGCCGGCTCGCGCCAGCTGTCCCAGCCACTCATCGGCAACCCCTCCCGCCGCTCGCGTGGCACGGCCCCGGGGCCGGCTCGCGTCGCTCGCTCACGGCGGTGTCACCTCATTGGAAAATCTCGCGCTGGGCGCCGGACATGCCGGTACAGTCGCCCGGTCCAGCACGTCGTGGCTGCGGAAGGAGGGTAACGGCGTGGGCTCGGTCACCGCCACTGTGGCACCACCCACCGGCGCACACGTTACCCCATGGTTTCGGACATTCGGCGCGATCGTGGCGGCCGGGTTCCGGCGGCACGCGACCTACCGCCAGGCCGCCGTCGCCGGGCTGTGCACCAACACCGTGTTCGGCTTCATGCGCTGCTACATCTTCCTCGCGGCGACAGGCGCGGCGGGCACCGTGGCCGGGTACGACCGGGCGCAGCTCGCCACGTTCGTCTGGGCCGGCCAGGGTCTGCTGGCGGTCATCGCCATCTGGGGCTGGACCGATCTGGCCGACCGGATCCGTACCGGCGAGGTGGCCGCCGACCTGCTGCGGCCGGTGCACCCGGTGACCAGCTACCTCGCGACCGACCTGGGCCGGGCCGGGTTCGCGTCGCTGGCCCGGCTGGTGCCGCCGCTGGTGGTCGGCCCGTTCTTCTTCGCGGTGTACGTGCCCCGGCACTGGGCCACGGTGCCGCTGTTCCTGCTCTCCGCGCTGCTCGCGGTGGTGGTCTGCTTCGGCTGCCGCTATCTGGTCAACGCCACCGCGTACTGGTTGCAGGACGTCCGGGGCCCGATGATCCTGTGGACGCTCGGCTCGGGCGTGCTGGCCGGGCTCTACTTCCCGCTGGGCTTCCTGCCCGGCCCGCTGGAGGCGGTCCTGCGGTACGCCACGCCGTTCCCCAGCATCCTCCAGGTGCCGCTGGACGTGCTCGTCGAGCGGGAGCCGATGGCCACCGGTCTCACCCTGGTCGGGGTGCAGGCCGGCTGGGCGGTGCTGCTGCTGGCCCTGTGCCGGCTGGTCCAGCGCCGCGCCGAGCGCCGCCTGGTGGTCCAGGGTGGCTGATCTGGCTGAGTTGCGCGCGTACCGGGCGCTGCTCGGCGCGCAGGCGCGCTCGCAGGCGGCGTACCGCACGTCGTTCGTGGTGGACCTGGTCGGCAACGTGGGCGCCACCGTGTTCGACGTGGTCACCGTCCTGGTGATCTTCGGCGTGACGCGGGAACTGGGCGGCTTCACGCTGCGCGAGACGCTCGTCGTGGTCGGCCTGTCGTCGTGCGGCTTCGCCACCGCCGACCTGCTGGTCGGCAACATCGAACGGCTTCCCCGGTACGTGCGCACCGGCCTCTTCGACGCCGTGCTGGTCCGCCCGCTCGGGGCGCTGCCGCAACTGCTGCTGATGGATCTGCCGCTGCGCAAGCTGTCCCGGGCCGTGTTCGGGCTCGCAGTGCTGCTGTTCGCGCTCGTCTCGGCCGGCATCGAGTGGACACCGGGGCGGGTCGCGCTGGCGGTGGTCGCCCCGCCGGCCGCCGTGGTCTTCTTCGGCTCGGTCTTCGTCATGACCGCCACCGTGTCGTTCTACTGGGTCGATTCGGGCGAGCTGGCGAACGCGGTCACTTACGGCGGGCGCGACTTCACCACGTACCCGATCACCGTCTACGGCGGCTGGTTCCGCGCGCTGTTCGCGTACGGGATGGGGTTCGCCTTCGTCAGTTACCACCCGGCGCTGGCGCTGCTGGGCCGCGCCGACCCGCTCGGCCTGCCGTCCTGGACGGGCTGGGCCGCGCCGGGCGTCGCTGTGGTCGCGGCGGCGTTGGCCGCCCTGGCCTGGCGCGTCGGCGTCCGTCACTACCGGAGTACGGGGTCATGAGCGTCATCGAGATGGACGGGCTGCGCAAGGAGTTCACGGTCCGGGTGAAGGCCGGGCCGCTGCGGCGCGAGAAGCGGACGGTGACCGCCGTCGACGGGGTCGACCTGCGGGTGGAGCGCGGCGAGATGCTCGGCTACATCGGCCCGAACGGTGCCGGGAAGTCGACCACGCTGAAGATGCTCACCGGCGTGCTGACCCCGTCGGCGGGGCGGGCCCGGGTGTGCGGGCTGCGCCCGGTGGCCGACCGGACGCGGCTGGCGCTGCGCATCGGGGTGGTGTTCGGGCAGCGCTCGCAGCTCTGGTGGGACCTGCCGTTGCGGGACTCGTTCGACCTGTTGCGGCACGTCTACCGGGTGCGCGCCGGCGAGCACGCGGCCCGGCTGGCCCGCTGCCGGGATCTGCTCGACCTGGACGGGTTCCTGGACACCCCGGTCCGGCAGCTCTCGCTGGGTCAGCGGATGCGCGGCGAGCTGACCGCGGCGTTGCTGCACGGCCCGGAGGTGCTGTTCCTGGACGAGCCGACGATCGGCCTGGACGTGGTGAGCAAGCAGGCGGTACGCGGTTTCCTGGCCGAGCTGGGCCGGGCCGGGGACACCACGCTCGTGCTCACCACGCACGACCTGGCCGACATCGAGCGGCTGTGCCGGCGGCTCGTGGTGATCGACCACGGGCGGGTGGTGCACGACGGGTCGATCGCGGAGCTGCACCGCCGGTACGGCTCACGCCGGATGGTGATCGCCGAGCTGGACGCGGCGCTGCCCGAACCGCCGGTGCTGCCCGGCGCGCCGGTGCAGCGGGTGGAGGCGGACGGGCGGCGGCTGGTCTTCGCGCTGGAACGGGCGAGCGTCGCCGAGGTGGTGGCCGGGCTGGCCGGACTCACCACGCTGCGAGACATCTCGATCGTGGAACCGGATATCGAGGAGGTGGTGACCCGGCTCTACCGGGCCCCGGCCGAGACGTCCGCGGTCACGGGTGCTCCATGACGAGTACGGCGAAGGTGCCGGGGGCCAGCGCCTCGTACCGGTGCGGGGTGTCGCCCGGGAAGGTGGCGTAGTCGCCCGGCTCCAGCTCGACCAGCTCGGTCTCGGGGCCGACGCGCATCCGCCCGGCGGCGACCACGACGTGCTCGACGCTGCGCGGGGTGTGCGCCTCGGCGAGCCGTACCGCGCCGGGTTCCAGCTCCATCACGTAGACGTCCCGGCGGGCGTGCGGCGCTCCGGCGGCGAGCAGGGTGGCCGAGAAGTCGGCGTGCTCGGACCGGATCCGGGGTCCCTGCCCGGCCCGGACCACCCGGATCGCTGCGGTGGGCGGTTCGACCAGGCGGCTGAACGGTACGTCCAGCGCCACGCCGAGCGCCCAGAGCGTCTCCACGCTGGGATTGCCGGAGCCGGACTCCAGCTGGGACAGGGTGGACTTGGCGATCCCGGCGCGGCGGGCCAGCTCGGTGAGCGACAGGCCCGCCCGCTCGCGCTCGCGGCGCAGCGCGGCGGCGATGGTGGCGAGCGGGGGAGCGGGGTCGATCGCCATGTGTTCGCTCCATCGGTCGGTGTGTTCGGTTTGACGAACAGTGTGCTTGCGTTCAGGATAATGGACATGCGTACGGCATACCGAACGGGCGACGGCCGGGTGCTCCGCGACGTCGCCGCCATCGGCGCGGCGATGCTCGCCGTGGGCGCGTCGTTCGGCGCCGTGGCGGTGGCCGCCGGCCTGCCCGTCTGGGCCACGCTCGCCATGTCGGCGATCATCTACGCCGGGGGCGCCCAGTTCATGGCCGTCGGACTCGTCGCGGCCGGCAGCCCGCTTGCGGCGGTCCTCGCCGGCCTGCTCCTCAACGCCCGGCACCTGCCGTTCGGCCTGGCCCTCGGCGGCGCGCTCGGTCCGCGGCGCGCGCAGCGGCTGCTCGGCAGCCACCTGATGACCGACGAGGCGACCGCGTTCGCGCTGGCCCGCCCGGCCGGGCCGGAACGGCGGCGGGCGTTCTGGCTCGCCGGGGTGCTGCTGTTCCTGGCCTGGAACGCCGGCACCGCGCTCGGCGTGCTCGCCGGCGGCGCGGCCGGCGACCCGGCCGCCCTGGGGCTCGACGCCGCGTTCCCGGCCGGGCTGGCCGCCCTGCTGCTGCCGAGCCTGCGCGACCGGGAGACCCGCCGGGTGGCGCTCCTCGGCGCCGGCCTCGCCGTGCTGGCGACCCCGCTGCTGCCGGCCGGGCTGCCGGTGCTGCTCGCGCTCGCCGCGCTGACCCTGCCGCTGCTGGTCCGCCGCCGCTCACCCGCCGCGCCGGCCGACGTGAAGCCCGAGCCGCCCCACCGGGAAGCCGCCCCGGCCGGCCCCGACGCCGGGCCGCCCGATGCGGACGCCGCGCGGGGTGATGACCCCGGCCGCGGGCCGAACCCCGTGCCTGCCGGTTCCGGTGCCCCGCCGGAGGGGACCGGCGGACCGGTGGACGACGGCGGGGCCAGGCGGGGCGCGCGGGCGGGGGAGGTCTCGTGCTGATCGCCGTGATCCTCGCGCTGGCCGCCGGCACCTACGGCTTCCGGGTTGCCGGGGTGCTGCTACGGGACCGGCTCGACCTGCCGGAGTGGTCGCGCCACCTGCTGCCGGTCGGTGCCGCCACGCTGCTGGCCGCGCTCGCCGCCACCGCGGCGCTCACCGAGGCCGGCGGCTTCGCCGGCTACGCCCGGCCCGCCGGTGTGCTCGTCGGCCTGCTGCTTGCCTGGCGCCGGGTGCCGTTCGTGCTGGTCGTGGTCGCGGCGGCGGCCACCACCGCGGTGCTGCGCCTGCTCGGCGTGGCCTGAGTGCGGCATCGGCCCGCACCACATCGGCCCCTCACCGCCGGGGCGGGAGGGGCCGATTCGGGGCCGGTCCGGTCAGACCTGGTCGCCGATGTTCACCCGCGGCGCGGGCGCACGCATCCGGCGGAACGTGATCGACCGCATGATCGCGTAGAAGTAGAGCGAGCCGAGCTTCTCGGTGCTCTTCGGGAAGCGCTCGCGGACCAGCCGCTTGATCTTCCGAGAGATCAGGATCGAGTCGATCAGCACGCCGAGGGCCAGCGCACCCCAGAGCACGTTCGACAGCAGCCGCACGATCGGCGGCATGGCCTGGTTGGAGCCGAACAGCACGATCAGCGCACCGCCGAAGAACCAGGTGCCGATCGTCCGCCGGGAGTCGACCACGTTGCGGGCCAGCAGCCGCTCCGGGCCCCGGTCACGCGGGCCGCCCTCGCGGCGGAACTCCGCGGCGGCCTCGGCGCGGGCGGCACGGCGCTGCGCGCGGGCCTCCTCCTTGGTCAGCGGCTTGGCCGGCGCGGTCGGCCGGCGACCGGCGACCGGGCGCTTCGGCGTGACCTGCCCTAGTTCCTTCTTGCTGGGCGTGTAGCCCCGGGGGCGGGCGGCGGACTCCTCGTCGGTCGTCACAGTGGTGACGGACTCCTCGACGAGGTCGGCGGACTTGCGGCGAAACAGCGACGGCACGCGGCAAGGGTAGCCAACCGGCCGCGCCCGGTGCACATCACGGGTGCACCGGGCGCGGCCGATCGAAGGCGCGGAACGGTCAGGGGCGCTCGACGTGCGCGCCGAGGTCGGCCAGCTTGGCCTCGAAGTCCTCGTAACCGCGGTTGATCAGGTCCACGCCGTACACCCGGGAGGTGCCCTCGGCGGCCAGCGCCGCGATCAGGTGGCTGAACCCGGCCCGCAGGTCCGGGATGACCAGGTCGGCCGCGTGCAGCTTGCTCGGCCCGGCGATCACCGCGGAGTGCTTGAAGTTGCGCCGGCCGAAGCGGCACGGGGTGCCGCCGAGGCAGTCCCGGTAGACCTGGATGTTGGCGCCCATCGTGTTCAGTGCCTCGGTGTAGCCGAGCCGCTGCTCGTAGACCGTCTCGTGGACGATCGACAGGCCCCGGGCCTGGGTGAGCGCGACCACCAGCGGCTGCTGCCAGTCGGTCATGAAACCGGGGTGCACGTCGGTCTCCAGCGCCACCGCGTTCAGCTCGCCGCCCGGGTGCCAGAACCGGATGCCGCCCTCCTGGCCCGGGCTGCCGCCGCGCGGCGGGCGCAGGTCGGTGACCTCGTACTCGCCGCCGACCGACCGGAAGATGTTCAGGAAGGTCATCATGTCGGCCTGCTGGGCGCCCAGCACCTCGACGTGGCCGCGGGTCGCCAGCGCCGCCGCCGCCCAGCTGGCCGCCTCGATCCGGTCCGGGATCGGCCGGTGGGTGTAGCCGTGCAGCCTCTTGACGCCCTGGATCTCGATCACCCGGTCGGTGTGCACCTTGATGATCGCGCCCATCTTCTGGAGCACGCAGATGAGGTCGATGATCTCCGGTTCGACGGCCGCGTTGCGCAGCTCGGTGACGCCCTCGGCCATCACCGCGGTGAGCAGCACCTGCTCGGTGGCGCCCACGCTCGGGTACGGCAGCGCGAACTTCGTGCCGTGCAGCCCGTTCGGGGCGGACAGGTGCAGACCCTCCGGGGTCTTCTCGACGGTCGCGCCGAACTCGCGCAGCGCCTGAAGGTGGAAGTCGATCGGGCGCGGGCCGATGTGGCAGCCGCCCAGGTCGGGGATGAAGGCGTGGCCGAGCCGGTGCAGCAGCGGGCCGCAGAACAGGATCGGGATCCGGCTGGACCCGGCGTGCACGTTGATCTGGTCGGTGCTGGCGCTCTCGACGTTCGTGGGGTCGAAGACGAGCTCGCCCTCCTCGTCGCCGTCGCTGACCTTGACGCCGTGCAGGCCGAGCAGACCGCGGACCACCTCGACGTCACGGATGCGCGGCACGTCGAACAGCCGGCTGGGTGTGTCGCCCAGCAGGGCGGCCACCATCGCCTTGGACACCAGGTTCTTCGCGCCGCGCACGCGGATCCGCCCTTCAAGCGGAGTGCCTCCGTGTACGACCAGGACGTCGTCGGTCAACGCAACCTCCAGCGCGTTGGGTGCTGCCGTGTCTAGTGATGGGCGCACGAAGTTCATCGCTACCCGGAACGCGGTCATGGAAAAACGGGCCGCGTGTGTCGTCGCCCCGGCAGCATAGCCCTCCGTGACGGGAATGGAATCGGTCACATCGCCAGCGAGGGCACGAACCGGGGTGTCCGGTGCGTTCCCGTACCAGCGGGGTCACCGACGGTGATCAGGCTCCCGGAAGGGCGAGCATCTGGTCCAGCGCCGACCGGGCGTGTCGGGCGGTCTCCGGGTCGACGGTGATCTGATTGACGACGCGCCCGGCGACCAGTTCCTCCAGCGCCCAGACCAGGTGCGGCAGGTCGATCCGGTTCATCGTCGAGCAGTAGCAGACCGCCCGGTCGAGGAACATGATCTGCTTGTCCGGGTGGGCCAGCGCGAGCCGGCGTACCAGGTTCAGCTCGGTGCCCACCGCCCACGCCGAGCCGGCCGGGGCCGCCTCGATGGTCCTGATGATGAACTCGGTCGAGCCGACCAGGTCGGCGGCGTTCACCACCTCGTGGCGGCACTCCGGGTGCACGATCACGTTCACGCCCGGCACCCGCTCGCGTACGTCGTCGACGCTGTCGAGCGTGAAGCGGCCGTGCACCGAGCAGTGACCGCGCCACAGGATCATCTTCGCGTCGCGCAGCTGCTCCGGGGTCAACCCGCCGCCCGGCTTGTGCGGGTCGTAGAGCACGCAGTCGTCGAGCGAGAAGCCCATCTCCAGCACCGCGGTGTTGCGGCCGAGGTGCTGGTCGGGCAGGAACAGCACCTTGCGGCCCTGCTCGAAGGCCCAGTCCAGGGCCCGCTTGGCGTTCGACGAGGTGCACACCACGCCGCCGTTGCGGCCGACGAAACCCTTGATGTCGGCCGACGAGTTCATGTACGTCACCGGCACGGTCTCCGCCGCGATGCCCAGGTCGGTGAGCGTGTCCCACGCGGCCTCGACCTGCGTCAGCACCGCCATGTCGGCCATCGAGCAGCCGGCGGCGAGGTCGGGCAGGATCACCTTCTGCGCGTCCGAGGTGAGGATGTCCGCGCTCTCGGCCATGAAGTGCACGCCGCAGAAGACGATGTACTCCGCGTCCGGGCGGGCCGCCGCCTCCCGGGCCAGCTTGAACGAGTCGCCGGTCACGTCGGCGAACTGGATCACCTCGTCGCGCTGGTAGTGGTGGCCCAGGACGAACACCTTCGTGCCGAGGGCCGCCTTCGCAGCGGCGGCGCGGGCCACCAGATCGGGGTCGCTCGGCGCGGGGAGATCACCCGGACACTCCACGCCACGCTCGGTGGCGGGGTCGCTGCCGCGGCCGAGAAGCAGCAGCGCCGTGGCGGTGTTGGACGGCTCAACCCAGGTCGAAGTCACGCCCCCATGGTCCCACAACGCGACCATCGCGCAGCCGTCCGCGATGTGGCCTGCCACACTGCTGCGCATGCGCGTGCTGCTCTGCCCGGACAAGTTCGCCGGCACGCTGCCGGCCCCCGACGTGGCCGCCGCGGTGGCCGACGGCTGGCATGACGTCGCCCCCGGTGACGACCTGCTGGTCCGGCCGCTCGCCGACGGCGGGCCCGGCTTCGTCGACGTGCTCGCCGGGGCGCTCGGCGGGCGCCGGGTGCCGGTGCCCACGGTCGACCCGCTGGGCCGCCCGGCCGCCGGTGAGATCCTGCTCACCGACGACGGCACGGCGTACCTGGAGAGCGCGCAGGCGTGCGGACTGCACCTGCTCACCGCCGCCGAACGCGACCCCAAGGCCACCACCTCGTACGGGCTGGGGCTGCTCGTCGCCGCGGCGGTCGAGGCGGGCGCGCGGACGGTGGTGGTGGGGCTGGGCGGCTCGGCCACCAACGACGGCGGCGCAGGGATGCTCGTACCGCTGGGTGTCACGCCGCTGGACGGCGCCGGCCGGGCCCTGCCGTACGGCGGCGCGGCGCTCGCCGGGGTGGCCGCGCTCGACGGGGAGCCCCGGCTGCGCGGCGCGACGCTCGTCGCCGCCGGCGACGTGGACAACCCGCTGCTCGGGCTGCACGGCGCGAGCAGCGTCTTCGGCCCGCAGAAGGGCGCCGACCGGGCCGACGTGCTGCTGCTGGACGCCGCGCTGACCCGCTGGGCGGAGGTGCTGACGCAGCGGCTGCCGGGCTGCCCGGCCGGGCTGGGCGCGCTGCCCGGCGGCGGCGCCGCGGGCGGCCTCGGCGCGGCGGTGCTGGCGCTCGGCGGCCGGTGCGAGTCCGGCATCGGCCTGGTCACCCGCGCGGTGAGCCTGGACGCCGCGCTCGACGCCGCCGACCTGGTGATCACCGGTGAGGGTTCGTTCGACCACCAGTCGCTGCGCGGCAAGGTGGTCGCCGGTGTGGCCGGAGCGGCCCGGGACCGGGGCGTGCCCTGCGTGGTGCTGGCGGGACGGGTGAGCACCGGGCGGCGCGAGGCGGCGGCGGCCGGTGTCACCGAGGCGCACAGCCTCGTGGAGCACTTCGGCGGCGAGGAGCGCGGGGGAGTGGAGGCGGCGATGACCCGTCCGGCCGCAGGTCTTCGCGCGCTCGGCGCCCGCCTGGCGCGGCAGTGGAGCCGCTGACCGGTTCCGCTGGTCACGCCGCCGGGTGGTGACGCCGGAGGCGGCGTACGATCGAAAGACGGACCACACCGGGAATCACTGGCGGACGTGCGGCGTTGGCCAGGACGTCCGGACCTCATACCGCGCAGGGAGACTTCCACGTGACCACGCCAGCGCAGACCGAGTCGACCGAGGCCAAGGCCCCCAGCACCGTCGTCCTCACCGACGTCGCGGCGCAGAAGGTCAAGGCCCTGATCGAGCAGGAGGGCCGCGACGACCTGCGGCTCCGGGTCGCCGTGCAGCCGGGTGGCTGCTCCGGCCTGCGGTACCAGCTGTTCTTCGACGAGCGCTCGCTCGACGGTGACGTCGTCACCGACTTCGACGGTGTCGAGGTCGTCGTCGACCGGATGAGCGCCCCCTACCTGGCCGGCGCCACCATCGACTTCGCCGACCGGATCGACGCCCAGGGCTTCACCATCGACAACCCCAACGCGGGCAACTCCTGCGCCTGCGGCGACTCCTTCAGCTGAGTCGGCAGACCGACCGGAAGCGGCGGGCCGTCCCGGGTGGGGCGGCCCGCCGCTTCGTCGTACCCCGTGTCTGTGACGTCCGGATGTGCGCCGGCCGACCGGTTGGTGACCGACCGCCGTCCACCCGGCCCGGGGGCCGGTAGGCTGACCGCGCCGTGCTCCCGACCCCGAGGGTTGACATGAAGATCGCCGTGACCGGCTCGATCGCGACCGACCACCTGATGAGCTTCCCCGGCCGCTTCGCCGACCAGCTCATCGCCGACCAGCTCGACAAGGTCTCGCTGTCCTTCCTCGTCGACGAACTGGTGCTCCGGCGCGGCGGCACCGCGGCGAACATCGCCTTCGGCATGGCCCAGCTCGGGCTGCGCCCGGTGCTGCTCGGCGCGGTCGGCGCCGACTTCGCCGACTACCGCTCCTGGCTGGAACGCCACGGCGTCGACTGCGACTCGGTGCACGTCAGCGAGGTCGCGCACACGGCACGCTTCGTCTGCACCACCGACACCGACATGTGCCAGATCGCCTCCTTCTACGCCGGGGCGATGAGCGAGGCCCGCAACATCGAGCTGGCCCCGGTGGCGCAGCGCCTCGGCGGCCTGGACCTGGTGCTGGTCAGCGCCAACGATCCGGCCGCGATGATCCGGCACTCCGGCGAGTGCCGGGACCGCGGCTACTCCTTCGTCGCCGACCCGTCGCAGCAGCTCGCCCGCATGGACGGCGACGACGTGCTCGGCCTCATCGACGGCGCCGACTACCTGATGACCAACGAGTACGAGAAGTCGCTGCTGCAGAGCAAGGCCGGCCTCACCGACGAGCAGCTGCTGGACCGGGTCAAGGTGCGGGTCACCACGCTCGGCAAGCAGGGCGTGGAGATCGCCGGCCGGGAGATCGGCACGATCCGGGTGCCGATCGCGCGGGAGATCCAGGCGGTCGACCCGACCGGTGTCGGCGACGGCTTCCGGGCCGGATTCTTCGCCGCGCTCGACTGGGGCGTCGGCCTGGAGCGGGCGGCCCAGGTCGGCTGTCTGCTCGCCACGCTCGTGCTGGAGAACTTCGGCGGGCAGGAGTACGAGGTCCGCCGGGACCTGTTCGTGAAGCGACTCGCCGAGTCGTACGGTGACGCGGCCGCCGAGGACGTCCGGCCGCACCTGCTGTGACCGGCCCGGCGGTGCCGGCCGGCGGGGTGGACCCGGAGGTCCGCCCCGGCTCCGGCGGCCCGGTGCTCGTCGCGTTCGCCGGGCTGCCGGGCGTGGGCAAGACCACGCTCGCCGCCCGGGTCGGCGCCGCCCTGCGCGCCCCGGTCCTGCCGGTCGACCCGGTCGAGCGGGCCCTGCACCGCTACGGCCTCACCGGCGACGTACCCGGCATGGCCGCCTACGGCGCGGTCGCCGGGCTGGCCGAGGTGCAGCTCGGCCTCGGGCTCAGCGTGGTGGTGGACGCGGTGAACCCGGTCGCCAGCGCCCGGGGCCTCTGGCACGACGTGGCCGAACGGGCGGGCGTGCCGCTGCGGGTGATCGAGGTGCACTGCGGCGACGAGGAGGAGCACCGCCGCCGGGTCGAGGCCCGCCCGCCCGAGGAGCACGGCACCTGGGAGCAGACGCTGCGTCGCCGGGCCGAGTACGAGCCGCTGATCGGCCCGCGCCTGGTGGTCGACACGGCCGTGGCGACCGACCCGCTGCCCGGCATCCTCGCCTACCTGCGCTGACGCGCCGGGCGTTAACAGGGGGCCCTTCCTCTACCCGAGGCGTTAATAAGGGGCCCTTCCTTACACCCGGACGTCGTAGGCGGGGCCCTCGTGCGCGGCGAGGAACTCGTGGCCGCGCATCCGGCACCACGCCGGGATGTCCACCGCCGCGGCCGGGTCGTCGGCGAGCACCCGCACCACCGCGCCGGGCGGCAGGCCGGGCACCAGCCGGGCGAGATTGATCACCGGCAGCGGGCACCGCTGCCCCCGGCAGTCCAGCACCTCGTCCGGCTCGCTCACAGGTCGGTCACCCCCGCCTCCGCCCGCAGGTCCGCCACGATCCCGGGCAGCTCGGCCAGGAACCGCTCCACGTCCGCCTCGGTGGTCTCCCGGTGCAACGACACCCGCACGTTGCCGTGCGACAGCACCCCCATCGCCTCCAGCACGTGTGACGGGCGCAACGTCGAGGACGTGCAGGACGAGCCGGAGGACACCGCGAACCCGCGCCGGTCCAGCGCGTGCAGCAACGCCTCGCCGTCCACGTACAGGCAGGAGAACGTCACCAGGTGCGGCAACCGGTCCACCGGGTCGCCGACCACCTCCACGTCCGGCACCTCGGCCGCCACCCGCGCCCGGATCCGGTCCACCAGCGGACCCAGCCGGGCCGCCTCCGCCGCCGCCTCGGCCGCCGCCGCGCGCAGGCTCGCCGCCGCCGCGACCACCGCCGGCAGGTTGACCACGCCGGGGGTACGCCCCGACTCCCGCTCGTCGGCCGGGTACGGCGACTCCCACCGGGTGCCCTTGCGGACCACGAGCAGCCCGACGCCGGGCGGCCCGCCCCACTTGTGCGCGCTGGCGGTCAGCACCGACCAGCCCGCCGGCAGCGGAGCCCGGCCCGCCAGCTGCGCCGCGTCCACGTACAGCGGCACTCCCGCCTCGGCGCACAGCTCCGCCGCCGCGGGCACCGGCTGCACCGTGCCCACCTCGTGACTGGCCCCGATCAGGGCGGCGAGGGCCACGCCGGGCGCGGCCACCGCCGCCGCCCAGGCGTCCAGGTCCAGCCGGCCCGACCGGTCCACGGGTACGGACACCGCCGCGCCGCCACCGGCCGTGTGCCGCTGGGCGGCGTGCAGCACCGCCGAGTGCTCGATCGCCGAGTGCACGAGCGTCGCCCCGGCCCGCCGCCGCCCGGCCAGGCCACCGAGTACGGCGGCGTGTGCTGCCGCCGTACCGCTGGGGGTGAAGGACAGCTCGTCGGCGCGGCCGCCGAGCGTCTGCGCGGCGGCCTCCCGCGCGGCGTCGAGGAGCCGGCGGGCCCGGCGGGCCGGCGCGTACAGCCGGGCCGGGTCCGCCCAGCCGTCGTCCAGGGCGGCCAGCAGCGCCTGCCGCGCGACCGGATGCAGCGGCGCCGCGCTGGCGGCGTCCAGGTAGACCGGGGAGACGCTCATGAGGCTCCACGCTATCGCCCGGTTACGCCCATGATCCCCCCGATGGGGGTGGACAGCGACCCCAAGACGGCCTGGCCGGTCATGGTCGAGTAATCTGCGACCGTCGGTGACGCCTTTGCCGTCGGTGTCAGGGAGAACAACCGCCGCGGCGCGCTAGGGAGGCAGGACCAGGTGGTCGCAAGGAGTTCGGAGGTACGGCGCTCGGCCGTACGGCACAGCGCTTCCCCGGGGGCCGGTGGACGCCGGCGGCGTGGTGCTGGTCGAATCGCCGGGCTCGGTCTCGGCGCGGCGGCGCTGCTGGTCTCGCTCACCGGCTGTGACGTCGGCAAGACGTTCGGCGGCTTCGGCTGGCCGCAGGGCGGCATCACGCCCGAGTCGCACCGCATGTACGACCTGTGGATCGCGTCCTGCATCGCGGCGCTCGCCGTCGGCGTGTTCGTGTGGGGCCTGATCTTCTGGTGCGTGATCCGCTACCGCAAGCGTGGCAACGAGCTGCCGGTGCAGACCCGCTACAACCTGCCGATGGAGTTCCTCTACACCATCGCGCCGATCCTCGTGGTCTCCGTCCTCTTCTACTACACCGCTGTCGTGCAGACCGACGTGGTGAAGGAGTCGAGGAACCCGGACGTCACCGTCGAGGTCGTGGCGTTCAAGTGGAACTGGCAGTTCAACTACCGCGACGGCCAGGGCCGCGACGCCAACACCGTCGCCTCGGTGCTCGGCACCAGCGAGGTCATCCCGGTGCTGGTGCTGCCCAGCGGCCGCTCGATCCGGTTCGAGGAGACCAGCCGCGACGTCATCCACTCGTTCTGGGTGCCGGAGCTGCTGTTCAAGCGGGACGTCATGCCGGGCAACATCCGCAACACGTTCGAGGTCTCCAGCATCGACCAGGAGGGCGCGTTCGTCGGCCGCTGCGCCGAGCTGTGCGGCAGCTACCACGCCTTCATGAACTTCGAGCTGCGGGTCGTCTCGCCGGAGAAGTACGACCAGTTCCTGGCGGCCAAGAAGGCCGGCAAGTCGACCCAGGAGGCGCTCGGCGCCATCGGTGAGCCGGAGTACGCCACCGAGACCAAGCCGTTCGACACCCGGCGCGACGCGAACAACTTCAACCCGTCCGACGCGACGGCCGGCGCGGGAAGCTGAGGGGTTCGGCATGAAGACCGAGTGGAAGATCTTCACCGTCATTTCGGTGTTCCTGTTCGGCGCCACGATGCTCTACGGCCTGTGGACCTGGGGCGAGAGCGGCGCGGTCGAGTGGATCGGCACCGTGGCACTGATGCTCTCCGGCCTGCTCACCTCGATGTGCGGCGGCTTCTTCTGGTTCGTCTCCCGCCGTATCGACCTGCGCCCCGAGGACCGGCCGGACGGCGAGATCGCCGACGGCGCCGGGGAGGTCGGCTTCTTCAGCCCGGGCAGCTACTGGCCGTTCGGTCTGGCGCTGGCCGCCGCGATCGCCGGCCTCGGCCTGGTGTTCTGGCAGTTCTGGCTGCTGGGATTGGGCCTGGTGGCGGTCGTCTTCGCCACCTGCGGGCTGCTGTTCGAGTACTACTCGGGCACCCGCCGTACCGCCGAGCACTGACCCGAAACGCCGCCGCAGGCCCGCGCCCCGTATCCGGGGCTGCGGGCCTGTCGCGTCCCACCCCCGACGCGCTCTCCCGCCCTGGGCCTCGCCCCGCCGATCATGAAGTTGACGGCACCGGCGGTCCTTTTTGTCCCCGTCAACCTCATGATCACCGCCCGCGGGGTCGGCGCTCCGCCTCGGGGCGCGCGCCACTCGGCTCACGCCCGTTGGGCAGTTTCAATCACCGAGAGCGTCGTTCCACTTGCCGGGAGCGCAAGAGATCTTGGAAGGAAAGCGCCCCTATAGGGGCCGTTTCTTTCCAAGATCTCGCCCACTTGGCCTGCCGGCCCAGCGCCTGGCGCGTGCCGGCCGCCTCGTGCCCCCCGCCCCCGCCCAACCCTTGTTGATCAAGGAGTTTGGGGCAATTTCGCGCACCGTCAGAGACGCGAACTCCTTGATCACCGCCCCGGACGGAAGATCCCTCACCACCTCCCGACCACCAGGCGGTGATCAAGGAGTTCGTGTCCCCCGCGGTCGTCCAGGCGGACAGAAACTCCTTGATCACGAGCGGCGGACGGTTGGGCTGTCGGGCAGGGCGGGGCGGGGCGGGGCGGGGAGGGGAAGGGTGGGTGGCCGCGCGCGGCGCGGAGGCGCAAAAAGGCGCGGCGCGGCGCGGAAGGGGCGCGGCGGGAAAAGGGCGTCGCCGGGGGAGGGGAGCAGAGGTCAGGCGGCCCTGGGGTGGGACGGCCGGCGGGGCGCGCCGCGGGCGGCCAGGCGGGTCTCGCGGAACGCGAACGTGGCGATGACCACGGCCGCGCCGCAACCGGTGCAGATCAGTTCCGGGCAGTCGGCACCGTGCCCGTCGCCGCACGGCGGCGCCTCGAACAGCACGACGCCCTCGCAGGTGTCACAGTGCAGCTCGCGGTCAGACACGGGTGGCTCCTCTCGCTCCGGCACCGGCCGGGGCGGGGAGGCGCCAGCCGATGGACCAAAGACCGAAAACGGAAAATAACTCCCGTGTAGTTTGGCAGGCGGGTACGACAACCCCGCGCCAGGCCGTCGTCAGGCGGTGCGCGCCACCTCGAGCCAGCGCTCCAGCGCGGCCGCGGCGGCGCCCGAGTCGACCGCCTCGGCGGCCCGGTCCAGGTTGGCCCGCAGCACCTCGTACAGGTCGCCGTCGAGCGGGCCCTGGGTGGACAGCGCGACGGCGGCGTTGACCAGCACCGCGTCCCGTACCGGGCCGGTCTCACCGGCGAGCAGCCGGCGGACCACGTCGGCGTTGTAGACCGCGTCCCCGCCGCGCAGGTCAGCCAGGGTGGCCCGGGGCACGCCGAGCTCGGTGGCGTCCAGCACGGCCTCCGTGACGGTGCCCTGCTGCGCCACCCAGACCCGGGTGGGGGCGCCGGTGCTGAACTCGTCCAGCCCGTCCTCGCCGCGTACCACGATCGCGGAGTCACCCCGGGCCGCGAAGACGGCGGCCATCACCGGGGCCATCCGCTTGTCGAAACAGCCCACGGCACCTGCGCGGGGCCGCGCCGGGTTGGTCAGCGGGCCGAGGAAGTTGAAGGCGGTGGGTACGCCGATCTCGCGCCGGACCGGGCCGGTGTGCCGCATGCCGGGGTGGAAGCGGGCGGCGAAGCAGAAGCCGATGCCGGCCTCGGTCACGCAGCGGGCCACCTGCTCGGGTGCCAGGTCGAGGGGTACGCCGAGCTGCTCCAGCACGTCCGCGGTGCCGCAGGAGGAGGAGGCGGCCCGGTTGCCGTGCTTGACCACGCGGACCCCGGCCCCGGCGACCACCAGCGCCGCCATGGTGGAGATGTTCACCGTGTGGGCGAGGTCGCCGCCGGTGCCGACCACGTCCAGCGCGGTCGCGCGTACGTCCTCGGGCAGGTGCACCGGCACCGCGCGGGTCAGCATGGCTTCGACGAGACCGCCCAGCTCGGCGGGGGTCTCACCCTTTGTGCGCAGCGCCACGGCGAACCCGGCGATCTGCGCCGGGGTGGCCGAGCCGGCCATGATCTCGCCCATCGCCCACGCGGTGTCGGCGGTGGAGAGCTCCTCGCCGCGCAGCAGCGCGTTGAGCAGAAGCGGCCAGGTCCGTTCGCCCATGGCGGGCCTCCCGAGCGGCGTGAGGAAAGCGGTTGGGGCGCGCCACGGCCGCGTCGCCGTGGCGCGCGAAAGGCGGGCGGTCAGGCCGCGGCGTGGGTGCGGCGCAGCAGCTCCGCGACGGTGCTGCCGGCGATCACCGGGTCGAGCGGGTGGGTGAGCGTGGCGTCGACCTCGGCGTACGCGGCCAGCCAGCGGTCGGCGGCGCGGGCGAGCACCACGCAGGTCGGCGGCGCGTCGTCCCGGTCGTCCTTGATCTGGCGGGCGATGCCGATGCCGCCGCCCGGGGTCGCCTCGCCGTCGAGCAGGAGCAGGTCGATCTCGTAGTCGTCGACCAGCCGCACGCAGGCGTCGTAGTCGTCGGCCTCGACGAACTCGATCTCGATGCCGGGCGCCGGCCGGGTGCCCACGGCCAGCCGCATCCGGTCCCGGACCTTCGGGTCGTCGCTGTAGAGCAGGACGGTGCAAAGACGATCGCTCATCGTGACGTGACTCCCACCTCGTAGCTGCCCGCTGATCGTAGCGGTCGTCACATCCGGGTCGTCGCCCCGCCTGGGCGGGCTCGGGGCGTACCCGGACCGGGCCGTCAGGCGCTGGCCTCCGCGGCGCGCTCGCGGGCCTCCTGGCGGTCCAGCTCGCGGTCGAGCCGGCGGGCCTCGCGCTCGGACTGCTTCACCCACTGGACGACGAGGACGGCGAGCATGGTGACGCTGACGAACTCGCCGCCGGCCCACAGGATGCCGCCGGCCACCACCTGGTCGTTCCAGGGGTCGGACCAGGACAGGTTGAGCGACGGGTACCAGTCGCCGCCGAACAGCGTGGTGCTCTGCATGATGGTCAGGCCGAGGACGGTGTGGAACGGCACCGAGAGCAGCATGAGCAGCGCACGTCCCGGGTACGGCCAGCGGCCGGGCAGCGGGTCCAGGCCGAGCAGCGGCCAGAAGAAGACGCAGCCGGTGGCGATGAAGTGCGCGTGCACCAGTTCGTGCGCCCACTCGTGGCGCAGGGTGAACTCGTAGAGGTCGGTGAAGTACAGCGCGAACGGGTTCACCACGAAGATGGCGAACGCCACAAGCGGGAAGCTGTAGATCCGGATCACCTTGCTGTGCACGATCGCGAGCAGCCGCTTGCGGGGCCGCGCCGGCAGCGTGCGCAGCGCCAGCGTCATCGGGGCGCCGAGCGCCAGGAAGATCGGTGCGATCATCGACAGCACCATGTGCTGCACCATGTGCACCGAGAGCAGGGCGGTGTCGTACGCGCCGAGGCCGGTGAGCGTGACCAGCGCGATGCCGCCGAGGCCGGGGCCGAGGAACGACACGGTACGGACGACCGGCCAGCGGTCGCCGCGCAGGCGCAGCCGGTGCACCCCGTAGAGGTAGAGGCCGGCGGCCAGGACGATGCCCAGCGTGAGCCAGCTGTCCAGCCGGGTCTCGGTGAACACCCGGGTCACGGTGAACGGCGGCGGGGCGCCCTCGCCTCCCGCCGCCAGCGTCGCCGGAACAGCCGAGGTGACGGCGCGGATCTGATCGACGTGCAGCACGCTTTTCAGGGTAGGTCAGGCGAAGCGGACCACCACGATCGGGCCACGGAGAGGCCCGGTTTGGCACCCCGCTGATCGTCGGTCCCGGTCAGGGGCAATAATGACCGCGTGACTGCGGCCCCAGCCATTGACAAGAGCCGGATCCACTCCCTGACGCGGCCCAACATGGTCAGCGTCGGGACGATCGTGTGGCTCTCCAGCGAACTCATGTTCTTCGCGGCGCTGTTCGCGATGTACTTCTCCATCCGCGCGGCGGCGCCGGAGCAGTGGGAGAAGCACACCGAGGTGCTGAACGTCCCGTACGCGACCACGTTCACGGTGATCCTGGTGATCTCCTCGATCACCTGCCAGATCGGCGTGTTCGCGGCCGAGCGCGGCGACGTCCACGCTCTGCGCCGGTGGTTCACGATCACCTTCGTGATGGGTCTGATCTTCGTGCTCGGTCAGCTGAACGAGTACCGGACCCTGGTGCACGAGGGCGTGAAGATCAACGAAGACGGTTACGGGTCGATGTTCTACCTCACGACCGGCTTCCACGGTCTGCACGTGACCGGCGGTCTCATCGCCTTCGTGATCTTCATGATCCGTACCACGATGGGCCGCTTCACCCCCGCCCAGGCGACCTCGGCGATCGTCGTGTCCTACTACTGGCACTTCGTGGACGTCGTGTGGATCGGGCTCTACGTCATGATCTACTGGCTCCAGTGATCTTGGCGCGTCACGAACCGCGCCGCTGCTCCGTCCCCTGAGACAAGGTCCAACCGGTTAAGGACACAGGTCATGACTTCTGACAACGACCGCCGACGCGGTCTGCTCGCGCGCCTGCGCGGGCGGCCCGTTGCGCGCAGCAGGGGCCGCCGCCGGCTGGGTGCCGCGGTCCGGCTGTTCGCCGCCCTGATGCTGGCCGGCGGTGCCTACACCGTTTTCGCCCCCGGCGTGCAGGCGCAGGACAACCCTCCGTTGACCGCCGCAGGCAACGAGGGCAAGGCGCTGTTCGACGTGAGCTGTGTGACCTGTCACGGTCGCAACGCCCAGGGCATCGAGGGCCGCGGTCCGAGCCTGATCGGTGTCGGGTCCGCCTCGGTCGAGTTCCAGGTCGGCAGCGGTCGCATGCCGATGGCCCGCCAGGAGGCCCAGGCCATGCGCAAGCCGCCGGTCTTCACCGACGAGCAGGTGCGCCAGCTCGGGCAGTACATCCAGGAGCTCGGCGGCGGCCCGCAGGTCCCCGGCGGCGACCTGCGTGAGGGCGCCAACCTGTCCACCGGCGGCGAGCTGTTCCGGATCAACTGCTCGCAGTGCCACGCGTTCGGCGGTGGCGGCGGCGCGCTGTCCTCCGGCAAGTACGCCCCGAGCCTCGCGCCGGCCAGCGACCGGCAGATCTACGCCGCGATGCTGAGCGGCCCGCAGAACATGCCGGTGTTCGGCGACAACCAGATCACGCCCGAGGAGAAGGCGGACATCATCGCCTACATCCAGGAGACGCTGAAGCACGACGGCGACCCGGGCGGCTTCAACCTGGGCCGCTACGGCCCGTCGACGGAGGGTCTCGCGATCTTCCTGGTCGGCATCGTCGCGCTGGTCTTCGCGAGCCTGTGGATCGCGGGCAAGTCGTGACCGGACGAATCAACGCTTCCAGTGCTGTGGCGCCGACCCCCGGCGTCACCCGTAGCGAGGTGACGGCATGAGCACCCACACCGAGCACCAGGTCCAGCAGGGCCCGGAGCCGCTCGACGTGAACGACCCCCGGCTCTCCCGGTTCGACGTCGTCCAGGAGGGCGCGCGGCGGGACGACATCGAGATCGTCCACTACGAGCCGCAGGTGGCCCCCGGCAGCAAGGCCGAGCGCCGGCTGACCCGTACGGTCGCCCTGATGTTCCTGCTGACCGGCGCCTTCGCGACCGCCTTCCTGGTGGTCTACATCTGGTGGCCGTGGCAGTGGGAGCCGGGTACCGGCGGCGACAAGCTCTACACGCCGCTGCTCGGCGTGACCCTCGGCCTCGCGCTGCTGGGCATCGGCTTCGGCATCCTGACCTGGGGCAAGAAGCTGCTGCCCAAGGAGGTCTCGATCCAGGACCGGCACGACCAGGTCGACAACCCGGAGGATCGCAAGATCACCGGCGAGACCATGCTCTACCTGGCCGACGAGATGGGCGTACGCCGCCGGCCGCTGCTCGGCATCTCCCTGCTCGCCGGCCTGGCGCCGGTGGGCGCGGTGGCCGCGGCCCCGCTGATCGGTGGCCTGATCGAGCAGCCGCACAAGAACAACCAGATGTTCACCACCGGCTTCCACCCCGCCGAGGACGGCAAGAAGATCCGGCTGATCCGTGAGGACGGCCGCCCGATCCGCCCGGCCGACGTCAGCGTCGGCGGCCAGCTCACCGTGTTCCCGGGCATCGACGGCGGCGTGAGCAACCTGCACGCCGACTCGCCCACCCTGCTCATCCACCTGCGGGAGGACGACGCGCAGAAGTCGCGCGCCGCGAACGAGCGCGAGCGCCGCGGCGACTACATGTGGGGCAACTACGTCGCGTACTCCAAGATCTGTACGCACGCCGGCTGCCCGGCCAGCCTCTACGAGCAGCAGACCAACCGTCTGCTCTGCCCCTGCCACCAGTCCCAGTTCCTCATCACCGACAACGCCAAGCCGATCTTCGGCCCGGCGAACCGGCCGCTTCCGCAGCTGCCGATCGAGGTGGACGAGGAGGGCTTCTTCGTGGCGAGGTCCGACTACACCGAGACCATCGGTCCCGACTTCTGGGAGCGGCCATGAAGCGCCGAAAGTTTGATGCAGCAGCGCTGCCGGCCAAGAGCGCGCGGGCGGTGGACGACCGCTTCCAGGTGGCCACGCCCCTGCGCAAGCTGCTGAACAAGGTCTTCCCCGACCACTGGTCCTTCCTGCTCGGCGAGATCGCGCTGTTCTCGTTCGTCGTCCTGCTGCTCACCGGCGTCTTCCTGACGTTCTTCTTCGAGCCGGCGATGACCGAGGTCATCTACAACGGCAGCTACGCCCCGCTGCGGGGCACCCCGATGTCGGCCGCCTACGCCTCCAGCCTGGACATCTCGTTCGACGTCCGCGGTGGCCTGATCATGCGGCAGATGCACCACTGGTCGGCCCTGCTGTTCATGGCCGCGATCGTGGTCCACATGCTGCGGGTCTTCTTCACCGGTGCGTTCCGCAAGCCGCGTGAGACCAACTGGATCATCGGCTCGCTGCTGTTCTGGGTCGGCTTCCTGGCCGGCTTCACCGGCTACTCGCTGCCGGACGACGGCCTGTCCGGCACCGGTCTGCGGATCGCCTCCGCGATCATCCTGTCGATCCCGGTGATCGGTTCCTGGGTCAGCTCGTCGATCTTCGGCGGGGAGTTCCCCGGCACCATCATCATCAGCCGCTTCTTCATCGCCCACGTGCTGCTCATCCCGGGCCTGCTGGTGGCGCTGATCAGCGTGCACCTCGGCCTGGTGTTCAAGCAGAAGCACACCCAGTGGCCCGGCCCCGGCCGGACCAACTCCAACGTGGTCGGCGAGCGGATGTTCCCGCGCTACGCGCTCAAGCAGGGCGGCTTCTTCATGGTCGTCTTCGGCGTGATCGCGCTGATGGGCGGCCTGTTCCAGATCAACCCGATCTGGCTGTTCGGCCCGTACGAGGCGTGGGTGGTCTCGGCGGCCAGCCAGCCCGACTGGTACGTGATGTTCCTCGACGGCTCGACCCGGCTCATGCCGGGCTGGGAGATCAGCATCCCGATCGGCGACGGGTACGTCATTCCACCGTTGTTCTGGCCGACAGTGGTGCTACCCGGAATCCTGGTCGGCCTGTCGACGATGTATCCGTTCCTGGAGGCGCGCCGCCTCAAGGACTACAAGCACCACAACCTGCTCCAGCGGCCCCGGGACGTTCCGGCCCGGACCGCCGTGGGCGCCATGGCTGTCACCTTCTACATCGTGCTGACCCTCTCCGGCGCCAACGACGTCATCGCGGACAAGTTCCACATCAGCCTGAACGCGATGACCTGGGCCGGCCGGATCGGCCTGCTGATCCTGCCGCCGCTGGCCTACTACGTCACGTACCGGATCTGCCTGGGTCTGCAGCAGCACGACCGGGAGGTGCTGGCCCACGGCGTGGAGACCGGCATCATCAAGCGGCTGCCCGACGGCCGGTTCGTCGAGGTCCACCAGCCGCTCACCTCGGCCGACGGCCACGACGGTCACCCGCCGGCGCTGGACTACGTCGGCTGGGTGGTGCCGAAGAAGATGAACCGGCTCGGTGCCCTCGGCCCGGCGATCCGGGGCTTCTTCTACCCGATCGAGAAGCCGGCCGAGGCGCCGGTCTCGCCGGGGCACCCGCCGGTCGAGGCCCGGCCGGAGCGGGAGGAGATCGGCAGCGGCGAGAGCCGTCGCTGACCCTCCCCGGTACGACTGACAGTGGCGCCCGCCGGATCTTCCGGCGGGCGCCACTGCCGTTTCCGCCCCGGTCGTCCCGTTGCCTCCCGCGTGGGCCGGACGACCGGTGTGCCGACGGCCGTCGCCCCGGCACGGACGGGTGGGATCGCAGGAATAACCCCGGTCAGCCGGGTATCCGTGCGGTCCGACGTCTCATGGGGGAGGAACGAATGTTGGGAATCAAACGTCTGGGCCTGCTGGCCGCGCTGGTGGTCGTGGGGCTGGCGCCCGCCGCCGCGGCGCAGGCAGCGGCGCAGCCGTCGACGCAGGACACGCAGTACCTGCAGGCGGTGCACCAGGTCAATCTGTTCGAGATCACCGCCGGTAACCTGGCCCAGCAGAAGGGTCAGAACCAGCAGGTCAAGGACCTGGGCAAGATGTTCGTGACGGACCACACGCAGCTGGACCAGACGGTGCAGTCGACCGCGCAGCAGCTCAACGTGGAGTTGCCGGCCGACCCGACCGCCGACCAGCAGCAGGTCCTGGACGAGCTGAACAACCTCAGCGGGGCCGAGTTCGACAAGGCGTGGGTGACCGCTGAGCTCGCCGGCCACGTCCAGGCGATCCAGGCCACCCAGACCGAGATCTCGCAGGGCTCCGAGCAGTCGGTGGTGCAGCTCGCCCAGGACGCTCTGCCGGTCCTCCAGGCGCACTACGACGCGCTCGTGGCCCTGGCGCAGACCCTGGGCGTCCCGGTTCCGCAGACCAGTGCCAGCGGCACGCCCAGCCCGGGCGGCACCACGTCCCCGGGTGGCACCGAGTCGCCGGCTCCGGGCGGCACCGAGACCGAGGAGCCCGCTCCGGGCACCACGGAGACCCCGGTGCCCAGCCAGAGCTGACGTACCGCACGGTCGACGGTGGCCGGTTCGCCCGCGAGGGCGGGCCGGTCACCGGCTCGTGTCAGTCGGCGTTGGCCAGCCCGATCGCGAACGCCTCCTCCAGGTCGTGCTGGGAGTAGGCGCGGAACGCGATGTGCGACTCGGTGTCGAGCACGCCCGGCACCTTCGAGATGCTGCCGGCGATGACCTGGGCGATCTGCTCGAACTCCCGGACCCGGACCATGGCGATCAGGTCGACGTGCCCGGCCACGGAGTAGACCTCGCTGACACCGGGCAGGTTGGCCAGCGTCTCGGCCACCTCGGGGATGGAGTCGGTGGCGCAGTCGATCAGCACGATCGCGGTGATCACGGGACGGTTCTCCGTTCGTCGGCGACGAGGCCCATGCTAGAGCCCGCGCCCGTCAGCGCGCCGCCGGGACGGTCAGGTCGTCCCCGCCCCGGATCACCTCACGCAGGCGTTCCCCGGCCGCGACGGTCGCGCCCGGCCACACCACCGACCGGTCGACGTCGCCGTGCACCCGCGCGCCGGCGCCGACCACCGAACCGGTGACCCGGCCGGTCACCGTCGCGGCCGGGTCCACCAGGCCGCCCGGTCCGGCCGCGTGCAGGTTGGCGGCCAGGTAGTCGGCCGGGGTGCCGGTGTCGTAGAACGTGCCCCGGTAGGGCACCACTGTGAGCGCCCCGGCCGCCTCCGCCGGCCGCCACACCGCCCGCACCAGGTCGCCGAACGCGGCGGGCAGGTCGCGGACCAGCCGCCAGGGCAGCAGCGAGAAACCCACGAACTCGTGGCCGTCGAAGGTGCCGGGGGCGTCCGGGTCGCCGGCGGGCCGGCCGAGCAGGCGTACGCCGTGCCCGTCCCAGCCGTGCAGCAGCGCGGCGATGTCCGGCCCGGGCGGGGCCTGCGGGTCGGCCAGGTACGCGTCGGCGTTGCCGACCAGCACGCCCCGGCCGTCGATCCAGTCGCGCAGCCGGCCCACGCCCCCGGCGGTGCCCAGCGGAGCGTCCGGCTCGACCGACAGGTGGGCCCGGTCGCCCACCCGCGCGACCACCTGGCCGCCCAGGTAGCAGGCGTTCACCGCGACCCGCTCCGGGCCGGTCAGGCCGAGCCCGGCCAGCCGGGCCAGCGCCCGGTCCAGCAGCGGGACGTTACCGACCGGGCAGAGCGCCTTCGGCACCCGCTCGGTGAGCGGGCGCAGCCGGGTGCCCTCGCCCGCGGCCAGCACCACCGCGCACACCTCGACCCCCGGCGCCGGGCCGCCCGCGTACGGGGCGTTCACGGGGCCGGTGGGTGCTCGCCGGCGCGCGGGCCGATGCCGTAGTACCCGAGCAGGTTGGCGGTCGCGCGGCTGAGCCGGGGCAGGTCGTCGAGCGGATGGAACGCGGCCTCGAAGACCTCGGCACCGTCCACCTTCAGCTCGGTGGCCGACGCCGGCACCTCCGCCTCGAAGACCACGTCGACCCAGCCCTTGGCGTGCACCACCGCGTTCGGCACCGCCGGGCGCAGCGCGTCGGGGGAAAGGCGGACGCCGGATTCCTCGTACAGCTCACGGGCGGCGCCGACCACCGGGGCCTCGCCGCGTTGCAGCAGCCCGGCCGGCAGCGTCCAGCTGTAGCCGGGCGGCTGGCGCAGCAGCAGGATCCGGCCCGCGCCGGTGGCCTCCGCGTCCCGGACCAGCGTGACCGCGCCGACGATGTACTTCGGTACGGCCAGCCGGACCAGCCGCCGTCGCAGGGGGACCGGAAGCCGGTAGAAGATCTGGTAGCCGAGGGCCCGTCCGGTGGCACGCGCGCGGGGGATCATGCCGTCCAGGCTAGTGGTCCCGGCGCGGACCGGCTCCGTCTACTGCCGGTGGTCGACCAGATCGATCAGCTGCTGGACCACGGTGTCCGGCTCGACCGTGCGGTCGAAGACCGCCACCAGCAGCGTCTCCAGGTCGGGGTAGCCCAGTTCCTCGGACAGCCGCAGCAACGGCAGGTCGCTGGCCAGGCCCCGGTTGTGCTTGCGCAACGCCAGGCCGATCGACGCCCGGCCGAGCCGTACCTTGTCGGCGATCGAGATGCCCGGCTCGGTGTGCTCGGCGAACCAGCGGTTGATCTGCATCTGGGCGTGCGGGGACTTCACGAAGCCCAGCCACTCCCGGCGCGGGCCGCGCGGGGCCACGTCCGCCTCGAAGCCGCTCTCCGCGTCGTTCTCGGTGAAGATCTCCACCACGTCGCCCTCCTCCAGTTCGGAGGCCAGCGGCGCGAGGCGGCCGTTGATCCGGGCGGCCAGGCAGTGGTCGCCGCGCTCGGTGCCCAGCTCGTACGCGAGGTCGACAGGCGTCGCCCCGGCCGGCAGCACCACCTGCCGACCGTCGGCGACCACCTGGATCTGCGCCTCGGACAGGTCGCAGCGCAGCGACTCCATGAACTGGGTCGGGTCGACCGTCTCCTGTTCCCAGTCGAGCACCCGGCGCAGCCAGGCCAGCTCGTCCGCCCGGTCGGCGGCCCGCCCGGCGGCCCGGGGGAAGCGGTAGTGGGCGGCCACGCCATACTCCGCGGAGCGGTGCATCTCGGTGGTGCGGATCAGCACCTCGACGGTGCGGTCCTGGGGCCCGCAGACGCTCGTGTGCAGGGACCGGTAGAGGTTGTTCTTCGGAGAGGCGATGAAGTCCTTGAACCGGCCCGGCACCGGCCGCCAGAGCCCGTGCACGGCGCCCAGCGCGGCGTAACAGTCGGTCGCCGGACCGTCCACCACGATCGCGATGCGGGGCAGGTCGTACGGTGCGGCGTGGTCGCCCGCGACGGTGTCCTTCCAGATCGAGTAGAGGTGCCGGGGGCGGGGGGAGACGTCGGCGTCGACCCGGTTGCGGCGCAGCGCCGCCCGGGTGCGGGCCACCACGTCGGCCAGGTAGGCGTCCCAGCCGGGCCGGTCGTGCACGAACCGGGCGATCCGCGCGTGCTCCTCCGGCCGCAGGTGCAGCAGCACCACGTCGTCCAGCTCGCGTTTGAGCGTCTGGATGCCCAGCCGGTCGCAGAGCGGAACCAGCACCTCCTGGGTCTTGCGGGCGATCCGCTCCCGGGAGGCGGCCGAGCGGACGCCGAGCGTACGCATGTTGTGCAGCCGGTCGGCCAGCTTGATCACCAGCACCCGGACGTCCTTGCCGGCCGCCACGATCATCTTGCGGACGGTCTCCGCCTCGGCGGCCTTGCCGTAGAACGCCTTGTCGAACTTGGTCACGCCGTCGACCAGGTGGGCGACCTCGCGGCCGAAGTCCTCCTGGAGCGCCTGCAGCGTGTAGCGGGTGTCCTCCACCGTGTCGTGCAGCAGCGCCGCGACCAGGGTGATGGTGTCCATGCCGAGGTCGGCGCAGATCTGCGCCACCGCCAGCGGGTGGGTGATGTACGGCTCGCCGCTCTTGCGGAACTGGCCGCGGTGCATGTTCTCGGCGATCGTGTAGGCCCGGCGCAGCACCGAGGCGTCGGCGCTCGCGTGGATGCCCCGGTGGACCCGGACCAGTGCGGTGACCGGGTCGCCGTCGGAGGTCGGCCAGGTGAGCAGGGAACGCAGGCGGCGGGTGAGTGGCAGTTCGCCCTGGGCTGGAAGCGCGCCACCCAGGGCGGCGCCGTGTCCGGCGTCGACGTCCACCTGGGACACCTCCTCACCCCGGCCCTCGGCCGCCGGGAACCGGCGACCGGGAGCAGAGCCCGCGAATCGGGCAGGTCTGCACTCCTTCAACAGACTAAGGGAGTCGAGGTAGTCCGATCGGTCAGTTGGTCATGAGCGTTCGGTCGAGAGTTTGGCGGATCCGCCGTTCTCCGCCTTCGTCAGCAGGTCGCGGAAACGCCCGGCGCCCGCCACCGGGGAGGCCCATCCGTCGGTCGTCTCGACCAGCCGGGTCTCCGGTCGCTCCAACCAGGACAGGATCCGCTCGGTCTCCTCGGCGGTCGCGGCCGGCACCGGACCGTGCCCGGGCAGCACCGTCTCGGCGGTGGCGCGGATCGCGGTGATGGTGGGTCGCGGGTGGACACCCGGCGGGGACACCCCGGCCCCGGCCAGCCGGCCGTGCCGGATCAGCGCCAGCTCCCAGCCGCCCCGGGCGGCCGGCCGCGCGGCGGTCAGCTCGGCGATGCCGGTCAACGCGGCCAGCCGTTGCATCCGGACCGCCGCGCGCAGCACCGCCACCAGCCGGCCGCGCACCACCGCCGCCTCCTCGTACCGCCGGGCGGCCGACAGCACCTCGATGCGGGCGAGCAGCGCGTCCACCACCACACCGGGGTCGTCGCTGGTGGCGGTGCGGAACGGCGTCGCGGCGCGGTCGTCGTACTCCTCGGGGGTGATCCTGTGCTCGCAGGGCGCCGGGCAGCGACCCAGCTCGGCCAGCGCGCAGGCCGGCGTGGTGGTGCGCCGGGAGAGCCGGTGCGTGCACTGCCGCAGCGGCACCGCGTCGTGGAACCCGGCGGCGGCCAGCTCCGCCGCCTGCCGGGACCGGAACGGCCCCAGGTAGGCCGTGTCGGTGGGCGCGATGGCGCGCACGACCGACAACCGGGGGTACGCCTCGTCGGTGAGCTTCAGCCACACCTGGCGCTCCGGATACTTCGACCGGCGGTTGTACGGCGGCGCGTGCGCCGCGATCAGCCGCAGCTCGCGGACCTCCGCCTCCAGCGAGTGGGCGCACTCGACCGCCTCCACCCGCTCGGCGGCGGCGAGCATCTCGGAGATCCGGGCCCGCTTCTCCGCGGCGGTGAAGTAGCTGCGGACCCGGGTGGCGATGTCACCGGACGTGCCGACGTAGAGCGGCCGGTCGTCGGCGGCCCGGAAGATGTAGACGCCCGGCACCTTGGGCAGCCCGTCGGCGAGGTGCCGCTTGCGGCGCTGGGTGGGGGTGACCGCGCGGGCGAACTCGATCGCCTCGCCGACCGTGTCGACCCGGTGCCCGCCGAGGCGGCCGATCAGCCCGTGCAGCACGTCGACGGTGGCCTTGGCGTCGTCCAGCGCCCGGTGGGTGGGCTGGGTAGCGGTGCGGAAGTAGGCGGCGAGCGTGCCCAGCTTCCGGTTGGGCACCTCGTCGCGGGTGAGCACCCGCCGGGCCAGCGCGGCCGTGTCCAGCACCCGGAGGTTGGGCCAGCGGTAGCCGTGCTTCGCGCAGGCCGCCTTGAGGAAACCCACGTCGTACGGCGCGTTGTGGGCGACGAGCACGGCGTCGCTGACGAACTCCAGGAAGCTGGGCAGCACCTGCTCGATCGGCGGGGCGGGCAGCAGCATGGCCTGGGTGATGCCGGTCAGCACGGTGATGAACGGCGGGATCGGCACGCCCGGGTTGACGAGCGTGGCGAGCACACCCAGCTCCTCGCCGCCGCGGACCTTCACCGCGCCGATCTCGGTGATCCCGCCGCCGTCGGGCGCGCCGCCGGTGGTCTCCAGGTCGACCACCACGAAGGTGGTCGCGTAGAGCGGCAGCGCCGGGTCGACACCGCTGCCCGCCGGGTCCAGGCCGGCCAGCGACTCCTGGACGTACTCCGCTCGTGTCACCCGCGGGACGCTAGCGGCACGGTCCGACACTCCTGTCACTGCCGCCCCAGGAGATACCACGGGGGTACGATGAGAGATCGGCTCACTCACCGGGCGGTGGGCCCGTTCGGGGTGGGAGACTTGCCTCATGCCCCTCACCGAGCCGCACGACGACCGCTCCTCCGTGGAGGAGCCGGTGGTCGGCGTGCCCGCCGATGAGGACGCGCCACCCGCGATCGAGCCCGAGCCGGTGCTGCCCGAGCCGGTCCGGCAGCGGATCGTCACGCTGACCGCCGCCGTGCTGCCCGGCCTGCCCGCCGACGAGGTGCCGGTGCCGCTGCGGCGGGTCGCCAAGTTCGCCCCCAACCGCCGTGCCCGCCTCGGCGCGCCCGCGATCGCCGCCCAGCTCACCGCCGACCCGCTGTTCCGGCAGCGGATCACGTCCCGGGTGCTCGCCGACGCCGGTGACCTGGGCGCGGCGGTGGTCGAGGGCACCGCGCCGGCCGCCGCCGACCCGGTCGAGGTGGCCGCCCTGGCCTACCTGGCCCGGCCCCGCGGCTGGCGGGAACTGATCGAGGCCAGCGGCGAGGCGGTACGCGCCGAGGCCGACAGCGCGGTCGTGGCCGAACTGGTCCGCGAGGCCGAGCAGCGGGCCGCCCGCGCCGAGCACGACCGGGCGGTGGCCCGGGTCGAGGCGGAGAAGCTGCGCGACGAGCTGGCCCGGGTCCGGGAGGAGCTGGGTCAGCTCCGGGAGGAGGCGCGCCAGTTGGCCCGTACCCTGCGGGAGACCCAGGCCCGGGAGCGCAAGGCCACCGAGATGCTCGCCACCGAGCGGGGGCGGGCGGCCCGTGCGGCCGCCGACGCGGACGCGGAGCTGCGCCGCGCCCGGGCCCGGCTGGCCGAGGCGGAGTCCGCCGCCGGGGTGGCCCGGGCCAGCGCCAAGGAGGCCCGCTCGGTCGACGACGCGCGGCTGTGGCTGCTGTTGGAGACGATCGGCCAGGCCGCCGTGGGGCTGCGCCGCGAGCTGGCGCTCGACCCGGTGGACAAGCTCCCGGCCGACTTCGTCGCCGACGCGTTCGCCGAGCAGCCGGGCGCGGCAGCGGCCGGCCCGTCCACCCGGGCCCGCGACACCGACGACCCGGCCCGCCTCGACCAGTTGCTCGCGCTGCCTCGCGCGCACCTGGTGGTGGACGGCTACAACGTGACCAAGCGCGGCTTCGGCGAGATGTCGCTGGAGCAGCAGCGCAAGCGGCTCATCACCGGGCTGGGCGGGATCGCCGCGCAGACCGGGGACGAGGTCACAGTCGTCTTCGACGGGGCCGAGCGGATCCACGGGCTGCCTCCGGCGCCGCGTGGCGTGCGGGTGCTGTTCTCCCGCAAGGGCGAGACCGCCGACGAGCTGATCCGCCGGCTGGTCCGCGCCGAGCCGGCCGGGCGGCCGGTGGTGGTGGTCTCCTCGGACCGCGAGGTCGCGGACGGGGTACGCCGGCACGGCGCGTACCCGCTGGGCGCCGACTCGCTGCTGCGGCGCCTGGCGCGTTCCTGACGCCGTTCCTCCCGACCTGGGCAGCAGGCAGCAGGACCGTCAGGCGATCCGGCGGCGGGCGGAACGGCGGGGTGCCGGTGCCCGTGTCGGGGCGGGCGCCGCAGCCGGCGCGGGTGGCAGCACCTCCACCTCGAATCCGGCCCGCGCGAACACCTCGATCGCCCGGTGCTCGGCCGGGCCCAGGTCGGCCGGGTCGGAGTCGAGCAGGGCGGTCACCAGGCAGCCGGAGCAGCCGGCGCCGCGGTTGCCGCAGGTGTCGCAGTCGATGAGCATCAACGCCTCCTGACGGGTCGCCGGTGGCGGTCGGGGAAGGAGCACCACCGTCGGTCACCACGACGCTAACGCTGCGGTATGACAGAACCGGACAACGGGGCAGCACCCGTCCCGAAAACGAACCAGTACGCCGAAGTGGCGCGATCAGCACGTGCGCCTGCCGAGGTTCGGCTGACGACCCGAGGTCGTAGTGGCCGGGCGTGTCGCGACCGCCGAGATGCAAGCGGCGAGAGCGGTATGACTCAGAGTCATAGTTATGACCGAGAGGTATATCGATGTGCAGGTGGGTCATCCATTTGGGCCTCAGCCCTCAGCACCCGCCCGCCGGCGGCCACGGCCACCGACCGCACCGGACAACCGTCGAAACGTGCCGGCCGCCGCATAGCTGCGCCCGGAGCCGTGTCCGAGCGATGCCCGGCCACCGGCCGGAGTGCGGGTCGGGCACGGCCAACCCCGGCCGGGGCCGGGCAATAGGATGAGCGGTCACGGCGGGAGGGGATCGGCATGACGCGGACGCGGCACGACGGCGGGGCGGGCCGATGAGCCCGCGCGCCTGGACGCTGCTGACCCTGGGCGGCCTGGTGGTCGCGCTGCTCGTGGCGGTGGCGCTGCTGGTGCCCTGGAGCCGTCCGCCGGCGCCCCGCGCCGACCAGCTCGCGGCGCTGCGGGATCTCCCGGCCGAGCAGGTGACCCGGGGCCGGGCGTTCCACGGCGCGCTGCGCCCGGCGGCCTGGTCGGCGCTGGCGGTCGGGCTGGTGGTGGCGCTGCTGCTCGGGCTGACCCCGCTGGGCGGGCGCCTGGTCGAACTGGTCGGCCGGCCCTTCGGCGGGCACTGGGTCGCGCAGGCCGTGCTCGGCGGGCTGGTCGTCATGTTCCTCGCCGACCTGCTCACCCTGCCGTTCGCGGCCTGGCGCCGGACCGTGCTGGTCCGGTACGGACTCAGCACCCAGAGCTGGGGCGGCTGGGCGGTCGACCTGCTCAAGTCGTACGCGGTCAGCGCGGTGATCGGCGCGCTGGTCCTGCTCGGCTTCTACACGGTGGTCCGGCTCGCCCCGCGCTGGTGGTGGGCGTTCGGCGCGGCCGGGGCGGCGGCCCTGGTGGTGGTGCTGTCGTTCGTGCTGCCGGTGCTGGTCGAGCCGGTGTTCAACCGGTTCACCCCGATGGAGCCGGGTCCGCTGCGCAGCGAGCTGACCGCGATGGCCGCCCGGGACGGCGTACCGGTGCGTGACGTGCTCGTCGCCGACGCGTCCCGGCGCACCAGAGCGGTGAACGCGTACGTCTCCGGGCTCGGCCCGACGCGGCGGGTGGTCGTCTACGACACGCTGCTGCGCGAGGCGGAGCCGGCCGAGGTGACCAGCGTGGTCGCCCACGAGCTGGGGCACGCCAAGGACCGGGACGTGTGGACCGGCACGGTGCTCGGCGCGCTCGGCGCCGCCGCCGCCGTGGTGGCGCTCTACCTGATCGGCTCGTGGACGCCGCTGCTGCGGCTCGCCGGCGTCGACTCGATCGCCCAGCCGCGGGCGTTCCCGCTGCTGATCGCGCTGGTCACGGTCGCCGGCCTGCTCGCCACCCCGGTGCAGGCCCTGGTCTCGCGCCGGATCGAGGCACGCGCCGACGCCCACGCGCTGGCGCTCACCGGCGACCCGGCGACGTTCGAGGCGATGCAGCGGCGACTGGCCGGGGTCAACCTGGCCGACCCCGACCCGCCGCGCTGGGAGCGCCTCTGGTCGGCGACCCACCCGTCCACCGTGGAGCGGATGGCCGCCGCCCGCGCCTACGCCAGGGAGTCCGGCCGATGAGCCGTACCTTGCTGATCACCAACGACTTCCCGCCGCGCCCCGGTGGCATCCAGTCGTTCGTGCACAACCTCGCGGTGCGCCAGCAGCCCGGCTCGGTGGTGGTGTACGCGTCGAGCTGGCGCGGGGCGGAGAAGTTCGACGCCGACCAGCCGTTCGAGGTGGTCCGGGAGCGGACCCGGGTGCTGCTGCCCACCCCGCTGATCGCCCGGCGGGCGGCGCGGCTGGCGCGCGCGTACGACTGCGACACCGTGTGGTTCGGCGCGGCGGCCCCGCTGGGGCTGCTGGCCGGGGGCCTGCGGCGGCGGGCCGGGATCCGCCGGGCGGTGGCGCTGACCCACGGCCACGAGGTCGGCTGGGCAGCGCTTCCCGGCGCCCGGTCGGCGCTGCGCCGGATCGGCCGGGGCGTGGACGTGACCACCTACCTCGGCGAGTACACCCGGGCGCGGCTGGCCCGCGTGCTGGACGGGCTGACCGAGCTGCGGCGGCTCGCGCCCGGCGTGGACGTGGACACCTACCACCCGGACGTCGACGGCGGGCGGGTCCGGTCGCGGCTCGGGCTGGCCGACCGGCCGGTGGTGGTGTGCGTGTCGCGGCTGGTGCCCCGCAAGGGCCAGGACATGCTGATCCGCGCGCTGCCGGAGATCCGCCGCCGGGTGCCCGACGCCGCGCTGCTCGTGGTCGGCGGCGGCCCGTACCGCTCGACGCTGGAGAAGCTGGCCCGGCAGACCGGGCTGGAACGCGACGTGGTCTTCACCGGCTCGGTGCCCTCGGCAGAGCTGCCCGCCCACTACGCGGCCGGTGACGTCTACGCGATGCCGTGCCGCACCCGCAACCGGGGCCTGGACGTGGAGGGCCTCGGAATCGTCTATCTGGAGGCGAGCGCGACCGGGCTGCCGGTGGTGGCCGGCGACTCCGGCGGCGCACCGGACGCGGTCCGCGAGGGGGAGACCGGGTACGTGGTCTCCGGCCGGGACGTGGCCCAGCTCGCCGACCGGGTGGGCACGCTGCTCGCCGACCGGGATCTGGCCCGGCAGTTCGGCGCCGCCGGCCGCGCCTGGGTGGAGCGGGAGTGGCGTTGGGAGACGCAGGCGCAGCGGATGGCCGCCCTGCTGGCCGGCTGACCGCGCGCCGGCCGGGCCAGGGAGGCGGGGTCAGGAGGCCACGTCGACGTGGGCGGGCATCCGGCCCAGGTGCGGCGCGGCTGGGCCGGGACGGCCGAAGTGCCAGCCCTGCCCGGCGTCGCAGCCGATCGCGCGCAGCCGGTCCGCCTGGTCGGCCGTCTCCACGCCCTCGGCGGTGACGGTGAGGTCCAGCGCGTGCGCCAGCGACACGAGCGAGGCGAGGATCCGCTCGTCGGTACGGCTGCCCGGCGCACGCAGGCCGGTCACGAACTCGCCCGCCACCTTCAGCTCGTCGACCGGCAGATCCCGCAGGTACGCGAGGTTGCAGTAGCCGGTGCCGAAGTCGTCGATGGCGACCCGGACCCCGAGGTCGCCGAGCACCCGCAGGGCCCGCACCGGCTCGACCACCGTGCTCATCATGGTGCTCTCGGTGATCTCCAGTTGCAGCCGGTGCGGCGGCAGGCCGGTGCGCCCGAGCACACCGCGTACCTCGGTCACCAGGTCGGTGCGGTGCAACTGCCGGACCGCGAGGTTGACGCTGACGAACGGCGCGTCGCCGTCCGCGCCCGGCCAGGTGCCCGCCTCGCGGCACGCCTCGGCCAGCACCCAGCTGCCGAGCCGAACGATCAGCCCGGTCTCCTCGGCCAGCGGGATGAAGCTGTCCGGCCGCAGCACACCCAGCTCCGGGTGACGCCAGCGCACCAGCGCCTCCATGCCGAGCACCCGCCCGTCGCGCAACGACGTCAGCGGCTGGTAGTCGAGATAGAACTCGCCCCGGTCCAGCGCGGCGGGGATCGCCGCGGACAGCGCGTACCGGGCCAGGTCGCGGCGGTTGCGGTCGGCGTCGAACAGCGACCACCGGGCCCCGCCGGCGGCCTTGGCCCAGTGCAGCGTGCTGTCGGCCGCGCGCATCAGGTCCATCGGCGAGGTGCCCGTCACCGGGCGCTCCACGATGCCGACGCTGGCGGACACGGTCAGCTCGTGACCGTCGACGAGCGCCGGCTCGCGTATCGCGGCCAGCGCCGCCTCGGCGACCTTCACCGCGTCGTCGGTGCCGGCGGTGCGCTCGACCAGGATCACGAACTCGTCGCCGCCGAGCCGTGCGACCAGGTGTTCGCCGAGCGCCCGGTGCAGGCGCTGCGCCACTGTCACCAGCAGCGAGTCGCCGACCTGGTGGCCGAGGGAGTCGTTCACGACCTTGAACCGGTCCAGGTCGAGGAAGCAGACACCGACCCGGTCGGCGCCCCGCCCCGGCGCGGTGATCGCGGCGGTCAGCCGTTCGGTGAACAGCGTGCGGTTCGGCAGGCCGGTGAGCGGGTCGTGGGTGGCCTGGTGCCGGAACCGGGCCTCGCTGTCGCGCAGCGCCCGTTCCGCCTGCGCCCGGGCCATCATGGCGGCGCGGCGGATGGACTCCTGCTCGTCCAGCGTGCGGTCGCGCAGGGCACGGGCGTACCCGGTGGCGACGGTGGCGAGCAGCCGGGCCATCCGGTCCTCGACGTCGTCGACGACCAGGTCGAGATCGCGGACCAGGCGTAGCTGGATCACCTCGACGGTGCGGCCCAGCCCTTCCGCGGAGGCGATGTGCGCCTGCACCAGCTCCGCGCCGACCTGCTGGCCGATCCGCAGGTCGAACGGCTCGGCGCGCAACGCCTGGGCGAGCCGGTCGGTGAGTCGCTGCAGCATCTCCTCCAGCTGCGACTGCGTCATCGGCAGGTAGCTGGTGCCGGACACCGCCTTGGCCCAGGCCCGGGCGAAGACGCCGGGCCGGCAGCGGGTCGCGTCGTCACCCACCGAGCCGCCCGACCCCGCCCATGAACACGGCCCGCTCGGCGTTCTCCGCCTGGTCGGGGGAGTCCGGCCGCCACTGCGGCACCCACACCACACCCGGGTCGACCAGTTCGAAGCCGTCGAACAGTGCGGTCAGCTCGGATCGGCTGCGGACCCAGAGCTGGCTGTCGGTGCGCCGGTAGACCCGTTCCGCCTCGGCCCGTTCGCCGGTGCCGTCGCGGCCCTCATCGCTGGCCTGGGAGAGCACCAGGTGGCTGCCGGGTGCCAGCGCCCCGCGCAGCGTCCGGAGGATCTCCTCGGGCCGGTCGGCGTCCGGGACGAAGTGCAGCACCGCCACGATCATCACGGCGACCGGCCGGGTGAAGTCGAGCAGCCGGGTGACCTCCGGGTGGGCCAGGATCGCCTCCGGGTTGCGCAGGTCCTCCTGGAGCACCGCGGCGTGCGCGTTGCCGGCCAGGATCTCCTGGCTGTGCGCCACCGCCACCGGGTCCACGTCGACGTAGACCACGCGCGACTCCGGATCGATCCGCTGGGCGATCTCGTGCACGTTGCCGACGGTCGGGATGCCGGAGCCGATGTCCAGGAACTGGCGGATGCCGGCCTGGGCGAGGTACTGCACCGCCCGGCGCAGGAACGCGCGGTTGGCCTGGGCCATCAGCGGCGCCTCCGGCACCGCCTCCACCATCGCGCGGGCGGCCGCCCGGTCGGCGGCGAAGTTGTGCGAGCCGCCGAGGTAGTAGTCGTACATGCGGGCGACGCTGGGGCGCTCGATGTCGATGGTCTCGGGTGCCCAGTCCGGCCGCTGCATGTCCTGCCCCTCGGGTGTCGGCGACGCGCGGTCGTCACCGCCGCGCGGATCACCCGGGTATTCTGCCCCTCCGGCGTCGCGGTGCAAAGACCGCCGTCGCTGTGCGTCCGGCCGCTCGCCGTGCGCGACCACACCGGGGCCGGGAACGCCGAGAGGCCCGCGTCCGTGGTGGACGGGGCCTCTTCCGGCGGTACGCCTGTCAGAACTTCGGGGCGTCCGGGGCCTCCAGCAGCCCCAGCCGCAGCGCGGTCATCAGGGCCTGCGCCCGGTTGGCCGCACCCAGCTTCTCGTAGAGCTTCGAGATGTGGGTCTTGGCGGTCGACTCGCTGACGAACAGCTGCTTGGCGATGCCGGCCACGCTCATGCCGTCGGCGAGCAGGCGCAGCACCTGGCCCTCACGGGGGGACAGCTGCGGGCCGGACGGCGCAAGCCGGCGCTTCATCGCCTCGGCCAGGTCGGCGGCGGTGAACGCGCTGGGGGAGGAGGCGGCGTGCCGGGCGGCGGCCACCACCTCGTCGGCCGGGGCGGTCTTCGGCACGAACGCGCTCGCGCCCGCCTCCAGGGCGCCGAAGAGCTGGTCGTCGCCGGCGTACATGGTCAGCACGACGATGCCCATCGACGCGCTGGACTTGCGCAGGGCGCGGGTGGCCTCCAGGCCGCTGCCGTCGGGCAGGCGGAGGTCCATGATCACCACGTCGGGCTGGAGCGCACCGGCCTGGCGCACGCCCTCCGCCGCGGTGGCCGCCTCGCCCACGACCTCGAACTGGCGGTCCCGCTCGAACGCGTGACGCAGCCCTTTGCGGATGAGGTCGTGGTCGTCGACCAGGAGAACCTTGGTACGGGTGGCCGGTGTCGGACTGCTGGTCATCCTCGGGTTACTCCCCTTCTGCTGCTGCGGCGCTGCCGCGCACCTTATCGCGCCGGGGCGACGAACCGAGCACCACCGCCACAGTCGTCCCACTCGGCTGTCGCGGCCTGATCTCCAACCGGCCTCGGATACGTTCCGCCCTCTCGGCCATGATCGCAAGGCCATAGTGCCCGTCCGGGCGCTGGTCACCGATGCCGTGACCGTCATCCGACACTTCGATCCGGGTGTACGGGGGATCCACCTCGCACGTGACCCACAGGTTCGACGCGCCGGCGTGCTTGCGCGCGTTCGTCACCGCCTCCTGCGCGATGCGCAGCAACTCGGCCTCCGTGGCGGCCGGCAGCCGGGCGGTGGACTCGTCCAGCGACAGGTGCACCCGCAGGCCGCCGGACGCGCCGACGGTGCGGGCGTACTCGGCGATGGCGGCGGCCAGGCCACCGTGCCGGTCCACCTCGCTGCGCAGCTCGAACAGGCTCAGCCGCAGCTCGGTGATCACCCGGGTGACCTCCTGGCGCAACGTCCGCAGCGAGTCGGCGGTCTCCTCGGCGTCGTCGTGGACGGTGGCCAGCGCGTTGTCGATGCCGTACCCGACCATGACCAGCTCCTGGGCGACCCCGTCGTGGATCTCCCGGGCCAGCCGCTGCCGCTCCTCGTTCGTCGCCAGCGAGCGCACCTCGTCGAAGAGCAGCGCCGCCTCCAGCCGCAGCGCCGCCGGGCCGGTCAGCGCCGTCACCCGGGACACCACCGGCGGCGGGTACGCGGCGGCGGTGTCCGCCTCGATCACCACGAGGCCGACTGTGCGTACGCCCGCCACCAGCGGGACGATCAGCGCGGAGACCTCGCCGGAGTGCCGGGACCGGGCCTGCGAGCGGGCCGAGACGGTCGGCTGCTGGCTGGCCCAGGCGTCGGCGATGGCCGAGTCGGCGTCGAGCCTGGTCTCCCAGTCGATTCGGTCCGCGCCGATCTGCGCGAGCACCACGAGCCGTCCGCCGCCGCTGGCGGACAGCACCGCGCCCCGGTCGGTCTTGGCCACCACCCGCAGCTCCTCCAGCAGGTGCTCGGAGATGCCGCCCGGGTCCAGCGTGGCGCCGGGCAGCTGGCGGGCTACCGTACGGAGCTGGGTGAGCAGGCGGGTCGCCTCGGCGTACGGCTGGGGTTTGCCCTCGCCGCGCACCCGCATGACGCGCTGGAGCGTGCCGGCGGTGTAGAGGCCGAGCCCGGCGAGGATCAGCCACTGGGCGGAGATCGCGAGGTAGCCGACCTGGCCGAGCTGCGGCCCGCCGTCGACCTGGGTGAACGCGGCGCTGGCCAGCAGCGTCGCCGCCGCCACGGCGAGCAGCGCGGCGCCCTCGCGGAACCGGCGGCTCAGCGCGGTGACGGTGACCGGCACGGCGAGGTACGGCAGCACCGCCGAGGCGCCCACCCCGCCGGTGACGCCGGACAGGTGGGTGTCGGCGGCGACCTGGCTGGCGGCCAGCCCGAGCACCACCACCTCGGCGAAGCGGCTGATCGGGGCGAGCAGCCGGTGCTGGGGGGCGAGCACGGCGGGCAGGCCGGCGACGCCCAGCAGCGCGATCCACCAGAGCTGGGTGGCGTCACGGGTGGCGAACAGGGTCAGGGCGGCGACCAGCGCGAGGAGGACCGCGCGAGCCGCCGCGGCGAGGGGCTGCGTCGACGGCTGGCGGGATGTGGAGGCGGGCACGTGACGGATGGTAGTCAGCCCCGGTAGATCTCGGCGATCTCCGAGGCGTACGTCTTGTGCACGACCTGACGCTTGACCTTCAGCGACGGGGTCAGCTCGCCGGTGGTCTCGGTGAAGTCCTGCGGCAGGATCCGGAACACCTTGATCGCCTCGGCCTTGGAGACCGCCTGGTTGGCCTGGTCGACCGCGGACTGCACCTCGGCGCGCAGCGCCGCGTCCTCGCGCAGCTCGGCGATGCTCGTGGTCTCCGGGCGCCCCTGCCCGGCCAGCCACTTCGGCAGCGCCTCCTCGTCGATGGTGACCAGCGCGGCGATGAACGGCTGCCGGTCGCCGATGACCACGCACTGGCTGATCAGCGGGTGCGCCCGTACCTGGTCCTCCAGCACCGCCGGGGCGACGTTCTTGCCGCCGGCGGTCACGATGATCTCCTTCTTCCGCCCGGTGATGCTCAGGTAGCCGTCCTCGTCGAGCCGCCCGAGGTCGCCGGTGCGGAACCAGCCGTCGGCGGTGATCGCCTCGGCGGTGGCCGCATCGTTGTGCCAGTAGCCCTGGAAGACGATGTCGCCGGCGACGAGAACCTCGCCGTCGTCGTCGATCCGGATGGTGACGCCGGGCAGTGGGCGGCCGACGGTGCCGATCCGGGTGCCGGTGGGCAGGTTGGCGGCGGCGGCCGGGGAGGTCTCGGTGAGGCCGTACCCCTCGCAGATGGTCACTCCGACGCCGCGGAAGAAGTGCCCGAGCCGCGCGCCGAGCGGCGCGCCGCCGGAGATGGCGTCGCGGCACCGGCCGCCCATCGCCGCCCGCAGCTTGCGGTAGACCAGCTTGTCGAAGACGGCGTGCTGCGCGCGCAGCCTCAGGCCGGGCCCGCCGGGCAGTTCCTGCGCCTCGCTCCACGCGATGGCGACCTTCTCCGCGCGGTCGAAGATCTTGCCCTTCCCCTCGGCCTCGGCCTTCTGCCGCGCGCCGTTGTAGACCTTCTCGAAGACCCGGGGTACGGAGAGCACGAACGTCGGCTTGAAGTCCTGGAGCTCGGCGACCAGGTCCTTGGTGTCCGAGCAGTGCGCCATGGTGGCCCGGGCGTGCACCACGCCGACCTGGATGAGCCGGGCGAAGGCGTGCGCGAGCGGCAGGAACAGCAGGGTGGAGGCACCCTGACGGAACAGGTTCGGCAGCACCGGCACCGCGTTGGCGATGTCGGAGTAGATGTTGCGGTGGGTCAGCACGCAGCCCTTGGGCCGGCCGGTGGTGCCACTGGTGTAGATGATCGTGGCGACGTCGTCGGCCTTGAGCAGCGAGCGGCGCGTCTCCACCTCGGCCCGGTCCACCGCAGTGCCGGCGGCGACCAGGTCGTCGACCGCGCCCAGGTCGATCTGCCACACCTCGCGCAACTCGGGCAGCCGGTCCCGGACGCCGGCGACCAGGGTGGCGTGCGCGGTGCTCTCCACCACCACCGCGACGGCGCCGGAGTCGCCGAGGATCCAGGCGGCCTGCTCGGCGCTGGAGGTCTCGTAGATCGGCACGGTCACCGCGCCGGCCGCCCAGATCGCGTAGTCGAACAGTGTCCACTCGTAGCGGGTGCGGCTCATCAGGCCGACCCGGTCGCCGGGGGAGACGCCGGCGGCGATCAGGCCCTGCGCCACCGCCACCACCTCGTCGCGGAACTGGCGGCAGGTGACCTCCTCGCGCGCGTCCCTCCCCGCACCGGGGCGGACGAACTGCACGGTGTCCGGGGCGACCTCGGCGTTTTCCCAGACCGGGTCGGTCAGGGTGGCCGCGTCGCCGACGGTGACGATCGGCGGGACGGAGAACTCGCGCACCTGCACTCCCTCGTGCTCTACCGGCGGGGGCCGGCCTGGTCGGCTCTGTCGAAACCTACCCGCACACCCCGGGGGGCCTGCCAGGGAGGTTGCCCGCCCGGCTGGTGGGACGCCGTCCGGCGGGTGGTGCGGGACCGGTCGCGGGGCGGCCGGGTAGCCTCCCCCCATGGCGGACACCTCCACCCAGTCGATCATCATCGGCGCGTCACCGGACCGGGTGGCGGCGGTCATCTGCGACTTCCCGAGTTATCCCGAGTGGGCCGAGGCGGTACGCCGGGCCGAGGTGGTCGAGGAGTACGAGGACGGCTACGCCAGCCAGGTCCGGTTCACGCTCGACGCGGGCGTGATGGCCGACGAGTACGTGCTGGCCTACGAGTACGCCGAGGACGTCTCCCGGATCGAGTGGCACCTGGTCGCCCCGTCGAAGATGCAGCGCTCCCAGCGCGGGTCGTACGACCTGGTGGGCAACGCGGACGGGACGACCACGGTGACCTACACGCTCGAGGTGGAGCTGTCCGTGGCGATGCTCGGCATGTTCCGCCGCAAGGCCGAGAAAATGATCATGGATGCGGCGTTGAAGCAGCTCAAACGCCGGGTAGAAGAACCCGGTGCGGCGCAGGAGACCCGACCGTCGTCCCGGTAGTCACGCTGGAGGAGCCGAACCATGGGCACCACTGATCCGGGTTCGGCCCGGGAAGAGGCCGAGCGCCTCGTCGCCACACTGCTCGCCGGCGCGAAGATGGCCGCCGCCGCACCCGGCTCCGGTGCCTGGGGTCCGCTCGCTGGGATGCTCTCCGGTGTCCTCGGTCACACCCCGCCCGGCGCCGGCCCTGCCCCGGAGACGCCCGCGCCCGCCGGTTTCGCCACCGGCTCGCCGGAATGCTGTGTCTGCCCCGTCTGCCGCGGTATCGCCGCGTTGCGCGATCCGAGTCCGGAATTCGCCGAGCGGCTCGCCACCGGCGCCGGGGACCTGGCGGCCGGGGTGGCCAGCGTGCTGCGGGCGTTCACCCCGGCCGAGCCGGAGCGAACCGCCGACGCCGGCACCACCGCGCCGGACGGATCCGGGGACCACGTGTGGCGCGAGGCGACCCGTACCGGGCATGATTCTCAGCCGGCACCCGAGCAGGACGTGTGGTCCGCCGCCACCCGGGGGGAGGGCGCGGCCGAATCGGGTGCCGCCGCCGACGCCGCCGGGCCGCCGGAGCCGGCGACGAGCCGGCCACCGGCCGGCCGTCCCGTGGTGCCCGCCTCGCGGGCGTCCGGAGAGGTGGGCGCGGACGCACCAGGCGACGGGGCCTGACCACCGGACATCCCGGGACCGTACGGCCGGTTCGGCCGGTTCCCGGGCAGCACAGCAGAGGGGAGTGGCAGCGGTGACGCTGACCATCGGAGTCGACGTCGGTGGCACGAAGGTGGCCGGCGGTGTCGTGGACGACGCCGGCACGGTACTCGTGCAGACGCGACGGGACACCCCCGCCGACGACGTGGCCAAGACCCGCGACGTCATCATCGAGGTGGTCACCGAACTGGCCGCCGGTCACGCCGTGGAGGCGGTCGGCATCGGCGCCGCGGGCTGGATCGACGCCTCCCGCTCCACCGTGCTGTTCGCCCCGAACCTGGCCTGGCGGGACGAGCCGCTGCGCACGTACGTCGGCGACGCCACCGGCCTGCCGGTGATCGTGGAGAACGACGGGAACGTGGCCGCCTGGGCGGAGTTCCGCTACGGCGCGGCCCGCGACGCCGACGACTCGATGGTCATGTTCACCATCGGCACCGGTGTCGGCGGCGGCATCGTGCTCGGCGGTGGCCTGGTCCGTGGCGCCAACGGCATCGCCGCCGAACTGGGCCACATGCTCACCGTGCCGGACGGCCACCAGTGCGGCTGCGGCCGGCTCGGCTGCATCGAGCAGTACGCCAGCGGCAGCGCCCTGGTCCGCTTCGCCCGCGCCGCCGCCCGGCAGGAGCCGCACCGGGCGACCGCGTTGCTGGAGCTGGCCGGGGGCGAGGCCGAGACGATCACCGGCCCGATGGTGACCGCCGCCGCGAAGGGCGGCGACCCGGTCTCCACCGAGGCGTTCGCCCAGGTGGGCCGCTGGCTCGGCACCAGCCTCGCCGACATGGCGCAGATCCTCGACCCGCAGGTGCTGGTGGTGGGCGGCGGCGTGATCGACGCCGGTGACCTGCTGCTCGGGCCGACCCGGCGGTCGTTCGCCGACGCGCTGGCCCAGCGCAGCCGCCTGCCCGTCGCCGAGGTGCGTCCGGCCGAGCTGGGCAACACCGCGGGCGTGATCGGCGCCGCCGACCTGGCCCGGCGGATCTGACATGACTGATGCGGGTGTGCCGCTGCGGGTTCTGTCGTACAACATCCACAGCCAGCGTGACGACGCCGCCGCGCTGGCCGAGGTGGTCCGGACCGCCGCCCCGGACGTGGTGGTCGTCCAGGAGGGACCGCGCCGGTTCCGGTGGCGGCAGAAGTGCGCCGCGCTGGCCGAGTCGTTCGGCATGGTCGTGGCCGCCGGCGGCCTGCCGTCGCTCGGCAACGTGCTGCTGACCAGCCTGCGGGTGCGCGTCGTCGACACCAGGTGCCGGCGGTACCCGCTGACGCCGGGACGGCACATGCGCGGCGCCGCGTACGCGCAGTGCCGTGTGGGCGGCGTCGACGTGCTGCTGGCCGGGTCGCACCTGTCCACCGATCCGGCCGAGCGGCCGGCCCAGGCGGCGGCGTTCAAGCGGGAGCTGTCCGCGTCCACGCTGCCCGTGGTGGTCGGCGCGGACATCAACGAGGGCCCGGACGGGCCGGCCTGGCAGACGCTCGCCGAAGGGCTCACCGACACGGCACTCGCCGCCGACCGGGCCGACCGGCACACGTACTCCTGCGCCGACCCGCGCCGCCGTATCGACGCGCTGTTCGTCGACCCCCGGATCACGGTGGTCGACTACGACGTGGTGGACACCCCGGCGGCCCGCCGGGCCAGCGACCACTTCCCGGTCCTGGTCGACCTGCTGCTGCCCACCGCCTGACCGGCGCGGATCGCCGCCGTGGCCGGACGCCCGGACCGTGACGCACGGTCAGGTGCCGGGCGGCCGGCAGCGCCACCGCTTCGCCGCCTTTGCTCTGCCGCCACATACGCACCAGCTACCCGCCGTGACCGGCGGGTAGCGTCCCGGCCGGACTGCCGCGAGACATCCGCGCAGCTCGCGGTGGTGCTGCGTCCGTGGCGGCAGAGCAAAGGGCAAGCGAGGGTACGCCTCCGGCGCGGCCGGTCCACTCACGCTCGGTGATCGGCCCGGGGGTGACGCTGTGTGAGGCGGGCCGGGCGGGTGGGCGGCGCCGGATCCGGTGGCTGGACAACGGCGGGCATTCTCGGCAGGATTTCGCTCCGACCCGGCACGCGTGCCGCACAAAGGAGAATTCCCGGTGTCCTCCTCCACCGACCTCGGCCGCCCCGATCCGGACCGGACGGTCGCACCGAGCCGCGACGACCGCCCGGTCTCCGACCGGGGCGACACGGTCTGCGTCATCGGCGCCGGCGCCAGCGGCCTGACCGCCGTGAAGAACCTGCGTGAAGCCGGCTTCGGCGTGGACTGCTACGAGCGGGAGACGGGCGTCGGCGGCGCCTGGAACTGGCGGCACGACCGCAGCCCGGTGTACGCCAGCACCCACCTGATCTCGTCCCGGCCGTTCACCCAGTTCCCCGACTTCCCGATGCCGGACGACTGGCCGGACTACCCGCACCACAGTCAGCTGCTGTCCTACTTCGAGCGGTACGCCGACCACTTCGACCTGCGCCAGCACGTCTGGTTCGGCACCGAGGTGGTCCGCGTCGAGCCGGTCGAGGGGAACCGCTGGGACGTGACCACGCGCAGCACCGGCGGCTACGGCCCCGAGCGCACCTCCCGGTACGCCGCAGTGGTGCTCGCCAACGGCCACAACTGGTCGCCCAAGCTGCCCCGCTACGAGGGGCTGGAGGAGTTCCGGGGCGAGGTCATGCACGCCTCGTCCTACAAGGATCCGGCGCAGCTGCGCGGCAAGCGGGTGCTCGTGGTCGGGGCCGGAAACACCGGCTGCGACATCGCGGTGGAGGCGGCCCAGCAGGCGTCGCACTGCTGGCACTCCACCCGCCGCGGCTACTGGTACGCCCCGAAGTACGTCCTCGGCCGCCCCGCCGACCAGGTGAACGACACGCTGCTGGCGCTGCGGGTGCCGTTGCGCGTACGGCAGTGGCTCTACCACTGGACGCTGCGGCTGACCGTCGGCGACCTGACCCGGTTCGGCATGCCGAAGCCGGACCACCGGGTCTACGAGACGCACCCGATCGCCAACAGCCAGCTCGTCTACTACGTCGGCCACGGCGAGGTCACCCCGGTGCCGGACGTGGCCCGGTTCGACGACCGCGCGGTGGAGCTGACCGACGGCCGGCGGATCGACCCGGAGCTGGTCGTCTTCGCCACCGGCTACCTGCCGCGCTTCGAGTTCCTCAAGGGTCAGGTGCTCGGCGACGAGGACGGCTCCGGGCGGCCCCGGCTGTGGCTCAACGCGTTCACCGCCGGTCACCCCACCCTCGCCGTGGTCGGCCTGGTGCAGCCGGACTCCGGCATCTTCCCGATCTCGCACTGGCAGAGCGTGCTGTTCGCCCGGCTGCTCACGCTGCGCGCCACCCGGCCGGAGCGGGCCGCCGCGTTCGACAGCAAGGTCCGGGCCGGCCTCGGCGAGCGGTACTCGGCGAAGGTCAAGGACAGCACCCGACACTGGTTCGAGGTCGGGCACGCCGACTACCTGCGCGCCTTGCAGCGCGCGCTGCACGAGCTGGAGGGCACCAGGTGAGCGCGAGGAACGCAGCGCAGCGGAGTCCCGCAGTCGCGAACGAAAGGCAGGCACGGTGACGGCCGAGCGCGTGCGGGTGGTCCGGTCCTGGGAGTGGGCCCGGCCGGAGCGGCCCGCCCGCCGCGAGGTGCTCGCCGCCGTACCGGAGCGGGAGGAGGCGAAGCCGCCGCTGCTGTTCGTGCCCGGGTTCGGGCACGGGGCGTGGGCGTTCGCCGAGCACTGGCTCGGGCACGCCGCCGGTCGCGGCTTCCCGGCGTACGCGCTGAGCCTGCGCGGGCACGGCGGCAGCGAGCCGGCGCCGGAGGCGACGCTGCGGTCGTACACCCATGACGTGACGCAGGTGGCGGCGAGCCTGCCGCGGCAGGCGGTGCTGGTGGGGCACGGCGCCGGTGCCCGGGTCGTGGCGCACGCGATGGCCCGCTACCCGGCGCGGGCCGCGGTGCTGGTGGCGCCGGTGCTCGGCGGCTGGGCGACGTTCGGCACGGCGGTGCGGCGCAACCCGGCCGGTACCGTCCCGGCGGTCTTCGGCGCCGGGCTGCGGCTCAACCGGCGGCAGTTGTTCAGCCGGGAGCTGCCGGACGCCGACGCGCGGCGGCACCTGGCCCGGCTGGGCCGGGCCGGGCGGCGGGCGCAGTGGCAGCTGCTGACCGGCCGGGCACCGGAGCCGGCGGTCGGCCGGCCACCGGTGCTGGTGCTCGGCAGCCCGGACGACCGCGTGCTGCCGGCCACGGCGCTGACCAGGGCCGCCCGGCGGTACGCCTCGGCGCCGCTGCTGTTCCCCGGCATGGGGCACGACCTGATGCTCGACGCCCGCTGGCGCGAGCCGATCGACGCGATCCTGGACTGGCTGGACAAGGACCCGGCGCCCACCCACGGGTGAGCGCCGGGGCCCGGGTCACCGGGCGGCGGGGCGGCGGCCGGCGAGCGTTCCGCTCTCCTCCAGCGCGCTGAGGTAGGACGCCGCCCAGGCGTGGATGTCGTTGTGGGCCAGATGGTCCCGCATCGCGCGCATCCGGGCCGCGACGTCCTCCGGGCCGGCCCGCAGCGCGGCCAGCAACCCCTGCTTGAGGCCGTCGAGGTCGTGCGGGTTGACCAGGTACGCCTGTTCCAGTTCGGAGGCGGCGCCGGCGAACTCGCTCAGCAGCAGCGCGCCGGTGCCGTCGACGCGGGCCGCCACGTACTCCTTCGCGACCAGGTTCATGCCGTCGCGCAGGGGCGTCACCGCCATCACGTCCGCGACCCGGTAGAGCGCCACCAGCTCGGCGCGGTCGAACGGCTGCGTGAGGTAGTGGATCGCCGGCTCGCCGACCCGGCCGAACTCGCCGTTGATCCGGCCGACCTGGTGCTCCACCCGATCGCGCAGGATCTGGTACTGCGCCACCCGGTCGCGGCTGGGCACCGCCACCTGGACCAGCACCGTGTCACGGACCTTGATGTCGCCGTTGGCGAGCAGCTCCCGGTACGCCTTGAGGCGCTGCTCGATGCCCTTCGTGTAGTCCATCCGGTCGACGCTGAGGATCACGTGGTCGGGCCGGCCGAGATCCTGCCGCAGCCGGTGGGCCCGCTCGGCGACCTCGGGGCGGGCGGCGAGCGCTGACATCTCGGCGGTGTCGATGGCGACCGGGAAGGCGCCGATGCGCACCACCCGGCCGTCCACGCCGATCCGCCGGTCGGTGGCGGGCAGGCCGAGCACCTTGGTGGCGAGCTGGGCGAAGTTGTGGGCGGCCTGGGAGCGCTGGAAGCCGACCAGGTCGGCACCGAGCATGCCGCGCAGCAGTTCGGCCCGGCGGGGCAGCTGCATGAACAGTTCCGGCGGCGGGAACGGCACGTGCAGGAAGAACCCGATCCGCAGGTCGGGGCGCAGCTCGCGGAGCAGGCCGGGCACCAGCTGGAGGTGGTAGTCCTGCACCCAGACCAGGCCGCCCGGCTCGGCCACCTGGGCCGCGGCCTCGGCGAACCGCTGGTTGACCCGCTGGTACGCCTCCCACCAGCGGCGGTGGTACTCCGGCTGTTCGACGGCGTCGTGGTAGAGCGGCCAGAGGGTGGCGTTGGCGAAGCCCTCGTAGTGGTCGCGGAAGTCCTCGGCGCTCAACGGCACGGTGTGCATCCGGACGCCGTCCACGTCCGGCAGCTCGGGTGCGGGACCGGTGCCGCCGGCCCAGCCCACCCAGGTCGCGGGTGTGTGCCGCAGCAGCGGGTGCAGGGCGCTCACCAGGCCGCCGGGGCTGCGGCGCCATTCGAAGGCGCCGTCGGGCGCCACGCTGTCGTCGATGGGGAGGCGGTTGGCCACCACCACGAGGGGGCTCTGTCGCATCTCGGGCATTCCGCTCAGCAGGGGACCGGCGACCCGGAAGGAGACGCAAGCCGGACAGCCGGTGCGGGACGTGACGTTCGGCCTATTCCTACTGACTGTAAGTTACACGCTTGTTACGCCCCCGCCCAGGGCGGGCGGCGTCCCGCCATCCGGGCGGCGCCCCGGTGCGGCGTCAGACGACCGCGCCGTCGTCCGGGTCGTGGTCGTCCCGGTCGCCCGGGCGCAGTCGCCAGATCAGCATCACGAAGCCGGCCAGGATGCCGGTGAAGCCGAGCAGCGTGACCACCGACGGGTCGACCAGCGACACCACGGTGGGGGACAGGAACAGCAGGAAGCCGAGCACGATGCAGGCCACGCCGAGCACCGCGTACTTGGAGAAGCGGGGCAGCGGGGGCGGCGGGGGCGGGGTGTAGTGCTCCTCGTCCGACGCCTCGTCGGGCAGGTTCGTACCGAACGTGTCCAGGCCGTCGAGCAGCGAGGGCTCGTCGTGCCGGTCCCGGCTGAGTGAGACACCGGAGACGTCGGCGGCGTACGGCAGCCGGCGCACGTCGGTGGCGGTCGGGCCGGCGGGCTCCTCGGCCCGGCCGCCGGCGGCGGTGCCCGGCGCGGGCGGGTCGTCCACGTCCTCGGCGGCCGGCCAGGGGTTGCTGCCGGCGCTCGGCGCGGTGTGGAAACCGGCCACGATCTTCGCCCACTCGGCCTCGATGTCCGGCTCGTCGGCGCGCGGCGGGTCGCCCGCGCTCTCGTCGGCGAGCTGGGTGAGGTAGTCGCGGGCGGTGGTCAGGTGCGACCTGTCGACGTAGAGCCGGTCGACCGGGCGGGCCGGGACGGTGGTGGTGCGCGTCACCGGGTTCAGGTCGGCCGAGGGCTGGAGGTAGGCCGCGATGCCACCGGCGGCGAGCACGTCGAGCAGGTGCTCGCCGACGCGTGGATCGACGTCGCCCGCGACCGCGTACTCGGCCGCGTCGAGCCCGTTGTCCCGTCGTCCCCGACGGGGCCCGCCCCCTGACACCGGACACCCCCTTCGCCGATCCCTGCCCGTGCCCTGAATCGTGACACGTCCGCACCCGGTTCCGGGAGTGCGTTGTGGCGTGCCGCTCGTCGTTCGTACCCTCTTCCCGGACTCCCGTGTGCGCCGCCGGCGCCTCCGGGGCCACGCGGCGACCCGTCCGCCGCCACCGACACGGGAAGGACGCCGGTGCTGTACTGGCTGCTGAAGTACGTCGTTCTCGGCCCACTGCTGAGGTTGATCTTCCGTCCGCAGGTCGAAGGGCTGGAGCACGTTCCGGCCACCGGCCCGGTGATCCTGGCCAGCAATCACCTCTCCTTCTCGGATTCGATCTTCACGCCGCTGATCGTCAAGCGAAAAGTCACCTTCATCGCGAAAGCCGAATACTTCACCGGTAAGGGCCTCAAGGGCCGGCTCACCAAGATGTTCTTCGTCGGCTCCGGCACCATCCCGGTCGACCGCACCGGCGGGCGGGCCGCGCGCGCCGCCCTCGACACCCAGCTCTCGGTGCTGCGCGCCGGTGGCATCGCCGGCATCTACCCGGAGGGCACCCGGTCGCCGGACGGCCGGCTCTACCGGGGCAAGACCGGTGTGGCGCGGCTGGCGCTGGCCAGCGGCGCCCCGGTCGTGCCGATGGCGATGCTCAACTCCGACGCGATCCAGCCCACCGGCCAGATCATCCCGAATCTGGGCCGGGTGCGGATCCGCTTCGGACCGCCGCTGGACTTCTCCCGCTACGCCGGGATGGCCGGCGACCGGTTCGTCGAACGGGCGGTCACCGACGAGATCATGTACGAGCTGATGGAGCTGTCCGGCCGCGAGTACGTCGACACGTACGCCCAGAAGGCCAAGAGCGCCGCGGCACCGCAGCCGGTCCCGGTCTGACCCTCAGCCCGCCCCGGCGATCCGCAACAGCCCACCGGCGGCGTGCCGGCCGGCGAACGCGCGTACCCGGTGCAGCGTCGCCGCCGCGGCCGGCGGGTCCGCCTCGGTCAGCGGCCCCACCGCCAGCGCGGACGCGATCATCTGGTCGGTGACGTCGGTCATCTCCGCGTACCCCTCGGCGGCGGCGGTGAGCAGCCGGCCCGCCCGCCCGGCGTCCCCGTCGCCCCGGGCCAGCGCCGCCTCGGCCGACCGCCCGGCCTGCCGCGCCCACCGGGTCACCCGTGGCGAGTGGGCCAGCAGATCGCGCACCAGCACCGCGGCGTCGCCACCGAGCAGCGCGGCGACGTGACCGACCGCCGGCACCCACTCGGCGAACGGGATCATCGTGGTCTGCCGCCAGTCCTCGTCCAGCTCGGTCAGCAGCGCCATCGCCTCGTCCCGTCGGCCCTGCACCGCGCGGCAGAGCGCGGCGTGCGCCAGCGTGGAGCGCAGCACGCGCTGGAACCCGCTGCGCCGGGCCGCGACGAGCGCCTGATCCACCAGGTCCTCGCCGGTGCCCGGGCCGGCCGGGCCGTCGCCGAGCGCCCGGATCCAGCCGGACACGGCCACGATGTGCAGGTCCCACTCGTCGGTCGGGCGCCGGGTCGACCCCTCGGCCATCCGCAGCGCCGACGTCCAGTCCCCGCTGTAGTAGGACCGGGCCCACTGGTCGCTGAAGCTCACCGTCAGGGCGTGCTCGCCGGCCAGGTCCAGCGAGCGCTGCTCGTCGACCAGCCGCGCCGAGCCGGTCAGGTCGCCCTCCTCCTGGAGCACCCAGGCCAGGTTGTGCACCGCGCGGCGGCGGCTGGTCAACCGCTCCACCCGGCACTCCTCGGTCACGTCGGCCAGCTCGGCGTACGCCTCCTCGGCGCCGGCCTGGTAACGGACCACCGCGAGCGTGATGCGCGCGTTCGCCCGGGCCTCCCGCAGCTCCAGCCGCTCGGCCAGCTCGGCGGCGGTGCGCGCCGCCACGCACGCCGGCTCGGTCTCGGCGTCGAGCATGTGCGCCCGGGCCAGCTCCAGCAGCACGCCCACCTTGTCCTCGCTGTCCGGCAGCGAGGCGTGCAGCCCGATCGCCCGGTCCAGGCAGCGCATCAGCTCCGAACGGTCGGCCCGCGCGAACGCCGCGGTGGCCAGCAGCCGCCACGCCTTCGCCGCACCGGGCCGGTCACCCGCGTCGGCCAGCCGGCCGGCGAGCGCCGTGAGCAGCGCCGTGCCGCCGCCGTCGAGGAAGCCGTCCCGGTCCCGGTAGAACGCCAGCTCGGCCTGGAACAGCTCGAGCGCGGGGTCCGGACCGCACTCCACGCTCAGCGCGCGGTCCACCAGCGTGGCCGCGGTCTCCAGCGCGTGCAGGTCGTACGCCCGGCGCGCGGCCCGGTGCAGCGCGGACCGGGTCGCTGCGGCGTGCGGTGCCTGGTCCAGCCCGACCGTACGGGCGATCTCGTGCGCCGCCCACCTGTGGTTGGCCAGCACCTCGGCCAGGTCGTGCTGGCGGCCGTCGGCGAGCTGCTCCAGCCAGTCGGCGGTGCGCTGGTGCCGGGCGACCCGCTCGGCCCGGGGCAGCCGCTGATAGCAGACGTCCCGGACCAGCACGTGCCGGAACCGGTATTCCGCCTGGCCGGGCATGGTCGACACGGGCAGCTCGTAGACGAGGTCACGGCGCTGGAGGTGGTGCAGCGCGCGGTCGACCCACTCCGCCGGGCGGCCGAGCGCCAGCGCCACCGGCGCCGCCCAGAACTGCACGCCGACGACCGAGGCGGCCTGGAGCACCGCGCGGTCGGCCGGGTCGAGCAGGTCCAGCCGGTTGGCGATGACCGCCTGCACGGTGCGCGGCATCCCGGCGCCGCCGACGGGGTCGACGAGCGCGAGCGCGGCGGTCCGCTCGGCCAGCCCGCCGTCGAGCAGCATCCGCGCGTACTCCTGGGCGTAGAGCGGGTTGCCGTCGGCGAACTCGATCAGCGGTGCCCGCGCGTCCTGCGGCAGCGTGGCCTGGCCGAGCAGCAGCGAGTAGAGCGTGTCGATGTCCCCGTCGTGCATCGGCGGCACCGAGATGGACATCGCCCCGCTGATCGTGCCGGTCCAGGCGGGGTGCCGCTCGCGCAGTTCCGGCCGGGCGGTCGCGACGACCAGCAGTGGCACGTTGCGGGCCGCCGCGCCGAGCTGCTCGACGAAGGACAGCATCGCCTCGTCGGCCCAGTGCATGTCCTCGAAGACGAGCACGGTGGGACCGGTCGCGGCCAGGGTGAGCAGGAAGCGCCGCCACGCCGCCTCGGTCTCGGCCGAGGTGAGCCGTTCGCCGGAGACGCCGACGAGCGGGCCCAGCGCCTCGGCCAGCCGTACCGCGTGCGGGTCGGTGAGGTGGCCCAGTCGCTCGCGCAGCCGGTCCCGGATGGTGGCCGGGTCGTCGGCGCCGGTCAGCCCGGCCCAGCTCCGGACGATGTCGGCCAGCGCCGCGTAGGTGACGTTCTCCCCGAACGGCGGGCACTGGCCGGTCAGCCAGGTGACCCGGGTGCCGGGCAGGCTGGCGGCGTGCCGGGCCAGCTCGCGCAGCAGCCGGCTCTTGCCCACCCCGGCCGGGCCGAAGACGGTGAGCAGCTGCGAGGTGCGCTCGGTCAGCGTGCGGTGCAACGCACTGACCAGCAGGCCGCGCTCGTGGTCCCGGTCGACCATCGGGGTCAGCTCGGCGGTCTGGCCGTCGCGCCGGGGCCGGGCCCGTACGGCCAGCCAGATCCGGCTCACCGACGACCGGCCGCGCAACGTCACCGGTGGCTGGTCGTCGTACTCCATCTCGCGCCGGGTGGCCGCCCAGGTGCTCTCGTCGACCACCACGCCGCCGACCGGGGCGAGCCCCTGCAACCGGCTGGCGGTGTTCACCACGTCGCCGGTGACGAACGCCTGGCCGCCGTCGCGCGCCGCGGCCAGGTCGACCAGGGCCTCGCCGGTGGCGATGCCGACCCGGAACCCGAGCGGCGGATGCGGTCCGGCCGGCTGGCGGGCCAGGCTGCGTTGCAGCTCCAGCCCGGCGCGTACGCAGCGCAGCGCGTCGTTGTCGGTGGCCACCGGCGCGCCGAACAATGCCATGACGGCGTCGCCGATGTACTTCTCCACCACGCCGCCGTACTGGTGCACCAGCCGGCGCACCGTGGCGAAGTAGGCCTGTTGCAGGCTGCGGGCCTGCTCCGGGTCGGCCCGCTCGGCGAATGTCGTGAAGTCGACGATGTCGATGAAGAGCACGCTCACCTGGCGGCGGTCCTCCTGCACCGTGGCCGCGTGGTCGCGCAGCGGCTGACCGCAGTTGGTGCAGAAGTTGGCGCCGGTGTCGTTGGCGTGGCCGCAGCCCGGGCAGGCAGCCGCCAGCGGACGGCCGCACCCACCGCAGAAACGGTCGTCCGGCCCGGCGGTCCGGGAGCAGTGTCCACAGGTGAGGTCGATGTCCGGCTCCGTACGCGTGAGGTCCCCAGTGTCCCGCGCGGCCGTGCAGTCGGGTACCCGACGGGTCGGCGGGACGTCACGGCTGTTCGGCCGGGTCTAGTCTCCCCTAGCAGGAAGTCCCGTCGACAGGGAGATTGCCGTGCACGTCCGGCTGTCCGCCTCTTGGACCGATCCACGGGGGACGGTGTGGGCCGTCGGTGACACGGTCGACGTGGACGCTGTCACCCTCGCCGAACTGGAGGAAAAAGGCATGGTGGAGCAGCCCGCGGGTAGCGGATCGACCGAGACCACGACCACCACGACGACCCCGAAGAAGACCGACCCGTCGAAGATCGGCCCGTCGAAGATCGGCCCGGGTCCGAGCGCGCCCCCGGCCGACACCGAGAACGACTGACCGGGCGTACGACGAACTCGGCGGGGGCCGGCGGGACGACCGCCGGTCCCCGCCGTCGTCGGGTCAGCGGTCGTTCATGCCGGCCCGGCGGCGCAGCGCGGCCACGTCGGTGACCACGATGCGGCGCCCCTCGGTACGCAGCCAGCCCCGGCTGGCGAACGAGCCGATGGCCTGGTTGACGCTCTGCCGGGAGCCGCCCGCCATCTCGGCGAGCTGGCTCTGGTTCAACTCGATGGTGATCATCGGGGCCTGGCTCTCGCCGGCCAGCCGGACCAGCGTCTTGGCCACCCGGCCGGGCAGGTCGAGGAAGACGTGGTCGGCGTTCTGCTCGGTGAGCCGGCGGATCAGCTGGCCCAGCGAACGCATCACCGCGTCCAGGATGCGCGGGTTGGAGTGCACCAGTTCCATGAACGCGGGCCGCGACAGCGCGAGCGCGGCGCAGTCCTCGATCGCCTCGGCCGACGCCGAGCGGGTGGAGGCGTCCAACAGGGACACCTCGCCGAGCACGTCCGGGGGTCGGATCACCGACAGCACCGCGCGCTCGCCGGTCGGTGCGGTGCGGAACACCGCCACCGCGCCGCGGCGCAGTACGATCAGCGACTCGCCGGGGTCGTTCTCGACGAAGAGCAGCTGGCCCTTGCGGTACGTGCGCGGCACGGCCGCGGCGATGACACGCTGCCGCACCTCCGGCTCAAGCCCGGCGAACATCTCCACACCCGTGAGCGCGTCACCCGGCTCCGGCAGGCGAGACTCCACGGCTCAACCCCTCCCCGGTCAGAAGTCACGACTCGCACACCGGGTGAAGCTGTCAGTCCCGGTACGAGGCAGCTCAACCGGTTCGGCGCCCGACGGCGGTACACATCAGATCATGACGGTCTCGTCGCGTGCTGTACACCCCCGGAAACACTTCCGTGACCATGCCCGGCCGTCGCCGGCACGGCCGCCGACCTCGGCGGACGCCCCGGCGACCGGCCCGTGCCGGCGATGGGCGAGGATGGGGGCGATGGTCTACCGCTATTTCTACGACTGCGAATTCATCGAGGACGGCCGCATCGTCGACCTGGTGTCGATCGGCGTCGTCGACGAGTACGGCCGCGAGTTCTACGCGGTCTCCACCGAGTTCGACGACTCCCGGGCGGTGCCCTGGGTGCGGCGCAACGTGCTGGACAAGCTCCCGTCGCCGGCCGACCGGGCCTGGCGCTCCCGCGCGCGCATCCGCGACGACCTGCACGAGTTCCTGCTGGAGCCGGTGCGGGACCGGCCGGGCGAGCAGCTGGAGCTGTGGGCCTGGTACGCCGCCTACGACCACGTCGTGCTGGCCCAGCTCTGGGGCGCGATGCCGGCGCTGCCCCGGGAGATTCCCCGCTTCACCAAGGAGCTGCGCCAGCTCTGGGACGACCGGGGACGCCCCCGGCTGCCGGACGCCGAGGCCGATCGGCACGACGCGCTCGTCGACGCCCGGCACAACCTGGCGCGGTGGCGGGCGATGACGGCGCGGGAGGTTTGACCGGTTCCGCCCAGGGCACGGGAGCGGCATCTACGCCGATCCGAGACAGGAGTGCCCCATGAGCAATGAGCCGACAAACGCCACGGACGCCCGCCGCCGGGTCACCGAGCTGATCCGGGACGCCCGGATCTGCCTGCTCACCACCACCGGCGTGGACGGGCGTCTGGTGAGCCGCCCGATGGGGTTGCAGGAGGCGGACTTCGACGGCGACCTGTGGTTCTTCGCGTACGCCGACTCGGCGAAGGTGCGGCAGATCCGGGTGAACCCGCAGGTAAACGTCGGTTTCTCCGACCAGCGCCACCACGCCTGGGTGTCGGTCGCCGGCACCGCCACCGAGGAGTGGGATCCCGACCGGGCGAAGGAGTTGTGGAACCCGCTGCTCAAGGCGTGGTTCCCGGACGGGCTGGACACGCCCGGGATCACGTTGATCAAGGTGCACGCCGGGTCGGCGGAGTACTGGGACTCGCCCGGCAGCACCGTGGTCAACCTGCTCGGCTTCGCCAAGGCGGCGGTGACCGGCAAGCCGCCGAAGGCGGGGGAGAACCACGAGGTCAGCTACTGACGGGTAGCCCGTCCGCCGTCCGGAACGGCCCGGGGTGCGGTGTCGGCGGACGCCTGTGCCGACTACAGTGCGCAGTGACGGCCCGCCCCGGGCCGGCAACGGCGCCGATGGTCTGATCTGACACATATCCTGGGGCTTATCCGGGCTTTACCTGATGCTCCAGGAGGATGAGCAGATCATGCGTATCGGCGTGCTCACCGGCGGCGGCGACTGCCCAGGTCTCAACGCGGTGATTCGGGCGGTGGTCCGCAAGGGCGTCGCCACCTACGGTCACGAGTTCGTGGGTTTCCGGGACGGCTGGAAGGGCCCGCTCGAGGGCCTGACCAAGCCGCTCGGCATCGCCGAGGTGCGTGGCATCCTGCCCCGCGGCGGCACCATCCTCGGCTCGTCCCGCACCAACCCGTTCAAGATCGAGAACGGCGTGGAGCGGATCAAGGAGAACCTCGCCGCCCAGGGCGTGGACGCGCTGATCGCGATCGGCGGCGAGGACACGCTCGGCGTCGCCACCAAGCTGCACGAGCTGGGCGTCCACGTCATCGGCGTGCCGAAGACGATCGACAACGACCTCGGTGCCACCGACTACACGTTCGGCTTCGACACCGCCGTCAACATCGCCATGGAGGCGATCGACCGGCTGCACACCACCGCGGAGAGCCACCACCGCACGCTCGTGGTCGAGGTCATGGGCCGGCACGCCGGCTGGATCGCCCTGCACGCCGGTCTCGCCGGTGGCGCCAACGTGATCCTGCTGCCGGAGCGGCAGTTCGACGTCGAGCAGGTCGCCGGCTACGTCGAGAAGCGCTTCCAGCACCAGTACGCCCCGATCGTCGTGGTCGCCGAGGGCGCCCAGCCGCTGGACGGCCAGATGGTCCTGCACAACCAGGAGCTGGACGCGTTCGGTCACGTCCGCCTCGGCGGCATCGGCCAGTGGCTGGCCGAGCAGCTGGAGGCGAAGACCGGCAAGGAGGCCCGCACCGTGGTGCTCGGCCACATCCAGCGCGGCGGCACCCCGACCGCGTTCGACCGGGTGCTCGCCACCCGGCTCGGTCTCCAGGCGATCGACGCCGTGCACGAGGGCGACTGGGGCAAGATGGTCGCGATGCAGAGCACTGACATCGTCCGCGTCCCGCTGGCCGACGCCACCCGCGAGCTGAAGACCGTCCCGCTGGAGCGGTACGCCGAGGCCGAGGTCTTCTTCGGCAGCTGAGGTGTAAGGAGGGGCCCCTGCTTAACGCCTCGTGCAGAGCAGGGGCCCCTTTTAACAGTCGGAGAAGGGGGCACGGGTGGGCGGGCACACGGTCGCGGTGATCGGCGCGGGCAAGATCGGTGAGCTGATGCTCTCCGGGTTGCTGCGCTCCGGCTGGCCGGTGGAGCGGCTGCTCGCCACCGCGCGCCGGCCGGTGCGCGCGCAGGAGCTGGCCGACCGCTACGGCGTACGGGTGGTGGACAACCTGACCGCCGTGACCGAGGCCGAGGTGCTGGCGGTGTCGGTCAAGCCGCAGGACGCCGCCGCGCTGCTGGACGAGATCGGCCCGAAGGTGCCGGCCGACAAGCTGGTCATCTCGCTCTGCGCCGGTCTGCCGACCGCCTTCTTCAACCGCCGGCTGCCCGAGGGCACCCCGGTGGTCCGGGTCATGACGAACACCCCGGCGCTGGTCGACCAGGCGATGAGCGCCATTTCGGCGGGCGCGTACGCCACCGGCGAGCACCTGGCCCTGGCCGAGGAGATGTTCTCCCCGCTCGGCGCCACCGTCCGGGTGCCCGAGTCGCAGCAGGACGCGGTCACCGCGCTCTCCGGCTCCGGCCCGGCCTACTTCTACCTCCTGGTCGAGGCCATGATCGACGCGGGCATCCTGCTCGGCCTGCCGCGGCAGGTGGCGCACGAGCTGATCGTGCAGACCGCGATCGGCTCGGCGGTGATGCTGCGTGACTCCGGCGAGCACCCGGTGAAGCTGCGCGAGGCGGTCACGTCGCCCGCGGGCACCACCATCTCCGCGATCCGCGAGCTGGAGAACCACGGCGTACGCGCGGCCATGCTGGCGGCGCTGGAGGCCGCCCGGGACCGGGCCCGGGAACTGGCCGCCCAGGCCGACTGACGCTCAGCCGGGCCGTGACGCCGGTGCTGGGCGAGCGTGCCCCGTCGCCGCAGCGAAATGCGCTGTCCGGTCGGCCGGGCGCACTGGTAGAAAGCCGTCGTGCACAAGACCTTGACGTTCTCCGATCATCTGCGGCTCATCGACGAGCGGTCGACCGCCTTCCGCGCCGCGGTCGCCGCGGCGCCCAGCCTCGACATGCAGGCACCGAACCATCCGAAGCGGACGCTGTTCGACCTGGTCCGGCACGTGGGTACAGGCCGCCGCAAGACAGCCGCGATCGTCGCCGCCGGGCCCGCGGACGGACCCCCGGACAAGTCGGCCTGGGAGGACGGCACGGGCGCGCCCCGGGAACGCGAGGAACTGCTGACCTGGTGGACCGAGTCCGTCGATCTACTGACGAGCACGCTGCGTGAGGCCGGCCCGGATCGCCGTTGCTGGACGTGGTGGGACGACTCGCCGTCACCGCAGACCTCCGGTGCGTGGGCGCGGCGACAGGTTCCCGAGATCGCGGTGCACGCCTACGACGTCCAGCTCACGGTGGGCGCCCCGCAGCCACTGTCGGAGGAGGTCGCCCTCGACGGTTTCGACGACTGCCAGTTCACCCTGTGCGCGACGACTGTCGCCTGGCCGCACCAGCCCGCAGTGGTCGACTACCACGCCACCGAGGGCCGCTCCTGGCGTCTCCGGTTGTCCGCCGACGGGGCGCAGGTCACCCGCCTCACCTCCGCTGCCGCCCCGGACACGGCCGACGTCTCCGCCCGGGGCACGGCCAGCGACCTGGTCCTGTTCTTCTACGGCCGCATACCGCTGGATGCTCTGGAGTTCGAAGGCGACCGTCGCATCTTCGATCAGCTCATCGCCTGGGATCCGTCCGTGTAACCGGTCCATCGCCGTCTCGACCATCGAACAGCTCACCGACCGTCTTCGTGTCGATGAGCTGGCCGGCGCCGACGAAACGCTGTGCCACCAGGATGCCCGCCTCGTGTGCGGCCTGACCGCCGTGGCTGGCCGACGAGTCCGTGACCATCCATGGCGTCAGATCGCGCTCGAATGCGTCCACCGTTGATTTCAGCACGCAACTCTCGGTGGCCACGCCGCAGAACACCAGATCGGTCCAGCCCTCCCGAGCAGTCAGGTCCGTGCCCTCGCTCGTGAAGTACGAGTAGATGGGCTTGTCGAGAACGGCTCGTGCGCGAGCAGCGTGTCGGCGCAGTTCGGGCACAATCTCTGTCTCCGGCGCGTGCTGCATCTTCGACCAGTGGATCAGCCTTTCGAAAGGGCTGTCCGGATAGTTGTGGTAGCGCGTAAAGACGACCGGCCTGCCCGTGGCCTCCCACCGTTCGACCAGCTCCACGACCTTCGGGATGACATGCCGGCTTCGGTCGTTGATGAAGCCGTTCTGCATGTCGATGACGATCAGGGCCGCTCGCTTGCCGCTCATACCCCGACTCTTCCAGCCGTCGTTTCTGCTTCGCGAAGCGCCGCCTGGGCCTGCGTCAGGCGTTCGGGTAGGCCGCTGGTCGTTACGGCTGCCTGACGCATCATGCAGTGTTGCGCGGTCTCCTGCACACGTGCGGTGGTGAGTCGGGAGTGGGCAGCTCTCAGGAACCGCCAGCCGAAACCCGGGGATATCACCGGGTCTCGGCCGTTCTCCACCACGCGCTGGACTTGCCGACAGTAGGCCCAGAGCATTTGCACTTCGATCTCAAGCGAGACCAGTTCGTCGGCTGTAAGGGCTCGCTCCGGCGAGATTGCGTGGTAGGCGAGCCCGGACCAGGTTGCGAAGCCGACGGATACTCCGGCGATTCCGAACGGCACAGCTGCGGGCTCGTCGAATCCCTTGGTCAACAACGTCCGCTCGACGTGCTCGGGAACAGGCTGTGGTCGGGGTGCCGCATGACGGTTCACCAGCACTGACGGGAGACTCAACAAGCGGACGGCGTTGTTCAGTTCCTCGTGGCGGCACCCCATGTCCTGGGGAAGGTACATCGACATCACGTACTCCGGGACCACTTCTCGTCGGTCAAACTGATCCGACAGCAGCCGTTCGAGCTGCCGGGTCGCCCACGGTAGGTCGTCCCCGTAGCTGGCGTACCGCCAGGCGGCGAGTTCCGCCAGCCTTCTGAAGGTGAGTTCCTGCTGAAGGTGCAGCACCACCACGCCGCAGGCGAAGACGTGCGCTGTGCACTGTCCGTCTGGATGCGGCACATTGGTCGTTGATACGTGCAGCCACTCGTGCGGGCGGGGCTTCACCCGCGGTAAAGTGGCCAACTCCCGTGCTGCAGCCGCCCCGACGTGCGCCGGGATGAACTTGTGGGACTGAATGCGGTAGCCGGAAGTCACCGAAGCAACAGGGCCGGGAGAATCGTTCCCCATTGCTTGGCAGAACCTGGCTACCGCCTCATCGCTGGCTCTGACCAGAGCGGTGTCGAGCGCGGCCTGCATCTCCGGTCGAGGTTGCACCGCATCCCGGCCGGCCTCCCACTTCGAGACGGTGCGCTCGCTGACGCCGAGGTGTTCGGCGAAGTCGCGGATGCTCATTCGCAGCGCGTGCCGCAGCATCCGGGTTTCCCGCCCGGTCCACTTCTGCACGGTCGTCATCGGCTCGCCTCCGAGTGCGTCGAGACCGGCCGCCAGCAGCTTAGCGGCTCGACTTCAGAGCTGGTACAGCGCAAGTGCAGAGCGTAGTCGTACCCCGTGAGCCGCGAGCTGGCGAGGGTGGACGCATGGCCCGGGGCGGGTGCTGGGCTCCGGCGGGGCGTCACCCGAGCGCGTCCGCCGACCCCGCCCGCCCCGGTGCCGCTCAGAATCTCGACGGAAGGGCTCTTCATGGCGGCGGTGCTGGACGACTTCCCGGTGCTCACCCCGGTCAGCGACGAGGACGTGGCGCTTGCCGTACGCGCGGTGGCGGTGCATGTGCCGGAGCGGTGGCCGGCGGGTCCACTGTGCCGCAGCGAGCGGGTGCCACATCCGTGCCGGCTGGCCCGCTGGGGCCGCAGCACATTGCAGGCGGCCGGGCTCACGGAGGAGCGCGTGGACGAGTTGGTCGCCGCCGGCGACCCGGGCGCCTGGCCGTGGGCGTGACCGGGCTCGGGGCGTACCCGACGAAGAGCTGGCCCGGGTCGGCGGCGGTGCGCGAGGCGGTGGCCCGGTGGCTGCGGCTCGTGGCGGCGGACGCCGATCTGGCGCCGTACCTCGTCGGGGTTGATCAGGTCCGGCTCGCCGGACACCTGGCGCTCACTCTCACGGTTGCGCTCGGCGGGCCGGCGGGCGACATCGCCCGCCCGGCGGCCGGGGCGTGGCGCGGTCTGGGCCTGACCGAGGCGCAGCACCGCCGCGTGGCCGACTACCTGGCCGGGGTGCTCTGGGCGCTGGAAGTGCCGGCGGCCTCGGTGACAGCGGGCCGGCGGGCCTTCTCGGACGAGGCCGGCTCGTGACCGCCGCCCTGGCCGCGTCGTGGTCCGTCACCATGCGGTACGCCCGCGAGGCAGCCGACCACTTCTGGTGTGCGGTCGAGGACCGCTGCCCCGGAACGCTGCCGGAGCGGGAGGCGGCGGTGTTCCTCGCGGCATTCGGACGGCTGGTCAGCGGTGGCGACGATCTCGCCGGGCGGGCGGCGCTGTTGGCCGTGCTCGGTCGCGCCTGCCGCCGCTACCGGCTGGTGCCGCACCTACTCACCGTCGAGGCCGCGCTCGTCGCCACGGTGTCCCGGCAGGTGAGGTGGACACCGGAGCTGGCGGCGGCCTGGGCTGGGGCCGCCCGGCGGGCCACGGCGGCGGTGAGCCGTGCGGTCGAGCAGGCCGACGACGGCCCGCCCTGGTGGCCGGCGCAGGTCGTCGACCACGACCGGGTGGCCGACGGCATCGCCGTGGTGACCGTGCGCCCCTGGCGCCGTCTGGCGTTCCGGCCCGGTCAGGCGCTGCCCGTCTGCACCGAGCGCCGGCCCGGCCGGTGGCGTTGGTACTCGCCGGCCAACGCTCCGCGCGCCGACGGCACCGTCGAACTCCACGTCCGTGCCGTCGCCGCCGTCTCCCGCGCGCTCGTGCACCGGGGACGCCCCGATGATCGGATCTGGCTCGGTCCGCCCCGGTCGACCGGCCTGACCCTCGATCCGGCGTCGGATGCGGACCTGCTGCTCGTCGCCGGGGGCACCGGGCTGGCGCCGCTGCGCGCCCTGGTCGAGCAGGTCGCCACCGCGCCGGCCGGTCGCCGGGTCACACTGGTTGTCGGCGCCCGCACCTTCGCCGACCTCTACGATCCGATCACCCTGGACAAGCTCCAGAGCAGCAACGACTGGCTGAGCGTCGTGCCCGCGTTCTCGCACGATCCGGTGGCGGAGGCGGGCGAGCAGGGCGACGCGCTCACCGTCGCGCTGGGTCACTGGCGACCCGGTCAGGAGGTCTACCTGTGCGGGCCACCGTTGATGGTGGCCGGATCGCGGCTGCGATTGCTCGCCGGTGGGGTGCCGGCGGAGCGGATCCACCTGCAGGACGGGTTCGGCGTCTGATGGGCGTCTACCGCAGCCGCAACGCGCTGGCCAGCCCGCTCACCGCGGACCGGCTCAGCGCCGTCGAGCTGCCCCGCACCTCACTGGGCCGGCGCGGTTACCGGACCGAGGACGTCGATGCGCTGCTGCATCGGCTCGTCTACGAACTGGGGGAGCGGACCCGGCTGCTCGACGACACCCGGGGCGAGAACGACCGCATCAAGCGGGCCCTGCGCGCCTGGCAGGCCGAGGTGCGGGAGACTGCCGGCGTCGTCTGGTCTCCCGCGGCCATTCCAGACTCTCGTTACGGCCCTGACGGCCGACGTGCGGGGTGAGCGGTGACCCGGACGACACGGGTCGTGCCGCATACTGGCCCGGTGTTCACTCTCGCCCAGGCGCGACACCTGGTGGCCACGCTGCGGCCGCGCGTCGACGAGCTGATCCGGCTGCGGGCCGACCTGGCCGAGCTGCGGGTCGATCTGGCCGACCACGGCGTCAGCGCGCTCGGCGGGCTCGCCGAGGTCAAGGCGCTGGAGGCGCGGCTGCACGTGGTGGTGGACGAGTTCCACCAGCATGAGATCGCGGTCAAGGGGATCGCCCCGGTGCTGCTCGACTTCCCCGGTGAGCGCGACGGCCGGGCGGTGCTCTGGTGCTGGCTGGAGGGGGACACCGACATCAGGTGGTACCACCGGGTCGAGTGCGGTTTCGCCGGCCGCCGTCCGGTCTGATCCCGCGCCGTGGGTGATGTGCGCCGGGCGGTGCCGTCCGACGCCGGCGAGCTGGTGCGGTTGCGGGGGCTGATGCTCGCCGGCATGAGCGGGGCGCCGACGCCGCCGGGCCGCTGGCAGGACGTCGCCCGGGACAATCTGCGGACCTGGCTGGCCGAGCCGGACCCGTGGCTCGCCGCGTTCGTGGTCGACGCGCCGGGCGGCGCGTCACTGGCGGCCTGCGCGGTGGGCACTGTGGAGCGGCGGCTCGGCGGGCCGGACGACCCGAGCGGCCTGGTCGGGTACGTCTTCAACGTCAGCACCGACCCGGCGTACCGCCGGCGCGGCCACAGTCGAGCCTGCCTGACCGCCCTGCTGGTGTGGTTCCGGGACCGGGGCGTGCGCCGGGTGGACCTGCGGGCGTCGGCGGCCGGCCGGCCGCTCTACCGGGCTCTGGGCTTCCGGGAGACCGCTGACCCGGCGATGCGGCTGACATTGCCGGCGGAACAATCCTTCATCCCGCTAGGCGAAACCGGCAACGATTTGTCGGCGTAAGTCGCTATGCGCGCCCGGCCGCAAATCGGTGATCTTCCGTGCGCTGTGATCTTATTGATATCTATCTCTCACCACCACTTCACGCCCCCAGGAGTGCGACGTGCGGAGATCCCGTCTTGCCACCCTCGCCCTGACTCTGGCCGCTTCGGTCGGGGTCACTCTGTCTCTGGCCGCCCCCGCCCAGGCGGCCCCGTCCGACCGCTACGTCGCGCTCGGCGACTCGTACGCCTCCGGCGTCGGCGCCGACAGCTACACGTCCGAGAGCGGCAGCTGCCTGCGCAGCACGAAGGCCTATCCGGCGCTCTACAACACCAACATCAAGCCCGCGTCGTACCGGTCGGTCGCCTGCTCCGGCGCCACCACGGCCGATGTCATCAACAGCCAGCTCTCCGCGCTCTCCTCGACCACCACGCTGGTCAGCGTCACAGTGGGCGGCAACGACGTCGGCTTCGCCAACATCATGAGCACCTGCGTACTCCAGGGGGAGACCCAGTGCGTGGCGGCCGTGCAGTCCGCCATGAACGTGGCCCGCACCTCGATGCCGGGCCGCCTCGCCAACGTCTACAACGGCATCAAGAGCCGCGCGCCCTCGGCTCGCGTCGTGGTGGTCGGCTACCCGGTGTTCTACCAGCTCGGCACCACCTGCATCGGGCTCAGCGCGACGTCCCGGGCGAAGATCAACGAGGGCATCAACCTGCTCGACGACATCACCCGCACGGCCGCCGTCTCGGCCGGCTTCACCTTCGCCGACGTCCGCTCCATCTTCGTCGGCCACCAGCTGTGCAGCTACGGGACCAAGTGGCTGCACGCGCTGAACGTGCTGAGCCTGAGCAAGTCGTACCACCCGACGGCCGCCGGGCAGTCCGGCGGCTACTACCCGGTCTTCCGGGCCGCCGCGGGCTGACCCGGTCCACGGCAGCGGCACGCCTCCCGCGGAGGCGTGCCGCTGCCGCGTGCCCGGCGGCGGGTGCCGGTCAGGCCGGCAGGGCCTTCTCGATCGCCGCGCGCAGATCGGGGTCCTCGGGTGTGACCTGCGGGCCGAACCGGGCGGCCACCGTGCCGTCCGGCGCGACGAGGAACTTCTCGAAGTTCCAGCGCACGTCGCCGGTGTGCCCCTCGGCGTCCGGCGTGGACACCAGCTCCGCGTAGAGCGGGTGCCGGCCCGGCCCGTTGACGTCGACCTTCTCCGTCAGCGGGAACGTCACCCCGTAGTTGACCTGGCAGAACTCCTCGATCTCGGCGGCGCTGCCCGGCTCCTGGCCGGCGAACTGGTTGCACGGCACACCGAGCACCGTCAGCCCGCGTCCGGCGTACGTGTCGGCGAGCTCCTGGAGGCCCGCGTACTGCGGGGTGAGGCCGCAGCGAGAGGCCACGTTGACCACGAGCAGGGCGCGGCCGCGGTAGTGGCCGAGGTCGGCCGGGCCGCCGGTGAGGGCGTCGATCTGGACGTCGAAAACGGTCATGGGACGAGGGTACGGGCCTCCGGGGGTTCGGCGCTGCGACGACGAGCAGGTCGCGAACCGGTTGAGCCCGCAGGACAGAACTGTCTACGACGAACGGTAACGGCGCATCGACGCCGCCGAACGCGACGGTTAGGAGCCCGGTCGGGAGGCCGAGGCCGCCGAGGTCTGTGGTCTGACCCGCGGGCAGTCAGCGGAGATCACCGCGATCGACCGGGACGGGCGCCGGCAGAGCAGCGAGCAGGTGAAGCGAGTCAACGAGCTGAAGCACGGCGGCGGAGACGTCCTGCACCCGGTCCTGCCGCCGCCTGCTGGAGCAGCAGGCGGCGCTGGTGCGCGGGCTGACGCCGGCCGGCTTCGAGTCTTGGTCGACAGCTGTCCTACCTGGAGCCTCGCACCCATCGATCACCGGGCCTGCCACACCCGCCCCGAGCTGCAAGATCAGTTTGGAAAGGCTCAATGGACGAAAGCTGACGAGTCGCCCGCTCAACGCTGCCGCAGGTAGATGAGGGCTGCGACGCCGCCACCGCAGATCGCGTAGCCCAGCGATGCCGTGATCTTGACCCACTGCGACAGATTCGTCTGCCCGAGCAGCCAGCCCAGCGTCAGACCACCTACGCCGAACAACACGATGAACAGGAACAACATCTGTCCTACCCGCCTACGACTTACCGCCATGAGAGAACTCCTTCCCCGGGTTGCGGGACCAGCGAAGCTGGTCCCGCAACCTCACCTTAAGCGAAGAACAACGGCCCTGATTCGAGAGGAAGAACCAACCGAGCTCGGCCAGTACGAACAGTCTTAGGCCGCCAGCATCTGACTAGGGCGTGTCCTGCCGATCTTGTATTGGTTGGTCGTTGACGATGTGCCGGTGGTGCGTCGTGGTGAACTGACTGACGAGGCGTGGGCGGTGATCGCGCCGCTGCTTCCGGAGCCGGGTGGTGCGCGTGGGCGGTGGCGGGATCATCGCCAGGTCATCAACGGGATCCTGTGGAAGCTGCGTACGGGTGCGCCGTGGCGTGACCTGCCGGAACGTTTCGGGCCGTGGAAGACCTGTCACGAGCGGCTGCGCCGCTGGACTGCCGACGGGACGTGGGATCGGATCCTCGCTGCGGCGCAGGTCCATGACGACGGCACACCGGTGCAGTGGACGATCAGCATCGACTCGTCGATCGTGCGGGCACACCAGCATGCAGCTGGCGCCCGTAAAAAAGGGGCTCCCCAACAAGTCCGGCGACGCCTGGTGCGCAAGATGGCGAGGCCATCGGCCGATCCCGCGGCGGACTGAGCACGAAAATCCACCTGGCTGTCGATGGGCGTGGCCGGCCGCTGTCGATCCTGCTCACCCCGGGCCAGGCCGGCGACAACCCGCAACTCCTCGCGCTGCTGGACGCGATCCGGGTCAACGAGCCCGGACCGGGCCGGCCCCGCAAGCGGCCCGACGTGCTGATCGCTGACAAGGCCTACGCGCACGATTCCACCCGCCGAGCGCTGCGCCAACGCGGAATCCGACACGTCATCCCGGAACGCTCCGACCAGGTCGCCCGCCGCGCCGCCAGGGGCAGCGCCGGCGGGCGACCACCGGCCTTCGACAAGCAGGTCTACCGCAAGCGCAACGTCGTGGAACGCTGCTTCAACCGGCTCAAGCAGTGGCGTGACCTGGCCACCCGCTATGCGAAACGGGCATCTCTCTACCAGGCCAGCCTCGTCCTCATCGCCGCCATCATCTGGCTTCCATGATCGACAGGACAGGGCCTAGTCGCAGCAACAGCGAGTGAGCCCGCGATCCGCAGCGACCGAAGCACCAGGTGCCTGACCTCGGCGATTTCAGTCTCCCGCAAGGCAGAAGCCGAGTCCGGCCAGAGCGAGAACGCCGGCAACCGCACCTGTGCCCACGAGAACCGCGCCCATCCAAACTCCCATCCTTAACTATTCCGCAATTTGCCTCAGCTGCACATTGCACCCGGCACCCGTGCTCGCGCCGTCGTCCACTTCGCAGGAAGAGGTTTCACGGGCTTCACTACTTCTTCGTATGTAGTAGGCCGAGCACAGCCAGAAGAGCCAATCCGAGGAGAAAAACAAAAAGAAACGCAGTAGCGCGGGCCGACGTCGAAAGATTCTGGGTCGAGAGGAAAAAGACTCCCGTGCCGACTAGCCCAGCTAATGCCGCAGCGAGATATCTTTTAGCGTTCACAGACACGATAAACCCCTAAACGAAGCTTCCCGCGACTCCGAAGAATCCGCCTGTCATTCCTCCGAGCAGACCGGATTCCGCGTCTCCGCCTGTTACGAGAGCGGTAGCCCCCCAGCGAGTCCTCCGAAGGTCGCACCAGCAACCGCCCCGCCGAGCGCGCACACAGCCAGGGTAACGACGTTACCTGCGAGACACATTCCGATCACAGCGGCGGACGTGGTAGCACCGACTACCGCACCGACGGCCCCAGCGGCAAAGTCACCCGCTCCGTAGGCCAAGCCGGTGGGATCAATGAAGTTGACTGGGTTGCCGCCAGCGTAGGCGTAGCGGTTGCCGTGCCTAGGGTTGCCGATGAAGCTGAGGTTGTCCTGTTGGGTGAAGCGGCCCTGTTGGGGGTTGTACCAGCGCTGGCCGAGCTTGGTGAGTCCGGTGCTCTGGTCGTAGATGCCGCCGGTGTAGCGGACGATGTTGTTGGCGCCGAGGTTGTACTCGTCGGTGGTGGTGGCATTGCCGTAGGGGTCGTACTTGTAGGTGGCAGCGAGGGTGCCGTTGGCCTTGACGGCGGCGACGGGGGTGCCGAGTCCGTCGAGGACGAAGGCGGTGTCGGTGCCGTTGATCCGCAGGCCGAGTGGGGTGCCGAGGCCGTCGCGTTCGACATAGACGGTGGTGCCACCAGCGGTCCAGGACTGCAGCCACGGCATGCCGTGCTGGTCTTCGTAGCCGTACTGCAGGGTGGTGGTGCCGGCGCGGGTGAGTTCGACCTGGTCGGTGCCGGCGTAGGCGTAGGTGCCGGAGTTCGCGCCGGTCATCTGGTTGGCGCCGTTGTAGGTCATGGGGTTGACCGAGGGGTGGCTGGTTCGGGTCTGGTTGCCGCGGTTGTCGTAGGTGTTGTTGGTGGTGGTGACCTGGTTGGCGGTGTTGTAGGTCAGGGTCTGGGTGGTGGTGCCGTCGACCTTGACGGGTCTGCTGCACCGATAGGTGACAGGTTCAGTCACGCGGCCTGACTGGCCGGTGGGGTCATGATGGTCTCGTACTCGATGGGGGTCAACCGGGACAGGGATCGTTGGCGTCGGCGGCGGTGGTAGGTCCGCTCGATCCAGGTCACGATCGCGGTCCTCAGCTGCTGCCGGGTCGTCCAGGTTCGGCGGTCGAGGACGTTGTTCTGCAGCAGGCCGAAGAAGGATTCCATGGCAGCGTTGTCGCCGGCGGCGCCGACCCTGCCCATCGACCCGGTCATGTTGTGCTGGTTGAGGGCGTGGACGAATTTCCGGCTTCGGAATTGGGCGGATTCAACCGGTCCTCGCAACACCTCGTCGGAGAGGTGAAGCGATGGCTTATGGGCCGGGGCAGAAACGGGTTCGGGAGTATCGGGGGCAGATACCTTCGCCGGGACGGCCGACAGTGGCGTGGCGTCAGGACCGGGTCAAGTTCTGGGCTGCGATCCGTTCCGGTGTGATGACCGAGGACGCGGCCGCGGTGGCGGGTGTGTCGTCTCCGGTGGCCTTCCGGTGGTTCCGGCACGCTGGCGGCGTGAATCCTGCGTTGCCGCCGACGGTGTCGGGCCGCTATCTGTCGTTCAGCGAACGAGAGGACATCGCCCTGGCGCGAGCGCAGGGCTTGGGCGTGCGTGCGATCGCACGCCAGCTCGGGCGGGACCCGTCGACGATCTCGCGGGAGTTACGGCGCAACGCCTCGACCCGGACCTACCGGTTGGACTACAAGGCCACGACCGCGCAGTGGCATGCGGAACGCCGAGCCCGCCGGCCGAAGACCGCGAAGCTGCTGGCCAATGACCAGCTGCGAGAGTACGTCCAGCAACGGCTTGCCGGCGCGATCCGGACCCCGGACGGTCGACCGGTCACCGGCCCGCAGGGCCCGCAGTGGAAGGGCCGCAACAAGCCCCACCGGGCCGATCGGGCATGGACAACCGGGTGGAGCCCGGAGCAGATCTCCCGCAGGCTCAGGGCCGAGTTCCCGGAGGATGAGTCCATGCGCATCAGCCACGAGGCGATCTACCAGGCGCTCTATGTCCAGAGCCGGGGCGCCCTCAAGCGAGAACTCGTCACCTGCTTGCGGACCGGCCGGGCGCTTCGTGTTCCCCGAGCCCGCGCGAAGCAACGCGCGTGGGCCCACGTCACCAGCGGCACCCTGATCAGTGAACGGCCCGCCGAAGTCGCGGACCGGGCTGTCCCTGGGCACTGGGAAGGAGATCTGATCATCGGGTTGCAGCGCTCCGCGATCGGGACACTGGTCGAGCGGACCACGAGGTTCACGCTGCTGGTCCACCTGCCTCGTGAGGCCGGCTGGGGCGTGATCCCGCGGACGAAGAACGGCCCCGCCCTCGCCGGATACGGGGCTATCACGATGAGCAAAGCCCTCGCCGAGACGATCACCCAACTACCCGAACAACTGCGCCGGTCACTGACCTGGGACCGCGGCAAAGAGCTGTCCGCGCACGCACGCTTCACGGTCGAGACCGGCGTGCCGGTGTTCTTCGCCGACCCCCACAGCCCCTGGCAACGCGGCACCAACGAGAACACCAACGGCCTGCTGCGGCAGTACTTCCCGAAAGGCACCGACCTGTCCCGATGGAGCGCCGACGAGATCAACGCCGTCGCCCACGCCCTCAACAGCCGACCCCGGAAAACCCTCGACTGGAAGACACCAGCCGAAGCCCTCGATCAACACCTACAATCGCTCCAACAAGCTGGTGTTGCGAGGACCGGTTGAATCCGCCTTGCGACCCGCGGTCGGTGTGCAGCACGCAGCCGGCCACGTCACCGCGGCGGGCTACGGCGTTGTGCATGGCGTTGACGGCCAGCCTCGACTTCATCCGTGAGTCGATGGAGTAGCCGACGATCCGGTGGGACCACACGTCCTTGATCGCGCACAGGTAGAGCTTGCCCTCGCCGGTTCGGTGTTCGGTGATGTCGGCCAGCCACAACCGGTTCGGGCCGTCGGCGGTGAAGTCGCGGCGTACCAGATCGTCGTGCACTGGCGGACCGACCTTGCCGCCCTTGCCCCGACGCTTGCGCTTGCTGAACGCGCTCCACCAGCCCATGTGGGAGCAGATCTTCCAGGCGGTGCGTTCGACCATCGGCTGGCCGGCAGTGCGGGCCTCGTCGGCCAGGAACCGGTAGCCGAACTCCGGGTCGTCGCGATGCGCGTCGAACAACGCGTCCGCCCGATACGCCGCCACCAGCTCGGCGTCTGTGACACGGCGGGCAAGCCACCGGTAGTAGGGCTGACGAGCGATGGTCAATACCCGGCACGTCACCGCCACGGGGACCCCGTCAGCGGCCAGCTCGCTCACGAGCGGGTAGAGCCTTTTCCCGGCAGATGCGCCTGCGACAGGTAAGCCGCAGCCCGGCGCAGGACCTCGTTCTCCTGCTCCAGCAGCTTGATCCGCTTACGGGCCTCACGCAGCTCGGCTGACTCGCCGCCGCTGACACCCGGTCTGGTTCCGGCGTCGACGTCAGCCTGGCGCATCCACTTGAACAACGTCATCGGGTGGACTCCGAAGTCCTTGGCGATCTGCTCGACCGTCACGCCCGGATCGCGGTCACGGGCCACCCGCACGACATCGTCGCGGAACTCTCGGGGATAGGGCTTGGGCACAGCGACATCCTTCCAGCTCGCCGTCAGGGCAAGCCATCTCAGATGTCACCTATCGGTGCAGCAGACCCCGGCTTGATCAAGCGGAGCGGTCACCGAGCTGGCGTCGAGCCCACGGTGAAGCCCGGCGGTGGCCAACCTGGGCCGCGTCCGCCGGGCTTCTTCCGATAGCCGGGTCGCGACTCTCCGTCAGTCCGGTCGCCGGGCCACCACCGCCAGCGCCATGCCGAAGAACTTCAGCGGCGACCGCTCGATCGCGTCGGTCACCGGGCGGATCCGCTGACCGAAACCGGACCGGTCGAACGGCGGCATGATGTAGTCCACCGCCACCGTCTCCAACCCCGCCCGGCGAAGCTGCCCCGACAGGCCACGAGCGGTGAAGGAACGGGCGTCGGCCAGTCGCCGGTGCAGCGGGACGATCCACGGCAGGAACGGACCCCGCGCGGGCCGGTACCGCTTGCCGCGGATCAGGAAACCGTGGGTCTCGAACGGGAACCACCGGTTGGGAGTGGTCAACGCGAACCGGCCACCCGGCACCAGCACCCGGTGCACCTGCCGCAACGCGGCATCGAGATCATCGATGTGCTCCACCACCTCGATGGCGGTGACCAGGTCGAAACTCTCATCCGGGTAGTCCAGTTCGGTGGCAGACAGCTCCCGCACGTTGATCTTCTGCGCCGCCGCCGGGTTCTCGGCCAGCCGCTCCCGGAACAGCTCCAACCGGTCCTGCTGGATGTCGACCGCCTCGATCTGCTCGAACGCGTCGATCAGCCGCATCGTGTACGTGCCGTCCCCACAGCCGATCTCCAGCAGTCGCCGACCGCTGAGCGATGTGTACCGGCCGAGCGTTCCCAGTCTCTTCGCTACCCCTCGCTCGCCGAAAGCGCTGCCATGTCCCAGTCCCAGTTGCCGCGTGGCTTCAGTCACGGTCGCCGACTCTATCCACACCGGTCGTTGCGGTGGGGGCAGGACTGCAAGCCCTGCGTAGCGCAACCCTGGCTCGGGTCGCCGAGACTCGCCGACCTTGCGCCCGCCGCCTCAGTGTGTGGTGGTCGTGCACCGGCCGCCTGAGCCACCCAAAGCGCCCACCGTCGTGAGTAACCCAGGAAATCGATGCACTTGCATCTTGACGAAGTGGTGACGGCGTGAGTAGCGTCTCAGCAATCAATTTGGAAAGTTTCCTAACTATTGGAGGGACGCCGTATGAAGAGATCGCTCCGCCGGGCCCTGTGGGCCACCGGCGCCGTGGTCGCGCTCGCGGTCGCCGCGGTGCCCATGACCACCGCGTCGGCCGCCGGCAGCGTCACCGCCACGTTCGCCAAGGTGCAGGACTGGGGGACCGGCCACGAGGGGCGGGTGACCGTCACCAACGGCACCAGCTCCACCGTCAACGGCTGGCGCATCGAGTTCACGCTGCCCTCCGGCACCTCGATCAGCAGCTCCTGGGACGCCGACATCACCCGCAGCGGTGACCGCTACGTGGCGGTCAACAAGAGCTGGGCCGCGACGCTCGCCCCCGGTGCCAGCTTCAGCTGGGGCTACAACGGCACCGGCGCGTACAAGGCGCCGGTGAGCTGCACGATCAACGGCGGCACCTGCACCGGCGGCGGCACGCCGACGACCACCGCGCCGACCACGACGCCGCCGACCACCACGCCGCCCACCACCACGCCGCCGACGACCACCCCGCCGACCACGCAGCCGCCCACCACGCCGCCGCCCGGTGGCAAGAAGATCGTCGGCTACTTCGCCGAGTGGGGCGTCTACGGCCGCAACTACCACGTCAAGAACATCCACACGAGCGGCTCGGCCGCGAAGCTGACCCACATCCTGTACGCCTTCGGCAACACCACCGGCGGCCGGTGCAGCATCGGGGACAGCTACGCCGACTACGAGAAGGCGTACACCGCGGCGGACAGCGTCGACGGCGTCGCCGACACCTGGGACCAGCCGCTGCGCGGCAGCTTCAACCAGCTGCGCAAGCTGAAGAAGATGTACCCGAACCTGAAGGTGCTCTGGTCCTTCGGCGGCTGGACCTGGTCCGGCGGCTTCACCCAGGCCGCGCAGAACCCGGCCGCGTTCGCCGACTCCTGCTACTCCCTGGTCAAGGACCCGCGCTGGGCGGACGTCTTCGACGGCATCGACATCGACTGGGAGTACCCGAACGCCTGCGGCCTCCAGTGCGACAGCAGCGGCCCGAACGCGTTCAAGAACGTGATCTCGGCGCTGCGGAGCAAGTTCGGCGGAAGCTTCCTGGTCACCGCGGCGATCACCGCCGACGGCAGCAACGGCGGCAAGATCGACGCCACCGACTACGCCGGCGCCGCGAACAACCTCAACTGGCTGATGCCGATGACGTACGACTACTTCGGCGCCTTCAACGCCCAGGGACCGACCGCGCCGCACTCGCCCCTCTACTCGTACCCGGGCATCCCCCAGCAGGGCTTCTGGTCGGACGCGGCGATCCAGAAGCTGAAGTCCAAGGGCGTGCCGTCCAGCAAGCTGCTGCTCGGCGTCGGGTTCTACGGACGCGGCTGGACCGGCGTGACCCAGTCCGCACCCGGCGGCAGCGCCACCGGCGCGGCACCGGGCACCTACGAGGCCGGCATCGAGGACTACAAGGTGCTCAAGAACAGCTGCCCGGCCACCGGCACCGTCGGCGGCACGGCGTACGCCAAGTGCGGCAGCAACTGGTGGAGCTACGACACCCCGTCGACCATCGGCGGGAAGATGAGCTACGCCAAGAGTCAGGGCCTCGGTGGCGCGTTCTTCTGGGAGCTCTCCGGTGACACCAGCAACGGGGAGCTGATCGGCGCCATCAAGGGCGGTCTCGGCTGAGCCGAGGGCCGACGCACCACCCACCCGGCGGGGAGGGGCCGCACCGGCCCCTCCCCGCCCGCGTGCCGTCCTGGCCGTGCGCGCCGATCCGGGTCAGGATGGGGAGTCACCCGGCAACGCGGGCCGGGTGTGGCACACTCGCCGCTCGACGAGTCCACGACGGGAGGACAGATGGGTCGCAGCCACCGGGGCCGGTTCGCCGGGCTCGCCCTCCTCGCGCTCCTGCCGGCGGCCCTGGCCGCCTGCGGCTCGGGCGGCCAGGACGGCGGAGACACGCCGCCCAGCGGGAAGGCGCCGGCCGAGGAGGCGGCGGCCAAGAGCCGGGACCGCGTGCAGGCGTACCTGGACGCGCTCACCGCCCGCGACGCGGCCGCCGGTCGCAGCCAGCTCTGCGCGCCCATGCACGCCGCCTTCGACTCCGCCGCCACCGGCCCGAACGGCGACTTCGCCGACCACTTCACGGTGCCGCAGGCGACCATCACCGAGGTCCGCTCCGGGCCGAACGGCCAGGAGGTCAGCGCCTCGATCACTGTTGCCGCCGGCTCGCGCAAGGCCGTCCGGGCGCTGCTGTTCACCGTCACCCGTAGCGGCGCGGACTGGTGCATCTCCGGCGAGGTGCCCGGCGACGGGACGGTCGATCCGGACGTCAGCCCCTCGGGGCCGCCGCCGGTGCCCTCCCAGTGACCGGAACCATCCCCCTCGGCGGCGAGTGATCGCGACGGTCGCCGTACGCTTTCCTTCATGCGCCATGAGTGGCATCAGCTGAGTCACCCCGCCGTGGGCAGCCCTGGTCTGCAGACCAGCCGCCCGACCGCCGACTCCGCCGAGGACGCTGCCCTCGGTCTCGACCGCTGGCGGGAGCTGCCGCGCGCACAGACCCCACCCTGGGACGACCCGGCCCAGGTGGCCGAGGTCTGCCGGGTGCTCGACACGGTGCCCTCGGTGGTCGCGCCCTACGAGGTCGACCAGTTGCGGCAGCGGCTCGCGCTGGTCTGCGAGGGCAAGGCGTTCCTGCTCCAGGGCGGCGACTGCGCGGAGACCTTCGCCGACAACACCGAGAGCCATCTGCTCGCCAACGCCCGCACGCTGCTCCAGATGGCCATCGTGCTCACCTACGGCGCGTCGCTGCCGGTGGTCAAGGTCGCCCGGGTCGCCGGCCAGTACACCAAGCCCCGATCCCTGCCGACCGACGCCCGCGGCCTGCCCGCCTACCGCGGCGACATGATCAATTCCCTGGAGGCCACGCCGGAGGCGCGGGTCGCCGACCCGCAGCGCATGATCCGGGCGTACGCCAACTCGGCCGCCGCGATGAACATGCTCCGGGCGTACCTGGCCGGAGGGCTGGCCGACCTGCACGCCGTGCACGACTGGAACAAGGACTTCGTCCGGCGGTCCCCGGCCGGCGAGCGCTACGACGCGATCGCCCGCGAGATCGATCGGGCGCTCGCCTTCATCCGGGCCTGCGGGATGACCGACGACGAGGCGCTGCGCACCGTCACGCTGCACTGCTCGCACGAGGCGCTGGCGCTGGAGTACGACCGGGCGCTGACCCGGATCTCCAACGGCAGGGCGTACGGCCTGTCCGGGCACTTCCTCTGGATCGGTGAGCGGACCCGGCAGATCGACGGCGCGCACATCGACTTCATCTCCCGCATCGCCAACCCGATCGGCGTCAAGCTCGGCCCGACGACCACCCCGGACGAGGCGATCGAACTCTGCGAGAAGCTCAACCCGGACAACGTCCCGGGCCGGCTCACGCTGATCAGCCGGATGGGCAACCACCGGGTCCGCGACGCGCTGCCGCCGATCGTCGCCAAGGTCACCGCCGCCGGGGCGAAGGTCGTGTGGCAGTGCGACCCGATGCACGGCAACACGCACGAGTCCTCGAACGGCTACAAGACCCGGCACTTCGACCGGATCGTCGACGAGGTGCTCGGCTACTTCGAGGTGCACCGGGGCCTGGACACCCACCCGGGCGGCCTGCACGTCGAACTGACCGGCGAGGACGTCACCGAGTGTCTCGGCGGCGCCCAGGGCATCGAGGACCTCGACCTGCCCGACCGGTACGAGACCGCCTGCGACCCCCGGCTGAACACCCAGCAGTCGCTGGAGTTGGCGTTCCTGGTGGCGGAGATGCTCCGTGGGTGAGGTCATCGATCTGCGGACGGACACCGTGACCCGGCCGACGCCGGGGATGCGGGAGGCGATGGCCACCGCCGAGGTGGGCGACGACGTCTACGGCGAGGATCCGACGGTCACCGCGCTGGAGATCGAGGTGGCCGCGTTGTTCGGTCACGAGGCGGCGCTGTTCGCCCCCAGCGGCTCGATGGCCAACCAGATCGCGCTCCAGTTGCACGTGCCGCCCGGCGACGAGCTGCTCTGCGACGCCGACGCGCACGTGGTCACGTACGAGGTCGGCGCCGCCGCCGCGTACGGCGGGATCTCCTCGCGGACGTGGCCCGCGGTGGGCGCGGAGCTGGACCCCGACGTGGTCGCCGGGATGATCCGGCCGGACGGCTACTTCGCGGTGCCCACCCGGGCGATCGCGGTGGAGCAGACCCACAACCGGGGCGGCGGCGGGGTGATCCCGCTGCCGACGCTGCACCGGATGCGCGAGGTCGCCGACGAGCACGGGGTGGCGCTGCACTGCGACGGCGCGCGGATCTGGCACGCGCACGTCGCCGACGGGGTGCCGCTTGCCGAGTACGGCGTGCTGTTCGACACGCTCTCGGTCTGCCTCTCCAAGGGCCTCGGCGCGCCGGTCGGCTCGCTGATCGTGGGCGGCGCGGAGAAGATCGCCCGGGCGCGGTTCCTGCGCAAGCGGATGGGCGGCGGCATGCGGCAGGTCGGGGTTCTCGCCGCCGCGGGCCGGTACGCGCTGGCGCACCACGTCGAGCGGCTCGCCGACGACCACGTGAAGGCGGCCCGGCTGGCCGAGGCGGTCGCCCCGCACGGGGTGCTCGCATCGGTGGTGCGGACCAACATCGTGCCGCTGGACCTGACCAAGCACCCGCTGGACGCGCACGCGCTGGCGGCGGCCGCGCGGGCGGAGGGGCTGCTGATCTCGGTGCTCGGCCCGCGTACCGCCCGGCTGGTCACCCACCTGGACGTCACCGACGCGCAGATCGACCGCGCCGCCACCATCCTGGACACCGCCCTGCGCGCCTGACCCGCCCATCTCGGCGGTGATCAAGGAGTTCGTGTCCGGATCCGCGCCGTAGCGGGACGCAAACTCCTTGATCAACGGAGCCGTGCGGGGAGGGGAGTGGCGGGCGGAGCCGTCAGGGGTGGAGGCGCTTCAGGGTGGCGATGTCGGCGGCGTGGCCGATGTGCTTCTCCGTGGGGGTCTCCACCAGCACTGGCACCCCGGCGGTCGCCGGGTGGCGCATCAGCTCGGCGAACGCCGGCTCGCCGATGGTGCCCTTGCCGATGTTCTCGTGCCGGTCCCGGGTGGAGCCGCACAGATCCTTCGAGTCGTTCGCGTGCACCAGCCGCAGCCGGTCCGCCCCCACTGTGGCGACCAGCGTGTCGAGCGTGGCGGTCATGCCGCCCTCGGCGGCCAGGTCGTGACCGGCCGCCCAGGCGTGACAGGTGTCGAAGCAGACCCCGAGCATCGGGTGCCGGTCGACCGCGTCCAGGTAGGGACCGAGGTGCTCGACCCGGGACGCCAGTGACCGGCCGCCCCCGGCGCTCGGCTCGACCAGCAGCATCGGCCCGCCGGTGGCCGCGATCTCGTCGAGCAGCGGGAGCAGCGCCTCGCGGACCTGCCGCAGCGCCGCCTCGGCGTGACCGGCGTCGACAGAGCTGCCGGCGTGGAACACCACGCCCTCGGCGCCGATCGCCCGGCCCCGCCGCAGCGCGTGCGCCAGCGTCTCCGCCGACCGGGTCACCGTCGCCGGGGTGGGGGAGCCGAGGTTGACCAGCAGCGACGCGTGGATGAACACGGGCAGTCCGCGCTCACCGCACCCGTCGCGGAACGACGCGTCCTGCGCCGGGTCGCCGGCCGGCAGCGCCCAGCCGCGCGAGTTCGACACGTAGACCTGCACCACCTCGGACTCGGCCGCGTCCGCGTACGGGAGGGCCGCCCGGCCCAGGCCGCCGGAGGTGGGGGTGTGCGACCCCACCCGCCGGCGTCCGTCACCTGCGCTCACAGGCACGTCACAGTGACGGTCGTACCCGGTGGCACCGGCGTGTTCTCGGCCGGGTTCTGCAGCCGGGCGATGCCGTTCGGGTTGAGCTGGACGTTGACCGGGAAGCCCTGGCTCTCCAGCGTCTGCTTGGCCTGCTGGCAGGGCATGTCGATCACCCGAGGGACGGCCACCTGCGGCGGGCCCTTGCTGATCTCCAGCTTGACCTGGGCGCCCTTCTCCACACCGGTGCCGTCGGCCGGGCTCTGGCCGAGGATCTCGTCCTTCGGCTTGTCGGAGTCCTTGACGTTCTCCACCGGCTTCAGCCCGAGCTGCGCGAGGATCGTCCGCGCCTCGGCGAGGCTCTTGCCGACCAGGTCGGGCACCGTGACCGGTGCGCGACCCTTGCTGAGGATCACCGTCACCTTGGCCCCGGGCTTGACCACGGTGCCCACCTTCGGGTCGGTGGCCAGCACCACACCAGAGGGCAGCGTGTCGTCGTACCGGGAGGAGCCCTTGGCCACGACCAGGTTGGCGCCCTCCAGCTCGGCCTGGGCCAGCGCGTAGTCCTTGCCCACCACGTCCGGCACCGGCAGCCGCTCCGGACCGAGCGACAGGGTCAGCGTGATCGTGCCACCCTTGACGATTCGCGCGGCCGAGCCCGGAGACTGCCCGAGCACGGTGTCCTTGGGGACCTGCTCGTCGTGGCGCGGAGTGGCGTACTTCAGCGTGAAGCCGCCGCGCTGGGCCTGCGCCTCCGCGTCGGCCTTGGTCAGGCTCACCATCTGCGGCGCGACCGTGTAGCGGCCGACGCCGAACCACCAGCCACCCACCGCGGCGACCAGGCCGAGCACCACGACCGCCGCGGCGACGGCCAGCCGTCCGCGCGGCGAGCCCATGATCCGGGTACGCAGGGCGGCGAACCCGGTCCCCGGATCGTCCTCCTCCACGGCGCGGCGCCGGTGCGGGCGCTGCGCGGCGCCGCTCTCGGGCAGCCGGGCCCACGCGGGGCGCTCGACCGGCTGGAGCGCGGCCACCATCTGGGTCGGCTGGCTCAGGACCGCCGTGTCGTCGCTGAGCTGCGGCAGCACGGTGGTGTGCGCGTGCGGGTCGCCCAGCTGCTCGCGGGCGGCCTGCACCTCGCCCAGCAGCGCCGCGGCGTCGGCCGGGCGGCCGGACGGATCGCGCCGGGTGGCCCGGGCGACGAGCGCGTCGAGAGCCGGCGGCAGCGTCGGCACCAGCGTCGACGGGGCCGGTACGTCCCGGTCGACGTGCTGCCACGCGACCTCCACCGGACGGTCGCCGTCGTAGGGCACCCGGCCGGTGAGCATCTCGAACAGCACGATGCCGGCCGAGTAGACGTCGGTGCGCGGGTCCGCGTGGCCCTGGGTGACCAGCTCCGGCGCCACGTACGCCACAGTCGCCATGAGCTGGTTGCCGTTCTCGTCCTCGGCGCTGGCCTCGACGGCCCGGGCCAGCCCGAAGTCGGCCACCTTGACCACGCTGTCGACCAGGTTGCGGCTGCCGCCGGTGGGCACCTCGGCGACGAGCACGTTCTCCGGCTTGACGTCGCGGTGCACCAGGCCCGCCCGGTGCGCGGCGGCGAGCGCGGCGAGCATCTGCTCGGTGATCGCGAGTGCCTCGTCCGGGTTCAGCCGGCGGCGCTCGGCGAGCACGTCGCGCAGCGTGCGGCCGCGGACGTACTCCATCACCAGATACGGCAGGCCGGCGTGGATGCCCTGGTCGTAGACCGCCACCACGTTCGGGTGGGTGAGCCGGGCGATCGTCTTCGCCTCGTCGGTGAAGCGCTCGACGAAGCCGGCCATCCGGGCCCTGGCCTGCGGCGCCTGGGTCGGGTGAATGATCTTGACCGCCACGGTGCGCTCCAGGCGCTCGTCGGTGGCGGTGTACACGGTCGCCATGCCGCCGCGGGCGACGCGCCCGCGAATGCGGTAGCGCCCCTCGATCAGCGAGCCCAGCAACGTGTCGGCGACCTGTGTGTCCATCGGCAGGCAGTCTATGTGTCGGAAGGGTGAACGGAGAACAGGATGCTACCGCCGGGTCCGGACACGGGTGGACCGGCGCGCTGCGGGGGTGCCGTGCGCCGGTTCCGGCGGGCACGTGGCAGGGTGGTCGGGTGACCGATTCCGTACCCGCCGACACCGGCCCCGACCTGGCCGGACCGGCCGACCCGGCCGGCTGGCTGACGCTGCCCGACGTGGCCGAGCGCCTGGACCTGTCGATCAGCAAGGTGCACCAGATGATCCGCGACCGCGAGCTGCTCGCGGTGCGCCGCGACGGCGTCCGCCGGATCCCGGCCGACCTGGTGGCCAACCGCACCGTGCTCAAGCACCTGCCCGGCGTGCTCAACCTGCTCGCCGACGCCGGGTACGACGACGAGGAGGCGCTGCGCTGGCTCTACCGGGACGACCCCAGTCTTCCCGGCACCCCCGCCGTAGCCCTCGGCGGCGACCTGGCCCGAGAGGTCAAACGCCGAGCCCAGGCCGTCGCCTTCTAGCCCGCCCCCGCCCCCGGCTCCCGTTTTCGTCGATCATGAAGTTGGCGGCGAAGTCGATCTCCGAAAGTGCCGCGAACCTCATGATCGACCGCCGTGGGGGCGGACGGGGGCGGGGGAGGGGGAAGGGGGGTCAGGCGGGGCGGCGGGTGGCGGCGATGGCCAGGTCGACCAGGGCCTGGCGGGCCTCGGTGTCCAGGTCGACAGCGGTGAGCGCGGCCAGGGCGCTCTCGGTGAGCGCGGTGATGTGCCGCTCGGCCCGCTCCAGCGCGCCGCTCGTGGTGATCAGCTCACGCAGCCGGTCCACCCCGGCCGCGTCCAGGTCCGGTACCCCGAGCCCGGCCAGCAGCGCCTCCCGGCCGGCCGGGCCGAGCGTCTCCAGGGCGGCCGCCACCAGGTACGTCCGCTTACCCTCGCGCAGGTCGTCGCCGGCCGGCTTGCCGGTGCGCTCCGGGTCGCCGAACACCCCCAGCACGTCGTCGCGGAGCTGGAACGCCTCACCCAGCGGCAGCCCGTACGCCGAGTACGCGGCGTGCACCTCGGGCGGCGCGCCGGCCAGCGCGGCGCCCAGCAGCAGCGGGCGCTCGACCGTGTACTTCGCCGACTTGTACCGGGCCACCTTCGCGGCCCGGTCCAGCGAGGTGTCCCCGGTGGCCTGGGTCAACACGTCCAGGTACTGCCCGACGGTCACCTCGGTGCGCATCTCGTCGAAGACCGGCCGGGCCCGGGCCACGGTGGCCGGCGGCAGGCCGGAGGAGTGCAGCAGCTCGTCGGACCAGACCAGGCACAGGTCGCCCAGCAGGATCGCCGCGGCGTCGCCGAAGGAGTCCGCGTCGCCGCCCCAGGCGGCCGTGCGGTGCCGGGCGGCGAACCGCCTGTGCATCGCCGGCTCACCGCGCCGGGTGTCCGACCGGTCCATCAGGTCGTCATGGATCAGAGCGCTGGCCTGCACGAACTCCAGTGCGGCCAGGGTGGCGACCACTTGGTCGGAGTCGACCCCGCCCGCGCCCCGGTAACCCCAGTAGCCGAACGCCGGGCGCAGCCGCTTGCCGCCGCCCAGCACGAACGCCTCGATCGCTTCGGCGACGGGCAGCAGGCCGTCGTCGACGGCGGTCAGCCAGCCGCGCTGGCCGGCGAGGAACTCGGTGAGCGCCTTGTCGATCCGCTGGCGCAGGCCGGCACGGTCGACGGGGGATACGGGAGCAGCGTGGGTCACGCCACGACGCTAGCGGTTCACACCCGTTCCCGTCGTGCCCGGCGTCCCGGCGTGCCTCGTGGCTCACCCGCGCGGACGGTCGCGCAGGTGGCGGGCCACGCCGGACGGCAGGTACGGGCGGGCCGCGGTGAGCAGTCGCGCGTACCCCCTGGTGGCCGGACCGGGCGGCGCGTGCGCCAGGCCGCGGCGGAACGCGGTGAGCTGGCCGACAGCCCGGGGAGAGCCGGACCGGACCGCGTCGAGCAGCGCCTCCCCGGCCACCGCGCACGCTTCGGGCACCGCGCCCAGGCCCAGGTGACAGCGGGCCAGCCAGCCGCCGTACACGGCCGACCGGCGCGGGCGGCCCCGCGCGTCCACCACCGGCGTCAGCAGCGGCACGGCGGCGGCCGGACGGCCCAGCGCCACGAGCGTGCGCCCGGTCATCGCCGCCAGTTCGGCCGCGTCGACCCAGTAGAGCCAGGGCGGCTCCCGGCCGGGCTCCGGCGTGCCGGCCCGATCGGCACCGGCCAGCGCCTGCCCGGCGGCACGGGGACGCCCGGCGAGCGCGGCGGCGAGCGCCACCCGGTGCAGCAGCAGCGCGCGCAGACCGGGCGAGGCGGTGGCGCGGCCGGCGGCGTACCCGATCCGGGCCAGGACCAGCGCGCCGGCCGGGTCGCCGGCGTCGGCCAGCAGGTGACTGGCCGACGCGAGCACGTACCCGGCCAGCGGCGGCTGACCGGCGGCCACCGCCGCGCGCAGCGCCAGCCGGTACGCGTCCAAGCCCCCGCCGAGGTCGCCCGCGTCGGCGGCCAGCCACCCGGCGAGCTGCGCCGACTCGGCGAGCGCGGGCAGCATCGCACGCCGGCCGGCGGGCCCGGCGCGCCGGTAGCCGCGGACCGCCCGCCGCAGCCGGCGGGCACCGTGCCCGGCGAGGTCGCCGCCGCCGAGCAGGTCGTCCCAGCGCCGCAGCGTGGCGAGCGTCACCCCGTCGACCGGGAGGTCACGACCGGCACCGGCGGGGTCGTCCGGGCCGCGCGGGACGTCGAGCGACACGGGCTCGTCCGCGACGGGCCCGTGCTCGGCGTCCCGTCCGGGAGGGCCGGGCAGCGGCGGTGCGGCGGCGAACGGGCCGGCCGGCATGCGGCCGCCCGGGTCGGCCGCCCAGCGGTACGCGAGGGTGAGCAGGGCCAGCCGGGCACGGGATCCGGCCGGGCCGACCGCCGCGGGCACCACGCCCAGCCGGCGGCTGCGGGCGGCGGCCTCGGCCAGCAACTCGCCCGGCACCCCCAGGACCGTCGCCAGCCAGGCGGACCAGAAGTCGCCGGGAAGCCGCAGCTGGCGCTCCCAGCGGGACACCTCGTTGCGCGTCAGCGTGGGCACGCCGGAGGCGGCGCACAGCTCGGCGGCCAGCCGCTGCTGGCTCCAGCCACGGGCGGCCCGCAACTGCGCCAGCAGCGGCCCGAGCAGGCACGGGCCCGGTGGCGGGGACGGGATCATCGGAACCTCCGGGGCGACGGCGCGGATGGCGACGCGGACGCCCGGCCAGGTGGTGGCGCCGGCGCGTCGCCGTCGTGGCGACCCCCGCGCGGGCCCCCGGAACGGCCGTCGGCCGCCCCACCGCGCTGCCGTCTTTCTACCCCCGGGGTACGACGTCGCGGCGGGGCAGGTGTTCGCGGGCTGGGAAGATTCCCGATGCGGCATGACGTCCCGGTTACAGTCGGTCCGTGGCGCTCGGTCTTCCCTCGGTCCTTCCCAATCCCCAGCCGGCCATCGGGGAGCTGATCCGTGACGGCCGTCCCACGTTCTCCTTCGAGTTCTTCCCGCCGAAGACCCCGGCCGGGGAGAAGCTGCTCTGGCAGGCCATCCGCGAGCTGGAGTCGCTGCGCCCGTCGTTCGTGTCGATCACCTACGGCGCGGGCGGCTCGACCCGCGACACCACAGTCGCGGTGACCGAGCGGATCGCCACCGAGACGACGCTGCTGCCGATGGCGCACCTCACCGCGGTGAACCACTCGGTGGCCGAGCTGCGGCACGTGATCGGCCGGCTGGCCTCGGTCGGGGTGCGCAACGTGCTGGCCGTGCGGGGTGACCCGCCGGGCGACCCGGGCGGCGAGTGGATCGCCCACCCCGAGGGTGTCCGGTACGCCGAGGACCTGGTCCGGCTGGTCCGTGACAGCGGCGACTTCAGCGTCGGCGTGGCCGCGTTTCCGTACAAGCACCCGCGCTCGCCGGACGTGGACAGCGACACCGCGTACTTCGTCCGCAAGTGCCGGGCCGGCGCGGAGTTCGCGATCACCCAGATGTTCTTCGACGCCGACGACTACCTGCGCCTGCGCGACCGGGTGGCCGCCGCCGGCTGCGACACGCCGATCCTGGCCGGGGTGATGCCGGTGACCCAGATCGGCACCATCGAACGCTCGGTGCAGCTGTCCGGCGCGCCGTTCCCACCGGCGCTGGCGCAGCGGTTCGAGCGGGTGGCCGACGACCCGGAGGCGGTCCGCCGCCTGGGCGTGGAGCAGGCGAGCGAGATGTGCGAGAAGCTGCTCGACGAGGGCGTGCCGGGGATCCACTTCATCACGCTCAACCGGTCCACGGCGACCCGGGAGGTGTGGCAGCGGCTGCGCGCCGCCGCCCGGGTGTGACCACCCGCCACACGACACCCGCGCCGTGCTTCTACGGTTGAGCCGTGGTGGGCACACAGCTGAACTGGGACCAGTACGCGACCGCGTGGGCGCGGCTGCACGGCGGCTTCGACCCGCGTACCGCCGCGCCGGTGGTGCGTGCCTGGCTGCGCTTCGCGTACCACGTGGGCTACGTGCTGGGCCGGCTGCGCGTCGGCCCGACCCCGGTGACCGTGTTCGGGGTGCTGCTCTGCTTCTGCGTACCCCTGTTCGTGGAGCGGCCCGGCGACGGGCCGTTCCTGGGCGCGTTGTTCGTGCTGCTGGCGGCCGTGGCCGACAGCGTCGACGGCGCGGTGGCGGTGGCGACCGGCCGCACCACCCGGCTGGGCTACGTGTACGACTCGGTCGCCGACCGGCTCGGCGAGGTGGCCTGGCTGGTCGCGTTCTGGCTGCTCGGCGCGCCGGGCGCGCTGGTCGCGGCGGCCGGCGGCCTGTCCTGGCTGCACGAGTACGTGCGGGCGCGCGCGGTCTCGGCCGGGATGCGCGAGATCGGCGCGGTGACCGTGGGGGAGCGGCCCACCCGGGTCTGTGTCGCGCTGGTCGGGCTGCTGGTCGCCGGGCTCACCGGCCTGATCGACGCCGACCTGACCGCCGGCACGATCACCATGGCCACCACGGTCTGGGTGCTGCTCGCCGGGTTCGGCCTCGGTCAGTTGCTCTCCGCCGTCCGTCGCGCCCTGGTCGACGCCGACTGACCGCCGCGCGCTCGCGCAGCGGCCGCGCGGCGGTCAGCGCGGCGTTAAGAAGGGGCCCTTCCTCTACCGGAGGCGTTAAGAAGGTGCCCCTCCTTACACCATCACCAGGCCGGGCCGACCGCCTCGGCGACGATCTCCGCGGACAACGTGACCATGGGCAGGCCGCCGCCCGGATGGCTGGAGCCGCCGACCAGCCAGAGCCCGGCCGCCGGGCCCCGGTTGGCCGGGCGCAGCAGTCCGCCCGCGGTGCCGTAGATCGCCCCGCCCGGCGCGCCGGTGGCCGCGTCCAGATCGGCCGGGGTGCGGATCTCCCGGAACACCAGCCGGTCCCGCACGTCGGCCCCGCGCTCGGCCAGCACGTCGAGGATCCGGTCCGCGTACGCCTCGGCCAGGCCGGGCCGCCGCCAGTCCACAGCGCCCGCGGCGGTGCCGTGCCGGGGCGCGTTGACCAGCACGAACCACGCCTCGTGACCGTCCGGGCGGACCGCCGGGTCGTCGGCGGCGGTGACGAACACGGTCGGGTCGGGCGCCGGGCGGGCCCGCACCCCGCGACCCGGGTCACCGAACACGGCGTCGAACTCGGCGTCGTAGTCGCGGGGGAAGAACACGGTGTGGTGGGCCAGCCCGGAGTCGCCGCGTACGCCCAGCAGCAGCACGAACCCGGCCAGGCTGCGGTCGGTGAGCGCGGCCAGCCGGCGCGGGTCGGGCAGCAGATCCCGGTAGACCGTGAGCGCGTCCACGTTCGCCACCACCACGTCGGCCGGAACCGGCGTGGCCGACCCGGCCACGCGTACCCCGTGCACCCGCCCGCCCGCGGCGTCGATCCGGGTGACGGTGGCGTCGGTGCGTACCACCACGCCCAGGTCCAGGCAGCGCGACAGCAGCGCGTCGGCGAGCGTGCCCAGCCCGCCGCGCAGGTACCAGCCGCCGTACGCCAGCTCGGCGTAGGGGACGGCGACGAGCGCGGCCGGGGCGCGGCGCGGGTCGGCGCCGGTGTACGTGGCGTACCGGTCCAGCAGCATCCGCAGCCGCGGGTCGGACAGGTGGCGGCGGCCCAGCCCGCGCAGACTGCGGCCGGGACCGATGGCGGCCAGGTCGCCCAGCCGCCAGGCCAGCGCGGCCAGGTCGCGGGGCGAGTCGACGGTACGGCGCAGGATGTCCCGGTGCGAGGCCGCCCACACCCGGCCGGCGCGCCGCCACAGCCCGTGCCAGTCGGCGGCGGACCGGTCGCCGAACGCGGTGCCGATCCGGGCGGCGAACTCGTCCGGGTCGGCGCAGGAGTCGAGCGCCTGCCCGCCGCCGGGGAAGACGTGCCGCACGATCGGGTCCAGCGGGACCAGGTCGAGGTATTCGTCGAGCTTCGCCCCGGTCGCCTCGAACAGGTCGTGGAAGACCTGCGGCAGCGTGAACAGGCTCGGCCCGGTGTCGAAGTGCCACATCCCCTCCGGGGTGTGGTGGGCGTACCGGCCGAGCTTGCCCCCGACGGTGCCGGCCCGTTCGAGGACGGTGACCTCGTGCCCGGTGACCGCGAGCCGGGCGGCGGCGGCGAGCCCGCCCACCCCGGCGCCGATGACCACGATGCGCGCCATGGCGTGCCCCTCCTAGGTGACCGGGCGACCCCGCCAGGTGAGCCGGTGTCGCTTCCGCAGATGGTACGACCGGACGGTCAGCCAACCCAGGACCACGACCGACACGGGGTGGCCGAGCGCGTCGGGCCACGCCCGCCCGCCGGTGGCGCGGGCGCTGACCACCCGCCCGGCGACCCCGGCCAGGTAGGCCAGGAACGCCACGGCGGCCACCGCCGGCGCGCCGGCGAGCAGCGCCCCGAGAACCAGCAGCGGCGGCGCGACGTAGAGCGTGAACAGCAGCGCCAGCACGGCGGCCGCGGCGGCAGGGTGCCCGAACGTCGCCCACAGCGACTTGGTGTAGCCGTCGCGCAGCTGCGGCCAGGTGTCGTACATCCGGCAGGACGCCAGCCGGGATCCGTCGGCCAGCGCGATCCGGCCGCCGGCCCGCTTCACCGCCCGGGCCAGCTCGATGTCCTCCAGCACCTTGTCGGCCACCGCCGCGTGCCCGCCGGCCCGCAGGTAGCCGGCCCGGTCCACGACCAGGAACTGCCCGCCCGCCGCGGCCAGCGACGGCCGCCGCGAGCGTTCCATCGCGCGCAGCGGCAGGAACGTCAGCCACAACCACTGCAACAACGGCTGCACCAGCCGGTCGGCCGCCGTCCGCACCACGATCCGGGGGTACGGCGACAGCAGCGCCGCGTCAGCCGCGCGCAACTCGGCCACCGCCGCCGCGACCGCGTACGGGGTGAGCACCACGTCGGCGTCGACGAAGGCCAGCACGGCCGGTTCCGGGCCGGTCCGGGTGGCGAGCTGCCAGCAGGCGTGCGGCTTGCCCAGCCAGCCGGGCGGCGGGGCGACGCCGGTGAGCAGCGTGACCCGGGGATCGGCGCCGGCCACCGCGCGGACCACGTCGGCGGTGCCGTCGGCCGAGCCGTCGTCGAGTACCACGATCCGCAGGTCCGGCACGCCGCGCTGGGCCAGCAGCGCGCGCAGGCACGGGGTGACCCGCTCGGCCTCGTCGCGCAGCGGCAGCAGCACCGCCACCGGCTCGGTCACCTCGGCCGGGCCGGCGGTGGGACGGCGCAGCCAGGCGTACGCGTTGACGAGCGTGTGCCCGGTGAGCGCGGCGACCGCCACGACCAGCGTGAGGGCGGCGATCATGCCGGGGCGTCGACGCGCCGCGCCGGCTCCGGCGTGCCGGCCCGGTCCTGACGGGCCCGCCACAGCGTCACCGCCAGCGGCACCGCCGCCACCGCCATCCCGGCCGCTCCCCACAGCGCCGACGCGGGCAGCCGCAGGAACACCGCGTGCGCCAGCACGCTGGAGGCGTACGTCCAGAGGTAGAGCGCGAACATCGGGGCGTCCCGGCCGTCGACCCGGTCCGCCGACGGCCCGGCGAGCGGGCGCAGCGCGACTGCGAGCAGCACCGCGAAGCCCAGCCAGCCGAGGTAGTTGCTGACCGGGATGCCTGGTAGCCCGGGCAGCGCCGGGGTGGCGTCGAGCCAGGTCCAGTAGCCCTCGGCCACCATCTGCGGGTCGAGGAACAGGTCCCAGGCGGCCAGCCCGACCGCCGAGAGCGCGATCCGCGCGACTCGGGAGCGGACCAGCCGGACCGCGGTGAGCCAGGCCGGCCAGGCCATCCAGGTCCAGGCGAGCGGGATGATCAGCGGCACCCCGGCCAGCTTCGGGCCCAGCTCGCCGGAGTAGTCGTAGCTGCCGAACGGGAACCCGGTGGCCACGCCGATCGCCTCCACCGCGAACCCGCCGCCGGTGACGACCGCGACCAGTGCGACGGCGGTACGGACGCCACGGGTGAGCAGCGCGTGGCCGACCGAGAGCAGCCAGCCGAGCACCACGGTGGCCACGGTGAGCCCGGCCCGGGTCGCGCCGCCGGTGAGCGGGTAGCAGATCTGGGCGAGCACCAGCACGGCCAGCAGCGCCCAGGGCAGCCGGCCCTTCACTGCGCCGCCTTTCGTACGCGACTGCGGGGCTCGCAAACCCGGCTCACTCCTCGCGCTCACTGTGTCGCCCTTTCGTTCGCGACTGCGGGGCTCGCAAAACCGGCTCACTCCTCGCGCTCACGGGGCGTCCGGCGGGGGGAGCGGCAGGTCCCGGCCGAGCACGCCGAACGGCCGCTCGTCGCCGGGGAAGTGGAAGTGGCGCAGGACGTCGACGAAGCCGAACCGGCGGTACAGCCGCCAGGCCCGGGACTTCTCCTCGTCGGCCTCCGGGGTGGACAGCAGCGTGGTGTCACCCTCGGCCACGGCGAGCAGCGCGCGCAACTGGCGGGCGCCCAGGCCGTGCCCCTGCGCGGGCGGGCGGACGTGCAGCTCGACCACCTCGAACGGGTGGGTCAGCCAGCGCTGCCGGTCCTGCGCGTTCAGCGCCCGGTGCACCTGGTCGTGCCACCACTGCCCGGTGGCGCCCCGGTAGCCGTACCCGAAACCGGCCAGGTGCCCCTCGCTGGTCAGGCTGGCGACGGCGCGGAAGCCGGGCCGGCGGACGTGGGTGGCGATGTAGCCGCGGCGGGCCTCCAGCAGGTCGGGCCGGTAGCCCATCGCCTCGCCGTAGACGGCCACCACGTCGTCCAGCCGCCGGACCAGGTCGTCCGGTGTCCAGCGCACCAGCCTCATGCGTACCCTCTCGATGTTTCCGGGTCGCCGTCGGCGGCGGCCCAGCCGAGCACCGTACGGTCGCCGACCACGTCGCCCACCGCGAACCGCGCGAACAGTTCCTCCGCGTACCAGCCCTCGGCGGGGGTACGGGTGATCGCGGCGCGGTGCTCCGGGGAACGGTACGCGAACGCGACCAGGTCCGTCGGGTCGCGCCACACGCTCACCGTGCCCTGCCAGCCCAGCGGCGCCTCGCCGACGCCGAACCGGGCGAGCAGCCCGGGCGCGGTGTGCAGCGCGGCGGCGACCGGCGGGATCGCGCGCCAGAACGTGGCCGCGCGGCGGGCCCGCAGCCGGGCCCGGGTCAGCGCCAGCACCGGCCCGGTGACCCGTCCGCCGGACGGCGCGCCGAACGGCTCCCGGCCGGACCACTGGCCGCGGCTGGTCAGCGGGCGCAGGTCCACCCGTACCGCGGTGCGGGCGATCCGGGCCCAGGAGCGGGCGACCGGTGAGGTGTCGAAGCCGGCCGCGTCGGCGGGGGAGTCCCAGACCACGAGCGCGGCCCACCGGGTCAGGTCGGCGTCGCCGGGGCCGAAGCCGGTGCCGGTCCCGGTGCCGAGCAGCTTGGCGAAGCGCACGCCGGGCAGGCGGCGCAGCCGCGCCGGGTGGGTGGCCATCCGGGCCGGCACACCGGGTACGGCCCGGCGGGGCACACGCCACACGTGCAGCGTGACGAGTCCGGGGTTCACGCCACCTCGGCCGGGGTGCCGGTGGTGATCCGCAGCAGTTCCGCGTACGTGGTGGGGAACACCGCCCGGGGCACGCCGCCGGCCGCCCACACCTCGTCGTACCCGGCCAGGGCGGTGTCGACGACGGTCCGCAGCGGCGCGGGGTGGCCGACCGGGGCGACGCCGCCGATCACCTGCCCGGTGTGCCGCTTGACGAACTCCGGGGTGGCCCGGCGCAGGTGGGTCACGCCCAGCGTGGCGGCGAGCCCGGCGGTGTCCACCCGGTGCGCGCCGGAGGTGAGTACCAGCAGCGGCGCGTCGTCCGCGTCGAAGACCAGCGAGTTGGCGATGGCGCCGACGGCGACGCCGAGCGCCTCGGCCGCCGCGGCCGCGGTGTGCACCGCCTCGGGCAGCAGCCGGACGAGGCCGGCCCCGCCCGATCCGTTCCGCGCGCCCGCGTCGTCGAGCGCGCGCTGCACCGCCTGCACGTTCGGGTGTGGCTGCATGCACCCATTCTTCCCCCACCCCGGTACGGCCCCGCCGGGGGCCGTCGCCCTCCCGTGCGTCCCTGGCGCGTCACACGTTGCGTTTTCGTCGGTGGGGAGGTGTACTGTCAGGGTAGTTAGAACGAGTGTTCGATTCTGGTTCGGAGCCGATTCTGGTTCGGAGCCGATTCCGGCTCGAAGGGCAAGGCTCAGCTCCCCGGCTGGCCCGGCCTGATCCGAGCCGGTCGCGCACCCGTCGAACGCTCCGGAAGCGGTGTTTCGCGGCACCGGCTTCCGGGAGGTGCGGCACCGCGGGCCGCACCGGGTCTCGGACAGTCGCGAGTCCGGGCCCGTCAGGCAGGTCGTCGCCCGCCGCCCACGACCCCCGGGCGGCGGGCGACGGACCCGCCGGCACGCCGGCCGGGTGTGGGTGTGGGGAAGCGTCCACATCCGGCCGGCCGCCACCAAGGTGCGTCTTCCTCCGCACCGACCGCTCCGGGCGACCGGGCGACGTTCCCCGTCGCGCGACCGCCCGCCCCGGCCATACGCGGAGGAGAGACCCATGCCGACCAGTCCGGCCCAGGCGCCCACGGTGCCCGCGCACGTGCTGCCGCACCGCACCCCCGCCCAGTTGCTCGCGGTGGCCCGCGACGGGCTGGCCGAGGCCGCCCGCACCCGTCCCGACGGCCTCCGGTACGCCGCCGCCCACCTCGCGGCGCTACGCGCCGCCGCCGCCGTGCTCGCCGCCCGGGCCCGCCCCGCGCCGACCCGCCGGCACCGGATCACCAGCGTCTGGGTGCTGCTCGCCACCGTCGCCCCCGAACTGGACGAGTGGGCCGCCTACTTCGCCGCCGGCGCGAGCAAGCGGGCCGCCGCCGAGGCCGGCATCCCCCGCGTGGTCACCGCCCGGGAGGCCGACGACCTGCTGCGTGCCGCCGAGGAGTTCGTGACGGTGGTGGAGACGGCACTCGGCCTGGCACACCAGCCGGCGCTCGACGGCCTGCCCCGCCCGCTGCGGCTCGGCGTCTCCGGCACCCCGCCCGGCCCCGGAGCAGCCGCCGCCTGATTCGTGGCGCCCGGCCACCACCGGCGGGACCCCGGGTGGCCGGGCGCCGCACCCACGGCACACGCGTGCCGCGCACGACACGATCCACACAGCACCATCCACGGGCGAGGCCCGTGGCGAAACACGACGGGGGGTTGGTCCGATGGCGGGCCGCATGGTGGTCGGTTCCGCCGCCCTGGCCGACCTGGTCCGACCGGCGAGCGCGCCCGACCCGGCCGGCGGCCACCGGGTGCTGCCCGTCCGGGCCGAACTGACCGGGCTGCTGCCCAACCGCGGGCTGCGACGCGGCAGCACCGTCGCGGTCGGCGCCGGCCAGCCCCGGCGCAGCGGCGCCACCTCGCTGATCCTCGCGCTGCTCGCCGAGGCGTCCCGGGCCGGCTCGTGGTGCGCCGTGGTGGGCGTACCCACCTTCGGGGCGGGCGCTGCGGCCGAGGCGGGCATCGCCCTGGACCGGCTGGCCCTGGTGCCCGACCCCGGGCCGGAGTGGCCCACTGTGGTCGCCGCGCTCATCGACGGGGTCGACGTGGTGGTCACCGCCGTGCCGGCCACCGTCTCCGCCTCGGTCGCCACCCGGCTGGCCGCCCGGGCCCGGCAGCGCGGAAGCGTGCTCGTCCCGTACGGGCGGTGGGACGGCGCGGACGTCACGCTCCAGGTGGTCCGGGGCGTCTGGCAGGGGCTCGGCCCCGGTCGCGGCCGGCTGCGCCGCCGCGAGGTGACCGTCTCGGCCCGGGGCCGGGGCGCCGCCGCCCGCCCGAAGGAGATCAAGGTGTGGCTGCCCGGCGACGATCTGACCCGGGTGATCCCCCGATCGGCCGGGCTCGGTGCCCCGTCCGCCGCGCCGTCGCGCCGGCTGCGCGTGGTCGCCCCACCCGCCCGTACGCTCGCCGCGGCCGGTCCGGCGTGAGCGGCGCACCGCAGCGGACGCTGCTGCTCTGGTGCCCGGACTGGCCGGTCCTCGCCGCCGAGATCGTCGACGGGGTGCCCGCCACCGACCCGGTCGTGGTGCTGCACGCCAACCGGGTGATCGCCTGCTCCGAACGGGCCCGCGCCGAGGGGATCCGGCGCGGGCTGCGCCGCCGCGAGGCGCAGGGGCGCTGCCCGCACCTGACGGTGGTCGACCATGACCCCGGCCGGGACGTACGCGCGTTCGAGCCGGTGGTGGCCGCCGTGGAGGAGGTGGTCGCCGGTGTCGAGGTGATCCGGCCCGGCGCCTGCGCCACGGCGGCCCGGGGGCCGAGCCGCTACCTCGGCGGCGAGGAGGCGGCGGCCGAGCGGATCGTGGAGCACGTCGCGCAGGCCTGCGCGGTGGAGAGCCAGGCCGGCATCGCCGACGGGGTGTTCGCGGCCGGGCTGGCCGCCCGGGAGGGGCGGATCGTGGACCCCGGCGGCACCCGCGAGTTCCTGGCCGCCCGGCCGGTCGAGGCGCTCGGCCGGCCCGCCCTGGCCGACCTGTTGCGCCGGCTCGGCGTCCGCACGCTCGGCGAGTTCGCGGCGCTGCCGGCCGGGGACGTGCTGGCCCGGTTCGGCTTCGACGGGGCGCTGGCGCACCGGCTCGCCGACGGCCGGGACGACCGCCCGCTGGCGGTCCGGCAGCCGCCCGCCGACCTCACCGTCACCGCCGACCACGACGAGCCGATCGACCGGGTCGACGCCGCCGCGTTCGCCGCCCGCACGCTCGCCGAGCGGCTGCACGAGCGGCTGGCCGGGTACGGGCTGGCCTGCACCCGCCTCGGCATCGAGGCGGTCACCGCGCACGGCCAGGAGCTGCACCGGGTCTGGCGGCACGACGGCCTGCTCACCGCCACGGCCATCGCCGACCGGGTCCGCTGGCAGCTCGACGGCTGGCTCTCCGGCAGCAACGGCCGGGGCGGGACGCGCGCGGCCCGGCCCACCGCCGGGATCGTCCGGTTGCGACTGGTGCCCGACGGGGTGCTCGCCCAGGCGGGCCTGCAACCCGGGCTGTGGGGGGAGACCGGTGCGGAGCGGGAGCGGGCGCACCGGGCGCTGAGCCGGGTGCAGGGCATCCTCGGCCCCGAGGCGGTGGTCACCGCCGTGCTCGGTGGCGGGCGTTCCCCGGCCGACCAGGTGCGCCTGGTCCCGTGGGGCGACGAGCGGGTGCCCGCGCGTCCCGGCCCGCCACCCTCGCCGCCCGCCGCTTCCGCTCCGGGCGCCGCGTCCGCCTCGGTCGTCGTACCCGCTGGGGGTGGTGCGCGGCGGCGGGCCGGCCGGGGCCGGGCGGTGGCCGAGCCGCCGTGGCCGGGGCGGATCCCGCCGCCGTCGCCGGCCGTGGTGCTGCCCACCCCGCTGCCGGCCGACGTGCGTGACTCCGCCGGGGAACCGGTCGTGGTGAGCGCCCGGCTGGCGGTCAGCGCGGCGCCGGCCCGGCTCACCGTCGGCGTCGGGCGCCCGGCCGAGATCACCGGGTGGGCCGGCCCGTGGCCGGTGGACGAGCGCTGGTGGGCGCCGGCCGAGGCGCGCCGCCGGGCCCGGTTCCAGGTGAGCCTGGCCGACGGAGCCGCCCTGCTGCTCGCCGTCGAGGGCGGGCAGTGGCTGGTGGAGGCGATCTATGACTGAGCGGCGGGCCGCTGCTGGAAGATCTTGGTACGAAAGTGTCCCTCCGAGGGCCGTTCCGTACCAAGATCTCGGGCGGGGGAGGCGCCGGTGAGCTTCCACAACCCGAAGATGCCGTGGTCGAAGCTGGAGCAGGTGCTCTGCGGGCGGGCCAAGGGCGAGCGGCACCTGCACGTGGTCGACCCGCTCGCGGTCGACGCGGACGGGGGTGACTCACCGGCCTGGAGCCGCAAACGCCAGGAATACCAGCCGCCGGAGCTGGCCCGCCCGGACGGCGTGGTGCCCTACGCGGAGCTGCACGCGCACTCCAACTTCAGCTTCCTCGACGGGGCCAGCCACCCGGAGGAACTGGCCGAGGAGGCGGCCCGGCTCGGGCTGACCGCGCTCGCCGTCACCGACCACGACGGCTTCTACGGCGTGGTGCGCTTCGCCGAGGCGGCCCGCGCGCTGCGGCTGCCGACGATCTTCGGCGCGGAACTGTCCCTCGGGCTGCCCGGACCGCAGAACGGCGAACCCGACCCGCTCGGCCGGCACCTGCTGGTGCTCGCGCACGGCCACGAGGGGTACGCCCGCCTCGCCGCCACCATCTCCCGCGCCCAGCTGCGCGGCGGGGAGAAGGGCCGCCCGGTCTACGGCGAGCTGGAGGAGATCGCGGCGGAGCTGAAGGACCACGTGCTGGTGCTGACCGGCTGCCGAAAGGGGCCCGTGCCCGCGGCGCTGCTCACCGAGGGCGTCGACGCGGCGGCCCGGGAACTGGACCGGCTCACCGCGCTGTTCGGCGCGGAGACGGTGGCGGTGGAGCTGACCGACCACGGCCACCCGGTCGACGCCGACCGCAACGACGCGCTCGCCGAGCTGGCCGCCGCAGCCGGGTTGCCCACGGTGGCCACGAACAACGTGCACTACGCCACCCCGGGACGGCGGCGGCTGGCCACCACCGTCGCCGCGGTCCGGGCCCGGCGCAGCCTCGACGAGATCGACGGCTGGCTGCCCGCCGCGGCCACCGCCCACCTGCGCAGCGGCGCGGAGATGGCGGCGCGGTTCGCCGCGTACCCGGGCGCGGTGGCGCGGGCCGCCGAGTACGGGGCGGAACTCGCCTTCGACCTCCAGCTCGTGGCGCCGAAGCTGCCGGCGTACCCGGTGCCGCCCGGGCACACCGAGATGAGCTGGCTGCGCCGGCTGACCATGGACGGCGCCCGCGAGCGCTACGGCCCGCCCGAGGCGCACCCGGAGGCGTACGCGCAGCTGGAACACGAGCTGCGGATGATCGAAGACCTCGGTTTCCCCGGCTACTTCCTGGTGGTCTACGACATCGTCGCGTTCTGCCGCGCGCAGGACATCTACTGCCAGGGCCGGGGGTCGGCGGCCAACTCGGCGGTCTGCTACGCGCTGCGCATCACCAACGTGGACGCGGTCCGGCACCGGCTGCTGTTCGAACGGTTCCTCGCCCCGGAACGCGACGGCCCGCCCGACATCGACGTGGACATCGAGTCCGGCCGCCGGGAGGAGGTGATCCAGCACGTCTACGCCCGCTACGGCCGGGAGCACACCGCCCAGGTCGCCAACGTCATCTCGTACCGGCCCCGGTCGGCGGTGCGGGACGTGGCCAAGGCGTTCGGTTTCTCGCCCGGCCAGCAGGACGCCTGGAGCAAGCAGATCGACAGGTGGGGCTCGGTCGCCGCGGTCGACGTGGCGGACATCCCGGAGCAGGTGGTCGCGTACGCCAACGAGCTGCAGACGTTCCCCCGGCACCTGGGCATCCACTCCGGCGGCATGGTGATCTGCGACCGGCCGGTGATCGAGGTGTGCCCGGTGGAGTGGGGCCGGATGCCCGGCCGCAGCGTGCTCCAGTGGGACAAGGACGACTGCGCCGCCGTCGGCCTGGTCAAGTTCGACCTGCTCGGCCTCGGCATGCTGTCGGCGCTGCACTACGGCTACGACCTGATCGGATCCCGCCTCGACCTGGGCGACATGGACCTGGACGACCCCGAGGTCTACGACATGCTCTGCCGGGCCGACTCGGTGGGCGTGTTCCAGGTGGAGAGCCGCGCCCAGATGGCCACGCTGCCCCGGCTCAAGCCGCGCGAGTTCTACGACCTGGTGGTGGAGGTGGCGCTGATCCGGCCCGGCCCGATCCAGGGCGGCTCGGTGCACCCGTACATCCGGCGTAAGAACGGCCAGGAACCGGTCACGTACGCGCACCCGCTGATGCGTAACGCGCTGGAGAAGACGCTCGGCGTGCCGCTGTTCCAGGAGCAGCTCATGCAGCTCGCCATCGACCTGGCCGGGTTCGACGCGGCCGGCGCCGACCAGCTGCGCCGGGCCATGGGGGCGAAGCGGTCGGTGGAGCGGATGGCGCAGATCGCCGATCGGCTCTACGCCGGGATGGCCGAGCGGGGCATCAGCGGCGAGCTGGCCGACGACGTCTACCGCAAGCTCACCGCGTTCGCCAGCTACGGCTTCCCGGAGAGCCACGCGATGAGCTTCGCCTACCTGGTGTACGCCAGCTCGTGGCTCAAGCGCTACCACCCGGGCCCGTTCCTGGCCGCGCTGCTCAACGCCCAGCCGATGGGCTTCTACTCGCCGCAGACGCTCGCCGACGACGCCCGCCGGCACGGCGTGGAGGTGCGCCGGCCGGACATCAACGCCAGCGGCGCCAAGGCGGTGCTGGAGTCGACCCCGCAGACCCGGTGGGGCAGCGTGCCGGGCGAGCCGCCGCACGCCTGGGGGCTGAACGGCCCGGCGGTGCGGCTCGGGCTGGGCAGCGTCCGTACCCTCGGCGACGACGTGGCCGAGCGGATCGAGGCGGAACGCGCGGCGCACGGGCCGTACCGGGACATGCCGGACCTGGCCCGCCGCGTCGGTCTCACCGCCGCGCAGCTGGAGGCGCTGGCCACCGCCGACGCGTTCGCCTGTTTCGGGCTGACCCGGCGGCAGGCCCTCTGGGCCGCCGGCGCGGCGGCCCAGGACCGGCCCGGCCGGCTGCCCGGCACGGTGACCGGCGCGGACCCGCCCACCCTGCCCGGCATGGCCGCGGTGGACCGCCTGGTGGCCGACGTCTGGGCCACCGGCCTGTCCCCGGAGAGCCACCCGGCCCGGTTCATCCGGGATCGGCTCGACGAACTGGGCGCGGTGCCGATCGCCCGGCTCGGCCAGGTGCCGCCCGGGCAGCGGATCCGGGTCGGCGGGATCGTCACCCACCGGCAGCGCCCGGCGACCGCCGGCGGCGTCACGTTCCTCAACCTGGAGGACGAGACCGGGATGCTCAATGTCACTTGCTCCCCGGGGCTGTGGCAGAGATACCGTCGGATCGCCCGCACCAGCGGAGCACTTGTGGTGCGGGGGCGGCTGCAGCGGCACGAGGGCGTCACGAACCTCACCGCCGACCGGCTGGACGCGATCGAGCCCCCCGTCACACCGGCATCCAGGGATTTCCGTTGATGGAGTGATCCACATTACGGTTTCCGCGAGCCGGAGACGGGAGACTCCCGACGCGGGTGGGCAGAGTGGCTCACCCGGGGTATGGGGGATGAACGATGACCTTTCACCGCACGTACGCCGGTGGCGTGGCAAACGCCCGACGGACCCGCCTCGGCGCCGACTGGGCGCCCACCCACGAGGCCGAGCCGCGGGAATACCAGGTGACCGACGGCCCGGTGGCGAACGACCAGCGCTCCCGCGCCGAGGACGACCCCGCCGGCGGCGGCGAGTCCTGAACCCGGGCCGGGGGGTGACTAGGCTCGGCGCGTGGAGCAGATCCGAACCCTCACCCCCCGCACCGCCGTCATCTGGTCGGTGCTCCGGGCAGAGCTGGACCGGCGGGCCGGCGACCGACTCTCCGTGCTCGACGTCGGCGGCGGGACCGGCGGCTTCGCCGTCCCGCTCGCCGAGGCCGGTCACCGGGTCACAGTGGTCGACGCCAGCCCCGACGCGCTCGCCGCGCTGACCCGCCGGGCCGCCGAGGCCGGGGTCGCCGATCGGGTACGCGCGACCCAGGGCGACGCCGACGCGCTCACCGGACTGGTCGAGCCGGCCACCGTGGACCTGGTGCTCTGCCACTCCGTCCTCGAAGTGGTCGACGACCCGGAACCGGTGATGTCCGCCCTGGTCACCGCGTTGCGCCCCGGTGGCGCGGCGAGCGTGCTCGTCGCCGGGCGGGCCGCCGCCGTGTTCGGCCGGGCGATGAACGGGCAACTGGACGCCGCCGCCGCGCTCGCCGCCGACCCGCACGGAACCACCGGCGGCCGGGACACGCTGCGCCGCCGCTACGACGCCGCCGACGCGAGCGCGCTGCTCACCGACGCCGGCCTCGTCGTGGAGGAGATCCATGGGGTACGGGTGCTCGCCGACCTGCTTCCGGCCGCCGTGGCCGACGGACAGCAGGCCGCACTGGTGGAGCTGGAGCGCGCCCTCGCCGCCCGGTCCCCGTACCGCGATCTCGCCGCCCAGCTGCACCTGTTCGCCCGCCGCCCGGCATGACCGGCCCGGCTCCCGATCCGATTCCCGGCCCGGCTTCCGATCCGATTCCCGGCCCGGCTTCCGGCCGGGCTCCCGGTCCGCTCGACCGGGTGGCGCCGCGCTACGACGGCGGCAACCTGGCCGACGTGCTGCCCAGCGCGCTGGCGCTGCTCGGCGTACCGGGCGCGGCCGACCGGCTCGGCCTGATCCCGCGCCTGGCCGGGGTACGCCGGATCGCGGTGCTGCTCGTCGACGGCCTCGGCTGGTACCAGATCCCCACCGCCGCCCCGTACGCCCCGATGCTCGCCGGCCTGACCGCCACCGCCGGCCGGTCGCTCACCACCGGCTTCCCGTCCACCACCCCGACCAGCCTGGTCAGCCTCGGCACCGGCACCGGATCCGGCGCGCACGGCGTGCTCGGCTTCACCGTCCGGGTGCCCGGCACCGACCGGGTGCTCAACCACGTCGACTGGGCCGGCGACCCGGACCCGGCGAGCTGGCAGCCGGTGCCCACCTGGTACCAGCGGGCGCGCGCCGCCGGGGTCGCGGTGACGGTGGTCAGCCGCCCCGAGTTCGCCGGCAGCGGTTTGACGCTCGCCGCCAACCGGGGCGGCGACTACCGGGGCGCGGCCGGCGTCGACGCGCTCGCCGCCCGGATGCTGGCGTCGCTGGCCGCCGGGGACGGACCCGCGCTCGTCTCCGGCTACCACCCCGACCTGGACCGGCACGGGCACCTCAGCGGCGTGGACTCCGCGCCCTGGCGGGCTGCCGCCGCCGCTGTGGACACCCTGCTGGCCCGGCTCGTCGACGGGCTGCCGCCGGACGCCGCGCTGCTGGTGACCGCCGACCACGGCCAGCTCGACGTGCCCGCCGGACATCGGATCGACCTGGACGCCGACCCCCGCCTGCGGGCCGGGGTACAGGTGGTCGCCGGCGAGCCCCGGGTCCGCTACCTGCACGTCGAGCCGGGCGCCGAGGCCGACGTGACGGCCGCCTGGACCGAGGTGCTGGGCCCGGCCGCGCACGTGCTGACCCGGGCCGAGGCGGTGGCGACCGGCTGGTTCGGGCCGGTGCCCGAGGCACACCTGACCCGGATCGGTGACGTGGTGGCGGTCTGCCGGGACACGTACGCGGTGGTCGCCACCCGCTCCGAGCCGCCGATGGCGTCGCGGCTGGTGGCGTACCACGGTGCGGACACCGCCGCCGAGATGACAGTCCCGCTGCTGGTGGTCCGGGGCTGACCCGCTTCGTCAGTGCCCCTGCGTTGCCGTTCCGGGCCGGGCCCTGCCTCGTCCGGGGGCTGCGGGCGGTGGCTGCGGGCCTGGCCCTCGTCCGGTGCCGGGGTCGGCGGCGGGGTCGGGCCGACCCTGGCTCGTCCGGGTCCGGCGGGCGGTCGGCTGGGCGGCCGGGTTGTCGGACCGGCGGGCTAGCCTGCTGTCATGGGCCGTAGCCATTCGTTGCCCCGAGGCGGTGACCCGCGCTTCGGGCCGGACGCCGACGACACCGGCTGCACCATCCTGCACGTCGACATGGACGCGTTCTACGCCTCGGTGGAGGTGCGCCGCCGCCCCGAGCTGCGCGGCCGGCCGGTGGTGGTGGGCGGCGTCGGCCCGCGCGGCGTGGTCAGCTCCGCCAGCTACGAGGCCCGGCGGTACGGCGTCCGCAGCGCGATGCCCACCGCCCGCGCCCGGGCGCTGTGCCCCGGCGCGATCTACCTCCCGCCCGACTTCAGCGCCTACACCGAGGCGTCCCGGGCCGTCATGCGGATCTTCCGGGACGTCACCCCGCTGGTCGAGCCGCTCTCACTGGACGAGGCGTTCCTCGACGTGGCGGGCGCCCGCCGGCTGTTCGGCCGGCCCGCCGACATCGCCGCGCTGATCCGCCGCCGGGTCGCCGGGGAACAGCAGCTGACCTGTTCCGTGGGCGTGGGACCGAGCAAGTTCGTGGCCAAGCTCGGCTCCACCCGCGCCAAACCCGACGGACTGCTCGTGGTCCCGGCCGCCCGGGTGCTGGACTTCCTGCACCCGCTGCCGGTGTCCGCCCTGTGGGGTGTGGGGGAGCGTTCCGCGGACGCGCTGCGCCGCCTCGGCCTGCGTACCGTGCGCGACCTCGCCGAGGCGCCGTCCGGCCTGCTGCGCCGGGCGGTGGGTGAGGCGTCCGCCGCCCACCTGCACGAGCTGGCCTGGGGGCGAGACCCGCGCGGGGTCACGCCCGAGCAGGTGGAGAAGTCGATCGGCGCGGAGGTCACGTTCGACACCGACGTGAGCGACCCGGACGAGATCCGGCGGTCCCTGCTCGCACTCGCCGACAAGGCCGGCGTTCGGCTGCGGGCGGCCGGACAGGTGGGCCGTACCGTGTCGCTCAAGGTCCGCTTCGCCGACTTCCGGACGATCAGCCGCTCCCGCACGCTCGCCGTGCCCACCGACACCGCCCGGGAGATGTTCGACACGGCCTGGGCGCTGTGGGGCGCGCTCGCCCCCGGCGAGCCGGTTCGGCTGGTCGGTGTCCGGATGGAAGGTCTTGCTCCCGCGGGGGAGACTCCGCAGCAGCTCACCCTTGGCGCGCCCGAGCGAGGCTGGCGGGAGGCGGAGGCGGCGGCCGATGCGGCGGCTGCCCGATTCGGGCGGTCCGTCATAGGTCCGGCCAGTCTTCTCGGCCGTCGTGATACACGACAAGTCGAAAAACCGACCCGGCCATAGGTCGTCCCGCTTTCCGACGCGCGGGGGCCCTCGTAGACTTGCGGGTAAGCAGCCGGTTGGCTGCCACGGTCTGTCGGCCCGACCGGGCCGACCAACGTGACCGGGGAGGAGTGCCGTGCCGCTCTCGGAGCACGAGCAGCGGCTGTTCGAGCAGATCGAGCGGTCGCTTGCCGAGGACCCCAAGTTCGCCTCGGCCGTGCGCGCCAGCGACCCGCGTTTCCACGCGCGGCGTCGCGTGCTCGTCGCTGCCGGCGTGGTCGTCGCTGGTCTGGCCCTGTTGGTCTATGGCGTGGTGATTACGACTCCACTGCTGTCGGTGGCGGGTTTCGTCGTCATGCTGGCCTCGTTGGGCTACGCGGTGCAGTCGCACCGCCGATCCCAGTCGCCCGACCTGCACGTGGTCGGCGGCACAACGAGCCGGCGTCGTCCCCGTGGCCGCAGTGGTGGTGGTCGCCGGGGCTCCTTCCTCGACCGGATGGAGGACCGCTGGCGGCAGCGCCCGGAGGGCCACCGCTGACCGCGCCCCGCCCCTGACCCGGGGCGGGGAACCAGCGGCGCCTCCGTGACACCTCGGCGAGCGCCGCCGGGGTGACCTGCTGCCGGGGCGACGTGCCGCCGGTCGCCGTGGCAACGCGGGCGATGGCGCGCGCTCAGTCGTGCCCGCGATTCAAGTCGCCGTACCGCCGTCCGGCGCGCCCCTCGGTCCGCCTTCCTGCACACCGCACGTGCCTCGTCAGCACGTGCCGCCCGCGCCGCCCCGCACGTGAGCATGTGCACCGCGCCCGAGTCGCGGTAGAGCAGCTCACCCCGTCGTGCCGCCACGGCGAGCGCCTCCTCCTCGCTCACCAGCCCGTCCCTCCCGTCCCTCCCGCCCCTCCCGCGCGATCTTGCACTTTCGGCCCGAGGGGTGCCCCTAATGTCCCATTGGCCCGGGCACAAACTGCAAGATCGCCGGGGCGGGTGCGCCCAGCCTGTTTCTCGTCGTAGATCTTGGAGGGAAAGTGCCCCTGTGGGGGCTGTCATGTCCCGGGACATGTGTCAATGGGAAGTCCCGATAGATGTGTCATGGGTTGTGGATCATGGGGTGGGGGTGAGGGGGATGTAGTTCTTGTCGGGGTCGAGGTGGAGATAGCCGATGGGCTGGCCGTCGGGGTGGTAGATGGTGACGTGGTTGTTGTCGCGGATGGCGGTGACGGTGGTGCCGGTGTGGGTGGCGCCGACGCTGGTGCGGTGTCCGGCGATGGCGATGGCGCCGTTGCTGGCCACGGGGCAGTGGTGCAGGGTGGCGTCGGTTTGCAGGGGTGCGCTGGTGGGTCCGCCGAGGGTGGGTGCGTGGGTCCAGGCGTGGGCGGGTGTGGTGCGGCGGGGTAGGGCGCTGTGACGGCGTTGGGTGTTGTAGTAGCGGCGGTAGGTATCCAGGAGTGCTTGCAGGGCGGTGAGGGTCTGCGGTGGGGGTTGGGTGCTCAGCCATTTTTTGAGGGTTTGGTGGTGGCGTTCGACCTTGCCGCAGGTTTGTGGGTGGTAGGGGCTGGAGTTGATCGGGCGGGCGCCGTGGTCGATCAGGGTCTGCACGAAGGTGGAGATTGATCCGGGTCGGGTCCGGCGGCTGGTGAACGCGATGCCGTTGTCGCTGAGCACGATGGCTGGCACGCCGTAGGCGGTGAACGCCTGTCTGATCGCGGTGATCGCGGCTCGGGCGGTCTCCGCGGCGGCGGCGTGGCAGGCGACCAGGGTGCGGGTGCAGTCGTCCAAGACGTCGAAGACGACGACAGTGCGGCCGTCGGCGAGTTTCACTTCGGTGGCGTCGATCTGATAGCAGTCGCGGGGCCGGGCATAGCTGAAACGCCGCCACGAACTACGCGGTCGTTTAGCCGGAGTAACCACGAGCAGGTCATGTCGGGCCAGCACCCGGTTGACCGTCGAGCGTGACGGCACCGACCAGGACGCGTCGATGCGCCGGCGCACATCGCCCAACGCGTCTCGGATGAAGTCCGCCCCGTTGTCCGGGCCCAGTTCAACGCGCAGTTTGCAGATCCACGCGTCCACCTCCGGCGGCGTGACCCGCGGACTACTACGCGGACGCCGGGATCGTTCCTGCCACTGACCCTCGGCCCGGATACGTGCGCGGTGCCGGTACACCGTGCGCACCGACACCCCGTGCTCACGCGCGAACTCGGCCGCGTTCACCCGGACCCCCGCCGCCAGCTGCGCGTCCAGCAGGTTCATCACATGCCGCCGTGAAGCCATGCCCGGCAGCACATACCACCCGACCCAAGATCCCTACCACCTGACACATGTATCGGGACTTCAACACTGACAGATGTCATGGGACTGAACAGCCCCTGTGGGGGCCATTTCGTACCAAGATCTCGCGCGCACCCGGCCCAGAAGCGGTGATCAAGGAGTTTGTGTCTTCAGCGGGGCTGGATTCGGACACGAACTCCTTGATCACCGCCGAGGGCCGGGCGGGGAAAGGGCGGGGGTGGGGAAGGGGTGGGGGTGGGGAAGGGGCGGGGGTCAGCGGGCGGGGCGGTGGGCCAGGAAGCGGCGCGGGCTCCAGCGGGTCAGACGCTGCCGGACCTGGCCGCTCGTGGTCACCACCCGTGCCGACCGCTCAGCCAGGCCGGTGCGCCAACGCTGCAACACCGACGGGGGCAGCAGCGCGGCCAGCAGGCGGGTACGGCGGTCCGCGCCCGCCGCCAGCGCACCCCGGACCGTGCGCAGCGCCGGCTGCAACTCCGCGTCGGTCAGCGGGTCGCGGGCGTAGCGGGCGCGTTCCTCGGCGCGGCCGAGCAGGCGTACCCCGGTCGCGGCGTCCCCCTTCCCGGCGAGCGCCTCCCGGGCCAGCCGCTCGGCGGTGGCCCGGGGGTCTCCGTGCGGTCCACCCGGACGTGGAAGTCGACGAGCGTGTCGAGCAGCTCGTCCCAGGCGGCGTGCGCGTCGGCGCGCGCCGCCTCGGCGTCCACACCTACCACGACCTGCCGTGCCTCGCCGCGCTGACCCGGCACCGGCAGCGCGGTGGCTGCGGGCGTGACGGTCCGGACGCGCCGGCGGCGGCGCAGGGCGGAGCGGCGCAGGGCCGGTACGGCGAGCAGCGCCAGCAGCGCCAGCGCACCGGCCAGCCACCACGGCCAGACCGGGTTCTCCTCGGCGGGGCCGCCCTGGTCCAGGGTCAGGCCCTGGTCGGTGTCCTTGTCGAGCCGGTCCGCCTCGTTCGGTCCGGCCGACGGGCCGGCCGCGTCGGGCGCGCTGGTGCTGTCGGCCGAGGGGGTGACCTCCTCGGGGGCGTCGACGTCCGGCGCCCAGGCCGAACGGACCGAGCCCGTCACGGCCGCCGCCGGGGTGGCGTCGAACGGCACCCAGCCGATCCCGCTGAAGTTGACCTCGGTCCAGGCGTGCAGGTTGCGGTTGGTCAGCACGTACGTGCCGCCGTCGGCCTTGCTGCCGTTGGTGAACCCGACAGCGACCCGGGCCGGGATGCCGGCGGCCCGGACCAGCCAGGCCATCGCCGCGGCGTACTGCTGGCAGTAGCCGACCTTGGTGGCGAGGAAGTCGGTGATGTCCTCCCCGCTGCTGCCGTTGCGGGTGGACAGCGCGTAGGTGAAGCCGTTCTCCACGGAGAAGTAGTCGTAGATCGCCCGGACCTTGTCGTAGTCGTTCGACTTGCCCTTGACCAGCTCCGCGACAAGTTCCTCGACGGCCGGGACGGACGGCCGCTCGGTCTGCTGCCGCATCACCGGGCTGTCCGAGGGCAGCGACGGGGCCGCGCGCAGCGCCGCCGGGCTGAAGGTGGACCGGACGTAGTCGAACGAGTAGCTCTTGCCGCGGGCGTTGTCGCGGTTGGAGAAGACGACCTGCTGGTTCGGGTCGTACAGCCAGTTGCCGTTGAGGTCGTCGGTCTTGACCGGCTCGGCGTAGACCGGCAGCAACGGCATGTTCAGGTTCTTCGTCACCTCGACGGAGGCGCGGTAGCGCTGCTGGTCGACGCCGCGCGGGGCACGTTCCCCGGGATCGGGCAGCGGGCGGGTGACCGGCCGCCCGGTGGGCACACGCGCCTGGAAGCCACTGGGCCGCAGGTCGTCGACCACGCCCAGGCGCAGGTAGAACGGGGCCGTCTCGTCGGTGCTGACCTTGACCAGATCGGTCTCCTCGCTCTGGTTGAGCTGGCCGCTGAGCGCCGCGAACAGGTCCACCCGGCCCGAGTTGCCGCCCTGGCCCGGCCGCCCGTTGCCGTCGCCGGGCCCGGCGCCGACGTTGTTCAGCAGCCCGCCGGTCATCCCGGGCACGGCCAGCGGCAGCGCCACCGCCGCGATCACGCCGACGACGGCGAGCCGCCGTCCGGCCGCGGCGAGCGGAGACGCCTCCCAGACGTCCACGTCGCGGCCCTCGCCGGTGAACCGGCGGCCGAACCGGCGTACCCGGTCGACGTTGTCGGTGACCAGCAGCCAGAGGTAACCGGCGGCGCCCACCACGAACGGGGTGGCCGGGACGCTGTCCACGTACACCGCGACCGGAACCGAGTAGATGGCGAGCATCGGCAGGCCGGCCAGCGCCGGCCGGCGCAGCCCGACCGCGAGCACGTCCACCACCACAGCGACCGCGCCGATGCCGAGCACCGCGAGGAACAGCAGCGAGTCGACGTCCGGCACCTGCACACCGTACGAGCGCATGTCCTGCAACGACGCCTGGAGCAGGTCGCCGAAGTGGCCGAACGTGGCCGGGGTCGGCACGAACGCGAGCAGTTCGGTGCCGCCGGGGAAGACCCAGGTCAGGCCCAGGGTCAGCCCGGCCAGCATGGCCAGCACCTGCCCCCACAACGGCAGCCGGCCCAGCCGGCTCAACGCGGCCGAGCCGGCCACCACGGCGACCACGACGGCGGCCTGGATCAGCCAGGTCCAGCGTTCGAAGATCGCCGACAGCGGGGCCGCCGCCAGCAGCGTCGCCGCCGCGGCGACGAATCCGATGTTGCGGTGCGGGGTCACAGGACCATCCCTCCGGTCATCGTCGTCCGCCGGCCACCGTCTCGGCCATGGCCGCGCGCAGCGCGAAGCCCTGCGAGCCCCGTCCGGCCTGCGGCCACAGCACCGGCAGGCGGGTGCCGTGCTCCACCCCGATGACCCGCCAGCCGCTCTGCAGCAGCGCGAGCGCTGCGGCGCCGTGTGCCCGCTCCGCCTCGGTGCGGGCGTTCGGCGGCAGGTTGAGCCAGGTGTTGCTGTCGAGCAGGAACGCCACGCAGGTGGCGCCGTTGCCGCGCAACCCGGCCAGCAGCTCCGCCTCGGCGGTGCCGAGCGTGCCGAGCAGCGCGATGATCAGACCACCGTCGGCCCGCTGCCGGACCTGCTGCACCAGCGTGGTGATCTCGCCGCGCCGGTCGAGGTGCACGTCGGCGAGGTGGTCGAGCAGCAGTCCCTCGCCGCCGGCCTCGGTGGCCCCGACGTCGGCGCCGTTGCCGGTGACCAGGCGCAGCTTGTAGCCGGCCTCGCGCAGGTGCACGGCGATGCTGGCGGCGGCCGAGACCGCCCACTCGAAGCTGGCCGTCGGGCCCTCGCCCCGGTGCCCGGCGGCGCGGGTGTCGAGCAGCACCGTCGCCCGGCTCTCCCACGGCTGTTCCTCGCGGCGCACCATCAGCTCACCGGTGCGGGCGGTGGACTTCCAGTGCACCCGGCGCAGGTCGTCGCCCCTCCGGTACTCCCGGGTGGCGGCGTCGTCCTCGCCGTGCACCGCCACCGAGCGGGCCCGGCTGTCGCCGCTGCCGGCGTACTCACCCGGCAGCCGGACCGACGGCAGCGGGGTGACCTGCGGGATCACCGTGAGGTGGTCGGTGCTGGGGAACGACCGGGTCAGCTCGCACAGGCCGAACGGGTCGGTCAGCCGGATCACCAGCGGCCCCACCTCGTAGCGGCCGCGCACGTCCGCCCGGACCGTGTACGCCACCGAGCTGGCCTGGTGCGCGCCGAGCCGTTCCAGCACCACCCGGGGCCGGCTGCCCAGCGCGTACGGCAGGCGGTCCTCCAGCAGCAGCGTGCCGGTGGGCAGCCGGGACAGGTTCTGCAACCGGAGCACCACCCGGGAGCTGGCGCCGACCGGCACCCGGTGCGGCTCCAGCGACCGGTTACAGGCCAGCTTGTACCGGCTGCGTCCGACGTACGCGGCGGCCAGCAGCGGCAGCACGGCGAGCAGGACCGCCACCCGGAGCAGGTCCTTCTCGCCGAGGATGCCGGCGGAGATCGCCGCGGCCACCGCGGCCGCCAGGAAGGAGCGGCCGCGGGTGGTCAGCCCACGCAGGCCGTCACGCACGTCACGGCCTCCGCGGCTCGTACGGCCCGCGGCCGTTGTTGCCGCCGCCGGGCCGGGTGTCGTACGGCGACCGCTGCCGGTCGTGCGGCAGCGGCAGGCGGTGCACCAGCTCGGAGACGATCGCGTCGGTGGTGCGCCGGGCCAGCTGGGCGTCGGCGGTGGGGATGATCCGGTGCGCCAGCACCGGCACCGCGAGTACCTGGAGGTCGTCCGGCAGGACGTAGTCGCGGCCCTCCAGGGCGGCCACCGCGCGGGCGGTGCGCAGCAGCTGGAGCGTGGCGCGGGGGGACGCGCCGAGTCGCAGGTCGGGCGCCTCCCGGGTGGCGGTGACCAGGTCGATCGCGTACTGCTTGACGGCGTCGGCGACGTGCACCTGCCGGACGTGACCGATCAGCCGGCGGACGGTGGCGGCGTCGGAGACCGGCCGCAGCCCCGGCAGCGGGTCGACGCCGCCGTGCCCGTCGAGCATGGCCAGCTCGGCGCGCGGGTCCGGGTAGCCCATGGCGATGCGGGCGGTGAACCGGTCGCGCTGCGCCTCGGGCAGCGGGTAGGTGCCCTCCATCTCGATCGGGTTCTGCGTCGCGATCACCATGAACGGCGTCTGCAACTGGTAGGTGACCCCGTCGACGGTGACCTGCCGCTCCTCCATGCACTCCAGCAGCGCCGACTGGGTCTTCGGCGAGGCCCGGTTGATCTCGTCGCCGACGACCAGGTTGGCGAAGACCGCGCCGGGGCGGAACTCGAAGTCGTGCGTCTCCTGGTTGTAGACGCTGACGCCGGTGACGTCGCTGGGAAGCAGGTCGGGGGTGAACTGGATCCGCCGGACCGAGCAGTCGATGGACCGGGCCATCGCCTTGGCGAGTTTGGTCTTGCCGACGCCGGGCACGTCCTCGATGAGCAGGTGACCCTCGGCCAGCAGCACCGCCAGGGCGAGCCGGACGGTGGCGGTCTTGCCCTCGATGACCTGCTCGATGTTGGCCACGATGGCCTCGCTGGCGGCGCGGAACTCGTCGTGCGGCAGCAGACCGCCCACCTCGTCCCAGGTCTGTTGTGTCACGGGCCTCCTCCTCGTCGCCTGGACGGCAGCTCTTTATAGAGCACCTGGACCCGCCGTTGGGTTCGCGACGCCGAGCCTCGTCTGCCGCAGAAATCTCACTGGCCTCTCAGGCTAACCATGTTTGTCGTTACTGCCGACTCCCGCAGGTGGTCGGTCGGTTACGCCCGGAATATTCGCCGGACCGGGGGACCGGCCGCCGGGGACGGAACGGGCGCGCCACCGCCGATGGGTGCGAGGTACACTGCCTGCATGGCCGGGTTCTTCCTGCTTCTTACCGAGCCGTGTTGATGCGCTGAACGCGCGACAGCACGGCCGCCCCTCCTGCGCGAGGGGCTTTTTTGTGCCCGCAGCAGACCGCCCACAATTTTCGAATCGATCCGCGCCGAGGAGACGCCATGAGTGAGGCAGCCGCACCGGCGACCGACATCCCCCCGTTCCGGTACACCGCCGCCCTGGCCGACGAGATCGAGCACCGCTGGCAGGACACCTGGGCGCGGGAGGGCACCTTCCACGCGCCGAACCCGGCCGGTCCGCTGGCCGACCCGGGCCACCCGCGCGCGGGCGCCGAGAAGCTGTACGTGCTGGACATGTTCCCGTACCCGTCCGGCGCCGGCCTGCACGTCGGCCACCCGCTGGGCTACATCGGCACCGACTGCTACGCCCGCTACCAGCGGATGGCCGGGCGCAACGTGCTGCACGCGATGGGCTTCGACGCGTTCGGCCTGCCCGCCGAGCAGTACGCGGTGCAGACCGGCACCCACCCCCGGACCACCACCGAGGCGAACATCGAGCGGTACCGGGCGCAGCTGCGCCGGCTGGGGCTGGGCCACGACGAGCGGCGGTCGGTGGCGACCATCGACACCGAGTTCTACCGCTGGACGCAGTGGATCTTCCTGCAGGTCTTCAACTCCTGGTACGACGCGGACGCGCGCAAGGCCCGGCCGATCGCCGAGCTGATCGCCGAGTTCGAGGGCGGCACCCGGGCCACCCCGGACGGGCGTCCGTGGGCCGAGCTGTCCGTCGGGGAGCGGCGGCGCGTCGTCGACGACCACCGCCTGGCGTACGTCTCGGAGGCGCCGGTCAACTGGTGCCCGGGGCTGGGCACCGTGCTGGCCAACGAGGAGGTCACCGCCGACGGCCGGTCCGAGCGCGGCAACTTCCCGGTCTTCAAGCGCAACCTGAAGCAGTGGATGATGCGGATCACCGCGTACGGGGACCGGCTGCTGGAGGACCTGGACACACTGGACTGGCCGGAGCCGATCAAGCTGCAGCAGCGCAACTGGATCGGCCGGTCGACCGGCGCGCACATCGACTTCCCGACCGACGCGGCCCCGGTGCGGGTGTTCACGACCCGGCCGGACACCGTCTTCGGCGCCACCTACATGGTGCTGGCACCCGAGCACGAGCTGGTCGACGTGCTGACGCCGGCCGCCTGGCCGGAGGGGACGAAGGACGCCTGGACCGGCGGGCACGCCGGCCCGCGCGAGGCCGTCGAGGCGTACCGGAAGGCCGCCGCGGCCAAGACGGACGTGGAGCGTCAGGCGGACAGCAAGGAGAAGACCGGCGTCTTCGTCGGCGCCTACGCCACCAACCCGGCGACCGGCGGGCAGATCCCGATCTTCATCGCCGACTACGTGCTGGCCGGCTACGGCACCGGCGCGATCATGGCGGTGCCCGCCCAGGACGAGCGGGACTGGGACTTCGCCGAGGTCTTCGAGCTGCCGATCGTGCGGACCGTGGCGCCGCCGGAGGGCTTCGACGGCAAGGCGTACACCGGTGACGGCCCGGCGATCAACAGCGCCGCGCCGGAGCGCGGCATCGACCTGGACGGCCTGGGCGTGGCCGACGCGAAGGCCCGGATCATCGAGTGGCTGGAGGCCAACGGGCACGGCGCCGGCGCGGTCACCTGGCGGCTGCGCGACTGGCTGTTCTCCCGGCAGCGCTACTGGGGCGAGCCGTTCCCGATCGTGTACGACTCCACCGGCGCGCCGATCGCGCTGCCCGAGTCGATGCTGCCGGTCGAGCTGCCCGAGGTGGAGGACTTCTCGCCGAAGACGTTCGACGCCGACGACGCCGGCAGCAACCCGGAGACCCCGCTGTCGCGGCGGCGCGACTGGGTGGAGGTCGAGCTGGACCTGGGCGACGGGCCCCAGCGCTACACCCGCGAGACCAACGTGATGCCGCAGTGGGCCGGCTCCTGCTGGTACGAGCTGCGCTACCTGGACCCGACCGACTCGCAGCGCTTCGCCGACCCGGCGAACGAGGCGTACTGGATGGGGCCGCGGCGTCCGGGCGACTGCGGTGGCACCGACCTGTACGTCGGCGGCGCCGAGCACGCCGTGCTGCACCTGCTGTACGCGCGCTTCTGGCACAAGGTGCTGTACGACCTGGGTCACGTCTCGTCGTTCGAGCCGTTCCGCCGGCTGTTCAACCAGGGCATGATCCAGGCGTACGCGTTCGTCGACCCGCGCGGCGCGTACGTGCCCGCCGAGGAGGTCGTCGAGGTCGACGGCCGCTGGTTCCACGGCGAAACCGAGGTCCGGCGCGAGTACGGCAAGATGGGCAAGTCGCTGAAGAACGTCGTCACCCCGGACGACATGTGCGCGGCGTACGGCGCGGACACGTTCCGGGTGTACGAGATGTCGATGGGCCCGCTGGAGGTGTCCCGCCCGTGGGAGACCCGGGCGGTGGTCGGCTCGTACCGGTTCCTGCAGCGGGTCTGGCGCACCGTCGTCGACGAGCAGACCGGTGAGCTGCGGGTCACCGACGAGCCGGCCGACGAGGCGACCCGGCGGCTGCTGCACAAGGCGATCGACGGGGTCCGCTCCGACATGGACGGGATCCGGTTCAACACCGCCATCGCCAAGCTGATCGAGCTGACCAACGGTCTGACCCGGCTGGCGCGTACGCCGCGCGAGGTGGCCGAGCCGCTGGTGCTGATGGTCGCCCCGTTCGCCCCGCACATGGCCGAGGAGCTGTGGCGCAAGCTGGGCCACGAGACCTCGCTGGCGTACGCGGACTTCCCGGTCGCCGACGCGGCCCTGCTGGTGGCCGAGTCGGTGACCTATCCGGTGCAGGTCAACGGCAAGGTCCGGGGCCGGGTCGAGGTGCCGGCCGGCGCCGCCGAGGAGACCGTGCGCGCGGCGGCGCTGGAGGCGGTCGCCGGCGCGCTGGGCGGCAAGGAGCCGCGCAAGGTGATCGTGGTGAAGGGCCGGATGGTCTCGGTCGTCGTTTGAGGCCGGCAGGTGGGCGTGTCCACTTCGGGGGCACGCCCACCGGCGGTCAGGGCGCGCGGCGTCGCCGTTCGGCCCGCCACCAGCGGTGGATGAGCAGCGCGCTGGCGATCAGGCCGAGGCTGGCCGGTGCGGCCGCGTACCAGTTGATCGAACCGGGCGTGGTCACCGCCGCGCCGATCGCCGCGTAGCCGATGGCGGTGGGGGCGGAGGCGATCACGCTGCCGGCCAGGAACGGCATGACCCGGGCGGCGGTGGTGCCGTAGCCGTAGCTGACCAGTCCGAACCCGGCGATCGGCAGCAGCCGTACGGTGATCACGCCGAAGACGCTCTGCCGGGCGAACCAGCCGTCGAGGCGGGCCAGCCGGCCGCGTACCCGCTCGGCGACGAAGTCGCGGCCGAGCACCCGGCCGATGGTGAAGCCGATGGCCGCCGCGAGCAGCGCCGCGCCGAGCGCGTACGCGGCGCCCTGCACCGGACCGAAGATCGCGCCTGCGGCCAGCGTGACGAACGTCCGCGGCACCAGCGCCACCAGCAGCAGCGCGCCGCCGATCACCGCCGCGGGCGGGCCGTAGCCGCCCAGCGAGTCGGCGAGCCGGGGCAGGTCGGCCGGGTCCGGCCGGGGCACCAGCAGCAGCGTCACGCCGAACCCGGCGAGCAGGAGCAGGAGCAGCCCGAACCGGCGCGCCGAGGGCTGCCGCAGCAGCCCGGCGAGCCGGCGGGCCACCGGTCGCCGCCCCGGCCGGGCGGCGTCGGTCACGGCCTCGGTGCGGCGGCCACCGCGGTGCGGCGCTCGGAGCGGAGGCGGTCGGCCCAGGTGTCGTCGAGCGGCGGGAACTGGTGGATGCCGGTCGCCCAGCGCAGCAGCAGGTCGGCCAGGTCGGGGTTGCGCGCCAGTGCCGGGCCGTGCGAGTAGGTGCCGAGCAGCTTGCCCCGCCACGCGCCCTCGGTGGCCCCGTCGTTGCCGACCCCGGTGGTGACCCGGGCCAGCGGGGACACGCCCGGGCCGAGGTGGGTGCGGCCGCCGTGGTTCTCGAACCCGGACAGGTGCGGGATGCCCAGGCGCGGGTCTACCTCGCCGGCCAGTTCGCCCACCGCCCGGGTGGGGCCGCGGTCGGAGGAGAGGTCGAGCAGCTCCAGGCCGGCGCACCGGGTGCCCTTGGCGAAGAAGGAGGTGCCGAGCAGCTGGTAGCCGGCGCAGACGCCGAACACCACCGAACCCTGGGCCACCGCCCGGTGCAGGCCGCCGTCGGCGATCAGGCGCTGGGCGCCGAGCGCCTGCGGGCCGTCCTCGCCGCCGCCGATCAGGTAGATGTCGGCGGTGGCGGGCAGCCGCTGGTCGGAGCGGACCTCAAGCACCTCGACCGGCATACCGCGCAACTGGGCCCGGCGGGCCAGGATCAGCGCGTTGCCCCGGTCGCCGTACGTGGACAGCAGGTCGGGATAGATCCAGACGATGCGCAGGCTCTCAGTTGACACGGTCCAGCTCCGCTCGGATGTCCTGGAAGGCGGTGTAGTTGGCGATGACCTCCAGCCGGCCCGGCGGCACGGCGCGGACGGCCTCGTCGAAGCTGCGGACGTGCTGGAACGGCACGCCGTTGACCTCCAGCCGCACCGCCAGGTCGTACGCCCGATCGCCGGTGATCAGCACCTGCCGGCCGGTCAGCGGCGAGAAGTCCACGTCGAACAGCCAGGAGGTGTCCAGCCCGTCGGGGTCGCGGGCGTTGATGGACAGCAGTGTCGGCGCGACGTCGGCCATGTCGAACGCCTCCAGCCAGCTCGCCGGGTTCTTCGCCAGCAGCAGCCGGATGTTGCGCCCGTCGCGGTCCACCTGGGCGTAGCGGCCGGCCACCGAGGTGACGGTGCCGAGCCGGGACACCGCGTCCACCGGCCGTACGCCGAACTCGGCGGCGACGGCCAGCGCGGTGGCCGCGTTGCCGAGGTTGACCTTGCCGGGGAGCTGGAGCTGGATCTTGTGCCACGCGCCGGTGGGGTCCAGCACGCCGTCGTCCTCGACCGTCCAGTTCGGCTCGGGGCGGCGCAGCGGGCAGCCGGTGCACCACCACTGCTCGCCGGAGCGCTGGATGGTGGAGCCGCACTCGGGGCAGACCCAGGAGTCGTCGTGCCAGCGCTGCCCGGCGCTGAACCAGGTGACGTGGGGCGGCACGTGGCCCTGGGCCGGATCGGCCGGCGGGCAGGCGGCCCACACGACCATCGGGTCGTCGGCGTTGGCGACCACCCGTATCCGCGGATGCCGGACCAGGGCGGCGCGCCAGAGCTGCGCCATCATGGCGACCTCCTTGGCGCGGTCGAGCTGGTCGCGGGAGAGGTTGAGCAGCGCCACCACGTGCGGCTCGGTCGCCTCCAGCACCTGGGCCAGGTAGTGCTCGTCGACCTCCAGCACCGCGTACGGCGTGCTGCCGGCCTTGGCCAGCGCCGAGGTGTGGCCGGTGGGCATGTTCGCACCGAAGGAGTTGGTGGCGACCCGGCCCAGTACGCCGACCGCGGCGGTGGTGAGCCGGGTGGTGGTGGTCTTGCCGTTGGTGCCGGACACCAGGGCGATGGCGCGCCCGGCCGAGAGGTGGGCGAGCAGGTCCGGGTCGATCTTGAGGCCGATCCAGCCGCCGATCACCGAGCCGTCGCCACGGCCCGCGGCCCGCGACAGCGCCGCGGCGGTGCGCGACACGGAGCTGGCCACCTTCGCCCGCAAGGGCATCTTCGCGTCCGTCACTCGAGCGAGGTTACCGGACCACCACCTCCGCCAGATCGCCGCCGACGGCGAACCGTTCGGCCGGGGACGACCCGGCGGACGGCCGGAGCGCGCGGGGCCGGACGGCGGCGGTCGATGTCGGGTAGCGGACGCTGCGGGGGGCGCCCCACCCCCTCCACTCCGCCCCACCCGCGTTGACGTGCGGTTTTGCGCGCGGAAACGCCACGCCGCGCGGGCGATTCTGGTTGCAGGTGGAGGGAAGTGGAGTAGAGTGGGGCGCGATGGTGAGGCCGGGAGGGCCACACCGGCCCGGGGGGTCAGCGGCGCCGCGAACGCCGCTCAGGGCGAGGGGGTTGGGCCGATGTTCCTCGGCACCCACACTCCGCGCCTGGACGACAAAGGCCGGTTGATCCTGCCGGCCAAGTTCCGGGACGAACTGGCGGGGGGTGTCGTGATCACCAAAGGGCAGGAGCGCTGCCTCTACGTCTTCCCGATGCCCGAGTTCCAGCGGATCGCCGACCAGTTGCGCGCGCAGCCGATGACGAGCAAGGCGGCCCGGGCCTACAGCCGGGTCTTCTTCGCCAGCGCGCACGACGAGGTGCCGGACAAGCAGGGGCGGGTCACCATACCCGGCCACCTGCGGTCGTACGCGGCACTGGACCGGGATCTGGTCGTGATCGGAGCGAGCACCCGGGTGGAGATCTGGGACAAGGCGGCCTGGGAGGCCTACCTCGCGGAGAGCGAAGACGACTTCGCCGACATCGAGGAGGGGGTGCTGCCCGGCGGTCTGTAGGGCGTGACGGCGCCCGACGTACTGCGAGATCTCCAGCCGCTTTCGAGTTCCTGGCACCCCTTCCCCGGTGCCAGGCGCACGATCCGACACGGAGGGCCGCGGCCTCCGGCGGGCGGGAGCGGATGGGGATCTGGCGGTATGGCGAGGCGTCGTGGCGACGACGGACACGTGACGGAACGGTTGGCGAACGGGGTGGGGGTCGAGATGGGGGAGCTACGCGGCACGCACGTGCCGGTGCTGCTCGAGCGGTGTCTCGAGCTGCTGGCCCCCGCACTGGGCCGGCCCGGTCGCACCGTGCACGTCGACGCCACGCTCGGCCTGGCCGGGCACGCCGAGGCGGTGCTCTCGGCGCATCCGGACACGGTGCTGATCGGCCTGGACCGGGACACCGAGGCGCTCGCCCACGCGCGGGTCCGCCTGGCTCGGTTCGCCGACCGGATCCACCTGGAGCACGCCGTCTACGACGAGCTGCCCGAGGTGCTCGACCGGCTCGGTTACCCGGCGATCGACGGGGCGCTGTTCGACCTCGGCGTCTCGTCCCTGCAACTGGACGCGCCCGACCGCGGGTTCGCGTACGCGCAGGACGCGCCGCTGGACATGCGGATGGACCAGACCCGGGGGGTGACCGCCGAGGAGGTGGTCAACACCTACTCCCACCCGGACCTGGCCCGCCTGCTGCGGGTGTACGGCGAGGAGAAGTTCGCCGGGAAGATCGCCTCGGCGATCATCCGCGAACGGGAGCGCACCCGGATCACGTCGTCGGCCCGGCTGGCCGAGCTGGTCCGGGATGCCATTCCGGCACCCGCCCGACGAACCGGCGGACACCCGGCAAAGAGAACGTTTCAGGCTTTACGGATCGAGGTAAACAGAGAGCTGGCAGCGCTGGAGACGGCGCTGCCGGCTGCTCTGGACAAGCTCACAGTGGGCGGCCGCATGGTGGTCCTGTCCTACCACTCGCTGGAGGACCGGCTCACCAAGCAGGCGCTCGCCGACCGGGTCCGCAGTAAGGGCCCGGTCGACCTCCCGGTCGAGCTGCCCGGGTCAGGCCCGACGTTCCGGCTGTTGAGCCGGGGCGCCGAGCTGCCCGGGGAGGCGGAGGTGGCCGCGAACCCGCGTGCCGCCTCGGTGCGGCTGCGGGCAGCGGAACGGCTCGACCCGGAGGCGGCCCGGCAGGGGCGTACCGACCGCGAACGGTACCGCCGCCGGGTGAAGGCGATGCACCAACCGGGGACGGGGTCACCGGGATCCGGCAAGGATCCCGCGTCGGCCCCGGGGGACGCGAACGGGACGGACGAGGAGGGGGAGGGGACATGAACGTCGAGAAGCGCGACGGCCGGGGAGCCGTCGGGCAGCGCGCACCGCGGTCGGGGGGCCGGACCGCGGCGCAGCGCACCACGCGGGACACGACGGCGACCGGCCGCCGGGAGGCAACTCGCGCCCGGGGGGCGCGCGAGTTCCCGACGCAGGGCAGTGCCGCTCTGCGGCCGGCCGAGCGTACCCGGGTGACCGATGCGCCGGCGCCGCGCCTGCGGGTCGCCCCGCCGGCGCCGATCCGGGTGCCCCGTGCTCCGTTCGTCGCGCTGATCCTGGTGCTGGTGGTCGGAGGGGTGCTGGGCATCCTGGCGGTCAACACCAAGATCAACGAGAACGCGTTCAGGCTGGAGAAGCTCCAGCAGCAGCAGGCCAAGCTGGACGTGGACGAGCAGGAGCTGCGCAAGGAGATCGCCAAGCAGAAGGCGCCCGGCAACCTGACCGCCAACGCCAAGCGGCTCGGCCTGGTCGAGTCCGAGGACCCGGCCTACATCCGGCTGCCGGACGGGCAGACCATCGGGGTGCCGCACCCCGCGCAGGGCGCCCCGTCGGTCACCAGCCGGCAGGGCAACGGAGGCTGAGCGATGCCGCCGAGATCGGAGGATCCGCGCCGGGACGCCACGGGCTCCCGGCGCGGCTCGTCGCGGGGGTCGGAGCCGCGCGAGCCGGGCCTCGGCGGGATCTCCGACGCCCGCGCGTACACCCCGCGCGGGCGGACCGTGCGCGAGGGCGGCGGGGCCGAGCAACGGCGTACCCCCCGCAGCAACCGGTCCGGCGACCCGTTCCGGCCCGCGTTGCAGGTGCTCGACGGCGGCCGGGCCGGCCGCGCCGGCACGCGCGAGCCCGCGACCGACGGCGCCCGCTCCGGCCGCCGGTCCACCGCCACGGCCGGCCGGGCCGGCGTGGTCCGGACCGTCTCGTCCCGGCCCGTGCACGAACCGTTCGACGACGACGACGACGAGGACGCGCCGCCGCCGCGCCGCCGGTCCCCGCCGCGCCGCCCCGCCGCGCCGCCCCGCCGGCCGGTACGCAAGCCGCGCCGGCCGCCGCGACTCGGCGACCCGCGCCGGCGGCTGCGGCTCGGCACCGTACTGGCGCTGGCGCTGTTCGCCAGCATCGGCGTCCGGCTTGTCTACCTCCAGACCGCGGACACCCCGGCGTACGCCGACCGCGGCCTGCCCGACCGGCTCGCCGTGGTCGAGCTGCCCGCCCCGCGCGGGGCGATCCTCGACCGCGACGGCGAGCCGCTGGCGCACAGCGTCGAGGCCCGGTACGTGTTCGCCGACCCGACCCGGGTCAAGGACCGGTTCGCCACCGCGCGCCTGCTCTCCCCGCTGCTCGGCCTGCCCGTGTCCGACCTGGCCGAGAAGATGCGCAAGCGCACCCTGCCCGGCACCGACACCCCGTTGCAGTTCGTCTACCTGGCCCGGGGCGTGGAGATCGGCACCGCCAAGCGGATCATGGCGCTCGACCTGGCCGGCATCAACGTGCACCGCGACGAGCGGCGCGAGGTGCCCGGCGGTGACCTGGCCGCCAACCTGATCGGCTTCGTCAGCCAGGACATGAACGGCCTGGAGGGGCTGGAGGCCAAGTACGACGACGTGCTGCGCGGGCAGGCCGGCAAGCGGACCTACGAGGTGGGCCTCGGTGACCTGGCCGCGCCCATCCCGGGCGGCTTCAGCCTCACCACCCAGCCGAAGCCGGGCAGCTCGCTGAAGCTCACCGTCGACCGGGACCTCCAGTTCATGACGCAGCGGATCCTGGCCAAGCAGACGGCCAAGGTGAAGGGCAGCGTCGGCGCCGCCGTGATCATCGAGGTGCCGAGCGGCGAGGTGCTGGCCCAGGCCAGCCAGCCGACGTACGACGCCGCCAACCCCACCAAGGTCGGCTCCCCGTCGGACCGGGACGACGCGGCCACCACGTTCGTCGTCGACCCCGGCTCGATCCACAAGGCGATCACCTACGGCGCGGCGCTCCAGGAGGGCGTGATCACGCCGGACACCGCGTTCCCGGTGGCCAACACGATCGTCCGCGGCGGCGTGACATTCCGCGACACCCACCCGGTCGACGGCCGCACCATGAGCATCCCCGGCATGCTCGCCTTCTCGTCGAACGTCGGCACCATCGAGATCGCCGAGAAGCTGGGCAAGGACCGGCTGTTCGACTATCAGAAGCGGTTCGGGCTGGGCCAGGCCACCGGCGAGGGCATGCCCGGCGAGGCGGCCGGCCGGTTGCTGCCGCCGGACCAGTGGAGCGGCTCGGCGTACGGGTCGGTGCCGATCGGGCACAGCGTGGACGCGACGCCGCTGCAGATGGCCGCCGCGTACGCCGCCATCGCCAACAACGGCACGTACGTGCAGCCGCACCTGGTCAAGGAGACGATCGGCGCGGACGGTGAGCGCAGCCCCGCCGCGGCGCCCACCACCCGCTCGGTGCTCAGCCCGGCCAACGCGACCGCGCTGCGCCGGATGATGGAGGCGGTCACCACCGTCGACGGCCCGGACGGCCAGGCGACCGGTCTGGCCGCCGCCGTGCCCGGCTACCGCGTCGCCGGCAAGACCGGCACCGGTCTGCGCTACGACGGCGGCAAGCAGCAGCCCGGCGAGGTCGGCTCGTTCATCGGCATGGCACCGGCGGAGAACCCCCGGTACGTCGTCGCGGTGTTCGTCTGGAGCCCCGGCGGCGGGGGCGGTGCGGTCGCCGCGCCGGCGTTCCGGGAGATGATGGGCTTCACTCTCCGCCACTACCGGGTGCCGCCGTCGCTGACCGACAAGTCCCCGAAGTTCGAGGTCTTTCCGCGCTGAGCGGGGACGGCGGGACATCATCGGTGAGTGGCGACGAACCACCGGGGCGGCTGTGCGGTCGGAACCGGACGACCGGGTAGGGTCTGACGCCGTGCCCGGCAATCCACGTCCCACAACCGTGCGTCCCGTACGGCTCGGCGACCTCGCCGCCCGCGTGGCGGCGACCCCGCCGGAGGAGGCCGCCGAACTGGCCGTCACCGGCGTGACCCACGCCAGCCAGGAGGTACGCCCCGGCGACCTGTACGCCGCCCTGCCCGGCGCGCGGCGCCACGGCGCGGAGTTCGCCGCCGCCGCGGCGGAGGCGGGCGCGGTCGCCCTGCTGACCGACCCGGCCGGCGCGGCGCTGGCCGCCGGGACCGGCCTTCCCGTGCTCGTCGTCGACGACCCGCGCGACGCGCTCGGCGAGGTGGCCGCGACCGTTTACGGCGACCCGACCGCCGGCCTGACCGTGATCGGGGTGACCGGCACCGCCGGCAAGACCTCCACCAGCTACCTGGTCGAGTCGGGGCTGCGGGCCGCCGGCCACGTCACCGGGCTGATCGGCACCGTGGAGACCCGCCTCGGCGACCTGGTGATCGACAGCGTCCGGACCACCCCGGAGGCCACCGACCTGCACGCCATGCTCGCGGTGGCCCGCGAGCACGGGGTGGACACGGTGGTGATGGAGGTGTCCAGCCACGCCCTCGCCATGGGCCGTGTCGGCGGCGTCCGCTTCGACGTCGGCGGCTACACCAACTTCGGCTCCGACCACCTGGACTTCCACGCCGACGAGGCGGACTACTTCGCGGCCAAGGCCAAGCTGTTCGACGGCCGCTGCCGGGTCGAGGTGCTCAACCACGACGACCCGGCGCTGCGCCCGCTGTACAAGCCCGGCACCGTCACCTACTCGGCGGCCGGTGACCCCGCCGCGACCTGGTGGGCCGACGGCATCGACGGCGAGGGCTACGCGCAGCGGTTCACGCTGCACGGGCCGGACGGGCTGACGCTGCCCACCGGCGTGGCGCTGCCCGGCCGGCACAACGTGGCGAACGCGCTGCTGGCCGTCGCCCTGCTGGTCGCCGTCGGGATGGACCCGGAGACCGCGGCGCGCGGCGTCGCCGCCTGCGGCGGCGTGCCCGGGCGGCTGGAACTGGTCAGCGGCGACGCCCCGGTACGCGGGGTGGTCGACTACGCGCACAAGGCCAACGCGATCGAGGCGGTCCTGACCGCGCTGCGCGGCCTGACCGGGGGCCGGCTGATCTGCGTGCTGGGCGCCGGCGGCGACCGGGACCGGGGCAAGCGGCCGGTGATGGGCGGCGTGGCCGCGCGCGGCGCCGACGTGGTGCTGGTGACCGACGACAACCCGCGGACCGAGGACCCGGCCGCGATCCGGGCCGAGGTGCTCGCCGGCGCGTACGCCGCAGCGACCCCGGCCCGCGTCATCGAGGTGCCCGGGCGGCGGGCGGCGATCGAGGAGGCGGTCCGGGTGGCCGAACCGGGTGACGTGGTGGCGGTGCTGGGCAAGGGCCAGGAACGCGGACAGGAGATCGGCGGCGAGGTGCTGCCGTTCGACGACCGGGTGGAGCTGGCGGCGGCGCTGCGCGCCCGCTTCGGCGACCTGGTGGGTCAGCGGTGATCCCGCTGACGCTGGCCGAGGTGGCCGCCGCCGTCGACGGCCGGCTCGTCGGCGCCGACCCCGACGCCCAGGTCACCGGCACCGTCGAGTTCGACTCCCGCAAGGTGAGCCCCGGCGGGCTGTTCGTCGCCTTCCCCGGTGAGCGGGTGGACGGCCACGACTACGCGGCCGGCGCGGTCTCGGCCGGCGCGGTCGCGGTGCTCGGCACCCGGGAGGTGCCGGGCGTGCCGATGGTGCTCGTCGGTGACGCGCTCGACGCGATGGGCCGCCTGGCCCGCACGGTGGTGGACCGGCTGCCCGGGCTGACCGTGATCGGGCTGACCGGCTCGTCCGGCAAGACCACCACCAAGGACCTGATCGCCCAGCTCGCCGTCCGGCTCGGCCCGACCGTGGCGCCGCCCGGATCGTTCAACAACGAGCTGGGACACCCGTACACCGCGTTGCAGGCCACGCCGGAGACCCGCTACCTGGTGATGGAGAAGGGCGCCCGCGGGGTCGGGCACGTCCGCTACCTGTGCGACGTGGTGCCGCCGCGGATCTCGGTGGTGCTCAACGTCGGCGTGGCGCACCTGGGCGAGTTCGGCTCGGTGGAGGCCATCGCGCTCGCCAAGGGTGAACTGGTCGAGGCGCTGCCCGAAGACGGGCTGGCGGTGCTCAACGCCGACGACCCGCGGGTGGACGCGATGGCGTCGCGTACCCGGGCCCGGGTGGTGCGCTACGGCGAGTCGGAGCGTGCCGACGTGCGCGCCGTGGACGTGACAGTCGACGGCCGGGGACGGCCCTCGTACACCCTGGTCACCCCGGAGGGCAGTGCGCCGGTACGGCTCGGGCTGACCGGTCGGCACCAGGTCTCCAACTCGCTCGCCGCCGCGGCGGTCGGCCGGGAGCTGGGCCTGCCGCTGTCCGGCCTGGCGGCGGCGCTGAACGAGCTGGGCCTGGTCTCGACCCGGCGGATGGACGTCTTCGAACGTCCCGACGGGGTGACCGTGATCGACGACTCGTACAACGCCAACCCGGCCTCCACCGGCGTGGCGCTGCGGGCGTTGGCCAGCATGCGCGGCGACGGGCGTACCGTCGCGGTGCTCGGCTACATGGCCGAGCTGGGTGACTTCGAGCGGGAGGGGCATCAGCAGGTCGGCCGGCTCGCGGCCGAACTGGGAGTGGACCGGCTGCTCGTGGTGGGCGAGCCGGCGGCGCCGATCCACGAGGGCGCGACAGCGGTAGGTGACTGGGGAGGAGAGTCGGTGCTGCTCACCGATCAGGCGGCGGCCGTCGAGGTGCTGCGGAGCGAGCTGCGTCCGGGAGACGTGGTGCTGGTGAAGGGCTCCCGGTACCGGACCTGGGAGGTGGCCGACGCGCTGCGCGCGGACGCCCGGGAGGGTGCGACGGAGGGCGGCGCCGCATGAGGGCGGTCATCGTCGCCATCGGGGTCGCGTTCCTGATCTCGCTGTTCTGCACCCCGATCGCGATCAAGGTGTTCGCCCGGCTGAAGGCCGGCCAGCCGATCCGATCGAACCTCGGGCTCGCGAGCAACGAGGGCAAGAAGGGCACGCCGACGATGGGCGGTGTGGTCTTCATCCTGGCCACGGTCATCGCGTACGTCGCCGGGCACCTGGCCCTGACCACGCTGCCGGACGCGCAGATCGCCCAGGTCGAGCCGACCATCACGGCGCTGGTGCTGCTGGGGCTGATGGTGTTCTCCGGTGCGGTCGGCTTCATCGACGACTTCCTGAAGGTCCGCAAGCGGCACAGCGGCGGCCTCAACAAGCGGGGCAAGCTGGCCGGGCAGATCCTGGTCGGTGCCGTGTTCGGCGCGGTGGCCGTCTACTTCCCGTCGAGCATGACCGACGCCGGCGGCAACGCGACGAACACCGAGACGGTGGGCAGCACCACGCTGAGCTTCATCCGGGACATCCCGGCGCTGGAGATCGGCAAGATCGGCGCGGTGATCGTCATCATCATGGTGGTCATGGCGGCCACGAACGGCGTCAACCTCACCGACGGCCTGGACGGCCTGGCCACCGGCGCCTCGGTGATGGTGCTGGCGGCGTACGCGCTGATCGCGTTCTGGCAGTACCGGCACTGGTGCGCCGACCCGAACTACACCGAGTCGTACTGCTACACCGTGCGCGACCCGCTGGAGATCGCGCTGATCGCGGGCGCGGCGGCCGGTGCCTGCGTGGGCTTCCTGTGGTGGAACACCTCCCCGGCGCGGATCTTCATGGGTGACACCGGCGCGCTCGGGCTGGGCGGCCTGATCGCCGGCATGGCGATGTCCACCCGGACCATCCTGCTGCTGCCGATCCTCGGCGGCCTGTTCGTGATCATCACGATGTCCGTGGTCATCCAGATCATCTCGTTCCGCACCACCGGCAAGCGCGTGTTCCGGATGTCACCCTTGCAGCACCACTTCGAGTTGGCCGGCTGGAGCGAGGTCAACATCGTGGTCCGGTTCTGGATCATCGCCGGTATCGGCGTGGCCATCGCGCTGGGCCTGTTCTACAGCGAGTTCCTCGCCGCGGTGAGCTGACGCCCCGGGTGTAAGGAAGGGCCCCTTATTAACAGACGTCTGTTAATAAGGGGCCCTTCCTTCAGATCCGACACGCCGACCGGGCGGTTGCGCCACGGGCGGGCGGGTCGAACGGCCATGATGGGCCTGTGGGGGAGGGACGAGACATCCAGGTGACCAGCGACCCGCCGGCCCGTCGTGCGCCGGCGGCCACGCCACTGGCCGACCCGCCGGGGGCGCGCTGGGACCCGGCGGGTGGCCTGGCCGCGCTGCGCGGCCTGCTGGCCCGGCCGCTGGCCTCGTACTACCTGCTGCTGTCCAGCGCCGGCCTGCTGCTGCTGATCGGCCTAACCATGGTCTTCTCCGCCACGAGCGTGAAGGACTTCGCCGAGGGCGGTGACGCGTCCGCGTCGCTGACCAAGCAGGCCGTGTTCGCGGTGATCGGCATCGGCGCGTTCTGGGCCTGCCAGCGGCTGCCCGCGCGTACGTTTCGGGCGGTGAGCCGCCCCGCGCTCGGCGTGGCGGTGGCGCTGCTACTCACGCTCAACCTGTTCGTCGCGCTGAACTCGCTGTTCGGGGTGACGTCGATCGGGCCGCTGCGGGCCGAACTCCTCTCGCTGTCCCTCGGCCCGATCTCGCTGCAACCGGTCGAGGTGGCGAAGTTCGCGCTGGTGCTGTGGGCGGCGCACGTGCTGGCCCGCAAGGGCGCCGCGCTGGGCTGGTGGAAGGAACTGGCCACGCCGCTGTTCCCGGTGGTGGGCCTGCTGTTCGTGCTCGTCGGCTACAACGACCTGGGCAGCATGCTCTGCCTGCTCGCCCTGGTGGTCGGGATGCTCTGGGCGGCCGGCGTGCGGGCCCGGGTCTTCGCCGCGCTCACCGCCATCGGCCTGGCCGGCGTCGGCCTGCTGGTGGCAGCGGCCTCGCTCGGCGCCGGCTCCGGCTCCCGGGGCGCCGAGAACTACCGGCTCGGCCGTCTCACCATGTGGCTCGATCCGCCGGACCCGAAGACCTGCTTCGAGCTGGAGCTGCCGAACTGCTACCAGCTCGTGCAGGCCCGCTACGCGATCGGCAACGGCGGCTGGTTCGGCGTCGGCCTGGGCCAGAGCTCGCTGAAGTGGAACTACCTGCCCGAGGCGCACAACGACTTCATCTTCGCCATCGTCGCCGAGGAACTGGGCGTGGTCGGCTGCACCGTGGTCCTGGTGCTGTTCGCCGTGCTCGCGTACACCGGGATGCGGATCGCCCGCCGGGTCGAGGATCCGTTCCGCCGGCTCGCCGCCGCCGGCGTGACCGCCTGGCTGGTCGGCCAGGCCGTCATCAACATCGGTGGCGTGACCGGGCTGCTGCCGCTGACCGGCGTACCGCTGCCGTTCATCTCCGACGGCGGCAGCGCCCTGGTGGTGACGCTCGCCGCGATCGGCATGCTCGCCTCGTTCGCCCGCGCCGAGCCGGACGCGGCGCGAGCGCTGCATGCCCGTCCGCCCGCCCGATGGGTCCGACTAGTGTGGGCCCCGTTGCCGCCGCTTCCCGGCCGGCGCCGCAGACCGGCGCCGCCCCCGGCCGACCGAGGGTCCGTGCCCCGGTCCCGGCAGCGGCGGCAGGACGACCAGGCCGCGCCCCGAGGCGCCCGGCCCGACCGGGCGCGCGCCGGCGCGGCGAGCGAGAGGAGACGCTGATGGGTCCGCTGCGTTCGGTGGTGCTCTGCGGAGGGGGTACGGGCGGGCACATCTACCCGCTGCTCGCCTTCGCCGACTGCCTGCGCCGACACGACCCGAGCGTCCGGATCACCTGTCTGGGCACACCCAAGGGGCTGGAGAACGAGCTGATCCCGCCGGCCGGCTACGACCTGCGGCAGATCCCGGCGTACCAGCTTCCCCGGTCGGTGAACATGAGCCTGGTGCGCACCCCGGACCGGATGTGGAAGGCGGCCCGCGCCGCGGGCAAGGTGATCGACGAGGTCCAGGCCGACGCCGTGGTCGGCTTCGGCGGGTACGTCTCGGTGCCCGGTTACCTGGCCGCGTGGCGGCGGGAGCTGCCCATCGTCATCCACGAGGTCAACGTGCCGCCGGGCGTGGCGAACCGGCTCGGGATGAAGTTCACCAAGAACGTCGCGGTGGGCTTCCCGCACCAGCCGGCCCAGGCCGAGGCGCTGCGCGACGCCCGCGTGGTCGGCGTGCCGCTGCGCCGGGGCATCGCCGGGCTGGACCGGGCCGCGCTGCGCGACGCCGCCCGCGCCCACTTCGGACTGCGTCCCGACCTGCCGGTGCTGTTCGTCGCGGGTGGCTCGCAGGGCGCCCGCTCGATCAACCTGGCCGTCTCCGGCGCCGCGAAGGAGCTGGCCCGCAACGGCGTTCAGGTGCTGCACGTCATCGGCGCCCGCAACGAGCCGATCTCCGTGCCCACCGACCTGCCGGTGCCCTACGTCACGTTGCCGTACCTGTCCGAGATGGAGCTGGGTTACGCCGCGGCCGACCTGATGCTGGCCCGGGGCGGCGCGATGACCTGCGCCGAGGTGGCCGCGATCGGCCTGCCCACCGTCTACGTGCCCTACCCGCACAGCAACCAGGAGCAGAAGCGCAACGCGCTGCCGGTGGTGGAGGCGGGCGGTGGCCTGCTGGTCGACGACGCCGAGATGACCCCGGCCTGGGTGGAGCGGACGGTGATCCCGCTGATCCGGGATCCGCAGCGGCTGTACGCGATGAGCCACGCCGCAGCCGGCTACGGCCGCCGCGACGGCGACGTGGCGTTGCTGAACTTCGTCTACGAGGCGGTCTCCCGCTGATGAGGGAAATCGCGACGGGAAGGTACGTCTGATGAACACCGCGCAGTTCACGCCCGCCGGCACCATGACGGCGGAGGACCTGGGCCGGATCCACCTGATCGGGGTGGGCGGGGTCGGGATGGCCGGGCTGGCCCGGCTGTTCCTCACTCGGGGTCTGCCGGTCTCCGGCAGCGAGCTGCGGGAGTGGCCGTCGCTGGCCGGCCTGCGGGCGCTGGGCGGCACCATCCACTCCAGCCACGAGGTGTCCAACCTCGACGGGGTGGACACGGTGGTCTACTCCTCCGCCATCCCGCAGGACCACCTGGAGATGGTCGAGGCGCGCCGGCGGGGCCTGCGGGTGCTGCACCGCTCCGAGGCGCTCGCCGCCGCGATGACGGGCCGCCGTACGGTGGCGGTCGCCGGCACCCACGGCAAGACCTCGACCACCTCGATGGTCACCATGGTGCTCCAGCAGGCCGGCACCGACCCGTCGTTCGTGATCGGCGGCGAGATCTCCGAGGTGGGTTCCGGCGCGCACCACGGCACCGGCGAGCACTTCGTGGTCGAGGCGGACGAGAGCGACCGCTCCTTCCTCATCTACCGGCCGTTCGTGTCGATCGTCACGAACATCGAGGCGGACCACCTGAACACCTACGGCGACCTTGCCACCCTGGAGGCGGCGTTCGCCGAGTTCGCCCGGCTCACCGATCCGGCCGGTTTCGTGATCACCTGCGCCGACGACGCGGGCGGGCGCCGGCTGGCCGAGACGCTGCGCGCCGAGGGCCGCCGGGTCTGGACGTACGGCGAGTCCGCCGACGCGGACCTGCGGATGAGCGAGGTCGTGTCGTCCGCGCACGGGGTGCGCTTCCGGGCCGAGGTCGAGGGCCGGCCGCTCGGCGAGATCCGGCTGCCCGTACCGGGCCGGCACATGGCGCTCAACAGCGCCGCCGCGGTGCTCGCCGCGTACCTGCTGGAACTGCCGGTGGCCGCGGCGGAGGCCGCGCTCGGCGCGTTCCCCGGCGTGCGGCGCCGCTTCGAGCGCAAGGGCGCGGCGGACGGCGTGCTGGTCTACGACGAGTACGCCTACCACCCGACCTCGATGACGCTGGCGTTGCAGACGCTGCGCGAGGTGGCCGGCGACGGCCGGCTGATCGTGGTGTTCCAGCCGTACCGGCTCTACCGCACCCGGGACAACCAGGCGGAGATCGCCGCCGCGCTCGGCATCGCGGACGAGGTGGTGTTACTGGAGGTCTTCGGCCCCGGCGAGACGCGCCGTCCCGGCGAGGGCTCCGCCGCGCTGATCCAGGAGGTGCCGCTGCCGGCCGAGCGCAAGGTGTTCGTCGAGGCGTGGGACGACGTGCCGGGTGAGGTGGCCAGGCGGGCGCGGACCGGCGACGTGGTGGTGACCATGGGTGCGCCGCCGATCTCGCTGATGGGTGACCAGTTGCTCGACGCCCTGCTCGCCCGCTCCGCCGGGGGCGCGGGGCTGGGCGCCGGCGTCGACCCGGACGGCGCGACGACCCCGGCCGGATGAGTCCCGGTCCGGCCCGCGGCCGTACCCCCGGACCGGACGGCGGTGCCGGGCGGCGCAGCCCGTCCCGGCGCTGGCAGCTCGTGCGGGCGAACGCGGACGCCGTGCCGCCGTCGACCCGCCGGTTCATGGCCCGGGCCCGGCAGCGGCGGATGCGGGCCGCGCTGCCCTGGGCGGTCGCCGCCGCGGTGCTCGCCGTCGCGGGCCTGGTGGCGTGGACGGTGCTGGGCACCGGCCTGTTCGGTGTCCGCGAGGTACGGGTGGTCGGCGCGCGGCTGGTCACCCCGGTGCAGATCCGTGACGCCGCGGCGGTGCCGGACAACGCGCCGCTGGCCCGGGTCGACCTGGACGCGACCGCGCGCCGGGTCGGCACGCTGCCGCCGGTGGCGAACGCCACGGTGGAGCGGGAGTGGCCGGACACGCTGGTGATCCGGGTGCGGGAGCGCACCCCGGTGGCGGCGGTGCCGCAGGGCGACGGCTTCGTGGTCGTCGACGGCGCGGGCGTCGTCTTCCAGCGCCTGGACCGGGCGCCGGACGGGTTGCCGCAGGTCCGGGTCGCCCGGCCCGGCCCCGACGACCCGGGTACGCGGGCCGGGCTGGCGGTGCTGGCCGCGCTGGGGGAGAAGCTGCGCGCGGAGCTGGTCGCGGTGGACGTGGCCGGCCTGGCCCGGATCACGCTGCTGCTGCGCGGCGAGCGTCAGGTCTTCTGGGGCGACGCCTCCCGCGGCACCGACAAGTCGACAGTGGCCACCGCGCTGCTGAGCCGTAAGGCGGACCGGATCGACGTCAGCGCGCCGGACGTGGTCACGTTCGAGTGACCCGCGGCTCAGCGAGCGGGCGATGTGTCCCCTGTCGCTCGGTCGGCGACACGCCGGAACGGGTCCTTGGCTCCTGGCGCGGCGGCGCATACGTTGCCCCGAAGAGATCAGTGGTTGACATAACTCTAAGCCTCTAGTAGAGGGTGAGGGTTCAGCCGTCGGAGGCCGCTGATCCGGCCAAGCCGTGTGGGGTCGGCCCATGCCAATCTCGAAGGGAAAGGACCGGAGATGACACCTCCGCACAACTACCTGGCGGTCATCAAGGTCGTCGGCATCGGGGGCGGCGGCGTCAACGCCGTCAACCGGATGATCGAGGTTGGGCTCAAGGGCGTCGAGTTCATCGCGATCAACACCGACGCGCAGGCGTTGCTGATGAGCGACGCCGACGTCAAGCTCGACGTGGGCCGGGAGCTGACCCGGGGACTGGGCGCGGGCGCCAACCCGGACGTCGGCAAGAACGCCGCCGAGGACCACCGCGACGAGATCGAGGAGGTCCTCAAGGGCGCCGACATGGTGTTCGTGACCTGCGGCGAGGGCGGCGGCACCGGCACCGGCGGCGCGCCGGTCGTGGCGAACATCGCCCGCAAGCTCGGCGCGCTCACCATCGGTGTGGTCACCCGGCCGTTCTCGTTCGAGGGCAAGCGCCGGCAGGTCCAGGCCGAGGCGGGCATCGAGGAACTGCGCAACCAGTGCGACACGCTCATCGTGATCCCGAACGACCGGCTGCTCGCGCTCGGCGACCGCAACATCTCCATGATGGACGCGTTCCGCACCGCGGACCAGGTTCTCCTCTCCGGTGTCCAGGGCATCACCGACCTGATCACCACGCCGGGTCTGATCAACCTGGACTTCGCCGACGTGAAGAGCGTGATGAGCGGCGCCGGAAGCGCGCTCATGGGCATCGGCAGCGCCCGGGGCGAGAACCGTGCCGTCGAGGCGGCCGAGGCGGCCATCTCCAGCCCGCTGCTGGAGCAGAGCATGGACGGCGCGCGTGGCGTGCTGCTGTCCATCGCCGGCGGGTCGGACCTCGGCCTGTTCGAGATCAACGACGCGGCGCAGCTGGTCACCGACGCGGCCCACCCGGACGCGAACATCATCTTCGGCGCGGTCATCGACGACGCGCTCGGCGACGAGGTGCGGGTCACCGTGATCGCGGCGGGCTTCGACGGGGGCGCGCCGGCGTACAAGGCGGTCGAGCCGCCGCGCAAGAGCAACCAGAACCCGCCGGCCCAGCCGAGCGCGCCGGTGAACCCGCCGGCCACCATGCCGGCGCCGCAGCAGCCGTCGCGCCGGGTGCTCTTCGACGACGTCGACGTGCCCGACTTCCTCAAGAACGGGTCCTGAGCCGCGCCGATGACGGAGTCACAGACGGCGGTGCGGCCCGAGCGGCGTGACGAACTCGCGGCCGGCCTGGCCCGGGTGCGGGCCCGCATCGCCGACGCCTGCGCGGCGGCCGGGCGGCAGCGCGACGAGGTCACCCTGGTCGCGGTGACCAAGACGTACCCGGCGGCGGACGTGGTCGCGCTGGCCGGGCTCGGCGTGACCGACGTCGGGGAGAACCGCGACCAGGAGGCGGCGCCGAAGGCGGAGGCGGTGGCAGGCGCCGGCGCCGCGCCGCGCTGGCACTTCATCGGCCAGTTGCAGCGCAACAAGGCCCGCTCGGTGGTCCGGTACGCCGACGTGATCCAGTCGGTGGACAGCGTCCGGCTCGCAGCCGCGCTGGACGCCGCCGCCGGCGCGGTCCGGGACCGTCCGCTGGACGTGCTGGTGCAGGTGAGCATCGACGGCGACCCGGCGCGGGGCGGGGCGCTGCCCGGCTCGGCCGATCCGCAGCGAGGGCTCGACCCGGTGGCCGCGGCGGTGGCCGGCGCCGACGGTCTGCGGCTGGCGGGCCTGATGGCGGTGGCTCCGCTGGGCTGGGAGCCGGACCGGGCGTTCGCCCGGCTGGCCGAGGTGGCGGCGGCGCTGCGGGCCGACCATCCGGGCGCGACGGTGCTGTCAGCGGGCATGAGCGGAGACCTGGAGAGCGCTGTCGGTCACGGCGCGACACATGTCCGTGTCGGCAGCGCGTTGCTCGGAATGCGCCCTGCGCTGCGGTAGCCTCACCACGACGGAAGCAAATTACATCAGTGTTGTTCAGGACGGCGTTCCCGTAGCCGGGGGCCGTGACGGGCGGACCGCGAACCGCGCGTCAGGGGATTGCCGATCCGGTCCGGTGGGCATGATCGTCCACTCGTGATCAAGCGACACGGCACGGGGGCGCGTGCCGCACGGCGGACGGAAGGGCGCGGGGATGGGTGCACTGCGCAAGGCGGGGGTCTGGCTCGGTCTCGTCGAGGAGGACGACGAGCGGGCGTACGAGGACGGTGGCTACGACAAGGGTGGCTACCGGGACTCGTCGCGCTACCGGTCGAGCCGGTACGCCGAGGAGTTCGCCGACGAGGACGACGACGAGACCGAGGAGCCGCCGACGACGCGGAGCCGGATCGGCGACCGGGGCCGGCTGTCGGAGCGTGCCTCCAGCCGCGCGGTCGACGCCGACCGGGCCGAGTCCGAGCGCCCGGAGCGGGCCGAGCGGTCCAGCGTGCGGTCGATCACCCGGTCCTCTGCCGGTGACACCTCGGGCGCCCTGACCTACCACACCCGGGACAACCTCGCGCTCGCGCCGCAGGCCCAGCCGCGCGAGCGGGAGCGCATGGCCCCGGAGGACGAGCAGCGTTACCAGATCACCACGCTGCACCCGACCACGTACCGCGAGGCGCGGACCATCGGCGAGCACTTCCGCGACGGCGTACCGGTGATCATCAATCTCACCGAGATGGACGAGGCGGACGCCCGCCGGCTCGTCGACTTCGCCGCCGGGCTCGCGTTCGGTCTGCGCGGTACGATCGAGCGCGTGACCAACCGGGTGTTCCTGCTCTCACCGGCCAACGTCCAGGTCACCGCGGAGGACAAGGCCAAGATCGCTGAGGGCGGCTTCTTCAGCCTGAGCTGAGCCGCACGACCGAGGGACGTCGCCTGCCGTGTTGTCGATCCTGTTCCAGGTGCTCTACCTGCTGCTGTATTTCTTCCTCATTGTCCTTTTGGCGCGATTTGTTCTCGGGGCGGTGCTGGCCTATGGTCGCCGCTGGCAACCGGGACGGGGAGCGTCGGCCGGACTGGAAGTCGTGTGGAGCGTCACTGATCCGCCCCTGCGAGCGTTGAGGCGTGTGATCCCACCACTGCGAATTGGTACCGTGAGCATCGACCTGGCCTCCCTTGTGCTCCTGGTTATCCTGTTCGTGCTGATGGAGTTCGTGTTTAGGCGCCTGATCTTCGCGTTTGCCTGACCAGAGCGCTTTCGCGGCCGCAACTGACCCGAGGAGTTTCGATGCCGCTGACCCCGGCCGACGTCCACAACGTCGCCTTCAAAAAGCCGCCGATCGGCAAGCGGGGGTATGACGAGGAGGAGGTCGACGCCTTCCTGGACGAGGTCGAGCGTGAGCTGGCCCGTCTGATCGAGGAGAACAACGAGCTGCGCGCCCAGGTGGAGCGCGGCGGTCGGGGTGGCGCTCCCGCCGGCCCCGGCGGCGACGCCCGCCTCGCGGCGGAGCTCAACGACGTCAAGGCCCAGCTCGACCGCGTGCAGCGCGACAAGGCGGCCGCCGAGCAGGCGGCCCGCGCGATGCAGGCCGAGCTGGAGCAGGTCCGCGCGCAGGGCGGCCCGGCCGGCGTGACCGGTGACGGCGAGCAGCAGGCGCTGCGGGTGCTCATGATGGCCCAGCGCACCGCCGACGACCACGTCTCCGACGCCCGTCGCGAGGCCGACCAACTGCTCTCCGAGGCCCGCTCGAAGGCCGAGGAGGTCACCCGGGAGGCGCGCGCCAAGGCCGACGCCCTGGAGCGGGACGCCCGCCAGCGGCACCAGGAGGCCATGGGCGGCCTGGACGCCAAGCGCACCGCGCTGCAGAAGCACATCGAGGAGCTCAAGCAGTTCGAGCGCGAGTACCGCACCCGCCTCAAGGCGTACCTGGAGAGCCAGCTGCGTGACCTCGACGGTCGCGGCCAGGGTCTCGAGGTGGAGATGAACCGCGCCGAGGGCACCCGTGCCACCGGCAGCAACGGTCTCGCCGCGGCCGGTCTCGCCGGCTCCTACGGCGGTGGCCGCGCGGGCTCGCTCGAGTCCGGCCGCTGATCCCGCGTCGGTGGCCGTCCCCGTGACGGCCACCGGCCGCCCAGACCGACACGACGCGGCCGGGGGTGAGCCGTGGTAGCCGCCAGCATCCTGCTCATCCTCGTCGCGGTCGTGCTGCTGATCGCCGGCCTCGCCGGCGGATCCAGCCTCCTGCTCATCGTCTCGATCGCGGCCAGCCTGCTGTCCGCCGTCGCCTTCGTCGCGTTCGCCCGCCAGGCCGCCGCGGCGCGGGCCTCGGCCGGCCGGGAGGCCGGGCCGCGAACTCGGACCGCGCACACCGTCCCGTCCCCGGACGAACCGGTGAGCCCGGTCCCGCACCACACGTCCACGGTCGGCGCCGGTGGATCCGGGTGGCGGCAACCGCCCGGATCGCCGGTGACCGAGCCGGACGACGCCCCGCCGCCGGCCGCGTACTCGCCGCCGGCCGAGCCGTTCGACGCCGGGCCGTACACGACGGTGTCCGCCGGGCCGTACGGCACCGAGCCCGCCGGGCCGTACACGGCACCGGAGCCGGTGGTCGCGGACGCGGTTCCCTACTCGCCGCCGGGCCCGCGCGTACCGGAGACCGCCCGGCCCACCTCGCCCGCACCCGGCGAGGCGTTCGACGACGATCCGCCGGCCGAGTTCCTCTCCACCGGTGAGGTCGCCCGCCTGGTCCGGCTGCCCGGCGAGGTCGTGGTGATCGACGGCCGTCCCCGCTTCCACCTGCCCGGCTGCCCGCACCTGGTGGGCCGGGAGGACGAACCGCTGCCGGTCGCCGAGGCGGTCGCGCTGGGCTTCACCCCGTGCGCGCACTGCGCCGCCGCCACCATCCTGCTCGCCGAGGCCGGGCCGCGCTGACCATGACGATCGCGGACACCACACTCACCGTCGCGGTGCGGGTGAAGCCCGGGGCGGCCCGTGCCCGCGTGGGCGGGCGGTTCGACGGGCCGTACGGTCCCGCGCTCGTCGTCGCGGTGCACGCGCCCGCCGTTGACGGCCGGGCCACCGAGGCGGCCCGGCGCGCCCTCGCCGAGGCGCTCGGCGTCCGGCCGGTGACCGTGTCGCTGCGGTCCGGCGCGGCCAGCCGGGACAAGCTGTTCCTGGTGGAGCGCCCGCACGACGGGCTGCCCGAGGTGCTGCGCCGGCTGCGCGACGGCAGCACGGCGTGAGGCCCGGTCGGGCCGGCCGGCGATGACCCCGGGGCTCGACGTCGCGTTGCTCGTGGGCGCCGGCGTGCTGCTGGTCGCGGTGGGCGCGGTGCGGTTCTCCACCCGGCTCGGCGTACCGAGTCTGCTGGTCTACCTGGCGCTCGGCGTGCTGCTCGGCGAGGCCGGCATAGGCATCCGGTTCGACGACGTCGAACTGACCCGGGTGCTCGGCTTCTGCGCGCTCATCGTGATCATCGCGGAGGGTGGCCTGACCGCGAGGTGGAGCATGCTGCGGCCGGTGCTAGGCCTGGCCGCGGCGCTGTCCACGGTCGGCGTCGTGGTCAGCATCGTGGTCGTCGGCGTGGTGGTGCACCTGCTGCTCGGCCTGGACTGGCGGCTGGCGCTGCTCTACGGCGCGGTGCTCTCCTCCACCGACGCGGCGGCCGTGTTCGCCACGCTGCGCCGGCTGCGCCTGCCGCCCCGGCTGGTGGCCACGCTGGAGGCGGAGTCCGGCGTGAACGACGCACCGGCCGTGCTGCTCGTGTTGCTGCTGTCCCGCGCCGGGGTCGAGGCGGCCCACCCCTGGTGGTACGAGGTGCTGCTGCTCTGCTACGAGCTCAGCGCCGGTGCGGCGGTCGGTGTCGGCGCCGGGCTGGCCGGCCGGTACGCGCTGCGCCGGGCCGCGCTGCCGTCGGCCGGCCTCTACCCGATCGCGGTGGTCGGCTTCACCGTGCTGGCGTACGCGGCCGGCTCGGTGCTGCACGCCTCGGGCTTCCTCGCCGTGTACGTCGCGGGCGTACTGCTCGGCAACTCGCGGCTGCCGCACCGCCAGGCCATCCTCGGTTTCGCCGACGGGCTGGCCTGGCTGGCCCAGATCGGCCTGTTCGTGCTGCTCGGCCTGCTGGTCTCGCCGAGCCGGCTGGACGCGGCGGTGCTGCCGGCCGTGATCACCGGGCTGGCGCTGTTGCTGCTCGCCCGGCCGCTGTCGGTGGCGGTGTCCGCGCTGCCGTTCCGGGTGAAGCTGCGCGAGCAGCTCTTCCTGTCCTGGGCCGGGCTGCGTGGCGCGGTGCCGATCGTGCTGGCGACCATTCCGCTGTCGCTGCGCGTGCCGGGGGCGGACCGGCTGTTCGACGCGGTCTTCGTCCTGGTGGTGATCTTCACGGTGCTCCAGGCCGGGACGCTGGCGCCGGCGGCCCGCCGGCTGGGGGTGACGGCACCGGCCGAGGCGAGCGAGATCCTGCTGGAGACCGCCCCGCTGGAGCGGATGCGCGCGGACCTGCTCCAGCTGGAGGTGCCGGCCGGGTCGCGGCTGGCCGGGGTGCACGTGGACGAGCTGCGGCTGCCGGTCGGCGCGGCGGTGACGCTCGTGCTGCGCGACGGCGTCGGTTTCGTGCCGGGCGCTGACACCCGGCTCAAGGTCGGGGACAGCCTGCTCATCATCGCCACCGCCGGGGTGCGGGACGAGACCGAGCGGCGGCTGCGGGCGGTGAGCCGCCGGGGCCGGCTGGCGAGGTGGTTCGGGGAGTACGGCGAGGAGCCGGCCCACTGATCTGCTACCGTTCCTTTTGCCCCGATTGATGGCAGTCCGGGGTGGATACGTGGGATGACGGTGCGGCACGTTGTCGGACGCCTGTACGTTCCGTATCCTTGCCAACCTCCGGAGTGCACGGCGGGCCCGCTCGCCGTGCACCCTTCCGTACGCGGACGACGCCGACGACGGTGTCCCGCCCACGCACCGCTGACCGCCGCGCCACGCGGCTGAGGGAGCTGACGATGGCGAAGCCAGCCGACACCAGGACCGCCGGTCGCAAGCCGGTGGCGAAGGCCACCCGCAGCGCGGCGGAGACCGAGAAGATCCGGGCCGCCCTGGCGGCACGGCGGGACGAGCTCAACGCCGAGTACGATCAGACGCTGAGCGAGATCACCGAGCTGCAGCGCGACCGGCTGACCGACTCGGCCGGGGACGACCAGGCCGACACCGGCACCAAGACGTTCGAGCGGGAGCAGGAGATCTCTCTCGCCAACAGCATCAAGGAACGGATCACGCAGGTCGAGCGCGCGCTGGAGCGCCTCGACGAGGGTGGCTACGGCTGGTGCGAGCGGTGCGGCAACCCGATCCCGGTGGAGCGGCTCGCCGCGTTCCCGTCGGCCACCCTCTGCGTGACGTGCAAGCAGCTGGAGGAGCGGCGCTGATCACCGCTCCCCGGCGGCCGTACGGCAGACGGTGACCACGCCGTCGCGAGCGTCGATGGGGAGCAGATGACCGCAGCACCGCCCGCCGGGTCCGACACCACCGAGTCGGGTGCCGGCGCGCCCCGCCGCAGGGCCGTCGGCCTGCTGCTCGGCGTGTCCCTGTTCTCGCTGCTGGCGGATCTCGGCACGAAGCAGCTCGCGCTCGCCGAGCTGACCGGCCGGGAGCCGGTGTCGGTGCTCGGCGGCGCGGTCTACTTCAGCCTCACCCGCAACAGCGGCGCGGCCTGGAGCATCGGCTCCGACCACACCTGGATCTTCCCGATCATCACGTTCCTGGTGATCGGGTGGATCGCCTGGATGGCGCTGCGGCTGCGTTCGCTGCCGTGGGCGGTGTCGCTGGGCCTGGTGCTGGGCGGCGCGCTCGGCAACCTGATCGACCGGATCTTCCGCGCGCCGGGTCACTTCGTCGGCCACGTGGTCGACATGATCAGCCTCTTCGACCCGTACGGCCAGGTCTGGCCGGTGTTCAACCTGGCCGACAGCTCGCTGGTGTGCGGCGTGGTGCTCGCGGTCTTCCTGGAGCTGACCGGACGGCAGCGCGACGGCTCCCGGCTGCGCGACGAGAAGCGCGACGACGCCGCCCCGGCCGAGCAGCGGGAGAGCGCGTGACCTCCGCCTTCGCCGCCGGCGGCGACACCCGTTCCCTGCCCGTGCCGGACGGCCTCGACGGCATGCGCCTGGACCAGGCCGTGTCCCGCCTGTTCGGGCTCTCCCGCACGGCCGCCGCCGGCCTGATCGACGGCGGTGACGCGCTCGTCGACGGCGTGGCCCGGCCCAACTCGCACAAGGTCAGGGCGGGCGCGTGGCTGGAGGTCACGCTGCCCGCGCCGGCCGCGCCGCCCACCGTGGTGCCGCAGGCCGTGCCCGGCCTGACGGTGGTGTACGCCGACGACGACATCGTGGTGGTGGACAAGCCGGTCGGGGTGGCGGCGCACCCGAGCCCGGGCTGGACCGGCCCGACGGTGATCGGCGGGCTGGCCGGCATCGGCCACCGGATCTCCACCAGCGGCGCCGCCGAGCGGCAGGGCGTGGTGCACCGGCTCGACGTCGGCACCACCGGCATCATGGTGGTGGCCAAGAGCGAGCGCGCGTACACCGCGCTGAAGCGGGCGTTCAAGTTCCGCGAGGTGGAGAAGCGCTACCACGCCGTGGTGCAGGGCCACCCGGACCCGCTGCGCGGCACCGTCGACGCGCCGATCGACAGGCACCCGCACCACGACTACCGCTGGGCCGTGGTGTCCGGCGGCAAGCCGAGCATCACGCACTACGACACGATCGAGGCGTTCCCCGCCGCCAGCCTGCTCGACGTGCGGCTGGAGACCGGGCGTACGCACCAGATCCGGGTGCACCTCTCCACGCTGCGGCACCCCTGCGTGGGCGACCTGACCTACGGCGCGGACCCGACGCTGTCGGCCCGGCTGGGGCTGTCCCGGCAGTGGCTGCACGCCCGCTCGCTGAGCTTCGCGCATCCGGGCAGCGGCGACGAGGTGACGTTCGTCAGCGAGTACCCGGACGACCTGGCCCGGGCGCTGGAGATCCTGCGCGACTGACGTGAGCGACGATCCCGCGCCGCCGCGCCGGTCCCGGTCCGCCGCGCTGACCTGGCTCGCGCTGGTCTGCGCGCTCGTGGTGCTGGTGGCGGCGGTGGCGCAGCGCCGGGACACCCCGGTGAGCGACCGCACTGTGGGCGAGGTGACCCGGGTCGGCGTGACCGGCGGCGCGAGCATCCCGGCGTACCTGCGCGCCGCCGGGGAGGAACTGGCCCGCCTCGACGCGCCCGGCGGCTACGCGCTGGTGTCGTTCGACGGCTACCTGACCCCGGCGCGGACGGCCGCCGCGCTGGACGGCACGCGGGTCTCGGCGGTGGTGGCGCGGGTGCCGCTGCCCGGCCGGCAGACCGAGATCGTCCGGATCGCGGCGCTGCGCCTGCCGCAGGACGCGGTGGCCGGGATGGCCGGCGTCGCGACACGCAAGGACCGGGAGGCCGCCGACTACCGGTCCCGGGCCGCCGCGGCCACCGCCGACCCGGAGCTGCGCCGGGTGTACGACAGCGGCGCCGAGGTCGCCGCCCGCGAGGCGGAGGCGTACCGGACGGGCTGCGCCTGCGTCTACGCCGCGGTCGTCACCGCCGCGCCGGACGCCCTGCGCGCGCTCGCCGGTCGTCCGGGTGTGCGGGTGGTGGACCCGGCGCCCGAGGTGACCCGTCTGGACCGGACCGTGTTCACCCCGCCGCTGCCCGAGCAGCGTGACGTGGTCCGGCCGCCGGCCGACACCGGGCCGGCCCAGGCAGGCGGAATGGGCGATTCGTCGGAAGCCGCACGGACGGTGAGCGGACCTTCACCCACCGCCCCCGCGACCGTCGCCGGCTCGGGGGTGCCCAATCCCGCTCCCACCTCCTGAGACATCGGGGCAGGCGGCGACCGGGCCGATCCCATGGTGCGGCGGACCACCGGGCGATGTGCGGCGCGGGGAGTGGTCCGAATAGGGTTTCGTTCGTAGCCTGTCAGGCGGAGATCGATGGGCTGGGGGAGGGGCGAATCCTTGGACGGCAGCGAGACCGGCTGGGGTCGGCAGGGCGAGCCGGCACCGCGGTGGCGGGCGCTGCTCGACCGGGCCCGGCTCGGCGGTCGCGGCGCGGAGCACGCCGACGCCGACCGGCACGTCGAGGAGCAACCGGCGCCGCCGCCCGACCCGCTGCCCCGCCGTGGCGCGGGCACCGGGTGGACCGGCCGCGCCACCGCCGTCGGCCGCGCCCCCGACGGGTCGTACGGCGCCGAGCCCGGATACCGGGCCGAGGCCACGTTCCGGGTCGACCCGGCCTTCCGCGCCGATCCCCGGCACGACGGCGAGCCGGCCTACCGGGCCGAACCGGCGTACCGCAGCGATCCGGAGCCGTCCTGGCGTGCCGGGCAGACCTACCCGCCCGACCCGTCGTTCGCGCCCGAGCAGCCCTTCACCGCCGAGCCACGCCCGGAACCGTCCTGGCGGCCCGAGCCGGCCCGTCCGGAGCCGCGCGGCCGGGCCGAGGCGCCCGCCGAGTCCCGGTACTCCCTTCTCGACGGCGGCTACCGGCCCGCGCCGCCCCCGCCGGAGTCCCGCTACGCGCTGCTGGACCGGGGCCGCTACCGGCCGGAGACGCCGCCCGTCCCGGAGCCGGTGGTGCCGGCGCCCCGCCGCCCGCTGGAGGGCCGCTCCGGCCGGGTCGACGCGGCCCAGGTGCAGTGGCGCGCCCCGGAGCCGGACCCGGAGCTGGAACGGGCGACCAGCGTGCTGCGCCGCGAGCTGGGCACCCCGAGGGTGCTCGCCTTCGCCAACCCCAAGGGCGGGGTGCACAAGACCACCGCGACAGTGCTGGCCGCCGCGACGGTGGGCAGCGTACGCGGGCGTGGCGTGCTCGCCTGGGACGACAACGAGCTGCGCGGCACGCTCGGTCTGCGGGCCGGCAGCGCCCGGCACGCCCGCACCATCCGGCACCTGGTCCACGACCTGGCGCAGATCGAGATCCTCGAGGGCGACACGCTGCTGTCGCACCTCGACGACTACCTGCGGCACGCCTCCGACGGCTCGTACGACGTGCTGGCCGGCGAGGAGAGCCCGCGCTTCGCCCAGCGGCTCGACCAGTTCACCGTGAAGCGGGTGCTGGAGCTGCTGCGCCGCACCCACGAGGTGGTCTGCGTGGACACCGGCAACAACGTGGAGAGCCCCAACTGGCGCACCGTCATGCAGGCCGCCGACCAGCTCGTGGTGACCACGGTGCCGCGCGAGGACGCGGCGTTCAGCGCGGACTGGATGCTCGACCTGCTGCACGAGGTGGGCATGGGTGAGCTGGCCGACAACGCGGTCACGCTGATCTCCTGCCCCACGCCCGGGCGTACGTCGTTGCAGGACGACCTGGAACGGCACTTCGCCACCCGGACCCGGGCCGTCGCCGTGGTGCCCTACGACCCGGCGCTGGAGACCGGCTCCTCGATCGAGTACCACCAGCTCCAGGCCGAGACCCGCGACGCCTGGCTCAAGGCGGCAGCGGTGATGCTGGAACCGTTCGCGCGCTGAGCGGCGACCACCGCCCCGCGCCGTGCCCGGGCCTGAGAGGATCAACGGGTGAGTCCGGACACCCCTGAGCCCGAGCGGGCGCGCGAGCGCACCGACGGCACCGACGCACGGCCCGGCGAGGCGCTACGGCCGGGCGATGCCCCGCGTACCGGCGGCGCGTCGCCCGAGCGTGAGCAGCCGCCCGGCTGGCCCGGTGGCCTGCCGGTACCCGCCGGCACGCCGGTCACCGCGCCCGGCGCGGACCCGCTCGCCGGGCATCCCGGCGTGGTGGCGGAACTGCCCGGTGCCACCCGGTCCGGCCGCCCGCTGCTCACCGCGCTCGGCGTGGTCGCGCTGCTCACCGCGCTCGGCGTGCCGCTGGGGCTGCTGTGGGCATGGGCGGCGCCCGCCACCCCGGTGCGGCAGACCCCGGCCGGCGCGGTCTACGCCACCACCCAGCCGGAGCAGCCGATCGCCGCGGACGGCTGGTTCAGCCTCCTGACGCTCGGCTTCGGCGTGCTCGCCGCGGTCGCCCTCTGGGTGCTGCTGCGTCGCCGGCGCGGCCCGGCCGGCCTGCTCGCGGTGACGCTCGGCGGTCTCGGCGCGGCGGTGGTGGCCTGGCAGGTCGGCCGCCGGATCGGGCTGTCGGCGTTCCAGCGGCTGGTGGAGACCGCGCCGCCGGGCACCGCGTTCACCAAACCCGTCGACCTGCGTGCCGGTGGCGTCGACTGGTACGGCCCGCTGCCGGTGCCGCACGGGAACCTGCTGCTCGCCGCGTTCGGCGCGGCGGTCACGTACACGCTGCTGGCGGGCTGGTCGCGGTGGCCGTCGCTGCGGCCGGAGCCGGAGCCCGACGCGGCCTGGCCGCCTCCGCCCGGGTTCAGTTCGGCGCCGGGGGACCAGCCAGCTCGCTGAGCGGCACCGGCACCGCGCGAACCTGCCGCAGCAGCGCCGTCTCCCGGTTGAGCAGGCGCAGCTCGGCGCGCAGCCGGCCGGCGGTGTCGTCGACGGCGAGCAGCCGCTGCCGGTCGGCGACGGTCAGCGCGGCGGTCGCGGCGACCAGGTGCGACAGGACCGTGGGATCCTCCGGCAACTGCTCGGTGATCTCCTGCTGGTCCGGCCGGATCAGGCCGAGATACTGCCGGAACACCGAGATCACCCGGGCCGCCAGCAGGTCGGCGACCTCGTCCGGGCCGTCCGGCTCCGGCAGCCACTCCACCTCGGCGGTCAGGTAGGGCTCGGCGGAGTCGTCGACCTCGGCGACCCGGAAGCGCCGCCGCCCCACCGTGACGATGTCGAAGCCGCCGTCGGCCAGCTCGGTGACCTGCCGCAGCTCGGCGGTGCAGCCGACCTCGTGCAGCGTGACCTCGCCGGCGGCCGGCCCGGAACGCCCCGGCGGCCCGGCCGGCGCGACCTCCCAGCCGGCCTGGATCGCCACCACGCCGAACTCGCGCGGCGCGCCCTCGGGCAGCTCCACGAGGTGGCGCACCAGCGCCTTGTAGCGCTCCTCGAAGATGTGCAGCGGAAGGACCAGCCCGGGGAAGAGGACGGTCCCGAGCGGGAACACCGGCAGCCGTGCGCTCACGTGATCGAGCGTATCCCCAACCCGCCCGCCCGTGCGTGTCCCGGCTCACCGTCCCGGCGCGCGGGCGGGCCCGGCCGGTGGCACCGGCGGCGGCCTAGACTCGCAGGCGTGCTGAATCGGATCGACCTGCGCGGCGGGGCCCGTGACCCGCGCCGCCTGCTGCCCCGTGCCCAGCTCGACGTCTCCGTGGCGGTCGAGCGGATCCGCCCGCTCGTGGAGGCGGTCCGGGACCATGGGTACCCGGCGATCCGGGAGGCGAGCGAACGGTTCGACGGCGTCTCCCCGGAGCGGCTTCGGGTGCCGGTCGAGACGATCCGCGCCGCCGAGGGCGAGCTGGACCCGCAGGTGCGCGCCGCGCTGCTGGAGTCGATCACCCGAGCCCGCAAGGTGCACGCCGACCAGCGCCGTACCGACCACACCACCACCGTGGTGCCGGGTGGCACGGTGACCGAGCGGTGGGTGCCGGTCGACCGGGTCGGTCTCTACGTCCCCGGCGGCCTGGCCATGTACCCGTCGACAGTGGTGATGAACGTGGTGCCGGCCCAGGCGGCCGGGGTGCGCTCCCTGGTGGTGGTGAGCCCGCCGCAGAAGGACAACGACGGCCTGCCCGACCGGCGGGTTCTCGCCGCCTGCGCGCTGCTCGGCGTGGACGAGGTGTACGCGGTCGGCGGCGCCCAGGCGGTCGCCATGCTCGCGTACGGCGCGAGCGCCGACCCGGCCGGGGACGAGCGCTGCGAGCCGGTCGACATGATCACCGGTCCGGGCAACATCTGGGTCACCGCCGCCAAGCGGCTGCTGCGCGGCGTGGTCGGCATCGACGCCGAGGCCGGCCCGACCGAGATCGCGATCCTGGCCGACGACACCGCCGACCCGGCGCACGTCGCCGCCGACCTGATCAGCCAGGCCGAGCACGACCCGCTGGCCGCGAGCGTGCTCGTCACCCCGTCCACGGCGCTGGCCGACGCGGTCGACGCGGAGCTGGCCCGGCAGGCGCCGGCGGCCAAGCACGCCGAGCGGATCGGCACCGCGCTGCGCGGCGAGCAGAGCGGCGTGGTCCTGGTCGACGACCTGGAGGCGGGCCTGCGGGTGGTCGACGCGTACGCGGCCGAGCACCTGGAGATCCAGACCGAGAACGCCCGCGAGTGGGCGCTGCGGGTCCGCAACGCCGGGGCGGTGTTCGTCGGCGCCTGGTCGCCGGTGTCGCTCGGCGACTACTGCGCGGGCTCCAACCACGTACTGCCCACCGGCGGCTGCGCCCGGCACTCCTCCGGGCTGTCCGTGCAGTCCTTCCTGCGCGGCGTCCACCTGGTCGAATACACGCAGGACGCGCTGCGCGAGGTGGCGCCCCACGTGGTCACGCTGGCGACGGTGGAGGACCTGCCCGCGCACGGCCAGGCGGTCAGCGTCCGGTTCGGCGAGGGCGGCGCGTCGTGACCACGCTCGACGACCTGCCGATCCGCGACGACCTTCGCGGGCGGACGCCGTACGGGGCGCCGCAGCTCGACGTGCCGGTGCGGCTGAACACCAACGAGAACTCCTACCCGGTGCCGGAGCCGGTGGTGGCGGCGATCGGCAAGGCGATCGCCGCCGAGCTGCGCGACCTCAACCGCTACCCGGACCGGGACGCGGTGGCGCTGCGCGCCGACCTGGCCGCCTACCTCGGTCACGGGTTCACCGCCGACCACGTGTGGGCCGCGAACGGCTCCAACGAGATCCAGCAGCAGCTGCTCCAGGCGTTCGGCGGTCCCGGGCGCACCGCGCTCGGCTTCACCCCGGCGTACTCGATGCACCCGCTGCTGGCGCTCGGCACCGGCACCCGGTGGGTGCCCGCCCGGCGCGGCGATGACTTCGGGCTCACCGCAGGCGAGGCGGTGGCCCAGGTCCGCGAGCACCGGCCGGACGTGGTCTTCCTCTGCTCGCCGAACAACCCGACCGGCACCGCGCTCGACCCGGCCGTGGTCGCCGCCGTGCTGGACGAGGCGCCCGGCATGGTGATCGTGGACGAGGCGTACGCCGAGTTCGCCCGGCCCGGCACGGTCAGCGCCCTCGCGGTGCTGCCCGGCCACCCGCGGCTGGTGGTGACCCGCACCATGAGCAAGGCGTTCGGGTTCGCCGGCGGCCGGCTCGGTTACCTGGCCGCCGACCCGGCGGTGGTGGACGCGGTGCAACTGGTCCGGCTGCCGTATCACCTGTCCACGCTCACCCAGGCAGCGGCTCGCGCGGCGCTGGCGCACCGCGACGCCCTGCTCGGCACCGTGGCCGCGATCATGCAGCAGCGGGACCGGATCGTCGCCGAGCTGCGCGCCCGGGGCCACCGGGTGGCCGACAGCGACGCCAACTTCGTGCTGTTCGCCGTCGAGGGGGACCAGGCGGTGGCCTGGCGTACCCTGCTCGATGCCGGCGTGCTGGTGCGCGACGTCGGCCTGCCCGGCTGGCTGCGCGTCACCGCCGGCACCCCGACCGAGACCGACGCCTTCCTCACCGCGATGGAGACAGTTTCATGAGCCGGATCGCCCGGATCGAGCGGGTCACAAACGAGACGAAGGTGCTCGTCGAGATCGACCTCGACGGCACGGGCAAGGCCGACATCTCCACCGGCGTCGGTTTCTACGACCACATGCTCAACCAGATCGCCCGGCACGGCGGCTTCGACCTGACCGTGCACACAGTCGGCGACCTGGAGATCGACGCGCACCACACGATGGAGGACACGGCGCTCGCGCTGGGCGCCGCGTTCGACCGGGCGCTCGGCGACAAGGCGGGCATCCGGCGGTACGGCTCGGCCACCGTCCCGATGGACGAGGTGTTGGTCCGGGCCGCCGTCGACCTGTCCGGGCGACCGTACGTGGTGCACGAGGAGCCGGCGCTGGCCCCGTACATCGGGCCGGTCTATCCGACGAGCATGACCCGGCACATCTGGGAGTCGTTCGGCCAGTCGGCCCGGATCACGCTGCACGTGGACGTGCTGCGCGCGGCCCGTCCCGGCGGCCACCCGGACGCCCACCACGTGGTCGAGGCGCAGTTCAAGGCCGTCTCCCGCGCGCTGCGCGAGGCCACCGCGCTCGACCCGCGCAACGCGGGCGTGGTGCCTTCGACGAAGGGCGCTCTGTAATGAAGGTGCTGCCCACACTTCTGCTGATCCTGGCCGGCCTGCTGGTCGGCGGGACGTGGTCGCTGCTCAAGCAGGGCGCCCCCCGCGCCGCTGTGGTGATCACCGGCCTGCTGGCCGTGCTGGCCACCGTCGCCGGGGTGCTCTGGCTGCTGCCGGGGGAGAGCTGATGGCACGGGTGGTGGTGCTCGACTACGGCTCGGGCAACCTTCGCTCGGCCGAGCGCGCGGTGGCGCGCGCCGGCGCCGACGTGACCGTCACCGACGACCTGGACGCCGCCGCGTCCGCCGACGGCCTGGTGGTGCCCGGCGTCGGCGCGTTCGCCGCGTGCATGGCCGGGATCGAGGCGCTGGGCGCCGGGCCGGTCATCGCCGACCGGGTCGCCGCCGGGCGGCCGGTGCTGGGCATCTGCGTCGGCATGCAGATCCTCTTCGGGCACGGCGAGGAGCACGGCGTGGTCACCAAGGGGCTCGGGCTGCTGCCCGGCGGGGTGACCCGGCTGCCCGCGCGTCGGCTGCCGCACATGGGCTGGAACACGGTGCGGCCGCCGGCCGGCTCGGCGCTGTTCGCCGGCCTGCCCGAGGGCACCCGGTTCTACTTCGTCCACTCCTACGGGGTGACCGACCCGGCGGCGCTGGCCGAGGCGGGCGCCACGGTGACGACAGCGCACCACGGCGCGGACTTCGTCGCCGCGGTGGAGCGGGGGCCGCTCTCGGCCGCGCAGTTCCACCCGGAGAAGTCCGCCGACGCCGGTGCCGCGCTGCTGCGCAACTGGCTCGGCACGCTGTGACCGGCACGCGGGCGTCCGGGTGAGCAAGGAGCGGGCCCGCCGCCGCGCGGAGCGCGAGGCCGAGCAGGAGCGGGCGCGCGCCGTCCGCGCCCGCCGGGTGGCACGCCGGGAACGCCGTCGTTCCCTGGTACGCCGGCTGACGCCGTCGCCGCGGCGCGGCCGTACCGGCCGGTTGCGCCGGCACACCCGCCGCGAGCGGGCGACGATCCTGGTGCTCACCGCCGTGGCGGTGGTGGCCATCTGGAGTCTGGTGGACGACCTCGCGCTGCGGCTGGTGCTGGTCGTGTTGTTGTTGCTGGTCCTGCCGGCGATCGTGGTGATCGCGCTGGACCGTCGTTGAGGATCCGAGGAGAGAAGCGTTGAGCCTCACCCTGTTGCCCGCCGTGGACGTCGCCGACGGCCAGGCCGTCCGGCTCGTGCAGGGCGCCGCCGGTAGCGAGACCGCGTACGGCGACCCGCTGGACGCGGCAGTGGCCTGGCAGTCCGACGGCGCGGAGTGGATCCACCTGGTCGACCTGGACGCCGCGTTCGGGCGGGGCTCCAATGCCGCGCTGCTCGCCGAGGTGGTCGGCAAGCTGGACGTGAAGGTGGAGCTGTCCGGCGGCATCCGCGACGACGAGTCGCTGCGGGCGGCGCTCGGCACCGGGGCGGCCCGGGTCAACATCGGCACCGCCGCGCTGGAGGATCCGCAGTGGTGCGACCGGATCTGCGGCGAGTACGGCGACCGGGTGGCGATCGGGCTGGACGTGCGCGGCCGTACCCTGTCGGCGCGCGGCTGGACCCGCGACGGCGGTGACCTCTACGAGGTGCTGGCCCGGCTCGACGCCGCGGGCGCGGCGCGGTACGTGGTCACCGACATCACCAAGGACGGCACCATGCGCGGGCCGAACCTGGACCTGCTGCGCGAGGTGTGCGCCCGTACCGACGCCCCCGTGATCGCCTCCGGCGGCGTGTCCACGCTGGACGACCTGCGGGCGCTCGCCTCGCTGGAGCCGGTGGGGGTGGAGGGCGTGATCGCCGGCAAGGCGCTCTACGCGGGCGCGTTCACAGTCGCCGAGGCGCTGGCGGCGCTGCGGGCCGGCGCGTGACGGCCGAGCCGGCCGGAACGCCGGTGGACGCCGGGGTGGTGACCCGGCTCGGCTCGGGCGGCCCGTGGGAGGCGCTGTACGGCTACTCCCGGGTGGTCCGGGCCGGCACGACGGCGATCACGGCCGGCTGCACCTCCACGGTGGACGGACGGGTCGCGCACGCCGGCGACGCGGCGGCGCAGACCGCGCAGGCGATCCGGATCGGCCTGGACGCGCTGGCCGAGGTCGGCGCCGGGCCTGGTGACGTGGTGCGGACCCGGATGTACGTGACGGACCGGATCTACGCCGACGAGGTGGGCCGGGCGCACAACGCGGTGTTCGGCCCGGTGCGCCCGGTCGCCACGATGGTGGTGGTGGCCGGGCTGATCGACCCGGATCTCCTGGTCGAGGTCGAGCTGGAGGCGTACCTGCCGGACCGCTGAGCGGGCCCGCACTGGCCGGCGTCGTTCCGCGGCCCGATAAGTTGTGCACAACTTGATTGCGCGCTACGGTTCAGGACGTGACCGAGGATCTGGTACTGGGCCGTCAGGTGTGCTTCGCGCTCTACGCGGCGTCGCGCGCCCTGACCGACGTCTACCGGCCCATCCTCGACGAGCACGGCCTGACCTACCCGCAGTACCTGGTGCTGCTGGTGCTCTGGGAGCACGACGACGACGCCCCCACGGTCTCCGAGCTCGGCGCCGCGCTCCGGCTCGACTCCGGCACGCTCTCCCCGCTGCTCAAGCGGCTGGAGGCGGCCGGTCTGGTGGTGCGTACCCGCTCGGCGGCGGACGAGCGCCGGGTCGAGGTGGGCCTCACCGGCCGGGGCCGGGCGCTGCGGGAGCGGATGGGCGACGTGCCGCGCCGGGTGGGTGCCGCCACCGGGCTCACCGAGGCCGAACTGGTCTTCCTCCACGGCATCCTCACCCGGGTCACCGACACGATCCACCGACAGAAGGAGCAGTGACATGCAGGTGCACTACACCGCCTCCGCCCGCGCCACCGGCGACGGCCGCGACGGTCACGTCCGGACCTCCGACGGCACGGTCGAGGTGGACCTCGCCGTACCGAAGGAGATGGGTGGCGCCGGCGGCGCGGCCAACCCGGAGCAGCTCTTCGCGGCCGGCTACGCGGCCTGCTTCCACTCCGCGCTGCGCGTGGTGGCCCGCCAGGCCAAGGCGGACGTCTCCGGCTCCGTCGTGGAGGCCGAGGTGGGCATCGGCCCGAACGGCAGCGGCGGCTACGGCCTGGCCGTGACGCTCGTGGTGGACCTGCCCGCGGTCGAGCGCGCCGCCGCCGAGCAGCTCGTCGACGCGGCCCACCAGGTCTGCCCCTACTCCAACGCGACCCGTGGCAACGTCGAGGTGACCCGCACGGTCCGCGAGGCCCGATGAGCGGGGTGAACCGGGAGATCCACCTGGCGTCCCGGCCGGAGGGCTGGCCGACGCCGGAGAACTTCCGGCTGGTCACCACCGAGGTGCCGACGCCGGGCCCGGGACAGGTGGTGGTCCGCAACCGGTTCATGTCCGTCGACCCGTACATGCGCGGGCGGATGAACGACGTCAAGTCGTACGTGCCGCCGTTCGCGCTCGACGCCCCGCTGGACGGCGGCGCGATCGGTGAGGTGGTGGCCGGCGAGGCCGGGGGCGTCAAGCCCGGCGACACGGTGCTGCACGGGCTCGGCTGGCGCGAGTACGCGCTGGTGGACGCCAAGGGCGTACGCACTGTCGATCCCGGCCTGGCGCCGGTCACCGCGTACCTGGGCGTGCTCGGCATGACCGGGCTGACCGCGTACGCCGGGCTGCTCGACGTGGCGGCGATGAAGCCGGGGGAGACCGTGTTCGTCTCCGGCGCGGCCGGCGCGGTGGGCAGCATGGTCGGCCAGATCGCGAAGCTGCGCGGCGCCGGCCGGGTGATCGGCAGCGCCGGCTCCGCGGCGAAGGTGGAACGGCTCGCCGCGCTCGGCTTCGACGCCGCCTTCGACTACCACGACGGCCCGGTGTACAAGCAGCTCAAGGCCGCTGCCCCGGACGGCGTCGACGTGTACTTCGACAACGTCGGCGGCGACCACCTGGAGGCCGCGATCGGGGCGATGAACCTGCACGGCCGGGCCGCGATCTGCGGCATGATCTCGCAGTACAACGCCACCGAGCCGCAGGCCGCGCCGCGCAACCTGGCGCTGGTGATCGGCAAGCGGCTGACGCTGCGCGGGTTCCTCGTCGGTGACCACGGTCACCTGCGGGAACAGTTCGTGCAGGAGATGGCGGGCTGGCTGCGCGAGGGCCGGCTCTCGTACGACGAGACGATCGTCGACGGCATCGAGCAGGCACCCGAGGCGTTCCTCGGCCTGCTGCGCGGCGAGAACCTCGGCAAGATGCTGGTCCGTCTCTGACCGGCGCGAACGCATCCCACCGCGGGCGGTGGTGACCGGCCTCACCGGCGGGTCACCACCGCCCGCGCGTTCGTTAGGCTCGGGGCATGACGGTGGCGGTACGGGTCATCCCGTGTCTGGACGTGGACGCCGGGCGCGTGGTCAAGGGGGTCAACTTCCTCGACCTGCGCGACGCCGGTGACCCGGTGGAGCTGGCGGCGGCGTACGACCGGGCCGGCGCGGACGAGCTGACCTTCCTCGACGTCACCGCCTCGTCCAGCGACCGGGGCACGATGCTCGACGTGGTACGGCGCACCGCCGAGTCGGTCTTCATCCCGCTCACCGTGGGCGGCGGCGTCCGCCGGGTCGCCGACGTCGACACGCTGCTGCGTGCCGGGGCGGACAAGGTCGGCGTGAACACCGCGGCCATCGCCCGGCCGGAGCTGATCGCCGAGATCGCCGACCGGTTCGGCCGGCAGGTCCTGGTGCTCTCGCTGGACGTTCGCCGCGCCCCGGACGGCACGACGCCGAGCGGCTTCGAGGTGACCACGCACGGGGGCCGGCGGGGCACCGGCCTGGACGCGGTCGAGTGGGCGGCGCGCGGCGCCGAGTTGGGCGCGGGTGAGATCCTGCTCAACTCGATGGACGCCGACGGCACCAAGGCCGGGTTCGACCTGCCGCTGATCCAGGCGGTCCGCGAGGTCGTCGACGTGCCGGTGATCGCCAGCGGCGGCGCGGGCGCGGTGGCCCACTTCCCGCCGGCCGTCGGGGCCGGGGCGGACGCGGTGCTCGCGGCGAGCGTCTTCCACTTCGGGGAACTCAGCGTCGGTGAGGTCAAGGACGCGCTGCGCGGCGCCGGGCACCCGGTGCGCTGAGGCGGCGGTCACTGCCGCCCGGAGTGCCCCTCGGGGGAGCGGCGCGGCATCGGGATCGACCGGACCACGTACTCCTGCACGGCGGCGGCGTGGTCGTCCTCGCCGAGGCGCCACTCGGACTCGGCGGGCGGGTGCCGCCGGGTCAGCACGCCCTGCACCGTGTCCACTGTGGTGCCGAGACCGGCGCTGGGCCGGGTGCGCCAGAGCCGTTCACCGTCCGGCGTGACCCGGAACCAGCCGTCGGCGACGCTGACCAGGCCCGCGCCGACGAGTCGCCGGACCGCGCCCTCCACCTCGTGCCGCTCCGGGATGGCCTGGTTGAGGTGATCGGCGGTGGAGAGGACGTCGGCCAGCCGGACGCCTTCGGGGCGGCGTGTCGCGGCGGCCCGCCGGTGCCGGCCGGCGCCACTGGCGATGACCAACGCGACGAAGATCCAGGCGTCGCTCCAGCGCCATCCGTTCTCCCCCATGCAGGAATGATGCCCGCCCGCGACCGCGGAGGAAACACCTGGTTTTCCGCTTGTGCGTCGTCGCAGCTCAGCGCGTCGCGGTAGGGGGCCGGGTCGTGGCGGTCGGCCCGGCCGCGGTCACGTTGCGTACGCACCGGCCGCCGGACGTGCGGGCAGCGCGAAGACCGGGATGAAGAACTGGGCCAGCGGGCCGATGGTCAGCGCGTAGGCCACCGTGCCGAGGCCGACGGTGCCACCGAGCAGCCAGCCGAGCGCCAGCACGGTGATCTCGATGACGGTGCGGACCAGCCGGACCGAGAACCGGGGTTGGCGGGCGACGAAGCCGGTCATCAGCCCGTCGCGCGGGCCGGGGCCGAGCCCGGCGCCGAGGTAGAGGCCGGTGGCGGCGCCGTTGGCGACGATCCCGGCGACGAGCAGGGCCACGCGCGCCGGCATGCCCTCGCCGGGCGGCAGCACGGTCAGTGTGGCGTCGACGACCAGTCCGATCACCACGACGTTGCTGACCGTGCCGAGGCCGGGCCGCTGCCGTAGCGGGATCCAGAGCAGCAGCACGAGGGCGCCGACGGCGATGGTGACGGTGCCGAAGGACAGTCCGGTCTGCCGGGCGAGCCCCTGGTGGAACACGTCCCACGGGTCCAGTCCCAGCCCGGACCGGATCATCAGCGCCATGCTCACGCCGTACAGGACCAGCCCGGCGTAGAGCTGGGTGAGCCGTCGCACCGGTCGGTGCCGGAGATTGCCAAGCTGTGCCATGCATGCCACCCTAGAGGCCAATCGTGGGCCTCAAGGGTGCCAATTTCGGAGGTGTGGCCATGACCAGCCAGGTGCGCGGCGTCCAATTGGCGCGACTCCTCGGCCAGTGGCATGCCTTGCCGGGCCGTCGGCGCAGCCCCGACTACGCCGCGCTCGCCGGCGCCGTCCGCGGGTTGCTCGCCGACGGGCGGCTGCCCCTCGGGGTACGCCTGCCGGCCGAGCGGGAGCTGGCCGAGGCGCTGCGGATCAGCCGGACCACAGTCACCGCCGCCTACCGGGAACTGCGGGAGAGCGGCCACCTGGCCAGCCGCCGGGGCGCGGGCAGCTGGACCATGCTGCCCGGCGGGCACCGGGTGGCCAGCACCGGGCTGTGGACACCGCTCGACGACCGCGACATGATCGACCTCGGGGTGGCCGCGCTGTCCGCGCCCCCGCAGCTCGTCCCGGCCGCCCGGGCCGCGGCCGAAGACCTGCCCCGCTACCTCGGCGGCGCCGGCTACCACCCGACCGGCATCATCGAGCTGCGCGAGGCGGTGGCCCGCGCCTACACCGGACGCGGTCTGCCCACCAGCCCGGAGCAGATCATGGTCACCAGCGGCACCCAGCACGCGCTGGACCTGGTGCTGCGGCTGGCCCTGTCGCCCGGCGGCGGCGTGCTCGTCGAGTCGCCCACCTACCCCAACGCGCTGGCCGCGCTGTCCGCCCGGCGGGCCCGGATCGCCACGCACGGCCTGTCCGAGGACGGCTGGGACGCCGAACTCCTGCTCGGCAGCCTCCGGCAGACCCGGCCGAAGCTCGCGTACGTGATCCCCGAGTTCCAGAACCCCACCGGCCACCTGATGGCCGCCGATCTGCGCGAGCGGCTGGTCGGCGCGGCCCACGCGGCCGGCACCGACCTGGTGGTCGACGAGTCCTTCGTCGACCTGCCGCTGGACGACACCACGCTGCCGCCACCGGTGGCCGTCTTCGACAGGCACTCCCGGGTGATCAGCATCGGCGGCATGAGCAAGCCCTACTGGGGCGGGCTGCGGATCGGCTGGGTACGGGCCTCCGCGCCCCAGGTGCAGCGGCTGGCTGCGGCCCGGGTCGGGGTGGACATGGCCAGCCCGGTGCTCGACCAGCTCGTCGCCGTGCACCTGCTCACCGAGGCGCCGGCCATCGTGGCCGCCCGCCGGGCCCAGCTCGTCACCCAGCGGGACGTCCTGGTCGCCGCGCTCGCCGACCGGCTGCCCGACTGGCGGGTACGGGTACCGAGCGGCGGTGTCACGCTCTGGGCCGAGCTGGACGGCCCGATCTCCAGCGCGCTGGCCCGCGCGGCCGAGGAGGTCGGCGTACGGCTGGCGCCCGGACCCCGGTTCGGCCTGGACGGGACGCTGGAACGCTTCCTGCGGCTGCCCTTCACCCTGCCCGCCGACGAGCTGGTGGAGGCGGTCGGGCGCCTCGCGGCGGTCCGCTACGACCTGGACCGCACCAGCCGCCCGCAGTGGCGGGAGCCCAGCGTCATCACCTGAACCGGCCCGATCCGGTGGTGAAGGGTCCGAACCCCGGCACCGGCCGGACCGGCGCCCGCACACTGCCCGGGTGGGGAACGGAAGCGGTGTCCGACGGTCGTGGACCGTGCGGTCCGCGGCCCCGGGTTCCCGCACCACCCGGCTGGAGCTCTTCTACGACCTGGTCTTCGTCTTCGCGTTCCTGAGCGTCACCACGCTCACCGCATCGGAGCTCACCCCGGCCAACCTGTACCGCTTCCTGCTGGTGCTGGCGCTGCTCTGGTGGTCGTGGACCGGCTTCGCCCGGATGGGCAACTTCTTCCGCGCCGACCAGGGTGTGCTGCCGCTGGTCGGTGTCGTCACCGTGGCGGCGACGTTCCTGCTGGTGCTCAGCGCGCCCAGCGCGTTCGAGGACCTTCCCGGTGGGCTGCCCGGCCCGCTGATCTTCGCCGGCTGCTACTTCGTGATCCGGATGGCCCAGCTCACGGTCTTCGGCTGGGTGGACCGCGCCGACCTGGCCCGGCGCCGCCGGCTGCTGCTGCGGGCCGCGTTACCGGCCGTCGCCACCGTCCTGCTGGTCATCGCCGGAACCGTGCCGTCGTGGCTGCCGCACGAGCGGTTCGCGATCCCGCTGCAACTGTCGCTCTGGACGCTGGCGCTGCTCGTCGAGTACGTCGGCGGGGTCACGCTCGCCCGTCAGTGGTGGGTGGTCGTCTCGGCCGGGCACTGGGCCGAACGGCACGCGTTGATCGTGCTCGTCGCGCTCGGTGAGTCGATCATCGCACTCGGTCTCGGCCCCAAGCGCGGACTGCCGCTCACCGGCCCGGTGGCGGTGTCGGCTCTGCTCGGCATCGTGATCGTCGCGGCGCTGTGGTGGGCCTACTTCGACACGCTCGCCTTCGCGCTGGAGCAGAAGCTGCACCACGCCCGGGACGAGGCCACCCGGGTCCGGATGACCCGCGACGTCTACACGTTCATGCACCTGCCGATGGTCGCCGGGGTCATCCTCTACGCGCTCGGCCTGAAGGACCTGCTGGCCGAGGCCGCCGACCCCGAGTCGCCCTCCTGGGGCCTGCCACTGGGCGGCTTCTGGGGCGCGATCCTGTTCGGCGGGGTGGCGTTGTACCTGCTCAGCCTCGCCGGCTGCTGGTGGCTCGCGCTGCGCGAGGTGCACCGGCCGCTGCTGCTCGCGGTGCTGGCGCTGGCCGTGGTCGGCCCGTTCGTCTTCCGTGTCCCGGAGCTGATCGCGCTCGGTGTGCTCGCGGTGATCACGGGTGCCGGTGTCGCCTGGGAGACGCGCCGCGAGGACGGCCTCCGGCGCCGGGTCCGCCGGCTCGCGCTGGAGGAGCAGGTCGCCGCCGAGGCCGAGCAGAGCCACTGGCGGCAGCAGCACCTGTGACCGGCGCCGACGCGACCGGCCGTGCCCCGGGACGGTGGGGCACGGCCGGCGCGACCGTTCGGCGGTGCGGGTCACAGCTCGGCGAGCGTGCCCTCGTACATCTTGTCGATCTCGGAGGCGAAGTTCGTCTCCACGCTGCGGCGCCTGATCTTCAGCGACGGCGTGACCTCGCCGTCCTCGATGGTGAGGTCGCGGGGAAGGATCGTCACCTTCTTGATCGTCTCCCAGCGGTTGAGCTTGGCGTTCAGCTCGGCCACGTAACCCTCGACCATCTCCCGCGCCTGCGGCGAGGTGACGATCGTGGTGTAGTCGCTGCCCTCCAGCGGGGTGCCGGCGGCCCAGCCCTTGATCGCGTCCGGGTCCAGCGTCACGAGCATGGTGCAGTAGTTGCGCGCCTGCCCGATCACCACGGCCTGCGAGGTGTACGGGCACACCGCCTTGAACATGCCCTCGATGTGTGACGGCGCGACGTACTTGCCGCCGGACGTCTTGACCAGATCCTTCTTCCGGTCGGTGATGCACAGGTAGCCGTCTTCGTCGAGCGTGCCGATGTCGCCGGTGCGGAAGAAGCCGTCCTCGGTGAACGCGGCGGCGGTCTCCTCGGGCAGGTTGTGGTAGCCGCGCATGACCGGCTTGCCGCGCATCAGGATCTCGCCGTCGGTGTCGATCCGGCACTCCAGATCGCCCATGGCGCGGCCCACGCTGCCGATCTTCAGGCCGTCGGGCGGGTTCACGAACGCTCCCGCGCTGGTCTCGGTCAGCCCGTAGCCCTCGGAGATGGGCAGGTTGGCGGCGGCGAAGAAGGTGGCGATCTCCTTGCTCAGCGGTGCCGCGCCGGAGACCAGCACGCGCATCCGGCCGCCGAGCCGGGCCTGGAGCTTGCTGAACACGAGCTTCTCGGCCAGCGCGTACTTCATCCGCAGGCCGGCCGGGACCGGCTTGCCGGCCTGCTCCAGCGCGACCTTCTCCTTGCCGACCGTGACGCCCCAGGCGAAGATCTTGGCCTTGGCGCCGCCCGCGCCCTGCGCGGTGGTGACCGCCTTGTTGTAGACCTTCTCGAAGACCCGGGGCGCGCCGCACATGAGCGTCGGCTGCACCACGCCCAGCAGGTCGACGAGCTTGTCCACCCGGCCGTCGACGTAGGTCGGCAGGCCGACGTGGGTGGCGCCGCAGAGCAGCGTCTTGCCGAACGAGTGCGACAGCGGCAGCCACAGGTACTGCAGGTCGTCGACGCGCAGCAGGCCCAGCTCGGCCTGCGCCACGCCCTCCCAGCACCAGCCGCCGTGCAGCAGCTCCACGCCCTTCGGGCGGCCGGTGGTGCCCGAGGTGTAGATCAGCGTGGCCAGGTGGTCCGGGCCGATGCCGGCGACGAGCATGTCGATCAGGTCCGGCTCGGCGCTCAGCGCGGCGGCGCCGCGCTCCTCCAGCTCGGCCAGGGTGAGCTGCGGAACGGTCGCCGCCGGGTCGGGCGTGCCGTCGAAGAGCACCACGTGGGTCAGCGCGGGCAGGTCCGCCCCGGCGATCTTCGCCGCCTGGGCCGGGTTCTCCGCGAACAGCACCTTCGAGCCGGAGTCGGCGATGATGTAGACCGCGTCCTCGGGTTCGGTGGTGGGGTAGACGGTGGTGGTGGCCCCACCGGCGCACATGATGCCGAAGTCGGCGAGCACCCAGTCCAGGCGCGTATTGGCCAGGATCGCCACCGGGTTCTCCAGGCCGACACCGAGCCCGTGCAGCCCGGCGGCGATCGCCTTGGCGCGCTGCCCGACCTGCTCCCACGTCAGCCAGACCGGGCCCGAGTCGTCGGGTGCGGGGTGGGCGAAGGCGTGCCGGTCGGGGGAGTCCGCCACGCGCTTGAGGAACATGTCCGGTACGGAACGGTACGGTACATCGAGAGCCATCGCTGTAGCCGCCTTCAGGGGTGGAGGGACGTGACGGGGGTCACGCCGGTCTGCGGTTACCGAAGGGTATTGCCTGCACCCGGCCAGCGGCTAGCCCCGATCGGCCGAGTCGCCACCGGTCCCGCCTGCTGGAACCGGTTCAGGCGTACCGGCCGGCTGCGCGGGACCAGTCGTAGGTGGCCCGGATCCAGTCCCGGCGGGTGTCCAGGAACGCCCGCATCCCCTCGTCGGCCACGGCGCTCAGCGCCGCGTCCCGCTCCGCGTACGTGGCGAGGGCCTTGTTGAACCGGTCCGCCGCCGCGTGCAGCGCCGCCGACTCGTCCTGCCCGGTCTCGCCCGCGATCGTGGTGACCAGGTTGTGCGCCTCCGGGACGGTGCCGCGCTCCTTGCTGCCGCGCTCCTTGCCGTAGGAGAACAGGTCGTTGCACCAGCAGACCAGGTCGGTGGCGAGGGCGTCCAGCACGGTGAGCGCCGGCGCGACCCGCTGGTCGGCGCGGGGCGCGGACGGGCGGGCCAGGTCGGTCACCGTGAAGCTGGGACGCACCCCGCCGGTGTGGCGGCGCATCTGCATGTACTCGGCCACGCCCGGCACCCGCCGGCGCTCCCGGTTGGCGGCCTCCCAGAGCAGCGCCAGCAGGTACTCCCGCAACTGGCTGACCAGGCGCAGCAGATGCGCCGGCCGGCCCCGGTTCCGGGCCCGGCGGATCAGGTCGTGCAGCGCCACGGCGATCGGGCCGCCGTCGGCCGGCACGGGCACCTCCGGGTCGCCGTGCCGGTCGAGCACCGCCAGCAGGCCGGCCAGCGTGGGCGCCAGCAGTGTGGGCGCGGCGCCGAGCCCGTCGTCGTCGCAGGCGTCGTCCACCACGAACAGCCAGTTGATCAGGTCGGTGAGCAGGCGCAGGCCCGACGGCGACGCCTCGGGGCAGGCGCGTGCGGCAAGCTCCGCGGCGTGCGCCCCGGCCAGCCGCCGGCGTCCGGCCTGGTCCCCCACCAGGCCGAAGTCGCGTACCCAGGCGGCGCTCTGGGCGGCCGTCAGGTCGACGGCGGGGTGGCGCCGGGAGGGAAAAGGCGGCTCGTGCAGTGCCGAGAGGGCGAAGTCGCGCATCGTCGTCGTCCCCTGTCCGCCGCCCGCGAGGTGGGGCCGGTGCGCAGGAGCGTACGGGAGGATGTAACCGCTATCGATGTGCGGGTGTCCACTTTCCACTGTCCGGCCGCAGCCGGTCACACACTCTCGGTCACAAGCCCAGTCCGGCGGTACGCAGACGTTCGGCGGCGTCCGCCGGACCGTCCACCTGGACCCGGGCCACCCGCTGCCGTCCGCTGAGGAACAGCAGAATCTCGCCCGGCGCGCCCACCAGCCGCAGTCGTTCGCCGCCACCGCCGGCGCGCAGTTCGCCGTATTCCGGCGCCTGCACCAGCACCTCGGCCGGGAAGCGCCGCAGCGCCATCCGGGCCAGCAGGGCGACCCGCTTCCAGAGCACCGCCTGCTGCCCGGCCGGCAGGTCACGCGGCTGCCAGCCCGGCCGGGCCCGGCGGACGTCCTCGTGGTGGATGAAGAACTCCATCCCGTTCGCGATCTCGTCGGTGAGCGGGTTGCTCACCGGGCTCCACACCGGGGGACGGCGGACCCGGGCGATCAGGTCGGCGTACGGCCCGGCGGCGATCCGCTCGCGGACCGACTCGCCGTATCCGCGCAGCGGCGGCAGCAGGATGCCACCCGCCGCGTCCGGCCGGCGCTCCCGCACCAGCAGGTGCGCCGCCAGGTCGCGGGTGGTCCACCCCTCGTTCACGGTCGGCGCGTCCGGTCCCAGTTCCAGCATCAGGTCGGCGAGCGCCTCGCGCTCCGTTCGGGCGTACCGCGGCATGGCCCGATCGTAGGCCCGATCGGGCGGATCGGCGCGCCACGCCCGGCGGGATCGCGCCGCCGGGCCGCTTCCGGCCGCCCTCGGGCCCACGCGCGGCGGGAACGTGACGGCGGACATATCCCGGCCGGGTCGGCGGGAGCGGCGGCGAGCGGTAAGGATGGGGGAGAAAACTGTGGCTTACGGCGGGGGAGAGCGTGGCGAGCGGGACAAGTCGGGACGTGCTCGGCAGGGGGCTATGGGTGCTCGGCCGGGCCATCCGGGAACAGCCACGGATCTTCGCGGTCGCGGTCAGCGGCAGCGTGCTGTTCGGCCTCCTGGTGATCGCCAGCGCGTACGTGGTCGGCGCGGTGGTCGGGGAGGTGGTCGTGCCGGCCGTGGAGCGCGGCGAGGTGGCCGGCGGGGCGCTGGCGCTGGCGGCGACGGCGCTGTTCGGCATCAGCGTGCTGCGGGTCGTCGGCATCTTCGGCCGGCGGCTCGGCGCCGGTTACATGCAGTACCGGCTCCAGGCCGCCTACCGCCGCCGGGTCACCCGCCGCTACCTGGAACTGCCGCTGGCCTGGCACCACCGCAACTCCACCGGCACGTTGCTCTCCAACGCCAACTCCGACGTCGAGGCGGCCTGGTACCCGATCGCCCCGCTGCCGTTCGCGGTCGGCACGCTGGTGATGCTCGTCGGCGCGGTGGCCTCGCTGTTCTTCACCGACTGGGCGCTGGCCCTGGTCGGCCTCGCCGTCTTCCCGGCGCTGTTCGCGCTCAACGTGGTCTACTCCCGCCGGATGGCGCCCCGGCAGGCCCGGGCGCAGCGGCTGCGGGCCGAGGTCAGCGGCATCGCGCACGAGAGCTTCGACGGCGCGCTGGTGGTCAAGACGATGGGCCGCGAGGTGCAGGAGACCGCCCGCTTCGCCGCCCGCGCCGGCGACCTGCGGGACGCGCTGATCTCGGTCGGCCGGCTGCGCGGCGTGTTCGACCCGATGCTGGAGACGCTGCCCAGCCTCGGCACGCTCGCCGTGCTGGTGGTCGGCGCGATCCGGCTGCGGCAGGGCGCGATCACCGTGACCGAGCTGGTCAGCGTCGCGTTCCTGTTCACCGTGCTGGCCTTCCCGGTGCGCGCCATCGGCTGGGTGCTGGCCGAGCTGCCGCGCAGCGTCGCCGGCTGGGACCGGGTCCGCCGCGTGCTCGACGCCACCGGCGAGATGCCGTACGGCACGAGGACGCTCGACCCGGCCACCCGCACGCCGGCCACGCTCGCCTTCGACGACGTGCACTTCGCGTACGAGCCGGCCGAGGCGCACCTGCCCGGCGCCCAGGTGCTCGGCGCTGTGACGTTCACCGTGCCGGCCGGGAAGACGGTCGCCCTGGTGGGGCCCACCGGCGCGGGCAAGTCCACGATCGCGTCGCTGGCCGTGCGCCTGGTCGACCCGGGTGCCGGGCGGGTCACGCTGGACGGCGTGGACGTGCGGGAGCTGACCGCCGCCTCGCTCGCCGGCACGGTGGCGCTGGTGGCGCAGGTGCCGTTCGTCTTCGACGACACGGTCCGGGCCAACATCGCGCTGGACCGCGCCGGCATCGGCGACGACGAGGTGTGGGCGGCGCTGCGCCTGGCCGAGGCGGACGGCTTCGTGGCCGCGCTGCCGGACGGGCTGGACACCATGGTCGGCGAGCGGGGCACCTCGCTGTCCGGTGGGCAACGCCAGCGGCTGACGCTGGCCCGGGCGCTCGCCGGCCGCCCCCGGCTGCTGGTGCTCGACGACGCCACGAGCGCCGTCGACCCGCGCGTCGAGGCGGCCATCCTGGCCGGGCTGCGCGCCCCCGCCGACGGCGGCGCGCCGGCGTCGATCCTGGTGGTCGCGTACCGCCGGGCCACCATCGCGCTCGCCGACGAGGTGATCTACGTGGAGCAAGGCCGGGTGGTCGCCCGCGGCACCCACACCGAGCTGCTGGCCACCGTGCCCGGCTACGCCGACCTGGTCACCGCGTACGAGCAGGCCGAGCAGGAACGCGAGCAGAAGCAGACGTACGACGAGGTCACGCCGTTGCCGTCGGGCTTGGAGATCGAGGTGGACCGGTGAGCGCGAGGAGTGCAGCGCAGCGGAGCCCCGCAGTCGCGAACGGAAGGCGGGACCGGTGAGTACGACCACGGGTGAGACCGCCGAGGCCACCGAGTCGACCTGGCGGACGTTGCGGCGCGGGCTGGCGCTCTCCCCGGAGCTGCGCACCGGCTTCGCCGGCACGCTGGCGCTGGCGCTGGTCTACATGGTCGGCCGGGTGGCGGTGCCGGTGGCGGTGCAGCGCGGCATCGACCACGGCATCGTCGGCGGGCTCGACCTGAACGTCATCTCGCTGACGGTGGCGATCACCGCAGGCGTGCTGGTGATCACCACCGCCTGCGGGTACCTGATGATGCGCCGGCTGTTCACGGTGAGCGAGACCGCGCTGGCCGGGGTGCGTACCCGGGCGTTCCGGCACGTGCACGACCTGTCCATGCTGCACCAGCAGTCCGAGCGGCGCGGGTCGCTGGTCTCCCGGGTGACGAGCGACGTCGACCAGATCACCCAGTTCCTCCAGTGGGGCGGCGTGATCCTGATCGTCAACCTGGGCCAACTGGTGGTCACCACGGCGGTGATGCTCGCGTACTCCTGGCAGTTGACGCTCGTGGTGCTCGTTGCGTTCGCGCCGGCGGTGCTGGTGATCCGGCAGTTGCAGCGCCGCCTGGCCGGGGCGTACGGGCTGGTGCGGCAGCGCACCGGCACGCTGCTCGGCGCGATCGGCGAGAGCGTGGTGGGCGCGCCGGTGATCCGGGCGTACGGGATCGCCGGGCGGACCGCGCGGCGGCTGGACACGGCGATCGACAGCCAGCGGGTGGCCCAGCAGCGGGCGATCCGGATCAGCATCATGGGCAGCTCGGTGGGGGAGCTGGCGGCCGGGCTGGCGCTGGCCGGCGTGGTGGTGGTCGGGGTGAGCCTGGGCGTCGACCGCACGCTGTCGATCGGCCAGCTCACCGCGTTCCTGTTCCTGGTCACGCTCTTCATCCAGCCGGTGCAGATCGCCACCGAGGTGCTCAACGAGGCGCAGAACGCGATCGCCGGCTGGCGCCGGGTGCTGGACGTGCTGGACATCGAGCCGGACGTGGCCGATCCGGGCGAGCAGGGGCGGGACCTGCCCGCCGGCCCGCTCGACGTCCGGTTCGCCGGTGTGACGTTCGCCTATCCGGGCGGCCCGCCGGTGCTGCACGACGTCACGCTGGACATCCCGGCGAAGAGCCGGGTGGCGGTGGTGGGCGAGACCGGCAGCGGCAAGACGACGTTCGCCAAGCTGCTCACCCGGCTGATGGACCCGAGCGAGGGTGCGGTGCTGCTCTCCGGCGTCGACCTGCGGCAGGTGCGGTTCGACTCGCTGCGCGCCCGGGTGGTGATGGTGCCGCAGGACGGCTTCCTGTTCGACGCCACGGTGGGGGAGAACGTCCGCTTCGCCCGCCCCGACCTGACCGACGGGCAGCTCACCGCCGCCTTCGGCGAGCTGGGCCTGGCCGACTGGCTGGACGGGCTGCCGTCCGGGCTGGACACGCCGGTGGGGGAACGCGGGGAGGCGCTCAGCGTCGGCGAGCGGCAGCTCGTGGCGCTGGCCCGTGCGTACGTCGCCGACCCGGACCTGCTGGTGCTCGACGAGGCGACGAGCGCCGTCGACCCGGCCACCGAGGTCCGCCTGCAACGGACCCTGGACGCGGTGACCCGGGGCCGGACCACCCTCGCCATCGCGCACCGGCTGTCCACCGCGCAGGCGGCGGACGAGGTGATCGTGGTGGACCGGGGCCGGATCGTGCAGCGTGGCCCGCACGAGGAACTGGTCCGCGACGCCGACTCGGTCTACGCGCTGCTGTACGCGTCCTGGCTGGAACAGACCCGCTGATCTTGGCGGGTCCGCCAGGGCTGGAGCAGACCCGGTGAAGGGTCAGCGGGAGTAGAACTCCACCACCAGTTGCTCGTCGCACACCACCGGCACCTCGTCCCGGGCCGGTTCGCGTACCAGCGTGGCGCGCAGCTCGCCCGGCTGCGCCGACAGGTACGGCCGGGGCTGCGCGTCGGCGTGCGCGCCGGCGGCGGCGAGCTGGAACGGTGGCAGCGCGCGGCTGCGCTCGCGGACGCCGACCACCTGGCCGGGACGCAGCCGGTACGACGGCCGGTCGACCTTGCGCCCGTCGACTGTGATGTGGCCGTGCGCGACGAGCTGGCGGGCCTGGTAGACGCTGCGCGCCAGCCCGGCCCGCAGCACCACCGCGTCGAGGCGCCGCTCCAGCAGCGCGACGAGCGTCTCGCCGGTCTTGCCGGCACCGCGGGCGGCCTCGTCGAACAGCCGCCGGAGCTGGGCCTCGCTGACGTTGTACTGGTGGCGCAGCCGCTGCTTCTCCAGCAGCCGCACCTGGTAGTCGGAGGTGGTGCGGCGGGACCGGCCGTGCACGCCCGGGGGATAGGGGCGCCGCTCGAAGTACCGCACGCACTTGCGGGTGAGCGGGATACCGAGGGCGCGGGAGAGCCGGGCCTTTGGCCGGGGGTGGTTCACGTCGACGTCTCCGATCGTCTAGCCTGCTACTTAGGTAAGCCTAACCTATATTGAGGAGGTCGGGATCATGCGGCCCAGCCCGGCGGAGATCGTGCGAACCCTGGTCGCGGGCCGGTTGCCCGCCCTCGTCCACCTGGCCCGGCATCCCGGCCCGCACCAGGTCCGGCACGCCGTCGACCCGGACGGGCGGGTGCTGCTGCTCGTGCCGGTGGTCAGTGACCTCGCCGCGGCGCTCGTGCCGCCGGCTGACGACACCGACGTGGCGACAGTGCTCGACGTGCTCGACCTGCCGCCGGCGGCCGGGGCGCCCTCGCTCGGCCGGGCCTGGGTGTCCGGTTGGGCCGAGCGGCTGGACGGGGACGAGGCGCGCGACGCCGCAGTCGACTTCGCCGCCACCGACCCGGCCGGCGACCTGCTCGACGTGGGCAGGCGGTTCCACCTGCACCGCTTCGAGGTGGCCGAGGTCCGCTGGGAGCGCGCCGGGCGCACGCGCCGGATCGACCCCGAGGCGTACGCGGAGGCCGAGCCGGACCCGCTGCACCCGGTCGAGGCCGACCTGCTGGCGGACCTGGCCGACCACCACGCCGAGCAGGTCGGCGACTACCTGCGGCGGCGACTGGACCTGCCCGGCGACCAGATCCCGCGGGTGGTCCGGATCGACCGGTACGGACTGCTGGTCGCGCACGGGCGGCCCGGCGCGACCCGGCGGGCCCGGCTCGCCTTCCCCCGGCCCGTCGCCGACGTGGCGGAGCTGTCCCGCCTGCTGCACCCGATGCTCTGCCCGCGGGCGGCGGCCTGAGCAGCGCCGTCGCGGCCGTCGGAGGCCCGGGGACGGCTCAGGTGATGTCGCCGGTGAGGTAACGCTGGACCGTCGGGCCGATGGCGGCCACCAGCGTCGCCGGCTCGGCGGTGGCGACCGCGTCGAGGCGGAGCACGTACCGCATCATGGCCAGCCCGGCGAGCTGCGTGGCGACCAGGCCGCCGCGCAGCGCGCGCTGCCCCGGGTCGATGTCGAGCTGGTCGAGCACCCGGCGCAGCACCTGCGTGACCAGGAACTCGCGCAGCAGCCGGGCGGTCCACTCGTTGCTCACCGCCGAGCGCAGCAGTGCCACCGCGGCCGTGCCGGTGGGGGAGTCCCAGACCTCCAGGAACACCCGGACCATCCGCTCGCCGGCCGCGTCCGGGCCGCCGGCGAGCACAGCCGGCAGCAGCCGTTCCGGGTCGGCCGGGAACGCCGTCGCGGCCCGGAACAGCTCCTCCTTGCCGCCGAAGTAGTGGTGCACGAGCGCCGGGTCCACACCGGCCGCGGCGGCGATCGCCCGGATCGACGCGGCGTCGTAGCCACGCTCGGCGAACGCCTCCCGCGCCGCAGCGAGGATGGCCTCGCGGGTGTCCGGGCTGCCGGGCCGCCGCCCGGTGCGCCGCGCGTTCACCCGCTGCGCCGGCGCAGCGTCGCCGCGGCCAGCACCAGCGCCGCCACCGCCGCCCCGGCCACGATCGCCAGGTCCCGCCACATCGTCGCGGTCGGCTCGGCGTGCGCGCCGACCTCCTGCAACGCCTCGACCACGTACGACAGCGGCAGCGCGTCGCTGACCGCCTGGAGCCAGCCGGCCATCTGGTCGCGCGGCACGAACAGGCCGCACAGCAGCAGTTGCGGGGCCACCACCACCGGCATGAACTGGACCGCCTGGAACTCGGTGCGGGCGAACGCCGAGCAGAACAGCCCGAGCGCCACCGCGAGCACCGCGTTCACCCCGGCGATCAGCACGACCAGCCACGCGCTGCCCGCGGTCTCCAGGCCGAACACCCGGTACGCGACGATCGAGGCCACTGTGGACTGGAGCACCCCGGCCAGGCCGAACGCGATGCCGTACCCGAACAGCAGGTCGAGCTTGCCCAGCGGCGTGGTGAGCAGGCGCTCCAGCGTGCCGGTGGTGCGCTCGCGGAGCATGGCGATGCTGGTCACCAGGAACATGATGATGAACGGGAAGAAGCCCAGCATGATCAGGGCCACCCGGTCGAACGTGCTGGGCGCGCCGGGCGGGGCGGGCTGGTCGACGTACATGAAGTAGACGAGTGTGAGCAGCACCGACGGCACCAGCACGAGCAGCGCCACGGTCCGCCGGTCGTGCCGGAGCTGACGCAGGATGCGCCCGGTGGTGGCGGCCAGGATCCGTCCGTTCATCGCGCCTCTCCCTCGGCGTCGCGGATCAGGCGCAGGAACGCCTCCTCCAGGTCGTCGGTCCCGGTGGCGGCGCGGACCGCGGCCGGGGTGTCGTCGGCGACCAGCCGGCCCTCGCGGATGAGCAGCAGGCGATCACAGCGGGCGGCCTCGTCCATCACGTGGCTGGAGACCAGCAGCGTGGTGCCGTTCGCGGCCATGTCGTGGAACCGGGCCCACAGGTCGGCCCGCAGCACCGGGTCCTGGCCGACAGTCGGTTCGTCGAGCACCACCAGCTCCGGTTCGCCGACGAGTGCGCAGGCGAGCGAGGCGCGGCTGCGCTGGCCACCGGAGAGCGTGCCGACGAGCTGGTCGGCGGCGGTCGCCAGGCCGACGTCGGCCACCGCGCGGTCGGCCTCGGCGCGGCCCCGGCCCTGGAGCACCGCGAAGTAGCGGGCGTTCTCCCGCACCGTCAGGTCGGCGTAGACGCTCGGCGCCTGGGTGAGGTAACCCACCCGGCGGCGCAGGTCGGCCGAACCGGCGGAAAGGCCGAGCACGTCGACGGTGCCGGAACCGACCGTCTGCACGCCGACCACCGCGCGCATCAGCGTGGTCTTGCCGCTGCCGCTGGGCCCGAGCAGCCCGGTGACAGTGCCCCGGGGCACCCCGCAGCTGATGCCGTGCAACACCCGCCGCCCGCCCCGGTCGACCACCAGCTCGCGGACCGACACCGCGTCGTCCATGCTCGCCTCCGTCAATTCATCACTCGTTGAACTCAACGGTAGGTGAATTGTGCGCGAGTGGCAACGGGGACTTGACTTCGAGTGCGCTCGAACTGGAAGCCTGGGAGCGTGGACATCAGCACGCGGGAGACGAGCCTCACCGTGGGTGAGGCGGCGGAACGGGTCGGCCTGACCACCTACACGCTGCGCTGGTACGAGCAGGAGGGGCTGGTGGGCCGCGTCGGGCGGGACTCGTCCGGCCGCCGGCGCTACACCGAGTCCGACGTCAACTGGCTGTTCCTGCTCACCCGGCTGCGCCGCACCGGGATGCCGGTGCGCGACATGCGCCGCTACGCCGAACTGGCCCGGCACGGCGACAGCACACTCGGCGCGCGACGGGCGCTGTTCGAGGCGCACCGGGCCCGCGTACTGGCCCGGATGGCCGAACTGGAGGAGGACCTGAAGGTCCTCGAACACAAGATCGACGCGTACCGGCGGGCCGAGGAGGAATCAGCCTGAACGCCCCAGCGGCGGACAGTGGGTCCGGCAACGGTCATTGCGGTGAAGATCGGATTTGGGCACCATGACGCCGTGGGTCCAGCGCAGTTGCCCGACACCGCATTCCTCGACGACTGGGCCGCCCGCCTGCGGCAGGCCGCCGACCGGCCGGTCGTCGGGATCATGCTGCGCGGCAGCCACGCCCGGCGGGCCGCCACCGAGCACAGCGACGTGGACGTGGACGTGCTCGTGGTCGCCGACGACGGACGGGCGGTCGGCGCGGGGATCCGGCAGGCCACGTCCCGCCGCGGTACGCCGTACGCGGCCCGGCGGGCGTACCTGACCGAGTTCGCCGGCCGTCTCGTGCACGTGTCGGTGGCCGCCCGCGACGTCCGCTCCTGGGTACGCCGCCTCGGCCAGCCCGCCGACTGGGCGTTCGGGCTCCCGGTCACCGCGCCCGCCCGGCTGCTGTGGGCCGTACCGGAATGGCGTCGCCGGATCGACCTGCCGGTGCTCTGCCAGCCCGCCGGCGAGCCGCGCCTGGAGGAGCTGGTCGCGACGCTGGGCAAGGTCGCCGCGGCCCGCGTGGCCGACGACCCGGTCGGGGTCCGGCTCGCCGCGGCCGACCTGGCCCGGCTCTGCCCCTCGGTGCTGCGGCCGGCCAATCCGTCGGTACGCGTGGTGTCCCGCCGGGCCGCACTGACCGCCGCGCTGGACCTGCCGGTCGCTCCGCCCGGCTACCGCCACGACATGCTGCTCTGCCTCGGGCTGCGCGCCGGTGACCCGGCCGAGGTCGGCGCCGCCGCCGGACGGCTGGTCACCGGCATCCTCCCGCTGATCCGCCCGTACGCGGACGAGATCGCCGCCACCCACGGCGCGGACCTGGCCGAGGCGCTGGTCGACGGCCGGGTGGCCCGCTACCTCGGCGAGTTGGGCCGGGTGCTGAGGACGGTGACGCCCGCCTCCCGGGACACGTCGGCGGTGCCCGGGCCGCGTGCGGGAGAATGGTCAACCGTGCCCGCCCCTGACGCGCCGCTGACCGGCGCCCCCGCACCCGGACCGGCCCGTCCGTCCCGGCTCGACCCGGCCGTCGCGGCCAAGCTCCGCCGGACCCCGGACGGTCTCGTCGCCGCCGTGGTCCGCGCCCACGACTCGGGCGAGGTGCTGATGGTCGCCTGGATGGACGACGAGGCGCTGCACCGCACGCTCACCACCGGGCGGGCCACCTACTGGTCGCGCAGCCGCGGCGAGTACTGGGTCAAGGGCGCCACCTCGGGCAACCACCAGTACGTGCGCTCGGTGGCCCTCGACTGCGACGGCGACGCGTTGCTGGTCAGCGTCGAGCAGGTCGGCGCGGCCTGCCACACCGGGCAGCGCACCTGCTTCTTCACCGAACTGCCGGTCAGCTCCCCGGAGGCGACCCCGTGACCGACGGCACGGTCAGCCCGGACCGGTCCACCTTCGCCGACCTGGCCGCCCGCTGGCGGGTCGTACCGGTGACCCGGCGGCTGCTCGCCGACGCGGAGACGCCGGTCGGGGTCTACCGCAAGCTGGCCGGCGGTCCCGGCACGTTCCTGCTGGAGTCCGCCGAGCAGGGCGTCGGCTCGGCCGGCACGGCCTGGTCGCGCTACTCGTTCATCGGCGTCCGCAGCAGCGCCACGCTCACCGAGCACGACGGCGCGGCGAGCTGGACCGGCACACCACCGGCGGGCGTGCCCACCGGCGGCGACCCGGTCACCGTGCTCCGCGAGACAGTCGCCGCGCTCGCCGGTCCGGGCTGGGATCCGGCCGGTGACATGCCGCCGCTGACCGGCGGCCTGGTCGGCTACCTCGCCTACGACCTGGTCCGCCGCTTCGAGCGCCTGCCCGAGCTGACCGAGGACGAGCTGGACGTGCCCGAGCTGGGCATGATGCTCGCGACCGACCTGGTGGTCCTCGACCACTACGAGGGTTCCGCGATCCTGATCGCCAACGCGGTGCTGCCGCCGCTTGACGACAGCGGCCGGGCCGAGCGGGTCGAGGCCGCGTACCACCACGCCGTCGGCCGCCTCGACGCGATGACCACCGCGTTGTCCCGGCCGATTCCGCCCATGGTCTCGACCGTCGGGCGCCCCGGCGTCGGCGAGGTGGTCAGCCGCACCCCCGACGGCGGCTACCCGGAGGCGGTGGAGGCGGCCAAGGAGGCGATCCGGGCCGGCGAGTGCTTCCAGATCGTGCTCAGCCAGCGCTTCGAGCGCCCCACCGACGCCGACCCGCTCGACGTCTACCGGGTGCTGCGCACCACCAACCCCAGCCCGTACATGTACCTGCTGCGCTTCGACGGCTTCGACATCGTCGGCTCGTCACCGGAGGCGCACCTCAAGGTCAGCGCCGGGCCGGACGGGCGGCGGCGGGCGCTGCTGCACCCGATCGCCGGCACCCGTCCGCGTGGCGGCTCGCCGGACGGCGACGCCAAGCTCGCCGCCGAGCTGCTCGCCGACCCGAAGGAACGCGCCGAGCACGTGATGCTCGTCGACCTGGGCCGCAACGACCTGGGCCGGGTGTGCCGGCCGGGCACCGTCGAGGTGCCCGAGTTCGCCACCATCGAGCGCTACAGCCACGTCATGCACATCGTCTCCACAGTCGTCGGGGAGCTGCGCGACGACCGCACCGCGTTCGACGCGCTGGCCGCGACGTTCCCGGCCGGGACGCTCAGCGGTGCGCCAAAGGTGCGCGCCATGGAGATCATCGAGGAGCTGGAGCCGGTGCGGCGCGGCGTCTACGGCGGCACCGTCGGCTACTTCGCCTTCGGTGGCGACCTGGACATGGCCATCGCGATCCGGACCGCGCTGATCCGCGACGGCCGCGCCTACGTGCAGGCCGGGGCCGGGATCGTGGCCGATTCCGACCCCGCCGCCGAGGACCAGGAGACGCGGAGCAAGGCCGCCGCCGTCCTCGCCGCCATCGCGGCCGCCGAGACGCTGCGGGCGGCCCGGTGAACGCGCCCGGCACCACCGCGCCGGCGGCCCGCGGGCGGCGCGAACTCGCGTACGCGGTGCTGCTCTGCCTGGCCGGCGCGGGCCTGGCCTGCTGGGCGGTGACCCGGACCTGGGCGGTCGAGGTGACCGCGCGGGGGTCGCTGCCGTCCGAGCGCACCGGCACGGAGCTGCTGCCCTGGGTGCTGGCGCTGACCTACGTGGGACTCGCCGGCGGTGGCGCGGTGCTCGCCACCCGGGGCCGGCTGCGCCGGCTGCTGGGTGTGCTGCTGGTCGGCGTCGGCGTGGCCGTGGCGGCCGGCGGCGGGATCGGCCTGACCGAGGCCGGGGTGAGCCTCCAGTGGCCGGCGCTGGTGCTGGCCGGGGGCCTGGCCCTGGCGGCCGGCGGCGCGTCCACCGCGCTGCGCGGCGACGGCTGGCCGGCGATGGGCGCCCGGTACGAGCGGCGGTCCGCCCCGGCGGACGAGCCCGGCCGGCCGGCGGTCGAACGTGGCACCCGGGACGCGTGGGACGCGCTGGACCGGGGCGAGGACCCGACGGTCAGCTGACCGGCTGCGCCTCGCGGGCGTCGCGACGCTGCCGGGCCGCGGCCCGTGCGGCGGCCAGCTCCGCCACCAGCCGCTCCAGCTCGCGGCGCTGGGCGGCGCGGGCCCGGTCGGCGCAGACCGCCTCCCAGGCGTTGCCCCGGGCGGTACGCATCCGGCCGTCACCGGCCGCCGCGCGTTCGAGCGTGTGCACCACGCCGACGGCGAGCGAGGCGACGGTGCGGGAGATGGTGGTCAAGCCGATGGTCTGGGTCGGCCCGTTGGCGCTCATGGTCACCCCATCCGAGATCGTTGGCGACGGTCGGCAGCCGCCGGCGTCGAGTGTGCCCGACGGCGATGCTTCCGGGCGGACGTTTCGCCGCCGTGAAGCACAGGTCAACGCTGTCGCACCGGGGGCGACCTGGGCAGGGCCGGAGGTCCTTGAGCTTGGTCACAGCGGCCGCCGGAACCCGTCCTGCGGGCCCGGAACGATCGTGGTGAGATAGGGGATGGGTGACGGTCGATGCCAGCGGTGGCGCTGCGTGACATGGCGTTCACCGGAAGTCGGCCATCATGCCACAGCCCATGTCGTGAGGTGCGCCATACCCCCCGGCACTCGTCGCCAGGTGGCGCCCCCTAGCATCGGCCCATGACGCCCGGAGAGGGGAGTCCGTTGGTGACTGCTGAGCATGCGCACGCGGAGGGGGACGACGCCGCAGCGGCGCCGTCCGCAGGGGTGCTCGACGAGATCCTGGCCGGCGTGCGGGAGGACGTCGCCCGGCGCCAGGAGCAGGTTCCGCTGGAGCGGATCCGGGAACTGGCCGCCGCCGCGCCGCCGCCGCTCGACGCGTACGCGGCCCTGCGCCGCCCCGGCGTCGCAGTGATCGCCGAGGTGAAGCGCTCGTCGCCGTCGAAGGGACGGCTGGCCGAGATCGCCGACCCGGCCGACCTGGCCGGGGACTACGCGGCTGGTGGCGCGCGGGCGATCAGCGTGCTGACCGAGGGCCGCTGGTTCGGCGGGTCGCTCGACGACCTCGCCGCGGTGCGGGCCGCGGTGAACGTGCCGGTGCTGCGCAAGGACTTCGTGGTCTCCAGCTACCAGGTGCACGAAGCCCGCGCGCACGGCGCCGACCTGGTGCTGCTGATCGTGGCCGCGCTGGAGCAGAACGTGCTGGTCGGGCTGCTGGAGCGGATCGAGTCGCTCGGCATGACCGCGCTGGTCGAGGTGCACACCGAGGAGGAGGCGGACCGCGCCCTGGAGGCCGGTGCGCAGGTGATCGGCGTGAACGCCCGCGACCTGCGTACCCTGGAGGTCGACCGCTCGGTGTTCGAGCGGATCGCGCCGGGCCTGCCGAGTAGCGTCGTCAAGATCGCCGAGTCCGGGGTGCGCGGTCCGCACGACCTGATCCGGTACGCCTCCGCCGGCGCCGACGCCGTGCTGGTGGGCGAGGGCCTGGTCACCCAGAAGAGCCCGCGCGAAGCGGTCGCCGAGCTGGTCAACGCCGGTAACCACCCGGCCACGCCCCGCCCGGTGCGCTGAGCCGCCGGGCACCCGATCCGAGAGGACGCCCGCGATGAGCGCCGCACCCGCAACCGGCCAGGTTCCCGACGCCGCCGGTCACTTCGGCCGGTTCGGCGGCCGGTTCGTCCCCGAGGCGCTCGTCGCCGCGCTCGACGAGCTGGACGCGGCGTACCGGAAGGCGATGGGCGACGAGGACTTCCTCGCCGAGTTCGACGCGCTGCTGCGCGACTACGCCGGCACGCCCTCGCTGCTCTACGAGGCCCGGCGGTTCTCCGCGCGGGTCGGCGCGCGGGTTCTGCTCAAACGGGAGGACCTCAACCACACCGGCGCGCACAAGGTCCGCAACGTGCTGGGCCAGGCGCTGCTCACCAAGCGGATGGGCAAGCGGCGGGTCATCGCGGAGACCGGCGCCGGCCAGCACGGCGTCGCCACCGCCACCGCCGCCGCCCTGTTCGACCTGGAATGCGTCGTCTACATGGGCCAGGTGGACACCGAGCGGCAGGCGCTGAACGTGGCCCGGATGCGGATGCTCGGCGCCACAGTCGTCCCGGTGACGACCGGCTCGCGCACGCTCAAGGACGCGATGAACGAGGCGATGCGGGACTGGGTCGCCAACGTCGAGGACACCCACTACCTGATCGGCACCGCCGCCGGACCGCACCCGTTCCCGGAGATGGTCCGGGACTTCGTGCGCGGCATCGGCGAGGAGGCCCGCCGGCAGTGCCTGGACCTGACCGGCGCGCTGCCGGACGCGGTCGCGGCCTGCGTCGGCGGCGGCTCCAACGCGCTGGGCATCTTCCACGCGTTCGTGCCGGACACCGGGGTCCGGCTCTACGGCTTCGAGGCCGGCGGCGAGGGCGTCGGCACCGGCCGGCACGCCGCCAGCATCACCGGCGGCTCGTCCGGCGTGCTGCACGGCACCCGCACATACGTCCTCCAGGACGCCGACGGGCAGACCATCGAGTCGCACTCGATCTCGGCCGGCCTGGACTACCCGGGTGTCGGCCCGGAGCACGCCTGGCTGCACGACACCGGCCGGGCCACCTACCTGCCGGTCGACGACGCCGACGCGATGGCCGCGTTCGAGCTGCTCTGCCGCACCGAGGGCGTGATCCCGGCGATCGAGAGCGCACACGCGCTCGCCGGCGCCCGCGCGATCGCCCCCCGGCTCGCCGAGGAACTGGGCCGGGAGCCGGTGATCGTGGTCAACCTGTCCGGCCGGGGCGACAAGGACGTGCACACCGCCGGCGCGTACTTCGGCATCCTCGACAAGGAGTGACAGCGTGAGCCGCATCGGGGTCGCCTTCGACAAGGCGCGGGCGGACGGGCGGGCGGTGCTGGTCGGCTGCATGCCGGCGGGCTTCCCGACCGTCGAGGGCAGCATCGCCGCCATGAAGGCCATGGTCGAGGCGGGCGTGGACGTCATCGAGGTGGAGATCCCGTACTCCGACCCGGTGATGGACGGCCCGGTCATCCAGAAGGCGAGCGACATCGCGCTCGCCGGCGGCGTCCGCGTCGCCGACGCGCTGCGCGTCGTCGAGGCGGTCGCCGCGACCGGGGCGAGCGTGGTCACCATGACCTACTGGAACCCCATCGAGCAGTACGGCGTGGACGCGTTCGCCCGCGACATGGCCGCCGCCGGTGGCACCGGCCTGATCACGCCGGACCTGATCCCGGACGAGGCCGCCGAGTGGCTGGCCGCCTCCGACGCGCACGGCCTGGACCGCACGTTCCTGGTCTCGCCGTCCTCGACCGACGCGCGGCTGCGGATGACTGTCGAGCACTGCCGCGGCTTCGTCTACGCCACCGCGATCATGGGCGTCACCGGCGCCCGCGCGCAGACCTCCGAGGCGGCACCGGTCCTGGTCTCCCGGCTGCGCGAGGTCACCGACATCCCGGTCGGCGTGGGGCTGGGCGTGGGCACCGGCGCGCAGGCCGCCACCGTCGCCGGGTACGCCGACGCGGTGATCGTGGGCAGCGCGCTGGTGCGTTGCGTGCTGGACGCCCCGGACCAGGCCGCCGGCCTGACCGCGCTGCGCAAGCTCAGCGCCGAACTGGCCGACGGAGTCCGCAACCCGGCCCGCTGACCGCCGGCTCGCCATGCCCTTGATCGACTCCATTGCGCCGAGCTGACGTGGTCATAGACGCCAGGACCCCGCCACTTCGCCGAACTGGTGTCGATCATGCGTGAGCGGGAGGGTGGTCAGCGGCTACTGCTGTCGGCCTGCTCGGATGCGCGCTGGCCGGGCGGGGTGGGCGGCCCGTCGCCGGGTTCCGCAGCCGATTCGTCGGCAGCCGTGGTGTGGCGGAGCACGCCGGCGTGGCCGGCGAGCGCGTCCGCGATCGCCGCGCGCGTGGTAGGGGTCAGCACGTCGGGCAGTTCCTGCGGCGGCCACCACCGCGGCAGGCACCCGGCCGACGGTTCGCCGGGCGGCTCGACGCCGCCCGGCCCGGCGCGGAACACGTGCACCAGGACGTCCGGCCGCCCGCCGCACCGCCCGGCCGGCGGCGAAGGCGCCCGCGGGCCGGTGACCCGGTAGAGGCCGACCAGGCCGGTCAGTTCCACCGCCCAGCCCGTCTCCGCACGGACCGCCCGGACGGCGGCGTCCGCCGGGCTCTCGTCGTGGCGCAGCCGCCCGCCCGGCAACCCCCAGCGGCGGGCCCCCTCGGACCGGCGGCAGAGCAGCAGCCGGCCGGACCCGTCGGTGACGACAGCGGCGACAGCCCAGGTGAGCGGGCTCATGGACAAAGAGCCTACGACCGTGCAAACCAGAAGTCATCCGACCCGCGCGGCAGGCGGCCCGGGGTGCCGCACACACGGTCCGCACCGGTACCGTGTGCACCCGTGACCCTCGCCCCGATGACCCCACTGGCGGCCATGCCCAGCCCCAGCACCGCCGTCTGGCAGCTCGGTCCGGTTCCGATCCGGGCGTACGCGCTCTGCATCATCCTCGGCATCGTGGTGGCCTGCGTGGTCACCGAGTACCGGCTGCGCCGGCGCGGTGTGGCGCCGGGCGCGGTGCTCGACATCGCCGTCTGGGCCGTGCCCGCGGGCATCATCGGCGCGCGGATCTACCACGTGATCACCTCGCCGGAGAAATACTTCGGCGCCGGTGGTGAGCCGATCAAGGCGCTCTACATCTGGGAGGGCGGTCTCGGCATCTGGGGCGCGGTGGCCGGTGGCGCGGTCGGCGCGTGGCTCGCCGCGCGGCAGCTCGGCATCCCGTTCGCCGTCGTCGCCGACGCGCTGGCGCCGGGGCTGCCCCTGGCACAGGCCGTCGGCCGCCTGGGCAACTGGTTCAACAACGAGCTGTACGGCGGCCGGACCACGCTGCCGTGGGGACTGGAAGTGCACGTCATGGACCCGGACAACCCGGGTCACGCGCTGCGCGACGACGCCGGCAACCCGGTGCTCCAGCCCGGGCTCTACCACCCGACGTTCCTCTACGAGGCGCTCTGGAACGTCGGTGTCGCCGCGCTGGTGCTGTTCCTCGACCGCAAGCTGCGGCTCGGCCGCGGCCGAGCGTTCGCGCTCTACGTGATGGGCTACACGGCGGGCCGGTTCTGGATCGAGCTGATGCGCACCGACGAGGCGAACCTGATCCTCGGCGTACGCCTCAACGTCTGGACCGCCGCGCTGGTCTTCCTCGGCGCGCTCGCCTACTTCATCCGGGTCCGCGGGCCCCGCGAATACCTGGTGCCGCTGGGCGAGCCGGCCACCCCGGCCGCCCCGGCCGGCGACGTGTCCCAGGTCGACCTCTCCGCCCGGGAGGCCGCCGCACGGCCGGCCGCGCCCGAGGGCTACCGGGTGGTGACCGAGGAGCAGTTCGACGCGTACCGGACGACCGGTGTGCTGCCCCCGGCCGACGACGAACCGGCGCGGGCCGAGTCCGGCGGCGACGACGCGCCGGGCGGTGCGGACGGCGACGACAGCGCGAACGCCGACCGCGCGGACCGCGACGACACGGAGCCGGGGCGGGCGGACGCGGAGCGCACGAACGCCGGCCGGGCCGACGGCGGCGGGCGCCCGGCGGACCGGGACAGCTGAGCGGGGGAGTCATGCGCAGCGCGGTGGTGGTCGGCGCCGGCCTCGGCGGAATGGCGGCGGCCGGTGTGCTGGCCCGGTCGGGCTGGCAGGTCACGCTGCTGGAACGCGCCGACCGGGTCCGCCCGGAGGCGACCGCCGTGGTGCTCTGGCCCAACGGGGTACGCGCGCTGCGCGCCCTCGGGCTGGGCGACGGGCTGGACGCGATCGCCACCCCGCTGCCCGACGGCGGCGTGCGCCGACCGGACGGCCACTGGCTGGTGCAGGCCCGGTCCACGCCCGCCGAGCGGATGCCGGTGGTGGTGCACCGGGAGGACCTGCACGACGCGCTGATAGCGGGCCTGGGTGACCGGGTCGAGCTGCGGACCGGCGTGACAGTGCGGACCGTACGCGCGGTGTCGGGCGAGCGTCCGGCGGTGGGCGACGGCCGGCACACCTACGAGGCGGACCTGGTGGTGGCCGCCGACGGCACGGACAGCGAGATCCGCCGGCACCTCGCCCCGGAGACCGCGGTGGTCAGTTCCGGGTGCGCCGCCTGGCGGGCGGTCATCCCCTGGTACCGGGCTCCGCAGCTGCCTGACGACCAGCCGGTGCACGGCGAGACGCTCGGCGCCGGGTACCGCTTCCTGGCCGCCTCGCTCGGCGAGCGGGGCACGGCGGGCGCGTCCCGCCGGGGCGGCGTCTACTGGGTCGCCACGGCCGCCGGCGCGCCCCGCCCGGAACCGCCGGAGATCCAGCTCGCGCTGCTCAAACGCTGGTTCGCGGGCTGGCCCGCCCCGATCGGCACGCTGCTGGAGGCGACCGACCCGGAGGACGTGGTGCAGCAGGAGATCCGCGAGCTGCGCCCGCTGCCCAAGGCGTACGGCTTCCCGGCCGGCCCGGGCGGCGTGGTGCTGCTCGGCGACGCCGCGCACGCCATGCCGCCGCACCTCGGGCAGGGCGCCTGCCTGGCGTTCGAGGACGCGGCGACGCTGGCCGGGCTGCTGCGGGAGTCGCGGCTGCCGGACGCGGTGACCGCGTACGACAGGTTGCGCCGCCCCCGCGCGGCCACGATGGTCCGGCAGACCCGGCGGATGTCGGCGGTCCTCCAGGCCCGGGGCCGGCTGGCGCTGCGCGCCCGGGACGCCGCACTGGGCACGATCAGCCCGCGCCTGCGCAACACCGCCGCCGCGGCGGCCGCCGCCTGGCAGCCGCCGTCCTGACCGTGCCGCCGCGATCCGGCCTCTCGGCGGCCCGGTCTCCCGGCGGCCCGGTCTCCCGGCGGCCCGGCCCCGGCGGCGCGGGCTCGGGGGCACGTGGGCCGGGCCCGCGCTCAGATGACGGCGGTGGGCTCGGCGATGCAGGCGGTGCCCACCCGGCGGAACCCGACCCGCAGGTAGACGCGGGCGATGTCCTCGCTGCCGGCGCTCAGGAAGATCAGGTCGGTACCGGCGGCGCGCAGCTCCCGGGCGAGGGTGGCGGTCACCGCCGCGCCGAGCCCGCGCTGCCGGGCGGACGGCAGCGTGGCCACGCCGGCGATCTCCGCCACGTCGTCCACCCGCATCGCCATCCCGCTGGCGAGCGCGCCCTCCCCGGGCGCCTCGGCGAGTACCGAGATGCGCCGCCCGTCGGCGACCCGGGTCGCCTCCTCCTCCAGCGCGGCCACGTCCAGCTGGGCGAGGGCGGCGTCCCGCTCGGCCGGTCCGGCGTCGCCGCGCGCGGTGCCGCCGTTGGCGAAGCCGACCGCCGCGACGGCCCGCCGCAGCGCGATGTCCGCCGCGAAGCCGGGGTCGGCGGGGTCCAGCACCCGCACCGGTACGTCGGTGAACGTCCCCGGCTCGGGCAGCCGCTCCGGCTCCAGCAGCATCAGCGGCGCCTCCAGCACGCTGAGCCCGGCGGAGCGGGCCACCGCCAGCAGGTCGGGCTGGTGCTCGTGCACCCACTCGAACGCCTCCGGCAGGCCCAGCTCCCGCTGCCGGGCGCGGACCGCCGTCACGTCGGCGAGCGTGGGCGCCTCGGTGGCGTCGTGCCGGGGCCGGGCGTAGAACGGCCAGCCCGCCCCGTCCCGGACGAACAGCACCAGGGCGCCGTAATCCTCGGTCCGGGCCCCGTCGCGGGGCACCGCGTCGTAGAACCGCTCCAACCGGTCGAGTGCGTCAGCGCGTGCGAGATCCACCGCGCGAGACTACACGTCCCAGCATCTGGAAGTGTGATCAATCTGAACTGGCCTTGCGCCGGAAGCCCTAACGTAGACTCAATAAACCGCAGAGGGCCGACGTCGTCCCCATCATGATCCAACCTGAGTGACGACAGGAGGCCCGGTGGCCTTTCCGTACCCTCACAGCCCGCAGCCGGCCCCACAGGCGACCGGGCTCTACGACCCCGCGTACGAGCACGACGCCTGCGGTGTGGCCTTCGTGGCCGACCTGCACGGGCGGCGCTCGCACCAGGTCGTCGCGAACGGCCTCGGGGCGCTGTGCCGCCTGGACCACCGGGGCGCCCGGGGCGCGGAGCACAACACCGGAGACGGCGCCGGGATCATGATCCAGGTGCCGGACGCGTTCCTGCGCGCCACCGTCGACTTCCCGCTGCCCCCGGCCGGCCAGTACGCCACCGGCCTGGTGTTCCTGCCCGACGACGACGCGGCCGAGGCCCGCGCCCGCCAGGTGGTCGACAAGTACGCGCTGGTCGAGGGCGCCGACGTGCTCGGCTGGCGGGAGGTGCCGACCGACCCGTCCGGCCTGGGCGAGACCGCGCTCGCGGCGATGCCCCGGGTCCGGCAGCTGTTCGTGGCCGCGCACCGGCTGACCGGCTCGCCGGACGGCCCGGCCGGCTCCCCGCTGACCGGGCTCGACCTGGACCGGGTGGCGTTCTGCCTGCGCAAGCAGGTCGAGCGGGAGACCGCCGAGCGGGGCGTGCCGGCGTACTTCCCGTCGCTGTCGGGCCGCACGATGGTGTGGAAGGGCATGCTCACCCCGGACCAGCTCCCGGCGTTCTACCCGGAGCTGACCGACGAGCGGGTGGTCAGCGCCATCGCGCTGGTGCACTCGCGCTTCTCGACGAACACGTTCCCGTCCTGGCCGCTGGCGCACCCGTACCGGTTCATCGCACACAACGGCGAGATCAACACGATCCGTGGCAACCGCAACTGGATGCAGGCCCGCGAGGCCCTGCTCCGCAGCCCGAGCATTCCCGGCAACATCCGCCGGGTCTTTCCGGTCTGCACGCCCGCCGCGTCCGACTCGGCCAACTTCGACGCGGTGCTCGAACTGCTGCACCTGGCCGGGCGGAGCCTGCCGCACGCGGTGCTCATGATGATCCCCGAGGCGTGGGAGAACGACCCGGACATGCGCGCCGACAAGCGCGCGTTCTACCGCTTCCACGCCAGCCTGATGGAGCCGTGGGACGGCCCGGCGTCGGTCGCGTTCACCGACGGCGAGATCGTCGGCGCGGTGCTGGACCGCAACGGCCTGCGCCCGGGCCGCTGGTGGCACACCACCGACGGCCTGGTGGTGCTGGGCAGCGAGGCGGGCGTGCTCGACCTGGACCCGGCCACCGTGGTCGCCAAGGGCCGCCTCCAGCCGGGCAAGATGTTCCTCGTCGACACCGTCAACGGCCGGATCGTCTCCGACGACGAGATCAAGACCGAGCTGGCGGCCGAGCGGCCGTACCAGGAGTGGCTGCACGCCGGCCTGATCGAACTGGACGACCTGCCGCCGCGCGAGCACATCGTCTACACCCACGACTCGGTACGCCGCCGCCAGCAGACGTTCGGCTACACCGAGGAGGAGCTGAAGATCCTGCTCGGCCCGATGGCCCGCAGCGGCGCGGAGCCGATCGGCTCGATGGGTACCGACACCCCGATCGCCCCGCTGTCCACCCGGCCGCGGCTGCTCTACGACTACTTCCATCAGCTGTTCGCCCAGGTCACCAACCCGCCGCTGGACGCCATCCGGGAGGAGCTGGTGACCAGCCTGGCGTCCACCATCGGGCCGGAGGGCAACCTGCTCGACCCGGGCCCGGCGAGCTGCCGGCAGATCGTGCTGCCGTACCCGGTGATCGACAACGACGAGCTGGCCAAGATCCTGTCCATCGACGAGGACGGCGACCTGCCCGGCTTCAAGGCGGTCCGGGTCTCCGGGCTCTACCGCCTGCGCGACGGCGGCGCCGGCATCAAGGCACGGCTGACCGAGATCTGCCGGCACGTCTCCGAGGCGATCGAGGACGGCGTGCGCATCCTGGTGCTCTCCGACCGGGACTCCAACGCCGACCTGGCGCCGATCCCGTCGCTGCTGCTCACCGCCGCGGTGCACCAGCACCTGGTCCGCGAGCAGACCCGTACCCAGGTGGCGCTGGTCGTCGAGTCCGGCGACTGCCGCGAGGTGCACCACGCGGCCGTGCTTATCGGGTACGGCGCGGCGGCGGTCAACCCGTACCTGGCCTTCGAGTCGGTGGAGGACATGATCTCCACCGGCGTATTGACACGTGTGGACCAGGCTGAGCCGGATGAGCCGCCGTCAAAGATGGCGGCCAGGGCCGTCCGCAACTACGTCAAGGCGCTCGGCAAGGGCGTCCTGAAGATCATGTCCAAGATGGGCATCTCGACCGTGTCGTCGTACTGCGGCGCGCAGGTCTTCGAGGCCGTCGGCCTGGACACCCGCCTGGTCGACAGGTACTTCCGGGGCACGCCGAGCACGATCGGCGGCATCGGGCTGGCCGAGATCCACGCCGAGGTGGCGGCCCGGCACGCGCGGGCCTGGCCGGCGCCGGGCGTGCCGGCCGGCGCCCGGCTGGAGGTCGGCGGCGAGTACCAGTGGCGCCGCGAGGGCGAGCTGCACCTGTTCAACCCGGAGACCGTCTTCCTGCTCCAGCACGCCACCCGCAGCCGCCAGTACGACGTGTTCCGGCAGTACACCGCCAAGGTCGACGAGCTGGCCGCGCAGGCGGGCTCGCTGCGCGGGCTGTTCACGCTGCGCACCGGCGTACGCCCGCCGGTGCCGCTGGACGAGGTCGAGCCGGCCACCGAGATCGTCAAGCGGTTCGCCACCGGCGCCATGTCGTACGGGTCGATCTCGGCGGAGGCGCACGAGACGCTCGCCGTCGCGATGAACCGGCTCGGCGGCAAGTCCAACACCGGCGAGGGCGGGGAGGACGTCGAGCGGCTGCACGACCCGGCGCGGCGCTCCGCGGTCAAGCAGATCGCCAGCGGCCGGTTCGGCGTGACCAGCGAATACCTCGTCAACGCCGACGACCTCCAGATCAAGATGGCGCAGGGCGCGAAGCCCGGCGAGGGCGGGCAGCTGCCGGGCAACAAGGTCTGGCCGTGGATCGCCCGGACCCGGCACGCCACCCCGGGTGTCGGCCTGATCTCCCCGCCGCCGCACCACGACATCTACTCCATCGAGGATCTCGCCCAGCTCGTCCACGACCTGAAGTGCGTCAACCCGGCCGCCCGGGTGCACGTCAAACTGGTCAGCGAGGTGGGCGTGGGCACCGTCGCGGCGGGCGTGGCCAAGCTCAAGGCCGACGTCATCCTGATCTCCGGGCACGACGGCGGCACCGGCGCGTCCCCGCTCAACTCGCTCAAGCACGCCGGCACCCCGTGGGAGATGGGCCTGGCCGAGGCGCAGCAGACGCTGCTGCTCAACAAGCTGCGCGACCGGGTGACGGTGCAGGTCGACGGCCAGCTCAAGACCGGCCGGGACGTGCTGATCGCGGCGCTGCTCGGCGCCGAGGAGTTCGGCTTCGCCACCGCGCCGCTGATCGTCGAGGGCTGCGTGATGATGCGGGTGTGCCACCTGGACACCTGCCCGGTCGGCATCGCCACCCAGAACCCGGTGCTGCGCGAGCGCTTCACCGGCCGCCCCGAGTTCGTGGAGAACTTCTTCCTCTTCCTCGCCGAGGAGGTCCGCGGCTACCTGGCCGAGCTGGGCTTCCGTAGCATCGACGAGGCGATCGGCCACACCGAGCTGCTCGACGTGGCCGGCGCGATCGACCACTGGAAGGGCCACGGGCTCGACCTGAGCCGCGTGCTGCACCTGCCGGAGCTGCCCGAGGGCGCGGCCCGCCGGGGCGTACGCGCCCAGGACCACGGCCTCGACGTGGCGCTGGACAACCGGCTCATCGAGCTGGCCGGGCCGGCGCTGCGCGACCGTACGCCGGTCCGGGTCGAGGTCGAGGTCCGCAACGAGCACCGCAGCGTCGGCGCGATGCTCGGCGGCGAGGTGACCCGCCGCTTCGGCGGCGGCGGCCTGCCCGACGACACGGTCGAGTTCCTGCTGCGCGGCACCGCCGGCCAGTCGTTCGGCGCGTTCCTGCCGCGCGGTGTCACGCTGCGCCTCTACGGCGACGCCAACGACTACGTCGGCAAGGGACTGTCCGGCGGCCGGATCGTGGTCCGGCCGGACGCCGCCGCGCCGTTCGTCGGCGTCGACGCGGAGCCGGGCCGCCGCGCCGAGGACCAGATCATCGCCGGCAACACCATCCTGTACGGCGCCACCGGCGGCGAGGTGTTCCTGCGCGGCCGGGTGGGGGAGCGGTTCGCGGTCCGCAACTCCGGCGCCGTGGCGGTGGTCGAGGGCCTCGGCGACCACGGGTGCGAGTACATGACCGGCGGCACCGTCGTGGTGCTCGGGCCGACCGGGCGCAACTTCGCCGCCGGCATGTCCGGTGGCACCGCGTTCGTGCACCGGCTCGACCGGCGGCTCGTCAACGCGGAACTGGTCGACCTCTCGCCGCTGCGCGACGAGGAACGCGACCGGCTGCACGAGCTGGTCCAGCGGCACTTCGCCGAGACGGACTCGGCGGTCGCCGAGGACCTGCTCAAGCGCTGGCCGCAGGCGGTGGAGGAGTTCACCGCCGTGGTGCCCCGGGACTACCGCCGGGTCATGGAGATCATGCGGGCCGCCGAAGCCGCCGGCCGAGACGTCGACGACGCGGTGATGAGCGCCCTCTCCCCGGCGCCGTCCGCGCCCCTGCCGCCCGCGCCCCGGGCGGTCGCTCAGGAGGTGGCTCGTGCCTGACCCGAACGGTTTCCTGCGTTACGACCGGCGGCTGCCGGCCCGCCGTCCGGTGCCGGTGCGCATCTCCGACTGGCGGGAGGTGTACCCGCCGGCCGGCGAGGAGCTGATCCGCGAGCAGGCCACCCGGTGCATGGACTGCGGCATCCCGTTCTGCCACGACGGCTGCCCGCTGGGCAACCGCATCCCGGACTGGAACGACCTGGTCCGCACCGGCAACTGGGACGCGGCGGTGGAGTCGCTGCACGCCACCAACAACTTCCCCGAGTTCACCGGCCGGCTCTGCCCGGCGCCGTGCGAGGCGGCCTGCGTGCTCGGCCTCGGCGGCCAGCAGCCGGTCACCATCAAGCAGGTCGAGGTGGAGATCGCCGACGCGGCGGCGGCCCGCGACGGCCTGCGGCCCCGGCCCGCCTCCACCACGACCGGCCGGTCGGTGGCGGTGGTCGGCTCCGGTCCGGCCGGGCTGGCGGCCGCGCAGCAGCTCGCCCGCGCCGGTCACACGGTCACCGTGTACGAGCGCGACGACGCGATCGGCGGCCTGCTCCGCTACGGCATCCCCGACTTCAAGCTGGAGAAGCAGCACATCGACAAGCGGCTGGCCCAGCTCACCGCCGAGGGCGTGCGCTTCCGGACCGGTGTGCACGTCGGCGTCGACGTGACCGCCGAGCAGGTGCGCGCCGAGCACGACGCGGTGCTGCTGGCCTGCGGCGCGTTGCAGGGCCGGGATACGCCGGAGACGCCGGGCCGGGAGCTGCGCGGCGTGCACCAGGCGATGGCGCACCTGGTCGCCGCGAACCGCGTGGTGGCCGCCGCCGGGGACGGTCGGCCCGCTCTCGCCACGCTGCCCGACGGTACGCCGATCGACGCCGCCGGCAAGCACGTGGTGATCATCGGCGGTGGCGACACCGCCGCGGACTGCCTCGGTGTGGCGCACCGGCAGGGCGCGGCCGGCGTACACCAGCTCGACCTCTACCCGCAGCCGCCGTCGGAGCGCGACGCGGAGCGCGACCCGTGGCCGACCTGGCCGTGGCTGCTGCGCAACTACCCGGCCCACGAGGAGGGCGGCGAGCGGGTCTTCGCGGTCGCCGTGCAGGAGTTCGTGGACGACGGCACCGGCCAGGTCCGCGCGGTCCGGATCGCCGAGGTGACTGTGGAGAAGGTGGACGGTCGCCGCATCGTCACCCCGCTGCCCGGTTCCGAGCGGGAGATCCCGGCCGACCTGGTGCTGCTCGCCATCGGCTTCGAGGGCACCGAGGAACAGCCGCTGCTGGCCCAGTTCGGGGTGACCCGCAACCCCCGCGGCGCGGTTGACGCCCGGCCGGACTGGCAGGCTGCCGACGGCGTCTTCGTCGCCGGTGACATGCACCGGGGCGCGTCGCTGATCGTGTGGGCGATCGCCGAGGGACGCGCTGCCGCGGCGGCGATCCACACGTACCTCGGTGGGGTGGGCGACTTGCCCGCCCCGGTCGACCCGGCCCGCCAGCCACTCGCCGCGCGCTGAAAGGAAGGGCCCCCTCTTAACGCCTCGGGTAGAGGAGGGGGCCCTTCTTAACATCGCCGTCCGTGCGGCGGTCACGCCGCGCGCGCCGCACGGCGGTCGCGCCGCACGGCGGTCGCGCCGCACGGCGGGGCGCGCTCCGGCGTCGCCGGCAACCTGATCGACACGTGTGAACGAATCTTCCCCTGCTCGCCGAGCTCAGCTGTTCTATTTCTGCAAATGTTTCGATAGCATTACCGACCAGTAACAGCACTGATCCCTCGGCCACGCGCGCGGTCAACGGGCTCCACCACCCCTGCCCCGTGGAGGCTCTGCCATGTCCCGTCGCGTCCGTACCGCGCTCGCCGCCGTCCTGGCGGCCGTCCTCGGCGCCGTGCTCCTGCCCGGCGCCGCCCGGGCGGCCACCGTCAACTACGTCGCCCTCGGCGACTCCTACTCCTCCGGTGTCGGCGCCGGCCCGTACGACCTGTCCACCTGTCTGCGCAGCCAGAAGTCGTACGCCCCGCTGTGGGCCGCCGCCCACTCGGTCACCAGCTTCAAGTTCCCGGCCTGCGGCGGCGCGGTCACCGCCGACGTGCTGAACAACCAGGTCGGCCAGCTCAGCAGCAGCACCACGCTCGTCACCATCACCATCGGCGGCAACGACGCCGGTTTCGCCGACGTGATGACCAGTTGCCGGTTCGGCAGCACGTCCAGCTGCGAGAGCGCGGTCAACGAGTCCAAGGCGTTCGCCACCGCGACGCTGCCGGGCCGGCTCGACGCCACGTACACCGCGATCCGCAACCGGGCGCCGAACGCCCGGCTGGTGGTGCTCGGCTACCCCCGGCTGTTCGAGACCGGCTACTGCGGACTGTTCGCCATGAGCAGCTACAAGCGCACCATCCTCAACCAGGCCGCCGACACGCTCAACGGCGTCATCGCCGGCCGGGCCGCAGCGGCCGGCGGCACGTTCGTCGACGCACGGCCGGTCTTCACCGGTCACGGCGTGTGCGCCGCCGACCCGTGGATCCGTGACGTCAGCGGCGTCATCGAGGCGTACCACCCGAACGCCAGCGGCTACCGCTACGGCTACCTGGCCGCGCTGACCGCCGCGATCGGCTGATCCGCACGCGAGGGCCCCGCTCGACACCCCGTGTGTCCAGCGGGGGCCCTCGCGCCGGGTTGCATCGAGCGTCGACAATGGTGCGACACCCTGTGCCACCCGGAGGTGACGATGCGCGAACCGGTGACCCGGCCGCGGCCGGTCCGCGAGCAACTCCCGTCCGGCGGCCCGGAACTGCTCACCCTGCTGGCCCGGCTGCTGCGCCGACCACGCCGCGGCGACCGCCGGCTGCCGCTGCTCTGGCTGGTCCGGCCCACCGGGGACGGCGCGATCGCGGCCCTGCTGCGGCGTTTTGCGGCGCGCCGGGCCGGGCGACGGGTGCCGCACGCCGTGCTGGACCTGGCCGGCCGGCCCGCCGGCGACGACGTCGCGGCCGTCCTGCGCGAGCTGCACCGGCAGCTCTCCGTGGAGGCGTTCGGCGCTCCCCGGCTGCGGTTCCGGCACTACCCGCTGGCCGACTGGCTGATGCACCAGACGCTCGCCGTGGACCTGGACGCCGCCGACAGCGGCCGGGCCGCGCTGGTGCGCCGCCTGCGGGACTGGCGGGGACGGCGGGCCGGTGACGACCCCCAGGTCGGCGGCGACTCCGGCCTCGGCACCGCAGTGCATCTGCTGCTCTGGCTGCTGTGGCGGGCCGTGCCCAGCGTCGTGTTCCGGATCGCCGTCTCCGGCCGGGTGCCGCTCGTGGGCCGGCAGTACCGCTGGTTCATGCGCCAGCAGTACCTGGCGCCCCGGCAGTCGGTGACGTTCCTCGGCTTCGCCGAGCGGCTCACCGCCGGGTGGCGCGACGGCGAACACCCGGCCCAGGTGGAGAAGCTGCTGCTGCACGCGTTCCTGGAGGACCTGCGCCTGGCGTACCGGCGGCGGTTCTGGCGGCCGGGAGACTGGCGCCGCACCGCCTATCCGATGCTGGTGCTCGACGGCGCGCGCCCGGACAACGTCGGGCACACGCTGGTCCGGCTCGTCGACGAGGTGCGCAACGAGACCGGCCGCAACGACCCGCTGCTCGTCGTCGCGGTCGCCGCCGACCCGCCGCCGGAACCGGCCGCGGCCCGGCCGCTCACCCAGGCCGAGGAGGCGTACGAGGAGTGGGTGGAGGCGCTGCCGGAGAACCGCCGGCTGCGCCGCCCCGGCGCCTGGCTGATGCTGCTGGCGGCCGACGACCGGGACGTCGACGTCCCGGTGGGAGGCGTCCCGCCGGCCCTGGTCGCGCCCGACCCGCCCTGGTGGGCGCGGCGGTTCCTGCCCGCCGCGGTGGCCCTGGCGCTCGTCGCCGGGCTGGGCGTCTGGGCGCACGGGCGGTGGGCGCCGGACTGCCGTCCCTGGCCCGCCGACCGGGTCTCCGTCCGGCTCGTGGGCGGGGAGTGCGTCGGCTACAGCGACACCGCCGGACAGGTCTTCAACAGCGAGCCCGGGCAGGACCGGCTGCGCGCCGTGCAGCGGCGCATCTTCGCCCAGAACCGGGCCGCCGAGGAGGTGTGGCGGCGCAGCGAGCACCGCCGTCCCTACCTGACGCTGGTCTACCTGGGCAGCCTCACCGGCAACCGGACCCGGGCGGACGAGGAGTCCTACGTCTCCGAGCGGGAGGAACTGGAGGGCATGGCCACCGCCCAGTACGCCCTGCTTCAGGAGTCGGCGGCGGCGGACGACGCGGCGCTGCTGCACATCGTGGTGGCGAACGCCGGGCGGCAGATGCGGCACGCCGGCGAAGCGGTACGGATGCTGGAGGGGCTGGCCCGCGACGACCCCACGGTGCTGGGCGTGGTCGGGATGGTGGACAGCCGCGCCAGCACGGCGGCGGCGCTGCGCGAACTCAACCGGGTGGGCCTGCCGGTGCTCGCGCCCACCCTGTCGGCCGACCGGATGGACGCCAACTCCAGCCTCTACCTGGCCATGTCCGCGCCCAACCGGGATCAGGTCACGATGGTCGAGGCGTACGCCCGGCAGGTGCTGCGCGTGCGGGAGGCGCACGTCTACTGGACCACCGGCGAGGGCAGCTCGCTGACGAAGGACCTGTACGTCGCCACCCTCGTCGACGGGCTGCGGGAACGCTTCGGTGACCGGATCACCCGGCTCGAGGAGTGGCGCAGCGGACGGCGGCTCACCCAGGAGTGCGGCTACCCGGGGATGCTCTTCTTCGCCGGCCGCTGGTCGGAGTTCGACGGGTTCATGCGGGCGCTCAAGGAGTGCGGCGCGAATCCGCCCCGGCACCTGGTCGCCGACGACTCGGTGAACCGCTACATGGCCAACCCGGGGCTGCGCGCCAGCGCGCCGGGCAACCTGCCGGTCACGTACGTGTCGAAGGCCGCGCTGGCCACCTGCGCGGCGCTGCGGACCGCGCAGGCCGGGCGGGACGACGCCCGCGGCAGTTTCCTCACCTGGATCGGCGCGGACGGCCTGCTCGACCCGCCCCGCTGCCGCGCCGGGGCCGGCCCGCCGGTCGGCGAGCGGGTCAGCCTGGCCTACGACGCCACCATGATGACGGTGCGCGCGCTGGAGAGCCTCGCCGCCCGGCTGCGGCACGCCGACACCGGCCGCCGCTGGGAGCCCCGCTCGGTCAACCCGGTCGGGGTGCACGCCGAGGTGCTGCGGCAGAACGCCGCCGGCGGCTACCCGGGGGTCAGCGGCCTGATCCGGTACGCCCCGGACTCCGGCGAACCGGTGGCGAAGCGGCTGGCGCTGCTCACCGTGGCGAAGGTGCCCGACGTGGACGCCGCCCCGGTCGAGGTGTTCCACTGCGGCGTGGCCGACGCCGGCCCCGACCCCGGCTGCCGCGTCGCCCCACGCTAGGGCAGATCTTGGTACGCGCACGCCCCGCGAGGGGCGCGCCCGTACCAAGATCCTGAAAGGTCAGCGGTGCCCGTTGCCCGGCCGGCCCCACGGGCCGGTGATCGCGAAGACGTACCCCGGGGACTGGATGTTGGCGAACAACGTCCGCCCGTCCGCGCTGAACGTCGGCCCGGTGAACTCGCTGTCGTTGAGCTCGTTGCGGGCCAGCGGGTACGTCTTGCCCTGCTCGGTGACGCCCACCAGGTGCGACACGCCCTCGCCGTCCTCGGCCAGGATCACCCCGCCGTACGGGGAGACGGTGATGTTGTCCGGCCCGTCGTAGTTGCCGTTGTCGGCCTCCGGGTCGGTGTTCACCCCGAAGATGGTCTTCAGCGTCACCGTCTGCCGGCGCGGGTCGTAGAACCACACCTGGCCGTCGTGCTCGTTGGCGCTGCCGTCGTCGAGCCGGGCGTAGCTGGCCACGAAGTACGCGCCGCCGTCGCCCCACCAGGCGCCTTCCAGCTTGCGGCTGCGGGTCACCTCGGCGTCGGTGAACTGCTTGCGGACCGACACGGTCCGCGCGTCGCGGTCCGGCACCTCGACCCACTGGACCCGGTAGCGGGTGCCGGGCGTGGTGGCCTCGGACAGGTCGGCCACGTGGTCGTCGCCGCGCAGGCAGCGCATCGCGGCGAGGCTGCCGGCGGTCGCGCCGTCGGGCCGCTGGGCGAGCGCCCGCAGCGCGCCCTTGCCGGCCCGGAAGCCGGGCGGCGGCGTCCACCGGAAGTACAGGCCGTTGGGCCCGCTCGCGTCCTCGGTCAGGTAGATCGAGTGGGTGTACGGGTCGACCGCCACCGCCTCGTGGGAGTACCGCCCGAGGAACGTCAGCGGCACCGGGTCGGTGTTGGCGGACCGGTCGTGCGGGTCGACCTCGAAGACGTACCCGTGGTCCTTCAGGTACCGGCCGCCGGCCCGCTGCTCGGTCTCCTCGCAGGTCAGCCACGTGACCCACGGGGTGATCCCACCGGCGCAGTTGTTGTGCGTGCCGGCCACGCTGACGTACTCGCGCAGCCGCCGCCCGTGCTTGTCCACCTCGATGGTGGTGGTGCCGCCGCGGGCGCCCGGGTCGTAGGTGAGGCCGGGAAGCGCCGGCACCGGGTACGGCTCGTCGCCGCCGATCTCGTGGTTGTTCACCAGCACCGAGCCGCGCGGGCCGCGGAAGCAGCCGGTGCCGTCCGCGTCGCTCGGGGTGGGCTGCCCGGATTCCAGCAGCGTCGCGCCCGCCTGCGCGACGACCGTGTACGAGAAGCCCGGCGGCAGCGCCAGCAGGCCGGCCGGGTCCGGCACCAGGTCGCCGTAGCCGACTGCGGGGCGGCACGCGGGCCGGGCCGCGGCCGGTCCGGCGATGGCCTCCAGGCTGCCGGCCACCACGATGCCGAGTCCGCCGGCCACGCCGCCGCGCAGCAGGGACCGCCGGGGAAGAGGTGAGGTGGTCACGTCGTCGCCTTCCTGTGCACACGATTGCCTGGGGGAAGGCAAGCCGGGCCGGGGGAACGGCGGGCGGCGCGCCCGCCCGCCGGCGCGTGAACAGCTGACGAATCCCCGGTGCGGAACGCCCCGTGCCGGTGCGGCGCGCGTCCGTTAGGGTTCCCCTCGATCGCAAACGTCGGAGGGCGGACGGTGGGCAGACTCGCTGCGGCGTACCGGCAGGCGGTCGATCGGCATCGACGGGCGGTGCGGCACTGGGAGGCGGCCCGGCGGCTGCTGGGCGCCGCCGGCCCGGCGCCGGTGGGCAGCCCCGAGCTGGTCGCGCGGCTGGCCCGCCTCGGCGGTGAGCTGGCCGCCGCGGTGCCCGGCACCGCCCGCGTCGCGACCCACCCCGTTCCGGTACGCCTCGGCGCAGCGACCACAGTCGACGGAGCGTTTCCGGTGCTCGTGCCGGTGGGGGCGGGCGCGCACCTGGCCGTCGACGCGGACGCCCGCGACCCGCGCGTCGGCGAGCTGCTGCGGGCGGTGGTGGTGCGGCTGCTGACCGCCGCCCCGGCCGGCGCGATCCGGGTCGCCGGCATCGACCAGGCCGCCTTCGGCGCGGCGTTCCTGCCGCTGCGCCCGCTGCACGACGCCGGTGTGCTCGCCGCGACGGCGACCACGGAGGCGGAGACGACCGCCCTGCTCGACGCGGCCGAGCGGCACGCGCGTACCGCCCAGCGATCCGCGCCGGAGGACCGCGAGCTGCTGGTGGTGGTCGCCGCGTCCGCGCCGCCGCCCCGGGAACTGGCCCGCCTGGCCGCGCTCACCCATGCCGGCCCGGCCGCTGCGGTCTGCGTGCTGCTGGCCGGTCATCCACCGGCCGGGCCGTCCGCCGCGCCGCCGCTGGGCGCCACCACCCAGCTTCGCGTCACCGAGCGCTACACGCTCGTCGGCGACCCGCCCGGGCGCCCGTTCAGCACCGACGGCAGCGGGCTGGCCGCGCCCGTGGTGCTCGACGGCGACCCGTCGCACGCCACTGTGACCGCGCTGGCCCGCCGGTACGCCGAGGCCGCCGGCCAGGACGGCGTCACGTTCGCCGACCTGCTCCCGGCGCAGCGCTGGGCCGGGTCCGCCGCCTCCGGGCTGCGTACCGTCCTCGGCCGGGCCGGACGCCGTCCGCTGAGTGTGGCGTTCGACGACGTGACCCCGCACTGGCTGATCGGCGGGCGTACCGGCGCCGGCAAGACGGTCCTGCTGCTCGACGTGCTCTACGGGCTGGCCGCCCGCTACTCCCCGGCCGAGCTGCGGCTGATGCTGCTCGACTTCAAGGAGGGCGTCAGCTTCACCGAGTTCGTGCCCACCGACCGTGACCCGTCCTGGCTGCCGCACGCCGACGCGGTGGGCATCGAGTCCGACCGCGAGTACGGCGTGGCGGTCCTGCGCGAGCTGCGCGCCGAACTGGGCCGCCGCGCCGACCTGCTCAAACGGCACGGCGTCAGCCGGCTGGCGGACCTGCCGCCCAACGCCCGGCCGCCCCGGATCGTCACAGTGGTCGACGAGTTCCACGTGTTGTTCGCCGGCAACGACGCGCTCGCCCGGCAGGCCGTCGACCTGATCGAGGAACTGGCCCGCAAGGGCCGCTCGTACGGCCTGCATCTGGTGCTGGCGAGCCAGAGCACCACCGGCATCGAGGCGCTCTACGGCCGGGCCGAGGCCATCTTCGGGCAGTTCCCGCTACGCATCGCGCTGTCCGGCGGCGACGCCGTGCTGGACCCGCGCAACGACGCCGCACGCGGGCTCACCGTCGGCGCCGCCGTGGTGAACACCGGCGCGGGCGCGCCCGGCTCGGACGTCGAGGTGCGGTTCCCCGACGCGCACGCCGCCTCGGCCGACCTCGCCGCGCTGCGCCACGAGCTGCACGCGGCCCGCCCGGCCGGAGCGCGCCCGCCTGCCGTCTTCCGGGGGCACGAGACGCCGCTGCTCACCGACGACCCCGCCTGGACGGCGCTGACGCCCGGCGCCGACCCGCCGTACGCGCTCGTCGGCCGCGTGGTCGACGTCCCCGGCAGCCCGGCCGGGTTCGGGCTCGACGCCGGGCCGGGCCGGCACCTGGCAGTGGTCGGCACCGCGGCGGCCGGCGCGGACGTGCTCCGGTCGGCCACCCTGTCCCTGGCCCGCCAGCACGCCCCCGGCACCGCCCGGTTCCTGTTCGCGCCGCTGGCGCCGGGCACCACCGACGCCGCCGACGACCTGGCCATGACGCTCGCCGCCGCCGGGCACCCGGTCCGGCGCCTCGACGCCGGCGCGCTGCGCGCCCAGCTCGCCGAGGCCGCCACCGGCGACGCCCCGGCCTCCGGGCGCACCTACCTGGTGGTGTTCGGGGTGGACGCCGCCGCCACGACGCTCGCCGCCTCCGACCCGGCGACGTTCCGCTCCGGGTACGACGACCTGCGCGCCGTGCTGCGCCAGGGCCCCGCCCGTGGCGTGCACGTGCTCGGCTGGTGGCGCGGGCTGCGCCGGCTCGCCGACGACCTCGGCGGCAGCGGGCACCGCGACGACGTGACCGGCCTGGTCGCGCTCAACGTCCCCGCCGCCGACCTGGGCCTGCACCTCGGAGTGCACGACCTCGCGTACGTCCCGCGCGACGGCCGCGCCCTGCTCGTCGACCGGCACGAGCACCGCACCGCGCTGATCGTGCCGTTCGCCGCCGGGAGTGATATCACGTGAGCGCGAGGAGTGAGCCGGGTTTGCGAGCCCCGCAGTCGCGAACGGAAGACGGCTTTGTGAGCGCGAGGAGTGAGCCGGGTTTGCGAGCCCCGCAGTCGCGAACGGAAGACGGCCCAGCATGAGTGGATTCGACGAGTACGCGGCGCTGCTGCGGGAGCTGTCCACCCGGCAGCGGGGCGGGGAGCGGGAGATCGCCGCCGAGGCGGAGCGCCGCCGCGGCCTCCAGAGCGCCGTCGACTCGCTCGGGCAGCGCCTCGCCGCCCAGGGGCAACACCTGGACCGGCTGGGGCAGGCGATCGGCGTGCCGATGACGTCGGTCCCGGCGGAGGCCCCGGCGCCGGCGATGGTGGCCGGTGGGGGAGCGCCCGGACCCGCGCCCGGACCGGGGGACGGGGCGACTGGCGGCGCAGCCGGCGCGCCGGGGCGGCCGGAGGTCGGGGCGTACCCCTCGGGGGTTGTTCCGGCGCCGCGGGCCGGCGACCCGGCGGCGGAGCTGGCGGCGGCGGGCCGGCTCGCCGAGGAGGCCGACGGATACGGGCAGCAGGCGGACGTCTTGGCCCGCACGCCGGTGTTGCTGCCCACGTGGTCCGCGCCGGCCCGGGCGGTGGCGGTGTACGCGGGCTGCGCGCTCGCCGGTTCGCTGCTGATGCTGATCGCGATCGTGGGTTCGTCGACGCCGGTGTCCGGGCTGGACCTGGTGGCGGCGCTGTCCTGCGCGGGCGTGCCGCTGCTGTCCTTCGTGGCCGGTCAGGTCGTGCTCGCCCGCTGGGGCCGCCCGGCGCTGGAGGGCGACGCGCCGCCGCCCGGGCGGTACGTGCCGCTCGGCTTCGTGATCTGCGCGCTGGTGTCCCCGTCCTTCTTCTGCCTCTACCTCCTCCTGTTCCGCCTCCTCCGCTGACGCCGCCCCGCCTTCGCCCCCCCCGGGGCCCCACTCCGTCGATCATGGAGTTGCGGCCCGGCGAGTGCGGTATTCGTGGCTTTCGGACGGGCGGAAAGTGCAAGATCGCGAAGGCGGTGGGGCGGGACGGGGCGGTAGGGTGCGGGGGCGGGTGAGCTGGGGGAGGGCGTGTGAGCGCGGCGGAGATCATCGCCAGGCTGGCGGCGGCGGCACAGAAGCTGGACGAGGCCAAGGCGCGCACCGCCGCTGCCGCGCAGGACGCGGCCGAGGCGCGGGCGCTGGTGGCGGGCGCGCTGGAGGGAGCCACGGCGGGGCCGCTGATCGGGGTCATCGACTCCTACCGGCAGGCGCTGGCGCAGGCCGCGCAGGGCGGGGAGCCGGCCCGGCAGCACGTGCAGGAGACCATCGCGAAGGTTCAGGCGCTGGGCAACTGAGCCCGGTCCGGCATGCCGGTTTGCGCGCAGGGCGCGACAAGGGTTACCGCCGCGTAACTTTCCATTGACGTGTGTGAAATCGGACACGCATCATCGTGTCCACGATCGATCGGATCCCACCCGTCCCCTCCCGGGCCCGCCCGGGTGCCTCCCCCCGGAGGTGCAGCCCATGCTGCTCCGAACGATCCTGGCCGTCACCACCGCCGCCACCGTCCTGCTCGTACCGGCCGCCGCCCAGGCCGCCGCCGCGCAGCCCTCCGCCCCGTCGAACACGGCCGCCGCCGCGCAGCCCTCCGCCCCGTCGAACACGGCCGCCGCCGCCACCGCGGCGCAACGGGCCGCCGCCGCGGCCGCCGACCCGGTCATCGTGGTCGGTGGCCTGAGTGGAATCGCCATCGCCTACGGGCCGATCGCCGCCCGGCTGAGCGCCGACGGCTACCGGGTCTCGATCTTCCAGTTGCCGAACCTCGGTCTCGGCGACATCCGCGAGTCGGCCCGAGCGCTCTCGTCCTACGTGGACCGGGTGCGCGCCAGCACCGGCGCGGCCCGCGTCGACCTGGTCGGCCACTCCGAGGGCGGCCTGGTCAGCCGCTGGTACGTCAAGTACCTCGGCGGCGCGGCCACCGTCGACCAGTACGTCAGCCTGGGCAGCCCGCAGTACGGCACCTACGTCGCGAACCTTCTCGCCGTCCTGGGGCTGGGCAGCTGCGCCGGGGTGATCGCCTGCCAGCAGATGACCATCGGGTCGAGCTTCCTCGCCGACCTCAACGCCGGGGACGACACCCCCGGCCCGGTGCGCTGGGCCACCGTACGCACCTGGCAGGACGAACTGGTCCGGCCGGTCGACAACGCCGTGCTCGCCGACGGCGCCACGAACATCCTCGTACAGGCGTGGTGCCCGCTACGGGTCGTCGGCCACCTCGGGCTGGTGCTGGACGGCACCACGTACACGGCGGTGCGCCAGGTGCTCGCCGGTGCCCCGGTCCGGCCGAACTGCTTCGCGGTCTGACGTACGTGCCCGGGCCCGCCGTCGCGCGGGTCCGGGCCCGTCCGGCCGGGTGGTCCGGCGTCGGCCGGTTCCGGCACGCGCCGGTCAGCCCGCGTCCCTGATCACGTCGGCGGCCCGCCAGGCCAGCGCGGTCACCGGCGCGCTGGTCCAGCCGGCCACCATCACCGGCAGCACCGACGCGTCGACCACCCGCAGCCCGTCCACGCCGCGGACCCGCAGGTGCGGGTCGACCACGTGGTCGTCGCCGGTGCCCATCGCGCAGGTGCCGATCGCGTGGTAGCCGCAGTAGCCACGCGCCACCGCCGCCTCGACGATCTCCGCGTCGGTCGTGGTCGCCGTCCCGGGCACCGTCTCGGCCTTGATCCGCCTCGCGATCGGCCCGGTGCCGAAGAACTCCCGCATCCGGCGGAACAGGTCCACCGCCACCCGCCGGTCGTGCTCGGTGGTGAGGTAGTTCGCCACAATGGCCGGCGGCGTACGCGGGTCCGCGCCGGTGATCGTCAGGCTGCCCTCGCTGTCCGGCCGGGTGACGGTGCCCAGACACATCACGCCCGGCTCCCGTTCCAGTTCCAGCGCCTTGCCGGGGCGCGGCGGGGCGGCCGAGAACGGCGCCATCAGCAGGTGCGCGTCCGGGCGGTCCAGCTCCGGGCGGGACTTGAGGTGGGCCGCCACGTCCAGCACCGGCAGGGCGAGCGGGCCGCCCCCGGTGAGCAGCCAGCGCAGCGTCGCCCGGGCCTGCCCGAGCGGGCTGCCGATGGTCATGTTGTGGCCGCCGGGTTCGGCGAGGCGGTACTGGAGCACTATCGACCGGTGCTCGCGCAGCCCGGCGCCGACCCGGGGCCGGTCGAGCAGCACCGGCACCCCGGCGGCCCGCAGTGTGTCCGCCGGCCCGATGCCGGAGACCTGCAACAGGTGCGGGGTCGCGAGGGCGCCCGCGGCGAGGATCACCTCGCCGGCCGCCCGGTACTCGGTCTCCCGGCCGCCGTGCGCCACCCGTACCCCGGTGGCCCGGCCGCCCTCGACGAGCACCCGCAGGACGACGGCGCCCACCTCGACGGTCAGGTTGGGCCGGCGCCGGACCGGGTGCAGGAACGCGTCGGCGGCGCTGACCCGGCGTCCGGCGTGGATGGTGGCGGTGGGGTAGCCGATCCGCTCGTCGTCGTGGGCGTCCAGGTCGTCGGCCCGGCGCCAGCCCAGCTCGGCGCCGGTGGCCACCATCTCCTCGGCGAGCGGGTCGGTGCCGGTGGCGACGGACAGCCGCACCGGACCGCCCGTGCCCCGGTGCGGCGCTGGCCCGAGCGGGTGGTCCTCCAGTTGCGGGAACACCGCCCGCATCGCCGACCAGCCCCAGCCCAGCGGTTCCAGGGCGTCCCAGTCCCGGGCCGCGCCGCGGCTCCAGATCATGCCGTTCACCGACGTCGAGCCGCCGATCATCCGCCCGCGCTGCCAGATCTCCTGGCGGCCCGGCCCGGTGGTGGCCGGGTAGTGCCAGGCGGTGCGCTTGTCGTCCATCAGCCGGGAGAACGCCTTCGGCACCCGCACGTACGGGCTGCGGTCCCAGCCGCCCGCCTCCAGCAGCAGCACCCGTGTCCCCGGATCCTCGGTGAGGCGGTTGGCCAGCACGCACCCCGCCGCGCCGGCCCCCACGATGACGTAGTCGAACTCCTCCACAGCGGACCCCCACTCGCGAGAATCCCTCTGACAGTAGTTGCTCGATCACATTCCGCGAAAGGGCCGGGCGGCGTCCGGGTCAGGCGGCTTTGGCCAGCGCCTCGAACTCGTCGTCGGTCAGCTCCACCTCGGCCGCCGCCACGTTCTCCTCCAGGTGCGCCACCGACGACGTGCCGGGGATCGGCAGCATCACCGGCGACCGGCGCAACAGCCCGGCCAGCGCGAGCTGCGCCGGGGTGGCGCCGTGCGAGGTCGAGATCGCGTCGAGCGGGCCGCCGGGCCGGGCCAGGTTGCCGGTGGCGATCGGGAACCACGGAATGAACGCCAGGTCGTGGCGCTCGCAGTGCTCCAGCACGTCCTCGGCGCCGCGGTCGGCCAGGTTGTAGAGGTTCTGTACGGACACGACCGGCGCGATCGCCCGGGCCGCCTCGATCTCCTCGACGCTGACCTGGGACAACCCGATGTGCCGGATCTTGCCCTCCTGCCGCAGCAGCGCCAGCTCGCCGAGCTGGTCGGCCAGCGGCACCTTCGCGTCGATGCGGTGCAGCTGGTAGAGCGGGATGCAGTCCAGGCCCAGGTGGCGCAGACTCAGCTCGCACTGCTGGCGCAGGTACTCCGGGCGGCCCACCGGCCGCCAGTCGTCCGGGCCGGAGCGGGTCAGCCCGGCCTTGGTCGCGATGACCAGGTCGTCGGCGTACGGGTGCAGCGCCTCACGGATCAGCAGCTCGCTGACGAACGGCCCGTACGAGTCGGCGGTGTCGATGAACGTGGCGCCCAGCTCGTACGCACGGCGCAGCACCCGCACCGCCTCGGCCGGATCCTTCGGGTCGCCCCACACGCCGGGGCCGGTGAGCTGCATCGCCCCGTAACCGAGGCGGTCGACCGGCAGGTCGCCACCGATCCGGTAGCTGCCCGACGCCTTGGCGGGCTGAGTGCTGGTGCCCATTCGCGGTCCTCCTGTGCTCGTGCGTGCCTCGCGGAGCGGTGCTGCGCCCCGACCTCAGGACATTCCCCGAATCGTGACGGCGAAGCACTGTCAGTTGCGGCGAGCGGCCCCGGCGCACCGGGCCGCCGTGGGAGGCTGGGCGGGACGGTGGTCAGGAGGTGCGCATGGCCGCGACGCCACGGCTCGACTTCGCGCTGGACACGTACGAGTGCATCGTGCTCTACCCGGGGCCCTCGGGGCGGGCCCTGCCGGACGAGACGGTGCAGCGGTTGCAGGCCGAGCACCTCCAGCACATGCGGGCGCTGCAACGGCGCGGCATCGTGCTCGTGGACGGGTCGGTGGACGGCCCGGCCCGGGAGCCCGACCCGCCGATCGGCTTCGGCCTGGCCCGGACCGGCTCGGTGGACGACGTCCGCAGCGTCATGGAGGCCGACCCGGCGGTGCAGGCCGGGCTCTACCGGGTCGAGGTGCTCACGTTCCTCTGCCCGGCCGGCTCACTGGAGTTCCCGCTGGTGAAGACGGAGAGCTGAGCTCCGCGCGAGCCCGTGCGACGGCGTCGTCCGCTGCCGCGTACCCTCTGCCCGCCCACGGCCGTACGGCCGGGCGCGGCGGCCCGGCCCTGCCCCCGGCGGGCCCGTGACGGCGAGCGGTACGATTTCTCACCGCGCGGTCGCCGATGCCCGCCACACGACGTTCCGGTGCGGTACGCCTGACGCCCGCCCACGCGGTTGACGCGCGTCGTTGGACAACTGTTCCGCAGTCCGCAAGGGGTCGGCCGGGAGGCCGATCCGGAGGAGAGACTAGCCTGATGGGCGTGACACGCCGCGCGAAGATCGTCTGCACTCTCGGCCCCGCAACCGCGTCCCCGGAGCGTATCCGCGGGCTTGTCGAAGCCGGCATGAACGTGGCGAGGCTCAACTTCAGCCACGGCAGTCACGCCGACCACGAGTCGGTCTACCGGCTGGTCCGCGAGGCGGCCGAGGCGGCCGGCCGGCCGGTCGCCGTGCTCGCCGACCTCCAGGGGCCCAAGATCCGTCTCGGCCGGTTCGCCGACGGCCCGCACGAGTGGCGTACCGGCGACTCGGTCGTGATCACCGGCGACGAGGTGACGGGCACCAAGGAGCGGGTCTCCTGCACCTACCGCAAGCTGCCGCAGGAGGTGAAGCCGGGCGACCGGCTGCTGATCGACGACGGCCGGGTCGCGGTCGAGGTCAGCGACGTCACCGGCAACGACATCCGATGCCTGGTCACCGAGGGCGGTCCGGTCTCCAACAACAAGGGCGTCTCGCTGCCGAACGTCGCGGTGAGCGTCCCGGCCCTGTCCGACAAGGACGCCGAGGACCTGCGCTTCGCCCTCGGCCTCGGCGTCGACCTGGTCGCGCTCTCCTTCGTCCGCTCGCCGGAGGACATCAAGCTCGTCCACTCGATCATGGACGAGGAGGGCGTGCGCCGCCCGGTCCTGGCCAAGGTCGAGAAGCCGGAGGCGGTCGACCACCTGGAGGCGATTGTGCTCTCCTTCGACGGCGTCATGGTCGCCCGCGGCGACCTCGGCGTCGAACTGCCGCTGGACCAGGTGCCGCTGGTGCAGAAGCGCGCCGTGCAGCTGTGCCGGGAGAACGCCAAGCCGGTCATCGTGGCCACCCAGATGCTCGACTCGATGATCGAGAACTCCCGCCCGACCCGCGCCGAGGCCTCCGACGTGGCGAACGCGGTGCTCGACGGTGCGGACGCGGTGATGCTCTCCGGCGAGACCAGCGTCGGCAAGTACCCGGTCCTCACCGTCAGCACCATGGCGAAGATCATCACCACCACCGAGGCCGGCTCGATCGCCGTCCCCCGGCTGCAGCACGATCCGCGTACGCACGGCGGCGCGCTCACCGTCGCCGCCTCGTCGATCGCCCGGGCCATCGGCGCCAAGGCGATGGTCGCGTTCTCGCAGACCGGCGACACCGTCAAGCGGCTGGCCCGGCTGCACTGCGACCTGCCGCTGCTGGCGTTCACGCCGGTGCCGGAGGTGCGCAACCAGCTCGCGCTGTCCTGGGGCGTGGAGACGTTCCTGATGCCGTTCGTCGAGCACACCGACGACATGTTCCGCCAGGTCGACCAGGCGCTGCTCGGCCTCAACCGGGCCAACCCGGGCGACTACGTGGTGATCGTGGCGGGCAGCCCGCCCGGCACCCCCGGCTCGACAAACACGCTGCGCGTGCACCAGCTCGGTTCGCTGGTCGACGCCGCTTCGGCGCGAGCCCTCCAATGAGTGCTGTGGCGACCGGGCAGGCGGCGGTCGATCAGCTCCTGGAGGTGCTCGACCTCGCCCGTACCGGGGAGATGACCTTCCGGGGGATGAGCCCGCCGGTGGGCCCGCAGCGGGTCTACGGCGGCCAGGTCGCGGGCCAGGCCCTGGTCGCGGCCGGCCGCACCGTCGACGCGGAGCGGGCCGTGCACTCGCTGCACGGCTACTTCGTGCGCCCCGGCGACCCGGCCGAGCCGATCGAGTACCAGGTGGAGAACGTCCGCGACGGCCGTTCCTTCTCGGTTCGCCGCTCGGTGGCGTTGCAGCACGACAAGCCGATCTTCTTCATGTCGGCGTCGTTCCAGCGTCAGGAGGAGGGGCTGGACCACCACGCCCCGCTCCCGCCGGACGTACCGGGCCCGGACGACGTGCCGACCATGACCGACCGGCTCTCCCGCTACCCGGAGCGGCTCGGCATCTGGGGGATGATCCCGCGCCCGATCGACGTGCGCTACGTCGGCGAGCCCGGCTGGGTCCGCCCCGGCGACCGCCCGGCCGAACCGCACCAGCGGGTGTGGATGCGCCTGGACGGCAAGCTGCCGGACGATCCGCTGCTGCACGCGTGCGCCCTCACGTACGCCTCCGACCTGACGTTGCTGGACTCGGTGCTGTCGGTGCACGGCGAGGTGTGGGGGCCGGGCGGCGTGGTCGGCGCGAGCCTCGACCACGCGCTGTGGTTCCACAGGTCGTTCCGCGCCGACGAGTGGTTCCTGTACGACTGCTGGAGCCCGTCCGCGTCGGGTGCCCGCGGCCTGGCCACGGGCCGGATGTTCACCACCGACGGCCGGCACATCGCGAGCGCCGTCCAGGAGGGGCTGCTGCGGCGCGTCGGCGGCTGAACGCCCGATCGCTGATCGTCCGGGCGCGGGTCGGCGGGCCGGTCCGCGCCGCAGCGGACTAACCTGGCCCCATGCGTCTCTCCGCCCGGGTCGACTACGCGCTCCGCGCGGCCGCTGAGCTGGCCTCGGTCGCGGACGGGGGGACCACCGGGCGGAGCCGGCCGGTGACCGCCGAGCAGATCGCCCGCGCGCAGGACATCCCGCCGAAGTTCCTCGAGAGCATCCTGCTGCAACTGCGCCGGGGCGGCATCGTGCACGCCCAGCGTGGCCCCGAGGGCGGCTACTGGCTGGCCCGGCCGGCCGGGGAGATCTGCCTGGCCGAGGTGATCCGCGTCATCGACGGTCCACTCGCGCACGTGCGCGGGCAGCGCCCCGAACAGCTCGGCTACCAGGGTGCGGCCCGCGCGTTGCAGGACGTCTGGATCGCGTTGCGGGCCAGCGAGCGGGAGATCCTCGAACTGGTCACCATCGCCGACGTGGCCACCGGCGCGCTGCCCGGCCGGGTCAACGAGCTGGCCGCCGACCCGCGCGCCTGGAGCTGACCACACCGTCCGGCGTCTCCTACCAACCGGATGGGGGACTTGACCCGGGGCGCCTTCGTGCCGCATTGTCGACCAAGTCGATAGGAGATGCCGAAAAGTCAGGGGGCGCTCGTGCGCAAGCTGCTGATCCTCGCCCTCGTCGGGCTCGCCGCGCAACTCGTCGACGGCGCGCTCGGCATGGCGTACGGGCTGACCTCCTCGACGCTTCTCCTGTTCGCCGGCGTGGCGCCGGCCGCCGCATCCGCCTCGGTGCACCTGGCCGAGATCGGCACGACGCTCGCCGCCGGGGTCTCGCACTGGCGGTTCGGCAACGTCGACTGGAAGGTGGTCGGCCGGATCGCGCTCCCGGGCGCGATCGGTGCGTTCGCCGGGGCGACGTTCCTCAGCTCCATCTCCACCGAGGCGGCGGCACCGTGGATGGCCGCCATCCTGTTCACGCTCGGTGCGTACCTACTGGTGCGCTTCTCCCGGCCGCTGCGCGCCAACCGCGCCGCCGGCCGCCTGCGCAGCCGCTTCCTCGCCCCGCTCGGCCTGGTCGCCGGTTTCGTCGACGCCACCGGCGGCGGCGGCTGGGGGCCGGTCGCCACCCCGGCGCTGCTGGTCTCCGGCCGGATGGAACCCCGCAAGGTCATCGGCTCGGTGGACACCTCCGAGTTCGTGGTGGCCGGCGCGGCCAGCATCGGCTTCCTCATCGGCCTGGGCTCCGAGGGCTTCCTGCTGCCGACAGTGGCCGCTCTCCTGGTCGGCGGCCTGATCGCCGCGCCGATCGCGGCCTGGCTGGTCCGCATCGTCCCCGCCCAGCTGCTCGGCGCCGTGATCGGCGGTGTGATCGTGCTGACCAACGCCCGCACGCTGCTGAGCGCCGGCGGCGTGGGCGGCTCGGTGCCGGCGGTGGTGTACGTGCTGCTCGCCGGCGCCTGGCTGGTCGCCGTCGGGCTGGCGGTGCGGGCGCTGCGCCGTACCCGCCGGGCCCGCGCCACCGTCGACGCGGCCCTCGCCTCCGGTTCTGGCCCGGCGGGAGACCCTGCCGAGCCGGCGGAGCCCGCGGCGTCGAGGGATTCCGCCGAGGCGGCGGAGTCGCGGAAGCTCGCCGCCGCCGTCGAAGGCTGAGCCCTCGGGCTTCCCCGCGGGCGCGCCCCGCGCCCGCGAGGGGTGTTCCCCGGCGTGTCGCCCTCCGGCGACACACGACCTCCAACCGATATGCCTCTCGGTCATAAATATGACCGAGAGGCATATCGGTTGTCGGCTGTCTCTTTTCGCCGCCCGCCGCGACTCTGCCGTGCCGACCGCCGCCGCCCGCGACTGTGTCGCCGACCCGCCGACCCGCCGTGCCGCCGACCCGCCGTGCCGCCGACCCGCCGTGCCTGTCGCTGACCGCCGCGATGCCGGCCGCCACTGTGTCGGGACGGGATGGAGGCGTGCGACGTGCCTGGCGAGCGTCGGCGCTTGTGGGGGTGTCCGGCGTTGGCCTAGGCTGACGGAGCGCGGAGCCGAATCACCGACGTCGATGCGTTGACGTCGCCCCGTCGCGTCAGGGCACGTGTCCGCCGGTCCGGGCAGACCGGCCCCGCTCGCGTGCCTGACCTCCGCGAAAGGCATTCCCCGTGCACCCCATCATCCCTCGCCGCCGGATCGCGCTGTTCGCCGTGGCCTCGGCGGTCACCCTGTCGGCCGGCGCGCTCACCACGATGACGGCGGCCGCGGCGGCGGTCGCCTGCCGGGTCGACTACCGGATCACCAACCAGTGGAGCGGCGGCTTCGGCGCCGACGTGACAGTGACGAACCTCGGCGACCCGGTCGACGGCTGGACCGTCGGCTGGAGCTTCGCCGCCGGCCAGCAGGTCGTCCAGGCGTGGAACGCGACTGTCAGCCAGTCCGGCGCCCAGGTCAGCGCCCGCGACGCCGGCTACAACGCGGCCATCGGCACCGGCGGCACCGCGAACCTCGGCTTCAACGGCTCGTGGAACAACACGTCGAACCCGGTCCCGGCCGCGTTCACGCTCAACGGCACCGCCTGCACCGGCGCGCCGTCCACCACCCCGCCGCCGTCGACGCCGCCCCCGCCCACCACACCGCCGCCGACCACCCCGCCGGCCGGCGCGAAGCAGATGGAGGACCTCGACCGGGGCCTTGTCAGCGTCCGCTCCGGCAGCGGGAACCTGGTCTCCTGGCGGCTGCTCGGCACCGAGACCACGGGGGTGGCGTTCAACCTCTACCGCGGCGGCACCAAGGTCAACGGCAGTCCGATCACCGGGGCCACCACGTACCTGGACAGCGGCGCGGCGCCCGGCTCGCCGTACACCGTGCGGGCCGTGGTGAACGGCGCGGAGCAGGCGGCGTCGGCCCCGGCGCTCCAGTTCGCCAACGGCTGGCTGGACGTGCCGATCCAGCCGCCGCCCGGCGGCACCACCCCCGCCGGGGAGGGGTACGGCTACTCCGCGAACGACGCGAGCGTCGGTGATCTCGACGGCGACGGCCGCTACGAGTTCGTCCTCAAGTGGGATCCGTCGAACGCCAAGGACAACTCGCAGTCCGGCTACACCGGCAACGTCTACGTCGACGCGTACACGCTCACCGGCACCCGGCTGTGGCGCATCGACCTCGGCCGCAACATCCGCGCCGGGGCCCACTACACCCAGTTCCAGGTGTACGACTACGACGGCGACGGGGACGCCGAGGTGGCCATGAAGACCGCCGACGGCACCCGCTCCGGCACCGGCCAGGTGATCGGGAACGGCTCGGCCGACCACCGCAACTCCAGCGGCTACGTGCTCGCCGGCCCGGAGTACCTGACCATGTTCGACGGCCGCACCGGCGCGGCGCTGTCCACCGTCGACTACGATCCGCCGCGCGGCACCGTCTCGTCCTGGGGCGACTCGTACGGCAACCGGGTCGACCGGTTCCTCGCCGGCACCGCGTATTTGGACGGGCAGCGCCCCTCGCTGATCATGGCGCGCGGCTACTACACCCGGGCCGTCGTCGCGGCGTGGGACTTCCGCGACGGCACGCTGCGCAGGCGCTGGACGTTCGACTCGAACGCCTCCGGCAACGGCGCAGCCGCCGGCCAGGGCAACCACCAGCTCTCCGTGGCCGACGTGGACAACGACGGACGCCAGGAGATCGTGTACGGCGCCGCCACGATCGACGACAACGGCCGGCTGCTGTACTCCACCGGCAACGGCCACGGCGACGCCCTGCACGTCGGTGACCTCGACCCCTCCCACTCCGGCCTGGAGGTGTTCAAGGTCGACGAGGACGGCAGCAAGCCCAGCTCCTGGACGGCCGACGCGCGTACCGGGCAGATCATTTGGCAGACCGCGCCGAGCGGCGACAACGGCCGCGGCGTCTCCGCCGACGTCTGGGCCGGCAGCCCGGGTGCGGAGTCCTGGTCGTCAGCGGTCAACGGGCTGCTCGACACCCGGGGGCGGAACGTCGGGCGCAAACCGTCGTCGGCGAACTTCCTGATCTGGTGGGACGGCGACCCGGTCCGGGAACTGCTCGACGCCACGAAGATCGACAAGTACGGCACCGGAGGCGAGACACGGCTGCTCACCGGCAGCGGCGTCGCCTCGAACAACGGCACCAAGTCCACCCCGGCGCTCTCGGCGGACCTGCTCGGCGACTGGCGGGAGGAGGTCGTCTGGCGCACCTCCGACAGCACCGCGCTGCGGATCTACAGCACGCCCGTGACCACCGGCCTGCGGCTGCCGACGCTGATGCACGACCCGCAGTACCGGGTGGCGGTGGCCTGGCAGAACACCGCCTACAACCAGCCGCCGCACCCCGGCTACTTCCTCGGCGACGGCATGAGCACCCCGCCCGCGCCGAACATCTACCTGCGCTGAAACGGCAGGCACCGGGTCGCCGGCCGCGGAATCCGCTCCGCCGGCGACCCGGTGCACCACACCGCAGCATTCCCGACCCGTCCCGACCGGGAATGCCGTACCACCACCGGGGACAAAGTTATGCGTCCCGCGCGACGGCGCGGTGACGTGGCTATGAAGAGCGTGTTTCAGCCCTCCCGGCGCAGCCCGCCCGCCACCTTCTCGGCGATCAGCTCGAACGAGCGGACCCGGTCGGCCACGTCGTACACCATCGTGGTGAGCATCAGCTCGTCCGCGCCGGTGCGCTCCAGCAACCCACCGAGCTGCCGGGCCACCGTCTCCGGCGAACCGGTCGCCTGGCCGTCGCGGCGCTGGGCGACGAACTCCCGCTCGAACTCCGAGTACGGGTACGCCGCCGCCTCTTCCGGCGTGACCAGCGGCTCCGGCCGCCCCGACCGCAGCTTCAGGAACGACAGCCCGGCCGGCCCGGCCAGCCACTGCGCCCGCTCGTCGGTCTCCGCGCAGACCGCGTTGACCGCCACCATCGCGTACGGCCGGTCCAGCCACTGCGACGGCCGGAAGTTCTGCCGGTAGAGCTGCAACGCCGGGATCGTGTTCTGCGAGCTGAAGTGGTGCGCGAACGAGAACGGCAGCCCGAGCAGACCGGCCAGTTGCGCGCTGAACCCGCTGGACCCGAGCAGCCACACCTGCGGCGACTGGCCGCGGCCCGGCGTCGCGGTGATCGGGCCCGGCTCGGCGCCGGAGAAGTAGTTCATCAGGTCGGCCAGCTCACGCGGGAAGTGCTCCGCGGACAGGCCCTCCATGGTGCGGCGCAGCGCCAGCGCGCTCACCTGGTCGGTGCCGGGCGCCCGGCCGATGCCCAGGTCGATCCGGCCCGGGTGCAGGGCCTCCAGCGTGCCGAACTGCTCGGCCACCACAAGCGGCGCGTGGTTGGGCAGCATCACGCCGCCCGAGCCGAGCCGGATCGAGCTGGTGTTCGCCGCCAGGTGCGCGAGCAGCACCGCCGGGGCGGAACTCGCGATCGCGGGCATGTTGTGGTGCTCGGCCACCCAGAACCGGCGGTAGCCCAGCTCCTCGGTGCGGCGGGCCAGCTCCGTGGTGCACCGCAGCGCCTCACCGGCGTTGCCGGTCGCCGCCACCGGGGCAAGATCAAGAACAGACATCGGTACGTCGATCACAGCGTGGTGCAACAGGCCACGTGCCGGAATTGTTCCGCCGGGTGCGCTACCCCATACCCCGGGCCTGCTCGAAGATCAGGCTGGTCTGGGTGTGCTGCACCGCCGGATCGACAGCGAGATGATCGAGCACGAAGTCCCGCAGCGCGTCCCCGGAGGCGGCCCGCACGTGCAGCACGTAGTCCTCCGCGCCCGCCACGTGGAACACCGACACCACCCCCGGCAGCCGTACCGACCGGGCCCGGAACGCGTCCACGGCGGCCCGCTCGTGCGCGGTCAACCGCACCGAGACCAGCGCCTGCAACGGCAGGCCCACCGCCGCCGGGTCCACCTCGGCGTGGAACCCGCGGATCGCCCCGCACTCGCGCAGCGCCCGGGTACGCGTCAGACACGTCGACGGCGCCACCCCCACCCGCTCGGCCAGCGCGTTGTTCGGCAGCCGACCGTCGGCCGCCAGTTCGGTGAGGATCGCGCGGTCGGTGTCGTCCAGGCCGGAGAACGGCCGTACATCATTCGGTGCGGCAGGCATCGGACCATCCTTCACCGAATCGGAGCCGCACGGAAGTGCATCTTCCAGAATCTTGTTCGCTGCTCTTGCCTCCCGCCATCGTCATGTTCGACGCTTCCGGCATGACTTCCGTGGACACCGCAGCCGTACACGCCGGGCGCGCCGACCTCGCCGGGCTCGGCGTCCACGTCCCGCCGATCGACCTGTCCACCACCAACCCGCTGCCCTCGGTCGCCGGCGGCGGGGACGACTACGAGACGCTCGCCACCGGCGGCACCCTCCCGGCCGGCGGCAGCGCCGTCTACCAGCGCCTCTGGAACCCCACAGTGGCCCGGTTCGAGACCGCGCTCGCCCAGCTCGAAGGCACCGCCGAGGCCGTCGCGTTCGCCAGCGGCATGGCCGCGCTCACCGCCACCCTGCTCGCTGCCACCCGCGACGGCAAGCGGCACGTCGTCGCCGTCCGTCCCCTCTACGGCGGCACCGACCACGTCCTCGCCACCGGGCTGCTCGGCACGGAGGTCACCTGGGCCACCGCCGCCGACGTGGCCGCAGCGATCCGCCCCGACACCGCCCTGGTCGTGGTCGAGACGCCGGCCAACCCCAGCCTCGACCTGGTCGACATCGCCGCACTCGTCCACGCCGCCGGTGACGTCCCGCTGCTCGTCGACAACACAGTCGCCACGCCGGTGCTCCAGCAGCCCGCCCGCCACGGCGCCGCGCTCGTGCTGCACAGCGCCACCAAGAGCATCGGCGGCCACGGCGACGTCCTCGCCGGCGTCGTCGCCTGCGCACCCGAGTGGGCCGCCCGGCTGCGTCAGGTCCGCGCCGTCACCGGCGCCGTCCTGCACCCGCTCGGCGCGTACCTGCTGCACCGCGGCATCCAGACCCTGCCGCTGCGCGTCCGCGCCCAGCAGGCAGGCGCCGAGAAGCTCGCCGCCTGGCTCGCCGGGCACCCTGCCGTCGAGCGCGTCCACCACCCGTCGCTGCACGACCCGGCCGGGCTGGTCGGCCGTCAGATGTCCGGCACCGGCAGCCTGCTCGCCTTCGAGGTGCGCGGCGGCGCGCCCGCCGCGGCCGAGGTCGCCGGCGCCTGCGAGCTGATCACCCACGCGGTGTCGCTCGGCGGCGTCGACACGCTGATCCAGCACCCGGCGTCGCTCACCCACCGGCCGGTCGAGGGCGACGCCAAGCCGTCCGGCGGGCTGCTGCGCGTCTCGGTCGGCCTGGAGGACCCGGAGGACCTGCGGGCGGATCTCGCGCAGGCGCTGTCGCGGATCTGACGCCCGGCCGAGTCAAGACTTCGGGCCGACATGCCGGTCCAGCGCGGCGACGGCCTCCCGACGGGCTACGGACAGCGACCACGGCAGGTTCATCCGCCACGCGATGCCGAGCAGGTCGAGGGACCACTGGCACAGCGCCATGATGTCGGTGGAGCGGTTGGAGAACATGTAGCGGGGATAGACGTATTCCTTCCCGCGAACGACGACCCGGTTGGCGAAGCGGCAGCCGTCGGAGTGGAACAGACCCCGCAGCAGGTCGCCCGGCTGGGCCTCGACGATGGTGCGCTGCCAGTCGGCCAGGACGATCGGTCGCTCGTGTTTCTTGCCTGGCCCGTGCTGGGGAAACAGGCACGGCCAGTGGGCGGCGGTGCTCTGTACGGCGACACAGCCCCGCTTCTGGATGCGCTGCACCTTGTTGGCCAACACCGCCCGCATCGCGGCGTCGCACTTATCGATCAGGTTCGGCCAGGCGTCGGCACAGTAGACGCGGAGCACCGGCGTTCGGTCGGTGGTAACCAGGTGCCCGTCACCGAGATAGAGCCCGAGCAGGTAGGCGTAGGCGGCGGGATCAGGCGGCCCCTCCTGGTCGGGGCGGCAGCGGAAGCAGCGGACCGCGCTGCCGAAGACTGCCGGCTGGGGCCGGTCGACGCACCAGTGCCAGACCGTGGTGTAGGGCAGGGAAAGGCTGCGGGCCACCGAATGGATGTTGTGACCCCGGGCGCGAAGGGCGCGGGCTCGTGCCCGCATTTCGGGAGGATGCACAGCAACATCCTCGAACACGTGTATGACAAGAAGTGCCGGGAGCGGGATTCGAACCCGCAAGCCCTTTCGGGCAGAAGTGTTTGAGACTTCCGTGTATTCCGTTCCACCATCCCGGCGGGGTGCGGTAACTGTACCCGACTAGGCTCATGCGGGAGCATGGGTGGTGACCGTGCCGGGATCGATGGTGGGAGTGGCTCGTGGGCGAGATGCAGGCGGACGCCGAGCGCAAGCGCGTTCTGATCGCCGAGGACGAGGCGCTCATCCGGCTGGACCTGGCCGAGATGCTCGTCGAAGAGGGCTATGAGGTGGCCGGCGAGGCCGGTGACGGTGAGACCGCCGTCAAGCTCGCCGAGGAGCTCAAGCCGGACCTGGTCATCCTCGACATCAAGATGCCGATCATGGACGGGCTGGCCGCCGCCGAGCGGATCGCCGGCGCGCGCATCGCCCCGGTGATCATCCTGACCGCGTTCAGCCAGCGTGACCTGGTCGAGCGGGCGCGGGCGGCGGGCGCGATGGCGTACCTGGTCAAGCCGTTCCAGAAGAGCGACCTGGTGCCGGCGGTCGAGATCGCGCTGTCCCGCTACTCGGAGATCGCCGCGCTGGAGTCGGAGGTGGCCGGTCTCACCGACCGGCTGGAGATCCGCAAGACCGTCGAGCGTGCCAAGGGCGCGTTGATGACCACGTACGGGATGAACGAGCCGCAGGCGTTCAAGTGGATCCAGCGCACTGCGATGGACCACCGGATGACCATGAAGGAGGTCGCCGAGCGGATCCTCGCCGAGACCGCCGGCGGCGAGGTGGAACAGCCCACGCCCTGACCCGCCCGGGAGGCGTCCGATCGATAGGATCGGATCCATGTCTCCCGCGCGCGTCCGGCCGGTCCTCGTCGCCGCTGCCGCCGCGCTGCTGCTGGCGGCCTGTCACGCCACCCCGCGACCGCTGCCGCAGCCGGCGCCGGTGAGCCCGCGGTGGCAGCCCGTGGAGCTGGCCCTGCCCGCCGGCGCCACCGGACGGCCGGTGCCGCGCGACGCGGCGCGGTGCGCCGGCCGGTGGTACGTGGTGGGCGGGCTCGTCGACCCGGCGGGGGAGACCCGCCCGGCGGCGTGGTCCTCACCGGACGGCGTGACCTGGGCGCCGATTCCGGTACGGGCGCAGACGTTCTACGGCCGCCAGCACGTGCTGTACGCGGTGGCCTGCCGCGACGACGGGATGGCCGCGCTGGGCGCGAAGACCGGTGGCGTGCACGGCAATCCGCGTACCGGAACGTGGGTGTGGCGTGCTGGTGGGCCGCTGCGGGAGGTGCCGGCGGCGTTCGAGTCGTTCGGCGGCCCGCGCGCGGTGAGCGCGTCGCGGCTGGCGGCGGGTCCGGGCGGCTGGCTGGTCGCCGGGGCGCGCGCGGACGGTGCGGCGGTGTGGTCGTCGCCGGACGCGGAGGGGTTCGTCCTGCGCGAGGGGGTCGCGGAGTTGGCCGGTGACGGCCGGGGCCGGACGGCGGCGTACGACGTGGCGGCGGTGGGGCCGGGCTGGCTGGTGGTGGGGTCGCTGCTGCCGCCCGGCGGGACGGCCCGGACGCCGCTTTCCTGGTTCTCGGCAGACGGCCGGGTGTGGCGGCGGGTGGCTCTGCCGGTGCCGGCGGGTGCGGCCGGGGCGGCGGAGCGGGTGGTGGCGGCCGACGGCGGGCCGATGGCGGTCGGCCCGCTGGGTGACCGCTTCGCGGTGTGGCGCGGGCGCGACGACTGCGGCTCGCCGTCGGCCGGTTCGGCGGGTACGGGGCAGGGGTGGCGGCGGGTCGGCGGGTTCGGTTCGGCGGGCCCCGGGGTGTCGTCGGTGGACGCGCTCGCGGCGTCGGGTGGGCGGCTCGTCGCGGTGACCGGCGACGGGGCTCAGCGACGGCTCTGGATGTCGGGTGACGGCGGCGAGTCGTGGCTTCCGGTGATCACGCCGGTGCCGGTGCCGGACGGGGGTGACGCCGCGCTGGCGGTGGCTGTCCGCGACGACGGGCTGCTCGTGGTCGCCGATGACGGGAAAACGTCCCGTGCCTGGTGGGGGGCGTTGCCAGCCGTCGATCGGTAGCGGGTAAGACGGGCATCGCCCGTTACCGAGGAATAGTCGGCGAAAGCCTTGTCACGCCTACGGTTCTTACGGCGATCGGCTTGAATCCGCCACGGCGTGTAACGGTTCGGTCAACCAAGCTTTCCAGGTCTTACGCCACCGCTCGCGGTGGGATAACGTCCCGCCCCAGACCGGCGACGACGGTCTTGGTTCGTCCACCCCGCAAGGGCCAATCAGCGGCGGGTGGTTCGGATCATGGACGGAGGAGGGTTCGGGCCTTGAGGCAGAAGCTCGCACGCGTGATCGGCGGGGTCGCCATGCTGGCGCTCGTCGCCGGTGGCACCGCTTGTTCCAGCGGCAGCGACGATGAGGGTTCCGGGGGCAGCGCCTGCGGGAGCAAGATCGCTTTCTTCGGCGCGCTGACCGGTAGCTCGGCCGCGCTGGGCATCAACGAGAAGAACGGCGTCAAGCTGGCCGTCGACAAGTACAACAAGGAGAACCCGGACTGCAAGGTCGAGCTCGCCGAGCTCGACTCGCAGGGCAGCCCGGACCAGGCGCCGGGTCTGGCCCAGAAGGCGATCGACGACACCAAGATCCTGGGTGTCGTGGGTCCGGCCTACTCGGGCGAGTCCGAGGCCGCCGGTCCGCTGTTCAACGAGGCCGGCCTGGTCACCATCACCCCCTCCGCGACCCGTCCCAGCCTCGCCGAGCAGGGCTGGAAGACCTTCTTCCGCGCGGTCGGCAACGACCTGAGCCAGGGCCCCGCCGCCGGTAACTACATCAAGAACGTGATGAAGGCCGACCGGGTCTACGTCATCGACGACCAGTCCGCGTACGGCGCCGGCCTGGCCGACGAGGTCAAGAAGGTTCTCGGCGCCTCGGTCGTGGGCAGCGACAAGGTCCAGGGCGAGGGCAAGCAGACCGAGTTCTCCGGTGTGGTCACCAAGGTCAAGGCCGCCAACGTCAAGGCGGTCTTCTACGGCGGCTACTACCAGGAGGCCGGCCTGATCCGTAAGCAGCTCACCGCTGCCGGGGTCACCGCTCCGCTGGTCGCCGGTGACGGCGTGAACGACGGCGCGTACATCACCTCCGCCGGTGCGGCCGCCGCCGAGGGCACCATCCTCACCTGCCCGTGCCAGCCGTCCACCGAGGCCCGCGGCACCTTCGCCGCCGACTTCAAGGCGCTCAACGGCACCGACCCGGGCACCTACAGCGACACCGCCTACGACGCGGCGAACATCCTGCTGGCGGGCATCAAGGACGGCAAGACCACCCGCGCCGACCTGCTGGAGTTCGTGAAGGGCTACAGCGGCGAGGGCGTGGCCGCCACCTACAAGTTCGTCGAGGGCGGCGAGCTCGACCCGGCGCAGGTCAAGGTCTGGGCGTTCAAGGTGCAGGGCGGCAAGGTCGTCCCGGACCAGGAGATCCCCAAGTCCTGATCGGTCGATCGCTGGACTGGCGATTTGAGTAGTGATCGCGGGTGCGGCCGGGAGCTGGCTCCCGGCCGCACCCTCTTTTTCTCTTGAGCGACGGAGCGTCCCTCCCTTGGACTTCGACGGATTGTTCTCCAACTTCGGAGAACTCACCACGACCGGCTTGACGCAGGGCGCCATCTACGCCCTGGTCGCGCTCGGCTACACGCTCGTGTACGGCGTGCTAAGGCTCATCAACTTCGCCCACTCCGAGGTCTTCATCGCCGGCGCGTTCGCCGCGATCTGGACCTGGAACGGCTTCGGGCTCGACCAGAACTCGCAGGTCAGCGGCATCGGCTCGATCCTGTTCTACCTGCTGGTGGCGATGATCGTGGCGGCCATCGCCTCGGCGGGCACCGCCACGGTGATCGAGCGGGTCGCGTACCGGCCGCTGCGGAAGCGCAACGCGCCGCCGCTGGCGTTCCTCATCACGGCCATCGGTGCGTCGATCGCCATCTCCGAGGCGTTCGGCGTCTACACCCGCCGTCTGCCGGAGGGCGCGCCCATCCTGGTCAGCTCGAAGCCGCTGTTCCACATCGCCGGGGTGCCGATCGACGCGGTGCAGCTGCTCACCGTCGGTTCCGCGCTGGTGATGATGTTCGCGCTGGACCAGTTCATCAACCGCAGCCGTACCGGCCGCGGCATCCGCGCGGTGGCCCAGGACGCCAACACGGCGGCCCTGATGGGCGTCAACAAGGACCGCATCATCCTGATGGTCTTCATCGCCGGTGGCACCATGGCCGGCGTCGCGGGCCTGCTCTACGACGTGCGGATCCAGACGCTCACCTACAGTGTCGGCTTCCTGCTGGGCCTCAAGGCGTTCACCGCGGCGGTGCTCGGCGGTATCGGCAACCTGCGCGGCGCGCTCGTCGGCGGTCTGCTGCTCGGCGTCGTGGAGAACTACGCCGCGGGCCTGTTCGGTAGTCAGTGGAAGGACTTCGCCGCGTTCGCGGTGCTGGTCGTGCTGCTGATGTTCCGGCCGACCGGTCTGCTCGGCGAATCACTGGGGAGGGCACGCGCATGACGACCACCATCGACCCGCCGGAGCGGCGGGAGACGGCGGCGGACAAGCTGCGGCAGGGCCGGCACGCGATCTCGGAGCGCTGGCACCACGCGCCGCGCTGGGTGCGCTGGGTGTTGCTCGTCGCGGTCATCGCGTTCTTCTACGCGCTGCCGAACAAGGAGTTCTACCAGTACCTCGGGCCCATCCCGACTCCGGGAGCGAACTTCACCCAGGTGATGTTCACGGTCTCGATCTACGTGCTGCTGGCGGTCGGGCTCAACATCGTGGTCGGCTTCGCCGGGCTGCTCGACCTCGGCTACTTCGGCTTCTTCGCCGTCGGCGCGTACACGGTCGCGGTGCTGACCTCGCCGAGCAGCGACATCAAGACGCTGTGGCCGTGGCTGCTGGTGGTGCCGATCGCGATCGCCCTGACCATGGTCTCCGGCGTCATGCTCGGTACGCCGACGCTGCGCCTGCGCGGCGACTACCTGGCGCTGGTGACGCTCGGCTTCGCCGAGATGATCCGGATCGCGGCGGTCAGCTCCGAGTTCCTCAAGGGACAGCGCGGCTTCAACCAGATCCCGCACCCGCCCGGCGAGTACGCCGACGGCCGGCCGTGGTTCGGCGTGCTGGACGCCCGCCCGTACTACTGGCTGGTGCTCACGCTGATCATCCTGGTGGTGATCGGGGTGCGGAACCTGACCCACAGCCGGGTCGGCCGGGCCTGGATCTCGATCCGGGAGGACGAGGACGCGGCCCAGCTGATGGGCGTGCCGACGTTCAAGTTCAAGCTGTGGGCGTTCGCCTCCGGCGCGGCGATCGCCGGCCTGGCCGGCGCGTTGTTCGCCGGTAAGCAGAACTTCGTCAACTCGCAGAACTTCGAGCTGCTCAACTCGATCATCATCCTGGCCGCTGTCATCTTCGGTGGCTCGGGCAACATCGTCGGCGCGATCGTCGGCGGCGGCCTGGTGGCGTACATGATCGAGCGGTTCCGCGGCATCGAGCTGTTCGGCGTGGAGCTGTACGAGTACCGGTTCCTCTTCTTCGGTCTGGTGCTCGTGGTAATGATGATCTTCCGGCCGCAGGGCCTGATCCCGAACCGGCGACGGGCGGCGGAGTTCAAGGACCGCCGCAAGGAGGTGATCGTCGGTGAGTGACACCGAGCAGACCCCGGCCGTTCCGGCCCAGGCGGCGGCCCCCGCCGTCGAGACGGTCGACGAGCGGGAGCCGTTGCTGGAGGTCGACCACGTCACGCTGCGGTTCGGTGGCGTGGTGGCCCTCAACGACGTGGACTTCACCCTCTACAAGGGTGAGATCCTCGGCCTGATCGGCCCGAACGGCGCCGGCAAGACCACCTGCTTCAACGCGATGACCGGCATCTACCAGCCCAGCGAGGGGCAGATCCGGTTCCGGGGCCAGAAGATCAGTGGCAAGAAGCGCCACCAGATCACCCGGATGGGCATGGCCCGTACGTTCCAGAACATCCGCCTCTTCCCGGAGATGACCGCGCTGGAGAACGTCCAGGTCGGCGCGGACGCGCACCACAAGACGAGCGTGATCTCCGCGCTGCTGCGCCTGCCGCGGCACTGGAAGGAGGAGCGCGAGGGCCGGGAGAAGGCCGAGCGCCTGCTGGAGTTCGTCGGCATCAGCAACCGGATGCACGAGTTCGCCCGCAACCTGTCCTACGGCGAGCAGCGACGGCTGGAGATCGCCCGTGCGCTGGCCACCGACCCGGCGCTGCTCTGCCTGGACGAGCCGGCGGCCGGCTTCAACCCGGCGGAGAAGGAGGAGCTGCTCCAGCTCATCCGGCAGATCCGGGATCAGGGCGTCACGGTGCTGCTGATCGAGCACGACATGCGCCTGGTGATGGGCGTGACCGACCGGATCGTGGTCCTGGAGTTCGGAAAGAAGATCGCCGAAGGGCTGCCCGCCGAGGTGCGGGACAACCCGAAGGTGGTCGCGGCGTACCTGGGGGTGCCGGACGATGCTGCTTGAGATCGAGGACGTGAGCCTGCTCTACGGGCGGATCCAGGCGCTGCACGGCATCAGCCTGACCGTGGACGAGGGGGAGATCGTCGCGCTGATCGGCGCGAACGGCGCCGGCAAGTCCACCACCATGCGGGCGATCTCCGGCATCCGGCCGGTCGCCTCCGGCACGATCAAGTTCGCCGGTGAGGACATCACCAAGCTCCGGGCCGACCTGCGGGTCCGGCGCGGGCTGTGCCAGGCGCCCGAGGGCCGGGGCATCTTCCCCGGCATGTCGGTGCTGGAGAACCTGGACATGGGTGCCTACACCCGGCGCGACAAGGCCGGTATCGCCCAGGACCTGGCCCGGGTGCTGGACCTGTTCCCGCGGCTGGCCGAGCGGCGCAAGCAGGCCGGCGGCACGCTCTCCGGCGGCGAGCAGCAGATGCTCGCGGTCGGCCGGGCGCTGATGAGCCGGCCGAAGCTGCTGCTGCTCGACGAGCCGTCGATGGGTCTCGCGCCGATGCTGATCCAGCAGATCTTCACGATCATCACGGAGATCAACCAGCAGGGCACCACCATCCTGCTGGTGGAGCAGAACGCCCAGCAGGCGCTGGCGCGCGCCCACCGGGCGTACGTGCTGGAGACCGGCCGGATCGTCAAGAGCGGCACCGGCACGGACCTGCTGCACGACCCCTCGGTCAAAGAGGCATACCTCGGCGTGGCCTGACCGACCGACCCCTCGCACCTTAGGAGTACAGCCATGTTCCACCCCAACCCCGGACGGCGGGCGGCGCTCGGCGTCGCCGGTGCGGCCGTCCTGCTGCTCTCCCTCGCCGCGTGCGGCGAGGAGGAGAGCACCACGCAGCCCGGTGACGGCCCCAGCGTCTCGTCGTCGGTCGACGCCGCGCTGGCCGCGAAGGTCCCGGACGCGATCAAGTCGGACGGCAAGATCGTGGTGGGCACCGACTCCACGTATGCCCCGGCGGAGTTCCTGGACACCGACGGCAAGACCGTGATCGGCTTCGATGTCGAGCTGTTCACCGCCGTGGCGGCCAAGCTGGGCCTCGAGGCGGAGTTCGTCTCGGCGCCGTTCGGCGACATCATCAACGGCGTCAACTCCGGTAAGTACGAGGCCGGCGTCTCGTCGTTCACCATCAACGACGACCGCAAGGCCCAGGCCAACATGGTCAGCTACTTCCAGGTCGGCACCCAGTGGGTGACCAAGAGGGGCAACCCGGCCGGGGTCGCACTGGACAACGCCTGCGGCAAGAAGATCGCGGTCCAGAAGGACACGGTCCAGGTCGAGGACATCCGGAAGCGGTCCAAGGCGTGCACCGACGCGGGCAAGCCGGCGATCACCATCGACCAGTTCCCGGGTCAGGACGCCGCCACCGCCGCCGTCGTGTCCGGCAAGGACGACGCCATGCTCGCCGACTACCCGGTCGGCGTGTACGCGGTGACGCAGTCCAACGACGCCCTGGAGCTGCTGGACAAGCAGTACGAGGCGGCACCGTACGGCTACGTGCTGGCCAAGGAGCAGACGCAGCTGGCCGAGGCGGTGCGCGACGCGACCAAGGCCGTGATCGCCGACGGCTCGTACAAGCAGGTGCTCGACAAGTGGAAGGTGGGAGACGGCGCGATCACGGACCCCGCGATCAACCCGTGACGACATGACCACCGAGGAAGCGACAACCGCACGGGCACGGCCGGAACCGATCAAGGCCGTGCCCGTGCGGCACCCCGGACGATGGGTCGCGGTGGCGGTGCTCTCCGTCCTGGCCGCGATGTTCGTCCACCTGCTGGTCACGAACGAGGCCTTCAACTGGTCCTTCATGGTCGGCAGAATGTTCCGGCCGCCGATCATCGAGGGGCTGCTGCGCGGCACCGTGTTGATGACCGTCAGCGCAATGCTGATCGGCGTCACGCTCGGCGTGGTGATCGCGGTGATGCGGCTGTCGGACAACCCGATCCTGCGCGGCGTGGCCTGGCTCTACACCTGGTTCTTCCGGGCCGTGCCCCGGCTGGTGCTGCTGGCCGTCTTCGGCAACATCGGCATCCTGTGGAGCCGGGTCGAGTTCGGGGTGCCGTTCGACACCCAGATCGGCCAGCTGTTCGGCATCGACAACCTGCAACTGCGGCTGTTCGGGTTCTCGTCCCGGGACATCCTCACCGGCTTCATGGCCGGTCTGCTCGGCCTCGCGCTCTCCGAGGCCGCGTACATGGCGGAGATCGTCCGGGCCGGCATCCAGTCGGTGGACCCCGGCCAGACCGAGGCCGCCCAGGCGCTCGGCCTGAGCCGCGCCCAGCTGCTGCGCCGGGTGGTGCTGCCGCAGGCGATGCGGGTGATCATCCCGCCGACCGGCAACGAGACCATCGCCATGCTCAAGGACACGTCCCTGCTGCTCTACGTACCGGTGAGCGTGGAGCTGTTCTTCCAGCTCGACGCCGTCGGCAAACGGACTTTCCAGATCTTTCCGATGTACGTCGCGGCGTGCCTGTGGTACCTGTTCCTGACCAGCATCCTGCTGGTCGGCCAGTACTACCTGGAACGCCACTTCGGCAAGGGCTACGGCGTGAGCGGCCGGGCCCGGCTGAAGCTGCGGGGGATGACGGCCGAGACCGGCGGCGGCGCGGGGGTGGTGAAGTGAGCGAGCTGATCGTGCCCACGCAGACCACCGTGCCGGCGGCCGAGTCCGGGCTGATGGTGCGGGCCGAGCAGGTGCACAAGTCGTTCGGGCCGCTGGAGGTGCTCAAGGGCATCGACCTGGAGGTCCGCTCCGGCGAGGTGTGCTGCCTGCTCGGGCCCTCCGGCTCCGGCAAGTCGACGTTCCTGCGCTGCATCAACCACCTGGAGAAGATCGACGCCGGCCGGATCCGGGTCGACGGCGACCTGATCGGCTACCGGGAGCGCGGCGGCAAGCTCTACGAGATGCGGGACAAGGAGGTGGCCGCGCAGCGCCGCGCCATCGGCATGGTGTTCCAGCGGTTCAACCTGTTCCCGCACATGACGGTGCTGCAGAACGTCACCGAGGCGCCGGTGCTGCTGCGCCAGGCCAAGAAGGCGCAGGCCCGGGAGCACGCCGCGCAGCTGCTGGACCGGGTGGGGCTGGGCGACAAGCTCGGCGCGTACCCCGGTCAGCTCTCCGGCGGCCAGCAGCAGCGGGTGGCGATCGCCCGGGCGCTGGCCATGCGGCCGAAGCTGATGCTGTTCGACGAGCCGACCAGCGCGCTCGACCCCGAGCTGGTGGGCGAGGTGCTGGACACGATGAAGGACCTGGCCCGCGACGGCATGACGATGATCGTGGTGACCCACGAGATCGGCTTCGCCCGGGAGGTGGGCGACCATCTCGTGTTCATGGACGGCGGCGTGGTGGTCGAGCAGGGCGACCCGCGCGAGGTGATCTCGGCGCCGCAGCACGAGCGGACCAAGGCGTTCCTGGCCAAGGTGCTCTAGTCATCTCAGGGCGGACTGGTGAAATTCCTCCCAGTCCGCCCTGAGGTCAACTCTATCCGAACACTAAACTAGTTGATGGTGCAGACAGCCCCAACTCGCTGTTCCACGCAAGTTGCTGATTGGGCGTCTGTTATTTTCGTCCAGACATTGGCGCTTCGCTTTGTCCCGCCCGTGTAGTACCATCCGCTACTGTTTGTGTAGCCGTCGGCGTCCGCGATTCCAATATCCTTGCTCGATTTGTTGCTAGGCAGGCTGTATATGGTGCACTTCTGGGTGCCGGCGTTCCAGGTGGCACAACTGGATGTGCCGACGCCGAAACGCGCAACCTTGATGGAGTAGTAGCTGGGAAGGAAGTTCCAGACCGTCCCGCAAACGACGATCAGGGTGCATTCGCCGTACGGCCTGACGGATGAGTCCGGCGTCGGCATCACCGACGAGATCTCCGCCCTTCCTTGAAGCTGCTGTTCAGCCGCAGTTGCTGGAGTGCTCTGCAGTGACACTGCAAGTAAGCCTGCAATACTTGCGATGGCCAACTTTCCCCGCATGTTTCCTCCACTTCCTGGTGGTTGCTGATGAAGGTAGGGCGAGGTATTGGCCGGAGTCAACCTTGGGGCAGGGTTGTTGTTGAGGCGGAGATGCGGTATCCGCATTGCTATGGGCGCGAGTGGAGGGCAGCTCCGGTGGTCGTGCGGCCCAGAAAGCTGGGTGACGGAGTGTCACGTGTCGGGCCTTGTTGTTGTCAGCTCTGTCGGGCGTACGGACTAGAGTCGCAGCCGTGACAGCTACGACGCCGCGCCTGCTCCTCGTCGACGGACATTCCCTGGCATACCGGGCGTTCTTCGCCCTGCCTGTGGAGAACTTCTCCACCACCACGGGGCAGCCGACGAACGCCGTCTACGGCTTCACCTCGATGCTGATCAACGTGCTGCGCGACGAGCAGCCGACGCACATCGTCGTGGCGTTCGACGTCTCCCGCCGCTCCTTCCGCACCGAGAAGTACTCCGAGTACAAGGCCGGCCGCAGCGAGACCCCGACCGACTTCAAGGGTCAGGTCAGCCTGGTCAAGGAGGTCCTCGCCGCGCTGCGCGTGCCGGTGGTCGAGAAGGAGGGCTACGAGGCCGACGACGTCATCGCCACGCTCGCCTGTCAGGCCCGCGACCAGGGCATGGACGTGCTGATCACCACCGGCGACCGGGACGCGTTCCAGCTCGTCGGCGAGCGGGTCACGGTGCTCTACCCGCGCAAGGGCGTCTCCGACCTGGCCCGGATGGACCCGGCCGCGGTCGAGGCGAAGTACGGCGTCACCCCGGACCGCTACCGCGACCTGGCCGCGCTGGTCGGCGAGACCAGCGACAACCTGCCGGGGGTGCCCGGCGTCGGCCCGAAGACCGCAGCCAAGTGGATCAACCTGTACGGCGGCGTCGAGGGCGTGGTGGCCCGCGCCGACGAGATCAAGGGCAAGGCCGGCGACAGCCTGCGCGAGCGGCTGGCCGACGTGATTCGCAACTACGAGATCAACTGCCTGGTCTCCGACCTTGAGCTGCCGGTCCGCCCCGAGGACGCCCGCTGGCAGGGCTGGGACCGCGAAGCGGTGCACCAGGTCTTCGACACGCTCCAGTTCCGCATCCTGCGCGACCGGCTCTACCAATACCTCGAAGCGGTCGAGCCGGAGGCCGAGGCGGGCTTCGACCTGGCCGGCGAGGTGCTCACCGAGCCGGGCGCGCTCGCGGGCTGGCTCGGCACGCACGCACCGGCGGGCGCACCGGTGGGCCTGGCGGTGACGCTCGACACCGGCCCCAACCGCCGGCACGCCGCCACGGTGACCGGGATGGCGCTGGCCACCGCCGCCGGCGCGGGTGCCTGGTTCGACCCGAGCCGGCTGGACGCCGACGACGAGGCCGCGCTGGCCGGGTGGCTGGCCGACGCCGAGCGCCCGAAGGTGCTGCACGACAGCAAGCCGGCGGTGCTGGCGTTCGCCGCCCACGGCTGGGAGCTTCAGGGCATCGCCCGCGACACCCAGATCGCCGCCTACCTCGCCCGCCCCGACCAGCGCTCGTACGACCTGACCGACCTGGCGCTGCGCTACCTGCACCGGGAGCTGCGCGTCGACGCGCCGGAGACCGGTCAGCTCACCCTCGACGGGCTCGGCGACGAGGGTGTGGCCGAGCAGAACCTGATGCTCCAGGCCCGCGCGACGCTCGACCTGGCCGACGCGATCGACGCCGAGCTGTCCCGCGACGGCGAGCAGTCGGCGCGGCTGATGGCCGGGGTGGAGCTGCCGCTGATGCGGGTGCTCGCCACCATGGAACGCACCGGCATCGCCGCCGACACCGACTACCTCTCCGAGCTGGAGGCGCACTTCGCCGCCGAGGTGAAGGCCGCCGCCCAGGGCGCGTACGAGGTGGTCGGCCGGGAGTTCAACCTGGGGTCGCCGAAGCAGTTGCAGGAGATCCTGTTCACCGAGCTGGGTCTGCCCAAGACCAAGCGGATCAAGACCGGCTACACCACCGACGCCGACGCGCTCCAGTGGCTCTACGCGCAGACCGAGCACCCGCTGCTGCACCACCTGCTGCGCCATCGCGACGTGGCGAAGCTCAAGTCGACTGTCGACGGGCTGCTCAAGTCCGTCTCCGACGACGGCCGGATCCACACCACGTTCAACCAGACGGTGGCGGCGACCGGGCGGCTGTCCTCCACCGAGCCGAACCTGCAGAACATCCCGATCCGCACCGAGGAGGGGCGGCGGATCCGGCGCGCGTTCGTGGTCGGCGAGGGCTACGAGTGCCTGCTGACCGCCGACTACAGCCAGATCGAGATGCGGATCATGGCGCACCTGTCGTCGGACGACGCGCTGATCGAGGCGTTCAACTCCGGGCACGACTTCCACGCCGCCACCGCGTCCTCCGTCTTCACCGTCGAGGTCGGGGACGTCACCGCCGACCAGCGCCGCAAGATCAAGGCGATGAACTACGGCCTGGCGTACGGGCTCAGCGCGTTCGGCCTGTCCCAGCAGCTCGGCATCAGCGCCGAGGAGGCGCGCGGGCTGATGGAGAACTACTTCGCCGGGTTCGGCGGGGTCCGCGACTACCTCCAGGAGGTGGTGGCCCGCGCCCGCCAGGACGGCTACACCTCCACCATCCTGGGCCGCCGCCGCTACCTGCCCGACCTGGTCAGCGACAACCGGCAGCGCCGGGAGATGGCCGAGCGGATGGCGCTCAACGCCCCGATCCAGGGTTCGGCGGCCGACATCATCAAGGTCGCGATGCTGCACGTCGACAGCGCGCTGCGCGACGCCGGGCTGCGCTCGCGGATGCTGCTGCAGGTGCACGACGAACTGGTCTTCGAGGTCGCCCCGGGCGAGCGGGAGACGCTGGAGGCGCTGGTGCGCAAGCAGATGGGCGAGGCGTACCCGCTGTCGGTGCCGCTGGAGGTCTCGGTGGGCGACGGCCGCGACTGGAACAGCGCCGACCACTGACCCGTCCTGCTCGGTCAGAGACCGAGCAGGGCGGGCATCGCGTTGAGCGCCCCGTGCACCACGAGCAGCGGCCACATCCGGCGGTACCGGGACCACAGGTAGCCGAGGAACAACCCGAGCACGCCGTGGTTGACGACCACAGTGGCCAGGTCGACTCCGGGCCGTCCGGTGCCCTGGATGGCCACGTGCCAGGCCGCCCATACCAGCGACACGAGCACGATCGCCGGCCAGCGGCCCAGCAGCGACTCCCACCGGGTCTGCAGCCACCGCCGATAGAAGACCTCCTCCAGCAGCGCGTTCACCGCGAAGCCGGCCAGCAGGATGACGACGAGCGTCACCGGTCGGAACGTCCGCCCCCAGTCGCTGGCCGGCACGGCCAGCGGCGTCGCGTAGCTGAGCACCAGCCACACCGCCACCGGCAGTGCCGGACCCCACCGGTGGGCGGCGTCCGCCGGGGCCGGCCCCGGCCGCCACCGCGGCGGCCACCGGCGCGCGGCCAGGAACACCACCGCCGGTACGCCGAGCAGCAGCGCCAGCTTCACCACGGTGTACGCCGGTTCGCCGCCCAGCATCGGCATGACGGCGGCGAACGCGATCCCGGCCAGCAGCAGCGGCACCGCCTCGCGGTACGGCGCCACCGGGTCCGGCCACCTCGGATCGGCCGCGGGTGGGATCAGCCGGATCAGCGCGATGCCGGCCACCGCCGGGATCCACCGGCTCCACATCGGTACGGTGCCGTTGTGGTCGGCGCTGTACCTGATGCCGATGTTGCCGGTCGCCACCAGGAGGACCGCCGAGACGACGACGATCCCGAGGCCGGCCAGGAGGACCACCTGTCCGGCGCGGGGATGACGGCCGGCGGTCGAGACGTCTGTCGTCATCGCCGGCACGGTACCAACGCGCGGCGAACGGACCGGCGGCTCAGCCCTTGAGCGGGTCGTGCCCCCAGTTCATCAACGACCAGCGCCACCTGGTCTCCCGGACGTCGCCGGAGGGGCGTTGCGCCAGGTGGCGGTGCACGTACCCGATCACCTTGCGCATGTGCTTGTAGTCGGCGGCGGTGAGGTCGGCGCGCTTGCGGCGCAGCAGGTCGACGATCCGGCGGCCGGAGTCGTGCCCGACCGACTCGCCGCCCTTGGTGCCCTTCTTGTGCCAGCCGACGTGCTTGGACTCCTCGGTCTCCAGCCAGCGGGTCAGCTCGCCCGGCTTCATGTTCACCGCGTCGGTGAACTCCCGGTACGTCTGCTGCGGGTCCTCAGCGCGACTCATGGCGAAGCACCTCCGGGCGGTGGGCGACGTCGCGGCCCGAGTCGTCGTTGGTGATCCGGTACTGCGGCTGCTCGGGCGAGGCGTTCACGGTGTGCCCGCGTACGTGGGTGCGCTCGGTCAGCTTCTCCTTGACGACGCCGTACGCCCGGCCGCTGTGGCTGGCCCAGGAGACGTGGTCGCCGGCGCGGAACTCCTTCTCGGCCATGCCGCCCGGTTACCCGGAGTGGATACCGAGTAACGGCGTGGTCAGGGCCGGATCTCCGCGACCGGCAGCTTGATCGCGAAGGGCTCGGACAGCTCGATCACCTCGCTGCCGTCGTCCACCAGCTCGTACTGCCGCTCGCCGCCCGGGCCGATCCGATCACCGAGGCGGTACGCGTAGAGGTGCACCGGATCCTGCTCGATCCGCCAGTAGAACGGGATCCCGGCGGCGGCGTACTCGCCCGGCTTGGCGAACCGGTCGACCCGCCGGGTGCCGGGGGAGACGATCTCGACGGCCAGGACGACGTCCGCCGGCCGTAGCAGCCAGCAGTCGGACGGCAGTTCGGCGCGGTGGAGCAGGACGTCCGGTCGGCGGCTGGCGTCGACGTCCAACCCGACGCTCACCGCCTGGGTCGCACGCAGATGCGCCGGCACGTGGGATCGTAGCCACCAGGTCAGCAGGCCGGCGATGTCCTGGTGGTGGAGAGTAGGCAAGGGCGTCACGTGGATGACGCCGTCGACCAGTTCGACGCGGGGTGCGTCGGGCGGCAGCGTCAGCAACTCCTCCACCATGTGGTCGGCACACTGTTGCCGAAGCGGGTCCGGACGCCATGGAGAGGTTGGTGTGGCGATCGGCTCGGCGCTCACCAGGGCAGCATGGGGGCGTCACCGCCGGCCAGATCGCACCGCGCGTCCGTCCGGCGTCAGCGGGCCGGCTTCTCGGCCACGAAGATCGCGGTGCCGGGGAACAGCCTCCCGCGCAGCGGGCTCCACTGGCCCCAGACCCCCTCGTGCCCGGCCGGCCACTCCGGCTCCACCAGGTCCAGCAGGCGGAACCCGGCGCCGACCAGCTCCCGGATCCGGTCGCCCAGGGTGCGGTGCTGCTCGACGTACGTGGCCACGCCGTGCTCGTCCTGCTCGACGTAGGGCGAGCGGTCGAAGTACGAGTGCACGGCGGTCAGCCCGCCCTCGCCCGGGTCGTCCAGGAAGATCCAGCGCATCGGGTGGGTGACCGAGAAGACCCACCGGCCGCCGGGGCGCAGCACCCGGGCCACCTCGCGCATCGCCGCCGCCGAGTCGTCCACGAACGGGATCGCGCCGAACGCCGTGCAGACGGTGTCGAACGCCTCGTCGGCGAAGGGCAGCGCGAGCGCGTCGGCCTGCACCAGCGGCACGCGTACCCCGGTGCGGCCGGCGGCCTCGGCGGCGTGCCGCAACATGCCGGCGGACAGGTCCAGCGCGACCGGCCGGGCGCCCTGGGCGGCGAGCCAGCGGGCGGCGGCGGCCGCCCCGGCGCCAAGTTCGAGGATCCGCCGCCCGGCCACGTCGCCGAGCAGCCGGGCGTCGGACTCGCGCAGCCCTTCGGGGCACCAGACGAAGTCGGCGTCGCCGAGGAACGCGCCGTGCTCGGCCTGGTACGCGTCGGCGTCGGTGTCCCACCAGCCGCGGTTGGCGCGGCGGATCTCGCGCGCGTCGACCCGTCGGCGGGTCACCCTGTCGTCGTCCACCCGTCCACGCTAGGTCCGGCGGCGCCGGCCCGGTCGGGTGGGGTGGCGGTTGGGGCGCATGTGACGGACGAGACAGCTGTGGCACCTTACCGCGCAAAATCTCCGCTTTCGCAGCGGATGAGTTCGCACGGACCCGGGAGGGCTTGCACGCTGTGGTAATGCAGCGGGTAGGCTAGACGATGCGCTCGCGGATCGTGTGCCTCGGCAGGGAGCAGGTGCGCGGTCACCGGAGCCACTAATGATCTTCTTGCGTCGATCGTTCGGTGTGCCCGGCGACGGATCCGCTGGCGCGGAAGAGTCACCGCGACACCCATGCCCGCTGTGACAACCCATCCGACCGGAGCAACCGCCCACATGACGAGCAGCATCGAGGCCACCTCGAGCGCCAACAAGGTCACCCACGACGACCTCGGCTCTGAGGAAGCTTTCCTCGCCGCGATCGACGAGACCATCAAGTACTTCAACGACGGCGACATTGTCGAAGGCACCGTCGTCAAGGTCGATCGGGACGAGGTCCTGCTCGACATCGGCTACAAGACCGAGGGTGTCATCCCCTCTCGGGAGCTGTCGATCAAGCACGACGTGGACCCGGCCGAGGTCGTTTCGGTGGGTGACCACATCGAGGCCCTCGTCCTCCAGAAGGAGGACAAGGAGGGTCGGCTGATCCTCTCCAAGAAGCGGGCGCAGTACGAGCGGGCCTGGGGCACGATCGAGAAGATCAAGGACGAGGACGGTGTCGTCCGCGGCTCGGTCATCGAGGTCGTCAAGGGTGGTCTCATCCTCGACATCGGCCTGCGCGGCTTCCTGCCCGCGTCGCTCGTCGAGATGCGGCGTGTGCGTGACCTGCAGCCGTACGTCGGCCGCGAGCTCGAAGCCAAGATCATCGAGCTGGACAAGAACCGCAACAACGTGGTCCTGTCCCGCCGTGCCTGGCTGGAGCAGACGCAGTCCGAGGTGCGCACCGAGTTCCTCAACAAGCTCCAGAAGGGGCAGGTCCGCAAGGGCGTCGTCTCCTCGATCGTCAACTTCGGCGCGTTCGTCGACCTGGGCGGCGTGGACGGCCTCGTGCACGTCTCCGAGCTGTCCTGGAAGCACATCGACCACCCGTCCGAGGTCGTCGAGGTGGGCCAGGAGGTCGAGGTCGAGGTCCTGGACGTCGACCTGGACCGCGAGCGGGTCTCGCTGTCGCTGAAGGCGACGCAGGAGGACCCGTGGCGTCAGTTCGCCCGCACCCACGCGATCCAGCAGATCGTGCCGGGTAAGGTCACCAAGCTGGTGCCGTTCGGTGCGTTCGTCCGCGTGGACGACGGCATCGAGGGCCTGGTCCACATCTCCGAGCTGGCCGAGCGCCACGTGGAGATCCCGGAGCAGGTCGTGCAGGTCGGCTCCGAGGTCATGGTCAAGGTCATCGACATCGACCTGGAGCGCCGCCGGATCTCGCTGTCGCTCAAGCAGGCCAACGAGGGCTTCGTCGAGGGCGAGGAGCACTTCGACCCGACCCTCTACGGCATGGCCGCGACGTACGACGACCAGGGCAACTACATCTACCCGGAGGGCTTCGACCCGGAGACGGGCGAGTGGCTCGAGGGCTACGACAAGCAGCGCGAGACCTGGGAGCAGCAGTACGCCGAGGCGCGTCAGCGCTGGGAGGCCCACACCAAGCAGGTGCAGACCTCCCGCGCCGCCGACGCCGAGGCCGCTGCCAACCCGGCTCCGCCCGCCACCGGCGGCACCACCACCTCGACCTCGGCCCCGAGCCGTCAGGCCGAGGAGCCGGCCGGCACGCTCGCGACCGACGAGGCGCTCGCCGCGCTGCGGGAGAAGCTCGCCGGCGGCAAGTGACCGGACGCTGACGCCCGTTCGTCCCACCGGACGAACCGGCGACCGCCTCTGACGACGGGCCCCGTCCCCGCGTTCCGCACCAGCGGAGCGCCGGGGGCGGGGCCCGCGTCGTGTGCCGGGCGGGTTTGGCATGCGTGCGTCGGATCCGGTTGACTGTCCGGGTGCTGAAGGTGGGGCTGACCGGCGGAATCGGATCGGGCAAGAGCGCCGTGGCGAGCCGGCTCGCCGCGCTGGGCGCGGTGGTCGTCGACTCGGACCGCATCGCCCGCGAGATCGTCGCGCCCGGCACCGACGGGCTGGCCGAGGTGGTCGCCGCCTTCTCCGACAAGGTCCTGGACGCCGACGGGGCGCTGGACCGGGCCGCCCTCGGCGCGCTGGTCTTCGGCGACGAGGCCGCCCGCCGTACGCTCGAAGGGATCACCCACCCCCGGGTACGCGCGCGCAGCGCCGAACTGGTCGCCGCCGCCCCCGCCGACGCGATCGTCGTGAACGACGTACCGCTGTTGGTCGAGGTGGGACTCGCGCCGACGTACCACCTGGTGATCGTGGTGCAGACGGCCGTGCCGATCCGGATGGCCCGGCTGACCCGCGACCGGGGCATGGCCCCGGAGGAGGCGCAGCGGCGCATCGCCGCGCAGGCCGACGACGCCACCCGCGGCGCGGCCGCCGACGTGCTGCTGACGAACGACGGCGCACTCACCGAGCTGCACGCCGCCGTGGACGCCCTGTGGCGGGACCGTCTGCTGCCCTACGAGCGCAACGTCCGCGAGGGCCGCGCCGTCCCGCCTGACCCGGCGGCGCTCGGCGAGCCCGACCCGACGTGGCCCGAGCAGTACGCCCGGCTGGCCGCCCGGATCCGCCACGCCGCAGGCGGCGACATCCGGGTCGACCACGTCGGCTCCACCGCGGTGCCGGGGCTCGCCGCCCCGGACGTGATCGACATCCAGGTGACGGTGTCCTCGCTCGACGAGGCGGACGGGCCACTGGCACGGCGGCTGGCCGAGGCGGGCTTCCCGCGCCTGCCGGGCAAGTGGTGGGCCGCCCCGCGGCAGCCGGATCCGGTGCGCTGGGCCAAGCGGCTGCACGGCGGCGCGGACCCGGGACGTCCGGTTCGCCTGCACCTGCGGGAGGCCGGTTCGCCCGGCTGGCGGTACGCGCTGCTGATGCGCGACCACCTGCGCGCCGATCCGGCGCGGCGGGCCGACTACCTCCAGGTGAAGCGGGATCTGGCGGCGGCCGCGCCGGAGCACGCCGCCTGGGGCACGGTGACCGATCCCTGGTTCGACGAGGAACACCTGCGCGCCGAGGAGTGGGCCGCGCAGACCGGCTGGCGGCCCTGACCGGGCCGTCGGGACCGCGCCGAGCCCGGTTCAGCGGGCCGTCGAGGCCGCGGATCCGCCGCTGCCCGCCACGCGCCCCGGGGAGAGGCCGAGCCGGATCCACACCCCCGGCCCGGTCCGTAGTTCCAGCCGGTGCGGCAGGCCGCCCCGGTCCAGCCACCAGCGTCTGCCGCCCGGCACCTCGAACACGTCGATCGTCCGGTCGCCCAGCCGGTCCTCGCGGACCCGGACGGTGTCGCCGGCGGGCGCGCGCCGGGCCGCCCGCAGTGCCGCGTCGAGCAGCCGGTCCAGGTCGTCGCCGGGCGGGCGCGCGGGAGCCGCGAGCAGCGCGGCCGGCACCGGCGCCGGGGGCGTCGCGGGCCCGTCGGGGGAGCTCTGCACCTCGGCCACCCGGCCCGGCCGGACCCACCGCAGGGTACGCCGGCCGCTGCCCTCCTCGATCACCGCGAGGTACGCCGACGGGCTCGCCCAGTTCACCGTGCCGGTGGCCCGCAGGTTGGCCGACGGGGCGAGCGGGGCGTCCACCGCCACCGTCGCGCCGCGCAGCGCCCGGAGCCGGGCGGGCAGCGCGGCCAGGCGGGCGGTCTCGTCGTCGGTGAGCGCCCGGGGCTGCCCGGGCCGGCCGCCGAGGGCGTCCACCGGGTGAACCGTGGCCCGGTCGGCGCGGGTCAGGTCGACGGTGACGGGGGTGCCGTCGGCCAAGCGCCCGGTGAGCCGGTGCAGCCGGGCGTCCGCGTCCACCCACAGCGTCGGGCGCGGGTCACCGAGCGGTGCGAGGGGTGCCTGGACCACGTCCACCGGGACGCCGCCGGCCCGGTCGCCGCGGAGCCACCGGCCCTGGGTGGCGGGCGGATCGACCCGGTCGGCGCCGAGCCCGATCAGCAGGTCGCGTACCGCACCGAGGCTGTGCCCGCCGGCCGGGGACCGCATCCGCCACCGGTCCGCCGGCGGCACCGCCGGGGGCCGGGCCGGGGAGGGGAGCGCGCCGGGGTCGGGCCGCACCAGCAGCGCGGACGCGGTGGCCTGGACCAGGCCGCGGTCGCCGCCCGCGCCCGGACCGCCGACGTCGAGGTAGACCAGAGGGCGAGCCCAGTCGACCCAGCCGACCAGTTCGGTACGGGCGGTGCCGGCGCCGACGGTGACCCGGACGCCGGCGCGTACGTCGCGCAGGTTGGTGACCCGTAGCGCGGCCACCCGGTCGGCCTCGGCGGCGGTGAGCGGGCGTGCCGTCCTGGCCTCGCCGGTCCGGCCGGGGATCCAGGTGAGCAGGCCGGCGACGAGCGTCGCGGCGGAGATCGCGGCCGCCGCCACGAGCGCGGCGAGCGCGATCCGGCGCCGGTGCGGCCCGTCCGGTGGGTCGTCGGCGCCGTCCAGTTCGGGATCGCCGTCCGGCCGGGTGGTGAGCGTGGGGCGGCGGTCGGCGAGCAGGCCGGCCCGTCGGCGCCGGCCGGCCACGGTGGCGGGACGGGTCGGTGTGCTGGTGCGGCCGCGCCGGTGACCCCGGCCCGGTTCGCGGGGTACGGCCTGGTCGCCGTCGCCTCGCGCGGAGAGCCGGTGGGGGCGGCTGACGCCGCGCCGGCCTCCCGGCTCGTCGGCGGGCGGGGGCGTGCCGGTGTCGGGCTCGCGTCGCGGCCGGCGCTCGGGAGAGATCCCCACGAGTGGAGAACGCGAGAGCGGGGTTTCGGTGACGAGCAGGGGCGCTCGCGGCGGCCGGTCAGCGCTGCGCGCGACCACCGTCGGCGCGCACGCCGGTCGTCCCGGGTGCTGCGGCCCTGGCGCCGGGGGCGACCGGCCCCGCGTGGGGCGATCACCGGCCCGGTCGGCCGCCGCGAGCGGCCTACGGTACGAGGGTAGACCGGTGAGATGAACCACACAATGGGAATATCGAAGCTGATCACGGGCGGTCCGTGGTCGTGGCCGGAAGTGTCGGACCTCGGGCGTACCGTTGGTGTCATGGCGCTCGACATTCCCCGGCTCGACGGCCGCTTCCAGGTCGTCAGTGAGTTCCAGCCGGCCGGTGACCAGCCGACTGCCATCGACGAGCTTGAGCGTCGCGTGCGGCGCGGTGACCGCAACACGGTGCTGCTCGGCGCGACCGGCACGGGCAAGAGCGCCACCACGGCGTGGCTGGTCGAGCGGCTCCAGCGGCCGACCCTGGTGCTCGCCCCCAACAAGACCCTCGCCGCCCAGCTCGCGAAGGAGTTCGGCGAGCTGCTGCCGCAGAACGCGGTCGAATACTTCGTCTCCTACTACGACTACTACCAGCCCGAGGCCTACATCCCGCAGACCGACACCTACATCGAGAAGGACTCCTCGATCAACGAGGAGGTCGAGCGGCTGCGGCACTCGGCCACGATGTCGCTGCTCACCCGGCGGGACGTCATCGTCGTCGCCACCGTCTCGGCGATCTACGGCCTGGGCACGCCGGAGGAATACCTCGACCGGGCCGTGCGGGTCAAGGTCGGGCAGGAGCTGGACCGCGACCAGCTGCTGCGCCGGCTGGTCGACATCCAGTACACGCGCAACGACATGGCCTTCCAGCGCGGCACCTTCCGGGTCCGCGGCGATACGCTGGAGATCATCCCGGCGTACGAGGAGCTGGCGGTCCGGATCGAGCTGTTCGGTGACGAGATCGAGAAGCTCTACTACCTCAACCCGCTGACCGGTGACGTGGTCCGCGAGGTCGACAGCCTGATGATCTTTCCGGCCACGCACTACGCCGCCGGCCCGGAGCGGATGGAACGGGCGATCCGCGACATCGAGGCCGAGCTGGGCGAGCGGCTGGCCGAGCTGGAACGGCAGGGCAAGCTGCTGGAGGCCCAGCGGCTGCGCATGCGCACCACCTACGACATCGAGATGATGCGCCAGGTGGGCTTCTGTTCCGGCATCGAGAACTACTCCATGCACATCGACGGCCGGCTGCCGGGCAGCCCGCCGCACTGCCTGCTCGACTACTTCCCCGACGACTTCCTGACCGTGGTCGACGAGTCGCACGTGACCATCCCGCAGATCGGCGGCATGTACGAGGGCGACGCCTCCCGCAAGCGGATGCTCATCGACCACGGCTTCCGGCTCCCCAGCGCGGCTGACAACCGGCCGCTGCGCTTCGACGAGTTCCTGGAGCGGGTGGGCCAGATGGTCTTCCTCTCCGCCACCCCCGGCCCGTGGGAGCTGGAACAGGCGCAGGGCGAGTTCGTCGAGCAGGTGATCCGGCCCACCGGCCTGATCGACCCCGAGGTGGTTCTCAAGCCGACCAAGGGGCAGATCGACGACCTCATGCACGAGATCAAGCTGCGTACCGAGCGGGACGAGCGGGTGCTCGTCACCACGCTGACCAAGAAGATGGCCGAGGATCTCTCCGACTACCTGCTGGAGAACGGCATCCGGGTGCGCTACCTGCACTCCGAGGTCGACACGCTGCGCCGGGTCGAGCTGCTGCGCGAGCTGCGCAAGGGCGACTACGACGTGCTGGTCGGCATCAACCTGCTCCGGGAGGGTCTCGACCTGCCCGAGGTCTCCCTGGTGGCGATCCTCGACGCCGACAAGGAGGGCTTCCTGCGCAGCGGCCGGTCGCTGATCCAGACCATCGGCCGCGCGGCCCGTAACGTCTCCGGCCAGGTCCACATGTACGCCGACAAGATCACCCCGTCGATGGCGAGCGCCATCGACGAGACCAACCGGCGCCGGGCCAAGCAGATCGCGCACAACGAGGCGAACGGCATCAAGCCGGAGCCGCTGCGCAAGAAGATCCACGACATCCTCGACGACATCTACCGCGAGGCGGAGGACACCGAGAACAGCAACGTCGGCGGGGCCGTGCGGCAGCTCTCCCGGGGCAAGGCGCCGGTCAAGGAGACGCGCAGCCGCCGGGGCGCCGCGGCGACCCCGTCGCGGGAGGGGATGGCCCGGGCCGACCTGGCCAACCTCATCCAGGAACTCAACGACCAGATGCTCGCCGCCGCGCGCGAGTTGCAGTTCGAGCTGGCCGCGCGGATCCGCGACGAGGTCGCCGACCTCAAGAAGGAGCTGCGCGGGATGGACGCCGCAGGGGTCCGGTGACCGGCGCGACGGCCGAGGCGGCGCGATGCTGACCGAGGTCGTCATCGCGCGCCCCGATCCGCGGCTGCGCCAGTGGGTGGACCGCTACCTCGGCTACCGCGAGGAGGTGCCCGTCCCGCTGGTCCGGCGGGAGGCGGCGGGCGCGTTCGTGGTGCTGATCCTCGGCTGGGGCGACCCGCTGGACGTGACCGACCTGCGTGACCCGGCCCGGGGCGCGTACGCGAACGCCTTCCTGGCCGGCCCGTTCGACAGCTGGTGCGCCACCCGTACGACCGGGACCGGCACCGGTGTGCAGGTGCTGCTGACCGCCCCGGCGGCCCGTCGCCTGCTCGGGCTGCCGCTGGCCGAGCTGGCCAACCGGGCGGTGCCGGTCGACGCGGTGGCGAGCTGGCTCGTGCGGCTGCGCGACGAACTGTCCGGCGAGCCGGGCTGGCCGGAACGCTTCGCCCGGATCGACGCCGCCCTGGCCACACGGCTGGCGGCGACCGCGCCGGTGGATCCGCCCCTGCTGGCGGCCTGGCGGCGCCTGGACGGCAGCGGGGAAGGCGTCGGCGTGGCCACGCTTGCTCAGGAACTGGGGTGGTCCCGCCGCCACCTGTCGGTCCGGTTCCGGCGGGAGTTCGGCCTGCCGCCCAAGACGGTCGCCCGCCTGCTGCGCTTCGAGCGGGCGTACGCGAGCCTGGGCCGGACGCTGCTCACCGCGCAGGCCGCCGGGCCGGACGGCACCGGGTGGGCGGAACGGGCCGCCCGGTGGGGCTACTACGACCAGTCACACCTGATCCGGGACTTCCGCGAGTTCGCCGGTGCCACCCCGGCCGCGCTGGCCGGGCCGGGATCCCATTCGTCCAATCCGGCCTGACCGCCCCGGCGGCAGACTGACGGCATGCAGAGCGTTTATCCCGTCTTGCGGTATCCCGACGTGCGAGCCGCCGTCGACTTCCTCTGTTCCGCGTTCGGCCTGACCGTGCGGGAGGTGCACGAGTTGCCCGACGGCACCGTCGTCCATGTCGAGCTGGAGTTCGCGGGCGACTTGGTGATGCTCGGCCCGGGGCCGGCGCCGCGGTCCCGCCCGACCGACGACGACTACGTCATCTACCTGGCGATCGACGACGTCGACGCGCATCACGAGCGGGCCCGGGCGGCCGGTGCGGACATCGTCCGGGGGCCGTTCGACACCGACTACGGCTCCCGTGACTACGCCGCCCGCGACCTGATCGGGCTGGTCTGGTCGTTCGGCACCTACCGCCCCTGACAGGCCCGCCCGGGCGGTTGCGCTGTGTGGGCAAGGTATTGCCGAGCGTGACGGCGATGCGTACGCTCCCTCCCGGGAGGCGTGCATGCCGTTGTCAGCAAGTCCCGTGGTCCGGAGGGCGAGGCTCGGCGTGGAGCTGCGCCGGCTGCGCCGTCGCGAGTCGCTCACGCTCGAACAGGTCTGCGCCCGGCTGGGCTGGGCGTCCACCTCGAAGCTGTCCCGCATCGAGCTGGGGCAGAGCCGGCCCGACCTGGCCGACGTGCTCGACCTGCTCGACGTCTACCAGGTGCCGTCGCCGCAGCGCGACGAGCTGATCGTCATCGCCCGCGACGCCGCCACCGGCCGGGGCTGGTCGAAGGCGCTCGGCGAGATGGGGGAGCGCCAGCGGGCGTACGCCGAGCTGGAGGCGGGCGCGGCGCGCATCGTGGAGTACCAGTGCGTGCTCGTGCCCGGCCTGCTCCAGGCCCCGGCGTACGCCCGCCTGCGCGTGTCAGCCGGCGCGGCGCTGACCGGGGAGGTGGACGTGGAGGCCGACGTCCGCGCCCGCGTCGCACGCCAGGAGCTGCTGATCCGGCCGGATCCGCCGCACTACACAGCGCTGCTGGACGAGCGCGTCTGCGACCCGGACGGCCTGCCCGCCGACGTGTGGCGCGACCAGATGCGGCATCTGGCCGCGCTCGCCGAACGGCCTCGCGTCACGGTCCGGGTGTTGCCGTCCGCGGCGTCGGGCGGCGACGGGCCGCACCCGCTGGCGCCGTTCTCGTACTACGCCTACCCCGACCCCGAGGATCCGCGCACCGTACTGGTGGAGACGCTCACCACCGACCTGCGTCTGGTCGCCGAGGCGGAGGTGACCCACTACGAGCGCGTCATCGAACGGCTGCTGGCTTCGGCGCTGCCGGCGGACGCCTCCGCCGAGCTGGTGGCCCGGCGGCTCGGCGCGGCGCCGGTGCCCCGGCCGCGGGATCCGCACGAGCTGGAGTGAGCCGCGCGGTCCCGCCGCCGGCGGGCGCGACCACCGGGCCCGGCGCCCCCGATGCCCGTCGGGACCGGTGACCGCGCAGCGCGCAGGCTACGGCAGGGGTACGACAGTTCAGGCCGGAACGTCGATGAAGTGCTCGACCAGCGGCGGGCCGGCGAAGTGCGGCCCGATCAGGCCGCGCCACTGCGCGAACCGCTCGGTCTGGCGGAAGTTCACGTCGTGCGCCTCGACCGAGTCCCACTCGACGAGCAGCACGAACCGGGTGGGCGACTCCACGCCGCGGGTCATCCGCACGGAGCGGCAACCTTCGGCGCCGGCGAGGATCGGGCGCGCCTGCGCGTAGGCGGCGGCGAACTCGTCCTCGTGTCCGGGCGTGACATCGATCAGCGCGACCTCAAGAACCATGCTGGCAGCCTGCCATGCCGTCGCCCCGCGGGTACGTCTCGGGTGGCGTCCCGGACGGCGACGCCGAGGCGGATGGCTAGCCTCCTAGGACGCCCAGCGGGACGTGAGCCGGAGCACGTCGAGAGATCGATGAGCGGCCCGGAGATGCGCCATCTTGGTGCGATGGTGAACAATGGCGACCGAGGAGGGGAGTATTCCCCCGCGACGGAGTCGTCAGCACGGAAGAGCGCCGGCACCCCCGGTTGCCCGACCCGGCTCCGCGGTCGGGACCGGTCACCCGGGCTCCGGCGGAAGAGACCTCCGTCAGTCACCCCTTGTCAGTGTCGACGCACCCCGGCACCCCACCCGGCGTACGGTGTGTTCCGACGCAGCGTGTCTGCCGGAGGATGGATTTGAACGTGTCCGCATTGGTGTGGGCGGTAACGCTGATCGCGATGATCGCGATCCTGCTCGCCGACCTGTTCATCATCGGCCGGCGGCCCCACGAGCCCAGCGTCCGTGAGTCCAGCCTGTGGGTGGGCTTCTACGTCGGCCTGGCGTTGATCTTCGGCGGCGTGCTCTGGCTGACCGCGGGCGGCCGCGTGGCCGGCGAGTTCTACACCGGCTGGCTCACCGAGTACAGCCTCTCGGTGGACAACCTCTTCGTCTTCGTGATCATCATGGCCCGGTTCGGGGTGCCCCGGCAGTACCAGCAGAAGGTGCTTCTCGTCGGCATCATCCTGGCCCTGGTCATGCGCGGTGGTTTCATCGCGGCCGGCGCGGCGCTGATCTCCCAGTTCTCCTGGGTGTTCTACATCTTCGGCGCGTTCCTCATCTACACCGCGGTGAACCTGGCCCGGCAGGGCGAACCGGACGAGGACGAGTTCAGCGAGAACGTGCTGATCCGGTGGAGCCGCCGGGCGCTGCCGCTGTCCCGGGACTACGACGGAGCGAAGATCACCACCCGGGAGCACGGGCGGCGCCTGTTCACCCCGATGCTGATCGTCATGATCGCGATCGGCACGACCGACCTGATCTTCGCGCTGGACTCGATCCCGGCGATCTTCGGCATCACCCAGGAGCCGTACCTGGTCTTCACCGCCAACGTGTTCGCGCTGATGGGGCTGCGGCAGCTCTACTTCCTGCTCGGGGGCCTGCTGGACCGGCTCATCTACCTCAGCTACGGGCTGGCCGTGGTGCTCGGCTTCATCGGCGTGAAGCTGGTGCTGGAGGCGCTGGCCGACAACAAGTTGCCGTTCATCAACGGCGGGGAGCACGTCGGGTGGGCCCCGCACATCCCGATCTGGCTCTCGCTCGCCGTCATCCTCGGCACCCTGGCCGTGGCCACGGCTGCCAGCCTGGCGAAGTCGTCCCGGGACCGGCGCCGGGAACTGGTCGAGGCCCGCCGCTGACCCACCGGCACCGTCGGGGCGCTCCCGTTGCCGGGGGCGCCCATCGGCGCGTCCGAGGTCAGACGCGGTGGACGCCGACGAGGGTGGCGGTCCGGTCGGCCGGCAGCTCCTCCTCGACCACCCGGCGGGTCAGGTAGCAGGCGTGCAGCATCCGGCGCCGGCCGCCGCGCGGCTCGGCCGACACGATCCCGACGTGGTGGATGCGCCGGCCGGGCCGGGCGAAGAAGTAGAGGTCTCCGGGGCGTTCGGCGTCCAGCGGCACCCGCGAGGTCGCCGCCGCCTGGTCGTCGGCGTCGCGTGGAAGCGTGATCCCGTACCGCCGCCAGGCCAGGTGCACCAGCCCGGAGCAGTCGATGCCGTCGGTGGACATGCCGCCCCAGACGTAGACCAGATCGCGCAGCCGCTCGGCGACCGCGAGCACCTTCTCGGCCTCGGGGCGCTCGGCGGGCAGCGGCACCAGGTCGTCCTCCGTGGCCCAGAGCGGGTCGGGCCGCCCGGGTACGCGGACCGGACGCCTGCCGTCCACCGGAGGCCCGGCGGGAGTGAGCCGGGTGCCGAGGACCACGCCGGTGAGCGTGGCGTCGCCGTCCGGCTCGGCGCGCAACGCGGTACGGGCGACGTCGACGGTCAGCGGGCCGTCGGCGGCCGCCGAACCGGAGCCGAACGGACTGGTAGCGGCCGGACCAGGACCGGCCGGACCGGAGCCGGACGGGCTCGAACCGGCCGGACCAGGACCGGATGGGCCGATACCGACCGGCCCGGACGGAGCGGTGCCGGACGGAGCGGAGCCCGCTGAGGCGACGTCGGCCGGATCAGGGGAGGACGGGTCGGCGTCGGCCAGGTGGGCCGCGCGCAGCCAGCCCGGATAGCCGTCGGCGCCGAGCTTCGCCGCGGGCTGGCCCAGCGCCACCACCCGCACCCAGCCGTCCGGGCGGGTCTCGGTGACGCGCACCGGCTCACCGAGCAGCAGCTGGGTCAGGACGCAGTCACCGACGAGCTGGTCGCGGTCCATGCCGGCGATCCAGGCGGCGACGTCGGGGGAGCCGGCGAGGGCGGGGCAGTCGATCGGGCGTACCGCCTCGGGCGCGGTCCAGAGGGTCGCCACCGGTACCCGTACGACGGCCCGGCGGCCGGGCTGAGGCGCCACGCGTACCCCTCTCTGCGGTGGTCGTCGGGGCGACCATATGAAAAATTCTGACGATGCTCAAGCGCGTGTCTGAATTTTAGCTTCACGCGGGCCGGTGACGCCCAGACCCGGCGCGTCCGGCAGCAGCACGCTCGCACCCTCGTACCGGATGCCCCCGGCGACCGGCGACCAGGCCAGCCACCAGGCGGCGTCGAGGTCCGACACGGCCGTGGTGCCGTAGGCGGCGACCAGGCTGGCGGCGGCGCCGACCCCCACCGGGCCTTCCATCATCGAGCCGACGATGGTCCCCATGCCGTGCGCGGCGGCCAGGTCGAGCAGCGTGCGGGCCGGTTGCAGGCCGCCGCACTTGGCCAGCTTCACGTTGACCATGTCGGCGGCCCGCCGCCGGATCACCTCGACCAGGTCGCGCACGTCGAAGACGGACTCGTCGGCCAGGATCGGCAGGTCCACCCGCTCGCTGACCCAGGCCAGCCCGTCCAGGTCGCGGCGGTGCACCGGCTGCTCGACCAGCTCCACGTCGAGCCCCGCGTCCTCGATCGCGCGGATCACCCGCACCGCCTCCCGGGGCGTCCAGCCCTGGTTGGCGTCCAGCCGGATCCGCACGTCCGGGCCGACCGCCGCCCGCACCGCACGGACCCGGTCCAGGTCGCCGCGGGCGTCGGTGCCCACCTTGAGCTTGAGCACGGTGAACCCCTCGCCGCCGCGCCGCGCCGCCGTCGCGGCCAGGTCCACCGCGTCGCCGGCGGCCAGCGTGACGTCGGTCGGCACGCGCAGCGCCGTGCCGCCGAGCAGACGCACCAGGGGTACGCCGAGCCGCCGCGCCGCCAGGTCGTGCAGCGCCACGTCGACCGCCGCCTTCGCCGACTCGTTGCCCACCACGGCGCGGCGCACCAGGGCACAGGCGGCCTGGAGGTCGTCGGCGTCGCGGCCGATCAGCAGCGGCGCGAGCAGTTCGCGTACGCACGCCTCGGCGCCCGCCACCGACGCGCCGGTGACCTGCCAGACCTGCGGCGCCTCCCCGAAACCCGGGCGCCCGTCACCGTCGATCACTTCCACGACCAGCGTGTCCACGGCGGTGGTGTGGCGCAGCGCGGTGACGAACGGGGTGTGTAAGGGGGCCGAGAGCCGGTGGGTGCGTACCGCGGCGATCGTCATGTGGGGCACCCTATAGCCAACTGGCGGCGAGCAGGGGAGGGCCGATGGCCGGGCGGGAATGGAAGCTGGTGGGCGCGCCGAACGCGCGTGACCTGGGTGGACTGCCGACGACCGACGGGCGGCGGGTACGGGCGGGGCGGCTCATCCGCACGCCCGCGCTGGGCCGGCTCACCGACGAGGACCTGCCGGTGCTGGACAAGCTCGGCCCGGCCTGCGTGGTGGACCTGCGCGACGCCCACGAGCAGGCGGTGGCCCCGCCGGACCGGCTGGTGGGGGAGCCCCGCACGGTGCACCTGCCGGTCTACGACGCGGCCCACCCGGTGTTCACGTACGTCTCGGCGGTGTTGCAGGGCCACGACCTGGACGCGTACGCGGCACTGGCCCGCGAGGGCATGCCGGGGGCGATGACGGCGATCTACCGCTGGTTCGTCACCGGGGAGCCGGCACGGGCCGGGTTCGGCGCGGCGGTGCGGCTGGCCGCCGACGGGCCGAACCTGCCGCTGCTGTTCCACTGCTCGGCTGGCAAGGACCGTACCGGCTGGCTGTCGGTGGTGCTGCTGACCGCGCTGGGGGTGCAGGAGGAGGCGATCCGCGCCGACTACCTGGTGCACAACGAGCTGACCGAGAGCCTGCGCGAGGTGCTGCTGTCCGCGATGATCCAGCGCCGGACGGACCTGGACCCGGCGGTGGCCCGGCCGCTGCTGGAGGTGCGCCCGGAATACCTGGACGCCGCCTACGACGAGGTGCGCCGCGCGCACGGCTCGTTCGACGCGTACCTGCGGGACGGTCTGGGGGTGACCGACGCGGACCGCGCGGCGCTGCGTGAGCGGCTGCTGGAGTAGCCGGGTCAGCCGGCCAGCTCGTGCCGCGCGGCCCAGACCCGCTCGGAGACGTGCGCGATCAGCCGACAGGCATCGTCCTCGATTCCGTCGCCGTCCGCGCCGCCGTCGGCCAGGTCGGTGGTGGTGCAGACGACGATCGTGTACGGCGGCGCGTCGTCCGGGAACACCACGCCCGCGCCGTGGCGTACGCCGCGTACCCAGCCGTTCTTGTGCGCGATGCGGGTGCCGTCGGGCAGCCCGGCGGCCAGATCCTCGCGGTGCTCCTGGGCGACGAGCACGTCGAGCATGGCGGCGCAGCCGGCCGGTGAGGCGAGCGGGCCGGGCCGGGTCGCGCCGAGCGCCAGCTCACCGAGCAGGACGGCCAGGTCGGCGGCGGTGACCAGGTTGTCGACGCCGGAGTCGCGGGCGGCGAAGTCCTCGATGCCGCGGCCGGTGACGCTGTGCCGCGCCCCGGCGAGCGCCCACGCCTGTGCCACGGCGGGCAGCCCCACCTGGCCGATGCAGATGTTCGTGGCGAGGTTGCTGGACCGGATGATCATCCGTTCGGCCAGCCAGCGCAGCGGCGCCTCGCCGCCGACGCGGTCCCAGACCGCCTCGTCGTTGTCGTAGTCGCGGTCGTTGGCGAACCGGGGCGCGCCCGGCAGCGCGGAGTCGAACGAGTTGCGCACCGGCACCGGCGCGTCCAGGTCGAGCCGGCCGGCCTCGGCGGCGCGGAACAGCGCCACCAGCACGGCGAGCTTCATGGTGCTCGCCGCGTAGTGGGTGGCGTCGGCCCGCCGCGTCCACGCCTGCCGCGCGCCGGGGTGGCCGACGTACGCGGAGACGGTGCCGGGCACCCGGTCCAGGTGCGCGTCGAGGTCCTCCCAGATCATGACCGCACCGTAGCCGATCTTCGGGGCGTACGCGGGGCAGCGGCGACCACGGGTGCGGGGCTAGCGTGCGGAGATGACGACGCCGTTGTACGACGACATCGCCGACTGGTACGAGGAGTACGCCAGCGAGACCTCGTCGGTCTACATGGACCGGATCCGCTCCGTGCTGGCCGACCTTTTGGGTGACGGCCCGGGCCGGTGTGTGGACCTGTGCTGCGGCACCGGGGCGCACGCGGCCGAGCTGCGGCGTCTCGGGTGGACGCCGCTGGGAGTGGACCTGTCCGGCGGGCAGCTACGCCACGCCCGCGCCCGGCTGCCGGTGGCCCGCGCCGACGCGACCGCGCTGCCACTGGCCACCGACGCCGTACCGGCGGTGGTGTGCGTACTCGCGCACACCGACATGCCGGACTATCCGGCGGCGATCGCCGAGGCGACGCGGGTGCTGGCACCCGGCGGCCGGCTGGTGCACGTCGGGGTGCACCCGTGTTTCGTGGGCGCGTTCGCCGACCGGTCCGAGCCGGAGCGGATCGTGATCGACGGCGGGTACGCCTCGCGGGAGCGCACGGTCCGCTCGTGGAACGCCACCGGCGTCCGGGCCCGGGTCGGCGCCTGGCACCTGCCCCTGGCCGGCCTGCTGGACGCCGTGGCGGCGGCCGGCCTGCGGCTGACCCGGGTGGTCGAGTCCGGCTCCGGTCCGGTACCCGACGTGCTGGCCCTGGAAGCCACCAAGCCCCACTGACACCCCGGCCGTCCCGCCGCTTCGCGTCCGTCCCGTGGCGCCGTCTCGCGCCCGTGGCGCCGTCTCGCGTCCGCGGCGCCGTCTCGCGTCCGCGGCGCCGTCTCGCGCCCGTCCCGCCGTCTCGCGTCCGCGGCGCCGTCTCGCGCCCGTGGCGCCGCTTCGTGTCGGTCTGCCTCGTGTCCGTCTGGCTGCCGCCGGGCCGTGGCACTGCCGCGTCCGTAGCTCCGGCTCGTGTCCGTCGCGCCCGTTCCGCCGCTTTGTGCCCCGTCCCGCGTTGCCGGGCAGCCCTCCCCTCTCGCCCCCGGCCCACCGCTCCTGGCCCCGGCCTAATCCCCGCCCGTTCCCGAGAGTCGAGATCCCGCGTCCGTAAAACGGGACGTCCTGAAGATCTTGGAAGAAGCGCGCCCCTATGGGGGCCATTTCGTACCAAGATCTCGCACCCATCCCGTCGATCATGAAGTTGGCGGCGGATTTGATCTCCCGAACCGCCGTCAACCTCATGATCGACCGGCGTGCGGCGTGCGGCGTGCGGCGTGCGGCGTGCGGCGTGCGGCGTGCGGGCGGCCGGGTGACCGGCGTGCGGCGTGCGGGCGGCCGGGTGACCCGGGGACGGGTGGCGGGAGGCGGGAGGCGGGTGAGCGGGAGCGGTGACGACGGGAAAGGGGGAGCCCGGTCCGCCTGAGGGCGGGCCGGGCTCCGGGTGGGGCTGGTGAGCGGCTGGGTCAGCCGGCGTGCTTGCGGCGGGCGGCCATCCGGCCGCGCTGGGTCTGGTCCAGCACCACCTTGCGGATGCGCACCGCGGCCGGGGTGACCTCGACGCACTCGTCCTCGCGGCAGAACTCCAGCGCCTGCTCGAGGGACAGCTTGCGCGGCGGGATCAGCTTCTCGGTCTCGTCGGCGGTCGACGAGCGCATGTTGGTGAGCTTCTTCTCCTTGGTGATGTTGACGTCCATGTCGTCGGAGCGGGAGTTCTCACCGACGATCATGCCCTCGTACACCTCGGTGCCCGGCTCGACGAAGAGCTGGCCGCGCTCCTGGAGGTTGGTCATCGCGAACGCGGTGACCGACCCGGACCGGTCGGCGACCAGCGACCCGTTGTTGCGGGTGCGCAGCTCGCCGAACCACGGCTCGTACGACTCGAAGACGTGGTGCAGGATGCCGGTGCCCCGGGTCTCGGTGAGGAACTCGGTCCGGAAGCCGATCAGGCCGCGCGCCGGGACCAGCCACTCCATCCGGATCCAGCCGGTGCCGTGGTTGACCAGCTGCTCCATCCGGCCCTTGCGGGTGGCCAGGAGCTGGGTGATCGCGCCGAGGTACTCCTCCGGGGCGTCGATGGTCAGCCGCTCGACCGGCTCGCAGGTCTTGCCGTCGATCTCCCGGGTGACGACCTGCGGCTTGCCGACGGTCAGCTCGAAGGACTCGCGGCGCATCTGCTCGACCAGGATCGCCAGGGCCAGCTCACCGCGGCCCTGCACCTCCCAGGCGTCCGGCCGCTCGGTGGGCAGCACCCGCAGCGACACGTTGCCGACCAGTTCCTTGTCGAGCCGGTCCTTGACCATCCGGGCGGTGACCTTGGCGCCCTTGACCCGGCCGACGAGCGGCGAGGTGTTGGTGCCGATGGTCATCGAGATGGCCGGCTCGTCCACGGTGATCAGCGGCAGCGGCACCGGGTTCTCGGCGTCGGCGAGCGTCTCACCGATCATGATCTCCGGGATGCCGGCGACGGCGATGATGTCGCCCGGCCCGGCGGACTCGGCGGGCTTGCGCTCCAGGCCCTCGGTCATCAGCAGCTCGGAGATGCGTACCCGCTGGGTGCTGCCGTCGGTGCGGCACCAGGCCACGGTCTGGCCCTTGCTGATGGTGCCCTGGCGGACCCGGCACAGCGCGAGCCGGCCCAGGAACGGCGAGGCGTCGAGGTTGGTGACGTGCGCCTGCAGCGGCGCGCCCTCGTCGTACGCGGGCGCGGGGATGGTGTCCAGCAGCGTCCGGAACAGCGGCTCCAGGTTGCTGCTGTCGTCCGGGACCGCGCCGTCGGCGGGCTGGGTCAGCGAGGCGATGCCGTCGCGGGCGCAGGCGTAGACGATCGGGAAGTCGATCTGCTCCTCGTCGGCGTCCAGGTCGAGGAACAGCTCGTACGTGTCGTCCACGACCTCCTTGATCCGGGCGTCCGGACGGTCCACCTTGTTGATCACCAGGATGATCGGCAGCCGGGCGCGCAGCGCCTTGCGGAGGACGAACCGGGTCTGCGGCAGGGGGCCTTCGCTGGCGTCGACCAGCAGCACCACACCGTCGACCATGGTCAGGCCGCGCTCGACCTCGCCGCCGAAGTCGGCGTGACCGGGGGTGTCGATGATGTTGATGGTGACCGGTTCCGAGCCGTCCGCCGGCAGGTACCGCACGCCGGTGTTCTTGGCGAGGATGGTGATGCCCTTCTCGCGCTCGAGGTCCATCGAGTCCATGACCCGCTCGGTGGTCTCACCACGGGCGCCGTAGGCGCCGGCCTGCCGCAACATGGCGTCGACCAGGGTCGTCTTGCCGTGGTCGACGTGGGCGATGATGGCGACGTTGCGGAGGTCGGTGCGTAGCTGCATACCCTCCATACTCCTGTCTGCGGTTGCCGGGGCACGCCTCGGGGTCACCCCGAGATCGCCCGGATCTGCGTCGAAAGTGCTGTGCCGACCGTTCCAGCGACTGGCATGCTGACACCCGTGCGGGGTGTCCGATGCCTGACCTGCTGAGCTGGCTGCAGGAGCTGCCGCCCCTGCTGATCTACCTGGCCGCCGCGGCGATCGTCGCGGCGGAGACCGCGGTGATCGTCGGGCTGCTGATGCCCGGCGAGGCGACCCTGCTTCTGGTCGGCTTCCTAGCGTACGCGGGGACGCTGCGCCTCGCGCCCGTGCTGGTGGCGATGACCGCCGCCGCCGTGATCGGAGACACACTCGCGTGGCGGGCGGGCCGCCGGTACGGCCCCCGTCTGCGTGCCTCTGGCGTCGGCGCCCGGATCGGCGCGCACCGGTGGCGGCGGGCCGACTCGCTGCTGGAGCGCCTCGGCGGCCGGGGCGTGCTCGCGGCACGCTGGATCGCGTTCGCCCGCACGCTGGCGCCCCGGCTGGCCGGGTCGGCGGGGATGCCGTACCGGCGGTTCGCGCCCTGGAACCTGGCCGGGGTGGCGAGCTGGGTCGGCGCCTCGGTGCTGGTCGGCTACCTGGCCGGTGAGTCGTACGAGCGGGTGTCGAAGCTGCTCGGCCGGGCCACCGGGGCGGTGCTGGCCCTGCTGCTGTGCCTGCTCGCCGTGGTGCTCGCCGGCCGCTGGCTGGGGCGCAACCCGGACCCGGTGCGCGCGCTGGCCGCACGGGCCGCCGCACTGCCGCCGCTGCGCTGGCTGCGGGCCCGGTACGGCGTGCTGTTCTTCCTGGTCGCCATGCGCGCCGGCCCGGCCTGGAGCCTGCTGGTCAACCTGGCGCTGGGGCTCGCGCTGCTGTTCGTCGCCGGGCTCGCCGTGGCGGTCCTGCTGGAGGCGGTCGTCGCGCACAGCGGGCTGGGTGTCCTCGACGGGCTGGTCGCCGACTGGTTCGCCGCCCGGCGTACCCCAGGGGTGGTCGACACGGCGTTGCTCGCGGTGTCGGTGCTGCGCGGCTGGGTGCTGATCGCCGCGGTGGCGGTGGTGGCCGTGGTGGTGGCGCGGCGGGGGCGGGCGTGGCGGGCCGATCCGCTCGGGGTGCTGGGCACTGTCGGCGCCGCCGTGCCGCTGGTGTTGCTCGTCGTCGTCGCGGAGCTGACCGGCCCGGGTGGCCCGGACCGCCCCGGTGACCTGTTCCCGACACAGAACGCGGTGGTGACCGCGAGCTTCGGCACACTCGCCTGGCTGCTGTCGCGAGGCGCGCGCTGGCCGGTGGGCGCGGCGGTCTGGACGGTGGCGTCGGCGGCGGTGGTCACGGTCACCGGCGCGCGGCTCTACCTGGGTTTCAGCACGGCCAGCGGCACCGTCACGGCGGTACTGCTGGGCCTCGCGTGGACCACCGTGTTCGTGGTGGCGTGGGCGACCCGGGACCGGCTGGCGGACCCGGACGAGCGGCCGGCCGGCGTGGCCCCGGCGGAGTCGCCGCCCCGGCCCCGGCGGCGCCGGTCCGCGTCGGGGGTACCCCGCGAACCCGTCGATCCTTGCTAGGGTGCGCCGACGGGGGAAAACGGGGAGGTTCGATGCGGCGAGGACGCGCCCGCTGGGCCGTGACGGTGGTGGCGTTGCTCGCGGCGGCCACGCTCACGGCATGCGGCGAGCAGGAGCAGCCGGTCCGGGAGGTCGCTGTGGAGTTGCCCACGGCGGCCCCGGTGGACCAGCCACCGGAGGCGCCGGCCGACGCGCCGAGCGAGGAGCCGCCCGCGGTGGCGGCGATGGGCGTGCGGCCCAGCCCGAGCGCGTCGGCGAAACCGAAGCCGCGGGCCAAGCCGACCCGGACCTCCACGGCGCCGCTGGCCCGGCCGAAGCCGCCGACCGAGACCCAGGTGCCGCCGGCGCCGCCGAAACCGGCGGACGAGGGCTGCAAGCCGAGCTACCGGGGCACGAAGGCCAGCCAGAGCCAGGTGAAGGCGGCGCTCGCCGACGCCGCGGCGCGTACCTACTGGCCGACCTCGGCGCCGGACATCCGCATCCCGTCGGCGCTGCTGAAGGCCACTGCCTGGCAGGAGAGCGGGTGGCAGTCCAACATCATCGCCTGTGACGGCGGGGTCGGGCTGATGCAGGTCATGCCGGCCACGGCGGAGTGGATGAACCAGCGGTTCGGCCAGTCGTACGACATCGACGCCTACCGGGACAACGCCTACCTGGGCGGCACCTACCTGGCCTGGCTGACCAAGTACATCGGCGACATGTACTTCGAGTCCGACTACCGGCTCGACGCCTCACTGTGCACCGCGGAGCTGAACTCCTGCCTGCTCAACGCCGTGATCGCGGCCTACAACTACGGGCACGGCGCGGTGGCGCGGGAGGGTCAGCCGCTGACCGTCCCCAATCCGCAGTACGTGCGCAACGTGCGGGCGCTCATGACCGAGTGCGAGTGCTTGAGCTTCTGAGCGACCGGACGAAGGGGCGGGGGCCCGCGTGCGCGCGGGCCCCCGCCCCTTCGGTTCAGTCCCGCCTGGTGGGAGCGGGCTCGGTCGGCGTCGCGGTGGGCGCGTCGGCGTCCCGGGCGATCCGTCCGGGCCACCAGAACCGGTCACCGAGCAGGAACGCCAGAGACGGCACCAGGACGGTACGGACCAGCAGCGTGTCCAGCAGCACGCCGATGCAGACGATGATTCCGATCTGGGTGAGCGTGATCAGCGGCAGCACGCCGAGCACGGCGAACACCGCCGCCAGCAGGATGCCCGCACTGGTGATCACGCCGCCGGTGACCCGCAGCGCCGACAGCATGCCGTCGCGGGTGCCGGTGCGCCGGGCGTCCTCCCGGGCCCGGGTGACCAGGAAGATGTTGTAGTCGACGCCGAGCGCGACGAGGAACACGAACGCGAGCAGCAGCACCCCGCTGTCCAGCGCCGGGAAGTCCAGCACGTGGTCGAAGAGCAGCCAGGCCGCGCCGAGGCTGGCGAAGAACGACGCGATCACCGTCAGCACCAGCAGCAGCGGCGCCAGGATCCCGCGCAGCAGCAGCACCAGCACCGCACCGACCAGCAGCAGGATGAGCGGCAGGATCAGCTGGAGATCCTTGGTGTTCGCCTCGTTCGAGTCGTAGGTGGCGGCGACCGAACCACCGACCAGGGCGCCGTCGGGGGCGTCCGCGCCCGCCACGGCAGGCGGCGACGAGTCCGGTACGGCGGACACGGCGTCGCGCAGCGCCACCACGGCCCGGTCGGACGCGGCGCTGCCCGGCTCGGCGGTGAGCACCACGTCGATCTGGGCGACCCGGTCCCCGGCGGTGCCGGGGCGCGCCGAGGCGATCCCGTCGACGCCGCTCGCCGCGGCGAGGACCGCCTGGGCGGCCTGCGGGTTGGTGAGCACCGCGACCGGCTGGGTGCTGCCGGCCGGGAACGCCCGGGCGAGCGTCTCCGCTCCGGCGACCGCCTCGGGCTTCTCGCTGAACTGCTCGGTCTCGGACAGCCCGGTACGGATGCCCAGGCCGCCGAGCGCGAGGCCGGCGAGCAGCAGGACCGCCAGCGCGGCGACGGGCAGCGGCCGGCGGACGACCAGCTCGCCGAGGCGGCCCCAGATGCGGCCCTCACGGGCGGCGCTGCCGACGCGGGGGACGAACGGCCAGAACAGGCCCCGGCCGAACAGCAGCAGCGCGGCGGGGAGCACGAACAGGGCGGAGAGCATGGCGAGGATGACACCGGTGGCGCAGGCCAGGGCGAGCGCCCGGTTGGTCTCCTGCTGGGACAGCAGCAGCGTGAGCACACCGAGGACGACGGTGCTGCCGCTGGCCAGGATCGGCTCGGCGGTGCGGCGCAGCGCCGAGCGCATGGCGGCGAACCGGTCCTCCTCACGGCGCAGCTCCTCCCGGTAGCGGGCGATGAGCAGCAGCGCGTAGTTGGTGGCGGCGCCGAACACCAGCACGCTGGCGATGCCCGTCACCTGCCCGCTGGGCAGGTAGATGCCGAAGGCGGGGACGAGGGACTCCACCACGCGCAGCGTGATCTGCTCGGTGGCGCCCACCACCAGCAGCGGCACCAGCCACAGGAACGGGCTGCGGTAGGTGACGAGCAGCAGCACCGCCACCACGGCGGCGGTGACCAGCAGCAGCGTGGTGTCCGCACCCTGGAACACCTTGCCCAGGTCGGCGGTGAACGCGGGCCCGCCGGTGACCTCGACAGTCAGCTCGCCGGGCAGGTCACCGACCGCCTCGCGGAGCTTCTCCACCTCGTCGACCACCGCCGACGGCCCGCCCTCGGTGGACAGCGGCACCGCGACCAGTGCCACGGTGCCGTCGGGGGAGACCTGGGCGGGGGAGACCCTGCCGCCCACGGCGAGCGAGCCGAGTTCGCCGGAGATGCCGTCGAGCGTGCTGCGGTCCGCGCCGCTGAGCGGGGCCCGGTCGGCGCGGCTGACCACCACCAGGGCGGTCTGGGCGTCCTTGGAGGGCAACTGCTCCTGGAGCCGCTCGACCTGGGTCGACTGCCACTCCACGGACAGGCCGGTGTCGGAGACGGGCTCCGGATTGTCCGGCTTCGGTAGCCCGAAGGCGACCACGCCGACGACGAGTGCGGCGGCCAGCGTGAGCCAGGCGGCCAGCCGGCCCCGGACGACGCGGGTGAACAGAGACATCTGATGCCCTCACATATTGGTCGCGGGGGATTCTCTCTTGGCGAGTATCTTGATGAGCGAGATTATCCGGGGTGGTTCTATGCTGCAACCGGAACTGTTCGACAGGGGGTGGCGGCAAGCGTGGCGGCGCACAGGATGTATCGGCGACGCGACGACCCACGCGGTCGCATGGTCGCCGACATCACCAACGACCTGCGTCGTTACTCGGCCGACGCGCAGCACATCGGGCATGCGTTCGCCGGGCTGCACGGGCTCAACGCCACCGACCTGCACGCCCTGATCGCGGTCATGGAGGCCGAGCTGGTGGGCGACCCGATCACCCCCGGGCGGCTCGGCGAGGCGCTCAACCTCTCCTCCGGCTCGGTGACCGCGCTCGTCGACCGGCTGGAGCGCGGCGGCCACATCCGCCGCGACCGGGACACCGGCGACCGTCGCAAGATCCTCCTGCACTACGCCGACCGCGGCGCCGCGCTGGCACAGAGCTTCTTCGGGCCGCTGGGTCGCCGTACCGACGAGGTGATGGAGCGCTTCAGCGACGACGAGCTCGCCGTGGTGCACCGGTTCATGGCCGAGATGGTGCACTCCATGCGGACCCACCGGGACGAGATGCGCGCCGCACCCCGCCGCGGCGCCGCCTCCGGCCCGGCCGACTGATCATGCGGCTGGTCACCCGGGCCGCCACCGCGGCGCTGCGCCTGCCCGCCGCCCGCACCGGGCGGGTCACCGTCACCCGGGACATCCCGGTCCGCGTACGCGACGGGGTGACGCTGCGCACCGACCACTACGCGCCCGGCCTGTCCGCCGCGCCGTGCGTGCTGATCCGCACCCCGTACGGGCGGGGCGGGCCGATCCGGCTGCTGGGCCGCCTGATCGCCGAGCGGGGTTTCCACGTGGTGATCCAGTCCTGCCGCGGCACGTTCGGCTCCGGCGGCGAGTTCGCGCCGCTCGTGCACGAGCGTGACGACGGCCTGGACACGCTGGACTGGCTACGCCGCCAGCCCTGGTGGACCGGCACGTTCGGCATGTTCGGCGCCAGCTACCAGGGCTTCGTGCAGTGGGCGCTCGCCGCCGAGGCGGGCGAGGAACTGCGCGCGATGGTCGCCGTGGTGACCGCGTCGGCCACCCGCGACTCCACGTATGCAGGGGAGTCGTTCGCACTGGACACGGTGCTCACCTGGGCCGAGCTGCTCCAGGCGCAGACCGTGCCCTGGCTGGCCCGGCAGTGGGAGCTCAAGCGCGGCCAGCCCCGGCTCGCCCGCGCCCTGGCGCACCTGCCGCTGGCCGAGGCGGACCGGGTCGCCACCGGCGTGACGGTGCCGTTCTTCCAGGAGTGGCTGCGCCATCACACCCCCGACGCCGGCTACTGGCGTACCCGGGTCTTCGGCGACCGGATCGCCGAGGTCCGCGCGCCGGTCGCCATGGTCAGCGGCTGGCAGGACATCTTCCTGCCGGCCCAGCTCGACGACTACGCCCGCCTGCGGGCCGCCGGGGTGCGTACCCGCCTGGTCGTCGGGCCGTGGACGCACGGCAGCCCGGGGCTGCTCCTGGCCTCGCTGCGGGAGGGCCTGGACTGGCTCGACACCCACCTGGCCGGGCGGCCCGGGCCGCGGCGCGCGCCGGTGCGGGTGCACGTCGGCGGCGACGGCGGCGGCTGGCGTGACCTGCCGGAGTGGCCGCCACCGGCCACGCCCACGCGGTGGCACCTGCGAGCCGCCGGCGGGCTGTCCCCGCAACCGCAGGAGCACGGCGAACCGGACCGGATCTGGTACGACCCGGCCGACCCCACCCCGTCGCTCGGTGGCCCGCTGCTGGTCGCCCAGCGGGCCGGGGCGGTGGACAACCGGCCGGTCGAGGCCCGCCCGGACGTGCTCACCTACACCGGTGAGCCGTTGCGCGACCCGGTCGAGGTGGCCGGGCCGGTACGCGCCGAGATCCACCTGCGCAGCGAACTGTCGTACCTGGACGTTTTCGTGCGTCTGTGCGACGTGGACCGGCGCGGCCGATCCTGGAACGTCTGCGACGGCCTGGTCCGCGTCGAACCGGGGCGGTTCCCGCGTGATCCGTCCGGAGTGGTCACCGTGCCGGTGACGCTCTGGCCGACGGCGTACCGCTTCGCGCCCGGGCACCGGTTGCGGGTACAGGTCTCCGGTGGCGCCCACCCCCGCTACGCGCGCAACCCGGGCACCGGCGAGCCGCTCGGCACCGCTGTGACCCTCCGTGCTGGATGGCGAGAAATCATCCACGATCGTGAGCATCCTTCGGCGTTGGTGCTGCCGCTGGTGCCAGCACCGTCCACAGCGGGCTGATAGTTCAAAAAAGCGCTCCTGAGCTGGGCACTTGAGCCTAACAGTGGTTAAGCTCGGAGCAAGTGCCCGGTGCCGTGCAGTTTCCGGCGGGGCGCGTCCGCGGATCGCATGTCATCACGCGGTGTGATTGTCGTGTCCTCGCCGGTCATCGATCGGAGGGGGATCTGCCATGACGTCGGCCCCGGCGAACCTGCTGGCCGTTCGGAACCTGTTACTCACCTACCTCAACGTCGACAAGAAGGCCGTACGCGCCGACGACCTGGAGCCGGCGGAGGTGGGCATCGTCGGCGACGTCAACCACCGCGGCGGCTACCACTGCGGCTCCGACCGGGTCGTCAGGAACGACTACTCGGTGGTGGAGTCCAGCCGGGACCGGTCCGGGCTCACGCTGTACGCGTCAGCGCTGGACGTCGGCATGTTCTCCGTCCGCTCCGGCGGTGGCACGCACAACCTGCGCACCTTCTCCACCTGGATGGTGGCGCAGTGCGCGGCGAACGCGGCCGACACCCGGGACATCCGGGAGATCATCTACTCCTCGGACGGGCGGACGGTGCGCCGCTGGGACCGGCTGGGACGGCGGACCAGCGGTGACAGCAGCCACCTGTTCCACACCCACTTCAGCTTCTTCCGCGACTCCACAAAGGCGGGGCGGGACCAGACCCCGTTGTTCCGCCGCTACCTCACCGCGATCGGGATGATCGCCGTCGTGAAACCGGAGGACGACATGGAACAGACCGACAAGCTCATCAACGACACCGGCTCGAGTAACCGTACCGTCGGCAACGTCCTGGCCGACCTGCAGAACCTGCGCAACTGGCTCATCTCGCCGGTCGGCACCAGCGGGCTGGTCGGCCCGCCCATGCCGAACTCGCCGTTGCAGCAGATGCTGGCGATGCTGCGCGCCTGGCCGGCGTTGGTGGCGCAGGTGAACGAGCTGTCCGGCAAGGACTTCACCGACGAGGAGCAGATCGTCTCCGGGGTGCTGGCCGGGCTTCCGCCGGAGAAGATAGCCGAGGCCATCCCGCCGCAGATCGCCCGGGACGTGGCCGACGAACTGTCCCGCAGGCTGACCGCCTGACCACCCCGGCGCCGCGGCCGCCGTGTCGCGGCGCCCCGGTCCGGCCTATTCGGCAAGAGCTGTTGCGCAATACCTCTTGCCGATGCCAGACTCGCCGCATGGAACAGCATTCGGTCCGGCAGGTCACCGACTCGCGGGTGCTCGCCGCGCTCGCCCACCCCCTGCGCCGCCGGCTCATGGACGTGCTCAAGGTGTACGGCCCGTGCACGGTCGGCATGCTCGCCGAGCACACCGGCCAGGCGCCGGCGAACGTGAGTCACCACCTCAAGGTGCTCGCCGCCGCGGACCTGCTGGTCGAGGCGCCCGAGCTGGCCCGCGACCGCCGGGAACGCTGGTGGAAGCCGCGAAACCGGGGCGTGCGCTGGTCCGAGTCCGACTTCGGCGACGACCCGTCGACCCGGGTGGTCGTCGAGGCCGCCGGCTCGCTCAACCTGGAGCGGCACACCGAGCTGGTGCGGGCCTGGCACACCGCCTCCGACGAGACGCACGCCGCCTGGAACGACGCCCCGTTCAGTACCGACCACTGGCTGCACCTGACCCCGGACGAATTGGACGCGCTCGGCCGAGAGGTGATCGCCCTGCTCACCCGCTGGTCGGAACGGCCCGTTCCGGACGACGGACAGCGCCGCGAGCCGGTCTTCGTGTTCGCCCACGGCGTCCCGGGCCGGCCGTGACCGCCGGCCGCGTTCCGGCAGCCCCCGCGAGCGCCTCACCGGGACGCCCGTCGTGACCGCCCCCGCGCGGACGTCCGGACCGGTCGGCGCGCCGCCCGGCGGGCTGCTCCGGCACCGCGACTTCCGGCTGCTCTGGACCGGCCACACGGTCAGCGCCGTGGGCAGCAACATGACCGTCGTGGCGCTGCCGCTGGTCGCGGTCGCGGTGCTCGACGCGACCACGTTCCAGGTGGCGGTGCTCACCGCGGCGGCGTGGCTGCCCTGGCTGCTCGCCGGCCTGCCGGTCGGGGCGTGGGTCGACCGGGTCCGCCGCCGGCCCGTGATGATCGCCGCCGACCTGGTCGCCGCCGCGCTGTTCGCGAGCGTGCCGGTGGCCGCCCTGCTCGGACTGCTCACCGTCGGCCACCTGCTCGTCGTCGCGCTCGGCGCCGGGCTGGCCCGGGTCTTCTTCGAGACCGCCGACCAGGTCTACCTGCCCACGCTGCTGCGTCCCGAGCAGGTGCCCGAGGCCAACGCCCGGCTGCACGCCACCCACACCGCGAGCTACCTCGTCGGGCCCGGCCTCGCCGGTCTGGTCGCCCAGCTCGTCGGCGCGGTGACCGCGGTGGCGCTGGACGCGCTGAGCTTCCTGCTGTCCGCGCTGTGCCTGCGCCGCATCCGCGCGGCCGAACCAGGGCCGCACCGTCCCGCCGGGACGACGTCGCTGCGCCGGGAGGTCGCCGCCGGGCTGCGGTTCGTCGTCCGCGACCCGTACCTGCGGGTGCTGACGGTCTTCGGGGCGGCCAGCAACATCGGGCTCACCGGCTACCAGGCGGTGCTCGTGGTGTTCCTGGTCCGCTCGGCCGAACTGCCCGCCGGGCTGGTCGGCCTCCTGATCGGACTCGCCAGCCTCGGCGGGGTGATCGGCGCCGCGCTGGCCGCGCGCCTGTCCCGCCGGCTCGGCAGCGCCCGAACACTGCTGGTCGCCGGCGCCCTGACCGGCCCGCCCGCGCTGCTGATCCCGCTCGCCGGCCCTGGCGCGCGCACCGGCTGGCTGGTGCTCGGCGGGGTGCTGGTGAGTCTCGGCGTCGCCGTCGGCAACGTGGTCAAGGGCAGCTTCCGGCAGACGTACACGCCGCACCGGCTGCTCGGCCGCGTCACGGTGAGCATGCATCTGCTCAACTACGGCACGATTCCGCTGGCCGCCCTGCTCGCCGGGGCGCTGGGCGCGGCGTGGGGGCCGGGCGGCGCGATCCGGGCGATGACCGCCTGGCTGGCGCTGACCCCGCTGATCCTGCTGGCCGGGCCACTACGGAAACGGCGCGACCTGCCGGCCGCGCCGTCCTGATGATGCACTGCGGCGGCGGTCGGAGCCCGACCGCCGCCACCGGCACGCGTTACATCGGACGGACGTTGTCCGCCTGCGGGCCCTTCTGGCCCTGGGTCACCTCGAACTCGACCTTCTGGCCCTCGTTCAGCTCGCGGTAGCCACTGCTCTGGATGGCCGAGTAGTGGACGAACACGTCCGGGCCTCCGCCGTCCTGCTCGATGAAGCCGAAGCCCTTTTCCGAGTTGAACCACTTGACCGTGCCGGTTGCCATGCGTCTCTCCCTGTTCCAATGCGGGCGAGCATCGGCTCCACGGCCGGTGATCGCCCTGTACCACCCCGACAGTAACCGTCCGGACCGGAATCCGCTGCCGGAAGCGCGCGGCGCGCCCGTGAATACGTGCGCGACCGGAAAAAGACCCCGCCGTCGGGCCGGGCACGGCATGCTTGCCCCGATGAGCAGGCAGACGGCTCTGGCCGACCTGGAGCAGGAGATCGCGGCGCCCGGCGGGGGCCCGGACCGCCTGCGCCTGGTCGGCACGCCGTTCGTTCCGGAGGTGCGCCTGCACCTGGCCGAGGACGCCATCCTGTGGTGGGCCCGGATGGAGGCCGCCGCCGGACGGTCGCTGCCGCCGCCGTACTGGGCCTCGGTCTGGGCCGGTGGCCAGGCGCTCGCCCGGCACCTGCTGGACCACCCCGAGCTGGCCGCCGGGCGGCGGGTGCTCGACCTGGGCGCCGGATCGGGCCTGGTCGCCATCGCCGCCGCGCTCGCCGGCGCCGACGAGGTGGTCGCCAACGACATCGACCCGTACGCGGTGGCCGCGGTCACGGTCAACGCCCGGGCCAACCGGGTCCGGGTGACCGCCGACGGCGCCGACCTGCTCGACGGGGTGGCGGGCGCCGACCTGCTGGTGGCCGGGGACGCGCTCTACGACGCGGGCCTGGCCGCCCGGGTTCTGCCCTACCTGCGACGGTGCGCCGCGCACGGCGTGCAGGTGCTGGTCGGCGACCCGGACCGGGGTCACCTGCCGGCGGACGGGCTGGAACTGGTGGCCAGCTATCCGGTGCCGACCACGGAACCCTCGGTCGACTCCCCGGTACGCCGGGTGCAGGTGCTCCGGCCCCGGTGACCCGGCTGACCCTAGGGCCTGTTTCATAAGAACTGGCCCTAGGGGTCGCCCCGGCCGGGTGTCGGGGACCACTGGGGGATCATGCCCGATGTGCCGGCGTGCCGCCGCCGCATAGCGTGCAGCTCATGAACGAACTCGTGGCCGCCGCCGGTGAGCTGCCCACCACCCTGCTGATGGGGCTGCTCGGCGTGGTCATGCTCGCCGACGCCGTACCCCTGATCGGGGTGCTGGTGCCCGGCGACGCCGCGGTCCTGGCCGCGGTCGGCGCGGGTCGTCCGGCCGGAGGGGCGCTCACCGTCGCGGCGGTGGTAGCGGGCTGCCTGGCCGGCTGGTCGCTGAGCTTCTTCGCCGGCCGGCGCTGGGGCGGGCGGCTGCGGGACAGCCGGGTGGGCGGCTGGATCGGCGAGTCGCGCTGGGCCGCCGCCGAGACGCTGTTGCACCGCGGTGGCGGACGGATCGTGCTGGTGGCGCCGTTCCTGCCGGTGTTCAACGCGCTGTTGCCGCTGGCCGCGGGCGGGCTGCGGATGTCGTACCGGCGGTTCCTGGTCTGCGCGGCGGCCGGGGCCACCGCGTGGGCCGGGCTCTACGTGGCGCTGGGGCTGGCCGCGCGGGCGCTGACCGGCCTGCTGCCCGGGGCGCTCAACCCGACGGTGCTGACCATGGCGGTCGGGCTGCTGCTGGCCGGTCCGGTGCTGCTCGCCACCCGGCGCCGGCTGCGGGCGGTCACGGGCTGACCGCGCCCGGCCCGGCCGTCACGGGGGAGGCCGGACCGGGCGTGCTCACCAGCCGCGGGCGCGCCACTGCGGCAACGCGGGCCGCTCGGCGCCGATGGTGCTGTCCTTGCCGTGACCCGGGTAGAACCAGGTGTCGTCCGGCAACCGGTCGAAGAGCTTGGCCTCGACGTCGTCGACGAGCCGGCCGAAGCGCTCCGGGTCCTGGTCGGTGTTGCCCACGCCACCCGGGAAGAGCGAGTCGCCGGTGAACAGGTGCGGGATGCCGGCCGGGTCGCGGTAGAGCAGCGCGATCGAGCCCGGCGTGTGCCCGCGCAGGTGGATGACCTCCAGCGCGCAGTCACCGACCGGCACCGGGTCGCCGTCGCCGAGCCGCTCGGCCTCGATGGGCAGACCCTCGGCGTCGTCGGCGTGCACCAGCGCGCGCGCCCCGGTCTTGGCCACCACCTCCTCCAGCGCGACCCAGTGGTCCATGTGCTGGTGCGTGGTCACCACGGCGGCCAGCCCGCCGTCGCCGACCAGCTCCAGCAGGCGCGGCGCCTCGTTCGCGGCGTCGATCAGCACCTGCTCGCCGGTGGCGTGGCAGCGCAGCAGATAGGCGTTGTTGTCCATCGGGCCCACCGACAGCTTGGTGACGGTGAGCCGGTCGAGCTCGCGCACGGCCGGCGGACCGCCGGGCGTGACGTCTCCGGTGTAGGTCATGACGACGTTCAGATCCATTCCGGTGGGTTCGGCAGAGGGCCGTCGGGTTCGACGGTGAGCAACTCGCCCGCGCCCCGGCCGGTCAGCCAGGCGGCGAGTTCCGGCGCGGGGCCGGTGACCGTGGGGGCCCCCTCGGGGTCACCCACGACGAGTTCGGACGCCGCGCCGTCGAAACGCAGCACCATGGCCGGCGCGGCCGGGTTGCCGGCCAGCCCGGTCACCACCTCGTGCAGCAGCCGCTGCGCGAACGCCTCCGGCCAGTCCGCCGGCCGGTAGCCGGCCGCCAGGTCGACGTGGTGCACCTCGACCTCGCGCAGCCGGCCCCAGACCAGCATCGCCGCCGGCCACGGGCCGCGCCGGGTCTGCACCGTGGCGCCCCAGGCGTCCACCGGCATCGCCGCGACCGCCGCGTCGAAGCGCTGGCCGCTGCGGCGTACGTCGTCGAGCAGGTCGGCCGGGCCGCGCCCGGCGCCGGCGTCGATGTCGTCGGCACGGGCCTGCGCCGAGGCGTACATCGGGATCTCCTCGCCGGTGCGCGCCGAGGTGAGCAGGTTGACGAACCCGTCGGCGTTGCGGGCCAGGTGGGTGAGCACGTGCGCGCGGGTCCAGCCCGGCAGCAGCGAGGGCGCCGCGACGTCCGCGGCGGTCAGGCCGGACACGGTACGCAGCAGCCGGTCGTTCGCCTCGGCCAGCGCGCCGGTCAGCAGCAGGGGGTCGGCGGTCATCGCGTTCTCACGCGTCCGACCCTAGCGGGCCGGACCCGGCCGTGCCCGGGGGGAAATCGCTTTCGGCGCGTCGGCGTGCCACCTACCGTCGGGGCCGACGACATCGCCGCCGGCGCCGGACGCGCCCGGGTCCACGTCGTCGCGAACGCGGCACCGGGAGTCGGAGGGGAGGTGGTGCGCATGCCGGTCGCAGCGCGTGTGTTCCGCCGTACCTCCCCTCGACACCGATGAGGACACCATGACTCTCGATCTGACCGCCCTCGGCTGGGACGCCTGCTGGGCGGCCCATCTCGACCGGCGCGCCGGCCACCGTCACGGGCGGGTCGCCCGGGTGGACCGGGGCGTCTGCACCGTGCTGTGCCCGCAGGGGCCGGTGCGGGCCAGCCTCGGCGGCGGCGTGCTGTCCGCCGCCGCCCGCGACCTGACCGCGCTGCCCTGCGCGGGTGACTGGGTACTGCTGTCCACCTGGCCGGACGGCCCGGTCACGGTGGAGGCGGTGCTGCCGCGGCGTACCGCGCTGGTGCGGCGCACCGCCGGCAAGGACTCCAGCGGCCAGGTGCTGGCCGCCAACCTCGACGCCGCCGCGGTGGTCGAGCCGGTGCACCCGGAACCGGACGCCGCGCGGATCGAACGTCTGCTCTCCCTGGTGCACGAATCCGGGGCGGAGCCGCTCGTCGTGCTCACCAAGGCCGACCTGGCCGCCGACCCGGCGGCGGTGGCCCGGCAGCTGGCCGACCTCGCGCCCGGCGTGCCGGTGCTGCCGGTCAGCGCCGAGCGGGGCACCGGCCTCGCGCCGCTGCGCCGGCACGTCGCTCCGGGACGCACGCTCGGCCTGCTCGGCCCCTCCGGGGCCGGCAAGTCGAGCCTGGTCAACGCGCTGGCCGGGGCGGACGTGATGCGCACCCAGGTGATCCGCCGCGTCGACGGCAAGGGCCGGCACACCACCACCTGGCGGTCGCTGGTGCCGCTGCCGGGCGGGGGAGCGGTGCTGGACACCCCGGGCGTACGGGCGGTCGGCCTGCTCGACGGGGCGGCGGGCCTGGACCGGGCGTTCGCCGACATCACCGAGCTGGCCGCCGGCTGCCGGTACGCCGACTGCGCCCACGACGCCGAGCCGGGCTGCGCGGTGCGGGCCGCGCTGGACGAGGGCGCGCTGCCGGCCCGCCGCTGGGAGAGCTGGCGCCGGCTCCAGCGGGAGATCGAGTACGAGGGCGGTCGCCGGGCGGCCCGCCTGGCGGCCGAACGGCGGGGCGGCCGGCGCGGCGGGCGGCGACGCACCGGGCGTCCGGCGACCCCGCCTGCTCCCGGGGCATTCTGAGCCGGCCCGGGCCGGTCGGGTGGACCTGCGTGGTTCGCGCCCGACCGGCCTGAGCTGGGGGAATGTTCGCGCGACGGAAGTTGTCATACGTCGGGGCTAGAGTTGCCGGGGCGTCTTTTCTGCGCCCCGACAACCTGTGAAAACCACCCAGACCCGGCGTCTGGTGCACAGATCCGCCTCATATTCTTCTTCCGGGAGCACACGCACCGTGGCCGACCGACTGATCATCCGTGGCGCGCGCGAGCACAACCTGCGTGACGTCAGTCTCGACCTGCCCCGGGACGCCCTGATCGTCTTCACCGGGCTCTCCGGTTCGGGCAAGTCGAGCCTGGCGTTCGACACCATCTTCGCCGAGGGTCAGCGCCGCTACGTCGAGTCGCTGTCGTCGTACGCCCGGCAGTTCCTCGGCCAGATGGACAAGCCCGACGTCGACTTCATCGAGGGCCTCAGTCCCGCCGTCTCCATCGACCAGAAGTCCACCTCGCGCAACCCGCGCTCCACCGTCGGCACCATCACCGAGGTCTACGACTACCTCCGTCTGCTGTTCGCCCGCATCGGCGAGCCGCACTGCCCGATCTGCGGCGAGCGGATCTCCAAGCAGAGCCCGCAGCAGATCGTCGACCGCGTCCTGGCCATGGCCGAGGGCACCCGGTTCATGGTGCTCGCGCCGGTGGTGCGCGGCCGCAAGGGCGAGTACGTCGACCTGTTCGCCGAACTCCAGGCCAAGGGCTACGCCCGCGCCCGGGTCGACGGCGTCGTGCACCCGCTGACCGAGCCGCCGAAGCTCAAGAAGCAGGAGAAGCACACCATCGAGGTGGTGATCGACCGGCTCAGCGTCAAGCCGAGCGCCAAGCAGCGGCTGACCGACTCGGTCGAGGCCGCGCTCGGCCTGTCCGGCGGCCTGGTGCTGCTCGACTTCGTCGACCTGGCGGAGGACGACCCGGCCCGCGAACGCCGCTACTCCGAGCACCTGGCCTGCCCGAACGACCACCCCCTCGCCATCGAGGATCTGGAACCCCGGGTCTTCTCCTTCAACGCCCCCTACGGCGCGTGCCCGGAGTGCACCGGCCTCGGCACCAAGAAGGAGGTGGACCCGGAACTGGTCATCCCCGACCCGGAGCGCACGCTGCGCGAGGGCGCGATCCAGCCCTGGGCCACCGGCCACAACCTCGAATACTTCCTGCGGCTGCTGGAGGCGCTCGGCGAGGCCGAGCACTTCGACATCGACACGCCGTGGCGGGCGCTGCCGTCGCGGGCGCAGAAGACGATCCTGCACGGCTCCGACGACCAGGTGCACGTGCGCTACCGCAACAAGTACGGCCGCGAGCGCTCCTACTACACCGGCTTCGAGGGCGTGGTGCAGTGGATCGAGCGCCGGCACACCGACACCGAGTCGGAGTGGTCCCGGGAGAAGTACGAGGGCTACATGCGGGACGTGCCCTGCGCGGCCTGCGGCGGCGCCCGGCTCAAGCCGGAGGTGCTCGCGGTCACGCTGGCCGGCAAGAGCATCGCCGAGGTCTGCAACCTCTCCGTCGGCGAGGCGGCCGACCTGCTCGCCGGCATCGAGCTGACCGACCGGCAGAAGATGATCGCCGAGCGGGTGCTCAAGGAGATCAACGCCCGGCTGAAGTTCCTGCTGGACGTCGGCCTGGACTACCTCTCGCTGGACCGGCCGGCCGGCACGCTCTCCGGCGGTGAGGCCCAGCGCATCCGCTTGGCCACCCAGATCGGCTCCGGCCTGGTCGGCGTGCTCTACGTGCTCGACGAGCCGTCGATCGGCCTGCACCAGCGCGACAACCACCGGCTCATCGAGACGCTGCTGCGGCTGCGCGGCCTGGGCAACACGCTGATCGTGGTCGAGCACGACGAGGACACCATCCGGGTGGCGGACTGGATCGTCGACATCGGCCCGGGCGCGGGCGAGCACGGCGGGAAGATCGTGCACAGCGGGTCGGTGCCGGCGCTGCTGGACAACACCGAGTCGGTCACCGGGGCGTACCTGGCGGGGCGCAAGGCCATCCCGACTCCTGCCACCCGCCGGCCGCAGACCCCGGACCGGGAACTGGTGGTGCACGGCGCGCGCGAGCACAACCTGCGCAACCTCACCGTGAGCTTCCCGCTCGGCCAGCTCATCGCGGTCACCGGCGTCAGCGGCTCGGGCAAGTCGACACTGGTCAACGACATCCTCTACACCGTGCTGGCCAACCAGATCAACGGCGCCCGGCTGGTGCCCGGCCGGCACACCCGGATCACCGGCCTGGAGAACGTGGACAAGGTCGTCGGCGTGGACCAGTCGCCGATCGGGCGGACACCGCGCTCCAACCCCGCCACCTACACCGGGGTCTGGGACCACATCCGCAAGCTGTTCGCCGAGACCACCGAGGCCAAGGTCCGGGGGTACGGCCCGGGCCGGTTCTCGTTCAACGTCAAGGGCGGGCGCTGCGAGGCGTGCTCCGGTGACGGCACCATCAAGATCGAGATGAACTTCCTGCCGGACGTCTACGTCCCCTGTGAGGTGTGCAAGGGCGCGCGTTACAACCGCGAGACCCTTGAGGTGCACTACAAGGGCAAGACGGTCGCCGAGGTGCTGGACATGCCGATCGAGGAGGCGGCCGAGTTCTTCTCCGCCATCCCGGCCATCCACCGGCACCTCAGGACGCTCGTCGACGTCGGCCTCGGCTACGTCCGTCTCGGCCAGCCCGCGCCGACCCTGTCCGGCGGCGAGGCGCAGCGCGTCAAGCTCGCCTCCGAACTCCAGAAGCGCTCCACCGGCCGCACCGTCTACGTGCTCGACGAGCCCACCACCGGCCTGCACTTCGAAGACATCCGCAAGCTGCTGATGGTGCTGGAGGGCCTGGTCGACAAGGGCAACACGGTCATCACCATCGAGCACAACCTCGATGTGATCAAGACGGCCGACTGGCTCATCGACATGGGCCCCGAGGGCGGCCACCGGGGCGGCACCGTGCTCGCCACCGGCACGCCGGAGGAGGTCGCCGAGGTGCCGGAGAGCCACACCGGGCAGTTCCTGCGGCCGATCCTCAAACTCGACGGCGAGGCCAAGGGCGCCAAGGCGGCCACCACCCGGGCGGCCAAGGCCAACGGCAGCGCCAAGTCGCGGCCCCGCAAGGTCCCCGCCGGGGCGCGCTGAGCCATCCGGTACGCGTACTCGCAGGGCGGACCGACGGTGCCCGGTCTGTGACGCGCCAGTATGAACCGTGCGCCACGCTGGTGCGTGTTTCCGCAGTAAGCCGAGAGAGAGGCCGGACATGAGTGATGATCAGGCGCTGACCCGACCGGTCACCCAGAGCCGCCGTACCCTGCTCGCCGGAGCCGGGGCGATCGGCGCGGCCGTGGTGCTCGCGGGCTGCGGCGACGACGACGCGTCCCCGGGGCTCGCCCCGACCAGCGGCGGCCCACCCGGCGCGACCGCTACCGGCGACGCGGGCGGCGGTGACCGGGACGGCGGCAGCGCGCTGGCGCGCACCTCGGACATCCCGGTCGGCGGCGGCGCCGTCTTCGCCAGCCAGGGCGTGGTGATCACCCAGCCCGAGGCCGGCCAGTTCAAGGCGTTCGACCCGATCTGCACGCACCAGCGGTGCCCGGTGTCGAACGTCGACGGCGGCACGATCAACTGCACCTGCCACAACAGCCGGTTCTCCATCACCGACGGCTCGGTGAAGGGCGGCCCGGCCACCAAGCCGCTCGCGGCGAAGGAGATCACGGTCGACGGCGACCAGATCCGCCTGGCCTGACCGCGTCGACGCCCCCGCCCGGCGCTGCCCGGCGGGGGCGCGGCTACGGCCGGGTGTCAGGGGTGCGGACTAGGCTTGACACCGTGGCTGACCCCTCGACCTACCGTCCCGCGCCCGGCACCATCCCGGAGTCGCCAGGGGTCTACCGCTTCCGCGACGGCACCGGCCGGGTGATCTACGTCGGCAAGGCGCGTAACCTGCGCAGCCGGCTCAACTCCTACTTCGCCGACCCGGTCGGCCTGCACCAGCGCACCCGGCAGATGGTGTTCACCGCCGAGTCGGTCGACTGGATCACCGTCGCCACCGAGGTCGAGGCGCTCCAGCAGGAATACACCTGGATCAAGCAGTACGACCCCCGGTTCAACGTCCGCTACCGCGACGACAAGTCGTACCCCTATCTCGCGGTCACGCTCGACGAGGAATACCCCCGGTTGCAGGTCATGCGCGGCGTCAAGCGCAAGGGCGTGCGTTACTTCGGGCCGTACTCCCACGCCTGGGCGATCCGCGAGACGCTCGACCTGCTGCTGCGGGTCTTCCCGGCGCGGACCTGCTCGTCCGGGGTGTTCAAGCGGGCCGGCCAGGTCGGCCGGCCCTGCCTGCTCGGCTACATCGGCAAGTGCTCGGCGCCGTGCGTCGGCAGCGTCAGCGCCGACCAGCACCGGGCGATCGTCGACGGCTTCTGCGACTTCATGGCCGGCCGCACCGACACCATGGTCCGGCGGCTGGAGAAGGAGATGCTCGACGCCAGCGAGCAACTGGAGTTCGAGCGGGCCGCCCGGCTGCGCGACGACGTCGCGGCACTGCGCCGGGCGATGGAGAAGCAGACGGTGGTGCTCGGCGACGGCACCGACGCCGACGTGGTCGCCTTCGCCGACGACCCGCTCGAAGCCGCCGTCCAGGTCTTCCACGTCCGCGGCGGCCGGGTGCGCGGCCAGCGCGGCTGGGTGGTGGAGAAGACCGAGGAACTGACCACCGGCGACCTCGTGCACCACTTCTGCACCCAGGTGTACGGCGGCGAGCAGGGCGAGGCCGACGTGCCCCGCGAGCTGCTCGTGCCCGAGCTACCGGGCGACGCCGAGGCGCTCGCCGACTGGCTCTCCGCCCGCCGGGGCAGCCGGGTGTCGCTGCGGGTGCCGCAGCGGGGCGACAAGCGGTCGCTGCTGGAGACCGTCGGGCGCAACGCCAGGGACGCGCTGGCCCGGCACAAGCTCAAGCGGGCCGGTGACCTGACCACCCGCAGCCAGGCGCTCGACGAGATCGCCGACGCGCTCGGCATGGACACCTCGCCGCTGCGCATCGAGTGTTTCGACGTGTCTCAGATCCAGGGCACCGACGTGGTCGCCAGCATGGTCGTGTTCGAGGACGGGCTGCCCCGCAAGAGCGAATACCGCCGGTTCATCGTGCGTGGCGCCACCGACGACCTGTCGGCCATGTCCGAGGTGCTGCGACGGCGCTTCGCCCGCTACCTCGACGCCCGCGCCGAGACCGGTGAGCTGGGCGAGGAGACCGCCTCCGACCCGGACCGGCCCGGCATCGACCCGACCACCGGGCGGCCGCGCAAGTTCGCGTACCCGCCGCAGCTCGTCGTGGTGGACGGCGGCCCGCCCCAGGTCGCCGCCGCCGCGAACGCGCTCGCCGAACTGGGCATCGACGACGTGGCGCTGTGCGGGCTGGCGAAGCGGCTGGAGGAGGTCTGGCTGCCCGACGACGAGTTCCCGGTGATCCTGCCGCGCACCTCCGAGGCGCTCTACCTGCTGCAGCGCGTCCGCGACGAGGCCCACCGCTTCGCCATCACGTTCCACCGTCAGCGGCGCTCGAAGCGGATGACCGAATCCGCGCTGGACGACGTCCCCGGTCTCGGCGACGTACGCCGCAAGGCCTTGCTGCGGCACTTCGGCTCGCTGAAGCGGCTGTCGTCGGCCACGGTGGAGGAGATCACCGAGGTGCCCGGGGTGGGCCGGCGTACGGCCGAGGCGATCCTGGCCGCGCTGGACGACTCCACTACGACCGACGCCGCCCCGCGTCCCTGACTCTCCCTGCGCTCGTCCGCTGCTCGGCTTGCTCGGTGACGGGACGCGGCTGAGCTCGGAGGAGGGACACCGCGAGATCTTGGTACCGAATGGCCCCTATAGGGGCACTTCCGTACCAAGATCTGCCCTGGCATTCCGCGATAGCCCGGACCGGGCGCGTCGGGCGAGAGTTTCGGGGTTCGTGTCCGGTTCATGCCGCACTGGGATGGTGGTGGGGGCCACTGTCATGACGGAATCCGGGCCGGGCGTCGGGCGTTGTACATGGCTGACGGCCCGGGCGCCGGTTCGAGCGACGAGTCAGTGAGCAGGTCAGGGAATCGCCCCGGCCCGCCGGTCGTTACACCCCCGAACGCCGGAGCAACCCGTGGCTGGGTCGCCTGCTCCCGGGAATGACCCCGGCCCGGTCGTCGTTACACCTCCGAGCCGCGGAGCAGCCCCCCCGGGCCGCCCGCGCGCCAGCCCTGTTTCGACGGGCACCCCTCAAGACTTTCCCCCCTTTCGCGGCACCCCCGCCGCGTCATCCCCCATTTCAGGGAGGCAACCATCATGGCTACCACTCTGCTGCGCAAGACCGTTCTGACCGCTGCCGGTATCGCCGCCACCGCCGGAGGCATCGCCGGCCCCGCCATCGCCGCCCACGCCGCCCCCACCACCGGCACCACCAGCGTGGTGGCCGACCGTAAGGGGCACGGCGAGCGGGAGCTGGACGTGCGCTACGAGGCGCAGCCCAACTTCTACTTCTGCGGCCCGGCCGCGGCCCGTAACGCGCTGAGCGTGCAGGGCAAGAACATCGACGTGCACGCCATGGCCGAGGAGATGGGCACGACCGAGGCCGGCACCAACTCCATCAACGACATCACGCCGGTGCTGAACAAGGAGACCGGTAAGGACGTCTACAAGTCCACCGAGATCCCCGTGGACAAGGCCCGCGACCGCGACAAGGTCGAGAAGCTGCGCGCTGACGTGGTCAAGGCCGTTGACGACGGCCGTGCCGTGGTGGCCAACATCGCCGGCACCGCGACCGACACCGACGGCAACACCCACGCGTTCGAGGGTGGCCACTACATCAGTGTGGTCGGCTACCGCGACGGCGGGAAGGTCGTGACGATCGCCGACTCGGCGAACCCGGACCAGGCCTCCTACCGAATGGACGTGGACGAGCTCGCCCGCTGGATCGCCAGCCGCGGCTACAGCTCCTGACCGGACACCGAAAGGGCCCGACCCCACCACGGGGTCGGGCCCTTTCGCGTGCGTCAGGACTCGGCGAGGACGGCCAGGATCGCCTCGCCGTACTTGGCGAGCTTGTTCTCGCCGACCCCGTTGACCCGGGACAACTCGGCGAGGGAGGCGGGCGGCTCGGCGGCGATCTGCCGCAGCGTCGCGTCGTGGAAGATGACGTACGCCGGGACGCCCTGCTCCTTGGCGGTGGCCGCGCGCCACGCGCGGAGCCGCTCGAAGACGGGCGCGGCGGCGGGGGAGAGGTCGGCGACCACAGTGGCCGCGCCACGGGGCTTGGCGGACCGGCCGGCCGCCGGGCGCTCCGGCTCCTTGCGCAGCGTGACCGTACGGCGGCGGCCGAGCACGTCCGCGCTGGCCTCGGTCAGCGCCAGCGTGCCGTAGTCGCCCTCGACGGCGAGCAGCCCTTCGGCGAGCAGTTGCCGCACCACGCCACGCCACTCGGCCTCGCGCAGCTCGGTGCCGATGCCGAAGGTGCTCAGCGCGTCGTGGCCGTACTGGTCGATCTTGTCGGTGTGCTTGCCGAGCAGGATGTCGATGCTGTGCCCGGCGCCGAACCGCTGGTTGCGTTCGCGGTCGAGCCGGTAGACCGTGGACAGCAGCTTCTGCGCGGCGACCGTGCCGTCCCAGGACTCCGGCGGGTCGAGGCAGGTGTCGCAGTTGCCGCAGTCGGCCACCCCGGTCTCGCCGAAGTATTCGAGCAGCTGGGCGCGGCGGCAGCGGACCGTCTCGCAGAGCGCCAGCATCGCGTCCAGGTGGGCGGCGAGGTTGCGCCGGTGCGCGAGGTCGCCCTCCGACGTCTCGATCATCTTGCGCTGCTGCACGACGTCCTGGAGCCCGTACGCCAGCCAGGCCGTGGACGGCAGCCCGTCGCGACCGGCGCGGCCGGTCTCCTGGTAGTAGCCCTCGACCGACTTCGGCAGGTCCAGGTGGGCGACGAAGCGGACGTCGGGCTTGTCGATGCCCATGCCGAACGCGATGGTGGCGACCATGACCAGGCCGTCCTCGCGCAGGAACCGCTGCTGGTTGGCGGCGCGGGTCGCGGCGTCCAGCCCGGCGTGGTACGGCAGCGCGGCGATGCCGTTGGCGACCAGGAACTCGGCGGTCTTCTCCACCGAGGCCCGGGACAGGCAGTAGACGATGCCGGCGTCGCCCGGGTGCTCGTCGCGCAGCAGGCTCAGCAGCTGACGGCGGGGCTCCCGCTTGGGGACGATGCGGTACTGGATGTTGGGCCGGTCGAAGCTGGCCACGAAGTGCCGGGCCTCGGTGAGCCGTAGCCGGGTGGCGATCTCGGTGCGCGTGGCCCGGGTCGCGGTGGCGGTCAGCGCGATGCGCGGTACGTCCGGCCAGCGCTCGTGCAGCATCGACAGGTTGAGGTAGTCGGGGCGGAAGTCGTGCCCCCACTGCGAGACGCAGTGCGCCTCGTCGATCGCGAACAGCGCGATCCGGCCGCGTTCCAGCAGGCCCAGCGTGGACCGCACGGCGAGCCCCTCCGGGGCGAGGTAGAGCAGGTCGAGCTCACCGGCGAGGTAGGCCGCCTCGACCCGGCGCCGCTGCGCGGGATCCTGGGTCGAGTTGAGGAACCCGGCCCGCACACCGACCGCTGTCAGCGCGTCGACCTGGTCCTGCATGAGCGCGATCAGCGGCGAGACCACCACCGCCACGCCGTCGCGGACCAGCGCCGGGATCTGGTAGCACAGCGACTTGCCGCCACCGGTGGGCATGAGCACCAGCGCGTCGCCGCCGGCCACCACGTGCTCGACGATCTCCTGCTGGAAGCCGCGGAAGGCGTCGTACCCGAAGACCCGGCTCAGCACGTCGAGCGCGTCGCCGGTCGGTGGGGAGGTGGTCCGCTCGTCGGTGGGGGAGACCATCCGCGCAGTCTACGAGCGTCCCCCGACACCGCCTGCCCCGGCGAGCCGTCGTGAGCGCGGCGAGATGTTCCGGTCGTCACCCCGTGGAATCCCACGCCGGGTCGAAGCCGTTAGAGTCGCAGATTGACCATGCGCGGCCGACCGGCCGCGGCGCCACGGCTGGGGGTAGCGGGTGAGCGAGGCGCGTACAGCGGGTGACCTGGGGCCGACCGAGGCGGAGACGACGCCGGTACGACCGGTGGCGGCCGAGTCGGACACCTCCCTGGTGGTGGTGACCGGACTGTCCGGCGGCGGGCGCAGCACCGTGGCCCGGGCGCTGGAGAACGTCGGCTACTACGTGGTCGACAACCTGCCGCAGGCGCTGCTGCTGGACATGGCCGAGCTGGCGTTCAAGGCCGGCGGGGCGGCCCGGCGTACGGCGATGGTGCTGGACGTGCGCTCGCGCGCGTTCTCCACCGACCTGGCCGGGGCGATCCGGGAGCTGCGCGAGCGCGGCTTCCAGCCCCGGGTGGTCTTCGTCGACGCCGACGACGAGGTGCTGATCCGGCGGTTCGAGAGCGTGCGCCGCTCGCACCCGTTGCAGGGCGACGGGCGGCTGGCCGACGGCATCGCGGTCGAGCGGGCGCTGCTGGAGGAGGCCCGCGAACAGGCCGACGTGATCATCGACACCAGCCACCTGAACGTGAACCAGCTCCGGCGCCGGGTCGAGGAACTGTTCGGCGGTGAGGACGCCCGCCGGCTGCGGATCACCGTGATCTCGTTCGGCTTCAAGTACGGCCTACCGCCGGACGCCGACTTCGTGATGGACGCCCGCTTCCTGCCGAACCCGTACTGGGTGCCGGAGCTGCGCGAGCACACCGGCCGGGAGGAGGCCGTCAGCGCGTACGTGCTGGGCCAGGAGGGGGCCGACGCGTTCGTGGCCGGCTACGCCGACCTGGTCAACGCCACCACCGCCGGGTTCGAGCGGGAGGGCAAGCGCTACCTGACCGTGGCGGTCGGCTGCACCGGCGGCAAGCACCGCAGCGTGGCCATCGCCGAGGAGCTGGCCTCCCGGCTGCGCCACTCCGGCATCGCCGCCAACGCCCAGCACCGGGATCTGGGGCGGGAGTGACCCCGACCAGGGTGGTCGCCTTCGGCGGCGGGCACGGGCTCTCGGCGTCGCTGCGGGCGCTGCGTCACTGCGTACCCGAACTGGACCTGGACATCACCGCGGTGGTCACCGTCGGTGACGACGGCGGCTCCAGCGGCCGGTTGCGCGCCGAGCGCGGCGGCCTGCCGCCGGGTGACCTGCGGCAGGCGCTGGTCGCGCTGGCCGGTGACCACCCGGCCACCCGGCGCAGCGCGGCGTTGTTCCAGCACCGCTTCCCCGCCGCCGTGCCGCAGCCGCCGACGCTCGCCGCGCCGGTTCCGGTCGCGCTCGGTGACTCGCTCGCCGGCCACGCGGTCGGCAACCTGCTGCTGCACGGGCTCACCGAGCTGCTCGGCGACCCGGTGGCGGCGCTCGACCACGCCGGGGCGATGCTCGGCGCGGTGGGCCGGGTGCTGCCGATGTCCCGCCAGCCGGTGGGCATCGAGGCCCGGGTCCGCGGCGCCGACCCGGAGCACCCGGACGAGGTGTCCACGGTGCGCGGCCAGCACCAGGTCGCGGTCACCCCGGGCACCGTCGAGTCGCTGCGGCTCAACCCGTCCGCACCGGCCGCCTGCGCCGAGGCGGTGACGGCGGTACGCGCCGCGGACTGGCTGATCTTCGGGCCGGGGAGCTGGTACACGAGCGTGCTGCCGCACCTGCTGGTGCCGGGCCTGGCCGACGCGATCGTGTCCAGCCCGGCGCGGCGGCTGGTGACGCTCAACCTGGTGGCCGAGAAGGAGACCTCGGGGCTCTCCCTGCCCGACCATCTGGACACACTGCGCCGCTATCTGCCCGAGCTGAAGGTGGACCGGGTGCTCGCCGACTCCACGGCGGTGGGTGATCCCGCGGCGGTCGAACGTGCGGCAGAATCGCTGGGTGCCCGGCTGGTCCTCGCTCCCGTCGCCGTCCTGGACGGCACGCCCCGTCATGATCCAGCCGCACTGGGCGCCGCGCTGGTGCCTGTCCTGCGCGCCGATCGTTAGACACGTACGTAATCACCGGCGACACGCCGGAACCGGTCCGTGAGGGGGCGCACTATGGCGATGACGGCTGCGGTCAAGGACGAGCTGAGTCGGGTCGACGTGCCCAAGCCCTGCTGTCGCCGGGCGGAGATGGCCGCGCTGCTGCGTTTCGCCGGCGGCCTGCACATCGTGTCGGGTCGCGTCGTGGTCGAGGCGGAGCTGGACACCGGCGCGGTGGCCCGCCGGCTGCGGCGGGAGATCGCCGAGGTGTACGGCTACCCGAGCGAGATCCACGTGCTCGCCTCCGGCGGGCTGCGCAAGGGCAGCCACTTCATCGTGCGGGTGGTCAAGGACGGCGAGGCGCTCGCCCGGCAGACCGGCCTGCTCGACGTGCGGGGCCGCCCGGTGCGCGGCCTGCCGCCGCACGTGGTGGCCGCGAACGTCTGCTGTGCCGTGTCGGCCTGGCGGGGCGCGTTCATGGCGCACGGCTCGCTCACCGAGCCGGGCCGCTCCAGCGCGCTGGAGATCACCTGCCCGGGTCCGGAGTCGGCGCTGGCGCTCGTCGGCGCCGCCCGGCGTATCGGCATCACCGCGAAGAACCGCGAGGTGCGCGGCGTGGACCGGGTGGTGGTCAAGGACGGTGACGCGATCGCCGCGCTGCTCACCCGCATCGGCGCGCACTCCAGCGTGCTGGCCTGGGAGGAGCGCCGGGTACGCCGGGAGGTGCGCGCCACCGCGAACCGGCTGGCCAACTTCGACGACGCCAACCTGCGCCGCTCCGCCCGCGCCGCGGTCGCCGCCGCCGCCCGGGTGACCCGCGCGCTGGAGATCCTCGCCGACGACGCCCCGAACCACCTGACCTCGGCCGGGCGGCTGCGCCTGGAGCACCGTCAGGCCTCGCTGGAGGAACTGGGCGCGCTCGCCGAGCCGCCGCTGACCAAGGACGCCATCGCCGGCCGGATCCGCCGGCTGCTCGCGCTGGCCGACAAGCGTGCCCGTGACCTGGGCATCCCGGATACGGAAGCGGCAGTCACGCCGGACATGCTCGTGGTCTGATAGGACTCGGGCGGCAGCGCACCGCGAGCGGTATCACCACCCGCCGCAGCGCGACGCCGCGCGCTCGGATATGGTCGCTGCGTACGGCAAGGGGGCCGGAACAGGCGCTCCTCGCCGTGCTCACCGCCTCGGGCGGTCAGGTCTCCGTGACCGCGGCGGGGTGGCCGAGATGACATGTCGACGGCCGGCTCCAACGGTCGGCGCACACACCTCCGCCGGCCGCGGTCTGACGCCGGCGGACCAGAACGCGAGGAGATGGGACCTGTGACCATCCGGGTTGGCATCAACGGCTTCGGCCGGATCGGCCGCAACTTCTTCCGGGCAGTGCTGGCGTCCGGCGCTGACGTCGAGGTCGTGGCGGTCAACGACCTGACCGACAACGCGACGCTCGCCCACCTTGTCAAGTACGACAGCATCCTGGGCCGCCTCCCGCACGAGGTGAAGGCCAGCGCCGACGAGATCACCGTGGGCGGCAAGGCCATCAAGGTGTTCGAGGAGAAGGACCCCGGCAAGCTGCCGTGGGGCGACCTCGGCGTCGACGTGGTCATCGAGTCCACCGGGTTCTTCACCGACGCCACCAAGGCGAAGGCGCACCTCGACGGCGGGGCCAAGAAGGTCATCATCTCCGCTCCGGCGAAGAACGAGGACGTCACAGTGGTCATGGGCGTCAACCAGGACCAGTACGACCCGGCCAAGCACAACATCATCTCGAACGCGTCCTGCACCACCAACTGCCTCGCGCCGATGGCGAAGGTCCTGCAGGACACGTTCGGCATCAAGCAGGGTCTGATGACCACCATCCACGCGTACACGCAGGACCAGAACCTGCAGGACGCGCCGCACAAGGACATGCGCCGGGCCCGGGCCGCCGCGCTCAACATCGTGCCGACCTCGACCGGTGCCGCGAAGGCCATCGGGCTGGTCCTGCCGGAGCTCAAGGGCAAGCTGGACGGCTACGCGCTGCGCGTGCCGATCCCGACCGGCTCGGCCACCGACCTGACCGTCGAGGTCGGCCGGGAGACCACTGTGGACGAGGTCAACGCCGCGCTCAAGGCCGCCGCCGAGGGCCCGCTGCGGGGCATCCTCACCTACAACGAGGATCCCATCGTCTCCGCCGACATCGTGACCGACCCGGCGTCGTGCATCTTCGACGCGCCGCTGACCAAGGTGATCGGCAACCAGGTCAAGGTCGTCGGCTGGTACGACAACGAGTGGGGCTACTCGAACCGCCTGGTGGACCTGGTCAAGCTGGTGGGTCAGTCCCTGTGAGTGCGAGGAGCGAGCTTGCGAGCCCCGCAGTCACGAACGGAGGGCTAGCTCTGTGACGATCCGCAACCTCGACGACCTGCTCGCCGAGGGGGTGTCGGGTCGGCGCGTGCTGGTGCGCGCCGACCTGAACGTCCCGCTCGACAAGCAGACCGGGGACATCACGGACGACGGCCGGATCCGGGCCGTCCTGCCGACGCTGAGCGCGCTGGTGCAGGCCGGCGCGAAGGTGGTCGTCTGCTCGCACCTGGGCCGCCCGAAGGGCGCGCCGGACCCGCAGTTCAGCCTCCGCCCGGTCGCCGGGCGGCTCGGCGAGCTGCTCGGCGCCCCGGTGCACTTCGCCGAGGACACCGTCGGCGACTCCGCGCGGTCCACCGTGGCCGAGCTGGCCGACGGCCAGGTCGCGCTGCTGGAGAACCTGCGCTTCAACTCCGGCGAGACCAGCAAGGACGACGCGGAGCGCGGCGCGTTCGCCGACCAGCTCGCCGCGCTCGGCGACGCCTACGTCGACGACGCGTTCGGCGCGGTGCACCGCAAGCACGCCAGCGTGCACGACGTACCGGCCCGGCTGCCGCACTACGCGGGCCGGCTGGTGCTGCGCGAGGTCGAGGTGCTCAGCCGCCTGACCGGCGAGCCGGAGCGGCCGTACGTGGTCGTGCTGGGCGGTTCGAAGGTCTCCGACAAGCTGGCCGTGATCGAGGCGCTGCTGCCGACCGTCGACCGGCTGCTCATCGGCGGCGGGATGTGCTTCACCTTCCTCAAGGCCCAGGGCCACGAGGTGGGCACGTCGCTGCTGGAGAAGGACATGGTCGAGACCTGCCGCAACCTGATGGAGCGCGCGCCGGGCAAGATCATGCTGCCGGTCGACGTGGTGGCCGCCGACGCGTTCGCGCCGGATGCCGCGCACGACACCGTGCCCGCCGACGGCATCCCCAGCCACCGCCTGGGCCTGGACATCGGCCCGGAGACGGTGGCCGGTTTCGCCGCCGCGCTGTCGCAGGCGAAGACCGTCTTCTGGAACGGCCCGATGGGCGTGTTCGAGATGGCGGCGTTCGCCAACGGCACCCGGGGCGTGGCCGAGGCGATCACCAAGACCGACGCGTTCAGCGTGGTCGGCGGCGGCGACTCGGCCGCGGCGGTGCGCGCGCTGGGCCTGGACGAGTCCTCGTTCGGGCACATCTCCACCGGTGGTGGCGCCTCCCTGGAATACCTGGAGGGCAAGACCCTCCCCGGCATCGCGGCCCTGGAGAACTGAATGGCGAGCACGACCCGCCGGCCACTGATGGCCGGCAACTGGAAGATGAACCTGAACCACCTCGAGGCCAACCTGCTGGTGCAGAAGCTGGCCGCGAGCCTGAACGAGAAGCAGCTCACCGACGTCGAGTGCGTGGTGCTGCCGCCCTTCACCGCCCTGCGTACCGTGCAGACCGCCGTGGACGGCGACAAGCTGCTGATCGGCTACGGCGCGCAGGACCTGTCGCCGCACCCGTCCGGCGCGTACACCGGTGACATCGCCGGTCCGATGCTCGCCAAGCTGGGCTGCGGCTACGTGGTGGTCGGTCACTCCGAGCGGCGGCAGTACCACAAGGAGGACGACGCCCTCGTCAACGCGAAGGTGTCGGCGGCGCTGGCGAACGGGCTCACCCCGATCCTCTGCATCGGCGAGGGCCTGGAGGTCCGGGAGCAGTCGGGTCAGGTGCGGCACTGCTGCGACCAGCTCGACGGCGCGCTGAAGGGGCTCACCGCCGAGCAGGTCACCAAGGTCGTCGTGGCGTACGAGCCGGTCTGGGCGATCGGCACCGGCAAGACGGCGACCCCGGAGGACGCCCAGGAGGTCTGCGGCGCGGTGCGCAAGCGCATCGCCGAGACCTACGACGAGGGCACTGCCGAGCAGGTCCGGATCCTGTACGGCGGGTCGGTCAAGGCGTCGAACGTCGCCGCGATCATGGCGCAGCCGGACGTGGACGGGGCCCTGGTCGGGGGCGCCAGCCTGGACGCGGAGGAGTTCGCGCAGATCTGCCGGTTCCCGGAGCACATCGCCCGCTGATCGCTCGCTATCCTTGACGCTGCCCGTCCACCGGCCGGTGCCGCAGTGCCCGACAGGTCCGGGCAGTGATCGCAACGAGAGGACTGACCCCCGCCATGCCGATCTGGTTCGCCTACACGATGATCACGTTGCTGGTCATCACCAGCGTGCTGCTCGTCCTGCTGATCCTCCTGCACCGCGGCAAGGGCGGCGGGTTGTCGAGCATGTTCGGCGGCGGCGTCAGCTCCAGCCTGGCCGGTTCGTCGGTGGCCGAGAAGAACCTCGACCGCTACACCGTTCTGGTAGGAATCGTCTGGTTCGCGTGCATCGTCGGGCTCGGGCTCTGGCTGCGGCTGCAGATGGCCAGCGGCACCTGAGTCGGCGCTGAGAAGCGTACAATCTGCGCGCGGTCCGTCACGGACCGCGCGCAGTTTTGTTTCTCCGCACGTCGCCCGCCGCCCACCCCCTCCGGCGGCGGTCCCCTCCGACGACAGGGAGCGAGCAACCGTGCCCAGCAACAACGTCATCCGCGGCACCCGGATCGGGTCCGCCCCCGAGCGGTTCGACCAGCGGGTCGAGCCCGCGCCGCGCCGGCCGGTCGTCTACTGGTGCCGCCACGGGCACCGGGTCGAGTTCCTGATCGCCGCCGAGGCGGAGACGCCCGCCACCTGGGAGTGCCCCCGCTGCGGCGAGCCGGCCGGCCCCGACCCGGGCGACCCGCCGGGCCGCCAGCGCGCCGAGCCGTACAAGACCCATCTGGCGTACGTGCAGGAGCGGCGTACCCCGGAGGAGGGGGAGGCGCTGCTCGCCGAGGCCCTCGACGCGCTGCGCCGGCGTCGCGGCCGCGCCTGAGCCGAGGTGTTAAGAAGGGGCCCCTGCTCTACCGGAGACGTTAAGAAGGGGCCCTTCCTTACCGCTCAGCGGAGGCTGCGCAGGCGCGGCGGCACGTTCGCCGCCGCGGCCCGGTCGAGGAGCCAGAGAGTACGGGAGACACCCCGCACCCCGGCGGCCGGCAGCTGGACCGGCCCGGCCCCGGCCAGCGCCATGCCCACCGCCCGGGCCTTGTCCGCCCCGGCGGCGATCAACCAGACCTCCTCGGCCGTGTTGATCGTCGGCAGCGCCAGCGTGGTCCGCACCGGCGGCGGCTTCGGACTGCCCCGCACGGCGCTGACCGGCCGGTTGTCGTGGTGCACCGGGTGCTCCGGGAACACCGACGCCACGTGGCCGTCCTCGCCGACGCCGAGCATCAGCACGTCGAAGTGCGGCACGATCGCGTTCCCGGGCCGGGCGGCGGCGGCCAGCTCCCGGGCGTACCCGGCGGCAGCCGCCTCCGGGTCGTCACCCGCCGGGCCGTCCGACGCCGGCATCGGGTGCACCCGGGCCGGGTCCAGCGGCACCGTGTCCAGCAGCGCCGCCCGCGCCTGCGTCTCGTTGCGTTCCGGGTCACCGGCGGGCAGGAACCGCTCGTCCCCCCACCACACGTCGACCCGGGACCAGTCGACGGCGTCCCGGGCGGGCAGCTGCCCGACCGCCCGGTACACTGCCGCGGCGATCCGCCCGCCGGTCAGCACCACCGACGCCTGGCCGCGCTCGGCCTGCGCGTCGAGCAGCTTCACCACCAGCCGGGCCGCCACCGCCTGCGCCAGCAGGTCGGGGTCGGCGTGTACGGCGACACTCGCCTCAGTCATCCGTCGTGCCCTCGTGTTCCTGTGCTCCCGGCCGCCCGGTCCGGGCGGTCACTCGTTCGCGGTCGCGCCCGCGTGCGCGGTCACGCCGGCCTCGGCCCGCTGGGCGGTCGCCGGATCCTTCCACACGTGCACCCGCTGGGCCTGACGCTGGTCGAGGCCGGTGATCCCGGCCGCGGCGCCGAGCGCCTCCGCGTACACCTGGTCGGCGTCGAGGCGGCGCAGCTCCTCGGCCAGCTCGTCGCCGAGCGGCCGGCGGACCAGCGGCAGCGTGCGGTCCTCCTGTCCGGTACGCCGGAACACCGCGATGCTGTCGTCCCGGGTGAGCGTCAGCTCGTCGCCGTTGGCGCAGCGCAACTGCACCTGGCGCATCCGCGGGAACTCGTCGGTGGCGACCAGGACCGGGTCGATACCGAGCCGGGCGTTGAGCCAGCCGCGCATCAGCGCCGCCGTCGGGTCCGACGGGGGAGCCACCACACTCGCCTCGGTGACCCGGGCCTGGGTGGTGTCGAACGCGCCCGCCACGAGCGTGCGCCACGGGGTGATCCGGGTCCACGCCAGGTCGGTGTCGCCCGGGGCGTAGTCGCGGGCCCGCTGGCGCAGTGCGGCGATCGGGTCGGCGGCCTGCGCCGAGTCGGTGATCCGCCGGTCCGCCACCACGCCGAGGAAGTCGGTGGAGATCTCCTCCGGCGGCTCGCCGTGCCACCACGTCACCACCGGCACGTCCGGCACCAGCAGCGGCATCACCACCGACTCGGCGTGCAGCGCGAGCCGTCCGTACATCCGCGTCACCACCGCCTCGCACGGCCCGAGCCGGCCGCCCACGACGATCTCCGCGTCCAGCCGGTTGCGGTCGCGCTCCACGTCGGAGCGGACCACCACGAGCAGCCGGCACGGGTGTGCCGCCGCGGCGATGGTGGCCGCCGCCTCGGCCTCGCGTACCCGCTTCTCGTCCACCACCACGATCAGCGTGAGCGCCATGCCGCTGGCCACCCCGCCCGCGCTGCGCCGTTCCGCGGCCAGCGCCTTGACCACCTCGTTGCCGGTGGTGTCCCACAGCCCGATCAATGGAGCCTCCTGGTTCGCTCGCAGTGCTCGCTCACGCTCTTCGCCAAGCCCGGCCCTCGCGGGCCAGCATCTCGTCGGCGGCCCGGGGCCCCCACTCACCGGCCCGGTACGGCTCCGGGGTCGTGCCCTCCCAGGCGTGCTCCAGCGGGTCGACGACCTGCCAGCTCTGCTCCACCTCGGCGGCGTCCGGGAACAGCGTCCGGTCGCCGATCAGCACGTCCAGCACCAGCCGCTCGTACGCCTCGGGGCTGGACTCGGTGAACGCCTCGCCGTACTGGAAGTCCATCGCGATGTCGCGGACCTCCATCGTGGTGCCCGGCACCTTGGAGCCGAACTTCAGCACCACGCCCTCGTCCGGCTGCACCCGGATGACGAGCTGGTTGGGGCCGAGGGACTCCATGTCGGCGGCGTTGAACGGCAGATGCGGCGCCTTCTTGAACATGATGGCCACCTCGGTGACCCGCCGGGGCAGCCGCTTGCCCGCCCGGATGTAGAACGGCACCCCGGCCCAGCGGCGGTTCTGGATGCCCAGCCTCACCGCCACGTACGTCTCGGTGGTGGAGCCCTCCGGGACGCCCTCCTCCTCCAGGTAGCCCTTGGCGCGCTCGCCGCCCACCCAGCCGGGCAGGTACTGGCCGCGCACGGTGTCCTCGGAGACGTCGCGCGGCACGGTGATCGCCTTGAGCACCTTGAGCTTCTCGGCCCGGATCTCGTCGGCGTCGAAGCTCGTCGGCTCCTCCATCGCGACCAGGGCGAGCAACTGGAGCAGGTGGTTCTGGAGCACGTCGCGGGCGGTGCCGACGGAGTCGTAGAACGCCGCCCGGGTGCCGATGCCGACGTCCTCGGCCATGGTGATCTGCACCGAGTCGACGTACGTGGAGTTCCACAGCGGCTCGAACAGGTTGTTCGCGAAGCGCAGCGCCAGGATGTTCTGGACCGTCTCCTTGCCCAGGTAGTGGTCGATCCGGAACACGTCCTGGCGGGTGAAGACGTCGTCGACCAGGTCGTTGAGCGCCTTGGCCGAGGGCAGGTCGTTGCCGAACGGCTTCTCCACCACGACCCGCCGCCAGCCGCCGGACTTGGCGTTGTCCGCCATGCCGGTGCGGGCCAGCTGCTTGAGCACCACGGGGAAGGCCGCCGGGGGGATGGAGAAGTAGAAGGCGGCGTTGCCGGGGATGCCGTGCGTGTCGCGCAGCTCGTCGAGCGTGGCGGCGAGATGGTCGAACGCCGCGTCGTCGTCGAACGAGCCGCCGACGAACTTGATGTTGCCGGCGAGCCGGGCCCACACCTCCTCCCGCCACGGGGTACGGGCGTGCTTCTTGGCCGCGTCGTGCGCCACCGACTCGAAGTCGCCGTCACCCCAGTCGCGCCGGGCGAAGCCCAGGACCACGAAGCCGGGCGGCAGCAGCCCCCGGTTGGCCAGGTCGTAGACCGCCGGCAGCAGCTTCTTGCGGGCCAGGTCGCCCGTCACCCCGAAGATCACCAGGGCACACGGCTCGGGGATCCGGGGTAGCCGCCGGTCCTGCGGATCGCGCAGCGGGTTCACCGGGCCACCTCCTCCTGCGTCTCGGTCCGCTGATTCCAGGTCATTGATCGTCACGTGCGTGTCCGTCCGGCCGTGTCCAGGAGCTGGGCGACGCCCGCCGCCCGCTCGGTCAGGTGCAGTCGCAGCATCGGTCGCTCCCGGCCGGCCAGGGCCCGCCGGTCGCCGGCGGCCTGGGCCGCCTGGAGCTGCGCGAAGGTGTACGGACGGCCGGGCACCTCCAGATCATCGGTGACCGCACCGGTGATCTGGAGGTGCCGGCCGTGCGGGTCGGTGTGTTCCGGCCTGCGCGGTCCCCAGCCGAAGGTGACCGGGCGTCGGGCGGCCCGCACCAGCAGCGGGCGCAGCCCGGCGACCGCCGCGTCGGCGTGCCGGTCGAGGTACGCGGTCACCACGAGGTGCTCCCGTTCGCCCAGCCCGTCGAGCAGCCACCGCAGCGCGCCGGTCAGGTCGGCCGGGACGCCGCTCGGGGCGTACACCTCGATCGCGCCCTCGGACGACGACGGCGGCCCGCCCTCCGGCTCGTCGTCGGCCGGCGCGGCGGCGGGCGCCGCGAACGGGTCGGCCCGCAGCGTCACCGCGGCGGTCGCGGCCGCGTAGGCCCAGGCGAGCAGGTGCGCGCCGAGCGGGCCGTTCACCGCGACGTCGGCGGCCACGACCGGCCCGACGCCGGCGCCGAGGGCTCCGCCGAGACCGACAGTCAGCACGCCCGGACCGGTGGCGCCGGGCGAGCCGGGGGACTCCGCGACCACCGGCAGCAGCCGTCCACCGGTGGCGTCGGCGAGCAGCGCGCCGGCCCAGCGGCCCAGGCCGTCGAGGCCGGTGCCGTCGGGGACCAGCGCGACGGTGTCCCGGCCGGCTCCGGCCGCGGCGCCCAGGGCCGCGCCGAGCGCCAGGGCCGGGTTGTCCCGGTCCCGGTCCAGCGCGCCGGTGAGCGCCTCGGCCTCGTCCAGCACCTCGGCCACCGGCGCGCCGGCCAGCGCCGCCGGAACCAGTCCGAACGCGGTGAGCGCGGCCCACGGCCCGGCCACGCCCGGTTCGGCCGGGATCACCACCGCGCCCAGCTCGTCGGCGCGTGCCGCCGGTTCCGAGCCGGGCTCGGTGACCACCACGACGTGCCGGGCGGCATCGGGGCCCTCGTCCGCCCACGCCCGCCGGTAGGCGCGCAGGTGGGCGTCGGTGGTCCGGTCGAGGCCGTGCCGTGCGGCGAGCACCAGGAGGGTACGCGCCGGGCGGTCGGCGAGCGCGGCCCGCACCGGCCCCGGATCGGCGGTGTCGAGCACTGTCAGCGGCCGGCCCAGGCACTCGGCCAGCACCTCGGCGGCGAGCGTGTCGCCGCCGGCGCCGGCCAGCACCACGTGGTCCAGGTCGCCCAGCTCGGCGGACAGTTCGGCGAGCTGGGGGAGCAGGTCCCGGCTGCGCCGGTGGGCGTGCAGCCAGCCCAGCCGGGTGAGTGCCGCCGCCTCGGCGGCGGGGCCCCAGAGGGCCGGGTCCGCGGCGGCGAGCCGGGCCGGTACGTCGTGGGCGACGAGCGCGGCGCGTGCGGACCCGCCGACCGTGTCCGCGCCGCGCACGGCCAGCCCGGCGGCCATGTCCGCCCGCCCGGCCAGCAGATCACTCACGGCGCCAGCCCCGGCTCGCTCACGGCAACCACCTCACCCGTTCCACTCCTACGGCGCGACGCGTCCCGGGGCCGGGCCCCGGGACGCGTCGGACGCCGTCGGTCACGCGTTGCCGCCGGCCTGCTGCGCCGCCTGCGCGTTCTCCCCGGCGGCCCGGTGCGGGCTGCCCGAGCCCTTGGCCGCCTCGGTGAGGGACTTCTTGACCCCCTCCAGCAGCTCCACCCAGCTCGCCTCGAACTTCTCCACGCCCTCGCGCTCCAGCGTGGCGATCACGTCGGACAGGTCCACACCCACCGACTGGAGGTCGGCGAAGACCTGGCGGGCGTCGTCGTACGCGACGGTGACGGTGTCCGCCTTCGTCTCGCCGTGCTCGGCGTACGCGTGGATGACCGGCTCCGGCATGGTGTTGACGGTGCCGGGGGCGATCAGCTCCTCGACGTAGATGACGTCCCGGTAGTCCGGGTTCTTCGTCGAGGTGGAGGCCCACAGCGGGCGCTGCGGGTGGGCGCCCGCGTCGGCCAGCTTCTGCCAGCGTGCCGAGGAGAAGACCTCGCTGTAGCGCTCGTACGCCAGCCGGGCGTTGGCGACCGCGGCCTTGCCGCGCAGCGCCTTGGCCTGGTTGGAGCCGATCTTCTCCAGCCGCTTGTCCACTTCGCTGTCGACCCGGGAGACGAAGAACGAGGCGACCGAGCCGATCTTCGACAGGTCGTGCCCGTTCGCCTGCGCCTGCTCAAGGCCGGCCAGGAAGGCGTCCATCACCTGCGAGTACCGGTCCAGGCCGAAGATCAGCGTGACGTTGACGCTGATCCCCTCGGCGAGCGTCGCGGTGATCGCGGGCAGGCCCTCCTCGGTGGCCGGGATCTTGATGAACAGGTTCGGCCGGTCGACCAGCCACCACAGCGCCTTGGCCTCGGCGACGGTCTTCGCCGCGTCGTGCGCCGAGCGCGGGTCCACCTCGATCGACACGCGGCCGTCCACGCCGCCGCTGACGTCGTACGACGGGCGCATCACGTCGCAGGCCCACCGCACGTCGTACGTGGTGAGCATGCGGACCGCCTCCTCGACGTCCACGCCGCGTACGGCGAGGTCACGAAGCTGCCAGTCGTACTCGTCGGCGTCGCTCAACGCCTTCGCGAAGATCGTCGGGTTGGTGGTCACCCCCGCTACGTGGTTCTCCCGGCGCAGCTTGTCCAGCCCGCCGGAGCTCAGTCGTACCCGGGAAAGATCGTCCAGCCAGATCGCCACACCGGCGTTCTGGAGCTCACTCAGCCTGTCCGTCATGACGTCCACGCTCCCCTCAGTTGCCGGTCGTGAAACCGGTGATGTCGCCCACCCGGGTCAGCGCCGCGTGCGCGGCGGCCACGATCCGGTCGGGGGTGAACCCGAACTGCTCGAAGAGCACGGTGTGCGGGGCGCTGGCGCCGTAGTGCTCGATGCTCACGCACTCGCCGCTGTCGCCGACGATCGCGCGCCACGACATCGCGATGCCCGCCTCCACGCTCACCCGTGCCTTTACCCCGCGCGGCAGCACCGACTCCCGGTACGCCTCGTCCTGGGCGAAGAACCACTCCTGGCAGGGCATGGAGACGACCCGGGTGGGGGTGCCGTCGGCCTCCAGCCGCTCCCGCGCGGTGAGGCAGAGCTGCACCTCGGAGCCGGTGCCGACCAGGATCACCTGCGGCTTGCCGGTCGACGCCTCGGCCAGCACGTACCCGCCCTTGGCGACGCCCTCGGCACCGCCCAGGTCGGTGCGGTCGAACGTCGGCAGCGCCTGGCGGCTGAGCGCCAGCGCGGTCGGCCGGTCGGTGTGCTCCAGCGCCTGCCGCCACGCCCAGACCGTCTCGTTGGCGTCGGCCGGACGGACCACGTCCAGGCCGGGGATGGCGCGCAACGCGGTCAGGTGCTCGATCGGCTGGTGCGTCGGGCCGTCCTCGCCGAGGCCGATCGAGTCGTGCGTCCAGACGTACGTCACCGGCAGCTTCATCAGCGCGGCCAGCCGCACCGCCGGGCGCATGTAGTCGCTGAACACCAGGAACGTGCCGCCGTACGGGCGGGTGCCGCCGTGCAGGGCGATGCCGTTGAGGATCGCGCCCATGGCGTGCTCGCGGATGCCGAAGTGCAGCGTGCGGCCGTACTCGTCACCGGGGAAGTCCTTGGTGGCGTGCGCCGCCGGGACGAACGACCGCTCGCCCTTCATGGTGGTGTTGTTGCTCTCGGCCAGGTCGGCCGAGCCGCCCCACAGCTCGGGCAGCACCGGCGCGAGGGCCTCCAGGATCTTGCCGGAGGCGGCGCGGGTGGCGATGCCCTTGGCATCCGCGCCGAAGGTGGGCAGCGCGTCGGTCCAGCCGGTCGGCAGGGTACGGGTGGCCATCCGGTCCCACAGCGCCTTGCGCTCCGGGTCGGCCTGCGCCCACGCGTCGAACCGGGTGGTCCACTCGGCCTGCTCCTGCGCGCCGCGCTCCATCACCTGACGGGCGTGCTTGAGCACCTCCTCGTCGACGGCGAAGGTGCGCTGCGGGTCGAAGCCGAGGATCTCCTTGGTGGCCTTCACCTCGTCCGCGCCGAGCGCCGAGCCGTGGATCTTGCCGGTGTTCTTCTTGTTCGGCGCCGGCCAGCCGATGATCGTGCGCAGCGCGATGAACGACGGCCGGCCGGTCTCCGCCTTGGCGGCCAGCAGCGCCTCGTACAGCGCCTCCACGTCCTCGTGGTAGTCGCCCTGGTCGGCGTCGCCGCGGCGCCAGTCGACGGTCTGCACGTGCCAGCCGTACGCCTCGTAGCGGGCCGCCACGTCCTCGCTCTTGGCGATGCGGGTGTCGTCCTCGATCGAGATCTCGTTGTCGTCGTAGATCACGCAGAGGTTGCCGAGCTGCTGGTGACCGGCGAGCGCGCTGGCCTCGTGGGTGATGCCCTCCTCGATGTCACCGTCGGAGGCGATGCACCAGATGTCGTGCCGGAACGGGGAGTCGGCGCGGTCCGGCTCGGGGTCGAACAGGCCGCGCTCGCGGCGGGCGGCCATGGCCATGCCGACCGCGTTGCCGAGGCCCTGGCCGAGCGGCCCGGTGGTGGTCTCGACGCCGGGGGTGTGGCCGTGCTCCGGGTGGCCCGGGGTGAGCGAGCCCCACTGGCGCAGCGCCTTGAGGTCGTCCAGCGCCAGCGGGTAGCCGGAGAGGAAGAGCTGGATGTAGAGCGTCAGGCTGGAGTGGCCGGCGGACAGCACGAACCGGTCGCGCCCGGCCCAGTTCGGGTCGGCGGGGTTGTGGCGCATGACCCGGTTGAAGAGCAGGTACGCCACCGGGGCGAGGCTCATCGCCGTCCCCGGGTGGCCGTTGCCGGATTTCTCCACGGCGTCCATGGCCAGCACGCGGACCGTGTCGACGGCCCTGCGGTCGAGGTCGGACCAGTTGAGAGCGGGAAGCTCGGGTCGGTTGACAGCCACGATGGTTGTGCTCCTCGGCAGATGGGCGGAACCCTCACTGATGACCCTATCGAGCGGTGCTAAACGTCCGCCCGGGGATCTCAGCATGCTGTTCTGTACGGATCGTCGGCGTCCGGTCGTTCAACCCCAGGTGTGACGGCTCGCACCGTTGCCGGGTCCACGGGGCAGCCAAAACGACGCCGCGTAGTGTGTGGGGCGGTGTGTGGACCGGCAGCGGTCCGGGCCGAACGACCTCCCCCGCCGATGCCGGAAGGTGGCAATCCGTGAGCATGATCACCGAGCGCCCCGTCAGCAGTCCTGCCGGGCAGTCGCCGGTGGGCGCGGTGGCGGAGGCGCCGGCGGGCGGCCGGCGGGACGTACGCGCCGTGGTGGCGGCGTACGTGACGCTGACCAAGCCGCGGATCGTCGAGCTGCTGCTGGTGACCACGGTGCCGGCGATGATGCTCGCCCACGGCGGGATGCCGTCGCTGTGGCTGGTCGCCGTGGTGCTGGTCGGCGGGTCGCTGGCGGCCGGCGCGGCGAGCGTCATCAACTGCTACATCGACCGCGACATCGACCAGCTCATGCGGCGAACCAAGCGCCGCCCGCTGCCCGCGCACACCGTGTCGCCGCGCAACGCGCTGGTCTTCGGCCTGGTGCTGGCCGCCGTCTCGGTGGCGCTGATGGCGGCGGCGACGAACTGGCCGGCGACACTGCTGACGCTGGCCGCGATCGCCTACTACGACCTGGTCTACACGCTGTGGCTGAAGCGGACCACGGCCGCCAACACGTTCTGGGGCGGCATCTGCGGCGCCGCGCCGGTGCTGATCGGCTGGGCCGCTGTGACCGGCACGCTGGCGCCGGCCGCGTGGGGCCTGTTCGCGGTGGTCTTCTTCTGGCAGATGCCGCACTTCTACGCGCTGGCCATCAAGTACAAGGCCGACTACGCCCGTGCCGGGGTGCCGATGCTGCCCGTGGTGGCCTCGGTCCGGCGGGTCAACGCCGAGATCATCGGCTTCTCGTGGCTGACGGTGCTCTCCTCGCTGGCGGTCTGGCCGCTCGGGATGAGCCCGATCTACGGGGTGACCGCGCTCGTGGTCGGCGGGATCTTCCTCGTCGAGGCGCACAAGCTGTGCCGGCGCGCGACGCGTGGCGAGGCGGTCAAGCCGATGCGGCTGTTCCACTGGTCCACCACGTACCTCACGATCCTCTTCGCGGCCGTCGCACTCGACGCGCTCATCTGACCCGCCCGTCCGGCGGTTCATCAGAAGTTTTTTTCGGGATTTCCCGGGGGCTCAACCCGGACAGATTGTGACGATCCCCCCTGTCTGCTTCGCCCAGATATAAGCGACATGTACGGACTATTTACCTGTGGTTCTCCTTAAACCGGCGGGTAATTGGCATCACATTCAGTTCATGGTTCTCGCACATCCGGGTGGAACTCTGCTTAGGCTTCGCGTCATGGCAGATGGTTCCGATACGACGCTGACGGCTGACAAGACCGCCGAGCAGGCCCCCAACGGCCTGGTCGCGGGCATCAAGTCGTTCGCCGCCGGGCACGGCGGCGCGAAGGCGGTCATCGAGTACGTCGGCAAGCGCGGCGCACGGATCGTCCTCGTGGGTTCCGACGGGGTATGGGCAGACCAGTTCGCCGACGGCACGGACATCGCGCGGCAGGCCTGCGCGAAGGCCGGGGTCGACGTCGAGAACGCCTGGGAGCGTGAACTGATGGACCAGATGCGTCCGAGCAACGACCTGTGGCGGTCGATGGCCCGGCGCACGATGGCCCGTTGACATATACCGAATGACCGACCACCACCAGTCGACCCGGGGAGACCCCGGGTCGCTTTCGTCACCTGCGCCGAACTGCCCGGCCTCGACCCGGACGACCGGCTCGCGCTCGGCCCGCTCGCGGCCCGCGGCGTCACGGCCGAGATCGCGGTCTGGGACGACCCGGCCGTCGACTGGCCCGGGTACGACCTGGTCGTGCTCCGGTCCCCGTGGGACTACGCGCGGCGGCGGGGCGAGTTCGTGGCCTGGGCGCGTACCGTGCCGGCCCTGGTCAACCCGGCCGACGTGGTCGCCTGGAACACCGACAAGCGCTACCTGTCCGAGCTGGCCGCCGCAGGTGTGCCCACCGTGCCGACTCAGTGGGTCGAGCCGGGGCAGGCGTGGGCGCCGCCGGCCGGGGGCGAGTACGTGATCAAGCCGGCGGTCAGCGCGGGCAGCCAGGACACCGGGCGCTACGACCTGACCGACCCGGAGCACCGCGAGTTGGCGGTGGCCCACGTACGGCGGCTCTCCGGCGCCGGGCGCGTCACCATGGTCCAGCCGTACCTCGACGCGGTGGACACCGCCGGGGAGACCGCGCTGCTGTTCCTGGCCGGCCCCGGCGGCCTGACGTTCAGCCACGCGATCCGCAAGGGTCCGATGCTGACCGGGCCGGACCTGGGCGAGGCCGCGCTCTACAAGGAGGAGCGGATCGACGCCCGCTCCGCCACGACGGCGCAGCGCGCCGTGGCCGAGAAGGTGCTCGCGGTGGTGCCCGGCGGCCCGGACCGGCTGCTCTACGCCCGCGTCGACCTGATCCCCGGCCCGGACGGCGAGCCCGTGCTGGTGGAGCTGGAGCTGACCGAGCCGAGCCTGTTCGTCGGGTACGCCGACGGCGCCCCGGAGCGGCTCGCCGACGCGGTGCTCACCCACCTGGCCCGCCGCTGCTGACCCGTCCCGACTGGCTGTGGCTGTGGCTGTGGCTGTGGCGAGCGTGCCGGCCCTGGCGGCGTCCTGGCCTTGGCAGCGGGCCCGGGACCGCGACCCGCCCGGCCGCTGACGCAGCTCGCCGACCCCGACCGGCTGCCCGCCTGAGCGCCATGCCACCCACCCCGACCAGACAAAACACCCACCCGACGCGGTGCATGCAACGCCAGGCTGTCTCGGGGCTGTCCGAGGCACTCATGGTGTTCCACTCGCTGTCTGGCGGTGCCCCGGGTGGAACGGTATGGGTGTCTTCGGGGTGTCCAGGCACCCATGGTGTTCCACTCGCGGTCCGTCCGTGCCGTGAATGGAACGCCATGGGTGTCACGAGGTGGGGGCGTGTTCCACCCGGGCTGGCGGCGCGTTTGCCGCCCGTCGCCGCCATCGTGCTGTCAGCGGCTTTCGCCGGGGCCCACCCGGGCCGCGTCTTCGACGCCGTCAGCGCGCTGCTCGGCCTGCACGTCACCTGGCTGCTGCATCGCGACCGCGATCTCTGGTGCTGATCGTCGCGCACGCGGTCAGCACCGGCAGCCCGGTCGTGCTGCCGTCGCCACCGACGCCGGCCCGGCTGAACCGGAGCCGCCCGAGCGGCCGGGAGGTCAGTCGCGGTCGCTGTGGTTGCGCGCCCAGCGGCCGCCGATCGGCGGCGTGTCCAGCCGCATCGCGGCCTGGGTGCCGGCCAGGTCGTTGTCCTCGAACGCGCAGGAGACGCAACTGCCCGCCTCGGTGACCCAGATCCCGTAGGCCTGGGTGTCGGCGTCCCGGTGCCAGATCCGGTTGCCGCGCACGGTGGCCGAGTCGAACGGCGCGGCGATCGTGATGCCGCCGCACGCAGGCGGACCATCAGGCAGCTCGTACGCCGTGCCGGGCCCCGGTGTGGCCGCGTTCCACCCGGTGGAGCCGTCCGGGCGTACCTCGGCCAGGGAGAGCCGGTCGGCGCTGTTGTCGGACACCACGGCGTCGCGGGAGCCGACCCGCACCACCTTGCCCCGGTGCCCGCCGGCCGGCCAGTCGGCGTTGCCGTCGGTGACCTCGCGCGGGCCGTAGCGCACCGCGTCGCCGGAGCCGGAGGCGGCCGGCGCGGAGCGGTGACCGTTGTCCCGGATCCGGTTCCCCACGATCGACGTGTCGAGCATCGGGCGGTCGATCCGGATGCCGTCCAGTGCGTTCTCCCGGATGTCGTTGTCCTGGATCACCACGTCGGCCGCCGCGCCCCGGTAGCCGTGGCCCAGGTCGTGCTCGTGGTAGCCGAAACCGCCGTTACGGCTGATCCGGTTGCCCTGCACCGTGTACGGGCCGGGGGTGTTGCCCATGCTGATGCCATCGCCGACGTTGGCGTCGATCACGCAGCCGGTGAGCAGGCCGCCGCGCCCGGCGACCCCCGCGGTGCCGTTGCCGGACACGTCGAAGCCGGCCTCCAGGTTGTTGGTCATGGTGCAGCCGGAGACGATCAGCCCGTCCGCGCCCCAGTCCGAGATGCCGAACCGGTTGGCCTGGCTGTGGCAGCCGATGATCCGGAAGCCGCGCGGCGGGGTCCAGTAGTCCTTCTGCAGCTCCAGGAAGATGCCGTTGGTGCCGTTGCCGATGGTGGTGCAGTTGGCGATGGTGAGACGTTCCACGTCGCCCCAGCCGCCGATGCCGACGCCGATCCCGGCGCCGCCCATCTGGTCGCCGTTGTCCAGCCGGCCGCACCCCACCGCGACCACCCCGTCGATCAGGCCGTCCTGGAGGAAGTCGCAGCCCAGGCCGGTGGCGCCGGTGTGGTGGATGTAGAGGTTGCGGAACACGCCGCGCACCACGTACTGCAGGCCCAGCCCCTTGGCCAGGTAGTCGTAGGCGGTCTGGGCGACGCCGGAGCCGTCGATCTCGAAGTCGGCGAACGTGCAGTCGGCGATGTGCCGGTCCCGGTCCGCGCCGTGCTGCACCGTGGTCCAGAAGGCGAGCGGGACCGGTGCGCTGCGGTTGCCCTCGTTGCTGAGCAGGAAGCGGGTCGCCGCCGGCCCGGCGCCGAGCAGCGAGACGCCGCTGCGCCAGACAGTGCCGGCATCGCGGATCGAGTACAGGCCGGGCGGGCAGTAGATCACCCGGGCCCGGCCGTCGGCGTCGTACCCGGCGCCCAGGTGGTCCACCAGCGCCGCCAGGGCCGGCTGGTCGTTGGTGACCCCGTCGCCGGTCAGGCCGTGCTCGCGGGCGTCGCACCACAGCGGCGCGCCGGCGACCGGGGTCAGCCGTTGCGGGGTGGTGGTGGAGAGGCTCTTGCGCGACACGGGGATCTCCCTCGGGCGGGCGGTCGGTGGCCCGGACCGCTTTCCCGCTCCCGCCGCGCGGTAACGCCCCCGGTCAGGCGGCGGCGCCCACCCGTTGCGCGGCTGGCGCGGCCGGGGCCTCCGGGGTGGCCGGCAGCCGCTCCCGGGTCGCCCACAGCACGCCCAGGGTGGCCAGCAGCACCAGGCACGAGCCGAGCATGTGCGCGCCGACCAGCACGGCGGGCAGATTGGTGAAGTACTGGACGAAGCCGATCACGCCCTGACCCAGCTCGACCGCGATCAGCACCGCGGCGGCCCGCGCCGCCCGCGCCGCGCCGACCGCCCGGAACGCGAAGTACAGCGCCACCGACAGGCCGATCAGCAGGAAGACGCCGTCGGCGTGTACCTGGGAGATCGCCGCCGGATCCAGACCGTTGCGGGCCGCGCCGTGGTCGCCGGCGTGCGGTCCGCTGCCGGTCACCCAGGTGCCGACCACCAGCACCGAGGCGCTGACCGCCGTGGTGATCCAGGCGAGGGTACGCAGCGGCGCCGGCACGGTCGGCGTGACCGGCCCGTCCGGCTCCTTGATGCGCCGCCAGAGCGCGTACGCGGCGGCGATCACCACCATCGAGGCGAGGAAGTGCAGCCCGACCACCCACGGGTTGAGGTCGGTGAGCACGGTGATACCGCCGAGGACCACCTGCGCGGGGATGCCGAACAGCACGCCCACGGCCAGCGGCAGCGTCCCGCGGCGGCGGGGGCGGTGGGCCAGCACGGCCAGCACCACGGCGAGCGCGATGATCCCGACCGCGAAGGTGAGCAGCCGGTTGCCGAACTCGATCACCCCGTGCACGCCCATCTCGGCCGTGGTGGTGTAGGAGTCGTCGGTGCACCGCGGCCAGGTCGGGCAGCCGAGGCCGGAGGCGGTGAGCCGGACGGCCCCGCCGGTGACCACGATCGCGACGTTCGCGATGATCGAGGCGAGCGCGAGGCGGCGCAGCAGCGTGGCGGAGACCGGAAACCGGACGGATCGCTTCACGGAGCGAATCCTACGCACCGTAGTTGATCCCGATCGGGTGACTCCGGCGCCCCGGTGGTCGGAATCACCGGACCCGGGTTTGCGGGCCCTCCGCGAATTACGTAACGTTGCCGTTGTGAAAAACGCGGCGGCGCTCTCCCGAACGCCGGTGACCAGTCCGGTCGCCGGTGGTTCGCGCGCACGTCGCAGCGTACGGCGTGGGGAGCAGGAGGCCGCGCCGGCCGACCTGTCGACCCGCGACCGGGTCACCCAGCTGCTGCTGGAGCGTGGCGCCACCACCGCCGCGCAGCTCGGCTCGGCGCTCGGACTGAGCCCGGCCGCGATCCGCCGGCACCTCGACGCGATGCTCGCCGACGGTGACGTGGTCGCCCGCGACCAGACCGTGCGCGGCAGCCGCGGGCGTGGCCGGCCGGCCAAGGTCTTCGCGCTCACCGAAGCGGGCCGCGGTCGCTGCGGCACCCACCACTACGACAACATGGCCACCGCCGCGCTGCGGTGGATCGCCCGCACCGGCGGCACCGAGGCGGTCGCGGCGTTCGCGGCCGAGCAGGTCTCCGCGCTGGAGGCCCGCTGCCAGGCGGCCATGGAGGACGCCGGAGACGCCCCGCTCGCGCGGGCGGAGGCGCTCGCGGGCGCGCTGACCGCCGAGGGTTACGCTGCGAACGCGTCCACGATCGCCTCCGGCGGCCAGCTCTGCCAGCACCACTGCCCGGTGGCGCACGTGGCCGCCGAGTTCCCTCAGCTGTGCGAGGCCGAGACCGAAGTGATCTCCCGTCTGGTCGGCACTCACGTACAGCGCCTTGCCACCATCGCGCACGGCGACGGCGTGTGCACCACGCACATTCCCGCCCAGTCCGGTTCCACCGTCACCACTGTGAGGACAGATAGATGACCGAGCAGATCGTCCAGCCCCTGACCCAGGAGGAGCAGCTCGCGGCCCTCGGTCGTTACGAGTACGGCTGGGCCGACCCCGACGTCGCCGGGGCGTCCGCCCAGCGCGGCCTCAACGAGGCGGTGGTCCGGGACATCTCGGCCAAGAAGAACGAGCCGGCCTGGATGCTCGACCTGCGGCTCAAGGGCCTGCGCCTGTTCGACCGCAAGCCGATGCCGAACTGGGGCGCCGACCTCACCGGGATCGACTTCGACAACATCAAGTACTTCGTCCGGTCCACCGAGAAGCAGGCCACCTCCTGGGAGGACCTGCCCGAGGACATCAAGAACACCTACGACAAGCTCGGCATCCCGGAGGCGGAGAAGCAGCGCCTGGTCGCCGGCGTCGCGGCGCAGTACGAGTCCGAGGTGGTCTACCACCAGATCCGCGAGGACCTGGAGGAGCAGGGCGTCGTCTTCCTCGACACCGACACCGCGCTCAGGGAGCACGAGGACCTGTTCAAGGAGTACTTCGGCACGGTCATCCCGGTGGGCGACAACAAGTTCGCCGCGCTGAACACCTCCGTCTGGTCCGGTGGCTCGTTCATCTACGTGCCGAAGGGCGTGCACGTGGACATCCCGCTGCAGGCCTACTTCCGGATCAACACGGAGAACATGGGCCAGTTCGAGCGGACGCTGATCGTCGTCGACGAGGGCGCGTACGTGCACTACGTCGAGGGCTGCACCGCGCCCATCTACTCCTCCGACTCGCTGCACAGCGCCGTCGTGGAGATCATCGTCAAGAAGAACGCCCGGTGCCGGTACACGACCATCCAGAACTGGTCGAACAACGTCTACAACCTGGTCACCAAGCGCGCCGTGTGCCACGAGGGCGCGACCATGGAGTGGGTCGACGGCAACATCGGCTCCAAGGTCACCATGAAGTACCCGGCGGTGTACATGACCGGCGAGCACGCCAAGGGCGAGGTGCTCTCGGTGGCCATGGCCGGTGAGGGCCAGCACCAGGACGCCGGCGCCAAGATGGTGCACGCCGCGCCGCACACCTCCTCGACCATCGTGTCGAAGTCGATCGCCCGGGGCGGCGGCCGCACCTCGTACCGCGGTCTGGTGCAGGTGCTGGAGGGCTCGACCAGCAGCAAGAGCACGGTGAAGTGCGACGCGCTCCTGGTCGACACGATCTCCCGCTCCGACACCTACCCGTACGTCGACATCCGCGAGGACGACGTGTCGATGGGGCACGAGGCGACCGTCTCCAAGGTCAGCGACGACCAGCTCTTCTACCTGATGAGCCGGGGCCTGAGCGAGGACGAGGCGATGGCGATGATCGTGCGCGGCTTCATCGAGCCGATCGCCAAGGAACTCCCGATGGAGTACGCGCTGGAGCTCAACCGCCTGATCGAGCTCCAGATGGAGGGTGCGGTCGGCTGACCCGGCCGCCCTCCGGTTAATGACACCGTCGTCGTATAACAGACCAAGGAAGAGATGACTACCCAGGCTTCCGCGCCGCCCACGACAAACAAGTCGCAGGCGCTCCGCTCGTACGACGTCGCCGACTTCCCGGCCCTGACCGGCCTGGAGGAGGAGTGGCGCTTCACCCCGCTCAAGCGCCTGCGCGGCCTGGCCGCGCACGCGCAGGGCGCGACCGGCGCGGTCCGGCACGAGTACGGTGACCTGCCCGAGGGCGTCACCGTCGACCGGATCGGCCGGGACGACCCCCGGGTGGGTAGCGTCCTCACCCCGTTCGACCGGGTCAGCGCGCTCGCGTACGGCGGGGCCGACGGCGCGCTGCTGGTGCGCGTCGACCGCGACGCGGTGGTGGAGCGGCCGGTGCGCCTGCGGGTGGTCGGCGAGAACGCCGAGGCGCTCGCCTTCGGCCACACCTTCGTCGAGGTGGACCGGTTCGCCGAGGCCACCGTGGTGATCGAGCACGTCGGCTCGGCCACGCTCGCCGACAACGTCGAGGTGACTGTGGGCGACGGGGCGAAGCTGACCCTGGTGACCGTCGCCGACTGGGCCGACGACGCGGTGCAGGCGCAGCACCTCAAGGTGCGGCTGGGCCGCGACGCCCGGATCCTGCACGTTCAGGTCAGCCTCGGTGGCGACCTGGTCCGGCAGTACACGTCGGTGGAGTACACCGGCCGCGGCGGCGAGGCCGAGCTGTACGGCGTCTACTTCGCCGACTCCGGTCAGCACCTGGAGCACCGGCAGCTGGTCGACCACACCGTGCCGGACTGCCGCAGCAACGTCGGCTACCGGGGCGCCCTGCAGGGCGACGACGCCCACACGGTCTGGGTCGGCGACGTGCTGATCCGCGCCGAGGCGACCGGCACCGACACGTACGAGATCAACCGGAACCTGCTGCTCACCGACGGCGCGCGGGCCGACTCCGTACCCAACCTGGAGATCGAGACCGGTGAGATCGCCGGCGCCGGGCACGCCAGCGCGACCGGCCGGTTCGACGACGAGCAGCTGTTCTACCTGATGGCCCGGGGCATCCCGGAGGCCGAGGCGCGGCGCCTGGTGGTGCGCGGCTTCTTCGCCGAGCTGATCAACAAGATCCCGGTCGACGACCTGCGCGAGCGCCTGGGCGACGCCATCGAGGCCCGACTGGCGAAGGCCGGCGCCTGATGCTGAAGATCTGCTCCGCCGAGGACGTGCCGAAGGGCACCGCGATCAGCGCCGACGTGGAGGGCGTGCAGGTCGCGATCGTGCACGGCGAGGACGACGTGTTCTACGCGGTGCACGACGAGTGCTCGCACGCCGCCGTGGCGCTGTCCGAGGGCGAGGTCGAGGGCTGCACGCTGGAATGCTGGCTGCACGGATCCCGTTTCGACCTGCGTACCGGTGAGCCCACCGGGCTGCCCGCCACCGAACCCGTACCCGTCTATTCCGTCGAAGTCCGCGACGGCGACATCTACCTTTCCGTGGACGGCGACGGCCGTCCGCTGCCGAGCAATGGAGTGACCCGCTGATGAGCACCCTGGAGATCCGCGACCTGAAGGTGTCGGTCAAGCTGCCCGAGGGTGAGCTCAAGCCGATCCTGCACGGGGTCGACCTGACCGTGCGCTCCGGTGAGACGCACGCCATCATGGGCCCGAACGGCTCCGGCAAGTCGACGCTGGCGTACTCGATCGCCGGTCACCCGAAGTACGAGATCACCAGCGGTGAGGTGACCCTCGACGGCCAGGACGTGCTGTCCATGTCCGTCGACGAGCGCGCCCGCGCCGGTCTCTTCCTGGCCATGCAGTACCCGGTCGAGGTTCCCGGCGTGTCGGTGGCCAACTTCCTGCGTACCGCCAAGACCGCCCTCGACGGCGAGGCGCCGAAGCTGCGTACCTGGGCCGGCGAGCTGCGCGGCGCCATGGAGAAGCTCCAGATGGACCCGGCGTTCGCCCAGCGCAACGTCAACGAGGGCTTCTCCGGCGGTGAGAAGAAGCGGCACGAGATCGTCCAGCTGGAGCTGCTCAAGCCGAAGATGGCGATCCTCGACGAGACCGACTCCGGCCTGGACGTGGACGCGCTGCGCGTGGTCAGCGAGGGCGTGAACCGGGTGCGCGACACCGGCGACACCGGCCTGCTGCTGATCACCCACTACACCCGCATCCTGCGCTACATCAAGCCCGACTTCGTGCACGTCTTCGTGGCCGGCCGGATCGTCGAGCAGGGCGGCCGGGAGCTGGCCGACAAGCTCGAGGAAGAGGGCTACGAGCGGTACGTCGCCGGGGCCGGCGCGGCGCGGGCCTGAGACTCGACATGACCTCGATGGCCATCCCGGCGGGCATGCCGCAGTACGCCGACGTGCCCCGCTTCGACGTGGCGAAGGTGCGGGCCGACTTCCCGATCCTCGACCGGGAGGTCAACGGTCACCCGCTCGTCTACCTGGACAGCGCGAACACCTCGCACAAGCCGCGGCAGGTGCTCGACGTGCTCGCCGAGCACTACGCCCTGCACAACGCCAACGTGTCGCGCTCGGTGCACACGCTGGGCACCGAGGCGACCGAGGCGTACGAGGGCGCACGGGCCAAGATCGCCGCGTTCGTCAACGCGCCGAGCGTGGACGAGGTGGTGTTCACCAAGAACTCCACCGAGGCGATCAACATCGTGGCGTACGCGTTCTCCAACGCCTCGCTGCGCGCGGACGGCGACCCGAGGTTCCGGCTGGGCCCCGGCGACGAGATCGTGATCTCCGAGATGGAGCACCACTCGAACATCGTCCCGTGGCAGCTGCTGGCGGAGCGCACCGGCGCGACGCTGCGCTGGTTCCCGGTCACCGACCAGGGGCGGCTCGACGAGTCCGGCCTGGACGACCTGGTCACCGAGCGGACGAAGATCGTCTCGCTGGTGCACATGTCGAACATCCTCGGCACCGTCAACGCCACCTCGCGGATCACTGCGCGGGTCCGCGAGGTCGGCGCGCTGCTGCTGCTCGACTGCTCGCAGTCGGTGCCGCACCTGCCGATGGACGTGGTCGGCTACGACGCCGACTTCATCGTCTTCACCGGGCACAAGATGTGCGGCCCGACCGGCATCGGCGTGCTCTGGGGCCGGGGCGAGCTGCTCGCCGCGATGCCTCCGGTGATGGGCGGCGGCTCGATGATCGAGACGGTGACGATGGCGGGCTCGACGTTCGCCGCGCCGCCGGCCCGGTTCGAGGCGGGCACCCCGCCGATCGCCGAGGCGGTGGCGCTCGGCGCGGCGGTGGACTACCTCACCGCGATCGGCATGCCGGCGATCCAGTGGCACGAGAAGGAGCTGACGGCGTACGCGCTCGACGCCCTCGCCACAGTGCCCGGTCTGCGGATCTTCGGTCCGACGGTGCCGGTGGGCCGGGGCGGGACGATCTCGTTCGCGCTCGGCGACGTGCACCCGCACGACGTCGGGCAGGTGCTCGACTCGCTCGGTGTGCAGGTGCGGGTTGGCCACCACTGCGCCAAGCCGGTGTGCACCCGCTTCGGGGTGCCGGCCATGACGCGGGCGTCGTTCTACCTCTACACCACCACCGCGGAGATCGACGCCCTGGTGGCGGGTCTGGAGCAGGTGCGGAAGGTGTTCGACTGATGCAACTCGAATCTCTCTACCAAGAGATCATTTTGGACCACTACAAGCATCCGCAGGGCCGCGGCCTGCGGGAGGCCACGGACCCGGCCGCCCGGGTCGGCGAGGCGCACCACGTCAACCCGACCTGCGGCGACGAGATCACCGTACGGGTGGCGACCGACGGCAGCGTGTTCACCGACATCTCGTACGACGGGATGGGCTGCTCGATCAGCCAGGCGTCGGCGAGCATCCTGCACGAGCTGCTGCGCGGCAAGGCCGCGAGCGACGCCGCTGTGGTGCACGAGGCGTTCGTGGAGTTGATGTCCGGGCGTGGCCAGGTCACGCCGGACGAGGACGTGCTCGGAGACGGGGTGGCGTTCGCGGGTGTCGCGCGCTACCCGGCCCGGGTGAAATGCGCGTTGTTGTCGTGGATGGCGTTCAAGGACGCCGCGGCACGCGCCGGGGTGGGCGTGAGCCCGGAGGTGAAGGCATGAGCGAGGAGAGCATGACTCCCGAGGCCGGCGCGGTGGCGACGGACGGCACCGCCGTCAACGGAGCTGTTGCCGACGGCGCGGCCGCGGGTGCGGCGGCGCCGGCCGGCGGCAAGGCCGCGATCGGTGACATCGAGGAGGCGATGAAGGACGTCGTCGACCCCGAGCTGGGCATCAACGTGGTCGACCTGGGCCTGGTGTACGGCGTGCACGTCGACGACGAGAACGTCGCGACGCTGGACATGACGCTGACCTCGGCGGCCTGCCCGCTGACCGACGTGATCGAGGACCAGGCCCGGCAGGCGCTGACCACCGGTCCCGGCGGCGGCCTGGTCAACGACATCCGGATCAACTGGGTCTGGCTGCCGCCGTGGGGCCCCGACAAGATCACCGACGAGGGGCGCGACCAGCTCCGCTCGCTCGGCTTCAACGTCTGACCTTTCCGGTCACCGCTGCGGGCGCGGCACCCCTGCCAGGGGTGCCGCGCCCGCAGCGCTTCCCCGCCCCCCTCCCGGCGATCTTGCACATCCTGCCCAGGCGTACCGGGACATTCCGCCTTTCTTCGGGGCCCTAAGTGCAAGATCGCGAGGGAGGGGTGGGTGGGAAAGAGGTGGCGGGGTGGGGGAGGGAGTCGCAGGATGAGGCGGTGATCGAGGCGTACCCGAAGCAGGTCTCTGTCCGTGCGGCGATGGCCGCACGCCGACAGCGCGTCCTGCCGCCGGCCGCCTCGCCCCACCACCCGTCGTCGTGACCGGGGCGTTCCTCGCCGGCCTGATCGCCGGCTACGGCGTCGCGATCCCGGTCGGCGCGATCGCGATCCTCATCCTCGGGCTCAGCGCGCGTACCTCGTTCCGGGTCGGTTCGGCGGCGGCGCTCGGCGTGGCGACCGCCGACGGGCTCTACGCCGCGGTGGCGGCGCTCGGCGGCGCCGCGGTGGCGAGTGGGCTCGCGCCGTTCGCGGGTCAGCTGCGGCTGGTGGCTGCGGGGGTGCTGCTGACCCTCGCCGGACTCACCGCCCGGCGCGCGCTGCGCCCGCCGGCCACGACGCAGCAGCCGAGCGCTCGGGGTGGTCTGGACACGCCGGTGCGCGCGTTCGGCGCGGTGCTCGCGCTGACCCTGCTCAACCCGGCCACTGTGGTCTACTTCGTGGCGCTCGTCCTGGGCCGGGGTGGCGTGCTCGGCGCCGGACCGGCGGGCGCGGCCGCCTTCACCGCCGGGGTGTTCCTCGCCTCGGCGAGCTGGCAGGTGCTGATCGCCGGCGGTGGCACGCTGATCGGCCGGGCCCTCGCCGGTCCCCGTGGGCGGCGGATCACCGCGCTGCTGTCCAGCGCCGTCATCGCGGCCCTCGCGGTCGCCACCGTGCTCGGCGTCTGACCGAGGGGAGTGCCGGAGACGCTGATCCCGCGAGGCGCCGCGCCGCGTTCCCGGGTCCGTCGATGGCGTACCGTCGGGCCATGAGCAGCCGACCCGCAGCCGGAGGCGGCCGGTGGGTCGAGGTGGACCCGGCCCGCGTCACCCGCTGGGTGGAGGGCTTCGCCGACCGGCACGGCCCGCCCACCACCACCGCCCTGGGGTACGGATTGCTGCTCACCGCCCCGGACGGCGCCACCGCCGAGCTGCACACCCCGCCCGGCGCACGCCCCGCGCCGGACCTGGAGGCGTTCGCCGGCGTGGCCGCCGCGCCCCGCCGGCTCGGTCTGCTGCTGGCCCGCAAGGGCGCGGTCGCCCTCGGCGTCGCCGACGGCACCGACCTGGTGGTGTCGAAGGTGGACACCCGGTACGTGCAGGGGCGTACCGCGGCGGGCGGCTGGTCCCAGCAGCGGTTCGCCCGGCGGCGCGACAACCAGGCGAAGGCCGCCCTGGGCGACGCGTCCGAGCTGGCCGTACGCCTGCTGCTGCCGGAGGCGGGCACGCTGGCGGCGCTGGTGTGCGGCGGCGACCGGCGCGCGGTGGACACGGTGCTGGCCGACCGGCGGCTGGCCCCGCTCGCGGCGCTGCGCGCGCCGCGCCTGCTCGACGTGCCGGAACCCCGGCACGCGGTGCTGGTGGCCGCCGTCGCCGCCGCCCGGGCGGTCCACATCCTGGTCCGCTGAACCGGAAAGATCGGTCATCCTGCTCGCCGGTAGTGCATCGAATCGACTCGATGCATAGGGTCGGTGTCACGAAGCGGCGGGTCTCCGGGCGACCCGCAGGGCAGCTTCGCCTCCGCCATCACGCGCCGACATCGTTGGGAGAGAACAACTTCATGAGCGGATATCAGGACGGCCGGCTGCGGGCCCGGTGGCGCCGTGCGACGAGACTCCTCGTCGCGGCGGCGGCGATGAGCGCCGGAAGCCTCGTGCTCACCACCGCGCTCACGGCCGGTACGGCGAACGCGGCGGCCGGCCCGGTCGAGCGCGCCGCGCTCGCCGCGCCCACCGTCACCAGCGTCACCACGGGCGGCGCGCACACGTGCGCGATCAGCACCGACGGGGGACTGTGGTGCTGGGGCTCGAACTACGGCGGCCAGCTCGGCGACGGGACCACCACGAACCGCAGCGCCCCGGCGCGGGTCGGCACCGCCACCTGGACGAACGCCGACGCCGGCTCCGGGCACACCTGCGCGGTCCGCACGGACGGGACGCTCTGGTGCTGGGGCTCGAACTTCCGGGGCCAGCTCGGCGACGGGACCACCACCAGCCGCAGCGCCCCGGCGCAGGTCGGCACCGCTACGACCTGGGCCCGGGTCGACGCCGGCCCCACGCACACCTGCGCGATCCGCACCGACGGCACGCTCTGGTGCTGGGGCTTCAACCGGACCACCCAGCTGGGCGTCGGCGCCTCGCCGTACGTGGCGAACACCCCGTTGCAGGTCGGCACGGCGACCGACTGGGTGAGCGTCTCGACCGGCTTCGGGCACACCTGCGGTATCCGGACCGGCGGCACGCTCTGGTGCTGGGGGTCCAGCTCGGACGGGCAGCTCGGACTGGGCAACCTGGCGCCCCAGACGGTGCCCGCGCAGGTCGGCGCCGCGACCGGGTGGACCGGCGTCGCGGCCGGGTACGCGCACACCTGCGGGGTCCGGTCCGGCGCGCTGTGGTGCTGGGGTGAGAACGGATACGGGCAGCTCGGCGTGACCGGCTCGTACCGGACCGCGCCGGTGCAGATCGGCACCGTCACCACGTGGAGCCGGATCGCCGCGAGCAGCGACACGTCCTGCGCGTCGCGTACGGACGGCACCCTGTGGTGCTGGGGCAAGAACTCGGCCGGGCAGGTGGGGGACGGCAGCACCACCCACCGGTCCGCGCCCGCCCAGGTCGGCACCGCCGCCAGCTGGACCGGCGGCCTCGCGGTCACCGACCACGGCTGCGCGATCCGCACCGACGCCGGCCTGTGGTGCTGGGGTGACAACAGCGGCGGCCAGCTCGGCGACGGGACGACAGTCAACCGGTCCACCCCGGGTCAGGTGACAGTGCCCGCCTGACCGGTCTGAACGACGACATCGGCCCGCACCGCTGACCTCGTCAGCGGTGCGGGCCGATGCGCCCAGCGGGGATCAGGCCCCGGCGCCGAAGGTGTCGCAGGACTTCGGGTCACCGGTGGTGAAGCCCTTGGTGAACCACTGCTTGCGCTGCTCCGAGGTGCCGTGGGTGAACTCGTCCGGGTTCACCGGCCGGCCGGAGCGCTGCTGGATGGCATCGTCGCCGATCTTCTCGGCGGTGTCGATGGCCTGCGAGATGTCCTGCTCGGTGATGCTCTTGAAGATCTTCTGCCCGCGGTCGTCGGCGGTGCCGGTGGCGTTCTTCGCCCAGGCCCCGGCGTAGCAGTCGGCCTGGAGCTCCAGCTTCACCGACAGGGCGTTCGCGCTCTGCGGGTCGCGCTGCTGCTGGCGGCGCATCTGCGCCTCGGTGCCGAGCAGGTCCTGCACGTGGTGGCCGTACTCGTGGGCCAGCACGTACGGCTGGGCGAACTCGCCCTCGGCACCGAGCTGGTCGGCCAGCAGCCGGTAGAACGTCAGGTCGATGTAGACCTGGTCGTCGGCCGGGCAGTAGAAGGGGCCCACGCCCGAGTCGGCGGCGCCGCAGGCGGTGCTGACGTTCTGGCTGAAGAACACCGTCTTCGACGGCCGGTACTGCTCGCCGAACGCCTCCGGCATGGCGGTACGCCAGTACGCCTGGATCGAGTTGACGTAGAGCGTGTTGCGGCAGTCGAGCTGCTCCAGCGCGTCCTGCGCCGAGCACTTCTGCTCCAGCGAGGTGTTGTCGCCCTGCTCGGAACCGCCGCCGCTGGTGGCGGCGTTGAGGCCGAAACCGCCGCCCACCAGGGCGACGACCACGGCGATGATGATGCCCACGATCCCGCCCCGGCCGCCGCCGATCGGGATCGGAATGCCCGTCCCGCCGCCTCCGCCGGAACCCCGCCGGTCGTCCACCTGGCTGGTGTCGACCCGCGCGTTCTCGTTCAGCTCCATGTTGACCCCGATCACCGATGTGTCCGTTTGAGGTGGTTGCGGTACCGGACCGGGTCCGGACGGCGGATTCGGTACCCGATGATCTTGCTCGGTAATCCGGGCGAGGGGGCCCGCGCGGCCCGGTACACTTGCCCCGTGCTGCGCTGCGAAGGCTGAACGGCCCCGCGCCGACGGGAAGTCACCACCCGCCGGCGCTTTCGCGTGCCCTGAATCAGCCCTTCCGGACCCGAGAGCGAGTACTCCGAAATGATCACTGCCACCGGCCTGGAACTGCGAGCCGGTTCCCGGATCCTGCTGTCCGACACCACCCTGCGGGTGCAGCCGGGGGACCGGATCGGCCTGGTCGGCCGCAACGGCGCCGGCAAGACCACCACGCTCAAGGTGCTCGCCGGGGAGGGGCAGCCGTACGGCGGCCAGATCGAGCGGCGCAGCGCCATCGGCTACCTGCCGCAGGATCCGCGTACCGGTGACCTGGACGTCACCGGCCGGGACCGGGTGCTCTCCGCCCGTGGCCTGGACGTGCTGATGGCGCAGATGAAGGAACTGGAGGACAAGCTCGCCGAGGGCGCCGACGACGAGCGGCTGGTCCGCCGCTACGGCGCGCTGGAGGACCAGTTCGCCTCGCTCGGCGGCTACGCGGCCGAGGCCGAGGCGGCCCGGATCTGCGCCAACCTCGGCCTGCCCGACCGGGCCCTGGCGCAGACCATCGGCACGCTCTCCGGCGGTCAGCGCCGCCGCATCGAGCTGGCCCGGATCCTGTTCCGCGACGCCGGCGAGAACGGTGGCGGCATCCTGCTGCTCGACGAGCCCACGAACCACCTCGACGCCGACTCGATCACCTGGCTGCGCGGCTTCCTCGGCAACCACAAGGGCGGCCTGATCGTGATCTCCCACGACGCGTCGCTGCTGGAGGCGGTGGTCAACAAGGTCTGGTTCCTGGACGCCACCCGCTCCGTGGTCGACACGTACAACCTGGGCTGGAAGGCGTACCTGGAGGCGCGGGAGACCGACGAGCGCCGCCGCCGCCGGGAGCGCGCGAACGCGGAGAAGAAGGCCGGCGCGCTGATGGCGCAGGCGGACAAGATGCGGGCCAAGGCCACCAAGACCGTCGCCGCGCAGAACATGGCCCGGCGCGCCGAGCGCCTGCTCTCCGGCCTGGACGAGGTCCGCGTCGCGGACAAGGTCGCCAAGGTACGGTTCCCGAGCCCCGCGCCGTGCGGCAAGACGCCGCTGACCGCGACCGGCCTGTCCAAGTCGTACGGGTCGCTGGAGATCTTCACCGATGTGAACGTGGCGGTGGACCGGGGTTCCCGGGTGGCCATCCTCGGCCTCAACGGCGCCGGCAAGACCACGCTGCTGCGGATGCTCGGCGGGTTGCTGGAGCCGGACACCGGCGAGGTGCGCCCCGGGCACGGGCTGCGGCTGGGCTACTACGCCCAGGAGCACGAGACGCTCGACGTGGACCGGACGATCCTGGAGCACATGCGCAGCGCCGCGTCCGACCAGACCGACACCGACCTGCGCAAGATCCTCGGCGCGTTCCTATTCTCCGGGGAGGACGTGGACAAGCCGGCCGGGGTGCTGTCCGGTGGCGAGAAGACCCGGCTGGCGCTGGCCACGCTGGTCTGTTCCGGCGCCAACGTGCTGCTGCTGGACGAGCCGACGAACAACCTGGACCCGGTCAGCCGTGAGCAGGTGCTCGACGCGATCGCCCGCTACCCGGGCGCGATCGTGCTGGTCACGCACGACCCGGGCGCGGTCACCGCGCTCAAGCCGGACCGCGCCATCCTGCTGCCCGACGGCGACGAGGACGCCTGGTCCGACGACCTCCTGGAGCTGGTAGAGCTGGCCTGACCCCGCCCCCGCGCCGCCCGCCGGCCGTGCACCCGTCATCTCCGTGATCCACACCAGCTCGCCGAAGTGGAGGTACTCGGAGCGCGGCGATGCAGCCACTTCGGGGAAGCGGTGTCGATCATGCGGGAGGATGCGGCCACTTCGCCGAGGTGGCGCCGAAGGGTTCGTCCGGCGGGGCGGTACGGATCAGCCGGTCGGAAGGATCACTCTATCGGGAAGCTGACATTGCGTAGCGTGTCGGTTGGCGAATAGTTGATATCTGGCGCATGATCGTCCGAGGCGGTCTAATAGGTGGGACCGTATCCGAACCGCACAGTCTGGGACGTGAGGAATCAGCATGGCAGCCACCGGCACAGCCACCAGCACTGAGAAGGGTCGCCGGATCGTCGGGGCCGAGCGTCAGACGCTCGCCAAAGACCTGGTAAAGCGGTACACCGGCGGAGAGAGCATCCGTGCTCTGGCGGCCTCGACCGGCCGTTCCTACGGGTTCATCCACCGGGTGCTCACCGAGTCCGGGGTGCAGCTGCGCCAGCGCGGCGGCGCCCGGCGCCGGAAGAAGGCGTGACCCGCCCCCCAGCGTCGTCCACCAGCGCGCTCCGGGGCGTCCGGTGACCGCCGAGACGACCGGAGTGCGCTTCGACTGCGACGGGCCGGTCGCGACGGTGACGTTGTGCCGGCCCGACGTACTGAACGCCCAGACCCCGGCGATGTGGCGCGCGATGAGCGACTTCTCCCGCGACCTGCCCGGAGACGTGCGCGTCGTCGTCGTACGCGCGCAGGGGCGCGCCTTCTCCGCGGGCCTGGACCTGGCGGTCGCCGGCGCGACCGGGCCGGGCTCCTTCGCCGAGCTGGCCGCGCTGCCGGAGGCGGAGTGCGCCGACCGGATCGCCGCGTACCAGGACGGTTTCACCTGGCTGCACCGGCCGGACGTGGTGTCGATCGCCGCGGTGCAGGGCCACGCCATCGGCGCCGGCTTCCAGCTCGCGCTGGCCTGCGACATGCGGGTGCTCGCCGCCGACGCAAAGCTCTCGATGGCCGAGGTGACCCTCGGCCTGGTTCCCGACCTGGCCGGCACGCGCCGCCTGGTCGAGCTGGTCGGCTACTCCCGGGCGCTGGAGATCTGCGCCACCGGCCGGCGGATGGACGCCAGCGAGGCGGACCGGATCGGCCTGGCCACGCTCGTGGTGCCAAACGACGAGCTGGACGGGGCCGTGCGTGATCTGTCCGCCGGGCTCCTCGCGAACAACCGGGACGCGATCATCGAGATAAAGGCGCTGCTCGCGGGCGCGGCCGGGCGCTCGCACGCCGAGCAGCAGCGTGCCGAGCGGGAGGCGCAGACCCGGCGGATCCGGGACCTGGCCGGGCGGGGCGAATAGCCGGTACGGCGATTTCGTAAGGACCGTTCGGGAAGATCTGGGTTACTCGCGAGGTTGTCACAGGCGTCGGGAGAATGGACTCCGACGGTTGATGCTGCCCCGACGACCCGGAGGTGACGAGTGTCCCACCCGATGGCCGGCGGCGGCATGGGCGGCTGGAGCATGCTCCGGTCGCTGCGTAACCGCGACGAGGTCTCCGCCCACGAGCTCAAGCGCGGCACCGCCCGGCGGATCGTCGCGTTCGCCCGGCCCTACCGGCGCGACATCGTCGTCTTCCTGCTCACCGTGATCGTCGCCGCGGTGATCGGCGTGGCCACGCCGCTGCTCGCCGGCGACGTCATCGACGCGATCGCCGGGGCCGGCCCCGACGCCCGCTCGACAGTGGTCCGGCTGGCCCTGATCATCGCCGCGCTCGCCGTGGCCGACGCGCTGTTCTCCCTGGTCCAGCGGTGGTATTCGGCCCGCATCGGCGAGGGCATCATCCTCGACCTGCGCACCCGGGTGTACGACCACGTCCAGCGGATGCCGTTGCAGTTCTTCACCCGCACCCAGACCGGCGCCCTGGTCAGCCGGCTCAACAACGACGTGCTCGGCGCCCAGCGGGCGTTCACCTCGACGCTGTCCGGCGTGGTCAGCAACGTCATCCAGCTCGTGCTCACCGCCGGGGCGATGCTCGTGCTGTCCTGGCAGATCACCGTGCTGGCGCTGGTGCTGCTGCCGATCTTCATCATCCCGGCCCGCCGGGTCGGCCGGCGACTGGCCGAGATCACCCGCGAGTCGTACGACCTCGACGCCAAGATGAACGCGACGATGACCGAGCGGTTCGGCGTCGCGGGCGCGCTGCTGGTCAAGCTGTTCGGCGCGCCGGACGTGGAGGCCGACCGGTTCGCGCGCCGGGCCGAGCGGGTGCGCGACATCGGCATCCAGTCCGCGATGTACTCGCGGACGTTCTTCGTCGCGATGCTGCTCGTCGCGTCGCTGGCCCAGGCGCTGACGTACGGCGTCGGCGGCTGGCTGGCGGTCACCGGGGCGGTCAGCGCCGGCACCGTCGTCAAGCTGGCGCTGCTGCTGACCCGTCTCTACGGCCCGCTGACGGCGCTGTCGAACGTCCGGGTCGACGTGATGAGCGCCCTCGTCTCCTTCGACCGGGTGTTCGAGGTGCTCGACCTGCGCCCGGCCATCGCCGAGAAGCCCGGCGCGGTGCCGGTGCCGCGCGGCAACGGCCGGGTCGAGTTCCGCGACGTCCGCTTCCGCTACCCGAGCGCCGCCGAGGTGTCGCTCGCCTCCCTGGAGGAGGTCTCCACCCTCGACCGGACGGTCAACGAGCCGGTGCTCAGGGGCGTCTCGTTCGCCGTCGAGCCGGGGCAGATGGTGGCCCTGGTCGGCCCCTCCGGTGCGGGCAAGTCGACGCTGTCCATGCTGATCTCCCGGATCTACGACGTCAGCGACGGCCAGGTGCTGGTCGGCGGCGTCGACGTCCGGGACGCGACGCTCGCCTCGCTGCGCGACGAGATCGGCGTGGTCACCCAGGACTCGCACCTGTTCCACGAGACGATCCGGGAGAACCTGCGCTACGCCAAGCCCGACGCCACCGACGACGACATCTGGGCGGCGCTGGCCGGCGCGCAGGTCGCCGACCTGGTCCGGGCGCTGCCGGACGGGCTCGACACCACTGTCGGCGAGCGGGGCTACCGCTTCTCCGGCGGCGAGAAGCAGCGCATCGCCATCGCCCGGCTGCTGCTCAAGGCCCCGTCGATCGTGATCCTCGACGAGGCCACCGCGCACCTGGACTCGGAGAGCGAGGCGGCGGTGCAGCGGGCGTTGTCGGTGGCGCTGACCGGGCGTACCGCGCTGGTCATCGCGCACCGGCTCTCCACCGTCCGCGACGCCGACCAGATCCTCGTGCTCGACGAGGGCCGGATCGTGGAGCGCGGCCGGCACGACGAGCTGGTGGCCGTCGGCGGCCTGTACGCCGAGCTGTACCGCACCCAGTTCGCGGTCGCCGACTCGCCGGCACCCCACGCCGGGGCCGAGCAGCCGGAGCCGGTGGTGACCACGGTCCCGCTGGGCACCTACGTCGCCCACGAGGCCATGCCCCCGGCCACTGCCAACTAGCGGACCGGCGAGGGCGGCGTCTAGCCCGCGACGACCGCGGTGCGCAGCTCGGCGAACGCGGCGCCGAGCGTCTCCGGGGTGAAGTGGGCGTTCAGGCCGCTCGGGTTGGGCAGCACCCAGAGCCGGGCCGACCCGAGCGTCTCCGGCTGCGGCCCGAAACCGGCCTTCGGCCGGGCGAACCCGATCCGGTACGCGGTCACCCCGACCACCGCCACCCAGCGCGGCCGGTAGCGCTCGACCTTGGTGGTGAGCGTGGCCGCGCCGTCGACCAGCTCGCCGGCGGTGAGTTCGTCGGCGCGGGCGCTGGCCCGGGCCACCATGTTGGTGATGCCGAGGCCCAGCGCCGGAAGCGTGTCCTGTTCGCTGGGGTGCAGCAGGCGCGGCGTGAAACCGCCCCGGTGCAGGGCGGGCCAGAACCGGTTGCCCGGGCGGGCGAAGTGCCAGCCGGTGGCCGCCGACCACAGGCCCGGGTTGATGCCGACGAACAGCACGTCCAGTCCGGGCGCGATCACGTCGGGCAGCAGCCGGTCGGCCGCCGCGGCGAGCTGCTCCCGGCTGGGCCGGGGGTGGCGGCGGGCGGGCGTACCCGGTCCGGGCGCGGCCTCGGGCCGCCCACCGCCCGGCCGCCGTCGATCGCTCACCGGCCCACCGTCTCGCGTGACCGGTCCGCCGCGGGCGCGGCCACCCGCACCCGGCTCACCGGAGCCGCCGCCGCACCCACCGTCACAGCCCGCGCAGCGCGCCGCCGTCGACCGGAACGGTGATCCCGGTGACGTATCCGGCGGCGGGGGAGAGCAGGAAGGCGGCCACCTTGCCGAACTCCACCGGGTCGCCGATGCGCCCGAGCGGGATCGCCGCCTCGGCCTGCGCGCGGGCCCGCTCGGGGTCGCCGGAGCCGGCCAGCAGCTCCCGGTTGCGGTCGGTCATGATCCGTCCCGGCAGCAGGCTGACCACGCGTACGCCGCGCGCGCCGAACTCGTCGGCCATGTCCTTGGCCACGCCGGCGAGGCCCGGCCGCAGACCGTTGGAGATGCCGAGGCCGGGCAGCGGTCCGCGTACCGAGGTGGACAGCACCAGCCCGATCGCGCCGCCGTCGGTGAGCGCGCCGGCCACCGTGCGGGCGAGCCGGACGCTGCCCAGGAAGACCGTCTCGAACGACTCGCGCCACTGCTCGTCGGTGACGGTGGCGGCGGTGCCGGGCGGTGGGCCGCCGACGGAGATCAGCGCGCCGTCGAGGCGGCCGAAGTGTTCGCGGGCGGCGGCGACGAGACGCTCCGGCGTGGCGGGGTCGGTGAGGTCGGCGGTCAGGCCGATCGCCCGCTGCGGGTCACCGAGCGCCTCGATCGCGGCGGCCACCCGTTCCGGGGTACGCGCGGAGACGACCACCCGGGCACCGTCGGCGACGAGTTGTTCGGCGGTGGCGAAGCCGAGGCCGCCGGAGGCGCCGGTGAGCACGTACACCCGGTCGGCGAGTCCGAGATCCATGCACCGATCCTGCCGTACCTCCGGGTGGCTGTCAGCGTGGGGCGGGCCGAAGCAGGCGTACCCGGCCGGCGACCTGAACCGCGACGGCGCCGCCGGCCCGGGCGAGGGCCGGCAGCCGGCGTGGCCGGGGCGGGCGGCGTCCGTCGTAGCGGCTCGCGGCCTCGCGTTCGGCCAGCTCCTCCGCGCCCAGTGGCGGCAGCGCGTCCCGGTCGCGCAGGTCGCGGGCGAGGTCCCAGCCGTCACGCAGCGAACCGTTCGTGGGGCGGCCGTCGGCCCACGTGGTGAACGCGGCCGGCCAGGCCGGCCCGAGGCCGGCGGCGAGCAGCGGCCAGTGCCGGGCCACGTCGCCGGCCCGTTTGCGCAGCAGCGCCCGGCGGGCCGCCTCGACCGGCGCCGGGGCGAAGCCGGGCGGTAGCGGTCCACCGGCGACGAGCGCGGCGACCAGTTCGGCCTGCCGGGCCGCCAGGTCGCCGCTCACGTGACCACCGGGTGGCCGGAGGCGGCGGCCAGCGCGTCCAGCTCGCCGCGCAGCTCGGCGGCGGGCGGGTAGTGCCCGTCGCGTTCCAGCAGCAGCGCGGGCGGCCGGCGTCTGGCGCACAGCTCGCGGACCAGGTCCAGCACGGCTGCGGGCACCGGGTCGGTGTGCGTGTCGTGGTAGAAGCCGCCGTGCTCGGCGCCGCCCGCGACGTGCACGTAGGCGATGCGCTCCAGCGGCAGCCGGTCCAGCAGCGCGGCCGGGTCGCCGCCCCGGTTGCGGGCGTTGGCGTGCACGTTCGCCACGTCGAGCAGCAGCAGCGCCTCGGTGGCGTCGAGGATCTCAGTGAGGAAGTCCGCCTCGTCCAGCTCGTCGTCGGGCCAGTCGAACAGCGCCGCGATCGGCTCCAGGGCCAGCGGCACCGGCAGCTCCGCCTGCGTCCGCCGTACGTTCGCCACCACCGCTGCCACTGCCTCGCGGCTACGCGGCAACGGCAGCAGGTGACCGGCCTCCAGGCCGCCGGCCCGCACGAACGCGATGTGCTCGCTCACCAGCGGCGCGTCCAGGGCCGCGGCCACCCCGGCCAGGTGCGTCACCCGGGCCGGGTCGACCGGTTGCGCGCCGCCGAGCGACAGCCGCACCCCGTGGGGTACGACGTCGACGCCGCGTCCGCGCAGCTCGGCGAGCCCGCCCGGGAGCGGTCCGGCCGGGGCGACCGCCTCCGCGACCACCTCGACGAAGCGCAGTCCCGGCAGCCCGGCGACGAAGCCGGCGATCTCGGGACGCCAGCCGATGCCGACGCCGGACGGACCGGTCATCCGCCGCACCCGCCTCCGCCGCAGCCACCGCCCCCGCCGCAGGAGCTGCCGCCGCCGCACGAGGAGGTGCCACCGGCGGTGGAGCCCCCTCCGCACGAGGTGCCGGTGCTCGCGCCGCCCGTGTTGCCCAGCGCCTGCCGCTGGATCTCGGCCTGCTCCGCGAAGCCCGGATCCATCGTCCAGAGCGTGGCGGTGCCGAACAGCGCCACGCCCAGGGCCACCTCCGTCGGGCCGTACGTGGTGTACGCGGGCCCGGAGGCCGGCCGCAGCCAGGCGTGCCGGCGGCGCATGTCGTTCAGCGCGGCGGTGGCCGCCCCGGTACGCCACGGCACGCGGTTGAGCAGCACGAACGCGAGGCCGAGCGGGAACAGGCTGAGCAGCAGCCAGCCGGTGGGCCGGTCGTTCAGCAGCCCGGAGATCGCGCGCACGATGCCGATGGCCAGCAGGGCTCCGACCAGCAGCGCGCCACGCCGCAGCGTCCGGCGCCGCTCCTGGTCCAGTGCCAGGCCCCGGCGTACCAGGTCGTCGCGCAGCTCGTCGACCGCCCGCCGGACCCACTCGTCGGCGGCCAACTCCCGGGTGTGCAGGCCCCGGCTCGCCGCGTGGTGCACCGCCTGGTCCAGCGGGGTGGCCCCGGCCGGCAGCGGACCGCCGGTGGTGAGCCGCCGGTCCGGCCGTACGCCGACCGCGCCCGCGTGGCGCAGCCCGCCGAGCGCGGCCCAGACGGCGAGCTGGTCGCCGCCGTTGAGGAAGGCGACCTGCTGCGGCGCCAGTCCGCCGTGGACGGCCACCGGCGTGCCCTCCAGCATGCGGCGCCGGTAGATGATCGCGCCGACGACCAGGACGACGGCGAGCAGGAGATACCAGCGCAGGAATACGGGGCCGGGGATGCCCCAGGTATCGGAGGGGGTCATCGTCTGCTCCTGTCGCGAGGAGGTGTCGCGGCTCATTGTGGAGCAGGCGCGCCAGAGTCGATCTCCTGGAGGGGCGTAGTTACCGGACCGAGACCGGTGCCGGTTCAGTGCCGGCGGACGGCCTCCTCGACCAGGTCGAGCACCCGGGCCAGGTCGCCGGCCGGCCGGCCCATCGCCAGGTGCAGCACCAGCCCGTCGTAGGCCAGCTCCAGGAACTGGGCGAGGACGTCGATCGGCACGTCGTCGCGGAGCACGCCCGCTTCGCGCTGGCGCAGCAGGCGCTCCCGGGTGGCCGCGGCGATGGCCTCGGACCGCTCCGCCCAGCGCTTGGCGAAGGCGGGGTCGGTGCGCAGCCGGCGGGAGACCTCCAGCTGGCTGCCGAGCCAGCCGGTGGTGTCCGGCGAGACAGCCCGGGCCAGCAGGTCGCGCATCACCTGCACGAGACCGTTGCGGGCGACCGTCTCCACCATGGCGGCGGCATCGTCCTCGGCCACGGCGAGGAAGAGGGAGTCCTTGTCCCGGAAGTGGTGGAAGATCGCGCCACGGGACAGGCCGGTGGCCTCCTCCAGCCGCCGCACGGTGGCGCCCTCGTAGCCGTGCCGGGCGAAACACGCCCGTGCCGCCGCGAGGATCTCCTGCCGGCGCGCGTCGAGCTGGTCCTGACTTACTCTGGGCACGAACGGATCGTCGCAGGTGGAACGGGCCGATGCAAACCGTACGTACGGCTTGAGAGGCGATCCCGGAAGATCATCCGTCCGTCGCCGGGTGGTTAGGATCGGCGCGTGACAGCCCCTCCCGCGCGCCCGCTCACCGTCGCCGCCGTCCAGGCCCAGCCCGTCCCCGGCGACGTCGCCGGCAACGCCGGTGCCGCCGCCCGCCTCGTCGCCCGGGCCGAGGGCGCCCGCGTCGTGGTGCTGCCCGAACTGTTCCTGCCGGCGTACCACCCGCCGACGCTCGGCGCCGACCCGGACGGCACGGACGTGGCAGCCGACGCCGACGGCCGGGTGACCGACGTCCGGCTGGACCCGCTGCGCTCCGCCGCCGCCGACGCGGGCGCGGCAGTGGTGATCGGCGCCGCCGTCCGCCACCCCGACCTGCGGCGCACCATCTCCTCGCTCGTGGTGGACCCGGCCGGCACGGTCATCGCCGCGTACGACAAGCAGCAGCTCTGGAGCGGCGAGCGGGAACTGTTCGACGCCGGCCGCCGGGGCGCCACGATCGATGTCGACACGTGGCGGCTGGGTCTGGGCGTCTGCTACGACGGCTGCTTCCCGGAGCACGCGCGGGCCGCCGCCGGCGACGGCGCGCACGGTTACCTCTGCCCGAGTGGCTACCTGAGCGGCTCGGCGCACCGGCGCGACCTCTACTACGCCGCCCGGGCGCTGGACAACACGATGTACGTGGTGTTCGCCAACGCGGTCGGCGGCGCCGATCCGTGGCGGTTCAACGGCGGCGCTGCGGTGTACGACCCGGAGGGCCGGCCGCTGGCCCGGGGCGCCGACACCGGCGAGGACGTGCTGGTGGCCACGCTAAACCCGGACGCGCTGGCCGCCACCCGCGCGGCGCACACGATGCTGCGGGACCGCCCGCTCGACGCCGGGGCGGCGCGCGCCGTCCTCGTCGCCTGATCGCCGTGGCGGGGCCCTCGCCCCTGTCGGTGCTCCGGCCCTTCCCGTAGGGTGCCCAGGTGCCGTTGCTCCTGCTCGATCTGGACAACACCCTGCTGGACCGCGACGGGCCGTTCCGCGCCTGGGGAGAACGCTTCCTGGACGGCATCGGCGCGCCCCCGGCCGACCTCGACTGGTTGGTGTCCGTGGACGCTGACGGGCTGACCAACAGGTGGGACCTGGCGGACGCGATCCGCGACCGGTACGCGCTGCGCATCCCCTCGATCGACCTGGTCGACGAGCTGCACGACGGCGTGGTGGCCCACACGCGGCTGGACCCGCTGGTGGCATGCGCGCTGCGGATCGCGGCCGACGCCGGCTGGGTGCCGGTGGTGGTCACCAACGGCGCGTCCCGTCAACAGGACGCCAAGATCCGCAAGACCGGCCTGGACCGGTACGTCGCCGACTGGGTGATCTCCGAGGAGGCGGGCGTCAGCAAGCCCAACCCGAGGATCTTCGCGCTCGCCGCCCAGCGGGCCCGGATGCCGCTGCGCGGCGCGTGGGTGGTCGGTGACAGCCCGGAGGCGGACATCGGCGGCGCGACAGCTGTGGGCCTGCCCAGCGTCTGGCTGCACCGGGGACGCCGCTGGTCCGACCCGAGGTTCGCGCCCACCCGGATCGAGGACGGGCTGATCGCGGCCGTCGCGGCAGTGCTGGCCGGCTGACCGCTGCCGGCGGCGCGCGGGGCGGCGGCGCGGAAAAATCCGTTGACCTGCCCGGGGCGACGCACGAGCATGGTGCCGCGCGAGTGCGCAGCCGGGGTGTGCCCGGTCGAGGAGAGGAGGTCGGTCATGGCCGTTTTCGCAGGGTCGTCCCACCTGCCTCCACCAGCCTCGATCGAAGGACAGATCCACCCGTGCGCGATCACGACCTCCCGGCGCCGCAGCGCCGTGGCCGCGGCAAGAGCCGCTTCGACGACGACGAACCCGACTTCCTGAAGCGAGGGCGGCGCACCCCGCCGGCCCTCACCGACCCGGACGCCGAGCCCGAGGCGGAGGACCGGTGGTCCTCCTGGGATCAGGCCGTCCACGGCCCCGAGCCGCATCCGGACTGGCTGGTCACCGAACTGGCCGCCCGGGACACCGAGCTCGGGGTGCTCAAGACCGGCAAGGAGGCGGACGTCCACCTGGTCCGCCGCGCCGTGCCGGGCACCGACCGCGCCTGCCTGCTGGCGGTCAAGCGGTACCGCGACGCCCAGCACCGGCTCTTCCACCGGGACGCCGGTTACCTGGAGGGCCGCCGGGTACGCCGGTCCCGCGAGATGCGGGCGATGACCGGCCGCACCGCGTTCGGCCGGCAGATGATCGCCGGGCAGTGGGCGGCGGCCGAGTTCGCCGCGCTGTCCCAGCTCTGGGAGATCGGGGCCGCCTCCGGGCGGATCGCGGTGCCCTACCCGGTGCAGCTGCTCGGCACCGAGCTGATGCTGGAGTTCGTCGGCGACGCCGAGGCGGGGGAGGCCGCACCGCGGCTCGCCCAGACCCGGCCCGACGACGACGTGTTGCGCGACCTGTGGGACCAGCTCGTGGAGGCGTTGACGGTGCTCGCCCGGGCCGGGTACGCACACGGCGACCTGTCCCCGTACAACCTGCTGGTGCACGCGGGCCGGCTGGTGATGATCGACCTGCCGCAGGTGGTCGACGTGGTGGCGAACCCGCAGGGGGCCGACTTCCTGGCCCGCGACGTGCGGGTGGTGGCCGCCTGGTTCACCGCCCGCGGAATGCCCGCGACGGTGACCGACCCGGCGGCGCTGACCGAAGCGCTGCTGCGGGAGGCGGGCATCCGCTGACCGACGTGCGTCCCGGGCGGGAGACCGCCCGGGACGCCGGTCCGGTCCGGGTCACTGGAGGTAGCGCTCGACCTCCGGCACCGGGCGCTCGCCCTGGGCGTCCGGGTCGCCGTGCGCCTGACGGGCCGCCCGGCGGCGGCGCAGCAAATCCCAGCACTGGTCCAGGGACTCCTCCAGCGCGCGCAGCCGCTCCCGCGCCTCGTCGTCGGTGCCGGCCTCGTGCTGCTGCGCGTCGGCACGCAGGCGGTGCTCCTCGTCGACGAGTTCCGAGATCCGGCTGAGGATGGTCTTGTCGTCCATGCCCGAAGCTTGGCACAGCGGACGGGTCCGCGCCCGCGTTCTGCCGCCGTCCGCGCAGAGGTGAGCATTGCTCGCTCTCCGCAGCGGCCACTGTGTACGCGAGTGACGCACATCCCACGGGCTCCATTCTCGACAAAGAGATAGTTGTTACGTGAAATATCCTCCGACCTGCCTTTTGATCTGCCGCTCAGGATGGCATGCTCGCGGGCAACGTCACGGGTCGATACGGAGCCGCGACCCTGAGTCAACCGAGGGAGCGTTCAGGTGCCCGAACCAACGGACACACCGAGGCCCGCCGGCCGACCCCGGACCGTGCCGCTGCGGAAGATCCTGCCCGCGGTGCTCCGCGACCCCGCCCGGGCCCTCATCGACATCGGTAACCGTACCGAAGGCGAACTGGTCCGGCTCAACCTCGGCTCGTTCCGGCCGTACCTGGTCACCCACCCCCGCCACGTGCAGCACGTCCTGCGGGACCGGGCGGACAACTACGAGCGGGCCGGTGACGGGCTGTTCTGGCGCCCGGTCAAGCGGCTGTTCGGCGAGGGGATCCTCGGCGAGGGGCAGATCTGGTCGGCCAGCCGGCGGATGCTCCAGCCGATGTTCACCGCCAAGCGGGTCGAGGCGCTGGTCGACGGCATGGCCGACGCGATCCGCGACGCCGTCGGCGAACTGGACGAGCCGGCCCGCGCCGGGCAGCCGGTCGACATCGGCGTGGAGCAGGCGCGCATCGTCAGCCGGGCGATCATGAAGGTGCTCTTCGCCGACCGGATCTCGGTACCGGACGCGATGCGCGTGATCGAGGCGCAGGACCGGATCGCCACCGCCGTCATCCCCCGGATCATCGTGCCGTTCGCGCCGCTGTCCCTGCCGATGCCCGGCGACCGCACGTTCGCCCGCGCCGTCCGCATCGTCGACGACGTGCTGGTGCCGATCGTCCGCGAGACGCGGGAGTCCGCCGACCAGGGCGACGACGTCATCTCGACGCTCTGGCAGGCCCGCACCGACGACGGGCGGCAGCTCGACGAGCGGCAGGTCCGCAACGACACCGTGGCGATGTTCGCCGCCACCACGGAGACCACCATCAACGTGCTCACCTGGGCCTGGCCCCACCTGGACCAGCACCCCGAGGTGGCCGGGCGGCTCTACGCCGAGATCGACGAGGTGGTCGGCGGCGAGCCGGTACGACGCGAGCACCTGAGCCGGCTCACGTACACCCGGATGGTGCTGGACGAACTGCTGCGGCTCTACCCGATCGGGTGGATCATCCCGCGCCGCGCGGTCGCCGGGGACGTCATCGACGGCGTGCCGATCGAGCCCGGCGCGACGATGGCGGTCAGCCCGTTGATCACCCAGCGGATGCGGCAGTTCTGGGACCGCCCGGACGAGTTCGACCCGGAGCGGTTCCGCCCCGAGCGGGTCCGGGCCCGGCACCGGTACGCCCACTTCCCGTTCGGCGGCGGCCCGCACCAGTGCCTGGGCATGTACCTGTTCTACCTGGAGGCCCAGCTCATCCTCGCCACCATGCTCAGCCGCTACCGGTTCCGGCTGCACCGCCCCGGCGTACCCGGACTGCGGCTGGCCGCCGCGCTGCGGCCGCGCGAACGGGTCGAGCTGACGCTCGTCGCCGCAGAGCGGGCGGGGCGGGCATGACCGACGGGCCCACCCCCGATCCGCTCGCCGTCGCGGCGGAGCAGGGCCGGGTCTGCGCGCTCGCCGCGCAGGGCCAGCGCGGCCTGCGCAAGGCCGCCGCCGCGCACCCCGAGCTGTTCCCCGGCGACCCGTTCGACGCGACGCTGTTCAGCAGCATCGCGCAGGCGATGGCGTTCAGCGCCCCCTGGCACAACGCCGCCGAACTCGGGGTGACCAACCGCGCGGTGCTCTGGGGATTCGCCGTGGACTGGCTGGTCGACCACCAGGCCACCAGCCGGGCCGAGGTCGACCGGGTCACCGGCGTCTGCCTGGACGTTCTCGACGGCAGCGAGTCCGGCGACCCGCTGGGCCGGTTCCTCGCCGAGCTGCGCGACGACGTCGCCGCCGCGCCCGCCTACCCGGCACTGCGCGGGCAGTGGCGGGACACGATGGCACGCACGCTCGACGCGATGGCCCGCGAGTGGGACTGGCGGCACACCGGCCGCCCCACGCTCGCCGACTACCTCGCGAACGCCGACAACCTCGCCGCCACAGTGGTCAACGTGGCGCACTGGATCCACACCGGATCGGTGTCCGACGCCGCCACGCTGGCCCGGCTGATCGAGGTCAGCGACGAGGTCCAGCGGGCCCTGCGCCTGGTCAACGACCTCGGCACCCACCGTCGCGACGCCGAGTCCGGCGACCTCAACGCGCTGCTGCTGGTGGACGACCCGGCCGAGGTCGAGCGGCGCTTCGCCGAGCAGGTCGACCACTGCCGCGTCCTGCTGGCGAAGCTGGCCGGCGAGGTGCCGCGGGAGGCCGGCTTCCTGTCCCGGCAGCTCGGCTTCACCACCGGCTTCTACCGGAACACCGACTTCTGGGGCGTGCGGTGACGCTCACCGCCCGACCGGTGCCCGCCACCCGGTCCGGGACCGCGCACGACCTGATCACCGACCTCGGCGGCGGGCCGGAGGGGCAGACGTCACCGTCGGTCTACGAGACCGGACGGCTGGTCGCGCTCGCGCCCTGGCTCGACGGCCACGACCGGCGCGTGACCTGGCTGCTGGACCGGCAGCGCCCGGACGGCGGCTGGGGCGGCCCCGGCGGGTACGCGCTGGTGCCGACGCTGAGCGCGGTCGAGGCGCTGCTGGCCGTGCTGCACCACGACGGTCCGGCCGCCGCGCCGGCCGCCGCCGCGCACCGGGGACTGGCACATCTGGCCGGCGCGCTGCGCGACGGCGCCCCGCCGGACCTGCCCGCCACCGATCTGATCGTGCCGGCGCTGCTGACCGCTGTGGACCGGCACCTCGACGGTCCGGCCGGGCCGCCACCCGGGCTGGCCGAGTGGGCCGGCCGGGCCCGTCTGCCGCTGCCGGCCGGTCTCGATCCGGCCCGGCTGACCCGGGTACGCGGGCTGCTGGCCACCGGAAGACCGGTGCCGGAGAAGCTGGCGCACGCGCTGGAGGTGGCGGGCGAGCTGGCGTACCGCGCGCCCGGCGTACGTCCCTCGGCCAGCGGTGCCGTCGGCGCCTCACCCGCCGCCACCGCGGCCTGGCTGGGCAAGCCGGAGCCCGGTCCCGCGCTGGACTACCTGAACGCCGTCGCCCGGCCCGGTCCGGTGCCCTGCGCGAGCCCGATCACCGTGTTCGAACGGGCCTGGGTGCTCGGCATCCTGGTCCGGGCCGGCGTGCCGGTCGGCGCGCCCGAACCGGTGCTGACCGAGCTGCGCGCCGCGGTCGGACCGTCCGGCGCGGCCACCGCGCCCGGTTTGCCCGCCGACGCCGACACCACCGCCGTCACGCTCTACGCGCTGGCCCGGCTGGGTCGCGCGCCGGGCGTTCAGCCGCTGGCCGGGTTCGACACCGGACGGCACTTCTGCACCTGGCCGGGAGAGGACGGCGCGTCGCTGACCACAAACGCGCACGTGCTCGACGCGCTCGGCGAGCAACCGAGCGCGCCCGGCCTCATCGGCGCCCGGCGCCGGGTCACCGAGTGGCTGCTGGACCGGCAGGAGCCGGACGGGCGGTGGGAGGACCGCTGGCACGCCTCGCCGTACTACGCCACCTACGCGGTGCTGCTGGCCCTCGCCGACCACGCGCCGGACGGCGCGGCGCGTGCCGCTGTCGAGCGGGGGGTGGCCTGGCTGCTGGACACGCAGCGCCCGGACGGCTCCTGGGGACGGTGGGACGGCACCGCCGAGGAGACCGCGTACGCGGTGCTCGCCCTGGCCGACGCGGGCCGGCCCGGCGACCCCCGGATCACATCGGCGCTGGCGCGGGGGCGCCGTCGACTGTCCGAGCTGGACGGATGCGACGGCGAACCGGCACTATGGCACGACAAGGACCTCTACCGCCCGACGCGGATCGTGCGCGCCGCGGTGCTGGCGGCCTCCGGCCGCGCCGGGGCGGCCCGGACGGGGGCCGCACCTACCATGATCAGGATCGCTTGAATGAGGTTCACGACGGCTGCTAGCGTGCGCCGGAGTCGATCGGATTCCGAACCGACCGAAGACCGGGCCAGGACGGTGTGATGGGTTCCCGCAGTACGAATCTCCGTACGAAGATCATCGCGCTGCTGGCGTCGCTGATCGCGCTCTGGGCGTTCGCCGCGTGGGTAACCGTACGGGACGGATTCAACCTGCTCGGCGTGCAGACGCTCAACGCGCGCGTCTTCGAGCCGAGCGACCCGCTGCTGCAGGAGTTGCAGGCCGAGCGCCGCCTGTCGCTGCGCTACCTCGGCGAGTCCGATCCGGGCCGGTTGCAGGAGCTGGAGGCCCAGCGCGCGCGTACCGACGAGACCGCCGGCGCGTTGTGGCGCTCGGTGCGGGACTGGCGCACCGAGCTCCCCGCCAGCGAGGAGCTGATGAGCCGGCTCGACGAGCTGAAGACCGAGCTGGACCAGCTCGGCCAGGTACGCGCCGACGTCAGCCGCAAGACCATCGACCGGACCAGCACGCTGATCGCGTACGACGAGGCGGTCGACGGGATCTTCGCGGTCTTCGACGCCCTCGGCGGCCTCGACGACGACGAGATCGCCAAGGACACCGCCGCGCTCATCGACCTCAACCGGTCCCGGGAGCTGCTGTCCCAGCAGGACGCGCTGCTCACCGGCGCGATCGCCGCCAACCGGATCACCGTCGGCGAGCAGACCGCGTTCGCCCGCCTGGTCGGCGCGCAGTGGTTCCTCGCCGACCGTACCGCCCGGGAACTCGCCCCCGGCGACCGCGCCCGCTTCGACCGGATGGTCGAGGGCGACGCGTTCCAGCAGCTCCGCACGCTCCAGGACCAGGTGCTCGCGGCCAAGGGCGCCGAGGTGCGCCCGCCGGTGACCGCAGCCGCGTGGCAGGCCGCCGCCGAGAAGGCGATGGCCGACCTGCGCGAGGTGATCCTCGCCGGCGGTGAGGACATCGTCTCCCGGGCCACGCCGGTCGCTGTGGGCGTCATCGTGCGGCTGGTGCTCGCCGCCGGTCTCGGCCTGATCGCCGTCATCGCCTCCGTGGTCGTCTCGATCACCACGGCTCGGGCGCTCGTCCGCCAGCTCGAACGGCTGCGCGAGGCCGCCTTCAGGCTGGCGCACGAACGGCTGCCGAGCGTGGTGGAACGGCTGGGCCGCGGCGAGGAGGTGGACGTCGCCCGCGAGGCGCCACCGTTGCAGTTCGGCGACGACGAGATCGGCCAGGTGGGCAAGGCGTTCAACGTCGTCCAGGAGACCGCCGTCCGGACCGCCGTCGAGCAGGCCGAACTGCGCCGCAGCGTCCGCGACGTGTTCCTCAGCCTGGCCCGGCGTACCCAGGCGCTCGTGCACCGGCAGCTGACGCTGCTGGACGCGATGGAGCGGCGGGAACACGACGCCGAGGAGTTGGAGGACCTGTTCCGGGTCGACCACCTGGCCACCCGGATGCGGCGCAACGCGGAGAACCTGATCGTGCTCTCCGGCTCGACGCCGGGCCGGGCCTGGCGGCGCAACGTGCCAATGGTCGACGTGGTCCGCGGCGCGGTCGCCGAGGTCGAGGACTACACCCGGGTCACCGTGCGCCCGCTCGGCGAGGTGTCGCTGACCGGCCGCGCCGTCGGTGACGTGATCCACCTGCTGGCCGAGCTGATCGAGAACGGACTCTCCTTCTCGCCGCCGCAGACCACAGTGGAGGTCCGTGGCCAGCTCGTCGCAAACGGCTTCGCCGTCGAGATCGAGGACCGCGGCCTCGGCATGAGCGCCGACGAACTGGCCGCCGCCAACGCACGCATCGTCGACCGGTCCGAGCTGAACCTCGCCGACGCGGCCCGGCTCGGCCTGTTCGTGGTCAGCCGGCTCACCGAGCGGCACGGCGTGAAGGTGCAGCTCAAGGAGTCCGCGTACGGCGGCACGACGGCAGTGGTGCTGATCCCGCGTGAACTGATCACCGCCGCCGGCGCCGACGAGGCCGACGCCCTGCCCGCCCCCGGGACGGCCCTGCCCGCGACGCCCGCGCCGGACCCGGCACGGAGCACGCGCGACGGTGACGGGCCGGCGACCCCGTCCGGCCCGGACGACGGCGCCGAACCGGACCAGCCGGCCGAGCCCACCCCGCAGGTGCCGGAGCCGATGACGCAGGCGCCCCGGCTGACCCCCTCCGGGCTGCCCGCGCGTACCCGCAAGCGGCAGCCCGCGGTGGCGGGGCCCACCACGGAGCTGGCAGTGGTGGAGCGCCGGTCCGCCGCAACGACGGACGCGGCCGAGGCGTCGCTCGAGCCGGAGACCGCGCCGGTCACGGACGCGGGGCTGCCGGTCCGGGTACGCCAGGCCAGCCTCGTGCCGGAGCTGCGGCACGACCAGACCGCGGCGGACGACGACGCCGACGACGACACGGCGCGTGCACCGGAGCAGGTGCGCCGGATGATGAGCTCCTACCAGAGCGGTACGCGACGCGGCCGTACCGATGCCGCGCGTCTGCTCGGCGGAGCCCATGGGGCCGGCGGTGGGCCGGCCGACGCGGACGAGCAGGTTACCTGACCGGGACGTCGACGCGACGGAACCGGAAGCTGACGGCACACCAGCCGGGAAGATGAGGACGACGAGTGGCGCAGAAGACGGCTTCGAGCGCGGATCTGACGTGGCTGCTGGATGACCTGGTCGGCCGGGTCAAGCAGGCGGAGCACGCCGTGGCGCTCTCCACCGACGGCCTGTTGATGGCCTCGTCCCGCGAATTGAGCCGGGACGACGGCGAGCACCTGGCGGCCATGGCGGCGGGCATCCAGAGCCTGGCCCGTGGCGCGGGCAAGCGGTTCGGTGGCGGGCACGTGCAGCAGACCATCATCGAGATGCAGTCCTCCTTCCTGTTCGTCACCGCGGCCGGGCGCAACGCCTGCCTGGCGGTGCTGGCCTCGGAGGACGCGGACGTCGGCCTGATCGCGTACGAGATGGCCATGCTCGTCACCCGGGTCGGCCGGTTCGTCGCGTCACCGACCCGGGAACAGCCCCTCGGCGAGAACGCGGCACGATGACCGGCCGGGGGGACTCCGCGGAGCAGGAGTGGGTGGACGACCACGCCGGCCCGGTGGTGCGCCCGTACGCGGTGACCGGAGGCCGGGCCCGCCCGGTCACCGGCACGTTCGACCTGATCTCGCTGGTCACCTCGACCCGCACCGATGTCGGGTCGGAGTCCGGGCTGGGCCCGGAGCACGTGGCGATCGTCGGCCTCTGCCAGCGGATCCTCTCCGTGGCCGAGATCGCCGCCCATCTCGACCTGCCGGTGGGCACGGTCCGGGTTCTCCTCGGAGACCTGGCCGCCCGCAGCCTGGTACAGGTACGCGAGCCGCGCGCGACCACCGCCGGCCTTCCCGACGAGCACGTTTTCGAGGCGGTAATCAATGGACTACGGGCGCTCTGAGCGGCCGGCGGGCGCCGCGCCGCTGCCCACCGCGATCAAGATCCTGATCGCAGGCGGGTTCGGCGTCGGCAAGACCACAATGGTCGGCGCGGTCAGCGAGACCCGGCCGCTGCGCACCGAGGAGGTGCTGACCGAGACCGGGATCGGCATCGACGACCTGTCCGGCATCGAGGAGAAGTCGACCACCACGGTGGCGATGGACTTCGGCCGCATCACCCTCAGCGACGACCTCGTGCTCTACCTGTTCGGCACGCCCGGCCAGGACCGGTTCTGGTTCGTCTGGGACGAGTTGGCGCTCGGCGCGCTCGGTGCGGTGGTGCTCGCCGACACCCGCCGGCTGGCCGACTGCTTCCCGTCGATCGACTACTTCGAGGGTCGCGGCACGCCCTTCGTGGTGGCGGTGAACTGCTTCGAGGGCGCCAAGCAGTTCCGCCTGGACGAGGTGCAGGCCGCGCTCGACCTGGACCCGGGCGTACCCGTGGTGCTGTGCGACGCGCGCAAGCGGGAGTCGGCCAAGGAGGTGCTGATCACGCTGCTGGAGCACGCCATGAAACTGCGCGAGGCGCGCCGCCGCGCCGCCGAGGACTGACCGGTCACACATCGACGGGGGAGTGGGGATGACCGAGGTGACGGTCCGGGCGATGACCCCGGAGGAGTTCGACAGCTGGCAGGACGAGCTGGCCGCCGGCTACGCGCAGGAGCACGTGGCCGCCGGCAACTGGACTGCGGAGGAGGCGCTCGACCGGGCCCGGCGGGAGAGCGCCGCCTTCCTGCCGCAGGGCATGGCCACGCCCGGCATGCTCTTCCTGCTCGGTGTGCTGGCCGACGGTTCGCCGGTGGGGCGCCTGTGGATCGGCCTGACCCACCCGCGCGGTGTCGCGGGCTGCGCGTTCCTCTACGACATCGAGGTGGCCGCCGAGCATCGGGGCCGGGGCCTGGGGCGGGCGCTGCTCGCGGCCGGGGAGCGGGCGGCCCGGGAGCACGGCGCCGAGGCGCTCGAACTGAACGTGTTCGGCGCCAACGAGACGGCGCGCAGGCTGTACGAGACGTCCGGCTACCGCGTCGTCACCCAGCAGATGCGCAAGGACCTGCCCGCCTAGCGCCGCTACAGCCGGGTGGCGGTCCGGACCAGCGCGGCCAGTGCCCGCGACCGACTGTGCGGTGGCCAGGCGATCACGGTGGTCACCGCCGGCGCGTCCGGCACCGGCACGGCGGTCAGGTCGGCGAGCAGCAGCGACCGGACTGACTCCGGCAGCACCACCGCGGTGCGGCCCAGCGCGATGAGCTGGAACAACTGGGCGTGGTCCCGGACCTCGGGGCCCGGACCGTCCGGGTACGACCCGTCGGCCCGGGGCCAGCGCGGCATCGGCAGGCCGGGCAGCGTCTCCACCTCGGCCAGCAGCAGGTGCGGCCGCCGGGCCAGGGGATGTCCGGCCGGCAGGACCGCCACCTGCTGCTCGGTGACCAGTTCCTCGGTGTCCAGCCCCGTGGTCGAGTCGAACGGCAGGTGCAGCAGCGCCACGTCGGCCCGCCCGTCGCGCAGCAGCCGTTCCTGCTCGCCGATGCCGCACAGCAGCACCTCGACGGGGACGGCGTCCGGCTCGGCCGCGTACGCGTCGAGCAGTTTCGGCAGCAGCTCGCTCGACGCGCCCGCCTTCGTCGCCAGCACCAGCCCGGGGCCGCCGTTCGACGCCTCACCGGCGCGGCGGGTACGGCGGTCGGCGGCGTCCACGGCGTCCAGGGCGGCCCGGCCCTCGCGCAGCAGCACCGACCCGGCCGCGGTGAGCGCGACGCTGCGGCTGTCCCGTTCCAGCAGCGTCACGCCGAGGCGCCGTTCGAGTTGGCGGATCGCCCGCGACAGCGGCGGCTGGGCGATGCCCAGGCGGCGCGCGGCGCGACCGAAGTGCAGTTCCTCGGCGACCGCGACGAAGTAGCGAAGCTCCCGCGTCTCCATCCCGCCACCGTACCGCCGCATCGATACCCGTCGGGTATCGGTCGCTACCGAGGTGGTGTTGGAGGCCCGCGCGCCGCGCGGACAGGATCGAGCCCATGAGTGAACGGACGATCGCGCTGGTGACCGGCGCGAACAAGGGCATCGGGTACGAGATCGCAGCCGGTCTGGGCGCGCTTGGCATGCGGGTGGGTGTCGGCGCCCGGGATGAGCAGCGGCTCGCGGACGCGGTGGCGAAGCTGCGCGCGGGCGGCGTGGACGCGTTCGGCGTACCGCTGGACGTGACCGACGACGCGAGCGTGACCGCCGCCGCCCGGCTGCTCGAGACGGAGGCCGGCGGTCTGGACGTGCTCGTCAACAACGCGGGCGTGACCGGTGGCGTGCCCCAGCATCCGGGTGACGTGGACGTCGCGACCATGCGGGCCGCGGTCGAGGTGAACGTGATCGGGGTGGTCCGGGTGACCGAGGCGATGCTGCCGTTGCTGCGCCGCTCGGTCTCGCCACGGATCGTCAACGTCTCCAGCGGCGTCGGCTCGCTGACCCGGCAGAGCGCCTCCGCCGGGGAGGACCAGACCGGTCCGCTGTCGGTGGCGTACGCGCCGTCGAAGAGCATGCTCAACGCGGTGACCATCCAGTACGCGCGGGCGCTCGCAGGCACGAACATCCTGATCAACGCCGCCTGCCCGGGATTCACCGCGACCGACCTCAACGGCTTCCGGGGCGTACGGACCGTGCAGCAGGGCGCGGCGACCCCGATCCGGCTGGCGACGCTGCCGGACGACGGGCCGACCGGCGGCTACTTCGAGGACGCGGGCGCGATCCCGTGGTGACTCCGGTCAGCATCCGTTCGGGTGGCCCGGGGGCGTGCCCTCGAACCGCACGTGTTCGGGGCAACGAGACGGCGACGGCGCTCTGCCGGACTACTGATCGTCGGGGTGACTGAGCGTCATGCTCAGTGCGAGACACATTGCTGTCGAGCGGTATACCTCAGAGGCATATTCATGCCTCTGAGGTATACCGCTCTGAGGTGACGTCACTTCCCCCTGGGTTGCGTCCACGGGAGTGGTGTACGACTTGCCCGTGATGGGCGTGTTGCGTAGATGAGAGACGGCCATCGCGTCGATCCTTCAAGACGACCAAGTCAGAGAAGGAAGAGAGAACGCGATGGCCGCATCTGAGAGTGTGAGCCCTGTTGACCTGCTACGCGAGCAGATCGAGGGCGCGTCGCCGGACATGTTGCAGGCGATGATCAAGACGTTCGCGCAGGCGGTGATGTCCGCTGAGGCCGACGCGATCTGCGGTGCCGGTTACGGACAGCGCAGCGATGAGCGGGTGAATTCCCGCAACGGATACCGGGCCCGGGAGTGGGACACCCGCGCCGGCACGATCGATCTGGCGATCCCGAAGCTGCGGCACGGCAGCTACTTCCCGGAGTGGTTGCTGACGCACCGGCGGCGGGCCGAGCAGGCCCTGGTCTCGGTCGTGGCCACAAGCTATCTGCTCGGGGTGTCGACGCGGCGAGTGGAGAAGCTGGTCGAGCAACTCGGCATCCGGCAGTTGTCGAAGTCGCAGGTCTCAGAGATGGCCGCCCACCTCGACGCCCAGGTCGAGGCCTTCCGCAACCGGCCCCTGGACGCCGCCCACTACACGTTCGTGTGGATGGACGCGCTGACCATGAAGGTCCGCGAGCACGGCCGGACCGTCAACGTCCACGCCCTGATCGCCGTCGGGGTCAACGCCGACGGCGGCCGCGAAGTCCTTGGCATGGACGTGGCCTCGGATGAGGACGGCGCCGGCTGGCTGGCGTTCCTGCGCAGCCTGACCGCCCGCGGTCTGTCCGGTGTCCGCCTGGTCATCTCCGACGCGCACGCCGGCCTCGTGGCCGCGATCGGGGCGGCCCTGCCCGGCGCGACCTGGCAGCGGTGCCGCACCCACTACCTGCGCAACCTGCTGACGAAGGTGCCGAAGTCGGCGCAGCCATGGATCGCCACCCTCGTGCGCACGATCTTCGACCAGCCTGATGCCGATGCCGTCCACGCCCAGTTCCGGCGGGTCGTGGCCACGATCGAGGCGAAGTTCCCGGCCGCCGCTGAGCATCTCGACGCCGCCCGCGACGACCTCCTAGCCTTCACCGGCTTCCCCCGCGAGATCTGGCGCCAGATCTGGTCGAACAACCCGCAGGAACGCCTGAACAAGGAGATCCGCCGCCGCACCGACGTCGTCGGGATCTTCCCCAACCGGGCGGCGATCATCCGCCTCGTCGGCGCGGTCCTCGCCGAGCAGACCGATGAATGGACCGAGGGACGCCGCTACATGGGCCTGGAACTGCTCGCCAAAGCCCGTCTGATCACCGTCGACAGCAGCCAACACGACACCGACCACACCGACGCGGCACCGATCGCCGCATAACATCAGACCGGATCACGCGATGGCCGTCTCTTACACCACCAGCGCGGACGTGACCTCCCCCTGACGGCACGCTCGGACGTGCGGTGGTTCATCAGGGTGCGGCGCGGACCCGAGCGGTCCGGCTGGCGAGGGTGGCCCGTCAGCACCACATCACCGGGTTGCCGGTCGTCACCGACGCCGCGCACAGCCGGCGCAGCGGCTCCACGATGTAGGCGAAGTCGCCGCTCGACCGGCTGCAGGTCCGTACCGCGAGCCGTTCGGGCGGCGGCTCGCCGTGCTCGCCCACCGGCCGCTGGCCGAACCGAACGGCCCGGAACAGCGTCACCGGCGGGTCGGCGCGGTCGAGGACGAAGAAGCCGTCCGGATCGACGCCCGCCTGAAAGCCCGGCCCGAACATGAACACGCCGCGGTAGCTCTCGACGTACTGCATCAGGACCCGGCCGGTCGCCTCGTCGATCAGCTCCACCTCGTCGCTGATCCGGGCGGTGCCGGCGAACGCGTCCAGTTCGGCGAGCACGGCCGCTGCCCGGTCGGCGGGCAGCGAGCCGCCGTTGGCGTCCGGCAACGCGGCGGCGAGCGTCGGGAAACGGTGCTCGCCGGCCGCGCGCAGCGCCTGCTGGAACAGCCGTACGCCGGCCCAGTTGGACACGCCCTCGCTGACCAGCGCCATGTGCCGGTGCGCGCACGCGTCGCCCGACATCCAGGAGTAGAAGGCGTTGTCGGCGACCCCGTCGTACTCGCCGGTCCGCAACAGCGCCAACCAGCCGTCCTCGTCGTAGCCGACCGGGCCGATCGGACACGGCGTGGTGAGGTCGTCCTGCCAGCACCGGCAGTACACGAACGCGTCGAGTCCCACGCCGGCACGCTACCGGCGCCCGGACGGCGGAGCGCACCGGTTTTCGGCGGCTCAGGTTTCCGGCGGCTCAGGTGACGGCGAGCAGTACGGCGTCTCCGCGCGCCGCCGCGTCGCGGTAGAAGTCTCGCAGCGCGGTGAGGTTCGGCAGCAGGTAGTTGTCGAACTCGTCGACGCCGTCGTCCCAGATGTGCGGGTAGATCCCGGACTCCGACATGGCCTCCGGGTCGAAGCGGGCCCGCAGCGTCGCGTCGTCCACCGCGTCGAGCCCGGCGGCCACGGCGCGGACGGCGTCCGGCATGAGCAGCCGGGCCGGGCCCATGCCGAGATCCGGCCCGATCGGGTCACCACCCAGGACGGCCGGCCCGGCGTCACCCCGGACCTCGTACGCGTCGCCGGTCAGCAGGTAGTGCAGGCCGTGCCACGCCTTGTCCAGGTCGAGCTCGTCCGGGCCGCTGTGGAAGATCGTGACGACCGTGTCCGGCTCGGCGAGCACCGTCGCCAGTTCCTTGCCGGACAGCCGGCGTGCGGTGAACACCATGCCCATGTGGTCGTCTCCCGGGGTGTCGGTCGGAATCGGTGGCAGCGTAACGCGAGCGTCCGACAGGCGTGCCATCATCGGCGCATGGCCACGGAGTTCCGGCACCTCAGCGTCCACATCGACCGCCCGGCCGCGGAGGTCTACGCCTTCGCCGCCGACCCGGCGAACCTGACCCGCTGGGCGCCGGGCCTCGGCGGCTCGGTCGTCCTCGACGACGGCCACTGGTTCGTGGACACCCCGCAGGGGCGGGCGCGGCTGACGTTCGCGCCGGCCAACGAGTACGGCGTGCTCGACCACGAGGTGCTGACGCCCTCCGGCGAGAAGGTCTACGTGCCGCTGCGTGCCGTCGCCGACGGTGACGCCACGGAGGTGGTGTTCAGCCTGCGGCGGCAGCCCGGCATGAGCGACGCGGACTTCGACCGGGACACCGCCCTGGTGGGGGCGGACCTGGCCCGGCTCAAGGCCGTGCTGGAGAGCGCCGCCGGCTGAGAGGCGCGCGTGATCAGCCCGGCGTCCCTGTCCGCACTGCCGCCCGGATGATGGCGTCGAGGCCCTCCTCGAACAGCAGGTCGTCCCATCGGGTGTCGTCGAGATGGCCGGAGGCGCTCAGGGTCGGATGGGTGTCGGCGCTCGCGGCGATGTGGTCGCGGGCCGCGGCGCTCGCGTCCGGGTCCGCGGTCCGGCGCCACGTGGCCTCCGTGAGCGAGGCGCCGATGACGTAGTTGGCCAGCATTCTCGTGGCGACCGCGAGGTGAAGATCCTGACAGCCGCCGCGCACGAGCGCCGACTGCAGGAACTCGGTACGGGCCAGGACGTTGGGCCCGAGCATCGGACGTCCGATCAGCTTCGGTGCCCAGGGATGGCGCAGCATCGCGCCGCGCCAGGCCCGGACGAGGACGCGGATGTCCTCCGTCCAGTCGTCGCCGTCGTCCGGAACCGGCACGTCGCCGAAGATGTGGTCGACGGCCAGGTCCAGGACGTCGTCCTTCGTCTTCACGTGCCAGTACAGCGCGGTGGCGGTCACGTCGAGCCGTCGGGCGAGGCAACGCATCGTCAGGCCCTCGACGGGCAAGGAGGGTGCCATGCCCCTGCTGCGGATCCACCTCGACAGCGACTCCACGACCGCCCGCCGCGTCCTGCAGACGCATCGCGAGGGCGGTGTCCATCACGAGTCGCGGGAAGCGGCCCGGGAACAGGTGTGGCGCCAGGGCCGCACCCCGGCCGGTGACCCGGTCTTCGTCGGCATCACCAACGGCCGCCGCAACGTGCAACTGCTCTACGACGTCGAGGTCTACTCCGACACCGTTGCGTGAGGACTCGCCGGCACGCACGCCCCGCTTCGTATGGGAATTGCGCCCCGGGCTCGACCGGCGATCGTGAGCGGGAAGGAATTCGGCGCACGTGTGCGCCGGCGTTCGAATCCGGCCTACGCGATCCGCCGAGCGACCGGGCTCAGCGGCGGGTCGACGTCACGAACCGGGTCCACGCGGCCGGGGTGAAGGTGAGCACCGGACCGGCCGGGTCCTTCGAGTCGCGGACGCCGACCACACCGGGCAGGTTGCCGGCGACCTCGACGCAGTCGCCGCCGTTGCCGCCGCTGCGGGTGCTCTTGCGCCACCGGGCGCCGCTCAGGTCCATGCCGCCGCCACTTCCCTCAGCAGTTCCAGGGTCCGCGCGCGGGGGAGCGCCTCGCCCCGGATGCGTTCCCACCGACGCTCCAGGGTAGCAATCTCCGAGGGTTGCTCGATGATCTGCGCGCTGGCCTGGCTGTCCACATGCGCCACCCGGTTGCCGTCGCGCAACTCCGCGATGACGAACGGCCCGTCCAGCCCGGGATAGGTCGGCGTGTCCACCGGCACCACGTGGAGCTGCACGTTCGGCAGCTCGGCGCAAGCGAGCAGGTGGGTCACCTGCGCGGCCATCAGCGCCCGGTCGCCGGCGGGGGCGCGGCGCAGCACCTGCTCGTCGAGCACCACGACGTACAGCGGCCCGCGCGGCCGGGTGAGGATGCCCTGCCGGTCCAGCCGGGCGGTGACCAGGTAGGTGACCTCGTCGGCGGTCACCGGGTGGTGCTGCCGCTGACCGGCCACCGCGCGTGCGGTCCGGCCTGGCGCTGCGACCGCTGCGGCGAGCCCTGGCCGTGCCCGACCCTGCGGGCCGCGCCCACCGACGCGGCCCGCCGCGCCACGATGATCCCCGAGTTCTCCCGGCTCACCCGGCATGCCATCCGCGACCTACGTGGGCAACCCGGCGGCCCGGACCCGATCGCGATCGTGCGGCGCTTCCTGTGGTTCCTGCCGCTCACCGACTCCGAGGCGCGCGCCGTCGCGCTCCGCCTCCGCTGGAAGTGTAAGGAAGGGCCCCTTGTTAACGCCTGCGGTAGAGGAAGGGCCCCTTTTTAACAGTGAGCTGTTAAGAAGGGGCCCTTCCTTACATCCGAGATCAGTTGGCGATCATGCGGCGCAGCACGTACTGCAGGATGCCGCCGTGCCGGTAGTAGTCCGCCTCACCCGGGGTGTCGATGCGGACCACGGCGTCGAACTCCACGCCGGTGTCGGTGGTGACCTTGACCGTCCGCGGGGTCTCGCCGTCGTTCAGCGCGGTGACGCCGCTGATCGAGAACGTCTCGGTGCCGGTCAGGCCCAGCGACTCGGCGGTCTCGCCGCCCGGGAACTGCAGCGGCAGCACGCCCATGCCGATCAGGTTCGAGCGGTGGATCCGCTCGTACGACTCGGCGATGACCGCCTTCACGCCCAGCAGCATGGTGCCCTTGGCGGCCCAGTCACGCGACGAGCCCGAGCCGTACTCCTTGCCGGCCAGGATGACCAGCGGGACGCCCGCCTCCTGGTACGCCATCGAGGCGTCGTAGATCGAGGTCTGCTCGCCGGTCAGGTGGTTGACGGTGAAGCCGCCCTCCACGCCCGGGACGAGCTGGTTGCGCAGCCGGATGTTGGCGAACGTGCCCCGGATCATCACCTCGTGGTTGCCCCGGCGGGAGCCGTACGAGTTGAACTCGTGCCGGGCCACGCCGTGCTCGGCCAGGTACTTGCCGGCGGGGGAGTCCGCCTTGATCGAACCGGCCGGGGAGATGTGGTCGGTGGTCACCGAGTCACCCAGCTTCGCCAGGACGCGCGCGTCCGCGATGTCCTGCACCGGCGCCGGCTCCTGCTGCATGCCCTCGAAGTACGGGGGCTTGCGCACGTAGGTCGACTCGCCGTCCCAGGAGAACGTGTCACCGGTCGGCGTCGGCAGCGACTGCCAGCGCTCGTCACCGGCGAACACGTCGGCGTACGCGGCACTGAAGCCGGTCGCGCCGATCGCCGAGGCGATGACGTCCTGGATCTCGGCGCTGTTCGGCCAGATCTCCCGCAGGAAAACCGGGTTGCCCTCGGCGTCCTCGCCGATCGGCTCGTTTGCGAGGTCGATGTCCATGGTGCCGGCGAGCGCGTACGCGACCACCAGCGGCGGGGACGCCAGGTAGTTCATCTTGACGTCCGGGTTGATCCGGCCCTCGAAGTTGCGGTTGCCGGACAGCACCGACACGACCGCCAGGTCGCCCTCGTTGACGGCGGCGGAGACCTCCTCCGGCAGCGGGCCGGAGTTGCCGATGCAGGTGGTGCAGCCGTAGCCGACCAGGTTGAAGCCGAGCTTCTCCAGGTACGGCGTGAGGCCGGCGCGGTCGTAGTAGTCCATGACGACCTTCGAGCCCGGCGCGAGGGTGGTCTTCACCCACGGCTTGCGGGCCAGGCCCTTGTCCACCGCGTTGCGGGCCAGCAGCGCGGCGCCGATCATCACCTGCGGGTTCGAGGTGTTGGTGCAGGAGGTGATCGCGGCGATCACCACGGCGCCGTGGTCCAGCTCGTACTCGACGCCGTCGGTGCCGGTCACGCGTACCGGATTGCTCGCCCGGCCGCCCGCGCCCACCGCGGCGGTCTCCAGGTCGCGCGGCGCGTCGGCCGGGTCGTTCACACCGTTGGCGGGGGAGTCGCTGGCCGGGAACGACTCGGCGGACGCCTCGTCGGCCGGGCCGTCGGCGCCGAACGGCTTCTCCTGCTGCGGCACGCCCGGCTTGCGGTCCGGGTCGCCACCGGTCTCGTCGGCGGCCACGTAGTCGCTGAGCGCGGCGCGGAACAGCGTCTTGGCGCTGCCCAGCGGCACCCGGTCCTGCGGGCGCTTCGGACCGGCCAGCGACGGCTCGATGGTGCCGAGGTCCAGCTCCAGGCGCTCGGAGTACTCCGGCTCGCGCTCCGGGTCGTGCCACAGGCCCTGCTCCTTGGCGTACGCCTCGACCAGCGCCACCTGAGACGCGTCGCGGCCGGTCAGCTCCAGGTAGCGGACGGTCTCGGCGTCGATCGGGAAGATCGCCACGGTCGAGCCGTACTCCGGCGACATGTTGCCGATGGTGGCGCGGTTGGCCAGCGGCACGGCGCTCACGCCCGGGCCGTAGAACTCGACGAACTTGCCGACCACGCCGTGCTTGCGCAGCATCTCGGTGATGGTCAGCACCAGGTCGGTGGCGGTGGTGCCGGCCGGCATCTCACCGGAGAGCTTGAAGCCGACGACCCGGGGGATCAGCATGCTGACCGGCTGGCCGAGCATCGCGGCCTCGGCCTCGATGCCGCCGACGCCCCAGCCCAGCACGCCCAGGCCGTTGACCATGGTGGTGTGCGAGTCGGTGCCGACGACCGTGTCCGGGTACGCCTGGCCGTTGCGCTCCATGATCGTACGAGCCAGGTACTCGATGTTGACCTGGTGCACGATGCCGGTGCCCGGCGGGACGACCTTGAACTCGTTGAACGCGGTCTGGCCCCAGCGCAGGAACTGGTAGCGCTCCTTGTTGCGCTCGTACTCCAGCTCGACGTTGCGCTCGAACGCGTCCTCGCGGCCGAACAGGTCGGCGATGACCGAGTGGTCGATGACCAGCTCGGCCGGAGCGAGGGGGTTGACCTTGGTGGCGTCGCCGCCGAGGTCGCGTACCGCCTCGCGCATGGTGGCCAGGTCGACCACGCAGGGCACGCCGGTGAAGTCCTGCATCAGCACCCGCGCCGGGGTGAACTGGATCTCCACGCTCGGGTCGGCGGTGGCGTCCCACGCGCCGAGCTGCTGGATGTGGTCGGCGGTGATGTTCGCGCCGTCCTCGGTCCGCAGCAGGTTCTCCAGCAGGATCTTCAAGCTGTAGGGCAGCCGCTCGTGGCCCTCCACCTTGTCGATCCTGAAAATCTCGTAGCTCGCGTCTCCGACGCGTAGCTGGGTCTTCGCACCGAAGGTGTCGAGGCTCGCCACGTCGTACTCCTTCACACCAGCGACCGTGAGTAGTCCTGAGCAGTTTGTCGCACCGACCGGGGCGCTGCCGTGCTTAGGCAACACTTACCTACGTCGGTCTCTACAAAACCGTACGTCCGTCTTGCTATTCGCGCAACCTCGTGCCACGCTGCGGGACGAGGAGGTGCCACCATGATCCATCACGTCCTGCTCGCCTGCCCCCGCGGCTCCGAGGATGTCTCGCGCTCCTTCTACACCGGCCTGCTCGGGCTCACCGAGAAGCCCAAACCCCTGGCCCTCGCCGCCCGCGGCGGTTGCTGGTTCACCGGGTACGACGCCGAGCTGCACCTGGGCGTCGAGGACGACTTCCGCCCGGCCCGCAAGGCGCACCCCGCGTTGCTGCGCCCCGACCTGGACGAGCTGGCCGCCCGCCTGGACGCCGCCGGACACACCGTGACCTGGGGCGACGACGAGATTCCCGGCATGCGGCGGTTCCACACGTACGACCCGCACGGCAACCGGCTGGAGTTCCTGGCCCCCGCAGGCTGACCGGCGCCCCGCCCCATCTCGTCGATCATGAAGTTGGCAGGGTTTTGTGACTGATTTGTCCCGGTCAACTTCATGATCGACGCGGTGGGGGGTGGTTGGGATCTTGGTACGAAAAGGCCCTTCCGGGGGCCATTTCGTACCAAGATCTTGTGCGGTGCCCGGCTTGTGGGACAGGGGTGTTGGGAAGTGGGACTGGGTGCGGGGGAGGTGGGGGTGGCCGGCGGTCAGGGGGCGGTTAGCAGGGCGAGCAGGGTGTCGCGAGCGGTGCGGACGGCGGCGCGGGACTCCTCGGTGTGGTCCAGCGCATCGAATCCGTGCTGTCCGTTCGGCACGTCCACCACGCGCAGCGGGATGCCGCGCCGCCGCGCGACCACCGTGAACGCCTCGACGGTGGGGGCGACCTCGGGCCGTTCCCGCCCCGCCCGGGTCAGTACGAGCGTCGGCCGTGCTGCACCCGCCGTCTGCGGAGCCTCGACGCCCGGGCCCGCCGTCTGCGGGGCCTCGCCGCCGGTGGGCAGGTCGAGGGCGTCCAGCGGGCGGAAGCGCGGGTCCACCGGGGGCCACCCGGGCAGCGGTGCCAGCAGGGGATAGGTAGCGGCCACGCCGCGCAGCCAGGCGGGCGGGTCGCGGAGCCAGTCGCCGAGCAGCAGGCCGGCGCCGGAGAAGAACCAGAGGCCGAGCCGGTCGGCGTCGACGCGCGGGTCGGCGCGGAGCAGTTCGGCGGCGGCGGCCACCCGGGCGGCGACCGTGTACAGGTCGTCCGGGCTCGCCACGGTGAGCCGGGGGACCGCGGCGAGCACGCCCGCCTCGGCGAGCAGCGCGCCGTAGCCCCGGTAGAGCGGCCAGTCCCGCGCGTCGGGGGCCTCGGGCGGTCCCGGTACGCCGTGCACGACGACGACCGCGGGATGCCGGCCGTCGCCGGCAGGCACGTGCAGGTCGACGTCGCCGTGCCGCTCCACGGCGGCCGGCGGGGGATCGAGGACGAACGGGCTCTCCCAGAAGACGGTTCCCATCCTGGCGATGGTAGGAGAATCCGCCGCCCGCGACTGTCCGTTCAGGACGACGAGGCCTTGGCGTGCCGTTCGCGCAGCCGGTCCCGGATCTCCTCCGGGGTGTACGCCCGGCGCCGCCGCTCGGCCCGCGCCACCACCACGCCGGTCGCCGCGACGCCGGCGAGACCCGCGAGACCGAGTACCTTCCACCACCGCATCCGTTGCCGCATCCGCATAGGGTAGTCCTCCATGAGCATCAGCCTGGACGAGGCCGTGGAGCTGACCCGCACCGGCGATCTGTGGGTGTTCCGCGGACGCAGCGTGCCCGACCGGGCCATCCAGCTCACCACGAACAGTCCGGTGAACCACGTGGGCATGGCCGTGGTGCTCGACGACATGCCGCCGCTGATGTGGCACGCCGAGCTGGGGCGTTCGCTGCCGGACATGTGGACCGGCACCCACCAGCGCGGCGTGCAGCTGCACGACCTGCGCGACGCGGTCTGCGTCTGGGCCAACCGGTACGGCCAGCGGGGCTGGCTGCGCCAGCTCGAACCACCGGCCGACACGGCGATGGAGGAGGCGGTGCTGCGTACCGTGGCCCGTCTGGACGGGACGCCGTTCCCGTCCACCGCGCAGCTCGCCTGGCGGTGGGCCCGGGGCCGGCTGCCGCACCCGCGCCGACTGAGCCTCGGCGGCCTCCGGGGCAGGACCGGCGACCGGAACCAGGTCGGCATCCTGAGCAAGATCATCGACAGGGGTGAGACCGGCAGACAGGGCAGGGCCGGCGATTCAGGCGACAGGCGCGAGGCGGGCGGGACCGGCGACACCGGCAGGGTCGGCGAAACCGGCAGGACCGGCGAAACCAGCAGGACCGGCGAAACCAGCAGGGAGAACGCCGCGGCGCTGGAGACGGCGTACTGCGCCGAGGTGGTCGCGGTGACCTACGAGGCGATGGGCCTGCTGCCCGAGGGGCGACGGCCCAACTGGTACGACCCGGGGCGGTTCTGGAGCGGCGACGACCTGGCCCTCAGCGGCGGCGCGCACCTCGGCGCGGAGATCGAGGTGCGGATCCCGCCGCGCTGAGGAAGGTTTGCCGCCGGGGCGGGCCGGTAATGAGGAGCGTCGTGACGGCTTCCACCGACCTCGACACGCTCACCGACTTCTTCGACCGGTACGGCGTGGCGCTGACCACCGCCGACGTGCCGGCCATCGCCGGGTGCTACGCCCTGCCCGGGCTGGTGGTCGCCGACACCTACAGCTTCTCGTTCACCTCGCCCGCGGCGGTGGCGCTCAGTTTCGTCGGCGCCGCGCCGGACTACCAGGAGCGGGAACTCGTCGCCGCGAACGCGCAGATCGAGGACGTGCAGCAGATCTCGGCGCTGCTCACCGAGGTGGCCGTGCGCTGGGAGTTCCTGGACAGCCAGGGCGGCGCGGTGCCCGGCGAGCGCTACCGCTACCTGCTGCGCACCACCGAGGACGGCCCGGTCATCTGCACCGTCATCCGTACCGCCTGATCGTGGTGGTGCGGCGGCCGGTCCGCGTGGCCGGCCGCCGCACCCACGGGCGTCAGCGGTGGTGGGCGCCGGCCCAGCGGTCGGCTTCGGGGGCCGGGTGCAGGCCGGGCTCGTGTAGGCCCTCCTCGGTGACCTGGCCGATCCGGCGGTACGTCTCCGGCCGGCTGGTACGCAGGATCGCGCCCCAGATCAGGCCGACCACGCCCGCCGCCACCGGGATCGCCGGCAGCAGCCACTTCAGGTAGCTCGCGGTGCCGGGGGCGAGCAGCGCGTCGAAGTTGAACAGCAGCACCAGCAGCACGGCGGTGAGCAGGACCGTGCCGAGCGCCGGGGCGATCGCCCGCTGCCACGCGCTCTCCGGGCCGGGACGGCCCCGGAAGAAGCCCACCACGGAGGCGGAGGTGAGCGTCATCAGCAGCACGACGCCGACCGCGGCCGCGCCGGACAGCCAGGTGAACAGGTCGATGACCGGGTCGCGGCCGGTCATCGCGAACGCCAGGAACACCACCACTGCCAGCACGCTCTGCACCAGCGAGCCCGCGACCGGGGCGCCGCTGCGGCTGGAGGTGGCGCCGAGGAAGCCCGGCAGCACCCGCTCGCGGCCCAGCGCGAACAGGTAGCGCGCCACGCCGTTGTGGAACGACAGCAGGGCGGCGAGGACGCTGGTGATGAACAGGACGTTGGCGATGTCGGCGACGACGACACCGGTGTACTGCTCGAGCGCGCCGAAGACGATGCCCGGTCCCGCCTCGGCACTGGCCGCCGGGGCGTTCTCCGGGCCGGTGAGCACCGTGAGCGCCCAGGCGGAGAAGGCGTAGAACAGGCCGGTGAACGCGACGGCGATGTAGGTGGCCCGGGCCACGGTGCGACGCGGATCCTTGACCTCCTCGCTGTAGATGGCGCCGCTCTCGAAGCCGGTGAAGGAGGCGATGGTGAACGCGAGCACCGCTCCGAAGCCGGCGCCGAACAGGTGCCCGGGGCTGATGCCGGCGGCGGTGACGGTACCGCCGTCCGGGTTGGCGAAGGCGACCAGGTCGAAGATCAGCACGACCACGCACTCGAGGACGAGCAGCACGGCGAGGACGGTGGCGTTGAGGTCGATGCGCAGCACGCCGAGCGCGCCGATGAACACCCAGGCCAGCAGCGCCCAGACCCACCAGTCGAGCTCGATCCCGGTCTTGGCGGCCATGAAGTCGCCCAGGATCGCGCCGAGCAGGCCGTACAGACCGATCTGGATCGCGTTGTAGGCCGCGAGCGCGACCGCCGAGCCGGCCACCCCGCCGGCCCGGCCGAGGCCGTTGGCGATGTACGCGTAGAACGCACCGGCGTTGGCGACGTACCGGCTCATCGCGGCGTAGCCGGTGGCGAAGACGGCGAGGACGGCGGCGAGGAGCACGTACCCGAGCGCGGCGCCGGTGTTGCCGCTGACCGCGTACATGGTGGTGACACCACCGCCGAGAACGGTCAGCGGGGCTGACGCGGCGACGGTGAAGAACACGAGGTGGGCGGTGCCGAGACGACCGCGGCGCAGCCCACCGTCGGAGAAGAACGGATCGGAGGACAAGGCTTCTCCAGGGGAGGGGGTGAGGGGATTGATGTGTCTACTTCGGAACAACCTGAAGCAGGGTATTGGTGATCACTGATCGTGACAACCCCGCTTCGATATCGATTGGGGCGTGCGTGATCGACCGGAATTGAGCTCTGCGTGGTCATGCCGTACCGTCCCGTGGCGACGATCACGGCCACCGTTCGAGGATGGACCATGACCTACCCCGGGGCGCAGGCCACATACCGGCTTGCGGATGCGCTGTTCCTTATCGGACACGACGAGTTCACCGGCAAGCCACACGTCGCCGTCGACCGGCTGGAGTGCGGGCTGGCCGGCGCCGCGCTCGCCGAGCTGATGTTCGAGGGCCGGATCGCCCTCGACGGAGGGGGGATCGCCGCTGTCGATCCGCGGCTGTGGCAGGAGCCGCTCACCGACCTGCTGATCACCGAGATCCTGCGCCGCGAGGGGGCGCATCCGGCCCGGCTGTGGATCCGCTACCTGCGGACCCAGCTCAACATCAACGAACGCGTGGGCACCCGGCTGGTCACCGCCGGTGTGCTCCGGCGCGAGCAGGGCAAGCTCATCGGCCGGACGGTGCGCTGGCCGGCCATCGACCCGAACCAGGCGGCCTCACCACGGGTGCGGCTGACCGCGATGCTGATGCACTCGTCCCCGGCCGAACTGGACCCGGGCACGCTGCTGCTGGCGACCCTCGCCGAGGCGGTCGGGCTGGCCGCGCACATCTTCGACCCGCAGGTGGCCACGCGGATGCGCGACTGCCGCCGGTTCCTGCCGGCTCAGCTCGAAGGGCTGCTCGCCGCCGTCGTGGGCGCGCTCGACGTCACCACCACGACGGTACGGCGATGACGTCCCGCCCCGGGCGCAGCCGGGGCGGGACGGTTCGCGATCACGCCGGGTCGCGCCACATCGGATAGAGGCTGGGGCCCTCCGGCAGGTCCAGCGTGGTCGGGCGGCGCCGGAATCCGAGCCGCTCGTACAGTGCGGCGTTGCGGGGCGTGCTCGCCTCCAGGTACGCCGCGGTGCCGGCCTGATCCAGCTCGGCCAGCTTGTTACGCAGCAGCGCCGAGCCGACGCCCTTGCCGTGATGGTCCGGGTGCACCGCGATGAAGGGCAGGTACCAGTGCGGCTCGGCCGGGTGCCGGGCGCTCATCATCTCGTCCAGCACGCCGAACCGCTTCATGGCCTCCGTGCCGATGGCGGCCTCCATGCCGTCGAACTCGTCGCCCTCGTCGGCGTCGTGTCCTTCGCCGGTGGGCAGCCAGAGCGTGGCGCCCAGACCGTCGCCGGCGACGTGTACCTCACCGGTGCGCAGCGCCAGCGCCACGAACGGCCCGAAGAAGCCGGGGTGGACCCGGGCGCGGTGGTCGTCGGTCGGGAAGATCCAGCCGCTCACCGGATCCCGCATGAACGCCTCGGCGAGGATCGCGGTCACGACGGCGGTGTCCGCCGTGGACGCCCGCCGGATGTTGCCCTGCCACTCAGTCACTGGCCAACCGTCCTACCGGCTCGACGAGCCATTGTGGTCATTGATCGGCGTGCAAGGTATCAGGTGTCCACGGCCGTGCGGCAGGGGTCGGTCGCTGTCGTTCGCCGCGACCCGTCCGTCTGGCTAGGCTGGCCCGAACCCCGACAGGAGGACAATGTCCCGCTCGCGTCGTCCCGGCCCGCAGCCCGGGGCCGCCATGACCTCGTCCCCCTGGATCCTCGTCGCCGCGGGCGTCGTCGTGATGGTGGTCCTGCTGGTGGTGGCGCTCGGTTCGGTGCGGGGCCGGCGTACGTTCCCGGCGGCCGGTCCGGCGGATCCGGTGATGTCGCTGCCGCAGGCCCCGCTGACGCCTGCGGCGGTCACCGCGACCGGCCCGTCGCCGGTGTCCGCAACCGCTGCGGTGGTGCCGGGACTGTCGCCCCGGTCCACGGTGCTGCCCGCCCGGCCGACGTCGGCCGCGCCGACCCCCGGTCCCCGGGGCGTGGCCCGGCCGGCTCCGCCCCCGCCGCCTCCCGCGCCGCCGTCGGCGGTGACCGGTCGGTACAGCGTGCCGAACGCCTTCGACGGCGGCTTCATCGGTGAGGTGCTGCTGGTCAACACCGCGGGTACGCCACAGGGCTGGACGGTGCGCGCCGAGTTCCCCGGTGGCCGGCTGGTCACCGCCTGGGTCGAGGGCGCCGAGCAGGGCGTGTTCGACTTCGCCGACGGCGTGTTCACCTACCGCAGCGGTTTCGACCTGGCGCCCGGGCAGTCCGTGCCGGTGCGGTTCCACATCGAGCGGGCCGGTACCCGGCCAGTGAGCTGCACCGTCGACGGCTCGCCCTGCGCCGGGCGGTAGATCCGGCGCCCCGGGCCGGGGCCGCAGCGCACGCCTCCTCTTGCAAGGTGTCTGCTTTGTTGCGGCAGGGTTTGCAAGGTATTGCAGAATGTTTCGGCAAGGGCTAGCGTGCGGGCGAATCAGCGACCAGAGAAAGGCCGTCGATGAAACCCCCGCCGATATCCCCCAAGGCGCTGCTCGCCCTGGTCACCTCCCTCGTACTGACTCTCGTCGGCGTGCCGGTGGCCCTCCACCAGCTCGGCGCCGACGCCACCGCCCCGGCCGCCACCCCCGACGTCCTGGCCGCCGGCAACGCTCCGCAGTGGAACCGCGAACCGTCCCCCGACGCGCTGCTCAGGGCCGGCACCAGAACCGAGAAGGCCGAGCAGTTCTACTTCGTCCTGCCGGACCGGTTCGCCAACGGCGACAGGCGCAACGACACCGGTGGCCTGAAAGGCGGCCGGCTCACCACCGGCCTCGACCCGGCCGACAAGGGCTTCTACCACGGTGGCGACCTCAAGGGTCTGATCGACCGGATGGACTACATCCAAGGTCTCGGCACCACCGCCATCTGGCTCGCGCCGATCTTCAAGAACCGGCCGGTGCAGGGCACCGGCGCGGACGTCTCGGCCGGCTACCACGGCTACTGGATCACCGACTTCACCCAGGTCGACCCGCACTTCGGCACCAACGCCGAGCTGAAGAAGCTGGTCGACCTGGCCCACCGCCGGGGGATCAAGGTCTACCTCGACATCATCGTCAACCACACCGCCGACGTCATCCGGTACGCCGAGGACAAGTACGGCTACGTGGACAAGAAGACCGCCCCCTACCGCGACGCGCAGGGGCGGCCCTTCGAGGACCGCAACTACGCCGACGGCACGCGGAAGTTCCCGGCGGTGAACTCGACGTCGTTCCCGTACACCCCGGTGTTCGCCACCCCGGCCGACGCGAAGGTCAAGGTACCGGCGTGGCTCAACGACCCGACCATGTACCACAACCGCGGTGACTCCACCTTCGCCGGGGAGAACAGCGAGTACGGCGACTTCTTCGGCCTCGACGACCTGTGGACCGAGCGTCCCGAGGTGGTCCGCGGCATGACCGACATCTACGCCCAGTGGATCGGCAAGGCCGGCGTGGACGGGTTCCGCCTCGACACGGTCAAGCACGCCAACCTCGACTTCTGGCCGCAGTTCGCCCGCGGCATCGACGCCGCCGCCGCGAAGGCCGGCAAGAAGGACTTCTTCATGTTCGGCGAGGTCTACAGCGCCGAGCAGGAGATCCAGTCCAGCTACGTGCGGCAGGGCGGGCTGCCCGCCACGCTCGACTTCTCGTTCCAGGAGGCGGCACGCGGGTACGCCGCCGCCGACGGCTCGGCCAAGGCGCTCGCCGACGTCTACGCCAAGGACGACCTGTACTCCGCGCGGGACACGAACGCCAACCGGCTCACCACGTTCCTGGGCAACCACGACATGGGCCGGATCGGCTCGTTCGTCGCCGCCGCCGGCGGGGACGACGCCACCCAGCTGAACCGCAGCCGGCTCGCCCACCAGCTGATGTTCCTCACCCGCGGCCAGCCGGTCGTCTACTCCGGCGACGAGCAGGGCTTCACCGGCCCGGGCGGCGACAAGGACGCGCGGCAGGACATGTTCGCCTCGCGGACCGCCGACTACCTCGACGACGACCTGATCGGCACCACCCGTACCCACGCCGTCGACCAGTACGACACCCGCCACCCGCTCTACCGGACCATCGCCGAGCTGGGCGAGCTGCGGACGGCGCACCCGGCGCTGCGCGACGGCGTGCAGGTGACCCGGTACGCCGCCGACGGACCGGGCGTCTTCGCGTTCTCCCGCGTCCTGCCCGCCGACCGGATCGAGTACGTCGCAGCGGTGAACAACGCCGCGACGCCGCAGACTGTCCCGGTGGACACCTGGTCGGCCGGCGCCCGCTTCACCGGCGTGTACGGCGGCGTCGCGGGCGCGACGGCCGGCGCGGACGGCAAGCTGAGCGTCACCGTGCCGGCCATGTCGGCGGTGGTGCTGAAGGCCGACCGGGCGATCCCGCAGGCCGGGGCGCCGAAGATCACGATCACCGAGCCCGGCGACGACCCGGTCCCCGGCAAGGCCGCCGTCACCGCCCAGGTGACCGGCGACCCGCTCGCCACCGTCACGTTCGCCGCCCGGGTCGCGGGCGGCAAGTGGACGCTGCTGGGCACCGCGCACCGCGCGCCGTACACCGTGCATCACGACCTGACCGGCCTGCCCGGCGGCACCCGCGTGGAGTACAAGGCGGTGGTCCGCGACGGCAAGGGCCGTACCGCCACCGCCCGCGCCACCGGCACCGTCGGCACCCCGGCGCAGGGCGCCTCGCGGGACTGGGCGATCGTGCACTACCAGCGCCCGGCCGGCGGGTACGACGACTGGCGGCTGTACGCCTGGGGCGACATCGACCCGGCGTACGTGACCGAATGGCCCGCCGGGCAGCCGTTCGCCGGTGAGGACTCGTACGGCCGGTTCGCCTGGGTCAAACTCAAGCCCGGCGCGAAGACGGTCGGTTTCCTCGTGATCGACGGCGACGGCAACAAGGACGTCGCCGCCGACCGCACCATCGACGTGACTGCGACCGGCGAGGTCTGGGTCAAGCAGGGCGACCCGGCGGTCTACCCGACGCGGCAGGCCGCCACCGGTGAGCCCGACCCGCCCGTCGCCCAGGACACCGCGCTGATCCACTGGCGCAAGGCCGACGGGAACTACGACGGCTGGGGCCTGCACCTGTGGGACGGCGCGGCGAACCCGACCGACTGGGCCGCCCCGCTCGAGCCGGAGAAGATCGACGCGTACGGCGCGGTGTTCCGGGTGCCCCTCGCTGCCGGAGCGACCGGACTGAGCTACATCATCCACCGAGGCGACGAGAAGGATCAGCCCGAGGACCAGCGGCTCGACTTCGCCTCCGCCGGACGCGAGGTGTGGCTGCTGGCCGGCGTCAAGGGACGGCTGCTGCCGACCACCACGTCCGGCGCCGCCAAGGACCTCGACCTGACGAAGCAGAAGGCGCAGTGGATCGACAGGTCCACCGTCGCCTGGGCCACCGGGCCGACCGACGGCAGGCGGTACGCGCTCGCCGTCGCCCCGGCCGGCGGGATCGGCCTCGCCGACGGCGAGCTGACCGGCACGTACACCACCATCGGACTGCGGGCGCAGCGCAACGGGCTGACCGAGGCGCAACGGCAGGCGTACCCCCATCTCTGGGCCTCGCGCGCCTTCACGCTGGACCGCGCCGACCTGGCCAAGGTGCCGGCGGCGCTGCGCGGCCAGCTCGTGGTCACCGAGCGGGACGCCGAGGGCGCGCTGCTCGCCGCCACCGGCGTGCAGATCCCCGGCGTGCTCGACGACGTCTACGCGGCGGCGACCCGCGCGAAGCTCGGCCCGACGTTCGCCGGCCGCGTGCCCACGCTGGCGGTGTGGGCGCCGACCGCGCGGACCGTGTCGCTGGAGCTGTTCGACTCGCCCACGGCCCAGCCGGCCACCGTGGCGATGCGCCGCGACGACCGCACCGGCGTCTGGTCGGTGCGCGGCACGAAGGCGTGGAACGGCCGCTACTACCGCTACCGGGTGCAGGCGTGGCAGCCCGCCACGCAGAAGATGGTCACCGCGTCGGTGACCGACCCGTACTCGGTGGCGCTCGCGCCGAACTCCACGCACAGCCAGATCGTCGACCTGAGCGACCCGGCGCTCGCGCCGGCCGGCTGGTCGAACCTGCGCAAGCCGGCCGCGCCGCCGGCCTCGAAGGTCCAGATCTCCGAGCTGTCGGTGCGGGACTTCTCCATGGCCGACACCACGGTCCCCGCCGAACGGCGCGGCACCTACCTGGCGTTCACCGACCCGGGCACGGCGGGCATGAAGCACCTGCGGTCGCTCGGCGACGCCGGGGTCAACCACCTGCACCTGCTGCCGGCCTTCGACTTCGCCACCATCCCGGAGAAGCGGGCCGACCAGGCCCGGCCGAACTGTGACCTGGCCGCGCTGCCGCCGGACTCCGACGAGCAGCAGAAGTGCGTCGCGGCGGTGGCCGGCACCGACGGCTACAACTGGGGGTACGACCCGCTGCACTACACGGTGCCCGAGGGCGGGTACGCCGTCGACCCGAACGGCGCGAAGCGCACCACCGAGTTCCGCCAGATGGTCGCGGGCGTGAACAAGGCCGGCCTGCGGGTGGTCATGGACGTGGTCTACAACCACACCTCGGCCGCCGGCGCCGACCCGAAGTCGGTGCTCGACCAGGTGGTGCCGGGCTACTACCACCGGCTGCTGGAGGACGGGACCGTCGCCAACTCCACCTGCTGCGCCAACACCGCCCCGGAGCACGCCATGATGGGCAAGCTCGTGGTGGACTCGCTTGTGACCTGGGCCAAGGCGTACAAGGTCGACGGGTTCCGGTTCGACCTGATGGGCCACCACCCGAAGGCGAACATCCTGGCCGTACGGGCCGCGCTGGACAAGCTCACGCTCGCCCGCGACGGCGTGGACGGCCGGAGGATCCTGCTGTACGGCGAGGGCTGGAACTTCGGCGAGGTCGCCGACGACGCCCGGTTCACGCAGGCCACCCAGGCCAACATGGCCGGCACCGGCGTCGGCACGTTCAACGACCGGCTCCGCGACGCGGTGCGCGGCGGCGGCCCGTTCGACGCCAACCCGCGGGTGCAGGGCTTCGCCTCCGGCCTCTACACCGACCCCAACGGCGACGAGGTGAACGGCTCGGCCGCCGAGCAGCGGGCCCGGCTGCTGCACCAGCACGACCTGATCAAGGTGGGCCTGACCGGGAACCTGCGCGGCTACCGGTTCACCGACTCCACCGGCAAGCGGGTCACCGGCGCGCAGGTCGACTACAACGGCTCCCCGGCCGGGTACACCGCCGCGCCGGGCGAGGCGGTCACCTACGTCGACGCGCACGACAACGAGATCCTGTACGACGCGCTGGCGTACAAGCTGCCGCAGCGGACCTCGGCACAGGACCGGGCCCGGATGCAGGTGCTCGCGCTGGCGACCACGGCGCTCGGGCAGGGTGCCGGGTTCGTGACCACCGGTACGGAGCGGCTGCGCTCGAAGTCGCTGGACCGCAACTCGTACAACTCCGGTGACTGGTTCAACCAGATCCGGTGGGACTGCGCCCAGGGCAACGGTTTCGGCGCCGGCCTGCCGCCGGAGGCCGACAACAAGGACAAGTGGCAGTACGCGAAGCCGCTGCTGGCCGATCCGTCGTTGGTGCCGGACTGCGCGGCGATCGAACTGGCCGACGCCCGGTACGCGGAGCTGCTGCGCGTCCGCCGGTCCTCGCCGGTGTTCGGGCTCGACACCGCGGAGCAGGTGCAGAAGCGGGTGGCGTTCCCGCTGTCCGGGACGAAGGAGACCCCGGGCGTGCTCACCATGACCCTCGACGCGCGAGGGCTGGACGGGAAGTGGAAGTCGGTGACCGTCGTCTTCAACGCCACCCCGGAGACGGCGAAGCAGACAGTCACCGGGCTGCGCGGGGCGAACGTGGCACTGCATCCGGTGCTGCGGAACTCGGCCGACCCGGCGCTGCGTACCGCGTCGTTCGACCGGGCCGCCGGCACGTTCACCGTGCCCGCGCGCAGCGTGGCGGTGTTCGTCCAGAGCTGACCGCACAGCCGACCGGCCCCCTGCCACGTCACGTGGCAGGGGGCCGGTCGCGTACCGGTGGCCCGTCAGGTCAGTTGAAGCAGTCCTCGACGGTGTTGGCGCAGTTGGTGGGGTCGTTGTTGCTGATGAGGGACTTGTCGTCGAGCTTGACGCGTCCTTCGTTGTTGAGGACGCCGCCGGCGACCCGGTGGAGCTTGCTGGAGTCGGTGGCGGTGTTCTTGGTGACGTGGGTCTTGGTCAGGGTGATCTTCGCCTTGTTGTTGAAGATGCCGCCGCCGTTGAGGGCGGTGTTGCCCTTGATGTCGGTGTCGCGGATGGTGAGGGTGGCGTTGTGGTCCTCGTCGCGCTCGCGGGGGACGAAGCCGTCCTCGATCTTGACGAGCCACTCGCCGTTGTAGATGCCGCCGCCGAAGCGGCCGGCGGTGTTGTCGACGATCTTGCTGTCGGCGATCGTGGCGCTGGCGTGCTCCTTGTTGCTCGGGTAGCCCCAGTGCTTGCCGCCGGTGACCACGACACCGCCGCCGTTGCCGTCGGCGTGGTTCTTGGCGACGTGCACCTTGTCCAGGTCGAGGTCGGTGTTCTCGGCGTAGACGCCACCACCGTTCTCGCAGGCGGTGTTGCCCGTGATCGCGGTGAAGGAGACCGTGACGGTGCCGCCGCTGCTGAACAGACCGCCGCCGTTCTTGCCGGCGCGGTTGTCGGACAGGCTGGACTTCACGCCGTCCTTGCCGTGGTCGGAACCGTAGATCTCGACGATGCCGGCGTCGTGGTGCTTGCCCTTCTTGTCGCCGCCCTTCGGCGCGGCGGAGGCCGCCGGGCCGTGCCCACCGGACAGGCCGCTGCCGTTGGCGATGCCGCCGCCGTTGCCGGCTGCGGTGTTGTCGTCGACGTGGGTTTCCTCGACCTTGAGGATGCCCTCGTTGTAGACGCCGCCGCCGTCGCCCTGGGCGTGGTTGCTGACGACCTTGCTCTCCTTGAGCCAGGTGCGTCCGTAGTTGGCGATCGCGCCGCCGTCGCCCTCGGCGCTGTTGTCGACGAGCTTGACGTTGTCCAGGTAGGCGCTGCCGCCGCGTTCGACGAGCAGCGCGCCGCCGTCACCCTCGGCCCGCTTGTCGTCGTCCTTGCCGTCGTTCATGCCGTCGGTGACGGTCGTGGCGGCAGCTGCCGTGGTGGCGGTGGTCGCCGCGGCCGGAGCCGCGACAGCCGCAGCCGGGGCTGCCACCGCCGGGGCGGCAGCCGGAGTGGGCGGCTGGCCGTTGCCGGGCGCCGGGGCGGGGCCGCCGTACTTGAACTCGTTGGCGTTGCCGCCCTTGACCGTCAGGTCCTTGAGGGTGAGGTCGCCGCCGTCGACGACGCGGAAGATGCGGAAGGTGTCTTCGGCGTCGCGCTTGATGGTGGAGTGGTTGCCCTTGATGGTGACGTCCTGCTTGATCTCGGGCAGGGCGGAGCCGAACTTGCGGTCCTTGACGCCGAGTTCGTAGGTGCAGTTCTCGGCGAGCTTCAGGGTGCCGCCGTGGTCGCGGTTGGCCAGTTCGAGGGCGTCGAGCAGGGCGTCGTCGTCGCAGGGAACCTCGTGGGTCTTGCCGTGGTCGTCCTTGCCGTCCTTGCCCTTGTCCGGGCCCCACTCGCCGCGGTCGCGGCCTTCCTGGCCACGGTCCTTGCCGTACCCGTCCTTGTCGTACCCGTCCTTGTCGTACCCGTCCCGGCCGTACTCGCCCTTGTCGCCGTGGTCGCCGTCGCTGAGCTGCTGCGTGGTCGACCACTTGACGTCGGCGAGCCGGTGCGGGCCGGTGACCCCGGTGGTCGCGTAGGCCACGCCGGCGAGGCTGACCGCTCCGGTCAGGCCCACGACGCCGGTGGCGAGCCACATCCGGCGACGCCGGAGCGGGGAGATGGTCTTGCTGGTGGCGTCATTGTTATTGCGAAGGTAGTTGGACATCGGAGCTCTCTGCCCTCTCCTTGTACCTGACAAGGTCGCTTCGCCCTGGCGAGGCGGCCTTCGCTACAAATCGGTTGTAGCTGCTGAAGATGACCGTATGAGAACCTTCTTCGCCTCGCGGTCATATACGAAAAAAACCCGCATAAAGGTGCGGGTGGGATGGGCGGGCGTAGCGCGGTCCGGATGCCCCGGCGGGGGACACCACGGCCAGGCGGGCTGCTCCGGGGAGGTAGCCCTCCTCGCGCCACGGCGCGAGGAGGGCTACCCGGTTATGTGGTGGTGCCGTCAGTTGAAGCAGTCCTCGACGGTGTTGGCGCAGTTGGTGGGGTCGTTGTTGCTGATGAGGGACTTGTCGTCGAGCTTGACGCGTCCTTCGTTGTTGAGGACGCCGCCGGCGACCCGGTGGAGCTTGCTGGAGTCGGTGGCGGTGTTCTTGGTGACGTGGGTCTTGGTCAGGGTGATCTTCGCCTTGTTGTTGAAGATGCCGCCGCCGTTGAGGGCGGTGTTGCCCTTGATGTCGGTGTCGCGGATGGTGAGGGTGGCGTTGTGGTCCTCGTCGCGCTCGCGGGGGACGAAGCCGTCCTCGATCTTGACGAGCCACTCGCCGTTGTAGATGCCGCCGCCGAAGCGGCCGGCGGTGTTGTCCACGACGGCGCTGTCGGCGATCGTGGCGCTTCCCTTGGGTCCGTCCTTCTCGGCGCCGTTCCCGGCCCAGTCCCGCCCGCCGGTCGTCACCACGCCGCCACCGTTGCCGTCGGCGTGGTTCCCGGCCACGTGGACCTTCTCCAGCCGCAGGTCGGTGTTCTCGGCGTAGACGCCACCACCGTTCTCACAGGCGACGTTGCCGCCGATCGCGGTGAACGAGACGGTGACCCAGCCGCCGCTGCTGAACAGGCCACCACCGTTGTGACCCGCCCGGTTGTGGCTCAGCGTGCTCAGCGAGGCGTCCTTGCCCTCGTGTGCCCCGATGATCTCGACGGTGCCCGCGTGGTGCTTGCCGTGCTCGCCCTTCTCCGCCTCCATGGCCGAGGCGAGGTCGACCGGCCCGTCGTGGTGCTCACCGCCGCCGTTGGCGATGCCGCCGCCGTTGCCGGCTGCGGTGTTGTCGTCGACGTGGGTTTCCTCGACCTTGAGGATGCCCTCGTTGTAGACGCCGCCGCCGTCGCCCTGGGCGTGGTTGCTGACGACCTTGCTCTCCTTGAGCCAGGTGCGTCCGTAGTTGGCGATCGCGCCGCCGTCGCCCTCGGCGCTGTTGTCGACGAGCTTGACGTTGTCCAGGTAGGCGCTGCCGCCGCGTTCGACGAGCAGCGCGCCGCCGTCACCCTCGGCCCGCTTGTCGTCGTCCTTGCCGTCGTTCATGCCGTCGGTGACGGTCGTGGCGGCAGCTGCCGTGGTGGCGGTGGTCGCCGCGGCCGGAGCCGCGACAGCCGCAGCCGGGGCTGCCACCGCCGGGGCGGCAGCCGGAGTGGGCGGCTGGCCGTTGCCGGGCGCCGGGGCGGGGCCGCCGTACTTGAACTCGTTGGCGTTGCCGCCCTTGACCGTCAGGTCCTTGAGGGTGAGGTCGCCGCCGTCGACGACGCGGAAGATGCGGAAGGTGTCTTCGGCGTCGCGCTTGATGGTGGAGTGGTTGCCCTTGATGGTGACGTCCTGCTTGATCTCGGGCAGGGCGGAGCCGAACTTGCGGTCCTTGACGCCGAGTTCGTAGGTGCAGTTCTCGGCGAGCTTCAGGGTGCCGCCGTGGTCGCGGTTGGCCAGTTCGAGGGCGTCGAGCAGGGCGTCGTCGTCGCAGGGAACCTCGTGGGTCTTGCCGTGGTCGTCCTTGCCGTCCTTGCCCTTGTCCGGGCCCCACTCGCCGCGGTCGCGGCCTTCCTGGCCACGGTCCTTGCCGTCCTTGCCGTAGCCGTCCTCGCCCTTGTCGCCGCCCTTCCCGCCCTCGGCGCGGGAGTCGTCACCGGCGTTCTGCGGCGCGGCGGCGTGGTTCTCCGCCACCTGTTCGGTGCCGGACTTGTCGTCGCGGGCGGCGAGACCGCCGAGTGCCGCCAGCCCGACGACGCCGGTCAGCCCGGCCACGCCGGTGGCGACCCAGAGCGCCCGCCGCCTGTTCGTCCGCGGCGGAGGCGCCATCGGAGCGCCGCCGTCGGGTGTGGTTACGTCGTTCGACATGAGAGCCCTTTCGGTTCTTCCCAAACGGGTCGCCCCGCCCCAGGTCGGGCGACCAGCTACAAACCGGTTGTAGCCTCTGAACAGCACCGTATGAGAAGGTTCCTCGCGAGGAAGACTTATCCGAAAAAAGCCCGCATTCCTCCCACGAACGGCGGTCGGTGACCAACCGCGTGAGCGGGACGGGAACGGCCCGGACGGCGGCGGGCCCCACCACCCGCCGGAAAGGCACGGTGGTGGGGCCCGCCGGACGTCGTCGCGGCCCGCCGGATCAGCCGGGCAGGCGGGGGCCCGCCTCACGCTGCTCGGCCAGCCAGGTCTCCACCTCGGCGGAGGCGCGCGGCAGACCGGCCGACAGGTTCACCGGGCCGTCGGCGGTGACCAGGATGTCGTCCTCGATCCGCACGCCGACGCCCCGCAGCTCCTCCGGGACCAGCTCGTCCTCCGGCTGGAAGTAGAGCCCCGGCTCGACGGTGAGCACGTACCCCTCGCCGAGCGGCCCCTCGCGGTAGATCTCCTTGCGCGCGTTGGCGCAGTCGTGCACGTCGATGCCGAGCATGTGGCTGGTGCCGTGCAGCGTCCACCGCCGGTAGACGGTGGAGGCCGGATCCATCGCCTCGTCCACGCTCACCGGCAGCAGCCCGAGATCCTTCAGCGCCTCGGCCAGCACCCGCATCGAGGCCAGGTGCACGTCCCGGAACGCCACGCCGGGCCGGCACATCTCGATGCCGGCCTGCTGCGCGGCGTACACCGCGTCGTAGACCTGACGCTGCAACGGCGTGAACCGGCCGTCGACCGGGAACACCCGGGTCACGTCGGCGGTGTAGAGGTTGCGGTTCTCCACGCCCATGTCCATCAGCAGCAGCTCACCCGGACGGGTGGCGCCGTGGTTGTGCACCCAGTGCAGGATCGTGGCGTGCTCGCCGGCCCCGACGATCGAGCCGTAGCCGACGTCGTTGCCGTCGTGCCGGGCGCGCAGCGCGAACACGCCCTCCAGCAGCCGCTCGGAGACCCCGCGGTCGGCCGGCAGCGCCCGCGCCACGTCCTCGAAGCCGCGCACCGTGGCGTCGCACGCCTCCTGGAGCTGCGCGATCTCCCACTCGTCCTTGACCAGCTTCAGCTCGGAGATCGCGATCGCCAGCTCCCGGTCGCGGCCGGGCTGCCCCTCGGCGCGCGCGCCGTCGTACCGACGGACCGCCGCGTCCACCCGGGCGTCGAAACCGCGCAGCACCCGGGTACGCCCCGGGGCCAGCTCGGCCAGCGCCGCGTCCAGCTCGCTCAGGTCGGCCGTCGGCAGGCCCAGCTCGGTGGACTTCTCCCGCAGCGTCGGCCGGCGGCCCACCCACAGCTCACCGTGGCGGCTGCGGAAGAATTCGTCGGTCGCCCGGGACGACCGGGGCCGCATGAACAGGGTGGCCTCGCCGCCCGGCCGCAGCACGAGGACGCTGTCCGGCTCCAGGTCGCCGGTCAGGTACGCGAAGTCGCTGCCCGGCCGGAACCGGTGGTCGGTGTCGTTGGCGCGTACCTTCTCGTTGCCCGTGGGGATGACCAGCGTCTCGCCCGGGAAGGCATCGGCCAGCGCGGCCCGCCGCTTGGCGTGGTTTGGCACCTCCGGGCGCGGGGTGACCGGCAGTTCGGTGTCCCGCCAGCCCTGCCGCATGAAGGACAGGAACGCCTCCGGGAAATCCGGGTCGTGCGACTCCGTGCCGTCCGCCGCCTTGCCCTGCCGGGTCCGCTCCTCGGCCATGATCCGCCCCTCCCTGAGCCTCGTCGCTGGTCCCGACGGTACCGCGCGCACGACAGCGGGAGGTGCCTGCGGTGCCGCGACGGTGGCTTCCGGCGCGTGGAAAGATGGCGGCCATGTGCGGACTCCTGGCCTTCTTCAGCGCGCGCGGCGACGCCGCCGCCCACCGCGACAACATCGCCGGCGCACTGGAGTGCCTGCACCACCGTGGCCCGGACGAGACAGGGGTCGAGGTGGTCGGCGACGCCTCCGGCCGGTACGCGGACGGCGTGTTCGCGCACAAGCGCCTGGCGATCATCGACGTGGCGCTGAGCCACGAGCCCCTGCCGTACGCGGGCGGGCGTTACCTGCTCACCTTCAACGGCGAGATCTACAACTACATCGAGCTGCGCGAGGAGCTGATCCGCGACTACGGCGCCCAGTTCGCCACCAACGGCGACGGCGAGGTGATCGTGGCCGGCTACCACTACTGGGGTGAGCAGGTGCTCACCAAGCTGCGCGGCATGTTCGCGTTCGTGATCTGGGACCGGCAGGAGCGGCGGGCCTTCGGCGCGCGGGACTACTTCGGCATCAAGCCGCTGCACTACCTGGAGACCCAGGACGGCCTCTACCTCGCCTCGGAGAAGAAGGCGCTGCTGCCGTTCGCGTACTCGGCGTACCAGGGCGACGCGGGCATCGACACCGCCAACCTGAGCCACTACCTGACGCTGCAGTACGTGCCGGAGCCGGGCACGCTGCACAAGGGGATCAGCCGGATCGGCTCGGGGGAGTACCTGACCTGGACCCCGGGTGGCCGGATCGAGGTGCGCCGCTGGTACCGCCCGGTGTTCCGCCCGGCCCCGGTCTCCGACGAGCAGCGGCTCTACCACGACATCCGGGAGACGCTGCGCGAGAGCGTCCGGATGCACATGCGCTCGGACGTGCCGGTCGGCTCGTTCCTGTCCAGCGGCATCGACTCCACCGCGGTGGTGGCGCTGGCCCGCGAGTTCAACCCGAACATCCTCACCTTCACCGTCGGCTACGACGTGCCCGGCTACTCCGAGATCGACGTGGCCCAGGACTCGGCCCGGCACCTCGACGTGACCACCATCCCGACCAAGATCGGGCCGCAGGACATGATCGAGGCGCTGCCGAAGATCGTCTGGCACCTGGACGACCCGGTCGCCGACCCGGCCCTGGTGCCGCTCTACTTCGTGGCGAAGAAGGCCGCCGAGCACGTCACCGTGGTGCTCTCCGGCGAGGGCGCGGACGAGTTCTTCGGCGGCTACACGATCTACCGGGAGCCGCTGTCGCTCAACGCGGTCAACAGCCTGCCCGACGGCGTGCAGAAGGGCCTGCGCGCGGTGTCCAAGGCCATCCCGCAGGGCGTCAAGGGCAAGAGCTTCCTGGAGCGCGGCACCACCCCGATCGAGCACCGCTACTACGGCAACGCCCGGATGTTCACCGAGGAGGAGAAGCAGCACCTGCTGCGCCGCTACGACCCCTCGGTGCGCTACACCGACGTGACCGCCCCGATCTACGCCGAGTGCACCGAGCTGGACGACGTCACCAAGATGCAGTACGTCGACCTCTACACCTGGCTGCGCGGCGACATCCTGGTCAAGGCCGACCGGATCTCGATGGCGCACTCGCTGGAGGTGCGGGTGCCGTTCCTGGACCGGGAGGTGTTCAACGTCGCCGCCGGCATCCCGGTCGACCTGAAGCTGCCGCCCCGCTCCGAGGCCACCAAGTACGCGATGCGCCAGGCCCTCCAGGGTGTCGTGCCACCGGCCATCGTCAACCGCAAGAAGCTGGGCTTCCCGACCCCGACCCGCGTCTGGCTGCGCGGCGAGATGTACGAGTGGGCGCGGCACGTGCTGGCCACCTCGGGCGCCGGTGACCTGATCGACCTGTCGTACGCGATGCGCCTGCTGGACGAGCACAAGCGGGAGGAGGCCGACCACTCCCGCAAGGTGTGGACCGTGCTGATCTTCTGCATCTGGCACGCCATCTTCGTGGCCAAGACGCTCGACCCGGGCATCCAGCGCAACCAGTCCGCGCTGCTCACCAAGCCGGTCGTCGGCAGCATGGTCCGCTGAGCCGACCGTGACGGAGGAGGGCCCCCGGGGTACACCCCGGGGGCCCTCCTCACTGCGGGATCACCTGCCGGTGCAGGTGACAGTGGGCAGGGAGTTGGTGCCGGAGAAGTTCGCGGTGAAGCCGAACGTGGTCCGGCCCTCCGGTGGGACGCTGCCGTTGTAGGCGGCGTTGGAGACGCTCACCGACGCCCCGCTGCCGCTCAACGTGCCGTTCCACACCTGGTTGATGGTCTGGCCGCTCGGCCAGGTCCAGTTCGCCGTCCACCCGGCGTACGTCCGGGTGCTGTGGTTCATGATCTCGACCTCGCCCTGGAAGCCGCCCTGCCAGGCGCTGACCACCTTGTAGACCGCCATGCAGTCGCCGCTGCCCGGCGGCGGCATGGTCGGGCTCGTCGTCGGCGCGGGCGTGGTCGGTGCCGGCGTGGTCGGCGCCGGCGTGGTCGGGGCGGGCGTGGTCGGCGCCGGGGTGGTCGGGGCGGGGCTGCTGCCCGAGCCGATCCCGGTCACCTCGCCGTTGCCGCCGTCGAACGTCACGTCGGAGCAGCCGAAGAAGTTCTCCTGGCTGTCCGAGCGGACCCAGCGCGAGTAGATGATGTGCCGGCCGCTCTTGTTCGACGGCAGGTTGCCGCTGAAGTAGTAGTGGCCGTCGTTGGTGCCCACGGCGCCGCGCTGCGGCGGGTTGGTCACCTGCAGGAACGGCTGCTCCTCCAGGTCGCTCCAGGCCAGCGGCCGGTTCGGGCTCCAGCTGTCCTTGGTCACGTAGAAGTAGAACGTGCCCGGGTGGTGGGCCCAGTTGCTGTACCGGAACTCGATCGACCGGCCCGCGGTCAGGTGGGTGACCGGCCAGTCGTTGCGCGCCGCGTCGTACCCGCTGAAGCCGGGGTTGCCGCCGCTGCACAGCTTGCCGTCGGGGATGTACCCGACGGTCCGCCCGCCGGCGTCGGAGCGCAGCACGCTGAACCAGTTGTACAGCGAGTTCGCCCCGCTCGTGGCCACCGCCGACGAGCAGGCGGGGTTGTTCGGCCGGATCTCACCGGTTCCGGTGAGGCCGTCCTTCCAGCACAGGTAGGTGCGGGCGCCCGGCGTCATGGCCGCGCCGTGCGCGGCCGCCGGTCCGGAGTTGGTGGCCAGGGCGAACGCGCCCAGGGCCAGGGTGGCGGCCGCGGTGAGCAACGCGGCCGTACGGAATCGGTGCACGGGGATCTCCTGACTCGCGGAGCGTGGCCAGGTCCGGCCCGCCCCGCTGCGACGAGCGGATGCGACGATCGCGGTGCCCGCGCCCGGTCGGCGTGCGGCCGGGGCCGTCGGCGGGCGCGCACCGCCTGCGGTCCGTTGTCACGGACCGTGGATGCCCTCGCGTCGGCTCGACCCGGCGGCCGGCGACGCGGCAGCCCCCCGCGTCGTACCCGGCATCGCCATCCCACCACGTCCGGCCGCCCGTCGCAATAGGTGCTGCTCGATGTCCGGGTCGCGGCGCGCCGCGACCCCGGCATGCGCCAGGATCGGGGGAGGGACGACGAGGGGAGCCAGGATGGGTTACGCGGTGGTGCTCGGCGAGGCACTGGTGGACCTGCTCGACGCCGAGCACGACGGGGAACCCGTCTACCGGCAGGCCATCGGCGGCGGTCCGCTCAACGTGGCGGTGGCGACCGCCCGGCTCGGCGGGGACGCGCGGTTCGTCGGGTCGCTCGGCGACGACGTGCTGGCCGGCCGGATCCGCGCGTTCCTCACCGGCGCGGGTGTGGACGTCAGCGGGACCGTGACGGTGCCGGCGCCGACCGCGCTCGCCGTGGCCACGTTCGCCGGTCCGGAGCCGGACTTCCGCTTCTACGGCGAGCCCCGCTCGTACGCGCTGCTCGGCCCGGACGACCTGGACGTGGCGCTGGTCGAGGGCGCTGACGTGCTCTACTGCGGGTCGGTCGTGCTGCTCGACCCGCCGGTGCTGGCCGCCGCCCGCCGCGCCTGGTCGATCGCGGGCGCGCTGCGGGTGTTCGACCCGAACGTGCGGCCCCGCCTGCTCACCGCGCCGGGCGCGCTGGACGGGCTGCGGGCGGTGGTCGCCGAGTTCGCCGCCGCCGCGCACCTGGTCAAGCTCAGCGCTGCCGACGCGCGGCTGCTCTACCCGGACGAGCCGGTCGAGGGCGTCGCCGCGTACCTGCGGGAGCTGGGCGCGAGCACCGTGGTGGTCACGCTCGGCGCGGACGGCGCCCTGGTCGCCGCCGCCGACGACGTGGTACGCGTACCCGCGCCGAAGGTGGACGCGGTGGACGCCACCGGCGCGGGCGACTCGGTCATGGGCGCGCTGGTGGCCGACCTGCTGGCCGCCGGTGAGCCGGCCGACCCGGCCGGCTGGCGGGAGCGGGTCGCGTTCGCGCTGCGGGTGGCGGCGGTGGTGTGCGAGTCACCGGGCGGCGCCACCGCCATGCCCACCCGCACCGCTGTCGAAACCCGCTTCGCGGGGTAAGGAAGGGCCCCTTGTTAACGCCTCCGGTAGAGCAGGGGCCCCTTCTTAACACCCGCCCTCCCGCGCGCAGGCGGGCTCAGGCGCGCGTGCGGGCCAGCGTCACGACGGCGGTCAGCGACAGGAACGCGGCGCCGGCCAGGACCACCGCCATCGGCAGCGCGCTGCCCTCGCCGCCGAGCCCGACCAGCGGCGCGGCCAGCGCGCCGACCACCGACTGGAGGCCGCCCATCAGCGCGGCGGCGGTGCCCGCGTGCCGGGCGTGCGCGTCCAGCGCCAGCGCGGTGCTGTTCGGCATCACCATGCCGAGCGAGCCGACGAAGGCGAACAGCGCCACCGCCGTCACGGCCAGGCTGCCGGCCAGCGCGCCGGTCAGCACGCCGGCCGCCGTGACCAGGCCGACCACGAGCGTGGTGACCAGCAGCCGGCGCGGCGTGAACCGGTCGAGCAGCCGGGCGTTCGCCTGCCCGACCGCGACCAGGGCGAGCGCGTTGACACCGAAGATGACGCTGAACACCGCCGGGGAGACGCCGAAGACGTCCTGGAACACGAACGACGACCCGGAGATGTACGCGAACAGTCCGGCGAACGCGAAGCCCTGCGTCAGCGCGTACCCGAGGTAGACCCGGTCGGCGAGCAGCGACCGCATGGTCCGGACGGTGGCCCCCAGGCCGCCGGTGCTGCGGCGCTGCGGCGGTAGCGTCTCCGGCAGGCGCAGCGCGACCGCGACGGCGAGCACCGCCCCGATGACGGCGAGCGTCACGAAGACGGCCCGCCACGAGCCGAACCGCAGCACCAGGCTGCCCACGCTCGGCGCCGCCACCGGCGCCACCCCGAAGACCAGGGTGAGCCGGGAGAAGTACTTCGCGACGTCCCGTCCGGAGTAGAGGTCGCGGACCACCGCGCGGGCGACCACCACGCCCATGCCGCCGGCGACGCCCTGGGCGAACCGCGCGGCGGCCAGCAGCGGGGCGTTCGGCGCCGCGGCGCACGCCAGCGCCAGCACCGTGTACGCGACCACGCCGACCAGCACCGGACGGCGGCGCCCCCAGCGGTCGCTGAGCGGACCGGTGACGAGCTGACCCACTGCGAGGCCGATCAGGCAGGTGGTCAGCGAGAGCTGGATGCCGGCCTGGTCGGCGCCGAGGTCGCGGGTCATGGCCGGGAACGCCGGCAGATACATGTCCAGCGACAGCGGGCCGATCGCGGTGAGCGTGCCGAGCAGCACCAGCAGCGTCACGCCGCCGGTGGACGCGGTGGCGCGGTCGGCGGCCGGGCGCGCGGCGGTCGGCGCGGCGTTGCTCACGAGCGGTACCCCCTGGATCCGGTGCGTCCGGGTACCTTACATCTGTAGTCAGAACTGTTGCGATGTGAGGCGGGTGGCCCCGTGGCGACGAACGAGCAGGTCGCGCGCGTCGGAGCGGTCGTGGGGGAGCTGCACCGCCTCCTGCGCCGCCGGACCGGGGCGCGCGTCGGACGAGACCCGCTGCCCGAGGCCCAGGTGGAGTTGCTCCTGCTGGTGCGGGAGACACCGGGGATCAGCGGCAAGGAGGTGGCCCGCCGCCTCTGCACCGCCCCCAACACGGTGAGCACGCTGGTCCGCGACCTCACCGACGCCGGGCTGCTGGCCCGGGACCGCGACCCCGGCGACCGCCGCGTGCTGCGGCTGCGTGTGACCGAGGCCGCCCGGGCGCGGATGGCCGACTACGAGACCAACCGGGCCGCGCTGCTCGACGAGGCACTGGCCGAACTGGACCCGGCGGCGCGGGCGGCGATCCTGGCCGCCGCCCCGCACCTCGACGCGCTGCTCGGCACCCTGCGGGGCCGTGCCCGGCCGGAACCGCCTGGGCGGGCCGCCGGAAACCCGGTGGCCGCCGCGCCCTCCCGCCCCGCATGATCACCGGATGGCGTTGCACCAGGACGAGATACCGGTGGACGAGGAGATTGTCCGGGCGCTGCTGACCGGCCAGCGCCCCGAGTGGGCCGCGCTGCCGCTGACGCCGGCCGGCGCCGGGACCGACAACACGATGTACCGGCTCGGCGACGACCTGCTCGTCCGGCTGCCCCGGACCGCGGAGAAGGCCGGTGCCCTGCGCAAGGAGCAGCAGTGGTTGCCCCGGCTCGCGCCGCTGCTGCCGTACCGGGTGCCCGAACCGGTGTACGCCGGCGGCCCGGCCGGCGCCTTCCCACTGCCGTGGTCGGTGCAGCGGTGGATACCGGGCGACGAGGTCCGGCCCGGCACGGTCCAGGACTGGGCCGCCCTCGGCGCCGACCTGGCCGTGTTCGTCCGCCGCCTGCACGCGGCCGACCTGCTCGGTGCGACCCGCGCGGGCGCGCTGAACGGATACCGCGGTGGCAGCCTCCACCCCTGCGACACCTGGATCTCGGCGGCGCTGGAGGACTGCCGGAGCTACATCGGCGACGAGACGGACGTCGACACCCTGGTCCGGCTCTGGCGGGACGCCCTCACCCTGCCCGAACCCGCGGGCCCGCACGTCTGGCTGCACGGCGACCTCAAGCCCACCAACCTGCTGGTGCACGACGGACGGCTGCGGGCGGTCATCGACTTCGGCGGCCTGACCGTCGGGCACCCCGACGCCGAACACGCGCCGATCTGGGACCTCCCGCCGCAGGCCCGGCACGCCTACCGGGAGGCGCTCGGCGTGGACGACGTGACCTGGGCGCGGGCCCGCGCCTGGGCGCTCGGCGTGGCGGCCAGCGGCGTCTCGTACTACTGGGACACGTTCCCGGCGTTCGTCGCCGAGTGCCGCAACCGCCTCGGCGAGATCCTGGCCGACCCCGGCTGAGCCCGGCCGCCGGTCAGGCCGTGCCGTCCAGCTCCGCGTAGCCGCGGCGGGCAGCGATCAGGCCCGGCCGGGCGCCGAACGGCGACTCGGCCGCCACCCGCTCCGGCGGTGCGCTGCCGGTGTGCCCGGCGCGGATCAGCCACGCCTGCCGCGCGAGCTGCGTGTGCTGCTCGCGGACGAAGTCCACGCCGACCGGCTCGCCGTGACCGGGCACCACCACCGTCGCGGGCGTGGTCAGCCGCAGCAGGTCGGCGAGCGCGTCCGGCCACCGCAGGGGGTACGACTCCTCGAACGCCGGTGGCCCGCTCTGCTCCACCAGGTCGCCCGCGACCACCACGTCCGCGTCGGGCACGTGCACCACCAGGTCGGCGTCGGTGTGCCCGTGCCCGGGATGGCGCAGCACCACCCGCCGGCCGCCCACGTCGAGCACCGTCTCCTCGTGCACCTCGTGCGTCGGCGCCCGCAGCTCGGTGCGCGCCAGCTCCTCGGCGAGCGCCGGATGCCCGGCGCGCATCTCCTCGTACGCGGCGCGGCGCACCGCGTCGGACCGGTCCCGCAGCGCCGCCGCGGCCTGGGCCTGCGCGTAGATCGCGGTGTCCGGCCCGGCGAGCGTGGCGTTGCCGAAGCAGTGGTCGAAGTGGTGGTGCGTGTTCACGATCGTCCACGGGTACGGCGTGACCGCCCGCGCCGCCTCCGCCAGCTCCCGGGCCTGCCCGGCGGTGGAGAGCGTGTCGACGAGCAGCGCCGCGCCGTCACCGACCACCAGCACGACGTTCACCGCGAGCACCGGCTCGCGCCGCACGTGCACCCCGGCGGCGACCTCCGTGAACCCGGCGGTCATGACTGGCGCACGGCCCGCTCGACGAAGCGCTGCCGGTCGACCAGCGCCCGCTCGACGCGCCCCTGCGCCGCCACTGTCGGGCCGTCGGTGACTGTCACGTCGAAGACGAGCCGCTTCCCGTCGACCTTCACCAGCTCGGCGTGGGCCGTCACGGTACGCCCCACCGGTGTGGCCGCGCGGTGCTCCAGCTCGACCCGCACGCCGACGGTGGTGAACCCGGACGGCATCCGGGTCGCGGTGGCGGCCACCGTCGCCGCCTCGGCCAGCGCCAGCACCCGCGGTGTGCCGAGCACCGGCACGTCCCCGGAGCCGACCGCCTGCGCGGTGTCGGCGTCGGCCACTGTGAGCTCGACCCGGGCGGTCAGGCCCGGCGTGAAGGGCGACTCCGGCTGCTCCTGCATGCGGCCGAGCCTAGTGCAGCCGACCCGCGGCCGTCCGGCGTCCGGGCCGCCGCCGGCCCGGTCGTCACCGCCCGCCCGCAGGGCTGCCGGTCGCCCGCCGTTAACCTTGACCACGATGGCCGAGCAGACACAATCTCCGACCCCCGCCCCCGCCGCGACCACCGAGTCGCCCGACGGCGGGCGCCGCCGTGTGATCGCGATGACCGTCTGGGGCGTCGCGTTCGTCGTCGCGTGGCTCGGCATCGGCCTGCCCACCGACCCGGCGTACGCGTTCCTGTGGATCTGGGCCGGCACGGTCGCGTGGAACTCGGCCCGCCCGTGGCGCAGCCACCTGCGGTTCGCCCGGGACTGGATCCCGGTGGTGCTGCTGCTCGCCGCGTACAACCTGTCCCGGGGGTTCGCCGACAACGGCGCCACCCCGCACGCGATGGAGCTGATCGTCGCCGACCGGTTCCTCACCGGCTGGCTCACCGGCGGCGAGGTGCCGACGATCTGGCTCCAGGAGCGCCTGTACGACCCGGCCGAGGTGCGCTGGTGGGACGTGCTGGTGAGCTGGATCTACTTCTCGCACTTCGTGGCGACGTTCGCCGCCGCGGCCGTGCTCTGGATGCGTAACCGCCGGCGCTGGATCGCGTACATGTCCCGCTGGGGCTTCCTGTGCGCGGCCGGACTGGTCACCTACTTCGCCTACCCGGCCGCGCCGCCGTGGTGGGCGGCGCAGAACGGCCTGCTGACCGAGGTCGCGCGGATCTCCACCCGGGGCTGGAAGGAGATCGGTATGCACGGCGCGGGCAATCTGCTCAACGCCGGGCAGATCGCCTCCAACCCGGTGGCCGCGATGCCGTCCCTGCACACCGCGTTCGCGCTGTTCGTGGTGCTCTTCTTCATGCGGTCGGTGCGCAAGCGCTGGTGGCCGCTGATGCTCGCGTACCCGCTGGCCATGACGTTCACGCTGATGTACAGCGGCGAGCACTACCTGATCGACGTGCTGGTCGGCTGGGCGTACGTGGGCATGACGTTCCTGGTGGTCGGCCTGGCCGAGCGCTGGTGGGCGGCGCGGCAGGCCCGGCGGGCCGGCGCGCCCGCCGCCGCGCCCGTCGACGGCGACACCGCCGCCGAGACCCCGGACCGGGCGGCCGGCGACCGGGACGCGGTGCCCGCCGAGCGCCGGTAGGCCCTCGGCAGTCCGCCGACTCCCCGGCGGACCGTGCCGTCGCCGTCACCGCGGTGGCGACCCGACCCGATCCGACCCGATCCGATCCGATCCGACCCCGGCCTGGTCCGGCCCGGTCCGGTTCGGCCCGGCGGTCAGTGGTCGCTGTCGCTCCGGCGGGCGGTCCGCGACCGCTCGGTCAGTTCCGCGGCCAGCTCCCACGCGTCGGCCAGGTCCCGGTGGACGGCCGCCGCCCCGGCCCCACCGGCGGTGTCCGCGTGCACGGTGGCCAGCCGCAGCAGCCGCTGCACCGGACCGCGGGTGACGCGCACGCTCTGGATCCGGGCGTACGGCACCAGCGTCACCTGCCTGGTCAGCAGCCCGGAGCGGGCCACGAAGACCTGCTCGTCGAGACCCGCGCCGACCACCTTGCGGCTCAGCGGGTGCAGCCACCGGGCCCGCGACGGGGGTGGCGTGGCGGGCAGCGCGTCCAGTCGTACGCCGGGCAGCACCTCCGCCACGACCATCGCGCCGGTGCCCGCGTCGCCGACCGGCAGCAGCCGGTCCGGACGGTTGCGGTCCTCGAGCTCACCGGCCGAGTAGCCGGCCACCTCCAGACGCAGGCGCAGCCACCCCTTCATCCGCCACAGCAGCGGCCAGGTCGCCCGTACCGTCTGCACCCGGCGCAGCGGCACGGTCTGCATCCGCGTCTCCAGCAACCCGTTGTGCACGCGCAGCGTGCCGTCGTCCCGGTCGAGCCGGAAGCCCCAGTCGTCGAGCACCCGGCGGATCGGTTGCAGCACCACGCCGGCCATCGCGGTGAGCGTGCTGGCCACCGCGATGAACGACCACGAGCCCTCGGACAGGAACTGGGCGCCGACGAACACCAGGCCGACCGGCAGCAGGAACGCCTGCGGCGTGAGCAACTGGCTGATCAGCAGATCCTGGTTGCGCACGGCGTGCAGCCGGCGACCTTCCGGCACGGGCGCGGCCGGTGCGCCGGGCTCGGCCGCCGGAGCCGGCGCCGGTGCGGAGCGGCCGGCCACCGCGAGCAGCCGCTGCCGCAGCGCGGTGGCCTCGGCCACGCTGAGGTAGGCCAGCGGCGCCTCGGTCTTGCCCCCGCCGACCACCTCCAGCCGCAGCTCGGCCAGGCCGGTGAGCTGGGCCAGCAGGGGCCGGACCACCTCCACCGCCTGCAACCGCTCCAGCGGGATGGCCCGGGTACGCCGCCACAGCAGACCCTCGTACACGCGCAGCTCGCGGCCCACCAGGTGGTAGCCGGTGTTCCACCAGCTCACCACCGACAGCACGGTGGCGCCGAGCACGAAGACCGTGACCAGCACCGCGAACCAGCCGAACCCGACCCGCGACAGCGTCGACCAGGAGAGCCCGGCGATCACCACGACCAGCGACTTCGCGCCGTGCAGCGCCGGGCTGAGCGGATGCAGCCGCTGCCGTGGCTCCTCACCACCGGCGGGCGGCCCGGCCGCCGGACCCCACGGACCCGGGTACGGCGGCAGCGGCGCGGGCCACGGCCCGGGTGCCGCGTCGGGTCCGGGCGGCGGGCCGTATCCGGGTGCCGTCGAGCCGGGCGGCCCGTAGCCGGGTGGCGGTGCGTACCCGGGAGGTGGCCCGTATCCGGACGGCGGTCCGTATCCGGGTGGTGGCCCGTATCCGGGCGGTCCGGGGACGGACGGCGCGGCGGGCGGGCCGTAACCCGGCGCCGGCGGCCACTGATACCCGTTGGCGGGCTGTCCCGGCCCGGGCTGTCCCTGAGCCGGCGACTGTTCCGGCGCAGGAGGCTGCGCCGGGCCGGACGGCGCCGGCCGGCCCGGCGCCGGGTCGGGCCGGTCCTCGGAGGGCGGCGGGGCGCCGGAGTCGCTCCGTTCGCTCACAGGCCCTCCGCCCGGTCCTCGCCCAGCGCGGTCAGCCGGTCGCGCAGGCGGGACGCCTCGGCCGGACGCAGCCCCGGCACACGGGCGTCGCTCGCGGCGGCGGCCGTGTGCAACTGCACCGTGGCGAGGTCGAAGGCGCGCTCCAGCGGACCCGCGCTCACATCGACGAACTGCATCCGCGAGTACGGCACGATGGACAGCCGCCGCACCAGCAGGCCGTGCCGCACGAGCAGATCGTCGTCGCGCTCGGCGTACCCCCAGGCGCGGACCGCGCGCACGATCGTGATCGTCCGCCAGACGCCCAGCAGCAGCGCCCCGCCGACGGCGGCGCCGAGTAGCCAGTGCCCGGCCAGCGCCCAGGCCACGCCGAGCACCACGAGTGCCACCGCCAGCCCGATGCCGAGCCGGATCAGCTCCACCCAGATCAGGTCGCGGGAGATCGGCTGCCAGCGGACCGTGTCGGGCCAGGGCTCCAACGCGCTGCGCGAGGCGGGCGGGAGGCCGGCGGGGCCGTCACCGCTCACCGGGAGGACCTGCCGTGCTCGCCGCCGGTACGGGCTCGGTTCGTCTGCTCGCTCACGCTTCGAGCGTAGGCGATCAGGGAAGCGGGACCACCTCGCGGAGGAAGCCGCGTGCGTCGAGGAAGTCACCGAGGGAGCCGCGGTGGTCCGGGCAGGCCAGCCAGGTCTTGCGCCGGTCGGGCGCGTGCAGGCGGGGATTGTGCCAGCGGAGCTGGTACGCGGCGGGTGCGCGACACCCCCGCGCCGAGCAGATCAGCGTCTCGTCCGGGGTGGTGGGAGTCGTCACCGGGGCGAGTCTAGAGGCCGCACGCCGGGAGTTTTAGCGCCGGGCGGCCACGGGGGGAGCCGCCCGGCGACGGGGTGAATCGTACACACCGCGTACCCCTTGTTGTCCACCCGTGTTCAGCGTTTTCCGCGCGGCGGGACGGCGTGGCCGGACGGCGCGGCGAAAATCGTGTCTCTCCCACCCTCGGCTCTCAGCAAGGCATGACAGTCTTGATACGCACCACGCCGCGACGACGACCCTGCTGTGGAGGACCGGTGGCCCAGCCGACCACGCCCGACGTGCCGAACCCGACCGAGGTGGCGCCGGACGCGCCGCCCCCGGCGGGCACCACCCCGGCACAGGACGCCACGCTGCTGGAGCGGGCGCTGTTCGAGACCAAGCGGGTGATCGTCGGTCAGGACCGGATGGTCGAGCGGATGTTCGTCGCGCTGCTGGCGCGCGGTCACTGCCTGCTGGAGGGCGTGCCGGGCGTGGCCAAGACGCTGGCCGTGGAGACCCTGGCCCGGGTCGTCGGTGGCTCGTTCGCCCGGGTCCAGTTCACCCCCGACCTGGTGCCCGCCGACATCATGGGCACCCGGATCTACCGGCAGTCCAGCGAGAAGTTCGACGTCGAGCTGGGCCCGGTCTTCGTCAACTTCCTGCTCGCCGACGAGATCAACCGCGCGCCGGCCAAGGTGCAGTCGGCGCTGCTGGAGGTGATGAGCGAGCGGCAGGTCTCGATCGGCGGCGAGAGCCACCGGGTGCCGGACCCGTTCCTGGTCATGGCCACCCAGAACCCGATCGAGCAGGAGGGCGTCTACCCGCTGCCGGAGGCGCAGCGGGACCGGTTCCTCATGAAGATCGTCGTGGGCTACCCGACCGACGCCGAGGAGCGCGAGATCGTCTACCGGATGGGTGTGGCCCCGCCCGAGCCGGCCCGGGTGTTCGACACCCCGGACCTGGTCTCCCTCCAGCACAAGGCCGACCAGGTGTTCGTGCACAACGCGCTCGTCGACTACGCGGTCCGGCTGGTGCTCGCCACCCGGGCGCCGGCCGAGCACGGCATGCCCGACGTCGCCCAGCTCATCCAGTACGGGGCCAGCCCGCGCGCCTCGCTCGGCCTGGTCCGGGCCACCCGCGCGCTGGCGCTGCTGCGCGGACGGGACTACGCGCTGCCGCAGGACGTGCAGGACATCGCGCCGGACATCCTGCGCCACCGGCTGGTGCTCAGCTACGACGCGCTCGCCGACGACGTACCGGCCGACCACATCGTGCACCGGGTGATGTCGACCATTCCGCTGCCCGCCGTCGCGCCCCGCCAGCAGGCCACACCGCCGCCACCGGCCGTCCCGCACAACGGATGGCCCGGGCAGCGGCCGTGATCCAGCCCACCCCGCTGAGCGCCGCCGGCGACCGCTCGGGGGCCGTGCTGGCCCGGCTCCAGCTCATGGTCACCCGCAAGCTGGACGGGCTGCTCCAGGGCGACTACGCCGGGCTGCTGCCCGGACCGGGCAGCGAGGCGGGGGAGTCCCGGGAGTACCGGCCCGGCGACGACGTACGCCGGATGGACTGGCCGGTCACCGCCCGCACCACGATGCCGCACGTCCGGCGTACCGTGGCCGACCGTGAACTGGAGACGTGGCTGGCCGTCGACATGTCGGCCAGCCTGGACTTCGGCTCCGGGCGGTGGCTCAAGCGGGACGTGGCGGTCGCCGCGGTCGCCGCGCTGGCCCACCTGACCGTGCGGGGCGGCAACCGGATCGGCGCGGTGGTCGGCACCGGCGGGCCGGGGACGATGCTGCGGCTGCCCGCCCGCTCCGGCCGCAAGGAGGCCCAGGGGCTGCTGCGGGCGGTCGCCGGCGCCGAGATCCGGCCCGGCCGCAGCGACCTCGGCGCGCTCGTCGACATGCTCAACCGGCCGCCCCGGCGGCGCGGCGTGGCGGTGGTGATCTCCGACTTCCTCGCGCCGCCGCAGCAGTGGGGCCGGCCGCTGCGTAAGCTGCGGGTCCGCCACGACGTGCTGGCCGTCGAGGTGGTCGATCCGCGGGAACTGGAACTGCCCGACGTGGGGGTGCTGCCGGTGGTCGACCCGGAGAGCGGTGAACTGCACGAGGTGCAGACCGCCGACCCGGGCCTGCGCCGCCGGTACGCCGAGGCGGCGGCCGCCCAGCGTGGTGCGATCGCCGCCGAGCTGCGCGCCGCGGGCGCGGCCCACCTGCGCCTGCGTACCGACCGAGACTGGCTGCTGGACATGGTGCGTTTCGTCGCCGCGCAGCGGCACGCCCGCACCAGAGGGACGACTCGATGATCCGTTTCATGCAACCGTGGTGGCTGCTGGCCGTGCTGCCGGTGCTCGCCCTCGCCGCCGCGTACGTCTGGCGGCAACTGCACCGCCGGCAGTACGCGCTGCGGTTCACCAACGTCGACCTGCTGCGTACCGTCGCGCCGAAGGGACTGGGCTGGCGGCGGCACATCGCGGCCACCGCGTTCCTGCTCTGCCTGCTGGTGCTGGCGACCGGGCTGGCCCGGCCGGCGATCGACACCCGGGAGCCGCTGGAACGGGCCACCGTGATGCTCGCGATCGATGTGTCGTTGTCGATGCAGGCCGACGACGTGTCACCGAACCGCCTGGAGGCGGCGCAGGAGGCGGCCAAGCAGTTCGTCGGCGAGCTGCCGGAGAGCTACAACCTGGGGCTCGTCTCGTTCGCCAAGTCGGCGAACGTGCTGGTGCCGCCGACCAAGGACCGGGCCGCCGTCACCACCGCGATCGACGGGCTGGTGCTGGCCGAGGCGACCGCCACCGGCGAGGCGGTCTTCACCTGCCTGGAGGCGATCCGCTCGGTGCCGGCCGACGGCGCCGCCGGTATCCCGCCGGCCCGGATCGTGCTGCTGTCCGACGGCTACCGCACGTCGGGCCGCTCGGTGGAGGAGGCCGCCGCGGCGGCGCAGGCGGCGAACGTGCCGGTGTCCACCATCGCGTTCGGCACCGACTCGGGGCAGGTGGACATCGGCGGGCAGCTCCAGCGGGTGCCGGTGGACCGCACCGCGCTGTCCCAGCTCGCGGAGACCACCCAGGGCTTCTTCTACGAGGCCGCGTCGGCCAGCGAGCTGAAGCAGGTCTACCAGGACATGGGCAGCTCGATCGGCTACCGCACCGAGCCGCGCGAGATCACCCAGTGGTACGCGGGGATCGCGCTGCTGCTGGCGCTGTGCGCGGGCGCGCTGAGTCTGCTCTGGACGTCCCGGCTGGTCTGAGCCGGAAACCGGCCGGCGGTGGTCAGTGACCGCCGCCGGCCAGCACGAACAGGACCGCCACCCAGACGGCGGCGAGGGTGAAGCCCAGCGGGGCGACGTAACGGCTCATGAGTGTGCTCCGTGGCGACGGTCGGCCCGGTGCGGGCCGTGGGGGGTCGGGACGTACGCGCACGAAGTCGTGACCGGGTGCTCCGCCGCGCGGCAGGCCACGCCCCGGCGTGTCAGCCGGAGAGGGATGCGGTGCGGAGGGCGGGAAGCGGGTCAGCCGCGTCGACCGAGCCGTGGCTCAGCGGGGCTGACGGTGGGCCCGGCCACGACTGGGAGGATCGCTATCTCGCACAGCGATCACCTCCTGCGGTCGGCGGAGCCCGGAGCGGGCACGGAGCGGCCCGCAGACGCGATGATCGTACACCCGGGGGTGTGGGTGTCGCACGCGCGGCCGCCGGTCCCGCGGACCCCGGCCGCGGCGGCGCTGTGACCTGCGCGGGTTAGCGCTTACCTGTCGGTAACCCCTAGGCTCCGACCGACCGAGAGATCACTGGAGCAGAGGGGGATCCGTGGCCCGAACCGTGCTGGTGACCGGCGGGAACCGGGGGATCGGCCTGGCCATCGCGCAGGCGTTCGCCAAGCAGGGCGACCGGGTGGCCGTCACGTACCGCAGTAGCGGAGCCCCAGGTGCCGGCGCAGCCGAGCCGGGGTTTGACGCAGGCGGAGCCGGCGGTCAGAACGGCCTGTTCGGGGTGCGGTGCGACGTGACCGACGCCGAGTCGGTCGACGCCGCGTTCACCGCCGTCGAGGCCGAGCTCGGCCCGGTGGAGGTCCTGGTCGCCAACGCCGGCATCACCGACGACACGCTGATCATGCGGATGTCCGAGGAGCAGTTCGCCCGCGTCCTCGACACCAACCTGACCGGTTCGTTCCGGGTCGCCAAGCGGGCCTCGACGAAGATGCTCCGCGGCCGCTGGGGCCGGATGATCTTCATTTCCTCGGTGGTCGGCCTCGCCGGCGGCGCGGGCCAGGTCAACTACGCCGCCAGCAAGGCCGGCCTGGTCGGCGTGGCCCGCTCGATCACCCGCGAGCTGGGCACCCGCAACATCACCGCGAACGTGGTGGCGCCCGGCTTCATCGACACCGACATGACCGCGGGCCTGTCCGAGGAGCGCAAGGCGGAGATCCGCAAGTCGATCCCGGCCGGCCGGATGGCCACCCCGGACGAGGTCGCGGGCGTCGTCACCTGGCTCGCCTCGGACGCGGCCGGATACGTCACCGGCGCCGTCATCCCGGTCGACGGCGGCCTCGGCATGGGTCACTGAGCAGAGCACGGAGGAGACACGCAATGTCCGGACTTCTCGCCGGTAAGCGACTGCTGGTCACCGGCGTCATCACCGACGCCTCGATCGCCTTCTCGGTGGCGAAGCTCGCCCAGGAGAACGGCGCGCAGGTCGTGCTCACCGGCTACGGCCGGCTCTCCCTGGTGGAGCGGATCGCGAAGCGGCTGCCCGAGCCGGCGCCCGTGATCGAGCTGGACGTCTCGAACGAGGACCACCTGGCCGGGCTGGCCGACAAGGTGCGCGAGCACGTCGACGGCCTGGACGGCGTCGTGCACTCGATCGGGTTCGCCCCGCAGAGCTGCCTCGGCGGCGGCTTCCTCGACGCCCCGTGGGCGGACGTGGCGACGGCGCTCCAGGTCTCCACCTACTCGTACAAGTCCCTCGCCATGGCGGCGCTGCCGCTGATGTCCGCCGGCGGTGCCGTGGTGGGTCTCACGTTCGACGCCACCAAGGCGTGGCCGGTCTACGACTGGATGGGCGTGGCCAAGGCCGGGCTGGAGTCCGCCTCCCGCTACCTGGCGCTGCACCTGGGCAAGCAGGGCATCCGCAGCAACCTGGTCGCGGCCGGCCCGCTGCGGACCATCGCGGCCAAGTCCATCCCCGGCTTCGACCAGTTCGAGGACGCCTGGACCGAGCGGGCCCCGCTGGGCTGGAGCCTGACCGACTCCGAGCCCGCCGCCCGGGCCTGCCTGGCGCTGCTGTCCGACTGGTTCCCGGCCACCACCGGCGAGATCGTCCACGTCGACGGCGGCTACCACGCCATCGGCGCCTGAGATGTAAGGAGGGGCCCCTTCTTAACGCCTCGTGCAGCGGAAGGGGCCCTTGTTAACACGCCGCGGCCCGGGTGGTCACCGCCTCGACCAGGGGGCGTCGCCACGCCGTGACGGCGGGCGGGGAACAATGGCCCCATGGCGTACGACGCGTTGGTGCTGGTCTCCTTCGGTGGCCCGGAACGGCCCGAGGACGTTCTCCCGTTCCTGCAGAACGTGACCCGGGGGCGGGGGGTGCCCCCGGAGCGGCTGGCCGAGGTCGCCGAGCACTACATGCACTTCGGCGGGGTGTCACCGATCAACCAGCAGTGCCGCGACCTGCTCGCGGCGATCCGCGAGGACTTCGCCGCCAACGGCGTCGACCTGCCGGTCTACTGGGGCAACCGCAACTGGGATCCGATGCTCGCCGACACCGTCGCGCGGATGCACGACGACGGGATCACCCGGGCGCTGGCGTTCGTCACCAGCGCGTACGGCGGCTACTCGTCCTGCCGCCAGTACCAGGAGGACATCGCCTCGGCCCGCGCCGCGGTCGGCCCGGACGCCCCGCTGATCGAGAAGCTGCGCCAGTTCTGGGACCACCCCGGCTTCATCGAGCCGCACGTCGACGCGGTCCGTGCCGCGCTGGCCCAGCTCGACCCGGCGAAGCGGGACGGCACCCGGCTGGTCTTCACCGCGCACTCGGTGCCGATGTCGGCGGCCGCCACCGCCGGCCCGCACGGCGGCCGCTACACCGCCCAGATGGAGGAGGTCGCCCGGCTGGTGCACGCCGCGGCCGCGCCCGACCTGGCGTACGACCTGGTGTGGCAGAGCCGGTCCGGGCCGCCGCAGGTGCCGTGGCTGGAGCCGGACGTCAACGACCACCTGGCCACCCTGCCCGAGCAGGGCGTGACGAGCGTGGTGGTCAGCCCGATCGGCTTCGTCTCCGACCACCTGGAGGTGGTGTGGGACCTGGACACCGAGGCGCTGGAGACGGCCAAGCAGCTCGGCCTGGACTTCGTCCGCGCCGGCACACCCGGGGTCGACCCGCGGTTCGTGGCGATGGTCCGCGAACTGGTCCTGGAGCGCACTGCCCCGGACGGCGAGCGGCTGCGCCGCCGGCTCGGCGAGCTGCCCGCCTGGGACATCTGCCCGGCGGTGTGCTGCGTGCCCCCGGCCCGCCGGCCCTGAGCCCGACCCGACGACACCCCTGGGGACGACACGATGCTTGACCGCAAGCCGGTGCAGAGCTGGCTCACCGACATGGACGGCGTGCTGGTGCACGAGGGGCAGCCGGTGCCCGGCGCCCCGGAGTTCGTCAAGAAGCTGCGCGCCTCCGGCAAGCCGTTCCTGGTGCTGACGAACAACTCCATCTACACCCCGCGTGACCTCCAGGCCCGGCTGGCCCGGATGGGGCTGGACGTGCCGGAGGAGGCGATCTGGTCCTCGGCGCTCGCGACCGCCCAGTTCCTGGCCGACCAGCGGCCGGGCGGGACCGCGTACGTGATCGGTGAGGCCGGCCTGACCACGGCGCTGCACGCGGTGGGGTACGTGCTCAGCGACTTCGCCCCTGACTACGTGGTGCTGGGGGAGACGCGGACCTACAGCTTCGAGGCGATCACCAAGGCGATCCGGCTGATCAACGACGGCGCCCGGTTCATCTGCACCAACCCGGACGCCACCGGCCCGTCGATGGAGGGCGCGCTGCCGGCGGCCGGCTCGGTGGCGGCGATGATCTCGAAGGCGACCGGGGTCGACCCGTACTTCGTCGGCAAGCCCAACCCGATGATGATGCGCTCGGCGCTGAACACCATCGACGCGCACTCCGAGTCGACCGCGATGATCGGCGACCGGATGGACACCGACATCCTGTGCGGCCTGGAGGCCGGGCTGGAGACGATCCTCGTGCTCACCGGGATCAGCAGCCGGACCGAGGCGGAGCGGTACCCGTACCGTCCGTCGCGGATCGTCGACTCGGTGGCCGACCTGATCGACGAGGTCTGAGCCGGGGCGCGGCCGGGGCCCGCTAGATGTAATGCCCATGAGGGTTGTTGACGGCGTGGCGGCTTGAGACGAGGCGAGACCTCCGGCGAGGTGTGAGGTGCTGACGCCCACACGGAACCGGAGGTCTCATGGCCCACCGTAATGCCCGGCTGACCATCCACGGCCGGCGGCTGCTCATCACGCGTGTCGTTGACCAGGGTCGGCCGGTGGCCCACGTCGTGAAGGAACTGGGCTGTTCTCGGGCCACCGGCTACAAGTGGCTGCAGCGGTGGCGGGCCGAGGGCGACGCTGGTCTGCGGGATCGATCCAGCCGGGCTCACCACCAGCCGCACAAGACGTCCGCCCAGTTGGAGGCGCGGGTCTGCCAACTGCGCCAGGAACGCAAACTCGGGGCTCGCCGGCTCGGACCGTTGCTCGGGATGCCGGCCTCGACGGTGCACGCCGTTCTGACGCGGCACGGTCTACATCGCCTGGCCTGGCTCGACCGGCCCACCGGTCAGCTCATCCGCCGCTACGAGCGCGACCGGCCCGGCGAGCTGATCCACGTCGACGTCAAGAAACTCGGCCGGGTTCGCGACGGCGGCGGCTGGCGCATCTTGGGCCGCGACAGCCTGGAACACCGCCGTGCCCGCAACGCCAGCCGTGTCGGCTTCGACTACGTGCACTGCGCCATCGACGACCACACCCGTCTCGCCTACGCCGAGATCCACCCCGACGAGAAGACCGACACCTGTGCCGGCTTCCTACGCCGCGCTGCCGAGCACTTCGCCACCCACGGCATCACCCGCGTCGAACGCGTCATGACCGACAACGCATTGGCCTACCGCCGCGGCCGAGCCTGGCACCAGGCCCTGACCGACCTCGGTGCCACCGCCCGCTTCACCCGCCGCTACCGACCACAGACCAACGGCAAAGCCGAACGCTTCAACCGCACCCTGTGCGACGAATGGGCCTACGCCCAACCCTTCACCAGCAACCAGCAACGCGCTGACGCTCTACCCGCCTGGTTGCACACCTACAACCACCACCGCAACCACACCTCACTCGGCGGCAAACCACCCATCAACCGCGTCAACAACGCTGCTGGGCATTACAGCTAGAGCCGCAGCGGCGCGTTGCAGGCGGCCACCAGGGCCTGCCGGCACGCGGTGGTGAGCGGCCGCAGCGCCGCGTCCCGCTGCTGCGCCTCGTAGGTGTTCACCGCGCCGCCCGGCGCGCTCTCGCCGGCCAGTGCGAGCACGCGGTCCAGCACCGCGGCGCGGGCGAACAGGCGGCGGGCCCGTGGGTCGAAGCCGGGGGGCAGGTCGGTGGCGCCGTCCGGGCGGCGCAGCGCGGCGAGCGCACCGGCCAGCTCCGGCCGCCACTGCGCGACGTCCAGCCGGGTCAGCATCGCGGTGGTCTCGGCCAGCACGGCGGCGAGTTCGGCCTCGGCCTCCGCCGCGCCCGGCGTGGCCAGCGACGCCTTCGGCGCGTCCGTCGGCAGCGGATGGACTCGCCAGAGCACCGTCTCCCAGGTCATCCCGGAGCCGGAGGTGTGGGTACGGACCTCGGGCACCAGCCCCATCCCGCTCGCCACCACCGCCTCGCCCGCCACCAGCGCCGCCCCGGCGAACGCGCCCGGACCGGGCAGGCCGCGCGGGTCGCCGGGCGCGGGCAGGACCAGGCGGATGTCGTCGGGTGAGTGCTTGGCGAGGCTGGGCAGCGCCTCCCGCAGCGACACGTCGGTCCAGGTGCCGGGGGCGTCGGCGACGAGGTGCTCCTCGTCGCCGGCGACGGCGTCGGCCACCTCGTCGAACGGCACGAGACCGGCTCGCCAGGCACGCACCCAGGCGACGAACCGGCTCGACCGGCGCGGAGCCAGCGTGGCCGCGCCCGTTGCGGGGGAGGACATGCGGAAAGGGTACGTGCTCCGCGCCGCTGCTGTCTCGGCTGCCGCTCCGGCGGCGCGACCTGGCCCCAACTGCCCCCTTCGCACCGGTTCGTGCCGACGGATGACGGCCCGGTCGGCGCGTCGCCGGGCGACACGCCGGGGCGCTGGCTAGCGTCTGCGGCATGGCGGGGCGATACGACGGGGACGTGCTGGCCGGCGACTGGCGACGACGGAAGGTGACCCCCGAGGTCGACGCCGAACCCGACCTGGTGGTCGAGGACGCCGACTCCGGGTTCTGCGGCGCAGTGGTGGGATTCGACTCCGGCGCGGTGGTGCTGGAGGACCGGCACGGGCGGCGACGCAACTTCCCGCTGCGGCCCGCCGCGTTCCTGCTCGACGGCGAGCCGGTCACGCTGCGACGGCCGGCCCGCGCCCCGGTGCCCGCCGCGCGCCGGCGTACCGCGTCCGGCTCGGTCGCTGTGGACGGCGTACGGGCGCAGGTCGCCAAGGCCAGCCGCATCTGGGTCGAAGGGGTGCACGACGCCGCGCTGGTCGAGCGGATCTGGGGCGATGATCTGCGCATCGAAGGCGTGGTGGTGGAACCGCTGGACGGTATCGACGCGCTCGCCGACGAGGTGCGCGCGTTCGCGCCCGGACCCGGCCGCCGGCTCGGTGTGCTCGTCGACCACCTCGTGCCCGGCTCGAAGGAGAGCCGCATCGTGGCCCGGGTCACCTCGCCGCACGTGCTGGTCACCGGGCACCCGTACGTCGACGTGTGGCAGGCGGTACGCCCGGCGGCGCTCGGGATCGCGGCGTGGCCCGTGGTGCCTCCGGGTCAGCCCTGGAAGGAGGGCGTCTGCGCGGCGCTCGGGGTGGCCGAGCCGGCCGACATGTGGCGGCGCATCCTGTCCCGGGTGGACAGCTTCGCCGACGTGGAGACGCCGCTGATCAACGCGATGGAGCGCCTGATCGATTTCGTCACCGAGCCCGGGTGAGTGGTGGCCGCTCGGTCGTGGTTGCTGTCAGGGCTGCTCGGCCTGCGGCCGAAGTGGTTGCGGTTGCGGCCCGGGGGTGGTTGCGGTTGGGCGCCCAGGGCAGTTGCGGTTGAGGGCCGGGGGGACCGTGCCCGGCTCCGGGCGTTCAGGCTTGATCCCTGCGCCGGTCACGGTCCCCCCCCGGCCCCGCCGTGCGCCGGCTCCGCCCGCCCCCGAACCCCGGAACCCCCGTCCTGCCCGAGCTCCCCGCCCCGGGCTCCCTTCCAGACCCCGTCCCCGGCACCCCTCGCCTGGTTGATCAAGGAGTTTGTGGGCGTGCTGGAGATCAACGCCGACACAAAGTCCTTGATCACCGCGGTGAGCGGTGTGGATGAGCGTCGATCATGGAGTTGTGGTCCCTGTGGATCGGGCAAAGCGGGGTGAAATGGGGGCTACAAGTGCAAGATCGGCGAGGCGGGGGCGGGGGCGGGGGCGAGGGCGGGGCGGGGGTTAGGGGGTCTGGTCGGGGGAGCGGGTCAGGACGAATGTGGCTATGTCGAGGGCTACCGGGGTGCCGGAATCGTCGCGGATCACCGTGAGGATCTCGCCGTCCTGGGAGCCGGAGCGGCCCCGCCACCGGTCCGGTCCCTCGGGAGTGAACCGGAGCAGTGGCTTGCCCACAAGGCCGCCGACCAGGTCACCGGAGGCGTCGACGCGGAACTCGTACTCGCCGCCCATCCACCACCAGCGGCCGGTCAGCGCGGCCACGTCGGCGGCGGGCGGGTCGGCCGGGCGCCAGGGGGCGGGCGCGGCTGGTTCGGCGTCCAGCACCAGCGTGAGCGCCTCCCGGCCGAGCGCGCCGATGTGGTGGCCGCGCAGCCCGTACGCGTTGGCGAAGTTGACCACGGCGGTGCGGGTGGGCCGGTGCACGGCCAGGCCGGCGACGTAGCCGGGCATGGAACCGCCGTGCCCGACGTACACCCGGTCGCCGACCCGGTAGAGCTCCACGCCGAGGCCGTGCCCGCCGGTCCACGAGTCCAGATCGTTGATCACCATGGGCGCGCACATCTCGGTGAGCGTGGCCGGGGAGAGCAGCGCCGGGTCCGGGTCGGCCAGGAACGCCGCCCAGCGGCCCAGATCCTCGACAGTCGACCAGAGCTGCCCGGCCGGGGCCATCGCGCCGGTGTCGGTACGCGGCTCCTCCCGCAGCGTCTCGTCCCAGGGGTGCACGACGTAGCCGTGGGCGTACGGCTGGGACGGGTGGTACGTGGTGCGGCGCATGCCCAGCGGCGTCAGCAGCCGCTCGGTCAGCAGGTCCGCCCACGGGGTGCCGGTGGTCCGTTCCAGCATGGCGCCGAGCAGCCCGTACGCCAGGTTCGAGTAGTGGTAGACGAAGTGCGGCGGGTGGGCGATCTTGTCCGGCGTCAGCCCGGCCAGCAGTGTGGCCAGGTCCGTGCCCTCGGCGCGCTCCCACCAGTCGCCGTCCGGCTCGCGTTGCAGGCCGCTGACGTGGCCCAGCAGTTGGCGCACTGTCACCGCGCCGACCGGGGTGCCGGGCAGGTGGGCGTCCAGCGGGTCGTCGAGCGCCAGCCGACCGGCGTCGCGCTGCTGCATCACCAGCACCGCGGTCATGGTCTTGGTGATCGAGCCGACCCGGTACTGGAGGTCGCCGTCCGGGCGGGGCGTCTCACCGGCGGCCGCCAGGTGCGCCAGCCGGCCGTCGCGGACCACGCCGAGGGCGAGCGAGGGACCGCGCCCCTCGGCCTGGGCACGGGCGACCAGCAGGTCCACCTGACGCGCGGTCTCGGGCAGCAGGGACATGTCGTCCTCCTCGTCGTCCGGGGGGCGCGGAACGCCGTGCGAATCCTAGCGATCATGACAGTTCGATGACACGTGCGCGGACGTGTCAGGATTGTTCTCGTGGACGCCGTGTTCTGGATCGTTCTGGGTGTGGTATTCGCGGTCGCCGAGATCTTCACGACGACGCTCTTCCTGATCATGTTCGGGGTCGGGGCGTTCGCCGCGGCCGGTGCCGCGGCGCTCGGTGCGCCGGTGGCGCTCCAGGCGGTGGTCTTCGCGGTGGTGTCGGCGCTGTCGGTGGCGGTGGTCCGTCCGGTGGTCCGGCGGCACGCCCGGCCGTCGCTGGAGACCGGGGAGCAGCCGTTCGGGGTCGAGGCGCTGGAGGGGGCCACGGCTGTGGTCCTGGAGCCGGTCGACGCCGACCGGGGCATGGTCAAGATCGGTGGCGAGCTGTGGACGGCCCGCTCGTACGACGTGACGCGCACGTACGCCGAGGGTGAGCGGGTGCAGGTGATCAAGGTCCGGGGCGCTACCGCCCTGGTATGGCAGGACGACATTTCCACCCCGGGCGAGTTGCCCGAAGCGAAAAGGTGAACGGTATGGAGTTTCTGGCGATCCTGATGATCGCGGTGGCGTTGATCGGTGTGGTGACGCTGTTCAAGGCGGTGCGGATCGTGCCGCAGCAGCGTCAGGACGTGGTCGAGCGACTGGGCCGGTACAAGCGCACGCTGAACCCGGGCCTCAACCTGCTGGTGCCGTTCGTCGACGCGGTGCGCACCAAGGTCGACATGCGCGAGCAGGTGGTCAGCTTCCCGCCCCAGCCGGTGATCACCTCTGACAACCTGGTCGTCTCGATCGACACGGTTCTCTACTTCAAGGTGGTCGACTCGGTTCGCGCCACCTACGAGATCTCCAACTTCCTCCAGGCCATCGAGCAGCTCACCGTCACCACGCTGCGTAACGTGATCGGCTCGCTCGACCTGGAGCGCGCGCTGACCAGCCGTGAGGAGATCAACCGGCACCTGTCCGGCGTGCTGGACGAGACCACCGGCCGCTGGGGCATCAAGGTGACCCGGGTCGAGATCAAGGCGATCGAGCCGCCGCCGAGCATCCGCGACTCGATGGAAAAGCAGATGCGCGCGGAGCGGGACCGCCGTGCCGCGATCCTCAACGCCGAGGGGCACAAGCAGTCGCAGATCCTCACCGCCGAGGGTGAGAAGCAGGCCGCCGTGCTGCGAGCCGACGGTGACCGGCAGGCCCGGATCCTCCAGGCGGAGGGTCAGGCCAAGGCGATCCGTACCGTCTTCGACGCGATCCACACCGCCAACCCGAGCCAGAAGGTGCTGGCCTACCAGTACCTCCAGGCGCTGCCGCAGATCGCCAACGGCACTGCCAACAAGGTCTGGATCGTTCCGACCGAGCTGACCAAGGCCCTGGAGGGCATGGGCGGCGCGCTGGGCGGGCTCGCGAACATGGCCGGCGACGTGCCGTCGCCGGAGGCCGCCAAGAGTGCCGGCGAGGTCGAGCGGGAGGCCGCCGAGGCCGCCCAGGCCGCGGCCGTCGCGGCCCAGGAGATCCACGACGAGGTACGCGTGGCGGAGGCGCAGGCCACCGGCGGCACCAACCCGAAGGGTCTGCCCGCGCCGGAGCCGGTGTCGCCGGCGAGCCTGGTGAACGACCCGGCGGACCAGCGCGAGCGGGGCTGACCGCCAAATCCGAGAATCCCTCATACGGCGCTCCGGCGGCTGCCACCATCGGTCTTGAGGACGGGTGGTGAGCAGGGCCGGAGCGCCGTTGCGCGTCCCGGGCCGCCCGCGGCGCGAACGAGGTGAGGCATGAAGGACCCGGCGAACCGGCTGTTCTCCCGTACCCCCGTCCCCGGCGCGCACGACCCCGCCGGTCCGATCGGATCCCGGCGTGCCGGTGGGGGCTTCGGGGTTCTGCCGTTCGTCTCCGAACCCGGCCGGGGAGCGCCTGCGACCGACGCGACCTGGGCCTGGTCGATCCGCCGGTTCGCCCGCGCGGCGGTCTGGCTGCTCCCGGCGTACGCGGTCCTCTACGGCGTGGTGGCGATGGCCAGCGACGGCGGGGTGGGCAACGACCCGTACCCGGCCGACGGCCGCCCGCTCTACCTGGTCGGCTGGGTCGCCTCGGTGTGGCTCGGCCTGCTCGCCCTGCTCGCGCTCACCGGCCTGCTCGCCGCCACCCGCTGCCGCCGTGTCGCGCTGGCCGGGCTGCTCGCGAGCATCGGCGGGATGGTGCTGATGCTGCCGTTCGCCGGGCTGGCCGAGCAGACGCCGGTGTTCGGCGTGACCGCGCGCGGCATCGTGCTGTTCGGCGCCACCCTGTACAGCGTGGGCTGGTTCCTGACCGGCTGGTCGGTCGCCCGGTCCGGCATGTTCTCCTACGGCGACGGGACGATGCTGATGATCGCTGCCCCGCTGCTCGGCCTCGGTGGCGCGCTGATCGGCTCGCTGCAGACGTTCGGCGCGCTCTTCGTGCTGGTCGCCGGCATCGGCATCGGCTACCGCAGCGGCCGCCTGGTGCCCGAGACCATCGCCCGGGACGCGGCCGCCGCCAGCGTCGCCGCCGCACCCCTGCCGCCCGCGTCACCGAAGGGCCCACTCGGGGCGGGCTGACCGTTTCTTCAGCTGGGCGGTCGCCGTGAAGTAACTGACAGTTGCCTGGGGAGGTGGCCGGTAGGCGGCTTTCGTGGCAATCCTTGCGTCCATGCCGTCTCCCAGGTCGCCGCTGTCGCGGCTGTTCACCGTGCTGCTGGCCGGCCTGCTCGCCGGGCTCGTCCTCGCGCTCGCCGCGCTTCCCGGGGGCCTGCTCGGCGGGTTCGCCGCCCGGGCCGCGCTCGGCGCGTACGCGGACCTGCCCGACGCGCTGCGCACCCCGGTGCAGCCGCAGCGCTCCTACCTCTACGCCAACGACGGCAAGACGCTGATCACCACGTTCTACGACGTGAACCGCACCGACGTGTCGCTGGACGAGATCGCCCCGGTGATGCGGCAGGCGATCATCGCGGCCGAGGACCGGCGGTTCTACTCGCACGGCGGCGCGGACCTGCGCGGCATCGCCCGCGCGCTGGTGGCGAACGTCTCCGGCGGCGGCACCGAGCAGGGCGGCTCCACGCTGACCATGCAGTACGTCCGCAACGTGCTCAAGACCGACCCGAACCGCACCCCCGAGGAGCGGCAGGCCGCCACCGAGCAGACCGTCGGGCGCAAGCTCCAGGAGATCCGGTACGCGAACGCGCTGGAGGAGTCGCTGTCCAAGGACGAGATCCTCAACCGCTACCTCAACATCGCGTACTTCGGCTCCGGCGCGTACGGCGTCGCCGCCGCGAGCCAGCGCTACTTCGGCAAGGCCCCGGCCGACCTGACCCTGGGCGAGGCGTCGCTGCTCGCCGGACTGGTCCAGTCGCCCGACGCGTACAGCCCGATCGACGGCGACAAGGACCAGGCGCTGGCCCGGCGCGGGTACGTGCTCGACGCGATGGCCGAGACCGGCGCGATCACCGCACAGCAGGCCGCCGCGGCGAAGGCCGAGGCGCTCACGCTGCGCCCGACCGCCCAGCCCAACGGCTGCACCGCCACCGCCCAGGACCACGACGGCTGGGGCTTCTTCTGCGACTACCTGCGCCGCTGGTGGCTCACCCAGCCGGCCTTCGGCAGCACGCCCGAGGAGCGGGAGCAGGCGCTGCGCCGGGGCGGCTACCGGGTCGTCACCACGCTCGACGCGAAGATCCAGGAGACCGCGCAGGAGCAGGCCACCGAGGTCTACGGGTACGGCGACAAGCGGGCGCTGCCGATCGCGGCGGTCGAGCCCGGCACCGGCCGGGTACTCGCCATGGCGGTGAACCGGCACTACAACCTCGACGACAACCCGGACGGGCAGACCAACCACCCGAACACGGTCAACCCGTTGATCTCCGGCGGCGCCAGCGTCGACGGCTACCAGGCCGGGTCGACGTTCAAGATGTTCACCATGCTGGCCGCGCTGGAGGCCGGCAAGCCGCTGGCCACCGGCTTCGACGCCCCCAGCCGGCTGCCCACCCGGTACGCCTCGGACGACGAGGGCAACTGCGACGGCACGTGGTGCCCGGCGAACGCCAACCCGCAGTGGATGGACGGCTACCGGATGATGTGGGACGGCTTCGGCCGCTCCGTCAACACGTACTTCGTCTGGCTGGCCGAGCAGGTCGGCGAGGACAAGGTGGTGGAGATGGCGCAGCGCCTCGGCATCACCTTCCGGGCCGACTCCGACGCCGCGTTCGCCCGCGACGACGCCGCGAACTGGGGCGCGTTCACGCTCGGCGTGGCCGCCACGACCCCGCTGGACCTGGCGAACGCGTACGCGACGGTGGCCGCCGAGGGCACGTACTGCACGCCGTTGCCGGTGGTCTCGGTGACCGCGCCCGACGGCGACGCCGTGGACGTGGCGCAGCCGTCCTGCAAGCGGGTGCTCGAACCGGACGTGGCCCGCGCCGCCACCGACGCGGCCCGCTGCCCGGTCGGCCAGCAGTCCGCGTTCGACCAGTGCAACGGCGGCACCGCCACCGCCGTCGACCGGATCGTCGGCCGCCCGGTGGCCGGCAAGACCGGCAGCTCGGAGCGCAACGCCACCGAGACGTTCGTCGGCTACACCCCGCAGGTCGCGGTCGCTGGTATCGCCGCCAACCCGGACGACGTCACCGACCTGGTCGGCTCCGCGGTGCAGGCGAAGGTGATCGACGCGGTGGCCCGGACCATCAAGACGGCGCTCACCGGCAAGCCGGTGGCCGACTTCACCGCGCCGAGCCGGGCGCTGGTCGGCGACCCGCAGCGCCCGCAGCCGCCCCGCCGCACCGAGCCGGACCGGCGCGAGCAGCGCCAGGAGAGCGAGCTGCCCTCCGACGTGCTCCGCTGGCTGCGCGGCCGCGGGTAAGGAAGGGCCCCTTCTTAACGCCTCAGGTAGAGCAGGGGCCCCTTCTTAACGCCCGCCACGGTCCGGGGCCATCGCCGCCGCGCGCACCGTCGCCTCCAGCGCCGGATAGACGGTACGGCCGAACAGCGCCACGCCGTCGGCGCGGCCGAGCGCCCGGGCCAGCCGGTTCCGCCGCCCGCCGGCGTTCTCGAAGTACCGCGCCGGGACACCCCGCTCGCGCAGCCGCGCCGCGAGCGCCCTGGCCTGGGTCGTCTTGCCGGAGCCGTCGACGCCGATCAGGGCGATCATCACGGGGCGGATCACGCCCGGAGGCGAGCCGGAAATCGACGCCGCCGGGCTGTCGGATCCGCCCGGCCGGCTCCGACCCACTGGCGAGCGCGCCCGTTCCGGGGGCGCCGTGCGAAGCGGAGGAACACATCATGGGCAAGCTCGTCTACGGGGTGCACACGTCGGTCGACGGCTTCATCGAGGGGCCGAACGGCGAGTTCGACTGGCCGGAGATGGGGGAGGAGCTGTCCGCGTACTCGATCGGTCTGTCCGAGCGGGCCGCCGCCTTCGTCTACGGACGGCGGGTGTGGGAGATGATGTCCTCCTACTGGCCGCAGGCCGAGTCGATCTCCGACCACCCGCACGACCTGGCGTTCGCGCCGATCTGGCGGCGTACCCCGAAGGTCGTGGTCTCCCGCACGCTCGCCGAGGCTTCCCACGGCGCCGTGGTGGTCGGCGGCGGCGACCTGGCCGAGGAGATGGTGGAGGTCCGCGAGCGGTTCCCCGGTGACCTGCTGGTCACCGGCGGCACCGGCGCGGCGACGGCGCTGGCCGCGCTCGGGCTCGTCGACGAGTACGAGGTGATCGTGCACCCGGTGGTGCTCGGGGGTGGCCGGCAGGTGCTGCCCGACCTGGCCCGGCAGCAGCTGCGGCTGGCCGAGACGCGCACGTTCGACGGGCGGTCGGTGCTGCTGCGCTACGCGCGGACCTGACGCCTCAGCGGCCCCGGCGGCGGGGCCGGTACGTGGCGAGCGCGGCCGGTACGCCGCGCCGCGACGCCGAGGTCATGCCGTTGATCCCGTCGCCGGGATAGCCGTGGTAGCGGTGCACGCCCCACTCGGCGAGCCGGGCCACCAGGTAGTCGGCGACGGTGGCGTCGCTGGGGAGGTCGCCGTCGTGATCCGCGCCCATGGTGGTCCCGCCGTCGCCGTCGGCCGTCCGGCTCCGTTCCCCGCTCGGGACGGCGGAAACCCGGCCCGCGCCGGAGCGGCCGGGCGGGCCGGGCAGAATCGCCTGGTGCCCGTCCACGAGATCACCGACCCCGACGACGACCGGATCGCCGACTACCGCGCGCTCACCGACGTGGAGCTGCGTACCCGCTGGGAACCGCCGCACGGGCTGTTCATCGCCGAGGGGGAGCTGGTGCTGCGGCGGGCGCTGCGGGCCGGCTACCCGGCCCGGTCGTACCTGGTCGACGCCAAGCGGGTCGACCAGCTCGCCGACCTGGACACCGGTGACGCGCCGGTGTACGCGGCCTCGCCGGACGTTCTTCAGCGCGCCACCGGCTTCCACGTGCACCGGGGCGTGCTCGCGTCGTTCCACCGCAAGCCGCTGCGCTCCGCCGACGAGGTGCTGGCCGCGGCCGGGCGGGTGGTGATCCTGGAGGACGTCAACAACCACACGAACCTGGGTGCGATCTTCCGGGGCGCCGCCGCGCTCGGCGTCGACGCGGTGCTGCTGTCCCCGACCTGCGCCGACCCGCTGTACCGGCGCAGCGTACGGGTCAGCATGGGCGAGGTGTTCGCAGTGCCGTACGCCAAGCTCGACAGCTGGCCGGAAGGGCTGGACCAGGTCCGGGCGGCCGGGTTCACGGTGCTCGCGATGACGCCCGCGCCGGATGCCGTACCGATGCAGCGGCTGACCCCGGCGCAGCGGGAGCGGGCGGCGTTGCTGCTGGGTGCGGAGGGGCCGGGGCTGACCGCGGCGGCGCAGGCGGCCAGCGACGTGCGGGTGGTGATCCCGATGCGGCGCGGGGTGGACTCGCTGAACGTGGCGGCCGCCGCGGCGGTGGCGTTCTGGGAGCTGGGGCGCGCGGACCCGATCTGAGGAGCAGGTTGCATGACCATGCGAGGCGGTGCATAATCTTCCTTGTGTCCAAGGTTCTCACCTCCCTGCCCATCGGCGAACGTGTCGGCATCGCCTTCTCCGGCGGCCTCGACACCTCGGTAGCCGTCGCGTGGATGCGCGACAAGGGTGCCGTCCCCTGCGCCTACACCGCTGACATCGGCCAGTACGACGAGCCCGACATCGCCTCGGTGCCCGGCCGCGCGCTCAGCTACGGCGCCGAGGTCGCCCGCCTCGTCGACTGCCGCGCCGCCCTGGTCGAGGAAGGGCTGGCGGCGCTGACCTGCGGCGCCTTCCACATCCGTTCCGGCGGGCGGGCCTACTTCAACACCACGCCGCTGGGCCGCGCCGTGACCGGCACGCTCCTGGTCCGCGCGATGATCGCCGACGACGTGCAGATCTGGGGCGACGGCTCGACGTTCAAGGGCAACGACATCGAGCGGTTCTACCGGTACGGCCTGCTGGCCAACCCGCAGCTGCGGATCTACAAGCCGTGGCTGGACACCGACTTCGTCACCGAGCTGGGCGGTCGCACCGAGATGTCGGAGTGGCTGCTGGAGCGCGGCCTGCCCTACCGGGACAGCACCGAGAAGGCGTACTCCACCGACGCCAACATCTGGGGCGCCACCCACGAGGCCAAGACGCTCGAACACCTGGACACCGGCATCGAGACGGTCGAGCCGATCATGGGCGTCAAGTTCTGGGATCCGTCCGTGGAGATCCCGGCCGAGGACGTCACCATCGGCTTCGACCAGGGCCGCCCGGTGACGATCAACGGCAAGGAGTTCGGCAGCGCCGTCGACCTGGTGCTGGAGGCCAACGCCATCGGCGGCCGGCACGGCCTGGGCATGTCCGACCAGATCGAGAACCGGATCATCGAGGCCAAGAGCCGGGGCATCTACGAGGCCCCCGGCATGGCGCTGCTGCACGCCGCCTACGAGCGGCTCGTCAACGCCATCCACAACGAGGACACGCTCGCGAACTACCACAACGAGGGCCGCCGCCTCGGCCGCCTCATGTACGAGGGTCGCTGGCTGGACCCCCAGGCGCTGATGCTGCGCGAGTCGCTGCAGCGCTGGGTCGGCACGGCGGTCACCGGCGAGGTCACGCTGCGGCTGCGCCGGGGCGAGGACTACTCGATCCTCGACACCACCGGCCCGGCGTTCAGCTACCACCCGGACAAGCTGTCGATGGAGCGCACCCAGGACTCGGCGTTCGGTCCGGCCGACCGGATCGGCCAGCTCACCATGCGCAACCTCGACATCGCCGACTCCCGGGCCAAGCTGGAGCAGTACGCCTCCGTCGGCATGGTCGGCGGCGGCGCACCGCAGCGGGTCGTCGGCGCCGCCCAGGCGGCCTCGACCGGGCTCATCGGAGCCATGCCGCAGGGCGGCGCGGAGGCCATCGCCTCCCGGGGTGTCCCCACCGCCGAGGACGAGGCGCTCGACCGGGCCGCGATGGAGTTCGGCGTCGACTGATCGCCGCCGTCCGCGCACCGTCGCCCCACCGGGCAGCGGTCCGGCTCTCGGCAATGGTGGTGACGCAGGGTAGCGTGTCGCCCGTGTTCCCTACCGTGCGTGAGGTGCTGGACCTGGTGCCCGTGCGCAACGGCGCGCCGCGCCTGGTCGCCGGGACCGCCGGGCTGGACCGGCCGGTGCGCTGGGTGCACATCGCCGAGGTGCCCGACATCGCCACCCTGCTCGGCGGCGGGGAACTGGTCCTCACCACCGGGATCGGCCTGCCGGGCGACGACGCCGGGCTCCGCGAGTTCATCGGCGCCCTGGCCGATGTCGGCGTCTCCGGGCTGGCAGTCGAACTGGGCCGCCGCTACGTCAGCGGAGTACCCCGGGTGATGGCCGCCGCCGCCGAACGCCGCCGCCTGCCCCTGATCGAGCTGCGCCGGGGCACCCCGTTCGTCCGCATCACCGAGGCGGTGCACGCGCTGATCGTGGACGCCCAGCTCACCGAGCTGCGCGCCACCGAGGAGATCCACCAGCGGTTCACCGAGCTGTCCGTGGAGGGCGCCGAACCCGGCGAGGTGCTGCGGCAGGCCGCCGAGCTGGCCGGCTGCCCGATGGTGCTGGAGAACCTGTCCCGGCAGGTGCTCGCGTACGACCCGGCGGGGGAGAACGCCCAACTGCTGCTGGACGGCTGGGAGCGGCACTCGCGGCAGATCCGCCCGGCCGGGCGCACCGCGTACGACCCGGACAGCGGCTGGCTCGTCACCACTGTGGGCGCGCGCGGACAGGACTGGGGACGGCTGCTGCTGCGCTGGCCGGTGACCGAGTCCACCCCGCCGACCCGGCTGACCATCCTGATCGAACGGGCCGCCTCCACGCTGGCCCTGGGCCGGCTGATCCGCCGCGACGCCGAGGGCCTGGAACGGCAGATCCACCGTACGCTCCTGACCGCCCTGATCGACCACACCCGCCCGGTGGACGAGGTGGCGCTGCGCGCCAAGGCGCTCGGCGTCGTCCTGGACCGCCGGCACCTCGTCGGCGTGGTGGTCCGGTACCGCGCCGACGAGCCGTCCGGTGACGCGGGCACCCCCGACGACGAGCCCGCCGCCGCCCGGCGCGGCGGACGCCGCGACACCGACCCCGAGGGCCCGGAAGCCGGCCCGGCCCGGCTGCGCGACCTCGCCGAGGCGGTCAGCCAGGCCGTCCGGGACGCCAAGCTCACCGCGCTGACCAGCCCGCTCGACGACCAGGCCGTGGGCGCGCTGCTGGCGCTTCCCGACCCGGCCGCCGAGGAGAAGGCACTGTCCGCGTTCGCCGCGGCATTGCGCCGGGTACGCCTCGACGCCGCCCCCGCCCGCCCTCCGGCGTCCCGCCTGTCGGAGTCGCCTGACCGGCCCGCCGGCCGGGCCGTGACGTCGGGGAGCGCGCGACCGGCCGACGCGCCGCCCCGGGCCGCGATCGTGGTGGCGGCCGGGTCCGGCGTGGGCAGCCTGCGCGAGGCGCGCCGGTCGCTGATCGAGGCGCGGCAGGTCGCCGAGGCGGCCCGGCGGGATCCCCGGGATCTGCCCTGCTACCGGCTGCCGCACGTGGGGCTGGCCGGGCTGCTGCACCTGCTACGCGACGAGCCCCGGTTGCAGACGTTCGTCGAGCGTGAACTCGGGCCGCTGCTCGCCTACGACGCCCAGCACCCGCGGGAGCAGTTGCTCGGCACGCTGCGGGCCTATCTGGAGCAGGGGCGGAACAAGTCGGCCGGTGCCGCCGCCGCACACCTGTCGCGGCCGGCGTTCTACGAGCGGCTGGCCCGGATCGGCCGCATTCTCGACGCCGACCTCGACTCGGTCGACAGGTGCCTCTCCCTGCACGTGGCCCTGTTGGCCCTGGACGCCATCCGCACTCCCTGACGCGGCCCTGTCACGCCGGTCCCGGCGAGCTCGCCGATCTTGCAGTTGTGGCGCCCGGAATGCCCAGGAAGCGAGGTCTGCGCGGTGCCACAACTCCAAGCTTGATGAGACGCGAGCGTTGATCATGAAGTTGAGCCGGTGTTTCGCCCGAATTCGCACCGTCAAGTTCATGATCGGCGGGGGCGGGGGCGGGGGCGGGGGGGCGGGGGCGGGTCAGGTCAGGGCGGTGAGGGTCTTGGCGTAGAGGGCGGGGACGTAGTTGTCGCCGCCGGGGGTGAACACGTCGGAGGTCGCCGCCGCCTGCCAGGCGGTGTCGGGCAGCGCCGCCACCAGCGCTCGTACCACCGGGGCGTCGCGCCACTGCTCCTGCTGGGCGAGCAGGCTCAGCGCGACCACCGACTCCTCCACCTCGCCCACGCACTCGAACGGCTTGTGCCCGTCGATGCCGAGCAGCTCCCGGTAGCCGGGGATCTGGGACTCGTCGGCCAGCAGATCACCACCGAAGATGCCGGTCAGCCGCTCCCGGGGCATGAACGGCGCCATCGCCAGGAACACGAACCGGCACTTCGGGCAGTCGCGGCACCAGCGCTCGCTCGCATCACGCAGCTTGAACGCGGCGTTGCAGCTGGTCACCACCGCGTCGTACCGGTCGATCTCGGCGAACAGCCGGGCGATGTGCAGCTCGGACAGGGAGCGCAGCAACGAGAAGTACGGCTCGGTGAGCCCGGCGTGCTCGGCCAGCGCCGCGCGCAGCAGCCCTTCGGCCTCGACACCCTTTGACCACTGGTGGTTGATCTCGTGGCCGTTCCAGATCAGGTTCGGGTCGGACGCGGACCGCTCGTTCGACATCACCACCGGGCCGAGCCCGTGCAGCACCGCAGTGGCCACGGCGATCAGCGAGTTGATCGCGGTGACCGGGATGTGACCGTTGCGCGCGCCGGCCGCGTTCAGCTCGAACAGCACCGGATCCAGCCGCCTGCGGGCGGCCAGCGGCACCATGTCGGACGCCACGTTCACCGACACGATCACGTGGTTCGGGTTGACCGAGAACGGCACCGGGTCGAGGCCGGCGCGGCGCAGCGCCTCCAGCGTGACGATCGAGTCCTTGCCGCCGCCCACCGCCGACAGCGGACGACGGTCGGAGTTGTCCACCGGCTCCGCCGGGTCCACGGTGCCGGATGGTACCTCGGGACGCAGTTCCAGCACGTGCGGCAGCTCGTTGCGGTACGCGTACTCGGCGAGGCCCTTGGTGTAGACGGCGGTCACCAGCTCGACGGCGGCGGCGCCCAGCGGTGCGGGCAGCACCAGCCGGGGCGGTGCGGCGGCCTTGTAGTAGCTGACACCGGCGACCACGTGCAGCAGCTCCAGCACCCGGGCCAGGGTGGCCGCGGTGGCGTCGGAGACCGGCTCGGCCGGCAGCGGAAGCGTGATCACCTCGGTGAACCGCTGCTCGCCGTCGGGACCGGTCAGGGCGTAGTCGAACAGGACCTCGCCGGTGGCGAAGTCGATCGAGTAGGACGGGAAGGTGAAGGCGTCCATCCGCCGCAGCTGCTCGTTGGGCACACGCCATACTAGGCCCTGGTTCGTCCGTCCGTGTCCGGCTGGGCCGGACCCTGCCCGCCGTGCGTCGACCGAGTCCGAGGAGTGCCCGTGCGCCTGTCTGATCTGCGCGGACGTCATGTCGCCGTCTGGGGCGCCGGTCGCGAGGGCCGGGCCGCGGTGACAGCGATCGCCGCGCACGGGCCGGCCGGCCTGGTCGTGGTCGACGACAGCGCGAACTTCCTCACGCTGCCCTGGGACGGTCCGCTCGCCGCCGCGGCGCCGCTGGTCACCGGCGAGGAGGGCTTCGAGCGCCTGGCCGCCGCCGACCTGGTGGTCCGCTCACCGGGCGTGCCGAACACCCACCCGTGGATGGTGGAGCTGCGCCGCCGGTCCGTACCGGTCACGCAGGGCAGCGCGCTGTGGATGGCCGACCACGCGGACCGGACCGTCGGGGTGACCGGCAGCAAGGGCAAGAGCACCACGTCCAGCCTGATCAGCCACCTGCTCACCGCGATGGACCGGCCGAACGTGTTCGGCGGCAACATCGGGGTGCCGCTGCTGGACCTGCCCGAGGCGGAGCTGTACGTGCTGGAGCTGTCCAGCTACCAGTGTTCCGACCTGACCGACTCGCCGCGGGTGGCGGTGGTGACCGCGCTGTTCCCCGAGCACCTGGACGCGCACGGCGGCGAGCGGGAGTACTACCGGGACAAGCTGAACCTGATCGCGCACGGCCCGCACGCCGTGGTGGTCAACGGCGCCGACCCGCGCCTGGTGGCGGAGCTGGGCGACCGGGCGGCGATCCGGGCCGGCTCCCCGGACACCACGCACGTGGCCACCGGGCCGGACGGCACACAGTGGTTCCACCAGCGGGACACGCCGCTGTTCCCGCGCGCGGTGCTGCCGCTGGTCGGGCGGCACAACGAGGGCAACCTCTGCGTCGCCCTCGCCGTGCTGGACGCGCTCGGCGTCGACGTGGTGGCGCGCAGGGACAGCCTCGCCGTGGCGGTCGCCGAGTTCCAAGGTCTGGCGCACCGGCTCACCGAGATCGCCGATCCGTCCGGGCTCACATTCGTCGACGACACGCTCGCCACCAGCCCGTACGCGGCCATGCACGCGATCGACGCGTACGAGGGACGGCCGCTGACCGTGATCGTCGGCGGCGCCGACCGGGGGCTGGACTACAGCCCGCTGCGCGCGCACCTGGCCGGCCGGGAGATCACCGTGATCGGCGTGCCGGACAGCGGCCCCCGCATCGTGGAGGCGCTGTCCGGGCTGCCGTCGGTGCGTACCGAGCTGGTCGACGACCTGGTTGCCGCCGTCGGGCTGTCCCGCAAGCTCACCCCGGCCGGCGGGGTGGTGCTGCTGTCCCCGGCCGCGCCGAGCTACGGCCGGTTCCGCAACTTCGAGCACCGCTCCGAGGTGTTCGCGCAGGCGGTCGCGGACACCGCCCGCTGAGTCAGCTTCGGCACCGCACGCCGGTTTCAGCCGGCCGTCAGCGTCGCGTGCAGCGCGCGCATCGACCGCAGCGCCGACCGGATCTCCTGCAGGTAGCGGCCCGGCGTCAGGGTGGGCTCCGGTACGGCGACCGCGGCGCGTGCGGCCGGGTCCACCCCGACCGTCTCGATGCCGCACCCGTACGGCACGGCGAGCGTCCGCAGCGCGTCGCAGTGCTGGAAGGGTACGTAGATCGGGGCGGTCACCATCAGCACCTCGTCGCCCGCGCGCAGCCGCACGTGCTCGGCCCAGAACCGCTGTGTGTCGGCGGTGTGCGCGCGACGGCGGTCCGGTTCGCCGGACGGCGCGGCGAGCACCCGTACCGGAGGCAGCCCGTCCGGCCGGTAGATGCGCGAGGACCAGGCCCGGTGCGGATGACCGGCCGGGTCACCGCTCTCGTCGTCCGGCTCGGCCACCCCGAACGCCAGCCGGACCCCGGCGTCGAGGACGTCCACCTCGGTGGCGCAGCCGGACAGGCCGGCCGCGTCGAGCGTGCGGCACTCGGCCGCGGACAGCGGCCGGAAGCTGCCGAGCACGGCCACCTCGCCGGTCACCTCGGCCGCCGCGCGGGTCAGTGCCGCCGCGTACGCGGTGCGCCGCAGGCAGGCGTGCGCCAGTCCGCCGAGCACCAGCAGGTGCGCGTACCCGGATCGGGCCGGCGCGACGGCGCGGACCAGGCCCAGCGCGGCGGCGGCGTTCAGCACCAGCCCGGCGGTGGCCGGGTCGAACGCCGGCTCCCGGGCGTCCGGGCGTTCCCGTCCCTGCCGGAAGTCCCAGCGGCGGGCGGAGAACGCGTCCAGTCCGGCCAGCACCGCCGCCAGGTCGCCGTCGGGCCAGTCGCCGCCGAAGTGCGCCACGAGACGCCGCACCGGCGCCGACTCCACCCAGAACCTGACCCCGGTCAGGAGTCGCTCCCGTGTCGTCCCCGCCGCGCCGTCCGGCAGCGTCACCTGATCCGTCCGCACCCGGCGGATGCTACCGCCGGGCGCCGGCCGGACCCGGCGGGGCGCGGGTCACGCAGCTCTTGTCCCTGCCCGGCCGTGGTGGGAACGTGCGGGGATCCACCTCCGCTGAAGGGTACGCCGATGACCTCCGACGACCTGCTGGCCCGGCACCGGGCCGTGCTCCCGTCCTGGATGCCGCTCTACTACGCCGAACCGCTCGAACTGGTCGCCGGTTCCGGCCGCCGGGTCACCGACGCGGCCGGCCGGACCTATCTGGACTTCTTCGGCGGGGTGCTGACCACGATGGTCGGTCACGACATCCCGGAGATCCGGGAGGCGGTCGAACGGCAACTGCGGACCGGCCTCGTGCACACCTCCACGCTCTACCTGATCCGCGGGCAGGTCGAACTGGCCGAGAAGATCGCCCGGCTCTCCGGCATCCCGGACGCCCGCGTCTTCTTCACCAACTCCGGCACCGAGGCGAACGAGGCCGCGCTGCTGGTCGCCACGAACCACCGGCGCTCACACCAGATCCTCGCGGTCCGCAACAGCTACCACGGCCGGTCGTACGCGACGATGGGCGTCACCGGCAACCGCGGCTGGTCGGCCAGCGCGCTCAGCCCGTTGCGGGTGGCCTGGCTGCACTCCGGAGAACGGCTGCGCGGGCTGCTGGCCCGGCTCGACGCCGCCGACCGGGTCGACGCGGCGGTCGAGGATCTGCGCGAGGTGCTCGCCACCCAGACCGCCGGCGACGTGGCCTGCCTGATCGCCGAGCCGGTGCAGGGCGTGGGCGGCTTCGTGCACGGCCCGGACGGGCTGTTCGCCGCCTGGAAGAAGGTGCTCGACGAGCACGGCATCCTGCTGATCAGCGACGAGGTGCAGACCGGGTGGGGCCGGACCGGCGAGCACTTCTGGGGTTACCAGGCACACGGCGTGACGCCGGACCTGCTCACCTTCGCCAAGGGTATCGGCAACGGTTTCGCGCTGGCCGGTGTGGTCGGCCGGGCCGAGGTGCTGGAGTCGGTGCCGGCGATCAGCTTCTCCACGTTCGGCGGCAACCCGGTCTCCACCGCCGCCGGCAACGCGGTGCTCGACTACCTGCTCGACCACGACCTCCAGGGCAACGCCGCCCGGGTCGGCGCGATCCTGGGCGACGGCCTGCGCGCGGCCACCGCCGGGCTGGACCAGGTCGCCGAGGTACGCGGCAAGGGCCTGATGCTCGCCGTCGAGTTCGTCCACCCGGGAACCGTCGAGCCGGACGCGGCGCTGACCACCCGCGTCTTCGAGGCGTGCCGGGCCGGCGGCCTGCTGGTGGGCAAGGGCGGCCTCTACGGCAACGTGATCCGGATGGGTCCGCCGCTGACGCTCACCGAGGACGAGGCCCGGGAGGGTCTGGCGATCATGGTCGAGGCGATCCGCGCCTCGATCGGGGCGTGAGCGTCGACCCGCCCGGCGGCGCGCTGCCCGCCCGGTGGCCGAGCACGACCATGGTGACGGCCGGCGCCCGGCGCAGGTCGATGTAGCGCTCCCGTCCCGGCGGCGTGCGTCGCGCGAGCTGCCGCAGGCGGCGCACGGGCCCGGGCCGGGCCGGCCGGGCCCGACCGGTACGGATAACGGATCGGTCGAGAGGTCTTGTGGTCCCCGTCGCACTGTCGTAGAAATTCTTCATTGGAAGTGCTTCCTGTGAAGACAAGCGACAGGGTGCTCACCGCGCGTACCCGGACCGAGGAGATGCGATGAACAGGCGTGAGATCCTGCGGCGCAGCGCCGCCGCCGGTCTGCTGGCCACCCCCGCCGCCGGGCTGCTCGCCGGCTGCGCCACCTCAGGCGGTGGCGACGAGGGCGACAAGGGCGCGTACAAGGGCACCAAGAGCGAGCAGAACCCGCTCGGCGTGGCCGAGGACGCCCCGCTGGAAGTGGTGATCTTCAACGGCGGCTTCGGGGAGGACTACGCCAAGGCCCACGAGGCCATGTACAAGGAACGCCACCCCAAGGCGGAGATCAAGCACTCGGCCACCGCGGAGATCAGCAAGACGCTCCAGCCCCGCTTCGTCGACGGCAGCCCGCCGGACGTGGTGAACAACTCCGGCGCCGGCCAGATCGACTTCAACGGCCTGGTCTCCCAGAACGCGCTCGCCGACCTGGGCGAGCTGCTCGCCGCGCCGAGCCTGGACACGCCCGGCAAGACGGTCAAGGACACGCTGCTGCCCGGCACCGTCGAGGTCGGCTCCTACGACGGCCGGTTCCTGGTGCTCAACTACACCTACACGGTGTACGGCATCTGGCACTCCACCAAGCTGTTCGCCGACCGGGGCTGGGAGGACGCCAAGACCTGGGACGACCACATCGCGCTCTGCCGCCGGATCAAGGCCGCGGGCATCGCGCCCTGGACGTACGCCGGTGTGCACCCCCGCTACATGAGCTGGCCGCTGATCTCCACCGCGATCAAGCTCGGCGGGCCGTCGGTCGCGCTGGCCATCGACAACCTGGAGCCGAACGCCTGGAAGTCGGACGCGATGAAGACCGCCGCCGACGCCTGGCACCAGATCGTCAAGGACAAGTTCATCCTCGACGGCTCCCCGGGCCTGGACCACAAGCAGTCCCAGACCGCGTGGTGCCAGGGCAAGGCCGCGTTCATCTCCTGCGGCTCCTGGCTGGAGAGCGAGCAGAAGGACGTCACCCCGCCCGGCTTCAACATGACCGTCGCGCCGACGCCCAGCCTGGGCAGCGGTGACAAGCTGCCGTACGAGGCGATCCGCGGCACCGCGGGCGAGCCGTTCATGGTGCCGGCGAAAGCGCGCAACGTCGCAGGCGGGCTCGAATACTTCCGGACCATGCTCTCCCGCAAGGGCGCCCAGGACTTCACCAAGAAGGTCGCCAGCCTGCCCGTGGTCGCCGGCGCCACCGAGGGCATCGACCTGCCGTACGGGCTCAGCACCGTGGTCGAGGCGCTCGACGCGTCCGGGTCCAACGGCTTCAACTGGGTCTACAACAACTACTACCGCAAGCTGGAGCGCAACCTGGTCGACGCGGCCTGCGGCGAGTTCTTCAGCGGCCGGATCTCCCCGGCCGAGTTCCTCGACCAGTGCCAGAAGGGCGCCGACTCGATCGCCCAGGACAGCTCGGTCAAGAAGTACAAGCGGTCCGCGTGATGCGACAGGGCCGCCTCCCCCTGATCCTCACGTTCCTGCTCCCACCACTGGCGTTGTACGGCATCTTCGTGCTGTCGCCGTACCTCCAGGCTTTTCAGATCTCCACCACCGACTGGATGGGCTACTCCGCGCAGGCCGACCCGGTCGGCCTGGCGAACTTCCGCACGCTGCTGAACGACGGGTACGTGTGGAACGCGTTGAAGAACAACGCGATCCTGCTCGCCGTGGTGCCGGTGGTGACGATCGGGCTCGGCCTGTTCTTCGCCAGCATGCTCACCATGGGCGGTCGCAAGGGCCGGGCCGGTGTGACAGGGGTGCGGGGCACCTCGGTCTACCGGCTCGTCTACTTCTTCCCGCAGGTGCTCTCGGTGGTGATCATCGCGCTGCTGTGGAAGGAGATCTACAGCCCGACGAGTGGCCTGCTCAACGGCGCCCTGCGCGCCGTCGGGCTGGCCACCCCGGCCTGGCTCGGCGACCCCCGCTTCGCGTTCTGGTGCGTCCTGGCGGTGATGGTGTGGAGCAACGTCGGTTTCTACGTGGTGCTCTTCGGCGCCGCCATGCAGGCGATCCCGCGTGACATCTACGAGGCGGTGCTGCTCGACGGCGCGTCCCGCACCACGATGCTGCGGAAGATCACCATTCCGCTGCTCTGGGACACCATCCAGGTGGCCTGGATCTACCTCGCCATCGCCGCGCTGGACGGCTTCATCCTGGTCCAGCTCATGACCAACGGCGGACCGAACTTCTCCTCCGACGTGATCGGGCTGCGGATGTACGACACGTCGTTCGGCAGCGAGAACAAGTTCGGGTACGCCTCGGCGATCGGCGTGGCGATGTTCTTCCTGACCCTCTCGGTGGCGGTGCTGGCGCTGCGCACCGCCCGGCGTGATCGGATCGAGTACTCGTGACCACTGTGGATCCCGGTGCGGCGGCCGGCGCCACGACCGGTGCGGCCGGTCCGGCCGACGTGACCCGCCCGGCCGACCCGCCGCCGCGCCGCGAGCTGGGCGTGGCGAACGTCTTCTCGCACGGCTTCCTGCTGCTCTGGGCGGCGATGACGGTCCTGCCGCTGGCCTGGATGGTGCTCAGCTCGCTCAAGACCAACGGCGAGATCATCGCCGAGCCGTGGGGGCTGCCCGAGGCGCTGCGGTTCGACAACTGGACCCGCGCCTGGACCACCGCCCACATCGGCCGGTTCTTCTTCAACAGCCTGGTCGTGGTGGCGGGCTCGCTGAGCCTGACCATGCTGCTCGGCGCCACCGCCGCGTACGTCTTCGCGCGCTACGACTTCCGCGGCCGGCAGGTGGTCTACTACCTGTTCGTCGGCGGCATGATGTTCCCGGTCTTCCTGGCGCTGGTGCCGCTGTTCTTCGTGGTCCGCAGCGTGGGGCTGCTCGGCACCTGGCCGGGCCTGATCCTGGTCTACACCGCGTACTCGCTGCCGTTCACCGTGTTCTTCCTGACGGCGTTCTTCCGGACGTTGCCGACGTCGGTGGCGGAGGCCGCGCTGATCGACGGCTGCGGGCACTTCCGGCTGTTCTTCCGGGTGATGCTGCCGATGGCGAGACCGGGAATGATCAGTGTCGGCATCTTCAACTTCCTCAGCCACTGGAACCAGTTCCTGCTGCCCCAGGTGCTCCTGCCCGGCGACGGGCAGGATCGGATGCTCGCCCAGGGACTGAGCTCGCTCGCGGTGAGCCAGGGCTACGCCGGTGACTACGCCCAGTTGTTCGCCGGCCTGACCATCGCGGTGCTGCCGGTTCTCGTGGTGTACGTGGCGTTCCAGCGTCAGGTCCAGTCCGGACTGACCGCCGGGCAGCTCAAGTGAGGTGGTTGCCACGGGCAACGGGGCAGTGGGGAGGATCGAGCTGACCTAGGGTGAGCCGGCACGCTCATCTATCGACAGGAATCTCATGTTCTTCCTCCTCTACACGCTGTTGCTGCTACTCGGCGGCATCGCGATGATCGCCGTCGGTGTGGCCGTCAAGGAACAGGGGACCGGCTCCCGGATCCTCAACGTGGTCATCGGCCTGGCCTTCTTCGGGTACGGCTTCTACCTGCTGTTCCTCCACGACGGCGACAGCTACCGGATCTTCTTCTACGTCTTCGTGCTGCCGATCCTGTTGATCGTGCGCGCCGTCAAGGCCCGCAAGGAGGCCCGCGAGCAGGCCGCCGCGCCGCAGTTCGCCGGTGGGCAGCAGTACCCGGGCGGGCAGCAGCAGTTCGCGGGCGCACCGCATTACCCGGGCGGGCAGCAGCAGCCCGGCATGTACCCGGCGGCGGGGCAGGGTCAGTCCGGTCCGGCGGTCCCGCCCGCCCCGGGGCAGCCCGCACCGTACGGCGCCGCGCCGCAGGCCCACCCGGGCCAGCCCGCCCCGCAGAGCTGGCACCAGGCTCAGCCGAACTCGCAAGACCGATCCTGACCAGCCGGAGTGCCCGGCTCGCGCCGAGAGCCGCCGGAAGCGGCGGGTGGAACGTCATGGGTGTCAAACCGGTGTTTTGACACCCATGGCGTTCCACCCAACGGCCGAGCGCCGCAGCACTGCGCAGGGCGGCGGTATGGGGCGGCGCGGCGGGCGGGTCAGGCGGGCGGGGGCACCAGGCGGGCGTGCAGCGCCGCCGGGTCGGTCACCTCGGGCAGGTTCCGGGCGGCCAGCCAGGCGGCGGCGGCCGCCCCGTCCCCGGCGCCGTGCAGCGGTGTGCCCGGCCACCGTTCGGCCAGTTCCGCGCGGACCGTGCCGGCCAGCGGGGTGTCGCCGGTGAGCAGCCCGCCGCCGAGCACCACCGGATCGGTCGCGCCCGGCGGGCGGATGCGGGAGACGCTCTCCGCCAGCAGCGCCGCGGCCTCGGCGATCAGCGCGACGGCAGTGGGTTCCCCCTCGCGGGCCGCCGACACCACGAGCGGGGCGAGCCGGGCCAGTTCCACCGGCTGTCGCCGCGTCACCGCCTGCACCACGGCTCCGGCGGTGGCGCGCGGTCGAGCGTCCACCTCGGTCGTGCCGGTCAGCTCCGCCAGCACCAGGCGTCCCAGGCCGCCGGGGGTGTCCGCGCGGTCCAGGTCGGTCAGCAGCCGGCGGACCGCCTCCCGGCCGAGCCAGAACCCGGAGCCCGCGTCGCCGAGCAGCCAGCCGTGGCCGTCGGCGGTGCGGTCCAGCCGCAGGTCGCGTACCTGGGCGGCGATCGCGCCGGTGCCGGCGACGAGCACCGTGCCGTCCGGGGCGGCGGTGCCGGAGGCGTAGGCGACGAGCGCGTCGCCGTGCACGGCGTACGGGCACCGCAGCCCCGCCTGCGCCCACGCGCTGTCGAACGCGTCGCGGCCGTGCGGGTCGGCCAGGAGGCGGCCGGCCCCGGCGAGGCCGATGACGCCGGCGCGTACCCGACCTGGGTCGATGTCGGCGAGCGCCGCGCGCAGGGCGGCGAGCAGTTCGGCGGCGGCCCGCTCGGCGCCGTGGCTGGTGGGGTTGCCGCCGCCGGCCCGGCCGGCGCCCAGGCGCGTGCCGTCGAGGCTCAGCGCGGTCGCGCGGGTGGACGTGCCCCCGACATCGAGGCCGAGCACGACGGTGTCCGACATGGTTCTCATGCTCGTCGGCCGCGTCGCCGGGCGCAAGATCGCGTGGGTGCGCCAGGTAACAGTTTGAAAACTTCGCCCACGCCCTTGACACGGAGGGGCCTTCAGTAAGAACTTTTACCACTAACAGTTAACACTCTTTCCGAAAGGCTTCCGCCGATGGCCGAGCACGAGGTGGAGACTTCCGCGGCGACCGCGGTGGTCGATGCCGTTCCGGCCGACCGGCTGGGCGCCGACGGGGTGCTGGCCCGGGTGCGGGCCGGTACGGGAGAGTTGACCGGTGCGCTGCGCCGGGTCGCCGAGCACGTGCTCAGCGACCCGGAGGCGGCCGCCCGGGCGACCATCGTCGAGCTGGCCGAGCGCAGCGGCACGTCACCGGCGACCATCACCCGGTTCTGCCGGGCGATGGGCTTCGAGGGCTACGCCGACCTGCGACTCGGCATCGCCGCCGAGACCGGGCGGGCCCGCTCGGCCGGCTGGACCGTCGACATCGGACGGGAGATCCAGCCCGGCGACCCGCTGTCCCGGGTGCTCGACCAGATCATGGCCGCCGACACGCGGGCCATGCACGACACCGCCGCGCTGCTCGACCTGCACGAGGTGGAACGGGCGGCGGTCGCCATCGCCGGGGCCAGCCGGGTGAACATCTTCGGCGCCAGCGGCAGCGCCCTGGTCGGCGAGGAGATGCAGTTCAGCCTGCACCGCATCGGCGTCGCCGCCTGGGCCTGGAGCGACGTGCACGAAGGGCTGGCCAGCGCCGCGCTGCTCGGCGCCGGCGACGTCGCGCTCGGCATCTCACACACCGGCCAGACCCGGGAGACCATCGAGCTGCTCGCCGAAGCGGGCAGCCGCGGGGCCACCACGGTCGCGCTAACCGGCTTCCCCCGCTCGCCGCTGGCCGAGCTGGCCGACATCGTGCTGGTCACCGCCAGCCAGGCCACCACGTTCCGGCCCGACGCGCTCTCCGCCCGGCACCCCCAGCTCGTCGTGCTCGACCTGCTCTACATCGCGGTGGCGCAGCGCACCCACGACCGCGCTCACGCGGCCTTCCGGCGTACCGCCCAGGCCGTCGACGGGCACAAGGCCGCGAAGGGGGCCCTCTCATGATCAGTGCCCAGCGGTACGCCGACGCGGTCCGCCCGGTGCTCGACCGGCTGGTGGACAGCCAGGCCGTGGCGGTGGACCGGGCGGCCGACCTGATCGCCTCCGGGCTGCGCGCGGGCGGCGTCCTCCAGGCGTTCGGCGCCGGCCACTCAGAGGCGTTCGCCGCCGAGCTGGTCGCCCGGGCCGGCGGCCTGGTCCCCGCCAACCGGCTCTCCCTGCACGACCTCGTGCTGCACGGCGACGCGCCCCGCGACGTGCTCGCCGACCCGAAGCTGGAACGCGACCCGGCCGTGGCGCACCAGCTCTACGCCCTGGCGGCGCCGCAGCCGGAGGACGTGTTCGTGGTCGCCTCGCAGTCCGGCATCAACGGCTCGGTGGTCGAGCTGGCGACGCTGGTCAAGCGCGGCGGCCATCCGCTGATCGCCGTCACCTCGGTCGAGCACACCGCCCGGGTAGCTCCTCGGCACCCCTCCGGGCACCGGCTCGCCGACCTCGCCGACGTCGTGCTGGACAACGGCGCGCCGTACGGCGACGCACTGCTGCCGCTCGAGGGCGGCGGCGCGGTCTGTGCGGTCTCGTCGGTCACCGCGGCGCTGCTGGCGCAGCTGCTGACCGCCGAGGTCGTACGACGGTTCCACCAGGCCGGAGAGGTACCCCCTGTCTACCTCTCCGCCAACGTCCCCGGTGGGGACGAGCACAACCTCGCCCTCGAGTCGCGGTACGCCGGGCGTCTCCGGCGTACCGCCTGACCCGACCCACAAGGAGAGACAAGATGTCGGTTTCCCCCGAGAAGTTCGGCGACGTCAGCCGGCGGACGCTGCTGCGGCGGGCCGCGGCGGCCGGTCTGCTGGCCGTACCGGCGGCGGGTCTGCTGAGCGCGTGCGCCGGCAGCGAGCCGAGCAAGTCCGACGACGGCGGCGCGGCCAAGAGCAAGGACAACCCGTTCGGCGTCAAGGACGGCAGCGCGGTCAAGGTGGTCGTCTTCAACGGTGGCCTGGGCGACCAGTGGGCCAAGGAAGACAAGGTCATCTTCAACGCCAAGCACCCGAACATCACGGTCAACATGTCTTCGACCCAGAAGATCAAGACCGAAGAGCAGCCCAAGATGGCGACGCAGCCGAGCGACCTGGTGATGAACTCGGGCGCCGACATGATGGACCGCAGCACGCTGATCAACGAGGGCGCGATCGAGCCGCTGGACGACCTGCTCACCGCGCCGGCCTGGGACAGCGAGGGGACGGTGGCCGACAGCCTGCTGCCGGGCACCGTCGCCGACGGTACGCAGAACGGCAAGTTCTACGTGGTCAACGTGGCGTACACGGTGTGGGGCAACTGGTACAACGCGGCCCTGTTCTCCAAGGAGGGGTGGACGGCGCCGACCACCTGGGACGAGTTCTTCGCGCTCGCGCCGAAGATCAAGGCCAAGGGCATGGCACCGTACGTGCACGACGCGGTGCACGGTTACTACCCGCGCTGGGCGCTGTTCGCCAGCATCTGGAAGGCGGTCGGCAAGCAGGCCGTCGTCGACATCGACAACCTGAAGGACGGTGCCTGGAAGGCCGACGGCATCGTCGCGGCGCTGGAGCCGTGGGAGAAGCTGGTCAAGGACAAGCTGCTGCTGCCGGGCAAGCTCGACCACACCCAGTCGCAGCAGGCGTTCCTGGACGGCAAGGCGGCCTTCATCCAGGTCGGCACGTGGCTGAAGAACGAGATGGCCGCGACCATCCCGCCGGGCTTCGAGATGACCATCTCCGACTACTGGAGCAAGAGCGGGGACAAGGCGGCCAAGGATGTCTTCGCCTCCTCCGGCGAGGGCTTCGTGGTGCCGAGCAAGGCGCCGAACAAGGAGGCCGCGAAGGAGTTCCTGCGGGCCATCCTCTCCAAGGCCGGTTCGGCGAAGTTCGCCGAGCTGACCAAGTCGCTGGCCTCCACCAAGGGCTCCGGCGACAACGTCCAGGACACCGCGCTGGCGTCGGCGAACTCGCTGATGAAGAACGGCAGCTCGGACCTGATCTCGGTGAAGTTCCCGGACTTCTACGCCGACCTGGACAAGGAGAGCCAGAACCTCTCCGAGGAGCTGATGGCCGGCCGCCTGACCGCGCAGCAGTTCGTCGACAAGATGCAGGCGGCCGCCGACAAGGTCGCCAAGGACTCGTCGATCAAGAAGCAGACCCGCACCGCCTGATCACCGCGAGGAAGTGAGTCCAATGCGGCACGGAGTCGCGCGTTTCGTCACGGGCTTCCTGGCCCTGCCCGTCGCGCTGTACCTGTTCTACGTGGTGTGGCCGTTCGCCCAGGCGGCGGGATACTCGCTGACCGACTGGGGCGGGTACTCCGATTCCCAGCGTTTCGTCGGGCTGGACAACTACGTCCGGCTGTTCTCCGACGAGCTGATCCGGAAGGCGTTCTGGCACAACGTGTTCTTCCTGGTCACCGTGCCGCTGTTCACGATCGCGCTGGCCCTGTTCCTCGCGTTCCTGCTCAACGTGGGCGGACGCGAGGACAGGGCCGGCATCCGCGGGGTGTTCGGCTCCGGGATGTACAAGGTCATCTTCTTCTTCCCGCAGGTGCTGTCGCTGGTGGTCATCGCCGTCATGTGGCAGCAGATCTACCGCACCGACGGGCAGGGCCTGATCAACGGCCTGCTCATCAAGATCGGGCTGGTCGACGCGGACAACCCGATCGCCTTCACCGCCGACCCGGAGCCGTTCCTCGGCGTGCCGGCGGTGCTCTGGTGGCTGCTGTTCATCGCGGTGTGGAGCGGCGCCGGTTTCTACATGGTGCTGTTCTCCGCCGCGATGCAGTCGATCCCGAAGGACATCTACGAGGCCGCGATCCTCGACGGCGCGGGCCGGTTCCACACGTTCTTCAGGGTGACCCTGCCGCTGCTGCGGGACAGCGTCTCGGTCGCCTGGGTCTATCTGGGCTTCATCGCGCTGGACATGTACGCGCTGGTCTTCGTCATGACGCCGAGTCAGGGCGGGCCGAACCACGCCAGCGAGATCTTCGCCTCGGTGATCCAGTTCAACGCGTTCCAGAAGGGCCAGTTCGGTTACGCCTGCGCGATCGCCGTCGCGCTGGCCATCTTCACCATCCTGCTGGCCGCGCTCCAGCTGCGGATCACCCGCCGTGAGCGGATCGAGTACTGAGGAGGTCTGGACGATGAGCACGGTGACCCACACCTCCGGCCCGGCCCGGTCCGACACGGCGCCGCCGGACCGGCCGCCCGCGGACCGGCGGGACGTCGGCAACGGCTTCGGCGGCCGGATCTTCAACGGCTTCTCGCACCTGTTCCTCGCGGTCTGGGCGATCATGGTGGTCTACCCGCTGCTGTGGGTGGTGATGTCGGCGCTCAAGACCGACTCCGAGGTGATCCGCGAGCCGCTGTCGCTGATCCCCGACGCGTTGCAGTGGGACAACTTCGCCCGCGCCTGGACCGCCGGGATCGACAGCTTCTTCCTGAACACGCTGCTCGTGCTCGTGTTCAGCGTGACGCTGACGATGCTGCTGGGCTCGATGGCCGCGTACGCCCTGGCGCGCTACGAGTTCCGCGGCAACCGGCTGATCTACTGGATGTTCCTGTCCGGGCTGACGCTGCCGATCTACCTGGCCGCGGTGCCGCTGTTCAAGGGCGTCTACAACACCGGGGTCAGCCTGCCGCTGCTCGGCCCGAACAAGCACCTCATGCTGATCCTGGTCTACGTGGCCTGGTCGCTGTCGTTCACGATCTTCTTCATGCACTCGTTCTTCCGGACGCTGCCCGACTCGATCGCCGAGGCGGCCCAGGTCGACGGGGCCTCGCACACCCGCACGTTCTTCAGCGTGATGCTGCCGATGGCCAAACCGGGCCTGATCAGCATCGGCATCTTCAACGTGCTCGGCCAGTGGAACCAGTGGTACCTGCCGACGCTGCTCATGCAGTCGGTCTCCGGCGAGCCGAAGAACCAGGTGATCGCCCAGGGGCTGATCGAGCTGTCGGTCAACCAGGGCTACAAGTCCGACTGGTCCGGACTGTTCGCCGGCGTCACCATGGCGATGCTTCCGGTGCTGATCGTGTACATCGTCTTCCAGCGCCAGGTCCAGTCCGGCCTCACCGCCGGCGTCAGCAAGTAACCCTCCGGATGTAAGGAAGGGCCCCTTGTTAACACCCGGTGTTAACAAGGGGCCCTTCCTCTACCGCAGGCGTTAACAGGGGGCCCTTCCTTCCACGCGGAGCGTGTCAGGGGCACCGGGCAGAATCGAGTCCGTGCTGGTGGCGGTGGAGGCGGACGAGCGGGGCGGCGGCGTGCTGCAACCGCTGCACGCCGACGGCACCCCGTCCGGCCCGGCCGAGGAGGTGGCCGACCTGGCCGCCGCCGTGGCCGCCCGGGAGTCCGCCGGGCACCCCCGCTGGCTGTGGGCCGCCTGGGCGGGCGTCTACCCGGCGCTGCTGCGGTCCGGGGTGCGGCTCGACCGCTGCCACGACGTCGAGCTGACCGAGGCGCTGCTGCTCGGGCACGCGGGCCGGTGGGGTGAGCCACGCGCGCTACCGGCCGCCTGGGCCCGCGTGACGGGCGCGCCGGTCCCGCCGGACCCGGCGCCCCGCGCGCCCGAGCCGCCCGGCCACGCCCAGGCCGCGCTGTTCGCGCCGCCGTCCGGCCCGCCCGGTCCGGGCATCACGGCGTTGACCCGGGTGTACGCCGACCAGCTCGCCCGGATCGCCGCGACCACCCACCCCGGCCGGTTCCGGCTGCTGGTGGCCGCCGAGTCGGCGGGCGCGCTGGTGGCCGCCGAGATGGGCGCGGCCGGGTTGCCGTGGCGCGCCGACGTGCACGACGCGATCCTGGCCGACCTGCTCGGCGAGCCGTCCCCGGTCGGCGGGCCACCGCGCCGGCTGGCCGAGTTGCAGGCCCGCATCGCGGACGCGTTCGGCGTACGCCAGGTGCACGCCGACTCGCCCGCGGAGCTGTTGCGGGCATTCGCCCGCGCGGGCGTGGACCTGCCGAACACGCGCGCCTGGGTGCTGCGCGGGGTCGAGCACCCGGCCGCGCCGCTGGTCCTGGAATACAAGGTGCTGTACCGGATCTGGACGGCGCACGGCTGGGCCTGGCGCGACGCCTGGGTCTCGGGCGGCCGGTTCCACCCGGAGTACGTACCAGGCGGCGTGGTCTCCGGCCGGTGGGCGACCCGGGGCGGCGGGGCATTGCAGATCCCGAAGGTGATCCGGCGGGCGGTGGTGGCGGACCCGGGCTGGACGTTCGTGGTGGCCGACGCGGGTCAGCTCGAACCCCGCGTGCTCGCGGCGGTCTCCGGCGACGAGCGGCTCGCCGCGGCGGGTGGCGCCGGTGACCTGTACGCGGCGCTGGCCCGGGACGCGTTCGCCGGTGACCGGGCGAGGGCCAAGGTGGCCCTGCTCGGGGCGATGTACGGGCAGACCGGCGGGGCGGCGGTGCCGGCGCTGGCGGTGCTGCGGAAGAACTATCCGACCGCGTTCGGCCACGTCGAGGCGGCGGCGCGCACGGGTGAGGCGGGCGGGCTGGTCCGGTCGTGGCTGGGGCGCACCTGCCCACCCGGGTCGGTGGGGTTCGCCGAGGGGGAGGAGCCGATGCCCGACGGCGGAGCCGACCCGCACAGCCCGTCGGCCCGGGCGGCCCGGTCGCGGGGGCGGTTCACCCGCAACTTCGTCATCCAGGCCACGGCCGCCGAGTGGGCCTCCACGCTGCTGGCGACGCTGCGCACCGAGCTGGCCGGTACGGAGGCGGAGCTGGTCTTCTTCCAGCACGACGAGGTGATGGTGCACTGTCCGGCCGGGCAGGCGGCGGCCGTCGCCGAGGCGGTCACCGCCGCCGGTGCGCGGGCCACCCGGCTGCTGTTCGGCGACACCCCGGTCCGGTTCCCGCTCGACCTGTCCACTGTCGACTGCTACGCGGACGCGGCATAGTCACGCAATTTTCCGTTTTGCCCCGCTACCCGCCCTCGGTCGCGCTCGTTGGGTCCGGTGTGCGTACGACGGGACGGACCGGGCGGCTGTGCCCGGTCCGTCCCCAGATCGAGGGGGCACCGCTGAACCGGATCGCTGCAATGATCATCGCCGCCGGTGGCGGCCGCCGCATCGGCGGACCCGAAGCGCTGCTGCACCAGGGTGAGAAGCCGCTGGTCAGCCAGATGATCGACACGATGGCCGAGGCGGGCTGCGCGCAGGTAGTGGTCGTCCTGGGCGCGGCGGCCGAGCAGGTGCGGCAGACCACCGACCTGAGCGGCGCCACCGTCGTGGTCAACCGTGCCTGGGGCACCGGCGTCGGCTCCTCGATCCGGGCCGGGCTCGCCGCGCTCACCGACGACGACATCGAAGCGGTGGTCGTGGTGCCGGTGGACATGCCCGGGCTCACCGCGACCGCGGTCCGCCGGGTCGCCGCGCTGCCGTACCCGGACGTGCTGGTCTGCGCCACCTACGACGGGCTGCGCGGCTACCCGATGCTGTTCGGCCGCCGCCACTGGTCCGGCATCGCCACGCTGGCCAGCGCCGACGTGGGGGCGCGGCCGTACCTGCTGGCGCACAAGGACCAGATCGTCGACATCGCCTGCGACTCGGTGGCCGACGGCAGCCGGATCGACAGCCCTGAGTTGATGGCGCTCTACGGCCTGTCCATCCCCGAACAGCGCGTCGGCGCCTGACGCGCGCCCGCTGTCGGACCCGGATGCCACGATGCCGTCATGGCCTACGACGAGGACCTGGCGAACCGGGTACGGGAACGCCTCGGGCGCGAGCCCGGCATCACCGAGCGGCGCATGTTCGGTGGCCTGGCGATGATGCTGCGCGGCAACATGGCGGTGGTCGTGCGTGGCGCAGGCGGTCTGATGGTCCGGGTCGACCCGGCCGGGGCCGAGCGCGTGCTCGCCGAGCCCGGCGCCGAGGCGACAGTCATGCGGGGCCGGGAGATGCGGGGCTGGGTCACCGTGTCGCCCGCCGCCTGCGAGCGCGACGCCGACCTGGCCCGCTGGGTCGACCGGGGCGTCCGCTTCGCGTGCACGCTGCCGGCCAAGTAACGCGACAGCGCGGCGTCGCGGGCCCTGCCCGGACGTGGGGAAATCCGGCTGCGCGGCCGGACCCGCCCGGCCTACGCTCCGGACCTGCCGACGATCGGCGGCGGGGATCGGAGACGGGCGGATGGCGGTTCACCTCTACGCGGTCAGCCTCGACGCGGACGACCCGCGGCGGCTCGCGCGGTTCTGGTCCGGGGTGCTGGGCCGGGAGATCATCGACGACCCGCACGAGGGCGTGGCGCTGGGCGGCGACGCCCACAGCGACCTCCGCGTCCGGTTCCTGCCCAGCGATGCGCCGAAGACGGTGCAGAACCGGATCCACTTCGACCTGACCAGCGCGTCGGCGCAGGCCCAGCGGGACACGGTCGACCGGGCGCTGGCGCTGGGCGGGCGGCACATCGACATCGGCCAGGGCCCGGACGACGACCAGGTCGTGCTCGCCGACCCGGAGGGCAACGAGTTCTGCGTCATCGGGGCGGGCAACACCTTCCTCGCCGGCTGCGGCCCGGTCGGCGCGGTCAACTGCGACGGTACGCGGGCGGCCGGCCTCTTCTGGAGCGAGGCGCTGGGCTGGCCGCTGGTCTGGGACCAGGACGAGGAAACCGCGATCCAGTCTCCGCGCGGAGGCGCGAAGGTCACCTGGAGCGGCCCGCCGCTGATGCCCGACGGAGGCCGGGACCGCCTGCACCTCGACCTGGTCGCGGCCGGTGACCGGGACGCGGAGATCGACCGGCTGCTCGCGCTCGGCGCGAGCCGGGCCGGTACGGGCCGGCACACCGCCGACGACGTGGTGCTCGCCGACCTCGACGGCACCGAGTTCTGCCTGCTGACTCCCCGCTGAGGCGGGTGCGGCCCCCGGGGACCGCACCCGCACCGGTCAACGCAGCCGCAGGCCCCGCTCCAGCGTGACCTCGAACGGCCGGTCCCACGGAACCTCGACCCGTACCGCCGTGACCCGGTCCAGCGTCGCGGTGAACGTCTTGCGTCCTCTCCTCATCGATGCTCCTTCCTCTCCGGCGCGCTCGCCGCCCGAGGGGTGGCCGGTACCAGCCGGCGGGTGATCCACAGCGGTGAGGTGACGGCGTTGCCCATCACCACCGCGTGGGCGCCCGCCTCGAAGGCCCGGCTGATCTGCTCCGTGGTCCGGTAACGCCCTTCGGCGATCACCGGCACGGGCAGCAGCGCGGCGAGTCGCGCCACGAGCCCGAGATCGGGCCCGTCGATCGGTGGGCCGGCCGGCGTGTAGCCGGACAGCGTGGTGGCGACCGCGTCCGCGCCGGCCTCGACGGCGGCGACGCCCTCGGCCACCGTGGCGACATCGGCCAGGACCAGCGCGTCGGTCTGCTCGTGGACCGCACGGACGGTGTCGGCGAAGGTCCGCCCGTCGGGCCGGGGGCGGTCGGTGGCGTCCACCGCGACGACGTGCGACCCGGCCCGCGCCGCCGCGAGCGCGTGCCCGGCGGTCGGGGTGATGAAGACGCCCTGCGTGCCGTGCTTGTACAGCCCGATCACCGGCACGCCGACGGCGGCGCGTACCGCCCGCACGTCGTCGGGGCCGTTGACCCGGACGGCCACCGCGCCGCCGCGGACCACGGCGGCCGCCACGTGGGCCTGGACGTACGGGTCGCGCATCGGGTCGTCCGGGTCGTCGGGCAGGGGCTGGCAGGACACGACCAGCCCGCCGGCCAGTTCGTCCAGGACACTCACGTGCTGGTCCCTCCGTCGTGGTGGATCGGTGCGGTGGCGAGCCGGGCGGCGCCGACCACCACCGCGTCGGCGCCCAGGGCCGCCGGAAGCAGTGGCACGTGCGCCCAGCCGCCTGGCAGCTCCGCCCGGTAGGCGGTGGTCGCGGCGGGGAGCAGGGTGCCGGCGGCGCCGCCGGCGACCACCACCGCCTCCGGGTCGAGCAGAGCGACCAGCCCGGCCAGCGAAGCGCCGAGCGCGGTGCCGGCCCGGTTGACGACCTGCCGGGCGGCTGCGTCACCGGCCGCCGCGCGTCGCGCCACCTCCCGGCCGGTGACCGGGTCACCGCCGGTGAGCGCGTACGCGGCGGCCAGGCCGGTGCCGGAGGCGATCGCCTCCAGGTGCCCGTACCGGCCGCACCCGCAGCGCAGCCGGTGCGCGTCCGGGACCGGCAGGTGCCCGAGCTGACCGGCCGCGCCCCGGGCGCCACCGTCGACCCGTCCGTCGCGGACGATCGCGCCGCCCAGCCCGGTGCCGACGGCGGCCAGCAGCACGTGCCCCCGGCCCCGTCCGGCGCCGGCCCAGCACTCACCGAGCGCCGCCGCGGCGACGTCGTTCGTGACGCGTACCGGCCGGTCCAGCCGCGCGGCCAGCTCGTCGGCCACCGGGGTGCCGGACCATCCGGGAAGGCTGCCGGTCGCGTACCGGATGGCGCCGGTGGCCGGGTCGACGGTGCCCGCGGTGCCCACCCCGACCGGCCCGGGGCCGGCGGCGGCGAGCAGGTCGGCGGCCAGCCCGGCGGCGGTGTCCAGCACTGCGGCCGGCCCGCCGCGCGCGGGGGTGGGCGCCTCCCGGCGGCCGAGCACCCGCGCGCCGGGATCGACGAGCGCGGCGGCGGTCTTGGTGCCGCCGATGTCGATCCCGACGACCGGCGCGGTCATCCCTTCAGGCCGGTGTGCGCGAGTCCCTCGACGAACTGCTTCTGCGCGATGACGAACACCGCCAGCACCGGCAGCGCGGTCATCGACGCCGCCGCGAGTTGGACGTCCCACATCGGACCGCCGTACGCGTCGACGAACTGGGTGAGCGCCTGCGGCAGGGTGAACTTGTCCGGCGAGGACAGGAACACGATCGGTTCCAGGTACAGGTTCCAGCTGTGCAGGAACGTGAAGATGGCCACCGCGCCGAGCGCGGGCCGGGACAGCGGCAGCGCGATCTTCCAGAACGTGGCGAAGCGTCCCAGTCCGTCGACCCGCGCCGCCTCCTCCAGCTCACCGGGGAGGCTGATGAAGAACTGCCGCATGATGAACGTCGCCAGCACGCTCGGCGCCCCGAAGATCGGCACCAGGATCAGCGGCCAGTGGGTGTCGATCAGGTCGAGCTTGAAGAACATCTGGAACAGCGGCACGATCGTCACCTCGCTCGGGATGAGCAGGCCCGCGAGGACGACCAGGAACAGCACGTTCTGCCCCCGGAACCGGATCCGCGCGAACGCGTACCCGGCCAGCGACGCCACGGCCAGCGTGCCGACGGTGACCAGCAGCGCGATGTAGAGGCTGTTCAGGTACTGCTGCCCGAACGGCTGCAGCTCGAACACCCGCTGGTACGCGTCCAGCCGCGGATCGGTCGGCAGCAGCTGCGGCGGGAAGGAGAAGATGTCCGCCACCGGCTTCAGCGACGAGGTGACCATCCACCAGGTGGGGAACACGAACGGGACGGCCAGGACCATCAGCACTCCGTAGAGCACAAGCTTGGTCCGCCGGGACAGGTCACGATTCATGGAAGACCCACCTCTTGCGCATCTGCCACTGCAGCACGGTCAGCGCGAGCACGATGACGAACAGCAGGATCGACAGCGTCGCGCCGTAGCCGAAGTGATGGAACTGGAAGGCCTGCTGGTAGAGGTAGTAGACGAGCACCGTGGTCGAGGTGCCGGGCCCGCCCTGGGTCAGCACCGCGATCTGCGCGAAGACCTGCAACGAGCCGACCACCGTGATGATCGACGTGAGCATGATCGTCGGGCTGATCAGGGGAACGGTGATCCGCCAGAACTGGCGCATCCGGCTCGCGCCGTCGACCTCGGCGGCCTCGTACAGGTCGGCCGGCACGCCCTGGAGCGCGGCCAGGAACAGCACCATGTTCAGGCCGACGTTCTTGAACACCTGCACGACGATCACCGACAGCATCGCCGTGCCCTCGCCGCGCAGCCAGTTGGGGCCGTCCACGCCGAGCGTGTCGAGCAGGCCGTTGACGCCGCCGTTGTCCTGCAGCAGGAAGCCCCAGACGATGGTCCACGCGACGAGCGAGACCACCACGGGGGAGAAGAACAGGGTGCGGAAGACGATGGTCCCGCGCAGCTTCTGGTTGAGCAGGACGGCCAGCAGCAACGCCAGGCCGAGGTTGAGCACGACCAGGCCGATCGAGAACACGCCGGTCGACCGCAGCACCGCCCCCAGGTTGGGGTCGTCGGCGAGCGCGGCGTAGTTCTCGGCGCCGATGTAGTCGAAGCTGCCGGCCAGCACGTTCCACTCGTGCAGGCTGTACCAGACCACGAGGACCAGCGGCAGGATCACGAAGACCGCGGTGCCGAGCAACTGCGGGGTGATGAACAGGTATCCGGTGAGCTGGTCCCGGCGGCGGGTGGTCCAGAACGGCCGGGCCCGGCCCGGGGTGGGCCCGGCAGCAGCCGGGCCCACCCTGGTGTCCGTCTGGGTCATGATCCTCGGCCCTACTTCGCCAGCAGCGGCTGGATCTTGGAGCAGACGCCGTCGAGTACGCCCTTGACGTCCGCGTCCGCCTTCCACAGCGGGTCGAGCGCGGCGCGCACCTGCTGGCTCAGCTCGGCCTGCCCGGCGTGGCTGGGCTTGACCGTGCCGTTCGTGATGCCGTCGATGACGACCTTCTGCAGCTGCTCCGGCTTGAGCTTCGGGTTCGTCTTGGCCAGTGTCTCGGCGGTCAGCTGGGACTGCCGCGGCGGCGGGAAGAACTGGGCGAGCTTCGCCGAGTTGGCGGGGTTGGTGAAGAAGGCCAGGAAGTCGGCGGCCTGCTCGGCGTGCGGGCTCTTCTTCATCACGCCGATGCCGGCCTGGCCGACCACCGCGTACGGGCCCTTCGGGCCGGCCGGCAGCGGGACCAGGTCCCAGTCGAAGCCGTTCTCCTTCAGCAGCGAGGCACGGGAGATCTGGGTGACGGTCATGGCCGCGTCACCGGCGAAGAAGTCGGCAGTCGTACCCGGCCCGGGCAGTGCCTTGCCGGTGAAGATCGCCTTGTGCAGCGTGGTCATCGCCTCGACCATCTCCGGGCTGTTGAACCCGCAGCTGCGGCCGTCCTCGCTCCACGCCTGGGCGCCCCAGCCGGTCCAGAACGTGGCCAGGTTGTCCCAGCCCTTGTAGTCGAAGTCGCGGACCACGAGCCCGGCCTTGCCCGACTTCGCCGCTGTCGCGCCGGCCGCGGCGAGCGCGGTGTCCCAGTTCCACTGCCCGGCCGCGATCAGCTCGGCCGGGGTCTTCTGCCCGGCCGCCTTGAGCATGTCGTTGTTGACGAACACGCCGAACGGCGAGGTCGAGAACGGGTACGCGAAGAGCTTGCCCTCGTTCTGCCAGAGCTTCAGCGTGGCGGGGGAGAGGTCGTCGTACTGGTAGCCGTCGGCCTTCTTGAGCGTGTCGTCGAGCGGGCTCAGCGCGCCGGAGGCGACGAAGTCCGGAGCCGAGTTCTCGAAGATCCACGCGAGGTCCGGCGCGTTGCCGCCGGCGATCTGCGTGGTCAGCGTCGTGGTGTAGTTCTCGAACGGCAGCGGATCGAACTTGATCTCCGCGACGTCCGGGTTGTTCTTGCGGTACTCGTCGGCGATCTCGTTGAACAGCTTCAGGTGCGCCTCGTTGGCCGACCAGACGGTCATCCGCAGGCTGGCCGGACCGTCGTCCTTGGCCTCGCCGCCACCGCCGCAGGCGGTCAGGGCGAGCACACCGGTCATGGTCGCCGCGACCAGGCCGGACAGTCTTCCGTATCTCACTTTCTTCTCCTCACCGGGGGTTCAGTAGCCCGCGATCTGCGGCCAGCGGCATTCCACGCCGGCGGCCGTGATGCGGTCCGTGAATTCGGCCAGCAGGCGGGGGGTGCCGCGGACCGCGCGCGGGGACTCGCCCCGCGCAAGGCAGAAGTCGGCCAGCAGGCCGGCGACCTCACCGACGTTCCACTCGACCGGGTGCAGCCGGTAGCTGCCGTTGGTGATGTGCGTGGTGCCGATGTTCTTGCCGGCCGGCAGCAGGTTCTCCATCCGCTGCGGGATGAGCGCGCCGAGCGGGATCTCGAACGGGCAGGAGCCGACGTCGATGTAGTTGTCGCCGCCGGTCGACGGGTGCAGGTCGATGCGGTACATGCCGACGCCGATCGAGTCGCGGTAGCTCACCGCGCCGTGCTCGCCGCGTACCGCGAGGGAGAGGTCCTGCTCGACCACCGTGTACTCGGCGCGGATGCGGCGCGACTCCCGGATGTAGGGTGCCTGCGCCAGCCCGTCGGGGCTGCCGGTCACGTCGCCGCGCAGCCGCAGCCCGGGGTAGCCGGTGCCGCCGTCGGGGCGGGGCGCCTCGGTCTGGAGCCAGTACAGGACGGAGTACGACAGCTCGCGCGCCTGGGACAGGTGCCAGGACGCGTTCGGCACGTCGATGACCGGGCCCTCGAAGTAGTCGATCATCGGCCAGTTGACGAGCGTGATGTCGCTGCCGTACGCCCCGTCGGCGAAGTTGCGCCGCGCCGCGATGCGCCGGAACGTCCACAGGTTGCCGTCGCCCGGGTTGAGCCGCTGGTCGGCGTTGACGCCCAGCGGGTCGTCGTCCGGGTTCGGCGTGAAGCTGCGCTCGACGATCTCCAGCGTGCGCGGGTGCGGCGACCGCCAGGACAGCAGCCGGTCGCCCCAGAAGTCCGGCTTGTAGTCGCGCCAGAAGTCGTAACCGGCGGGCCGGTCGATGGTGTGGTCGCCGTCGACGTGGTCCAGCGCGAAGCAGACGGACACCGCCTGCATGTTCAGCGGCTGCGCCTCGGCGGGCGCGCTCGGCTCACCGGTCTGCGCCTGCGACTCGAATCCGGTCACGTACTCGGTGCCGGTCAGCGGCAGCAACTCGCCGGTCTCGGTGGCGTCCAGGACGTACGGCGCCTGCACCTCGATCCGCTCGTCGCGGTCCCGGTGGGCGAGCGTGACGCCGGTGACCCGGTCGCCGTCGGTCTCGGCCGCGACCGGCCGGTACGGCTGGAGCACCGTCAACCGCCCGGACCCCCGGTACGGCGCGAGCATCTGCTCCAGGACCGCGACCGCGACCCGGGGCTCGTGGCAGAGCCGGCTCACCCAGCCGGCGCCGGGGTTCAGGTCGGTCCACGCCCGGGACCGCTCGGTCAGCGGGTAGTGGCGGCGGTAGTAGTCGCGGATGCCGTCGCGCAGTTCCCGGTAGCTCGCGGTGGCGCCGAACTGCTCGATCCAGGAGTGCTCGTCCGGCGGGACCGCCTGGCTGGTGAGTTGCCCGCCGAGCCAGTCGAACTCCTCGGTCAGGATGACGGACCGCCCGGCACGGGCCGCGGCCAGCGCCGCGGCGACACCGCCCAGTCCGCCCCCGACGACGAGGACGTCCGCACGCATTAGTACCACTTGCTTCCTTCCAGTTGCGCGGCCGGGCGTGTCAGCGCCGGTCGGCCGCCGATCCAGGGACGCCGAGGGTGTCGCCCTCGACGAGTTCGCAGGGCAGGAGCCGTTGCTGGAGGCCACCGGCGCTGCCGTCGATGACGCCGGTGAGCACCTCGACGGCCTGTCGGCCCATCTCCTCGCGCGGGATGCGGAACCCGGTGAACGTGATGTCGGTGGGCACCGGCACGGTCGGGTCGCCGAGGGTCACGACGGACAGGCCACCGGGCACCGTCAGCCCGCTGCGCCGGGCGGCCGACTCCAGCGCGACGGCGGTGGCGAATTCCTCCACGAAGACCACGGTGCTGCCGTCGGCCCGCAGGTCGTCCACAGTGACGTCGGCGGTCTGGGCCGTCGCGGTGATCTGGCGGGCGCTCTCCGCCCCGGCCGCGCCCGCCTGGAAACCGCTGCGCCGGTCGTGCGAGGACTCGGCCGCGGTGCCCATGCCCACATAGGTCAGGCGCCGGTGTCCCAGGTCCAGCGCCCGCTCGGCCAGCCGGTGGACCGCGCTGGCGTAGTCGGCGCCGACGTAGGGCACCGGCCCGCCGGCGTCGTCGCGACGCCCGACGGCGACGTAGGGGAACCCGTCGCGGTTGAGCCGGAGCAGCTCCGCGCCGTCGATCTCCCGCCCGAGCAGGATGCATCCGTCGGCCAGGCGCAGCCGGTTGTCCTGGTGGAAGATGCGCCGCCGGCCGTCCACCACCGGGGCGCTGGTGAACAGCAGCAGGTCGCAGCCGACCCGTTCGGCGTACTCCTCGATGCCGAGCAGGAACGGGTGGAAGAAGTCCCGGCTGCCGCTGGGGAAGGCCGGCTCGTAGGTGAAGACGCCGATGATCCGGTTGAACCCGGAGGCGAGGCGGCGGGCGGCCGGGTCGGCGGCGTACCCCGTCTCGGCGATGACCTGCAACACCCGGTCCCGTGTCTCCGGCGCGATCCGGACGTCGGCGTCGGTGCGGTTGTTGAGCACCAGCGACACGGTCGCCTGGCTGACGCCGGCCATGCGTGCGATGTCACGCTGGGTGACACGCCTGGGGGGAGGGGTCACGTCGTTCCTTCCACTGCCGCTAATGCGTATTAGCGATCGGTTGGCATGGAGCCTCGCTGCTGTTCCGACCTCCTGTCAAGGGGTGGCCGGCAGATTTCTGTTCGATGAACTCCCTGGAGTAATGCGCATTAGCCGCCGGGTACACCGCTTCCCGGCAGTCCGTCCGCGTGGAAACCTTGACAAGGCGGACCGGGGCGCGCGACAGTAGGCGAACCCCGGCGCTAATGCGCATTAGCTAGTCGTGACTCGCCCGTTCCGGCGAGCGATGACGCCCGCTTCCCTACCCACAGTGACACCGGGTCTCGGCCCTGCCCGCCGCCGCCCCGACGCCGGGAGGCGCTACCGTTCCGACAGGACGGTCGTGGCGTCGTCCGCACGGGGAGGGGTCAAGTTGGGCACCACTGTCGCTCGTCACCTCGCGGGAGCCGCGGCGGCCTGGCTCGTCGTCGTCGCGGAGGCGGTCCTCGGCTACCTCGGCCTACTGGCGTACGCGCTGGTCACCGGCGCCGACCCGGGCGGCCCGCTGGCCGGCCCGCTGCTCGTGCTGATCGCGGCGTTGCTCGGCGTGGCCGCGCTGCCGCTGCTGTTCGCGCCGGCCGTCGCGCTCGGTGAGGCGGCGGGCCGGGGACGGCCCGGTCCGGCGCTCGCGTTCGCCGGGCTCGTCGCGGTCGTGCTGGTCACCGGGTACGCCGCCGCGGTGGCGGTCGCCACGGACGTACCGGGCACCCGGTTGCCGCTGGTGGCCGGGACCGCCGCGCTGCTGGTCCTCCCGCCGACGGTGGCGTACGCGTTCACCGCCCGCGGCGTGGGGTGGACGGCCCGGCTGGTCCGGCACCGGGTGGCCGGCGCCCGTGCGGTGCGCGCCGAGGCGGGCTGACCTACACCTGGATGTCGAAGCGTTGCAGTACCGAGGGCGCGACCAGGCCCACCGCGGCCAGCACGGCCAGGATCGTCATCGCGGTGCGCAGCACCACCGTCTCGGTCTTGCTGCCGGTGCGCAGGGCGATCTTGTTGGGCAGGCCGATCATCGTCCACATCCGGCGTCTGATCGGGATGGGCCACAGGATCGGCACCCCGGCCCGGGTGATCATGTCGCCGAGGATGTGCACGAAACAGCCCACGCCGACGGCGAGCCCGATCATCGGATAGCCCCGGTCGCCGGGCAGGTTCGCGAACGTGAACCAGGCCGCGGCGGCGGACACCAGCGTGACCACCACCCAGCCGGCGCGCTCGGCCCACTCGTCGAACAGCCCACGCAGTGCCAGGCCGATCATGAAGAAGAGGATGCCGACCACCGCCCACTTGCCGTAGTGGGCGCAGAGCGCGGTGGTGCCCCAACCGACGAGCACGGTGAACGGGATGGTGTGGGTCAGCGTGCGGTGCCCGTTGCTGCGGCGGGGATCCTTGCTGAGCTTGGTGGCGTAGTAGACGCCGAGCGAGATCTTCTCCATCACCTCGGCGACGAACAGGCTGACCACACCGAACGTGCGGGCCACAGTGGCGCCGCCCTGGTTGCGGGTGACCTTCCCGGACAGGTCGAGGTCGGGGAAGAGCGCCCCACCGGCGCAGACCGCGGTGCCCACCGCCAGGGCCAGCGGTGTCTGGTGGTAGTCCGCGAACTGGGCCATCGCCCAGGAGCCGGTCAGCCACGCGGCCGCGCCCGAGAGCGCGTGGGACGGTCCCATCATCTCGGCTCGCCCTTCCCGAAGATCTTGATCCACAAAACTACGCCACTGTAGTCAGCCCGTACGACAGCGGGGCATCAGCCGGACGGTCCACTGGGGAAGGGTGCCGCACGGCCCGGTTCAGCCCGCGGTACGGGTGGGCCGGACCGTGCCGAGGCTCGCGCGGATGACGGCGAACTGCTTCGAGGCGGCGGGCCAGTCGGCGTCGGAGGTGGTCCAGCCGAGCGTCCAGCCGGCCCGTTCCCCGGGCAGGACGCGCAGCGCGCGCATCCGCTCCCCGTAGGGTGCGGTCCAGCGGCACTCCCACACCGCGCCCGGACCGTCGGACTTCAGCCGGACCTTCTGGTAATGCGGCAGCCGGCCGGCCGAGGTCAGATCCCGCTCGGACGACTTCAGCCGGCCGACCGGATCACCGCCCGGGTACGGCTCGACGCCCAGGATGCGCCGCGTCTGCGGATCCTGGAAGCAGGTGGTGTCACCGGAGCGCAGTTGCAGCCAGCCGGCGGGCAGGGCGATGCGGAAGCCGCCGGTGTCGGCGGGCCAGACCCAGCCGGTCGGAACGGTCACCGGCGGGTCGTCCGGGGGCGGCCCCTTGCGGACCGGTGTGCCGGCCACGTCGGGCCGGACGCAGGGGAACGGCGGAGGCGGCACGCCCGGCCCGGGCGGGCGGTCCCAGGGGCGGGCGACGGCCTCGGTGGAACCGCCCGTCTGCGGCGTCTCGTCGCGACCACCGGTGATCGCCAGCGCGGTGCCCACCCCCGTCGCCAGGGCCAGCACCACGGCTCCCAGCATCAGTCCCCAGCGGTGCAGCGGGTTCCCGTCGCCGGAGGTGAGCGGTGGGTCGGCGGGGCGGGGAACCCCGGCGGGCCGGGGCGGGGCGGGATGCACCGCGCCGCTGTCGATCGGCCCGCTGTGGGCGACCGGGGGAGGCTTGGTGACCGGCGCGGCGCCGGGGCCGGCGATGTGCACCGGGCTGAGGGCGTCGGCGCGGGGCGCCGACTCGGGGCCGGCCGGGCTGCCCGGGTCGACGAAGCTGGTGAGGACAGTCGGACCGAGGCTGACCGGACCCGAGCCACCGAGCCCGGCCGAGCCAGCGGCCGCGGTCGCGCCGCCGCCTGCCTTCGGGCCGCCGCCCGCGGCCGGGTCGCCGATGACACCCGAGCCGCCGACCGCACCCGAGCCGCCGCTCGCGTCCGGACGGCGGGTCGCATCCGACCGGCCCGTGGGGGACGAGGAGCCGTCTGCGTCCACGGGCCCGACCGCCCCCGAACGGTAGGCCGGGGACGACTGATTCCCGGCCACCGCGTGAGTGGCCGGGACGGAGCGGCCGGCCGTACCGGAAGGGGCCGGGCCGGGGACGCGGGTCGGACCAGCGGCGCCGGCCGTGTCCCCGGACGGTGGCGCGCGGTCGCCCTCGGCGGGCGGGGCCCACTCGTTGCGCTTCGCCGCCCGGCTCCACGCGCGGGCGGCGGCGGCCGGCGGCATCAGGTCCGGGTAGATGCCGCCCGCAGCCGCCGGTGACCCCGGCTCGTCACCCGCCGGTACGTCGGCGTCGCGGCCACCGGCCGGCCGGTCGGACGGCGCGGCGGTGGCCCGCCCCGCGGACCCGGCGGCCTCCGCGTCGGCCTCCGACACCGCTGCGACGCCGAGCAGGCGGGCCGTCTCGCGGTGCCCGAGCCGGGTACGCGGATCGCGCCGCAGCAGTCCGGCCAGCACCGGCGTCAGCGGGCCGGCGTGCGGGGCCGGGTCGGGCGGCCGGGTGGCGAGCGCGGCGAGCGTGGCCATCGCGGTGCTGCGCGCATACGGCGAGCGGCCCTCCACCGCGGCGTGCAGCGTGGCGCCCAACGACCACATGTCCGCCTCGACGCTCGACACGCCCTCGGCGGCCCGCTCCGGTGCCACGTACTGGGGGGAGCCGAGGACCAGGCCGGGCCGGGTCATCGCGCCGTCGCCGCCCTGGAACACGGCCAGCCCGAAGTCGGTGAGCAGCACCCGCCCGTCGCGGGCCAGCAGCACGTTCGCGGGCTTCACGTCCCGGTGCAGCACCCCGGCGTCGTGCGCGGCGCGCAGCGCGGCGAGCACCGACAGGCCGATCTCGGCGGCCCGGCCGGGCGGCAGCGGCCCGTCGGTCTCGATGATCTCCTGGAGCGAGCGGGACGGGACGTACTCCATGATCAGCCAGGGTTCGCCCTGGACCCGGACCACGTCGTAGACCCGGACCACGTTGGGGTGGTTGAGTCGCGCGGCCGTCCGCGCCTCGCGCAGCGTACGGGCGCGCAGCTCGTCCTGCTCGGTCTCGGCGAGCCAGTTCGGCGGCACGACCTGCTTCACCGCGACCTCGCGCTGCAGCTCCTCGTCGCGCGCCCGCCAGACCTGGCCCATCCCGCCGCGGCCGACCAGTTCGAGCAGGCGGTACCGCCCCGCGATCACTACCTCCCGCACCGCACTCCTCACCGCTGGTCAGTGGTCCACAATAGCCAACGGATCGGACGGTACCTATCGCATGGCAGCGCTAACTTGCCGCGCCGGCGAGCAGGTTGCCCTCCGGGACCGCGATCGGGGCCCGGCCGCCGGCCAGCAGGGCGGCGGCCCGGCGGGCCTGGAACGCGTCGTGGTCGCGGCGGGCGGCGGCGTAGCTGCCGGCGGTCCGGGCGGCGATCGCGGACCAGGTGTACCGCCGGCTGACCATGGTCCGGGCCTTGCGCGCCACCCGCCGGGCGAAGACCTCGTCACCGAGCAGCCGGTCGACGGCGCCGGCCAGCGCGTCCGGGTCGCCGTGCGGGAACGTCACCCCGGTGACGCCGGGCTCGACGATCTCGGCCAGCCCGCCGGTACGCGCCACCGCCAGCGGCGCACCGGCCGCCGCCGCCTCCAGCGCGATCATGCCGAACGGCTCGTAGAGGCTGGGGATCACCGTGGCGTCGGTGGCGGCGAGTACCGCGGGCAGCTGGGTGGCGTCCAGGAAACCGGCGAACCGGACCGTGTCCCCGAGGTGCAGCCGCCGCGCCTGGTCCACCAGCTCGTCGCGGTACGGCCCGTCCCCGGCGATCACCACCCGCAGGCCGGGGTGCCGTTTCGCCAGGTGCGGCACGGCGTGCACCAGGTGCTGCACGCCCTTCTCGTAGACGAGACGGCCGGCGTACCCGACGAGCGGCCCGCCCGCGGCGAAGCGCGCCCGGGCGGAGGCGACGGCGTGCGGCCGCGCCCGCCAGGCCCGGTCGTCGACGCCGTTGGCGACCACGTCGATGCGCCCGGCCGGTACGCCGAACAGCCGGGCCACCTGGTCCCGCATGTACCCGGAGCAGGCGATCACCCGGCCGGAGGCGTTGCTCAGCCAGTGCTCGACGCCGTGGATGGTCCGGTTCATCTCCTCCGGCAGCCAGCCCTGGTGCCGGCCCGCCTCGGTGGCGTGGATGGTGGTCACGAGCGGCACGTCGAGGTGCTCGGCCAGCGTGACAGCGGTGTGCGCGACCAGCCAGTCGTGGGCGTGGATCACGTCGTAGGCGCCGGATTCGGTGGCACGCAGCGCGGCCCGGGTCAGCGTGTGGTTGAACGCCATGGTCCAGGCCAGCAGTGATGAGGTGGCGAGGGGGAACCGGACCGGATCCTCGGCGGCGCGGACGACGCGGACGCCGTCGGCGTACTCCTCCAGGGGGGCACCCTCGGCGTGGCGGGTGACGACCGTGACCTCGTGCCCGGCGGCGGCCAGGGCGACCGACAGCGCGTGGACGTGGCGGCCGAGGCCACCGACGAGCACCGGCGGGTACTCCCAGGAGAGCAGCAGCACCCGCAGGCGCCGGGCGGGCTGGATGTCGATCACTTCGGCGTCAGCTGACACGCGGCCCCCTTTGAGTTGTGGCGTCCCCACCCGAGGCGGCGTCGCCGCGGTGTCCGGTGGGGTCGCCACCCATCCTGCCGAGGGGTCGATAACCGGGGGCGACGCGCCGGTTGCCGGTCTGTAACGCGTTACCGGCGCATCCGCCGCGCCCGCAGCAGCTCGGCCACCGACCACGCCTGGAACGGGCATCCGGTGGCCGCGTGCGGCGCCGCGCCGTCGGCGGTCTCGCTCACCGAGCCCAGGCCGTCCTCGGCGAGGTGGCCCACCAGACCCACCAGCAGGTCGTCGGTGGGCAGCCCGGCCCGGCGGTACGCGTCCAGCAGCGGCCCGGTCAGCCACGGCCAGACGGTGCCCTGGTGGTACGCGGAGTCCCGGTCGGCAGGCCCGCCCCGGTGCCGGCCGGTGAAGCCGGGGGAGTCCGGGGCGAGGCTGCGCGGCCCGAGCGGGGTGAACAGCGCCTCGGTGATCCGGCGCAGCGTGGCCTCGTCCGGCTCCAGCGGGGCGTGCGGCAGGGACCAGGCGAGCAGCTGGTTGGGGCGCAGCAGGTCGTCGTCGTGGTGCGCGGCCCCGCCCAGCGGATACGCGGGCGCCGGGGCGTCCACCACGTCGTGCAGCCAGCCCGCCGGTGCGGGGAAGCGCTCCCGGAACGCGGTGACGGCCCGGTGGTGCAGGTCGTGCAGCCCCGCGGCGTCGCGTCCGGCCAGCTCGGTCAGCTCGGCGAGCCCGGCCAGTCCGTTGATCCACAGCGCGTTGACCTCGACCGGCTTGCCGGTACGCGGGGTCACCGGCACCCCGTACACCCGGGCGTCCATCCAGGTGAGCGCCACGTCCGGCGGGCCGCCCTGGGCCAGGAGCCCGTCGGCCGGGTCGACGCCGATGCCGTACCGGGTGCCCGCCACGTGCGCCTCCACCACGCGGTGCAGCGCGGGCAGCAGCTCGTCGCCCAGGTCGGTGTCGCCGGTGACGGTGACGTGCCGGTGCACCGCGTGCAGGAACCACAGCGTCGCGTCGACGGTGTTGTACTCGACCCGGCCGGTGTCGGCAGTGTTCGCCAGCATGCCCTCGTTCAGCGTGGCCGCGTACGCCCGCAGCAGGTTCCGGCCCTCGCCGGCCCGGTTCGTGCACAGGAACAGGCCCTCGTAGGAGATCATCGTGTCCCGCGACCAGGCCCCGAACCAGGGGTAGCCGGCGACCACGTCCGGGCCGGTGGCGGTGCGCACCACGAACGCGTCGGCGGCCAGCGCGAGCGTCGCCTCGACCGCGTCGCCGGGCTTCGCCGCGGCCACCACGGCCCGGCTGCGCCGCCGGGCCGCCTCGACCACGGCGGTCGCCGGTGGCGGCTCCTCGGCCAGGTCGTCCGCCCAGGCCAGCACCCACACGGTCGCGCCCGGCTCGTCGAGCGCGCCGGTGAACCGGCCCGCGTACCAGAGGTCCTCGTCCGGGTGCAGGCCGCGCTCGGCCTCGGTGCGGTGGCGCACCCCGTGCCACCACTGCCCCTCCGGGGTCCAGTCCGGCCCGGCCAGGCGGTACGCGCCGTCGACCACCGCGCCGCCGGCCGCCGGTTCCAGCCGGGGCGCCGGGCCGTCGGCGCGCCGCTCGCCGTGCGCGTCGCGCCAGGTGCAGGCCGCGGCCAGGTCCAGCCGTACCGGGCCGCCGGAGATCAGCCGGTGCACCACCGCCACGCAGGAGCGGCCGTACGTCATGGCGATCTCCCGCTCGATCACCACGTCGCCGACGCGCCACCGCCAGCGCGGCACCCCGTCGGCCAGGTCGAAGTGCTCCAGCAACTCGAAGCCGCGCGGGTCGACCACGCCGGAGGACCACTCGTGCGCGCCGAGGCGGACCTGCCGCCCCGAGGGCAGGGTCACCGCCGGGTCGAGGCTCACGAGTCCCACCTTGCGGGACGCCGGCGTGTCTCCGGCCACCACGAGCAGCCCGTGGTACCGGCGGGTGCGCAGCCCGGCGACGGTGCCCATGGCGTACCCGCCGCGCCCGTCGGTGACCAGCCATTCCCGCGCGGCGGCGGTGGGCAGCTCGCCGCAGACCCGCGGCCCGAAACGGATGTCGATCAACTTTCCTCCACCGGCAGCGAGGTGTGACATGCCACGGCGACAATGGCCGCTGTGGAGAAGTACCCGGGCGGCGTCGAAGATGTGCCAGTGATCACCGACCGGTCGACCTCCGCGTCCCCCGACCCCGAGCGGCACCGGCTCGCCCAGGCCGACGCCGGCGAGCAGGACTGGCGCGCATGGGGCCCCTATCTGTCCGAGCGGGCGTGGGGGACGGTACGGGAGGACTACAGCGAGCACGGCACGGCGTGGGACTACTTCCCCCACGACCACGCGCGGTCCCGAGCGTACCGGTGGAACGAGGACGGCATGGCGGGCGTCTGCGACGACCGGCAGACGTTCTGCTTCGCCCTCGCGCTGTGGAACGGGCGCGACCCGATCCTCAAGGAGCGGATGTTCGGCCTCGGCGGCGACGGCGGCAACCACGGGGAGGACGTCAAGGAGTACTGGTGGTACCTCGACAGCACCCCGACGCACTCCTTCATGCGCTGGCGCTACCACTACCCGCAGGCCGCCTTCCCGTACGACGAGCTGGTCGCGGTGAACGCGCTGCGCGGCCGGGATGACACCGAGTACGAGCTGGTCGACACCGGCATCTTCGACGACGACAGGTACTGGGCGGTCACCGTCGACTACGCCAAGGCGTCCCCGACGGACATGTGCGTGCTGGTCACCGTGGCGAACCGGGGCGACCGGGACGAGACGCTGCACGTGCTGCCCACGCTGTGGTTCCGCAACACCTGGGCGTGGGGGCTGCCCGGCACCGACCGGATGCCGAAGCTGACCGGCGAGGCGGCCGGGGAGCGGGCCGGCGCCCGGCTCGTCGGTGACCACTGGGTGCTCGGGCAGCTCCTGCTGGAAGGCGACGGCGACCCGGTGCCACTGCTGTGCGACAACGAGACCAACGCCGAGCGGCTGTGGGGGCTGCCCGGGCGGTCGGCGTACCCGAAGGACGGCATCAACGACCACGTCGTGGCCGGCGCCGCCACCGTCAACCCGGACCGCACCGGCACCAAGGGCGCGCTGCACTACGTGCTGGACGTGCCGGCCGGTGAGCAGCGGCAGATCCGGCTGCGGCTGACCCGTACCGCACCGCCCCCGGCCGCCGCGCCCCCCGCCCCGGCCGACCTGGGCGACGGGTTCGACACCGTGCTCTGGGCGCGCCGCGCCGAGGCGAACCGGTTCTTCGACACCGTCATCCCGGCCGCCGCCACCGCCGACGAGGCCCTGGTGGCGCGCCAGGCCATCGCCGGGCTGATGTGGGGCAAGCAGTTCTACCACTTCGACGTCGAACGCTGGCTGGCCGGCGACCCCGGCTCCGCGCCGCCGCCGGCCGGCCGGCGGCACGGGCGCAACAGCGCCTGGTGGCACATGAACAGCTTTGACGTGATCTCCATGCCCGACCCGTGGGAATACCCCTGGTACGCCGCCTGGGACCTGGCCTTCCACTGCGTCACCATCGCCCGGGTCGACCCGGGCTTCGCCAAGGAGCAGATCCTCCTGCTGCTCCGGGAGTGGTACCTGCACCCCAACGGGCAGATCCCGGCGTACGAGTGGGCGTTCGGGGACGTGAACCCGCCGGTGCACGCCTGGGCGGCGCTGAAGGTCTTCGAGATCGACGGCGCCCGCGACCACGAGTTCCTCGCCCGGGTGATGCACAAGCTGCTGCTCAACTTCACCTGGTGGGTCAACCGCAAGGACACCGGCGGCAACAACGTCTTCGAGGGGGGCTTCCTCGGGCTGGACAACGTCGGGCCGTTCGACCGTTCGGCCGCGCTGCCGGTCGCCGGGACGCTGGAGCAGTCCGACGGCACCGGCTGGATGGCCATGTACGCGCTCAACCTGCTCGACATGGCGATCGTGCTGGCCGAGCACGACCGCTCGTACACCGACACCGCCACCAAGTTCTTCGAGCACTTCGCGTACATCGCCGCGGCGGCGTACGACCAGGGACTCTGGGACGCCGAGGACGCGTTCTTCTACGACGTGCTGCGGCTGGCCGACGGCACGAAGGTGCCGCTGAAGGTCCGCTCGGTGGTCGGGCTGCTGCCGCTCGCCGCCGTCACCCGGCTGACCGCGCGGACCATGCGCCGCCTGCCCGAGCTGGGTGCCCGGCTGAGATGGTTCCTCACCAACCGGCCCGAGTACGCCGAGGTGATCGGCGCCCGCCGGCTCGGGCCGGACGGCCGCCAGCAGCGCCTGCTGTCGATGGTCGCACCGGACCAGGTGGTGCGCCTGCTGGCCCGGATGCTCGACACCGACGAGTTCCTCTCCGAGTACGGGCTGCGCACGCTGTCCCGCGCCCACCTGGACAAGCCGTTCACTGTCACGCTCGGCGGGCAGGAGTTCAGCGTCGGCTACGAGCCGGCCGAGTCGACCAGCGGCCTGTTCGGCGGCAACTCCAACTGGCGCGGACCGATCTGGATGCCGACGAACTTCCTGCTGATCAGCGCGCTGCGCGACTACGCCGCGTTCTTCGGCGACGACCTCCAGGTCGAGTACCCGACCCGGTCCGGGGTCAAGCGCACGCTGGACGAGATCGCCGACGACCTGTCCGCGCGGCTGATCTCACTGTTCACCCGCGACGACTGGGGGCGGCGGCCGATCTACGGGGCCGCGCAGCTGTTCCAGACCCACCCGGACTGGCGCGACCTGATCTGCTTTCCGGAGTACTTCCACGGCGACAACGGCGCCGGCCTGGGGGCCTGGCACCAGACCGGGTGGACCGCGCTGGTCGCCGATCTGATCCTCACGCTGCGCCGCTGAGGCCCGGGGCGCGACGGGTCCGCCGCGCCCCGAGCCCCGCGCCTCACGGCAGCGGCAGGAACGCCAGCCGGGCGTGGTACTCCCCGGCCACCGTCACGGTGTCGCTGCCGACCCACAGGCCGCTGTCGGTCGCGTACAGCTCCTGGGTGCCGACGCCGCGGTCCTTCGTCGGGTTCCACGGCAGCGCCCTGCCGGTGGCCGGGTGGATCGCCCCGATGCCCGGCCGGGACACCGCCCCCGGACCGGCCGAGTTGCGGCCCTGCGGGTTGTCCAGCCAGCGCTGGTGGCCGCCGACGTAGACCGCCGCGCCGGTCACCGCCACCGACAGCAGCGTGTCGCCGCCGGTGTAGTTGGCCCAGGTCGGCTGCTTGCCGCCGGTGGCCGTACCGAACTCGAAGCGCGCCGCGGTGTCGCAGAGCGTGCCCGGGAACGGGCCGCCGGTGGTGACCACCGCGAACCAGGTGCCGTCCGGGGAGATGTCGACGCCGCGCATGTAGACCGGCATCGTCCTCGCGCACTGCGGCTGGTAGCGGTCGGTGGCCCAGCCGGAGAGCGTGGCTCCCGCCGCGCTCAGGTCGGCGACGGCGATCTGGTGCCGCGCCACGCCCGCGACGCTGCTGAAGCCGCCCACGAACACCAGCCGCCGGCCGTCGGCGGAGACGTCCAGCGCCTCGACCTTCACCGGCGCGGTGGCGCCGGACGTGGTCTTGCGCGGACCGGCCAGGTTCAGGCTGACCGACGCGTCGGCCGCCCCCGTGGTGGCGTTCACCGCCGCCAGGCCGCGCCGGGTCACCCCGCCGACGGTCTGGAACGCGCCGCCGACGATCAGCCGGTTGCCGACCAGACGTACGTCGTTGACCTGGTTGTTCAGCGCCGGCGTGGTGAACCCGGCGACCCGGGCACCGGTGGCCGCGTCGATCCGGGCCAGCCGGGACGCCGCACTGCCGTTGACAGTGGTGAACGCGCCGCCGATGTAGAGCGAGCGGCCGTCCGGCGCGGCGGCGAGCGCCTTGACCGCGCCGTTCACCTGCGGCCGGAACGTCGTGTCGATCCGGCCGGTGCTCGCGTCGAGGGCCACCAGCCGGGGCATCGCCAGCTGGGCCGACTGCCCCGCGTTGCGTACCTTGGTGAACGTGCCGGCCACGTACACGCGGTTGCCGATCTGGAGGATGCGGTGCACCGTGCCGTCCAGCGCGTGCGGCGTCCAGTCGACCGGGTTCGTACCGACCACTGTGGTGTGTGCGGCGTTGACGGCCAGTGCCGGGGATCCCGGCAGCGCCGCGCCCGCGACGGCGAGCGTCGCGGCGACCGCGACGGCCGCGCGCCGCCGGCCCCCGCGCCCAGGTGGATGATCGGGTGAGATCGTCATGGGCCGAAGCATGCCGTCCGACCAGGGAATCCGCAGTCGGGTAGCCGCCGGTAACCGGCGGCCGACCGGACAATCCGCGTGGTCCGTCCGGCGACCGGGCAGTACGGTGTGCGAGGTCCGCGAGGGGGAGGGGGACGCGATGCCGTCGCGCCGGGACGCCGCCGTGCTGGTGTTCGACGCCGACGACACGCTCTGGGAGAACAACGTCCTGTTCGAGCGCGTCATCGACGACTTCCTCACCTGGCTCGACCACCCCACGCTGGACCGGGCCCGGATCCGCGCGGTGCTCGACGACATCGAGCGCGCGAACGCCGTCGCGCACGGCTACGGCAGCAAGGTCTTCCTGCGCAGCCTCGGCGAGTGCCTGGAGAAGCTGCGCGAGCGGCCGGCCACCGCCCGGGAGCGCGCCGAGATCGACCAGCTCGCCGCGGCGCTGGTCGGGCACCAGGTGGAGCTGATGCCGGGCGTGGCCGAGACGCTCGACGACCTGGCCGGGCGGCACGAGCTGCTGCTGCTGACCAAGGGCGAGCGCGAGGAGCAGCAGCGCAAGCTGGACGCGTGCGGGCTGCTGCACCACTTCCGCGCCGCGCACATCGTGCCGGAGAAGGACGCGGACACCTACCGCTGGCTGGCCCGCGAGCACACCTTCGACCCGGCCGCCGCCTGGATGATCGGCAACTCCCCGCGTTCGGACATCCTGCCCGCCCGGGCCGCCGGGATGAACGCGGTCTTCATCCCGAACGAGAACACCTGGGTCCTGGAGCACGACGAGCTGGACCCGTCCGACCAGCGGGTGATCCGGCTGGCCGCGTTCCCCGACCTGGTTCACCACTTCTGAGCGGGCCGGTAACGTCCGGGAGGTGCCGCTGACCTTCCCGTCGCACCTGGCGCCGGTGCTGCCGCTGAAACTGTGGCGACCGGGCTGGTTCGACGGGGTGGCGCTGTGCACCGGTGCGGTGGCGCCGGACGTCGCGTACCTGTTCATCGGCACGCCGCCGGCCCGGGACCTGCGTACGCACACACTCGGCGGCCTGCTCTGGTGGTGCCTGCCGGTGGCCCTCGCATACGCCTGGGTGGTGCGCCGCGTGGTCGCCGGCATCGCGGTGCACCTGCCCGGGCAGCGGTTGTTCGGCTGGCCCTGGTACGCGACCCTGGCCCGGGTGCGCCATCCCTGGCAGGTCACCGTCTGCTCGGCGCTCATCGGCGCGTTCAGCCACGTGGCGTGGGACCGGGCCAGCGACAGCGAACGGCTGCCCCGGCTGCTGGGCGTCGCCGACTTCCACGCCCTGACCGGCGTGCACTGGTACCGGTTCGTGGACGTGGTCGCCGGTCTCGCCGGCGGGCTGCTGGTGGTCGTCCTGGCCGTCTCCGAGGCCCGCCGCGGCATGCGGACCGGTGGCGTGGGCGAACCCCTGCCGGAGGCGAACCCGTCCGTGTTCTGGCGGGTGGCGCTGGCGGTCACCGGGCTCGGCGCACTGCTGATGCCCGCGCTGCCCGCGGCGGGCGTCCCCGCCCCGGCGGGCGTACGGGCGCTGCACGTGGCCGCGCTGGCACTCGTCGCGGGGGCCGTCGCGGCCCGGACCGTCTCACCGCGGCAGACCGGGCGGAGTCCGCGTCTCGAAGTCGAACAGCGCGAAACCGGCTGACCCCGTTACGCCGACATGCCGCATTTCCGCATAGACATCAATCACAACCGCGGCCGCCGGTCATCGCTTGTCCGGCCTTTACGGACGCGCCTACCCTGAGCCGGCGTCCACGCCTCGTCGGGGTGAGACGGGGGCGCACCGGAGTCCGGTGGTAAGAGCACCGTGGAGCTGAGTGCGGGCAGACCGGCTCGCCGTGCGGAGCCCGGCGGAAGGCGTCGTGCCACGCCTGCCGCGTTCCCGCGGCGCAGACCGCTACCGAACCGGACGGCCGGGGCCAGGACCGGGGAGTTGCGGACCCGGTCCTGGCCCGTCCGGCACCCTCCACCGACTGGCGGATGTGCGGGTGGGACGCCTCTGGTGCGCGGGCCGGTCACGGAGCGACACTGAGTCATGACTCCTCAGCGCGTACCGCTGCTCGCCGGCCTGGTCGTGCTGTTCGCGGCGGCCTGTACGGCGACCGGCCACGACGGCGCGTCCCCGGCGCCCACCCCGACGGCCGCGGCGGCGTCCGCGCCGGCCGCGACCGAGGCGCCGGAAGGCACACCCACCCCGCCCGTGCCGACCGAGGCCGCGCCGACCGCCGGATCCTGGCGCGCCACCTGGGGCTGGGCGGTGCCCGGCGGGCCGGTCCGGGTGACCCACCGGGTGCGGGTGCCGGTGACCCCGCCGCCCGGGGAACCGCTGCCCGTCCTGGTGGCAGTCGACGTCGGCGACCACCCGGCGGAGGGGTTCAGCCGGATCACGTTCGCCTTCCGCGGCCCCACCCCGTCCTACGAGATCGCCTACGTGCCGCGGGTGGTGACCGAGGGACGCGGGGCGCCGGTCACGCTGCCCGGCACGGCGTACCTGTCGGTCCGGTTCGACCCGGCCCAGGCGCACGACGCCCGCGGCGGCGGGACGGCGGACCTGCCACCCGCCGCGATCCGCTTCCCGACGCTGCGCGGATGGGCCGCGGCCGGCGACTTCGAGGGGCACCTCAGGTTCGGGCTCGGCCTGCGACCGCCCGACGGCGGCCGGCTGCCGGTGCGGCTGGGGGAGGGCGACCGCCCGGACGGCACCCGTGTCGTCTCGGTCGACGTGCGGCGGCGCTGACGCGGGCCCGCGTCAGCGGTCGATGATCGTGTTGTTCTCGTCGATACCGTGGGTACGCCAGTAGACGTCCCACTCGTCGTCGACGTGCTTCGGCTCCTTGCCCTCCGGGTAACGCACGTACGGCGGCGCCGGCTCCTCCCCGTCCGGCACGCAGGCGCTGCCGCCCTGCGGGCCGACCGCGATCACCGGGTACTCGCCGCTGCCGCAGATGCTCTGCCGCAGGGAACAACCGGTGGTCGCCATCAGCCCGGCCAGCCCGAGCACGGCAAGAACGATCATGATTCGAGTTCGCACGGGAGAATTCTCGTCGCCGCGAGCGGACCCGCCATCGGTACGCCTACTCAATTCCCGCGCGCCGCCCGCTCAGGTCAGTTCGCCCCGCACGATCGCCACTGCGACCCGGCAGAACTCGTCCATGTCCGGCTGGAACCCGGCCGCGATGTCCGGGTGCAGGCCGGAGCGGGTCTCGTCGAGCAACCGGCGGCAGACGTCCTCCACCGGCTCGCCCGCGTAGCCGGCGCGGACCCGGTCGGCGGCCGCCTGGAGGGCCGAGGTCAGCTGATCCTCCAGCGGGCCGCGCAGCTTCTGCTGCACCGGGTCGAGCCCGCTCGGGTCGAGCGTGACATGTGGCTCCGACATCGGCACTCCCTTCCTCGGCGTCCGCGGTACCCCACCGCGGACGTCGGTCAAACCATCGTCGGTACGGCCGACACCCGGACCAGATACGAGAACTCCTCCGCCGGCTCCTCGACGTACGACAGCCGGCGGATCTGCCGGTCGTCGGCCCAGAGCGCGACGTCGACCAGCACTCCGAGGTGGGCGAGACCGATGGTGGAGACCCGCTTCTTGTCCTGGAGCACCGCGCACACGCCGCCCAGCAGCGTGCTGGCGTCGGAGGTGCGGTGCCCGGGCGGACAGCGCAGGGTCAGGTCCACCTCGACCGGCCCGGTCAGCGGGGTCCACCCGGTGCGCTGGGCCGCCGTGCAGGCGGCCTGGAGCAGCGTGCGGACCCTCGTCGCCTGCCGGTGCCCGGCGGCGAAGATGGACAGGGCCTCGGTCTTGACCGGGGGCAGGCCGCTCACCTCGAACGTCAGGGCGAGAGCGCGGGTGTCCTGCACGACGGCACCTCCTCGGGGGAATCCTGCCCAACCGGGGAACGCGCGCACGGCACTTCCCGTCAGAACCAACCGATCGGGCGGGCGATGGGGGACGGCCGGAGGCGCATCGGCGTCGACGGCGACGCGCCGGCTACGGAGCAAGGCAAACGCTAGTCGAGCCGACTGACGCTGGGTAGTCTCGCCGCTCACGGAGTGGGACGGCGGTCAGGCCGTCTCGCCGGTGTGCCGGGCCAGGTATTCGTCGATCGCCCTGCGGATCAGAAACGCGTGAACCGCCGGTGGTGAGCGACGCGCGCGCCGTCACGTGTCCGTGATGTTTCGCTCCGTCGCAGGTCGGGCACGTTCAGCCGCACGACACGCCCGGGGCGTCGGGCGATCGGGCCGATGCCCCGCTCGTCTCGCCGTGCACCGGGGCGCGGGTCACTCCCCGGTTCTTCGTCGAAGAGAGGGGGAGGGTGATGACGACAGTCCCCGACACGGCCGCACGGCGGCCGGCCGGACGCGCGGCGGCGGCGGCGGCCGCCGCGCTCGCGTTGGTGGCCCCGCTGGCCGCCTGCGGATCCGGCGGCGACGGCGGCGTCCCCACGATCAACCTGTACTACCCGCCGGAGCAGAACCTGCAGAAGGTCGTCGACACCTGCAACACGCAGGCACAGGGGCGGTACCGGATCGACTACCGGGTGCTGCCGCGCGAGGCCGACGAGCAGCGGGTGCAGATGGTGCGGCGGCTCGCCGCGCAGGACAGCGGGATGGACGTGCTCGGGCTGGACGTCACGTGGACGCAGGAGTTCGCCAGCGCGAAGTGGATCCGGGAGTGGACGGGCCAGGACAAGGCCGAGGCCGAACAGGGCACGCTGGCCGGCCCGCTGGACACCGCCCGGTACGAGGACAAGCTCTACGCCGCGCCCAAGAACACCAACGTGCAGCTGCTCTGGTACCGGTCCGACCTGGTGTCGCAGCCGCCGAAGACCTGGGACGAGATGATCTCCGCCGCCCAGCAGCTCAAGGAGCAGGGCAAGCCGTACCAGGTGCTGACCATGGGCGCCCAGTACGAGGGCCTGGTGGTGCTCTACAACACGCTCGCCGAGAGCGCCGGCGGCAAGATCCTCAGTGACGACGGCAAGAAGGCGGAGATGGACGAAGGCGCGGTCCGCGCGCTCGACCAGCTCCAGAAGTTCGCCACGTCGGGCGTGACCTCGCCGTCGTTCAGCAACGCGCTGGAGGACCCGGTGCGGCTGGAGTTCCAGTCCGGCAAGGGCGCGTTCCAGGTGAACTGGCCGTTCGTCTACCCGGCGCTCCAGGAGGCCAACCCCGACCTGGCGAAGAACGTGAAGTGGGCCCGGGTGCCGGGCATCGAACCGGGCACCCCGAGCAAGGTCACCATCGGCGGGGTGAACCTGGCGGTCAGCACCTACTCGGAGCACCCGGAGGAGTCGTTCGAGGCGGCCCGCTGCCTGCGTAACGCCGAGAACCAGAAGTTCTCCGCCGTCAACGACGGCGTGCCGCCCACCATCGAGGCCGTCTACGACGACCCGGAGATGACCGAGGCGTACCCGATGAAGGAGACCATCCTGGAGGAGCTGAAGGAGCCGGCGGTGCGGCCGCTGACCCCGGCTTACCAGAGCATCTCCACGGTGATGTCGGCGATCCTGTCGCCGCCTTCGGCGATCCGGCCCGAGCAGACCGCTGACGAGCTGCGTGAGGCGATCTCCGACGCGCTGGAGTCCAAGGGGGTTCTGCCATGAGCGTGAACGCCACCCCGGCCGGCGCGCAGGCCGCCGCCGAGGCCGAGGCGCCGGGCGGCCGGCGCGCCGTCGTACCGGAACAGCGGTCCCGGCGCGGCTCCCGCGCCCCGCTGAGCGAGAACAAGCGCGCCGAGCGGCGCCTCGGCCTGCTGCTGTGCGCGCCGGCCGCGCTGGTCATGGTGCTGGTCACCGCGTACCCGATCCTGTACTCGGTCTGGCTGTCGCTGCAGCGCTTCGACCTGCGCTTTCCCGACGAGCGGGAGTTCGTCGGCCTGGAGAACTACGTCACGGTGCTGACGAACGACTTCTGGTGGACGGCGTTCGGGGTGACCGCGCTGATCACCGTGGTCACCGTCGCGGTCGAGCTGGTGCTCGGCATGGGCCTGGCGCTGATCATGCACCGGACGCTCGTCGGCCGGGGCATCGTCCGCACCGCGGCGCTGATCCCGTACGGCATCGTCACCGTGGTCGCGGCCTTCTCCTGGCGGTACGCCTGGACGCCTGGCACCGGCTACCTGGCGAACCTGTTCGACGGCAGCGCCCCGCTCACCGAGCGGGCCAGCTCGCTGGCGATCATCATGCTGGCGGAGATCTGGAAGACCACCCCGTTCATGGCGCTGCTGCTGATGGCCGGGCTGGCGCTGGTGCCGGAGGATCTGCTCAAGGCGGCCTCCACCGACGGCGCGACGGCGTGGCAGCGGTTCACCAAGGTGATGCTGCCGGTGATGAAGCCGGCCATCCTGGTCGCGCTGCTGTTCCGCACGCTCGACGCGTTCCGGGTCTTCGACAACATCTTCGTGCTCACCAACGGCGGCAACGAGACGTCGTCGGTGTCGATGCTCGCCTACAACAACCTGATCCGGGGCCTGAACCTCGGCATCGGCTCCACGATGTCGGTGCTGATCTTCATCACCGTGGCGATCATCGCCTTCGTGTTCGTGAAGCTGTTCGGCACCGCTGCCCCGGGCAGCGACGATGGGGAGAGGCGCTGACATGGCAGTGGAAACCACCACGCGGGCGAAGGTGCGCTGGGGCCTGCTGGACGTCGTGGTCGTCGTCTTCGCGCTGGTCCCCGTGCTCTGGATCGCCTCGCTGTCGTTCAAGACCCCGGCCACCCTCACCGACGGCAAGTTCTGGCCGCGGGAGTGGACGCTGGACAACTACCGGACCATCTTCGACACCGACCAGTTCGTCCGCGCCCTGGTCAACTCCATCGGCATCGCGCTGATCGCCACCACGATCGCGGTGGTGCTCGGGGCGATGGCCGCGTACGCCATCTCGCGGCTGGACTTCCCGGGCAAGAAGCTGCTGGTCGGTGTCTCGCTGCTGATCGCGATGTTCCCGCAGGTGTCGCTGGTGTCGCCGCTGTTCGAGATCGAGCGGCAGCTCGGGCTGTTCGACACCTGGCCCGGGCTGATCCTGCCGTACATCACGTTCGCGCTGCCGCTGGCGATCTACACGCTGTCGGCGTTCTTCAAGCAGATCCCGTGGGACCTGGAGAAGGCGGCGAAGATGGACGGCGCCACCCAGGCACAGGCGTTCCGGCGGGTGATCGCTCCGCTGGCCGCGCCCGGTGTGTTCACCACGGCGATCCTGGTCTTCATCTTCTGCTGGAACGACTTCCTGTTCGCGATCACGCTCACCTCGACCGAGCGGTCCCGCACGGTCCCGGTGGCGCTGCAGTTCTTCACCGGTGAGTCGCAGTTCGAGGATCCCACCGGGGCGATCTGCGCCGCCGCCGTGGTGATCACCGTGCCGATCATCCTGTTCGTGCTCTTCTTCCAGCGCCGCATCGTCTCCGGTCTGACCTCCGGCGCAGTCAAGGGATAGGTGGTAGCAATGGCCGACATCGTGCTGGACAAGGTGAGCAAGCGGTTCCCGGACGGGACCACCGCCGTACGGGACGTCGACCTGGAGATCGCCGACGGCGAGTTCGTGATCCTGGTCGGCCCGTCCGGCTGCGGGAAGTCCACCACGCTCAACATGATCGCCGGGCTGGAGGACATCAGCTCCGGTGAGCTGCGCATCGGCGGCGATCGGGTCAACGACAAGGCGCCCCGGGACCGCGACATCGCGATGGTCTTCCAGTCGTACGCGCTCTACCCGAACATGACCGTACGGGAGAACATGGCGTTCCCGCTGCGGCTGGCGAAGATGGACAAGGAGACCATCAACCAGAAGGTCGACGAGGCGGCCAAGGTGCTGGAGCTGACCGCGCTGCTGGACCGCAAGCCGGCCAACCTGTCCGGCGGCCAGCGGCAGCGGGTGGCGATGGGACGGGCGATCGTCCGCCAGCCCAAGGCGTTCCTGATGGACGAGCCGCTGTCGAACCTGGACGCCAAGCTGCGGGTGCAGATGCGTACCGTGGTGTCCCGGCTCCAGAAGCAGCTCGGCACCACCACCGTCTACGTCACCCACGACCAGACCGAGGCGATGACGCTCGGCGACCGGGTCGTCATCATGCGGGGCGGCGCGGTGCAGCAGGTCGGGCCGCCGCAGGAGCTGTACGACCACCCGCGCAACCTCTTCGTCGCCGGGTTCATCGGCTCGCCCTCGATGAACTTCGTGCACGCCGTCGTGGAGGACGGCCGGCTGCGGACCGCGCTCGGCGACGTGCCGGTCGGCGACCGGATCCGCCGCGAGCTGGAGGCCGGTGACGCACCCAAGGAGCTGATCCTGGGCATCCGCCCGGAGCACTTCGAGGACGCCGCGCTGATCGACGACGAGACCCGCCGCCGGGGCATGGAGTTCGAGGCGCCTGTCGACATCGTCGAGTCGATGGGCTCGGACAAGTACGTCTACTTCACCGTGGAGGGGGAGCGGGCCAGCGCCGCCGAGCTGGAGGAGCTGGCCGCCGACACGGGCGCCGCGGACTTCGCCGGTGGCGGGTCGAACCTGGTCACCCGGCTGTCGGCGGAGTCCTCGGCACGCGAGGGCGAGACGCGCCGGGTGTGGTTCAACCTGGAGAAGATCCACCTGTTCGACCCGGGCAGCGGCCGCAACCTGACGCTGCACGAGGGCCGCTCGGCCGGCGCGCTGGCCGACTGATCCCGGGATGCGTGCGAAGGGCCGGTGGCGGTGCGCGCCGCCGGCCCTTCGGCCTTGCCACGCTTTGCTCTGCTGCCTCGCTGCCGCCTCTCCCTTCCTCTGCCGCCCGGCCGAACCCGTGAGTGGAACGCCATGGGTGCCTCGGCGCGGTCTTGACACCCATGGCGTTCCACCCGACTCGTCGCGGACCTCGGGGACAGCCGGCGCCGACCCGCCGCCGACCCGCAGTGTCAGCCGCCGGAGGGCGCCCCCACCGCCCCTGCTCTGCACCCACCAACGCGGCGATCACGCGAACCGATGCGTCAACGGCTGCAGAGCAAAGGGGCTGAGGAGCAACCGCGGCAGCAGGGCAATGAGCAGCGGAACAAGAGCGAAGCCGGGCAGCACGAGAGAGGAAGAGAAGAGGTACGGCGGGAGCCCTCTGCTCACCAGGAGTGGCGCAGCTCCCGGCCCAGGAAGCGGGCGTAGGCGGTGAGCGCCGCGTCCACCCGGGTGCGCAGCGCGGCGTCGAACGGCACGAGCTGCTGCACCGTAACGGTCACCGCCTTCGCACCCAGCGTCCGCGTCCAGGTGCCGACCACGCGCCCGCCCCGTACCACAGTCGACCGGAACACCCCGTTGTTGCCGGGGACCACCGCGGCGGCGTGCGCCGGGTCGAGCATCAGCGAGCGGTCCTTGAAGCCGAGCAGGTATTCGTCGAAGCCGGGCAGCGTGTGCAGGTCGTCGACCGGCGCGCGGGGCGCGTCGAGCAGCGCGGCGTCGACGACTGCGGGCTCGCCGTCGGCCTCGACCGGGGCGAGCAGGTCACCGGCCAGGGTGATCGCCCGGGTCGCGTCGGTGACGGTCAGGCCGGTCCACCGGGCCAGCTCGTGCCGGCTCACCGGGCCGTGGCCGCGCACGTAGCGGTGCGCCAGCATCGCCAGCGCCTCGTCGCGTTCCGGCCGGTGCGGCGCGGGTGCCCACTCGTCGAGCAGGGCGAACGTCTGCTCGGTGCCGACGTGCGGCGCGATGCAGGTGACGCCGCGCTGGCTGGCGTACCAGAGCAGGTGGTAGGCGCGCTGACCGTCAGTGGCCAGCCCGGCGGCGCGCAGCGCCGCGACGCACTCGGCGCGGGTCAGCCGGCCGCCGCCGGTCAGTGCCGCACCCAGCACGTCACCGGCCCGCTCGCCGTCGGCGACGGTCAGCCCGAGTTGCCGCCACCGCCCGGCGGTGCCGGCCAGCGCCCGCACTCCGGTCAGCTCCAGCATCCACCGCGCGTCGCGCGCCGGGACCAGGTGCACGGTGCCGCGCATGGGCCAGGTGCGCAGCGCCTCGCGCCGCTCCAGAGCCGCGCGGACGTCGTCCTGGGTGGCGCCGGGCAGACGGACGCCGAGCGACCACAGCCCGCTAGCCGCGTCCTGCGCCTGCATGGCGCCGAACCACTCGACCACGTCGGCGACGCCCTGCGGGCGGGCGGTGGGGTGCGGGCGCAACAGCAGGCCGGTCATGCGCAGCGCGAGCGCCTCGGCGCGGTTGAGGCGTACGGTCACGGGCGTCAGCGTAGGCCCGGGGTACGACAGACCCGCCCCTGATCGCGCTGCGCCGGCGGCGCTGCCGACACCAGCGCGATCCCCCGTTCAGGTTCCCGGCGCGGGGGCGGCCGGTGCGGCCGGCGCCGGTTCGACCAGCATCCCGTGCGGGCTGCGCGGGGAGAGCGGCTGCGGACGGAACTTGCGCAAATCTTGAGCCACCCTCAGTCCAGGCGCCGGTGCATGACCAGCAGGTCTACGTACCCCCGGGCGGGGTGCCGGAAGCCCTCCGGCACCCGGCCGATCACCTCGAAGCCCAGCGACCGCCACAGCCCGACCGCCCGGGTGTTGGTCGCCACCACGGCGTTGAACTGCATGGCCCGGTAGCCGTCGGCCCGGGCCGCGTCGAGCAGGTGCGCGGCGAGCGCCCGGCCGACGCCCCGCCCGGCGGCGGCCGGGGCGACCATGAACGAGGCGTTCGCCACGTGGTCGCCGGGACCGCCCTGGTTGGGCGCCAGCTTGGCCGAGCCGAGCACGGCGCCGTCCGGCGCCACCGAGACCACCGTCCGCGCCGGTTCCGGCGGCATCCACAGCGTGCGGGCCCGCCCCTCCGTGACGTCGCGGGGCCAGGTGTACGTCTCGCCGGCCGCGACGATCTCGCGCAGGAACGGCCAGATCAGCGGCCAGTCGGCAGGCGCGGCGGTGCGGATCTCCACCCGGAGAGGATGCCACGCCCGGAGTTTGACGAAACAAGTAACGGGTAGTCGCCGGAGCTGACCCGAAACGAGGAGGGAACGTCTGATGGATGGCCAGGTCAAGGTCGCGGTGATCTATTACAGCGCGACGGGCATCACCTACCAGATGGCGCAGGCGGCGGTCGAGGCGGCGGGGGAGGCCGGTGCCGAGGTGCGTCTGCGCAAGGTACGTGAGCTGGCGCCCGACGAGGCGATCCGCTCCAACTCCGGCTGGCAGGCGCACCGGCTGGAGACCCAGGACGTGATGGAGGCGCAGCCGGACGACCTGTCCTGGGCCGACGTGGTCATCATGGGCTCGCCGACCCGGTACGGCATGATCGCCGCCCAGCTCAAGCAGTTCATCGACACCACCGGCCCGCTCTGGGCCGCCGGCGCGCTCGCCGACAAGGTCTACAGCGGGTTCACCTCGACCGCCACGTCGCACGGCGGCCAGGAGGCGACGCTGCTGTCGCTGTACACGGTCTTCTACCACTGGGGCGGCATCGTGGTGACCCCCGGCTACACCGACCCGAGCCAGTTCGTCGCCGGCAACCCGTACGGCGCGTCGCACACCAGCAACAACGGCGAGGTCGCCCCGGACCACGTGGCACTGGCCGCCACCGCGCTGACCGCCAAGCGGGCCGTGCTCATGGGCGCCGCGCTGAAGCGGGGCATGGCCGGCTGACCCGGCCGGCGACCGGTGGCCCGACGGGGGCTCTCGAACCCGTCCGGACCACCGGTCGCCAGTGCCCTACCCGCGATCGGCCGCTCCATGCGCGCTCAGCGCCGGCCGGTCGAGCAGATGCCCGAGCAGGTCCGCCAGGACCCTCGTGCCGTCCTGGCTCAGCACCGACTCCGGGTGGAACTGCACCCCGGCGAAACCCGCGCCGCGCAGCGCGTGCACCGCGCCGTCGGCCGGGTCGCGGGACACCTCGACCGGGCCGTGCGGGCCGGCGATCCGGTCGGCGTCGGCGAGCGCGGTGAAGCTGGCGTAGAACCCGACCCGCCGGGTCGTCCCGAACACCGGCACGTCCCGCGGCACCCCCTGGTACGGCGCGTCGCGGCGGTGCAGCGGCAGGCCCAGCAGCCCGGCGAGCAACTGGTGGCCCAGGCACACCGCGAGCGTCGGCCGGCCGGACGCGAGCAGCTCGGTCAGCAGCGCCCGCAGCGCCACCATCTTCGGGGCCGTCGCGTCCCGCGGGTCACCCGGCCCGGGGCCGACCACCACCAGGTCGTACCCGTCCAGCGGGCCCGGCTCCGGCCAGTCCCGGCGGGTCACCGCCAGGCCCAGCGCGCCGAGCTGGTGGGCCAGCATGCCGGTGAACGTGTCCTCGCCGTCGACGATCAGCGCCCGGCGCCCGGCCAGCCCGCGCAGCGCGATCGCCCCCGGCTCGCGCTGCTCCAGCCAGAACCGGGCCAGCGGGGCGTTGCGGGCGGCCAGCGCGGCGCGCACCTCGGGGTCGTCGGCGTACCGGACGGCCGGCTCGGTGGCGGAGCGCGGCGCGTCCGGGCCGAGGCCCAGCGCGGCCAGCACACCGGCGGCCTTCGCGTGCGTCTCGGCCACCTCCCCGGCGGTGGTGGAGTGCCGGACCAGCGTCGCGCCGACCGGCACCCGCAGCGCGCCTGCGGGCGAGATCTCGGCGGTACGGATCAGGATCGGCGCGTCCAGCGTCTGCCGGCCCTGCTCGTCGCGGCCCAGCAGGGCGAGCACCCCGGCGTAGTAGCGCCGGCCGGTGCGCTCGTGCCGGGCGATGACCCGGCAGGCGTTCTCCATCGGGCTGCCGGTGACGGTGGGCGCGAACATGGTCTCCCGCAGCACGTCGCGCACGTCCCGGGAGCAGCGCCCGGCCAGCAGGTACTCGGTGTGCGCCAGGTGCGCCATCTCCTTCAGGTACGGCCCGACCACCTGGCCGCCGTGCTCGGCGACCACGGCCATCATCTTCAGCTCCTCGTCCAGCACCATGTACAGCTCCTCCACCTCCTTCTTCTCGTGCAGGAAGCGCAGCAGCTCGGCGCGGTCGACGGCCTCGCCCCGGTGCCGGAACGTGCCGCTGATCGGGTTCATCTCGACAAGCCCGTCGGCGACGCTGACGTGCCGCTCGGGGCTGGCGCCGACCAGGATCCGGGTGCCGGTGTGCACCAGGAACGTCCAGTACGCGCCCCGCTCGCGCAGCAGCAGCCGGCGCAGCGCCGCCAGGGCCGCGGCCAGCGGGTCGCCCTGCACGGTGGCGCGCATGGTCCGGTGGATGACGAAGTTCGCCCCCTCGCCCCGGCCGATCTCGTCGGCCAGCACCCGCTCCACGATCGCCGCGTACTCGTCGTCGGCGATGTCGAAGCCGGCGTCGCGGGTGCGCACCTCGGCGTCGGGCAGGTCGTCGAGCAGGTCGGCCAGCGGTATCCGCCGGTGCGTCTCGACCGCCAGGAACTCCAGCGGCAGCCCGTCGTCGACGCACTCGAAGCCGCGCTCGGTGACCTGCCGGAACGGCACCAGGGCCAGCGTGTGCGGACCGGCGCCGTCCTCGGGCAGCGGCAGGTCGGCGAGCCGGCCGGCGGTGCGTACCGGGCCGGTGAACAGGTCGACGTGGTCGGCGCCCTCGCGGCGGACGAGCGCGAACGGGCCGGGGTCGCGGCCGGCTGCGACGGCGGCGAGCGGGTCGGACAGGCGGGTCATCGGGTCTCCTCGGTGGGCCGGTGGCCGCCGGTGGAGGCGACCCGGGATGCCGGGGGAGACCGGCGGCCGCCTCGTCGGGCGGCCGCGTGGGGAAGCTACGCGCGGGGGTGGGCCGCCGGGTCGGCGGGCCACCAGCAGGACAGGTGCGCGGGCATGACGGTCACTGTACGCGATCGGCAGGCGCCGTGGAACCCGATCGCGCGGCACCGGGTACGGATCTTGGCGTGGTCGCCGGTCCCGCCGGGTAGGTTGACCGGCGATGGACATTCTCGCTCTGGATCTGGGCACCTCCTCGGTGCGCGGCCTGGTGCTCGACGCGGACGCCGTGCCGCGTCCGGGCGCGCTGGCCCGGCGCCGGGTGCGCCTGCTCACCGGGAACGACGGCAGCGGGACGCTCGACGGCCCGGCCTACCTGGCCTGCCTGGTGGAGTGCCTGGACGAACTGGCCGCCGCTGGGCACCTGCGGGACGTGGACCTCGTGGCCACCTCCGCGCAGTGGCACTCGGTGTTGCCGGTGGCACCCGACGGCACACCGTCGGGTCCGGTGCTGACCTGGCTGGACACCCGGCCGGAACCGCTGCCCGGGGCGAACGGTCCGGCCGATCCGGCGGACTTCCACAGGCGTACCGGCACCTGGTGGCACCGCTGCTACTGGTCGGTGCGGCTGCCCTGGCTGCGCGAGCGCGTCGACCGGTCCGACCGCTTCACCGGGCTCGCCGAGTACGCGCTCGGCACGCTGCTCGACGACGCGCCGATGTCGATCTCGCTGGCCTCCGGCACCGGGCTGCTCGACCTGCGCCGCCTGGACTGGGATCCGGAGGCGTGCGAGCTGGCCGGCGTACGCCCGGAGCAGATGCTGCGGCTGGCCCCGGACGGCTGGCACGGCCGGCTGAACGCGGCGTACGCGCGGCGCTGGCCGCAGCTGGCCGGCGCGCGGTGGGCGCCGCCGGTCGGCGATGGCGCGGCCGCCAACGTCGGCTCGGGATGCGCAGACCCGACCCGCGCGGCGGTCACCGTCGGCACCTCCGCGGCGGTCCGCGTGATCCAGGCCGTGCCGGCCGGCACGGAGCCGCCGCCGTTGCCGGAGCAGCTCTGGCGGTACCGGGTCGACCACCACCACGTGGTGACCGGTGCGGCGTACTCCAGCGGCGGCAACCTGTTCGCCTGGGCGTCGCGCGAGCTGCGGCTGCCGGAGGGCGAGGAACTGAAGGCGGCACTGGACCGCGTCGCCGGTTCGGTACGGGCGAACCCGCGCTTCGGCGGCGACCGGCCGCCGGGTGTCGCCCCGGCGGGCTCGGGGGAGCTGCGCGGGCTCAGCTTCGGCACCACCGCCGTGGACATCCTGGCCGGGCTGATGAGCGGCCTGTGCCGGCTCGTCGCGGACGACCTGACGCTGCTGGAGTCCGGTGTCGGCGAGCCGATGGAGGTGATCCTCGGCGGTGGGGCGCTGACCGCCTCACCGTGGTGGCGCGGGGCGTTCCTCGACGCGCTCGCGCCCCGCCGGGTGTGCTGGCAACGCAACCCGGAGATCGGCGCGACCGGTGCCGCGCTCGTCGCGCTCGGCCGGCTCGCGGAGGCGGACGAGATCGCCGGGGTCGGCCGGACGGACGAGGCCGCCTCGCACGCGTGACCGTCCACCCGCGGCGCTGACCGTCCTGGTCATGCCGTCCGGGCGGCCGTTGACACCGACCGGCGGCCTGATTGGATGGACTCCGCTCCCCGACGTGGTGGGGCGGGACGAGGAGGCAAGCGTGGGCGCAGGTCCCGACCCGGCTCGCGGCGCGGCCCCCGCGCCGCGCCGGCGGCGCTCCGGGTTCCGGCTGCGGGACTGGCGGATGGGCACCAAGCTCGCCACGGTACTGGTGATCCCCTCACTGGCGTTCCTCGTCCTGGCCGGCATCCAGACCCGGGGGCTGGTCGGACAGACCACCACGCTGAGCGCCTTCGCCGAGCAGGTCGGCATCGGCCGGCAGATCTCCACCGTCGTCGACCGGCTCCAGCACGAGCGGGACCGCACCGCCGGCGAACTGGCCGTGCTGCGCCGCGCCGGCGCCGATCGGGACGCCGCGGTCGCCGCGCTCACACCGCTGCGGGAGGCCACCGACCGGGCGATGGCCGAGCTGCGCGCCGCCGCCGCGCCGCTGGCCGACGCCGACGCCGCCTGGCGGGTGTCCTACTCCGAGGCGCTGGAGGCGTACGACCAGGTCGTGAGCATCCGGGCGGCGGTGGCACCGGCGGTACTCTCCAGCGACACCGTGCTGAGTAACTACCACCGGTCGGTCGCGGCGCTGCTGAACCTGCTGGCGGAGCCGTCACCCGGAGGCGGCCGGCAGGAGTTGACCGAGGTGGTGCTGCGGTACGTGCAGCTGTCCCGGGTCAAGGAGCTGTCCTCGCGCATCCGCGCCGAGCTCTACGCCGCCGCCCGGTCCGGCCGGTACGAGGCCGACGACCAGGTGACGCTCAGCGACCTGCGGGCCCAGCAGCTCACCGCGCTCGGCGCGTTCCGGGTCGCGGCGACCGCCGAGCAGATCCGCCGCTACGACCGCACCTCCGTCGACCCGGCCTTCGCCGCCGCCACCCGGATGGAGGAGCGGACGCTGCCCGGCGGCGCCGGGCCGGCCCTGCTCGACGCGACCCAGTGGTGGGCGGCAAGCGAGCAGCGGCAGGAGCTGTTCCGCCAGCTGGAGAGCGAGATCGTCGCCGACGCGGTACGCCAGGCCGACGACGCCAGCGCCCGCCAGTTGCGCGAAACGCTGCTGGTGGCCGGTGCGATCGCGACCGTGCTCCTGGTCGCGGTGCTGATCTCACTTCTGGTCGGCCGGTCGGTGGCCCGCGCCATGCGGCAGCTGCGCGGCCAGGCGCTGCGGATCGCGCAGGTGGACCTGCCGCTGACGCTGCAACGGCTGCGTACCGTGGACCGCCCGATCGGCGCGATCGACGTACCGCCCTCGGTGATCGACTCGCAGGACGAGATCGGCGAGCTGGCGGAGGCGTTCGTGGCGGTGCACCGCAGCGCCGTCGACGTGGCGGTCGAGCAGGCGATGATGCGACGCAACGTCAACGCCATGTTCGTCAACCTGGCCCGGCGTAGCCAGGTGCTCGTCGAGCGGCAGCTGGAGCTGCTCGACGACCTCGAACGCGAGGAGAGCGACCCGGAGCAGCTGGAGAACCTTTTCAAGCTCGACCACCTCGCCGCCCGTATGCGCCGTAACGACGAGAGCCTGCTGGTGCTGGCCGGCACCGAGTCGACCCGGCGGTGGAACCGCCCGGTGGGTCTGGGCGCGGTGCTGCTGGCAGCGAGCGCGGAGATCGAGCAGTACCAGCGGGTGCGCCACGAGAACCGGACCGGCCTGCACGTCGTCGGGCACGCGGTGGGCGACCTGGTGCACCTGTTCGCGGAGCTGCTGGAGAACGCCACCGCCTTCTCCCGCCCGGACACCGCCGTACGGGTGGTCGTCGAGCCGGACGGCCGGGGCGCGCTCGTGCAGATCGTCGACGAGGGGCTGGGCATGAGCCCGACGGCGCTGGCCGAGGCGAACGCCGTGCTCGCCGAGCCGCCGGCCGCCGACGTGTCGGCCTCGGAACGGATGGGCCTGTTCGTGGTGAGCCACCTCAGCGCCCGCCACGGCTTACGGGTGTGGTTGCAGGCCGGGCGCGAGGGCCTTGTGGCCCGGGTGCGGATCCCGGTCGAGCTGCTGGCCGAGGCGCCCGCACCGGAGGCGGGCCGGCCGGCGCCGGACCGGCTCGTGCGCGGGACGGCGCAGCGGATGCTCACCGGCCCGGTCACCGCGTCCGATGCGCTCGCGGCGGCGACCGCCGAACTGCCGGTGGCCGGGTGGCGTCCGGCGGCGGGCCGGCCCGCTGCGCTGCCGATGTCCCCGCTGACCGGGCGGCCGCTGGGTGACGGTACGGACGCCGGCGCCGATGCGCCGGTGCCGGCCGCCGCGCCGGTGACCGCGCCGCGTCCCCGACCGGGACGAGCCGAGGACGTGCTCACGCCGGACGCCGGCGCGGCGGCCGGCGGGTGGTTCAGCCGGCAGGGGCCCGCCGCGTCGGCGCTGGGTGTGACGCCGGCACCGGCGGCGACGCCGGTGACCGGAGGGACGAACGAGCGAGGTCTGCCGGTACGCGTGCCGATGGCCCAGCTCACCTCGGCCGTCCCGGCGGGCCGCCCGGTGGTGCGGCACGAGCCGGACCCGGAGGCGGTCGGCGGCATGCTGTCGCGCCTCTACAGCGGGGTACGGCGGGCCGAGGCCGAGGAGACCACCGAGATGTACCTGCCGCGCGATGAAGGAGGACGACGACAGTGACGACGTTGAGCCAGGAGGCACGCGACCTGAGCTGGCTGGTGAACGCGTTCGCCGAGCGGGTTCCGGGGGTGGCGCACGCGGTGGTGGTGTCCTCCGACGGCCTCCTGGTGGCGATCTCGGCGCACCTGCCGCGCGACCACGCGGACAAGCTCGCCGCGGTGACCTCCGGCCTGATGAGCATCACCGCCGGTGCGGCCCAGATGTTCGACGGTGACGTCGTCAAGCAGACGGTGGTCGAGATGGGGCGTGGCTACTTCCTGGTGATGCAGATCCGGGACGGCTCGATCCTGGCGACGCTGGCCGGGACGGACGCCGACATCGGCGTGGTCGGCTACGAGATGGCGCGGCTGGCCAAGCAGGCGGGCGAGATGCTCACCCCGGCGCTGCGCGCCGAACTCCAGCAGGCGCTGCCGCGCTGAGGTGGCCGGTGCCCGGCCGGCGTCGCGCCGGCCGGGCAACTGTGGCCTACAGGCCGTTGCGGCGGATCACGTCGCGGTACCAGTGGGCGCTGCGCTTGAGCACCCGGCGCTGGCTCGCGTAGTCCACGTAGACCAGGCCCCAGCGCTGCTCGTACCCCTCGGCCCACTCGAAGTTGTCGAGCAGCGACCAGACGTGGTAGCTCTCCAGCGGCACCCCGTCGCCGACGGCCCGGTGCGCGGCGGCGAAGTGGTCACGCAGGAAGGTGACCCGCCCGGCGTCGTCGACGGTGCCGTCCGGGCCGGGCACGTCCGGACAGGGCAGGCCGTTCTCGGTGATGGTGATCGGCACCCGGCCGTAGTCGCGGGTGACCCGGGTCAGGATGTCGTACATGCCCTCCGGGTAGATCTGCTGCCACTCCGCCTCGGAGGTGGGCCACTTGGGGACCGTGCCGCCGTCGCCGGTGACGTAGATCGGCGTGTAGTACTGCACGGCGAGCAGGTCGACCGGGCTGGAGATGATCTTCAGGTCGCCGTCCCGGACGCCGCGGACCATCCGGCTGTCCGGGCCGAGGTCGTCCAGCACGTCCTGCGGGTACGCGCCCTTGAAGATCGAGTCGAGGTAGAGGCGGTTCTCGTAGCCGTCGTAGAGCCGGGTCGCGGCGGCCGACTCGGCGGAGTCGTCGGCCGGGTAGCAGGGGTGCAGGTTGAGCGCCGGGCCGATCCGCCCGGTGGGGCCGGATGCGCGGAGCGCCTGCACGGCGAGGCCGTGCGCGAGCTGGAGGTGGTGGGCGACCAGGTACGCCGCGTCCTCGTCGCGGATGCCCGGCGCGTGGTGGCCCCAGATGTAGCCGTTCTGCACCACCGTCTTCGGCTCGTTGATGGTCAGCCAGACCGGCACCCGGTCGCCGAGGGCGCGGAACACCGCGTCGGCGTACTCGGCGAAGCGCTCGGCGGTGTCCCGGTTCTCCCAGCCGCCGGTGTCCTGCAGGGCCTGGGGGAGGTCCCAGTGGAACAGCGTGGCCATCGGCGCGATGTCGCGTTCGTGCAGTCCGTCCACCAGGCGGCGGTAGAAGTCGAGGCCGCGCTGGTTGGGGCGGCCGGAGCCGTCGGCCTGGATGCGGGGCCAGGAGATGGAGAACCGGTAGCTGCGCAGCCCCAGGTCGCGCATCAGGTCCAGGTCCTGCGCGTACCGGTGGTAGTGGTCGGCCGCGACGTCGCCGGTGTCGCCGTTGCGGATCCGGCCCGGCGTGTGGCTGAAGGTGTCCCAGACGGACTCACCCCGCCCGTCCTCCTTCGCGGCCCCCTCGATCTGGTAGGCCGAGGTCGCCGCGCCCCAGGCGAAGCCGTCCGGGAAGCGCAGCCCGCGGTCCGGCTCCGAGGCGGTGGTGCGCTCGGGCGGGCTGTCGCAGCCGTTGAGCGCGACTGTCGACGCGGCGGTCCCGGCCGCGGTGGCGCCGGCGAGCCCGGACCGGGCCGCGCCGGCCGCTGTCGCGGACAGGGCGGCGCGGCGGAGCAGGCGCCGTCGGGTGAGTAACGACATGAGGTTTCTCCTCGGAGTGACGGGCCGCCCTGGGCCGGGAGCGCTCCCAGCATAGCCAGGGGCGGCCGGCCCCGATCCGGCGGTCGCGGCGAGGGCGCGGCGCGGCCGGCGGGCGGCCGGAACGTGGGGTGGGCGGGGGCGTCGCTCGGGAGCGTCGCGCGCGGCGGCGTGAGCGGCGAGGGGTGGGGTGGATAGCGAGAAAGGCCGTCCGGGTGGCGTGTCACGCCTGTCCCGTCGGCCTCTTTTGCCGTCGACAACGGGGGTTTAGTGTGGGGACGGGGGAGGGCAACCCCCGTCCCCACCGATGGTGCACACACGCACGAAGTGGAATTGGCGTCCGTCGTGCGCGTCGCGCGGGAGCCGGGCCACGCGAGTGGCTCTGGTTCCACCTCCCTCCGTCTGGCGGGTGACGGCCGGCGGCGGCGTCCGGGCTGGTCCGCCGTCGGCCTCGGGGTCGACGCGCCGGGCACGGGTGTACCCGGCGATCCAGTACTTGCATCTTCGTCGATGGAAGCGCTCCCATCGGCGATGCTGCGACTGTAACGCCCGTCACGGCTTTGGAAAAGCCCCTAAACGAGATCGAAACATGGAAGCGCGTATGTGCGCTGGCCGTTGTGGTGGGAGCGCTTCCATGTCACACTCTCGTCACGCCACGCGGAGCCAGTGAACGCGAGCGCGGGCCGCCGAGGGCACCCGGTGACGAACCGGTGCGGCGCCCCGATCCCCGGCACGGCCGGGACGACCACCTTTCCGGACGCCTCCGTCCCCCCGCGTACGCCCCGTCGGCGCGTGGAGGCGCCCTGCCGGGGCCCCGAGGTCCCGGCCCGGTCCGAGGAGACACCGCCCACATGAGACTTCTGGCCAGACGTCGCCGTACGGCGATGGTCGCCGCCACCGCCCTCGTCATAGGCGGGGTGGCCCTGCCTGCGGGCGCCGCCCAGGCCGCGCCCGCCTGCGACGTGACATATGCGACGACCGACTGGAACAACGGGTTCACCGCCAACGTCACCATCAAGAACCTGGGCGACGCGCTGAACAACTGGTCGCTGAAGTTCGCCTTCCCGAACAGCAGCCAGCGCGTGACCCAGGGCTGGTCGGCCAAGTGGAGCCAGTCCGGCAGCGAGGTCACCGCGACGAACGAGTCGTGGAACGGCAGCCTGCCCACCGGCGCGTCCACGAGCATCGGTTTCAACGGCAGCTACAGCGGCAGCAACCCGAAGCCCACCGCGTTCACCCTCAACGGGGTCGCCTGCAACGGCGCTCAGACCAACCAGCCGCCGACGGTGTCGCTGAGCGTGCCGTCCGGCCCGTTCGAGGCGCCGGCGGACGTCCCGCTGACCGCGACCGCGAGCGACGCCGACGGGACGATCAGCAAGGTCGAGTTCTACCGCAACGGCCTGCTGGTCAACACCGACACCACCGCGCCGTACGGCTACGACCTGCTCGATCTGCCGGCCGGCAGCTACACCGTGCAGGCCAAGGCGTACGACAACGCGGGCGGCACGGCGGTCTCGGAGAAGTCGTTCACAGTGACCGCGGCGAGCGGGCCGAAGCTGGTCGCCAGCCCGTCGGCGGTCACCGTCGCCGAGGGCGGCAGCGCCACGGTCCGGTACACGCTCAGCGCGGCACCCACCGCCGGCGTGCCGGTGACCCTCGCCGTCACCGGCGACAGCGACATCACCGTGTCGCCGGCCTCGCTGACGCTCACCTCGACCAACTGGAGCACCGGCGTCACCGCCACGGTCTCCGCCGCGGAGGACTCCGACACGGTCGGCGGCACCGCCACGGTCAGCGCGTCGGCCACCGGCTACGCCCCGATCTCCGTCATCGCCACCGAGGCGGACAACGACACCCCCGGCGGCGACAACGCCTACATCAAGAAGTTCCTCGACCAGTACGGGAAGATCAAGAACTCGGGCTACTTCAGCCCCGAGGGCGTGCCGTACCACTCGATCGAGACGCTCATCGTCGAGGCGCCCGACCACGGCCACGAGACCACCTCGGAGGCGTTCAGCTTCTGGCTCTGGCTGGAGGCGCAGTACGGCCGGGTCACCCAGAACTGGGCCCCGTTCAACAACGCCTGGACGGTGATGGAAAAGTACATCATTCCGTCGCACGCCGACCAGGCCACCGCCGGCTCGCCCGGCACGCCGCAGTACGCGGCCGAGCACAACCTGCCCAGCCAGTACCCCTCGGCGTTGGAGGCCAGCGTCCCGGTCGGCCAGGACCCGCTGCGCTCGGAGCTGCAGTCCACCTACGGCACCGGTGACATCTACGGCATGCACTGGCTGCTCGACGTGGACAACACCTACGGCTTCGGCCGCTGCGGCGACGGCACCACGCGGCCCGCGTACATCAACACGTTCCAGCGGGGCACCCAGGAGTCGGTGTGGGAGACCGTGCCGCAGCCGTCCTGCGACACGTTCAAGCACGGCGGCCCGAACGGCTACCTGGACCTGTTCGTCAAGGAGTCCAGCGCCCCGGCCAAGCAGTGGAAGTACACGAACGCCCCGGACGCCGACGCGCGTGCCGTCCAGGCCGCCTACTGGGCGCTGACCTGGGCCAAGGCGCAGGGCAAGCAGGCCGACGTGGCGGCCACCGTGGCCAAGGCCGCCAAGATGGGCGACTACCTGCGCTACGCGCTGTTCGACAAGTACTTCAAGAAGATCGGCAACTGCGTCGGGGCGAGCACCTGCCCGGCCGGCAGCGGCCGTGACTCGGCGCACTACCTGCTCTCCTGGTACTACGCCTGGGGTGGCGCGTACGAGGCCGGCCAGAACTGGTCGTGGCGGATCGGCTCCAGCCACAACCACTTCGGCTACCAGAACCCGTTCGCGGCCTGGGCCATGACCAACGTCGCGGAGCTGAAGCCGAAGTCGCCGACCGCGGTCTCCGACTGGCAGAAGAGCCTCGACCGGCAGCTGGAGTTCTACACCTGGCTCCAGTCCGCCGAGGGCGGCATCGCCGGTGGCGCCACCAACAGCTGGGACGGCAGCTACGCCCAGCCGCCGGCCGGCACCGCCACCTTCTACGGCATGTACTACGACGTCGACCCGGTCTACAACGACCCGCCGTCGAACCAGTGGTTCGGCATGCAGGCCTGGTCGATGCAGCGCATCGCCGAGCTGTACCTGGAGACCGGCAACGCGAAGGCCAAGGCGCTGCTGGACAAGTGGGTGCCGTGGGCCATCGCCAACACCACGATCGGTGCCGACTGGTCGATCCCGTCGGACATGAAGTGGACCGGCCAGCCGGCCAACTGGAACCCGAGCAGCCCGCAGCCGAACACCAACCTGCACGTCGAGGTGACCGTCAAGGGCCAGGACGTCGGCGTCGCCGGCGCCTACGCCCGCACGCTCATCGCGTACGCGGCCAAGTCCGGCGACACCGCGGCGAAGAACACCGCCAAGGGCCTGCTGGACGCGCTCTCGGCGTCCGCCGACAGCAAGGGCGTCTCGACGCCGGAGAAGCGCGGCGACTACCGGCGCTTCGACGACGTCTACAACGCCGCCGACGGTCAGGGTCTCTACGTCCCCAGCGGCTGGACCGGGAAGATGCCCAACGGCGACGTGATCGCCCCGGGCAAGAGCTTCCTGGACATCCGGTCGTTCTACAAGAACGACCCGGACTGGCCGAAGGTGCAGGCGTACCTGGACGGCGGTCCCGAACCGGTCTTCAACTACCACCGGTTCTGGGCGCAGGCGGACGTCGCCATGGCGTACGCCGACTACGGCACCTACTTCCCGCAGGGGTGAGGTGACCCCTCCTCCGCGGGCGGGTGAGAGCCCGCCCGCGGAGGAGGCCGACCCGGCCGATGGGGGAACGGAGCGGGCGGGTCGGCGGACGGCCTGACGCCCACGGTCAGGCCGGGTGGGCCGGCCGTCCGGCCGACGCAGCGGACCGGCCGGCTCACCACTCCGCCCGGCGACGACCCATGGCGCGAAAAGGCACGGAAAATTCAGCGGTCCACGGGATCACATCCGGGCGCTGGACGGAGTACCGTAATTGACGGAGAGGCCGCTCCCCCCGTGGCGGCCTCTCCATTATTCTGTGCGCGCGGCGGCACCCTCCGTGTCCGCCGGGTCCACCGGGTGCCGCAGCCCCGGATGCCCGGTCGGCAGCGAGCGCCGGATCACCACCCAGCTTCCGGCCAGCGCCGCCGCGATCACCGGCCAGGTCAGCGCCGCCCGCGCCACGGTCAGCGCGACCACCTGCCCGTACAGCCACAGCGGGATGAACACCGCGACCCGCAGCACGTAGGTGGCGGCCCACACCCAGCTGGCCCGGCCGTACGCCCGCAGCAGCGCCGGGTCGCGCCGCCACCGGGTCCGCTGGCCCAGCGCGGTGCCGACCACCACACCCAGCAGCGGCCACCGCACCAGGATGCTCACCGCCCAGGCGAGCGCGCTCGCCGTGTTGGCGGCGATCTGGAGCAGGAAGAAGTCGGCGGCCCGGCCGGTGCGCAACGCGATGAGCGCTGCCACACAGACCGCGAGCAGCCCCACCAGCACCGAGCGGGGCCGGTCGCCGCGCCGCCACCGCCAGCCGGCCACCGCCGTGCCGGTCAGCACCGCCGCGAGCACGCCGCCGCCCAGCCCGCCGAGCACCCAGCCGAGCCCGAACGCCAGCGGGGGAAGCGTCGCGTCCACCGCCCCGCGCCGGCCGCCGAGCAGGTCGGCCAGTGACTCCGGCCGCGGCCCGTCGTCCGGTTGCCGCTGCGGCGTGCCGGTCACGCGCCACCTCCTCGAAATCGCCCGCCTCACCGTACGCCGCCGCCGATGGCGCTCCGCCGCGCGCCGGAGCGGGCCTACCGCTAAGTTGTCCGGGTGCGGGAGACGGCGAGGGGTTGGACGGCGGTCTGGTTGGTCGTACTGGCCCTCATCCAGACAGCCGCGTTCGGGCTGGTGTGGCGCTTCGCCGTGCACACCGAACTGGGCCAGTGGCTGGACACGGTGGCGCTCACCGGCAACCGGATCGGCCAGGATCGCATCGACGGTCCGGTGGACACGATCCTCAACGCCATGTCGGTGGTGTCGCTGCTGGCCGCGACCACCGTGATCGGCTTCATCGCGCTGATCCGTGGGCGAAAGGCGCTCGCCGTCACCGCGACGCTGCTGATCGCCGGCGCCAACGTGACCACTCAACTGCTCAAGTACTACCTGGTCCGTCCCGACTTCGGTATCGACCCGGAACGTGCGGCCGCCGGCAACAGCCTGCCCAGCGGGCACACCGCCGTGGCGGCCTCGGTCGCGGTCGCGCTGATCCTGGTGCTGCCGCGCAAGCTGCGGGTCGCCGGGGCGTTCGTCGGCGCCGGGTACGCCGCCGCCGCGGGCGTCGCCACGCTCTCCGCCGGCTGGCACCGGCCCAGTGACGCGGTCGCCGCGTACCTGGTGGTCGGCGCGTGGGCCGCGGCCGCGGGGCTGGTGCTGCTGTTCTTCCAGCGGGAGCAGGCGGTGGTGGAGCCGGGCGACGCGCACCGGGTGGCCGGCGCCGTGCTCGGCGGCATCGGCATGGTGGCCCTGCTGGCCTCCGCGGTGGCGCTGTCCTGGCTGGTCGACCGCTCCACCGTCCCCGTCGAGGCGCTCGGCCGCCGTCCGCTGTTCGTCGGGTACGCGGGCAGCGCGGCCGGCATCGCCGGCACGATCGCCGTGGTGGCCGCGCTGGTGCTGGTCGTGGTGCACCGGCTGGTGCCCCGCTGGAAGGGCTGACCGCCGGTGCGGACCGTACGGGCGGCGTTCCGGGCCGAGTGCGAACGCCTGGAACGGGTGCTGCGCGACCTGGACGACGCGGTGCTGGACCGGCCCACCCCGTGCCCGCCCTGGCGGGTGCGGGATCTGATCGCGCACGTGAGCACCGGAGCCGGGCGGCTGGCCGGGATGCTCGCCGAACCCGCGCCGCTCCGGGCCGAGGTCGAGGCCGCCGCCTACTTCGGCGCGGCCAAGTTCAGCCCGCCGGTCGACCGGGACCGCGTCGACTCGGCACGCCGGGCGGCCCGGGAGCACCCGGGCGCGGCCGATGTGGCCGGGGAGTTCGGGCGGGCCTGGCGCGCCACCGACGAGGCGGTCGCCGCCGCGCCGCCCGGCCGGGTGGTACGCACCCGGCACGGTGACGCGATGGCGCTGCCGGAGTTCCTGCGTACCCGGGTGGTGGAGGTCGCGGTGCACGGCCTGGACCTGGCCGACGCGCTGGACCGGCCGCCGTGGCTGACCCCGGCCGCCGCGGACGTGGTGGCCGGCGTGCTCACCGGAGGCGCGCCGGTACCGCCGGGACTGGGCTGGGACGCGCTCACCGTGCTGCGCAAGGCCACCGGGCGGCTGCCGCTGACCGGCGAAGAGCACGCCGAGCTGACCCGGGCCGGCATCGGCCGGCTGGCCTTCGGCGGCTGACCTCTCAGCGCCCCGCGCACTGCCGCAGGTGCTCCAGCACGATCGGGTCGATCCGGCCGGGCACGAAGCGTTCCTCCAGGTTCTCCAGGCCGGTCCAGGCCGCCAGCGCGTCGTCCAGGCCGGCCGGGCCGACCGGATGACCGGTGGTGGCGAGCAGCTCCGCCACCTCGGCCGCGAGGGGACCGGTGAGGTCACGCAGCGTGGCCGGGTCGGGGCGGCCGAACAGCATGTGGTGGATGCCGAGCAGACGGCCCAGCTCGGCGACCGGGTCGGCGTGGTCGTCCACGCGGAGGTCCACCAGCTCGTCGCCGGTGCCGGCGTAGCCGCCGTGACGCTGCACCACCAGCATCGCGGCGCTCTGCCGGCCACGCCGGTCACCGCCGGCCCGGTCACCGGCGGTGAGCGCGGCCAGCAGGCGCTGCGGGAACGGCAGCTCGTCGCCGGCCAGCCAGGCGTCGCGCAGGGCGTCGATCACCTGCGGGCCGGTCAGGATGTTGCCCTGCGCGGCCCACCCGTCGCCGGCCTGCCCGCCGGCCCACGGATGGCAGCGCGGCCCGGTCCAGGTGGCCCCGTCGCCGGTCGCCCCGACGACGGCGAGCTGCCGGTCGTCGCGGCCGGGATCGGCGGCCACGAGCCCGGCCACCGCGTCGGTTGCGGTGACGCCGGTACGCAGCAGCGCGAGCGCCTGCGCCCGGTAGGCGAGGTTGGCGTGCGCCTGGGTGGCGACCGCGCCCACCAGTGCCTCGGCCGCCGGCACCAGCGCCCCGGCGGCGAGGAACCGGCTGGCCACCGCGACGCCGTACAGGCGCCCGTCGACGGAGCGGGCGACGAGCGAGAAGGTCACGCGCGGATCGTAGCCCGGGTGCGGCGTCCGGCACCGGCGTCGCCGGTCAGAACGGTGTCGCCGCCTGCTCGGGCGGGCGGCCCCAGGCGCGGCGGGCGTCGGCCACCGCCACCGCCGCCAGGACCACCGCGGCCAGGATCGCCGCGACGAGCGGTGCGAGGCGCAGCAGCAGCGGTACGGGCAGCAGCAGCGCGGCGATCCCCACCGGCCGGGACGGGGAGACCCGGCCGAACACCTCGTACTCGAAGCGGGCCCGGCCGGCCAGGAACACCGCCGGCCCGCCGAGGATCATGGCCAGCCAGGGCAGCTCGTTGTGGCCGAGCGGATGCTCGATGACCAGTTCGTAGCCGATCGCGGTGGCGACCACCCCGATCACCATGACCAGGTGGGTGTCTGCGGCGGACCGGCCGATGGTGGCCGGGTGCGCGGCCCGGGTCACCGCCTCGCCCAGGATCTGCCCGGCCCGTTGCACGTAGATCCGCCACAGCAGCACCGAGGTCGCGAGCGCGACGGCGAACGCGGCGACCATGCCCCGGCTCGTGGGGGCGCGGGTGAACGACAGGCCGGCGAGCAGGATCGTCTCACCGAGCGCGATCAGGAAGATCTGCTGGTAGCGCTCGGCCAGGTGCTCGCCGTGGATGTCCCACCTCGACACCGTGGAGCGGCCCAGCCCCGGCACCGGCCAGCCGAACCGGGCGGCGAGGTATTCCAGCAGCAGCGCCGTCGTCCACAACACCATCCGCGCACCGCCCGGCAGCAGCGCGCCGGCCAGCCAGAGCACGCCCGTGGCGCCGAACGTGATCAGCATGCGCAGCTTGAGCCGGCGGTACTGCTGGTTGTGCAGCACCAGCACGAGGATCGCCGGCCGGCTCACCTGCGCCACCACGTACGCGACGGCGAAGACCAGGCCGCTGTGGCTGAACGCGCGCGGTACCGCCACCCCCATCACCATCGCCGACATCAGCGCGGTGACCACGATGACCTGCAACCACAGGTGGTGCGGGTCGTAGCGGCTGGTGGTCCACGCCGTGCCCTGCCAGACGGCCCAGAGCGCGAGCAGCAACAGCAGGGTCTTGCCGCCGCCGGTCACCGCCGCCCAGCCGGTCTGCCCGCCCTGCACCGCCAGGTCCTCGAAGGCGCGCGCCGAGATCCGGGTCAGCGCGAACACGTACACCAGGTCGAAGAAGAGCTCCAGGAACGTGGCCCGGTCGGGCCCGCCACCGGAGCTGCGCAGCGCGGCCGGTTCGGCGGCCCTCACCGCCGGGCCCCGTCCCCGGTCCGACTCATGCGGCAGTCGTAACACTCTTTCCCGGCGCCTCGGCGCAGATCACCCTATTCCGCCTGGATCTTGCTCCCGGCGGTGCCGGACGGGCACCATCGACGGGTGACGAACCGATGGGGCATGACCGTGCCGCTGGGCGGCATCCCGCTCGCCGACCACGCCGCGGTCTACGCGGCTCTGGACGACGCCGGGTTCACCGACGTCTGGTCGTCGGAGGTGGCGGGCACGGACGCGTTCACCCCGCTGGCGCTGGCCGCCGCGTGGTCGCCGCGGCTGCGGCTCGGGACCGCGATCACGCCGGTGTTCACCCGGGGACCGGGTCTGCTCGCGATGAGCGCCGCCGCGCTGGCCGAGGCCGCGCCGGGCCGGTTCGCGCTCGGCGTCGGCGCCTCGTCGCCGGTGGTGGTGCGCGACTGGAACGCGGTCGGATACGACGAGCCGTTCAAGCGCACCCGGGACGTGCTGCGGTTCCTGCGAGCGGCGGTGCGCGGCGAGACAGTCGACGGTGCGTTCGACACGTTCGCGGTCCGGCGGTTCACGCTGGAGCGCCCACCCAGCGTGCCGCCGCCGGTCCTGCTGGCCGCGCTGCGCCCCGGGATGCTGCGCCTGGCCGCCGCCGAGGCCGACGGGGTGATCCTGAACTGGCTGGCCGCCGACGACGTGCCGACCGCGCTCGCCGAGGTGGGCGAGCGCCGGCCCGGCTTCGAGGTCGCCGCCCGCATCTTCGTCTGCCCCACCGAGGACGTCGCCTACGCCCGCGCACTGGGCCGCCGCATGATCACCGGCTACCTCACGGTGCCCGCGTACGCCGCCTTCCACAGGTGGCTGGGCCGCCAGGACTCGCTCGGCCCGATGTGGCAGGCGTGGGCGGCCGGGGACCGGAAGGGCGCCTCCGCAGCCGTACCGGACGAGGTGGTCGACGCGCTGGTGCTGCACGGCTCGCCCGAGCAGTGCGTGGCCGCCGTCCGCCGGTACGCCGGCAACGGCGTCGACGTGCCGGTGCTGGCGGTGCTGCCCACTCCTGAGATCACCGGGGGCGGCGCGGCGGCCTGGATGGATCTGCTGCCCCGGCTCGCCCCCGGAGAGGTGGCCTGAGATGAACCTGACCGACCGGGTGGTGGTGATCACCGGCGGGGCCGGCGGGATCGGGGCGGCGCTGGGCCGCCGGTTCGCCGCCGAGGGCGCCGCCGCCGTCGTCCTGGCCGACCTGGACGCCGACGCGGCCCGCGCCGCCGCCGAGGCGATCGGCCCGGTGGCGAGCGGCGTCGGGCTCGACGTCACCGACGAGGCGGCGGTACGCGCGCTCGTCGAGGAGACCGAGCGCCGCCACGGCCGGATCGACCTGTTCTGTGCCAACGCCGGCGTGGCCACCGGCGGCGGCATCGACGCGCCCGACGCGGACTGGGACCGGGCCTGGCGGGTGAACGTGCTGGGGCACCTGCACGGCGCCCGCGCGGTGCTGCCGGGGATGCTCAGCCGGGGCCAGGGACACCTGCTGCTCACCTGCTCGGCGGCGGGTGTGCTCACGGCGGTGGGAGACGCCCCGTACACCACCACCAAGCACGCCGCCGTCGGTCTCGCCGAGTGGCTGGCGATCACCTACCGGGACGCCGGCATCCGGGTCAGCGCGCTGTGCCCGCAGGGTGTGGACACCCCGATGCTCGCCGACGGCCTCGCCGAGGGGCACCTGGGCGCCCGGGTGATCGCCGCGTCCGGGACGATCCTCACCCCGGACCAGGTCGCCGACGCGGTCGTCGCCGGGCTGGCCGAGGAGCGGTTCCTGATCCTGCCGCACCCGGAGGTGGCCGACTACGCCCGCCGCCGCGCCGAGGACCCGGACGGCTGGCAGGCCGGGGTGCGCAAGCTCGTCCGGAAGCTGCGCGCCGCCGACCGTTGAACCCGCCCGTCGCGGCATGTCGCGGGCCGTCCGGTCAGCGGCGCCACCGTAGCGGCCCCGGGTGAACCGCCCACCGCAGCCGTCCCCACCAGGACCGTGCCGCCCGTAGCGCCGCGACGTAACCGGCGGCCACCGCCGCGGCCCGCCCGGCCTGGACCGGGTCGACGCTGCTCGGGGCGAACGCGACCTGGTTCATCAGGCCCGCCAGTTCGGTGACGTCGGTTTCCACCGCGACGCCCTGCTCCCCGGGTCCGCCCGCAGGCGTGGTGCCAGCCCGGTTCGATCGCTCGCTGCCGTGCGGTGTCCCGGACTGGTCGACGGGGCCGCCGGCCTGTGCCGTCCCGGCCCGGTCCGTCGGTCGGCTGTCCTGTGCCGTCCCGGCCGGGCCCGTGCCTTCGGCGGCGTGCGACGGCTGCGCCGCGCGCGCTTCGGCGAGCGTCCGGCGGGCCCGCTCGGCGACTTCCGCCGCCGCCAGGTCCGGCCCGACCGGGTGCCCGGCCAGCCGCAGCGCGTCGGTCATCTCCCGCCACGCACCAGCGACCCGCTCGCCCGGGTCGGCGGCGTCCAGCCGGGAGCGGGTCAGCCGACGGCGCATCGCCACGAGGGCCGCCAGTACCGCCCCGACCACCAGCAGCAGGCCACCGACACCGCCACCGACCAGCACGGGCGTGCCGAGCCCGCCCTCGGTCCGGCCGGGTGCGCTGGCGGCGGCCGGGGGCGTGGCGCTCGGCTCCTCGGTGGGTGCCGGCACCTCCGACGGCGGCGGATCCTCCGGCTGCGGCCGGAAGTCCTCCTCCACCGGGCGGGGCTCCTCATCAGGACGGGGCATCGGGTCGAACGGCACCCACCCGACGCCGTCGAACAGCACCTCCGGCCAGGCGTACGCGTCGGCGGCCCGCACCGGCCCGTCGCCCTCGGGCTCGAACCCGACCACCACCCGGGTGGGCAGGCCGGTGAGGCGGCCGAGCACCGCGAACGCGGCGGCGAACTGCTCCGAGGTACCCCGCTGACCGCCGCCGTTGCGCGGTCCGAACAGGAAGAACGCCAGGTTCGGGTACGCGTGCCCGCTGGGCGCGTCGGCTGTCACCCGGTAGTGCTCGGCGAGGAACGTGGCGATCGCGTCGGCGCGCGCGTACGGGGCGCCGTTCGACTCGGCGAGCTGGGTGGCGAGCCTTCGCAGCGGCTCCGGCGCCCCGTCGGCCACCCGCAGCACCCGGGCCACCTCGTCACCGGCGGGCACATTAGCCGTGCTCAGCAGGTTCGCGTCCGGGCGCTCCCGCACCGACGACACCTCGTACCGCAGGCCCGGCGCGAGCCCCTCCGGGCGGATCAGCGTCCCGGTCGCCGGGTCGTACGCCACCCGCGCGCCGGTCACCTCGCGCGGCGTGGGCACGGCCGGCAGCAGCCGTCCGGTCAGGTCAGCGACCGTGATCTCCTGGCGCACCTCGTCGGTGGCCGCGCCCGGAGCCGGCTCGATGGCGGGCAGGATCCGCCCCGCGTTGCGGTACGTGGCGCCGACCCGCCAGGTCACGCCGTCGTAGTCGCTGAGCACCGCCAGCCGGATCCGTGGCGGCCCGTCCCCGGACGTGCCCCCGGTCGTGCGCACGTCGAGCAGCCGCTGGTCCGGGTTCAGCGCCCACCCGGAGATCCGGATCAGCGGGTTCTCGTCGAGCGACTCCACCCGGGGCGGCTCCACGTAGCGGCGCGGGTCGACCGGCCGCTCGTCGACCTGGGCGGCCACCACCGGGGCGAGCAGCGCCGCCAGCGCCACCACCACGGCCAGCCCGGCCGCGCTCGCCGCCACCATCCGCAGCCGCACCGCCGCGCGTACCGCAGGGGTGAGACCGGCGACCGGATCGGGCGCCGGGCCGGACTGGCGCCGGGGGGTCGCCAGGCCGGCCGCGGCGACCGCGGCGAACAGCACCGTCGGGCCGATCGCCGGATCCGCGTTCGGCCCGACCACGTAGAGCGCGCCGGCGTAGAGCAGCGCCGGCGGCAGGTAGCCCAGCAGCACCCGCCCGGCCCGCAGCGCCACCTCGGCGGCGGTCAGCCCGGCCAGCCACGCCGCGACCACCGGGACCAGCACCGTGTCCGGGGCCGGTTCGACCGGGATCATCGCGGTGAGCAGCCGGGGGATCGCGTTCCGGGCGGCGTCGGCGGCCACCTCGCCGAGCCCGCCCGGCAGCGCCGCATGCGCGGCGGCCAGCCGCAGCGACAGCAGCGTCCATCCGGCCAGCGCGGCCACCGACAGCGGCGCCACCAGCCAGGACGGCAGCCGCCGGGCGGCCACGCCGACCAGAACCGACCCGGCTGCCGCACCGGCCACGAGCCGGGTCAGCAGCGGATCCGCGTACACCCGGCCCAGCACCACGCCGGAGAGCGCGACCAGCACGACCAGCGCGGCCGGGACCGGCGCGGCCCGCAGCGCCCGGGCCACGCGCCCGTCCGCCGCCGCCTCGGCCCGCGGCGGCGTCACCACCGGCGGACCCCGTCCCACTCGGCGGCGAACGCCGCGCCGTCGGCCGCGTCCAGGACCGTGAGGCCCGCCGCGCCGGCCGCCGTCGGCCCGTCCGCGCCGAACATCCCGACCACCACCGAGGGGTACGCGCCGCGCAGCGCGCCGACGTGCCCCAGGTCGTCGCGGCCACCCGGCCCGGTCAGGAAGACGAGCGTGTCGCCGAGCCGGTCCCGGCGCAGCCGCCCGGTCGCGGCGGGCAGCACGTCCGGCCCGGCGTCCGTCAGCTCCACCGCTGCGAGCCGGTCCAGCGGCCCGGCCGCGCCCGCGGGCTCCACCTCGGCCGGTACGACGAGCAGGAGCTGCACCGGCAGGCCCTCCCGCATCGCGGCGGCCACCACGGACGCCGCCGCCTCGCACGCCGCCTCGAAGAACTCCGCGACACCACCGGCCCGGTCCGGGTACGCGGGCGCGCGGTTGTCCAGCACCACCACCAGGCGCGGCAGGCTGGTGTCCACGTTCTCCCGTACCATCAGCTCACCCACCCGGGCGCTGGTGCGCCAGTGCACGCGGCGCAACTCGTCGCCCACCACGTACTCCCGCAGCGAGTCGAACGTGATCGACCCGTGCGGCACGCTGTCGGTGCGCCCGTCCAGGCTGCGCCCGGCACCCGTGGGCACCGCGGAGAGCGGGTGGATGCGCGGGTGCACCCACACCGGCACCGTGCCGCCGTAACCGCGCGCGAGCGCCACCAGCCCCAGCGGATCCCGGCGCACCACCCGCAGCGGCCCCACCGGCACCACCCCACGCCGATGCGTCGGCACGTCGTACCGCACCACAGTGTCCCGGCCCGGGCGCAACCGCAGCAGCGGCACCGGCACCAGCGCGCCCGCGCAGCGGTCCTCGGCCACCAGGTTCGCCGCCCGCAACCGGCCGGTGTTGCGTACCGTCAGCTCCATCGCCGCCGGCTCGCCCCGGGCCACCCGGTCCGGGTCGGCCCGCCGGTCGACGCTCAGCCGGGGCCGCCAGGCCGCGTTCACCACGGCGTAGCCGACCGCCACGCCGGCCGCCGCACCGAGCACAGTCAGTTCCGGGTACGCGTACCGGAACCCCACGCCGAGCAGCACCAGGGCGGCGACGAGCAGCCCGATGCCACGGGCGGTGATCCCCACGCTCAGCCGTGCACCGTTGCGACCTGGCCCGACGGCAGCGGCACCGGCACCGAACCGACCGCCTGGCGCAGCACCTCGGCGGGCGTCACACCACGCACCTGCGCGTCCGGGGTGAGCAGCAGCCGGTGCGCGAACACCGGCTCGACCAGCGCCTTCAGGTCCTCCGGCATGATCCACCCCCGGCCGTCGATCAGCGCGTACGCGCACGCCGCGCGGGTCAGCGCGATCACCCCCCGCGGGCTCACCCCAACGCGCACCTGCGGATGGGTACGCGTCGCCGCGGCGAGCCGCACCGCGTACGCGTAGAGCGGCTCGGCGATGTGCACCCGCCGGGCCATCTTCACCATCTCGCCGACGGTGGCGGTGTCGGTGACGGCGGTCAGCGAGTCGGGGGAGCGGACCGTGGCGCCGCGCAGCACCTCCACCTCGACCGCCTCGTCCGGGTAGCCGACCGACAGCTTCACCAGGAACCGGTCGAGCTGGGCCTCGGGCAGCCGGTACGTACCGTCCATCTCCACCGGGTTCTGCGTGGCCACCACCAGGAACGGCTGCGGCACCGGGTGCCGGACGCCGTCCACGGTGACGGTCCGCTCCTCCATCACCTCCAGCAGCGCCGACTGGGTCTTCGGCGACGCCCGGTTGATCTCGTCGGCGATAACGATGTTGGCGAACACCGGCCCGGGTGGAACTCGAAGCCCCGGCTGGCCTGGTTGAAGATGGTCACCCCTGACACGTCGGAGGGGAGCAGGTCCGGCGTGAACTGGATCCGCCGCCACTGTCCCTTCACCGTCGCCGCGATCGCCCGCGCCAGCGTGGTCTTGCCGACGCCCGGCACGTCCTCCAGCAGCACGTGCCCCTGCGCGAACAGCGCGGTGAGCGCCAGCCGCACCACCTGCGGCTTACCCAGCACGACCGCGTTGACGTTGTCGGCCAGCCGGGCGGCCAGGGCGGCGAAGCCCTGCACCTCCGGCTGGCTCAGCGGTTCGTGCGTGTTCACGGATGCGCCTCTCGGGTGCGGTCAGCAGGTGGGCAGGACGTCGAGGTCGTCGCCGCCCTCCAGGTTGAGCCAGGCCCACGGGATGTACGTCTTGCCCTTGTACTCCACCTGGACCCACCAGGTGCTCTGCTTGTTGTTGTTGTAGATCCAGGCGTCCACGTCCTCGCCCTTCACCTTGCAGTACGTGCGCAGCCGCCGGCCGTCCGGAACCCAGCCCGCCTGCCGTTCGTTGTCCTGCCGGGGGATCTCGAAGATCTCGTTGCCGTTGCGGCCCGGTACATCCCTGTCGCAGTACGTCCGCTGGTCGCCGTCCGGACCGTTCTTGCAGGTGGCGACGCCGTACACCGGGGCGGTGGTCTGCGCGCGCGAAGCGGTGCCCTTGCCGGCGGCGTTCGACGCGGTCAGCGTCACCGTGTACGCGGTGCCCGGCGCCAGCCCGGTCACCCGCAGGCTGGAACAACTGCCGGTCGCCGTCTTCCCGCCGGTCGCCGCCGTGCAGGAGGCGCGCCCACCGCCCGCGTCCACAGTGAATGTCACTGTCACCGACGTGGCGTCCGCCGACGAGCCGGTCACCGTGATCCGGGGCTCGGCCACCGTTCGTGCGGTGGTGCTCGCCTCCGGCCCGGGACCGGCCTCGTTCACCGCCTTGACCTTCACCGTCACGTTCTGCCCGTTGCCCAACCCACCGACGGTGGCCCGCACGTCGGTCACCTCGACGGACTTCCCGGCCGCCTCCACCACGTACATCGTCACCGGGCGGCCGTTGTCCGCCGCCGGGGACCACTGCACCGCGATCGTGCCCGGCTGGTCGGCGACAGTGGACGCGCGCAGCTCCGTCGGCGCCTTCGGCGTGGTGAACGGCACCACCGTGTTGCTCACCGGCGACGCCTTCGACCCGGCGCCCTTGTCGCTCACCGCGGTCACCGTGAACGCGTACTGCGTGCCGTACTCCAGTTGCCCGGCCGGCACCACCAGCTCCGTCTTCGCCGACTCGCCGGCCGGCGCGCTCGCGCCCGCCGAGGTCGCCGTCACCGCGTACTTCGCGATCGTGTTGCCCTGGCCGTCGGCCTCGGGCCAGCTCACCCGCACCGTGCCGTCCGGCCGCGCCTCGGCGGTCACCGACGCCGGCGGGTCCGGCACCTCGGCGGTCGGCACCACCGGGTTGCTGCGCCGCGCCGGCCCCTCGCCCTTGGCGTTCACCGCGTGCACCGAGAACGTGTACGTCTCACCGTTCGTCAGACCGGTGATCTCCAGTGCACGCTGGTTCGCGCCGACCTGGTGGGTCTGACCGGCGCCCTCCACCACGTACCGGGTGATCTCGGCGCCGTTGGACGCGGCGGCCTGCCAGCTCACCCGCGCCGACGCGTCACCGGCGGCGGCGGTCACCGACTTCGGCGCACCCGGCTTGCCGACCTTGGGCTTCTTCGGCGGGGGCGGCGGCGGGGCCACCGGCGGCGGGTCGCCACCGAGCACGTCGTTGGCGTACTTGTCGACCTCGCGTACCTGGTTGCGGTCGTCGACCACCTGCGCGGTGGACGAGTCCGGCGGGTTGATGAACAGATGGTTCTCGCGCACCTCCAGCTCGACCGGGCCGGGCCGGCCGGAACCCTTGACGGTCTGCACGAGCTGACCCTCGGCGTCGAAGGCGTACACGGTGCCGGTGTTCTCGTCGGCGCAGTAGAACCGGTCCGCCCAGGCCACCGCCGGGCTCAGCCGGGCGCCGGTGCCGGGCACCGTGAACCGCTTCACCTCGCGGCTGTCCCGCACCACGTGCACCGACCGGTCACCGGGAACCGTGACCGGCACCTGCGGCCCGCTGGTACGCGTCGGCAGGTGCCCCGGCGCGGTCATGCTCAGCTGCGCCCGCCGGGTCTGCCCGCCCACCACCGTCACCAGCGACGCCGAGGTGCGGTCCAACACCGCCACGCCCTCGTCCAGCGTGGACACCACCAGCTCGTGCGCCGGCTCGGCCACGTCGTACGTCTCGACCCGCTTCGGGCTCAGCCCGGCGGGCGGCGCCTCGCCGGGCGTCTCCGGCAGCTCGGCCGCGGTGACCGCCGAGACGGTGCCCTCGCTGGGAACCGCGATCCACAGTTTGCCGGCGCCGTCGAACGTGCCGCCGGTGATGCCCGGCGGGTATCGGACCGGCTCGCCCACCGGCGTCAGCGCCCGCGGGTCGAGCTGCCGGACGATGCCCTGCACCGCGTCCACCACGAACGCCGCATCCTCGTGCAGCGCCACGCTCACCCCGAGCCCCGGCGCGGTCGGCGTGGTCGCGGTGATCTGCAACGTCGCCAGGTCCAGCGAGCTGACCCGTCCGGTGTTGAGGTCGCGCAGGATCAGCAACCGGTCGGTCTGCACCACCTGCATCTGGTGCCGCCGCCCGCCCGGCACCTCCATCCGGGTGTCCACCCGCGCGGTGACGCCGTTGACCCGGGCCAGCTCGCTGCGGGTGGTGCTCCACAACCAGGAGGACGCGTCGAAGCTCGCCACCGCGTTGTCGGCCGCGCCCAGCCCGAGCACCGTCAGACCCATCGCGGCCAGCAGCGCGGCCACCGTGCCGATGGTGACCAGCCCGCCGCGCATCCGCGACCGTGGGCGAGCCTGCTCCGGCCCGGTGCCCGTGACGTCCTCGATGGTGGTCACTGCCGGCTGCCTCCCCGTGTCGGTGGGGGAGCGACGCCGAGCGCGGCCGACCCTCCCCAGAGCCGGGAGCCATCATAGGTGCCGCCCGGAGCCGGGGAAACCCGCACCGTCCTCCTGTGGACACCGAGCGTGTCGTCCGTGGACGCTCAGTCCGGCGCGCCGCCGCCCTCCCGGTCCGTGCAGACCTGACCCGAGGTGGCGTACGAGTCGGTCGAGTAGACCGCCAGCACCGTGAAGCAGTAGTCCAGCTTCGCGCTCAGGCCGTTCACCGTGTACCGGGTCTGTCCGGCGTCCACAGTCGCCATCACCCCGAGCTTCTGCCCGGCCCGGCCACCCGCCACCACGAACGGCACCCCGCCGTTCGTCGGGTCGGTCCAGGTCACCGTCACTGTGGTGGCGTCGTCGCGCAGCTTCAGGTCACCCGGCGGCGGCCCGGCGACCTTCGGCGACGCGGCGCCGGACGCGGGCACCGGGGCAGGCGGCGCCGCCGCCTCCCGGTTCAGCACCACCGCGCCGACACCGACCGCCGCGATCACCGCGAGCACCGCACCCCCGACCACCAGGGCCAGCACCGTCCGGTTGCGGCCGTGCGCCGGTTCCTCCGCATCGGAGTACGCGGCCGGCGGCTGGTGGAACATCGGCGGGGTCGCCGGCCAGGTGCTCTGCTCCGGCTGGGCCGGCGGCTCCGGTCGTGTGGACTCGGGAAAGTCCAGCAGATCCTCGTAGATCGTCATCGGCCGGTTCGGCTCCGGCGCGTGCGGCTCCGGTTCGCCCGTCGCGTCGGCGGGCACCGGTTCGTCGTCGTCCGGCTCCGGGTCGGTGGGCCGGTCGACCGGCTGGGACGGGGCGGCGCTGCTCCACGGCGGCGCGACCATGCCCCAGGGCGGTACGGAGGAACCGCTGACCGGTGCGGCGCTGACCGGTGCCGCGGGCGGTCCGCTGACGGGTGGTGGATAGGTCCCGGGGGAGCGCTCACCGGTGGGTGCCCGGCGGGCGGCGCGCTGACCGGTGGCGGGTAGCCGCTCACCGGAACCCCGCTGACCGGGTACCCGGCCGGTCCGCTGACCGGGTATCCGGCCGGTCCGCTGACCGGCCGTCCGGGAGGGCCGCTGACGGGTGCTGGGTCGACGGGCGCGGCGCCGGTGGGCGGCGCGCTGATGTGGGGTGCGGTGGGCAGCGGTGCTCCGCCTGCCGGAGGTGCACCGGTGTCGGGCGTACCGAGGGTGCCCGACGCACCTGCGGAGAGGGTGCCCGGCTGCCTCACCCTCACGGTGGCGTCGGTGATCGGTGCACCATCCGAGCCGCCCCCACTCGTACCCGACGGGCTCACCGGCGGTCCGCTGACCGGGGACGTGCTCACCGGCGGTGCGCTCGCCGCGGGCGCGATCATCTCGGATGAGCCGGCCGGGGATGGGCCGGCGGAAGGCCGGTTAGCAGGGGATTCGCTGGCCGGTGGTGCGCTGACCGGGGTTCACCGGTGGAGGCGGTCGCTGCGGGCTTCGCCGAAGCGTCGCGCGCTGCCTTTGCGTTGCGCTCCGCCTCCTCTTCCAGCAGCGGGCCGATCTGCTGCACCTGAATCGTCGGCTTGTCCCAGCCCGGTCCACCGGGGACGGGCGGCGTGGTAGCGGCGCTGGGTACGCCCGTTTCGGCATCGGCCGCCCGGTCCGTGTCGGGACGCGGGGGAGCGGGGACGGTCTCGGTCGTCGGTGTCGCCGGTTGGGCCGGCGCCGGTCGGGGCGCCACGGGGGCCGAGGTGGGTGCCGCCGAGGTGGCAGCGGTCGGCACGGATTCCGCCACCGGAGGCACCGTCGAGCCCGCAGTGGTGCCCGGGACGGACGGGGTCGACGCCGGTGGGGTGACCGGCGGGACGACCGGAACGGCCGGCGGTGGTGGCAGGACACCACTCGCCGGCGACGGGACGCGCGGCGCCGGCGGCAGGACGGTCGGCGGAGGCGGTGGCAGGACTCCCTCAGCTGGCGTCCGCGACGTCGGCGAGGTGCCTCCGGTGGAGGGCGGCGTCTCGACGACCGGCGCTGCGGGCGGGGCCGGGATGACCGGCGGAGGCGGGAGCGGAGGCGTACCGGCCACGATCGGTGCCGGTGGTGGCGGGACCGGACGTGCGGGGGCGGACGGCGCCGAGACGGGCGGGACATGCGCTGCGGCGGCCGAGGACGCCGGGCCCGGCATCGGAGGCACGATCGGCCTCGCGGGCATCGGCACACCGGCCGTCGGTGCCGTCGTCGGCGTTCCCGGCGTTCCCGGCGTTCGCGGTGTTGCCGGCGTTGCGGCCGGGACTCCGGGGGTCGGCGGGGGCGCGGACGTGCCGGAGGTCGCCGGGTGTTGGGGTGCGGCAATCGGAGCGCGGGTTGGCACCGGCGTCACGCCGGGAGCGGCGGCCGGGCGACCGTACGTTCCCGGCGGAAGCGGGATGGCGCCTGGGGCGGCTGGTGGAACCGCGGTCACGCCCGGAGCGGGCGGAACCGGGGTGACACCGTGGGCCGGGGGTGCCGGGCGGACGCCGGGAGCCTTCGGGGCGGCCCCGGCAGTCGGCGGCATCGCCGGTGCGGTGGGTTCGACGGGCACTACCGGGAACCGGGAGGTGGCCTCTTCCGTGATGGGCGCGAACCGGGTCGTCGCCTCTGAGGCAGCCGGCGAGGGCGGCGCCCACGGACTCGCGGGTCCGTTCCCCCCGGCGGGGGAAGGGTGGTGCGGCGGGGCAGGCGGCACCGGGGGCGGAGGAATGATCGGCGCGGACTGAGGTGGCTTCCCGGCGTGGGGCGCGTGCGGTGCCGGGCCCGGGCGGGGAGCCCACTGTGAACCGGGTACCGGCGGATGCGCGGCGGGCGCACCCGGGGCGACGGGCCGGGGCGGAGCGGGGGCGTGCGGGTGCGGCGGTGTGATCGCCCGCAGCGAGACGGTGGGCTCGGACACGCCGTGCCCGGGGTACCCGGAGGAGACGGGACCGGGTCGGCCGGGCCGGACCGGGCCGGGGCTCCCGGGCAGCGCTGGATCGGCATGTCCGGGCACTGACGGATGAGGGTGCCCGGGACGGCCCGCATTCGGGTATCCGGGTGGGGCGGGGTGCGGTCCGGCAGCGGCGGCGGAGCCGCCGGGGGAGGGGCCATAGCCCGCGGGAGCGGCGGCGGAGCCGCCGAGGTACTGGCGGGCTGCGCGTACCGCGGGGTGGTCCGGACCGAGCACGGCGGACCCGGCGGTGGCCACGCGGCTGTAGTTGCGGCGGGCCTCGTGCCGGTTGCCCAGTTCCTCGGCCACCCCGGCGAGGTCGAAGCTGAGCGCGAGCATCAGCGGGTCGGCCTCGCCGCGGCGGCGCTCGCCGGCCGCGTAAGCCTCTTCGAGTACGCGCCGGGCGGCGGCCGGGTCGTCGGCCTCGCGGTGCAGCCGGGCCAGCAGGTGTCCGGTGGCCAGGACGTCCTGGTGGTCCTCGCCGTACGCCGGGCGGGCCGCGACGATCGCGTCGGCGAGCAGGCGGCGGGCGCTTGTCAGGTCACCCGCGGCGCGCAGCGCGAGGGCCTGGTGTTGAGTGGCGATCAACGGGGAGGGGTGGGACACGTGAGCAATGCTGCCCGGAATCGCCTGTTGCGCGCTACCCACCCGATCGTTGTGGCCGCTGACCTGCGCAAACGTGCCGCGCTGGAGCTGATGTGCATGATCGTTCTGGGCCGTGTACAGTAATGCCCCGTGCGGCCCGCCGGGCCGACCGATGCGGTGAGTAGCTCACATTGGTCGACCGGGTAGGCTGGTACGTGCAGGTCCGGGTGGCGGAATGGCAGACGCGCTAGCTTGAGGTGCTAGTGCCCGTATAGGGCGTGGGGGTTCAAGTCCCCCCTCGGACACATTATTTCCCCACGAAGCGTGATTTCTCTTCGCGTTTCGAGCAATCCCCGTCCCGTTGGGCGGGGATCTTTGCTGTCGTGGCGAGGAAGCTCGCCGCCGGGGTGAGCGGGTAGATCGCGGTCTCGGCTTCGATGGTCCACGCGTGGTGGTCACACACGATGATCATGTTGTTGGTGCGTAGGTAGGCGGCCAGCTTTTCCGGGTCGGGGCTGCGCAGTGCGGGATGGCGACGGTGTAGCCCGCGGTCGTGTCGAATCCTGTCCAGGAGATGGTCCTCTCGGACGTAGAAGGTCTTCTGTCGTCTCGATGAGGTGGGTCGGGTGCTGGTGTTGCCGTGTCGGCATCGGTAGCCGGGTCGGTCGTGGACCCAGTGGGAGTCCATGATTCGGCCGCACACGCCGCAGCAGATCACTCCGGCTAACACATAGCAGCGGGGGATGCCGTCGGCTGGGGTCGGCGCGGTGTGGATTGCCTGGACGGCGACGAAGCGTTCTTCGCTGACCAGCGGAGTATGCGCGATCTCGCGGGAGATGACCCAGTCAGTTGAGGCGCTCCACCGTTGGATCTCGTGGTGTCGATCGAAGGTTCCCTTGTCAGGGAGGGCATCACGGTCGGTGCGTTGACGGTTCCAGACCTGCCGCCCGGTGTAACGGGGGTTGGCCAGGATCGCCGCGACAGTGGTGAGCATCCATTGGCGGCCGCTGCGGTGGGGGTTACGCGCTGGGTCGGCGCTGGACGGGCACGGGACGCCGTTGTCGTTGAGGGCGCGGGCCATATTGGCCACGCTCCGGCCGGCGAGCCGCTGCTCGAAGATCCACCGGACGTGGGGTGCGGTGGCGGGGTCGGGTTCCAAACGGTGCAGGCGTCGTCCCCAGGCGGCGTGGGCGCGGTTCGGATGAGGGCCGGCGTCGGCGAGCCGGTAGCCGTAGGGTGGCCGGCCGCCGAGGTGTCGGCCCTGCAACTCTGCCTGAGCGCGCATGGCCGCGGCGGTGCGATGCCGGGCTCGGGACACCTCCCGCTGGGAGTGCACGCCGAGTAGGTCCAGCAACGCCAACTGTCGGGGGTTGTCGAAGTCCACCGGCCCGTAGGTTTCCGGTAGCCACAACTGCACGCCGTGCCTGAGCAAGGTGGGAGTCAACTGTTCAAGCTGCTGGCCGTGGAAGGCGCGCTCGTACTCACCGACGACGATCGCGTCGAAACCGCGTGCCGCGTCCGTCACCGCGGCGAGCAGCCGTGCCGCCTGCGGCCGGTCCGGCCAGGGCACTCGGCGGGAGACGCCCTCGTCGAAAAACTCCACCACGATCCGGCCATGACCGGCGACCAGGTCGCCGGCGTAGTTACGCTGCCACCGGCACGACGACGCCCGATCCTGAAACTCGACGGTGGACATCCGGCCGTAGAACGCGAACCGAATTCCGTCCGCGGACGGGGTGAACCGTTGTGGCCGTAGCTTCCGCTGCCCGGCGGCCCAGGCCGAAAGAGTGCTCCGTCCCGGGTTTGCCGTCGCCCTCGTCGCCATAGGACCCCCACGATCGGTGCGTCAACCCCGTCCTGGTTCCCACACCCAGAGTAAGGGGCCTCGGGCGACTCGTGCCGGTCGGTCATCCTTTCGGGTGATATGGATAGTCTCTAGGCGGCGCGGCTCATGCACAGCGCCATGCGGCGCAGCGTGGCAAGGGTCAAATAACCGTCGGGAAGGTGTCGACGAGGTATCGTTCCCTCGAGTTGGCGACGAACGGACCTAGACCGTGGTCGTGTCCTTGATCTGGAGGGCGACTGGCTTTGCGTAGTGCGGAAAGTTAGTCGCCGGGCACCCGTCGCACCTCTGCGTACCCGTGCTGCCGCACCAGGTTGACGACCAGTTGCGCTACGACTGGTACCCGCTCGTCGACCGCAGGAGCCGGGAACAGACGGTCCATCAATGCCAGACACCGTCGGCACGTTGGCGCGAACGCCGGTTGGCGGTGCCGGCTGACGGGTCCGCCGTCACCGCCGCCATCACCAACCAGGCCCGGCCGCACATCGTCGCCTGGGCCCAGACCGGTTCCTCGAGCGCAGCGAGGTCGTATCGACGAATGTCGCACACTGGATCCCGCTCGACTGCGGCCGTCACCTCCGCGAGAAACTCGACCAGCTTCGTCGTTTTCTCGATCGCAATCTGACTGAGAGTCACCCCGCATGTACCCCTTGTAAGTTCGCGGCAACGCCACAAGCTGCGCCGCCTTCAGCCAAGATCACAAAAGTGATCCCGCGCGTGCAGCGTGAGTCAACGGTCCGAGCAGGGGTGCAGCACGAAAATCGGATCCCGTCGCCACCTCGTCTCTGCGGTGTTCGCGGTCGGCGCCGCGATAGTCTGCAACGGATGAAGCCGTCGGCTCGAAGGTGAGGCTTGCCCGATGGGTGCCAGCTACGAACCGATGAGTCTGGCCAGGTTGGCCACCCATCTGGCATCCGCGGACACCGACCAGACTCGCTGGAAGCTCGTATGGGAGTTCCTCGAGGAGTACCGCTGGGAACCCGCAGAAACCAGGATCGACCTGTTGAGCGAGGAGCCTGGGCTGACCGGGGACTCTCGGTGGGATGCGCTACTTGCCGCAGTCGCGGAGCACCTGCTGGCTCAGGCAGATCTTGCTCCGCCCGCATGGGTCGACACACGCGTGCTGCGCCGGGCGTGGTTCCCGGCCGAGCTGGCCATCCACCGGGCCGACGCCCTGGCATGGGCCCCGGCTGCATTCCGAAAGCATGGCGTGTACCTGTCCGTTCACGACTTGGCTGCGGCGTGAGCGGGTCAGACGGCGTTCTGATGGGGCGCGCGGAACTCGAGCGCGCGTTCGCTCACCTGGGCGAGCGGCTTGTCCGTCGCGGGGTCGTCGCCGACATCTTCGTGGTGGGTGGTGCGGCGATGGCGCTCGCCTACGGTGCGAAACGGGTGACCAGGGACGTCGATGCGATGTTCGTCCCGCACGGAGTCGTCCTTGACGAGGCGCGTGCGGTGGCCGACGAACTAGTGTCCTGAGTCGTTAATTCGGCTGCAGTATGCGGCGAGGCTGTTGAGGATTTCGTCGGCGGTTCTGGTCCAGACGAACGGTCTCGGGTCGCTGTTCCAGGCGTCGATCCAGGTTTGGACGTCGGTTTCGAGGTCGGCGAGGCTGCGGTGGCTGGATCGGCGGAGTTTGCGGTTGGTCAGCTCGGCGAACCACCGTTCGACGAGGTTGAGCCACGACGCCGATGTCGGGGTGAAGTGCAGATGGAAGCGGGGATGCGCGGCCAGCCAGCGTTGCACGGCCGGGGTCTTGTGGGTGGCGTAGTTGTCCAGCACCAGGTGCAGATCCATCTCGGTGGGAGTGTTGGCGTCGATGACCTTCAGGAACTTCAGGAACTCCTGATGGCGGTGCCGGCGGTGCAGCTGCCCAATGACCTTGCCCGTGGCCGGATCGAACGCGGCGATCAGGCTGGCCACGCCATGACGAACGTAGTCATGGGTCTGCCGGGCCGGGACAGTGGGCATCATCGGCAGCATCGGCCGGGTCCGCTCCAGGGCCTGCATCTGGGACTTCTCATCGACGCACAGCACCATCGCTTTGACCGGCGGGTCCAGGTACAGGCCCACGACGTCACGGACCTTCTCCACGAACAACGGGTCAGCCGACAATTTCCACGTGTCCACCAGATGCGGCTTGAGACCGAACGCCCGCCAGATCCGCGACACGGCCGTCTGCGACAACCCGGTCTCCTTCGCCATCGACCGCGTCGACCAGTGACTGTCCTGATTGGTCGGCTGCCGTTCGAGGGTCTTGACGATCACCTCCTCGACCTGATCATCGGTGATCCGGCGAGGCGCCCCCGGCCGCGGCTCGTCGACCAGCCCTTCCAACCGACGCGCGAGGAAGCGGCTGCGCCACTTGCCCACCATGTCTCGCGACACCCCAAGCCGCTGCGCGACGTGCGTGTTCACCAGGCCATCGGCGCACAACAGCACGATCTTCGACCGCAAAGCCAACGCCTGCGACGACTTACCCCGCCGCGCCCACCGGGTCAGGCACACACGCTCGTCATCGGTCAGTTCCACCACGCCACGCGGACGACCAGCCATGCCAACAGCCTACTATCTGCTGCCGAACTAACGACTCAGAACACTAGTTCACCTATGTGAACACCGTCCGTGCACGAGGGGGAGGCGCGGCACTTGGAGGGCGCGGCGTGCGGTCCGCCGACCGGGCGTGGCAGGCCGTCGCCGGATTGGTGGCGGCCTGCCACGCGCCGCAGGTCCGGTGGGTCAGCCGGCGCGGCGCAGCCGGCCGAGCATGCCGGCGAGGTCCTGGACGAACAGTTCGTGGCGGAAGTAGTGGCCGCCCGGCACCTCGCGCCACTCGTGCGGAATGCCAGCCCGGCTGAGCGCTCCCCGGAACTCGCGCTGGCCCGCCAGTACCTGACCCTCGTTGATCGAGTCGAACCAGTTGACCGGGTCGGGTGACGTGCCGGTTGCCAGGAAGATCCGCTTGTTGCGGTAGCTCTCGATGCGCTCCATCGGGTTGTCCGCGCTGACCCGTGCCTCGTCCCATAGGGGCGCGCCGTACACGGTGCCGCCGCCGAGGTCGAGCGCGGCTGAGGTGATGTTCGCCCAGTGCACGACCAGGCCGAAGTCGCGGCGCAGGCTGGCCGGCCCGGAGTGGGAGCTGACCGAGCAGAAGTGGCCGTAGTACTTCGCCGTGTACTTGAGGGCGCCGAAGCCGCCCATCGAGAAGCCGGCCACGGCGCGGCCGTTGTACTCGGGGAATGTGCGGAAGTTGGCCTCGATCCAGGGGAGCAACTGGGCGATGTGGAACGTCTCCCAGTTGCGCGGCCCGACATTGGTGCTGACCGGGTTGCTGTACCAGCCAGTGGAGGCGTCCGGCATGACGACGATGATCTCGCGGCCCGCGGTGAGGTTGATGATGTTGTCCTGGAGGTGAAACGTGCGGAAGTCCGCGTTGCCGCCGTGCAGCAGATATAACACCGGGTAACGCTTGCGGCTGGTGTGGTAGCCGTCGGGCAGCAGCACGTTCACCGCCGGATCCCACTCGATCGCGTCGGTGGCGAAACGGTAGTACTGCAACCGGCCGCCGTTCTCGTTGCGGTCGACGATGCGCAGGCCGTACCCGTTGACGGCGGCATTGGCCGCGGACGGCGCGGTGAAGGCGCCGGCGAGGGAGCCGGTCGCCGCGACCGCGGCGGCGCCGGTGAGCAGCCGCCGGCGGCTCACGGTAGGGGAGATGTTCCGGTCGTGCGGCATGGTTCCTCCTGGGGCTCAGAGTGTGGTTTCGCTGGTGAGGCCGAAGTAGTCGTGCCATTTGGTGCTGGGGGCGAATGTGGTGCCGGTGGAGAGTGCGACGTAGACGTCGTTGGTGGTGCCTTTGGTGAAGACGACGAGGTCGTCTTTGCCGTCGCCGTTGGCGTCGGCGAGGTAGGGGAATTCGCCGGGTAGGCAGAAGAAGTCGTGCCATTTGATCGTGGTTCCGGTGAAGGTGGTGCCGGTGGAGGTGGCGGCGTAGACGTCGGCGTCGGTGTTGCAGGTGAAGGTGACGATGTCGTCGCGGCCGTCGCCGTTGATGTCGCCGACCCGGGGCTGCTCGGCGCCGACGGCGAACAGGTCGTGCCATTTCTGCGGTGCCCCGAAACCATTGCCGGTGGACAGGGCGACGATGACGTCGGCGGCGGTGGCGGGGCCTTGGGTGAAGGTGATGATGTCGTCGCGGCCGTCGCCGTTGACGTCGCCGAGGGCGGGGAACTCCCCGGCGATGGAGAAGTAGTCGTGCCACTTCACGGCGGTGCCGGTGAAGGAGGTGCCGGTGGACAGGGCGACGTAGACGTCGGCGTTGGTGTCGTGGGTGAAGGTGATGATGTCGTCGCGGCCGTCGCCGTTGACGTCGCCGACGGCGGGGACTTCGGTGCCGGGGGCGAACCAGTCGTGCCATTTCGCGGATGCGGCGAAGGATGTGCCGGTGGACAGGGCGACGTGGACGTCGGCGGTGGTGCCGTGGGTGAACACGATCGCGTCGTCTCGTCCGTCGCCGTTGACGTCTCCGGTCAGGGGGGTCTCTCCGGACAGGGCGAACCAGTCGTGCCACTTCACCGACGTGCCCGCGAACGACGAACCCGTCGACGTGGCCACATACGCGTCGGCCAGCGCACCGTGGGTGAACGCGACCACGTCATCCCGACCGTCACCGGTGAAATCCGTCGGCGAACCACCGAAATAGCGGGGCGCGGGCGGCGGCGGTGGCGTGCCGCAGTTGTCGCTGACCAGGAACCGCTGGTTGTATTGGCCGGGATACGGCGCGAGCGAGACGCCGTTGATCGAGATGACCTGGCCGACACCGTTGTAGAGCTGCTCGTAGTGCACGTGCGCGCCGGAGGAGTTGCCGGTGCTGCCGGTGATCCCGATCTGCTGGCCCTGCTGCACGTAGGCGCCGTCGGGCACCGAGTAGGCGCTGAGGTGGAAGTAGTAGGTGGTCCATCCGCCGCCGTGGTCGATGACGATGTAGTTGCCGGCGCCGCTGGGCTGCGAGTAGCGCCGGGCCACTCCGGCGGCGGACGCCATCTGGGGCGTACCGCCTGTGACACCGCCGTCGGCACGGACGAAGTCCAGCGCCTGCCGCACCTCGGCGCTGTGGTGGCTGTACGTCCACCGCTGCCCGCAGGGGAACGGTGCCTTGAAGTTGGGCGCGGCGAGTGCCGGTGACGGGGTGACCGTCACCGCGGTGAGGATGGCCGCGGCCAGGGTGAGCAGCGCGACGAGGGCGCGACGGGCGGCACGTTTCGGGAACCTGGACATGCGGTGACTCCTCACCGGAGGGGATGCGCGGTCGGGAAGCGGCGCGTCGGCGCGTCGGGGCAAGGGACGTGACCCCGATGGGCGCGGGCCCTGACAGGTCACATCGGAGGAGGCGGCGTCTCGTCTCGATCGGCGGGACGGGCGGCGCTGAGGAGAAGTGAAACCGCACACTTCGGCGTCTGTCAATACCCGCCGGGGTGGTCAGGTCGGCGGAAAACTTCCTTCGTCGGCGGCTCCGCAGGGCGTCACCCGCCCGACCCGGGGGCGCCGGCCGGGGAAAGCCGGAGCGAAGGTATTGACAACGGTGGAAGCCTGACGGTTGACTCGCCAGCAATCGATTTCTCGACGCTCTCACGGCCGTTCGGAAGGGACACCGATGAGGCTTCGCATCCCCCGTTGGGCCGGCGCCGCGGCAGCCGCGCTGGTGGCCCTGGCCGTCCCCGCGACCTCGTCCGCCGCCATACCGGTCGCCGCTCCCGCTCTCGCCGTCGCCGACGACAAGGGGCCGATCGGCTGGGACGCCTACCGCCGGCTCGACCGCCTGCCGGAGCTGGCCGCCGGCACCCGTACCCACCAGTTCTCCAGCTTCGGCCGCGACGGCTCCAACGACGACGGCTTCGTCGGCACCTGGTCCTGCCTGCGCCAGAGCGACGGATGCGTGATCGCCGAGGCGCGCGGCCCGGGCGAGGTGCAGTCGATCTGGTTCACCCGCGACGAGGGCAACGTCCGCGCCACCGGCTGGATCCGCGTCGAACTCGACGGCGTCGTGGTCGTCCAGGCCGACCTCCAGGACCTGGTGGACGGGCGGCTCGGCAGCCCGTTCGTCGCGCCGCTCGTCAGCAACGCCGACCAGACGTCCGGCGGCGTCACGGTCAAGGTGCCCATGCCCTACCGGGAGTCCATGCGGATCACCACCCAGCACAACCCGCTGTTCCATCACGTCACCTACCGCACCTTCGCCGACGCGGCAGGGGTGTCCCGGTTCGACCCGGACGACCCGGCCACCGACGTGGTCGCGCTGCTGCGCGCCGCCGGCACCCGCGACCCGAAGCCCGCCCAGGCCGGCGCCGCCACCATCCGCGCCACAGTCACCGCCCCGGCGCAGGGGCAGGTGTCGCTGGCCGCCCTGACCGGCCCGCGGGCGATCACCGCGCTGCGGCTGCGCGTACCGGACGCCGCGGCCGGGGCGCCGACGCTCGCCGGGCTGCGGCTGCGGATGACGTTCGACGGACGTACGACAGTGGACAGCCCGGTCGGCGAGTTCTTCGGCGCCGGGCTGGGCGAGCGCACCGTACGGTCGCTGATGTTCGCCATGGACTCCGCGCCGGGCGGCTGGTACAGCGCATGGTGGCCGATGCCGTTCCGCACCGCCGCCGCCGTGACGCTCGTCAACACGACGAGCACCGCAGTCGGCGGCGTCGAGGTCGAGGTGACGTCGGCGCCCGGCGCCGAGTGGACGTCCCGGCTCGCCGCCGACGGCAGCGCCGGTTACTTCACCACCCAGTCACGCCGCGCCGAGACGGTCGGCGGCGCGGACTGGATCATCGCCGACCAGTCCGGCCGGGGCCGGTTCGTCGGCGTCTCGCAGACCATGCGGGGCCACATCATCGGCGGCAACACCCGCAACTACCTGGAGGGCGACGAGCGGGTGCACGTGGACGGCTCGCCCACGCCGCAGATCTACGGCACCGGCACCGAGGACTTCTACGAGTCGGGCTGGTACTTCAACCGCGGCGAGTACAGCGGTGTCTTCACCGGCAACACCGCGCACCTGGTCCGCGGCGGCGGATGCGCCGACGAGTGCGACGCCGCCTACCGGCTGATGATCGGCGACGCGGTGGCGTACGGCACCGCGCTGCGCTTCGGCATCGAGCACGGACCGGCCAACGACATGCCCGCCGAGTACGCCTCGACCGCGTTCCTCTACACCCAGCGCACCGTCACCACGCGCCGGACCGACACCGTCGTCACCGGCGACGCCGCCAGCCGCGCCGCGCACGCGTACACCGACTCCCCGGCGACCCAGACCGCGCTCACCGCCGCCTTCGAGGGCGACGACGACAACGTCCCGCAGACCGGCCAGGTCCGCGCCACCACCGCCCCGGTCCGCTTCCGGCTGGCGATCGACCCGGCCAACCAGGGGGTACGGCTGCGCCGCCACGGTGACCAGGCCGGTGGCTACCAGCAGGCGGCCGTGTCGGTGGACGGCACACCGGCCGGGGTGTGGCTCCAGCCGCTGGGCAACGACAGGCAGCGCTGGCTGGCCGACGAGTTCGTGCTGCCCGCGGCGCTGACGGCGGGCCGGTCGGCGGTGACCGTCCAGCTCACCCCAGCGAGCGGCGCGCCGGCCTGGACCGCCGTCCGATACCTGGCCGACAGCATGGTCGCGGCGTTCACCGACACCGTCGCCCCGGCACCGGTCGCCGGTCTCGCCCTGTCCGGCGGGCGCGTGCACGCGCTGGGCCTGACCTGGTCCCCCTCCGCCGACGACGTCGGCGTGGTCTCCTACCGCGTCTACGCGTCCCGGAACCCGGGGGTGGCGATCACCGCCGCCAACCTGGTCGGCACCACACGTGCCACCACGTTCCGGCACGGTCCGCTGCCGGCCGCGCAGACCCGCTACTACCGGGTCGTTGCCGTCGACGGGTCGGGCAACGCCGCCGCGCCCTCGGCCGAGGTGTCGGCCACCACCCGTACCCGCAACACCAGCGACGCCGACGGCGACCGCCGCGACGACGCCGTCGACTTCACCCGAGGCGCCGCCGCCGACGTGTTCACGTCGCTCTCCGACGGCACCCGGTTCGTGCCGGACAGCCGGCCGTGGAACGACTTCTTCGCGGTCGGCGCGGAGGTGCCGCTCACCGGCGACGTCAACGGCGACGGCCGCGCGGACGTCATCACGTTCACCCGTGGCGACAGCGCCGACGTCTACGTCGGGCTCTCCACCGGCTCCGGATACTCCGCCGGGATCAAGTGGCACGACTTCTTCGCCGCCGGCGCCGAGATCCCGGCGGTCGGCGACGTCAACGGCGACGGCCGCGCCGACATCATCACCTTCACTCGCGGCGCCGCCGCCGACGTCTACGTGGCGCTCTCCACCGGCTCCGGCTTCGGACCCGGCGTCAAGTGGCACGACCACTTCGCGCTCGGCGACGAGTTCCCGGCGGTGGGCGACGTGGACGGGGACGGGCGGGACGACATCGTGACCTTCACCAGGGGCACGACCGGCGACGTGTTCGTGTCGCTGTCCGACGGCACCCGCTTCGTGGAGGACGGCTGGAAGTGGCACGACAGCTTCGCCGTCGGCGACGAGCTGCCGACGGTGGGCGACGTGGACGGTGACGGTCGGGACGACGTCGTGACGTTCACCAGGGGCACGACCGGTGACGTGTTCGTGTCGCTCTCCGACGGCACCCGCTTCGTGCAGAGCTCCTGGAAGTGGCACGACCACTTCGCGTTCGGCGACGAGCTGCCCGGGGTGGGGGACTTCAACGGCGACGGGCGGGCCGACGTGGTCGCGTTCACCAGGGGCCCGACCGCCGACGTGTTCGTCTCGCTCTCCACCGGCGGTGGATTCGGGCCACCGGGAAACCGCTGGCACGACCGGTTCGCACCCGGCACCGACCTGCCCCGCCCGAGCGTATCGTGATGCGCGCCCGGCGTGCCCTCGCGGCGCTCCTGCTCGGGGTGGCCCTGGTGGCGGTCCCGGCCGGACCGGCAGCGGCCGACGACCCGGTCCGGTTCGAGGCCGAGTCGCTCGCCGTCGTTTCCGCCACCGCGCCGGTCGGCGCGCAGGCCGACTGCTGCGGGGTGAGCTGGTCCGGCGGACGGCAACTGTGGTTCCGGGGCGCCCGCGCCGGCGACGCGGTGACCCTCACGCTGCCGTCGGTGCCGGCCGGGCAGTACGACCTCGGCGCGGTCCTCACCCGGGCCGGCGACTACGGCACGCTGCGCTTCGCCGTCGACGGGGTGGCGGTCGGCCAGCTCTTCGACGGGTACGCGGGCGCGGTGCAGCGCACAGGGGCGGTGCCGCTGGGCTCGGCGTCGCTGACGGCCGGCACGCACCGCCTCACCGTCACGGTGACCGGCCGGTCCGCGTCCTCCACCGGCTTCTTCGCCGGGCTGGACACGGTGACGCTGCGTCGCGTCGGCCCGCTCGCGGCGGTCACCACCACGCCGTACGAGACGCTCGGCGAGACACCGGCGCGGGGCGCGTCCACGCGCGTCTACGACCCGAGCGCCGGGGAGTCGACGACCTGGTACTACAACGACCACACGCTGGTGCGGCACGAGCAGACCGGCGTGTGGCATCTGTTCGGCATCACCCACGCCGAACCCGGCGCGCCGCAGGACGAGAAGGTCTTCGGGCACGCCACCGCGCCCACCCCGACCGGCCCGTGGACGAAACGGCCGGTGGCGCTGGCGGCCGACCCCGGGGCCGGGGAGCAGTGGATCTGGGCCCCGCACGTCGTCCACCACAACGGCGTCTACTACATGTTCTACGCGGCCGGGAACCCGGACTACGCCCGGTACCGCATGCACCTGGCCACCTCGACCGACCTGTTCACCTGGACCCGCAGCTCCGCCAACCCGCTGTTCATCGACGGGTGGGAGGGCCGCGACCCGATGGTGACCCGGGCCGGCGAGCGCTGGGTCATGTACTACACGGCCACGTCGAGCCCGTCCGGCGGCAACCATGTCGTGGCGTACCGGACCAGCACCGATCTGCGTTCGTGGAGCGGCCGCGCGATCGCGTACACCTCGCCGTACACCGGCCGGGCGGGCGGGCAGACGGAGTCGCCGTTCGTGGTGCGCCGGGGGGAGTGGTGGTACCTGTTCGTCTGCTGCGACGGCACCGACTACGGCGCCGCGTACCGGCGGACGGCCGTCTACCGCAGCCGCGACCCCCTGCGCTTCGACGGCGCGGAGAAGGTGACGGTGCTGGACGCGCACGCCGCCGAGGTCGTGGTGGACGGCTCCAACTGGTACCTGACCCACGCCGGCTGGGGTCAGGGCGGGCTCTGGCTGGCGCCGTTGACCTGGTCTACCGGTGTGGTGGCCCGGGGCTGGACGGTGACCACCGGATTCCTACGCGCCGACGTGCGCACCTGGCCGAACGCCCGGATCGCCGAGCTGGCGGTGGACCCGGCCGGCGCCGGCAACCACCGTCCCGCGCTCGACTCGTCGCACCGGGGCACCGGCCCGTACCTCGCCGTCGGCCGGTTCGACGTGACCGACCGGGCCGGGGCGCCGGCCCGGGTCGACGTGTCGGCCGACGGCTCCCGGATCAACCTGGTCGGCATCCCGTTCGGCGACGAGCCGGTCACCGCCGACTGGCTGCTCACCGTGACGCCCCGGTGGACCGGTCCCGGGTTGCAGAGCGACGTCACCTGGTCGGTGAACGGGTGGCCGACCGCCGCGGTGTGGGAGGTGGCGTTCAACATCGACGGCGCGTCGCCGCTGGTCGGCGACCCTGTGGCGGAGGTGCGGCCGACAGGTGACGTCACCGGCATGCCCCGCTGGACGATGAGCACCGGCGACGGGCTCTCGGTGGTCGCGGCGCACCGGTGGGGGTCGGCCTGGCGCGGGGACAACACCTGGTACGACGCCGGCCACGCGATGGCGGCCTGGCAGCCGCTGTGGCGCTCCGGCGGCCTGTCCTGGGCGCCCGGCCAGTACGCGGGCGGCACCTGGCGCCTGACCGCGAGCGGGGTCCGGCGGGACGTGCCGTTCGCCGACGCCGCGCACGCCGCGATCAACGCGATCCCATGACCGGCGTGGACACCCGCGACGCGCCCGGCCCGAGCGGCCGGGTGGTGGTCGCGGCGACCGGTGTGGCCAAGCGGTTCGGCGGCGTGACGGCGCTCGACGGCGTCGACTTCGACGTACGGGCGGGCGAGGTGCACGCGCTGCTGGGCGAGAACGGCGCGGGCAAGTCCACTCTGATCAACGTCCTGTCCGGCGTGATCACCGACTACGACGGAGAAGTCGCAGTCGACGGGACGCCGGTACGGTTCACCGGCCCGGCCGCCGCCCAGGCCGCCGGGATCGCGACCATCCACCAGGAACTCGACCTGGTGCCCGCGCTGTCGGTGGCCGACAACCTCGTGCTCGGGCGGGAGCCCCGGACCCGGCTGCGCACAGTCGACCGGCGGGCCGCGGCCCGTACTGCGCGCGAACACCTGGACCGGCTCGGCGCCGACATCGACCCGCGCCGCCCGGTCGGCTCACTGCGCGTCGGCGAGCAGCAGCTCGTCGAGATCGCCAAGGCGCTCGCCCTGGACGCCCGCGTCCTCGTCATGGACGAGCCGACGGCCGCCCTCGCCGACGGGGAGGTACGCCGGCTGTTCACCACCATCGGCGGCCTGCGCCGGCGGGGCGTCGGCGTCGTCTACATCTCCCACCGGATGGAGGAGATCGAGGTCGTCGCGGACCGCGCGACGGTGCTGCGCAACGGTTCCGTAGCCGGTGTCGTACCGGCCGGCCGGATGGACCGGCGGCGGATCGTGGCGATGATGGTCGGCGGCCGGGCCGCGTCGCTGTTCGAGCCCGCCCCGGCGGAGGTGGCCGACGCTCCCGGCCCGCCGCCCGGATCGGCCGGCGGCGACCCGTTGCTGCACGTCACCGACCTGGCCGTGCGGCCCCGGGCGCCCCGGCCCGGCCGCTGCGACCCGGACGGCATCAACCTGACCGTGCGGGCCGGCGAGATCGTCGGCCTGGCCGGGCTGATGGGCGCCGGACGTACCGAACTGCTGGAGACCCTGTTCGGCGCCGGGCCCGCGGGTCGCCGCACCGGCACGGTGCTGCTGGCCGGCCGCCCGTACGCGCCGCGCCGGCCCCGCGCGGCGCTGCGCGCCGGCGTCGGCTTCGTCCCCGAGGACCGGCGCCGCTCCGCGCTGGTCCTGGACCACCCGGTCGGCCGGAGCATCGTGCTGGCCGCCCTGTCCAGGCTGACCTCGGCCGGGTTCGTCAGCCGCGGCCGGGAACGGGCGGCCGTCGCGCGGTCGGTCACCGATCTGGCGATCAAGACGGCGTCGGCGGCCACGCCGGTCGGCGCGCTCTCCGGCGGCAACCAGCAGAAGGTCGTCTTCGCCCGCCACCTGCTCACCGAGCCGCGGCTGCTCCTGCTGGACGAGCCGACCCGCGGCGTCGACATCGGGGCGAAGGCGGAGATCTACCGGCTGCTGCGCCGGCTCGCCGGCGACGGCATTGGCATCCTGCTCGCCTCCTCGGAACTGCCCGAGCTGCTCGGCGTCTGTGACCGGGTGGTGGTGCTGCGCCGCGGCCGGGCCGTTGCCGACCTCGCCACCGGCGGCTGCACCGCCGAGGACGTCCTCGCGGCGGCGATGGGCGGCCCGGCCGCCGGAAGGGACGACCGATGACCGACACCCGCGTGCCGCCGCCCGAGCCGGCAGTGACCGGGCCGGCCGCCGGTACGGCCGGACTGCGCGGCGCGACAGCCCACTGGCTGCGCCGGCCGCGCAGCCGCCGGGAACTCGCCGACCGGCTCTTCGCGGTGCAGAGTCTCTTCGCGCTGCTCGTGGTCTTCGTGGTGGCGGTCCTCGCCTCCCCGCGCCGCGACGGCGAGATCCTCTTCCTCACCGCCGGCAACCTGGGGAACATCGTCCGCGCGGTGTCGGAGATCGGCATCATCGCGATCGGGATGACGTTCGTCGTCCTGCTGGGCGGCATCGACCTGTCGGTCGGGGCGATCCTCGGTCTGTCGGCGGTCGGCACCGCGACGCTCATGGTCGACTCCGGGCTCGGCATCCTGCCCGCCGTCGCCGCGGTGCTCGCGATCGGCGCCCTGTTCGGCGCGCTCCAGGGGTACGCCGTGGCCCGCCTCGGCATCCAGTCGTTCATCGTGACACTGGCCGGTCTCCAGGTCGCCCGAGGCATCGCCCGGATATGGTCCGGCGGCCTCGGCATCCCGATCGCCTACGGCGACGGACCCCAGGAGGCGCCGCCCGCCTTCGAACTGCTGAACGGCTCGATAAACGGTGTGCTCCCGGTGCCGGCGGTGCTGTTCGTCCTGATCGGGGTGGCCGCTGTCGTGGTGCTGCGGACGACGGCGTTCGCCCGGCACGTCTACGCGATCGGCGGCAACGAGAAGGCGGCCCGGCTCTCCGGCGTGCCGGTGACGCGGGTCAAGGTCGCCGTGTTCGCCGTCGCGGGCCTCCTGGCGGCGGTGGCCGGCGTGGTCCACGCGGGACAGCTCAACCAGGGCAGCCCGAACGACGGCGCCGGATACGAGCTGGACGCGATCGCCGCTGTCGTCATCGGCGGCACCAGCCTGGCCGGTGGCTCCGGCTCGATGGGCGGCACCCTGGCCGGTGCGCTGCTGCTCGGCATCCTCAACAACATCCTCGCGCTCAACAACATCGACGCCAACGTCCAGCTGCTGATCAAAGGACTGGTGATCGTGCTCGCGGCGGCGTTGCAGAAGCTGCGCCGCGGCCTCGCCTGACCGAACCGACTCCGAGGAGCCACCGATGGACAAGCGAACCACACTGCTCGCGCTGCTGGTCACCGGCGCGCTGGCGGCGACGGGGTGCAGCGTCGAGAAGCCGTCCGACGACGCCGGGCAGGCCCGTGCCTGCGGCGCCGGCAAGGACTTCCTGATCGGCATGTCCCAGGCCAACAACGCCGAGCCGTACCGGCAGGTGATGAACAACGACGTGCAGACGGCGGCGAAGTCGGTGCCCGGCCTCCGCGTCGTGGTCTCCGACGCCGCGCAGGACAACAGCAAGCAGGTCGCCGACGTGGAGAACTTCCTCACCCAGAAGATCGACCTGCTGATCGTCTCGCCGAACGAGGCCAAGCCGCTGACCGCCGTGGTGAAGAAGGCGTACGACCAGGGCGTGCCGGTGATCGTGCTGGACCGCAAGGTCGAGGGGGACGCGTACACCGCGTTCATCGGTGGCGACAACGTGGCGATCGGCAAGGCGGCCGGCGAGTTCTACGCCACGACGCTGCTGCCCGACGGCGGCAAGGTGATCGAGATCGCCGGGCTGCCCGGCTCGACCCCCGCCGCCGAACGCGCGCAGGGCTTCCGCGACGGCATCGCCGCCAACCCGAAGATCCAGATCGTCGCCTCCCAGCCCGGCGACTGGCTGCGGGAGAAGGGACAGTCGGTGGCGGACGCGCTGATCAAGGCCCACCCGGACGTGTCCGCGATCTACGCGCACAACGACCCGATGGCCGAGGGCGCCTACCTCGCCGCGAAGTCGGCGGGCAAGGCGCAGCGGATCAAGTTCACCGGCATCGACGCGCTGCCGGTGCCCTCCGGCGGGATCAAGGCCGTCGAGCAGGGCCGCCTCGCCGCCACGTTCCAGTACGCCACCGGCGGCCGGGAGGCGGTCGAGCTGGCCCGGAAGATCCTCGTCGACTGCGCCGAGGACGTCCCGCGTACCACCACGCTGGGCACCATGCGGATCACCAAGGAGAACGCCGCCGAGGCGTACGCGAAGCTCGGTGGCCTCTGAGCGCGGGGGCCGGGATGCGCAGCGCGAGCGTGCGGCGGGCGGCGCCGGTGGTGCTCGGCGTGGACATCGGCACGTCGAGCAGCAAGGGGATTCTCGTCGACTCCGACGGGCGGTTGGTCCGGTCCCGGGTCCGGGAGCACCGGGTCGACCGGCCCGGCCCTGGCCGGGTCGAGATGGACGGCCGGATCTGGTGGCGGGAGTTCGTCGCCCTCAGCCGGGACCTGCTGGCTCCGGGTGACGTCCGGGTGTGCGCGGTCGGGGTGAGCGGCATGGGTCCGTGCGTGCTGCTCACCGACGCCGGCGGCACTCCACTGCGCCCGGCCGTCCTCTACGGCGTGGATACCCGCGCCGGGGAGCAGATCGAGCGGATGAACGAGCGGTTCGGCGCCGACGAGATCATCCAGCGGTGCGGGTCGGCGCTGTCCAGCCAGGCGGCGGGCCCGAAGATCGCGTGGGTGGCCGACACCGAACCGGAACTGTTCGCCCGTGCCCGCCAGCTGTTCATGCCCAGTTCGTGGCTGGCCTACCGGCTCACCGGTCGCTACCTGCTCGATCATCACTCGGCAAGCCAGTGCACGCCGTTCTACGACACCGAGGCCCAGGACTGGTACCGGCCGTGGATCGACCCGTTCGCACCCGGACTGCAGCTTCCGCCACTGCGCTGGCCCGGCGACGTGGCCGGTGAGGTGACGGCCGGGGCCGCCGCCGAGACCGGCCTGCCGGAGGGCGTCCCGGTGGTGGCGGGCACGATTGACGCCTGGTCGGAGGCGTTGAGCGTGGGTGCGCAGGGCGTGGGCGACCTGATGCTCATGTACGGCACCACCATGTTCCTCGTGCACACCGTGCCGCACCGGCTGACCAGCCCGTCGCTGTGGGGCACCGTCGGCGCGCTGCCGGGCACCCGCAACCTGGCCGGCGGGATGGCGACCTCCGGCGCGATCACCGGCTGGCTACGCGACCTGGTGGCGGGCACCGACCACACCGAGCTGCTCCGCCTCGCCGAACGCTCCGGCGCCGGTGCCCGCGGGTTGCTGATGCTGCCGTTCTTCGCCGGGGAACGCACGCCGATCCTCGATCCCCGGGCCCGCGGCCTGATCGCCGGTCTCACCCTCTCGCACGGCCCCGGCGACATCTACCGGGCGGCGCTGGAGGCGACCGGGCTGGCGGTACGGCACAACATCGAGACGATCGAGGCGGCCGGCGGCGACATCCGCCGGATCGTCGCGGTCGGCGGCGGCACCCGGGGCGGGCTCTGGACCCAGATCGTCTCCGACATCACCGGCCGGGAACAGCAGATTCCGGCGCAGACCATCGGCGCCAGCTACGGCGGCGCCTTCCTGGCCGCCCGGACCGTGATGGACGTCTCGATCGAGACGTGGAACCCGATCGCCGGGGTGCGGCGGCCACGACCCGAACCGGCCGCCGACTACGACGAGCTGTACCGGCTCTACCGCGAGCTGTACGCCGGTTGCCGATCTGTGGTCCACGCCCTTGCGGCCCGGCAGGAACGCCTGCTGAGCGCGTTCCGCCCCACCCACCGTCCGCCCGCCGAGGGAGCTGCCCCGTGACCCGTTACACACTGCCCGTGCCGGTCGAGCGCCCGGCCGCCCCGCCCCGCACCGTCTACACAGTCGCCAGCGGTGACCTCCGGCTGAGCGCGAACGTCACCTGCTGGCCCACCCAGCGGCAGCTCGAAGCCGACCTCACCGCCGCGGTCACCGCGCTCGGCTGGCAGGTCCGGCGCGGTCACGACGTCGACCCGGGCAAAGGACACGGCTTCATCGACAGCCAGCGCGCCGGGATCGAGGTCTTCCGGAGCATCCCGGCCGACGTGCCGCTCGTCGTGGTGGAGGCGGTCTGGCAGTACAGCCACCACGTGCTGGCCGGGCTGCGCGCCCACCGCGGGCCGATCCTGCTGGTGGCGAACTGGAGCGGCGAGTACCCCGGCCTGGTGGGCCTGCTCAACCTCGCCGGCAGCCTCACCAAGGCGGGCGTGCGGTACTCGACGCTGTGGAGCGAGGACTTCACCGACGAGTGGGCGCGCGACGGCCTGAAGAAGTGGCTGGAAACCGGCCGGGTGACGCACGACGAGAGCCACGTACGCCCGCTGCCGGTGCTGCGGCCGGACGAGGAGGTCGAACTCGGCGTGGCGCTGGCCCGGCAGCTCGTCTCCGAGCGGGCCGTCATCGGCGTCTTCGACGAGGGCTGCATGGGCATGTACAACGCCATCATCGACGACGAACTGCTCAACCCGATCGGCGTCTTCAAGGAACGCCTGTCGCAGAGCGCACTGGTGGCGGAGATGGCGCGGGTGCCCGACACCGAGGCGCGGGCGGTGCTGGCCTGGCTGGAGGCGGCCGGGATGACGTTCCACACCGGCACCGACGAGGCCACCGAGCTGACGTACGCCCAACTGCTCAGCCAGTGCCGCATGTACGTCGCCGCGCTGCGCATCGCCGACGACTTCGGCCTGGACGCGGTCGGGATCCAGTACCAGCAGGGGCTCAAGGACAGCGTGCCGGCCAGCGACCTGGCCGAGGGGCTGCTGAACAACGTCGAACGCCCCCCGGTGACCAGCCGGGACGGCTCCCGGGAGCTGTACCCGGGCGTCGCGCTGCCGCACTTCAACGAGGTCGACGAGGGCGTCGCCGTGGACTCGCTGGTCACCAACCGGATCTGGACCGCGATGGGCCTGGACCCGGCGACGACGCTGCACGACATCCGCTGGGGACAACAGTACGGCGAGCACTTCGTCTGGGTCTTCGAGATCTCCGGTGCGGTGCCCGCATCGCACAACGGCGGCTACGACAGGTCGTACAGCATGCGTCAGCCACCGATGTACTTCCCGCTCGGCGGCGGCACGCTCAGCGGCGTGTCGAAGCCGGGGGAGATCGTCTGGTCGCGCGTGTTCGTGATGGACGGCGGCCTGCACGTCGACCTCGGGCGCGGCACGGTGGTGGAGCTGCCCGAGGCGGAGACCCGGCGGCGGCTGGACGCCACCACACCGCAATGGCCGATCATGCACGCCGTGCTGCACGGCGTGGGCCGCGACCAGTTGATGGCCCGGCACAAGGCCAACCACGTCAACGTGGTCTACGCGCCCAACGCCGACACCGCCGACCGCGCGCTACGGGTCAAGGCCGCCCTCTTCGCCGAGCTGGGCGTACGGGTGCACCTGTGCGGGGACGTCACGATCTGAGCGAGCCGGCGGCAGTGCCGCGCGACCGGTTACGGCCCACCGCGTGGCCCGGCCGGCCGGCCGACGGCGCCGAGCTGTCGCGTACCCGCAGCTCGGTGTGGAGCACCACTGTCGAGGGCGCCTTGGCCGGGTCGGCGATCCGCTCGACCAGCAGCGTGGCCGCGGTACGCCCCAGGTCGTAGGTGGGCTGCGCGACGGTGCTCAGCGAGGGCCGGACCAGGTGCGCCCAGGGGATGTCGTCGAACCCGACGATGCCGAACGGGTCGGGCACGCCGATGCCGTTGTCCACGAGGCACTCGAGGGCGCCCACAGTCATCAAGTTGTTCGCCGCGAACACCGCGTCCGGCGGCTCGGCGGTCTCCAGCAGGGAGGCCATCGCGCGGTAGCCGCCCTCCTCGCGGAAGTCCGCGTACCGGATCAGGTCCTCGGTGGCCGGGCGTCCGCTCGCCTTCAGCGCCCGCTGGTAGCCCCGCAGCCGCTGCATGGCGGTGGAGATCCGGCGTGGGCCGGTGATGCAGGCGATCCGCCGGTAGCCGCTGCCCACCAGATGGACGGTCGCCTGCTCGGCGCCGTGGGTGTTGTCCACCAGCACGGTGTCCACCTCGACGCCGCGTGGTTGCCTGTCGATCGCCACGACCGGGATGCGGGCCTGCACCAGGCGGCTGATCAGGGCCGGCCGCCCGGACGGGGAGATGATCACCCCAGCCATCCGCTCGGCCAGGGCCGCCGCCACGTAGCGGGCCTCCTTCTCCGGGTCCTCATCGCCGTTGCAGAGCACGACCGAGAAGCCGGCCTCCTGCGCGACGTCCTCGACACCGCGCACCATCGAGGTGAAGAACGGGTTCCCGATGTCGGAGATGATGACCGCCCAGAGGCTGGTCCGGCTGCGGCGCAGGCTGCGCGCGACGGCGTTCGGGCGGTAGTCGAGATCCTGCGCGGCCTGCCGCACCCGGGCGGCCATGTCCGGGTCGACCGAGGCACGCCCGTTGAGGACGCGGGAGACGGTCGCCGGCGACACCCCCGCGCGACGCGCCACGTCGTAGATGGTCGTCATCGCGCTCCCGTCGTCGTCGCCCGGGCGCTCCGGCCCGGCCCCCGTCGGATGGTGACGTACCGGAGTGAGACCGCCACCGCGGGGAATCGCTCGGAATTCTAGTCCCGTCCAGCAATCGATTTCCGATCGGGTCGATCGCGTCCCACCGCCGCTATTGACATCGATGTGAGTGACTACGAGACTCGTCGGCAATCGATTTCTCGCCCGGTACCGCTGGTCACCCCCACACCCCCGAGGAGCACGGTGAGACGAAATCTGCTGGCGATGCTTGTCGCGCTCTGCACCGTCACGGCGGTCGGCGCGCCGGCCGCCGCCGTACCGATCGGCACGCTCGCCTGCCCGTCCGTCCCGGCCACCCACGACCCCGCCGTCACCGTGATCGTCTACCGGGTGGCCCGGTCGTACAACGTCAACGACAAGGTCATGCTCTCCACCTTCGAGGCGGGCTGGGTCGAGTCCCACATGAACAACCTGCCCTGCGGCGACAAGTCCAGCCTGGGCGTGTTCCAGCAGCGCTGGGACTACGGCTGGGGCACGCCGGAGCAGATCATGGACCCGGTCTACGCCACCACGCAGTACATCACGCGTGCGATCACCTGCGACCGCAACAACCCCGGCTACACGGCGGGCCAGGTCGCCCAGTGCGTCCAGCGATCGGGCTTCCCCGACCGGTACGACCAGGTGGCGGCGACCGCGCGCACGCTGCTCAACCAGGCGGCGCGTACCCACGGCATGGCCGGCGGCTCGTCGACGGACGTGAACGGTGACGGCCGCGACGACATCCTCACCTTCACCCAGAACGCCTCCGCCGACGTGTACGCGAGCACGTCGACCGGAACCGGCTTCGCCGGAACGTCGGTGAAGTGGAACGACTTCTTCTCCATCGGCGGGGAGACCGCGTCGACGGGCGACGTCAACGGTGACGGCCGCGACGACATCGTCACGTTCGCGCACGGCAACACCGGCGACGTGTACGTGGCGCTGTCGAACGGATCAGCGTTCACGTCGCCGGGCCGGTGGCACGACTGGTTCGCCCCCGGCGCGGAGATCGCCGCGGTCGGTGACGTCAACGGCGACGGCAGGGACGACATCGTCGCGTTCACGCACAACGCGACGGCGGACGTCTACGTGGCGTTGTCAACCGGGTCGTCGTTCTCGGGCACGGCGGTGAAGTGGCACGACTACTTCTCCATCGCCGGGGAGTTCCCCGCCCTGGGCGACGTCAACGGCGACGGCAAGGACGACATCATCACCTTCACCCAGGGCCCCGCCTCGGCGGCGGACGTCATCGTCGCCCTGTCCACCGGCACCTCGTTCGGAGCGCCACAGAAGTGGCACGACCTGTTCGCCGTCGGCACCGAACAACCCCGCGTCGGCGACATCAACGGCGACGGCAAGGACGACATCGTCACCTTCACCTGCAACACCGACGCCGACGTCTACGCCGCCACCTCCACCGGCACCACCTTCACCGGCACCACGATCAAGTGGCACGACTTCTTCTGCCTACCCGGCGAATTCCCCTACCTGGGCGACGCCAACGGCGACGGCAAAGACGACCTCATCGTCTTCACCAAGAACACCACGAACGACGTGTACGTGGCGCTGTCCACCGGCACCACCTTCGGTGCCAGCAGCAAGTGGCACGACTACTTCGGGCTCACCGGTGAGGTGACGCTGTGACACCAGGATGGGAGGCCCCCGTGGCCGGAACACGACGGAGACGGCGGCGCACCGGCGTCGCCCTGCTGGCCGCGGCGCTCGCCGGCGGGATCGCGGTGCAGCCCGCGCCGGCGTCCGCGACGCCGCCGGGCCGGACCGCGCTGGACGCCGCGTTCGTACGGGCGGCGCAGGAGTACGACGTGCCCCGGGACGTCCTGGTCGCGGTCGGCTACGGCGAGTCCCGCCTCGACGCGCACGGCGGCAAGCCGAGCCAGGCGAACGGCTTCGGGGTGATGCACCTGGTGAGCAACCCGGTCCAGCGCAGCCTGGAACGGGCGGCGGAGTTGACCGGCGAGCCGGTCGGGCGACTGAAGACCGTCACGCCGGCGAACATCCGCGGCGGCGCGGCCGTGCTGCGCGATCTGGCCGACGCCGAGGGACTGACCGCGCGGGACCGGGACCGGGTGACCGCCTGGTACCCGGTGGTGGCGCGGTACGGCGGCGCGGCCGACGACGCCACCGCACGCCTGTACGCGGACGGGATCTACGAGCTGGTGCAGCAGGGCATCCCGGGCGCGGTGCCGGTCCGGGCGTACCGGGTCGAGCCAGAGCGGGGTCGCTACGCCGCCGTGGCGCCCGCCGGCACCGCGTCCCGTACGCTCGCCGCCGCCGTGCCCGAGTACCCGGCGGCGCGGTGGGTGGCTGCCAACGGAGCGAACTACGGCGTGGGGCGGCCCAGCCGGATCACCACTGTGATTCTCCACGTCACCCAGGGTTCGTACGCCGGTACGATCAGCTGGTTCCAGAACCCGTCGGCCGGGGTCAGCGCCCACTACGTGGTGAAGTCCAGCAACGGTGAGATCACTCAGATGGTCCGCGAGGGCGACACCGCTTACCACGCCCGGTCGGGCAACGCGTACGGCGTCGGCATCGAGCACGAGGGGTACGTGGACAACCCGGCCTGGTTCACCGACGCGATGTACCGTTCGTCGGCCGCGCTGACCCGTTACCTGTGCGACAAGTACGGCATCCCGAAGAACCGCACCGGCATCAAGGGGCACAACGAGATCCCGGGCAACGACCACACCGACCCGGGACCGAACTGGAACTGGAACTACTACCTCTCGCTGGTGAACCAGGGTGGCGGAGGCCCGACCGCCCGCTATTTCGGTGGTTCGCCGACGGATTTCACCGGTGACGGTCGGGATGACGTGGTCGCGTTCACCCACGGTGCGCTGGCCGACGCGTATGTGGCCACGTCGACGGGTTCGTCGTTCGCGGGCACGTCGGTGAAGTGGCACGACTGGTTCGCCCTGTCCGGAGAGACCCCCCTGACCGGAGACGTCAACGGCGACGGACGAGACGACGCGATCGTGTTCACCCACGGCACCACCGCCGACGTCCACGTCGCCCTGTCCACCGGCACATCCTTCGCCGCATCCGCGAAATGGCACGACTGGTTCGCCCCCGGCACCGAAGTCCCCGCCGTCGGCGACGTCAACGGCGACGGCCGCGACGACATCATCACCTTCACCCACGACACCAACGCCGACGTCTACGTCGCCCTGTCCACCGGCACCTCCTTCACCGGCACCGCCGTGAAGTGGCACGACTACTTCTCCATCGCCGGGGAGTTCCCCGCCCTCGGCGACGTCAACGGCGACGGCCGCGACGACATCATCACCTTCACCCAAGGCCCCGCCACCGCCGCCGACGTCATCGTCGCCCTGTCCACCGGCAATGGTTTCGGGGCACCGCAGAAATGGCACGACCTGTTCGCCGTCGGCGCCGAGCAGCCCCGGGTCGGCGACATCAACGGCGACGGCCGCGACGACATCGTCACCTTCACCTGCAACACCGACGCCGACGTCTACGCCGCCACCTCCACCGGCACCACCTTCACCGGAACCACGATCAAATGGCACGACTTCTTCTGCCTACCCGGCGAATTCCCCTACCTCGCCGACGCCAACGGCGACGGCAAAGACGACCTCGTCGTCTTCACCAAAGGCACCACCAACGACGTCTACGTCGCACTCTCCACCGGCACCACATTCGCCCCCAGCACCAAATGGCACGACTACTTCGGCCTCACCAGCGAAACCACACTCTGAGCCCGACGGCGAGCGACGCCGGCCCGGATCGGGACCGGCGTCGCTCGCCGTCCACCTACCGCTCCACCACGTTGCGCGAGCTGGAGGCAGGCCTGACCGACGGGCTGGCCTTCGCTGCCGCGCGCACGTTGCTGGTCGTGGCGGCTGTCGCGGTGCGGCTGCGGCAGCGGCGTCACCTGCGCCTGGCCACCTGACCGGCGGGGACGTGGGCGGAACCCGGTTGCAGGGCGTGGCAGGATCGGCGGGTGCAACTCGGGTTGCTCGGGCCGGTGAGCAGGAACAGCGCCCCGGTGGCGCCGAACGTGATCAGCACGACGCCGCAGACCGCACCGACGAAGCGGCGGTCCCGGAAGAAGTGCATGTCCAGCATCGGGTGGGCGCACCGCCGCTCCCAGCCGACGAACAGCACCAGCAGCAGCACTCCTGCCGTGCCCACGCCGAGCACCGGCGCCGACGCCCATCCACGCTCGGGACCGGAGATGATCGCCCAGACGATCGCGGTCAGGCCGGCGGTGGACAACGTCACCCCGCCCAGGCCCAGGCGCCCACCGGCTGGGTCCCGCGATTCCGGGACCAGTATCCGGTCGGCGAGCAGGCAGACCACCACGATCGGGACGTTCACCAGGAAGATCGCACCCCAGGGCAGGTGAGCCAGCACGAATCCGCCGATCGGCGGCCCGGCGGCGAAGCCCAGCGCACTGGTCGCCGCCCAGATGCCGATCGCCCGGGACCGTCCGGCCGCGGCACCCCTCGACCGAGGCGGGGCTACTACCAGCGCAAACGAGCCGCCGGAAAGACCCACGAGGAGGCCATGCCTTGCCTGAAACGGCGCCTGTCCGACGTCGTCTACCACCCATGATCACAGACACGGAAACTTCTCTGCTCGCCCTGGCCCACCTGCGCAACGGCGACACCCTGACCCGCCTGGCCGCCGGCTTCGAGATCGGCGTCACGACGGCCTGGCGTTATGTCCGCGAGGCCATCGACCTGCTCGCCGCGACCGCCGACAACCTGGCCACGGCCATGACCAGGATCCGGCTGCTCGCCTACACAATCCTCGACGGCACCCTGATCCCGATCGACCGGGTCGCCGACCAGAAGCCGTACTACTCCGGCAAGCACAAGCGCCACGGCGTGAACGTGCAGGTCATCGCCGACGCGGCCGGGCGTCTCGTCTGGGCCTCGACCGCGCTGCCCGGCTCGACGCACGACCTGACCGCCGCCCGCACCCACGGCATCATCGACGCCCGAGGGACCAGGGGAGTGTGTCGACTTCCGTGTTGGGCCTGTGGTGTGATCGATGCTGTTAGATGGCGATCCGGTCGCCGTAGGCGAGGATCAGGGCGTTGAGGGCCTTGGCCCAACCGTAGACCCGGCCGGTGATGCTCCCGCCGCCCTTACGTTTCTGCTGGACGACAAGGTAGAGAACCTTCATCGCGGCCTGCTCGGTCGGGAAGTGCCCGCGTCGGCGGGCGGCTTGCCGGAACCGGGCGTTGAGGGACTCGATGATGTTGGTGGTGTAGAGGACCTTGCGGACCTCGTGGTCGTAGTCCAGGAAAGGCACGAACTGGGGCCACGACTGGCGCCAGAGCCGGATCACGGCGGGGTACTGGTCACCGAACTGCGTGGCGAACTCCTCGAACCGGGCCTCTGCGGCGGCGACGGTGGGGGCGGTGTAGATCTCCCGCAACGCGGGGGTGATCTTCTGCCAGTCCTTGCGGTTGGTGTAACGCAGGCGGGCCCGGACCAGGTGCACGACGCACTGCTGGTGCACCGCCTGGGCCAGACCTGCTCGATGGCGTCGGTCATGCCCTTGAGGCCGTCGGAGCAGACCATGAACACGTCCTCGACGCCGCGGTTGCGCAGTTCGGTGAGGTAGCCGGCCCACTGCTTGGCGCCTTCCCCGCCGATCCCGGCCCACATACCGAGCACGTCGCGTTCTCCGTCGAGGCTGATCCCGACCACGACGTAGACGGGCCGGTTCGCGACCTGCCCCTGGCGGATCTTCATCACCAGGGCGTCGATGAACACCACCGGATACACCCGGTCCAGGGGCCGCTGCCGCCAAGCTTCCATCTCCTCCAGCACGCTGTCGGTGACCCGGCTGACCAACTCCCGGGACACGTCGGCGTCATACACATCCGCCAGGTGCGCGGAAATCTCCCCGGTGGTCAGCCCTTTGGCATACAGCGACAGGATCGCCTCGTTGAACCCGTCCAACCTGCGGACATGCTTCGGCACGATCCGCGGCGTGAACGACCCGGCCCGGTCCCGAGGAACCTGGATCCGCACCGGCCCGACCTCGGTCTGCACCGTCTTCGCCCCGTGCCCGTTGCGAATGCTGCTCCGCCGACCCGATTCCTCGTCGACACCAGCGTCGTCAAGATGGGCATCCAGTTCGGCGTCGAGCGCTGATTCCAGGACCGTGCGGGTGATCCCCGCGAGGAGCCCACCCGGCCCGACCAACGACACTCCGTCGGCCTTGGCCCGCTCGACCAGCTGCTGCGCGAACTCCACCTCAGCCGCCGTCGGCTGCGGAAGCTGAACCGCCTTCTTCTTGTCTGCCATGACGTGGTCCTTCCTGGACAGGATCAACGTCCTGTCCAACGGACCACACCCAGGTCAAACACGGAAATCTACGCAGTCCCGTTCGGAACGGCCAACGGCACCAGATTGCAGATCTGGGAATGTGGTCGGCCGCTGGGCGGCAACCAGCAGTGGCAGCTGGGCTGATGCCGGAAGCACACGCATCGGCGAAAAGGGAGTAGGAGATCAGTCTGACGCTCGGGTTCCGCGACCGCGCCGGTGCTCGATCGGCGCGGTCGTGGCGGGGCCCCGGTCGACCTCCGGTGCAGGTGCCACCCGGTAACCTTGCACCGCCTCAACGGCATCTACCGGCCGTTCATCGACGACAGGCTGGTGATCGAGGGCATGGGGCGCGCGGTCGGACGGCGAAGTCCCCGACGATCCGCAGTGGCAAATCAGCGACACGCTTCGACGACCTCGCAGAACGCATGTGGGCTCGCCTGGCATGACCCGAGCTGGTGGAAGCCCGCCGAGACGCGCCAGTTACACCTCGTGAGGTAGCCCGCTCGTGGGCGCGGGCCACCGTCGCGCTCCTTGTACCGGCCGGGACGCCGTGTCGCGCCGGAACTGGAGGGTGTCGAGGAATCTCCGGCAGCATCATCCGGTGGTGGTACGAGCACGAGCTGGTCAGCGCGTGCAGACACGGTGTTGCGCCGCGGTGATGAGGAAGCCGTAGAGCAGACGGCGGGTGCCATCGGCTCGCTGGCGGGGTGGGGAAGCCCTTGGCTTCGTCGTCGACGGTGTGCCGGAGGCGGGAGGCGGCGTCTCGCTGAGCGGGTGGTTCGGGGGGCACCGAGCGGTCGCACTGCGTGGCCGGCCGAGGCAGGCGCAGCGGAAGGGTGACGTCGGCTGGTTCTCAGGTCTCCGATCGCCCGCATGCCTATCGTCTCTGCAATGGAAGCGCTCTTGGAGCAGTTCTTCAGCACCTTGCAGGCGAGGACGCCGCAGGGGCTGCGTAGTCCCGTCGACGGTGTGCTGCGTGTTGACCTGTACACGGGAAGCCACACGGAGCACTGGCTGGTGACGTTGCGGGCGGGCAACCCGGTCGCCGGCCGCGGCTACGCCGAGGCGGACACGGTATGGCGCAGTGACGCCGCACTGTTCGAGAAACTGGTGACGGGTGAGTCCCAGCCGATCGCGGCGCTGCTGCGCAACGACGCCACGTTGAGCGGAGACGTGACGGTGTTCCTGGCCTTTCAACGATTCTTCCCGCCGTCGCCGCAGGCGCGTGACCCCCGCACGGTGGTTGCCGAGGAACCGCAGGCGCTGGCGTGAAGGAGCTGATCAGCATCCTGGACGGCAACACGTTCCTGGTGTCCGACCGGCGCGGTGACATCGAGCCGTCGCTGGACTACCCGACCGGGCTCTTCTCCTTCGACACGCGATTCCTGTCCACCTGGGTGCTGACGCTGGACGGGGAGCGACTGAACGCGCTGTCGGTGGACGAGGAGACGTCGTACGACACCACGTACTTCCTCGTGCCGGGTGCGCCCAGCCACTACATCGACGCGAAGATCTCCGTCCTGCGCTACCGGGCCATCAACGGCAGCTTCGAGGAGACGCTGACCGTGCTCAACCACACCACCTCGACCGTCGAACTGACGCTGCGGATCGACATAGGCACCGACTTCGCCGACCTGTTCGAGATCAAGAACGCGCAGCGCAAGCCGGGCGGCGCGACCGTCCGGGTCGAGGGCGCCGACTTGCTGCTGAGCTACCGGCGTGAACGGTTCCACCGCGAGGTCCGCGTGACCAGCAGTGTCCCGGGTGCCGTGGACGAGCAGGGTATGACGTTCCACATCCGGGTGGAGCAACACGCCGAGTGGCGGACGAAGCTGGTGGCGCAGGCTCTGGTCGTCGGGGCCGACGGGCGGGACTTCCGGGAGTCGCTGCCGATCGGCCTCAACCGGACGGTCGACCAGATCCGCGCCGAGCGCCGCAGCTTCGTCGCGGCCGTCCCGCGGTTGATCTGCGACTACGAGCCGCTGGCCACGGCGTACCAGTGCAGTGTGCGTGACCTCGGGGCCCTGCGCTACGAGTCGATCACCTTCGGCAGCCAGCTCATCGCCGCCGGACTGCCGTGGTTCATGACGTTGTTCGGCCGGGACAGCATCTTTACCGGCCTGCAGGCGCTGCCGTTCCTGCCGCGTATCCTGCCGCCGACCATCGCGGTCCTGGCCGGCATACAGGGCAGCCGGCTCGACGACTTCCGCGACGAGGAACCCGGGAAGATCCTGCACGAGTTGCGCTACGGCGAACTGGCCGGTTTCGAGGAGCAGCCCCACTCGCCCTACTACGGCTCGGCCGACTCGACCCCGCTGTTCCTGATCCTGCTCGACGAGTACGAGCGCTGGACCGGCGACCAGAACCTCGTCCGGCGCCTCGAACCCGAGGCCCGGGCCGCCATCGACTGGATCGACACCTACGGCAACAGCCGCGGACCGGCTACATCTACTACCAGACCCGCAACCCGGAGACCGGGCTGCCCAACCAGTGCTGGAAGGACTCACCGGACGCGATCGCCTATCGTGACGGCCGGCTTCCCGGCTTTCCCCGCGCCACCTGCGAGCTACAGGGCTACGCCTACGACGCCAAGGTCCGAACTGCCCGGCTGGCCCGCACGGTGTGGCACGACCACGCCTACGCCGAGCGGCTCGAGCGCGAGGCCGCCGACCTGAAACAACGGTTCAACCGCGACTTCTGGGTCGCCGACGGCGGCTATTACGCCCTCGCGCTGGATGCCGACGGCAACCAGGTGGACGCCCTGTCGTCCAACATCGGTCACCTGCTGTGGAGCGGCATCGTGGACGACGACCGGGCCAGGACCGTCGGCGACCATCTGCTCGGCCCGGACATGTTCACCGGCTGGGGGGTGCGCACACTGGCCTCCGGCCAGGCCCGCTACAACCCCCTCGGCTACCACGTCGGCACCGTCTGGCCGTTCGACAACTCCATCATCGCCTGGGGCCTCTGGCGCTACGGCATGCGCGAGGAGGCCGGGCGCATCTGCGCGGGCATGCTCGAGGCGGCCCGGCACTTCCAGGGCCGCTTGCCCGAGGCCTTCGCCGGCTACCACCGTGACCTCACCAACTACCCGGTGGAGTACCCCACGGCGTGCAGTCCCCAGGCATGGTCGGCCGGCACGCCGCTGCTCCTGCTCCGCGTCATGCTCGGCCTGCAGCCCCACGACGACCACCTCGTCATCGATCCCGACGTGCCCCCCGGACTCGGCCGCATCGAGGTCCTCGACATCCCGGGACGCTGGGGAGGGGTCGACGCGCTGGGCCGCAGCCGGCCCAACTGACACCGGTCCGAGCGGAGCCCGCTGCGGAGGCGCCAGCACTCCGGGCGAAGCCTGGCACGTGGTTGGCGGCCGGCTGAGCCACCCCGCTTCGATCTCGACCGCGCCGCAATGCACAGGTGCCGCGCTTCGCGCTTGCACTCCTACGGCGCACCGCCGGGTCGCGCCGTGATTCGAAGCGGTCACCCATCCCCCAAGAAACTGGGCCACTTCGTCAACTCGGCTGAACGCCCTCGACATGAGGCGCCGCCACCGCGTCGTCAGTTGTGTATGAGCGTTTCGTACGCCTCGGCGAACCGCGCGCGCCGCTGTGCGTAGTGTTCGACGTGTGCGGGCTGGGGCTCGTACGCCGCTCCGGTGGTCCGGCTCGCGCGCGGTACGTCTGGCGCCAGCTCGTCGAGGGCGAGTAGCGCGGTGCCACATTGGGTGGCGCGGCGTCGGGTCACGTGTGTGACGGGTCGCCCGAGCACGTCCGCGAGGATCTGCAGCCATTCCGGGTGGTCGTTGCTGACACGTCCCACTGCCGCGACTTCCAGGATGTGCGGGGCGGCTGAATGTAGTTCGTCGGCGACTCGCGCATAGGTGATGGCCACGCCCTCGACGATCCCGCGGAACAGGGTGTCGGCGTCGCTGGCTGCTGATACTCCGCCGAGCACGGCGCGTGCCCCGCCGACCCAGCCCGGTGCTCGTTCCCCGGTGAGGTACGGCAGCACCAGCGGCGTGGTGTGATTCGGCGGCGCGGTGAGGGTGCCCGCGAGTGCCGGGCTGAGACGTAGGGTGCTCCGTGCCCAACTCACGGCGCGACCGACGTCGTTGATCGCTCCGCCGAGCAGCGTGCGTCCCGCATCGACCCGGTAGTTCCACAGTCCGTACGGCAGGGGCTCGGCCGGGCCGTCGAGCAGCACCCGCAGCGCACCGCTGGTGGCTGTCGCCGCGGTGAGTACCGTGGCGTCGGTGGCCCCGGACCCGACGTTGCTGGCGAAGCCGTCGGTGATGACGGGAAACCACGCCGCCTTGGCCAGTGCGGGCCAGCGCGTCGTGCTCGCTGGGGGAGCCGGTTGGTTCGTGTTCTGGGGTGGGGAAAGCTGATCGGGGTCGACGCCCGCGGCGGCGAGCAGTTCGGCGTCGAACTCGCCGCTGCTGCGGTTGAGCAGACCCGTCCACGCCACCGTGGAGGTCCCGGCCAGGGAATGGCCGATCAGCCAAGCCAGGACGTACTCGCCCAGGGACCACCAGTTCGCGGTGTTGGCGACGAGGTGCGGCTGTGTGGCGGAGAGCCAGCGCAGGCGTGGAGCGTGGTAGCTCGTGTGAAGGCGGGTGCCGGTGCGCTGGTGAACCGCCCGTTCGTCAAGTTCCTCGAGTAGGGCGACGACCGCGTGCGCGCTGCGGGAATCGGCGTAGGTCAGGCACGGCGTGAGGGCGCGGCCGGCCTTGTCGACCGCGATCAGCGAGGCGGCGAAGGTGTCCATCGCGACGCCAGCGATGCGGGTTCCCAACCGCGGGTCGCTGGTTGCCGCGTCGAGGACCTCTTCGACCTCGGCCGTCACCTGATCGGGGTCGATGATCGAGGTGCCGTCAGGCGCGACGGTGAAGGTGTGCGGCACCTTGTGCTGCAGGCCGTGGATCCGCCGGCCGGACGCGTCGTGCACGCCGCCGCGGGTCGCCGTGGACCCGATGTCCATCGCGAGGACCAGCGGATCCAACGCCGAGTCGAGAGCGATGTCGTCGCCGCTCTGGGGCATCGTGGTCCTCGCTGGGGCGGGCGTTCGGGGTCTTCGGCGACCATAGCCCGACTCTGATGTCGGGCGCACTCTTTCGTCCGGCCTGAGGGCGTTCTCCGTGGTGCAGGATTCAGGTATCGAAGCCGGGAGACCGGCCGCCTGGTCGGACCGGCCGCAGCCGGAACCTCACGCAGGGGCTGAGGTCAAGGGGGATCGACGCGGGAAACGCCGAGGACAGTGGCTTTCACCGCTTGCTCACGCGCCGGCGTCGGCGCGCCTTGCGGTCGTGCGCGGAACCGCTGCGCCGATCATGCCCTCAGCCGGCGCTGCGGATCTCGTGTGGTTCGTCGACTGGCTTGCGCGGTCGCGCCATCGACGCAGCCTGTCCTGTGCGTCGCGCGTGTTGTGCCATCGGCAGCAGGTACCAGACGGCGACGAATGCCGTGGCGAGCCCGGTGCCGACGGCTACGGCTGCGGGTGTGCCGATAACGACGTCGATGACCAGGTAGACGGCGCCGACGATGGCCAACCAGAGCGACGACAGGCCCGCCAGCGCCAGCCGGCTCGCCGCGGCGACGAAGTCCGACTTGCGATCCCGGTGAAACAGGATCCGGTGGTGGTTGACCGGCGCGATGAGGCACACCGTCGCCACCGCCGCAAGGAGAAGCGTGGTCAGGTACGCAGCGCGCTGCCCGTCGCCGAGGATCCCGAACCGCTGCGTGAAGGGCAGGGTCAGGAGGAAGGCGAAAAGGATCTGCACTCCGGTCTGGGCGACCCGCAGTTCCTGAAGCAGTTCGTCGAAGTGCCGGTCTGCGCGCTCCTGCTCCGACTCGTCCCGCCCGTCCGGCGCCGCGTCCGGTCGGTACTGATCGCTCACGTCGAACTCCCTCAATCACGGCTGTCTGCCGAGGGCATCCTCTCACCACGCATCTCGCGTCCCTACGGGCGACGACGGAACGACGAACCACGCCCGCAAGGCCGCGGTCAGATCGGGTCGCTGCGGGCTGTGTCGCAGGGGAGCCGGGCCGGTGTTCCGCCGCCCGCGGCGTCGATGCGTGGGCCGGTCCGCCGCGCGTCAGGTGTGGTTGAGCACTGTGCCGGACTGGGTAGGGGCAACATGTGAGAGCGTTTATCTTCGGCATGGTGGCCTCGAGCGCGCTGCTGCTGGGCGCGGCGGCCGGGGTGTGGATCCGGCTGCCCAAGAGGTGGCTGGCCGTTCTGCTCGCGTTCGCCTCGGGTGCGTTGATCACGGCGCTGGCCTTCGAGTTGTTCGAGGACGCCTACGAGCAGGGTGGCATCTGGCGCGCCGCGATCGGGCTGGTGGTCGGTGCGGGGGTGTTCACCGCGCTGAGCGCCGGACTGGACCGGGTGGCGCAGGGCGGCCGTCGGCAACCACACGGTAGCGAGAAGCTCGATCCGGACGCTGCCGCTCGGGACCGGGCCGCGTCGACCGCGTCGACCACCGGCGCCGCCGGCTTGGCGCTGCTGGCTGCTGTCACCCTCGACGGCGTGCCCGAGAACGTCGCGCTCGGTGTGTCGCTGGGTGAGGGCACCGGTGGGCTGGCGCTGCTGGCGGCGATCTTCGTGTCGAACTTTCCCGAGGCGTTGGTCGGCAGTGCCTCGATGCGGGCACAGGGCCGGTCCACCGCCTTCGTGCTCGGCATGTGGGGGGTGTGCGCGGCGGTACTCGTCGCGGCCGTGGTCCTGGGCGCCGGCCCGCTGTCCCACACCGCGCCGGAGACCATCTCGCTGCCGCTGGCGTTCGCCGCCGGGGCGGTGCTGGCATCTCTCGCGGACACCCTCATGCCGGAAGCGTACGAGAAAGGCGGGCCCTCGGTCGCGTTGAGCACGACCGCTGGGTTCGTGCTCTCCTTCGTGCTCGCCACGCTGTGAGCGACGCCGCCGTTCCCCCGAATCCTGCCCGGCGGTGACCGCTCGACATGATCGCTCTGGGGGGATGTGCCGTGCGGCTGGTCGATATGCAACGCCCCGGTCCGTTCGGCCGGTGTGGACGACCTGCGCCCCGAACCGCGCCACGGCGTGCCATGCTGCCGGTATGCAGGGCGCGAACATCGTCGAGTTTCTCGGTGGTCCACTCGATGGACAGAGACGTATCCAGCAGGAATTTCCGGCGGTGCTCACCGTGCCGGTGCCGCCGGACTGGACCGGCGGCCACGCGACCACCCAGGAACACACCCCGGGGGGCCGCACCGCCTCGTACACGCTGCGCACCCAACCCGGAACCGACCGGCCCGCGATCGGTGACGACGGCCAGTACACCTACGACTACCACGGATGAAAGCGCCCCCACCTGGGCTGACCGGTGTCCGCGGAGGGGTCGGGCTTCGCCAGCGAGCGTGCTGGTCACGCAGCGACCGGGGGTGCCCTCTCGGGTGGCGTGGGGCACTTTCACATACGTCCTTTATGTAACTTTCGATCGGTTGCGCCCCTAGGCTGTCCGGAAGCTGAGCGAACACCGGAGCCAGGAGCAGACATGTCACGCCCACGCCGATCGTCATCGATTCTCGCGGTGCTCACCGCCGCCGTCAGTGTGGTCACGCTCGTCGTCACCGCGACTGCCGCCTCCGCCGCCGGCTCCGTCCTGTTCGACCAACCCTTCCGGAACAACGTCGCGAACGGTCTCGGGCCGGTGGCCGTGCCGGGGGTGCCCGCCGGCTCGGCCACCAACGCCGCCTGCCTCAGCGCCGCGGGGAACACCGGCACCGGTCCGTTGCTGAGCTGTCCCAGCGCCACGGACACCCCGGGCAACGGCAAGCTCCGCCTGACGCCGGCCAGCACCCAGCGGCAGGGCGGCGTGTTCGGCGCGGTCAGCGTGCCCACCTCGCAGGGGCTGCACGTCTCGTTCACGTCGTACCAGTACGGCGGCAGCAGCCCGGGCGCGGACGGCTTGGCCTTCGTCCTCGCGGCCGTCGATCCGGCAAACCCGCTAGCCCCTTCCGTGATCGGTCAGCCTGGTGGTTCGCTCGGCTACTCCGCCGCGTTCACCGGTCGCAGTGTGGGTCTGTCGAACGGCTACCTCGGCGTCGGCCTGGACGTCTACGGCAACTTCAGCAACAGCGTCTACCAGGGCACCGGATGCACGAACCCGGCATACATCTCCACCACGGGCGGACGAGTTCCGGGCCAGGTGATCATCCGCGGGCCGGGCCGCAACGGAGCGGGTTACTGCGCCGTCAACAGCACCGCCAGCAGCACCTCCTCGCCCGCCATCGCCCTGCGCGCGGCGACCCGGTCGGCCGCCGCGGTGCCGGTCGACGTGGTGGTCAACACCACCAGGTCCCCGTTCACCACCGACAACGGCATCACCGTGCCCGCCGGGCAGTACGCCGTCCGGTTCACCCCGGTCGGTGGCACGGCCCGAACCCTCACCGGAGCGTTGCCGGTGGTCGCGTCGAGCCTCTATCCGTCGCCGACCTGGCTCAACGCCGACGGCTATCCGCGCCAACTCGCCTTCGGCTGGGTCGGCTCGACGGGCTCGGTGACCGACTTCCACGAGGTCGACTCGACCCGCGTGGTCAGCTTCAACGCGGTGCCGGATCTCAGGGTCGTGCAGACCAGCTCTGTCGGCGCGGCTCCGCAGCCCGGTGACCCGGTTACCTACACCATCAGCAGCGGCGTCGATCCGGGGGTCGCCGAGACCGCCTCGATCTCGGTGACGCAGACCCTGCCCCCGGGTGTGCTGCCGCGCGGCGCCTTCGGGTCGGGCTGGTTCTGCGAACCGCCGGCCGGACAGACCGTGAGATGCACCAACAGCAACGGCCCGTTCCCGGCGGGCAGCTCGCTACCGGGGATCACTGTGGTCGCCACCGTGACCGAGAGCAGTGTGACGCCCGCGCTGGTGCAGAGCGCGACGGTGGTCACCGCCTCGTCGGTCGACGCCAACCCCGGCTACTCTGGCGGCACCACGGCGGTCACGCCGCTGACCGCACCCACCGGCTTGGCCGTCGCGCCGGCGGTGGGTCCCGTCGGTGGCGGCACCGCCGTCACCGTCAGCGGCACCAACCTCGGCGGTGCGACCGCCATCACCATCGGCACGGCCGCTGAGCAGGCCGCCGGCACCTCGGTGGTGCTGCTGCCCTGCCCCGGCGGCGTGTCCGCCGGCTGCTTCACCACCAACGGGGACGGCACCCTCGGCATCCCCTCGATGCCGCCCCGGCCGGCGGCGGCCCCGGTGACCGTCTCCGTCGTGGCCCGGGGAACGGCGGGCGCGGCCAACTACGTGTACGCCTCCGCGCCGGACGCGCCACCGGCGCCAACCGCCAGCGCCGGTGTCGCCGCCGCGACGGTCTCCTGGAGTGCCCCGGTGAGCAACGGCAGCGTGATCACCGGATACGTCGTCACACCGGTGCGCAACGGCGTGCCGCAGCTGGCGCTGACATTCGATGCCTCCACCACCAGCCGGACGCTGACCGGGCTCACCGTCGGCGCCTCCTACTCGTTCCGCGTGGCGGCCACGAACGCGTACGGCACCGGGCCGGTCAGCCCCGCGTCGAACGCGGTGGTGCCCTACACCACGCCGGCCGCGCCGACGATCACCTCGGTCGTCGCCGGCACGAACTCCGCCGTGCTGACCTGGACCGCGCCCGCCGATGGTGGCTCCCCCGTCACCGGCTACCGCATCACCCCGTACGTCGATGCAGTGGCGCGGACCGCCGTCACCGTGCCCGCGACGTCGACCTCGTGGAGCGTCACCGGTCTGACGTCCACCGAGACGTACACCTTCCGGATCGCGGCCGTCAACGCCGCCGGCACCGGACCGGACTCCGCGCCCGCCGGGCCGGTCAGACCGAACCCACCGCCGTCGCTCACCTTCGGGCCGCCGCCGGCCGGTGAGGTCGGCGCCGGCTACCGCGTCGCACTGACCGTGTCCGGTGGGACGGCGCCGCTGGCCTGGTCGGTGAGCGCCGGGACGTTACCGCCCGGGCTCACCCTCGATCCGGCCACCGGTGTGCTCTCCGGCAGCCCGCGCGAGGCGGGCAGCTACCCGTTCACGATGCGGGTCACCGACGCCAGCGGTTTCTCCGACGACCGGCCGGCGACGATCACCGCCGCGGCAGCCCCCCGCCTCAGCTTCGCGCCGCCGCCGACCGCGAAGGAGTACGACCCCTACTCGTATCCGCTGACCGTCGTCGGTGGCACCGGGCCCTTCGGCTGGTCGGTGAGCGCCGGCGCGCTCCCGCCGGGGCTCACCCTCGACCCGGGCAGCGGCCTGCTCTTCGGCACCCCCACCTCCGCGGGCAGCTTCACCTTCACCGTCGAGGTGACCGACTCCTTCGGACAGCGGGACAGCCGCCCGGTCGACCTGGTGGTCGACCCGCTGGCCGGGCTGACCATCAGCGCGCCCGCCGGCGCGTCACTGGGGACGGTCGCCGCGGGCACGCCGGCGGTCACGGGACGCCTCGGACCGGTCACCGTCTCCGACGACCGCGGGCCCCGGTCCGGCGCCTGGACCGCGATCGTGGCGATCACTCCCTTCCGCGCCGGCTCGGGCTCGACGGCCGAGACCATCGCACCGGCTGCCGTCGCGTACGTCTCGGGGCCGGCGGTGTCGACGACCGGCAACGGCAGCTTCACGCCCCAGCTCGGCGCGCCGCTGGACGTCCCACGGACGGCGGCAGCTTGGACCGGCGCGGCCGGCGCCAACTCGGCCACCTGGAATCCCGCCCTCTCGGTAAGTCTGCCGACTGACCTGGTGGTCGGCTCCTACCGCGCGACGGTGACCCACTCGGTCATCTGAGCCGCGTGGGTCGACGCCGGACACCGATGGCGACGAACGCCACGCCGGCGCCGGTGAGCAGCACGCCGGAGGCCAGGGCGAGCAGCGCCTGCCGGCCGGTGCCGGTGACCGGCAGCGGACCGTTCGACGGTGACGGTCTGGCGGTGGGGCCGCGGGTCGGCGACGCCGGCACCACGTCGAACATGACATCGGTCGAGCCGGAGGTGGGTGCCGCGCCCGGCGCGGCCGCCGCGCCCGGCCGCGCCTCCACCGGGCCGTGAGCCGCGATCGGGGCCCGCGCCAGCGGCGGACCGGCACCAGCTGCGGCGGGCGCCGCCCCGGTCGTCGCGAGGGCCGCGCCCAGAGCCACTCCGGCGAGTACGCTCCGACGACGCGAACCGCCTCCGGCCCGCGCACCGTGACGATGGACGACCACGACAAACCCCCGTTCGACGCGTTCCCGGTTAAGACGAAAGTAACTCTAAGTCATCGATCGTGCACCGTCGCGTGATTTCACGCGTGTGACCCGGTCGCCTACGAAAAGGCGACCGGGTCGAGGACTTCGCGTTCGGGGGGCTAACTCAGCCGGAGGGTGCCACCCTAACTCGCGTGCGGCGGCGGAAGAGATACCAAACCCCCGCGGCGACGAGCAGCGCCAGCGCGGTCGCCGTGCCGACGGAGTAGACCAGCCAGGCCGGCCGACCGGCCGTCATCGCGACCGTACCCGGCACCGGCAGCGTGATCCTGCCCTCGGCGGTCCGCTCGACCGTACCGCTGGCCAGCACCAGCCGGACGTCCCAGAGCCCCGCGGGCAGGGACTGGTCGAGTTCGATGCCGACGTCACCGCTGCCGCCGGGTGGGATGGTCGCCCCGCTGCTGACACGGAACGGCCCGGCCCGCACCGCGTCCTTGCTGAGCGTGAGCGTTCCGGTCATGTCCAACGCCCGCTCACCCGTGTTCACCACGTGCGCGGTGACCACCGGGAAGCGCCCGGCGCCGGGCCGGGCCGTCACGGACTCGATGCGGAAGTCGGTCGGTGGCTCGCCGCCCGGACCGACGTCGAGATACAGGCGTACGCCGACGCGGTGGACCTGGGTGACGTTGCCACCGCGGCCGGACGGGCTGGTCACCTGTGCCCAGATCGCGCCGTACCGTTCGCCCTTCGAGGCGCTCTTCGGCACCACGATGTCGACAGTCACCGCCTTCCGGCCGTCGGGCTCGAGGTCGACTGTCTTCCGTCCGAGACGCACCCAGCCGCTCAACTCATTGCCCTTGCGGCCTTCGGGCACGGTGAAGGCGGTCCCCACGATCGACGCGGCCCCGGCGTACAGCTCGACCCGCAGCGGCTGCGTCGAGGTGTTGCGGACCTCGACCCGTCGACTGATCGTCGATCCCGGCCGCACGTGGTCGACGACGTAGACCTGGGCCCGTGGATCAGCGACCCGGTCGGTGGGTATGTCCAGCAGTCGCAGCCCGATCCCGCCGGTGTCCGCGTCACCGGCCGGTTGCTGCGCTCGCCCAGCGGCGGCCGGTGCCGCCGGCGCTCCGAGCGCGATCAGCGCTACGAAGGCCGACAGCACCAGCCCGCCGGGGCGGTCAGACCACCGAATGTGTCACCGTGCCGGTGTAGGTGCCCTGGACGGTCCCGTCCGGGATGTTGACCAGAAGGCTCGGGTTCCAGGTGGCGAAGTTGTTGCCGGATCCGCCGGTGTGGGTGAACGCCGTCCGCGGCACGTTGATGATCACCCGATCGGCGGCCGTGAGCTGCCCGGGCGTGAACGTGCCGCTGCCGGCCGTCGAGGTGGCCCCGCCGGACCAGTACTCCACGTTGATGTTCGGGATCGTCTCGGCCGACGTGCCGCCACCGGTCTTGAAGTCGGTGGAGATGACCGTGGCGGTCCAGTTGGGGGTCAGCGAACCCCGCTGGTCGAGCACGGTCACGGGACCGAGCTGACCGGAGACGGTCGCGCCCTCGGTGCCCTGCCCGAGGTTCGCCGACGCCGGTACGGTGATCGTGAGACCGCCGCTCGCGTTCACGGTCAGCGTCACCGTCGTGTCGGCGTCGTCCGCCACCGCCGGCGCGGCGAACGCCACGGAGGTGGCGACGCCGGCGACCGCGGCCGCCAGAAGTCCTTTACGCATCGAAGCTCCCTTCACTCGTCTGCACGCTGAGAAGCGCGCAAACAAACAGTAAACGGATAAAACCCCCCCAAACCTCCTTATAGGCAGTCTTGATTCGGCTTGCCGGACGCAGCGATCTCGCAGCCGCGGGTGGGGAATCCGCTCCGTGCCGGACCGCCCCGCGGCGCTTGTTCTGAAGGGCTCCGCGATCCGACAGTGAGTCCCACGGGAGGGTGCGGTTTGGGGGCCTGACTCGCCCGGATGAGCAGCCCGACCACGCCGGGCGGGGACGCCACGTCATCTCCCAGCACCCGAGAGCCGTGGGAGCGGGTGGTCGGCCACCCCTTCATCAACGAGGGACCCGAGCCGATTCGGGACCCCGACGGGCAGTTGCACATCGTCTACTCCGCCAACGGCGGCTGGAGCGACCGGTACTGCCTGGCCGACCTGCGGCTGCGGGCCGGCGGCGACCCGACGTACGTGTGGGGCTGGCACAGGTCCAACGGCTGTCTGTTCGGCTCGAACCGGTCCACCATGATGCCCGGTTGGGATCCGACCCGCTACGTCGACGGTCCCGGCCACCACACCTTCCTGCTGCTACGCGGTGACGTCGCCTCGAGCCTTCCGGCCGGGCCGCGGTTTCCGCCGATGTTCCACGCGGCGCCGAAGGGAACGCCTCACAACTGGGCCAACGTCCCCGCCCCGAACACCGACACCGGCTGGAGCCTCACGTTCTTCGAGTAGCGGTCCGCGCGGTCGCACCCGAGCATCTCGGCCGCCCCGCCCGCGGTGCGCTGGGCGCGGGTGGACCGGGCCGTGCGCCCCTCACCGAAGCGACCGGGACGGGGTGATGATGCCGTACGGGTCGATCGCTCGTCGGACGGAGTCGACGCGCGCGCGGATGTCGGGTGCAAGCGCGTCCGGGGCGGAGGGCTGGCCGTCACGGAAGGCCGCGGCGCTGCGGCCGGTGTCGACCGGCCCGGCGGCGGACAGCACGGCCCGCAGCGCGGACGCCACCCGCATCCGCGTGGGTGCGTCCGGAGCGGCTCCGGTGGCGTGCAGCAGAACCTGCCCGGGGCAGGAGGTCTCGGCTCCCGGCACGGGGGAGTGGGCCACCGCCACGTGGCGTAGTTCCACCTCGCCCAGTGGTGAGTCGTCCCCGGCCGCGGTGAGGATCTCGAGGGCGCGTGTGCCGGCTTCGCCGGTGAGCCACCGTCCCTCGCCGAGGGCGGGCACGGGTGTCGGTGGGTCCAGGTGGATCATGGACAGGCGCCCCGCGTCGCAGGGGCCGAGGGTGTCGATCGCGGGCGTGGGGAGCGTGGACAGGATCGCCCGCAGGCTCCGCATCGCGGCTTCGCCGGCGACGGTGGCGGCGGACAGGTGCACCACCGGCTTGCCCCGCAGCGCCTGCGGCACGCTCGGTGCGTCGGGGGCGTGCAGCAGCCCGATCGCGCTGGTGACGGCCGGATCCAGGGCGGACAGCGCCGTACCCCATGCGGGGATGACCGCCGCCGCGTGCTCGACCCCCCACAGGACGTAGCCGGCGTGCAGGTCGTCGGCCGGGAACAGCCGCATCTCCAACTCGGTCGCGATGCCGACCCCGCCGCCGCCGCGGTAGGCCCACAACACGTCGGTGTGCTGCTCACCGTCGGCGTGCAGGCGCCGGCCGGTGCCGTCGACGACGTCCACGGCGGTGAGCGCGGCGCTGGCCAGGCCGTGCGGTCGGGTGAGCCAACCCACCCCACCGTGGACGGTGTAACCGGCCACGGCCACGTCGGGCGCGGTGCCGCCCGGGGCCAGCAGGCCGTGCCGGTACGCGGCGTCGTTGACGGCGCCGAAGGTCGCGTCCGCCTGGGCCCGCACCACGCGCCGGTCGGGATCTACGTCCACGGCGTTCAGCCGCGAGGTGTCGAGCAGCAGCGCCTCGTCGCCGATGTCCGCGCCCGCGCCGTGTCCGGTGGCCTGCACGACGACCCGAAGACCGGCCACGCCGGCGGCCTGGAGGCAGCCGGCGACGTCGTCCGGCGTCTCCGCGACGACCACGGCGGCGGGGCGCTGGCGCGCGGACGTGTTCCGCGGCCTCGTGGCCCGGTCGTAGGCGTCCGCGCCGGGTTCGAACACGCGCCCGGGTAGACGGGTCTTCAGCGGCTGGGTGTCGGCAGCGGCCACGACAGTGCTCCGATTCCGATCGAGGACGGCGGGTGAAGGCACTGAAGCACCGTGTGCGGTGGCCGTGGCGCCAGATCGCCGCATCACCACTCGTCCGAGGCGCGATCCGGCGTCGACGGCCCTTCGGACCGCGTCGCCGGATCGCGGAGTGCCTTCGGTCAGTAGGCCAGCGTCGGAGTCCGGCCGAGCCATCGTGTGTCGGTGAGCTGCTGGAGGAGAAAGGCGGCGAGGTCCGCACGGCTGAGTCGCCATCCGCCGGGCGGATTGCGGCTGTCCTGTACGCGGTATGTGCCTCGGGCGCGGCCATCGGTGAGGTACGCCGACCGGACGAGAGTCCAGTCGAGCGAGCTGTTACGGACGATATCTTCCATGACCGACATGTCACGGTAGAGTTCGCGGAGAAACACCGGGATGGCGAGCCGATACCACAGCGGCAGGCCGGGGTCGTCGGACCGCACTCCGCCGGAGGAGACCGCGATCAACCGGGACACGCCGGCTGTCCGCAGGGCTTCGGTGACGGCACGGGTGCCACCGGAGTAGATGCCTGCGGGGTGGCGGGCGCGGCCGCCGAGAGCGGAGATCGCGGCGTCGTGCGCGGAGGCGATCTCCGCGAGGTCGCGGGCCTGCCGAACGTCTGCGGGCCGCAGTGTCAGACCGGGGTGTGCTGGCAGGTCGCCGAGGTGGCGGGCGACCGCCGTGACCCGGTGGCCGGCGGCGAGCGCGCCCTCGACGACCAGCCGGCCGGTGCCGCCGCTGGCCCCGAAGACCAGCAGCCTGACGCCCGTCACGCGGCCCGGCCGGCAAGGACCTCGTGGCGCCGGGCGCCCCGCATGTCGGTCGGCGGAGTCCGCCGCGGAGAGGTCGGGACGAGCCGAGGCAGCAGGACGCGGCCGGTCGACCAGCGACCGACACGGCCCATCCGGGACCTGGCGCCGTCTGCGGTGGTGGCGATCCGCACGGTCGGGCAGGGAAGAGGCACGTCAACTCCTAGGGACACGAACGCCGACGGTAGCCGACCGTCGGGTGGAGACTAACGGACTTTCGGCCGCGGCTGGACGGAGTCACCCGGGCTCAGCCGCGTGCAGCCGGCCGAACGTGTCGGCGACGCGAACCCGCCGGTGCCCGGTAGTGTCGGAGTCGTGACGGGTATCTCGGCGGGGCGGGGCGGGTGGACCGTCCGTTTCGTCTTGCTGACCGCCACCCTGATCGGGCTCGCGGCGATGCACAGCCTGGGCCACCAGCCCGCGATGGCCGACGGGCACCACGGACGGGGCTTGCCTGCGATCCCACACTCGGCGATGCAGCCGGCGGAGACGGTTGCCGCGATGAGCGCGGCAGTCTCCGGCGGGTGTGCCGGAGACCGGTGCGCCGGGCTGACCGCCGCGCCGGGCGATGCGCCTGGGCACCTGCCCGGGTGGACCGTGTGCCTGGCGATCGTCGGCTCGTTCGGGGTGGCGCTGGCGCTGACCGCAGCCCTGCTGTTGCGACGGGCGAGCGTCGCGCCCGGCGACGACCGATGCCAGCCGTCCTCGGCGGGTTCCCGTGTCCCGCCCCCCTCGCCCGGGATGGGGCAACGCGCCGCCGCGGTGTCGGTGCTGCGCACATAGGAGCGTCTCTGCGGGCGGGCACCACGGCTGCCCGCCCGAGTCGCTCTGCGCACGTTCACCGACTTGGAAAGGCTTGGTCTGTCATGTCCCGTACCTTTCGGCGCTGTGCCCTCGTGGCCGGCGTGCGCCTCACCGCCGGCGCTGCGTTGGTCGCCTGCGACAGCATCGACGACCACCGCGCGGCCGGCGACGGCCACCGCTCGCCCACCACCACCTCGGTCGACAGCACGTGGGCTGGGGCACAGAACGCGGCGGACGTGATGTTCGCGCGGATGATGATCCCGCACCACCAGCAGGCAGTGGCCATGGTGGACCTGGCCGCCACCAGGGCTGCCGACCCTCAGGTCAAGCAGCTCGCCATCCAGACCAAGGACGCCCGGGCACCCGAGATCGCCGCGATGAGCCGCTGGTTGACCAAGTGGGGCACGCCGATGCCGCCGGGCGGCACCACCGCCACGCGGAGCGGCATGCCGGGGATGGACCACGGCGGCCCGGCGGCAGCCGGACGGATTCGACAGGCAGATCCTGTCGATGATGATCGCCCACCACGAAGGGGCGATCGCGATGGCGCGGGACGAGGCCGCGCACGGGACCAACGCAGACGCCAAGGCGCTCGCCGGGCGGATCAGCACCACCCAGCAGACCGAGATCGACACGATGAGGATCCTGCTGAGCCGGATCTGACCAGTACCGCGCGGCGGCCGGACCCGTCCGGCCACCGCGCCGGTCAGGGTGGCGGAGCACGGTCAGCGGCGTGCGCCTCGCCTCAGCTCGCGCCTCCACAGAAAGTGTCACCGATGGAGACAAGACGCCCGTGCATGACGGGCCGTCGAGTACCGACGGAGGAAAGATGACGAGGAACTACATCCGGTTCGGCCTGGTGCTGCTGATCAGCCTCGCGGTCATGTTCGTCCTCACGCTGTCGCAGATCCGCCGATGGTCGGACTTCTACCTGAACCCGAGCAACTTCTACATGGCGGTGCTCATGGTGGCCGTCATGGGTCTGATCATGATGGGCGTCATGCACCAGATGTTCACCGACCGGCGCCTCAACATCGTGCTGTACGCCGTGTTGGGCGCCCTGTTCGTCGGCGGGTTCGCGGCCGTACGCACCGAGCCGTTCGTGGGCAACGAGGGCTTCCTCAAGTCGATGATTCCCCACCACTCCCGGGCGGTCCTGGTCTGTGCGGAGTCGAACATCACCGACCCGGAGATCGTCCGGCTCTGTGACCAGATCGTCACGTCCCAGGAGGAGGAGATCACGCAGATGAAGAGGATCCTCCGCGACCGGTACTGACCCAGTCCTGATCTGGGCGCACGACGCCGAGTCTGCCCGTGATGTCGGGTCGATCCCGACACCGTTCCATGAACCGTCACTCGGCCGCCTCAGACCAGGCGAAAATTTCGGAGGGCCGTCTGTTGGAGCGGGCGGGTCTGGGTCCACCGGCTGTCCTGGGTGATCCAGGACAGGCTGTAGGCGCGGGCTCGGCCGTCGTTGATCAGCAGCCGGCGGGTGTGCAACCGCTCCCCGTCGGGCTGGTCGCAGGTGTACTCCCACTCGGCGGCGCCACCCGGGCGGATGATCGGCCCGATGCTGATTTTCTGATATCCGGACAGCGCTCCGGTCCTGAGCAGGTCGCGCTCGGCGGCCTCCCATCGCTTCGATGGCATGGTGGAGGCTCTGACGCTGAGGTCGACGGCGACGGCGTCTGGCCGAGCGGGATCGCGGAAGCAGATCGTCGTGCCCTCGGTGTGCCGGGTCCAGCGGTCGGGCACCGCGATCAGGAAGCCTGCCGGGTCCTGGTGCCACGACCACCCCTTCGGCGGGGCGTGCGGCAGCGGTTCGGTGGGTTCCCGCAGCGGTTCGGCCTCGCCGGCGGCGTCGTTCAGGCACAGGTGGACGGGGCGGGCCGGTGGGGTCGCCGGCATCGCGCCGGCCGTCGTGTCGTCCCGTCCGGCCGCCGGTGCGCCGTCCTGGCCGCGCAAGCCGCCCGTCACCGCGCCGGCTGCCGTGACGGCGACGGCACCGACTCCGATCAGGCCCAGCACGGCGCCGGCGAACGCCCAGCCGGTCTTCCGGTCGCGGGTGGTCGACGCGGTGACCGCGATGGGCGTGGTGGTGACCGCGTCCGGTGAGATCGGGTCGGTCGCCGCGGCGGCTGGACGCCACCGGGGCCGACCGCCGGCCCGGGGCTGCCCGCGGCCTGCTCGGGGTGTGGGCACGGGGTCGACGGGCGAGGTGGCCGCCGTTACCTGCTCAAGCCGGTCGCGGGCTTCCCGGGTGGACAGGCGCTGACGGGGATTGCGCAGCAGGAGACCGGTGATCGCGGGCTCGAGCGGCAGCGCGGTCATCCGGTCCGGTGCCTCGGTGGCCAGGGCGGCGAGCGTGGCGAGGGTGGTGGGCCGGGTCCACGGCAGCCGGCCCTCGGCGGCCAGGTAGAGGGTTGCGCCGAGGGCCCACAGGTCGGTCGCCGGGGTGGACCTGCCGTCCCGGGTGTGCTCCGGCGCGACGTACTGGAGCCTCGACAGGGTCGCCGCGGTGACGGCCGCCGGGACGCGGCTGTCGAGGATCGACAGGCCGAATCCGCCGAGTACCACCCGCCCGTCGTCGGCGAGGAGCACGTTTCGCGGACGGACCTCCCGGTGCAGCACCCCCACCGCGTGGGCGGCGTCGAGGGCGGCGAGCAGGTGCAGGCCCACCCTGGCGACCTCGGCCGGAGCCAGCGGGCCGTCGGTGGCGACCACCTCGGACAGGGTGCGGGAGGGTACGTGCTCCATGACGAGCCAGAGGTACCCGTCGGTGCTGAGCGCGTCCCACATCCCGGTCACGCCCGGATGGTCCAGACTCGCCAGGGCGCGTACCTCCCCGAGCGTCGTGTCCCGCAGGCGCGACCGTTCCGCGTTGCTCACCCAACCCGGTAGGGCGATCTGGTTGAGTGCGACGTGCCGGTCGAGTAGCTCGTCGCGTGCCAACCAGACGCGCCTCGGGGTCGCCGGGTCCCCGATCGGCGTGAGCCGGCGGTACCGGCCGGCGAGCAACTCGTCATCCATGCTGGTGATTCGAAGCGGCTCCCGGCCCGGATGGGAACGGGCGATGAGAATCTGCGGGCCGCGGCTGCGGCCCGGCGCGCCCGGGCTCAGCTCAGTTCGACGGTGCCGACGATCCGCGTGGGAGCGGCGGAGCCGCCCCGGGGCTCGTTGGACACGCCGAACGTGCCCGCACCGGCGACCGGACCGACGACAGTGGTCGCCGCCCTCGCTTCCTCGCCGAGTTGCCCCACCTTGCGGGGCTCGCCGCCGCGGATGAGCCACAGCTCGTAGATCCGTCCGCGGCCGGGCTCGGGCAGGTCGCGCAGCAGCACCACACCGCGGTCGCGCTCGCGCGAGACCACCACGGTGGCCGCGCCGCCGGGCTGCAGCGACCGCTCGAACACCCGGGCGTCGGGGGCCTCCAGGATGGCGGCGATGCGCCGGGCCTCGTCGGCGCTCGCCCGCTCGTCGCTGATCCGTCCGCTGCTCACGGTCCAGGTGACCGCGCTCGCACCGCCGGCCACCAGAACGGCTGCGGCTGCGGCCACGGTGAGCTGTCGCCACCTTCCTGCGCGCCGTCCGGCGCCCGCGGCGCGGCCCCTCAGCTGCGGGGTGCGCGCCACCTGGGCCAGGGTCCGCTCCCGCAGCCCGGGCGGTGGAGCCACGACGGTCTCGTCGGCGAGCCGCGCCACCGTCTGCCGAAGCTCGGCCACCTCGGTGCGGCACGGCTCGCACTCGGCCACGTGCCGCTCGAACGCCGCCCGCTCGACGTCGTCGACCGCGTCGAGAGCGTACGCACCGGCGAGGGTGTGGATGTCGCCGCTCATGCCCGCCCCTCGATCTCGATGCCGAGGCAGTCGCGCATCCGGATCAGGCCGTCGCGCATCCTCGTCTTCACTGTCGGCAGCGGTGTCCGGAGCTTCTCGGCGACCTCGCGGTAGGTGTGGCCGCCGTAGTAGGCGAGGGTCACCGCTTCCCGCTGGACCGGTGTCAGCCGGCCCAGACACCGGCGGACCTGTTCCCGCTCCAGCCGCGCGGTGACGTCCTCGACCACCTCGTCGTAGGGAACGTGCGCTTCGGCCGCGGCGACCTGTGACGTCCGTCTGGTGTGCGCCTGTTCCGAGCGCACCCGGTCCACGACCCGGCGGTGCGCCATGGTCAGAATCCAGGCCAGGGCCGAGCCACGACCGGCGTCGAAGCGGCCGGCGGTGCGCCACACCTCCACCATGACCTCCTGCGTCACCTCCTCCGCCTGCGCCGCGTCGCGAACGACGCGGCGAGTCAGCCCGAGGACCCGGCCCACCACGACGTCGTACAGCGACGCGAACGCCGTCTCGTCGCCACGCGCCACGCGCGCCAGCAACTCCTCGGCGGTCGGCGGCGTCGCGGTGTCGGGCGGTATCGGCCGGAGCCGCCGCGCCTGTTCCGGGTCACCGCTCATTCTCGGCAGGTCCTTCCGCATACGGGACGATGGGTGTGCCGCCTACGCGTACCCGACGTGCTAGGCGGGATGGGCATGGGCGAGGCGCGCGTAGACGATGACATTGTCGCGGTAGTGCTGCGTGTTGTCGTCGAACTCGCCGCCGCAGGTGATCAGGCGCAGTGCCGCGTGGTCGACGGCCCCGTACACCTCGTTGGTGGGGAAGCGGTCCTTGGGATACTGCGCCACCCTGGTCACGGTGAACATCGCGCTGCTGCCGTCCTGCCGGTCGACCGTGATCCCGGCACCGACGGCCAGCCTGCCCAGACCGAAGAACGTTCCGCGGTGGCCCTTCCAGTCGACGTGGCCGGCCAGCACGGCCGGGCCGAGCGCTCCGGGCGTCGGCGCCCTGGTGAACCACCCGACGTCGGCGGCGCTGTCCGGGACCTGCATCGCCCCGTCCGCCTGCAGGCCGAGGGCGACGACTGCCGCGGTGGCCCGCAGCGACGGAATCGACACCCGCGTTGGCGGCGACGAGGACATGAGCGGGCCCGACGTCAACTCGCCCGGCCTAATTGCCGGGCCGGCCGCCGGATCCGCGGCCGGCGCCGCAGCCGAGACGTCAGGTCGGGGCGGTTCTCCGCCCGGTTGGGCGACGGCGAACCCGATCGTCACGGCCGCCGTCAGGGTGAGGATGCCGGCCACCGCCAGGAGCGTGGCGCGCTCCCGACGGCGGCCGGCCGGCACTCGCGCGTCGCCGGTGTCCATCACCACCGCCTCCGGTTCAGCGCCCGCCGGCGAGCCGGCGGCGGGCGACCACCGCACCGGCGGCGCCGAGCAGCGCGAGAGCACCCACCGACCACATGACCGGCGTGTCGCCGGAGGTACTGCCGTCGCCGGTGGCGACACCCCCTGCGGGTACGGAGCCGGCCGCCGCGCCGCTGACCATGCCGCACGTCGCGGGATCGGTGGCCTCGGCGGGGATGCCGTTGACGCCGACGGACTTCGCGAACGTCGACTCCCCGAGCGCCTCCATGTCGTACGCGCCGTTCTTGTTGGCGTCGATGCCGTGCTGCACGAGATGCAGGTCCTTCAGGTGTTCGATGGTGCCGGCGGGCAGCTCGGCGGCGGGGATGGTGCGCTCGTAGCTGAGGTTGCCCCGCGCGTCGGCCTTCGGCATCCGGTCCACCGCCAGGCCGCTGGCCCTGGTGGTGTCCCCGGTGGTGGTCAGCGAGATGAAGATGTCCCCGTACATCTTCAGGCCCTCCTCGGTGCTGACGTAGCCGTTGCCGTCGGCGTCGGCGGACTTGTCCGGACAGTGGAAGTCCATGCCGTTGACCGCGCCGTGCACGTGCTGGGCGTGCGGCGAGTTCGGCGTCATGCCTGTCGACCGGATCATGACTTGCAGGTCGCCTCCGTCCGTCACGGTCAACGTCGCGGTCCCGGTCGCGCCGGTCTCGTTGAGATCCTGCAACCGGACCTGCACGCTCTCGCCGGCGTGCGCGACGCCCGGAACCGAGAGGGCCAGCGCGGCCACGGGCAGGGCGAGCAGGGCTCGGGAAAGTCTCACAACAGGTCTCCGTCTCCGCCTGGTCACGGCGCTGGTGTCGTTGCTGTCGGGAGGGATTCGTCGCCCACCGCCCGCCGGACTGGTGCCGGATCGCACATTTCTCGACCGGCGACCGGGCCACCCGCCTGTCGCGGTGGCACCGTGCCGTCTGCTGCTTCGGTAACGTCGACGCCAGGGCGAGCGCCCGGACATGCCGATCGATCGGAGGAGACGTGGACGATCGGGTGCGATCACTGGCCCTCGGTGGCGCCTGTGCGGCGTTCATCGCCGTACCTGTTCTCGGCCCGTTGCTCGGCAAGGGCGAACAGACCCGCCGCTTCGACACGGTGATCACCCCACCCGGCTACGCCTTCGTCGTCTGGGCGCCGGTCTTCGCCGGGTGCGCCCTGTCGACCGTAGGTCGGTGCCTGCCCGAAGGTCGAAGCCATCCCGTCAGCCGCCTCAGCGGATGGCCCCGGGCCGGTGCCTACGCGGCGAACACCGCCTGGTCGCTCGCCGCGCAGAGTGATCGGTTCGCCGCGACGCCGTTCCTGCTGTCCGTGGCCGTCGGCTTCGCCGCCGCGGCTCACGTCCGCCTGCAGCGCGCCACCCCCACGACGGCGTGGACGGCCGTCTCGCCGGCCAGCACCGGCCTGCTCCTGGGCTGGACAGCTCTGGCCGGCGTGGTCAACCTCGCGGCGGCCGGGGTCGCCTCCGGTGGGAGCAGGACCGCCCCGCGCACGGTGGCGGCATCCGCAGCCGGCCTGTTCGCCGCCGCCGGCGCGCTGGCCGCCGGAGTCGTCCGGAGCCGGCGGGGTGCACTGCCGCTCGCCGCGGCATCCGGCTGGGGGCTGCTGACCACCGCGCTGGCCATGGGCAGGCCGCGCAGCGTCAGAGTCGCGGCGGAAGCAGGCGTCGTCATGCTCGTGGCCGCCGTCGGGAGCGCGGCGACTCGTCGCGGGTAGCGGTCGCGTCGCGCCGTGATGACCCCGTCCCGGGCGCAGGCGGAGCGTCCGGAGCGAAGGTCCCTCCGGCGGTACGTGAGGTCGAGCCCGCGTCTCCGACCCTCACCCGTGACCTGTCGGTCTCCGACCTTCACGACGACGCGCGCTGACACCGCCGGTCATGCTCGTCGGGTCGACGGATCGACCACTCCGTATCGCCGGAGCGCCCGACGCACCAATCCCAGACCGGCGAGCCCGGGCAGCCTCTCGATCCGATCGTCGAGCTGCCGGATCTCCTGCCAACCGGCCTCGTCGGCGAGCAGGTACCGCATCAGGTGTGAGGTCTCGACCCGAGGCATCCTCGCCGCGTCGGCCGGTGCCCAGAAGTGGCGCAGCGCGAAGCGGGTCAGGCGACGGACGCGCGCCGAGTGGGCCAGCCGGTCGTGGGCCTGGCCTGCGTAGTAGGCGGCATGTCGCATCTCCAGACTCGTCACCCGGTGCAGGACGTCGGTCAGGACGGGGTGCTCCTCCCGTAGGACGAGCCGGTGATAGCAGCTGTGGGTCATCCACTCGTTGATCGCGCCCCACGTCATCCGGATGGCGGTGGCGTCGTCACCGCTGACGCCATGGCGTAGAGCCCACCGGGCCGGCCCCCGGCGACCACGTCGACCGATCCTGCACGGCGCCGCTGTCACAGGCGGCGTGCCGGTCGGGACGTTGTGTGCGGTGAGTACCTTGGCCAGCACCTCCCGATGCCAGTCCTTCTCATAGATCCATCTGGTCAGGATGGCTGTGTCGGTGGGTTCGGTGTGCGCCGGGGCGACCAGCAGGTCGTGCGGATGGCAGAGGTCACACAGATGGCGCAGGCAGCGTAGCCCCCCGGGCGAGAGAGGCTGGCGTCGGAAGACGTCGTAGTCCACGCCGTCGCCGCGGCGGGCAGTCCCACGGGTGTACGGACCGTAATCGAAGGCCATGAACTGCATTCGGAGGCGGCTGCCTGACGGATGGGTCTGTCGTCGACGGCGACGATCACGGCGCTCGCCCGCGCCCGTACCGTTCGGGAGCGAGCGCGGCTGCCGAGTGGTGGTAGGGGATGAGCCGCCACCTGGGTGACACCTCGGCAGAGTGTGGTGGGATACCGCGCATGGGGCGAGTCGCATTCTCCGGTGCTGGAGATGTTGTGGGAGGCGTACGACCCCGCCGCCACGCTGGGTGGAAGGTTCGGCTTCAGCGGCGGTGAGTCGGCTGGCCGGTGGGTCGCCGACATGCTCGACGAGCACTGGGGTGTTCGGGTCGACTCCTGTGAGCGGATCGTGATGAGCAGCGGCAACGCGCTCGCGTGGGTTGACACACCCGTGGGCCGGCTGATTGCGAATGGTCGGTGGTGCGCGACCGTTTCCCGAGGCTCGCGAAGATCGCGCCTATTACGAGTTGGCTGGACGGACGGGGTCTGCCGGTTTCGGCGCCCGTTCCGGCGCGGGACGGGCGCCTTCAGGTCGAGGCCGGTCACGCCTCGATGAGCTTGCAGCGGGTGATCGCGGGCGAACTCCTCGACCCCTCTGATCTGGCCCAGGTGCGGGCGGCCGGCGCGCTTCTGGCCCGGCTCCAGCAGGCACTGGCAGCCTGCCCGCATTCCGATCCGAACCCCGCCTTGGCCTCCTGCACGACGTGACGCGAAGGCGGCGCGGGTCCGTCGGCTGGCGGGCCAGCCCCACGCCGGCGCGCAGCCCGGCGACCAGTCCAGACGGGCCGAAGGTCGAGGTTTGGGCAGGTGCGACCCGGGGATCCAGGTGCTTCCACGCCACGCTCCGGGACCGGCGACGATCAACGTCGCCGGGCCCGAAGCGTGGCTGGGGTGCCGAATGTGCACGACGTTCAGTGCGGTGTCGACACCTCTGGGCCGGAGGTCGACGGGCTTCGGCGCCCGATCGTGAGTTCACTCAGCGGTTGCGCTGACAGATCCGGGTCGTCGCGCAGGAGGCGGCCAAACAGGTGGACAAGCGGCCGGGGCTTCCGTTCGCCAGCATCCACCACCGCGACGTGGACGCCGCGCGTGAGGTCGGCGGGGCTGGCCGCAGGTACCACCAGCATTCGCCGTATGGCAGCTCGGAGACGTACGGGAAAATTCCTGACGTCCGGTGTGGTGCCGCCGCCGGGAGGCTGTCGTCGTGTGGTGGGCCTCGATCCGGGTACACGTCGCACCCGGCGGTCGTGCGAGGACGGGGGAGCTGGTGACGGAGCAGGAGCGAGCGCAGGTTCTGGTAACGGCGTTGACGACCGAGCACTTCGTGCTGCAGACATCGCGTTCGGCAACGGTCGCGGAGTCGGTGGGTCGCGCCACCGTGTTCCTGTCGACGCTGTCGGCTGGGCTGATCGGGCTCGGCTTCGTCGCCGGCAAGGGTACGGTCACCGCGGCGTACCTGGCCGCCGTGATGCCCACGCTGTTGGTCGTGGGGTGGCTGACCTTCGTACGCCTCACCCAGACCACCGTGGAGAACGCGGTGGACCTCCAGCGGATCCGTCGCATCCGCGCGTACTACCACGAGCAGTTCGAGCCGGACGGCCAGTTCTTCGCCGACGCCGTCGCCCCGGGCGGCAACGCACGAGTGGCTTGGGCGGCGACCGGGGTGCCGCCGAGCCGGTTCGCGATGCTCTACACCGCTGCCGCCATGGTGGCAGCGATCAATTCCCTGCTCGCCGGCGCTGCCGTGGCGCTGCTGCTGGCTCTGGCCAGAACCGCATTCGTGACGGGCATCAGTGCCGGCGTCGTGATCGCTGTTCTCGCCTTCGTGGCGCAGATCCGCTTCCAGCGGCGGGTCATGTCCCGCCTACCCGAACCGTGAGTCGACACCCACGACGCCTGGGCCAGTGACCGTTGCGACGCGACGGTCGGAGCCGGTGGCATGGCGCTCTGCGTGGTTGCGGCCCCACGTATCCTGCTGCCCCCGCTGGGCTACCGAATCGTGCGGGCTTGCCTGCCGGTGTCCTACCTGCGTTCGCCCGGCGAAGTGTGACGAGCTTCGGCGGATGTGGTGGCTGACTCGTCGTCCGATAGATCCATCGGTCCCGGCCGCTGGTGGGCGTGACGGGCCGGTCCGGAGTCGACCGGTTCAGGAGGCTCCGTCATGGGCGGCTGTCGCGCCGCCTGCGCCCATCCCTGGTCGCTGGGCACGGGCCGTGCCGGGGCACCTGCGGGCGGCACCGAAGCGGCAACGCGGGGTTGTACCCGGCCTGGGTCGCGTCGCGCCAGCCGGGATCGACTTCGGGGTGAGTACGGGCAGGGAGGGGCGCGATCCGGCCCGACACTCCGGCGGGAACGCATTCCGGATCCGGTAGCCGATGACCCTCCAGATCCGGTCGGACGCTGAGGCGCGGAGCGCCTCGGGCCCGACCGGTCGGTCGGGCCCGAGGCGCTCGGTCAGCCGGTGACGGCGGTGAGCGCCGGTAGGTATCCACCGGAGTAGCCGCTGGCCCTGGGGTGGTAGGACTCGACGACGGGCAAGGTCGTGCCGTTGATCCAAGGGCTGCTGGCGCACACACCGTGTCCGGCGAAGCGGCCCCGCACGTCGGCGTAGGTGAAGCCGGCCGCCGACGCGCGGCCGGAGATGACGCCGGACATGGTGTCGGCGCCGCCGTTGAGCAGGCCCCGCTTGTACGCATTGATGCTGCCGAAGCCGCAGGAGCCGAGTTCGAACAGGCGCGGGTAGCCGAGCACGACAACCCGCGCGCCGGGCGCGCGGTTGCGGATCGCCCGGTAGGTTTCGTCGAGGCGGCCGGGCAGCGTGTTGGTGATGTAGGACTTGGCGTTGTTGACGGCGGTGAGGCATCCGCTGTCCGAGCCGAGGCGGCAGGTGGTGACGACGTCGGCGAAACCGGCGTCGTTGCCGCCGATCGAGATCGTGACGAGATCGGTGCCGGCGTTCAGCGCGGCGAGCTGGTTGTTCAGCACCTCGCGCGTGGTGGCGCCGGAGCAGGCGACGAACTGGAAGCTCGCCGGTGCGTGGCTGTTGGCCCACAACCTCGGGTACGCCTGCGGGCTGCGCCGGCACGAGCCGCTGCCGCTGTCGTAGTTGTTGGTGCCGACACCGGAGGAGTAGGAGTCGCCGAGGGCGGTGTAGTCCGTGCCGGCGGCGGAGGCGGGGGCGGCGAGACCGAGGCTGAGCAGCAGGCCGGTGGCGAGACTGCCGAGAAGCGCCAGGGGGCGACGGGTCATGCGGGACCTCCAGGGGGATGGGGCCCACTTCGTAACACGTCGTCTACTGGCTAGTAACAATTATCGGAGTCGATTCCATGGCTGGCGCTTTTTGTCGCAGCCGGCCTTGCCGTCGATGAAATCTATCGAGCAAAATGGATGGGTTCATGGTCTGGTGACGGCGAGGGCGGCCGCCCGCTCCGCCTTGACCGACGGGCCTCAGGTCAGCGGTTCGCGCCAGTTGCTGCGCTGCCGGACGTCTGCTCCGGGATCGCCGTGATCCTGGAGCCGCAGTCGCCCGCCGGTTGCCGTCTCGGCGGCGCCACCGCCGCGCGGGCCGGTGACCTCGGTGTCGTCGTGTACCGGCACACCGTTGCACCGCAGGCTCATGCGCGCCTGTCCGGGGGCCGACGGCCCGCTCCGGCCGCCGGGGAGAGACATCGATTACCGGCTACGGCCTCAGCAGCACATGCCTCAGCACGGATAGCCGGTGCGAACCTTGTCGAAGGCGGCCTCGCGGGTCAGGCCGGTCTCGCTGACGCTGGTCGGCCCATTGCGGGCGGACCGGCCGAGCTGCATCGGTTCGATCACGGTGCGGCGGATCTGGTACCTGTCGCCGTCGGTCGTTCTCTCCGCTCGAAGGCCGACCAGTGTCAGGCCGTCGCTCCCGCGTAGGCATCCGACGCCGGTGCCGGACCGGGCGAACCCGTTGTCGAACCGGTACTGCTCGCCCTCGGCGTTGCGCGTCACGACCACTCGGCATCCGACGAACGCGAAGAGGTATGCCTGCCGCGAGCCGCCGAGAAGGATGAACGACGAGCCGTCGGCGATGAGGAAGCCGTGCGGTTCCAGTTCGCTGGGTTCGGCGACGGAGAAGCGGGTGGAGGTGGTCAGGCCGGTCGCGGTCCGGACCCCGATGCTGTTCTCCCCGTCATCGACCAGGAACAGCGTGTCCCGCCGGCCGTCATGGTCGAGGTCGCCCGTCGATACGCTGCGGGAACCCGGCGGGATCCGATCCTCGTTCGCCGGACAGCCCGGCCCGGTGCCACTGCCCGGGGCGCCGGCGGTCGGCGTGGCGGGGCTCGGCGTGCCCGTGGTCGTGGCGGTGCCCGGCGTCGTGGGTGCCGCCGGGGCGGCGGCCTCCTCCCCGGTGCAGCCGCTCAGCCCGGTTGTCCCGAGGATGACCAGGGCTGTCGCCAGCATGACGGTGGGGCGTCGCATCCTCTTCCTCTCCTCGACGGCACGTGTCCGGCGAACGTGCTCACGTGGGGCTCAGTGCCCCGTCCGGGTGGAGCCCACTCCTACCGTCCGGTGACGCATCGGGGCGGCGAGAACCTTCCGGGGAGGCGTCGCACGCCGGGGGAGTCGCCCACGCTGCGACGGGGTAGGAACCGGGGCGTGACGCAGACGGTTGGGATGGTGCGGCGGATGATCGAACGCGGGCCGGGTGGAGGAGTCGTGGGGCTTCTCCTGCTGGCGGCGCTGCTTGGCGGCTGCCGGGCCGGCGAGCCACGGGACGCCGGCCGCCCGGGCGCCGGCGGCGACGGCCACGCGTGGACCGACCGCAGTCCCGGTGGCGAGGATCGGCACACCGTGGCGGCGGATCGGGGTGACCTGCGTTCCGCCGTCTTCGTGCTGGTCGACGGCGCGGACGCGGTGCGCGTGCGGACCGCCGATCTCGGGGACGACCTGTACCGGGTGTCGACGCCGACCGGCGCGAAGGTCCGGCCGGCGGTGTCGGTGTCCGACGGCACCGTGACGGCTGGTCTTGCCGCCGCCGGCGGCGCGGGTCCGGCATTGGTCGAGGTGGCGCTGCACGACGACGTGCGGTGGCGTGTCCGGCTCGGCGGCGGCGCCCAGGAGGAGGTGCTCGACCTGCGTGGCGGCCGGATCGAGGAGGTCGAGCTGACGGCCGGCACGAGCCGCGCGGAGGTCACGTTGCCGCCCGCCGAGCGTACGGTGCGGCTGGCGATGACCGGTGGGGCGAGTCGGCTGCTGGTCCACCTGGCCGGCGACGCGCCGGTGCGGGTTCGGGTGGCGGGCGGTGCCGGCCGGATGAGCGTGGACGGTGCCGAGCGAACTGGAGTGGCCGGCGGCACGGTGCTCACGCCCAGCGGTTGGGACACCGCGACCGACCGGTACGACGTCGACGCGGTCGCGGGAGTCTCCGACCTCGTCGTCGACCGCACATGACCGAGCCTGCCCCACCGACGCGAGCACGCTTGACCGGCAGGGATGACGGCCGCGTCGCCACCGGTTCGGACGGTGTTCACCGTGCGGTGGCCCGCACGGGGAACGAGCGGCGTTGAATGGCGGTGAGCACTCCGCCGTCGGAAGGTTCACCGTGGCGCTGCCGTTGCCCGAGGGTCTGCTGTTCGCCGGGTGGATGATCGCCCTGGCCTGCGCCGCTGCCGGTGGATACGCGATCCTCGCCCATCGCGAGTCCTCCCGGCCGGCGACGATGCTGCGGGCGGGGCGGTATGCGGTCATGGTGGCGGCGACGGGACTCGTCGGCCAGGCCGCCTGGGCGTTGCTCACCGTGCTCCTCGACCGGTGACGTCGGACGACAGGCGGCGATCAGTGGCGGTGGCGGCGTCGGTGGGAACGGTGTGATACGACGCTGACACTGGCGACGACCGCGGCGGCGGTGACGAGGCCGGCTAGGGGCACGGCGAGTGGGCCGGTGAAGCTTGCCGCCAGGGTGAGCGCGGCCGCGGTCGGTGCGATGAGCTGCTCTGTCCGACCTCGTTTGTAGTGGCGGGTCTGCAGGAGCCAGACGGCGAGCACGAACATGGCGGTGGGCGCGGTCACCGCGACAGCGACGGCGGTCACGTCGGCCGTGCCGCGTCCGACGGCGTGCTCGAAGGCTGCCTCCAGGCCGGCGCCGACCGCCGCGGCGGAGGCGAAGACCACGTAGTGGCCGTAGCCCCAGTTGAAGCCGGATCGGCGGTCGAGCAGGCGGTCGCGCCCGGGCACGGCGAAGTAGATCGACCAGAACGAGAAGACGATCAACAGGCCACCGGCCGCGATCGGCAACAGTTGGTCGAGCTGGTCGGCGCCGTCCACGGCGGACTGCAGCGCCACCGAGGCGGCGGCGATCGTCTCACCGAGCACAATGATGGTGAACAGGCCGTACCGCTCGGCGATGTGTCGGGGGTTCCACGGGGTGGGCCGTCCGCGTTCGGCGGCCGGAGGCACGCTGAGTTCGGCGGCGGCCGTGGCGACGAACAGCCACGGCTTCACCGGCACCGGTACGGCGACCAGCAGCAGGCAGCCGAACTGTCAGATCCTCGATCGGGATGGGGCCGGCCAGCGGCTGCCCGCGAAGGTGCCGGTCGAACAGGGCGAGCACCTGCTTGCGGGCGACGGGTGCCGCGTACTCGAAGGGGGTGGCGACCGCGTCGAAGTCCAACTCCTCGACCAGGTCGCGCGCCTGACGCGACTCGTCCTGCGAGAGCGGGATCTGGGCGTGGTAGGACAGCCCCACCGGCATTTACCCGGCAAGCTCCACCTTGATCAGGTCGCCGCCGAACAGGATCCCGCGCCGCTCGTCGTGCAGCACGCTGTGCCCGGGGAGGTGGCCGCCGGTGCGGTACATGGTCAACCCGGGCGCGAGTAGCTGCCGGTCGTCGGTCGGCAAGTGACCTGGAACGCCTTGGTCCAGGCCAGGTCGTGGATGCCGATGGCGAGCAACGGTGGGGCCAATTCGTCCTGGAGCTGCCACAGGGCGCCGTACCCGTGCACGTGGCTGGCGCCGAGCGCCACCAGGCCGCCGCAGGCGCGCAGGTCGGCGAGGGCCGCGGCCGGATACCGACCGGCCGCCTCCCAGCCGACCAGGCCGACATCGGTCTCGATCACTCAGCCGCTGCTGCCGAGACCGAGCCGCGGCTCGCTCCAGTAGCCGGTCACCCCGGGCGCGACGACGGCCGAGCGGGCCTGCCCTACCGCCACCTCGTCAGCGCTGAGGAACCGCCGGCCGTCGGAGGGCAGCGCGTTGCGCATGTCGGTGCAGACCGGACAGGACGGCGGGCGCGCGAACCAGCGCTGCCAGTGGCCGCAGGCGTACGGGAGCAGAGGCACGTCAGTTACCCGGCTATCGCCGTGGTCGCCACGGTGCCACCCAGTCCGACCACCGCGACCCCGATGTGCTGCTGCGTCATGCTGCCTCCCGATTCGACCGGGTCGTCCGACCTGGGCCGCCGCGTACCCGCGCGACGCCCCGCCAGCCATGCACATCCGTCGAACTTACCGTCCATGCGCCGATCCGTCGATGCCGGAAAGGAACGGTGGCCTGCGGCCAGGATGCAGATGGCGGCGTCACCGGTCGTGGTGGCGGTCACCCGGGGAGGTCTGCTGGTGAGGGTGCTGATCTCGGGCGGAGTGGGGTTCATCGGTAGCACGGTCGCCTCGGCGTTGACCGATGCGGGAAACACGCCGGTGGTGCTGGACAACCTCGTCATCGGGCGGCGGGAGATCTGCCGCGGACGGGCGTTCCAGCTCGGCGACGCTGGAGTTCGTCGACCGGCTGCTGGCGCACGGCGTACACCGGTTGATCTTCAGCTCGTCGCGGCGATCTACGCCCCCGACGCCGACATCGGCGTCGACGAGACGTCGCCGCTGGCGGCCGGCAGCCCGTACGCGCAGACCAAGCTGGTGGTGGAGCGGATGCTCGCCGACATCGCGGCAAGCAGCCCGCTGCGGGTGCTGTCCCTGTGCTACTTCAACCCCATCGGCGCGGACCCGGCGCTGCGTACCGGGCTGCAGACCTCCGTGCCGTCGCACGCCCTGGGCCGGCTGATGCTCGCGCACCGAGCCGGTGTGCCGTTCGCGGTCAACGGGTTCGACTGGCCCACCCGCGACGGCTCAGGACTTCGCGACTACGTGCACGTCTGGGACCTGGCTGCGGCACACCTGCGGGCACTGGAACGCTTCGATGACATCTTCGCCGTCGGTGCCGCTCCGCACGTGGCTGTGAACCTGGGCAGCGGCACCGGCACCACGGTGCTGGAACTGGTCGCGGTGGTCGACCGGCCGGTCCTGGTTCGGGAGGCGCCGCGTCGGCCCGGCGACGCCGCCGGCGCGTACGCCCGGGGTCGCCGGGCCCGTGAGTTGCTGGGCTGGCGGGCGCGACGTGACCTCGCCACCGGCATCGCCGACTCACTGGCCTGGCACGACCGGCGCGAGCGGCTTCTCGGGGATCTGGCACCGCGCCGTCGGCAGCTCGCCGGCTGATCGATCGGACCTTCGGGCGCGCCGAGTCGGGCACCATGGGTCGCCGCATCATCGGAGGGTGGGGCGGTAGACAAGCTCCTGGGTGTGGCCGTCGAGGGTCCGGCTCTCGAGCAACTCCAGGTCGAAGTCGTCCGCGCCGTGCAGAACGGGGCTGGTTCCGCTCCGTCCGGATATGACGGGGAAGATGGTCACCTGGAATCGGTCGACCAGTCCGGCGGCCATCAACGCCCGGTTAAGCGACAGGCTGGCCTGCGAGCGTAGCGGCACGTCCGACGTCTGCTTGAGCTGGGCGACGATGTTCACGGCATCGCCGCTGACGATGGTCGCGTCCGGCCAGCCGAGGGTGTCGTGCAACGTGGAGGAGATCACGGTGGCGGGCATGCGCATCAGCCGGACGTTCCACTCGTCCGAGGAGTGAGGGTCGAGGCCCGAGGTCATGATCTGTGCGACCTCGCGGAGGGTGGTGGCGCCGTAGACCATCCGTTGTGGGGTGCCGAAGAGGGCAGCGCGGTGTTCGAGCAACTCGGGGCCCTGCTTGCCCCAGTAGCCGCCCCAGTCGCCGGTCCGGTCGTAGGAGCCGTAGCCGTCGACGGTGGAGAAGACATCCCAGGTATACGTGGCGGTCATGACAAAATTCTCGTCTCTGTTGTGGAAGGGCGGCGTGGACGTCCCGCTCTCCGCGTCTGCGTACCCGATCGCGAGCGTGCCACGAGTCGGTCGGAGGCATCCAGCGCTCGGTTCCCCCGCGGTTGAGGCGGCGCCTGCGCCGTTTTCGGCCAGCTTCCGGCGGGCGCAGTACCGGGACCTCGCCGCGCGGTCCGCACGCCCCCGAAGCGGGATTCGGGCACCTGATGACGGGTAAGGACTCGTGTGGCTGACGACCGGCGGAACGGGCGCGCCGCCGACGCGGCGTGGCGCGCGGCGGCCGAACACGGTGAGCGGGACGTCGTGAGCGCGCGGCGGCGCGGTCAGGCCGCCGGCCGGGTCCGCCTCCGTCAGACGGAGGTCATCCTGGTGATCTCGGTCCAGGCCGGTCTGGCGGCTGCCCCCGCCGCCGTTCTCGCCGACCACCTGCTCGGCCCGGGGGCGCACGTGTTCGCGCCGTCCGCGGCCGTCGGCACCATCGCGACGGCCATCGGGCAACGCGCGCGGCGTACCGTCGAGTTGCTGGCCGGCGTCGGGCTCGGGATCGCCATCGGCGACGGGTTGCGGTTCCTGCTCGGGTCGGGCCCGTGGCAGACCGGGGTGATGGTCGCTCTGGCGATCGCCGCGGCTCTGCTGCTCTCCGGCCGGGGTAGCGCCCTCGTCGGTCAGGCCGGCGGCACGGCGGTGCTGATCGCCACGCTCGCACCGATGGAACGCGGGCTCGAGCTCCCACGGATCTTGGACGCCCTCGTCGGTGCGGTCGTGGGCATCGCCGTCGTCACCCTGCTGCTGCCGGTCAACCCGCTGCGCATCCTGGACAAGGCCACCAAGCCGATCTTCGACTCGTTGTCCGGTCAGCTGAACCGGGTTGCGCGCGCGCTGGTCGACCGGGACGCCGAAGCCGCCGTACGGGTGCTCGAGGAACTCCGCAACCTCGACGACGACCTCGGTCGGATGCACGAGGCGCTGGCCGGCGCCGACGAGGTGGTCACGCTCGCACCGGTCCGTTGGCGCCGCCGGCAGCAGTTCCACCGGTACGCGGACATCGCCCAGCACCTGGAGCGCCTGGTCGTTGACGCGCGTGGCATGTCCCGCTGGGCAGCGAACGCGCTGCAGTATCGCGAGCTGATGCCCTGGTCGTTGCCCCGGGGGATCGCCCGCCTCGCCGATGCCATCGACCAGCTACGGCGGGAGAGTCACCGCGGAAGCGGCCACGCGCACAGCCGGGACATGGCCCGACAGGCGGTCGAGTTGGCCGCGGCGGCCCGGAGCGGCGGCCTGCGCACGTACGGCGACGGCCTCGTCGCCGACCTGCGGACGGCCGCCAGCGACGTCCTTCGGGCGACCGGTTGTCCATCGCCCGAGGCGAACCGGATCGTCCGTGCGGCGGCCGACGCCGGGACGACGGCTACCTGAGCTCTCGAAACGGACGACGGAGCGGGGAGAATGTGGTGGGGCGCCACCGGCGCGCTTCCGGGGCGGGCCGCACCACGCCGGCTCACCATCGCAGCGGCACGCGACCCGCGGCGATGAGGCCGAGTCGGCGGGCTGCGCTCATGAGCTGTGCGATCCTGCGGCCGTCGCCCGTCGGGGGCAGGCTCCCGGCCGGCACACCATAGGCCGCGATCACGCCCGAGACCAAAGCCGTCGTGGTCCAGCCGACCGGCACCTCGATCAGGCCGCCGGCGAAGGGCAGTCCCGTCGGGTCGTGAAGCGCGAAGCCCATGGCGTGCCGGCGCGCGTACCATCCGGGTGCCGGCGGTGGCGACGCCGCGTGCCCCCACCGGGCGAGCCCGAGCACGATCGCGGCCTCGACCTGCGCCTCGTACACGTGTCCGTTCAGGGCCTCGGTCATCGCCGGGCGCCCCGGCGCGAACCACACCACGGCCGGCGACCGATCGACCGCGTCGGACCGGCGCGGTAAGAGGAGCACCCGGACCGCGCCCGGTTCAGGGGTCCGCCGTCGAGCGGTCTCAGCCTCCGCGAGCATCCACGCGTCACTCACGTGGTCCCGCTGACGCGCCCGGGGAGCTGCGGTCGGATCGCTCGCGTCGTACACCACGTGACGTAACGTACCGAACACCCGCGGGGATGTCCGAGTCTGATGGAACACCGTCGGGCCCGAACCTCATGGACACGGTCTCGGGCGCCGCACCGTCCTGCCATCGTGACGAATCCAGAATGTCTCCGGGTTGACCGCGCTCCGGTGCGGTACCGTGCCCTGCGCACTGATCGCCACGGCGGATACGGCCGGACGAGCCGCCCCACTGTCGTTTTCCGCAGATTGCGTACCGTGACATTCTGATTGGGTTCCTGGCCTGCGGTTCACTCCCGATGCTCAGGCCGGGGCACCGGCCCGGCCTGTTCGCCGGTCAGCGCTTTCCGTCAGTCCGTCCCGTTCGCAGAAGTTACCGTCGCGGATGCGGGGCGCACCCTTCCAGGAGGGACCACGGATGTGAACATGCCGCATCGGGAGTCTGACGCGCCACGGGAACTCACGATCGACTTCTTCGTCGGTGAGCGGCTGATGCGCCGCCTGCGCCGAACCGCGGCGCCGATGTCTGCGAAGCGGCGGCACCTTCCGGTCGTGCCCGACTGGTACTGCGGCGACTGCGCCCAACCCTGGCCGTGCCGAGCCGGTCGCGATCGCCTCAGGGACGAGCACCGCCGTGCGCCCGGAGCCGTCTTCCAGTACCTCGGCGTCTGCTACACGCGGGCTCTGACCGACCTACCCGCGGAACCGACCCGATACCTGCACGCACGGTTTCTGGGCTGGATACCGCGTCGTCGGACGCCCAATTCCGTTCCCGATCGGAGGTACGGAAGAGACGTGCCGTCGAACTGAGCCCAGCGCGAGCACGAGGGGGACCGGCAGGAGGAGGCTTGAGGTGAGCAGCCGCGGTGCCTGTCCTCGCCGCAGGCGGCGGCCGACGCGGCGGAGCAGGCGACACGGTCAGGCCTCATCCTCCGTCGCTTCCAGGCCAGGTCAGGTGGAGCAGGGCGGTGTCGTCGTTGTGTCGGCCGTCGTCGCCGCGCCTGATCTCGGTGAGGAGAGCGGTGAGGAAGTCGCCGGGATCGGTGGTGACGCTCAACCTGCCGGCGAGGTCGACGAATCGTTGCTCGCCGAGCCGGGTTCCGTCCTCGGCGAACCCTTCGTAGGCTCCGTCGGTGTAGAGCAGCAGTCCCGCGTCTTTCGGAAGGGTGACGATGGACTCCTGCCAGCGGCCCCGTCCGGGGAACATGCCCAACCCGAGGTGGTGACGGATCGGCGCGGGGTAGGCGCCGTCGGGTGTGATCACCAGGGGTGCGGGATGGCCGGCGCTGACGACGACCACCGTCGAGCGGTCCGGGGTGACGCGGATGGTGCAGGCGGTGGCGAACATCGCCTCGCGTGGTCGTTCGGCCACCAGCACCTGTTCCAGCAGCCGCATCCGGGAGGTCTTGTCCACTCCGGCCAGGGTCAGGGTGCGCCATCCGACGCGGAGGCCGACGCCGATCGCGGCCTCGTCCGGGCCGTTGCCGCAGACGTCACCGATGACGGCGTGGATCGTGTGGTCCCTGTCCTGCACCAGGTCGAAGAAGTCACCGCCGAGCAGCGATCGTCCTCGCCCCGGTACGTATCTGCTGGTGACCGCCAACGTGGGATCGGTGATCAACGGTGTCGGGAGCAGGCCCCGCTGCAGCCGGAGGTTCTCGCTGGCCTGCATGCGGCTGTCCCGCAACTGCCGCTGCGTGACGACCACCCGGCGGCGCTGAACGGCGTACTCGACGGTGCGCCCGAGAAGCGTCCCGTCGATCTGGCCCTTGATCAGGTAGTCCTGGGCGCCGGCGGCGACGGCTGCCGTGGCCGTGGCGGCGTCGGCCAGGCCGGTGAGCACCACCACGGCCGCGTCCGGCCATCGGTGCAGCACCTGCCTGAGCGCCGCCAACCCGCGGCTGTCGGGCAGGTGCAGGTCAAGCAGTACACAGTCCGGCGTCGAGGTGGTGGCGGCGGCCTCGGTCAGGCTGCTGGCCTGCGCGAACCGGGTGCCCAGGCCGCTGTCCGCCAGCAGTTCCCGGGTGAGCAGCGCATCGCCGGGATCATCCTCGATGAGCAGGACCGCGAGATCTACCGCTGCGGACGATGACGCCGGACGCCCGACCGTCGACGGTGCGGCGGTGGACGGCGCCACCGGCCGGTCGGCGTCACTGAGCACGGCAGATCCCCTTCTCCCGGCTGCGACATGGATGCTGACGTCAGCGCGATGCGTGATCCGCTCGTCCGGTGGATCCCAGCCATTATCACCTTCGCTCACGCCGTCGGATACGCCGCCGGCGTCGATGTGGCCGCGCCGCCCGACGACGTTCGCCCCAGCGCCGGTCGAGGGCCGGTCCGGGAACGAAACGAAGCGAGAGTCAGACGCCCGACGCGGACTCGCAGTCGAGGTCGATGATTGGCGACGGGACTGGCGGGGCATCAGGAAGGTAGATCCGATCGGGTTCGAGTGGCAGCGATCCCCGTGCTCGATCGCGAGGAAGAGAGGTCCCCTGCCGCTTCGGGCGGCAGGGGCTCTCCTTCGCGGCGGATGATCCTTGGTCGAAGCCCCGGCAGCCGCGTTGCGTGGTAGCGGCGCCGAAGTGACAGGCGCGAGGTACGTCTACGCGTCGTGAGTCAGCCCTCACCGATTCGCTGTCCGCACCCCGCCGTGGTGGTCAGGGTCGATCGTGCTCGCCATCGTCCAGTGAAGCGGTGTACGTGCAGGCGTAGTAGTCCCCGACACGCTGACGGAACCCTGCGGTGTCGAAGTCCGCCTCGTCGTACCGAGGGGAGTTCTTGATCTGCTCCTTGGTGCGGTCGACGAACAGGGTGCGTGCGTCGTGGTCGGCGTAGGCGACGGTGCCCGCGGGCAGAAGCACTTTGCGACCGAAGATCCAAGGACCGGTGTCCACGACGAGCAGGGCGTCGCCGACGTCGTAGCTGGCCCGGTCGACCGAGCCGATCTGTCCGTCGGTGGCCTCCACCCAGTAGCCCACCATGTCGGCGTGCGGGCTGCCGGCCGAGCGGCCCGCGTCCGGATCCTCGGTGCCGCGGGCAGCGTCGAGAAAGCTCTCGCGCCACGTCCAGGGGGTGAACGGCTGCACAGCGACCTCCGGTCCTGACGAGCGTCGTTCCTGCTCCGGTAAAGTACCCAGGGTCAGGTGGGCTGACTCCGTCATGGGGGCGCGTAGCACCCCTGCCCGGCCGAGGAGATCAGGCGGGCCGGTCGAGGGGGATCTCCGCCCACACCACTTTGCCGGGCCGGCCGTCGTCGATGGTGTGCGCGCCCCACTCGCGCGCCATGGCCTCCACGATCAGCAGGCCCCGCCCGCCGATCCGATGCGGGTCCGGCGCGAGACGTCGGGGTTGCCGGGTGGAGTTGTCGAACACCTCGACGAGGATCGCGTCCGCCTGACGCGTCAGCTCGAGCTTCCCACCGTCGTCGGTGTGCCTGATGACGTTGTGCATCAGTTCCGTGATGACGGCGAGCGCGTCGTCGGCGACATGCGCGGCGTCCCAGTCGGCAAGGATCTTCCGGGCAGCCTGGCGGACCGGCGCGCTGTCAGCGCTGCCTCCGAAGGGCATCCGCACCGAGTCCATACCGAACACCTACCCCGCTCCACCGCATCCGTACCGTAGTCGATCATTCTGGCGTCGGCGAACCGGGCACTGCCCGCGTCCCGACCGCGCCGTCACCGCACGTTCGGGCGACCCGGCGTGGATCGAGCAGTCCATGCCACCTGACCCGGATCAGGTGAGCGCCGCTTCTCAGCCATCGAGCAGGGGAGTGTCTAGGCTGGTCGACGACGTCGCCGGCCGACAATCCGGTCCGAACGGGCCGCTCCTGTTACCGGATCGTCTCGGCGGGGTACCGGCGAGGGCATGTCGCGTCCTGTCCGCGCGAAGGAGGGCAGAGTGGCGAGGAACGGATCAGCGGCCCACAGCGTGACCGCCGGCAGTGGTCAGGTGCCGCAGCGGCTGCGGCAGATGCGCGCGGCGGCGTGGCGCGGAGTGTTCCGGCGCGCGGCGCAGGGGTTCATGAAGAACAGTTGTACGGACCTGGCGGCAGGTCTGACCTACTACGCGGTGCTGGCGGTCTTTCCGTCCGCGATCGTCGTCGTCGCCCTGGTCAATCTGGTCTCCGAGGGTGACCGCACCGTCGACACGATCGTCGACCTGCTCCGCGACCTGGGGGCGGGGCGGTGGTGGACCAGCAGTTGCGCGACCTGATCCAGGAGGTGGTGTCGAGCCAGGGTGGCGCGGGGGCGCTGCTGAGTTTCGGGTTGCTGGGCGCGCTGTGGTCGGCGTCGGGCTACGTCGGCGGTTACACCCGGGCGTCCAACGTGATCCACGGGGTGCGGGAGGGGCGGCCCTTCTGGAAGTTGCGCCCGCTGCAACTGCTCATCACCGCGGTGTCGTTGCTGCTCATGGCCGTCGTCGTGGTGATCCTCATCGTGAGCGGTCCGGTCACCCGAGCCGTCGGCGACGCCCTGGACATCGGCGAGACCGCCCGCACTCTGTGGTCCGTGCTCAAGTGGCCGGCCCTGGTGCTGATCGCCATGGTGATGCTGGCGATGCTGGGGTGGCTCGCGCCGAACGTGCAGCCGCCGCGGCTCCGCTGGCTGACCGTGGGCGGCTTCGTCACCCTGCTCGCGGTGGCGATCGTGTCCTTCGGCTTCGGCTTGTACGTGGCCAACTTCGGCTCCTACGACAAGACCTACGGCACGCTCGGCGGGGTGATCGCGTTCCTGGGCTGGCTCTACCTCGTCAACGGCGCCGTCCTGTTCGGTGTCGAGATCAACGCCGAGGTGCAGCGTGGCAGGGCACTGCAGGCCGGTCAGCCCGCCGACGATCCCGTCCTGCCTCCACGGACCGCAGCCGACGGCGACCGCTCCGACGAGGCGACGACGCATGCGGCGCGACCGGGTGAGCGGCCACCCTCGCCGCAGCGGGACGCCGCCGACGACGGCGCTCGTCCCCACTCGGGGGCAGCTATCCTGGCGTTTGCGCCGCGACCGCTGGGGGCATCACGGGAGCAGCCAGACGAGGAGGCCCCGGTGTCGCCAGACGCAACCACCCGTGCACAGGAGTCGCCCTCCGGTACGCCGGAGACGATGTCGACGTCGGAACTGGTCACCCGGGCCGCCGAGCAGGTGAGCACGCTGATGCGTGACGAGCTGGCGCTGGCCAGGGCGGAGATGGTCGCGAAGGGCCGGCGGGCCGGAGCCGGTGGCGGACTGTTCGGCGGCGCCGCGGTCCTGAGCCTGTACGGGTTGGGACTGCTGCTGGCGCTCGCGTGGTGGTGCTGCTGGACCTGGTCTGGCCGCTGTGGCTTGCGGTCCTGGTCGTCCTGGTGCTCGTGTTCGCCGTGGCCGCGGTGCTGGCGCTGCTCGGCCGTCGGCGGTTGCGCGCGGCGACGCCGCTGGTGCCGCAGGAGGCGGTTTCCGGGGTCGCGGCGGACGTGGACGCGGTGAAGACCGCGGTTCGGGAGGGACGATCGTCATGAGTGAGAGCACACCGACGGACCCGCAGCAGTTGCGGGCAGAGATCGCGCAGACGCGCGCCGCTCTCGGTGACACCGTGGAGGCGCTGGCGGCGAGGACCGACGTCAAGGCCCGCGCCAAGGCCGGCGTCGAGGACGCCGCCGCGCAGGCTCGGGAGAAGGTCACGACGGCGGCAGGTCGCATCGAGGGGGCAGCCGGGGCGGTGCCGCTGGCGGTGGTCGGCGCGGCGGCGGTGCTGGCGGTGCTGGTGGCCCTTCTGGTCCGGCGGCGGCGGGCGTGAGTCACGTCGCGGCGAAGGTCGCGTACCGACCGGTCGGCCTCCTGCTCGGCGTCGGGGCCGGACTGGTGTCGGGGCTGTTGTTCAAGCAGGTGTGGAAGCTCGTCGAGGGCGAACAGGACGCACCACACGCCACCGACCAAGACCGTGGGTGGGGCGAGATCGTCATCGCCGCCGCGATCCAGGGCGCCATCTTCGCGGCGGTGAAGGCCACCGTCGACCGGGCTGGTGCCGTCGCCGTGCACCGGGTCACCGGATACTGGCCAGGCTGACCGGGCACCCGGGTCGCCGCATCGACGTGCGGCAACGGCAGACGACTTCGCGCCTGCGAGAGCAGCACCATCTTCGGCCAAGGGTCAGAGAGGAACACGATGAAGGTCACGAGGTTCGCCGCCGGCCTGGCGGTCGGCTACGTGCTCGGCGCCCGCGCCGGCCGCGGCAAGTACGAACAGCTCACCGGGCAGGCGCAGGCGCTGCGCGCGAACCCGACGGCCGCCCAGGCCCGGGCTGCCATCGTCGAGCTGCTCTCCAAGCCCAAGGTCACCCCTACGCTGCCGACGCCCGAGTAGCGTGTCCGCGCCTCGGGCAGCCGCTGACACCGGCAGGCAGGCCCGCCGGCGCGGCGGTGACGTGCGGAACCGCCGCGTCACACCGCTCGGTCGTCGGTGACGGTCGCCAGCGACAGGTCCTGTGCGGCTGCCTCGATCCAGTCCAGAAGCACCTGGATCCACTGGTCCACCTCCGCGACCCGTCGAGCCAGGTCGGCGAGACGCAGCGACTGCTGCTCCATGACAGCTTCGAAGGTCATGCGACGACCTCGCTCTGGAGGATGGCCTTCGCTCCTCGGCTCTGTGCGGCCATGTCAGTGCCACACCGCCCGTCCGGCCGGCGTGGCCGAGCAGTGGCGGGTGAACCTGCTGAGGAGCGCCGGCGGTGCGGACGATGTCGCGATCACCGTACATGTGTTCGGGAACCGACGAACGCAGCGCCTCTGGCCGGAGGGATGCTGGTCCCACCTCGAACCGGGCTCCGCTCGACCTGCGGGATGGCGCTGTGGCGCGTCACGTGACCGTTCCCGTTGCGGGGGAGTCGTACTTCGCCGCCGTGACGCTGGTCAGGTCGATTCGGTCGGTCGTGTGGCTGGCGTATCTGAGCAGGTAGGCGCGGGCCTGCTCGGAGGTGACGGAGGTGCGGGCGATGATGTGGTAGCCATAGGCATCCTCCAGTGCGACGAGGTTGCGGGCGGCTTCCGCAGCGGGTAGAGCGAGAGTGAAGGCGCCCTGGTCGCTGCCGGCGTCGAGGAGATCCTCGTACAGTTGGGCCTGCGGTCGTAGAGACTGCGGCGTAGGGCGGCGTGGTCGGGGCGGCGGCGCGCGCGTGGGGAGAACTCGTAGAGCAGGCAGCACAGTTCGTCGTCGGCACCATGAGGCAAGCCGGCGTCGATCGCGGCCGCCAGCTTCCTGGCGTGGTCGATGTGTTGCTCCACCGCGTGCGCTCGTTGGCGGTGGAACCGGTCGGCGGCGTCTTCGAAGACCTGCTGGAACAGGTCGTCGAGGTGCCGGTAGTAGTAGGTGACGGTGCCGGGAGACATGCCCGCCGCATCGGCGATGTCCCGGATCCGCACGCGGGCCAGGCCGTGCTTGACGATCGCGCGGCGAGCCGCCGCGGTGACGTGGGCGCGCTGGTGGTCCTGATCCTTGGGGCGGGCCATCTGTCTCTCCGGTGACGGTGGGCTGCCGGGCCGCCTGCCCACGCTACCAACGCTGTCACCGCTGTGCCGTGCGGTACCGGGGTGGCGTTGACGGGGACCACGGCTTCGTGGTGGTCCGGAGGTGGTCGGCCGGCCGTTGCGACACCGCCGGCACCGGCTGACCGCCGGTGGGGCAGCGGCTGGGCCCTGGTGAGGGCCGGCCGGTGGTCTACGGTGCTCACCGGCCGGCCCTACGTCCGCTCAGTAGCCGTTGGGCGTCAGCACGTCCACGAAGATCGGGTCGGGTTCGGTGCCGCCGAGGGTGATGGTGTCGTACTTGACGTAGCCGTAGTAGGCGTTGGCGTCGATGGCGCGGTTGTTGCCGACGTACACCCCGGGTGGTCAGGTCGCCTCCGTAACGGATCCGTCGTGCGGGTCCGTGTCCCAGAAGATCAGGTCCCCGGGCCTGGGGTTGTTGGTGCGCCGCCCCTGATTGATCTGCCCCTGCAGCCAGTAGTTCAGCTGTAGTCCCCGACCGGTGCGGCCTTCGTGCCGTCCAGATGGCGTGGCGGGTGAGGCACTCGCAGTCAACCCTCGGTCCCGCACGACCCGTAGCCGCTTGTAGGGCGTGCCAGGTATGCCTTGGCGGCGTTCACCACGCTCGTTCG
>NZ_JAHOPD010000019.1:0-6323 GCF_019038635.1 Micromonospora sp. WMMB482 | reverse complement strand
AAGTCGCCGAGCACGCTGTCCATCTGGTCGCGCACGGTCTGCGGGGGCAGCGGCAGGACCGCGTCGACGCCCCTGGTGCTCTGCGCGGTGACGGCGGTGAGCACGCTCGTGCCGTACGCCCCGAGCGCGGCGAACGTCTTGAGGTCGGCCTGGATGCCCGCCCCTGCTCCGGAGTCGGAGCCGGCGATCGTGAGGACTGTTCTCGGCGTCACTGCGCTTCTCCAGTGGTTGCGGTTGAGGGCTGCGGCCGACCGTGCCCACTCCGGGCGGTCAGGCTTGATCCCTCCGTGGTCACGGTCGGCCGCAGCCTTCTCGTGCGGGCCTGCGTCGGATCGCGCAGGGTGGGTGCGCGCCACACGGGTGGCCGCCTCCTGGAAGGCGCTGCCCAGCGTGGTGGCGGTTTCTCGCGGGTCGTGGGCGCGCATGACGGCGCCCAGGACTGCCACTCCTCTGGCGCCTGCCTCTACACAAGCGTGGACCTGGGTCGGGTTTCGATGCCGCCGAGTGCGAGCACCGGGACCGGGCTGGCTTTCACCAGCGCGGCGAGTCCGGCCGGTCGTAGCGCCGGGCCGTAGCCGGGTTTCGTCCTTGTCTCGTAGACCGGGGACAGCGTCGCGTAGTGCTCGGTGGTGAGCCGGGCCAGCTCGGCGGTGTCGTGGCAGGAGCGGCCGACCAGTCCGACGGCGGGCGGCGGGTACGGGCCGGCGGCGGGCAGGTGCACCGCGTCCCGTCGAGCGGATCGGGTCCGGCGACGATCAGCGTGCCGCCCACCTCGGCGAGGATCGCGCGCAGGTCGACGGCGAGCGCGAGGCGCTCGGGGCGGGGCAGGTCCTTCTCCCGCAGCACCACCCACCGCACTCCCCACCGACGGCACCCGCGACCACATCGACGAGCGACCCCCGGACGGCACGTCGATCGGTCAACACGACGACCCCGGTCGGGCCGGCGTAGATCTTGGTACGCGGCTGCCCCTCCAGGGGGGCTTCCGTACCAGGATCGGCCGCGACACCGGCGGCGGTCACAGGTCGGGCCGCCCGTCGTCGGGAGTGGACGCCAGGGCGTGGAAGCGGCGGGCGATACGGCCCGCGCCGTACGCCAGGCGCCCGGCCTCGACCGCGTACCGCATCGCCGTGGCCATCGCCACCGGCTCGGCGGCCCGGGTCACGGCGCTCGCCAGCAGCACCGCGTCGCAGCCCAGCTCCATCGCCAGCGCGGCGTCGGAGGCGGTGCCGATGCCCGCGTCGAGTACCACCGGCACGTCGACCGCCTGCCGGATCAGCCGGATGTGGTGCGGGTTGCCGATGCCGAGTCCGGAACGATCGGCGACCCGGCCGGCATCACCGCCGCGCACCCCACGTCGGCCAGCCGACGCGCCAGCACCGGATCGTCCGAGGTGTACGGCAGCACGGTGAACCCGTCCGCCACCAGCTCCTCGGCGGCGCGCAGCAGCTCCACCCCGTCGGGCAGCAGCGTGCGCTCGTCGCCGATCACCTCCAGCTTCACCCAGTCGGTGTCGAACGCCTCCGGGCCAGGTGCGCCGTCTTCACCGCCTCCACCGCGGTCCGGCAGCCGGCCGTGTTCGGCAGCAGCCGTACGCCACACCGCTCCACCAGGTCGAGCAGTCCGCCCGACCCGCCGGGCGTGGTGTCCACCCGGCGCAGCGCCAGCGTCACCAGCTCGGTACCGGAGGCGCGGATCGCCTGCTCCAGCGCGTGCAGGTTGGCCGCGCCGCCGGTGCCCAGAATGAGCCGGGAGCCGAACGTGACCCCGCCGATCTCCAGCGTGGACACCCCGCTCACCCGCCCTGGGTGGCACTGAGCACCTCGACGCGGTCGCCGTCGCGCAGCACGCTCGCCGACCAGCCGCCGCGCGGCACCACCTCGCCGTTCACCGCGACCGCGAGCCCGCGCTCCCGGTCGGTGACGGTGCGGACCACCTCGGCCACTGTGACGCCCTGGCAGCGTCCGGCCGAGGCCGTTGACGATCAGTTCCACGTGCGCTCCTTCCCGAAGCGTCCGGGGTGAAGGGGGCGAGCGCGGGATCCGGCTCGCCGGAGACGATCAGCTCGGTGACCAGGCCGGCGGTGACCGGGGTGAGCACGATGCCGTGGCGGTGGTGCCGGTCGCGGCGAGCACGCCCGGCCGACCGGGCAGCGGCCCGATGATCGGCGCGTTGTCGGGTGTACCGGGGCGCAGCCCGGCGACGGCCTCCACCAGCTCGTACTCGACGAGTTCCGGCACCAGCTCCGCGGCGGCGCGCAGCAGCGTCAGCACGCCACCGGCGGTGACAGCGGTGTCCGCGCGCTCCTCGACTGTCGCCCCGACCACGACCTCCCCGCTGGCCCGGGGCACCAGGTAGACCGGCTCGCTGTCCGCGTACCCCGGATCACGTGCCGGAAGCCCGGCGGACCGCCACCCGGCGCGCGCAGCCGCAGCACCTGGCCCTTCACCGGCCGGACCGGCAGGCCGGTCAGGCCCGCCGCGCCGCATCCGGCCGCGACCACCGTGACCCCGGCATCCACCTCGGACAGCGCGCCGACGCGGGCGGGCGCAGCTCCACCCCGGCGCGTTCCGCGGCCGTGCGCAGCGCGGCGACCAGCCGCCGCGGGTCGACCTGGTGGTCGCCGGTGGCCACCGCGCCGCCGCGCACCCGCGGCGCCAGCGCCGGCTCGCGGTCGCGCAGCTCCGAGGGGCGCAGCGGCGTGATCGGCAGTCCCAACCCCAGTTGGTACGACCACAGCCGCCGCGCCTCGGCCAGGTCGTCGGCGGTGAGCCCGACGACGAGCGTGCCCTCGGTGCGGTACCCGAGGTCGACGCCGCTCGCCCCGGCCAGCTCGGCGGCGAAGCCGGGCCAGCGGGCGGCGGAGGAGACGAGCAGCGCGGTCAGATCGCGTTCCCGAAGTACGCCTCGGCGACCGGCGACAGCATCCCGGCGGCCACCGACGAGGCGCCCGACCCGGGCCGGTCGTCGTGCACCACCACTCGTAGTCCGCGCTGCGCGCACCGCCATGCGATCGCCCACCCCACCGGCCCGCCCCCCACCACCGCCACGTCGGTAAGGAAGGGCCCCCTGTTAACGCCTCCGGTAGAGGAAGGGCCCCCTCTTAACACGTCAGCGCCCGCAGTAGCTCGGCGGTGGCGGACGCGGGATCGGCGGCCAGGGCTGGCCGCCGATCCCGCGTCCGCCACCGCCGAGCTACTGCGGGCGCTGACGTGTTAAGAGGGGGCCCTTCCTCTACCGGAGGCGTTAACAGGGGGCCTTCCTTACCGACGTGGCGGTGGTGGGGGGCGGGCCGGTGGGGTGGGCGATCGCATGGCGGTGCGCGCAGCGCGGACTACGAGTGGTGGTGCACGACGACCGGCCGGGTCGGGCGCCTCGTCGGTGGCCGCCGGGATGCTGTCGCCGGTCGCCGAGGCGTACTTCGGGAACGCGATCTGACCGCGCTGCTCGTCTCCTCCGCCGCCCGCTGGCCGGCTTCGCCGCCGAGCTGGCCGGGGCGAGCGGCGTCGACCTCGGGTACCGCACCGAGGGCACGCTCGTCGTCGGGCTCACCGCCGACGACCTGGCCGAGGCGCGGCGGCTGTGGTCGTACCAACTGGGGTTGGGACTGCCGATCACGCCGCTGCGCCCCTCGGAGCTGCGCGACCGCGAGCCGGCGCTGGCGCCGCGGGGTGCGCGGCGGCGCGGTGGCCACCGGCGACCACCAGGTCGACCCGCGGCGGCTGGTCGCCGCGCTGCGCACGGCCGCGGAACGCGCCGGGGTGGAGCTGCGCCCGGCCCGCGTCGGCGCGCTGTCCGAGGTGGATGCCGGGGTCACGGTGGTCGCGGCCGGATGCGGCGCGGCGGGCCTGACCGGCCTGCCGGTCCGGCCGGTGAAGGGCCAGGTGCTGCGGCTGCGCGCGCCGGGTGGCGGTCCGCCGGGCTTCCGGCACGTGATCCGGGGGTACGCGGACAGCGAGCCGGTCTACCTGGTGCCCGGGCCAGCGGGGAGGTCGTGGTCGGGCGACAGTCGAGGAGCGCGCGGACACCGCTGTCACCGCCGGTGGCGTGCTGACGCTGCTGCGCGCCGCCGCGGAGCTGGTGCCGGAACTCGTCGAGTACGAGCTGGTGGAGGCCGTCGCCGGGCTGCGCCCCGGTACACCCGACAACGCGCGATCATCGGGCCGCTGCCCGGTCGGCCGGGCGTGCTCGCCGCGACGGGCACCACCGCCACGGCATCGTGCTCACCCGGTCACCGCCGGCCTGGTCACCGAGCTGATCGTCTCCGGCGAGCCGGATCCCGCGCTCGCCCCCTTCACCCCGGACCGCTTCGGGAAGGAGCGCACGTGGAACTGATCGTCAACGGCCTCGGCCGGACGCTGCCCGAGGGCGTCACAGTGGCCGAGGTGGTCCGCACCGTCACCGACGGGAGCGCGGGCTCGCGGTCGCGGTGAACGGCGAGGTGGTGCCGCGCGGCGGCTGGTCGGCGAGCGTGCTGCGCGACGGCGACCGCGTCGAGGTGCTCAGTGCCACCCAGGGCGGGTGAGCGGGGTGTCCACGCTGGAGATCGGCGGGGTCACGTTCGGCTCCCGGCTCATTCTGGGCACCGGCGGCGCGGCCAACCTGCACGCGCTGGAGCAGGCGATCCGCGCCTCCGGTACCGAGCTGGTGACGCTGGCGCTGCGCCGGGTGGACACCACGCCCGGCGGGTCGGGCGGACTGCTCGACCTGGTGGAGCGGTGTGGCGTACGGCTGCTGCCGAACACGGCCGGCTGCCGGACCGCGGTGGAGGCGGTGAAGACGGCGCACCTGGCCCGGGAGGCGTTCGACACCGACTGGGTGAAGCTGGAGGTGATCGGCGACGAGCGCACGCTGCTGCCCGACGGGGTGGAGCTGCTGCGCGCCGCCGAGGAGCTGGTGGCGGACGGGTTCACCGTGCTGCCGTACACCTCGGACGATCCGGTGCTGGCGCGTCGGCTGGCCGACGTGGGGTGCGCGGCGGTGATGCCGGCCGGGTCGCCGATCGGTTCCGGACTCGGCATCGGCAACCCGCACCACATCCGGCTGATCCGGCAGGCGGTCGACGTGCCGGTGGTACTCGACGCGGGCATCGGCACCGCCTCCGACGCCGCGCTGGCGATGGAGCTGGGCTGCGACGCGGTGCTGCTGGCGAGCGCCGTGACCCGGGCCGCCGAGCCGGTGGCGATGGCCACGGCGATGCGGTACGCGGTCGAGGCCGGGCGCCTGGCGTACGGCGCGGGCCGTATCGCCCGCCGCTTCCACGCCCTGGCGTCCACTCCCGACGACGGGCGGCCCGACCTGTGACCGCCGCCGGTGTCGCGGCCGATCCTGGTACGGAAGCCCCCCTGGAGGGGCAGCCGCGTACCAAGATCTACGCCGGCCCGACCGGGGTCGTCGTGTTGACCGATCGACGTGCCGTCCGGGGGTCGCTCGTCGATGTGGTCGCGGGTGCCGTCGGTGGGGGAGTGCGGTGGGTGGTGCTGCGGGAGAAGGACCTGCCCCGCCCCGAGCGCCTCGCGCTCGCCGTCGACCTGCGCGCGATCCTCGCCGAGGTGGGCGGCACGCTGATCGTCGCCGGACCCGATCCGCTCGACGGGGACGCGGTGCACCTGCCCGCCGCCGGCCCGTACCCGCCGCCCGCCGTCGGACTGGTCGGCCGCTCCTGCCACGACACCGCCGAGCTGGCCCGGCTCACCACCGAGCACTACGCGACGCTGTCCCCGGTCTACGAGACAAGGACGAAACCCGGCTACGGCCCGGCGCTACGACCGGCCGGACTCGCCGCGCTGGTGAAAGCCAGCCCGGTCCCGGTGCTCGCACTCGGCGGCATCGAAACCCCGACCCAGGTCCACGCTTGTGTAGAGGCAGGCGCCAGAGGAGTGGCAGTCCTGGGCGCCGTCATGCGCGCCCACGACCCGCGAGAAACCGCCACCACGCTGGGCAGCGCCTTCCAGGAGGCGGCCACCCGTGTGGCGCGCACCCACCCTGCGCGATCCGACGCAGGCCCGCACGAGAAGGGCTGCGGCGACCGTGACCACGGAGGGATCAAGCTGACCGCCCGGAGTGGGCACGGTCGCCGCAGCCCTCAACCGCAACCACTGGAGAAGCGCAGTGACGCCGAGAACAGTCCTCACGATCGCCGGCTCGACTCCGGAGCAGGGGCGGGCATCCAGGCCGACCTCAAGACGTTCGCCGCGCTCGGGGCGTACGGCACGAGCGTGCTCACCGCCACCGTCACGCGCAGAGCACCAGGGGCGTCGACGCGGTCCTGCCGCTGCCCCCGCAGACCGTGCGCGACCAGATGGACAGCGTGCTCGGCGACT
>NZ_JAHOPD010000018.1:0-7681 GCF_019038635.1 Micromonospora sp. WMMB482 | reverse complement strand
TGGACCCGGTCTGGGCGGTGCTGGCACGCTACGGCACGGGCCGGGACGCGCTACGCGAGCGGGACGGTGCTGAACCCGGCGTGCTGACCGGTGTGGGGCGGCCGGTGCGGCGTATGGTCGATTGCATGGCCACGCCACAGACCCCCTACGACGCGGTACTGCACGCCGCGCGCGACGTGACGAGCTCGACTCGGCCCTGGACGCGAGATGCTCGGGCGCCGCGTTGCTGGGCAGCGTCTACGCCGTCGCGAGCACGACCGGGAGCAGCCGTCCGCGAATTCGTCTCCGGCTTCCTCGCCGCCACGTCCCGGCGCCGCAGCGCCTCCGCGACCACCCTGCGGGCCGTCTTCGCCGCCCTGGTGCCCGACGCCGAGGGCGCCGCCCGGGTCCGGCCCGGCGCGTACGCCCCGTCGTGGGCCAGCCAGCTCGGCCGGGTGCGTGTCACCGGCGCCTGGGCCTACGGCGACGTGTACGGCGACCAGACCTCCTACCTCGCCACGTTCGCGTACGACGACGAGAGGAGGGCGGGCCGGAGCACGCGCTGGTGGCCCTCGTCGACCACAACATCGGCATCACCAAGGACGTCTTCGTCGGCGGCCCGGCCGGACGGATCGTCGAGCAGGCCGGGAGATCTGCACCGAGGACGAGTTCACCTGGTTCCGCACCGAGGACCCGGCCCGGATGCACGCCGAGGTGAGCCGTCACCTGGCGGTCACCGACGACCTCACCGACCTGCCCGCGCAGGGCTCGCTGCCCCGACCGGCGCTCGTGGGCGCGCGGCTGGCCGTACTCCCGGGGCCGACCCCGCCGCCCGGTCCGGCGGTCGCGCCGCCGCTCACCGACGAGGAGCGGACCCGCCTGGTCCGCGCCTTCCTCGACTCGCCCGAGGCGGCCCGGTTCGGCCTGCCCGAGGTGGCCGACGGTGAGCTGGCCTCGCTGCACTTCTGCCTCGGCCTGCTGCTCGACCACGCGGCGAGCTTCCCCGATGCCGACGCCATGCGGTGGAGCCCGATGGTGGCCGAGCTGTTCCTGCTCGACTGGGTGCACCGCCGGCCGTGCTCGACATGGACGACGCGGCGATGCTGCCCGGGTGCTGCGCGCCTGGGCGGCGTACGCGGCCCGGCAGCGCGGGCTGTCGCAGTCGGCTGCCGCCCGGACGGACGAGGCGATCACCGAGATGGTTCCGGAGTTCGCGCGGCTCTACAGCACCGGCGAGCGGCGCAGTCCGGCCACCGCGGCGGTCGCCCAGCTCATGGCGGACGGGGTGGACCCGGACGACCCGGAGGCGCTCAACGCCTGGATCGAGGCGAACCGCCACCGCCTGACCGACGACCCGGCCTAGGCGGCCGCGCCTCGCATGATCGGCACCATCTCGGCGAGGTGGCGGCATCGGATCGCCCGGGACCACACCACCACGCCGTAATGGTGTCGATCATGCGGCCCGCCGTCCCCGACCTCCCCGCCCCACACGAGGGGCATGACCCCCGGCCCCCCTCCCCTTGATCCACACCAGTTCGGCGAGGTGGCGGCATCCCAGGAGCCCTGACCTCACCACCTCCCGAAGTGGCGCGCCGCTCGACCAGGCTGGATGGGGCCGGGCGGAGGCGTTTTGGCTCGTCCGGGGCCGACCTGGTAGCCTGGCTTTTCGCGCGGCGATGACGCATGCTCGTCGTGCGCGAAAGCAGACCAACCCGAGCTATCAAGACGAGGCTGTCGCGTGGCGAAACATCAAGTCCCAGATCAAGCGCAACCGGCAGAACGAGAAGCGCCGCTGCGTAACAAGTCGGTCAAGTCGTCGCTGAAGACCGCCATCCGGAAGTTCCACGAGGCTGCCGAGGCGGGCGACACCGAGAAGGCCACCGTGCTCATGCGTGAGGCCACCCGCAAGCTGGACAAGGCTGCCAGCAAGGGTGTCATCCACTCGAACCAGGCGGCCAACCGGAAGTCGGCGATCGCCAAGCGCGTCGCCTCGTTCTCTGCCTGACCAGCGCTACAGATCCCACCGGAAGCCCCGGGCCACCGCGCCCACGGGGCTTCCGCCTGTCCACCCTCCCCCCGCAGCGCGGCGCGCTGAGGGACCGGTTCGGAGATCTTGGAGGATTTCGGCCTCTATAGGGGCCCTCTCGTACCAAGATCTGCGGCGGTGATCGGTGCCGCCGGCGACCGCTGCGGGCAGCGGTCGCCCGGACTCCGTGCATGTGCGGCCGACGGGCCGATGATCACGTCAGCGGGAGGACGCGAACCTCGGGAGGCGCTGCGGGCGGCTCCGGTGTGCGGCTGCCCGCAGCGGCCGAGGTGAGCTGGGTGTCGGCGCACACCAGGAACGCCGTGGTCACCGCTCGCCGGGGCGGTCGAACGTCGAGCGTCGCGGATGGTGGTAGCGGATGCCCCGGGGGTCGGCGATCGGCGTCGGACCGTCCGGAAACACCCGCCCGCTCGCCGGCGTCGCGCCGCCTGACAACGCACGGACGCTTGCCGATGTCGGTGCGCCCGGTAGCGCACGGGCGCTGGTGGGCACCCGGGCCCGCCCGATCACCGGTTCCATCTGCCGGCGGAAGCGGTCCCGCTCCTGTTCGGGCACCTGCGCTGCGGTGCGGACGACCATCTCCGCCACCACGTCGTTGAGCTTGACCATCGCCGCGACCGCGACCGGCAGCGCCAGCACCGCCCACCAGCTGACCAGCTCGGCGAGCGCGAGCAGCACGGCCAGCGCCACCGCGCCCTCGAAGAAGAGGAAGCAGAGCACCCCACCCGGGTTGACGAAGCGCAGCCCCAGCACCCGGGCGTAGAGCGGGCGGTACCGCTCCTCGTCCGTGGCCACCGTCGACCACGCTCGGGTCACCGGGCGCCGCCCTGCCGGGCCGCGGCCACCGAGAACACGGCCCGCTCCAGCGCGTACGCCCGGTCGTCGGCGCCGCCCTTGACCGCCGCGTTGCACTCGGCGGCCACCCGCATCGCCTCGACCAGGCCCTCGGGCGTCCAGCCCCGGGCGCGTACCTGAGCCTTCTCGATCTTCCAGGCCGGCATGCCGAGCGTCTTGGCCAACTGGAACGCGTTGCCCCGGCCGGCGGCGGCGACCCGGGCCACGGTCCGTACGCCGTCGGCCAGCGCGTCGGCGATCGGCACCGGGTCGACGCCGACGTGCAGCGCCCACCGCAGCGCCTCCAGCGCCCCGGGCACGTCACCGACCATCGTCGCGTCGGCGACGGTGAAGCCGGTCACCTCGGCCCGTCCCCGGTAGTAGCGGGCGACGGTGTCCGCGCCGATCCGCCCGTCGGTGTCGGCGACCAGCTGCGAGCAGGCGGCAGCCAGCTCACGCATGTCGTTGCCGACGGCCGCGACCAGGGCGTCGGCCGCGTCGGGCGTGCACTTGCCGCCGTGGCGGCGGATCTCGTCCCGCACGAAGGCGGCCCGCTCGCGGTCGCCCTTCAGCTTCACCGCCGGCACCACTGTGGCGCCCGCCGCCCGCAGGCCGTCCGCGAACGCCTTGCCCTTGGCCCCGCCCAGGTGCAGCACCACGAGTTGCACGTCCGGGTCGGGATTCTTCGCGTACGCGAGCAGCGCGGTGGACAGGTCCTTGCGAGCGTCCTGACCGGAGCGGAGCACGAGCACCCGGCGACCGCCGAACAGTGAAGGGCTGAGCATCTCGGCGATCTCGCCGACGGTGAGCGTGCCGGCCTGGTATTCCCGCACGTCCACGTCGGGGTCGACCTCGCGGGCCCGGCCGACGGCTTCGGTGACCGCTCGCGTGGCGAGCAGCTCCTCGTCGCCGAGGACGAGCACAATAGGAGGCAGGTCGGCGGGGGTCACGTCGCCCATACTCGCACGCCCTTCGACCCGGCGGGCCTGCTCATCGGGGACTGTGACGGCGCAGCCCGCACACAGCGCAAATCCAGACATTTGCCTTGATCTCCCATCTACCCCAACAAGATTCCCCCTGTTCAGGGTGGCCGTCCCGACTCGGCGCCGCGCTTCACCACCGCGAGCCCGCCGCTCACCCGGACCGCTGCGATGTCCCCGTCGGTGTCGGTACGCAACACCCGGGCGCCGCCCCGGCTCAGCCGGTCCAGCAGCCCGGCGGCGGGGTGCCCGTAGTCGTTGCCGACGCCCACGCAGACGAGCGCCACCGCCGGACGCACCGCGGCCAGGAACTCCGGATCCTGGTACGCCGACCCGTGGTGGGCGACCTTCAGCACGTCCGCCCGGATCTGGGCGGCCGGTGTCGTCTCCAGCATCGCCCGCTGTTCCTCCGTCTCGGCGTCCCCGGTGAGCAGGATGCGTACCCCGTCCACGGTGGCGGCCAGCACCAGCGAGTTGTTGTTCGGGTCGGACCGGCTGCCCCGCAGCGGGTACGGCGGCCCGACCGCGACCAGGTCCACTGCGCCCGCCCGCCACCGCCACCCCGCCTGCACCCGAGCCAGTGGCGAACCGGCCCGGCGGGCCGCCTCGCGTACCTGAGCTGCGCCGTAGGGCGGCTCGGACCAGGACGGACCCACCACCGCACCCACCCGACGGCCCCGGAACACCCCGGCCACGCCGCCGACGTGGTCGACGTGGAAGTGACTGACCACCAGCAGCGGCACCTCGCGTACCCGAAGGCGGCGCAGGCAGGCGTCCACGCCTGACGGCTCCGGGCCGGCGTCCACCACCACGGCCCGGCCGGCGGCGACCGGCAGCACCACCGTGTCCCCCTGCCCCACCGCGCACGCCACCACCACCCAGCCGCGTGGCGGCCAGCCGGAGGCGAGCAGTCGTACCGGCACCGCGCCCAGCACCACCGCCACCGCGACGACAGCGATCAGCCGCCGCGCCCGGCGCCGGCGGACGGCGAGCAGCAGCGACACGCTCACCGCCGCCAGCAGCAGCGCCCCGGCCACCCCGCCCGCCCACGGCAGGTTCCCGGCCGGCAGGTCCGCCCCGTGCGCGGCCACCGCCACCAGCCAGCGCGCCGGCCAACTCGCCAGCCAGGCCAGGAACTCCGCACCGCCCGGCCACACCGGCGACAGCACCGCCGCCAGCACGCCGAGCACAGTGGCCGGCGCGACGGCCGGCACCGCGAGCAGGTTCGCCGGCACCGCCACGAGGCTCACCGTCGCGGACAGCCCGGCGATCACCGGGCCGCAGGCCAGTTGCGCGGCTGCCGGCACCGCGAGCGCCTCGGCCAGCCCGGCCGGTACGCCCCGGCGCCGCAACGCGTCCCGCCAGCCCGGCGCGAGCAGCAGCAGCCCGCCGGTGGCGCAGACCGACAACGCGAAACCCGGGTCACCCGCGAGGTCCGGGTCGTACAGCACCAGGCCGGTGACAGCGGTGGCGAGCGCGGGCAGCGCCGACCGGGACCGCCCGGCGGCGAGCGCGGCGAGCCCGATCGCGCCCATCGCTGCGGCACGCACCACGCTCGGCGAGGGCCGCACCAGGATGACGAACCCGACGAGCGCGAGGACGCAGAGGACGGCGGCGGTACGCGGACCGGCGCGCGCCCAGCGGGCCAGCAGCAGCACCGCCCCGACGACGATCGCCACGTTTGAGCCGGACACCGCGTTGAGGTGTGTCATCCCGGTGGCCCGGAAGTCCTCCTCCACCTCCGGCAGCAGCCGGCTGGTGTCCCCCACCACCAGACCCGGCAGCAACCCGCCCGGCGCGTCGGGCAACGGTTCGCAGGCCCGTTGCAGCCCGGCGCGCAGCACACCCGCGGCCCGTTGCGGCCACGACGCGTCGCCGCGCGGCGTGGGCGGGTCGGCGGTGGAGAGCACGGCGGCGTTGAGGTCGCCGCCCCGCGGGGCGGACAGCCGCCCCTGAATGACGACCCGCTGGCCCGGCAGCAGCGGCCGCCAGGACGGGTCGGTCGCCAGCACCAGCACGCGTACCGGGCCGGTGACCCGAGCGCCGTCGGGTCCGGTGAGGCGGACCAGGTCGACGCGGACCAGCAGCATCGGTTGCCGGCCGGGGGCGCCGCGTATCGGGCGCGGGTCGTCGCGCAGCACCAGGTCGGCGGTGACCCGGGCTCCTTCGGTCACGAGCGCGCGTAACGGGGTAGCGTCCCGGATCGCGAGCCGGGCGCCGGTGGCCGCCGCACCGCAGACCACGCCGAGCAGCACGGCGACCACGATCCAGCCGTAGCGGCGGACCGGCTCCCCCGGTCGGCCGAGCACACCGCACAGGTGCAGGCCCGCCAGAACGGCGAGAACGGCGGTACCGGCGGCCAGCCACACGGTCGCCCGGACACCGAGGTGCAGCCCGGCCAGCGCGGCGAGCCAGGCGGCCATCGCCAGCCCGGCCAACCGCAGATCCGGCACCTCACGGCCGCCCACGTCCCCGTCGGCGACCACGACGCGGCCGTCGGCCAGATCGGGCCCTGACCCAGGTCGGCTGCTCACACCGTCACCAGTTCTTGAGCTGCTCGTACCGCGCGTCGCCGATGCCGTCGACCTGGCGCAGGTCGGACACGGACCGGAAGCCGCCGTGCCGGTCCCGGTGGTCGAGGATCCGCTGGGCGAGCACCGGGCCGACGCCGGGCAGTGCGTCGAGCTGGCCGAGGGTGGCGGTGTTCAGGTTGACCGGCCGGCCGGTGCCGCCGGACCGGCCCTGCCCGCGCCCCCGCCGGCCGGGGCGGGTCCGGCCGGTCCCGGTGGGGCGGTCACGCCGACCAGGATCAGCTCGCCGTCGGTGACCTTGCGGGCGGGATTGAGCAGCGCCACGTCGACGCCGGGCAGCGCGCCGCCGGCCGCTTCGACGGCGTCGGCGAGCCGGGCACCGGCCGGCAGCCGGACCAGGCCGGGGCGGCGGACCTTCCCGGCCACCGCGACGACGACCTGACCGGGTGAGCCGCCCGATGCGGGCGCACGGCCACCACGTCGGTCACCCCGCCTGCCGGCGCCTCGGTGGCCGCCAGGACCGGCTGGACGGGTTCGGCGGTCGGACGCGAGCGCCACGCCCAGACGGCGGCCACCACGACCACGACTGCGGCCAGCACCGCGAGCGCACGCACACCCCGGCGGCCGGGGTCGAACGCGCCCGGGCGGGCAGCCGGGACGCCAGACCTCGCGCGGACGCCGACTGACGGTTCCCCTCGTCGTCCGGCTCGGCGGACGCCGGATCCGCCCCGAACGGCTGCTCCGCACCGCCGTCCTGCTCCGGGACACCGCGCCGCAGCCCGAAACCCGTCTCGACCTCGCCCGGCCCACGCCGGAACCCGGGCCGAGCCGCCCTCCGAAATCCGGTCCGGTCCCGCCGGTGGCATGCCCGGCGCCCCACCGGACCCGCCGTTGACGACCGGCCCGGCGTCGTCGGGCCCAGGCTCGCGGTCCGGCCGGACAGGATGGCCGGGCCACCACGAGGACCTCGCCGCCGAGCCGGGCCCGTGCGAGCGGGAGGCGGGGTCGGCGGAACGGCAGCGGCGTCCGCGAACCGAAAGCCGGGGACGCGTGCGACCGCCGCCGTACCGTCGTCTCCTCGTCGTCTGGCACGGCTCGGGACGCTACGACGACGCCTCGTGCCGCATCGGCCGCTCAGCTCTTGGCTGTGGACGACCCGAGCACTGTGGACAGGACGGCCCGATCAAGCGTCCCGTGCTAGGGCCTGCGCGGGGGATCAGCAGGCCCGTCAGCGCGCCTCCGGGTCCAGGCCGAGCGCGGCCCGTCCCCCGTCGACCGGCACCGTGGCCCGTTGACGAACGAGGCACGCT
>NZ_JAHOPD010000017.1:0-2861 GCF_019038635.1 Micromonospora sp. WMMB482 | reverse complement strand
GCCGCGGGCCGCTACCGCTGACCGCCGTGAGCGGACGTTCAGCGAGCCGGGGCGTGCTTCCGGCGCACCGGACCCGCCCGGCCGTCGTGCCGGCCCGGCACCGCGGCGCAGCATGACGGCATGGGCGCGTATCGATCAGCGTACGAGCGGAGCATCGCCGACCCGGCCGGCTTCTGGCGGGACGCGGCGGCCGGCATCGACTGGGTCATCCCGCCGGAACGCATCCTCGACGAGGAGGCGGCGCCGCTGTACCGCTGGTTCCCCGACGGGGTGCTGAACACCTGCCACAACGCGCTCGACCGGCACGTCGCCGCCGGGCGGGGCGACCAGCCCGCGCTGATCCACGACAGCCCGGTGACCGGCACGGTCCGCACGCTCACCTACGCCGGACTGCTCGCCGAGACGGCCCGGTTCGCCGGTGCGCTGCGCCGACTCGGCGTCGGCCGGGGCGACCGGGTGCTGCTCTACCTGGCGATGGTGCCGGAGGCGGTGATCGCCATGCTGGCCTGCGCCCGGATCGGCGCGGTGCACTCGGTGGTCTTCGGTGGCTTCGCCGCGCACGAGCTGGCCGTCCGGATCGACGACGCGCGGCCGAAGGTGGTGGTGGCCACCTCCTGCGGGATCGAGGCCGACCGGGTGGTCCCGTACCACCCGATCCTCGCCGCCGCGCTCGACGAGGCCGCGCACGCGCCGGAGCGCTGCGTGGTGGTGCAGCGCCCGCAGGAGCCGGCCCCGCTGGTGCCCGGCCGCGACCTGACCTGGGCCGAGGTGATGGCGGACGCGGAACCGGCGCCGTGCGAGCCGGTGGCCGCCACCGACCCGCTCTACGTCCTCTACACCTCCGGCACCACCGGGCGGCCCAAGGGCGTGGTGCGGGACAACGGCGGGCACGCGGTGGCGCTGCGGTGGTCGATGCGCCACGTCTACGGCATCGAGCCGGGCGAGGTCTTCTGGGCGGCCTCCGACGTGGGCTGGGTGGTCGGCCACTCCTACATCGTGTACGCGCCGCTGCTCACCGGTGCGACCACCGTGCTCTACGAGGGCAAGCCGGTCGGCACCCCCGACGCCGGGGCGTTCTGGCGGGTCGCCGCCGAGCACCGGGTGGCCGCCCTGTTCACCGCGCCCACCGCGATCCGGGCGATCCGCCGCCAGGACCCGGACGGCGAGCACATCACCCGGTACGACCTGAGCGCGCTGCGTACCCTGTTCCTCGCCGGTGAGCGGCTGGACCCGGACACCTGGGCCTGGGCGGGCCAGCGGCTCGGCGTACCGGTGGTGGACAACTGGTGGCAGACGGAGACCGGCTGGCCGGTGGCGGCAACCCGCGCGGCCTGGAGCCGCTGCCGATCAAGCCGGGGTCGCCGACGGTGCCGGTGCCCGGCTACGACGTGCGCGTGGTCGACGGCGCGGCCGGCCGGCCCGCGCCGTCGACCACGCGCACGTCGTAGCCGGGCACCGGCACCGTCGGCGACCCCGGCTTGATCGGCAGCGGCTCCAGGCCGCGCGGGTTGCCGCCACCGGCCAGCCGGTCTCCGTCTGCCACCAGTTGTCCACCACCGGTACGCCGAGCCGCTGGCCCGCCCAGGCCCAGGTGTCCGGGTCCAGCCGCTCACCGGCGAGGAACAGGGTACGCAGCGCGCTCAGGTCGTACCGGGTGATGTGCTCGCCGTCCGGGTCCTGGCGGCGGATCGCCCGGATCGCGGTGGGCGCGGTGAACAGGGCGGCCACCCGGTGCTCGGCGGCGACCCGCCAGAACGCCCCGGCGTCGGGGGTGCCGACCGGCTTGCCCTCGTAGAGCACGGTGGTCGCACCGGTGAGCAGCGGCGCGTACACGATGTAGGAGTGGCCGACCACCCAGCCCACGTCGGAGGCCGCCCAGAAGACCTCGCCCGGCTCGATGCCGTAGACGTGGCGCATCGACCACCGCAGCGCCACCGCGTGCCCGCCGTTGTCCCGCACCACGCCCTTGGGCCGCCCGGTGGTGCCGGAGGTGTAGAGGACGTAGAGCGGGTCGGTGGCGGCCACCGGCTCGCACGGCGCCGGTTCCGCGTCCGCCATCACCTCGGCCCAGGTCAGGTCGCGGCCGGGCACCAGCGGGGCCGGCTCCTGCGGGCGCTGCACCACCACGCAGCGCTCCGGCGCGTGCGCGGCCTCGTCGAGCGCGGCGGCGAGGATCGGGTGGTACGGGACCACCCGGTCGGCCTCGATCCCGCAGGAGGTGGCCACCACCACCTTCGGCCGCGCGTCGTCGATCCGGACGGCCAGCTCGTGCGCGGCGAAGCCACCGAAGACCACCGAGTGCACCGCGCCGATCCGGGCGCAGGCCAGCATGGCGATCACCGCCTCCGGCACCATCGCCAGGTAGAGCAGCACCCGGTCGCCCCGGCCGACGCCGAGTCGGCGCAGCGCACCGGCGAACCGGGCCGTCTCGGCGAGCAGTCCGGCGTAGGTGAGCGTGCGGACCGTGCCGGTCACCGGGCTGTCGTGGATCAGCGCGGGCTGGTCGCCCCGCCCGGCGGCGACGTGCCGGTCGAGCGCGTTGTGGCAGGTGTTCAGCACCCCGTCGGGGAACCAGCGGTACAGCGGCGCCGCCTCCTCGTCGAGGATGCGTTCCGGCGGGATGACCCAGTCGATGCCGGCCGCCGCGTCCCGCCAGAAGCCGGCCGGGTCGGCGATGCTCCGCTCGTACGCTGATCGATACGCGCCCATGCCGTCATGCTGCGCCGCGGTGCCGGGCCGGCACGACGGCCGGGCGGGTCCGGTGCGCCGGAAGCACGCCCCGGCTCGCTGAACGGCCGCTCACGGCGGTCAGCGGTAGCGGCCCGCGGCCGTTTCGGCGGCCCGGACGAGGGTAGGGCGGG
>NZ_JAHOPD010000016.1:0-12235 GCF_019038635.1 Micromonospora sp. WMMB482 | reverse complement strand
TACGCGCGCTGCTGGTGCTGCTGCTGCTCGACGCCGCCGCACCGTGGCGCCGCAGCGCCTCGTCGACGCGTGTACGGCGACCGGCCACCCGAGCAGGCCGCGAACGCGCTCCAGTCGCAGGTGTCGCGGCTGCGGCGGCTGCTGCGGGCGCGCCCGTCGAGTTCGGCCCGGCCGGCTACCGGCTGGCCGTCGACCCCCAGCGGGTGGACGTGCACCGGTTCACCGGGCTGGCCGCTGCCGGGCGGGCGGCGCTCGCCGCCGGTGATCCGGCCGGCGCGGCGGCGTTGCTGCGCGACGCGCTCGGCCTGTGGCGCGGTGAACCCCTCGCGGACGTGACGGACGCGCCGTTTCGCCGACGCCGATCGGCACGGCTGCGCCAGGCGCGCCTGGCCGCGGTCGAGGACCGGGTCGAGGCGGAACTGGCACTGGCACCGGCCGGCGCACCGCTGATCGCCGAGCTACGCGACCTGGTGGCCGCGCATCCCCTGCGGGAACGGCTGCACGGGCTGCTGATGCGTGCCCTGCACAGTGCCGGCCGCCGCGCCGAGGCCCTCGCCGCCTACGCCGACGCCCGCCGGGTCCTGGCCGAGGAACTGGGCACCGACCGACGGCGGAGCTGGTCGCGCTGCACACGGCGCTGCTGCGCGACGACGCCGCGCCGCCCCGCCCGGCTACCCAGCCCGCTGACCAGTTTTCGTCGGCCGGGAACCGGAACTGCGGCGCGTGCACGACCTGCTCGGCGCGGCGCGAACTGGTCACCCTGCACGGCCCGGCGGCGCCGGCAAGACCCGCTGGCCCCACCGTCGCGTCCGGCCACGACGGGCCGGTGTGCCTGGTGGAGCTGGCCGCTGTCGCGCCCCGGGCGCCGGTCGCGCCGGCCGTGCTGGCCGCGCTGGACCTGCGCGACGCGGGCCTGCGCACCCCGGCGGCCCGGCCGACCTGACCGACCGGCTGGTGGCCGCGCTGGCCGACCGGCGGCTGCTGCTGGTGCTGGACAACTGCGAGCACGTGATCGACGACGCGGCCCGGCTGACCGCCGCCTGCTCGCCGCCGCCCCCGGGTTCTGCGGTGCTCGCCACCAGCCGGGAGCCGCTGGCCTCACCGGCGAGGCGCTGTGCCCGTTCGGGCGGGCTGCCGCCCCGACGGGCCGCCGCACCGGAGACGGCAAGCCGCGTACCCGGCGGTGCGGCTGTCACCGACCGCGCCGCCGACGTGTCGCCCGGGTTCACCCTCGACGCCGTCACCACCCCGGCGGTGCTGCGGATCTGCCGTACCCTCGACGGGCTGCCGCTGGCCCTGGAGCTGGCCGGGCGCGGCTGCGGGCCCTACCGGTGACGCAGGTCGCGGCGCGTCTGGACCGACCGGTTCCGGCTGCTGCGCCGCGGTGACCGCACCGCGGCGCCCCGGCACCGCACGCTGGAGGCGGTGGTGGGGTGGAGCTGGGATCTGCTCGACGAGCCGGAGCGGCGGCTGGCCGCCCGGATGAGCGTGTTCGCCGGCGCCGCCGACCTGGCCGCCGTGCGGCGGTGTGCGCGCCGGACGCCGGTGACGTCCTGGACGTGCTCACCGGCCTGGTGGACAAGTCGCTGGTGGAGGCCACCGGCGGGCGCTACCGGATGCTGGAGACGATCCGCGAGTTCGCATCCGCCCGGCTGGCCGAGGGCGGCGAGACGGGGCGGGTGCGCGACGCGCACGCCGCGTACTTCCTGGACCTGGCGCTCACGGGCGACGCGGCGCTGCGCGGCGGCGGCCAGGACCGTGGCTGCGCCGCCTGGACGCCGCCCGCGACGCCTGCACGCGGCGCTGCGGCACACGGACACCGGCATCGGGTTGCGGCTGGTCGCGGCGCTGGCGTTCTACTGGTGGCTGCGGGGCCTGCGCGGGAGGCGCGGCCCTGGCCCGGCGGCTGGTCGACCGGCTCGACGGCGCGCCCGACGGCCTGGCCGAGGAGTACGCGCTGGCTCTGTTGGTCGCCACGCTCGCCGGTGGCGGCGACCGCAGCGAGGTCGACGCCGCGGCCCGGATCCTGTGGACCCTGGCCCGGCCGCCCCGGCATCCGTTCCTGCTGTACCTGTCCGGCATGGCCAGCGGCCCCCGTCTCCGGAGGACGCGGCGGCGCTGCACGAACAGGCCGTCCGGGACCGGCTGCTCGGCGCCGACCCGTGGAGCCGGGCACTGGGCCTGCTCGGCACCGCGATGGTCAGTCTGCTGCACAACCGTCACGCCCGGCCCGCACCGATTTGGACGCCGCGCTGGCCGGTTTCCCGGCCCTCGACGACCGCTGGGCATGATCGTGACGCTGTCCACCCGCGCCGAGGCCGCCTACCGCGCCGGTGACGTCGCGTCCGCGGCCGCGCCGATGGCGGAGGCGCTGGACCTGGCCGAGCAGCTCGTCTCCACACTGGACCTGCGAGCTGTTGCGTACCCGCGCCGACGGGCGGCTCGCCGCCGTTGACCTGGCCGGCGCGGCCGAGGACTTCCGGCGGGTGCGGCGCATCGCCGGTCCGGCCGGCGCGCCGGAGCTGGTCGCCGCCGCGTACCTGGGGCTCGGCGAGATCGCCCGCCGTGACGGCGACCCGCAGCGGGCGCGGGAGCTGTGCGAGCGGGCGATTGCGGAATGCCCGTCGGGCTGGTTCGGCGCCGAGGTGGTGCGGCTGGCGGCGCTGGTGACGCTCGGGCAGCTCGCCGACGCCGCCGGCGACACCGCGGCGGGCCCACTCCCTGCTACCGGCAGGTCCTCACCGCCGGCATCGGGGCGGGGGACGCGCCGGTGGTGGGCCGCGGCGGCCGACGGCTGGCCGGGCCGCTGCTGCGTGACGGCGATCACGAGTCGGCGGCCCGTCTGCTCGGCGCGGCGGCGGCGCTGCTGGCCGGCACCGGCGCGGGCCGACGCCCCGGCCGGCACACCCACCGCGGCCACGCTGCGGAAACACCTGGGCGAGGCGGCGTTCGCCACCGCGTACGCCCGGGGCGCGGACCTGCCCCGGCAGCGGGCGCTGGCGCTGGTCGACGGCCGCTGACCGGCGCGGCGCCCCGCGGTGCGCGCGCGGTACGCGCCCGGTCAGCGCCACCGGTGACGCTGACGGCCATGAGCGACGACACGACGGCCGTGCTGGCGACGGGATACGGAAGACGTACGGACGCACCACCGCCCTGGAACGGCTTCGACCTGGCCGTGCCGGCCGGCACCGTGTACGGGGTGCTCGGCCCCAACGGGGCGGGCAAGACCACAGCGGTGCGGATCCTCACCACGCTGCTGCGTTTTCGACGCCGGCCGGGCCAGGTGGCGGGTACGACGTCGCCGCCGACCCGGACCGGGTGCGTGCCGCGATCAGCCTGACCGCCAGTACGCGGCGGTCGACGAGGTGACTCAGCGGGCGGCAGAACCTGGTGCTGTTCGGCCGGCTGCGACGGCTGTCCGCGCGCCGGCCCGCCGCCGCGCCGAGGAACTGCTGGACCGGTTCGGCCTGACCGAGGCCGCGGACCGGTCGGCCGGCGGCTACTCCGGCGGGATGCGCCGCCGCCTGGACCTGGCGGCAAGCCTGGTGGTGCCGCCGCGGGTGCTGTTCCTCGACGAGCCGACCACCGGCCTGGACCCGCGCAGCCGCAACGGCCTGTGGACGGCGGTGCGGGAACTGGTCGCCGACGGCACCACGGTGCTGCTGACCACCCAGTACCTGCAGGAGGCCGACCACCTCGCCGACCGGGTGTGCGTCATCGACACCGGCTGGGTCGTGGCCGAGGGCACCCCGGACCGGTTGAAGGCCCGCATCGGCGCCGACCGGCTGGAACTGGTGGTCCGCGACGCGGCGGACCTGCCCGCCGCGGCGGCGGTGGTGGAACGCGCCACCGCCGCGACCGCGACCGTGGACCCCGAACTGCGCCGGTGGACGCGCCGGTGGCCGACCGATCGTCGTGCTCACCGCCGTGCTGCGGGCCCTCGACGACGCCGGAGTCGCGGTGGAGGACGTCCTGGTGCGCCGCCCGACGCTGACGAGGCGTTCCTGCGGCTCACCGGCGGCGGTCACGCCGGCGCGCAGCGGGTGGGGGTGTCGTCGTGAGGGCGCTGACCGACGGGTGGCTGATGGCCGGGCGGAACATGCGGCACGTGGTCCGCGCCCCGGAGGAGATCATCCTCTACTTCAGCCAGCTGCCGATCATGTTCGTGCTGGTGTTCGGCTACGTGTTCGGCAGCGGCATGACGGTGCCGGGCGACGGCAGCTACCGGGAGTTCCTGCTGCCGGTGTGTTCGTCATGACGATGCTCTACGGCCTCGGCGCGACCGCGTCGGCGGTCGCGGTGGACGCCGGCCGGGGCGTGGTGGACCGGTTCCGGTCCCTGCCGATGGCCCGGCCGGCGTTGCTGTCCGGCCGCGCCGCCGCCGACCTGGTACGGCCTGCCTGGAGATACGGGCAGCCGCCCGCGCGGAACCACGTGCAGCCGCCCGCGCGGCCGATGCCGGTCGGACGCGGAGACCGGTTACGTCAGCGCGTCCGGTTCTGCGAGGAGGTTCCGCCGTGGCGTTCCCGAAGACGTGCTCACCGAGGACGAGCCACGTCGTGTTGCACCTGCACCCGCACTGGAAGGCCCTGATCCGGCCGGTCCTGGTGCTCGTGCTCGCCGTCGCGGCGGTCGTCGCCGGGTGGCTCCTGCTGCCCGACGGCAGCGGCGGCACGATCGCGCTCTACGCGATCGCGGTGGCCGGTCTGGTGCTGGTGTTGTGGCTGGGTCTGCGGCCGGTCCTGGTCTGGCGCACCACGCACTACCTGTTCACCAACGAGCGGGTGCTGCTCCAGCAGGGTGTGCTGTCGCGCAACCGCGGGATCTGCCGCTGACCCGGATCAACGACCACGCCATGCACCAGCGTTTCGTGGAGCGGCTGCTCGGCTGCGGCACGCTGACCATCGAGTCGGCGGGTGAGCGCGGCCAGTCGGTGCTGCACGACGTGCCGGGCGTGGACAAGGTGCAGACGAAGCTCTACGAGCTGGTCGAGGCGCACCACGACAAGCACAGCCTGGGCGACGGCGAGATGCGCGAGATCCTGGCCGACATGTCCGAGGGCAAGTCCCTGCGCGACCAGCCCTGACCCGCCGACGGAGAAGGCCGGCACCCCTGACGGGGGTGCCGGCCCCTCGTCGTTCAGCGGCGGGCGCGGCGGGGCTGGAGTTCCGCGGCGAGTTCGGCGTCCAGGTCGGTGCCGAGCGCGCCGCCGAGTCCGGCGTCCGCCGGTGCGGGGCGGTGGCCCCGCGGTGGCGGGAAGTCGGCCGCCCGGCCGGCGCCCGGACGCGGTTGGTCCTCCTCCAGCTCGCTGACCGATTCGGCCAGCTCGGCCACCGGGTCCATCTCGGCGACGTTGTCCCACTCGTCACGCGGCACCGAGTGCCAGGTCTCCTCGGCGTGCTTGGGACCGGCTGGAAGACGAACGTCCGGTAGGACCAGAAGCGGAAGAGCGTGGCCAGCACGACACCGATGGTCTTGGCGAGGTTCAGCGCGAGCAGGCCGTGTACGCCGAGGCCGTACTTGGCCAGGGCCAGGACGCCGAGTTCGATGACCAGGCCCGCGCCGTTGAAGAGGAAGAACAGGACGTACTCGCGCCGCAGTGCCGATTTCGGTCGATCGCGGTACGTCCAGTGGCGATTCATCAGATACGACGTGATCGTGGCGACGATGGTCGCGATCACTGTCGCCTTCAGTTGGCCGTCACGGAAAACCGTGAGTGCAAGAGCATTGAACACCGCGTAATTGATGACGGTGTTGATGCCGCCGACGATGCCGAATTTGAGCGCCTCGTGGATGAACTTCTGCCAGCGCTCGGGCAGCAGACGGACTCCAGGCATGCGGAACACCTTAGGCAGTTGGCTGGGCCGGCTGGGCCCGGCGGGTCGGGATGGGCGGTTCGTCACGCCCCGGACTCTCGGTCGTGGCTCGTTGCGGGAACGGGAGGTGTTCCCGCCTCGACGAAGACGAACCGTCGGTACGACCAGAACCGGAAGAGGGTGCCCAGGCCGGTGCCGACGACGAAGCTGGCGATGTTGTCGGCCAGGGGGGTCTGGAACACCGCGGGCCAGATCGCGCCCAGCCCGTAGTGGCTGATCGCCAGGCAGGCCACCGCGATGCCGAGGCCGACCGCGTTGAAGAAGAAGAACAGCGCGTACTCGCGGGCCGGGTGCGACCGCTGCCGGTGCCGCCAGGTCCAGAACCGGTTGCCGAGGAAGGCGACGGTCGCGGCGATCACCGTGGAGATGGTCTTCGCGGCCAGCGGGGCCATGTCCCGGCCACTGGACAGGTAGTTGAAGAGGATGAAGTCCACGACGAAGGCGAAGCCGCCGACGGTGGCGAATTTGCTCAGCTCATGGATCAGGTGACCGAAACGGTCGAGCAGTGCTCCGATCGGACCTCGGCGGGTCTGCGGAGCGCCCGGCTGGTCTCCGGTCATCGTCGCGGCCACCCGCCGAGAGTACCGGTTGCGCGGTGACCGGGCGGACTGCAACGGCGAGTCGGCCACGACGGCTTCGCCGCGGCCGTCGCGCTCGGGCCCGCGGGGGTCGCCGAGGGCGTGGCCCGTTCTCGATGTCCGTGAGCAGAGCGTAACGCGCTGTGCGAATCTGTGGAGCGCATCACGGAATCGTCTTTCGTGACATGTTCGTACGCTTCCCCGCGATCCGGCGTCGCGGTCACTCCGGTGCCGGACCCGGCCGTCGAAGGTTCACCGCAGGATTTGCGTGAAACTGCGCGCGAAAGCGGGTATCAGATCGTGATGCCGCAGCGTGGCCGTACCTTGTGCAGTTCTTCACAACCAGTCCCACTGACTGGCGGGGCAGTCCGGTTTACGCTGAGCCCAATCCCAGGTTTCCACGAGGCGGCGTACCAGCCCGCCGGAACTCGTGCACCCCATAGATCGGTCAGCGTCGACCACAAGGAGAAGTGACATGGTTGCTCCGGCTGCTGTTCGGGGTATCGATCAGGCCCCGACGTCCCACCCCAAGCTGCTCGCCTGGGTCCGTGAGGTCGCGGAACTGACCACCCCGGACCGCGTGGTCTGGGTGGACGGGTCTGATGAGGAGTGGCGCCGCCTCACCGACGAACTCGTCGAAAGCGGCACCCTGATCCGCCTGAATCCCGAGAAGAAGCCCAACTCGTTCTACGCGCGTACCGACCCCACGGACGTCGCCCGGGTGGAGGAGCGCACCTTCATCTGCTCCGTCGACGAGGCGGACGCCGGCCCCACCAACAACTGGATGGCGCCGGCCGAGATGAAGCGGACGATGACGGAGCTGTACCGCGGCAGCATGCGCGGGCGCACCATGTACGTCATCCCGTTCTGCATGGGCCCGGTCGAGGCCGAGAACCCCATGTTCGGCGTGGAGATCACCGACAGCCCGTACGTCGTCGCCTCGATGCGGATCATGACCCGGATGGGGTCGGCGATCCTTTCGGCGATGGGCGACGACGCCGACTTCGTGCACGCGCTGCACTCCATCGGCGCCCCGCTCGCGCCGGGCCAGCAGGACGTGGCGTGGCCGTGCAACGAGACCAAGTACATCTCGCACTTCCCGGAGACCCGGGAGATCTGGTCGTACGGCTCCGGCTACGGCGGCAACTCGCTGCTCGGCAAGAAGTGCTACTCGCTGCGTATCGCCAGCGTGATGGGGCGCGACGAGGGCTGGCTGGCCGAGCACATGCTGATCCTCAAGATCACCTCGCCGGAGGGCAAGGTCTACCACATCGCCGGCGCCTTCCCGTCGGCCTGCGGCAAGACCAACCTCGCCATGCTGGAGCCGACCATCCCGGGCTGGAAGGTCGAGACCATCGGCGACGACATCGCCTGGATGCGGTTCGGCGCGGACGGCCGGCTCTACGCGATCAACCCCGAGTACGGCCTGTTCGGCGTCGCTCCCGGCACCGACTGGAAGACGAACGCCAACGCCATGCGGACGCTGGACCGGGGCAACTCCGTCTTCACCAACGTGGCGCTCACCGACGACGGCGACATCTGGTGGGAGGGCATGGGTGAGCCGCCGGCGCACCTGGTCGACTGGAAGGGCAACGACTGGACGCCGGAGAGCGAGAGCCTCTCCTCGCACGCGAACAGCCGGTTCTGCACCCCGATCACGCAGTGCCCGATCCTGGCCGACGACTACTACGACCCGAACGGCGTGCCGATCGACGCGATTCTGTTCGGTGGCCGCCGGCGGGACACCATCCCGCTGGTCACCGAGGCCCGCGACTGGGTGCACGCGTCTACATGGGCGCCACCCTCTCCTCGGAGACGACCGCCGCCGCCTCCGGCGCGGTCGGTGTCGTCCGCCGCGACCCGATGGCCATGCTGCCGTTCATCGGTTACCACGCCGGCGACTACTTCCGGCACTGGATCGAGATGGGCAAGGGCACGGACGGCGACGAGTCCAAGCTGCCCAAGATCTACTACGTGAACTGGTTCCGCAAGGACGCCGAGGGCAACTTCCTCTGGCCGGGCTTCGGCGAGAACTCCCGCGTGCTCAAGTGGGTCATCGAGCGGCTGGAGGGCCGGCCGAGGCCGTGGAGACGCCGATCGGCATGGTCCCGGCGCAGGACGCGCTCGACGTCGAGGGTCTGGACATGACCCCCGATGACGTCGGATCGCGCTGAAGGTCGACGCGGACGAGTGGCGCAACGAGCTGCCGCTGGTCACGAGTGGTTCGAGAAGTTCGGGGACAGCTCCCCGGCGTGCTCTGGGCCGAGCTGACGCGCTGCGCGCCCGGCTGGACGCGGAATGCTGGCCCGCTGAAGTCGTCGGTGACCACGTTCGGCGCGGCGCGTCCAGGGTCGCCGGCCGAACGCGAGAAGATCGTGTTCCCACCGGCGGTCTCCCCCGCCATGTACAGACGCCCGTCACGGCCCATCGCGACCGGTCGGCACGGCTGTCCGCGCACAGGTCACCCAACCGGTCCACGGGATGGTCGTAGGCCCGCCACCGCAGCTTCCCCTGCCGGTCGTAGGCGTGCACATAGGCGATCTGCACCGGCACGCACCGGCCACGCCGGTCTGCCGGAACCACTGACGAAGATCAGACCGCTGCGGTCGTCCACCGCCACGTCGCTGACCGTGCGTCCGCGCAACGCGACCTGGGCCAGTGTCGCGCCGCCCAGGTCGTACACGGTGACGGTGGCACCGCGCAGCGCCGCGACCGTGCCGGCGGACCCGACCGCTACCCGGCGGCGGCGCCGCCGCGCTGCCAACGGACCCGGTCCGCCGTCGGGTCCAGCAGCATGACGCCACGGTCGGTCGCCACCGCGATCTCCCCGCCGGCCGGCGTACCTCCAGGTCCTCGACGGCGCCGGCCAGCCGGACGGTACGCAGCAGACCGCCGGCCGGCACCGTCGAGGAGCAGCACCGTGCCGGCGCCGCCCCGGCCGATCGTGGTCGCCGGTCCGCCGGCCACCGCGGTGAACCGGCCACCGACCACGAGCTGGCATCCCGGGGTCACGTCCACCGCGTCGCCACGCCGCCGGCCCGCCCCAGGTACGACCCGGCGGTCGGAGTGAGCCGACTCGGCGACCGGGCCGGCGCCACCTGCCTGCGGGCAGTCCCACCGGCGTGGCGCCCAGGCCGGCCCGTGCACTCGTGCCGCTGCCGCGGCGGTTCCGGCGGGCCGGCCGGGCTCGCGGAGTGGGCGCGGCGGCCGGGTTGTCGGCCCGGCGGGGTGCGTCGGCGCCGCAGCCGACCGACAGAAGCACCAGGGCGACCCCGGCCACCAGCCGACGACGTGACCGCAGGATCGCCTGCATGCTGGTTCCTCCATCGGCCGCGGCGCCCCGTCGGGCACTCCTGCGGCGACGCGCAGACTAGCAGTCGGTGCCGGTCACCTCGTCACGCTGGGATCGGACCGGTCAGCCCGAGCGGGGCGCGGTGCGCCGAACCTCAGGTTCGACCGGCAGGCGTCCGACGAACCCGCTCCGAGGACGGCCGATCTCGGGTAGCGCGTACGCCGGCCGAGTCGTCCCGAGTGCGATCTCGGGGCGGCCCGGCCGGTGACGTGGTGATGCAGGTCCGTGCCGGTCAGACGCCGATGCGGCCGGCTCCGGCACCCGCCGTCACGACGGCCTCACGTTACAGGCGGCGTCCATCGGGTACGGGTACGGGATGCTGGCCACGCTGCCGCCGGCCTGTCCGCTGCCCGAGTTGACGAAGCAGTTGTTGCGGGCGACCAGCGAACCGGGACCGGACGAGCCCTCGCCGCGATGGTAGGGGTCGGCGGTGTTCTCGAAGTAGTTGCCCTCGACGAGCACCCCGGCGTTCATCGTCGAGGCGACGCCGTAGCCGCCGACGTTGCTGTAGAGGTTGTTGTAGACGTGAACCGGGTTGCCGAAGCGGACCCGCGGGTGGCGCTGGTTGGAGCCGTCGAACCAGTTGTGGTGGTAGGTGACCCGCAGGTGTCCGATGTCCTGGCTGCCGTTGTCGTCGCTGTGGCCCAGCAGCATCGACTTGTCGTGGCCGTAGACGCGGTTCCAGGACACGGTGACGAAGTCGGAGCCGCGCTTGATGTCGACAGCGCCGTCGTACCCGTTGGTGAAGCTGTTGTGGTCGATCCAGATGTTCGTGGCCGACTGCTCCACGTTGATCGCGTCGTCGCTCCAGTTGCGGAAGTTCAGGTTGCGGATGATGACGTTGCGGTCCCCGTTGACGGTGAATCACACCGGAGATCGTCGCGCCGGCGTTGCCGAGGATCGTCTTGTTGGACCGGACCCGCAGCATCCCGGAGCAGGAGATCGTGCCCGACACCCGGATCACCGCGGCGCTGGGACGAGCCGAGCGCGCTCGACAGCCCGGACGCGCTGGTCACCGTGGTTACCGCGCGTTGCCGCCGCCGGTGGTGCCGCCGTTCTGGGTGGCCCAGCCGACCAGGCCGGTCTGTGGCGTCCCGGGACCGCCGCCGCCGATCGGAACGAGCTGCCACTGCTGGTTGGCGCCGTTGAGGTCGGCGTACTGGGAGATCCGGCCGCCGTCGGCGGTGGACCACTCCCACACCTCCATGGCCTTGTTCGAGTGCCGGTTGATCAGGCGGACGTAGCCGCTGTCCGAGTCGAGGACCCGGAACTGCTGGGTTGGTGGCGTTGAGATCGGCCACTGCCGTACTCCGCGCCGTCGGCGGTGTTCCACTCCCACAGGTCGACCACCTTGCCGCTGTTGCGGTTCTGCAGCCGGTAGTAGCCGCTGCCGGAGCTGACGAACCGGAACTGCTGCCAGGCGCCGTCGTTACGGGACCACTGCTGCAGCGGCGCTCCATCGGCGGTCGACGTATCGGTGACATCGAGACCTTGCCGCTGTTGCGGTTGACCAACACGTACCAGGCGCCGGTGTCGATGGAGCGGCCTGGGCGGCGGCGACGCGACCACCAGGACGACGCCGATCACGCCGGCCAGCGGCCAGCCCCGCCACCAGGGCCAGCGCCAGGCCGGCACGAAGGGCCGGGCTACGCGCCCCTGGGGGCGACTTCACTGACGGGTTGAACATGGTTGAACCTTCCCGTGAGGGCCGTCACGCCGAGCCCTGCGTCGGGAGGACGAGGGGAGCGCGTCGGTGGTGGACAGGGCGAGTTGGCGACCGCTATTCGAGGTGGAAGGTGGCGGAGTCACGGTCGGCGCTCGAACTGACAGTTTCGAGGTGCAGCAGTCCGTCCCGGTGGCGGACCGTACCGGCGGGGAAGTTCTGCGACTCCAGGGAGAGCCCGGCAATGGCGGCCAGGCCGGAGCGCCGGTGGAAGCTCGCATCGCCGTCGAACAACGTCGATCCGTCGTCCCGTTCCACGTAGAGGGCGAAGTCACGGTGGCGCAGGAAGTAGCCGGGGAAGTTCGTCGACTCCAGCGACACGGTTGCCCCCGCCGGCGAGGCCGGGGACGACGCGGAACTGCGAGTCGGCCAGGTTCGTCACGTTCGGCTCGACGCGGGCCCGGTAGTCGTAGTGACGGACGTAGCGCCGGCCAGATCGTGTGACCGCAGCCGGACCGGGGTGGCCCCGTCGGGCACCGGGATGCCGAAGTTCGGGGTGCCGTCGGCGTTCCAGTACAGCTTCTGGATCCTGGTCCGGCGGTTCGGGTCGTTGAGCGGGTCGCCGCTGATGTCCCGGTAGTTGCGGTCGTGGTTAGACCAGGATGTCGCTCTGCCCGTCCTCGGAGACGGTGAAGGAGTTGTGGCCGGGGCCGTACTGGCCGGTGGCGGCGTTGCTGGCGAACACCGGGGTCGGGCTCTTGCGCCA
>NZ_JAHOPD010000015.1:0-6905 GCF_019038635.1 Micromonospora sp. WMMB482 | reverse complement strand
GCTTCAGCTCCACGGTCCGCAGCTCCGTGGTCGCCAAGGTGACATGACCAGTGGTCGGCGCCGGCTCATCGGCATCCAGTTCTGATTTCCTACCCAGACATCGGAGAGAGGCATCGTGACCATTTTCGAGAAGGCCACGCGGAGAAGTTCCGCTACCCGTCGGCCAAGGACAGCTGACCACGGAACAGTTGTGGGAGCTTCCGCTGACCGCCAAGTCCGGCTTCAGCCTCGATGATGTCGCCAAGGCGGTCAACGCGAGCTCAAGGCCGTCGACACCGAGTCGTTCGTGGCCACCGAGGCCAATCCGGCCAAGGCGATCTTGGAGACCAAGTTGGAGGTCGTCAAGCACGTCATCGCCGTCCGCCTCGCGGAGGAGCAGGCGGCGAAGGCGGCGGCGGCCAAGAAGCTGGAGAAGGAGAAGCTGCTGGCGGTCCTGGGCCGCAAGCAGGACGCGGTGCTGGAAAACCTGACCGAGGCAGAGCTGGTGGCGCGAATCAACAACCTGTAGCCCGCCTGCAATCTGCAACTGCCAGCAGGTCCGCACGACCCGTAGGTTCACGGTGCGCGCTGAGATCCACTTCAGCGCGCACCGTTTTGCGTTTGCGGAGTCGGCTGTCCGACCCCGACGCCGCGCGGCTCGATCCCTGATGCCGAGCACACTGTTGCCCCCGCGGTGGCGATCCTCTACGGTCGGCTCAAGCGGTGGGCGGTGCGGTCCGCATCCGACCGACACCGCCGGGTGCCCGTCGCGCGGGCCGGACGGTGGAGTCCCGGGCCACCCGTCGGCGGCGTCGCGGCGGTCGTGTGACCTCAGCTCCTCCTCCGGGTGGTGCTGCCCGGCGCGGCTCCGCGCGGAGCCGACGGCGAGCGAGGCCACGCCGATGCCCACCGGAGAATCCCGTGTTCCTCAGCCCGCACGAGCAGGACCGCCTGCTCGTCCACGTCGCGGCCGACGTCGCTCGCCGCCGCCGCGAGCGCGGCCTGCGACTCAACTATCCCGAAGCCGTCGCGATCATCACCGCCTTCCTGCTCGAAGGGCCCGCGACGGACGGTCGGTGGTCGACCTCATGTCCGCGGCCGGACGGTGCTCGGCCGCGAGGACGTCCAGGACGGCATCCCCGAACTGCTGAGGGAGGTGCAGGTGGAGGCGACGTTCCCGGACGGTACCAAGCTCGTGACGGTGCACCACCCGATCCCGTGATCCCCGGGGAGATCCTGCCGGCGGCCGGCCCGGTCGAGATCAACGCAGGTCGTCCGGTGACCACGTGGTCGTGGTCAACACCGCCGACCGTCCGGTGCAGGTCGGCTCGCACTACCACTTCGCCGAGGCCAACCCGGCCCTGATGTTCGACCGGGCCGCCGCCTGGGGCCAGCGTCTCGCCGTCCCGGCGGGCACCTCGGTCCGGTTCGAGCCGGGCGTGAGCCGCAACGTGGAGCTGGTCCCGCTCGGCGGCGCACGCGTCGTGCCCGGTCTCCGCGGGAGTGCGCCGGACCGCTGGACGAAGCGTCACCGACCGCGCCGGGATCGGACGCGCCGACGAGCGGGGCGCCGGCGACCGACGGGCCGGCGCGGTGAGCGCCGGGTGTTCTTCGCCAACTCCGGCGCGGAGGCCAACGAGGCCGCGTTCAAGCTGTCCCGGCTCACCGGCCGCCGGCACGTGGTCGCCACCCACGGCGGCTTCCACGGCCGGACCATGGGGCGCACTGGCGCTGACCGGGCAGCCGGCCAAGGCCGACCCGTTCCGCCCGCTGCCCGGCGACGTGACGCACGTGCCGTTCGGCGACGCCGACGCGCTGGCCGAGGCGGTCACCGACGACACCGCCATGCTGATCATCGAGCCGATCCAGGGCGAGAACGGCGTGGTCGTCCCGCCGCCCGGCTACCTGGCCGCGGCCCGGCGGATCACCGCCGCGCGCGGCGCGCTGCTGGTGCTCGACGAGGTGCAGACCGGCGTCGGCCGGACCGGCCACTGGTTCGCCCACCAGGCCGAGGGCGTCGAGCCGGACGTCGTCACGCTCGCCAAGGGCCTCGGCGGCGGGCTGCCGCTGGGCGCCTGCCTGGCCTTCGGCCGGGCCGCCGACCTGCTCACCCGGGCTCGCACGGCACCACGTTCGGCGGCAACCCGGTCAGTTGCGCCGCCGCGCTCGCGGTCGTGTCCACGATCGCGCAGGAGGGCCTGCTCGACCACGTCAAGCGCGTCGGCGAGCGGCTGCGGCGTGGCGTCGAGGCGCTCGGGCATCCGCTGGTCCGCGAGGTGCGCGGTGCCGGGCTGCTGCTCGGCATCGTGCTCGACCAGCCGGTCTCCGGTGCGGCCACGGCCGCGCTGCGCGAGGCGGGTTTCCTGGTCAACCCGGTGCAGCCGGACGTGGTCCGCCTCGCCCCGCCGCTGATCCTCACCGGGGCGCAGGCCGACGCGTTCGTCGCCGCCCTGCCGGCCGCGCTGTCCGCCGCCGCGCCGGCCCCTTCCACCGGCGCCGTAGCGCCCGCCGGCATCGCGGCACCCGCCGACACCACCGCTCCCGCCGATGCCGCCGCGCCCGGCGCCCCGACCCCGACGGAGGCTCCCGCATGATCCGCCACTTCCTGCGCGACGACGATCTCACGCCCGCCGAGCAGGCCGCCGTGCTCGACCTCGCCGCCCGGATGAAGGCCGACCGGTACGCGCACCAGCCCCTGACCGGGCCGAGGTCGGTGGCGGTGCTGTTCGACAAGCAGAGCCTGCGCACCCGGATCTCGTTCGACGTGGGCATCGCCGAGCTGGGCGGGCACCCGCTCGTGGTGGACACCCAGGTCACCCACTTCGGTCGGGGCGAGACGCTCGCCGACGCGGGCCGGGTGCTGTCCCGCTACGTCGCCGCGATCGTGCTGCGCACCCACGGCGACGACCGGATCGCCGAGGTCGCCGCGCACGCCACGGTGCCGGTGGTCAACGCGCTCACCGACACGTACCACCCGTGCCAGCTCCTGGCCGACCTGCTCACCGTGCGGGAGCGCTTCGGCGGCACCGCCGGTCGGATCCTCACGTACCTGGGCGACGCGGCGAACAACATGGCCCACTCGTACCTGCTGGCCGGCGCGACCGCCGGGATGCACGTGCGGATCGCGGGCCCGGCCGGGTTCCAGCCGGACCCGGAGGTCGTGGCCCGCGCGGAGAAGATCGCCACCACCACCGGCGGATCGGTGCGGGTGCTCACCGACCCGGCCGAGGCGGTACGCGGCGCGCACGTCGTCGCCACCGACACCTGGACGTCGATGGGGCAGGAGGCAGACGGGCTGGACCGGATCACCCCGTTCCTGCCGTACCAGGTCAACGCCGAGATGCTCGGCCACGCCGACGCCGATGTGATCGTGCTGCACTGCCTGCCCGCGCACCGGGGCGAGGAGATCACCGACGAGGCACTCGACGGCCCGCACAGCGCGGTGTTCGACCAGGCGGAGAATCGTCTGCACGCCCAGAAGGCGCTGCTGACCTTTCTCCTGGAGGAATCCGCATGACCGCTCCGCTGACCCGCGCCGCGCGGCACGCCCGCATCGTCGAGCTGATCCGCGACACTGCCATCCACTCGCAGACCGAGCTGGCTGACCTGCTCGCCGGGGACGGCATCCAGGTCACCCAGGCCACGCTGTCGCGGGACCTGAAGGAACTGGGAGCGGTGACCGCGCGCGGCGGCGACGGGCGGGGGGTCTACCTGATTCCGGAGGACGGGCACCGGCCGCTGCGCGACGCCGAGGGCGCACCGGCCCGGCTGGTCCGGCTGCTGCGTGAGCTGCTCAACGGCGTCGATTCCAGCGGCAACATCGCGGTGCTGCGTACCCCGCCGGGCGCGGCCCAGTACCTCGCCAGCGCGCTGGACCGGGCCGGCCTGTCCGAGATCGTCGGCACCATCGCCGGCGACGACACCATCCTCGTCGTGGCCCGCGAGGCCGGCGGCGGCGCGGCACTGGGTGAGCGGCTCGCCGCCTGGGCCCGCCGCGACGACACCGCCGAAGGGGGCACCTCGTGACCGAGCGGGTCGTGCTGGCGTACTCCGGGGGCCTGGACACCTCGGTCGCCATCCCGTACCTGGCCGAGCGGACCGGCGCGGAGGTGATCGCGGTCGCCGTCGACGTCGGTCAGGGCGGCGAGGACATGGACGTGATCCGGCGGCGCGCGCTCGACTGCGGCGCCGTCGAGTCCGAGGTGGTCGACGCCCGCGACGAGTTCGCCGCCGACTACTGCCTGCCGGCGATCCGGGCCAACGCCCTCTACATGGACCGCTACCCGCTGGTGTCGGCGCTGTCCCGGCCGCTGATCGTCAGGCACCTGGTCGCGGCGGCGCGCGCCCACGGCGGCACGATCGTGTCGCACGGCTGCACCGGCAAGGGCAACGACCAGGTCCGGTTCGAGGTCGGCCTGGCCGCGCTCGCGCCCGACCTGACGGTCGTCGCGCCGGCCCGGGACTTCGCCTGGACCCGGGACAAGGCGATCGCGTACGCGCAGGAGAAGGGCCTGCCGATCGACGTGTCGGCGGCGTCGCCGTACTCGATCGACCAGAACCTGTGGGGCCGGGCCGTGGAGACCGGCTTCCTGGAGGACATCTGGAACGCTCCGGTCGAGGACCTCTACGCGTACACCGGGGACCCGGCGTCGGAACGCGACCCGGACGACGTGGTGATCATGTTCGACGGCGGCGTCCCGGTCGCGATCGACGGCGAGACGGTCACGCCCTACGAGGCGATCCGGGAGCTGAACCGGCGGGCCGGGGCGCACGGCGTGGGCCGGCTCGACATGGTCGAGGACCGGCTGGTCGGCATCAAGAGCCGCGAGGTGTACGAGGCGCCCGGCGCGCTCGCCCTGATCACCGCCCACCAGGAGCTGGAGGCGGTCACCGTCGAACGCGACCTGGCCCGGTTCAAGCGCGGCGTCGACCAGCGCTGGGGCGAGCTGGTCTACGACGGGCTCTGGTTCTCGCCGCTGAAGCGGTCGCTGGACGCGTTCATCGACGACGCCCAGCGGCACGTCACAGGCGAGGTACGGCTGCGCCTGCACGGCGGCCGGGCGGTGGTGACCGGCCGGCGCTCCGAGGCGAGCCTCTACGACGTCGGCCTGGCCACCTACGACACCGGCGACACGTTCGACCAGTCACTGGCGAAGGGATTCGTACAACTGTGGGGACTGCCCAGCACGATGGCCGCGCGACGGGACGCCCGGATGGGAGGGGCCTGATGGGGGGCACCACAATGGGTGGGGTGGACGACAAGAGCCTGACCGAGAACAGCGCCGCCGCCAACCGGACGAGCCTCTGGGGCGGCCGGTTCGCCGGCGGCCCCGCCGAGGCGCTCGCGCGGCTGTCGGTGAGCGTCCAGTTCGACTGGCGCCTCGCCCCGTACGACATCGCCGGTTCCCGGGCGCACGCCCGGGTCCTCGCCGGCGCCGGCCTGCTCGACCCGGATGAGCTGGGCCGGATGCTGGCGGCGCTGGACGACCTGGAGGCGGCGTGTGCCTCCGGCGCGTTCCGCCCGACGGTCGACGACGAGGACGTGCACACCGCGCTGGAGCGTGGCCTGCTGGAACGGCTCGGCAGCCTCGGCGGCAAGCTGCGCGCCGGCCGGTCCCGCAACGACCAGGTCGCCACCGACCTGCGGCTCTACCTGCGTGACCACGCCCGCGGCGTGGCGGCCCGGCTGGTCGAGCTGGCCGAGGCCCTCGTGGAGCAGGCGGAGCGGCACGTGGACACCGCAGCGCCGGGCATGACGCACCTGCAGCACGCCCAGCCGGTGACGTTCGGCCACTGGCTGCTGGCCCACGTGCAGCCGCTGCTGCGCGACCTGGAACGGATGCGCGACTGGGACGGGCGGACCGCGATCAGCCCGCTCGGCGCGGGCGCGCTGGCCGGCTCGGGGCTGCCGCTGGACCCGGTGGCGGTCGCCAAGGAGCTGGGTTTCCGCACCTCGTTCGCCAACTCGATGGACGCGGTCGCGGACCGCGACTTCGTGGCCGAGTTCCTGTTCGTCACCGCCATGATCGGTGTGCATCTGTCCCGCCTCGGCGAGGAGGTGGTGCTCTGGACGTCGCAGGAGTTCGGCTGGGTCGAGCTGGACGACGCCTTCGCCACCGGATCGTCGATCATGCCGCAGAAGAAGAACGCGGACATCGCCGAGCTGGCCCGGGGCAAGTCCGGCCGCCTGGTCGGCGGCCTGATGAGCGTGCTCACCATGCTCAAGGGCCTGCCCATGACGTACGACCGGGACATGCAGGAGGACAAGGAGCCGGCGTTCGACGCGGTCGACACGCTGGAGCTGCTGCTGCCCGCGCTGGCCGGGATGATCTCCACCATGACGGTCCGGGTGGACCGGCTGGTGGCCACCGCGCCGTCGGGCTTCTCGCTCGCCACCGAGGTCGCCGACTGGCTGGTCCGGCGCAACGTGCCGTTCCGCGACGCGCACGAGATCACCGGCAAGCTGGTGGCGCTCTGCGCGGCCCGCGACTGCGCGCTGGACGAGGTGTCCGACGCCGACCTGGCCGCGGTGAGCGAGCACCTGGACCCGTCGGTGCGCGACGTGCTCTCGGTGCGCTCGGCGCTGGCCGCCCGCATCACGCCCGGCTCCACCGGCCCCGGCCCGGTCGCCGACCAGCTCGCCGCCGCGGCGGACAAGCTGACCGGCTGGCGGGAGTGGGCCGCCGAGCGGGTCGTCCCCCGCTGACCCGCCGCTGATCCGGGGCAGGCGGACGCCTGCCCCGGGGCCGGCCCGGCGCCCATCCGCTGCCCCGGCACCTGCACCCGCGCCCGCGCCCCGCGCCCCGCGATCTTGGTACGAAACGGCCCCCATAGGGGCGTCAAGCTTCCAAGATCTCCAAGAGTCCTGCTTCGTGGAATGCGGATCCCGCTTGCCGGACGTCGGGCTGAAGGGCTCGGGCTTCCGA
>NZ_JAHOPD010000014.1:0-8243 GCF_019038635.1 Micromonospora sp. WMMB482 | reverse complement strand
CGCGTTCGACAGGGCGGCGCCTGACGGGCGCGTCCGCCGCAGGCAGCTCAGTCGGCGGCGTCCGCGTCGGGCCAGGCGGCGCGGACGAGCGCGGGCAGCACCTCGCCGGCCGGGCCGCGCAGGTTCACCGCGCAGATCTCGTCCAGCGGCGTCGGCACCGGGTTCACCTGCACCACGCGGCCGAGACGGGCCGCCACGAGCGGATCTCGGCGGCCGGGTGCACGAGGGCAGAGGTGCGACGGTGAGCAGCAGGTCGCAGCCGGACGCCGCCTCGACGCCGCGTCCAGTGCGTCTCCGGCAGCGCCTCGCCGAACCACACCACCCCGGGCCGTACCGGCGCCCGGCATCCGGCGCAGGCGGGCGGGGTCAGCGGCCCGTCCGGCGGCTCCGGCTCGCCGGGCGGCACCGCGGATCGGAGGGCGGCGGCAGGTCGGACGGCAGCGGCAGGTCGGACGGCAACGGCGCGGGGCGGGCGCAGGCCGAGCAGCGGGGCGCGAACAGGCTGCCGTGCAGGCGTACCGGGGCGGGCACACCGCCGCGCTCGTGCAGGTCGTCGACGTTCTGGGTGATCACACCCGTCTCCGGCAGACGCGCCTGGATCGCGGCCACCGCCCGGTGCCCCGGATTCGGCAGCGCCCGGCGCACCCCGCGCCGGCGTGCCTCGTACCAGCCCCAGACCAGCGCCGGGTCGGCCCGGACGCGGCACGGGTCGCCAGCTCCTGCGGGTCGTACCGCCGCCAGAGCCCGGTCTGGGCGTCCCGGAACGTCGGCACGCGCTCTCGGCCGACATGCCCGCCCCGGTGAACACCACCGGCCGCCGCGCGGCGGCGAGCAGCCGGCCCGCCTCGGCCAGCTCCGGGCCGGTCACACGTCCACCGTCAGCCGCACGTCGACCCGGTCACCCAGCTCGATGCCCTCGGCCCGGCGCGCCGCGACCCGCAGCGGCACCACGTACCGGCGTCCTTCGGCCACAGCGACGTCCGCCAGTCCGGTGCCACCGATGCGGACCGTCACCGGGATCATCCCCCAGCCGTAGGTGACCGACGCCGAGGCCGCCTCGATCGCCGCGCTCTGCTCGTCGGGCACCGTGACGAAGTGGTACGGCGCCGGGCCGCGCCAGAACCACACCTCGCCGCTGAACGCCAGCTCCATCGGCTCAGGATAGGGGCCGGCACCGACAGGGCCGGAGTAGCCGCGAGGCGGCAACCGCACCCGGGTGGACGCCGGAGCGGGCGGGCGCTACAGGTTCATCGGCACGGGTCGGTGGCCAGCGCCGGTGCTGGTGGGGCCGGCCACGTTCCTGCTGCTGGCCAAGGGCGCCGACCCGTTCGCCCGCCTCGACGACCTCGTCGACACCTACGCGGAGATCCTCACCGCGCTCGCCGGAGCCGGCGTGCCGTGGGTGCAACTCGACGAGCCCGCCTACGTCGCCGACCGCTCCCCGGCCGAGATCGACGGCCTCCGCCGCGCCTACCGCCGCCTCGGCGACCTGGCGGACCGGCCGCGGATCTTCGTCGCCAGCTACTTCGGCCACCTGGGCGACGCCCTGCCCGCGCTGCTCGACACCCCGGTCGAGGCAGTCGGCGTCGACCTGGTCGCCGGGCGGGAGAACCTGGACCGGCTCGCCGCCGCCGGCCCGCTGGGCGGGAAGACTATCGTCGCCGGGCTGGTCGACGGCCGCAACGTCTGGCGTACGGATCTACGCGCCGCCATCGCCGCCGGGGCCACCGTCGCCGCGCTGGCCGACCACGTCTCGGTGTCCACGTCCTGCTCGCTGCTGCACGTACCCGTGGACCTGGCCGCCGAGACCCGCCTGGACCCGCGGCTGGCCGGCCGGCTGGCGTTCGCCCGCCAGAAGGTCGACGAGGTGGTCCTGCTCGGCCGCGCGCTGCGCGACGGCACGACGACCCTGCCCGCGCCGCTGCCGGCCGCACCGGCGTCGTGCGCCACGACGACATCCGCGGACGCCTCACCGCGCTACGCCCCGACGACCGGCAACGCGGCGACTACGCCCAGCGCGCCGACCGCCAGCAGCGCCGCCTCGGCCTGCCCGACCTGCCACCACCACGATCGGCTCGTTCCCCCAGACCGCCGAGCTGCGCGCGGCACGCGCCGCGCACCGGGCCGGCACCCTCGACGACGCCGGCTACACCGATCGGATGCGCACCGAGGTCGCCCACGTCATCCGGCTGCAGGAGGACCTGGGCCTGGACGTGCTCGTGCACGGCGAGCCGGAACGCAACGACATGGTCCAGTACTTCGGCGAGCAGCTCGACGGGTTCGCCGCCACGGACCACGGCTGGGTGCAGTCCTACGGCACCAGATGCGTGCGCCCGCCCGTCATCTTCGGTGACGTGGCCCGCCGGGCACCCATGACCGTCGCCTGGTCCACCTACGCCCAGTCGCTGACCGGCAAACCCGTCAAAGGCATGCTCACCGGCCCGGTCACCATCCTCGCCTGGTCCTTCGTCCGCGACGACCAGCCACTCGCCGACACCGCCGACCAGGTCGCCCTCGCCCTGCGCGACGAGTGCCGCGACCTGGAGACCGCCGGTATCCGCGTCATCCAGGTCGACGAACCCGCGCTAAGGGAGACCCTGCCGTTACGCCGCGACCAGCAGCAGACCTACCTCGACTGGGCGGTCGGCGCGTTCCGGCTGGCCACCAGCGGCGTCTCCGACGACACCCAGATCCACACCCACCTCTGCTACTCCGAGTTCGGCGAGGTCATCACCGCCATCGACGCCCTCGACGCCGACGTGACCAGCATCGAGGCGTCACGCTCCAAGATGGAGATCCTCGACGACCTCGCCGCGATCGGGTACCGGCGCGGTGTCGGACCCGGCGTCTGGGACATCCACTCCCCCCGCGTACCGCCCCACGACGAGGTCGTCGACGCGCTGCGCCGCGCCGTCGCCGCGGTCCCCGCCCGCCGGCTCTGGGTCAACCCCGACTGTGGCCTGAAGACCCGCACCTACCCCGAGGTCGAGGCGTCCCTGCGACACCTCGTCGCCGCCGCGGCCGAGGTACGGCAGGGCTGACAACGGCTCCGGGTGGCCGTCACGAACGGCCACCCGGGGCCCGTGCGGGTCAGCGCGGCCGGGAACCCGTCATCGGCGGAACGGACCGGTGACGCAGTAGGTGATGCCGCCGGAGGACGAGCCGGTCGTGCCGCGTTGCGACGAGAAGTACAGCCGGTCCCCGGCCGGGGTGAACGCCGGTCCCGTGATCTCCGAGCCGCTCTGCCCGGTGATCCGCAGGAAGACGGAGATCTTGTCGTCCGGCGTGATCATGCAGATCTCCATGTTGCCGCCGTCCTCGGCGACGTACAGGTCACCGGCCGTCGACCCGGTGATGTTGTCGACGCCGGTCAGCGGTGCGGCACCGGAGGTGACCAGGCTGTCGTCGTAGGCGAGCTCGTACGTACCGGCGGCCAGGTTGACCTGCCACACGCGGTTGTCGCCCTTCGTGGTGAACCAGACGGTGTCGTCCGCGTAGTGACAGCCCTCGCCACCGTTGAAGGTCTTCGCGCCGGACACCTGCCGCCGGGTCGGCGTGGGCGAGCCGTCCGGGTCGGGCACCGTGGCCCAGGTGAACGTGCCGGAGGTGGCCGTACCGGCGCGGAGGACCTGGAGGGTTCCGGCAGAGAGGTCGCCCCAGGTGGTCGGCACGAACCGGTAGAACTTGCCGTCGCTCTCGTCCTCGGTCAGGTAGACGACCCGGCGGACCGGGTCGGCCGCGGCCGCCTCGTGCTTGAACCGGCCCATCGCGGGACGCGCCACAGCGGTCCCGCCCAGCGGGTACGTCTCGAAGACCCGGCCCCGGGACACCTCCTCGCAGGAGAGCCAGGTGTTCCACGGCGTCTTCCCGCCGGCGCAGTTGTTGTTGGTGCCGGACAGGATCCGCGACGCCCCGACCACGGCACCGCTGGAGTTGAAGACGAGGCGTGAGGCGCCGCCGCCGGCACCGGCCGACACCTCGGAGTTCGACACGTAGATCCAGCCGGAGCCGTTCGGGAACACCGCGCCGCCGTCCGGAGCGTCGTGCCAGGTGTACGACGTCCCCGGCACCGTCTGCCGGGAACGCGCGACGATCGAACTGGTGAAGCCGGCCGGCAACTGGATGCCGTTGGCGTCGGCGGACCGAAGCCCGCCGTAGGGCCCAGCGGCGTTCTGCGCGGGTGCTCCGTACGCCGCCGACCACGCCGTGAACGGCAGGGCGACAGCGCCCGCACCGACAACAGTGGCCCGCAACATCGCTCGACGATCCATGGAACCTCCTCGGTAGGTTCCCAGATCTGATCGGGCCGAGCTTACGCACATCGATCCGTTGGATGAACGTCGATGGACGGTCCGGTGCGTGACGTCATGTCACCGCGCACCCGCAACGTTCGCGCGCCACGACCCCGTCAACGGGTCATCGGCGGTCACCCGGGGCCACGGCGACGGTTTCGGTTGCCTGAGGCGGGTGGATGGTGATGTCCTGCGTCACCGACGCCACCCGGATGCCACTGTCGGCGAAGCGGTCCAGCACCCGCCGGGTGACCTGATCCTTGACCTGGCGGGCGGCGCGTACCGGCACCACGAACCGGGCGGACAACTCGACCCAGTTGGGGGTGGCGCGGACGAAGACGCGGGGGTCGACCTCGGCGTCGCGCGTCGGCGACGGGTAGCGGCGGCGCATCTGCTCGATGGCGCGGCGCGCCTCGACCGTCGAGGAGATGCTCTCCGCCTCCTCGCACAGGATCCGCTCCGCCAGGTGCCAGTCCGCCTCGTACGGCACGGGCAGGGTCAGTTCCTCCCACAGATGATCCAGCACGGTGCTGCTGTTGAACACCGGCGCCGTGAACACGAAGCGGTTCGACAGGACACCACCCGCCCGGTGTACTGACGGCCGCGGATCCAGGATTCCGGGTCCGAGGAGGAGCCGCTCTCCAAGATCCGGGTACGCAGTGGGGTGATGTCAAGGACGTCACCGCGTACCCCGCACATCTGGATCCGGTCACCGACGCGGAACTGCCGGCCGGTGAGGATACTGATCCACCCGGCGAACGCGCCGATGACCTCCTGCATGGCCAGCGCGAGGCCGGCGGCGAGCAGACCGAAGACCACGGCGACCCGTCCGGCGAACGGCCGCCACAGCAGCGCCAGCGCGAAGAGCAGCGCCACTGCGGTCAGGTAGTGCACCGCCTTACGGAGGTAGTAACGATTGGTGGTGTCGGCCACCCGGTGGGTCGCCAGGCGCCCGGCGAGCATCGCGAGTACGACAGCCAGCACGATCAGGACGATGCTGGTCACGAGGCGACCGCTCACGCTGCTCGTGTCCCAGAGGGCCTCCAGGAACCGCTCCATGCTGCTCGTCCATCGTCCCGGCGGCGACCGGCCGACGCGAGCCCGTCGCGTCTCCTCCACCATAGGCATTCACGGACGGTGGCTCTCGGAAACCGCGATGCGAGGGGTTTGGGCAGCGTCCGTTTGCCGGGCACCGGCGGGATCACCACAAGCGCCGGGTAGCCGGCACCGCGACGCCGAGCAGACATCGGAGATCCTCGGGCTTCTTCCAGGAATTCTCCGGACCCACCCGTCCGGCCGGCTCGTACCGCGATCCCGGCGGTCTGCTCCGTGGCCGGCACTCGGACGCGCGATTCAGCGATGGCCTGACGGGTAGTCGCGGGCGTGACTCAACCGCCGCCGAAGCGGGGCAGCCCGGCGCCGCTGGTCGTGCTGGCTCGCCGGGCCCGGAACCTGGTTACCGGCACCCGGAGTCGGGCCAGCCGGGCGGGACGGTTGCGGCTACGCCAATTGGAGATCATCGCGCTGATCGCGGCGCAGGCCGGTCTGGCGGCGGCGCTGTCCTGGTGGCTGGCGTTCAGCCTGTTGGGCAACCCGAATCCGGTCTTCGCACCGACGGCAGCGGTCGGCACGATCGCCGCGGCGATCGGCCAGCGCACCGCCGTACGGTCGAGCTGCTGTTCGGGGTGGGCCTGGGCATCGCCATCGGCGACGGGCTGGTCCTGCTCATCGGCACGGCCCGTGGCAGACGGGTGTCATCGTCGCCCTGGCCATCGGGGTGGCCCTCGGACTCACCGGCCGGGGCGGCACCGTGGTCAGCCAGGTGGGTGGTACGGCGGTCCTGATCGCCACGCTCTCCTCCAGCCAACAGAACCTGGAACTGCCCAGGATCATCGACGCCGCGACCGGAAGCCTGGTGGGTCTGCTGGTGGTGGCGGTGCTGCTGCCACTGCACCCCATGCGCGTCATGCGCCGGGCGGCTTCACCGGTCTTCGACGCGCTCGCGGCGTACCTCCGGGAGACCGAGGCGGCGATACGGACGAGGGATCCGGACCGCGCGGTGCGGGCGACGGACGGCCTGCGTGCCATGGGACCGGACGTGGAGCGGCTCCGCGAGGCGCTCAGCGGCGCGGAGGAGGTGGTCACGGTCGCGCCGGCGAGGTGGCACTGGCGGCAGCACTACGAACGGTACGCCCACGGCGTCACGCACCTGATCCGCGTCATCGCCGACAGCCAGGACCTCGCCCGACGATCGGCGACGATGGTGGAGTACGGGGAGAAGATCACGGATCACCTCCCCGACGCCGTGGCGGCGCTCGCGGACGCCGTACAGCAGTTGCAGCGGGAGTACGGGCCGACAAGCCACACGAGCGAACCCGACGGCACGCCCTGCGGGCGGGCGACGAGGCGGGCCGGGCCGCCGGTGGCGGATTGCAGAACTCGCCGCCTCCGTCGCGACCCAGGTGCGGGTGACCGCCAGTGACCTGATGCGGGCCACCGGCTGCTCCGTGGACGAGGCGAATCAACAGGTACGGCAGGTGGCGCGACGGGGTGAGCGGGAAGGACGGATCCACTCGTCGTGAGGATCGGAGCGACCCGGCGGGCGCCGGAGTCGCTGGATAGGGCCGGGCGCTCCCGGAGCGCGTACCACCCGCCTGGAACTCCTCTGTGATCCGGCTCAGCCTGTGGACCGCGGCACTGGACATGAGTACGTCGCCGCGCGCCGCGCGCTCCCCCCCGGCGGCCGGCACGACGCCGTTGCCGGCCGGGAACCTCGCCGAACGGCACGGCCTGGTGCGACGTCCTGGCGCCGAGATCCTCCTCTTCTCGCTCGGCTCGGGCTCGGGGCCAACCGCCCCATAGGAAGCTTTTGCCGCTCAACTGACATTAATCTGGGCGAAAACCTAGAGGGAGCCGACCATGGCCGGAGGAAAAATGAGAAGCAACTACATCCGGTTCGGTTTGGTCCTGCTGATCAGCCTTGCGGTCATGTTCGTCCTCACACTCTCCCAGATCCGCAGGTGGTCGGACTTCTTTCTGAACTTGAGCAACTTCTACACGTCGGTGATCATGGTCGCCGTCATGGGTGTGATCATGATGGGCGTGATGCATCAGATGTTCACCGATCGACGTCTCAACATCGTGCTCTACGCCGTGCTGGGTGCCCTCTTCGTCGGTGGCTTCGCGGCGGTGCGCACGGAACCCTTCGTGGGCAACGAGAACTTCCTCAGGTCGATGATCACCCACCACTCCCGGGCGGTCCTCGTCTGCCAGGAGTCCGACATCACCGACCGGAGATCATCGACCTCTGCGACCAGATCGTGAAGTCACAGGAAGAGGAGATCACCCAGATGAAGCGGATCCTCCGCGACCGGTACTGACTTCCGCGCTCTCGGGACCGGGCCGCGGCGCGTACCCGCGCAAGCGCTGCTGGACCCGGCGGGTGCGGGCCGGACGGCGGGTGATCGACGTCGGCACCGAGCCGGGCACCGTCGCGGCGCTGGCGCCGGCTGGTCCGCTGCCGGGCGGGCGTACGACGGTCAGCGCGACAGCATCCGTCGGACCCGGCTGCCCACCGCCTGCTTGACCTGCTCGCGCAATGGCTGCGCGCGGCGTGCCTTGAGCTTCTGCTGCAGCGTCCGGTTCTCGTCCCGCAGCCACTGCATGCGCGCCAGCAGTTCCTCGGTGGTGTGGGCGGAGGCCGGCCGGACCGCCTGCGGGTAGACGGTTCGGCGGACCTGCTCGTCGAAGCGGGTGGCGCTGTCCCCGTCGGCGAACGACAGCCCGAGGTCGGCTTGGCGAGGAACACGCGGTGATCCGCGCGAAGCGCTTCCTTGTGACCCTCGTTCAGGGCCGTGTAGTCGGCTTCCTCGTAGAGTCGGGCGGCGTCGACGCGCCGGCGGCACGTCGCGCATCAAACCGGTGCGGGATGTCGAAGTATCGGGCCAGTTC
>NZ_JAHOPD010000013.1:0-6966 GCF_019038635.1 Micromonospora sp. WMMB482 | reverse complement strand
CGACGCCTCATGATTATTGCGTGACCGCACTCCCGCAACACCCGTCCGAAGGGACAGAACGCGAACGCCCCTCGCTGGTGATCGCCCGGACGGCGCGCGCGCTCGCGGCGGCCGGTGTCGAGGCGCCCCGCACCGAGGCCGAGCAGCTCGCCGCGTACGTCCTGGAAGTGCCGCGGGGTCGGCTGGCGCTCGCCGACGGTTTCACCGCGGCGCAGCGCGACCGTCTGGACGCGCTCGTCGGGCGGCGGGTGACCCGCGAGCCGTTGCAGCACCTGCTCGGCTCGGGTTTCCGGCACCTGGAGCTGGCCGTCGGGCCGGGCGTGTTCGTGCCCCGGCCGGAGACCGAGCTGCTGGCCGGCTGGGGGATCGAGCGCGCCCGGGAGCACGCCGCGCCGCTCGTGGTCGACCTGTGCAGCGGCTCCGGCGCGATCGCCCTCGCGGTGGCGCAGGAGGTGCCCGCGGCCCGGGTGGTGGCGGTGGAGCGGTCCCCGGCCGCGCTGACCTGGCTGCGGCGCAACGCGGCCGGCCGGGCCGCCGCCGGGACCGGCCGGTCGAGGTGGTGGCCGCCGACGTGACCGATCCGGACCTGCTGGCCGATTTGGCCGGACGGGTCGACGTGCTGCTCTGCAACCCGCCGTACGTGCCGAGGTCCGTCACCGTGCCGCCGGAGGTGGCCGGGCACGACCCGGACGAGGCGGTGTTCGGCGGCGCGGACGGACTGGACGTGATCCGGCCGGTGGTCAGCCGGGCCGCCGCGTTGCTGCGCCCGGGCGGCGCGATCGGCATCGAGCACGACGACACGCACGCGGCGGCGGTGCCGGCGCTGCTGCGCGGCGACGGCCGCTACGACCGGGTGCGGGAGCACCGGGACCTCGCCGGGCGGCCCCGCTGGGCGAGCGCGTCCCGGCGGGCGGACGGCACCCACGCCGAGCCCGCCCGGGCGTGGCAGACTGACTCCTCGTGATGCTCTACGACTGTCGGTCGCCCGCCGACCGGGACCGCGGCATCGCCGCTGCCATCGAGGCGGTCAAGAACGGGAACTCGTCGTCCTGCCGACCGACACGGTCTACGGCATCGGGGCGGACGCCTTCACCCCGTACGCGGTGAAGGCCCTGGCGGACACCAAGGGTGGCGCCCGGCAGGCGCCCCCGGTGCTCATCGGTTCCCGGCACACGCTCGACGGCCTGGTCTTCTCGCTGCCCGGCGCGGCCCGCGACCTGGTCGAGGCGTTCTGGCCCGGTGCGCTGACCATCGTGGTGGAGCACTCGCCGAGCCTGGCCTGGGATCTGGGCGACAGCAGCGGCACGGTGGCGGTGCGGATGCCGCTGCACCCGGTCGCGCTGGAGGTGCTGCGGGAGACCGGGCCGATGGCCGTGGCCTCGGCCAACAAGATCGGCCAGCCCGCCGCGCTAACCGCCGAGGAGGCGCGCGACCAGCTCGGCTACGGAGTCCGGGCGTACCTGGAGGCCGGGCCTGCGGTCGACCCGGTGCCGAGCACAATCGTCGACCTGACCGGCGACGTGCCGCGGGTGCTGCGCGAGGGCGCGGTGACGCTGGCGAAGCTGCGCGAGGTCGTGCCGGACATCCTCGACGAGCGGGGGGTCTGAGTGCCGCCCTTCACCGTCCTGCACGTCTGCATGGGCAACATCTGCCGGTCACCGATGGCCGAGCGGCTGCTGCTGCTCGCGGTCCGGGAGCGGCTGGCCCGCCTCGACGTCGACCCGGCCGGGTCGGACGCGCTCGTGCACAGCCACAGCGCCGGCACCGGCGGCTGGCACGCGGGGGAGGAGATGAACCCGCCCGCCGCCCGGCAGGTGATCTCGCGCGGCGGTGACACCGAGGGCTTCGCCGCCCGGCGGCTGCGCTCCGACCTGATCGACGCCGCCGATTTGGTGCTCACCGCCACTGCCGACCAGCAGGAGTACGTGGTGGCGTTGCGGCCCGACGCCGCCGCGCGCACGTTCGTCCTCGGTGAGTTCGGCCGCCTGCTCGGCGGGCTGGACCGGTCCGCACTGCCGGCTGCCGAGCCGACGCCGGACGCCGTGTACGCGCGCGGCGTCGCCCTCGTCGCGGCCGCCGACGCGGCCGGCAAGACGCCTCCGCGCTGCCCACCGACGACCTGGACGACCCGTGGGGCCGGGGCGACCAGTGCTTCAGCCGGGTCGCCGACGAGATCGAGGAGACGGTGCAGCCGCTGGCTGCCGTCCTGTTCCCCTGATCGTGGTTCATCCTTCCTCGCGAACTTCCTGCGCATTCGCGGAAGGCGGGGGCGAAAGCGGCCGTTCCGGTCATTCTGAACTGGTCCGTACGGCCGGCTCCTGCGGGGAGAGCTGATGAACCGGGCCTATCTCGACAAGCTGTTCACCGTTGTGCTCGCCGGCGTGCTCGCCGGACTGGCCCTGGCCGCCGCCGCGCTGCCGGCCGCGCTGGTCTTCGGGCTCGGTGTGAAGAACCTGATGCCCTACACGGTGCTGCCGGAGGCGCTCAAGACGCCGCAGCCGGCGCAGCGCTCCAACCTGTACGCGAACGACGGGCGGACGCTGATCACCTCGTTCTACGTCGAGGACCGGGTGGACGTGCCGGTCGGCGAGGTGGCGCCGGTGATGCGCGACGCCATCGTGGCCGCCGAGGACGTGCGCTTCTACGAGCACCACGGCGTCGACGTGCGCGGCGTGGCGCGGGCGTTCACGGCCAATCGCCGCGAGGGCACCCGCCAGGGCGCGTCCACGCTGACCATGCAGTACGTGCGCAACGCGCTGGCCGGTGACCCCCGGCTGACCGAGGAGCAGCGGGCCGCCGCCACCGAGATCACCGTCGGGCGCAAGATCCGCGAGATGCGGTACGCGCTGACGCTGGAACGGCAGATCGGCAAGGACGAGATCCTCGGGCGCTACCTGAACATCGCCTACTTCGGCGCCGGGGCGTACGGCATCGCCGCCGCCAGCAAGCGTTACTTCTCCACCACGCCGGACCGCCTCACGCTGGCCCAGGCGGCGCTGCTCGCCGGGCTGGTCCGGTCCCCGGCCGACGACCCGATCAACGGCGACGCCGACGCGGCCCGGCAACGGCGGGCGTACGTGCTGGACCGGATGGTGGAGACCGGACGGGCGAGCGCCGCCGACGCCGAGGCGGCAAAGGCCACGGAACTGGCCCTCAAGCCCAACACCACACCGAACGACTGCGCCGCGGTGCCTGCCGACCACAACGACTGGGGCTTCTTCTGCGACTGGTTCACCCAGTGGTGGAACGCCCAGCCGGCGTTCGGCGAGAACGTCGACGAGCGGCAGCGGACGTTGCGCCGCGGCGGCTGGAAGATCGTGTCCTCGCTCGACCCGGATGTGCAGGCCAAGGCGAGCGAGCAGGTACGGGAGATCTATCCGGAGACGATCGCGCGGGCGGCGCCGACCGCCGTGGTGCAACCGGGCACCGGCCGGTGCTGGCCATGGCGGTGACCGCACCTACGGCACGGCCGCCAACCCGGCCGGGCAGCAGAACTACCCGAACACGGTCAACCAGCTGGTGGCCGGCGGTGGCGGCATCACCGGCTACCAGGCGGGCTCCACGTTCAAGCTGTTCGCGCTGCTGGCCGCGCTGGAGGCCGGGCTGCCGCTGGACACCGAGTTCGACGCCCCGCGCGTCTACGTGACGCAGTACCCGGTCGGCGCCGGCCCGGCGAGCTGCGGCGGCCGGTGGTGCCCGGAGAACGCCAACACCTACTGGATGGACGGCGACCGGGACATGTGGGACGCGTTCGGCCGGTCGGTGAACACGTACTTCGCGTGGCTGACCGAGCGCGTCGGCGCGGACCGGGTGGTCGAGATGGCCCAGCGGCTGGGCATCGTGTTCCGCGCCCCGGCGGACGCCCGGATGGCCCGCGAGGGCGCCGAGAGCTGGGGGCCGTCACGCTCGGCGTCTCCGCCACCACGCCGCTGGACCTGGCCGGCGCGTACGCCGCCGTGGCCGCCGAGGGCACCTGGTGCCGGCCCACGCGGTCACCTCGATCACCGACCCGGCCGGCCGGAAGGTGGCCGCCGGCAACACCGACTGCCGGCAGGTGCTCGACACCGAGGTCGCCCGCGCGGCGGCCGACGCCAGCCGCTGCCCGGTCGGCGACCAGTCGATGTACCGGCGCTGCGACGGCGGCACGGCCGAGAACTGGCCCCGGGCCTGCGCCGGCCGGTGGCGGGCAAGACCGGCAGCTCGGAGCGGAACGCCACCGAGACGGTCGTCGCGTTCACCCCGCAGCTCTCCGTGGCGACGATCGCCGCGAACCCGGACGACCCCCGGGATGCGGTCGGCGGAGGCGTGCAGAAGCGGCAGATCGCCGCCGTGGGCCGTATCCTCGCGTGGTCGCTGCGCGACGAGCCGGTACGCGACTTCGTCCCGCCGGCCAGGCCGTGGCCTTCCAGCGCACCAGTCCGCGAACCGGCAACTGACCTTCCTAACCGCCGGGGTGTTCGGCGCCTCGGGCTATGTTGCGGGCCATCCCGCCGAAGACGACCGCGTGGAACGGGGCGACCGAGGCCCAGTAGAGGTACCTGCTTGTGCTCCTCGGCCCGGGACTGCCCCTTGAGAACCTTGCCGACGTGCCAGTCGGAGGTGTGCAGGATCTTCATGTGGGTGCCGCCTAGAACGGGATGTCGTCGTCGGAGGAGCCGGAGCCGACCACCGCGAACGGATCGGCGGCCTGGGTGATCGACCGTAGCGTCTCCGAGGGCGCGCGGCCCGCCTCCGACACCCGGTGGCCCACGCCGGGAACGGGAACTCCAGGCAGAGCGGCACCGGGATGTCCGGCTGGTTGACGAACATCGTGCCCGGCTTGGCCAGCAGCGCCCGCTGCCGCTGGGCGGGCGGCAGGAAGCCGTACTCCGGGCGGGGACGCCTCGGCCGGGTCGAGCCGGCCCACCACCCGGATCGCCGAGTTGGTGACGATCCGCCGCTCCACCTCGCTGGCGGTCTGCTGCGCGCCGACCAGGATCACGCCCAGCGAGCGGCCCCGCTCGGCGATGTCGAGCAGCACCTCCTTGATCGGCGACGAGCCCTCCCGCGGCGCGTACTTGTTCAGCTCGTCCAGCACGACGAACAGCAGCGGCTGGCCGTGCCCGCCTTCTCCTTGCGCTCGAACTCGCTCTTGAGCGTCACGCCGACCACGAACCGCTGCGCGCGATCCGGCAGGTTGTGCAGGTCGACCACGGTCACCTGGGCGCTCTCCGCCGTGTTGATCGAGTGCGGGCGGCGGGTCGCCAGATCACCCCGGATCAGCCGGCCCAGGTCCTTCTTGCTGCCGATGAGCCGGCGGGCGAACGCGTTCACGGTGCCCAGCCCGACCGCGCTGCCCGCCCACTTCGCCGCGCGTCTCGTCGTCGTTGAGCTGCTCGACCACGTGGTCGACCAGATCGGCGTACGAGCCGAGCCGCACCCCGTCGATGCTCACCCCGCCGTCGGCGGGCTGGGCGTAGCGGGCCAGGTGCGCGGCGACCGAGTGCACCACCATCGTGTACTGCTGGCGCTCGTCGTCGGCGTCGGCGAACACGTACGGCAGCAGCCGGTCGGCGCAGAAACTCGTTCAGCGTCCAGTAGAAGCTGTCCACGCCGGTGAGCCGGCTGCTCACGTCCGGCGTGCCGGAGGAGTCGCCGACCCGCGGCGGGGCGTACACCCGCACGTCCGGGAACGCGCCGGCGTCCAGGCCCAGCTTCGCGTACGCCGCCCGGGTCGGGTCGTCGAGCCGGCTGTTCGGGTGGTCGAGGAAGAGCAGGTCCTCGCCCTTGACGTTGAAGATCAGCGCCTTCGCGTTCACCGCGTCGCCGCCCAGCACGCCGGAGCGGAACACCGAGTAGAGCAGGAACGTGGCGAAGCTCGTCTTGGTGGCGACACCGGAGATGCCGGAGATCGACACGTGCGCGCCCCGGGTGCCGTCGAGGAAGTCGGCGGTTGAGGTAGACCGGCACGCCGTCGCGGCCCATCCCCATCGGGATCCGCCGCTCCATCCGGTCGAAGTGCAGCGCCCGGGCCCGCGCGTCACCCTCGGCCCGGTGCACCACGGCACCCGGCGTGGGCGGCACGTAGAACTCCGGATCGACCCGCGTGGTGGTCACCTCGGCCGCCTCCTGCACCTGCGCCGGCGCGTGCCGTGGCGATGGCGAAGACGTCGGAGTCGAACTGCGCACCCTCGTGCCGGGCGCGCACCTGGGTCACCACCCCGGCGATCGTCACCGGCTCACGGTCGGGCAGGTCGCGGCGGGTCACCACCACGTCGTCGAGTTGCAGGTAGCTGCCCGGCGCGACAGCCGTCCAGAAGGTGAGCGGGGTGGCGTCAGCGGTGCCGAGCACCCGGCGACCACCTCGCCGGGCCCGTCGAGCTGGTCGTCGGTCATCGGCGGTCTCCGGTCGGCTGGTCGTACCGTTGGCGGTGCACGTCGTGCATCCTGCCCGAGGGATGCGACAGGTTGCCACGCGACGCGGCGGACGCCACGTCCCCGTGCGCCGAACGGTAGCCACCCGGGTCCGCCCGATCACGATGCGTGCGTTTCCTCCACGTCCGCCCCTCCCGATGCCACGCCGCGCCGCGCCGCCAGGCCGTGCCGTGTTGCGCCGCCGCCCGCTGCCCGCCGCCGGGTTCCGGGGTGTCCGCCCGGTGGCCGGCGGCGGTGCCGTCAGGTGGTCGAGGTGGTCTCCGCGCCGTACGGTCGGGCCCGGCGGTTCGATGGAACACGATGGGTGTCTCCGCGGGCGCGATGACACCATGGCGGCCCACCCACCGCCCGCCCACGCGGAACGCGCCGCTTCCTGTCCGTACCCTCCCGGCAGGCGGGAACCATGTCCCACTGGTGAGGACAACGCAGAGATCTTGGTAGGAAAGGGCCCCTATAGGGGCCGTTTGGTACCAAGATCTCGCGTGCCGCGTGCCGCGTGCCGCGTGCCGCGTGCCGCGTGCCGCGTGCCGCGTGCCGCGTGCCGCGTGCCGC
>NZ_JAHOPD010000012.1:0-7163 GCF_019038635.1 Micromonospora sp. WMMB482 | reverse complement strand
CCGGTCAGCGCGGCCACGTCGGGCGGCGGGCGGGTCGGCCGGGCGCCGGGCGGGCGCGGCTGGTTCGGCGTCCAGCACCAGCGTGAGCGCCTCCCGGCCGAGCGCGCCGATGTGGTGCCCCGCGCAGCCGTACGCGTTGGCGAAGTTGACCACGGCGGTGCGGGTGGGCCGGTGCACGGCCAGGCCGGCGACGTAGCCGGGCATGGAACCGCCGTGCCCGACGTACACCCGGTCGCCGACCCGGTAGAGCTCCACGCCGAGGCCGTGCCCGCCGGTCCACGAGTCCAGATCGTTGATCACCATGGGCGCGCACATCTCGGTGAGCGTGGCCGGGGAGAGCAGCGCCGGGTCCGGGTCGGCCAGGAACGCCGCCCAGCGGCCCAGATCCTCGACAGTCGACCAGAGCTGCCGGCCGGGGCCATCGCGCCGGTGTCGGTACGCGGCTCCTCCCGCAGCGTCTCGTCCCAGGGGTGCACGACGTAGCCGTGGGCGTACGGCTGGGACGGGTGGTACGTGGTGCGGCGCATGCCCAGCGGCGTCAGCAGCCGCTCGGTCAGCAGGTCCGCCCACGGGGTGCCGGTGGTCCGTTCCAGCATGGCGCCGAGCAGCCCGTACGCCAGGTTCGAGTAGTGGTAGACGAAGTGCGGCGGGTGGGCGATCTTGTCCGGCGTCAGCCCGGCCAGCAGTGTGGCCAGGTCCGTGCCCTCGGCGCGCTCCCACCAGTCGCCGTCCGGCTCGCGTTGCAGGCCGCTGACGTGGCCCAGCAGTTGGCGCACTGTCACCGCGCCGACCGGGGTGCCGGGCAGGTGGGCGTCCAGCGGGTCGTCGAGCGCCAGCCGACCGGCGTCGCGCTGCTGCATCACCAGCACCGCGGTCATGGTCTTGGTGATCGAGCCGACCCGGTACTGGAGGTCGCCGTCCGGGCGGGGCGTCTCACCGGCGGCCGCCAGGTGCGCCAGCCGGCCGTCGCGGACCACGCCGAGGGCGAGCGAGGGACCGCGCCCCTCGGCCTGGGCACGGGCGACCAGCAGGTCCACCTGACGCGCGGTCTCGGGCAGCAGGGACATGTCGTCCTCCTCGTCGTCCGGGGGGCGCGGAACGCCGTGCGAATCCTAGCGATCATGACAGTTCGATGACACGTGCGCGGACGTGTCAGGATTGTTCTCGTGGACGCCGTGTTCTGGATCGTTCTGGGTGTGGTATTCGCGGTCGCCGAGATCTTCACGACGACGCTCTTCCTGATCATGTTCGGGGTCGGGGCGTTCGCCGCGGCCGGTGCCGCGGCGCTCGGTGCGCCGGTGGCGCTCCAGGCGGTGGTCTTCGCGGTGGTGTCGGCGCTGTCGGTGGCGGTGGTCCGTCCGGTGGTCCGGCGGCACGCCCGGCCGTCGCTGGAGACCGGGGAGCAGCCGTTCGGGGTCGAGGCGCTGGAGGGGGCCACGGCTGTGGTCCTGGAGCCGGTCGACGCCGACCGGGCATGGTCAAGATCGGTGGCGAGCTGTGGACGGCCCGCTCGTACGACGTGACGCGCACGTACGCCGAGGGTGAGCGGGTGCAGGTGATCAAGGTCCGGGGCGCTACCGCCCTGGTATGGCAGGACGACATTTCCACCCCGGCGAGTTGCCCGAAGCGAAAAGGTGAACGGTATGGAGTTTCTGGCGATCCTGATGATCGCGGTGGCGTTGATCGGTGTGGTGACGCTGTTCAAGGCGGTGCGGATCGTGCCGCAGCAGCGTCAGGACGTGGTCGAGCGACTGGGCCGGTACAAGCGCACGCTGAACCCGGGCCTCAACCTGCTGGTGCCGTTCGTCGACGCGGTGCGCACCAAGGTCGACATGCGCGAGCAGGTGGTCAGCTTCCCGCCCCAGCCGGTGATCACCTCTGACAACCTGGTCGTCTCGATCGACACGGTTCTCTACTTCAAGGTGGTCGACTCGGTTCGCGCCACCTACGAGATCTCCAACTTCCTCCAGGCCATCGAGCAGCTCACCGTCACCACGCTGCGTAACGTGATCGGCTCGCTCGACCTGGAGCGCGCGCTGACCAGCCGTGAGGAGATCAACCGGCACCTGTCCGGCGTGCTGGACGAGACCACCGGCCGCTGGGGCATCAAGGTGACCCGGGTCGAGATCAAGGCGATCGAGCCGCCGCCGAGCATCCGCGACTCGATGGAAAAGCAGATGCGCGCGGAGCGGGACCGCCGTGCCGCGATCCTCAACGCCGAGGGGCACAAGCAGTCGCAGATCCTCACCGCCGAGGGTGAGAAGCAGGCCGCCGTGCTGCGAGCCGACGGTGACCGGCAGGCCCGGATCCTCCAGGCGGAGGGTCAGGCCAAGGCGATCCGTACCGTCTTCGACGCGATCCACACCGCCAACCCGAGCCAGAAGGTGCTGGCCTACCAGTACCTCCAGGCGCTGCCGCAGATCGCCAACGGCACTGCCAACAAGGTCTGGATCGTTCCGACCGAGCTGACCAAGGCCCTGGAGGGCATGGGCGGCGCGCTGGGCGGGCTCGCGAACATGGCCGGCGACGTGCCGTCGCCGGAGGCCGCCAAGAGTGCCGGCGAGGTCGAGCGGGAGGCCGCCGAGGCCGCCCAGGCCGCGGCCGTCGCGGCCCAGGAGATCCACGACGAGGTACGCGTGGCGGAGGCGCAGGCCACCGGCGGCACCAACCCGAAGGGTCTGCCCGCGCCGGAGCCGGTGTCGCCGGCGAGCCTGGTGAACGACCCGGCGGACCAGCGCGAGCGGGGCTGACCGCCAAATCCGAGAATCCCTCATACGGCGCTCCGGCGGCTGCCACCATCGGTCTTGAGGACGGGTGGTGAGCAGGGCCGGAGCGCCGTTGCGCGTCCCGGGCCGCCCGCGGCGCGAACGAGGTGAGGCATGAAGGACCCGGCGAACCGGCTGTTCTCCCGTACCCCCGTCCCCGGCGCGCACGACCCCGCCGGTCCGATCGGATCCCGGCGTGCCGGTGGGGGCTTCGGGGTTCTGCCGTTCGTCTCCGAACCCGGCCGGGGAGCGCCTGCGACCGACGCGACCTGGGCCTGGTCGATCCGCCGGTTCGCCCGCGCGGCGGTCTGGCTGCTCCCGGCGTACGCGGTCCTCTACGGCGTGGTGGCGATGGCCAGCGACGGCGGGGTGGGCAACGACCCGTACCCGGCCGACGGCCGCCCGCTCTACCTGGTCGGCTGGGTCGCCTCGGTGTGGCTCGGCCTGCTCGCCCTGCTCGCGCTCACCGGCCTGCTCGCCGCCACCCGCTGCCGCCGTGTCGCGCTGGCCGGGCTGCTCGCGAGCATCGGCGGGATGGTGCTGATGCTGCCGTTCGCCGGGCTGGCCGAGCAGACGCCGGTGTTCGGCGTGACCGCGCGCGGCATCGTGCTGTTCGGCGCCACCCTGTACAGCGTGGGCTGGTTCCTGACCGGCTGGTCGGTCGCCCGGTCCGGCATGTTCTCCTACGGCGACGGGACGATGCTGATGATCGCTGCCCCGCTGCTCGGCCTCGGTGGCGCGCTGATCGGCTCGCTGCAGACGTTCGGCGCGCTCTTCGTGCTGGTCGCCGGCATCGGCATCGGCTACCGCAGCGGCCGCCTGGTGCCCGAGACCATCGCCCGGGACGCGGCCGCCGCCAGCGTCGCCGCCGCACCCCTGCCGCCCGCGTCACCGAAGGGCCCACTCGGGGCGGGCTGACCGTTTCTTCAGCTGGGCGGTCGCCGTGAAGTAACTGACAGTTGCCTGGGGAGGTGGCCGGTAGGCGGCTTTCGTGGCAATCCTTGCGTCCATGCCGTCTCCCAGGTCGCCGCTGTCGCGGCTGTTCACCGTGCTGCTGGCCGGCCTGCTCGCCGGGCTCGTCCTCGCGCTCGCCGCGCTTCCCGGGGGCCTGCTCGGCGGGTTCGCCGCCCGGGCCGCGCTCGGCGCGTACGCGGACCTGCCCGACGCGCTGCGCACCCCGGTGCAGCCGCAGCGCTCCTACCTCTACGCCAACGACGGCAAGACGCTGATCACCACGTTCTACGACGTGAACCGCACCGACGTGTCGCTGGACGAGATCGCCCCGGTGATGCGGCAGGCGATCATCGCGGCCGAGGACCGGCGGTTCTACTCGCACGGCGGCGCGGACCTGCGCGGCATCGCCCGCGCGCTGGTGGCGAACGTCTCCGGCGGCGGCACCGAGCAGGGCGGCTCCACGCTGACCATGCAGTACGTCCGCAACGTGCTCAAGACCGACCCGAACCGCACCCCCGAGGAGCGGCAGGCCGCCACCGAGCAGACCGTCGGGCGCAAGCTCCAGGAGATCCGGTACGCGAACGCGCTGGAGGAGTCGCTGTCCAAGGACGAGATCCTCAACCGCTACCTCAACATCGCGTACTTCGGCTCCGGCGCGTACGGCGTCGCCGCCGCGAGCCAGCGCTACTTCGGCAAGGCCCCGGCCGACCTGACCCTGGGCGAGGCGTCGCTGCTCGCCGGACTGGTCCAGTCGCCCGACGCGTACAGCCCGATCGACGGCGACAAGGACCAGGCGCTGGCCCGGCGCGGGTACGTGCTCGACGCGATGGCCGAGACCGGCGCGATCACCGCACAGCAGGCCGCCGCGGCGAAGGCCGAGGCGCTCACGCTGCGCCCGACCGCCCAGCCCAACGGCTGCACCGCCACCGCCCAGGACCACGACGGCTGGGGCTTCTTCTGCGACTACCTGCGCCGCTGGTGGCTCACCCAGCCGGCCTTCGGCAGCACGCCCGAGGAGCGGGAGCAGGCGCTGCGCCGGGGCGGCTACCGGGTCGTCACCACGCTCGACGCGAAGATCCAGGAGACCGCGCAGGAGCAGGCCACCGAGGTCTACGGGTACGGCGACAAGCGGGCGCTGCCGATCGCGGCGGTCGAGCCCGGCACCGGCCGGGTACTCGCCATGGCGGTGAACCGGCACTACAACCTCGACGACAACCCGGACGGGCAGACCAACCACCCGAACACGGTCAACCCGTTGATCTCCGGCGGCGCCAGCGTCGACGGCTACCAGGCCGGGTCGACGTTCAAGATGTTCACCATGCTGGCCGCGCTGGAGGCCGGCAAGCCGCTGGCCACCGGCTTCGACGCCCCCAGCCGGCTGCCCACCCGGTACGCCTCGGACGACGAGGGCAACTGCGACGGCACGTGGTGCCCGGCGAACGCCAACCCGCAGTGGATGGACGGCTACCGGATGATGTGGGACGGCTTCGGCCGCTCCGTCAACACGTACTTCGTCTGGCTGGCCGAGCAGGTCGGCGAGGACAAGGTGGTGGAGATGGCGCAGCGCCTCGGCATCACCTTCCGGGCCGACTCCGACGCCGCGTTCGCCCGCGACGACGCCGCGAACTGGGGCGCGTTCACGCTCGGCGTGGCCGCCACGACCCCGCTGGACCTGGCGAACGCGTACGCGACGGTGGCCGCCGAGGGCACGTACTGCACGCCGTTGCCGGTGGTCTCGGTGACCGCGCCCGACGGCGACGCCGTGGACGTGGCGCAGCCGTCCTGCAAGCGGGTGCTCGAACCGGACGTGGCCCGCGCCGCCACCGACGCGGCCCGCTGCCCGGTCGGCCAGCAGTCCGCGTTCGACCAGTGCAACGGCGGCACCGCCACCGCCGTCGACCGGATCGTCGGCCGCCCGGTGGCGGCAAGACCGGCAGCTCGGAGCGCAACGCCACCGAGACGTTCGTCGGCTACACCCCGCAGGTCGCGGTCGCTGGTATCGCCGCCAACCCGGACGACGTCACCGACCTGGTCGGCTCCGCGGTGCAGGCGAAGGTGATCGACGCGGTGCCCGGACCATCAAGACGGCGCTCACCGGCAAGCCGGTGGCCGACTTCACCGCGCCGAGCCGGGCGCTGGTCGGCGACCCGCAGCGCCCGCAGCCGCCCCGCCGCACCGAGCCGGACCGGCGCGAGCAGCGCCAGGAGAGCGAGCTGCCCTCCGACGTGCTCCGCTGGCTGCGCGGCCGCGGGTAAGGAAGGCCCCTTCTTAACGCCTCAGGTAGAGCAGGGGCCCTTCTTAACGCCCGCCACGGTCCGGGGCCATCGCCGCCGCGCGCACCGTCGCCTCCAGCGCCGGATAGAACGGTACGGCCGAACAGCGCCACGCCGTCGGCGCGGCCGAGCGCCCGGGCAGCCGGTTCCGCCGCCGCCGCGCTGATCCGGAAGCTCATCTGCACCTGCCGGTCCCGCCCGCTACGCGGATCCAGCCGGCCGATCACCGCGCCGGACAGGGGCGCCCGACGCTGCGCCTCCGCCGAGGCGGCCAGCGTCAGCCGTACGGTCGTGGTGCGCCCGCCGCCAGCGCGCCCAGCTCGCAGCGGGTCCGGTCGGCCGACAGCGGGGCGCAGCCGCTCTCGCTGCCGGCCACGGTCACCCTTCGGGCAGGAGCACCTCGATCCGGCCCGCGCCCGTCGACCTCGCCGGTGTTGCCGAGCCGGACGGTGAGAGTGTGCTGGGCGCGCCGCTGATGTCGAACAGCACCTCGTCGGCGCGCAGCGAGATGCCGGTACCGGCGGCCCGGGCGGGAACAGCACCGCGAAGCCCTCGTCGTCGTACGCCGCACCGGTCACACCGGGCGCGACGGCGGTTACCTGGACCGATCCGGCCAGCGGCATGGTCCGCCAGGCGTCGCCGTCGACCGGAGCCGGATGGTCGCGCTGAACCGGGCGCCCGGCTCCGCGTCCCACCCGACGCAGCGGTGGTTGCCGTCGCCGGCCGATTCGCAGCCCGGGGTGCCCGCGTCGGTCAGGCCGGGCGGCAGCGTGTAGCCCAGGCTGATCCGCTCCGCCCGCCCGCCGTGTTGGTCACCGTCACCCGCAGCGTGGCCACCGTGTGGCGTCGGCGTTCCAGTAGGCCGGCGGGAGGACCACGTCTTCGGTGTTCACGCGTACCCCCAGGGGCCCGCCGGCCGGCTGCGCCGGCGGTGGCGGCGGGGTCTTGACCGGCGGTACGACCGGCGGGGGCGCGGTGCCGTGGTGGCCGGCGCGGCGGTGGTCGGCGCCGGTTCGGCGGGCGCGCTCGTCGGCGGCGGGGGCGGCGGGGTGGTGACCGGGCCGGGGGCGGTCGCGGGTGGCGGCGGCTCGGTGGGCGGTGGGGCCGTCGCCGTGGTCGTCGGCTCGCCGGTGGCCGCGGGTTCGGTGGGCTCGCCGCCCGGCTCCACGGG
>NZ_JAHOPD010000011.1:0-6685 GCF_019038635.1 Micromonospora sp. WMMB482 | reverse complement strand
GGGCGCAGTGCCGGCACCCCGTGGCCGAGGGACCGCCGGTGGCGCGCGGCGGCAGGCCGCGCTGGCTTGCGTCGGCGTACCGCGGCGTCGGCCAGCACGATGATCGCGGGATGACCCAGATCAGGTGGTGCGACCAGGAGATCGGGCTGATTACGTTGGCGGTGAGCCCGACCAGCGTGAACGCGGTCAGCTCGTCGCCGTCGGCGCGGGCGCTCATCGCCCGGGACAGGCCCAGCGCCAGGATCAGCACCGAGAACGCCAGCCAGAGCAGGCCGGGCGTCTCGATCGAGTCGTACAGCCGCGCCAGCAGACCGGCGAGGGACTGGTTGGCGGTCATGTCCGCCGCGCCGACCCGCTCGGTCTGCCAGAGCACGCCGGCGAAGTACGCGCGGGACTCCTCACCGAGCACGCCGAACGTCGCGATGGTCACGCCGATCGTGGTGCCCACAGCGGTGAGCGCGGCCCGCCACTGCCGGGTGAGCATCAGGTAGGCGACGAACAGCGCGGGGGTGAGCTTGACGCTGTGGCGAGCCGATGCCCACGCCGGCCCAGGCGCCGCTGTAGACGAACCGGGCCAGCGGCGAATCCGCCGTCTCGTAGTGGGTGCCCCGCCTGGCCCGCCAGCGCAGCCCCACCATGTCCGCCATGACCAGCGCGAAGAGCAGCAGGTTGACCTGCCCGTAGCCGAGCGTCTCCCGGGAGGGCTCGACTGCCGCGGCGAGCGGGGTGGCGATGCCGACGGTGAACCAGAGCGGCCAGCCGAGCCGGTCCACGATGGGGCGTAGCAGCGCGGCGAGGACGACAGCGAGCGCGCCGATGCTGGCGAGCGCGTTGACGAAACCGGCGCCGCCCACCGGCAGCCAGGACATCGGCAGCATGACCAGGGCGGCGAACGGTGGGTAGGTGAAGCCCAGCGTGGTCGACGGCGCGACGAAGTCGTACAGCTCGTTGCCGCCGGCCACCACAGCACCGCGCCGTGGTAGATCTTCATGTCGAAGAAGTTGTACGGCCGCCCGAAGGCGCTGATGGCGAGCCACGCGGCGTACGACACGGCGGCGACGACGCCGAGACGTACCACGATCCGGCGGTCGACGCGGGAGGTCGGGGCGAGGCGGTTGGTCCGTCTACCGACTGTCGTCGGCATGGCGTGGCCACCCCGTACCAGATCGTCGTACCCGTCCAGGTCCAGAACGGAGCCTAGAACGGCGCCTCACGTTGCTGCCTCCCGCGTTACGCGACCGTGTCCGATCCCACACGTGTTTGCGACATTTCCGCCGCGTTAACGGGTCTCGGGCGGTTCAGGTGATTGGTGGCCTTGCGGGGGGTGGTAGGCCGTACGAAATGCCTGGTCAGCCGGGCATGCGTCGGGCGGTCGCCGCCGAGCGTACGGCGATCTTCGCCTCGCGGCGCGCGGTGCGGACCGCGCGCTTGACCGACCGGCGCGAGTGGTCGATCCGGTGGCCGGCGCGCCAGCGCAGGCCCGGCTTGCCCTCGGTGTCGGCGGCGGCGAGGAGGAGGCCACCGAGCAGGCCGAGGTTCTTCAGGAAGTGGATCTGGTTGTTGTTGCGGGCGGCCGGGTCGTCGTTCGTCCAGAAGGCGTGGCCGGCGGCGGTGGTCGGGACCAGCGTGCCCGCGAGCACCAGCGCGGCCGGACGGGTGAACCGGCCGGTGGCGAGCATCAGGCCGCCGACCAGCTGGGTGGCGGCATTGGCCCGGATGAGCGAGACCGTGTCGGTGGGGATGCGGGGGTGCACGTTCCGGATAAGCGGGGCGACCTTCCGGTGACCGGTTCCGCGGCCTGCACCAGGCGTTCCGGTTGCGCAGGTTACGGGCGCCGCTGACCACGAAGATGCCGCTCAACATGACTCGGGCGAGGGAGCGCACGGGCTTCATGCCTCAGTCTTACCCCGTCGGGGGCGTCGTCATCCCCGCAACACACGAAAGGTATCGGCCGACGTGGACGTCCGATCGGTATCGATTAGGCCCAGGCGCAGCAGGTCGGCCTCCTGGTTGCGCTCGCGGGCGTTGCGCCGCGGTCGGCCAGGTCGTCGACGACGGTGCGCCACCGGGCGTACGTCTCACGCAGCGCGTCCAGCAGCTTCTCGTGCTCCGGCCCGGCGAACCGGTCGAGCGAGGCGCGCTGCTCGGCCGGGCGCAGCAACCGCAGCTGGTCGGACTGGCCGTGCACGGCCAGCACCTGCTCGCCGACCTCGCCGAGCGTGGACACCGGCATGGCGCGCCCGCCCAGGTGCGCCGGGAGCGGCCCTCGATGGTCACGGTGCGGCTGAGCAGCAGCGAGCCGTCCTCGTCGGGCTCGCCACCGGCGTCGAGGATGCGGGCGTGCACCGCCTCGGCCACCCGTCCGCTCAGGCGCAGCCGGCCCTCCACCGCCGCGCGGCCCGGCTGGGCACGCACCCGGCCGGCGTCGGCGCGGCCGCCGAAGAGCAGGCCGAGGCCGGTCACCACCATGGTCTTGCCGGCGCCGGTCTCGCCGGTGATGACGTTCATCCCCGCGGCCAGCGGCAGCGTCGTGTCCTCGATGACGCCCAGTCCGGTGATGCGCAGCTCTTCCAGCACAGCACCCGACAGTAGCCCCGCCGTGTGACAGTTGACCAGCCGGCAGGGCGAGGCGCGGGCACCCGTACAGTTCAGCCCCGTGCTAAAGGAGATCGGCCTGACCCCGGACGAGGAGGAGCTCTACCGCAGCCTGGTACGGGCGAACACGGCCCGGGCCGGTGAGCTCGCGCAGCGGCCGGGGTGGCCCCGCGCGGAGGTCGTCGCCCGGCTGGACGTCTTGCGCGACAAGGGTCTCGTGCTGCCGACCGGGCCGGAACCGGACGCGCCGCTGCGGCCGCTCGCGCCGCTCGGCGAGGCGCTGCTGCGCCGCCAGTCGGCGCCAACGTGCACGACGGGGTGGAGGCCGGGACGCCGGAAACCGCGTCGCCCAGCTCGCGTGCCGCCGCTTCCTCCGGCGGCGGCCCTGCGACCTGTCGGCCCGGCCGGGATCGACGCCCGGCCGGACACGGCGTGCCGGTCCGCCCGCCGCGGCCGGCTACGACGCTCCGGCGTCCCGGCCGTCGCGGCCCCGACCACCCCCTGGCCGAGCCCGCGACAGGTGGGCCGCATCCGGGAAGCGGCGGGCCTCACCGCCGCGCCCGGACTCACCTCGTCGCGGCCCGTACACTCACCGTAACGCGCGCGAGCGCCGGGACCGGTGGGCCGAACGGAGGTTTCCGCTGAGCCGCTGGTCAGCGTCGGTTGCCCCGCCAGCCCTGGACCGGAAGGTCGAACTTGGCCACCAGCCGGTCGGTGAACGGGCGTGCCCGCAGGCGCACGATGCGCACCGGCAGCGTGCCCCGGCGCACCGTGACCCGGGCGCCGGGCGGCAGGTCGTAGACGCGCCGCCCGTCGCAGCACAGCACCGCCAGGGTGGTGAACGGGTCGACGGTGATGACGAACGTCGAGGTGGGCGCGGTCACCAGCGGGCGACTGAACAGGGCGTGCGCGCTGATCGGCACCAGCAGCAGTGCCTCCACCTCGGGCCAGACCACCGGCCCGCCGCCGGAGAACGCGTACGCGGTCGAGCCGGTGGGGGTCGCGCAGATCACGCCGTCGCAGCCGTACCGGGACAGCGGCCGGCCGTCCACGTCGACGAGCAGCTCCAGCATCTGGGCGCGTTCGCCCTTCTCCACGCTGATCTCGTTGAGCGCCCACGACTCGATGGTCGGCCCGCCCTCGAACTCGGCGGTGACGTCGAGGGTGAGCCGTTCGTCCACCGTGTAGTTGCGGTCGACCACGTCCCGCACGGCGGTGTCCAGGTCGTCGATCTCGGCCTCGGCGAGGAAGCCGACCTTGCCCAGGTTGATGCCGAGCAGCGGCACCTTGGCCGGGCGGGCCAGCTCGGCGGCGCGCAGGAACGTGCCGTCCCCGCCGAGCGCGAACACGATCTCGGCGCCCTCGGCGGCCTCCGGGCCGGTCACCGGCACCACGCCCGGCAGGTCCAGGTCGTCGGCCTCCTCGGCCACCACCCGCACCTCGAACCCGGCGGCGATCAGGTCGGCGGCCACCGCGCGGGCGTGCTCCGTGCTGCGTCGACGGCCGGTGTGCGTGACCAGCAGCGCGGTACGGCTCACCCGGACACCTCCTCGGTCGTGGCCGCCGTCGCGGCGGCGCCCTGCGGGCCGGCGGCCACCACCGCGCGGACCCGCTCCGGATCCGCGGCGGGCGCGCCCCCGCGCAACCATACGAAGAACTCGACGTTGCCGCTCGGCCCGGGCAGCGGGCTGGCCGCCACGCCGGCCAGGCCGAGGCCCAGCGCGGCGGCGGCCGCGGCCACGTCGAGCACCGCCTCGGCCCGCAGCGCCGGGTCGCGGACCACACCGCCGGCACCGACCCGCTCCTTGCCGACCTCGAACTGCGGCTTGACCATCAGCGCCAGGTCACCGCCGGGCCCGGTGCACGCGGCCAGCGCGGGCAGCACCAGCCGCAGTGAGATGAACGACAGGTCGGCCACCGTCAGGTCGACCGGGCCACCGATCGCCTCCGGCGTGAGGGTACGCACGTTCGTGCGCTCGAACACCCGCACCCGCTCGTCGGTACGCAGCGACCAGGCGAGCTGCCCGTAGCCGACGTCCACGGCGACCACCTCGGCGGCGCCGCCGCGCAGCAGCACGTCGGTGAACCCGCCTGTCGACGCGCCCGCGTCCAGGCAGCGCCGGCCGGCCACCGTCAGCCCGCCGGGGGCGAACGCAGCGAGCGCTCCGGCCAGCTTGTGGCCACCCCGGGAGACGTACTCCTGCGCCGGATCCTCGCCGGTGACCAGCAGCGGGTCGGCCGGGTCGACCATCGCCGCGGCCTTGCGCGCCTGCACTCCGCGCAGCTGGACGCGACCGGCCTCCACGAGCGCGGCGGCCTGCTCCCGGGAGCGGGCCAGCCCGCGCCGGACCAGTTCGGCGTCCAGCCGGGTACGACGAGCCATCAGGTGTCTCTCCGCCTCTGCTCAGGCCTGGTCGATGGTGGCGAGGGTCTCGCGCAGCGTCTCGTACGCCGCCTCGTACTGGGCGATCTGGTCGGCCGGGGGGAGCGCCTCGGCGTTGGCCATGCCGAGCACGGCGGCGTCGACCGCCGGGTGCCGCGCCTCGCCGACCTCCTCGACCGGCGCGGGGCGTACCCCGGGGGCGGTCCGGGCCGCGGACCCGGCGGCGGGCCGGGCCGGGGCGCGGTCACGAGCCGGCCGCCCGGCGCCCGGTGGCCTTCTTCGCCGGCCGGGCGGGCGCGGCGGGCGAGTCGTCGGCAGGGGTACGGGCCACGGTGGCCGGCGGCTTCTTCGCGATCGCCTTCTTGGCCACCGTCTTCTTTGCCAGCGCCTTCGTCGGCGTCGTCGCGGGGGCCTTCGCCGGCGTGGTCGCCGGGGCTTCGGCGGCGGACGATCCGGTCGTCGACGGCTCCGGCGCGGGCGGCCCCGGCTTCGGCGAATCGGCGTCCGCTGGCTCGGACGGCTCGGTCCGCGGCGAGGCGGCGGCGGCCCCGGCCGGTGCGGTGGCGGGCTCGGACGATCCGGTGGACGGCGTGTCGCCCGGTCCGAGGTGGCCGCGCGCCTCGCGCAGCTGCCGCTCCAGGTCGTGCACCCGGCGGGTCAGCTCGGCGACCTCGTCGGCGGTGGCCAGCCCGACCGCACCCAGCGCCCGGTCCACCTCGAAGCGGACCAGCTTGGTCAGCGACTCCCGGTTCGCCAGGCCGGTCGCGACCAGTTCCTCGGCGAGCGTCTGGAGCTGGGCGGCGGTCGCGCCGCCCTGGCCGACGACGCGCATGACCGCGTCCTGTGCCTTCTTCCGGGGCGCCTCCGTCAGGCCCATGGCCAGCTCGAGGTAGGCGCGCCACGCGTCCTGCATGCCTGAGTCCTTCCGCGGGGCGAGGTGTGCAGGTGCCACGCTACCGGGCACCCGGACGCCCCATTGCGGTACGGTGCCGGGAACGGCGTGGTTCGTGGTGAGGAGACGATGTGGCCAGCGTGGACGAGTGCCGGCAGGCGTTGCAGGACCTGGCCGCGCGGCTGGACCGCAACGCCGAGGCACAGGGGCGCATCGACCTCGACCGCACCCTGGCCTGCCGGATCACCGACCTCGGCACGGCGTTCCACGGGCGGCTGGAGGGTGGCCGGCTGGTCGACCTGGCCGACGGCGACGACCCGAAGGCGAAGATCGCGCTGAGCACCGGCAGCGACGACCTCGTCGCGCTGGTGGACGGCCGGCTCGACGTCATGTCGGCGGTGGCCTCCCGGCGGGTCTCGATCAAGGCGAATCCGTTCGACCTGATGAAGCTCCGCAAGCTGCTCTGAGCGGCCCGGCTGCCTCAGTCGTCGAGACCGAACGCGGCGAGGGCCTCCTCCGCCGCCGGGGACTGCGCCCGTACGCGCGGCCCGGCCGCCGTCGACCAGGCCACCTCGCAGAGCGCCGCCAACGCCTCCAGGGGCGGTCCCGCGCCGTCGAGCACGAGGTCCGCGCCGGCCTCCGTCACCGACCAGCCGCCGTCTGCGGCCCGGCCCGGCACCGCCACCACGGCGGCCGGGTCGAACAGGCCCGCCAGGTCGAACGAGACGTACGCGGGGCGGCGCTCCTCGGGTGCGGCCAGCAGCTCGGCGGCGTCGCTGACGCCGGTGAGCACCAGCAGGCTGTCCAGTCCGGCC
>NZ_JAHOPD010000010.1:0-7240 GCF_019038635.1 Micromonospora sp. WMMB482 | reverse complement strand
GCGCCACCCTCCCGGACCAGATCGACTCGCTGCGGCTGCGCCAGGACCAGCGCAGCCGGGCCGCCGCCGAGGAACTGAAATCCCGGGTACGCGAGTCGAACCTGCTCGCCGAGGACACGTTCGCCGCATCTACACCACGAACGACGGCAAGCGGGTGACGTTGTTCGGCAGCACCGGCCTGCGGCTCAGCCCGGAGTCGGACGCCAAGTCGGAGATCGACCGCCTCGCCGGCGACTACGCGCTGAAGGAGTCGGTGGCAGTGGACACCGGCGTACGGGGACGCTACGAGCGCTGCGCCGTCGGCCGGGCCGACGGCGACTCGGTGGTGGTCTGCGTCTCGGCCGACCACGGCAGCCTCACCACCGGCGTGTTCACCCGGCTCTCGGTGGACGACAGCGGGCGGCTCCTCGACGACCTGCGCCAGCGCGTGGTGGTGCCGAAGTCCTGACCGCTCAGGCGGCCTGGTCGCCGCCGGTCTGGTCGGCGCGCTTCGGGGCGTAGCGCGGGACGTACTCCTGGCCGCTGAGCTTCTGGATCTCGGCCATCATCTCGTCGGTCATCGCCCGCAGCGACGTGCGGTCGTCGGGACGGCCGGTGAAGTCCAGCGGCTTGCCGAACTTGATAGTGATCTTGGCGCGGCCCGGTCGCGGGATCCGCGTACCGATGGGCTGGGCCTTGTCGGTGCCGGTCACGCCGACCGGGATGATCGGCACACCGGCGGCGATGGCCAGCCGGACGGGTGCCGGTACGCCCACGGTAGAGCCGCCCGTCGGCGAACGGGTGCCCTCCGGGTAGACGGCGACCAGGTCACCGGCCTTGAGCACCGGGATCGCCGCGTCGAACGCGGTGAGCGCGGCCCGGCCCCCGGCCCGTTCGACCGGGATCGCGCCCAGGCCGGTGAGCACGAACTTGGAGAAGCCGCCCTTGAGGCCCGGTGCCCGTGAAGTACTCCGACTTGGCCCAGAACGCCAGGTGCCGGGGCACCACGGTGCCGAGGAGCAGTTCGTCGGCGACGGAGAGGTGGTTGCTGGCGAAGATCGCGCCGCCGGTCGCCGGGATGTGCTCCAAACCCTCCACGTGCGGACGGAAGGCCAACCGGAGCGCGGGCGCCACGGTGAGCTTGCCGATGGTGTAGAGCAGGGGCACGGGTCCTCCGGCGGTCGTACGTGAAACAGGCGCTGTCACGGTAGCCGACGCGGCCGTCCGCCACCGAGCGGGTGGCCCGCAGTCCACTCGCTGGGTGCGGGCGTCAAGCGGGGGCCCTTTCTCTACCTGAGGCGTTAAGAAGGGCCCCCGCCTTACATCAGACCTTGCGGACCGTCACGGTCACGCGCTCGCCCTCGCCGGCCTCGCCGGTGAAGCCGTCGAGGCCCTCGGCGAAGTCGACGCTGTCGGCGAGCACCTCCCGGGCCACGAACTCGGTGTACGCGGCGACTGCCGCGCGCACCTCCTCGGACGCGGAGACGGCCACCGTGATCCGGTCGGAGACGTCCAGCCCGGCCTCGCGGCGCGCCTGCTGCACGACCCGGACCACGTCCCGGGCCAGCCCTTCAGCGGCGAGTTCCGGCGTGACCTCGGTGTCCAGCACGACCACTCCCTCGCCGCCGGGAAGCGGCGCGGAGTGTTCGGCGTCGGCGGCGACCAGGCGCAGCTCGTACTCGCCCTCGGCGAGCGTGACCCCGGCGGCGACCGGGGCGCCGTCGCGCAGCTCCCACTCCCCCGCCTTGACCGCCTTGATCACCTGCTGGACGGCCTTGCCGACGCGCGCGGGCCGAGCGCCCGCGGCACCACTGTGAGCACCTGCTGGCAGTACGCGGACACCTCGCCGGTGAGCACGACCTCCTTCACGTTGACCTCGTCGGCGACCAGGTCGGCGAAGGGCCGCAGCTGGGCGGCGACGGGCGACGCCACTGTCAGCCTCGCCAGCGGCAGCCGTACCCGCAGGCCCTTGGCCTTGCGCAGCGACAGCGCCGCCGAGGCCACCGCCCGGACGTTGTCCATCGCGGAGACCAGCTCGTGGTCGGCCGGGAACTCCTCGGCGGACGGCCAGTCGGTCAGGTGGACCGACCGCTCGCCGGTCAGCCCGCGCCAGATCTCCTCGGCGGTCAGCGGCGCCAGCGGCGCCACCACCCGGCACAGCGTCTCCAGCACGGTCCACAGCGTGTCGAACGCGTCCGCGTCGCCGGCCCAGAACCGGTCCCGGGACCGGCGCACGTACCAGTTCGTCAGCGCGTCAGGTAGGACCGCACGGTGGCGCACGCGCCGGAGATGTCGTACGCGTCCATCTGCGCGCCGACGGTCGCGACCAGCTCGTTCGTCTTCGCCAGCACGTACCGGTCGAGCACGTTCGCCGAGTCGGTACGACGACGCGCGGTGTGGCCGTCGGCGTTGGCGTACAGCGAGAAGAAGTACCAGACGTTCCACAGCGGCAGCAGCACCTGGCGCACCGCGTCCCGGATGCCCGACTCGGTGACCGCCATGTCGCCGCCGCGCAGCACCGGCGACGACATCAGCATCCACCGCATCGCGTCCGACCCGTACGAGTCGAACACGTGGTAGACGTCCGGGTAGTTGCGCAGGCTCTTGGACATCTTGCGTCCGTCCGAGCCGAGCAGGATGCCGTGGCTCAGGCAGTTGCGGAACGCCGGCCGGTCGAACAGCGCGGTGGCCAGCACGTGCATGGTGTAGAACCAGCCGCGGGTCTGCCCGATGTACTCCACGATGAAGTCACCCGGGTAGTGGTGCTCGAACCACTCGCGGTTCTCGAACGGGTAGTGCACCTGGGCGAACGGCATCGAGCCGGACTCGAACCAGCAGTCCAGCACCTCCGGCACCCGGCGCATCATCGACTTGCGGTCGGGTCGTCCGGGTTGGGGCGGACCAGGTCGTCCACCGCCGGCCGGTGCAGGTCGGTCAGGCGTACGCCGAAGTCACGCTCGATCTGCTCCAGCGAACCGTAGACGTCCACTCGCGGGAAGTTCGGGTCGTCGGAGCGCCAGACCGGGATCGGCGAGCCCCAGAACCGGTTCCGGCTGATCGACCAGTCCCGGGCGTTGGCCAGCCACTTGCCGAACGAACCGTCCTTGATGTGGCCGGGCGTCCAGTTGATCTGCTGGTTCAGCTCGACCATCCGGTCCTTGAACTGGGTCACCGCGACGAACCACGACGACACCGCCTTGTAGACCAGCGGGGTGTCGCAGCGCCAGCAGTGCGGGTACGAGTGGGTGTACGTGTCCTGCCGCAGCACCACCCCCCGCTCCTTCAGCTCCCGGATCACCGGCTTGTTCACGTCGAAGACCTGCTCGCCCTGGTACGGCGGCACCAGGGCGGTGAACCGGGTGTGGTCGTCCACCGTCACGACGGTGGGGATGCCGGCGGCGTTGCAGGTGTTCTGGTCGTCCTCACCGAAGGCGGGCGCCAGGTGGACGATCCCGGTGCCGTCCTCGGTGGTGACGAAGTCCGCGCCGAGCACCTGGTAGGCGTTCGGGCCGGCCGGCTCGACCAGGAAGTCGTAGAGCGGCGTGTAGCGGCGTCCGACCAGGTCGCGGCCGTACACGGTGCCGACCTGCTCGTACCCCTCCAGCTCCTTGGCGTACGCGCCGAGGCGCGCGGCGCCGACGACGTAGCGCTCGCCGTCACGTTCCAGCAGCGCGTACTCGATGTCGGGGCCGACGGCGAGTGCCAGGTTCGACGGCAGCGTCCACGGCGTGGTCGTCCAGACGCCGAGCTTGACCGGCCCGCGCAGCGGCTCCGGCGCGTTCTCGTCGGCGGTCAGCTCGAACCAGACGGTGAGCGCCGGGTCGTGCCGGTCCCGGTAGACGTCGTCCATCCGGGTCTCGGTGTTCGACAGCGGCGTCTCGCACCGCCAGCAGTACGCGAGCACCCGGAAGCCCTCGTAGACCAGACCCTTGTCGTGCAGGGTCTTGAAGGCCCACATGACGCTTTCCATGTAGTCCAGGTCGAGCGTCTTGTAGTCGTTGGCGAAGTCGACCCAGCGGGCCTGCCGGGTGACGTACCGCTCCCAGTCGTGGGTGTGTTGCGCCGCTCGTACCAGATGTAGCCGTTGCCGAGCAGGTCGGCGTAGTCGTCGATCCACTTCAGCGCGGCCCGGCACTCCTGTCCATCTCCTTGACCAGCGCACCGTCGCCGCTCCACCGCTCGTACTCGTCGAGCAGCACCACGAACAGCGGGGTCGCGTCCACCGAGCCGTAGTACGGCGAGTGCGGCTGCTCCTCGAAACGCGGCGTCTCGCCGTACCGCATCTCGTGCAGGATCCGGCCCGGATCCTCGTCCGGAAGTCGTCGAACCGGGTGCCCTGAAGTGCGGCGAGGATGCGCAGCGTGGTCTTCGACATGTCCGGCGCGAACGGCAGCACCTGGAGGCAGGTGAGGATGCTGTCCCGGCCGAACATGGTCATGAACCAGGGCAGGCCGGCTGCGGGCAGCGTCTGCCCGCCGAGCGACAGCGGTGAGAACCGCAGCGCCGCGAGGTCGACCAGGCTCCGCCGGTACGTCGCGGCGAGTTCCTCGTGCTCGCTGTTCACCTTCGGGGCCCGGCTGATCCACTCCTCCAGGTCGTGCTGGAGCGCGAGCCGCTCGGTGCCGTGCGCGCGCAGTCCCAATCGCAGGTCCCGGCCGGCGGGGCCGATCGCGAACGTCTGCACGTCGATGACGGCGTCCCACTGCTCGTTGGGTTCCAGCCGGATGCTCCAGGCGAAGCCCCGCTGGTCGTAGCGGGCCGGCTGGTCGGCGGAGACGATCGTCTCCCGCCGGAAGTTGCCGCGCCGGTAGCCCAGGCGCAGCCGGTCCGACTCGGCCTCGGCGTACTGTTCGCCCTTCTTGTTCAGAATCTCGTCCTTGACCTGGAACAGGTCGGCGAAGTCGGACCCCGCGTCCATCCGGATCTGCAGGTCGACCGCCTTCTCGTCGTGGTTGAGGATGGTCAGCGTCTCGCGGAAGCTGCCGCCGACCGCCCGCTCCCGGATGATCGACAGCTTCGCGTCGACGTAGTGCGTGGCCATGCCGGGCACCAGGAAGAACCGGGCCTCGTAGTACTGGAGGTCGTCGTAGGACAACGCGTGAGCCGCTCGCCGTTGACGGTGAGCACCCACTTCGACAGGTACCGCGTGTCGAGCGAGAACAGGCCGGTCGGCTCGTTCGGTGTGGCCTCGATGTCGCCGGTGTCCTCGCTGACCACGAACGTGTTGCCGTCCAGGATCCGGACGGTGTTGTTCCCGGGCATCAGGCACCCCTCCCGCTGAACGTGTGGTGCGGTCCGCGGGAGTCCGGCGGACCGGGGAAGACCCGCTCGACCTGCAACACGAGCCGCAGGTCACCGACGACTGTCATGTCACGCGCAGCAGCGCCGCGATGGCGTTCTCCTCACCGCCGATCAGCTCGGCGAACAGGCGCGGCTCGGTGCCGACCACCGTGTCCGCCTCGCCGTCCGCCTGCCGGACCCGCAGCCTGCCGTGATCGATCTCCAGCACCCAGTGCGTGGTGTGCGGGCCCTCGTGCAGGTCGAAGCGGAGCGTTCCGGATGTCTTGGCCAGCAGGGGCTCGAACCCCGCCGATCCAGGTCCTCGAAGAATCTCGTGGTCATGTCCACCATCCGAGCGACTCCTCCGCGTCCGCGGTCCACCTGTCCGAGGCCCGTGTCCCCACCGGATCCGGGGCCAACCTCGCCCGAATCGGGTGAGCGCGGCACCGTCGCGACGCGCGACGCCGGCCCCCGAACCGGGAGCCGGCGTCATCGCGGCGAACAGGCCTAGTTGTTGGGGTCGTCGGCGCTGATGTCCGCGAGCACCGACTGGGGTTCCCGCTCCACCGCCAGGTCACCCATGGATATCAGGCCGACCAGACGCCCGTCGTCGACCACCGGGAGGCGGCGGACCGCGTACGTGCGCATCAGGTCGGCGGCGGCCACGGCGTCGTCGTACTGGCTGACCGTCACCACGTCCTTGGTGGTGATCTGGTTGAGCCGGGTGGCGGTGGGGTCCATGTTCTCGGCCACGCCCCGTACCGTGATGTCCCGGTCCGTCACGATGCCGACCACGTCGTCGCCGTCGGTCACCACCACGTCGCCGATGGCACTGTCGCGCATCTCCTGCGCGGCGGCCATGAGCGTGTCGTTGCCGTCCATCGTCACCAACCGGGTCGTCATGAACTCTCCGACCGTTGTCATGGTGCTCCCCTCTCGGTGTCGGCACCGCGGTCTACCCGCCGCCGCGGGCGGGGTAACGCGTGTGTCACCGGCGGCGGCGCAGGCGCCGGCGCAGGTCGTAGAAGCCGTTGCTGGACAGCCCGTAGAAGACCGGCAGGAGCAGGAGCACCACGAGCGCCGCCGGGATGCTCAGCAGCACGCCCACCAGACCGGCGATCGCGTACGCGAACACGCCGAGCAGCGCCCGGACGCGTTCGGCCGCGAAGAACCGGGCGGGAACGTGCGGCTCCAGCAGTTCCCGGTGCCGGCTCAGGTAGTGGTAGAGCCACAGCCAGGTGATGGACAGGATCACGCCGACGAGCGCGTACGCGGACACCGCGACCCGCTCGTCGAAGACGTCGCCCTCTTCCACGGCCCGGGAGACGAGCGCAGTGACGAACGGCAGCAGCGCCACGCTGAACAGCACGCCGAGGTTCGCCCAGTGCAGTCCCCGGTCGGCGCAGCGGACCCGGTGGAACGTCCCCTTGTGGTTCAGCCAGTTGACCGCCACGTACAGGTAGGACGTGACGTAGGCGAGGTAGACCGGCCACTGGTCGAGCAGCGCGCGCAGCATCCCGCCCGGTGCCGTCTCGGGCACCCGCAGGTCCAGCACCAGCAGCGTGATGACGATGGCGAAGACCCCGTCGCTGAACCCGATCGCCCGGCCGGTGTCCGGGAGGATCCCGGCGTCACCGGTGTCTCCTTCGGCCGCCATCGGCACCTCCGCCCTCGCCGGCGCGGAACGGCCGGCGACCCGGCATACCCGCTGTGCGGGCGTCCGTGCCGGGTGGCCCGGGCACGGACGCCCGGCGGGTCAGCGCTCGGCGGCGACCAGCTCGGCGAGCTGCACGGCGTTCAGCGCCGCGCCCTTGCGCAGGTTGTCGTTGGCGCAGAACAAGCGCGAGCCCGTACTCGACGGTCTCGTCGGCCCGGATCCGGCCGACGTACGTCGGGTCCTGGCCGGCCGCCTCCAGCGGCGTCGGCACGTCCCGCAGCGCCACGCCGGGCGCGCCGTCGAGCAGCTCACGGGCCCGGGCCG
>NZ_JAHOPD010000009.1:0-2464 GCF_019038635.1 Micromonospora sp. WMMB482 | reverse complement strand
ACCCGGGCACCTACCGGGTCGTGGTCGACGGTTACTCGGTGAGCGACCCGACCACCGCGTACGACTACCGGGACTCGTTCGCGTCCCCGGAGCTGGGCACGCTCTCCGCGCCGTCCACGCCGCTGTCCCTGGCCAACGGCGCCACCGCCACCCTCACCGGTGCGGTGACCGCCCTGTCCACCCCGGCCGCCGGCCGGGAGCTGTACGGCGACATGGCCGTTACCACCACCGAGGGCGCGGTCGTCGGCCGCGGTTCGGTCGAGGTTCTCGCGGTCAACTGATCCGCTGATCCGAAGGAGCCCCGTCCCCTCTCGTAGGGGGCGGGGCTCCTTCGCGTCGTCAGGCGGGGCGGGCGGACTCGACCACGAACGGGGTGCCCTGCTGGCAGGTGGTCATCATGCCCGGCTCGGGGCGGCCGGTGACCTCCACCTTGGCGCCGGCCTTCAACAGGTCGCGCGGACCGCCGACCAGCAGGTGGTCGTCGAGCAGGAGGCAGTTCGGCTCCACACCCGCCCGGATCGTGCCGGTGATGGTGGTGCCACCGACACCCGGCGGGGTCGACGGGCCACCCTTCCAGGTGGGGTTCGGCCGGCTGGGCGTCACGCTGGGCACGGGATCGGGCTGGCTGGTCACCGGGGCGGCTCCCGTCGTACTCGGGCTGGGGCTGGGATCGGCGGACCCGTCGCCGGGTGCGGCGCAGGCGGTCAGCGCGAGACCGGTGAGCAGTGCGACAAGCACCGTACGAGGAGTCTTCATGGTCGGTTGGACGCGGCGGGCGGCCGATCCGTTCCCGGTCAGCCGCGGGCCGCGGCGGCGGCCTTCATGTCGCGCTTGAGCTCCTGCGGCAGCGAGAACGTCAGCCGCTCGTCCGCGGTGGTGATCTCCTCGACGTCGCCGAAGCCCCGCTCGGCCAGGTGGGCGAGCACCTGCTGGACCAGTTCGTCGGGCACGCTCGCGCCGGAGGTCACACCCACTGTCCGGGCGCCGGTCAGCCAGGCGTCCTCGATCTCGTGCGCGAAGTCGACCAGGTAGCCGGCGCGGGCCCCGGCGTCGAGCGCCACCTCGACCAGCCGGACCGAGTTCGAGGAGTTGCGCGAGCCGACCACGATCACCACGTCGCACTCGGGGGCGATCTCCTTGACCACGTGCTGGCGGTTGGAGGTCGCGTAGCAGATGTCGTCGCTGGGCGGCGACTGGAGCAGCGGCAGCCGCTTCTTGAGCCGGGCCACGGTCTCCGAGACCGTGGCCCGGCTCAAGAAGCGGCTGCCGCTGCTCCAGTCGCCGCCCAGCGACGACATCTGCTACGCGACCTCCAACCGCCAGCACGTGGTCAAGGAGATCGCCCCCGAGTGCGACGTGGTGATCGTGGTCGGCTCGCGCAACTCCTCGAACTCGGTCCGGCTGGTCGAGGTGGCGCTCGACGCCGGGGCCCGCGCCGGCTACCTGGTCGACTTCGCGCACGAGATCGAGGACGCCTGGCTGACCGGCGCCCGGACAGTGGGTGTGACCTCCGGCGCGAGCGTGCCCGACGAACTGGTCCAGCAGGTGCTCGCCCACCTGGCCGAGCGGGGCTTCGGCGACGTCGAGGAGATCACCACCGCGGACGAGCGGCTGACGTTCTCGCTGCCGCAGGAGCTCAAGCGCGACATGAAGGCCGCCGCCGCGGCCCGCGGCTGACCGGGAACGGATCGGCCGCCCGCCGCGTCCAACCGACCATGAAGACTCCTCGTACGGTGCTTGTCGCACTGCTCACCGGTCTCGCGCTGACCGCCTGCGCCGCACCCGGCGACGGGTCCGCCGATCCCAGCCCCAGCCCGAGTACGACGGGAGCCGCCCCGGTGACCAGCCAGCCCGATCCCGTGCCCAGCGTGACGCCCAGCCGGCCGAACCCCACCTGGAAGGGTGGCCCGTCGACCCCGCCGGGTGTCGGTGGCACCACCATCACCGGCACGATCCGGGCGGGTGTGGAGCCGAACTGCCTCCTGCTCGACGACCACCTGCTGGTCGGCGGTCCGCGCGACCTGTTGAAGGCCGGCGCCAAGGTGGAGGTCACCGGCCGCCCCGAGCCGGGCATGATGACCACCTGCCAGCAGGGCACCCCGTTCGTGGTCGAGTCCGCCCGCCCCGCCTGACGACGCGAAGGAGCCCCGCCCCCTACGAGAGGGGACGGGGCTCCTTCGGATCAGCGGATCAGTTGACCGCGAGAACCTCGACCGAACCGCGGCCGACGACCGCGCCCTCGGTGGTGGTAACGGCCATGTCGCCGTACAGCTCCCGGCCGGCGGCCGGGGTGGACAGGGCGGTCACCGCACCGGTGAGGGTGGCGGTGGCGCCGTTGGCCAGGGACAGCGGCGTGGACGGCGCGGAGAGCGTGCCCAGCTCCGGGGACGCGAACGAGTCCCGGTAGTCGTACGCGGTGGTCGGGTCGCTCACCGAGTAACCGTCGACCACGACCGGTAGGTGC
>NZ_JAHOPD010000008.1:0-7267 GCF_019038635.1 Micromonospora sp. WMMB482 | reverse complement strand
AGCAACGGTCCGAGCCGGCGAGCCCCGAGTTTGCGTTCCTGGCGCAGTTGGCAGACCCGCGCCTCCAACTGGGCGGACGTCTTGTGCGGCTGGTGGTGAGCCCGGCTGGATCGATCCCGCAGACCAGCGTCGCCCTCGGCCCGCCACCGCTGCAGCCACTTGTAGCCGGTGGCCCGAGAACAGCCCAGTTCCTTCACGACGTGGGCCACCGGCCGACCCTGGTCAACGACACGCGTGATGAGCAGCCGCCGGCCGTGGATGGTCAGCCGGGCATTACGGTGGGCCATGAGACCTCCGGTTCCGTGTGGGCGTCAGCACCTCACACCTCGCCGGAGGTCTCGCCTCGTCTCAAGCCGCCACGCCGTCAACAACCCTCATGGGCATTACATCTAGCGGGCCCCGGCCGCGCCCCGGCTCAGACCTCGTCGATCAGGTCGGCCACCGAGTCGACGATCCGCGACGGACGGTACGGGTACCGCTCCGCCTCGGTCCGGCTGCTGATCCCGGTGAGCACGAGGATCGTCTCCAGCCCGGCCTCCAGGCCGCACAGGATGTCGGTGTCCATCCGGTCGCCGATCATCGCGGTCGACTCGGAGTGCGCGTCGATGGTGTTCAGCGCCGAGCGCATCATCATCGGGTTGGGCTTGCCGACGAAGTACGGGTCGACCCCGGTCGCCTTCGAGATCATCGCCGCCACCGAGCCGGCCGCCGGCAGCGCGCCCTCCATCGACGGGCCGGTGGCGTCCGGGTTGGTGCAGATGAACCGGGCGCCGTCGTTGATCAGCCGGATCGCCTTGGTGATCGCCTCGAAGCTGTAGGTCCGCGTCTCCCCCAGCACCACGTAGTCAGGGGCGAAGTCGCTGAGCACGTACCCCACCGCGTGCAGCGCCGTGGTCAGGCCGGCCTCACCGATCACGTACGCGGTCCCGCCCGGCCGCTGGTCGGCCAGGAACTGGGCGGTCGCGAGCGCCGAGGACCAGATCGCCTCCTCCGGCACGTCCAGCCCCATCCGGGCCAGCCGGGCCTGGAGGTCACGCGGGGTGTAGATGGAGTTGTTCGTCAGCACCAGGAACGGCTTGCCGGAGGCGCGCAGCTTCTTGACGAACTCCGGGGCGCCGGGCACCGGCTGCCCCTCGTGCACCAGCACGCCGTCCATGTCGGTGAGCCAGCTCTGCACCGGCTTGCGGTCAAGCATCGTGTCGTCCCCAGGGGTGTCGTCGGGTCGGGCTCAGGGCCGGCGGGCCGGGGGCACGCAGCACACCGCCGGGCAGATGTCCCAGGCGGGCAGCTCGCCGAGCCGGCGGCGCAGCCGCTCGCCGTCCGGGGCAGTGCGCTCCAGGACCAGTTCGCGGACCATCGCCACGAACCGCGGGTCGACCCCGGGTGTGCCGGCGCGGACGAAGTCCAGGCCGAGCTGCTTGGCCGTCTCCAGCGCCTCGGTGTCCAGGTCCCACACCACCTCCAGGTGGTCGGAGACGAAGCCGATCGGGCTGACCACCACGCTCGTCACGCCCTGCTCGGGCAGGGTGGCCAGGTGGTCGTTGACGTCCGGCTCCAGCCACGGCACCTGCGGCGGCCCGGACCGGCTCTGCCACACCAGGTCGTACGCCAGGTCGGGCGCGGCCGCGGCGTGCACCAGCCGGGCGACCTCCTCCATCTGGGCGGTGTAGCGGCCGCCGTGCGGGCCGGCGGTGGCGGCCGCCGACATCGGCACCGAGTGCGCGGTGAAGACCAGCCGGGTGCCGTCCCGCTTCGCCGGGTCGAGCTGGGCCAGCGCGGCACGGACCGCGTCGACGTGCGGCTCGATGAAGCCGGGGTGGTCCCAGAACTGGCGCAGCTTCTCGATCAGCGGGGCGTCCGGGCCGACCGCGGCGCGGGCCGAGGCGATGTCCTCCTGGTACTGGCGGCAGGACGAGTAGCCGCCGTACGCGCTGGTGACGAACGCCAGCGCCCGGGTGATCCCGTCGTCGTGCATCCGCGCGACGGTGTCGGCGAGCATCGGATCCCAGTTGCGGTTGCCCCAGTAGACCGGCAGGTCGACGCCGTTGGCGGCGAAGTCCTCGCGGATCGCCGCGAGCAGGTCGCGGCACTGCTGGTTGATCGGTGACACCCCGCCGAAGTGCATGTAGTGCTCGGCGACCTCGGCCAGCCGCTCCGGGGGCACCCCCCGCCCCCGGGTCACGTTCTGCAGGAACGGGAGAACGTCCTCGGGCCGTTCCGGGCCACCGAAGGAGACCAGCACCAACGCGTCGTACGCCATGGGGCCATTGTTCCCCGCCCGCCGTCACGGCGTGGCGACGCCCCCTGGTCGAGGCGGTGACCACCCGGGCCGCGGCGTGTTAACAAGGGCCCCTTCCGCTGCACGAGGCGTTAAGAAGGGGCCCCTCCTTACATCTCAGGCGCCGATGGCGTGGTAGCCGCCGTCGACGTGGACGATCTCGCCGGTGGTGGCCGGGAACCAGTCGGACAGCAGCGCCAGGCAGGCCCGGGCGGCGGGCTCGGAGTCGGTCAGGCTCCAGCCCAGCGGGGCCCGCTCGGTCCAGGCGTCCTCGAACTGGTCGAAGCCGGGGATGGACTTGGCCGCGATGGTCCGCAGCGGGCCGGCCGCGACCAGGTTGCTGCGGATGCCCTGCTTGCCCAGGTGCAGCGCCAGGTAGCGGGAGGCGGACTCCAGCCCGGCCTTGGCCACGCCCATCCAGTCGTAGACCGGCCACGCCTTGGTGGCGTCGAACGTGAGACCCACCACGGCACCGCCGGCGGACATCAGCGGCAGCGCCGCCATGGCGAGGGACTTGTACGAGTAGGTGGAGACCTGGAGCGCCGTCGCCACGTCCGCCCACGGGGCGTCGAGGAAGCCGCCGCCGAGGCAGCTCTGCGGGGCGAACCCGATCGAGTGCACGACGCCGTCCAGGCCGTCGACGTGCTCGCGCACCTTGTCGGCCAGCCCGGCCAGGTGGTCCTCGTTCGAGACGTCCAGCTCGATCACGGGCGCCGGCTCGGGCAGCCGCTTCGCGATCCGCTCCACCAGGGAGAGCCGGCCGTAGCCGGTGAGCACGACCTGCGCGCCGTTCTCCTGGGCGAGCTTCGCCACCGAGAAGGCGATCGAGGCGTCGGTGATGACGCCGGTGACCAGCAGTCGCTTACCGGCGAGAAGTCCGGACATTGCGTGTCTCCTCCGTGCTCTGCTCAGTGACCCATGCCGAGGCCGCCGTCGACCGGGATGACGGCGCCGGTGACGTATCCGGCCGCGTCCGAGGCGAGCCAGGTGACGACGCCCGCGACCTCGTCCGGGGTGGCCATCCGGCCGGCCGGGATCGACTTGCGGATCTCCGCCTTGCGCTCCTCGGACAGGCCCGCGGTCATGTCGGTGTCGATGAAGCCGGGCGCCACCACGTTCGCGGTGATGTTGCGGGTGCCCAGCTCGCGGGTGATCGAGCGGGCCACGCCGACCAGGCCGGCCTTGCTGGCGGCGTAGTTGACCTGGCCCGCGCCGCCGGCGAGGCCGACCACCGAGGAAATGAAGATCATCCGGCCCCAGCGGCCGCGGAGCATCTTCGTCGAGGCCCGCTTGGCGACCCGGAACGAACCGGTCAGGTTGGTGTCGAGGACGCGGGCGAACTGCTCCTCGGACATCCGCATGATCAGCGTGTCGTCGGTGATGCCGGCGTTGGCGACCAGGACCTCCACCGGGCCGAGCTCGGCCTCGACGGCGGTGAACGCGGCGTCGACCGACTCGGCGTCGGTCACGTCGCACCGCACCCCGAACAGGCCGTTCTGACCGCCGGCTCCGCCTGCGTCAAACCCCGGCTCGGCTGCGCCGGCACCTGGGGCTCCGCTACTGCGGTACGTGACGGCCACCCGGTCGCCCTGCTTGGCGAACGCCTGCGCGATGGCCAGGCCGATCCCCCGGTTCCCGCCGGTCACCAGCACGGTTCGGGCCACGGATCCCCCTCTGCTCCAGTGATCTCTCGGTCGGTCGGAGCCTAGGGGTTACCGACAGGTAAGCGCTAACCCGCGCAGGTCACAGCGCCGCCGCGGCCGGGGTCCGCGGGACCGGCGGCCGCGCGTGCGACACCCACACCCCCGGGTGTACGATCATCGCGTCTGCGGGCCGCTCCGTGCCCGCTCCGGGCTCCGCCGACCGCAGGAGGTGATCGCTGTGCGAGATAGCGATCCTCCCAGTCGTGGCCGGGCCCACCGTCAGCCCCGCTGAGCCACGGCTCGGTCGACGCGGCTGACCCGCTTCCCGCCCTCCGCACCGCATCCCTCTCCGGCTGACACGCCGGGGCGTGGCCTGCCGCGCGGCGGAGCACCCGGTCACGACTTCGTGCGCGTACGTCCCGACCCCCCACGGCCCGCACCGGGCCGACCGTCGCCACGGAGCACACTCATGAGCCGTTACGTCGCCCCGCTGGGCTTCACCCTCGCCGCCGTCTGGGTGGCGGTCCTGTTCGTGCTGGCCGGCGGCGGTCACTGACCACCGCCGGCCGGTTTCCGGCTCAGACCAGCCGGGACGTCCAGAGCAGACTCAGCGCGCCCGCGCACAGCGCCAGCAGCAGCGCGATCCCCGCGTACCACTGGGTGATCTCGCGCGGCTCGGTGCGGTAGCCGATCGAGCTGCCCATGTCCTGGTAGACCTGCTTCAGCTCGCTGGCCGACGCGGCCTCGTAGAAGAAGCCCTGGGTGGTCTCCGCGAGCTGGGACAGCGCGGTGCGGTCCACCGGCACCCGCTGGAGCTGCCCGCCGATGTCCACCTGCCCCGAGTCGGTGCCGAACGCGATGGTGGACACCGGCACGTTCGCCGCCTGCGCCGCCGCGGCGGCCTCCTCCACCGAGCGGCCCGACGTGCGGTAGCCGTCGGACAGCAGCACGATCCGGGCCGGCGGGATACCGGCGGCGCCGTCGGCCGGCACCGAGCGGATCGCCTCCAGGCAGGTGAAGACCGCCTCGCCGGTGGCGGTCGCCTCGGCCAGCACCAGCCCGTCGATCGCGGTGGTGACGGCGGCCCGGTCCTTGGTCGGCGGCACCAGCACGTTCGCCGACTTGGCGAACGAGACGAGCCCCAGGTTGTAGCTCTCCGGCAGCTCGCCGACGAACTGCTTGGCCGCCTCCTGCGCCGCCTCCAGGCGGTTCGGTGACACGTCGTCGGCCTGCATCGACAACGACACATCGATCGCGAGCATCACGGTGGCCCGTTCCAGCGGCTCCCGGGTGTCGATCGCCGGCCGGGCCAGCCCGGTCGCCAGCACCAGCAGGCAGAGCAGGAACGCGGTGGCCGCGATGTGCCGCCGCCAGCCCAGTCCCTTCGGCGCGACGGTACGCAGCAGGTCGACGTTGGTGAACCGCAGCGCGTACTGCGGCGGTGCAGTTGCCGCCAGACGTACGCGGCGGCGAGGGCGAGCACCGGCAGCACGGCCAGCAGCCACCACGGTTGCATGAAACGGATCATCGAGTCGTCCCTCTGGTGCGGCGTGCCGCTGCGCGGCGACGAAACGCACCATGTCCAGCAGCCAGTCCTCGGTCGGTACGCAGGCGCAGGTGGGCCGCGCCCGCGGCGCGCAGCTCGGCGGCGATCGCACCACGCTGGGCGGCCGCCGCCTCGGCGTACCGGCGGCGCAGGCCCGGGTCGGCGGTCTGCACCTCGTGCAGTTCACCGCTCTCCGGTCGACCACCGGCAGCACCCCCACGTCGGGCAGTTCCAGTTCCCGCGGATCGACCACCTCGACGGCCAGCACGTCGTGGCGGACCCGCAGCTTACGCAGCGGCCGGCCCCACTGCTGCGGCGGCGCGAGGAAGTCGGAGATCACCACCGCCACGGCCGCCACCGACGGGACGGCCACCGCCGCCGACCGGACCACCCGACGGAAACCACCGCCGGGAGCACCGCCACCGCCGCCGGGGCCGCCGCGGTAGCCACCGCCACCGCCGCCACCACCGGGACCGCCGCGGTAGCCACCGCCACCGCCGCCACCACGGGTCCACCGCGGTAGCCACCGCCACCGCCACCGGGACGACCGGCGCCGCCGCCGGGGCCGCCACGACCGCCACCGGGCCGCCGGGACTGCCGGTGGTCGGACGCTGGCTCGGCATCGAGGCCGGGCTCGGCCGCGGCGGCATCGACGCCGGGCTGGGCCGCGGCGGCATGCCGGCCGGGCTGGGACGGGGACCGCCCGCACCGGCGGCCGGGGGCCGCTGCTGCTGGCCGCCCTGGATGCCGAACGGGTTGTTACCGGCGCCACGCGCCGGCGGACGACCGCCGGGCCGGGCACCGGGGCCCTGACCCTGACCCGGACCGCCGGACGACCGGCGGCCGGGGAACCCGGACGCGGCGGCATGGCGTTCGGGCCGGGACGCGGACCCGGGCGAGCACCGCCCTCGGCCGGGGGCTCCCGGCGTACGGTCTCGCGCTGCTGCTGACGGGCGGCCTGGGCGGCCTTGACCGCGGCCTCCTGCTCAGCCTTGAGCGCGGCGGCACGCGCCTCGGCGGCCGCCACTTCGATGTCGTGCGCGCTCGCCGGCTTGGCGACCGGAGTCGCCGGCTGCGGCGGGCCGGGGACCGGGCCCTTGGGCTTCGGTCCAGGGGTCGGCGCGGCCGGACGCCGGGGCGGCATCGGCTTGGCCGAGACCCGTGGGGCACCCGGGGTCGGGGTGGGCGTCGGGGTCGGTGCCGGGCCACTGGGCGCGGCAGCCGGCGGGCCGGCGGGCGCCGACGAACCGGCTACGAACGCGCTACGCAGCGCCCGGCGACAGGCGCCTCGACGGTGCTGGACGCGGACTTCACGAACTCGCCCATCTCCTTGAGCTTGGCGAGAACGGTCTTGCTTTCGACCCCGAGCTCCTTGGCAAGCTCGTGTACGCGGGCCTTTCCTGCCACTGCACTCCTCACTCCGAGGTCGTGCGGGCAGCACCCGCAGCGACCTCACTCGTGCACTGAAGCCTGGTCATTTCTGGGACTTCATCGTGTGCTCATGTCGGTCGTCCTACCTTGCTAGCGACCCTCGACCGGTCGGGTTGACCGGTCGTCGGGGGTTGCGCGTCGACGTGCTCCGCAAGCGCACCGTGGTCGGGGACCTCGGTGAGGCGCAGTGCCCGCCCGAAGGCGCGGCGTCGCACCGCCTGCGCGAAGCAGGCCGGATCAGGGTGCATGTTCGCTCCCGACCCGGCAGTCTGCGGGCCGGTCGGGCCGGAGACTGGTGTGCCAGCCTCGTCACCCCAACCGCGACGATCCGCAACAACTCGCTGGCCGGCGCTCGTTTCCGGCAGCCCA
>NZ_JAHOPD010000007.1:0-6150 GCF_019038635.1 Micromonospora sp. WMMB482 | reverse complement strand
GGTTCGCGTGCCCCGGTCCCGGGCCGCCGCGATGGCCGAGGCGCTGCACGCCGCCGCCGGGCAGCGCAGCGCCCGCAAGGCGGTCGACCCGGTACGCCTCCAGGTCGATCCGCTCACCCTGTTCTGATCGGAGGCAGCCGCGTGACACTGCGCACGCGGGCCCTCGCACACGGTCGTGAGCTGGGTTTGACGCACACCTGGTCCGGCAGTCGAGTAGCGGGCGGTGATAGCATCGCCCGTCATGCCCAGCCGCGCGGTTTCCCCGCGCGGGACGCGGCGCGGCGGGTGCCAGAGCACGTCGGGCCGACACGGATTCGATGTCGTCAGTCAGCCGTGAGCAGGATGGACCAGTCGTGACCGTTCGTCAGTCGATCGTCTTCAACGGTGACCTCGGCAGTGGCAAGAGCACCGTCTCGGTCGAGATCGCCAAGCGGCTCGGGCTGCGCCGGGTCAGCGTCGGTGACCTCTACCGCCAGATGGCCCAGGAGCGGCAGATGACCGCCCTCCAGCTCAACCTGCACGCCGAGCTGGACCAGGCCGTCGACGGGTACGTCGACCAGCTCCAGCGCGACATCGCCGCCTCGGGTGAGTCCTGGTCATGGACTCCCGCCTGGCCTGGCACTTCTTCACCGACGCGCTCAAGGTGCACATGATCACCGAGCCGACCGAGGCGGCCCGGCGCGTGCTGGCCCGCCCGTCCGGCCCGGCCGAGAGCTACACCTCGCTGGAGGAGGCGCGGGCCAAGCTGCGCGAACGCAGCGAGAGCGAGCGCGGCCGGTTCATCGTCCGGTACGGCGTGGACAAGGCCCGCCTGCGCAACTACGACCTGGTCTGCGACACCACCCGGGCCAACCCGGAGCAGGTCATCGCGCACGTCATCGACGTCTACGAGGGTCGCCTCGGCGCGGACGTGCTGCGCGCCGGCCAGCCGTTGCTGCTGCTCGACCCGAACCGGGTGTACCCGACGGAGGACGTGTCGGCGCTGCGCGGCCTGTGGGACTCCGACGCCGCCGCCGGGGCGGCCGGTAGCGGCGAGGAGCCGGAGCCGCTGAGCATCGGCTACACCGGCGAGTACTTCTTCGTCGTGGACGGGCACCGGCGGCTCAGCGCGGCGGTGCGCGCCGGGCTGCCGATGGTCCCGGCCCGGCTGGTCGCCGAGGTGGAGGAACCGGTGGTCGGCGGGATCAGCGCGCTCGACTTCTTCACCGCGCAGGCCCGCCGGGGCTGATCCACGACTGGGAGGACGCGCACGGCATCACGATGCCGCTGCCGGAGCACGCGCTGCTCGGTGGTGGTCCGGTGCTCGCCGGGGAGCCGGGCGCCGGCGTCTGACCGCCGCCTCGCCGTCACGGGTTGACCCCGATCGGGCGGCACGGAGCATGATGAGGGTCTCCGATGCCTGGGGAGGCGGAATCGTGGACCCTGCCGACGCGCTCGCGCTGCTGATGTCCCCCGAGGGTCGCCTCGACCCCTATCCGACCTACGAGCGGCTGCGCGCGCACGGCCCGGTGGTCCAGGCCGGGCCGGTCTTCTACGTGGTCACCGGCTACGCCGAGGCCGACGCGATCCTGCGCGACGCCCGGTTCGGCGTGATGGACGACGCGTTGCGCGACCAGTTCATGCCCGGCTGGCGGGAGAGCCCGGCGGCGCTGTCGATCTCCCGGTCGATGCTGCGCACCAACCCGCCCGACCACAGCCGGATGCGGCGGCTGGCCGCCGGCGCGTTCACCCCGCGCCGGATCGCCGCCATGCGGGACGTGGTGCGGGCGCAGGCCGACGAGCTGGTCGACGGGATGCTCGCCGCCGACGGGCCGGTCGACTTCATGGCCGCGTTCGCGTACCCCCTGCCGGTCGGCGTGATCTGCGCGCTGCTCGGCGTGCCGGCAGCGGACCGGCCGCTGTTCCGGCGCTGGGCCACCGACCTGACCGGCGTGCTCGAACCGGAGATCACCGCCGACGAGCTGGCGGTGGCCGACCGGGGCGCGGCCGAGCTGCGGAGCTACTTCACCGAGCTGGTGGCGGCCCGCCGCCGGGCCCCGGCCGACGACCTCACCACCGCGCTGGTCCAGGCCCACGACGGCGGCGACCGGCTCTCCGGCGACGAGCTGCTGGCCAACCTGATCGTGCTGCTGGTGGCCGGCTTCGAGACCACCACCAACCTGCTCGGCAACGGACTGGTGGCGCTGCTGGACCATCCGCGCGCCGCGGCGGCGCTGCGCGAGCGGGAGGACTTCGCGCCCGCGTACGTCGACGAGCTGCTGCGTTACGACTCGCCGGTGCAGCTCACCTCGCGGATGAGCACCGCGCCGTCCCGGTACGGCGACGTCGACCTGCCGCCGGAGAGCTGGGTCATCGTGCTGCTCGGCGCGGCCAACCGCGATCCGCGCCGCTATCCCGATCCGGCCCGCTTCGACCCGTGGCGGGCGCAGATCGCGCCGCTGTCCTTCGGCGCCGGGCCGCACTACTGCCTCGGCGCGGCGCTGGCCCGGCTGGAGGCCCAGGTGGCGTTCCCGCTGCTGCTGCGCCGGGTGCCCGGGCTGGCGGTGGCGGGCCGGCCGGAGCGGCGGGTCCGGCTCACCCTGCGTGGTCACGCCACGCTGCCGGTGCGGGTGGGGGCGGGAGGCGGCCCCGGTCACCGTTCCCGGTACGCGACCCGGGGCGGCCGGGCCGACTCCGTAGACTGGACGGGCATCGTTCGACCCAGACAAGGAGCCACGCCGAGTGACCGTCCAGCCCATCCGTCTGTTCGGCGATCCGGTGCTGCGCACGCCGGCCGACCCGGTCGTCGACTTCGACGTCGAGCTGCGCAAGCTGATCGCCGACCTGACCGACACGATGCGCGAGCAGAGCGGCGCCGGCCTGGCCGCGCCCAGCTCGGGGTGGGCCTGCGGGTGTTCACCTTCGACGTCGACGACGTCCTCGGCCACCTGGTCAACCCGGTGCTGGAGTTCCCCGACTCCGAGGAACAGGACGGCCCGGAGGGCTGCCTGTCCATCCCCGGGCTCTACTTCGACACCAAGCGCCGGCAGAACGTGATCGCCAAGGGCTTCAACGGCTACGGCGACCCGTTGCAGATCGTCGGCACCGGCCTGATGGCCCGCTGCGTGCAGCACGAGACCGACCACCTCGACGGGGTCCTCTTCGTCGACCGGCTCGACCCGGCCGGCCGCAAGGAGGCCATGAAGGCGATCCGCCAGGCCGAGTGGTACGACCAGGCCGCGCCGCCCACCGTCAAGCTCAGTCCGCACGCCGTCGGCAACCCGTTCGGCCTGGGGCGGTGACCCGGATGCGCCTGGTCTTCGCCGGCACCCCCGCGGTCGCCGTACCGGCCCTGGACGCGATCGCCGCCTCCGGGCACGAGCTGCTCGCCGTGGTCACCCGGCCCGACGCCCCAGCCGGGCGGGGCCGGGGACTGGCCCGCTCGCCGGTCGGCGCGTGGGCCGACGCGCACGGCGTCGAGGTGCTCACCCCGGCCCGTCCGCGCGAGCCGGAGTTCCTCGACCGGCTGCGCGAGCTGGCGCCGGACTGCGTACCGGTGGTCGCCTACGGCGCGCTGGTGCCGCCGGTGGCGCTGGAGATCCCCCGGCACGGCTGGATCAACCTGCACTTCTCGCTGCTGCCCGCCTGGCGCGGCGCCGCGCCGGTGCAGCACGCCGTGCTGCACGGCGACGAGCTGACCGGGGCGAGCGTCTTCGAGCTGGAGGAAGGGCTGGACACCGGCCCGGTCTACGGCACCGTCACCGACGAGATCCGCCCCGCCGACACCTCCGGCGATTTGCTGGAACGGCTCGCGCAGTCCGGTGCCGGGCTGCTGGTCGCCGTGCTCGACGCGATCGGCGCCGGTACCGCCCGCGCCGTGCCGCAGCCCGCCGACGGCGTCTCGCTCGCCCCGAAGCTGACCGTGGAGGACGCCCGGATCCGCTGGGGCGACCCTGCGTTCGCGGTGGACCGGCGCATCCGCGCCTGCACGCCCGCGCCCGGCCCGTGGACCACGTTCCGCGACGACCGGGTCAAGCTCGGCCCGGTCACGCCGGTGGGCGACGGCCCGGAGCTGAAGCCGGGGGAGCTGCACGTGGAGAAGTCGGGCGTGCTCGTCGGCACCGCCACCACGCCGGTGCGCCTCGGCGAGGTACGCGCCGCCGGCAAGAAGGCCATGCCCGCCGGCGACTGGGCGCGCGGCGCCCGGGTCACCGCCGGCGAGGTGTTCGCGTGACGGGGCCGTCGCGCCCGGACCGGCCCGCCGAGGGCGAGCGTCCCGGGGGGTACGCGCGTGAGCACGGCGACCGGCCCGGCGGCGAGCGGCGGGGCGACGACCGGTTCGGCGACCGCCGGCGCGGCGACCGGCAGCGTGCCGACCGGCCCGCGGCGGATCGGCGGGCCGGCGACCGGTTCGGCGGTGACCGTGAGCGCGGCGACCGGCGCGGCGGGGATCGGCCCGGCGGCGACCGGCGCGGCGGGGACCGGTTCGGTGGGGATCGGCGGGGCGGGCGTCCGGCCCGTCCGGCAGTCGACCTGCCCCGGCAGATCGCGTACGAGGCGATCGCGGCGGTGCACCGCGACGACGCCTACGCCAACCTGGTGCTCCCGGCGATGCTGCGCGAGGCCGGGCTGACCGGCCGGGACGCCGCGTTCGCCACCGAGCTGACCTACGGCACGCTGCGGCACACCGGCACGCTCGACGCGATCGTCACCGACGCGGCGGGCGGGACGTGCAGCGCATCGACCCGCCGGTGCGCGACGCGCTACGGCTGGGGGCATACCAGATCCTGCACACCCGGGTGCCCGCGCACGCCGCGGTGTCGTCCACCGTGGACCTGGTCCGGTCCGTGGGGCCGGGCGCCACCGGGTTCGCCAACGCGGTGCTGCGGGAGATCACCAGCCGGGACGCCGACGCCTGGGTGGCCAAGCTCGCCCCGGGACAGGAGACCGACCCGATCGGGCACCTCGCGCTGGCGTACAGCCATCCGCAGTGGATCGTGCGGTCGTTCGCCGAGGCGCTCGGCGGCGACATGGGCGAGACGACCCGGCTGCTCATCGAGGACAACGAGCGCCCGCCGGTGCACCTGTGCGCCCGGCCGGACCTGGCCGATCCGGTGGCGCTCGCCGACGAGGTGGGCGGCGCACCCGGTGCGTTCTCGCCGTACGCGGTGTACCTGCCCGGCGGCGCGCCGGGTGACCTGGCGGCGGTCGCCGAGGGCCGCGCGCACGTGCAGGACGAAGGCTCCCAGCTGGTGGCGGACGCGCTGGCGGCGGCGCCGCTGGACGGCCCGGACGGCCGGTGGCTGGACCTGTGCGCCGGTCCGGGCGGCAAGTCCGGCCTGCTCGGTGCGCTCGCGGCGACCCGTGGCGCGCGGCTGACGGCGGTCGAGGTGGCCGAGCACCGGGCGCGGCTGGTCGAACAGGCCACCCGTGGGCTGCCGGTCACGGTGCTGCACACCGACGGGCGCAGCGTAGGCAGCGACCCGAAGCTGCCGGAGGAGCACTTCGACCGGGTGCTCGTGGACGCGCCGTGCACCGGGCTGGGCGCGTTGCGCCGCCGCCCGGAGTCGCGGTGGCGCCGCCAGCCGTCGGACCTGCCGCCGCTGACCCGGTTGCAGCGCGAACTGCTCACCGCCGCGTTGCGGGCGGCCCGGCCGGGCGGCCTGGTCGCGTACGTGACGTGCTCGCCGCACGTGGTGGAGACGCACGTGACGGTGACCGAGGCCGGCCCCGCCCGGGCCGCTGCTCGTCGGCTTCGACGGCTCGTCCAGCTCCCGTTCCGCCCTCGCGTACGCCTTCGACTGCGCGCAGCACCGCGGCGCCCGCCTGCTCGCCGTCCGGGTGATCGAGCCGGAGTCCGGCGACCGCGACGACGGGCGGCTGGACGAGGCGGTCACCCGGCAGGCCCTGCGGTACCCCGGGTCACCGCCGACTGCGAGACCGTCCACGGTGAGCCGAGGTCCGTCCTGCTCGACCGCTCCCGCGCGGCGCAGCTCGCGGTGGTGGCCGCCTGGGGAGACGGGCCGGTAGGGTCCACTCTGGGCGCGGTCAGCCAGTCCCTGCTCTACCACTCGCCGGCCCCGCTGATCGTCGTCCGGGGAGTCGCCACGGACGCCGGGGACGGGTCATGACGCCCGCGCGAGGCGGGACCTACGGCCCTGACCGGCGCCC
>NZ_JAHOPD010000006.1:0-7056 GCF_019038635.1 Micromonospora sp. WMMB482 | reverse complement strand
AAAGCGGATCACCATTCCATGGTCGCTCGCGCGCCCCAACCGCGCGGCGCGGGAATGCCCGGCGTGACCCGACGTCCCGACCTGGCCGTGCCGCGTACGGCGAACGCGCTCGTGGGCGGACTCCCGCCCGGACCCAAACGACCGTTAAGCTTCGGGTGTGGGAGTCGAAGAACTGTACCCCGCCGGGCGACTGATCGCGGCCCAGCGCGCCACCGCCGCGGCGGGCCTGGACGCGCTGCTGCTCACCCCGGGTTCCGACCTGCGCTACCTGACCGGCTACGACGCCCGCGAGGGGGAGCGGCTGACCTGCCTGGTCCTGCCCGCCGAGGGTGAGCCGACGCTGATCGTGCCGGTGCTGGAACGGCCGGACGCCGAGGCCGCGCCCGGCGCCGGGTACCGGATCGTCGACCACGCCGACGGCACCGACCCGTGGCCGTTGGTGCGCGCGGCGCTGCCCGGCCCGGTCCGCGCCGTCGGGCTGGCCGACCGGATGTGGGCACAGCAGGTCCTCGCGCTGCGCGACGTGCTGCCCGGCGCGGCCCAGCGGCTCGCCTCCGACGTGCTGCGGAGATGCGGATCCGCAAGTCGCCGGCCGAGGTGGCGGCGCTGGCCGAGGCGGGCGCCGCGATCGACGCGGTGCACCTGCGGATGGGGGAGTGGCTGCGCCCCGGACGCACCGAGCGGGAGGTCGCCGCCGACCTCGCCGCCGCGATCCGGGCCGCCGGGCACGCCGCCGTCGACTTCGTCATCGTGGCCGCCGGCCCGAACGGCGCGAGCCCGCACCACGGCACCTCGGACCGCCCGATCGGCGCGGGCGAGCCGGTGGTGGTCGACATCGGCGGCACCATGCCGTCGGGCTACCGCTCCGACTGCACCCGCACGTACGTGGCCGGCGGCCCCGCTCCGGCCGAATTCGTGGACTACTACGCGGTGCTGCGGGAGGCGCAGCGCACCGCCGTGGCCGCCGTCGCGCCGGGCGTGACCGCCGAGGCCCTCGACGCGGTCGCCCGCGACGTGATCGGCGCCGCCGGGTTCGGCGACGCCTTCCTGCACCGCACCGGTCACGGCATCGGCCTCGACGGCCACGAGGAGCCGTACGTGGTGACCGGCAACCCCCGGCCGCTTCAGGCCGGCATGGCTTTCTCGGTCGAACCCGGGATCTACCTGGCCGGGCGGCACGGAGCCCGGATCGAGGACATCGTCGTCTGCACGACGGACGGCGGGCAACGGCTCAACACCACCCCCACGGAGCTCATCGCGCTATGAACGTCGACCGGATCCTGCCCACCGACGAGGCCCACGACCTGCTGGACCTCGCCACCGAACTCGCCGACCGGGAGCTGGCCCCGGCCGCCGCCGGTTTCGAGGCCCGCGCCGAGTTCCCCCGGGAGGTGCTGCGCACCCTGGGCCGGGCCGGCCTGCTCGGCCTGCCGTACGCGGAGGAGCACGGCGGCGCCGCCCAGCCGTACGAGGTGTACCTCCAGGTGCTGGAAATCCTCGCCAGCCGGTGGCTGGCAGTGGCCGAGGCGGTCAGCGTGCACACGCTGTCCTGCTACCCGCTGGCCCAGTTCGGCACCGACGAGCAGCGCAAACTGCTGCCGGACATGATCGGCGGGGAGCTGCTCGGGGCGTACTGTCTGTCCGAGCCGCAGGGTGGCTCGGACGCGGCGGCGCTGACCACGCGGGCGGTGCGTGACGGTGACGCGTACGCTGTCACCGGCACCAAGGCGTGGATCACGCACGCCCGGGTGGCCGACTTCTACAACATCTTCTGCCGCACCGGCGGGCCCGGCCCGAAGGGCATCTCCTGCCTGCTGGCCGACCGTGCCACGGCGGGCATCCACCCGCAGGCCGCCGAACGCACCATGGGCCTGCACGCCTCGCCGATCGCGCAGATCGCCTTCGACGACGCCCGGGTGCCGGCGGAGCGGCTGATCGGTGGCGAGGGCGCCGGGTTCACCATCGCGATGTCCGCGCTGGACTCCGGCCGCCTGGGCATCGCCGCGTGCGCGGTGGGCCTGGCCCAGGGAGCGCTGGACTACGCGGTCGGCTACGCCCGGGAGCGCCGCCAGTTCGGCCGCGCGATCATCGACTTCCAGGGGCTCGGGTTCGGCCTGGCCGACGCCGCCACCCAGATCTCCGCCGCGCGGGCGCTCACGCTGGCCGCCGCGCGGCTGCGCGACGCCGGACGCCCGTACTCGATCGAGGCGGCCAAGGCGAAGCTGTTCGCCACGGACGTGGCGATGCGGGTGACCACCGACGCGGTGCAGGTGCTCGGCGGCGCCGGGTACGTCGCCGACCACCCGGTCGAGCGGTACATGCGTGAGGCCAAGGTGCTCCAGATCGTCGAGGGCACCAACCAGATCCAGCGGCTGGTCATCTCCCGCGCGCTGGCGAAGGGCTAGCCTGTCGCGGTGACCTTTCCCCGGATCACCGCGGACCCCGACGTCATGGGGGGTGCGCCCTGCGTGCGGCAGTCGCGCATCCCCGTGGCCACCCTGCTGGCCATGATGGCCGAGGGCATGTCGGTCACGGACATCCTCACCGACCTGCCGTTCCTGGACGAGGAGGACATGGCGGAGGTGCTGAACTACGCCGCGGACGCGGTGCGCGACCGGACGGCGCGCTGAGCGTCACCACGGCGGGCCGGGTGCGGCGTGGGAGCGCTTTTCCGGCTACTGTGCAGCGCGTGGAGGAGATCGACCGTGCCATCGTCGCCGCGCTGACCGGTGACGGTCGGCTGTCGTACACGGATCTGGCCGAGCGGGTGGGCCTGTCGGTGTCGGCCGTGCACCAGCGGGTCCGCCGGCTGGAGCAGCGCGGGGTGATCAAGGGGTACGCCGCGCGGGTGTCGTTCGAGGCGCTGGACCTGCCGCTGACCGCGTTCGTGGCGATCCGGCCGTTCGACCCGTCGCAGCCGGACGACGCGCCGGAGCGGCTGGCGCACCTGCCCGAGATCGACTCGTGTTACTCGGTGGCGGGGGAGGACTTCTATCTCCTGCTGGTGCGGGTGGCCGGTCCGGCCGATCTGGAGCGGGTGCTGCAGGAGATCCGCACCTCCGCGAACGTCACCACGCGCACCACTGTGGTGCTGTCCACGCCGTATGAGAACCGGCCGCCGAAGATCAGTGGCGAGCTGTCCGGTCGGGGGCGTCCCCGTCCGTCGGCGGAGCCGGCAGGTTCCACCGCCTGATCACCCGCCGGCCGTGCTCGTGACCGAGCACGCTGAGCGTGGCGGTGTCCAGCCGCAGGAGCGCGCCGGCCGAGGGCGGCAGCCCGATCCAGCGCGCTCCGAGCACGCGCAGGCTGTGCCCGTGCCCGACGAGCGCGACGTCGCCCTGCTCCAGCAGCGGCGCGACCCGGTCGAGGACACGGTCCAGGCGGGCGCCCACCTGCTCAGGCGACTCCCCGCCGGGGCCGCCGTCGGTCCAGATCGTCCAGCCGGGCCGTTCGGCCTGGATGTCGGCGGTGGTGCGGCCCTCGTACTCGCCGTAGTGCCATTCGGCCAGGTCGGGCTCGATCGCGTCGACGGTGAGCCCGGCCAGGGCGGCGGTGCGGGTGGCGCGCCGCCGGGGACTGGACAACACCCGGGTGAAGCGCCGGCCGGCCAGCAGGGGAGCCAGGGCGCGTGCCTGCCGCTCGCCGTCGGGCGTCAGGTCCAGGTCGGTGTACGAGGTGTGCCGGTGACTCGCGCTCCACGTGGTCTCGCCGTGCCGGATCAGCAGGATCTCGCTCACCGGCCCAGTCAACCATGGCGGCTCGGCACCTGCCCGGCATCCACCTTCAACCTATTGTCCTAGGACGTCTTACGCGATGTACGCCGGGCAACAACGTTTACAGCGACCGGCACCGGCTACGCGGCAAGGGCAAGGCGTAGCCGGACGAGGGAGGGCGACATGAGCTTCACCGACAAGGCGAAGAGCAAGGCCCAGGAGATGAGCGGCATGGCCAAGGAACGCATCGGCAACGTGACCGACAACGAGCGGTTGCGGGCCGAGGGCGCCTCCGAGCAGAGCACGGCGCGCGCCAAGCAGGCCGGGGAGCACGCCAAGCAGGCGGGCCGCGACGTCAAGGACGCCTTCGACAAGTGAGTACGCGCAACGGCGGGCCACCTCATCGCAGAGGTGGCCCGCCGTCGTGTGCCCGGAGCGGCCGGTCAGTCGTCGCGGTGCGCGAGCCACCAGGCCTGGCCGGCCTCGGGCAGCGTGTCGATCGGGTCGTAGTAGGCGTAGCGCTTGTTCAGCGCCTCCAGGTCCGCCGACTCGATCGAGGTGCGGTAGTTCTTGGTCCAGTACGAGATGCCGCGCTCACGGTCGTAGTCGGTGAGCATGTGCACCCAGCGCTTGCCGACGAACGGCACGTCGCAGACGATCCGCGGGGTGGCGTAGCCGGGCAGGTAGCCCATGATGTCGTGCTGGAGCTGCTGGGCGTGCCAGACCGGGACGCGCCAGTGCTCGGCGTTGGGGATCATGTCGCACATGTAGAAGTAGTACGGCAGGATGCCCGCCTCGCCCTGGAGCGCGAAGCAGAGGTCGAGCAGGTCGGCGTTGGTGGCGTTGACGCCGCGCATGAGCACGCCCTGGTTGCGGACGTCGCGGACGCCGACGTCGAGTGCGGTCTGGGCGGCCTTGGCGACCAGCGGGGTCAGTGACTGGGCGTGGTTGACGTGGGTGTGGATGGCGAGATTGACGCCGCGGCGGGCGGCGGTGCGGGCGACCCGTTCGAGGCCCTCGACCACGTCGGGCTGGAGCCAGTGCTGGGGCAGGCCCATGAGCGCCTTGGTGGCGAGCCGGATGTCGCGGATCGTCTCGATCTCCAGCAGGCGCATCAGGTACGACTCGAGGTTGCGCCACGGCACGTTGGCGACGTCGCCGCCGGAGACGACCACGTCGCGTACGCCGGGGTGGGCCTTGAGGTAGGTGATGTGGGCGTCGTAGCGGTCGACGGGCTTGAGGGTGAGTTTGAGCTTGTCGACGGCGGGGGTGGAGTTGCCGACGAGGTCCATGCGGGTGCAGTGGCCGCAGTACTGCGGGCATCCCGAGTCCCAGTCGATCCGCGAGCTGCGGCGCTCGGCGTGCAGGGTGCGGGGCAGCCGCCCGTGCCGCATGGCGAGGACCATCTTGAGCACGCCGGCGACGCCGGCCGCGGCCTGGGTGTGCCCGAGGTTGGACTTGACCGAGCCGAGCAGCACCGGCGCGGCGCCGGCCGGGCGCTGCCCGTACGTGGCGAGGATCGCTTCCGCCTCGATGGGGTCGCCGAGCGACGTGCCGTGCCGTGCGCCTCCACCACGTCCACGTCGGCGGCACTCAGCCCGGCGGCGCCCAGCGCGGCCTTGATGACCCGTTCCTGCGACGGCCCGTTCGGCGCGGTCAGCCCGTTCGACGCGCCGTCGGAGTTGACCGCCGAGCCGCGCACGACGGCCAGCACGGGGTGGCCCCGGCGGCGGGCCTCGGAGAGCCGCTCCACCACCAGCATCCCGACGCCCTCGGACATGCCGAAGCCGTCGGCGTCCTCGGCGAACGCCTTGCACCGCCCGTCGGCGGCGAGACCCCGCTGGCGGCTGAAGCCGGTCAGCCCGGCCGGGGTGGACATCACCGACACCCCACCGGCCAGCGCCAGGTCGCAGTCGCCCTGGCGCAGCGCCTGGACGGCCAGGTGCAGCGCCACCAGCGACGCCGAGCAGGCGGTGTCGACGGTGACCGCTGGTCCCTCCAGCCCGAGCGCGTACGCGACCCGGCCGGAGAGGACGCTGCCGGCGGTGCCGGTCAGCAGGTGTCCCTCGTCGGCGGTGACCTCGCCGTCGTCGGAGACGACACCGGGGGCGACCCGGTCGGCGTAGTCCTGCCCGTGGGTGCCGGCGAAGACGCCGGTGCGGCTGCCCCGCAGGGTGGCCGGGTCGATGCCACCGCGTTCCAGCGCCTCCCAGGAGGTCTCCAGCAGCAGCCGGTGCTGCGGATCCATGGCGAGGGCCTCGCGGGGGCTGATGCCGAAGAACTCGGCGTCGAAGTCGGCGATGCCGGTGAGGAACCCGCCGGAGCGCACGTACGTCCGGCCGGGCGTGCCGGGCACCGGGTCGTGGAGGTCGGCCAGCGGCCAGCCCCGGTCGTCGGGCAGGTCGCCGATGACGTCGTCGCCCGCGTCGAGCAGCCGCCACAGCTTCTCCGGGGAGCCGATCCCGCCGGGGAAGCGGCAGGCCATCGCGACGATGGCGACCGGCTCGTCCAGGGCGACGGTGCTCGCGTCGGCAACCTCGGTGGCGGCGGTGCCGAGCAGCCGGGCGTGCAGGTGCGCGGCGAGCAACTCGGGGTGGGGTGGTTGAACACGGCGTGCGGGGCGAGCCGGACCCCCGAGACGGCGGTGAGCCGGTTGCTCAGCTCGACGGCCATCAGCGAGTCGAAGCCGAGGTCCTTGAACGGGCGGCGCGGCTCGACCTGCTCGGGGCCGCTGTGCCCGACCACTGTGGCGCACCGGGCACGCACGAGGTCCAGCAGCAGTTCGGCGCGCTCGGGCTCGGCGAGTTCGGCCAGCCGGTCGGCGAAGCCCTTCGCGGAGGCGGGCGCGGAGGCGGCGTTGACCGCCCGGCGGGGCGGCGGGGGCAGCAGCGCCCGCAGCAGGGCGGGCACCTCTCCGGAGGTCCGTACGGCGGCCAGGTCGAGCCGATCGGCACGAGCGCCGGCCGGTCCACGTGCAGGGCGGCGTCGAACAGCGCCAGCCCGGCGCCGTGTCGAGGGGGCGGTGCCGCCGCGGGCGAGCCGGGCCAGGTCGGCGGGGCTGAGCCGCCGGCCATCCCGTCCTCGGCGGCCCACAGCCCCAGGCCAGGGCGCTCGCCGGCCGGCCCTGGGCGCGGCGGTGCGCGGCGAGCGCGTCGAGGAACGCGTTGCCGGCCGCGTAGTTGCCCTGGCCAGGGCTGCCGAAGGTGGCGGCGGCCGAGGAGAAGAGCACGAACGCGGTCAGGTCGAGGCCGGCGGTGAGCTCGTGCAGGTGCCAGGCGCCGTGCACCTTGGCGCGCAGGGTCCGGGCCCAGCGGGTCGGGTCGAGGTCGGTGAGCAGGGCGTC
>NZ_JAHOPD010000005.1:0-6598 GCF_019038635.1 Micromonospora sp. WMMB482 | reverse complement strand
GGCGGCGGTGCGCTTGCCGACGCGGGTCTGGAGCATCCAGAGCTTGCCGCGCTCGATGGTGAACTCGATGTCGCAGAGGTCCTTGTAGTGCTCCTCCAGCCGGGCCATGATGCCGAGCAGCTGGTCGTAGGAGGTCTTGTCGAGCTGCTCCAGCTCCTGCAACGGCACCGTGTTGCGGATGCCGGCCACCACGTCCTCGCCCTGGGCGTTGGCCAGGTAGTCGCCGTAGATGCCCTGTGCCCCGCTGCCCGGGTCGCGGGTGAACGCGACGCCGGTACCGAGTCGGGACCGAGGTTGCCGAAGACCATCGTCACCACGTTGACGGCGGTGCCCAGGTCGGCCGGGATGCGCTCCTGCCGGCGGTAGAGCACCGCCCGCTCCGCGTTCCACGAGTCGAAGACCGCGCGGATGGCGAGGTCGAGCTGCTCGCGCGGCTCCTGCGGGAATTCGCGGCCGGTGTGCTTGGCGAAGATCTGCTTGTACGCGTCGACCAGCCCGCGCAGATCGCCGGCGTCCAGGTCGAGGTCGTTGTGCGTTCCCTTGGCGCGCTTGATCTCGTCGAGCGCGTGCTCGAACTCCTCGCCCGGCACCTCGCAGACGGTCTTGCCGAACATCTGGATCAGCCGGCGGTACGAGTCCCAGGCGAATCTGTCGTTCCCACCCGCCTGGTTGCTCAGGCCGATCACGCTACGGTCGTTGAGACCCACGTTGAGGACGGTCTCCATCATGCCCGGCATGGAGAACTTGGCGCCGGAGCGTACCGAGACCAGCAGCGGATCGTCCGGGTCGCCGAGGCGCCGGCCCATCTCGCGCTCCAGGGCCTCCAAGTGCGCCTCGATCTGCGCGGCCAGTCCGTCCGGCTCGCGCCCGGTCGTCAGGTACGCCTTGCAGGCCTCCGTGGTGATCGTGAAGCCGGGCGGAACCGGCAGACCGAGATTCGTCATCTCGGCCAGGTTGGCCCCCTTGCCGCCGAGCAGATCCTTGAGATCCTTGTTGCCCTCGGCGAAGTCGTAGACGTACTTCCGCTCGACCGAATCGTGCGCTGCCACCAGAGCCTCCCACGCGCGCCATTGACACTTAACGAAGGTTCAGTTCGGACATACCCCGGTAGTGACCACCGGCAATCCCGGCTCGTCAGCGTCGGTGGGCCGAAGGCTAGGCGAACTTCGCGAAACCTGGGAGCGTTCGGTGACTTTCGGCACAACGGTCACCACAATCCGCGTTCGTACGGGTTTTTGGGAACGCTTCCACGAGCACGATCACGCAATTCCGATTCCCCTCGTACTCTTGACGTCACTGCATCTCGCGGAACCTGACCTTTGCCATATACCGCGCGAATACACCCCTCGGAGCGTCGCCGTGCCGACCAACCCCGCGGCCCCGGAGACCGGGCCGGAGCCGTCCGACACCCGTCCCACCAGCCCTTCCGTGACATGCCGCCGCCGGATGCGGCCTCGCCCGGCGCGCTCGCCGCGCCCTCCACGGGCCAGCCCGGCGTGGCGGCGCCCGCCGCCGGCCTGCCCGGGGTGGCCGCGCCCGCCGCCGAGCTGGCCCGTGCCGCAGAGGGCCGGGCCGCCGGGGCGCTCGCCGGACCGGCGCCGGTCCGGCTGGGCGACGTGGTGCCCGCGCCCGAGCAGGTACGCCCGGACCCGGCCGGTGACTTCACGCTCGGCGCGGACGCCGTGCTGCGGGTCAGCCCCGCCGGGCGGGACGTGGCCGAACAGCTCGCCGGCTGGCTGCGCCCGGCCACCGGTTTCCCGCTCCCGGTCACCGACACCGCCGAGGGCGGCCCGCTGGCGCTCACGCTGTCCCCGGCGGCTCCCGACGGCCTCGTCGAGTCCGACGGTTCCGGCGGGCCGGACGGCGCGCGCCTCGGGGACGAGGGCTACCGCCTCGACGTGACCAGCGGGGGCGTCCGGATCACCGCCGTCACCCCGGCCGGGCTGTTCCACGGCGCGCAGACGCTGCGGCAGCTGCTACCCGCGCCGATCGAGAGCCCGACCGCTGTCACCGCGCGCTGGGCGGTGCCCGGCGGCACGATCGTCGACCGGCCACGCTTCGCCTACCGGGGCGCGATGCTCGACGTCGCCCGCCACTTCTTCGCGGTCGAGGACGTGCTGCGGGTGGTCGACCACCTGGCCCGCTACAAGCTCAACCACCTGCACCTGCACCTCACCGACGACCAGGGCTGGCGGATCGCCGTCGACTCGTGGCCGCGGCTCGCCGAGGTCGGCGGGACCACCGCGGTCGGCGGTGGCCCCGGCGGCTGGTACACCCGGGACGACTACCGCCGGATCGTCGCGTACGCGGCCCGCCGCCACGTGACGGTGGTGCCGGAGATCGACCTGCCGGGCCACACGAACGCGGCCCTTGTCGCGTACCCCGAACTGGCCCCCGACAAGACCGCGCCGCCGCCGTACACCGGCACCGAGGTGGGGTTCAGCTACGTCGACCCGGCCGACGAGCGGACGTACGCCTTCGTCGCCGACGTGCTCGGCGAGGTGGCCGCGCTGACCCCCGGGCCGTGGCTGCACCTCGGCGGCGACGAGGCGTTCAAGGTGCCCGCCGAGAGCTACCGCGCCTTCATCGTGCGGGCGCAGTCGCTGGTCGCGGCCACCGGGAAGACGGTCGTCGGCTGGCACCAGCTCGCCCGGCCGAGCACGTCGACGGGCGGGTCCTGCAGTGGTGGGGCACGAACGGCGACGACCCGGAGACGGCGGAGGCGGTGCGTCGGGGCGCCCGGCTGATCCTCTCCCCCGGCAACCACGCGTACCTGGACATGAAGTACGCCCCGGACACCCCGATCGGGCACGACTGGGCCGGTCTGATCGACGTACGCCGGGCGTACGAGTGGGATCCGGGCAGCCACGTGCGGGGCGTACCAGCCGAGGCGGTGCTGGGTGTGGAGGCGCCGCTGTGGACCGAGTCGGTCACGACGCTCGCCGAGGTCGAGTACATGTTCTTCCCGCGCCTGCCCGCCGTCGCCGAACTCGGCTGGTCACCGCGCGAGACACACGACTGGTCCGGGTTCCGCAGCCGGCTGGCCGCCCACGGCCCGAGGTGGACGACGGCCGGCATCACCTTCCACCGTTCCCCTGAGATCCCCTGGCCCTCCACCTCCCCGCCCCAGATCCCCACCCAACCGACCCCCACCCAAACGTCTCCCTACCCCCAGGCCCACCCCACCCGGTCGATCATGAAGTTGACGGCGGCAAACCGGACACAAACGCCACGGGGGCGCACCTCAGCCTCAGGCGGACACAAAGTCCTTGATCGACAGGGGTGGCGAGGGCGGCCCTGGGGGGTGGAGCTATCGGGCGATGTGGCGGGCCGGTCGGCGGGTGCACCGGTGGGGTCGATGTGCGGATCTCGGGTGGTCGGGGCCACCGGCGGGGTGGAATCGGGGGTAGGTGCGCGGCGTTGTACATGGCAGACCGCGCCGCACCCGCCGACCGCCCGCCCCGCGGGCCGGGAATCAGGCCGGGACGCCGGTCGTTACATCCGCGGAGCCGCCGAGCAGGCCGGGAGCGCCTGTCGAACCGGCCCACCGCCGGGCAGCCCCACCGGGAATGACCCCGGGGCCCCGGTCGTTACATCCCCGAGCTGCCGGAGCGGGCCATCCCCCGGCCGCCCGACGAACCACCGGCCCGACGCACATGCCGGGCCACTCGATCTTTCTTCGCGGCATCCCCCATCGCCGCGTACCCCCGACAGAGAGGCAACTGATCATGGCTACCACTCTGCTGCGCAAGACCGTTCTGACCGCCGCCGGCATCGCCGCGACCGCCGGTGGGATCGCCGGCCCGGCGATCGCCGCCCACGCCGCCCCCGCCGAGAAGGCCGCCGCCGTGGCCGACCGCAAGGGTCACGGTGAGCGCGAACTCGACGTGCGCTACGAAGCCCAGCCCAACTTCTACTACTGCGGCCCCGCCGCCGCCCGCAACGCGCTGAGCGTGCAGGGCAAGAACATCGACGTCGACACCATGGCCCGCGAGATGGGCACCACGGAGAACGGCACCAACAGCATCAACGACATCACCCCGGTGCTCAACAAGGAGACCGGCCGCAAGGACGCCTACAAGTCGGTCGAGATCAGCACCCCCAAGGCCGACGACAAGCAGACCGACAGGCTGCGCGCCGACATCGTCCGCACCATCGACGACGGCCGCGCCGTGGTCGCCAACATCGCCGGCACCGCTGTCGACACCGACGGGAACACCCACTCCTTCGAGGGCGGTCACTACATCAGCGTCATCGGCTACCGGGACGACGGCCACACCGTCACCATCGCCGACAGCGCCAACCCGAACACGGCCTCCTACCGGATGAGCGTCGACAACCTCGCCGACTGGATCGCCACCCGCGGCTACTCGGCCTCCTGACCCACCGAACACCGACCAGGGCCCGACCCCACCGGGGGTCGGGCCCTGGTCGCGTCGACGGTCAGCGCCGCCGCCGCGGGCGAGACCGTCGAGGAACACCTCCAACCCGAGCGTGAACCGGAGGTCGGGATCGCCCTGGAACAACATCTGTCCCATAGCGGTGGTGTGCGGGAAGTCCTGGGCCGGCAGGTTCCGGTAGTGCTCCGCGACGACCGCCCAGTGCCGCGCCACCGAGTCCGCGCCCGCGCGCTCGCTGAGCCGTCTGCGGGCCGTGTCGAGGGCGTCTGCGGTGACGTACAACGACAGCCGGTCCAGCGCCCAGGCGCACACGTCGTCGGGGAACCCGGCCGTACGCAGGGTCGCCAGCAGCGCCTCGGCGATCCGCACCGAGTTGCCGCCGACCGGCCGCCCGGACATGGCGATGGAGGCGATGTCGCCGTGACGGAGCAGTGCGGCGCGGACCTCGCCAGCCAACTCGGACAGCGCGCGGCGCCAGTCCCGACCGTCCGCCGGTAGGCGCACCTCCGCCAGGACGCGGTCGAGGGCCAGATCCAACAGCTCGTCCTTGCCGGCGACGTGCCGATAGATGGACGCGGGCCCGGTGCCGAACGCGTCGGCGATCGTGCGCATGCTCACCGCGTCGACGCCCCGACGGCCGACCAGATCCAGCGCGGCGGCGACGATCGCGTCCCGGGCCAGCGCCGGCCGCGACGACTGTCCCACCGGTCCTCCGATCCTGGCGTCGGCCGTCCGACCGCGCGACGGGACCCGGCGGCGACCACCGCACGGGCGGGTCTTCCCGGCCACCGTTCCGGGACACGCCGTTGGGACAGCTGTACGACACGCCGATCACCGAATGACATCGCTCGATAGCGGAGCGCAGTGTCCAGCGTTGCTGCCCGATCGCGTCGAGGGGGTGCCATGGCGGGGTGACCCGTGCCGGTTATCCGCGCTGATCCGTGCGGCGATCACTCTCGCCTGGGCGACCAGCCGCCGGGACACCGCCGCCTCGCTGGCCTGAAACGTCGCCGCCTGTGCTCACCACGCTCTGCCTGCTCGCCACCACCGGGTGCTCCACCAACTGTTCGCGGCCGACCCGACTGGCTCGCCCGGATCACGCTGCTGGTGGGCGGTGTGGTGGCGCTCGCGGCGGCGGCCACCGCGCCGCTCGCGCTCCGGTCCGCGCGTACGAGCCTGCGCACGGCGGTCTTCGCCACCAACTCGCTCTACGAGGACGCCCTCTGCTACCAGGACTACCGCGACTTCCTCGCCCGGGCGACGCGGCAGATCCCGTCGGGCGGCGCCTGCCGGTCGACGGTTTCGAGCGCATCGACGCCGAGCGGGTCAGCCTGCCCTACCCGGAACCGACACGGCCGCTGTCGCCGAGGTCAGCCTGACGGTCCGGCGCGGCGAGGTGATCGCGCTGGTGGGGGAGAACGGCTCCGGCAAGACCACCCTCGCGAAGCTGATCGCCGGCCTCTACCGGCCCAACGCGGCACGATCCGCTGGGACGGCGTGGACGCCGCCGAACTGGACCCACGGCAGACCGCCGCCCAGGTCGCGGTGATGAGCCAGGACTGGTGGAAGTTGCCGTTCACCGCCCGGCAGAACATCCGAGCCGGCCGCCACGACCCCACCGGCGGACCCGGCCCCAGCGTGGAGACCGCCGCCCGCGACGCCGCCGCGCACAACGTGTTCAGCGAGCTGCCGTTCGGGTACGACACGCTGCTCGACCGGCAGCTCAAGGACGGGCAGGACCTGTCCGGCGGGCAGTGGCAACGGCTGGTGGCCGCACGCGGTCTCGACCGCGAGCTGTTCGAGTTGCAGGCGGCCGGCCACCTCGCCGGCAGCGCCGAACCCGCCGACGGTTGACCTCCAGCGCACTCGAACTCCTACCGTGACCGGACCGCGCGCCACCGGACGGCGCGATGCGACCCAGGAGTTCACATGCGCTATCGCGTCCTCGGCGGCACCGGCATCGAGGTCAGCGTCCACTGTCTCGGCACGATGATGTTCGGCGCGGTCGGCAACCCCGACCACGACGACTGCGCCCGGATCGTCCACGCGGCACTCGACCGCGGGATCAACGTCGTGGACACCGCCGACATGTACTCGGCCGGCGAGTCGGAGGAGATCGTCGGCAAGGCCCTGCGCGGCCGGCGCGACGACGTGGTGCTCGCCACGAAGGTCCACTTCCCGATGGGGGAGGGGCCCAA
>NZ_JAHOPD010000004.1:0-3073 GCF_019038635.1 Micromonospora sp. WMMB482 | reverse complement strand
CGCCGGGCCCTGCACCAGCATGCGTCGTCCCGCGGTGCGGCGGCTGGCCCAGCCGAACAGCACCCAGCCGCCCAGCGTGCCCAGTGCGAGGCCGAGCAGGCCGGCGGGGTAGGCGGCGCCGGGGTGGCGCGGCTGAGGGTGAGGCTCGTCGAGCCCTCGGCGTCGAGTTCCACGGCGAGGATGTGGTCGCCGCGTGCGGCGTACACGTGATGTCGGAGGGGATGGTCGCCGGGTCGCACCGTGGATGGCCGGGGATGCAATCGTACGCGTTGGAGTGGACGGGCTCGCTCTGCTCCCACCCGGCGGCGTCCAGACGCTGCCGCAGCTCGGTGAGGCCGGCGGCCGGCATCTGGTCGAAGGATGCGCTCAGTTCGGCCGGCGCGTACTCGCCACCGTCGCCGAGCAGCAGCTCGGACAGGAGGTCCTCGTTCAGCGGGTGGCCGTAGATGAGGAACACGGCGGGCGGGTCGTCCTGGTCGAGGTGGTCGACCTGCCGGTCCGGGTAGAGCTGTCCCACCACGGCGGCGAGGTCGCGGTGGTCGAGCGGGCGGGAGCCGAGCCAGGCGAGCCAGGTGCCGAAAGACCCGGCGAACAGACCGCAGGCCACCGCGAAGACCGCCGCCCAGGCCGCCACGGAACGGCTCGCCGGCCGTCCCAGCCGGGCCCGCAGACCATGGCGTACGAGATTCGCCGCGATCCGGGCACGCCGGTGGGCTGGGCCGACGTCCCGTACCGTCTCCAGGATCTCGGCCCCGCGAGCCCGGCGGTAGGCACGGGGGTAGGCCAGCAGCAGCCAGCGGTGCATGGTATCTCCCTACGGGGCCGCGACGGTGGGGTCAGGCGGTGCGGGGCTGCAGGGCGCGCAGCCGGGTCTCGGCGGCGGACGCGAGCTGTCGCAGCCGCTCGGTCTGGCGTGCCAGTTCGGCCCGGCCGTCGGCGCGCAGCCGGTAGTAGCGGCGCAGCCGGCCGTCGACCACCTCTTCGTGGCTGTGTTCGACGAGGCCCTGCGCGACCAGCCGGTCCAGGGCGGCGTAGAGGGTGCCCGGCAGCAGGTTGACGCGCCCGCCGGACAGGCCGGCGACCTCCTGGATGATCCGTAGCCGTGGCGCGGCTCGTCGGCCAGCGCGGTCAGGATCAGGAAGGTCGCCTCGCGCATCTCACTCACCGAGGCAACATATACAGCCGATCAATACATGGTCAACGGTCGCCGAGCAGCTGCCGCTCGGCCATGAAAGCGCGCAGCCTCCCGGCGTCCTCGGCGGACATCAGCCACCGGGGGATCACAGTGGCCGGCATCCGTCTCACGTACACGATCCAGAAATCAGGGGTCTCGGTGACCCGCGTGACGCCGTCCCAGGCGATGCCGCCGGACTCCGAACCGCTGCGCATCATGATGTTGCGGTCGTCGATGTCGTAGGCGCCCTCGACCGCGTAGCCGCCGGAGCGGCGCCGGGCCCGCCACCGCACCCACGGCGCGTACAGCATCGACAGCACGCCGGCCACGACGAACGCGGTCCACAGCGACGCGAAGCGGTCTCCCCGCTCCGACGCCTGCGAGGCGACCCAGCCGATCACCCCGATCGCGGCGAGAGCCGCGCCGATGTAGCCGAACCGGCGCAGCCGGGCGGCGGCGAGCGCGGCGGCCACGCGGGCCGGATAGGCGGGGTCGGCCGGTACGGCGAAACGGATCTGCACGCCCGAACGATAGTCCTCCGCCCGCCTGTGCCGAGCCGGACCCGCGTAGCGCGCCGGTCAGGTCCGGCGCAGCACCAGCGTCACGAAACCCAGCACGCCGCGGTATCCGCGCAGCCACTGGTCCCGGTGCTCCCGGCGGCGGTGAGCGCAGCGGCGGCGTCCGGGTGACCCGGATTGTCCAGCGCCCACTCGGTCAGCGAGCCGGTCCACGACCACTCGTAGTCGTCCCACTCCGCGATGTCGCTGACATGCCCGTACACCGGGGCCCAGCCGGCCTGCTCGGCGGCGTCGACCAGGCCGGCGAGGTCGGTGTGGTCGTCGGGCTTCGCGCCCAGCGCGGCAAGCGCCTCCGGCGTCGGCGGCACCTGCCAGAAGCCCTCGCCGACCAGCAGGATGCCGTCGGGGTTCACGTGTCGGCCGGCCAGTTCCAACGTCCCGCCGAACCCCCGAACGCGTGCGTCGACCCGACGCAGAGCACCAGGTCGTAGTCGCCGTCCGGCACGTACGACCGGGCGTCGCGCTCGTGCAGCGTCAGCGGTCGGCGAGGCCGCGCACAGCGGCGGCCTCCGCGGCGCGTTCGAGCGCGTACGGGTTGAGGTCCACGCCGTCGGCGTGCCCGTCCGGGTGGTGCGCGAGCGCCTGCAACGCCCAGGCGGCCTCACCGCAACCCAGGTCGAGGATGCGGGCCGCCGGCCGGCGACCGGCCCGGCGCAGCAGCCGGTTGACGTCGACACCGGAGACCGGAGCCGCGATCGGGTGGTGCGAGTGCGCGATGTTGCTGAGCCGTTGACGGTCCATCGCCGCAGTCAACACGAGCACGGCGGGTCCGCGCAGCGAGCTTTCGCACGGTCAGAGCCGGCAGACGACAGTCGCGTCGTCGGTGGCGACGCCACCGCGCGACTCCGCCTGCCGGACCGGCGGACGACCTCGGCGGGGCCGTCGGTCTCCAGCAGACGCAGCAGCCCCGGCCAGCCGTCAGGCCGAAGGTGTCCACGAGGCGGCTCGCGCCGTTGCTGATGCTGGAGGCGGAGGGGCGGGGCGTGCCGCCCTGGCACGACTGCGTCACGCTGCGGGAGCTGGCCGGGCGGACCACGCTGGAGACGCCGGCGCCGGTGGCGTTCAGCTGGGCCCGGTTCCGGCCGCAGGCCACCTTCGACGACCCGTGGCTGGACGCCTGCCGGTCCGTGATCCTGGTGGACAGTCTCCAGTGGCCGGCGGTGATGAACGCGTTCCCGGAGCTGGAGACGCAGTTGTTCGCCCCGAGCATCGACCTGTACGTGGCGTTCCACGACAGCGCCCCGGGCGACGAGTGGCTGCTGGTCAACGCGGCCGGGGTGGCGTCGCACCGGGGCGTGCTGGGTGGGGCGGCCAGGTCTGG
>NZ_JAHOPD010000003.1:0-43655 GCF_019038635.1 Micromonospora sp. WMMB482 | reverse complement strand
GCTGGGTGGCCGGCGTTGAGCTGGTACAGGTAAACCACTCGGCGTCGTTCCGGTGGTCGGCGGCGAGATGTGATGGGAAAGGACTTGCCGATCTGGGTGCTGCCCTCGGCGGGGTGGGCAGGTCCGGGGCGCCGGTGCGGGTGGGGTCGAACTTGAAGCTGCAGGTGCTCGACCATTCGCTGGTCTGGTTGAAGTCGGTGGCTTGGGCGCGCCAGGAGAACTGGGTGATGGCTCCGCCCGCCGAGGCGCGCAGCGTGTCGACGCTGACCTTGCGTACGGCGGTGGACCGGAGCCGTACGTGAGCAGATTGGGGTCGGAGGTGACGAGGATGGTCCCGGGTGCGCTGGTCTTCCACAGCTCGAACCGGACGCCGAGGACCCCGCCGTTGCGGTCGGACACCGGCGCGTACAGCGTCACGTTGCCGTCGCCGATGGTGACGAGGGTGGTGCAGGAGGTGGCGGGGGAGGTGGTCAGGCCTGAGGGCTTGTTCGGCTTGTGGTTGTAGGTGATGGCCAGGGTGGGGCTGGTCTCGAGGAACTCTTTCCAGCCGAAGGTGTCGGTTTCGTCGTTGGCGCGTAGCGCGAACGTCTGGAGCTTCTTGCCTGCCGACACGTTGGCCTGGATGGTGCTCTTGACGTCGAAGGAGACGCCGTTGGCGGGGCAGGAGGAGTTGTAGCCGTAGGCGACGGTCTGGTGACTGACGACGGAGCCGAGGCTCTGCCCGCTCCAGTAGTTCCAGGTGGCGTTCGACGCCGTCAGTGTCGTGGCGGGGGCGTAGAGGTCGACCCTGCGGGCGTTGCACGAGTAGGCGTACGTTTCGGTGATCTTGAGTGTGGCGGTGTTGATGGTGGCCCCGGCCAGCACCGAGGTGGAGATCGGGAAGTTGATGAACGTGCGGGACAGGATCGACCCGGCGTTGCCGACCTGCATGCGTCCGTACGGGTCGGGTGTCTTCTTCCAGTAGTTCGTGCTCGGGTACTGCTTGGCCACCGTGGTCCAGCCGTCATTGTCCGAGCCGGACGACGACCAGGTGAACGTGGGATCGATGAACACCGGGTATACCGTTTTCGGTCCGGTGAGCAGTGTCTTGTCCGGGGTCAGGCGGATCTTGCCGCGGGTGAGGGCGGTGCGGATCCGCGCGGTCCGCGCCGTCGGTGCGGGTCCGGCGCTGGTCGAGGTGGCATGGCTGCCACCGCGTTGTCCGGCTGCGGCCGCCTTGCTGGTCGCGGACGGGGCCGCGGTGGTGGAGTCCCACATCAGCGGTGCCGGAGCGGTCAGCACGACCTGCCGGTTGCGGTCGGTGCCGGTGATGTTGCCGGCGTTGTCCGTGGACAGGGTGATGCCGGTGGTCTTCGTGCCCATGGACAGGTTGGCCAACGCCGGGTTGGCGGCTGCTTCGGGTGTGTGAACGACGAAGACCTCGGAGAACGCGCCTCGGGCGTCGGCGGTGACCTGCAGATCCACATCGGGCAGCACGTTCGCGTAGGTGGCGGTCGGGCCGGACACCGTCGGTTCGGGCAACGGCATCGGAGCCGTTAGCGACATCGACAAGCCCGAGTCGCCGATCGTGGCCAGCGGGCCGCTGCCGCCCCCGGACAGGCGCACCTGGCCGTAGCCGACGGCCGAGGACCAGGTGCCGTCGCTGTTGCGCACCAGCGTCGCGTCCAGCGGTTGCCACGTCTCGCCGACCCGCTTGCGCTGCGGCAGAGCCGAGCGGCTGACGGTGACCGTGCCGTCCGGGTTCGCGGTCACGATGTCCGTCGAGGAGGCCGCACCTGTGGCCTCGACCGGCTTGCCCGATGTACGCGCCTGCGCCACGGCTTGGTCGACCGTCAACCGCCCCGACGTCGCCGGCTGCGGTGGAGCCGGAAAGGGGGGCTCATCCGCCACCGCCGGTGTGACCGCCGCCGTCATGAGCAGGCCTGCTGCGGCCAGCACCGATATCGCGCGTGCGCGCGCGGTGCGGCCAGGAGTCGTGAGCATTCAGTCAACCGCCTTTGTTCCCCGTCGGGATCCTGTGCTTGTCGGAGGCCGACCTTAGGCGTCCTCGTGGCGGCGGGGGAACCAGTTGATCGAGGCAAATTGCGGCGTTGTCGATGGGTGATGTCCCTTTGGTCGAACCGGGAGAGCCTGATCGTTACCTTACCGTGATCTCGGGGGTTGCCGGGAAGTTGACCTTGCGTGCGAGAGTCCGTGCGGACGTCTCAGCCATGGATGTCCGGCGATTCCCCTTGACCGAGTGAGGTGGCGATGACTGTGCCGGGTCTTCAGCACGGGCAGGCACGCAGACGACTGCGCGGAGTTCTTGCTGCCTGCGTCACGATGACCTGCGTCATCGCCGGGTCGTGGGTGCCCGCCTACGCCGCCGCGCAGCAGCCGACCGCGCCGCCGAAGCCGTTCCCGGGACGCGCCGTCAAGGGCGTCAAGCCGATCCCGTCGCACTTCACCACCCCACGAAATGCCGCCAAGAGCAGCTACACGCCCACCGCGACGCGGTGGCCTGCTGCCTCCGCCGCTTCGGTGACGCTATCGGCGTCGAGCCGGGTCACCTCGACGGCAGCGCGCGCTGGGAGTGCTCCGGTGTGGGTGCGCCCGACGACCGCGCGAGGTCGGTACGCGGGGCCGCCGAAGGCGGACGTTCGGGTGCTGGACCAGACAGCGGCGCAGCGGGCGGGTGTCGCCGGCGTGCTGCTGGCCGTGTATCCGCAGGGGCAGGGATCAGGGAACACGCGTGTCGGCGTGGATTACGCCGGCTTCGCCGAGGCATACGGGGGCAACTACGGCTCCCGACTGAGGCTGGTGCGGCTGCCGGCCTGTGCGCTGACCACACCTGAGATGGCCTCTTGCCGGGCCGCCACGCCGCTGGAGTCGACCAACGATACGCAGGCGCGCACAGTGTCGGCGGAGGTCACCCTGACCGGTGCATCCTCCAGTGATCGCACGGCGGGCGCGGCGGCGCCGATGGTGTTGGCGGTGGCCGCGGCCGCGGGCACCACCGCAAACGGTGCGGGCACGTATGCGGCCAGCGACCTGAAGCCGTCCGGGTCGTGGAGCGGCGGCGGTAGCTCCGGCGCGTTCACCTACAGCTATCCGGTCACGGTGCCCCCGGCAGCCACTGGCCTGGTGCCGGATGTGGCCCTGTCGTACAACTCCAGCAGCGTCGACGGGCAGACCGCCTCCACCCAGGCCCAAGCCTCATGGGTGGGTGACGGCTGGTCCACGCCCCAGTCCTACGTCGAGCAGTCGTTCATCTCCTGCGCTGACGACCCGGAAGGCACCGCCTCCCCGAAGAAGACCAATGACCTCTGCTACGACGGCCCGATCCTCAACATGTCGCTGAACGGATCCACCTCAACCCTGGTGTGGGACGCGGGCAAGCGGGTGTGGAAGCCGATGTCCGACAACGGTGAGGTCATCACCCGCGTCATGAACTCCAACAACGGATCCGGCACCCACGACACCGACTACTGGCGCCTGACCACCCGCGACGGCACCGTCTACGAGTTCGGCCGTAACCAACTCCCGGGCTGGACGTCGGGCAAGCCCACCACGAAGTCGGTCGACACCGTGCCGGTCTACTCGCCGCACCCGTCCGGGCCGTGCTACAAGTCCGCCGGGTTCACCTCGTCGGTGTGCACCATGGCACGCCGGTGGAACCTGGACTACGTCACTGACGTCCACGGCAACGCCATGGCTTACTACTACAAGCAGGCCACCAACTTCTACGGCCGCAACCAGGGCGCGACCATGGACTCCTACGTCCGGGACAGCTACCTCGAGCGCATCGACTACGGCTTCACCGCCGGCAACGTCTACGGCACCGTCCCGAACCAGATCGTGTTCAACATCGACGACCGGTGCCTATCAGGCACCTGTAAGCCCCTAAGCGCCGCGACCAAGGCGAACTGGCCCGACGTGCCCTTCGACCTGATCTGCGCATCCGGCGTCACCTGCTCCTCCCGGAGCCCGTCGTTCTTCTCCACCGTCCGCCTCGCCTCGATCACCACCAAGCAGTACGACACCGGCAGCGCCCAGCACGTACCCGTCGACTCCTACGCCCTCACCCACACCATGCCGAAAACCGAGGACGGCACCTCACCGACCCTGTGGCTGGACTCGATCACCCGCACCGGATACGACCTCGCCGCGGGCGGGTCGACGGAATCAAAATCCCTGCCGTCGGTGTCCTTCGGCAGTATCCGCCTGCAGAACCGTGTCGCGCTCACCGACGGGTTCCCGGTGTTCAACCGGCACCGCCTTGAGAGCATCACCACCGAGACCGGCTCGGTCATCACCGTCTCCTACGAGCGGACCAAACCCTGCACCACGCCGGTCACCCTGAACCCGGCGACGAACACGACATCCTGCTACCCGGTCCGGTGGACCCCGGACGGTCTCGCCGCACCGATCCTCGACTGGTTCAACAAGTACGCCGTCACCCGCGTCAGCGCCACCGACCCGACCGGCGGATCCGGCGGCACGTTCACCAGCTACGCCTACCCCGGCGATCTGGCGTGGCACTACGACGACAACGAACTGGTCAAGGCGAAGCACCGCACCTACGGGCAGTTCCGCGGATACGGCACCGTCCAGACCTTCACCGGCGACGGGGTCAACGACCGGCGCACGAAGTCCACCACGGTCTACCACCGCGGCATGTCCCGCAACAACGGTGGCCCGGTCGTCACCCTCACCGACTCCACCGGCGGCACCCACGAGGACATCGACCAACTCGCCGGCCGACCCTTGGAGGACAGCCAGTACATCGGTGAAGGCGGCGCGGTCGACAACTCCACCATCACCGCCTACTGGGTATCCGCGTCCTCAGCCACCCGCGAACGGACCGGGCTGCCGGACCTGACCGCGAACTGGGTCGCTCCCGTACTCGAGCAGACCAGGCAGACCGTCACCTCGGGCGGATCGACCACCTGGCGGGTGAACCAGACCGACACCAGCTACGACGCAACCGTCTCCTCACCCACCTTCGGCCTGGTCAAGGCCACCTACAGCCACACCGTCCCCGCCAACACCGCATACGACCAGTGCACCACAAACAGCTACGCGCCGGTCAACACGACCAAGAACCTCGTCGGCCTGCTCAGCGACACCGAAACCGTCTCCGTGGCCTGCGCCGGCTACACCGCCGGCACACCCGCCTCCGAACCCGGCAGCCTCAACACCCTCACCGCCCCGACGACGGTCCCCCGGCCGGCCAAGGTCGTCTCCCGCACCCGCACCTTCTACGACGACACGTCCTGGTCGACCACGTTCCCGCAGACCACACCGCCCAGCAAGGGCAACGTGACCATGACCCGGCAGGCAGCCGACTACACCGGCGGCGCCTACACATGGCAGACCACCGCCCGGGCAACCTACGACGGCCACGGCCGGGCGAAGGACACCTACGACGGCAACGGCAACAAGACCACCACCACCTACACCGAGAACAGCGTCGGACTCACCACCGCAACCACCATCGCCAAGCCGCTCGGCCACAGCCAGACCACGACGATCAACCCACGCCGAGGACTGACCGTCACCACCACCGACGTCAACACCGTCGCCACCAACCAGAAGTACGACGCCCTCGGCCGGGTGACCGCCGTCTGGCTCAACTCCCGAGCCACCACCGCACCGGCGAACTACAAGTTCACCTACGACGTCTCCAAGACCGGAGTCACCGCCACCACCACCGAGCGGGCCAACGACTTCAACGGCTACCTCAAGTCGATCGTCATATACGACGCGCAACTACGCCCGCGGCAAACCCAAACCGTCACCCCGCAGGGCGGGCGGCTGATCACCGACACGTTCTACGACAGCCGCGGCTGGACGGAAGAGACCTACAACGGATGGTGGGACCCCACTACCACGCCGACGGTCGGCAATCCGGTCACCGCGCCGAAGCTTCCTTCCACGGTGCCCAGCCAAACCTTCACCACCTACGACGGCCTGGGCCGGCCCGTCATCGTGAAGCAGGCCAAGGACAACCTCGTCGTCTCCAGCACCACCACCGTCTACAACGGCGACCGCACCACCGTGGTCCCGCCCCTCGGCGGCACCGTCACCACCACCGTCACCGACCCCCTTGGCCGCAAGAGCCAACTCCTCGAGTACACCAGCCGACCGACGCTCAACACACCCGCCGACACCTTCACCGGTACCTTCACCACCACCGGCGGGACCGCCCTGACCTCGACCTACGGCTACGACGGCCACGGCAACCAGTCCACCCTCACCGACAACGCCGGCAACCCCTGGACCTCCCAGTACAACCTGCTCGGCCAGATCACCAGCAAGGACGACCCCGACGCCGGCGAGACAACCGATATGACCTACGACGGCAACGGCAACCTCACCGAATCCACCGACTCACGCAGCAAAACCGTGTCGTACACCTACGACGCGCTCAACCGCAAAACCGCAAGCTACGCCGCCGCCAAAACCGCCCAGTCGGCGAGCAACCAACTCACCGCCCTGTTCTACGACAACTCCAACAACGCCGTCACAAACATGCCCAACCCTAAGGGGCAGCTCACCACCGCCACCGCCTTCTGGAATGGCCAGCCCTACACCACCCAGGCCAAGGGCTTCAACGTATTTGGAAAGCCCACCGGGGAAACCGTCACCATCCCGCCGACCGAAGGTGGCCTCGCCGGCCCCTACATCTTCAGTTACATCTACACCACCAACAACGGACTTCCGCTCAAGACCATCTACCCAAATAAGGGTGGCCTGCCAGGCGAAACCGTCCTCTATGGCTACGACGCCTTTGACCAGGTAGATCACTTCGGTGGCCTCAACGGCTACCTCAGCGCCGTTACTCAAGACGCCTACGGCCGCATCAACAGCCAAACCCTTGGCTCCGCCCCCAACCAAGCGGCCATCACCAACACCTATGACGAGCACACCGGCCGACTCAAGCAACAACTCGTCACCCGCACACCCACCACCCCAGGCAACGTCGACCAGCAGAACTACGACTACGATCTCACCGGCAACGTCACCCGCCACACCAGCACCCGCCTCAACGGGACCGCAGCCGAAACCCAGTGCTACACCTACGACCAGCTCCGACGCCTCACCGCCGCCTGGACAGCCACCGACAACTGCACCACCAACCCCACCGCCACTAACCACGGCATGGTCGGCAACACCATCGGCGGCAACAGCGCCTACTGGACCAGCTGGACCTTCGACTCCCTTGGTAACCGTAAGGGACAGACCCAACACAGCCTGACTGGTTCTACGGATACCACTACCGACTACATCTACGACGGCAACAGCGCGGGCCAAGCCCACACCCTCACCTCTACCAATACCACTGGGGCGACGACCGCCTCTACCAGTTATCGCTACGACACCGCCGGTAATATGACCACCCGCAACTCTCGCAATGGAAACCAGACCCTCAGCTGGAACAGCGCTGGACAACTGATTTCGATCGCCAGTACCGCTGGAGACAGCTCCACTCTCTACGATGCTGCTGGCAACCTCCTAATGCAGAAGGACCCAGGGGTCGTCACGCTGTATCTGCCAAGTGGCCAGCAACACAGCCTCAACACGACCACCCAAGGTGTCACTGGTGTCCGCTACTACCCCCTGGCTGGGGGCGCCGGCGTCCGAACCGGTTCCGGCACCAGCTACACCTTCGCACTCATGGATATTCAGGGCACCCCCACGTTATACCTAAACAACACGGCCCAGGCTCCAACTTGGCGCCAGTACACCCCATACGGTGAGAGCCGCGGGGCGAATGCCAGCTACCCCGACAATCACGGCTTCCTAAATAAGCCGCTGAACAACAAAACTGGCCTTACTCGGCTCGGTGCGCGCGAATATGATTCCGCTACCGGTCGATTCATTTCTGTCGACCCTTTACAGGATCTGGCGGATCCTAAGCAGTGGAATGGCTACGCGTACGCCAATGGCAATCCAGCCACGCTCAGTGACCCGAGTGGCAAGATCCCAAGTGACTGCCTCCAATTTGACTGCCGCGGCTATGATCCTCGTCCGCTGAAATCAGGCGATGGTCGAGGCGCGGGCGGGTGCCCCCGGGGATGCGGCACAAAGAGAAACATCGACTGGGGTAACGAGACTGGCGCGTCGTCGACCAGGAAAAATAACAAGAAATCGACTACTGGAGAAGACCTGCTGCTCGCCTTCGGGTCAGGTCGTGGCGGAAACTATACGTTTACCGACGGCGACTATTTCGCGGAGCAGCTAAGGCGGGATGTTTTCTATCAAGACGCTTTGGGGGGAATTGCTCAAAGGGTGTACTTGGGAGAAACTAGGGGTGTCGTCAAGAAAAGCCTTGGTGACTGGAGCAGGATGAACCATTCGATCGGCGAATTGGGAATCATCTTGGAGTACCTTATCCATGGATCGACCCCTTCCAACCTGGAAGTCGCTATCGTTGGCTCCTACGAGATTAGTTGGAAGGCGAGCAATATCGGTAGCCTTGGTGACGCCAAGCTAGAAATAACCATTACGAACCGAATGAGCGCGGCCTCGCTCACGAGGCCGCCGGTAATCGGCTACGCAGATGGGTATGACAAGTACGGTCGCGGCGTGGGTGCTAAGATGCTCGATGAAGCGTTGCCAACTCAAAAGCAGACAATCGTCCTGCATGAGCAGATCCCAGCTAGCAATTTCCGCACCGGCCCACCGCCTCCTGTAATCTGCCGCAATGTCATCTCAGGCAACGGAGGCTGCTGATTTGGAAAGAGGCCTGATGAAGAGAAGTCGCCTGCTGGTGATGGTTGGGCTCTCCGTTGTGCTGATCGCGTGCTGCGGCACGTTCGGGCGAACCTTGTGGCCGCCGGTAAGTCACGGGGCGTTATGCGGCAAGTTCGTGTCGTCGCAGGGTGGCGAGATTCAGATCCAGAGCACCGGTGCTTTTGAGGTTACCGATGCTATATTCGGTTGGAATTCCGATGGGAGCATGGAGAAGGTGTCCGGCAGCGGGAATCTGCGTCTTGAGCGCAGCCTGACAGCCAATGCGCAGGTCGCTATGCCGATGAAGGATGCCAAAGCCACGCTAGAATTGAAGACTAAACGTAATTGGCGGGGGGATATTTCTCTGTGGCATTACGTGGATGACCCGGATAGTGGCGAGCGTGAGACGTTCCGGAGAGAATCAGAATGCTGACTTTGTTGAGGAACGGAACCCGCGCGAAGCGTTTCCGATCTGTGGGATCCGGGATTGACAGCAGGGCCTCGGAGTAGTCCTCGAAGGTCCGGTTGGTTATGGGATGCCGTGTAGGGCCAGGGTTGTAGCGGGGTTGGTGTGGGCGGCGGGCGCTGGCGGTGTTCGCCCAGCCTGCGAGGCGGATGGTGCCGCAGACGATGTCGTGCAGGGCGGCCATGACGGCGGGGTGTTGTGGGTGCGGATCTGGCTGGCGTCCTCGCCGAAGGTGACGTCGCGGATCCAGTGCGGCTCTTCTAGGTTAAGCGGGATTGAGGAGTCCGCGGTGGCGTCGGATGGTGGCGGTGCGGGTGCGGAGGCGTTGGTTGGCGGGGTTGCGGAAGCCGTAGGCGTCGCGGGCGACGGTCTTGATCACGCGGTTGGTTCCTTCGGAGCCGGCGTTGGTGATGCCGGTGGTTAGGAACGCGAGGATCTGCGGCCACCAGGTCTCGGTCGTGGTGGCGAGGCGGTGCAGTTCGGGCAGGTCAGTGGCGGCGCACCGGGTGTAGAAGAGGTGTAACTGAACCGCCCCGGGTTCTGTGGAGACCTCAGCTGTTGGCTCCAACCACCTCACGGGGCTGGGGTTGAGCGTAGAACATCGATTCGTATTCGGTGGGTGGGAGGTGGCCGGTTGCGGAGTGCAGGCGCTGGTTGTTGTACCAGTCGACCCACTCGGCGGTGGCTAGTTCGACCTGGGCGAGGCTGCGCCACGGGCGGCGGGGTTTGATCAGCTCGGTCTTGTAGAGGCCGATGGTGGACTCCATCAGCGCGTTGACGCTGCCGATGGAGGCGTCGATACCGGCGTCGAGCAGGTGGGCGGTGAACCGGAAAGACGTGTATTGGGCGGATTCAACCGGTCCTCGCAACACCTCGTCGGAGAGGTGAAGCGATGGCTTATGGGCCGGGGCAGAAACGGGTTCGGGAGTATCGGGGGCAGATACCTTCGCCGGGACGGCCGACAGTGGCGTGGCGTCAGGACCGGGTCAAGTTCTGGGCTGCGATCCGTTCCGGTGTGATGACCGAGGACGCGGCCGCGGTGGCGGGTGTGTCGTCTCCGGTGGCCTTCCGGTGGTTCCGGCACGCTGGCGGCGTGAATCCTGCGTTGCCGCCGACGGTGTCGGGCCGCTATCTGTCGTTCAGCGAACGAGAGGACATCGCCCTGGCGCGAGCGCAGGGCTTGGGCGTGCGTGCGATCGCACGCCAGCTCGGGCGGGACCCGTCGACGATCTCGCGGGAGTTACGGCGCAACGCCTCGACCCGGACCTACCGGTTGGACTACAAGGCCACGACCGCGCAGTGGCATGCGGAACGCCGAGCCCGCCGGCCGAAGACCGCGAAGCTGCTGGCCAATGACCAGCTGCGAGAGTACGTCCAGCAACGGCTTGCCGGCGCGATCCGGACCCCGGACGGTCGACCGGTCACCGGCCCGCAGGGCCCGCAGTGGAAGGGCCGCAACAAGCCCCACCGGGCCGATCGGGCATGGACAACCGGGTGGAGCCCGGAGCAGATCTCCCGCAGGCTCAGGGCCGAGTTCCCGGAGGATGAGTCCATGCGCATCAGCCACGAGGCGATCTACCAGGCGCTCTATGTCCAGAGCCGGGGCGCCCTCAAGCGAGAACTCGTCACCTGCTTGCGGACCGGCCGGGCGCTTCGTGTTCCCCGAGCCCGCGCGAAGCAACGCGCGTGGGCCCACGTCACCAGCGGCACCCTGATCAGTGAACGGCCCGCCGAAGTCGCGGACCGGGCTGTCCCTGGGCACTGGGAAGGAGATCTGATCATCGGGTTGCAGCGCTCCGCGATCGGGACACTGGTCGAGCGGACCACGAGGTTCACGCTGCTGGTCCACCTGCCTCGTGAGGCCGGCTGGGGCGTGATCCCGCGGACGAAGAACGGCCCCGCCCTCGCCGGATACGGGGCTATCACGATGAGCAAAGCCCTCGCCGAGACGATCACCCAACTACCCGAACAACTGCGCCGGTCACTGACCTGGGACCGCGGCAAAGAGCTGTCCGCGCACGCACGCTTCACGGTCGAGACCGGCGTGCCGGTGTTCTTCGCCGACCCCCACAGCCCCTGGCAACGCGGCACCAACGAGAACACCAACGGCCTGCTGCGGCAGTACTTCCCGAAAGGCACCGACCTGTCCCGATGGAGCGCCGACGAGATCAACGCCGTCGCCCACGCCCTCAACAGCCGACCCCGGAAAACCCTCGACTGGAAGACACCAGCCGAAGCCCTCGATCAACACCTACAATCGCTCCAACAAGCTGGTGTTGCGAGGACCGGTTGAATCCGCCCTGACTGCCCGCGTCGCTGTGATGGACCAGGCCTGCCCCGACGGGCTGGCCGGTGCGGTCGCGGCGCCACAGCCCCATGTCCAGGGCGGCGAGGACCAGCGGGGTGCGTTTGTTCGTCGCCGCGGACCACCCCACGATCGCCCTGGAGTAGACGTCGACGACGAAGGCGACGTAGACGACGCCGGACCAGGCCGTGACGTGGGTGAAGTCCGCGACCCAGCACCTGTTCGGGCGGGCGGCGGTGAAGTCCCGGTTGAGCAGGTCAGCGGCCCGCTGATGCCCGGGATCGGCGACCGTGTTGCGGATCTTCTTGCCCCGCACTACGCCGGTCAGGCCGGCGTCGCGCATCAACCGCTCGACCGTGCACCGGGCCGTCGGATGCCCTTGGCGGCGCAGCTCATGCCAGACCTTGCGAGCTCCGTAGACGCCGTAGTTCCCCGCATGGATCTCCCGCACGAGTTCGGTCAGCTGCGCATCGCGCACCTGACGCTTCGACGGCGTACGCTTCTTTGCCGCCCAGTAACCGCTCGGGGTGATCTGCAACCCGTGCCGGCGCAGCACGCGGCAGATCGGCTCGACTCCACCAAAGCGGTCCCGATGCTCGTCGACGAAACTCACGAGCGTGTCGTAGGCCGGTCGAGCTCGGCCGCGAAGAAAGCCGACGCGGCCTTCAAGATCTCATTCGCCCGCCGCAACTCGGCGTTCTCCCGCCGCAGCCGCTTCAGCTCCGCCGACTCCTCCGACGTCACCCCCGGCCGCCGGCCGTCATCGACCTGCGCCTGCCGGACCCACTTCCGCAACGTCTCGGCCGTGCCGATCCCCAACCGGGCCGCCACCGCCGTGATCGCCGCCCAGTCCGACTCGTAGTTCGGCCGCACCTCCGCGACCATCCGCCCGCCCGCTCCCGCAACTCCTGCGGATACGGCTTCGTTCCTGCCATCTCTCGATCCTTCCCAAGCGGGGAAGTCTCTACAAGATCCGGGGCGGTTCAGTACTTACGGGGCCAGCGAAGCTCGTCAGGTCGTTGACGCGGCGATCGCGGCGGGGTTGCACGCGGTCGCCATCACCGATCACAACACCGCCGGCTGGTGTGATGCGATGGCTGAGGCTGCCCGGGGCACGCCGCTTGTGGTGCTGCCGGGCGTGGAACTCAGCACGGCCGAGGGGCATCTCCTCGCTATCTGGGACGAGGGGACCCCGGCCCAGTTCATTGAGGACGTCCTCGTCGAACTGGGAATCCTCCGCGCCGATCACGGAGATCTCCACAAAGCCTTACGCACCGGCTTCGCCGAGACCGCCAAGATCGTTGCCGCCAGGGGCGGCCTGGTGATCGCGGCGCACGCCGACCGCGAGAAGGGCCTGCTTCGGATTCCCGTCGCTGACCACGTCAACCAGACCATGCTGGACCCGGCCATCGCCGCCATTGAGATCGTCGACATCGCGGAGGCCGAAAAGATCAGGACACGGCTGGACGGCAAGCGCGACCTGGCAGTGGTCCGCAGCTCCGACACCACCGCGTCCGGCGCCAGCGCCCATGTCCTCCACGGCATCGGTAACCGCCGGACCTGGATCAAGGCATCGAGGCCCGACCTGCGCGGGTTGCGGCATGCATTGGCGGACCCGTCACTGCGGATCCGCCTCGTTGAACCTGCGATGCCCGAGCACACGGTGATCGAGTCCGTGACAGTGACCGGCGGGTTCCTCGATGGGCAGCAGTTTGAGTTCTCCGGCGACCTGAACTGCCTGCTCGGCGGAACCGGCGCGGGCAAGTCGCTGCTCATCGAGTTGGTACGGATCGCGCTCGACCAGCAGACTGACGCCGACGACTTCCCGCAGGTGCGCAAGGAGGTCGAGTCCCGGCTCAAGTACGCCCTCACCTCGGGCTCGACCGTCGAGGTCGTGCTCACCCGCGGCCAGGCACGGTGCATCGTCCGTCGCGCCTACTTCGAGGACGGATCCACACAATCGGAGTTCGTCGGTGACACCGAGCAGCTGACCGGGCTGTCCGGGCGAATCGCGATCACCGGATTCTCGCAGAGCGAGGTAATCGAGTACGCGCGGACGCCGGTCGGCCGGATGGCGCTCATCGACTCCGCCCTCGACCTGACCGAGTTTGAGATCCGCGAGACGGACGCGGTGGCCCGGCTCAACGACAACGGGCGTCTCATCAGCGGGCTCGAATCGAAGATCGCGCAGGCCAAGCAGAAGCTGCAGACTCTCCCGGACGTCGAGAAGCGGCTGGCGGAGCTGTCCGACCTGTTCGACGGCGAGACCGTCAAGATGCAGGCGAGCTGGAGCTCGGAGAAGGCACTTTTCGACACCTTGGTCGGCATACCCGAGCTGAAGGTCGCCGCCCGGACAGCCGGCGGGGACAAGTTCCGGGGCTCGGCCGCCGTCGCCGGCAACCAAGATCTCTACGAGCGAGCACAGGCGGCGTACACCCAGTTGAACGAGGCGATCGACGCGGCCAACGCACAGCTGTCCGAGGCCCTGCTGGTCGTCAACAAGGAACTCGCCGCCATCAGGCAGGAATGGCTCGATCGGTATAAGCAGTTCGACCACCAGCTCGCCGAGGCCGTAAGCCGCATCGACGTCGACAACAAAGGGCTCAGCGCGCTGCGGACCCGCCTGATCGAACTCCAGACGGAGAAGGCCAAGCTCAACACGCAGCAGACCCAGCTGAACGAGGAGTTGCTGCCCAGCCTGACCACGGCCAAGGCGTATCGGGAGGAGCTGATCTCCGAACTGCTGGACGCACGCAAGGCACGACGGCGGCGACGCGAGGAGCGGATCAAGGCGCTCAACAAGCTGATGGGGGGCATCGTCCGAATCAAGATGCTCCCTGAGAACGACGACTCGGCCTACCTGGCCGACCTGTCGGCCATCGCCAAAGGCTCCCGGCTGCGCAGCCCGATCCTTCAGCAGATCTGCCAGGAGTCCACGCCGGTCAAGCTGGTCCGCTCATTCCTCGCCGGGGACGTCGACGGCGTGTGTGCCGCCACCGGTGTCGAGCGCAAGCACATTGAGACCCTGTTCGAGCACGTGACGGAGAAAGGCACGATCGAGGACTTCTTGCAGATGCAGACCCTCGACCTGCACGACGGCCTCTCCGTCGAGTTCCGCAAGCACAGCAACGACGGCTACGTGCCGATAGAGCGGCTCGCCCACGGCCAGAAGTGCACCGCGATCCTGATCATGGCCCTCGCCGACGGCAACGAACCCCTGATCATCGACCAGCCCGAGGACGCACTCCACGCACCGTGGATCGAGGAGTACCTCGTGGCGAAGCTTCGCGACCTGCGAGGCAGCCGGCAGTACATCTTTGCCACCCGCAGCCCTGGCCTCGTCGTCTCCGCCGACGCCGAAATGATCATCACCCTCACCTCGGACGCCACGAACGGCGTCGTCGAGGCGACCGGGTCCCTCGAACGCCACGACCTCAACGTCCTGGCGTTGTACCACCTGGAAGGTGGCCCCGTGCCCTTCAAGCGCCGGACGGTCAAGCTGGCATCGTCGATGTCGTAGCTAGCGAAAGAGCTGGTCGAGGCGACCCCGAAGACCGTGCTCGAATAGTTGGCATCCCGTTAGACCATGGGCGCGAAGCCCGTGCTGGCACCATGAGCGCAGCGAGTGGAGCCGGCGGTTCTGGACATAGGCTGGTTCTCCGTTGGTTGCCCCGTGGCTGCTCGGTGGCTGCTCGGACGTCGGGGAACTGGCACGGACGTGCCGGGACTCACTCGGATTCCGGGCCTCGTCTGGCGACGAGCCGCGATCGACGAGCCCTGATGCAGAGCCTGGACCTCCTAGTACGGCAGCCGCCGTTTGGGATCATGGTTGAAGTTCGAGGTTGAGCCGGCGTGTGTAGTGGGCTCGTCGGGCTCGGGCTTGATGCCGTCGTCGCCAGCCTGACCAGTGCAAACGATGGGCGAGGTCGGTGATCGGGCGGATGAGGCAGGCGTTGATCAGGCGGCGGACCTCGTTGACGGTCAGCGTGATCAGTCCCGTGTCGGTGGGCTCGTCGTGGGTGGCGTCAGCGGCGCTGATTGTCAGCACGGCGAGGGCGGCCAGGGCGAGGGTGGTGAATCGGTGCCAGGAGTCCCAGCGGCGGACCTGGTGCTGGTCCAGGCCGACCTGGCTCTTGGCGGCCTGGAAGCTCTCCTCGATGCTCCAGCGGATTCCGGCGACCCGCACGAGCTGGACGAGGGTGGCCGGTCTCGGGGTCCAGCAGCGGTAGAAGGCCAGCTCACCGGTGGTGATGTTGCGGCGGATCAGCAGGCTGTGCCGGCCGCCGTCGTCGGGGTCAGCGTCGGTGCACACGTCATCGAGCCAGGCCCAGTCGTAGAAACGCGGCCCCTTGGATCCGGCGCCGGCTGAGCGGCGCTGCCACGCCGAGGCGGGCAGGTCAGCGGCGATCCGGTCGGCGCGGATGCGGGTCTTGCTGCCGTCGATCGGCACCAGGTGGCTGCGGGACACCGCAAGGACGTAACCGATCTCGTGTTCGCGCAGGCCAGCGCGGAAGGCGGCGCTGTTGCCGTAAGCCTCGTCCGCAGCCACCCACCCGGCCGGCACCCCGGCGTCAAGGGCTGCGGTGATCATGTCGGCGGCCAACTCCGACTTGGTGGCGAACTCGATGTCCTCGGGCACCCCGGCAGCAGCACACCGGTCGCGGTCGTCGGTCCACGACGCTGGCAGATACACCCGCCGGTCGATCAGGGTGTGCCCGTCGGCGCCGGCGTAGCCCAGGAACACCCCGACCTGACTGTTCTCGATCCGCCCTGCCGTGCCGGTGTACTGGCGCTGCACCCCGACCGTGTGGATGCCCTTCTTCAGATCGCCGGTCTCGTCGACGGCCAGGACCGCGTCCGGACCGCCGAACCGGCCGGCGATCATCTGCCGCAGGTCGTCGCGGACGGCGTCGGCGTCCCACACCGCCCGGTACAACAACCGCTGCATCGCATCCGGCCCGGCGTGCCCGGCCTGCTCGGCCAACTGCCAACACGTCTTGACCTCAAGGTCAGCCAGCAGCCCGGTCACGAACTGTCCGGCCGCCCGGCGCGGTTCCACCCGCCCGAACCGGCCCGCGAAGCAGCCCAGCACCTCGGCCAGCACCCGCTCCCACCGTGCAACAGCTAGGCTGTGGCACGCGGCCACCGCAAGATCTGAAGTTATGTCCACAACGTACAGACGATCACGCGGTGGCCGCCCCGCGTCCACCCCAGGTCACCAGCAGAATCTCAAACGGCGGCTGCCGTACTAGTACCTATGGGGACTCGCGCGGACCGGACGGGTCTGGGGCGGACGGTTGAGCGGCCCGATCAATTCCATAGACGAGCATCGGTCTACGGATCAGAAGGTTAGGGGTTCGAGTCCCTTCGGGCGCACAAATGATCAAGGCCGTGACCTGCAGGAACGGGGGTCACGGCCTTCTTCTTTCCCGGTTCACTGGTCGTCGGTTCCGTCTGGTGGGACGTTGGTGCTCTGGCGGGTCATCGAGCCGGAGGTCCTTCCGCTCTGCACGCGCCAGGGTGTCGGCCAACTCGCTTTTCAGCCGCTGGCTCAGGGTGTGCTCACCGGAAAGTACCGGCCCGGTCAGGCCTGGCCCGAGGGTTCGCGGGCGGCGTCGGGCGGTCGAGCTCCCCGGTTCATCAACCGGGTTCTGGGCGAGAAGGTGCTCCTCGCCGTCGAGGAGTTGCGTCCGGTCGCCGAGGCGTCCGGGCTGTCCCTCGCGCAGCTCGCCATCGCCTGGGTGCTGAGTAGGCCCGGAGTCGCCTCAGTCGTCATGGGGGCCACCAGGCCGGAGCAGGCCGACGACGAACACGACGCGACCGCCACGACGATCCACGGGACTGCCGTCCCGACCCACGGCCTGAAGTCACCGGGCTCACCCGGGGCGACCCTCGATCTCGATCCTTGATCACCCCGCCGGCCGTCACGGACAGCGCCGCCCGCAAGCGGACGAGGAACATCCACCGCCGCAATCCATCTGGATCGGGAAGGCGCGATCAGTGCGCGATCGCGGTCGCCTCCAGTTCCACCAGCACGTCGGGCTCGAAGAGGCGGTCGACCCCGATCAGCGACGCCGGCGGAAGCGGCCACGGCAGGCCGAGTTCCTGGACGACCGACTCGATCCCGGCCATGAACGGCCCGATCTTCTCGGGCGCCCAATCCGTGACGTAGAACGTCAGCCGGACCACGTCCTCGAACGAGGCGTCCGCGCCGGTGAGGGCGCGGCCGGTGTTGCGCAGCACCTGCGCGACCTGCCCGGCCAGATCCCCGGGCGCGACGGGGGAGCCGTCGTCCAGTCGTGCGACCTGGCCGCTGACGTGGATGTGGCGCGATCCGGTGGCGACGGCCACGTGGTGGTAGGGCGTGTTCGGCTGAAGACCGTCTGGGCTGAAGCGGGTGACAGGCATGGTTTCTCCTCCGCAGGACAACTTAGGTTTACCATTGATACCTAGTTGACGAAGGACACTTCAAGGAGACCTGGTTCCATGGGCGATACCGCCACCCCTCAAGACGGCGAGCTGCGTGTCGACGCACCGCACCGCGAGCTGCTCGACCAGGTGCTGGACAAGTGGTCGCTGAGCGTCCTCAACGAGCTGTGCGAGCGCCCGTGCCGCTTCAACGAACTACGCCGAGCGATCCCGGCGGTGACGCAGAAGTCGCTCACGGCGACCCTGCGACGACTCGAACGCAACGGCATCATCGAACGGCACGTGGTGGCGACGCGCCCGGTCGCGGTCGAGTATCGGATCACCCCGCTGGGCAAGACGCTGCGTGCGCCGATCGACGTGCTGCTCGAATGGACCGACGCCCACATGGCGCAGATCGAGCACGCCCGACGGGCGTTCGACGCCGAGCTGGAGTGACTACCGGGGCGCACCGCACGGTCCGCCCCGGCGCCGGGTGTCACTCGCAGACCGTGCCGTCGTTGTCCCGGTCGATGTACCAGTAGTACTCGGGATCCTTGCCCTGCCGGTACGGGCCGTACCCGTTGGCGTTCGCCTCCTTGCAGGTGCCGAAGCGCGGGTCGTTGCCACCGCCGCCGGAACTGCCGCCACCACCCGTGCTGCCGCCTCCGGTGCTTCCGCCGCCGGAGTCGCCGTTGCCGCCGCCCGGCTCGCAGGCCTCGCCGTCGAGGTCGCGGTCCAGCCCGGTCCGGTACCCCGGCTGGCCGCGCAGCAGCGGCGCCTTGCCGGCTGCGCGTACGGCATCGCAGTTCTTGAAGTAGACGGCGGGTTTCGTGGTCCTGCGCGGGCTCGGCTTCGACGCGGGCTTCGCGGTGGTCGGCGCGGCCGTGGTCGGTGACGGCGACGGCTCCGGCGACGCGGTGCTGACCTCGGGCGCGGGGGCCGTGGTGGCGGGCGCCGCCACGGTCGGCACTTCCTGGGCGACGGCCGGTGCCGTGTCCGGTTCGGTGGTGGGGCCGGCGGCGACGCCGATGCCGAGCAGCCCGCCGCAGCAGGTGAGGACCGCGACGCCGCTGACGAGGAGCACCTTGATCGCCGCGGGCTGGCGGCTCCACCACGACGGTCGCGGCGGCGGCGCGAACGGCATGCCGGGCTGGTGGGGCGGCGGAACCTGTCCGTGCCACTGGTTCGGGGGAGGGAGTTCGGTCACAGCGGGCAGTGTGGAGCGACGTGCCCGCACCGGAGTGTCGTTGAGCCGACAGACCGGCCCTTACCGGCGCGACAAGCGACGAAGTGGCGGGCGGCTGCCGGAATACCGGCATCGATGCCGCGGATGATCGGACCCGGCCCCGCGCCGAACGGCCGACGACGAAGGGCCGGGAGCGGGACGCCCGCCGATCAGGAAGTGAGCGGGGTGAACAGCTTGTTGGCGGACCGGCCGACCGCGCCGGTCAGCGTCGCGTCGATGCCTCCGCCGACGATCCCGCCGACGAACGGTACGGCCTTCGCGAGCGTGATCACCGCCCGCTTCGTGCCGTACTTGGCGAGCAGCATGAACCCGAGCTTCTGGTTGATCTTGCGGATCAGGTCGATGGACGTCTTCCTGATCGCCTGCTCGGTCAGCTTGACACCGATCTGGGCTCCGAGCGCGCTGAGCGTCGACTGGATGTTCGAGCCCACCGCGACGAGCGGGATCATCGCCTGCGTGTGCGGGTCGTCGAGGTCGTAGCCACGCAGGTAGGCGATGGCTCCCGCCAGGCGGACGTTGATGACGAGTGCCCCCGCGACGTTCGCCGGCAGCGTGATCGGCAGGGTGAGGAAGCCGCCCAGGCCGGTGACGAACCCGGCCGACCCGGCGGCCATCACCGACTCCTTGATGAGCCGTCCGATCACCTTGTCGACGTCCTCGGCGGGGGTGCCGCCGCGCCTGCCGAGCAGGGAGCTGTCGTACCTGTCGCCCTGCACGGCCCGCAGCCGGGACTCGGCCCAGGCCGCCGAGCCGGTCACCGGCCCGATGCCGTTGCGCACCACCTTGTTGACGGTGTTGACCAGCGCCAACGCGGTACGGCTCGTCTTCTCGTCGTCGTGGTCCCCGGGGGCGGGCTGCTCGCTGTCGAGCCGCGATTCGGCGGTGTCGTCCATGGCGAATCACTCCAGCCGTATCGATCATCGCTGTCAACACGACTGTCGTCCGTCGGTCACCGCCGTCCGTCGACAGTGGATCAGGCGTACGGCCGGGCCGTCAGCCGTCCCGCCGCCGCCAGGCGCTCGACCGCCGCCCGGTGGGGAACCGCGTGACTGGTACGACCGCCCACGCCGGTCGTGGTGACGGCGGTGAACAGCGAGTTGAGCAGCGCCTCCTCCACCGCGTCCAGCACGCCGGCGAACACCGGATCGATCGCGGCGTCCGGGATCGGTGGCTGGTCCGACGTGGTGAACGCGATCGCGTAGTCCCCGCTGGTGTTGCTGAAGGACGCACCGACCCGCGCCATCGCGAACACCGCCCGGCGGGCGAGCCGCCGGAGCTGGCGCGCGTCCAGGGGTACGTCGGTCGCCACCACGATCATGCACGAGTTGCCCGGCGGTTCGGTCCGGTCGGCGGCCGGGACCAGCTCGTCGACCGGTAGCGGCACGCCGAGCGCGGTGAGGACGCCACCGAAGTTGGACTGCACCAGCGCGCCGACCGTCCGCGTATGGTCGGTGGTTCGGACCGTGCGGGACGAGGTGCCGATGCCCGCCTTGTAGCCGAGGGCGGTGGTGCCGGCGCCGGCCCCGACACAGCCCTCGGCGGGCAGACCGCCGGTCGCCCCCGCGACAGCGGCCAGGACGTGTGCCTCGGCGATCGGACGCCGCCGGATGTCCGACAGGTGCCCGTCGTTCGTCTCACCGACCAGCGGGTTGAACGACAGCCCGTCCGGCCGGCGCTCCATCAGATGCCCGAGCAGCGCGTCCGCCGCCCGGAACACCGACAGCGTGGCGGTCAGCACGACCGGAGACTCCAGTACGCCGAGCTCGTCCACCTGGGTCGAGCCGACGAGCTTGCCGTGGCCGTTGCCGGCGTACACCGCGGCGGGCAGCGTCCACCGCCCGGCGCCGAGCTGTTCCGGCACGATCGCGGTGACGCCGGTGTGCAGGTCGGCGCCGTCGTCGATGGTGGTGTGGCCGACCAGGACGCCGGGGACGTCGGTGATGGCGTTGTGCGGCCCGGTGGGCAGCGATCCGACGACGATCCCCAGGTCGCGGGCACGCCGTCCGGGCCGGTTCAGGAGGCCGCCGCCCGGATCGCCTGCGCCATGCCGGCCGGGGAGTAGTCCTCCGGGACGCCCTCGACCAGGATGATGTCGCCCTCGATGTGCCGCGAGCGCAGCGGCGCGATCTCCTGGTAGGCGGGTGAGTCCCACCAGGCCCGCGCCTCGGCGATGCCCGGGAAACCGAGCATCACGACGGCGCCGGGCCAGGCGCCCTCCTTCACCTCGTGCGGCGTGGCGTGCACGAGGAAGCGGCCGCCGTACGGGGTGAAGGTGGCCGGAAGTCGCTCGACGTACTCGGCGATGTCCCGGTGCGGTGCGGCGTCCTGGAGGTGGGCGATGACGTACGCGGGCATGGTGTCCTTTCGGCCGTCGGGCTCCGAACGCCGATCCTGACACAGCGGTCAGCACGCTTTCTCGCCCATTTTCGTGAACTCGTCGAGCGGGACCGTCCGCAGCACCTCCCCGCTGTCGTCGAAGTCGGTGACCAGGACCGAATCCGGCCGCAGCTCGGCCAGTTCGGCGATCCGGAAGTCCACGCCCTCGGTGCGGAAGCTGTTGTCGTGGGTGGCGCCGGAGACCCGGAAGGCCGCCTGCGCTTCGACCACCGGCCCGGGCGGGAAACCCTCAAGGGGTACGAGGGCGGGCGTGGTCGCGTCGCGCGGCACGTCGTACTTCCGTCTCGGCCAGTACGGCCGCTCCGGCGTGGGCGCACCAGGCGAGGCGGACTCCGCCACGGAGGTGAGCACCACGAGGTCGGGCGGCCGGTCCGCGCACCAGGCGAGCGCCGCGTGCGGCCGGCCGTGAGCGTCCACTGTGAGGCCGGTGACGCCCTTCACCTCCGGCGTACAGGAGGTCAGCCCGGCCAGCACGACCAGGGCGGCGGCCGGTGCCGCGACGGCCCGGCGTGTCCTCGTACCCCGGAGAGCGGTCATGCTCCGACGGTGACAGCGCCGTGTCACCCCGCGATCCGCGTTCGGTTGCGGCCCGGTGACAACGTCGGGCGCTCAGGCCCCGGATGCGACGGCCGCGACGGCGGCGTGCGGCCGGTGGGCGTCGTCGTCGAGGCGCGTCAGGCGCTCGACCTCGGCGAACCCTGCCTGCCGCAGCCGCGTGGAGAACTCGTCCACCGGCCAGCGGTACGCGGTGGCGACCTTGTGGTCGAAGGCGCCCACCTCATCGCCGACGAAGATGCCGGCCACGAGCGGTCCACCCGGCACGATCGCGCGGCGGAACTCCGCCAGGACGCCGTCGAGGCCCGGTGGCGGGAGGTGGATCAGCGAGTACCAGGCGAGGATGCCGGCGACGGAGTGGTCCGGGACGTCGAGGTCGTCCACTGACCCGAGCCGGTAACGGCCGTCCGGATGCGTCGCCCGCGCGTGCGCGACGAACTCGGGAACCATGTCGATCCCGGTGGCGTCGACGCCCAGCGAGCGGAGGTGGCCGGTGAGGTGACCGGGCCCGCATCCCAGGTCGAGCACCGGGCCGGTCCGGACGGTCAGGTGGCGGCCGATGAGGGCGAGGTCGTCCGCGTGCACGTGCCCGGTGGTGCCGAACAGTTCGATGTAGAGCGTCGCGACCGCCCCGTACGCCTGCCGTACCCGTGTGTGGTCCACCCGTCGACTATAGGGCTCGGGCGCCTTGGCCGCATTTACCGGATGAATGAGATGAATGAATGGAAAAGTCGTCGCAAAGCCGCCGACCGGTGAGGAATCGATAGCTTTCCGTCACTGAAGTTTCTATCCTTGAAGAATCCCGATCGCCAGCAGCGGAAGGGGCGGCATGCCGCGCCGTTCGAGCCTCAGCTATCGAGATGCGTTACGACTGCTGGCCCCGGGCAGCGCGCGCATCACCGAGACCGACAAGGTCGTCAGCGCGGGGATCCTGGGCGCCGGCGCCCTCTCCCACGGCACGGCGCTCGCGCTGCTCGGCCCGAAGAACGCGCTCATGCAGCTCGTCCGGGACGCCACCGGAAACCAGGCCGGGCGCATCCGGGCAACCGGCGGAAAATCGTATTACGAGCTGCTGGAGGCCAGCCATACCGTGCTGGCCCTCTCCGCGTTCTTCGACGGTTTCCGCGACGAGGTCGGGCCGGGTTTCGACCGGCTGGAACTGACCGACGAGGAAAAGGTCGGCATGGTGCCGGCCGAGCGTCGCCACCACACGCTTCCGCAGGAGATCGACGGCGGCTACTTCCCGCTGCCCTCCTCCGTGCACGGCATGGACGACACCCGGCGGGACGTCGAGGCCGCCTACGTCAAGCTCTACGACGCCACCATCGCGTTCTGCGAGGGCCTCGCCGCCTGGCCGTCGGTGCGACGCGGGCTGGACCTCACCTCGATGCGCTCCCGCGTGGTGGGCCGGGCCATGTGGCACTACGAGGACCGCTTCGACCGGCTCGCCGCGGACCTCCCCGAGTTCGGGTTCCGGATGATCCGGCAGGCGATCGAGCACAACCTGATCGACAACCGGACGCTGACCACCGAGGTCTCGGCCCGGCTGGATGCGCTGGCGCAGCTCTACCGCAACCTCGCCGAGTTGTCCGGCCCGGTGGCCGCGGACCGTTCCGACCTGCTCCGCGAATCACTCGACCGGCTCACCGGCTCGCTGGGCGCGGTGTTCCGGCAGCCGCTGCTGCGGATCAAGGACGTCGACTTCCACCTGCGCCTGCCGAACGTGGACAGCGGGTTCATCAGCCCCGACTTCCGGGCCGTCGAGTACGGCAAGCACACGTCCCCGGAGCGGGAGCGCTGGTGGGAGGACCAGCCGCGCCGGGGTGACCTCGTCGGGTTCCTCTCCGAATACCTGACCGACCCGGCGAGCCTGCACCGTCCGCTGCTCCTCCTCGGTCAGCCGGGCGCCGGCAAGACGCTGCTGACCCGGGTGATCGCGGCCCGGCTGCCGGCGGACCGGTTCACCGCGATCGTGGTGCCGCTGCGCCGGATGTCCGGGGACACGTCGCCGACGGAGCAGATCGAGGCCGCGATCGAGCAGGTGATGGACGAGCGTATCCGCTGGGCGGACCTGCGCCGGGCCACCCAGCACACCACGGTCGTGGTGATCTTCGACGGGTTCGACGAACTCGTCCAGGTCACCGGCACGGCCCACTCGCAGTACATCGACCGGGTGGCCGAGTTCCAGGAGACCCAGTGGGACCTGGGCTACTCGGTCATCCCGATCATCACGTCCCGGATCCTGGTGATGGACCGCGCCAGCGTGCCCCAGGGCGCCGTGCTGGTCCGGCTGGAGGATCTGACCGACGCCCAGGTGACGGCCTGGCTGGCCGCCGTGAACGCGGCGAACGCGGACCGGCCCGGCTACCGCCGGCTGTCCGCAGGGGAACTGCTGTCACACGGCGAGCTGGCCCGCCAGCCGCTGCTGCTCACGCTGCTGGCGATCTACTACAACGAGCACTGGGCCGACCGCCGTCCCGGCGCCGCCATCTCCCGGTCCGACCTGTTCACCGGCCTGCTCACCGCGTTCATCAGGCGGCAGGTGAGCGAGAAGACGCCGATCGCGCTTCCGCCCCACGAGCGGGAGGCACGCGAGCACCAGCTCCGGCGCGACCTGGCGATCACCGCGTTCGCCATGTTCAACCGCAACCGGGAACTGGTGAACCGGGCCGCGCTCCGCCTCGACCTCGACTGCTTCGGCGCCGGGCCCGGAGACGGCTCCCGGTTCGAACTCGGCGACGTGCTCGGCCCGGAACAGCTGGTCACGGCCGCGTTCTTCGTGGTGTACGGCCCGGACGACGTGCAGGGCGAGGACGCCCGGCGCACGTACGAGTTCCTGCACACCACGATCGGCGACTTCCTGATCGCCGAGTACGTCATCGGGGCGCTGCGGAGCCTGGCCGAGCTGCGCCGGCACACCCGCAGCCCGGCCGGCTTCGGCTATCAGCTGGACACCGGCCAGTTCCGGGCGCTGCTCTCCCACCAGCCGCTGGTGAAGCGGGAGGCGGTAATCGGTTTCGCCCGCGAGCTCAGCTCCCGCCACCCGGAGGAGCGGGGTGGGATCGTGGAGACCATCGCCGGCCTGCTGGCCGAGGCCCGGCAGCGGACCGACCTGGCCGGTGTGGACGGCTACCGGCCCGCGCCGTACGACCCGGTGCGGCTGCTCGCCGCGTACACCGCCAACCTGGTCGCGCTCGCCGCGCTGGTGTCTCCGGACGGCGTACGCCACACCGACCTGATGGACGAGGCGACCTGGGTGTCCACGGTCCGGCTGTGGCGGGCGGGGCTGGACGAGAAGGGCCAGCTCGCGATGATCAGCTGGCTCGACCGGGACGCCGACGGCCGGATCGTCGCCGAGCGGCGGCGCGAAGGGCGGGGCGAGAAGGTGAACGTGGCCGCCGAGGAGGCGCGGCTGCTCGGCGACATCACCACCTACGGCCAGTTGCAGGCGGGCGCGCGGACGTGGCGCGGCCAGCAGCCGGACAGCTTCGAGGCCGGCCGCTTCCACGCCGACCTGGTCTCGCTCGCCACCCGCCGCTGGCCGGTGCCGTCCCTGCACCAGCTCATCCTGTACGACGAGCGCAGCTACCGGCGGCTGTGGGCGCGCGCCGTCGAGTCACCGGAGGCGGTGTCCAGCACGAGCGCCACGGTCCTGCTGGAATGCCTCGCCGAGGACGGCGCGCAGTTGCCCCGCGAGGTGGTGTGCGGGCTGACCCGGGTGGCGCTGAGCCGGCTGCCCGACTCGCCCACCGCGCCGCCCGAGCTGATCATCTCGTGCCCGTACCTGATCGACGAGTTCCCGGAGCTGGTCGACTCGCTCGGTACGACCGACGACCACGCGGTGCTGCACGCGCTCATCCTGCGGCACGGGCTGCACCGGCTGCCGCAGCGGTACGTGCCCCGGGTCCGCCGGGTGCTCGCCGACATCGAGGACCGGCTCGCGGAGCTGCCGCTGGAGGACGGCGTGGTGTCGGCCGAGATGGCCGAGCAGTTCGCCGCCGCGCGGGTCGACAACCGCACCGCGCTGTGGCTGCTGATGGCGCTGAGCGAGTACGCCGACCTGGCCTGGCCGAAGATCCCGCCGAGGACGATGCACGCCCTGCTCGCGCACCGGCTGCCGGACGAGTTCCTCGACGAGGCGAGCCTGTGTCGCCTGCTCCTGGACTACCTGCGGGCCCACGACCGGGCGCCGGCCGAGGTCTCGCTGGCATCAGCCCTCGACACGCTGCGCGTCCTCGCCGCGTCCGACCCGTCCGCCGACCAGACCGACCAGGCCGGCACGTCCGATCACACCGGCCCGATCCCGGCTGCCGAGGCGGTCTGACCACGCCACCCGTACCGCCACCACCCGTTCGGAGGCCCCGATTGGCACACTCGCCCCGGCACCGAGAGCACATCGTCCGGACGGGAAGGAGGAACCTGGCGGTCGACATCGCCGGGCAGGAACGCGGTTGGCCCGTGTTCCTGATGCACGGCACACCCGGCAGCCGCAACGGTCCACGACCACGGTCCATCGTGCTGCACCGGCTCGGCGTACGGCTGATCTCGTACGACCGGCCGGGTTACGGCGGTTCCAGCCGGCTGCCCGGCCGCCGGGTCGCGGACGCTGCGGCGGACGTCGCGGCCATCGCCGACGACCTGGGCCTGGACGGGTTCTCGGTGGTGGGGCGCTCCGGCGGCGGCCCGCACGCCCTGGCCTGCGCCGCGCTGCTGCCGGAGCGGGTACGGCGGACCGCCGTGCTGGTCGGTCTCGCCCCGGCCGGCGCGGCCGGGCTGGACTGGTTCGGTGGCATGACCGACGCCAACGTCCGGGACTACGGCGCCGCCGAGCACGACGTGCCGATGCTCGCCGAGCAGTTGCGGCTGCGGGCCGAGCGGACCATGGACGACCCGGGCTCGCTGCTGGCGGTGCTGGTCGAGCAGATGACCGCGGCCGACCGCCGGGTGGTGGCCGGTGTGCCGATCCGCCGTCAGCTGACCGACGCCTACGCCGAGGCGCTGCGCCAGGGGCCGCACGGCTGGATCGACGACGTGCTGGCGTTGCGCGCCGACTGGGGGATCACGCTCGCGGACATCCGGATGCCGGTCCGGCTGTGGCACGGCGCCGACGACAACTTCGCCCCGGCCAGCCACACCCGCTGGCTGGCCGAGAAGATCCCCGGCGCGCAACTGCACGTGCAGCCGCGCAGCGCGCACTTCGGCGCGGTGGAGGTGCTGCCGGAGATCCTCGCGTGGCTGGCCGACCCGGTGGAGCGGGCCGCGGTCAGATCGGATGCGGGTCGATGATGCGCCGCTGCAACCGGCTCTCCCGGACGGCCTCGACCGCCGGGTGGTTCTCACCCAGCCGGTAGGTCAGCTCGCGGGTGACCGCCTCCACCTCCGCCCGCCGGCCGTTCTCCACCCGCTCCTGCATCACCACCAGGTTCGCCCGGCAGCGCAGCGTGTTCGTGTGGTCGCGGCCGAGGATCCGGACCAGCCCGTCGTGGGCGCGCCCCAGCAGGCTCAGCGCCTCCAGGTCCGCGGCCTCCCGGCCCTCCGGCGGGTCGGGCTGTTCGGCGATGCAGATGCCCTGGTTCATCCAGCCGGAGAGCGGGTACGGGTGCCCGCTGCCGAGCACTCCGGCGAGCGCGTCGGCGGACCGGCCGGCGAGCTGCCGCGCCTCGGCGAAGTCCCCGGCGCGGCGGGCCACCATGGCGAGGTTGACCATGCAGACCAGGGTCAGCGGGTGCGCCGGGCCGAGGTTGCGCTGGTAGATGCGGTGTACCTCGGTGAGTTCCCGGCTGGCGCGCTGGAACAGGTCGACGGTGAGCAGGTTGATCGACAGGCTCAGCCGGCAGGTGAGCGTCTCCGGGTTGTCCGGCCCGAACCGCTCGTTCAGCAGCTCGTACGCGGCTTCGAGGAGCTTGCCCGCCTCGACCGCGTGCCCGGCCGCGCGCAGCGACACCGCCAGGTTCGTCTGCGTCCGCAGGGTGATCAGGTGTTCGGCCCCGGCCGTGTGCAGCAGATCCCGGTGGACGCTGCGCAGGCGGGTGACCGACTGCTCGAAGTCGCCCGCGTCGCGCATGTCGATGCCGACGTACGCGGAGGAGGCGAGCGTGTCCGGGTGGTTCTCCCCGAGGATCGCGCGGCGCCCGGCCAGCACCATCTCGTCGTTCTTGCGGGCCTCCCGGAAGTCGCCCATCAGGCGCTGGGTGCTGGCGAGGTTGTTGAGCGCGGCGAGGGTACGCGGGTGCTCCTCGGTGAAGTTCCGCTTCCACGCGTTGAACGTGATCTCGTCCAGACGCAGCGCCTCGTTGTACATGCCCATGCCGCGCAGGTCGCGGGCGAGCCCGCCGGCGGTCATCAGCGTGTGCGGGTGGTCCTCGCCGAGCAGGTCCCGCTGGGCCGTCAGCACCTCCTCGTCCAGCGCCCGGGACTCGGTGAACTGCCCGAGGAAGGCGAGGATGTTGGCGAGGTTGAACTGGAGGTGCAGCAACTGCCGGCGCAGGTCGTCGCGCGCCCGTGGGTCGGTCTCCTCCGCGAGCATCTGCTCCCAGGTCTGCGCGACCTCCTGCCCGAGCCGCCGGCCGGTCTCCAGGTCGCCGCGCAACTGGAGGTAGCGCACCCGGTCGATCATCAGGGCCCGCACCTCCACCTTGCGGCTCAGCGGCGCCTTGGACGCCTCCAGGTGCGGCCAGATGACCCGGAACCTTGGCCAGCCGTCGGGGTCGTCGACCTCGCCTTCCGGCCGGGCGGCGGCGAGCACCAGGTGGACCTGCTGGCGGGCCTCGTCGAGTTCCGCCTCCGTCATCCGGGACCGGACGGCGTGCTGGAGCAGGCGGTGCATGAGCACCAGGCCGCCCCGGCCCCGCTCACCGCCGGACGGGTTCTCGGCCCGCAGGTCGACCCGGACCAGGGCGAGCCGGTTCGCCTGCTGCACCAGTTGCTGCCGGACCAGCCGCTCCTTCGCCTGCGGGTGGAACGGCACCAGCGCCTCGGCGAACTCGTCGCTGTAGACGAGGTCGGCGGAGATCTCCGGCGCGAACACCGAGCAGAGTTGCAGCACCCGGTAGGCGGCCGGGTTGCGGGTCCGCAGGTGGTTGAGTGACAGCTCCCAGGTGGCCTCGACGGAGACGTTGCTGTTCGGCTCCATCACCGCGCCCGGCCCGAACCTGGCGATCTCGGTGAGGTAGCTGTCGACCGAGTGGCCGGTGTCGGCCAGCCAGGCCGCGGCGGCGGTGACAGCGATCGGCAGGTCACCGAGCAGGGCGGCGATCCGGTCGGCCTGGTCGACGCGCATGGTCGGCACCCGCTCGGTGAGGTGCTGGATGCTCTCCGCGCGCTTGAACACGTCGACCTGGACGGTGGTGGCCCGCTCCACCCACTGGAGGTTCCGGGACGTGATCAGGACGTGGCCCTTGCCGTCCGGCACGTACGGCAGGACGCCCTCGACCTCGTCCGCGTTGTCCATGATCAGCAGCCAGCGGAGGTCGGTGCGGCGCAGCGCCTGGAGCACCAGCCGGGCGTTCTCCCGGTTCGACTCCGACGACGGCACGCCCAGGTAGGGCGCGAGGTCACCGATGGCCGACTCGATGAACGGCACCTGGTCGGCGTCGATCCACCACACCATGTCGTACGCGGCGCGGTAGCGGTGGGCGTACTCCAGCGCGAGCTGGCTCTTGCCGATGCCGCCCATGCCCTGCAACGCCACCGGCCCGGTGCCGGAGAGCACCACCTTCGGGCTGCTGCGCAGCAGCGTCCGCAACTCGCGCAGGTCCGCCTCCCGCCCGGTGAAGCGCTTGTTCCGGCCCGGCACCTCGAACACCGTGTTGTCGCGGCCGGGGAACCGGGGACCGGTCGGCAGTTCCAGGTCGGCCGGCACCCCCTCGCGGCCGACCAGGCGCAGGATCCGCGCGGCGGCGGTCCGGGCCTCCAGGCCGGCCACCGAGACGGTGTGCGCGGCGGGCACGTTCGCCAGGCGCCGCACGTCCGCGACATACACGACGAGCGGCACCTGGTCGGGCGAGCGGTCCGGCGCGGCGAGCACCGCCTCCTCGCCGGCGTTGGACTCCGACACGATGATCAGCTCCCGGGCCGTCCGGGGCGTCTCGTCCTCGGCGAACCACGGATCGGTGACCCGGACGTCGGCCGAGACCAGCAGGTGCCCGATCCACTCCGCCCACACCCGGTCGTACGGGGCGTGCCGGAGCAGGATCTCGTTCTCCACCGAGTTGGAGGTACGGGTGAACCGGGCGTTGACCCGTTCGCGTACCGCGCTGCTCATCGGCGGCAGCGACTCCACCTCGCCCCGGGTGATCTCCCGGGCCAGCACCTCGTACGCGGACAGCAGCGAGCCGTTGACGCCGGGCTGGTCGGCGAACGTGGCGAGTAGTTCCTCGTACGCGTAGAACGCCTGGTAGGGCACCTGCATCCGGGCCCAGTACCGGTCCCGGTCGGCCTCGCTCATCCCGCTCGGCAGGCCGCTGAAGCGCTGGCGCGCCACCGCCCGCCCGGTGTCCGCCTTGACCTTCTCCGCCGGGTCGATCCGCATCGGCACGGGCAGCACCCGGATCCGCCGCGACCCGTAGCGGTGCTCGACCAGCCGCGCCACCTTCGCCGCGCCGGTGATGCCCTGCTCGCTGAGGGTGAAGCAGGTGACCAGCACGTCCGGCAGCTGGATGGTGCAGATGTCGGCGACGTCGGAGAACCCGGTCCGGCTGTCGATCAGCACGTAGTCGTAGTTGCGCTTCATGTCGGCGCGCAGCGCGTCGAAGAAGTAGCCGCCGCCCTGCCGCTCGTAGAACTCGTCCCAGTTCATCCCGGCGAGCGCGCCGGCGTAGTCGTTGTTCTGCTGGCCCGCGCCGAGGAAGTCGAGCGTCCCGTCGCCGGGGAAGTTGGACCAGTTCAGCGAGAACGAGTACTTGTGCACGCGGGCGTACTGCTCGTGCCAGCGGTCGTCGCCCTTGTCCTGCTTGGTGGTGGTCGCCCACTCGTACTCCCGGATCAGGTCGATCACCCCGCCGGTGCTCTCCAGCGCGTCCCGGTCGATGAACGGCGCGAAGAAGCGCGACAGGCCGGGGGACTCCAGGTCCCAGTCGACGGCGAGCACGCGCTTGCCGTTGGCGGCGAGGATCCAGGCGACGTTCGCCAGCGCCATCGTCCGGCCGGTGCCGCCCTTGTAGGAGTAGAAGGTGACGACCTGTCCCTCGCGTCGGGTCATGTGTCCACTCCCTCGTCGGGCGGCGGGTTCTCCCAGAGCCTGGGTTTGCTGATCGGCCGTCCCGGCGGCGGGTAGGCCGGTCTCGCCTCCAGGTAGCGGCGGCGCATCCGGTCGACCAGGCCGTGGATCCCGGCCCGCCAGTCGTCGTACGTGGTGATCGCCAGCGGGCGTGCCGCGGGCGGGAAGATCTCGATGGCCCGGTCGAGCAGCACCGCCGCGTGGGAGCGGCGGCCGGGCGCCGAGTCCTCGATGATCACCACGACGCCCACCCAGCGGTGCAGCGAGGCGACGGCCGCGCGGACGGCCTCCGCACCGTCCGGCGTCTCGACCACCCGAGGATCGATCATGAGTACGCCCGGGCAGCCCCGGAACAGCCCGGCGTCCGGCACGAAGTCGCGGACGTCGATCGGCATCCGCAGCCGCTGCACCGCGTCGGTCACGTCGTCGACGACCGGCGGCCGGTCGCGGAACGGGCGCCACCGTCCGGCGTGCGTGTCGGACCGCCCGTTGAGCCGGCCCGGGTCGGCCGGTTCCTCGGGCGCGATCACCACCGCCCGGAACGGCACCTCGCTCGTCGGGGACGACGGCAGGTCGGTCGGGCCGGTCGGCGGCTCGGCCGGTTGCAGCGGCGTCTGCTCGGCGGTCTCGACGATGTGCTGGGCGAGTCGGCCCAGCACCTCCTTGTAGGCGTGCTGGAACTTCTGGAGCCGGCAGAGCGCGCTCATGCCGTTCGCGGCGTACGCGTCCACGTCGGCGGCCATCGCCACGGCCCGGGCCTGGTCCGGCGCGTGCACGGCGGCGGGCGACGGGATCCACAGGACCGGCAGGATGTTGTCGCCGTCGGGCGGGCGGCCGGCCCGGATCAGCCGTTGCCGGAACCACTCCCGTTCCCGGCGGGAGTCGTCGCGGTTGAGGTAGTCCGGTGAGTACAACGGCACGAACACCTCGGCCTCGGCGAGCGCTGTGCGTTTTCGTTCCGTCCGGTCGTCCGGCGGCCGCACCATGAAGTCGGCGAAACCCTGCCGGCGTAACCGGTCGCCGGGCCGGCCGTCGATCGCCAGGTTGAGATCGTGGTAGAAGCGGCGGACCCAGTGGTCGCCCGGGGTGCGGTCGTTGTGCGTCGGTGGGGGGACGTAGCTGAGGAAGAAATAGGGCGGGCCCGGCAGCGCGGGCCGCTCAGAGGTCACGACGGCACGACCGTTCCACGGGAAGTGCGCCTGACCTCCAACCGTCAATGATCACGCGCTGCTCCCCGGTCGACACGATACGGCGCCTATCGATCAGGGTAGAGAGGTTGCGCTCGGGTTACCAGGCCCGCACCGTCCGATGTGGGCGTCCATCCAGGCGACGGCGGTGCGTACCGCGTCGGATATCGGCAGCAGCCGGGCCGGCGCGTCGCCGACCGTTCCGTGCCGGGTGAACGCCGCCCCGTCGAGTTCCGCGCCGATCACCGGAAAAGGGGCCGCATCCAGGTGCGGAGCCTCGAAGTCGAGCCGTTCCCGGCGGCCGTCGCGCAGCACATAGCAGCGGTACGGGCGACGCGGCGCCGGCCGGCGCAACCGGTACTCGGCGAGGTGCAGCGCGGTGCATGTCGCATAGCCGACACCGAGCAGCAGCGTCCACGCCCCGGCTGCCTCCAGGGCGGCCAGCGGGGACCGTTCTCCCAGATGGGAGTCCAGGTCGTGGATGCGCATCAGCTCCTGCGCCCGCGGCCCCCACGCGCTGAACGACGTCTGCGGGTGCCGGCTGCGGACCGCACCGGGCAGCCGGCGTACGTGCTCGGCGAACGCGCCGACCCCGAACGACGGTGTGACGGCCGGGTCGAAGCCGGGCATCCGGTCCTCGTACGCCAGACGTTCCTCGTCGGTCAGCCCGGCGGTCGCGGCGCGGTACGCGGCGCTGCTCACCGAGTTGTCGGGGGTCTGCGCCGGGACCACGACGGTGCCGGCCGGACCCACGGCCGTACGCAGCGCCCTGGCCAGGGCGCCCGCGCCGCCGTCGACCGGTCCGAGGGTGCGCAGGGAACAGTGCACGAGCACCACGTCACCGGGGCCGAGCCCGAGCGCGCGCAGGTCGGCGGCGAGCGTGCCGGCCCGGTACGCGGTCGGCGCGGCGGTCACGACGGCCACCCGGACATCGAGCGGGCGACCTGCCGGACCAGCCGCGAGCCGGCCGGGGTGAGCGCGTCCGCCCGTTGCAGCGCGCCGATCGCCTCGGCCGTCCAGTCGCGGTACCGCCGGTAGACCGCCTGCGCGCCGTCGACCTGACGGTCGGCCCGGATCCGCCAGATGCCGGCCACCGCCGCGTGCGCGTAGATGCCGTGCAGGACGGCCTCCGCGGGCCGCGGGTCGGGCCGCCAGCCGACTGTGATGTCGATCGGCCGGGTGCCGTCGACCAGGTCGCAGACGTCCAGCAGCGCGTTCATCTTGCTGTGCTGGAACTCGTGCACGAGCAGCACCGCGAGTGACCCGGCGTCGGTCTCCGTGGCCGCGACACCGCCGAACGCCTGCCGCGCGGTCGACGCCTCGCTGACACCCGCGCCGCTGCGCCGCAACGGGACCACGGCCCGCAAACCGGTACGCAGTTCCTCGGCGTGGCCCGGCACCTCGTCCCGGATCACCTGCCACGCCGCCGCGAACGTCTCGGCCCAGCGCGCGGCCCCGGCGTCGTCGAGCCGGTCACCGGCGGGCAGCCGGTGGCAGTCGCGGTGCGGGTCACCGTCCTCCAGCAGGACGCTCACGTCCGGCGCGGCGAGTACGCGGGCCGGCCACCACCTCGGCGCATCGCCGGGGGTTCCGGGCCGGATCACCGCTGTCACCTCCCCGGCGGTCACCCGCAGCGAACCCGGGCCGGTCTCGACCCGTGCGGTGCCGTCGCCCACCTCGGGCAGCAGGACGGTGCCCACCGTCGGCAGGTGCAGGCGGCCGGACCGCACCGGCACGTCGAGGCGTACCGGGGTGCCGGTGTCGAGCGCGGCGGCGACGGCGAGCGCGCTGAGGTAGTCCGGTCCCTGCCGGGCGCCGGTGCCGGTGCCGGCGAGGCAGTCGACAGCCCAGGCCCGCACGTACGGATGGGCCGCGATCCGGGCGACGGACTCCGGCGCACCGCGGTCGAGGGCGGTCAGCGCCGCCCAGCCGTCGGCTCCGGCCCCACCCGCCGGCAGCCGGTCGGCCACCTCGGCGAGAAGCGCGCGGACGATGGCGATCTGTGCCTCCACGAGCCGGCCGATGGCGACCCGGTCGCCGGTCAGGGCCGCGAGGCGGTCGATGAAGTCGTCGGGCAGGCCGGCGTCGAGCCGGACGGGTGCCGGTGGGTTCTCGTTCACGTGCACGACCAGCTCTTTCAGATCGGCGCAGTAGACACTCGGATGGTCGAAGTGCCCGGCGCCGTACCGATGGGCGAAGAGTCCGCCGCCGCACTGGTCGACCACCGGGCACCGCCGGCACTCGTCGCTGAGCCCGGCCCGGCCGGAGCGGCGGCGGGCCAGGAGCGGGCTGGCCGCCACGTCGTCGGCCGCGTGCGAGAAGACGGTCATGCCGGTGGCCGGCGCGCCGTCGTACGCGGTCTTGAGCGAGTCTGCCTGCTCCCACTCGCCGTCGGTCTCGATCACCGCCAGGTCGACCGGGTCGAGACCGAGCCACTCGGTGCCGCTGGGTCCGCCCGTAGCGGTGGACAGCAGCGAGTCGAAGAGGCGCACGGAGACCGGCCGTCCGTCGGCCCGCCAGCGGTCGTAGACGGCGCGCAGCCAGCCCGCGTACGCGGTGTCGCCGCCGGCCGGTCGCCACGGCGGGTCGTCCCAGGTGGCGTGCGGGAGCAGGAAGTCGATCCGCGGGGGCTCCTGGGCGAGCAGGGACTCGTACACCGCGATCGGGTCGTTGCGCACGTCCACGGTGCACAGCAGGCCGGAGTAGATCCGCCGGTACGCCGGGCGGCGCAGCATGGCGAGCGCGCGCAGCACCTGGTCGTAGCTGCCGGCGCCGGACCGGAAGCGCCGGTGCCGGTCGTTGGCGGCCCGGTCGCCGTCGAGCGACACGCCGACCGCGACGTCGTGGTCGGCGAGCAGGTCGCAGAGCCGCTCGGTGAGCAGGACGCCGTTGGTCTGCATGCCGAGCCGGAGCCGGGTGACCGGGGCGATGACCCGCCGGAGGCCCGCGAGCACGTCGCCCAGTCGCTCGGCGCCGAGCAGCAGCGGTTCCCCGCCGTGCAGGATGACAGTGACGTCCGGCAGGTCGTGGGCCGCGGCGTGTTCGGCGATCCGCCCGGCCGCGGCCCGGAGCACCTCCGGCGTCATCCGCACCGGGCGGCGGCGCCAGCTCTGGTCGGCGTGTTCGTAGACGTAGCAGTGGTCGCACGCCAGGTCACACCTGGCGTGCACCTTGAGGACGAACTCGGTGAGCGCCGCGCGGGCGGGCCCCGGAGGCATCGCGGATCAGATGAACGACGAGAACTTCGCCGCCGGGATGCGGGTCTGATCGAGGTGAGCCGCCATCACCCGGCGCACGATGGGGGAGATGTCCGCGGCGGACAGCCGGTCGAGCGGCTCCGCGCGGACCCTGCCCAGCGAGACCGGGGGCTCATCCTGGCGCACGGGTGCGGTTGTCATGAGTGTTCCTTAGGTTCGTGAATGCGCCGGCCGAGCACAGCGGCGACGGCCAACCTAGTGGCTTCAGGGATCCAGCGCCATCGACCCACCGGTGGGGAGAGGGTGCCTTTTGGACGGTTCGCCGGCCGGCGTCGTCGTCGCCCGGGGAGCGACCGTAAGGGATCAATTATGCGCCTTTTTGCCCATCTAGACCACGAATCGAAAGTTCAGACTTTGCCAGAAATCGTCCACCCCGATCCCCTGGTCAGCCGAGGGGCGATCTCCTGCACCTCCTCTCACGGTCCTGCCGCTTGAGGCGCCTGCCATCCATCGACTGTTACGACTTGACGAACGGCGTGTTATCGCTCACAGTCGATGGCGTAGGGCGGTGCTTTCGGCGGCTCACCGGGCGGGCGCGGATGGTCGCGTGGCAGGCCGGGTGTGGGATCAGTGCGCTTCGACTAACTGTTAGCGCTCACAACATGTCTGATCTGAGGGAGGAACATGTTTGCTTTCGGCAGGTCCCCATCGACTGTGTCGCCGCCACGACGGCGCGGATGGCTGCCGCGGGTCGTCGCCACGGGGGCGGCAGCGGTACTGGTCGGCGCCGGCGCCGTGGCGGTCGTGTCCGCGCCCGCAGCCGCCGCGAGCGTCGACACGAACGCCTGGTACGTCCTGGTCAACCGCAACAGCGGCAAGGCCCTCGACGTCTACAACCTGGCCACCAACGACGGCGCGCGGATCGTGCAGTGGTCGCGCAACAACGGCAACCAGCAGCAGTGGCAGTTCGTCGACTCCGGCGGCGGCTACTACCGGCTGAAGTCCCGGCTGTCCGGCAAGGTGCTCGACGTCTACAACTGGTCGACCGCCAACGGCGGCAGCATCGTGCAGTGGTCCGACCTCAACGGGACCAACCAGCAGTTCCGGCTGGCCGACTCCGACAGCGGCTACGTCCGGCTGATCAGCCGCCACAGCAACAAGGTGGTGGAGGTGCAGGGCGCCTCGACCGCCGACGGCGGAAGCATCGTCCAATACGACGACTGGAACGGCGCCAACCAGCAGTGGCAGCTCGTGCGCGTCGACGGTGGCGGCGGCAACCCCACCACACCGCCTCCGACCACGCCGCCGCCGGGTGGTACGTGCAATCTGCCGTCGTCGTACCGGTGGTCGTCGACGGGTGTGTTGGCACAGCCGCGGTCGGGTGGGTGTCGTTGAAGGACTTCACCGTGGTGCCGTACAACGGGCAGCATCTGGTGTACGCGACGACGCACGACTACGGGTCGTCGTGGGGGTCGATGAACTTCGGCCTGTTCTCGAACTGGTCGCAGATGGCCTCCGCGTCGCAGAACGCGATGTCCTCGGGCACGGTGGCGCCGACGTTGTTCTACTTCGCGCCGCGTAGCATCTGGGTGCTGGCCTACCAGTGGGGACCGACCGCGTTCTCGTACCGCACCTCGACGAACCCGACGAACCCGAACGGGTGGTCGTCGGCGCAGCCGTTGTTCACCGGCAGCATCTCCGGTTCCGGTACCGGTCCGATCGACCAGACGCTGATCGCCGACGACCAGAACATGTACCTGTTCTTCGCCGGTGACAACGGCAAGATCTACCGCTCCAGCATGCCGATCGGGAACTTCCCGGGCAGCTTCGGGTCGAACTACACCACGATCATGAGCGATTCGACGAACAACCTGTTCGAGGCCGTGCAGGTCTACAAACTGCAGGGCCAGACCCGCTACCTGATGATCGTCGAGGCGATCGGCTCCCAGGGCCGCTACTTCCGGTCCTTCACCGCCACCAGCCTGGGCGGTACGTGGACCCCGCAGGCGGCCACCGAGTCCAACCCGTTCGCCGGCAAGGCCAACAGCGGCGCGACCTGGACCAACGACATCAGCCACGGCGAACTGATCCGCACCACCGCCGACCAGACCTTCACCGTCGACCCCTGCAACCTCCAACTGCTCTACCAGGGCCGCTCCCCCAACTCCGGCGGCGACTACGGCCTCCTGCCCTACCGCCCCGGACTCCTCACCCTCCAGCGCTGAGCGCGTACCCCGAGATCCGGAGAGCCCGGCCCGCGACCACGCGGGCCGGGCTCTCCGGCGTCTCGCCCGATCGTTGCCCTGGAGGCAACGATGGTGGCGCGGTCCGTCGTTGATCGGGACGCCCCGACCGGGACGAGTACGGCCTCGGCCGGGGACACGCGATGGCCCTCGTCCACGTGATCAAGAACGGGCCGGAGATCAGCGCCAAGCACGTCGGCTCCACGGGCTCCCACCGCGACGACAGCGACACGCTGTGGCTGGACGGCAGGGCCACCGGCCGTCAACCTAGCGAGAGCCGTCTATCATTCCCGCCATGGGAGCGATCAAGCCGTGGCACCTGTCCGTCCTGGCGCTCTGCTGCCTGCTGCCGCTCATCGCGGCAGTGGTGGCGGTGGTGTGGACCCGGCGGAGTCGCCGCTGACCGTCAGCGGCCGGCGGCGAACTCCTCCACCGCCGTGCAGACCCGGCCGAGCGCCTCGGCCGAGGCCGCCAGCGGGCCGGGCACCATCATCGAGTGGTCGGCGTCGACGACCTCCACCACGTACGGGGTCAGCCGGCGCGCCACCGCACCGTCCCAGACCCGGTCGGCGGTGCCGCCGGCCAGCAGGAACGGCGCGGTGGCCCGGCCCAGCGGCTCCCGTACCGCGGGGTCGGTCAGCAGCGGCGTCAGCCAGACCGCCGGGATGCCCCGGTCGGCTGCCAGCGGCGCGGCGAAACTGCCGAGCGACTTGCCCACGAGCAGATCCACCCCGGCGTCGAGGACCGGGTCCAGCTGCTCGGCGACCCACTCCGGCGCGCTGTCGAGGCGCAGATCCCCGATCGACCGCCAGGTGACCTCGTGCACGTCGAAGCCGAGCCGGCGCAACGCCTCACCGATGTAGACGAAGAGCGGGCCCCGGGTGTCGTAGCCACGTCCCGGAGCGAGTACCGCGCGCCGATCCGCCATGGTCGCCTCCCTCTCGTTCGATCGATGCGTCACGCTAGCCGCCGCACGGGCTTCCGGTGACCCCTCGGCCTCACAGCCGCTCGGGGGTACGGATGCCGAGCAGGTCCAGGCCCTGCCGCAGGACCCGCCCGGTCAGCTCGCACAGCACGAGCCGGCTCTCCCGGACCGGCCCCTCCGCCCGCAGCACCGGGCAGCGCTCGTAGAACGCACTGAACGCGACCGCGAGCCGGTGCAGGTAGGCGGTCAGCCGGTGGAACTCCAGGCCGCCCGCCACCTCCTCGACCACCGCGGCGAAGCCGGCCAGCTCCATGGCGAGCGCCCGCTCGGCCGGCTCGGCGAGCGAGACCTCCGCGTCCGGCCGCGCCGCCGCGCCGGCCCGCCGGAAGATCGACCGGACCCGGGAGTACGCGTACTGGAGGTACGGCGCGGTGTTCCCGTCCAGCGACAGCATCCGCTCCCAGTCCAGCACGTAGTCCTTGTGCCGGTCGCCGGACAGGTCGGCGTACTTGATCGCGCCGACGCCGACCGCGCGTCCCACCTCGGCGGCCTCCGCCTCGCCCAGCTCCGGGTTGCGCTCCCGGGCCAGCGCGGTGGCCCGCCCCACCGCCTCGGTGAGCAACTCGACCAGCTTCACCGACCCGCCGGCCCGGCTGCGCAGCATCCGCCCGTCCGGGCCGAGGATCGAGCCGAACCCGACGTGCTCGGCCCGCACCGGTGCGGCCAGCCAGCCGGCCTGCGCGGCGACCGCGAACACCATCTCGAAGTGCCGCCGCTGCGGCAGCCCGACCACGTAGAGCAGCCGGGTCGCGCCGAGCGCGCCGGTCCGGTGCCGCAGCGCGGCCAGATCCGTGGCCGGGTAGCCGTACCCGCCGTCGGACTTGCGCACGATCAGCGGCAGCGGCTCCCCGTCGCGACCCACCGAACCGGGCGGGAACACGCAGTCCGCGCCGTCGCTGCGCCGCAGCAGCCCGAGCCGGTCCAGTTCCCCGACCGTCGGCGCGAGCTGGTCGTGGTAGCTGCTCTCGCCCCGGAAGTCGTCGCCGGTCAGCGTCACGTCGAGCAGGTCGTACACGGTCAGGAAGTAGCTCTCCGACTGTGTCACCAGCAGCCGCCACAGCCGCAGCGTCGCCGGGTCGCCGCCCTGCAACGCCACCACCCGCTGCCGCGCCGCGCCCGCTCCCGGAACGCCTCGTCGTCGTCGAACTTCGACCGCGCCGCCTTGTAGAACCCGTCCAGGTCACCCATCGACAGCTCCTGGGCCGCCCGGCCTCGCCCAGGTCGAGCAGGTGCTCGATCAGCATGCCGAACGGTGTGCCCCAGTCGCCGAGGTGATTCGCGCGCAGCACCCGGTGCCCCAGCCACTCCAGCGTCCGCGCCGCCGCGTCCCCGATCACCGTCGACCGCAGGTGCCCGACGTGCATCTCCTTCGCCACGTTCGGCCCCGAGTAGTCGACCACCACCGTCTCCGGCTCGGCCGCCACCGGCACGCCGAGCCGCGGGTCGGCGGCCATCGCGGACACCAGCCCGCCGAGCGCGTGCCCGGCCACCGTGAGGTTCAGGAAACCAGGCCCGGACACCTCGACCGCCGCGCAGAGGTCGGCCAGCGCCGCGCGCTCCCGTACCTCCGCGGCGATCTCCCGCGGCGGGCGGCCGAGCCGCCGGGCCAGCCCCAGTGCCGCGTCGGACTGGAAGTCCGCGTGCTGCGAACGCCGCACGGCCGGGTCCACCGGCACGCCGGCCACCGCCGCGAACGCCGGCGCCAGCCGGTCGCTGAGCAACTTTTCAAGATCCATGAGTACGCCGATCTCGCTGTGGATCCGCCGCGCGGATCACCTGACGGGAACGCGACGGCGGAGCGAGGGCGATCGATGACGACCGGCGGCTCGATCCGCCGGTCGCAGGAGGGGAAGGCTCAGCGCAGGCGGTCGCGGGACCGCCGGCGTCGCAGCGCGCCGAGCCGGACGTCGGAGGACGTCATCGGGTACGCGTGCGAGCTGGCCATGCCGCCAGCGCGTAACCGGCCGGTCCGGGGTCGGCGCAAGCGCGTACCCCGGACCGGCTGTGGTCAGGCCGAGGTGGCGACGGCCTTGCGGTAGCGCTCGGCCCGGCGTCGCACCTGGGTGTACGCGCTGCTCAGGCCCATCGCCCGGCGGACCTCGACGAGCGTGCGGCGCACCTGCTCGCGGGTCCGCTCGGTGCCGGTGACGATCAGTTCGTCGACCAGTCCGGGCTGCGCCTCGAAGCGGGCCCGGCGCTCCCGGATCGGGTCCAGGAACCGGTTGAGCGCCGTCGCCAGTGTCTCCTTGACCTCCAGGTCGCCGACCGGCCCGCCTGGCCGGCCGGTAGCGGGCCTTGAACTCCGCCACCTGCGCCCGGTCCGGGTTGAAGGCGTCGTGGAACTCGAAGACCGGGTTCCCCTCCACGGTGCCGGGGACGTCGGCGCGGACCCGGTTCGGGTCGGTGTACATCCCCATCACCTTGCGGCGCACCGTCGCCGCGTCGTCGGAGAGCGCGATCGCGTTCCCCTTGCTCTTGCTCATCTTCCCGGCCCCGTCGGTGCCGACCAGCGTGGGTGTGGCCGACATGAGCATCTCGGGCACCGGGAAGACCTCGCCGTAGAGGTGGTTGAACCGCCGGGCGATCTCCCGGGTGACCTCGACGTGCGCCGCGTTGTCCTTCCCGACCGGCACGACCTGCCCCTTCACGCAGAGGATGTCGGCGGCTTGGAGGACCGGATAGCCGAGCAGGCCGTACGGCATCTCGTCCTTGCCGGCGTCCCGGGTCATCTCCTTCAGCGACGGCACCCGTTCCAGCCGGGGCACCGTGATGAGGTTCTGGAACAGCGTGTTCAGGTCACCGACCTCGGGATCGCGGACTGGAGATAGAACGTCGCCCGTTCCGGCTCCACCCCGGCGGCGAGGATGTCGGTGACCATCTCGCGGGCGTTGTGCGCCACCTGCTCGATGTCCGCGCGGCTGTTACGCGTGGTGAGCATGTGCAGGTCGGCGATGATGAAGAAGCTCTCGTAGCGCTGGTGCAGCCGCACCCGGTTGGCGATGCTGCCCACGTAGTGGCCGAGGTGCAGCCGCCCGGTCGGGCGGTCGCCGGTGAGCATGCGTGCAGAGGACATGGTCGTACGCCTTTCGTGCCTTCGCTGGCGGGGAAACGCGACCCGGGTCGCCCAGGTCGGTGGTGCGGGCTCGTCAGAACGAGCGCCGCCATCGCCCGCCGGCGCGGAAACGGAGTCCGCCGGCACGGAGTACGTCGAGGATCTGCTCCCGGCCGTCGACAGCGTGGCCCGTTAGACCGCTACGGGCCTCCGGGAGGCAGCTGCGCGGCCGGACCATGACTCACACGGTAACCGCTCACCGAACCGCGCCGCTGCCTCCTGCCGTGCTCACTGCTGTCGATAGCTCTCCGTGTAGTAGCTGCCGACCCGCTCCCGGTACTCGGGGTGCGCGAAGTGGTCCGGGTCGAACGCCGGCGACTCCTTCACCTGCTCCCGGGTGCGGTCCACGTGCACGACGCGGTCCAGGTGGTCGACCTGCGCCACCGTGCCGGCCGGCAGCAGCACCTTCTTGCCGAAGATCCACGGACCGGTGTCCACCACCAGGTACCGCGCGTCCGCGTCCTCGTTCGCTTCGTCGATGGAGCCGATCCGCCCGTCCGTCGCCTCCACCCGGTAGCCGGTGAGGTCGAGCGGCGTACCCGGGCCGGGGCGTCCGGGCCCGTCGTCCGCGTCGTCGGTCCGCTGCTGCGGCACGTCTGCGGGCCGGGTCTGGTCGTACCCACCGGCCAGGGCGGACGGATCCCGCCAGGTCCACGGGTTGAACGGCTGCATCGGTGGCACCTCCGTCGAGTCGGCTCGACAGGACAGTGCCCCGCGGGCGGGAACGGAAACGCGTGCCGCGCGGACCGCGGTCCTGACCTGGGCGGACGGTGCGCTGGCATACTGGCCGACCATGGTCCTGTCTCGTGGTTGGTCGCTGTTCCTGGTCGCCGTCGGCGTCTGGACGTGGGCGATCTGGCCGAGGTTCGCGGTCGCCATCTGGAACGACGAGCGCGCCTGGTCGGCCGGCGCGGTGGGCGAGGCAGCCCGACCGGCTTCCTGTGGGTGCACGCACTGCTGATCGCCGCGTCCCTGGCGATCGGCACCACCGTGGGAGTCCTGGGCATCAGGGCCTACCGCGCTTCCCGCCGCCCCACCCCCTGACCCGCCCGGCCCTCTCCGCGGGTGTGACGCGCACCGCTACCCGTCGATTTGACGATCAAACCTGGGGACGCGTACTTTCTCTCTGCCAGCGCGGAACGGGGCAAACGGGACGAAAGCCCGGGAGCGCCGAACAGGGCTGGCGCCGGGTCCGACCAAGGCTTTGGCCTTGGGAAGGACGCGGTCCGGGCGAGGCCCGCCGAAACGCCGCAGGGCGGATTTGGCGGAGCGGAACCGACCGGGTAAGGTTGTCGACCGGCAGGGCACCGGGCGAGCTAGCGGGAAACCGCAGCGGCCGGTCTGCCAAATCCGATGATCAAGCGCAACGGGTGACTGCTGCGCGTGCTCAGCGCGCCAACCCGTACGAAGCATGACAGACCGGGACACACGGTTTGACACAGCAGAGACGGTGAGGTAACGTAGTAAAAGTGCCCGGCGCGAGAGCGGCGGGTGAGTGAACGAGATGCCCCGGTCGGGTTCCACGGTTGTGGGGCTTGCGGTTGGTGTGTGGTTGTCTTTGAGAACTCAACAGGGTGCTTGTAAAGCCAGTGCCAATTGTTTTATACCCCGGACTGTGG
>NZ_JAHOPD010000002.1:0-7922 GCF_019038635.1 Micromonospora sp. WMMB482 | reverse complement strand
TGTCGCGCCGGCTGAGTTCGTGGACTTCGCGAGATCGTGGACATGCCCCGGATCTCCGCGCCGACCGCGGCGCTCGCCGAGCTGATCGCGAGACCGGCACGGTACGCGCGACCGCGTACACGGATTGGTCGCCTGATCCTCGGGCTGGAGAATGTGCTCTACGCCACGGAGAACGCGGTCGAGGACGAGGACCCGTGATCGACCCGGACGGCTGCTCCTGGATCGCCGAGGGCGTGGAGAAGTTCGTCGCGCGGCACCGGCCGTACGGCGAGGCGGTCACGTTCGAGTCTGTGAGCGACGTGCTGCGCGCGCTGCTCGGCGACGGGCGACTGGCCGAGCAGCAGCTCCGCTGGCTGGACAGCCGGCTCGACCGGCTGCGCGACGAGAACGGCGATCCGCCGCAGTGGAACTTCACCTGCGCCGAGCTGAGCGTGCTCGCGGCCTTCTACCGGCGCTGCGCGGAGCGGGGCTTCGCGGTCTACGCCGACGCCTGACCGGCCGGGCCGGGCCCCTGCGCGCCCGTCGTGGTGGCCCGGTTGGCGGCCGCGATCACCTCGGTCAGCGCCGTGTGCAGGTGCCGCAGGTCGGCCAGCGGCAGGCCGAGGCGCTGCACGATGGCCGGCGGGATCCGCTCGGCCTGCGCCCGCAGCGCCTGCCCCTCGGCGGTGAGTGAGACGGCCAGGCTGCGCTCGTCGGCAGCGTCGCGTTCCCGCCGGATGTAGCCGGCCGCCTCCAGCCGCTTGAGCAGCGGGGACAGCGTGCCGGGGTCGAGCTGGAGCAGCCGGCTCAGATCCCGCCCGGACAGCGGCGCGTGCTGCCAGAGCGCCAGCATGACCAGGTATTGCGGGTGGGTGAGCCCCATCGGCTCCAGCAACGGCCGGTAGACCGCGACGACGCTCCGGGCCGCGACGGAGAGCGCGAAGCAGACCTGCTGCTCCAGCGCCAGCGGATCCTCCTCGATGCCGTCGGTCACCGGCGTCCTCCTCCTCGTCGTCGTTGCGATCCTAGCAATGATTGGTGTACCAATGGTTTGCACACGAAACAGGGAGACGGCGGGATGAGCGACGACGAGCAGGTGGGCGACGCCTCCGGCAAGGGTGGCCGCCTGTTGGGCTGGGTGTTCCGCAACCTCGCCGGCCCCTCCCAGGTGCAGGGCGCGGTGCAGGGCGGCTCGCAGCTGGCCCGCGAGGCCTGGAAGCAGGATCTGGAGCGCCGCAAGCAGTGGAGCCGCGAGCAGCGCGAACTCAAGCGCGCCCGGCGGGAGGCCCGGCGTTCGGGCGGTGTCGGTCAGCCGTAGGTGTCGCGGGGGCCGCGCCCGCGTACCCGCCGGGGACCGCGCGACCACGACGGCGCCGCCGGGCCGTGGATGTGCAGCTTGCGCACCACGTTGTGGCCGACCTCGCTGGCGATCTGCTTGAGCAGCGAACCCGCCAGCAGGCGCAACTGCGTCGCCCAGGCCGTCGAACGCGCCTCCACCGTCAGCTCGCCGTCCTCCAGCTTGACCGGGCGGCTGTGCTGGGCGACTTCCGGGCCGACCACCTTCTCCCAGGCGCCGAACACGGTCGCCTCAGCCGCCGGCTGCTGCCAGCCGCGCGCCTTCACCAGCTTGTCCAGCACCGCGCCGAGCGGCTGCGGGTCGCGCGGGTCCGGCCCCGGGCCGGAGTAGCCGCGCAGCCGCTTCTCGCCGTCGCCGCGGACCGCGCCACGCCGGCGCGGGGCCGCCGCCTGACGCCGGGCCTTCGCCGCGTCGAGCACCGCCCGCGCCAGCTCCGGCCCGGTCGCGCCCTCCGGCAGGTTCGCGGCCGGCTCGCCGTCCGCGGGCTTCCCGGGGTACGCGCGTCGCGCCCCGGCCCGAGCCGCGCGGGCGGGAGCTGCACCTCGTCATCCGGCACGTCGCACCGTCCCCTCGCCCACCGCGTACCGGGTGCCGCGCAGCGTCGCCGGCACGTCGTCGTCCACGGCGCAGGTGACGAGGAGCTGACTCGCGCCGCCGACCAGCTCGGCCAGCCGTTCCCGCCGGCCGGTGTCCAGCTCGGCGAAGACGTCGTCGAGCACCAGCACCGGCTCGATCCCGTCGGCGCGCAGCAGGTCGTACCCGGCCAGCCGCAACGCGAGCGCGTAGGACCAGGACTCGCCGTGGCTGGCGTACCCCTTGGCGGGCAGCGGGCCGAGCGTCAGTGCCAGGTCGTCGCGGTGCGGGCCGACGAGTGTGGTGCCGCGCTCGATCTCGGCGGCGCGGTTCGCGGTCAGCGCGGCGGCGAGCGCCTCCGCCAGCGCCGCCCGGTCGGCGCCGGGTTCGGGCAGCTCCACCGAGGGCCGGTACGAAATGCCCGCCGCGCCCCGGCCGGCGGCCACCGCGTCGTACGCCTTGGCCACGTGCGGGGTGAGCGCGGCGACCAGCTCCAGGCGACCGGCAAGCAGGTCCGCGCCGTGCTGCGCCAGATGCGCGTCCCACACCGCCAGCGTCGACAGGTCGCCGCCGCGTGTGCCGCCGGTCTTCCGAGCGAGGTACGAGGTACGCAGCAGCGCGTTGCGTTGCTTGACCACGCGCTCGTAGTCGGCGCGTACCCCGGCGTAGCGGGGCTGGCGGGTGACCAGCAGATCGTCCAGGTAGCGGCGACGTTCGGCCGGGTCGCCACGGACCAGTTCGAGGTCCTCCGGCGCGAACAGCACGAGGCGCAGCGCGCCGAGCACGTCCCGGGCGCGCCGGGCCGGGGACCGGCCGAGCCGGGCCCGGTTGGCCTTGCCCGGGACGATCTCCAGCTCGACCAGCAGTTCCCGGCCCTCGTGCACCACCGCGCAGCGGATCACCGCCGAGGCGGCGCCCATCCGGACCAGCGGGGCGTCCGTGGCGACCCGGTGCGAGTCCAGGGTCGCCACGTAGCCGAGCGCCTCGACCAGGTTGGTCTTGCCGACGCCGTTGGCGCCGACGAGCACGTTCGGACCCGGCTCCAGGTCGACGCCGACGCGCTCGTAGGAGCGGAAGTCGACCAGTTCGAGCCGGCGGACGTACACAGCCTGTGGATACCGGTCAGCGCTTGTGGACGGCGTGGCCGCCGAACTGCTGGCGCAGCGCGGCGACGGCCTTCATCGCGGGCGAGTCGTCCTGCCGGGAGGCGAACCGGGCGAAGAGCGACGCGGTGATGACGTTGAGCGGCACGGCGAGCCGGACCGCCTCGTCCACGGTCCACCGGCCCTCGCCGGTGTCCTCGGTGTAGCCGCTCAGGTCGGCCAGCTCCGGGTCCTCGTCGAGCGCCCGGTCCAGCAGGTCGAGCAGCCACGACCGGACCACGGTGCCCTCACGCCACGACTTGAACACGCCGGGGACGTTCGTCACCAGCTCCGAGGCGGCCAGCAGCTCGTAGCCCTCGGCGTACGCGTGCATCAGGCCGTACTCGATGCCGTTGTGCACCATCTTGGCGTAGTGGCCGGCGCCGACCGGACCGGCGTGCACGAAGCCGAACTCGCCCTCGGGCTTGAGCGCCTCGAAGATCGGCATGAGGCGCCCGACGTGCTCCTGCGCGCCGCCGACCATCAGCGCGTACCCGTTCTGCCGGCCCCAGACGCCGCCGGAGACGCCGACGTCGATGTAGCCGATGCCCTGCTCGTTCAGCCGCTCGGCGCGCGGGGCGTCGTCGCTGAACCGGGAGTTGCCGCCGTCGATGATGATGTCGCCCTCGCCGAGCACACCGGCGAGCTCGTCGATGGTGGCGTCGGTGACGCCGGCCGGAACCATGACCCAGACCGCACGGGGCGACTGGAGCTTCTCGGCGAGCTCGGCCAGGCTTGCGGCGTCGCTGATCTCCGGGTTGTGGTCGTAACCGACCACCTCGTGCCCGGCGGCGCGCAGCCGCTCCCGCATGTTGCCGCCCATGCGGCCGAGTCCTACCAGGCCGAGCTGCATCTGCTCCTACCTCCGTACGTCAGGGTCGTGCTGCCTGCGATCAGCGGGACACGCGGATCGGCATGATGAGGTACCGGTACCCCGGGATGACCTCGCCATCCTCGCCGGCCGGGGAGATGACCGCGGGCTTGAACGCGTCGACGAACCGGAGCAGGGCGTGCTGGGCGCCCAGGTTGGTCAGACCGTCGATGAGGTACTGCGGGTTGAACCCGATGGTCAGCGGCTCGCCGCTGAACGTGGCCTCCATGGCCTCGCTGGCCCGGGCCTCCTCGGTGCCGCCCGCCTCGACCACGAGACCGTCGGCGCTGAAGCTGAGCAGGACCGGGGTGGTGCGCTCGGCGACCAGCGCGACGCGCTTGACCACCTCGATGAGCGCGGCGACGGCGACCCGGGCCTCGGCGTTGTGGTCGGCCGGGAACAGCGAACGCACCGGCGGGTAGTTGGCGCCGTCGAGCAGCCGGCTGGTGGTCCGGCGGGTGCCGCCGGAGAAACCGATCATGCCCTCACCGGCGCCGCCGGAGGACAGCGCCATGGTGACGTGGCCGCCGAGCGGGCCGAGCGCCTTCGCGGTGTCGTGCAGCGTACGGGCCGGCACCAGCGCATTGAGGCTGATCTCCGGGTCGTCCGGGTTCCACTCCATCTCGCGCAGCGCGAGGCGGTAGCGGTCGGTCGCCAGCATGGCCATCGTGCTGCCGCTCAGCTCGATCCGGACGCCGGTCATCATCGGCAGCGTCTCGTCGCGGCCGGCGGCCACTGCCACCTGGGCCACGGCGGAGGCGAAGGCGGCGGCGTCGACGGTGCCGGCGCTCTCCGGCATCTCCGGCAGCGTGGGGTAGTCCTCCACCGGCATGGTGGGCAGCGTGAACCGGGCGCTGCCGCAGACCAGTTCGAGGTGGGCGCCGACGGCGGCGATGTCCACCGGCTTGGCCGGGAGAGCCTTGGTGATCTCGGCGAGCAGGCGGCCGGAGACCAGGGCGGCGCCGTCCGCGTCACCGTGCACCTCGACTGTCACCTGGCTGGAGACCTCGTAGTCGAAGCCGGAGACCTGGAGGTTGCCGTCGGTGACCCGGAGCATCACTCCGGCCAGCACCGGTACGGAGGGCCGGTTGGGCAGGCTCTTGGCGGTCCACGCGACCGCCTCGGCGAGCGCGTCGCGCTCCACTCGGAACTTCATCAATGCCTCCGCGTCGACGTCAGCGACAACTCTCTCATGCCGACCGCTGCCACCCGCCCCGCCCGACCGTGCGGGTACCCATCGCACCTTAAGGCGCTGGGGCATCGGCTGTGCGCCCGACCCCGTGGATCCAGGTGCCGGGGTGACTGCCGACGGCAGTGCTTCGGCCCGATCCACAGGAAGTCCAACGGTGATGATTGGTTTTTGTTGTTTAGAAGAGATAACTCATCGTCTTCATCGCACCTGTGCAAACTGTGGAGAACCAGCGTCCGCGCAGGTCACACACGTTATCTACAGGTGGTTTGGCTGTGGAGAACCAGGGGTAAAACCCGTGTCCCGGTCCACAGCCCTCGCCGGCAGCCGGGTTTTCCACGGCTGTCCACCGGTTGTCCACCGGTAATCCACCGGTTTTTCCCCAGCGCTGTGGACAACGCGGGCCGGGTTGACAGCCGTCATCCCCAGAACCTTCAACAGCTCACCCACAGGCGGACCGCCGGCTGGGGACAACGTGATCGTCGTCCCCAGGCATCCACAGCGTCGTCCCCAGGAGTTGTCCACAGTCTGTGGGTAACCGGCCGGGTGCGATGCGTGGTTGTCCACCGCCTGTGACACAGGGGCTGTGGACAACGGGTACGAGCTGTGGACGAGCACACGACCGATCCTGGGCCCTCCACCGGGTCGAGGGTCAACATTTCCCGCTGTCGGCTACTCGCCACCCGCCCGAGCCCGGCCCGTAGGCCCCGAGATGGTCGCCTCCGTCACGCCGCCCCTCCCGCCGCTCCGCCTGTCTCGCCCCGCCCCACCTCGGTTGATCATGAAGTTGGCGGCATTTGCGTCCGGTTTGTCGCCGCCAACCTCATGATCGACGCGAACGGTCGGGCGGGTGAGGGCGGGATCGTGGCGGTGGGCGGTCGCCGTGACCGCCGATCAGGGCACGCCCGGGGCGGTGACGCTAGGGTCCGGCGAGATCTAGGTCCGCCGAGAGCGCCGGGGGGTGGACTTGGTGCCGTTGTTCGAGGCGACGCCGCTGCCGGTGAGCAGCCGTGTCTCGCCTCGGTGCCGTACTTGTCGATCTTCGTGGCGTCGAGCAGTTCCCGGACCGGGTCGCCGTCCCACCAGATCAGGAAGTTCGCCGACGACGGTTTTGCGCCCACGTTCCGCCCCCGGGTGTCGAGCAGCCCGTTGACCGACCCTGACGACCAGGACTCCGCACCCGGGCTGCGGCCCAGACGTCGGCGGAGACGCCGCGGCCGTTGTCGCCGCTCGCGGTCTGCCAAATGATCTGCCCGGTACGCGCCGTCGGCCGTCCAGGAGCTGGGCTTGCTGCCGTCCTCGTCGACCTTGAACACCTCCAGGCCGGAGTGGGAGGGGTCGAGGTCACGACGTGCAGGGCGTCGCCGTGGCCGTTGCCGGTGGAGTACAGCAGCCGGCCGTTGTCGTCGATCGTGGCGGCGCGTACACGATCTCCTGGCGTCCGTCGTTGTCCACGTCGGCCACGGAGAGCTGGTGGTTGCCCTGGCCGGCGGCTGCGCCGTGCCGGAGGCGTTCGAGTCGAACGTCCAGCGCCTGCGCAGCGTGCCGTCGCGGAAGTCCCACGCCGCGACGACGGCCCGGGTTGTAGTAGCCGCGCGCCATGATCAGCGAGGGGCGCTGCCCGTCCAAATACGCGGTGCCGGCGAGGAACCGGTCGACCCGTTGCCGTACGAGTCCGCCCCAGGACGAGACGGTGCCGCGCGGCGGATCGTAGTCGACGGTGGACAGCGCCGCGCCGGTGCGGCCGTCGAACATGGTCAGGTACTCCGGGCCGGCGAGCACGCGTAGCCGCTGGAGTTGCGGTGGTCGGCCGAGCCGTTCCCGATCACCTGGCCGGTGCCGGAGCGGGTGCCGCGTCGGCAGGTCTTCATGGGCCACCTCGGCGTCCCCGTCGCCGTCGTAGTCGTACACAACTGGAACTGGTGTAGTGGGCCCCGGCGCGGATGTTGCGGCCCGAGGTCGATGCGCCCACAGCCGGGTGCCGGTGAGCGTGTACGCGTCGACGTAGACGTTGCCGGTGTAGCCGGACTGCGAGTTGTCCTTGGCGTTCGACGGATCCCACTTGAGGACGAACTCGTAGCGGCCGTCGCCGTCGAGATCACCGACGCTCGCGTCGTTCGCGGAGTAGCCGTACCCCTCCCCGGCGGGGGTGGTGCCGCCCGGCGGGCGGCTGGATCGGCACGTCCAGCCAGCCGTTGGCGAACTGGAGCGCCGGGGCCGACGCCGCCTGCTCCGCGCCGTTCACCACGGCCCGCACGGTGTACGGCGAGCCGGGCGCCGCGCGCTGTCCAGGTACGTGGTGGCCCCGGTGATCGGACTGCCGTTGACCTTGGTGCCGCCGCGGTAGAGGTTGAACGCCACCCCGTGGTCTCGGTGCCGAGCAGCCGCCAGGAGACCAGGTTCCCGCTGCCGGAGCGGACGCTGACAAGGCCCCGGTCGAGGCCTCCATCTGCTTCGCGCCGGCCGGCGGGTGGTCGGCGGCCGGGCGGTGTGGTGGGCGGGGCGGCGGCGTCGACGGCGGCGGGGTGGTGGACGGCGCGCCGGTGCAGGCGGTGCCGTTGAGCGTGAACGCGGCCGGGACCGGGTTCGACGTGTTGTTCCACGAGCCGTTGAAGCCGAGGTTCGCGGTGCCGCCGGTGCCGATGGCCGCGTTGTAGCCGGCGTGCGGGCGCTGACCTGGGCGCCGGACTGGCTGACAGTCGCGTTCCACGCCTGACGACCTGCTGCGGCCGGCGGCGAAGCTCCAGCCGACGGTCCAGCCGTCGACGCGGTCGCCGAGGTTCGTCACTGTCACGTCGGCGCCGAAGCCGC
>NZ_JAHOPD010000001.1:0-6402 GCF_019038635.1 Micromonospora sp. WMMB482 | reverse complement strand
CCGGGTGAGCAGCGCGTCGAGCGTGACCAGGGCGGCGGAGAGCTCGCCGATCTGTTCGTGAGCGTGTCCTCGGACCACGCGGAGACGTCGACGTCCCCCAGAGCACGGACGGCGGCCTGGAGCCGCTCCATCTCGTCGTTCGTACGCATGTTCGAAAGGCTATAACACCCCGCCCGCCGACACACCACAAACTCCGACTCGGCCCCGAAGTTACGGTTTCGACACCTCAGGCGCGGTTTCCGGCCTCCGCCACCCGGGCCAGCAGCAGCGCCTCGGCCAGGCACACCCGGCGAAACTCGCCCAGGTGCAGGCTCTCGTTCGGCCCGTGCGCCGCGCGTGCGGGTCCTCCACACCGGTCACCAGGATCGCGGCCTGCGGGAACATCTCCTGGAACGTGGCGATGAACGGGATCGACCCGCCACACCCCGATGTCGACCGGGTCGGTGCCGTCCCAGGCCGTCCGGAACGCCGACCGGGCCGCGTCGAACATCGGCCCGGAGGCGTCGATGACGCAGGGCGCGCCGTCGTGCTCGAACGTCACCGACACCCTGCGCACCCACGGCGCGTGCCGCTGAAGGTGCGCGGTCAGCGCCGCGTACGCCTTCTTCGGGTCGTCGCCCGGCGCCAGCCGTACGCTCAGCTTCGCCTTCGCGGACGGCACCAGCGCGTTCGGGGCCTCGCCGGTGGCCGGCGCGTCCACGCCCAGGATCGCCAGCGCCGGCTTGGTCCAGAGCCGGTCGGTGATCCGCCCGGTACCGAACAGCGTCGCGCCGTCGACCAGGCCGGCCTCGGCGCGGAACCGGTCCTCCGGGTAGTCGACGCTGGCGCCCTCGCGGCCGACCAGCCCGTCCACCGCGACGTCACCGGCCTCGTCGTGCAGCGTGCCGAGCAGCTTCACCAGCGCGGTGAGCGCATCCGGCACGGCACCGCCGAACATGCCGCTGTGCACCGCGTGGTCGAGCGTGCGCACCTCCACGAAGCAGTTGACGATGCCGCGCAGCGAGGTGGTCAGCGCCGGCACGCCGACGTCCCAGTTGGTGGAGTCGGCGATCACGATGACGTCCGAGGACAGGTCGTCGCGGTGCTCGGCGAGCAGCCGCTCCAGCGAGTCCGAGCCGTACTCCTCCTCGCCCTCGATGAACAGCACCACGCCGACCGGGAGCCGGTCGCCGAACGCGCGCAGCGCGGCGACGTGCGCCATGATGCCGGCCTTGTCGTCGGCGGCGCCCCGGCCGTACAGGCGGCCGTCGCGCTCCACCGGCTCGAACGGGTCCGACTCCCACAGCGACAGGTCGCCGACCGGCTGCACGTCGTGGTGCGCGTACAGGAGCACTGTGGGCGCGCCGGGCGGGGCCGCCTTCGTGCCGATCACTGCGGGCTGGCCGCCGGACCGGACGATCCGCGTGTCGAGGCCGCAGCCGCGCAGCAGCTCCGCCACCGCCTCGGCGGAACGCTCCACGTGCGAGTGGTCGAAGCCCTCGAAGGCGATGCCCGGGATGCGGACGAGTCGCTCGAGATCGGCACGGACGCCGGGGAGTTCCCGCTCGACGGCGGCCCGCACCTCGGACTCGGAGAGGATCGGAGTGGTCATGACCGGAATCGTATGCTGGCCTTACCCTGCCCCGTCGCCCGAGCCCGGCCGCGGCCCCACGCGCACGTAGTAGCGGTCGCCGTCGTGCGGCAGGTCCGGGGCGCCGTCGACCACCAGGTCCACCGCCGCCTCGGTGCCGTCGGCGGCGAAGTGCGCCCGCTCCCCCGCGTGCCAGCGGCGCAGCTCCGGCAGGATCTGCGCACCGTCGCGGTCCAGCGCCCGGCGCAACCGCAGTTCGGCCGGCGCGGTGACGAGCACCGACAGCGTCAGCTCGGGGCGTACCGCCGCGCGGGCGGCGCTCACCCCCTCGACGATCAGCACCAGACCGGGCGGCACCGGCACCACCCGGTCCAGGAAGCGCCGGCGCACCCAGCTGTACCGGCGGTAGCCGCCCGTCCGGCCGGCCCGCAGCGGGCCGAGCACCTGCTCCTCCAGCCGGGTCCAGAACGTGAACTGGTCGTCCCAGCCGTCGAGCAGGTCGTCGGTGTGCACGAGCGGCGGGCGGACGCCGCCCGCCCGCGCCGCGAGGGCGTCCGCGAGGCGCGCCGCGAACCGGCTCTTGCCCGCGCCGCTGGGTCCGTCGACGGCGACCAGCCGGGTACGCCCCAACCGCGCCGGACCGGCCAGCACCCGGCGGGCCAACCCGGCGTACGTCTCGATCACCGCGACGTTCACCCGACCGACGCTAACGTTCCCCCGTCCGCTGGAAACTGCGACCCGGGCGGACCGTTTCGCCGAGCGGCGGCGCGGCGCGCTGGGCATCATCGGGGGGTGCTCCATGACGTGATGTGTCCGGGCGTCGACGCCCTCCTGGAACAGGCCCGCGCCGGTCTCCGCCGGCTCACCCCGCACGAGACCGTCGAGGCGGTCCGTGGCGGCGCGCTGCTGATCGACACGCGTACCGAGGCGCAGCGCCGCGAGGAGGGTGAGCTGCCCGGCGCGATCGTCATCGACCGCACGGTGCTGGAGTGGCGGCTCGACCCGGCCAGCGAATGGCGCATCCCCGAGGCCACCGGGTACGACCGCGAGGTCATCGTGGTGTGCCGGGAGGGGTACAGCTCCAGCCTCGCCGCCGCCAGCCTCCAGACGCTGGGGCTGCGGCAGGCCACCGACATGGTCGGCGGGGTGCAGGGCTGGCGGGAGGCCGGGCTGCCGATGTCCGACCGCCCGGCCGACGTGCGCTACTGAGCCCTCGCGGCCGGCGCTGAGGCTCGCGGTCCGAGCCGGTCACCGCCGGCGAGTGCCGGTGGAGCGGCCCGCTACGCCGGTGGCGCGCCGGGCGGCACGAAGGGAAGTCCCGGCGGCGGGCCGGACTCGATGAGCCGCCACAGCGCGTCCGTGTCGAGGTGCTCCTCCACCAGGTCGCCCAGCAGGTCCAGCGTCCGCTCCCGGGCCGCCGCGAAGGACGTGTCCGGCGCGACCTTGAAGCCGGTCCGCCCGGCCGTCTCCGCGACCTCGGTCAGGAACCGGCGGCGGAACGCGTCCGAGGAGAAGGCGCCGTGCCAGTGCGTGCCGTACACGCTGCCGAGACGCGCGCCCTCGCCGGTGCCGTCGGTGTAGCGCAGCAGCGGCGCGAGGCCCGGGTCGGCGGCCGAGACCCGGCCGTGGTGGATCTCGTAGCCGTGGACCGGCACGTCGCCGGCGGCGGTGCCCTCGGCCCGGCGGACCGTCTTGCCCGGCTCGAACGTGATCTCGACGGGCAGCAGCCCGAGCCGGGTACGGTGCCCCGGCGGCTCTCCACCGCATCGTGGATCGCCCGGCCCAGCATCTGGAAGCCGCCGCAGATGCCGAGCAGCGGCCGTCCGGCGGCGGCGTGCGCCCGGACCGCGTCGGCGAGGCCGGTCTCCCGCAGCCAGGCGAGGTCGGCGACTGTCGACTTGGTGCCGGGGAGCACCACAGATCGGCGGCGGCCAGTTCGGCCGGCTCGACGGTGAGGCGTACCCGCACACCCGGCTCGGTCGCCAGCGCCTCCACGTCGGTGGCGTTGCTGATCCGGGGCAGCCGGACCACTGCGACGTCGAGCCAGTCGGTGCCCCGTGGCGCGGCCGGGCGGCCGAGCACCCGCCCGTACGCGAGCGAGTCCTCCGCGTCCAGCCACAGGTCCAGCGCCCAGGGCACCACCCCGTACGTCGGGCGGCCGGTGACCCGGCGCAGCATGTCCAGCCCCGGCTGGAGCAGGCCGCGGTCGCCCCGGAACTTGTTGACCACGAAACGGCCACGAGCGCCTGGTCGGCGGCGTCGAGCAGGGCGACGGTGCCGAACATCGAGGCGAACACGCCACCCCGGTCGATGTCGCCGACCACGATCGTGGGCAGCCCGGCCCGCCGCGCCAGGCCCATGTTGACGTAGTCGCCGTCGCGCAGGTTGATCTCGGCGGGGCTGCCCGCGCCCTCGCAGATCACCACGTCGTACTCGGATCGCAGCTCGGCCAGTGCCGCGTACGCCGTGGTGGCGAGCCGGGCCCGTACCTCGTGGTAGTTGCCGGCGGTGACCGTGTCCACCGCGTCGCCGAGCAGCACCACCTGGCTGGCGTGGTCGCTGCCCGGCTTGAGCAGCACCGGGTTGAAGCGCAGGTCCGCGTCCAGCCCGCAGGCGGCGGCCTGCATCGCCTGGGCCCGGCCCAGCTCGCCGCCCCGACCGTCCGGCCCGACCACCACGGCGGAGTTGTTCGACATGTTCTGCGCCTTGAACGGGCGACCCGGACGCCCCGGCGGCGCAGCCAGCGGCAGATGCCGGCGGTGAGCACGCTCTTGCCGGCGTCGGAGGTGGTGCCGGCGACCAGCAGCCCGCCGCTCACCGCCCGCTCCCCCGGCGCCCCCGCCCACGCTCTGATGCGAAGAATTCTGCCGTACGACCACCCGGCACGCAGAGACGGAGGTCACATTTATCTTTTCGTAACACTACTCAAAGTAACCGAAGTGCGGTCGGTAGGCGATCTCCGCAGGCCGGATAGACGCTTGTCAAGCCCGAAGTTACCGAGACGTAGCGGAAACTGAGCGTGATCTCCCTGGAAACCTCCCATCACGTCCCGTCACGCAAGTGCGGTGTGCATTTGCGTTCCGCACGACCGGCGCGAACAGATGGTGTTCGATTGGCCAGGGTCACCGTCCGGCGCTCAGCGTTTCGTCACCCGCGCGACGGGACAGTCGGACCAGCCGCGCAGGGCCGGACTGAGGTTCCACCGGACGTACGACAATCCGGTGATCGGAGAGAGCAAATGGCAACGGTTGAGCTGACCACGGCCAACTTTGACGAGGTGACCGGCCAGGACGGGATCGTCCTGCTCGACTTCTGGGCGGACTGGTGCGGCCCGTGCAAGCGCTTCGCCCCGGTCTACGAGCGCTCCTCGGAGAAGCAACCGGAACATCGCCTTCGGCAAGGTCGACACCGAGGCGCAGAGGAGCTGGCGGCGAAGTTCAACATCAGCTCCATCCCGACGATCATGGCGATCCGTGACGGCGTGATCGTCTTCGCCAGCCGGGCGCGCTGCCCGAGTCGGGCTGGAGAACTCATCGAGCAGGTCCAGGCGCTGGACATGGACGACGTCCGCAAGAAGCTGGCCGAGACAACCACTGACGTTCGAACACGCCGCGGCGGTGCCCGCCTCGGGCGCCGGCCGGCGGCGTGTTCGCATTCCCGACCGGCAGGACGGCCGACCAGGAATGGCCGAGAGAGGGACCGTTTCGGACGCTTCACTCCCGTAACGTCACCAGACGATGTGGAGACCTTGACCGCCCGCGGGCGCGCGGTCCGGCGGGGCGCCACAGTGCTCGGCCTGGCGCTGTTGCTCTTCGGCACCGTTCGCGGCACCGACGACGACTTCCCGTTCGGCCGTTCCGGATGTACTCCACCCCGACCCGCCGAACGCGCCCGCGCCGGACACCCGCGTCGAGGGCGTCGACCGCTCCGGTGCGGTGGTGCGCTCGGCCAGGAGGGCCACTGGCATCCGCCGCCCGGCCACATCCCGGCCGAGATCGAGGGGCAGCAGGACCGGTACGCCGCCGACCCGAGCCTGCTGCGGACCGTCGCCGATGCGTACGCCGAACGTCAACCGGGCGCACCGGAACTGCTGGAGGTACGGATCGTGGTGCGCTGGTTCGACATCCAGGGCGGCCGCCCGACCGGCGATGGACCGACGAGACCGCCGTACGCTGGGAGACCGGCGGATGACCGCCTGGCTGACCGAGGCGGTCCCGCGCGGCGGATCGCCGCCTCCGCACCCTGGTCTACCTCTTCGTCGCCGCCGATCTGGTCGTCTTCACCCCCTGGGTGCGCACCCGGGTCGACGTTCCCGGCGACCTCTACCAGCCGCTGCTCGTCGGCCGGCTGCTCCCGCTACCCCCCACCCGGCCCTGGTCGGAGTGGTGTTCTGGGCGCTGCTGGTCACCGCGCTGCTCGCCGCCACCGGCCGGGCGCACCGGCTGCTCGGCTGGACGGTCTTCGCGCTGTACTTCGAGTGGATGATCGTGGCGATGAGCTACGGCAAGGTCGACCACGACCGGTTCGCGCTCCTGGTCGCACTCGCCGGTGCTGCCCACCGCCCGGCTGTGCCCGGCACGGCGACCCGATCCGTACCGAGGCGGGCGGCTGGGCGCTGCGGGTCACCCAGATCTCGGTCATCTGCACGTAACTTCCTCGCCGCCTGGGCCAAGTTCCGCTTCGGGGTGGGACGGGCGAACGGCTCGGTGCTGGCCCGGGCGATCATCAGGCGCGGCACCGACCTCGCCGACCTGACGCGCAGGTGCCGCACCTGCTGATCGTGGCGCAGTTCGGCATCCTCGCGTTCGAACTGCTCAGCCCGGTGTGTTCGT